>CAWENG010000001.1:0-800353 GCA_963810515.1 uncultured Acidobacteriaceae bacterium
GGAAATTCTGTAGATCGAAAGCACGTATTCAAGTCGACGCGACCACGAGCAGCGACATTTGACGAACCCGGCAAGACTACACTATTTCCGAAAATGCCGTAATACAAGGATGTGGCCGTTGACGTATTCGCTCGCCGTTGGAGGCGGGATCGAATTTTCAGGGATCGTTCTTGCTGTAATCGATTTCTCCGGGATCAGGGGAATGGGTCCTTTCCGGCCAGAGCGGAAGCTCGAATCTCTGCCTCCCATTATTATCTCCGAGTTGCTTATGGGCGCGGGCGGCTCCTCAGGGATGCGCGAGAAGCGCCGTCACGTGCCTCTCGATCAGCCTTAGATCGGCCTCGCCCTGGAACTGCGCACGGATTACGCCGTCCCTGTCGATCAGGAAGGTCGAAGGCAAACCGAGCACCCCTCCGTAGCGCGCGCCAAGGCGCTCGTCGCCCATGGCCACCGGATAATTGAGCTGAAGCCGTGCAGCCAGACGGCGCGCGGGACCGGCGTCGTCATCCATCGAGATGCCGATGATTTGCAGGCCTTGCGGGCCGTATTTGCGCTGCCAGGCTGCGAAGACAGGGATCTCCACCTGGCATGGCGCGCACCATGTGGCCCAGAAGTTGAGCAGAACGACCTTGCCTCGGAAGCGGTCGAGAGTGAGCGATTGGCCGCTGAAGGCAGTGAGCGCGAAATCCGGCGCTTTTTTGTTGATCAGATTTCGCGCCCGAGGAACGGCGTGCGACGTTGCGGACGCGACACATAGGCAGACGAGCACAGCGAGAAACATCTGGCGAAGGGAGCGTGCCGCGCGGAATGCGCTATCGTCCTGTCTCAACCGGAAACCCCTTGTTTGCCCAATCGGCGCCGAAGTTATCGGCCAGATAGAGAACCATCACATGGGTGAATCCCATCTCAATGAGCGCATTATATGCGGGTCCCACGTTAGGGCAACGGTTCCACGGGCAGCAGCCGCAATAGATCACGATGAAAGTCTTGCGCGGCATGGACCCCACACGGGCGCGCAACTGCTGCAAGCCCGCATCCTGCGCACCGGGGCCGGCGTACTCTGACCCTGCAATGTGCGACTCGGCAAACAAGACGTGCGAGCCGACCTGCAGGATCAACGGCTTCTCCGCGCCGCGCGTGTGCAGAAGCTGGTTCAGTTCATCAGGCTGGATGAGTTGCGACTGCGGAACGGAAGAGGTGCTGGCAGGGGACGGCGGCGCCCACTGGCTCACGGCCCACCCCTGCAAACAACACAACACTCCCAGAGCGGCGACCGTGACCGCTGGCTTGCCAAGACTGAACCGCATCGGTGATTCTCCGCATCCAGTGTAATCCGGCTGCCGGGGGCGTGGAGAGACGGCGAGCAACTCAGCGAGTCAGTCCGCCACGGCGGACGAGGCACGATACGAGGAAGAGCAAGTGAACCGCGGCCCCAGATCCACTGTGGCAAGCAGCTTCGCTAAATGATGCCCGTAAATTGAAAACGCCAGAGACCGAAGCCTCTGGCGTTTCAATCTTGACGATCTCGCAGTACAGCCGTTGTTGCGTCCTCCGGCTCCCCCAGCGGCCGACCCTCCAGCTTTCGCTGGCTGTCGCGTCCTCGTGGCTGCGCCGGCACAGAACCCTCGACTTTCGTCGGCTGCTCTGCACTCCGGCTCGACCGGCGGCCAACTCCCCGGCTCGGATCGGCGTTGAATCGATCAGCTCGACCGGCTGCGTGCATTCGGCTTGCGCCGACTGCTTCGCTCTTCCGACCGACCGGCGGCGATCTTATTCGACTTGCGTCGAACAATCTCTCCTTCGGCAAGGCCGACGATCAACCTCCGACTCGCATCGGCGCAGTTCCATTGGCTCGGCTGGCTCAGCGTCCGGCTTTCGCCGACTGCTGCTCCTGCCCCCCGGCTAGCTACGCCTCCGATTTGCATCGGCGGTTTCACCCTCCGGCTTCACCGGCTGTGAACCATTCAACTTTCGTTGAGCGATTCCTTCTCCGGTTGAGCCTCCGATGCACTCCTTGCTTCCACCGAACCTTGCATCGCCAGCTCACGCCTACGATGAGTATTCGATTTCCACCGGCCCTTGCATCTTCCGGAATCTTCCAGCTAAACAATCTCCGACTTGCGTCGGCTTTTGTATCCTCTGGCGCGTCCAGCGATCCCTCTGCGGCTCTCACCGCAGGTTTCACCCTCTGTCCGGGCTGACGACCTTCCTCCGGCTCTCACCGGCTGTTCTCTCCGCCAACCTCGCTGGTGTTCAACTTCCGGCTTTCACCGGCTGTCTCATCCTCCAGCTTCCGGCAACCAACTCCGATGCCCCACAGGGTCATCAGTTGAATGAGACATTACGTCCGTTGAATCTGTGGATGCAAGTGCAAAAATCAGGTTAATTTGTGGATTTCACCAGCATTGGTGCATGTATCGACGAAACGGTTCACAGCTGAACCAAAGGTAGTGCAGTTCGGGCCGCGCCGAGATTTGAGGTGGACAGGATCTGCGTGCGGAGCGCCCGATTACTGTTGCTTACTGTTGCTGCGGGTTTCCGGGACGTCGAAAGCGAGGGCCTGGGTACCTGGCGAGACTGCGCGCCAGCCAGAACATGATGCCCGCGGCAACCGATGCCGAAACTGTCAGGCCACGCAACCCGGCGTTGTAATCTCCCGAGGCATCCTTCATCACTCCCATCCAATAGGGACCGGCAAAGCCGCTGAAGATGGCGATGGTGTTCATGGCCGCAATTCCGGCGGCGGCGGCGCGTCCGGCCAAAAACTCCATGGGCACGGAGAGCGCCGGTCCCCATAACGCCTGGGAGGCGATATAACTTGCGGCCAATGATGCAACAACGAGCCAGGGCTGCGTGGTATAGCTCGCCACCAGGTAGCCCGCAGCGATGACGCAACAGGGCACAATACAGTGCATCGCGCGTTCGCCCGTGCGGTCGGAGTGAATGCCGTTCAGCAGCATGGCTCCGGCGCCAAGCAGCCCAAGGATGGCGATGATCCAGCCCACTGCGCCCACGCTCCAGCCGGTGGCACTCTGAAGCATCGCCGGGCCTGAAAACGTAAAGCCGTAAAGGCTGGTTCCGACAAAGAAGAAGAAGAGGCCGATGGACCAGACCTTGGACGAGCGCAGCGCGGCGATCACGCCCGCTTCGTGGCCCAGGTGGGCCCGCGCGCCGTCCTGATGGAGTTCATGCTTGAGCCAGGCCTTTTCTTCCGCCGTGAGCCAAGGAGCGTGGCCGGGATGATCGGGGAGCATTTTAAGGATCACCGCTGTGAAGAAGACCGCAGGCAACCCTTCGACGAGGAAGAGCCATTGCCAGCCTGAGATGCCCAATCGCCCGTCCAATCCCATGAGCCATCCGGCGAGCGAGCCCATGACCACCGAACTGAGCGGCAGCGCAATATAGAAGCGGCTCACGGCGCGCGCGCGCATCCGCACCGGGAACCAAAGCGTTAAGTAGTAGAGCACGCCGGGATAAAATCCGGCCTCGGCCATGCCCAGCAACAGGCGCAGCGCGTAGAACTCCATCGGGGTGCGCACCAGCATCATGGCGGTGGCGATGAGGCCCCAGGCAAACATGATCGTAGCCAGAATGCGCTTGGTGCCGAAGCGAAGCAGCAGCAGGTTCGACGGCACTTCGCTGATGGCGTTGCCGATGAAGAAGAGCCCGGCGCCGAAGCCATACACCGTGGCGCTGAAGTGCAGATCCTGGTTCATGCGCAGCGCGGCAAAGCTCACGCTGGCGCGGTCCATGAATGCCAGTCCGTAGCCGATGCCGATGATGGGAATCAGCCGCCAGGTGGCCTTGCGCATGACCGATTGGCCGATGGTCTCGAGGTGCGAACCGGTAGCCGGGTCGATATGGGCCGGGTGAGCGCCGGGCGGCGGAGGCGCTTCAGCCGCCGGGGGGATGGTGGCCATCAGTGTGACCCTCGAATGGATCGGCTCGTAACAGCGCTTGATTGGCCTACTGTATCACGGGCGGGGAGAGGGAAAGTTCATGGAGGCGGAGAGACAGGGTAAATCGAACTAAATGTTGGTATTGGCGGGGCGCGGACCCGGCCAAATGTTCGCTCAGGTGGTTGCACCTGCCCCGCGAACGTTTGCTTGAGAGGGTGCGATTCTTCGAGACAAATACCGAGAATAGTTGCGAACAATTGGTAGTTAGAACCGAGAATAGTTGCGAATAAGAGGGAGTAGCACCGAACAATTTCTCTAAAGTGCGTCTAAACAGTGCTTTGCGGCCCTAAAACGGCCACTTTTTCACCATTCTTGACATGATTTCGCGCGTTGTTGCAATCTGGGCGAGCGCACTTGCGCCGGCACCGAAAACCTTCAACCCATCCCATCGCCACTCGAGCCAGAACCATGCGGGGCGTACGGGTTTGGCGAGCCGCAACTTGATCCGGCAGTTCCACTTTTGTGATATAGTTCACATCTACGATCCCAGATGTTGGAATTCACAATCGAAAGGGCGGAGCCATGAATGATGCTAAGAACGGTCACTCACGCAGGGATTTTGTTCACGGGGTAGCCTCCGGCGCGGTTGGAATAGCTGCTGCCGGCCTTTGCTCGAACCTTGTTGCCGCTGAGACCACAAAGCCGGCTCCGGCCGGAATCAAAAGGGCCTCGGCCGAGAAGATCACCGTGCTCAATCCCATGGGAGTTCCGCCGGCCGTGAACCTGATACCGCAAGCGCGGCGACTGGACACGCTGGAGGGCAAAACCCTCTACTTTGTGAACGATGGTTATCTCGGAGGGGATAATCTCCTTTATGAATTCATGGATGCGTTCAAGGCGAAGTACCCAACAACCAACTTGGTGTACAGGAAGAAAGCGGGGATGGGATTCGCCGCGCAGGATCCGGCTCTATGGGAGGAGATGCATCAAAAAGCTGATGCCATGATCATCGGCCTGGGGCATTGAAGCGTTTGCGCGCCGGCGGTCGTCGGCCTATCAATCGATTTTGAATCCAAGTACAACAAACCCGCAGTCCCGCTGGTGATTTCCGACTTCGCCACACAGGAAGCCGAAGTTGCCGCCAGTCACGGAATGCCCGGCCTGCGGATACAATTTTTCCGGGGTCCGGTATGGGGGAAGACGCGCGATCAACTGCGCCGAATGATCGTCGAGGGAAATGATCCGATCACCAACCGGCCGGTTATGCTGGAACTGGTGGAAAAGTTTACCACTCCCTTGACGGATGCAGAACAGCGAACCGGCGAACTCAAACAGAGCGAGGGGCCGGCCACCTTCACCGATACTCCGGACAACTTGCAGCAGATGTTCCTGGAAAAGCGCTACACCGATTTTCTGCCGGTCGTCCTGCCGACCGAGCAAAGAGTCGAGGAGATGTTGAAGGGAACCAGCCACCTCCCGGAGGAACCTCTGGGTAAGATGACGAACAGCGGCGTCTTTAAGCCTTGGAGCTATCCCGTCAGGACGGCGGCGATCGCCGCGGTGATGGCCGGCTGCAAACCAGAATACCTGCCGCTAATCCTGGCGGTCGGGTCCACCGGTATGGAAGGCGTTTCCGTATCGGACAACGGCTTTGTTTCCGCACTGGTGATCAACGGCGATATCCGAGATGAAATCGGCCTGAATTATGGAATCGGGGCGATGGGGCCCTTTGCCCATGCGAATACCACGATCGGCAGGGCATGGAACCTTCTGTCGATCAACGGCGGCAATTGCGAGAAGGTTGGCACTACTTATATGGGCACCGTCGGCAACCCCATGAACGCGATCAACATCGTGATTGCCGAGAACGAAGGCGAGTCTCCCTTTGAGCCTTTTTCGGTGCGTTTGCCGGGGAAGGGTTACAAGCGCGGACAGAATATCGTCAGCCTGTTCGTCGGCTGGGGCGTTCTTTCCGCAAGGAACTGGAAATACGACGTCTGGCAAGAGGATATGAATTTTCCTCAGATTATCAAGGACATCTTCAACGACCAGAGTCCTTCTCTCTTCGGCGCCTGTGCCGTCCTGAGCCCGCCCATTGCAAACTTTGTCAAAGATGCGGGCTACGACACGGTAGAAAAGTTTACCGAATGGCTAATGACTCCTCCCGAGGGGCAGAAGCCACACTTCCAGAACCCGAATCAGCTCAACATCATCGTCACTGGCGGAACGAACAACGATTACTTCAGCATTGGCGGTTTGGCGTACTTTAGAAGTGTCGAAATCGACCCATGGCGCTAGCGCAAGATCGTGGGACAATCCACCCTGCCGGGAGGGCGGGGTGGATGGTCCGATTCTTTTCTTTTCCGGCGATCCGCATAACGGAAGGATCTGGGAATTTGGCGGCTCGGTCGCCGAACGGTCGCGGTTTTCGGTTTCCGGTATATGCCGCCGCAACCATCCCAGCGGCCTAAGGTTTGGCTCTCCAGGAGGATCGCGATGAAAACGGCTTTAGCCTGCATTTTTATCTTCGGTGCAGCAATTCTTCAATCCGCGGGCATTTCGACCGGCAATGCAAGCGCTGTGGACCGTTCCGAGATCAACATCGCCTACAGCACCAATGTGCTGGGCTATTACCTGCCCTGCAATTGCCTAGATGGAGAACAGCTTGGGGGACTCGAAAAGAGGGCTGCGTTTCTTAACCAATACAGAAAGGACCATGGCGATGTACTGGTAGTCGATTCGGGAGACCTGTTGAATGAGGATCCGGAGATACCGGAAGACTCTCGCGCCGCGGCCACGCTGAAGGCGGACCTGATAGCGCGGATATACAAGGCCACCGGGATCGATGCCGTCACTCCTGGGGAGCTCGATCTGGTCCTGGGGTTGAAGACCCTTGAGGAACTGGAGAGCAAATATAACTTCCCGTTTGTTGCCGCCAATCTGGTCGACGCAAACGGCAAGCTGATTTTCAAGCCCTATATCATAAAGAAGGTTAACGGCAAGACTGTCGGAGTCTTTGGAATCATTGGCGACACTTCCGAAATGGCCGATAGAGTAAGCGAAGTCACGGGAGGAGCTGCCACGGTGACCGATTCGTTGAAGGCGGCAGAATCCGTCGTGCAGGAGCTCTCTGGAAAGGTAGATTACGTGGTCGCGTTGACGCATGAGGGAACAACCCGTGATTGGGTCATTGCGAAAAGAGTTAAGGGAATCAATCTGGTGGTTGGCGGCCACGATAAACGGGCCACAAAGGAGCCGAGTGTAGCCAACGATACTCTGATCGTGCAGGACGGAGAAAAGGGGGAATATGTCGGCATGCTGCAGGTCACAACCGACGGCTCCAGGACCGCCAGCAACACGCTGGTTCCTTTAGGCGACAGCATGGCCAAGGATCCCAAAATAGAGGCCCTGGTAGGCCAATACAACGAGACGGTTGCTACTCTTTACGGCAATTCCGGCAAAAACAAAGCAGCGGCCGGGAAGGTCTCGATTGATTCACCGGCACCCGACTTCACTATCCAGGACGGCGACCGCACTGTATCCCTGCGCGATTATCGCGGCAAAGTTGTGGTGCTGAATTTCTGGGCAACCTGGTGCACGCCGTGCGTTAAGGAGATGCCTTCGCTGGTGAATTTGCAGAACCGGCTGAAAGACCACATCACCGTGCTGGCTGTCAGCTTGGATATGAATAGCGCCACTTACCACAAGTTCATACGGGACCACAATGTCACTCTCGTCACTGTGCGCGACCCCGCCCAGAAGAGCAGTGCGATCTACGGCGCTTACCAATTTCCCGAGACCTACGTGATCGACCGCGAAGGCAAGCTTCGGCGTGAATTCAGTGGCGCCCAGAACTGGGACGATCCGAAAATCGAGCAGTACCTGAAGGCACTGTAGGCATGATTGAAGGCCACATGCCACGCTCACCGAAATCGCTCATCGAGCTGGTCTTACGCGACGAAGGCTGCATAAGTCCTGGGAAACGCCCCACCCTTCCGCAATCCGGCCATCTCCGTATCAGCAACCCCGCGCCCCGCACGAAATGCCGATCTTTGACCCCTAATCTCCGGTCTCTCGTTCACTTGCTCCCTCGGTTCCTTGCTCCCGTTCTTGATCGCCCTTTTGCGCCATTCTTGCCGCCTCCGTTCGGTGTTGCCACCACCTTAATCAACTGGACTAAACTGAAACCGTTATGGTCACTGCTCAGGTTTCCCCCTCCATCCAGCCGCGCACGCCACAGGGCGCGTTTGCCAATGAGCCTTTTATCGATTTCAACAATGTTGAGAATGCTCACTCGATGCGCCGCGCGCTCGATCACGTCGCCACGCACCTCGGCTCCGAGTACAGTCTGATTGTCGGCGGCAAGCGGCTGAAAACTCCAGACAAGATTCGCTCCATCAATCCGGCGCGGCCGGCACAGGTGGTCGGCGTGCATCAGCAGGCCAGCGCCGCCCACGCTGAAGGCGCAATGTCCGCGGCCCTCCACGCCTTCGAGTCATGGAGCAGAAGGCCAACCGAAGAGCGAGCCTCGCTGCTGCTGGGCGCGGCCGAAGTCATTCGCAAACGCAAATTCGAGTTCATGGCCTGGCTCACATACGAGGTGGGGAAGAACTGGGCCGAGGCCGATGCCGATGTAGGCGAAACCATCGATTTCCTCGAGTTCTATGCGCGCGAAGCGCTACGGCTGGGCGCGGCAACCACTCCGATTCAGTATCCCGGCGAGCGTGACGAATTGCTCTACATTCCGCTTGGCGTGGGCGCTGTCATTTCGCCCTGGAACTTTCCCTTCGCCATCATGGCGGGCATGACGTCGGCGGCCATCGTCACCGGCAACACCGTGATCCTCAAGCCGTCGAGCGACGCACCCACTATCGCCGCGAGGTTTGTCGAAGTCCTCGAAGAGGCCGGAATGCCCGATGGGGTGGTGAACTTCTGCCCCGGCTCCGGTTCGTCGTTTGGCAAGGCCATCGTGGAGCATGCGAAGACCCGCTTCATTGCCTTCACCGGCTCGAGGACCGCTGGACTGGAGATCAACCTGCGCGCCGCGCAACCCCGGCCCGGCCAAATCTGGATCAAGCGCACGATTCTCGAAATGGGCGGCAAAGACTCGATTCTGGTTTGCGCCGATGCGGATCTCGAGGCTGCCGTCGAGGGCGTGGTGGCGTCGGCTTTCGGCTTCAGCGGGCAAAAGTGCTCGGCCTGCTCCCGCGCCATTGTTGAAGCTCCTGTCTACGACGTCTTCGTCGAGCGGCTGCGCGAGCGCGTGGCCACGCTGACCGTGGGCAATCCGGCGGCCAATCACAATATGGGCCCGGTCATCAATCAGGCGTCGTTCAACTCGATCCTGGGATACATTGAAACCGGAAAGACGGAAGGCAAGCTGATTGCGGGCGGAGCCGCTGCCGCCACTCAAGAGGGCGGCTTTTTCATTGAGCCGACGGTCTTCTCCGAAATCCCGCCCAACGCAGTTCTTGCGCAGGAGGAGATCTTCGGGCCGGTGCTGGCGCTCATCAAAGTTGGCGGTTTTGAAGAGGGGCTGCGCGTGGCCAACAACACCGAGTACGGCCTCACCGGCTCGATCTACACTTCCAGCCGCGAGCTGATGAATCGCGCGCGCCGCGATTTTCATGTGGGCAATCTCTACTTCAACCGCAAATGCACCGGCGCCATGGTCGGCGCGCACCCGTTCGGCGGATTCAACATGAGCGGGACAGACTCCAAAGCCGGCGGTCCCGATTACCTCTACCTGTTTACCCAGGCCAAGAGCGTTGCGGAAAAACTCTAGCAGCGCCGCCGGAGGCTTTTGCGCTGCTTCTAAACGCAGCTATGATCGATGCAATGTAGCGCGAGGTGAATCGAGTGCCCAAAATCGTAAGATTTCATGAATTAGGCGGTCCGGAGGTTCTGCGGTTTGAAGAGATTCCGTCGCAGCAGCCGGGCCAAGGCGAAGTGAAATTGCAGGTTCAGGCTTCGGGCCTGAATCGCGCGGAGTCGGCGTATTACCACGGCAAATACTTCGAACAGCCGCAATTTCCATCGCGCGTGGGCTATGAAGTGGCCGGCGTGGTGGAGGCGGTGGGTGAGGGCGTAGACGCGTCCTGGTTGGGCAAGCCCGTGGCCACGATTCCGGGATTTTCGCAGAATCGCTACGGCACTCTGGGCGAAGAGGCTATTGTTCCCGCCGATGCGCTGGCCGAGTATCCGGCAAATCTCACTCCCGTACAGGGCGCGGCGATTTGGATGCAGTATCTGACCGCCTATGGCGCGCTCGTGCACATTGGCAAGGTGAAGGCCGGAGATTTCGTCTCGATTCCAGCGGCCTCTTCGAGCGTGGGTCTGGCAGCCATCCAGATTGTGCGCGATGCGGGAGCCACGGCGATTGCGGTAACCCGCACCTCGGCCAAGCGCGCCGCACTGATTGCCCTTGGCGCGCACCATGTGATAGCAAGCCAGGAAGAAGACTACGTAGCGCGCATCAACGAGATCACCGGGGCTGTGGGTGTGCGGCTCACTTTCGACCCGGTCGGCGGGCCGTTTATCCAGAAGTTGGCAGCCGCATCGGCTCAGGGCGGCATCATCTTCGAGTACGGCTTGCTCTCCGGCGAAGTGACTCCATTTCCATTGGCGGAAGCCGCGATGCGCGGCGTGAGTGTTCGCGGCTACATCCTGATGGAGGTGCCGCACAAGGAGCCGGTGAAGTACATCTTCGAACGATTGGCCGACGGACGCTTCGTGCCCAAAATCGCCAAAACTTTCCCCTTTGCCCAGACGGTTGAGGCGTATCGTTACCTGGAATCGAACCAACAGGTCGGAAAGGTTGTGATTACAGTCCCGTAGACTTGCGCCGCGGGGTGCGATGCGCTCCGGGATACGGCTTCAATCCTGCTGCCCTATCCCGGTGGCGCTTTGCGGGCATTTTGCGCGTAATGCAGGCGGGGAACCTATTTCACGCGATGACAGCCTTGGAGTTCACAGTCGTGGTCTGGGCGCTTTCAGTGCTTGCGGGCTTTCTGGGAGCGCTCACCGGCCTTGGCGGCGGAGTCGTAGTGGTTCCCGCGCTTACACTCGGGCTGGGCGTGGACATCAAGTACGCCATCGGCGCCTCGCTGGTTTCTGTGATTGCCACTTCCTCGGGCGCGGCGGCAGCCTATGTGCGCGAGGGGTTTTCCAACATCCGCATCGGCATGTTTCTTGAAATCGCCACCACAGTCGGCGCAGTTGTCGGCGCTCTGCTTGCCGGGCGAATCGGCACCCATGCCATCGCCATCATTTTTGGCCTGGTCCTTATGCAGGCGGCTTACGAATCCCTGTTCAAAGGCGCGGAGGCCGACGCTAAGCCGGTGGAATCCGATGCGCTGGGCAGGCGCCTGCGCCTCGGAGGCGATTATCCCGTCGACGGCAGCCGCCAACCGTACGGAGTGCGCAATGTGCGCACTGGGTTTGGCATCATGTTCGGGGCCGGAACGCTCTCAGGTCTGCTCGGCATCGGCTCGGGAGCGGTCAAAGTGATCGCTATGGATCGCTTCATGCGCATCCCTTTCAAGGTCTCCACCACCACCAGCAACTTCATGATCGGCGTAACCGCCGCGGCCAGCGCCGGAGTTTATTTGAGTCGCGGGTACATCGACCCCCGCGTGGCCATGCCGGTGATGCTGGGCGTTTTGGGCGGGGCGCTCGCGGGAACCAAAGTGCTGGTGCAGGCGCGCGTGCGTACGCTCAGGATTATCTTCGGGGTGGTCATTCTGGCCCTGGCCATCGAAATGATTGTGAATGGCCTGAGGGGGAGGATTTAGCGAATATGAATGACCGCCGTCTGGAGGGGATCATCGGCCAGCTCTTGCGAGCCGGCGTCCTGCTGGCTGCCGCCATGGTGACGATCGGCGGCGTCTCTTATCTCGTCCAGCATTATTCCGATCGGGTGAACTACCGCACTTTCGTCGCCGGCGGCCGAAGCGTCTGTACGCTTCCGGGCATTGTCGAGTCGGCCGCGCACTTCGACAGCGAAGGGCTGATCCAGTTCGGGCTGCTGTTGCTGATTGCCACGCCCGTGGCGCGAGTTGCCATCGCTCTGGTGGGTTTTGCCCTGGAGCGCGACCGCTTGTATACGGCTGTCAGTCTGACGGTCCTGCTGATTCTTGCTCTGAGCCTGATTCGGGCAACTTGAATCTCGGGTTAGGCAGCGGCTCCCGGCGGTGGTCCTCCTCGACGCCGCCTGGGAGCCGGCACCATCATCGCCCCGATATTGGCGGAGTACCGGTATTTCGGCAGCGCCAGCCAGACGAAGGCCGCGATGAGCGGGGAGATGGCCATCAGCAGGAACGCGTACTGGTAGGAATGCGTGCGGCCGTAAATGACTCCGACGAGCGGCGCCGAGAACGCGGAGATAGGGTTCGTAATCATGTACTGGAATGAGATGATCTCGGTGAAAGAGCCGAGTCCGAAGAAGCGCGTCTGGAAGTACTGACCCATGGGACGGTAAGCGGCGAGTGAGAAGCCGCCGAGCGCCATGGCGACAACCAGAAGGGCCTTGCCGCCGTAGCTGGCGGTCACGATCATGAGCAGAAGCGCGCCGACGAACGCCAGCAAGCTGAACGGCGCGCCGACCTTGGCGGTCTGAAACCGATCCACCACGTAGCCGCCGGCGAGCGACCCGCCGATTCCGACGAGCAGTGACAGGGAGGTCATCTCCGCGGCGAACGTCTGACTGAAGCCCTTGCCGATCAGAGCGGGAACCATGTGCGGGAACATGCCGACCGCGATGAACATGCCGAACATCACGGCAGCCGTGATGAGCCAGAACACCCAGTCCTGCAGCGCCTCGGTGAGCGTCATGCCTTCGAGACGGGGCGGGCGCGATAGCGGCGGCACCTGAAGTTCGGGCGCAACCGCCGGAGCGTCGGGGCCGGCCAAGGGAGCGGCTGTTGAGGGAGCGGACTTGTAGACCCAGTGCGGACGCAAATTGATGCCGATCTGCCCGGGCTCCTCGATGGTGAAGTAAAGGATCGGCACGATGGCGAGGATGAGCGCGCCGAAGACCACGTACATCGTGCGCCAGCCGTAGTTGAGCAGCAGGAAGTTGGTCAGAATCGGGATGATCGCCGCGGCGATGGTCGACTCCGCACCGAGAATCGCGAGTGCCTTGCCGCGGTTCTGGGTGAACAGCGCGGCGGCCACCTTGGTGTAGGCAACACCGGTCGAGCCGAACATGCCAAGCAGGGTGTAAAAGGTGAAGAGCAACGCGAGGCTCGCCGTCTGGCGCGACATGGCGATGGTGACGAGGCCAACGATGGTGGTGCCGATGAGGATGACGGGCCGCACGCCCACCTTGTCGGCGATACGGCCGATCGGCCACAGGCTGGCCGCGCCGAAGAAGAACAGGAACGTGGTAGCGAAGGAGAATTGGGTGCGCGTCCAGCCGAAATCGCGCGTCATCGGGATCATGACGAAGGTCAGCGCGCTGTACGGCAGGATGCTGGTGGCGAACGTCTGCCCAACGAGGATTGCCGTCGCAATTTTGATCTTGCGCCGCGAGAAATCGCCCTCGACGACCTCAAGAGGGCCCGTCGAACTTTCAGTGTAGGGTGCCGGTGTCATGACCCCTCGGATTTTCGTCCGACCCTACGCCACCGCGCCTGAAGTATCCTTTGCTTCGGCTTCCATTTTCTGGCCAACGTCTGCGGCGGCCTTGGCCAGCACCTGATGATGGATGGTGAACAGGGCCAACTCCAGGCGATCGCTCACTCCGGTCTTATCGTAGATCGACCGCAGGTAATTCTTAATCACCTGTTCGGTGGTCTTCAGGCGCATGGCAATCTCGCGGTTCTTGCACCCCTGCACAATGAGGGCCACAATGCGCATCTCTTTAGGCGTCAGGCGGTCGCGCACGCGCGTGCCCACCATGTCCTCCTCGGGCGACTCCGGCTTCATGGTCTGGGGGGGGAACCAGTACCTCGCCGCCTGCCACCTTGCGCACGCAATCTACCATCGTGGGGCCGGTCACGCTGCGAAAAACTACGCCGCGAAAGCCCTGCTGGAAATAGGTTGCGGCATTCTCGTTGTTCTCTGCGATCACAATGCCGCGGCTGCCAGTGGTCTCAAGCAGCATGATGAGCCGCGGAAAATCCGGGCGGAGCGAAGACGAAAACAGGACGATCGAGCTGGGGAAGGTAGCGATGGCGTGGTACATGCGCTCCAAATCGGTGCACTGCGCAATGATGCGCAGATCTTCGTCCATGGCCAGAACCTTGGCGGTGCCGGCCCTGAAGATCGCTTGCGAATCGGCCAGGATGATCTTGTACATGATGTATGCTCTGCCTGCGCGTGCCCTACCGGGAAAATGCAGCGTTTCGACCCTGTTATTCGCCGAGCCCCGGTTTTCGCCTAAACCCTGTTTACCTAACCACCGGAGCGCTTGAGCCGCGGCGCCTGCTGTTGCCATTCACTTGTTACTATCGGCACAACAGCGCCAAACCTCTCGGCAATGTCTGCAATTGCTACAAAATACGAGCCCTGCCGCTTCGATGCCCGCCCGCGCGGTTTTGGTCGAGTTCGGTGCAACCCTGGTACTGTATAAGCGAGATTATAACCTTTCGGCCGAAAAGGGGATTAAATCCTGAAGATGGGTCCGCAGAAATCATTAACTATAATGGGACCGGCAGCCTTTACACTCTCCCTATGGCGAGGCCGATTCTACTGGCGGTTGACGACGATGCGAGCGTGCTAGAGGCCGTGGTCCAGGACCTGCGCCGCCAATATGGCAACACCTACCGGGTGATGCGCGCCGGCGGGGGCCAGGCCGCATTGGACACCCTGGCCCAGTTGAAGACCCGCGAGGAGCCGGTGGCGCTGCTGCTCAGCGACCAGCGCATGCCCGGGATGACCGGCGTAGAGATGCTGGAGCGGACCCGCGATCTGTATCCCGAGGCGCGGCGCGTCCTGCTCACCGCCTACGCCGACACCGAAGCGGCCATCCGCGCCATCAATACCGCCCGCATTCACTACTACCTCAACAAGCCCTGGGATCCGCCGGAGGAGAAGCTCTACCCCGTCCTCAACGACCTTCTCGAGGACTGGCAGGCAGGCTACCGTCCGTCCTTTGAGGGCTTGCGCGTGATCGGGCACCGCTGGTCGCTGAACGACCACCGCATCCGCAACTTCCTTTCGCGCAATCATGTCCCCTACCGCTGGCTCGACGTTGCCGCCGGGCCAGAAGCGCTGAAAATGCTCGAAGACCTGCATCTCGATCCGCAAAAGCTGCCTGTCGTGCTGCTGGCCGACGGCAAAGTGCTGGTGGATCCGGAGCTGGATTCACTGGCCGGCCTGGTGGGGCTGCGTATTCAGGCTACCCAGGATTTCTACGACCTGGTCGTCGTGGGCGCTGGTCCGGCTGGCCTTGCCGGCGCAGTCTACGGCGCCAGTGAGGGCCTCACTACGGTGGTCATCGAACCCGATGCACCCGGCGGGCAGGCCGGCTCCAGCTCCCGGATAGAAAACTACCTCGGCTTCCCGTCGGGCGTCACAGGCGCAGAGCTCGGCCGCCGCGCGCATACCCAGGCCTCGCGATTCGGCGCGGAGTTTGTCACCCAGCGCGCCACCGGCATGCGCATCGACGGCCAATACCGCTTCATCCAGCTCGCCGACGGCCGCGAAGTCTCCAGCCACGCAGTGCTGCTTGCTCCCGGCGTCCACTACCGCAAGCTCGAAATCCCCGGCGCCGAGCACCTCACGGGCCGCGGCATCTACTACGGCGCGGCGCTCGTCGAGGCTTTGGCCTGCAAGGGCGAAGAGGTCTATATCGTGGGCGGCGCCAACTCCGCCGGCCAGGCTGCCTTGCACTTCGCCCGATATGCCCTCAAGGTGACCATGCTGGTGCGCGGAGAAGGCCTTTCCGCCACGATGTCGAAATACTTGATCGATGAGATCGCTCAGAACATCGAATATTGTGGTGGAGGCCGCAGACCCAGGTGATGGAGGCGATCGGCGACGGGCGCCTGGCGGCGCTAAAGTTGCGCGGGCCGTCGGGCGAGGCGGAAGTGCCGGCTTCGTCGCTGTTCGTTTTTATCGGAGCGGCGCCGGTCACCGCGTGGTTGCCGCCGTGCATTCTGCGCGACGAGAAGGGATTTCTGTTGGCCGGGACGGACATGCTGCAAGGACGGCAAGTTGCCGGAGGTTTGGCAGGAGAAGCGCGAGCCGTTTCTGCTCGAAAGCAGCGTGCCCGGCGTCTTTGTGGCCGGCGACGTGCGTCACGGCTCGGTGAAGCGCGTGGCCTCCGCGGTGGGCGAGGGTTCCATCGCGGTGCAGTTGGTTCACCAGTATCTGGCGGGTTCTAGGCGTTGAAGATTGGGCAGTGCGATGAGCAAGATGACTGACAGTGCACAACTGATCGAGGTCGAGCCGATTCTGCTCAAGGATCTCGCCGAAGACTCTGCTCGCAAACGCACATCTTCGCCGGCGACCCCCATTCGCCGCCATCACGCGGTGTGGTGGAGCGCGGCGAACGCGTAACTGTCAAAGCAGGCGCAGTGCTGGCCGAAGCCGGGGAACCGTGGCGCTACTACTGGCTGGTCCTCGAGGGTGCGATCCGCGCCTGAGCGGCCGGAGCCGGAAGGCGCCTGGACGTTGGTTGGGATCGTGCGAGGCCGGCGAGGGATTTGGCGAAGTCGCCGTTTCTCATCGGCAAAGGCACGTCCATGTTCCGCGTCTCCGCGGCGCAGGATTCGGTGCTTGTCCGCTTCACGCGAGCAGGATTTCTGGTCTCTGCTGGCCTGTTGCCCGTCCGTGCGCAAGACCATCCTTGCCGATAGCGCGCAGCGGATTCAGGCCTGCCAGGTTGAGGCGCTGCACCGCGAAAAGCTCGTCTCTCTGGGCACCCTCGCTGCCGGCCTGATGCACGAGCTGCACAACCCCGGCTCAGCCGCCAAGCGCGCCGCCTCGCAACTGCGCGAGAACCTGCTGCGCCTGCAGCAACTCAGCCTGCGGCACAGCGGCAAACCCAAAACTCCGGCGCAGCTCGAGTGCATGAGAAGTATGCTGGAGCGCGCCATGCATCGGCTGCGACCAGCCCGCGATAAGCAGCATGGAGCAGGCCGACGCCGAAGAAGCCATGAGCGAATGGCTGGCCGGCGCGGGAGTCGAGAACGCCTTCACCATCGGCCCTGTGCTGGTCTCAATGGGCCTCAATCGCGACGAAATCGCCTGCGCACAGGAGCAATTCGACCCCACTTCGTTCTCCGACGCGCTGAACTGGTTCGGAGCCCTCGTCTCCAGCGTCTCGCTTGTCTGCGCCATCGAAGAGAGCATCTCGCGCATCTCCGAGCTGGTGATGGCGGTAAAGAAGTTTGCCTACGATGAGCGCACGCCCGACAGGGAACTGGACGTCCACGACAGCCTGCAGAGCACGCTGACTATCCTCGGTCACAAGCTGCGCCTCAAGCAGATCCAGGTCGAAAAGCGCTTCGCGGCGTCGCCCGCCACCATCCGCACTCGCGGTCATGCGCTCAGCCAGGCCTGGACCAACCTCATCGACAACGCCGTGGATGCGTCGCCGGAGGGCGCGAAGATCGAAATTGCAACCTGGAGCGAGCCGGAGAGCCTTGCGGTCTCGATCGGCGATCACGGCGCGGGCATTCTGCCCGATGTTCTTCCGCACATCTTCGAGCCGTTCTTCACCACCAAACCGCAGGGTTCCGGCACGGGACTGGGCCTCGAGATTGTTCACCGCATCGTGACGCAAAAATTCGGCGGAACGATTCAAGTGGAATCGAAGCCGGGAGACACGCGCTTTATCGTGCGCCTGCCCGTCAATGGCGTCGCGTCAACGCCCGCGGCGAAGAGCCAGTAGCCCAACGGGAGCCTGCATCGGGGAGTTCCCGCCGGCTACTTGACCTTCGTCAAGTGGTTCATCATGCCATCCGGAGGGCCTGTGAGGGATCCGTCGTCGGCCACCGTGAATTGCGTTGTTTGGTTTGCGCACGTGACCGCTACCTGCTTGCCGCTTTGCGTGTAGGTGCAGGCCGCGGAGAGGGGTCCAATGACGACAGTGGCTTTGCCGCCGGATTGGAACTCGATCCTCACCATCCCATCGCTATCCTGATAGTTGTTGCCCTTTACACCGCCGCAACCCACTGCGCCGAGACACATCAGAGCGACGGCCGCAGCCGCAATTCCATTTTGAATGCTGACTTTCACTGTTCCCTCCAGTTGGAACGTCGGGGAGTCATTTCAGAGAATGTACTGAAATCAAAGCGCCCTGTGCAAGTGAATTTTGCGGGATGTGAGAGTTTTTTTGCTGTCTCGATGACGCGGGGCGCGTTTGCCGATTGACGCCGCTCGCCAGAAAGCCGCATCAACCACCATGGTCTGCCGGGTAACGTAAGACTAGCCCTCATTTCGAGGTCAGACCACAAGCAGAAATTAGAGGTCGATGCGCTTTCCTCAACACAATCTTCCGGGCACCCCACATCCGCTCCCTTATAGAGAACGGAACGCTGCAGCCGGGCGACAAAATCCCGCCGGAACGCGAATTTTCCCGTTCTCTCAAAATCAGCCGCGCCAGCCTGCGCACCGGTATCGGGCATCGTGCGATGGGTATTCGGTCCTTCCTCTTTCACCCTCGGCACAGTATTGCCAGACGCTTGACCTTCAAAGCTGAACAGGATACACGTTGTCTGGGTCTGCCGTAACTCGTTGCTGAAAAGGTGGTTAACCGCCGCCCTGTTCGCGCGGCATGCGCCAGCCACGTCCCACGCCCGCGGCTGAAATCTTTCCATCCCCCAAAAGTGCCATGCAAAAGTGATTTAAGTCACGTTGTTTCAAAAGCAATTAGGGCAACATAATTCCATTACACCGGATTAGGAATGAGTTTAGGGTGAGTTGACGCTGTTTCCTTACGTGAATTCCCGATCCGCTCTAAATGGGCCTTTGATTATGAAGAAGCTGCCTCTGTTGTTGCTGTGCTGTCTTTCCTTTGCCTCCCCTTGCGTTGCGCAGAATCTTGCGTCCCACATCCAAACCTTGAAGAGTTCCTATGCGTCATCGGGCAATGTCGTCGCGCTCGATAACCATACCCTCCTCATTGAGCCCAAGATGCCGGGTCCGCTGTGTGCCCTGCCCATCGTCAAGGATGGAAAAACCACGTGGGCTTACTACACGTTTCCGCTCGCATCCATTGTTGTTCCCCTGGCCTCGGTCGACGAGACTCTCATCTCGGACGATCCTGTCTTTACGGATCCGGATGCCGCAAAATCCTACAAGCCGGGCGACGTAGGCGACACCACGATGGTTGTCATCGCGGGAGTACCGGGGAAACAATTCCACACCATTACATACGATCGCGATAAGCTCACTCATCTCGGCCCCGGCCCGCATTCGAGCTCCGCGTATGGGCAAGCTTCCGACGACACCGAAGCCTTCGGTCTCACGTTTTCCGATCGCTCTGCCGCCCACGCGTTCGAAATGGCGCTCAAAAACGCGGTGCTCCTTGCCAAGGCGCAAGCGTCCCGCCAATAGTGCTACGGCATTTTCGGAATCAACGTGGACTTTTCAAGAAGCGTGCAAAGTGGCTTTTACTTCCACCCCAGCGACGAGAATCTGTCGCCGGGGGCCCCGGGTCGGAATAAGCCACTTGAAGGGCGTGCTTTCGGTCTACAGTAATTCCGAAAATGCTATAGAAGCTGTCTTTACGCGTTGTACGTCGTCGACGAAACCCTTCCGCCGTGTCCCGTCCAATTTGTATGGAAGAACTGGCCGCGCGGCTGGTCGACGCGCTCATAGGTGTGCGCTCCGAAGTAATCGCGCTGCGCCTGCAAGAGATTGGCCGGCAGCCGTTCCGCGCGATAGCCGTCGAAGAAGGCGAGCGCCGTGGCGAACGCCGGCGTAGGCACGCCCAGCTTGATGGCGTGCGCAACCGCTTTGCGCCACGACGCCTGGTATTTGTTCACCGCGCGCGAAAAGAACTTGTCGAGCAGCAGAGTTCTCGAGCTTTGGATTCTTCTCGTAAGCCGCCTTGATGTTGCCCAGGAACTTGCTGCGAATGATGCATCCGCCGCGCCACATCAGCGCGATGCCGCCCATGTTCAGGTTCCAGCCATTCTCCCCGGCCGCGGCCCGCAGCAGCATGTAGCCCTGCGCGTAGCTGACGATCTTTGAGCAGTAAAGCGCGCGCCGCACGTCCTCAATGAACTGCGCGCGGTCGCCCACCTTGGGCGCCGGCTTCGGCCCGCGCAAAATCTTGGCGGCCTCCACGCGCTCCTCTTTCAGTGCCGACAGGCAGCGCGCGAATACGCTCTCGCCAATCAGCGTCACCGGCTGGCCGGTATCGAGCGCGCCGATCACCGTCCACTTACCCGTTCCTTTTTGCCCGGCGGTGTCCAGAATCTTGTCCACCAGCGGCGTGCCGTCTTCGTCCTTCTTGGCAAAGATGTCGCGCGAAATCTCGATCAGGTAGCTGTCGAGCTCGCCTTTGTTCCACGCGGCGAAAACCTCGTGCAGCTCGCCGGCCGTCAGTCCCAGCCCGTGTTTGAGCAGGTCGTAGGCTTCGCGAGATCAACTGCATGTCGCCGTACTCGATGCCGTTGTGCACCATCTTCACGAAGTGCCCCGCGCCCTCTTCGCCCACCCAGTCGCAGCAGGGTGTTCCGTCTTCTACCTTGGCGGCAATCGCCTGGAAGATCGGCTTCACATGCGGCCACGCTGCGGGATTGCCGCCCGGCATGATCGACGGGCCGTGGCGCGCGCCGTCTTCACCGCCCGAGATGCCGGCGCCGATGAACAAAATCCCCTTTCCGGCCAGCGCCTTCGTGCGCCGGTTCGAATCGGTATAAAGCGAGTTGCCGCCGTCGATGACGATGTCGCCTGCTTCAAGATGCGGGGCCACGTGGTCGATCATCTGGTCCACTGTGCCGCCGGCCTTCACCATCAGCATCACGCGCCGAGGCCGCTTCAGCAGGCCGGTCAACTCCTCAACCGAGTGCGCGCCCACCACCTCTGTCCCCTTGGCTTCGTCGGCCAGGAAGTCATCCACCTTTGAAACGGTGCGGTTGAACACGCCAACCTTGAAGCCGTTGTCGTTCATGTTGAGAACGAGATTCTGTCCCATCACCGCAAGTCCGATCAGGCCGATGTCACACGATGCGCCGGGCATAGTTTCTCCAAAGGACTGAATTCTATCATTGGGGATTTTAGGCAGCGGAGCTAGCGGGGCTCGCCCGTCAGAAATATGCCTCATGAGACCTCGACGGTTCGTTCCCGCGCGCCCGAGCTAAAAGCTAGTAGCTGCTTTTCACTCCACGCTCAAATCTCCGTCCGCGTCCACCACCAGCTTGTCGTCCACAATCTCGACCGAATGGATCTTCAGCCGACCCAGGGTCACTTTATATCCGGAAGAAGCCGTCGATCCTTCGAGCGCCTTGCGCAGCAAATCGGCGGCATTCACCCTCATGCTCTTGGGCACCTGCCCGCGCAAAAACGGCCCCAGCACAAAATCGATCTCCTTGCGGTCCGAAACCTTGTCCAGCCGCGCGTCGCGAAACCCGATCGTCTCGCCCTCCGCGTCCGGCGCCAGCGACACCTCCGCCGGCAGCGTCACGGCAACGCCAAGGCATGTTCCGCCCACAGTCTTGCCCAGCCGTGCGCGCGTCTTCACCCGCACTACGATGCGATCCTGCGCAAAGGTTAGATGCGGATCCTCGGTGGAGATAAAACAGCCCGACTGGGCGTTACCCTTGAGGTAATAGCGACCGTCGGGGCCGCTGAAGAGTTGCTGCTTCAGGGTCCGCTCCAGGGCCTGGCGGCTCACCGTCAATTCCACTCCGCGGCACCCTCCAACCCCGCCCAGCAACACCAATCCCACAGCGATCGCCCTCCAAAATGTTGTCATAAGAGTATCCTGCCACCCCTGCCCAGGACGACGCCAATTTCATTCCCGGCGGGGCAGTTCGCGACAACTGAAAAAGCCCGCCCTCGTCCCGCGACAACCCCATTCAAATCATCGAAATAAAAGCAAAATTAGTTGCGGGTCGGATCCTGCCTGAGTCCCCGCGGCTAAATCGCGCTTTCCTATTGATTTTTGATTAAAATAGCCGTAGAATAAGACAGTTAGTTAGTTTCCTCTGGACCTGCAGCATCCCCAGCCCACCGTCCGAGGATGTTAGTCAGAAAAATCCTCCGATCAAGGACACAAAAATCGATGGCAAAGCGTCGTGGAAATCCAAATTGGGGCAAACCTGAACCCATTGGCCCTGTTGTGCCGACTGTAACCTCCTTCGAGCAGATAACGAAGGAGTTTAAGCTGCCCCCGGACCAATTCATCCGGTCCACCCGTCTACGGGAGTGGGCGCGGCGTAACAAGAATTCCAAATATATCCCTGAAGCGCTGCTCGAAGCCTGGGGTTTTGAGATTGAATCGACGTTGTAGCACTTTCGCCAGTTGTAAGCAAAAACGCCGCCTTCGGGCGGCGTTTTTGCTGCTCCAAAACCGGCGCGTGGTGCAGAGTCCGAATTGGCGACCAACCACCCGGAACACCTCAACCGCCATCCACGCGACGGTCACGTGCCGCCGAAGCAGGGGATGGGCTCGACACGACTGAAATGCACGTTTTTCAAGCACTACAGGGTGGGCCACGAGCTAGCAGCTAGCGCTTGATAGTTGGCTCTGAAGCTGGCCTTGAAGCTGGCCCTGAAGCCGGCTCTGGGTATCCCGGGTCCGCCGCAATGCGGTACCACGTGCCCTTGCCCAACCTGCCGACGCTCACCATCACGTCGGGGGACTGCAAGGAATAGGTCCCCGAGTCGTCCCATGGCGTGTTGATGGCGTGCAGCGTGTACTTCCCGTTGCTCGCCGTAAATGTCCCGTCATGCGACGGTGCGTTATCCGGGGCCTCGCTGTGGAAGGTGTAGGTACCGTTGGCCGAGATCTGCCAGACCCAGATGCCGGAACTGACGTCGAGCTTCCAATAACCCACGAGTTTGGGGTCGACCGATCCCGGTTGCCCGCCCGGCGGCAGCGGTAGGGGCGAAGATTGAAAGTGCGGGTTGTCGCTGGAGCAGGGCGCAGCGATCGCGACGCAGTCGATGCCGCCCCCCTTTGCGCATTCCGCCAGCGCTTTCGCCGCGGCTCCTTCGCGGGTCAGATCCGTCCCGTGGCCATATTGATTTTGGACTGGTTTCGCCGCGTCTGCCAGCGCCGCGCAGCCGTTCACCACCGAGGTGACGATCTCGCAGTCCTTGGCGCCGCTCATCTGGCAGTAACGAAGGGCGAGGCTCTCGGTCTCGGCCGGCGAAGTCCCCCCGTGCGCTTGGCCGCTATGCAACGTCGAGGGGGAAACGGCGATGGCCGCAAACTGGAACTCCTGCGCCGCTCCGGGTCTCGGGCTCATCGCCGCAACCGCCAGCAATGCTCCCATACACACCGCCATACTCGCCCAGCGACCTGCCATCGACCTTCGCATGGTTGCTTGTCCTCCTCGGGGAAAAGTCTTGCGCCTACCATCCCAAAGCCGCGCACCGCAAGTCAAGCGCTAACTTGCGCCGCCTCTGTGCGGGTCCGCTGCACGCACTATACCCTTTCCCAAACACGACGGGAAATGCAGTTTCCAGGGCAATGGCGCCGGCCCTCCTGTTTGGTATCCGGGTGGCGGCGCGTATCTCAAGTAACGCCGGACCTGATTCCGCTCGGATTACGGATGGATGATCCTGAAGTGCCGTGAAAGTTCTGTTACCGGTAAGTTCGCAAGAAAAGCGGCATGGGATGGTCCGGGGCTGTGGTTCCGGGAGGATGACCGGCCCGTGTTCTCTTTGCCAATTCTTCGCCGGCAGGTTTTGCAATTTCTCCATGGCCGACCACTCGCTGAGAGCCAGAGGTTCCTGACACTGTCCTGGACTTCGACCCTCCGCTCGATGAGGTTCCTAATGAATGTGCGCCGTTGACGATCCTGGTGCGGATCAGTCGCGGTGCCTGGCGTTGGGAATCATCGGAGAAGCAGATAGGAGAGGCGCCGGGGAGGGCACGAGGGAACGAACTTCTCGTCCAGCACGAGCCTCGCAGGAGATCTCAGCGACAGCAAGGGGGCAATTCGACAACCACCCCGCCATTATCATGCCCGCCCATTCTGGCGTTTGCTTCCCGGATAAGCGACAATATAGAGGCGCCATGCCTTTCACTGCCCGCTCCTTCGCCCCCCCCTTTACCGGCGTCCCCGGCGCCCTGGACGAGATTCGTGCCGGCCGCATGGTCGTCGTGGTCGACGACGAGGACCGCGAGAACGAGGGCGACCTCACCCTGGCCGCCGAGCACGTCACCCCCGAAGCCATCAACTTCATGGCCCGCTACGGCCGCGGCCTCATCTGCCTCACACTCACTGAGGAGCGCGCCGACTACCTGCGCCTCTTCCCCATGACGCAGCAGAACTCCTCGCGCTTCGGCACCGCCTTTACCGAAACCATCGAGGCCCGCGAAGGCGTGACAACGGGCATCTCCGCCGCCGACCGCTCGCATACCATCCGCACCGCCATCGGTCCCCGCTCCACTGCGGCCGACCTCGCCCGTCCCGGCCACGTCTTCCCGCTGCGCGCCCGCCGCGGCGGCGTCCTCGTCCGCGCCGGCCAAACCGAGGCCTCCGTCGACCTGGCTCGCCTCGCCGGCCTCACTCCCGCCGGCGTGATCTGCGAAATCATGCGCGACGACGGCGAGATGGCCCGCATTCCCGACCTCATCCCCTTCTGCCAGCGAGCACGGCCTTAGAATCCTCACCGTCGCCGAGCTCATCCGCTACCGCCTGCGCAATGAGCGCTACATCGTCCGCGCCGGCGAAGCCCACATCCAAACCCGCTACGGCGAGTTCCGCATGATCGCTTACGAGAGCGAGGTCAACGGCGGCGAAAGCCACATCGCCCTTATCCGCGGCGACCTTTGCCCCGGGCTGTCCCGCCTTCTATGCAGGCCCCGCGCCCATCAGCAACGGTGACGGCGCGCAACCCGCCGCCGCACCGTCAGAACTTCGTCCGCCCTGCCCGCATCCGGTGCTCGTCCGCGTCCACACCCGCTGCACCGCCGGCGATGTCTTTGCCGCCGATTGCCACTGCCGCGAAATCCTCGACCAATCCATGCGCATGATCGCCGAAGAGGGCTGCGGCGTCATCCTCTATCTCCACAACACCTCGCGCGGATTCGCGATCGACCACACGCCGGTTCGCAGCCTTCGGTCCCGAGGGCTCCGCCGTTCCCGCCGAGCTGCGCGAAGAGAATTCCGGCCGCCTCATTCTGCATCAGGAACTGCGCGCCCGCGAAGGCTCCCAGGCCCGCACCGGCCGCATCCTCCGCGCCATCGGCCTCGGCGGCCAGATCCTCTCCGATCTCGGCATCCAGCGCATCCGCCTGCTCTCGAACACGCCCATGCACATCCCCGCCCTCGAGGGCTTCGGCCTCGAAATCGTCGAGCAGGTGCCGATTCCGGTGGAAGAGTGCTCCCGCGTCGGCTAGAGCGCGCGCATAGGGAATTTCCCCGCTTTTCCATGAAAATTCGGTTTTTCCTTGCGAAAGTGGTCAATATTGACCACTTTCTCCCGGCCAATACCTGTAAGATCGTGCGGAACTGTCCAGGGGAAAATTCGCGAGGAAGAGCCTGCGCTGCCAGCAAGGATGGCAAGGATTTTCTCGGTCAATTCTCTCCTGGAAACGCGCACCGTCGCTTTCAGGTGCAATTCGCCGTAGCGCAACTTCAGCGCGGCATCTTCCTCAGTAAGGTGCCGCTTCCGATCGTCAACCCGCATTACGGCATCCCTCGAATTGCTGTGAAGCCAACCGCACCCGTACGGCGAAAGGTTGGCCCGCATGCGCGTCCATCTCGTCAATCCCAGCGACAATTCCTTTGGTACCGCGGTCATCACGCCGCGCTGGCTCTTCGTGCTTGCCGCCGCCACGCCCACTGCTGTCGGAGATCCCATTCTGGTCGATGAATCTCTCGAGCAAATTGTGCCCGCCACCATTCAGCCCGGAGACATTGTCGGCATCAGCGTGCACACCGGCAATGCTTTGCGCGGCTACGCCGTTGGCCGCATGGCGCGTGCCCGCGGCGCCTGGGTGGTCTATGGCGGAATTCACGCCACGCTCTTTCCTGACGAAGCGCTGGAGCGCGGCGAGGCTCACGCGGTGGTCAAAGGCGACGGCGATCTCGCCTGGGCAAAAGTCGTTACAGATTGCCTCGCCGGCACGCCTCAGCGGGTCTACGAAGGCGGGCGAATCGCGGGCAGCGAATTTCTCTCTGCGCGTTGGGACCTCATGGATCCCAGCAAATATATGTGGGCCTCGGTGCAAACCATTCGTGGCTGTCCCAAGCACTGCTCCTTTTGCAGCGTTTGGCGCACCGATGGACAGAAGCCGCGGCAGCGGAGATTTCAAAGCGTCGTGGACGAAATCATCGCGCTGCGCCGCCTCGGATTTCGCTTCATCGCCCTGGCCGATGACAATTTCTATCCCGTCACTTTTACCGATCTGCGTCTCGCGCGCGAACAGGGCAACACCGCCAGGGTCGAGGAGCTCACAGCCATTCGCAACGAGCGCCTGTCGTTGATGGAAGAGCTGGCCAAGCTGCCCAAAGACATGGTGTTCTTTACGCAAATGACCATGGAGGCCGGCGAAGACGGCAGCTATCTCGACGCCATGCGCAGGGCCAACATCAAGGGCGCGCTGGTGGGCGTTGAAGCGGTTACGCCGGAAGGGCTGAAGGCGGTCTATAAAGACTGGAATTACTCCGGCGAGGCCCTCGCCAAACAACTGCAGACCTTCAAGCAGCACGGTGTGCACGTTCTCGGTTCGTTCATCTTCGGCCTGCCCACCGATCGGCCCGCCACCTTCACCGCGACGGTCGAGATGGCGATCAAGGCCGGTGTCACCTTTGCACAATTTGTCATGATGACTCCGTTTCCGGGCACCGTCGATTTCGCGCGCTGGGAAAAAGAGCAATCCGTCGATCCCATGATGGTGGCCGGCGTGCCTATTACGCGCTACTGGATGATTCCCACGGAAGTGCGGCCCAAGATGTTTACGCCGCATCCCACCATGAGCTCGGACGAAATTCGCATGCGCACGCAAAAAGTGTGGGACAGGTTCTACACCTGGGGAGCCATCTGGGAACGGTCTGCTTGCACTCCCACTCTGCGCGCCAGGCTTGGCTTCATCTTCCTCTCCAAGCTCTACCGCCAGATGTATGCAGGCACAGGCATCTCCACAGACAGCGCGCGGCGCAAGAAGTCGAAGCGCTGGGCCCGTTGGACGGCTCGGCAATGCAAGAAGCTCTTTCAGGCGCGCCCCATGCCGGAACTCGAAGGGCCGAAGTGGGAGATGGGAATGCCTGGATTGGGCCAGGCTGCGTTTGAAGGCGCCGGCGGACCCGGGAGCAGCGGCCCGTTCGCAGTCCTGCCAGACAACTAGAGCAGTTCACTGATTAGAGCGGGTGCCACGGGTCTCCCTTCTGAGACCTGGGAAAGCACTACCCAACTCACCACGATGAACTGACCACTGACCACTGTGAGCGACCTCAAAGGGCTGACCTCTGGAACACTGGCGCGGGTCAGTCTGCGCCACCGGAATGCGGTTTATCCGAATTGATCTGGTAAGCCCCATAATCGATTGTCAGCACGGCACTACCTCCGATCCGGACTTTGGTTTCGCTGCGGCTCCGTTGCGGTAGCCAGAAGTTCCCTGTCTTCGCGTATGTCCATCGAATCAGCGTCCGCGAAATCAAGAACGAGGGATTCTTCGCCGGCGACGCCTCGATCTTTGCTACCGCGAAGTCCGTCGCATCCACCCAGATCTTGCCTCGATACAAAAACTTGTTTTCCTTCAGCGGCTCAACACTCAGAATGTAGGCCGGACGTCCTTCCAGGCTCTCGCTCCCCTCGAACCGGAACCGGTAATTTGCCGGCGTCAATGCGGTCGCCCCGCTATCCTTTGAGGCCTCTATTTCGCTGTCCATCGCCCTCTTCAGAACTTTCTCGGCAAGAATCCTGGAGCCACCCTGAGAAATAATGCGAAAACTTTTCCCTGAAGTGGCATCAAAGTCGAACTCCACCTCCATGCTTGCTTCGATGGTTGTAATTCCTTGATACACGACATGGTATTGCCGGATCGCCCGGTAGTGCTTCAATCCCTCCCGCTGATCTTGATTGTGATGCTCCATCAACGCCAGAATCTGCGCCAGGGGCAAGCCTGCCGGGGCAGGTGCATTCGCATGGGCAGGACAGAGGGCTGTTCCAACAAAGATCAGCACCACGCAGCCGGCGACGCCTCTGCCTCGAGGGGAAGACATGAGGCATTCTATCGCCGCGCTATACAGGTCAGGCAAATGCCGGGTGCCCCAGAGCTCGACTGAACAAAGTCGAAGGATCTCGCCCCTGAAACCCGGGAATGCATGACCGCCAACTCACCACGACGAGCTAGAAGCCAGGAGCTAGCAGTTGCTTCACCGCGCATACGTGTACGCCCCGCACACCGCCGTCGACTTTGAAATCGCGTCGAACGTAAACACCGGCATGTCGTCGCCCGAGAAGAACGCCACCCGCAGCGTGTGCCCGGTGACGTAGGTCGCCATCCACTGCGTCTCCTCATCGCCGCACAAGGTGTTGCGCTTAACAATGTACTTCGTGGCCGGCACGCGCAAGCGGTAAAGGTCCCCGCTGATGCCCGCGTTCACATCGGCATCGAACACCGCGCTCACTTCAACCGGCGTCAGCCTGCGGATCGACGCCAGCGGAAACGTCGCAAAGTTGAGCGTCACCTTCAGGTCGGCAATCGAAATGTCCCCCGTCATCTTCACCGTCTCGGTGCTCGCGGCGCGCCAGTATCCCTTGTCCTGTGCGGCGCAAGCCAGAGAGCCGGCCATCAGCGCGCCCGCTACCACGATGAACATGATCCGTTGATGCATTCTTTGAGCATGACATCCGTGCGCGCTTCAAGGCAACCGGACAGTGTCTCAGCGGGGACAGCAATAATACCAGCCTATTGCTGTTCTCGCTCTTTCTCCATTCACAACGCCACCGACAGCACTGAATACGATCGCGCCGGCAGTTGCAGCGACATGCGCGATGCTGGCTTGGGACTTTCCAGCGTCTGCGGCGTCACGCGATTCGGATCGGTGAAGGTGTTCACCGCCTTCAAATCGGGGCCGGTGATCGTCTGGAACGAATGGACGGCCGCCGGCGTCAGATCGCGCCACACCAGATCGACCTCCTGCGGCATTTCGAGATCCCGGTTGAGCAGGAAGAGCGTAGCTGTTTTGCTCTCCGGATCGAGCGTGGCTGCAATATCGACGAAGTTGACTTCTCCAAAGCCGCGCTCATCCGCCCCGCTCGTCTCAATGGTGTGGCCGAGCGTGCCAACCTCGTATTGCGGCCCCTCGGTCTCGATGCTCAAAGCGCGTCCGCGCGCATACTTGAGCGCTGTTGCGTAGGGATAGTAAATCGTTTGCCGCAGGATGCCGTCGTCGTTGGTCATGATCGGGGCAATGACGTTGACAAGCTGCGCCAGGCAGGCCACCTTCACGCGATCGGAATGGCGGATCAGCGAGTTAGCCAGGCCGCCGACAAGCAGCGCATCTTCGAGGTTGTAGTGTTCCTCGAGCAGGTGGGGCGCCGTCTTGCCGTGCCCGTCAACATCGTCGCCGCTGCGCGCGCGATACCACACGTTCCACTCGTCGAACGACAGGAACAATTGCTTGCCCGACCGCTTGAGCGCCCGCACCGTGTCGCAAACGGCGATAATCTCCTCAATCTGCCGGTCCATGGCCAGGTTCATCGCCAAATAAATCCGGCTGTCGTGATTTGTTTCATCCGTGTTCCCAAAATAGCGGTGCAGCGAGATGCCGTCCACCTCGCCGTAGCACTCCTCCAGCACCGTTCGGTCCCAATCGATATACGTCGCCATGAACGGCCCGCTCGATCCGCAGGCGATCAGCTTGATTGTGGGATCGACGGCGCGCATCTGGCGGGCAGCGTCGGCGGCTTTCATTCCATAGTTCTGCGCTGGCATGTGCCCAATCTGCCATGAGCCGTCCATTTCATTGCCCAGGCACCAGTACTTCACGTTGTGCGGCTGCTCGTGGCCGTGCAAGCGGCGCAGCTCGCTCCACTTGGTTCCCTTGGCCACGTTGCAGTACTCCACCAGCGCCGCGGCGTCTTCGGCCGAGCCGGTGCCGAAGTTCAGCCCCAGCAGCGGCTCGGTCCCTGCCAGGCGCGTCCACGTGATGAACTCGTTGGTGCCGAACTGGTTGGTCTCGAGCGTGTCCCACGCCTTGTCGAGTACGGCAGGCCGCTTGTCCGTGGGTCCCACGCCATCCAGCCAGTGATAGCCCGAGACGAAATTGCCGCCGGGATAGCGTACGATGGGTACGCCCAGCTCGCGCACTTCCTTGATTACATCCGTGCGGAAGCCGTTGGCGTCGGCGAACTTCGAGCCCGGATCGTAAATGCCCTGGTAAATGGCGCGGCCCAGATGCTCGAGAAAGGAGCCGAAGAGATGGCGGTCGATGGGCGCGATCTGGCGGTCGGAGTCGATGATCGCGCGCGTCGTCGTGCGCGCCTGGGCAATTCCGAACCTGCCGGCTGCCACCCAGGTTGCAGCGGTCACGCCTGCCTCGGTGGCCTTCCTCACGAACTGCCTTCTCGAAACATTCGTCGTCATGCCACGCTTCTTTTCCGGGATGAACAACGCCCACGTCCGCCAACCTGCCCCATGGCTTGCCCCGGTGCGGCAGGCCGTGGGTTCCGGCTTGGTACACGTTTCCCCGAAAGCATAAGAGCCTTCAGGGCACTTGTCAAAACAGATTGCTTGGGTTCAGAGATGATGCCTGTTACCACCCCAGCACATACGCAAACACCAGCGGCGCAACAATGCTCGCGTCGCTCTCGATAATGAACTTCGGCGTCTTCTCTCCCAGCTTGCCCCATGTAATCTTCTCGTTCGGCACCGCGCCCGAGTACGACCCGTAGCTGGTCGTCGAGTCAGAAATCTGGCAGAAGTACGCCCACAGCGGCACATCTTCGCGCTGCAAGTCCTGGTGCAGCATCGGCACCACGCAAATGGGAAAGTCGCCCGCGATGCCGCCGCCAATCTGGAAGAACCCCAGCGGCGTCCTCTTCGTCGTCTCCGTGTACCATCGAGCGAGCTCCATCATGTACTCAATGCCGGTCCGCACCGTGTGCACCTTCTTCACATCGCCCGAGATGCAGTGCCCGGCGTACATGTTGCCCAGCGTCGCGTCCTCCCACCCCGGCACAAACATAGGCAGATTCTTCCTGGCCGCGGCCAGCAGCCAACTGTTCTTCGGGTCAATCTGGTAGCTCTTTTCGAGCACGCCAGAGCACAGAATCTTGTACATAAACTGGTGCGGAAACCATCGCTCACCGGCCTCATCCGCCCGCACCCACTCCTCGAGCACCGCGCGCTCGATGCGCCGCATTGCTTCCTCTTCCGGGATGCACGTATCCGTCACGCGGTTCATGTGCCGGCCGAGCAGCGCCGCCTCGTCGGAAGGCGTCAGGTCGCGGTAGTGCGGGACTCTTTCATAAAAGTCGTGCGCGACAAGATTAAAAACATCCTCTTCGAGATTCGCGCCCGTGCAACAGATTCCGTGAATCTTGTCCTGCCGGATCATCTCGGCCAGGCTCAGGCCCAGTTCCGCCGTGCTCATGGCTCCGGCGATGGTCACAAACATCTTGCCGCCTTCGGCCAGCAGCTTGTTATACGCCTCGGCCGCATCCACCAGCGCCGCGGCATTGAAATGACGATAATGATGCTTGATGAATTCGGTAATCGCAGGCATGTTTTTCTTGACTCCAATTCCTACCCTAGCACGCCACAAGGCTGGCTTGGCTGACTGCTTTGCCGCCGAGTTGGCCATGCGCACAGGAGCAACCCCGGTCACCGCCGATCCGGAGTTTCGAAGGCTCGGCACGGAACTCAAGTTGATGGCGTTGCCGAAGCATTCGGCGCGACGGAGCCCGTACGAATCTGCCGCTGCCCCGGTATTTCTTCAAGTTTTAAATGATTGCGCCGAGCGCGCGCCCTTGCCGTCATCCCGCCGGGATCATTTGTCCGCGGATAGGCCAATGCACAGGTTGCCAATGTGAGCCAAAACTCGGACGAGGCGTATCGCCCTGTTCCCTCGTCCCCTTGCTCCCTTGGTCCCTGGTTCCCCGTCTTCTTGTTCCCTTGTTGCCTCGTTCCCCTGGCCCCCTGTTTTGCCCGTCGTGCGCATCTCGGCCAACGCTTGCTTGACCTGCGCGCGCAACGTATCGGCCTCCAGCACACACGATCGCAGATAAGCTGATGCGGTCAGACCCGCTTCGGCTGCTCTCTGCCTCAATCGCGCGCACTCCATGGCGCTCAGGCGAACCGTCACGCTCGCCGTCCGCCGCTCAGGTTCGGCTGCCGTGTGCGCCGCTACTCCAAGCGGGCCAGCGGACAGGTCGAAATTCGAAGGCGTTACGGGCTTCGCGGCAATTACCGGTTGCGCGCCTGCGGCCTCAGGCACTGGTTCTTCGCCCCGATCTACCGGCTTCGGAAAGGCGCGCTCGTAGCTCAGCGTAACGACGTCGTCTTGAAGATCGGCATCGCTCCAGGCCAGCCCGCCAGCCGAGTCGCCGTTCGCAGGCGAAGCAAGAGAGGCCAGCAGCCCCGCAAAGCTTTCAGAACTGGGGGAGGATGTGGTTTGGGCCGAGGGCTGCATGAAAGAGAGCTTACCGCGGCTCCCTCATGCAAGCGTGAGAGATCCCCAAATGAAAACGTCGCGCCAATCCCGAATAAGGACCGCCCCCAACCCGATTCCCAAAGCGGCGCATTCATCCCTCATCGGTTTCGTAGTGGCATCAACCTGGCACGGTATCCGACGCCCAAGGCTCAGGCAGGATTCTTCCCGGCAGGCGCAACATGTGGCCGACCGTTTCTGCCGGCGCCGGACGGGCAAACAAAAACCCCTGGCCGTAACGGCAGCCCAACTGCCGCAAAAGGTTGTACTGCTCGCGCGTCTCGATTCCCTCCGCCACCACATCCATTCCCATCACGCGCGCCAGCTCCACAATGGTGCGCACAATCTGCAGCGGCTGGTCGCCCTCCGTCATGCGCATGACAAACGAGCGGTCGATCTTGAGCACGTCAATGGGCAAAGAGTGCAAATGCTGGAGCGAACTGTAGCCTGTGCCGAAATCGTCCATCGACAGTGAAACTCCGAGCCGGCGCAGGCTGCTCAGCACCTCCAGAGCGGTGCCCGCGTCGGGAATGAGGCTGGACTCCGTTATCTCCAGGCCAAACTGCCGGCTCGAAATACTGCACCGGCGCAGCAACTGCTCCACATGATCGGCGAGGCCTTCACGCGCAAATTGCCGCGCCGAAAGGTTCACGCACACGCGCGGCGCCGCCCGCTCCGGATCCTCCTGGCACCACTTCTGAATCTGGTTGCACGCTTCCGAGAGTCCCCAGTCGCCGATCGGCAGTATCAACCCGGTTTCTTCGGCAAGAGGAATGAATTCGATGGGCGGAATCACTCCCCGCTCCGGATGCTGCCAGCGAATCAACGCCTCCAGGCCGATGATCCTACGCGTTGCCAGCTCGACCTCCGGCTGGTAGTAAAGCACAAACTGCCGCTGTTCCAGAGCGTGGCGCAGGTCCGCCTTGCGCGGCCAGATTCCTCTTACCGCCTCGGCGGCGCGCGGTGGCCGAGGGCGATGCCCATGGAGAGTCTTGCGCAGCCTGCGCAGTTCCAACTGGCTGGCTACCATTTCGGCCAGGCTCTCGAGCATGCGCAGTTCGTCCACGGCCATGCCGCGGCGCGGTTCGCCCGCGAATACTTTCAGGACGCCCAAAATCCTGCCTTCGCCGGAACGCACCGGAACGCTCGCAAACGACATCACCTCAAGCCGCCGAATGGTCATCCTGCTGCCGCGAAAGTGAGGATGCTTCGAAATGTCCGCTACCACGACCGGACCGTCCTCCGCCAGCACCAGTTCAAAGATTGACTGTTTTCGCGGCAGCTCCCGCACCGGCTCGCCCCAGTACGACTTGATCCAGACGCGGCTTTCGTCGGCAAAGCCCAGCAGGACCGTATCAGCCTTGAAATATTCGGCACACAGGCGCGTAATAGCATCGAAGCTCGGCTCCGGCGCCGTGTCGAGAATTTCCGTGGCCGCCAGCGCCGCCAGCCTCGCATCCTCTTGCTGCCAATCTATCTCGCAGAAATTTATTTCAGCATGCGGCATCGTTTCTCCGGGCCCCCGCTGCGCCATTGCTCACTCGTCTTCGCGGACTTCGGCGCTTCGCGAATTGCGTGCTTCATTGTTTCCCTTGCCGCCTCATGCAGTTCTCTCACATTGCCCCGCGGGTGGCATCTGCGGGCGTGGCTGGCCGCATCGCGCCACAGGCCACTTATCGAATCGATATTTGATTTATCGGACAACTTTCCAGCGGCATGAGGTTACGCACGGACATACCCCTGGCTGAGTACCCGTGCGGCGCGCCGTCTTTTGGGCTGGAGTCACTTGTGCGCCGGCGTCTGTCCCGTTTCTGTCCAAAGGAAGGTCAGTTCGTCGGTATCGTCCTGAATTTGCTGCTCCACGCTCACGCCTTCCGAGTGGCCGCCGGAAACGCTATAGTGCAGCAGCACCGGCCGGCCGCTCACGGAATCTGCCTGCAGCAAGGCCGTCATCTTGCGCGCATGCATTGGATCCACGCGCGTGTCGCTCGATCCAGTCCAGAACAGCACCGCCGGATATTTTGTGCCTGGCTTGACGTTCTGGTAAGGGGAGTACTTGAACAGATAGGGAAATTGCTTTTCGTTCTGCGCCGACCCAAACTCCGTGGTCCAGTGCGCGCCTTGCTCGAACTTTTCATAGCGCAGCATGTCGAGCAGCGGATAGCCGCACCACACCGCCGAAAACAGCTCCGGCCTTTGCGCGATCGACGCGCCCATCAGCAGCCCGCCGTTGGAGCGCCCCATGATGGCAAAGTGCTCCGGCGACGTATATTTGTTGGCGATCAGGTACTCGGCCGCAGCAAACCAATCGTCGAAGACATTCTGCTTTTTGTCGAACATCCCCTGCTCGTGCCAATGCTCGCCATATTCATCGCCGCCGCGCAGGTTGGGCACGGCAAACCATCCGCCCTGCTCTAACCACCATGCCCACGCCGGATTCCATTCCGGCAACTCTCCCGCATCGAAGCCGCCGTAGCCCGTCATCAGCAGCCGCTCCGTCCCATCCTGCTTCAGCCCTTTCTTGCCGGCAATGAACATGGGAACCCGCGTGCCGTCGTTCGACGTCAAGAACACCTGCTTCAGTTCGTATTCGCTGGAATCGAAGGGAACCTTCGGCTGCGCAAACACATCGCGTTTGCCCGTCGTTGTGTCCACCCGGTAAATTGCGGGCGGCATAATGTATGACTCGAAGCTCAAAAACCCGTAGCGATCCGTCGACCGCCCCATCGGCTCACTGGCCGCGCCGACACCCTCGAATTCGATGGCGCCGGCGGGTTTGCCATCCAGCGTATACGCCGAGATTTCCGTCTTCACGTCCTTCAGCCGCTTCACGTAAATCTTGTTGCCGACAATATTGAAATCGTCGATGGCCTCGGGGCCTTCCGGCACAACCGTAGTCCACGCTTCGGGCATGATGCCGGGGTCGGCCTTCAAAATCCGCCCGTTCGGCGACTGATAATCCGTCTTCACGTACCACGCGCCCTTCACGTAGTCGGCGGAAAAACGCGACTCCACGCCCCAGATCAGCACATCGAAATACGAGTTTGGCCTGGTCAGGTCACGGTAGACGATATCGACGCGTTTAGCCGGCACGCCCCGGTCGATCTCCACCACCAGAAAGCGGTAGTCGTCGCTCAAGCTCGCGAGGACCAGATCGCGAGGCCCCAGCAACTCGCCGCGAAATTCATTTCCGAAGAGCAGCTTGTCCTGCGATACCCTCGTGCCCAGCACATGCTGGTACAGCAGTGCACCCTTGTCCGTGGTGCGCGAGTAGAACAGGCCGGTCCCGTCCGGCGTAAAGCTCACGCTGCGGTGAACGCCGCTGGGCAGCTCATCCACGAGCGTCTTGCCGGTCTTCACATCGAACACGCGCACCGTGGTTTCGTCCGCGCCGCCTTGGCGAATCCAATAGGCCACCAGCGATCCGTCGCGCGATACGTCCGCCAGTTCGACTGACGTATTGGGGTCGCGGCTGAACTGCGCCGGATCGACCAGCCGCTTGTCCTTCTCCGCCCATCCGCGCCGCACATAGATCGATGCCTGTTCCTCGCCCGCCAACAGCTTCAGGAAGAACAGATCGTTTCCGCGCTGGATCGGCACGCTCCAACTCGAAACGTGCTCCAGCGCGTCCAGATCGTCGGCAATCTGCGGGCGAATGCGCGCCTGCTCCATGTAGCGCGCCGTGTACACATTTTCCTGGTCGATGAACGCCTTCGTCTCAGAGCTGTTGGCGTTTTCCAGCCAGCGGTAATCGTCCACGACCTTGGTTCCGAAATAATCGTCGGTCACCGGAATCTTCCCGGCCTCTGGCGGAGCGGGAAGCGTAATTCCGCCGCGGCTGTGAATGGCCTGCGCGGTAACAAGAGAGCCAAGCAAGAAAGCTACTCCAAAGCCAGAAAAAACCCGCTCCATGCAGGGTCCTCCTGGAAGACAGAATACGCGGGCACCTTCTTAATTCGCAGCCCTGGGCCTGTCATCTGATTCTCAGGCGTAAGCGTTGCGCGCGAAAACCGTGTCAGACGAGGCCGAGCCCGAAGGCTTTGGTGGCTCCAAGGTCGAGGGCAAGAACGAAGTATGGCGCGGTTTTCGCCGCAACCCGGAGGGACGGGGCCAATTTCCCCGGCTTCGTTGTCGTTCGTCGCTAGCAGACACCCGGTTTGCGTCGCTCCTCTCTCCTAGAATCCGGGGAAATTGGCTCCCGTCGCTTACGCCTGAGAATCAGATGACAGGCCCGAGTCTCCGACGTCCCGGTAAAATCAACTGCAGTGACCAACTCTCCCTCAAGCCAGGGTCCCAGCGAACAGGTCCGCGTTCGCGGGGCGGATACTCAACCGTCGCTTCGCTCACGGTGGGTGCGTGCCTTAGGCCTCCTCAGTCCCTCCCACGCGCACAGCGTCTTTTCCGCCACCGTTGTGCTCATGGTTTCAACGTTTCTCTCGCGCATCATCGGGCTGGTGCGCGTCAAATACATCGTCTGGCTCTTCGGCCGCGGCGTTGAGGCCGACGCCCTCAATGCCGCCTTCGTCCTGCCCGACATGATCTCGTACTTCCTGGTCGGCGGCGCGGCCTCCATCACCTTCGTCACCATCCTCACCCGCTATCGCGAAACCGGGCCGCGAAGCCGAGGGCGAGCGTTCGCTCTCCGTCATCCTCACCACCATGTACCTGGTTCTGGGCGCGGCCATCGTTCTGGCCGAAATCTTTGCCCCCTGGTACGTGCGCTGGTGGTTCAACGGCTTTGACCCGCAAAAAGCCGCGCTCTGCGTGCTCCTTACCCGCATTCTGCTCCCCGCGCAGTTGTGTTTCTTTGCCGGCGGAGTCTTTGGCGCGGTACTGCTGGTGCGCAAGCAGTTCAACTGTCCAGGCCGTGGCGCCGCTCATCTACGGCCTCGGCACCATCGTTGGCGGACTGCTGCTGGTCAAGCGCATCGGCGTCTCCTCGCTCGCTCTCGGCACAGTGGCTGGAGCCGTATGCGGGCCGTTTCTCTTGAATTGGTTTTTCGCGCGCCGCGCCGGCACGCGCTACCGCATGATTCTCGACTGGCGCGACCACGGCCTGCGCGAGTGGGTGCGATTGTCATTGCCACTCATGGCCGGCGTCTCGCTCGTCACCGCCGACAATTGGATCATCGCCCACTTCGCCTCGAGAATCGGCGGCGCGGTCTCGCTCATGAGCTACGCCAAGCAGTTCTTCACTGCGCCCATGGCCATCCTGGCCCAGGCCGCCGGCGCCGCCTCGATGCCTTTCTTCGCCAGCCTCTGGTCGCGCGATCGTCACTACGAGTTCGCCACCAGCGTAGCCGACTCGGTTTCGCGCGTGGCTGCGCTGGGACTGCTCGTGGCCTCGGGCATGATCGCGCTCGGCTGGCCGGCCATCGATCTCGTCTTCACCGGCGGGCGCTTCTCGGCCGCCGACGCGCGCGAGTGCGCCATCTATTTCGCCGTCTTCTCGGTCTCTTTGTTCCTCTGGTCGGCGCAAGCCATCTACGCGCGCGCCTTCTACGCCGCCGGAAACACCTTCGTGCCCATGGTCGCCAGCACCATCGTCACTGTCGTCTCGCTGCCCGTCTATTCTTGGTTCTTCCACTGGTGCGGAGCCACGGGCCTGGCGCTCGCCTCCGACATCGGCATCGCCATGCAAACCCTCACCATCGCGGTGCTGCTGCACAAGCGCCGCATGGTCTCGCTCGCCAGTCTCGATTTCGCTGAATTGGGCCGTTGCCTGCTTGCCGCTGTTGCCGGTGGCGCGGCCGCATGGCTGCTCGCCTGGGGCCTTGGCAGCCTCTTCGGCCATCTGCCCGGCATCGCGCTGCTCCATCACGCCCACTACTACGCCGACGCAGCCATCCTCATCGCCGGCGGCGTTCTCTGGACAGTATTGGCAAAGTGGGTTCTGGAGAAAGCCGGCTCGGCATTGCCCAGGGTCGCAATGCGGCGGCTTGGAATGAGCCATACACCGTAAAGACGCGAACACTCACGCTGACGCAGGAGTGCTCGCGCCTGATGCAAATCTGGTTCAGCGTCCCTACTGCACGGCCGGTTTGGACGTCTCTTGCGAGACTGTGGCCGTGGGCGGTACTGCAACCACCTGCGCCGACTTGGCATCGGGCTTGCGGATATCGATCCCGCCTTTGAAGAACGCCCCATCTTCAATGCTGATGCGCGCTGCGGCTACGTCGCCGCTCAACGAGCCTTCGGCGCGAATGTCCACCCGGTCAGAGGCGGAGACGTTGCCGCGAATCTTGCCCAGCACGACTACCTCGCGCGCGGTCACGTTGGCCCCAACCTGGCCGTTGCGGCCCACGGTCACGCGGTTGCCGGGAAGGCTGATTGCGCCCTCCACCTTGCCGTCGATATACAGCGACTCGGTGCCGGTAGATCTCTCCCTTTACAAATAAACCCTTGCTGATGGTGGCTTGGTCGCCTGCAGGCGCTCCGACACGGCTTGGGGCTTCAAGGCTCGTCGTGGCTTGCGGCGCCGGACGCGGCGGCTCAGGGGTGGGAGGGTATTATGCGATGGTCCGTTCTGACTTGGTTTCCACATTGCGCTCAAGATATGTTCCTTTTCTGTCCTTTTGAGGACTGGGGGATGCCAAGGCAAGGCCAATGGCTCGAACCCAAAAATGTAAAAGTGCGCTCGCTGTCCTGCTGGCCTTCTGCAGGTATCTTGCCGGCGGCCAGGAATCGGTCGAGTCAAATCCTCCGGCTCCGCTTGAATCGGTCGTTTCCCATATTCTACGGCATGGCCGGAATTTCTGTGCGGCCGCCCGGCGCTTCAAAGCATGTTTCAGCCTCACGGCACGGTATTTAGGTAATCTTGGCGTATGACGGATCGCGAACTGCTGGCGCGCATCGCTGCCTCCGCCGGCCAAAAGGCCGGATACAAGCAGCTGGTCCGCGAGCTCGGCCTGGGTGGCGGGCGCGAGCGCCGCCTGCTGCTCGAGCAGCTGGCCCGGCTCACCGTCCGCGGCCAGCTTATTCAACTCGACCGCGAACACTGGAGTCTTCCCAAAGCCGTTTCCGGTCCGCTGTCCGGGACGCGCGACAACCTGGTCGCCGGCCGCCTCGATCTGCACCGCGACGGCTACGGCTTTGTCCGTCCCAATCGCCGGACCGGCGCAGCGGCCGCAGCGCAGCAGGCGAGCGGGAACGAGGATATCTTCATTCCGCCCAACGAGATCAACTCCGCCATGCAGGGCGACCAGGTGCTGGTCGAGCTCGAACCGCCCAAAGCCGATGGCCGCCGCCAGGGCCGCATCGTGCGGATTCTGGAGCGCCGCAACCCCACCGTCGTCGGCGTGTTTCACTACGCGCGTGCCGATCGCGAAAGAAACAACGTGGTCGTTCCGTTCGACGAGCGCATGACGCAGCCCATCCTCATTCCTCCCGGCGCGGAAATCCCGCCCGCTGCCGGCCTCCACGCCGCATCGCGTGCTCGGCCGCGAGGCGCTCGCTCGTCCAAAACCTGAAAGTCCGGAGGACGAGCGCCTTGAAGGCCTGGTCGTCGATGTCGAAATCACCAGTTGGCCCACGCCCACGCGCCCGCCCATCGGCCGCGTCATTGAAGTCCTCGGCTCGCCCGACGATTTCGGCGTCGACGTGGAGATGATGATCCGCAAGCACCAGCTGCCGCGGATCTTTCCCGAGCACGTGCTCGCCGAAGCGCGCAGCGTCGCACATCTCGATCCTGCTGAGGCCGCGCGCAGGGCCGACTTCCGCGCGCTTCCCATCGTCACCATCGACGGCGAAACCGCGCGCGACTTCGACGACGCCGTTCTGGTCCGCGAGCGCGCCGCACGGCGCCGGCTACGAGCTCCAGGTCCACATCGCCGACGTGGCCGAGTACGTTCGCCCCGGCTCCGCTCTCGATCTCGAAGCCCGCCTGCGCGGCACCAGCGTCTACTTTCCCGATCGCGCCATTCCCATGCTGCCGCAGGAGCTCTCGACAGACATCTGCAGCCTGCGCCCCAACGAAGACCGCCTGGTGCTCAGCTGCATCATGCAGCTCGATGCCGCCGGCCGCATCGAGAGCTTCGAGATCGTCGAAGGCGTCATCCGTTCGGCCGCGCGCATGACCTACACGCGATGTTCACGCAATTCTCGAAGGCGACGCAGAACACGCGAGCCCGCTACGCGGCGCTCGTTCCCGACTTCGAGCGCATGAAGCGCCTCGCCGTCCTCATGAACCAGCGCCGCGAAGAGCGCGGGTCGATCGATTTCGACCTGCCCGAGCCGGTCATCGAATTCGACGAGCACGGCCAGATGCGCGGCGTCACCAAATCCGAGCGCACCTGGGCCAACCGCCTCATCGAGGAGTTCATGCTCGCCGCCAACGAGTGCGTCGCCACCTGGCTTGAAGATCTCGGCGTGCCTTCGCTCTACCGCATCCACGAGAAGCCCGAACCGCGCCGCGTCGTCCAGTTCGAAGAGCTCGCCGCCGGCTTCGGCTATTCGCTCGGCCTCGGGCCGCTGCCCGTCAAGCGCGTCCAGACCCGCGCCGAGCGCCGCGAGTCGCACGGCCAGCGGCCGCAATCCGCGCCAGCACGAAGTGCCCGAAGACATCGCCGTCACGCCGCGCATGTATCAGAAACTGGCCGCGCGCATTGAGGGCAAGCCGGAGGAGCGCATCCTCAGCTACCTCATGCTGCGCTCGCTCCGCCAGGCGCGCTACTCCGAGATCAACGAGGGCCACTTCGCCCTGGCCGCGCCCACCTACACCCACTTCACCTCGCCCATCCGCCGCTATCCCGACCTCATCGTCCACCGCATCGCCAAGGCGCTGCTGCGCGCCGGCGTGTCGCGGCCAAAGAACCGTCGCACAAGGCCGCCTCAGCTCGCCCTGGTCGCACCCCAATGAGGGTCAAACGCAGGATCGGGGCGCCCCACCCTCGCGAGTCCGTAGGACGAGCTAAGGTGGGAGCGGAATTCAGCCATCGTTCCCCCCATCCCCGAGCCCGAACTCGCCCAGATCGCCGAAGAAACCAGCCAGACCGAGCGCCGCGCCGCCGAGGCCGAGCGCGAGCTGGTCGAGTGGAAGAAGGTCCGCTTCATGCAGGACCGCGTCGGCGAAGAGTTTGCCGCCCTGGTGCTGAACCCCGCCAAATACGGCCTCTTTGTCGAGCTCACCGACCTCTTCGTCGAGGGCCTCGTCCCCATCGACACCCTGCGCGGCGACCGCTACACCTGGCGCGAGAACACGCATGAGATCGTCGGCGAGCGCACCGGCCGCCGCTTCCGCGCAGGCGACCGCGTCCAGGTCATTCTCGACCGCATTCTCGCGCAGGAACGCAAGCTGCAGTTCGCTCTTGTCGAAGAAGGCCTGCCGCTGACCGGCCGAAAGCCTGCGCACAAAAAGAAGCGCGAGAAGAGGGACGCGCGAGCCTCAACACGCGGCAAAAAGTCGAAGAAGAAAGGCAGGCGCGGCTAGAGCGAACAATGGCTATTGGTTCCTGCGTAGCCATTGCCATGGGCTGTGAGGCTGCAGGAGGAGCGTTGGATTATGTTGGGTTACGGCGGTTCTCCAATTCACGTAAAGTTTTGAAGGGAGTGCAATGTGGCGTTTTCCTGGTGAAAACGCCGCTTAGCGGTTGTGGCTCCGCTCTACACCAATTGGAGAACCGCTATAGGGTTCCGGCCGGTTGACCGCCTATCCGGGCGGACCCAACCTGGAACAGGGAATCCCCGGATCGGAGCGGCGTTTATGCGGCGTTTATTACGTAATCCAATTGGGTGTCACTTGCCTCTCAGTCCATCGCGGTAGGCCATCGCTTCGAGTTCCACGCGGATGGCGTCGGCGACGGGGACGACAGGGCGGGCTTCGAATGTGAAGGCAGGGAGCATCGAACAGAACTTATGCACTTCGAGCGGGTCGTCACATTCCATCAACATATATCCGCCCCAATCACCGACTCGGATGACGAACGACTCGATTTTGAAATTGGCTGGCGCTTTCCAGGGCCCGAAGACCTCCAGGATTCGTTTCTGTGCATTTTCGTACTCGATTGGCGTGCCCTGCGGACGTTCGTTCCAGGTGATCATGTATTTCATGATTTCTCTCCTCTGTCGCATTTTGTGACGGCCGGGCACGTCGCTTATAGAGACGGCCCGGGTCCAGAAGCCCTGAAAAAGCCTTCTCAATTCATGGGTGAAGGCCCCTGCTCCTTCCGGAGACACAGAACTCCCATTCGGTCGATATGGCGAGCAAAGGCGCGGGCGCGGCTCCCCGGCTGCCCGGCCCAGGCGCCGATGAACGGCAGCTTGAATCAGTTGCTTATGCGCCGGCCTGTTTCTCGGCAAAGGGGCCGATCAGCGGGAGCACGATCCTCTGTCCTTGTGAGGCCTTGATGATGAGGAAAATGACCAGCACCAGGACCCCGAGGCCAAAGAAGGGAAGGATAATCCAGCCCACAATCGGGATCATTCCAAGAATGATCTCGACCACCATGCAGGAAAGAAACAAAAAGATGCATTGCCAGGCATTGAAGCGGACGAACGGCTTCCTGTTGTAGGGTTCCACGAGCAAGAAGATGATCGCCGGAATAATCGTGATGTAGGCGATAGCTCCGGCGGCATTATCCGACAGTCCTGAAGAGGCTCCTACTGCATTGGGTTCTGTCATTACAGCTCCTTTCGAGGAAACGACTGTTTGGGGACTGCTGCTTCACTGCTGCGCACGGCAGGTGAATCGGGGAATCCGGCATTTGAGGCCGTGGACCGCGAAGCGGGGTGGGAATAGAACAACCTGCTGCGCGCCCGCTTGTCAAGTGAATAATGCGCCGTCCATCCACAGCGCGGCCTTGGAGCTTCCCGTCATCCCCTACAATGGCTTTGGGAGCTTACAGAATGGCACATATGGTTTTTTGCGTTCGCTACAAAAAGGAGATGGAGGGCCTCGACGAGCCGCCCTTCGACTCGGAGTTTGGCCAGAAGATCTATAAAAACGTCTCCAAGGCAGCTTGGGACGAGTGGATTAATCGCCAGAAAATGCTGCTGAATGAATACCGCCTCCAGCCCTGGCTGCCGCAGGCGCAGCAGTTTCTCGTTGAGCAGATGGAAGAGTACTTCTTCGGCTCCGGCTTGGGCCTGCCGTCGGAGTACGTTCCGCCCTCGCAGTGAGTCAATGCGGATTCGATGCGGTATTCTCGCATGGGGCAGCACCACCTTGCGCCCGCATTATTGCTTGCTGCGAACGCCTTCACGCATCCCCGGCCACGGGAGTTTTTACGCAGGCCCAAAGGGCGCGCGTATGTAGTTCCACCACATGACCAGACTACCCACCATACTTACCACCAAGGCCGCGGTCATCCAAAGCCGGCAGCGGACGAACTGCGCCTGAGTTTTTTCATCGGTCAAAGTCAGGCCGAGCCCGAGAAAAGCCAGGAAATCGATCTCCGGGTAGAACTCCATCCGGTAACGGTACGCCATGGCGATGGCCGTCAGCATGAGAATGCAAGGCGCCAGCAGGCCAATGGCGATGGCGGCGCACTGGCTTAGAGACGGAAGGCTTCGAGCGCGGCGCCTCCACAGCGCAGATGCCAGAAGGGCAATAAAGCAAAACGGCAGCAGATCGGTCAGCAAAAAACTGCTCGCCGGCAGCTCCACCATATCAAACCATCGTGTCTGCGTTTGCTCGAACAGGAAATGTCCACTGCTTGTTTGTAATGCCCAGACCGGGAAGAAGTAATAGAGCAGGCCGAAGGGAATGCGGCGCAAATTGAATAGTCCGTATGCGGCTTCGCGAAGCGGCCGATCGGGCCAGTATTTGTTTCCAATATAGATATTGAAATCGACGAAGGTCGCAGGGTGCCCGAATCGAAAGTAGTTTACGGCGCCGGCTAAGGCAATACTCACGGCGAGGATTCCCAACGGCAGGACGATGTGACAGTCGAGAACAGCGTGCTTCCACCGCTGGATCATGGGCCGCCGGCCTGGGGTTGCAGTAATGGATTGGTGTAGCAGCACCACTATGAGAAGCGAAAGCGCCAGAATCAAGCCGATGCCAAAGGATACACGCGTGAGCAGGGCCAAGCCCGCGCAAAGCGCCATCCAGCCGAGCGTACTTGACTCAAATTGGCGGCTGATCAGGCCTTTGACCGCGAAATAAACAAAGATGGCGCCGAAAGCGGCTCCCCAGAGTACGATTTCCTGATAGATATTCGATCGAAGATAAGCTATTTCGCTTCCCCCGATCAGTATGTAGACCCGCATAAGATCGGTTGCCCACTTGGCCGCCGGGCCTTGAGGGGCATGGCGCTCGAACAGGAGAACTGTACGCAGCTTCGCCGTGGCTGCGACGCAAACCGCCGCCAGGCAAGACCAGGTCGTCATGTCCACGTCCATGCGGTGGAAGATCCAAAGCGGAAGGCGCAACAGCGCGCACCAGACGCCCCAATAGGCGTATACGCGCCCATTGCACAGGTAGCCCTCGGCGCCGACGATCCTTGGGTCGACATCGAATCGCCCATGCAGAAGGTGGTCCAACATGCTGTTGAAGGTGAGATCGACTGCCGATCTGTGCGCCGCGGGCCCTGACGAAAACCACAGCATGGAGCCGTACCAGATGGCCATGAATACCAGCAGCAGCCACAGCTCGTCTTGACCATGCGCGCCGGCGGTGTGGGCGCTGCCTCTAGCGCCAATCATGCGTGTGGCGGCGCCGGCCGGTTCTTTCGAGCGGTTTTTCTCGCGCGCTCCGCTGGCATCGATCATGTTCGCTATGGCGGAATCATAGCATTGCATCTCAGCTTTTCGACACAGGCGACCGCCGGTTTTCTCAGGTGAGGGCCGGTCTTCGACTGCTATCCGGCCCCCGCCCGATTGGATTCGGCCGCGGCCACTCCGTTATCTGTGCGGCGCCAGAAGGATCTTGGTCTGATCGTTGTCGTTCGACAGCCGCTCCAGCCCCTTCTCCACCACATCGCCCATCCCGATAATGTCGGTGACCATTGTCTTGGCCAGGGGCAGCTTTCCGGAGGCCAGAAAATCGAAAATCATGCCGACCTCCGCCGCGTCGTAAACGAAGGAAGTGGTCAGCTCCAATTCGTGGGGAACAACGCGCGCGGTGACGAACGACGTCGGCCTCCCATCGATCCCTATCAGCACGATCTGGCCGCCGCTCCGTGTCACATCGATGGCCGTGTTGACGGCCGCTGAGCCGCCGGCGCAATCGAAGGTGATATCCGCGCCCTTGCCATCGGTCAGCTCCCGAACCTTGTCGGCTAATCCGGCGCCCTCTTTGGAGACGTCGAAGGACGCATCCGCGCCATATTGCAGCCCCAGCTTTCTCTTTTCTTCCCCGAGCGTGGCGACAATCAGCTTGCCCGCCCCGCCCAGCTTCAGCAACATGATCGCCGAAATTCCAATAGGGCCGGTGCCGATCACCAGCACCGTGTCGCCCAGCTTGAAGTTCGATTTCCGGATGCCATGGAACGAGGTGCCCAGGACGTCAAAGAGCACGGCTTCTTCAAAGCTCACATCCCTGGGGATGGGCAGCAGCATTTGCTTCGGGTCGCGCACCAGCAGATACTCCGCATAGCCGCCGTCGGTCATGGGCGAGATGCCCGTCGTCCGCAGGAAACCGTTGACGCAGATGCTGGCTCGCCCCTGGAGGCAGTTGTGGCATTCGCCGCAGTTTCCCGGGGGCCCCACGGCCACACGGTCGCCTACCATGAACGATGTCACGCCGGCCCCAAGCTGATACACGGTTCCAACCGTTTCATGCCCAAAGACCGTGGGTGGGGAGATTATTCCCTCGTGCATGTAGGAGTGTACGTCGGTTCCGCAAATACCAACGTATTCGACCTTCACGATCGCTTCCCCCGGACCCGCGGTAAGCATCGGCCGGTCTTCCAGGACCACATCCCTGACGCCTTTGTATAAAGCTACTTTCATTCGATATCCCCTTCTCTTGCTGTATTGCCGCTCCCGCATCCTGAAACGATAGGAAGATGGCCAAAATTCATCTGGACCGGCAGCATCACCCTAACACCGTCGGCTCGTATTGTTAAGTTGTTTGCTTGAATAGCAAGTATCAGCGTCAGGGATAGGCAGGGCTTGCGGTTCAGTCGAACACTCCCCATTTTTCAGAGGGATTCGATTTGCGCAGCGAAGTGCTTAAGGAAAGTGCGGAGAAGAATGGCCGGGACGGGTAGATCTGAACTGCCGAAGGCTCGGCTAAAGCCTCGCTCCCCAGGCGCATTCATGGTAATATCAGCCGTTTCCAATGGCTTGCCGCAATGTGCTCTCCATGCACTCTTTACAGGGGTTTCCGAGAAGAGTCGTAAGGAAAACGGCGTAAAATGCTAAGCATGACAAGCGATATCGTTCCATCCAATTCTGCTCATCCCTTTGAGCTTAAGTTTCATCATGCAGGGGTCAGCGTCCCCAACCTGGAAAGCTCCATAGCCTGGTACAGCGAGATGCTGGGCTTTGAGCTCGTGGGGCGGGATTATCTTCCTCCGGCGAAGGCCAAGTTGGCTTTTCTCCGACGCGGCGACCTGCGGTTCGAGTTATTCGAGGTTGATGGCGCGGCTCCACTGCCCAAAGACCGGCGCGACCCCGATACGGATTTGGGCACCCACGGCAACAAGCATGTTTGCTTTGCGGTGAAAGACGTTCACGCCGTGGCCGAGGAATTGAAACGGCGCGGGGTCGATATTGTGTTCGTCAAGGATGTGAATGCCACGATGGCGGTTTCTTATATTCGCGACAACGCCGGTAACCTGATTGAATTGGCGCAACAGCCGGATCTCTGGAAGTAAGTATCCATTCATAGTCGCAGGAGCAGGCAAGTCTCAAGGTGCAAAGCCGGGATTGGCGACTGCGTGTGCGCGGCCAAGGTCTATGAGGCAATGAAGGAAGGCTATCTTGCGGCCATGTCGATTGTGTGAAGCCTCAGGTTGGCTTACTCAATAAGTTTTGTCAGATGGCCAGACGTGCTTCGTCATGGGCTTCACGTCGATGCGCTAATGTCATCGCCAGGAATCGGGGCCATGGCGCCCTCCGTCACCGGGACCACCACCCTCCATCTCCTCGGTCGTGGTGTCCTCCGTCGCCTCCGTCACCATGGTGCCCTCTGCCATGATGGCCATGGTGCCCACCATCACCATCCCCCGTGCCTCCACCACCGCTGTTACCGGAGTTACCTTGCCCTCCGCTATTGGAGCCGGTTTGCCCACCGCTGTTGGAGCTGCCTTGCCCCGCGGCTGTGGAGGCGCTTTGCCCCCCGCCGGCAGTGGGCGACTGCGGCTGCGAAATCGCATTGCTGACGTTGGCGAATACTTTGTTCACGGTTGTGGAGACACCCGAAGAACCCGCAACGATCGAAAGAGAGAGCAGTGAGCACAGCAATGCGTACTCAACCAGGTCCTGACCCTCTTCGCATCTCTTCAGGCCCGGAAATTTCGCCACGAGCTGCAGAAGTGTGCTTCTCATCTTCGTTACCCCCAAAGTGTTCGAACAGGAAGCAAGCCAACCACTATCTGATCCCTAAAGTAATCGAAATACAAGGTTACTTTTGGCTTTTGTGTCAAAGCACAGGATTACTTTTGTTTTATTCGTCTCATTACAATCCTCGACGACCCGGTTGAAGCAAAAGGCCCGAAGTCTTGTGCTGATTAACTCTTCTCCGCAGGGAATGACTCGTAACCTGCTGATTCTACATAAGCCTTGACAGTTAGATTTGAACTTGAGCCGTTTTGCGGGCATGGGGACGGCGGGGGAGAGCCCGGGGGCGATATGTCAGCGAGGGACCTGAGCGAGAGGTGGTCGGGACGGGCGGATTTAGGCCCGCGGACGAAGGCCTGTCCGTGGGGTCCCCTGAACCAAAGGCTCGGCTCACGCCTTGCCCCATCGCAGTCTTTACTCAGCGCGCATACGCTTCGCTGCTGCGCGCAGGATTGGGGTGCTTCGCGGGTCGGCCACGAAAGCATAGCGTCGAAAAAGGTTGAATTCGGAAAATAAGAAATGGTCGGGACGGGCAGATTTGAACTGCCGACCCCTCGCACCCCAAGCGAGTGCTCTACCAGGCTGAGCCACGTCCCGACACAACGGAGCCGGCTCGAACGAGCCGGCTTTTGGGGTTACTGATAGTTTACACCGGCGCGCGACGGCCCCGCATCATTGCCCCGCTTTCTTGTCTCGCGTCATGGCGCAATCGCGCTCTGGGCCATGTCTACGATCTCGTCCGCAATGGCGAGCGCGGCCGTCGCCGCCGGGCTTGGCGCGTTCAGCACGTGCAACGCCCCTTCCTGGCGCGCAAAATGGAAATCCTGCATCAGCTCGCCCGATTGCGACAGCGCCTGCGCCCGCACTCCGGCCCCGCCCTGCATCAGGTCTTCCATCTGGAGCTCCGGCACCAGCCGCTGCAGCGATTGGCAAAACAGCTTCTTGCTGTACGACCTTTTGAACTCTTCCCAGCACATCCGCGGATACCGCGCCAAAAATCTCCAGAATCCGCGGTAGGTGAGCGTCTCAATGGTGTCGCGCAGCGAGAAATCGCCTTTGTGGTATCCCTCCCGCGCAAAGGCCAGCACCGCGTTTGGTCCGGCCTCCACCCCGCCATGAATGAGACGCGTGAAGTGCACTCCCAGAAAAGGAAACTTCGGGTCCGGCACGGGATAGATCAGGTTGCGCACCAGATGCTGCCGCTCCGGCTTCAGCTTGTAATACTCCCCGCGGAAGGGCACGATCTTCGCGGTATCGCGGCTGCCTGCCTTTCGGCTCACTCGGTCCGAGTGCAATCCCGCGCAGTTGATCAGGTAGTCCGCTTCGTAGTCCCCGCTCCGCGTATAAATCGTCCAGCGATTTTTCCTCTGGAGCTTCGTAGCCTCCGAAGAAAACCGGATCTCGCCGCCTCTTCTGCGAATCTCCTTCACCATTTCCATGCAAACCGCCGAGTAGTCCACAATTCCTTCCTGAGGAACGCGGATCCCGGCGAGCCCTGCGGCGTGCGGCTCAAACTCGCGAATCTGCCCGGGACCAAGCAGTTGCAATCCCTCGAGGCCGTTGGCCTTTCCGCGCTCCAGCAGCGCGTGCAGCCGTGGAATCTCCTCCGGCTCAGTGGCCACAACCGTCTTGCCGCACAGGTTGTAAGGCACGTTGTGCTGCTCGCAGAAAGCCGCCATCCTGCGAATTCCCTCGACAGCCATGCGCGCCTTGGTTGAACCCGGCTTATAGTACAGGCCGCAATGCAACACCCCGCTGTTGTGTCCGGTCTGGTGCCGGCCGGCGCCGTCTTCCTTCTCCAGCACAAGCACCTCGACCGAAGGGTACCGCTCGAGAAGCTGGTGCGCTGTTGCCAGCCCCACGATCCCACCACCGATAATGGCGACTTTCATTGGAATCTCCGCAGCAGTCCATCCTAACAAGTGTGTGCACTTGAAGCGTGTGCGGCCCAACACCTTCGGCCGCGCGGCCTTCCCGCATCGGGCCGCGTGCGCAGGCCGCGTCCCGCCTGTTATCTTTTACCTTTGTTTATTGAGGGGAGGACGGAACAATCCATGCCTCAACCCGTCATTAAATTCGGTACGGACGGCTGGCGCGGCGTCATCGCCGACGACTTCACCTTCGCCAATGTGCGCACCGCCGCCGAAGCCATCGCGGCCTACGTCCACTCCCGCAATGGATCCGCCGAGGAAGATCCCGCCCGCGGCCTCTGCATCGGCTACGACACGCGCTTCGGCTCCAAAGCCTTCGCCCGCGCATGCGCTGAGGTCGTGGCAGCCACCGGAATTCCCGTCCAGCTCGCTAACGCCGTCACGCCCACTCCCGCGCTCAGCTTTGGCGTGCGCGAGCGCGGCGCCGCGGGCGGCATCATAATCACTTCGTCGCACAATCCTGCGCAGTGGAACGGCGTCAAATACAAGGGATGGTACGGCGGCTCGGGCAAGCCCTCCATGATCGCCGCCGTCGAATCGTATCTCGGCAAGCCTGTCGCGCCGGCCCCGCAACCCGCGGCTCGAATTGAGGAAGTCGACTTTCTGCCCCCTTACCTTAAAGCCATCGAGAGCTTCGCCGATCTCGATCCCATCGCCAAATCAGGAATGAAGTTCTGCATCGACTCGATGTACGGCGCCGGCGGCACGATTCTTGCTGACATCTTCACGCGTATCGGTGTGGCGCACGTGCAGATCCGTTCCAATCCCGATCCGCTTTTCCCCGGCATCAATCCGGAACCTATCGAGCCGCACATCCGCGCTCTCGGCGAAGCCACCGTCGCCAACCGCTGCCAGGCCGGATTCTGCACGGACGGCGACGCCGACCGCATCGGGGCGACAGATGAGTTTGGCAACTTCGTCGATCCCCACAAAATTTATTCCGTTCTGCTCAGTTGGGTGCTCAAGTATCACAACGATTGGCCCGGCGCCGTCACGCGCGCCTTCAACACCACCAAGATGCTCGACCGCATCTGCCTGAAGCACGGCCGGGAGCTTATCGAGCACGGTATCGGCTTCAAATATGTCTGCGATCTGATGCTGGAGCGCGAGATTCTGATGGGCGGCGAGGAGTCCGGCGGCATCGGCTTCCAGCGCCACCTGCCCGAGCGCGACGGCCTGCTCAATTCGCTGCTGCTCGCCAATGTGATGGCCCAGGAAGGCAAGACCCTAGGTCAGCTTGTGGCCGACTTGCAGGCCGAGTACGGCGAGCACCAGTACGGCCGCATCGATCTCCACATTCCCGACGACATCAAAAACGCGGCCATCGCGCGTGCCAAGGCGCTCAAGCCCGACGACCCGGTCTTCGCCGGAATGCCCATCTACTGCCAGGAGAACCTCGACGGCGTGAAGTTCTACCTCGACAATGCCGAAGCCACCACCAAACCCAAGGCCGCCGAAACCTGGCTGCTGCTCCGCGCCAGTGGCACCGAGCCGCTGCTTAGGATTTACACCGAGTCGTGCTCGAAGGAGTCGGTGGCGAAGCTGCTGGAATCCGCACGGAAGTTTGCCTTAGGCATCTGATTCTTTCCAGCCTTCACCTGCGACCCGGCGCTGCTTGACATTCCCTCCGGCGCAAACTACTCTTCCGGGAATTGGCTTATCAGACATCAGGGTTGGGGAGGGAAGTCGAATGCACGTGCGGCGGATGACACTGGTTGTGACCCTGGGACTTTCATTTGCGATAGCGCAGGCGGCCGCGGAAAGCAGAGTCGCAACCGACAATATCGATAAGTGGGACCGAGCCCAGGTCGTCGCCGCCCTCAGATCGGTACTGGCGAAAGAAGGGTGCCGGACCGACGAGGAAAAGACTTACAAAGGGTCCGGCATTTGGGAGATCAAATGCAGCTTCGACGAGGAGAAGTTGACCGTGCAAGTGGCGAGCGAGTCTTTCTCGGGCGCCGACATTCACGGCAATACGCTACAAAAGAGCTTCACCAGCGTATGGATCAAGACTACCGGAGGCAAAAAGATCTGGTCGAAGATTATCGATCAGGAGATGCTTGAAACCCTGCGCGAATCGGATAAAGCCGCACCCCCAAATTGATCCTGCATTACTGCACGATCGCAACCTTCGCCCGTTTGCCTAGCCGCACCGTCAGCCGTGCCGGTAGCGCGCCTACTGAAATCAGCACATTTTCGGCAACGGCGCCATCGATCTTCACGGCCTTCTCGGCAATTTTGCGATTCGCCTCCGCGCCGCTCGCCGCCAGGCCCATCGCCACAAGCAATTTCGGCAGCCGGATCTGTTTCGATCCCTCCAGCCCCGCCACATCGGCAACCGCGATGGCAATCTCTTCGAGGTCCTCGGCCGTCTCACCAGCCTGGAACATTCGCGCCCAGTTCTCGCCGGCATTGCATGCAGCAGCCTCCCCATGAAACCCCGTCACGATTGTGAGCGCCAGCCGCTTTTTGGTTTCCATCGGGTGCAGCCTGCCCGCCGCCACATCCGCCCGCATCGCGTCTACCTCTGAGCCGCGAAGATCGGTCAACAGGAGAAAATACTTCCACATCAGCTCGTCGGAGATCGACATCAGCTTGCCGTACATCTCGCTGGCCGGCTCGTTGATCCCGATCGCGTTATTGAGAGACTTCGACATCTTCTGCACGCCGTCCAGACCCTCGAGAATCGACGTCATCAGCACAATCTGCGGTTTCTGCCCATAGTGCCGCTGCAGCTCGCGCCCGCACAGCAAGTTAAATTTCTGGTCGGTCCCGCCCAACTCCACGTCGCACTCGAGCGCCACCGAGTCGTACCCCTGCATCACCGGATAGAGCAGCTCATGCAAACCGATCGGCTGTTCCTCCTGGAAGCGCTTGTGAAACTCGTCGCGCTCCAGCATCTGGCTCACGGTAAAATGCGCCGTCAGCCGGATCGTTTCCTCGTAGCCCAGCTTGCCCAGCCACTCGCTGTTGTAGCGCACCTCGGTCGCCTTCTCGTCGAGAATGCGAAACACCTGCTCTTTGTAGGTGACTGCATTCTCGTCAATTTGAGAGCGCGTGAGCGGCTTGCGCGTCACGTTGCGCCCGGTCGGGTCGCCGATGAGCGACGTGAAATCGCCAATGAGAAAAATCACCGTGTGCCCCAACTGCTGAAAATGCCGCAGCTTGCGCATCAGCACGGTGTGGCCCAGGTGCAGGTCCGGCGCCGTCGGGTCGAAGCCCGCCTTCACGCGCAACGGCCGCCCGCTCTTGCGACTCTCTTCAAGGCGCTCGCGCAAATCGGCTACGCGGATGATCTCCGCCGCGCCCTTTTGCAATAAATCCAGTTGTTCGTCAACAGGTTTGAACGTGCTCATGCCGACTTTCAGTATACGAGGCTGCCATTCACACGAGTTTCGTCGCAATCCTGCAACCACCGCAGCGCGCGCTAATCTAAGTCCGCAGGAGGCACTCCCCTATGCCCACAGTTACCGGTCGTGCCATGCAGGTTCCCGCCGCCGGCGGAGCCTTTCAGCTGGTTCAAAAACAATTCCCCGACCCCGGCCCCGGACAGGTTCGCATCCGCGTCCAGGCCTGTGGCGTCTGCCACAGCGACTCCTTCACCAAGCTCGGCGGCTGGCCCGGCATCCAATTTCCCCGCGTCCCCGGCCATGAGATTGCCGGCATCGTCGACGCAATCGCTCCCGACGTGCCGCTCTTCAAGCCGGGCCAGCGCGTAGGTCTCGGATGGCACGGCGGCCACTGTAACTACTGCCCGCCCTGCCGCCGCGGCGACTTTATGCTTTGCGAGAACGGCCTCAACTCCGGAATCAGCTTCGACGGCGGCTATGCCGACTACGTCATCGCGCCGGCCAACGCGCTGGCTTTCATGCCGAGCGACCTCGCTCCCGCCGAGGCTGCCCCGCTGCTCTGCGCCGGCGTCACCACCTATAACAGTCTGCGCAACTCAGGCGCACGTCCCGGCGACACCGTGGCTATTCTGGGCATCGGCGGCTTAGGCCATCTGGCCGTGCAATACGCCGCAAAAAGCGGCTACCGCACCGTGGCCGTCGCGCGCGGGCAGGACAAAGGCCCACTGGCAAAGCAACTTGGCGCACATGTCTATGTCAACTCGACCTCGCAGGACCCGGCGAAAGAACTCCAGAAGCTGGGTGGCGCGAAAGTGATTCTCTCCACACTCACCAGCGCCAAGGCACTCGAGTGGACTTTGGACGGCCTGGCCCCCGCCGGCAAGCTTCTCGTTGTCGGCGCGCCCGAGGACGGCCCCATCGTCATCAATCCCTTCCCGCTGCTCCTTGGCCGCCGCACGGTCGCCGGCTGGCCAGCAGGCACCGGCATGGACTGCGAAGACACACTGAACATCAGCGCCCTCACCGGCGTCAAGCCCATGATCGAAACCTATCCGCTGGAGCAGGCCGAGCAGGCCTACGATCGCATGATCAGCGGCAAAGCCCGCTTCCGTGTCGTCCTCACCACCGGGGCATAATCGCTCTGCACGATCTTTGCTAGCCGGCCTGCTCGCCGCTTTCGGCCTGCAGGCCGCGTTGCGCCGCGTCGGCTCGCGCCGCCCGATCCATCGCCTTCCCGAGCTTCCGCGTCATCACCTGAAAGTGATGCCCCATCACCGCCAGCGTCATGGCCGAGGCAAAGCAGTGCCGGTAGCGCGTGGCCGCCGCCGCCAAAAACTTCCAGTAGCTCCACTTGGCCCGCCCAAACACTCCCTGGCGCACAATCGAAGTCACCAGCGCGCGCATGTTCCCGCGAGTCATCCACGGTTGGCGCTTCTCGCGCTCTCCCCGCGGCAACTTTGGCTGGGTGCGGCTCAGGTAGAGCTTCACGCGCTCGTAGTAGGCCTCGCAGTTGTAAATCCTCTTCAGTACAGAGCGGTAGCCCTCGACCAGCCGCGCCGCATCCATGCGGGGCAGAAAATTCAGATGGCTGCCGGTGTTGTTGCCCCTGCCCTCATCCACAATGCGGCCCTCCCCGCGCAGGCGCCGGAAAAGCTGCGTCCCCGGCATCGCCTGCAGCAGCCCCACCATGGCAATGGGAATTCCGCTCTTCTGGATAAACTCAACCATGCGGTCGAAGATATCTTCCTGGTCGGTGTCGAAGCCCAAAATAAACCCGCCCATCACCTGCATGCCGTAGCTCTGGATCGCCGCCACGCTTTCCAGCAAACTTCGCCGCGTGTTCTGCAGCTTGTTGCTGGCAATCAGACCCGACTCATCCGGCGTCTCAATGCCCAGAAACACCGCCTTGAATCCGGCGTCCTTCATCATCTGCATCAGCTCGCGGTCGTCGGCCAGATTCAGTGAGGCTTCGGTAATGAATTCGAATCCGCCCTTGTTCTCCCTGCGCCACTCGGCCAGCGCCTTCAGCAGCTCTTTAGCTCGGGATTTGTTGCCGATAAAGTTGTCGTCCACGATGAACACTGCGTCGCGCCAGCCCGCCGCGCGCAGTTGATCCAGTTCGCGCAGCACCTGCGCTACCGCCTTGGTCCGCGGCCGCCGCCCGTAGATCGCGATAATGTCGCAGAACTCGCAGTTAAACGGGCAGCCGCGCGAGTATTGCACCGTCATGGTCGAGTAGCGCTTCATCTTGATCAGGCTCAGGTCGGGCAGCGGGCTCGAACTCATCTCCGGCCGCTCCGCCGCCTGGTATGCAGGCTTCGTGGTTCCGCGTTCCAGGTCCCGCGCCAAATCGGCAATCAGGGTTTCCGCCTCGCCAATCACAACGTGGTCCGCCTTCAGCTCTTCCTTCGACAGGCTGCTCGCAATCGGTCCGCCCACCACGGTCGGCAGCCCGTGCGCGCGGCAGCGCTCCACAATCTCCATCAGCGACTCGCGCTGAATGTGCATTCCGCTCACCAGCGCCACGTCCGCCCACTTCAGGTCGCGGTCGCGCAGCCGCTCCACATTCGTATCCACCAGGCGCTTCTGCCAGCCGTTCGGCAGCAGCGCCGCCACCGTCATCAGCCCCAGCGGAGGCTGCGCCGCCCGCTTGCCCAAAAATCTGAGCGCATGTTTAAAACTCCAAAAGGTATCGGGGAATTTCGGGTAAATCAGCAAAGCATTCATCGGCAACCTTCGCAGAGAAGAGTGGCAGCGCGAGCACGAAGCGAAGGTTCAGGCCGTGTCTCCCGGAATGGAAATAACTGCGGCCCCCGCTCGTAGCAGCGGACTGGCTCCACCTCCATTCTCCCACCAAATGCCCGCCCGCGCGCAAAATCGCGGCGAAACCGCCGCCCGTCTCAAGCCACGCGCCAAGAGCTGACGGCTGAAAGCTGCCCTTGGGCTATAATCGACCTATGCAGCAGCCCATCGGTAATCGAGCCATCGTCCGCGCCCGCGCTGCCCGTGCAGCGGCCGCTGCGGCTGCGGCCGCCTAAGCTGCTGCCTCGCCTCATCCTCAAATCTCAGCAATCAAATAAGGTTCAAGGTTGTAGTCCCTGGTCCCTACGTCCCCGACACCTGAAACCTGAGCCCTGGTCCCTCACTATTACACTGGAGTTATCATGGAAGAGTTTTCTCGCATTCAGCGCCTGCCGCCTTACGTCTTTAACATCACCGGCGAAATGAAGATGGCCGCCCGCCGCCGCGGCGAAGACATCATCGACTTCAGCATGGGCAACCCCGACGGCGCCACGCCCAAACACATCGTCGACAAGCTCGTCGAATGCGTCCTCAAGCCGCCCACGCATCGTTACTCGGTCTCGCGCGGCATCCCTCGCCTGCGCAGGGCCATCTGCACGTGGTACAAAACGCGCTACAACGTCGATCTCGATCCCGAAACCGAGGCCATCGTCACCATCGGCTCCAAGGAGGGCATCGCCCACCTTTGTCTCGCCATCCTCGACTCGCGCGACACCGTTCTCGTCCCCAATCCCAGCTATCCCATCCATATCTACGGCCCCGTCATCGCAGGCGCTCACATCGTCAGCGTCCCCGTGCACGATCACGGGCAGTTTCTCGAGCAGCTTGAAGAGCTCATCCCGCGCATGACTCCGCGCCCCAAGGCCCTCATCGTCAACTTCCCCTCCAACCCCACCACCGAGTGCGTCGAGCTGCCCTTCCTCGCGCGTCTCGTCGAGCTGGCCCGCGAGCACGGTTTCTTCCTCATTCAGGACCTCGCCTACGCCGATCTCGCCTTCGACGGCTACAAGCCGCCCAGCGTACTTGAAGTCCCGGGCGCAAAAGATGTCGCCGTCGAGTTCTTCACGCTGTCGAAGTCGTACAACATGCCGGGCTGGCGCGTCGGCTTCATGGTCGGCAATCAGCGCCTGGTCAACGCGCTCGCACGGCTCAAGAGCTATTTCGACTACGGCACCTTCACGCCCATCCAGGTCGCGTCGATTGCGGCCTTAGAAGGCCCGCAGGACTGCGTCGCCCAAATCTGCGAGAACTACCGGCTCCGCCGCAACGTCCTCGTCGAAGGCCTCAACAAGCTCGGCTGGCCGGTCGCATTGCCCAAAGCCACCATGTTCGTCTGGGCGCAGATCCCGGAGGCCTTCCAGGCTCTGGGCTCTTTGGAGTTCTCCAAGCTGCTGCTGACAGAAGCCAAAACCGCCGTGTCTCCAGGAATTGGATTTGGCGACTACGGCGACCGGCATGTGCGGTTCGCGCTGATTGAGAACGAAGAGCGGACGCGGCAGGCGCTGCGGGGGATCAAGCAAATGTTTGCGAAAGGCCTCGTCCCCGCGTAGAGTTCCGGTGGCCGATGAGACTGGTTAAATAGCGCTTAATGTTGCTTTTAGTGGTGCGCGGACCCGGCCAAATGTTCGCTCAAGAGGTTGCACCTGCCTCGCAAACGTTGGCCTGGGAGGGTGCGATTCTTCGAGACAAATACCGAGAATAGTTGCGAACAATTAGTAGTTAGAACCGAGAAAAGTTGCGAATAAGAGCATGTAGCACCGAACAATTTCTCGAAAGTGCGTCCAAACAGGGCTTTGCGGCCCTAAATGGCCGCTTTTGCTGCTCTTGCTGCATTTTTCGCATGTTTTCGCGCGTTTTTGCGTGGCAGGCGCTGCGGGAGATTGGATTAGGCGGATGCTGGCGAAAGGCGTTGGGCCGGCGTAACCCAAATGGCAGGAAGCCATGCTATCCTGCGGTAGGAATTATTCCTACCGAGGCAAAATATGCCTACTGTCGAGAAAGTCAGCATCGCACTGCCGCCCGAGATGCTCTCAATCGTCCGAAAAGCGGTCGAGACGGGAGAGTACGCCTCATCGAGTGAAGTGGTGCGCGAAGCGCTGCGCGACTGGAGCCACAAGCGTTCACTCCGTGAGAAGGGCCTCGAAGAATTGCGCGGGCTTTGGCAGCAAGCGTTGGAGGATAAATCGCCCGGCGTCTCTCCCCATGACGTCTTCGAGCGGCTTGAGCGCAAGTATCTGGCCATCGCAGATGCCGCTGGGGAGCGGAAAGAATGCGCCTAGAGTTCTCCCGCTTTGTCGAGACCGACCTCGAAGGCATCGCCGATTTCATCGCTTAGGATAGTCCGGAGCGGGCAGTTCGGTTGATCCGGCAAATTTGGCATGCCATCCTGAAAATCGGCGAACAGCCTTATCTTTACCAACTGCGCCCCGAGATCGGCGAAGCAGCCCGGCTTGCTGTCGTGGGCCATTATGTTGTCCTCTTCCGCGTGGTCGCCGATCGAGTCCGCATCGAGCGCGTCGTCTATGGCGGCCGCGATTTGCCGCAACTGTTTGAGGGGCCTCAGGCCGTGTGACCCAAGTGGTCGCAGGAAATTGCGGCAATTATGGCGATAACCATGTCCGCTTCGCACTCATCGAGAACGAAGAACTCGCCCGCCAGGCCCTCCGTGGCATTAAGCAGATGCTGGCGAAAAGGGGTTGGGCCGGTGTAGCTACGAGCAGGTCCAGACGACCTGACCAGAGATCTTGATGCTGCCGGGATCCTGCAACCCCTCAAACTTGAACGAGCCCGAAGCGTCGGGGTTGACGATCAGCGTCCCAATGCTGGTTGGAAACGCGAAGATATGCGTGTCCTGGGAGCCGGGCGGGGTGTCCACATCCATCTGTGTCGCGCTCAAGCCGGAGCCCGTGTATGTGCCTGGGCCGTGGTAAGGAAAGGCCGCAGCATCGGTCGAGAAGGTGTGGCCGCCGCCGACCGGCCCACCATTGCCACCGGTACTGTCCAGCGGCACCGGCACATAGAACATCGCACCGCCCGTGCCGCCGGACTGGCCTGTTCCGCCCCTCGCCACGTCGGCGCAGGTGCGGACCGGCAGGCGATTGTCATAGGACCCGGTGAACGCCAGGCCTCCGGTGATGGTGATGGTGGCGTGCAAAACCGCCGTCTTCGGCGAGTTCATGTTGGGCGTTAACTGTCCCGCCACTGCTACCGACAAAAGCAAGACCACGGCCACAGCCGATGCTGCACCCGGCCATACCTTCCTTAAAATCGCGAGGTCCACATCTGCCTCCTCTTGCCAGGACGGCCGAGCCGTGCCCGGCAAACCCTTCCTCTGTCTGGGCCATGATACGATCTCCGGGCCGAACTGGGACCGCTTCGCCCTCGTCGAGTCCTCCGGTAGCGGCCGGGTACCCGATCCTAGCTCCGCTAGGGTGGGATGGCGGCACCTCCATCCTAACAATCCCGCAGATACAGCTCGATCCGATTACTTGTCCAGGTAGCGATGCCGGAGCCGAAGAAATCCTGATCCTCGGTCCAAATGGGAGCCGAGAGCATCAAGGCTGTAGCGACAACCGGCCAGTCTCCGGCGTCTCTGGACGCGATGCGCGCGCGAGCCAACTCTTCGAAATCTTCATAAAGGCTTCGGTCCACTACCTCCACAATGCGTGCGATTTGGCCGAGCAGCGCCAAGCCAATCGCAGGGTCGAAGTTGCGGCGGCTCGCGATGTGGGGGATATACTTCCGTGCATCATCAAAGCACACATCAGGACTGTAGAAAGCAGCGGCATCTTCATAGGATTCGAGAATAGAGCGGACCCTGACCCCGAAGACCGCGCGCAACAGAATGTTGGCGTCGAGGACCAGCGGCTTGGGCGAGTTCATTTGCGCCCGCTCTTGCGCCAGCTCTTGTAATCCTGAAGGATTTCCTCCTCGGAGATCCCTTTGGCTGCCAGCATCTCCTGCATGCGCGTGGCCGCCTGCCGGAGGGCCTCGCGTTCACTCTCGGTCCGTCTGCGACGCGCCGGAATGTAGTAGCCTACCGTGTCCCCATGCCGAGTGATCGCAACCGGCGCGTCCGACTCCAGCAAATAGGTGGCGAGTTTGTCTCGAAATTCCCGAATTCCAACCTTGCTGGTTGCCATGGCCGCCTCCCGCTTATGCGTACACAAGTGTACCATAAGGTACGCATTTTTCGCCAGGAACTCGCGTACAACCTTTCGCGCTAGCCCCTATCGCCGGAGATTTCGCGTCAGGCCAGCCGCTGCCACGCCACCCCGCATCCCTCCGCTGGCGCAAACTGGCAGTGAATGGGCATCCAGCCAAACCCGCCGAGTGCCGGGTACCCCATCCTAGCTTTGCTAGGGTGGGGTCGTACCTTCGCCCTTCCATCCCAGCACCTCGCCCCGGCCCTACCCCCAGCTCGCCCACCATCCTGCTAGACTACCTGCACCATGGCCGATGCGATCTGGAAGGAGTACGAGCTCTTTTGCACGGTGTGCAACACCCACTTTAAACAACTGGTGGTGCTGCACAAGGTGCCGAAGAACTTCGACATCACGCCCTTTCTCGCGTACTCCCACCCCGCTAGCAATCCCAAAATTCACTTTCTCTTCCCGCCTCACGCGGTATACCCTTAGGCCCGGTCCATTTGGCCCAAGCGGAGCCTCACGGGTCAAGCAATCTCAACAATTAAACATTTCCCGAGGAGGAGAAATCATGAAATTCATGGTGGTGTGGAAGACGATCCCCGGCAAGTACAAGACTGCGCTTGAACAGTTTTTGAAATCGGGCGGCCCCGTGCCGGCCGGAGCCCAAACAGTGGGCCGCTGGCACGTTCCGGGTTCGATTCTTGGCTGGCACCTGATTGAAGCGAGCGGCCCGGAAGCTCTCGCCGAGCACGCCGCCGAATGGGCGGACGTTCTGGAGTTGGAAATCTACCCGGTCATTGAGGACGCCGCTGCTGGAGCTGCTGCGCAAAAGGTGTATGGCAAATAGCCAACCGCCCCATCCCGGCTCTGCCGGGGTGGGGTCGCGCTTTCACTCTTCTGCTTCAGTTCCTCCGCCCCACCCATCGCCCTGCTAGACTACCCGCACCATGGCCGATGCGATCTGGAAGGAGTACGAACTCTTTTGCCCGGTGTGCAACACCTACTTCAAGCAGTTAGTCGTGCTGCACAAGGTGCCGGAGAGCTTTGACATCACGCCCTATCTCGCGGGGTTCGTGGAGAGCCACGACCACAAGGCCTGGCGGGAGGCGCAGCGGAAGAAGGCGGAATCCGGCGGTTCCCAAGACGCGCCGAGGCCCGATCTCGACGCGCCGCAAACCTGACTCCGGCCCTTTTGCGCCAAGCCTTATCGCCGGAAATTTCGCGTCAGGCCAGCCATTGCCGCGCCATCCCAATGCGCGCGTAAATGCGGCGGCTGGCGATGAAAAAGCAACCGCAGATCCTTCGGCTCGTCCCGGCGCGGCCGGGCCTCGCTCAGGATGACAGTCGAATTTTGTTGCTCAGATGACAGTCGAATTTGTTGCTGAGGGTGACCGGACTCGGGTTGCGGTCGTGCTCTCCCGGGTCCCTCCGCCGCGGCGGACGAGGGACCCGGGGCACCCCTTGTTCGTGCTGGGTTGACGGGCGGAAAATGCAGGTCCTTCGACTCGTCCCGGCGCGGCCGGGGCTCGCTCGGGATGACAGTCGAATTTGGTTGCTCAGGATGACAGTCGAATGTTGGTCAGGATGATCGGACTCGGGTTGGGGTTCGTGCTATCCCGCCCAAGCGAAGCTTGGACGGGGCACCCCATGTTCGTGTTGGGTTGACGGGCGCTGGCGAAAGGCGCAGTGCCGGCATAACAGCCAGCTTCCCAGATGCGATCAATCCGGCAAACTTCTTTCGAAATTTTGTTGAATGCCTTCTTGCGGCCATTGATAATGTGCATGAAATCGAGATTTGTCCATTGAGAAGGTTTGAATTGGAACGTATCGCAGTAATCGGTTCGGGTCTGATGGGCCATGGCATCGCCCAGGTGTTTGCCGTTCACGGGCATCCAGTGGTGATTCAGGATGTTTCGCCTGCCGCGCTGGGGAGCGTAACCGGTCGCGTCAAGGCGAACCTGCGGGCCCTCGGCATTGCCGAAGCAGCAGCCGACTCGATCAAGCTCGAGGATTCATTGCACGCGGCCGTGAAGTATGCGGACTTTGTAATCGAGACCGTCTCGGAAAACCTCGAATTAAAGCAGCGTATTTTTGCCGAATTGACGCCGGCAACACACTCGGACTGCGTGCTGGCCAGCAATACATCCGTGATTCCGATCGGCGGAATCGCCTCCGGTACTGGCGCTGAGAACCGCATACTCGGCATGCATTGGTGGAATCCGCCTTTTCTCATTCCCCTGGTTGAGGTGGTGCAGGCGGCAGGCACAGATCCGAAGTACGTGGAGAGAACCATCGCTCTGCTGAAGCGGCTGAATAAAATGCCCGTTCACGTCAGGCGCGATGTGCCCGGCTTCATCGGCAACCGCTTGCTGCACGCTCTTTTTCGAGAGGCCGAATCGATTGTCGAAGCAGGAATCTGCGACGCCGAGACCGTGGATTTGGTTGTCAAGAACAGCTTCGGGTTGCGGCTCGCTGTGCTGGGCCCATTGGAAAACGCGGATCTTGTGGGGCTGGATCTGGTTCTGGCTGTTGAAAAATACCTCTTTCCCCATTTGGAAAGGTCAATGGAGCCCATCCCTCTGCTCAAGCAGCATGTAGAAGAAGGCCGCCTCGGAATGAAGGCCGGGCGCGGTTTCTACGAGTGGACCCCGGAGTCGGCCCAAGCCGTGCAAGACTTGCTCCTCGCGCATCTGCGTGCAATAGTCGGTAATGGTAAACGCAACTCGACCTAGGGCGAGTTAGCCAACGGTATAGGGCCTTTTGAAGCTTTTTGCCCCCGGTCAACGGAGTTTTATGCCCCCCGATCCTGCCCAAAAGTGTCTGGCCTTGATCCAGCACGGCGCGGCCGCCCTGCAAGCCGGCAACCTGGCGAAGGCGGAAGAGCTGTTTCGCTCGGCCGGCCAGGAGGTTCGCCCGATGGCGCCCGGCGAGGGGTTCGAACTGGCGCTGCTGGTGCAGTGCCATATGAGCCTGCTGCGGCAGCGCCTGGGAAAAGTGGAGGAGGGCAAGAAGCTGCGCGAATCGGCCATGACGATGCTGGACGAAAACCAGGCACAAATGGAGCAGGTAGCTTTCCCGGATCTGATGGCACGTGTGCTGATCCAACTCCGCGAGTACCGGCGCGCCATTCCGTTCTGCGAGCGAGCCATTCTGCGCGAGCTGGAGAGCAACGATCCGACCGCGGTGGCGGGGATGCTGGCGCGCGCGGCGCAGTGCTATGGGTTGATGGGGCTGGTGGATCACTCGGCCATACCGGCGAGGGCCGCATTGAAGATTCTGCGCGAATGCCCGGGCGATCCACGGCTACCGGACGTGCTGGTGACTCTGGGCAATGCGCTCAGAAAAGCCTCGCCGGCGGAAGCGGAGAGCCTGTACCGCGAGGCCGCGGAGCTGCACGAAGGCAAGGCTCACCTTGAATCGGCGACGACGGCATGGAATAACCTGGGAGCTTTGTGCGCGGAACAGGGCCGCTACGCCGAAGCGCTGGGGTACTACGAAAAGGCGCTCGATGTGCGGCAAAAGATTCCTTCGACGCCGCTGGCGCGCATCGGCAGCCTGCTGAATAACATCGCCAATTGCCACCGCAGGATGGGCAACTACGCCAAGGCGCACGAACTGTTGGACCGGGCGATTCAACTGCTGAAACTGGAAAGCCAGGCAGGTGTTTCGGGGCTGGCCTCGGCCTACGGGACGCGCGGATTAGTGCTGCGCGATGAAGGCCGCGATGAAGAAGCCGTGGAGTTTTTTGAGCGGTCGTATGCTGAGCGCAAGAGCACTCCGAGCCCCAACCTGGAAGCCATCAAAGAAAACCTGGAAGACGAAATTGCCGTTCTGAAAAGACTGGGCCGCCGCGCAGAAACGATCGTGGCGGAAGGACGCCTGGCGGAGGTGATGGCCGCAAAGAGAGAGATTCCGGCGGTGGATCGCGATTTGAGCTCGCACGTTTCCCAGGCTGAAGGCTCAGTGCTGGTGGAAATCGGCCGTCTCGGCAACCGCTACGGCAGGCGGGAACTGACAGGATTGGCGGTGGAGCTTGCGGATGCGGCGAAGAGCCGAAACGCAGGATTCTGCGCCGGCAGCGTCACGATTCCGGAAAGCACGACGTTGATGTTTTATGGCAAAGACGCCGCGGAGCTGTATGGAGCAATGGAGCCGATCCTGGCGAGCGAACGGATTTGCGAAGGGGCGACGGTCACGATCCGGCAAGCGAAGGAAGTGCGGGAATTGGTTTTGCCGCGAAAAACAGGGATCAGTGAACAGTGAACAGGCCTCAGCGATCGGAGTTGCGTTTGCGGAAGACGATTTTGAGGTCGCGGCGCCAATGTTCGGCGAGGGCGATGAGTTCCCACTCGATCTCCGGCGAGAGATAGCGCAGGACCGGCTCGTTGGCGGGGTGGATACGCAGGGCCGGGGCGGCGAGGATGAGACGCGGCGGGAGCGGCGAGATTTCGGCGTCGGGAAAGTAGCCGGCGCGTTCGAATGCCGACAGAGGAGCGGCGGCGCCTGCCGCGGGCTGGCGATCGGCGTTGAGGGCGCGGACACGAATCCAGTAGTCGAGCGCCTGCAAGGGCAGTTGCAGGTCTTCGTCGGCCTTCAATTCCAGCACAACCAGGCGTGCGTTGTGGTCGAGGGTGAGCAGGTCGAGCATGCCGCGGTCGCCTGTGGAGAGCGCGGGGACCTGAGTGTAAAGTAGATCGCCGCGCAGGCCGGGCACGAGTTCGGCAAGGCGCACGCGGAGGCGGGACTCAAGCCAGCGCTCGGGGGCCATGCGGAAGAGCGGATCGGTGTGCGCGCCGTCTGCGTGGCGGCTGAGGAAGAGGCGCTTCAACAGATCCTGGCAGAGGCCTTCGTTTTCGGGGGTGAGCGGGGTTTCGCTCGCGGCCGCGCCGAAGGTGACTTCGTCTTCACGGGCGAAGGAGTGGGCCGAAACGCCGTGGCGCACGCGGGCAAACTCGAGGCCGTGCAACAGGAGCCCGACTTCAGTGGGCGAGTGGGGACGGATTTCGACACGTTCGCGCGCGGAAGCGGGAACAAGCGCGAGGAGCCGGTCAATACTCGACCGGCAGCGCTCAATGGCCGCGGCCGGGGAAAAAGCGTGGACGAGGCTGGCGTCGAGGTTACCGGTGTCGCGAAAGTCGACGGGAGCGAGCTCTTCGCTGCGCTCGTCGAGGGTGAATAGTTCGAAATTGGCTGCGGCGTGATTCAGCCAGGCCATGCGCTCGGCGGTGGTGCGCCAGGCCCCGGCGGGAACGATGACCTTGAGTCCGCCGAAGTGGCGGCGCGCATCGGAGTGCTGGCGGCAGTAGTCGAGCCAGAGAATTCCGAGAGTGAGGACGCCATCGACGACGGAGGCGGATTCGGCGGCGCTGACGCCGATCACGGCATCGGCCGCGGTTCCCTTGAGCAAGCGGCCGCGAACGTAAGCCGGGCCGAAGCTGTGCTCGAGATCCATGGCCGTGCGCAAGCCGTCGACTTTCGAGCCGATGAAGTGGCGGGTAAGCGCGCGCTCGAGGAGGCGGAGGTAATTGCGGCGAGCGGCGTCGCGCGCGGAGGGGGTGCGGCGGTCGCTGGTGGGCGCGAGCTCGAGGGACTGGGGTTTGACGGCGCCCATGCGGCGCGTGGTGAGGCGCAGGCATTGCGCGCGCTCCTCGACGCCGACGACGGTGCGCATCAGGTTCCGCTCTTCGCTCCAAAATTGCAGCAGGCAGCGGCCATGCGACTCGGCGACCGAGTAGCGCGCGGTGCGCATGTCGAAGAGCAACGCGGCCATCCTCGAGCAGAGCGGCTGCGGGGTGGTCGGCAAGATAGGCTTCAATGGTTTGCGCGAGCTGCGCGGGCGAGGCGGTTGCGGCGCCGGGTCCGGAGCATCATGGAGGCGCGGTCGATGGGGTGGAGCGCCGGCGTGCATGGCCGTTTCTACCAGCCCATGCGCGCGCGCAGGCTTGTGATGTGGGCCGTGTGATGGCGGGAGTGCCACTCGTAGAGCGCTAACGACGTGGCCAGATTTTGCCGGCCCAACTCCGGATGGTTGAAGCCGCGCTGGAAATCCGCTTCCTGCATGGATTCGAGGAGGGCCACCCAGCGGGCGTGGAGCGCGCCGATGAAGACAAGCGAGCCGTCAATGGGCAGGCAGGAGTCTGGCAGCCTGGCCCACGCGGCCTCATCGTAGGGCTTGACGGTGGGCCAATCCTCTGTGAGCGCCAGCTTGAAGCGAATGACGGAGTTGGCATGGCTGTCGGCGAGGTGATGCACGACCTGGCGCACAGTCCAGCCGCCGTCGCGATAAGGCGTATCGAGCTGGGCATCGCTGAGGCCATTCGACCGCGGCGCGCAGACGCTCAGGGAGCAGGCGCAGAGATTCGATTTGCGCTGCGCGAATGGCGGGCATGGTCGCGGCGGGAGGGCGGAAACGCCCGACGGGATAGCGGAGATCGACCTGATCTTCCATGTCAAGAACAATATCACGCATGGTAAGAATCTTAGGTGGAGAAGGCAGCGGCCGGCACCGGCGCGAGGACAGAGAAGATAGGGCTCAAAGGACTGAGCGAGTTGCCGCAGAGTCCAGTGGGCCAGCTGTTTGGCTTGGTGTTAGTGGTTGTTGTGCCCGTGTGAGTGGTGTACGTGCTGCTTTGGGACTTTGTATTTTTTGGGGGCGTGATAGCGGTAGTCGTATTTCTTGTGATGCTGCTGGGGGCGTTTGGCAGCGAATGCCGGGCCAGCTAAAACCGTGAACAACAGAGCCGCTGCAAGAAGCTTCCTCATGCCACGTATCCTAACACGATCTAAATCGCGGGACACAGAGCTACCTGTGACCCTGGTACCCAACGTACAGCCGGACGCCTGCAGCGGCGCGGTAGGGTGCGCGCGTTAACTGTGATGAGCGCTATGGTGATGATGATGGTGGTGATGGTGGTGGTGCGTCCCGGTGGCGAACACCGGGCTTGCAAATACCGCCAATAGCAATGCCGCGGCAAAGATTCTCTTCATAGAAAAAATGCTAGCACGATTTCGAATCCCGCTGAAGCATCCTGCCGACTCCCGCATCAGAAAAAGTAACCCAAGGCAATTGCGGCAGGCGCCGCGTTGCCGGATTCCGTAGCAGGCCGCTCGAGCTAAAATTGATTATGGAAACGACGCTTCCCCTGAACCTGCCTGCAGCCAGCCATCGGCGATACTTTTTTGAGAAATTCGGCCTCACGGAGCGGCTGCTGGAGCGCTGCCTGGGCGAGGCGCTGAGCGCCGGCGGCGACTATGCGGACCTTTATTTTGAGTCGGTTACGGCTACCGCGCTGGGCGTGGACGAGCAGATTGTGAAGTCGGCCAGCCAGGGAACGAGCGCGGGGTGCGGCATTCGGGTGCTGAGCGGCGAGCGAACGGGTTACGCCTATACCGACAACCTGAGCACGGAGCGGCTGCTGCATGCGGCGCGGACTGCGGCGCTGATTGCGTCGGGTCCGGCAAAGCAGCCGGTGCAAGGGTTCACGGAAGCGCGCGGTGCGGATTTGTACCCGGTTCCGCTGGGCGGCTACGACCTTGACCTGGCGGCGCGGCTGGAATTGATTCTTCGCGCCGACCGCGCGGCGCGGGCGTTTGATCCGCGCATCGTGCAGGTGCGCGCGAGTTATAGCGAGGAGTTGCGGCGGATTCTGATTGCTGCGTCGGACGGGGCATTTGCCAGCGACACGCAGCCGCTTTGCCGGCTGAATGTGTTTGTGATCGCGAAAGAGGGCGCGGTGACGACCAAAGGCTCGGCTGGAGGCGGAGGCAGGGCCGGGTTGGAACAATTCCAGGGGTCGAAGAGCCCGGAGGCCCTGGCGCGCGAGGCGGCGCGAGGCGCGATTTTGCAACTGGGCGCCGTGCCTGCGCCTGCCGGCGAGATGGAAGTGGTGCTGGGTCCGGGCTGGCCGGGGGTTCTGCTGCACGAGGCGGTAGGGCATGGATTGGAAGCCGACTTCAACCGCAAAGGGACCTCGGCGTTTACGGGATTGATTGGCCAGCGTGTGGCGAGCCCAAAGGTGACGGTGGTGGACAATGGAACCATCGCCGGGCGGCGCGGATCGCTGAACGTGGACGACGAGGGCTCGGCGACGCAGGAGACGGTGCTGATCGAGGGCGGCGTTTTGAAGGGCTATCTATCCGACAAGCTTTCGGCGCGGCTGATGGGCATGGCGAACACGGGATCGGGCCGGCGCGAAAGCTATCAATCCATCCCCATGCCGCGCATGACCAACACCTACATGCTGGCGGGCGACGACGCACCCGGAAGACATTTTGCGCAGCGTGAAGCGCGGGCTCTACGCCGTGAACTTTGGCGGCGGGCAGGTGGACATTACCAACGGGAAGTTCGTGTTCTCGGCGTCGGAGGCGTACCTGATCGAAGACGGCAAGGTGACGGCTCCGGTGCGCGACGCGACGCTGATCGGCAACGGGCCCGAGGCGCTGAAGTACGTGTCGATGGTGGGCAACGATCTGAAGCTGGACGAAGGCATCGGCACCTGCGGCAAGGATGGGCAGAGCGTGCCGGTGGGCGTGGGGATGCCGACCATCAAGCTGGACAAGATGACGGTGGGCGGGACGGGAAGGTAAGTCCAGAGCAGAAACCAACTTGAAAATATCTCAAATTTGAGATAGAATGGTTTGTGGAATGGCGCGTTGAAATCCTGAACGAAACGGTTGAAGGTGAGCTTTTGGCTCTGCCGGATGATATGCAAGCACAGTTTGTGCGGATTGGTCGCCATATCAGGCAGGCCGGCCTGCAAGCCGTCAGAGAGCCGTACGTCAAGCATCTGGAAGGCAAGTTATGGGAGATTCGCATGACGGGCCGGGACGGGATTGCGCGCGCACTGTATGTGGCAGCGCTTGGCAGGCGGGTTGTTGTGGTCCGAGTGTTTATCAAGAAGACACAGAAGACGCCGCAAGCTGAGATTGATCTTGCTCTGCAGCGCGCCAAGGAGGTTCGATGACAATTCCATTCGAAGTGGTAGCGGAGAAGATGCTGAAGAACCCGGCCGTTAAGGCCGAGTACGACCGTTTGGCCCCCCAGTTCGAAATCTCCAGTGAGCTGATTCGCGCGCGGCTTCGTGCCGGACTATCACAGGAGGAGCTAGCGGAGCGGATGGGGACGAGCCAGTCGGCAATTGCGCGATTGGAAAGCGGTTCAACGCTGCCGAGCACGAAAACACTGCTGAGGTTTGCAGAGGCTACTAGGTCGAAGGTTAAGTTGAAGCTGTCGGCGGCGTGACCCTGGCCATGGGCAAACTCTGTAGCGGAGGGGCGGCTGCGACAAGGATTGCCAGCGCAAACAGTTCGGCGTGGGCATGCCGACCATCAAACTCGACAAGATGACGGTGGGACGGGAAGGTAGGAGCGGAAAATGGACGTCAAGGAAATTCCTGTTGTCTTTACCCCGGACAACGAGCCATATCTTGGCCGCACTCTCCTCTTCCATTTCGATCAACTCATTTGCTCCGTCATGGAGGCAAACGGCAGCATCGCGCCAACGTCACACGGGCGGGTACTTACCGATGATCAGGAAATGGCCTGTCAAGTCATTGCTCAATCGCTCAGCATCGCGCTTTCAATTCGCGAACTCATTCGGCAGGGCTATCTTTTTGGCGGACATGTTCTTCTTCGAGCCTTGGCGGAAAGAGCGGCCATTCTGCTCTACCTACATCTTTATCCAGCAGAGATCGATAAGTGGAATCGAGGTTGGGAGCATAACGAAGCACCCGGCCTTGCCAAGATGTTCGAAAGGATTCAGGCCAAGCAGCAGCCAGGGTCCTCGATCCGTGGAGGCGACCTGACAGCGCCAATGAACAGCCTGTTGCACTCGAAGCCCGACTCCGCCCCCTGGAACATCGTCATCATGGGCAATGGCAGATTGGGCCATGCAGTGTCAAAGATACTGGACCGTCCCGAATTATGCGACGAACTCTGTGCGAACGCGATCCCTTGGCTCGTAGTGGTCCAAGGGATGATGGCGGCCTATTTTGCCGAAGATCCAATGGTCAGGGCTAACGCTAGTGACCTGATTCAGTGAGCGGGTTGCCGGGTGCCCTAAGTTCGGATCATCAGGCCTGGGATGCCTCCCGGTTAGTCGAGAAACGCAATTTGCGGCGCATGCCGCGCAAAGCGTTCCCGGTTCAAATAGACAAATGTGATCTCCCGCTACTCGCCGGCTGCCGCAAGGATCTTTTGCTCCATTTGCGGAGAGACGAAGAAGTGGGCTTTGGAGCGGAGGAGATCCACTTCTGGCTTGACAGCAGCAATCTCACCTGCGCGCTTGGCGCGAAGCAGGACTCCCAAAACACCTGTGACGGAGAGGCCGATCCTCGATGCCAACTGGCGCCCCTCCTGTTCGTCAAGGAGCACGAAGTCTGCATCGATTTCCGTCGCCAGGGCGATTGCCTCTGCCTCTCCTCGATGAAGTTGCAACAAGAGAGCTTGGAGCAGCCCGGAGCTTCGCGGAGTTCCAATCTGTATCCACTTCGCTTGAATGGCGTTCTGAATCGCCACTTGTGCAATTGGGTCGGGATGGGCCGCGAGTTCTTCAGCCACGGCACCGGGTATCCATAGGGCAGAAAACTGGGATTGCAAGAGTTCGAGGCGGCCAATGGAGGCCAGATTCGAGATCGGAGAGGTATTGCTAACCGCGAGCATATTCGAGGTCTTGCGCCAGTTCCTGCTCCGTGTAGTGCCGCGGTATCCCGCGCTCTCCCAAGAGCTCCGCGAACTTATGCCGGGAGATCCCTGCCAGTTCGGACGCCTTGCCGAGCGGCAAGATGCTTTGGGCATAAAGCGCGACGCCGAGTTCGGCCCGCAGACGCGGTTCCATCTCCGGCTCCGGAAGCCGCAAACTGCTAGTGATGGATTCCGGAATGTCTAAGTGCAGGGTCATGAAGAGTAACGGTCCCTTACCAACTGATTCTACCCCAAAAAATTGTTAAGTCCCGACTTGCCGGCATTGGATTATCATTAGCAAGTGGAGGGCACACCATGACCTAGGTACGCAACTGCGACCTGGAGTTTCAAATGAGCCGCTCGACGCGCCGCCCCTTTGCGGCGATTACGGGCACCGCCAGCGCGAAAGACGACAAGCGCATGGCCCATCGTGGTGTCCGCCGGAAACAAAACCTCGTCCTGAAAACCTGCACTGACTACGAGGACTTCCTGGTTCCTCATCGGCTTGAGTGCGCCTGGAACAACACTTATTCCTGGGGCCGCGACGGGGCACAGGGCTACTGCGGTTCCATGCTGCATTCCCAATATGAATGGGGCCGGAAATATTACCAAAAATTGCTGCGCAAGTAGCCGGGATGTCCGGGGCGCTTCAGGCGTGACGCGCTTCTCGGATCTCGGTGATCAGTTGCTCGTCGGGGGGCTCAAGGCAATCGTGGGCCGCGGTGCACCAGTCGCCGCAGGCCAGATTCAGCTTGGGATTCAGCATGTATTTCCCGCAGGCGGGGCAGCAGCGATGAGGATCGTTGCGGAAAAACTCGAGTGAATAGCCGCAATGGGAGCATGGCCGCTCGAAGATGTCGTCGGCGGTCCAGTATTGGGTATCCTGCCCCGGGCACTTACGTTCTGCCATAACGCCCCCTTTTACACCCTGGAATTCCCAAAATATTGCAAACCTCTTTGGGCGCACAGTGACTTTAATCACTCGGCCGGCCGATTTTTGCCCCGATGATCCGATTGACTTTATCGGCACGCAGCCCAGCCCGGCCCGGCCCAGAGGGCACCCCGGCACCCCGGCGCCCCGGCGGTGCCTTTTCGCGAGGCCCTAAAGCATTACCTAATTCGCTCTAGCTGTGTCGGTTGTACTGCGGCGGGCCGGCCATCACCATGCCGCTTTTCTGGCGGCCGTGGATGTACCAGCAGCACCATGAGGTCTCATGGAATTGCTTTTCGTCGGATGAGCGAAGGTCCCGATAGGCAATCACCCCATAGAGATAAATCCTCTCTTCCCAATTTTCCACGCGCCGCAAGCGCTCCTGCGTAGCGCAAAACAACTTCACGTCGTCGCGGAAGAACGACTTGATGTCAGTGGATTCGCCTGGCAGCAGGATCAGTGGAGCGACAGGGGCGCGCGGTTCGCCGGTGAATTCGGGGACGGGCGGCAATTGCGAATCATCCGCAGCGCTGGTGATCTCGTCGGCAAGGGCGACGATGCGGGCAGGACCGCGGCCGCGGTTGGTGGCAACGACTGTGAAGCCGTTAAGATTGCCTGGCGCGGGCTCGGCGGTGATGAGAATCCAGGGACGTTCGGCCTGCGCCAGGGCTTCTGCCTGCTGAGCCTGAGTCTCCGCATGCGATTGCGCAAGAAGCAATGCCGCTTTGGCGCTATCGGCGGCCGCCTGGGCAGCGGTCTCGGCGTATCGTGTCTGCCGCTCGATTTTGCGCAGCAAGGAAAGCGCGAGCATGATTCCCACGTACGCCACGATGGTTAGAAGCAGGCTCGCCGCCCAGGCGATGCGATCCTGCAGGGGCCATGGGGCGGGCGCAGGCGCCGGAGTGGCAATGGTGATGTGGGACGGCACAACGTCACAGGCGCCGCCTTCGCAATTGGTCTGGGTTCCGGGATTGGCCGGGACGGGTGGGGCAGCCGTGGAAGCGGCCGGCGCGGCCGGCGCAGCGGACGGCACGGTCCGATGCGGGGGAGCGGCCTGACTGCCGGTCTGCGCGGCGCGCGCCGCAGGCGCAAGGGCAGCGGGCAGCAGCACGGCAATCATCGCCAGATTTTTCCAGAACATGGCGTTAATGTAGCACAACGCAAGGCTGGCATTTGCGCGGGTTCGGGACCGTTAGTAACGAAGATCGACCGGGCGCGAGGGCGGCCTATCGGGCAGGACACCGGTCAACATCGGTCAACATCGATCGAGGATTCCAAGATTGCGGGCCATGCGCTCAGAGATGCGCATGGGGATTCTTTCTGCGCCACCGAGCGTTAGCACGACATACGGCCGCCAGAGGAACTTCGTCTTGCCGAACCGGATTTCGTCCCATGGAATTCGCAGCGTGGGATGAGTGAAGCGAAGCAGGAATGAGACGGAAAGATAGAGCGCATCCTGAGCCGCCGTGACGCGAACGATGCCTCCGTAGCGGCTCCAATAGCGAAAGTAGACCGTGCAGAAAAGCGGGCCGGCGGTTCGAACCTCGCCGGTCGGCCCCGAGTGGGCGGTGAATCTACCGGCTAATGTGTGCCAGCCGCTTAGCGTGCCGATCATTTTGTAAATGAGGCTTATCACGCAGACCAGGAGGGCCGCAAATAAAAGCGCCAGATAAGGGGCAGGCCATTGGCTCAGGTTGATATGCAACTTGCCCCCCGGAAGCATTTCAGGAAAATGGCGCGCATCTCCGATTCGGCTGAGTGAGTGGTCTCAGACCCCCACCGGGAACGGCTTGGGGCTGGACTCGTCTGTATTGACGCCGGTGCGCCATCGCTCGAAGCGGCCTTGCAGCAGGCTCATCAATCCGGTGTACCAGTAACCTACGACGAAGAGGATCAAAAAGGGCGCGGTGAAGTAGTTGTTGTTGGTGAAGGTGTAGTAGATGGCGCCGGCGAAGTAGCAGCCCAACAGCAACTCGATCCAGGGCGAAAGCTTGAGGCGCTTGCGGTACTTGGCGGCCTGCGACTTTTCGCCCTTCTGCGCCACGCGGTACTTGGGCGTGCGCACAAAGGCGCTCTTGATGCCGAGCAGCGCTTCCATCACGGCCTTGGTGTTGGTGACGGTGAGGCCGATGCCGATCGCCATGAGGAACGGAAGATAGAAGAAGGTCCGCTTCCAGGTCTTTGGGAAGAGCTCGCGCTCGCTCATCAGGTAAAACACCGCGATGGAGAAGGAGGACGCGGTAAAGAGCGGAAAATCGATGAGCAGCATCTGGAACCAGCCCTGATAGAAGCGGCAGATCATGGCGGGAATGAGAAGCGCCGACATGACGATCATGAGCGGATAGCTGAGGTTGGCCGTGAGGTGGTAGACGCTCTCGATTTTGATGCGGCGCGAAGCGTTGGAGCGGAAGACCCTGGGCAGGATTTTGATGCTGGTCTGGATGAGTCCCTTGGCCCAGCGCGCCTGCTGGGTTTTGAAGGCGGTCATCTCGATGGGCAGCTCGGAGGGACACTCGACATCGGCCAGGTATTTGAACTTCCAACCGGCCATCTGGGAGCGGTAGCTCAAGTCGGTGTCTTCGGTGAGCGTGTCGTGCTGCCAGCCGCCGCCGTCGGTGATGGCCTGGCGGCGCCACATGCCGGCGGTGCCGTTGAAGTTGAAGAACTCGCCGGAGCGGAAGCGCGCGCCATGCTCGAGCACGAAGTGGCCATCGAGCAGGATGGCCTCAATCTCGGTCAACATGCTGTAACTGCGGTTGAGGTGCGCCCAGCGGGTTTGCACCATGCCGATTTCGGGTTCGGCAAAGTGGTGGATCACCTTCATGAGCCAGTCGGGCGGGGGAACGAAGTCGGCGTCGAAGATGGCGATGAACTCGCCCTTGGCCACCTTGAGGCCGGCTTCGAGCGCGCCGGCCTTAAAGCCATGGCGATTGGCGCGGTGAATGTATACGATGGGCGCCCCGAGAGCGGCGTAGCGGTCGACGATTCCGCCGGCCACCTCCCGGGTTTCATCGGTCGAGTCGTCGAGGACCTGAATTTCGAGCTTTTCGCGCGGATAGTCAATCGCGCAAACGGCTTCGATCAGCCGGTCGATGACAAACTGCTCGTTGAAGATGGGCAGTTGGATGGTAACGATGGGCAATTCTTCAAAATGCCGCGGCGGATTGGGGTTGTTGTTCTTGCGGTACTTGAAGTACTGGTAGCACATGGTATAGCGGTGGATGCCGTAGAGCGCCAGCACGATCATGACCGCGAAGTAGGGCAGCAGCATCGCCGCATCGAACCAGTTCCAGGGATGCGGCAACTTGGCGAAGGGGTCGTTCAGCATCGTTTTCAGATAGTGGCGCAGGCCGTTTTGCGGAGCAAAGGCCAGATACGCGGCCCAACTCCGCCGCAGTCCCACGAGCGGGACGGCGAAACGATCGAAAGGGATGAAAAACGAGGCGAACAGGGCTTCAGCCCTCATGGCCAGCATACCGTTCATTCTACGCGAAGGGGTGCAGCGATTTCAGGCAAGTTACAGCCGAAAGACGGCGGTCAAGGAAAGGATTCCGGCATTGTCTCTAATTTCGATCGAGCGGGCATACGTATTACGGCGGTTCTCCAATTCACGTGCAGTTTTGAGGGGCGTGTAATGTGGCGTTTACTTCCACCCCAGCAAGCAACAGTCGCTTGCCCCCCGGCTTCGCCACCCGGGGATGAAAACGCATTAATCGCTCAGCCTCGTTTTTTCCTATTTTCACAGAATATATTGGACCGGGCATGAGTGCTCGGGGGACGCCGTGTCATATTCGTGCTGCTCGGCATGCCAAGGAACCGCTACTCTTGACTTGATCCTCCGCTTTTCCGTTTCCTTGCTCCGACTTTCTCAAGGGAAAGGCGCAGCGGAGTGGGCAATTTTGAAATCAGTGACACAATCGCCTTATAACGCCATCCGGGGATTACAAACAGCTTTCCCCGGCGCAGTGCTCTCAAGGACTCATCCACCACATGTTCCGCTCTGAGCCAGAATGAAGACGGCGCCAAGCTCTCCCGATCGACATGCATCACGTCGTGAAACTCAGAGTATGTAAAGCCCGGACAAAGGGCTTGCACCTTTACCGCGGAATGGGCACTCTTTAACTCAAGGTAAAGTCCCTCGGTAAACGATGTCATCCAGTTCTTGGTCGCGGCATAGCTGGCATTCCCGGAGACTCGAAAGAACGCACTCACAGAGGCTACGTTGACGATGCCGCCGGAATTGCTCCGAACCATTTTGCCCAATGCCACATGAGTTAAGCGCATAGTGGCCATTACGTGCAGCCGGTGCATTTGTTCCTGACCTGTTATGCTCGCCTCCCAAAAAAGCCCAAGCGTCCCGAAGCCCGCATTGTTGACCAGGAGATCCAAGTTATTCTCGGCGGCGATTCTGTCCGCAACTATGCCTAAGTCCTCTTCATTTGCGAGGTCGGCCGGAAGCACTGTCACAACTGCACCAGTGTCCTTTGTAATTTGAGCCGCGAGTTCGTTCAGCCGGTCCTTGCGACGCGCGACAAGCAATAGATTGTGGCTCGCCGCCAGCTTTCGTGCGAATGCCATCCCAATGCCGCTTGAGGCTCCTGTGATGACTGCTAAAGATCTTTGCAAGGCCGATCCTCCCACGCGCCTCATCCCGATGAGGCCTTCAGGTTGCAGGGGCATTTACTCGCAATCACTCGATTTCAGGCGGAGGGTCTAACTGCTACGCCGTGCATTGGCAGACTGTGCAGCGGCTCTGGAATTCGTCGAAGACACTGAAGCACAAATCCTGTATATGACTTCTGGACAACGGCTCCTCGCGATTCATACAAGGGTTTAAGAAGCCGATGGACTCTGGGCAGGTTGTACCAGGGAATTGCCGGAAAAAGATGATGTTCAAGATGATAGTTCAGGTTGAGCATAAGAAACGACACCAGACGGTTGCTCGTGGTGGTACGCGTTTTGAGCATCGCATCCGCTGTGCCTCAGAAGCAGGATAAGCGTGATGGGAAGAACGCGAGTCTCTGCACGCTTGACGTCGTCGGCGCTGATCTTGCGAAGGTCATAGCTCAGTGGTGATTCGCCGGTCAATTGAATGCTTATGCCTGGAAAATGGGGCCGAAGTTGGCTCTCCAGTTCACCCGCCTGTGTCCTTAATACCGGAATCAGCGATTCTTCTGAAGCAGCCCCTGGGCCGAGTCCGACGATAAGCAGTGTTCCGCCGTCCTTGCCCAGAAACAGCGGATCAGGCCAATCGAGTCTTGAAAGCACACCGGAGACTCCGGGCTGCGTTCGCAAGCTATTCTCAATCAAGTCGAGTGCCCTATCCCCTTCAAACGAATCTGGATCGGGCAGCCCCTTGATGACGGCAATCAAGCGGTGTGCATAGGGCGACTGGAACCGCTGCGCAAGTTCACTATCCACGGCCTCCGCCTCTCCACCTTTGATGTGAACCGCCGTCTCCAACTTTCCACTTACTTTGTAGGAGAAAGGGATCAGAATCAGCGCAAGAGCGAATGCAGAGATTGCGACCCATCGACGGCGGCGCGAGGCTCCATCCGGCATGAGGTGCGTGGCAGGCTTCACCACGGAAGTTCCATGGAGATGGCCGTCTTACGATCCGCCTCCGGTGGAAGCGGACCTGATTTCTGATACTGCGCCGGCCAAGCCTCCGCGAGTCCTTCGGGTACTCGCCACAGCCTGACGTAGGTGGTTGCATATCCGCGCGTCGGCTGCTCAGCCGCAATCGAAGGAAGATAATTCCATGGAACCCACTCTGCGAGGTGATGGGTAAGGTGATAGTTGAAATGAAGATAGAGGAATTCCAATGGCTTCCAGAGCTTTAGATCGTAAGCTCCTAACACCGCATGCCTCGGCGTTCGAACGTGATAGATATACTGCTGGCTAGCCCACGAAAATCCGAATGCGGCATAGCATACAGCTATTGAAGCAAGCTGGAAATGTAAAGCCGGGAATGCAATCATCCACACCAGAGCCGTGACCAGGAGATCGCGCCGCACTCGTCCAGGCCGCACTTCATTCAAGAACTGCGCAAATTTACGAAACGATCCGGCGTCATCCTCCGGACGTGGAAGCCTGATTCTCCTCCTGGGGATCATTGCTACCACGATGGATGTGAGTGGGAGAAGCAGCCAGAAGAGCCCTGAAATAAGCAGGAAAAACATGATGCGTTTGAACCACGGATTCTCTCCCGGCAGAACATAATCTTCGAGCTCATCGTCGGAGCGATTGCGGCGATGATGCAGCAGGTGCGCCACTTCGAAGTAATGCAAACTCCCGGGAAACAGCGAAAACAGGAGGATACCCATGCCTGTATTCAGCTTGCGGTTGCGATGCAGCTTGCGATGGACCGACTCATGCGCCAGACAAAATCCCATTTGCATGATGAATGCAAAGACGATCGCCAGAATTGCTAACAGGTAGAGGTTTTTGTGTGACTTGCTGCGGCAAGAATCGTAAGAGCAGCCAACATCTGCGCACAGGTCAGGAAGATATTCAATTGGCCGGGAATCGGATATCGTCTGTCATTCCGCCGGGGAATCCATTGCCCTGAAGCCGCCGCTTCCTTCGAGATCAAGGGCGTTGCGAAATGATCCGGGAGAGATTCGGCAACCCTATCTTTCATTGTGACCATCCCTGTCCACACCGCTGAACCGACACACCAGCCCAGCATCCCGCACGCAACGGGGCGAATGCGGTTATGGCACGAGTCGTCCTGGGAGATTTCAAAGGCTCTCCGGTTGGGCGACTGCATCCCGCCGTCGTTCTATGAGAGCAGCTCTTGTATGAAAGGGTATCTGGGGCGAAACCAATGAGCGTATGGACTCAGTTAAGACGAGGAATTAATCTGTTGTCAAGCGAATTCCTCAGCTCCCGAACGTTGCCAGGCCAACTGTAGCCCATCAGCGCCTCCATGGCTTCCACGGAAGGGACTGCCAATCGCCAGGGGGAAGGGTGTCAACTTCAACTCGTTGATCGATTTCCGATTCAGCGACATGGATCCAATCAGCGGGACCATGGATGTTTGCGTAAAGGTAAGAGTGAAGAAAGTGGACTAAGCTGCTATCCGCCAGTTGCGTCAAAACCGCGATCCGGCAACCAGGTCCGGGCCGCATTTCCATGCAACCAGGCCGGCCCGGCTTTTCTATGTGCACGTTATCTGTTTCTGACCGTACTGACTCTGATCCGATTGCAGAAGCACTTTGCGCGTCGGGTCCACAAGCCGATTGTAGAGCGCGCCGCCGAATAGCAATGCCGCAAGGGCAGTGGCTAGCACAAATCCGTACCTTGGATGGCCGAAGAAATCACTGATCGCGCCCATGGCTAGCGGCCCCAGCACCGCTCCTACGCAGGTAAAGAAAAGAATCACGCCCGCGATTGCGCCGTGCTCGGACTTGGGGAAGCAACTGATCCCTTTCGAGTTCAGCGTTGGATAGATGACCGACATGAACAACCCGGAAAGCGTCAGCAGGTAGACCGAAGCGTGGACCCCGCCGATCACCGCACCGAGGAAACAAACGAGAATCAGTGCGCTAAACAACATGAGAACAGTAGTCCAGTTCAGGCGAGCCAGTACCCAGGCTCCCAGAAACCTGCCTCCCGCGCGGAGCACAAAGAAGATCGAAACGGCGTATGCGGCCATCAAGGCGAAGGCGCGATGACTGGACAGAAAAGCCGGCGAATCGTGATTCGTGGCGATATAAGTGGGCAACCAGACGTAAACGGAGCATTCGATGCCTACATAGAGAAAGCAGGCCAGAGAGAATCCAAGGGCGTAAGGACTGCGCAGGATATGCAACGTGCGCCTTAAGTTGACAGGCTCAGGAGATTCCTTCATGGTCCGCGGATAGCGAGCCAGGGAAGCGGTCACAATGAGTACGACGCAGATCGTGCCGGCGATGACGTACAACCACTTCCAACTCACACCCTGCAGCAGAAGCCGCGCGACGATCAGCGGTCCGATGATCGCGCCGATACCGAAGAAGCCCTCCACATAGTTCATCGTCGAAGTGTGTTCAAGCGTGGAGTTGGAGATGTCGCCGATCAGTGCCAGCGCGCCGGTTTTGAATATGCCGATCGATGCACCCGAGACGACAAGCAGTATCAGAAAGAAGATATAGGTGTTGGCGACGGCAAACAGGTACGAGTTGAGTGCGAACAAAATCAATCCCAGAACGATAGTCATTTTCCGGCCAAGCCTATCGGCCAAAAATCCCAGCGCAATGGCCGCTACTGCGATGGCCGACATGCTTGCGTAATGAAAGGCTCCGGCAGCGGTCATACTCAGGTGATAAGTGCGAATGACTTCAGGAATAATGACGCCCACCGAGTCCGTGGTCATCGCGAACATCATGAACATCATGTACGTCAGGGCGCGGATGACCATATTGCTCCCGGCAGGCGTTGAAGCAGTCATTGCGCCCCCTCCCGACTGACAGCTTGTGTTTCTGCCCTCTGCCGCACTCCGATCAAGATCGACTTGGCGCTGTCTGCTTCTTTCGAAGAGTATTCGATGCGCGCTTCGGCGGCAGCGAAATCAACAACCAGTTCAGCCCAATCGCTTTGGCGTCTCCAGGCAATCGAGAGCGTGTGCTTCGCCGGACATTGGATCGTCGCCTCGCCGGAGAACGCAGGATGTGAGTTGCGGAAGCGAATCAGTTCGATGAGCTTACGGACGACTTCCTTGCTAAGGTCCGTGCGAACCTCGTCCTGTGTGTAGTAGTGGCGGTTGATGTTGCGGCCGACGCCGCTTCGTTGCAGCAATGCCATATCGTTGGTTCCCGCCAGCAGGCCTGTGTAGTAAACCTGCGGAATCCCGGGGACGAAGAACTGCACGGCGCGCGCGATAAGGTATTCGGTGTCGTTTTGTCCCAATGCGTCGTAGTACGTGCAGTTGATCTGATAGAGGTCAAGATTGTTGGCGGCCGCTCCGGTAGCCTTGCGGCTCTGGCCGTTGCTGCGGCGATGCGTGGTTTCGACGAGCAACTCGATTGCCGAGGGCTCCAGAATTCCCGGAGTCCCTTGCGCATCGGCGCCCACATCGATCACGCCTATGCCATCGTGCGTGTCTAGTACAGTAATCGCATTGTTGGGGCGCACCTTCAACCATGCAAATAGCGGCTGCACGTCGGCGCGATAGAGGGCGTATAGCACCAGCGGAGGCAAAGCAAAGTCATACACCCAATCGACCTGACGCGCAATTTCTGTCTGTTTCAGATAGTGACTGTGAATCTCGACCAGGACTTCAATGCCGAGCGCATGTGCCTGTGCCGTCAGCTCCCTGATGAATTCAAAAGTCTCAGGAATCATGAAACAACTCGTGCCGGCCTTCTTGATGGCATAGCCAACTGCATCCAGGCGAATAGCACGGATGCCGGCCTCACGGAAACAACCCAGGATCGCATCTAGATAGGCCTTTCCCTGTGGATGCCTGACATCGATATCGACCTGCTGTGAAGTGAAAGTTGTCCACAACAGGCGCTTCTCGCCGTTGGCCAGCATCGTATACGTAAACGGTAGCCCAGGCCGTGGCCGGTAGATGCACAGCAGGTCGGCTTCGGTGGCGCCATCTGGGAAGACGCGATCATAGGTCAAAAACATCCCGGCATACGCCGAACTGTCGCCGTTGCAGGAGTAGTCGAGGAACTGCGGCGACTGGTTAGAGACGTGATTGACGATCAGGTCAGCCATCAGCTCAACGGAGGACCCCAGCGCGCGGATATCTGCCCATGTGCCCAGCCGGAAATCGACGGCGGTGTGATCGATGGGATCGAAGCCCGCGTCCGATCCGTCAATTGGATGAAAAAAAGGCAGCAGGTGCACACTGCCGAAGACCCCGGCCAGTGGCCCGTTCAACAGTGCTGCGAGTTCGGGAATGCCGCCACCTGTTAGGCGGTTGATGTAGGTGATCAGTTGGACTTGATTCTTCATCGGTCGACTCCACAGCCTCTCACGGATCTGTATGCCTTTTGCTATCGCAGCCGATGTTAGTCGCGAGCTTCGCTCCCATAAGCTTCATCAGATGAGAGAGCTTCACCTAGAATTTCTTCCAATTGCGTGCTATGAAATAGCGGCGTCGCCCCCACTTGAGTCGCCACCCACGAGGCGAATCGATTTGCCGACGCGCTGATCTCCTCCAGTGACTTACCCTGTAAGTAGTAGTGCGCTAAGCATGCGGTGAAAGCGTCCCCGGCGCCTACCGCGTCTGCAACTTTCACGCTGAAGCCCTTGTGATCAACCGTTTTGTCGCGGGTGGTAAGCAGGCTGCCTCGCTCGCCCCGTGTGACACAAACCATCATTAAGTCAAACTGGTTCAACAGTTCCTGAGCCATCCTTTCTTCATTTCCAATATCTATTTTAAACAATGAAGAAATCTCCAGCAATTCCCGATCATTCACCTTGACGATGTCTGCGTGCTGGAACGATCTGCGCAGTGTGTCCGTGTCGTAGAACCGCTGGCGCAGATTCGCGTCGCAGATTCGAAGCGTCTTCGCTGGTATGTTTCGCAAGAAGCACTCGATGGTGGCGGCTGATGATGCTGAACGCTGAGCAAGCGAGCCAAAGCAGACTGCGTCAGCTCGAGCAGCGAGCTCTTCCCAGGCTGGTGTCCATTGCAGAAAATCCCACGCAACAGATTCCTTGATGGTGAACGTCGGCTGCCCACCCGGATCAATTGCGACCGTTGCTACGCCGGTCTCGTGCTGGTCGTCAAATTGGACATACGACGTGGTTAGACTGAGTTCTTGCATGACCTTGTAAGCTTTGCGTCCCAGTTCATCGTTACCAACACGGCTTGCCACGATCCCCTGGTCGCCCAGCACCGTTGTCATGTATGCAAAGTTCGTGGGCGCCCCTCCCAACACCTTGCCCGTTGGCAGAATATCCCACAAGACTTCACCCAATCCGATCATGACCGCGGGCTTCATTGTGCATTTATCTCTGCATCATTCCTGGTAATACTCTGCATTGAATCCTAGAAAGCTGCAGCGCCGGACCTGGGGCCAAATCGCTGCATTCTGTCCATTTGCCGCTCTACTCCAAGAAGGATTTTCAGCGCCTCCTTCCGCGCTCATCGACACAAACCAATCCTCCTTATCAGTATGTAACCCTCGGCATCATGCCGATGATGCCATCAACGATCTCCGTTTCAGCGCACCCCGGCTGAAGACGAGAAGATAAGACTTCGAACGTGTTATGTCCGAACGACGCGTCATCGGGAATATACCCTGAGTTTGCCATTCCGTTTGTCAATGTCGCCATCATTGTTTTGGCGTATGGAGACTCCTTCTTTAGTCTTTGCGCGATCAGGTTGTACACTTCTCCATTGACCGTTCCAATGGCGATATCGTCGATCATGAGCAAGCCAAGCCCAATCTGCACCGGAGGACCATCCTTATAGGTGCCCGGGTATCCACCTCGTCCCTCATTGGTTCTTTCACGTCCCGGACAACTGATCGTCACCGCTTTTCCGAGGATTCGGCCATCCGACTCGGAGTTCTTTGCTTCGCGCATGACATGAAGCACCTCTTCGCCCAGCATCTGGCCCATCGAGGTAATCATCTCTTTTTGCTCGTCCATCAATTTGGTTACCTCGGGATTCGAGCGATCGAGACCTACGCCGCCGGGCGGCATCGAGTTACTAATGTCTTGCCCACGGCTTGCATAATCCTTGATCCTGATCGCGCGAAGGTCGTACGTCTGCTGGAAGTAGATCGGGTTCTGGTCTCCCGCGGCGCCTTCCGACCACAATGCCACTATCTTGTCATCGAAGGCCTTCTCGATATACCGTGATGTAGCTCCGGGTATATCGCCGCTCACTAAGTCGAGCGTTCCGGTGATGACCGCGTGCATCGCGTAGTTATAGTACACGGCGATTGGCTCACCGCTCAGTGACTCAAACTTAATGACGGCCACAGTTTTATCTGAGAGGCCGTCGTAATTGGCCCCCTCCCACCACCGATGTGTATTCTCATCGATCATGTCCCGCTGAACATTCAAGTAGGAGACGCCGGTGCCGTAACCGATTCGCGCCGGTTGAAGTTTGTCCTTGGCCATTTTCGCAGAAAGAAATACATTGTCTGCGAGTCGTTGATCTAACCGCATGGGCGGAAATCCACCCGGCGCCGCCGGGGGCTGCTGGCCCGTCGGCATCGGCGGGCGCGGTCCCATTGCCATTGGGGCGCTGTGAGTGTGGGTGGCTGTTATCAACATATTGACCGCAGGAATTCCAAGCTCCTTCTCCATTCGCTCGCTGAGGTTCTTCCAGAGTGGAGTTGGAATTACTCCGGCGTCCAACGAGATCAGCGCGGCGCTCGTATGGCCGTTGTCAATAACAATCGCCCGCGCGTAGAGTTTGTCGAGAACCCCCAGGTATTGCTTGGGCATCTCATCGGCGGTCGGAGTAATGTCCACTTTTGCCGCTCCAACACGAAACGGCCCCGAGGGAATGGTCTGGCTAAATACGCTCAGAGCAGCTGAAACAACGAAGAAACAGGTGAGAATCCTTTGAGCTAGTTTCATCGCAAAGCTCCTTGTGGTTATCCTGCTTCAAGAATCGGGAACCGACGATACCGATTTGGTAAGACGGCTCCAAGTCCCTGTGGCGTGATTCCCGCATCCTTGAGGCCGGACCGATTCCGCCGTATTGGTCAGTTACCTTAGTTTTTCAAAGCGTCCAGTTGGAAAGCATCTGCCATTGCTCCGTTGCCAAGATTATTCGGGTGGATGTGATCACCGGGGTTGAACTCTTCTCGCAGCCGCGCCGGGTGTTCCGTGTCCCTCACCACCGCATCAAAGTCGACCACTGCGTCAAACTCGCCACTGTTCCTGATCCATGTGTTCACCTTTTGTCTTGTGGCTTCGCCGATAGGGCCTGCGAGCCACACGCCCTCTTCAGGCATAAGGGTCGCGCCCGCAACTCTAATGTTGTGCATGTGTGCCCTAGCAATGATCTGCCGATAGCCTTTAATTAAGTCTTCCGCTACCAGCGCGCCCGGACCTGTTATCTGACCATGGATATTTATGTCGTTGATGCCTTCGAGGAGGACGATCCATCGCACGCCTGGCTCGCTGAGGACGTCGCGGTCAAATCGCGCCATTGCACTCACCCCGGCGCCGTCACGAAGAACTTCATTGCCTGAGATGCCTTCATTGATCACCGCAACACGTGGACCTGTCTTTAGTTCGCTGAACCGTTTTGCTAACAGTGTCGGCCAAGCCTGGTCGCTGTCGCTTGTGGTCCCAAACCCGTCCGTGATGGAATCTCCCAGACAGGCAATGGCAAAGTCCTCGGGGGACGCGACGACATCAATGCTCCGTAACCATACATAAGCATTCGTCGTGACTGGCTCTGGCATCGAGAGCGCCGCGGCAGTATCCCCACTTGAGATATACGAGGTATGGAGGCCGAGCATGTGATTTGTAGGCGACCCCGCACTCTTCACGACATAAAGAGAGACCGCCAGATCCGACATTGCTCCTATATCCAGATCGACCGGATCGCTTACGATGATTGTTCCTGGGCCAATGTCCACGCTGGAACTGCCGCTGAAGGTCAGCTGGCGGTCGCTCCCGCTCTCGATTGAAGATCCAGTTGCCCTGATTGCTATGTGAGCGGCCCCTATCGACACAATGCCTTTTCCGAAAGCATTGCTGAGCTCCAGCCTCAGCCTTCTGCCCGCAATGCTGGTATGAACAATCATCCGCACGGTCTGATGGTTAACACTTTCAGGAATATGAGGCGGCGTCATTGGTCCCTTAAGCGATTTGAAGTCGGGCATCTTTACGCCGGGTGGAAGGTCGGGTTTTTCTTGAACTGTGGGCGCCAATTCCTGGGCGGTTGCCCACGTCGCGACCCAATGTTCAATCGGCCTCGCAGCGGACTGCCCTTGCACCACTGCCGTTGCTGGAGACGAAACAATCAGAACCAATAAAATCCAAAACCAATTCGCCATTTAACGCCCCTAAAACCGTTGTTCCGTGCTCGCCTATTCGTTCGGAAAGAATACTCGATCGCAATCAACCAGCGAGCCCCTTGAGAATCCGATACTTCGTTACCTACCCAGGTGGCGATCAAAGAATGCAATCATCACGTTGAACGCATCTCTGGATTCAGGTACATCTGCGTTATAAAAGAATCCATGAAAGAGCCCTTCCCATACATGCAATTCGGCATCGACTCCTTGTTTGACCAGTCGTTCATGGGTACAAAGTGCGCCGCTCATTGCAAAGTCGCGTGTCCCTGTGATTAGCAGTGTTGGGGGGAACTTCGCGAGCATTTCCGGCGAATTGATTGGTGCAATCAAAGGATCGTCGGGGTTGGCGCCACTGAAGTATCCGAATGTCATCGGGCCCGGGGGAGTTGTAGGGGGCAATCGCGCCTCGCCGAGCGGGGATGCAGTGTAAGATCCATCTCCGCCAAATCCTCCTGCAGATGCGCAGTAGATACCAATCGCCCCTGGAGCCGGAAGGCCATGGGTTTGAAACCACGCCATCGACATGGCCGTCAATCCGCCGCCAGCGGAACACCCATAGATTCCTATATTTCTCGACTTATAAGTTTTCAGAAGTTCCGTATAGACACTTGCAACATCTTCGCTTGCAGCCGGGAATTTGTAATCGGGGCCCTCTCGGTAGTCCACCGTGATAACTTTGACCTGCATCAAAGCAGAAATTGGGATCGACTCAAGTTCGGCACAACCAGGCCAGCAGCCTGAAAAGCCGCCGCCATGCAAGTTAATCAGAACTCTGTTTTCATTCATGACGGCAATGCCTGATTTGGGCACGTACACATAGACATGGACGCCGCCTATTTTCTCGTCAGTCCGGTCCACGGCGAACAGCGCGTTGTCCCGTTCAAGAAACGGCTTCATGAATCGAGGCACGCCCTGATCCTGCTTGACAATCTCCGGATCCTGCATCTGGATTAGATGTTGAGCCATGTATGCTTTCGCCTCGGGACTCAGAAAACTTGATACCGGCACCATTTCCGCCGGAACGTGAACCGTTCCATCTGAGTCGACGATCACTTTTGCAGGCGCTGGCGCAGCTTGGCCTTGCGCCAAAGCTGACTGCGCCAAGCCGATCAAACAAAGTGTACAAAATGAGATCGCTATCAACCGAAAGGTGCGCATCATCATTACCTCATTTGCGTTCGTTTCTTAGTGCCGCATAACGTACTACTGATTACATGCTGGCCCGTTGTTCCGGACGGTTGTCAACTCGCCGCTCCTGTCTTTCTCTCAAATCTGCAGCTTATTCTCCACGCCTCCAGCCCTCTTACTCACGGGCTGAGATGGCGATCAAAGAATTTCGCAATGACCTCGTATACCTCACGCGATTCGGGAAGATCTGAGTTGTACCAGAATGCGTGCGGTAATCCGTCCCAGACATGGAGTTCCGCATCAACGCCTGCTTTGACCAACGCATTTTCTGAATTGACCGCAGATGCAAACTCCATTGCGCGAGTGCTCGTTACCAATAAGGTTGGCGGAAACTTCGCGAGCAGTTCCGGAGAATTGATGGGATACACTAACGGATCTTTTGGATCCGCGTCGCTTAAGTACGTCATGCCGCCGCGTGGAGGGCCACTGGATGGCGCGCTCGACGGAGCCGGCATGGTCATTCCATTCAGTGGACCGACGAGAGCGCTGGTATCGCCGCCAAACATATTCCCGATCGACGCGCAAAGAATTCCAATCGCGGAAGGGTTCGGAAGGTTATGCGCCTGGAACCAAGCGATTGACATTCCCGTCAACATTCCTCCTACCGAGCATCCGTAAAGCCCGATGTGCTGCGGCTGATACTCCTTGAGCACTTCCTTGTACACCGCAGCGACGTCTTCACTTGCCGCAGGAAATTTGTATTCCGGGCCCTCACGGTAATCAATCGTAATCACCTTGATCTTTTCGATCGATGCCACAGGGATGGACTCGACAAGCGACGCAGTACGCGCGCCGGAAACGAAGCCGCCGCCGTGCACATTTAAAAGAACTCGATTACGATTTGTGGTTGACACACCGTCCTTGGGTGTAACGATCTGAGTGTAGATCCCGGCGATTGTTTTCTCCTCGACATTGACCGGGTAGCGTTGGCGGATCGGCCCCAGGAACCCGTTCATGATCTCGTCTTGCCGGGCGCGATATCCTTTAATGTCATCGGCCGCGCTGGGGCCTCCGGCAAAGGGATGATCCCGCAGGAGATGAATCATGTACGAACGCGCTTCCGGGCTCAGATAACTGGACAAGGGAACGGAAAGTTCCCTTATCAGAACCGTGCCATCCGGGCTAATATCTTCGGAAGCGGCAGCCCAAAGAATGCGGGTAGACTTTGCCGCAAAGATAACGCAGGCAGCCGCAAGTAACCAAAGAGTGATTCGGCGTTGCATTTTCGTCATGTGCTCCAGGTTTTCCAGGAGACGCCGATGCGGGCTTACAAGCCCGCATCAGCCATTTCCTAGATAAGTTGGTCGGTTATCGATCCTAGAATCTGACCTTCATGTTGATCTGGATCTGACGCGGACTGCCCTGCGTGTTTGTAACTTGGCCGAACCCCGGAATTCCCACGGCAAAAGTTCCTGGATTGGCCCAACGCACAATGTTGAACGGGTTGACGAAATCACCGCTAAGATCAAAGTTGAACCGTTCATGAATCGGAAGCGTCTTTCCGAGCTCGAGCGATTCCGATCCCTGCGTAAATCCCCGCAGCCAGGGCAAAGCCGACGCTGTATTGCCGAAAGCAAAGAATCCTGGGCTGGTAAAGGCCGCGGGATTAAAGTAGCACCCCGCCGCAGAGTTCGTCCCATTCAGCACACCGGGGCAACTGTCCGTGTAAGGGTTGTACTTCCCGGACCAGTGGCCATGAGGGTTCCCCCCGACATAATTGGCAAACACCTCCGGAGGGCCGTAGACGTTTTGATATCCAAAGTCCTCTACAAAAGGACTGAGGGCGTCGATCTGCAGCGCCGTGCCGTCGGTATAACGCAAGTTACCGCTAAAGGTCCAGCCACCGATAAACAGGTCGGTTGGCGTATTGATTTTGTTTGCGAATGTCCTTCCTTTACCGAAAGGCAACTGATAAGTCCAACTTGCGCCAAAAATGGTAGCCGGGGTTGAGGGGTCGTAGGTGATAGGATTTTGTCCCGGGTATTGCAACCGTGAGCCGACGAATGTTGCATACGTGTTGTCGCCCGGTGTGCTGCCCGTGTCGGTCATGTTCTTCATCCAGGTGAAGAATGCGAGGCCGCTCAAGCCAAAGGACGTACGTTTTGTCGCCTTGATCTGGAGCGAGTTGTAACGCGCCGCGCCCTCCGGCAGCAGCACCGCGTCTACGCCGACTAAATTGTATTGCGGGTAGGGTTTCAAAGCCTGGTAAACGGTGTTCAGGCCGAGCTGATTGTTGAATCCGTTGAATGGTACCGTGCATCCGGGCACAACTTCGCACGGCGCCAGAAGCCCGAAGCCCATGCTGAGATCGCTGGCAGGCAGATAGTTGATGAACGCAGGCGAACCCGACAGAGCCAAATGCGTTGAGTGGCTGCCGATATACATGACATCCAGGGAGAGATTAGGAATAACCTCCCGCTCGATATTGAGAACCCAGTTGAGGGTTTGCGGCATGCGGTCGCCGTTGCGAGGGATATAGCTTATGCTCTGTCCATTGAGGAACGATGGATCTTTCGACGGTGGCTTTTCGTAGGTATCCGGGAAGCTCCCCGCGTTCCAGTAATAAAGCGGCGTGAACGAGTCCGGGGACTCGAATTGCGGGGCTGCACTGTATCCGGCAGCTCCTGTATCCAGGAACGGAACTTGATTGGCAACTTCTGAGTAGTAGATACCGCTGGATGCGCGGATCATCGTCTTCTTGTTGAGCTGGTAAGCAATACCAAGTCTCGGCGCGAAGCCTTTGCGCCAGGTATCCTGAAACGGCTTTCCGTAATCTCCGGCTCCACTGCCGGCGAAGGCCAGCGCGCCAGGCAGATTGCCGGCCCCCGGATTCGTCAAGTCGGCTTCAAAGCTGGACATTTTATCGAACTGAGCGCCCTCCGGCGGATCATAGTCCCACCGCAGCCCATATGAAACGGTCAGTTTCGGGGTTAAATGCCAGTCGTCTTGACCGAAAAATCCGTAGTGATCGAACCGCAAGCCGATATCGGCAGGAATATAAGTGCTGGCCACGTCTACAGCGCCCAGCAGCAAGCTCGCAAACGCGCTCCCATCCGTGCCGTCGGCGGAACTCTGGGATGTCATCATATTGCTGAACGTGAACCCACCGGAGAGACCGGGTTTAATGAACCGGTTTTCCTGGTGCTGGCCGATTTCAAACCCGAACTTGAGAAAGTGTTTGCCGCGGGTCCAGGTTAGATTCTCATCCGCCGTGTAGTTCATCTCGTGCCAGTCTTCTTCATAGGCACGCCCGTATGTGTTGGAACCACTCCTGCCCGGCAGTGCGGTGCCGCCGGTGAATGTGATCGCCGGAAACGCGCCGTTGTCGTCAGGCATTCCCGTAATTCCCAGCTGCGAATCCCATTTCTGCCCGTCCGTGCCGTTCGGGCCCAGATTGATGTACCGGTCGAAGGAAAGCGTGACGTGATTGAGCAGCGATGGACTGATCACAGAATCGAGGCTGATGCGGACCTTCCAACTGTTGGCAATTTGATCGAAATAATCGTCAAGCGGCTCCTTCTGCTGTTGACCCCATGCCGGCGCCGGGTAGTATGCAATCGTATTGCCCGAGAGCAGCCGGTGCCGGATCTCAGTGGTATAGGAGGCCGAGAGCTTTTCCTTGTCTGAGATACTGTGATCGATTTTGATTAACGGCGTGTAGGTATTGAAATACGGCCAGGTGGGCGCCCCGAGATTAATGAAGTTGTTGAGCGGCGTGTCTGCATTGGGACCGGTGGGCGCCGGAATATACGAGCAAATTAACTTTCCCGCCTGAGTGATTCTTCCCGGCGGGATTACATTGTCTTTGCCATTATATTCAAATTTTTGACGGACACCGTCAGTCGTAGTTGCCGGATCGTATATATTGACGCCATACAGGGTGGAAAGCTGGCTGAAATCTGCACCATTGCCGTCCGCGTTGCATTCCGCAGGCGTAGGTACCGTCAGAAGCCCGCCGGCCGCGCCCTGGCGCGAATAAAACAGGCCGAGACTGGCAAAGAAAAACGTCTTGTTCCGGCCATTGTAGATCCTGGGCAATACTATCGGCCCGCCGATCGTGAACCCTCCCTCGTTTTGCCGGTAGGGAGTCACTGCCGTTGCGAAAAACGCCTTCGCGTCGAATGCCGAGTTGCCAAGATGGTCGTAGAAGCTCCCGTGCAGCTCATTGGTCCCGGATTTGAGAATTACATTTGTGAACCAGCTGCCAAACCCGCCGTACTCGGCATTGAACGCATTCGCTACGACGCTGATTTCTCCCACTTGCTCAACCTGAGGAGAAACCTCTTCAATGCCGCCGCGTGCGATGCCCCATTCGCTTGCGGGGCCGCCATCGATGTATGTTTCGGTATCGCCTGCGAGTTGGCCATTCGCCGTTGGCGTGAACCCCGTGCCCCCCGTATATCCGGGCAAGGTCCCCAAATAGTCGGTGATTGACCGTTGCGTGCCGGCAACGATCAGCGGAATACTCTCGATCAGGTTATCCTGCATGCCCGTCGAATTGTTGGTGGTTCCCACATCCAGCAGCGGCGCTTCGCCGGTAACCATCACCGTCTGCGTGACCTGGCCCGGCGCGAGAGAAAAGTCCACACGAACTGTAATGGAAGGCTGAACATCGACCTGCTCCCGCGTGACGGTGCTGAAGCCTTCCTTTGTCACCACCACGCGGTACATTCCGGTTGGCAGATTGGGCGCCGTATAGAGGCCCTGCCCGTTGGATCTCAGTTCGAGCGCGCTATTCGTTTGGTTATTAATCACCTGGATCTTTGCATCTGGGACTACCGCCGCCGACTGGTCGGTCACTATCCCCTCAATGTTGCCACGGTCAATCTGGCCGTAGACAGCAGTCGCCGTGACAAGGAACCAGGCGGCCATACACACCAAAACCCAAGTGAACAGCAGCGGCCGCCGAAGACGCTGCCCCACAGCTTGCACTTGTAAATGAAGTGAGCTTCCACGGGTGCGACTGAAAGAACTGGGCTCGTTTGCAAAGTCGCAGCCAGAGACATGTGCCACCTCAGCGGACAGTGTCTTGCGCATCTCCGTAATCCTCCTAAATTTCAACGCTTTCGTTTTTGTCGACGACGAGAATCTCGGAATCATTTGGGGACTCCAAAATCTCGTCAGAGGCTTCTCAGGTAATTTTCAGGCTCCTCCCTCGGAAAATGTCAAGGATAATTATAGGCAATTCGAGAAAAGCTCCCTATACATATACGTCATTTCCCCAAACAGGTGGTGGCCATTGCCGCGCTCGATCTCTAATATTTTCAGGCGTTAAGCCTCTCCTGACCTCTTTACGGCGTTTCTCGAAATACCCTTCCAGCCTGGAGCGCACATCGGCAGCCTCGCACGCCGACAACGGAAACTCGCACGAAGGGTTTCAATCACTCCACTTGGAAGAATTTCAGCTTAGACCCGATTCACTCGTCCGCGAACCACACGATGCACGCACTACGAGTTTGCATCTCAGAAGCACGTCACGAGGCGGCAGATCGGGATTCGAAATCCGGTCTAGCATGACCGAGAGTGCGATCCTTCCAATGTCTTTGCAAGGTTGGTGCAGAGTCGTGAGGGGAACAGGTAAAAGACGCGCATATTTCACATCGTCGATTCCTATGATTCGAATATCTTCCGGGATTCGTCGGCCGATGGCAAGCAAGGTGTGCATCAGATTCCCGGCGGTATGGTCATTTGCGCAGAGGAAGGCGTCCGGGTGATCTTTCTTCAACAGCGCCTTTACGAAATTCTGGTCGGACGCGTCACCCAGATGGACCCGATCTCGTTCGGGCGTCTTGTAGAGCGATTGAAGGGCCTCGCGGTAACCCGCGATCCGCGCATCCACTGTTGGCGCCGAATCCGGCCGGGCGAAAAACGCAATCCGTTTAGCTCCGGCCTTGATCAGGTGTTCGGTAGCCAGATACGCCGTGCCCCGATTGTCGATTCCAACTAAGTCGTAATTGCTGCGCCGCGGATATCGCTCAAGGCACCTGTCCAGGAGGACGATCGGAATGCGCGCCGCGTCAAGTGCGGCCACAATGCGGTGATTCGCCTTGGCCCTGCCAGGCGAGAACTCGACCGGCGCAAAGAAAACACCGGACACTTTTTTCGAGATGAAATGCCGGCACAACTGCTCCGCGACTTCTTCACTTTCGCTCTCCTTGACTGAAGCGTTTCCCCAAAGAAGAGAATGGTGAACGGCCTGAGGCGCTTCCATCATTCCCTGACAGATCACCTCAAATATTTCCGTTTGGCCCAACTCTGGAATCAAAAGTCCAAATACGTAACTTCCCGAACTTGTACTCTGAGAAACGAAAGTACCTGAACCGACCCGGCGCACCACCAGTCCCTCGGATTGCAATTCGTGCATGGCCCTGAACACCGTCATCCTCGAAGCGCCATACCGTCTGACGAGTTCAGTTTCGCTTGGCAACCGCTGGCCGGGTTGGTACCGCCCCGATGCAATATCCTGCTGTAGCTTCTCGAAAATTTCTCTGTACTTGTGATTCGGCATCGCAGACCAACTTTCTCGTTGTCTGGGCACCCATTTTTGTGCAAACAACTTTAGCCCAGGGTGGCACTAACACCTCATAGTACCCTATACAACCTGAGCGAGCAATCTATCGGCGGTGGAGGACAAGGCAATTCGAAAGGGTTCGCACCAGCATCGGCGGACACCACATTCGGGTGGAAGTGTCGAGGATGCCCGCCACTAAAAGTCAGGCATCATAGGTGCTGGGCAAGGGATCCCGGCCACGGCCGCCGAATTGGCCTTTGAAGAGCTCAACCGCCGCCCGCCGTCTGAAATGTCTATACAACACGTGTGACAAATTCATTGACAACGACGGAAATGCAGTACAACAATCGACTGGCTAAAAGAACATCCCTGCAAGAGCCGGCACACGGCACGCTGGAAAATCAGGGGACACCAGGCTGCGATCCTGGAAAGAACTGCGTTGTCGCGAACAAGGTTGACGATGATTCGCTTTGCATACAAGGAGACTGCTGAAATGCTGTTACCCGTTGTCGACTGATGCGGGGGTCGATCCGCCGAGCCAATTTCCCTGCGGCAGCGGTCGAGTCAACTGGTCTTGGAGAAAAAGTTGTGGACAGACGAAGTTTCCTTCATGCGTCCCTGTGCGTTGTGGCGACAAAGTCCGTCCGAACCTTCGAGCCCGGCTCGCAAAGTGACGCATTCAACTCAGCTATCAGGGAGGATCCTCAATTGCCAACCGATCCAGCGTTTGTAAAAGCCATGCAAGCTGTTCAGCATGCCATCCCTGGCGCGGAAGCAGACCCGGACCGCCCGGTCTACCATTTCAGACCGCCCGCCAATTGGACAAACGACCCTAACGGGCCGTTTTATTTTCAGGGCTGGCACCATCTCTTCTACCAATTCAACCCGTTCGGGGTGCAGCTCACACATCAGCACTGGGGTCACGCCAGAAGTCGAGATTTGGTGAACTGGGAGCACCTTCCTATCGCCATTTGGCCCTCGGCGGAGTTGGGAGAAACCGCGATTTTTTCAGGCGGAGCCGCCTTTGCGGCGGATGGCCGCCCGCGGCTTATATACACGAGCATCGGTAATCGTCAGCCGGAACAATGGTTGGTTCTTCCAAAAGACGAAGAACTGTTCCTCTGGGAGAAGTACGCAAAGAATCCGGTTCTTTCGCAAGCGGCTCATATCGGGGGACCGATATCGCAATGGCGAGACCCCTTCATGTTTCGGCATGACAACTCTACATACATGGTATGCGGCGGTGCTGGCGCCAATGGGCGTGCCCAGGTGCAGTTGTACCGTTCAGAGAGCGGGGATCTGACTCAATGGAAACATTTAGGCCCAATCTTCCAGAGCATGGATCGTGAAACCCGCAATTTCGAGTGTCCTAACCTGTTTCCGCTTGACGGGAAATGGGTGATGATCGTGTCTCCAAACCGAGCCTGCGAGTACTGGATCGGCGATCTCGACATAGCTGCAATGAAGTTCCTGCCTACCGCCCACGGCATTGTCGATCCGGGCGACGCCTACGCGAGCAATATTTCCATCGACAGCAAAGGCCGAACGATCCTTTGGCTCTGGGGGCGGACAGCCGCATTGTCGCCGGGGCTACCCGTAACGCCCGATGAGAAAGCGTGGAGCGGCGTCATTACGATGCCGAGAATTCTCTCCATTGGACCCGACGGATATCTTCGGGAGCGCCCGATTCCGGAATTCGAGGCGCTGCGCGAATCAGTTCTCGAGTTTCCCGGTCAGGCTCTTGAGACGCCCTTCGTAATCGACGGCGCTGCAACCGACTGCGCCGAAATCGAAGCGGTCTTCGCCGGCAGTGGCACATTCGGTTTCGAACTTAGACGGTCCGCCAGCGGTAAGCCCGGCGTGGTGGTCTCAATACAGGCTGGCTTTCAGGGTACGTACCTGAATGTCGGAAACGTCCGAGCTTATGTCGGTCCAGCCGAAAAATACAAGTTGCAGGTGTTCCTGGACAAGCGGTGCATCGAAGTATTTGCCAACGATGGCGTAGCCGCTGTATATAAATGGGTCGACGCGCCAGCGCCCGACACAGGGATCGCCGTTTTTGGTCAGGTGGCGCCTTTGCCGAAATTTCCTGGAGGAAAACCTCCAGCCGGCATGCCTGACTTCGCCGCCCCTCAGCCGCCGCGTCTGGAATCCTTAAAACTCTGGCCAATGAGTGGCTCTACCTTCAGCCTCGATCATTTTCATGTCTGAAGAGGGTCAGTGAGTGGGAAACACATAGGAATATTTGAGCGCCTGTGTCTTTCAGTCCATCTCTTGATTCAGGAGACCGCGCAAGTACTCTGCCCCCTTAAATGCAATCTCCTCGGGCGAGACGTGAGTTTCGGCCCACAGAAACCCCGGCGCGGACTTCTCATCCGGTGAATAGCCGAAACCTTCAATCATCAAGTAGCCTTCGTACTTAATTTGTTGCAGTGCCAAAACTATCCCCGGAAAATCGACATGGCCTTTCCCCAGAGGTCCACGGTCATTCTCGCTCAGATGCATATGCTTGAGTCGGCTGCCAAGCGAATGAATAGATTTAACAATATCTCTCTCTTCAATGTTGGCGTGGAAAGTGTCGATAGTGACGCCTATCCTCGGATGACCAACGGCAGCACAGAATGAATCCGCCTCTTTCGCAGTTCTCAGAAAGAATGTCTCGGAGCGATTCACGGGCTCAATTGAAAGCGTCATCTTGTGAACATCCAGAATATCACCCAGCTTCTGGAATATTTCAACGGCCCAAAGCCACTCGTCCTTATTTGGCCTATGCCCTGGCAGATATCCGATTGGCGCATATAGGGGGCCACCCAAGACTCTAGCTCCGAGAGCCGCCGAGGTCTCCACACAGGCAATCAGATGCTCAAGAGATTTCTTCCGCACCGCAGCATCCGGACTGATGGGATTGACTGCGTCAGGAAGAATGGCACAGACGGTGCATTCCACCGCGTTTGCTTCGAATTTCTGCCGGATTTCCTGGACGCCTAGTTGCGTGGGATCAAACATGGGAATCTCTAGACCATCGAGCCCAGCTTCCTTGATCTTTGGCAGCAGAGCGAGATGTTCACGATGGAATTTAGCTGTCCAGGCGAATGCACTGACGCCAAGTTTCATCGCGTGATCCCTCATCCCGATTGTTCCCGTTGCGTTTCTGCTACCCATCCGAAGCCGGCGAAACTAAAAAAATCCCAGACCCCATCAACAGACAGATTACCAGCGCCGGCAGCATGAGTGAGCCGGGTCAAGACGGTTACATCAGCAAGCGAAACACAAAGGAGGGCTTTATTGACCGCGTCGTAAAGGCTGTCAAGAAGCAGACTCGCCAAGTGCCTGTTCATGCACCGACGGCGTAATCCGATCCGGGCACCCAGAACGATATGCCGACGGCGTATTTCAGGCCGTCTACGCGGGTGGTGCAGTGACAATCACGGGTGGAGATTTGTACGCCGGGAATTCGCGAGTGCGGCTGAGTTACTGCCTCTCCGAAGTATATGAAACGGTAGCGTCCCTGAGTATCAGCTAGCCTTATCAGCAGGGGGCTTGGACGCTAGAGTTTTACTGACGATCGAAATCAACTCAGAACGCTGATATGGCTTGCGCAGCAACGAATCCTCAGCAAGCGACATGTTTCTTTCCCGCAACGCTTCAGCTGGAAACCCCGAACAATAGACGATTCGGATGAATGGTCTAATCTTTAGAGCCCACTCAGCCAATTCCACGCCCGTCATGCTGCCGGGCATGATGATATCTGTCAGGAGCAGAGCGATATCGTCGCGCTCCTCGAGAAGATGTCTGGCGCTCGCCCCGTCCTTGGCTGTGAGTACGGTGTACCCCAACCCGCTGAGGCAGGTTGAAGCAATTTCAAGCAACTCGGCCTCATCATCCACTATCAGAATTACACCGTCTGCGGCATCGGGTGAATGCGCTTCAAGAGCGGGAACTGAGGGCAGCTTCACTTCGCTCTCGTCAAGCGGGAGAAAGAACGACAACGTGGTCCCCGACCCGGGTTCGCTATAAATGTGAACCGTGCCGCCGGATTGCTTAAAGAATCCATAGACCATCGCCAGTCCAAGACCCGTTCCGTGGGGCTTCGTTGTAAAGAACGGCTCAAATGCTTTCTCCGCAATCTCCTTCGTCATGCCATGACCGGTATCAGAAACGGAGACATACGCATATCCGCCTGGTTTAAGTTCGATCTCTGTTCCCGACGGTGGGCCGGCCTCCAGGTTACGGAGTTCGCTGGTGATTGTGAGCTTGCCGCCTTTCGCCATCGCATCACGAGCGTTGACGACAAGATTCAGTAACGCGTTCTCCAGTCCGGAGCCATCGACGAAGACGGTTGGCATCGAGGGGTCAAGCCGGGTGATTACCTGAACTCCCGGGCCCAAAGCAGGAGTTGCAAGCGCGAGCACGGTCTCAATGACTGCGTTCAGATCAACCGCTTTCGGTTGCAGTACCTCTTGCCTGGAGAACGCCAGAAGGCGATGCGTCAATTCTGCCCCACGCAGCGAGGCCTTGCGTGCTGTATGAACCCGCTTCACCGCCGGCTCATTGCCCTTGATCTGGCGCTCGAGAAGATCGAGATTTCCTACAATGACCGCAAGCAGATTGTTGAAGTCGTGGGCAATGCCGCCCGTGAGCTGACCGATTGCATCCATTTTCTGCACCTGGCGAAGTTGAGCTTCGATGGCGCGGCGTTCTGTAATGTCTTCCTTCAGCGCGAGGAAGTGCGTGGCTTCACCTGCCTTATTTAGGATGGGGGTTATCGTAGCTGCTTCCCAATAAACCTCGCCACTCTTTTTCCTGTTACGGAATTCGCCACGCCATTCGTGGCCCCGAGTGATCGTCTGCCACATCATTTTGTAAGATTCCGGGGAGGAGTAATCTGAATTCAGGATTCTCGGATTTTTTCCCTGAACCTCGTCAGCCGTGTATCCGGTGCATTCAGTAAATTTGCGATTGACGTAAGTGATGTTTCCCCTTGGATCGGTAATGACGACGATCGCGGGGCTTTGCTCAACCGCCAGGGAAAGCTGGCGAAGCCTGTCTTCATTTCTCTTGCGTTCCGTGATGTCTCGAAACGTCCAGATTCGCCCGTAGTATTTGCCGGCGTCATCGACTACGGGGGCCGAATACCGGTCAAAGGTCGATCCATCCTTGAATTCGATTTCTTCACTGCACCGCTCCATGGGGTGAGAGTTCAGATAATCGATTCTGGCCAGGAATGCCTCTGGATCATTTAGGAGGCCGCTCGCGTTTTCGGCGGCTGGCCTATCATCGCCAAGCGCTTGAAGCTCCAAGGGAATTTTGAAGATTTCAACAAATCGCCGGTTTTGCAGAACCATTTGGCCCGATGGATCCACAACGAGAATGCCATCATTAGTGGAGTTGATTTGCGCTTCGAGCAGGGCGGTCTTCGACTTGAGTTCGATCTCCGCCCTTTTGCGGTCCGTGATGTCTCGATGCGTCCAGATTCGCCCATAGTACTTGCCGTCCTCACCGACAACCGGGGACGAGTACCGATCGAGGATTGTCCCGTCCTTGAGCTCCATTTCATCCCGGCTCGTTTCCATGGGGTGGGCAATTAGGTACTCAACGCCGGCCGCGACCGCCTCTGGATCCTTGACCTGGCTTAAAATGTGCTCGCGTGCCGGTTCGCCTTCCGAACTCATTTGCAATTCGATCGGGAACTTAAAGACCTCAAAAAGCCGCCTGTTTTGCAGAGTTCTCCGATCTGACGAATCGGTCACCAGAATTGCGTCAATAGTGGAGTTGATTTGCGCCTCGAGCAGAGCCGTCTTCGAATAGAGTTGGATCTCCGCCTTCTTCCGACTCTCCTCGTGCAGATTGACGGTCAGCGCAAAGGAAATATCGGCGGCCAATTGGTCAAGCAGCCGGGTTTCGGCTTCGTCGAAGAACCCAAGTTCTCTGGCATACAGACTCAAAACGCCGATAGGCTTCCCTTCGCACCGAAGTGGAAATGCCGCCGCAGAGCCGTACCCATTTTTTAATGCGTCTTCATTCCACGGCCGCAGAAGCTCGTGCTCAAGGTCATTGCAGATGGCATGTTCTCCGGATTGGACGCACTGCGCTATTGGTCCGGAGGCAGGATTCGGGTCAGGAAAATCAATCTCGAACCGATCGATATAGCCATTCACGTCACCGCACGATGCAACGCGGTTGATCTGAGCGCTAGCGGGGTCGAGCATTCCAATCCAAGCCATGCTGAAATTTCCTTGATCCACGGCAATACGGCAGGCGGCCTCCAGCATTGCCTGAGAATCCTTTTCACGGACGATTGTCTTGTTGATTTCGCTCAACACCGTATACAGGCGGTTGAGTTTTCGGACGTTTTCCGTTGCCTTCCTTCGCTCCTCTTCATGCAGATTAACTTCCAGCGCGAAGGAGATATTGCTCGCCATTTTTTCAAGTAACGAACGCTCGTCGCCTTCGAAAAAGCCTGGCTCGCCGGAGTAGAGACTAAAGACGCCGACAACCTGATCATTGACTCGGAGCGCGAAGCCTGCAGACGACCGATAGCCTCTCCGCAATGCCCCGTCTCGAAAATTTACGTAGAGAGGATCGTGCTCAATGTCGTTGCAGACAGCGCCAATTTCAGAAGAGATAGATCGCACTCCCGGCCCCGTGGCGCAGCTCGGATCCGAAATATCGATCCTCATTTGATCAAGATAGCCATCCACTTCACCGCAGGACGCGACCGGCTCGATGACATGCGTGTTTGGATTGATTAATCCAATCCATGCCATCCGGAAGTGTCCCTCATTCACGGCAATGCGGCAAGCCGCCTCCAGCATTGCATTGGAGTCCTTCACGCGGACGATGGTTTCGCTGGTGCCACTCAATACGGCATAGAGGCGGTTCAGTTTCCGAATGTGTTCTTCATCCTTTTTGCGTCTAGTAATGTCGTGCACCACCGTCAGTACCCCGAACATCTTCCCAGCGGAATCGGTGAGCGGGGCTGCACTGACTTCACGATGCCACAACTCGCCAGTGGAGGGAGCTTCGAGAATCTGCTCCACATTCCTTATCTTTTCTCCACGGAGAGCGCGCAGCGTGGGTGCCTCCTCAATCGGAAACAGAGTGCCGTCAGGGCGCCTCACTTCAAGTTTCCTGTAGAGTTCCCCGAAGTCCATGTTCGCGACCGATTCATAAACGGATCCCTTAGGCGCCGTGTCATTCAGCAAGGTAACCTTCGAGTTTGCGTCGAGGAACCAGACTTCGTCATCCATGGCGCCGATCAGTGCTAAAAACGTATCTCTTTCTTGCTGAACTGCGTCCTGCAATCTTCTTCTATCGTCCTCGACCTGCTTGCGGCCGGTGATGTCGCGGACGGTGCCCATCAGCATCGGCCGCCCATCTAACGTCAAAGCCGACAAACACACTTCGGCTGGGAAAACATCGCCGTTCTTTCGCCGATGCACCCACTCAAAGCTCTCCCTGCCATTCAGAAATGCAGCGGCGATCTTCCTATCGGCTGCGGTTCGCGATGACGTGCCGTCCGGCTGATATGAAGGTGAGATTTCAGCCGGATGTCTAAACTCGGATTTGTTCGAGAATCCAAACATCTCAAGTGCTGCAGAATTACAATCAACGAAGCGCGGTCCATCCATCAACCAGTAGGCATCTGCCGAATCTTCGAACAACACGCGATATTTGCTCTCGCTGTCCTGCAGAAGCTGTTCGGCGGCCCTGAGATCGGTGATGTCTGTCAAAGTGCCTCTGATCACCGCTTCTGTCCCGCGATCGGGAGTCAATAGAGTTGCACTGTTTAAAACCCAGATAATGCGGCCATCCTTCGCTCTGAGACGCTGTTCGAAGTTGATGACGTTTTCGTCAGCCTTCAGCTTTTCGATGAAGCGGATTCTATCGGTGGGATCGATGTAGCCCATGTCAACCGACTTGCCAACCACTTCCTCGCGCGATGCGTATCCAAACATACGGTAAAACGCGACGTTGCAATCAATAACCCGGCCATCGAGATTCGTTCTATATGCTCCTGCCGGGCTACTTTCAAATAGCATTTTGTAGCGCGCTTCCGTTGACGCTATTTTTCGATGGAGCCGCTTAATTCGTTGTATGACAATGAAACTGAAAACGCCGCTCATGATCGTGACAAAGAAAACTGCAACGATATCAGAAAGGGAAATATTTATCCCCGGGGAAAGAGTCTTTTTCGCGGCCTCGAACGCGAACATGGGGCAACAGGTTATGGCGGCGATCCAAAGCGCGCGTTTGCCATCGACGGGCAACCATCGGCGCCCCGTTACAGCTGTCATTTTCATTCTTGGACCTCTAATTTATGAGTCGGCAAAATGGATCTGCCGCTGCCTGGGTTCAATGCTCAATGCCGCCCCAACATGAATCGAAGGGGCACCCCTTGTATTCGAGTCCCGATCACTCAAGAATGTAATTCCACAACAGTTGCACCCGCGCAATGTGACGCAGATCACATCACGGGAGTGATAGCCGAGCGATGTAGTCCTGGCTTGTTGAATTTGCCCTTATAACGCCACAAATCCACCTCGTGGTAGGAATCGATGGATAGCCCGGCGTTCAATACAAGGCTTAGCCGCGCCGCGTGACGCAAATCACATGGCAGGAGTGAGAAGGCCCTGCAGTCTCCTCCCCAACGATTTCCCGTTGGGCAACGCACACTCGATTCCGTCCACTCTTTTTCGCCGCAAAGAGCGCCCGGTCGGTGGCAGCTGACAGAGCCTGGCGCGTGCAGCACCATTTCGGCGATGCGGGATCTTGAGATCGGCGATTGCCTGCTCTGTCATTGCGTGATTAAACAAAGGAAGGATGCGCTTTAAGAAAATGCTCTGTCGCGAGCGAGACATGCTTCTTTATCGCGGCATCTGTCCACTTTCCACGCATGCCAATCTCGCTCATAACCGCCGGAAAGTACACTACCATTGACAAATAGCTCTCAGCCGCGGATTCACACTCTGACCGTTTGATTGGCAGACTTTCCCCTTGGTGTGACGCGAGCACCTCGCTAACCTGCTTGCAACGCTGTGCAACTCCACCTTCGAAAAACAGGTTTCCCAAAAACGGCTGTTTCAAGCTCTCAGAAATCACGAGCCGTCTGACCACTCCCATTGAAGGAGAAAGCGCGTCTTCGACAAGGGCAGAGCCGATCAGCTCGAGCTTGCTGCGTAAACTCCGCAACTTCGCTGTGCTGGCTATCGTTTCACGGAAACGCTGCTCCTGAATCTGCATTTCGCGCATCACGACGCCCATTAACAGGGCTTGCTTGTTCGGAAATAGAGCATAGAGGTCGCGCTTGGACATTCGCGAACGGCTTGCGATTTCGCTGGTTGTCGAGTCCTCGAACGAAAACTCGGTAAAGACCTCGAGCGAGGCATCGAGGATACGCCTGATCCGTTCCTCGTTGGTGTTGCTTTGAACGCCTAAAGCCGTCGACAGAATCGCACCTCTGCGAGATTTTTTTGGGTGCCCGCTATATCCCTAAAATGTACCATTTAAACGTCTTCCCTTAAAATAACCGTCTGTTGAAACTTCGCGGCTCTCTAAAAATGTCCCTGCAGAAGTGCAGTCTTTGCAAAACCCAGGACGACAATCGCCGCGACGCATTCGCGCTCCGTTCATTATTAACCAATCGCCATTCCACATTTGTGGTACTTACAGGTACCGTATATTCGATTATGTTCTTCATACATAGATAAAGCAACTCGGATTCGCGATGCGCGGGTCTTTGTGAATGAAATGATATTTAAATTGATTTGGTTCCTCTGCGTCGCGGGCTCTCACCTCTCCGGGGGCCCGCATCGCAGGGGCAAGAAGTTGATTTCTCCTGGCCAAGCACAACCGAGACAACGAATACGCTCTGATATGGAGTGACCAGTCAATCCAATAGTTTTCTGCCAAAGTGAGCAGTCCTATACAGACATGCGCCGCCTAAGAGGCTACGATTAGCTTAGGGCTTTCCAAGTACCGAAACTCCTGCATCGTGTAGAGAATCTGAAATTCAAAATGGAAACTCCGGGTCAAATTCGCAATCAGACGAAGGGAGGGGCCACGATGGCGGGACGAATAATTCTCCTTTTGGATGACGATCGGGAAATGGGCGAGATTGTTGCCAGCACCGCTCAAGGCCTGGGGATGAGCTGCATTGCTACTTCGGATGCGCACGAATTTATGAAAGCTCTTACCCCGGATGTCACGCTGATCCTGCTTGATCTCGTCATGCCTGAGGTCGATGGCGTCGAGATTCTGCGACTGCTTGGCGAACAGAGATGCCGGGCCGGCATCATTGTGATGAGCGGTGTTGGCAAACGTATCGTCGAATCCGCCGAAGCTCTGGCCGCCACGCTGGGTCTTTCCATTATCGATCATTTGACAAAACCGTTCAGCATCGCCCAACTGGAAGAAATATTGATACGGACACGTGAGCCAGAAATCGAGCGGGGCGCAAAACCTGATGAAGATCTGTCTTTCGGCGCCATTGATCTTTCAGGTGCCATTGAACGGGGAGAGTTTATCCTTCATTATCAGCCCCAGATCGAGATTGCGACCGGCAGGTGTCTGGGCGTGGAGGCTCTGGTGCGCTGGCAACGTCCAGGCTTTGGCCTCATCGCCCCGGGCCGCTTTATAGAATTCGTTGAGGAACTCGACCTGATCGATGATTTGACTTGGTTGGTCATCAAGCTTGGCATGTCGGAGATGGGCGCTGTGACGGATCGCGATGGCGAAAAACTCTCGCTTTCTTTCAACGTCTCCGCTATATCGCTGCGCCGCCTCACTTTTCCTGACAATCTTATGGAAATCGCAAGCGAAAACGGTGTTTCTCCCGAAAAGATCATCCTTGAAGTCACTGAAACAGGCTTGATCCGCGATCTTTCAAAGACGCTCGCCGTCCTGACCAGACTGCGCATGAGGAACGTGCGACTGTCTATTGATGATTTCGGCACAGGATACGCGATGCTGGAGCAGCTCCGCCTCATCCCTGCGAACGAACTTAAAATCGACCAATCCTTGCTGGTGAATCTGTCTTTGGAGAGCCGAAGGGTGGTGCTCCAGAAGATGATCGAGCTAACTAGCGCCCTCGATATGGTTTCGGTTGCCGAAGGTGTTGAGACCCGCGAGCAGCTTGACTTTCTGCGTGCAAATGACTGCGACATTGCTCAAGGGTTTCTTTTCAGCAAAGCGCTTCCAAAGCCGGAGTTTCTAGCCTGGTTCGAGTCTTACCAGGAAAACTCCAAGTCTTGACTCCCTGGGAGGTAGAGTAACGGTCTTGAGGGGGATTATCATTTGGGGATGGCGGCTTTTGTGAATTCCCTGGCGCATGCGGGGTTCACAGGAACCGTTTGGGCGGGACATCGGGGGAGTTTGCCGCCGTGGCTGGGTCAGTTGAGGCAAATGAATGCAGCCGCGAAGGAATTTATGGTGGGCGATCGAGTCAGGTTGATTTCTGTGCCGCTCGATACGCAGATGCATTTTACGAATTACAAGCTTCAATTCATGCTGGATCTCTTCGCGGGGCCAACTCGCGATTGCGAGTAGCCGCGTCATTGTCACTGCCTGCTTGCCCTCCTTGATCCACTGCTCGGCCTTGCCGCGCTGGTTGCAGAAGTGGACGACCTTCCGGTTCGCGAGCTGCGTCTTGGTCACGACGAAGCCCAACCGGGGGAACAGCTCCCCAACATGAAACTCCACCTTGGCAACCATGCGCCGCGCCGTAGTCCAACTGGCCGCCCGATATAGAAGACCCTTTGATTGCATCGCGCAATGTTTTGGCCAGGACGTGAAGGAAATCGGTTACGGCTTTCGATCGCGAATTCTTCGCTAAAACGGAAATGATTTGACCGGTCAATCAGGACCTTGCCCCACAAATGATAATATCGCGACCAATCGCGATATTGAGGTCGAATCTTCAATTCCAGCGATGGAAATGATTTGCGTTTGCTTCCTGCCTCGTGCCATTCCACACTCCTTCGATACCCGTTTGTCTCATCTCCGCTGGTAGAGAATTTGCCGCGCACTCCACATCCGCTCGAAAGTTACCGTCTCGGTCGCGTTCGTACGGATCGTTGTTTCTGGCGCCCCACGATAGCAGTAATGGACCTTCTCGTGACATTTGTCAGCTCCCATTCGAATCAGATAGCTTGCCCAATATTTCCGGATCAATGAATGGCAGCGATGGTAGCAGCCCGACAGGTTCCACCTGTACAAAATGATTTGGGATGATGCATAACAGAGGGAGCGTCAACAGACTGCAGAGCGCCATCGATGGCTATTACATGGTCGCCGCCGCAACTGCTGAATCACGGTACCAATGTACGGTTTGACGGAGCCCTTCTTTGAAGTTGACCTTTGGTTGGAACCCGAAGGCTTCGCGGGCTCGGGTGATGTCGGCCTGAGAATGGGCGATATCGCCAGTCCTTATTGGGCGATATTCAACTTTTCCGGCGAAGCCGGTCAGCTCGCGCAAGTCCCTCACAGCATCGTTCAAGGTGACGCGTTCACCGGTGGCAACGTTGAAGACTTGGCCTGACACGTTTTCGCGTGGTGCGTGCATAGCTAATAGGTTAGCCTCAACAACGTTCTCGATGAAGGTGAAGTCCCGACTTTGCGTCCCATCTCCGTAAATAACCGGAGTGCTTCCAGAGAGCATGGCAAGGGAGAATTTTGCAAGAACCCCAGAATATTGTGACGAGGGGTCTTGATGCGGGCCGAACACATTAAAGTAACGTAGGGTGACCGTGTCCAGTCCATAGACATGCGTGAAGCAGCGCATATAATTTTCACCTGCAAGTTTGCTGACAGCATAAGGAGAGATAGGGTTGGGGATCATCTCCTCACATTTTGGGAGCGTTAGTTGGTCTCCGTAGGCCGAGGATGATCCGGCATAAACAACGCGACGGACTCCAGCTTCGCGTGCAGCGAGGAGAAGATTAAGAGTCCCAGTGACGTTGGTGTTGTTCGAAGAGACGGGGTCCGCCACGGAGCGGGGGACACTGGCGAGCGCCGCTTCATGGAAGACGAAGGTTACATCGCGGCAAGCACGGGCGCAAGTCTCTGGGTTTTCTATGCTGCCTTCTATGAAGTCAAGACCATGAAGGCCTTCGAGGTTCATGCGTTTGCCGGTAATGAAGTTGTCTACGCCACGTACCGAAGCTCCTTGGGCGAGTAGGGCACGGGCGATGTTGGAACCGATGAAGCCGGCAATTCCGGTGATCAGGTAAGTTGTCATTAGGCTCTTTCCTATTCGATGTCGTTCACTGCTACTACAGAAGTTGCCCATGAATCGCAGATGCGTTCCTAACAATGGAAGACGTTGGCGGCGGTAATGCCTTTGGTGGCGTTGCGGGTGTCCACAACGATCTTTGATTCGGCGACGATTCGCGGATAGTCGTAGCTGCTATGGTCAGTAACGATGATGACGGCGTCGTATTGGGCAAGGTCGTTGAGCGGACTGCAGGTCATATTTAGGTCATAGTGACGCCCGCGTCCCACCTTCGGGAAAAACGGGTCGTTGTAAGCGACATGGACGCCGGCTTTGCGCAGCAGTTCGATGATGGTCAGCGACGGAGATTCGCGAAGATCGTCAATGTCGCGCTTGTAGGCCACACCGAGGACGAGGACGTGCGCCCCTTTAAGGCATTTCCTAAATTCGTTTAGGGCAAAAGCGGTCTTTTCGATAACGTAGTAAGGCATAGCCAGGTTAACTTCGCCCGCTAGCTCGATGAAGCGGGTACGGAAGTCGAACTGCTTGGCCTTCCAGGAGAGATAAAAAGGGTCGATGGGGATACAGTGGCCGCCTAGTCCAGGACCGGGATAGAAGGCCTGGAAACCGAAAGGTTTGGTCTTTGCGGCGTCGATCACCTCAAAGATGTCGATTCCCATCCGTTGGCAGAGCTGCTTAAGTTCATTAACAAGAGCAATATTGACGCAGCGGTAAATGTTTTCAAGCAGTTTGGTCATCTCGGCTGTTGCCGGCGAGGAGACGGGCACGGTGCGATTGAATACGGTGCCATAGAGGGCCGACGCGAGGGCAGTGGCGGTGGGCTCAAGACCGCCAATAACCTTCGGAATATCACGGCGTGCGATCGAATCATTACCCGGATCTTCGCGCTCGGGAGAGAAAGCAACGTAAAAGCCGTGCCCGCAGTTCTTGCGCACAGCATGTAAGCCGCGACAATTTCCCGATTCGAGGATCGGGATGAGAACCTCTTCTGTCGTGCCCGGATAGGTAGTGCTCTCCAAGAGAACAAGTTGCCCTTCACGCAAGTTGGGTGCGATTGCGTGAGCCGTTTTCTCGATAAAACTGAGGTCGGGCTGGTGAAACTCGTCCAGCGGCGTTGGAACACAGATGATGATGGCATCCATGTCGTTAATCTCGGCGTAGTCGCTGGTGGCACGAAATCCCGCGGCGCGTGCTTGGGCGATTTCGTAGTCAGTGATGCGAACGATGTAGGAATCGCCTGAATTGAGTGCATCGACCTTGCTAGCATCAACGTCAAACCCGGTGACGCGAAATCGTTGCTCACTGAAAAGAAGTGAGAGTGGCAGCCCGACGTATCCCATACCAATGATGCCGATGCGGGCTTGACGAGAAACGATCAGGGATTCTAGTTCAGAGGAAAGCGCGGGTGACACTTGCATGAGACGGACTCCTTGTGAGGTTGGTACATCAGGTAAGCGTGAAGGTGCGAAAACTTTAAAGCTATAGTTCCCATCGCCGGGTTTCTAGCTCCTCGCCGAAAGAACATGTGAGACGGCGAGCCACTCACCTGCACGGGAAGCTACGCGACTGACTGATCGCTCATCTCAAGCCGAACCAACACGAGACGCTGGTTGGATACCCGAACCGCCCGAGGGACAGCCTCGTGCAAAGTGTTATTGTCTATGGCTAATCAACCCAAAGCGATCGAACTGCATTCGCTCGGTCCTGGCTGACCACCTGTTCAGCCAGGCTTTGATCATGTCTAGCGGCCGCTGGCCACGAAAATAGGAGTGACCTGACGGTCTGGTGATGCTTGGGCGGTACCCCCCGTAGTGCCCTCAGCGCCTAACCTACGTAGAACTGTCTCAACCGTTTCGGAAATGATCTTGAGGTCGAGCATTGGTGAGTAATTTGCTATATACATCAAATCCAATCTCACTTTATCTTCAGCCGACGAGCAGTACTTTCCGCGAATCTGGGCAAGTCCAGTGATTCCTGGTTTAACGTTCAATCGAAGAAGATAGCCCGGTATTTCGCGAGCAAATCCTTCGATAAAAAACTGGCGTTCCGGCCTGGGGCCGACGAAACTCATGTCTCCCAATATAACGTTTAGGAGCTGAGGTAACTCATCAATTCGGCACGCCCTCAAAACCCGCCCGATCCGCGTAACTCGAGGATCATGCTCGCAGGCGAGAACCGGACCGGAATGTTTTTCCGCGTTAACTGCCATCGTTCTAAACTTGAATACATGAAAAATCTTTGAATCTTTCCCAACGCGCTCCTGCCTGTAGATTACTGGGCCTGGCGAATCACAACTGATCAGAAAATAAACAAGCACTAAAAGAGGACTGACGAGCAAGGCCAAAAGAGATGACACGAGAAGATCCATTGAGCGCTTTATTTTCTCTTGCCCACGGCTGAGAACAGGGGGAATAACGGAAAACATAAGCAGGTCATCGATTTGTTCTGTCCTCGAACTGTACAAGAGCAACTCGCTGACACCGGGAACCAACAGCACTTCCTTCCCGGCTTGAACACATGTACTGACGACTTGATTTTTATTTTCAAGCACTCCAGAAACAGCAACAATGTCCACTTCTGCCAGCAGCGAGGGAAGGAGGGTGATTTGATCAGCGGTAAGATACCTTTCCACTCGAAACCAGCTGGATAGGGTTTTGAATTTGAGCGTTAGCATGGACGCTGCATTCACATCGCGAGCAATCACCAGCACACGCCGAAATCCAAGTTGCGACCTGTGCAGGTGCTGGCTAAGCAAACGGCTCCCCGAAAGAAATACGGTAAGAAACACGAATGCGGTCGGGAAAGTGATTCGAGGGATTGCGAATGCGCGTTCCCAAAAACTTAGCACAATGGCAGCCAGCACAATTAGTGCTGAAGCGGTGCCGGCGGACTGAACGATGAAGAACTTTGACCGGCGCAACCACTTTGCATACAGACCAGAGTAGTAAATGATCACTAGGGCGCAGGCAGAGAGCGGGGACGCTATTTGAAACGTATGACTGAGACTGGCTTGTGTTGCCCACTGTTCCTGACCGACGCTCATGTTGAGCGAAGTAATGAACGCGTAGTGCAACAGCAACAGATCCACGCTCGCCATTGCGATGCGCCTTCCAGCAAATGTCGAATGCCGTTCCATATCGAAGTTATTACCTCATCGTAATTTGCAAGAGAAATGAATAGAAAGGAATTACTTATACCGCATGCCGTTTGATCCTTGTCACAGGCGAACTTCATTGTTAACTCCCAGAGCCGTTTCTTGGAGTCCAATCGGTCGGAGGGAGCCGTGTCGAAGTGCCAGCAGGTTGTCGTAGACGTCAAGTGTCTTGGCAACCATACGCTCCGCAGTGAAGTCCTTCTCGTATCTGCGCCGCGAAGCCGTTCCCATTTTCGTGCGAAGAGCGCTATCGGAAATCAGCACTTTCAACTTGTCCCTTAACATCGTCTTATCCGCACGCGGAATCAAAAAGCCGTTGTGTCCGTCTTGCACTGATTCACGTACTCCGCCCACGTCGCTTGCCACTACCGGTAAGCCTGCGCGCATTGCCTCCACGATGCTGATTGGAAAGCCTTCATAGTTCGACGCCAGCACGAACACTTGCGCCTCGGAGAGAAGTTTTTCTACATCTCCGCGTAATCCCAGGAACTCCACGCGCCTGTCCATTCCCAGCTCCGTGGACAAACGCATCGCAGCGTCGAGAAGAGGGCCATCCCCGACGAACTGCAGTCGAAAATCCTCCTCGACTCCCACCAGTGCATTCAGCAGAAGTGTATGGTCCTTCTGCTGGCTGAAGCGCGCTACCATTACGAGTTTCGGAACGCAGGTGATGCCTGGGTGTGCGCGGAGGCTCCCATCTGGCATCCCGTTGTGGATCGCCGTCATACGTTTCGCATTCCCAATGCCATGCTTTTGCGCGACTTCAAAGTCGTTCCGGGAAACGTTGATAATCTGGTTCCCCAGCCTTGAACTTAACCACTCGCTCGGCACGGCAACCAGTTTCCGCGACAGACTCGCGCCGTCCGTAAATGCCCAACCGTGAGCCGTGAAAATACTTGGGACCCCGGTGATCCTTGCCGCGAGCCTGCCCAGTATCCCGGCTTTCGACGAGTGGAGGTGAACCAGGTCTGGCTTCAGCTGCATCAATAGACGCCGGATCTGCCAAGCAGCCTTCGCGTCCCGGCGCCAGCAAATCGGCGCCGCTAGATCGTCAATCAAGTACACCGGTATTCCTAATTGCCGGGCACATTCTGTTAGAAAGCCTTCTTCTCCTGTGGCAAGTGCAACATCTGCATGATGTCGAACTGCCTTCAGCAGTTCAAGAACGTGCACTTGTGCGCCCCCAGCTTCCGCGCGGGTGATGATGTAGAGTATCTTCACAGTTATTTCCTACAGATTCGACATATCGAGGAATATCGGCCCCAGTGAATTGGGAATTGCAGCAGGACCGCGACAACGTGCAAGCCTTACTACCGGATACAGGGTTGATAATTGGAAGCGGGGCGGACCTGTAGAAGGCTGTGGTAAAGGTGCTCCCACTGGGAAACGACGCTCTCCATGCTGAAATGACGTACGATGTAGCTCCGCGCCGCAGCGCCGCTTTCAGCTCGCACTTCATTGGACTGCGCCATGACGTCGGCCATGGCCTGAGAGAGTGCACCGGGGCACAATGGAGGCACGAGTCTGCCGAATTTCACGACTTCGGCGTTTCCTCCCACGTCGGTCGCAACTATCGGCAGGGCGCAAGCCGACGCCTCGAGCAACACCATGGGCATCCCTTCATACCGCGATGACATGGCGTACCCGTCGGCGGCAGTCATCAAAGTTGCCGTATCGGTCCGAAACCCGAGAAAACTCGTGCGCTTCTCGATGCCAAGGTTTACGGCAAGAGCGTAGAGTTCTGCACGCTCTGGACCCTCTCCCGCAATCAGCAATACCGCTTTGTTTTCAGGGATCGCGGCAAATGCATGCAACAGGTTTGCGTAATGTTTTTGTTCACAGAGCCGCCCCACCGCCAACCATATGAACCTTTCGTCTATTTCCAGAACTGTGCGAGTGCGTAGCCGCAACTTAATGTCTGGACAAAACTCCGTTGTGTCTACGCCGTTCGGTATTACTATCAGGTTCTGAGGTCTAGCGGCTTTCACGCGAACATACCGATTGGCCGCAGCCCCACAGATCGCAGTTGTCTTGTCTGCCAAACGATCTGTGAGACGATATGCTAATTCGCACAACCATCCTCCCTCGCTGATGTTGTGCACGGTCGATACGAAAACTGATGGTGGGGCGAACAATCGGGTGATGCGTGTCAGCAAATTCGCGTGAACCATGTGACTGTGCACGACACCTGGCTGTTCTCGTCTCAGCCACGCTGCCAAACGGACGATGCCACGGAGATCAGGAATCCCTTTTTGCATACCTAAGTAGTGGACACGCACACCCTGCTTCCGCAGGTCAGCAGCGAGGTCACCTTCATTGGATAACATGCAGACGACCGAGACCAACCATCCACGGCGATTGAATGCTTTCGCTAATTGGGCGACCTGCATCTCCGCGCCCCCGATTGGATGCAGTGCTGTAACGACAAAGCAGACCGACCGCGATTGATTAAAACTTTGGAAACTCATTGCTGCACCCTTTCATCTGGCGTATCTGATTTGTGCGCCGCTCCGAACACAAAAGTTCGAATGGAATGGAAAAAAGTGGATTCGGTGCGCGATTCGGATAATTTGCGTGCACGTTTCGCGAGGGCGAAGCGTCGTTCAGGGTGAAGCAGCAGTTCGTCCACGCGCTTCCGCAGATCCATCGCATTCCCGGGTTCAACCAAGAGAGCATTCCGCCCGTTCGCTGCATATCCCTCCAAGCCCCGCACTCGCGTTGCCACGGTTGGAGTACCGCACGAAATAGCATTGCCGAGCCTTAACTGACCCGAACTGATTGGGCGATCATAGAGAGAAAGAACATAGACTGCTGCGGAGCGCATCCATTTCGCGTGCTCGTCAGCGGAGATATCTGAAAGCACCTTTGCCTTAACGGTGTGGTTAAGCTTCTCTATGTATTTAAGCTCGCGACGCCCGCAAACGATGACCAATTCCCAATCGGTACCTTCCGCTGCGCTCAACAATGTTTCCCAGTCGCAAGCTGCCCTTCCCGAGCTAAACACAAGGTTTTTTTGCCTTGTATTCGTCAGTTCTGTTTTTTGGCTGTCAACCAGCGGCAGCAGGATCGGCGAAAACCTCGACTCGGGTATGCCGAGCAACTCTGCATAGTATTTCGGTTCCGATTCCAACATCACCTGCGCAGCTACCATGGCCTTTCGTAGTGCCGGCCCAAGTAGCAGCGGAATGATCACCGGCAAAGACAGACGCTTTACCGTGCGATCCCCGTAGATCATGAATTCCAATAGGATGAGTTTTCGTCTGTGAGAGAGTCCCGCGAGCACAATCAACAAGGACGATCCGGGATGGTGGTTTACCGTTACTATAAAATCAAATCGTCTTCCAACCCACCATGCCATCAGTCCTCGCAGGATTCCGTTGCTCTTAGTCAGTGCGAGGACGCGCCTGCCAAAGAGGCGCTCAATTTCACTGTCTAATGTCGTGCATTCAGGCAGATAGCGCGAGTAGCGAGTGTCAACAAGAATCTTCATAGTTTTCTGGGCGGAATTCAGGCCCCGCTACCCAAATCAGTTGTAAAGGAGTTTTGCATCGTCAAGGGTGCACCTTATATTGCAGGCGTTGCTGCTCTGTGATGCTTACTCTTCAAAACAGATGCGCTCAAGGGGCTGCGGATGGACTTGTACATCCTTCTTGCTGTCAATTCGTGATTCCAAATCTTCAAGCCAAATAGCTCTTGCGTTAGATCGGGGAATGGCGAAGCAAGAGCGTGTCGATGTATCGAGCAGTGGCTGAGGGTACGGTGAACTTGGCCCACGAACTGTTATCGGGCCGTGACCGCTTGGCCGTGACCGCTTTGTACATTGCGGCCGCCATCGCTCCGACGTCACCAACTGGCACCAAAGAGCCGTATTTGCCGCTTTCAAGGATTTCAATTGGACCGCTTGGGCAATCGGTGGCTACGATTGGCACCCCAACCGCCAGCGCCTCGATCAACACAGTAGGTAATCCCTCCCATGCCGAGGACAACACGAACAGCGCTGCCTGCCGCATGTAGGCATACGGATTGTCTGTGAAGCCGGATAATTCAACATCCTCAGATACGCCCAGCTTCCTGGCTAGCGCGATGAGTGCCGCGCGCTCCTCTCCTTCTCCCAGAATCATCAGGCGTGCCGGAAAGTGTGCCCGCAAGCGAGCAAAACTCGCGATTAGGGTTGTGAAATCTTTCGCCGGGGTGAGTCGCCCGATGCCAAGAATCACCGGTGGCTGACCTGCTTTAAACCATGGATGCTCAACCTCAGCTTTCGCTTTTGAGAACAAAGATGCGGTAACGACAGGGTTGTAGATAACATGCACCCGCGAACGCTCAAGGCCAAGACAACTCACCAGAGCTGTCGCTGCTCCCTCCGAGACAGTGATAACGCCAGCAGCATGCCGGTAGGCAAAACTCGCAAGGCAGGCAAGTACACGTTGCCTGCGACCCCCAGTTTCCAACATGTTCGTCCACGTGCTGTGGTTTGCTGGGAAGATTGGAGTATGGCAACAGCTGAGCGCAGCAGACGCCATGGCGGCGACGCCCGCGTGGTCCTGAAAAGCAATCAGTGCATCGGGACGAACTTCGCGAAGATAGCGCGCTAGTGGTATTACCGATGTGATGATGCGCGAAGCTTTCAAGTCGACGATCCGGGCTTCATGAGCCAATTGCGACAGAAACACACCGGTGGCACTAGCTAAGACGACATCAACATCGATGCCCGTCGCGACCAAGCCGCCTGCGAGATTGAGCAGCACTCGCTCGGCGCCCCCGCATTCCAGCGATGGCGAAAACAGTGCGATAACCGAGCGGCGGGATTGACAAAAAGGGATCAAGCTAGCCTTTCTTCTTCGCGATGCTTGCCAGCGGCGGCGTGAAAGTCCGATTGACATAGCCCGCTGAGCCCGCATATGAAACGATCTTGCCAGGATTCCCGATCACCACGGCTCTTGGTGGCAAATCGAAGTTTACGTACGCCCCCGGACCGATCAAACAATCGTCGCCGATGGAAACCGCGCCGACCACTACCGCGTTTGCTCCAATCCAGACACGTTCTCCGATCACAGGAACGCCTGCTTTGGGTCCGCGATTCGTCTGCCCGATCGTCACCCCTTGTGCGATATTGACGTTTTTACCGATGACAGTATTGGGATGAATCACTACGCCGCCAAAGTGGCCGAGGTAGAATCCTGGACCGATATCGGTGGTCTCGAATATTTCGAACCCATAGCGGAAACGGTAGCGGTTCAGCAGGATCTTGTTAAATGCAAAGGCGAGCTTGGACAACACTCCTCCTTGATTGCGATAGCTGCGCGCCTTGCGCAAGTAGTATGTGAAACGAAATCCCGGTATTTTAAGGAACGCAGAAATAAACGTGCTTCGGTCCGTTCGTCCGAAGTAACGGTACAAATCGGCATTGATGAGAGCCGCAGCCTCAGTAGTCATTTTGCACCTCAAGAGAACCTTGCTTACCCAATCCCTCTTGGGTCGAACAAACTTTTCGAAACAAATCATCCCACCGTTGCAGGATTCTATTGAGGCCAAACCGCTGTACCACTTCGGAGGACCGCTGGCCCAAGCGAGCGCGCTCGGCTGGGATACTTATGAGCCTTTCCATCGCAGAGGCCAGCGCATCTACGTCTTCTGGTGGGACCAGCAGGCCATCCACTTCATGACGCACGATATCTGCGGGACCGGAAGGACAGTCGAACGCGATGGCGGGGATACCACACGCCATCGCCTCGCAGAGCGCGTTCGGAAAACCTTCGACTCGTGAAGGCAGCACGAAAAAGTCCGCACACGCCAGTAAAGGGAAAGGATCCGCTGCCCAACCGGGCAGCAAGACGCGTCCATCGAGACCCAGCTTCGCAATCAGGCATTCCAGGTGTTCCCTTTCGGGCCCTTCTCCAAGAACCGTGAGGGTCCAATCAGGATGCCAATCAGCGATCATGCAAAATGCCTTAATGAGAAGATCGAACCCTTTAACCTGATCGAGTCTTCCCATTGCGAATATTTGTTTGGACTTGCTCTCTACCGAGATAGAGCTTGACTGCTCCCTGAACGCAACCGGATTGGGAATAACGATTGTTTTCCCAGCAGCAAATTTCCGGCAGATGGCTTCCGCTTGTTCGGTCAAACAAACGATCGCTGCTGCCTTCGGATAGGTGATTCTGCGCAGTAAGCGCCAAACCAATCCAGTTTCGAATTGAAGTGGATCGCTGCGTTCAGAGACAACCACCGGAACATTAACACCTACACTGGCAACAATACTTAGCACGTTGCTGCAGGTGATAAAGCTAACCACAATGTCAGGGGTAGAGTCGCGAATGGCTGTGTGCAGGGTTTGCAGCCGTCGCAAATTCGATATCAGCGCCCGCAGAAGGTTGCCCGACACTCGCGACAGTGGGAGCGGCCGAAACTCGATGGTTGGCGACAACGCAAACGCGACAGGACCTTCCGAATCGAAGGTGAAAAGGGTGACTGAGTGACCTTGCTCAGCCCATGAATTGGCAAGCGTGGATAGCACCCGCTCAGCGCCGCCGCCTCGAAGGCCCGGAAGTACGAGCGTCAATCGCATAAATCTCCTGTGAATCCGTTAAGCATGAGAATGCATCCGCGGCCAAACCAAAAAGGTAGAACAGAAAGGTGGCAAGTGCGATCCCGGTCACATTCAAGGAGCGCGTGCAGTTGAGGTTCAGGACAATGTCGAGAATTTGTTCATTGAATCTGCGCAGGTTCCAAATGCTTAGGGATTGGCATCTCCGGTGCGAGGTTACGATGTAGGATCGCGTCGATCCGTTGACGTGCCGTTGCGCCATGTGTGTCCGACTCGGACGCGAACGTGGCCAACGCTTTCTCTCGATACACGTCAAACAGGCCAACAATACGAGCAGGCACACCCGCCACAACATACCCACTAGGGACCGATTTCGTTACCACGCTACCTGCCCCGATAATGCAGCGGTCGCCTACCTTCACCCCTGGCAACAGAACGGAGTTAAGGCCAATAAACACATCGTTGCCGACTTCAATCGGAGCGAAGCGATAGCGCCTTCCCTTGTCGTCGCGAATGAGCCAGGTCGCCCCATCATGAGTGATGAACGAAACGCCCGCTGTCACAGTCACCCTGTCTCCGATAGTTACCAGCCACGGCTCTCCGTTGAAATTGCGGGTATAAATTCGGCAACCTTCGCCAACCTTTACTCCCATGGCGCGGGCAACGCCAGTGCCACCCCTGGTCCTCTGAATGTACGCCAGTCTAACGCGGCGAACTGCGGCCCCGAATCCGAAACTACCTAGTGGATAATTCATGCCAACATCTTCCCGTCTACAATCGACGTTTTCATTAATGCCGCGTTTGCTTTGAAAAGCAAACGTTGTACAATCCATGCCTTTGCAATAAAGGACACGAACACAAACATGGAAGTCGAAAGCGCGATACCTGCTACTCCCATGCGGCGCATGAAGACGATGTTAAAGATGACGTCCAGCACGAGGCTGCATGCGCCCGTGTACATCAGAATGTCATTACGTCGCATCGCCGAAAGCTGCCGCGAATACATCAAGCCAATCGCAAAGAATGGAAGCTGCAGGCAGTACATCGCATGTACGCGAGCCACAATATCAGTGTCGGCCGCAGTAAAGGCGCCATGCTGGAACACGATTTGTATTATCGGCCTCGCGAAAACAAGGAGAAGCATGGCTAGCGGGATTGTGCATACCAGGAGGAGCCTTGAGTATGTATTCAACGTGTGTCTACAGCCGAGCCAATCCTGCCGAGCGGTCATTGCCGACAAATATGGTACTACTGCTGTGCTCAGTGACATCGCGATAAACGTGCTGATGAGTGTCGTTACTCTGATCCCATACGCATATGCTGCAATGCTGCCAGCAATCAACATGCCCGCCATCGCCTGATCCACGAGAGCGCCACCGCCAGACAACAATGAACCAATGAAGAGGGGCGGGTATTGACGCGCGACCTGCTTGACGTCGTTCGTCATGCCGTACCAGCGAAACTCGATGCGGTGTCCAGTTCGTGCCAGGAAATAGGCGAGCACAACGGCCTCTGCAGATGCGCCGATCAGCGTCCCCGCCACCATTGACCATACGCCGAAGGAGACTCCGAATAGTGCGATGCACAGGCAAGTGATTGCGGGAGTGGAAACTGAACTTAATGCCGGTATCGCAAACCGGTCCATCGCATTTAGTACCGCGCCCCAGACGACGACCATGCCGTTTACGATTAGATAGGGAAGCAGCCAATAAAAGAGTTTCCGGGTCAAAGCAAGCTTCGCCGGTTCAAAGTTCGATCCGATGTGTCGCAGCAGTAGCGGCCCACAACCGCCAACGAGAAGCGCTACTACCGTCAACGTTGCAAGGGTGAGGAGCAACACACTTGACAACAGTCGCTGTGCTGCTTCATGGCCATTGTTTTCGCGCACTTCGATAAATGTTGGAATAACAGCCGACGCAAACTGCGAGGCGACCAATTGCACCACGAAGCTCGGAATGAGAAATGCAATCAGGAAAGCTTCGAGTTCATCAGACCGGCCGAGAGATCCCGCGACTACCAATTCCTTTAACGTCGCAATGACCCTTACACACGCCGCAAACGTTCCAACCGTTAACGCGGCTCGGAAGATGCGATGATTGGCGGTTTGCGGAAAGCGAAAGGCTTGTCCTACCCGGGATTTGGTTAACATCTGGTTCGCGTTCCCCGCTGAGTTGTCTTTTGGGTGGTGCTTTGCGCAGGCTCTTATTCTTGATTTGTCTTATTGACGCTATGAGTTACTACCATTAAATCCCAGTAGGCTCATGCGGGACTGTCCTGATTGAAGGTTTGTTCTTCAAGGCAAGCGCCACGATTCCAGCCAGATACGGTGAACTACGCTGGGCACCGGCAGTGAAACTTATCGCTAGAAGGAACCAGGCAACACGATTGTGGTCCCAAGTTCCCACGGCAATTGCTACCATCCAGCACAAAAGCGAAGACAAAATCACCTTTCGCTCCGGATCGACGCTGCGGAAACCTGCCCAGGCAGCCTGTGCCAAAATTGCGAGGAAAAGCACAAAACCAATTAATCCGTTGTTTACGAGGACAGATAAATAGGTGTTATGAGCGACGTACCAGATGTCTACAGCCTTTATGAATCCGTCAGCACCTACGCCGACGACAATATTCGGAATGCTGTGAGAAAACACCCTCAGACCGGCTTGCCAGATTGGCATGCGGCCATTCATTCCTCCGCCGTTGAGTTCCGCGCCAATCGTTGTAAGGCGATTCCATGAGTCCCGTGGAATGAGGGCCGGAGCGGCAGCCAAAACCAATCCCATGAGCACAACTGCAACCATCTTTCGACGCGCATTGCCTTCGCCGAGAATGAGTACAACAGAAAGACCCGCGATGGTCATCGCGACGGCACCACTGCGCGAGGCGGTAAGCACAACAGTAGCCGGGGCAATCAATAGATATCCCAGTGCCACGAGACGCACCGGCAGGCGGCTCGGTTTCCGAGTCAGCCAGGCGGCAAATGGAATTCCGATGGAAAGAACAATCGCCAGTTCATTTGGGTTCCATCCTGCAGCACTGACGCGAAGTTCATGATGGGTGACAATTCCAATGCTCAAGTAGTCATGGATGGTCAGATAGCTGGTGACGTACCCACCAGCGATGTAGGAGAACATCAGCCACCGCCGTTGCGCCATTTCGGGTGCAAATTCCCAGGCCAGCCAAACGACAAACATTGCTTGCGCAAAGCTGCGAATAGCTGCCGCGGTTGCATCGAAGTCAACAGTCCAGAAAAGGGACGCCACAACAAGAAAATAGAAAATAGCCACTGTGCCATGAAAAACAGTCAGGCGTCGTAGAGAGCCACGTATCAGGACCGCCCCCATTCCCACAATCATGGCCACGATGCCCATTATTCTGCAGACGGAACCAATTCCCGGGCCCATATCCGTACTGTGCTCCCACGTCATCGTAAAGACGTAGAGGCAAAGGGCAGATAATGCAATTCGGTTTATCATTGGCTTGCTAACACCTTGCTCGTTCCCATGTCGACTTGCATCGCGTTTTGAACGGCGACGAACGCCGTATTGCCGCTGACTTCAGCCACTGCCAGTTTCTCCCCGGTTGTGAGCACCACGTTCGATATTCTGGCTTCAACAGAATCATTTGCGCGAGCGCGCACAGACACCGGACTCGTTCCCATAAAATTGATGTAACCACCGTATATGCTGAGCCTCAAAACGTGAAGTGGCTCATTGCCGGAAGCAGCGGCAACAACCAGGCGTTGTTTAGGTTTTATCTCGGCATAAAGATCGCGCAGAAACGTACCCGCAATCGTTCCCGAAGCGAACCACACGCCAATTTGGTTGTTCTCAAATTGCACGCCGTCTGTGACGTCAATTCCCTGGGCGGTTCCTCGCCCCAAGTCGAACAACATTCCCACCTTGTTTCCGTAGATCACGCCGCCGCGAATAACCCAAGCATTGACATTGCTTCCAAGAAACCGATATCCAACGTCATTGACGTCGACCATATTCTCGACTGCCCTGACGCCCCAACAATTTTCGAGTATTTTGATACCGCTGGCTTCGCCGGAGGAAAAGTTTTGCACGGCTAAGCCCTGCAGGATGCCCTCGCGTGCATTCTCCAGAATGATGCCCGCGTTTGGCGTCTTTCCTCCTGCCGGCTTCAATGCAAAGTCTTCGAGCTTCCAGCGGGCAATTGGGGTCATCGCGTTTCCAACTCGTACGCTGGAACCGTTACCCAAAATAAACACCGTAGAGTGGCCGCCTCCGACGATCTGCGAAGCGTAGCCAGTAAGGTCAATCGTGACCCCGTCCGCAAGCGTAAACTCCGATGCCGGCCCAAAAAGCAAAATAACACCCCGCTTGTCGATCACTAACCTTCGCGAAATCGTTTGTGCTCCGCTTATGCCTCGGGCATCGGCGATTCCGCCGTGAGGCATGCTTGCAAGACAAGCAGCTATCTTCTCGCCCGCATCCCTGCCCGGATAGCCTGCGCAATTCTGTACGCCGGATTGAGGAAGCTGCGAGGCTACCCCTTCAGCGGTTGTCAGCAATAAGACGCCCACCAAAAACACCAATGTTTTCAGGCCACTTTGTGGATTCATAATTCGCCAACCAAGTCGTTTGTATAGATCACTGAATTCAACGAGCCTTTCAGACCATCGCTGTTTCCGGGGTGTGCTAGCGGCTCGGTTTTTGCCTCAATCTGTGCGCTGGCGGAAAGCCTTCGATCGCGGAATCGAAGGACGGGCCGCTCAACTAAGAAGTAAGACCCGCAAGCGCACAATATGGCCAGCGCTACATTTAGAGGAAAAGTAGTCCACGCCGAACCGGAATGCCGGTTTAGGAACATTTGTTGCCAGAGGTAAAGACTGTAGCTCATGAGTCCCAGCCATCGTAGTGGAGCTATGTTCAGTGCCTTCCAGTGCATACGTAAGGCATTGTCAATTGATAGCGCAATTCCTGCATACTCTAATGTTTGCAAAGCAAGTGTGTTTACGATCGCCATATTTCGCGACAAAATTGGGGTGAGAGGCAAAGCAAGTGTGATGAGAGGAACAATCAGGAAGGCTTTGCCGCAAATGATGTGTTCGTGTCTCTTTAGCCAAGGCTGTGCAATTGCCAGCATGCATCCCATTGCGAGGGAATCTGCAACGGTGGGAAAGTACATACCAACAATGCCGGTGCCATGACCAAAGTAAAACAGCGAAGCGTTGAGAAACGGAGTAATCGCAATTGTAGCCATCAGCACACGCGTACGATATCGAAAGAAGAACGCGATTACGGCGGGCGAGAGTAGATAAAACTGCTCTTCTACGGAAAGAGACCAGGTGTGCGCCAACACCCATGGCCTTTGGTGATAGTTGCTCGTATAAGTCATGGCGCGTAAGATGTCGCCTAAATGAACGCTACCACGATTTAGGAATGCAGTGACAATGATCAGGACATACGCCGGCGGAAAGATGCGAAACGTGCGTGAAATGTAAAACCTCTTCAGATTAATTCTGCCCGTTATCTCCCGCTCTTTGATCAAGATTGATGTGATCAGGAAGCCGGAAATGACAAAGAACACGCGCACTCCGAACTGGGCATATGGTATGAGCCACGTCAGGCTGACACTTAGACCGGCCGTGCCAGACAGGTGCCCAAGCATCACCATGATGATCGAGATGGCTCGCAACCCGTCCAATGATGGCAGTCGCTCCTTCATAGTGTCGTATGCCTTTTTCGTACTACTGCGACTCAGTGGGTCCTTACCGGTATTAGCTTGGTAGCTGTAACGGCTTCGAGAGTATCTGCGTCGACCTCGATTGCTGCGTGCTGGTTAATCAGATTCAGGGTAAGAATGAACCGGAAGCCACTGTCCTTGCGCACTAAAGTGCCCTCAATGCCTTGCATCACACCGGTCTTGACCCGGACTTTCTCACCAATAACGAGCTCCTTATACGGCTCGAGTTGTCTGCAGTGAGAGGCCAAGCGGAGAGAGCCGATTTCAGCATCTTCCACGGGGAGCGGCTGGCAGCTATTGCCAACAATGTGAAGCACGCCGGGAGCCTGAAGTACCTTTACCCGCTCGCCGCGGTTAACGTGCACGAAGATGTAACTCGGGAAGAGGGCCAGTTCGGTCTTTTTGCGTTGCCGGTTCTTCCACACTCGAACGGTTTCGTAGGTAGGAAGGAACGACTCAACATCTTGCAAATTCAAATGCCTGGCTACCGACTTCTCGTTCTGAGGTACGGTGAAGACCGCATACCACCGCCGCTCGCATGTCGGATCGCCCAGTCCACGATTAAACTGCTCGTGGCTAGTGGTTTTGAGAGAAAGGCTCTGTGAACCCACGGTTGTCTATCCTTTTCTTTGTTTCCAAAAGTACACCGGCAATCGAATTACAAGCGCACTTTATGGCAAGGCTTCGCCATACTGGCTTAGCAAAGCCCCTTTTCTAAGGCTCGCGGGAGTAATCTTTGAAAACGACTGGACAAGAGATGTCGATTACTCGTTTACAGAATCTCCCAGTGGGACTCACACACATCGTTAAGTGACTAGGAGGAACATAACCGATATGATGGTACAAGTCAGTACCCTAAATTGTGTAGTTGCTGTGAAGATCTAAAGGCGCGTACGCTATTGACTATAAAAGACATGACGTCACTGTCTGGCGTTTCCATGATCGCGTAATAGCACAACGGTACCAGAAGGTACCACATTCGTTGGATTTATCGTCGCGGCTCTTTACCTTAGCCTTGAATTCGTGATGCCTGAGGTCGATGGCGTCGAGATTCTGCGACTGCTTGGCGAACAGAGATGCCGGGCCCGCATCATTGTGATGAGCGGAGTTGGCAAGCTAATGGCACCCAAAGTCATGGAGGTAAAGTGCATAAACATAGGCCTATCAAGTTGGCGCTCCAGATCCCGGAGCGACGCAAGAGAGAGCGTCCGAACTTGGGGCAACTGCCCCCGACCCCATCTCCTGATACCGATTCCGGGGTTGTGCTTCCGCGCCTCTACCTGATGACCTCCAAAACCGCATGGATTGCGCTCGCCTTTGCGATCGCACTTTGCTGCGGGTGTGCAGCTCTTTTGCGTCAGGAAAATATCTTAAGTCAATATCGGCTTCGTTATTTATGACCACGTTAATCGCATATTTCTGTCTCAGATTGGAGTCGCTTTGAAATCTCTAATAGAATCCGGACTTAGATCTTCCTCGAACAGCAATAACGGACGAATTGCTATTGCCGATCTGTGGAAAGTCTTAATGCGCAGGCGCGTAATCGTTCTCGGGACGATCGTGTTTGCACTGATCGTTGGCATCCTTGCGAGCGTATTCAGTCCTCGTCGTTACGAGGCATCAGCGCGGTTGCAGGTTCAAAAAGAGGCAGTGGACGGCCTGGGGCTGAACAACCTGATGGGAGGGCCTGCCACGACTTCCGATGAACTTGATGGCATCACTACGATGCAGACGCAGGCGAAGATTCTTGAATCCGACACCCTGGCGCTAAGAGCCATCAACGATCTGAACTTGGAGGCGACAGAGGATTTCAAGCCCAAGTTCAGTTTGGTCGGGCGGATTGCCAGCCTTTTCGTAGCAGCAAGTCCTCGCGACCCGGATAACGCGTCGTTGGAAGATACCCCGCGTCGCCGAACTCAGGCATTGCTTGTCTTTTCTCGAAATCTCAGTGTCAAGCCGATTTCGGGAACAAGACTGATTGAGATTTCATATTACGATTCGGATCCGAAGATCGCTGCTGCTGTGGTCAATGACCTCATTCAAGGTTTGGCCGACTACGGCTTTCAGACGCGTTTCAACGCTACATCTCAAGCCTCAAAGTGGCTTAGTGGACAGATGACCGATCTGCAGAAGCAGAGCGACGATCTTCAGGCAAAGGTAGTGGCATTGCAACGCGATTCCGGGATTTTTTCACTGGGCGGAGAGGGAGCGCTCGATGATAAAACGATGGGAGGTTCCGGCGTATACAGCAGTGCAATTGACCGCTTGCGGCAGGCGACCGCAGCTCTGGGCCAGGCCCAATCCAATCGGATCATTAGAGGCGCCGTATATCAGGCAGTGCAGGCAGGCGATGCAGAATTGATATCGGAACTCGCGGGGAATGGGAACCTGACAGGAATATCCTCGGGACTAACAAATTCACTTTCCCTGATCCAGAGCCTTCGTCTTCAGCAAGCGACCCTCCAGGGCCAGTTGGATGAACTTTCCTCGAAATTCGGTGCAGCTTATCCGAAGCTGGATGAGATTCGAGCGAACCGAACCGCCATCGACTTGGCCATTAAATCGGAAGTTGAGCGTGTCGCATTGCGCGCCAAGAGTGATCTCGATATTGCTCAGACGATTGAGGATAATGCTCGGGCGGCTTTCAATGACGCAAAGCAGCAGGCAGACAGCCAGAATAGTAAGGCGATGGAATACTCAATTGCCCGCCAGGAAGCAGATCAGAGCCGAACCCTCTACGAGACGCTTCTAGGTCATCTCAAAGAAGCCGGGGTGCTCGAGGGGATGCGCTCGTCGAACTTCACAGTAGTAGACCCTGCGCGAGTCCCGTCGACGCCGGCGAAGCCCAATGTACCGCTTTTTCTAGCCGGCTCGCTTGTCTTCGGCCTTTTCTTTGGATGTCTAGCGGCCTTCGTGATGGAGCTTCGCGATCACAGAATTTATAACTTCATGGATCTTGAGTCCAAATCGGGCCACGTGACCTTTGGCGTGCTTCCACATTACGTTCAAAAAGCGTCGCGACTGAATCGGAGCACCTTGATGGCACTGGATGAGCCCCATTCGCACTACGTCGAAGCACTTCGCGTACTTCGTACGTGGCTCTTGCACCCGCGGGAAGGAAAAACGCCTAAGGTTGTTCTAGTAACCAGCTCCATCGCGGCCGAAGGCAAGACGACACTCTCTCTGAATTTGGCTATTGTCCTTGCTCTGCAAGGAAAGAAAGTTCTATTGGTTGATGCTGATCTGCGCCAACCGATGCTGCACAAAAAGCTAAATATCAATACGCAGACCGGACTCAGCTCACTTCTTTCCGGCGAGGTTGGCGCAGAAGTGCTTCCTGGGGTAGTCCCGATTGAGAGGCTTCCGACTCTGAGAGTCTTAGTCGCGGGCCCTTCCCCCGCCTATCCCTCTGAACTCCTCGGATCTGAGCCGATGCGGTCGTCCATTGAAGCCTGGCGCGAGCAGTTCGATTTCATACTCCTGGATGCTCCTCCTGTTTTGCCTGTAACGGATTCACTCATTCTCAGTTTGCTGGTCGACTACACGCTGTTGGTCGCACGATTCAACGTGACGGAGCGGCATTCCCTGGAGCGGAGCTACAGTTTGCTTGAAATGGAAGCTCGCCGCGATCAGGAGATCGGCGTCGTGATGAATGCTGTGAAGAGAATGGACAAATCATATTCCAATTACTACGCTTCATCGGCATCTTCAATATCTGAAGGACGTGTTGCGTGATCATGCAATGGGTCTGGGCAATTTCTCGAATCTGCGCCGGAAACTATAACGGCAGACCTCTTGTTCTCTTAACTGTGGGTAAGAGCGCTCGCATCAACCGAAATGGAGCTACCTATGCGTAAGTGTATTTGTTTTCTTTCTATTGTGTGCTTTGTTGGTACTGCTTCCGCGGCTACCACTGAATCCCTTTTGATCGGTCCTGGCGACCGGTTATTTGTCCATGTGACCGATACGCCTGAGCTGGATGAGCACCCTACTGTAACGGACGCGGGCGAGATCCCGGCCATCGGAGTAGGCAATGTCAAAGTTAGCGGCCTTACTCCTGCCGGTGCTGCAAGCGTCATCCATGATCGTCTCATCGCCGCGCATTACATGAATCATCCCGAAGTTGTTGTCTCCATCGAACAATATGCGACTCAGAATGTATCGGTATTGGGAGAAGTAAAAACGTCCGGTGCATATCCGATTGCGACACCCCGCTCAATCCTTGACATCCTGGCACTGGCCGGCGGACTGAACGATGTTGCAGACCGCAACATTCTCATCGAGCGGCACGGCGACCCGGGCCACAATGTCCACTATCTTTTCTCTAATAATGCCGAGCGAGCTGTCTCAGACCAGATGATGGTGAATCCTGGAGACACCGTAATCGTATCGAAGGCCGGAATCGTCTATGTGCTCGGCGATGTTAATCGTCCAGGAGGATTCGTGATGGCGAATAACGAGTCGGGGATGACCGTACTTCAGGCACTTGCGATCGCGGGAGGTACAGCGAATTCCGCAAGGCTTGGCCATGCGCGACTAATTCGACTCAAGTCAGACGGAACCCGATCTGACCAGCAACTGTCAGTCGGCGATCTTCAAAAGGGGAAGGTTCCTGACATAGCGATGCTGCCCGGAGATGTGCTCTATGTTCCGTTCAGCTTCGCCAGAAACACGGCCATTATAGGCACGGCAGGCATTGCGTCGGCTGCGGCCTCGGCTGCGGTCTACACAATGCCGTAACAGATTAGTCAGTGCCAGAGTTGTGTCCAACTCAACGACTGGAGCCCACTGGGAGTACACGTTATCGTGCAATTCAGCGAGAGGAATTTCAGGTTATGACCATCCTTTCAACCGCGCGTGACTTTTACACCGGCGGCAAGTATGCAGCTTTGAATCCGACTTGGCATACTGCTGACTCGTTCTGGAAGGCGAAGCAGAACCTTCGGGCAATCAAGCAATCCGGTAGAGCCCATGCAACTATCGCCGAGATCGGCTGTGGGCCAGGATCGATTCTCAATGAACTAAGTGCTCGATTAACCACGCGCAAACTAAAGGCAATGTTCGTGAATCTTGTCTCGAAACGTTAAACAAGTCACATGGATGGCGCGCCAAATAGGTTATCCGAGATACATACAAGTAAGCTCGAATTCACGGGGTAGAGCGTTGTGCTTTGCTGCCATGGCACCCCGCTGGAAATTGCAGCATCCGCGTATCCTGGTTGAGTCCGGGCTATCGACTGAGCAATAGGGGGTGTTCTTCCGATGCAGGACAAGGAAGAATCCGCGCACATTAGGGGGGAGAACCAGTCCCGGCCACTGACGCAAAGCGAATTGGGATTCTGGCGGCAATTCTGGCCGCGGCCGCCATCGAAGCTTCTCTCCTGCTAGCCCGGTTTGTATTTGCTCGCCTCTCCGCCGGCATGTCAGCGCTCATCGCCCTGGCTTTCTATCTATTCCTTGCGTGGCTGGGGTATCTTCCGAGTACGTAACAAGTACAAGAGGAAAAGCCCCCAGGTCCAGGGCAATCGCATTTCAAAATAGCTCCAGCAAGCGGTATAGGTAGTCGTCGTCCCAACCTGCGCGTTTGAACTTTCCTCTTAGGGAGCCCTTGGTTCCTTCTTTTTGCATGGCATTGATGGCCATGTGACGGAGTACGGCCAGATTATGCGGCCCGTGCCCCATCCGGGTCCGATCCTGATCCTCGTTCATGACCACATCCAGCCGCCAGTGAAGGCTGTTTTCGATTCCCCAGTGCTGTCGAACGACTTGGTTGAACCGTTCCGGCGACAGAACTTGACTGAGCAGATAGTAGGCAGTTTCGGTCGTGGTTTTATCCGCCGTTTCGCGTATTCGAACCACTTTACCGATAGCCTTCAGGCCCGGCCATTGATGTTGTTTTTCGAGCCAGTCGATCTCGGTTGACACCGTCGCCGTGCGCGTTTCGATGCGTCCGTGATCGGCCTCGACAACCGGCGCAGCGGCGCTTGCTTTCAACTCCGGATCATCGAGCAGCAGGATCACATCGTCAAACAGCGTGCCTTGATTGCCCTTCAGCGCCAGCGCGTAGTCGCCCTTCTGCGCGACGATTTGCTCGGCGATCGCGCGCTGACAGTTGAGCGCATCGGCGGTCACGATGGTGCCTTTGAGGGCCAGCATCTGGAGCAGCCTGGGCACGGCCGTAATCTCGTTGGACTTGGCATCGGTGGCGATCTGCGCCAACACCAACCGCTGCTGTGAGCCCCAGGCCGAGACCATGTGCAGGGCCGACTTGCCGCTGGCCCGATCAAACGATCTGCGCAACACCTTGCCGTCGATGGCCACCACCCCCTGCAACTGCTCGGAAAACTGCGCCATAAACCGCTGAAACGAATCGCGAAACTGATCCGGATCGAGATTGCGGAACAGGCGGCTGAAGGTGTCGTGACTGGGAAGTCCGTTGGCCAGGGTGAGAAAGCTGCGCAGAAATGGCTCCTTGGCCTCGGCAAACAGAGCCATATCCACCGCACCCTGACCGCCGCACAGCACGCAGCATAAAGCCATCATCAGAAGTTCGTGAAACTCATGCAAGGCGGCATTGCCGCTGCGCGGATCCTCAAGCCCTTCCCAACAGGAACCGAACTGCTCCAAAGTTTCTTTGCGGGACACGAAATCCTCCTGCAAGAAACTTCATGCCCGACTACCCTCTACGTAAGTGGCAACCCTGGTCCGTGGCGACATTGGTTCAGACCAATTTCAAATGCGATTGCCCTGCCCCCAGGTCACTTCCCTGCCCAGAAGATCGCGATAAAGGCGATCAAGCGCTCCCTATTGCTCACGGTGAAGCTGGCGTGGTCTGGGCGTGAACCATCAAAGGGCCGAATGGCTAAGGAAAAGCCACTCAGCGGCTACGGTTTCGGGGTACAGCAATTGTGGAACCGCTGTAGGCGTCAACTCATCCGGAGCGGTTCTCGACTGGCGCCAAAGGTCCGAGGCAGTCCTTGAGCGGTGATGTGTCCAGGTGGCCCACTCTCGACTCCTGATCGGCCGCCTGGATGCTCTAAGCGGGCGTCTTCTGAATTACAATGCCGTGTCTCTTGATTCTGCTGTAGAGCGTGCCACGGCTTATTCCCAGGCCCTTGGCGGCCAGGGACAGATTGAAACGGTGCCGCTTCAGAATCCTCAATAAGGCATCTTTCTCCCCCTCGGAATACTTCGGCAAAAGAGGATCATGAGTCTCCGGGGAATCGGGCTCCATCGGTTTGGCCAAGACCTGCTCCACGTCCTCGGCGCGAATCTCGCCTTCCGCTCCGAGAAAACTGAGCCATTGGAGTACATTCCTCAATTCCCTGACGTTGCCGGGCCAACTGTAGCCCATCAGCGCCTCCATGGCTCCCAGGGAAAGCGACACCGCGATTTTGCCTTTGGCGATCAGATGGTTGGCAAGCAGCGGAATGTCTTCCCGGCGTTCCCGGAGCGGAGGAATCCGAATCTCGGCGGTGCTCAAGCGATAGTAGAGGTCGGGGCGAAATTTGCCCGCCCGGCAGTTTTCCCTCAAATCATGATTCGTGGAGGCGATCACCTGGGCGTTGAGCGGGAGAACTTTCGTGCCGCCAATATGCTCATATTCTCCCTCCTCAAGCACGCGTAGAAGCTTACTTTGCAGGCGCAGGTCCATGTCGCCGATCTCGTCCAACAAAATGGAGCCGCCGGAGGCGAGCTCGAACTTGCCTTTCTTGGTCGCTACGGCGCCCGTGAAGGCGCCTTTTTCGTGGCCAAATAGCTCGGACTCGAGCAACTCGTTGGGAATGGCGGTGCAATTGATCGTGACGAAGGGGTGGAAACCATGGCCCAGGCTTGCGGTGTGAAAGGCGCTGGCCAGAATCTCCTTGCCAGTCCCCGTCTCGCCGAGGATCAGAATCGAGCTCACCCGCCGGCTGGCGACCCGGCGACAGTGCGCCAGCAGATTCACGGTAGCCGGACTTTGGCCAATGAAGTCATCAAACGTGCAATTGGCGCCGATCCGGGCAACGGCATCGTAGACATCCATGCTGGCGTTGTCGGCGTTCTCGCGCAGGCCGGATAGAATCTGCTTCAGGCGGTTCATATTGCCGAACATCAGCGTGCCGATGACCCCGACCAACTCCCCCTTCCAGTAGACCGGATGAATGTCCGACATGCACTTGTGGCCGTTCACAATGACCAGAATGCCCAGCTCGGGCTGTCCCGTCGCCAGAACCTTGGAAAACGACAGATTGGGATTGTGAGGCTCCAGGTCACTGATGTTTCTGCCGGCCACTTGCTCGGCAATCGTGCCGCCCATTTGGTTTGCCTTGGGCGTGTTGTAAATAATGTATCCGCGCTCGTCCAGCACTACGGCGCCATCAAACGCCTCCTCGAGAATCTGGTCGAGGATGCCTCCCCGGGTCCTCAACTCCTGCGGCGAAATCTCCAGCGGCATTGCACAGCCCTTCCTTTCCAAGGTTGCTCCGAATGCTATCAAAGATCACACATGTGTGCATCAAGTGACTAATACATATGTTCATTTCTCGCTTTGAGACATTCTAAGTCTGCTCTGGAGAATGATTATGTCTATTGTAATCTGTTTGATACAGAAAACTTCATCATCTTCTCAATTTGGCATCGGGGTTGCTGAGTAAATAGGTAACTTCACACGGTCCACCCACTGGAAAGAGTGCAGAGGCGTATTATGCTCCTCCATCTGCGCGGCCGGACAACATAGGTGAACCAAGGTATGTTGCCCGTCAAAGGGAGGATTCGCCGCATAAAGCATGGAAGCAACTCGAAGCGGTAACGATTCCTGGCAAGCGCAACCAATCTACTATTCCGAGGAAAGCATGAAGATCTGTTTGGCGAATGTCGCGGTCGGCCACAAAGGCGACGAGTTTGTGGAACGTTTGATGGTCATTTGGAGGCAGAACTTCAATTTGGCGAAACAGGCGGACACAGAGATCGTTTCCCGCTTCTCGACCTGGGGCATCCAGGGAATGGCCGGGTTCTTTTATCACAATATCGACACGCTGAATGCTCCGATCGTCTATCATTCCGCGGTCTCGGCGGAACGGGATGGGTTTGATGGGGTGCTGATCACCTGCTTCGGCGATCCGATGCTGCACCAGGTACGGCAGGCGGTCAACATCCCGGTGGCCAGCATCGGCGAGTCGGCGATGCTGATGGCATCGACTATGGGGAGCAAGTTCGGGATCATTCACATCTCCGACTACAACATCCTGGAAACGCGCCACACCGTCGCCAGGTACGGCCTCTTGGAGCGGCTGGCCAACATCCGCTCCATCGACGAGCCTTCGCCCGAGCAGGGCGGCGCTATCTTCAATGCCACGCATTCCATTGAGAAATTCAAGAAGGTTGCGCGCGAGCTGATTGCCGATGGGGCCGAAGTGCTGATCCCGGCATGTGGCTTGATGTCGCCCGCCTTGCGCTTGGCGCCGGGCGCGACAGACAAGTATCCGAATGGTCTTGTGGAGGTGGATGGCGTTCCGATTGTGGATGTACTCTCCTGCGGAATCAAGATGCTGGAGTCCATGGTGGCGATGAAGAAGAGCGGCTCTTCCTGGATTAGCCGGAAGAACATGTATGCCCAGCCGACCCCCGAAGCGCTCGAATCCGGGGCCATGGTCCTTGGTGACGATAGAGTTCGGTTCTGGGATGCCAGCCTGTAGATGAGAATCATGCCCATGTGTCTTGCCGGAGAATGAACGATGAAGTGGGGAATGGTAATTGACCTGAAGCAATGCGTAAGCTGTTACGCCTGTGTCCTGACTTGCAAGCAGGAGTATTTCCTGCCGCCGAACGTTGCGTGGAACCGATTACTGGTGGGAGAGGTGGGGAAATACCCGAACGCAAAGAAGGTAACCTACCCGATTCTTTGTAATCAATGTGAGCACGCAACCTGCGTGGATGTTTGTCCTGCCGGGGCGACGACCAAGAACCCCGACGGCATCGTCACCATCGATTCAAATAGGTGCACCGGTTGCCAGTACTGCGTCACCGCCTGTCCCTTTCACGTGCGGACTTACTACGAAGGCGATGTCCGGGAGTATTTCCCCGGTCAGGGCATGACCGAATTGGAGAAGATCGGCGAAGAACTGCATCCCCTTGAACCAGGAACCGTGTCCAAGTGCAATTTCTGCAAGGAACGCATCGACGGAGGGTTGAAGAAGGGGCTGAAGCCCGGCATTGACCGCGAGGCGACTCCAGCCTGCGTGAACATTTGCATGTGCAAGGCCAGGATCTTTGGAGACCTGGACGATCCCGAGAGCAATGTTTCGAAGCTGATCCGGGAGCGGAATGGGTATGCGCTGCATCCCGAGTACGGTTCCAAGTCCTCGGTGTACTACGTGGATTGAGAGGAACACATGGGGAGAAGCCCGATGAAAACATACGATGTGATCGTAATCGGCGGCGGACCGGGAGGGTATGCGGCGGCGGTGCGCAGCAGCAAGTGGGGTCTCAATACCGTCCTGATCGAGAAAGATGCCATGGGTGGCACGTGCGTCAACTGGGGATGCGTCCCCACCAAGGCCATGCTTAAATACGCCGGGAACATGTTCATCCAATCGCGGCTGAAGACCTACGACTTCCTTTATCAGAATGTGCCGAACGACTACGCACTCATCCAGCGCAAGAGCTTTGAAATCGCAGCCCGGCAGAGCCAGAGGGTCAAGAACCTCGTCAACAACAGCAATATCACGCTGCGGGAGGGAGAAGCTGCCCTGCTCAGCGCCAACGAGGTCGAGATTCGGCCTTCCGGCGAGAGGATCTTCGGAAAGTACATCGTCCTTGCCCCTGGAACCGTCGCCAGGAAGATTCCCGGCGTCGTCTACGACGATGACACCATCATCACCGTCCGCGAGGCGTTCAACTTCGCCAAGGCCCCCTCTTCGGTAGTGGTGATCGGCTCCGGCGCCACCGGCCTTGAGTTCACCACCCTGTGGAAGCGCTTCGGGGGCACTATCACGGTGCTGGAAGCGCTGCCGAGGATCCTGCCCCATGAAGACGAGGACATCTCTCTCGCGGTCAAGGAGCACCTGCAGCACTCCGGCATTCGGGTGTTGACCGGGGTCAAGGTCGAGAGCGTGGTCAAGCACCCGGAAGGCGTGGCGGTGACCTATTCGGACGCGGCGGGCAAGGAGACGCTCGTCGTCGAGAAGGTGCTGGCCTCCATCGGTATCGTTCCCAACGTCGCCAACCTGGGACTGGAACGGGCCGGCGTGGCCGCGACTCCCCGCGGCATCGAAATCAACGACAAGATGCAGACCAACGTCCCCAACATTTACGCCGTCGGGGACGTGACTGCCAAGCTGGCGTTGGGCGCCGTGGCGGTGGTGCAAGGGAATATCGCCGCCGACGCCATTGCCGGGAAGAAGACGGAAAACTTCGAGTACGATAACGTCCCGCATTGCGTTTACTCCGAGGTGGAAGTTGCCTCGGCCGGGCTGACGGAGAAGCGCGCGCGGCAGTTCGGCTACCAGGTTAGAACTTCGATACAGCCTTTGCGCTCCGGGGGCAGCACTTCGACCCTCGATGAAGACGGCGGTTTCATCAAGCTCGTGGTGGATGCCAGGAGCGAGCGGCTGCTTGGCGCGCACCTCATCGGGCACAAGGCAATTGAGCTTATCGGCGGACCCGCCGCATTAATCGCATCGGGAAACGCGGTCCCACACAGCGAGGAGGTCCTGCTTGCGTTCTAGTGGCGTGGGAGAAACGGAGGACGCCCGCGCGCCGGCGCCCTTCGATGGCCAGAAACGAAATGATTCGTACTGTGGAGTTATTTATGCAGACTGAAGCGGCAGCGACGGAAAAGACGAAAGGACTTGGCATCTGGGAAGACGTTTGGATTCGAACCCAGTGCCATCGGTGCCAGGCCGAGTGCGGAGTAAACGCTCATCGCGTCAACGGTGTGGTGGTTAAGTTAGAGGGTATTGCTGAGTCAAGCGTCGGAACCCAGGGAGGCTTGTGCCCGAGAGGCACGTCCGGGCTGCAAGTCCTGTACGATCCCAACCGCCTCAAAGTACCTCTCAAGCGCACCGGGGCCAAAGGACTGGGCGCCGACCCAAAGTGGGTCGAAATCTCTTGGGAAGAGGCGATGGAGGAGATCGTTTCGAGGTTAAAGGCTGCCTACGAAAAGAACCCTTCCAGAATCCTTGTTCAGCATGGGATCGTGGCCGGCAACCAGATCATTCCTTATTACATCGTGCCCATGATGGCCTGCCTAAGCAATGAGAAGGGCCATCCGGTGCACTACAACTCCGCCGGCGCCCATTGCGGCAACGCGGGCCACTTCGTGAACGCGCTGAATTACGCCGCTTTTCTGATCATGCCCGATTTTAATTATTGCAAATACGAAATTGTCTTCGGGACCAATTCCGGCAACGGCGGATTTCAGCAGTTCATCTCGATGCAGGGCGCCAAGGCCCGCGGGCGCGGGATGAAGCTGGTCGTCTTCGATCCGGTCTGCAACAATGCCGCCAGCGTGGCGGACGAATGGATCCCCTTAATTCCAGGAACCGACGGCGTGGTCTGCCTGGCGATGCTTCACGTCATCGTCCACGAGCTCAACAAAATCGATGAGACCTATCTGAAAAACCGGACGAATGCGCCGTACCTTATCGGTTTTGAAGGCCAATACGTGCGTGACCACGTCAGCGGCAAACCGATGGTGTGGGATAGTGGCTCGTCGAGCGCCAAGACCTTCGACGATCCCACGGTCACAGACTATGCACTACGCGGCCAATATACGGCACAAGGCGTAGAGTGCCGTCCGTCCTGGGAACTGCTGCGGGATCGCTTCAAAGAATATACTCCGGAAACTGCGGAACCCATCTGCGGGGTTCCTGCCGCCACCCTCCGGCGCATCGCCGCCGAATTCGCCGAAGCCGCCTCGATCGGCTCGACGATCACGATCGATGGCAAGGAGATCCCCTTAAGGCCGGCGGCGACATTCAATATCCGCTCCGCGGGCACCCACAAGAACGGCACCCAGACTCTCTTTGCTCTGGATCTGCTCAATCATGTGGTCGGCGCCGTCTGCGTTCCCGGAGGCGAGATCTCGGTTGCGATGGAGTGCTTCGGATATCCGGGAGCCAACCGGCCGGGCATGATGGCCGCGGCCTGCAAGGACGGGCTGCTGCGCACCGGCGGCAAGTGGCTCTTCCCCGAAGGCGGTCCCTGGCCGCTGCGAGAGCCGCAGAGTCCCAAGCACGACCTGGCGGAGGTTTTTCCGTGCGCTTTGGAAGTGCCGATGGTCAACGCGGTGGACAGGGAAGAGGTGCTGAAAAAAGCAGGCCTTCATGAGGAATTGGACATCGCAATCAATTACGCCTCTAATGCGGCGATGAACGGTACCGACCCCAGAGTGCGCGAAAAGTTCTACCTTTCGATTCCGTTCATCGTGGATATCGACATCTTTTCCAACGAATTCAATGAAGCGTATGCCGACATCGTGCTCCCCGACGCACGTTACCTGGAACGCTCGGATTGGATGGGAATTCAGCACGCCTACCACAATCAGCCCCCGGGGTTGTCGTATCCGTGGTGCTTCCATATCGGTCAGGCCGTGGTCGAGCCCAAGTACCAGCGCCGCAGCGCGGCCATGATCGTCGTCGACATCCTGGAAAGGATGGGACTCGGGCCTAAGCTCAACATGGTCTTCAACGGCTGGTTTGGACTGACGGAAGAAAAGAAGCTTAAGCCTGAGGAAAAGATCGACTGGGAGGATTTGTGCGACCGGGTCGTCACCTCGGCCTTCGGCGACGAACACAACTGGAAATGGTTCAAGGAGCATGGCTTCATCTCGTGGCCTAAGAAGGTAGAGGAGGTCTACTGGGGGGCGTTCAAAAAGAATATTCGCCATCAGGTCTACTGGGAGTTCATGGTAAACGCCAAGAAGAAGGTGGAGGGCATCGTCGATGAGCTTGGGCTGCAGGGCTATCTGGATCTCAGGCTCTACGACCCGTTGCCGCTGTGGATTCCGAACCCGGCCCATGAGGCTTCGGACCCCTCATTCGACCTCTACGCGTTTTCATGGGGAGAAGCCATGCACGGCAACACCAACCTTCACGAGCAGCCTTGGATCGACGAGGTGAGCCGTGAGAATCCTTTCACTTACAAGGTCAACCTCAACGAAGAAACCGCGCGACGCAAGGGGCTCAAGCCTGGCGACCTGGTTGAGATCGAATCCTGGCGCGGCCTCAAGACTCAAGGTATCTTGCAGACCCGCAAAGCGCAGCGCCCCGACACTCTGACGGTCATGGGAGTTTCAGGGCACTGGGCCAAAGGGCTCCCAATCGCCCGGGGGAAGGGTGTGAACTTCAACTCGCTGATCGATTTTCGGTTCAGCGACATGGATCCCATCAGCGGGACCATGGATGTTTGCGTGAAAGTGAGAGTGAAAAAACTGGACTGATGTTCGTGACATGCTTTGCTCCGCATTCGAGGTATTTGGAACTACCCCAAATTTGACATTCGCTTGCCGAAGATGCAAAGGCGGAAACACTGGAGAGTCAATTGAGCAATATCATCTGCGACAAACTCGGAATTCTTTACCCCATCATTCAGGGACCGATGGCGTGGGCATCCAATGCTCAACTTTCTGCCGCGGTCTCCAACGCGGGCGGACTCGGCATCATGGGTATCGGCTTCAGTCCTGCCGACATATTCGAGGCGGAAGTCAAGAAGGCCAGGAAGCTGACCACCGCTCCCTTCGGCCTCAACATCGTTACCTGCCTCCCCGGCGCCGATAAGCTGCTGGAAATCACCTTGCGGGAGAAGGTCAAAGTCGTAGAGATCGAGACGTTCCCGGACTATCTCCACGAGTTGCCGGGCTACGTGGCCGCGCTGAAATCTGCCGGGACGGTAACCATCGGCAAGGCGTCCACCGTGGAGGAGGCGCGCGCCTATGAAGCGGCCGGCGTGGAAATCCTTTCCATCAAGGGCAGCGACGGCGGCGGGCACATTTTTGGCTTCACCGGCGCGTTTACTCTTATCCCGCAGGTGGTTGACGCCGTTTCCATTCCCGTCGTCAACTCCAGCGGCGTTGCTGACGGCCGGGGTATCGCCGCCTCTTTCATGCTGGGCGCGTCGGGGGTTGAGATCGGCAGCCGTTTCTTGGTCTCCGAGGAATGCCCAATCCACGAGAACTACAAGAAAGCTATCCTTGCAGCCGGGGAAAGCGATACGGTCCTAACCGGAGTTACGGTTGGTGACAGCGTTCGCTGCCTGAAAAATGAATTGACGGATAAACTGCTCAAGATCGAACGGGAGTGCAGCCACGAGGAGGCGCGCGAACGCATCATGGATATCGGGCGCGGCTCCTTGCGCATAGCCTCGACCGAAGGAGACATGGTCAACGGCAGCATTGTTGTGGGGCAGAACGTTGGGTTGCTCAACAGGATCCAGCCGGTGAGCGAGATCATGGCCGAGCTGATCAGCGACTACACCAAACTTTTGGACGGCGCCGGCAGCCTCGCAAATGATCTGGCCGACACCATGTTGGCCGTCTCCCGCCGTTAGAGCCTGTTATTAACTTCCGGCGAGTAGGCGGAAGAGGTTTGCGGAGCATGAAGCAGGCGCAGGCCAGGAAATGAAATGCACCCAGCGTGGCCGCCAGCCGTTCGTAGTCGCGGGCCAGACGGAGAAAGCGCGCGGCCCGAAGCGCTCACTGCATGGCCGCCCAAGGGGATACTGTTGTCAGCGTTTTTCGCGCCGTCTGGAACGGTGCAATAATTCTCACCCGTGATTATCAAGGGTGAGAGGGCTTTTGGGGACTCTAATTTACCGCTAACCACATTAGAATGTGGTGGCCAGGGACGGGATTGAACCGCCGACGCCGGCCTTTTCAGGGCGTAAATAACCTTTACTTGCAACTACTTACAAGTCTTGCAAGGTCGCCTAAATACAGCGAAATTCGTGTAAAACGGGCCAATCACGGGTGGGGAATCACGGGTGGAGATTTTCTGGTGCGCGCGGTGCCTTGGGGGCTGAAAACGGAAAACGCCACACTCAAAGTGCGAGTAATGCCCGTCTGGGCGCTCGCTCGGAATCCCTAAATGTAAACACCAGACCCTGGATTCGTGCATCGGCGATTTATAACTTGTAGGAATGGCAGCTACCGACTGCAGCCCAATTCGTGCCCCCTAACAAGCTGACAGATGATAATCTCCCTTATCGTTCGCTACTTGGGTCGGCATACTGGCAACAGTTTCTGGGGCACTTGTCCGAGATGCCGACTTTTCGTCCAGGTGGATCTTGGGTGTGCTTGCTCGTGCGGTTTCAAAAGGCCCCGAAAAACGCTCCTCCTAAACCGCACAAAAAAAACGAGCGGATCTCACCGATCCGGCCGTTCCAAAACCTATAGCTTCTGAAACAGGGCACAATCAACGTGCATTCCACTCAACGCCGATTCGTGAGCCGGATGATGATGCCGCCGGAGAGCCACAGATGATCCTCGCACATTCTGCCGAATGGCATTTACGACTTTGCGGGTTGCTGAGGCCCTTCTAAGGGCGGGGTTGACATTGCGTTCAATATGCGAACGTGCAAGAAATCGCGGTTCCGGCCCTAGACCCGGAGGCGGTCGACTCGCTCTACAACCACCCCGGCCCCAACCCGACGGCCTCGTGCGCTCCAAGATCCCCAGGCCCTGCCGGCCCTGCTAGAAGCGGACCCCTGCGAGTGGCCAACCAGTGTTATAATCTCGAAAATTACTGTCTGCAACGCGGCGGGCCGGCGGTTGCCACCGAGGGTGGGAGTGCCGGTTCGCATGTTCGAAATAGTTCCGCCCGGTGCCCGCCAATGGAAAAACGCACGGTGCTCAATGATATTCGGTTGGGGTGGAGCAGAGGAATCAGCATCAAACTTATGGTTCTGGTGACTGCCGTTACGGTAGGGGTCATTGGCACCACCACGGTCTTTGTCGTTCAGCGCGAGGGACGATACCTCATGGAAGAGGTCATGCGCGGAGCGGCTCTCTTCAGCGATGCGATCAAGAGCAGCATCTATCACTTCATGCTGGAAGACCGGCGGGGTGAAGCATATCGGATCATGAACACCGTCGGGCAGCAGAAAGGCGTGGAAGCGGTCCGCATCTTCAACCAAGCGGGCACGGTCACCTTCTCCACGCAAGGGCGTGAGATCGGCACGGCGGTCGATAAAAGGGCCGAGTCTTGTTACGCCTGCCACGCGGCTGGACAGCCGATCGTGCGATTGGGGACCAGGTCCCGTAGCCGCATTTACTCTCTCAACGGTCATCGTGTCCTCGGCATGGTCACGCCGATTTACAACGAGCCCACTTGCTCCACAGCATCCTGCCATGCGCATCCTGCCAGCCAGTCCGTTCTCGGCGTATTGGACGTGTCCATGTCCCTGGCCGAAATCGATCGTAGCGTGGCGCTGTTGCAGCGAGCCACCATCGTTTTGTCTGGGCTCGCCGTAGTGGTACTGGCTTTCGTGGTCAACCTCGTGGTGCGGCGGCTGGTGGTACGTCCGGTCACGGAAATGGTCGATGTTACTCACAAGATTGCTGCGGGCGATTTCACCCATACAGTCCATGTTGATTCCACCGGCGAACTCGGCATCCTGGCCCAGTCATTCAACACCATGACGGAGTCACTGCGCGCGGCGCAGGACAACCTTCGCAATCTCATGGAGAACCTCGAGCAGCAGGTGGAGGACCGCACGGCTGCTTTGCGCGAGGCCCAACAGCAGCTTATCCATTCGGAAAAGATGGCCTCGCTGGGCAAGCTCGCCGCCTCCATCGCTCACGAGATTAACAACCCGCTGGCCGGCATTCTGACTACGGCCAAGTTGCTCATCCGGGGCATGAAGGAAGGTCCGCCGGATGAAGCTACCCAGGCGTCATTTCGGACCCTGCTCCCCTTGGTGGAGCGCGAAACACTGCGCTGTACCGTGATCGTGCGCAACCTGCTCGATTTTGCCCGCCAGCGCGATCTCAAGCTGGCGCCAACGGATCTCAACGCGGTGCTGGAAGAGGCCTTGTCATTGTTGAACCATCACATCAGCCTGCAGAACATCACCGTCGAGACCGATCTGGAGAGCTTGCCTCCGGTCGAGGGCGATTTCGGCCAGCTTCGCCAGGCATTTCTGAACGTTTTGATGAACGCCTCGGAAGCCATGGCCAATGGTGGGACACTCAGGGTGGCCTCGCGGGTGCTGGCCGATCGAACCGTGGAAATCGAGTGCGCCGATACCGGCGTCGGCATACCCAGCGAGCATCTTGCCAGGCTTGTGGAGCCTTTCTTTACGACCAAAGAGAAGGGTACAGGCCTGGGGCTTTCGGTCGTCTACGGAGTCGTAGAGCGGCACCATGGCAAGCTGCAGTTCCGCAGCGAAGTCAATAAGGGAACAACGGTCACGATGCGCTTCCCGAGCTTATCCGTAACAGCGGAGACGGAACGTACTTTGGCACACACAGCATGAGGGACTGCGGCGCATGTATCTTTTGTAGATTGGCGAGGGGGCCAGCGATCACTACAAGGGCCCGCGGGAACGGGCCCATGTTGTGCGTCAAGCGGGGAGACGGGGTTGCCAAAGACCTCCTCAGTCATCGGTGCTGCAAAGGACGGCGCGGTAGGTGGCGGAAAGCTTACACCGGGTAGAAAAACCGCTTGATCAGACGCGCCGCAACGCGACAGCTGCGCCAGGCACTGCCAGACCGTCCAGATCGATGACTACACAATCAGACGCGCCGCGCCGGAACGCGACAGTTGCGCCAGGCGCTGCGAGACCGTCCAGATCACTGCTCCATATATGATAAGCGGGAACGCGATAATGTATAGTCCGCCGGCCACGGCAACCCCGATAGCGCGCAGCAGTGTGATTTCCCCTTCGCGTTCATCTGTTCGAGCTGCTTCCGTCTTCCAGGTTGAAACGGTTCCCGGATGCGCCAGGAAACCTTCTGTAAGAGCTGACCATACCTCATAGCTCAGCAGGGTGGGAGTGCCCAATACTAGTTCTCCTCCGTCCGCCGCCGCGACACCGAGGTCGCGTTCCAGGAACTGCCGCAGGCGAGCCGCCTCGGCGCCTAACCAACGCCTCGCAGACCGGCCGTGCCGCAAATGCTTTGACGAGAAAGAGACCGGCGCCATCTCGAACAGCCATCCTTCTCTATAAGAATCGCCGCGTAGAATCGAGGGATCGCGATAGAGCGCCTCGTTCACGGCCGTAACAACACCATCCACGGGAGACGCAATAAACGCGCTCTTGTCCCCGCAAACGATGCAGCTGGATAGCTCGCCCTGTTTCAACTTCCGGCCAGGCTGGGGAAGTTCTACAGCTTCAACGCCCAGCACAATCCGCTGCGCTATTCTGTCAAGGCCGACCCGCACACTACTCCCTCTGCGTTTCACCCAAGTATGTGCCGGAGCATGGTACAGACCGGCTCTCCCAAACGACAAGGCGCCAACAACCTTCTGCCATAGCGCCTGAATGCCGCGATAATAGCCGGCTATCACTGCCGGGATTGCCAATACCATGAGCATGAGCAGGCCCAGCAACAACCGGCTCAATATGCCCGCGTCGAAAACCCCGACGCCGATCAGAATGAGAATTACGGTTTCCATAGCCCTCTCCTTTTCCTCTCTTACTTTGCTCTTTGGCTCGCGCGATTCGTTTTTTCGCGCGAGCCAAAGCGGATACTCTCAGGCCTACCCACGATGGCAGACCATGCACTTATCTCCATCCATGTGGTCGAATGCCAATTTGCCATTGTGGCAAACGCCGCAGTACTTCCCACTTTGCATCTGATCGTGACTCATAGCTAAGCCATCGGCGGGGGCCCCTGGCTTGAGCATCTTGAACAGTTGGGAATGGCAGGCGGTACAGTTCGGCCGCTCTGCATTCACATGAGCGCTATGACTGAACACTACTGCGCCCGGACTTCCCTCGACTGTCGGGAAAGTGAAATCCTTCGGTAATCTCGGCATAGCAGGAGTGTCTCCTGCTCTGGCGAGCGACACTCCAAGGACCACGAGTCCAAGGCACAGAATCCACCAAAAAGGTTTCGTGTTATTCATGGTGCACCTCGGTAAGGAAGAACTGCTTGCAAAGGCCATCCCACTTCTCGGCATCCAAGGTTCGAGCGATGCCTTGAATAGGCACACCTCCATCCTGGAGCACCACGCCCAGCTCGGGACTGAGCATACCCTGAATCGCGTCGGCCGCTCCTTCCATCCACCGTTTGGCGCGCGCTCCCGACAGGAGCTGGTTCCGGTTGGCACGGGGCCGCGCTGCCTTCACTTTGAACAGCCATCCCTCGCCGTACGGATCCTGGTGCACGATATCGGGGAACTCCTTTACCCGGTCGTTTACCGCCACCACCGTGCCGTCCAAGGGAGACAACATGTCGATCGCCTTTTTGCCGGCGATCAGGCTCCACCCTTTCTCTCCCTGCCCCACGCGCGAGTTGGGCGCGGGCAGTGAAATGGCCGAGATGTCGCCGACCAGCTTCTGCGCGAAGTCGTCCATGCCCACGGTCACCAGTTGGGTGTCGTCGAAGCGAGCCCAGGCATGCCCGGGATGGAAGAAGACATGCTCGGGGACCGCGAACCACCCCGCGAGCTGGCCGATCAACCGGTCAGCGGCAGCTTGCAGGGCGCCCTCGGCAATGGGTCGCCCGTTGACGAAGCGCCAGAACGGAATGAACAGCACCAGGAATATGACGGCAATGAGGTACTCTGCCGACTTGGCCGCGTACATAGTAAAGAGATCATTTGGCATAATGGCTTCCTCCGTATTGCTCAGTGAGTATTCCCGTACTCCGGATGTTCGTAGAGAACGGGCATGCGGTTTACGATCCAACGAAAGGTGAGAACACCCAGGGTTATGATCGTCAACGAAATGACAAGCTCCATCCAGGTCGGAAAATGGCCGCCAGGAATGTTCCAGTTGAAGGCGACGAGGCAGACATTTACTCGATTTACCAAGACGCCGATGAGGGCGAGGACCGCCGTGGCTTGGACGAGCTTCACATTCCTCTGTCTGACCCCATGGGCGAAGAGGAAGCAGGGGAGCAGGACGAAGCCGAGAAGCTCCGAGAAAAGGAACCAGTAGCCCATAGGAGTCATGAGAAGATCCCAGCGGCCATTGTCACCGAGCCCGAGCAGCTTCAGGAAAAAGTAGGTGAAAAGCACGACCGAAATTGCCTTGCCGAGGCCGAGCGTGACTCTGTCGAGGTCCACGTGCCGCTCGGGATCAATCTGGTCGCGGAAAATCCTGCGGCACAGCGTGCAAACGACGATGAGCATGGCAAGGCCGGCAGTGATGCTCGAGACATAGAAGAAAACCGGAATATATGGTGAGTACCAGAGGGGATGCAGCTTTGTGGGCGCCAGGAGAAAAAGCGCCCCTAGCGCGGACTGGTGCAGGGTCGAGAGGATGACACCACTGACAGCAGTGAAGATGGTCAGCTTCAGGGCCCATTTGCGGACGTTCTTCCAACCCAGCCATTCGAAAATGGCAGGACTGAACTCGAGGAACTGCACCGTGAGATAAAGGAACACGTGCCAGGCTACCAGGAACATGACTGAGATGACGCCGTAGGAGTAGAACACCGGGTACGGGATGCGCCACGGCCGGCCCAAGTCAACGAGGAGCCCCACCACAGCAAAGAGGTAGCCGAGAAAGCCTGTAAGAACCGCAGGCCGCAGAACAACATAGTACTCTTTCAGGCGGAAAAGGTAGACGGTAGTGGCGGTCAGATATCCGCCGGCCGCTATGGCAACGCAACATAACATGTTAAAGCCGATAAATATGCTCCAGGGATTCGTCTGCGAAAAGCCTCTGATGGCCCCTAGACCGAAGTAAAACCGATAGGCGATAAGGGGGAGCCCCACCAGCAGGATGCACCCCGCAACGGCGTTGAACGGCGTGACCAGGCTGCGCACGTATTCGGGCAGCGAGAGCCCCATCAGGAGCTTTTCCTGGTACCAGGGGCGCGGGGCTGCGATCTCAATTGCTTGCTGCATTGTCGTTCTCCTTTCCGCGCGTAGCATCGGACTGCTCGGGCTTGTCGTGGCCCCCGGCCAACTGATACAGCCCCATCAGGAACGGTGGCCAAAGCGTTAGCACGACAGGCACCCCCGCCAGGAAGGGCCACGTGAGGTCCGGGTACGGTCTGTTCCCTACGTTCGTCTGGAAATCGAGCTTCTCAAACGGCTCCTTGCTGATATAGAGCCATCCCGTGCCGCCCACTTCCTCTTCGCCGTAAACGTGGTGCGCGTAGTCGTCGGGGTGCTGGTAAATTCGCGTTTTCGCAGTTTCCAGCATGTCCTTACGCTTGCCGAAGGTCAGGGCGCCGGTGGGACAGACCTGCGCACAGGCGGGCAGTTGTCCGGCACTCTGGCGGGTGTAGCAGAAGATGCATTTCCTGATGTATGGCATCGCCGATTCGTACTGGAATTTGGGTATCCCAAAGGGGCACGCCACCATGCAATAGCGGCAGCCGATACAGCGGTCCGCATGGTAAATCACCGCGCCCTCCGGGGTTTTCTCCAGAGCCTTGACCAGGCAGGCCGACGCGCAGGCCGGCTCGACGCAGTGCATGCACTGTTTCTTGACGAACACTGGTTCGCCCTCAGCGGACGTGGAATAGCGATTCACCACTGTGAAGGCATTCACATCCGTCGTGCGGCGGGTATTGAACACACTGTCTTGGCCGGACAGCTCCGGCGCGGGAAGCCCGTTCGCTTCGCTGCAAGCAGCTTCACAACCGCGGCAGCCCACGCATTTTGTGGTATCCACCAGCATCGCCGCCGAATCGCCTGCGTTGGTGTCGGCCGCCTTGGCACTGGGCCCGGCCAGACTGGCGGCGCCGGCGGCGCCGCAGACTTTAAAAAATGTTCGTCGATTCAGGTTCATGGTCACCTTCTTAGCCCTCCATGTCGAAATGCGGGTTAGATGTCTTTTTTGCCAACGGGAAATGCGTTTCTTCCGCAATTTCCCCGAAGAACGGACAATCATTGAACTTGCCGAAGCACCGGCCAGAGGTTGTCATCCCTTCCAGCGGCAACATTTTCTTGACAGGGTAAGCTTCGCAAAGGACCATAACGACCTCTTTGAGGTACGGGCATCGCCCATGAAGCTGTGTCTTTTCCATTGGTCGTGTCCTCCGCTGTACATATAGGCAACCCAAGGACCAAAGCCAAGTTGCTGATAAGGCGGAAGTTATTCGTTACCTAGCGATTGATGTGTTGAGTTTCTCAACGGGGGATCTGTAGGGTTTCTCTACAAGAGTGCGGGCGAAGAAGACAAATGAAAGGCGAGATGGCTACTTTTTAAGGCCACTACTCCCCCGTGCCAATTAAGCTCCGAGGGTGCTGCAGACATTCGCCCGCTCGTTTGCCGGTTGGCTCAATCTAGAGCAGAAGACGGCAATCTCCGCGGTTCACCGGAGTAGATCTCATTTCAAGGAGTCTTAGCGAAGCCGCACGGATGACGAGGCACAGGCTGCCAGAGGCGGATGCGGGCCAGGGGTTTTCCGCCCACACCTCCGCCCATAGCTTTATTTCGGCGCGGGCGTTAAGCGTTCCGCCGCTATCTCATCTCTTTGAGTTGATACTTTCGAAATTTGCTATAGAGGGTCGTACGATCGACGGCCAGAATGCGGGCAGCTTCGCTCACGTTGCCCTCCGTGCGGCGCATGACTTCACTGATGTGGCGCCGCTCCATCTCTTCCAACGAGCCAGGAACATTTGCCGCCTCGTACTTGATTCCCGTTGACGGAGTGAGGCCGAGATTACTTGCCTGCAAAATATTGCCCGAGGCGACCACCACCCCGCGTTCGAGCACATTGCGCAGCTCGCGGACATTGCCAGGCCAGCTATGTGCCATCAATAACTCCATCGCCTCACGGGAAACGCCGTCGACGTCGCGGCCGGTGCGGGCGCTGAGCTCCTCTAGAAAATATTCCACCAGAAGCGGGATATCTTCACGGCGTTCGCGAAGCGGCGGAAGCACAATTCGAATGACGTTGAGCCGATAGAACAAGTCCTCCCGGAACGAGCCTTCTTCGACTGCCCGCTTCAGATCGCGGTTGGTAGCAGCAATGATCCGGACATCTACAGAGATCGGAGTGGCGCCGCCCAAACGGTAGAAGTGCATGTCCTCCAGCACACGTAGCAAATCAAGCTGGAGCTTCGGGCTGATATCCCCGATCTCGTCCAGGAAAAGCGTTCCCCCATGGGCCAGTTCGAACTTGCCCTTGGTGCGTGTCACGGCCCCAGTGAACGCGCCCCGCTCATAGCCGAATAACTCCGACTCCAGCAGGCTTTCAGTAAGTGCGGCGCACGAAATGGGAATGAAAGGACCGCCTCGACGCAAACTTTCGGCATGGGTGGCGCGGGCCAGAAGTTCCTTCCCTGTACCGCTTTCGCCGAGGATGAGGATGGTGGAGTTGCTGCTGGCGGCAGCACGCGCCAGTTTAAATACCGATTGGACCGCCGGACTCTTGCTGATGAAATCGCAAAAACGGTACTCCCGTTTAAGCGCCTTGCGCAGCAGGTCCTTCTCGCGTAGGAGTGTCTGCTGCGTAACAATCTTCTGTATCAATAGACTGATCTCTTCGGGATCGAACGGTTTCAGCACGTAGTCGTAGGCACCCATCTTCATGGCGGCAACAGCGGTCTCAACGGTGGCGTAAGCAGTCATAATTACCACGGCCGCGTTCGGACAGATCTTCTTCGCCTCCCCCAGCACTTCGATGCCTTCCATGCCCGGCATCTTGAGATCCACCAGCAAGGCCGACCAGGATTCGGCTCGCATACGCTCGATGGAACTTGGTCCGTCAGCGGCCATAGCCACCGTATAGCCGTCTTTGCGCAGCCATCCGCAAAGCGATTCGCGGACAATTTCCTCATCGTCGACAATCAGGATTCGTGTTCGCTCTTTGCTCATGACCTTATCTCCTTGGCGGTTCGCTGTAAATCGACCAGGTGCAGCCGGCAATCCCGGCACAACTCGCCGCGCTTGGTGTCCACATGCAGCAGGGTGGCCGAGCGCGCCATCACACAGCGGCGATCGTCGCAGTGGAGGAGCCCGAAAGTATGCCCCAACTCATGCGCGCTTTCCTTCGCGAGCCGGGTGGTCAGCAATTTGCGGTCGGCTCGGGAACCATCGGCGTTTCGGGCTAGGCGAGCGATGGACACGACCGCGGCGGTGCCATCGAGCTGGGCCTCGCCGAAAACAAACGTGAGGATGGGAATGAACAGGTCCACATCCGTAATCGCCAGGATCTTGTCTGCGCCCGGCAGTCGCAAACGCACTAACCACCGCAGCACTGCGGTAGACAAGTGCTGCCTCCGCGCGGGATCGAAACTGTCGGACGGCCGTTCCGGCCCGCTCCACACTCGCGCAGGAAGGTCGAAAGTGCGCTCGACGTGTTTCCGAACCTCTTCCATCATGTAGTGATCGCTGGCCCCCTCGCCAATCCACAAAAGATACATGCGCCGCAGTCCCTCATGTTGTGTGTGCCAAGGTATGTTCCGCAGGTTCCGTCTGCGCTGTTACAGATAAGCTCGGGAAGCGCATCGTGACCGTTGTTCCCTTATTGACTTCGCTGCGGAACTGCAGCTTGCCATGGTGCCGCTCTACGACTCCGTAGACGACCGAAAGTCCCAGGCCTGTACCCCTCTCTTTGGTGGTAAAGAAAGGCTCCACAAGCCTGGCAAGGTACTCGCTGGGTATGCCGACGCCGGTATCGGCGAACTCGATTTCCACGGTTTGATCGGCCAGCACCCGCGAGGCCACCCTGAGGGTCCCACCATTGGCCATGGCTTCCGAGGCGTTCATCAAAACGTTCAGAAATGCCTGGCGAAGCTGGCCGAAATCGCCCTCGACCGGAGGCAAGCTCTTCAGATCGGTCTCGACGGTGATGTTCTGCAGGCTGATGTGATGGTTCAACAATGACAAGGCCTCTTCCAGCACCGCGTTGAGATCCGTTGCCGCCAGCTCGAGGTCGCGCTGGCGGGAAAAATCGAGCAGGTTGCGCACGATCACGGTACAGCGCTGTGTTTCGCGCTCCACCAAGGGGAGCAGGGTCCGAAATGACGCCTGGGTGACTTCATCCGGCGGACCTTCTTTCATGTCCCGGATGAGCAACTTGGCTGTAGTCAGAATGCCGGCCAGCGGGTTGTTAATCTCGTGAGCGATGGAGGCGGCGAGCTTGCCCAGCGAGGCCATCTTTTCCGAATGGATAAGCTGCTGTTGGGCCTCGCGCAAAGCTGCCGTGCGGTCCTCCAGGTTGTCCTGCGCCGCACGCAGTGACTCCGTCATGGTGTTGAATGACTGGGCCAGGATGCCGATCTCGCCAGTGGAATCAACACGGACTGTATGGGTGAAATCGCCCGCAGCAATCTTGTGAGTAACATCGACCATTTCCGTGACCGGACGTACCACCAGCCGCCGCACCACGAGGTTGACCACGAAAGCCAGTACCACTACGGCGAGCCCAGATAAAACGATGGTGGCTCGCTGCAACAGCGCAACACTACGATCGATTTCGGCCAGGGACATGGACACGTCCAATACGCCCAGAACGGACTGGCTGGCAGGATGCGCATGGCAGGATGCTGTGGCGCAAGCCGGCTCGTTGTAAATCGGTGTGACCATGCCGAGGACACGATGACCGTTGAGAGAGTAAATGCGGCTACGGGACCTGTTCGCCAATCGCACGATCGGCTGTCCAGCCGCGTGGCAGGCGTAACAAGATTCGGCCCTTTTATCGACCGCCGTGCCGATCTCACGCCCTTGCGTGGAGAAGGTGACCGTGCCCGCTTTGTTGAAGATGCGGACCGCTTCTACGCCTTTCTGCTGCCCGACGGTGTTCATGATCCGATATGCTTCACCCCGCCGGTCTTCCAGCATGAAGTGATAGATGCTGCTCTGGATCGCATCGCTGAAGAGAGCCGCTCCGCGCATCACCTCTTCCATGAGGTATCGTCCCTCGCGCTGAACGACAAAGACCGTGGTGGTGCCAATGACCCCTACCGTAACGGCAGTCACCAGAACCATAAGTTTGATGCTGATTCCTCTGCTCCACCCCAGCCGAGTATTATTGAGCACCGTGCGTTCTTCCATGGCGGGCACCGGGCGGAACTATTTCGAACATGCGAACGGGCACTCCCCACCCTTAGTGGCAGCCGCCAGCCCACACTTTTGCAGACAGCAATTCTATCAACCTAAAGCGCGCAAGATTGTGACGGCCCTCACCCCCGATTGAGCTGCAACTGGACTGTACGCCGGAGTTTTTCATCCTGGATGTAGCGCAGGACGTGGATGGTCTTGACGATTCGGCCGAACGCCCGGAGCCTTTAGGGATTGGTGTAACTGCGGCGACCACACGACACGAACCGGGATGATGATGATCGTCAATATGGCCAATTCCGCCTCATGGCTCATCTGGGGAGACTGTATCGGTCAACCCTTCTACGGAATACACCTTTTCCTATTGGGGAGCAGAAGTTGTCACGACAGTTCCTCCTTGCCTCGTTTGTCGCTGAAGATCAATGGCAAGGACATTGGAAACAGTACCTTCCCGGAGAGAAGTCCTGAACGGACCGTGGCAAAACTGCCAGTTTACCTGGAATTCGGGCACCAGCCATAGCGCGGATCTGGTTCTTTACGTCCTGAACACAGATACGTCTTGGAATGATTTCGCGCTGGATGACATCAGTTTTAGCGCGATTCCAGGCCATCGGCAAAGTGAGGATGAGTCAAGATGGCTTGGAGGCTGCGCCCCAAATTCATGGAGCGTGCAAGGAAGGTACGCGGCTCTGTGCAAACACTTCCGCCAAGTAGGGCGACCAATCGGGAGGATCATCTGTGGCTCTCCGGCGGCATCATCATCCGGCTCACGAATCGGCGTTGAGTGGAATGCACGTTGATTGTGCCCTGTTTCAGAAGCTGTAGCTTCTCAGACAAGGGTCCTTATCAACACAAAACAACCTCCGAACCTGCCTGTCTGTGAACATCCGTCTCCGCTTCCTTGACCCGGAATTCTCGGCCTAGTCTAATTGTCGTTGGATCGGGAATTTTGTTTGTCGTTTACCGGTACTTTTAATTGTCGCCCGTCACTCTTGAACGTCATGTCAACATGACAGGTCTGGCAGTAATTGACTTGAGCCTTGTGCCCCTGATGACACTTTGTGCACTCCCGATCGATCATGAGATTATCATCGATCATGTGATTATCGTGAGGATTGGGGTACAACTCCTTCGTCCGCTCGGCCACCTTGACATAGGACTCGTGGCAGGTCAGGCACTTTTCCATAGGTACCGGCTTCTTGGTGCCCGTGCCGTGGCAGTCTTTGCAGCCAAGCCCCGCTTCCTTATGAATGTCGGCTAACGGTTTCTGCGGATCCAGTGCGGCAGAGAAAGTTGACGCCATCAGCACCATGCCTAAGCAAAGTGCCGAAGTACTAGAAATACGAATGGACATGGCTATCCCTATCAACGATGGCCAGAGGCGGTGTTGCCTTTCGCACCGGCGGCCTCGTCAGTAGTAGCGCCGCGAATCCAGCAAAGCACAACAACGACACCGCATAGTAAGCTCCGGCGTAGCTGCCGAAGCGGTCGTACACAAGTCCGGCGCCGTAAGCCGCAATGGCCCCAGCCGTGGTGGCGAGCACGGCCAACAGGCCCATGATCGAGGCAAAAGGCCTATTGCCGTAGTAGTTCGCCATCAGCGTCATTCCGGCAGGAACAGCGCCTCCAAAGCCCAAGCCGACAACCACGGCATACCTGTAAAGGCCCACGGGTCCAGTGGCTCTGAATGCCCACAGCACCCCTAGGCTAAGCACCAGCATACTCGCAGCCCAAATCCATCGTGGTTCAATGCGATCGCCAAAAGCAGCAACCCCTAACATGCCGAGGAGCATTGCGAACGACAGAATCGAAATCGACAGGGCGGCTGCTGCCGGGCTATGTCCCAGGTCTCTCAAATGGGCAACTTCATGCGCCCCCAGCAGCGGGAGAGTGACACTGAAAGCGGTGCCAGGAATCAACAGCAACCAGAAAGTTGGCGAACGTAACACCTCGGAATACGACCATTCTTCCCGGGTCTTGTACACCTGCGGCGTCCGTTGCCTGCCCGGCGAGATACTCTCGGAACCGGCAAGCCCGCCATCTGGCGTCTGCCCCAGATCGGAAGGCCTTTCTTTGACCCAGAACAGGGTCATGAGCGCCGCGCACCCACTCAGTCCACAAACCAGCCACCAGCTGGCGCGCCACCCCGCATGCCCGCCTGCAGACATCCGATTCAGCAGAATCGGAGCTACTATTCCTCCAATGCTGCTGCTGGTCATCAGCAGCGAAATAGCCCGCGCCTTCCCCTTTACGAACCAGCGCACGATGCCAGCTTGCGCCGCCAGCGGTCCCGCGACGCTGAAACCCAAGCCCATCATGACGCCAAATACCGCTATTGCTTGTACTTCAGTATGGACGAAAGTCGCCATCAAAACCGCACCCAAGGCCGCTATCGTGCTACCCAGGACCAGCGTGAACCGCACGCCCAGCTTATCCACACAGACAGCCACCACCGGCCCGAGCATGCCTGACATCCACGCAAAGATGGCAAAGATCAAGCCCAAGGTACTGCGATTGAAATGCAGATCGTCCGCCATGTAGACGTTCGACACGCTGGCTCCCGCGTAGGGAAACGAGTCGGCAAAGACGATCAGCCACAACACCACCAGCAGTGTCCAGCCATAAAAACGCGGTTCCTTGGTCATTTCCCTCGTCCTTGGGCGTGCGTCCGGCAGAAGGTGTTCCTGTCTACGGGGTGCGCCTCTCGGCTAACCATTTATGAAACAAGCTCTAGGAATCGCCTCCAAAGCACTTGCCGCAAACGGTGCAAAGCTCGCCGGGGCGCTCCTTGCAAAAACGTACATTGTCGCCTTCATAGAGGTACTCATAGGTGCCGTCCGGCTTAGCCCGGCGCAGAATCTTTGACCAGGTCCCATCCAGGTAGGCAGCCTGAAAAATGAGGGGTTTTCTGATCTTGAATTCCACCGGGCAGTGCCACATGTTGGGCGGTATACGCAGCACGCAGGGCTTGGTAATGACCATGGTCTCCATGTGGTCCGGATCCTTGCCCATCTCGATTCTTACTTCTGCATCGAAATCGAATACATTCGGAAAGCTTGCCCCGAGGATTATCATGTACTCCTCAGCGGCATGGTGGAAGTGCGGGACCTCCATCTTCAGATCTTTAACGAACACTTGGAACCCGACATGAAACTTGGCTCCCGGGAGGCTGGTTTCGCCTCTGAAATAGGCCTGCGGCTTGGCGCACCAGTCGCCCCAATGCGCTTCCTCCGGGAAGAGATCGAATTTCAGATAATCTAAACTGCCCATGGTCGCCATCCTTTCAGATTGGTGCAGCGGGAAACCCCCAGATCTTTGAGTCTTGCAACCAGTTGAAGACTCAAAGACCCTAAAAGGGGCAGGGTAAGACAACCAAAGTTCTATTCAGCTTTCGGAATTTTGGGGATTTGCATATATCCCGTCTGGTAAACACCGTTGAAATAGGGCGCACAATGGAGCGCGCTGAGCAGTATGGGCTTGCCCAGCCTTTTTATGTCCATGGGATTGTGCTCCATTCCCCGAGGGATAAAGAGAACAGTGGGCTTGGTGATGACGTGTCTTTCGTACTCGTCCCCCAGAAATATCTCGATTTCCGCATCAAAATTCGCGGTGAAGTCGGGCAATTGGGCGCCTAGGAAGAAGAGATATTCGTCGACATCGTGGTGATGGGATTGAAGCTCCAGCTTAATCGGTTTCACAAACATCTGCCAGCCCATGTTGATGCCGGCGCCCGGAAGATCGCTGGCTCCCCGGAAGTACGCCTGGGGACTGGCAATCGCTGGGGTAAAGGACCTCGCTTCCTTGAGCGCGGTGCAGAAAAGGTGGTCGAACTTGGTTCCGGTAGTCCCCGTGGGCCAGGGAGGCGAGTTTGGCACTCGTACTCCTTCCAACTCCTTCTCCGGCTCCTGGGCCATCGCGGCTGCCGGGGCCCCCAATTGGGCCAGCGCGCTGGCCACCGCTATTCCCGCCGCGCCTGCCGTCACATCCATAACGAATGCCCTGCGAGTAGGGTCGTTGTTGTCACTTGGTACAGCGCTCATCATGATCTCCTCTCTCGAAATTCAAAAAGTTTACCTTGAGCATGGACGCCACCAGCTACCTGGCCTCCTGCCGGAGTTTCTGGCTTACCACCACACCGGATGGTCTTTCCAGCCATCCATAGATCGGCCGGGACCTTCAAACCAGTATTCTTTGCCCGCCATGATCTTGTGGAATCGCGGACCCAGGTGAATGGCCTGGAACATCAACGGCTTGTTGACCGTCTTGAAGTTGAGCGGACAGTGCAAGAGTCCCTTGGGAAGGAACACGAAGGTAGGCTGCGTGATCAGATAGTATTCCTTCTCGGGCCCCATCCAGAGCTCAATTTCGGCGTCGAAACTGCCAAAGACGTCGGGCAACTCAGCGCCGAGAATAGCGAAGTACTCGTCGCAATCGTGGGTGTGCGGCGCCTTTTCCATGAAAGTAGGCTTGACGATGACTTGCCAGCCCACGTTGACGCTGGCCCCGGGAATCTGGTGGGCGCCGCGGAAGTAGGCCGAAGGCTTGGCCATATAATCGAGGGGCATGTCGTCTCTAAGGCCGGTAAACAAGTTCGCCGCGTACTTCTTCGTTTCACTCATATCGTCTCCTCTCGCACAACCGATGGCTGTGGTCTCACAGCTCTTGCATTAGCAGTTACTTCCTTCAAATGCGGTAGGACCAAGCCCGGCCTCTGGCTGAATATTTGAAATCTCATGCATATTCCGCCTGTCTGCGGCGCGGGAAACGTGGGGCTTATCCCCGCAACCAACAATCCTGAAGCACCTGGAATGGAGAACAATGGGATGATCTTAGTTCCGCCGCCCCCTCGAGTCTTTGGCCATAGCGCACTCCTCTCAATTCGCTATGGTGAATCTTCCGGGGCTTTCGAGGTGTTTTTCGATTCGTATTTTATAGGTTGACAAATTGATGTTGGGTTGATATAAATTCTCCCCATCGAGCTCCCAATCTATTGTCGAGTGATCTAAAGCTGTGGCTGTCAGGCGCCCAGGAGCGAAATTTCTACCGCTGTGGAAGCCTCGGGAACGTAAGCCTCAGAAACGCAAGTCCCAGCAGAGGGCGCGGACGTTTAGGCGCGGAGGTTTATGAGTCTTCTACAGCAGATTTCCTATGGTCCGACTCGCGGACAGGAGGCGTGCTGGGGCCCCCACGGCCGCTTCCGGGGTAGGCTCATCGGCGATGCCCCGTCCGTTGCCCGCTTTGAATATGCGAACATTGCCGACATGGGGCTATGCCGGTTCCGCACCACTGGCGCGCTCCGGACCGAGCCCATTGGGATAAAGCATGCCGAGCGGTATGTTCAGCTAATCCTGCAACTTAAGGAGACCACCTACTTTGAAGGGGAAGCTCACTCGGTGGCGCTGGCACCGCGCCAGTGGATGATCGTTGACGATGCGAAACCCTGTGCTACCGCCAGCTCCGATGGTACTGAAGCCCTGATCGTGATGGTGCCGCGGACGAAGCTGGCGCGGAACAACGATGTCCTCGACGACGCCACCATGCGCCCGTTTCCCGGTGATTTCGGGATCGGCAAGCTCGTGTGGCAGTTCATCCACTCCATCTACGATGAAGTTTGCCACCTGGAATCCCGGTCTGAACCCGGCGTGGCAGACACGATGTCCCATTTCGTTCGGCTGGCAATGGAGGAGTTCTCCGGGGCCCCATGCGCCTCAACTCTCACCCAGGTCCTGAGAGAGCGCATTAAGACGCGCGTCATGATGCATCTCCGCGATCCGGAGCTCGACCTCGATCACATTGCCGCCGGGCTCAATTGCAGCAAACGGTATTTGCACAAGGCTTTTGAGTTGGAGGGAGTCTCGCTATTGGATTACATCTGGCACTTGCGCCTGGACCGCTGCCGCGACGAACTGTGTGACCCAAACGGCCGCGGCAAGTCGATCACCGATGTAGCCTTTTCCTGGGGTTTCAACAACTCCGCCCATTTCAGCACCGCGTTTAAGGAGCGGTTCGGGATTTCACCGAGCTCGTGGCGCAGCGACAGACACCGAGAGCTCATTATGAGCTCTACGGCTGCAACTCGTACATAACCGGTCTCGCGTTTCCGCCACTGGTGATGAGTGATAAGTGGCTCTGCTCTCAACTCGACTGATCGCGGCTGGGGCGCCGGTATGCGAGTCTCGGTAATTCGCACTGTCGAGTAGCGCAGGTTTCGGCGCTACGGAGTTCGCCCCACGGGCCCCCTTATTGAGAAACCCCGGGCAAGCGATCAATATCCGCTGCTCCGGCCCATCCACTTGCGCCCATCTGTGGTTACAAAACACTCCCAATGCAACCGAAATCAGCTTCATTTGCGCCCGGATGGAGTGTTGGCGGACCACCTCGAAAACCACGTCACACCCCTCGAAAGCCCCGGAAGATTCACCATAGCGAATTAAGAGCAGTGCGCTATGGCCAAAGACTCGAGGGGGCGGCGGAACTAAGATCATCCCACTGTTCTCAATTCCAGGTGCTTCAGGATTGTCGGTTGCGGGGATAAGCTCCACGTATCCCCGCGCCGCAAACAGGAGGAGTAAGTATGAGATTTCAAATGTTCAGGCAGAGGCCGGGATTGGTCCTACTGCTCATCATGCTAGTGCCCATACTGCTGTGTGAAGCCTCTCTCATGGCTCAGACGTCAGGAACAGGCGCGTTGACGGGAACGGTCACCGATGCCACAGGCGCAGTGATCCCCAATGTGAGCGTGACGGTCACCAACATCGCTACCGGCCAGTTGCGTACTTTGACGACCGGCCCGACCGGACTTTACAAATTTTCATTGCTGTCTCCGGGCATGTACCGCGTCAAGTTCAGCGGCAAAGGCTTCAAGGTAGGGGAGTTTTCTTCCGTGACGGTCAACGTGACGGAGACCGCCGTGTTGGACAGCAAACTCGAGGTCGGGGGGCAGAGCCAGAGCGTCGTCGTAACAGAGACCAGCGTAGGCGTGGAGACCGAGACTTCGTCTCTGGGAACCCTGGTGGGCGCCGAGACGACTACCACCCTGCCGCTTACCAGCCGGAACTATACCCAGATACTCAACCTGTCGGCGGGAGTGAGTTCCAACGTCAACAACGCTACCGCTCTGGGCAGAGGCACCCAAAATAGTACCAGTGTCAACGGCCTTGACCCCGGCCAGAACAACTACCAAATGGACGGAGTCACGGCCAACAGCGTCGGTTTCCTGGGAAACCCAAGCGACCAGAGTGGCACCGCCGGGCTCAGCGTTCCCAGTCCGGATGCCATTGAAGAATTTAAGATTCAGACCTCAACTTACGATGCGAGTTATGGGCGGAATCCCGGCGCTAGCGTCGATGTCGTCACCAAATCGGGTACCAACCATTTCCACGGCACGGCGTTCGAATTTTTGCGAAACCCGAAACTCAACGCCAACGACTACTTCTACAATCTGAACAACCCTGAGGCCGAGAAGGGGATAAAGCAGGTGCTGCAGGGCAATCGCATTTGAAATTGGTCTGAACCAATGTCGCCACGGACCAGGGTTGCCACTTACGTAGAGGGTAGTCGGGCATGAAGTTTCTTGCAGGAGGATTTCGTGTCCCGCAAAGAAACTTTGGAGCAGTTCGGTTCCTGTTGGGAAGGGCTTGAGGATCCGCGCAGTGGCAATGCCGCCTTGCATGAGTTTCACGAACTTCTGATGATGGCTTTATGCTGCGTGCTGTGCGGCGGTCAGGGTGCGGTGGATATGGCTCTGTTTGCCGAGGCCAAGGAGCCATTTCTGCGCAGCTTTCTCACCCTGGCCAACGGACTTCCCAGTCACGACACCTTCAGCCGCCTGTTCCGCAATCTCGATCCGGATCAGTTTCGCGATTCGTTTCAGCGGTTTATGGCGCAGTTTTCCGAGCAGTTGCAGGGGGTGGTGGCCATCGACGGCAAGGTGTTGCGCAGATCGTTTGATCGGGCCAGCGGCAAGTCGGCCCTGCACATGGTCTCGGCCTGGGGCTCACAGCAGCGGTTGGTGTTGGCGCAGATCGCCACCGATGCCAAGTCCAACGAGATTACGGCCGTGCCCAGGCTGCTCCAGATGCTGGCCCTCAAAGGCACCATCGTGACCGCCGATGCGCTCAACTGTCAGCGCGCGATCGCCGAGCAAATCGTCGCGCAGAAGGGCGACTACGCGCTGGCGCTGAAGGGCAATCAAGGCACGCTGTTTGACGATGTGATCCTGCTGCTCGATGATCCGGAGTTGAAAGCAAGCGCCGCTGCGCCGGTTGTCGAGGCCGATCACGGACGCATCGAAACGCGCACGGCGACGGTGTCAACCGAGATCGACTGGCTCGAAAAACAACATCAATGGCCGGGCCTGAAGGCTATCGGTAAAGTGGTTCGAATACGCGAAACGGCGGATAAAACCACGACCGAAACTGCCTACTATCTGCTCAGTCAAGTTCTGTCGCCGGAACGGTTCAACCAAGTCGTTCGACAGCACTGGGGAATCGAAAACAGCCTTCACTGGCGGCTGGATGTGGTCATGAACGAGGATCAGGATCGGACCCGGATGGGGCACGGGCCGCATAATCTGGCCGTACTCCGTCACATGGCCATCAATGCCATGCAAAAAGAAGGAACCAAGGGCTCCCTAAGAGGAAAGTTCAAACGCGCAGGTTGGGACGACGACTACCTATACCGCTTGCTGGAGCTATTTTGAAATGCGATTGCCCTGGCAGGTGCTGAAGCAGAATCAGTTTGGCGGCACCTTCGGCGGGCCGATCAAGAAAGACAAGCTGTTATTCTTCACCAGCTATCAAGGCACCCGCCAGAGGAATGGAGTAGCGCCCCAGGGCTTAACCAGCGCCGACTTGCCCCCGATCCCCGATGATCGCACTTCCTCGAGTTTCGCGGCGGAACTTGGAGCGGCAAATTGTGGCTACGGCGTGCTTATCCCTGCCCCGTTTGTCCAAAACGTAGCTTGCGACGGTTCGAACATCAATCCGGTTGCATTGGCGATTCTGCAGATCAAGAAGCCGGATGGTAGCTATTATCTCCCCGGTTCCGGAACCTCCGGATACAATCAGGTACAGTTCAGCAGTCCCGCGCATTTTACCGAAGATCAGCTGATCGCCAACGGTGACTACGTTATCAATCCTAAGGAAACCCTACAGACAAAGTACTTTTACAGCCGCGACCCGTTTCTCTACCCGATGGGAGAAACCGGCGGCAACATCCCGGGCGATCCAGTCACTGGATCGGCGTCAAACCACGCCGCACTGGTGCGGCTCACCTCTCTGCTGAGCAACACGTTCACCAATGAAGCGCGCGTCTCTTATCAGCGGAATGCCGGTGCTTATAGCGACACGCTGCCGGCCGGCAGCTCCCCGGCGGATCTCGGCGTGAACACGCTGGGGATACCAATGATGCCGTGGCTCTACTTCCTTACGAACGGAATCCACCTATTCAATGGCTTCTCGCCGGCGGATCAGTATACAAACCAGATCCAGTTCGGCGACCAGATTGCCTGGTCCCGGGGCAAGCACACGCTCCGTGCCGGTGGCGAGTACGAGACAGTGCAGTACTTCACTAATCCCGGCGTGCAGCGCGGATTCCTCGCGATTGGGACTTTCAACGACTTTCTCGTGGGGCAGGCGGGCAACATCTTCGGCTGCCTCGCTTGCCAGATGGGCAGCGGGCCCAACGGCATACCCCCCCACAGGTATGGGGTGCATGATAGCTATTTGTTCGTTCAGGATGATTGGAAGGTCAAACCGCGCCTGACTTTGAACTTGGGCCTGCGGTGGGAGTTCGATGGCAACCTCACCGATGCCTACGGACACCTGACCGACATCTGGCCCAGCCTGCTTGCGAGCGCTCCCGTCCCCAGCGGACCCGACAACTCCGCAGCTGCTTACACCGGCTACGTAGTCCCCGATAATTTCAAGGGAACGCTGCCTGATGGAGTATTAAAAACCCACACAGGCTACTCATTTAACAGTCCCCCCTTAATCAACTTTGCCCCTCGCTTTGGCTTCGCCTGGCAGCCAACTGCAAAGGACAACCTGGTGGTGCGCGGCGGCTTCGGGCTCTTCTACGACCGGATATGGATGGACCCCATGGTACGTTCCTTTACGGCGAGTCCCCCGTACGCCACCACCTTCAATACGAGTTGGCCCAACACTGAGACCCTGCAAGCGCCCTATCCCACGCCGACTACGCCGTTGGGGAGTTTCGAGCAGCGCTATGCAAACTTTGCCACCGGCGCGAACTCGGGGCTGAGCGCGTACTTCCTTGACCCGGACATTCACGACCCTCTGGTCCGGTCTTACAGCCTCGATGTCCAGTATGAATTTGCTCCCACATGGGTGCTGGAGGCGGGATACGTAGGGGATAGCGGTATCAATTCGCTGGACGAGTATCATCAATACAACACCGCGCAATTGGCAACCCCTACCAATTCCGTCAACGGTCTGACGACCAGCACGCTGGGGAACCTGAATCTCCGGGTACCGTACCTCGGCTATACGCCAACCGGAATGCAGGGGACGGCATTCAACGGAAAATCCAACTACAATAGCCTGCAGGTTACGCTACGCAAGCGGTTCTCGCACGGCCTGTTGATGCAGGCAGCATACACCTGGAGCAAGAACCTCAGCGACCTGGTAGACGATTCCGTCAGCAAAGGGGCGTACGCGGCCAACAGCAACAATGCCAACGACTTTTCCCAGCAATATGGGCCCACCGACTTCACCCGTCCGCAGCGCCTGATCCTGTGGTATAGCTACGATATTCCTTCGGGCTTGCACAACGGACCCCTTGGGATACTGATTAATGGGTGGACCGTGGCCGGGGATAGTGCGTTCCAGGGTGGCACGCCGCTGACCATCTACGATACCGGCGCTGGCACCATCTACGGCGTTACCAGCAATAACAGGGTCCAGTTGTGTTCGGGAAAGACGGCCGCGAATATCCTTAGCAGCGGCAGCGTAAAAAGCCGAATAAATAAATATTTCAACAACAGCGCTTTCTGCGCGCCAGCTGTGGTCTCGGCCGACGGCGGCACCGGCTACGGCGATTCCGGGGTGGGCACCGTTTTGGGGCCGGGCCAAAACAACTGGGACATTACTCTGATGAAGCATTTCAAACTGACGGAAACGCAGGCGCTGCAATTCCGTGCCGAGTTTTACAACGCCTTCAATCACGCGCAATTCAGCAACCCAAACAGTACTGTAACCGGGTCTTCCTGCTATGCCAGCGGCAGCGGTAAAGGTTGCACGCTGGGCCAGATCACCAGTACCTCCGTTAACCCGCGTATTATCCAATTCGGCCTGAAGTACAATTTCTAGGATTTGTGCCGGCAACCAGGAGTCCCGCAGCGCAAGCTGCGGGACCATAATACGAGGAGACGATATGAGCGAAACAAAGAAGTATTCGAGCCTGATCACCGAACTGGATGGCGAGGTGCCGTCCGTCATTGATCCGGAGAAGGGCGGGCAAGACCCGAGAGACGTCAGCCGCAGGACGTTCTTCCGAGATGTGGCGGCAGGCGCGGCGGGAATAGCGGTGGCCAGCGCTGTGGCCGAATTGGGATCTCCGGCCACGGCGATGGCCGAGCAGGACAAGGAATCGTTGACGAGATTCCGGGAGAATGCTCCTCCCTGGCCAACAGGAACCATTGGCAATAGGTACGATCATCTGTTCTGCACCAGGATGAAAGAGAAACCGCTAACGGATAAGATACTCTTTCCGACGATCAGTTTCCGCGGCGCCAGCGACCTGCCGGGCACCAGTATGAATATTGGCTTTCGCACATATGACAAGCCTTTTAGGATGGAGCTGCAATCGCATCATCACGATGTCGACGAGTATCTCTTCTTCCTGGGCGCCCAACTGCCGGATCTCACTGCCAATTTCGATGCGGAAATCGAGATTTTTCTGGGACCGGAGTACGAGAAGCACATGATCACCAAGCCTACGATCCTTTACATTCCCCGCGGGTTCGAACACAATCCCATGGACATCACGAGGGTCGGCAAACCGTTACTGTTCATGCCGCTGAATCTGGCGCCGTACTTCAGCGCGGTTTACCAGACGGGGTACATGCAATTCCTCAAGATGCAGAAGATCGATTAAGAAACAATGCTTCCGTCTAGCCCTTGTCTTCGTGACCTCCGAGTCTAGTTCGCGGTCATACCTCTCCCGCGGACAACCTTTTTCGCGGCGGACAGGATGATATAAGCGAAACAGAGAGGTATGCGGAACCCGATCACGTAACTGGACATGGCGGTATTGGCAACAAGTGCGACCATTTGTTCTGCACGAGGCTGAAAGAGAGATCCATGGCATCGGAGGCGGTGACTAGTCCGGTGATAGGTTTCGAAGGCGCCAGTGACATTTCGGGCTCCGGCATGAACCTGGGCTTCGCCCTGTATCTCAAACCGATTAAGCTGGAGCTGCAATCCCATCACCACGATGTGGACGAATATCTCTTCATCCTAGGCGCGCAGTTGCCCGACCTCACCGCGAATTTTGATGCGGAAATCGAGATGTTTCTGGGGACGAGTACGAAAGACACGCCGTCACCAAGCCCACAGTCCTCTATATTCCCCCGCGGGTTCCACGCTTCGTCCAATGTATCAAAGTGAAAGGCAATCAACGGTGGGCAGTCTTGATCATTATGAAATTCGACCTAAGGAAACTGCCGGTTTGGGTTGGAGAACGAATTGCATAAGGTTTTGTTGAAGTTGTCTATTGCACTTAACGTTGCTGTGGTGTCTTGCGCGATCGCAGAGGGTGCGGTCCCAATCCCCCACGTGGAAGGCCCCCTGGCCGACTCCAAGGACGGCGCGCTGGTTTGGCAGGTCGAGCGAGAAGGATACATCGCCGAAGAATATCTCATCTCCGGACGTGCCGATACTTATGCGCCGGTTGGCATGGCAGACGCGGCAAACATGTTCACGGGTGATAACACCAAGGATGCGGCACGGCGCGAAAGCTATAATCGCGTTGTCCTCAGGGCCAAACAGCCATATGTCACGCGCATTATTGTCTATAAGCCGAAGAACGTTGCACGATTTAGCGGCAATGTCGTTGCCGAAGTTGCCCATCCGAACACCGCGGATGGTGGGATCGTCTGGCCTATGATCAGTGGCTATTTCATGTCGCACGGGGACATATGCGTAATCATTCAGCATCCAGCCTCGTTCGACAATGTTCGTAAATACGACCCATCCAAATACGGGACGCTCAGCGCCGTGGACAACACGCAGCTATGGGGAATGATCGCGCAGATCGGCGCCCTCATAAAAAGCAACGGTGCGTCCAGTCCGCTTCGCCACTATCCGGTCAAGTATCTCTTCCTGACGGGCTATTCTCTCACGGGCCTCGCAACTACGACCTTTGCGGACTTTCATCACAAGACCGCCATCTTGTCCGATGGCCGCCCGATTTTCGACGGCTACATCCCGATGGCGAGCTCGATGTATGTTCGCCCTCTTCCCGTTCCCGTTATTCGCATCATGACACAAAGCGATTTCAATACCTGGGGCGGTTTGAAATCCCGGCGCGAGGACAGCGATTCACCAGACAGCCCCTTCCGCCTCTACGAAGTCGCCGGTGCCTCGCACGTCAACGCTTCACCCGTCATCCAGCAGGGCGCAGAGCCGTCAGCGAGAGAGCTTCTACCCCCAGGGAACTTTCCGCAATTCTCCGGTGAACAATGCACGAAGGCGTTTCCAGCAGGCTCCGGACCGAACGTCCTGCCGCTGAGCTACGTCATGGTGGGTGCCTTCGAGAACATGTATGCGTGGGTTCGCACAGGCTCGAAACCGCCCCATGCACCCCGGCTACAAACAAACCTGGACGGGACGCCGAAAACGGACAGCTCCGGCAATGCGCTTGGTGGTTTACGTCTGCCCGAAATCGCGGTTCCCGCTGCAACCTATGGCGTCGATAGCGGGCCCAGCATCTGCTTTCTTTACGGCTACCGTACCGCTCTCTCGATGGACCGCATGAAAACATTGTACGGATCGCGCGCTCACTATTTGGAGGAAGTAACTGCTAAGGCAAATTGGCTTGTTGAGCAGCATTGGCTGAGAACGCAGGAGGCCGACGCTATCGTGGAGGAAGCGACACGTATGCCCGAGTTCTGAACCCGCATTTCCATTTTGAACTCCACTTACGAATCTTCGCATATTCGTCGGGATCAATATCCATAAGGGTTTGAACGCTATAGGAACCCTGCGAAGGAGGACACACAATGGGTGAGAAACAAACCAGCCCTTTCAGCTATCGTTCAACGCTTCTTTGAAGGTCGAGTTTCAGGGATCGCGGGTCATTTCCGATGGTGGTCTGATTCTGGTTCGCGAGTTGGACGAACGCCTGGGCGGTACTGATTCGTATGGTCATGGTTCGAGTTCTCTTGATGCAAGAGGAAATATGAAGTTGACAAACACTTTAGGTGCAATGGAGGAAAAACGAATGGCTTTTCACGTTGATGACAAGAAGAACGTAGCCGATATGGCGAGTCCTCTTCAGCCTACTTATATGGACAAAATGGACCTGAGTAAACTGAAGAATATCCTGAGGGAACCTAACGTCGTCGAATTTCAGCCGTGGAAATCAATTCACAAGACGATTACATCCCCCATGATCACGGCGTGGGGCGCCAAAGACATTCCGGAATCCAAACTGGCGTTGGGATTTGCGTATATTACTGCGCCTGACACATTGGGTGGAGACACTCATGCGCACCCTCATGATCAGTGGATATTCCTCATCGGGGGTGATTCCAGAAACTTCCTGGACTTCGATGCGGATGCGGAAATGTTGCTGGGTGATAAAGTCATAAATATCAACTATGCCTGTTATTTCTTTATTCCCAAAAACATGCCCCACTGTCCGTTGGTCGTTACGAGGGTTGGCAAGCCTCTCGTATTTATCGATGCCAGGCTCGCCGAATAGGCGAGGTTGAAATTGCCGGACATGTGGCACCTCGCACGGCAGATGCCGGGACGGCTGTTCGGCTTAGCGATTTGCAGAGGGAATTTCGTTCGTCACTTCGTTCGGCTCTTGCCCCCGATTGAATGAATTCGGGGGCAACGAAGAAAGTGGATCGTTGGACGGGTGATCGTCGATGGGGAGCAAGCCGAAGATTCTGAACAAGGGATATCTGGTCAGTAAGCTTCGTTAGCGCGGTCGAGCATGTCCCGCTGCCAGTTGAAGGTTGGGAACGGCGGCAGGGTTGAGGATAGCTTCCAAGGCCCACAGATCGCGGTAACCCATGATCTTTTTGAAGCGCCTCTCGGTTCGGAGGAAAGCCGAGGCCATCCAGCGCACATTGGTCTGAGTTAATATGGCCTCAGTTGGAAGTCCACCGGATTGGGGAGTCCTTGCCAGCAACAGTGGCAGTCAGTTTCTCTGGACAGTCCTGTTTCAGAAGCTATACCTTCAGAAACAGAACAACCTGCGGATAAACCATTAGCGGCCGAGTTCTTCGAGATTACCGGCGACCTTTGCGCCAACGGTCTGCCGACAAAACGCGGCGGCCCGCATGCCTGGCAAGCAGCGTGAATTGATATACCAGCTATGGGCGAAAGCCGTGGGCCGCACGTTCGGTTGGCTGGACACTTAAGGGTGCCATGTGCTCCCTTAAGATCGACGGCTGGTCCGCGGATGCACAGCCGTCCCGGTGCGTTTCTCATTTAGAAAGGTGGGGGTCAATTTGCTGCCAACAGCGACAGACCTGAGCTATTTCCTGGCCGTGGCGGAAGCCCTGAACCTTCGGCGGGCGGCGCAGCGGCTCGGCATTGCTCAGCCGTCTCTGAGTGTGGCGATCCACCGGCTTGAAGTTACCATGGGTGGGCCGCTGCTCATACGCGGCAACGCGGGTGTTCAGCTAACGCGGGCGGGGAAGCAACTGGTCCCCAAGGCACGGACGCTCCTCAACAATTGGGCTAAAATTTGCTCCGATTTAGACACGGACGAAGCGGAAGTGACAGGCCGGTATCTGCTTGGCTGTCCTGAAGGGATCGGGCTCTATACCATGCCGGCCTTCTTGCCAAAACTCCTGGAGACCCATCCGACTCTGGAGTTCGAGGTGGTCCATGACGCGTCAAGCAGAATCACCGACGACGTCCTGGACGGCAAGATTGACTTTGGCCTTGTGGCGAACCCATTGAGACACTCCGACCTCGTTATCAAACACATCTGCTGGGACAGAATCCGCATGTGGGTTGGCGGCGGCGTTAAACCGATTCAAGACCCCCGCTCCGGCCATGCGGTGCTAATCACTGTTCCATTCTTCGTCGATCGCGTTCACATTAGATCCAAAAAGGTGAGTTTTGCGCGCACCATTACCACGCGGAGTCACCACGTGGTGGCAAGCCTGGTCGGCGCCGGCGCCGGTATCGGCATCTTGCCAGATCGAGTGGCGGCTCTTTTCCCCGAGACCGGGATCCGCCCTCTCCCGGAAGAAATCTTCAATGTGGCCCACGACATCTGCTTAATCTATCGCTGCGACACGCATCGATTTCCCGGAAGCCAGCGGCTAGCAAGAGAAATCCGAGCCGCTCTGGAACTCATTCAACCCGACCCGCAACTTTCGCACAAGCATGGTTAAGTGAATTCTTCCAAGTCCGGGCCACGATCTACTCCGGCTTATGGTTTCCAACTCCCGCTTGCGTATGTAGACCGGCGCATTGAGCAACCAATGCACCGTCCCGCTTCACTATAGACTGCGGCTATCGCGGGTATATATATTATCTATTGGCAAATTTCTTTGACCAAGTGATATAAAGGCCGCACTTTGCTTTTGCTTCGTGAGAGGTGGGGAGGCGGGAATGAAGGCGCAGTTTCGCTTCTGCCGCCGGGTCTAAGCCTTCCGCCTTTAAGCAGGCAGCTTTCCAGCATCGGTTGAAGTCGTGCCCTTTCAAGCAAGACAGCGAGTTTTTCCGCAACCTGTTTGGCCGCGTTGCGGCTTTCAGTCACAACCGGAACGCCGGCTTCGGCCGGTAAGCGTTTTCTAGGAGGCAGGAATGAAAGCACAATTTACGGGAAAGAAGTTGGCGTGTGCACTTTTCGTGTGCCTGGCCGCGCTGCTGCTCTGTGTAGCGGTTGCCGTGGCCCAGTCGTCTGGAACCGCAGCGCTCACCGGACTCGTTACCGATCCCAAGGGTGCTTCGCTCGCGAATGTGACCGTGACGGCCACCAATATCGGAACCAACCAGCAACGCTCTATGACGACCGGACCGGACGGTGTTTACAAGTTTGCTTTGCTGCCGCCGGGCGACTATCGGGTGCAGTTCAGTGCCAAAGGGTTTAAGACCACCGAGGTCCCGGCGGTCACAATCGAAGTTACCGAGACGGCGACCGTGAATCGTGTCTTGGAAGTCGGCGCCGTCACCGAGTCAGTCACGGTGCAGAGCGCCAACGAGACGTTACAGACCGAGAGTTCCACGCTCGGCGGGACGGTTACCGGGCGGTCAATTACCAACCTTCCCACCGCCAGCCGTAACTACACCGAAATTCTCGGCCTCTCGGCTGGAACCTCCGGCGCCCCAGAAAACGCCGCCAGTTTTGGCAAGGGCACCCAGGACCTTTCCGTGAATGGCAGCGGCCCAGTGGAGAACAATTTTCAGATGGATGGCGTCGGCATCAATTCCATTGCCGGCTTTTCAGGCAACGACGTCGCCGGCATTTATCCGGGAATCGCGGTTCCCAGCCCGGATGCGATCGAGGAATTCAAGGTTCAGACTTCGAACTTCGACGCCAGCTACGGGAGGAACTCGGGCGCGAACGTCAACGTGGTCACCAAGTCGGGCACCAATCAATTTCACGGGACGGCGTTTGAATTCTTGCGCAATTCGGTTCTCAATGCGGACAGTTACTTCTACCCGAAGCATAGCCCTGGGGAACCGGCGCGTCAGGTGCTCAATCAAAATCAGTTCGGAGGCACGATTGGCGGCCCCATCAAGAAGGACAAGCTGTTCTTCTTTGCGAGCTATCAGGGGACGCGCTCGAAAAACGGGGAGGACCCTATAGCCGAGGCATACGGTATCAACATGATGCCGATCCCGTCCGGACCGCGGAGCACCGACCCCCTTTCGACGTGGGCGCAGAGCTTGGCGGCGATGAATTGTGGCTACAGCACTTTGACGCATCAATCACAACTCCTCTGTGGCGGAGAGAGTGGAACGAACCTGAATCCGGTGGCGCTCAAACTGCTCAACGTTCCGGGTCCTACGTCCAGCGGCTACTACATTCCCACCAACAACGCATCGTACCTCACTCCGGGATGCACTCACATAAGCGTCGGCCCTCTTGCCGGCTACGCTTCTTGCAACTTTACTGTGCCGGCGATCCGCAATGAAGATCAGGGGAGCGGCAACCTCGATTACATGATCAATAGCAAGAACACATTTGCGGTCCGGTTCTTCCAATCCCTGGCCACCCAGCCCACGTACGGCGGCGAACTCCCCGGTTACGTAAACTCAGGTCAGTATACGAATACAAACGGATTATTGCGGCTGACCACCGTGGTCACCAACAACTTTGTCAATGAAGCCCGCGCATCGTACCAGCGGCTGTACGCTCACGCGGGGGACACGCTCCCGGCGGGCGACACCCCCGCGGGCCTGGGCATGACAACGATCGAGCCGGCTGGCAGTCCGGCTGGCAGTCTACCGCCGGCGATGGTTATGGCTACGGACAACACGACCCTGAACGGCTTCATCTACCCGGTGTGGACAACGGAAAACGAATTCGAGTATGCGGACCAGATTTCCTGGTCGCACCGGAGCCAGACGATTCGCGCGGGCGTTGAGTACGAGAAGGATCAATGGAACTTTATCCACGATGGCATAGAGAAGTCCTTGGTGGTTCTCGGAAGCTGGAACGACCTGCTCGTCGGGCAGAAAGGAAATATCCTTGCGTGTGCGTTGTGCGTTAAAGCCTCCCCGGCGGGACTTGTACATTGGTACCGCGTGCCCGCCACCAGCGCCTTCGTGCAGGATGATTGGAAAGTCCAGCCGCGGCTGACGTTGAACCTGGGCTTGCGATGGGAGCTCGACGGGGAGGTCAGCGACGCCGGAGGAAACGCCACCGACGTCTGGCCCAGCCTTCTCGCGACGGTAGCGAACAGCCAAATGCCGTTCAATCTGACCGCATGCGGTGGAGCGATGTGTTCCTCCAGCTTGGTGGGGAACGTGGTAGCAAAGAACTCGATCGACCGGTACGGGCAACCACCGGCGGGCGTCCTCGTGAGCAGCACCAACGCGCCGCTTCTATCGCATGCCCCGTATAGCAATTTCGCTCCGCGCGCCGGGTTCTCCTGGCAGCCTTGGAGCAGCTTGAAGCTCCTCGTGCGCGGTGGGGGCGGCATCTTCTACGACCGCATAGGCATCGAATCTATCGTCCCTGCAATGGAACAGGGTAACCCGTATTCCGCCACATTAAACTACGGTTATCCGAACTCAGGGACACTCCAAGACCTCTTCCCCGCAGCCGCAAGCACTTCTATTCCCGGTTATCAGGGCCGCTATTTCGACGCGGCTTGTTTGATCTACGGCTTTTGCAATTACGCCACGGGGACCTTCTTCCCGGGCTCGCCCGGCGGCTCCGGCCTGAGCACTCCGATGTTAATCAACAAGATCCACACGCCGCTCGTCCGGCAATACAGCCTGGGCCTTCAGTACGAGTTCAAGTCAGGATGGGTGCTCGACCTCGGCTACGCCGGCTCGTCCGGAATCAACCTGCTGGATGTCGACCAAAACATCAACACGGCGCAACTGATTCCTGCGGGTGGGAGCATTACTCTCAACGGCAGCGCCGGCCCCGAAGTGGTCACTACCAACACCACGGCCAACGTTGCGGCGCGCGTGCCGTACGTGGGCTACCAACCGACTGGAATCAATCAGACGAGCTTCAATGGCATCTCCAATTACAATAGCCTGCAAGCCGATGTGAAGCATCAATTCGGCCATGGCCTAACGATGCAGGCAGCGTACACGTGGAGCAAGGCCCTCACCGACTTGTGGAACGGTTCCGCTAACGGCAACATCCCCTCCGATTTGGGCCAGCAGCATGGTCCGGCCGCCTTCAACCACGCTAACCGCCTCATCGTGAACTATAGCTACGATCTGCCCTTCGGCAAGGAAGCGACGGGGATCGCAGGAAAGTTGATTAGCGGATGGAATGTGTCCGGCGTAAGCATATTTCAATCGGGCGATCCCCTAAATATCATTGATGATCGGCTTGGTTTGGGTTACGGCCTCCCTTCGTCCCCCTCAGGTACCGTTGGATGGAGCCGGCCCCAGCTGTGTCCCGGGATGACGGTTGCAAATGTTAAGGCGGGGGGCCCAATCAGGTCAAATTTGAACAGTTACTTCAACAAAAACGCGTTCCTTCAGTATGACGACAGCAACATCAGCACTTGTCCTCTGCCTCAAGTTCCCAACAATGGCGGCGCTGCGCCAAATACCGATACCGATGTCGGCAATTTGCCCCCTGGGGCCATCAATGGTCCAGGGGAGAACAACTGGGATATCGCCCTCATCAAGGCAACCAAGCTGAGAGAAGGGCTTACGCTGCAATTCCGCACCGAATTCTACAACGCGTTCAACCACGCGCAGTTCTCCGACCCCGTCACCGGAAATGGATCCAGCGGCTTTTTCGCAGAAGTGAATTCGGGGACCTTTGGAAAGATCACGACCACAAGCGTCAACCCGCGTCTTATCCAATTTGCCGCGAGGTTCGTCTTCTAGGCAGCGCACCCACGACTGTATGTGTACGACACCTTTTCGTACACATACAGCTTGCGTGACGCCGGTTGCTGACGGCGTTCTGGAAAATGCCGGCCACAGCATAGTTCCCTTCCACATCTATCGCGTTATCGCAAGACGAATGCTCGACTGTGAAATCATGAAATTGGAATCTGGAAAATGCTGCGACGTACCTTCATCCCGGCGGCGGTGTTGGCGGGGATCTTCCTGGGCCTTGCTGTCTTGCCGCTGGGTGGAAACGGTAGCACGATAAAGGAGGGATAATGAATCGGCGCTTGTTCAACGCGACGCTGCTCGGCTCGGTGGGCGGCGTTCTGATCCATCCTTTACGCCTGGCCGCAAGCGCAATGGAGGGGCCACCGCTGCAATGTGGTCCCAACTCCGCGGTGCAACTCACGGGGCGCGATCTGCGTGCTTACATCGATGCCTTCAACCACCGCGACTTCGACACGGTCTCGCGATATTACCATGAGGATCTCGAGTTCGAGGGCCGCGGACGGCATTTTCACAGCCGGGACGAAATGTTGAGCTTCTATCGTGGGCTGGGCTCCCGCCTCCGCGAAACCATCAGTGTGCGCAGCGCCGTTATCGGGCGAGACGATATCGCCGTGGAACTGGAGACCGAACTTTACTTCTTGCAAGATTGGCCGGATTTTTTCGGCGGCCCCATGAAGCGCGGCGACACCGACCGTACGCTCAACTTCGTGTGGTATGAAATCCGCGACGGCCGATTCGCGCGCATACGTTCTGCCAACTATACCCATTTGAATGCGCCCGGAAGCGGGCTGGCCGAGGCGCTCGACCAATGCGATCCGCCGCCGCCCATCATCAGCGTCGAGAGCCTCAAGGCCTATATCGATGCGTTTAACCGCGGTGACACCGAGACGTACGGGAAGTATTACGCAGAGGATGTGGTGCTGGTGATCGCCGGGCAGAAGGAGTTGCGGGGGCATCAGGCCATTTTCGACTTCTACAAAGGCGTCAGAGCGGACGCGCAGCGCACGATTCAGGTGAACCGAGTCATCTCTTCGGGCAATCACATCGCTGTCGAATTGCAGTCGGAGTTCGTTGCTCTGGAAGATGACCCGAATTTCATTGCCGGGCCGCTAAAGAAAGGCGGAAGCATCTTTATCAATACTTTCGTCCTCTACGACTTGCGCGATGGCAAGTTTGCCCGCATTCGCTCGGCGGTATTTAAGAAAATTGCGCGATCTTGATGGCAGGCGCATGGCAATGGCGCGGGCTCAAGTTCGCGCGATCTGATCTTGACGGGAAGGGAAGGGGTGAAGGCCATGGCTACGAGCAGAGAACTCGGCTTTGAACGAATTATGCGCCCGGGAATCGATCCGAAACTGTGGGGCACGCCGGCGGCGCCGGGGCGGATTCCCGGCGCGCGGCATCCTGGGCCTGCCCACGATATACGCCGCGAAAGCGGGCTGTTGATCGAGCGCAACATCGCGGTTCCCATGCGCGATGGCGTCAAAATATTGATCGATCTTTATCGGCCCGACGGCGCGGCGGGAGAGCGCGACCTTCCGGCCGTCATCGGTTGGAGTCCTTACGGCAAACATGGTTTGTCAGACCGGTTGTGGCCTGCGGCGGGCCTCAAGGAAGGCTGGATATCGAAATACACCGCGTTCGAAGCTCCCGATCCTCTCTACTGGTGCAGGCAGGGCTATTCCGTCATTTTTCCCGATCCGCGCGGCAGTTGGTATTCCGAAGGCGAAATGAACCATGGTGGAATTACGGAAGCCGAGGACTGTTACGATCTGATCGAATGGGCCGCTGCTCAACCCTGGTGCAATGGCAAGGTCGGCATGAGTGGGGTTTCATATTTGGCCGTCATTCAATGGCAGGTGGCGCCGCTCAGGCCGCCGCACCTGGCGGCGATCAATCCATGGGAAGGGTTTTCCGACTGGTATCGCGAATTTGGATATCACGGCGGCATGCGCGATACCGGATTCATTCCCAATTCCGCCGCGAGTATAGGCTTTTCCACCACGCGGACGGAAGACACGCCCGCCAACATGATTGCCCACCCGCTCTATGACGCCTATTGGCAGAGCAAGGAGCACGACCTGGCAGGCATCGAGGTGCCGGCATTCGTAGTGGCAAGCTGGTCCGATCAGGGGCTGCACACCCGCGGAACATTGGAAGCTTTCAAGAAGATGCCGTCCCGGCAGAAGTGGCTCGAAGTGCATGGACAAAAGAAGTGGTACTACTATTACCGCCCCGACAATGTGGACAAGCAGCGCCGCTTCTTCGACCACTTCCTGAAGGGCATTGACAACGACGTCTTGTCCTGGCCCACGGTGAACCTGGAGGTGCGGGAGCGGGCCTGGGTGGGTAATTTTCGGACGGAGAAGGAGTGGCCGCTCAAGCGGACGCAATATCGCAAGCTGTTTCTCGATGCGGGCCGCGGCGCGATGTCGCCTGAGCCGGTCGCCATCGAGTCCGAGGTTCGCTACGAGCCATGCAACGATGGGCAAGCCGTGTTCGACTATGTGTTTCCCGAAGACACCGAACTCACCGGGCACATGAAGCTGCGACTTTGGGCGGAAACCGATATCGCCGACGATATGGACCTGTTTGTCGCTATCGAGAAGTGCGACACTGAGGGAAACTTCGTGCCCTTCGTGTTTTATGCGGTTCACGAGAATGGCCCTGTGGCCCTCGGATGGTTACGCGCCAGCCATCGCGAATTGGACCCGGTACGGACAACGCCCCAGCAGCCGATTCATCCACATACGCGCGAGGAGCGCCTGACGCCAGGAGTGCCCGTTCCCCTGGAGATTGAGATCTGGCCGTCGAGCACCCTGTTCAGAAAAGGCGAGCGGCTGCGCGTTCGGATCAAGGGTCACGATCTTTATCCCGATTCTTCCGGGGGACCGTCCTCCATGCGCCACGAGGACTTACGCAACCGGGGCACGCATATCCTGCGCACCGGCGGCAAATATGACGCGCACTTGCTTGTCCCGGTAATTCCGTCCGCTTAGCCGATCGTGGGGAAGTAATCACCGCAAGTTCAGGAGCCAGGACATTGACCGCTCGAAGAACAAGTTTTTACGGCTGGAAGCTGCTCATCATCTTTTGCATAGTGTTCTTCGTGAATGTTGGGCTTCCCACTTATGCCGCCATGATTGTCAACGTGTACATGGCGGAGAGCCTGCATCTCTCTCGCCAAATGCTGGGATCTGTTTTCTCGCTATTCCAGCTCATGGTCGGGCTGCCGGGTCCTTTGATCGCGTATTCCGTTCACAAGAATGGCGTGTCCCGTACTTTGGTCACGGGCAGTGTGCTGGTGCTCACCGGTTCCCTGGCCATGGCTTTCTGGGTGCGCACTGGCTGGCAGGCGGTGATCGCATTTGGCCTCATCATCGGGCTGGGCGCGGCGGCAGGTGGTTCCCTTCCCGCGCAAGCGGCCATTACCAATTGGTTCGTCAAGAAACGCTCTTTGGCGCTTTCCATCAAGTATGCGGCAGGAGGGCTGGGCGGCTTTTTTGCCGTTCCGCTATTGAACTGGCTGATTACCCGGGCGGGAGGGAGTTGGAGAGTAGGGTGGTGGCTGCTGGCAGCATTGGCGGCGGGTGCGGCTGTGATTTCGGCGATCTTCGTTAAGGGACATCCGTCTGAAGTTGGGCAGTTTGCCGACGGCGCAGCAGCGAGTTTGTCCAATCCCGTGGGCCCGCATCCGCGTGAACGTCGCGGCGTTTATCAAACCGCAGAGGAATGGACGTTCTCTGAGGCGCTGCGCACGCGTGCGCTGTGGCTGCTGATTCTCGCCAACCTCGGAGTCAGCATGGGAATTGCAATGTTTACGGCGCACGGGGTCGTTCATCTCAAGGACGTTGGTTACACATCTGCCGCCGCCGCTATGTCGATCTCTGTTCTGGCGATCGCGATGCTGATCGGCAGGATGGCGGCCGGCTTAGGCGACCGCATCGAGCCGAGGTTCCTCTGGGCCGTCTCCATGCTGCTCTACGGTTTGGGATTGATCTGGGTTTATCGCGCCAGGAGCGTTGCCGACCTGTATGTGTATGCAGTGTTGCTGGGGGTGGGAAGCGGTTTGAGCATGGTATGCATGATGACCATACCTGCCAATTACTTTGGGACCAAGGCGTATCCGTCCATCATAGGTCTGGTGATGGCAGTGGGGACAACCAGTGCGGCCATTGCTCCCGTAGTTGCAGGGCACTTTTACGATACGACCCGGAGCTATGGCGCCGCGTTTTACTCAATTGCGGCTGTCTGCCTCGCCAGTTCCCTGTTGGTTCTCGGTGTTACCCCGCCGCCACGGCGTGTGCGGGCTTGTGCCTGTCTGGCGGGCAAGCAGGCGGTCGCCGCGCCGGCTGAATAACGAGCGGAATGCGGCAGTTCCGGGGAAAGTTCATGTGTTTGTTCAATAAGAGGAGGAGTCAATGAGTTCCAAGGTTGTCCAAGATAATCCTGATGAGCAACAACTGGGGCCGCCAGTTCTGGATTGGGCCTTCGATATACGGGTGGATTTCGATCGGCGTCTGATTTGCGGTCCGGTAAGCGGCGGAGGCAAAATGGGCTACGTCGGCGCCGGAGGAGGCCCGGTGACGGGACCGCGATTAAGCGGGCGTGTATTGCCGTCCAGCGGGGGCGACTACGCGCATGTGCGTCCCGACGGCGTGGTTGAGATCAACGCACACTACATGCTGGAAGCGACCGACGGGACCCTCATTTATCTGCAGAATCGCGGCTTTGTCTACCGCAAGGACCCCGAGAGCGGCGTGCCGGCTGGGCCGGATGCGGATTCTTCCACCCCTTACTACTTTCGCATCACGCCTGTCTTCCGGACCCGGATCGGGCCGCATGATTGGCTTACGCGCACCGTTATTCTGGGCGTGGGGAAACGGCACCAAGACCCGGACTACACGCTCTTTCGCTACTACGCAGCGTTGTAGACAGCGGCGGGAAAACGCACAGCGCAGCGGGGCGACCAATGACGGCTGCCGACGGAGATGGGGCGATGCGGCAAACTACATTCTATGGCTGGAAAATGTTGGCGGTGTTGTGGTTTGTCCTGTTCGCCAACTTTGCTTTTCCGCTAACTGGGGCGAGTGTAATCAACGCCTACATGGCCGCGGGCTTGCACTTCGATCGAAGCACTTTGGGCTTTGCCTATGCCGCATTCTACTGGCTGCACGGCATCCCCGCTCCACTGATTGCCATTTGTGTAGCCAAGAAGGGCGTACGCTTCACGTTGACGATGGGAGGAGCGCTGGTTGCCGGCGGAGCTCTGATCATGGCCACTCTGGTGCATACCAGCGCGCAAGTGGACGTCGTTTTCGGGGTCATGATCGGCTTGGGTGTTGTGGCGGGCGGTACTCTGCCCTCGCAAGCGGCGGTCGCGCGATGGTTCGTGAGGAAAAAGGCCCGGGCGATTTCTCTGCTTCTAACCGGGTCTGGCATAGGGGCGATAGTAGCGCCTCCTCTGCTCAACCGAGTAATCGCGGCTTCTGGGCGAAATTGGCGTGCCGGTTGGCTGGTGATTTCCGGGTTGAGCGCGGTGGCAACCCTCTTGACTTTGTGGTTCGTAAAAGAAAGGCCATCCGAGGTGGGCCAGGAGCCGGATGGGGGGGTAGCCTTAGCCGATCCAGGCAGCGCCGGAGCTAAAGTCAGTCAGCGGTTTTACCAGACTGCGGAGAATTGGACCTTTGCGGAGATACTGCGCTCGCCAACCATGTGGTTGCTCTTAATTGCCAGTCTTGGTTACAGTGTGGGCTTCCCGGCGTTTCTTGCTCATGGTGTAGTTCATCTCGAGGATTTGGGGCATACCGCGGCCGGGGCTGCTTTTTCGCTCTCTGTCATGGCGCTTTTTTCTCTGATTGGCCATCTGGTTGTAGCCACTATCGGAGATTATATTAATCCGCAACTGATCTGGTCTGCGGGGCTGTTCCTCTTCGGGGCGGGCATTTTTCTGGCAGTGAAGGCGACGGGTACGGTAGGTCTGTATCTGTACGCGGTGTTAATGGGGATGGGATATGGAAGCTTGCTTCCTTCCATGATGACCGTGCCGGTTAACTATTTCGGGCACAAGGCTTATCCGTCCATCGTCGGCCTCATCCTGGCAGTGGGAACGACGGTAGGAGCGATCGGGGCATACTTAGCCGGTTATGGGTATGACCACTTTGGCAGTTATGCACCGGTATTTTATTTAATCGCCGGTTTGTGCGTCGGCGGCTCCGTTCTCTTGGTGTGCATGAAGCCTCCCGTCCGACGGCCGGCAAAGAGTCAGGTAGCTGCAGTGACCCATTAGCAAACGTACTCGGCGGTACTGTGCCGAAACCAATATCGCATTATTCAATCTAGCCACGAGGAGGGCTCTTATGACAGGCGTTGCAAAGGATATGCTGGGACAACCCAACAAGCTCGAATCCATGGTCCCGAAGCTCGACTTCGTTTTCCAATCGCGGGTTACCTTTAATCCGGTGATTACCCTGGGAAACCTGGGCGGGATGGGCGTGCGCATGATGATCGGCATTCTGGGCGGAGATTTTGAAGGTCCTTCGATTCGGGGCCGGATTTTGCCCGGAGGGGCGGAGTGGCCGCTGGTCAGGCCAGACGGAGTGGGGATGATTGACGCGCGGTATACCTTGGAAACCGATGACGGGGTACTGATCAACATACGGAATACCGGCTATCGCCAAGGGCCTCCCGCGACTATGGCGAAGTTAAATGGGAGGAAAGAGGTGGTGGATCCCGAGGAATACTATCTTCGCACTTATACCATCTTCGAGGCGCCTGTCGGCCAGTACGACTGGCTTGCCCGGCACGTGTTTATTGGAATAGGAGAGCGGCAGCCGGAGGTACTTTTCTTGCGCTACTACGTTCTCCGTTAGCATGGCTGTGTCCGATGAAACCAATGCAACGGCTGGTTTGCCTTGCGAGTCGGGCGCTCTGATTCGGGAGGGGCCACGATCGGCGGCGAGAATCATAGGCAAAAAATATCGTTGAAGGTGCCGATTCGAGTTACTTGAGAAGGTGGAACTTGATCAAGCCGATGTCATCGGAGCAAATTCTTGTTTCGATCGCGATTCTTACCATTACTACTAGCTCGGCCGTGGGACAAGCTGTAGCTCCTCGTGAGGAAAAGACCCGCTGTGAAGCGCTTGCTGCATTGAAGATTCCAAGCGTGGAATTTACAAACGCCATCGAGATACCCGCAGGACCGCTGGCCCCTCCATCCAGTGAGATTGCCGGCCAATCTTCCCCGGTACTGCCCCGCCATTGTCTGGTGCAAGGCTGGATCGACAAGCGCATTGGCGTGGGGGGAATTCCTTATGCCATTGGGTTTGAATTGCGTCTTCCGGACCAATGGAATGGGCGGTTCCTGTTCCAGGGCGGGGGCGGCCTGAACGGCACCGTGCGCCCCGCCATCGGCTCTGTCAAAGGGCCGGCTGCGCTGCCACAGGGCTTCGCGGTCGTTACCACCGATGCAGGACATCAAAGCCAGAATGGGAACTTCGGCGAGGACCAGCAAGCCCGCATCGATATGGCTTACCGTAGCTATGACCGGGTGACTTTGCTGGCCAAACAACTCATCGAAACTTACTACGGCAAGCCTGCTGATAAATCCTACTTCTTCGGCTGCTCCGAAGGGGGCCGGGAAGCGATGCTGATGTCGCAGCGTTTCCCTCTTTATTTCGATGGCATCGTTGCTGGGGATCCCGGATTTGAGCTTGGGCGTAGTGCACCGGTCTCGGGGTGGAGACACGATGTGATCGCGCAGATAGCGCCAAAGAGTCCCAATGGCGCGCTGTTGATCGGCAAAGCATTTTCCGCGGAGGACTTGAACCTGGTCGCGAAGATTGTGCTCGAAGCCTGCGATCAAAAGGATGGCCTGAAGGACGGGTTGATTGACGACGTTCTCTCCTGCAAAACCGACCTTACTGTCCTCACTTGCAAAGGGGCCAAAACGGACGCTTGTCTGACCGCCGCGCAGGTGGCCGCGCTGGAAAGAGTTTTTGGTGGTGTAAAAGACTCCAAAGGGATTGCGCTAACACGGGGCTTGGCGCTCGACACCGGTATTGGAACACCGGGCTGGCGCCAATGGATTATGCCGGACAAGCCCGTCGTGGTGCGAGATCCTGGAGTCGGGCCCTTGGGATACTTTGTGACACCGTTTGACCCGAAGATTGAAGGGCGTAACCTGGATTTGGACGAGACCGTGGAAAGGACCGCTGAAACCGCGGCCATCAACGACGCGGTAGGAACCCAGCTCTCCACCTTCCAGCAGCACGGGGGCAAGTTGCTGGTCTACACGGGCGTGAGCGACCCCATTTTTTCTCCCTACGATCTCGTCGACTATTACACCCAGTTGATGGCCGACAACGGCGGCCAAGGTGCGACACAATCGTTCGCCAGGCTGTTTCTTGTTCCCGGCATGACGCATTGCAGAGGGGGCCAGTCGCTGGATGAATTCGATCCGCTTGCGGCCGTTGTCAACTGGGTGGAAAAAGGTATCGCGCCGGACTCCATGCCAGCCACCGGAAGCACATTTCCTGGCCGAACCCGTCCATTGTGCGCATATCCCAGGCAGACCCGCTACAAAAGCTCGGGTTCGATTGACGATGCAGCGAACTTCGAATGCCGCTGAGGCAATGCGATTCGGGTTTCTCCGCGACAGCCGCTCGGCATCCGCAAGGCAGCCTACGAATAGGTGCTCCCAAATCTGAGTCATTGCGTACCCTTTTCACGCCTCGTATTGTTTGAACTCACCGAGCGGAAAATAAGAGGTTCTCGCTCGCTTCACAGGCCAGCCGGAACCCCTGCTAACGGGACGTTCACTTCGCTACTTTCGCCTGGGATTTTCCGCTCGCTGGATTGCAGGCGCTCCCTCACCGTTCCGTAGCCAATTCCGGGCGCGGCGGCGATCTGTCGCAGACTCATTCCGGAGTTCTGCATTTCTTCAATGCGGCCAATGTCAACATTCTCGCGGGGGGCGACCAAGGTGCTTACCCTTCGCGCGAGCATTGCGGATTCCAGCGCTTACCCGCTCGCAAATCAAATCTCTTTCGAGCTGCGCGACGGCGGCGACAATCGCGAAGACAGCTTGACCGAGAGGAGCATTGGTCGCAAGATTCTCTTGGTAGCTGATGAATTCGATGCCGAGGGCGCGGAACTCTTCCAACGCAAGCAATAAATGTTTCGCGCTGCGGGCTAGCCGGTCGAAGCGCCACACAAGGACTGCGTCAAGCTTCCGCTTGCGCGCATCGCCCATCAATTCGTTTAACTGTGGGCGGGAGTCCTTGGTTCCAGACACACCCAGATCGACGTATTCGTGAACAACCTCCAATTGGCGCGCTGCGCAGTAGGCGCGGAGGTCTCGCAACTGCAATTCGCAACTCTGGTCTTTGGTGCTGACGCGGGCGTAAATGCCGACTCGCATACAGTGTTCTACGTCCGGGAAGAGCGAGACGGCTAGGAATGCAGTGGTTTCCGCCCATCCGTCCGAGGCCCGGTCGCAGAAGTGTCGGTGGGGGCTACCAGACCCTGGGGCGTTTACGGAGAGTAATCCTTAGAGTTGTGCGCAACGGGTGGGGCGGGTGGTTCACGCCAGTTGAGGCCGACCCACTGAAGTCACGAATAGGACGAGGTGTCAGTGCAAACCGACAAAGCGAGCGTTCAGGACATTAGCTCCAAAAACTCGAAATCGGCCTTGTTGTCCTTCAGAAAGACGCTGCTCTGTTGAATCGCCGCATGGAGCGTGAGAGCGTTGGCGAACAGATCGATGGCCGCCTCAGCGTTCACTGCGGTAGTCTATCCGGACGAGACGAGCCAGCTTCCTATGGGCCTTCGAAACCAGATTCTGTCTTTTTCCCCATTACAACCGCTGCGAATGCGTCTATCGCGTCACCCCCCGTCAACCACCGCCGGTTGCTCCTCCACCATCCTCACCTTCGAGGGCAGCGTCTCCTTCAACTGAGTGCAGATGAGAAACCCCACCACCAGCGCCGCGACTGGAAAATAGAGGATCCGGCCGATGCCAATCTGCTGCTTGAAGTGCTCCGCCGCCTGGCCAGCGATCACCGTGCCCAGCCCGCCGCCGAACAGCTCGGCCACAGCGATCACCACGCCCGAGGCCGTGGCCATCAGATGCGGCGGCACCGTCTCAGAGCACAGCGGGCCCACGATCAGCGTGATCATGGCATTGTTGAAGAACTGCACCATAAACAGCACGGCAAAGAGCGCCACGACGTTGGGGCCCAGATGGTTGAAGATCAGCAGCATTACGCAGGCGCCTACCATCGAGATCATCATCACCGGCTTGCGGCCGATCTTGTCGGAAATCCAGGGCATCACCAGGGCGCCCGCCGCCGCGCCCATCCCGATAGCCGACACCACAATGCTCATCGAGCTCGAACCGAGATGCAGGTAATCGAGCAGGAAGCTGGGCATAAACGTGCTCAGGGTAACCAGCCCCACCAGGCAGCACAGCATCAGCAGCATCAGCACACGAATGTTCGAGTACGAAAGCACGCGCTTCCAGTCTTCAAAGCTGCTGCGCTTTTCGCCGCGCGTGCTGGCCTTGGCCGGGATCACCCGCCAGGTCATCCAGGCCACGATGAATGCCGGGATCGAGAAGATTGAAAAGATCAGCCTCCAACCCATAACGTGCAGCAGCCCGGCCACCGCCAGAGGCGCAAAGCCCAAGCCAAAGAGCGTAAGCGTCATCTGCTGGATGCCGATGTTTTGTCCGTGGCGCTTTTGCGGCGAAGCCTCAATCGTCGCCGAGATGCTCGCCGGGGTGAAGGCACCATCGGCAAAGCCCATCACCAGGCGCACGGCTACCAGCCCCATCAGGCCCGTGGCCAGGCCGCTGGCGCCAATCAGCAATCCGAAAAGAATCAGAGACCCCACCAACACGCGCCGGCGGCCAATGCGGTCTGAGATGTTGCCCATCAGCAGCGCGGCAAAGCTCCAGGCAATGGCCAGCGCGCCGCCAATCGTGCCGATATCGCCGTACCCCAGGTGCAAATCGCGGGCAATGATGGGGAACAGCGGCGTGATCAGGTACCGGTCAATGCCCACCAGCCCGAATCCCAACGCCAGCACACTGACCTGCTTCACTTCCGACTGGATTTCCTGCTTCACATTTCCTCGCTTGGATATCGCCCGCCAGCGCCGTGGGCTGAACGCCCAAAGCATCCCCCAGGCATAGAAAAGTGGAAAGCGAAATGCGCTTCCCACTTTCCACGCCCCTGACGACTGCGGCTATGGGTTCATATTTAGAAGGTCACCTTCAAAGCAAACTGGATTTGACGCATGTCATGCACCAGATTGGTGACTACGCCGGCCGCAGGGTTAGGTATACCAGCACCGCCAGGCGCGACGCCCACGTAGAGGCCGTTGTCCGGAAGCCCATAATTGGCACGGTTCGGCAAGTTGAAAAACTCGGCCCGGAACTGAACTGCGAATTTATCGGAGACCTTCGGAACCGCGGTATCTTTCAGCACCGACAGGTCCAGATCCTTCAAGTTCGGACCGACGCCCGTGTTTCGCCCAAGGTTTCCAAATGTCCCAGCCTCTGGCATCGTGAAGGCCGCCGGATTAAACCATTCACCTGGTTTGCCCAAAATCGGATTGTTGCTGAAGCCCGCCGCGAGGTTCGGACGGTCGCCGGAGATCCCCGGGGCGCCACCTGCAAATTCGTTCAGGCCAGAGATGTTATATCCGGTACAGATGTTATAGGGAGCGCCGGAGGATGCGGTAAAGATCCCGCTCAAGCTCCAGCCCTGGATCGCGGGGTTGCCATGGAAGGGCAATCCATAGACTCCGCTCACCGTGAGGGCGTCTTTGCGGTTGAAGCTGGAGGGCCCGTAATCCAGGTGCGGATTGTAGGGATCCTCTATGTTTTGGGACTCGCCGGCGACGGTTTCAGCGCCTTGACTTGCGGAGACATCGTCAAGCGATCTCGAATAAGTGTATGAGATCTGGGTTTGTAAGTGGTTGGCAAAACGCCGGTTCAGGCTCACGAGCAGCCCATTGTAGTTTGAATTCCCCCAGTCGCTGCGAACCCCAAGGATTCCGAAATTCGGATTTGGGCTTGGGTTGGAAAGCGTTCCGCTTGGTGTTGCAACTGTGCCGTACGTGCCGTTCATCTCTTCTGGCGCGTTGTACTCTCTCGAACCAATCAGGTGCACACCGCGCTCGCCGACGTAGCCGACCGAAAGCACCATACCGGCGCCGATGTCACGCTGGATATTCAAGTTGTACTGCATCGCGTACGGTGTGCGGTTGATTCCCCAGTCCAGGCCCTGGGTCTCGGTGGGCTGCGCAGGGGTGAGTGTGGCACCCGTAGGAAACCCCACCGGAAAGGAGGTTGGAAACATCTGGAGCGAATTCTCATACGGCGGCGAGAGCCAATAGGCAGGCCCAAAATCCCGGCCAGTCGACAAATTGTAGAAAATGCCGAAACCACCGCGAATGGATGTCTTCTGGTTGCCGGATGGATCCCAGGCGAACCCGACTCGCGGCGCAAAGTTCTTGGTCGTGGGATTGCTCTTGAAGACGTTGGGCACGCTTACGAACCCAGTTCCTGCGGCGTAATCGGTAATATTGCTAAGCAGATTGTGCGCCTCAGAGGGGTTGGCCGCCCACTCATACCTCAACCCCAGGTTGAGCGTGAGTCTACGCGTCACTTTCCATTCATCGTTGAAGTAGGGGCTCACCATGAGCTCGCGGAAATCGCGCGTGTAGTTGGCATAGCCCGGCAGGGGCGCTTGAAACAGGAGAGGCGAGTCAGTCAAGAAACTCAAAACGCTGGGGAACACCCATTGACCGCCCAGCGCCTGCGGAGCACCTGTGTTGTCCTGGACTCTTTCCACCGAAATTCCCGCAGTAATGGCGTGCGCTCCAAGAGTCGTAATGAGATCGTCGCCAAAGACATAGTGGTTGGGAACCAGATTATACGGCAGCAGGAAGAAGGGTCCCAGCATCGTGGCGCCCACCACGACAACTCCATCCGGGCGCCCGGGGACAAACGCCATGCCGGGCAGGGACTGCGACACCGTTTTAGCCGATTCCACCGGGCGCATAAAGCTCACTCGCGCCAGGTTCTCGAGTCTCGGCGAAAAGGTATGCCGCTCCTCGATGGTGCCGAAGTGATTCGCGGTCAGGTCCTTCTCAATATAGAGTGGGAGCGACGGACCGCTGAAGGGGGTAGTGTAATCCCCGGTGTCCCGGACATAGCGGACAAACACAGCGTCGTTGGCCGAAAAATTGTAGTCCATACGCCCCAGGAAGTAGTTCTCGTGGGTGATCGTTGTTCCGACAACGACATAGGGCACTGTTCCCGTGGAGGATGTAGTGGTCACTGCCGGAAACACCGCCAAGGTTGCAGCTACTGCCGGCGCCACACCCACGTAGGCCAGGCCTGTGGAGGGATCGCAGGCATAGGTCGGTGGGACCTGGGAGCAAGGCATATAGCCCTGGTGAGCGTTCGCATCCGGAACGGCGGGGGAGAGTTCGGACGTCTCCAGAAGCTCCCGAAGGCCCTCGTAGTTCACGAAAAAGAATGCCTTATCCTTTCGGATCGGCCCGCCCAGGCTGGCGCCAAACTGGTTCCTCCGGAACGAGGGTTTCGCGCCGACATCGAATGGACTGCGAGAGTCCAGTGCGCTGTTGCGGAGGAACTCGTAGAGGGAGCCGTGGAAACTGTTTGTGCCGGATTTGGTCGCCGCGTTGATCACAGCGCCGCTGCCGCCGAATTGCGCGCTGTAAGTATTGGTCAGCATCTGGAACTCGGCAATTCCTTCGACGCCGAGCGACGAGCCTGAAGAACTCGATCCCGTGGCGTGCCCCCAGAATGTCAGAAAATTGGTGTTATCGATGAGGAACTGCTGGCCAATGGGACGGGATCCCGCGATCGAGTAGTTCTCCTGATTGCCGTAAAACGCGCCGCCCCCCGTAGCAGGTAGGGTTTGCACGCCGGGCGCTAGCGAAAATAGTTGTTCGAGGTTCCGTCCATTCAACGGCAGATCGCTCATCTGAGTCGGTTCGACCAGGGCGCCCACGGCCGACGACGATGTATCTACCTGCGGCGCTTCCGATTCCACCGTAACGGTCTCTTGTATCTGCCCCACCGGCAGCACAAAGGCGAGCACGGCCTCGCTTCCCACAGTCAGCGTGATGCCCTTGTGAACCACTTCCTTAAACCCGGCTTTCGTAACATCGACTTCGTAGTTCCCGATCCGTAGCTCCGCGGTCCGAAACCTGCCTCCCATGTCAGTCTTCATTGACCAGATGAGGCCGGCTTCCACATTCTTCACCGTCACCTCCGCACCGTCAACCACCGCTCCTGTGGTGTCGGTGACGGTCCCCGAGATCGTCGCAGTTGGTGTCTGCGCCGACGATCCCGGAACCACAACCGAAAACACAATGACCCCCGCGATGGAAGCCAAGAAAAACAAGAAACGATTCTTTATTGAGTGTTCCACGCGCACTGACGCCATTTCCCACCTCCGTTTGTGCATTGCAAACCGCTCGTAGTGGAGTACCCGTTCCAGACTCCGCCAGGCCGTCCTCCGACCAGATTAGGAATGTTGTCAGCAAAAATAGCACACGTAATGGAATATTTCAAGTAAATATTTTAATTATCGAATTGAGTTGGAATTTATGAAATTGGAGGGTACATTAAGAGCATGGAAGCACTTATTCGGGCTCCGCGCCGCGATGGCGCGGCGACGCGAGATCGTATTTTGAATGCGGCCTGTCGGATCTTCGCGGAAAAAGGATTGAAAGCCGCCACGACGGCGGACATCTGCAAGCTGGCGGAATGCAACATAGCCGCGGTCAATTACCACTTCGGCAACAAGAATTCGCTGTACGTCGCGGCCTGGGCTCAGGCGTTCCAGGATTCCCTTTCGCTCTTCCCCGTTGACGGCAGTGTGGCGCCCGACCGGCCCGTCGAGGAACGGTTCAAGGGACACATCAAGGCGTTGATCAAGCGTATGACGGACCGCGGCAGACTGGGTCATTTCCACCGCATGTACATGGCGGAATCCATGCACCCATCGGGGCTCATCGACAAGACGTTTCACGATCTGCGCAGGTCCAATCGTGCCCACATGCATGCCCTGTTGACCGAACTGCTTCGGTCAGCCGCGACTGAAGAAAGCATAGTCCTATGCGAGACAAGCATTCTCGGCCAATGTCAGGCGGCATGCCAGGCAGTCGTAGGAAACTCGAATGACATTGCGACCGAAGTCCACGAGAGCTTGGCCAGGATGCGCTTGGGCACGATTGTCGAGCATATTGTGAGGTTTTCCCTGGCCGGCATCGAGAAGATCCGCACAGAGGCAGCGAGGCGCAGCGTGGGAGGCGCACGGCGACAGAGGCGGAGGTCTTCCGGTCCCGCACAGATGTCTCAACCGCGCGGTTTATGGGATGGCGCTGAAGGGCGGTCCACTTAGCAGCGGATCAGAATGCCAGCTGTTCAAAGAGAATCCGCTCCTTCGGCACCTTGATTTTTTCCAGGTTTTCGACCACCGCCTCCACCATCATGGGTGGTCCGCAGACGTAGAAGTCCCATTGGTTGCGATCCGGGAAGTTGAAGGAGGATTCCAGGACCGCCCTGTCGATCACCCCGCAGTAGGCATCGGTTCCCTCTGCTGGATCGAATAACACCAGTTGCTGCCTGAAATCGAGCGTGTTGCTCATGTTGTGGATCTCGTCCTGAAACACGCACTGCTCGTAGACCCGGTTACCGTAGATCAAGCGCACGGGGCGGGGATCCCGGGTGTCCCTCAACTGGCGCAGGAGGCCTAGAATCGGACCTATCCCGCATCCGCCTGCGATGAGTGCTATGCCTTTAGCCTTGCGGTCGGAGAGAGTGAAGGCGCCGTGCGGACCGTCGACGAACACGCGCTGGCCCGGCACGAGTTTATCGAGTTTCGCCGTGTAGTCGCCAAGGTTGCGGATGATGAAGGAGAGTCGTGGCAGGTAAAGGGGACTGCTGGCGATCGAGAACGGATGCTCCACCCGGGCGAATGGCTTGCCCGAGGTGTTGATCCACAGGAACTGGCCGCCATCGAATGCGAACGGGAAATCGGCGTCCTTTTCCAGTGTCAGGCACCAGTCGCTCGCGCTAACCTTCGAAACGCTGACGATCCGAAACGGATGACGTCGCTGCAGCAGCGGCCGGATCAGATAGATCGCAAGCGTAGTCCCCAAGGCGGCTGCACACACGACGATCCAGAAGATACGGAACCAGGGATCGTAGCGACCATGACGGCCGACAGTTATCACATGGAGCATGGCAAGAATGGCCACCGCACTCAGCCCAACGCCGTGGATTACGCGCCATGTGTCGTAGGAGATCTTCAGACGCTCCTTGTATTTCGCCATCAACACCCAGCCGATCAGCAGGCCCCACGCGTAGACGCCGGTCTTCGCCCTGGGCGCCGTGAAAGTGGACCACAGGTCCTGCCAGAACTGCTCCGGGGCAATCCAAACCCGCGGCAGGAGAATCAATAGAGGGTGCAGGAGGAAGAACAGTGCCAGGTACTCGCCGACCTTGCGGTGCAGGTGAATGCTATTGTCAATGCCGGCGCGGTCGGCAATGCCAGCAAGCCGGCTGGCGAGAAAGAACTGAGCCATCAGAGCGGCCATGCCGGTGACGTTGAGCAGTGAAACGATCTCCGGAAACCACCAGCGCGTATCGATCCCCTCGCTCAAGGCGACGGTAAACGGCAGCACGATCGCGATCGAGTACACAGCCAGCATCTGTCCAAAGGACAGCGGTCGCCGCTTCATGGCAATGGAACTATAGGGCAAGGCCTGTGCTTCCACGTCATCCCCACGAAACGGTGGGTTTAAGGTTCTTTTCAGGCGTGAGCGTGATCGCATCGACGGGGCAATTGAGCCGGCACAGATGGCAGATTTGACAGTCGTCGTGGTAGGCGATGAACGCCAGGCCATCCTTCGGGCTGATGCGGATCACGTCGCATGGGCAGGCGCGGACGCAGTTGCCGCAGCCGACACATCCGTGGATTCTCTCAATGGCCATTGGCAATCCTCCGTTCAAACCCAATCCGGGTGGTTGGCCAAAAATGTCTCTTCTCCCGGCAAGACGCGCGGGTACCGCTCCCGGTAACTCATGCTGGCCGGCGGCCGCCAAGCGTCCGGCATCGCAACTTTGCTCAGCTCCATCCGATCCCCATTGCGCCGAAGGACCACGCGGCAGAACCACTCCTTGTCGTTACGCGCCGGAAAATCCTCGCGGAAATGCGTGCCGCGGCTTTCCGTGCGAAACAGGCCGGCGCGCAGCTTCATCTCGGCATTGAGCAGCATGTGCGCTGTTTCATGCGCTGCGCGCAGCTCATGCCCATCGCGGGCGATCAATTTGGGCACGCAGTGGGCGCGCAGAAACTCGATGGACGCCAGTGCACCTTCTAGCCGCCGTGGCTCCTTGACGTAGAGGATGTGCAAGGGCGTCATGGTGTTGCGCAGGGTCTGGGTCACCCAAGCCGGCGAGAAACCTTCCGGGTTGTGCATCGGAGCCCATATCGCATCCGATTGCTTTTCGACCGCCAGCTTAGCCAGCGAGACCGGCGGCATGGAAGCGACGTACTCGGAGGCAAATCCCGCCACCTGTCGCCCCTGGATCGCCGAGCCATAGGAGGAGAACCCGCGCGATGGATAATTGGCGCCGCACATCGCCGACCCGAGCGCATCGCCAGCCGCGTACAAACCTTCCACCCCATCTGCATGACCCGTGTAATCCGAGCAGAAGACCCCTTCGCCCTTGTGCACGCCCATGCCGGCTGTCGCACCACCCACCCGCCAGCCCAAATCCTTACCGGGGGGTTCCTTTGGAGGCTCCCCTGGATCCAGCGTCATTCCCCCAGTCAACTTAGCATCGCCCAAGAATCCGCGACCGAAGTACCTGCGGTTTCTCTCAACCTCAGGATCGAGTCCTGCGGATTGCAGCTCGCCCCCCGGGCCGCCTCCGGCGATGCGGCGAATCTGACCGCTGGCCGCTGCCAATGCAGCTTGGATCGTCAAACCTCCACCGAGCGCCGGCGGCGGTCCCACCATGATGTACGCGCCCTTGACCCTCTGTGCCCAATCCCACTGGTCATAAGAGGCGGCCGGATAGTTCGATACGGTCATGTGGGTATCGTGGTATTCCTTGCCGGTAATGCCGGCACCGGCTGCGTAGGCGATGGCATCGCCGTCGAAGGTGAGCCCCCAGATCGGGAAGCCCGGGCTCTTGTAGCTGCCCGCACCGGTACACAGGATGACCGCGTTCGCGTAAAAGGCGACGGCACGGCTGGGGCCGCTGGAATCATCGTAGGTAAAGCCTACCGCTCCGCCTACACGCCCGTTATCGTCCTGCAGCAGGCGGGTGACCATCACGCGCTCGACGATCTGCACGCCCGCCTTATCCAGACGATCGCGGAAGATCGTCGACCTTTCGAACGGCCTGACCTCGTGGACACCCCATTCGTGCAGCGTGTGGAAGATCCCGAGCGACTCGTCCAGAAACTGGTCCATCCAGCGCCGGTCAAATGTCCACTCGGTATTCAACGCAAGGTTGTGCAGCCATTCATCGCGACTGTAGATTTCCGGATCGAACGGGCGGCTGTCGGAGGCCCATGGCGACATGCCGGAGCACCCCACCGTGCCCTTGTCGACCATCACAACGCTACGGCCACGGCGCCGGGCTTCGAGCGCAGCGAATGTGCCGGCAAAGCCGCTGCCGATCACCAGAATATCAGCGGAGTAGCGATCGAGGATCGGGGCCTGCTTCGGCAGGTCGGCGGCATGATTGAGAATTAGCGGAAGAGCGAGCGAGGCGCCCGAGATGGCGCCCAGCTTCAACAGGTCCCGCCGTGTCATTTGAAAACTAGGAGGCGCACCTTCAGGAGAATCCGGCTTACTCATAAATCACCCTCACCTTACGAAGCATTTGGCGCGGTTCATACGGATCTTCCGGAGTGCGTTTGTCCGGCGAGATGTCGCAGGCCGCGAGCACCCCCGCACCGATCAGAGCGCTCACAGCCCCTGCACCGTACCGCTTGAGACTCGCGGACAGGCAGGAGTAGCGTCGACGGTTCAGGGCACACACTGGTTTGATCCTCACTTCGCCCGGCTTGGACTCCCTCGATCGGCTTTCCATGAACCGGCTTCAGATCAATGGAACCCAGTGTACACGAAGTGTAGGCGTTAATTCAAATATATTTTTCAAATTGACACTTGACTACTCTCCCAAAGGTCGGTAATATGACTTCCAATTCTTCGACATTCATATGTGCCCGTTTTTCAGGCAACAGCGATTACCAATGAAATTGGCAAAAAGGACTATCCCTTCTATTGGAGTTCAACCACGCACGCTGGATACAACGGCAGCTGGGCTGTATATGTCGCGTTCGGCAGAGCGTCAGGATGGCGCAGCCCACGGGTACCACCGGCAGACATATCCGGCCCGCCTCCAAGCGCCGGAGGCAGTCCTTCGAGCCAAGGCAATGCATTACCAGGGCAGCCGGGAAAGAATCCGTCAGAGGCTGGCGGAGATTGGGACTACAACGATGTACACGGTGCTGACGCCCAGCGCAGCAATCCAAAGGTCGGCGATGCAAATAACTTTCCTCATGGCTTTGGCCCGCAAGCCGACGTCATTCGCATAAAGAACTTTGTTCGCTTGGTACGGGGCGGATGAACCCTTTGGGAAGCTTGAGGCTGAATCGATCAGGAAGCGGTTATGCAACCAACCATTAAACGTCTAGGAGAAATGACATGAGACGAAGCATCGCCCGGTTCATTGTTGACTCACACTGCCATATTTCGACGCTTTACCAGCCTGGCACACCAGAAGGATGGGAGAAGGTAGAACGAGGTGAGTGGAACGGCCTAGAGTACGAACTCGCTCCATTCGACAACTGCTTCCTGACCATGTACGACATGGATAGGTACGGTGTGGACATGGCCGTACTTCTTCCGAGTATCCCCGGCACGCTCAACGAAACCCAGGCAAAGCTTGTAAAAAGGTTTCCCGATAGGTTCAGGGCGTGCTGCAGCGACCAGAGTACTGTCCTTCAGGCTATGCGAGGCGGCCCCAAGTGGACGTTTAAATCTGCGATGGAAGAAGTTGAAGCCGCCTTGAAGACGGGTAATTATGCCGGAATCGGAGAATTCCCTCCTGGAACACAAGCCAGACGCGGAGGGCGGATTCCGGGATGTGAAGGGCCAGTGAACTTTCAGCGAAGGACAGAAGAGTGGGCGGCGCTTTGCGAGTTGGCCGTGAAATACGACGTGCCAGTCCTGTGTCACGACCAAATCCTCTTTGACCGCGAAGGAGGATGGACGCAAACCCAACTGCTCGCAAAGATATCTGAGATGAACCCCAAAGCCAAGATCATCCAGACCCACGGCGCGGTCGAAGATGAAGAAGTGCGCGGCCTGGACGCCATACGGGACATGTACTCAGTCGTTGCCACTCTACCCAATGTGTACATGGAAACCGGCGGATGGTGTGAAAAACAGTTCGAAATCGCATTCGAAGTGGGTGTCACTGCCAACAGGCTTATGTGGGGTCACGATTATGGTAATGTCCCGCAATACCTAGTAAGAAAAAGCATTGAACGGTTTGGCCCGAAGGTGAAATCTCTCGAGTACAGAAAGACCGTCTCTCTAATGGCCTTTCCCGGTTACGACATGCCCGCGGTTCCCACCTATCAGGGGGATTTCTATGGTTGGGGTTTGAGGACAATCGACCGGGTTGGGGACTGGCTGACACAGGATGAGCTCAATCTGATTCTCGGTGGCACGGCCGCAAAATTATACAAGTTGCCTGTCCCGTATTCGCGCATGTTTCCGGAAGGCCGACCGGATATCTTCGGCCCGAACTGGCGCGAAAGCATTCCGTTCATACCACGGGAACAGGTACAGCACCCGGATCCGGAAGACCTCAAGATGGCGACAAAGCCCTATACTCTTGCGTGGGCGTCCAGTTTTGGCGGGGAGAGCGGCACGTCGGAATCCAGTGAGAAGGGCATAGTCAAGGATGGGCAATGAGCCAAATGCAGGCGAGAGCGGCATAACTTTATTGAGCAAGACGCGGAGCGAAAATTCCGACTTGGTCGTTCAATCGCGGCATTGGAAAAGTCCATCAATGATTCGAGAGCAGCGCAGCAGCGAGAAATCGTTCATATTCACCTCCCAGGACTGAAACGCGTATTGGGTGAGAACATCCACTTCGAGATCTTATCGGGCCGCAACGTTATGCGCACGATCGGTACGGCAATGGACGCAAGAGTGCGATCGAGTGTACCTTCCCGATCGACAGGATGAAAGCTCGACTGCCTGGCCTGATTAGCAGTAGTCTCGAATTTCTCGCAAGAACGGAGGGTTGACATGGTTTCGGAACACCTTATTGAAAGCGATGTCCTTGTGGTTGGCGGAGGTTTCGCGGGCTCCTTTGCCGCCATCAAGGCCAAGGAACAGGGAGTCGACGTGGTGTTGGTGGATAAGGCCTATGCCGGCAAATCTGGTTCTTCTCCCTACGCGTTCTGGTATGCGGTTTTCAACCCCGAATGGGGTCACAATCTGTCGGAATGGATGAACCACGTCAACATCGTCGGCGAATACCTTAATCACCGTGAGTGGACCGAACTCGTATTCAGGGAATCTCATGAAAGATTTCAAGACCTGCTCTCGTGGGGCGTCGAGTTTATAAGGGGAGGAGACGGGGAGCTTCGGACTTACAGCTTCCCGGGCATTGCCACTACGTCCTTCCAACTGAGAAAGAGGGTCTTCGGCGAGGTGCTCAGGAAGCGGGTCAGGGAGGCAGGCGTAGAGATCATAGATCGGGTCATGTTGACCGATCTCGTTAGGTCGGGCAACGCCATCACAGGCGCCCTCGGCTTTGCCATGGAAACGGGCGACCTTTACGTCTTCAAGGCCAAGGCCGTCGTGCTCTGCTCAGGGTGTTCAAGCTTCAAGCCGGATGGCTGGCCGGTATCCGAGCTGACAGGTGATGGTGAAGCGATGGCGTTCCGGGCAGGCGCCGAGATTGCAGGAAAAGAGTTCAACGAGATCAAGAGCGGGAGTGCCCTTTTTCCGGCAGTCACCCATGGCCTCATCTTCTGGCAAAAGAATGAGCCGGTAGTTAGTGACGAACCCGATCCCGGTCCTCCCCAGTGCCAGCCGCTCAAGGGGGTCAACGCTGAAGGGACAGAGGTGTATGGTCTAGTGGGATCGAATTTCATAGAGCTGGAGTTGGAGGCCCACGCCGGCCGCGCGCCGATAATGTGGGCTCCTCAGGGCGAGCCGGCCCCGAGAATGGGAGGCATGGCTGCTGGTATTTCGATTCATACGTCCGGGGGCGTCTGGCCGAGTAGCACCGGATGCGACACGAACCTGCCCGGCCTCTATGTGGCTGGCGATTGCTGCTCGACCATGCAGGTAGGCGCGGTATATCCGGGCGTGGGCTACGCCAGCTGCGGCGCCTCGGTGACTGGGGCTCGTGCCGGGACGAGCGCGGCCGAATACGCCAGAGCGGGGAAAGGCCTGGGAACAGATGAGCAGCAGATCCTACGGTTGAAAAAGGCCCTCTACTCACCGCTCGAACGCAAGGGCGGGTTCACTCCGGGGTGGGTAACGCAGGTGCTGAGAAACACCATGATTCCCTATAACATTCTCTATGTTAAGCGGGAAGACAGGATGAAAGCAGCGCTTACTCTCGTCGAGTCCATGCGGGACGATCTGGTTCCAAAGCTGTATGCCCGGGATATCCATGACCTTCGCCTCGCCATCGAAACGAAAAATATGGTTTTCAATGCCGAGCTTCAGCTCAGGGCTTCCTTATTCAGGAAAGAAAGCAGAGGCACACACTATAGGGAAGACTACCCCCGTCGGAGCGATCCAGACTGGTTGTCATGGGTAATTCTGAAGAATGAAAGTGGAGCAGTCGTGCCGTCGAAGCGGGCAATCCCGGTGGAGTGGTGGCCTGATATGGCAAAGGCCTACAACGAAAGATACGTTAACAGGTTTCCTGGGGAATGATGTTCCTCCTCTGAGACGAGCCGGCAGCATAAGGAGATGCGTATGGCTGTGGAAAACATCGATCCTAAGCTTTGCAGTGGATGCGGAAGCTGTGTCAAGACCTGTCCTACAGATGTATTCCGGTACGACAAAGAGAACAAAAGGGCCGTTCTTCGTTACCCCGAGGATTGCATGCTTTGCGGATGGTGCGTTGTCGAGTGTCCTACGGGCGCCATAGCGTTGACATGGAAAAAAGTATCGCCACTTATCACATGCTGGGGATGACGATGCGACTTCGGAGATTTAACGCGTTGCGCGAAAGACCGCCGGCCAATGCAATTCCGGTTCCGAGGCGAACCGGGAAACAGGCTGCAGTAAAGGGATATGTTGTCAGAGGAATGGCAATGATAAGCGAGGGATAATGGAAGGTCCTAGCGATAAGCAATCAATAAGCGCGCGCTTGGCGCTTTTTGGGGGCGCCGCCGGCGGCATTATGATTTTTGGTTCGGTCCTCGCCGTGCTGGGAACGGTGCTCGGCTTGCCGGAGACGCGCATGCGCCTGCACTTGGACGCGGCGCAGGAGGGAACTATGTTCCTCCTCATCTATGCGGGTATCGTTCTTGCCAACCTGGTGATCGGACCACTGCTGGAAGCGCTGGGTCACAAATTGGTGTTGGTGGCATCTGCACTGCTGGTGGCCGCGTCCCTGCTTGGATTTTCCGGCGCACATTCTTTCGGGGTAGCTGCCGCGACTGCCATCGTGCTGGGGTTTGGAGGCGGCTCCATCAATACCAGCGTCAACACCTTGATTTCCCAGGTCTATGGGGAGCGGCGGGCTTCTATGCTCAATCTGCTGGGAGTTTTTCAGGGTGCAGGCGCATTGTTCATTCCGCTGGGCACTGCAGCCTTGGCGGCCTTCGCCACAATTCCCCAGCTCTTCCTTATGGCTTCGCTGTTTCCATTGGTCTGCGCCATCTATTATTCCTGCCTGAAGTTTCCTGCAATCCAGGTCGCGGGGCGCATCTCGCTCCTCGAAACGTTACGGGCTATCCGCTATCCCAGTGTGCTGCTCCTCGGGGTTCTCTTGTTTTTTGAAGCCGGCGACGAAGCGGTGGTGAGTTCCTGGACCTCAATTTACGCGGGTTCGATCGGGCTCACCCCACGCACGGCTACCCTGGTGCTGGCTTGGTATTGGGCTATGGTGATGGTGGGACGAGCGCTGGCTGCACCCTTGTTGATGCACGTAGCCAAGCCAAAGATCATCCAGAGTGGCGCTGTATTGGCGGTGATCGGCTGCGGTCTTCTGCTCTCGTCACGCTCTGCTGCTGCATTGAGCCTCGGCGCGGCGATCATTGGTTTGGCGTTGGCTCCCGTCTTCACAACCGCTCTGGGAATTGCGGGAGACCGCAACCAGCACTCGATGGGCAGCGTGTTCGGCTTGCTGATGGCGATGGCCATGCTGGGCGGAATGAGCGGCCCGTGGGCCGTGGGGCAGATTTCTGAGTACTACTCGTTGCGCTGCGGCCCCTTGCTTCCGCTAGTGGGATCGGTGTGCGTGGCAGTGCTTGCGATCTTCCTTTGGCGCGGCGACCGTCGTATCGAGGCTGACAGACCTGCCAGAAAGGTCAAGATTATAGGAGGTGGCGGACCCGTGGATGCTAATGTCTGCCGGCCGATGATTGGAGTGCCGTGTTAGGCGCCGTGACCGTCTTGGTAGTGCCAATTCACCCTACAGGGCGGCAGAATCGATTCCGGCCAGGATCTTGCAGCCAATACATGCAATAGAACAGAATTTGAATAACAGTACTGTTTTCTGCTTGTTACAGGATCACCACAAGATCAGTACCCGAATGCCGGCATGTCGCAACGTTTCCCAGCATGCTCAAGATTGCTCCTGGTGCACGATCAAGCGTGCTCCTGCCTCAAATTGTGGCTGACCGGAGCCCTGGCCATGCTGTGGCGCGCTGGAGTTGGGAATCGGGACCGACGTCATTCAGGTGGCGGGGTCGCTCGCATTGAGTGGCGCACCTTCAACGTGATGGGTGCCAGGATGACATTGCATCGAGCACCTATGACTTGCGAATGATGAGCCCGTTGTTCCACAGCGCAAGTACGATATCCATTTGGCTGTTGTGCGTTCTCTCGGGATCATTTGTTACCGTCCGCCACAATGTACTTGTGGACCAGCTCTGCTTTCCTTCAGCCAGCAATGCTGCAGCACGGACCGCATAAGCACCGAAGCCTATGCCATTTGGGCTCGTTTGCCCGAGCCGCAATCCACACCGGTCTTGCTGTGTGCGGCCACCGGTTTAAGGCTCAGTGAGGCGCTTGGCTTGAAATGGGCAGATGTGAACTTTGCAGGGCAGGTGATTGAGGTGCGCCGAACTTGGACAGGGGGTAAGGTTGGTCGCCCAAAGAGCCCAGCTTCACAAGCAGCGGTTCCTTGCGGCCCGGTACTCGCCGCTCATCTGAACCACTGGCACGCGGAGACCCCCTATGCGGCGGAAACAGACTGGGTATTCGCAAGTTTCCGCATGAAAGGCAGACAACCTCTGACCGGCAACATGTTGGTAGAGGACTATCTACGGCCGTCCGCAACCGCCGTGGGCGTTCTAAAGCCAGGTGACACAACCACACGCTTTGGCTACCATAACCTGCGCCACTCGTTGGCGAGCTTCTTGGTACAGGCAGGGACGAACCCGAAGACGGTTCAGACGCTGCTCCGCCATAAAGACGTCGCGACCACATTGGGAATCTATGCTCACTCGCATAACGAGGCCCGCATGACTGCACAGGGCGATTTGCTGACAGCGTTCTTTGCCCCGACCGCAACGGTGCAGTAGGAATCACAGAGGCGGAGATACCCTTTCTGAAACGACTGCTTGGGGAACATGATCTCCTAGGTGGAAACGACTAACATGCGCTTAACCAACTCGCTTGGGTCAGTTGCGTCCGTCGTCCAATCTGCCCTGCTCGGATGTGTCGCCACAACAACGGCAATCCCATTTGAGTTCTTGTAAGAGGTACTGGTCCAACGACGGTTACTATTCTCTGCGAACCCATCGACAGGGGTATTGGCGTTCAACCGTTCGCGGACCAAACTTCCAGAACGCTGGCCGAAGCAAAGCACGACATGCACGCCAAGCCGTTCGATAACCGCCTGATGAAACGGCCAACACAGTTCCGCAAGCTGTTGAAAGCGTTTGTTAATGTCTTTCTCTCGCACAGAGCGCACGAATACGGCGTTGCTCGCAGGGATCTTTTGTGGGTCAAGGCCCAATCGCTTTATCAAGTGAACAACCCGAGCCTGCATACCGGATGTTCCCGGTTTACGACCCTCCGACCATGACTCGTCCTGATATTCCGACCAGTAATTCTCTTTGTCGAGCACCATCTCAGTGTGCTTTCTTACAGTGTCGTCCGCTTGAAGTTGAGGAGAGCCGCCCGGATTCAGTCCAAGTATGTATAGAGGTGACCCCACACTAAATGCCGCCTTGCCTGAATAAAACGGTGCGCCAGATTCAACCAAGACAGAGTCAGGTATCAAAGCTCTAAATTCTTCAATCATCTTTCTTCCCTCCTAGCGTCGTCCTGCTACTTATTAGCGTTCTACACGGCAAATTCACTCTCAGCTTTTGCGACAAATCTCGGCCTGCGCTCCAGATCCTGCAGATAGGGGCATGATTGGGCTGGCGTGGCGAGTTCCGGAAGGATTGTCGCCTTCGTGGCAGCATGCCTCCCAGCAATCAACCACTTGGCAGAGATTGAACCCAAGTTCCATCAGGTTCCCGGTCTGAAGAATCCGCCGTGCGGCTGCATTAGCAAGAGAAAATCAGAGGCAGACCTTGTTGAGCCAATCGTGAAGGCTCTCAGGACGTAGACACGCCGAGTGCCGATTTATGCACCGACGGCGTAATCCGATCCGGGCACCCAGAACGATATTCCGGCGGCGTATTTCAGGCCGTCTGCGCGGGCGGCGCAATAGCAATCACGGGTGAACTGCGGGTGAGCGTATTTCTCTTATTTGCCTCTAACTTATTTAGAATGTGGTGGCCATGGACGGGATTGAACCGCCGACGCCGGCCTTTCTGAGGGCCGCTGGCGATACCACTTCGCTCGCTCAACGGCACGAGCGCGGCCTTCAGCCTATCAGGATTCCAAAAGAATGGTGGCCAGGGACGGGATTGAACCGCCGACGCCGGCCTTTTCAGGGCCGCGCTCTACCACTGAGCTACCTGGCCTCAGTGCAGACTTGAATTTGTCCGCCGAGGCGGACGCGGGTTCAGGCGGTCGGGAAAGGTGGGGAATTCCACTTGCCGTGCGCTCAAAACAACCTGACTTAGTATAGCAATCCGGAATCTGAGCAGCCAAACGCGGCTGGCGCGCGCCGGGGGCTTGCGCGCTCGACTACACTGGAAGGCAATTATGCGACTACACTGGAGGGCAATTATGCGACGCCCGGTTTGCTTTCTCGTTTGCTTTGCCTTGGCCCTCGCGGCCGCCGCCCGCTCTCAGATGCCCGCGCCGCGCGCGCAGGATACAGCTGCCGAGGGACAAGGAGCCGAATCCCGCGCCGCCAGCGCCTACAACATAGCCGTGAAGGCCGGACCGGAGGCGCTGCGGGCGTTTTTTGTGCAATTTCCCAAGGGGGCCGACCTGCATGTGCATCTTTCCGGCGCGGTGTATGCAGAAACTTTCATCCGCGACGCCGGCGAGGATGGGCTGTGCGTGGATCCGGCGGCGCTGAGCTTTGCCAAGCCGCCCTGCGCCGAACCACTGGTTCCGGCCACACAACTGTCGGGCAACATCAGCGCGGCGAACCAGGTGCTTTACGACCGGCTGGTCGACTCGTTTTCAATCCGCGGCTTTGTGCCCTCGGCGGGATGGAGCGGGCACGACCAGTTTTTCGCGACTTTCGGGCGCTTTGGCGGGTTGAGCAAGACGCATACGGCCGAGTGGGTGGACGAAGTGGCGAGCCGCGCCGCAGCGCAGAACGAACAGTACCTCGAGCTGATGGAAACGCCGCCTTTCTCGCATGCCGCTCAGATTGCACACCAGATCGGCTGGAGTCCGGCGCTGTCGCAGGGCGGCCAAACGGAGTTCGCGCAATTCCGTCAGCAGTTGCTGGACCAGGGATTGCGCGACGAGGTTGTAGCCGGCCGCTCGGATGTGAGCCAGGCCGAGACCGCGCGAAAACAAGCCGAGCACTGCGGAACGGCGCAGGCCGCGCCCGCCTGCCAGGTGCAAGTCCGTTACCTCTATCAGGTGCTGCGCGGCAACCCGCCGGAACAGGTGTTTGCGCAAACCCTGCTGGCGTTCGAAACCGTGCAGGCGAGCATGGACGCCAAAGAGGACCTGTGGGTGGGCATCAACTTTGTGATGCCCGAGGACGGCTACATCTCGATGCGCGATTACGGCTTGCAGATGAAGATGCTGGGCTACCTGCATTCTGTATATCCAAAGGTTCACATCTCGCTGCACGCCGGCGAGCTGACGCTCGGCCTTGTGCCGCCGGAGGGTTTGCGGTTCCACATCCGGCAGGCGGTGGAATTGGGCCAGGCCGAGCGCATCGGCCACGGCGTGGATGTGATGAATGAGGATGATGCGCAGGGCCTCGTGAAGGAGCTCGAGCAAAAGCACGTGATGATCGAGATCAACCTGAGCTCGAACGAAGGGATTCTGGGCGTGAAGGGCGCGGGACATCCGTTTCCGATTTACTTTGCGGCGAAGGTGCCGGTGGCGCTCTCGACCGACGATGAAGGCGTAAGCCGGATCGACCTGACGCACGAGTATGTGCGCGCGGCGCTCGACTACAACCTGACCTACGACAACATGAAGAAGCTGGCGCGGACGGGGATGGAGCACGACTTTCTGCCGGGCGCAAGCTTGTGGGCCAAACCGGATGAATTTGAGGCGCCAGTGAAGGCGTGCCAGGGACAGACGCTGGGCGGCGATACGCCTTCGGCGGCGTGCAAGGCGTTCCTGGCCGGGAGCGAGAAGGCCGCGGCCCAGTGGGAGTTGGAACGACGGTTCATTGCATTTGAGAAGAAATTCAGGGCGGAATCGGGTCCTGAAACGTTGCCCGGCTCGGAAGATTTGCTCAATGGTCTTCATTTGCAGAAAAAGCCGCGGAACTGAACCACGCACCTGCAAAAATCCGTATTTTGTCTTTCTTATCCACGCCCTTGGCGGTTGTTTCTTCCCGCGTGGCTCCTGTCCTAAACTTGACACCATGGATAACGAGCGCATTCGCGAGATTTGCCTGGCGCTGCCGGACGTGGCGGAGACGCTGAACTGGGGCCATCACCTGGTGTACTGGGCGGGCGAGCGCGACATTGGCGGCAAGATGTTCGCCATGACCGACCTGGACGGCTCGGGAATTGGAGTGCTGTGGTTCCACTGCGGGGCGGAGCGGTTTCATGAACTGCTGGAGCGGGAGGGAATCATTCCGGCACCGCATTTGGCCCGCGCACACTGGATAGCCGTGGAGCGGTGGGATGTGTTGCGGCCGCGCGAGATTGAAGACGAGTTGCGGCGGGCGCACGCGTTGATCTTTGAAAAGCTGCCCAAGCGCACCAAGGCCGTGCTGGCGCTGCCGGAGAAGGAACGCGCGAAGGCGATCCGCGAGCGGAAAAAGCTGGTGGCGGCGCGCAAGAAGGATTGAGGGCCTCGAGGCAAGGGACCGAACGCGAGCCCGGTGAATGGGGAACTTTGGACGGTGCGGATTCGTATAGGATGGGTGAACGGCTGCGCGTTCGAAAGGAGTTCAAAGAGATGGTCAAGTTCCTGCTCTTTTGCATTCTTTTGGTGTTGTGCTGGCCGCTGGCGCTTGTGGCGTTGGTGCTGTATCCGCTGGTGTGGCTGGTGCTGTTGCCATTCCGCGTGGTGGGCATCGCCGTGGGCGGCGTACTGGCGTTGATCGGCGCAATCTTCATGCTGCCTGTGCGGGTGCTCCGCGCGGTCTGACCGTCAACCAGGAGCACCGGCTCATTCCGACCGAAAAGACTCGATGATCCACCGTCCGCCGCGCTCCACCACGATGAAACGATAGGACCCGACAAACTCCACACGCTTTCTTTCACCCGCTGCAGGGGTTATTTTCGGGTTTTCTGTGGTCTCAATCCCGCCGACTTCGCGAAAGAATCTGCGAGCAACTGAATCGGAGGCGCAATAGGCGCGCGTCGCGGGATAATCGTGCTGCTCTGTGTATTCGAGAGCCTTTGCGATTGGGACGAGCTCAGGGCGGTTGTATGCGCGCGAGCGAAACTGGATTCCGTCGCCGGACACATCGTAAGTGTCCAGCGCGCAAAGGCTAGGATTGTCCCAAAAGTCGATGGGGGAGAACCAGCAATAGGGCAATGCGATTAGAGCCCCGTTGGCCTCGAACTTTCCTATAGGCGCAAACGGATCCTTCTTCGTGGGCCCGCGACCGTTCGCACCTTCGTCCATCCCCATCGCGCCATCCTGCTTCAAGACCTGGTTCAGGTTGCCAGGTTCGGGGTCCCACTCTCGTGCGTCGTACTCCAAGCCGAAGCTTCCCGCGCAGCCACCGAGTTCTATACTCGCGATGAAGCGAGCCTTCCCCGACGGTCCCCGCTTTAACGGAGTTACATCCATCTGGGTCCACATGGGTTCCCGGTCGAGCCAGAGATCGTCTGAACCTGCTTCGTGCCAGACGCGATTCGCTGGCCACGAATCCTTCTCATCTTTCGCGAAGACGTAGTAAGTCTGGTTCGATCCGAGGTTCATCTTCACCACCAGGATCGGCGCAATGTCCATCATTTGAAAGTGGAAACGATTTCCCTCCGGCCACGCCGAGTTGACCTCCGAACTCAATCTCTCCACCCGTGCGAGAGCCGCCCTGGCCTGCTCATCCGGCGGGTTCCCGTTGGCCGCGGCAGAATTCATGCCGTCGGCGACAAGATTCACGGCGGCTGCAAATACCTTGCGCCCGTTCATCACGACGTCAGAGTCGATTCCCGTCTGTGCGCCGCAGGCGGAATAGGGGGCTCCGGCCAATTGCTGCAAGAGCCCTCGTATCTTCTCCAGGGAGTCGGAATTGATTGGCGGATTCTGCGGCCGCGCCGTGGCGATCAATGCAAACAGCAAGACACTGATCGCTATAGCTCGCGGTAGTCGTGCACAGACTCTCAGGACCATTGCCGTTCGAAACTGCGAGAAAGAGCATTATGCCACATTTTCCGGGGGCGTGAACTGAGCTGGCCGGTCCGCGCTTTACTCGACCCCGGCTGGCCCGATACCGTGGCGGTATGTCCGGCGTAATCCTTTCTCTCGACGATAAAGTGGCTCTCATCAGCGGAGGTTCGCGCGGGATCGGCGCGGAGACGGTGCGCCTGTTTGCTCAGGCCGGAGCTCGGGTTGCGTTCAGCTACCGGCAGGCGCGGGCGCGGGCTGAGGCGCTCGCAACCGAGTGCGGTAGGGCGGATGCTTCAAGCGCCGCCCGGTGCGTGGCGATTGAGCAGGAACTGAGCACGCCGTCCGACGGGCGGGCGCTGGTGGAGAAGGCCGTGGCCGCATTCGGGCGGCTGGACATTCTGGTAGCGAATCACGGCGTGTGGGAGCCCGAGGACGCGCCAATTGCGCAGATGTCCGAGGCGCAGTGGCGGCGGACACTTGCCGTTAACCTGGACTCGGTCTTCGGGTTGGTGCAGGCGGCGGTAGGGCAGATGCTGAGGCAATCGGCGTTCGCTACGGACGGTGCGGGTCGGGAGACCCGCACGACAGCCGGTCAGGAGACCAGCGCTGCAAGGCTCGGCGGTACTGGGCTCGGCGGCGCCGCCGGGCACATTGTTCTGATCAGCTCCACGGCTGGGCAGCGCGGCGAGGCCAACCACGCCGACTATGCCGTGACGAAAGGCGCGCTCATCAGTCTCACCAAGAGCCTGTCGAGCGAGCTCGCCGCCAAGGGGATTCGGGTAAACTGTGTGGCGCCGGGGTGGGTGGCAACGGATATGTCGGCATCGACGCTGGCGGACCCCGCCATGGGCGGAAAGAATGCCAGCGCAATTCCGCTGGGCCGCGTTGCGAACGCCCGGGAGATTGCCGGGCCGGTGCTGTTTTTGTGTACGCCGCTGGCCGGATTCATCTCGGGCGAAGTGTTGAATGTAAACGGCGGCGCGGTATTAGTGGGGTGAGACAGTTGTCAGTGATCAGTGGTTAGTGCGGATGGCCATTCTTGCGGGGATTTTTCTGACGACTGGCCACCGATCACTGAGTAGTTTTTTCGAGGAGACGATGAGGATCGGGAAATTCGCGACAATGACTTTGGCCGTGCTGGCTCTGATGGCGCCGCATGTGACGCGGACGCAGAACGACGACGCGGCGGCGAAGAATGCAGCACAGGCGCGCGCGGCGCTGGACGCCATGGTGCAGGCGCTGGGCGGGCAGGCGTGGCTGAACATGAAGAATATGGAGCGGCAGGGGCACATTGCCGCGTTTTACCAGGGCAATCCCGACCCCGGCACCACGGAGTACTTTGAGTTTCACCAGTGGCCCGACCACGACCGCATCGAGCTCACCAAGCACCGCGACGTGGTGGAGTTTTACGTCGGCCGGCAGGGCTGGGAGGTGACCTACCGCGGCAAAAAGCCGCTGGACAAGGACATCGTGGACGACTACCTGCGCCGCCGCGACCACTCCATTGAGACCGCGGTGAAGGTGTGGATGAAGGATCCGAACACCATCCTGATTTACGAGGGCCAGCACCTGGCGGAGCGGCACCTGGCCGAACAGGTGACGCTGATCTCGCCCGCAAAACGAGGCCATCACCATCCTCATGGACGCGCAGACGCATCTGCCGCTCGCAGCGCAGCTTCCAGTGGCGCGACCCGGTGTACCACGACAAGAACACCGACACCGAAGAGTACGACGACTATCACACGATTGACGGCTTCCCCACCCCGTTCACCATTACGCGGTTCAAGAACGGCGAACCCTACCGCCAGTACTTCATTTCGCACGTGAAATATCAACCAGAACCTGCCCGCCGATTTCTGGGATGCGGACGCGGAGGCGCGGAAGATCAAGAAGTAGCGAGCGCGGGAGCCGGGCTCAAAACCATTCATCGGCAGGCGGATCGATATATTTATAATCCGTAGGAGCGTTCAACACTGATTCCCACCGCTCTCCAGGAGCCGCAGAATGACGTTTACCATCCAGGAGATCATGGATTTCCTGCCCCACCGCTACCCGTTTCTGCTGATCGACCGCATAGTCGAGTTCGAGCGCGCCAAGCGCGTGGTCGCCATCAAGAACGTGACCATGAACGAGCCGTTTTTCCAGGGCCACTTTCCCGGCGCTCCGATCATGCCCGGCGTGCTGGTGGTGGAGGCGATGGCGCAGGCCGGCGCGGTGCTGTTGCTGTCGGAGATGGCGGACCGGCACTCGAAGCTGGCGGTCTTCACCGGCATCGACGGGGCCAAGTTCCGCCGCTCGGTGACGCCCGGCGATCAAATGCGCATCGAAGTGGACGTGGTGAGCTTCCGCCCGCGCGCCGGCAAGATGGAAGGCAAGGCATACGTGGACGGCAAGCTGGCCTGCGAGGCCACGCTGACCTGCATGATTGTGCCGCGCGCCATGGGAGCGAATCAGGAGTCGAAGACGGAAGCGGTTCCCTCCGAGGCGGCCCAGTGAGCATCCATCCCAGCGCGATCATTGCCGCGGGAGCGCGCGTTCCGGAGTCCTGCACCGTCGGCCCTTATTGCACCATCGGGCCGGAGGTGGAGCTGGGCGAGGAGTGCACGCTGATCTCGCATGTGGTGCTCGACGGGCGGACGCGGATCGGCGCGCGCAACATCGTTCTATCCCTTTTGCGCGATCGGCGTGGCGCCGCAGGACCTGAAATACAAGGGCGAGCCAACCGAGACCGAGATCGGCGACGGCAACACCATTCGCGAGTGCGTCACCATCAGCCGCGGCACGACGGGCGGCGGGGGCGTCACGCGCCTCGGCTCGAACAACTTGCTCATGGCCTACGCGCACATCGGCCACGACAGCCAGGTGGGCAGCCACTGCATTCTGGCCAACTGCGCCACGCTGGCCGGCCACGTGATCATTGAGGACTACGTGACGCTGGGCGCGTTTTGCCCCGTGCATCAGCACTGCATGGTGGGCGCGTACGCGTTCATCGGCGGCGGAACGATCGTGACCCAGGACGTGCTGCCCTTTTCGCTCACCTCGTCGCGGCGCGAGAATAAGGCCTTCGGAATCAACAAAATCGGGCTGGAGCGGCGGGGATTTTCGCCGGAGCGGCTCAAAGTGCTGCAAAAGGCCTACCGGCTGCTGCTGGCCGCGAAGCTGAACACCACGCAGGCCCTCGAAAAGATGCGCGAGCTCGAAGGTGCGGATGTTGCCGGCGACGACGTGGCGCTGCTGGTGAAGTTCATCGAGCGCAGCGAGCGCGGGGTGATCAAGTAAGTATGAAACTCGGCCTCATTGCCGGCAATGGCCGCTTCCCGTTTTTGCTGCTGGATGCGGCGCGGGCGGAGGGGCTGCACGTCGTGGTGGCGGCCATCAAGGAGGAGACCGACCCCGAGATCGACCACCGCGCCGAGGCCGATGCGGGCGTCACCGTGCATTGGCTCTCGCTGGGTGAGCTTTCGCGGCTGATCGAGACCTTCCAAAAGGAAGGCGTCGCGAAGGCCGTGATGGCCGGCCAGGTGAAGCACAAGCAGATCTTCAGCAGCATCCGGCCCGACTGGCGGCTGGCCAAGCTGCTGCTGAACCTGCGCACGCGGTCCACCGACGCGCTGCTGGGCGCGGTGGCCAAGGTGCTGGGCGACGAGGGCATCGAGCTGATCAGCTCCACGGCCTTTCTTGAGCCGCTGCTGGCCGAGGAGGGCGTGCTGACCGGGCGCGCGCCGGACGAGGAGGAGTGCCTGAACATCGAGTACGGGCTGGGCGTGGCGCAAGCGCTGGCCGGGTTCGACATCGGGCAGACGGTGGTGGTGGCGGCGCAGGCCTGCGTGGCCGTGGAGGCCATGGAGGGCACCGACGCAACCATCGAGCGCGCCGGCCGGCTGATGCAGTCCCTCGAAGGCGGAGGCCTCAACCCTCGAACGGCGGCTGACCGTGGTCAAGGTCGCCAAGCCGAACCAGGACATGCGCTTCGACGTGCCGGTGATTGGGATCTCGACCGTAGAAACGATGATTCGCGCCGGGGCGAGCTGCCTCTCCATCGAGGCGGGGCGCACGCTGCTGTTCGACCGCGAGCCACTGCTGGAGCGCGCCACGCAGGCCGGCATTGCCATTGTGGCCGCGCCGCGGTGATACAGTGGACGAGTGGACAGTGGTCAGTGATCAGCTGGCCGGCTAGCTCGTTTCCCCAATTCCCAGTTCATTCCTGTTCCCTGCTCCCAGGAGGTTTCTCGTGAAAAAGTTCCTTCTCTTCGTTCTCGCGGTGGCGATTGTCGCGGTTGTGGCCGCGGTGCCCCTTGTCACTGCGCGCGCGGCCGACGACTACGATGCCCGCCGTGGGCCAGGCCGCGCCCACCTTCACTCTTCCCTCGCAGATCGGCTCGCCGATTTCGCTCGATCAGCTATCGCGGCAAGTGGGTGGTGCTCTACTTCTACCCCAAGGACATGACCACTGGCTGCACCATCGAGGCGCACAACTTCCAGGACGCGCTGCAGCAGTTCGAGGCCAAGAATGCCGTGATCCTGGGCGTGAGCGTGGACTCGGCCGACAGCCACAAGCAGTTCTGCACCAAGGATGGGCTGACGTTCCATCTGCTTTCCGACACCGACCACAAGGTGGTGAGCGCGTACGGGTCGCTGGGCGGATTTGCCGGCATGGTCATGGCCAACCGCAACACGTTCCTCATCGATCCCAAGGGCAAGATCGCCAAGGTGTGGGTCAAGGTGAATCCGGCAACAGCCGCGTCAGATGTGCTGGCGGCGATTCCGTAGGCGGCCCGAGAGTAAAGCCCGAACAAATCCATCCAACCTGAACGCCTTCGGCTCTTTGCGGAACGGCGGAGGGAGAAGACTATGCCAACCGAACTTGCGTCTACCTTTCGTGCGGAGTTGAACAGGCTGCACCTGCGCCCTGCTGGCTCTTTCGCCTGCGCTTGCCGATACCCCATGGCGCGCGGGCGGATGGACGCGCAAACAGATCGTCGGCCACCTGCTCGATTCAGCGGCCAACAACCGCCAGCGTTTTGTGCGCGCAGCTATCGATGGCACCTATACCGGTCCGCAGTACGGGCAGGATGCCTGGGTGGCGGCGCACGGCTACGCGGAGCAACCCTGGGAAACGCTGTTGCGCTGGTGGCAGGCCGAGCACGAGATTCTGATGGCCGTAGTGGACAGGATTCCGGAGGAGCGCCTTGAGACCCGCTGTGTTGTCGGCGACGAAGCGCCGGTTACGCTCCGCTTTCTCATCGAGGATTACGTGACTCATCAGCAGGGTCATTTCAAGCAGCTTCAGGCATCTTGATTTGCACCCGCGGACGGCAAGACGCGAACGCAAAAAGGCCCGGCTCATCGCCAGGCCTTTTGCTTTTGCGTCAGGTGATCGGTCTCAGGCGACAAGGAATCGCCGCTCGCACGCGACATGAAGATCCGGGCGCCACGCGCTCTAAGCCCAGGGCCTGACCTGACCGCTCAAAAGAACCTTACTTCTTCTTTCCCTTTTTCGTTGCGGCTTTCTTGGCAGCCTTCTTCGCCGGCCTTCTTGGCTACCTTTTTGGCCGCTTTCTTGGCTGGAGCCTTCTTCTTTGCGCTTTCTTCGCCGGAGCCTTCTTGCTGCCGCTTTCTTAGCGGCCGCCTTCTTGGCAGCCTTCTTTGCCGGCGCCTTCTTGCAGCCTTCTTGCCGCTTTCTTGGCGGCGCCTTCTTGGCAGCCTTCTTTGCCGGAGCCTTCTTCGCCGGGGCCTTCTTGACGGCACGCTTCGCCGCGGGCGTCGTCGAACAACCGCGATCACCGTCTCTTCCGCAATCACTTCATCGTCATCTGAAGAGGTAAGGATGCCGGCGGTTTCCAACTCATCTTCCTCTTCGTCAGCAAAGGCTTCGACCTGATCGGAGTCCAGGTCACCCGGCTTCCCGAACGGGTCGCCGTCACTCATCGCATACATCCTGAACACTTCTTCCATCCCATTGCCTCCAGCGGATTGCCGCTGATCAGATTACGTTCGCATTTTTCGAGAGAGCAGAGGAAAACATTCTGCTCGCGCAAGCGATTGTAGCTTAGCTTGCACACAAATACAAGCAAAACACAAGCATCGAATGAGCGTGCGGCGGTTTTTTACTAATGCGATGACAGTCCTGGCGGAACTGGCATGCTTGTGCGCGGCGCCGGACTTGGCGCGCATGGGCCTTTTTGGCGGCCCGCGGATGGGTTTGCTTCGACGTCGAGGATTCTTGGGCGGGCGGTGACCTGCGCCTTGGCCGCCGGTTGCGGAAGTCCTGCGGCGATGCGTCGAGGTTGCGCTGGACCGGGGCGGGCTCGGCCACATGCAGCCGGCGGCCCGGTTCGACCCGGATGCCGGAAGGAATTCCGTTCCAGCGCCGCAATTGGCTGAGCGAGACGCCGAAGCGGTCTGCGATGGTGACCAGCGTATCGCCCCGGCGCACGGTGTAGAGCCGTGTGCGCGAAGGGGCTCGGCGACCGGCGCAACCGGAACCACCAGCGCCTCGACGCCTGCGAGGCTGTCGGCTGGCGTCGAGCTGATTGGCGGCGGCCAGTTCGGCCGCCGTGACGCGGTACTCCTGCGCCACCGAGGCCAGCGTGTCGCCCGCGACAACAGGGTGGTAGCGCCAGGAGTTGCGCCTGGCTTCGGGAATAAGGGCGACGCGCTGCTCAAACAGCGTGGCCGTGCCGGCGGGCAGGTGCAGATCGAACGGCGCATCGGGCGGCGTGACCATGCGCAGCAGGCTGGGATTCAGGGCCTCAATCTCATCCACCGGCGCGCCCACCAGGTCCGACACCAGGCGCAGATCGATCGAGTAGTTGATGGTGACCGTGTCGGTGAGCACCGGCGGATCGAGAGTGACGTCGTCGAAGCCGTACTGCGTCGGGATGGTTGGCGATGATGATGGCGGCCAGAATCTCGGGCACATAGTTCGCGGTTTCGCGCGGGCAGTTCGTTGCGCTTGTAGAGCTCCCAGAAGTCGGCGTAGCCGGTCTTTGCCACCTCGTGCTGGATGTTGCCGGCGCCATGGTCGTAGGCGGCCATGGCCAGGTACCAGTCGCCGAGCTGGTCGTAGAGGAACTTCATGTAGCGGGCGTAGGCGCGGGTGGATTTTTCGGGGTCGAAGCGCTCGTCCACGTAGGCGTTGCGCGTCAGGCCGTAGTACGGCCGTCGGGCATGAACTGCCACATGCCGCCGGCGCGGGAGCGGCGATTGACGGCCTGCGGCTGGAAGCCCGACTCGGCGACGGCCAGGTAGATCAGGTCCTGCGGCACGCCTTCTTCGGCCATGACGCGCTGAATCATCGCCTTGTAGCGGCCGCGAGCGCTGGAAGGAGTGCAGCAGCGTGTTGTGGCCCTTCTGCGTGTTGGCGAAGAAGTTGATGTACGCGGCCACGTAGTCGTTGACCACCAGCGGCAGGTCGGACTTGGTGGTGGCCAGATCGGCCGTGGCCTTGGCCACCAGGTTGGGATCGGCGGCGAAGGTGACGTCGCTGGCGGCCTCGGCCGGCGTGATCTCTTCTTTGGGCACAAAGCCGTTGCCCTGCTTCAGCGCTTCCATCTCCAGGGCGTTCACCTGGTCGACGATGCTTGTCGAACTCGTCCTGCAACTGCGGATTGGCTCTTGATGTCGATGCCGCTCGAAAGCATGAGATCGACGGCGCGGTCGAACTCGACCTTGGCTTCGGCCAGCATTCCCTTGCGGTAGTCGGCGTCGCCGCGCGGCATAGGCCGCTTCAACCTGCTGCGATGAGCACGCGGACGCGCTGCTGCTTGCGCGGTCGGCGGCGGCGGTGCGGGGGCAGGCTGGGCGCAGGAGCGCGCAGGCAAGGGCCGGCGCGGTGGCCTGCGGCGGCTGGCTGGCGGCAGCGCCGGCGGATTCAGTCGGCGTGCAGCCGGCAAGCAGCAAGGCGAGCAAGCAGCGCAGGCCGGCACGAGACGAACGAATCCGATTCCAACGCTCATGCGAATAAAACGCGGCCAGTGCGGCCTCGATGAGGTCACGATGAGGCACTATGCCGATGATAAGCTATGCCATGGAGGTCCGTTGCGCCGGACGCGATCAGCGCGATATAAGCCCTTTGTAAAGCCTCCTTTGAAAGCCCCTCATGGACGCCCGCTTCCTTCGCAACTTCGCGATCATCGCCCACATCGACCACGGCAAGTCGACGCTGAGCGACCGTCTGCTGGAACTGACCGGCTCGGTGACCGGGCGCGAGATGCAGGCCCAGATCCTGGACGACATGGACCTGGAGCGCGAGCGCGGCATCACCATCAAGGCCCACGCCGTGCGCATGATGTACAAGGCGCACGACGGCAACACCTACCAGCTCAACCTGATCGACACGCCGGGCCACGTGGACTTCAGCTACGAGGTTTCGCGCTCGCTGGCCTCGTGCGAGGGCGCGCTGCTGGTGGTGGACGCCAGCCAGGGCGTGGAGGCGCAGACGCTGGCCAACGCCTATCTGGCCATCAATCACGGCCTCGAAATCATTCCGGTCATCAACAAGATCGATCTGCCCTCGGCCGACATTCTGCGCACGCAGGAGGCGATCGAGAAGGCCGTGGGGCTGGACGCGACCGACGCGATTCCGGTGAGCGCCAAGACCGGCCAGGGCGTGGACGAGGTGCTGGAAGCGATCGTGCACCGGCTGCCGCCGCCCACAGGCGATCCCGATGCGCCGCTGCAGGCGCTGATCTTCGACTCATGGTTCGACGCCTATCGCGGCGTCATCGTGCTGGTGCGCGTGATGCAGGGAACGATGCGCAAGGGCCAGCGCATCCGGCTGATGTCGAACGGAAAGGCGTTCGAGATCGAGTCGATGGGCGTGCTGATGCCCAAGCCGGTGGAGATCGGCGAGCTTATCGGCGGGCGAGGTGGGATTCTTCGCGGCCACCATCAAGAACGTCGGCGACACCAAGATCGGCGACACGGTGACCGACGACGCGCATCCTGCCGCGACGCAGTTGCCGGGTTTTGAAGACATCAAGCCGATGGTCTTCGCCGGCCTCTACACCGTGGACTCGCACGAGCACACGCTGCTGCGCGACGCTCTCGAAAAGCTGCGCCTGAACGATTCGTCGTTCTTCTTCGAGCCGGAGAGCTCGGTGGCGCTGGGCTTCGGCTTCCGCTGCGGATTTCTGGGCCTGCTGCACATGGAGATCATTCAGGAGCGGCTGGAGCGCGAGTACGAGCTGGACCTGATCACCACCGCGCCCGGCGTGCGCTACCACATCACGCTGACCGACGGAAACGAGATCGAGGTCGACAATCCCTCGCGCTGGCCCGAGCCGCAAACATCGACATCATCCGCGAGCCGGTGATCACGGCGAAGATTCTGACCAACGAAGAGTATGTCGGCGGCATCTTCAAGCTGGTCGAGGAGAAGCGCGGCAAGCAGATCAACTTCGAGTACGTCACGCCGACGCGCGTGATGCTGACCTACGAGCTGCCGCTGAACGAGATCGTGCTGGACTTCTACGACCGGCTCAAGTCGATCTCGCGCGGCTATGCATCGCTCGACTATCAACTCGCCGGCGAGTGGGAGTCGCCGATGGTGAAGCTGGACATCCTGGTTGCCGGCGAGCCGGTGGACGCGCTCTCGATCATCGTGCACCACGATCACGCCTACGAGCGCGGCCGGGCGCTGGTGTCGAAGATGCGCGAGCTGATCCCGCGCCAGCAGTTCGAAGTCGCCATTCAGGCCGCCATCGGGGCCAAGATCGTCGCCCGCGAGACGGTGAGCCCGCTGCGCAAGAACGTGCTGGCCAAGTGCTACGGCGGCGACATTACCCGCAAACGCAAGCTGCTGGAGAAGCAGAAGGAAGGCAAGAAGCGCATGAAGCGGATCGGGAAGGTGGACATTCCGCAGGAGGCCTTTCTGGCGGTGTTGCGGGTAGGCGAAGATCAGCAGAAGTAGCGGCCAGGCCCTGGCTGGTGTTTACTCGACGGCGCCCTGCGTTTCTGAATATTCATCTTAGGCTGTGGAAACCCGGCTCGCCCTGCCGCGTTTGCTGTTTCGGGTGGCCGGCTGCGGCGTGGGGTGCCGTTCAGGAGTTTCTCCGTTGATATACAAGAAGTTACCTCGTGTACCAGAGTGGAATAGAGGCTGGCAAGAGAAAAAAATACGCTTTTCCCGATAGGTTTCCCGAAGAAATCCACAAAGTTTTCCACAAATTCGATGAGGGTCGAGATAAGTCGGGTAAGGCCAAAGGCCCCGAAGAACGGGGCCTTTGTTATGTCTAGACCGGATTAGGAATTCACGTAGGGAATCCGGGAACGTGCGGGGTGCCGTTTTCTTTATGAAAACGGCACTTTTGAGCATCAACTCGCCCTACACCAATTCCTAATCCGGTGTACGGGTGCACCTCAGTGGGCTGCAGGAGGCTTGGGTGCAGCGGGCTTGGGCGCGGCCGGTTTAGGCGCGGCCGGTGCGGCCGGTTTAGGCGCAGCCGGTGCGGCCGGTTTAGGCGCTGCGGCAGCGGGCTGAGGCGGAGCGGGCACCCCCGACTTCACGTTATAGGCGTCGATGACGGCTTTGGTGATGTCAGTGCTATTAACGGCATAAAGCACGGGCGATTGCTGCTGCGAAACGTCCAGGATCAGAGTGTATCCCTGCAGCTCGGCATAGGCCTGCATCACATCGTAGACCTTCGACTGCAGAGACTGAAAGACATCCTGCATATCCTGCTGAAAGTCGTTGCGCGCGTCTTCGGTATCGCGGTCCAGTTGCTTCTTTTTCTCATCGATGACCTTGGCGCGGCTGTTGCGCTCGATCTCGCTTAGAGTGGCGCCCTGAGTCTGCAATTGCGTGGTGAGGGTGTCGATCTCGTCGCTGAGAGTCTTGAGAGAGGCTTGTTTTGGCGCGTACTTCTTCTCGAGATCGCCGAAGTCACGCAGGCCTTCGTTGGTGCGGGCCACAGCCGCCTGAAAGGAGATGACGGCGATTTTGGCGGGAACGGCGACAGGCGCGGCGGCAGGAGCAGGGGGTGCGGGCAGTGCCTGGGCGGCGGCGCTCAGGACCATTCCTGACGCCAACATGACAACAATTGCGAGCGAACGCTTCATTTGAATTTAAAACTCCTTCGGAATCCCTTTGCGGCTTTTCATATAGACGCTCAAGATGAGCCTTTGCCCCCTCAAGAAACCCACGGCTCAATTTCACCCCGGCTTTTTTGCGGAAACTGAAGCACCGGACGGCGCGATGACTAAAAAGGGCGGCATGCGGAGACGTCAGCGGGAACTAGAGGGATTATAGGACAAGGAATAGGGAGTAGGGAATAGGGAGCAAACCGCAGTGGAATCTTAATATTCCGGATCAAGATCTCAAATCGGCGATGGCGCTCGATTCGCTGCGGGCGGGTGCGCTTCATTCCCGTTCCGCGCTACTCCCTATTCCCAGCTCCCTACCTCATTGCGCAGGCGCCGGCTGGGGTGCATCCACTGCATTCGACCCTTGCGCAGGCGGCGCCGGTATGCCGGACTTCACATTGTAGGCGTCGATGACGGCCCTGGTGATGTCGGAGGAGGGATCGGCGTAGAGCACGGTGGCGGTCTGCTGGTCGCCCGCATCCAGAACCAGAGTGAATCCCAATTTCGCCGCCAGATCTGTCATGACCGCGCCCACCTTCCCGGCCAGGTTGCCGATGAGCTGCTGCGCGTCATTCTGGAAGTCGCTCTGGGCGTCCTGGGTCTCGCGATCCAACTGCTTTTTCTTCTCGTCGAGGGTGCGGGAGCGGTTGACGCGTTCAGCGTCGGTCATCTGCGCGCCCTGGGCCTGCAACTGCTTGGTCAGGTTATCGACCTCGTCGGTCAGGCTCTTGATCTGCTGGCGCCGGGGATCGTATTTCTTCTGCAGGTCGGCGAATTCGCGCTGAAATTCGTTGGTTTGGGTTACCGCTGCCTGAAAGGCGATTACCGCGACTTTGGCCGGACCGGCAGCCGTCGGAGCGGCCGGCTTTTGCGGGGCCGGTGCAGTTGCTGTTTGACCGGCGGCGGCAACAACTGAGGCCAAAGCCAGCGAAAGGGCGAACAAGGGCAGACACTTCATGCGAATCAATTACTCCTTTGAAGTTCCCGATCGCCGATCCCGGCTGCGCGACGTTAGATGTCGCAATGCTTTCGGGTTTTTTTGGGCCCCGTCCGGTATGAGACCTGCACAAAACACTCGCACGGAGACATCGACGGGAACTAAGGCGATTATAGGAGCCGCGATAGGGACCGTCAAACCTGGCGCAACCGGCCTGGCCGCATTTCATCGGTGGGGTTAGTCAGCAAGCCGTGGGTCTTTCTCCGGTTCAGTGCCAACCGTCGTCAATCGACTACAAAGGCCGCCCCTGCGAGCAGCCTTTAGCCGTGAAACGGGGTCGATCTCTGACCCCTGCAGCGGTTCTCCAATTGGTGTAGAGCGGAGCCACAACCGCCAAGTGGCGTTTTCGTTGGGAAAACGCCACATTGCACGCCACTTGAGACCTCACGTGAATTGGAGAACCGCTGTAATACCTGAAACCTGCCCCCTGCTTCTAAAGAGAAACTGATTGCGTCTCAAGCCGCCTTCGGTAGGATTTTGACCTCGAAGCCGAGATTTTCCAAACGGCCGACCAGTCGCTTGATATGTCTGGCTTTGTCTTGGTGATCGAAGTGGTTTGCTCCGAGGTCCTGGTAGCAGGTTCCGTTGTTGAGCATGTGATAGACGGTCGTTAGCAGTGAGGCGGCTACTGCGCAGATGGCTTTCTTCGAGCCGCGACGTGAGCGCAGGCGGTGATATTGGGCTTGGAAGTAGCTTCCCTTGGTGCGCGAGGCTGCCCAGGCGCATTGAACCAAAATCGTTTTCAGCCAAGGCGCACCCTTTTTCATGCGCGCGGAGCGGCGCTTGCCGGCGCTTTCGTCGTTGCGCGGGCACAGACCCGCCCAACTGACCAGATGGCCTCCGGTCTCGAACCGGCTCATGTCGAGTCCGATCTCGCTCAAGACAACGCGGGCAGCCAGTTGGCTGATGCCGGGGATTTCGGTTAGCAGTTCGGCAGCTGCGCGAAAGGGTTCGATGTTGCCATCGACCTCCTTGTCGATGCTCTCTATGGCCGCATCGATGGCGTCGATCTGGTCGAGGTGGAGCTTGACAAGAAAGCGATGGTGCGTCGTGACGCGGCCACGCAGAGCCGCCTCCAGTTCCTCTGTCGAAGCATGGATGCGCCGGTGGGCAAGTGTGGCCAGAGCTTGTGGAACAGTCTCGCCTTTTACCAAGGCTTCCAGAATGCGGCGACCCGAGAGACCGAGGATGTCGGTCACTACACAGTCGAGCTTGATGTTGGCATCTTCCAAGGTCTTTTGGATACGCTGTGTGTGACTGGAACGCTCGCGCACCAGTTGTTTGCGGGTGCGCAGCAGGTCGCGCATCTGCTGGGTTGATTCATCGGGCACGAAACTGGGGCGGATCAATCCGTGGGCCATCAAGTCGGCAAGCCACTCGGCGTCCTTGACGTCTGTCTTGCGTCCCGGCACGTTCTTGACATGTGCGGCGTTGGCTAATACGAGCTGAAACTCGCCATCGGCCAAAATGTGCCAGACCGGCTTCCAGTAGACGCCCGTCGCTTCCATGGCGATGTGGGTGATCTGCTCTGTTGCCAGCCATGCGGACAGGTCCAACAGCGCCCCCGTCATGGTGGCGAAGGTGCGTACTTCGGTCTTCACCTTGCTGCGGCTCATGTGGCGCACGCAGGCCACCACGGTCTCCTTGTGAATATCCAAACCTGCGCAGTGCGCGTGAAGAACTTCCATGACTCCTCCGTGTGTGCGGTCTGGCGTGGAACCCCGTAACGGGAAATCTAAAGAACGTGCTCCGGGACAAAAACGTCCGTGGCGACAAGCGGGGGTGCTCAAGGGTTCCGGGTCCGACTAGAAAACGGGCTAAGAGCACCAAGGAAATACCGACCTCTGTGCCAGCCGCACAATAAAACTCTACCGAATACAGCAACCCGTTTCATACACGGAGGGTCGGTAAGACCGGTGGAGGACTAGAAGGTTGTTGAAACGGTGAGGCGGAAGGTCTTGCGCGGCTCGCGGAAGGTGTACGCCGAGCCGTAGGCCTGGATGGCTTCCTGGTAGGTGTAATCGCCCGCGCCGCCCGGCGGGAACATGGAGCGGGTGATCAACTCCGCCGAGCAGCTCTCCTGCTTTTGCCCCAGGAACACGTCGTTGCAATAGGGCTTTTCATAGAGGCGCAGCGGGTTATAGGCAAAGTAGAGGCGGAAGGGAGCGTTGATGATCGGCATCAGGACCGAGAGCTCGGCGCCGGTGGACATGCGGGGAACAAAGTTCGTGCCCGAAACCGGCCGGATGTCCCTCCTGAATCCGACCGCGGAGCCGGGTATGCCGCCCTGGCATGCGCCATTGTTGTAAACCGGGCAGCCGTAGAGCGGCGCGGTGAGGGAGGCAAAGCCCTCGGGACTCTGCACCAACTGCCCATGGTTGGTCGCCGAATCGATGCCGAAGTCGTCGAAGAACGCGAACGTGAAGGGTCCAACCACGGGAATGCGGTACTCGGCATTGGTAGTCAGGCTTGCATCTCCGCCAATGGAGGCGATGCCGTAAATCGGAAGCGGAACCTGGATGCACTGGTTGTCTTCAGGATTGGTCGGATCGCGTGGAACGCAACTGCCGTCGGGATTGGTGAGCTGGAAATTGACCCTTGTGGGCACGTAGCCGTAGGGAGTAGCGCCGCGCACGTCGAAGCCGCGGATCTCCTGTTCGCCGCCGGAATAGAAGCGATTGTTGGGCGGAGCCACATTGCCGCCATAGCCCTGGATGTAGCTCAATTGCGCACGCAGGCCCAGCACGTTGCGCCCTTCCTTCGATGCGATCAGGTAGTGCATGGGGATGAAGCGCTTGTAGGCTACCGACGGGTTGATATAGCGCACGCTGCCCCAAATGCCGGACGCCTGCACATAGGCGGTGTATTCCTTGCCTTCCCTTGGCCGCAGCGGATTGCTCACGGTGTTATAGGTGTAGCTGAGGCCAATGGAACTGTTGAGGATGCCGGCCAGCGGATTCGATCCCTGCACTCCCGACCGGAAGGCGATGGTCTGGAAGAAGGTCTGCGAGGCCGTGCTGAATGCCGAGATGGAGGATCGGGTCCACGAGTAGGTGACGCCTACGCGCTGGAAGGCGTGGCGCTTCAAGGGATAACTGACGGAGACGTTGAAGCCGTCGGAGCCCACATTGTAGTTCTGCGTGAGCGACTGCTGGGCGGCCGAAAGGTTGAGCGAAGCGCCGGTGGTGGCTTGGTAGTTCTTGGCTGCGTTGTAGTCCTGTTTGTTGTTGAAGACCTGGAACCCCACGTTGATGGGGCGGTTTCGGATATAAGGCTGGGTGAAACCAAAGGTGAAGGTACGGCTGACCGAGCCCAGATTGGCCTGCAGGCTGAGGGTTTCGCCCAATCCCAGGAAGTTGTTGGTCTGATAATTGAGGCCCAGAAAGGCGCCCGACAAGCCGCTGACGCCGCCATTCAAGCCGATCGAATTCTTGCCCTTTTCTTTCACCTTCAACAGCAGTTCGACCGTACCGTTATCCGGATCCTGGTGGGCCTCGGAGTCCTGTTCCACCTTTAGGGGCTCGAAGTACTCCAACTGGTTAAGGCGGAGCAGGCTGTACTCCCAAAGCTGGGAGTTGTAGACCGAGCCTTCATCGAGCATGAGCTCCCGGCGAATGACCTTGTCGCGCGTGATCGTGTTTCCCTGGAACTCGATGCGCGAGACGAAGAACTGCTTGCCCTCGTCGATGTCGATGTTCATCGACACGGTTTTCTTCTGGTCGTCGGTGGTGAGCTTGGGGATGGCGCCGAAGTTGATGTAGCCCAGGCCTCCGTAAGCCTTTTTCAGGTTTTCCAGGCCCTTGCCGACCAGCGTGGCGCTGAACCAATCGCCGTCCTTGATGGGGAAGGTGGCGCGCAGGGCCTTCAGGTTGGTGATCTGCTTGTTGCCGGTGAAGGTGATGGCGCCGAGGCGGTAGCGGCCGCCCTCTTCAATGGTCATCTGGATGTCGACGCGCTTGCCCCTGTTGGGGCGGAAGGTGAGCCAGTTCAGGCCGCCCTGGTCGCGGATCTGCGTCTTGGGCTGTTCGACGGCAGCGTCCGCGTAGCCCTTGTCGCGGTAGGCCTGGCGCACCCGCTCCGTATCCTCTTCGAGCTTCGATGAGTCATAGGTTTGCGGGAAGATATCTTCGAAGATGACGGAATAGGGAATGCCGATGGGCTTGAGGTTCTTCATCGAGCGGCGCAGTTCGAGCGCGGCGATGTGTGTATTGCCCTTGAATTGAATGCGGCCTACTTTCACCACCGGGCCTTCCTTGACGTTGAAGTTCACCTGGACCGAGGCCGGCGGAATCGTCTTGACCTCGGTTTTGATGGTGGCGAACTGGTGCCCATGCTCGGCCAGAAGCTGCTTGATGGAGGTCTCGGCCTGCTTGATTTTGGTGGGATCGTATTGGCTGTCGACCGAGAGCGGAACCTTTTCCTTTTTGAAGCGGTCGAGCACATCTGACACCGACACGCTATTCAGGCCCTTGTAGTTGATGTCGCGAATGGTCGGCTTTTCGCGAACAAACACGTTCAAAAGAATGCCCTTTTCGGAATCCTCGCGCTCGATGCGCAAATCCTCGAAGTAGCCGGTGTTCCAAAGCGAGTTGAAATCGCGCTCGATGGATGTGGGGTCGTAGGTGTCGCCCTCGTGGGTAAACATGCGGGCGATGATGGTTTCCTTGGGGATGCGCCGGTTACCAATGACGCGAATTTGCGCGATCGTGTCCGCGGTCTGCGCCAAGGCCTGACGGGCGCTCGAGTCAAGGACTGGAAACGCCAGGGCGAGCAGCAATACCATGCGCGCCAACCGCTGCGCGATCCGCATCGCATGGGAGATGGAAGTGTGCTTAATCTTCACGGGGATCAATCCCTGCGGCGGGCACAAATTCTCTTTCGTTCCATTGGTCGGCTTCACAGGAAGAATATGCACACCCTCATTGCTGAAAATCTGGCCTTACATCAAGGAAAGATCGATTCTACAGGACCGCGCCCACCCCGCCCAAACTCCGCGACCGACTTTTGTCGCTGGGGTGGAAGCTCCGGGGCCCCGGCGGCAGACTTTTTGTTCCTCGGGTGGAAACCCGCCGGGGTTCCGAGGTGAGTTCTTTCCGGAGGGGCGAAAAACTACCGGACTGACGTCAGGGTCGCAAGTGTTTCGTTTCCACAATCTCCTTGCCGAGCATTCCCGCCGGAATGCAGCGGCGACTCCCCATGTTTGGAATCCATCTCACAGTTTACCGGAAGCAGGCGGCTTCGAATGCCAGTGTATCCCTTCGCACTTGGCAATATGCACCTTAGACGCGGCGCCACCCCCAAGGGGGCCCACGGCCGGCTCCTGCCACAATCCGGGCACCCCGGACCGCTGGAAACCCCCAATCTTTCCAGCCCCGCCGGTTGTCCTTTTTGCGGCGCTTCCTCTCATCCGCTCCATCTTTCAGCTACCATAGTAGATTCGATGGAATTTTGGCCGGGCCTGCGCAGATGCAGGAACCGGCCTAAACCCGTGAAGCCGGTGTGTACCGGAGGACGGCTGTTGCCGGCCCCGTTTGCGGCCGGTTTTGACGGCCGACCGGTCCAAATCCGTGACACCAAGCGGGCACCGGCCGAGGAGCGAAGACCAGCCCTATGATGTGGATTGTCCGGCTTGCGCTGCGGCGGCCTTATACCTTTGTCGTCTTTGCGCTGCTGATTTTGATCCTCGGCGTGTTCAGCATCGAGTCGATGCCGACGGATATTTTTCCGAACATCGACATTCCGGTGGTGACGGTGGTGTGGGGCTACGGCGGTATGTCGGCGGATCAGATGGCCAACCGCATTGTGAGTAACGCCGAGCGGAGCATGACCACGACGGTCAGCGACATCGATCACATCGAGTCGCAGTCCCTGGTAGGCATTGCGATCATCAAAGTCTTCTTCCATCCCAGCGTGAACATCGGCTCGGCCGTGGCCGAGATCACCGCTGTCAGCCAGGTGCAGGTGCGTTCCCTGCCGCCCGGCACTTTTCCGCCCTTCATCATCCAGTACAACGCTTCCAGCGTCCCGGTACTGCAACTGGGCATGTCGGGCCAGGGCCTCAACGAGCAGCAACTGAACGACCTGGCCTCAAACACCATCCGCACCCAACTGGCCACCATCGAAGGCGCGCAGATTCCCTTCCCATTCGGCGGCAAGCAGCGCCAGATCCAGGTCGATCTCGATCTAAAGGCGCTCCAGGCCAGGGGGCTTTCGCCGGCCGACGTGGTCAGCGCCATCGGGGCGCAAAACGTGATCGCGCCCTCCGGCACCATCAAGCTCGACCGCTTCGAATACCAGGTCGAGACCAACTCCGCGCCCACGGTCATCGATACCCTGAACAACCTGCCCATCAAGGCAGTCAACGGCGCAGTTATTTACATCCGCGACGTGGCCCACGTGCGCGACGGCAACCCGCCGCAAACCAACATTGTCCGCGTCGATGGCCGCCGCGCCATCATGATGAACGTTATGAAGACCGGCTCGGCCTCAACGCTGGACATCATCAAGGGCGTCCGTCAAATCATCTTCAGCCCCAGCATGAAGGGGCAACTGCCGCCGCAAATGAAGATCGTCGCACTTGCCGACCAATCCATCTTTGTCCGCGGCGCCATTAACGGCGTGGTCCGCGAGGCCATCATCGCCGCCTGCCTCACCGCCATCATGATCCTGGTCTTCCTGGGCAGTTGGCGCTCCACCATCATCATCGCCGTCTCGATTCCGCTTTCTATTCTTTGCTCGCTGATCCTGCTCTACGCGCTGCACGAGACCATCAACATCATGACCCTCGGCGGCATGGCGCTGGCCGTGGGCATCCTGGTCGACGACGCCACCGTCGCGATCGAGAACATCAACCGCAATCTGGAGACAGGGCAAGGAGCTGGAGCAGGCCATTCTGGACGGCTCGGCGCAGATTGCTACTCCCGCCCTGGTGTCGACGCTCGCCATCTGCATCGTCTTTGTGCCCATGTTCCTTCTGAGCGGCGTGGCGCGCTACCTGTTTGTGCCCATGGCCGAGGCCGTGGTCTTCGCCATGCTGGCCAGTTATTTGCTCTCGCGCACCCTGGTGCCCACCATGGCCAAGTACCTGCTCAGGGAGCACGACGATGCCGAGAGCGCGCGAAAGCAAGTCAGCCGCAATCCATTCACGCGTTTCCAACTCGGCTTCGAAGCCGGCTTCGAGAGGTTTCGCCACGGCTACCTGCGCCTGCTCACCTTCTGCGTGGATCGACGCCGGGCTCTTCCTGCTCGTGTTCCTGGTATTTGCCCTGGCCTCGCTGGGATTGGCGCCCGTGGCTTGGGCAGGACTTTTTCCCCTCCGTCGACTCCGGGCAGTTCAAGATTCACGTGCGCGCGCACACCGGCACGCGCATCGAGGAGACAGCCGCGCTCTGCGACCATGTGGACGCAACCATCCGCGAGCAGATTCCGGCCAACGAGGTCGTCACGATCCTCGATAACATCGGCCTGCCCTACTCGGCGCTGAATCTCTCCTACTCCACCTCGGCGCCGGTGGGCCCCTCCGACGCCGACATCCAGGTGCAGTTGAGCCGGGATCATCATCCCACCGAGGCTTACGTCGAGCGCCTGCGCGCGGTGCTGGCGCGCGAATATCCCGGCGTCACGTTTTATGTGCGTGCCGGTCGACATCGTCACGCAGATTCTCAACTTCGGCCTTGCCGCGCCCATCGATATTCAGATCGTCGGCCCCAATCTCTATGGCAACCGCGCCCTGGCCGAGCGCATGCTGAATGAGGTTCGCTATGTTCCCGGCGCGGCCGACGCGCGCATCCAGCAGCCTTTCAACTATCCCAACCTGACAGTGAACGTGGACCGCACCCGCGCCGAGAACATGGGCCTGACGCAGCAGAATGTGGCCCAAAGCCTGCTGGTGGCGCTGAGCGGCAGCTTCCAGACCAGCCCCAGCTTCTATCTCGATCCGCGAAATGGCGTCACCTACAACGTCGCCATTCAGTCGCCGCAGTACCGCATGGACAACACTGGCTGAGCTGGAGAGCCTGCCCATCACCAGCTCAGCCACGCAGCGGCGATGACTCAACCCTCCGGCAGCACTTCCACCGGCGCTCCAGGCGCTGCGCCGCTGGGCAGCGTCGGCCCTGCGCAAACCGCTGCTGCCGCCACGGCCGCGCCGGGCGCTCCCAGGCCGGTGCAGGTGCTGGGCAATCTTGCCACCATCGTGCCCGGCGCCGAGCAGGGCACCGTCAGCCACTACGACGTGCAGCCGGTCATCGACATCTACGCCAACGTGGAAGGAACCGACCTGGGCAGCGTCACCCGCGCCATGGAGAAGATCGTCGCCCGCCACGAGAAGGACCTGCCGCGCGGCTCGCACTTCATCCTCCGCGGCCAGAGCGAGACCATGTACAAGTCGTACATCGGCCTGCTCAGCGGCCTGGCCTTCTCCATCCTGCTGGTCTACCTGCTCATCGTGGTGAACTTCCAGTCCTGGCTCGATCCGTTTCTCATCATCTCCGCGCTGCCGGCGGCGCTGGCCGGAATCGTCTGGTTTCTCTTCCTCACCAGCACGCGGCTCAGCGTGCCGGCGCTCACCGGCGCCATCATGTGCATGGGCGTGGCCACGGCCAACTCCATCCTGGTGGTGAGCTTTGCCCGCGAGCAGTTGGAGATTCTGGTGGGCGATGCGCGCCGGCCGCGCTGAATGCCGGCTTTGTCCGCCTGCGCCCGGTGCTGATGACCGCGCTGGCCATGATCATCGGCATGGTGCCCATGGCGCTGGGCCTGGGCGACGGCGGCGAGCAGAATGCGCCGCTGGGCCGCGCCGTGATCGGCGGGCTGCTGCTGGCCACCGTGGCCACGCTGTTCTTTGTGCCCGCATTCTTCTCCTTCGTTCACGGCTGGCATCGAGCGCCGGCGCAGAGCGGCCCACGATTCCGCATCCGCCAGCGACATTCGACGAGTTCGACGAGAGACCGGAGTAGATGCTTATGACCAACGAATCCAATCCGAATCCTCAAGCCACGCCGCGCACAGCCACGAGAGCCGCGCCCGAGCAGAAGCCCATCTCGCCGCGCAAGGCTCTGATCGGCGTGGTCGTGGTTCTGCTCATCCTGGCGCGTGCTGGCGGCACTCGGCATCCTGCGCCGCATGCACGCCGACACGGTGCTGGCCGAGCGCACCACGAGCTGGCCGCGCCCACGGTGACGTTGCCCCGCCCAAGCCGGGCGCGCCGGTGGAGAACTTTGTGCTGCCCGGCAACGTGACCGCCTATACCGATTCGCCCATCTATGCCCGCACCGACGGCTACCTGACTGCACTGGTACTTCGACATCGGCGCCAGGGTGAAGAAGGGCGCGCTGCTGGCCGTGATCGCCACTCCCGAACTGGATCAGCAACTGGCGCAGGCCGAGGCCGACCTGGCCACCGCCGCAGGCCAACGCCAACAACGCCCGCATCCAGGCCGAGCGCTACACGGGACTGGTCAAATCCAACGCCGTCTCGCAGCAGGACACCGACACCTTCGTCAACCAGGCCGCGGCCACCGCGGCGGCGGTCCGGTCCGCCCAGGCCAACGTGCAGCGGCTGCGCGAACTGCAATCCTTTGAGAAGGTCTATGCGCCCTTCGACGGCGTGGTGACCGCCCGCAACGTCGACACCGGCCAGTTGATCAGACTCAGGGCGCGGGCAACGGAGCTCTTCCACATGCAGGCCATCCAGACCCTGCGCGTCTACACCAACGTGCCGCAGCTCTACTCGCAAACGCTGAAGCGCGGCATGAAGATCGACCTCACCTTTCCCGAGCATCCCGGAAAGACCTATCGAGGGCACGCTGGTGCGCACCGCCGACGCCATCGATCCCGCCAGCCGCACCCTGCTGGTGGAGATCGACGTGGACAACCGCGCCGGCGAACTGATGCCCGGCTCGCTGGCCCAGGTTCACTTCAAGACGCCGCCCGTCGGCCCCACCTTCATCGTGCCCGCCGCGGCGCTCATCTTCCGCCGCGAGGGATTGCAGGTGGGCACTGTAGTCAACGGCAACGTCGCCCATCTGGTGCCTGTCGTCATCGGCGAGGACGACGGCGCCAGCGTGCAGATCGTCAGCGGCCTCAACGCCGGCGACCAGGTCATCCAGGATCCGCCCGACTCGCTGATCGACGGCGAAAAAGTGACTGTCGAGACGCCTGGCCAAGCGCGGCCGACGCGGGAGGCAAGTAGCGATGCGTAGCGCCGATCGCTCCCGGAGGGCGCACGCGAGAATAGCCGAGGGTGAAACCCTGGGTCAGGGCGATGTCCGTCGCCGTCCCGGGCCGCCGGCGCGATGCTCCGCCTGTTGAAATCCCTCTGCGCCTTCGCTGTCTGTCCTCTCGTTCTCGCTGCTCACCGGCTGCAAGCCCGTCGGCCCCAACTACAACCGCCCCGGCTACAACGCCCCCCCGCCTACAAGGAGACTGGCGCGTCGCGGTGGTCGTCCTCCGCCCAATCCCGCAGGCGGCGCCTGGCAGCCGGCCAACCCCTCCGACGGCATGTTGAACGGCAAGTGGTGGGAGATCTACCAGGACCCGCAGCTCAACCAGCTGGAAGAGCGCATCGACCCCAACAACGTGCAGCTTGCGCCAGGCGATGGAAACCTACCTCGCCGCGCGCGACCAGGTGCGCCGCGGCTCGCGCCAATCTTTACCCCACGCTCTCCGCCGGCCCCTCCATCAGCCGCAATCGCGATTCCGCCAACCGACCGCTCACCCCGCCGGCGGCGCCGACCAGCTACAACGATTTCGTCGCTCGCCGGCCAGGCCAGTTGGGAGCCGGATTTCTGGGGCCGCATCCGCCGCACCGTGGAAGCAGGCGCGCGCGAACGCGCAGGCCAGCGCCGCCGATGCGGCCAACGTCGGCTCTCACCCTCCATGCCGAGATGGCGGCCGACTACTTTGCCCTGCGCGGCCTCGATTCCCAGATCAAGCTGCTCACGGCCACCGTCGCCGATCTGCGAACGCCAGCTCGACCTGACCCAGCGCCGCTTTGCCGGCGGCGTGGCCACCGAGGTGGACGTGGCCCAGGCGCAAACGCAGCTTGAAACCGTGCGCGCGCAGCTTGTCGACGTGGGCGTGGCGCGCGCGCAGTACGAGCACGCCATCGGCACCATCGCCAACTACGATCTTGTCCGGCTTCAGCATTCCGCCTTCGCCGCTCGATCTTGCGCTGCCCAAGGTTCCGCTCGGCGTGCCCTCGCAACTGCTCGAGCGCCGGCCCGACATTGCCGCCGCCGAGCGCCGGACCGCCGCGGCCAACGCGCAGATCGGCATCGCCGTCAGCGCCTTCTATCCCACCATCACCCTGGGCGGAACGGGCGGCTTTGAGAGCACCAATGCGCGGCACATGGATTCAGGGCCCGAGTGCGCTGTGGAGCCTGGGCGCGCAGGCTACGGAGCTGCTCTTCGACGCCGGCCAGCGCCACGCGCTCACCGACCAGGCCCGCCACGCCTACGAAGCCCAGGCCGACGGCTACCGCAACACTGTCTTCCAGGCCTTCAACGACGTGGAGGACCAGCTCTCCGGCCTGCGCATCCTGGAGCAGGAATCCGGCGTGGAGCAGCGCGCCGTCGACGCCGCGCAGCACTCCTTCGATCTCTCCAACCCGCGCTACAAGGGCGGCGTCACCAGCTATCTTGAAGTGCTGACCGCCGAGCAAACGCTGCTCCAGAACCAGCGCACCGCCATCGACATCCAGACCCGGCAGTTCGCCGCCAGCGTCGGGCTCGTCCGCGCCCTCGGCGGCGGCTGGGACGTGACGCAACTGCCGAAATAATGGAATGGATGGGAGGCGTACTTCCACATCGTGCAGTTCGAGGGCGACTGATCGGTGAAGGTCCATTGAACCGGCCAGACGCTCACCGTCACGTTGAAGCCGGCCGATACGGCATGCGTTCTGCTTGCCGCGCTCGAAGAGGCAAGGCTCAACTATAATCTTCAAGGACTCCACACCTATCGTCGCGCGCACTCTACTGGCTCCACGGGCGCGTGGCCTAACGTGATGGGGCTCATCTCCTCATGCAAAACGACGAGTTCATCTTTCTGACTGGCGCGACGGGGTTCGTAGGGACCCAACTCGTACAGGAATTGTTGCGAACCCGTCCTGGCGCCAGGCTGGCGCTGCTTATTCGACCCGGCAAAGGACAGTCTGCGGAAGAGCGCGCAAATGCCATCGTTCCTCGCGCCGAACGGGAGCGCGTCGAGGTCGTCTCTGGCGATGTGAGCCAGCCCAACTGTGGGCTCGATCCCGCAGCCTATAACCGCTTGGCCGATGTGACAACGCGCGTGATTCACTCCGCGGCCACGGTGCGCTTCGATCACTCGCTGGACGAGGCCCGCCGCATGAACGTGGAGGGAACGCGGCGCCTGCTGGATTTCGCGGCAGCCATGCCTCAGCTCCGCAGCTTTGCCTATGTGGGCACCGCCTATGTGGCAGGGCAGCGCACCGGCCTGATCCGCGAAGATGAGCTTTTTGTCAGGCAGGGTTACCGCAATACCTATGAACAGACCAAGGCCGAGGCGGAGGCGCTGGTGCGGTCGAGAATGGGCTCACTGCCCGCGGTGATTTTGCGTCCAAGCATCATCGTTGGCGATTCCCGGACCGGCGTTACCTCGAGCTTCAAAATGATGTACTGGCCGCTCAAGATCTACGCGCGGCGGCTGTGGCGCACGGTGCCCGGATATCCCGACGCGGTTCTGGACATTGTGCCTGTCGATTATGTGGCCGCCGCCGTGGCGCGGCTTGCATTCGACGAGCGGCACTCGGCGGCACAGTTCATCTTTGCGCCGGGCCGCGCGGCAGCGCCACCATCGAGCAGGTCGCGCGGCGCGCGGCGGAGTATTTCAAGGGCCGCGAGCCGCGCTACGTCGATCCCAAGATCTTCTTTGCCGCGATCCGGCCGCTGCTGTTCGCTGCGCTGTGGGGGCAGCAAGCGCCGCGTGCTGATTGACGGCCGCGCCTACCGCGATTACTTCACCATGCGCATGCAGTTCGACACCACCAATGCCGAGCGGCTGCTGGGGCCCGCCGGAATTTGCCCGCCGCCGGTGATGGAGTATCTCGACCGCCTGTTCCACTATTGCGTCGCCAGCGATTGGGGACGCAAGCCGGTTACCGCCCAATGAATCTCATTACGCCGATACAATCTCGCTCGCGACCGCAAGCGTCACCGTCGCCAACCTGGTGGACGAACTGCTGCGGCGGAAGGGCGATTGCGAGGTTTCGGTCGACGAGAACGGGCCCTTCCATCTCTCCGAACTGCACGCGATCGTCTGCTCGATCGATGCCTTCCTGCGCCGCCGTGTGGGTCTGCGCCCGGGGCAGCCGGTCGCCATCTATCGCACCAACGATCAGCGCTGCTTCCACTGGTTTCTGGCCATCATCCGCGCCGGCGGCATCGCGGTTCCGCTGAATCCGCAGCTCTCGCTGACCGAAGTGCGGCGCATTCTGGCCGACAGCGGCACCGAGCATCCTGGTCACCGACAAAGCGGTCTTCGAGCGCAACATCGTCGACCGCGAGCGCGCTGAATGTTCGCGACCTGGATTCAGGACGACGACGAAGCAGAGACGATGGACGGATTGTCGCGCACTGGCGACGCGCGGCGCGCCGTTCCCGCCGGCCACCATCGATCCGGCCGCGACCGTCGCCGTCTTTCACACTTCCGGCACCAGCGGATTTCCCAAGGGAGCGGCCCTCTCAAGCCGCGCTCTGCTGGGCGCGCGCGCCTCCACGGTGCTTACCGGGCTTTTTCTCGGGCCGAAGGATCTTGCGCTGGTCGCGTTGCCCTGGTCGCACATCATGGCGGTCAGCATCGCGCTTTACGGCCTGATGGCGGGAATTCGCGGCTGCTTTCTGGACCGATTTGACGTCGAGGACGCGCACTGGAATCTGGTCGAGCGATTCGGCGTGACCGCTTTTGTGGGCGTGCCGGCAATGCTGGCGCGGCTGGTGAACAGCAATCCCGATCCCAGCGCGGCTTGCCAGCGTGCGCGTGTGGCTTTCGGCCAGCGACTATCTGCCCTCTGAAGTTCGCGAGCGCCTGCACCGAATTCGGCGCTCTGCTCCGGCTGCCCGGCGGCCGGCGCATTCCGCCGGTCATGCTGAATGGCTACGGCATGGTGGAGTTGGGCGGCCTGGCCATGATGGGCATCGAGCTGTCATTTCTCCCGGCAGCGGCCAGCTGTGCTTTCCCGTGCCTCCGTTTCAGCGTTCGCATTGCCGATGAGAGAATCGGCCGGCGTGTAAGGCCGGCGCAACGGGCGAGTGCCAGATCCGCCGGCGCGGCCTCGCACCCCACTATTGGAAGGACAAGGGCGAGGGCACCGGTCTGCTTGACTGACGACGGATGGCTGCGCACGGGCGATCTGGCCACGCGCAACCGGCTCGGCCTGATCCGCATTGTGGGGCGCATGAAGGACGTGATCAAGTCGGGCGGCTACTCGGTTTACGTGCGCGAGCTGGAAGAGGCGATTCTGGCTCATCCGGCGGTGGCCCGCGCTATTGCCTTCGGCCTGCCGCACAAGGAGAAAGGCGAGATTCCCGTCGCGGCGGTCGAATTGCAGCCTGGCTCGCCGGCCAGGTGAAAGCGATCTGCTGGAGTGGTGCCGGAAGCATCTCGCCGCGTACAAAGCGCCGCGCCGCATCTGGATTCTCGATCCCGGCGGCATGCCGCAGAATCACAACGGCAAAATCCTGCGGCGCGTTCTGCGCGAGCGATTTTCTGAAAAGATCGCCTAGAGTCTGTTGATAATCCCTAATCGTGCCGCAGCGCATCGACCGGGGAGAGCTGTCCGCCGCGCCACGCGGGAAGGGCTCCGGCAATCAGCCCCGCCAGTAGAGCGATTCCCATCGCCTGCGCCAGGAGCGGCCAGCGAACCGACGCCGAGACGAATGCTCGCAGTCTGCGGCATGGCCGCAAGCACACGCAGGGCGATCCATCCGAGCGCGATGCCGAGAAATCCCCCGCCCAGGCCCAGTATGGCCGCCTCAAGCTGGATGAGGACAAGTATCTGCCACCGCTTCCAGCCCAGGGCGCGAAGAATGCCGATCTCGCGCGTGCGTTCGAAGACCGACATCACCATGGTGTTGGCGATGCCGAGGATTCCGATGAGCAGGGCAAGCGTCGAGGTGCCCCACGCGGAGGCCTGGGCAAGCTTGACAAACTGATTGTCGCTGGCGCGCTCGGCTGCGGGAACCGCGTGAAGCCCCGGCAAAGCGGTCTCGATCTCGGCTTGCGCATGTTTCAGGTATTGCTGCCACGATTCCCCGCGAGGCGCAGGCCGCAGCCGCACATGAACCGTCGACACCTTTCCCTGCAAGCTGCTGAGCTGTTGCAGTTGATCGAGCGGCATGATCATCGCATCCGCCTCCAGAGCCGATGCGCCGTGGTAGATGCCCGTCACGGTGAATTGCGTGCCCTGAATCTCCAGAGTGTCGCCGGGCTTCTTTTTCAGATCTTGCGCCAGCAGATCGCCCAGCATCACCTCCGGCTGGCCATCGTTAAAGCGCCGTCCCGCGAGAATCTGCAGCGAACCGAATTCATATGAGCCGGCCTTCCAGCCATAAACCAGCGCATTCACATCCGGGGTCAGGTCCATCACGTTGTAGATGGTGGGCGCAGCTTGCGCCACATCGGGCAATGCCCTGATCGTCGCCGCTGCCGACTCATCCAGTGAAGTATTCAGAAACGTGCCTTGAATCACCGCAATGTCGATGCCGCTGCTGGAGTAGATGCGCATCCACTGCTGTTCGAAGGAGCGGGAGAAGCCCACCAGGCCGACAAACGCCGCAACCGCCATCCCAATTCCGCACAGCGTCAGCAAAGTTCTCAGCCGCCGACGCAGGAGGTTTTTCCAGACAAATCCCGGAAGTGAAAGTGAGGAGGTCATGAGGCCAGCAGTGGTCCTCTTGGCGCGCAGATTGGTAAACGGTGAACGTGCCAGCATATCTGTCATCATTCACTTCACCTGTTCAGAAAGAATATGAGGTTCGAGGAGACTCTTGCAATTCGCCGCGATGGCCCTCAGATGCCTTCGCCCATGGAGACGTAGACTCCGCATGCGCTCCAGCTCGACGCGGTAGGCGGCGCGCTCGGCCTCTTCGGCGGCGAAGGGCTTGGCCGGCAGTGCTCGCGCGCGCCGAGCCGTTCTTCCAGCTCCTCCACGCGGGCCGAGAGCGCGATAAGCGCATCGGAGAGCGGGTCTTTGACGTCGTGCGGATCGGTGATGAGCACGCGCTCGCCGTTGCGGTAGACGATGTGCGCCGGAACGCCGACCACCGTCGAGTTGGGCGGCACATCGGTGAGCACCACCGAGCCCGCGCCGACGCGCGAGTTCTCGCCGACGGTGATGTTGCCCAGCACGTTGGCGTTGTTGCCGATGAAGACGCCGTCGCAGATCGTGGGGTGGCGCTTGCCGTGGCCCTTGCCGGTGCCGCCCAGCGTGACGCCCTGGTACATGGTCACGTCGCTGCCCACGATGGCGGTTTCGCCGATCACCACGCCGGTGGCGTGGTCGATGAAGAGCCGCCGGCCGAGCAGCGCGCCGGGATGGATGTCGACGCCGGTGAAGAAGCGGGCGACCTGCGAGAGCATGCGCGCGGGCAGGCGCAGCTTGTGACGCCAAAGCCAGTGCGAGATGCGGTGAATCCACACCGCCCACAGCCCCGGATAGCAGAGCAGGACTTCAAGCCGGGAGCGCGCAGCCGGATCGCGCTCCATGCACGGAGCGGATGTCTTCGCGAATTCGGTCAGAACAGGGACATAGGGACTAGGGACTAGGGACTAGGAACCGGGATCAAGGCAGCAACCTGCCAGCACCGAGCACGGCGATTCTGACGTCCCTAGTCCCTGCGTCCCTTGTCCCTGCTTTCTTACGCCGTCACCGCAATCGGCTCGGCCTGCAGCGCCAGCGCCTGCTGGCGCAGCGGCTCAAAGAGCACGCTGGACAGATAGCGCTCGCCGAAGTCGGGCAGCACAACCACGATCAGCTTGCCGGCGTTCTCAGGCCGCGCGGCCACCTTGAGCGCCGCAGCCGCCGCCGCGCCCGAGCTGATGCCGACAAACAGGCCTTCTTCCTTGCGCCAGCCGGCGCGCCATCTCGACCGACTCGTCGTTGGTCACCTGGACCACTTCGTCGATGAGCTTGGTGTCGAGAATGCTGGGCACAAATCCCGCGCCGATGCCCTGAATCTTGTGCGGGCCGGGCTTGCCGCCGGAGAGCACCGGGCTGTCGGTCGGCTCCACGGCGATGGCCTTGAACGACGGCTTCTTCGGCTTGATGTAGTTGGACACGCCGGTGATGGTGCCGCCGGTGCCCACGCCGGAGATGAGAATGTCGACCTTGCCGTCGGTGTCGTCCCAGATCTCGGGGCCGGTGGTGGCAGGTGGATGGCCGGGTTGGCGGGGTTGTCGAACTGCTGCAGGATGTAGCCGTTCGGCGTCTTCTCCAGGATCTCGTTGGCCTTGGCGATGGCGCCCTTCATGCCGTTGGGGCCGGGCGTAAGCACGATCTCGGCGCCAAAGGCCAGCAGCGTCACGCGGCGCTCCAGGCTCATGGTTTCGGGCATGGTGAGGATGAGCTTGTAGCCCTTGACCGCGGCCACAAACGCCAGCGCGATGCCGGTGTTGCCGCTGGTGGGCTCGATCAGCACGGTCTTGCCGGGCGTGATCTTGCCGCGCCTTCTCGGCGGCGTCGATCATGGCAAAGCCGATGCGGTCTTTCACGCTCGATGCGGGGTTCTGGCTTTCCAGCTTGGCCACAACGGTTGCCGGCAGCCCGGCTGCCACGCGGTTCAGCCGCACCAGCGGAGTGCGGCCAATGAATTCAGTTACATTCGCGGCAATGCGCGCCATAATGATCTCCTTTTTCCGGGGCAATGAGCCCGGACTGCTCGATGAATCGGATTCTTGGGGTAATGGTGCAGCTTGTCAGGTGGGAAAATCGCGCGCAATCAAGCGCACATCGGCATCGGAGCTGGCACCAGGACGGTGTTAGCGACATCGACGCATGCCTATAGCGTAGTCCCCCCTGGGTGCAAAGTGCAAGCCCGCCTGAACTTCGCCCAAAAAATCGCCAGGAAAATTCGCCGGGAGCAGCTTTCAGCCCCCGGCATAGGTGTCCGTCGCTACAACGGAACCAGAGTAGATGTATCCAGAAGGCCAAGTCCCGTCCTGGGGCGAATGATCGTCTCGACCACTGCGCGGCCGCGCGGATTTCGGAAGAGAGTGTCCATTGCGCTCGCGCGCATTTGTTGTTATCATTGCTCTAGATATGGTTCGCGTTTCCCAACGCCGTTCCTGTTGTCGCCTGTCGAACATCTTCGACGGGTGTCCCCGCTAGTTCGTTTTCCTGAGCACAATCGATTCAGAAGACGCACCCGTAGCTGAAAAGCCGGGTTTGTCATTGCGTGCCGGCCTTCAGCATCCCCGCTGAGTGAGGTCACAATGCCGGTAGCCGAAAATGAAGTCGTCAATCCACAGCAAGCCGCGAGCGTTCCCCAGGAGCATTTCCCGAAGCATTCGGCCCTGAACCATCTGCGCCTGCTCGAGGCGGAAAGCATTCATATCCTGCGCGAGGTCGCCAGCGAGTTCGAGCGGCCGGTGATGCTCTACTCCATCGGCAAGGACTCGTCGGTGATGTTGCGCCTGGCGCAGAAGGCTTTTTATCCCGCGCCCATTCCGTTTCCGCTGTTGCACATCGATACCGGATTCAAATTTGCCGAGATGCTCACGTTTCGCGACGAGATGGCGCGGTCGATTGGCGCGGAGCTGCTGGTGTGGCGCAATGAGCCGGCCATCGCGGCGGGAACGAATCCCATGGCACTCGACACCAAGCGCTGCTGCGGACTGCTGAAGACGCAGGCGCTGCTGGACGCGCTGCGCCACTACAACTTCGACGCGGCTTTTGGCGGCGCGCGGCGCGACGAGGAGAAATCGCGCGCCAAGGAGCGGATTTATTCGTTCCGCGACTCGGCCGGGCAGTGGGACCCGAAGAATCAGCGGCCGGAGTTGTGGAACCTGTATAACGCACGCATTCATCCCGGCGAAAGCATTCGCGTGTTTCCGCTCTCGAACTGGACGGAGATGGACGTGTGGCAGTACATCCACGAGGAAAAGATTCCGGTAGTCGATCTCTACTTTGCCAAGGAGCGGCCGATGTATGTGCGTGGCGACGCGCTGCTGCCGATTGAGCAGGCGTTTGTTGCGCGCAAGGGCGAGGAGCCCCAGATGGTGAAGTCGCGGCTGCGCTCGCTGGGCTGCAGCCCTTGCACGGGAGCGATCCGCTCCGATGCCGACACGATTCCCGCGATTATTGCGGAGCTGATTTCGTTCCGCTCGTCGGAGCGCGCCAACCGCGTGATCGATCACGACCAGGAAGGCTCGATGGAGATCAAGAAGCGGGAGGGATACTTCTGAGAGCGGGGACTAAGGGACTGAGGGAACAAGGGACCGAGAAGGCAGGGATTAAGGGACTGAGGAAGATTGGAGGCGGGGTTGGCGGTTGCGGCGGAGTTGGAGAACAGACGGTTCGAGATCGGCGAGTTCCTTGCGCAGGAGCGCGAGAAAGATTTGCTGCGCTTTTCCACGGCGGGCAGCGTGGACGACGGCAAGTCAACGCTGATCGGGCGGCTGCTCTACGACACGCAATCGGTCTACGAGGACCAGGTGCGGTCGATTGAGGGAAAAGGAACCACCGCGCCGGGCCAGCTCGATTTTGCTTTGCTCACCGACGGCCTGCGCGCCGAGCGCGAGCAGGGCATCACGATCGATGTGGCGTACCGCTATTTCTCGACCGCGCGGCGAAAGTTCATCATTGCCGACACGCCCGGCCACGAAGCAGTACACGCGCAACATGGCCACCGGCGCGTCGACGGCCGACGCGGCGATTGTGCTCATCGACGCCAGCAAGGGCGTGCAGATCCAGTCGCGCCGCCATGCGTACATCGCATCGCTGTTGCGCGTGCGGCACGTGCTGGTGGCCGTAAACAAGATGGACCTGATCGGCTACGACGAGAGAACCTTCCGCGCGATCGAATCGGATTTCCGCTCCGTGCTCGAGCAGATTGCGGTTGACACCGGCAACCCCGTGGAGGCGATTTTTGTTCCGGTCAGCGCGCTGAAGGGCGACAACGTGGTGCATAGGGCGGGACACGCATCGGGGACGATGCCGTGGTACGCGGGGCCGTCGTTGCTAGAACTGCTTGAGTCGCTGCCTTCAGCGCAGCAGACGCGCGATGCGGCGTTCCGCTTTCCCGTGCAGCGCGTGGTGCGGCCCGATCATACGTTTCGCGGTTTCGCGGGGCAGATCGCCTCGGGAACCGTTCGCGTGGGCGACGAGATTGCAGTGCTGCCTTCCGGGCGCAGGGCGAAGATAGAGCGCATTGTGACGTGGGACGGCGATCTCGATGAAGCCATCGCGCCGCTGTCGGTCACACTGGTGCTCGATCGCGAACTCGACATCAGCCGCGGCGATCTGATTGCCGCAGCCGAAGCGCCGGCAACTGTAACCCGAGGCGTGAGGGCTTCGCTGGTGTGGATGGATCAGCGTCCGCTCGATCTGAACCGGCGTTACCTGCTCAAGCACACCAGCCACACGGTGCCGGCGTTTCTTTCATCGATCGATTACCGCGTGGACCTTGGCACGCTGACGCGCGAGCCTGCGCTGACGCTCGGCATGAACGACATCGGCGCGGTTTCGCTGAATCTGCTGCGGCCGATCGCGCGTGGATCTCTACGGCGAGAATCGCGCCACCGGCGCGTTGATTCTGATCGATGCTGAAACCAATCGCACCGTGGCTGCAGGAATGGTGACCGCGGTCTTCGACTCCACGTCCAGCGGCGAAGAGGGCGAGGCCGCGGCGTGGGGCCGCGTGACGGCCGGCGAACGCGAGGCGCGCTGGGGCCATCGCGGTGGAGTTTTGCGACTCACCGGACCGATCGAACTGATCGACGTTATCGAGCGCTCGCTGTTTGCCGTGGGCGCAGTGACCAGCCGCATCGATGCTGCCGAGGACACGTTCCTTTTACATCCTGCCCTGCTCGATTTGGTGACCGGCGTCGAAGCCCGGAACGGACTGCTTTCGCTGGTGGTGCGGGCCAACGACGACGGCGCGCTGATGGCGCACGCCGAGGGCTTGGAAATCACGCTCGACGCGAGCGACACGATGCACGCGGTTGCGGCAGTGCATGAGTTATTGCGCAGCGCAGGCATCTTTATCTCTCCGGAAATGGCGGATTTGTGATGGGTGTTGCAGAGATCCAGACCGAAGTGAATGCGAAGCTGGACGCGGTGCGCGCTACGCTCGAGCGCGAAGTGACGGGCAAAGGCGATGTTTGCCTGACGTGCAGCTTTCAGGCTGAAGACGTGCTGCTGACCAAGCTCGCGATTGCGATCGATCCCGCGATTCCGATTCTGTTTCTCGATACGGGCTATCACTTTGCCGAGACCTATGCGTATCGCGACCGCATGGCGCGCGAGTGGAATTTGAATTTGATCAATCTGCTGCCCGAAAAGACCGTGGCCGAGCAGGAAGCCGAGCACGGCTTGCTCTACCAGTCCGCGCCCGACCGCTGTTGCGGGCTGCGCAAGGTCGAGCCGCTGTTCAAGGCGGTAGCGCAGTATCGCGTGTGGCTGACGGGACTGCGCCGCGAACAGGCCAGGAGCCGGGCGGCGCTCGAGGAGTCGGCGCTCTTCACGCTGCCCGGCGGCAAGCAGGTGCTGAAGCTGGCGCCGCTGGCCGACTGGACGACGCGCGATGTTTGGTATGCCTGCGAGCAGCTTTCGATTCCGCTGCTGCCGCTCTATGAGCGCGGCTACACATCCATCGGCTGCGAGCCATGTACTACGCTGCCGCTCGATCCCAACGATCCGCGCTCGGGCCGCTGGGCCGGCCGCAAGGTGGAGTGCGGAATTCACATACAGGCAGCGCCAGAGAAATAGGACAGGAAACAGGCAGAAAAGAGGCAGTCCAGATGGAATATGTGATAGGTTTCTTCATCGCGACCTTCATCGCGCTCACAGGTGTGGGCGCGGGCACGGTTACGGTGCCTGTGCTTGTTTTGTTTCTCGGTGTTCCCGCGCCCGTCGCTGTGGGCATCGGACTGATGTTCGCCACCGCGGTCAAGCTTGTTCTGCTGCCTGCGCAGATAGCCCGCAAGAATGTCTCATGGCGCACGCTCGGCTATATGCTTCTCGGCGGCGTGCCGGGTGTCCTGCTGGGCTCGCTCCTCCTGCAGCACCTGGTCAACGCCGGCTCCACCAACGTGCTCAATGCACTTCTTGGCGCGATCCTGGTGACCACCGCCAGTTGGCAGATTTTTTATTCCTTCCGCCCCATGCGGCGACATGAACCGCCCGATCGCAGCCCGCTGCTCTCCTGGCTCATGTTCCCCGTCGGCGCGGAGGTGGGCTTTTCGTCGGCCGGCGCAGGCGCGCTGGGCTCTGCCGCGTTGCTCAGCCTGACCACCTTGCTGCCGGCGCAGGTGGTGGGAACGGATATCGCATTCGGATTCGTGATTTCGCTTATCGGCAGCGGCGCGCACTGGTTCTCGCACGCCTCAAACCCCTCGCTGCTCATGCATCTGATTGAAGGCGGCGTAGCAGGCGGAGTGGTCGGGACCATGCTCAGCACGCGCGTCCCGCGCCGGCCGCTACGCTTTGCGCTGTGTGTGTGGCTACTCATCCTCGGCGGCCAGTTCCTCTTTAACAGCTACCAGGTTTGGGCGAGGCCGCGCACGCACAAAGCCGGAGGATCGCTTGTGCGCATGAACAGCGTGCCGGCCAGCGCCGTTCCACGCGCCAATTGAGGCAAATCAATACGCGCTTCGAGTTCTAAGGTCCCGCGCGTAGCGGGCCCCAGCGGGCGTTGCGCGCAAGACATCCCCTGAGCTATGCTTCACGAGCGACCTCACGCCGGCCATTGGCCGGCGCTGGGGCGCCAATGCAGGCAAAGGGAGGACTCTTGATGAAAATCAGCGCGCGCAATGTGCTTGCCGGGACGGTCGAGAAGGTTACAAAAGGCGCGGTGAATGCCGAGATCAATCTGCAGCTTGAAGGCGGCGAGAAAGTTGCCGCTATCATTACCAACGCCAGCGCGAATGCCCTCAAATTGAAGAAAGGCGCTGCGGCGTTCGCTGTGATGAAGGCGTCGGAAGTCATGATTGGCACGGATATGGATGGCGCGAAACTGAGCGCGCGCAACGTGCTCCCAGGCGTGGTGTCAAAGGTGGAGGATGGAGCCGTCAACAGCGTGGTCACCCTCGCCTTGTCCGGCGGATCAACCGTGGTTGCTGTCATTACCAAAGCCAGCGTGAAATCGCTCGGCCTTAAAAAGGGCACGAAGGCTAGCGCGATTATCAAGGCATCGAATGTGATGGTCGGGGTGTAGCGAGCCGCTTTGCGAACTGCCGGAGAGTTCGATCCCGGTACCCATTAAATAACAAAGCCCCGCGTGTGCGGGGCCTTGTGGGTTGAGCGGTCGATTTACGCCATGGCGTAGTCGACCTTGGGAAGCTGGAGCATCTGCTCGGTCTCTTCGACCGTGGCCGGAGTGCGTCCGATGGCCTTGGCGACGCCGACGAGGCGGCGGATCAGCAAGTGGTTTTCGGCCATCACTCCCTTGGAGAGCCAGAGGGTATCCTCAATGCCGGTGCGGGCATTGCCGCCCATGGCCAGAGCGATGGTAGTCAGTTGCAGGTTGACCTTGGCGCCGACGCCGATCATCTGCCAGATGGCGTTCGGGGGCATGTGCTTGACCAGGTAAACGAGGTTTTCCGGCGTCGCCGCGGCGCCGCCGTCCACGCCCAGAACCACGGAGAACTGCAGCGGCTCGACGAGCAGACCTTCTTTGAGAAGCCGCAGAGCAAAGTCCAGGTGGCCCGTGTCGTAGATCTCGAGCTCGCCCTTGACGCCCAGTTCGCGCATGCGGGCAGCAACCTTGCGCACCTCGAGGGGCGGGTTGCGGAACTCGGCCTTGCCGAAGGTCATGGTGCAAAGGTTGAGGCTGGCCATGCGCGGCTTCAACTCAACCAGGCGGGCGCGATCCTCGTAGGGGAAGAACCCGCCGGTCGAGAGCTGAGTCAAAATCGGGCAGGACTCGTGGACGGCGTCCAGAATCTCCTTGGTGCGCCCGTAGTCGGAGGTGGGCAGGCCATCGGCGCCGCGGGAATGGATGTGAATTACCGCAGCGCCTTCCTCATAAACCTGTTTGGCTTGTTTGGCGAACTGCTCGGGGGTGTAGGGGAGATTCGGATTGTCGCTCGGGACTGCAATCGGGCCGTCAACAGCACAAGTAATGACTACTTTATCATCCATGTGATTCACTCCTTGCTCACGGGATACTGCTCTTACCAAGCCATCCCTCGGTTTTGAAGGCCGCGAACATGCCGGTGCGGCGGGTCCGGTGGAACTTTCGATATCAGGCCCGCTCGACGATCATGGCAGCGCCCATGCCGCCGCCGATGCACAGCGTGGCAAGTCCCATTTTGGATTGGCGCTTCTGCATTTCGTGGAGCAGGGTGACCAGGATGCGCGCGCCGGATGCGCCGATGGGATGGCCCAGGGCGATGGCGCCGCCGTTAACGTTCAGCTTGTCGCAGGGAATCTCAAGATCCTTGGCGACGGCGATGGCCTGCGCGGCGAAGGCTTCGTTGGCTTCGATCAGGTCCATATCGCCGATCTTCAGGCCGGCCTTCTTCATCGCCTTCTGCGAGGCAGGGACCGGGCCGATGCCCATGATCGAGGGATCGACGCCCCCCACGCCGTAGCCGCGGATTACGGCGATAGGCTTCACGCCGAGTTCCTTCGCCTTGGCCGCGCTCATTACGAGAACCGCCGCCGCGGCGTCGTTGATGCCCGAAGCGTTGCCGGCCGTCACGGTGCCGTCCTTCCTGAAGGCCGGCTTCAGCTTGGCCATTGCCTCCAGCGTAGCCCCGAAGCGGGGATGCTCGTCCTGCTCGAAGAGCATCGGCGGTCCCTTGCGCTGCGGAATCTCGATGGGCACGATTTCATCCTTGAAGCGGCCGGACTTGATGGCCTGCTCGGCTTTGTTCTGGCTGGCCAGCGCAAATTTGTCCTGCTCTTCGCGGGTGATGCCGTACTTCGTGGCCACGTTCTCGGCGGTGATGCCCATGTGCTCGCCGCTGAAGACGTCGGTCAACCCGTCGGTGATCATGCTGTCGAGCAGTTGCACCGCGCCCATGCGATATCCCTTGCGGGCGCCCGGAGCCAGGAAGGCCGAAGCCGACATGTTCTCCACGCCGCCGGCCACGACGATGTCGGCGTCGCCGCACATGATGGACTGCGCGGCAAGAATCACGGATTTCAACCCCGAGCCGCATACCTTGCTTACCGTGAAGGCCGACGTGGTCTTCGGCAGACCGGCGCCGATGCCGATCTGGCGGGCGATGTTCTGCCCGAAGCCGGAAGTTAAAACGCTGCCCATGATCAGCTCATCGACCTGATCGGCTTGAACGCCGGCGCGGCGCAAGGCCTCGGCGACTACGGTCGAGCCCAGCTGGACCGGCGAAATGTCGGTTAGCTGTCCCAGAAAAGTGCCGACTGCGGTGCGGCAAGCGGATGCGATAATGACTTCATTAGTGCTCATGATGTCTCCGGTTTTGGAAAGGTGAACTTGTCTATGCCTTGGTGGCGCCTGTCCTGAATGCAGCTTCCGCGCCGGCAATCGATTGAGCCGGCGCATAGGACAGATTCAGTTTACTCACGATGCGATACTATCGTACTGCGAATCGATACGCATTGCAACACCGGATTTCCTCACTTTGAAGGCCGTACATTACCTCCGGTCTCACCCGCAGAATAGACCCTATAGCGCAAATTTTCCAGTTGACAGAGCCTGGTCACCAGGAGAATACTACTCACAATACAATACGACAGTATCGTAATACAATACATGTGGAAGACTGCGGCGCCCGATCGTTGTGGGCCCTCCGTTGCTGAATCAGGGCGCCGCAGTTTCGCTAAACGGCGGCATGGGCGCGGCCCTGGCCGTCGCAGCCTGTAGCCAGGAATTTAACTCGAAACGGAACTCATTTCGTGCAAGGAGGATTCAACGCGATGATCAAGGTAAAAGACGCACAGGGCACTTCTTACGAGGGCTCCGGGCATTTCAACGTCTACGGCATTAAGAAGGTTACCGGCGAGCAAGCCAAGCATTTCATCGTCAACTACTCGTATTTTCAGCCTAATGGCGGCAGCGTCATGGAATCCGCTCCGAAGGAGAGGGTCTACTACATGGTCAAAGGGACAATGACCGTCAACGGCAAAAATGGCGAAAAGCACGATCTGGAGCCGGGCGATCTTCTTTACATCGGGGCAGGCGAAGAGCGCGAAATGGTGATCACGGGTGGCAAGCCCGCCGAAGTGTTCGTGATCATTGCAACCAAGGAGTAACAACAGGGCAGGTGCGCGTCACCTATCCAAACGCGTAAGGGGAGCGTCATGGCACAAGGACCAGTAGATCAGACAGTCAATCTCGATTATGTGAAGAAGATGTTCGACCTCAGCGGCAAGGTGGCCATCGTCACCGGTGGCTCGGGGGCGATCGGCGAGGCTATCGTTCAGGGCCTGGCGGCCTACGGCGCCAATGTGGTGGTTACCGGCCGCACCGTCAAGACCCTTGAGGACGCAGTGAAAAAAGTGGAGGAACTGGGGCGCAAGGCGCTTGCTGTTCCCTGCGATGTGGCCAAGGAAGAGGATGTGATCCGGGCGGTGGACCAGACCATGAAGACCTTCGGCCGGCTCGACATTCTGGTCACAGTAGCCGGACTGGCCAAGCGGTTTGCGGCCGAAGATTTTCCCATCGATGACTGGCAGGCGGTGATGGACGTGAACGTGCGCGGAACCTTCCTGCCCTGCAAGCACGCGGGGAAAATCTTCAAGGCGCAGGGCTACGGCAAGGTCATCACCATTTCCTCGGTGCGCGCGTTCGCCGGGCATCCAGGCGGATATGCGGCCTACGGCACCAGCAAAGGGGCGGTGAACCTGCTGACCAAGCAACTGGCGACGGAGTGGGCAAAGTACCACATTAACGTGAACTCCATTGCGCCTTGCATCGCCTGGACGCCGCTGACCAAGGAAGTTCTGGAAAACAAGCAGCTCTACGACATCTTCATGTCGCGCATTCCGCTCGGGCGCGCGGCGGTCACTCAGGACTTCATCGGCGCGGCCGTTTACCTGGCTTCGCCGGCTTCGGATTTTGTCACCGGGCAGATTCTGTACGTGGACGGTGGAACAACGGCGGGCTGAGGTCCGGCAACGGCCCGTCCCGCACCAGGCAATTGAAAAACTCATTAGTGGAAGGAAGGAACAATATTATGGGAAAGAAAGTTTTCGTAGATCTGAGTCACCCGTTTTTTGGAGACATGCCCCTGTGGCCGTACTTCTCCAAGCCTGAAATCGCGCCCATGCACAGCATGGCGAAGGGTGGCGTGCTGACCCAAACCATCAAATGCACGATGCACACCGGCACGCACGCCGACGCTCCCCGCCACGTCATGGAGCGCATGTTCAACGGCGAGCGCGCCCTTTATTCGCACGAGCTGCCGGTCGACGCCTATTGCGGCGACGCTGTCTGCCTCGACGTTCGCGTCGACCGGTGGCAGCTCATCATGCCCAAGGACTTGGAAGCCGCGGTGGCGCGGGCCGGTCTGACGCTCAAGGAAATCGAGGGTATGGTGCTCTGCCTGAACACCGGCATGCACCGGAAGTTTGACGACAGCAAGGAGTACTACCACTACTCGCTCGGCTGCGGCATCGATGCCGGCAAATGGTTCGTGAAGCACAAGGTGAAGGTGGTGGCCCTGGACCAACAGGCGCTGGATCACCCGCTGCTCACTTCCATGGGCAACAACGGCACGCGCATGAAGCTCGAAGGCTACAGCGGCAAGACGATTTGCGACGAGTTCATCGAACAGTTCGGCGAAGAAGCCTACGCCGAGTTCGACAAGGAAGTCTACATCAAGGTGCACGGCAAACAGAAGTACGACGAGAAGTTCGGCGAGCTGGAAGCCATTGGCTGCTACGGCACCTGGGAACCCTGCCACAAGGAAATGCTGGGGCACGGCATTGTAGGCGTCGAGAACCTGGGCGGCGATCTGGATAAAGTGAAGAACAAGCGGTTCCGCTTCTTCGCTCTTCCGATTCGCTGGCACATGGGTGACGGATCCATGGTCCGCTGCGTGGCCGAAATCGACGAAAGCGAGCTTGTCCCCACCGAGCCGCGGCTTTACAAATACGGAGCCATGTAGCTTCGTTCAACCGCGAAGGCAGCCCATTTCTGGACCGGGGGTGGGCTGCCCTTTGCGCATGGGGTCAATTGCGAACGGAACGAGGAAGCGCGATGGAAAAGATTGCGGTAGTGGGCGCTGGAATGATGGGCCAGGGCATCGCCGAGGTGTTTGCCGCGAAGGGCCATCCGGTGGCGTTGTACGCGCGGCGCAAAGAGGTATTGGCCGAGGTACACAATAAGGCGCGCGCCGACTTCAAAGTGCTCGGAGTCGACGAGAGTGCGGCCGAGAATATCACCGTGCACAACTCGCTGGAAGAGGGCCTGCGCGGCGCGGATATCGTTTTCGAAAACGTGGCCGAAAACCTCGAAGTCAAGCAGAATATCTTTGTCGAGATCGAGAAATACACAAGCAAAGATTGCATTCTGGCCAGCAACACGTCAGTGAAGCCGATAACCGGGATCGCCGCAAAGGTGAAAGACAAATCCCGCGTTCTGGGCACACACTGGTGGAATCCTCCGTACCTGATTCCGCTGGTGGAAGTGGTGCAGACCGAAGCGACCGACCTGAAGGTGGTGGAGCGCTGCATCGACCTGCTGAACCGGGCCGGCAAAGTGGCCGTGCACGTAAAGAAGGACGTGCCGGGCTTCGTGGCCAATCGCATGCAGCACGCGTTATGGAGAGAGGCCGTCGCGATTGTAGAACACGGCATTTGCGACGCAGAGACGGTAGATCTGTGCGTGAAGAACAGCTTCGGATTCCGTCTGCCGGTGCTTGCGCCGCTCGAGAACGCGGACTTGGTGGGACTGGACCTTACGCTGGCGATTCACAACGGAATCCTGGCGCATATTGAAGCTTTCCCGGCTCCCAGCCCCTACCTGATCGACAAGGTTCTCAAAGGCGAACTGGGTGTGAAGACCGGTAAAGGGTTCTATGAAAAATGGACCCCGGAGTCCGCGCAGGCGGTGCGCACGCGGCTGAGCAACTACCTGCTCGAAGCGAATAAGAAGCGGCAACAGAAGTAAGCGAGCCGGAAAGGTCGGAGCAGGGATTTGAGCAGAGGTCCGGTTCCGCAACTCTCTTGAGGAAAACACTACACTTGCGCAAGTCACCGTTGGGCGTTCAGGTCATTGCGCGCGCGGCAGAAGTGCTGCGTGCCCTGGAAGGGAACGACCAGGGATTGAGCCTGGGGCAATTGGCCAGGCAGCTCAACTTGCCGAAGTCCACGGTGCAGCGCATCGTGGCGGCGCTGGACCGTGAAAACTTTGTGATCGCCGCTACGCCGCAAGCCGGCGTTCGCCTGGGGCCGGCGCTGGTCAGAATCGCCCGTTCCATGCGCTGGGGACTTGTGGACATCGCTCGTCCCTGCCTGGAAGAGCTGGCGCAAAGAACAGGCGAAACGGTGGACCTGGCTCTTCTGAAGGGCGCCGAAGCCGTCTTCATGGATCATATTGAAGGCTCGCACAGGCTGCGCGCAGTTTCCGCAATGGGTGTCTCTTTTCCGCTCCACTGCAGCGCCAATGGCAAGGCAATGCTATCGGCATTGAGCGATCCCGCGCTGGCGCGGATGAAGAAGAAGATCCACCTGAGCAAGTTCACGCCAAACTCGCCCAGTTCCTGGAAACAATTGCAAGCGGAAATCGAAAAAATCCGCAAGACCGGCATTGCTTACGACCTTGAAGAGCATATGCTGGGCATCTCCGCCGTGGGCACGCCGGTCATCGGCCCGGAGGGAGAAATTGCCGCAATTTCCGTTCCCACTCCTTCGGTGCGCTTCAACGACACAATGCACCAACTGGAGGCGGCGCTCAAGGATTGCCGCGCCAGGCTGATCGAAAGAATCGGCACGCGGCATAGCACATCTGTTTGACGCCAGGCTGGTGAAGAAGCCGATTGCCACCCATATAGACTGAATCAGGAAGCGAAGCGCCGGAATTGGTGGGCGCGGTATAAGCCGAGGAGCATAGTGGCCGGAGCCGGGATGGAAACCGCGGTAGAAAATCCGAAGCTGAAGGAGATGCTTACGCAGACATCTGCGCTGCACAAGCATCTTTGTCCGCGCCAGGTGCTGGGCGTGCGCATGGGACTTTACGCCGCGGAACTCTTCCCTATCGAACTGCCGCAGCGGGATAAGCGCCTGCTCGCATTCGTGGAGACGGACGGTTGCTTTACCGATGGTGTGAGTGTGGCCACCGGATGCTCGATGGGCCACCGCACAATGCGCCTGGTTGATTACGGAAAAGTGGCAGTCACTTTTGTCGACACACACGATGGCCGGGCGATTCGCCTCTCGCCGATGCCAGACGCGCGCCTGCTCGCTGCCGCAGTTACACTCGCTGCGCCAAGCCGCTGGCACGCGCAACTCGAGGCTTATCAGATTCTTCAGAATGAAGAACTGCTGAGCCTTCAGCCGGTGCGGCTCAACCTGGATCTGGGCGCAATCGTCGGCAAGCCCGGCACGCGAGTAAACTGCTCTCGATGCGGCGAGGAGATTTTGAATCAGCGCGAAACGGTAAAACACGGGCAGATTGTCTGCCGGAGTTGCACCGGCGAGAGCTACTGGAGTCTCATGGAATAGCGGTCAGGCCGATCGGAGCCTTCGCATCCAGGCCAAACCACATACCGTTTGGGTTAGCGCGAGCCTTTGCAGTGGAAAATTGTGCCGGTTGCAGTGCACCATTTTTCGTAGCCGGGAGCATAAAATCCAGAGCCGAACCAGTTGAGCAAGCCGGGGGACACCGGTTGCTCCGGTCCCTGAACAAAGCTGCTTGCATCGTCGATGCTGCCGGCGCCTGAATATTTGGCCGTCAGCGGATAGGGAAATACAGGACGTGCGCGGTCAGCCTTGGCGGCCGGCCCGGCTGGCATCCCGGGAGCGGGGCCAACGGCAGGCGGCGGCCCGCCATTCGGAGGTCCTCCGGGGCCCACTCCGATAGAGCCTCCAGGCACATGCGAGGCAATGAGCGCATACGGAGCAGCGCCGCGCTCAACCCAGGCCATGATCGGCGTAAGAAGGTCGATATTGAATGGACCTTCGCCGTTGCCACAGTGATCACCCCCGGGAAACAGATAGAGCCGCGCGAAGCGATCCAGAGCTTCAGCCCCCATCAACTTCTGCATGGCTGTGTAATAGGCGATGGTGTTGAGCGGCGAGATGTGAGGGTCGGCGAGACCATGCCACAGGATGAGTTTGCCTCCGGCAGCGGCAAAAGGCCGGAGATCCGGATCGGTGGCATCGTAGAGGCCGTGCAATTGAGTGGTGGCGTTGAACGTGGCGCGGTCGAACCTGAGATTGGCGAGCGTGTACCCCTCTGGTGGATTCGTTTCATAAGCGAGATTCTGCAGGATTCCGGTCGAAGACATGGCGCTCAGCGTTTGACTCTGGCCAGGGAAGGGAACGAAGACACCTGCCCAACCCAGTTCGGAGCCGGGCAGCGGGCCGCTGAGGACCAGCTTGCCGCCATCTGCGTCGTGAGCGCCCTTGTATATCTCATATGCCGCGTGGACTTGCGCGGGAGTCAGGCAGGAAGCAGAATCCTGTCCGGGCTTGCATTCCGCCTGGGAAAGATCGGGATGACATGCGAGCGGATCCGAAATGACTCCGTCCTTAAGCCCATCGGCGGCGTCGCACTGGGCAAGGACGGCTTGGTGAAGCAGAGGCAGCTTGTCGGCGGTAAGAATTGGCTTGCCGTCCGCGCCTGTGTTCATCAGGGCGTTCCAGCCGTGGTAGAAGGTGTTCTGGGTGGTGAAGTTCATCGCCGGTGCGCCGGCTGTAATGCCGTTGAAATCTTCGGGGAAGCGCTCGGCTTCCATCAGCGCTTCGCGGCCGCCGTCAGAGCAGCCGGCGAAGTAAGAGAACTTTGGCGCCTGGCCGTAGTACTTCACGATGAGAGCCTTCGCGGCCAGGGTGGTCAAATGGACGCCACGATAGGCAAAATCGATGCGAAGCTGATAGTCCTGGGCGCCAAATTTACCGTCCATTCCGCCCGAGTGGCCCATGTCGGTAGAAGTGAGGGCGAGTTCGCCGTTCTGCGCCACCTGGCAGCCGTCGTCATGTTCGAGACGAATATTGAGCATGCCGCACAAGCCTCCGCAACCGGTTTGGACAAGACGCTGCGTCCAGGTGGAAACGGGAAGGCGCACTTCGAACTCGATGGCCGGTTCGACATAGCCCAGGACTTTGCAATAGGGGGCGGGCTTGCCGCCGGACACTATGAAGGCGGCAGTGATGTGCGTGGGGGCGCCGACTGCCTGAGAGATATCGGCTGCGGCCAGGGTAGAGCAGTCGGCTGCCGGAGTGACGGTAGGCAGGTTAAGGGGCTGTGCCGCGGTGACGTCTGGGGCTTGGGCACAAAGAACGATGTGCGAAGCTGCGGTAAAAAGGATGGCTGATGCATACGCGAAAAAGGAGCGAGTGACCACGGGACACCAATTTCATTATCGATCTGGCAGGTTGAAGCATCAACAGTCTGCGTCGAGCATCATGTCGCGCGCATCAATCGACAGGCGGCGTGCCGTAGGTGTGGAACGTGGCGACCGTCTGCAGGCCCCAGGCCTGGCCTTTCATGCGCTCCTCGCGCGACCAGACCACGGGCTTCCAGTCGGGATCGAAGATCAGGTAGCCTCCGGAACCAATCTCTACGCGGTTACCGCCCGGCTCGTAGAAGTAGAGGAAGATACTCTGACCGATGTTGTGCTTGTGCGGGCCGTATTCGATGGCGACGCCGTTTTCCACCAGGATGTCGGCGGCGCGCAGGACATCTTCGTGGCTGTCCATAAAGTAAGTGAGGTGATGGAAGCGGCCCCGGGCGCCCTTGGCATCCTTTACAAAGACAAGTTCGTACGACTTGCTGTTCGCTGCATGCCACGAGCCTTGTTCCCCATCCTCAAAGACAATCTGCTCTGTAACGCGCATGCCGAGCAGGTCGCGGCTGAACTCGCGGCAGGGTTGTATTTCCCTGGCGAACAGGTTCAGGTGATCCAGGCGTTTGGGCGCGATGCCCCAGGGCAAGTAACGATCCGGCAGGTTCTTGAAGGGGTGTAGCTCGCCGGGGGGAAGAACGAAACGTTCGAGCTCGTACATGAGCTCGAAGTGGTGTCCGTCAGGGGTCTCGAAGCGGAATGTGCGCCCCTGGCCGAACTCGGGTTCAAGCCAAACGCCGGTGTGGCCGTGAGCGATTAGATTCTGAACCATGTGCTCGAGTACCTCGGCGGAGCGGGTGCGAAAAGCTGCATGGCCCATGCCTGAGGTCGAATGCTGGGTGAGTTGCAAAGTGTGAAGCTGATAGTCTCCCCAGGCCCGCATATAGACTGACTGGCCAACGCGGCCGACCTCGTGCAGTCCGAAGATGTTCTTGAAGAACGCAACGCTTTTTCCCAGATCGGGGACGTACAGTTCGACATGCGCCAGGTGGGCGATGTCGCCAAATTGCGGTTGATAACTCATGACCGCTCCTCTTCTTCGCTCTGCCGCGCTTCATCGAGCGTCTCGTAGTACACGAGGCCCGCGGAGGCAAGTTTTCCGCGCATATTTTCAATGTCGAGATTGAGTTCTCCTGCGGCCAACCGCTTGCGTTTCGCCGCCTCGCGAACGGCGCGTTCGTCAGAGGCAGAGGCAACGGATGCTGCCTGAACGATAGGAACAATGACCACGCCATCGTCGTCGGCCACCACGATATCGCCGGGGGTGACTTGAGCTCCGGCGCAGACAACGGGAACATTGACGCAGCCGAGGGTCGCCTTGATGGTGCCCTTGGCGGAGATAGCTTTGGACCAGACGGGGAACCTCATACGCGTCAGTTCGGCAACATCGCGGCAGCCGGCGTCGATTACCAGTCCGCACACGCCGCGGCTTAAGAGGGATTTGGCGAGCAGTTCGCCGAAGTAACCGTCGCTGCAGTCGGCAGAGACGGCGACCACCAGCACATCGCCGGGCTGGCAGACCTCGACGGCAACGTGGAGCATCCAGTTGTCACCGGGATGGGCGAGGACTGTAACCGCGCTGCCGGCAATGCGAGCGCCGGGATAGATGGGGCGCATCCAGGGTTTCAAGAGCCCGGTTCGGCCCAGCGCTTCATGGACAGTGGCAACGCCGTGCTCGCGCAGCGAAGCGATTACCGGAGCCCCAGCGCGCGGAATGGTTCGAATGACTGTGCCCATCTTCATTCGAACTTCTCCGTTACGGTGGGAAAGACGCGCTGGTAAGCTTCGCCATATTGCATCTTGCGCTCGGAATTGCGCGCGCCCTGAACGCCGCGCTGAAGCGCCACACGGGTGTAGTACTCCCAGAGATGCTCCTGCGCATCCATGCTCTCAAAAGCCTTGCGCTTAATGTTCCAGACCTCGGAGATGTCGAGAATGAGTTGAGGCTTAAAACCACACTGCTCAGGCTGGTGAGGTTCGAAGAGAAAGACAGGAGGCGCGCCGATGGCCGCGGATGCGCCTTTGCGGCCGTGGGCCTGGGCGACAACGCGCGCTTCCTGGGCAAAGCGCGTGGCCTCGGGATGATCGAAGTTATAGGGATCTTCGAGAGAGTGGGTTAGAACCCAATTGGGGCGCAGAGCGCAGTAAACATCGGCCAGACGCTCGAGTGCGGCCATGTCGGTGCGCAGGGGATAGTCGCCCAGGTCAAAGAACTCAATTTCGGCAGCGCCAAGGATTTGAGCCGCCCGCTCGGCCTCTATGCGGCGCTCTTTCTTCACGCGGTCGAGGGTCATGGCAGGATCTTTCCATAGCTTCTGGCTTTCGCCGCGCTCTCCAAAAGACAGGCACACCACTTTAATGCGCCAGCCGCGGCTCGCATAGAGAGCGATTGCGCCTCCGGCCCGCCAAACAAAATCCGCCGAATGCGCGCTGACCACCAGACCGCTGCCAGCCGGTTGCTGAGTGCTCACGAAAAGTCCTCCTGGCGTAAGTTTGCTTCTAACGATATCTTGAGCGCAGATCGAACGAAGTCGAAGAGTCGGCGCGTGAAGGGTTGGCGGCTCATGACGGCTCCTCGCCGCGGGCGAAGACAACTCCATCGAAGAGAGCGCGGGCAGTACGCACAAGGCCGGCGCGCTCGACATGGGGTTTTTCGGTTGTGCCTCCCACCTCAAGGCGTACTTCAAAGGTCCCGCCCGGATGCTCGATGGCCATACGCTTGACCCGGCCTGAAGGAAGTTGAGCTAACGCGTGCGCGGGCGAACCGGGCAGCACGCAGGCTGTGGCGACGGAAACGGCGGCAAAAACGCCGATTGACGCGTGGCAGCGTTTGGGAATGAAGCTCCTGGTGCAGATAACGCCGCCCGCGGCGGGAGCGGAAACCAGAGCAACCTTTGGGACAACCGCGGAGGAGACATCGCCCAGGCCCATCAGGCGGCCGGCCTCAAGCCGGACCCCTTCGATCATGGAGCAGAGATCGCGATTGCTCTCGAGCTCCGCGCAATCTTCGTGACCGGAGCAGCCGAGATCGGCGGCAGCTACTACAACCACGGGCATGCCGTTATCGATCAGCGTAGCGGCAACGCCTGCAACCCGGTCGCAAACCCGCCCCGTGGGAAGCAGGGAACCGCAAATCGACCCTTCGGCGTCAAGAAAGTTGATAGCGATGGGAGCAGCAGAGCCAGGGACTCCGTCGATGCGTTCCGCGCCCGCGTACTCGACCTTGCCGCCGGGTGTTGAGACGATGAGTTCGGCCAAAGTGCCGGTGTTTACGGTGCGAACGCGGATGGGTGTCTCGGGATCGCGTGCCGGAAAGAGTCCGCGCTCAAGCGCAAAGGGGCCTACGCCGGCAAGAATGTTGCCGCAGTTGGGAGTGGTATCCACTTTGGCTTCATCCACGCTAACCTGAGCGAAAAGGAAGTCAATATCCGCGCTCGGATCCGTTGACCGGCTGACGATGGCCACCTTGCTGGTGAGCGGGTGCGCGCCGCCGATCCCGTCGATCTGGCGCGGGTCGGGCGAACCCATGATGGAGAGCAGCAGGGGGTCTCGGGCCACCGGATCGGCGGGCAAGTCGGCGGCGAGGAAATAGGCTCCCCTGGAGGTTCCTCCACGCATCATCATGCACTTGATTCCATGCTGCATAAGGGGAAGACCATCGGCCTGGCCTGACGGCGGCCGTTCGATTTACACATTTGTATAATTGCCGATAAAGATTTGTCAAGGCAAAGGTGAGCCGTGCCGAATTCGCGCAAAGGTTATTGGGCCGGTTTGGTGGTCTTTGTCCTCTTGGCAGCCGCGCGGGGCTTACGGCTCATGGGGGCGCGGAACCCGCGGCAAGAAACAGAATCAGCTCGCGCAAAGTATCCTCGACTTTGAGCGGGTCGCAACGGCCCTCTGAGAACACCGTTATCCGGTGGGGCCCGACTGCCGTATAGTTGACGGTGCTTACCATGAAGTGAAACCGCCATAGGACATCTTCGTAGGTAAGATGTGGCAGGCAACGGTGAAGCACGTTCACAAAAATGCTGGACGAGCGGTCGAAGTTCTCAGCTACCAGGGTTTCCAGGATTTCCATCCGCTCGGCGGCAAGCAGCGCGCGCAGGCGAATGAATTCGGAGAGTCCGCTGCGATTTTTTGTGATGGCCAGGGCCGGCCGCAGGAAAGCTTCAAGGATCTTTTCCAGGGCAGGCGTCTTGCCACCACGGCTAAAGCTCTCCAGCAGCCGGAACCGCTCCGCGTTCAAGGGCTCACAGTGACGGCGATAGAGCTGGCTCAGCAACCCTTCCTTGCCCCGAAAATAGTAGCCGACCAGGGCGGAGTTGACGCCTGCGGCGTGCGCAATATCGCGAACGGAAACCCGGTCTACGCCATGCGTTGCAAACAGATGCAGTGCCGCGGCAAGCAGCTTCTCGCGGGAGTCTAATAACCCGTCTGTCTGAGGCACGAGCTGTTCGCCCTCGGCGAGCCCGATTGGCCTCACATTCCTCAGTTTCGAGAGTGTCATCGCAGTAGCCGTTCGGTACACATTTTGCGCCGTCGAGGGAATTGGTGGCGCTCGCAAGCGCCCAAGAGGTTTCTCATGGGCTCGCAAGGTGACACTGGAATTCTACATCGACCGCCCTCTCGAACGATAGGCAGTTGTTGCGCGTTGTATTGACTCTGCTGCTCATCAAGGGCGCATCGGGAAGGGCGCATCGGGCGTTTGCGGAGCGGCAGGAGCGCCGGCAAAATCTCCACGTAAACTGAAGAGAAGGATTTGAGGCAACGCGATGCGATTGGCAGCACAATTTTTGCTCTCGGCCCTCTCGGCCGCGCAATTCCCCGAGAGCGACGCGCCCGAGATCGCTTTTCTGGGCCGGTCCAACGTGGGCAAATCGAGCCTGCTGAATGCGCTTGTCGGCGAGAAGGCGGCAAAAGTTTCTCAGACGCCGGGCCGTACGCGCGCCATCAATTTCTTCGCCCTGCTGGATCACAAACATACGCGCAAACTGGTCTTTGCGGATTTGCCCGGCTACGGCTACGCCAAAATCTCGAGGTCTATTTCGGCGGGATGGCCCGCCTTCATCGAGCCCTATCTTGCGGGCCGCGAACGGCTGGCCCTTTGCATCTGTCTCCTGGACGCGAATGTGCCTCCGCAAGCGAGCGACCGGCAATTGTTCGACTGGCTGCGCGCGGCGGGGCGCGAGTTCCTTGTGGTTGCAACCAAAGTGGACCGCCTCAGCGGCAATGAGCGCACGCGCAACCTGGCCGCTCTGAAAAAAGGGCACGAGCTGGATGAGCTTCTGCCTGTCTCGGCGAAAACCGGTTACGGAGTGAAGGAGCTTTGGTCGCGCATTGAAGAAGCAGGGACCAGGGACATAGTGACATAGGGACCAGGGACTAGGGAGACAGGGCTCGGGAACCGGGGAACAAGAATCTGCCGATCAACATTTGTCGGGAGCGAAGCGGAACTGGTCGTGAACGCCCGAAAAGTACGAACAGAGTTCGACGGCAACTCGAATCTCGCCGCGATCCACTCTCTGCCGCACCTGCTCCCAAAAGCGGGCGGCAAATTCGCGATCGCAATCAAGCAGGCGCAGGCCATTCGCCAACCGGCCAAGGTAGCGCGGAGACAGGCGCAGCCAGCGGCGGGCCGCCCATGCGTCCGCTTCGAGACATTCGAGAGCGACTTCGTCCAGCTTGGCCAACGAACTCGGAAGAGTTGAGTCCACGCGCCACGTCACGAGAGCAGGCACCTTCTTGAAATCGGTTTCCTCCGGCTCTCCTTCTCGAAGCATGAGTGCATCGTGATATGGAGCAACACGGACATCGCGCCGCAACAGATCGGGCAGCACGCCGCGCTCCTCGATCTCGCGCTCGACGGCGCCGGGCGCTAAGCTCAAGCACACAGCGACTGTCTCGCGCTTGCGAAGCTGATTCTTGAGGATGCGCAATGCCTCATCGAGCGAATTGACCAGGAAATCGGCAACGCCATCGCGGATGGCCTGCTTTTGCGCGGCGCGATCCGCCGTTGCAACCAGCGAAGCGGCCCCGGCAATGTTGGCCGCCACAACCAGCGCGCGGCCATCTTCATCCAGTTCTCCCGCATAGAAGAGTTTGCCGTTAAGGCCCGTTTCCGGATCGGCGAGGGCGGATTGCGCCAAATTCGCATAGGCGCGCGCTACGCGTTCAACAAATTCGAAAACGACCGGGGATGGAGATTCGAGCGCCAAGTTTCCTGTTCTCCGTGGTTCGGTCAGGCCGGCAATCCCCATTCAAACTATTGGAACGGCCGATCCCGCCAGTCCCGTTTCCTCACAAAGAACACAAACTCGCCAGGCTTGGCGGTGTAGATTGTTGTGCTGCATTCGTTGGGCGCCACCACCCCCGCCTTCAAAATGTCGGAGATCGGGTACCAAATGTCCCTTTCTTTGTCGCTCTCCTTCGCGGCGTCGCAATTGATGTAAGTGTCAATCGACATATCGTAGGTGGCCTTCACCGATAATTCCTTGGCGTCGGCGGGAACCGTCACAACTACGGTTCCATCGTCGTTCATTTGCACCCAAAGGTTGTGCGCGGTGTCGTGTCGATCCACCTTTACCAGATAATTCGAGGCCTTCACGGGCAGGCCGGTCTTGCCGTCGAGTAGACGGATGGAGATGGTATTCACGGTTTGCGCGTGGAGCGAGACGCAGAACACAGTCACCACGCACGCAAATTTGGCCAGAGCGCGAATCGCCGGCATAAAGCATTTCTCCTTCGGATGTACTCCGAAACCTCAACTCTCAAGTTGCGATTTCCTCCGGGGTCCCCGGCAAGCGATTTTTGCTTGTTGGGGTGGAAGTAATCGCAACCTGGCACTCCCCCTCAAAAGGCTGTGTGAAGGAGAAATGCCGGAGCGGACTCCTCACTCTTGAATTTACCAAGAAGAGTAGGGCTGGCCGTCGGAACCTGTCTCATCCGAACCGGAGTGGACGTCGTTGATGCCGGGTTCGGTTTCGTCCAGCGAGTACATGGCGTCGCTGGTGTCGGTCACCCACGTGTCCTTGCTGTGGGTCATCGGATCTTCGGGAACGCTCTTCAGATAGCCGTCCTGGACCAGGTCGTCCAGCGACTGCGGCGCCTTCTGCTTATCCATGGTGTAGGAATCGATGGCCGCGCGCATCGTCTGCAGGTCTTCCTTAAGCACCGCTTCCCGGGCGTGCCTGATGGCGGCCACAAAGCTGGGAATGGCCATCGTGGCCAGGATGCCGATGATGGCCATCACGATCATCAGCTCGATAAGCGTAAAGCCGGATTGTGAATGATGCCTGCGCAAAATGCTTTTCCTTAACTTCAGCTTCTAGCTCCGAACTCCTGGCTTCGATCTGTTCGCGCTCCATTTGTTAGCTCTCAGCCGCGTCGTCACAGCGTCCTTCGCACGATCGAGCTAAAAGCTAGAGGCTAGCAGCTTGCTTCCGTCACCAAGTCGAATACTTCGTCCCGTCAAGTGCCGTCCCCTGAGACTTCGAATACACGTCGAACACGCTCTGCCCGCCATAGGATGTCGAGTCGGGATCGTCCTGCATCGAGCGCAATCCCCACTCCGCCTTGCCCGTCATGGGGTCCACCGGAATGCGGCGCAAAAATTTCAGTTTCTTGCCTTGCACATCCTCGCCGTTTACCAGCGTCTCCAGGTCGGGCGGATAATTCTGGCTACCCACCTTGGTCTGAAAGGCGCCTTTGTCCGCGGCGTCCTTGTACTTGTCGATCGCGTCGCGCATCTGCCACAGATCGTAGCGCAACATGCGTTCGTTCTGGCGCTTCACCTGGAACCTCACGACCGGAATCGCTGCCGAAGCGAGAATCGACAAGATCGCCACCGTGACGATCAGCTCAACCAGCGTCAGGCCACGTTCCCGTCGCCGTATCCGGCGGTGGAGGGCAAAACTCGCGAAATTAGAGGCCCCGAGATAAGGCTGGGTCTTCGAGTGCACTTCCGAAAAACATCCCTCAGGGGCTAAAGCCCGCATCGATTTTGCAGCGTGTCCGGCACGACTAAAGTCGTGCCCTTTTACGACCGAGATCTCTTCCGCAGCGTGTGTGGAAATCATCGGCGCTGCTCCCTACTTCACCACAATGCTGGTTTGCGCGCTTGCCACCGGCACCTGCAGCTGCGCGCTATTCACCACGGAGGCGCGCGTAATGTTCAGATCGCTGGGGCCAGCCGCTCTGGCCTGGAAGGTGAGAACGCACACCACTCCCGCGCCGCTCACACCGCGTACTCCTGGCGGACGTGAGGCGACGATGGTCAGATTCCCTACCGGTTGGTCGGTATGGATCACCGAAGCAGCCTGCCCGTCGCGGTTCAGCAAGTCCCCCCCAGCCACGTTGACCAGGGAGATTTTCGCCGGATCGTAATGCATCTGCAGCGCAATCGAGGCGGTGTCTGCGCCTCCGTTCAGCGCCACCGGAACCTGGAAGGTGGCGCCGGCGGACAGCGGCCCAGCCGGTGCGTTCAGTGCGAGACTGGCCCCGGCAGCGGGCAGCGCGGCCGGGGCCGGCGGGTTAGGCGCCGGTGAGGCCGGCGCGAGGGCCGGGGTAGGGGCCGGGGCAGACGGAGAAACTGGGCTGGGCGCCAGTATGGCCGGCGCAGGAGTTGGCGCCGGAGCCGGTGCAGAAGGAGAAGCTGAGCTGGGCGACGGCACGGCCGCTTGCGCGGTGGCTGCCGGACTTCCAGCAGACGCCGTCTGGGCGCGTAACTGCGCCATCATCTCAGGAGCAGCAGCGATCGCGCTCTGAGAGGGAACTGTTCCCACCTCCGGGTGCTCCAGCGCGGCTGGCCGCACCGCGGGCAGAATTGTAGGCGCGGCGGCTGCGCTTTCCCCGTCCGTGCGCCGCAGGTCGATCGACTGGCCCTCGCCGGTGTCGATCACGCGAAGATTAGCCTGATCCAGCTCCTGCGAGCGGACGATATGCGGCACCACCACAAACACGATATCGTCGTCCTGAATGGTGTGGTCCTTCGACCCGAAAATGTACTTGAGAATCGGAATCGCGCTCAGTCCGGGGATGCCGTTCCAGTTCACCGACTCCTGCTTGTTCTGAATGCCGCCCAGGATGCTCGCCTCGCCCTCGCGCAGCCGGATCACCTGGTCCACGACGCGCTGGCTGATGATCGGCTCCGTCACGCCGCTGATGGTCTCCGTTCCGCTCTCCGCGGAGACCTCGATCTTGATCTTGAGCGTTACATCGTGGTCGTAGTGGATGGTGGGGGTCATCTCGATGTTCACGCCCACATCCTGGTACTGGAACTGCGTGTTGACCAGCGAGCTCACCAGCGCGGTGGCCGCTGCCGGTCTGGTACGACCCGGTGGCGATCGGGAATCCGCGAACCGATCTTCATGGTCGCTTTCTGCGCGTCGGTGGCCCGGATGCGCGGGTTCTGCAGAATCTTGGTGTTGTTGTCGGTCAACAGCAGGTTGAGCGTGGCCGATCCCACGCTCACCGCGAAATCCTGGAGCTTCAGGTGCGCCAGATTATACAGCGTCGGGCTCGTGGTGGTGGTAGTGCTGCCGCTGCCAGTGCCGCTGCCGCTGCCACTAGTGGTACTGCACGAGTTGGTTGCGGCACAGGTCGGCTGCAGCGCTGACTCCAACGCTGCTGGGCCAGGCGATCCCCAGCGTCCTCTCCCAGTTCTTGCTCACCTCCAGCACCGCGATGTCCACCACCACTTCGCCGCGCGGCCTTGTCCAGGTCGTCGATGAGCTGTTGCGCCAGCAGCAACTCGTCGGGCGTGCCCCGCATCACGATGGCGTTCTGGCTTTGCACCGCCGTAGACCTTGGCATTGGGCATCACGTTGCGCAAGGCCGTGCTGCACGTCGTTCAGGTCGTTCTGCTGCCATGCGTTGGTCAGATAGAAGGTCTGCACCGCCTGCTCGTCCAGCTCGGTGCGCTTGGTCCGTGAGTTCTGCGCGACAAAAATCGTATTTGCCGTTACCGGGCGCCAGAAGGTGTTCGACATCGTGCCCACAATGCGCAGCGCATCCAGCAGCGACACGTTGTTCAGGTCCACCTGAATGCGCTTGGAGATGATAGTCCGGGTCAAACAGCACATTCACGCCGGCAGCCTTGCCCACGGCCTGGTAAACCACCTTGGCGTCTTCGGTCATGTGCAGCGTGAGCGGCTCGTTCGACACCGGCTTCAGCTCCGGCGGAGCGCCAATCGACTCCAGCTCCTGCTGCTCGCGGGCGGCTGGGGCAGGCCGATCTCGGGCGCGTGCGCACCTTCGCCCTGCTTCTTGCGCACACTGGCGATCTCCTGCTGCGCGGCCTCGTTGCCGGGGTCGATCTCGGCGGCATGCAGAAACTCCGCCAGCGCTCCCTGCGTCGTCGCCGGCCTGCAGCAGCTTGCGGCCCTTGCTCATGTGCGCAGCAGATGCGGACACCCGCACACGTGCGAGTGCGATCTTGAACCGCTCATCCTTGGGATTCTTGTTGAGCGCCTTCTGGAAGGCGTCGAAGGCGGCGTCGTAGTCCTCGCGCGCCTCCGCAGCCTGGCCTTGCTTGTATTCGGCGTTTGCCGACTCGGCGTGAACTCTCGCGCCCGGTAAACCTGTGCCGGCCACCGCGGCAAACAGCACCAGGGCGAATACGGTTCTCGATCTCGTGAGTCCGGCGGCGGCCGGAGCGGGCGTGCGACGATTCATCCTACTCTCCGACTTTGCCATAGGTCCGCACTCGCACTCCAAAGCAGGCCCTTGCAGGCTGCGGTGCGCGTCTCCGGCGGGCTTCCCGACTGGATTCTTCGTGGCGATCCTCGTGTCTGGCCTCGTGACCGGCCTCGGCGCAAAACGCTGCCCCATTTTAGCAAGCCCAGCCTCTATCCATCGAAAGCCGCCCCATCGCAGCTCCGGAATCGCGGGAATGCTAGGATGAAGGTTCAAGGAAGATGCCCGATGGCCCGCCAAACCAGCCACGTGATCGTTGCCAAGGGTGCGCCCGGCCCGAAGAAAGCGGACCGGCCTCGCGACCCCGTGGCCAGCGGCGAGCGCGACGCTGCTCATAACCGCGTCGCCGGCCATAACTACTTTCTCCTGGAGAAGTTCGAGGCCGGCGTGGCCCTGCGCGGGACCGAGGTCAAGTCGATCCGCGAGGGCAAGGCCAACCTGAGAGACTCCTACGGCCTCATCAAGGACGGCGAGGCGTTCTTGCTCAACCTGCATATCGGGCCCTACTCCCACGGCAACATCGCCAACCACGACGAAACCCGCACGCGCAAACTGCTCCTGCACCGCGATGAAGTTCGCAAGCTACTCTCCAAGACGCAGATCAAGGGGCATACGCTCATCCCCACGCGGCTCTATTTCCGCAACGGACGGGTGAAATGCGAGCTGGCCGTGGCCAAGGGCAAACAGGATTGGGATAAGCGCGAAACCGAGCGCCGCCGCGAGGCCGACCGCGAGGCGCGCACCGCCATCAACGCCAATAAGCACCGCATGGGAAGGTGAAGACAGCCATCAGCTCTTAGCTTCCAGCTCGACAGGCAGTCCCTGGCTTCGACTGCTTCTTTCCCCGACGTGGGCGCCGTTTCACGACTCGGCAGGGATCTACTCGACCTGCTCACCGAATCACTTCGATCTCGATGCTCAGAGACAGATTCTTCCAATTGCGATCGGCGGTGTAAACTCTGGCCTTGCGTTCGATGGCCAGCGCCAGGCAGGCGCGGTCGCCGAGCGAGAGGCCGAACGGGCGGGTGACGCTGACTAGTTCAGCGGCGATGCGCGCCTGATCCTCGGTTAGCGGACAGACCTTGCACTGAAAGCTAAGAATACGGTTCCAGGCCTGGGGAGCATACGCCCCCAGCGAGATCAATCTACTGTGCGACTCTGCGAGATTGACAGTGCTGAGCAGGCCGCCTTTGAGAACAGGAAAGACTGTATCGGCTCCTGGCTCGTCGAACAGAACTGCAAGAATGGCGGAGGAGTCGAGGGCTGCTGGATGGCGGGGAGCGGTGCTATGCAATTCGGTTGCTCTCCCGCGACTCGTGCGATACAGACTTCCTTCCCTGGGACTCGTTCTGCGGGGAAACGCTCTCCGGAGACTGGTGCCCGTCACGGATTCGCCTTAGCTCTCTTGCGCGCTCGAAGCTTTCCATCTCTAACTGCGCCTCCTGCCGGCGTTCGGCGATGAGTTCGTCGGAGGCAAGAGTACCGGGCCGGATGAGATGCACGAACTCCTTTTGTATGCGGCGAATTCGCGCACCGTAGGGCTCTATGCGCAGTATTCCGTCTACCACATCGAGGACGAGGTTTTCGCCAGGCTCGAGCCCCATCGCTTTACGAATTGCTGCGGGTATGACAATGCGGCCGTTGGCTGCGAGCGTCGCATTGGCTGAAGCGGAGGGTTGAACAAAGGATTCCACTGCTGACACCTCATTTCAACTATGACATATATTCTAGATATGTCAAATATCCAGCGTAATGTCACCCAGCACGGGCCGGGCATTTGCCTGGAGGCTGTCAGTTCAATTGGTCTGAAATGCTGGAATTGCCAACTGCCGCGGTCTGAATGAAAGAATAAGTGCCATGAAGACCGAGCTTTCGTTTGCCAGCCTTGCTGGAATTGGGACGGATCTTCTCGCCGTCCTGGCCGCCGACACCCAAACTGCCAAAGGTCCCGACGCCAAACCCCAGCCCTCGCTGCTCGTTGCCGATCCGGCGGTTCAGGCCGCCGCCGCTGCTGTGCTTGCAAGCGGCGAATACAAGGCCGGAGCGAATGAAACCGTCCTGCTGCATGCCCCCATCGGTATCGCTGCCAGGCGGCTCCTTATCATCGGCCTCAGCAAGCCGGGCAAGGCCACGGTTCACAGTGTGCGCGAAGCCGCGGGAACGGCCGTCCGTTTTGCCAAGCCGCGCGGCATAAGAGAACTTGTCCTGGCCCTGCCAGAGGACTACTCCAAAGGCCCGCTCCACGCAGTGTCCGGCGCGGCCAGCGCCCGGGCCGCCGTCGAGGGCGCATTCGTCGGCGACTTCGATCCCGATACCTACCGCAGCGACCGCAAGGACCAGAGCATTCAATCGTTTACCCTTGCTGCTCCCGCCGGCGCCGACCCGAATGCTGTCGAAGCCGCATTTGCCGAAGGCGCGATCGTGGGCGAAAGCCAGAACTTTGCACGAACGCTCGTAAACGAACCCGGTAACAAGCTCACGCCCACCATCCTCGGGCAGCGCGCAGCCCGCATGGCCCAGGAGGTTGGGCTCGGCTGGGAGGTGCATTCCACCGACAAGCTGCACGAGCTCAAGATGGGTGCTTTTTGGAGCGTCGCGCAGGGCTCGGCCGAGCCTCCCGCGCTCATCATCCTTCGCTACACGCCGGACGGCGTCACCGAGGGCCCCATTCTGGGCCTCGTCGGGAAAGGCATCACCTTCGATACCGGCGGCATCTCCATCAAGCCCGCCGAAAATATGGAGAAGATGAAGTACGACATGGCCGGCGGCGCGGCCATGATCGGGGCCATGCGCGCTATCGCCCTGCTCAAGCCCCGGGTGCGCGTCATTGCTCTAGTCTGCGCGGCGGAAAATATGCCCTCGGGCACGGCGCAAAAGCCCGGCGACGTACAAACGGCGATGCCGCTCGCTCCTGGCAAGCCTGGCAAGTCCATCGAGATCATCAATACCGACGCCGAGGGGCGGCTCGTTCTCGCCGATGGCCTCACTTACGCGCGGCAACTCGGCGCCACCCACCTCATTGACGCCGCTACCCTCACGGGCGCCGTCAAGATTGCCCTTGGGACGCTCACCGCCGGCGCATTCTCCAACGACGACTCCACCTACGCCAGATTCGACGCCGCCCTCAAGGTCACAGGCGAAAAGTTCTGGCGCCTGCCCCTGGGCGTCGAATACGCCGACTTGATCAAGTCCGACATCGCCGACATCAAGAACACCGGCGGACGCTGGGGCGGAGCGATCACTGCGGCGGAATTCCTCCACACCTTTGCCGAAGACACGCCATGGATTCATCTCGACATCGCCGGCCTGGCATGGGTGGAGGATTCGCGCCCCTACATCGCCAAAGGCCCCAGCGGGATCGGTGTGCGTTCCATTCTTGAATGGGTGCGGAGTTATTAGTTCGTTCCGGAAATGCCGGAGGGCGCATCTTAACCGGATAGGCGGTCGCATCCGGTTTGAGAATTGGTTTCAATTTCTTCGCGCTTTTGCTCTTTGCCGCAGCCCTGTTGGCGCCAGTGTCCTTGCGCGCGCAGAATTCAGGGGACGACCCGAGCCCTGCCACGGCAGAAACAAAGGCCGTGGTGCCCGCTACCGCACCCTATGTGGCGCCCACGGAGTCGATGAAGCTCCATAATTATTTCTTCGACACCTTCGGCCCCTACCCATTGACCGTATCTGCGTTTGTGTCCGGCTACCATCAGGCAAGGCGCAACCCGCCGGATTGGCGGGAAGGGTTCGCCGGATATGGAGAGCGCTACGCGTCCGATTTTGGCACTTCCATCGTGAACCAAACCACGCGCTATACGCTCGCCGAGGCATTGCACCAGGACACGATGTATTACTCGTGCGGCTGCAAAGGCGTGGGCCGGCGACTGCTCCACGCCGTCGTTTCGAGCGCGGTCGCGCGCTCAGGTGGAGACGGGCACAAGGCTTTTGCACTCCCCAGCGTGATTGCGCCCTATGCAGGCCCGCTCGCCGCGGTCTCACTCTGGTATCCGGCTCGGTACAGCGCCAAAGACGCGTTCCGCATGGGCAACTACGGCCTGCTGGATTTTACGGTAGGCAACATCGGTCTGGAGTTTCTTCCCAGCCTGTTACATCCGAAAGGCACATCCTGGATCAGCCGCTGGCATCTCGACAATCGCCATGCCGCGCGCCAAGGCGAATCGGCGCCTTAAGGCAGAAGCGCTGAAAACGTGGCCTCGCCGCCTTCATTTAATTCCGCTGCTTCCGCCCGGCCGCATTCACCCTCCACAATGCGCAAAATTCCACATAAGGATTCACCACACCGGATTAGGAAATGGTGTAGGGCGAGTTGATGCTCAAAAGTGCCGTTTTCCTAAAGAAAACGGCACCCCGCACATTCTCGGATTCCTTACGTAAATTCCTAATCCGGTCTAATTACGGCATGACGCAATGAAGGTATTGCCGCCTTTTGCCGATTCAGGAGTATAGGCCCCATGTCTGCCCGTGCGTCCGCGCTTGCCTGTTCCGGAGCGCAACCGCCATGGCAATCTCGCCGAAGGAGAGAGGTTTCGATGACCGATCGCACCGAACTCCTTGAAGCCGCACTGGATTGCCTTCCGGATGGCATTGCTATCTTCGCCACGGAGGGCGAGGTGATTTTTTGGAACCAGGCCGCGCAAGGCATTACTGGCTACGCGGCAATGGAGTTACTGGCGCAGCCCATTCCCGAAGGCTTGAAGCCGCTCTTGTTGGAGCGAAACAGGAACGAGGGGCTACGGGCGGAGACAGAGCAGCCAGAAGGCCGCCGGGCACTGGTCCGCGCGCGGCACAAGCTGGGTCATAGCGTGCCCGTCATCTCGCGGACTGTGGTTCTCCGCGACGGCCTCGGTGAGCGCATCGGCGCCGCCACGGTCTTTCATCCGGCACTAAGCCTGGATGCATTGCCTCAAAGCGAAACCGGCGAGGATCCGGACGCAGAGGAGAGCCGCGCCGAGCTCGAAGAACGCCTTCAAACTGAATTTGACGACTTCGCGCGGGGCGGTCAGCCATTCGGCGTTTTGTGGATCGCCATCGATCAGGCAGAAGAGCTACGCAAGACGCATGGCGCGGGCGCCCACCGGACGATGGTTGACAAGATGCGGCACGCCTTGGCGCAGGGCCTCCGTCCGGCCGAGGAAATGACGCGCTGGGGCGACGACGAGTTCCTCGTTGTGGCCCACGAGCGCGGCGCGGAGATGCTCGCGGCGCACGCGCAAACCCTGGCCGGGATGGCGAGGACCGCGGACTTCCGCTGGTGGGGCGATCGCGTCTCGCTCACGGTGAGCATCGGCGCGGCACAGGCTGTCGGCAGTGACGCCGAATCGCTGGCGCAACTGCTCGAACGCGCGCGCGAGGCCATGATATCCAGCAGCCGGGCAGGCGGAAACCGGGCAACTGCCGCGCCCGGCAGCAACGGGGCAACGCCTGCGATGGAGGATTCCACATGCTCGCCATCGTAGGCATCTTCCTGGTCTTTGCCGCCATCATTGCCGGCTTCCTGATGGAGAAGGGCCACATGAGCGTCCTTCTTCAGCCCGCCGAACTGCTGATCATTGCCGGCGCGGCATCGGGAACCCTGTTGGTGGCCAACCCCATCCGCACACTGAAGGCCATCGCCGCGGGGCTCGCCGCGGCGCTCAAGGGCTCGCCCTTCACAAAAGACCATTACCTGGGCACGCTCAAAATGATGTATCAGTTCCTCAACAAGGTCCGCAAGGAAGGTCTGCTGTCAGTCGAGATGGACGTGGAAAAACCGGCGGAGAGCGAACTGTTCAAAAACTATCCCTCGTTCCTCAACGACCACCATGCCCGGGACTTTGTCTGCGACACGCTGCGCACAGTCATCACCGGAGGCGTGGAGCCGTTCGACATGGATCAGATGATGGAGCTGGACATGGAGGTGCATCATAACGAAGCGATTCAGCCGGTGGATGCGCTCGCGACGGTGGCGGACTCGCTGCCGGGCCTGGGAATTGTGGCCGCTGTACTCGGGGTGGTCATCACGATGGGTTCCCTCGGTGGCCCGCCTGAGGAGATCGGAAAGCATGTTGCCGCGGCCCTTGTCGGCACCTTCCTCGGCATTCTGCTCTGCTATGGCGTTGTTGGGCCGTTAAGCTCGAACATGCGCAAGACCGCTGATGAGCACAACGAATATCTCAACGTGCTGCGCATTCTGCTGCTGGCGTTTCTTAAAGGCTCGGCGCCCATGATCGCAATCGAGATGGGCCGGCGCGCAATCCCCGCTTACGTCCGGCCCGGTTTCGACGAGATGGAGAAGACCTGCAAAAACAAAACAGAGCCGGTTGAAGCGGCCGCGGCATAAAAGCAGGGACTAGGGACTAGGGGCTAGGGACTAGGAGCTAGGTAACAATGGCGACTAAAGCGCAACCCATCGTCGTGATCAAGAAGAAGGGCGGCCACGGCGGTCATCACGGCGGGGCCTGGAAAGTTGCCTACGCCGATTTCGTCACCGCACTGATGTCGTTGTTCATCGTTCTCTGGCTGATGGGTTCGAGCGAAAAGGTGAGGAAGGCCGTGGCCGGCTACTTCAACGACCCGAAAGGAACCGCCAGCCTGCTCGGCACCACGTTGTCGGGAACAGGCGACGGCTCCGCTATGGCCCCCGACCAGAATCTGCAGCAGTTGCAGGATCTCAAAGAGAAACTCGAAAAAGAAATCCAGGCCAGCAAGGTTCTGCAAAAACTCATCAAGCAGATTGAGATAACCATCACCCCAGAAGGCCTGCGCATCGAGCTGCTCGAAGACAAGAACGGCACCTTCTACCAGAGCGGCAGCGCTCACCTCAGCCAAAACGGGCAGGAACTCCTCGTGCTGCTCGCCGCCGAACTCAAAACCCTGCCCAACCAATTGTTGATCGAGGGCCACACCGATGCGGCGCAATACTCCACCGACGCCAATTACAGCAACTGGGAGCTCTCGGCCGACCGCGCCAACGCCGCGCGCCGCCTGCTGCAACAGCACGGCGTGCGCACGGATCAGGTTACTCAGGTGCGCGGCTACGCCGACCAATTTCTGCGCGTGAAGAACAATCCTTACGACCCCTCCAACCGCCGCATCACGATTCTGGTGAAGAATCAGGATGGCGCGCCGCCGCCCCAGCTCGCCCACGCGAGTGTGGTGGGTAGCGCGCCGGCTGCGAAGCAGTGAACAGTGGACAGTGGACAGCCGGGAGGGCATAGTACGTTGTACGTCCGTCGAAGTGCCGGAGATACGCCCGGTTCAATCTGTCAGGGATGTGACCGGTCCGTGCCCGCGCACCGACCACCCCCCTCCCCTATATGCCATACCTCCATATTTGAAAACAAAGGGGTTATGGGCCGGCTATATACCAGGTATTACGGGGCTGGAAGGCTCAAGGATTTTCGGTCCGTTCCCGATCTCTCCCTGGAGCCTAAAACAAGCTTAGGGAATTTGCGAAACTAATCTGCAGTGAAACAACTTGATTAAGTCCTTTGGATTCAGTTGGCGTGAGAAATGGGCTCTTGACCTCAGAAACGATGGCAGTAGGCGATACAGGCCGATTGCCGGGGCGGCCTGCTGTGGTCTCCGAATAGGCGGCAATCGGACCGGAACCGCTTCCGCGCCTGTGCTGTCAAAGTTATGCTCGACCGGCCACATTACAGAACCCGTAGCGACATTGGGTGGAACACGTAGTCTTATTACGGGACACTCAGTATGTGCGTGGTCAGAAAGAAGCATCCCAGCTGCGTGAGAAGTTCGGTGTAAGAGTTCGTTCCTTGCGCACCGCGTCCGGCCTCACACAGGAGCAACTTGCTGAGCGGGCGGGAATCTCTGTCGACTTCCTGAGCCTCGTCGAGCGCGGGAAAAATTCTCCCTCTTTTGAAAACCTGGACGATCTAGCGGAGGCGCTGGGAGTCTCTGTGTCCAGTCTCTTCAGCTTCGAAGGCAGCTCAAATGAAGCTGAATGACACTTTCGTCATGTTTGATCGCGGGCAAATTCTTAAAACTAAGGAGTGGGATAAGGCTCACACAGCAATCGCGTCGGCGATCACCGACATGTGTTGGCCTCCTGGGTCCAAGAATGGTTTGGTTATTCCGCGAATCATCAGCATTAGGCCGGGCAGTCAATACACTAACGAACACGGCAAGCTGGTGACCTGGAAGGGAGGGTCAAAGAAGGCTAAGAAAAAGAAGACGCTAAGAAATGGCGTTGTGCCTCTGCGCCAACAGTTCCGAGCGCATCTGGAGGCTTCGTCGGGCTGGAGGGCCGAAATGCCACTCAGCTTCAAAGAGTATTTCGAAGAGATTCGAGGCAAAAATAAGCTCGAGTTAATCGCGAGATACCCGATCCCTACTGGAACCCTCACACCAAGCGACCTCCACGAAGGCGTAGGAGATTTCGACTTTTGGCTCAAAAGCGACGCAGGATTCAGAACCGTCGTCGAATGGGAGACCGGAAATATTTCCTCCTCGCATCGGTCCTTAAATAAGATGTGCTTGGCCCTGATGGGTGGCCTCGTGGATGCGGCCGTACTGATTGTGCCCTCGTTCGACCTGTACCCACATCTGACAGATCGAATTGGCAACATCAAAGAACTGCAGCCCTACTTCTACTTCTGGGGTCGGGTCGGCCAGCTCGTTGAAAGCGGACTGCTGGCCGTTGCTGAGGTAGAGCAGGACGGACTCATCAAGAGCACGGATGTCCGGGATTTTATTCCTACGGGCTCAGACGGGAATGCTTTTAGAGCGTCTTAGAAAAGGCTCAATGAACCGACCGGCTCGCATACATGAGACGCAAACCGTTTGGTCGGTGATCGCCATTGCGGATCGACGCCGTTCGCTAATTCCTCGAGTCGTATCTTCGCCGGTTCACAGTCGTTGAGCTCGGAGGAAATCCAACGGCGTCCTAATTTCTCAGCGACGTAAGCCGTGGTTCCGGCTCCGGCGAATGGATCGCACACAAGATCCCCTGGCCGTGTGGTCAGAAGAATGACGCGCTCGAGTATGACGGGAGCCAGCTGGTTTGCCTGCCGAGTCTTGTATCGCTTGTGGCGCACGGGCGGGATATCATCCCAGACATCGCTGAGGTTCAGGCCCTTCGGATTCAAGAATTTCTTGTGGCCGCCGTAGTCTTTAACTTCACGTCCGCAATGGCGGCAGATCTGAATAGGGATTCTCACTGCGTCACGGTCGAATACGCGCGGCTTATCGCCCTTAATGAAATAAAGCAGGCCGTAGTGACTGGTTGACAAACGGTTGGGGATCGGAAGGCTGTGAGCCTTGTCTATCGCGATCCAGTGCTTAAAGGTCATCCCTCTGATGGAGCTGAGGTAAGTTCCCAACGGCATGAGCCACTTTGGCAAGTTGTAGACGAACAGCGCTCCGCCCGGGGCCAATGCCCTGACGCCCTCCGCGAGCCACTGCTCGCACCATTTTAAATAATCCGAATCCGACAGATTGTCTGAGCCATTAGACCCATAATCCTTCTTCAAATTGAAGGGAGGATCTGCGAAGAAAGTTGCAACGCTCTCATCGGCGATTGTGCTTAGAAGCTCTAGACAATCGCCTCGATAGAGGTGCCCGGCGGCTGTGGCATATTCCAGTTTCATACCCGTAATAAGGCTACGGATCTGGCGGTGAAAGATCAAGTGGATATCTTGGGACCGATTAACCATTACCCATTTTGGGAGGTTGCCGTGCGCGTGGACATATTTTGGGACAATTCGGATGCCTGACCCAATGTCGATTAACGCCGAATCGCCGATGCACTTGTCGAGGCCGGATCAGGAGAAATCTCCATTTCTGGGCGTGTGACCGGCAAACCGTAAACTGCCCACCGCCGGGCAATCACATGGGGAGCAGCTATTGGCCGCGATTCGATTCGCGCCGCCCCTACGGGGCTGGTTCTCCTTTTTATGCCGCTTTCCCAGGAGTGCCCCTTCCCCTTCGGCTACGCTCAGGGTCAGGGTTCTCCTGGGCTATTTTCCTTTCGTCCCTGCGGGACGAAGAGCCGAGTCTCGCCGAGCTGTCCCAAATCACACATGTTCTATCAACAAAAAATGTTTATGCGATTTCCCTGATACCCACCTTCGGATGCGCTTGTGACAGCCTCCACTCGTGTTGTGAGTCAGAAGTTCGTTGAAGAACAACCGCAGATCCTTCGGCTCTTTTTGGCGCAAAACGCGCCAAAATTCGCTCAGGATGACAGCTTATTTGTGATGCAAACTTCAGACTCACCACGCTAGGTTACTCTGGATGGTCAGGAGATGTTCGCCTACAATGTCTGGTTCCCAACGCTTCGCCTTTGCTTTCCTTGCTGTGCCGCTTCTTGCCATTCCTTTTGCCCGCGCCCAGCAGCCCGAGGCTCCGTCCCCGGCGGCTGCGCAATCGACTGCCGGCCTGTGGACCGCGCCGCACTTCTCCGTCGATCCGAAGGCTTTGTACCAGGCTGCATCCGCGGTAGCTGCGCCCGACGGCGCCAACATAACCGAGCTCGTCGACGAGGAGAGCTTCACATTCGACGAAGCCGGGCGCACGGTCCACGTAGGCCACGTGATTTTCAAGGTGCTCACGCAGAAGGGCGCCGAAGGATGGGACTCTCTCGCGGTGGGATGGGAGCCCTGGCACGATGCCCGGCCCATCATCCGCGCGCGCGTGATCGCGCCGGACTTTACTGTGCATACGCTCGACCCCAACTCGATTACCGAAGCCCCGGCCCGCGGAGGCGATTACAAAATTTACAGCGACGGCAAGCGGCTACACGCGCCTCTGCCCGCCATCGCTCCTGGCGTCGTGGTCGAAGAAGAGTACACCGAGACTGAAACCGCGCCCCTCTTCGTTCCCGGCCTTGTGGGCCGCGCCGTCTTCGGGTCGGAAGACATTCCGGTGGCGCATAGCCGCGCGGTGTTCGATGCTCCCGAGACTTTGCCATTGCGCACCAACCTGCTGCTTCTGCCCGGCGTCAAGCCGGTGCGTACCGAGGCCAATGGACGCGTGACCCTTATCTTCGACATCGGCCCGCTTGAAGGCATCGCATCGCGCGAACCCCTTCTTCCGCACAACACGGTCCTTTACCCGACGATCGAATTTTCGACCGGAGCATCGTGGCAGCAGATTGCAGCCGAGTACGCGAAGATCGTCGACGGCCTCGCCGATTCCGCCGCGGTCAAGGCCGTCGTCCAGCCGCTCATCGCAGGAAAAAAGACGAGAGCGGAGAAGGAAGCGGCGATTCTCGACTATCTTGACCGCGAAGTGCGTTATACCGGCATCGAGTTCGGCGAAGCGGCAATTTTGCCGCACGATCCGGCCGAAACTCTGGCCAGGAAATACGGCGACTGCAAAGACAAGGCCACGCTGCTGGTGGCCATGCTTCGCTCCGCGGGAATCCCCGCCTATGTGGCGCTGCTCAATGCCGGATCGCGCATGGATGTTCCCGTCGATCTGCCGGGTATGGGATTGTTCGACCACGCCATCGTTTATGTTCCCGGCGATCCTGCGATATGGATCGACGCCACCGACCGCTACGCGCATTTGGGACAGTTGCCCGCGGGCGACCAGGGGCGCCGTTCGCTGATTGCCCGTGCCGAGACCACTGCCCTCGTCACGATCCCCGAGTCGTCGTCAAAAGAAAACAGAATGGTGGAGACCCGCGAGTTTACGTTGACCGGCAATGGGCCCGCCAATGTAGTCGAGATCACCGAGCCCAGGGGCGTGCTGGAGTCGAATTTTCGCGCCTTCTACGCCGACAAGCCCGACAATGACACCCGCGACGGTCTACGAGGCTATGTCAAGACGGAGTATCTTTGCGACGATCTGACCAAGGTCGAGCGCACCGATCCCGCCGATCTCTCGCAGCCGTTCCAGCTTACTATTGCCTGCGAGAAAGCCAAACGCGGCTACACCGGACTGGAGAATGCGCAGGCCGCAATCCGCGTCGACAGGATATTTCAGTTGCTGCCCGACGACCTGAAGCGCAAGGACAACTCGGAAGAAGACAAGAGCGGCGGCACCGGCAAGCCAAAGCAGCCGCGCACCGAGGACTGGGAGATGAATGCGGCCTTCAGCACCGAGTGGAACTACCGCATCGCGCCGCCGGCCGGGTTTGTCCCCAAGGAGCTGCCCAAGGACGCAACAATCCAGCTCGGCCCCGCGCTGCTCACGGAGAAATTTTCCGCCGCAGAGAACGGCACGGTGACGGCGAAGCTGGTCTTCGATTCCGTCAAGCGCAGCTACACCGCGGCCGAGGCAACCGCGCTACGCAATCAAGTGGCCGAGCTCATCGATGGCCCCGCGATTTTGATCGACTTTGAGCCCGAGGGTGCGGCCCTGCTGCGCGAAGGCAAGGTGAAGGAAGCGCTGGCCAGCTATCGCGCGCTGATCGCTCTCAACCCCAATGCAGCCGTGCATCATCTGCAGGTGGCAAACGTGCTGCTCGATGCGGGGATGGGCGAGGCTGCGCGCGATGAAGCACGGCTGGCGGTCAAACTCGATTCCAGCTCGGCCCTGGCTGAGCGCGTGCTGGCTGACATCCTGAAGCACGACCTGGTGGGCCGCGAGTTGCGCGCGGGCAGCGATCTGGATGGCGCCGCCGATGCCTACCGCGTGGCCATCAAGCTCGATCCCGACGACCACAGCGCCCAGGCTGACCTGGCCATCCTGCTGGAATACGACCCTGCCGGGCGCCGGTACAGCGGTCAATCCAAAATGAAAGAGGCCATCGCCGAGTATCGGGCGATGGGCCAGGACAAGCTTGAGGATCTCGGCCTCACCGACAACCTGGCTTTTGCCCTCTTTTATGGCGGAGATTACGCCGGCGCGTACAAGGTCGCGCAAACGCTCAACCCCGAGCCCAAGGCGCTGCTTGCCGCCTGCATAGCCATGACGGAGAACAGCAAGGCCGGCCTCGCCGAGGCCAACAAGCGATCCACCGACGACGACTCGTTCAAAGATACCGCGCGCACCGCCGGCGAAATGCTGATGAACATGAGGCAATATTCTCAGGCCGCCGATTTTCTTGAGGCGGGCGCGGCCGGCGACAACGCTGCGCGCGCTCTTGGTTTGGCCAACATGCTGCGTGGCGCGCCGCACCACGAGAATGTACACTTCGCCGATTCGCCCGCCGATGTCGCGCGGCGGTTCACCCTGGTTCCCTTCGATCTCAATCTAACGGAGGCGAGCTTCAATGCGCTGCTCAGCCGCAATGCGCTGAAGGTGATGAATGCCGACGATGCCGGCGAGCGCAAGGACATTCTTGAATCCCCCGGGAAGATGAACAGCGAGCTTGCCCGCCAGGGCAGCTCGCTCGATGTGACCGAAGACATTCTATTGCAAATGCTCAACCCCAAAGGCGAGGGCGACGACACCACCGGGTACCGCGAGAAGGTGGAAAACCTGAACGGAACCACCACGACCATTTTTGTGGTGAAGGAAAACGGGCAATACAAAATGCTCGACACGCTCGACGACCCGAATTCGATCGCGCTCGAAATGCTCGACCGCATCCAGGCCGGCGATCTGAAGGGCGCCAAGGTACTGCTCGATTGGGTGCGCGAGGACCAGCACCTCGCGGGCGGCGACGATGAGCTCGGCGGGCCCGTCTTTCCGCGCTTCTGGATCAAGGGCCAGGTTCCCGACGCGCGCAAAATGAAACTCGCGGCCGCGGCGATCCTGGTGGGCTCCAAGCCCACCGTCGCTCAGGGCGTATCGATTCTCGAGGAGGGCCTCAAAGATGCGGCCGGCGATCGCGAACGCAGCAATATTCAAATTGCGCTGGCTGACGGTTACTTCCTCCAGGAGAATTTTAGAGGACTGCTCGATGTCTCCTCGGCGTTGCTCAAGCAGGTTCCGGAATCAAAGCAGATCTTCATCTACAACGTGATGGCGCTCGACGGGCTCAAGCGCTATGACGAAGCCCTCGCGCTGGCCGATGACAGGCTCAAGCTGCTCGACAATGACGCCGATGCCTTGCAGATGAAGATGGAGATCGAGGTCGATCGCGGCAACTACGCGGCAGCGCGGGTTTGGGCGCAGAAGCTATCCGATCTGGGCAAGGAAGACGCTACGATGCTCAACAACGTTGCCTGGTACTCGCTCTTTACCGGCAAGGCCGGAGACGACGATGTCGCCAAAGCGATCCGCGCGACGGAGATGGATAAAGACGCGCCATTCATACTGCACACCCTTGCCTGCCTGTATGCCGAAACCGGCAAACCCAAAGAAGCGCACGATGTGCTGCTGCGCGCCATGGACGAGTGGAATCTGGATGAGCCGAACGACGAGGTCTGGTATGTGTTGGGCCGCATCGCCGAGCAGTACGGCGAGCGCGGCAGCGCCATTGCCGACTACCGCAAGATCAAGAAGCCTGAGAGGGTTCTCGCGATCTCCACCTCAACCTGGCGACTCGCGCAGATGCGGCTCAAGGCGATGGGCGCTGACGAATCTTCATCGGTCAAATAGGCCAGAGCCAGCGTTCCCCCCGCGCCCGCGCCGGCCTCAAAGCCAGCGCGAGATCTTCCGCGGACCGCGGGAGACGTCTTTAGCATCTCCGCTGCGTTACTCTGGTTGGTCAGGGGATTTCATCCGCCGATGCATTTCTCGCAACGATTCGTCTTCGCCGTTTTGGCTGTGCCGCTTCTTGCCTTGCCATTTGTCCGCGCCCAACAACGCGCACCCGACGCCGCCGCCGAAGAATACGTCCGCGCCCACTACACCAAATACGAGTACCGCATCCCCATGCGCGACGGCGTGCATTTGTTCACCGCCGTCTACGTGCCCAAGGCCTCGGCCTTCCCTGAGGATCCGGCCCCTATCCGTTTCTCATGGACCGCACGCCCTACAGCGTCGCCCCTTACGGCGAAGACCAGTATCCCGCGCACCTCGGCCCCTCAGACGAGTTCGAGAAGTCCGGCTACATCTTTGTCTACCAGGATGTGCGCGGGCGCTGGATGAGCGAAGGCGACGTTCGTTGAGATGCGTCCGCACATCGACGAGAAGAAATCGCCGCAAGACGTGGACGATTCGTCAGACACCTACGACACCATCGAGTTCCTGCTCAAGCATGTGCCCAACAACAACGGCAAGGTGGGCATCTGGGGCATCTCGTATCCGGGGTTCTACACTTCGGCCTCGATCATCGATTCGCATCCGGCCATCGCCGCGGCCAGCCCGCAGGCGCCCATGACCGACCTCTTTCTGGGCGACGACTACCTACCACGGCGGAGCTTTCATGCTCTCGGCCGACTTTCGGTTTTTACGCGCCGTTCTTCCATCCGCAACAGAATCCCGTGCTGCCCAAGCCCGAGGTCCCCTTCGATTTCGGCACGCCGGACAGTTACAAGTTCTATCTTCAGGCCGGAAATGTGGCCAACCTCGACAAGTATCTGAAGGGCGATCCAGGATGGCTGTTCGACGACCAATTCAAGCACGACACCTACGACGACTACTGGCAGTCGCGCGACTTGTCGCGGCACATGAAGAACGTGAAATGCGCGGTGCTGGTGGTGGGCGGATGGTATCGACGCCGAAGACCTTGAGGGGCCCTACCGCACCTTCTACGCCATCCGCAAATTCAATCCCGAAACGCCGATGACGCTGGTCGAGGGGCCGTGGGTCCACGGAGGCTGGGCGCGCAGCGATGGCGACCATCTGGGCGATGTGCAGTTCAACGCGAAGACCTCGCGATTACTTCCGCGCCAATATTCAGTTTCCGTTTTTCGAGCATTATTTGAAGGGCAGGGGCAAGACGCTATCCCGAGGCGTCGTGTTTGAGACCGGAACCAACGTCTGGCGCCGCTTCGACGAATGGCCGCCGAAGAACCGCTGCGCCAAGACGCTCTACTTTCACGCCGGCGGCAAGCTCAGCTTCGATCCGCCGGCTGAGACCAGCGAGCGTCGGACGAGTACCTGAGCGATCCCAACCATCCCGTGCCGTTTGTCGGCTACACCACTGACACGGTGCCGCAGCGCTACATGGTGGACGACCAGCGCTTCGCCAGCTACCGGCCTGACGTGCTGGTCTACGAGACCGACCCGCTGCACGGAGGACGTGACCATCGCCGGCCCCATCTCGCCGCATCTGAAAATCGCCAGCTCCGGCACGGACTCCGATTTCGACGTGAAGCTCATCGACGTTTATCCCGATGAAGATCCCGACGCCGAAGACACTCGCTGCCGCAACAAGCGCGTCATTGACGCGCCGCCGCTGCACATGGGCGGCTACCAGCAGTTGCTGCGCGGCGAGCCGTTCCGCGCCAAGTTCCGCAAGAGCTGGGAGAAGCCGGAGCCGCTCGTGCCCGGCAAGGAAACCGACATCGACTTCACCATGCCCGATCTCTACCACACCTTCCGCCGCGGCCATCGCATCATGGTTCAGGTGCAGAGCTCCTGGTTCCCGCTCACCGACCGCAATCCGCAAACCTTCACCGACATTCCCTACGCCAAGCCGGAGGATTTCAGAAGGCCACCGAGCAGGTCTTCCACCAGAAAGACGCAGCCTCCGGCGTAGAGGTGCTGGTGCTGCCGCAACCGTAATCCGCGAGCGCGCCAGCAACGGCGCTCCGCGAAGCCGAATCAGAGGACTCCTGATGACTGTTCGAGCTCTTCGATAGCGGAACATGTCTTGTGATTTCCGCATTGCTTTTCTGCCTGACTTTGGTGGCGCCGATGCTCCGCGCCGAAGAGGGCATGTGGACGTTTGACAACCCGCCGCTGAAGCAACTGGCGGAGAAGTACAACTTTCACCCCACGCAGGAGTGGCTCGATCATCTGCGGCTTTCCAGCGTGCGGCTCAACGACGGCGGGTCAGGCTCGTTCGTCAGCCCCAACGGCCTGTTGCTGACCAATCATCACGTGGCGCGCGGCCAGTTGCAGAAGAACTCAACGGCCGAGCACGACTATGTGCGCGACGGCTTCTATGCCGCGACGCCGGACCAGGAGATGAAGTCTCCCGACCTGGAGGTCAATGTGCTGGTGGCCATGCAGGACGTGACGGCGCGCGTGCAAGGCGCGGCCAAAGGGCATCACAGACGAGCCGCAGGCGCTGAAGGCGCGCGAGGCCGAGATCGCGGCCATCGAAAAGGAGAGCAAAGACAAGACCGGCCTGCGCTCCGATGTGGTGACTCTCTACAACGGCGGCGAATATTGGCTTTATCAATATAAGGCGTACACCGACGTGCGCCTGGTGTTCGCGCCCGAGGAGCAGGCAGCGTTTTTCGGCGGCGATCCGGATAACTTCACTTATCCGCGCTACGACCTGGACATGGCGCTCTACCGCGTGTTATGACAACGGCAAGCCGCTGCACACAGAAAACTATCTGAAGTGGAGCGCCAAGGGCGCCGCAGCCGGGCGAACTCGATCTTCATCTCCGGCCATCCGGGCTCGACTGCGCGCCAAGATACCATGGCCGCAGTTGCTGGTGGAGCGCGATGTGCGTCGAGCCGGCGATGATTGAGTATCTGCAGCGCCGCATCGCCGCGGCGCAGGAGTTTGCAAAGCAGGGCCCGGAGCAGGCGCGAGCTGGTGGCAAGCGACATCTTCTCTCTGCAGAACAGCCTGAAGGTCTACGTGGGCCGCGAGGAGGCGCTCTCGGATAAGGCGATCCTGGCCAAGAAGCAGGCCGAGGAGGACGACCTGCGCGCCAAAGTGGCCGCGAATCCCGAGTGGCAAAAGGAATACGGCGACGCGTGGGACGACGATCGCGCGCGTGGAGGAACTTGCCAAGCCCGAGATTGAGGCAGCAGATCTTTCGCCGCACCGACAGCCAGCTCTTCACCCTCGCTCTTGCAGATTGTGCAGTACGTAGCCGAAGTGAAGAAGCCCGACGGCGAGCGCCTGCCGCAGTATCACGAAGCGGGGCTCGAGTCCCTGCGTTTCCAGATGCTTTCTCCGGCGCCCGTTCTATCCCTCCATCGAGAAGCTGTTCATGACCAACGCCCTGAAGCTGGCGAAGGAGAAGCTGGGAGCAAACGACGCGTACGTGCAGGCGATCCTGCAGGGCGGCGATGTGGACAAGACCGTGGACGCGCTCGTGGATGGGACCAAACTCGGCGATCCCGCCTTCCGCAAGAGCCTGCTCGATGGCGGCGAAGCTGCGGTGGCCGCTTCCACCGATCCCATGATCGTGGCCGCGCGCCGCGTGGATCCCGTGTGGCGCGCCAGCTACGCAGTACTGCGCGACAACATCGACAGCGTGCTCGACGCGGCAGGCGAAAAGCTGGGCAAGGCGCGCTTCGCCGTCTACGGCAAGAACGCTTATCCCGACGCCACATTCACGCTGCGCCTGAGCTATGGCACGGTGGATGGCTATCCGTACAACGGAACCATCGCTCCGCCCTTCACCACGTTCTATGGGCTCTACGATCGCGCGGCGAGCTTCAGCAATCAGCCGCCGTTGGAATCTGACGCCGAAAGAAGCGGCGGCCCGCGACAAGCTCGACCTGGCAACCCCGCTCGATTTTGTCTCCACCGGCGACATCATCGGCGGCAACTCCGGCTCGCCTGTGGTGAATCGCGAGGGTGAGCTGGTGGGGCTGATCTTCGACGGCAATATCGAATCGCTGGCGGGCGATTTCGTCTACGACGGCGCAAAAAACCGCGCCGTTGCGGTCCACTCCGCCGGAATGATCGAGGGCCTGCGCAAGATTTACGGCGCCGGCGCCCTGGCCGATGAGCTCGAGGGCAAGAAGTAGATTGCAGCGCGAGCCAGCGGGAGCCGCGGGCTCCTGCCGTTCTGATTGCGCACCCGGCTGTGACCACCGTTCGAGCCGGCTGTCACCGAAATCGGCTCAATTCGCCGTACAATCGAAGAGTAACCGCAGACTGCGGAGAGGTGGCCGAGCGGTTGATGGCTCCGGTCTTGAAAACCGGCATACCCGAAAGGGTATCGGGGGTTCGAATCCCTCCCTCTCCGCCAAGAACCGTTCCGAAAACTTCCCAAGATATTTCCAAGAAAGAAGAAAAGCCTGGCAAATGCCAGACTTTTGGGGTTTATGCGTCCAAATGCAACCAGGTGCAGCCGTGTTTTGCCGGAGCGCGTATACGCGATCTATGGATTGCTTTCTGCAGTTGATGTCCGTAACGCCCATTCAAAGTCCGGCAAGGAGCAGGAGAAATCGGCGCGGCTGCAGGCGGGGATGAAGACCGGCACGCGGGCGGGCGGGTTCTGGCTCGTGAGCACGGTTGAGGATCGCATCTGTTCGAGAGTCTGTGTCGTGTAATAGACACGCACAAAGTCCTCGCTGCCGGCCGCCGGATGCCATAGCTCAAACACCAGAGCTCCCCCGGGCGGCGTATCGTCCTGCCGTCCGTCGGCAATCCAGTCAAGGTCAAGCAGTCCGGCGATGCTGGCAATGTTGGTGTCATGTCCAATGAGGAAAAGCGCGCGGTCACTTATGCCACCGATCGCTCCTGCCACAGGCTTGCCCGTGGCGGCCTGAGAGAGAGACAGCAAAACCTGATTGAGCAGATTCGACGCCTGGGCGCGTGCAATCGGCCTGGGGCGCTGCGAGAGTTCCGATGCGGCCGCATGCAGCTCAAGCAGCGAGCGCAGATTGGTACCGTTCACGCAGCCCCAACCGACCTGCGAGGGGTCCATGCCTTCGGTGTATTCGAGCAGAAAATTCTCGGTGAGCGTCGACGCGGTGCTCAAAGGGCCGCGCAGATCCGCGAGGTGATCTTCGGTTCCGGGCGTGAGCTTGGCCGGGATCTCTAGAATGGACTGCCGTTTTGCCGCCGGCGTCGCGGGGTCTCCGCAATGCCCGAGAATTCTGTCGAGCTCGGCGAGCTGCGCGCGATAGACTTCGGTGGGATTGTTGGGATTGCCGCCGATGCGTCCGCTAATCGCTGCCACGGCCAGCGCAGGATCAGCCGAAGCCGTGTGCGCTTCAAACGGGTGGAAGAGCGCATCGGGCATGCCTTCCAACAACCCTTTCACCGCCGGTGCGCATCCCGGAAACATTCCCGCGGCCAGCGCCTTTCCGGTTTCCCTCGTGCGCTGGTCGGAGTCGGCATAAAACGTGACGCGCGCCGCATCTTCGCAACCCGTTGCAGAAAACAGGCCCTCGCCGGAAAGCTGCAGCCGGTCGTAGGCGCCGACGATTTGCATCAACTGATAGCCGTGCGCGGTAAGATAGCCGGGCACAACGCTCCACGCCGGCCACGGAGCAGCGGAATACGAGTTGTATTGCGCGCTGCTCCCTGTTGGTGAGCGGACGCCATGGCGGCTGAGAATGACGACGAACTTCAGCTCGCCGTCTTTGGCAGCGGGAGTTCCCTCCGCGGCTGGCTCGGCTGCTTGCGCATCAGGCGTCGAGTAGACGCGAATCTCGCCAGGATTCTGGCCCGCGCCCGGTACGGCGACATACAGCAGTTTCTGCGCGGGGACGAACAAGGCCGTTTTCGATCCGGCAGCCGTGTGCATTACCTCCAGCGGTTGCAGATTCCTTGCCTTGTCCACCTGGTAAGCATCGACCTCGCCCGCGCCGCTGATCAGATAGACGCGGTGGAGCACGGGGTCATAGAAAAGATCGTCGGCTCCGCCGGCAGCCGGCTGGCTCGAGATCTCCTTGCCGGTCGCGGCGTCCAGAGCGATCGCCATTCCCGGAGTGCGGCAGGCAACGTAGAGCAACTGATGCTCGGTGTCAAAGGCCACCGGCACATTATCGGCAGCCTTCGTCAGCTTCCAGTGCATGACGATTGCTTTGGCGGCTGTGTCAATCACCACGACTTCATTCGACTCGGCAATATTCGCGAAGACACGCCCGCTCCGCGGATCGATCTCCAGCGCTTCCGGATGAGTCGCCACGGAAAGATTGGAGACGAGAGCGAAGCGGTCCGTATCTACAACAGCGATCTTGGCGGGATTGGCCGCATTGCTTCCGCCGTGGCCCACAAAAAGAAGATGATGAGCCTCGTCATAGACCATGTCGTCGGCATCGTCGGAGAGCTTAATTGTTCCGGCCAGGGCGAGAGGCGTTCCCGTGTAGACTCGGAGTTCGCCTAGCGCACCGTCGGCGACATAGAGGCTGCCGGTCTCCGCAACCCAAGCCAGGCCGTGCGGCTTGCCCAGGTCGGCGATGCTCTGCTCGATCTTGTCCGTCTTTAGGTCGATGACCTCGACCGAATGATTGGTCGTCGCTGCGATGAAGAGCCGATTGCCCACCGGGTCGATGGCCAGATGATCGAAGTGGCCGGAGACGCTGGGAAGCGGAATCGTACGGCTCAGCGAGAGAGGCGCCGGTGATTGCGCAGGCGAGAGCGCGCAAGATGCAAGAAGGCACAGCGTAAGAAGGAGTCGCATTTTTTGTCCGGAATAAAGAATGAAATGAGTGCGGGCGCACGGAGTCTCCTCGTGCGCCCGCGGGTTGAGTTACTTCTCCGAGCCGGAAGTCCAGCTCAGGCTGGCGCTATAGGTGGGCTTGTAGTACTCGCGTTGCGTCATGTACTGCGGGCTGCCGTTGTAGAAACCAAAGACTTCATTGTTGAGATTCAACCCATCCAATTGAAGCTTCAGCCCGCGATAAACGCGCATGCCCATCTGCGCGTCCACCTGAAGATGCGGATAGAAGTAATTGTCGCCGCAGGGCCCGTTGATCGGCCCGTTGGGCGGGGCATTGCCGCACACTCCCGACGGAATACCGGAGTCATTGGAGAAGTACTGGTAAGCGTCAATGTCGGAGCTGTTGTAGGAGATGCCCATGTGCACCGAGTAGCGGCCCAGCTCGTAGTCCGGTTCGATGTTGAAGGCATGCCTCGCAGTGCCCATCAGCGAGGGCGAGTCGTCGCGATTGGGAAGGCCATTGATGTGCGAATCGTTGTAGGAGTAGTTGGCCATCAGGCCAAGGCCGCGGAAATCGCCGGGCAGATTGGTGAACCTTTGCTGCAAGCCGAATTCCAGCCCCCAGACGCTGGCGCTGGAGCCATTGATATCTTGCGTTTCCAGAGCAACACTCGGATCTACTCCATCGATAGCGCCAAATGCTGCGCAAGAGATGGTGCAGGGCTGGTTGGCCGCAACAATCGGATTGGTCAGTTGCTTATAGAAGAACCCAGTTTGAATCAGGCCGAAGGGTTTCAACTGCTGCTCCAGCAGCAGATCGTAGTTGTTGGCGTGGGTGGGCAGTTCATTGGGGTTGCCGATAGTGGCCACGATGTTACCTGGACCGCTGGCGGAGGCAGCGTAGGGCACCAGGTCGTATTGGTTGGGCCGGGAGATGCCGCGCGCGTAGACCGCGCGGACCGCCGTCTCGGACGTAAATGCATAACGGGCCTGGATGCTGGGCAGAGGATCGATGTAGGACTGGGTCGTCGTCACCGCAGTGGTCCCTATCCAGTTTCCGTCGTTATCCATTCCGTCGCCGTTGGGGCCGGCTGCGAGGTTCACAAGATAGCCCCTTCCGTACTCGTGCGTCGCTTCCAGGCGCAGTCCGGTCTGCAGGCGAAGGCGGTCGAGGTTGATGGTGTTCATGATGTAGCCGGCGGAGACGCGCTCGATCAGATCGTAGTTGGCGGGGTCCGACCCACTCCGGGTGGCAGGCACATCCAGCGGGAGGAGGTTGGGGTTGGCGGCAAGGTACTGATCCACCTTGTAGTGGTCAGTCATTTCCCCCATGGTGTAGGTGCCGTCGTAGAAGTGCGGGTCCTGGAAGCCGCCGGCGAAGATCTCCGAGCTTACAGGAGAGGGGCTGGTGTTCGCAGCGTTGCATGGGTCGCTGGTCGCGTAGCCGGGATCCGCCTTCGAATTCGGGCAGTAATCGTAGGTTGGCGTGTAGGCATCCTGGCCCTTGTGCGCATTGCGGAACTCGCCGCCGAACTCCAGCGTGGCGGAGTGATTGCCTATGTGATAGTTGAGTCCCATCGCTCCCCACTCCTGCAGGTTCAGTTGAGTCGCCTGGCCGGAGGTGGTGTTGATATTGTCCAGCGTGTAATTGGAGAGGCTGTAGAGGTTGTCAGCCGGGCTCGCGGTGTTCGGAGTCATGCAAGGCGCCGCCCACTGCGGACGGTAGGGGTCGCCATTCAGGCCGCCGACGTAGTCGCAATTGCCCGATGGCCCGTTTTTCAACTCTTTGCTGGCATCGAAGGCGCCTCCCGGATTGCCGCCGGCGTTGAGCTCGCGCGAACGCGAAACAGAGGAACCCCAGGTGAACCACTTGTTGCCGTAAATGTGGTTTCCGCCCAACGAGAAACTTCCGATCATGAAGTCGGGACGCCGGATGGAGTACTTGAACTTCGGCTTGGCGTCGGTTTGGACCGTGTAGGTCCACTTGTCGCCCCAGTCCTTGAAGTCGGAAAGGATGAAGTGTGCAGCCAGGGTGGAGTGTTCGCTGACCTTGTAATCGGCGCCCATGGTTCCACCCCAGCGCAGGCGTTGATAGCGATACTCGCGCTGGTCGATGCTGTCGTAATACGGGGTGGTTGATCCGTCGGGGTTGAGATCCGGAGTTGGCTCGATGTCATTGATGCCCCGGCCGTTGTAGTCGTAGCCGGCGCTCATGATCACTCCCCAGCGTTTGCTGGCGCCGAATCGCTTGCCGAGGGTGGTGTCCACCTGGCCCATGTAGCGGTCATTCTCGATGGGCGTCATGCCCAACGTGGAACTGATGGTGAAGGTGGGCGCTTCGCCAGCCATCTTTGTCACCATGTTCACCGAACCGCCGATGCCGTCCGCGTCCTGATTGGCAGAGAGCGTCTTGTTCAGCTCGATCGACCGGATCATGTCGGCGGGAATGGTGGCCAGGATGACCTGGCGCACATTCGATTCCGGCGACGGTATGGTCACGCCGTCGATGGTGGTGTTGGTCAGGCGCGGATCGAGGCCGCGCACCTGGACGTAGACGGCCTCACCCTCGTCGCGCTGCACGGTCACGCCCGGCATGCGGCCGATGGCATCGGCGACATTGGCGTTGGGCAGAGCGAGGATCTCGGTTTCAGGCATCACGTTGACGATGTTCGGCGAAGTGATCTCTTCGTTCACCGCCTGGATCATGTCTTCTCCGCTCCCGCTTGTCACGATGACTTGCTCGCTGCCCGAGGCAACCTGCAGGGCCAGGTTCAGAGGAGCGGACTGTCCGGCAGCAACTGTAACTGTCTGAACCAGTTGCTTGAAACCCACTGAAGTGACGGTGACGGTATACGTGCCGGGCGCGAGCCCGGTCACCACAAAGTCACCTAACGAATCCGACGTTAGGACCACGCCGCCGGGATCTAAGACCACGCGTGCCTTTTGCACGGCGGCATTGGAAGCGTCGGTGACGTGGCCGATGATAGAAGCTTTCTGTCCCTGGCCAAGCAGAGCACATCGAGCGCAGAAGCTTATAAGGATGATTGCAAACAGTTTGCGCCAACTAATCAAATGCATCTTTGAATTCCTCCAGTGTGGATTTCCTCGAACATTGGGCGGAACGGTATCGCACTTGCGGCTAGCCCATCGCGAGACGCGTTTACGATCTTGTAAATCCGGCCAATCCGAGCTTTTTCGAACTGATTCCCCCGTGCAATTCGCGGGCGACTGATGGGAAGAGTATGGCGGAGCTGTCTAATGCGAATCTAAGGATCGCGGTGCTTCGGCGCGCGATTTACAGAGAATTCACGGAGGGCCGTTACGATGCAGTCAGGATCTCCCCCATGCAAGTATTGGTTGTCGAGGACAAACGCAGCCTGGCCGGACACCTGAGCCGGGCACTCGAAGGCGAAGGCTACTCCGTGACGCTGGCTTACGACGGCGAAGAGGCGTTGCGCCTGGGAAAGACCGGCGTCTACGACGTCATGCTCCTCGACGTAATGCTGCCGCGCATCGACGGCCTCACTGTCATCAGGAAACTGCGCGAGGATGGGTTGCGCACACAGGCCATCATTGTCTCCGCACGGGATACGATGAACGATATTGTGTACGGCCTGGATGCCGGCGCGGACGACTACCTGACCAAGCCGTTCGCGCTCGATGTGCTGCTGGCCAAAGTGCGCGCCGCCGTGCGCCGTGTGCCCATGCGGCCCCCGCAGATGCTGCAGTATCAGGATCTGATCCTGCGGCCGCATCAATATGAACTGCAACGCGGCTCGCGGGCGGCTACTCTGACGCGCACCGAATGCGCTTTGCTCTCGGTGCTGATGCGCCGCGCCCGCTCCGTCGTTCCCCACGCGGTGCTCATCGAGGAAGGCTGGAGCGGCGATGCCGATGTGAGCTTCGACAGCCTGTACGTCCTCATCCGCGCCCTGCGCTCGAAGATTACGCATCCCGGCGAAGTCCCGATGTTACACACCATCCGCGGAGTCGGCTACTCGCTGCGGAGCGAATCATGCTGAGAGGCCGCATCTCTATTTCTCTCCGGCTCACTATCTGGTTTGGCGGCATCTTTCTCGCCGGATGGGTCTTGTTCGGCATGGCGATGTGGCTGAATCTCAAGCACACGCTCGCCGATGAGCGATATCTCACCTTGAGCCGGCGCATTGACCGTCTGGGCTCCCTGCTGGACAAAAGCGAAGATGCCGGCGCGCGTTTCGATGGCTTCAAGGAGTTTGCTCACGCCACCGGCAGCGGCCTGGCCGAGATTTTCCGCGCCGACGGCTCGCGCGTGCTTCCCTCGCCCACTCCGGCCGCGCAGGCCTTTCCCTGGCCCGCTATCGCAGCCGGCGCCGACGAAAAGTTTTACCACGTGATTGCGCCGGACCAGCCGTATTGGGTGCTGGCGCGCCGCTCTACGCTGAATGGTGAAACCGTATATCTCACAGCGGCCGCGCCCGAGGGCGGCAATCTTCTTGTCCTCGACCGTTTCTGGGAAGGGCTGATCGCCTCCGCGCCCATCCTTTTGCTGATCTCCTCCGCCGGCGGCTACTGGCTCAGCCGCAAAGCTCTCAAGCCGGTGGATCGAATTGCTGCTGCTGCCCGTTCCATCAGCATTTCGAATCTTTCTGAGCGCCTGCCCGTGAGTAGAACCGGCGACGAGCTCGAACGGCTTGCCGAAACCTGCAACGCCATGCTTGCCCGCCTTGACGTGGCAGTGAATCAGATCAAGCGATTCACTGCCGACGCTTCGCACGAGTTGCGCGGACCTATTTCGTTTGTGCGCACCGTGGCCGAAGTCGCCTTGCGGAACTCCAAAGCTGACCCCGAGAGCCGGCAAGCCTTTGGGGACATTGTGGAGGAAACCGCGAAGGCAACGGTTCTGCTTGAAGACATGCTCACCTTGGCGCGCGCCGATGCCGAGCGCGGCGACAAGGCTCTGGAGTCGCTCAATCTGGCCGCGGTTGTTGAAGAGGCCTGCGAGATGGCGCGCCCCATTGCCGAGGACCGTCACCTCGATCTTTCCGTCTCCATGGACGCTTCGCATCTTGTCAATGTACGCGGCGATTTCACCACCTTGCGCCGTCTGCTCTGGATTTTGCTCGACAATGCCCTGAAATACACGCAAGCGCCGGGGCGGATCGATGTGGCTCTGAGCGCGAATAGCCATCAGGCCACAGTGGAAGTGCGCGATAGCGGCGTGGGCATCTCCGCAGCCGATCTGCCTCACATCTTCGATCGCTTCTACCGCGCCGATCCCTCGCGCAGCAATATTGACGGAGCCGGATTAGGTTTGGCGATCGCCAAGTGGATCGCCGAGATGCATCACGCCGATCTGACGGTCGCGAGCGAGCTGCAAAAGGGCACGGTCTTCCAATTGGTTTTTCCAGTTCATGCGAATCCCGGTCTCATTGCATAAGTCTGCGACTCGCTCCGTTTTACCTCGTGAGATGAGCATTATTGCTCAGCTATTTCACAAGCCACTTGGAAGAATCAAAGTGAAGTGGAGTCACCCTTCTCCTCTTTCCGATGCCTCCTACGCTAAGTGAGTCGATCGTTTCGTGACTTCTCTACGAAGCCGTCTGGGTGTCGAAGGCCCCGGGGAATACCAGCAGCACGACTGGAGGGCCAATGAGCCTTATCAAGAAAATCGATGTTGAAAAGCATTTCGCGGCACGGCGAGCCATGAGGCTGGGCAGGAAGCAGCCGCTGAGCCAGCTCGGCGCGGCCGGGACCGAGTCCGCCGCCAGGAAAAAGAGTGTTCCAGCCCCTGCCGAAACTCTCGCCCCGGGACCATCTTCTGCGAGCGTAGCCACCGCCTCGGCACCGATCACGCCCAATTCTGGTCTGCTCAGACCGCCAGGAAGCAGGCATCAGTGGTGATAAACACGATGTTCCTGCGGGATGGATGCATCCTGCCCAGCCAGTTCGCCCTGCGCCAGGAGCCGTTTTCCAGGGGATGGGCAGAGGCCATCGGGACCGTGGCAACAGAGCTGGATGAGAGAATTCGTATCGCTGGCTGGCACTTTATGTGGCTGGCGGATTCGTACTCGTCGCAGGCACTCGGCAGAACGGCAGAAACAGCTACCCATCGAGCATTGGCTCGGGTTCTTCCTTCGGTGAGGGGGCGGTTCAATGCCGCCGAGTTGGATTCCGTGCACGTTACAAGTCTTGCCGGCTTCCACATCGCGAGAGTAACCGTCAACGCTCGCCAGATTCAATTGCAGGCTTCGCTGAACTGACCCTATACAACGCATCTTGACTCCCTTGCTGTGCTTGTTCATGGGCCTGCTGGTGGCCTGCACTTGCTTCGGAATCTAGAAGGTCAGTGGCCTTCGCAAGATCGATGCCGCTGAAAAACTTGAGTTACATCGGGCAGCGGCTCGGGCATGCAAAAACCCTGCGATCGCTTAATCCTGCGGCTCAAACAACAAACATCGCAATTCCGGCTGCGAACATGGCCATTGTGGTGACTGCCACAACAATCCATCCCAGCCGCGAGCTCGGCTGGCCCTGCATGAGTTTCTTGTCTGCTGCCACGACGAGGATTGCTACGAGCAGAAAAGGAGCGAGCAATCCATTGATGACTGCAGTCCAGTAAAGCGCCTTTACCGGATTGATTCCGATAAAGTCCAGCACGACGCCCGCTCCGGTAGAGGCCAGAATCAGAGCGTAAAACCAGCGCGCGCCCGTTAATTTCCTGCTCAAGCCCTGGCGCCAGCCCAGGGTCTCAGCAAAGGCGTATGCGGTAGATCCGGCCAGAGTGGGAATGGCAAGAAACCCGACTCCCACAATACCGAGCGTGAACAAAGTTGCAGCGAAGTTGCCGGCAAACGGACGCAGTGCCTCGGCCGCTTGTCGTGAAGTTTCAATATTTGTAATGCCGTGCCGGTTGAGGGTGATGGCAGTGGTCAGGATGATGAAGAACATGACCATGTTTGAGAAGAACGCGCCGACACCCACGTCAATGTTTCTTAATTCAAGCTCTTCCGGTGTGGCGCCTCTGCGCTTGGCAAGCGTGCTTTTGCCCGCCGACTTCTCCTCTTCAACTTCCTCGCTTGCCTGCCAGAAAAAAAGATAGGGGCTAATTGTGGTGCCGAGGATCGCCACCAGAGTCTCCCACTCATTTCTGCTATGCGGTAAGGAAGGAATCAATGTGTCGCGCACTACCTGGCCCCAGTTGGCTCCCACCACAAACGCGGTAATGGGGTAAGCGAAAAGCACAAGCACGAGCCACTTGAGCACGTTTGCGATCTGCTGATACTGGAGCCGGATCGTCGCCCACGAGATCGCAAGCGCGAACGCCACAACAAACCAGTGGGATTTGATTCCTGACAGCATTGCAGCCGCATCTGCCATCCCCGCCAGATCCGCGGCAATATTAATTGTGTTGGCGATCAGGAGGGCTATGACGCCTGTGAGCAATAGCCATTTCGGGAATCGCTGTTTGAGATTCCAGGCCAGACCCTGACCCGTGACCTTGCCGATACGGGCGCACATCATTTGCACTGCGGCCATCAGCGGCCAAGTCAGAAGTGCGCTCCAGAGGAGTTTGGTACCGAGCTGCGCGCCGGCAACAGAGTATGTGGCGATACCCGATGGGTCGTCATCCGCAGCCCCGGTGATGATTCCGGGCCCAAGCGACTTCAGCAGCGATCGAAGCCAACGAGATGGGGCGGATTTCCGCAAAAGTAAATTGGTTAACTCCGGTTACGGGCGGGTGTCTTGCTTCACCCTGCTTTCCCGGTTGGCTCCACGCACCACATCTTTGGCCTTGCCCAGGGCGCTTTCAAGTTTTCCCTTCGTCTGCTGAGCAATGCCCTTCACCTGGAGCGGCGTGTTGCCAGTGATCTTGCCCGCCTTACGTTTGATGCTTCCCAGCACTTTATCGACCTTGCCGTTCACTCGAGCTGGCCAGTGCTCAAGAGGGCCTCTATGCTTACTTAACCGGCAAAGGCCCTATAGCCCTCAATTCGTCAAGATCGGTCAAGACGCCTTGCCAGCGAGCCGGGTCTTTCCTGGTCTCGATTGGCAGCGAGAGGTCGGAATAGAACTCGAGGATGTTATCGCGCAGTTGGGGCGAGGCGCCGTCGAATTTCTGCGCCGTCAATTTGGCCAGCAGATTAGCGTAGGTCTCATCTGCGAGCGTGTATTCGCCTGCTTTGGTAATTTTGCCGTCATCGAGATCGCAGTTGGGCAGGACCAACTTGCCTGCGCGCACCTCCTCGAGATAGACGCGGTATTGATCGACGGTAGTATTGATGCTCTTGATGTATAGGTCTTCCGTCTGTGGCGTTGGATTATTGAATCCCAGGCCCTTGAAGGGCCCGATTTTCGGAATGTATCGCAAAAGGACCGCTAGTACTCGCGTGCCGAAGCCCGGCTTCGAATAGGTCTTTCCCCACTCCCGCTCGTAATCGGAGCGCGACAGGCGATACAGAAACTTCCTCTTCGAAAAGTTAGGCGTCTCTCGCATTAGATCCTTCTTGTGCGCCTCGAGCGCGACCTTGGTCATTTGCGGAATCAGGCGGCTGACTGCGAAGCGATAGGAGCCAACCGCCAGGTCCTCGTGCGCGAGCACGTCCTTCAGTTGTAGGCCGTACACAACCGGAAAGGTTCGCTCCAGCAACGGCTGCGCGACTTTGAATCCGATGAAATCGTGGTACTGGTCCGGCGCATATCGATTTTTCGCAACCTGCAACGTGTCGAATCCAAACTCGGTTTTTAAATGGGCCGTCGTGTCCTGCGCATAGCGAACCGAACTGCCGTATTTGGCTCGCAGCTTTGGATAGCGGAGTGCGACAGCCTGATTGACTGCGGGGTGACCGTCAATGTCCGCCGTATAGTGCGATAGCGCGCCCAATGCGAAGGCATACTCGTTAGCATCCTGGCTTTGGCGGAGCAGCTCCAGAACAAAATCTCCGCTGCGAACGTAGTGAACCAAATCGCTGAATTCCTTGTTGCCAAAAGGATAGTAGCCAAGGTCCTGAATCACCGAGCCACCATATGCGTAGGCATGGGCCTCCTTGATCTGGTCGTCAGTCAGATCCGGAAAGCGGTGCAACAGGAGGGGGCGAATCTCGGATGTCCACGCCAGGTCGACGATTTCCTCGTGCGTGAGAACAGAGTAGGCAAACAAGCCCTCGCAGGGCGCGAGCATGACGAGGATAACCGCCGCTGCGCAGACAAAAGGCAGACTCCATTTACCTGTCATAAGCAAGAAACACTCTGCTGTTCTGCGCCGTGGCAGAAAGCAATCCACCCTCGGCACTTAGATATCGTACGGCTTATACACCGTGGCTGGCTATTTGCAGGACCGTCATTGCGCGCCCTCCCTTTCAACTGCCGGACAAAGTCAGCGTTTCTTCAAGCGGTGGCATTGCGCAGCCAGCCGCCGAACTCGGGATCCGAACCGGCACAGGCGAAGCAACAGGCTGCTCCGTCCATCGCTCCGGCGGAGGCAGGGATTCCAGAATCATTAACAAATTACCAAAACCGCGGCCTTTTTGAAAGAAGGCATCGGCAGCAACACCGGCAGGGATCTCTTCTCCAGAAAACGCGCTTATGGCAATGACTCGAATCGAAGGAAACTGGCGACGGACCACCCTAAGCAGTTCGAAGCCAGACATGCCTGGCATATGGAGGTCGGAGATGAGGATATCCGGAACTTCGCGCTCAATCTCAGCTAAGGCGGAGAAACCGTCCGCCGCAGTGCGCACAGTATGCCCATTCCTCGCGAAAATTTGCGTTAGTACCATTCGAATCGATGGCACGTCATTTACGATGAGAAGGCTTGCTTTCGTTTCTGGCAAACTTCACCTCGATCCGTATTGTGGCGGCTGGCCAATCGTTCCTGAAAGCGGACCACCGGAAGAGATGAAACCGTCACATCCAGAACTGCGCCCTGTTGAATCCGGTAAGGAATGAGAATCACGCCGGCCAGAGAGAACCATTGATATTGCGTCAACGCGATATGCGTCACTTCTGCGGCATTGCAGTATTCATTTATGCGGCCAAGAGCATGCACCAGAGCGGTGCGAATCGCTTGTTGAGAGATTTCACTCACACCGTTTCCCAATGGCCGGTCAGTGGTCTTGATCAGATTCCATTTGAACGCCCGAATTCTCTTTTCCAGCCGGCCGGCATTTCCCGTCACAAAATCCCAGTCTTCGCAAAACTCATCTGTGGCCAGTCTCAGGCCAGGGGGCAGTTCAAGCGGCCTGCGTATCAGCATGTTCAGCTCGGCGATGTCGCGCATATGGGCACCCCTTTCTCCTTTTCACGAAAGCATCTGGGTCTGACCGTACTGATTCGCCTCGCGGCGGGGACTCTGCGACGCTCGAGCACGCACCCAATCGACGGGCTCGACGATCGTGTAGTAAATCAGGTTCCGGCAGTGCACGCAATGCGCTTCTCGAACAACGCTGAGAGGACCACCAACCGGTTGGCTAAAAGGCCGCAAACATTCAGGGCACTCGATCGTGACGCAAGGCTCTCCCAGGGCATCGCGCCCGTTTCGCTGAATCAAGAGGGGCGCCTTGGGGGGTGCAACGTAGGCTGGCAACCGATCCGGACGGGCCGTACCCTCAATGATCCGCAACAAAGCCCGGACGCCGCTGCCCTTCTGATAGAAGGCATCGGCGGCAATTCCTGATGGCGCCTCATTGCCGCAGAACGCGCCGCTCATGGCGATCAATGGAATTGCGGGAAATCGGCGACGGACCACCGAGAGGAACTCGAATCCCGACATGCGCGGCATGTTGAGATCGGAGAGAATCATATCCGGAATCTCCTTCCGGATCTCGATCAACGCAGAAAGCCCGTCTTCGGCTGCTCGAACGGAGTAGCCAATCTCAGTAAGCACCCACGACATCGAATCTCGAACGGAAGGCTCATCGTCTACGATCAGCAGTCTCTCTTTTGTGCAGGGCATCGTCCACCTCACCAAAAGGATGAAGGATGGTATTGGGGCGAGTATTCCATGCAAGGAATCGCAAGACTGATCAATTCTGCACACGTATGCGAGGAACTGTGGCTGGCTTGGGAGTTGTTCCGCGGGAGTGGCGGAAATGGTCGGGCTACCGGCGGTATACAGCATTTTCGGAATTGGTGTAGACCGAAAGCACATACTCAAGTGGCTCGCCGCGGCGAGCCACCTTTCACGGTTCTAAAAAAGTCTATATGTATTCCGAAAATGCTCTAGCCCGCAGTTAATCGTGAAGAACCACATTCAACAGCGACTTATGGACACGGATGCGGCCGTCGTATTCAATAAAGCCGAGGTTGCGGAAACGGTTCATGAAGAAGCTGACCCTGGAGCGGGTGGTGCCGATCATCTCCGCCAGGGTTTCCTGGGAGATTTTTGGGATTGTCTTTTCCGGGTCATCCGGCTTGCTAAACTCCGCCATCAATAGGAGAATCCGCGCCAGGCGCTTTTCGCTGGAGTTGAAAAGCTGATCGACAAGGTCGGCCTGGATGCGCATGCTGCGGGCCAGCAGAAACTTCAAGAACAGGTCGGAGAATTCAGGCTCCTCGTACATTACGCGGGCCATCTCTTCCCGCGTAATCTTGAGCGCGGTGCAAGCGGTAACGGCGGCGGCCGAGGACAATCGCAGACCAGGGACCGCCGCGAGCGCCTCCTCTCCCACAAAGTCGCCTACGGAGAGAAGCGCGAGGGTGGCTTCCTTGCCGGTGTGCGAGACGACCGTCATCTTTGCGCGGCCTCTTTGAAGATAGAAGACAGAATCGGCCGGGTCTCCCTGCGAAAAAAAGGTCTGCCTGGGCTTCAGTTGGACGATTCTTCGCCCCAGGCCGGCGCCCGCTAGAAAGGAGGCTACATCAAAAGACGGTTTATCGAGCTCAATCATCCGGCAAGCCTCCTTTCAATTGCATTTCAGCGCGGGTCGTGAGAGCGATCCTATTGCCTGAGCCTGGTAGAAGTACGGCAGAAATGAACAAAAAAGTCAAAGAATGGAAGTGGCCGCATGGTGCGAAACCCGCTCATTCTATTGCGCTTGCAAAGGCCAAGCCAAGCCAAGCCAAGCTACACTCCACCGGCACTGTAGCACGAGGCCAAACCCGGGAAATGGCAAAACCTGTTCAATTTTGCTCACTCTTCTCGAAAATTTTCAAGCCCCGCCGCGCCGCCCGGCAGTGGAAAGCCTCGCATTCGCTGCGCCACGGCGAACCGCGGAGGGTTTGCCGGATTGCCTCAACACGCACTCGCGAACTTGGCTGTCCGCCGTAAGACCTCTCCCCGGCATCCATAGATAGGCCGCCATCCATCGAGAGAGCGCAATTGCTCAGACATGGCCCGCTAATGCTTCTAAAGTGAGGATACCTTGTGCGCCTCAGTGCGCGGAAATCAACACACTGCGCATGGGTAGAAAAGGGAGAAATTATGAAGAAAGTTGTATCGTTAATGGTTTTACTCAGCCTGGGTGTAGCAAGCGCTGCCTGGGCGGAGACTCGCGAAGATGTTCAGAACCGGCTCGAGAATGCAACGTTGGTGCTGCATCAGATTATGGCCGCGCCGGATAAAGGCATTCCGGAAGAAGTGCTCGAGCACGCAAAGTGCATTGCTGTAGTGCCGCACATGATCAAGGGCGGCTTGGTGTTTGGTGCGGAGAACGGCAAGGGCATAGCCACCTGCCGGACCGCGGACGGATGGAGCGCGCCTGCGTTCTTTGCTATCACCGGCGGAAGCTGGGGATTGCAGATCGGCGTCGAAGGCGTAGATCTGGTCATGATCTTCCAGGGCGACAGAGGAATGCAACGCCTGGAAGACGCCAAGTTCCAAATTGGAGCTGACGCTTCTGCGGCAGCCGGACCGGTGGGTCGCCATGCCACTGCCGATACCGACTGGAAACTGAACACCGAAATCCTTACCTACTCGCGCGCCAAAGGCGCATTTGCCGGGCTCACCCTGACCGGCGCCGATGTTCGCCGCGACGATAGCTCCATGGATGCATTCTATGGGCCTGAAGTCTCCACCCACCGCGTTCTGCGCGGCGAAGTGGCGACGCCCGCATCGGCGAACCGGTTCATCGATGCAGTCAGAGACGCAAGGGCGCAGGCCATTGCGGCGAATTAACAGTTGTTTGTGAATGTGTTGAGCGCGCCTGAGCCGGGGGTTCCCGTCTCAGGCGTTCGCAATCGAGAGAGGTGTGTCGAATATGCTTTGGACAATTTTCGTCGTCGTTCTGGTTTTGTGGCTTCTAGGCTTCGGCTTCCACATAGCCGGTAGCCTGATTCACCTTCTGTTGGTGGTCGCGTTGATCATCCTGTTATTCAACCTGTTCTCCGGACGCCGCGCCGTATTGTGAAGCGGCCTGATCCTCGGGAGTGTTCGTCGACACCGGTAGCCAAGGGATCACAAGCCCGAAGATTGGACTTTTTCAAAGAAGTGATCCCTTTTATACAGTTTTCTGCCGGCCGGAGGGACGAAACTGCTTCAGGAGGGGTGCGCCGGAGCGCAGCTGCGTTGTTTACGATGCGCTGAAACCAACTGCAAGACCCCACTGCGGATTTGTGTGCGCGGCGCCCTCCTTCCTTGAGATGCGGTCCATGAACGCCCTGCTGATTTACCCGGAATTCCCCGAGACATTTTGGAGCTTCAAGCACGCGCTCAAGTTTCTGGGCAAACGGGCGGCACAGCCTCCCCTGGGCCTGATGACGGTGGCGGCTTTGCTGCCGCGATCCTGGAAGACGCGGCTGGTGGATACCAATGTTGAGCGGCTGCGCGACCGCGACCTGGCATGGGCTGACGTGGTTCTGTTGAGCGGTATGCACATTCAGCGTGAAACTCTGTTGGCCATTGTGGAGCGCTGCCGTGCGCGCGGTCTGCGCACCGTGGTGGGCGGGCCCATCGCCAGCAGCATACCGGCCGCCGAGCTGAAGGCCGACCACGTGGTCATCGGCGAGGCCGAGTGCCTGATTGCCGATCTGGCGCGGGAGCTGGAAGAGGGAACGGCGCGGCACGTCTATCAGGCCGGCGAACGGCCGGAGATGGCGGCGAGTCCGCTGCCCGACCTGAGCCTGATCAAGATGAAGCGCTACTCGACGATGACCGTGCAATACTCGCGCGGCTGCCCCTTCAACTGCGAGTTCTGCGACATTATCGAGATCTACGGGAGGCGGCCGCGCACCAAGGCCGTGGCCCAGGTGCTGGCCGAGCTGGACCAGTTGCGTACTGCCGGCTGGCGTGAGGCGGTGTTTATTGTCGACGACAACTTCATCGGCAACAAGGCGCGGGCAAAGGAACTGCTGCGGGCACTCGTCGAGTGGCGCGAGCGGGTTTCATCCGGCTGTCGAATTCATCACCGAAGCTTCGCTGAATCTGGCCGACGATGCCGAATTGATGCAATTGATGAAGGACGCAGGCTTCAAATCCGTTTTCCTGGGCATTGAGACTCCCGATGAGCCGGGTCTGATTGCCAGCAACAAACTGCAAAACACGCGGCGCAGTTTGCTCGAGAGCGTGGCGACGATCCAGAGCTACGGGATAGAGGTGATGGGCGGCTTTATCCTGGGCTTCGACACCGACAAGGAAGACATCTTCGACCGCATGGTCGAGTTCATCGAGAAGAGCGGCATTCCCATCGCCATGGTGGGGCTGCTGCAGGCCATGCCGGGCACACAACTGTTCCGGCGGCTGCGGCGCGAGGGCCGGATTGTGGACGCGGGCGGCGGCAACAACACTTTTTGCGATCGGCTGAACTTTTTGCCTCGCATGGATTCTGCCCGTCTGGTCGAGGGCTACCGCGAGGTGATGAAGAGGATCTACAACTGCGAGGCCTACTATGAGCGCGTCAAGCTTTACCTGAACCGCGCCCACCCGAAGCCGGCGAAGCGGCCGGCGGGAGAGCGTGCGAAGAGACGGCCGCGGCCGCAATCGGAGCCTTGGATGACGCGGGCCAACCTGCGTGCGCTGGTTCACTCGATCGTGCGGCAGGGCGTCTTCGGGCGGCATCGGTGGAGTTACTGGAAGTTTCTTGCGGAGGCGGCGACGCGGTATCGCCGCTGCTTCGGCGCCGCCATGACCCTGGCGGTCATGGGTTATCACTTCCAGGTGATGACGCAAAAGCTGTTGAAGGCGATCGATTCAGCAGCGCAGCCTGCCGAATCCGACGAAATCCCGCTCCGCGAAACAGGCAGACAGGTCCTCTAACAATTGAGCATTTTGTCCATGCCGCGAAGCAGCCGCCCCACTGCGCCCCATCTAGGCACGATGCGCCAGGAAATGTTTCCACAAACGCAAAGCGGCGGAGCTGGTATGCTCCGCCACTTGTGGTGCAGACTGCTGAGTGATTCAGCAGCTACATGTTAGTGCCGTCCGCCGCCGTCATGTCCGCCGCCGCCTTCATGTCCGCCACCGCCACCGTGAGACCCGCCGCCGCTGGGAGCTGCGTGCGAAGCTGGCGCGTGCGATGCCGGTGCATGATCCGGGTGCGATGCATTGGTACGCTGCACTGCTGCATGACCTGCGCTGGGACGCGCCCCGTCGGAACGAGGAGCAGCATTGCCGCCGCGGGCTGGACCGCCGCCGCCGCGATAAGACGCGGGCCCAGGTCCGCCGTGGTAGTTTCCTCCGCCTTCGCCCGAAAAGCGATGACCGCCCCAGCCGTGGCTGTAGCCCCATCCGCCCCAGGGGCCCATGCCCAGGAAGATGCCGTTGTAGAAGTACCCCGGCCCGTAATAGCCATCGGGCGCGCAGGCGTATGGCGCATAGCCGTAGTAGCCATACGCACAGCTTGGTTGAACGCCGATATCAATCACAACTTGCGCTTGAGCCGCTGGCGCCAGGGCCAGGCCGGCAAGCAGTGCCGTCGTACCGAATAGAATCTTGATTCCACGCATGTGAGACCCCCCTTTAAGGTGTCTGCGGTTCCCTGGTTAGGGTGGGATGCTTTGGCGCCGCTCGCATCAACACGGCAACAGCAGCCTACATAAGGGGTTAAGTCAGTACCTGAATACACGTGACCTGATGGGGACAATCAACTATTTGCCCTTACATACTCCAATCTAGTCGCACGCATCGCACGTGTCTGAGCAATAGGAACCATGTGAGACCGTTGCAGCAGTACCTCGTCCATGGGCGCCCTGCGCTCCGTTACACCATCAGCGAAGCCGCCTCTGGCAACTTCTCCAGACGGTTTATGCAGCCCGTGTATGTGGCTCCGTGGGAGTCCACGCCTGCATGAAGTTCACGCTGTCGCCCTATGTGAGGCCCCGTCCATCGAAGTTCCAACAGCGTCCTGCGATGCCGGCATAACTCGCTCTTCAACCACGGGTTTCAGGCTGGCTGTCTTCACATGACGCGCAAGGCCGAGCTTCTGAAGGAGAAAAATGCCATAGTAATTGACGTCGATCTCCCACCAGGCCAACCCGTGACGGGCGGAGACTGGATGTGCGTGATGGTTGTTGTGCCATCCCTCTCCACCGGTCAGCAGCGCCACCCAAAGATTGTTCCGCGAGTCGTCAGTCGTGGCAAAACGCCGTTTGCCCCAAATATGTGTAATGGAATTGACCATCCAGGTGACGTGAAATCCGATGGTTACAGGCAGGACTGCGCCCCATAGAATCCACGGCCATCCTCCGAGAGCGAATAGCGTTATGCCAACGACGGTTAATGGAACCCAGTGATACTTATTCAGCCAGACATAGTAGCTTTCGCGGGCCAGATCCGGGGCATACTGCTTCAGCGCTTTTGTTTCATTGCGAAGAGTGCCATTTAGAATCCATCCCATATGGGACCACCACTTCCCGTCGCGCGGCGAGTGTGGATCTCCCTCCTTATCGGTGTATTTGTGATGCATGCGATGAACAGCGACCCAGTAAATGGGCCCGCCCTGAAGGGCAAGCGTACCGCAAGTGGCAATGCAATACTCCAACCACTTTGGAGTAGAGTATCCGCGGTGAGTCAGCAGGCGGTGGTAGCACATCGCTATCCCGACATTCTGCCCCAGCACCCACATCACAAGAAAAATCACCAGAGCCGACCATCGAAAATAGAAAAAAGCGGCCAGCGCGCCGAGATGAAAGCACGCGAAGGTAATCGCAAAGATCCAGTTGGTCCCCCTGCTCAGCACCTGTGAGTGAAGACGTGTTTCGTTGTTAAGAGCCATGGTAGGCGCTTGCGCGTATTGCGAACTAAGAGGAGATTGAATCTTCATCGCGATGATCCTGTCGATACCTTGACTGCGCCCAGCGGGCAGGCGGCTTGTTTAGTCTCAGTTAACTTGCAGCAAATGGCATTGCCCGTAGCAACGGCGAAAGGGACGCCTGCGGGGATGGGAGGCCCCAGAGGCCGGAATCGCCGCTGCCGCCAGTGATTCCGGCGCCTTCTAATAGTTTCTTTGCGTTGCGAGATCAAAACTGTTCAGTTTTGCTCAGAATGGCTGAGTGGAGAACGATTTCCAGTGTTAATTGAAGATCGGTTCCACTGCAGCCGCCGCAATGGCTCGCGGCGGCTGCGGCCAAGGGGCGAGGCCGACAGTTCCTTCGGGTCTTTCCAGGTGCTGTGCTATTTTGACCATCTTTCAGGCGGAAGTTTATTCGATGATCGAAATGAGCGGGAGCCAAGCGGCTGGACAGCGCCGCGGACAGTTGTGCTCATCGGATGAGATTCACTTCTGAGTTCAACCCTGCCCCTGCGTAAAGGAGAAGCAAGAAATGGCAACAACATCTGCAACGACCACTTTCACCCCACTGCACGATCGCATCCTCGTTCGCCGCGTCGAAGAGGGGGAAACCGTTCGCGGTGGCATCATCATCCCGGATAGCGCCAAGGAAAAGCCCCAGGAAGGTGCGGTCATCGCTGCCGGAAAGGGCAAGTCCAACGACGAAGGCAAAGTCTTCCCCCTGGACGTAAAAGCGGGCGACCGCGTGCTCTTCGGCAAGTACTCCGGCACCGAGATCAAGATCGACGGCGAGGAGTTCCTGATCATGCGCGAGGAAGAAGTCCTCGGCATTTTGAAGAAGTAGCTCAGAGACAGGTTTCAGGTTTCAGGTGTCAGGTTTCAGGAAACTGAAGTGCAATGACGCCCGGATGACTTGAACCTTTCGAGATCGGTCTGGAGTGAAGTTGACAGTTTGAATGCGGGTTGATGGGCAGGGGAAACTGACACCTGAAACCTGACACCTGAAACCTACTAGGAGAGAGCAATGGCAAAGCAAATTCTGCAAGGTGAAGGTTCCCGTCAGGCCATCCTGCGCGGCGTGAACACGATGGCGGACGCCGTCAAGGCGACGCTCGGGCCCAAGGGCCGGAACGTGGTGATTGAGAAGAAGTTTGGATCGCCCACCATCACCAAGGACGGCGTGACGGTAGCCAAGGAAATTGAACTGAAGGACCCGATGGAGAACGTCGGCGCCCAGCTGGTGAAGGAGGTCGCTTCCAAGACCTCTGACGTGGCAGGTGACGGCACGACGACCGCAACGGTCCTGGCCCAGTCCATCTTCCGCGAAGGCGTGAAAACCGTGGCGGCGGGCGCCAACCCGATGGCCCTGAGGCGCGGCATCGAAAAGGCCGTGATCGTGATTATTGGCAAGCGCGACAAGGATGGCAAGTGGGTCGAAGGCGGCGCACTGGGCAAGCTATCCAGGCCCGTGGACGAGAGTGGAGTGGCCCAGGTGGGCGCGCTCTCGGCCAATGGAGACCAGGAAATTGGTGAAATCATTGCCCAGGCGATGAAGACGGTCGGCAAGGACGGCGTCATTACTGTCGAGGATTCAAAGACGGGCCATACATTTCTGGAGACTGTGGAGGGTATGCAATTTGATCGCGGCTACCTGAGCCCCTACTTTGTCACCGACCCCGGTCGCATGGAAGTGGTCCTGGACGAGCCCTCCATCCTGATCTTCGAGAAGAGAATTAGCAATATGAAGGATCTGCTGCCCTTGTTGGAGCAGGTGGCCCGCGGCGGCAAGCCGCTCTTGATCATCGCTGAGGACATTGAGGGCGAAGCCCTGGCTACCCTGGTAGTGAACAAGCTGCGCGGCACCCTGAACGCGGCTGCCGTCAAGGCTCCCGGCTTCGGCGATCGCCGGAAGGATATCCTCGGCGACATCGCCATCCTGACCGGCGGCGAGGCCATCACCGAGGATCTGGGCATCAAGCTGGAAGGCGTGAAGCTCGAAAATCTGGGCAAGGCGAAGCGCATCACCATCGACAAGGACAACACCACCATCATCGACGGCGCCGGCGATGCCAACAAAATCAAAGGCCGCGTGAACGAGATCCGTACACAGATCGAGAAGTCCACCTCGGACTACGACAAGGAGAAGCTCCAGGAGCGGCTGGCCAAGCTGGTGGGCGGCGTTGCCATCATCCAGGTGGGCGCTGCAACCGAGACCGAACTGAAGGAAAAGAAGGCTCGCGTTGAGGACGCTCTGCACGCAACCCGCGCGGCAGTCGAGGAAGGAATCGTTCCCGGCGGCGGCGTGGCCTTGGTTCGCGCCGTTCCTGCGGTCGACGCCCTCATCAAGACACTCGAAGGCGACGAGAAGATTGGCGCCCAGATTGTGCGCCGTGCTCTTGAAGAGCCGCTGCGGCAGATCGTTGCCAACTCCGGCGAAGAAGGCGCTGTCGTCGTTGCCAAAGTCCTTGCATCCAAAGAGCAGAACTACGGATATAACGCCCTTACCGGCGTCTACGAAGACCTGGTAAAGGCCGGCGTCATCGACCCGACCAAGGTGACCCGCACGGCACTGGAGAACGCAGCCTCGATCGCTGGTCTCCTTCTCACCACTGAAGCCCTGATTGCCGAACTTCCCGAGCGTAAGGCTGCGGTCCCGGCCGGAGGCTACGGCGGCATGGACGGCGATTACTAGGATGGCCAAACACAGGCATTCATCCTTTGCCGTCGCGTAAATGCTTCACAGGAGAACACAATGCACTATCAATTCACGAATGCCCAGCTCATCATTGCAGTGATCGTACTCGTCTTGGTTGCCATCGTCGTTACGGAATATCTTAGACGCCGCAAAGCCAGGACCGCGGCCTTCCGCAATCGTTTCGGATCGGAGTACGATCGCGCTGTGCTGGAGCGTGGCTCTTCGCATAAGGCCGAGGCAAATCTGGCCGATCGTGAATCCCGCGTACACGCACTGAAGATCCGCGAACTCGGCGCCCACGAGCGGGAGCGATTCGTCGCCGAGTGGCAAACCGTGCAATCCCGCTTCCTCGATCACCCCGAGGCCGCGGTCACTGAAGCCGACGACCTGATCGCTGCGCTCCTCGAAGCCCGCGGCTATCCCAAGGACAGCTTTGAACAACGCGCCGCGGATGTCTCCGTGCTTTACTCCGGCGCGATGGAAAACTACCGCGCGGCGCACGCCATCGCGGTGCGGCCCTACCGTGCCGAAGAAAGCACTGAAGAGCTCCGCACCGCAATGATCCAATTCCGTGCCATCTTCGATGAGATCGTTCAGGACCAAAGTCCTCAAGAGAGAAGGTCAGCCGCATAATGCGAAGTGTGCAGCGCAAAGGGCGTCTGGATAAGTTGGATGTCCTGGAGGATCACAAATAAAGCGGCTCACGAACATAATTCGATATGGCCGCAAGTCACGATCCTCCAGCTTGGTGCTCGTGGGCTTACACCGGATTAGGAGTTGGTGTTGGGCGAGTTGAGGCCAACCTATGTTGCGCCCCAGGCTTGCCCCCATCCTGCCATTACTTCTTCCGAACCGGCTTGCCGTCGAAAAGAATCTCTGTTCTCACGCCGCCTCCATCACCGATGCACAACGCACGTTCTCTGTCTCCGGCTGAAGAACGCCCGGCTCTGCCGGTCGCCGCAGACAATATGAACCCACGCTCGCGGGCTTGGTGACCTCCTGCGGAATCATGAAGATGCGTTCACAGTAACTCCCCTGAGTCACCGGTTTCAGACGGCTACCCAAAAGTGAGCAAAAGTGAACAGAACTGTTGCGCGGGGTTTTGAGATGCTTCGACCAATTCGTCCGGGAAGGTTCCGCGAACTCGTGAATTCTAGGCAAATGGTGCCAGGTTGCTCGTGCCGAGGTGAAGCCGTTGGGAAAAACAGTGGACAAGACCGTTCTTCTGATCGAAAATGACCCCGCACAAACGAACATCATCCGCGCGATGTTCGACGACCAGAGCTCACACTCCTTCAAGTTGACCCACGTCGAATGTCTGGCAGACGCCGAGACCTTTCTTCGAGAGAATTCCGTTGATATTATCTTGCTGGACCTGGGACTGTCCGATCCAGAAGGATTGGGTGCGGTCAGTCGCGTACGCGCAGCCGCACCCCACGTCTCCATTGTGCTGTTGTCCAGCCTCGACGACGAACCGAATGCAATTCATGCAATCCACGAGGGCGCGCAAGACTATCTCATCAAGGACCAGTTTGAGCCGCGACAAACTCATGCGAGCCTTGGGCAATGCCGTTGAGCGCACGACGAACGAAGAGATCCTGACCAATGAAAAGGATCGCGCCCAGGCCACGCTCAATTCCATCGCAGATGCCGTGATCTCGCACCGACATGTCGGGAAATATCACCTTCTTCAATCCCATCGCGGGCAGCATGATGGGCTGGCCGCTGAAGGACGCAGCCGGCCGGCACCTGACCGAAGTCTTCCGCATCGTGGACGCCTCCACTCGCAAGCCAATCCTGGATCCGATGGCCAAGGCGGCATCGGAAAACCTGACCGGGGAAGCTGCCGTTGAATTGTGTACTGATCCACCGTGACGGTCATGAAGTCTTCATCGAAGACTCCGTTGCCCCCATCCATGACCGTGAAGGGGCAGTCACTGGGGCGGTGATCGTTTTTCGCGATGTAAGCGAGGCGCGGGCGCAGTCGGAGCAGATGACCCATTTGGCCGAACATGATTCTCTCACCGGTTTGCCCAATCGATTGCTCTTTTGCGACCGGGTTGGCCAGGCCATCGCTCTTGCGCGACGGCACAGGGGGCGCGCCGCCGTGCTGTTCCTGGATTTGGATGGCTTCAAACGTATCAACGATTCCCTGGGACATGCGGCCGGCGACGAGTTTCTCAAGTCTGTCGCGAATCGCTTGCTGCATTGCGTGCGCTCTCCAGATACGGTATGCAGGCACGGAGGCGATGAGTTCGTCTTGCTGCTGCAAGACATGCAGAAACCTGAAGATGCTGCTGCTACTGCCAGAAGAGTGTTGCGGGCGGTGGCGGAAGTTCATCTTGCGGACCACCGCGAGCTTCACGTCACCGCAAGCATCGGTGTGAGCGTATATCCCGAGGACGGGCTTGGATGTGGAGACGCTCATCAGGAATGCGGACTCCGCAATGTACGAGGCCAAGAAGAACGGGCGTCAGCGATTTGAGTTCTTCAAGTCGAGACATGGATATCTCTACGGCCGAGCACGAAACCACCGAGGAAAGTCTGCGGCTCGCCCTGGAGCGGAACGAATTTACGTTGCACTACCAGCCCAAAGTCGATCTGAAGACGGGAGCCATCATCGGGGCTGAAGCACTGACTCGCTGGAACCATCCCACGCGCGGAACGATTCTTCCGGGGCGGTTCATTCCCATCGCCGAGAAATCCGGCCTGATTTTGCCCATTGGCGCCTGGGTCTTCGGTGAAGCATGCACCCAAGCCCGAGCTTGGGCGGATGCGGGCATGCCCGCCGGGACGGTGGCCGTCAACATTTCAGAAATCCAGCTTCAGAACGATCATTTTCTGGACGGACTGTTCGAAACCCTCAATGCCACCGGACTGGATCCGGAATCTCTGGAGCTGGAAGTTGCCGAGAGTGTTCTCAGGAAGTGTTCCGAGCGCACGACATCCCTTCTTAGGGTTCTGCGGGATATGGGAGTGCAGGTGTCAGTCGATAATTTCGGCACGGGCAACTCCAGCTTGAGCAGTATGCAGAACTTACCCCTCAATGCCCTCAAGATCGACCGGTCGTTCGTCCGCCGGATCACCACCGTTCCCGGTGGAACGGTCGCCGTCGAAGCATTCATCGGCATGGCTCGGAGCCTTCACCTCCGGGTCATTGCTCGAGGGAGTTGAAACGGCTGAAGATCTGGAGTTTCTGTGGGCACACGATTGTGACGAAGCCCAGGGGAACTTTTTCAGCCGGCCCGTTCCGCCAGATGAGTTGGCCAAGCTGCTCCGACCAACTGATTCTGCGCGATGCGCCAGCCGAAAAGAAATCAGGATCATCGCCGGCGGGACTCGACCATCCTGCTCCGATACGCAGGCAGCTTCGTCGCTAACAATGGTTTGACGTCGTTGCTGCGCTGCCCCGCAACCACTTGCAGTGCATGCGCGAAGCACCGGACGAAGCTAGCTCACGAGACAGGGCGAATGGCCGGTTTCTGCGCGTTGTGGTCAGGCAATTGATCGAGCAGGACCACATTAAGCAGAGACTTATGTACCTGGATGCGGCCGTTATAGCTGATAAAACCAAGCTTGCGAAAGCGGTTCATGAAGAAGCTGACACGGGACCGGGTGGTACCGATCATATCCGCCAGTGTTTCCTGCGTGATGGGAGGAATGAAGGTTTCCGGTTCGCCGGGATTACCGAATTCCGCCATCAACAGAAGAATCCGCGCCAGGCGCTTTTCACTGGAGTTGAACAGCTGATCGACAAGATCGGCCTGGGTTCGCATGCTGCGGGCCAGCAGGAACTTGAGAAACAGATCGGCGAATGCAGGTTCGTCATGCATCACTCGGGCCATTTCGTCTCTGCTAATCTTCAACGCAGTACAGTTGTTCACGGCTGTGGCGGTCGACAAACGCAGCCCGAGGATCGCCGCGAGGGATTCCTCTCCGACAAAATCACCAGCGGATAGGAGGGTGATTGTGGCCTCTTTGCCCCTCTGCGAGACGACAGTGACCCTTGCATGGCCCTTTTGCAGATAGAACGCAGAATCTGCTGTATCCCCCTGCGAAAAAAATGTCTGCTTTGGTTTCAGCTCGATCACTGTTCGCCCGAGCCCGGCGTTTGCAAGAAAGGCAGAGGAATCGAATTTCTTATTATTGCTGCGCGTCAAAATGCTACTCCTTGCAGGCCAGTTGTTTGCGTGGCCCCTTTATGCCCAGTAATGCTTTGCCGCAGTGTCCCGCCTGCGGCGCTTCTCGAATGAGTCAAAGACGGGGGGACGTATTGCTGGAGACGGCAGAAGCCCAGCTCTCTTTGCGCCTCGGCAACGGCAACTCAGCCCCCAGTTGATCCTTGGGGGCTTGCGCGACGCAATGGATACTCACGCCCTGGGATTAACCGCAATTACGATCAATCTCTATCCATTGTCGCCCGGCCTCAAAGCGGCCGTCTGTACTATATTGCTCACTCCTGGAAATGCTGCTTCATTGTGGAAGGGGTGGGACAGTACCGGCGCCGCAAGCCGATTTTGCGAAAATAGAGGGAATGCTCTCGCTCCAAAATGCCGGAAAGCGGTTCGGCCCGCGCGTGCTGTTTCTTGAGGCCGACTGGCTCATCCGCAACGACGAAAAAACCGCGCTCGTGGGCGCCAACGGCACCGGCAAATCCACGCTGATGAAGGTGCTCGCCGGACTCGAGACGCTGGACTACGGCCCGCTCGAGCAGACCCGCGGCATCAGCATCGGCTACCTGCCGCAGGAGGGGCTGCGAGCTCGCCGGCCGCACCGTCTTCGAGGAATGCCTCACCGTCTTCGACGAGATTGCGCGAAATGGAGCGCGAGATCGAGCGGCTGGCTGGCGCAGATGGCCGAACTCGACCACGAAAGCCCCGAGTACGAGTCCGCCGCCGAGCGCTACTCGCTGCTGCAGGACCGCTTTCACGCGCTCGACGGCTACGCGCTCGACGCGCAGGTGGGCGGCGTGCTCACCGGCCTCGGCTTCGGCAAGGAAGATTGGGCGCGGCAGACCGATGAATTCAGCGGCGGCTGGCAGATGCGCATCGCGCTGGCCAAGCTGCTGCTGGCCAAGCCCAATCTTCTGCTTCTGGACGAGCCCACAAACCATTTGGATCTGGAAACCCGCAACTGGCTTGAGGACTATCTCCAGCACTATCCCTTCGGCTACATCCTCATCTCGCACGACCGCTATTTTCTCGATGTCACCATCGACCGCACCGTGGAGATATGGAACAAGCGGCTCACCATCTACCAGGGCAACTACACAAAATACCTCGCGCAGAAAGACGAGCGGCGCGAGCAGTTAATGGCCGCATACCGCAACCAGCGCGAGCAGATCGAGCACCTTGAGGCCTTCATCAATCGCTTCCGCTATCAGGCCACCAAGGCCAAGCAGGTGCAGTCGCGGATCAAGGAACTGGAAAAGATCGAGCGCATCGAGATTCCCGAAGAAGAGCCGGTCATTCACTTCAAGTTTCCCCAGCCGCCGCCCTCGGGCCGCATGGTGGCTGAGGCGGAGGGGCTGGCGAAGAGCTACGGCGCCGAAGCAGGTGTTCAGCGGCGCGCGCTTCACCATCGAGCGCGGCGACCGCGTGGCGCTGGTGGGCGTGAACGGCGCGGGCAAGTCCACGCTCATCAAGCTGCTCACCGGCGAGGAGGCGCCAACGGCCGGGTCGATCCGCCTGGGCCACAACGTCGTCGCCGAGTACTTCGCGCAGGACCAGTACAAGGTGCTCGACCCCGAGGCGCGCATGCTCGACGACATCAGCCGCGCCGCGCTCAGCGTGCCGGAGGTCGCAGCTGCGCTCGCTGCTGGGCTGCTTTCTCTTTTCGGGCGACGAGTCTTCAAGCCGCTGGGCGTGCTCTCCGGCGGCGAGCGCAACCGCTACGCGCTGGCGCGGATTCTGGTTTCGCCGTCGAACTTTCTGCTGCTCGACGAGCCCACCAACCATCTGGACATGCGCGCCAAAGATGTGCTGCTCGAAGCGCTCGCCGGCTTCAGCGGCACCGTGGTCTTCGTCTCCCACGACCGCTACTTCATCGATCGGCTGGCCACGCGCGTGCTCGAAATCGAGAAGGCGGCCGTGACAGCATACGAGGGCAACTACGAAGACTACCTGCGCCGCAAAGCCGCAATGGCTGCGGAAGCTTCTCGCGGCGATGCCATGTTGAGCGACGCCGGGCGCAGCGCGGCGGAGCCGAAGGATCTGCGGTTGCGCTTTGACTTCGCGCGGCGAAAATGCAGTCCATACGCCCAGCCGCGTTCGTCGAACAACAGAATCCTCATCGAGGGCGGTACGATGCACCTGAAAGCGCCGCGCCAAAGAAGCAGGCCCGCGCGCCTGAATCCCATCAAGCAGAAGCAGATGGAAGAGCGCTGCGCCTTTCTCGAAGAAGAGATCCCGCGCATCGAGGCGTCGATCGCGCACACCGAGGAGCAATTGGGCGTCTACGTCTCCGCCGCGGAGACGCAGCGGCTGACCACGCTGGCCGAGGAGCTGCGCGTGCAGTTAGCCGCGCTCACCGCCGAGTGGGAAGAGCTGATGGCGCAGCTTTAAGGCGCTTGAGGCCGCTCCGCGAGCTATGCTGGAAGTGTCCGATGCCGTCAGGAACAACACATCCCGCAGAACCATCGGAGCTGGCCGCAGTTCTCCGCGAGTTCAACACCGAGTCCGGTCGATCGCTGCTCGAAGTCGTCGACGAGTCTCCCGTTCTGCTCGTCTTTCTTCGTCACTTTGGCTGCACTTTTTGCCGGCAGGCCCTCGATCAAGTCTCAAAGATTCGCGAGCAGATTGCGGCAAAGGGAACAAATCCGGTCTTCGTGCATCTGGGTTCGCCGCAGCGGGCCAAGCCTTACTTTGACTATTACAACCTCTCGGATGTGGAACGCGTCAGCAATCCTGACGCATCGCTGTACCAGCATCCTGTCTTTGCTCTGGCGCGAAGAAATCCTTTTTGGCATTTGTTGAGCCCGGCGGTTTGGAAGGGCTGGCTCAAAGGAGCCTTGTTCGAGTATGGAATTGGCCGGCTTCAGGAAGACGCAAATCAAATGCCGGGAGTGTTCTTCCTGAAACAACGCAGGATCGTAAGAGGTTTCCGCTATCAATCGATCGCCGACGAGCCGGATTACTTAAAGCTGATTGGCGCCGGCTGACCGAACCGCCGGCCCGGGCAGAACCAGGGCTGCGCCCAGCCTGCCGCGCTCACCGCCGAATGGGAAGAGTTGATGGCATAGTTGGAAGGGCAGATCTGCTGATCCCAGCCCGGCCCGAATTCTCTCGTGCATAATCGGAAGAAGATGGCCTTTTTTGTGGAATCCCGAGAGCTGGGCGCAGCGGCTGACTGTGCTGGCCGAGGAACTGCGCTCGCAACTGGCCGCGCTGACGGCGGAGTGGAAAAAGGCTTATGCTCCCAGCTCGAAAACGACTGAGCCAATCGCCCCCGGTCAGCAAGTACTGCTCGGCCGCGCGGCCGTCCCTGCCTCCTGTATAGGCATCGTTTGCGTAGCCGGCAGCGGGTACGCCGAAAATCCAGCCAGATTGTTTTCGCACTGCGTAATTGCAGTTGCCACCGCCGACGAGACCGCAGGCAGCGCCGGAATTGTGTTGTCTGGCTTGCTGAAGTTGAACGCCGTTGTCATATCGCCCACGGTTGCTCTCCGCCAAGCGCTCAAATTCGGCACTTCCGCGCCGAATCGCGTTTCAAGAAAACGCAGCATCGATGTGTGATCGAAACGATCGGAGCACACGAACCCCCCGCGGCTGAACGGCGAAATCACCATCATCGGCACGCGGAAGCCAAGCCCGATCGGGCCGCTGATTCCTCCTCCCACCGTCGGATCGGGCGCAGCGGGGGCCGTCACATATTCCCCAGGTGTCCCCGGCGGCGCCGTCATGGGCGCGACATGATCGAAGAAGCCGCCATTCTCGTCGTAGGTCACAAACATCGCCGTCTTCGCCCACGCCGCCGGATTCGCCATAAGAGCCGCCAGAATTCCTGAGAGCGTGGCTTCTCCAAACACCGCCGGCGCCGGCGGGTGATCCGAATCCACCACCGACGCAATCACCCATGAAACCTGCGGGAGGTTCCCGCTCACAGCATCTGTCACAAAGTCCGTAGGAAACTGAGGGCCGAATGCATTCTTGTAGAGCGACGACGTTGGATCCTGAAAATTCTTGAAGTACGAGAGCACGTTATCTGAAAACGTTCCGTTCAAAATGTTCTGATCCGGTGAGCCGTACACCTTCCACGAGATCCCACGCGCCTGCAACTGCTCCGGCATGGTGGTGTAAGTCAGCTTGCCGAAAAACGCGGAGCGGGTCGTGATCAGCGTCTGCAGCACGGGTCCGCCTTGCGTTCCATCGGGATCGAGCGACGCCGCCATCGTGTAAAGCCGGTTCGGGTCCGTTGGCCCGATCACCGAACAGAAGTAGTTGTCGCACAGCGTGAACGCATCGGCCACACCGTAGTAGAACGGCAAATCAGCGCGTGTGTAGTAGCCCATGGTGAGCACCGCATCGTTTGCATCGATGGCCAACCGCGACGTCACGAATCCGTCCATCGCTCCGTTATTCCAGCTCTGGTGCTGCGGTACCCAATCGTGGGTAATGTCATGCGTGCAGGCCGCATTCAGTTTTGTTGTGTCCAGGTGGAACGGCAGCAGAACCCCTGCCGGCGGCACGGAAGTATTCGCAGCATAGGGCTGCTGAAAGGCCGCGCTCTGCGCCGCGAATCCATTGACGCCCTTATAACTGCCGAAGTAGTGATCGAACGACCGGTTTTCCTGAATCAGAATCACCACGTGGTCGATATCCGTGATGTTGCCGCATGCGTTCGATCCCGTTGCACTGTTGACCGCGTTGCGCACCGCACTGCAACCGGGAATCAATCCTCCTATCATTCCCGCCGCTCCAGCGGCAGCCCCCACCTTCAACAAATCCCGTCGTGTCGTCTTCTTGGTCCGCATCAAATCCCCTTTTCTCTTCCCAAGATTGGATGCGGAATTACGCCCTGATGGAAGTCGCGATCCTAGCCCGGCGCATCGCCCTGGTCTTATCTCGTAAACAGTGCATCTCGGCTCCTTAATTCTGTCGTGCATAATCAAATCACGATGGCTCTTTTGTGGAATCCCGAGAGCTGGGCGCAGCGGCTGGCGGAGCTTGAAGCGCAGACCGGGGACCTGAAAGAAGCTCCGCTGCGCCGCGATGTGCGCTCGCTGGGAACGCTGCTGGGCGCGGTGCTGCGCGAGCAGGCCGGCGATGAACTCTTTTGGCAAGTGGAAGCGTTGCGGCAGGGCACCATCCGCCGCCGCGATGCCGAGGCCCACGGCGATACCGAGGAGGCCGCGCGCCACGCCGCCGCTGCGTTGGAGCTGGTGCACTCGCTGCCCGTCGAGCGCGGCCTCATGCTCACGCGCGCCTTTGCTTTCTACTTCGAGCTCATCAATCTCGCGGAAACCAATCATCGCAAGCGCCGCCGCATCGCACTGCGGCTAAGCGGCGAGGCCGGCCGCCAGCGCGGCTCTCTTGCAGGCACGTTCACAGAGATGCGCCGCGTGGGCATCGGGGCTGAAGAAGCGTTGAACTGGCTTGAGCGCGTATTCATCGTGCCCGTCTTCACCGCGCATCCCACTGAGGCTGCGCGGCGCACGGTGATGTTCAAGCGCCGCCGCATCGGCGAATATCTTGAGGCTCTCGACCGTATTCCCATTCCCGAGCAGGACCTCGCTCGCCTGGAAGAACTCGTTCTGGCCGAAATCACCAGCCTGTGGCAAACCGACGAGGTGCGCTCGCGCCGGCCTACCGTTTACGACGAGATCAAGATGGGTCTCGACTACTACGATGTGTCGATCTTCGAGACCCTTCCCGAGCTCTACCGTGAAATTTCCGAGGCTCTTCGCGCCGCTTACTCGCTTGAGATCGAGCCCTGCGAACTGCCTCTCGTGCTGCGTTTCGGCTCCTGGATCGGCGGCGACCGTGACGGCAATCCTTTCGTCACGCCGGAGGTGACGCGTGCCGCGCTGCAGTTGGCGCGCGGGCATTTGCTGCTCTATTACCAGCGCCGGCTCGATGCAATTATCGACCTGCTGACCACAAGCGCGCAGCAGCGGCCGGTGAGCCAGGCACTGCTCGACCGGCTCAAAGCTTACGTGGCGCAGGTGCACACGCCGGAGGGGCAGGTCTTCGGCGCGCAGTATGAGTTCGAGTACTATCGCCGCTTCGTCATCTGCATCGAGGCGCGCATCCAATGTACGCTGAGGCGCACGCTGGAGCAGGCGGCGGAGGCGCCAGGCGCTGGCGAAGCGTTTCCCATCACGCCCTACGCGCTCGCGCGCAGCCAGAACAAGCTGGCGCAAGTACTGCCGGCCTATTGCTCCGTCCAGGAATTTATCGATGACCTGGAGACGCTGCGCGCGTCGCTCAAAGAGAACAACGGAATCCGCATCGCGCGTACGCTCATCGATCCGCTCATCCTCCAGGTGCGCACCTTCGGCCTTCATCTCCACACGCTCGATATTCGCCAGCATGCGCGTGTTCACGCCGCGGCATTGGAGGAGGCGATCGGCGACACCACCGCAGCCACGCTGCCGGGCGGACTTTCTGCTCAGACAGCCAGCGTGCTCGAGACCTTCCGCGTGGTGGCCGAGGTCAAACAAGGTTGCTCGCCCGAGGCGATTCGCCAATACGTCATCAGCGGGGCCGAAACCGTTGAAGATGTGCTGGCCGTGGTGCGGCTGGCGCGGCTCGGCGGCGTCAAGCTTGAGGGAGCGGGCGACACACCGGACCTCGATCCCGGCCTTCCACCCCAGCGACAGGGACACCTCGCCCCCCCGCTGCGGGACCCCGGCCTCATGCCGGTACCGCTTTTCGAGTCCATCGAGGATCTGCGCCACGCGCCCGCCGTCTGCCGCGAGCTGTGGAATCGGCCCGACTACCGCAAGCTCCTGGCAAGTTGGGGCAACTGGCAGGAGATCATGCTCGGGTACTCCGATTCGAATAAGGACGGCGGCATGTTGACCTCGACATGGGAGATCTTTCGCGCGCACCGTAACCTGCATGTCGCCGCGCATGAGGCCGGGATCAAGCTGCGCATCTTCCATGGACGCGGCGGTACGGTGGGCCGCGGCGGAGGGCCCACGCATCGCGCCATCTTCGCCCAGCCCTTCGGCGCCTTCGACGGACAGTTGCGCATCACCGAGCAGGGTGAGGTGCTGAACTTCAAATATGCCGACGAGGTGCTGGCTGAGCGGAATCTCGAGCTCATGATCGCGGCCTCGTTGGATGCGCTGGCGCGGCCCAATGCGCGCGATCCGGAAGGACACTTCACGGGCGTCTTAAAGCCGGAGTGGGAGGCGGCATTCGACGACCTGTCTCGCATCGCTTTCGGGTTTTACCGCGAGCACATTCTCGACGACCCCGGTGTCGTCACTTACTTTGAGCAGTCCACGCCGGTCGGCGAACTGGAAAACGCCAAAATCGGGTCGCGGCCCGCGCGGCGCAACGATGCATCCCGTCGGCCCAACGACGAAAAGCCGTCGTTCGGAGCCCAGGGGCGCCTCTCCGGCCTGCGCGCCATTCCCTGGGTCTTCGGCTGGACGCAGTCGCGGCTGCTGGTGCCGGCGTGGTTCGGCGTGGGCTTCGCCATCGAAGAATTTCTCGCGCGGCCCGGCGCGTCTTCCGCCCCGAATCTCGAACTGCTCCAAACCATGGCCAAAGAGTTTCCGCTCTTCATCGATCTGGTGCGCAATGTTGAGATGGCGCTGGGCAAGGCCGACCTGGGAACAGCGCGGCTCTACTCCGCGCTCGTCAAAGACGAGAAACTCCGCGAGCGCATCTACACCATGTTTGAGGCGGAATTCCATCGCGCCGTGCGCGCGGTGCTCGCGGTTACGCGCCAGACCGAGCTGCTCCAGACGAACCGGGTGCTGGCGCATTCGATCAAGCTGCGCAATCCCTATGTCGATCCCATGCACCTCATTCAGGTGGACATGCTGCGCCGCAAGCGCCAGGGCGAAGACACGCCGTGGGTCAATCGGGTGATTGCGGCAACAATCAACGGAATCTCGGCGGGGCTGCGGAACACGGGATGACAGGGAACTGGGCACGACGGCAGCCGCCATCAGCCGGCGAACTTAGCCCGCGCAGCGGGCGAGTAGCCAGCCCTTGACACCTTCTGTATTTCCGCTACGCTGAAAGTATGTCGAGCGGAGTTTCAATCAAACCGGCGGCGGTGAGCCGCATCGGCCAGAGGCGACAGGTAATCATTCCTAAGCGCGTCTTCGATGCGCTCAAGCTGCGTACGGGCGATTTTGTTGAAGTGAGCGCCGAGGGCGGGCGACTGCAGATGCGCCCCAAACGCCTCGTCGATATCGGAGACGACTCGCTCACGCCGAGCGAGGCGGCGAAGGTTCGCCGCGGCGAAGCTGAGGTCGCAGCCGGACGCTCGAAATCATGGCGCACGGTAAAGAATGAACTGGTCGGTTGAGCTTTCAGCCTCGGCCATTAAAGAGCTGAAGAAGCTCCCGCGCGACCGTCGAGAGCAGATCGGTCGAGCCATTGACGAAATGGAATCCGACCCCATGGGCGGCGATGTGATTCCCCTCAAAGGCAATGAATGGAAGGGCCGCTACCGCAAACGTGTCGGCTCATATCGCGTCATTTTCTCGTTGGACCAAAAAACGATGTCCGCAGCCATCTCCGCCATCCTCATCCGATCCGAAAAGACATATCGGCAATAGCAACTCCAACCCGGAGAATATACAATGTATATACGGGAACTCAAGCCTCGTCTTATGAAAACAGCGAGTGAACGAATCAAGCAGCGATTGAAGAAGGATCGCCAGATGACGGTCATCAGTATTCGCATCCCCGCAGATGTGATCGAAGACCTGAAGGAGATCGCGCCATCGCTCGGCTTTTCCGGTTACCAGCCGCTCATCCGTGCCTACATCGGCCAGGGCCTGCGCAAGGACCAGGCGCGGATGGAGAACTCGCAGGTTCAGGTGCTGACTGAGAGCCTGCGCAAGCATGGAATCGCCGATCAGGTCATCTCCGCGGCCATCGCGGACGCGCAACTGAAGAGTGCATGATCTTCAATACCGATGATTGCCGAACCGCTGACGAAAGATTTGGGACATTCGTCTCCGCCCGCGAAAGCGAATCCCTGCTCGCCGGGATTTCGGCAAGCGTCTCGAGACCTGAAAACGGCATCTTCGGCCCTGATTCGCTGAGTTGGAGGATCAACCGCGAGTCGGCGCTGTTTTTCGGTGCGGGCCGGGCCGCGCTTTTGCAACTGGCGCACCCGTGGGTGGCCGCGGCGCTCGCCGAGCATTCGACCGTCATGAATCGGCCGATTGAGCGCTTCCACAACACCTTCCGCGTCGTTTTCACCATGGTCTTCGGCTCGCTCGGCCAGGCGCTCGCCGCCGCACGCCACTTGTACGCGCTGCACACGCGGATTCGCGGCGAAATGCCGGCAGAGATTGCCGCGGTGGAAGCGCGGCTCGCCGTACGAGGCCAACGAGATCGGCGCGCTGCGCTGGGTCTTTGCAACGCTGGTGGAAAGCGCGGTGCTGGCTTACGATTGCGTGCTGCCCGCGCTCACCGCGGCCGAGCGCGAGCAATATTACGCCGAATCGAGAACACTGGCCGGGCTCTTCGGCCTTCCCGCGGCGGCGCTGCCGGCGAACTGGGAGGCGTTCGCCGCCTACAACCGGGCAATGCACGCGTCCGAGGAGCTGGGCGTGAGCGATGCGGCGCGCGCTATGGCGCACAGCCTGCTGGCGGGCGCAGGCTCGTGGATTCGCCCGCCGCATTGGTATCGCGCGTTGACCGTGGAGTGGATGCCGGAGCGCTTCCGCGCGGAATTTGCGCTGGAATTCGGCGAGGCAGAAGCAGCGAGCCGCCGCGCGCGCCAAGCGACGCCTGCCGGAATCTACCGCAGGCTGCCGCAAGCCCTTCGGTTTACCGGCCCGTGGCACGAGGCGCAGGCGCGGCTCGCCGGGCGGCGTCGCGGGCGCGCTCACCCGATTGAGCAACCGCTTCTGGATCGGCCAGCCGCTGCTGCCGTTCGCCGAAGGAATTCGCTTTGCGCAGCTGGCGCATCAAGGCGTCGACAATAACCGAATGAAGTCGCTTCGCAGTTTTTGCCGTTGCTCTGCTCGTCCTTTGCTCGGCACTGCCTGCGCTCAGCGCTCTCGAGAAACAGCCTGCCGAGCGCATATCACGCGCGGCGCGTGGCGCTCGCCGGCAAGCTGCAGGGCGGCGTGGCGGTGCTGTTCGCCGCGGAAGAGCCGCAACTGGACTTCATGCCCTACCGGCAGGATTCGGATTTCTATTACCTGACTGGCTGGACGGAACCGGGAGCGGCGCTGCTGATTGTCGGCGACGCTCCGCAGGCAGCCTCGCCGCGCACCTACAAGGAGATTCTGTTTCTGCCGGCGCGCAACCTGCGCATGGAAAAGTACACCGGCGCAAAGATGGACGCGGCGACGCCGGGAGTCGACGGAGGCCGCGGGCGTTGACGCAGTGGAACCGATGACGGAGTTGCCCGCGGAGTTGAGCCGTCTGATCGCCGCCGACCGGTCGCTCGTCAAGAATCTGTGGACGCAGCCGGATTCGGCCGCGGCCACGGCGCTGCTCAGCTTTACCGCGGTCACGCTGGGCGAGGACACGGCGCCTGCAGCCGCACGACGTGACCAGCCTGACCATGCCGCTGCGCCAGATCAAGGACGACGGCGAAATCGAGCTGATCAAGAAAGCGTCGGCGGCATCGATGCTGGCGCAGCGCGTGATGATGCAGTGGTGGGTAAAGCCGGGCATGACGGAGCGCGCCATCGCCGGCGCCATGACGGCCGTGTGGATGGAGAACGGCTGCGAGCGGCCGAGCTATGCGCCCATCGTCGGCTCGGGCATCAACTCGACCACACTGCACTACTCGGCCAACGACCGCACCATGCAGGACGGCGACATTCTCCTGGTGGACGCGGCCTGCGAGTACTCGATGTACGCCGCCGATATTACGCGCACCGTGCCGGTGAACGGCCATTTCACGCCGCGGCAGCGCGAGATCTACAACATCGTGCTGGGCGCGCAGCAGGCGGCGATCAAGGCGTTTGTGGCCGGAAAATCGACCATCAACGACCGCGACCGCCAGGACCCGAACTCGCTCGACACAGCGGCCTACAACTACATCAATACGCACGGCAAGGACCTGCACGGCCAGCCGCTGGGCAAGTATTGGCTGCATGGGTTGGGCCACATGATGGGCATCGACGTGCACGATCCAGCCAACTACCCGGTGGTGCTCAAGCCGGGGATGGTCTTCACCATCGAGCCGGGCGTGTACATTCCCGAGGAGAAGCTCGGCGTGCGCATCGAGTGCGATTTCCTGGTGGGCGCCGACGGAAAGCTGATCGATCTCGACGCCGCGCTGCCCCACACGCCGGATGAGATCGAAGCGGCGATGCAGGCAAAATAACGGTGTACCAAAGTCAGGGCGGATATGGACCCGCGCGACGGATGGAACCCGGCCAACTTGAAGCGCTGCAACCGCGCCTTCAGCGAACAACTGCTGGCGTGCCTTGACGAGTGCGCGCGCGGCCGGCGGGGATTGTTCTCTGAGTTCGTGAGCGACGACGACGAGGAACCCCCGTGGCCCGAGGCGGCGCGGTTGCGCGAGCTGGCGGTTGCGTTGCAGAGTCTTCTCGCGCAGCAGGAAGAACGCAACGCGCTCTGCGACGAGTTTCTCGATCTGTGCACCATTCACGGCGAAAGCCATCCCGGCGAACGCAAACTGGCGCGGGCGTTTCTTGAGCGGATCGAGCGCGGCGAAGTGGGCACGCCCACACAGGGAGAAAGACCGCCGTGGTAGCAGCGTGGCTCACCCTCTGGTTTACTTACTTCGCGATCACATCGATCGGCACCGTAATCGTTTTCGGCGGTAGGCATTGATTCTGGTCGCAGGCCTGATAGCGCAGCTTGGCCTGCACCGGGTGATTGCCGGGCGTGGCCACGATTCGCGCCTGAATCGTGAATTCACCGGTATACACGCTGAGCTTGGTCGAGGGATCGGCGGGCAGCGTAATCGCAGTGCCTGCCGGATAGGTGGCAGCGTCGAGCCGCACGCCTGCGCCGTCGGGGATCGAGAAGGTCGTCGGAATCAAGTAGTCTTCGCTGGGCATGTGCGAGTTTATGTGCAGCCCCTGCGCGATGCGAAAGTGCAGCGCCACCGGCATCGGCTTGCCCGCAGTCACGCTCACCTGCGCGGGAAACAGATATTGCACAGAGTCAACCTTGGCGATGGAGCGGTCCTGCACGCCTGACGAAACAACCTGCCCCTCCGCCGCCGCACAGGCGCAGAACACCAGGAACACAACCTCCGTACAAACCTGCATTCTCGTCTTCATCATCCCAACCTTTTCGCCCGTCGCAGCGGCCGCCTTGCTAACCTGCTAACTCGCTGACTTGCTGACCTGCCGACTTGCTAACTCGCTCAGTTCCCCAGCGCCTTCCTGATGTTTCCCTCGATCTCGCTCTCCGAGGTCAACCCCACCTGCGTGGCCACAACTGTCCCCTTCCGGTCCACAAAGAACGACGTGGGCAGGTCGTCGAGACCGCCGTAGTCGCGGCTGATGCTGTCGCCGTCCACCATTACCGGATAAGGGACCTTCATCTGAGCGACAAACTTGCCCACCGCGGCCTTGTCTTTGGCCCAGCCGGCAGTGTCGCTCTTCTGCAAATCGTCGCCCTCGGTGTCCACGCCCAGAATCTCAAAGCCCTGTGCGGCATACTTGTTGCGCAGCTCGATCAGCCACGGCGTTTCAATCCTGCAGGGCCCGCACCACGTGGCCCAGAAGTTGATCAGTACGGCTTTGCCCCGATAACTTGCGAGCGTGACCTTCTTGCCGGTCAAATCGTCGAGCCCAAAGGCCGGGGCGGGCTTGCCCTGGAGCGGAGAAACATACTGCGCCGTACCGCCTCCGGGAGCCGGCACCAGTTCGCCTTGCCCGGCGTTTGCCAGCAACCGCTCGGCAGCCTGCTTGCGATACTCCCAGTTAGCCCACCCCGCCCAGGCAAAAATAGCCAGAATCAAAAGGACAGCGGTTAGAACCAGCGAATTGCGCCGCACGGGGAGGGGCTTCATGAGTCTATTGTACGAGGAGGCTCTCAGAGAACAGAGATCAGAGAACAGAGATCAATTCGCGCCGTGCCCGCAGCGTTCCATCTGCGCCAACCGCGGGAAAGTCGTCGCCCGCGTCTTTTTCCGCAATTTTGTTTGGAGCCCTGATCTCTGCTCTCTGTTCTCTGCCCTCTGTCTTTTGTTACCATCAAAAGCCGATGACCAAGCCCAACCCGAACGATCGCGAACCAGGCGCCCTCGGCCCTGCCGCGCTGGTCCGCATGGAGGCCGCGGCGCTCGAAGCACTTGCAGCTCGCCTCGATGGATCCATGGCCGAGCCGTTCCAACGCGCCGTCGAAATGATTCTCCACTGCGGCGAGTCGCAGGGCCGCGTCGTGGTCACCGGCATGGGCAAGAGCGGCATCATCGCGCAGAAGATCGCCGCTACGCTCAGCTCCACTGGCTCGCCGGCCTTGTTTCTGCATCCTGCCGAGGCCGTGCACGGCGACGTGGGCGTGTTGATGCCCGGCGACGTGGTGATTGCCCTCTCGGCCAGCGGCGAAACCGAGGAGATTCTGCGCCTGCTGGCCACGATTAAGCGCAAGGGCGACGCACTGATTAGTTTTTGTTGCAATGTGCAGTCGACGTTGGCCGAGGCCAGCGACGTGGCCCTCGACTGTTCGGTCGAGCGCGAGGCCTGCGGCCTGAACCTCGCGCCCACCGCCTCCACTACCGCCATGCTCGCCCTGGGCGATGCGCTCGCCGTCGCCGTCAGCCTGCGCAAGGGCTTTCGCGTCGAAGATTTTGCGGAACTGCACCCCGGCGGCAAACTGGGCAAGCAACTCGCCAAGGTCCGCGACCTGATGCACTCGGGCGGAGACATTCCTGCCGTCGCGCCAGCCACTTCTATGGCTGACGTGATCTTTGAGATGTCGTCGAAGAAGCTCGGCATCACGACAGTACAGGACGCCGGCCGCTTGTGCGGCGTGATCAGTGACGGGGATTTGCGGCGCCTGCTGGAGCGCGAAGGCGGAGCGGCGCTAAGCAAGACGGCGGGCCAGGCCATGAATCCGCATCCACGCACCATTGCATCCGGCGAGCTGGCCGCGAAAGCTCTGGCTATTCTCGAAGAGCGCAAGATTACTTCGCTCGTCGTCGTCGACGCCGACCAGAAGGTCGAAGGCGTCCTGCATCTGCACGATCTGTGGGGCGTGGAATTGATCTGAGGCACTTCTCTTGAAGGGGACCAATTCGTAGGTATTTGAAAGAACCTACCCGGTTTTTGTACGAGAATCTCTCATCTCGATGAATGTTTCGAGGAGCGAAGCCCCAACTAAGAGGCAGCAGCCCGTGAGCATTGGAGCAAAGCCAAAAGTGCAAGACACTGCCGCTGCCAGCTCTACTGCGATCCCCGCCTGCCGGACCGACCAGAAACCGAAGGATGCTCCGCCTAATACGGCTAGAAGCGTCAGGATGGTTGATCCGATGCCCCATATAAAGAGCCGCAGCCCCCATTTAATTAGCTTTTTCGCAAACCTCTTGGTGGAAGGAACGATCTTAGGGCCTTGCATGAACCTTCTCCGCTTCGGGGACGATTGTACACCTGGGTTCGTGAAACAGTTCGTGCCGATGGGCCGAACTTTGCTAATCGTGCCCACGGCATCGCGACTCGCGCTATCATCTTGAACAAGGAGCCATCGCATGACCACCCTCATCGTTCGCGTGGGAAATACGCTCACGGTCGAGATTCCGGAGGAGCTTGTCGCACAGGCTGCGCTGCCTGTCGGCGAGCCCGTCGAGTGGATTCCGAACGGGAGCGGCAGTATTGCGCTGGTGAAGCAATCGGATGCGGCCGCGAAGCCGAGAAAACGGATGACGCTTGAGGAGCTTCTGGAGGGGATTCCCGAAGGGACTCGAATCCCTGAATACGATTGGGGACCTCCTCGCGGGGTTGAATTTTGGTAGCCCCATATTGCCCCGATAGCGGCGTCCTTATCTGGATCGACTTCGATCCGCAGGTCGGACATGAGCAGGCTGGTCACAGACCGGCGGTTGTGTTGTCTCCGAGATCGTTCAATTCGAGAACCTCGCTGGCTTTCGTTTGTCCCATCACCAGCAGGCGCAAGGACTACCCATTTGAAGTTGCATTACCGCCGCACCTCCCGGTCCATGGAGTCGTATTGTGTGAGCACATGCGTAGCATGGATTGGCAGGGCCGCCGCGTGACTTTTATTGGAAGGATACCGGACGAAGCTCTCCTTGAGATTCGCGAGGTTGTCGCTACCATCGCTGGAATCACGCCGTGAACCTCAATCTCGGCGCCCGACTCCCAGGACATTTAGAATAAAAACTGCTTACATTTGTCCTGCGTCTGCCCTGGCGGACGGGAAAGTTTGCGCACTCTTTTTATGCATCGCTGGTCTAAGCTCTTTATTCCCACTCTGCGCGAGGCCCCGGCTGATGCCGAAGTGGCCAGCCACAAGTTTCTCCTCCGCTCGGGCTACATTCGCCAGCTCGGCGCGGGCATCTACAACTACCTTTTCCTCGGCCAGCGTTCGCTGAACAAGATCATCGCCATCGTACGCGAGGAGATGGACAAGATCGCGCAGGAGTTCTATCTGCCCGGCATTCTGCCCAAGGAACCCTGGGCCGAGAGCGGCCGCTGGACGGGCATGGGCGACAACATGTTCCGCCTCAAGGACCGCAAGGGCGCGGATTTGTGCCTGGGAATGACGCACGAAGAGATCATGACCACGATCGCGCGCGGCGAGCTGCGCAGCTACAAGCAGTTGCCGCAGATCTGGTACCAGATCCAGACCAAGTTTCGCGACGAGCCGCGTCCCAAGTCGGGCCTGCTGCGCGTGCGCCAGTTCACGATGAAGGATTCGTACTCCTTCGACATCGACAAGGCCGGACTCGACAAAAGCTTCGATCTGCACGATGCGGTTTATCGCAAGATCTTCTCGCGCTGCGGGCTCAAGTTCGTAGCCGTCGAAGCCGACTCGGGCGCTATGGGCGGCTCGCAGTCGCAGGAGTTCATGGTTTCGACCGATGCCGGCGAGGATCTGATCGCAAGCTGCCCGGTGTGCGGCTACGCAGCCAACGTGGACAAGGCAACGTCGCGGCTCGATCCGGCCGAGGAGCTTGAACCGACTTCGGAGAAGCCGGAAGAAATTCACACGCCGGGGATGGGCGCAATCGCCGATATCGCCGCATTTCTCAAGATGTCTCCGGCCAATGATATTAAATGCGTGGCGTATATGGGCTTAAATGTTCCGCCTAACATGTATGCGGGTGATTTTCTGCGCCCGATCATTGCCCTTCTTCGCGGTGACCATCAGGCGAACGAAACAAAGCTGATGGCTGCGACTGGCACCGTTTTCTTGCGTCCAATGGAACCCGCTGAAGTTGAGAAATACTTCAACGGGCCGGGCGGCTATCTTGGGCCGGTAGGCTTGAAGAATGTGCTGGAAGCCGAATTTGTCCCGAGTCTCTTCGAAGCGCATCAAGCGTTTGGAGAGGGTACAGCCAAGCGGCAGACGGCCAAGCTATTCCGCGAGGATGGCAGCGGGCTAAAGACGATTGTTGTTGTAGATCGCGCTCTCGAAGGCCGCGAAAACATGGTCTGCGGCGCCAACAAGCTCGACTACCACCTGCGCAACGTGACCCCTGGCCGCGACTTCGCCTGGACCGTCAGCGCCGATATTTGCAGCGTGAACGAGGGCGAAGGCTGCCCGAAAGACGGCTGCACAGGCAAGCTCGTTGTGGGTAAAGCCGTCGAGGTCGGCCACATCTTCAAGCTCGGCTACAAATACTCCGAGTCGATGGGCGCGCGCGTGCTCGACCCCAACGGCAAGGAAGTGACGCCGATCATGGGCAGTTACGGCATCGGCATCGAGCGCATCTTGACGGCGGCCATCGAGCAGTCGAACGACGCCAATGGCTTCTGGCTGCCTGCTTCCATCGCGCCATTTACGGTGGTGGTCACCATCACGAATGTATCCGACGCGGCGCTGCGCGAGACCGGCGAAAAGCTCGCCCGCGATCTCGAATCCGCGGGCCTCGACGTGCTGCTCGATGACAGAGACGAGCGCGCAGGCGTCAAATTCAAAGATGCGGACCTCGTGGGCATTCCTTATCGCATCAACGTGGGCAAGAAAGCTGCCGCGGGCCAGGTGGAACTTGTAACGCGCGCCACCGCAACCAGCGTGGATGTTGCGCTGCCCGAGGCGGCGGCGCTGGTAAAGAAGCGCGTTGAAGAGGAACGGCTACTAGACTCCAGCATCTAGCTACCGGCCTTTCCGAGGGGCGTGCATCGATTACTTTTCACGATAGCCTCTTTCAGCACGGACGGGCGGACGAGCTAAAAGCTAGAGGCTAGAAGCTAGAGGCTAGAAGCTGTCTTTCAAGGAGCGGCGATGGCAGTCAAGATCAAATTCGCAAAGCCCGCGTGGAAGCGGCCCGCGAAATCGTCGATCCTGCTCATTGCGTTCGCCGTTTGCGCGTCCATCGCGCTCGTCGGCTTCATCATTTTCAGCATCCTCTACTTCAAGTACCAGGGCATTGTGGACGAGCGGCTCAAGCAGCCGATCTTCGCCAACACCGCCAAAATCTACGCCGCGCCGCGCGAACTGCGTCCGGGACAAAAACTCAGTGTGCGCTGGGTCGCCAATGAGCTGCGCGATGCCGGCTATACCGGCGACGGCGCCGCGCAGCCATCGCCGCTGGGCACATACAGCGAAGGCGTGCAACAAATCGCCGTGCATCCCGGCCCGCAGTCGTACCACGCGCCCGATGGCGCTACCATCCGCATCGGCGGCGGCGTAGTGGACTCGATCGTCGACGACCACGGCCAGCAGCTTTCCAGTTACGAGCTGGAACCGCTGCTCATCACCGGACTCAGTGAAGATGCCAATCGCACCAAGCGCCGTCTGCTCACCTACGACGAGATTCCGCCGAATGTCGTTCATGCCGTCATCGCCATTGAAGATCGCCGCTTCTTCGAGCATAGCGGCATCGACTATGTGCGCATTCTGGGCGCGATACGCAACGACATCTTTCACCTTCATCGCTATGAGGAAGGCGCGTCCACGCTCACGCAACAGTTAGCGCGCGGATTTTTCCTCACCCCCGAGCGCACCTACTCGCGCAAAATCCGCGAGGCCGTCATCAGCATCATCCTCGAGCACCGCTTCTCGAAACAGCAGATCTTCCAGATGTATGCCAACGAAGTTCCGCTCGGGCAGCGCGGCAGCTTCTCCATCGACGGATTCGGCGAGGCCTCGCAAACCTATTTCGGCAAAGATGTGCGCCAGCTCAGCCTGGCCGAGAGCGCTCTGCTGGCAGGACTCATTCAAAGTCCCAGCCGGCTGAATCCTTTCCATCATCCCGAGCGCGCCATCGAGCGGCGCAATCTGGTGCTGGATTCGATGGTTGAGACCGGCGCTATCACCAAGGACCAGGCCGAGACCGCCAAGGCCGAGCCGCTGCATCTGGTCCCCGGCAGCGTGGATGCAAGCGAGGCGCCGTACTTTGTCGACCTGGTGCACGATCAGCTCACGCAAAGGCTCGGCGATCGCGATTTCAACCGCGAGGGATTGCGCATCTACACCTCGCTCGATCCCGATCTGCAGCAACTGGCTTCGGCTGCGGTCGACTCCACCATCCACGTTGTGGATGAGCAGGTGGACAAGCTGCATGCGCGCGACAAAAAACTTGGCAAGCCGTATATCTATCCACAAGTGGCGCTGATTGCGCTCGATCCCCACACCGGCCAGGTGCTGGCGCTGGTGGGCGGGCGCAGCTACGGCACATCGCAGGTGAACCACGCGGTTGCGCACCGTCCTACAGGTTCGATCTTCAAGCCGTTTGTCTATGCGTCGGCCTTTCAAACCGCTGTCGAGGGCACCATGCTGCCGGGGCAGAACAAACTGTTTTCGCCGGTCACCATTCTGGACGATGCGCAAGCTACTTACGGCGAGGGAACCCCGTATGAATACACGCCGCACAATTACAAAGGCGAGTTTTACGGCCAGATAACCGCCCGCTACGCCCTCATGCGATCGGACAATAATGCCACCATCAGCCTGGCCGCGATGGTCGGTTTCGATCGCGTGGCGGCTTTGGCCCGCGCGGCCGGCATCAAAACCGCGCAGGGAACTCCATCGATGGCCATCGGGTCCTATGACGCTACACCGCTCGATATGGCCGGCGCGTATACCGTTTTCGCCAATGGCGGCGTACATCTGGATCCCTGGATGCTGGCCAGCGTGCGGTCACCCACCGGCGACGTTATCGAAGACTACGCGCCAACCTCACAGCAGGTGCTCGATCCGCGCGTTGCGTACCTTACGACCAGCATGATGGAAGCGGTGCTCAAGTGCGACGGGAACGCTGGCCAGGAGGTTGCTGGCAGAGATCCCTGCGGAACTGGGGCGGGCGTGCGCAACATGGGCTTTACCGCTCCGGCCGCCGGCAAAACCGGAACCAGCCACGACGCGTGGTTCGCCGGCTTCACCAGCAGCCTGCTTTGCATCGTGTGGGTGGGCAACGACGACTACACAGAATTGAACCTCGAGGGGGCGCATGCCGCCGCCCCCATTTGGGCCGCATTCATGAAGCAGGCCGTCCAATTACCGCAGTACTCCGACACCAACGAGTTCACGCCGCCCGATGGCGTGCAGATTGTGACCCTCGACAAGGCAACGAACTTGCTCGCGGACGGCGCCTGCCCCGACGACTACACCGCGGCCTTCCTCGACGGCACCGCGCCCACTGACACCTGCGACCACAAAGGCATGGGCGGCGATGACCACCGCAACATCTTTCAGAGAATTTTCGGAATGGGCAAGCCGGGGAACTAGCGCCGTCGCGCGGGCTTTGCCGTTACACGCCGCGGCCGCTGCTTTGCCGAGACCGAACGGATTACGAGAGTTCCTCGTTCCGTTGCCGGCAGCGGTACTTTGCCTTGTGTAATGGCCGCCTGAATCAACGCATTCACCTCAGGCTTGCTCAAATCGCGTGCACTCGCAAGTCGGATGAATCGATTCTGATTCCCGCCGCCCCGCAGGATACCCGCTGGATCAGGAAGCGTCGAACCGTAGTAGAACGCGAGACGCACACCGTGGGCGTCGGCCACTAGCTGAGCAAAACAGTCTGAAGGCCGCAAGGTTGAGCTGTAGCCGATAACGAAGAAGTTGTAGTTGTCATATACGAGTTCATTCGCCGTGGGCAGCCGTTTTCGCAGAGCGGCCCGCACGGCGCGAATTGCCTTGGCCATCTCCGGCGCGAACTTGTCGATACATCCGGCAAGTTGGTCTTCCGCTTTGATCTCGGGGGAAGTTGCACGTGTCATCATTTCGCCTCCTAGCAGCGGCCCGGTACTTTTCAAATTCCATCTACCTCCGTTCCATCCGGCATGGGCTGGCAGCACGGGCACCAGAAAGTGACGCGCGCATCCGCGCCCTGGATGCGTCTGCGGATCGGCTCGCCGCAGCGCCGGCACGGTTCGCCATTGCGTCCGTACACCCACAGGCTGGCGCCCGGATCGGATGCATGCGTGGTGCGCCGCTGCTGGCCGCGATAGGTCACGATCGGGTCGCCGGAGTCCTCAAGCACATTCGCCTGGAGCAGTCGTTGCGCGCTGGCAATCGTCGCCGCGGCTTCTTCGCGCGTGAGCGTTCCGACCTCGCGAAATGGATGAAGCCCATTGACGAAACAGATCTCCGATTTGAAGACGTTGCCAATGCCGGCCAGCACGCGCTGATCGAGCAGCGCATCGGCGAGCGCTTCGTCAAGGCAGTGCCAGCAGTCTCTTGAGCGCGGCCCCGGCGTCGAATTCCGCGCTCAGAACATCGTTCTCCGCGCGAGGAATCTTGCGCTCCGCGCCAGCGAGCGCGCCGTGTGCATCTCGGCCACAGGCACGCGAAAACCCACCGCCTGGTACTCGCTGTTCTCAATCACGATGCGCATGTGGATGCGCGCAAGCTGCCAGCGTTCGCCCTGCCGGTAGATATGCCAGCGGCCATTCATCAGCAAATGCGAGGCGAGAATGCCGCCGCCGGAAAAATGGATCAGCAGCCATTTGCCGCGCGCTTCCACGCGATCGACCGTTTGGCCGGCGAGAGGCGTGTCGTCATTGAAGCGCGTGAGCAGCGGGTACGTCGAGCGGAACGCGGTCACCGGCTTGCCGATGAGCGCGCGGCCCAGGGTCCGCGCGGTGCGAAAGATGGTGTCGCCCTCGGGCATTTCTTACTGAACCTCGGGCCTGTTTGGTTCTGCATGCGAAAGGGGCAGCGGAATACGCCGCAAGTGCATGCCCAGCGGCCCGGGATGAAAGCCCGCATCCATCAGAAAGCGCGCCATGAAGTGCGCCGCCACCGGCTGGCCGTTGATGGTGGTGATCAGCGCGCCTTCGTGATTGCTCTCCCGCATCCGTTCCTGTCCGCGCGCGCAGAAAAAATGCGCCAGGCCCGCGGCGGCCTGCGACCGCTCCGGTTCCTCGGCCGGCAAAAAGACCAGCAAATTCGGATTGCCGCGCTTGAGCCACGCCACCAACTGGCCGTTGCGCAGGATCACTTCAGCATAGGCGGCGCGCGTCAGAATGCGCGGCGCCGATTCTGCGTCCTCGTCCATCGGCGGCAAATCCGGCCAGCGCAATACCGAACCGTATGGGTTCGCCGGATCCGTCGCCGCCAACTGCACAAACTCCGGCTTTTCCGCCGGCGGCTCGCTGCGCAACTGGCGCAACAGATCCACTGCCGCCGGCAGCGCAAACTGCGTTGCGCCCAGCCCCGCCACAAAGTAGCCGCGCCGAATCCGCCCGCTCTCTTCCAGCGCCTTCAGCACGTCATACACCGCGCTGAATCCGCCGGGCACATTTTCCGCCGCAACCGATTCGCGCAGCAGCACGCCGTAGCGATTGAGCAGTTGCAGCGCCAGCGCGTGGCTGCGTTCGGTCTGCGATGGACCGGCATCGTTTTGAAAGGGCACGGCTTCAGCCGTGCCGATTGCAGAAGGTAAAACTTCTCCGGGCTTTAGCCCCGGAGGGAGTCGGGTCCCCGACCGCACCGGCAGTACCGACCAGCGCCCCTGCGCCGTGGGCGGCGTAGTGCGCCGCGAGCGAAAAACCATGCCCGTCTGCAAGCGCCGCGGCGTGCGCGCGCTCTCAGGTCTGGCGATATACGCGCGCAAAGCGTGCAGCGAATCGTTCGTGATCAGCCCGCGCCACACCAGGCTCCATAGCGCTTCGATCGTCTCGCCGGGATAGCCGCCGCCCGCAGCCTGATGCAGCGGATCGAAGAAGCTCGCGCCTGTCGACTCCAGCACCGCAAGCAATTTTTCTTCGCGCTCGGTGAGCGGTTCGACAAGTGGCCGCTTGCTGCGCCAGCAGCGGCAGCTTGTCGGCAAGAAACAGCGCAATGCGCCCGTCGCGCTCGCCAATCGGCTCCACGCCGGCCCACGCCACTTCGCCCGCGGCAATCAGCGTATCGAGCCCCGCGGGCGTGTAGTCGGCGATGCGCGCAGGCAGAATCGACGACTCAAGCAGCGAAGCGGGCAGCGGCGCGCCTTGCAAGGATCTCGATCGCGTCGAGCAGCGCATCGAGATGCGCGGCTCCGGTGCGGCGCGGCGCCAGCACGCCCTGCCAGTGCGTGAGGAAGCGCGCCAGCGTGTGCTGCTCCACTGGCTCCACTTCGCGGCGCAGCTTGGCCAGCGATTTGCGGCGAATCTGCCGCAGAATCTCCGCATCGCACCACTCGCGATGAAGCCCGCCGGGGCGGAAACCGCCTTCAAGCACGCGGCCCTCTTGCGCAAGCTGCCGCAGCGCGTTCTCGACCGCCTCCGCATCCAGCGCAAATCGATCCGCGGCCTCGCGCAGCGTGAACGGCCCGTGCGTGCGCGCATAGCGGCGCACCAGTTCCAGTACCGGATGCGCCACCGGCTCGAGCAGCGCGGCCGCCAAACCCGGCGGCAACGGAATGCCAAGCCCATCGCGATAGCGCGCGGCGTCTTCGGCGGCAATCAGCCGCTTTTCGCCGGCGATGCGCAGCTCCAGCAACCGCCGCGAGCGAATCAGCCGGTCGACATGCGCCAGCAAGATCCGCCGAAACCACGCGCCGCGCCAATCTCCTCGCGCGAAAGATCGCCCAGCCGCAAACAAAGATCGTGAATGCCGTCGGCCGAACGCGCGCGATAATTCTCCGCCAGGCACTGCGCCGCCTCTTCCACCTCCGCAATCGCATCGGCGTCGAGCAGCTCGCGCAGATCGGCCTCGCCCGAGCAGCTCGCGCAACTGGTCCTGATCGATGGTCAGCGCCTGTGCGCGGCGCTCGGCCAGCGGCGCATCGCCTTCATACACGAAATTGGCCACGTAGCTGAAGAGCAGCGAAGACGGCAAACGGCGAAGGCTTGCGCGTTTCCACCACATGCACGCGCAACTTCCGCTGCTCGATCGCTCGCAGGATTTCAATCAGCGCAGGCATGTCGAAAACATCGCGCAGGCACTCGCGATAGGCCTCGAGCAGCAAGGGAAACTTGGGATAGCGCGAAGCCACGCTCAGCAGATCGTAGGAGCGCTTGCGCAACTGCCACAGCGGCGAGCGCTGGTCGGCGCGGCGGCGCGGCAACAGCAGCGCGCGGCCCGCGGCCTCGCGAAAGCGCCCGGCAAACAGCGCCGTCGATCCCAACTGGCGCAGCACAAGCTGCATCGCCTCGGCCGACTCCACCAGAATCCAATCCGAATCGGGCGGCTCGTCGGTGTCAGGGAAGCGCAGCACAAATCCGTCGTCGCCCCAGAGCGTTTCCACTTCCGGTCCGCCGGCGGCGCGGATGCGCGCGCTCACCGCCATCGCCCAGGGAATGTGGATGCGGCTGCCGAAGGGCGTCAGCACGCACACGCGCCAGTCGCCCAGCTCGTCGCGGCAGCGCTCGACAACAATCGTCCGGTCGTCGGGAACCTGCCCCGTCGCTTCGGCCTGGTCGGCAAGAAAGCGCAGCAGATTCTCCGCGGCGCCGGGATCGAGATCGTGCTCGTTCACCAGCCGCGTGAGCGCGGCTGCTTGCGGCAACGCGCGCAGCTCGCGCACCATGGCGCCGATGCGGCGGCCAAATTCGAGCGGCCGTCCCGGGCCGTCGCCCTTCCAGAACGGCATCTTGCCCGGCTCGCCCGGAGCGGGCGTCACCAGCACGCGGTCGTGCGTAATGTCCGTGATGCGCCACGTCGACGCGCCGAGGATGAACGTCTCGTTGGGATGCGACTCGAAGACCATCTCTTCGTCGAGCTCGCCCACGCGCACCGATTTGCCTTCGGTGAACGCGAGAAAGACGCCATAGAGCCCGCGATCGGGAATGGTTCCGGCGTTCAGAATCGCCAGCCGCGCCGCGCCGTCGCGCGCCGTCACCACATTGCGCACGCGATCCCACGTCAGCCGCGGGCGCAACTCGGCAAACTCGTCGGAAGGGTAGCGCCCGCTCAGCAGATCGAGCACGCCCTCGAAGGCCGAGCGCGAAAGCGAGCCGAACGGCGCCGCGCGCGCGCACCAGATCGAAGAGAAAATCGACGGAAACTTCAGCGGCGTTAGCGGAGTTAGCGGTTCAGCGTTGCTAGCGGAGCTCGCGGAGTTCATCTTGCCCAGCATCTCAGAATCGAAATCCGGCGCAGTCCAGCTGATCTCTGATCTCTGATCTCTGATCTCTTGCTTCTGCTGCCCGCCTTCCTGATCCCTTGCTCCCTGGCTCCCTTGCTCCCTGCCTTTCCCGCACTCGCCACAATCGCCACCAATTGCTGGCACAGCACATCCAGCGGATTGCGCGGAAAGCGCGTGGACTCGATGTGCCCCTCATGCATGGCGCGCGTCACCGCGGCGCAGGCCACCAGGTCGGCGCGGTACTTGGGAAAGAGAACGCCCTCGCTCACTGCGTCCACGTGGTGGCCGGCGCGGCCGATGCGCTGCATGCCGCTGGCCACCGAAGGCGGCGACTCGATCTGAATCACAAGATCGACCGCGCCCATGTCGATGCCCAGCTCCAGCGTCGAGGTCGCGCACAGCGCGCGGATCTGCCCGGCCTTGAGCTGCTCTTCGATCACCGAGCGCTGCGCCGCGGCCAGCGAGCCGTGATGCGCGCGCGCAATCGGCTCGCCGGCCAGGTCGTTCAGCGCTCCGGCCAGCCGCTCGGCAGTCTGGCGCGCGTTCACGAAGAGAATCGTCGAGTTGCGCTCGCGAATAATTTCGAGCAGCCGCGGATGAATCGCATTCCAGATCGAGACGCGCCGCGGCGTCTGCGAGGCCGGTCCCGAGGGAATCTCTTCCATCTCGCCCAGCCGCGCCATGTCTTCCACCGGAACTTCGATGCGCAGCTTGAGCTGCTTGGGCGCGGCGGCGTTCACGATCGTCACCGGCCGATAGCGCAGCGGCTCGGCATCTGCCGAGCCAGGGAACAGGGACCAGGGATCAGGGATCAGGGAAGGCTCAGCTTCCACGATAGACTCATGCCCGTCCCCATCAAGTCCTTCGATTCTCGTCGGGACCTCAGGCCGCTGCCTCGCCGGCTCGCTGACCTGCTGTCTTTCTGTTCCCTGTTCCCTGTTCTCTGATCCCTGTATTTCAATCCCGCCCAGGAACCGCGCCACCTCTTCCAGCGGCCGCTGCGTGGCCGAGAGCCCGATGCGCTGCAGCGGTTTCGCAGTCAGCGCCTGCAGCCGCTCCAGCGTCAGCGCCAGGTGCGCGCCGCGCTTGGTGGGCACCAGCGCGTGAATCTCGTCCACGATCACGGTGTCCACGGTGCGCAGCGCCTCGGCTGCCTGCGAGGTGAGCAGCAGATACAGCGACTCCGGCGTGGTGATGAGAATCTCGGCGGGATGCCGCGCGAAGCGAGCCCGCTCGCGCTGCGGCGTGTCGCCGGTGCGCACGCTGATGGCCGGCTCGTGGAACGCGACGCCCATGCGCCGCGCCATGTTGGCCATGCCGGCCAGCGGCGAGCGCAGGTTCCGCTCCACGTCCACCGCCAGCGCCTTCAGCGGCGAGACATAAACAATGCGGCAGCCGCGTCTCTCGCGGCCCCTTTCTGATCTCTGTTCTCTGATCTCTGATCTCTGCTTTCCAGCATCAGCCGGTCCAGGCACCACAGAAACGCAGCCAGCGTCTTGCCCGTGCCCGTCGGCGCCAGGATCAGCGCATTCTCGCCGCGCGCAATCACCGGCCAGCCCATGCGCTGCGGCGCCGTGGGCGCATCGAAGACGGCCTTGAACCACGCCGCCGTCACCGGATGAAAGCAGGCAAAAGGGTCGGAAATTTCAGTCGGATTGGGCGTGTGCGGGGACATGCTGCTCTATCGAGAGTAGCGCGAATTCGCATGGCGAATACAAAGCGAAAAAACCAGTGGCGGAAAGCCAGGGAAGAGACCGGGGTTGCTGCTAGCCCGCCGACTTGCTAACTCGCTGACCCGCTTGCCGTTCCCTATCCGCTACGCTTCGCGCCTCAGTTCTTGCCGCCCGTGATTTGTCCCCATCGCGCCACGCTGAATTGCGCTCCCGCAAACAGAATCAGCCCCGAGATATACGCCCAGAACAGCAGCCCCACTGAAACATAAAACGGCCCATAGAGCGACTCCAGATCCAGGTGCGGCAGCACGGTCGCAAAGATGAATCGCGAAATCAGCCAGACCACGCCAGTGATGATCGATGTGCGCAGCACTGGCCGCCATGGCACCTTGCGGTTGGGCAGCATGTAGTAGACCGAAAAGAAAAACAGCGATCGACGCGACGCCCGTTGAGACAGCCAGCCAAACATAGCTCAGAACGTCATCGGAGAATTTCAGAACCCTGAAAAACCAATTGTCTGAGTGGTGCACGAGAACCGTAGCGAGCACTTTGTCCACGCTCACGTTCGCCACCATGCTGGCCACGCCCAGCCCCACCATCAGCAGCGCCAATCCGAAGGCGATGGTCTGGTTGAAGAGATAATTGCGGCTCTTGCTCACGCCCCACGCTTGATTGAGAGCTACTTCCAACGGCAGGAAAATACCCGTGCATGAGATCAGAATCATCACCAGCGAAAAGACCTGCGCGCCGTGCCGCTTCAATAGGGGCAGCACAGCTTCTGCCACAATGGTATTCGCCAGCCAGTTCGGCATCTTGGTGGCCGACGGCAGAAAGTAGTTCACCATGTCGTCCACCACAGCCTTCATGGCTTGCGAGTGGAAGACCGAGAGCGCCAGCGTGTAGAGCAGCACCACGAACGGAATGAACGAGATGATCGCGTTGGCCGCCACGCTGAAGGCGAAAGTGTGCACCTCGCTGTCGAGCAGATACGCGATCAGCGCTGTGCCGCTTTTGCGCCAGAGGTACCACTTCGACTGCGCGGGCCGCTCTGTCGCATCCAACACGCCCTCGGCCTCGATCGTCGTCCCGCCTGCGTGGTACGAGATCCACATCGTCAGCCACTTGCCGATCCTTCTTTCGCTTGAGGATTTCCTGTGACGCCCGCGCACCAGCGCCCCTTTTTTAAGCATAGAGCTTTGTGCCTGATCGATGCCGTCATCCCGCGCGCGCCACAAACGCCAGAGCAGTCGCAGTTATGAGCGATTCACTGAACCGGGCCCACGCAGCAGGCTGACCAGCGCCCATCGCGCCGCCGCGCGCAGACCCTCATCGGCCGACGCCGCCCAGGTTTCGCAGCACGGACGCAAACCAAGCAGCCCGCTATTGCCCATCGCAATCGCCACGTTGCGCCGTAATCCCGGAAATCCCGCTCTGCGCACCGGCGATCCGTTGAACTCGCGCTCAAAGGACTGCTCGTCGAGAGAGGCCAGCCATTCCAATGCGGGATTGATGAGCTCCGTGCGCGGCTCAAGCTCCGCGTCAGCCACAATTGGAAGCCGCTGAGGACGGTTCCAGGGGCACACGTCCTGGCAAATGTCGCAGCCGAAAACCTGCCGGCCCATTTGCTCCGCAAGTTCCTCCGCGATCGGCCCCTTGTGTTCGATGGTCAGATAGGAGATGCAGCGCGTCGCATCCATCTGGTATGGCGCGACCAGCGCGCCGGTGGGGCAGGCCTCCATGCAGCGCGTGCAGCTACCGCAACGGTCTGCAACGAGCTCCGCTCTTTGACCTTTTGGACCAGTTTCGAGGGACGTCAAGCAGCACAGCCAGAAACCCAAATGACCCCAGCTGCTGATGAATCAGGCAGGTGTTTTTGCCCGTCCATCCAATGCCGGCCGCTGTGGCAAGCGCGCGCTCCACCAGCGGACCTGTATCGACGTAGGCGCGCGATTCGAATCGCCGAAATGCTTGTGAAGCTCCTCCTCGAGGGCCCGCAGCCGTTTCAGCAAAACCTTGTGATAGTCGCTCGGCCGCCGTGTTCCGTCCTCATCGGTCCGGCCGGTCCACGCATAGCGCGCAATCCACCCGCTCCCGCGGCTCGGCGTTCGGTCGAGAGCGGTGCGGCGACGTGCATAGCTGGCAAAACAAACCAGCGCCGAACGCGCCCATGGAAAGGGAACCCCTATGCGCGCCCGTATCAGTTGCCCGCTTCCTGTCTTCTGCTCCAGGTAGCGCATCGTTCCCGCGCGGCCTGCGCGCACCCAGTCCGTAAACCGCTCTGCATCGCGATCCTCGTTCGCGTAGGGAATCGCAACAAGTCCGGCCTCGGCAAAGCCTGCCGCCAGCGCCAGCGCGCGCGCCTGTTCAGCGGTCAGATGTGCTTCGGGATGGAGAGCAGGGGCGGACATTGTGGTCTTACCCAAGAGTACAATTTCATCGACTTTCTGCCAAAGGAGAACTCCCTCATAACTTGCACGCCGCTTCTTTCAGTGTTTTTGTTGGCACTAGTGGTGTCCGCCGCACAGATGGTCATTTATGTTTTGAAAGGGCACGACTTCACAGGCCGCTGAAAAACTCCTACGGCGTATGGTTTTGTATCAGGGCGCGAGTTTACTCGTGCCGACGAGGCCAATAAGATGAATTGGGCTTTCAGCCCCTGCTAGGCTCATTTCCCCCACAAACGACCGAGTTGAGGAGTTTTTCCGAAGCCTCTTTAGTCGTGCCGAAAAGGCCAGCAAAATCGCGGGCTTTAGCCTCTGGGGGATGCCTTTCGGCCGCCTCGGAGGATTTATGCAACCAGGATGCGGACTCCGCCAAAGCCGATCCTCGCATGGAACCGGAATCTCCCTCCCTGCGTATTAAACGATGAACTGTTCGTGCCCTCGCGATCTCAGAATCTTCCCCGCATGGGCCCGTGAACTCATATCGCGTCGCCCATCGAGCGCGAACAGTTCCTCAACTGGAGGGATCATGACTGCTACTATTTGCCGCACCACAGCTCCGCACCTCGCAGAAAGCGGATTCACTGAATTGGTAAGGGACAACGAACGGCTCTTCCTCGAGAGGATGCTGCCGCTTGTCGAGCGCCAATGCGTCGCGCTCGATCTCCATCGAGTCAAGCGCATCGACGCAGCCGGTGTGGCCGCTCTCATCAGGCTCTATTGCGCCGCCCGCAAGGCAGGTCGCTCGTTCACCGTTTCCAATCCCTCGCCGCACGTCGGGGAAATCCTCTCACTTCTCGGGCTTCATAGAATTCTCGAATCCCAAAATACGGACAAACTCCCATATTTCAGCACTCGATGCGAAGAATCCGCAGCCTGATGTGGCCGGGATTCAGCTCGGAAATCCGGCTCGAGCGGTTGCCAGTGTCGAAATGCGGGAGTCCATACCTTCTACCAGAACGCCGGTCTCAAGCATGCGTGTCCTGTGACCGGTAACACAGGCAATCCTAACGTTCAGACGATATTCCTACTTATCGACACAACAACGCCGCACGGCGCAGTCGCATATTCAGGGGCCTCACACGCTCAGCCTGTTCTTCAACCTCTAATTGGCGTGCTGGGCCTCGGTTCCTTTACCCTTACATATGGGCCGCGTTGCGGAATCCTACGATGGAGATTTAATCCCATGACCCAGGCTGTATTGGAACACCCACTCGCCCAGGCGAGCGCAACTTCCACCGAACGGTATGTTTATTTCTTCGGCGGCGGCAAGGCCGACGGCAACGGCAAGATGAAGGACGTGCTCGGCGGCAAGGGCGCCGGCCTGGCCGAGATGACCAACGCCGGTCTGCCCGTTCCTCCGGGATTCACCATCCAGACCGAAGCCTGCCGCGAGTACATGCGCGGCAAGCTCAGCCCGCAGATCGACAGCGAGATGCTCGCCGCCCTCGAGCAGCTCGAGAAGCTGCAGGGGCAGAAGCTCGGCGCGGGCGAGAATCCGCTGCTGGTCTCCGTCCGCTCCGGCGCCAAGTTCTCCATGCCCGGCATGATGGACACCATCCTCAACCTCGGCCTCAACGATCAGGCCGTCGAGGCGCTCGCCAAGCGCAGCAACAATCCCCGCTTCGCCTACGACTCCTATCGCCGCCTCATCCAGATGTTCGGCGACGTGGTCCTCGACATCCCCAAGAAGAAGTTCGAGCACATCTTCGACGGCATCAAGGCGCAAGGAGAAGGTCAAGTTCGACTACGAGCTCCAGCCCGACGCGCTCAAGAAGATCATCGCCGAGTACAAGAAGCTGGTCAAGAAGGAGACCGGCAAGGATTTCCCGCAGGATCCGCTGGATCAGCTCGTGCAGGCGCGCGACGCCGTCTTCCGCAGCTGGCAGAACGAGCGCGCCAAGACCTATCGCCGCATCAACCACATCGACGACTGGCTCGGCACCGCCGTCAACGTGCAGGCCATGGTCTTCGGCAACCTGGGCGAGAACTCCGGCACCGGCGTCGGCTTCACCCGCAATCCCGCCACCGGCGAGAAGGTCTTCTTCGGCGAGTACCTGATGAACGCGCAGGGCGAGGACGTGGTCTCCGGCGTCCGCACTCCGCTTTCCATCAGCGAGCTCGAAAAGGCCATGCCCGAGGTCTACGAGCAGCTCCGCGACATCACCTGGCGCCTGGAAAAGCACTACCGCGACATGCAGGACTTCGAGTTCACCATCCAGGATGGCAAGCTCTACATGCTGCAGACCCGCAATGGCAAGCGCACCGGCCTGGCCGCCGTCCGCGTCGCCATCGACATGGTCCGCGAAGGCCTCATCACGCAGGAAGAAGCCATCTTCCGCGTCGAGCCCAACCAGCTCTACGACTTCCTGGTTCCGCGCCTCGACGAAAAGGGCGAGAAGGTCGAAGTCCTCGCCACCGGCCTGCCGGCCTCGCCCGGCGCCGCTGTCGGCCAGATCGTCTTCACCGCCGAAGACGCCGTCAAGTACCACGCCAACGGCACCTATCAAGTCCATCATCCTGGTCCGCGGCGAAACCACGCCGGAAGACATCGCCGGCATGGAAGTGGCCTCCGGCATTCTCACCTCGCGCGGCGGCATGACCTCGCACGCCGCTGTCGTCACCCGCGGCATGGGCAAGTGCTGCGTGGCCGGCGCCGGCGACTGCGTCGTCGACGAAGCCAAAAAGGAACTGCGCGTCAAGGGGCAGGACCTTCAAGCAGGGCGACTGGCATCTCGCTCGACGGCACCACCGGCCGCGTCATCGCCGGCAAGCTCAAGACCCTCGACGCTCAGCCCGACGATCCCGATCTGGTCAAGTTCATGGGCTGGGTCGATCCGGTCCGCCGGCTGCAGGTCCGCGCCAACGCCGACATTCCCCGCGACGCCAAGACAGGCCCGCGCCTTCGGCGCCGAGGGCATCGGCCTCTGCCGCACCGAGCACATGTTCTTTGCCGAAGACCGCATCGAGCACATGCGCGCCATGATCCTTGCCGACAACGAGAAGGACCGCCGCGCCGCTCTCAAGAAGCTCCTGCCCATGCAGCGCGCCGACTTCGCCGGCCTCTTCAAGGCCATGGAATCGCTGCCCGGTCACCATCCGCACTGCTCGATCCGCCGCTGCACGAGTTCCTGCCCAAGCGCGAAGATCTGCTGGTCGAGATCCAGCACCTTGAACGACACCAAGCCCCGCTCGCCCAAGCTCAAGGAGCTGCGCACGCTGCTGGCGCGCGTCGAAGAACTGCACGAGCAGAACCCCATGCTCGGCCTGCGCGGCTGCCGTCTCGGCATCGCCTTCCCCGAGATCACCGAGATGCAGGCGCGCGCCATCATCGAGGCCGCCGTCTGCGGTCAAGAAGAAGGGCGGCGACCCGCATCTCGAGATCATGATCCCGCTCATCGGCTCCATCGAGGAGATGCGCAACCAGGCCGCCATCATCCGCCGCGTCGCCGAAGAGGTCTTCAAGGAGAAGGGCACGCAAGGTCGACTACATGGTCGGCACCATGATCGAACTGCCGCGCGCCGCCCTCACCGCCGACCAGATCGCCGAAGAAGCCGAGTTCTTCAGCTTCGGAACCAACGACCTGACCCAGACCACCTTCGGCATCTCGCGCGACGACATCAACAACTTCCTGCCCGCGTACCTCAAGCCGGGCATCTTCAAGCAGGATCCCTTCGCCACCCTCGATCAGGCCGGCGTCGGGCAGCTGGTGAAGATGGCCACCGACCAAGGGCCGCAACACCCGGCCCAACCTCAAGGTCGGCATCTGCGGCGAACATGGCGGCGATCCCGAGTCCGTCAAGTTCTGCCACACGATCGGCCTCAACTACGTCTCCTGCTCGCCCTTCCGTTTGCTGACGGCACGGCTGGCCGCTGCGCAGGCGGCACTCGAAGAGAAGATGGCTGGCGGTGCCCACACCACCAGCTAACCGCAGCCCGGCATCAAACTTCGAGGGCGTCCGCGCTTGCGGGTGCCCTCGTCGCGTCTCCAGTGCAAATAAAGGCTTATGATGATACCTATCAGCTCACTCCTCACCGTAAGCGTTGATCCGGGGAGCATACAACATGACGACATTTCCTCATGAAATGCTGCGCGAAATTTACGACCAGCCCCAGGCCCTGAAGCGCACACTCGACCTCTACCTGGGCGCGAAAGCGTTAAAGCCGGAGATTGCCGCCGCCCTCGCGCACTGGCCCAATCCCACGGGCGAAATTCTCATTGCCGCCAGCGGCTCCAGCCGTAACAGCGGCCTCTACGGTGAAATCCTGCTTGAAGACCTCTGCGGCCTGGCCGTCGACGTGGAATATGCAAGCGAGTACAGTTGCCGCGGCGGGCCCGCCTCCATCGACGCGCGCCATCCCAGTGTCCTCGTCCTGTCGCAATCGGGCGAAACCAGTGATACGCTGGCTGCGCTCGGCGAAGCCCGCCGCCAGGGCCACAACACCATGGCCATCACCAACGCCGCCCAATCCACCATGGCCACCCAGGCCGATGTCACTCTGCTGCTGGCTGCGGGCCAGGAACGAGCCATCCCCGCGACCAAGAGCTTTACCTGCCAGTTGGCCGCGCTCTACGTGCTCGCGCTCTATGAGGGCGCGCGCCGCCACCGCATGGACGCGGTCACTATCGCCGCGCGAATCGACGAGTTGTTCTCCCTGCCCCACGAGCTCTGGTCCCAACTCGATGCGTGGCGCGGGCAAATCGAAGCGCTCGCCGCGCGCTACTCAACCGCCGCCACGGTTCTCTTTCTCGGCCGTGGCATTCACTACGCCATCGCCCGCGAAGGCGCACACAAACTCAAAGAAGCTTCGTACGTCTACGCCGAGGGGTTTCCGGCGGGCGAGCTCAAGCACCGCCCCAACGCGCTCGTCTCTGACCTCATGCCGCTCGTCGTTCTGGCCACGGTCGATTCGGCGCTCCAGGCCTCGGTCCTGCGCTACGAAAAAACTCTTGAGCTCCTCGCCGACCTCAGAGCGCAGAGCGCCCGCGTCATCGCTCTCGCCACCGAGGACGACACGCGCGTCCCCGCGCTCGTCAACGATTGCATCTTCATCCCGCAGGCCTCCGAGTACCTGCTGCCCATCCTTGAAGTGGTCCCGCTGCAGCTTTTCGCCTACTTCATGGCCATCGAGCACGGCGTCGACGTCGATCGGCCGAGGAATTTATCGAAATCTGTCGTGGAAAAATAGCCCCGCAAGGCGCGAGAGCCAGTAGCTGAAACTGGTTGCATAAATCCTCCGGGGCGTCCTGGTCGTTGTCCACAAAAAGCCGTTGCCCCATCCTTTTGCGGCTTTTCGCGAAAGGGTGGGAGGCCACAAAACCATGGTTACCCGTCACGGTCCTCGGACCGAAACCCGCGGTAAAATCTGTCCACCATGCCAAAGGGACTTGTGCGGTTCCAATAAGACTGACGGCTTCCGATTGACCCATGATAGAGAAGGGGTAGGCAGAGTGGCCGTCGCATTCGCGCCCAGGTTTTCTCAACTACGCTTCAATTCATGCGACGGCGATTCTTCGCCAACTGATAGATTGGAGCTTCACGTATCCCCGGTTGGCTGACCGCTTCGCCCAGAACGTCGGCCATCGCCAGTCTGGCCAGCGAAACTCAGGAGCGAATATCGCCCCGCCGTGTTCAAATGTCGGATAGTGGATCTTCGCATTGCACTTGGATTGGAGCCGCTCACGTATGCGCGTTGCGCTTATCACCACCTTTGCCGCCAGCCGGAAAGAGCCGCTCGTGGCCATGATGGACCGCGTGCACCAGGGCTTCGTCGACTCCGGCTTGCCTGAACCATTTATACGTTTCAACTTCGGCGATGGCCTGCCGGTGATGACCTCGATCGTCGACCGCGTGCTGAAGCGTTACCCCGAGCTCGCGCGATTTGTCACCGAGAAGGCGCCCATCCCAAGCATGCCGAGCATTCAGGGAGCGCGGCGCATATCCAACGGCGCGGTTTCGCCGGGCGCCAATGAAGCGGTACCGTACACCACGTTGCAAGCCATCGCGGCCGGCGTGCCCAGGTCATTCCCATTTCATAGCGTAGGCATTCATTTCTATTCGCCGGAGTTCGGCGAGCTGATGCCCACGCCAGCCTTTGCGGCCGAAATGATGACTGGCGTACTGATCTCCGATAGCTGGTGGGTCAATGGGCGCCAGCGCTCGCTCTCGGCGTGCCGTGTGGCTGAGGTCGGCCCCGAAGATAAGAAACTGCCTGGGCCGTCAGGCCCGGTGGCCACGATACTCGCTGCCTGTGGCAAGGCAAGGAAGACGGTCCAGGCGCCGGTCCCTGCGGTATTGGGCATGGATCCGGTACCCGCGGTCCGCCTTTCGACCGGAGTGAATGTCGCCAGCGCCAATCCGGAAGCGGCGCGCGCGGCGAAGCAAGTCGCGGTCAAATACCGGGACCGCCTGCCGGAGATCGTCAAACAGGTCAACTTTCCGCATGAGCTCCCCGGGCCAGCGGAGATTGCGCTCGGGCTGCACCCCGGGCCGAAGCGGCTCGCCCTCGAGCGTGTCTTCAAGCCGATGGGGTACAGCGTTCGCGGCGGCACTGGTGGCGAGACTGGCAGCTTCTCACTGCGCCGGCGAACTGCGGCGAATTCGACGCTGGAACTCTCTCTTGACTGCGGTGCCTGGATACATGGCGTGCTCGCCATCTTCAAGGTTTGGGGCTTGGGCTTCAAGGCAACACTTACCATCCCGCCGGGGGCGAATGTGGTGATCGGGGCGCAGTACCCCATCGGCGACGCCGAACATTGGCGGAAGGCGGTGGAAAACCTGGGCGTCATGGTGGCTGAGTTGGAGCGCACCTTCGTCCCCGAAGTGGAAGCGGCTGCCGGCCCCTCTCCGGAGTGGTACCAGCCGGATAGCTGATATGGCGCCCGACACACAGAACGGCTCGCTGCCGGCGCCACCGGCTCCGTTTCGTCGAACCTCTCCGCAAGTCTTAGAGCTGCGTGAAGGCGGCGGACGCCTCGCATTATTCGGCTGGCCGTTCTTCCTTTGCGGCCTGGTAATGGAGCTTACAGCCGCCGGAGTTCTGCACATCGCAGTTGAGGGCGGCGGAAACTCGAGGCTCGGTCTGGCTGTCGTAGGCCTGGTCTTCACGGTGCTCGGCGCGTGGCTGGCATTCGGGCGCCGATGGATGACCATCGACCTGGCGCGGGGCTGCGTAGCACGTCGCTACGAACTGATCGTGCCCATACAAAACCGCGAGTGGCTGGTGAGCGACTTCAACGCCGTTGCGATCCTGTACCAGGCGGGCGACTCCGACTCGGGACCCCAGTACCCGGTCCGCTTGCGGAGCATCAATGGCAAAGACCTGACCGTCATCAGTCCCGCGAGCTTTGCCGAATCGCGCGGCCAGGCGGAGTATCTGTCGGTTTTCCTGCGGCTGCCGCTGGTCGATACCACAACCGACCATGACACCGTCGTAGCTCCAAAGCACGCCGGCCAAAGCTTGCGCGAACGCCTGCTGTCCGGCGAAGAGGAAGCGCAGCCGCCACGCCCCGAGAAGATGCGCTGCCAGGTCACGGAATCTCCGGGCGAGGCGACCATCGTCATCCCCGGCGGAGGCTCCTGGCCGGCGGGAGTGTTGAGCATTGTGTTTCCGCTGCTGATGCTTCTGTTCGTGATCCCGGCCTTTCTGCGCTTCTTCACCCGAGGTGCGCCCCCGCTCGTCCAGTTCGGCTTTTTGTTCTTCCTGGTTTGCATTTTCGTTGTTCCCACATTGTTTGCGAGCGTCAATCTGATGGTTGGCAGCACTCGCAAGAAGGCGACAGTGACCGCATCGGCTGCGGGGCTGGAGATCGTAAAACGAAGCGGTTGGCGGACGCGCACCACGCAAGTCCCTGGCGCCGATCTGCTGGATCTGGACTGTAGCACCGCCGATAGCGCGCTCAAGTCTGCAATGAATTCCTCGGTGAAGCTGGCCCAGGTCCCGAATCCCGGAGCGACACGGATGGTGCGGTTCGCGAAGCGATGGGTGCCGGCGCAAGGCATCATCGTGAAGTCACGGCGCGAACTGATTAGCTTTGGCGAAGGACTGTCCGCAAGCGAACTACAGTATTTAAGGTCGATTCTGAGGAAAGCGCTGCTAGGGCGCTGAGGAGAGGCGTCCAATTTCCAATCTGGGGCGGTTCCCTCAGGCGGCAGTTTCCATGTTTTTCCGATCGGATGACGTGCCACTCAGAAGTAGAGCCTCACCTGACGAGAACAAGGCTTTCCGCGAGTTGAGGAGGCTGTAAAGGTAGGCGCGGCCTGTCGCGAACCATCCCTTTCTCTCGATTGGCACTGGTAAAAGTCGGCCAGGGTTCGCCGATCTGCCTCTGCCTGATTTCCGGTTGACCCCAACAGCCCAACCCACGTTTCCCCCCGACTCGGGCCAGGTTTTGCGGTTCCGGTCCGATCGTCGCCCATCCGGACACCACAGCAGACAGACCCCGGCAGTCGGCCCGTGTCGCCCCTCAGCCCTTCGGCCCCTTCAATACCCCCATCAGCCCCGTCCACCTCATTCCATTGCAATTATTTCTCCCGCCAATTTTGCAGATTAATTCTGCAAATTCCCTAAGCTTGTCTTAGGCTCCAGGGAGAGCTCGGGAACGGACCGAAAATCCTTGAGCCTTGCAGTCCCGTACTCCCTGGTATATAGCCGGCCCATAATCCCTTTGTTTTCAAATATGGAGGTACGGCAATATAGGGGAGGGGGGCCGATCGGTGCGCAAAGGAGCAGAGAATGAAACCCAGTTGTCGGCACATCATGCCGTCCGGCGGGCAATGCCACGCCTATGCCCTCAGGGACGAGTACTTCTGCTATTTCCACTCGCAGCTCCACCGGGCCGCCAAACAACCCGTCAGCCTGATCGATTCCTTTGACATCCCCCTCCTCGAAGACCGCTGCGCCGTCCAGCTCACCGTCACCCGCGTCCTGCGCGCCCTCGTCAACAAAACCATTGATCGCCAAAGCGCATCCACCCTCCTCTATGGTCTGCAGCTCGCCTTGCAAAGCGTCGATCGCAGCAGTTGGGCAATCGGTATCGGCACCGTCAAAGGCCTCTCCCAGACTCCTGACGGCGACGAAATCGCCTGCGATCCCGACGAGGATTTTGAAGACGACGAGGACGAAATAGCGGAACAAGGAGAGGAAGAAGACGAAGACGAAGAAGACGAAGAGGACGACGAGGAGGATGACGAGGACGAAATAGAGGAAGGGGAAAACGAAGAGGAAGAAGCGTCCTCAGATGCCGCCTCCAACTCCCACCATGAAGGCGCTGGCGATTCCGTAGACGAAAACGACTCCGAAGATGTCGAGGACGAAGAAGACGGAAACGAATCCACAGAACAGCTCATCGCGACCCTCCACCAACTTCAGTCGGTCAGCCGCGCGCTGGACGCGGGGGATATGCGGCCTGTTGCGCGCCTGCTTCGCCTCGGCGGCTGATTGCCGAAAAGACCATTCCACGGCTGATTGCCGAAAAGACCATTCAATTGCGGGGCTCTGTAAAAGGGCACGACTTTCAGTCGTGCCGAAAAAGCCCATAAAATGAGTTGGGCTTCAGCCCCCGCTGCGCTTATTTCCATCGCAAATGACCGAGGTGACGAGTTTTTCCGCAACCTGTCAAGGCGCGCATTGACCCCCCGCAACCCGTCTCTGAACTAAGTAGATAACTTTCCCCTGGATTTTTTCCCTTTCGCCGCGCGGGAGATGCACACTAGATGCATGATCCAACTCGCCTCGCCAAAGGAACTACCCGTCGTCCTGCTCATCGACGACGACCTGGTGAGCCGAGAGGTGACCGCCACATTGCTCACCATGAGCGGCTATTCCGTCCATACCGCCGAGAACGGGGCCGCGGCGCTGGAAATGCTCGCGGGCGCAAAGCTCCAGCCCCAGGTGGTCCTGATGGACGCGCAGATGCCCGGTATGAACGGAACCGAGCTGGTTCGAGAACTCCGCGCCCGCAGCAAAGCGCGCATTTACACCTGCAGCGGCAGCAACCCGGCGCCTGAAGTAATCGCCGCCACCGACGGCTTGCTGGTTAAGCCCTTCGATGCCGAAGCCCTGCAAAACCTTTTCGAAGGGCAGAGATCGAAGGCTGTTTTTTCGCTCCTCGATCCCAATCAGCCTGTCATCGGCGCTGAGACTCTCGCCCAGCTCCGCACCATGATGCCGGAGCCTGCCGTGCGCCAAATCTACGCCGCCGTCGTCACCGATCTCAGCCAGCGCATCGAGGCCCTGGACGCCGCGATTGCCAAGCGCGATACTGCTGAGGTTCGCCGCATCGGCCACGCCATCAAGGGCGGCTGCGGCATGGCGGGAGCCATGCAAGCCGCACACCTGGGCGCCTTGCTTGAGACCACCCCACTCGATCCAAAGGATAACCAGTTGGATAACAGTGCGGTCTTGCTCCGCGATTTGCGTGCCGCGGCCGGTGCGTTGGAGCGTATGCTGGAAACTGAGCTATCAGCCTGACCTCAGGCGTTTTCAGGGCGGACGTATCTCGCAGTTAGCCCTTCCAGAATCCGGGCCCCCAAAGCGATTTTCGTTTCCTGGGTGGAACGGCAATTCTTCGTCGCTGGGGTGGAATGGTTCGCGAACGAAGGCAAGTGGCTACTCTGAAGGGCATCAGCGCGAGCACAGTCTTACTGGAACCGCCGAAATCGAAGCCTTGGGAGGCATGCCGTTCAAATGGAACGATCGATCGCAATCGTGATTGCCGATGACCACCCTGTGGTTCGCATTGGCGTGCGCAACATGCTCACGGAAGGTGAAGGCTTCAAAGTGGTGGGCGAAGCCACCGATGGCGACGAGGCGATCACCGAAACTCTCGAAAAGCAGCCCGACATTCTTCTTCTCGATGTGTCCATGCCGCGTTTGCCCGGCCTTGAGGCCATGCGCGCCATCATGAATGGTCCCTCCACCGCCAAGATTCTGCTCCTCACCTCCACCATCACCACGCAGCAGATCATCGAGGCTCTGCAAATCGGAGCGCGCGGCATTGTGCTCAAAGACGCCCTCGCCAGCCATCTGCAAATCGCCATCCGCACCGTATACAACGGCGACTACTGGATCGGCGGCAAGCGCGTTGTCAATCTCGTCTCCGCGCTCCACGACCTCATGGAAAAGGCCGCCGTGCCGCAGCGCAAGACCTACGGCCTCACTCCGCGCGAGCTCGACGTCGTGGGCTGCATTGTTGAAGGGTGCAGCAACCGCGACATCGCCAAGCAGTTTACCCTCAGCGAAGAAACCGTCAAGCGCCATCTCTCGAACATCTTCGACAAAACCGGCGTCTCAACAAGGTTGGAATTGGCTCTCTTTGCTATCGCGCATCACCTGATCGCGCCCGAGTAGCACGATTCCTGCCGTCGCGCTATTCTGTTGCTTCGACGCGGAGTCGTGTCTACACAGGGGTGCGCATGGGTGAACTCAGCAGAATCGGCATCGCTCTTGATTCGGATTTGTTGGAACGTTTCGACCACTCCATTGAGAAGAGCGGGTACACGAACCGTTCCGAAGCCTTTCGCGACCTGATCCGCGACCGGCTCGTGAGGGAGCAAACCGCCACGCCCGATGCGACCGTCGTCGGCACCGTCACCCTCATCTTTAACCACCACGCCCACGGCATCACCGAGAAGCTCACTGAAGCGCAGCACGAACACCACGACCTGGTTGTCTCCACCAGTCACGCGCACCTCGACCTCGATTCCTGCCTTGAGGTGCTCATTGTCCATGGCAAGGCGGCCCGCGTCGAGCATTTCGCCGACATTCTCATCGGCCTCAAAGGCGTGCAGCACGGCCGCCTGGTGATGAGCGTCCCCACGCTCGACGCCGAACAGGCCCACGAACACAAGCACCCCCACGACCACTCGCACCAGCACTCCTGAGCGAGTTCGCCGCTACGCGAACGAGTCGAAGGACCCACGATTGCTTTTTTGAGCCGCGATTTATCGCTCCGCCCCACGTGTCTTTTTTCCAGCGCGAGGCGAAAGAAATATCTATCGCTCTGGCCGCACGCCAAATCGATACGTCAGGTTCACGCTCGCGTACGACGGAATCCTCACGCCCGCAACCTCATTCACTGGATTTGCCGCGACCAATCCATTGCTGCCCAGACCCACGAGTCCCGGCCCGAAGACACCGGCAAGCGCAAAATTCTCGGTGGTCTGTCCCGTCCAGCCGCTGGCGATCATCGCGTTCACGCCGAGGTTGATTCTTCCATCCAGAATCGGCCGCGCCACGGCGAAGCGGAACTCCTTGTTGGGCACGCCCAGGCAATAGTAGTTCAGCGCATTCGGGTCGCCGCTCAGATAGCTGGCCTCGCTGCAGCCATTGCCCACAACCTTCCTGCCCACGTACTCAAACTCGCCCTTTGCCTGCACATGAAAAGGCAGCTTCTCATACGTCCCCGTCAAATCGCCGATGAGCCGTGGCGCCTCCGGCACGATGGAAAACGAAGGTTGAACCAGCCGCGCATCCGCCTGCTCAAGCGTCGCCTGCAGCGATCCATTGTGAAGCGTCTGCCGCACCGTCGCCGCCAGAAAGCGGATGCGGCCCGGCCCCAGGTCAAACTGCAATCCCTGATCCGGATCGATCTTGCCGTACTCGGCGGTCTGCGTTTCGTGGCCCAGCGTCAGCTTTACATCGGTCTTGCCAATAGTCTTGCTCGCCACCAATTGATACGAGCGCGCAGTCTCGACCGGACCGGCCGCCGTCGGACCATCGAGCGCCGTTCCTTGTCTCGGGTCCTCTGTGAAAAACGACTTACCGAAGCTCACCGAAACCAGCGGCGCAAGCCACGATGGATTGGGCACGAACGTTAGTGTTGCCTTGGGCGAATTCAGCCCCACCAATTTGTTCCAGGAGTTTGTCGGCGTCATCAAATCCTGGTTGTCGATGAAAATCTCGTCGCGCCGCCAGCCTGCGTAGTAGTTCAAGTGCCTGCCCAGATCGCCATGCGCGGCAACATACGGCGTCACCGGCGAAATCGTCACATTGTTCCCGTCGATCTTCACGAAAGGCCCATACTCTGAAGGTGCGGCAGGATTGAAAAAGTTGTAGTGGTCCAGATCGTCGCGCCGCGGCGCCTCGCGCTCGTAATCGGTGCCGGCCAGCAGAGTAAATGCCTTCGAAATCCTGTTTACGTAGGCCGCGCTGGCGCCGCCCACGGTGCGGAACTCGCTCTGCCGGGTCAGTCCCAGCCCGAAGTCTGAAAACAGCGACAAATTGTATGTGCGGAAGAACCCCGAAAGCTGAACCTGCTGATTCCCATCGAGCTGCCACTCGTCGTTCAGTGCTATGAGCGCAGTGTGCGTCTGGTCCTTCTGCCGCGGGTCGATCGTGTCCGGATACTCCACCCATCCCGCGGCGGCATCGACTGCATTAAATCCATACATCGGCCGCAGCCCAGCCATAAAGCCATAACCAAGGTAGCCGATTCCAAACAGTGTCAGCGTGTGATCGCCCGCGTGGTAAACACGCCCGCCGTTGAACTTGAATTGCTTGCGGTGTTCCAGCCGATCCAGGAATCCATTGCCGTACGAACCCTCCATCGCGACCCACGAATGTTCTGAAGGGCTCGTCCCGGCCGTCGCCGTCAGGTCGCGGCCGTCGCCCGTCAGTGTAAAGAACGGCGCCAGATGCGAGCGCAACCCATAAATGGCCGCCAGGTTTAGCGCGTGATTGCCCTCGCGCACGTTGTACGCGCCGCCATCCACCTGCACGCTCTCAATCACATTCGCAATGTAAATGTTCGGATCGGTGTATCCATTGCCATGCGCATTGGCCGACAGATTGTTCGGTACCAGATACGATCCCACCTGCACGTACTGCGCGATCGGCTCGCCGTGGTCGCCGGCCACGCCCGGCGCAAAATACTGCGGCGCCTTGATGCCGCTCGATGCTGTCTCGACGGGATAGCCGGGGATGGAGATCGGCGCGCCTGGGCGCCCGGGACTGGCATCCAGCAGATCTTCCGTGGCAAACACCTTCACCGCCGGGTCGGGCGACATCACATCGCCGGCGCTCACATCTGCTGAAACCACTACCGTCTGCAGCACCACCGGCTCCAACTGAATCTCAAAATCGCTCGCGCCGGACGTAACCACAACGCTCTTTTCCAGTTGCTGATAGTTCGCCGCGCTCACGCTCAGTTCGTACGCTCCGGGCGCAGGCGTTTTCAGTTGAAACCGTCCCGCTGCATCGCTCACCGCCTGTTGCGCGCCGCCGCCCTCTGTCGTCAGCCGTACCAATGCGCCGGCAATCGCCTGTCCCTGGGGATTGGTCACGCTGCCTGATATCGCAGCGCCGTCTGCACCGCTCGCACTTGCCAGCAAACCGAGAAACAGCGTCAGTGTCACGCCGAGTGCTACGATTTTCGGCATTTTGCTACGCATGGACACACCCTATATGTGCGTTTATCCCTCTACCCGTGATCCAGCTCACACAGTTTCCAGATTCGTGCTACTATAAGTGCTACTATATCATTATTCGTGCTACCATGATGAATTGCTGTATGAAAAATGCCGCACTTCGCATCCCGCGGGCGGCTTTACCTCAGAGCTAGGCGCATTCAGCCCAGAGCGAGACGCATGATGACACGCACTTTCTGCGGCCTGTTCAACGACGCCGCAGGCAATCTCGGCGCCAAGGTTTCCGGCATCTACGGCATCCTGCTCGTCTTCAATGCGGCCGCGTGGATCTGGGCGGTCCTCGCCTTTCGCCAGTACCCGCTGCTGCTCGGGACCGCGTTTCTCGCCTACAGTTTTGGCCTACGCCATGCCGTGGATGCCGACCACATCGCCGCCATCGACAACGTCACGCGCAAGCTAATGCAGGAGGGCAAGCGGCCGGTTGCGGTGGGGCTCATGTTTTCGCTCGGGCACTCCACCATCGTCGTGCTCGGCTCCCTCGCATTAGCCGCAGCCGCGCTCAAACTGCAGCAACATTTCGACCGCTTTCGCGACATTGGCGGCATCATCGGGACCCTGGTTTCCGCGCTCTTCCTGCTCGGAATCGCCCTTGCGAACCTGATCATTCTGCGCTCGGTCTATCGCACTTTCACGAGGGTTCGGCGTGGAGAGCCTTACGTCGACGAGGATCTCAATCTGCTGTTGGCGAACCGCGGCTTTCTGGCGCGCATTTTCCGGCCGGTTTTTGCCATGATCCGCAGCAGCTGGCACATGTATCCGCTTGGGCTTCTCTTCGGCCTGGGATTCGATACGGCCACCGAGATCGGCCTCTTGGGAATCTCAGCTGCCGAAGCTTCACGCGGCTTGCCGCTCGGCTCGATTCTGGTTTTCCCGGTGCTCTTCGCGGCCGGCATGTCGCTCATCGACACCACAGACAATATCCTCATGCTCGGCGCCTACGGATGGGCATACATCAAGCCGATCCGGAAACTCTATTACAACGTCACCATCACGGCAGTCTCGGTCCTCGTGGCTTTCGTTGTCGGCGGCATCGAGGCCCTCGGCCTCATCGGCTCGCAACTGCATCTGCAAGGCAGCTTCTGGATGGCTGTCGGACGGCTCAACGACAATTTTGGCGTTCTCGGCTACTGCATTATCGCCATCTTCGCCCTGAGTTGGATCGTCTCGATCGCCATCTACAAGCTGCGCCGGTTTGAAGAACTAGAGCTAGAAATAGAAGCCTGAGCATTCCTGATCGGCGAACACGCGGGGGCATTGTGACCCTCCGGCAGCCGCGCAAGCCACAAATCTCCCGCCTGCTTGCATGCACGCAGGCTCTTCGCCAGGTAATGAACATGAGACCAATTACGCGCGCCTGCCTGCTTTGCATTGCGGCCGCAGCTCTAACCACAATGCCGCGTTCATCGCAAACGGAAGAGCTGCATCCCTTTACCGTGCCGCAACAACTTTCGTTGCCCACCATTGTGAACACGGCAACTGTGCGCCGCATGTTCTAGAATGGCCTAAGTCAAGTCCCAGGAGGCCCCTATGAACCACGCGCAGAAGCGTGCGTTGGCGATGTTGCTGAGCCTTCCCGCTATTGCTTTGGGTGCGTTCGCACAAGCGTCTTCGCCATTTACAACAGACGAAATCAACGTGACGCCTTCGCCGGCGTCGAGTTCGGAGTTGAGCCTGCCCGCGGGAACTTCCGTGGTGGATTACGACGTGTGGCCCACAGGTGCGGATGCGGTCATCTTGACCCACGACAAAGCCGGCAACCATGTGCTTAGCTGGCACGCAGGCGACAGCAGTGCGGCGCCGCTGCTCGATTTACCCGCGACGTTCAGCGCAGCTTCAATTGCGGTCCATCCCACGGGCCACCGCTTTTTCATCGAGGGAAAAACCGGCCAGCAATCCCAGATCCTGGCGGTCGACAAGGCGAATGGAAGCTGGACCGGGCACTCCATCTATCAAACCACTGCCGACGTGCGCCGCCTTCTTGTGGCCCCGCGCCCCTTTGAAACCGGCTATAACGACACCACGGACCAGGCGATTGAGAGTTACCGGCTGTTCTTCGCAGAGCGTCTGCCGAGCGGGGTGTACTCCACGCGCTCGATCACCGAAGACGGCCAGCGGGAATACCAGGTGATCGGCCCGCAGGCGAACTATGTAAAGATTCCCGACTCAGACCGTGATCCAACGCCAAACTTTGTTCCTTCGGCGCTGCCAGTGTCCTTCCATCCCGAAGGACATTTGCTGATCTGGGAGGATGGAAATGGCTGTTTTCAGCAGCTTGCCTACGCGGGCGACAACTGGGATAAGCCATCGCATATCGCCGGCAATCCATGCGGTGGATCGCTCACGGTGACGCCTAACGGCGCCGCTCTGCTGCATTGGAAAAGCGGCGTGCCGGGCGTGGCAGTGATCGGCAGCCACGGCAGCACAACCGCAACGCAGGCCGCCGGCTACCAGTTCATTTCCACGCCATCTTCTGCGCCGGACGGCAAGGGCATTGTCGGGCTGGTGGAGAAGGCGGGCGCACAGGCGCTGGTGTACGTGCCGATTCAGGTCCCGCTGGCCGACGTGATCAATGCGTGGATGTTTGTCCAGGACGCCGCCGACCGCGACAGCTACACAGCTCCCGGCGGACTTTTGCGCACAACCGACGAAGACCAGATGTACGAGCTCTACGACACGGAATCCTATGCCTGCGGCAGGTTCGATAGCGCAACGCCAACGCGGCCTTACCTTGTGACCACCGACATTTTCTGGGAGCTGGTTGCCTCAGCCTACGAAGGCACATTCATCGTTGAAGAGCGTCAGCAGGCGATGCCCGCGTTCTGGGCATTTGTGGACGCTGCGCGCAAGTCGCTCGACGCTACCTCACCCAGCTCCACATGGGCAGCCGCCTTCAATGCGGTGGCGGATTCAGAGAGCGCGGCAAACTCATCCGACGCGGAAGCTAGCCACATTCAACAAGCGAGCGGGTCATTTAATTCTCCGGTCTTCGGCAAGGCGTTCAATTTTACTGAGCTGACGCCGCGCGGTTATTACACCGCGACGCCGGATATGCAAGAGTACTTCAAGGCCGTTCATTACCTCACTTCCGTTGCCGCGGCAATCGATGCCACGCCTTTGAATTCGCTGCCCGACGATGTGAAAGCGAAAGCGCTGCAATGGATCGCGGCCTACAGCGCTTACATCGCGCCCAGCCGCTCGCCATTGGTCTGGAACGCAGGAGCATTCGTTCCGCCCGCGTTTGCCCTTCATCCCAGCACCAACCCGCAAGTCTTTCCTCTCTCATGGGGCTTTGACAACGAAGTGCTGCTCTCCACCGTCTTCCACTCCGATTGGCCTGCCGCCGAACAGATTACCGGGCCCAAAGGTCCGCGAACTCAGCCCTCGGGTCTGGATCTGGCAGCGGCCATGGGCAGCGGCTACGCCCGCTCGTTGCTGAAGACCGATCTTGCGGCGTATCCCGCACTGGGCCCCGCGTTCGATGCACTTAAAAAGCGTATGCCGCAGAGCGCAGGGCAGACGGACCTCGCGGCGCAGCCAGATCTTTATGACGCGTGGATCAACGCGCTGGCCGTACAGTGGGCCGACGATGCTACCTTTCCCGGAAATGCGCAAGACACGCTTTGGGATGCGAAAAGGATCCAAACAGGTCTTGCTTCCTGGGCCACGCTGCGCCATGCGACGGTGCTGGTGAACGAGAAAATTACCGCGGAGTGCGGCGAGGGCGGGTTTGAGGCAGTTGTCCTGCGTCCGCCAAGAGGGTACGTGGAGCCGGACCCGAAGACTTTCGAAGCCATTGCATCGTTGTTCGATCGGATGGAGCAGGTGGTTGCGAAGTCGCCAAATTTTACCGGAAATCTGCCGCAGGACCCATCGGAAACTAATGATCCTTCGATCGACGATACTGCTCAACCCCTGCAAGCCGGCATCATCCGGCGCCTGCAGGCAACCGCGAGCAAAGCGCGTCTGTTTGAGGCCATGGCCCAGAAGGAATTGCAGAATCAGTCGCTCGCCGATAGCGATTACGACGAGATTCTCCATGTGGGCGCGGTGGCCGAGCACGACTTCCTGGTTTACAACAGCCTTGCCAGCGCCGATCTCGCGCTCTCCACGCCCAACCCGATGATGAAAATTGCCGATGTTGCCGGCGGAGGCGAAATGCCGAACCTGGAAGCCGCGGTCGGACGCCCGCTCGAATGGGATCAGGTGGTTCCATACTTTGGCCGCCGCGAAATTGTAAAGGGAAGCGTTTATTCATACTACGAGTTTCCGTCGCCCACGCCGCTCACTGACCTTGCCTGGGCCGGGAAGCCCGCCAACCCGGACGCCGATCCTACGAAGCCATCGCCGGCAGACAAAGCGATCAAAGGCAAGGTCGATTCTGAGGCGCATCCGGCGTGGGTCAGGTCTTTCATTTCCACGGAGAGCCTGTCATGTCCGGCAGAACCGCCCTTCTAGAGCGGAACCAGAATTCATGTGCTCGAGCAAAGAGCCTGCAAGGTGGCTTTTTCATGAGGAAAATGCCACTTAGAGGACGTGCCACTGGGCGCAACTATTCTGGTTCTGCTGTAGCCCGCATTTCTTACCGCCGTTTCGCGCGGCGTGAGAAATGGACGCTCACCGCTGCTGCCGCGCTTTTCCTGCTGCCGATGGCCAGTGCGCAAACAGCGCCTAGCGATTTTCGCATGCTCTTTACAGGCGATGTTATGATGTCACGCCTTGTCAGTATAGAAATGGAGCAGCGGAGAACAGGCCCGTGGACCAGCTTTTCCGAACTCTTCAAAAGCGCCAGCCTCGTTGGCGGCAACTTCGAGGCCGCTCTCGGCGACCCGGCAAACTGCGCCCCGAAGAACGAGCTTTGCTTTGCTGTGCCCGGCTCTGCGGCCGGGACGATGAAGCAGGCCGGCTTCATCATGGTAACCGCGGAGAATAATCACTCCGGCGATCTGGGCCAGGCGGGCCGAAACGAAACACGCGCGGCATTTCAGCAGAGCGGCCTGTTGGCGCTGGACTTCTCGAGCTCCCCGCAGTTCTTTCGCTTCGGCCAGCTGACGGTTGGCTTGATTGCAGTGACGACCGTCAAGGCCGCCGATGGGCAAGTGCAGCGGGTTCCCTCGGTCGAGCTGGCGCAGAAGCTGCGCCTGGCTCGCCAGTTGGCAAATCTGGTCGTGGTATCGATTCATTGGGGCAATGAGCTGCAGGATTGGCCAACCGATACGCAGCAGCAGCAGGCGCGCTGGCTGGTCGAGCACGGAGCGGACCTCATCGTCGGGCATCATCCCCACGTTGTCCAGGCTCCTGCCTGTGTCGAGGGCAGGCCAGTCTTTTTCTCGCTCGGCAATCACGTTTTCGACCAGAAATATGCCGAGACCAAGGATGGGCTGATCGCCGACTGCAGCGTCCACGGCGTCCGCCTGCAGTGCGGCGCGCTCAGCACGCATACCGAAGAGACCACGGCTTTTCCCAAGTTGGCGGGCAGAAGCGCAGTTGCCGATCGGGCTCTCGCCGCTTGTACTCCGCAGCTCGGTACGGGTGCGGAGATCAATGGAGTCGCCATCCGCCCCGAACCATGGTCTCCCGATCAACCCGTGGATGGGATGATTCTCGATGGCTACCAGGCGGGAAAGCTGGTGTGGCAATCAAGACGCCAGACCCTGGTCTCACTGCAACTGGTCACCTCGATGGCGGCTGAGCCGTTGCTGCTCACCCTCGAACGCCATCACTCATCTATCGACGATGAAGTCGGTCTGCGGCCGTATGTCTACGCCGCCGGTCCCCATGGTCTGATTGCGCGATGGCGAGGCTCTGCCCTGGCTTGGCCGCTGATCGATGCCGTGGAATCCAACGACGGCGTGCTGTGCGCGCTGCATCGCGGCGATTCCTTTCTGATGCCCGATCCCGCCACGAAGACGACCCGGATCGCAGCTTACCGATGGAACGGTTTCGGGTTTAGCGGCGTCGAGACTCCACCGGAATGCGAGCCGCTCCTCCATCGGGCTTTCGAATGAATCTCGCGTAAGGGTTCCTGACTCTCGCGAAGTTGCCGCTCGAACTGCCTGTGCCCGGGCTATGACCGCCCACGCCTGCAATTCCTCTACTTCACGGCCTCCCCTCTTCATCCCGAATGTTCCAGCCGCTGCTTACGCGCCTGGCAGATAACCGCTAGATTGCCCGACGATTTGCGCCGCCCAGATTGTTAACGTAGCGCAGTCATCGAGTTAATTCGATATCTGTTGTCGAACATGCAGATTCTCAAACCACGTATGTCTTCCAATTCTTCTCTACTCGGGCCGCGGCGGCTCGATCCGACAAAACGACGGAGCGATCCGAGCGAACGTGGCTGGCCGGAATCGAGAGATCTTCGGTCAAAAGACGGGCAAGCATGTCTGACTTTTCGAGGCCAGTCACGAGCCACAGCACCTTGCGAGACCGATTGAGAATGGGATACGTCAGCGTCATGCGCCGCCGTCCCTGATAAACCCCTGTGAGCGCAACATCGGCATCCATCTCTTCAAGGACCGGATCATCCGGAACGAGCGACGCCGTATGGCCATCGGGACCAAGCCCGAGGTGGACTAGATCGAGTACTGGCGGGACGCCAGCCAATTGCTCCAAAGTCTGTGTGTAGCTGTTGCATGCAGATTCGAGGTCGTCCGACTCCACCGGCATGGCATGAATCTGCTCAGGACGCAGCGGCGCATCTGTAAGCAGGCTCTCGCGCAAGTGCGTCAGGTTTCTATCAGGATCCCCGGGAGGCGCAATTCTCTCATCCACCTGGATCACGTGAACGCCGTTCCATGGGACATCCTCGTGCGCGAGATTGCGAAGCATGATCCATGGTGTCTTGCCGCCGCTGACGGCCATGACAAATTTGCCGCGAGCCATGACTGCCGCTCTTGCCTCTTCAGCGACGAGCTTTGCCGCTTCACGAGCTGCAGATTCGGCATCGGGCAAGACCTCGATTTTCATCACGCTGCCTCCCTTGCCACTGCGATTGCTTTCTCTTCGCCGGGATTGCTCCAGCCTCCTGGCGGAGTCACGCGCGCGGCTTCCTTCGGGCCCCAGGTGTTGGGAGTGTACTGATAAACCGGCGTCTTCTTCTTCAGCACCGGTTCGACAATACGCCATGCCTCTTCGACGTAGTCTTCGCGCGCAAACAAACTACTGTCCCCGGCCATTGCGGCTCCGAGAACGCGTTCATACGCATCCATCTCATCCGCGCGCGGATAGTGGCTGGCTAACATTTCGCCGGCTTGGAGAGAGAGCCCTTCTGCCGCCGGAGACAGTGTGTTCATTCCCATAGCAATTGTCGCTTCCGGACTCAGGCGTATCCGGAGATGGTTTTCTACCAACATGCTTTCCGGAATTAGCGTAGGAGGCTTGTGAAACTTACCGATGATTTCGGTAGAGGTCGCCGGCAAGTACTTGCCGGCCCGAATGTAGAACGGTACGCCTTTCCAGCGCCAGGAATTGATTTCCAGTTTCACCGCGGCGAAGGTTTCCGTCTGCGAGTCTTTGGCGACCCCATCTTCATCGCGATAGCCGCGAAACTGCCCGCGAACCAGTCTCTTTTCGCTAATTGGCGGAATGGCTTTCAACACCTTCACTTTCTCGTCTCGAACCGAGTCGCCGTCAATTACCACCGGTGCCTCCATGGCCAGGTTCGACAACACCTGAAACAGATGGTTCTGGACTACATCGCGGATCGTACCGGTCTGATCGTAAAAACCCCCTCGGCCCTGAACGCCAAAGTCCTCCGCCATCGTGATCTCGACGCTCTCGATGTAGTTCCGGTTCCAGACGGGCTCAACAAACGTGTTGGCGAAGCGGAATGCCAGCAAATTGTTCACGGCGCGTTTTCCGAGATAATGGTCGATACGAAAGATGTCGGCTTCATCGAAGACGCTGAGCAGGACCTTGTTAAGTTCCTGCGCAGATGCCAGATCGTGCCCGAAGGGTTTCTCCACGATGACGCGTGCTCCGCGATCGCAATTTGATTCCTTCAGATGCTGCACCACCGTTTCAAATAAGACCGGCGGAATCGCCAGGTAGTGCGCTGGACGTCGTGCGTCCTTGAGTTGCTCGCGAAGCGCGTTGAACGTTGCACGATCCTGGTAATCGCCGTCCACATAGCGTAGCAGGCCCATTAGTTTTTTGAAAGCGGCTGGATCGAGGCCACCGTGTTTTTCCACACTGTCTTTCGCGCGCGCTTTAAGCTGATCGAGATTCCATCCAGCCTTGGCGACGCCGACGACAGGGACATCGAGATGTCCCCTTTTGACCATCGCCTGCAGGGACGGAAAAATCTTCTTGTAGGCAAGATCGCCGGTGGCGCCAAAGAAAACGAGCGCGTCCGAGGAGAGATTATTCATGTATGGTGCCTCCTTCAGGCAGCCTCACTCTTTTCCGCGGGCTTTTCCAAATGTCCGCCAAATCCAAAGCGCATTGCGGATAGCAGCTTGTCGGCATAATCGGCTTCGCCACGCGAACTGAATCGCTCGTAAAGAGAAGCGGTAAGCACCGGAGTCGGCACCGCTTCATCGATCGCGGCCTTGATTGTCCAGCGGCCTTCACCGGAGTCGGATACTCGCCCTGCGAATTTCGAGGCGCCAGGGTCCTCGACAAGCGCAGTGGCTGTGAGGTCCAAAAGCCACGACGCGATCACACTGCCGCGCCGCCAGACTTCAGCGATATTCTTGAGATCCAGGTCGTACTGGTAGTGCTCCGGATCGCGGAGGGGCGTGGTCTCGGCATCAATCTTTTCTTGCCGCTTCCCGACATTTGCTGAGCGCAACACCGACAACCCTTCCGCATACGCTGCCATGATTCCGTATTCAATTCCGTTGTGGACCATTTTGACAAAGTGGCCGGCCCCGTTGGGGCCGCAGTGCAGGTAGCCCTGTTCGGCGGTGCCATCCGACTGCCTGCGGCCAGGTGTGCGCGCGATATTGCCGATACCGGGAGCCAGCGCCGAGAAAACAGGATCGAGGTGTTCGACCACCTTTTTCTCGCCGCCTATCATCATGCAGTAGCCGCGCTCAAGGCCCCACACACCGCCGCTGGTGCCCACGTCAACGTAGTGAACCTTGCGGGGCGCGAGGTCCTTTGCGCGCTTGATGTCATCGACATAATAGGAATTTCCGCCGTCAATGAGTGTGTCGCCTGGTTCGAGGTGGGGCAGAAGATCGCCGATGGTCTTGTCAACAACTGCCGCGGGAACCATCAGCCAAACCGCGCGCGGCTTCTCGAGTTTCTTGATGAGATCGACCGGAGAATCTGCTCCAACGGCATGTTCGTTGACAAGCTCCCGCACCGCTTGTGGGGACATATCGAAGACAACGCAGCGATGCCCTCTGCCGATGAGACGACGCACCATGTTGGCGCCCATGCGGCCAAGTCCTATCATTCCGAGTTCCATAAGTTCTCCTAATCTCGAATTGCGGATACATCTTATCCAACGAGCTATCTGGAAGACTGCTCACGCAACGCTTCTAACGGCATCAGCCCTGGCCGCTTCACCGTGAAAGAGCCTTAACCGCGAACTGACAACCTGCTTCACAGAATCAACGACCGGCCGCAGAATTTTGTATGGCACGACGTCGTTCGGGTCTCGTGCCAGGCTTTCCGCTAACGATCGTCTCCACGCAACTCGCAGTTCGGTATTGATGTGGATGATGTTGATTCCCGCAGCGATTGCTTTGCGAAAGTCTTCATCGTCGGTCCCTGAGCCCCCGTGTAAAGTGAGAAAGGCCCCACTCGCTTGCTTGATCTGGGCAATTCTTTCGACATCCAGGTGCTTCTTTGCTTTTCCCTGCACCATACTCTGAAGCATGCCGTGCATGTTGCCCACGGCCGGAGCGAGAATGTCGATCCCGGTTGCCGCGACGAATTGCCGCGCTTCCTCGGGCTTGGTCAGATTTTTGAAGTCGGCCTGTACGGTTTCGTGAATTTCAGAGCCCGTTCCAATGTCGCCAATTTCCCCTTCCGCGCAAATTACGGGGTTGACCTCTTTGATCGCTTGAACCGTCTCCTTTGTGCGGGCCACATTCTGATCGAAGGGCAACGCGGAAAAATCAATCGTCACAGAGTCAAAGCCCGCATTTGCCGCGTCCATGGCCTTTTGCAAAGAATGTGTATGGTCGGCGTTCAGAAAGATCGGCAAGCCAGTTTCCTCACGGATACTCTTGACCAGAGCGCCGAGTTGGCGAGTGCCGAAGAATTCCCGCTCGCCTTCGGAGGCGCCGACCAGCACGGGAAGCCTGGTCTCAGCCGCAGCGGCAACCACCGCATTCACCAAGACAATATCGGCGACGTTGAAATGGCCCAGCCCGACGCCTTCTTTTCCCATCCGTGTCAAAACGTCGCGCAGCGTATCCATCCTCGCACTCCTGAGTGTTTCGATTGCCGTCATTGCTGCTCCTTAAGTTTGCGGTAACGCCGGATTAGATTGTTGGTTGAGCTGTCGTGATTGAGCACCGGCTCAGTATCGTTCTCGAGTTCGGGAATAATGCGGTGCGCCAGTACCTTGCCAAGCTCCACGCCCCATTGATCGAACGAGTCGATATTCCAGATGACGCCCTGAGTAAAGACGGCATGCTCATAGAGCGCGACCAGCTTGCCTAGCACTTCGGGTGTGAGGCGGTCGGCGAGAATCGTATTCGATGGCCGGTTGCCCTCAAAGACGCGGTGCGGCGCCAGCCAATCGGGCGAGCCCTCTGCCTTCACTTGCTCGGGCGTTTTGCCGAAAGCCAGTGCTTCGGCCTGCGCGAAAACATTGGCCAGTAACATGTCGTGATGCCGTCCTAACGGATTCAGCGGCCTGGCGAAGGCAATGAAGTCGCAAGGGATGAGCCGCGTTCCCTGATGGATCAACTGATAAAAAGAGTGCTGCCCGTTCGTTCCCGGTTCACCCCAGTAGATGGGTCCGGTGTCATGGGCAACGTGTCCACCATTGAGCGTTACATGCTTTCCGTTACTCTCCATTGTTAATTGCTGAAGATAGGCAGGAAAGCGCTTCAGATATTGCTCGTACGGCAGCACGGCTACTGTCTGGGCGTCGAAAAAGTCGTTGTACCAAAGCGAGAGCAGGCCCATGAGCACCGGAAGATTGGCTTCAAAGGGGGCAGTTCGGAAGTGCTCATCCATCTGATGAAAGCCATCCAGCATGGCGCGGAAGTTTTCCGGACCGATGGCAATCATTGTTGAGAGCCCGATGGCTGAATCCATTGAGTAGCGGCCACCCACCCAGTCCCAGAAGCCAAACATGTTGGCCGTATCGATTCCAAACTTCGAGACTTCAGACGCATTCGTTGAAACCGCGACAAAATGCTTCGCCACTGATTTCAGGTCGCCGCCAAGGCCAGCGAGCGACCAGGCGCGGGCAGTCTGAGCGTTCGTCATCGTTTCCAGTGTCGTGAAGGTCTTCGACGAAACGATGAACAGCGTTTCCGTGGGATCGAGATCCTCGACAGCTTCGGTGAAATCAGTTCCGTCGACGTTCGAGACAAAGCGAAAGGTCATTGATCGATCGCTGTAGTGCCGAAGTGCCTCGTAGGCCATCACGGGGCCGAGGTCTGACCCTCCGATTCCGATATTGATGACATTGCGAATACGTTTTCCGGTATGGCCCTTCCACTCTCCGCTGCGCACACGATCGGAGAAGTCAGCCATGCGGTCGAGCACCTCATGCACTTCGGGTACAACGTTTTTTCCATTGACCAGAATCGTTGCATCCTTGGGAGCCCGCAATGCCGTGTGTAGCACGGCGCGCTTTTCCGTGATGTTGATCTTCTCCCCGCTGAACATCGCCTCAATGCTAGAGCGCAGTCCGGCTTCCTCTGCGAGTTGAAGAAGAAGTCGAAGCGTTTCGTCGTTAACACGGTTCTTCGAGTAATCGAGATAAAGGCCGGCTGCCTCCACCGCCATTCGCTCGCCGCGCGTCGGGTCGTCCGCAAAAAACTGTCGCAGATGAAGCTTCGAAATGCTTTTGTAGTGCGACGCGAGTGCGCCCCACGCCGACAGTTTGGTTGCCCGCGGCTTTGTCCGGGGATGAACGTATACTGCCATCGTCATGCTCCTTTTGTGCGCGTGCGATCAGCGCGGTTTACGTGGCTTAACTTTGCTCTAGCTGGCGGCTTGCAGCGCGGCGCCTCTATCAAGCGTCGCAGTCTTTGAAGAAATGACCTGCATCAGATCATTCCACGACTTAACAAAGGACTCCGCTCCCTCACGTTGAAGCTGTGCAGCCAGTGCGTCAACATCGATACCAGCTTTGGCGAACCGCCCCAGAACTTCCTCGCTATCCCCGCCATCGGTTGGCAACAACTCACCTAGTTCAGTGTGGGTCGCCAGCGCTCTCAATGTGGCCTCGGGCATCGTGTTTACAGTGAAAGGCGCAGCCAGGGCCTTGACATAGAGGATGTCGGAGGCTTTTGGATCTTTAGTCCCCGTGCTGGCCCACAACAGGCGTTGCGGGCGGCCGCCGAGGTTGTAAACACGCTGCCACCGCGCCGAGCTAAGCAGATTGCTGGACGCCTTGTACGTGCGTTTGGCGATGGCGATCCCAAGCTGGTTTCGCAGCTCCTCGGGCGCCTTGCTGGTCACAGCCGCATCCCAGCGGCTGACGAATACCGACGCCACGGAGGCGACAAGCGGATTCAGGCCGGCATCAATGCGCCGCTCGATACCCCGAAGGAATGCCTCCGCAGCCGCCAGGTACTGCTCGCGCGAGAACAGAAGAGTGACGTTGATAGGAATCCCGGCAAAGATCGCCTCCTCGATTGCTGGCAGGCCTTGCCTGGTTCCTGGAATCTTGATGAACAGATTGGGGCGTTGCGCCCGTGCAAACAATTCTTTGGCGGCGGCGAGAGTGCTCGCCGTGTCGTAGGCAAGCAGGGGGGATACTTCCAGCGAGACCCACCCGTCCACTCCGTTCGTCTTTTCGTGAATGGGCCGAAAGAGATCTGCGGCACGAATTAGGTCCTCCAGGGCGAGCTCGAAGAACAGCGCCTCACCCGATACTTTTTGCCTTATCTTCCTGGTGATCGCGGAGTCATACGTCGCACTACTCTTAATCGCATGGTCGAAAATCGTAGGGTTCGAGGTGAGTCCGGTGACTGACAGCTCATCGATATATTGCTTGAGTGTGCCGCTATCCAGCAGGTCGCGTGTAATGTTGTCGAGCCAGAGGCTCTGGCCCTCATCGTGAAGTAATTGCGTCGCTTTCATTGTGTCACCTCGTCGGTTGCAAACTGCCTGGGCTCGCAACCCCCTTCCTTTTCGTTTGCCGTGAGCACGTGATGGGTGTCGTTCCAAAGCGCGATCGCCGGCTGCGAGAGGCTGTGTTCATAACCCAGTGCGCTGAGGCTGGCTGTGCCCAACATGAATGATCGGGCGTTGTGGGCTTCCATACCCACCCAGCGAGTGGCCAGCATGCGAAGAAAATGACCACTGGAAAAAAGCACAACATCGCCCGCAACCGAGCGCACGCGTTTCAGTACGCGATCGGCCCGGGCTGCAACCTGCTGGGGCGATTCTCCGCCTGGGCAGCCATCGCGGAAAAGTTCCCACCCCGGGCGTTCCGCCATTATGTCAGCTGTCAAACGGCCTTCGTACTCGCCGTAGTCCCACTCGACCAGGTCGCGGTCAATTTGAGCTGCAGATCCGAAGCCGGCCAGCTCACAAGTCCGCATCGCGCGTTGCAAAGGACTGGTGAATACTTTCGCAAAGGTCAGTCCGCCCAACCGTTCGCGCAACCGCCGGGCATTGCATTCCCCGCGCTCAGTAAGCGGCAAATCAGTCAGGCCGGTGTGCTGACCGCTAACCGACCACGCCGTTTCGCCGTGCCTCGCCAGATAAACGCAGGGGAAAGGCTTGCTCACGTGTTACTCCTGGTGGCTTCTCAACTTCTCGAGCCCATAGGCCGCAGCTCCAACCAGCGCGGCCCGCGTAGTGATGACGTGAACGGGAATGCGCTTCATCAGGTCTTCGAAGCGGCCCTTTCTGGTAAAAACCTCCATAAATCGCGGCTCCCGCAGGGTTGCCAACAGGTGCAGGGCAACCCCGCCAGCCAAATAGATCCCGCCCGTCGCCAGGACTTTCAGCGCTAAATTACCCGCCTCACTTGCAAGAATCGAAACCACCACATCAACGGTGGCCTTGCACAACTCGCTCGGATTGCTGGGGTCAAGTGCAAGCTCAACAATAGCTTTTGTCCGATCCTTGGATGACGCGATCAGCTCCTCGGTTTCGCGTCGCTCGGGGATTTTTTCTTCATCGCGCAGAAACTCGTAGACGTTCGGAATGCCGATTCCAGAGCAAACTCGCTCCACTCCGACGTGACCCCAACGCCGCAGCATGAATCTGAGCAGGCGGATCTGCCGTTCGTCCGTCGGGGCGAAATCGGAGTGCCCGCCCTCGGAGCTGTGAGCGGCATATTGTGAACCATCCCATGTTAGAAAAGACTCGCCGAGGCCCGTTCCGGGTGCAATGATGGCGATCGGGCCGTGCGCAACCGTGTTCCCTTCGTTGAGCGTGACCACATCGGAAGCACGCAAGACTGGCACGGCTCGCGCGACTGCTTCAAGGTCATTCATCAGGTGAACGGCGCTCAGCCTCAGCTCGCTCGCCAGTGAAGCCTCATCGATTACCCAGGGCAAGTTGGTGACTTTCGCATGGCCATTGATCACCGGGCCAGCCACATCGAACGACGCCACCTCAATCGGCATCTTCACCTTACCGAGAAACTCGCTGACGATAATCTGCAGGCTTGGGTAATCGGCGCTATGAACCTGGCCTTCAGCCAAAGGCGCGTGCGGCCCGGACTCATGCGAGTAAATCCCGAGGTCGGTCTTTGTACCACCGATGTCGCCCGCAATCAACATGGGTCATTCCTCCCATTCCTGCAAGGGGAAATCGATGTCCTCCATGACCCGAATTGCAGTGACCACCTTGGCTTCGCTTCGCCTTCGATCGGTCCATGGCGGATTCATGGATGTGATTAAGCCACATCTAAACAGCCGAATCTATTGGACGAAGGTATGGAGCTATACCATCGTCTAATTGCATTGATGGTTAGCTGCTGGCTCAATCGGGCTATCTGAGCGCTCGTCACCGCTTTCAGTTCGTGCTCGCAGCTGCCTGTTTTGATTTTGTGAACTGAGACGTTCGCCCTACTGTAGGGCTGAAGTCCACGCGCCCTCCCGCGCCGGAGTGCCCTTGGCTAGCTGGACCCGCGCCCGATACAGCCTGGTTTTCACTGCCGGTACCGAGATATTCAATTGCTTTGCAAGCTCTTCCATCGAGCGCCGATCAGCCATTTGGATCTCGATCGGTGCGCGGAAGTGAGGCGGAAGGTTCTGGATTGCACTCACCAGATGATTGCACCGTTGACGTAGTTCGCAGAGTTGTTCCGGATTCGGAGTCTTATCCTCAATCTCCAGCGGACAATAAGTATCGCAGCCATCTAAAAAAGACCGAGAGTTTGCTTCGCGGCGAGTCTGCCGTTTGCGAAGAATCATTAGCGCAGAGTTGATGGCAATCCGCGTAAACCATGAGTAAACGCTCGATCTGCACTCGAACTGGGGGAGCGCCAAAAAGGCTCGTAGAAACGTATCCTGCAGTGCATCCTCTGCATCCTCTCGATTTCTTGTAATGCGCAATATAGTCGAAAAGAGTCGCCGCGAGTACCGTCTCTGCAATTCATCGAAAGCAGCGGACGACCCAGCCTGGACGGCCGCCACGATCTTTAAATCTCGTTCTGCCTCAGTGGGCCTTACGCTGTAACTTTGAAACCAACGCGGACTATCCATGCTCGTGATTCTCGATTCTGCATTCTGTGATAACGGGCTCATCGATACTCCCCCTCTTGCATTCTCTCGGTGCAGTCTGCACTCGGTGTACCGGAGTGATTAAGCCACAGATATTCATCAGGCACCATTGCACAAAGGTACTGCCAATACGTTCGTATCTACCTGAAGAATTGCCGTATGTATGCCCTGGATGTGACGAGACGCAGCGGCTTCAGCAGGCGGAAGAGAGAACTGGAAATTAAAGCAGTCAGTTTGCGCTCGTCTGGCGTCCTGGCGGTGACGCCGCTTCTGACCGAGCCTGAATTACCGATCGCAATTTCTCTGTTCCCTTGAGTTCATAAAACCACCCCGAAGTCGCGCCCTGTCGTCGGCCGTCAACTGCTCGCGTGCATTTCTTCGATGTCCGAAAGAGCTGCGCCAACCGCGCCGGCATGAGTCTTACACTCGTACGATGGTAGCGGTCGATACTTTTGTTCAATGGAAGATCTCGCAGTTTGATGTCGTAATCGCGAATGTTGAAGCTGGACCGGGGGTCGTCTTTTCAGCAAAATTCAATGACCTCTCCGGCAACCGCGTCCGGCGATTCAGTTCAGCCACTGTTGATAAAACGGACCACCCAAAAACGTTTAAACGTACAACCCAAAAACGTTCCTTGGCATCTGAACCACCTTATGGACCGGGGGCGAGCAGTTAATCGGGCAGTTCGGCTGGAACACCGCCTGCATCGGTTTTCCCCGGTTCGGATGGGCGCAACCAAATCAACTTCGAAAGCGGAGGGTCTTCCCCCATGCATCAACCGCGCGAAGAACAGAGGTCAACATTCCGCCTCGATGTTCCCCTTCACCAGTTGCTCACCAGTTCGCTGAGCGAGCGAGTTGAGCTTCAGCCAATCGGCCTGCCGCAGCGATTTCCTGATCCTGTTTTTCCCCAGCACCCTGAACTCCTCGGGCCCGTTGCGGAAGACGACGACTGGGGACCTCCGGAAAAACGCCATTGGACCGCCGGCCAGATCTACCACGCGATGCAAGGATGGCTTTTTCCCTACATCCGCTCCCGTGTGACCCAGGGCGACTTCCACCCATTGATCGCGTACCTCTTCACTGAATTCAAGTGCAATCTGGATTGCCACTACTGTTGGGCCTTCGACAACAAAGTGAAGGGAATGACAGAAGATACGGCAAAGCGTTCGATCGACTGGCTGCACGCCACCGGTTGTCGGGTGCTGGCATTTATGGGAGGCGAGCCGCTGCTCCGGCCAGACTTCATCCACCGCATCACGTACTACGCAGCCAAGAAGAACTTTTGGATTTACCTGCCGACAAATGCGCGGCTGCTACGCACAGACGTGATTGACAAGCTTGCCGATGCAGGCATTTCGACATTCAACATCGCGGTCGATGCGGTCGATATCAAGGAAGGTCTGCCCAAAGCGCTTGTCCCGATCCGCAAACAATTCGACTACCTGGTGCGAAAACAATATGGGTACGGTTACTCAGTCTTCCTGAATGTCAACATCTGCCGTAACAATCTTGACGACGTGCGGGAGTTAACGGAAATCGCACACGGCTGCGGCATTGCCACCGACTACCATATCAACGAATCGCCGCTGATCGAACAGGACGAGCACTTCCACCACGCCGCCAATAACGTCACGTACATAACCAAGGACGACTGGCCTGCTGTGGAAGAGACCATTAGATGGCTGACTGGGAAGCAGGACTCCGGTTACAAAATGGTGAATTCGAACACGCGGCTCTGGCAGATGGTCGATTTCATGAAGGGCAGGCACTTCCCCTGGAACTGCCGCGCGGGCCAGAACTCGATGATTATCCGCGTGGATGGCACCTTGGCGCCTTGTTTTCCTATGTATAGCGCCAGCTATGACTGGGGCGTTGTCGGCAATCATAAGTTCGACACCAATCAGCTCGACCACCAAAAGGAAAGCTGTCAGACACATTGTTTCTCTACCCTAAACCACATCCTTGGTTGGTGTTACAACGACCAGCGCGTGATCAAGTACTTCTTTAAGCAGCTCGCTCACGGATTCCAGGGAATGAAGGGACAGATGTAAGCCGCATTTCCCCCCGCGTGCACACAACAAAATCCCCATTTCCGAGGGGAATTGTATGCCGACCGAAGTTCGTGAAATACTGCAGACAGATTCCGAGATGGAGATCCAGGCCTGGGTCGACGCCGAAAGGGCGCGGCTCCGGACTGCAGCCGGATTCGCCCCGCATGCGTGAGTTTAAAAAACCCGTAGAACGCACGTTCACCGGGTCGGAACGCGACCGGGTGACCATCCTGTTCGGCGGCTTGACGTGGAAACACGAGGAGATGATCAAAGCGGTGTTTCGCGGTTCCGGCTATCACTGCGAGAACATCCCCACGCCGGTCGTAGCCGATTTTCAGGCCGGCAAGCAATACGGGAACAACGGGCAGTGCAATCCCACCTATTTTACGGTGGGAAATCTCGTCCGCTATTTGCAGGGACTTCAGCAGCGGGGACTCTCGCGGCAAGAGATTATCGATAACTACGTGTTCTTTACAGCCGGTTCGTGTGGGCCGTGCCGCTTCGGGATGTACGAGGCCGAGTTTCGATTTGCCTTGCGGCATGCCGGCTTCGAGGGCTTTCGGGTGCTGCTATTTCAGCAGACCGACGGTATTAAAGCCGCCAGCGGCGAGCCGGGCCTGAAGTTTTCTGTCGATTTCGGCATGGGCATGCTCAATGCGCTCAATCTGGGCGATGTGATTAACGATCTCGTCTATCAGATCCGTCCGTTCGAGAAGAACAAAGGTGAAACAGATTACGTGATCGGCCAAGCCGTGACAAAGCTTACCGACACACTTCGCGACCGCAAACGCTGGCACATCATGGATGCTGCACCACCCTGGGCTCGCCCATTTATCGCGAGGCATAAGAAGATTGAAGGCATCGGGTGTACGCTGGGAAAAATCGCGCACAACCTGTGCGGCAAGGAATACCTGGATGCCCTGCACGCCTGTCGCGACAGTATTGACTCAATCGAGGTTGACCGGTTGCGCGTAAAGCCCGTCATCAAGATCACCGGCGAATTCTGGGCGCAGACGACGGAGGGCGATGGCAATTTCAATATGTTCGCTTTCCTTGAAAAGGAAGGCGCCCAGGTCCTGGTGGAACCGATCGCCACCTGGATCGACTACATGATGTATGTCGCCAAAGAGGGGGCAAAAGCACGGGCCCACGCTCAGGCCCCGTATCGCCACCCCAAGTGGTACGAACTGAAGAAGAGGACTGTCAACGAGTTATCGCTGCTCAAGAAGACCTTGGGACTAAGTGCAGGAAGCGCCATGTGGACCTATTTCTATCACCGCACGATTCGCCACATGGGTGGCACAGGGCACCATCTGGTGCCGCAATCGGAGCTGGCGCGCCTTGCCCATCCTTTTTACCACCAGCTCGCCCGCGGCGGAGAAGGGCACATGGAGGTGGGAAAGAACATCTTCTACACCGTCAACCATCTCTGCCACATGGTGCTCGCGTTGAAGCCCTTTGGCTGCATGCCGTCAACGCAGTCGGATGCAGTTCAGTCACGCGTCGTGAGCAAGTTCAAGGACATGATCTTCCTGCCCATCGAGACGTCTGGAGAAGGCGAGGTGAATGCACACAGCCGAGTGCAGATGGCTTTGGCCGAAGCAAAGGCTAAGGCACGGGCGGAATTCGACGGAGTGCTGCGAGAGTCCGGCAGGTCCCCCGATGAGCTCCGCGAGTACGTCGCCGAACATCCTCAGTTGAGGCGTGGGCTCTATAAGGTTCCTCACCGGGAGGGATTAGCGGGGACAGCGGCGCAGTTTGCCTGCCATGTGAGCGACCTTATGAACCGAGACCGCGCCTACCGCCGTCGTTCGCGAGTCGTCATCCCTTCTCAGCAGGTGGCATGATGCAGCAGCTTCTGGTGGGGCTCGATGTAGGCTCGACGACAGTGAAGGCCATTGTCGTGGATGCCGCGACGGATACCACCCTCTGGCAGGACTATCAACGGCACGAAAGCCGGCAGCCGGAGATGGTGCTGGAATTCCTGCGCCGCATGGAGGCCGAAACCGGAATCTCGCCGGAAAACACGCGCATCTTCATCACCGGCACAGGCGGCGGAACGATTGCAGAGATGATCGGCGCCAAATTCGTGCAGGAAGTCCATGCTGTTGCACTGGCCGTGGAAAAGATGCACCCCGAAGTCTACTCGGTCATCGAGCTCGGCGGCCAGGACGCCAAGATCATCGTCTTCAAGGACGATGAGGACACGGGGCGCAAAAGGAAGATCCCGTCGATGAACGACAAGTGCGCCGGCGGTACTGGTGTCGTGATCGATAAGATCACTGCCAAGCTCAAGATTCCCCCGGCGGAGCTTGCCAACCAGGCATATCACGGCATCAAGCTGCACAAAGTCGCCGGTAAATGCGGGGTATTCGCGGAGACCGACATCAACAGCCTGCAAAAGACAGGAACGCCATCCCAGGAACTGATGGCATCTCTGTTCGAGGCGATCGTGTTGCAGAACCTGAGTGTCCTGACGCGCGGCAACACATTACGGCCGCACGTACTGCTGCTTGGCGGACCCAACACTTTCATCAAAGGGATGCGCGAGGCGTGGCAGGCCAACATTCCGCGCATGTGGAAGGAACGTAAAGTCGAGATTCCGGAGGGCGCCACGCCTGAAGACCTGATCAAGGTTCCGAAAAACGCCCAGTATTTCGCGGCGTTCGGTTCGGTTGAATTCGGCAAAGACGAAGAGCCGGCAGTCGGCCGCTACCTGGGCGCGGAAAAGCTCGCATGGTATATCGAATATGGCCGCTCCGAGGAGAAGGCGGCATCCGGAGGCAAGGGCCTGTTTGCAAACACCCAAGAACTCGAGGAGTTCCGATCGGCCTACAAGCGGAACAAGTTCGTTCCCGTTGATTTTAGAGTCGGTGAAACGGTCTCCGGTTTCGTCGGAGTGGATGGCGGCTCAACATCCACAAAGGCAGTCCTCTTGGACAAGAGCGGCGAGCTTCTCTGCAAGGCCTATCAGCTCTCGAACGGCAATCCTATCCAGGACACAATCGAGATGTTCGAGAAAATCCAGGAACAGGTCGAAGGACGCGGGTCTCGTCTCGAAGTGCTGGGCGTAGCCACCACGGGGTACGCCAAGGATATTCTGAGACACGTACTCAACGCCGACGTCGCCCTTGTTGAAACCGTGGCGCACACCGAATCGGCTCTCAAGTATTACGCGGACCCCCACGTCATCGTCGATGTCGGCGGTCAGGACATCAAGCTGATCGTGTTGAAGGATGGGCGCGTCAAGGACTTCAAGCTCAACACGCAATGCTCAGCCGGGAACGGGTTTTTCCTGCAATCGACGGTGGAAAGCTTCGGCATGAAGGTGGAAGATTTCGCCGACCTCGCGTTCTCGGCGAAATCAATGCCGTCGTTCGGGTACGGATGTGCGGTCTTCCTGCAATCGGATATCGTGAATTTTCAACGGCAGGGCTGGCGGTCCGAGGAGATCCTCGCAGGCCTCGCCGATGTGCTCCCCAAGAATGTCTTCCTCTATGTCGCCAGCGTCCCGAATCTCGCGGCGCTTGGAACGCGTTTCGTCCTCCAGGGTGGAACTCAGAACAACCTCGCGGTAGTTAAGGCCGAGGTGGACTTCATTCGTTCAAGTTTCCGTGCCAACGGCGAAGAGCCTGTGATCATCGTTCACGAGCACTGCGGAGAATCTGGAGCGATCGGTGCTGCGCAGGAAGCGCTCAGGCTCTGGCGCAAAGGCAAGACAACCACCTTCATCGGCCTCGATGCAGTGCGCAACATCCGTTACCGCACCACGCGCAGTGAGGACACGCGCTGTTACTTCTGCAAGAACAACTGCCTACGCACCTTTATCGACGTCGATGTGACCGGCGGAGCGGTGTCCGGGCCTCTCCAAATTGAGGCCGCCAAGGATGAACCGCCTGCCACAGCCGAGCAATTTGCAGCCGTAGCACACAATCTCCCCAGTCTCGAGCAGATTGAGGCCAATCTTCCCGCCGCCGGGCATGGGTCGTCCTGCAGCACAGGCCACGATCGCGACGACGGGGGCTGCGGACGCAGCTCAACGAAAACCACCTCTTTCCGCGCAAGAATCGAACCTCTGATCCAGATTCAGGCCGCGCCCGGAGCGAAGATGCCGGTCGAGCCAGCGAAGCCAACCATGGAGTTTCAACCGCGCAAGACTAAGGTCCCGCTGCGCGTCGGCGAACACCGGCTGATCATCGCCACCTGCGAGAAGGGAGCCGTCGAAGACATCAATGACATGAAAGGGATCAAGGCGGATATAGAGAAGATCAAGGCTGCCAATCCAAACTTTGTCGACATCGCGGCACGCGAGGTGTTCCGTCGTCGTGAAGTCGCCAGCGTTGCCGATCCAATTCCCAGCACCAAGGGCATATTTGTCTCGAGGGCGGCCAAACAGCGCGCCACGCTGATGGAGCGGCGAAAGGACCTTCGCATCGGCATCCCACGCCTTCTGCACACCTACACTTATGCACCCCTTTTCAATGCCTACTTTGCGAGCCTCGGTATCCAGGCCGAAAACATCGTGTACTCGGACTACACGACGACGGATCTCTACCGTGCCGGCGCCAGTCGCGGCGCCGTCGATCCATGCTATCCCTCGAAGATCGGCATCGCGCACGTCTACAACCTGCTCGCGGTGAAGCACAGCAAGCAACCGCTTCACGCCATCTGGTTCCCGATGTACGACATCTTACACACCCCGCTCGTGAACCTGACCGGTTCCAACGCCTGTCCGACAGTCACCACGACGCCAAATGCTGTCAAGGCCGCCTTCACGAAGGAGAGCGACCTGTTCACCGAGAACGGAATCGCGTATCTCGATCCCATCCTGAACCTTCAGGACCGTAAGATCTGCGCGGATCAAATGTACGAGGCATGGTTGCCCCTGCTCGGCCTGTCGCGCAAGGAGAACGATCGCGCCATTGCCGCCGGATTTGACGCGCTCGGCCAGTACGAAGCAGAAATACGCCGCCAGGCTCGGGAGACGCTCGATCAGCTTGAGCGGGAGGACCGCATCGGCATCGTCATGCTGGGCCGCGTCTATCACCATGACCCTGGCCTCAATCACGACATCTTGGAAGAATTCCAGAAACTAGGCTACCCGGTCTTTTCGCAGAGCACCCTCCCTATCGATGAGGACCTGCTGGAACGGCTCTTTGGCGACGAGGTTCGAGCTGGAATCATCACCCACCCGCTTGACATTAGTGACGTGTGGAAGAATCGTTACTCCACCAGCACCAACCACAAAGTCTGGGCGGCGAAGTTCACGGCTCGTCATCCGAATCTGGTCGCGCTTGAAGTGTCGAGCTTCAAGTGTGGTCTTGACGCTCCCATCTACGGGGTCATCGAGGGCATTATCGAAGATTCAGGCACGCCGTACTTCTCGTTTAAAGATCTGGATGAAAACAAGCCTACCGGAACCATCCGGCTCCGCGTCGAAACCATTGATTACTTCCTTCGGCGCTACCGGGAGGACATTATCGAACGCAAAGGCAGGGAAGTAAACATCGAGGCTCAACCGGTAGAATTCGAACCCGGTTTGCGGGCGCCCCAAGAACAGGCCGAGGTGGCCTATGCGGCCGATTGAGAATCCATTCGCACTTTCGAGATTCGGACTGCTGAGGAGGCCGAAACGAATCGCTTATTCGATTCTGCCCGTCATGTTCCTCACGCTTGCCGCCAACTGCCTGGGCGCCGCTGCGCAGCCATCACTGGGCGCATCGGCGGGTGGCATGGACCCCACACAGATTGTATCGATGATGGTGGCCCACAACGAAACCCGTGCACAGGAATTGAAATACTTCACCGCCTTAAGGCACTACCACTTGGATTTCCATGGCTTGGGCCGCAGCATGACCGCAGACATGCACGTCCAAGTCACTTTCACTGCAGCATCGGGCAAGAGCTTTCACATTGTCGATGAATTGGGATCCGGCATTCTCCTCAACCATGTGTTGAGACCGCTGCTTGAGACTGAGCAGGTCGACTCCCGCCAGCAAAAGGCGGCGCTAACGCCGGTGAATTACAATTTCACTTTCGATGGGGAAGCAACCGAAGACGGTCGGCGGCTTTACGTTTTCTCCGTTGAACCGAAGGCCAGGGATAAGCTGCTTTACCGCGGAAAGATCTGGATCGACGCGAGCGATTATGCGGTAGTACGGGTAAAGGCGCAACCAGCCGAAAGCCCTTCGTTCTGGATCAAGAGCACTGCAATCTACCACACGTATGAAAAGAGCGGTGATTTCTGGCTGCCTCAAACCAATAGGAGTGAGTCGAAGGTGCGATTGGGCGGTACTGCTGTGCTTACCATCGACTATGGAACCTACGAGTTTGGGGAGCCGCACGAATTGACTTCAAAGGCGAACGAGCTCACCTCTCATAAGCCGCTGCAGGGAGTGCGGTAGCCTTCGCCGTCGAAAGTTCGCCTGTATGGCCCCGACAGGGATGTCGGATCTGTGTCGATCGAGATTGAGAACCCGAATGGGGCCTGTTTCCCGTGGAGGTTTGTTGACCTCCATCTGAGCTGATCTGAGAAAGAGAGTTTCAGCATGCAAGTGGCCTTTGTTCCCGTCTTCGCGGCAATGAAGAATCGGGAGGCAGCATCTCAAAATGGGCATCGTTTCTTACCTTACCGCAATGTTCCTGGCCGCGTTCGCTGCCGGCATGTGCGCACAGTCGTTCAACACCCGCACTGTACAGCCTTCGCACATTGCCGGCACTGTTACCGACACAAACGGTGACATCATTCCGGGCGCGAACGTCACCATTCAAGCCGGCTCCGAGAGCCATCAATCTGTGAGGGCGGACGACAAGGGGTTCTTTGCAGTCGACAATGTCGTTGCCGGCACCCCATACCAGGTTGTTGTCAGTGCAACTGGATTTGCCGATTGGAAATCCTCGACAATCTTGCTTTCGCCCGGCCAATACGATCTTCTCAACGACATTAAGCTTACCCTCCTGGGAGGCGTGACGACTGTCACCGTCGTCGCATCTCGCGAACAGCTGGCCACGGAACAGGTGAACTTCGAAGAACACCAACGGGTTTTAGGATTTATTCCCAATTTCTATGTCAGCTACGACAAGAATGCCGTGCCGCTCACAGCCAAGCTCAAATTTAAGTTGGCCCTCAAGGTCTCGGTCGATCCAGTCACGTTTGCCGGCACTAACTTTCTCGCGGCCATCGACCAAGCCGATCGTTACCCCGACTACGTGGAGGGGATGAAGGGTTACGGGCAGCGCTTCGGCGCGATTTATACCAACGATTTAACCGACATCATGGTGGGCGGAGCCATCCTGCCGTCGATTATGCATCAGGATCCGCGCTACTTTTACCAGGGAACAGGCACAGCCAGGTCACGCTTAATGCATGCACTCTCAAGCCCTGTCGTCTGCAAGGGAGACAATGGACGTTGGGAGCCAAACTACTCAAGCCTGGGCGGATATCTCGCATCGGGAGCGATCGCAAATGCTTACTACCCGGAAGCGAATCGGGGGCCTGGCCTGGTAGCGAGGATCTTCGCAATAGATTTCAGTGCCAACGTCGCAAATGGGGTTCTGCAGGAATTCGTGTTAAGGAAACTGACACCGAAGGCCAAAGATCAGAATTGAGCAATCAATCTCGGACTTGCAACTGTTTTTACGCAACAGGCTCTTGTAAAGTCCACGATAGATCGACGCTTTAGCAAAATCGGTTCAGAACCAAAACCGAGGACGCAACTTCCCGGCTCCCGTCTACAGACTGCAAAGCATCAAGCGGTACGGAGTCACTTAATGGCATCAACGGAGAAGCTCAACACTCATCAAAAAGCGCTTCGCATCAATCTCGATCCGACCAGTTACGGCTCCTTCGCTGAAATCGGGGCCGGCCAGGAAGTCGCACGGTGGTTCTTGGTTGTAGGGGGAGCCTCCGGGACCGTTGCTAAATCGATCTCCGCGTATGACAAGGAAGTCAGCGACGATTTGTACGGTTCTGGTGCGCGATACGTTTCCAAAGAGCGGCTCAAAGCCATGCTGGATAGCGAATGGGACCAACTCATCAAACAGTTGAGCAAAAGCCGTGGATCGGGCACTCGCTTCTTTTCCTTGTCGACACCATCTCTGCTCGCAACTACGCTGGAACAAATGAGCCTCACGGTTGGGTCGGCCTGCGGTTCCAGTTGCAACCTGGCGGAAAGCTGAACGAGATAGTTCTGCATATCAACATGCGCGATCCTTCCAACCCCCTCGAACTAGAGGCTATAGGCATCTTGGGCGTAAACCTGATCTACGCGGTTTTCTATAAATTGGAGACGAAAGAGTGTTTCTTCGAGAATGTTGCTCAGGACATCGAGAGACGGGTTGAGATTGACTATGTAGAAGTGGGTGGAATCGCCTTCGAAGGGTGGGACCAGCGCGAGATCCTAATACAGCTTGTGCGCGCGGGACTTGCTGAGGCTGTCTGTTTCCCATCCGGCAGGTCGCCTGCGCCGCCTATCGAAGTTCTTCACAAAAAGGCTCTTGTGCTCGCGCCAGGATCGTTCGAACTTTCAGATCCCAGTCATGGGGCAATCCATGAGGAAATGCTGGCCTCAGGTGTTCAACAGCTTCGCGAAGAGTTAGATCGGAACGATCCTGACCCGATAGGCTTTTTTTGCTTTTCTGCGAGCCCGCTCTTGGAAGGCGACCCGCCTCCGAGATTCTCTGATTTGCTGGAACGTATTGATGCCCTTCACGAGCATGGCGGTGATGTATTGCTCTTCCGTGAACGAGAACTTTATTGCATGGTTGATTTCGTTAACCGCTACACCAAGGAAAGTGTACGTTTCGTCGTCGGACTATCTCTTCTGGTTCGCGTATGGGAATATCGCTACGCTAAGCTCGGCAGCTTTCTTGAAGCTTTATCTCGCCTATTGGCGCAAAACGTTCGCATCTACGCCTATCCGATGAGCTCAAAGGATCTTCAGAACTCGATTCAAGGCATTTCAGCGATCGGCTGGCAATGGACCGATACGAATGGCTGGGTCTCTGCCTGCGAGCTTCATCCTGCAACGCCGCTCGGTCACCTTTACGACTATGTTCTCGCTAGCAATTTCCTTGTCCCCATGCAGATTCCGGCGACTCGCGGAATCCGGGAATCATCGCCTCTCCGAGCGTGAACACCGCCCCCCGCGCAAAAAACTGAACGAATTCGACAAACCCTGACGAGCTGACTGCCCCATCTATAGCGGTTCTCCAATTGGTGCAGAGCGAAGCCACATCCGCTAAGTGGCGCTTTCATCTCCGGGGTGGCGAAGCCGGGGGCAAGCGACCGTTGCCCACCTTCTCCCTCCTACTGCCACTACAACAAAACCATCCTCCTCGATAGAGGTGCGGAAGATTCAAGACGGTGGCAAACGATCATTGAAAAGCCAGGTATTTTCAGCTGTCGCCGTCAAACTGCTTGACGCACAGAAGAAGCATTTCAGCCGCGCGGGATTCCCCCATGTCGGTATTGAACATTGCGTTATATAGGCAAGGTTCCGGCCATTTCAGGCCCAGATACTGCCGGACGAACGCAGCTCGTGCTTGGTCCGTTGTGTCGACCTGTTCGATTGCCTTTTCCTCCGTTATGCCGCTGCTGATCAATCTGCGGATCTTATGATCGCGGGATGCGAAGAGAAATACATGGAAGACATCGCTTCGATTGCGCAGGAAATACTGCGCACCTCGGCCGACAATCACCGAGGGGCCGCTGGAAAATGCGGTCTTGACTGCCAGTTCTGAAACTTTGGCGATGCGGCGCGCATCGAGCAAGTGCAGCCGGTTCGTGGGCGGTAAGCCCCCCTCAAATCCGCCCCGAAGAAAGTCTTGGAAAAGCCTGTATACGAGAGGATCCTTTCGCCATTCTCTCCGCTCGACCGCCTCTGGCGTACTTTGGGTCAGGCGCGCGATTTCCTGGGTCAACCGTTCGTCCCACAGGCCCCATCCCAGGCGGCTGGCGACCATACTGGCAATTTCGGATGCTCCGCAGCCAAACTCGCGCTCAATTGTGATGGCTCGAATCAATGCGTTTATCCTCACCCCACCGCGACATCTCCACCCGCTCCCGGATCATTCTTCTTCAGGAAGAATGCGAGGACGAACATAATGGAGCAGAGCGCGCCCAACACCCAAAATATGTCCATATAGGACAGTGCGCCGCCTTGTCGATGCACCAATTCATAGAACCACGCAACTGCCTGATCGTGCGCATCTGCGGCACGAAGCCCGGAGTGCGCGATTTTTGATCCCAGCGCACGAAGTGCCGCGTGGTAAGCGGGGGAATCTGGCACGATGTGACCGACGAGGATTTGCTGGTGATACTGAGCCCGCCGGACAATCACCGTGGTCACGACGGAGGTTCCGATACTGCCGCCGATATTGCGCATGAAATTGATCATGCCGGACACACTATTGCCTTTCTCAGGAGGAACTCCGATGTAACCCGCTACAGTGATGGGAACAAATAGAAATCCGATCCCTATCACGTGGGCGACACGCAGCCACATCGCAAAATGGAAGCTGATGAACAAATCGATTTGGTGAGCGCAATAGAACAGTCCGATGGCGAGGCACAGCCATCCCGTCGCGATCAGCCATTTGGCCTGACTCTTCGATGAGAGCCGGCCGACGATGGGCATCATCACCAGCAAGACAAGTCCGCCGCCGGACAGGACCAGCCCTGCAAGCTCGGCTGTATAACCCATAAGCGTCTGCAGATATTCGGGAATCAAGACCAGGGTGCCGAAGAGCATGAAACCCATCATGAACATCATTAAGTTCGCTGCCGCGAAGTTGAAGCTCTTAAACATTCGGACATCGATAATCGGCTCTTTGCGGTACCACTCCCAAATGACCAGCGAGATCAGGCAAATCGTTGCGGTTATCACCAAAGTCGTGATGAAATGCGAGCCGAACCAATCGTCTTCCTGTCCCTTGTCGAGAAGGATCTGAAGCGAAGCCACACCAAGCATCAGAAATGCAATTCCGATGTAGTCCACCCGGATACCCCCGCTCTTCAAACGACGGAGGAATGGCGGATCTTCGACCAGGGTATGAGTCAAAGAAATTGCAAGGAGGACTACGGGCAGAGTGATAAAAAATATCCAACGCCAGGAATAGTTGTCAGTGATCCACCCCCCCAGCATTGGCCCGACCGTAGGGGCAAGAACTGCAGTGATGCCATAGAGAGCAAACGCCTGACCGCGCTGCTCTGGAGGAAACGTATCATTGAGAATCGCTTGCGCCATCGGTTGCAGTCCACCGCCGCCAATGCCCTGCACTGCTCGAAACAACAGCAATAGCGGCAGGTTAGGCGCCAAGCCGCAAAGCAGTGAGCTCAGCGTGAAAACAGCAAGCGACATCATGAAATACTGCTTGCGGCCGATCACCTCCGCGAGCCATCCGCTGATAGGCAGCACGATCGCGTTCGCGGCGAGGTACGAGGTGAGTACCCAGGTGCTGTCGTCGTAGCTGGCGCCAAGGTCTCCGGCGATGTAGGGCAAGGCTACGTTGGCGACGCTTGTGTCCAGGACTTCGATGAATGCCGCCATTGACACGGTGGCAGCAATCGCCCAGGGGTTTGCCTTAGGGCGCCAGACGACCAGTTCCGACTGAACAGTCAGCGCCGTGGCGCTCATCGCAGATACACCTTCGCTTCGACGTTCATTCCGGGCCGAAGCTGGTGATCGCGATTCTCGCCCGGCTCCAGAACGATCTTCACTGGAACTCGCTGGACGATCTTGACGTAGTTGCCGGTCGCGTTCTCCGGCGGAAGCAAACTAAAGATGGGACCCGTTCCTCCCGCAATGCTGTCGACATGAGCGTTGTATGTACGGCTGTTCGAGTCGAGTTTAATCGTCGCCTTCTGGCCAACTCGCATGTGTTTGAGCTGGGTCTCTTTGAAATTCGCGGTGATCCACACCTGATCCAGCGGAACCACCGTGAGCAACTGCTCCCCTGGGTCGACATTTAATCCGACGACAACCTTCTTCGTAACCTCCCCAGCCACAGGTGCAAGTATTTTTGTGTATCCCAGATTCAACTGCGCTTGCTCGACAGCGGCTTCCTTCTGCTGCACGTCGGCCTCAGCCGAAAGCGCTTTGGCTCGCGTTGAGGCAACGCGCTGCGGCCCGGCTTGGGCATCTTCGTAGTGTGCCTCAGCCTCAATGAGGCGACTGTGTGCTTCTTGAACGGCTTGTTGCGCCGCGGCCTCGTCTGCTTCGGCCGCAGTTATGGCGGCGACATCGGTCGCTGCGGCGGCATAAGCATGGTCGTAGATTTGTTTCGGCACCTCTTCCTTCGCTAGCAGTAGGCGGTAGCGGGTAACGTCATCTTGAGCCTTTACATTTTCCGCTTGCGCTTCCAAGACGCGCGCGTGAGCGGCAGCGGCTTCCTTTTCCGCCGCTTGAATTGCCGCTTTGGCATTCTCGATATCCGAGGAGGTGGATTTCAATTGGCTTGAAGTATCAACGGAAGATAACGGCACATCGATATTTGAGCTTTTCGCAGCAGCCTGTGAAGTGCCGAGCGTTGCCTGCGCTCTCGCCAACGCCACTTCGTAGTCTTTTGGATCGATTTCGACGAGTGTCGATTCTTCATCGACCCATTGGTTGTCCCCCACGTCGACCTTCTGGATATATCCGGAAATGCGTGCGCTGACAGGGTAAAGATGGACATCTACCTGCGCATCGTCGGTGGATTCGAAGCCGGAAAGATAGTGCCAGAGGAATGCACAAGCAACGGCCAATACAACGATCGAAGCAACCACTATCCAACGTTTGTAGGAGCGCCTTCTCGGATAAGCCGAGGCTAGAGGGTCAGCCGCGCCACCGCTGCCCGCGGGTGCGTCTTGCACCGGCGGTGCTCCTTGCGGTGTGTTCGTTGACTCATCGTTTTCAGGCATACTCAATTTCCCCTCAAATACTCTGAGTATTCTGATTCCGCGACTCCGGTCGCTCTCGCCAGGGACATCTTGGCCAGGTTGTAGCTGTAGAGGCTCGCAATGTAGGCATCATTGGCCGTCGCCAGCGCATCTTGAGCTTGAACCACTTCGAGGTTGTCTGTAACTCCCGAGGTGAATCGATCTCGGGACTGCTGCAGGTTCTCAGTGGCCAGTGTCACCGCGCTTTGCTCGACAGACACTTGTTGCGCGGACGTCTCCAGGTCGAGGTAAGCGTCGCGAACCTCTTGATCGATCTCGGCTCGTAAGTCTTGCAGTCGCTGTCTCTCCTCAGTTAACGAGGCGTCGGCTTGGAGAACGTCCCCGTGCACTCTCCCCCCCTGAAAGATGGGGATGCGGAGCGTTGCAGCCGCGTCAACCGTGCCGTGCGACGTGCCCGGGTTGACTCCGGAGAGACCGTAGTCGGTTTCTGCACCCAACGATGGGTAGCGTTCAGCAAAAGCGGCCTTACTTGCAAGCTCAGCGGACCGGACCCGATTCACCTGACTCTGAAAATCAGCGCGAGCCTTATACGCGCTTTGAATCGCGTCGTCGAGGCTCGATGGCGTCAGCTCCTGATAGGGGACGTGGGTGATTATCTCGAACTGTTGACCCAGAGGAAGCCCGATAGCTCGGGCCAAAACCAGCTTTTCTTTCGCCAGCTTGTTTTGTGCGACAATCAGTGTTTGTTCGCGAGATTGCAGTTGCACCTGTGAGCGCAGAACGTCCACGGCTGAGGCAAGGCCTGCGGTCTTCTGGTCCGATGCCTGTTGAAAAAGGGCCTTGGCCGTGTCCCGTTGCGATGTGGCTGACTCAACCTCCGATTGGTCGGCGATGACGAGCAGATAGTTGGAAACAATCACAAGCACGACAAGCTCGCGAGCATCTTTGGAGCTGAACTCTGCCGACTTCAGCTGCGCCTGTGAAGATCGCGCCCGCTCGATAGATTCCCAATCAAAAGCCGACTGCGTAAGATAAGCCCTCGAGTCAAAATAGCCAAATGGTCCAATGATCGGGTGTACACCGGGAATTGTGAGACCGAATGCTGCTTTGATGTTGACCTGATGAACTCCGAAACCGGTATCGGTGATCACGTTCGGAAGCAGGTCGCTTAGCGTTTGCCAGAGCCGTCCCCGGGCATCGGTAATGGCATCCGTGGCCAAAACGCCGCCGAGATTCTGTTTGAGCCCGCGATTTACGGCGTTTTCGAGGGAAAGCGCCACCGGCGTCGAACTAATTTGTCCGGCAGGAACTCCGCCGAAGTACGGATTCTGCGAGAGGGTTTGGTAGCTTTCTTGCCCGGCTTGAACGGCTGCTCGCGGCGCTCCTGTTACTTCGGCCACAGCGATCGGGTTGTACGGCGCCGGCGTAGCCGGTGCGCTGTACTGAGCAGACGCTGTCAGTCCACCATGCAGGGCAGCGCTGAGTAGCGTCGCTTTGCCCCAGGTTCGAAACCGCATTGCAAACCCCTTCTTGGTCCAAGTGAATGCAATGAATCAAGCTCACACCTATCGCAGTCCTCGTACTATGGAGCTGGCTCACCAGCGCGTTGACAAACTTATGAAATCAAAAACGCGAAGAGGAAACAATCGGACTATGGTACTGTCGATACCTTGGTATAAAATTCCGAGTCCCCGACCTGCGACCCGCACGCCCCGCAAATGGATTGAATTGGGACCGAATACGCCCCGAAACGGACAACCCATAATAGTTTCGTGCCGGCTCAGCCGATCGTCCGAAATCTCAAACTGATACTGGTGTCTGTTCATGAGGACATCCGCGCGCATTTGCGATCGACCAGCGAGCCACTGCGTCCTCTTTTCCTCTTGCGCATCTGGGTGCAGTGGAAGAGCCTTTGGGCGGCTTCACGTGCGATAGACGCCCCGCAACCCGCCACTCTCAGTGATACCAAGGTACCAACCGCCACCATCGTCTAATAGATTTGCCTTCACCCCTCTGGCTAAATTGCTTAATCGCGTCGGGTCAGGCCTGGGAGACGCGACTCAGGAGGGAAGATCATGGCTGTTGAAACGCTGGAACAGGTTGGGTTAGAGGTGTTGCGGGACAAAGCAACGCTTTTGCGCGTCGACTCGGTTCGGTCCACGACGGAGGCAGGCAGTGGCCACCCAACGAGCTGCGCTTCTGCGGCGGAAATCATGGCCGTGCTTTTCTTCTCCGTGATGCGCTACGATCCCCACAACCCGCGCAATCGCAACAACGACGTCTTTGTGCTCTCCAAGGGCCATGCCGCCCCAATCCTCTACGCTGCATGGGCGCAGGCGGGAGCGTTCCCCCGCGAGAAGCTACTCACCCTGCGCAAGATGGACTCGGTCTTAGAAGGTCATCCCACTCCCCGATTGCCCTTTGTGGACGTTGCTACCGGCTCTTTGGGTCAGGGCCTCTGTGTGAGCGTTGGTATGGCACTGGACATGAAGCAGTTGGAGAATTCCGGCCAGCGTGTCTATGTGTTGATGGGTGATGGCGAATCGGCAGAAGGCTCAGTTTGGGAAGCTGCGCAATGGGCCTCTCTCCATCGGCTTAACAACCTCTGCGCCATCATTGACATTAATCGGCTCGGCCAAAGCCAGCCGACAATGTTGCAACACCGATTGGAGGTCTTTAAGGCGCGCTGGGAATCGTTCGGCTGGCGAGCTTTGATCGTCGATGGACACAGCATTCCCGGTCTGATTGCCGCATTTCAAGAAGCTAACCGAGTCACGGATCGTCCCACCGTCTTGCTGGCGCGAACTGTGAAAGGAAAAGGTTTAATTGGAATAGAAGGACTCGAGCACTGGCACGGCAAGGCCCTTGACAAGAAGCTTTCAACCCAAGTTACGGCCGCCCTCGAAGGACAACTAACTGGGGCCGCTACGCGGTGGAAGCCCAATCTCCCTCCCGCCCGCAAAGACCATTCCGAGTTGGCCATCATCGACCTGGCGGTCAAACCTCCGTATGAGATCGGTGGCAAAGAAGTGGCTCCGAGGAGAGGGTTTGGCGATAGCCTTGCTGCGCTGGCTAAAATCGATTTTCGAATCGTAGTGCTCGATGGAGACGTAAAGAACTCCACTTATACCGAGGAATTCGAAGCTGTTGCGCCGAATTCTTTCTTCCAGGGTTATATCGCTGAACAAAACATAATCGGAATGTCAATGGGCCTCGCGGCCAGGGGCAGAATTCCAATCGCGTCCATGTTCGCCTGCTTTTTGACGCGGGCTTACGACTTTGTTCGCCTGGCCGCTATCAGCAACCTCAACATCAAAATCGCGGGTACACACTGCGGAATATCGATAGGTGAAGACGGTCCAACTCAGATGGCGCTCGAGGACCTGGCGATGATGTGCGCGGAGCCGGACTTTACGGTTCTCTATCCCGCCGATGCCACGAGTGCGTGGAAGGCAACCACGTTGATCGTTGGTAAGTCTGGCCCATGCTACCTCCGGCTCGGACGTCCGGAATCCCCGATTCTGTACGGTCCCACTGAAGAGTTTGCCATCGGAAAATGCAAGGTCCTTCGAAAAAGCGACAAGGACGTGGCGCTCGTTGTCGCCGCCGGCGTAACCGTGTTTGAAGCTCTCATGGCTTATGAACAACTGGGTAAGGAGGGGCTTGCAATTCGTGTCATCGATCTTTTCAGCATTAAACCAATCGATCGCGAAGAACTTATTACCTCTGCGCTTGCCGCAGGAGGAATCGTTATTACTGTCGAAGACCACTATGAGCACGGTGGACTCGGCGATGCAGTTCTTGCGGCTCTTTCTGATTCGGTTGTTAAGACGTATAAGCTGGCCGTGCAAGACATAGCCCACAGCGGTAAGCCAGAAGAATTACTCGACAAGTTTGGCATCTCGTCCGGACATATAGTGAAAGCGGTCAAATCGGCACTTCAGTAGCTCGTCTGCAGCCAGGAGGGCCAGGTTCTACGGTGTCATTCAGCGCCAAATCGCCAAACCGCTTTGCGGCAGCGGTCCGTCAGTTAAGAAAGTTTATCATTCCTGCGTCTGTGCTGGCGTTGGCGCTCTTTCTGTTGTTCGCCGTCAGACGCCATTGGGACTCGTGGAAGAGTGACGCCGTCAACCAGAAGACGAACGATGCATATGTAACGTCTAACCAGTCGGCGCTCAGCACCAGAATCACTGACACGGTCCGGCGGGTGGATGTTGAAGATTACCAGGCAGTCAAAGCCGGGCAGTTGATTCTTGAGCTCGATGACGCGGATTACCAGGCCGCTGTCGATGAAGCTCAGGCAGCGATTGAAGCCGCGAGAGCTCAGCTTGCCGCGAATCAGGACGCGAAGCGCGCCGCGGACACCAGCATCGACAGTGCGAAACAGGGAGTTGCCGAGGCGCAAGCCGCAGCCGAGTCAGCACAGGCGGCGATTGAGGCGCAAAGGGCGCAAGTGATCCAGACCGCTGCTGAATATCGCCGCCAGGAAACGCTTCTTGCGGCAAAGGCAACCACGCACCAGCAGTTTGAGCAGGCACTGGCCGTGCGAGATGCTGCTGAGGCAGGCCTCCAGGCTCGCCAGTCGGACCTTGTCCGCGCCCAGGCCGCGATTGCAAGTGCCAAGGCTGCGCTCGCTGGTTCCATGCAGCAGCGGTCTCAACTCAGCGCCAACGACGCCATTCTGAATGCACAAATCGCCTCCAGGATCGCCGCTCTTGCAGCCGCCAGGGTGAACCTCGGTTACGCCAAAATCTACGCGCCTACTGATGGGCGACTCGGCAAGCTGCAGGTGCATCCGGGACAACTGCTCGCCGCAGGCGTCGAGGTTGTCGACTTCATCCAGGATAATCCGTGGGTAGAAGCCAATTATCTGGAAACGCAGCTTGCGCGGGTTCGCGTGGGCAATGTTGCGGACATTTCAATCGACGCGTATCCCGGGAAACATCTTCGGGGCTACGTCACTGAGATTGCACCTGCCAGCGGCGCTGCAACTGCCCTTCTTCCGCCCGACAACGCGACTGGGAATTTCACAAAAGTCGTTCAGCGCGTTCCGGTAAAGATTCTCTTCGACAACGGTGCGAACTTGGAAACGCTTCGGCCCGGCCTATCGGCGCAAGTAACGATTCACACCGATGAAATGCGCGAGACGTCGCGGTCCGCAAACGTTACAGGCAAGTAGAACTTCGAAATGGAGACCAACCCAAATATCGGTCAAGCCCGCCGCACGTATCCGATCCTTGGGATCTTCGCCGTGCTTCTCGGAGCCTCGCTCGCAACTTTTTTCGGCAGGCTCTTGAGCGTTGGCGGCACAGATCTTCGCGGCGCACTGGGAATTGACGCTGACTCCGCTTCGTGGATCGGAACCTCCTACAACATGGGCATGATGTTTGTCGGGCCGTTCTCCGTCTACTTAGGCGGCATTCTTGGTCCCCGGCGCGTCCTGCTTGCCTGCGCATGCATTTTCACAGTTACATGCCTGGTAATGCCGTTTGCCGGTCATTTTTTGGCGCTGATTATCTTACTGGCGCTGGCAGGCCTTACCGCCGGAACCTTTTATCCGCTTTCCTTGTCCTTTATCCTGCGCAATCTTCCGCAGAAGTTTCTTCATTTCGGCATCGTGGCTTACGCAATGGACATTGTAGTCACGACACATGTGGCGCACTCTTACGAAGGGTGGGTCATCGCTGCTTTGTCGTGGCAGTGGCTCTTTTGGACCATCGCTGTGGTCACTCCGATCATGATCTCGCTGGTTGTTTACGGCATTCCCAAACAGCCTCTGCCGCAGTCCGAGCCTGGACAGACGCCTCCAAGCTGGCGAGGGTTCCTGTATGCGAGCCTGGGCGCAGCACTTCTCTACGGCGCGCTCGATCAGGGGCAGCGGCTCGACTGGTGGCGCTCCGGAACCTTCGTGGCGATGTTCGTCTCCGGCTCATTCCTCATTGCGGCTTCGGCCATCCGTCATTTCAGCCGGCCGAACCCGCTTGTGGACTACCCCTTCCTGCGCCGCTGGAACACGGTGCTACTGGGCATCACGGTCATGCTGTTCCGCTTCGTACTACTGGCATCGGTCGTCCTTATCCCAAGCTACTTGAGCGTGATCGAAAACTACCGCCCTGAACAGATCGGCCCGGTTTTGCTCTGGCTTGCAATACCTCAATTCGTTGCGGGCGTGCTGGCGGTATATCTGCTAGGCCGCATCGATGCCCGGCTCATCCTCGCGTCAGGCTTCGCGCTCATCGCCATTGGCTGTCTGCTCGATTCCCGCATTACCACACTATGGTCAGGCAAAAGCTTTGACGTCAGCCAGTTGATACTCGCCATGGGAGAAGGCCTTGCATTTAACGGCATGGTGGGATCAATCGTGCTCGATCTTTTGAATTCCGGCTCGATGGAGAGAGCCGCGGCAGTCTTGAGCTTCGGCGGCTTTTTCCAGTCGATACGCCTCTTCGGGGGTGAGCTCGGCTCCTCTTTCATTCAGTTCTTTCTGCACAGCCGGCAGGTTTTTCAGTATGACTTGCTGGCATCTGGAATCCAGGGCGGATCCGAACCGGTGATCCAGCGAACGCACCTGCTTACGGGGGCCATGCGCCCAGGCAGCGCTGCCGCAGACATTGCCGCCGGCAGGGCGGCCGACCTGTTTTTGGCAAGCGTCAAGCAACAGGCATTCACACTCTCCATCATGGATAGCTTTACTCTCATCGCGTACGCGGCGACCGCTTGCCTATTCGTGGTTTGCTGCCTGCATCCCTTGAAAATCGGTTTCAAGCAAATCATTGCGGCGACTGCCGCCGGCAAATCTCCCTCGTAGGAAGGCGAGTGTGACCGGATACCTTACGCCAATTCGTCTTGCTTTTGTCGTAACGTGCGCGCTTGCAGTGGCCGTGGTCAACGAGGCCCCGCGTTCATATGCGCAACAAACCGAACCATCTGTTATTGATTCACCGGTGCATCTTACCCTGCCCGGTGCCATCGATATGGCGATCGCACACAGCCACAAGCTTGAACTGGCCCGCCTTTCCGTGCGTGACGGCCAGGAGCAGAAGCGCGTGGCCGAGTCGCACTTTTATCCGACCATCAGCAATGCATCGGCGGTCCATCACATCACGGAACTTGAAGGCGTCGTACTGCCCGCTGGCGCATTGAGTCATGGCACCTCGGGCGGCCCTATTCCGGCCGAAACCCTGCGCATCGATCAGGGCGCCAGCACAAGCTATACCAGTGGCACGGGACTTGAACAACCGCTGACGCAATTGTTCAAGATTCATGCGGGTGTAAAGGCTGCAGAGGCAGATCTTCGCTCGGCACAAATCCAGGCTGGGGACGCAGAGAATGCCACCGTGCTCCGCGTGCATCAACTTTATTACAGCTATCTAATCGAAGATTTGCATGGCGATGCGATTCGAGATGCAATCGACGCCGCCACAAAAACTGAGGACGAAAACAAGCAGGGAGTCCGGGAAGGGCGGCTGCTGGCGGACACGGAACTCAAAAGCCGAGCCGATTTGCTCGACAAACAGGAGCAGGCCCTGGCTTCAAAGCTGAGTCTCGACGACCTCACGCTTCAACTCGACGACATTCTCGGTCTGCCGCTTGGCACAAAAGTCGTGCTCGATCCTGGATCTCTGGGCGATTCGCCTGCCTTGCCATCCCGCGCCGATGCAATCGCCCAGGTCCTCGAGAAGAATCCAAACGTCTTGGCCGCCCGGCAGAGCGTTGAAAAAGCAAGGGCCGGTTTCTCCGCCGCGCGCGATGCCTATATTCCCAACATCACTGGCATCGCTCGCTACAGTTATCAGAGCGGACTTCCGTTTTTCGTACATAACTTTGGAATCTTTGGCGCCTCGTTCACGTACGATTTATTCGATGGAGGCGCGCGCGAAGCGAATGTCCGTGATGCGAAAGTCAAACTCGCAATGGCGGAAACGCAATTGGCGCAATCTGAAAACGACATCCGAATCGAGCTCTCCGCTGCCTACGATAAAGAGGAACAACTTGAACAATTGGTCAAGGTCGCCCAGATCGCGTTGGATGCGCGCCAAGAGAGCCATAGGATTCAGTCGCAGCGCGCCGCGGTTAATGCTGAGCTTGCATCGGGAGTAGCCACGACGAACGCCGCCGTAACTGAAGCGAAGCTCAATGTTCTGAATACGAAGCTTAATCTCCTTCTTGCGCAGAGCGATATCGAACGGCTTCTGGGAGAGCGGCCATAGTAAGGAGAAGGTCAATGGCGAGCTGCTTGCCTTCCTTCAACAGGCCGAGCGGGCGGCCCTACAGCGGTTTCGCAATTACTTTGTCCGGAAGCCGCGTCAGCCAAGTGGTTTTTTCCTCAAGAAAGAGCCACCCTTCACTGTGGCCAGAAACGGCTAAGTCAATTGCGAAACCGCTCTAAATGTACATCCACATTCAAGCGAACTCAACTTGAATCGCGTTAGTCCCGACGACATCTCATTTTGTCGAGAGGGCCTTTGGACCGCTGACGAAGGGGTTGCCCACCTCAAAAAAGCGCAGCAGGCGGCCGGCCTCGCGAGAGATGCCGATCCGCACACTTGTGCCAATGCGCACGGTCTTCCGAACCGCAGTGCCAAGCCAAAGCGGCCCATCGGCGCACAGGTCAACTCCATCCAGCCTCTTGTCGATCTGCAATGCAGCCGCAAGCCGCCCCGGCCCTCTCGTCAAATCCGCCAGTTTGTCGGTTTTGCGTCGTCTCTCCATTTGGTTGGTTCCCTCAAGAGGCTCCAACGCGCGCAACAGCACTCCTGAGCCGATCCCTGGCTCTTCAGCCGTGACATTGAGCATGTAGGACGTTCCATAAATAAAGTACACGTAGGCAAACCCAGCGCCCAGGAACAGGGACTGGTTGCTTGCCGTTTGTCCGCGGTAACCATGCCCGCTCGAATCGCCGGGGGGATAAGCCTCTGTTTCGACAATGCGACCGCTGATCCTGTTTCTCCCTATCTCGCGGACGATAGTCTTCCCGATAAGATATCGGGCCAACTCAACCGCATCGACTGGCAAACTGGCCCGTGAGAGCCGGCGGACATCGCGCGCAACATTACCTCCGGTATGCAATTGATTATCCTGGCCTTCGCCTGTTGGGTCCACTTTATCCCGACCAATTGCTTGCCGCAGAACTCGCGCTTACTCGGCAAAAACCCCGCGCGTGCGCCGCTCTGGAACTCAATCCAGGAAGGCCCTCGTCTTTTCAGGCGGCAGTTCGGTGTCGGGCTGCTGCCTTTACCTCCCTGAGGAGACCCGTCTCCACGTCGAAAACAAAGCCCCGCACAGGGATGTCTTTTGCGATCCAGGGATGCGATCTTACCTTCTCGATCTGTTCCCGCGTATTCTGCTCAGGATCCTTGTAAGAGAAGAAGCGCATGGGAGCGGGCGACGAATCGCCTGTTGAAGCAGCAAGTTTTGCGTTCATCTCATCGTCGGTGAATGTAGTGAATCCGCAGCCGGTGTGGTTCAGGAGCATGATCTCTTTCGCCCCGATTACTCGGGTGGAAACAACAAGCTCTCCCAGAACGTCTTCGGTTACCGCTGGTCCGCCGGTTCTGATAACGTCAATATCGGCGTGAGACAGCCCGAGAATTCCAGGGAGGTCTGAGAGGCGGGGATCCATACAGGTTACAACCGCGATTTTGGGGTTCGGACGCCCCCCGAGCTTTGGATCGTACTTCTTTGCATAGTGGCGGTTTGCTTCTAGCGCTTTGTCGATAACACTCATTGCTTGTCTCCAGTCTGGTTTGGTGTAGGTTGAAAACGAGCCAAGTTATTCGGAACACAGTTGTCAGTGTCACGACAGACAGGGCCGCTGACGAATTCACATATCCAGAACGACATCCTCTTCAGGTCGAGAACAACACAACAGAACGGTACCGGCCGCAGCGGGCTCAATCGGATCCGGTTGATAACTCACCGAGCCGGAAATCAGTCCGGTCTCGCAGGTATGACATACTCCTGTGCGACATGCCCATCTCGCGGGAACCTCACACGCTTCGGCCAATTCCAAAATGCTTTGGTAACGCGAAGCCCAGGAAACGGTCAAACCGCTTCGCGCGAACGCCACTTTGGGCTCCTTATCCGTCGTCGCCGGCGGCTGATGCGGCATCCGCGAAGGCACGCTTTTGATCCCAGGTGTTATCGGCGGTAGCGAACCGAATGCCTCGGAATGGATTTGAGACGCGGGAACCCCCTTGATCCGCATGCCTGAGCTCAAGTCCTCCATGAACGTCGGCGGCCCACACATGTAAAAATGTGCACTGTCGGGAATCCGGAGACTGGTTATATCCGCAATGGTGAGCCGACCAGGCGCATCAAAATCTTTGCCGACGGTGTCTTCGCGGCCCGGTCGGCTGTACTTTACATAACTCTTCGCGTTGGGCAAATTGTTTAGAAGCCGGCTGGCTTCGGCTGCAAATGGGTGATCGTCTCGATTGCGGGCGCCGAATAGCCACCAGATCGGACGCTTTGTCCGAGTGGACGCCAGAGCGTGCAGCATCGCCAGGACTGGAGTTGCCCCGACGCCGGCGCTGAGTAACACAACTGGATCGTTATCCTGCTGGAGTATGAATTTCCCTCGCGGCGCGCTAACTTCGAATACGTCGCCGACTCGCACATTGTTCTTCAGGTATCCACTGACTGCACCGTGCGCTTCCTCTTTTACGCTCACGCGATAGCGGCCCATGCCGGGAGCGTTCGATAAGGAATAGCTCCGCAATAGTGGCGGAGAATCGGGCCTGGTGCGGATTCTCAATACCACGAACTGTCCCGGAAGCGCATCGGCCAGCGGCCTGCTGTCCTCGGAGGAAAGCAACAAGGAAAAGACGGTCTTACATTCCTGATCAATAGCAGAAACTCGCACCTCGCGGAATCCGGGCCATGCGGGAGGCGGACTGGGATCTCGCGCGAGACCTGGATTACCGTTCAGCGGTTTCCCGCCCTGCTCCCGCTCGAGAAGAGCCCTGAAGGACGCTTGCCAGCCAGCAGGCAACGCGGGAATATTCAGAGCACGCTCCATTTTCTCGCGCGAGTGCCCAGGCAGGTATAACAGTGCATCGACTTCAGCTACCGTCATTAGCTCGTGCCCCGCGCTGAGCTTGACGATCTCATCACCGGCGCCGATGTCACCCTCCTGAAGCACTCGCATATAGAAGCCCGGCCGATGATGCGCCACGAGCAAAGATGCCATCTGCGGCTCATCCATTCGGATGCCAACCCGGTAGCAGGTAACACGAGGCTGTGTCACTTCCAACAAGGCCCTCCCAATTTGGTAGCGGTCGCCTATGCAGACCTCGTTATCCGGCAAGCCGTCGACAGTTAGGTTCTCCCCAAATTGCCCATAGGTCGGAAACTTTCTGTCAAAGTGGCGCTCCCAATAGCGGTAAGAATCGATTTGGTACACCATTACTGCGCGGTGTTCGCCGCCATGCCCCGCCAGGTCTCCCTGGCCGTCACCGTCGATATTCAGCCGCCTCACGGTGCGCCGGTCTTGCACCGGCTCTTTCCAGATGGCGGTATGCACCGTCTTCCCGCGCCAGGCAATATCCCGGGGCAGGCCGGCGTTAACAGAGAGTAAGCGCGCAACCATGGTCATTCTCCCTGCGACCCATGAGTGTCAAACTAGCCGTTGTTCACGCGTACACGTCGGTGGTTGGATGGTTGCTTCGACGGCATCGCTGGCGGTCCCTTCTTTACCGATAACCTACTCGACGATCATTAAGCCACAAGCGCAGAAGGGAATCTATGAGCCGATGGTATCGATCAATACTTTCGTATCTGGTAACCCAACCCGCAGTAGTAATCGGAAGAACAGCGTGAGGGAAGCGATCGCTAGGATCGGGTTCGATCGATTGTCAGAGTTTGCCGGGCGCGATCTGCTGAACCCACTGCCGCCGCCAGGCCGGTGCCTCGAAGGGATCCGCGAAATACTGTGTTTCGTGCACGACCTTGGCGTTGCGGAATTCCATTATGCTCACCGTGTATGCCCGTCGCTCCTGGTATGTGATCGTGTATTCGGTGATCCAGAGATTCCCGGTTCCGATAATTCGCTTCACGTCGAAGCCAGACGGCTTGCCCGGATGATGACTCCGTAAGGCCTGCAAATTGCTTCGCCCGAAGATTCGCTCGCCTGACTGAGGGTAATCGCAAATAGCGTCATCATCGTAAATATCGTGTTCCGTGTCTGCAGCGCCGGTTGCCGACGCGTGCCAATGCGTATTCAGCGCTTCACGGATTTGTTCCTCGTGCGTGGACCGCTCCAGACGCGGTTTCGTGTTCACATTATCTCCTTGTGGAATGAAGCCCGGGATGCCGGTTTTCACCACTTCAATCATCCACAGCCAAGAAGCTATTTCATAGCCCGGTTTTGAAAGGGTACGGCTTCAGCCCTGCCGCCATGGATTCGGAAAATCGCGCGCCGCAGCCCCCGAGGGACGCCTTTCGGCCGACTCGGAGGATTTATGCAACCAGTTCTAGTGAAACCCCGCCGGTCAGTCCCTTTCTCTGCTTCTGTACTAATCGTTCGCCGATACCAACTGGACGGGAATAGGCTCAACTGCGACCACTCCGTTGTTTTGAGGTCTCTCGGGGTCTACGGTTACTCTAAAATCCCTGCCCTCCCATCTGTCCGCTGCGGGCCAATACAAAGTGAATGAGATTTCACTACCGACAGCAAGCTCTCGAGTTGGCAAATCAAAACTGTAGACTCCAAGTCCCGTGTCTCGGGTCGTCGCCTCATGCACTGTCGTCCAGCCATCAAAACTCCAGTGCACCAACGCAGGCGTTAGCAAGCTCAGACGCAGAGTCTTGCCTTGAGGCATTGACGAGATTCGATTGTTGAAGCGCCAATCAACATGAGCCGCTTTCTTCTTCTGAATCTGATATCGTTCGACTGGCTGAGGGGGCCGGTCGAAAATCTCACCCTCCAATAGAGAACGGCGGAGTTTGACGTATTCCGCGTGAGCCCAAACCAAGGGGCACGCCGACCCCGTGAGCTTCCCTCGGAATAGCCCGCGGTCGGGAATGTCGGCTGAATCCCAAACCTGCTCCGGAATCAACCGGCCTCCGCAGGTGAAGTTCTCCAGGGCCGTAAGCAGCGACTCGGCAGATTTCCGGCGGCCGGCCGCCAGCTCATAGTGAGCACGTTCTCCGGTCAGCAGTGGCCAGGGCCGCCCTACGCCGGTGCCGTCGAAAGGCGATCCATCTTCATGCTCACCATAACCATCTCCGTTGTACCGATACCAACTTGTGCCTTGGGGCAAATCCACACGTAATAAGGCGTCAATGACCTTTACTGTGTTCAGTATTCGCGGATCGTCAGGTGCTCGGAGTCCAAACCGCACTAGCGCAAGTGCATCTGGGCTGACGACGTGCGCAGCCGATTCGCTACTCTGTGCAGCGGCGCGGTTCTTGATTGAAACCGTTCCCTGTAACGGTCCCGCCACAGATGCCGCATCCGGCGGTGCAATTCGAACGTAGTAACCCCCAATCCCCAACTTGAAGGCCAAATCGGTTCCATCGGCATAGCACCAGCGCTCAATGTTCTCATTCCAGAAATCCGCAGTTTGGCGTAGAAACTCAGCTGCATCAGGTTCTCCAATCAGCTCGGCGACGTCGCCAGCCGCCAGTAACGCCGCAACTTCCGTCGCTAAGGTGAACGGAGAGTACCCCGCATCCTCTTCCCATCGGTCCTGCTGCGTGACCGGACCATTGCGCACCAGATAGCCTGCAGCTTTGGCGATCATTGGCCACCACCGGTGCACACCTTCTATTCTGTCCGGCGCCTTACGCCTGAGCAAGTCGAACAACAGGATAGGGAGAGCGGCCTCGTCCATCTGAATGCCGTTCCAATACGGCTGTCCACTAATCCAGAGATTTTGCGCCCAGTTGCCTTCCGCCTCTTGTGTCGCCTCCAGAAAACGGAGTACTCGCACTGCGTCCTTCGTTGCTCCTGCGGCCGCAAATCCGCCGGCGATCTCCACGAGGTCGCGCGGCCATACCAGGTGGTAACCGCCGAGATCGTCCATCCCTTTGTTAAACCCCCAAGGAATGGAAAGGCTGGCTATCGTGGCACCCAAAAACTCTTTCGCTTCATGCGCGCGTAGGACTGTCATGCTCGAGCGGTACAGATCATGATTTCGCTTGGGGGAATCCAACGCAATCAGAGTTTCTTGCCAATCCTGCCAACTATCGACATAGTGCTTGCGGAGCACTCCGAAGTCTTCGAGAAGGGATGATCTTGCCAACTGTCCAGCTTCGAAAAAGTCTGAACCGAACCCGATTGCCAGAACGAACTCCCCATTGCACGCTGCAAGATCGATCTCCCCGGTCAAAGCCACATTGCCATTCTCCGCACGCGTGTATTCCCACTTCATCTCGAAGTGTTGTGACAGATCCTGCCAGCCATCGGATTCGCCGACAAATCCAACCGATGTTTTCCTCCAAGGTGCTGAACTTGCCATTGCCAGACAAACTCCCTGTCGTTCAGCAAAAAGCATTCGTGTTCCCTTATACTCGCCGCTCCACGCGGTGTTGCCATATCCGCAATTGGCCAGATGGGGAGAAAGAAGAGAGTACAGGTGGTAGTCCTGGAGTTCGCCTCGCAAAGGGACGAAACGGATTGTTTGCAAAACAACATTGCGGAAGGGATTGGCCAGAACTTCCTTTTCTATCCTGTAGCGGCCCTCTTTACAAGTGTTCTTCAGCCGATAGAGCGGTATACCGGGTTCCGAGAGAAGATTTTCAAACTCGCAGTCTCTCTTTTCTTCTGAAAAAAATCCCTTGCCGTCAGTCACCAGGAACTCCTGGTCGCGCGTGCACGCCTGGTCCAACCGAGGAAAGTAAATCTCATTCAGGATGCCGTGACTCAAGGTGAACCACACGCGATTCTGCGGAGTCAACGAGGTGCCAATTCCGGTCTTGGCGCTCGAAGTCCAACGTGGCGGAATTCCGGGCCAGCCGGGAGCCAATCGTTCTGATGTGTCGCTCATACGAATCTCCTTGTCCGCCACGTTTACACATTTGATTAAGTCATAGGTCGTGAAGATGAAGCTATTAGACGAACGTATTGATCAAGACCTTCGTATCATCCGCGCCGAACTTCCGCTTGTTGATTGGGTATTCATAGGGTTGGCAAGCAGGCCGAATTGCCGTATGCGAACAAGTCCGCCATGCAGACCGCGGGTCAGGAAGTAACGCAGGAACTCGCGGGCAGAAACGGTCATAACCTTCTGCTTGCCGCCGCGAGCTTAGTCCCGGAAAAAGAAGGAGGCACGGCCGCCGCGCGGGAGGACGAGGAAATGGGTGGAGATGGCGACGGCGACCGGTACAGACCTGATGCGGCAAAGGCGCGCTCTGCGCGGAGCCTCGTGGCCATTCTTACCAGGTCGGGGACGGACTTAGCCTCCATCTTCTCCATCACTCGGCCTCGATGTGCCTTCACCGTACTCTCGCTTATACCGAGTTCTGCACCGACCTGCTTATTCAACAGACCAGACACCACTAAAGCCATGACCTGCCGTTCACGATGGCTGAGTGAGGCATAACGATTGTTGAGCGACCGCATTTCTGCCTCGCGACCGAGGGCAACAGAGCTACGCTTAAGGCCCTCACGGATCGCTCCTAAAAGAGCCTCATCGCTTAATGGCTTTATCAAGAATTCAACCGCACCCGCCTTCATTGCCTGGACTGATGTGGGCACATCGCCCTGGCTGGCGATGAATATGATCGGTGTTTCGATGCGTTCGGCGGCGATCCGCTTTTGCAGCTCAAGACCGTTTAGGTCCTGAAGACCGACGCCAAGCACCAGGCAGTTTGGAACATGTGGTCGTGGCCGGTCGAGAAATTCTCGAGCGTATGAGAACATCTCGGGCTGCCAACCTTCTTGGCGAATTAACAGTTCAATGAATTCACGCACGGAGACGTCATCGTCGACAACGAATACGATGGGTGGATCAGGCGATGCGTTACACGTCTCCGATTCATGGCCAGGCACGTGTGCGGTTTTAACGAAATGGCCGTTCGATATGGGCGAAGGGTTCTGAAGCGTTTCGTTGTTTGCCCGGATCACGCGTTGCCGGGAACCATTGAAGGCGCCGTGGGGAGAAGTCTCCGGCTTCGAATTCCTCCCCGAAATAGATAACAGATTCGGAAGCACCCCGTCATCCGACAAGATTACCGCTCGTTCGATCAAATGCTGAAGTTCTCGCACATTCCCGGGCCATGAATGCGAGGTGAGCGTGCTCAGCGTCTCCTCCGGTATATGGTGAATTCTCTTGCCCATGCGCCGTGAAAAAATCTCTACAAAATGCGAGACCAACAATGCAATGTCCGAACGGCGCTCCCGCAATGGCGGCAGCACAACAGGAAATCCGTTCAGGCGGTAGTAGAGATCGCTGCGGAATCCTCCCTGCCTGACCATCTCCATGAGATCTCGATGTGTCGCAGCAACCAAACGGAAGTTGACGCGAATTGTCCGGCTGCTTCCCGGACGTTCGAATTCCTGCTCTTGCAGGATCCGCAGCAACTTAGGCTGCAACGCCAGCGGAAGATCACCTATTTCATCAAGGAACAGCGTCCCCGTGTCAGCCATTTCGAAACGGCCGATCTTCCGCGCGATGGCCCCGGTGAAGGCGCCCTTTTCATGCCCAAAGAGTTCGCTTTCCAGCAGGTCGAAGGGAACCGCCGCGCAATCCAGCTTGACGAAGGGCCGTTCACGCCGTGCACTGAGATTGTGAATGGCGTGGGCAATAAGCTCTTTGCCGGTACCCGTTTCTCCAAGCACCAGCACGGTGGCATCGGTCGGCGCCACTCGCGCTACCTCAACAAGGGCGGATTTGAGTGCAGGGCTGCTGCCTATTATCTGTTCAGGTCTACTTTCGGAACACTCCTCTTCAATTGCCATCGCGCTGTTGAGATTTTTCATGGCCGACTCCAGGCTTTCTGTGAGCCATGAACCGGGCGCTTCTAGCGAGTCGAACACTCGATGTGTTCACCTTTATTACAGCCAAGTCACATGGATGTAGTGCCGCCTTTGTCGTTCCCTACGGCTGAACGAAGGGTTTCAAGTAATTGCTCATCGCTAAAAGGCTTGCCTAAGAATGCGACAGCACCGGCTTGCATTGCTCGTTTGCGGGATTCTTTATCTTCGTAAGCGGTGATGAAAATGATGGGAACGCTGCAACGTGCGGCAGCGAGGTCGCTTTGGAGCTGCAACCCATTCATGTTCGGCATCCGTACGTCAAGGATGAGACACGAGGTGTTGCGCTGCTGGCCAGACTTCAGAAACTCTTCGGCAGATTCGAAAGCTGTCGCTCGAAAACCAAACGACCCGATGAGCATTGTTGTCGTCCTGCGAACGGACTCATCGTCGTCAACCACCGAGATCAAATCCTTTGTCACCTCGACTTGCATTCGCAAGGCTGAACGAATGGTCCGGAGTAGCTCCTCGTCGTTAAACGGCTTGCCTAAGAACGCAACAGCGCCGGCTTGCATCGCCTGCTGACGCGAATCTTTGTTCTCGTAAGCACTGATGCAGATGATCGGAATGCGGTTGCCTGCAGCAGCCAGCTCGCTTTGGAGCTGTAGTCCGCTCATCCCCGACATCTGAACGTCAACGATGAGACATGAAGTATCGTGCAGTTCGACAGACTTCAGAAACTCTTCGGCAGATTCAAAGGCTGCAGCGCGAAAACCGAAAGACTCGATGAGAAATGTCGTGGTCCTGCGGATGCATTCATCATCGTCAACTACCGAGATCAGATTTGTTTTCACTCTTAGCTCCGTACTCGACCCACAATATTCCCGTAGCCCGTCCTTTATGAACGGAAGACGGATGCGATACTCTTCCTCGTCGTTGTTGAAAAACGCGCAGACGTGACGCGTTTCGTTGAGCTGGGAGCCGGCAAGGGAAATCGGCGAAGAGACGCTCTTCATGGCCTTTTCCTCCTACTATGGATGCCGTGCAACGCAAGGGGTCAGACTGCTCATCCCGGATCTAACCGGGATCTGGGAGAGCATTCATGTACGATCCATTTGAGACTTGAGAGTGTTGGTCAGGCGACAAGTGCGCCATCGGAAACTAAATGATGGCGTCGCCCAGGCCGCGCCCAGTGCTTGCTCCATTACGAAACGAACTGCTCAACTATCCGAAATAGTTCAAGTACAAACCGGGGAAGCTCCACGAAGGGCGCCCTGAATCTAGCGCAGGTTCGACCGGTACAAAGGAGTCGGCAACCATGAAAAGCAAAGTCAACTCGCAACGAGACTTATTGCGAGGCCAGCGGTTTGGCTGAGCGAATACGTCTCCGCATCTCCAGAGACTGGCTCTCTCCACGCCCACGCTAGCGGCGGTGCTATCCTGGTTGCGGACACCGTCCCACCCACTTGTGACCGCCCAGTCCACTGATACTAAAGTATTCCCAATACCAGCGTCCAACAATTTTTTGTCTCAGTCTCTTGCGGCCGTAAAAGACATCGGTTCGAGCCCTGGATCCTATATGCTAACCTCTTGTGTTGCACTGAATTGCATCAGGTCATCCGAACCAGTCGAATCTGTCAGTTTTGCCCAGAACATAAAGAATTTCTAAAGACTGCCTCAACCGGGGCGCAATGCGCCCTAGCAGCAGGCTGAGGCGCATTGATGTCCGCCTTGAATAGGCAGCCGCGTTCGCGACTAAGGCGGGATTCCAATTGACGTGTCTCGTGATTCTGGTTGACCGATACCAAAGCATTGTCGATACCGTTGACCGATGCCAAAGTATCGCCGATACCATCGTTCAATTGTTCACCCTTTACTCTTGTGTTGTGATTGGGTCGCCGAGGCCCGCGTGATTACCAGCCCGTCCCTCTCCTCGTGAACTCGTTCGGAACAGAGCTGAATCAAGTTGGATTGTTCTTTTCCTGCGTCGAATCCCGGCCGCGATACATTCTTCCATACGAGACCGAGGAGTCATTGATACCAAAGTATATCCGACACCATCGTTCAATTGTTTCCGGCTGTCAGATCTGGCCTAATGGTGGTTGAGCAAAACTCGAGCGGCCTGATTCGCAGAGGTTTAGAGGCATGCCGTGGGCTTGCGGGTCGGGGTGTTCCATGGGGACATTGAATCTTCCCTGCGATCGCAGCGATGTTCCTCCATTCGGGCTGAGTGCATGGGGGGGATTTATTCGCCGCGTGGGCATCCCCCGAGAGCGGCTGCGCTTCACTTGTCGCAGGCGCCACGCAAAAGGGAAACGCCATTCGGTCGTGGGTTCGTGCGAACCACGCGTCAAGGTATGTGCCAGAACACATACTCGAAGTTCCTGGCCTGCGCGGGCGACTCGCGCGCAAGTGCTTAGTGAGGACCGGCAGACCGCATCCACCATCATGACGAGTGACTCACGCTAATGATGAGCGAATTTGTCGGCAAACAGACGATGGCTACCCAATAAATCGGATTCATACCTTGCTGGCCTGGCCAACCGGCTGGGTCTGCTGGCCCGCTTAGAAGCCGCGACCGGATCGCGAAGGGTCATACACATTATGTGCGGTCTTTCCTCAATTCGGTCCCGGCTTCTATCCTTAGTTGCAGCTTGCGCGTGCGTGCCGCCGGCCCTCGCGCAGGGTCCTCAAGCCACGCCCAGCATTTGGGCGCCTGCTTCCACGCCGGCGCATGAGATCTATGGTGTCTCGCTCTTCGTGCTGTTGATTACCGGCACCATCTTCGCGGTAGTCGGCGGGCTCCTGGCTTTCGTCATCATCAAGTACCGTGCGCGCGGCCCCGATTCCCTGCACGAGCCCCCACAGGTGTACGGCAGCGTTCAGGTTGAACTGGCATGGACCGTAATTCCGGTGTTGATCGTTGTCGTTCTCTTTCTCACCACTGCGCGCGTCATATTTGCCATTCAGGATGCCCCCGAGCCGGAATCCGCGCTCGATGTTACCGTCGTTGGGCACCAATTCTGGTGGGAGTTTCGTTATCCGAAGCTGGGCATCGTCACCGCGAACGAGTTGCATGTTCCGGTCAGCTCGGGTTCCAAGCCGGAGCCGACCTACCTCAAGTTGCTCTCGGCTGACGTGGACCACAGCTTCTGGGTGCCACAGCTTGGCGGCAAAACCGATCTCATCCCCAACCACCCCAACCAGATGTGGATCGATCCGCAGACACCGGGTCTTTATCTTGGTCAGTGCGCGCAATTCTGCGGCATCGAGCACGCCAAGATGTTGCTTCGCGTCTACGTCGATACGCCGGATCAGTTTGCCGCATGGGTCAAGAACCAGCAACAACAGGGGCTCGAAGATCAATCGGTTGCAGCAGGCCGCCACGTCTTCGAGAACCAGGCCTGCATGAACTGCCACACCATTTCCGGTACTGCGGCCAAAGGCACTTTCGGCCCTGACCTCACGCATCTAATGAGCCGCGCCACCATTGCCGCCGGCGCCGCAACGAACACACCCGGCAACTTGCGTGCCTGGATTCAGAATCCGAGCGCATTCAAACCCGGCGCACCGATGCCCGCCATGCAACTCAGCGATGAAGAAACGAACGAAGTGGTGGCATACCTCGAAACTTTGCACTGAAGGTCTTGAACAATGGCCGATCAAACACTGCCAATTCCCGGATCGCTCGACGCTTCGCCATCGCGCGGTGCGGCTCTTCTCGAGTGGCTTCATGGCTGGGTCGTAACCGTCGATCATAAAAAGCTGGGCATTCTCTACGTCGTTTATGCCGTGTTCTTCCTTCTCGTCGCCGGGGCTGAGGCGATGGCCATGCGCATTCAGCTTGCCGCTCCTAACAACCACTTCCTCTCGCCGGAACTCTTCAACGAGTTCTTCACTATGCACGGCACCACCATGGTGTTCCTGGTGGGCATGACGATAATATTCGGCATCGGCAATTATGTGGTTCCGCTCATGGTCGGCGCGCGCGACATGGCCTTCCCGCGGCTCAATGCGTTCAGCTTCTGGATGTCGGCCTTCGGCGGGTTGTTCCTCTATTTCAGTTTCATCGGCGGCTTCGGCCTTTACGGCATGGGCAGCGCGCCCGATGTCACCTGGTGGGCTTATGCGCCGCTTACGGCGAAGGCGTATACTCCCGGCCACAATACCGACTACTGGGCGCTTTCGCTCATTGTGATGGGATTCGGCACCCTGGGCGCGGCCATCAACATTCTGGCTACAGCGTTTTCGATGCGCTGCCGCGGCATGACGCTCTTCCGCATGCCGCTCTTTGTGTGGCTGATGGTTGTGACCAGCGGACTCACGCTCATCACCATCACGCCGCTCACCGCAGCGCAGGTGATGCTGATCATCGATCGCTATCTCGGTGCTCACTTCTTCGATGCACAGGCCGGCGGCGCGCCCATAGTGTGGATGCACTTTTTCTGGATCTTCGGGCACCCCGAGGTATACGTTTTGATACTGCCTGCATTCGGCATCGCCAGCGAGGTCATCCCCGTGTTCTCGCGCAAGGCCATCTTTGGCTACCCAGCCATGGTGGCGGCATCGATCGGCATCGCCTTTGTGAGCACTACCGTGTGGGCGCACCACATGTTCACCGTCGGTATGACGTCGGTGGGCAATGCATTCTTCACTCTCTCCACCATGATGGTGGGCATTCCCACAGGCATCAAGATTTTCAATTGGGTGGCGACCATGTGGGGTGGCAAAATCCGCTTCGCCACACCCATGCTCTTCTGCACGGCCTTTCTCTTCCAGTTTCTTTGTGCCGGACTCACTGGCATCATGCTTTCCATCGCGCCCTGGGATTGGCAATTGCACAACTCCTACTTCGTGATCGCGCATTTTCACTACACGCTGACCGGCTCCTTCGTCTTCTGCATCTTTGCCGCATTCTATTACTGGTATCCCAAGGTCACCGGGCGCATTATGAGCGAGAAGCTGGGCAAGTGGCACTTCTGGCTTTTCTTCATCGGTTTCCATCTCACCTTCGACACCATGCATTTCGTGGGTATGCTCGGCATGCCGCGCTCCATTTACACCTACGAGGCCGACCGGGGATGGAACACGCTCAACTTCTGGATTTCGATGGGTGGCTTGATCCAGGCGATCGCGGTGTTGATCTTCGCCTGGAATCTGATCGACTCTTACCTGCACGGCAAAGAGGCAGGCAACGATCCATGGGACGCTTGGACCCTGGAGTGGTCCACACCGTCACCTCCGCCCGCTTACAACTTCGCTGAAGATCCGGTGGTTCGCAGCCGCCGCCCGCTTTGGGACCTGAAACACCCGCAGGATCCGGATTGGAAGTACGAGCGATGAGTACGATCCCTATCTTCGCCGACGAAAACTGGCGCCTGCCTTCGCGCGGCCGCGTTGGCATGTTCTCGCTCATCATCGGTGAGTCGGCGATCTTCACCATCTTCGTTGTCGCCTATGTTTATTACATTGGCCGCAGCGCGTATGGACCCACGCCGCAGATTCTTTCTGTCCCCATCTTCAACACCGTCTGCCTGCTTTCGAGCAGCCTGACGATCTGGCTTGCCGAGCACGCCATCGAGCGCGGAAGCATTCGCCTCTTCGGCGCGTGGTGGGCGCTCACCATGCTGCTCGGGATTATTTTTCTCGCCGGCACGGCAACGGAGTGGACCAGGCTGATCGCGCACGAGGGCCTCACCATCCGAACGAATCTCTTCGGCACAACCTTTTACTCGCTCGTCGGCCTGCACGCAACGCACGTCATTGTCGGGCTCATCATGCTGTCGCTCGTCATGATCTTCACGCTGCTCGGCCGTGTGGAGCAACGGCACGCCGAGCGCATCCAGGTACTTTCCCTCTACTGGCACTTTGTCGACGCGGTGTGGGTGGTGGTCTTCACAGTTATTTACATCGTGGGAAGGTGAGTCGATGGCGGACACAATTCATCGCGAAACCGAACACGCGCAAGACCGCGCGATTCTCCTGCCTGCTCCCACTGCGTGGCCCATCGTATTGGCCTTCGGGTGCACTTTGGCTGCCGCCGGTCTGGTGACCAGCGCCGGGATCAGCCTGCTGGGAGGAGTGTTCATGCTCGCCGGCGCCATCGGATGGTTTCGCCAGGTTCTGCCCCACGAGCAACATGAGGAAGTACCGGTTAGCATCCAGCCGGTCATGATCGCATCCTCACGTGCGCTGGTCGAACGTATCCGCCTCAGTCCCGAGCACAGGGCACATTTCCCCATCGAGACCTATCCCGTCTCAAGCGGCCTCAAAGGCGGCATTGCTGGCGGCATTGCCATGGTCGTGCCCGCGACGATCTACGGGCTCGTCGCGCAGCACAGCATCTGGTATCCCGTGAACGTGTTGGGCGGCGCGGGCGTAGCCCGGTGGACTAACTCCACTCCCGCCGAGATCGCGGCCTTTCACTGGCAGTGGTTGCTGATCGCAATCGTAATTCATTCCGTCACTTGCATGCTCATAGGTTTGCTGTATGGCGCCATGTTGCCCATGCTGCCGCGGCACCCCGTAGTGCTGGGCGGCATCCTTGCGCCTGTGCTGTGGACTGGCATTCTGCATTCCTTTATGGGCGTGATTAATCCCACGCTCGCCGACCATATCTCCTGGGGATGGTTCCTGGTTTCGCAAGTCACCTACGGCATCACTGCAGGTATTGTGGTTGCCCGCCAAGAGCGAATCCTTACCAACCAGTCGCTGTCCTTTATCCAGCGGCTTGGTTTTGAAGCGCCGGGGTTGATGGATTCTCGGCCGGACGCGGGACCGCCGCGGGATAAGGAGGAGCGCTGATGCGTCGTATGGCTCTGCCGCTCCTGGCTTGCTTCACCGCGCTGCTCGGCGGCTGCGGGCACGCGCCGGGTGATCCGCCGAATCCGATCTTGCGCCCCACCGATGTGACCGATTTCGCCACGCTCTACGGCCAGAATTGCGCTGCGTGCCACGGAGCGAACGGGCAGAATGGGCCTGCGATCGATCTCGCGAATCCCGAGTACCAGGCGCTGGTCGATGATGCTACCTTGCGCAAATGGGTTTCAGGCGGTATGCCGGGCACGGAGATGGCGGCCTTTGCGCAATCGGCCGGAGGAATGTTGACCGACGCACAGGTAAATGCGCTGATCGCGGGCATGCGCAGTCAGTGGTTGCGGCCGAATGTTTACGGCAGTGCGACGCCACCGGCTTATGCACAGTCTCAGGCTGGCGATCTGCATCGGGGACAGCAAAGTTATCAGGCGCGTTGTGCGGCTTGTCACGGTTCATCGAGACAAGAGATTACAAGCCCGATTTATCTGTCCCTCGTCGGAGACCAGGCCTTGCGCAGCATCATCATTGCCGGGCGGCCTGACATCGATCAACCTGACTGGCAGCATGACGGACCGGGTGGCAAGCCGGCCGCGCCGCTTTCGACCGAGGAAGTGGATGACATTGTGATGTATTTGGCAAGCCTGCGGAACATGGCGTCAAGGCAGGCCGCTTCACCCGTGCAGGGCGGGAGGTAAGGGAAATGAGTTATGAAGGACAAGCACCCGGCAAGCAGGCCTCGGAAATTGTGAGCGAGAACGGCGCCGCCCCGGAAGCGAATCACCAAGATGCCCACGCCGTTTCGCGCCGCTGGCTCCTGCTCAAAGCCGGCGTTGCGCTGAACGGCCTCGTTGGTCTTGTCCTCGCCGTTCCCATCGTGCGCTATCTGTTGGCGCCGTGGAGGAAAGATTCGAGTTACGACTCGTGGGTTTCGCTCGGCGTGGCCGATGCATTTCCGGCCGGCGAAACACGGCTCGCGTTCTATAAGAACCCCTACACGCATCCGTGGGACGGCGCAACCGACAATGTGGCTTGTTATGTGCGCCGCCAAGGAGCGGATCAGTTCAGCGTTTTCGCCATCAACTGCGCGCATCTCGGCTGCCCGGTGCGCTGGTTTCCGCAATCGCAGCTCTTCATGTGCCCCTGCCACGGCGGCGTTTACTATGCCGACGGATCGCGCGCCTCGGGCCCACCCGAGCGCGGCCTCTTCACTTATCCCTGGAAGATCGTTTCAGGAATACTGCAGATCGATGCCGGCCAGATGCCTACACTCTCGAACTCAGCGAAGGTTGTGAACATTAAGCTCGGCAATGGAGACAGCCCATGCCAGGGATGAAGCAAACTGCGGAACGCGTTTACGCATGGCTCGAGCAGCGGCTGCAGCTCGAAGCGCCGGTGAAGGACGCCGTTCTGCACAAGGTTCCGCGCAACACCGCGAGCTGGTGGTACGTCTTCGGCAGCGCTGCGTTTACCCTGCTCTTCCTGCAAATCTTCACCGGCATCTTGTTAGCTTTGATCTATGTCCCTTCGGCAGGCGCAGCCTGGAGCAGCCTTAATATCTTAAATCACCAGATCGCCCTGGGATGGTTCCTGCGTGCGATGCACGGATGGGGATCGAATTTCATGGTCGCCATCGTGCTCATTCACATGGCGCAGGTCTTCCTTTTCGGTGCGTACAAATTTCCGCGCGAGCTTACCTGGATCCTGGGCGTTTTTCTTTTGCTCATGACGCTGGGCATGGCCTTCACCGGCCAGGTGCTGCGCTTCGACCAGGACGCTTACTGGGGTCTCGGCATCGGCGCTTCCATCGTGAGCCGGGTGCCGTGGATCGGCGGAGGGCTGGTTCATCTGATGCTGGGCGGTCCCACCATTGCCGGCGGCACGCTCTCGCGCTTCTTTACGCTGCACGTCTTTGTGATCCCGGCCTCGATGCTCCTCTTCGTCGCACTGCATGTGTGGATGGTCTTGAAGCTCGGAGTGAATGAGTGGCCGATGCCGGGGCGGGTCGTTCGCCGGGCCACCTATATGGCAGAGTACAGCCGCCTGGCGCACGAAGACGGCATTCCTTTCGTCCCCGGCGCCTTCTGGAAGGATCTTCTCTTCTCCGGCGCGGTTCTTGCGGCCGTCGCCGTCTGCGCGTTCGTTTTCGGCCCCTTTGGCCCCGGCGGACAGCCCGATCCTTCCATCACTCAAACCGTTCCCAAGCCGGACTTCTTTTTCCTGTGGATTTACACGATCCTCTCTTATCTCCCGCCGGCGATGGAGACTCCGGCGCTCCTCATTGCACCCATCGTGGGCATCGCTATTCTGCTGGCTCTGCCGTTCTATGCATCGGAAGGAGAAAAGAGCTGGCATCGGCGCCCCGTTGCAGTGCTGGCCGTCTCGACCATTGCGGTCTGCTGGGGCGTGCTGACACAACTGGGAACCACCACCCCGTGGAGCCCGCACATGGACGCGTGGAGCAGCGATCCCATCCCCGTCCGCTATTTGCGCAGCGCCACGCCCCTCGTCCGTCAGGGCGCCGCGGTCTTCCAGGCCAGGCAATGCCGCAATTGCCACTCCATCGGCGGAGCCGGCGGCGAGCGTGGACCCGCGCTGGACGAAGTTGCAACGCGCATGACCATCGACCAGATGCGCTTCAAAGTTGTCAGCGGCGGCGGCAACATGCCTGCCTACGGCAAGAATCTCACTCCGCCTGAGATCGAAGCGTTGGTCAGTTTCCTTGAAACGCTCCATCCGGCCAACGAGCCGCCGGCTTACGACGCGTCGCGGCGGACGGTTGAAGCTTCGCAACCTGAAGGCGGCGCTGGCGCGCGCACAAATAGGGATTCCGATCCATCATTGAGTCGATGATCGACAGCACAACAGTCGCGGATCTCTTCACCGATTGGGACATTCCCTGGATTGTGACCTCGGAACTTGCGCTCACGGCGGTGATCTACACGCGGGGCTGGGCGCGCATCCGGCAGACGCGGCCCGCGGAGTTTCCCGCGTGGAAGCTAGCCGCATTTCTCGGTGGCATCGTCGCACTTTTCGTAGCCGTCGCTTCGCCGCTCGATACTTTCAGCGAATCGCTGCTGTTTATGCACATGGCGCAGCACTACGTGCTTATGTCCATTGCCCCGCCCCTCATCGTCCTCTCTGCGCCCGTTGTTCCCATGCTGCGCGGCCTGCCCCGGTGGATCATTCGTTTGCTAAGGCCGCTGTTCGTCGCGCGTGTGTTTCACGCTGCTCAAAGATTTCTCACCCGCCCGCGCGTGGCGTGGCTCGCTATGAATGCCGCGTACATCGGCTGGCACATCCCGCGTGCCTACGAGTTCGCCCTCGCCTCCGAGAATTGGCATAACTTCGAGCATGCCTGCTTTTTCTTCACTAACCTTATGTTCTGGTGGCCGATCATCAGGCCGTGGCCGGGCCATTCGGCGTGGTCGCGCTGGTTGCTGGTTCCGTACCTTTTGCTCGCCGACTTTGTCAACACGGGAGTTTCTGCCTTTCTCTGCTTTTCGGGCCGGTTGCTCTATCCGAGCTATGGCGAGATTCCGCGCCCCTTCGGCCTGAGCGCGCTCAACGACCAGGTTGCCGCGGGTGCCTTCATGTGGGTCTGCGGATCGATGGTTTATCTGATTCCGGCGGTCCTTATCACCATCCAGATGCTTGGAACTCCTGCAAGATCGGCAAGGGGCATTCTGTCCCATGGACGTTTCCTATCGCAAAGTTGCAAAGAGATGCCTGGAGAGATTGTCTGAATGGCAACTGAATCCAATGTTCGGCGGCTGATCGCTCGCGATAGCCTGAAAATTCCCCTTCGGCGGGAGCCATCCAGGCTCCGCTAACTCGCGTGAGACCCCGAAGCAGGCTTCACTTGCGTACACTTGAAGCGACTGGAGTTCCTCGTGACAGCCTGGACAACGTTTCTGCTTGCATTCAGCGCACTGCTCCCTATCATCAATCCCCTCGGCTCTGCGCTTGTGTTTCTTAGCCTTGTGGGCAAGGCTCCGCCTGCCCTCTATCGCTCTTTGGCGCTTCGCATCGCTATCAAAAACATCGTGTTCCTCGGCGCGTTCGAGATTCTCGGCTCGGCAATCCTCAACTTCTTCGGTCTATCGCTTCCTATCGTTGAAGTGGCTGGCGGCATCGTCATTGCCGGCATGGCCTGGGGCATTCTCAACCAGATTGATTCCGGTGCAGGTGTGCGACAGAAACAAGAGGAGTCCGATGATTCAGGCGACTCGATGTTTCACGATCTCAAGGAAAAGCTGTTCTACCCCTTTACATTTCCTATTACTTCCGGCCCCGGAACGTTGGTTACGATGCTGACGCTAAGCGCCCACATCTCAAGAAGCAAGCTCAGCGAAAATCTACTCGGTCACGCGGGAGTATTCGGTGCGGTGGTCGCAGTGAGCATCTTGGTTTACGTCTGCTATGCCTACGCCCCAACCATTACGACCAAAGTCTCCAGGCCAACCGCCCATGGCATAATGCGCGTCATTGCCTTCATCATGTTGTGCATCGGGGTCCAGATCGCCTGGAATGGCCTGTTTGCCCTTCTAAGGACCCTGCCAGGAACGTAGGCGTTTCCCGGCGGGAGAGCCCCGATGAGATTCCTCTGTTCGCTACGAGCGCCCGCATACGGGGCATAATTGAAATAGTGCCATTCACTCTTGCTCACGCCGCTGCCGCTTTGCCGTTTCGCCGGACGCGGCTGATCCCTTCGGCTCTTGTCATCGGTTGTTTTGCTCCCGATTTTGAAGATTTCGTGCGATTCACCCCGAAGTCAGCCTTTGGGCACACGTTGCTGGGCGTGTTTGCGCTCGATCTGCCTCTTGCTCTCGCGGCATTCTGGATCTTTCACAGGTACGCGAAGGAGCCGCTCTGGACATGGCTACCGAAGACCGTGCGTCAGAGGGCGAGGCTTGGCCCGTCGAGGTTCTCGCTGCGGGGAGCAGGGCGGATTGCTCTTGTCCTGGCTTCGATTCTCATTGGAGTGGCGACGCACCTCCTTTGGGATTCGCTGACTCACTCCGAATACTGGCCATACCGGCACTGGCGTTTATTGAGCCATCCGATTCAACTGCCCCTTGCAGGGCCGATGCAATACTACAACGTGTTCCAGATGGGCAGCTCTGTGCTGGGCATGCTTGTGTTGCTGGTGTGGTTCCTGTGGTGGTACCGCGCCGCCGTCCCGAGCAACTCGCCGGAAGCAGAACGGCCTCGAGGGAATGAACGGGCAGTCTTGCTAATTGCGCTTAGTGTTGCGCTCATTGGAGCAGGTATCCGGGCTTTCGCGGGCGTTGGGGTCCCGACGGGGAGACACGAAGCAGCGTTGTTCCTCGAAGAAGCGGTCATTACCGGAATCAGCATTTTCTGGATCGAGGCCGTGGCCTATGGCATCGTTCGCGATCGAGCGAGCAGACAGGCGCCGACGGCTTGACCCGGGCAGTCTTGGCCGGTCAGTAGTTTGGTGCCTGGCCCGGTAGTCGAGCGGACGGGTCCACCCATCCCGTTCCCCTCATGAACGGCAGAAGCAGGCCTCAGTGGGCCTTGCCTGCTTCTTGCGCGGCCAGCATCCGCAACTGCGCAAAGCCCGGATCGTGGACAGAGGTCCCTCCGTCCACCACGATATTCTGCCCGGTAATGTGCCTTGCCTCGTCCGACGCCAGAAACGCCACCACGTGCGCGATGTCGTTGGGCTGGCCCAGCGACGGCAGCAGCGTTCCGGATTCGACGATATCCTGTATCGCCTTCGGCATTTGCGCAAGAACGGATTGAGTTAGGGTCATGCCCGGCGAAACCGTGTTGCAGCGAATCCCCTGCTTTACCGTGGGAGGTGGCGATGTTCCGGGTTAACTGCATGATCGACGCCTTGCTGCAGTTATACGCCGCCAGCATGGTGTAACCTTGCAGGCCCGTATTGGACGCGGTATTGATGATGGAAGCTCCGGCATGGCGGGGCATATGCGGCAGCGCGTATTTGCAGCAGAGCATGGTGCCCGTCAGATTGATGCGAAAGGCAGTTTCCCAGGTTGAGAGGTCCATCGTCTCGATGTCTTTGTCGAGCACAAGCGACTCGATGGTAATGTGGGCTGCGCAGTTGTGCAGAATGTCGATCCTGCCGAACTCCCCGGCGACCCTCTCCATCGCGGTGCGGATCTGATCTTCTTCACAGAGGTCGAAAATCAGCGGCTGGGCCCAGCCGCCCTTGCTCCGAATTTCGTTGACGGTGACATCGACGCTCGCTATACGGCGGTCCGCGGCCATTACTTTCGCCCCGCGCTCCGCCATCACCATGGCCGACGCAGAGCCGATGCCGCCGCCCGCGCCAGTAACAACCGCAATCTTATCTTTCAGTGAGTTCATACTTGCCTTCCGTAGGTTGGGCTGCTTCAGCGCAGTCTTACGATAAAGTATAAGAAAGATTCACTTTTTCTTTCACGCGAATCAAAGCAGCGAAAGAGCTACGATGTCAAATGGTTTGTGTCGATTCATCGCATCGCAATCGGCGATAGATTCTTGACCCCTTTGGAATCCCGTCTCTATCAACCGGCCGTTTCAGTTATCGTTGAGATCGGGAGGATCTCCATATGTCATCCAGAACTCTTACCGTCACGGACAATCGTACGAATCGAACCTACACGCTTCCCATCGAAAACGGAACCGTCTCCGCCACCGATTTTCGGAAAATCAGGGCCGGCGAAGATGATTTCGGGCTCATGGTGTACGATCCTGGCTTCGTCAACACGGCATCGTGCAAGAGCACCATCACATTCGTCGATGGCGAGCGCGGCATTCTGGAATTTCGCGGTTATCCCATTCAAGTGCTGGCTGAACGCTGCACTTTCCTCGAGGTCGCCTGGCTGCTGCTCTTCGGGGAGCTGCCGGATGAGGCGGAATTGAAACAGTGGAGGTATGAGATTACTCACCATACCATGCTGCACGAATCCACAGTGAAATTCATGGACGGCTTCCGCTACGACGCCCACCCCATGTCCATGGTGGTAAGCACTGTGGCCGCGCTGTCCGCTGTGTATCCTGAGGCCAAGAATGTCGAGGATCCCGCCAACCGTTTGCTGCAGATCAAGCGGCTCATCGCCAAAATGCCCACGATCACCGCATGGTCCTATCGCCACAGTGTCGGCTTCCCGTACGTCTACCCGGACAACGACCTGAGCTATACCGAGAACTTCATGAACATGCTGTGGAGAATGGTCGAGCCCAAGTACGCTGCCAACCCCGCCCTTGCCCGGGCGCTCGACGTGCTCTTCATTCTCCATGCCGACCATGAGCAAAACTGTAGCACCAATGCCATGCGCGCAGTGGGCAGTTCCCTGGCGGATCCTTATCTTGCGGTCTCCGCCGCCGCAAGCGCATTATCTGGCCCTCTGCATGGGGGCGCAAACGAGCAGGTTCTCAAGATGCTCAAGGCAATTGGATCCACTGACAATGTGCCCGGCTATCTCCAAAAGGTGAAGGAAGGAAAGGCGAGGCTAATGGGATTTGGCCACCGCGTCTACAAAAACCGCGACCCGCGCGCGGAGATCATGAAGCGCATCGCCGAGCAGGTATTTGAGGTCACGGGGCGGAATCCAAGATTCGATATCGCCCTCGAACTGGAAAGAGCTGCGCTTGAAGATAAGTACTGCGTGGAACGCCGACTGTATCCCAACGTCGACTTCTATTCCGGAATCATCTACCAGGCCATGGGCTTCGAACCGGAGATACTTACCGTGCTTTTCGCCATTCCGCGCTGCGTCGGCTGGCTGGCTCAGTGGGACGAGATGCACCGGGACGCGGAGCGGAAGATTGCCCGCCCGCGCCAGATTTACACTGGAGAACACGAACGGCGCTTTATTCCGCTAGAAGAGCGCGCGGCGGCCGGCGCGAGGAAAGGGTGAATTTGCGTTAAGGGCGTTCGGCGATGCTCACCAACCAAGGGCGCGCCAATTTCAGCATTGAGCGGTCACATCCAGCGACCACAAAAGTGACCTTTGGGGTTCCAGCTCACCTCAGAGCGGCAATGCCCCGTGCTGTGCTAATTCCGCTGTTGACGGCAAACTTTGGAGAGCGCGCGTGACCAGACCGTCCTGCCACTGAGGAGGGTCGCAGGCGCCAGCCAGAGTCCTGGGCTCGACCGCGCCGCCGCCAGCAGTAATCAATCTTACGATCTCCACAACCATTCAGCCTTCGGTCCGAATGCCACGTGCCACGGGATCGTCCGTAGTGGCTGCATTTAGTCTGAGTGGCGAAATTTCGTCGTCGTCTTTTCGTCACGGCTTCTCTCGTCTTTCCGGGTTCGCCGTACACATCGCCCTTAACACTTGTGTTCTCAACAAGAAGGCCGCGCGCATCTGGTGACGAAGACTTTGGACCCACATATGCATAACTCAACGCGTACGCGGAGCAGGCCAGAAAGTTTGAAAGCGCAATTTCAACGATCGGCCGAATTCTCATAGGAGGCACGCCGTGGCAACGTTCCATTTGGATTATCTTTCTTGCTTACTCTCCATCTTTTCCACCGTGCTGGTGGGACGAAAGCTCTGGTTCGGCCTTATTCTCTCCATCGTCAATAGCTTCATCGTTTGTGCAATTGGATTCCACACTGCGCAGTTTGGCTTCATTCCCGCCAACCTGTTTTGCGTCGGAATAAACGCAGTCTACATCCGGTCGTGGCTCAAGGATCGACCAGCAAGCCCCGACTCCGAGCGCAGCAACCCCCTGATGGCTTGGTGGCTGCTGATCCCGCGAACGCTGCGAGTGAGGAAACATGCGCTCGCAAATTAATCTGAAGCCCTCAGAGACCGCCAATAGAAGAATGAACAAATAAGCTGCAACTTTCAGCCTGCACTTTTCGCCGTGAAGCCGGCCTATAAGGATCAATCCGAGGATCCGGTCTCGATAAGTGCCCTCAGGAAATGAGTGCGGCGGCGCGGTTGCATCGGGCCAGAATCTCTGGTCCGCTTACGACATGATGGGGAGGACCTCTTGTCTCTGGCGATTATGAAGGAAGGCTTCTTCTTCCACCCTCGACGGGGCTGATCGATAGCTGGCTTTGTGCTGAAAAGCAGGACGCCGGCGACCGGTTCCGATCGCAAACATGCGGGAATCCTTGAGGCCATTTTCCTCTCCGATCTGCGATGATAGGTAGATGTGCGTGACGGTATTTTGAGCAGATCGGAACCACCGCCCAAGTGAAACCCGCAATGCGCCGCGTGGCGCTGATTTACAACCCGGCTTCAGGACAGATTTCCGCGCGGCGGACGGCGGCCGTTGAGGATGCCCTCGCGGTATTCCGCGATGCAGGCGTCGAGGCCGAGGCGTTCGTCACCAGGGAAGCCGGGGAAGCCACGATTCATGCGCAACAGGCAGCCCGTGAGGGATACGACACGATCCTGGCCTGTGGCGGCGATGGCACTGTGCACGAGGTCGTGCAGAGCCTGGTGGGAACCGAGATCGCTTTGGGCGTGGTTCCGCTGGGCACGGCGAATGCCCTGGCATCGGATCTTGGCCTGATTGCGTCGCCGGCAAAGGTTGCGCGGAAGCTTGCTGGATGCTACGCCGACACGGGTCTCTGTTGGGCGCATCCACTACCGGGATAGCGCGGGAAACCCAGGCTCACGCTACTTTGTTGTCGCGGCGGGAATCGGCGCCGATGCCCTGTTGATGTCGCGGCTGGACACGCGGCTGAAGCGGCGGCTAGGATATGTTCTCTATTTGATTGAGGCGTTTCGCATCTGGGCCACCTCCTCATTTCCGCTTTTCGAGGCGGTTCTGCCGGCGAATGGAAACGGCGGGGGACGCATTGTAGAAGTTTCGCAGTTGCTGGCGGTGCGCGTGCGCTCGTTCGGAGGGGTTTTACGCACCCTCGCTCCTGGAGCCAGTTTGCGCAACGGCAGCCTGAGCCTGCTGGCGTTCAAGACGCAAAGCCGGCTGCACTACCTCTCGTTCCTGCTCGCGGTGATTGCCGGGCGGCACACCTTCACGCGCGCGGTGGAATTGCTGGACACACCGTCCATCGAGTGCCGCGCTCTTAACGGCTCGCGCGATGCGTTATTCGTTGAGGCGGATGGTGAGGTTCTGGGTGGGCTGCCGGTGCGGCTCGAGGTCGTGCCCCACTCGCTCACGCTGCTCGATCCCTCCGGGCGCGCAGCCGTGATGCGCGCATCACGCGACGCAGAGAAAGCCTTATGCGATCCGTGCCTAGAAGCGGTTTCACGAATGGCGTACGCGCCTATCGTGGCCTCCCACCCTTGAGTTCAGCTGTCCTGGACCCGACCTAATTCCATCGCTGCGCTCCGCTCGATGAGCCGGCTGCAATCCGCGTGAGATCTCATTCTGAGTAGAGATAGCCTTTTGCGGTTTCCACGAAATCTTCGAGGTCGTTTGCTTTCCAGGCTTCGCTGCGATGCAACTCGCACGCCAGAAGGTCGGCGACTGTGGGCGCAGCTTCAATAGCGGCGCGCGCATCGAGGAACAGAGCGCGTGTGCGCCGGGCCAGCACGTCCTCGACGGTGCGCGCCATTTCGTACCGCGCCGCCCAAACCACCTCGCGCAGCCGGAAGGGCAGGCGCGGGTGCAGCAAGGCGTCGAGGCTGGCATCTGGGCTTGCATCCTGCAACGAAAGAGCACGAAGCGCCGGCAGATCGGATCCGTAGACGCTCTCCCACGCCGAGTTCGCCGTGGTCGCGTCCGTATTTGTGTCCGAGGTCCAGCCGTGAAGCTTCAACTCCAGCGTCCGCGATGGCTGTCTGGGAAGCGCGGCCACCTGTACGGCGCGATCGATGGTGTCCTGGCCCATGCGGCGGTAGGTAGTCCACTTGCCGCCCGTGACAGTAATAAGGCCGGAAGGAGAAATAAAGATCGGTATGGTCGCGGGAGAGCTTTGAGGTTGCGACGCCGCCTTTGCGGACCAGCGGGCGCAGGCCCGACCAGACGCTGAGAATCTCCTCGGGGCGCGGCGCGTGGCCAAGATAACGGGCGATATGGTCGCGGAGAAATTTCTTTTCTTCAGGCAGCGCGCGCGGCTCGGCGGATTTGGATTCGACCGGTACGTCGGTGGTGCCGACGAGGAGCGCGTTGTGCCAGGGAATGGCAAAGAGGACGCGGCCATCGGCCGTCTTGGGAATCATGAGCGCGGTATCGCCGGGCAGAAAGGAGCGCGGCAAAACGAAATGCGATCCCTGGCTGATGGCCAGGAGCGGATCGCGAGGGCGGCCGTCGAGCGCAAGCGTATCCTCGGCGTGCACTCCGCAGGCGTTAATGACCGCCTTTGCCTGCACGTCGAAGACGGCGCCCTCTTCGCGGTCGCGCGCCTGAATCCCGCAGATTTTGCCGCCGCGCTCGATCAGTCCGGTGGCTTCAACATAGTTAATTGCCGTGCCGCCGAGATCCTGGAGGGTGCGCAACAGCGAGATGGCATAGCGGGCGTCGTCAAACTGGCCGTCGTGGTAAAGAATCCCGCCGCGCAGGCCGGCGCTCTTGATCCCGGGCAGCTTTTCGAGCGTGGTCTCGCGTGAAAGCACGCGCGAGTGGCCGAGCGATAACTTGCCCGAAAGCCGCTCGTAGATTTCGAGGCCCACGCCATAGTAAGGAAGAGAAAGATAGACTGTAAGCCGGGACGACGAACGAGAGAGCGTGGACCAGATGAGGCGCGTTGCGCAGCATGTGGCCGCGCTCGCGCAAAGCGTCGAGAACCAGCGTCAGGTTCATCTGCTCGAGATAGCGGACCCCGCCATGCACCAGCTTGGTGCTGCGGCTGGAGGTTTCCTTGGCGAAATCGGAGCGCTCGATCAGCAGCGTGCGGTAGCCGCGGGCGGCGGCCTCCACGGCCGCGCCTAAGCCTGTCGCCCCGCCACCAATCACTAATACGTCCCACGGCTCTGCCTGCTGGCCAAGGCGGCGAAGGATTTCGTGTCTCATATCTAACTCGCCACTCTAAGCCTAGCCTAAAGTGGCTGGCCGCGTTGACGCAGCGCGCAGCGAATGGCCTATTCCATCGACTCGCGCGCCTGACGCCAGAGGTCAAGGTCGCCCTCGTGCGCATGGCGGTCGATCTGTTCGAGCTCCGCTGCCGTGAATTTGAGTTTTTTCAATGCGTCGAGCGAGTCGTCGAGCTGCTCTACGTTACGCGCGCCGACGAGCGCCGAAGTCACACGCTTGTCGCGCAGCACCCACGCGAGGGCCATTTGCGCCAGTGTCTGGCCGCGGCTATCGGCGATTTCATTGAGCGCGCGTACACACTTCACATTCCTTTCGCTCAGGAACTCTTTGAGGAGCGAGGAGTTTTCGCTCTTGGCGCGGGAGCCGGCAGGAATGCCTTTGAGATACTTGCTGGTCAGCAGCCCTTGCGCGAGCGGCGAAAATGCGATGCAACCGGCGCCCAACTCGTCGAGCGTGGCCAGCAAGCCGTCTTCGATCCAACGATTCAGCATGGAGTAGGAGGGTTGATGAATAAGCAGCGGCACGCCCATGCTCTTGAGAATCGCAGCGGCTTCGCGGGTGCGTTCGGGGCTGTAGGACGAGATGCCGATGTAGAGCGCCTTGCCCTGATGCACCGCGGAGACCAGCGCGCCCATGGTTTCTTCGAGCGGGCAATCCTTCCAGGGACGGTGGGCGTAGAAGATGTCAACGTAATCCAGGCCCAGACGCTTGAGGCTATCGTCGAGCGAGGCGAGCAGATACTTTCGCGAAGCGCCGATGCCATAGGGGCCGGGCCACATGTCCCAGCCGGCTTTTGTGGAAATGATGAGCTCGTTGCGCAGGCCGCGGGAATCCTTGCGGAGACCAAAGTCCTTCCTCAGAATCGCCCCGAAGTTTTCTTCGGCGGAGCCGTAGGGAGGGCCGTAGTTATTGGCGAGATCGAAGTGCGTTACGCCGCGGTCGAAGGCGCGGCGAATGACGGCGCGGCCTGTCTCGAAGACATCGGCGCCGCCGAAGTTCTGCCACAGGCCGAGGGAGATGGGCGGCAACACAAGGCCGGAGTTGCCGCAGCGGCGAAATGCGGCGTGGCCGTAGCGAGTGGGGTCGGGAATGTAGGTGGTTTCCATTGCGCTCCTCACGGAAGAGATGCACCTACGAGTATCCCACCCGGGCCGCGAGTTATTCCTTCTGTTGTGGATGCGGCTGTGAATTCCGAGTGGGCATGCTGCCGAGCGGAGCATCGAATTCGATAGGGCCGGGCATGACCTGGCCGGAGGCCATTTGCACGCCCTGCAGTAGAATCGCGGCGCGGCGAGAGCTGATGCGGTTCGCGGCGAGGGCCTGCATGATCTGATTGACAGCGCAGGCGCAACCCCTGGAGCCGACCACGGGGGAAACCTCGATGTTTGCTTCGGGTGAGCGGGCCGGCCGCGTGGGCCGTGGCGCGCGCCCGTGGAAGTAGCAGAAGGTGCTGCCGCGCATGGCGGGCGATTGGCGGTGGAGTCCACAGGGCATGACGTGACGGCATTCTTTGCACTCGGCCATGAGGCTTTCTCCTGTTGGTATTTCGGTAATGTGTGCGCACCGACCACCCCCTCCCCCTATATGGCATACCTCCATATTTGAAAACAAAGGGGTTAAGGGTCGGCTATATACCAGGGACTACGGGACTGTAAAGGTGGAGGATTTTCGGTCCGTTCCCGAGCTGTCCCTGGAGCCTAAGACAAGCTTAGAGAATTTGCGGAATTAATCAGTAGTGAAAAGGCTCAACTAAGTTCTTGGGATTCAATTGGCTTGAGAAAGGGGCTCTTGACTTCCGAGCACGATGGCGGCAGAACGAGGCCGGAATTGCCGCCTCACGTCCTTCTTCTTAGCTTTCTCGCTTTTAGGTTGGCCTCGCGAAAGTGTTTCATGGCCTCTTCGTGGGGAATGCCTTCGGAGGTATCTGCTAGCGCCTCCTCCACGCCTTTGCGGAACCACTCCTCATAGCCGGGCTCAGGTTCGCCGACCTCGTTTTGCCAGGCGGCAAATGCTTCGCCGGACACGGCCAGTTTCGCCTTGCTCCAATCCACATATTCCGTGCTGTCATTCTTAGGCGACTCCCAAAAGGCGCGCTCCTCAGCATCATTTGCGAACTTAGGAATTGGCTTTAAGCGTTTGCTCATAGATTTTCCGCTCCTTGCGGCTCGCGGGTGGACCCGAACCAGATTCATTCCCTCTGCTTGCTCTTGATCCGTGCGTCCATCCGGGCCAGGACATCCTCGCCCGGGATCAACTCGACGGCGCCGGAATCGGCCTCCTCGATACGCCGCTTGATTTCCCCGTCCCAGGCGGCATCGATCTCCACCTGCGGCGCCGTCTCCGCAGGTGGGTGCAAGCTCCACCAAAGGTCTTCGGACAAGCGCGCTCGTTCTTCGTAGGGCAGTTCGTGTGCGATTTGTCGGACTTCCTCGTAGGAGCGCGGCATGGGGAGATTGTAGCGCGATTCCGGCTTACCTTCTCCTGGGACTCAGATACGCGCTTTCCAATACCCCTCACGCCGCTTGGCGTGGGCCACTGCCACAACGAAGATGCTTCCCTTCCAATCAAGAAAGATCACGGAATAAGGGAACTTCTTAAGCAGCACTCTTCGGGTTCCGTGAAGGTAGGGAGAGCAGGAGAGCGGATGAGAAGCTGCGTAGGATAGCGCCGCGAGAAGTTCGTCCCGAAACCTGCGGCCAAGCATTCTGCCGCGCTCGGCGTACCATTCCGCCGCTTCCCTGGCCTCGCGCCGGGCGCGTTCATCAATCCGTACTGTCTTCACCGATCCACAATCGAGCGCAGGTCCGAAGCCAAATCATCGAGCGAGCAGGTCGCCGCGGTGCCCGCCTTGATCTCCGCAACGCGTCGGGCGATCTCCTCGTCCCATGCCGCGGCAAGCTCGGCTTCGGTGGCTCCAGCCTGATCGCTGACGCTCTCCAGGAGAGAGTTGGCGAGCAGGAGGCGTTGATCTTCCGGAAGATCGTGCGCGATTTGTCGGACCTTCTCGTAGGAGTGCGGCATGGGGACATTGTAGCGCTGAAGCGACTACTAAACCAAAACCGCAGCACGTCATGCGGGAGGCCATTCGCGGCCACGAAGTGCGGCTGCAATGCCTTTCAGGTCTCCTGGCAGCTTTCCGCCCAAAACCTCTTTAAGGTCGAAATAACGGTGCCCCCAAATACCCCCGGATGAGGGCTTTCGGAAATCAGTTTCTTCCATTGAATCGCACAAATAAAACTTATGCCCTGAGGTTAGGTTCCATTCGCGTTTTTGTCCCTCTAGCGCCGCTTCGAGTATCCGGTTCCGCTCATCAAGGCTCAACTTCTCTTTTCCTTCAACAACATTCACAGATCTCGTCTTTAAATTCACTGTACACCGAACGACTTTTGCTATCCTTCCGATTGCCTGAACCACTCTTTTGGCGTAGAGGCCCAAGTATCTTGAGTTTCGGCGGCTCCAAGATTCCGGACAATAATACAATTGAAGTTTCCGGTTGATTTCGATTGAAAGGCCACATGGTGGCACAAAAAGGGTGTACTGGTCCGTTGGCAATAGCCCCTTGTCGCTTAAGAAGGACTCATAATCCTGGACCAGTGCGCGCATTTCCTCGTCATAGTCGGACAGACAATCACCGGCCTTCTTGACAATTTCTTCAAAAGAGGTGTGAATCACCTGAATGTTTCGCGCAAGTGCGACCTTGCGAATCGATTCGAGTTGTGGGGTGTTCTGATTCGCCCTGCTGAGCAAAATCAGGAGCTTATGCTGCTCATTCCTGAAGACCTCAAGGTGATTCCTTAATTGGGCCAGACCAAACTTCTCTCCGAGCTTTGTCTCAACGGCAATCTTGACGCTTTCTTGGGCAATGAACCCGTCCACGATGCTCTTGCCGGTCCCCTTCTGCTGACTGAACCGGAGCCACGAGGTCGCGAGTTGAACCTCTTGGTCCTCGCAAATCGACTCCATGAATTTCTCAAATTTAAGACGACTGTATTGATGGAGTCTCAATAGGAGAAGCAGCGTATTGTTCGTGACAAAGTTTTCTGATTGGGAATATCGTGGGAAATAGTGGATCTCGCTCATATACGCTCCTCCGAGGAGCCGATACTTCCGCGGGATGAAGGACAGAATCTGGAAGCGGAATTGCTCGCAATCATTTTACTCCGCGTTATCGATCTGCGCGCGCTGCAGTTTGTCGGAGTAATCCACGTACACGGCCTTCCAGGTGGTGAAGAAGTCGATGGCGCCGAGGCCTTCGCGATGGCCGTTGCCGGTGTGCTTGACGCCGCCGAAGGGCAGATGCACCTCCGCGCCGATGGTGGGCGCGTTGATGTAGGTGATGCCGGCTTCGAGGTCGCGGATGGCGGCGAAGGCGCGGTTCACGTCTTTCGTGTAGAGCGCTGTCGAGAGGCCGTAGTCGATGGAGTTGGCGATCTCGACGGCTTCTCGAAGGTGTCGAACTCGATGAGGCTCACGACCGGGCCGAAGACCTCTTCGCGCGCGATGCGCATCGTGGGCTTGACTGCCGCCAAGCACCGTGGGCTCGAAGAAAGTGCCGTGCGCGTAAGCGCCGCCGGTCAAGCGCATGGCCGCCGCAGAGGAGCTTCGCTCCCTCGCGCAGCGCGATCTCGACATACTTTTGCGAAGTCTCAATCTGGCTGGCGTTCACCTGCGGGCCGACTTCGACGGATTCGTCGAGCCCGTTGCCGACTTTGAGCTTTTTGGCGCGGGCGACAAATTTTTCAGTGAACTCCGCGGCAATTCCCTTTTGCAGCAGGATGCGGCTGGTGGCGGTGCAGCGCTGGCCGGTGGTGCCGAATGCGCCCCACAGCGCGCCGTCGAGCGCGAGATCGAGATTGGCGTCGTCGAGGACGATCTGCGCGTTCTTGCCGCCCATCTCGAGCGAGACCTGCTTGAAGGTGGCGGCGGCGCGCTGCGCGACCAGCGAGCCCACCGCGCTCGACCCGGTGAAGCTGATGGCGCGCACGTCGGGGTGCTCGACCAGCGCCGCTCCGGCCGCCGAACCGGCGCCGCAGACGATGTTCACCACGCCCGGGGGCAGGCCCGCATCGACGAGCGCCTGGACGAGGTTGTAGGTCGAGAGCGGCGTATCGGTGGCCGGCTTGATGACGCAGGTATTGCCCGCGACCAGCGCGGGAAAGAGCTTCCAGCTGGGAATGGCCATGGGGAAGTTCCACGGCGTGATGAGGCCGACCACGCCAACCGGCATGCGCACGCTCATGGCGAACTTGTTCGGGCAGCTCCGAGGGCGTGGTGACGCCGAAGAGCCGCCGCCCCTCGCCGGCCACATAGAAGGCCTCGTCGATGGCCTCCTGCACGTCGCCGCGCGTCTCGGCCAGCACCTTGCCCATCTCGCGCGTCATCTCGCGCGCATATTTTTCCTTGTTTTGGACGAGGATCGTACCGGCACGAAGCAGGATCTCAGCCCGCTTGGGCGCGGGAACCAGCCGCCAGGTGGCGAAGGCTTTTTTCGCTGCGGCCACGGCCAGCGCCACATCCTCGGCGTGCGAGGAGGGAAACGCGCCCACCACGTCGGAGTGGTCGGCGGGGTTCAGGTTAGGATGGTTTTGCCGCTCGCGGCCGGAAGCCACTGGCCGCCAATCAGGTTGTGATAGATGGGATAGGTCATGAAAGCCTCGATAGGGGCAGGGGGCAGGTTTCAGGTTTCAGGTTTCAGAGACCAGAAACCAAGCCGCCCGGCCTACGCTCTGTAGCCAAAACTGCTGCTAATCCGCAGAACAGCATAACTCCGTTATCTCTGGCCAAGCTAGCCCTCGCACGCCGGGATGGACGGTTGCAGGTCCCGGTTGGCCGATCAGGCAAGGCCCAGACGTACCCTCCGGTTACCACTGTACCCAGTCTGCAGTGCCGCGAAAGCCCAATGGCCGTACAATAGCATTGCAAGCCGAAATTTTGCCGGCTTTTCGAGGTTGATTCGATTTCTCCATGTCATTGAACGGCTACCCTTCGCGCTCTTCGCGGTCGCACGGCCTGCGCTCGCTTTTCAGCATGTTTTCAACCGACCTGGCCATCGATCTGGGCACCGCCAACACGCTGGTCTTCGCGGCCGGCAAGGGCATTGTGGTCAACGAGCCCTCGATTGTGGCGATCAACAAAAATACTGGCGAAGTGGAGGCTGTGGGCAAGGAGGCCAAGGATATGCTGGGGCGCACGCCCGGCAACATCGTGGCCATCAAGCCCATGAAGGACGGCGTCATCGCCGACTTCAAAGTCACGGAGAAAATGCTGAACTACTTCATCCAGAAGGCGCACAACCGCAAGATGCTGGTGCATCCGCGGATTGTGATCGGCGTGCCTTCAGAGATCACGCAGGTGGAAAAGCGCGCCGTCGAGGACTCCGCCTATCGCGCCAAGGCCAGCGAAGTGTATCTCGTGGAACAGGCCATGGTGGCGGCCATCGGCGCGGGGCTGCCCATTACCGAGCCCTCGGGCAATATGGTGGTGGACATCGGCGGCGGGACAACGGACATTGCGGTGATTTCGCTGTGCGGCATCGTCTACTCGCGCTCCGTGCGCATGGCCGGCAACCAGATGGACGAGGCCATTACCAACTATCTCAAGCGCAAATACAACCTGCTGATCGGCGAGCGGACGGCCGAGCACATCAAGATGGAGATCGGCTCCGCTTTTCCGCTGGACAAGCCTTTGAGCATGGAGATCAAGGGACGCAACCTGATTGAGGGCGTGCCCAAGACCATCACCATCGACGACAGCGAGATTCGCGAAGCGCTGGGCGAATGCATCGCGGTCATCATGAACGCGATCCGCGTGGCGCTGGAGCGGACGCCGCCCGAACTTTCTGCCGATATTTCCGATCGCGGCATTGTGCTCACCGGCGGCGGCGCGCTGTTCAAGAATCTCGACAAGCGCATTCGCGAGGAGACCGGGCTGCCCGTCTCGGTCGCCGACGATCCCCTGGCTTCGGTGGTGCTGGGCACGGGCAAGATGCTCTCGGACTTCCGCCTGCTGCGCAAGATCAAGATTGATTGAGAACAGGGGTCAGGGATCAGGTTTCAGGGTTCAGGGTTGTCGCCGGCAACATGGTGGCGAGCAGGCCTCGCGGGGAGTGAGTGACATAGGCAGCTCCCGCAACCGGGATATCTCGACGGCCCTGATTGGTAGGCGTGGCTTACTGATCCCTGACCCCTGAAACCTGACACCTGCTTTTATGGAATCGCTTTTCACCCGCTATCGGAACCTCGTGGTGCTGCTGGCCATCCTGACGGCGCAGATCGCCGGGCTGGCGGTGCAGGTGCGCCGTACGAGCAACGGGAGTAACAGTCTCGACGCGGCGGATCCGGGCAGCGTGCGGCTGATTCGACTTTGGGCCAATGCAATCGTCGCGCCGCCGGAGCGCCTCATCCACTGGGTCAAGCTCGGCGTTGTGGGTACGTGGACCGACTATTTCGACCTGGTGCGCGTGCGCCAGCAGAATCAGGATCTCGAGAAGACCATCGACCGTCTTCGGCTGGAGCAGGCCGCACTGCTTGAAGACGCCCGCCAGGGCCAGCGTCTCCAGGCGATGCTCGGCTTCCAGCAGAAATACATCTATGCCACCCTTGCCGCGCAGGCTTACGGCTCCAGCGGCAGCGACCGCTCGAACGTTTTTTATATTGACAAGGGCGCCCGCGACGGCCTCACTCCGGATATGGCGGTGATTACGGCGGACGGCATCGTAGGGAAGGTGCGCGACGTCTTTCCCCATACCGCGCAGGTGCTGGCCGTCAACGATCCATCGAGCGGCGCGGGGGTGATTCTGGAAACTACGCGCATTCGCGGCATTTTGCGGGGCGATGCATCAGGCCGGCTGGAGGTCGTCGGCGTCATGGCCGATCAGCGCATCAAGCCCGGAGAAAAAGTGCTCACAGCGGGCGGCGACATGATCTTTCCGCGGGGACTGCCGGTAGGCGTGGTCGAGAAAGTGCTTTCCGATCCCGACCGCGACGGGTTGATCGACATCATTTTGACACCGGCCGCGCATCTTAACCGCCTCGACGAGGTGCTGGTCATTACTTCAACCGAACCGCGCTTCCCGCCTGACCAGCGAAAGGACATTGCCGCCAGCGATCAGCTCGAAACCTCCGTGCCCCCTGCCATCAGGGACCAGGTGAAGGCCTCGGAGATCATGGCTGAGAAGCTGCCCGGCCTGATCGATCCCAACCTTCCCGCCGACCAGCAGCCATTGCACGATACCAGCAATCCGAATCCCGCCACGCGGCCGCCGCAGCCACTGCACCCCGATGAGTTCTCGCCCGTCGCGGCCGGACCCGCAGCCGGGCCTGACGGAGCGGAACCGGGCACAGACTCCGCGCCCAAACCCAAGCCAAAGAGCCCTTCCGCGGCGCCTGCCACCTCAGGCAGCGGGAATACAGCCAAGCCCGCAACGAAATCCGCGCCGCAAAAGGCACCGCCGAGGAACCCATAGTCATGCCTTTGCTCGACGCAGACTTGCGGCGCGATACGGAGATCCACCGCTACCCGCTGCTGGTCTTCGCACTGGTTCCCTTGGCTTCGCTGGTTTTGCAGGCCTGGCTGCCGCGTTTGCTCGGCCCATACGCGTGGTTCGATCTGCCTTTGGTGGTCACCGTTTACTTTGCGCTCGGCCGCCGCAACCCCATACAGGGCACCGTGATGGGGGCGCTGATGGGCTTGTTTGAGGATGCGCTCACGCAACACGCTATCGGCGTCAACGGCATCGCCAAGACTGCCGTTGGCTTTCTGGCTGGTTCGGTGGGCGTTCGCATCGAAGTCGAAAATCAGATCGTTCGCCTCCTTCTCAACTTCCTGCTTTCGCTGCTCTCGAGCGCCATTTATCTTTTCGTCAGCCGATTCCTGCTGGGACTGGCCCTGGAGTGGAGCTGGCTTGCCGAGCTGTTGCGCGCCGTGGGCAACTCGCTGATCGCGCTGGTGCTGTTTCCCTTGCTCGACCGTCTGCAGATCCGAGAGTGAAGGACAGGGACCGAGGGAACAAGGGACCAAGGGCACACAGGCACACAGCCTTTGCACTTGACATGTGCAGCACATGCAAATATGCTTAGCGCATGACCGTTATGATCCAGGTTAGGAATGTCCCCGAGACTCTTCACCGCGGCCTGAAGGCTCGCGCCGCGACGATGGGCATGTCGCTCTCCGACTATTTGCTTGGGGAACTCGAAGAAATCGCAGGTCGACCGACGCTTGCGGAATTTTCTGAGCGTTTGAACAAACGCAAGCCGCTTCGCGTTTCTTTGGACACCGCCCGTATCCTGCGTGAAGAGCGCGGGACCCGATGATTGTCCTCGATGCTTCGGCAGTAGTCGACTGGCTGCTACAAACTCCCGAGGGTCGGCATATCAACCATCGCATCATTGGGGGCCGGGAAACTCTGCATACCGTGCACCTGCTCGATGTGGAATTTGCGCACGTCCTGCGGCGCTTGGTGCGTGAGAAGACAATCACCGCACAGCGCGCCGAGGAGGCACTCGAGGATCTGGGCGCTCTGCGCGTGACTCGCTATGCCCCGGCACTGCTGCTCAAGCGCATCTGGCAGCTCAGGCAGAACCTGAGTGCCTATGACGCCGCCTACGTCTCCCTCGCCGAGGAGCTGAAGGCTCCATTGATTACGCGGGATCGGAGAATCGCCGCGGCCCCGGGCCATACGGCCGCAGTGGAGGTTTTCTGAAGGCGGTGCAGGCTCCATCCAGGAAATCGAATGAGCAGGCTGCGCGATACCGACTTACTGACTCCCTTGCGTGGGGGCCGGCGCGGGAACTTGAAATCGGGGTATTCTAAAGCGTAGGGATCATGGTTTCAAGCGGCAATCGCGGCGAAAAGCTTTCCCCGTTCAAGTTGACGGTGGTGCAGTACGGCATTCTTTTCATGATGCTGGCGCTGGTTGTGGGTTTGTGGCGGTTGCAAGTGCTGAACGTATCGAACTACCGCGTGCTGGCCGAGCAGAACCGCATCCGCAAAGAGCCCATCCTGGCCCCGCGCGGCAAGCTTTTCGACCGCGAAAACCGCATCGTTGTCGACGACTACCCTTCGGTCTCCTGTTTTCTCGTACGCGAGCAAAACCATAATGTTGACGCCGATCTGCCGTTGATTGCGCGCGGTCTGAATCTCGATCTGGATCAGTTGCGCGCCACGTTGCACCGTTACCGCGCCCAGCCTGGCTACCAACCCATCCCCATCAAGCAGGACGTGACCGCCGACGAACAGGCCTTCATCGAGGCGCACCGCAATGAGCTGCCTGAGCTGGAAACCATCGATGAGGAGCGGCGGCTTTATCCACGCGACGGTTTTGCCGCGCATCTGATCGGCTACGTGGGAGAGGTCAGCGAGGACGATCTCAATAATCCGCGCTTCGCTTACTATGAGCCGGGCGATGTGGTGGGCAAGGCCGGCGTCGAGGAGACTTACGACGAACTGCTGCGCGGCCAGGACGGTTCTCGAGAAGTGATTGTCGACAGCCACGGCCGCGAGGTGGGTTACTTCGGTATTGAGCACGCCACCCCCGGCCAGGATCTGAAGCTCACCATCGACAACGACTTGCAGCGCGCCGCGGAACTCGCCATGGGCGACCGCACCGGCGCCATCGTGGCTATGGACCCGCGCAACGGCGAAATTCTGGCCCTGGTCTCGCGCCCCAGCTTCGATCCCAACGATTTCGCCGTCAAAATCGACCGCTCCGACTGGAACAAGCTCATCACCGACCCCGACCACCCGCTGATGAACAAGGCCATCCAGGCGCAGCTTGCCCCCGGTTCCACATTCAAAATCCTTATGTCAGTGGCCGGACTCCAGGAAGGCGTCGCGCAGAACATGCATATCGTCTGCAATGGCGGATGGGGCCCATACGGGTACTTTCACCACTGCGACGAAAAACACGGCGCCGTGAATATTTACAACGCCATCCCTTATTCCTGCGACACATTTTTCTACATGCTCGGCGATAAACTCGGCATCGACCGCATTGTGAAGTACGCTGACGAATTCGGTTACGGCCAGAAGACCGGGATCGACCTTCCGGGAGAACAGGCCGGACTCATGCCTTCGCCAGATTGGTTGATTAAGAACTTCCACCACCGCTGGTACCCCGACGAGACCCTCGACGTGGCCATCGGGCAGGGCGCAGTTGAAGCAACACCGTTACAACTGGCGCGCATCATCGGGGGCATCGCTTCCGGTGGGCATCTGGTGCGGCCGCACACGGTGTTTCCCGACCAGCTTCCAGCCGATTTCCGCAAGTCGCTCGTGGATAGTTTTCCCGGCTCGGGCGATGTGTATGTGCCCATCGATCCGGCAAATTGGGACATCATCACCGACGGCATGGCTGAGGTGACTGAGCCGGGGATGTATCATACCGCAGGCTCAGCGCACCTTGAAGGCATCGATATTGCCGGCAAGACCGGGACCGCCCAGCAGATGAGCCACGAGGCATTGGCAAAGACCGGCAAGGGGAAGAGCACTTATCCCAACGTGTGGTTTGTGGGCCTGGTGCCACGGCGCAATCCTGAGCTTGTGGTTGCGGTCCTTTGGCAGCAGGGAGAGTTCAGCTACTACCCCGCGCGCATCGGCGCCAAAGTGGTCGAGGCGTATGTAGATAAAAAGCGGCGCCTGGCAAACAACCTGCCGCCACCGAAGACCACGCAGCCTGTCGAGGTTGGCGCGGTTTGGTCCGTACCTGGCTCGCCTTCAGGCGCGAAGAACACTGCGGCTGCACATATTCAGAGCGGGCATTTCTTCGTTGCGAATGGACAGATCGCGGCTGCGAACGCTCCGGCCGCGAAACCTGCTGCCCGGCAGGGAACCCCCCCCCCTCTAACGAATCCCGCTTCAACGAATCCCGTTCCTCGGGCGGCAGCGGGTTCGCACGCCGTTCGTCCTTCGCAGGCAGCCTCGGCATTGCCCGCGCGCCAGAAGGTTCAATAGCCGCCATGCGCCGCATTCTCAGTTTTCGCGACTTCGACTGGGCCCTGCTGGGGCTGCTGCTTCTGCTCTGCGCCCTTTCGGTTGTTGAAGTTCACTCGTCCACTGTGCATACCAAGTTCGCCAGCTTCGGGACGAGGCAGATCTTCTGGGTGGCCGCCGGAGTGGCCGCCATGTTCATCTTTTCAAAAATCGACTACCATCGCGTTCTCGACTGGGCTCCCTGGGCCTACGGCGTCGGTCTTCTGGCTCTCGTCGCGGTTCTTTCGCCACTTGGTCACAACGCGCTGGGCGGGCGCCGGTGGATCAAGCTGGGCCCCATGCTGGTGCAGCCGTCAGAGTACGTAAAACTGGTGATGATTATGATCGTGGCGCGCTACTTCGCCAATCTGGGCGGGCGCAGCGTGACCTGGAAGGAGATTTTCAAGGCCTTTGCGCTGGTGGGCATCCCGATGCTGCTGGTGATGAAGCAGCCGGACCTGGGAACGATGCTGTGCTACACGCCCATTCTCGTTGCCGGATTGTTTCTGGGCGGCATCAATCTGCGCCAGGGCCTGATCCTGCTTGTGACGGGCGCGGTTCTGGTGGGAGGAGTTTGGTCCAGCGGCAAGTTCCTCAAGTCATATCAAAAGGATCGGCTGACCAGCTTCATCAACCCCGGAAACGACCCGCGGGGCAACGGGTACCAGGTGCTGCAGTCGGAGATCGCGGTCGGTTCCGGCGGTATCTGGGGCAAAGGGAGCGAAAAGGGCACGCAAACCCAGGGTTATTTCCTGCCCATTCCCTATACGGACTTCATCTTCGCCGCTTTCAGCGAGGAACACGGTTTTGTGGGCGCTTTTTTTGTCCTGCTGCTATACTTCCTCATATTGATGCGTTTGATTCAAAACGCACAAACAGCCGCCGACCTGCCCGGTTCACTCATTATCATGGGAATCGTGGCTGTGTTGACCTTTCAGATTGCGGTCAACGTAGGGATGGTCATTGGGTACATGCCCGTCACCGGAATCCCTTTACCTTTAATGAGTTACGGTGGATCGTCGGTGCTGTTCACGTTCCTGGCGCTGGGTGTGGCGATGAATGTCCGCATGCGCCGGTTCGTTAACTGACGGATCTCGAGCCAACCGGCGAGAGGATGTCGTCAAAGCAAGTTTGGCTCTTGTGCTTGTCCGGAGCAATTTCAAGATTGTATCCGGCCGCAAGAGTAGGTTTTTCAAGTATTTCGCCGGCATGGTCCCGATGGATCGCGCCCGGCAGGATTGGGTTTATGAGCACGCAGAGACGGGAAAACCGTCGGCTTGCGAGTTGCACGGATCGCGTGGCAGCCCCGGAATGGGTGGACACAAAATCTCCGCGATCGGGTCGCCGCAACCAACAGCGCGTTCGGCTTGTTGTCTTGTTCATCCGCTTCGGTTCGCCGCCTTTAAGGCAGGCAGCCAGGCGGAGGCCGTTACTCAAGCGTCTTTCAGATGATTCATCCGACCCATCCCCTGCCGTTTTAGCGCGTCTCCATCCATCCTTGCCGCAGGCTCCGGCCGCCATGAGCTGCCGGACGGAAAGGTACGATGGCAAAAGAGATTTGCATTTCCAGCACGCCGCATGAGACGCGGCTTGCGATTCTAGAAGACGATCAACTCGCGGAAATCTATTACGAGCGCGAAAACGAATACACCCTCGCGGGATCCATTTACAACGGCCGCGTAACACGTGTTTTGCCCGGCATGCAGTCGGCCTTTGTCGACCTTGGCCTGGAGCGCGACGCGTTCCTCTACGTAACCGACTTTATCGAGCTCGAAGACCAGGAAGAGACAGACGAACTTGAGAAGGCCGCGGCAGCCGGGCAAGCGCCTCGCGAGGTCAAGCATCCACAGGGATTCGAGCGCGACGGGGGACGCCAGGAGGAACGCGGCTCACGTCAGGGCCAAAAACCAGAACCAAGACAGGATGCGCGCCCCGAGCGCCGCCCGGCCGAAGAAGCCGCGCCTGCGACCGCAGCCTCGATAGCTCCCAAATCCCCTGGACAAATCGAAGCGCCAGAGGAGCCTGAAGAGGCAGGTTCACGCCGCTGGCGTGGCCGCCGGCGCCGCCGTGGCGGCCGGGGCCCGAGCGCTCCGCTTGAAGCTCAGGCCGAAGTTGCACCGCTCACCGAGACTGCCGGCGAGCCGGTCATTGAATTCGAACTCGCCGCGGAGATTCCTGTTGCCGAGATTCCCGCAGCACAGCCGGCGCTCCGCGGGCGTCAGGCTCCAGCGGCCTTTGTGCTTCCCGGCGAATCGCTTTCAAGGTATGGCGGCGCGCCCGCGGCGGAAACCGAGAGGCCTGCGCCGCCGCAGCCCGCTCCAGCCCGCCCGGCCTCGGCCTTCAGGCCTTCTACGCTGATTGAAGCGCCCATCGAATGGGATGGCAGCGGCCTTTTACCCGGAGAATCGATCTCCAGGCATCGTTCCCGCCAGCCCGAGCCCGAAGTCGAATCGAGTGAGGAACCGCAAGCCAGTTCGCCCGTTGAATCTGGTTTTTCCGCTGAGCCCGCCGGCGGGTTTACCCAGGAAGAAACCCTTGAGGAGGCGCTTGAAAATCTGCCGCCTTCGCGCGAGGAAATTGAGGCGGCAACGCACCCGGAAGCCTCCATCGAATTCGAGGAAGAAAGCCTCGATGAGAGCTCGCTGGAGCCTCCGGCCGACGAAGCGCCGATTTCGTTCGAGACTCCAGAAGACCGTGTTACCGCAGAAGAGGAATTCGAAGAGACCGTTCGCACCTCGGAGGAGGAAGCGGACGCATCCGCTTCCCACCACATCGACACCTCCTCGCCCACAGGCTTCCGGCTCTTCGGCTTTGGCAAAAAGAAGGACACCGCACCAGCCGCTGTATCCACAACTGCCTCATCCACTTCCACCTATGCTCCGGGCCCCGGCCTGGTTGAGGAAGAGGTCATCGAAGGCGAGGAGCTTGACGCCGCGCATCATCCGCGGGGCCACAAGCCCGATGTGCACGACCTCGACGATTACGAAGAAGAGACGATTCCCACGCAACCTTCGCACTGGCGATCTGGGCGAGATGCTGCAGGAAGCCCATCTCGACCACCGCATCCAGTTAAACTTTGACGAAAAGGGCGTCGAGGAAGATTTCGAGACTCGCGGACGAGGAAGAGGAAGCCGTGGCGACGGAGCCCAGCCTGCGCCCGGACGCGAGCGCCGCGGTCGAGACGATCGAGGCGGCCGCGGCCAGCGTGGCCGGGGAGCCCAGGGCAATCGCCGCGGGCCTTCGCGGCGCTCGGCCCAGACCTCCGACCTGCCCATCATCTCCGATCTCCTGAAGTCCGGCCAGGAGATTCTGGTGCAGATTGCCAAGGAGCCGATCGCCAAGAAGGGCGCGCGCATCACCAGCCACATCGCGCTTGCCCGGCCGATTCCTGGTTTTCATGCCCACCGTGACGCACGTCGGCGTCAGCCGCAAGATCGCCTCCGACGAGGAGCGCCATCGTCTGAAGCGGATTCTCCTGCACGAGCGCGGCGAAGTCCCCGGGCGGATTCATCGTGCGTACCGCCGCGGAAGGCGCGTCGGAAGAGGAATTGCGCGCCGACCTGCGCTTCCTCATGAACCTCTGGAACGACATCAAGCAGCGCTCGGAATCGTCCAAGTCGCCGGCGCTCATCTACCACGATCTGTCGCTCATCGAGCGCATCCTGCGCGACCAGGTCAGCTCCAACTTCTCTAACATCTGGGTCGACACCGAGGCCGACTACGAGCGCATCGTGCGATTCCTCAACCGCTTCTCGCCGTCGCTGGTGCGGCGCGTGAAGCTCTACACCAAGGACACGCCGCTGTTCGAGCACTTCGGCATTCAGGACGAAATCTCGAAGGCCCTGCGCTCCAAGGTCTGGCTCAAAAGCGGCGGGTCAATCGTCATCAACCAGACTGAGGCGCTGGTGGCCATCGACATCAACACCGGCAAATATGTGGGCAAGTCGGCGCGGCTTGAGGACACCATCGTCAAAACCAACCTCGATGCGGTGCCCGAGATTGTGCGCCAGATTCGCCTGCGCGATCTGGGCGGCATCATCGTGATCGACTTCATCGACATGGACGAGCGCAAGAATCGCTTCAAGGTGATGGCCGCCCTGGAAGAAGCGCTCAAGAGCGATCGCGCCCCGACCAAGGTTCTGCAGTTCAACGATTTTGGCCTGGTCGCCATCACGCGCAAGCGCGTGAAGCAGTCGCTGGAGCGGACTCTCAGCGTTCCCTGCCCCACCTGCCAGGCCACCGGCATGGTGAAGAGCCCGACCACCGTCTGCAACGAGATTTACATCGAGATGCGCAAGATGCGGAAGCACTTTGAGAACGCCGACGTGATGCTGCGCGTGCATCCCGAAACGGTGAAGGTGCTGAAGGCGAACGGCAACCGCTGGCTCACCGAATTCGAGGAGCTGGTTGGCAAGAACATCCTGGTCAAGAGCGACGCGACGCTGCACCCGGAGCAGTTCGACATACAAGGCTGAGCGCGAAGCGAGTCAGTCAGCGGGCTAGCCAAAGGCCGGAGCGATGCTCCGGCCTTTGTTGTTCTTGCTCGCCCGCGCACTGGCTGGTCTACCGGATTGCGTGAATCGGAATGCCGGCAGTGGCACTATTTCGACAAGTGGGATGCGATTTCCGTGTGGCCAAACTTTCCCTCCACAAGCAAACCTCCCGGCAATTTTGGTGTCTAATTGATTGCCGGGCGCTCTGCCCCGGACGCAATTAAGATAATTCGATTCTTGAGGTTCCGACATGCTATCTCCCCGTTGTGTGTCGCTCAGGCGACGTGTCTGTTCTTTCGGTTTCCTTTGGGTTGCAGCCCTGCTCGCGGCCGGTACGGCGAGCGCACAGTCCACTGCATCCCCCGATCCCTCCCCAGTCCAATCCAGCACAACCGGCTACTCGTCCAGCCAGGAAGGTCTGAGCGAATCGGGTTTGCAACTCGCCGAGTTCACTCTGCCTGACAGCGCATTTCCCGGCTCTGCTTCCTCGGCAGGCGGCGCATCGGGCGCGGGCCAGTACGGGACCGGGGAAGGTGCAAAGCACGGGATCTTCCACAACCTGGCCTTCGAGGCCGGCGGCGGATTCAATGGGCCGATCGGTAACGACGCCCCTTTCATCACCTGGGGCGGCAACTTCACTGTTGGCGGGGGCCTCCGGTTTTCCCGAATGTTCTCCGCTCTGCTCGAATACCAGTTCATCGATGACAAGCTGCCGGCAGGATTCATTGCGGCGGAAAGCGCAAACTCCAATGCGCCGATTACGGCGGGCAACGCCCACATTAACGCGATTACCGGCTCTCCGGTCATCGACCTCTTCCCAAAGAAGTCCAACGGCGTTTATTTGGTCGGAGGCTTCGGCTATTACCACAAATCGACAAACTTTAACGGCTATGAGTGTTGCGGCATTGGCTACTTCGGCTATTACGACGTGGAAGTAACTCTTGCCTCTGTCACTTCCAATCAGTGGGGCGGCAACGCTGGTTTAGGTATTTACCATCGTCTGGGCGGAATGTATGGAGGGAGCAAGAGCCAGCTATTTGCCGAGGCGCGCTACACGTATATTCACACGCCGACTGCCTCAGCGAATGGCTTCGGCACTACCGAGCTGATCCCCGTTACGTTTGGTATTCGTTTCTAACTAACCACGCTGCCCCTTTTACCAACCCGTCTGGCGCATCCGCTCCAGAACGATGGCGCTCGAGTGATTCATGCGCTCGGGCCGCCGTTTCAAGGGAGAGGGCAGAATGGCGGCGAGCCGCGCCCCCTGTTCCCTGTCGATATTCCGCGCCGAGGTTCCGTACCATGCATGAGCCGCCGCGTCTGCGCCATAAATACCCGGGCCCCACTCGACCACGTTGAGGTAGAGCTCCAGAATGCGCCGCTTGCCGAGGACGAATTCGGCCACCGGGACCAGTGTGGCCTCTACGCCCTTGCGAAGGCCCCGGATGAAAATTGACTGGCCTGTTCCGAAGAAGAGATTCTTTACAAGTTGCTGCGTAAGGGTGGACGCTCCGCGCACGCGCCTACCATCCATGTCCTCTTTGGCATCGATCTCGATCGCATTCCAATCGAACCCATGGTGCTGGTAGAAGCGCGCGTCCTCCGCGGCGATGACGGCGTGCTGGAAATCGGTCGAGATTCGCTCAAGCGGAACGAATTTGTAGCGTTCGCGATAGGGCTTCGAGTGAATCCAGGCCTGGCACCGGCGTTCGATGCGCAAGGCAGTTGTCGGCGGATCGATCCACCTGGCCGACACGAGCATCAGCGCAGCCAGCGACCAAAGAGCAGCGACGCCGAGGCCAAGCCATAGCGCAATGGATCGGAGGAAACTCTTACGGCGCGCGATTTTGGGGCGGTTGCATAACTTCGCGGTCACATTTCAGGATAAGAGCCGCGCGGGGCCGCTGTCTCAGAAAGCGAGCAGGCGGTCGAAAAATGCGCGGTAGCCTTTAAGCGCCTGGCGGAGGTCTTCCGTATCGATGTCTTCGCCGCGATCCCACTGTTTCTCCAGCTGCTTCCGCTCGGATGCGAATTGCGCAGAGATGCGCGCGAACATGTCGGCGACCAGACTGTCTGCCTGCTCGACGGCCGCGCGCGGTTCATCGACGAAGGAGATTTGAACCCGGTCCCAGTGCGAGCGAAGGCCACGCAGTTCGTCCTCCGGAAAAAGAGGGTTGAATCGCGGTCGCTGAGTGGGGGCGCCGGCGGGAACGCGCGCAGGAGCTTGATCGGAACGCGTCTCGCTCCCAGGAGCCGTATCAAATTCGGGATCGGCAGCAAATTCTTCTTCAGAGTCGGCAGCAAAATTGTCTTCCGCTTCGGTCCATCGAGGGACCGGAGTATCGGCTGTGACCCGGTTCGCTTCACTACGAGGCTCGTTCATGGAGGTACCCCCTAGAAGTAGTTGTGGCTTTCGGCAGATCGAGCAATTCCTCGAACAGGGAGCGGTAATGCACCATGGCCTGACGCAGATCCTCGGTTCCGGCGTCGCCACGCCCATGGCGCAGAACGATGGTGCGTGCGGCGCGGTAATTCTGTACAACTTCGGGGTAGGTGACGGAAACGTCGGCCGCGCGTTGTTCAAAATCGGCCATCGGATAGCCTCGTTCAGTCATCACGCGGTTCACCAAGGAGTCGGCCTCAGCTACGGCCAGGGCGGGTTCGTCGACGAAACGGCGTTGAATGGCGGCCCATTCCTCCACATACCGATCGCGCGTGGCCGGCGAAAGTGCCTTAATCGCAAAGTGGTGGACGCGCTTCTCGCGCTTGAGAAGTTCAAGCTCGGCTTTTGTCTCGCTCCCCCGCTGCAAGACGGCGCGATCGTACTCCACGCCGAAGTGCTCTTTAAGGCGCCGGCTCCTCTGTTTGCGGTAGACAATAAAAGCAATAACGGCGGCGATAACGATCACCGCGGCCACGACGATTATGGCAACGAGGGTATTATGATCCATCCTCTGCCTCCCTTCTGCGAATGAGATGCCGAATCGAAGTTTGGAGTTGTTGCCAAAGGGAGAGCGGCGGGCAATGGCGACTGTGGAACGAAAGTACGTAGTACTATATTGCTCGGAGGCGCGAGAATGGAAACCCAGGTCCGCACTGACGGAAATAGATTCTGCGCAGGCTGTGGCACGGCTCTTCCGCCAGTGGGCAGTTTTTGCCCTTCGTGCGGCCAGGCAATTCAGCCGCTCCCCGCGAATGCGAGTACTCGACAGCCGGCTTTCTCCAGCCCTCCCTGGCCCCAGCCTCCTGCCCCCGCAGCCGGCCAGGCGGCTCAAATGGGCGCACCCGGTATGTTATGTCCACGTTGCGGCTCTCCTCAAGTTCAAGCCGGGAAGCGCGGTTGGAAATGGACGACGGGTATGATCGGAAGCGGCAATATCGTCATTACCTGCCTCCAATGCGGAGAGAAGTTCAAGCCGGCTTAGGGCGCTTAGAGAACGCGAACACTCAGCTCCGGCGATTTAAAATATCTAGACCATACCCGGCAATTACGCAAAATTCAGGAATGTTATCGATTCGCAGAGAAGATGAGGTGTATGACCCGAACCGGCCCGACGCTTCTTCTGATTACCGTTTCATCTCCGGAAATGCAATGGGTGCGGCGATCTCGCGTGTTGAATTTCCAGCAGATCACGATGCCGTACCTGGCCGCCTTTGTGCCTCCTCATTGGACGGTGCTTCATGTAGATGAGGTTGTAACGCCCATCGACTTCAGCACCGAGGCGGATCTCGTGGCGATGACCTTTCACACGCCGAGCGCTCCGCACGCCTATAGGATTGCGGACCGTTTCAGACAGAACGGAACGAAAGTGGCGATGGGTGGGCCTCACGTGACACTGATGCCTGAAGAGGCGCAGATGCATGCGGACGTGATCTTCATCGGCGAAGCGGAATCGGACTGGCCGCGATTTCTCGCCGCATTTGAAACAGGTGAGGGTGAGAAGCGCTACTGCTCCAATGAGCCGCCGGCGCTGGATGAAGCCCCGTTTTCGCGTCATGACCTGTTTCACAGGCGCGACTACACAGCCGGCGTCCTGTTTGCAACCCGTGGTTGCGTTCATCGCTGCGACTTTTGTTCGATCGCGGTGATGTACAAGAGCCATTTGCGCAGGAGACCCGTCAAGGCGGTCGCTCGGGAGTACGCATCCTTCGACGGCAAAGTTGTGATTTTGTGGGACGACGATATTGCCGGAGATATTCCCTACGCCAAGGCGCTTTTCCGTGCCCTGGCTCCGCATCGTAAGTGGTGGAGCAGCCAAGCCAGCATCCGTGCCGCCGACGATGATGAGTTCTTAGATCTGGCGGCTCGCAGCGGGTGCAAGCAGCTTTTCGTCGGGCTCGAGTCAATTTCGCAGGCGAGCCTGGATGAAGTGTCAAAAGCATTTAATCGCGTGGAGCGGTATGCACGGGCTATCGACCGAATCCACTCTCACGGAATTGCGGTGCAAGCGGGAATCGTGTTCGGTTTCGATCACGATACGGAAAAAGTGTTTGAGGAAACAGTGGATTTTCTGGAAGAGTGCGGGGTCGAGAACGCCACCTTCAACATCCTGACGCCTTTCCCCGGGACTCGCCTGTACAAGCGGCTGGAAGCGGAGGGGAGGATTTTGACGCGCGCCTGGGAGAGGTACAACAGCCGAACGGATGTCGTGTTTCAACCTCGATATCTGAGTCCCGAGGCGCTGCTGGATGGCTATCGCTATGCGAATCGCCGGTTCTACTCGTGGAGAAGTATTCGCCGGCGCTTGTCGCGCTCTCCTGTGCAGTTGATGTGGGCACTGCCGTTGAACTTAGCCTATGCTTTCGCACTCCGAGAATCGCGGCGTCTCCCACGCTGAAGCGCGTGGCTCGTCAGCATTGCGCCTCAGTCGCATGAGTCGTGACCGTGGCGTTACGCTATTTGGCGTAGTCGGCTTTCTCGACCCGCTCCGTCCTCTTTGGATTGGCCCCCAAGACGGGTGTACTTGCATTTTGTGCCTGCAATGCCTACAATGAGTGCATGCAGTATACGATCCGCAATATCCCGGATTATCTCGACGCTACGTTGCGGGACTTTGCGCGGCGCGAAGGCAAGAGCCTGAATGAGGTGGCTGTTGCGGCGCTTGTTCGCGGAGCCGGTTTGGCGGAGGGCGAGCCTATCAAGCGAGATCTGAGCGACATTGCGGGCACATGGCAGGAGGATCCTGCATTCGATAGCGCGATCGCCGAGCAACAGAAAGTCGACGAGGCGATCTGGCGGTGATGATTCGTCAGGATTCCCCGGAGCGATCCGCTCGATGAGAGTGGCCCTCGATACCAATCGCTACACCGATCTTTCTCGAGGCGACGGATTCGTTGTCAACCTGGTTGCGACCGCCGATGAGGTATGGTTGCCGTTTGTCGTCCTCGGAGAACTTCGAGCGGGCTTCGCGGCCGGCTCCCAGGAAGCGCGTAACGAGGCCGTTCTGCGCCGGTTCCTTCTCAAGCCGGGTGTGGGGATTCTCTATGCCGGCGAGCAGACCACGCATCATTACGCGAACGTGTACCGGCAACTCCGCAAGCAGGGGACTCCCATCCCCACGAACGATATGTGGATCGCGGCGCTTGTTCTCGAACACTCGCTGGTGCTGTGTGCCCGCGACACGCACTTTGATGCGCTAGCGCAGCTCACGCGCATTTAGGCAGCGGGGTTCTTGCTTTCGTTTTCAGGAAACCCATTTTGAAGTAAAATTGTCTTACCATGCAGACCAAGGTCTCCACGAAAGGCCAAATCGTTCTTCCCGGACCGCTTCGCCGCAGGCTCGGTATTCGCGCGGGCGATAGTCTCGATGTTGCTATCGAGAAGGATCGGATTGTGCTGACGGCCCCCAAAAAGAAGCCGCGCTACAAGGCCAGAATCATTAAAGACCCCATCACGGGTTTTCCGGTGATTGACGCGGGGCCTGATGCGCCTGTGCTTACCAGCGAGATGGTCCGCGATCTGCTCGTCGACTTTCCATGAGATGCCTTCTGGACGTCAATGCGCTCATTGCCTACGGGTTCAGGCGACATGATTTCCACGATAGGGTCGGCGCTTGGATTCGATCCCGAAAAGGCGATCATTTCCTGACCTGTTCCATCACTGAGCTTGGATTCGTTCGCGTGCTTGGGAATGTTCGAACCTATGGCATGGATGTGGCATACGCAAAATCCCTGTTGCGGGAACTGAAGACGTGGAAAGACCTGCCGCTCGAATTCATAAAGGATGGGAACGACATCTCCGCTCTTCCCGCGTGGGTGAAATCTCCGGCGCAGACCACGGACGGACATCTTCTGCAACTGGCAATCACTAATGGAGCAGCTCTCGCCACGCTGGATAAGGGAATTCCGGGAGCGTTTCTGATTCCGTAGGTGCTTCCGGAATGGATGGATGAATCGCTGGGACAAACTCCGTACTCGACTACGAGGCTCCGGGAGCACTTCGTGCATGGGAACCTCTTGCCGGATGCCGATTGACATGCGAGCGATCAGCGAGCGTCTGCCCACCGCAGGTGGCTACGCGCCCGACTTTTTCTCGATTTTGGCCCAGGAGTCTTTGAGCGGCAGCGTGCGGTTGAATATTTTCTTGGTTTCGGATGAGTCTGGATCCAAACAAAAATATCCGACGCGCTCGAACTGGAAGCTGGCTCCGGGTTTCGCGTTCGCGAGCGAGGGCTCAAGCCTGGCGCCCAGCAGGACCTCAAGCGAGTTGGGATTGAGATTCGAGAGGACGTCTTCGCCTTCCGCGATGTCGTATGGGTCCGATTTGGTAAACAGCTTGTCGTAGAGGCGGATTTCGGCGGAGACGGCATGCGCGGCCGAGACCCAGTGCATGGTGGACTTGACCTTGCGGCCGTCCGGCGATTGGCCGCCGCGGCTTAACGGATCATAAGTACAGTGCACCTCGACAACACTGCCGGCCCCGTCTTTCACCACGCTCCGGGCGGTAATGAAATAGGCGTTGCGCAGGCGTACTTCTTTGCTCGGAGACAGGCGGTAGTACTTGGGCGGAGGAACCTCGCGGAAGTCGTCTTGCTCAATGTAGATCTCGCGCGAAAAGGGCACCTGGCGCGTGCCGGCTGCGGGGTCTTCGGGATTGTTCTGGACTTCAACAAACTCTTCCTTGCCTTCAGGGTAGTTGTCGATGACCACCTTAAGCGGATGCAGTACGGCCATGGCGCGGCAGGCGCGGCGGTTGAGGTCGTCGCGCTGGAAGTGCTCGAGCATTTCCATATCTGTCGTCCCGTTGGTCCGCGACGCGCCGATGGAGTTGCAGAAGGCCCGCACGGCTTCAGGCGTGAAGCCGCGGCGGCGGATGCCGCAGAGGGTGGGCATGCGGGGATCGTCCCAGCCGCTGACGCGACCATCCTGCACCAGTTGCAGGAGTTTGCGTTTGCTCAAGATTGTGTAGGTGAGGTTGAGGCGGTCGAATTCAATTTGCTGCGAGGGAAAGATGCCCAACTGTGCGATATACCACTTGTAAAGCGGCTGGTGGTCGGCGAACTCCAGCGTGCACATGGAGTGGGTGACGTTTTCAATGGAATCCGACTGGCCGTGCGCGTAGTCGTACATGGGGTAGATGCACCACTCGTCTCCAGTGCGGTGGTGCGTGGCGTGGAGGATGCGGTACATCACCGGGTCGCGCATATTGAGGTTGGGTGACGCCATGTCGATCTTGGCCCTCAGCACGCGGGTGCCGTCGGGGAATTCGCCCTGCTTCATGCGGATGAACAGGTCGAGATTTTCTTCGACGAAGCGGGTGCGATAAGGGCTGTCTTTTCCGGGCTCGGTGAGCGTGCCGCGGTACTGGCGAATCTCATCGGCGGTGAGGTCGTCGACGTAGGCTTTGCCGGCTTTGACGAGATGCAAAGCCCACTCGTAGAGCTGGCCAAAATAGTCTGAGGCGTAGCACAACCGCTCCCAATCGAAGCCGAGCCAGCGCACGTCGGCCATAATGGAATCGACGTATTCCTGCTCCTCTTTTTCAGGATTGGTGTCGTCGAAGCGCAGATTGGTCTTGCCGCCGAACTCGTCGGCGAGGCCGAAATCGATGCAGATGGCCTTGGCATGGCCGATGTGCAGGTAGCCGTTGGGCTCGGGAGGAAAACGCGTCTGGATGACGGCGTCGCCGTATTTCTTGGTGCGCACGTCCTCGGCGATGATGTCGCGGAGAAAGTTGGAGGGGCGGGGCTCGGTGCTGGTGGCGTTGCTTTCCGGGTTTGCGTTGGTCATGGCTTTAATTCATTATTCCACTAGAGAGATGATCGAACTGGCTTCAACTGGGGATTCGTCCAAAGATGGTAGAAAGATCGAGGTGCAGTGTAAAGTGAGGGAAGAATAATTTGAATATTTGCAAGAAGTCCCCTCGTCGGCCAGTATGAGAATTTATCCTGTTCCCATGAAATCGAAATCGAATCTGCTCATTCTGAAAACGGCTAGCGAAATGAATGGAAAGTCAACTCCGGTCACCGTCTTCAGCTCGAAGTGGATTGAATTTGTATTAACGGCGATGATCGGTGCGGCGGTGGCGGGGTTGGCCCAGCCTGCCTTCGCTCAAGCAGCCCCTGAGTCCAAACCAACGCCTACGGCCGCTCAGGTTGCAGCGGCCTTGGATAATCTCACCCTCGATCCTGCGGAAAAAGATATACTCATTCGGTTCTTTTCAGACAGTGCTTCCAGAAAGGCTCAAGTCGTTGTCCCCGTCTTGAAGCCCACCCAAAACGGCGCTATTGTGAGATGCACACTTGAGCCGGCGTCAAAATTGCCAGGAGCCGTAGTAGCTTATTTTGATAAGAAAGGCGATCAAATGAGGGCTTCTGGTTTCCAGACGTTTTCCATTCTCTCGATCCTAAGATTCTCCGGCACGGTGACATTTCCCTTTACAACCCCTGCGCCATACGCCGATCCGTCGTTTCGAATCAGCGACGCCTATATCGGCCGCGACGAGGAGTGGGCCAAGACCGGTCGCAGGAGCAGTAATCTTTTGATGTCCATCTCGTTGGCCCCTGACACGGCCATCTTCACTGGCGTGCCCGACGATCCCCTTAGCTTCATTCTCCTGCCAGAGGGATTGGTGTATATACATGGCACCGGCACGGTGACCTATCATGGATCAACCACACACCTTGGCAGTGTTCCGGAGTCGGACAAGGTGCCACCCAAATAGCCGGATCGCATCTATCAAAGTCGCAGTGAGTGTTTCCGGGTCCGCGCCGGGTGCCGCGGGTCCGCTTTTGGAACCTGGGTTGAAACCGTCCCCACCATGAGCCGAAGGCCGCTGGTCTCACCGCAGTACGGATACACTGCGCTTAACCGAGCGATTGAAGGCTGGCCTCGGCCTGGCGGATGCGTTCGAGGCAAACCTCGCGGCCGAGCACAACCATGGTTTCAAAAAGCGGCGGCGCGTTCTTGCGCCCGCAAACGGCGACCCGGATGGGCTGAAACATCGGACCGGCCTTGAGTCCGAGCGAAGCGGCGGCCTGGCGCAGCGCCTGATCGAGCGAATCGTGATCGAACGACGTTGTGGTCAGGATCTGCTCGGCATGCTGCAAGACTTTGCGCGCAAGAGCGGCATCGCCTCCCTTGGGCGGGATCAGCTCGGCGGGGTCGTAGGGAGCGAGCTGGTCGAGAAAGAAGAAGTCGGCGGCTGAGGCGGCGTCTTTTAGAAATTTAATGCGCTCGCGGATGAGCGGCGTAACGACCAGGAGCTTTTCCGGTGTGGGATGAAAGCCGGCCTGTTCGAAGAAACGGCTCGATGCGCGAGCTGAGCTCGTCGACCGGCAGGGCGCGGATATGCTCGGCGTTGAGCCAGACGGCTTTGGGATCGAAAGGGTCGGTTCTCCGAAAAATTCACTACGGCGTTGGCGCGGTTGACGCCATCGAGCGTGAACGCGGCGATGAGCTCGTCGAGCGTGAGAAACTCGCGGTCGTCCTTTGGCGACCAGCCGAGCAGGCAGAGAAAGTTGACGAAGGCCTGCGGCAGAAAGCCTGCATCCCGATATGTCGTCACGCTGACGACGGGACCGTGCTTGCGTTTCGACAGTTTGGCGCCATCGGGAGCCACGAGCAGGGGAAGATGGGCGAACTGGGGCTGCGGTACGCCGAGGGCCTCGAAGATGAGCAGATGTTTGTAGGTGTTGGCGAGGTGATCCTGGCCGCGGATGATGTGGCTGATGCTCAAGTCGGCGTCGTCGGCGCACGAGGCCAGGTGGTAAGTCGGCATCCCATCTGAACGCAACAGCGCAAAGTCTTCCACCTCGTCGGCGAGCTTGGACTGTGCCCCATAGACGCCATCGACAAATTTCAAAACGCGGCCCTGGCCGCGGGGCACGCGATAGCGCAGCGCGAACGGCTCGCCCGCGGCAGCGCGGCGGTCGCTCTCTTCGCGCGACAACTCGCGCATACCGGGATTCGAGAGCCATGCGCCTTGCGCAGAGGCGGACTGGTTGTCGTCGCCCGCGCGAGCAGGCGTGAAGTCGCGATAGGCAAGGCCTTTCGCGAAAATCGCTTCGGCCTGCTGCCTGTGCAGGGCCAGGCGTTCCGATTGCTTGTACTCTTCGTCCCAGTCGAGGCCCAGCCAGCGCAGCCCTTCGAAAATGGACTGGACGCTCGCCTCGGTGTTGCGCTCCACATCGGTGTCGTCGAGCCGCAGCACCATCGTTCCTTGGTTGTGGCGGGCATAGAGCCAGTTGAAGATAAACGTGCGTGCGCTGCCGACGTGCAGAAAGCCCGTGGGCGACGGGGCAAAACGCACGCGAGGGGACCGAGCGGCAGACGGATTCGAATCGGGCATCGTGTCTTCTACTTACGATGCTATCGCACGGCTCCCGCTCCGGCTTCGATCGGAGCTTCAACCCTGCGGCGGAAGCGTCGGCTGCGGATAAGGCGGCTGCGGCGGCAGTGGCGGCCAGGATGCCTGCGGCGCGGGAACCACCTTCCACTCCGCAAAGGCCAGCACGTAAAGCAGAACCAATGTGCCCAGCGATGTCATGATGCACAGGAGCGAGAGCCAAGGCGAGAAGCCGGCCTTTTTCAGGATGAACCAGCACGGCACTATGAGAATGCCAACCACCACCACGTAGAAGGCGAGCACGATGGGAACGATCATCATCATTATTCGCTTCATTACTTCGGGATCGGGCTGGTTTTGGAGGAAGAGCGCTAATTCGTGCATACAGAGTCTCCAGAGATGCGATCGGGATTCCCAGCCAAGGTACATCTACTAGCCGCGATTCGCAATGAAAAACATGAGTGCAGTTGCGCGAGATGAGAGAGTTGAGCTGCAAGGCCGAATTACCTGCCGAACCGCCTCTTGACCAACTTGACCAACTCACGGCACAATGGTTTAAGGAGTGCCGTATGGCCGCCAATTCCGTCCCCAAGCATGAAAAGTCCGCGAAGCCGGGCCGGAAGCCAGTGCAGGTGAACCTTTATGAGGCCAAGACCCATCTCTCCAGCCTTGTGGAGCGGGCGGCGAAGGGTGAGGAGATCGTGATCGCCAAGGCCGGCAAGCCGATGGCCAAGCTGGTTGCGCCCGCCGCGCAACAGAAACCGCAGCCGCGGCGGACCTGCGGGCAGAATGTGTTAGGCATCACCTATATGGCCGAGGACTGGGACGCACCGCTTTCAGAGCAGGAACTGAAAGAATGGGGCCTGTAAGGCATGAGATTGTTGCTCGACACGCACGCGTTTGTATGGTGGGATGCGAAAGACTCTCGTCTTCCGGCTGGGATGCGTGAGGCCATTGCTTCGGCGGAAAACGAAATCTTTGTTAGCGCTGTTTCGGTGTGGGAGATCGCCATCAAACGCTCTTCGGGAAAGCTGGTCTTCGGAGGGTCCATTGCGAAGGCGATTGAGGTACACGGTTTTCAATCGCTGCCCATCTCGGTAGCTCATACGGAACAGGCCGGCTCTCTTGAGCAGATTCACGGCGACCCCTTCGATCGCATGCTGATCGCACAGGCGAACCTTGAGGGAATGCCTTTGGTCACGGTCGACGCGCAGATCCTGCGCTACCCGGTGCCGCATTTATAGACGCACCGAGGCCTTGATGGGATCTGCCGGTCCTTAAGCACTTTCTCGTGAAAGCCGTTTTACGTGATGTCTTCGGTGTCGTAGACCGGCGTGATGGTGCGTCTCTTGGGCACGCCGTGGACCGAAGCGAGCAAATCGTCGACCACGTCTTCAAGCTGGCGCTGGGTTTCGATAACCTCGCTCATACTCTTCAGTTCGTCAGGCTCCTGTGCGCGCTCAACCAGGACCACGGCATGGCACTGGACCGCGTGGTCCAGGCCGAGGCCCTCGGGAGTTTTGGCTTTGATGCTCACCCGATCGACCTTCACGCCGAGGAGGTCGGCAACGCGAAAGCACATCTCGGCGGCGATGGGCGATATCTTGGGAGCGGCAAGGATCAGCGTGGTGTCGACGTTGACGATGCGATAGCCGGCGTTTTGCAGTTCTTCAAGAGCCAGATTGAGAAATATGGCGGAGTCGGCGTCTTTCCAGCGCGGATCGCCGGGCGGGAAAAAGCTGCCGATGTCGCCGGCGGCCACCGAGCCGAGCAGCGCGTCGGTGATGGCGTGGAGCAGCACGTCGCCGTCCGAGTGGCCGGCCAGGCCTTCGGGGTGGTCCAGCGTCATGCCGCCGATGCGCAGCGGTATGCCAGGCTTGAATTCGTGCGAGTCAAAGCCAAATCCGATGCGTGTATCCATGGTTTAAGTCCCCTGCACATGTTCTCGGCACGCGCGGGCCTGAAAAGCTCCCTCGTTCCAGCGTGCCGGCTGCGGTCCGGGTGTATTTATCGCGCGCGCCGCTACTTCGCGCGTTGGCGCAGATAGAACTCCGCCAACTCCAGGTCGCCCGGCTGCGTTATCTTCAGATTAACCTGAGAACCGGGCACCACGGCCACGGAATTTCCGGCGCGCTCGACTAAAGAGGCCTCGTCAGTGCCCAGAAAGCCGTCCGCTGTGGCCTCGGCAAAGGCGCGCTGCAGCAGTCCATAGCGGAAGCCTTGCGGCGTCTGCGCCAGCACCACAAACTCGCGCGGAATGGTTGCGGTAATCAGCGCTCCGTGGGCAATGCGCTCCACCTGCTTGATGGTATCCACGGCGGGCATGCCCACGATAGCCGCGCCGTATTCGGCCACCGCGTCGATGGTGCGCTCAATAGTGGCTGCGTCGATGAGGGGGCGCACGGCGTCGTGGACCAGCACAATGTCGTCGGGCTCGGCGGGCAGGGCATTGAGGGCGTTGGCAACGGATTCCTGGCGCCTGTCGCCGCCCTCCACCACGCGCACGCGCCCGGCAAAGCCGTATTCGGCCACCTGCGCCTCCACGCGCTCCATCTCCGGCTTGCGCACGGCCACGTACATCGCCGTCACCCGCGGCACGGCAGCAAAGGCGCGCAGCGAATGAATGAGGATGGGAACGCCCCCGAGGGCAAGAAACTGCTTGGGTTGCGGACCGGCCATCCGGGTGCCCAGCCCGGCAGCGGGAAGAATCACAAAGACTTGCATGGCTCTGCGAGTATAGCACCGGGCGGGGCTGAATCCCGATGGGCCCTCAGCCATTTCGGCCACGGGGCAGAGTGAAGTTATAAAAGAGCAACTTCCGGCTTGGCGACAAACCGGAAGTTAGGCCAGCCGGTAACTGCTTTTGGGGACATGCTACGTGAGTTAGACTCTGCTCGATCCCCAGGAAAACCGACAGCATCGGCGCGCGTCTTGCAGATTATTACTCGAACAGCCTGGTAGAGGCTTTGTTTCTTTTCAGATGAGAATTGAAATTACCTACAACCACGGAACCGATTCTAGCCGCGTCTGGCCGGCCTCGATCGAATGCGTGGAGTGGCCGAACCAGGAGGTCTCTCGGGGTTACGCTCTGTGAATTGATCGTGCAGAACCACATTGAGCAGCGACTTATGGACCCGGATGCGGCCGTTGTAATCGATAAGACCGAGTTTGCGAAAGCGATTCATGAAGAAGCTGACGCGGGCCCGGGTGGTGCCGACCATCTCTGCCAGAGTCTCCTGAGTGATAGGAGGAATCAAGTGTTCCGGTGACCCCGGCTCACTAAATTCGGCCAAGAGCAGGAGAATTCTCGCTAGACGCCTTTCGCTGGAGTCGAAAAGCTGCGCGACAAGATCGGCTTGGGTTCGCATGCTCCGGTCCAGCAGGAATTTCAAGTACATTTCGGAGAGGGAATGCTCCTCGTGCATCAGGCGGATCATCTCCTCCCGCTTTATCTCGAGCGCGGTGCAGGCAGCAATGGCGGTGGCAGTGGCCATGTGCAGCCCACCCACGCTCGCCAGCGATTCCTCTCCAATGAATTCCCCGGCGGCGAGAAGCGCGATGGTGGCCTCCTTCCCGTCTTGCGAAACGACGGTAAGTTTTGCGCGGCCCGTCTGAAGATAGAAGATGGAGTCAGCCGAACTTCCCTGCGAAAAGAAGGCTTGCTTGGGCTTCAATTGGACGATTCTTCGCCCTACTCCTGCCGTAACTAGAAAGGCGGCGAGGTCAAAGGTCATGCTTCTCGCCTCAAAAGAGAAGATTGATGGACCAGTTGAATTCTACTCGCTTAGTCTTGCAGTCTTTGTACGGTTTCTGACACAACTCGAACTTCGTCAGGCATCGTGAGCTTGGCGCATACTAATTGGGATAGGATTTTGTCTGAAAGTGAGGATCCCTTGCGCACGAGCGGCCTTAAGAACACTCTCTTGAAGGCCCTAGACGAGGACATAATTGCGCGCCTTCGTTTGCAGCCGGTCAAATTCGAGCTGAAACACGAAATCGAATACCCTGGCAACCCGATCGATCACCTCTATTTCCTCGAAGAGGGGATGGCGTCGATGACGACAACGTTCAAGGATGGGTCTCAGGTCGAAGTGGGGATGTTCGGTTATGAGTCGGTCATCGGCATCTCAGCTCTCATGGGAACAAAAAGGAGTCTGAATCGCGTCTACACCCAGATTGTCGGCCATGGCTATAGCTGCCAAGTGGAGGACGCGAGAAGAGAGTTTCGCCAGGGCGGCAAATTTCATTTTCTGGCTCTGCGCTATGTTCAGGCACAACTGGTTCAGGCAATGCAATCGACGGGATGCAATGCAAAACACAACTTCGAACAGCGGCTCGCACGCTGGCTACTCATCTGTGCGGACCGTGCGCACACCAATACGTTCAAGATTTCGCATGAGTTTCTGGCAGACATGCTTGGGGGTCGCCGTCCCACTATTTCTACGACAGCCGCGATTCTCAGGCGAAAAGGACTTATCGAATACACCCGCGGAGAAATTCGCATCCTCGACGTCCCTGGGCTCACGAAGACCGCTTGCGAGTGCTATCTGATCATCAAACATCACCTCGACAATTACACGGAGTTCGACACCGCAATCACCGTGTAAGCGTTTTGCCGGCCGCAGCCACAGATGCGAGCCAGGACCTCGGCCAACTAGAGAGCGGGTTGGTTTCAACGGCGGCGCCTTCGTCGACGTCGATCCGTAGTTTCATGCCTTCCTCGACTCTCTTTACAGGGTCAAAAAAACGCTCTCAATCCAAAGCGCGGCTACGATGGCCTCGCTCCCAGGCCTGGCGATAAAGCCCGCATTCGACGGCCGACTCGTGGCCGAAGCACGCATTGCTCCCGTATCACCGGCGATTCGGAAGTTACCGGTTTGGCAATGGAGTTCCCTGCGGCTTGAAACACGACCGCGCATCGAGAAACTGAACGCCTGCGCATCGGCGCAGGCGCGCTATCATCTTCTCGTGCGCTGTCCGCCCGCTTTTTCAGTGGCGGCCCTTTTTGCAGCCCTTGATGAGCGCGTCTGCGCGGCGTGCGGCGACCAGCGGAATCCCGACCGCTTCGGCCGGCGTAACATTGAGGCCGAACAGCGGGTCAGCGGCTGCGACTGCAGAAACATTGACCTGAGTGATGTTGGTCTTCGCGTTCGAATTCAACGCGTCAATGAACTGGTTCGCGATGAGCGCATAGCCGGTATTCGTTGGGTGCACGCCATCCAGGCTGAACAAGCCTCCGAGAAATGCTGTGGACGCGTTGTGGTTGTTGATGGTAATGCCGCTCTCTAATGTCTGGAAGTATGAGTGAATGTCGACAAGCACGCCGCCGACGGCAGTGACCTGCTGGCTGATCGCGGAATTGTAGGCGTCTATCGTCGTCTGCACCTGTGCGATCTCCGACGCGTTCAGAAAACCTGAATCGGTCAACGGAGTGGGCGCCTGGCCCTGCTTGATCTGACCAATGGCGGTCTCCACTTCGCTCTCGCCGGTGGCGTTGACAAGATCTCCGTCTGCGAGTCCGAGGTCCGCGGCTGCCTGCGCCTGGCTGAGCCCGGTCTGGGTCGCCACCGTCGCGATCACGGTGGCCGCCGGCGTGAGATACGGAATGGCGGTCACGTCAGGGATATTGGCGACAATGAGCCTAGCTTTGGTTTGCGAGTGAAGGGTACTCAGCAGTTGCGTAAATTCCTGGGTGAAAGTGGCAACCGGGGTCATGGAACTTGGGCTTCCGCTTTCATCGGCTTGCAAGGCGTCGTTGCTTCCTGCCCAGACAAAAATCGCGGTAGGTTTGAGCGCGATGGCTTCATTCATCTGGCTTTTCGTGTCTCCCAGCGGGAAGCCAAGCACCAGATCCGTAATGAGCTCTTCGTCCGAAGTCGGCACGAGCACCGGCGCCGTGTTGATCACGTCGTAGAGAAGGTGGCCGGGGACGGCAAGATCCTGCGGTTGTGTGGCTGGATTGGTGCGGCCGATGCTGACGCCGGACGCCTGCTGAATCACCGGGGGCGGCCCCACGCTGACGAGTTCCAGAACTGCCGGGACGCCCGGTGAAGCAATGAGAGGCAGAGCGAGCGAAAAGTTTGCCTGTTTCGCCACCAAACTGGCCCACCCGTTCGGCTGCTGCGAGTCAAGCAAAGAGCCGTTCTGGTATCCGGCACTGAGTGAATCGCCAATGACCACGGTCGTCGCGAAGCCCGGCGTGGAACTGGTCGTGCCGCCAGTGCCAGTCAGCCTGTCGTAGAGCGCGCAACCTGCGAGCCCCACGAACGCAGCAGCAGCACACAGGGCTACGGAGATGGCGCGTATCCGTCTCTTAAGGTTCTCGCGTTCCGAACTTCTTCCCTGGCTTTCCATGTTTTTCAGCGTTCAGTATAGGCGGTTAGATGGGATCCCTGCTGCGCGTGGGTAAACAGTGAAACGCGAGGCCTGACAAAAGGTCGCTGCACGCTTAAGTGGCCGTGCGGGAAGAAGTCTCCCTTTGAACGGACAATCTTTGAGCGCATTAGCGCCGAAGCGCAAATCGAGCGCACAACCGGCAAAACTCCAAAGTTCTTGCTGTGCGGTTTCGTCAACATACGGCTCAGCATAGGAGATCTGCCGCTGCGCGACCTTGCGATAAAAATGGCTGCAAAGAACTGACCGGCGCGGTCAACCGGCGGTTATAGTGTCTCCTGGGTGGGAGTGCACCATGGTTTATCAAAGGCGTCGCCGGAGACAGAGACTGGCGGCCGATAAACTCAAATGGGCGGGATGGCGGGTCCTCGTACATTCTCTGCGCACAGCCGTCGTGGCCGTGGCTTCGCTGCTGGTGGCCCGGCTGTTCCGGCTGCCGGCCAGCTACTGGGCGCCGATTACCACACTGGTCGTCACGCAGTCGTCGCTGGGCGCGGCGCTGGCTGTCTCATGGCAGCGCTTTATCGGCACGATCCTCGGCGCGGTGGTTGGCGGGCTCGTCGCGAGTTTTTTCCCGTCAAACCCGCTCATCTTTGGCGCCTGCGTGTTCATTTTGGGGCTGCTTTGCGCCCTCACGCATTCCGATCATCCCGCCTACCGCTTCGGCGGCATGACGGTGGCCATCGTGCTCTTGATCCCGCGGACAGAACCGGCATGGAGAATTGCTTTTCACCGCTTTGCGGAGGTATCCATCGGCCTTGGGGTCGCACTGATTTTTGCCTGGGCATGGCCGGAAAGGGAAGCCACCCCCGCGAGTTAAGCTGTATTGCTGGCCCCGAGGAATATGAGGAATATAATGATCGCGTCTTCAATTCAGCAGGGGACTTCAGAAAGGGATGAGCACAATGAGGATTCCTAGGTTCCTGCTTGCAGCAGGATCACTCTGCCTGGCCGGCGTCATGGCTGCCGGCCAAGTGCCCGCCGCCACTGCGAACGCAGATCAACCCGCCAACGCGGGCTGCGAGCACCTCGCCGCACTTCAATTGCCGAGTGTCAGCATTACCACGGCAAAGCTCGTGCCAGCCGGAACATTTGTCGGACCGCCGAAAGACTTCGGCGGTACAGATTTGTCGGTCATTTATAAAAAGCTCCCGGCCTTCTGCCGAATTGTGGCGCACGACAAGCCCACAACGGACTCCGACATCGTGATTGAAGTCTGGATGCCGCTGGCGGGATGGAACGGCAAATTTCAGGGCATCGGCAACGGCGGCTTTGCTGGACAAATCGATTACCACGGACTGGGCGATGCGGTCAGCAAAGGCTACGCAGCCGCGGCCACCGATACGGGGCACGCCGGCTCTGGGATCGATGCGGCCTTCGCCCTTGGTCATCCCGAAAAGGTGATCGATTTCGGTTATCGCGGCATCCACGATATGACCGGTGTGGCCAAGCTGGTGGCGCAGCAGTTCTACGGCCGCTTGCCCAGCCACTCCTATTTCGCATCCTGCTCAGACGGCGGCCGCGAAGCCTTGATGGAGGCGCAACGCTATCCTGCCGATTACGACGGAATCCTGGCCGGCGCGCCCGCCAACTATTGGACTGCTCTGCTCTCGACTGCGGTCGTCGATACGCAGGCTCTTACCGAAAATCCAGCCAGCTTCATTCCGCCGGCCAAAATTTCCACCATCGCTCACGCGGTGTTGGCGGCCTGCGACAAACTCGATGGCGTGAGCGACGGCATCCTGAACGATCCCCGCCAATGCCACTTCGATCCCTCTTCGATTGCGTGCAAAGACGGAGAAGACTCGGCTGCGTGCCTGACCGCGCCGCAGGTGACGGCGCTCAGAAAAATCTATGAGGGACTGCGAGACGCCGATGGCCACCAGATCTTTCCTGGCTATTTGCCGGGCGCGGAAGAAGGCAACAACGGATGGGGAATCTGGATTACGGGCACGGCTCCGGCAAAAAGCCTGCTTGCTTTCTTTGGCGTTGGCTACTTCTCCGACATGGTGTACGAAAAAGCCGATTGGGACTACAAGACGTTCACGCTGGAGAGCGGGCTAAAGATGGCGAAAGAGAAAACCGATGCCGTGCTGAATGCGGTGAATCCCGATCTGAGAGCGTACCGCGCACACGGCGGCAAGCTGATTCTGTACCACGGGTGGAACGATCCGGCCATCCCCGCCCTCAACACCGTCAACTACTACGAATCGGTCACAGCAAAGATGGGCCAGGCCAGCGCGGTCTCGTTCACGCGGCTTTACATGGTTCCCGGCATGCAGCATTGCGGCGGAGGTCCCGGTCCCGACAACTTCGGACAGTCGCTGGACTGGCCGGCCGACGATGCCGGGCACAATGTTCGTATCGCCCTGGAGGATTGGGTGGAGAAGGGAGTTGCTCCAACCACGGTCATCGCCACCAAAACTGCGGGCGATAACGGGATGGGTGCTGTGACCATGACCCGGCCCCTCTGCCCGTATCCGCAATCCGCCCGGTACAAAGGCAGCGGCGATCCGAATCGCGCAGAGAACTTTGTCTGCGCGAACCCCGAATAGGCCTTATCATCCACTCGTGCGCCCCACGCTTGCCATTGACGTCTCGCAGCTCAAGCCCGGCATGCGGCTGGCGGTTGGTCTCTCGGGCGGGGCAGACTCTGTTGCGCTGTTACGCGTGCTCGCGGAGCGCAGCGGCGAGTTGGGGCTCGTGCTCCATGCCGCGCACCTGCACCACGGCCTGCGCGGAGCCGAGGCTGACGGGGATCTGGCATTTTCGCAAGATCTGGCGGCAAAGCTCGACATTCCCTTTCACGAGGAGCGCGTGGACACGGCCGCCGAGGCACGGGCCGACCGCAAATCGGGGAAGCCGGCCGAGACAATTGAAGAAGCAGCGCGGCGGCTGCGCTATTCCTGGTTTCGCATGCTCTTGTCCAAAGGGCTAATCGAAGCAGTCGCAACCGCGCACACGCTGGACGATCAGGCAGAGACAGTTCTGGCCAAGTTCCTGCGTGGAGCGTGGACCGAAGGTCTATCGGGCATTCATCCAAAACTTGAAACCGCGGGCGCGGGCCCGATCCTGCGCCCGTTGCTGGCCGTGACCCGCGCCGAAATCGAAACGTACCTGCATGGACTGGGCCAGGAGTGGCGCGAGGACAGCTCGAATCGGCACTTGAGTTTTACGCGCAACCGGATCCGGCACGAGCTGCTGCCGCTGCTGGAGGGCTGGAACCCGCGGCTGCGCCAGCACCTGGCTCAGATGGCCGCGATCGCCCGCGATGAAGAAGGCTGGTGGCAGGCAGAACTTGCGCGGCTGGCTCCCCAGATCCTGCTGGCGGGACGGCCGGCACGTGGAGGCGGACGCACAGCAGGCGGGGGTCTTGCCGCGGGTTTGGCTCTGGAAGTAAACCGGCTCGCCGCGCTGGCGCCGGCATTGCAGAGGCGGCTCTTGCGCCATGCCGCAGACCAGTTTGGCGTTGCGCTCGATTTCGCTGCAACGGAAGCGGTGCGGTCGCTGGCTCTCGCCGGCCGGGCCGGGCAGAAGCTCCTTTTGCCACAGGGTTTACGCGCCGAACGGACAGCGCGCGAGCTGAGGCTCTCGGTTTCGCCGGAAGCTCATCCAAAAGGTGAAGGCGCGGAAGCACGCCTCACCGCGCCGATTCCGGGCGAAATCGACGCGTCGGCCTTCGCACTTCGCCTCCGTATCGAAATCGCCGACCCTTCAGCCGCAGGAAGCTCGGATCGCCAGAAGGAGCCTCTACCTACGGTCGCCACGCTGCGTAACTGGAGGCCCGGCGACCGTGTCAGGCTGCGCTACTCCGGAGGCTCAAGCAAAGTGAAGGAAGTGCTGGAACGTCTGCGGGTTACGGGCACCGATAGGGCACTTTGGCCGGTGCTCGAAGTCGACGGGCGCATCGTATGGATGCAAGGCGTGGAAGTGGAGCCGGAGCCGGGCCTGAAGATTACGGCAGATTTTACCGACGGTCCCGGTCCGGATCTTTCCCTTAGAGCCGGCGCGGAGCAGGTTTGACGAGCCAGATCATACGTCTTCCATAGCACTTTTGTACGTCTTCGCTTTCACTTGAATCGCCGCAATATCGGCGCCTTGGGAGTACAATCGGGGTACTGCCTTCTCAGGCGGCGCAACATGCGTGTCTGCCGGGGAGGGATGTGTACTTTTTGCCACTTTGTAGAACGCGCCGGCGTCTAAGAAGTGTGCTCGGGCCAGGGATGGAATCACGGGGGTCGCGGTAGCTGCCTCTCCATCGCCCAGGAAAAGGAGTCGTTGGTGAACTCAAGCGTTAAAACGATCATGTTCTGGGTCTTCATTGTTATCTGCCTCATGCTTCTGTGGGGGGTGGTGCAGAAGAGCGCCATGAACAGCAAAGAGGTGGAGTACTCCTACTCCGATCTCTTTGATAAGGTGACAAACAGTCAGATACTGGATGCGACCATCCAGGGCGACGAGTTGCACGGCCATCTGAAGACCTCGCCCAAAGATCAGTTCACTACCACTCTGCCGGCCAACTACGAGGACCTGCTGAAGGCGATGATCGCCGCCAAGGTCAACTTCTCCATCAAGGAGCCGCAGAGCAACTTCCTGATTCCCCTGCTGATCAACGTGGGCCCGTTCGTTTTGCTGATTGCTGTTTGGTTCTTCATGCTGCGGCAAATGCAGTCGGGCGGCAACAAGGCGCTGTCGTTCGGCAAGAGCCGCGCGCGCCTGCTCTCGATGCAGCAGAAGAAGGTCACTTTTAAAGACGTGGCCGGCGTGGATGAGGCTAAGGAAGAGCTGAAGGAGATTATCGAGTACCTGCGCGAGCCGCAGAAGTTCCAGAAGCTGGGCGGGCGCATTCCCAAGGGAGTTCTGCTCGTGGGGCCTCCGGGCACCGGCAAGACGCTGCTGGCGCGGGCCGTGGCCGGCGAGGCCAATGTTCCGTTCTTCTCGATTTCGGGTTCCGACTTCGTGGAAATGTTCGTCGGCGTAGGCGCAAGCCGTGTGCGCGATCTCTTTGAGCAGGGCAAGAAAAATGCTCCGTGCATCATCTTTATCGATGAGATCGACGCGGTGGGCCGCCATCGCGGCGCCGGTCTGGGCGGCGGGCACGACGAGCGCGAGCAGACGCTGAACCAGTTGCTCGTGGAGATGGACGGCTTTGAGTCAAACGACGGCGTGATTCTGGTGGCGGCTACCAACCGGCCCGACGTGCTCGATCCGGCACTGCTGCGGCCCGGCCGCTTCGACCGCCGCGTGGTGGTGGGACTGCCCGACGTGCGTGGCCGCGAAGAAATCCTGCGCGTGCATGTGAAGAAGGTTCCAGTATCAGACGATACCAATTTGAATGTGCTGGCTCGTGGAACTCCGGGCTTCAGCGGGGCAGATCTGGCCAACATGGTCAACGAGGCCGCGCTTGCCGCCGCGCGCGTGAACCGCAAACAGGTTATGATGTACGACTTTGAGATTGCCAAGGACAAGGTGTTGATGGGCGCCGAGCGCAAGTCAATGCTGTTGACCGACGAGGAGAAGCGCGTCACCGCGTATCACGAGGCCGGCCACGCGCTGGTTTCGTCGATGCGCGATCACTCCGATCCCGTGCACAAGGTCACCATTATTCCGCGCGGCATGGCGCTGGGCGTCACGGTGCATCTGCCAGACGACCGGCACAATTACACGCGCGAATATCTTGAAACGCGGCTGGCCATGCTTTATGGCGGGCGCGTGTCCGAGGAGGTTTTCCTCAACCAGATGTCCACCGGCGCGGGGAACGACATCGAGCGAGCCACGGAACTGGCGCGTTCTATGGTCTGCGAGTACGGTATGAGCCGGCTGGGCCCGCTTACCTTCGGCAAGAAGGAGGAGCAGATCTTCCTGGGCCGCGAGATTGCGCAGCATCGCGACTTCAGCGAGGAAACGGCGCGGCAAATCGACCTTGAAGTGCGACGGCTGATCGATGAGGCCTATCAGGCGGCGCACACGATCCTCGAGTCGAATCAGGATGCTATGCACCGCATTGCGGCGGCCCTGCTGGAGCGCGAGACCATCGATGCCGAAGAGTTGAAGATGCTGATCGAGGGCAAGACGCTGCCTCAGATGCGCTCGGCGCTGGCCTCGCCCGGCGACTCCGACGGCAGTAGCCCGCAGCAGGTTCTCAAACCCGACCGTGGTGGACCGGGCAGCGGGCTGCCGGAGGGTTCGCCCTCGCCGGCGTGAGAAGCAGGGGTCAGGTTTCAGGGATCAAAAAGGGCTGCTCAAACGAGCAGCCCTTAGCTTCACTGTCCGGCCATCTGAACTCCGGTGTCTCTCCGGAACAGCATGACCCGGCTGCAAACAAGGAGGAAACGTGAAGTCCTACGTGTTTCGCGTAATTCTTGAGCCGGACGAAGACGCTTGGCGCGCTTACATTCCCGATCTCGAGGAAAAGGGCGGGGCCACGTGGGGCAGAACCAAAGAAGAGGCGCTGGAAAACATCCGCGAAGTCGCGCAAATGGTGATTGAGTCGATGCTGGAGGACGGGGAACCGTTGCCGCCGCGGGTGACGGAAATGAATGAGCCGGTCGTCGCTGTCATGGTATGAGCGTCGATTATTCGCGTCTGCGTTCCACGACCGCGCGACGCTTGACTTCCGCGCTTCTCGACGAAGGTTTCAAGCTCCACCGGCAGAAAGGAAGCCACCGTCACTTCCGGCATGCCGACGGCCGTCGCGTTACCGTCTCCTTCCATCATTCTTCGGATACGTTCCCGCTCGGAACGCTCAAAAGTATGATCGAGGTCCAGGCCCGGTGGACTGAGCTCGACCTGCACCGCCTCGGTTTGATCGATTGATTGCGTGAGAAAGTCAAAGAGGGGCTGCTCGAATGAGCAGCCTTTTTGCTTGAAGGACTCACGACTGAGCGGCAAGCGCTGCACGCAAATCGCCCAAGGCAACCATCGGCGTCCGCGCCGCACAGCGCGTTTCTCATGCGGCCGATGCCATCGGCATCCGTAGCATCGCGGTGCGCGCGATCTCGGAAGAGGCCAGGAAATTTTATCTTGCTCTTGGTGGATTCGATCCCGGTCCCAGCGATCCGATGCCCCGGCCTTGATAGTTGCAGTCGACAGAAGGACTGAAATCTGCCAAGTGTATAATTCGTTCCGCAGCCTGTATTGCCGTTCGCCTGCGATCCCAGAGTTGCGGCCGGCGCCATTTGTTCCCGCAGAAATTTATGAGGGGAGTCTTCCGCATGAACCCCGTCCTGCGCCGTTCTTTCTTTCCTCTTTTTCTCTGCATCCTGCTTGCCGCTGCTTTCGCCCACGCCGCGCCGGTGCTGATGATCTCCATCGATGGGCTCAAGCCCGAGTACGTTACGCAGGCTGACGCGCACGGCATGAAAATTCCCTATCTGCGCACGCTGCTCCGCGACGGAACCTACGCGGAGGGAGTGGTGGGCGTCTGGCCCACGGTCACTTATCCCAGCCACACCACTTTGCTCACCGGCGTGTGGCCTGCCGAGCACGGCATCTACAACAACCTTGAGTTCGATCCCGAGCATCGCTACGGCAGCGCCTGGAACTGGTATGCAGCGCGGATTCGCGTGCCCACGCTGTGGCAGGCTGCGCACAATGCCGGCCTGCACACCGCCAGCGTGGGCTGGCCGGTGAGTGTGGGAGCGACGGATGTGGACTGGCTCATCCCGGAGTACTGGCACGGCCCCGACGCCTCGGCCTCGCCCAATCCTGAAGACCGGTTGCTGATGGCGGCTCTGGCGCGTCCTGACACCTTGATTCAAACCCTCGAGCCGGCGGCCGGCCCGTACATGAATGGCAACGACACGAGCATCGAGGGCGACGAAGTGAAGACCCGTTATGCCCTCGAGATCCTGCGCCGCTACAAGCCCGCCTTCATGACGCTCCATCTGAGCTCGCTCGACGAGGCGCAACACGAGCATGCGCCCTTCAGCGCGGAGGCTGACCAATCCCTGGAAGCGATTGACGGCATGGTAGAGCGGTTGGCGCGGGAGGAGTTCGCCAACGATCCCAACGCCGTGCTGGTCATCGTCTCCGACCACGGATTCATGAACATTTCGCACTACGTCAATCTCGCGGTTTCGTTTTTGCAGGCGGGATTGATTGAGGGGACGGCAAATGACGGCAGCAAGACCCTGGTTGTTAACTCATGGAAGGCGGAGCCATGGATGGCGGGCGGAATGGCCGCAATCATGCTGCACGATCCCAACGACCATCGAACAGAGCAGCAAGTGCGGGCACTTTTGACCAAGCTGGCAGCGGACCCGGAAAACGGGATTGCGGAGGTTCTGGATCGTGAGGCTATCGCCAAGCGCGGAGCCTTTCCCGATGCGGCATTTCTGGTGGTGCTTAAGGCAGGCTATTACACCGGCGGCGGACTCAGCGGCAGCCTGGTGACGCCGGTTCCGGGCACGCGAGGCTCGCACGGATATTCGCCGGAATTTCCTGAGATGCGTGCGTCATTTTTTGCCGTGGGCGCCGGCATCGCGCATCATCGCGATCTAGGCGTAGTGGATATGCGCCAGATTGCGCCGACTGTGGCAAGAATCCTGCCCGTGTCCCTGCCCACGGCAACGGCCGCTCCATTGCACGTGCAGCCGTAGGACAGTGCACAGTTCATAGTGCCAGTGAACTGTGGACAGTAAATCTCTTGAGACCGCGAACTACAATCTGTTCCCTCAGAAAATCTCGTAGCTCAAACCCACGCTGCCGCCGTATGGGTAGAGCGTCGGCGTCACGCGCCACTCCTGATATTCGAAATCGAAGCAACGCAGCGTAAAGCGGCGGTTCAGCCGGTAATCCACGCCGCCGCCATAGGCGATAGCTAAGACGCGCCCGGTTAGGAAGTTGCCGTCCCCAAAGCCGATCAGCACTTTGCCGTAGGGCGTGAGTTTGTGGAAGGTGTAAGGGGCGATGCGGGGACCGATCAGGTATGCGTTTTCACCGTTGCACTCAGACTGGTACCAGCAATACTGGTTGAAGCGCGACCAGCGGCCCTCGCCTTCAATCTGTGCCCAGCGGGTGAAGCGCGCGTCCACGTAGGCGCCTATGCCGTACAGGCGGTTGGGACTGTTGTACGCGACGCCCGTACCGGCGTAATCGGGCTGAAACATGGAACCCGTGGCGCCAACGTTGAGCGAGAATGTCCTCGCCGTGGCCGAAGGCTCTACCTGGCAACGGGCTGAAACGGCGGCTGCGGAAAGCACAATACAGAAAAAAACAAAAACCGATCGTCTCATGAGCACAACACAAAACCCATTTCCTGTGAATCCTTGCACCGGTGGGGAATACCAATCGACTCACGTTGCGAGCCGGTTGGGGTGCGCCGCCTGATTGCGGCGCACAAGGTCCGGTCTCCGCAAACCTATTCTATTATGTCTGCGGGTCCTGCGCCGCCGCCGGTTGCTGGTCTGGCGATGGCGCGGCGCCGGTTGTGGATTGCGCCGGGGCGGACGACGGAACATTGTCCGGCGCTGCGGCCGGTTGCTCGGCCGCCGGCGATGCCGCGGGAGCGGCTGCTGAAGGGGTTGGCGTAACGCTGGCTGCCTCATAGCGTTGCAGCTTATAGAAAATGGGCGTGACCTCGAACGGCATCTTGTCGCGGGCGTTCATCGGCGCATACCGTTTGGCGTTCAGCATATGCACCTTGTCGTCCCAAGGATCGGTCTTCAGCCAGCTTCCCAGCGGCAGCGCCGCTGTCTGGCCCAGGTCGTCCCAGTTCAGCTTGGGCGCCATGTGCGCCAGGTCCGCCATCCACGGCGTGCCATCGGACTTCACGAGCGAATCGCCAAGCGTGGGCGTGTTCAGCTGCTTGAGCACCTTCGCCCGGTCCACCAACTGCGCGTAGAACAGGCCCGCGCTCGCCAGCTTTTCCTTGTACATGGAGTTCTCGAGATACTCCATGGCCCTCTTGGCAGCCGCGCCGTTGTCCAAGTCCGAGTGGTTCATGTTGATTCTTTGGAAAGTCACCGTGTCGGGGAACAGCAGCCGGTCGTTGAAGGCGTAACGGGTGTCGATGTGGTGGCCCATGGCGATATGCGCCAGCTCCATTGCTACCACGGAGGCAATCGCTTCTTCGCTGGGCAGCGAGTCGACCAGCCCCTTGCTGATCAAAATCGTGTTGCCCACCGTGGTGGCCTCCACGGTATCGGTCAACAGTACGCGGCAATGGATTTGATCGGTAAAGGCCAGGTTATTGGGCACCACCAGATTAACAACGATCTGCCCCAGAACCTTTTCCTCGTAGCCGTCCTGGTCAATGGGCGCCACCAGGCCGGCCTCCACCAGGCGGTCGATCACGTTGTTCTCAGCCTGCGTGATCCACATGCGCGAGGCCTGCAGCGGACCCACATCCTGCGAGTCTTCGCTCTTGTCCACGGCGTCATCCACCTTCACGCTCACGTTCTCGCTGTCGCGCGTGGGCAGCTTGAGCGAGTAGCCCCAGAAGTGCGTCTGCGCCTTCAGGCCTACTGACTTTTCGGACTCGGTGCGCTGCGTCTCTTCCACGTAGATCGCCACCGGCAGCCAGATCCCCGGCTGCACATTCATCCGCCAACTGTCGAAGTGGAAGTAGTACTTGGCCACATCCTCGGAGGTGGGGCCGGTGTAGGTGCCGTTGAAGCGCACCACGTTGCCGCCTTCGTCCTCGATCCAGACGCGTCCGTAGAACCGGCCTATGCCCTTAACATCCGCCTTGGGATGCACGTCGAAGACCCAGGTGCGCACCGATCCGAGAAATTCGCGCCGTACAAAGCTGAACACATAGTGCTGCTGGTCAAAGCCCGACGGGTCAATGAACATCATCTGCATAAACCCGTTGGGATTGTAGGTAAACTTCTCCAGCCCCAGCGCCTTCGACAGAATCGAAATCGAGCCCAGCGAGCTTTTGAAAAAGCCCTTCTTCCTGGCTTCGTCCTTGGGCTCGTAGACTTTGTCGAAGAACCCCTTGCCGAAGTCCACCCGGCTGAGCATGTATTGGTCGTCCACCGGCACTGAGTAGAGCTTCACGTCGGGCCTGGTGTCCTGGATGTAAGTTTCCACCAGCGGCGTGCGCAACTGGATGTTCTTGATCAGCACCTTTTCCTGAGCCATGGCTCTCTGTACCAGCGCGGCCTGCTCGGCGGTGAGTTGGCGGGTCTGCTCGAACTTGGGCTGCTTCTTGGCGTGCGCACCGACGACTGCCATGCTCAAAATCAGAAAGGTTAGGGGGAGGTTCCGTAACGTCATGTGATACTCCTAAGACAATTCCTTCAAGCTTTCCTCTCTCTCGCCGCGCGTTTGAAGCGGAGACGGCCGAGCAAAGGACTCACTGATGTGCACCATCTGAATGCTACGCCAATTGAAACGTGATGGTGATGGTTGTGGTTAAATCCACCGGCTGGCCGTTGTGCGTGGCCGGACGGAAACGTATCTGCTGCGCCACACGGCGGGCCTCTTCGTCGAGTCCATGTCCCAGTCCGCGCACCACACCCTGCACCACCACCTGGCCGGTGGCGAGAAACGTGACGCGCAGCACCACATCCCCCTGGACGCGTAACTGCCGAGCTTCGCTCGTGTACTGCACGGGAGGTTTCGAGAGCACTTCGAGGTCGGTCGCAACCGGGCGCTCAACCATCTTGGGTGCGACCGCAACCTGGGTCGGCTGAGGAATTCCGGCCGAAGCGACCTTGCCGGAGGGTCCCTGCGTGCCTGTGCCGTTTGAGCCCGGGATGCCGGCCGAAGCGACCTTGCCCACCACGCCGGAGTTGGAGCCGGAATGGGTTCCGTTCCCGATGCCCGTCGAGCCCACCACTCCATGCGGCGCGACCGCCGGACCCTGCATGCCACCATAGGGATTTCCGATGGCCGCGATGGTCGCCGGCCGGTTGGCGTTGGGATTGGGCGTTGCGCCAAATGTCTGTCCCAGGTGCACCGGCGCCGTGGACGGTTTGACCTGATTGTTCTGCGCCGGCATGGCCGCAGTCAGGGCCGCCTTGGGCTCAGGAGCAATGGTCACCACCTGCGGCTTCGTCCTGACCGTGGGCAGGTTCACCTTAGCTTCCATCTCGATTGGCTTCGGTTCCGGCTTCGGCTTCGGCAGCACAATCTGACGCTCCTGCAACTCGACCTTGGGCGGCTCCGGTGGCGGAGGCATTTCGGGCGGCGGCGGTTGCTTGACCTTCACGGGCGGCGGCGGTTCGCTGGGAATGATCAGCGTCGTCATCTCGTAGTGCTGTTGGAGCACCTGCTTGGCTGTCATGCCCACATACACGGCAAGCGCCAGAATCGTCACGTTGATGATGGAGCTAGCTATAAATCCGGCAGGCTGGCCTTTGGGCTCGGGCAACAAACCCAAAGTCATTCGTTGAGGGGAGTATGTCATTGGCATGTTAGGGGTCCTCGCTTGTGGTCGCCGCCACGGCGCATAGCGGCTTTATCAGAAAAAATAGAATGCGAAGCGGCGAATCGCTCGCTGCGATTGTTCTTTTCTATCGTTGTATCGGCAAAAAACGGACCCGAATGCAGTTGCAATTTTATTTCGGTAACACCCGGCGCTATTGGCCCTTTAATGTTCCCAATGGCCGCGCCCAGTGCTCGGACTTGCATCAAGTGGGGACGGTTCGCGGTCGAGGAGGAAAATGCTATTACCATTATACGTACGTCCTCTACCCACGCCAACAACCCGGACCGGGGACCGGCCGCAGTCGGACTCATGTGCCGGCAGCATGTGACGCTCGGGCCACTATAGACGAGGCCGTTATTTCTGCTATCGGACAATGCGTCACTCCACTTTAGAGATCCAAGGCAACTCATTTAGATCCACTCAAAAGGAATCGCGTTTGTTTTCGGCAGGATGTGCGCTACCGGGATGCCAAATGAGGGCATCTGGGAAACCCCCTGCCCAACCTTTGGGTAGCGCCGTGCACATGCTCCCGCGTGACAAACTGTCCACTTGGAAAACCGTTGCCAGGCTGCTCGATTGGCCGCCCGGTCTGGCACTACTCCTATAGACTCAAGGTTAACCAAAGTGTCTCGGAGAGGACAGTATTTTCTGTGAAGGTAATAGTTACTGGAGGGGCAGGGTACATCGGTGGAACTGTTGCCCAATTGTTGACCGAAACGGGACACCAAGCCGTCGTTTTTGACAACCTGAGCCGCGGCCGGCGCCGCCTGTTGCCGGCAGGCGTGGAGTTCGTCGAAGGGGAGCTGGCAGACCGGCCGGCGCTCGAACGAATCTTCAAATCTGCCCGGAACGACAGCAAACCTTTTGACGCAGTGCTCCATTTTGCCGCGCTTATTGAGGCCGGCGAATCCATGGAGCGCCCGGAAATTTACTTCCGCAACAACACCGCTTCCACGCTCTCGCTGCTTGAGGCGATGCTGGCGTGCGGTCCCCGGCGCCTGGTTTTTTCCTCCACAGCCGCCGTGTACGGGGAGCCGGAATCCATTCCCATTAAAGAAGATGCGCGCCTTTTGCCCACCAACCCCTATGGCCTGTCGAAGCTCCTGGTGGAGCAGATGCTGGCCTGGTTCAATCGCGTTCACGGCCTGCGTTACGCTTCGTTGCGCTACTTCAATGTGGCCGGAGCGCCGGAAGGAAAGCATGGCGTAGCCCGGGGCGAGGCGCACGAACCGGAGTCCCATCTGATCCCTCTGGTTCTCGACGTGGCTCTCGGCCGCCGGCAGTCGATCCGCATCTACGGCGACGATTACCCCACCCCCGACGGCACCTGTATTCGCGACTATATCCACGTCTCCGACCTCGCCGACGCCCACCTTCTGGCGCTCTCCGCGCTCGGTGCGGCCGATGCACAGAGGCCGCTTATCTACAACTTCGGTAATGGCACTGGCTTCAGCGTCCGCCAGGTTATCGAGTCGGCCCGCCGCGTGACCGGCCATCCCATCCCGGCGGAGGTTTATCCACGGCGGGCGGGCGATCCCGCGGTCCTGGTTGCCAGCTCAGAGAAAGCCATGCGCGAGCTCGGCTGGAAGCCTCGCTATACCAAGCTCGACGAGATCGTGCGCACGGCCTGGGCGTGGCATCAGAAGCGCTACACCAGTTAGAGAGTGAATTTCTCTTGGGAGATGCCCATGCGCCGCGTCTATTTGCTTTCGACAGGCGGGACCATCGAGAAGGTCTACTCGGAGCAGAGCGGCGTCGTGGAGAATCGTGCTGCAAAGCTGGACCGCTATCTGCGCATACTCCGCCTTCCGGATTCGGAAATCTGCAGCATCCATCTGATGAACAAAGACAGCCTGGAGATGACTGACGCCGACCGCGTCGAGGTCAGGGACCGCGTGGCAGAGCTACTTCCAGAAGACGCACCCATCGTGATCTCGCACGGCACCGACACCATGGTTGAGACCGGCCTATTTCTTGAAAAATCGTTCCCGGATCTCAAGGTCCCCATCATCCTCACAGGAGCCATGACGCCATTGGGATTCGAGGGCAGCGATGGCCTGCAAAACCTTACCGAAAGCCTGCTTGCCGCGCGCCTGCTTTCGCCGGGAGTCTTCGTGGTCATGCACGGGCAGGTCTTTCCGGTGGACCGGGTGCGCAAGGATAAAGAGAAGGCCACGTTCGTGTGGAAGTAGGCGGCTGGGAATGCTCCAGACACATGAATCACCGGAACGCCGATGTAGCTATATTCGTAGATATATTTAGGGGCAGCGGATTCGCTTGATCTCCGCGCGAAAGGCGACTCGTCATGAGCAGAAAACCTACTGGACTGGTGAGATACCGGCTTGATCCTCACAAACAGCCTGCTCTAACGCTCGAAGAGCGGCAGGCATGGGAGAAACTCAAGCAAATGCGCGATGAGGATATCGACCTCAGCGATATTCCCGAGCAAACTCGCGGCGGATGGCGGCGCGTCTCGGAGTTGGTTCCGGCTGAAAACAAGCAGCAGATCACCCTGCGTCTCGATGCCGATGTGATCCAGTTCTTTCGCGGAACCGGGCGCCGCTATCAGAGCCGGATCAATGCGGCGCCACGGGACTATGTCAATGCGTAGAAGAAGGCCGGGTAGCGAACCATCCGAATTACCTGAAGAATTGCTAAAATCAAAGTATGACGATCTCGCGTGAGCAGGCCCTTGAATATTTCCACTCCCCCGACCTGATTGGCCTGGGATTCGAGGCCGACGCCGTGCGCCGGCGCCTGCACCCCGAGGGCGTGGTCACTTACATTATTGACCGCAATATCAACTACACCAACTTCTGCACTGAGTACTGCACCTTCTGCGCCTTCTATCGCCCGCTGCCCCGGCCCGGCAAGCCCGACCCGCGCGCCGACGAAGGCTACATCCTCGACTTTGAGAAGATTTACGAGAAGATTGCCGAGACCCTGGAGATGGGCGGTACGGGCGTGCTGATGCAGGGCGGCATTCATCCCGATCTCAAGATCGATTGGTTCGAGCGGCTCTTTCGCGGCATCAAGCAGCGCTTCCCCGAGATCTGGCTGCATTGCCTCTCGGCCTCTGAGGTCCTGGCGATTGCCGAATACTCCGGCCTCAACCTGCGCGACACAATCGCGCGGTTGCGCGACGCCGGTCTCGACTCCATCCCCGGCGGCGGCGCCGAGATTCTCGACGACGATGTTCGCCATCGCATCGCGCGCCTGAAATGCGACACCCAGGACTGGGTGAGCGTGCACAGGACGGCACACGGATTGGGCATGCGCACCACAGCGACGATGATGTTCGGCGTGGGCGAGAGCTTCGATCAGCGCATTAATCATTTCGAGGTAATCCGCCGCCTGCAGGAAGAAACCGGCGGATTCACGGCCTTCATCCCCTGGAGCTTCCAGCCCGGGAACACGGCGCTCGGAGGCCGCGGCTGGGACGAAGCGACGAGCGTGGAATACCTGAAGGTGCTGGCGATTTCGCGGCTTTATCTCGACAACATTGAGAACGTGCAGGCCAGTTGGGTCACGCAGGGCTTGAAGGTGCTCGAGCTCGGCCTCCACTTCGGCGGCAACGACGTAGGCTCGGTGATGCTCGAAGAAAATGTAGTCCGCGCGGCGGGCACCGCGAACTGCACCACCGAAGAAGAGCTGCGCCGCATCATCCGCGACGCGGGGTTCAAGCCGGTGCAGCGCGACACGCTGTATCGGACGATGTTTTTGAATTGATGCCCTCTGATTCAAAGCACGCGAAGACAAGTGACGCGTCGAGGCGTCTTTGCGATCTTATGCTCGCTTGCCTACCTCAAAACCTCGCGCCAAACAGGAATTTTAACTCTTGGTGCGCCGCCCACATCAACAGCCGAGAAGCGGCTTTGTATTGGGTAAGCCACACACAGAAGCAAATTCAGGTCTTTTTGCGATGCGAGGATTCCCCGGAGATTTTTCAACTTAATTCAGAGTAAGTTGCCACTTGGGGTGACGCTAAAGCAGCGCCCTCATCCCCGAAAGGGAATTGCGATATCCACTCCGCTCTACTTCTTCGTCCAGGCCGAAGAGCAGGCACGCAAAATGGGACCATTTCTTGAATTACTGTCGTCAAGCGAATTCGCCCCAAAGTCTGCAAGCCGCAAAACGATTCCTTCGTACTGGGTTGCGAATTCGGAGAAGGTCGCTGCGGATTTCGATGCGAAGGAGGAGGGCCACAGGGTCAAAATCCTGGTTAATAAATATGAACGAGACCCCAAGAACCGCAAAAGCTGCATCAAGCGCTACGGCGCAATTTGTTCTGCTTGCGGATTCGATTTCTCCATCACATACGGTGAGATCGGCACCGGTTACATTCACGTCCACCACTTAACACCGCTCGCTGCTCACGACGGAAAATCGCTCAAGGTCGACCCAATCGAGGATTTGAGGCCAGTGTGCCCGAATTGTCACGAAATGCTCCATCGGATTAATCCCCCTTATACGATTGACCGGCTCAAGAGCTTCCTCACCAAGTCCAAGGCGGCCCGAAAATGACCCCGCGAACACGATGGGTCGTAGCTTTTATGCTACACTTGCCCGCGTTCGACCTGATCGTTTATCGGCAGCTCCAAGCCCCGTGCCCGTATGAGCGAGGAAATGATGAAGACATACAAGGCGGGTATTCCATATCACGAGTGGGAAATTAAACAGCTTCGATCCAACCCGGGGCTTGGCGTCGAATGTCTTAAATTGGCTCTCGAATCTCTCGATAATCCGGACGAACGCGGTGGAAGCCTGCTCACGCTTCGCTCTCTTGCTGAAGCCTACGGCGGCCTGGGTGCGGTTGCCGCGAAGGCGGGGATCAGCCGCGAGTCCCTGTACCGCTCGCTTTCGCCCAAAGGCAATCCCACGCTTAAAACATTGATCGCTGTGTTGAACACAATGGGATTGCGTCTCTCTGTCACTGCGATTAAGAAGGACGGCAAGAAAGCAGTCTAAGCACGCAAGAAACACACGCACACGTCCCCGCGCGGCTGCCTGAGTCGTCCTACATCGCAGGCTTCTTGCCCTGCTCGATCTCCTTGGCATGGTCCAGGTGTTTCTGGAGGGCCGGAAGCATATCCTGCGCAAATGCCTTGAGCGCCGGGTTATCGGCGCCTTCGGCTTCCTTCTTAACGATGGCTATGGCTTGCGTATGCCCCGCGACCATGTCGTGGATGTACTTCTTATCGAACGCCGCGCCCTTCAACGCATGAAATGGGTCGATCATCGTCTTGTCATTTTTTCCGTCGATCGCAGTTGGCACCGTGAATCCATTTTGCTGCGCGAGCGATTGCAGATTCTGGTAGTTGCTCGTGTGGTCGGCCACAAGCATTTTGCCGTACCCTTTCACGTCCTCAGAGGCGGCTACGTTTTGCGCCAGATCTCCCAGATTGGCCTCTACCATATCGGTTTGTGCAACGAAGTCAACGAATTTTTGATCGCTCATTGCGTTGGATCCGGCAGCCTTGTTCTGAGCTGTCGCGGAAAACGCACAGACAGCCAGGCAGCTAATGAGCAGGAACGCTTGTTTCATTTCATCTCCTCCGAAAAGGTTTAGATGCAGCCGGAACGAAGAGCGGCAAGCCGCCTTCGATTCCGCCGGCATTCAACGGGACCGGTTTTCGGCAGCAGCGCGCTTTTCTTGAATTTTTTTCTATCCTGGCCCCATATACTCTGGTGTATGTCCACGTTTGTCTCATCCACTGCTTTGCGCACCCTCGGCAACTCCGATCTGAAGATCACGCCCATCGGCTTTGGCGCCTGGGCCATAGGCGGAGGCGACTGGCAATTTTCCTGGGGCCCCCAGGATGACAACGACTCGATTGCCGCAATTCATCGCGCGCTCGACCTGGGCGTGAACTGGATCGACACGGCGGCAATCTACGGGCTCGGCCACTCGGAAGAGGTGGTGGGCCGCGCGGTCAAGTCCTCGACTCACAAGCCGTACATCTTCACCAAGTGCTCTCTGCGCTGGCACGATGACCGCTCGATCTACAACTCGCTCAAAGCCGGCTCGCTGGCCGAAGAGGTGGAAGCTTCGCTTGGGCGCCTGGGAGTGGAAACGATCGACCTCTACCAGATTCACTGGCCCAACCCCGATGGTGAGATCGAAGAGGGATGGGAGGCGCTTGCGCGGCTGCGCGAGCAGGGTAAGATCCGCTGGATCGGCGTTTCCAATTTCTCGGTCGACCAGATGAAGCGCGCCTTGAAGATCGCGCCCATCACCAGCCTGCAGCCGCCCTATTCCATGCTGCGCCGCGCCGCCGAGGCGGAGTTTTTCCCCTTCACGCAAGCCAACGGAATCGGCATCGTCAACTACTCGCCCATGGTCTCGGGGCTGCTCACCGGCAAAATGACGGCCGCGCGCGTGGCGGCCATGCCGGCCGACGACTGGCGGCGCGGAAATGTCGAGTTCAACGAGCCGAAGTTGAGCCAAAACCTGCGCCTGGTAGAGCTGCTGCGTGAGATCGGCAACGGCCATGGCGTTAGTCCGGGCGTTGTGGCCGTGGCCTGGACGCTCAACCACCCCGCCATCACCGCCGCTATCGTGGGCGGGCGCAGCGCAAAGCAAGTGGAAGAGATGGCCCCCGCGCTCCGCTTCTGGCTCAGCCAGGATGAATACGATACGATCGGAAAATTCCTGGCGTCGATGCAGACGTGAGGCGGCCCGCAGCGTGTGCTCCAAAACAAAAAACCCGGCCGGAGCCGGGGTTTTTGTGGCTGGAGGAGGGAGCCAGTCTACATAGCTGCAACGAAGTCAGGAACCATGACGGGAGCGTAGTTTTGCAACAACTGGGTCGTGCGCGCGGCCATTCCGGTGTACATTGCAGCGGCGCGAAAGGCATTAACCCGAACCCCTTCGCTGGCCTGCGTGAAAGCGTATTGAGCCAGGGCCATGAGGACGCAGACGCGAATCTGCATGGCGTCGCTGTGCAGCGTTTCTATCAGCAAGCGATCGACGCCTTCGCAATGCTTTGCGGCGTAATCGGCCATCTCCAGCATCACTCGCGTATTTTGATACATCGCCCAGAGGCCTTTCGGGCCCTCCATGCGCCGCCAGGCATCTTCCGGCGTGGCGCTCAAACCTTCCTGCCAAAGGAAGTGATCGCTCAACTCGCGCGCACTCCATTCGGATCGGAGGCGAGCTATCAATGTGTCCCAGTTTTGCGAATTGCGGCGCCGCACGCTCATGCGCCAACGCACAAGATACAAGGCAATGGCGATCAGAACCGCAATTTGGAGCACGGGCAACATCATAAGTGATCCTGGTAATCGTACTTTTAGTAACTGGAACTCCAGTTACCGGACCATGGGCCCATTTGGATACTCTCTACTTATAGCAGAAAACAAGGAGCTTGTGTGGCTGAAAAAGCGGCACTCAAATACCTCTTTTGTGGGATATCGATCCTCCCCACCGGAGAGGTACTAAAGTAACATGCCTGCGAAAAGGCCCCAAATGGGGGGCAAAAGTCTCTTTGCTGACAGACTAAGCAGGGTCGAGCTCCTTCCCATACAATGAAACTCTGAACAAATCATCTTCAAGGAGCAATATTCCCAGTGCCGCAACGCACATTGAGCATCATTAAGCCGGATGCAGTCCGTAATGGTTTGGCCGGCGCCATTCTGGCCGAGATTGACAAGGCCGGCTTTCGCCTCGTCGCCATCAAGAAAGATTTCGTCTCAAAGCGCGCAGCCGAGGGCTTTTACGCCGTTCACCGCGAGCGGCCGTTCTTTGACGAACTAACAACCTTCATGTCTTCCGGTCCGATCATCCTCATGGTTTTGGAGGGTGATAACGCCATTGCCGGCCTGCGCAAGCTGATGGGCGCCACCAACCCCGCCAACGCCGAGGAAGGAACCATCCGCAAGAAGTTCGCCAGCTCCATCCAGGAGAACGCCATCCACGGCTCGGATGCTGAAGACACAGCCGCCTTCGAGATCGGCTATTGGTTTGCGGGCTGCGAGCTAATCTAGTGACACGAAGCCTCGGCCAAACGAGTTTTTCCGCAGCCTGTTTACGGCATTTTCGGAAATAGTGTAGTCGCTGCCGGGTTCATCGAATGTCGCCGCTCCTTGTGCTCCCACCCCAACGACGAAGGCCTGTCGTTGGGGCCCCGGGTCGGTCGCGTCGACTCGCATACGTGCTTTCGGTCTACAGAATTTCCGGAGATGCTCTCGCGACAAGCTGACCCATTGCCAACGTCCGCAACCGCGCGGCCACAGGAGTATACTGGAGAGATGATGCCTACGGCAGAGCGCGACCGCTATCTCTTTGGGGCGCTTGAAAGCAGCGCAAAAAATCGAATCAAGGTGAATGAAGCCAGCTACGGCTACGAACAGCCGGAGGGCGTCCTTCTCACGACGATGGATTTTGCGGTCAATTGGATACGCAAGAACTCCATTTGGCCGGTAACCTTCGGGTTGGCCTGCTGCGCCATCGAAATGATGTCGACCGGCGCCGCTCGCTACGATATCGCGCGCTTCGGCGCCGAGGTGTTTCGGCCCTCGCCCCGGCAGTCTGACCTCATGATTGTCGCCGGCCGAGTAGCGCAGAAGATGGCCCCCGTCCTTCGCCGCCTCTACGACCAGATGCCCGAGCCCAAGTGGGTGATTTCCATGGGAGCCTGCGCCACCTCGGGTGGAGTCTTCAACAACTACGCGATCGTGCAGAGCGTCAACCAGATTGTTCCAGTCGACGTCTATGTTCCCGGTTGCCCGCCGCGCCCCGAGCAACTCATTTACGCGATTTCGCTTCTGCAGGAAAAGATACAGCGTGAGCCGCGCAGCCTGCTTAAGACCCTGAATGTTGTCTAAGCATCTGAATCCATTGCCTTACTGAACAATGCCTCCCCACTAGCCTCAATCTGAATTCGGCGCGGCCAAAACGGAGCCGCGGTCAATGACGCGTCAAGACAGATGCGTTGTTTTTCCGCAAACCGCGAAGTACGAGGCAGAAAATTGCCGATACATCGACCTGCAATCGAGAATTTGAACCTCGGGGCGAAGAATCGCGTCTCGTCGGGATTCTGTGCGCCGCGCGCTCCGTGGGAAACAAACCTTGTGCGTCGCGTGCTCAAATCGGACCGACCGGGCAAGAGCGGAAGGGCGCGGCGATTATCGCATTCCAGATTGCATGGCGGGGAAAAAGTGTTCTGCAGGAATTGGGGTGAATCCGAAGACACACTCAATGGAAAAAATCGGGATAAAAGGAAGCGCACACGGCCCACAGGAGTTATCCTTGGTTGTTCAACATTAGAAGGAGGGGGAATCACATGTATCTGCGAGGTTTTAAGTCCGCCTGTCTGGTTCTGGCTGTTGCTTGCTTGACCATCTGGTCAATGGGGTGCAAAAAGCAGCCGCCCATAACGCTTGCATGTAACGCAAGTGCCCCTGCCATTTACCAGGGCGATGCTCTCACAGTAACCGCAACTGCCGGATCGGTAAGTACGAAAAAGAATACGAACGTGGTCTATAACTGGACCGGAACCGGAGTCACGGGCAACGGGACCTCGGCTACGGTGGCCACCGGTTCACTCGACCCCGGCAACTACTCCGTTAATGCCGAAGTAAAGGAAGGCAAGAAGGGCAAGGAAGGGCTGAAACCCGGTCAGTCCGCCCAGTGCTCAGCCAGCTTCACGGTGAAGCCGTTCGAGCCGCCAACAATCAGTTGCTCAGCCAGCCCCAACACCATCAACCCAGGAGACTCGGCGACCATCACCTCGGTTGCGGTCAGCCCGCAGAACCGTACGCTGACGTACAGCTACTCGGCCACGGCCGGCACGGTGACGGGCACCGGGACGACGGCGGCATACTCCTCGGCAGGCGCGCCCAGCGGAGCCGTTGGCCTTACCTGCAATGTCTCTGACGACAAGGGCCACACGGTTTCTGCCAATACGAACCTGACCATCGCCGCGCCTCCGCCTCCGCCTCCGCCGCCGCACTCGCAAGCGCTGTGCACCATCAGCTTTGCGACCGACAAGAAGCGGACCGAGCGCGTGGACAACGAAGCGAAAGCCTGCCTGGACCAGGTGGCTCTGGATCTGAAACAGCAGGCGGACGCCAAGGCCGTAATCGTCGGCGAGCAGAATGCGGACGAAGCCGCCAAGGAAGCCAAACAGCAGAAGTACGCCGCCAAGCACAAGCATGCCAAGGTGGACATGTACGCCGCGCAGCGTGCCGTAAACGCCAAGGACTACCTGGTGACGGAGCAGGGCATCGACGCTGCGCGCATCAGTGTTGCTACGGGCGCGACCGAAGGGCAAACGGTGGAGGACTACCTGGTGCCCGCGGGAGCGAACTTCAGCACCGACGTCACCGGGACAACGCCGGTGGACGAGACAGCGGTGAAGCCGCAGGCGCGCAAGCCGCTACCGGGGCGTCACAAGTAAGGGAAGGCGGCCGCGGCGCGATAAGCTGCGCGGCCGGCCCTGCAGTTGCACACTATGGCGAGCCCTCCCTGGGCAAGGGAGGGAGCGCTGCTGGATTGTCGAGAAATCCTGCCCACCCTACATCGCTACTGCCCTGTGCTTTGAGGCTGACCAGTACACCGCCTGGTTAGCCTCTTCGCTTTGGGGTCCCATTTTGTCTATTCTTGATATATATGCAAGGGAGCTTCCTGTCTCGATGAGACGATTGACGTGTTTTCCCAGAGAACTGCGCCGGTACAGGGTTCCGGCACAGGCTATTTTCTTGTTTCTGTTCTTGTTCTCTGTTGCGTGCCTGCCGGCGCAGAACACGTGGACCGTCGTAGGCCCCGCGGGCGGCGACGCGCGCGCCTTCGCATTCATACCTGGCGAGCCCCAGCATCTTTTCCTCGGCACAACCAACAGTTGGCTCTACGAATCGCTCGACGCGGGCGCAACCTGGCATCGGCTGGCGAAGCTGGGCAGTGGAGATGGTTACGTTCTCGACCACATCGTCGTCGACTCCGCCAACCCCTCCACCATGTACGTGGGCGCGTGGAAAGACTCCGACGGCGGCGGATTGTGGATCAGCCACGATGCCGGGCACACCTGGCAGGAATCGGCGGATTTCAAAGGCCAGCCGGTTTACGCACTTGCCCAGGCGCCCTCCGATCCGCACACCCTCTTTGCGGGAACGCTCCAGGGAGTCTTCCGGTCGAGCGACGGCGGCGTCACATTCGCCGAGATCAGCCCGCCCGGTAGCCACGAGATTCACGAAATCGAATCGCTGGCCGTCGATCCCGCCGATCCAGACACGGTTTACGCGGGCACCTGGCACCTGCCCTGGAAAACCACCGACGGAGGCAAGACCTGGCACAACATCAAGGAGGGCCTCATCGTTGACTCCGACGTCTTCTCCATCATTGTCGATCCCGAGCACGCGCACACCGTTTACCTCAGCGCATGCAGCGGTATTTACAAGAGCGAGAACGCGGGCGACCTCTTTCACAAAATTCAGGGCATTCCCTCTGAAGCAAGAAGGACGCGGGTCCTCATGCAAGATCCTGAGAACCGGCAGGTGGTGTACGCCGGAACCACCGAAGGGCTCTACAAGACCGTGAATGCGGGCAAAACCTTTGACCGCATGACCAGCGCGGACGTGGTGGTGAACGACGTGTTTGTGGACCCCGGCGACTCGAACCACGTGCTGCTCGCCACCGATCGCGGCGGCGTGCTGGTTAGCCGCGACGCGGGCGTCACATTTGCCGTGTCGAACCAGGGCATCTCCGAGCGCAAAGTTGCGGCCCTGCTTGTGGATCGCAGCGACCCTCGGCGCCTGTATGTGGGCGTGGTCAACGACAAGAGCTATGGCGGCGTCTTTCGTTCCGTCGATGGTGGCGAGCACTGGGAACAGTTGGGCTCGGGACTGGACGGCCGCGATGTGTTTTCTCTCGCCCAGGCGAAGGATGGCGCAATTGTGGCGGGCACCACCCACGGTATCTTCGTTTTGGGCGCCTCTGGTGGCGACGATCCCCCACCCGCAGCCGACGGCGCAAGCCCTGCGACTCCGGGTGACGGCTCTCCGGGCGCGCCAAACGCCGCTCTCACCTGGCAGCCGCGCAATGACATCGCCAACACGCTCATGAAGGCGTCCACCGAAACCGTCCACGGGGCGCGCGTCAACGTCGAAAAGCAGGAAAAAGCTCCGGTCATCGAGTTCTCGAGCGAGGTGCACGCGCTCGACGTTTCCGGCGACGTGTGGGTCGCTGCCACGAGCTACGGGCTGCTCACAAGCCGCGATCTGGGCGCCACTTGGCAGGGCGGGCCGGTGATGGGCCAGGGCGATTACCTGTCAGTCACCGTTAACGGCGACAACATGGCCGCGGCGCGCGCCGATGGCGTGGTGTTCTCGAAAGATGCCGGGCAAACCTGGTGGCCCATGGGTGTGCCCACAATGCTCACGCGCATTCACGGCGTCGCCTTTTCGCCCGACGGCACGCTCTGGCTGGGCGCGCGCGAGGGCGTCTACTACACGCCGGACATGGGCAAAACCTGGCTCTGGCTCCATCGCCTTCCGTTTCGCGATGTAGACGATCTCAGCTACGACGCGGGATTGAAAAGAATCCTCGTCAGCTCGCGCTCAAGCGACCAGATCTTCGCCATCGATCCCAAAACCATGGCGTGGGATTGGTGGCAGACTGGTTACCAGATCGCGCTGATTCGCGGCGCCGGAGACCGCCTGGTGGCAGCGTCGCTGGATGATGGCGTGCTGGTTGGGCCGCGGCCGCCGACAGCGCCTGCGGAGCCAGGCAATCCCGCCCAACCAGGCTCTATTGATAGCGCGCACGTCAGGCAATAGCCGAAGACTTCCTCCCTCGATGCGCTCAGCCGATGGTGCGAGATGCCAGGTTGATTGTCACACTGTCATCGGGCGTCTTCACCGTGCCTCCGTCCGATTCAGGATGGAACTCGATCGTCATCGTGGCCGCGTTCACCACGATGCGTAGATACCCATAGTCGGAGTCGTCATAGCTCTCCAGCGTAAGGGTGCTGTCGATCTGGTACGGTGTACGATTTGTCGACCGCATCTTACTGAGCGGTGAGTGCCCTCCGCAACCGGCCACCACGTAGGGAATCTGGTACCCGTTTATGACGCGCGTAAAGCGCTGGTAATTATGCGCATGGCCGGAGAGCACTGCGTGAGGCCAAACTCCCGCTGCAGTGCAGGCGTTGTCGATATCCTCGAGCATCAGCGGGCTTCCACCATGCACGGAATCTCCGGTAAACGGCGGATGATGCACGGCGATGACTACTGCGCCGGCGTACTTCTGGCTCTTCACGCGTTCGAGTGCTGTCGTCAGGAATGCGATCTGCCTCCGGTCGAGAGCAGGATAAGTGCCGCTCTGGTCCGAGATCACGCCCGGGTCCTCCAGTACGTTGCTGTACAAACCGAGAATGCGGACAAAAGGGGCGTCAAACGTGTAATACACGCCAGGCTGGATCATCGTCGTTCGATCGAGGCCGCCAGCATCGGGCGATGCGGCCGGTGCGGCGGCGCAGAAGTTCCGCAGATATGCTTCGAGCGTTGTCTCCACGTCGCCGGGATACACGATGCCATCGTGGTTGCCCGGAATCCCGAGAATGGGCGCTTGATACATCCGGTAGGGCTCATAAAACTGGTCATAGTAATATTCGCCTTCGCCGAAGTAGTAGACCAAATCGCCTAAGTGATAAAGGAACGACGGTACGTTCGCCGGATCAGCCTCGGTGAAATCCGAAACCATCTTGTCGGCCACCAGCGACTGCGTTCCGGGCCCCTTCACGCTGCCGGTGTCTCCCACGCTATGGAAGACGATCTGGCCCGCTCTCTGGATGTTTTGTGTAATCGCCGGTCCCTGGCTTCCAAACACCTGTGCCAGAGTCAGAACGGGCTCCGCGGCAGTTGTTGCCGGCTGCGGCGCCGGTTGCACTCCGGCCACATCCGGTTCGCTCGAGTCCGTCACCGGATCTTTGAAGCTCGTTGGATCGGGCGAGGGCGCCGGCTGCCCAAAGACGGGCCCTCCGCTCGCCCTGGGCCCGATTCCCTTTCCCTTTTGCCCACCTGCGTTTGCCTGCTTGGGCGGGTGCTGGGGCGAAGCGGGATGATGCGAGCTTTCACTCGTGCGCTGAATGGGCTTCTGCCGCGCGGGACGCGGCGATGGCTTATGGGGTTTGGCCACGGCTCCACTCCTCCTTCCGCGAGAGTATACTCGCCCTCTGCTCTGGCGAAGATGAATCGATATTTCGGGGTTATTTCCGGTCTGGCGGTGATCCGCTGTTACATCGGGAGCCGGGGTTGACGGCCACCCGCAATGGTAATACGATGTGTATATACAAATGCGGTACGAGTGGGACCCACGCAAGAACCGCGAAAACCAGCGCAAGCACGACGTCAGCTTCGAACTGGCGGCGCTGGTCTTTGAAGACGGGAACTGCCTTATCGAGAAAGACCGCGTGGACGAATCGGGCGAGCAACGATGGCATGCGCTCGGTGCAGTTTCGCTTGAGCCCGCAAGAGTGCTGATTCTGTTAGTCGCCCATGTCTACAGAGAGGAGGATCGCGATGGCGAAGAAATTATCCGCATCATCCCGGCGCGAAGAGCCAATAAGAATGACGTCAGAAGATATCAGGAACAGGAAGTGGACTGAGGCCGAAAAGCAAATGCTGCGGCGCGGGGCCGCGAAGCAGGCTGCGGGCGACGATTTTGACATCGACTACTCCGACATTCCCCGCCTCACTCCGGATCAACTCGCGCGCATGGTGCGGCTCCGTGGTCCGCGGCGCAAGCAGGCCGTCAGCGTGCGCCTCGATCCTGAAGTGCTCACTTGGCTCAAGTCGAAGGGCGAAGGCCACCTTACCCGCATCAACGACATCCTCACCAACCTGATGGAAGCCGAGCGGCGCAGCAAGGCGGCTTCCAGCCGCTAGCTCCCAGCTTCCAGCTGCATTCCCGCGTCCGAGAATCGGGACTGCGGTGCATCCCCCGGCCGTGGTGAGTTTGCTTCCCGAGGGACCGTGCCACCCGCCGGACAGGCGGAGAGCTAGGGAACTCTGGTCTGAATATCGGCAGCAACAACCTTCAGGTAGGCTTCCGCTGCCCGCACAGCCTCTTCGGCCTCTACCTTGCTGATGACGGCGATGTCGTAAAAAGCAATATTTCGCTTGCGGCGCATGCGGTCAAAGAGGTCGAATGTCGGCGCCAGGGCGGGATCGAGATGCTTTTGCGCGAACTGCATGATGGCGACGTGATGCCCGAGTTGCACGCGGGGACGCTGCCCGTGGCTCAACATCAGCGCCAGCGAGGCCTTCAGAACGGATTCGTACGCCGTCTGATGCGCGGTTTCCTCGTCGATGTTCAGGTTCTTCCTCGCGGCCACGGCCTTCTTCCGCGCGTCAGCCAGGAACTGCTTCACCTGCAGCGGATTGACGGGTTGCGGTTTGGTCGTCGCCATGGCCAATCAGCTCAATGCGCTTTCCATTCCACACATCGGCGAGGAATGCATCGCGCCTGGCAAGCCGCCGCCTGAGCTCCCGGGAAGTGAGAACAGTGTAGTTGATTTCGCGGCGCAGCGCCTTTTCGGCTTTGCGCATCGTCGCGGCAAGCTCGATCTGGTCTGGTTTTCCTACGATGAGCACATCGATATCGCTGGCCGCGTCCGCCTCGTTTTTGGCAAACGATCCGTAGAGCCAGGCCGAATCAATGCCGTGGACTGATGCGAGCGCTCGCTTCAGAGCGGGCGCTATGCCGACCGTGCCCTCGAGCAAAGCAAAGACCGGCTTCAGGTACGGATAGGCAGGATTGACGCTGTAGTAAAGCTGGCGTCCCTCAACCTCGGAGCGAAGGAAGCCCTCGCGCTGGAGGCTCTTGAGCTCGCGCGAAACATTGGTTGAATCCTCATCGATCGCGACGGCCAGTTGCCGCACATACACGCGCGCCGAGCGGTTGACGTAAAAAAACGTCAGCAGCTTGCGCCGGAGCTCCGATCGGAGAGAAATCATTGCAGTAACATTATACTGCATTTGCAGTAGAACTCTACTGCAATCCATGTGTCCGCCTCGATCCTGAAGTGCTCACTTGGCTCAAGTCGAAGGGCGAAGGCCACCTTATCCGCATCAACGGCATCCTCACCAACCTGATGGAAGCGGAACGGCGGGCCGGATCAAGGCGGTCGTAGCTTCTCGGGTGGCGGGGTTGCGGAAGCGGGGGCCCCAGGTCGCCCACCCGCGGCAAACGAGACCCCGGGAGCACCCACCCAGCCCCATCCTATTACCCCCGAGCGCTCCAAATCCGCTGAGAACCTCACTTTTCAACCCTGGAATCGGTTTTCCACAGGAAAACAATTAAAAATATGTCCCTGGATGAAGAATAATTATCCCAGGGATTGTTTTTGTGCTATCTTCTATTTGTCTTCGATGAGATCTTTGGCACGAAATTTCATCCAGGAAGAACATCTGAGTGAGGAGAGTGCGATGAACCAGGAGCCAGAGGTCAAGCCGGGAAGCTTATAGAGGGCTTGTGGAAGGCCACTCGCGGCCCTCGCCGGCTGGCGAGGAACAAGTTGAAAAAGCCACCGCAGCGGATCTGCGGTGGCCTTCAAACCAAACGTTAGAACAACCGATTGGAGGAGTCCCAACATGACAATTCTAGCTGAAAACAATGCGGAAGTCGAACTGAACATCGATGATGTTCTGACCATTGAAAACCCGACGAGCAAACCCTTCGGGGTCTTGCTCAGCCTTAACCTGGGCAACCGCGCCGTCGTGATCTCGGCACCTGTCCAAAGCATGCTTGAGCGGTCAGAGGTGGCGAACGAGCGCGGCCTCGCCGAAAAGAAGGACTATGAAGGCTACCAGGTGGCTCAGAGGCCACTCGATCCCTCTCACGCGGCCAAACTCGCTGTCTACCTACTGAAGGGCTATGTCAACGCCGCTATCGCTAGGCGGTCGAAGGCTGGCCAGCCTCCTTCGGAGGCCTTGGAACGCTTCGAAAAGGCCCTGGGCAAGCAGCCATATCTCGGGATGCAGCCAATGGTGGCAAACATCCGCACGTGCAAACCCGGTGGGGATGGGCTTCGATTCACAAAGGAAGGTGGCCAAGTGATCGTCCACCTCTCCGATAGGGACGTTCTTTGGATTATCGACGGCCAGCATCGCAGGGAGGCCATGCGAATTGCCTTCGATTTTCTACGCGATGTCAGAGACAAGCGCCGTTATCCAAAGCGCCAAAAGCTGTACGCAGGGGCCGCAGGCGAAGAAGTTACTCCTGAAGAGCTGCATGCCTGGAATGAGGTATACGAGGTAGCTCGGGCAGAGTGCACAGTTGTCCTCGAGGTCCACCTGGGCCTCGATGCGGATTGCGAGCGGCAGCTTTTTCACGACCTAAACAACCTGGGCAAGAAGGTCGAAGCGAGCCTGGCGTTCGAGTTCGACAATTCGAACCCCATCAACAGGTTTATCAAGGACGAGTTGATCGTCGGCGAGGGCGAGGGCGGGTTCTGGAAGCCCAGGATTGAGGACCGCGATATCGTCGACTGGCACAGCGACACCGGAGGGATCAGCCGAAAGGACCTAATTGCGATCAATGCAATCCTTTTCCTGAACAAGACAAATATCAAAGGCGCGCATCCGATCGATGTAGATCGGGCACGTGACGTGGGGATTCGGGTGTGGGAGAAAATCAACGGCATCAAGGATTTTGGGACACAGGGCGCAAGGACGAAGACCGTCGCCGCTCAGCCGGTCGTGATGAAGGCAATCGGAAAGCTAGCATACGACCTGGCGTTCGGGAAGGCGCAGGACAGAGCGCAGCTGGAGAAGTTGATCGAGGGGATTGACCTCATTGATTTCTCCCACGGAAATCCGATGTGGCGATATTACGAGCTCAATGAGCAGCAGCGGAAGCAACATCGACTTGAGGGACTGGCGGACTATCTACCGTCGGCCGAGGATGGTGCAAACCGTGACATAGGAGCGATGGACGGGAGCGGTCTAATGCGGTTCGGTGCGAAACACAACGACATCTATCCGATTATCGGAGACATGATACGTTGGCGCCTCGGCCTTCCTCCCCGCGTCAAGCGGGAATCGGCTGCCTAAAGCTCGACCGCTCTATTGGCTCCCCGCGAGGGGAGCCATTTTATTTGAATCCCTGTTTCTCTGCTCCCTGTTCCCTATCCCCTACTCCCTGCCGTTTCCCCGTCAACCCCCACCCCGCGCAAACCCCTGAATCCACAGCCCGAAAATCCTCCCCGCCTTTGCAGAAAATTTCTGCCTACTCGCTACACTGGTTTCAGGCTGAAGAAGTGAGAATGCCGGCTGGGCGGTGCGGTGAGACCCGGATGGGCCCGGAGACTCCTGCGCCGCCTTTTTTTTTTGCTGCCCTTTTCGCAGCCCAAAGCGTTTTCTTCTGCGGATACGCCCTCAAGGAGGTGCAATGAACGCGAAAAAGGCCCTTAAGTTCTCTATCCGCCGTATCTTACGAAATAGCCCCTTTCTTTTCAACGCATTACCGGCGGAGATCAGAGGCCAACTCATTCGAATCAAATTCCTTAACCCCTCGAAGGGGTATGGGGGGAGGGGTAACCGAAATGTAAATGGCATGTCGGCACGTCGAACCCAACGGCCTCCGCTGCAAGTCCCCGGCCATGCGCGGCCACAGCTTCTGCTACTTCCACTCCAAGCTCCACAACCGGACCAGCGACGATGCCGCCAGGTTCGGCCCCATCAAGCTCCCCGTCCTCGAGGACCCCGCCGCCATTCAGATAGCCATCTCGCGGATTTTCGACGCCATGATCAACGACCGCATCGATGGCCAGCTCGCGGGCCGGCTTCTCTAGGGCTTGTAGATTGCCTCGCAGCATGCCAAGCAAAACTTCCTCGAAATCGGCTCGGATTCGGTGGAATCGATGACCCAATCCCAGGAAGGCGACGAGCTTGCCCCCAAGCTCCGCATTTGCAACGGACTCGACATCTGCGTGGGCTGCAAATACGCCAACCTCCTATTGACGCGCGCTATAGCTACGCGTACACTGCGGGCAACCTGGGCTCTCTCAGGTCTTCCCTATCTGGCACGCGTTAAATTCCAATTGGAGGCTGTTCCATGTTTCCCCGCTTGCAGCACGCTCTGCTCCCGCTTGCCCTAGCTTTGCCCGCCACCCTCTACGCCGGCGACTACACTTATCAGCAAACCACTCAGCTCACCGGCGGCGCGCTCCTCCACATGATGAAGACCGTGGGCATCTTCAGCTCACAGGCCCGCCATATCGGCGACCCGGTCGTCTCCACTATCTACCTCAAAGACAATCGGCTCGCCAACGTCTCGCCCGACAATATCCAGATCATCGATCTCGACAAGGAAACCATCACCCAGATCGACGTCCAGAAAAAGACCTACACCGTGATGACCTTCGAGCAGATGAAGCAGGCGATTGAAGACGCCAGAGCGCAGTTGCAGCAACAACCCGCAACGCCCGCAGCCGGCGCAACCCGCGCCCAATCCCGATGCGCAGAACGTCAAGATGAGCTTCGACGTCAAGGTCCGCAACACCGGCGCACAAAAGGAAATCAGTGGCCTCTCAAAGCAGCGAATCCATCCTCACGCTGATGCTGAACGCCACCGATACTCAGACCCAGCAGTCCGGCAGTATGGCCGTCACCAACGACATGTGGATGGTGCCATCGATCCCCGGCTACGACCAGATCCGCGACTTCTACATGCGCTTGCCGCCAAAATGTCCGACGCCACGCTCGGCCTTGGGTATCGACTTCAGCAAAATACTCTCTCAGAACCCCGCCGCAGGCCAGGCCCTGAACGATATGGCTGGCGAGATGCAGAAGCTCAAGGGCGTCCCGATTATGCAGGTGATGCGCATGGGAACCACCGTTAACGGCCAACCCCTGCCCGCCGCTTCAGAAGCTCCCCTGCCTGCCGACTCCGGCCCTGCCCCTCCCAGCGCAGGCCAAGTCGTCAAAGGCGCCATGACCTCCATGATCCCTGGCCATTTCGGCTTCGGCAAAAAGAAGGAAAATCCGCCCGACCAAACCTCCGATAAGAACACCAACGCCGCACAGGGGCAGCCCACCAGCGCCATCCTCATGGAAACCCAGATCACTACGTCGAATTTTTCGTCGGCCCCCGTCGATCCCTCGCACTTTGAGATCCCCGCAGGCTACAGACAGGTCGCTTCGACGACGCCAAACGCCCCGGCGGGCAACGGCGTCACGCAACAGTGACGCCACGCCGCGATAGCGGCCGTTTGAGAGGTATAAACCGGGCACACACCGCCGACATTTTGAACCGGGGAGATAGCTGACTTGCCGACTTGCTGAATTGCCGCAAGCCACCGCGCGCATTCACTTCACGTTGAACGCCTTGTCCACGATGGCGTTGGGGTCGCGGCCTGCGGGGAGCAACGTGAACAGCGACTGCGTTGCGGTGCGCGCCACGGCTACGTCGCCGGAACGGCTGTCGGCCACAAACAGCAGGTGCCCGGCTGCCGAAAACGCGAGCGCCGACGGGTCCGTCGCCGACGTGAATCGAGCCGGCGAGCTTGCCGTCGTCGATCGAGTACACGGTCACATCCTGCGAGCGCAAGTTGGCCACATAGAGCAGCGAATTGTCGCGCGAAACCAAGGCCGCGCACAGGATCGTCGCCAATCATGTAGGTGTCGCCCACATCGTCGGTGGTGTTGTAAATCTCTGAGACGGAGTCGGACAGCGAGTTGGACACAAAGATCTCGCCGCCATCGGGCTTCATGGCCAGGTGGACGGGCGCGCGGCCCACATCCATGAGCGCTTCCAGCCGGTCGGGCTGAGCAGGGTGGGCATCACGCCGAATTGGCGCGCCAGGGCGATCGCCATCACCTGGTGACCGGCCGAGCAGGCCACAAAGGCCTTGGAAGAGTCGGGAAGAATCACCGCGTCGGCCGCGCCGGGGCAGCCCTCGAAGACGGCGCGCACCGTGCGGCTGGCGGGATCGACAGAGGTCACGGAGTTGCCGCGCCGGTTGGCGACCACCAGCGTCTTGCCGTCCGGCGCCAGGCGCGCCGCCATGGGCTCTTCGCCGGCGCCGATCTGCGCAATCTCGCGGCGAGCCTTGAGATCGACGACGGAAACCGAGTTGGAGCCGGAGTTGGCCACGTACGCCAGGTTGCCATCCGCGTCGAGATCGATGGAGACCGGCTGGCGGTGCAGCGGAATGGTGGCCGCGACAGTGTTGTTTTCGGCATCGATCACTGAGACTGAACCCATTGCCGCGCTCTGCGCGCCGGAGTTCACCACATAGATCTCGTTGCGCGTGGGGCTGGCGGCGACGGCGACGGGATTCTGTCCCACCGGCAGTTCGCGGTCCACGCGGACATTGACCACGTCGAGCACGGTCACGGTGCCGCTGCCGCCGTTGGTCACATAGGCATATTCGCGATAGTTGGGCGGATACTGCGGAAAGTCGTGCGTGCGGCAGCCGGTGAGAGCACAGCGCCAACAGGACGAGCAGCAGAGCAGACGAATCAGGACTCTTGATCGTCCGATCTCTGTTCTCTGATCTCTCGTCTCTTCACGTCACCGTCCACTGGTCTCGTTCACTTGTCCACTCGGCTCCCGCGGCGACAGGAGCGGCTACTCCCCGCGCAAGGTGCGGCCGACGATGGGGGCGATCTGCTCGATCTCGTCCATCATGGTGGCAAACTGGGCGGGGTAGATCGACTGCGGGCCGTCGGAGAGCGCCTTCTCGGGGTGGTCGTGCACTTCGACCATGATGCCGTCGGCGCCCGCGGCCACGGCGGCCCGGGCCATGGGCAGCACGCTGTCGCGGCTGCCGGTGCCGTGGCTGGGGTCGACGAGGATGGGCAGGTGGCTGAGCGTGCTGCACCGCGGGAACGATGCTCAGGTCGAGCGTGTTGCGCGCGTGGTCGGCAAAGGTGCGCACGCCGCGCTCGCACAGAATCACCTCGTAGTTGCCCTCGCTCATCACGTACTCGGCCGCCATCAGAAACTCTTCCAGCGTCGCGCACAGGCCGCGCTTGAGCAGCACCGGCTTGCGCAGGCGGCCGGCCTTCCTTGAGCAGCGAGAAGTTCTGCATGTTGCGCGCGCCGATCTGGATGACGTCGGCCCATTCGGCCACCAGTTCGAGGGACTCGGTGTCGAGCGCCTCGGTCACGATGCGCAGGCCGAATCTCTCGCGAATTCGGCCATGATGCGCAGCGCCTCAAGGCCCAGGCCTTGAAAGGCGTAAGGAGAGGTGCGCGGCTTGTAGGCGCCGCCGCGGAAAAACTGCGCGCCGGCCGCGGCCACCTGTTCGGCGATGGCAAAAGCCTGTTCGCGGCTCTCGATGGAGCAGGGGCCGGCGACGATGGCCAGGTTGCGCCCGCCGATGGCGGCGTCGGTTCCCGCAAAGCGGACGACGGTGTCTTCTTCTTTTACGTCGCGGCTGGCCAGTTTGTAGGCTTTCGAGACGCGGATGACTTCCGCGACACCGGAGAGCGATTCAAGGTTGCCGCGGTCGACTTCGCCCTGGTTGCCGGTGATGCCGATGGCGGTGCGCTGCGCTCCGGGAAGGGGATGGGCCGGAAACCCAACTGCTCAATATGGTCGCAGACCGCCTGGATTTCTTCCGCCGTCGCCTGCGCCTTCATGACAACCAACATGACTGCCCCCTAGCGAGCCGATCTCCGCTTTTGCGACCGCCATTTCAGGCCCAGCCACGCCAGATAGCCAAGTTGAATGACCCACGTGACGACATAGGCCGCAATCCGGAATTCGTGGTCGAGAATTGCTGCTTGATCCATTCTTTTCCTCGTCTTGGAGTAGTTTCCTGCTCCGAACACGCCTTCTGCGAGCTTGCTCAAATCAGGCGCTCAGCGCCGCCTCTGCCTCTGCCGCGGCAATCTTCTGCTGCTGCCGCTCCACCCGGTAGCGCAGCGCCAGGATCAGCACACCCCACGCGAACCACGCCAGCATATTCCAAAGCAATGCGCCCACCATGCTTGGATCCATCCCGGAGCCTTGCGCGCCGCCAAAGACCGGCGCCGGATGCTGCGTGCGCCACCAGCGGTTCGCCATATAAACGATCGGCACGTCGAGCGCGCCGAAGATGCCCAGCACCGCAGCCAGCGTCTGGACCTGAGGCCCCGCGGAGAACCGGCGCAACAGCAGGTAACTCATGTAAATCAGCCACAAGACCAGCGTGGTCGTCAGCCGCGCATCCCAGGTCCACCAGATTCCCCACGCGCGCCGGCCCCAGATCGGTCCCGTGGTCAGCACCACGGTGCAGAAAACCACCCCGACCTCGGCCCCGGACAGCGCCCAGGCGTCAAACATCTGCGCGCGCACGGCGTGGTCGCGCCGCGAGGCCAGGTAACCGATCGATCCCACAAGGCTGACCGCGAAAAACACGAATGCCACCGACGCCGAGGGCACATGGTAATAAATAATGCGAAAGATCTCGCCCTGCATGGCGTCGTTGGGCGCGACGTAAATGGCCTGGTAATAGCCCCAGGCCATTAAGGCGACGGTAATCAGAACATAAAGGCCGATGGCGAGTTTCTTCATGGAGAAATCCTGCTGGTTTCAGTGTACGACGCCCGCGGCGCACCGGTCGTGCTCCAAACCGACGCCGCCAGAGCAATTGCCAGACCGCGTGCACCACCCGCCGCCATCCCATCACAGTCTCAGCCTACTTCTATCCGCTGCGGCCGGGCTCACGGCAACTCGCAAGGCGGCTTCATCGCGTACCATGATCTTGCCGACCCATTTATGCGTGACCACCTGGCCACACTGATTGATGATTTTCGTCGCTTAGATCGCGAGATTGCCGTTGTGCGCTACCAGGGCAACCGGCGCCGCATCACTACGTTTGGAGAGCTGGCGCGGCTCGCCGGCCGTTTTGCCGCGTATTTGGCCGAAGAGGGCATCGGCGCCGGTGATCGCGTGCTGCTGTGGGCCGAAAACGGCGCCGAGTGGATCGCCGCCTTTCACGGCTGCTTGCTGCGCGGCGTGCTGGCTGTTCCCCTCGACGCCGCCGGAACCGCCGATTTTGCCGCGCGTGTAGCTGCTGACGTCAATCCGCGGCTCGCCGTCGGCGATTCGCTCTTGCTGGGAAAACTGGCTGCGGCGCACAGGGGATCCGCGATTCCCGCGCTCGCATTCGAGGATTGGCTCACCCAGCTTCCCTCCGCGGAGATGGGCGCCATCTCCGGCCTGTCGCACGAAACCCCGCTGCAGATTCTCTTCACCTCAGGCACCACCGGCGACCCCAAGGGCATCGTCATCACGCACGGCAACGTGCTGGCCAGCGTGGGGCCCATCGAAGACGGCGCCAAGCCCTACATGCGCTACGAGCGCCTGGTCCATCCGCTGCGCATATTGCACACGCTGCCGTTGAGCCACGTATTCGGTCAGACCATGGGCCTCTGGGTCCCTCCCATCTTTACCGCCGAGCTGCACTTTGAGAGCCGCCTCGCCGCTCCACGGCTCATCGAGATGATCCACAGCGAGCGCGTCACGGTGCTCGCCGCTGTGCCTCGCGTCTTCGCCCTCCTCAAAGCCCATTTGGAGGCCAACTACCCCTGGCTTGCCGAGCGCGCCGCCCGCTCGCAAAAGATGAGCGGCTTGCGGCGCTGGTGGCGCTTCCGCGCGGTGCACCGCGACTTTGGCCTCAAGTTCTGGGCCTTCGTCTCCGGCGGAGGCGCGCTGCCGGGCCCGCTGGAGCAGTTCTGGAACGCGCTGGGATTCGTGATGATTCAGGGCTACGGCATGACCGAGACCACGGCGATCATCACCCTCAATCATCCCTTCCACGTCGCCAAGGGCACCATCGGCAAGCCGATGCCTGGCCGCGAAGTCAAGCTCTCCCCGGACGGAGAGGTCCTGGTCCGTGGCCCAATTGTCTCAAGCGCCACTTGGCAGGATGGCGCGCTCCATCCCCGCCAAGGCGAATGGTTGGCGACGGGAGACATTGCCGAGCGGCAGGAGTCGGGCGAGCTGCGTTTCCTGGGCCGCAAGAGCGAGGTTATCGTTACATCTTCCGGGCTCAATATTCATCCTGAAGATATCGAAGCGGTGATCGAGGAACAGCCCGAAGTAGCGGCCTGCGCGGTAGTGGCTATGGAAACCCCTCTCGGGCCCGAGCCCTGCGCCGTGCTGGCTGCGCGCGGATCGGGAGAACACATCGAGGCAGCCATCGAGCGGGCCAATGCAAGGCTGGCGGAGTTTCAACGCATTAGCCGCTGGGTTCTGTGGCCCGAACCCGACCTGCCTCGCACCTCTACCGGCAAAGTGAGGCGCAAGCCGGTTGCCGCATGGCTGGCCCGAGTGCAGTCCGCAGCTTCCACGGCCAACAATGGGTCGGCGCACACCGCCGCTGAAGGCGCCTTTGCGCCTTCGGCCGACTGGCTGCTCGCACTCATCGCGCAGATCACCGGCGAGGACCACCCCGGCGTGGGCGACGAGCTGCGCCTCACTGAGGACATGCACCTCGATAGCCTGGGGCGCGTGCAGCTTTCCGCGGCTATCGAGGAGCGGCTGGGCATTATCTCAGGCAGCGGGCTGCTTGAAGAGGTGCAGACGCTGGGCGAACTGCGCAGGCTGGTGGCCGGCGACGCTGCCGGGACCGCAGCGGCTGATGGCGTACCGCTGGCGGAGACAAGCCAGCAGCCAGCAGCGCAAGCGCAATCCGGAGCGCCACAAGGGGCGAAAATCGGACCGCAAGGTGGAGCGCAAACTGGAACTGTTCCTGGCGCGACCACGGTACCTTGGGGCCTGCAAGAGCCGCAGCGTCCAAAATTTCTCTATCCCGAGTGGCCGTGGTGGAAGCCGTTCCAGTGGGTTCGCGTGGCCTTCATTGAAGCCATAATGCGTCCGCTCACCTGGGTGCTGGCCGCTCCGCGCGTCATTGGGCCACATCAGCCGCTTCCGCAGGAGCCTCTCCTCATCGTCGCCAATCACGTCACCGATTACGACGCCGCCCTGGTATTGTATGCGTTGGCCGGCCCGCTGCGGCGCCGCACCGCTCCAGCCATGGCGGGCGAAATTCTCGAGGATTTCCGCCATTGGCGTAGTCCCTGGTGGCCGCCGGGGCACAAGGGCTTTTATTTCTTCGGGCCCTTCGCTTACTGGCTGGTCACAGCGTTCTTCAATGTCTTTCCGCTGCCGCGCCAGCGCGACTTCCAGGCCAGCTTTACCCACGCCGGCAAAGCCATGGACCACGGCTACAATGTGCTTGTCTTTCCCGAGGGGCAGGAATCTGCTGAGGGCCTGGCGCGCTTCCGGCCCGGAATCGGGCTCTTAGCGAAACAATGCGACGCACCTGTGCTTCCGGTGGCGCTTCGCGGCCTGGGCGAGCTGAAAACGAGTCGCCGCTGGTTCCGGACGGGAAAAATTGAGATTCGCGTGGGCGAGGCCATCCGCTTCGGCCCCGAAGTGACAGAGGCAGCCATCACCGCGCGCCTGCACGATGAAGTGGAACGGCTGCTGGAAGAACAGTGATCAGTGGTCGGTGATCAGGCGGCAGGGATCAGAATCGAGGCTTTAGGGCAAACCCCGCTCGTCTAGAGCATTTGCGCTTCACTTGTTGACATTGCGGCATTGTGCAAGGTGGCTCGCCGCGGCGAGCCACTCGGCGCCCCCGGTTTCAGTTAAGAGCGAGAGCGAAAATGCTGCGATGGGGCGGCCGCAAGCCAAGATCGACGAGCATGGCGCGGATCGGGACCGTGCCCGAAACGGCAAGAGCCGCGAGCAGGCAGGTCCAGACGCCTGCACGGCTATAGGAGTCAAAATGGGTTGAAACCTAATTGACCGTCAGACTGGCCGTTGTAATCGTGAACGGATTCGGATGCGCCTTGGTCGCTCCTTGAATCTTGATCGAGTAAGTCACCGGCCCCGACAATGAGGTTCCACCTGCGATACCGCCGCCTCCACCGCAAGCGGCGAGCCCCATCAGCAAAACCGCCACAAACAGCAAACCGAGCCAGATGCGGCATTGACTGCTAACGCGGTGCCTCACACCCAAGAGGAGTAATCCAGCGAGAGGAATGAACGCCAGGTAGACGCGCGCATTCGATTGCTGCAAAGACGCACTGTTTGCCGGCACACTCACCGCCAGCGTAAATGGCACCGTGCTGGTGCTGCTGGGCGTGATGGTTGAGGGCGAGAACAAACAAGTCGCGCCCGCAGGCAATGAACTTTGCAGGCACGAAAGGGTAATGGCCTGACCGGCAGTGCCGGCGTCGGCGCTTAAGGCCAATGAATAATTGGCAGTTCCGCCCGCGGAGACGGATTGCGCGGGCGGCGGAGGTGCAGAAGGAGCTACGACGATGGTGATGGAATCGGTTCCAATTGCCGTGGCGTCAGCCTGCGACACCGCTTCAATGACGACCGTTGCCGAGGGCACGCTGGCCGGCGCGGTGTAGTTACCGGAAGTGTCGATAGTGCCGAAGGTCGCATTGCCGCCGGCTTCCCCCTCAACGTACCACGTCACTGCGGAGTTCGTTGTGCCCGCGACCGTCGCCGTGAACGGCTGAGTGGCGCCCGTATAAACCTGGGCGGCAGCCGGGTTGACGGTGACAGTAACCGTTGTACTGGGGTTGGCGATCGTTGCCAGCGCTTGGCCCGAGCCCGTGCTATTGGCCACGGAGACAGCGGTAATCGTGACCGTGGCCGAAGAAGGAACGCTCGCCGGGGCCTGGAATAGTCCGGTGCTCGTGATTGTTCCCACCATCTGGTTTCCACCCACCGCCCCATTCACGTACCAGGTCACGCTGGTGTTGGCGTTGTTTGTCACGGTTGCAGTGAATTGCTGAAACGCGTTGATCACCACGGTCGGGGCGCTCGGCGCCACCGTGACGGTGACCGGTGCAGGCGTGAATTGGCGAATGCGCGAGTTGCCGGTATCCGCCACGAATATCTGGCCGGCGCCCGTGACATAGACTCCGGACGGAAAGTTCAACGCGGCGCTGGTTGCAGGTCCATTGTCGCCGGAGAAGCCGGCGTTGGGCGGAGTTCCGGCAATGGTTTCGATCAATCCGGTGGTGGCGAATACTTCGCGAATCGCAGCGTTGTCAGAGTCCGCGATAAAAATATCGTTCGCGGCATCGACAAATACGCCCGAAGGATGGTCCAATGCAGCGCTGGTGGCGAGGCCACCGTCGCCCGAGAAATTCCTCTGCCCCAGGGTCCCGGCCACCGTCTGAATGTTGCCCGTAGTGGCCACGACCTCGCGGATGACATCGTCAAAAGTGTCGGCAATAAAGATGTCGCCGGCGGCGTCAAGATAGACGCTGCCGGGAAAGTTGAGATACGCGCTGGTTGCCGGTCCGCTGTCACCGCACATGGTGGTTTTCGTGTCGTCATCGCACGTCTTTCCGGGAGTTCCGGCGACGGTTTGAATTTCCTTCGTGCTGGCTACCACTTCGCGAATGGCGGAATTTCCGCTGTCGGCGATATAGATATCTCCGGAGCCGTCGACGAAAACTGCGCTCGGGCTGCTAAGTTCGGCAGTGGTAGCGGCAATCCCATCGCTGTTATAACCGGCAGTGCCGGGAACGCCGGCCACGGTTTGAATCAGGCCGGTTGAAGCCACGACTTCGCGAACCGCTGAATTGGCCGCGTCGGCTATGAAAATGTCGCCCGCCGCGTCGACGAAGACCCCGGCTGGGTAATTGAGTTCAGTTGCGGTTGGGCTTACTCCGTCATTGGAGTATCCCGGAATTCCGTTGCCCGCCACGGTCTGAATTTCACCGGTGCTGAAAACGACCTCTCGAACCACGGAATTGCTGGTGTCGGCGATGAAAATATCGCCGGCGGCGTCGACAAAAACGGCGTTCGGATCATTCAATTCTGCGTTCGTTGGCAAGCCGCCATCGCCGGACCAGGCTTGAAAGCCGTTTCCTGCAAATGCCTGAATATCGCCAGCCACCACTTCTCGAACTGTTTCGTCTTCGGTGTCGGCAATGAAAAGGTCCCCGGTACTATCTTCGTACACACCTGTCGGATAGTTCAGCAGGGCGCTCGTCGCCGGGCCGCCCTCCCCACAGGAGCTGCCGATCGGGTAGACCTGGCAGGGGTTGACCTGCGTGCTGGGCGGAGTTGGGAGCGTGCCGGCCACAGTTGAGAGCGTGCCCGCGGCGGAAACTTCACGAACGGCAAGATTCCCGTAATCCGCGACGAAAACATTCTCAGCGCTATCGACGAAAACGCCGAAGGGTAGACAGAGAAACGCGCTTGCCGCCGAACCGCCGTCGCCGGTTGATTGGCATTTGGAGCCGTCGTAAGAATCGTACTGTGTGCCGGCAATGGTCTGGATGAAACCGGCTGGAATTGTAGTGCCTGCAACGATCACCGGCTGCGCCCCCGGATTCACGACGCGGATCACGGAGTTGAATGTGTCGGCAATGATGATGTTGCCTGAGGCGTCTACCGCCACAGCTCCAGGCAAGTCGAGTTCCGCTTTGGTGGCTGCTACGCCATCGACAAAGCCGGGTGTCCCCAACACCCCGGCGACGGTTTGCATGTTGCCGGTGCCGGCGACGACTTCACGAATTGCGGAATTGCCGAAGTCGGCGATAAAAATATCGCCCGCTGCATCGACGAAGAGTCCATAGGGCAGGCACAGATGCGCGCTGAGAGCAGGTCCGCCATCGCCGCCGGATTGGCAGGCGCTGCCATCGCTGGCATCGTATTCGACGCCGGCGACGGTTTGGATCTTGCCGGTGCTGGCTGAGACTTCACGAACCACGGAGTTTCCGGTGTCGGCGATGAAGATGTTTCCTGAGCTGTCGATAAAAACGCCTTGCGGCCCGTAGTCGCCCAGCGCTGCGCCGGTTGCCGCACTACCATCACCGGAATATCCCGCCGTACCATTGCCGGCCACAACGGTTACCGTGCCGGTAGTCGAAATTTTAAGGACCTGATGGGCAAACGACTCGGCGACATAGGCATTCCCGGTGGCATCAAATGCGATGCTCTCGGGATATCCTATGCTGGCTTCGAGAGCACTCAGATTATTCGGACCGCCGCCGGCAACTGTGCTGATCGAATACTGGGCCAGCGAATTTCCCGTCGCGTTCAGAACGGTCAGTGCGGCAATGAAGATTCGAACGAACAAACGAAGAGGACGCATAGTCAGTTGCCCTTTCCGGCGGAGATTCGGTCGAGTTGAACGAATTCTGTCGTTTTGCGGCCCTCGGGATCCTCGACCGTGACCAGCAACCGCAGCGGGGTTCCACGAGCCCACAACCTCAGGTCGGAAGTTGGTATGAGGAATTCGCTTGTGGTGGTCACAGATGAGACGGCGCGCAGCGTAATGACGCTGGCCGTCATGACCTCGGGCGATGGATGCGCGGAGCCCCAAAGAACAATCCGCTGAATCTCGAGATCCTTCAGACCATGATTCACAAGGCTCACTTGCAGCTGCACTCGAGTGTCCGGGCCATGATCGGCCGTGCCCATGATCTGGTATGTGCCGGAGAGAGGAGAGACCGAGACCGCTTGAGCGAATCCGGTGATCAGGAGGAATAGACCGGCGACGGCGAACCGGCTGAGCAGATGGCGCCTCTTTCTATTCATAAAGATATGCATCCTTGAGCTGGACAATTCAATCCTCTTGGCGGGGAAGTTTGGCCCTTCAATAGCGGAGCGCCGCCCATAGCCAACCTTTAGGTTACCGGAGTGGTGGCGCAAAGATGTGATTCATATCACCCTGGAGGCTCGGCTCAGCAAAAAAGAGGGGTAGTAAAACTGCCTCCATCCCCGACGACTATTCAGGGTTTGTCGTGCACTTTCCCGCTATTGGGTTCCGTCGCCAAAACTGAATGAAAAGAGGAGAAGGAGCTGTTCGCGTCGTCGAAATCCATCAAGAGAAAGAAAATATTGTTGCGTCTGGAAATGGGTCAGTCTGGATCTGAACTGAAAGCGCACACCTTCGGTCGTACGCGCCCAAAATCAGCGTGGGCTTTGGCCCCCGAGGGGTGGTTTTTTGAGACTGACCCACTACCCGAGTCCCTCAGCTTTGCCCCTTATCGAGCGCAACGATACAATTGATAATGCAGGCCGACGTAGCTCAGTTGGTAGAGCAGCTGATTCGTAATCAGCAGGTCGTCAGTTCAAGTCTGACCGTCGGCTCCAGATTCCGATGGAAAACAAAGCGCTTAACAAACCCGTCCCCGCTTCCGTGCATCTCTGATTACTGCTGCCTGATTGGCGAACCTGGGCGTTCGTTGCGCGGCCCGCTCGATTCTTGCTTCGACCAATTCCCGGGGTGTGATGCTTGCCGTTGAGGATCGAATGGCCATGAAGCTGCGCGATGGCCGCCAGCGCGTCGTAATTGAGGATGTGTCCCCGCAGATTGACTGGGGAAGTCATCCGGTCCGGCGCGTTTCCGGCGAGGAAATCGTGGTGACTGCGGCGATTTTTGCGGACGGTCAGGATCATTTGGCTGCGCGCGTGCTTTACCGGCACGAGAGCGAGCCAGGTTGGCGCTTTGTCCCCATGCGGGCGCTTGGGAACGACGTTTGGCAAGCGGCCTTCACAGTCGACAGACTTGGCTCGTGGAGATACACGCCGCTGGGTTGGATCGACCACTTCGCAACCTGGGCCAGCGACTTTGCCAAGCGTCTTGCCGCGCAGTCCGATCCCGAGCTTGCCGATGCCATCCCGGCGGCAATACCCGATGCAAACGCAGGTCTCAACGTTGGCTCGAATCCCCAATCGCAGGACATTGCCCTGGCGCTTTCATCCGGCGCCATTCTGGTGCGCGAAGCAGCCGCGCGAGCTCAAGGCGAGGATGCCGCCCGGTTGCTCGAGTTTGCGGGGAATCTGGAGCGGCTGGCCGGCCAGAAGCGCGCATTCTACGAGAATCCTTGCGATGAGGAACTCGAGCGCCTGATGGCGCGCTATCCTGACTTGACGCACGCCACGCAATTTGAGGCCGAACTGCCGGTTTGGGTCGATCGCGTCCGGGCGCGGTTTTCTTCCTGGTATGAGCTGTTTCCCCGCTCGGCCTCGCCCATTCCCGGCAAGCACGGAACCTTCAAGGACGTGGAGCGCCAGTTGCCCGAAATCGCCGCCATGGGGTTTGACATTGTTTACCTTCCGCCCATTCATCCCATCGGCCGGGCATTCCGCAAAGGGCCGAACAATTCTGCGGTTGCCGCGCCGGACGCGCCGGGCAGTCCATGGGCCGTTGGCGACCGTGCCGCGGTGCCTTGCGCGCCATCAGGCGCAGGGGCTGCCGGGGATTGCGGCGGGCATAAGTCGATTCATCCCCAGCTTGGCGCCTTTGCTGACTTTGAGCGGCTGGTGCAGTCGGCCAAGGCGCGAGGGATGGAGATCGCCCTCGACATTGCATTCCAGTGCTCGCCCGACCATCCGTGGGTCACAGAGCATCCGGAATGGTTTACGATCCGGCCTGATGGATCGATTCAATATGCGGAGAATCCGCCCAAGAAGTATCAGGACATTTATCCGCTGAATTTTGAATCGCCCGACTGGCGCGGCCTTTGGAATGAACTATATTCTGTTTTTGAATTCTGGATCGAGCGCGGCGTGCGCGTTTTCCGCGTCGATAACCCGCACACCAAGGTACTTTCATTCTGGGAGTGGTGCCTGGGCAAACTCGCTGCCAAATACCCTGACGCGATCTTTCTAGCCGAGGCATTCACGCGCCCTCATCTGATGTACGGGTTGGCCAAGCGTGGATTCACGCAGTCCTACACTTACTTTACCTGGCGTAACAGTAAATCGGAGCTCGAAAGCTATTTGGAAGAGATTACGCAACCGCCGGTCAGCGACTTTTTCCGGCCGAATTTCTGGCCCAATACGCCGGACATTCTGCAAAAATCGCTGCAGGAGGGCGGACGTCCGGCGTTTATGCACCGCCTCATCCTGGCCGCGACTCTGGCTGCGAACTACGGCATCTACGGCCCCGCGTATGAGCTTCAAGAAAACGTTCCGGCTCCGCCGCCGGCCAGCAAGAGCGAGTCGGAAGAGTACCTCGACAGCGAAAAATACCAGATCAGGCAGCGCGACCGGAATGCGCCGGACTCGCTGGTTCCTCTCATCGCCACGCTGAACCGAATCCGCCGCGAGAACCCGGCGTTGCAGTCCAACGCCTCGCTGCATTTCCATACCATCGATAACCCCAATCTGATTTGCTACTCGAAATCGACGCCCGGCTTCGAGAACACGATTCTGATTGCGGTCAACATCGACTCTTTCAACGTGCAAACCGGCTGGACGAATCTCGACCTGGAAAAGATCGGTGTTTCCGCCAGTGGCAGCTTTCTGGTTGAAGACTTGCTGAGCGGCGCGCAATACACCTGGCGAGATCGCAACTACGTCGCGCTGCGGCCGGGAATTCAACCGGCACACATCTTTCGGATTAGCCGCATGCAATAGCGCAGCAAACATTTACCATCCTTTCGTCGGCAAAAAGGCGAAAGGGTGGGCCACGGAAGTTTATGCATACGCGAGCTGCCAGAAGGACTAGAGCGTGAAGAAGATCGCCAGCGCCACCGATCCTCTGTGGTACAAAGACGCCGTCATCTACGAGTTGCACGTGCGCGCCTTCGCCGACTCGAACAACGACGGAATCGGCGATTTTCCGGGCCTGCTGTCGCACCTCGATTATCTCCAGGACCTGGGCGTCACGTGCATCTGGCTGTTGCCGTTCTTCCCGTCCCCGCTGCGCGACGACGGCTACGATATCTCGAATTACACAGACGTAAATCCGTCCTATGGGACTCTGAGCGATTTCAGGGCCGTGCTCGATGCGGCGCATCAGCGTGGAATGCAGGTGATGATCGAACTGGTGGTCAACCATACCAGCGATCAGCATCCCTGGTTCAAAGCCGCGCGCCTTGCTCCCGCTGGATCGCCCCAGCGCAACATGTACGTTTGGTCCGATACCGATCAGAAGTACAAAGACGCACGCATCATCTTTACCGACACCGAAAAATCGAACTGGACCTGGGACGAGACGGCCAAGGCCTACTACTGGCATCGCTTTTTTTCGCACCAGCCCGATCTTAATTACGACAACCCGCTGGTGCTGGAAGAGGTGTTGAAGGCCATGCGCTTCTGGCTGGATATGGGAGTCGATGGGCTGCGCATGGACGCCATTCCATATCTTTGTGAGCGCGATGGAACCTCGTGCGAAAACCTGCCCGAGACGCACACAGTGGTTCGCGCGCTGCGCGCCGCCATCGATGCCGGCTACGCCAACCGGCTGATTCTCGCCGAAGCCAACCAGTGGCCGGCCGACGTGCGCCCCTATTTCGGCGATGGCGATGAGTGCCACATGGCCTTCCATTTTCCGCTCATGCCGCGCATCTACATGGCGCTGCGCCAGGAAGACCGGCTGCCCATCACCGACATCATGGCGCAAACGCCGGCCATCCCCGACACCTGCCAGTGGGCGCTGTTTCTGCGCAACCATGACGAACTGACGCTGGAGATGGTCACCGACGACGAGCGCGATTATATGTACTTCGCGTATTCGACCGATCCGCGCATGCGCGTCAACGTGGGAATCCGGCGGCGGCTTGCGCCCTTGATGGACAACAACCGCCGCCGCATCGAGCTGCTGAATTCGCTCCTGCTAAGTTTCCCCGGCACGCCGATTTTGTATTACGGCGACGAGATCGGCATGGGTGACAACATCTATCTCGGCGACCGCAACGGCGTGCGCACGCCGATGCAATGGAGCTCCGACCGCAACGCCGGCTTTTCCCGGTGCGATCCCGCGCGGCTTTACCTTCCAGTTGTGATGGATCCAGTTACCGGCTACCAGGCCGTGAATGTCGAAGCGCAGCAGAGCGATCCCTCCAGCCTGCTGCACTGGACGCGCAACATGATTGCCCTGCGCAAACTGTTTCAGGTATTCGGGCGAGGAACGCTTACGTTTCTGAATCCGGCGAACCGCAAGATCCTGGCATATCTGCGCGAACTCGATCGCGACGGGTTCCGTGAGACGGTGTTGTGCGTAGCCAATTTGAGCCGCTTTGCGCAGCCGGTCACACTCGATTTGGCCGACTATGCCGGCTGCGAGCCGGTGGAGATGCTGGGCTACGTGCCTTTCCCGGCCATCGGCGGAGACCCGTATGCGATCACGCTGGCGCCGTACTCCTTCCTCTGGCTGGAATTGCAGGCCGCGGGCGAGGCAAGCGAGTTGCCGCCCGAGCCGTTGAGTGACGCTGTGGCCGAAGCCGAGACGCAGGCCGCATTGCCGGCCCCGGTCACGAACTGGGCAGAGTTTCTCGCGGCCGCGGGTGCGGGCATCCTCGCGCCCGCGCTTCGCGACTGGCTGCCGCGCCAGCGCTGGTTTGGAGCCAAGACACGCAGTATTGAATCGGTGCGCGCGAGCGCCTGGGTTGAATTTGCGCGCGATGAGGCGGCCGGGCTTTCGGATTTTGCGCCCGGCGAGACGCAGGCAGGCGCACTTTCGCCGGCTCTGTTTTTCTTCAATGTCACCTACTTCAACGGCCCTCCGGATCGGTATCAAATCCCGCTTGCCATCGGCGGCGGCGGCGATCTCGACCGAGTGATGGCGGAGCATCCTGAATGCATCATTGCGAAAATGACAACAGCAGCAGGGACCGCGGCGGTCTACGATGCCACGGTACGCGAAGACTTTCATCAGGAGCTGCTGCGGCTGATTGCGCGCAACGCAACGCTGCCTGTGTCAGAGACGAGCGCGTTGGCGACGGGCGCATTGGCCGCGGAATCCGTTGTTGTAATTCCTGCCGCTGTGCCTGAGGATGAAGCTGCTGCAGTTCAGACCCAGGCAGGCGCCGGCATTCCCGCGCCCGCACCGCTCAGCGCGCAGCCCGGAGAAGCGGCCGCGGCGCCGCATACCGAAGCGCCCGCCACGCAATCAGCCGGCGGGCAACGATTTGAACCACGCGAGTCTCCTTCAGCCGGTGATGTGCCTCCGGAGGGCGGCCGGCTCGATGCCCGGGCTTCCGGCGCCTTTCCGCCCGAATTGGCAACGCAGAGGCTGGCTTCGCGTGTGAGCTCTGCGGAGCAGTCAAATACCTCCATCCGATTTGATGACAGGCTTTTTCTCAAGCTGTTCCGACGTTTGCAGGGCGAAGAGAATCCCGATGTCGAGATGGGTAGATTTCTGACCGAGATCGCCAACTTCCCGAGGATTCCACAGTTCTTCGGCGAGATCGCCATCAGCTCGCCAGGCTCGCAGAAGACTACAGTGGCGATGCTCCAGGGGCTGGTTCTAAACCAGGGCGACGGCTGGCAATGGTTCCTCGACGAACTTTCGCTTTGGCTGGCGACGGTTGCCGATCGGCCGGCGCCCGCAATAGCGCAACCTCCGAACCTTCAGAGCAGTGGTAAGGCGACGACGGAGAATTTGGCGGGGGCGCGGTCCACGCTTCAGGCCGCGGCGCTGCTGGGACGCCGCACGGCAGAGATGCATCTTGCCCTTGCGAGTTCAGCCGATCTGCCGGCATTTGCTCCGGAGCCGATGACAGCAGGGGATCTTCGGCGCGACGCCGAACGCATTGAAGCCCAGGTCAAATCGACGCTGGAGGCGCTGAAGCTGAAGTTGGCTACGCTCGATGACGCTACCACCGACCGAGCGGCCCTGTTGCTTTCGCGACGGCCGGAGCTGATGCGCCGCGTGCGGTCGATTGCGGCGCTCGCGCCATCCGGGCAACGCATTCGCATCCATGGCGACTATCACCTGGGCCAGACCCTGCGCACGACAGACGCAAAATCGCCGGACGGCGGCGGCGATTTTGTGCTGATTGACTTTGAAGGCGAGCCTGCCCGCCTGATCCAAGAGCGGCGCAGGAAGCAATCGCCGCTCAAGGACGTAGCCGGCATGTTGCGCTCCTTTTCCTATGTTGCGTTTGTGGCGTTGGATCATTTCTCTGCGGCCGGCGGAATTGAAGCGCGGGAGGCCGATCCCGATGCTTTGGTAGCCTGGGCGCACTGGTGGCAAAACGCCGCGTCGGCTGAGTTTCTGCGGGCCTATCGCGATGCCGCGGCGCAGAACCTGGCATTGCTGCCCGCGGCGGAAACGGCTCAGGCGCTGCTCGAGGCCTATCTGCTTGAAAAAGCGCTGTACGAGGTGCTTTACGAGCTCAATTCCCGCCCCGCGTGGCTTCGCATCCCCATGAACGGTATCCTAGCTCTGTAGGATCTTTAGGCAACATCAGAGGTTTGGCCTCGAGCCCATTTTTCGGCACTCCCCACTCGACCGATGGCGACAGCAAATCCGATTCCCGACGACACCTCGACCGCCGAACATGCGGCGGCCGACCTGCTTGTACTGGCCACGGCTATGCAGCCAGAGACGTTCCAAGGCCTGATGACGCATCTCACCGAAGCCTTTTCCGCTGAGAGCGTGATCGTGGCCACTCAGGACGAACTCGCTGCCCTCGCAAGAGGTCCGCTGCGGGTGGTGCCAATCTCGCGCTCGAGCGCGGCATGGACCTTCAGGCCCGCCGATTTCATCAATGCATTCGAGACCGGGCACGAGCATGAAGCGAAAGCCGTGCTGATGCTCGGCCCCGGCGCCGATTCGCTGAGCCCGCAGGCGCTCAGCAATCTGGCGAGTGCGGTATTGCACGCATCCGTTGACCTGGCCATGCCGCACTACAGCATTCCTCCGAACACAGGGTACATCAATTCGGCAATTCTCTATCCGCTCACAAGGACGCTTTTTGCCGCGCGGGCGCGTTTTCCGCTGGCCCTCGATATGTGCCTCTCGATTCGTATGGCGGAGCGAATGGCCACCGCCGCCCAGCGCTTCAGCGACCCCGCGCAGAACGAGGCGCTGTTGTGGCCGGTGAATGAAGCCGTCGCAGGCGGCTGCTCGGTGGACGAGATCGATGCCGGCCAGCGTGCCATCCCGCAGCCCGCCAATGTCGATATCAGTTCGATTCTTGCTCTCGTCACCGGTTCGCTGTTTGGTGATGTCGAAGCCAAGGCGGTGGTCTGGCAGCGGCCGCGACGCCCTCCCATGATGCGCCAGGCAGTTCCCGATGCGTCGCCCGCCGGCAGCGCTAGCGATGTGGCCAGCATGGTCGAAGCCTTCCGCTTGGCCTACGCCAATCTGCAGGAGATCTGGTCGCTGGTTTTGCCGCCTCAACTCCCTGCTCTTGCTCAAGCGATTCTCTGTCGTCGAGCCCTCGGTCTTTCGCATGCCCGAAACTCTGTGGGCGCGCATTGTGTACGATTTTTTGATTGCCTACCGGCTGCGCACCATCAATCGCGGACATTTGATGGGCGCGCTCATCCCGCTTTATCTGGCCTGGGTTGCAGGCCACATCAACGTTACAGCATCCGGAACCACCCCGGAGCGCCACATTGAAGCCGTGGCCGCGGCGTTCGAGGCGGATAAACCCTACCTGGTCGCGCGCTGGCGCTGGCCCGACCGGTTTAGCTCGTGATTGCCGGGCGCGCCCCAGGCACGCGCTGGCGGCCGAGCGGCGAGAGGAGAGTGTGCGATGCAAAACCTGGCTCCAAGCCTGCTTCAGACAATTCAAAACGCGCCGGTGCCTCCGGTGTATAGACGAAAGTTCCATGTGGCAGCATATGTCGGACGCGCTGCATCAGTCGTTTTACCGTGTGCTGACGCTGCTGATCGCGGTACTTCCGGGAATTCTGGCGTTCTTTGTTGCGCTATTGGTGTTCACATTGGGCGGCGTGGTCATCTCTTGGATTGTGCGGCGCTGCCTCACTTGGCTCAAGTTCGACCGGCGCCTGGCAAGCAAAGGCGGCAGCGATTGGACTCCGTCCAGCTCGCCCACGGAAATTGTTGCGCGCGTCTCATTCTGGGCGTGCGTGCTGCTCGGGCTCATCATCGGCGTCTCGGCCTTCGACACTTCCTACGCCACCGGCACAAATCTTCCGATTGCGCTCCTGCCCTATCTCACGCATGCGGTGGGCGCGGGGCTGCTGCTGATCGCGGGTATTTTGATCGCGCGCTTCCTGGCGCGGTCGGTCTTGATCAGCGCCGTGAATGCGCAATTGCAGTATGCGCGCATTCTCTCGCTGGGCGTGAAGTGGCTGGTGCTGGTGCTCACGGCGGCCATGGTGCTGGATCATCTTGAAGTCGGTGGAAACATTGTCGGGATCGCCTTCGGCATCCTCTTCGGTGGAATTGTGCTCACCCTCGCGCTGGCGGTTGGGCTTGGCTCCCGCGATCTGGTCAGCCGCTCGCTGGAGAGCCACGTGGAACATACCGGCGATCCTGCGAACGTTTCGGACATTGGCTCAACATCGAGAAAGACGATCCGGCATTTCTAAGGTCGATCGGCCACTTCTGATGGATCGGCAAGCACGGCGACAGCGCCTGACGGCAATACAATCGTACCTTCTTGCGCGGGTGCGGTTTCGCGCGACCGAAGCAGCACGCTGGCTCCGCGCGGGACACGGAACGCATGCTCCAGCTCCCCCAGATTCGCGATCACGCTGATTGTCCCGCGCTCCATGCGCAGCCACTTTTCCTGTTCGTCATAGGTCACCTGGGCGTTGCCCGGCTTTCCATCGTTCAGGCACGGAGTGCTTCGCCGCAAGCCAATCAAGGCGCGATACCATGCCAGCATCTCCGCGTGCCCTGGCCGCGTCGTTTCTTCCCATTTGAGCTTCGACGCTTCGAATGCCGCCGGATTTTCCGGGTCGGGAATCAAAGCCGGGTCCCAGCCGAATGCCGCAAACTCGCTCTTGCGCCCTTCGCAAACGGCGCGAGCCAGTTCGGGATCGTCATGATTTGCGAAGTACTGGAACGGAGTTGAGGCAGCCCATTCTTCGCCCTGAAACAGCATGGGCACAAATGGGCCGGTCAGCACCAGCGCCGCGGCGATCTTGGCGCGATCGAGACCGGTCTTCTCCGGGCCGGCGGTGTGGCTGATCCTGTCGCCAGTTGCGCGATTGCCCACCTGGTCGTGATTCTGGATGTAGCCGAGAAATCGATGTTGCGATAACCCTGCCGGCGCCTTGCCATGAATGCGCCTTCGGTAGCCAGAATAGATGCCGTCATAGACAAAGGCTTTCTCAATCGCCTTGGCCAACTGCTCGAGCGAGCCGAAGTCCGTGTAATAACCTTGCCGCTCCGTGGGAATGAGCGCGGTAAACAGCGCATGATGAAAATCGTCGCTCCATTGCGCGTCCATGCCCAAGCCTCCGGCCTCGCGCGGCGTCACCACGCGCGGATCGTTCAAATCGCTCTCGGCGATCAGCACCAGCCGGCGCCCGATCGACTTCGCCAGCGCTTCGACTTCAGCCGCAAGCTGCTCCAGAAAGTGAATCGCCGAGCGATCGACAAAGGCATGTACTGCGTCGATGCGTAACCCATCGATGTGAAAATCGCGCAGCCACATCAACGCGTTATCGCAGAAGAAGCGCCGCACCTCGTCGGACTCTGCGTCTTCAAGGTTGACCGCCCCGCCCCAGGGCGTGCGATGCGAATCCACAACATACGGCCCGAATTTTCCGGTGTAATTCCCGCTCGGCCCGAAGTGGTTGTAGACCACATCGAGCAGCACGGCCAAACCCTTGCCGTGCGCCGCATTCACAAAGCGCTTCAAACCGTCAGGTCCTCCGTACGGCTCGTGGACCGCGTAGAGCGCCACGCCGTCATAGCCCCAGCCATGGCGGCCCTCGAACGCAGCTACCGGCATCAGCTCGACGTGCGTTACTCCAAGCTCGGCCAGGTAATCGAGCTTGTCCACTGCCGCATCGAGCGTACCCTCCGGCGTGAAGGTGCCAATATGCAACTCGTAGACGATGCCGCTCGCAAGCGGAGGCGCCTGAAACCCCGCATCCGTCCAGGCAAATGCCGTTTGATCGTAAATTCGCGACAATCCATGCACGCCATTCGGCTGCCACTCGGAACGCGGATCGGGATAGCAACGGGCATCGCTGTTGATGAGAAATCCATAATCGGTGCCAGCGCACGCGTCCTCGACCTCGAGCCGCCACCAATTGCGATCGTCGGGCCCCTTCATGACCCGAACCGCTCCGCCGGCTTTGACCGACAAGCGCTTTGCAAATGGGGCCCAAACCTCAAACCGATGCATTGCTTACCCCCGCATCCCGCACCAGCAGCGCCACCGGAAACCGCTGCAGCAGATTTTGCACACGGCTTTTTCCGCCGCTCACAGCTTCGCCGGAAAGGAGATTGGTCCAGGGCCCGGCCGGAAGCTCGACGGTTGTGGAACCAAATCCACCGCCGAGCCGGACGTTCCAGCGGGGAGCCAGCACGGCAACCTGCTCGCCGCGGCAGAATGCGATCAGATGCGCCTGCTTCGATCCCTCCGCCGGCAGCGGCGTATAGGCTGCGCTCTCGCCGAACCACTCGGGATGGTCGCGGCGAAGGTGCAGCGCCTTGTAGATCACCCAGAGCTTCGGCATGCCGCTGTCCATCGATTTCATGATTTCATCGACGCTCACACCGGCATGTAGCTCGGCGAGCATCGCCTCCCTGATCGCATAATCGATCGGCCCGCGATTGTCAGGATCGACGAGCCGCAGATCCCAGATTTCGCCGCCTTGGTACATGTCGGGAACTCCGGGCGCAGTGCATTTGATGAGACGTTTGCGCCAGGCTGTTGATGCGGCCCGGAAGAAGAACCTGCGCAACCATGCTCTCGAGCTCCGAAACAAACTCTTGTGAATCGAGGATGCGCTCGATAAACATTTTCAACGCATTCTCGAATTCCTTGTTTTGCTGGGTCCAACTGGTCTGTTGCTTGGCTTCGCGCACGGCCTTTTCCATGTATGCAGTCACTCGGCCGGCGTCGATGGGCCACGCGCCGACCAGCGTTTGATATAGAAAATATTCCGTATTGCGATCGGGAAATTCACCGGTCTTGAATTCCCGATTCCGGCGCGACCACCGTTGCAGCGCTTTGCGCCAGTGGCCCGATATCTCCGTCAGCACCGCCAGCCGCGCGCGCACGTCGTCCGATCGTTTGGTATCGTGCGTTGACAGCGTATTCATAGTCTGCGGATGCTCGGCCTGCATCTTCGCGCACCAGGCATGAAACTCATCGAGGCTCACGCCATCGCGCTCGGGAGAGCCGCCCACTTCGTTCAATCCGATCATCCGGTTGAAGCAATAGAACGCCGTGTCTTCCACGCCTTTCGCCATCACCGGGGAAGTAAACTGCTGAAAGCGCAGCAGGAACTCGGTCTCGACTTCGCCGCGGCTGCCGCAGCGTGAGCACATCGCCGATGAAGTCGAAAAGATCTGCGGCCACGTCAGTTCTGTGCGTCTTGGCAATCTCAACGGCATTTCTGATTTCCTTTTCGTCCTCTTCCGTGATTTCATTGCGCCCGGGCTCCACGTAGGTTCGGTAAATTGAGAAACTCGCGGCCACTTCGCGGATGGCGCGCCGGATTTCGGCGCGCGTGTAGTCGCGGCGGTCGCGATTGTTTTCGCAAATTTCCACAAACAGATGGGCCAGCCGGTTCACATCGCTGCCTAAGGCTTCGTGCTGCACGTTCATCTTCTTGGCGTGCGCCAGCGATTCAAAATCCTGCGCCTCGCCCGTGAAGTTTGTGTAGATTTCGGTGAGCTCGTTCAGGCCCTCGCCATATACCAGCAGACCGTTGCACATATTCAGAAAGTCGTATCCAGTGGTGCCGGCAATCGGCCAGCTTGAGCGCAGCGATTCGCCGGGTTGCAAAATCTTCTCGGCGAGAATCCAGGCCGCGGGAGAGCCCGATCGCAGCCGCTCAAAATATTGTCCCGGGATCGCGCAGCCCGTCGGGATGATCCACGCGCACTCCATCGAGGACGCCATTGCGCAGCCACTCCATGACGCGGGAATGGATGGCATTGAAGACGCGCCGCCGGTCGACGCGGATGCCGATCAGGGAGTTGATGTCGAAGAAGCGCCGATAGCCAAGCTCCTGATCGGCGGTTCGCCAGTAGGCCAGCCGGTAGTTTTGCAGATTCAGCAGATTATCCAGCGCGTCGATGTTTTTGTTCAGCTCATCCACCGCGCGGTCGATGGCCGCGCATGCCGCGGGTTCCTCCCGGCAAAAGCGATGCATCAGGTCGTAGAGGATGGTCTTATCGCGATCGAGCGCGGCCAGCACTTCTTCATCGGTCGATTGCGGCGCAGGCAGCCGCGCCAGGCTATCGGCAAGAAAGCCGAGAGTCGGCGCATTGACGTATCTTGCCGCCATCTTCAAGGGAATCGCCAGGGATCGGGGCGCCAATGGAAAGAGATGATCGCCGTAGCGCACCCGGAACGATTTTCCGTCGTACTGAATCGCGATCTGGTAGGCGCTCAGCACGCGTCCGTACTGGTCGCCCAGAACCGGAATAAGCACTTTGTTCTGCAGCTTCACCTCGGCTGAATTCCAGTCGATGTCGAACCACTCTGCAAACCGGCTCGATGGGCCATTCTCCAGCACATCCCACCAGTACTTGTTCTCCGGCCCGATTGCCATATGGTTGGGAACGATGTCCAGCACCTGGCCCATGTCGAGTGCTTCGAGCGCGCCGCAAAAGCGCGCATGCCCCTCTTCACCGCCAATCTCCATATTGACCTTCTGGTGGTCGACCACGTCGTACCCGTGCAGGCTGCCCTTGGCTGCTTGCAGATAGGGCGAGCAGTACACGTGCGAGATACCCAGATCCTTCAGGTAGCCGGCCACCCGGGAGGCGTCATCGAAGGTGAAGCCGGCGTGTAACTGCAGCCGGTAAGAGGACGAGGGGATTCGCGGCATATTGAAGACAAGAAAATTGGCAATCGGATGCAAACCCGGATGAATTACGGTTCATTGCAACAAACCGCGCAGGGCTTCGCGTTTGCGGATTCGCTCATGTCGTTAGATGGCCGGCAAAGCGCTTTAAGATGCTCCCGAACCGCTTCGCATAGTACACACTGCTGCAAGCTGGATGAGGATGAATGGAAACGCCATTCACAATGTAGCGCTCATCTTGGGCCGCAAGGATTTTAGGCCACAAGGATTTGAGAATGGCGGCAAAGTATCAGCACCTGTCCCCGGCGTTCCTCGCAGATGCGGCCAAACTGCTCGATTCTGCTTTCGCTGAAACCGGAGAGAAAACCGCCTCAAAGGCAGTGAAGTTCGGTTCTATCGTGACCGCAACGGAACCGAGCAACCGGCCACATCGCATAACATTCAATAAATAATTGATTCTATTGGCGTCCCCGACGGGATTTGAACCCGTGTTATCGCCGTGAAAGGGCGGTGTCCTAGGCCGGGCTAGACGACGGGGACGCTTCGGAGAGCAGATAGCGGCTGGATGAGTGGCCGGACAAGTCTTTCAAGCTGCGCCCTCTGAAAGGCTATCAACTCGTGGTATGCGTGTCAAAAACATACCGGACTGCGGAGCGGCGCGAGACGGCTCCAGTAGCAATCAACGAAACCACGGCTGCGGCGGGGGAAGCAACACGACCGCAACCTGCACGGCCGCCTGGGAGGCCAGCGCGGGCAGGGGTCAGGAAGCGGTAGCCGTCACAGAGCGCACCCGGGTCTTTGCGCTATCCTCGATGGGGGCCATGGCGTGGACGGAAACAACTTCATAACGGCAACGACGCGAACAGGCCAGGGCCGCCATTGACCGCTCCGCGAACAAGGCGGGGCTCCGACCGGCATTTCCTTCGGGACCCCGAGAATAGGGTGCCGTGTAAGGCCGATCCGCCGCGGCGGGCAGGATGGAAAACGGCCACGCGCGACGAGAAAATGGCGTAACGCCATGGCCAGAGGAAGATTCGAGTGACGCAGAGTACATTGCAACGCACTTATACGATAGGATTTTTGATTTTCGCGGGACTATTGGGAACGGGCTGCCAAAAAAAACCTCCGGCTGCGGCCGGACCGGCGCCGCAGGGCTTGCCGGTGCAAACGGTGACCGTGGCGCTGGCGCCCGTGGCGCAAAGCAGCGAGTACGTGGCCACGATCAAATCGCGCCGCTCGGCGACGCTGCAGCCGCAGGTGAGCGGCGCGCTCACGCACATTCTGGTCCACTCGGGCGATCAAGTAAAGGCCGGCCAGGAGCTGATCCACATCGATCCGCGGCAACAGCAGGCGACCGTCGAGTCGCAGCGTGCCACGGAGCAGCAGAAGAAGGCGCTTTACGACTACGACACCATCGAACTGGAGCGCCAGCGCAAGCTGTTCGAAGCCGGCGTGACCAGCCGCGACACCTACGACCAGGCGCAGCAGGCTTTTCAAAACGCCAAAGCGGATTACGAGTCGGCGACGGAGTCGCGCAAGGCGCAGGAACAACTGCTGGACTACTACACCATCCGCGCGCCGTTCGACGGCGTGGTGGGCGACATCCCGGTGCATGTGGGTGACTACGTTCACGACATCGACCATACTGACCACGGTGGACGAAAACAACCATCTCGAGGCGTACGTCTACATTCCCACGGAGCGCGCTGCCGAGGTGCGCATGGGACTCGGCATCGAATTGACAGACAACAGCGGCAAGGTGCTGGAAAAGACGAAGGTCGATTTCATCTCGCCGGAAGTGGACAGCACGCTGCAGGGGATTCTGGTGAAGGCCCCTGTGAAATCGGAGCTCGGAGATCTTGCGCAATGCGCAGATGGTGAAGGCGAAAGTCATATGGAGCACCAGGCCCATGGCCGTGGTTCCGGTGCTGGCGGTTACGCGCCAGGGTGAGGAAAGCTTCGTCTTCGTGGTGCGGAAGCAGAACGGCATGGCCCTGGCGCACCGCACGGAGGTGATGCTGGGCGACACCGTGGGCAACAACTACTCCATTGTTTCAGGACTGAGCGCGGGCGACCGCGTGATCGTGTCGGCAACGCAGTTCCTGGTAGATGGCATGCCGGTGATGCCGATGGGCGGCTAAGCGCGGCCCGGTTCCCGCTTTGGCATGGCTGCACTCCGGTTCTGCGCTCCACCCTATCCGGAACCAAGAGGAAAGAGAGCTCATCTTGTTTGTCGATTTCTTCATTCATCGCCCGGTCTTCGCCACCGTTTGCGCCCTGCTCATCATTCTTGCGGGCGCCATTTGCATTCCCAATCTTCCCGTGGCCATGTATCCCAGGCTGGCGCCGCCCGTGGTGCAGGTGACCGCCAGCTATGTGGGCGCCGACGCGGAGACGGTGGAGAAAGCTGTCACCATTCCGCTGGAGGAGGCGATCAACGGCGTGGAGGGGATGCGCTACATCAGCTCGTCGAGCACGAACAGCGGCAGTTGCGAGATCGACATCACCTTCCAGACCGGCTACAACCTCGACATCGCGGCCGTGGACGTGCAGAACCGCGTGGCCAGCGTGGAAGGCCGCCTGCCCGGCGAGGTGGTTTCCACCGGCATCAACGTCCTGAAATCCAACTCACAACTTCGTTTTCGGCGCTGGATTCTATACGCGCGACGGGCGCTACTCAAACGAATACATCTCCAACTACCTCGACATTTATGTGAAAGACGCGCTCAAGCGCGTGCCGGGCGTGGGCGATGTGGTGATCTTCGGCGAGCGCAAATACGCCATGCGCGTGTGGCTCGATCCGGTGCGCCTGGCTGCCCGCGGCCTGACCGCAACCGATGTGGTGAACGCGCTGACCGAGCAGAACGTCGAGATTCCCGCCGGCCAGCTTGGGCAGCCGCCATCCGACACCAAGCAGGCCTTCCAGATCCCCGTGCGCGTTGTGGGCCGGCTCACCAATCCCGAAGAGTTCGACAACATCATCGTCAAGAACTCGCCCAACGGCCTGGTGCTGCTCAAGGACGTGGGCCACGCGGAGGTGGGCGCCGAAAGTTACAGCACTGCGCTCAAGTACGCAGGCCATGACGCGCATGGGCATTGGCGTGGAGCAGCTGTCGAACGCCAACGCTCTCGACGTGGACCGCAAGGCCAAGGCCGTGCTCGAACAGCTCTCAAAGAACTTTCCGCCCGGCCTTGAATACGCAATCGCCTTCGACTCCACGACCGCTGTGGGCGAATCGATTCATGAAGTGCTGATTACGCTGGCCGCGGCCATCTGTCATTGTTATTGCTGTCATTTTTCTCTTCCTGCTCGATTGGCGCGCCACCATCATTCCCGCCGTCACCATTCCGGTTTCGCTCATCGGCACCTTCGCGTTTATCCGTATCTTCGACTTCTCCATCAACTCGCTCACTCTCTTCGGCATTATGCTGGCCACAGGCCTGGTGGTCGACGATGCGATTGTGGTGATCGAGAATGTGCAGCGCCACATTCACATGGAACACTCCAACGCGCGCGAGGCCACTTCGCGCGCCATGGGCGAAGTGACCAGCGCAGTTATCGCCACTTCGCTGGTGCTGATTGCCGTGTTCGTGCCGGTATCTTTCTTCCCCGGCACCACGGGCATTCTCTATCGCCAGTTCTCGCTCACCATCGCGTTCTCCATCGCCATCTCGGCCTTCAACGCGCTTACGCTTTCACCCGCGCTATCGGCGCTGTTTCTGCGCGGCGAAGAAGCTCGTCCCCGGCAGTTGGATTTTCTTCATATCCGGCTTGTCTCGCGTGCCTTTGCCGCCTTTATTCACGGCGCCGATGCATTCGTCACCTGGACGGCCAGCACCTATGCGCGCATCATTCACGTCGCTCTTCAACTGCGCTATTTGCTCCTGGTGCTCTTCTTTGCCGGACTCGGCGCAACCGTGTTGGATTTATCGCCATGTTCCCACGGGTTTTATTCCCCAGGAGGACCAGGGCTACTTCATGGTGATTGTGCAGGCGCCTCCGGGCTCGTCGCTGGCCTACACCACGGCCCTCGCCGACCGCGGCGCAGCCATCATTGCGCAGAATCCCGATGTGTTCGGATTGTTTTCAATGATGGGCTTCAGCTTTTCCGGCAGCGCGTCCAATGCCGGCATGATGTTCGTGCAACATGCGGCACCACCGACTGAGCGCCACGGAAAGGGGCACTCGACGGCCGACGTCCTGAAAGACATTTCGCCCAAACTGCGAAGTCTGATGTTTATACCCAATGGCGGCTTGCTGGCCGCATTCCAGCCGCCCGCTGTTGGGGGCGTTGGCACCTACGGCGGATTCCAGTTCATGCTGCAGGATCAGGGCGGCAACACGCTGAGCGACCTGGACCGCGTGGCGCACCAGATGGTGACCGCCAGCAGCACACACAAAGAGCTCACCGGGCTGATTACCACCTTTTCTGCCAACGACCCACAGGAGCTGGTGACGATTGACCGCGAGAAGGCCAAGGCGATGGGGGTTTCCATTTCGCAGATCGCGACCACGCTCAATGTCTTCATGGGGTCGGAATACATCAACGACTTCGACTACAACGAGCGCACCTATCGCGTCTACGTGCAGGCGGACCAGCCGTTCCGCATGAAAGCCGGCGACCTGCACAGCTACTATGTGCGCTCCGACTCCGGCCAGATGGTGCCGCTCGACAACCTGGTGACAGTTGCAGAGAGCGCAGGTCCGCCGGTGATCACCCACTACAATCTGTTCCGCGCTGTGGAGATCGACGGCTCGCCCGCGCCCGGCTACAGCTCAGGCGCAGGCGCTCGCAGAGCATGGACAAGCTGGCGACGGACAATATGATGCGCGGCATGGGCTACCAGTGGACTGGCCTGACGCTCGACGAGCTCGAATCCAGCGGTAAGGCGCTGCTCATCTTCGGCCTCGGCATTCTTGTCGTCTATCTCACGCTTTCGGCGCAGTACGAGAGCTTTGCCTTGCCCTTCATCATTCTGCTGGCCGTGCCCATGGCGGTGCTGGGCGCGCTGGGCCTGGTTTCGCTGCGCGGATTCGCGAACGACGTCTATTGCCAGATCGGCCTGGTGATGCTCATCGGTCTCTCGGCCAAAAACTCGATTTTGATCGTCGAATTTGCTGAGCAGTTGCGGCGCAAGGGCCGCACCATCTCCGAAGCTGCGATTGAGGCCGCGGAACTGCGCCTGCGGCCCATTCTCATGACCTCGTTCGCATTCATTCTCGGCGTGCTGCCGCTGGTCTTCGCCTCGGGCGCCGGCGCGCTGGGCCGCCAGTCGGTGGGAACCACGATCGTCGGCGGCATGTTGCTTTCGACCGTTCTGAACCTGGTGTTTATCCCGGTCCTCTATGTGATTCTGAGCCGCCTGCTCAGGCGCGGCGATGCGAAAGCTGAAGCTACGGCGATCTGAAATCTCGATCTTCCCTCGCGGTGCCTGTCGTTGAGATTGGACGCTAGCGTCTTGTCTCAAAAGTTCGCAGTATAAACACCCTGTCATCCTGAACGAGTCCGCCGCGGCGGACGAGTCGAAGGACCTGCATTTGGTCGCCACGATTTTGTAATGAACTTTTGGGACACGACGCTAGATTCCCGCCGGCAGCACCGGCATGGCGCCTTGCTCCCTGGCCTCGGCTACAACGGCGTCAAGGTGTTCGAGCACCTCGGCAACGGTCATGGTGTAGATCTCGCGCCGGGCGTCAAAGCCCTCCTCGACCAGTTGCTTCAGATAGCGGCCGGCGATCTGCGCCGCGAGCTGGTCGGTGATGACCTTGCCGGTGCGCTTCTTCTGTTCCACCCAGGCCGTACACGGCAGCGCGATCCACATGGGGCGGCCGTTCACGTCGAAACGCACGTCTACCGCGTCGGCGTGACGCGTGGCGATGGCCACGATGGTGCCCTTCCAGTGGCAATGCAGGTCTTCGCCGCTCCAGCGGTCGGTTACATGAAAATCTTCGTACATGCCTTTAGCCTACAGTTCATGCCGCGCGGCGGCAAGCCTTCAGTTTGCCGCTGCTCAAACCGCGCTGATAGACTAATAGGGTTGCAGTGGCGCTACTCTCACCTGACCGGACCCGCCTGCAAGTCTACCAGCGAAGGAAAAAGACAGACCCGTGGATACACAAACCCGTCACGCCCTGAAGAAAGATAAGTTTGCGCAGGCTGCCGCAAGCAGCGCCAGTTGGATCAGCGGCCATCGGGCCGGCGTCATGCGCTGGGTTGTCGGGGCCGGAGTGCTTGTGCTCCTCTGCGTTGCCGCATTGGTCTACTGGAACGTGCGCTCGTCGGCCGGCGCCCTCGCCCTGGGCGCGGCCATGGATGTGTATCAGACGCCCCTGGCTCAGCCCGGCGCTCCGCCGGAGGCCGGCGTTTACACCACGTCCGCAGCCCGCGCAAAAGAGGCCAATCGCGAGTTTGTCGCAGTGGCCCACGATTTCGGCTGGCTGCCCGAGGGCGCCAAAGCCCGCTATTTTGCCGGCGTCACCTACGAGGAACTGGGCGAGAACGGCAACGCCGAGACCGAACTGAAGGCCGCGGCCGGTTCCTGGGACCGCAATCTCTCCAACCTGGCCAAGCTGGCGCTGGCCGGCCTTTACCGCCAGACAACCCGCGACAGCGAGGCCATCGAGCTCTATAACCAGCTGGTTGCCAAGCCGTCGGTCACGGTCTCAGCCGGCGTGGCGCAGCTTGACCTTGCCGATCTCTACGCCGCAGAGGGCAAGCAGGACCAGGCGCGCGCTCTGTGGGCCAAGGTGAAGGATGCGGACAAGGATGGCGCGGCCGGCTCCATCGCCGCGCAAAAGCTTGCCGCGAAGTAGGCGGCAGCCGCTGACCGGCCAGGTTCCGCTCTTTGAGCCCGAGGGTCGGCGCCTGAGCATTTTCTTCCTGCCTGCGTCTGGTGAGTGTGAGCACCAGCCAGGCCATTTTCGCAGGTTGGATGGAAATTCCCTCGAGCATGGAAATTCCCTCGAGCGCGGTGAACGACGAGGCCCGCCGGCGCGCGGAAGACGCTGCGCTTGCGGCGCTGGTCGACCAGTACGCCGGCACTCTCTATCGCGTGGCTTTCTCCGTCCTGCGCAACCCCTCCGACGCTGAAGATGCCGTGCAGGAGGCGTTTCTGCGCGTCCTGCGCCATCGCGACAGCGCTCGACGAAGTGCGCGACCACCGCGTCTGGCTGATTCGCATCGTCTGGAACATCGTGCTCGACCGCAAGCGCCGCGCCAAAACCCGCCCCGAGACCGACGATGTTGCCGAACTGGCGCGCGTGCTGCCCTCCGCAGGGCTTTCTGCCGAGCAGCTTGCCGCCGCGGCCCAGCATCACGCTCATGTGCTCGCCTGCGTCGACCAACTGCCCGCCAAAGAGCGCCAGGTGCTGCTGCTTTCGGCATTTGACGAGCTTTCCAGCGTCGAGATCGCCTCGGTTCTGGGCATCACCGAGTCCAGCGTCCGCTCCCGCCTGTTCCGCGCCCGCAACCTGATGGCCGGCCTGCTCAATCATGAGAGGAGTTTGCGATGAATTCGAATCCTCGCAATCCGTTGGCTCCTGAATCCGTTCCTGTCGCCGTTTCTGGTTCCGTTTCCAGTTCCGCAGAAGAGACTCTGCGGCTGATCGCCAGCCTCCCCGCGCCCACCGGTCTTGAAGATCGAGTGCATGCCGCGCTCCGCTCCGCGCGTCGTTCCGGCCGGCTTCTGGCCTGGCCCAAACCCTTGAACCCGCAAAGCGACTGGTTGATTCGCGATTGGGCGCGCACCGCAGCCGCCGCGGCCATCGTCTTTGTGGTAGCCGGCGGCGGATGGGGCGTCTACACCCGCGTCCAGAACCCCCAGCAAGGCCAGCCAGTGAAAGTCATCGTCATGCCGCGTGCCTTCGAGCCGGGCGGCTTCTCCGGCGCCGGGGCTATGCGTACCCCGCAGACTCTTCCCGGCCCGACCGTGATCTCGCCCGTCAAGCAACCGCCCGCGCTGCCTAAGGGGACGAAAAAGTCCGCCGCGCGTCCTGCGCCGGCCAAGGCTGCGACCGCCCAGGCCACGCCGGTTGCCACGCCCGCGCCACAACCGGCGGCTTCAAAGTAAGGCGCGCTCGCTCTCCTACTCGTCCTTCACGATCGCCCGGATCAGCATGCCCAGCAGCGCCAGCACCACCGCGCCCCAGAAGGCCGGTGCAAACCCGTACACATGGAACCCTGGAACAAGGCTTGATGCCACCAGGATCATGACGCCGTTGATGACCAGCAGGAAGATTCCCAGCGTGAGGATGCTGATGGGGAAGGTGATGATCTTCAAGAACAGCCCCAGCGTGGCGTTCAGCAGTCCGATGACCACCGCGGCAATCAGGGCCGGAAGCAGGCTCGCGACATAAAATCCAGGCACGAGACGGGAAACGAAGAGCAGCGCGATCGCGCTCAGAATCCAATGCAGTAAAATTCTCAAATCCGTCGACCTCCCTTTCGCACCCGATTCCGGGCAGTCTGATCTAAGACGGCATAACATGGCGCGAAGGATGCCCACAATACGCTGGTTGCCGCATGCTGCGTTCATCCTGTCTGCATGGGTCTCCGCGATCATCGCACAGCAGCCTTCCGGCCCGGCTTTGCCTGACATTCGCCAGCTCATGAAAGAGGTGCAGGAGCACCAGAAGCAGGTTGAGAAGGCGCGCGAAGACGACACCTACACCGCGCTCATTACCACCGAAGACATCGACAGCAATGGCAGGGTCACCAGAACCGAATCCGAGGAGGACGAAAACTTTTTCGTCAACAGCCACCTGATCGCGCGCGTGGTCAAAAAGGATGGCAAGCCGCTCGACCCGCGCGAAGACCGCAAGGAGACGGAGCGCGTGACCAAGCTCGTCGAGAAGGCGCAAGCCACGCCGCCGGGCCAGCCGATCCAAGGCCAAACCATCAGCATCGGCCGCCTGCTTGAAATCATGGACGTCCGCAACCCCAGGCGCGAAATCTACCACGGCCGGGTGACGATCGTTTTTGACTTCATCGGCCGCAAAGACGCGAAAACTCATGGCTTGATTGAAGACGCCTCAAAAAAGCTGCAAGGCACCCTTTGGATCGACGAGGCCGACCGCCAGGTCACCCGCCTTGAAGTCAGCTTCAACGACAATTTCCATGTTGCCGGCGGCGTCTTCGCCACCGTCCAGAAGGGATCCAACTTCCACTTTGACCAGGCCCCCGTGGGCGGCGGAGTCTGGCTCCCCACCGGCGGCGAAGGCAACATGCAGGCCCGGGTCCTGGTGTTCAAGAACCTTCGCCAACATTACATCGAGCGCGACTACGACTTCAAGCGCTTCAGCGTAGAGACCCAGCAATCAAAGGACGCGAAGCCTGTCCAGGCAGCTAAGCCTTAGAGTAACGCCCGCGCTTTCAGTCATCCAGCGCTGGCGCGTTCGTTTACAGTGAAACCATGTTCGCCCGCCGCCTCTCCGTCCAGCGCATTGATTCCGCGGGTGAGCGCCACGCTTGCCCCATCCGCCAGATCGACAACTTCGCCATGCGGGACTTTACCAACGACGCGGTTTTCGACGATACGTTCCCAGCCGCCGACGGGCTGCTCGAAGTTGGACACCGCGTTCCCCTCGAACGACTTCAGAATGCGATGGAAGACTGGTTTCGCCGCAAAGGCTACCTCAAGCCCGGCGAACGGCTGGAAATCGCCGAGGAGAGGCAAGCCGATGAAGAAGCGGCGAATAGAAACAGTCTCGATAAGTTTGAGGGTAAGAAACAGGAAAACCCAGGAAGATGATTCCATGATCCGATGCTACCGGATTTGAATTTACGCCCGCGCGCCGTTCCCGGCCCAGGGTGTTGGTAGCCCTCCTCCCCCCTATATGCCATATCCCCATATTTGAAAACAAAGGACTTATGATGGAGGTATGCCCAATCATGTTTGAAAACAAAGAAGTTACAGGAGGGGATATGCCTCCGTATTTGAAAACAAAGGACTTACGGGAGGCGTATGTATGCCTCCATATGTCAGGGTCGGGATTTCAGGGGCCGGGTTCGGCCCTTGTGTCAGGTTTAGGGTTTCAGGGGCCGGGTTCGGTCGCCGCGTTCCTTGGCAGCTCTTGCCCCGCGATTTGTGCGGCGGCCTGGCCTCCATTCCAAAGCTGAAATTCAGCTTCGCGACGTGCCCTCAGTCCCGCATTCACCGCTCCGCCGGCATGGTCCCAACCGAGCAACTGCTCGGCAGCGGCAGCGTATTGGCCGGCATTCAGCTCCCGCAGCAGGCTGGACCCCGCCAGCCTTCCCGCGCCCAGGTTGAAGCAGAAGTCGACCAGCGCGTCGAACTGCCCCTGCGTAAGCGCGACCCGAACCAGCCGGGCGACTTCACGTTCAGCTTCAAGAGCGTCCTCGGTCAGCATCGCGGCGGCCTGCGCCTCGTCGATACCGCCCAAGAACGACTCCGGCGCCGTAACCCGGTGCCCATAGCCAATCGTCGGAAGCCCGGCCACATCGGTATATACCTGGCTGCGAAACCCCTCCGACCTCTTGATCAACTCCAACCCCGCTGCGCTCAATTGCATCGCGTTCCCTTTCCTGCGGCCAGGATTCTTTCTCCCCAAAAAGCCGAAGGGCCTGCGGTGAACCCTCAACGACGAGGTGGTTCACAACAAGCCCTAAGTCAACGCTAGCAGGAAGCGCGAATTAATCTGCAAAAGCGACCAGTGTTGGTTACTTGCCCGCGCGGATCGCCAGGCGGCACCAGCCCGACGTCAGTGTAGGCGGGCATTTGAGCGAGAGCCGCACGCAGCGAGAAGCGCAGAAAGCGTAGCAAGATTCCGACCGGCATGAATTCTGCCCATCAGTAAGCCTCTTTCTGATCGATAAGTCACTGAATTGTCAGTAACATATGCCGCAATGCCGCCCAACGCATTGTTATTTTTGATTTTGCACAGAAATCTTTGACCCAAAATGGGAAAACACGCTGTTTTTAGCGCTTTTCGTAACCTCCACAAGATGAATACTTTACCGGGGGACATTTCAGCCCCAGCCATTTTCAACAAAAATCCTATTGGCTATCTTGACAATGGAAGGGCTTGGCCCGTGCCGATTTAGTAAAATCGACAGATGGTTATAGAAAGGAAAACACGCAACTTAAGACAACGGCCTCCGCGATGGATTTACTTTGTTGCGGGAGTCTCTGCCGTTGCGCTGGTCGCGCTGGTGGTGCTCTTCTCCGGGCGAACAGTGCAAGCGGATGCGGGTCTTCCCAGACCAGCCGTCAACCCGCCTGCAACCTCAGTTGCCGCGAGCCCGACCCCGGCCTCGCTCGCCGATGAGGAACCGGCGGTTCCCCGGAACGGCCCCACTGCCGAAGCCAGGCAGTGGAACAACAAGGTCCATGGCATCGCCTCCTGGTACGGCAGCGTCTTTAACGGACGCAAAACCGCCAGCGGCGAGATCTACAACATGTACGCCATGACAGCCTGCCACCCGACCCTTCCCTTCGGCTCGATCGTGAGGGTCGTCAACCAGTCCAATCACCGCTCGGTCGTAGTTCGTATCATCGATCGCGGCGACCTTGTTGAAGAGGGGCGCATCATCGACCTCTCGTACGGCGCGGCGAAGAAGCTCGGCATGACCTTGGCCGGTCTTGCCCATGTGGAACTGCAGGTTCTTTCTCTGGGCAAGCCGAACGCCCAGAAGTAGTTCCTTCAGAGAACAACGGCCAGCCCGACGGCTGGCCGTTGCACTTGTATCCCTGTTTTTTCAATTATCTTCAGGCCGTTTGAAGGGCTTTTGCAGGTATAGGCGCGCCTCGTTCACGGCTCCCTGGGTGTTGTCGTTGGTCTGCACCGCCAGACGGTATTCGTTTACGGCCCGGTCACGCTGCCCGGTCATGTCGAAGATTTTGCCGATGGCAATGTGGCTCCAGACTTCAGTCCAGCCGGCTCGTCGTCGCCGCGCAGCGCGTCGCGGAAGGAGTTGACGCTGCCTGGTAGTTGCGCTGCGTAAAAAGCAACTCGCCAATGCGATAGCTGGCCAGCGAGCTTTGCGGGTTGGCTTCGAGCGCCTTCTTATACTCGGCCAGAGCGCCCGTCAGGTCGCCCTGTGCCACCAGTTGCTGGCCTTTCAGAATGGAGATGCGCACCTGCAGGTCGGGGGTGGTCTTCAGCACCCAGTCGCCGGGATCGATGCTGATGCGGCGCGGCCGGCCGAAGGTGTCCACGACATATTGCGTGTCGGTGCCCACCACGTCGATCTTCTGGTTCACCGTCTTGCCGTCGGTCTCAATCCGCAGCTCCACCGGCATGCGGAAGAGATCGAGATCCTGGTTGATCTCGCCGATGGTGCGGAAGCCCTTGTTGTTCCCCAGCCGGTAAACGGCGTATTTGTCGGTGAAGGGCGGTGCGCCCGTGCCGTCGATCCATTGCGCAAAGAAGGGCGTCAACTGCTGCTGGCTCTGCGCCTCGGCCACTTTCTCAAGATCCTCGGTGCGTACCGAGTTGTCGGTGTACTGGCTGAGCGCGCCCTTCAGGATGGCCAGAAACTGCCTTGTCGCCCACCTCCCATCGCAGCATGTGGAAGATCATGGCGCCTTTTTCGAGAGTCATGGACTGGAACTGGGGCGAAAACGGATCCTGCCGGCCGACGCTTGAGAGTGGGGTGGTGTCGTAGGCCAGCGCGCCCGCGGCCACGTCTTCCAAAGCCGCGCGCAGGGCGCTCTTGCCGCTTTCATCCTCCACATACATCAGCTCGCCGTAGCGCGACATGCCATTGGTGATCCAGGCGTCGTTGAGTGTCTTCGCGCTCACCTCGCATCCCCACCACTGGTGGGCAATGGTATTGGCCAGCAGGCGGATGCCCGATTTGTCGCCCACCCGCGAACCCATGATCGCCGCCAGTTCCGGCGCGTACGCCGCGGGCAGCGTGTCGTCCGGCAGCTCCACCACGTTCAGGCGCTCGCTCTCCGGCTGGCCAAAACTATCGGTAAAGAAGTCGAATTCTTTGTTCGCCGTCTGCGCCAGTTGGTTGGCCGACGCCTGGTGGCTGATGGTCAGGTACACCTTCACATTGCCGGCGCCGACCGAGACCGGGTCGACATACCGCCCGGCAATCACCGTCCCCGGAAATCCCGGTTTGGTCCATTTGAAGTCGTACTCGTCGCCGGGCTTTCCGTTGGCCAGCGTCACGTGCTTTTGGCGCGCCCGCGCCGCCGCTGGCAAAGACCCGCATCCCCTGCGGCACGCGGATGTGCATCTCCGCCGTGAAACGGTCGGTCATGTAGCCCGTCGTCGGGAACCAGCGCGCCGCATACAGCAGATAGCTGATGGGCTCCTGGATGGCCGCCAGCTTCAAGCCCTCCACGGGTCCGTCTTCGTTGCCGGTGATGGTGCCGTCGTAGACGAAGGTCCAGTGCTCGGTTTGCCCGGCCGCAAAGGGCGTTTGCGGAGTCACCCGGATGGACCCGTCCGCCGTCCGCTCCCCGTCGAGCACTTTGCCGCTCTCATCGGTGATTTTGGTGACCTTCAGCGCCGGGTGAAAGCCAAAGTTCACCACATCGAGGTTTGCGGGCGCGGTAAAGCTCACCACCGTCGTGGCCGTCAGGTGGTGCGTGGCCGTATCGAGCTCGGCGTTAATCACGTAGCCCGTGATGTTGAGCGCCGCGCGCTCGCGCTGCGCGGCTGCGGGAACCGCTGCCATACCTGCCCAGGCTGCCGCCAGCAGGACGAGCGCGCAGCAGCCTGCGAGCCGGCGGCGATGAATCTCGAAAACCTTCGCCGATCTGCTTAACATTGCCATACTCATTATTCTTGCCGCCGTTCGTTTGCATTTGCCGGTTATTGGGGAAATCCCTATTGCATTCAGGGTTGTGCGGCCTCAACGACCGCGGGGCAAACTGCTTCAAGTTCACTTTGGACGAGGGCGGCTACGCGTTCAATTGCGCCCAGCCCTTGGCCCTTGCCATTGGCCGGGTGCGCGCGCAACGCATCGCGAACCGCCCCCAGTTCCATTCTCATGGACTCACGATCTGGCCCATCCGGTAGCAGCCGTCGAAGCTGTTGGACGATATTTGCCGGCGTGAAGTCGCTTTGAATCAGCTCTGGAACCACACGCTTGCCAGCAATCAGGTTCGCCATGGCCACGTGCGGAACTTTCACCAGCCGCCTGGCAATAGCATAAGTCACCGGCGAGACACGGTAGACCACCACAAAGGGATTGCCGATCAGCGCCGCCTCTACAGTCGCGGTTCCACTGGCCACCACCGAGGCGCGCGCGTGGAGCAGCGCGGCCCGGGCGTCGTTGACCAGCCGGACTTGAAGTCCGCCGCCATGGCTGTCTGCAAGCTCGAACACAACCGCCCGCTGCTCCGCGCTCAAGGTAGACGCGAGAGGCACGACAAACTCATAATTCTCCGGCGGGCTTGCCGGCGACGGTCCAGGCGCAGACAATCCTCTTGCCGACTCCAGCATCTGGGGCAAATGCTCCTCGATTTCGGGCAGTCGGCTACCCGGCAACAGCCCAATCCAGGTTTTCGAGGGGTCCAGCCTGTTCTCAGCCGCAAACTGTTCGCGGCTGATCGTTGGCGCTGGCAGATCAGCCAGGGGATGGCCCACAAACTCCGCCGCCACGCCTCGCTCCCGATAAAAAGGCTCTTCGAAAGGAAAAATCACCAGCATGCGCCGCACATACTTGCGCACCAGCCGGATGCGATGCTGCTTCCAGGCCCATAGCTGCGGGCTCACAAAGTAAATCACCGGAACGCCGAGACGATGGAACTCCCGCGCCAGCCGGAAGTGGATCTCGGGGAAGTCGATCAGCACGGCAATGTCAGGCCGGCGCTCGCGGATGGCCCGCTTGAGCTTTTGAAACTCCCGGTAAATGCGCGGCAGATGACGCACCACCTCAGTGAAGCCCATTACCGCCATGTCTTCCGAGCGGACGATCCGCTCCACACCGGCAGCCTCCATCTGCGGACCGCCCATCCCGATGAGCTCCGCCCTTTGACCTTTTGGAGTAGATTTTCGCGACAAGGCAGTAGCCAGCAGCGCCCCGTACTGCTCGCCGCTTGCCTCGCCAGCCGAGATGAAAACAACGGGGGCCATGATAATCCAGTCCGAGCAGCGCCGCGCGCGTACTTGGCACAATCATAACGGCTTCCCACTTCTCCTGTTGGGTTCGCGGCGCCGGCACGCAGTGGTAACATTCCCGTTGGAGCAAGGATTGGAGACAACCGTGCGAGTTTCTTTCAGGACATTTGCAGTTGGTTGCTTGTTCATCGGCTGCGGCTTTGCAGCACTGGCTCAAACCAAGGCTGGGCCAGTCCGACTTATGCCAGGCAGCCTTACGGAGCCGGAATCCACCAGGACAGCCGCGACTCCGACTGTGGCCGACAACCCGGTGGCCGATCCGAAAGCCGTGGTCACTCTCGACAAGGCGCGGTTCACGGTGCTGACGCCGCAGTTGATCCGCGTGGAGTGGTCGGCGGACGGCAAGTTCGAAGATCACGCCTCGTTTGTCTTCATTAATCGCAGCCTGCCCGTGCCGAAGTTCGAGTCCGAAGTAACAAAGAGCGGCTCGAATCAAGTGCTCACGATCAAGACCAGCGCCCTGGCGCTCAATTACTCGCCCACCGGCGACGGTCACTTCACCCCCGATAGCCTCTCAATCACACTCACTGTCGACGGCAAACAAGTCGTCTGGCATCCCGGCCTTGAAGATTCCGAAAATCTGCAGGGCACCACGCGCACCCTCGACGGCGCGCTGGGCTCAAAGACCCAGGAGCCCATCGAGCCCGGTCTGGTTTCGCGCGCCGGCTGGGCGCTGGTTGACGACTCGACGCGCCCGCTGTTCGACTCCACCGACTTCCGCTTCGTCGACGGCGAGAAGAGCCCCTGGCCCTGGGCCATGGAGCGGCCGCCCGACGAAAAGCCCGGCTCGTACGTTGACTGGTACTTCTTCGGCTACGGCCACGACTACCGCAAGGCGCTGGGCGACTTTGTGCGTGTCGCCGGCCGCATTCCGCTGCCTCCGCGCTTTGCCTTTGGCGCCTGGTGGTCGCGCTACTGGGCTTACAGCGACCAGGAACTCGACGGGCTGGTGCGCGGCTTCCGCGAAAACGATACTCCGCTCGATGTACTGGTGATCGACATGGACTGGCACATCAACCGGGATCAGCTCACGGCCATGAGCGAGACCGATCAGGCCGGCCAGACGCTCGGCTGGACTGGCTACACCTGGAACAAGGTGCTGTTTCCCGATCCCGATGCGTTCCTGAAAAATCTTCACGACGAAGGGCTGAAGGCCACGCTCAATCTGCATCCGGCCTCGGGAATTCAGCCGTGGGAGCAAGCCTACCCTGCAATAGCGCGCGCCGTGGGCATCGATCCGGCCACGAAGAAATACGTACCCTTCGATCCCACCGACAAGCGCTGGGCAACAGCTTACTTCAATCTGGTTCTGCACCCGCTGGAGGGTCAGGGCATCGACTTCTGGTGGATCGACTGGCAGCAGGACCCTTTGATGACCAAGTTGCCTGGCGTGACCAATACCTGGTGGCTCAACTACCTGCACTTCACCGATCAGCAGCGCGAGGGGAAGAGGCCGCTGCTCTTTCATCGCTGGGGCGGGCTGGGCAATCACCGCTACCAGATCGGCTTCTCCGGCGACACCATCTCGGTGTGGGATTCGCTCGCCTTTCAGCCCTGGTTTACGGCCACCGCTGCCAACGTGGGCTACGCCTACTGGAGCCACGACATCGGCGGGCACATGCCCGGCGCAGTCGATCCTGAGCTCTACACGCGCTGGGTCCAGTTCGGCGCTTTCTCGCCCATCCTGCGCACCCACACTACAAAAAATCCTGACGCCGAGCGCCGCATCTGGGCCTATCCCGAGCCGTATTCGTCGGTGATGCGTTCGGCATTCCGGTTGCGCGAGGCGATGGAGCCGTATCTCTACACTGAAGCGCACCGCACCTACGACACCGGCGTAGCGTTTTTCCGCCCGCTCTATTACGACTGGCCCGAAGACGACGCCGCCTACACCAGCAAAAACGAATACATCTTCGGCGATCAGATGCTCGCCGCGCCCGTCACCACCGCCGAAGACAAAATCTCCGGCCTCGCCGCCGAACAGATCTGGCTACCCAAGGGCGACTGGATCGAATGGCCGACCGGCAAGCACTTCACCGGCCCAATCTCCGTCGGCCGCAGCTTCTCCATCGATCAGATCCCCGTCTACCTGCGCGCCGGCGCCATCGTTCCCATGCAGCCGGCGATGTTGCACACCGGCGAGAAGCCGGTCGATCCGCTCATTGTGAACGTGTGGCCGCTCGCGCCCGGCGCCAGTTCCAGCTACTCGGTTTATGAGGACTCCGGCGCATCGGTTGAGTATCAGCGCGGCGTCTTTGCCCGCACGCCGATCAAGGCGTCGCAGACAGGCGACACCCTCCGCGTCGAGATCGGACCGGTGGAAGGCAACTATCCCGGCATGATGAGGACACGCGGCTACGAGCTGCGCCTGCCCGCCGACTGGCCTCCCGCATCCGTGACTGTAAACGGGGCGCCAATCAAACAGAAGGTTGCCGGCGGCAAACCAGGCCCAATCCGTGGCTGGACCTTCGAGGGCAACACGCTGACCACCGTCATTGCAGTGCCCAGCGGCAGCGTGACCGAAAGAGCTATCATCGAAGTCCGCCGCGCGCCGGGCCTCACTGCGCGCCGCGCCGAGATCGACGGATTCGCCGGCCAAATGACCCGCCTACGCGGCGCCTATGACGCAATGCAAGAAACCGGACCGGTCGCCGGTCCCTCCGATGCCCTTGTCGATGCGATGCAGAGCGGCGACCGCCTCAGCTACTATCCCGAGCGCATCGCAACCGAGCTTACGCATCTCCACGACGCGCTCGGCCAAGCGCGTTCGGACCTGGCCGCGCTCGACAAAGATTTCGAGAATCGGCTGAGCGATACGTCGCGCAAGGTTGGCGGGGCGACCTTGGCTCCGGCCGACGTCGAAAGCGAGAAGCAGAAGCGCCGCGACGCACTCCACCGCGCCGAGACCCTGTTGGTGGAGGCCGCAAAGTAGCCACGCGGCGCGGCCGGAGTCGTCATTGATCCGCGCAGAAGTCGCAGAGATGCGCGCGGTCTTTTTGCACAAGTCAAATTAGCTCCGGTGGAAAGGAACGATAATTATGCAGATGACCAAATAGAGGAGATCGCCGCATGACAGATGAAGAGTGCGTGTTGAAAGAGAAGCCCAAGGCCAGAGTGAAATGGAAGCAAAGCGAGCAGCCCACGTGTTATATCGACGATGGCTTCGGGCAGACACTCGGGGTAACTCCGAATGATTTCCCGGCGCGTAGTTATCCGGACATCGTTGCTGCGGCCTGGGCGCAGGCCAGGCAAAATCTGGCGCGTGTTTCGTCGAAAGAATCATCATGAAAGGAATCGCGATGAGCCTTGACCGCCGCGCCTTTCTGAACGCCTGCACTCGCGCCGGCATTGCCTCTCCGCTGCTGCCCGGAATTCTCTACACGCTGGCCGCGCAGGCGCAGGAGGCAGGTCCGGGCTCTGGGTCCGCCAAGCCGCCCGAACTGCCCAAAATCACCCCCGAAATGCTCGACCAGGCGGCTGCTCTTGCCGGTGTTGGCCCCTTCACGCCCGAGCAGAAAAAGATGATGCTCGACGGCCTGAACGACCAGCGCGCAGGGTACGACAAGATTCGCGCGCTCAAGATTCCGAACTCCGTGCCGCCGGCGTTTGTGTTTCATCCGGGGCCCCCGGCGAGGCCTGCAGAGAGCCGCGTTGCCTTCGCCGGCGCTCAGCCGCAACTGCGCTTCGACGACTCGGAATCTGGTGAGCTAAAGGCTCCGGCGAACATCGAGGATCTCGCCTTCGCCACCGTGCTCGAACTGGCCAACCTCATCTACCATCGCAAGATCACTTCGCTCGCCCTGACGCAGATGTATATTGCCCGCCTCAAGCGCTACGACCCCAAACTCCACTTCGTCATCACGCTCACCGAAGAGCGCGCGCTGGCGCAGGCCAGGGCCGCGGACGAGGATCTGGAGAATGGCCTCTATCACGGCCCGCTTCACGGCATTCCCTGGGGCGCAAAGGATCTGCTGGCGGTAAAAGGCTACCCCACCACCTGGGGCGCGGGAGGCTTCGAGCATCAGTCCTTCAAGGAAGATGCGACCGTCGTCCAGCGGCTCGACGCGGCCGGCGCCGTGCTTGTCGCCAAGTTCACCCTCGGCGCGCTGGCCATGGGCGACAAGTGGTTTGGCGGGCGCACGCGCAACCCGTGGAATCCCGCGCAGGGTTCGAGCGGGTCTTCGGCAGGTTCCGCAAGCGCCGTCGCCGCGGGCTGCGTGGCCTTCGCCATCGGGTCGGAGACGCTCGGCTCCATCTCATCGCCCTCCACGCGCTGCGGATGCACCGGCCTGCGCCCCAGCTTCGGCCTCGTTCCGCGCACCGGCGCCATGGCCCTGAGCTGGACGATGGATAAGCTCGGGCCCGATTGCCCGGTCGGTAGAGGATTGCGCGCTGGTGCTCGACGTGATTCACGGCCCCGACGGCAAAGATCTGTCGGCAGCCGTCAGCGTCGACTTCAATTGGAACCCGCAGTTCGATTGGAAAAAGTTGCGCATCGGCTACCTGAAGAGCGAGTTCGACCCGCTGCCGCCGCTCCAGCTTAAGGAAGCTGCGCCGAACGAAACCGCCGAAGACCAGAAAAAGCGCGAAGACGCGAACGCCGCGATGCAGGCCGCCCGCGCCCGCCGCGATTACGACCGCCAGTACGAGCAGGCCGCGCTCGACAAGCTGCGCTCGATGGGCGTCGACCTCATTCCCGTCGAACTGCCCAAGCTGCCCTGGGAAGCCATGGTGCCGCTGCTCACCGCCGAAGCCGCCGCGGCCTTCGACGACCTGACCATGACGGGCCGCGACCGCCTGCTCACCGAGCAGGGCATCGAAGACTGGCCCAACGACTTCCGCATCGCCCGCTTCTATCCGGCGGTCGAGTACATCCAGGCCAACCGTGCGCGCACCCTCGCCATCCGGCAGGTTTCGGCGCTCTTCGAGCAGGTCGATATCATCGTCACGCCCTCGACCGACGCGCAACTGATGGCGACGAACCTTACCGGCAACCCGGCGCTGATTTTGCCCAACGGCCTGCGCGGCGCCGACGCGCCCCCGCCGCCGGCGATCGACGACGGCGACCACGACGACATCGGCGGGCCGGGCACGCCGGTGTCGCTCACGTTTCTGGCCGGGCTCTACCAGGATGCGAAGCTGGCCGCCTTCGCCCGCGCCTACCAGGAGGCGACAGGCTTCAACAAGCTGCACCCGAAGCTGGACTAGCAGGTCGGCAGATCAGCAAGTCAGCGTGAAACGCTGCTCAGCTGACAAGTTATATGTTGGCATTAAGACGGGACGGTTCCTGGAAATGCCGGCGGGTTCCGGCGGTTCTCCAATTCACGTGAAGTTTTGAAGGGCGTGCAATGTGGCGTTTTCTTGATGAAAACGCCACTTAGCGGTTGTGGCTCCGTTCTAAACCAATTGGAGAACCGCTATAGGATTCCGATCCCACCCTAAACGCAAAGACCGCGTTTAGGATGGGGCACCCGGCGACCAGAGCGAATGAGCGCTACTTCGGCTGCGGTTGGGCCGGCGCGGACGTTGCAGGCGGCGCGGGCGTTGGCGGCTGCTGCGGAGTCGACGGTTGCGCGGGCGCGGTGGGTTGCGTGGGCGTCGAAGGCTGCGCAGGAGCCGAGACGGGAGGAGTTGCAGGTGCAGCAGGCGCGGCGTTGGGCTGCGGACTGGCGCCGGGGTTCTGCGGGGCTCCGGCTGGCGGGACCCTCTGAATCGGCCGCGGACGCGGCGGCTGCGGCGCGGGCGAATCCGTCACCTCTACTAGCTCCATGTCGAAGATAAGGTCCGACTTGGCGGGAATGCCGGGATGGCCGGGCCGGTCAGGAATCGCGTGCGTTCCGTAGGCCATTTGCCAGGGGATGAAAATGCGGCGCTTGCCGCCGACTCTCATGCCCTCGAGTCCGTAGTCGAATCCGGGGATCACGCGGCCCGCGCCCTGCGGAACGGCGATGGGCTGCGGTTCGCCCAACTTGGGCTTACCATCGGGATCGAGCTCGGGCTTGCCGTCAGTGCCGATGACCGGCTGCCCGTGGTCTTCCCAGGAGTCGAATTTGATGCCGTCTGCTGCGCGCCATCCGGTGTACTTGATGTGCCAGAGCTTACCGGCCTCGCCTTCGGGGCCTGTACCGATCTTGATGTCTTCGTATCGCAACGAAAAGGGGATCTTAACTGGCCCGTGAGCCACCCTGGGTACTCCCACAGGAAGCTTGATCCACGGCGCCACGGCGCTGGATGCAGCCGCACTCGGCGCAGCCGTAACGGGCTTGGTGGGGGTGGCCGTGGGGGCTGCGGGCGTGGACTTAGAAGTTGAAGGGCTGGTCGTGGGCGGGTTCGCGCTGGTTTGGGCGCCTGCGACGGCCGGGATTGTGGCTATAAACAGGATTAAGAAGGCATGTTTCATCGTTGTCGAAATCCTCGATTGGTCTCTTCACGGGAGTTTATCAGGCCGAAGTGCCGGTAGTGTGAACAGGCCCTAAGGCATTTTCACAGTTACTATGAGGCATCTTGCGTGTTGTGCAATGTGGCGATCTCTTGATGAAAACGCCACTTGATGGTTGCGGCTTCGGCTTACGGCAACTGTGAAAATGCGTCAGCCCATCAGCATTCCGGCCAGCAGCGCCGTGCGCGGCGCGAGGTGCTCCACGATCACCGATTCGTGGCGCGCGTGCGCACCCTCACCCACCGCGCCCATGCCGTCGAGCGTGGGAACGCCGAGCGCAGCGGTGAAGTTGCCGTCTGACCCTCCGCCGGTCGCGGCCTCGTCGAGAACAAAGCCGAGTTCGCGGGCGAGCTCCCGCGCCTTGCGATAAAGCTGGACAGTCCCGCGGCTGCGCTCCATGGGAGGGCGATTGATTCCTCCGGTCACGGTCAGCGTGCAGCGCGCATTCGCCGCTCTGAGCGCGGCGAATTTGCGCTCGATGCGCGCGCCGTCTGCCGCGCGCAAAATGCGCACATCGACCTCTGCCCATGCCTCGGCGGGAATGACATTGCTCTTCGTGCCTCCGCCGATCTTGCCGGCACTTACCGTCAGCCCGCGCTTGAGATCGGTCCAGGCGCTCACCGTTTCAATGGCGCGGGCCAGCTCGCGGATGGCGTTCGCGCCCTTCCCGAAGTCGGCGCCTGCGTGGGCCGCGACGCCGGTTACGACGATCTTCCAATCGCCGATGCCCTTGCGCGCGGTTTTATAGGCCAGCCCCCGCGCCGGCTCCAACACGTAGACGGCGGCGCATTCGCGCGCGATCCGCTCGATGACGGGACGCGAAGCCCGACTGCCGATCTCCTCGTCGCCGTTGAGCAGCAATACGATTTCGCGGCGCAGCATGTTGGCTTCGGCGAGAATTTCGAGGGCCGTCAGCGCCATGGCCACGCCGGCCTTCATGTCGAACGAGCCGGGCCCCCAGAGCCGGCCGTCGCCCAGCCGGCACGGCATGGATTCGAGCGTTCCCAGCGGCCAAACTGTGTCGAGGTGACCGAGGAGCAGGATGGGCTTCGTGCCGGTCCCGGAGGCTCGCTTTCGCGGTCCAAAGCGCGCTTCAACCACATCGCCGTGCCGGTGCTGCCGGTGGAGTTTGACCCGTCCCCCCAGCGCTTTGGCGCGTGCGGCCGCAAGCGCCACGCATGCGTCAACAGCGGTTTTTGCGTCGGAAGGCGATTCTATCCGCACGAGTTTCCGGACGAGATCGAGAAGAGACGGCTCCTTGCGCCGCGCCCCAGCCAGCAGCGCGCGCATGGGAATCGGGGGGTCGGGAACTGTGAACATGCGAAAACCTTCACCGCGATTGTAACTTGCTTAAGCCAAAAAATCTGGCTAAAATCCAAAATATGGATTTCAGCACCGGTGAGGCAAAAAATCGTCTAACTGAACTCATCCGCGCCGTGGAGCGGGGCGAACAGGTCGTCATCACCCGCCATGGGCGCCCTGTGGCCCAGATTGCTCCGCCACCGGCCGAGCGCCGCAAGGCGAAACTGGGAGGCATGAAAGACCGCATCCGCCTGCTGCCAGGATGGGATGCACCCGTCGACCCGGACCGTTTGATCGAAGGCGGCCTGTGAAGGGGACTTCGGCCGGGAGCGGGTTCCTGCTCGATACCTGCTCGATTCTATTGGCACTGAGCGATCCGGACGCGCTCACTCCCGCGGCGCGCAGGGCCATCCTCGCCGGACCCAACCGCATGAGCGTGGTTTCGTATTGGGAGGTCATGCTCAAGAGCATGAAGGGCACTCTGGACGTGGGCGATCCGCGCACGTGGTGGTTCGATGCGCTGGAACAATTGGCCGCCAATCCATTGGAACTCCGTCCTCAGCACATCTCCGGGGTCTACGCGCTGCCGCCGATCCACAAGGATCCATTCGACAGGGTAATCATCGCACAGGCGGCGTCGGAGGGTCTGGCGCTGGTAACCATCGACGCCGAGATGGCCAGATATGCCTCAAAAAGCCTGCGCGTGGTGGGGTAAACAGGTGCGGGACAACTCGCTGTTTTGGTCTACAGCCTGAACCTGGAACAGCCCTTAAGGCTTTGTTTTCCGAGTGGAATAGGGGTCATCAATACGCATAGTGTGGCAAAAATGCCACACGACGACATTTCGGCATTTCGTCTAATCTAAACATCGGACGGGTTTTCCTGGATACGGAGACGGTATTTGGCTCAGCTAGCGCACCTGGAACAGACGATCGCAGCGCCTCTTGAATTTGCGGGCGTGGGATTGCACTCGGGAGCGCCGGTCAACATGCGCCTGCTGCCTGCCGCGGCAGGTTCGGGAATTGTCTTCAGGCGCACGGATCTCGATAACTTCGAGATTCCCGCCACAGGGCGCAACGTCGCCAAGGTGAGCTACGCAACCAGTCTCATGCGACAGAGCGTACTCATCTCCACCACCGAACACCTGCTCTCGGCCTTCATCGGCATGGGAATCGACAACGTGATTGTCGAGATCGACAACCTGGAACTGCCGATTCTCGACGGCAGCGCTCTGCCCTATGTAGAGGCATTTCATCGCGTGGGCATTCGCGAGCAGCGCCGCCGGCGCGAGACGCTTCGCGTGCTGCAACCGGTGGAAGTCCGCGAAGGCGACAAGTTCATTGGCGTTTATCCCGGCTCCGGTTACCGGATTTCTTACACTATCGCCTTTCCCCCGCCCATCGGCCACCAGAAAACCTGCGTCGATCTGGCGGCGGAAACCTACGGCTCAGAAATTGCCGGGGCGCGCACCTTTGGCTACAAAGCCGATGAGCGCAAGCTGCGCGACATGGGGCTGATTCGCGGTGCAAGCGCCGAGAACGCCATCATTTTGACCGAACACGGCCCGGCGAACGGCCCGTTGCGCTTCCCCGACGAGTATGTGCGCCATAAGATCCTCGATCTGATCGGCGATCTGGCCCTTGCCGGCCGCCGCCTGGAGGGCCATGTCGTGGCTGAGCGCGCCGGCCACGCCATGCACACGGCGCTAGTTTCCCGCTTGCTCAAGGACCGCTCGGCGTGGGAGCTGGCTCACGTGCCAGTGGCAACCTCGGTGGCCGCCGATGCGCAGCCGAAGCCAGATTCCGGCGTAGCAGAAGCTGCTTTGGCGGGTGTGTAGACAGGCACTTCTTCAGAGCGCGATCGATCAGGTTCCTCATAGGGCGCTGGATAAAGGTTGTTGCGCGGGCGCCGGAGTGGAGGGCATCCGGAATCCAAATAAAACGAGATCGGCAAGTGTAAAACTTGAATTCTGCATCGCAGGAGCCTCCCATGCCAACTCCCGTCATCCGCCGAACCGTCGATCTCTCTGAGTACCCAGACCTTGTGGTCGTCTACCTCGGCATGCGCGTCAACCGCCTCACAGGCCTCAAAACCGTCCTCGGATTCGGCCCGAAAATCGCCAATTCCGTTGCCTCTCAGCCAGATGGTCTGCTCCGCCACGAAAACTTCGTTTTTTCGTTCTTCCCCATGCACGTGGGCATGCGTCAGTACTGGCGCGACATGGTGTCTCTCCTCGCATGGACCCGCTCCGAGCCGCATCGCCTCTGGTGGAAGAACTTCTTGCGCGACTCCGGAGGCACCGGCTTTTGGCACGAGACCTACACCATCCGCGGCGGCATGGAAGCCATCTACGACGACATCGCGCCGAAGATCGGCTTTATGAGCTTTGCTCCCATCGTCCCCGCTCGCGGATCGATGTTCACCGCGGCTCATCGCACCGCACGCGGCGAAAGCGCCGAGCCAGTGGTCTCGGAATCCGAACTTTACGAAAAATGACTTCGGGCCTCTGCGCTCTGCCCTTCACTCGGGAGTCATTTCAATCGCAACGGCGGTTGCTTCTCCGCCGCCGTTTTCCGAAGAAGCACTCAGCAGCGCGCCTTTGCCCTAGCCGACGCGCTCGACGGCAACGGCGGTTGCCTCTCCGCCGCCGATACAAATCGCCGCGATGCCGCGCTTCAGCCCGTATTTTGCGAGCGCAGCCAGCAGAGTGACCACGATGCGCGCGCCGGAGGCGCCGATGGGATGGCCGAGCGCGCAGGCGCCGCCGTGGACGTTGACCTTTTCGTGATTAAGGCCGAGATCGCGCATTGCCGCCATGGTCACTACGGCGAATGCCTCGTTGATCTCGAACAACTCCACATCGGCGGTCGCCCAGCCGGTGCGCTGGGCGAGCGCGCCGAGCGCGCCGATGGGAGCCGTGGGAAAGAGCGACGGCGCGTGAGCGTAGGTAGCATGACCCACGATGGTTCCGAGCGGCGTGAGGCCGCGGCGTTCTGCCTCAGAGCGGCGCATGAGCACCAGCGCGGCCGCCCCATCGGAGATACCGCTCGAGTTTGCCGCGGTCACTGTGCCGCCTTCGCGAAACGCCGGCTTCAGGTGTGGAATCTTGTCCGGCGCAGCCTTCTGCGGCAACTCGTCTCGGCTCACCAGCCGTTCTGTCTTGCCCGCCTTCACCGTAACGGGTACGATCTCCGCGGCAAAGCTGCCATCGGCAGTGGCCTTTTGCGCCCTTGCGAGCGAGGCCAGCGCGAATGCATCCTGCGCCTCTCGCGTGAACGCGTAGCTTTGCGCGCAATCCTCTGCGAAGGTTCCCATCAGGCGGCCTTTCAAGTAGGCGTCTTCGAGTCCGTCGAGAAACATGTGGTCGAAAACGCTCCCATGCCCCATGCGATAGCCGCCGCGCGCGCGATCCAGGAGATATGGAGCGTTGCTCATACTCTCCATGCCCCCGGCTACGGCAATGCTGGCGCTGCCGGCAAACAGCAAATCGTGCGCGAACATCACTGCCTTCATCCCGGAGCCGCACATCTTGTTGATGGTCGTTGCGCCAGTGGAAGTTGGCAGCCCCGCGCCGAGCGCGGCCTGGCGCGCGGGAGCCTGGCCCATGCCGGCCGGAAGCACGCAGCCGAAGAAAACTTCGTCCACGGAATCGAGTGGAATGCCGGCGCGTTCCACGCTGGCGCGGATGGCGACGGCGCCAAGTTCGGGAGCAGTGAGATCTTTGAAATCGCCCTGGAACGCGCCAATGGGCGTGCGCGCGGCGCCAACGATAACGATCGGATCGGATGCGGCCATATCTGTTCCTCGAATCTCAAGAAAAATCGAAGTCAGCGCGGCGCCATGCGCGAAGCATATCACCGCGAGACTATCTGTGATAATACTGATCGGATGCCCCAGGGCACACGATCCTGACGCACACGATCTAGAGGCAAACGTCGTTGACCCTTCCTTCGCCAGCCGCGCCCATCACGCAATTAAGCGAAGAAGAGACGCTCTTTCGCAGCTCCGTGCGCCAGTTTGCTCAGGATGAAGTGCTGCCCTTGGTCCGCCGCATGGATGAAGACCAGCAGATGGATGCCGCGCTGGTGCGCAAGCTCTTTGCACTGGGCCTGATGGGAATTGAGATTCCCGAAGAGTTCGGCGGCAGCGGCGGCTCTTTTTTCGACTCCGTTCTCGCCGTGGAGACGCTTTCCCAAGTCGACCCGGCGGTGGGGCTCCTGGTCGACGTGCAGAACACGATTGTGGCCAGCGCGCTACTGCACTGGGCTACGCCGGAGCAGAAGCAAAAGTATCTGCCCCGGCTGGCAACGGATACGGTTGGAGCCTACGCTCTTAGCGAAGCGGGCTCGGGCTCTGACGCCTTTGCGCTCGAAACGCGCGCCCAGAAGCGCGGCGCCGAGTACGTGTTGACGGGCCGCAAGCTTTGGATCTCGAATGCCAAAGAAGCGGGACTCTTCATCGTCTTCGCCACCGTGGATGCGAGCGCGGGTTACAAAGGCATCACTGCGTTCCTGGTGGAAAAAGGCGCCACGGGATTCACGGTAGGGAGGAAGGAGGACAAGCTCGGCATTCGCGCCTCAAGCACCTGCGAATTGATTCTGGAGGAGTGCGCGATCCCGACCGCGCAGGTGCTGGGAGAAGCGGGCAAGGGCTACAAGATCGCAATGGAAACGTTGAACGGCGGGCGAATCGGCATTGGCGCGCAGATGCTTGGGCTGGCCGAAGGCGCATGGGGTCACGCCGTGAAGCACGCCAGGGAACGCAAGCAATTCGGCAAGGCCCTCGTCGAGTTTCAGGCCATGCAGTTTCAGCTCGCGGAGATGGCGACAGACATTGAGGCCGCCAGGCTGATGGTCTACAACGCGGCCCGAATGAAGGACGCGAAACTCGAATTCCGGAAGGAAGCGGCCATGAGCAAGTATTTTGCCTCGCGCGCCGCCGGGCGCGTAGCCAGCCTCGCCCTCGAGGTCCTGGGAGGGCTAGGCTTTGTGAAGGATTCCCCGGTTGAAAAACTTTACCGCGACGCCAAGATTGGAACCATCTACGAAGGAACGTCGTTCATGCAACTGACGGCGATCGCGAAGCTGGTGCTGTAGCGTCTCCAGGAGATCACAGCGCCTCACCCGACCGCGGGCAGGCCCGCGAGCGCCATGGCGATTTCTTCCTCCGGGTAGTCGTAGTTCTCCAGCTTGCCGGCCTGGTAGTCGATGTAGGACTGCATGTCGAAGTGGCCATGGCCGCTGAGGTTGAAGAGGATGGTGCGCGGCTTGCCTTCGGCCTTGGCTTCGAGGGCCTCGCGGATGGCTTCGGCGATGGCGTGGTTGGCCTCGGGCGCGGGCACGATGCCCTCGGCGCGGGCAAACTGAATGCCGGCGGCGAATGCGTCCAGCTGCTGCACGGTGGTGGCTTCGGCCAGGCCGAGATCGATGACGTGCGAGACCAGCGGCGCCATGCCGTGATAGCGCAGGCCGCCGGCGTGAATTCCCGGAGGCACGAAGGTGCTGCCCAGGGTGTGCATCTTGACCAGCGGCGTCAGGTGGCCGGTGTCGCCAAAGTCGTAGGTGAAGCGGCCCTTGGTCAGGCTGGGGCAGGCGGCGGGTTCGACGGCCACGATGCGCGCGTTGCATTTGCCTTTGAGCTTGCGGCCGAGGAAGGGCATGACCAGGCCGGCAAAGTTCGATCCGCCGCCGGTGCAGCCGATGATGCACGTCGGGCTCGTCGCCGGCCAGAGCCATCTGCTCGATGGCTTCCTGGCCGATGACGGTCTGGTGGAGCAGCACGTGATTCAACACGCTGCCCAGCGCGTACTTGGTGTTGGGATCTTTGGCGGCCACTTCCACGGCTTCAGAGATGGCGATGCCGAGCGAGCCGTTGGAGTGGGGATGCTCGGCGAGAATGGCGCGGCCGGACTCGGTCTCGTTGCTGGGGCTGGCGGTGACCGAGGCGCCGAAGGCTTCCATCAGGGCGCGGCGGTAGGGCTTCTGATCGTAGCTGACGCGCACCATGTAGACCTTGCATTCGAGGCCGAGGAACGCGCAGGCCATGGCCAGCGCGGAACCCCACTGGCCGGCGCCGGTCTCAGTGGAGAGGTGCTTGACGCCTTCCTGCTTGTTGTACTAGGCCTGCGCGACGGCGGTGTTGGGCTTGTGCGAGCCGGCCGGGCTGACGCCTTCGTATTTGTAGTAGATGCGCGCCGGCGTATCGAGAGCCTTCTCAAGCCGGCGCGCGCGAAAGAGCGGCGAGGGACGCCACTGCGCGTAAATCTGCCGCACTTCTCCGGGAATCTCGATCTCGCGCTCGGTGCTGACTTCCTGCAGGATGAGCGCCATGGGAAACAGCGGAGCCAGGTCGTCAGGGCCGAGGGGCTTGCAGCGTGCCGGGATGCAGCGGCGGCGCCATAGGCTTGGGCAGATCGGGAAGGATGTTGTACCAGGCTTGCGGAATGTGGCTCTGCGGCAGGTTGTATTGGATGGTTTCCATGCGCAACATTTTACATGGATACGTGCGGATGCGATGGTGTGGCATTGCACGCAGGCGCGCGGGCGCGTTGTGGTGCTCGTCACAGCCCAAGCCGAAGACGTGGTCATAGGCTGAAGAAGTCCGGAGGGAAACCGATGCCAGCAATCGCCGTTGAGGATTCAAAAACCATTGAGAATCTGCTTGCCGCCTATGAAGGCGAATCAAACGCACATGCCAAGTACACCGCCTTTGCCGTGAAGGCCGATGCCGATGGGCTCGGCGGAGCCGCCAGCCTCTTCCGGGCCTGCGCCCGCGCGGAGCAGATCCACGCGGCCAATCATGCCCGCATCATCAAGCAGTTGGGCGGCGAGGCCAAGTGCGTGATTCACGCCGCCGAGGTGAAAAGCACACTGGAGAATCTGAAGACAGCGCTCGCGGGCGAACAGTACGAAGTGGAGACGATGTATCCGGGCTTCATCGAAGAGGCCACGGCGCGTGAAATCACGGCGGCCGTCCGCACCTTCAACGGTGCGATGGAAGCCGAAAAGACGCATGCGCGGCTCTACAGCGAGGCAATTGCGTTGGTTGAGGCCGGGAAAAAAGACGCGTGGGTGAATGCGGCGCGGACATTTTATGTATGCCCGGTGTGCGGATACACGTCAGAGAATCCCGAAGAGCACGATCGGTGCCCGGTGTGCAACGTCCCCTGGGAGCGGTTTGAAACCATCCAGTAGCGGCGCGGCTGGCGCGAAGCAGCGGCTCTTAGGGCAAATCAGGCGCAATCGGTTTCGATTACCTTTGGCTCAGATCGCCCGCGGCGACTCTACGATTGAATTCGTCTGATTGATTGCGCGGCACGCTGAGCGACTGCCAACGATCGCTCGCGAAGTGCTTGGCGAGCAGCACAATCTGCCCCACGTGATGCGCGTAGTGCGCCATCTGGCGGTTGATGGCCTGCATGACGGAATGCGCTTCGCTCCGGATGGTGACGGTGCGGGCAAGGTCTGCATCGGTAAGCGGCTCGACGGCGTTGAAGAAACAGGCCCAGCCAGTTTCCCACTCTGCCAGTAATTGGTTGCGCGTCGCGGGCGGATCGACGAATTCGCTGTCGCGATTCCGGTTCGGCTTCTCTCCATCTGTGGAAAGGAAGTCCGTCCACCGGGAACGCATGTTGCCGGCCATGTGTTTCACGATGAGCGCGATCGAGTTGCCTTCGGGATCGAGAGTCACGAAGAGCTGCTCGTCGGTGACCTGCTCCATGGCGCGCTCGGCAAGCTGCTTGTAGAAGCGGAAGACGGCCAGAGCGTCCTGAATATAGGATGTGGTGAATTCAAGCGCCATGGGGACATTCTATTCCGGGCCAGCGTGTCCGGGTGCAGTAAGAGGGATCACGCCGCGAATGTCTTATCGCTCTGGTCGCCGAGCCCGGCGAGAAGGCCTGCAATGGAAATGTCCTCGTCCAGCGCTTCCCAATGCAGGCCGCGGTTGCTGATCCTCACTTGCTCGCGCTGCTCAGGGGTGCCCTGGAGAAGGCGGGGAAACCACGCAAGCGGCACGCCCAAAGTCCGGCCGTCGCTCAACTCCACCCACAAGCTGTCCTCATCAAAACGGACGGCCATCGGCCTAACTGAAGAATTCATTCCATGCCTTCCTCTTGTTCCCTTGTTCCCTTGCTCCTTCGTTCCCTGCTTCTTCACGGCTCGTCGTTGTAAATGTGCACCTCGATCTTGCCGCCTTCAACAAGGCGCGCGCGGAACATGCCGGGTGTGTTGAAGCTCCACGCAAGCTGGCCGTCGGGAGTGAGGGCGATGACGCCGCCGTCGCCGTGAATGGGCGCGAGCTGCATGTGGATGACCTGGTCGGCGGCCTGTTGCAGCGTGAGGCCCTTGTATTGCACCAGTGCGCAGATTTCGCGGGCGACGGTGAAGCGGATAAAGTACTCGCCGACACCGGTGCCCGAGACGGCGCAGGATTGATTGGAGGCGTAGGTTCCGGCGCCGATGATGGGCGAGTCGCCCACGCGGCCGGGCATTTTGGCCTGCAGTCCGCCCGTTGAAGTGCCTGCGGCGATGTTGCCATGGCGATCGAGCGCCACGACGCCGACGGTGCCGTAGCTGTGGGTATCAACCGATTCCTGCCACTGCGCCACCGGCACAGCCTGACCCGGAGGGGGCGCGCCGGCGGGACGCGGCGGAATGGGCTTGCCTTCTTGCTGCAATTGCTTGATCAGCGACTGCCAGCGGCTCTCGGTAAAAAAGTAGCTGGCATCGGCCTGCTCCATCCCGGCCTGGATCGAATATGTGTCGGCGCCCGGACCCACCAGAAAAACGTATGGAGTCTTCTCCATGACCGCGCGCGCCAGAGTGATGGGATAGCGTGTGTGCGCGACGCTGGCGACGGCGCCGGCATTCATGGTTGCGCCGTCCATGATGGCCGCGTCGAGCTCCGTTCTGCCATCCGCGGTGAAGACCGCTCCACGGGAGGCGTTGAAGAGCGGGTCGTCTTCGAGGACGCGGATGGCGGCTTCGACAGCATCGAGCGGCGAACCTCCGCGGTCGAGCACCGCACCGCCGGCCTCGGCAACCTTGGTGAGCGCGGCGCGATAGGCCGCGTCGCCTTCCGGACCCAGCTTCGCGCGTTCAATGTTGCCCGCGCCACCGTGCACAACGATGGCCCAGTGCCCCGATGTTTTCTGTTGTGGCGATTGCGCCGCCGCGCCGGTCACAACGGCCAACACGACCGCAATCCACATGCATTTTCTCTTTTTGTTTCGCACACAGCCGCCCCTTTTGCCTTTCATCGTAGCGCGAATCTCCTGACCGGGCAGACTCAGCAGTGCTTCATCCATTCTCTCGTGCCCGCAAAGCGGCAGGATTCCGCTGCGACATTCGCTGCCTCCGCTAAAGCCTCAACGAAACCAGCGCCCGTTGAGGCGAAATGGCAGTACGCCCCGTGAAAGATGTCTCCGGCGCCCATCGTGTCGACGACTTCGACCTCGGGGACACGCAAGGTTCCCGAAGCTTGGCCGGAGGCGAATTGGATCGGTTCTGCTCCATCTGTGATGGCAATGTTCGCCACGCGGTAGCCTCTAAGGAATTGCATCACATCGTCTTTCGATCGACAGCCCGAAGGCAGGAAATCAGCCGAGCAGATGGCGGTTTGGACGCTCTTGAGAAGCTCTTCCGTTCCATCCTTCCAGCTTCCGCCGTCAAGCACCACGGGAACTCCGCTCGCCTGCGCTGCCGAGGCCCAAGCCTGGCATGCCTGCATGAAATGGCCATCGACCAGAACGATGGGCGCCTGTTGGCAAAGATTTTTGTCAACCTCGGCAACGGACGTGATAAAGCGGGCAGCATTGGCCGAAATCACGCTGCGGTGGCCGGCACTGTCAACTGCTACTGAAGAGAGGACGGGCACATCGTCGAAATCCGGACTGAGATCGATCAGTTGAACTGCGTATCTTTCGAGCTCCTGCCGAATAACCTGAGCCACCGGATGGCGCCCTCCGGCGGTGACCAGCGCTGCCTGGCCGCCGAGGTGCGCAAATGCAATGGCCGCATTGGTTGCCGGTCCGCCCACGAGGATACTCTGGCTGCGCGCTGCGACTTTTGCGTTCGGCGCGGGAAACTCGTCCACGCCGTAGACGATATCGATGGTCGACAGTCCGACGAAGATGCTGCGCGTCATGATTCAATCGCTCCGCTCATGGTTCACCAGCCGTCATTTTATCCCCATGCCGCGAGTTAAGCGGGACGGAGGAAATCCGCCGCCCCGCTGGAGCGGAATTTCGCTTGGCGGGGATCGGCCAGACAGTGGACAATGCTGGAGTTCCGCAAATTGAATTCCGGATTGCACTTTGCGTCGCTCGACGAGCCAATCCGGCAATCCAGAGGCAAAAAAGAATGCATTCAGTGTGGTTCGGCGAGTTTATGGGCACGCTGGTTCTGATTCTGCTGGGCACGGGCGTGAATGCCGGCGTAACGCTGCGCAAGTCGTATGCGGCGGATGCGGGTTGGATGGCGATCACCACCGGGTGGGCGCTGGGTGTGCTCTGCGGCGTGATGGTCGCGCAGGCGTTCGGCAGCCCCGGTGCGCATTTGAATCCGGCCATTACTCTGGCCGTTGCGGTCAACAGCGGAAATTATTCGCAATTGCCGCTGTATTGGTCGGCGCAACTGTTGGGCGCGATGAGCGGCGCGGTGCTGATGGCCCTCCATTATGCGCCGCACTGGCGGCTCACGCCCGACCCGGCAGCGAAGCTGGGCGTCTTCTGTACGAATGGGGCGGTACGCAGCCCGCTGGCGAATATTACAAGCGAGATGATCGGCACGGCCATGCTGGTGGTGGTGGCGGGAGCGATTTTTTCGCACGGCGTGGCGATAAACGGTCCAGCGCCAGGGTTGGGGCCGTGGCTGGTGGGCAGTCTGGTGTGGGGCATCGGGCTTTCACTGGGCGGGACCACGGGGTACGCGATCAACCCCACGCGCGATCTGGGCCCGCGCATCGTTCACGCGCTATTGCCGATTCCGGGCAAGGGCGGGTCGAACTGGCGCTATGCGCCGATTCCTATCGTCGGCGATCTTGCCGGAGGTGCGCTGGCGGGATTGCTGCTGCACTACGCGCATCTCTGAAGTCGAGGAGTGAATCGAATTTCGCCCATGTTTTCCACAGTGAGTGTGGGACGTTCGCGGCTTTCCGATTTGGTTTGGAAGAGAAGGGAACGATCAGACCCATCACTCCAGGCAGGAAGCGACAACGGCCAGGGCGGCGATGGCTGCAGTCTCAGCGCGCACGATGCGCGGACCCAGTGATGCGGCGCGCCAGCCATTGGCGTCGAAGAGCGCTTCTTCCGCGGGAGCCCACCCGCCTTCAGGGCCGATAGCAATTTCGAGCGCGGGCATTTCCTCATTGGCTGCTTCGATGGCTTCGTCGATCGCGTGACGCAGGGTAGTGGTGCGCTCCTGCTCTGCGAGCACGATGCGCGTGGACGCAGAAGCTGCCCGCACGTGCGCAGCCAATGAAACGGGATCGTGGATCAGGGGCACATCGGATCGGCGCGCCTGTTGAGCCGCCTCGTGCGCGATGCGGCGCCAGCGCTCGGCGCGCTTCTCCGCAGCCTGGGCCAGGTGCTTTTCCGTTCGCCGCGCGACGACCGGCGCCACCGCGGCAACGCCCAGCTCTGTGGCTTTCTCGATTGCCCACTCCATGCGATCGAACTTGTAGATGGCCAGGACCAGCGTTACAGGCAGCGCGGGATCGGCTCTGAGCTCGCCGGCCAGGTTGAAGCGGACTTCACTTTTTTCTCCGGCGAGGGCAACAGCGGCGACCTGAGCATGAAAAACGCGGCCGCCGGCCACGACGTCAGTCTCCATGCCCGGCTGCGCGCGAAGGACGCGCGCCAGGTGTTCAGCCTGCGCGCCGGCGATGGTAGCGGTAGCTTCGTCCCAATGTTCGGCAATCCAGCGGCGGCGGGTCATGGTTCTTTTGCGGGCACTTTCTTCATCAGCAGTGTACGGCGTTTTGCCTGGGATGCGCTGTTTTATCCGTATAAACACTAAGGGGAACGCTTTAAGCGTCCCCCTGGAGTGTTGCCTTTTGGGTTGTTCGTTCCGCTACTTTTTCTTCGCGGTCTTCTTCACGGCCTTCTTGGCCGTCTTCTTTGCGGGTGCCTTCTTGGCTGCTTTCTTGGTTGCCATTTGCCTATTCTCCCTTTTCGATGGGTTGCATCGAGTCTGCAATTAAGAAACTGCAGTTGATGAATGTATAGATTCATGTGACATCGATGTCAAGAAAAAAACGACACAAGAGTGAAAAAAAGATCAACATGGTTTCGGCGCGAACCGAGGTCCGCGACGAATTTTAAGTCGCAGCTCGAAGCGCGAAAGATATTTTGCGAACATTCGCATCGCATTTGACGAATGCGCGAGCCGATGAGACTGGAATGAAGACTTCCGATGCGCAGTTTTCCTCACCGGTGTTCACGACGCCCGATGACATTCAGCGCTATAGCATTTTCGGAATTACTGTAGACCGAAAGCACGCCCTTCAAGTGGCTTTTTCCCCAAGAAAAAGCCACTTTGACGCTTCTCGAAAAGTCTACTTTGATTCCGAAAATGCCGTAAGACCGGTGAGGTTGGTTTCCTATTGGGGTGATTGCGGGTCTTTTCCTTCTACCGGTTCCACGCTCTATTCGAGAAACTCGCGAACGAAGCTGTTCTGGCTCCGGAGAAGCTCGTGGAGGGAGCCATCGAAGATAAGGCGGCCTTCTTCGAGCATGAGGAAGGTGGTATTGGGGTTGGTCTGTCCGGCGGGGAGCGGGACCATGCGGCCTTGTTCGGCATCGTAGCGGTGATTGCAGAGGGTGAAGGCGTCCTGCAGGCGATGGGTGACGAGGAGGGAGGGGGTTCGATGAACATCGCGCTGCTTGACGATCAGCTCGATGATGGTGGTGGAGGTGACAGGATCGAGGCCGCCGGTGGGCGAGTCGTACAGAATCAGTTCGGGATCGTGGATGAGAGCGCGGGCTATGGCCACGCGCCGCCTCATGCCGCCGGAAAGGCTGGAGGGATAAACGTGGAAGGTTTCGTCCAGGCCAACGAAGCTGAGCGCCTCGTGGACGCGGCTGTCGATCTCCTCGTCGGGTACGCGCTCCTGGATCAACTGGTAGGCGACATTGTCGCGCACGGTGAGGGAATCGAAGAGCGCGCCCTCCTGAAAGACGATTCCGGCGCGGGAGCGCAAGGAGAAGAGCTTCTCCTCGGGCATGCTGGAGATCTCTTCGCCGAAGAGGACGACGCTGCCCTCAAGGGGGCGAAGCAGACCGATGATCAGTTTGAGCAGCACGCTTTTGCCCACGCCGGCGGGTCCAAGCAGGATGCGCGTCTCCGCGGGCGCCACAGAAAAGGTGATGTCCTCAAGCACCGGCGGACCGTCGAACCCCACCGAGACGCCACGCAAGGCAACGACAGGGTCAGCAGCCGGCGATGGAGCCGGAGATTGAGGCGCGGGAGCGGCGGCGTGAATCATGTCGGAAAGATCGAGAGCAGCACGTGGGTGATGAGGAAGTCGACGAAGATGATGAGCACCGAGGAGTTGACGACGGCCTGAATTGTGGACCGGCCCACGCCCTCAGTGCCGCCTGTGGTTCTCATGCCGTAGAAGCAGCCGATGGAGCCGAGGATGTAGCCAAAGAAGAGCGGTTTGACCAGCCCCTGGATAATATCGGGGTAGCGGAGTCCTTCGTAGGCCACGTGGAAGTACTGCGTGCCGTTCTGATGGTTGAGGAAGACGGTGACAGCAGCGCCGCCGGCAATGCCGCAGGCATCGGCCACGATGGTAAGGAAAAAGAGCATGGCGATGCAGGCAAAGATGCGCGGCGTGACGAGCTTGCGCATCGGGTCGACGCCCAGGGCGCGCATGGCGTCGATTTGTTCGGTGACGACCATGGAGCCGAGCTCGCTGGCCATGGAGGATGCGTTGCGTCCGGAAACCATGATGCCGGTGAGCACTGCGCCGAGTTCGCGGATCATGGTGAGGCAGACGAATCGGCCCGTGACGGCCGTGGCGCCGAAGGCCGAGAGCGTAGCGGCGGACTGGAGGGCGAGCACGCCGCCGGTGAAAAAGCCGGAGAGGATCACGATGGGAAGCGAACCGACGCCGATGATGTCGGATTGAATCAGGAAGTCGGTCCAGTAGATGGGGGGGCGGAAGAGATTGAGAAAAGCGCGCTACGCGAACAGGGAGTATTCCTGCACGGTGAGCACGATTTGTTTGGCGGTACGGTCGATCGCGATTATCGCCATGATTTGCCGGCCTCTGAAACGAAAACTTTGCGCCGCTTCCGAGGACAGGATAGCGCATGAGTAGCCAGGTATAGGAATGCCGCGTTGATGCAATCACAACGGCTTAATTCCTGCCACGCAGAAGGATTCATGCTCCGGCATCGGCGATGGCAGCTCGCGAGATTGCGCTCAATGCCTACCTTCGAGAAAGCTGCCGACTATTTCACTCGAATCTGTGCCGCGCATCCAATCCTATATCGGGAGGGGACGATGCATCTGTTTCGCGTGCGGCTGATCCTTGCTCTGATCGCGGGCGTGACGCTGGTGTCGCTCGCCTCAACGTATTTTGATGTACTGGCCCACCGGCACATCCTGCGCGAGAGAACTGGAGCGCCGCACGAAGTGGATGGGCATGAGCATTGAGCCGGAGGTGCAGGATGCGCTTCGAACGGGCGATCCTTCTGTTCTTCCTGGCTTAACGGAGCTGCTTGAAGACGGGAACCGGCGCACTGGGACTGGCGGTCTATGACGCGCACGGAAATCTCCTGGCTGGCAGCGGTCCGCCGGACGTGATGCAGGCCCTGGCGCGCGGAGTGGTCGAGAAATCGCTGCAGAGAGGCGTCGACGGTGGGCGCATTCGGCCACGCAGGTCAATGGCAATGGCTGGAAGAGGCGTTTCCGATCCACGACGGGAACCAACTGCAAGGCGCCATGGCGCTGGTTGTGGATGCAGGCTACATCCGCTCTGAAGGATTCGATCTTTGGCGGCGAAGTTTTTGGCGCGTTGTGGCGCTCGTGATCCTGATTGTCGCCATCACGTTGGCGATGGTGCGCTGGTTCCTGCTGCGCCCGATGAGCCGCGTCGCGGAGCGACTGCGCCGCCTGCGAATCGGCCACCCGGACAAACCCGCGGGGCCGGAGACGCGGGAACTCGGCTTGTTTTCTCCGCTGGCGCGCGAGGTGGAGACGATGGCGGAAAGCCTGAAGGCGGCGCGCGCCGCAGCCGCCGCGGAAGCCCGCCTGCGCGAAGCCGGCGAGCACCTGTGGACCGCGGAGCGGCTGGCCGTGCACATGCGCAATCGAGCTGGCTCAAGCCGCATTTTCGTGGTCTCGAACCGCGAGCCGTATATGCACGTCCGGCAGGGCCGCGAGATAGTTTGCGTGGTGCCGCCCAGCGGGCTGGTGACGGCGCTCGAGCCGGTGCTGCGCGCATGCGACGGCGTTTGGGTGGCCAGCGGCAGCGGCGACGCCGACGCGACGGCGGTGGACGAGTTCGACCGGCTGCGCGTGCCTCCCGACGAGCCGCGCTACACCCTGCGCCGGGTATGGCTCTCAGCGGAAGAGGAGGCGCGGTACTACGACGGCTTCTCCAATGAGGGGCTCTGGCCGCTCTGCCACATCGCGCACACGCGGCCCATCTTTCGCGCCGCCGACTGGGAGTGCTACCAACGCGTGAACCAGAGGTTTGCCGACGCGCTGCTTGAAGAGATGGAGGACAGTGCGGAGCCGGTGGTATTTGTGCAGGACTACCATCTGGCTTTGCTGCCGCGGCTGGTCAAGGAGGCGCGGCCCGATGCGCGCGTGGCGATCTTCTGGCACATTCCCTGGCCCAACCCGGAGGCATTCGGGATCTGTCCCTGGCAGGCCGAGTTGCTGGACGGGCTGCTCGGCGCGGACCTGATCGGCTTCCACATTCCCCTGCACTGCAATAATTTTCTTGCCACGGTGGACCGCGTGGTGGAGTCGCGCACCGACCGCGAGCACATGTCGGTGCTGCGCCATGGACACACAAGCGCCGTGTCGTCCCTACCCGGTGAGCGTGGCATTCGATGGAACTATGCGGCCGGCCGCGAGTTGGGACGAGACGAACGATGGAGGCAGAGCGCGCCGCTGAGCGCAACGGCTGCTGAGCGAGTTCGGCGTGCGCGCGCGAGTGCCTGGCGCTGGGCGTGGACCGGCTGGACTACACCAAGGGAATCGTCGAGCGGCTTGAGGCTTTCGAGCAACTGCTTGAAGAACATCCGTGGCATCGGGAGCGGCTGACCATGGTGCAGATTGCCGCGCCCAGCCGGACGCGCATTCCCAGCTACGCCGAGCTGCGCCGCCGCGTCGAGGAGACGGTGGAGCGCATCAACTCCCGCTATCAGACTGCGCATTGGCGGCCCATCGTCCTCATCGAACGCCAGTGCAACCACGAAGAGGTGAGTCGCTGGTACCGCGCCGCCGATGTGTGCCTGGTGACTTCGCTGCACGACGGAATGAATCTGGTGGCCAAGGAGTTTGTGGCCGCGCGCGACGACGAAGATGGCGTGCTGGTGCTGAGCAAGTTCACCGGCGCGGCGGTGGAGCTGCGCGATGCGTTGCTGGTGAATCCGTACGACATGGTCGGCGTGGCCGAGGCCATCCACAGCGGCCTGGAAATGGGTCTGCGAGAGCGCCGCGAGCGCATGCAGAGGATGCGGCGCCAGGTGATGGAATACAACATTTACATGTGGGCGGCCAAGGTGCTGGGCGACCTGCGCGAGGTGCGACTGGAGCCGGCGGAAGGCGCGGAGCCGGGCCGCGTCGCGCCATCGGGTGTTCGTGGAACGGAAGTAGTGGCGGGAAAGCTCGCATGAAAGCGTGAGAACAGGAACCAGGGAGCAGGAAACAGGCCTGGCCACGAAGCTGCGGCGCACGAACTCAAGGAGCGTCCGATGTTGCGTCCGGGGAAACCGGCGAGGGTGAGAATAGCTTGAACGGCGAGGCGATCGAGAAGCTCGACGCGTTCTTTCATGCCTTCACAGGCGCGGCCAACCCCGTATTGCTGCTGGACTATGACGGAACGCTGGCGCCATTCCGGGTGAATCGCTTCGAGGCCCGTCCGTGGGCAGGAGTTCGCAAGCTGCTCCAGCTCATCCAAAACCAGGAAAAAACGCGCGTGGTGGTCGTGACCGGCCGGCCGGCCGCAGAGATTTCGCCGCTGCTCGGCGTGGATCCTGCACCGGAGGTCTGGGGCTTGCACGGCGCCGAGCGGTTGCACCCCGACGGCCGGCGCGAACTGGAGGTCATGCCGCCCGAGACTCACGCCAAACTCGATGCGCTGTACGCGAAGCTTCGAGGCGACCCTCTCGGCGGGCTCGTAGAAGAGAAGCTGAATGCGGTCGCGATGCACTGGCGCGGCGTGGCGCCCGGAAGAGCCAAAGCCATTGAGAAGCGAACGCGCGCGCTGTTCGAGCCGTTGGCGGAAATGGACGGCTTGACTCTGCTCGAATTCGAAGCCGGCCTGGAACTGCGCGCGGGACGCGACAAAGGCGAAGCAGTGAGGATGCTTCTTGACGAGACCTGCGGCGAGGGCCCAGGGCCGATCGCATATTTGGGCGACGATCTGACCGACGAAGCGGCCTTTCGCGCCATCAAGGGGCGCGGGCTAGGTATTCTGGCCAGGCGCCAGGGTCGTGCAACCGATGCAGACGTGTGGTTGCGGCCTCCGGAAGAATTGAGTGATTTCCTAGAAAGGTGGTTGCGATCTTGCCGCACCTGAATCAGATCGGGCCTCGTCCTGAAGTTCGACCTCATCCTTCGATCAACCGACTCCGCGCGCCCGCATTTACAATCGAATCTGTATGATCCGCTTTTCGACTGCCGGAGAATCCCACGGCGAGGCCCTGATTGCGCTTGTCTCCGGGCTTCCCGCCGGTGTGCCAGTCGATCTGGAATTTGTGAATCGCGAGCTGTGGCGGCGCCAGCAGGGTTACGGGCGCGGCGGGCGCATGAAGATCGAGACCGACCAGGCGCACGTGCTCTCCGGCGTGCGTCACGGCAAGACCATCGGCTCGCCGATTGCCATTGAGCTGATCAATCGGGATTGGAAGAACTGGCAGGAGAAGCTGCCCGTGGAGGCCGGCGATCCCGCCAAGCATCGCGCGGTGGCCTCGCCGCGGCCCGGACATGCCGACCTGGCCGGCGCGCTGAAATACAACTTCCCCGATGCGCGCTACGTGCTGGAGCGCGCTTCGGCGCGGGAGTCCGCTGCCCGCGTTGCCGCCGGGGCCTTTGCCAAACTGCTTTTGCGCAGCCTGGGCATCGAAATCGCAAGTCACGTAATTCGCGTGGGCCGCGTCGAGCTTGAACGGGATGCGGCGTGGGAAGAGATTGCCGCGCTCGCAGCGAAAGAGGAAGTAGTTGCTCGCCTGCGTCGATCCCGCCACCGAAGCGCGCATGAAAGAGGAAGTGGAAGCGGCGACACGCGCAGACGACACGGTGAACGGCGTCTTTGAAGTGGTGGCGCACGGCGTTCCCGCCGGCCTTGGCACCTACGCGAATTGGGACGAGCGCCTCGACGGCTTGCTCGCATGGGCCGTGATGAGCCTGCAGGCTGTCAAAGCGGTCGAGATCGGCCGGGGCATGGCGGCTGCGGCGTGGTTCGGCTCGCACGTTCACGATCCGATTCATTATGCGGCTGAGAATCCACCGGGCAGGCCGACGCGCTTCACGCGCCCGCACAACAACGCCGGCGGCATTGAAGGCGGCATCTCGAACGGCGAGGACATTGTGGTGCGCGGTTACCTGAAGCCGATTTCCACGCTGCGCCAGCCGCTTGAATCGGTGCGCTTCGATACGCGTGAACCCACAAGCGCAAGTTACGAGCGCAGCGATATTTGCGTAGTACCCGCCGCGGGCGTGGCCGCCGAGGCCATGGTTGCATTGGTGCTTGCCAATCTCGCCCACGAGAAGTTCGGCGGCGACTCCCTGGTGGAATTGAAGCGAAATTATGACGGATACATCGAACAGATACGGAGCTATTAGCATAGATTCAATTCGAGGTACACTGATATAGGAGGGCGGCAATGGTCGAACTTGATTTCAACCCGCAGGTCGGCGAAAGGGTCCAGGATCCTCGATCGAACGATCTGTTTGAAATCGTCGACCGGCATATGAGCACAGCTGCGGGCCTGGTGCTGAAGCTCCGGCGGCTACGCGATGGAATGCTGTTCGATAACATTTCTCCTCTGTGGGTCGACTATCCCAACGACGAACGGGTGCGCCGAGAGCTGCGGAAAATCCTGCCCAAATGTGATTCTTTGCCGCAGGATTTTCAGGAGGGTATGTTCGAAGTCGAATGGGATGAGATGTACGACGGATCTCCCCGCATCATGGTCTATTTCCATCTAAAGCCGGAGGTTGCTCCTTCCGTTGCAAAAGCGCGAGTCTGGAGTGATTTTTACGCCCAGCTTCGCGAGAAGCTCCAGCCGCTGATGGATTCAGATACCTGGCTTCAGTTTGCGGCGAAAGAAGATCGGAGCGCCCTGCGTGCCGTTAGCTGACGAGTTGCTCGACCATGCATTGAGGTTGCTTACTGCTCCATCAGTTGGGGACATCGATTGTCGGCGGGCAGTGTCGGCCTCTTACTACGCTGTGTTTCATCTGCTCTCTGACGCGGTTGCGACCCAGGTGAGCCCACTTACGCCGCCAGGCATGAGCGGTAGAATTCAGCGTCTGTTGGAACATCGTCCGATGCGAAATGCGATGGTTCCGTTTAGCGATTCGAAAAAATGGAACGACTTTTCGGCCAGCCTTGGTATCCCTTGCGTTTTTTCACCGGATTTGGCGGTGATAGCCCAAGCATATGCGGAGCTTCAGGATGCTCGGCATATTGCCGATTACGATGTCGTTGATGCCAAAGGTACTGTAGGCCTGTTGTGGGCCTCGGATTGTCTCGACAAAGCCAAGCTGGTCTTTGATGCATGGAATCGAGTTAAGCCCACTGACGAAGCGAGGTTGTTCCTTGCTACGTTGATTTTCGGTGTCAAGTGGGCGAAGTAGCCCGATCGAGCCGGAGGCGCTTGAAGACGCAACGATGATTCTAAAGATTGTTAAATATCCTGAACCGGTGTTGCAGCAGCCCGGCGAGCCGGTGACCGAGTTCAACGACGAGTTGCGTAAGCTGATCGCCGACATGTTCGAGACCACTTACGCCTCGCAGGGCATCGGGCTGGCTGCGCCGCAGGTGGGCGTGTCGAAACGCCTCACCACGATTGACCTGAGCATGGGCAAAGATCCCGCGAAGAAGCTCGTGCTCATCAACCCCGAGATCGTTTCAAGCGAGGGCAAGCAGTACGAGGAAGAGGGCTGCCTGAGCTTTCCCGAGATCCGCGAGAAGGTGGTCCGCGCGGCAAGGGTCCGCATCCGCGCCCAGGACGAACACGGCAAATGGTTCGAGATGGACGGTGAAGAGCTGCTCTCGCGCTGTTTCCAGCATGAGATCGACCACCTCGACGGTGTGTTGTTCATCTTTCGCATGAGCGCGCTGAAGCGCAGCCTGAATCTGCGCAAGATCCGCAAGATGCAGAGCGAGGGCACGTGGTAAGGCTGCCATGACGAAAGCGGGGAGCACGCTGAAGCTGGTTTTTTGCGGGACTCCGCAGTTTGCCGTGCCCACGCTTGAAGCGCAGCTCGCCGCAGGCCATGAAGTGGCCCTCGTGGTTTCGCAGCCCGATCGCCCCGCGGGCCGCGATCGTCAGCTTACCGCTCCGCCCGTCAAGCAGGCCGCATTGGCCGCCGGGCTTGCCGTCACACAACCCGAGAAGATCCGCAACAATATCGAGTTCCGTACGCAACTTGAGGCCATCGCGCCCGACGCGATTGTTGTGGTGGCTTACGGACGCATCATTCCGCCGTGGATGCTGGCGCTGCCCCGGCTTGGCTGCATCAATCTCCACGCCTCCTTGCTGCCGAAATATCGGGGCGCCGCGCCCATCCAGTGGGCTGTTGCCATGGGCGATGCCCGCACCGGCAACACGACGATGCTTCTGGAAGAAGGGCTCGACACTGGACCGATTCTTTTGCAGCAGACTATAGAGATTGGGCCCGAGCAGACGGCTGCGGAGTTGTTCCCGATCCTGGCCAGCGCCGGCGCGCCGCTGATGGTTGAAACGCTTGACGGCCTGGCGAATGGGACGGTTCACGCACAGCCGCAAAATCATGAGGGCGCAACGCTTGCGCCGCTGCTCGGCCGCGAGGACGGACGCATGGATTTTGCCGCGCGCACTGCGACGGAACTTTACAATCGCTGGCGGGGCTTTGAACCCTGGCCCGGCGCGTTTACCGTTCTAAATGGAAAGAAACTGATCGTGCATCGCATGGCAATTGCGCACGAGAGCTACGCCGCCCGGTCGGGTTTCGCCGAGCCGGGCTCGATCCTGGTCGAAAATGATCGCCTGCTGGCTGCCTGTGCCAAAAATACCTGGCTCGAATTCCTTGAAGTGCAGCTCGAGGGCAAGAAGCGGCTCGAGGCCGCCGAGTTTCTGCGCGGAAGTCCACTTGCGGCAAAGGCGCGGCTAGGTTGAGTGCCGTGTCTCAAATCTCGCCCGCGCGCAAAGCAGCCTTCGGCATTCTCATGGCCGTTGAGCGAGGGAAAGCGCATTCCCATTCCCATTCCGATGACCTGCTGCGCGGCAAGGAAGTGAGCGCGCTCGCGCCCGCGGATCGCAATCTTGCTACAACACTGGTGCTGGGCATTCTGCGCTGGCAGATTCGGCTCGACGAGGTTCTGAAGGACTTCCTCAAGAGACCGGGAGGAAAGCTCGATCGTGAGGTTCGGATCGCGCTTCGTCTCGGCGCGTTTCAGCTTCTCTTTCTCGATCGCATTCCCGCCCATGCGGCCATCGATGAGAGCGTGGAACTGGCGAAACAGTCCGGGCATCGCTTCGCCTCCGGCATGGTAAACGCCGTGCTTCGAAAGTTGAGCACGGGCGCGGGCGCTCCGCGCTTTGACTCTCTGGAGCAGACCCATGCTGAATTGGCGATGGCCCAAGCGCACCCGGCGTGGATGGTCGAGCGCTGGTCGAATTTTTATGGGCTCGAAAAAGCGCGCGCAATTTGCCGGCACGGCCAGGCGCAACCTCGGCTGACCGTGCGCGTCGAGAGCCCGGCCATTGAAGCCGAGTTGACTCAGGCCGGCGTTCAACTTGAACCCGGCGTGTTGCTTGCCGTTGCACGCACTGTGGTTTCAGGCGACGTGGCAGCGGCGGCGGCCGTTCGTGAAGGCCGCGCGCGGGTGCAGGACGAAGGATCGCAACTGATCGCGGAGCTGGCTGTCTGTGCCGCTGAGAGACTCGGTCAAAAAATGAAAAGTATTCTCGATGCGTGCGCGGCGCCGGGAGGCAAGACGCTTATTCTTGCCGAGCGCAATCCCGAGGCACAGATTGTTGCGTGCGAGTCCAGCCCGCAGCGGCTCGCCGCGTTGCGCAAGCGCCTGGCCGCGTATGTCGATCGCGTGGAATGCCGTCTCGCCGACGCGGCGGCGTTGAAGGAAGAATCTGTCTTCGATCTGGTGCTGGCCGATGTGTCGTGCAGCGGCACGGGAACACTGGGGCGCAATCCCGAGATTCGGCACCGGCTGCGCCTGGAAGACTTGCCACGGCAGGCTGAGCGGCAGCGCGCGATCCTGAGCGCCGCATGGCGCGCGGTGCGGCGCGGCGGTTGCGTGGTTTATTCAACCTGTTCGCTGGAGCCCGAGGAAAATGAGCAGGTGGTCGCCGCCGTGCTTGCGGAGAACAGCAATGCGCGGCAGGTTTCGTTCGCGCCCGTCATTGAGGCTCTGCGGGGCAAAGGCATTCTCGAGGCCGCTGGAGCGGAGCGATTGCAGAAGTGCCTGATGCCGGAAGGCGCGTTGCGCCTATTGCCAGGCGCGTTTCCGAGCGACGGCTTTTTTGTAGCGCTGATCGAGAAGACCGCTTAAGGCATTTCTCCCTTACACGCAGCCTTTTGAAAGGGCGTGCCAGGTTGCAATTTCTCGAGGAAATCGCAACCTGAGAGTCGAAGCCTTGGGATACATCCAAAGGAGAAATGCTTTAGCGGAATGCTGGCGAATGAGAAGCGCCCTACATTGCCACGGTCAGTGTCACCTGCGTGCTCTGGTCCACGCGTGAGCCTGCGGCGGGCGACTGCGACACAATCGCGCCCGGCTTTATCGGCACCTTGGGCGGCGCATCGCCCGTGCCGACCTGCGCAATCGGCACATCCGCAAAGTTGGGCAGCGCCGGCTTGATGCCCACTTTGGCCAGCGCTGCCTGGGCCGCTGCAAGCGGCAATCCGGTCAGATCGGGCATCAGGTAGCCGTCCGGCTCTTCATCGCTGGGCGCGGCCAACAGCAGGTTCACGCTGGGTTGCTCGATGCCCTGCGCGTGCGCGGGCGGATCCTGCGCCAGCACCGTACCCTCGGCGGCGGAAGCGTAGGGCAGGCGCGCGATTTCGCCCACCTCCAGGCCGGCGCGCCGCAACTCCAGCGAGGCCACACGCTCATCGGCGCCGACAATGTTGGGAACATCGACGCTTTGTGGTCCCAGGCTTTCGGCTACGCGCACGCGCCACTCCTTGCGCACCACCGTTCCCGCAGCGGGGGATTGCGTCAGAATGTGCCCCGCGGCCACTTCGCCCGAATAGTAGCGGTTATCGACATCGAGATTCAATCCCAGGCCGGCGGTCTCCCTGCGGGCATCGGCGACCGTCATCCCCTTCAGCGCGGGCACCTGCACCTCAGCGCCGTGAATGGCGAAGTGAATGGTGACGATGGCAGCCATCATCGCGACAGCCACGAGAAGCATCAGCAGCGAGGCCACGCGGAAAAAGCCGGCGATGAGTCGGGTGTTCATGATTGCGGTTCGCACCCGGCGGATGCAATTGCGGGATTCGTCGCGCATCTGCCGTCGTTGATGAGTGTAAATGAAGTGTGTATTCTCGAGGTTGAAGAGTAAACGCGGCGACGAGAAAGGATCCCGGATCATGGCAGTGCTCGATTGGTCACAATGCCCTGCGGTCGAGAGCATTCCTGGCAAAGTCAGCGGCGCTTGGGTGTTCAAAGACACCCGCTTGCCGGTTTCCATCGTGTTTGAGAATCTTGAAGCAGGCGCCACCATCGACGAGGTTACGGACTGGTTTCACATCGCCCGCGACAAGGTGGTGAGCGTGCTTGAATTTGCCGCGCGGAGCCTCGACGCTGCCCCGCCCCAGCCTGGATCCGCGCGGGCAGCCGATGCTCATACTCTTTGATCACAGCACACCGGCGCCGTTGCGGTACGCCTTGTCCGGGCACGTGATCGTCGAAGCCGTCGAGCACGGGTGGGAGCGGCTTTCAAACGGAACTCTGCTCGACGCAGCCGAGGCGGCAGGCTTTGAAGTGTTCATCACCGCCGACAAAAACCTCCGTTATCAGCAGAATCTGACGGGCCGAAAAATCGCTGTTCTGGTTCTCGGAAACGCGCAATGGCCAGTCTTGCGCGGATACGTTGAAGGGGTCGTTGCGGCTGTGAACGCCGCTATGCCGGGGAGCTACGCTGAAGTGGAAATCCCTGTCCGTTAAGCTCCGGGTTCTGGTGCATGGAGCATTGGGAAAGGAACCCGTTTCGCGTTATACGCGGCCTCTCACCTTAAGTTATCCGTCAGCGGCTCGGGATGGATAGTGACGCGATAGACCTCAGGGCACTCCAGCTTGAAGCGGTCCTCGAGAGCGGTGATTACCTCGTGCACGCGGTGCATCGGCAACTCGTCGGGCAAGGTGCAATGGCAGGTGAGCCAGATATGGTCCGCAGTATCGCCCATGGCAATGGCGTGCACATCGATGATTTCAGGAAGTCCGGCCGCCACGGAGCGCAGCGCCAGCTCGATCTTGCGGTGGTCCACGACGGCTTCCTCGGGCTGCTCGATGGTCGCAGGCTCGCTCTCGATATGCGTGAGCACCGAGTCGATTTCGGGAACGTTGCGCAGAATCTCCGCTTCCATAGCAGTGACAAAGACGTGTGCCTCACGGAGGGGCAGGTTTTCGTCCAGCTCCAGATGCTGCTCGACGCGCAACCGTCCCTGGTGCGTTTGCACGCTCAGCTCATGCACCGACACATTGTTGCGCGCGGCCACGGCGCGTACGCGGTCGAAGATGCTTTCGGCCCTGGTTTCGCGGGGGGCAGTGTGGATGACCACATCGGTCCTGGGCAGGGCGCGATGCACTGCTTCCGTAGCCGCCTGCACCAGTTCGCCCGTGTGTTCAAAGGTGAATCGGCGCGGCAGGGCCAGCGTGAGGTCGGCGAAGTAGCCGGCTCCGGCACGCCGCACGCGCGCCCGCTCCACAGCCAGCACTCCCTCCACGCCTTCTACTTCGCGCACCACTCGGCGGCGGGTTTCGGCGGGAATCTCGTCCATGAGCGCGCCGACTGCTTCATGGCCGAGCCGAATGGCCATGCGCATAATCAGGAGCGAAACCACTATCGCCGAGCATGGGTCAGCGTAATTGAGAGCGCCAATGCCAAACCGCGCGCCAATCCAGGTGATGCCCAGACCGGCCAGCACCGCCGATGTGGCCCAAATGTCAGAGGCGAAGTGGAAGGCGTCAGTGGCCAGCGCGGGCGACCCTGTGCGACGGGCCACAGCGCGCAGTTTCCGCGACCGCCAGAAATCCACGGCGATGGAGGTCACGAGTACCGGGACCGGCCAAACGGAATGTTGCAAAGTTACCGCGTGGTAGAAGATTCGCTGGATCGCTTCCACGACGATCCAGATGCAGGAGATGGCCATGAAGCATGCCTCGCCGAAGGCCGAGAGATTCTCGATCTTGCCGTGGCCGTAAGTGTGATCTTCGTCCGCCGGTTTGTCGCTCACATTTACCGAGAAGTAGGTGAGTGCGGCGCCGGCCAAATCGAGGCCCGAGTGCGCTGAATCGGATAGCACGCCCAGCGACCCGGAGAGCAGCCCGGCGACGAGTTTGAGCAGCGTCATCACCGCCGCGGCCGTCATGGAGAGCCAGGCCACGCGCCGCTTTTCCGCGGAGAATGCGGCGAGGTCTGGCGCGGGAGGCTCAGCGGCCCGCGAACTGGATGCGGCGGAGGTCATCGTCACTCTAGAGTATCGGGGAGCGCGCGGCAGTGTACAACCCGGCAATTCCGAACGTGTAGGGCTGCCAGACGCAGTTCGCAAACCCGGCAGACTGCATCATTTCGAGCATCTGGTCAGGCGGCGGGAAACTGCCGACCGAAGTTGGGAGGTAATTGTAGGGGCCATCCTTACCGCAGAGCAATCTTCCAATGGCGGGCAGCATGCGGCGGAAGTACAACGCATAGGCCTTGCCTACAAGCCCGCCGGGCTCGCTGAACTCCAGGATCCCCAACTGGCCGCCCGGCTTCAGTACGCGGTGGAACTCGCGCAGGCCGGCCTCGTAGTTGGCCAGATTGCGGAATCCGAAGGCGGTGACAATCAAGTCAAGCGATTCGGCGCGAAGCGGCAGATGGAGCGCATCGGCTTCGAGCGGGATTGCGTAGGGCGCGTCGCCCCTTCCGGGCTTGCGCAAGGCCTGTTCGCCGAATTTCCGCGCTCCAAGGCACAACATGCCGCGCGCAAAGTCCGCGGCGAGAACCGGCCGCGCGCCCGGTGGGCGCAGCTTGAGCAGCGCCATGGTCAGATCGCCGGTGCCGCAGCAGATGTCGAGAATGGCCGCCTCGGGCCGGGCCAGCACCGTCCGGAACCTGCGCGCGGTCCTTCGCCACCAAAGGCGATCGACGTTGGCTGAAAGCAGATGATTCAGCAGGTCATAGCGGGGCGCGATCGAGTCGAACATCTGCCTCACGGCCTGTGCCGCGCCGGCTTCGTCCGCCGCGCCCGCCGGTCTGGCTCCTGGTGCCGCCATGTGTTGGTTTTCCTTGTTGATGGCAACAAACCGCGAGTTGAGCTCGCTCTTTCATCGTATCCGCTTCGATTCAGCAGAGCACCTCTGCGCGGGACCGCATCTTTGCCCCTTCATGAAGCATCCAAAAAGGTATAGTCTTAAGATTGCCGATGGCCGCTTCTTCCCTTTCCGCATTCCCCGCGGTGACGCCTCACCCCACGCTCACGGACAGCCATGGGCGCGTGATCCAAGATCTGCGCGTCTCCATCACCGACCGCTGCAACTATAAATGCGTGTATTGCCGCACCGGCGAAGTAGGGGCTCAGTACCCGGAGCTGGGCATCGCGGAATACCTGCGGCTCATCGGGCTTTTCGTGGGCCTTGGTATCACTAAGGTACGGCTAACGGGTGGGGAGCCGCTTTTGCGGCGCGCAGTGGTGGAGCTGGTCGCGGAGCTCGGGCGAATGCGCACGCTGGGCGGCGAACCGCTGGACCTGGCCATGACCACCAACGGCCATCTGCTGGAGTCGCTCGCCGTTCCGCTCAAGGCGGCCGGATTGAACCGTGTGACAGTAAGCATGGACGCCGTGGACGCGCCGGTCTTCGAGCGGATCACGCGGGTCGAGGGCAGCTTTCAAACTGTTCTTGCGGGCGTTCGCGCCGCCCGCGCCGCCGGATTGACGCCGCTCAAGATCAACTGCGTGCTGCTGCGCGGTTTCAATGACGATCAGATTGAAGGATTTGCCCGTTTTGCGCGTGAAGAGGACGTGATTGTTCGATTTATAGAGTTTATGCCTCTGGAGGAGGGCCGTCTTTGGACGCCCGAGATCGTCGTACCGCTCGCTGAAATCGTGGAGCGCATCGGCCGGACCCTGCCTCTGGTGGAGTTGCCACTTCGCGAGCCGAGTGAAACGGCTCGGCGCTATACCTTCGCTGACGGAGTGGGCGAGATTGGCATCATCGCGCCCGTGAGCCAGGCCTTTTGCGGCGCCTGCAGCCGCGTCAGGCTGACTTCCGACGGCAAGATTCGTACCTGCCTCTTTTCCCAGATGGAACACGATCTCTACGGGCGCTTGCGAGCCGGCGCCAGTGACGAGGAGCTCCGCACCTATATTGTGCGTACCATTCAAGGCAAAGAAGCCCGGCATCATATAGGGGAGCCAGGATTCCTGAAACCGTCGCGATCGATGGTGCACATCGGCGGGTGAGCGGAGACCCGCGCTGCATACGGGTTCACTGATCTTTATTCGGCGGCGCCTGAGCGCTATGCGGCGGGGCGCGAGCAAGACGATGTGACAGAATGAGGAACAGCATTGCGGACGGGAGGAGTGACCATGAGGAGGTCGAAGGCGGTTCGCTTGGCGAGTATGTCGGCGTGTGCGGGAGTCTTGCTGGCGGCTGCGGTGCTGAGCGCGCGGCCTGCGGCGGCGCAGGGGAATCTTTGGGCGGCCATCGCCGTTTCCCCCTCGACACTGATGAGCGGCGGCTCGCATGGGCAGACATCGCAGGCCGATGCCGAGCGCGTCGCCCTTCAGTTTTGCCAAGAGGGCGGCCACGAGGACTGCAAGATTGTCGATTTGATTTCGGGGGGGTGTCTGGCGCTGGCAGAACCGGCGACCCCGGTCCCGAATCAATATGGCAATGGCAGCGGCACAACGCGCGAAGGGGCCGCCTCAATTGCGCTGGCAAAGTGCACGAAGGGGGGCGGCAAAGACTGTGCCGTGCCGATAGCGCAGTGCTCCAGCGACGACACGCGCTGGGCGTCGCCGCTGCCGTTGCCGCCGGGCGGCAAGCCGGGATCGGTCGATCTCGCCCTCGTGGGCCTTTGGGAGATCAACGTCAGCTCCGGCATCTGGGTCTGGCAGATTTCGGCCAACGGTACCTACACTTTCCACAGCGAAGCCCCGGATAACGCGCCACCGCATGCCGGAACGTTTACCGCGAGCAAAGGAAAGTACACGCTGCATGCCATCAGCATGGTGTGGGACGACGAGGGAACGTATACTTTGCCATCCTCCGGCGTGATGGTAGGCGTCGGTAAGTTGGGCAAAGGCACGTGGTATCACATTGCGGCTGACCCGGAGTTCGTAGGGCCAGCTTCAGAGCCAGCGTCACAGCCAGCTTTCAAGCGTTAGCTTCAAGCTCTTAGCCCGGTAACCCACCTTTAGCACGTCTTTGTTTTTGCGCCTGGGGGGTGAGCTCCCTTGCTTTCGGCCTTCTCGCTCCCTCGCTCGCTTTCTCAGTCCCTTGTTCCTTTGGTCCCTGCCTTCCCGTCACCGAGCCAGGAGACCGAACCACGCGGTAAGATGGATGCGCAATAATGGAAACATTCTCTCCAGTAAGGCTCAAAGATGCCAAATGCGACTGAAGAGCGCACCCCGCTCGCCGACCTGCTTGTCTTCCACCAACTTGCGCGCTCGCTCACGTCGAGCTTCGACCTGGACACCGTTCTACGCACCATCCTGGAGCACATGGAGCGGATTGTGGAGGCCGAGATGTGGGCGCTGCTGATGCTGGACGATGAGCGCCAGGAGCTTTACTATGCCATCGCCGCCGGCGGCAAGCACGAGGCGCTGAAGAACCTGCGCGTGAAGGTGGGCGAAGGCGTGGCTGGCTGGGTGGTTGAGCACGGCGAGACGCTGATCGTTCCTGAGACCGTTGACGACCTGCGGTTGAACGAGGAGCAGCCTCCCGGGCCGCAGAAGGCGCGCTCGGTGATCGCAATGCCCTTGCCGGGACGCAAAGGTACGTGCGGCGCAATCGAGATCTTCAATCCGCGCGCCGAGCAGATGACCGACTACACGATCGCTTTTTTGCACATCCTGGCCGATCACGCGGCTATCGCAATCGAGAACGCGCGCGACGTCACCAGGATCCAGCAATTGACCATCACCGACGATTGTACCGGCCTCTACAACGCGCGCCATCTCTACGATGTGCTGGAGCGGGAGCTGATGAGGTGCCGCCGGCAAAAGGTGCCGGTGAGCCTCGCCTTTCTGGATCTGGACCGCTTCAAGCTGGTGAACGACATGCATGGGCACCTTGTCGGCAGCGCGCTGTTGTGGCACACCGGCCGCAGGCTGCGCGATCTGAGCCGCAAACAGGACCGGTGCTTCCGCTATGGAGGCGACGAATTTGTGATTCTGATGCCTGAGACCGGAGCCAAAGCTGCGCTGGAACTGGCCATGGCGCTGCATCGCGCATTGATGGGGACTGAATTTGAGATGAAGAACGGGCTGCGCCTGCGGGTGAGCGCCAGCGTGGGCGTGGCCACGGCGCCCGGCGATGGCAAGACGGTGCACAGCGTCATCGGCGCCGCTGACGCGCGCATGTACGCGGTGAAGAACGATGGCAGGGGGAAGGTAAGAGGGGCGTAAGCGCCGGCTCGCGTGGATGCGGGCGCGCAGGATTGCAGCAGCAAAACAGACTCTAAATATCCAGGTTCTTCACGTCGAGCGCATTGTCTTCAATAAATTTTCGGCGCGCTTCGACGTCTTCGCCCATGAGGGTGGTGAAGATGGCGTCGGTCTCGGCGATGTCTTCAAGCTTGACCTGAAGCAGCGTGCGGCGCTCGGGATCCATGGTGGTTTCCCAGAGCTGCGTGGCGGTCATCTCGCCCAGGCCCTTGTAGCGCTGCACCTGGTAGTCCTTCTTGCCCTGCTCGACGATGTAGGCGAAGAGCTCGCGGGCGGTCTGCTTTTCGACCGGTTCGCGCAGGATGCGCGCCGGACGGGCGGAAGATTTGGTTTCCGCTTTGGCCTCGGCGCCTTCTCGGCTTCTTCCTCTTCGTCGGCAGCCGCGGCGGCGGCTTTGATGGCGTACTCGACCAGGAACGGCGGCTCGAGGAATTCCTTGATGAGCGAGTACTTGGCCATCATCTGGCGGAACTCGGGGCTGGAGGCAAGCGTCCAGTCGATGCAGCGCTTAGCGCCCTGCGCATCGGTGAAGCAGATGGACCAGGTGTGGTGCTCCTCGTCCTCAACCGGCTTGGCAACCTTGAACTGGAACTCATCGGCAAGCTCGTTCAGTTGCGCATGCAGCGCGGCGAGCTTCTCCGGAATCTCGTCGCCGGTCTTTGAGGCGAAGTCGGCGCGGTGCGTGAGTTCGGCGCGGGCCAGCATCTCGGTGAGCTTTTCGTTGCGGATGCGCTTGTCGACCTTCTCGACAAAGCCGAGGTACTCGTTGAGGGTGGCCATGAAGCGGGTGAGGTCGGCGCCCTCGATGCGGCCGGCGCTCTCGCCGTGGCGGACGACCATGCCTTCGGCGGCGCGGTTGACCATGACCTTCACAAACTCGCGGTCGTCCTTGATGTACTGCTCGAAGCGGCCCTTCTTGATCTTGTAAAGCGGCGGCTGCGCGATGTAGACGTGGTCGCGCTTGATGAGCTCGGTCATGTGGCGGAAGAAGAAGGTGAGCAGCAGGGTGCGGATGTGCGAGCCGTCCACGTCGGCGTCGGTCATGAGGATGATTTTGCCGTAGCGGATCTTGGCGGCGTCGAAGTCGTCCTTGCCGATGCCGCAGCCGAGCGCGGTAATCATGGCGCGGATTTCCTCGTGGCCGAGCATCTTGTCGTAGCGCGCCTTCTCGACGTTGAGGATTTTGCCCTTGAGCGGCAGGATGGCCTGGAAGCGGCGATCGCGGCCCTGCTTGGCGGTGCCGCCGGCGCTTTCGCCCTCGACCAGATAGAGCTCGCAGCGCTCGGGGTTGCGCTCACTGCAGTCGGCCAGCTTGCCGGGCAGTCCGCCGCCATCGAGCGCGCCTTTGCGGCGGGTCAGGTCGCGGGCCTTGCGGGCGGCTTCGCGCGCGCGGGCAGCTTCAATGGCCTTGTTGATGATGCGGCGGGCGACGGGAGGATTCTGCTCGAGGAACATGCCGAGGCGCTCGTTGACGAAGGCCTGCACCGTGCCGGCGATGTCGGAGTTGAGCTTGCCCTTGGTCTGGCCCTCGAACTGCGGCTGCGACAGCTTGACGCTGACCACGGCGACCAGGCCCTCGCGGACGTCGTCGCCGCTGAGGTTCTCCTTCATGTCCTTGAAGAGGCCCAACTGCTGGCCGATGGCGTTGATGGTGCGGGTGAGCGAGGTGCGGAAGCCGGAGAGATGCGTGCCGCCGTCGACGGTGTTGATGTTGTTGGCGAAGCTGAAGACGGTTTCGGAGTAGCTGTCGTTGTATTGCAGGGCGATGTCGATCTCGACGCCGTCGCGCAGGGCTTCCATGACGATGGGCTTGTCGTGCAGCACGGTCTTGCCGCGGTTGAGATGCTTGACGAACTCGGCGATGCCGCCGGCGTAGCGGAACTCGGCGCGGCGGGCTTCGCCGGTCTTGGCGTCGGCGGTGCGCTCGTCGGTGAGCGTGATTTCAAGGCCCTTGTTGAGGAAGGCCATCTCGCGCAGCCGCTGGGCCAGCGTGTCGTAGTTGAACTCGGTGGTGGCGAAGATGGTCTTGTCGGGCAGGAAATGGACCTTGGTGCCGCGGCGCTTCTGGTTCCGGTCACTTGCAGCGTGGATGTGGGAATACCCTTCGAGTAGCTCTGTTCGTAGGTATGGCTCGGCTCACCGGGTTTTTCCGGGCGCCAGATTTCGACCTCGAACTCTTCGCTGAGCGCGTTCACGCAACTTACGCCGACGCCATGAAGGCCGCCGGAGACTTTGTAGGTGGAGGCGTCGAACTTGCCGCCGGCGTGCAGCTTGGTGAGCACGACTTGCACGGCGGGCATGCGCTTGCCGTCCGGCGAGTCCATCATGTCCACGGGAATGCCGCGGCCGTCGTCGACCACGGTGATGGAGTTGTCCACGTGGATCACGACATCGATTTTCTTGGCGTAGCCGGCAAGCGCTTCGTCGACAGAGTTGTCGACGACTTCGTAGACGAGGTGGTGCAACCCCATCTCGCCGGTCGAGCCGATGTACATGGCGGGGCGCAGGCGCACGGCTTCAAGGCCTTCAAGAACTTTGATGTTTTCGCCGGTGTAGCTGTCGTTGTCGCCGTGCTGGATGGTGGTGCTGCTCAGAGCTTCAGTCGCCATAAATTCCGTTCGCCAGGGGTTGCGTATCGAGGGTCAAACCGGGGCCGATTCCGGACGCTGGAGCGGGACTAACCGCTTGAAAACGAGGGGGCTTTCAAGCGCGCACGCCTTAGTCAATTTTAGCATGCGGGAAGGGGTGGCAGCCGGACGCCGCGAAGGCGTAAAACAAGTTACCAAGCGGGTACAGGTTAGCGACGTGAAGTGACGCTAGTAACTAATATCCATTATAGTTGGTTAAGTATATGAAAATGATATACTTATTCAACAAAATCGACTAAGATTTCTTCGGAAAGTGGAGAAAATTCCCTTTCACATTTGAATCCATGGGGTTACCAAAGATGAAAACCGCCATTCGCATCTTTGCATTGCTCGTCGCCTTCGCCGGCCTTGTTTCCGCATCCTTTTCCGCACCCCCAACGCGCGCCCTTTCATCCCACCTGTCGGTTACCGCGAGCGAGCCCGGACCGCTGGGCGGGCTTCCAGGTCCGCCTCCGTGCACGCTGCACGAATCCTGCGTCGTTTCTTCGCCTTCGAACTAGTAGACCGGTAAGTGGGTGCGCCGGATAGCACAAAAGTGCCAGCACCGTTACCCTTTAGTATTTGAGCAATAAGGCAGATTGGCGCTATTCTGAGGGCGTTCTTAGAATTTGCATCGATCTCTATGCTCTCGAACCTCGCAATGTCGACGATGAGCGCGGCCGAATTTGTCCTATGGGCCGCGCTTGCGTTCCTCTTTTGGAAGAAAGGGCTGCATCGCCGCTTCCCGGCGACCAGCGCTTACCTGACACTGCGCTCTGTATTCACCGTGTTGCTGCTGGCCATACTCCGCGCCGCGGCATTGCCCTGGGGCCGGAGTCATCACTTCCTGCTCATTTATTTCTACGGCTACTTCATCATGTATCTGGCCAGCGCGGTGCTGCTGTACTTCATTTGCATTGAGGTCTTCCGCTCCGCGCTGGCGCCATTCCCGGCGATTATGAGGATCGGAATCGTGATCTTCCGCTGGGCGGCCGTGGTTTCAGTGATTGTGAGCCTGACCTCGATCTCTTATGCTCACAAAGGGCCTCCCGATGATCTACAGATTTCTCCTACGGGTTGATGCGCTCGGTGAGCGTTCTTGAGCTCTGCCTGCTGGCCTTCCTCTGCCTGAGCATGAATGCGTTGCGACTGTCGGTGCGCGACATGGCCTTCGGCATTGCGTTGGGCTTTGGCCTCATGTCGACGAGCGATTTTATCCTCTCTTCCTGGATTTCCCGCATTACTTCTGTCAATGCTCCGGTGCAGTTCGTCTATGAAGTCGCTGATGCTGGCCGCGCTGGGCATCTGGATGGCCTACTGCTTCGTGCCCGAGCCGGCCCCCAGGCCGGTGCTGATGCCGGCGAGCTCGACCATTTACCGGTGGAACGAGATCGCCACCGCGCTGGGCCACACGGGAACAAGGTTGCGGTGCAGCAGCCCGCCAACAGCTTCTTCCTCTCTGACGTGGAGCGCGTTGTGGAGAAGGTGCTTGCCCGGAATATGAAGGGCGAGAATCGGAGACATGAAAGACAGGAAATAGGAATTAGGAAGCAGGAAATAGAAAAAGAAAATGCCACGGCTCGACCGTGGCCTTTCTGCTCGTCCCCCGGCTTCGCCGGCTCTCAAAACCTGACTACTTCTTAAACCGGCTCGATGGAGGCAAAGCGTCCGCGGCTGCCGCGGTCAGTGAACTTCACCCGGCCCGTGACCTTGGCAAAGAGCGTGTCATCTGAGCCGATGCCCACGTTGACGCCGGGCTTGATGCGCGTGCCGCGCTGGCGCATGATGATGGAGCCGCCGGTGACCAGCTGGCCGGCAAAGGCCTTTACGCCCAGCCGCTGTGCATTGGAATCGCGTCCGTTTGTGGAGCTGCCTCCACCCTTTTTATGTGCCATTGCCGAATCTCCTTCTCAAAAACAGCTAGCTTGTAGCTCGTAGCCTTTAGTTTTCCCCGCCCCGGTTGCGCATGCGGCTCTACGAAAACGAGCTGCGGGCTACCGGCTCACTTAGCTCGCAGCCGAATAGGTAACGCCGTCGGCCTCGATGGCCTTGATGCGCACTTCGGTAAAGTTCTGCCGGTGTCCCTGAAGCTTCTTGTACTGCTTCTTGCGCTTCAGGTGGAAGACCAGGATCTTGTCGCCGCGGCCCTCGCCGAGAACTTCAGCGGTAACCTTGGCGGTGGTGGGCTTGGCCACCGTTCCGGGCTCGCCGGAAACCGCGAGCACATCGCTGAACTCAACCGTTTGATTGCCTGAAGCGACGCTCTCAATCTTCAATACGTCGCCGGGGGCGACGCGGTACTGCTTTCCGCCGGTGCGAATTACTGCGTACATAACAAACCCTCCGTCGCTCCGGCATCCTTCAGCCAGGCGCCAAACCTGAATCCGTGCTCATTGGGGCGGATACAGACGGTAACTGCATCGGGAAGTGGGCCGCACACTCGCCTCTCGCGGCTGTGAGCCCTACGGAATCCCGCACACCCACAAACGGGGTGCATCGCCAAACTCTACAATTCTATCGTTAAACGGGAGTTTGGGTCAATGCGGGGTGGTCTTTCGGCGGCGTGGCCTTTCGCCTGGCGGATACCATGCGTTATTTGCGTGCGGGAGCTGATGATTCCGGCGGGCACTTGTCCGGCAGCCCCCAGTGTTCAGGGCGCAGCAGGAGATGCCACAAGAAGAGATACCAGTAGGTCGCGGCCTTCAACCGCAGCTTGCGGTTAAGAAAAAGGGTAGCCGCGGAGGCGACTGCGCCGGCGAGGGCGTTGATGAAGGTACGTAGCACCAGAAATGCCGATACAACTAAGTAGGACGCCCGATTGCGCGTCTTCAAGAAGAATTTCAGCTTGGAGCGCTGATACTCAACGCGCGCCGAACCGCGAAAACGGTTCGCTGTTGCTCCGCCGCCGTGCTCGGCCCGCGCGGCCGGCAGATACCAGACCTCAAGGCCCGACTGCCGGGCGCGTTGGCACCACTCAATCTCTTCGAAAAAGAAAAAGTAATCCTCATCCAGCAGGCCGAGGCGCGGCAGGAGCGCGGCTCGCACGCAAAAGCAAGCTCCGAAAACAGATTCGACGGCGATGGGTTCGCTCTTGAGGATCTTGCGCCGGAAGCGATTGGGATTGAGGAGCCGCAGGAGCGGAAGGGGCAGCAGTTCCTCGGCAACCGAAGGCAGGGGTGCGAAGGCGCTCTGCAAGCGCCCATCCGGAAAGCGAAGTTGACCGCCGGCGATGGCCAGCCTGGGCCTCTCATCGAAGCCGGCGGCGAACGCTCCGAGAGCGCCGCTCTCAAGCCGTGCATCGTTGTTGAGCAGGAGCACGAATTCTGCATCTGTTTGGCGAATGCCTTGATTTGCCGCGCGAGCGAAGCCCGCATTGCAGCGGTTGGAGACGAGCCTGAGGCCGGAGATTTGCCTTCCGAGCTCTTCCGCCGATCCATCGCGGCTGCCGTTGTCGACGACGACGATCCGGGCGGGCGAAATGCCTTCACCCAAGCAGGATCGCACGCACTCAGAAAGCATTGAGCCGCCGTTGTAGTTGACGATCACTACCGCAAAGCGGCGGCCTGCGCGAAAAGGGTCAGCGTTCATATGCATCGCCTGAGACGCGGGGATGCGGCATTCTCACAACTGCGAATGGCATGGTTCACGGAATCGAATCATAGCGGCGCGCTTGCAGAGTGTCAAAGCCGCGCGGGCACAACGTAGAAGTAGACGGCGAAATAGTGGGCGAAGCTGCCGGCGAGGACACAGATGTGCCATGCGGCGTGGAAGTAACGGAGGCGATCAAGCGCGAAAAAAACAATACCGAGGGTGTAGGCCAGGCCGCCCGCGAACAACCAGAGCATTCCGTGCCAGCCGATGGCTTGAAGAAGCGAGCGCACGACGAAGACCACGAGCCATCCCTCAAAAAGATAAACGATGGTTGAAGCCACAGCGAAGCGGTCGACGGCGAAGCTCTTGAAGACGACGCCTGCCACGGCCAGCGACCAGACCACGGCAAAGAGGATCCAGCCTAGCGGCCCGCGCAGAGAGACAAGCGTGAAGGGCGTGTAGGTGCCGGCGATGAGCAGGTAGATGGAGGCGTGGTCGAGGATGCGGAACACGTGGCGGGCGCGGGTGCGGGCCAGCGAGTGGTAGAGCGTGGAGCAGAGATAGACGAGCACCAAAGTGCCGGAAAAGACGGAGCAACTGACGATGAGCCGGGGGGTTCCGCGCGTGGAAGCGACGATGAGGCAGACTGCACCGGCGATTGCCAGCGCCGCGCCAATGCCGTGGGTAATCGCGTTGGCCAGAATGTCCCCGAGATGGATGTCGCCAGGATGATCGTGCCGTTGCACAGATCGATGATAGTCCGGGGTGGCCGGAGCCTAGAACCGGTCTCATAAACTCAATTCATCGACCCGCGCGACGCTTGGGACCCGCCTTGTTGTCGGGTCCCATACTTCCAGAGCTAACCGCTCAGGCATTTATGAGACCGGTTGTAGTGGGCCTGCTTCGATTCGGGCGGTGCGCGCTGTCGTTCCAAATCAATACACGAAGGGCGAAATAGGAAACTTCGCGCCGGGAAACGCTCTTAGCAGGGGCTTTCCTGTTGAGTGCCAGCTCAGGAGGGTCTAGTTTCCAGAATGTGAGATCTCTCGAGAACGGATAATTCGCGAGGTGAGGCGGAACTGTGACTGGGAGCGCGCCGGAGATTTTAGGGGAAATGACGAAACGTAGGGCGGGCCCGGTCGAAAGGACGGCCGGGACGCTGACCAGGCGCCTGACCGAGGCTGCGCTCGGCTACCAGCGTTTGCTGGAGCGGAATCCCTGTGATGCCGAAGCGCTGGTGGGGATGAGCCTGGTGGCGCTGGCCAGCCATCAGATCGAATCCGCAGTGAAGATGGCTGAAGCTGGCGTGGCTGCCGCGCCCCCTGGCACTGTTCTGCTGGGTACAGCATGGGTGGCGCTGGGGCAGGCGCTGAAGGCTGAGGAGCGCTTCGAGGATGCGGAACAGGCCTACATGCAGGCGATCCGTCTGGACGGGATGAACGCACTGGCGCGGATAGGGCTGGGCGAGTTGAAGATTGCGGCTGGCCGCGCAGCCGAAGCAGCGCGCGAGTTTGAGATGGCGTTGAGGCAACGGCCTCGGCTGCTGGCAGCGCACCTGGGGCTCGGCAACGCGCTGGCATTCCTGGGACGGCATGCGGAGGCTCTTGAGCGATATGAGGCGGCGCTTGCCATTCGGCCGCGTTTGCCCGAGGGAGAGTTTGCCGCTGGATTTGTGCTGGCGCGCATGGGACGCGTGAAGGAGGCAGAGACGCGCTACAGGCGGGCGCTTTCTGCGCGGCCGGATTTTGCCGCGGCGTGGATGAACCTGGGAAGTCTGCTGCGGGAAGAGGGACGCGATGTGTACGCCGAGGCGGCGTTGCGCCGCGCCGCGGAACTGCGGCCCGACCTGGTTTCGGGCTGGATCAACCTGGCGATTCTGGAGCGGGAGCGCCAACGGCCACGCATGGCAGAGGCGTATCTGCGCAGGGCGTTTGCGCTGGACCCCTCACAGGTGGAGACGCTCGTGACATGGTGCCAGTTTCGCGCCGCGGAGAAGGACCTGGCCGGGGCGTGGGAGTGGCTGCGCTGGGCGCTCGCGCGCAATCCGGATCATGATGAAGCGGTTAACATGCGGGGGATTCTGCTGCATGCGGAAGGGCGTTTCACCGAGGCCGTGGCAGTTTTTGAGCGGGCCGAGGCGCTGGGCAGCCGCGCGGCAGCGTCGAACCGTGGAAATTCGCTGCTCGATCTTGGCCGGATGGAAGAGGCGCTGAAGGCGCACGAGACCGCAGTGGAGCGCGATCCGGCCAACGCGGGGGCCAGGTACAACCTGGCGCTCACGCAGTTGCGGTTGGGAAGCTGGGAAGAGGGCTGGGCCAGGTACGAGGCGCGCTGGCGGTTTCGCGAGGTGCATCGGCGCCCAAGAATCTTCGGGCAGCCGAGGTGGAATGGCCGAGAGTTGAATGGGGCGAGGATTCTGCTTCACGCCGAGCAGGGACTGGGCGATACGATCCAGTTCTGCCGTTACGCAACGCTGGTAGCCACGCGCGGCGGCGTGCCGGTATTGCAGGTGCAGCCGGCGGCGCAGCGGCTGATGCGGTCGCTGCCCGTAGTGCGCGCAGGACTGGCGGAGACGGCAGTACTGGGAACGGAGCAACAATTTGACTGCGAGTGCCCGCTGATGAGTTTGCCGGCGGTCTTTGGCACGACGGTCGAGACGGTTCCGTGGCCGGGCGCTTACCTGGGAGCTGACACGGCATTGGCGCTCAACAAGCGGGCGAAGTTTCTCGATGTTGCTCCAGGGCCGCGGGTTGGGCTCGCCTGGGCAGGCAATCCGCGCTACAAGGCGGACTCTCTGCGCTCCATGCGGCTCGAGACGCTGCTACCTCTGTTGCGAACAGCGGGCCTCACGTGGGTATCGCTGCAAAAAGGCGAAGCCGCGGAGCAGTTGGCGGCGCTGCCGAGCGGCGTGTTCGTTTGGGACGGGTCGAGCCGCGAGCGCGATCTGGCTGAGACGGCGGCGCTCGTGGCAACGCTCGATCTGGTAATCACGACCGACACCTCGATCGCGCATTTGGCCGGAGCGATGGGCAAACCGGTGTGGATTCTTCTGCCTCACCTCGCCGATTGGCGCTGGATGCAGGAGACGGAAAGCACGCCCTGGTACCCGACGGCGCGGCTGTTCCGGCAACGGTCGCCGGGCGGCTGGGGCGAAGTTCTCGAGCGAGTGCGCGCGGAGTTGGAGCAACACCGCCCCGCTATCGCGAAGATCTGCCTCGAAGTCATTCAATTCAAAAGGAATAGCTGCATAGACGAGAACAACCGATGCAACGCGAATATTCTTCTTGACAATTTATACTCTATAAAATAGAGTACTCTTATTACGGGAACGCTCTAAGAGCTTCGAAGAATCAAAGGAGGGGATGAAATGACAGGTGAACTGGAGAAGGACCTGGCTGAGCGGGTGAGGTTGATTGAAAATATGTTGGCCGAGGGGCGGAGAAAATGCGAGAGCTGGGGATGGACATTTGTCCTGTGGGGCGTGGCCTACTATGTTGCCTTTTTCTGGGGGACATGGGCTCATTTCGCGTACGCGTGGCCGGTGACGGTGATTGCCGCGGGCCTTCTCACGGCGGCCGGGTTTATGCGCAAAAGCGCCGGACCCGACACGACTTTGGGCCGGGCGATCGGTTCCATCTGGATTGCTACCGGGCTTTCGATGTTCATCCTGTTTGACGCCTTGGGATTCAGTGGGCACATGACGGACGCGCGAGTCTTTCTAGCCGGTGTATCAGCCATGCTGGGACTGGCCAACGCGGCCTGCGGCTTGACGCTGAAGTGGAAGGCGGAGTCTGCCTGCGCGCTGGTCTGGTGGGCTGCGGCGGTGATCGCGAGTTTCAGCTCGCAAGATACGGCGATTGCTGCGTTTCTGTCGGCGGTTTTCCTGTGCCAGATTGTCTTCGGGATCTACGCGATGATTCTAGAGTCGCGGCGGCGCAGACAGAGCGGAGTGGCCCATGCCTGAGCTGCCGGAGTTGAATCCTGTGATTCACGGGAAGCTGCGCCTGGCGCTGCTCTCGCTGCTCTCGGGGGTCGACGAGGCGGAGTTTACCTGGTTGCGCGCCAAGACGGGCTCGACGGACGGAAACCTGGGCGCGCAGTTGATGAAGCTGGAAGAGGCCGGCTACGTGACCGTGGAGAAGAGCTTTGTGCGGCGCAAGCCGCAGACGCTTTACCGCATGACGGAGACCGGCCGCGTGGCGCTGACCGAATACGTGCAGGCGCTGAAGCAGTTGCTGGGCGCAGCGATGTGAAGAGTGATCAGTTGTCAGTGATCAGTGTCAGATACCGCGGCACTCGCGTCGGATTCGAGCCCTTGCCGCACGCGCTGCATGATGCCGAGATAGTAGGCGAGGTTGTGGATGGTGTTCAGCGTGCCTGAAAGCGCTTCGCCGGCCTGCATCAGGTGGCGCAGATAGGCGCGCGAGTAGCGGCGGCAGACTGGGCACTGGCAGGCGGGATCGGGCGGGTTCTGGTCTTCGGCGTATTGTTTGTTCTTGATGTTGAGGCGGCCTTCGCTGGTGAAGAGCAGGCCGTGGCGCGCGGCGCGGGTGGGCAGCACGCAATCCATCATGTCCACGCCCATGCGCGCGTACTGCTCGATCTCGTCGGGGTAGCCGACGCCCATCACGTAGCGCGGTTTGTCTTTGGGCAGCAGCGGCAACACTTCGGCGATCATTTCCAGAGTCAACTCGCGCGGCTCGCCGACGCTGAGGCCGCCGATGGCGTAGCCATCGAAGTCCATCTCGACGAGGCGCTCGGCGCATTGGCGGCGCAGATCGCGGTACATGCCGCCCTGCACGATGCCAAAGAGGCACTGCGTCCGATCTTCATGCTGATCGCGCCAGGGGACTTCATCGCGGTGGGCGCGGAAGTGATCGAGCGAGCGGCGCGCCCAGGCCATGGTGAGGCGCAGGCTCTCTTCGGCGCGGGTGCGATCTGCCGGATATTCGGTGCACTCGTCGAAGGCCATCGCAGATGTCGGCGCCGAGGGCGATTTGAACATCGATGGAATGCTCGGGAGTAAAAAAGTGCGAACTCCCGTCGAGGTGCGAGCGGAAGCGGACGCCGTCGTCAGTAACTTTGCGCAGCGAACTGAGCGAGAAGACCTGGAAGCCGCCGGAGTCGGTAAGCAGGGCGCGCGGCCAGCTCATGAAGCGATGCAGCCCGCCCATGCGGCGGATGCCTTCGTGGCCGGGACGCAGATAGAGATGATAGGTGTTGCCGAGAATGATCTCGGCGCCGAGAGATTCAAGCACGTCCTGCGCGACGGCTTTGACCGTTCCTGCGTGCCGACGGGCATGAAGACGGGCGTTTCCACGGTCTGATGCGGCAGAGCGAGGCGTCCGCGGCGCCCGCCGGCAGCGGTCTGCGCCATGAACTGGAACGGTGGAGTCACGCATTGATTGTACCGGCGCAATCACTTCCCGTATTGCTCGTCGCTCACGTGTTCCATCCAATCGACGACCCTGCCATCAAGCTTTTCCTGGATGGCGATGTGGGTCATGGCCGTGGTTGGCGCGGCGCCGTGCCAGTGCTTCTCGCCGGGCGAAATCCAAATTACATCTCCCGGCCGGATCTCCTCGACGGGTCCACCCCATCGCCGCGCCCGGCCGCAGCCGGAGGTGACGATGAGGGTTTGGCCAAGCGGATGTGTGTGCCATGCGGTGCGGGCGCCCGGCTCGAAGGTGACGTGGGCGCCCTGAACCAGCGCCGGCTCCGGCGCCTGAAATAGAGGATCGATGCGTACCGTACCGGTGAACCAGTCGGCCGGTCCCTTTGTGGAAGGTCGCGTGCCTACTCGTAGGATCTCCATATTCTGTTCTCCTCCTGATAGCTGGGTTCCTTGATTTGAACGCTCACCGGCCAGTCATCTTTTCCATGTGTTCCGGATAGCGATCACCCTCCAATGGCGCTTTGGATGCGGCTTCGTCGATGTTGCCGAGATCGGCGGGCGTGAGCTCAACTGCCACTGCTCCAATGTTCTCATCCAGACGCGAGAGCTTCGTTGTGCCGGGAATGGGAACGATCCAAGGCTTTTGCGCGAGCAGCCATGCGAGCGCGATCTGAGCAGGCGTCGCATTTTTCTGCTTCGCGATCACGCCGATCAATTCGACGAAGGCCCGATTCGCCTTCATCGCCTCCGGCGTGAAGCGCGGCAGTGTGCTGCGGAAATCGCCTTTACCAAATTTCGTGTTCTCGTCGATCTTGCCCGTGAGAAAGCCTCTGCCCAGCGGGCTGTACGAAACCAGGCCGATGCCGAGCTCTTCAAGCGTGGGGATCACTTCCGCTTCGGGCTTCCGCCACCATAGCGAGTACTCGCTCTGCAGCGCGGTGACAGGCTGGACTGCGTGCGCTCGGCGGATGGTGCCGACGCCTGCCTCCGACAGGCCGAAATGGCGGACCTTGCCCTGCTGAATCAAATCCTTCACCGCTCCCGCCACGTCTTCAATCGGCACGTCCGGGTCGACGCGGTGCTGGTAGAAGAGGTCGATCACATCGGTTTTGAGGCGCTTGAGCGAGGCATCGGCCACCTGCTTAATGTGCTCGGGGCGGCTGTTCACACCTTGCAAGCCGGGGCTTCCATCCGGATTGAGATTGAAGCCGAACTTGGTGGCAATCACCACTTTGTTGCGGATGGGCGAGAGCGCCTTGCCGAGCAGCACCTCGTTGGTGAATGGCCCGTAGACCTCAGCTGTATCGAAGAGCGTAACGCCGCGATCTACAGCCGCATGGATGAGAGTGATCATCTCCTGCACGTCTTTGGGCGGACCATAGCTTTGGCTCATGCCCATGCAGCCGAGGCCGAGAGCCGAAACTTCAAGATTGCTTTTACCGAGTTTGCGTTTTTGCATTGTTTATCCTACCTCTCTGCTCAAGGTGTACGGGGAAAACCTCGTCGTACCGGTATCCCGATCCTTCCGATTTATAGCCTATCTCTCTGGGCGCGCAGACATTCCGCAGACCAGTAATCAAAAACAATTTGCAGGGTTCAACGGGCTCTCGGGCGCTCCCTATTCGACGCGCCAAAGAGCACTTTCGATCGGGAAGACTTCCTGGCCGATCTGAACGCGGTTCGCACAAAGTTCCGCGAAGAGCTGCGAGACTGTTTTGCCGGTGCGGGGATCGCGGAAATTGGGTGCGATTTCGTTGAGGGGGACGAGAACAAAGGCGCGCTGGGCGAGGCGCGGATGGGGGATTTCGAGTCCGGCTTCGCTGAGGACTAGATCGTCGTAAAGAAGAATGTCGAGATCGAGGGTTCGCGGGCCATTGGGGACGCTGTCGATGCGGTCGCGGCCGAATTCGCGTTCGATGAGGAGAACGGCGCCAAGCAGTTCGAACGGCGTCAGAGTGGTTTCGAGGGCGACAGCGGCGTTGAGGAAGCGGGGTTGATCGGCAAAGCCGACGGGCGCGCCAACCGGTGTGGTTGAGTAGAGCGAAGAACGGGCGGCAATGCTGCCGAGAGCAGCGAGGCGGACATCGGCTGCGGCGAGCGTGGCTTCAGGAGGGCCGGCGGGGCTGGGCAGGTTGGCGCCGAGGGCGATGTAGGCCAGAGGCATCTTTTCCAGATTAGCGGAGTTGGGTGGGGAGCGGGTCGGCTGGTCGGCAAGTCAGCGAGTCAGCAAGTCGGAGGGTGGGACCGAGCCTGGTGCGCGGAGAGAAGGGGAAGTGGGTCAGTTTGAATCCGCTTTGAAAGGGCACGACCGGGGCACCGGGGCGCCGGGGCGCCCTCTGGGCCGGGCCGGGTCACGTGCCGTAAATGCCGCAAAAGGTGCCGGGGCTTCAGCCCCGGGAAATATGATCTTTTTCAAACTGACCCACTACCAGAGAAGGAACCAGACAGGTGCTTTCTGGTAGCATCGGTTTTCGGAGAATTTGCGTATGGATGCACTGAGCAACGCGGGACTTGGAGCCCGGCGCAATGAAGATATTGCGCTGGACCTTTTGAAGTTTGTAGCGGGCACGGCGGGCATAGGACGGCCCGCGGCCCCGTCGACGGGGTTCACCGGCTCGGCCGCGGCCAAGCCGGAGGAGCACGTGAACCAGTTACTGGAGCTCTACAGCCGATGCCTTGAGGCCGTGGAAGGAAAAGGGCCTGAGAAAGAGGCGGCGAGATAGCCAGCGAAAAACAGTTGCGCGTGGCTGTGGCCGGCGCTGGAGCCTTTGGGCGCAATCACCTGCGCGTGCTGCGCGAGCTCGAGGCAGCGGGCGAGTGCGTGGCGCTGGTTGCGGCCGTTGAGCCGGATGCGGCGCGGGCAGCCGAGGCCGGGAAGCAATTCGGGATCAAGGTTTTCGCGAGCATTGACGAGCTGCTGAAGGCGGATCTGAATCTCGACGCGGCCTGCGTTGCGGCGCCGACGGTGAAGCATCATGAAGTGGCTGCGGCGCTGCTCGATGCGGGGCTGGACCTGCTGGTCGAGAAGCCGCTGGCGGCGAATCTCGCTGAGGCCGACGATCTGATTGCGCGGGCGGAGCGCGGCGGCGGGATCGGTGCGCGGCCAGGCGAGCGAATTGTCCAGCCGGGCCACCTGGAGCGCTTTAATCCGGCGGTGCTGGCCGTCGAACCCGCGGTGAAGCGGCCGATGTTCTTCGAGGCGCACCGGCTAAGCGTGTTCACGCCGCGGTCGCTGGACGTGGACGTGGTGCTGGACTTGATGATCCACGATCTGGACATTGTGCTCACCTTTGCCCGCTCGCCGGTGCGCGAGGTGCGCGCGGTGGGGCTGCCGATTGTGTCGCCCAAGGTGGACATTGCCAACGTGCGCGTGGAGTTCGAGTCGGGCTGCGTGGCGAACTTTACCGCGTCGCAGGGTTTCGACGGAGCGGGTGCGCAAGCTGCGCTACTTTGAGCCGCGGCAGTATGTGTCAATCGACTATGCGCGGCGCGACGTGCTGGTGATTCAGATCGACGGCAGCGGGGCAAGCGGTGTTAGCGGGGCTAGTGAGGAGCGAAATCCCGTGCGCGGCTCATCGGCGCAACTGGCTCAAGCGGCCTCAGAGTTTCTGGCGACCGGAAAGTTCGATCCAGCAGTGATCCAGAAGTTGCTCGCATCGGGCCAGGTTCCTGCCGCGCTGGTCATGCAGTTTGCCGCGGCGAAAAACGATCCTGACAAGATTAAAGAGATTGCAAAGAGCATGACGGGAACCCACGATGGGCTGGCGCCGGGCTTGTCGTTTTCGAAACCGGAGGTGACGCCGGGCGAGCCGCTGCGGCTGGAGATTCTCTCGTTTCTTGAGTCGGTGCGCACGCGGCAGGCTCCGAGGGTGACGGCACGGCAGGGACGCGCGGCGCTGGAGCTGGCGCTCACGATTCAGGCGACAATGGCGGCCCACGCCGAGCGGGCCGGGCTGGGGGGATTTCTTTAAGGGCTAGTACCGGTACTAGTGTGGTGGCCCAGAAGTTCGTTGCATAATTCGGAGGCCAAAATGCAGGTCCTTCGGCTGTGTTTGGCGCAAGAAAGGCGCCAAACTTCGCTCAGGATGACAGCGCATTTGTGATGCGATCTTTAGAAACAGGACACAAGATTCAAGTGGATTTTTCCTCAATAAGAATCCACGTTGCACATCCCTCCGCGGCTCAACAGTAATCCGAAAAATGCCTTAGCCGCTCCGTCATGCGCTCCCATTTGCCATTCCACGCCCGAAGTGTTTCAATTGTGTTATTGAAACAGGGGTGCTCCACCAGATGTGGGGCTGAGAAATACCCTCGAACCCGATCCGGATAATACCGGCGTGGGAAGCTTTCGTAGCCGAGCGGCAGTTTTCCTCACAGCGCAACCTGGGCTCCTTTGTTTCACGGATTTTTGAAACAAGGGGAGTCCATGCCAGCCGCCGCAGCAATCGCCAGCCACTCATCGTCGTTCTTCCGCCGCACAAGCAACTCGCTGGCCAGTGTCTTTCTGCTCAATTGCTGTCTTGCCGTGCCTGCGGCGGCGCAAACCGCGCCGCAGACGCCACAGGATCCGGCTCCGGCTACGCAAACCAACGGGCAAACCCCCGCCCTGACGCAGCAAAAGCTGGCTCCCGTCACCACTACCGTCATCGTTCACGGCGAGGTGGAGGACAACTATCTGCCCGAGTCCGTCACTGTGGGCACGCTGGGCGGCGAGCCGCTGAAAGAAGCGCCGCTTTCGGCCTCCGTCATCACGCGCAATCTGCTCAATGACCAGGTTTCGCGCCTGCTCTCCGACGTGATCCAGAACGACGCTTCCGTCGGCGACGACTACGTGCCCGTGGGCTACTACGGCGACTACCAGATTCGCGGCTTTCCTCTCGATCTAGCCACAGGCCTCGAAGTCAACGGCATGACCATCGCCGGCGAGCAGGATGTGCCTCTCGAAAACAAGCAGAGCGTCGAGTTCCTCAAGGGCATTGCGTCCGTGGAAAGCGGCGTGGCCAACGCGGGCGGCCTCATCGACTACGTAACCAAGCGCCCGGCCAACATCGAGGCTCTCGATCTCGCCACCGATCATCGCGGCACGGCATACGGCGCGTCGATCTCGGACGTCTCTTCGGCAGCCGGAAGCAGGTGGGCGCGCGCCTGAATCTTGCCGGCGAAAGAATCGTCCCGTACATGAACGACACGAATGGCTGGCGCGCGGTGGGCGCGGGCGCGGCCGATTGGAAGCTGAACCCTGCGACAGTACTCAAGGGCGACTTCGAGTACCAGCACAAAACCGAGCGCGACGGCAGCGGCTATCAATTGCTCGGCGGAACGACACTGCCCGACATCAGCCGTATCTACCGTTCGACCATGCTGGGCGATCAGCCCTGGGGCCCTCCCGACACCTACGACACGTTCAATACCGGCGCGCGCATCGATCACACCTTCTCGCCGTCCTGGGTCGGCCTTCGCCGCCGCCAGCTTCAGCCATTCGCTCATCCAGGACAACGTGATCTACGTCTACGGCTGCTATTACGAAGCCGAGTGCAACACCGGCTCTGCGCCTTACCCATGGTTCTTCGCGCCCGACGGAACCTACGATATCTACGATTACCGCGACCCTGGCGAGTTGCGCATCGATGCTGAAGCGGAAGCGATGACCACGGGCCACATCCGCACCGGCGCTGTCACGCAAGACTTCACCGCTCGGCGGCGTGCTTTTTCTGCGCAGCGTGCAGCAGCCCGGTTTTTATACTGCGCAGAATCCCTATTCGATCCGAGCGGCATCGTTCAGGATGGTGCGGTCTACACTTACGTGGGCTCGGCAAACATCTATCAGCCCATCGCGCCCGCTTGACCCGAATCGAGAGCCCGCTTCAATCCGCCGGCCCGCGCCGCCTCTGGGAAGATAGCCATCAGTCTTCCGGCGTGATCCAGGACCGAATCCATATTCCCGGCCGCATCCAGTTCATCGCCGGCGGCCGCTACGATTCCCTGCGCGACCACAACTACTCGGCTTACGCGAGCTGTGCCATTGCCGCCGATCTGAATCCGGCGACGGCATCCAACCCGAATCCCTGCGCGCCCGAGCCCACCGACAAGCCCGTCTGGCTGCCGCAATTCGCCGTCACCTTCAGCCCCGTCGAGAACCTCACGCTCTACTCGAATTACGGCGTGATGCTCTCGCTCGGGCCGCAGGCGCCGTTCTGGGCCGACAACGGCAGCCAGTTTCTTGCGCCGTTCTTCACGCGCCAGGCGGAGATCGGAGCGAAATACGAACCAGGCCATCGCATTCTGCTCACCACCGCGTTCTTTCACATGCGCGCGCCGTTCTTCTATCCGGAGAGCGATGGCGCGGGCGGATTCGAACTTTGTCTCAGAAGGCCGCGAAACGCACAACGGAGTCGAACTCAGCGCCGCAGGCAAAGCCGCCAACTGGCTGCGGCTCAACGGCTCGGCCGCGGCCATGAACGCTATCTCCACCGATACCGGCACGCCAACCTTCGATAACAAGCAGGTGATCAACGTGCCGCACCTGCACACCAATCTGTTTGCCGACGTGACCGTTCCGCACATGCGCGGCCTGCACCTGATGCCGGGCTGGAGCTTTACCACGCGCAAAGAGGCCACGCGCGACGACCAAGTCAGCGTGCCCAGCTACAATCTGTTCAATCTGGGCGCGCGCTACACGCCTGGCGGCGAGCAGGGCCGCGTTACTTTTCACATTTACGCCGACAACATCGCCAACAAGCGCTACTGGTCCGACACCGGCGCCAGCCTCGGCGACACATTTGTCTGGCTGGGCGCGCCGCCAACCGTGCGCCTCGCCGCCCACTACACTTTCTAAGGCTGCGAATCGGATGAATGACGAATCCACAGTGAGCGCATCGGAAAAAGCCCACGGCATGGACGGCACGTTGGTCGAGCCCGACTGGCCTCCGCTCACGCTCACCGAGTTGCGCGCACTTCTGCCTCAATTCCCCGCGCTTGGCGAGCCAACGCAAATTCTCTCCGTCAGCCCGCGCCCGTTTTCCGCGGCCAGCGTCGTCGCCACGACGCAACGGCCGCGTATTTATCAAGCGCCATCACCGCTCCGTGCGCGATCGCGAAGGGTTGCTCGAAGAGCACCGATTTCTCGCGCATCTCGCCGCTTGCGGCGTGCCCGTACCGCGCGTGCTCGCATCCGAAGCGGGCGAGACCGCAATCGAATCGAGCGAGTGGGCCTACGAGGTGCACGAAACGCCCGCCGGGAATCGATCTCTACGAAGACGCAATTTCCTGGACGCCCTTTCGCAGCGCGGCGCACGCGCATTCCGCCGGCCAGGCGCTCGCGCGCCTCCATCTTGCCGCGCGCGATTTCACCGCTCCACCGCGCAAGCCGCGCCCGTTGGTCGCCAGCTTTACGATCTTCGCTGCACGGGACCCCGCCGCGGAGATGGAACACTATCTCGCCGCCCGTCCCTCGCTTGCCAACCACACTGCGGTTCGCGCCTGCGCCGATCAGGCTCTCGATCTCCTCGCGCCCTTTCACGCCGAACTTGCGCCTCTGCTGCCTGCGCTTGGCACCCTCTGGACTCACAACGATCTCCACGCGTCGAATCTTTTCTGGAGCGATCGAGGGCCCAGATCCGATGTCGCCGCGCGCGCCACGGCCATCATCGATTTTGGCCTCGCCGACCGCACCAATGCTGTGCACGACATCGCCAACGCCATTGAGCGCAACATCGTGGAGTGGTTAGCTCTCGTCCAAGACGCAAAACAGCCTCCGGCTGTCCACCTCGATCATCTTGGGGAGCTCCTCGACGGCTATGAATCCGTCCGCCCGCTCTCTGGTGAGGAAGCTGCGGCTCTTGCGCCCATGACCGCTCTCTGCCATGCGGAGTTCGCGCTGTCGGAGGCCGACTACTTTCTCGGCCTGCTGCACTCTGAAGAGAAGAGCGGCCATGGCCTACGACGGTTGGCTGGTGGGCCACGCGCGCTGGTTCCACGGCGCGCCCGGCCGCAAGCTGCTCGACTTCCTGCGCCGCCGCGTAGACGCCGGCGCGCACTGCCCGCGGAAAGAATCCACTTCATGATCTGGGCCGCGATCGCGAACTACGTCGCTTCGCATGCGGTCGAGCTTGCGGGTTTCGTGATTACCGCACTCGGCATCTGGCTTACCACTAAGCGCCTGCTCATCTGCTGGCCCGTGGTGCTGCTTGCGGATTTTCTCTACCTCGCCGTCTTCTACCAGGCACGGCTTTATTCCGATGCGCTGCTGCAGGTGTTTTTCGTCGTTTTTACGCTCTACGGATGGTGGCACTGGTGGCGCGGCATTCGCGCGGAGGGCGAGGTGCGCGTGGTTCCGCTTCCCCGCATGAATTTATTGCTTGCATTGGCCGCGGGCGCGGCGGGGAGTTTTCTGCTTGGCGCAGTCGCCGTTCGCATGCACGCCGCATTGCCTCATCTCGACGCTGCGCTCACCAGCTATTCGCTCGTCGCCAGTTGGTGGCAGGCGCGCAAGCACACCGCCAACTGGTGGCTCTGGATTGCGGTGGATACCATCTACATCGGCGAGTACATCTACAAAGATCTGTTGCTCACGGCCGTGCTCTATGCCGGACTTGTCGCGCTCGCCGTCCTCGGCTTGCGCGACTGGCGCCGCGCCGCCGCGGCTGCTTAAACCGCTGCCTGCACCACATTGTGCAGAGGCTCGCCGTTCATGTAGCGCCTCAGCTCCTCTGATGCAATGCGCAATGCGCGCGGCGAAAATTGCGGCGTCGATGCGCCGACATGCGGCGTGATAAAAAGATTCGGGCAGCTCCACAGCGGATGGCCTTCAGGCAACGGATCAGGCTCTGTCACGTCGACCGCGGCGCGAATCCGGTCCGATTTGAGCGCCTCCACCAGCGCATCGGTATCCACAATCGGCCCGCGCGCGGCATTCACCAGCAGCGCGCCTTGCCGCATCAGTCGAAGCTGGCGGCTGCCGATCAACCCGCGTGTCTCTCGAGTGGAGGGCAGGATCAGCACCACAACTTCGGCCCGCGCCAGCAAACTATCCAGTTCGCTCACGGCATGAACTTCAGGCTCGGAGCGTGCACTGCGCGCCACGCGCAGCATCTCCACATCGAACGGCGCCAGCATCCGCTCGATCTCCTTGCCAATGGCCCCATACCCCACCAGCAGCACCGTCTTTCCCGTCAACTCCTCAAGCATCACGTCGGGATGGATCGGCCGCGTGTCGCCGGTGATTTTTGCATAGTGCGCGCTGGCTTCAAACCGGCGCTTCCACACGCCCGACTGTTGAATGTCGAGATACAAAGGAAAATACTTCAGCATCGCCAGAATGGCCGCCAGCGTCCACTCCGCCGTGGAAATGTTGTGCGCACCGCGCGCGTTGCAGATGGTCACGTGCGGCCCCACCACAGGCGGAATCCACTCCGTTCCCGCCAGCATCGATAGCACCAGCTTCACGCCGTGCAAGCGCGGCCATCCGCGCATGGCCCTGGCCGGGTACGGATCGGGAATCCACACATCGATCTCGACGTCGTGGTCCATTTTGTCCGATACGGGGATCAGCTCGATTCCCTCGGGAAAATCGCGCAACAAATCGGCTGAGATTGTGGCTGGATATCCAAGTCGCAGCATGGGGTTCTTGAGCCCTGACCGGCCACGGGCTCCTCGTTTGTATGGTACTGCACGCAAGCCGAGTCAGGTTCAATCGAGATCTATCATCCTGAGCGAAGGCCTCCGTTCGCGATTGCGAATGGAGGTCGAAGCCGAAGGATCTGCGGTTGCTTTTCCTGTTCAGGGTGTGAAAACCATCAGTGAAATTGCTATAACTGACCCGCCGACTTGCTGCTTCTCTCAGACCGCCAGCAGTTCGGTGTAGACGGCCATGCCCACCACGGCATCCGCGCCCAGCGCATCCAGCGCGTCCACTTCCTGCTGGCTGCGAATTCCGCCGGCCACAATGAGTTGCCTCTTCGTCAGCTTGCGCAGCCGCGCGGCGGTTTCGATAGGGAATCCCTGCATCAATCCTTCACCATCTACGTGGGTGTAGAGAAACGCGGCAGCGTAAGGTTCTAGCTGCGGAATCGCGTCGTCCGGCGTAAGCTCGACCTGCGCCTTCCATCCCTTGACGGCAATTCGCCCATTCTTGGTGTCGATGCCGGCCACCAGGCGCTCCACCCCGACACTGCCTGCAAGCTCCGCGACAAATTTCGTATTCACCGTGCCCTCCGCGGAGAAAAGCGCCGACCCGATAATCACTCGTTTCGCGCCGGCGTCCAGCACCTGCCGCGCGCGGTCAATCGAATGAATCCCGCCGCCTGCCTGCACGGGAAGCCGACGTGCTATCTGGGCTACAAGAACGGAGTTCTCGCCCTGCCGCATGGCTGCGTCTAAGTCGATGAGCTGCACGAGCGGAAAACGCGAGAAGCGCTCGATCCAATACTCGAAATCGTCGAACGCCAGGCGCAGTTTTTCGCCTTGCACCAGTTGCACGATGCGCCCGCCCAACAAATCAATCGAAGGAATCAGCATGGGAGCCTCACCGGAACTCCTGTCTGCGCCAGCTCTTCTTTGAGCGAGCGTGACGTCGACACGCCGAAGTGAAAGATGCTGGCCGCGAGCGCCGCGTGCGCGCGTCCGCGCCCGAACACGTCGGCAAAATGCGCCACCGTTCCCGCGCCTCCCGAAGCGATCACCGGAATGCCGACGGCTTCGCTCACTGCCGCAGTCAGCTCGCAATCGAATCCCGCGCGCGTTCCATCCGCATCCATTGAAGTGAGCAGAATCTCGCCTGCGCCGCGCTGCTCCGCTTCGCGCGCCCACTCGACAACTCTTCGGCCTGCGGGGCGTCGGCCGCCTTGTACGTAGACCTGCGCGTCGCGCACCGGATCCGCCGCCTCGGGATCGCGCCGCGCGTCGATGGCGACCACAACCGCCTGAGCGCCGAAGCTCGAGCCGATTGCGCTGATGAGCGTGGGATCGGCGAGCGCCGCGGAGTTGATGCTCACCTTATCCGCGCCCGCTTCGAACACCTGCTCCGCATCGCGAGCCGACTTGATTCCTCCGCCCACGCAAAAGGGGACAAACAGCTCCAACGCCGTGCGCCGAACCGTATCGAGCAACGTCTGACGGCCTTCGTGCGTTGCCGTAATGTCGAGCAGCACAATCTCATCGGCGCCTTCGCGCGCATGGCGCGCCGCCTGCGTCGCCGGATCGCCCGCGTCGACGAGGTCAACGAATTGAACGCCCTTCACCACGCGGCCCGCGTGCACGTCGAGACAGGCGATGATGCGTTTGGTCAGCATGTGGCTCCTTTCGCCTGCCACGCGAGGAAATTTCTCAGAATCTTCAGCCCTGTTGCTCCGGATTTTTCAGGATGAAACTGCACGCCCATTACATTCCCGCGCTCCACGGCCGCGGCAAACGGCTCGATGTATTCGGTGACGGCCGCGGTATCGGCGGTTACGGGGCCTTTGTAAGAATGCGTGAAGTAGACGTACTCTCCCGGCTCGACTCCGGCCAGCAATTGCGACCCGTTCCGCACAGCAAGCGAATTCCAGCCCACGTGCGGCACTTTTTCCGAGCTTTCTTGAAATCGCGTGCACGATTCCGGGAAATGCCCCAGACCCGGCTGCTCCGGCGCCTCGGTCGATCCCGCGTAGAGCCACTGCATGCCCACGCAGATGCCGAGGAAGGGCACGCCACGCGCGATAGCCGCACGAATCGCGCCCGTCAGCCCCGTCGCGTCCAATCGTTCGGTTGCGGCGAAATGCCCCACGCCCGGCAAGACGATTCGTTCCGCAGCCTCGACCAACTTGAGATCGCCGTCCGTAACGACCGTCTCGGCGCCGAGATGCCGCAGCGTCTTCAGCACCGACGTCAGGTTGCCGGCTTTGTAGTCGATCACGGTGACGCGCATTTCTCTCCGAAAATTCCCCCAGGGGCTAAAGCCCCCGTCCTTTTTTGTGGACTTTTCGGCACGACTAAAGTCGTGCCCTGTTACAAAACCAATTGTTGAACCGCTCACTAACCAAACCATAAATTCTGGGTGCCCCACGTCCCTCGCCTTTGCGGACGTGCGATAGCGAGAAACCCAATCGATCTACAACAGACCCTTCGTTGACGGCAGCATCTTGCCCAATTGCTTGTCGCGCGAGCAGGCTACGCGGAGCGCCCGCGCAAAGGCTTTGAAAATTGCCTCGATCTTGTGGTGATTCGAGCGCCCGTACATTGTCTTTACGTGTACGTTGGCGCGTGCGCCACGAGCGAAGCCTTCAAAGAAGTCGGTCACCAACTCGGTTTGCAGATCGCCTACGAGGTGGGTGCGGACTTTGGTGTCGACGGCAAAGGCCGCGCGCCCGCTCAGATCCACGGCCGCAATCGCGAGCGTCTCGTCCATCGGCATCACGAAATAGCCGGCGCGCAGAATCGCGCGCTTGTCGCCCAAAGCCCGGTCAAACGCCTCGCCAAGTGCTATGCCCACATCTTCAACGGTGTGGTGTTGATCGACATCCAAATCGCCGTCGCACTTGAGCGCCAGATCGAATGCGCCGTGGCGCGTAAACAGTTCCAGCATGTGATCGAAGAAGCGAATGCCGGTGGAGATTTTGTACCGGCCCTGGCCCTCGATCGCCAGCTCAAGCTCGATGCGCGTCTCCGTGGTGATGCGCGCAATCGTCGCGGTGCGTTTGGGATTCTTGATTTCCCGGGTTCCCAAACGCGAGGGGTTCAAGGCACGCAAATTCATTCTTGTGCTGGTTTTTTCCGCCGTCATTGCGCCCCGCCTTCGGCTTTTAGCGCAGCCAGCGCTTCGTTCAATGCCAAAGCAGCCTGCTTCATCTGCTCTCGCGTCCCAATGGTGATGCGCACGCGTCCATCGCAACCTGGATCGCTGGAGCGGTCGCGCACCAGCACGCCCGCGGCGCGCATCAGGCGGACAAATTCCGCATGGCGCGCGCCGATTTCAACAAGAATGAAATTCGCGCGGCTCGGCCAGCGGCGCACTCCGGCCGCATCGAGCGCGGCTTCAAATTCGCCGCGCGCTGTGAGCACCTCGGTCACGTACCAGTCGAGATACTCTGTGTCCTCCATGGCAACCTGCAGGCACGCGAGCGCCAGCGAGTTCACGCTATAGGGCGAGAGTACGCGCCGGATCCAACGCATTATTTCCGCCGGCCCGGCCAGCAGCCCAAGCCGCAACCCGGCGAGCCCGTAGGCCTTCGAGAAAGTTCGCGCCACGACTAGATTGGGCACTCGGCCCACGAGGTCTATCAGCGTTTCACCGCAAAAATGGAAGTACGCCTCGTCGACCAACAGCACCGCTTGGGGCGCGCGCCGCGCCAGTTCCAGAAGCTGCTCGCGCGTGGCTACAGAGCCCGACGGGCTGTTCGGATTGGCAATCGCAATTACTTTTGTTCGCGGCGCAATTGCATTGAGCAGCCTTTCGAACGGAAACAACAAGTCAGAATCGGCCTCGACGGTCACCACCCGCGCGTCCGTGGCTGAGGCGTAGACCTCGTACATGGTGTAAGTGGGAACGGGGAGAAGCAACTCGTCGCCCGCCTCGAGAAAGGCCTCAAAAAGGACGTGAATCGCCTCATCCACGCCGTTGGTCAGCGCAACCTGATCCGGTTTGAGGCCCAAGTGCGCGGCGACGAACGCCTCCACCGGCTCGCGTTCGGGATAACGCGTGAGCGCACCCGCTGAAACCTTTCCCAGCACTTCGCGCACCCTTGGCGAGCAGGCGATCGTGTTCTCGTTGAAGTCGAGGCGCAGCCGGTCGCGGCTGCCGAGTGGAGGGTGGTACTCCATCATCGCCCGAACACGTGCGCGCGGCGCGGGAGAGAGCGTTGTCAACGCATCAGCCACGAGACCTCCTTTGACCTGCGGGTTTCGCTCGCAATCGGGCTTGAATGGCTTCGGCGTGGCCAACCAGCCCCTCGGCCTCGGCCAGCAACGCAGCCTTTGGCCCCAGCGCCCTCATGCCCTGCGCCGTGTACTCCTGCACGGTGATGAGCTTGACGAAATCGTTCACGCTCAGCCCGCCGCGCACCCGCGCCATGCCGCCTGTAGGCAGCGTGTGATTCGGCCCGGAGATGTAGTCGCCCATAGGCTGCGAAGACCAACGGCCGACAAAGACGGAGCCGGCATTCTCAACCCATCTCAGATCGCTCGCGGCATCTACTGTCAGGTGTTCGGGCGCAAGGCGATTGGTGATTTGCCGCGCTTCTCCGGCTGAACCCGCCACAATCACGAAACCGTTGCGCTCAAGTGCTTCCCGCGCGGCCGGATTCTCGCGGCTGCGCGCTTGAGCCTCAGCAATCACCGCGCTAGCCAGATCTTCGCGCGTGGTCACGAAAACCGCCAGCGCTTCAGGATCGTGTTCCGCCTGCGCCACAAGATCGCTTGCAATTTCCGCCGCGTTGCCGCGCTCGCTGGTGACGACAATCTCCGTCGGCCCGGCCAGCATATCGATTGCGCAGTCGAAAGCGACAAGGCGTTTTGCCGCAGTCACGTAAAGATTGCCCGGCCCCACGATTTTGTCTACGCGCGGAACGCTCGCGGTCCCGTAGGCCAACGCGGCTACAGCATGAGCGCCGCCCAGCCGGTGGAATTCGGAAATCCCAAGCAGATGCGCCGCGGCAAGCGTCTCGGGCGCGGGCTTGGGCGAAACCACAACGATCCGCTCGACGCCCGCAACCTGCGCGGGAATTGCGGTCATCAGCAGCGTGGAGGGCAGCGGATGACGTCCGCTGGGCACATAGCAGCCAACGGAACCGAGCGGACGTACAAGCTGGCCTGTCGTGAGGCCCTTCACCGGTGACGCATTCCAAGACTTCGGCATCTGCCGCCTGGCATAGTCGCGAATCTGCGTAGCGGCGGTGGAAAGTGCGTCGCGCATCGGAGGATCGAGCGCCTTCCATGCCGCGGCCATTTCCTGCTGCGTGACACGTAGGGAATCCGGCCCTGCGAGCCCAATTGTCAGTCCATCGAAACGGGCCGCGTAGCCGAGCAGCGCGCGGTCGCCTCGCTTGCGCACATCGGCCACGATGCGCTTGACGGCAGGCAGCACGGAGTCCAGCGCCGCGCCGCCGCGCCGTTCCAGCGCCACCAGCGTATCCGCTGCAGCCTGCGCTCCTTGTCCCGTGGTTCGGATCAGCTCCATCGTTCCCTCAGGGCTAAAGCCCCCGCATGTTCAGGCTGGCGATGATGTACGGGCTAAAGCCCGTACCCTTCACCTACAGCACCACCTTATTCAGCGGATACTCCACGATGCCTGCTCCGCCGGCGGCCTTCAGGCGCGGAATCACATCGCGCGCCACGCGTTCTTCCAGGATGGTGTTCACCGCGACCCACGCCGCATCGCTCAACTGGGAAATTGTCGGCGAGTTCAATGCCGGCAGAACGGCCAGTACGGCCTTCAGGTCTTCCTGCTTCACGTTGAGCATCAGTCCCACCTGGGACTGCGCGTCGATGGCGCCGCGCAGCATGAGCGCAATCTGGTCGATCTTCTGCCGCTTCCACGGGTCCGCCAGCGCATTCTTGCCGGCAATCAGGTGGGTCTCGCTCTCCATCACCGTGTCGATGATTTTCAAGTGATTGGCCTTCAGTGAGCTGCCCGTCTCTGTCACCTCGACAATCGCGTCGGCCAGCATGGGCGGCTTCACTTCCGTTGCGCCCCAGCTGAACTCCACCTTCACATTCACGCCCTTCGACTTAAAGTAGCGCTTGGTGGTTTCAACCAATTCGGTGGCAATGATCTTGCCTTCCAGGTCCTCGGCCTTTTCAAAGGCGCTCGATTCCGGCACGGCCAGCACCCAGCGCACCTTGCGGCGGCTCTGCTTGGCGTAGGTCAGGGTGGTCACGCTGGTCAAGTCCAGCCCGCTCTCCACGACCCAGTCGATTCCGGTCAATCCTGCGTCGAGCACGCCGTGATCCACGTAGCGCGCCATCTCCTGCGCGCGAATCAACATGCACTCGATCTCGCTGTCGTCGATCGAAGGAAAGTAGGAGCGGCCGTCGGCATAGATATTCCATCCTGCGCGCTTGAACAGTGCAATGGTCGCATCCTGCAAGCTGCCTTTGGGAATTCCCAGTCGAAGTTTGTCAGCCACGGCTCACCTCCGCATTCATCTCGATGGACCGCGTAAAGCAGCTCACCGTGCCCTCGTGGCACACCAGGCCGTCGCCTTCCACTTCAACGCGGAACAGCAGCGTATCATTGTCGCAGTCGGTCGCGGCCGAAACTATGCGCAGCCGGTTGCCGCTGGTCTCGCCCTTCATCCAAAGCTTCTGCCGCGTGCGGCTCCAGAAGGTTACAAAGCCGCTTTCCAGCGTTTTGGCGTAGCTCGTGGCATTGAGAAAGCCCAGCATCAGGACCTCGCCGGTACGCGCATCCTGCACGATTCCCGGCACGAGGCCATCCATCTTTTCAAAATCGATCTGTTCCACGGTTTCATTCCTTGGTTGAGATTTTGTTTCGAACATGAAAAAACCCGCTGGCTTCATTCGCCGGCGGGCTTGTGTATCTTTCGATCTCTTTGGCCGTCTACTTCAGGCCATTGCAGTCCGCCGGCATGGATGTTCCATGATGATGGTGGGGGCCGTGATGGCGGAGGTTCTGCATCTGTTTCTAAGCTAAAGTCAAACACAGCCTGGTGTCAAATAGATTTATTGAATGCAAGGAGGAGGGTTCCATGGCCATGCCGATGCCCGATCTGTCTCAAAGACCGTTTTCTTTCGTCTGTGAACGCGCTATGGAGGCGTCTGCTGAAGCGCTCTACCGCGCCTGGACGGAACAGTTCGACCTGTGGTTTGCAGCGCCCGGCTCAGTCTTGATGCAGCCCCAAGCCGATACGGCTTTTTTTTTCGAGACCGAGTTCGAAGGCCGGCGGCATCCTCACTATGGCCGCTTTCTTCGCCTGGAACCCAATCGCCTTGTAGAGCTCACTTGGGTCACTGCCGCAACCCAGGGCGCCGAAACCCAGGTGACTGTCGAGCTCACTCCCCGTGAAGGCAGTACGCTGCTCCGGCTTACGCACGCGGGCTTTCCCGATGAGGAGTCGAAGAAGCGCCATGAAGATGCGTGGCCGGGCGTCCTCGCGCATCTTGACCGGCGCATGACGGCTGGATACTGATTGCCATTGCCTGCACGAAGGTTCATAGCGGGCTTTGCGCGGGCTTTCGCGCCGCGGCATTTGGTTCGTGAAGCAGTTCGACCACACGCCCATACAGCCGGTTGCGTAACTCGAACCGCTGCGATGCGGATGTCACATAACGGATCTGCAGGTCGATCCCGGAGCCCGACGGCCGCAAGTTCACCACCGGAGCCGCGCCAAAACGGCCCAGGCCCCCGTCGCGAGTTGCATGCTTCCACTCCTGCTCCGCACGGCGCGAATTCTCTTTGGTCTCCTCCACTACAACCTTTTGAACTTCGTCCATCGCCGTGTGGATGTCTGCCAACACCGGAACGCTCACCGCGAGCTCGTCCCACAACCATTGACCGGCCGTGGAGAAGTTGAAGTACTGGCCGCGAATCACGAAGCCGTTCATGAAGGAGATGCGGCGGCCTGTCGGGTGCCCTTGATCAGTCAATCCTCCGGTTTCAAGCAGCGTTGTAGTTATCAACCCAACTTCGCTTACTTCACCATTCACGCCGTTGATCTCTACCCAGTCGCCAACATGAATGCCGTTCTTGCCCATCAGCACAAACCAGCCCAGGAATGCGAGGATATAGTCCTGCAATGCGATGGTCAGCGCGGCCGTGGCGAGGCCCAGAATGGTAGGCGTCTCCTTCGGCGTGCCAAAGATAACAAGCAAAATGAGCAAAATGCCCAGCACCTGAGTGCTTAACTCGAGAATGCTGCGCAGAGTGCGCATCTGCCTGCGCTCGATTGCCAGACGCCCCATGAGACGCCGCACCAGCGCGTCGCATAAGAGCATTCCGATCAGGATGAGCAGAACGACTATGAGTGACTGCAGAATCAGGTGCAGCAGGATTTTGTGTTGCAGCTTCACTTGAGCCTCCCACTTGGCGTAGAGGGTCGCAAGCTGCTGTTCGGTTTGGATGCGGTCGTCGTCGATGCTCAGGATCTGGCGTTCAATGCTCCGATCATGCAAATTGGCGAGTTGGGTTGCGCGATCGGGCGCGGCGCCCTTGGCCTCAGCCGCATTGGCTTTCGCCTCAAGGGCCTTGTGCTCGGCAGTCAGAGCGCTCGCGTCGTTCTGCGCTTCCTGGAGAGCCTGGTCGATCAGGCTCTGGCGATCGCGCTGGCTGAACCAGGCCGAGATCTGCGCAGCCACCGTGCGGTTCTGTTGCGCCGAGGTCACCGCTGTTTGGCCGCTCTGCACCGCGGTGTCGTACTTCTGCATCGATGCTTCATGCGCCGTCAGCTCATCCTGGATCTCTCCACTGTGATCGCCGGATGCGCGCGCCAGTTCGCGCTGTGCGTCAGCCAGCTCATCGCTGTCCAGCCCGAGCTGCGCCTTGGCTACTTCCAGGTCGTCGCTCGGCGAACCGGTCTGTGTTGCGTTGTTCGCCGCTCCCTTGGCCCCATTCATCTGGGCTGTCAGGCTGTCCACTAGCGCCTGGTCCTGCTGCTTCAGTTGCCGCAGTTGGTCAATCTTCTGTGACAGAACAAGTGCATCCCCTGTGAGCGGTTTGTGCTGAGCGTCAAGGCGCGCCTGTCGCAGAGCTGCGGCAAAAGCCTGGTCCACCTCGTGGTCTGCCAGGCGCTCCGCATCGCGCGCGTAGTTATTCTCCTCGGCAGACACAGCCAGGGGCGCGAGCGCCGAAACGGTTTGCCAGGGTTGCTGATCTACCAGGCTTTGCACTGCGCCTGACTGCACTCCGCCCCGCCCATGCAGAAGCGACATCGCGCTGCGCGTAGTCCACGAAACTGCAATGCACACGGCCAGCAGGGCGAGCAGGACCAGGAGCAGCAAAAGCCTCGTTTTGCTGAAGAAACGGGCGCGCGGCGAAGCGTGAGTGGGGGAAACGGCGGGAGAAGTTGCCATAAATCCATTGTTACAGCGTTCGAGGCCCGCAGCCAACCTGACCTTTCCCGCTTTGTTCGCTTGCCGAACTCTTGCGATAAGTGGCCAGGAAGCCGAAAATCAATCCGTGTCAACCCGAACCCGATTCATCGTGATACCGGCTGTACTCCTGACGGTTTGCCTGGTCGCGGCGGCGCAATATCAGGATCGGGACACGAATGGTGCGTCCAAAACATCCGCCACGGCTCCCGCGCCCGAAGCGCGCATCGACATCAACCACGCCACCGCCGGCGAACTTCTGAAGGTTCCCGGCATGACGCCAACCTGGGCCGGGCGCATCGTGCGTTTCCGCCCCTATCGCACCAAGCAGGACCTCGTGGACCGCGGCGTGGTGACCAGCGAGGTCTACGACCGCATCAAGGATTACGTCATTGCTCACCGCGATCCGCAATGACCGCGGTCCCTCGGTCCCTTAGTCCCTGAGTCCCTACGTCCCTTGGCCCCTGCCTTCTGTACACTGTTCCATGACAGGAGGCAGTCTTATGCAAACGCGGATTCTGGGCACCACCATGCCGGTTCTCGAAGTGGAACTCGACCCGAACGAAAGCGTGTTTTCCGAGAGCGGCGAACTCTCATGGATGACCGCGTCGATCCAGATGACAACGCACACGCAGATGGGTGGGGGCGGCGGCTTCTTCGGCGTTCTCAAGCGCGCGGCCGCCGGCGGCAGCATCTTCATGACCGAGTACCGCGCCATCCAGTATCCCGGCGCGGTGTCGTTCGCCACCAAGGTCCCAGGCCACATCGTGCCCATTGAGCTTGGGCAGGGGCCAGAGTACCTCGTGCACCGGCACGGCTTTTTGTGCGCCACGCCGCAGGTCACCATTACTCTGGGATTTCAGCAGTCGCTCGGCGCGGGCATCTTTGGCGGCGAGGGATTTCTGCTGCAGCGCATCGGCGGCGTGGGCACTGCGTGGCTCGAGCTCTCTGGCGAGCTCGTCCAGAAGACCCTCGCGCCCGGCGAAGTGCTGCGTGTGCACCCCGGCCACGTGGGCGCGTTTCAGTCGTCGGTCGGTTTTCAAATTACTATGGTCCCGGGCATCAAAAACATGATCTTCGGCGGCGATGGACTTTTCCTTGCGGAGCTGGCCGGTCCCGGCACGGTGTGGCTGCAAACGTTGCCCATCTCTCGCCTGGCGCATCAGATCTATGAGTATCTGCCGCACCCTGAAGCGGCGCAGGCGCCTGCGGCGGGCGTGCTGGGCGGCATCGTCGGGTCGATTCTGGGTGGGGGACAATAGAAGCAGGGAACAGGAATCAGGGAAAGTGAATGCGTGGCTTCGGATCGGCTCTTGCCCTGATGAAGGAACTCCCCGCAGAGGGAGGCACGAACAGAATGAATAGCCGGCGGCATCCATTCCGGCTAGCAGGAGCCGTCGTATGACTCAATCGCGAAGAGACCGGCAGAGCATTCGCGGCCACATCATTTTTACGTTCGCCCTGGCCTTGGCCCTATATCTGGCGTGGCTGATCCGCGACGTGCTGGTCTTGCTTTATGTCTCTGCGCTCTTTGCCGTCGTGCTCATGCCGGTAGTCCGCGCCACGTCGCGGATTCGCATCGGCCGCTGGCGGCCGTTCCAGGGCTCGGCCGCCATCCTCATTCTTCTGCTAGCTGTGGCCGGGGCCCTCACCGCCTTCGGATTTCTCGCTCTCCCGCCCGTCATCCGCGACCTGCAGTCTCTTAGCGGGGAAATGCCCACGCGAGTTCCTGAATTTCTGGCCAAGCTTCGAAAGGTTCCCTTCGCCGACCGGCTGGACTCCGGCCAGGTCAGCGCGTGGATTCAGGGCTCGATAAGCCAGGCAGCGGGCCATTTGCTGCTCTCCTTCAGAGACTGGGCCGGCGACCTCGTTCAGATCATTGCCGGTTTTGTGATTACGCTTTACTTCATTCTTGAGGGCGAGGACGCTTACCGCTGGTTTCTCTCTTTTCTGTTGCCGCAACCCCGGCAGCGGCTCGACGATACGCTCGGGCGGGCGGCCATTCGCATGCAGAAGTGGCTGCTCGGCCAGGCGAGCCTCATGCTCATTCTCGGAATAGCCAGCACGATCGTCTATCTCTCGCTGGGCGTCCGTTACGCCTACGCGCTCGGCGTGCTCACCGGCCTGCTCAACATCATCCCGGTGCTCGGCGCGGCAGTTTCCGTGGCGCTCGCTCTACTCGTGGCAGTCATCGATTCGTGGGGACGCGTGCTCGGCGTCGCCATCTTCTTTTTCATCTATCTTCAGATCGAAAACACCTTGCTTATTCCCCGCATCATGAGGAGCCGGGTCAATCTTCCCGCCCTTGTCGTCTTTGCCTCTCTGCTCCTCGGCTCGGCCCTCCTGGGAATCATCGGCGCCATGGTCGCCATCCCCACCGCGGTGCTGGTCTCTGTGCTTCTCGAGGAATATCTTGTGCGGAAGGATGCGGCGTAGGCCTTCTTCGCTACGCGCGCCTCGTCTAGAGATCCGCGGCTCCCTGCTTGAACCCGCCGTCAGGTGACCGGCTGGCGCATCGCTTCCAGCGCGGCGGTCATGTCTCTGCCGAGAGTCTCCTGCGCTTCAGAGGTGAGCTTTTCTCCGTGGCTGGTGAGGTAAAAGACGTCGATGGCGGTTTCGCCTTCGGTATCGATGAGCGCGACCTTGATGTTGCACTGATGCGAGCTGAGAGTAAGCGCGATCTGGCGCAGCAGGCCGGGCAGGTCTTGGGCCACCACCTGCAGCAGCGTGGAGTGGGTCGAGGCCTCGTTATCGAATTCGACCTTCGTGGGAACCTCGACCTTGAGGTTGCTGGGGTGGTTCAGATGGCGGCGGGCGTCGAGGAGTTGCTGCACTGCGATCTTTTGCGCCACCACGTCGTGAACATTGGCGAGGAAGCGTTCCTTTTCGCTGGGATTGAGCTCGATGGTGCGGAAAACGTCGGAGAAAATGAAGCCGTCGACGATGACGCCGGCATCGTTCGAGTAAGCCCCGGCGCGCACGATGTTCATGCCCCAGGCCGCCAGCACGCCGGCCACGTCGGCAAATAATCGCGTGCGGTCGCGCGTGATCACGGTCAGGTCGAAGAGCTGGCGGCTGGGCCGCAGATCCAACTGCACATTATCCTCGTCGAGGTTGACGGCCATCTGAAAGTGATTGCGAATGTGCTCAGGCAGGCGAGTTTGCAGGTAGCGCTGCGGCAGCCCTTCGAGGAACTGCTTGAGCGCATCGTGCTGCGGGGCCGGAACCATGGAGCGGATGCGGTTGAGCAAAGTGGGATCGATCGAGGCGTGATAGCGCGTCTCGTCCACCGAGCGGTCCATGAAATTCGAGGTAGACATGTAGAACTGCCACAGGTTTTCGGCCTTCCATGGCGTGAGCGCATCGGGGTTGACGGCCTTGATATCGGCGAAGGTCATCAGCGTGAGCATTTTCAGCATCTGCGGATCGTTGATTTTCTCGGCAAATGCGCGCACGTTGTCGAGGTCGAAGATATCGCGGCGCATGGCCGCCGACATCTCCAGATGCAAGCGGATGAGCTTGAGGATGGATTCGCGCTCCTCGGCGTCGAAATCCAGCCGCGCCAGAAAACTGTCGGCCAGTTCCACGCTCTGCGCCGCGTGACTGCCGGTGCGGCGCCCTTTGCCGGTGTCGTGCAGCAGCAGCGCCAGGAAGAAGAGATCGAGACGGTCGATCTCCGGGAGCAGTTGCGCCAGCCGCTGCTCGTGCTCGCTGGCCGGCTGGCGAAGGGCATGGACGTTATTGATCACCAGGAAGGTGTGCTCGTCTACGGTGTAGCGGTGGTAGCTGTCGCGAATGACGAGGGCGTCGATGCCGTGGAACTCCGGAATCAGCATCTCCAGCACACCCAGCGCGTGCATGGTGCGTAACGCGTGCGCCGCATGGGGCCCGACCAGAACCTCGCGCAGCGCGTTCCAAAGGTACGGTCCTTCGGGGATGGAAATGGCCAGAACCGGGAGCGCGTCGGTGATGCGGTCTTCGGCGGCTTGCGATAGCGTGTACCCGTGCGTAGCCATGAGCGAGAAAATACGCAGAATGGCTGCGGTGTCGTTGAACTGCGCGCCCGGCTGGATGTCGATGCGGCCCTGGTCAAGCAGGAAGTCGGTTCCGGCGATGGGCGTGCGGCGGCGGCGGAACTGGCGATAGAAGCTCACCGGCGCGGGCAGGTGTTCCATCAGCAATGCGGCACGGCGATAGACCACGCGGGCGTGCCGGTAATAGGTGCGCATCCAGTAAGCGGGATCGGCAGTGCCGCGCGTTTCCAGGCCGATCGAGCGCGCGGCCGCCTCGTCCTGAGACTGCCAGTCGAGCACGTTGTTGTCGCGTCCCTGGCGGAAGTGGAGAAAACAGCGCGCCGCGGCGAGAAAGTCGAATGCAGCCTCGGCGTCGCCGCGTGCGCTCTGGAAGACGCCGCCGCGCTGCCGCGGCCACTCCTTGGTTTCCTTCAAATGGAACAAAATCGCGAACCAGACGGCAAGGTGATAGTCGCGCAACCCGCCGGGGCAATCCTTGAGGTTGGGTTCCAGGTGAAAGATGGTATTTCCGAACTTGGCGTGGCGGGCGCGGGCGATCTCGCCCAGCTTTTGCGTGATGGAATTCCACTCGCTCAACACGAGGCCGGGGAAGGTGACCTGGTGAAGCTGCTGGTAGAGCGGAAATTGGCCGGCCAGGAAGCGGCGGTCGAGAGTCGCGAGAGTAAATTCAAGGTTGTCGGGGTCGAAGCGGCCCGCTTCCTTCACGGTGCGCGAGCTGGGGCTGGCGCGCAGGCCAATGTCCCACATGCCCTGAAAGATGGCCCGAACGGCCTCGCGGGACTGGTCCTCGGTCTTATCGTCGGCGAAGGCAAAGAGAACGTCGATGTCGGAGTAGGGGAAGAGATCTTTGCGCCCGTAGCCGCCCATGGCCAGCAGGGCGACATTCTGCGCGGGAAATTCCGCGAAGGCACGGCGCCACATCTCGATCAGGATGCGGTCCACTACCGCCGAACGCCGCCGGATCGCAGCCGTGCCGTCCCCGGTGCGCTCCTCGGTCTGGCGCACAAGCGCCATCTCCCGCATATACTGCTCCCGAAGATCGTCAACCGCTATAGCGACTGGATTCATAAGTAGTTGTTGAGCGGCCTGCAGTGGTTGTCGAGTGGCCTGCCGCAGCAAGAAGGAATTGTTACAAGCATAAGCGATATTTGCCGGATGGGGGGAGATTTAGTTACACAGTAAGAGAAATCAGGTAGATGGCAAGAAAAATCAGCGAGTTACGGCGGTTCTCCTCCGATTTTCAGGCGCAGATGGCGCCCTGGATCCGTCTGCTCGCGAACCACGCACCCGCGCACATCCACAGTACAGCTGGGGTGCTGCGCTCCCCCGGCTATAGCGCGTTTTCGCCGCGCTCGTCGTTGCGGATACGAATCGCATCGTCGACGCGGCTGATGAAAATCTTGCCGTCGCCGATGCGGCCGGTGCGCGCGGCGCTGTTAATCGCCTCGATCGCCTTGTCTTTGATCTCGTCGCGGACCACCATCTCGATCTTGACCTTGGGGAGAAGATCCACGGTGTATTCGCGGCCGCGGTAGAACTCGGTGTGGCCCTTCTGGCGGCCGTGGCCGCGGGCTTCGAGAATGGTCATGCCTTCAATGCCTGCTTCCAGCAGCGCATCCTTCACGGCATCCAGCTTTGAGGGTTGCAGAACGGCTTCGATCTTTACCATAATCGGAAACTTCCTCGTTCGATAGCGTAACAGGCGAGGCGGTATCTTTGCCTCCCCCGTTTGTAAAAACAGCTACTAGCTTCTAGCCCCTAGCTTCCAGCTCTCGTGCGGGAATGAAAAACATCCGCTCCAGCGCGAAGAAGCTAGAAGCTATTAGCTGACAGCTAGGTGTTGAAGTCGTAGCCCTCTTCGCCATGCTGCGAGAGGTCGAGACCTTCGTTCTCCTGCTCGGGGCTCACGCGCAGCCCCATGATCTTGTCGACGACAAAAAGCAGAATGAGAGTGCCGACGCCGGCGATCACCCAGGAGATAACGACGGCTATCAGCTGGTTGCCCACCTGAGCCCAATGGCCGTCGATGGCGCCCGTGGGCAGCGCGTTGCCTGCTGCGTCCTTGCCAAAGGCCGGATTGATGACCGCGGCGGCCAGCAGGCCCGTCAGAATCGCTCCCACGGTGCCGCCCGCGCCGTGGACCCCGAAGGCATCGAGTGAGTCGTCGTAGCCGAAGACAGCCTTGACCTTAAACACCATGAAAGAGCATATGAAACCGGCAATAAGGCCGATGAGAAGCGCGGACATGGGCTGCACGAAGCCGGAGGCCGGTGTGATGGCAACCAAACCGGCGACGGCACCGGAGATGGCGCCCAATGCCGTTGGCTTGCCGTTATGAATCCACTCAAAGATCGTCCAGCCGATGGCCGCCGTGGCAGTGGCGAAGTGGGTGTTGATGAACGCCGATGTGGCCAGCGAGCTGGCGGCTAGCGCCGAACCCGCGTTGAAGCCGAACCAGCCTACCCAGAGCAGACAGGCGCCGATGAAGCTGATGACCAGGTTGTGCGGGGACATTTTGGTCTGAGGGTAGCCCACGCGCTTGCCAAGGTAGAGCGCAGTGATGAGGGCCGAAACACCGCTGGTGATGTGGACCACGGTGCCGCCGGCGAAGTCGAGGCTTGGAATCTTGCCGACACTGGAATTGAGCAGGCCGCCCACGCCCCAAATCATGTGCGCCATGGGGCAATACACCACCAGCGACCAGAGCGAGAGAAAAACAGCCATGGAACTGAACTTCATGCGCTCGGCAAAGGCGCCGCAGATCAGCGCCGGGGTAATGATTGCGAACATCAACTGATAGATCATGTAGGTCTGCTCAGGAATGGTCGGCGAGTAGAAGTTCTGCGGGTCGGCGGCGATGGGCACGCCTTTGAGGAAGAGATGCTCAAAGCCGCCGATAAAGGCATTGCCATGCCCGAAGGCCAGCGAGTAGCCGACAATGGCCCAGATCACTGTGACCAGGCAGATCATGGCGAAGCTCTGCATCATGGTGGCCAGGACATTCTTCCTGCGCACCAGCCCGCCATAGAAAAGCGCCAGTCCGGGGCCGGTCATGAGCAGAACCAGCGCGGATGAAGTCAGCATCCAGGAGTTGTCCCCAGCCGACTGGGCGCTGGCGCTGGCCGCCTGTGCATTGCGCACGGCCTGTTCGAGGGCGGCGATCTGCGCCTGGGTGACAGGGGCGGCAGGCTGCTGAGCGACGGCGAGAACCGGAAGCGCCAGCAGCGAAGTAAGAAGAAATGCTTTCATTGCTCTACCGAACATAGTTTTTCCACTCCCATGGGCATGGACAATCGAACGCCCTGCGATGCGGCAGAATCCCGGCCGCCGTTCCGGATGATATGCAGGAGATTGTGCCGGCATTATGGACTGTTTCGACGAGGACCGGCGCCAGAGAATAAGTTTCTGTGCATGCGGCCAGGCACGCTTTGCCCTGCCCCTTCTAAAGGGTGTTATTGGCCCCAATATTCCATGCAACGTATAAGGATTCCATGAGGAAATGAAAATTAACTATGGAGTCCTTACAAGATCTGTGCTAACCCCGCCAAACAGGCTGCGGGAAAAGTCGCTGATTTGAAAGGGGGCTACCGGGGCGCCCTCTGGGCCGGGCCGGGCCGGGTCGAATGCCGTAAATGGCACAATCAACGGGGCCTCCGGGCCCTGAGGGATGTTTTCCCAGCACTCAACCGGGAATTTGGCCTTTTTCCGCAGCCTGCAAAAAAGCCGCGCTTCAGAGCGCAGTTTCTCCGCGTTCGTCGTTGCGGATGCGGATGGCCTCGTCGACGCGGCTGATGAAGATCTTGCCATCGCCGATGCGGCCGGTGCGGGCCGCCCCAAGTATGGCCTCGACCACCTTGTCCTTCACAAGCTCAGTGGTGACGATCTCCAGCTTGACCTTGGGAAGCAGATCGATGGTGTATTCCCGGCCGCGGTAAAACTCGGTATGTCCCTTCTGACGGCCGTGGCCGCGGGCCTCGATAATTGTGATGCCCTCAATGCCGGCCTCGAGAAGGGCCTCTTTTACCGCGTCCAGCTTCGTAGGTTGGATGACAGCTTCAATCTTAACCATTTTTGAAATTCCTCGTTTTACAGTATGCGCAGGCACGTATCGCGCGGGCGCGGCTAACGCATTTTCACAGTTGCTGCAAGCCGAAGCCGCAACCATCAAGTGGCGTTTTCATCAACAAAACGCCACATTGCACAACACGCAAGATGCCTCATAGTAACTGTGAAAATGCTTGATTTTAGTGCATCACGCGTTGAACTCGTAACCTTCTTCACCGTGCTGCGAGAGATCGAGGCCGGCGACTTCCTGCTCGGGAGCGACGCGCAGTCCGAGAACCTTATCCACAACAAAAAGCAGGACCAGCGTGCCGACGATCGCAACCAGCCAGCCGATTCCGGCGCCAGCCGCCTGGTTGAGAATCTGGTGCCAGTTTCCATCGATGGCGCCTGCGGGGTGCGGTTGCCCACTCGCGTCCTTGCCAAAGACCGCGTTGATGACGCCGGAGGCGAAGACGCCGGTCAGCAGCGCGCCGACAGTGCCGCCGACTCCGTGCACGCCAAAGGCATCGAGCGAATCGTCGTAGCCGAAGAACTTCTTGACCCTGAAGACCATGAAGGAGCAGACAACGCCGGCGATTGCGCCAATCGCGAGGGCCGACATCGGTTGCACGTATCCTGAAGCCTGGGTAATGGTGGCCAGCCCGGCGACCGCGCCGGAAATTGCGCCCAGCGCAGTCGGCTTGCCGTTGTGAATCCACTCCGCCAGGGTCCACGTGAGGGCCGCGGCGGCAGCGGCAAACTGGGTGTTGATAAAGGCGCTGGTGGCCAGCGGTCCGGCCGACAGGGCGCTGCCGGCGTTGAACCCGAACCAGCCCACCCACAACAGGCACGCGCCGATAAAGCTCAGCACCATCGAGTGTGGCGGCATGTCTGTGTTCGGGTAGCCGATGCGCTTGCCCAGGTAGAGGCACGTCACTAGGGCTGACACGCCGCTGGTAATGTGCACCACGGTGCCGCCCGCGAAGTCGAACACCGGCCAGAGCGCAGCGCTGTTATTGAAATTCAGCAATCCACCGACGCCCCAGATCATGTGCGCCATGGGGCAATAGACGACCAGCGACCAGAGACAAAGAAAAACCGCCATGGAACTGAACTTGACCCGTTCGGCAAATGCGCCCGTGATCAGCGCCGGCGTAATGATCGCGAACATGAGCTGGTAAACCATGAAGGTTTGCTCAGGAATGGTGGCCGCATAGTCGGGGTTGGGCGAAAGCGATACGCCGCGCAGGAAGAGATGCTCGAATCCCCCGATGAACGCGTTGCCGTGGCCGAAAGCCAGCGAATAGCCTGCAATCGCCCACAGGATGGTGATCAGCCCCATCATGGCGAAACTCTGCATCATGGTGGCCAGAATGTTCTTGCGCCGAACCAGACCGCCATAGAAAAGCGTCAGTCCTGGACCGGTCATCAGCAGAACCAGGGCCGCTGAAATCAGCACCCAGGCATTGTCGCCGGCCATTTGGGCATTATCGACGGCCTGTTGCAGGGCCGCAATCTGGGCTTGGGTGGCCGGCGCTTGCGAGGGCGCGCCATGCAGGTTTGGCGCCACGGCGTGAGCCAGGGCCGGAAGAGCCGCCAAGGCGGGCAAGATCAATGAATAAAGGGAACGGGTGCGCATAAGCTTCGACTCCAATACAAGCACATGAAAACGCAATCTGAAAATGGAACGGCCGGGACGCTTACACGGGCAGTTTTCGCGTTCTCGAGCCTGCCGGTTGCTCGCGGGCAGCCAGTGAGTCCGGAACGCCCCACTGCCGGTCCATGAGTTGAATTGGATTGCGCTTTAAAGTCATTCTCTTCGACGCGCAGACAGAACGCAAGTTCCTTATGGATTCGTCATGATAAGCGTGATAGATGCCGTGCGCCGAAGAGCCTCGAAAAGAAGGCTGAAAAAGGACGGCAACGGACGGTTTGAGAACCCCGAATCGCAGGCCCGGGGAGTAGTCAGTTTGAAGAGCGCCGGTCTTCCAGACCGGGATCCCAACGACAGGTCTTCGTCGTTGGGGCGGTAGGTTCGCATCACTCGCAAAAGTCAATACACCCGTCGAAAATCTCTTCGCAAATGACTGTGAGTCAATCACTTGCATGAAACAGAACTTTGCGCAGTATTTCCTCGAATCGTTCTATTCTCAGTGCATAGGCAAGTTGAACGAACCGGCTCCTGTGCTTGTGACCCGTCTCGCGGCCTTAACTCCATTGTTTTCAAAAAGCTGCACCGAACTCCATTGGGCAGATGAAGATACAGCGGAAGCCACTCGCTAATCAGTTGAAAACGAAGGGCTTCTATGCAGAAAGCTTGCAAAGGGGGGGCAGGGAAACCCACGGGCGGTAAAGTCAATGGCCGCAACCGCGCTGAACTGGAAATTTGGTCTTTTTCCGCAGTCTCTCCAGGCCCGCACTTGCGCCGGAACGATTACCGAATCACAAACTCATAGCACTATTGCGCCCGCGGCACATAAGATTGGGCAGGGGAGGGCAGATTTCCGATGGCGGCAAACGATAGCGAACTTCGAGCCCTGTTCCTCGAATCTACGCGGAAGACGCTGTTGCGCGAGTACTGGCCGCGCCTCCGTGAAGCAGTCGCGCCCCTCACCCAGGAGCAGGTGTGGTGGCGGCCGAATGAAGCCTCGAACAGTATCGGCAATCTTCTGCTGCATTTGAACGGCAATGTGGGTCAATGGCTGGTGGCTTCGTTCAACAATGTTGACGACAAGCGCAACCGGCCAGCAGAGTTCGCCGCGCAAAGCGGGCTCACAGCCGCTGAGCTTCTGGCCCGGCTCGAAGCTACGCTCGACGAAGCCGGCAAGGTGCTTGAACGTCTCACCGTTGACGAGTTGCTTGCTCCGTGCGAGATTCAGGGCTACCACACACGCGGCCTGGATGCCGTCTATCACGTGGTGGAGCACTTCGGGATGCACTACGGCCAGGTCCTCTATATCGCCAAGAGTCTGTCCGGCAAGGATTTGGGTTTCCACAAAGAGCTGAACAAGACAGGCCGCATCGAAAATATCTGAAAGCCCTCACGGCAAAGAGCGGACCTACTTCAGCGAACTCATGAGGTGACTTCCAATGAAGCCAGGCGCGCGAGGATGTTGTTCCTGGAGCTTTGAGCTGATTCTGCTGTCAATGGTGGGGGCCTGTCTCATCGTATCCGGTTGCCGCGGTTCGCAAACCATTTGGTCTGCCGAATCCCTATCTCCTGACGGGAAGGTGCTCGCAATAGCGCGTGCATCTGCGACGAGTGGCGGCTTGTCCATACTAAGCAGTGCAGACACCAAGGTCTACCTAAAATGGGCTACCGGCTCGCGAAAGGACACGTCAGTGCTTGTACTCGCAGACGCGACGGATGATCCGGCAAACACACGCGTGAAAATGAACTGGTTGACTCCAACTCATCTGGAGCTGACATTTAATGGAAATCAGACTGTAGTGTTTCAAGCTATAAAGTGGTTCGACATCGAAATCACTGCCCGAGACCTTTCGAGTCCGAGCGGCCCCAAATAATGGACAGACTACGGTATCGATCGCAAAGCAGACCGGTTCAAACACGCCGCGCCGAAGCCACGCGGGGAATGCCCCGTAGATCGGCGATAAATTCAATCTCCTCGAACCCTGATTTCGCCAGCAGCCCGCGCACCGCTGCCTGCTGGCCATAACCGATCTCGATCACCAGAAAGCCGCCGGAGACGAGCGCGCCAAGCGCGGCGGGAATGAGACGGCGGTAGATTGCAAGGCCGTCCTCGCCGGCGAAGAGCGCCTGCGCGGGCTCGTAGTCGCGCACCTCGACGGAGAGCGTATCGCGGTCGCCTTCCGGCACGTAAGGCGGATTGGAGACGATGAGATCGAACCGCTCCCCGGCGACCGGAGCCAGCAGATCGCCTTCGAGAAAGCGCACTCGCTCCGCAACGCCGTTTCGCTTCGCGTTTTCGCGCGCTACGGTCAGCGCGGATGCGGAGATTTCCGTGGCGGTCATTTGCGCAGCAGGCAGCTTGGCAGCCAATGCCACGGCAATCGCTCCCGAACCTGCGCCGACATCAACGATCCGAGGCCCGACGAAACCGGCCGCCAGCGCTATCGCCTTCTCCACCAGGTGTTCCGTCTCCGGGCGCGCGATGAGCACATCGCGATTGACTCCGAAGCTCAATCCGTAGAACTCCGTCTCGCCGGTGATGTATTGGATGGGCTCGCCTGTGCGGCGGCGCTCGACCAGAGCGCGCAGCACAGCAGCGGTATCGGGCGCAAGAGGCTCGTCCTCGTGCGCGATGAGCCATGCGCGATTTTTATCCAAATCTTGTGTTTTCAGAACCTGCAGCAGCAGCGCCTCGGCGTCGCGCCGCGCGCGCTCGGGATGCGGGCCCTCGGCAAGAGATGACTCAGCTCCGGCGAGAAGTGCGCGAATTGTGCCGGGATCGATTGGCGTGTGCTGCATCGGATGCGAACGATGGTCCTAAACCGGGTAGCGCTCCAACGCAATGGCATGTTTGGCCACAACGTGGCTCAACGCAACCACGTCGGCTGGCGTGAACCGCGCCAGCCGACGCAGAATCGCCAACTGCGTGCGCAATGCGTCGCCTTCTGCGCACGCCGCCAGCACACGCCGCGCCGCCTGCTCGGCCAGCCCCATGGCTTCGTCTGCCAACAGACCCGTCATCGCCGCGGCAACTTCGGCCGAACTGCGGGCCGCGCGGGCCAGCTTCTGCGCCCGCAGCAGCGCCGACTCCACCGCGTACACCTGGCTGATCATATCGGCGAGGTCGGCCATGATCTCCTGCTGCTCCTCAAGCCCGGCCATGAAGCGCTGGCTGGCTACGCCCGCCGCAAACAGCGCCATCTTTTTCACGGCCGCCAGCACGGCGGCTTCGCGCGCCAGCGGCTCGCCCGCGCCGGAGTTATCGCCAAACCCAGGAGGCTCCATCAATTCGTCCATCACGCGCTTGATGGCAGCGAGCAGCGGCAACTTCCCACTCAGGGCCCGCTTCATCAGCCATCCAGTAATGATCAGGCGGTTGATTTCGTTGGTGCCTTCGAAGATACGGTTGATGCGCGCGTCGCGGTAGAGGCGTTCGGCTGGGTACTCCTCGACATAGCCGTAGCCGCCCATGGTTCCGACCAGCTCGTCGACCAGCAGCGAAAGCATCTCCGACCCATAGACCTTCAGGATGGAACACTCGACCGCGTACTCCTCGACGTGGCGTGGAACATCGACGTGCGGCCGTGGCTCCCTGCCGGTTCCAGCCCCGTCGAATTTGGCCCCCCCGAGTCTCGCGTCAATAAGGCCTGCCGTGCGGTAGGCCATACTTTCGGCGGCGTAAAGCTGCGCGGCCGTCGACGAGATCTTGCGCTGGATCAGGCCGAAGTCGGCAATCGCCTTGCCGAAGGCGCGGCGCTCCTTAGCGTAGCGGATCATGTGCGCCAGCGCGTACCGTGCAGCGCCGATGCAGGCCACGCCCAGCTTGAACCGGCCCGCGTTCAGAACATTGAACGCAATGTGGTGGCCCTTGCCGGCCTCGCCCAGCAGGTTTTCTTTTGGGATTTTGCAATCCTCGAATACCAGAGGGCAGGTTGACGAGCCACGAATGCCCAACTTGTGCTCCTCGGCGCCCACCGTAAGGCCCGGTGTGCCGCTCTCGACGAGGAATGCGGTGAACTTTTCGCCGTCAATTTTGGCGAAGATCGTGTAGAGTCCGGCGATGGCGCAATTTGTGATCCATTGCTTTTCGCCGTTGAGAATGTAGTGCGAGCCGTCGGCCGAAAGCGTGGCGCGGGTGCGGATGTTCATGGCGTCGGAGCCGGAACTGGCCTCGGACAATCCATAGGCCGCGATCCACTCGCACGTCGCCAGCTTGGGCAGGTAGCGTTGCTTCTGTTCTTCGGTCCCGTACCAGACCAGTGGCAGCGTGGCGATGCCGATGTGTGCGTTAAACGCCGTGGAAAAGCTGGCCAGCGTCGAGAGGTGATCGGTGATCAGCGTGGCACTGGCCTTGTCCATCCCCAGGCCGCCGTACTCCTCGGGAATCTCGGCCGCAGTAAATCCAAGTTCCGCGGCCTTGCGCAGGATGGCCGCCATGGCTCCGGGCTCTTTGGCCTCGATCGCCGGCGCGGCGGGTAGAATCTCGTCGCGCGCAAACCGGGCCGCGGTAACCGCGATCTGGCGCTGCTCCTCGTTCAGATCTTCGGGAGTGAAAATTTCTTCCGGCGAGCGGGATTCGACGAGAAAACTGCCGCCGGCAGCGGCTACGACGGGGCATACGGCGATGGTGGACATCGTCTTAAAGTCCTCCTCTAAACGCCAACGCTATGATAGACGCTTGAAACCCCTAAGAAGAGATTCGGTGATTCGGCCTGAGAATCCAGGCCTGAGGCCTGATAGTAGCGGATAACGAAACCGCAATATTCAGCCTTACCAGTTGATGCGGAAATCCGTCGCCCGGATTCTATTACGCGGCTGTTGCCCTTTTTACGCCGCTGTCACCCCTTTTAGCCTGAGCCTCGAAATTCGGGCAGATGCGCGTGGCTGAGGAGCTTCGCATCCGTCAGACACACGCCACCCGTCTAAGGCGAACCATACGATACATCCTCGAGCCCCGGGACCCGCGTCCGCTAGCGCGTGGCTTCAAACAGAAACCATGCGCGCCGCTCGGCTTCGTCGATCCAAACCTCGATCATGCTTGTCGTGGCATAATCGTTGGCGCGATCGGTCACCTCGTGAGCCGTACGCAGGCTGTCAATCAGCGACTTATGGTCGCCGCGCAATTCCACCAGCATGTCGTGGGCCGACACGAACTCCTGGTCGTTGTCATGGATGCGCTGCAGCCGCGCGATATGGCCAATGGAGCGGACGGTCGTCCCTCCGATCTTGCGCACCCGCTCGGCCAGGTCGTCGGTCATGGCGAATATCTGCTCGCCCTGCTGATCGAGCAGCAAATGATAGTCGCGGAAATGCGGCCCGCTCATGTGCCAGTGGAAGTTCTTGGTTTTGACATAAAGCGCGAAGACATCGGCCAGCAGCGCGTTCAGCACGCTGGAAAGATTCTTCACCTGCTCCGGCTGAAAGCCGTCTGGATTGCTGGTCTTGGCCGCTTTCGATTCCTGGCTGGTATGGGTTGACATGAAATCTCCTTTGCGCGCACACCCTCTCGCATCCGCCCCATCGAGCATCCGCTCAGTTTTGTCACGCATGGTTTACGATGCCGGACCGAAGCGAAAGGTTCCCTCACCCGCTGTTCAGAAGCCTAAGTCGGGTGAATTTTCGAAACCCGGCGCTGACCCGAGCGACAAAAATAAAACGGGCGCCGCGGAGGTTGACGGCGCCCGTTTTCGCAGTGCGGATCCGGTGGGAGATTAGACCTTCACCGCAGGGTGTGTAGCGTAGTGAAGCAGCGCGGCAACAGCGCAGCTTACGAGGCGCGTCTGTGCCGAGTCCGCGCGGCTGGTGAGGATGGCAGGAACGCGGGCGCCCAGCACGATGCCGGCAAGTTGCGCGCCGCCCAGATATTCGAGCTGCTTGGCGAGCATGTTGCCACTTTCGAGATCGGGAACCACGAGGATGTCGGCCTGACCGGTGACGGGCGAAACCAGCTTTTTGATTTTGGCGGCTTTCGCACTGACCGCGGTGTCGAAGGAAAGTGGACCGTCGAGAACGCCGCCGGTGATCTGGCCGCGGCCAGCCATTTTGCAAAGCGCGGCGGCGTCAAGCGTGGATTGAATCTTGGGATTGACGGTTTCAACCGCGGAGAGCAGCGCTACCTTGGGCTCGGGAATGCCGAGCGCGTGGGCCAGGTCGATGGCGTTCTGCACGATATGGACCTTGTCTTCGAGCTCGGGGGTGATATTGATGGCCGCGTCGGTGATGAGCAGGGTGCGGGCGTAAGCCGGCGTATCCATGATGAAGACGTGCGAGACGCGGCGCGAGGTGCGCAGGCCGGTGTCGCGGGCCATGGCGGGCTTCAGCAGTTCGTCGGTGTGCAGGCTGCCCTTCATGAGGGCCTGGGCGTTGCCGGCGCGGCATAAGGCCACGGCCGCCGCGGCGGCCTTTGACTCGGTTTCCGCGTCTACAATCGGGAACTTGCCGATGTCGACGCCGATCTTCGCGGCCAGGGCCTTCAAGGCCGCTTCAGGGCCGATCAGGATGGGCTCGATGAGGTCGGCGGCGGCGGCTTCAACAGCGCCGCTGAGAGCTACGTCGGAGAGCGGCCAAACCACGGCCGTGATGATGGCCGGGAGATTTTTGCAACGCTCGATGAATTTTTGAAAGACGTGAAAGTCGGGAGGATGGCCGACAAGCGGATCGACAACGACTGCTTCAGCCAGGGCGGCAAGATCGCTCATGAATCAATTCTCCTGGGCCGGCTCAGAACGGCGGGCGCTCGGCCCTACCCGTATTGTGACGTGGAGGCGAGGATGCGCCTGTGCCTTCGGTCACAGTATGGACAAGCATTTCTTATTGTGGGAGCGTCGCTGCTCGGATTTCATAGTTCTCAGCTCTCAGCTGACTGTTAAAGAGCGCACCAACAGCAGCGAATGGCGGCCTTAGAAAGCTGAACGCCGCGGGAATCCGCTCACCGCCCTCAAAAACTATGAACTGCGAACTGCCTCCTGCGTTAACCTGATTGCTTATGGGCCAGATCCGCATCCTTCCCGATCAGGTTGCCAACCAGATCGCCGCCGGCGAGGTGGTGGACCGGCCCGCGTCGGTGGTGAAGGAGCTGCTGGAGAACGCTCTTGACGCTGGGGCCATGCGCATCCGTGTCGAAGTTGAAGGCGGCGGAAGGCGCATGATCCGCGTCTCTGACGATGGCCAGGGCATGGGCCGCGACGACGCCCTGCTGGCCTTTGAGCGCCATGCTACCTCAAAACTGCGCACCGCCGACGATCTGCTTTCGATTGCCACCCTGGGCTTTCGCGGCGAGGCTCTGCCGTCGATCGCCTCGGTTGCCCGCGTCACGCTTGAAACCGCCGCCGGACCCGGCGCGGACGGCGAACCCGCTCGAGTTGGCACGCGCATCGAAATTGCCGGCGGCAAGATTCATCGCGTGGACGACGCTGCCCTGCCTCGCGGCACAACGCTCGCGGTTTCCGATCTCTTCTTCAATACGCCGGCGCGGCGCAAATTTCTTCGCGCCGAGTCAACGGAGCTTGCCCACGTGACCGCACTGGTCACGCATTACGCTCTGGCCCATCCTGAGAAGCACTTCGAGCTTATCTCGGCCAGCCACACCATTGTTTCCGCGCCGCCCGTCACCCGGACTGCCGAGCGCATCTACCAGATCTTCGGCAAGGAGACGCTCGGCCAACTGCTGCCTGTTGCCGCCGAGGCGCCTCTTGAGCGCGCCGGCCTGCCCGAGCCGCCACCATGGAGGAAGGATCCTGACCAGCCCGCGCGCGTTCCAGGAACTCTGCGGCTCACCGGCTTCTACTCCAAGCCGGAACTGCAAAAGCTGAATCGCAACTCCATCTATATCTTCGTGAACAAGCGCCTCATCCGCGACCGGCTGCTGTTGCACGCCATCACCGAGGCTTATCGCAACGTGATTCCTCCCACCAGCTTCCCCGTGGTGCTTTTGTTCCTTGAGATGCCGCCCGAAGAAGTCGACGTGAACGTGCACCCTGCCAAGACCGAGGTACGCTTCCGCCAGCAGAGCCTGGTCCACGACTTTGTCCGCGACAGCCTGCGCACGGCGCTCGTCAATGCGCGGCCCGCCGCCGGCTTTCTGGCTGCGCTCGACTCCCAGCCCTCGGCAAGCCCGTCGCTAATGCCGCCTGCCGCTTCGCCGTTACCGGGCGCACCTGATGGCGCGTCGAGTCTCGGCGCTCTGCCCGCGGATTCCGATCCGGAAGAAATTGCTGGCATTCGAGCCGATGCCGCGCCATTTCACCTGACCCCCCGCACGCCATCGCCCGTCCCTGGCAAACTACCCTTTGAGCACCAAAACCTTCGGGACGGCCAGCCTTCCGGCTTCCGGGACTTTGACCCCCGCAGCTTCGACCGCGAGGCCTGGGCTGAGGCCGCAAAGGCGCTCTTCACCCCGCCCAACGCGGCGGGAATGCAGCCCAAGTCTCAGCAGCTCAACGGCATCCGGCCCGGCGCCATTGGCGGCTGAAGCGGCTGCCGAGGCCGCACTGGTTGAAGCCGAGCAAGCGGCCACCAGCCTCAACCGCCTGGGCTCCCTCAAACCGCTCGGCCAGTTGCGCGAGTCATTCATTCTGGCTGCCGGCGACGATGGACTGTGGATCATCGATCAGCACGTTGCACACGAAAGGGTGCTTTTTGAGAAGATTCTGCGCGACCGGCAGGTGGAGCATGTGCAGCGCCAGCGCCTGTTGATGCCTTTGCTGGTGGAATTGAAGCCCGAGCAGATGGTGGTTTTTGCGCGCATCGCCGAAGAGCTTGAAAGCAACGGCTTTGAAGCGGAACCCTTTGGCCCACAGACACTTGCGGTGAAAGCGGCTCCGGTGGGGCTGGAAGGAGCCGCCCTCGAGCGCACGCTGGGCGAAGTGATCGAGCAATCCACTGCAGATTCGCACGAACCCGCGCAAAATGAAGAACTTAACCGGCTCCGCACGCGCATTGCGGCCTCTATCGCCTGCCATTCCGCCATCAAGGTCAATACCGCTTTAGATCCAAAACGTATAGAATGGTTATTGTTAGAACTTGCAAAGACCAGCCACCCAACCAGTTGCCCGCATGGACGTCCAATAGCTTTGCTGTATTCTTGGAAGGAAATTCAGCGGGCCTTCCACCGGATTTAGAAGAGATGGAAGGTGGCTGCCCCGCTCTCAGGAGCGAGGGGTTGCAGGGTGCGATTACCAACCTGGAAGCGAGGGTTTTTCTTTGACAGCGGAACAATTGGAAGCATCGCGCTCCGAAAGGATGCGCCAGAACGGGATTGGGGCGGTCACATTGGAGGACGCCCGGACATGGTTGGAGGAGACGGGGTTGTGTCTCTTCCTGCCGAGGCGGCAGTTCTCCTCCTTCATCGCCCCGTCCTTTGTCGAAGCCGTAGCCGGCGAGCGAAATCAGAACCCAGCGGCCAAGACCGTAGCCCTGGCTGAAGATTTGCTGATTCGCCTGGAAGCGGATGGCGTGGCAGTCCGGCTGAACCTGCTGGGACAGCCCGGCGAACAGCCCGACTTCGTAGTGGCGGGATGGGTTTTGCCCTACGTGTACGCCCTGCGCGGCGATCGCGACTGGCGGCGCAGCCCGCAATTGACTGGATCGCGCCAGGTTTCGCCGCTGGCCATTCAGGCCTACAAGCTGCTGGAAGCAGGCGACGCCACCATCCCGCAACTGAAGCATGCGCTGGGCCGCGAGGTGACGGAATCCGCGGTTCTGCGCGCCATCACCGAACTCTGGCAGCAGCTTCGCATCATTCCCGTCGTCTCCGCGCCCGGCAAGCCGCCGCAATGGCAACTGCTGCGGCTGCGCTTCCAGAAAGCCATTGCCGAAGGCGCGTCCACCTCGCAGGTCACCGCGATTTCGGTGCTGGCCTCCATCTACCTGCAGGCCGTGATCGCCGCCAGCATGGAAGAAGTGGAGCTGTTCCTGGCTCCGCTGACCGCGCGCAGCAAGGTGCGCGAAGTGCTTCGCGGACTGGTTGCCACTCGCCAGGTGCATACCATTTCCCTCGGCCACGCCCCGCACTTTTACGTAGCCGGCACGCTGCCGGAGTTCACGGCGCCTCCCACGGCCTATGCCAGCTCGTCCATGCCGGCTTCGACTTACTTCCTGCGTTCGTACGAGCACGAGGATGAGGTGCGCGAGCCGGCGATTCCTGTGCCAGTCCCCGCAATCGCGCCAACTCCGGTCGACGTGCGGAAGCCGGTATCCGCCGTGGCGGAGCCGGCGCCCCGTATCGCGGCCGAGCCACCTGCGCAATCCAGCGAAAAGCTGCCCGCGGCGCGGCCCCATTTCAGCCGGCAGCCCACTCGTTCCCGTGACCGGAAACCGTCGCAGAGCTCCGCGAGTGGCCGCGTGGCCCGGCCTACCGGCCGCGAGGGTCGCGCCACATCGGCCAGGTCAGCCGGAGCGCACTCGAACGGCAAGTTCCCGGCATGCGCCGGCTGCGCGCTGGACGCATGGCACGGCGAAAAGCGCCAACGGCACCACGCAATGGCAAAGCTTCCTCCAGCCGCAGGCCGCTTCAATGGCAACGGCCATGCCCACTCAACGCAGCCGGCAAACGGCGCTTCGAGCATAAGGAACACGAAGCCCAACGCGGCGATGGAGTCTGCGCAACGGCCGCCGCCAGGTAAAGCCTCGGCGAAGCCTGCGTCAAGGCGAGCCGGCGCCTCCCGGCCCAGTCTTTCAAGAAAAGACGCTCGCCCCGATGTACGTGCCGCACGCGGCAGCCGCAAGCCGGCTTTGGCAGCCGCAGCCGCCACCAAGGCAGGGCAACAGAACGCGGTACGGCTTTACCGCTTCTTCAAGACAGAGAACGAAGAAACGCGGATGAGCGCGGAAGAAAGCCGCATAACCTCTCCTGAGCCGCGTCCGGAGAATCATCGTCGCCATCGACGGCCCCGCCGGCGCGGGAAAAAGCACCATCGCCCGCCACCTGGCCCGGCATTTCGGCCTGCTCAATCTTGAAACCGGCGCCATGTACCGCGCCTTCGCCCTGAAGGCCCTGCGGGCCGGATCTGCCTTTGGACGACAGCACAGCACTTGGAGAGGCTGGCCGCCGAAACCTCCATCCGCCTCGATGCCGGCGAAGATGAAAACCGCGTTCTGCTCGATGGCGAGGACGTAACCGGCCTGATCCGCAACCCGACCGTCACCGATGCTGCTTCGCGCGTAAGCGTCTTTCCCGCAATTCGCGCCTGGATGGTCCGTCTGCAACAGCAGCTCGGCGCCCAGGGCGGAGTCGTCATGGAAGGCCGCGACATCGGCACCGTCGTCTTTCCCCATGCCGAGGTAAAGATCTTCCTCGACGCTGCCCCTGAAGTGCGCGGACAGCGCCGCTACGAGTCAGCTTGACCAGCTCGGCCAGCAAGGCGCCTCTGTGCCCACTCCGCCACCGGAAGAAATCGTCCGCGACCTGCGCGCCCGCGACGAACGGGACCGCAACCGCGCCGACTCGCCGCTGAAACCGGCGCCCGACGCCGTGATTCTGGATTCGACCCACATGACGTTGGAAGAGGCGGTCGCAGCGGCAAAGGCCATCGTGGAGGCGAAGCTGAACCGGGCCGTGTCCCCAACCTGACTCGCGCAGCGCCCTGCCGCACAGCGCGCCCTCGGCTGTGTCACATTCCAATCCCGCCCAAATGCTATAGGCTTTTAAGTGTATGGAGCTGACCTGCAGCCGTTGCCATCGGACTGTCGAGACCGCGGATTGCTATTGCCCGGTCTGCGGCCTGCCGCAGTTTGTCTACACGGCGGATGACTCCGCCGGAGCGGGCCAGCCCGAGCGGTGGGGCGAGGCCGTGCGGGATGCGGGCAGCGTCGACTGGAAGCCAGCTCTGCGGTTGATCCTCCTGCTCGCCGTGCCTGCGGGAATCCTATGCTCTCTCTTGTCTCCGGTGGGGATCTTCGGGATACTTCTGATGGCCGCGACCAGCGCGTGGGTGGTGGCACTCTATACGCGCAGCCAGCGGCCTGCGTGGATCACGATTGGGGCGGGCGCCCGCATTGGCCTGGTCACCGGAGTGGTGGGCGGATGGACAGCCGCGGCCGCGACCGGTATCTCGCTTTACGCCCTCCGCTTCTGGCTGCACCAGAGCAACCTTTTCGACGATTTCTGGCAGAGCCTCATTAAGCAGATGAACCAGCAATGGACATCTATGGGCGTCGATGCGCAGACGATCGCCCTTGCCAAGTCGTGGATGCTTTCCCCGGAAGGACGTGCAGGATGGGTTCTTTGCGCCATTATCTTTCTGACGGCTGCGCTGCTTCTTTTTGCGGTCGGCGGCGGCGCTCTGGGCGCGCGTCTGCTCGGCCGTCCCCGCCGCTCTGCGGAATAGGCCGAGCCGCGATCAAGCAGCTCAGTGCTCTAAATTGCTCACATGCTGGAAAGAAATATCGCGCGAACTCGCCAACTCGCGAGTCGCGAAGCGGCGCCAGCCTGCGAAATACCAATCAACGTCTTTTCATCGACCACAGGTCTGCCCGGCTATCTCGCTGGCTTGCCAGCTTGCTGACTTGCTAACTCGCTGCCTCACCGCACCGGGCTCGTTGGCCGGAGGCCCCATTGCCCATTCGCCCTCCCGGTGCTTCGTCCCTTCCCCTGATTCGCCTTCGGCGGCTGGTTCTCCGTTTCCACCATCGGCACCGGGCTCGCTGCCACCGGCTGCGTCCCCACCCCGCAATACGCCGGCACATTCGCCATCTGCTTCTTGAACACCGCAAAGCTTGCATTGCCGGGCCGGAGCGTCGACCAATAGCTCTGGTTGCTCAAGAGCGGCTCGTGGCGCGTCACCACCTGGCTCTCGAGTATCTTTATCCCGCAAAGCAAATTGTTCTCCGGCTGCAGAATGGTTTTTTCGGGATCGTGTTCAGCCAACTCCTTGTCCTTCTCCCAATCGAAGTCGCACCCGTAGCGCTGGCTGTCCATATAGGTGAGCTGCAGCAGGCCCTCCTGGTGCACCGGGCGGTGAGTCACAACGTCCTCAACGTCAACCTCGGTTTCGGTGTGGTGCACATCGGACGTCGGCTCTAGCCCGGCTTCAGCTCCGGCAAGCGCCTGAAAGAAATACGCCCAGAAAGCGCGCCGCTCGCCCTTGGTTAAGCGGTGGAAGCGCGGGCACAGTGTCCCCACCTCGTGCGCCCGCCGGCCCGAGAGCAAATCCCCCGGCAGCGCCTTCTCAATCGTCACATCCCACTCCGGATCCCATGTCGGTTCATCGAGCTCCGCTTTCTTGATGGCAATCGGGGTCGCGGGAACCGGTTTCACCTCGTCTGCAGCCTGGGTCTGCTGCGCGCCCACGACTTGCTCATCTTCCCCGCACTGCACCAGCGCGGCCACGCCAACTGCCACCCCCACGATCCCCGTAATTGCCCAAAAACCTCGCATCTCATCTTAGATGCTCTCCGTCTTATCGCGTTAAGCTACAGTATCCAAAGGCCTTATTACTTCCAAAAACTCTCGCCCAGCCCCGTTCCCGCGCCGTCTTACCCGGAATGAGACCATAAGGCATGAAAGAAATCGTCGCCTTCGTCTTCGGACTCGCCCTGCTCGGAAACGCCATGCTCTTTGTTCCCCAGGCCCTCGCCGTTTGGCGCAAAAAGAGCGATCAGGGGGTCTCGCTCGTCACCTTCGGCGGCTTCTGCGTACTACAAGTCATTGGTGTCGTTCACGGCATCTACCAGCACGACAATTCCCTTGTCGTCGGCCTGGGAGCCAGCTTCCTCACCTGCGGCACGGTCACCTTCCTGACCGTCGTCTACCGCATTCGCCGTCTGCACAGCCGGTAGTCCCCAGTCAGTCTGACCTGCCGGACCAGGCCGGAACATGAGTATGCGATCTTCTGCTACGTCGCAGGCTGCGGAAGGATTCGTGCGACAGCGGCGTGCAAGCCGCGATATACTGCTCTTTCCACAGCCGTATAGGCCGCGAAGGGCGGAGGGAACACCCCGATTAGGCCACCGCCCAAGGCCGGAGGAGGGCCCGATGAAAACTACCGAAACCATCGACCAGGTGCTCAAGCAAAAGAAGTTCAACAAGATCCTGCCGATTTCCCCGGAACAGACGGTCCGCGAGGCCCTGGCGCTGATGGCCGAGCACGACGTCGGCGCTTTGATGGTCATGTCAGGGACGAAGCTGGTGGGCATCGTGTCGGAGCGCGACTACGCGCGCAAGTGCATCCTGTTGGGCCACAACTCGATCAGTACCACGGTGCGCGAAATCATGACCAGCCCGGTCGTTTCCGTCACCCCGCGGCACACTGTGGACGACTGCATGAACTTGATGACGAATCGCCACTTCCGCCATCTGCCCGTGCTGGATGGCGACAAAGTGATAGGCATCGTTTCCATCGGAGACATGGTGAAGTGGGTGATCTCCGGCCAGGAACACACCATCCAGGCGCTGCAAGGCTACATCACGGGAGCGTACCCGGGCTAGGGCCGGGTCAGGATGGGAAGAAGACAGCCGGCGACACGTGGAACCGCCGGATTAGCTGCTCGATCTGCCCCGAGTTCAGCTTGCGCTTGCCCGAGAGCACTTCGGAAACCACGCTCTCCCCGCCGAGGTCACGAGCCAGATCGCGCTGCTTCAACCCGTGCCGTTCCATTAAGAACCGCAATACGTCGACCGGCGATGCCTTGGGAACTCGAAAGCGCTCTTCCTCATAGCGTTCGATCAACAGAGTCAGCAGTTCGATCGCTTTCACTTGCGCGCGCGTCGGGCGTGCTTCGGCGGTCAGGCGGTAGAGGGCTTTGGTGTACGCCGCAAGCTGCTCATCGGATTCAATCAAATGAGGCGCCCCGCGCTCGATCATCCGTTCTGGATTCGCTAAAACTGTAGCCATTCCGCTCTCCGTTTCGGCGTCAGCCCGCACCAGCGGTCGTATTCCGTGTGCGTCAGAAACGACCCAATATACACATGCCCCAGTGTCAACCGCCTCTCGATCATCTTTGCGTAATGCACGACGACAATGAGCCGGTATCGATTGTGCCTGATATTGAAAACTACAAATCCATCCACATCGTCGGCATCGGGAAAATTCGCGCGCAACTCCTCAAAATTTCGCCATCGCGCCGTTCTTACTATCTTGATCCACGCGCCGAGTTCCCTGGCGGCTTCACGATACTTCTCAGACGCCTGCTGCAGGCGCTTGATCGTGACGATGTGCACAGTTCTTACTCGTACTTCGCAATTTGCGAAGTGTCAATCTCTCACCCCAGAAAAATCCCCGCAATCGACGCCGAAATCAGGTTCGCCATCGTTCCCGCCAGCATGGCGCGCACGCCCAGCCGCGCCAGGTCGTTGCGCCGCTCGGGAACCAGCGCGCCGATGCCGCCGATCTGCATTCCGATCGATCCCAGGTTGGCAAATCCGCACAGCGCAAACGTGGCGATGGTGAACGAGCGCGGCAGCCAGCGTCGCCTTCTGCGCGCCCAGCGCGATGTAGGCGATCACTTCGTTCAGCGCCATGCGCGTGCCCAGCAGGTTGCCGATGGCCGGGCAGTCGTGCCAGGGCACGCCGATGAGCCAGGCCACCGGCGCGCCGACGAAGCCCAGAATCTGCCCCAGGCTGGCCGGGAACCAGTGCATGTAGGCCAGCCGTGCACCCAAGCCGAGCAGCATGTCGAGCAGCGCCACCAGCGCCAGAAAGCTGATGAGCATGATGGCCACGTTCATGGCCAGCTTGCCGCCGTCGATGGTGCCGCGCGCAATGGCGCCGATAAAGTTTTCGTCCTCGTGCAGCTCGTCTTTGGGGATGACGACCTTGCCCTCGGTGGCCGGCACTTCGGTCTCCGGCACCAGCATCTTGGCCATCAGGATGGTTCCCGGCGAGGTCATGATGACGGCCGAGAGCAGGTGCCGCGCCTCCACGCCCTGCGAGATGTACATGGCCATGATGCCGCCCGAAACGTGCGCCATGCCGCTGGTCATGATGGTCATCAGCTCGCTGCGCGTGGCCTTCGAGAGAAACGGCCGGATGGTCAGCGGCGCTTCGGTCTGGCCCATGAAGATGCTGGCCGCCACGTTCATGCTCTCCGCGCCGGAGATGCGCATGGTCTTGAGCATGACCCAGGCCATGCCGCGAATGATGATCTGCATCAGCCGATGTGATAGAGCACCGCGAAGAACGCGGAGATGAAGATGATGGTGGGCAGCACCTGAAAGGCGAAGATGGCGCCCGAGTTGGGCGGCAGCATGCTTGCCGAATGCGCCGGAGTTGGGCAGGCCGAGCTGCGCCGAACAGCACCTGCGTTCCCGCAAAGGTGGCCGAGAGCATGTTGGTCACCACGCCGCCGGCCCAGGTCATGACGCGCTGCCGATAGTCGAAGCGCAGCACCAGGAAGGCAAAGGTGAACTGCAGGCCGAGACCCCAGGCGATGGTGCGCCAGCGGATGTGCCTGCGGTCGGTCGAGAAAAGCCAGGCGGCCAGCAGCACGGCCAGAATTCCCAGGACGCCTGTGAATCGACCCAAAGCGGTTGCCTCCTGAAAAGCAGTGGTTAGTGGACAGTGACCAGTGGTCAGCCATTCGACAGGATCATCGCGTTCGCACACGGATCTGATCCCATGCCGTAACCAGAGGATGAAGCTGATAACCGATCTACCGCTTGCTCAGATCCTGACCACTGTCCACTGATTCCTGACCACTGCCTTGCAGATACTTCTCTGCCGCATCGCGGGTAAAGATGCGGCTGACCAGTGGAACCACTGCGTGGGGCGGAGCTCTTGGAGAAGCGAATCGCCTGTTTGAGAATCGCGACCGGCTCGGCCAGCATCTCCGGCTTTGTCGCGTAGATCGTGGCGAGCGGCTCGCCGCGCTCCACCCGCGCGCCGCGCCGCGCATGGAACAGGATGCCCGCATGCGGATCGACCGGCTCGCCGGCCTTCTCGCGTCCCGCGCCGGTGCGCTGCACCGCCCAGCCCAGTGCGGTCGTATCCATCTCGGCGACGTAGCCGCTCTCCCACGCCTCCACCACTCGGTCGCGCCCGGCTTGTGGAACGCCGCTGGATCGTCGAAGACGCTGCGACATCGCCGCCCTGCGCCTCGACCATCTGCGAAAAAGACGCCAGCGCCGAGCCGTCCGTCAGCGCCGCTTCGGCCACGCTGCGTAGCCGGCCTCCGGCGACTCGCCTTGCCCGCCCAGATGAATCATCCAGCCGGCCAGAATCAGCGAAAGCTCGCGCAAATCTTCGCTCCACGCCGGCCGCTCGCCGCGCAGCAGCTCGACGCACTCGACCAGCTCGATCCAGTTGCCGGCCGCGCGGCCCAGCGGCTGGCCCATATCGGTGAGCAGCGCCACGGTGCGCGTTCCCGCGGCCTCGGCCGTGGCCACCATCAGCGCCGCCAGAAACTCGCAGTCTTCCAGCTTGCGCAGAAACGCGCCGGAGCCGGTCTTCACGTCCAGCACCAGCGCGTCCAGGCCCGCCGCCAGTTTCTTACTCAAAATCGACGCGCAGATCAGGCCCGGATTTTCGACCGTGCCGGTGCGGTCGCGCAGCGCGTAGAGCACGCGGTCGGCGGGAACCAGCGACGGCGTCTGGCTGACGATCGACGCGCCGCATTTGGCAAGACTGCTTCAAATTCGGCCAGCGAGAGCGCGGTGCGGTAGCCGGGAATCGACTCCAGCTTGTCCAGCGTTCCGCCGGTGTGGCCCAGCGCGCGCCCGCTGATCATGGGCACGGCCACGCCGCAGGCCGCCGCGAGCGGCGCGACGAGAAAACTGGTCTTGTCGCCCACTCCGCCCGTGGAGTGCTTGTCCACAGCGTCGGCTGCTTGCCCAGCCGCGCCGGCGAAAATTTCTCGCCCGAGTCGCGCATGGCCAGCGTGAGCGCGCGCGTTTCGTCGAGCGAGAGCCCGCTGAATCCACGCCGCCATCAGCCACGCGGCAAGCTGGTCCGCGGGAATCGAGCCATCGGCCGCGCCGCGCGCCACAAATCCGATCTCGCGCGCGTCCAGCGCGCCGCCGTCGCGCTTCTTGCGGATGATGTCGATCATGTGCAGCGGGGCAACGGCGGGTGTTTCAGTCTGCATGCGGTCGGTCTGCGTCATGGAATCAGTCTCTTATTTCAGCTTCATTTCAAACGCCAGCGGCAGCAGCTCGCTGAAGGCCATGGTGCGCACACCGTCCGCCAGCGGAAACACCACCGGCGCGTCGGGCAGAACGAACTCGGCCAGCACCTGCCGGCAGGCGCCGCAGGGAGGGCTGGCCGGCCGTTCAGATTGGCAACGGCGACGGCCGCAATGCGAATCTCCGGCCCGAATTGGGAGACCGCCCGCACCAGCGCCGACCGCTCCGCGCAAATGGTCAGCCCGTAGCTCACGTTCTCCACGTTGGTCCCCGTCACGATTTCGCCGTTGGTGAGCTGGAGCGCCGCGCCCACGCGGAACTTCGAGTAGGGCGAATAGGAGTGTTGCGCGGCCTTCCGCGCCCGTTCTACCAGCTCTTCGAGTTGCGGCTGAGTGAGGTTAGTCATCGTCAGTGCGTTTCCCTCATGTTCGCATGAGGCGAGGATATGAGGCGATAGCGTTTCCCGAAATAATATAGACCCGAGCCGGCGCCTACAAGCGGCAAGTTGGTCAAAATCAGATCGCAACAGAATGTCCTAGAATGAATTGCCGAAGTATCGGCAGTGGTTTTCGTATGCTTTTTGCATCAGCATTTTGACATCTGTAACGGTTCTTGACGCGTTGCTCGCGGATGAGCGGCGAAAAGAACGAAAGGCAAAAGAGGGGAGAGGGCGATGAGAAGGTTGTTGCTTGCAATCGCAATTGCGGCGTTGCCGTGGATAAGCGCGGCTCAGAAACCTACCGCTATGGTTGAGCAGGGCTTGTTGCAAGGCTCGGTTGAAGAAGGGCTGATGGTCTATCGGGGCATTCCGTTTGCAGCGCCGCCCGTGGGCGATTTGCGCTGGCGCGCTCCAGAACCGGCTGCAAAGTGGAAAGGCGTGCGGCAGGCCGGCAAATTCGCGCCGCAATGCGTACAGGGCAATTTAGGTCCCGCACCCCCCCCGGGGCCGCCTCAGCCCATGAGCGAGGACTGCCTCTATTTGAACGTCTGGACGCCCGCAAAGTCGGCTTCCGACCGCATCCCGGTATTTGTCTGGATCTATGGCGGCGGGTTCAATGCCGGCGCCACCTCGATTCCGCTTTACAGCGGAGAGGTTCTGGCGCACAAGGGCGTGGTGCTGGTCAGCATCGCGTATCGCGTGGGAACGCTGGGCTTTCTGGCGCATCCGGAGTTGAGCGCGGAATCGCCGCATCGTGTTTCGGGAAACTACGGCCTACTCGACATGATCGCCGCATTGCAATGGATCAAGAAGAATATTGCTGCTTTCGGCGGCGATCCCGGCAAGGTAACCATCTTCGGTGAGTCTGCCGGGGGCATTGCGGTGAGCATGCTTTGCGCTTCACCGCTGGCTAAGGGATTGTTCGAAGGGGCAATTTCAGAGAGCGGCGGCTCGTTCGGTCCTCCGCGTCCCACGAGCCTGCCGGGCGAGAACATGCGTCTGCTTGCCGATGCCGAGCGCAATGGCGAGCGATTTGCCCGGAGCGTGGAAGCCACATCGATCACGGAACTCAGGAAGATACCGGCGGAAAAGCTGGTGGCGGCGACGCGCGGCCTGGCGTGGCCGAACATCGATGGCTGGGTCATCCCCACGGATCAATACACGATGTATGCCGCAAAGCAGTTTAACGACGTGCCTGTCCTGATTGGATACAACTCGGATGAAGGCGCCAGTTTCTCTCCGCCGCATACGCCGCAGGAATATATCGACAGCGTGCATAAGCGCTACGACAGTTTCGCCGGCGGCCTGCTGAGCGCGTACCCAAGCGGCGAAACGGCTGTAGCCAAGACCGCGCGCGATCTCGCGCGCGATACAGCGTTCGGCTGGCATACCTGGATCTGGGCGCGGTTGCAATCGGAGGTGGGCAAGTCCAAGGTGTTTTTCTACTACTTCGATCAGCATCCTGATTATCCGGCGGATTCGCCGCGCGCCGGCTACGGCTCGCCGCACGGCAGTGAACTTCCGTATGTATTTGGTCACTTGAACGATATGCGGGATCAACAGCCTACGGCCCCGGACCATGTCATTTCTGACGCCATGGTGACCTATTGGACCAACTTTGCCAAATATGGCGATCCGAACGTCGAAGGTGAACCTACGTGGCCTGCATTCAGCGATCGGAATCCAGAATTGATGTACTTCTCCGGAACGCCGCACACGGGACCCGTTCCAAATGAGCCGGGGCTCAAGACGCTGGATAGCTATTTTGCATGGCGCCGCTCGCCGGAGGGCGCCCGCTCCTCGATTGCCGAGGACGCCAACGCTGCGCCGGCGAAGTGATAGGCCGATTGCCCGCGCGTGCTCACGACAAACCGCGCGACAGCAAGGGAGCGGCGTAACAGATCTTCAATGACCGCGCCGCTCCCTTTTCGCTGTTCTCAATTCTCCTGTTGCCTCGTTCCCTTGTTCCTGGCCTTCCTCAAGTTGCGCGCCGTCTTTCCGATAAACCACTTGGTGACTTGCCATGCCGGCGGCTCCATTACGGCTGGCTGGATGAGTGTGGGCAATGGACGAATTGACGAGAGAGTTCCTTATTGAGAGCCAGGAAGGGCTGGACCGCATGGAGCGGTGTCTGACCGACCTGGAGGAGCGGCCGCAGGATGCGGCCCTGCTGGGCGAAATCTTCCGTTCGGTGCACACCATCAAGGGAACCACGGGGTTTCTGGGCTTCAAGCGTCTGGAAAAACTGGCTCACGCCGGCGAGAACCTGCTCGGTCTGCTGCGCGACGGGAAAATGATCGCGGACGCTGCCGTCATCACCGGGCTGTTGCAACTGCTCGACGGATTGCGCGCTATTTTGAAGACCATCGAAACCGAGGGCGGCGAGGGCACTGGGGACGATTCCGCGCTCATCGAGCGGCTGGAGGAGTTGCAGGCTCCTGTGCGAGCGCGGAAGCCGGTACACGCGAAGGCCGGCAAGCCATCCGCACAAGAGCAGTTCGGCATCGAGCCTCCCGCACCAAACCCTGTTGCGCCAGAAACGGCCGCGCCTGCGGCCCTGGCAACGCCCGCTCCGTCCGCTCCTGCGCTCTCTAAGCCCGTGTCCGAGCAGGCAGAAGCTACGTCCGCCGCCTCAGCTCCCACGTCCGCTGCACCCGATGCCGGCAAGGGCCGCACTCTGGCAACCGGAACCGCAGCCGAGAGCACGTTGCGCGTCGACGTCACCCTGCTGAACCGGATGATGAATCTGGTGGGCGAACTGGTGCTGACCCGCAACCAGGTGCTGCAGGCCACCGCCGCCGATCCGAACATGACGCTGCTTTCGCGCCGCCTGGATATGGTGACGGCCGACCTGCGCGAGACCGTGATGAAGGCGCGCATGCAGCCGGTCTCGAACATCTTCTCGAAGATGCCGCGCATGGTGCGCGACCTCTCGCAGTCGCTGGGGCGGCGCGTCGCGGCTGCAGATGGAGGGCCAGGAGACGGAACTCGACAAGAGCCTGCTCGAGGCCATCAAGGATCCGCTGACTCACGCGGTGCGCAACTCGCTCGATCACGGCATCGAGCCGCCCGAGGTGCGCCAGGCCGCGGGCAAGGACCCGGAGGGAATTCTGAAGCTGCGCGCCAGCGCAGGAGGGCAGCCACGTCATCATCGAGGTCTCCGACGACGGCGCCGGCATTGCCGTCGAAAAGGTGCGCCAGAAGGCCATCGAGCGCGGGCTGATTACGCCGGAGCGCGCCGCGCAGCTTGGCGAGCGCGAGCTGCTGCAACTGATCTTTCTGCCCGGCTTCTCCACCGCCGCCGCGGTGACCAACGTGAGCGGCCGCGGCGTGGGCATGGACGTGGTCCGCACCAACGTGGAGAAGATCGGCGGCAAGGTCGAGATCGACTCGCGCGCCGGCAAGGGAACCACGCTGCGGCTGCGCATTCCGCTCACGCTGGCCATCATTCCCGCGCTGATTGTGCGCAGCCTGAACCAGAGCTTCGCTTTGCCGCAGGGCGCGCTCTCCGAGCTGGTGCACATTCCGCCCGAGCAGGCTGCCACAGCCATTGAGTGGATTGAAGGCGCGCCGCTCTACCGGCTGCGCGGCAGGCTGCTGCCGCTGGTCTTTCTTGACCGGCTGCTGATGCCTGACCCCGAGCGCAAAATCGCCAGCAAGCTGGCCGACGACCGCGACAACTTTATCGCCGTGCTCGACGCCGACGGCCGCCGCTTCGGCCTGGTCGTGGACGGGCTCGCCGATCCGGAAGAGATCGTCGTCAAGCCGCTCTGAGCGCGGTGCTGAAGGACATCGGCCTCTACTCGGGCGCAACGGTGCTGGGCAATGCGCGATCTGGCGCTGATTCTCGATCCCGGATCGATCGCCGTGAAGGCCGGGGTGACCATGAGCAGTGAAGAAGAGGCTGTGCAAGCGCGCGAGGAAGAAGAGACCAGGACGACGCCAAGAACTGGAGTATCTGCTGGTCGAGGTCGCCGGACGGCAGCGCCGCGGTGCCGCTGGCCGACGTGCTGCGCATCGAGCAGCTCCCGTTCTCGCGCATCGAGTACATCGGCTACCGGCCGGTGCTCAACTTCGAAGGGCAGTTGCTTCCGGTCGAGGATGCGGGCGGCGTTCTGGCCGCTGCGCAGGACAATCCTGAGGCCCAGATCATTGTGGTGGTATGCCGCGAAGGCAACCGCCACGTGGGCATCGCGGTTTCGCACGTGCTCGACGTGGCCGCGGGCGGCGACCTGTTCGAGGCCGGCACGGAGCAGCGGACCGGCGGCGTGACGCTGCTCAAGAATCGCGTGACGGGCGTGGTCGATCTGGGCGGCAGTGGCGCCGCTGCCGGCAGCAGAAGAGTCGGCCGCGGAGTGGACGCAGACGGCGGAGGCAGTGGCATGAGTACAACGGGAACCGCAATCGAACGCAAGCAAAAGGCGGAGACGCTGGTGGAGGTGTGCTCGGTGCGCCTGGGCAAGACGCTGTTCGGCGTGCCCATCACCCACATTCTTGAGATTGTGGGCGCGGCGCGGCCGCAGCCGGTTCCGCTGGCTCCGCGTTTCGTGGGCGGCCTGGTTCACTATCGCGGCGACGTGCTCACCACCGTGAGCCTGCGCCAGCTGCTGGGCCTGCCGCCGCGCGAGGGCGCGCAGGACATTCTGGTGCTGGAGAGCGCGGGGGGATGTTTCGGGCTGCTGGTGGACTCGGTGGGCGAGGTGCTGACCGTCTCCGCGGCCGACCACGAGCCCAATCCCTCGATTCTCGACGAGCGCCGCAGGGGCTTGCTGTGCCGGGGCATACAAGCTCAAGGACAGCCTGCTGGTGATGCTGGATCCGGAGCGGCTGGACCCCATGCGCCTGAGCGCGAGTGCGGGCCAGGCGGCATAGGAGAATCCAGAGCGCCGCAGGCGCTTCTGTAAGGAGGAGACCATGCGAGCACTGATCGTCGACGATTCCCGCTTCGTGAGGGGCTATCTGCGCGGCCTGCTTGAAGAGAAGGGAATCGAGTGCGAGGAGGCGGCCGACGGCCAGGCCGGCACTCGACCATCTGCACAGCGGCGTGCCCTTCGATCTGGCGCTGGTGGACTGGAACATGCCGGTCATGAACGGCCTGGAGATGCTGAAGCAGCTGCGCGCCGACGGATTCGGCGACCTGAAGGTGATGATGGTGACCACCGAAGCGGAGAACGACTTCATCCTCCGCGCGCTCGATGCCGGCGCCGACGAATACCTGATGAAGCCCTTCGACGACGAGGCGCTTCAGCGAAAAGCTCGCCATGCTCGGCCTGGTGGAGGCCTGAGCGATGGCGCCCAGCCGCCGCATCCGCATTCTGATCGTGGACGACTCCGCCGTGATGCGCAGCCTGCTGCGCTCGGTCGTCTGCGCCGACGCCGGCCTGGAAGTGGCGGGCACCGCGGCCGATGGCGAATCGGCGTTGAGCATCCTCGAATCGCTTCGTCCCGACCTGGTTCTGCTGGACGTGGAGATGCCGGTGATGGACGGATTGGTCACACTGAGAAAACTGCGCGCGCAGGGGCACAAAATGCCGGTCATCATGTGCAGTTCGCTCACCCAGCGCGGCGCCAAGGTGACCATCGAAGCCCTGGCCTGCGGCGCCAGCGACTATGTGGCCAAGCCTGCCGGGCAAGCCAGCCGCGAGGCGGCTGTCAAGCGCTTTCAGGCGACCTGATCCCAAAAATTCACGCTCTCTCCATCCGCCAGCAGCAACAGATATTTCTCGGCGGCGCGCGGTCTCCGCTGTTTCCTGCCGTGGCCCCGCCAGCCGAGACGCTTTCCATCTCTTCTACTCCGGCGGCTCTCGCCATCGGCGTCTCCACCGGCGGACCCGCGGCACTCGATATTCTGCTTCCCGCGCTGCCGCCAGGCTTTCCGCTGCCGGTGCTCATTGTGCAGCACATGCCGGAAGTCTTTACCAGACTTTTTGCCGAGCGGCTCAACGGCCGCTGCCGCCTGCCGGCGCACGAGGCCGTCGAGGGCGAACCGGTGCGTCCGGGAACCATCTACATCGCCCAGGGCAACTGGCACATGGAGGTGCTGGCCGCCGCTCACACCAGCTCTCCGCCAACGCTGCACCTGGCTCAGGGGCCTCTCGAAAACCACTGCCGCCCCGCCGTCGATGTGCTTTTCCGTTCCATGGCTGCCGTTTACGGAGCGGGAGTGCTGGCCGTGGTGCTCACCGGCATGGGCTCGGACGGCATGAAGGGCTGCCGCGCCATCCGCGAACAGGGCGGCAGCGTGCTGGCTCAGGACCAGGCCACCAGCACGGTTTGGGGAATGCCCGGCGCCGTCGCTCAGGCAGGCCTGGCGCAGAAGGTGCTTCCACTCGACGCCATCGCCGGAGAGATCGTTCGCATGGCCGTCCGGGCCGCAGCTCAACGTTCAATCCTTCCCCATAATCTTGAACGAAAGGCGGGGTAAAGATGGAAACCGCCACCGCCACCGTCGACTACGGCTATCTGCGCCAGCTCGTCTTCGGATTTTCGCAGAATGTTCTCGACCCCTCGCGCGACTATCTCTTCGACGCCCGTCTCTCCAGGCTGCTGCGCAACCAGGGCATGACCCAGATGGAGGAACTGGTGCACAAGCTGCGCTCCAGGAGAAATCCCGCCCTCGAGCGCGCCATCGCCGAGGCTATGACCATCAACGAGACCAGCTTCTTCCGTGACCTGCGCCCCTTCGAAACTGCTGCGCACCGACCTGTTGCCGCCGCTGATCGAATCCCGCCGCCGCGGCCACACCCTACGCTTCTGGAGCGCCGCCTGTTCGACCGGCCAGGAGGCTTACAGCCTGGCAATGTTGCTTATCGAGCACTTTCCTATGCTCGTCAATTGGAATCTGTCCATCGAAGGCACCGACCTGAATGGCGAGGTGGTCGAGCGCGCCCAGGCCGGCCGCTATCATCGCATCGAGATCAACCGCGGCCTTCCGGCGCGCTGCGTGGTACGCTACTTCGATCACGTTGGCGAGGACTGGGTCGTCAAACCCGAGGTACGCAAGCTCTGCAACTTCCGCCAGGCCAATCTCTGCGGTCCCCAGTTGCCCTTTTACCGCTCCACCGACCGCTTCGACGTGATCTTTCTGCGCAACGTTATGCTCTACTTTTCGCAAGAGACGCGGCGCACGCTGCTGGCCGGCATTCACCGCCTGCTCGCGCCCGACGGCATCCTCTTTCTCGGCTCGAGCGAACAGCCCGCCGATCCTTCGCTCTGGAATCCCGTGCTTTCCGGAGGCACCTGCTACTACTGCCCGCGCCAGACAAACTGGCATCTGGTCTCAAAAAGTAGCATCGAAATGAGTTACCCCTCCCCCCATACCCCTTCGAGGGGTTGAGGAATTTGATTGCAATGAGTTAGCCTCTGATCTCCGCCGGTAAGGCGTTGAAAAGAAAGGGGCTACGTCGTAAAATCCGGCGGAGAGAGAACTTAAGGGCCATTTTCGCGTTCATTGCACCTCCTTGATTGCGAATCCGTAGAAGAAACGGTGCGGGCTGCGAAAAGGGGAGCCTCAAAAAAGGAGGGCGGCGCGAGAGTCTCCGGGCCCATCCGGGTCTCACCGCGCCGCCCAACCGGCGTCCTCACATCTTCAGCCTGAAACCAGTGTAGCGAGTTCGAAGAAATTCTCTGCAAAGGCGGGGAGGGTTTTCGGGCTGTGATTTCAGGGAGTTGCGGCGGGTGAGGCTTGACGGGATGAACAGGGAACAAGGGAGCGTGGTGGATTTGCTTTCCTGCGCTGGCATCTACGGGCTACGTCGCGGCCAGCACCCCAGCAAGCAAGGTTCGCTTGCCGAGGGCCCCGAAAGGAAAACGGCACTTTTGAGCATCAACTCGCCCCGCACCAATTCCTAATCCGGCCTTAAAGCACCGTACCCTGGTGAGCGTCACCGCTTTGCCGCGTAAAAATTTCCCACCGGCGGAAATTCTTTCACCCTCCCCCCCGATAAGCCAAAACGCCACCTGAGCCAATTCAGCAACTTCCGGCCTTAAACATTTGGCCTCCAACGTGCTCTATCAAATTACATAAATTACTACATATTTAGACTAGATTGATGTCATCATTAGGTTCATGTCACTTCAAGCGGCGTTTGGCGAACTCCACGCCAGACGCCGCAGATGTGTAGTCCGGATCCTGGGATTGAAACTTACCATGCAAAGGTGGGTGAGCCCGAACCCCAACCTCCCCGAATTCTGCTCTATCACTTACTCCACGCAGATCGAAAATCACTGCGCCACTTGCGCGGTTTCTGCTCTACGGCGGTACAACACAAATGTGGAGAACTCCCGCATGCGCTGGAACTGCGGGTTCGCGTCAACCCACTCGATATCGGGCTCCCAGACTTCATCGGTCTTGCGGTAAACCACGAGCACCCCGCCGGGAGGGATCTGCTCGATGGCGTCCAGGAGCGCTGGACCGGTGGCGTGCAGTTCGTGAATCGCGCAACTGGTGTAGTAGGCAAAAGCGGGGTAGTTGAAGTTCATATAAAGCGTGGTGGCCGAGGGAACAGTGCTCTGAAGAAACTGTGCGGCCAGCATTTCGTCCGGAACGCTGCGATCGACGAAGGGTTGGCTGAAGCGCTCGCGGAGGGGGAGAAACGTGAAAATCAGGCCGGCGGCGACAAGCACTGTCCCCGCAATCCGCAGCGGCCTGCGCGGCAGGGTGCAGATCGGCGCGAGACCGCAGCCTGCCAGCAGCAACAGCGGCGGCGCAAGCGGCATCACGTAACGCGGTTCCTTATGCGGCATACCGCTGAAAAGGAAAAAGTTCCCGAGAAGCCAAAGCCAGAGAAACAACTCCATCGCAAGCTGGCGCCGAGCGAAATCGGCAACCCGCGGCCGCGCGGCAAACCCGGTCCACAAGCGCCAAAGCCACCAGCAGGCCGCCAGCGCAACTCCAGCCAGGGCAAAGCCCGAGAAAATCGTAGCGGCATTGCGCAGATAAAAGAAAAACGGCTCCCCTTCGTCCACGACACCCGTCCAGCCGTTCCGCAAGGTGAAGAAAAACCCTCCGAATCGCAGCCGCGACCAGAGCAGATAAGGAGCCATCCCTATCGCGAATCCGGCCCCGCAGGCAGCGAGCGCTCTTGAGCGCCGTGTCGCGGCGAGAGGCAGCAAAAAAAGTATGCCCACACTCGGCAGCGAACCAAAACGCATCAGCATGGCAGCCGCCAGCGCCAGCCCGCCCCAGGCAAAGCGCAACGCGCTCTGGCGCTCTAACGCACGCAGCAGCAGCCAGAATGCCAGCAGCACCAGGGTCAGTGCCGGCGAATCCGTCAGAAGACTGTTGCCGGTTGCGTCGCTCGTAAAGCCGTCAGGAAACACGCCCACAAAGAACGGCGAAAAAGCCAGCAGCACAGCAGCGATCGCAGCCGGAACGCGCCCCACCGCCAGTTGCCCGGCGCGATAAAGAAACAACGGCCCCAGAGCGTTCAAAAACGCTGTAGCAATGCAGGCCGCGAAGATGCTGTGCCAGAGAAGAAAGACGCCGGCGATCAACACAGAGATCAGTGGAGGGCGAAAGTCCAGTTCCGAGTAATTGATCTTGCCGCAGCAAATCACCTGGGCATTCTGCAAGTAAACCATCTCGTCCCAGAAATGGATTCTGGAAACGCCCCAGATGCGCACCAGAAATGCGGCGGCGACGAGCAGAACGAGCACGAAAGAATCCAGGCGCTCCGTCCGCCTGCTGAGAACGCGCGCAAAGCGGGTTCGTACCCAAACAAATAAAAAAATAAAAAGCTCTCCCGTCATTTCACCGCCGTCTGAAATCCTGGGTGCAGCAAGGCCGTGGTGTCAAGGGCAGCGTAAGTAAGAATCGGCGCGGCGGATGGAAACGGGCCACGGCGAATCGATTGTATCGGAAGGCACGAATGCTCTAATAATTGAAATCGTGACTCGGCAGAATTTCGATGTCCTGATCCTTGGCGCCGGCGCCGCAGGCCTGATGGCCGCGATCGAAGCGGGCCGCCGCGGACGCCGTGTCGCGGTGCTGGAGCGCGCGGAGCGGCCGGGCAAGAAGATTCTGATCTCCGGCGGAGGCCGTTGCAACTTTACCAACCTGCACACGCGGCCCGACAATTTCCTTTCGGCCAATCCCCACTTCGCAAAATCGGCGCTGGCGCGCTACACGCCCGCGGATTTCATCCGGCTCGTCGAAGGGCACGGCATCGCGTATCACGAGAAAACGCTAGGCCAGCTTTTCTGCGACGGATCGGCGCAGCAGATCGTCGACCTGCTGATGCGCGAATGCGCAGATGCCGGCGTGCGCGTGCTTGTTTCGACGGCGGTCAGCGAAGTGCGCCGCAACGACTCTTCTGGAGCCGGCGCCTCTTCCGGAGCGTTTGCGCTCGTCGCCGGCGACCGCGTCTTCACGGCGCCTGCGCTCATTGTTGCCACCGGCGGACTATCGATAGCGAAGATGGGCGCGACGGGGTTCGGCTACGACATTGCCCGCCAGTTTTCGATTCCCATCGAGCCCTGCCGTCCGGCGCTGGTTCCACTCACGCTCTTTGGCGCAGAGCATGGGCTTTTCGCTGACCTCACCGGCATTTCCGCGCCCGTGATTGTGACGTGCGGCAAGCGCAGTTTTCGTGAAAAATTGCTCTTCACCCACCGCGGGCTGAGCGGGCCGGCCATCCTGCAAATCTCCTCCTACTGGAACAAACCCGACGCGATCCATATCGACTGGTCGCCCGGCCAGCCTGTGCTTGCGCCCTTGCAGGCGGCGAATGCGCGACGCGATTTGACGGCGGTGAAAGCAGCCCTGCGTGCGCAATTGCCGGTTCGGCTGGCGGATCGTCTTCTTGAAGTCGCAGGGCCGCAGAGCTTCACGCGTCACGCGCTCGACGAGCTGGAGCGCCGGCTGCATGCTTTTTCGTTCACGCCCAGCGGCACGGAAGGTTATGAAAAGGCGGAAGTGACGGCCGGCGGTGTGAGCACAAACGCGCTTTCGGCGCAAACGATGGAGTGCCAAAGCGTGCGCGGGCTCTACTTCATTGGAGAAGTGGTAGACGTCACGGGCCACCTGGGCGGATTCAACTTCCAGTGGGCCTGGGCGTCAGGCGCAGCAGCAGGCCGCGCGGTCTAGTCGAAGCATTGGCCTGAGTCGAGAGCTATACTGCTGCTCATGCAAACCGACCCCATGCTGGAATGGCGCAGGCTCACCGAGCATTACCGTGAGATGAGCGACGGCGAGTTGTGTGAGCTGGACGCCGATTTTGCCAATCTGACAGACACCGCGCAGCAGGTGTTACGCGCCGAGATGAAAAGCCGCGGCTTGGGCGAGACGGGCGCTCAAAAAGCGGCGCCGCTATCGCACACGCCGGCCGCGCCAGCCACGTTCCGGATCGATCCTGAACCGGCCCCCGATAATCCCGCCGTTCCGCTCGGGCACTTTGGCCGTTCGCCTAAGCTCGTTCCCGATGCGCCGGACGGCGATCGAGACGACGAAGGCCCGCATGACTACACATGGAAGACGGTCCTGTGCGACTGCGATACGAACGAACAAGCACATGAACTCTCCGCGGCCTTGCGGCAAGCCGGAGTCGACAGCTGGATTCAGCAGGCGATTGAGTTTGGCCGCCAATACGCACGCGTGCTTGTTGCCGCCGACGAGCTCGATCGGGCGCGCGCGATTGCGGCGAATCCGATCCCGCAGGAGATCGTCGATCAATTGAAGACGGAAGTGCCGGAGTTCGAGCCGCCCGTGTGCCCAAAGTGTGGCGCGAGCGATCCGGTGCTCGAGGGCGTTGACCCCGAAAACACATGGCGATGCGAGCAATGCGACGCGCAGTGGACCGACTCGGCCGCAAGTGTGGATGAGGAAGCGTGAAAATCGGGGTGAATTGCCCTCTAAGAACGGAAAGAGCCGCCCGGCAATAGGCAGCTCTCTCCTCAGGGAGAATAGTTCCAACGGAGGCAAACCCATTAGAACTTTCTGGCTGCATACTAGGTTCGGGGGAAAGCGGTGTCAAGCTAAAATGTAAGTAAAAATAAGTTTCTTTTTTTCAATAATTTAACATTGTACGCAGAGGCAGCCAGGGCGGTCCGTATTCGCCTTTTTTTCGCCCAAATTTCTCCGTCATTTGCAGAGCTTTCGCCGTGTTTTCTCGGGTTTACGACCAGTTATCCACAGGCCAGCCCTGACGTTAACCCTTCGGATGCGGCACTTCAGGTGCTTCCGTTCTTTCGATCCACTTTTCCTGGAGATCGAGATGGATGAACTCCTCGTCGTAGAGAGAGGAGGCCGGTTTGCCTCTCGCAATACGGTATAGAGCCCTGCCGCCGCCGAAAAATCCGCCAAGGATGATTGCGGCGCCTCCCCCAATGACGCATAGCGCCGCAATACCCAACAGCAGCTTGCCGGTCTTTTCCACCTCCGACTCCACCGGCTGGGGAATCGCCGTAAGGTCAGCCTCGTAGTGTACCGACTCCAGCAACCGGTGGCTGTCGTCGGGAATGGCATCGCCGCTTACAACCACCACCAGCGGCCCGCTGCGACGCACCTCCAATGAGGCCAGGTCGGAGTCGGTCAGGGGCTGGGGCCACGGCGGCTGGGCCTGGCTGCCGGCCTTCAGGTAAGCGCGAATCGCGGTCTCCTGCGCCTCGGCGATCTGCGGCGTGGGGTAGTCGATGACGGTGAGCGTGGCCGGGCCAGAAACCAGCGAATAGTTGGCTGTCACGGTTTCGGCGCCCTTCTCGAAGCCCACGAGCGAGGGCGGCAGAACGCCGCCAGCTCCCACGTACCCCGCCGGCCCCTCCGCATAGTGCGTGGTTTGTCCGTCGAGCGATGCCTGGGGCAGGCTGGCCAGAATGGGTGGCGCCAAGGCTCGGTTTCCCGCCGACGCCGGCAACTGGCGGGCAATCTCGCGCATCTCTCCGGCCGACATGGAGTCAATGCGCGAAAATGTCGCGTCTACAACTGTGATTCCCGTCCAGAAGAGGACGCGGTTGTGGTTTGAGGCTGCTCCGGTGCCGATGGCCTCCTTGAACCAGCCATTCTGCCGGTAATAGGAGTAGGCGCCGTAGGCTCCGCTGGTGTCGTCGAAGCGCAGGGCGCGCATGGTGAGAGTCTCGCCCTCCCGCTTGTAGCTGGCCGCGAGGCCCATGGTGAATCCGTATTCCTTCAGGGCCGCGGCATTGGCCGCGTCGGCCTGCGCGGGATCGGCCAACACTTTTGAAGGCTCCGCCGTCACCCACCCGTCAAACACGTCCGGCAGCAGCGCCTTCGGCGAGGGCGGCAGCGTGATGGTTGTCGCTGAGCGTTTCTCCGCCGTTGTGGGCTGCCCCGCCTGGCCAAAGACCCAGCGCACGCCGTAGCTTAGCGCCACAGAAACAGCCAGAATAGCCATCCAACGCTTCAAGAAAGCTCCCCGATTCCCTGGGCGCGCCTCCGGTCCCTCTCGAATCACGCCCCAGCCTTCAGGGTACACTCTTGCGCCGTGCGCTTGCCTTGTACCCCCGGTCACCACAGGCCGGGAAGGTTCCCGCGTCACTCCTCCGCGCCCTGCCATGGCCTGAGGCGCGGCAGCCAGCGCGGCACGCGGCGCTTGAAGCGCAGATACTCTTCGCCGTAGCGCCGCGTGAGCGTGGGTTCCTCGTAGAGGTACACGAAGAGATGGAAGCCGAGACCCATCAGGACCATAAAGACGGCCATTGAGCGGCTGTGGAAGAGAATGGTCTCGCCTACGAGCGCTACCAGAACGCCAACGTACATGGGGTTGCGCACATGGCGGTAGAAGCCGCTCACCACCAGATGCTCTGTGGGTACCGTGGGCATCAGCGTCCCCCGGCCCACGACGACAAAGCGCTTGACGGACTCGAATGCCGGCGAGATCCCGGCCAGAAAGAGCGCTCCCGCCAGTGCCATTTGCCACCACGGCTCCGCGGCGGGAATGCGAAAGCGCGTGATCCACAATGGAATCCAGACCAGTGCAATCCCCGGTCCGCCGAATGCGGTGAACATGATCGAAACGACGACGTTGCGGCGAAACGTGGCCATGGTGCGTTAAAGGACAACGATTGTGGTGACTCTCTACCTCTTATGCGGGCGAAGTGCAGTGAGCGTTTCACCGACCGGCGCAAGAAATCGTTGCACCGCCCACCACGCATCGAACGCCGCCAGCGCCCACTCGCACTGCAGCCGATGCCGTTCCTTCTTGTCGCGGATCTTCTTCCGCACTTCTTCTTCGAGCGGCTCCAGAAGGTCGAAGGTGATGTTGGCGGGCTGAAATTTTTTGGGATCGGCGTGGGTGATGTAGTGCACCAGTGAGCCGAGAGCCGTGGCGCGGGGAACAGGAGCGGGTTCCTCACCGCGCAGGAGCGCCGCTGCATAGATGCCCGCCAGCATGCCAGTAGCGATGGATTCGGTGTATCCCTCGACGCCGCAAATCTGGCCGGCGAATAGGATGGCGTCCGGCGGTTGCTTTCCCACCCTTTCCGCACCCGCAGGTGCGAACGCGGAGAGGATGGGGAGCCCAGCCTTCGATGAGAGCCGCAGTGTTTCGTCCAGCAGCGCCGGGGCGCAGATGTATGTATTGCGGTGAATCTGCCCGTAGCGCAGAAAGTGCGCGTTTTCAAGGCCCGGAATCAGCCGCAGCACACGCGCCTGCTCGCCGAACTTCAAATGATTTTGAAAACCCACAAGGTTGTAGCTGTCGGCGCGGAGGTTCTCCTTGCGCAGTTGCACCACGGCCCAGGGGTTCTTGCCGGTGCGCGGATCGCGCAGGCCGACGGGCTTCATCGGCCCGAAGCGCAACGTGTCGCGCCCGCGCGAGGCGAGCACCTCAATGGGCAGACAGCCTTCGAAATATCGGGGCCCCCATGCGCCCGGTTCTGGCGCATGGGGTGGGAGGTACTCGAGCTTCTCCCAGTCTTTGCTTTCGGCGGCTTCGGCCGCGAGCAGCGCGTCGAAGAAACGGTCGTACTCGGCGCGGTCCATCGGGCAGTTGATGTAGTCTGCCGTCCCCTTATCCCAGCGCGCGGCAAAGTAGACGCGGCTCATGTCGATGGATTCGGCATCGACGATGGGCGAGATGGAGTCGTAAAACGCGAGATGGTCCGCGCCGGTAATGCGCTCGATCTCGGCGCTCAGCGCTTCCGACGTCAGCGGTCCGGTGGCAACCACCGTACACTTCGTGCCGTTCTGGTCTTGGAGGAGTGTATCGTCGAGGCAAGTCACTTCTTCGCGAATCACGCGAATGCGCGGCTCCGCGGCGATAGCCTCACCAATCCGCCTTGAAAACTCCACGCGATCGACAGCCAGAGCGTGGCCCGCGGGGACGGCTGTCTCATCGGCAATGCGCAGCAGCGCCGAGCCCGCTCGCCGCATTTCTTGTTTCAGGAGCCAGGGCGCTGTGTGGGGCGATTCGCTCTTGAGCGAATTCGAACAGACCAGCTCGCCGAATTCGGTGGTCTGGTGCGCAGGCGTCAGACGCGGTTTTCCGTCCACCACCGCGCGCATCTCGTAGAGATCTACCTGGCAGCCGAGCCGCGCCGCGGTCAGCGCCGCTTCCGATCCGGCCAGCCCGCCGCCAATCACGCGAATCCTCACGGCGTGGCCTCCGCGTCGGGATGGGATGAGCGAATGTCCTGCTCTCCCACTCCTTCGCCAGTTTTTTTCTCGAAAAACAGGGGTAAGGATGGGGCACGGGATTCCATGGGCTGTCCCGTGCCCTCCGCCAACCGCGTCAGCGCCTCCCCGCCCAGGCGCACATTGCGCCACTCGTCCAGGAATTCAGCGCCCATGGCGCGGTAGAAATCGATTGCCGGCGTATTCCAGTCCAGAACCTCCCACTGCAGGCGCTGGCAGCCCTTCTGGACTGCGACGGCAGCCACCTGCTTGAGCAGCGCCTTGCCGATGCCCTGGCCGCGCAACTCCGGAAGCACAAACAGGTCTTCGAGATAGATGCCGGGCCTTCCCATCCACGTGGAGTAGTTGAAAAAGTAGAGGGCGAAACCGGCGGGCCGGCCGTCGTGCTCGGCAATCAGGCACTGGTAGAACGGGTTAGGGCCGAATCCGTCGCGCACCAGGCCCTCCTCGGTTGCGACGACGGCGTCAGGAGCCCGCTCATAAACCGCCAAGGCGCGAATGAAGGCCAGAATCTGTGCGGCATCTGCCGCGGTTGCCGCCCGAATCACCGTTCCCATATTCCGATTTTAGGGCCTGGTAACACGACGAGGGTGGTGGCGAAGGGAGCCAATTTTCCCCCGCAACGACATCCGTCATGGTAGTGTTGACAGGCCATCGAGTGTGACAGAGGCCACACACGCAGTCGCGCTGGCCACACTACCATGACGGTGTGATCCCAAGCGGCGGCAGGTTCGCTCGGAAAAGGGTAACTTTGCGGGGGCCCTCCACGTCAGTAAATGCAGTGCAATGGCGGCGCCCCGCCGCGTAGCGAGACGGAGCAGCCACGCCCTCTTGTGCAGGGTGATGCATTGGATTTAACGTTGATTTTGCGGGAAATGCGCTCTGCCGATGGGCGCCTGAGAATTTAATTTTTTCGAGCCTGCGGGCAGCATTCTTCCCGCCGCTCCCTAAGGAGAATATATGAAACGCACTTATTCACTTTGGCTGGGTCTGGCCGCCGCTGCGGTTCTGGTGGCATTGGCTATCGCGCCCGCGCATGCGCAGCAACCGGCCGCTGCACCCATGGGCACGATTCACGGCCGCGTTATTAATCCCACCGGGCAACCACAGGGGGGCGGCACGGTGAACCTCTCCACCGATGGCGGTACGACCTTCAAGTACTCCTTCCTGGTCGCTGACACCGGCGACTACACCGGTCAAGCGGCTCCCGGAACCTACATGCTGGTCTATCGCGCGGCCGATACCCCGGCGGGCCAGATGGTCGACTCCATCCGCGGCATCAAGATCGTGGCCGGACAGGATCTGACGCAGGACGACGATATGTCGCGTCAGGAATACCTCGACAAGATGACTCCGGAGCAGAAGAAGCAGCTTGAGGAACTGAAAAAGACCAACGCCGAGGCTATCAAGGCCAACTCGGTGATCAACCAGTTGAACGCCGACCTGAAGGTCGTCAACCAGGACAAGAAAGACATCGACGGCGCAACTGCAACCGCGACGCAGGCTTTGGGCGCCACGGCTACAAAGACCGACATTGCGGCAAAGGTGGCCGAGATCAGAACCGCCAAGTACACCGATATCGAAAGCCTGATGACCAAGGATACAGCGGCCAAGCCGGACGAGGCTCTGCTCTGGGTCAACCTTGGGTTCGGGCAGGCCGGGCTGAAGAAATACGACGACGCCATCACGTCGTATAAGAAGGCAGTGGAACTGGAGACGGCCGCAAAGAAGCCGCGCCCGCAGGTTATTGGCATCGCCAATGCCGGACTGGGCGAAGTATACGCGCGCACCGGCAAGGTTCCTGAGGCGAACGCGGCATACGACGAGTCCGCCAAAGCCGATCCCGCAAATGCAGGCCTGAATCTGAGGAATGAAGCGATCATCTTCTTCCAGGAGGATAACAGCGCCGCGCAAGTGGCTGCGGCAGACGAGGCCATCAAGGTCGATCCCAACAATGCCCTCCTTTACTACATCAAGGGCCAGGGATTGATCCAGAGCGCAACTGTCGATCCCAAGACGAACCGGATCGTTCTGCCCCCCGATTGCACGGCTGCATACCAGAAGTACCTGGATCTGGCCCCGACTGGCCAGTTCGCCAACGAAGTGGCGGGCATCCTGGCGCAGGCAGGAGAAAAAGTCAGCTCATCGTACAAGGCGCCGCCCAAGTCCCATTAGGCCGGCTGCCGGTTGTGATTCTCGAAGGGCGTCCGTCGCGCCTGCTCGCCGTAGCGGGGCGGACGCCCTTCTTGCCTGAGGTTACGATGTGCGGGGGGCGCACTCCGGTCCTGGTTGCTTGAACCCTCTATAATCCGTTGCATGATTCGTGCCGCGTTGTTTCGCCTGTCCGGCGTCGCAGCCCTGCTCACTTTGCCCCTCGCACCCGCGCTTGCGCAGCAGCCCCCCGCCGCTGATATGGGCAGGATTCACGGCCGCGTGATCAATCCGGCCGGGCTGCCTCAGAACAACGGCACAGTCAGCCTTTCGACCGACGGAGGCGTGATTTTGACCTACACCTTTCCGGTCTCTGCCACGGGAGAATACTCCGGCGAAGCACCTCCGGCAGAGTACACAGTCGTCTACCGCGCGCCCGATACGCCGGAGGGGAAAATAGTCGATTACATTTCCGGCGTCGAAATCGTGGCCGGGCACGATACAGCGCAGGACATCGATATGACGCGGCCGGCAGTTCATCGATCGCCTGACGCCGGAACAGCAAAAGCAATTGCAGGCGATGAGGGAAGCCAATGCCGCAACTATGACCGCCAACACGACTGTGACTACCAATGCAACCATGACCGCCGACCCGGCTATTGTGGCCATCAACGCCGACCTTAAGGTCGTCAACCAGGACTTCCTGGATGCGGAGAATGCGCGCGCGACGGCAACCCAGAACCTGGTGGCAACTGCCAGCAACGCTGACGTCGATGACATGACCGATGAGATCAGGAACGCAAAGTACTCCGAGATTGAAACTCTCATGACCAAGGATGTCGCCGTCAATCCTGCCGAGCCCGTCCTGTGGCTTCATCTGGCGCAGCGCCCAGACGGGCCTGAAAAATTACCTTGACGCGGAAACGAACTACAAGAAGGCTCTCGAACTTGGATCCAAGACCGGGACGGCCGGAGCCGGAGTTCATGGGTGCGCCAATTCCGGCCTGGGCGAGGTCTACGCGCGAACGCTCATGGTTGACGAAGCGAATGCGGCGTTTGACGCCGCCGCCAAGGCTTACCCTGCCATGGCGGCTATCTACCTCACGAACCAAGCCATCATCTTCTTTGAGGAGAAGAACGTCCCCGCGCAGGTGGATGCCGCCGATAAGGCAATCAAGGCCAATCCCAACGAGGCCATTCTCTACTACATCAAAGCTGAGGGACTGGCGGAGAAAGCGACTGTCGATCTAACGACAAATCAAATCCTCCTCCCTCCAGATTGCGCCGCAGCCTTTCGTGAGTACCTGGAGCTGGCTCCGAACGGCGAATTCGCCGCCGTAGTTACCGGCATTTTGCAGCGGGCAGAAAAATAGAACAGCTTTTCCTGCGCGGCCGCAGGCAACTCCTGTGTCTGCATTCTTTGTCCGATGGTTGGCCAAGTTTTTCGCGCTGGCCTGACCCTCTACAATCCATTTCAGGAGTCCTGCTTTGTCCAACCCCGATCTGCTGAGTTTTGACGAGGCGGCCGCGCTGGTGGCGGCATACGCCGCGCAACGGGCGCGGTCCCGGCCCTCTGTGGAGCGTGTCGAGCTTGCGCGAGGCAGCCGGGCCGAGTGCTGGCGCAGCCTCTGCGTGCCGACAGCGATCAGCCGCCCTTTGCCCGCTCCACCCGCGACGGCTTTGCCTGCCGGGCTGCGGAAGCCTCTACGCACAGGCCGCTCGCCGTCGCCGGCTCAACTCGTGCCGGGCAAGCTCCGTCCGGCCCGCTGCCGCCCGGCGCGGCATGGGAGATCATGACCGGCGCTCCCGTTCCCTGCCGGCGCCGACGCCGTGATGATGCTCGAGCACGTCGAGGCCGGCAGCGGCCCATCAGCGCGAAGCGTCCGGCTGCTGCCGCCGCGCACCATCGAAAAGGGCGAAAACATCGTGGCGCGGGGCGCGCAGGCCCGCAAGGGAGATGAACTGCTGCCCGCGGGAACCGCGATCGGCGCGGCGCAGGTCGCGCTGGCGGCGGCCTGCGGCTGCGCGGAACTCGAGGTCTTCGTTCGGCCCGCGCGTGGCCATTCTCGCCACCGGCGACGAGCTTGTGCCCATCCGGTCCTCGCCCGGTCCCGGCCAGATTCGCAACTCCAACGCTCCCATGCTGGCCGCGATGGTGGCCGCGGCCGGCGGCGAGCCGTGGGTTCTGCCCGCCGCGCGCGACACTGCCAAAGCCCTCGACGCCGCGCTCGCCAGGCTGCCGAGGCCGATCTGCTGCTCATCACCGGCGGCGTTTCCGCGGGCAAATTCGATCTGGTCGAGCCGGCTCTCGCCCGCGCCGGCGCCCGCTTCCACTTCACCGGCGTGCGCATCCAGCCCGGCAAGCCACTGGTCTTCGGTGAGCTGCCTTGCAGGACAGGTCAACGCCGCAGAAACAGAAGCGCCGCACGCAGTGCTGCTCTTCGGCCTTCCCGGCAATCCCGTCTCTTCTGCCGTCACATTTCTGCTCTTTGCCGCGCCGGTGCTGGCCGCGCTGGCCGGCCGTCTTGACTCGGGTCCGCGCTTCGCCCTGGCGCGCCTGTCCGCGGATGTCAAAGCGAAGCCCGGCCTCACGCGCTTTCTGCCCGCCGCATGCACTTTTGCCGGCCCGGAGCCTCAGGTGGCGCTCGTTCCCTGGCAAGGCTCGGGCGATCTGGCCGCCATGGCCCGCGCCAACTGTTTCTGGTCGTGCCCGAAGAGGCCGATCGTCTTCACGCTGGCGCAATCGTCCGCATTCTGCTTCCCTGAGGCAAGGCCGATGCGCCACAATGGTTGGGTGCAGACATCAAACCTGGCTGTTGACCGGACCCCATGGCCGATCCAAAACCGCGGCTCTCGCATTTCGACGAATCCGGCCAGGCCGCGATGGTCGATGTCAGCGCCAAGCAGCCCACGCGCCGCACCGCAACCGCCTCGGCCTTCGTCGAGCTCTCCGCCGCCGTGCTCGCGGCTCTGCCCGCCAACCCCAAGGGCAATCCGCTCGAAGTCGCGCGCTTCGCCGGCATCCAGGCCGCCAAGCGCACCGCCGATCTGATCCCCATGTGCCATCCGCTGGCGCTCACCCACGTCGACGTGCAGGCGGAGATTGTCGCGGGCGGCGTGCGCATCACTGCCACTGCCGCCACCACCGGCCCCACCGGCGTCGAGATGGAGGCCCTCACCGCTGCCGCCGTCGCCGCGCTCACCGTCTACGACATGACCAAAGCCCTCGACAAGGCCATCGTCATCCGCGAAATTCGCCTCGAATCGAAATCCGGCGGCAAAAGCGGAGATTTTTCGAGATAAGATGTGGCGCATTCGCGCGGGGATGAAAGCGCTCGAAAAAAATGCGATCCAATCACTTCGCGAGGAGCGTGACTCCGGAGAGGCATTCCGCCGCGACGGCATTGCACCGAGCGCTCAATTCAACTTAGACTTGAGTTGGACGCGGACATATCCGCGATGCCACCCCTGTGCGGAAGTGGTGAAATGGCAAACACACTAGCCTTAGGAGCTAGCGCCCAAAAGGCTTGCGGGTTCAAGTCCCGCCTTCCGCACCAATTTAAAAATAGAGGGTTTAACGCCGGGCTGGACCAAAACAGCGGCACGGAGCAGCGGTTTTCTGTCCTATGCGATTGACGACAACGGGCGTGACGTCGTCTAGGTCCACTAGATCAGCATTGCGACAACACCACGCCCGTCATCTGAGAGTCAAGAGGGTTTCCCCGCCCTCGATTGACCTCGACTCCCTTGGGGGAGATTGAAAGCAGTTTCTACCTTTCTGAGAGTTGCCGACTGTTCAGAATTGCTCACATTTTCTAAAACAATTTCACCCACGGGGTATGAAAATGCCAATAAGTAATACTTGCAACTACTTACACGAAGCTGGGATCGCGAAAAATATGCCAAAACACGTGCGTTTGCAGGGAAAGCCTAGTTAGCCACTGGCATGGACTCGCCAAAAACCCATGCAGCGCGTCATCCCCCGGCCACTGGGGGCAAGAGCATCAGCGAGTCTCCTTCCTGCAATACCCGTCCGCGGTCATGGCAGACTGCGTCGTTCACCACAGCAAGGATTTTCATGTTCTGGGGCAGATTCAGGGTTTGCACAATCTCGGCTATCGTCGTCCCCGCGGCCACTTCCCACTGCTCGTCGGGAAGGCGCGCGCCCGTAGCCGGCAGGTACTGGCGGAGATACGAATAGATTTGTACACGGATCTTCATGCGTGGCCTCCTGTTTTGACAAGGTCCTCTCTACGCGGCATCCCGGGCGGCCGCCAGCACGCGCTTGACCAGCGTTCGGGCGATTTGGACCAGATAGCGATTGCCGGACATAGGCTGGGCGGCAGCAACGGCCGCGTCTGCTGCTTGCGCGATGCTTTCCTCCGTCAGGGTTTTGCCTTGCAATATTTCCTCGGCCGCCACAGGGCGGTAGGGGATGATATAAACCGCATTCAGACAAATCCTGGCCTCCACCACCTTGCCTTGAACCAAATCCAGAGAGGCTGCGCAGTTGACGACGGGGAAATCAATTGACTTGCGCAGCGCGAATTTCAAGAAGGCGCTGCGTGCGGTGGGGGTTGGCGAGGGAATGTGTATCTCCGTCACGATTTCATCCGGCCGCAACACCGTTGTTCTCTCGACGCCTACTCCGAAGAAAGCCTCAATCGGCAGTGTTCTTTGGGTGGTTTGAATGGCGGCGTTGAGCGCAATCAGCGCGGGAGCAGTATCGCTGGGGTGAACGGCGTAGCAGCCTTCGTCCACGCTGCCCCCGAAGATGGAATGGTAGCGGTTGTCGCCGTCAATGGCGTAGCACTTTGCGCCGCCTTTGCGCAGGCAGGGGAAGCGGTTGCCGGCATGGCGGTAATACCAGCAGCGGATGTCCTGGCAGAGATTGCCGCCCAGCGTACCCATGGCCCGCAGATGCGGAGAGGCGGTGCGCGAGGCTGCTTGTGCCAGCGCAGGCAAGTGATCGCGGATGAGCCGGTTGCGGGCAATGTCCTCGAGCCGGGCCAGCGCGCCGATGCGGATGGCCCCATTGGCCGTGTCGCGGTCAATCGAGTCAAGATTTGGAATTTGTTTGAGATCGATCAGCGCTTCCGGATACCGGGGCAGAATCTCGTCCTTCAGCTTGCCGAGCAGATCGGTGCCGCCCGCGATCAGGTTCGCCTGATTGCCATACCGTTCGAACAGGGTAACCGCCTCGTCGAGCGTTCTGGGGCTAAAGTGTGTAAACGGCCGCATTCTGTCTCCCAGTCACCCTACTCCTGCTCCGCATTGGTCGTCTTCTCCAGCGCCTCTAAAACCCGCTGGGGCGTGATGGGAAATTCATCAATCCACACTCCCAGGGCATTAAAGACCGCCGGGCCCAGCAGCGCCGGGACCACCGTGGCTATGTCTTCACCAATGCCAACGGCGCCGTAGGGACCGTATCCCATCCCTGTCTCGACCAGCAGGGTATCGACCTGGGCAATGTCATGGATGGTGGCGATTTTGTAATCCAGCAGGTTGCCATTGAGCAACACGCCAGTGGCCGGGTCGTGCACAACTTCTTCATATTTGGCGCGGCCCACACCCATGAAACTGCCGCCGTACTGCTGGCCTTCGCAGCTTTCCCAGCTTATGACCTTGCCCACGTCGTTCACGTTTACGACTTTGGTGACTTCGATTTCTCCCGTCTCGGCGTCCACTTCGACTTCCATGAAGTGGGCCTGGCGGCAGAGGCGCAGGCGCACTTCGGCGTAGGCGCCTTGCTGCACGTGCCAGCTATAGGCGAAAAGGGGTTCGATAAAGTCGCTGCGCTCGGATCCTTTGCCCATCTCCGGATCGTAGGCCAACGGTCCTTCCACTCCCGAGGGGCGCACGAAATCGCGCAGCGCCATTCGTATCGAGGGATCGGCCTTGACGAAGATGACGCTGTCCTTCAGGTCGAGGTCTTCAGCCCGATAACCGGGAAACCTCGCCGGGAAGCTGCCGCGCTGAGTCGCGCCCGTGGGACGCGTCGCGGCGCTGAGGATATTGCGTTTCAATTTGCGCGCCGCATGCCGGACAGCAAAGCCGTTGACTGAGAGATTCGTCGAGGAATCCGGCGCCATGGCGAAGAAACCGGGATCGGTGTGCGGCCGATAGAAGACGTCTTCGACGCGCAGCCCCAACTCATCGGCGGCGATTTGGCAGTAGGCGGTTTCCGCGTTCACGCCATTATCGGCGCGCATGGCCAGAATATTGGCGGTGCCGTCGGTGCGTTCGATGCGTATGGCGATTTCGCCGGACCCGGCCGAATCTTCCCATTCGTGCGTCCACGTAAAGCCCATGCCGTGCATCTTGCCGTTGGCAAGCTGTCTGGTTCCGGGCGGGTGCCACTTGTTCTTCCAGTCGATGGCCGCCATGCCCTTCTCGACGCACTCGCGCAGGCTGTCTCTGAGGGGGAACCCCATCTCCGCCTTCTTACGATTGAGCCACTCCATGCCGTGGCCCTCGGCGCCGTCGTTCTTCAAAGCCACTTCAATGGGATCCATCTGCAAAGCCGCTGCGACGTGCTCGAAGGCCAGCGTGAAGGTGTGGCAGTTGGCGGCCTGCTCACAGCGAGTGGGGACGTTCGGTCCCTTATTGACATGGACCGCTTCCAGCTTGCCGTACACGTGGGGAATGTTGGTGTTTTCGATAAGGTGGTGAACCACTCCAAATACCGGCATCAACAGGTTCGACAACACTACGCGAGCTTCCACGGCGGTGATGGTTCCGTCCTTCTTCGCGCCCACCTTGCAGTAGTAAGCGCCTGCATCCATTTGGCCGCCATAGAAATCTTCCCGGCGGCTGAAGAGCCACTTGACGGGCCGGCCTGTTCTTTTGGCGACTACGGCGGCGCAATAGAAACCGCCGTAATGCCAGGACATCTGGCTCCATCCGCCGAAGCTGGCGCCCTGGTACAAGCAATGCACCTCGACCTGGCTAAGGGGAATACCGCCAAACCAGGAGGCCACCACGCGTTTGCCGATATTCGGGCGCTGGGTTTTGACCCATATCTCTGGATACTGACCGTTCCAGCGAAATACGCCACAGGGGCGCTCTGGACCAATCCATGTGTGCTGACGCCGCTCCGACTTGAACTCCACAATCACGTCCGCTTCCGCAAAGCCCACTGTGACGTCGCCCCTGCGGGTGATGTCCAGGAAGCCTTCATTGAAGTGGTTCTTCTCAGGAGACGATTCGGGATTGGCCAACGGCGCCTCCGGGCGTAACGCCGCTTCCGGGTTGAGCACAAATGGCCGCTGCTCCCAGTCCACCTCGATCAGCTTCAGCGCCGCTTCGGCAATATCTTCCGTGTCAGCCACCACGAAGGCGCCAACCTCTTCTCCCTCGAAGTGCGCAACGTGTGGTAGCACGGCCGTTAGAGCCGGGGCGTGCCCGCTCAGATCGGCGAGTGGCGGCAGTTCCGGATCGTCGTAGCGGAGAACGGCGCGCACGCCCGGCAGCGCCTCGGCACGGCGCGTCTCCATGCTCCGGATGGAGCAGTGCGGATACGGCGAGGTGAGAAATCGGCCATACAACATTCCCGGCAATTGGACGTCCACCGTGTAAACGGCCTTGCCACTTGCCTTCTCGAAGCCATCCAGCCGGCGGATCCCTCGCTTGCCGATGCTCTGGTAGTCCTTCCGCGAATACTTATCCGCAGCCAGATTGTCGAGGGATTCCGAACCGTAATAACCGCTTTCGCCGCTCATCGCTTGTCGCCCATTTTGCGCAAACTTTCGCTGGCCTCGCTCAGCCTGGCGGCAGCGGCCTTTATGGCTTTCACGTGCTGCGGATACGTGCCGCAGCGGCACAGATTGCCGCCCAGAATTTCTATAATCTCTTCCGTGCCAGGAGCTGGATTTTCATCGAGCAGTGCCTTGGCAGTAACCACAAATCCGGGTGTGCAATAGCCGCACTGCATGCAATGGTGCTTGACATACTCTTCGATAAGCGGGTGATTAGCCGCCGCGATTCCTTCCACGGATTCAATGTTCTTGCCGTCGCATTCAATCGCCAGGGTCATACACGAGAGGATGGCGTGGCCGTCGGCGATTACCGTACAAGAGCCGCAAATTCCGTGGTCGCACATCTGCTTGGCGCCGGTTAAGCCCAGCACGTCGTGCAGGAAGTAGTAGAGGGTCCACTGCGGCTCCACGCGGGTCTTGTAGACCTGGCGATTGACCGTCACAGCGATCGTCCCGGACGGATTCGGAACCGGCTCGCCGGCATGGCTCGCGACCACGTGCATACGCAGCGCGTCATGCCCATCCAGGATGCGGGAACAGTACGGGCAAATCTCGGTTGCGATTCCCGTAGCCAAAGACTTCACTCACAATCTCCTTCACATTCCGTAACGCGGCGTCGGCGCTGTTGCCTCGCCGCAGGCCCTACAGGGTCCTCAAGTACACCGATTGGTCGATCCGGTTCTGGTAGTCCTTGCGAAAATGCGTAATGGTATCCACGACTACCGTGGGCGCGGATTGGCCCAGTCCACACATCGAGGAGCTGGCCATTACCGCGGAAAGATCTTCGAGCGCCTCGATGTCTCCATAAGTTCCGCGCCCGCTGGCAAGCCGCTCCAGTATCAATACCATCGCATCGGTTCCCTCGCGGCACGGAGCGCATTTCCCGCAGGACTCGTCGGAGAGGAACTCCATGGTCCGCCGGGCCACATCGATAACGTCGCGGCGGTCGTCGTAAACGGTAACCGCGCCTGCGCCGAGAAGGGTTTCAAACGACAACCGCGAATCCAGCATCGATAAGGGGACGATGCGGCCGGCAGCGCCGCCCACCTGAACCATCTTGATGTTGCTGGCCTGCGCCAGGTCCACCACCAGCTCCGACAATCGGCTGCCTAACTCCAGCTCATAGACGCCAGGCGCGGCGACATCCCCGCTTACAGAAAAAACTTTGGTCCCTTTGCTGACATGGGTGCCGATGGCGCTGAACCACGCGGAGCCTTCGAGGATAATGGCAGGAATGTTCATGAGAGTCTCGACGTTCTGAATGACCGTAGGCTGCCCCCATAATCCTTTGCCGGTTGGGAATGGAGGCTTCAAGCGCGCCTCGCCCCGCTTCCCTTCGAGCGAGTTCATCAGTGCCGTTTCTTCCCCGCAGACATAAGCGCCCGCGCCTACGCGCACGTGGAGGTCGAACCCTTCGAGAAGCCGCCTCGATTTGGCCTGTTCGATGGCATTGAGCAACTGTGCCAGCAGGTAGCGGTATTCCGCGCGGAGGTAGATATACGCGGTATCGGCGCCAATCGCATATGCGGCGATGGCAATCGCTTCGATCAGAGTAAATGGATCATGCTCGAGGATGTATCGATCCTTGAACGTCCCCATCTCGCCCTCGTCGGCGTTGCAGATTAGATATTTCTTCCCGGCCTGTGCCCGCTTTGCCATCTCCCATTTCAGGCCGCAGGGAAAGCCCGCGCCGCCCCGCCCCCGCAAACCCGAGCGCTTAACCTCCTCGATAGCCTGTTCCGGAGTCATCGAGTTGCGGGCGTGCCGCAGAGCGCTAAAGCCTCCGCGTTCGAGGTAGGTAGCGATATCCCTCGGGTCGATGAGCTTACAGTTTTTCAGCACAACGATCTTAGCCGGCAATTTGGGCCTCCGCAGGCGCCAGGTTACGTGTAGGCTGCGAGCACACTCGCGATCTTCTTCGGGGTCAGGTTTCCGTGCATGTCTTCATTCACCAGCATGGCCGGCGCCATGTCACAAGCTCCGATACAGTTGGTCAGCTCCAGGGAGAACCGCCCATCCGCGGTTTTTTGGCCGGGCGCGATGCCGACTTGCCGACGTATGCTTTCCACGATCATCTCCGAATCCTTCATGCAGCAAGGAAGGCTACGGCACACGCGAATCACATATCGTCCGAGCGGCCGGACGGACAGAAACGAATAGAAACTGGCGACGCTATACACTTCACTGACGGACAGCTCCAACGCAGCCGCGATCTCTCCGATGACATGCGTCGAAAGGTAGCCATGTTGCTGTTGCGCCGCTTGTAGCCGCACCAATAGCTCGCCCTGGGTCGCCGTCCGAGAGGTGGAAGGCCTCAGTTCAGCTGGTTCGACTCGATGCTTTACCGTCTTTTCCTGCCCAAGGCGGCCAGGCAGATACAAAGCCGTGGTCGGACAGTAGTCAACGCAGATGCCGCAGTCCCTGCAGACATCGTGGTTGAGCGCGGTGTCCAAATCCACCACGACCTTCATGTGCGAACTCCGATAGGCCAACGCCAGCAAGTCCACCCCGGCGATCTCAGAACAGGCCTGTACACAGCGGTTGCACAGGATGCAGCGCGAGAGATCGCGCCGCACATAAGGACTGACATCCTCGACCGGAAAGTGCCGCGGCTTGTGCACTGGAAACCGCGGCGGTCCTAGCTCCAGGTCGGCAGCCATCCGATGGAGTGCGCAGCTCCGCGCTCCCGTGTCGGTGACGCAAGGGCCGGTATGTCCGGCCATCAGCAATTCCAGGATGATTCTCCGGGCCCGCAGCACCTTGGAGGAGTGCGTGTGGATCACCATTCCGTTGACGGCGGGCGTGTGACAAGCTCCGGTTAAGCGGCTGGCGCCCTCGATCTCAACCACGCAGAGCCGGCAGCCACCAAACGGTACCAGACCGTGCACATGGCAGAGTGTCGGTATGGCGATACCATGCTTTTCGGCGACATCCAGGATCGTCATTTCGGGGCTGGCTACCGCCTCCACCCCATCGATGACGAGCTTGATTTCTGCCGCTTTTGCCGCCATTACCTCAGCCATGTCCTGCTCCAAGTCCTCCCTTCTTGCCCCTTGCTCGCTCGCCCGCGCCTGCGCACCAGTCATTCTTCCTGTGGCGACTCCGTTCCAGCCGTGCGCACTCAACCCGCGAGCCGGTGTTCTCCCAATGCATTCGCTCCCTTGAGAGCCCCTAGAACTAACTCGGGTGTCACCTTGAAATAACTGTTGTGGGTTGTCATGCCTTCCCTGCAGGCTTCTTCCGCCGCCTTTCTGAGGTGCGCGCTGGAAGCATCGGTGATGCCCAGTTGTTTCAGCGTTACCGGCAATCCCACCGCCTTGCAGAAATCGATCACGCGATCGATCTCAGCCTGGGGATGGCACTCCATCACCATCTGCGTGATGGTGCCGAATGCTACTAATTCGCCGTGTAGAGCGCCGTGAGCTTCTTCGAGAACAGCGAGACCGTCGTTGATTCCGTGGGCCGCGGCCAGCCCGGAGCTTTCAAACCCCAGGCCACTCAGCAGGATGTTTGCTTCCACCACCCTTTCCACTGCCGGGGTGAGGGCCTGACGCTCCACCGCGAGCTTGGCGCTGAGCCCGTATTCCATGAGTGTGTCATAACAAAGCCGGGCCAGGCTGAGAGCCGCCGCCGTGCTGACACCCCCAGGCATGTTCCTGGCGCTGGACTTGGTGCAGGTGAGGGCTTCAAACCAGGTGGCGAGCGCATCTCCCATGCCCGACACGAAAAACCGTACCGGCGCCTGGACGATCACTTGGCTGTCCACTAGCACCACGTCCGGACTGCGCTTCAGCAGCAGAAAGCGGTCCAGTCCACCATCCGGTGAGTGCTGCACTACCAGCGCGCTGCACGGGGCATCGCTCGAGGCGACCGTGGGAACGACTACCAGAGGAAACGACCCCAACTCGTGCGAGACTGCTTTGGCGGTGTCAATGGCGCTGCCTCCGCCCACTCCGACCACCACCTCGGCGCCAAACGCCTGCGCTTTCTTGACCAGTGAGTCGGCATTGGAGCGGGTACACATCCCGGTGAACGACTGGATTTCGGATGTCATCCCATCTTTACTCAGCGCCGCAGATAGCAGCCCCTGCACGGCGCGCAGGGCGGTACTGCCGCCGACGACGAAGAACCGCGATCCCAGATGACGCACATACTTGCCCGCTTCGGCGAGAACGCCCGGACCCTGTATATAGCGGCTGGGCGCGATCATGATTTTCACCATACGCGATTCCCCGGTTCTGCGTAAGCCGGCCTGATGCCCCGATCCCGAGTCTTGATGGATTGTTGGGTATGCAGATAACCACAAATGTACCGCAACCTTCACTTAGTGGCAACAGAAAGAGCCGCGCACGCGGCAACGGAAACGCGAGCAACAGAGATCGGAAGGATTCGTCCTTGAAGTAATTGCCGGATGGCGGGTTCCGGCCACGCGATAATCTCGGGGAAATTCTTCTCTAACGACTCCGGAAATTGGTCGTCAGACCCGTATATCATCCGGGAATACGCCCAAAACTATCTGGACTACGTGGAAATCTATCTTGCGGAAACAGCCCGGTGGGCGCTGCCAAATGACTCAATCCCTGACCCCGAAACCTGACACCTCTCTCACACCGGCGGCGGGCAAAGCTCCTTAAACAGGCGGTGATGCCAGCAAGGGTATGACGGCGTGAGCGCGCTGGCTTGGTCGAGCGCGGCCACCTGCTCGGCGGTCAGGTTCCAGCCCACCGCGCCCAGGTTCTGCCGCAACTGTTCCTCGTTCCGCGCGCCGAAGATCAGCGTTGCAATCGTGGGCCGCTGCAGCAGCCAGTTCAGCGCCACCTGCGCCACCGTCTTGCCGGTTTCCGCGGCTACCGCGTCGAGTGCGTCCACCACCTTGTATAAGTATTCGTCCGTCCCATGCGGTATTATATTTCCGGTCTTGTGCAGGCGGCTTACCTCGGGCAATGGCTGGCCGCGGCGAATCTTGCCCGTCAGTACCGCCCATCCCAGCGGACTCCACACCGTGGCGCCCACCTTCTGATCCAGCGCCAGCGGCATCAGTTCCCACTCGTAGTCGCGCCCGACCAGCGAATAGTACACCTGATGCGCCACGTACCGCGCCCACCCATAGCGGTCCGCCACGGCCAGCGACTTCATCAGGTGCCAGCCGGGAAAATTCGAGCACCCGATGTACCGCGTCTTACCCTCGCGGACAAAGCTGTTCAGCGTCTCCATCGTTTCCTCTACCGGCGTGAGAGCGTCGAATGCGTGCATGTAGTACATGTCTACATAGTCCGTGCCCAGCCGCCGCAGGCTGCCCTCAATCGAACGCCGCAGATGGTAGCGCGACGATCTCACATCGTTCGGTCCATCGCCCAGCCGGATGGACGCCTTGGTCGTGACCAGCACCCGGTCGCGCTTGCCTTCAAGCGCCTTGCCCAACACCTCTTCCGAGCGCCCGTTGGAATAGATATCGGCCGTGTCGAACAGGTTTACCCCTGCATCGATGGAAATATCCACCCTGCGCCGCGCCTCGGCCACGTCGCCCGTCGCGCCCCACGAATCGGAAAACCAATCCTCGCCGCCAAACGATTGGGCGCCGAAAGCCAGTACAGAGACTTTGAGGCCGGAGCCTCCTAGAAAACGATATTCCATGGCTCTTTAAATTCCCCTTTCCGTGCGAGGAAGCAACGACTGCGACTGACCCCTGAAACTTATTTCGTAGATTAGCACATCCCGCAGCTTGCTCGATGTACGGTGGGTGTAACACCACGGTGGATTTGTTCTGGTGCTTAGCGCGGAACCAGTGTAAGTGTGTCCTCGCGTTCAGTTGTGAATGGTGGCTCTTTCTTGAGCAAAACGCCACTTGAATTGACGTGCTTCCGGGATACATCTACACTGGTTCCGCTGTAGGGCGCCGAATTGGGTAGTCGGAGAAATATATGTCCCTGAACGAGCAAGTTTTTCAATTGGTCAAAACGTTGGGCGGCGACTTTGTCGGCGGGGCAGACCTTTCGACGGCCCGGGAATTCATCTGCAAGCAGGGCGGGGAACACTTGGCGGCCTATCCATTTGCGCTTTCCATAGGTGTCCGATTGATGGACGCACTGGTGGACCTGCTTCCGTACTGGGAAGAACAGTGGTGGGTGTCTCCCGCCTATAGATACCATGCCTACGATAAAGTGAACGACAGGCTGGACGCCATCGCCTCGCGCGTTTCCAGCCTGCTGCAGAACGAGGGCTATCGCGCCCTTCCGGTTCCTTCCTGGGGCGGCGCACGGCCTGACACGCTGGAAAGCATGTTCTCCCACAAGTTGGCGGCGCATCTGGCCGGGCTTGGCTGGATCGGCAAGAGCGGCATGTTGGTAACGCCGCAAGCAGGCCCGCGGGTGCGTTGGACTTCGGTATTGACGACATTCCCTGTTGAGCCTCACGGCCCGATGCTCAAAGACCAGTGCGGAACTTGCAACAAATGCGCCGATAATTGCCCTGTGAAGGCGCTGAAGGCGCGCTCGTTCCGGCCAGATGAGCCGCGCGAGATGCGCTTTGACTATCACGGCTGCCTCAAGAACATCCTTGCCAGGGAAAAACAAACCGGGGCGAAGATCTGCAGCTTGTGTGTCTACGGCTGTCCGCACGGCAGCAGAAACCGCGCAGCCGCTTAAAGAAAAATCAGAGTTGCTGTAATTGGGTTGATTGCCGATAGTGACCTGCCGAGCGATTGCGAAATCTGAAAAAAGAATCGGCGATAAAATGGGTTATGAAAGTGCAAATCCCTACTTAGCAGGTTACTGAAAAAACCACACCCTCTCCCAAATCCGACGTGCGCCCAACATTTACCCCAACCTTGACAGCCGGCGGTGATAAACCTGACAATCGCTAGAAAAGAATGCATCTGAACACTATACCGGTACTTTCGGATAAGGAACCGAAGTAAGATGACAGCTATTTTTTCTTCATATGGGCCCGACGCTGGTAAGTCGCCCGAGCAACTCTGCGCGGAGCGGAGCAAGCGATTGTACGATGCCATCCAACTGAAACAGCCGGATCGCATTCCAATTCAAATTGGCTTTGGCCACATGATTGCCGAACTGGCCGGAGTTACCCGCCAGGAACTGTATGAGAATCCAGAGAAGATGCGGGAGGCGCTGGTCAGCGCCGCACTGCGTTTTCAGCCGGATAGCGCGTCGGGGATGTTCGGTGATCCGGAGCTGGCCCGGGTCTTGGGAGACCGCTCTACTCGGTGGCCGGGGTACGGCCTCGGCGCCAATGGTTCCTTTCAGATGGTCGAAGCGGAGCACATGAAGGCGGAAGACTATGACGACTTTCTTGAGGATGCGTCGGATTGGGCGGTCCGGGTCTATCTGCCGCGTATTTTTGCCGAACTGGAAGGGTTGGCGGACCTACCCCCTCTGGCCGCCTGCACGCTGAAAGGCTACGTAGGCATGCTCCTGAACCTGGGAATCCACGACACAGAGCCGCTAAAGAAGGCTCTGCGGGCTTTGCTTCGGGCGCTTGAGGTGCACAGCGAGTGGATGACCCAGATGGCAGCAATTGGGCAGCGAATGACCGAAGCCGGTTTCCCTACTTTGCCCTTCATGCAGACATATCTGAATGCACCCTTCGACGACATGGGCGATACACTGCGCAGCATGCGGGGGCAATTCACCGACATGCGTCGTCGCCCTGAGAAACTGCTGGCGGGGGTAGAAAAGTGGCGGCGGATGGAAGTCAAGCGACTGCTCGACCTGCATCGGAAGCGGCCCCTTTCCTTCGCCTTATTCCCGCTGCACCGCGGCTCGGATGGTTTTATCTCGCTGGACCAGTTCGAACGCTTCTATTGGCCCCAGTTGAAATCCCTATTCATGACCTGCATCGAGAACGGTATAACTCCCTATGTGTTCTACGAAGGGGTCTGGGACCAGCGGCTCAAGTATCTCACCGAACTGCCCAAGGGCAAGACGGTCGGCTATTTCGACAACACTGACCTATTCAAGGCCAAAGAAGTTCTCGGTGATACCATGTGCATTGTAGGTGGCATGAAGGTTTCACTGCTCGCTGGCGGGACAGTCGAAGAAGTGCGCGACGTCACCAAGCGGCACTGCCAGGTGGTGGGCAAGGGCGGCGGCTATATCATGACCACCAACACCGGAGAACTGGAAGGCTGCAATCCCGAGCTGATCAAAACCTGGGTGGACGCCACTAGAGAGTTTGGCACTTACTAAGCGACAAAGGCGTGGAAGATAGGACAAAAAGAAGCCTGACTAGGCGAACCAACAGAAGATGCTGCGCCATGCAGACATCAGAACCACATTCAACTTTTACGGGAACCTTGTTACGGATGAGATAACTGCCGCGGGGATCAAAGTGTCTGAGCTTGCCTGTGGGTCGGGTACATGTATTCGTCCGTTGCCATCCGGCCCGGATTGACGAGGAACGTCCCGTCTGTCACGCGTCCTACGCGTCCTCCCTCACTCTCCTATTAACTTGGGTGGGGGCCAAGCCCAGATCAGGCGCCAACGTGAGAGCCCTGCGCCAGCGCAAACGCAACGGTACCGAGGGAGAAAGCCGGCATCGGCAAATGCGCGACTGGCTTAAATCCCCACTCCGGCGGGAGGGCGGCGATGACCCGATCGGTACTCTCCACCAACGGACGGCCCGCACTCGCGCGCACCTCGCGTTGCACGGCCTCGTCCAGGGCACGGACTACCAGCAGCGAATCCGCCAGGTATTCTCCTACCGCTTCGCCCTCTCGGAGCAGCGAAGGCGGCAGGTGAATTCCCCGGTACGGATGGCTGAGCAGGAGCGTTCGGATGGGCAAAGCCTGCAATCGCTCCAGCGACTTCTCATAAGCGGCGCAGTCGCACAGAATGGGAAGAAATCCCCCCGGGGTACTGAGCCCCTGGACGGAATCTCCGGCGAAGAGAATCTGTTCGCTTTCCCAGTAGTATCCGCAGGAGCCCGGCGTGTGTCCGGGAATATGGATGACCCGCAGCACGATGCCGTCTCCCAAATCGATCCGATCCCCGTCTGCCAGATAGCGATCCACTTTTATCTCCGGTCCCAACTGCTGCAGCAGGGCAGCTTTCTGCTGCTCCAGATCGTTTTCCATGCCGACAGAATAGAACCGGTCAAAACTCAGGGAGTGATCCTCCAGGAACAGGGCATCGCTCCGGTGGATGAAGACCTGGGCGTTGCCCGCGGCCTTGAGCACCGCATTGCCCCCTATGTGATCGCTGTGGCCATGGGTATTGAGCACGAGACCGATGTCTGCGGGAACGAGGCCATGGCTCTTGAGGGCCATGGCCATGGGCTCAATGGAGGATTGGGGTGGTCCGCTATCGATGAGGGCGTTAATCTTGCCTCGCACCAGATAGGTGTCAATGTTGGCCTGGATGGCATCCCACCAGATACCAAGGGTGAGGATCCTCGGATGTACATTCATAGCTCGTCTCCCTCCCGCCCCATCTTGTGTATGGTCAGTTCTCCCCGCCGATGACGACAACGTTTTTCAGCGCGCCTTTCAAGGCGTCGTCGATGGCTTCCTGGATCCGCTCCAGGGGAAAGCGGTGAGTTAAAAGAGCGTCGAGATCGACAAGACCCTGGCGGTACATATCCATATACAGCGGGATATCGCGGCGGATCGGGCCGGAGCCCATGACGCTGCCGGTGATGCGCTTGCCCGCAAGGAGCTCCATGCCGCAGATGTCGTGCAAAAATTCATCCTCGTATCGCCCATGACCGATGATGACCATTTGTCCGTAGCCGGCGGTCAGATCGAACGTGATGCGCTTGAGGCCCTTACCGGCAGTGGCGATGATCGAATGGTCCACACCGAAGCCGCGGGTGATCTTTTTGACCTCCTTGACGACGTCGCATTGCTTCGGGTTGATGAAGTGCGTGGCGCCGAATTTCTTCGCGGCCTCCAGTTTGACATCCATCGTATCGATGGCAATGATCGGGATGGCGCCGGACCAGCGCGCGCCCATGATGGCCGTGAGGCCGACGCCACCGCAGCCGACCACGGCAAAGCTCTCGCCCGGCCTGATTTTCGAGCGATTGAGCACCGCGCCGAAGCCGGACATAAAGCCGCAGGCCAGGACGGAGCCGATGACAAACGGGATGTCGTCGTCCAGCTTGCACAGCATCGCCTCAAGTGCGTTGGTATACTCGGCAAAGCCGCTGGCTCCCGACATCGTCTGGATACAGACCTCTCCGTTATCTCGGGTGTAGGGGCTCGGCGTGCGGAACGAATACGGCGGCACGTTTTCGCAGGACGGGTGGCGGCCGTGCAGGCACTGGTAGCATTGGCCGCAGCCTTGCCGCAGCGCGGAGCTCAGCACCCGGTCGCCAGGCTTTACATAGGTCACCTTCGCCCCGACCTTGTCCACAATGCCGGCAATCTCGTGACCCGCCGTACCCGGTCCGTCAAAGGTCCCGAACTCGCCCTTGAACCCATGGATATCCGAATGGCAGATCGTACACGTCATTACCTTGATGCGAACTTCATCGTCGTGGGGCTCGGCCAGCTCCACCTCTTCCACGATGACGTCCTCACCTACTCTCGGCACAAGCGCCAGCTTGCATCTCATAAGTGCACTCTCCCAAGTTAGATTGAAGACAAATTACGTTTCTCTGTTTATACCGTCGCAGCTCCGTCGACGATCAGGGTTTGGCCCGAAACGAAAAGGTTCTCCTGCGCAAAGAACAGCGCCACGCGGGCTATGTCGATGGCCTGGGCGACTCTGCCCAGAGGTGTCATCGCCGCGACGGCGGCGTAATCCGCGGGTGTGGAGTCGATCTTCATCGGCGTGTCTACCATGCCGGGCGCGAGGGCGTTGAAGGTGATGTTGTCCTTGCCGTATTTCTTGGCGAAGGCCTTGGTCTGGCAGATCGCCGCGGCCTTGGAGGCGGTATAGGCCGGCGAGGAATAAACACCGTTGAGGCCCAGGACGGAGGTGACGTTGACCACGCGCCCGAAATGGTGCTTCTGCATCGACGGAATGACTGCCAGGTTCATAAGATAATGTCCCAGCGTGTGTGTCTTAAAGAAACTCAGATAGTGGTCGGGCGTCAGCGTGTCGAAATGGGTGTCCCAGATGGTCTGGCCGGGTTTCACCCGGCTTTCAATTCCGGCGTTGTTGATGAGGATATCCACTTTCCCGAACGTGTCGAGCACCTTTGCGACGGCGGTCTTCACCGCGTTCTCGTCGCCGACGTCGACGGAGAACGCGATAGCTTTATCCGTGTATTTCAGGCACTCCTCCCTGACCTTTTCGACAAGCGCCGCGCGCCGGCCGAATAGCGCTACATGGGCGCCCCCTTTGGCCAACTCAACTGCGCAAGACTCGCCGACGCCGCTACCGGCTCCGGTGACAATGGCCCCTCTGCCTTTAAATCCATAATCCAGATACTGTGCCATACATGTCTCTCCTTTCGATTGCAGGCCAGAAGATTCTCCTGGCCTTAGGATTGCGGGTGGAAATGAAACTAAGCCCAGATCCACCTTCATGGGTACTCCGAATGTATAGAGCCTCAAAAATGTAAGGTGTTGGTTTGCAACAGTGGCGCCGGCCCAGCAGGGCGCGACGGAATTCCACTTTCACAGGGGATGCCGGCTTGGCACTTACCGCAACCTGCAGCGACGCTGCACTTGGTCGGGCAACTCGGGTTTTCACAGTGGGGAAAAGGTTGACACTGCCCAGCATGCTTGTCACCGATATCCGGCTGTTGCATCTATTTCGTGTGGGTCAGACCAAATGGCTGGCAAGTTCTTACGAACCGCGCTAGCATTTGTGCGCGCACCGCCTCCCGGCTGCCTGCGACTGGGGCGCTACAAACTCGACGCTCGCGCCTGCTGCGCCCGGCCATTCGCTGACGCAGCCCCACTTTGCGCAAAATCCCTGGGCCGGCCCATGTTGCCGAAAAGCCTGATCACTTCTTTTTCTTGAACACCTCAACAATACCCCTGTCGCCGTCAACCCGGACGAAGTCCCCGGTTTCGATCGCTTCCGTGGGGTCCTGGTCGAAGTCTGTGATGGTCGGGACCTCCATATTCATGGCGGCAAATACGGTGAGGTTATTGCCTCTCGTATAGAGAAAGGCGGCGGGATTCGAGCCGAATTCCTTCGTCCGGCCATAGCCGACGAAGCCGCCCGAGCCTCTCGGCCCGCGGAAAACGAGCACTTTGCCTTTGAAAGGGACTTCGTACAGGGGGTGGTTGCGCTCGACGGTCATCCCCTCCTTGACTTTCACGCTGCCCCAGCCCATAAGCGGCTTTTTCGACACCAGTGCTTCGCCTTCCGCCACGCCGCCTATGACTTTCCTGCCCTTCAGAACGATCTTTTCTTCTGCCATGCGATTATCTCCACTCGCCTTTCCATTTGCCGCTGACCGCCGCCTCGATGCAGTCTTCCATGGTCCCGTAGCGGACCTGAAGCTTTTTCGGGTGCATAATCCCGGTAATGTAGTAATCCTGTTTGGCGGCGTCCATCGCGATCACCCTGCTCTCCGGCATCTCTCCGTTGAGGAGGCCGCAGCAAGCGCCCGAAATGAGCAGTCCACCGGCGTTACTGATGATGTCCTTGAGCCCCATGTCCACGGCTGCCTTATAGGTCAGGGGATTCGTCGCCATCCAGACGGGCGATTTGCACTTCTTCCCGTCGAGCAGACCGGCCGCTTTCTGGATGTCAACGATGGTGTAGAACGGACAACCGAGGTAGACGAAATCAATGTCGTCGCTCGTGCCGTAGTTCAGCATCTCGTAAGCCCGCCTCAGATCGTCCCGGCCTATGGTGATCGTCTTTTGCGGTTTTTTCCCTCTGAAGGCCGCATCCAGAGTCGGCGCTTCCGGCGTCACGCCGGGGATGTGGTACATATACACTTGGCCGCCTGTCGCCAGGGCCGAATTCATCTTGATGTACTGGCTCGTGGTGGGCTTGCCGATGCCAACAAAGGCGGGTACATCCATGCCGACCGCTTCTCCCACTGCCCAGCCGAACAGGTCATAGTCCATATCCCGTTTCAGGTCGGCGGTGCATTCCACGAGGACCGTCGCGATCCGATTTTCATCGAGGTGAAGGTCGTAGGCAGGGACTTTGCCCAGATAGGCCGTCTGAAAACAGCCGTCGAAGTTGCTTCTCGCCCCCAGCACCGCATTGACGTAGGGGATAGCGGAACTCTCCACCCATGCGCAGTGTTGACCGATCGAGGGCAGGTAGGAGGCCACCAGGTAGCTGTCGCACGAGAAGGTGGGAATCATGCCCATTTTTATCCAGGGCTTTAACGGCGCCATACACTTCTCGCGATATCCGGGGGTGCTGTTCGGCAGGGTGCCGCAGTCCTCCCACCCGTCGTGGATAAAACCCGGCGCGACGCACTTATTCGCGAAGGTCGGGACCTTGAACTTCTCGCCCCGATTGCCAAGCTCCTCGATCTCCTCTTCGCTTATCGAGTACTTGCTCACCCAATGCGTGCCCGGATGCATGTCGACGGTGCCATCGATATCGATCAGCTTCTCCGCGCCGGCGGCCTCGCCGTAGGCCACGAGGAACTCCATGCACTTCCGCGCGACAGCGCCGTCGCCGCCATCGAGGATTCTTTTTTCTTGGTCAGAAAGGTTCATGCGCGCTCCTCAGTTATAAGAATTAAGATTGGTAATGCAATAATACACCGGCGCGCCGCAGCTCCTCCTGGAGTTCGGCCACCGGGAGATCCGCTGCGGCGCACGCCTTCTTAATGGTGAGCGCGGCCGCGGTGCCTGCAGCTTGTCCGGTAACCGCGGCGGGCGGGATGACTCGCGTTGCCTCCCAGGCATCTTCCGAAGAGGCGATAATGCGGCCGGAAGCCACCACGTTGGCAATGTCCGCGGAGACCAGGCTGCGATAGGGTATCTCGTATACGATGCCGGGCTTCATCCAATGGCCGACGCAGCCGATGGAGTCGGCGAAGGACTTCCCGGCGTCGGCTTCCGTGAGACAATAGACACCGTTTATGCGCCGTGTCCTCCGGTACTGAGCCATCCCCGGCAGCGCGATTACCGCGCCCTTCGCCTCGACGTTCCTGGCGATCTCCTCCTTGAGGACTTTTCGTGCGTTCAGGATGAAGCGGGTGATATGCGCCGCGTCGGTCCCTTTGTACTCCTTTTCGCCGCCCAGCGTGTAGGAGCCGTCGTTCAGAAAGCTTCCCCGCCATTCCAGAGAGATTCCATCCTTCACATCGCCGCTCTCCACCGCCTTTTTCATAAGCTGCAAATCGGTTCGGTAGAACCAGTAGGCAAGGTAGTTCTCCTCCTCCGTGCATTTTGTCCCTGCCCGAAAGAAAAGGTCGGCGTCGCCGCTGCTGTCCACGAACGCCTTCGCCCGGTAGGCCATCCGCCCACCCTTGTTCTCGACAATCACCGCCTCGCACCGGTCGCCGTTCATAACGGGCTTGCAGAAGAGGGTATCGAACATGAGGTCGACGCCCTCGGCGATCATGAGTTCATCGAGGGCATAGATGAATTCCGGCGGGGAAAAAGCGGTGCTGTAGCGCCGGGTCCTGCCTGCGCCTTTTCCATCTATCCATTCGGAAGGCAGATCGTTATAGCCGTACTTGATCGAGAGGTGAAGCAGCTCCTCGCCGATGCCTGCGATCACCTTCCTGCCTCGTCCGTCGCAGATAGGCAGATAGATGGCGATGAAGCCAAGGGTCGCGAGCCCCCCGAGAACGACGCTCTTCTCGATGAGCAGCACGCTGCACCCGCTTCGACGGGCGGCCAGCGCGGCGCTCACGCCCGCGATGCCGCCGCCCACCACGATGACGTCATATGTGCGGGTGACAGAAACCTGATTTGACTCGTTGAAATGCTCCACTGTAATAGTTCTCCCGTTCCGCCGCTTAAGCCGAAGTCCCACGGACCTGGATAATCTGATGTTGATTCGGCAGTGGATATTGTGGAACCAGCGCCCATTACTAAGTACAGCTCGGATTCTTGAGAAACCTCGAGCCTACATGTGCTTTGTTCCAGTAGGTGTGTTGATCGATAAGGCCGATGTTTAATTCGATTCTGAGCGGGAGAAAACCAAAAGTCAAGAAAAGCTCTCTTCCCATAATCCGTCGATAAGGTTTAGAGGGGATTGCGGCATGCCGTCGGAGATGTGCTGAAAGTAGGTTGTAAAAGCTGCGGGCGACCACCGGCTTCCTGCTACAGTCTGCTCTCCGATATGAACTTCATGCCGGTTGGCGATAAATCCTGTTTCCTCCAAATCAGTTTCATTTGCAGCCATAATTTGGGCGAGACCAGCCGTCGATAAACTACTTCTCGACAGTGAAACGCGGGTAGCCGATGTTGGAGAGAAATCCCGATGTTGGCGGAAATAAGTCCAAGCGCGGCAGGAATGGTATCCACAAAATACGGATCGACGGGTTCGAACCCGGCTTCTCGGCAAGCATTAACGAATGTGTTGTAAAGAGAATGGTGAGAGTCGGGCGCCGGCAGAATGAACGTTTCGCTTGTGAGCATATCGAGGCGTAAGGACAAGTGCCGCGCCAGAGGGTGAGCCTTATTCAGCACCACGACTACGGGCACAGCCTTCAGGGGCGCCGATTCCAACATTTCGTCAATTACGTCGATGTCTGAACAGCCAATATCAACTGCACCAATTCGTAGCGCGTCCACCAGCAAATCCAGAGTCAACTCCCGAAACCGAACTACTATATTCGGATATTGCTTGCGGAAGTTGTTGATCCTACGCGGCAGCTCGCCCAGCATAGCCGAAGTCGTAAACCCGATCGAGAGCGCCCCACCCTCTCCTTGTGCCGCCCGCTGAGTCGCACGTACCGTTCTCTCCAGATGCTCCAGAGTAGCCACGGCTTCTCGATAAAAGACCTTCCCGGCAGCGGTCAGCACTACCTTGTGCGTGTTGCGCTCAAAAAGCTGGACTCCAAGTTCATCCTCAATTTGCCGGATGTTCTGACTTAGCGCCGGTTGGGCGACATGGGTTCGTTTGGCGGCGGCGGTGAAGCTCATTTCCCTGGCGAGCGCCACCATGTACCGGAGATGTCGAACTTCGATCATAAGCAATACTTATAACACGGGTTGTTAGATTCTATTGAACAGGCTGCCATGTACGGAGTATAGTAAGGCATCACCCACGAACGAGAGCATATCTGTGCCAGGGATGATCTGGCTTTTGTCAGGAGCCGGAAATCCGCGTTAAAGATTGGTTGCGATTTGTGGTGTGTGATGTGGGCTGCAACGCAACGGGGTTAGTATTCACCGTTGCCCACTATTCACCGTTACTAGTCTCGGAATCGAGACAGGAGAAGACATCATGTTTCAGTTTAGGTTCTCTTTAGGCCAGGGGAAAAAGGTTTGCTGGGCGCTGGTCGTGCTTTTGTTTAGCGCCCTCGCCGTCAGCAACTTACAGGCGCAAGTCAACACAGCCGTACTTTCCGGCACGGCCCTGGATCCCACCGGCGCGGTGGTTCAGGGCGCCAAAATCGAGGCGAAGAACACCGGCACGGGCGTCTCCTACGTTGGGACTACCGACGGAGCGGGACGCTATTCGATCCCAGCATTACAAGTGGGCACGTACGACGTTTCGGCACAGAAATCCGGCTTCCAAAAAGTAGTGCAGACCGGGATCGTGCTGACCGTCGGCGCGAACTCGGTGCTGGACTTTACACTAAAGGTGGGCCGTGCCGACGAAGTGGTCGAGGTGCATGGCCAAGCTTCTACCGTGGACACCAGCACGGCCGCAGTGGGCCAGTTGGTTGCGCCCGACCAGATGGCGAACCTGCCGCTCAATGGCCGTAACTTCACCGATCTGCTCACCTTGGCGCCAGGCGTGGCGACTGTGCCCATGGTCGGGGGCGGCGGCGGCAAGGGGGCCACTGCCTACGGTACGCAGACCAACTACGCCGTTTCCGGTTCGCGTCCAATCGGTCTGCAATACCTGATGGATGGCACCGATATCCGCGGCGCGCAGGACCATGGCGCGGGGATCACGATAACGGCGGCTTCCCTCGGCATGGATGCGATCCAGGAATTCACGGTTCTGACTGACACCTATGGCGCCCAGTTCGGCGGCACCGGCGCGGCGATCAACACGGTCAGCAAGTCGGGCACCAACAGCCTGCACGGATCGGGCTACGAGTTCTTCCGCAACAGCGCCTTGGACACCTACAACTACTTTGACATCCCCGGCCAGAAGCCGTCCTTCAAGAGGAATCAGTTCGGGGGCACGCTAGGGGGCCCCATCAAGAAGGATAAACTCTTCTTCTTCATGAACTACGAGGGCTTGCGGTCGGCTCAGGGCCAGACTGAGCGCGCCGTGGTGCCAACCTCATTGCCCAACCTGTTCGAGGCCAACGGCATGGAACCAGACGGTGAAGGCGGTTGGGCGGGCCCTTACGGGGAGATGCCCGCGGTGACGCAAGCAATTTGGGGCACTTATCCGCTTGCCCAAGACGCGTCGAAATGCCCCAATATCAGCAACATCTTTCTTGAAGCTGCCGAGGGGCTCGTATGCTCCGTTGGGAGTACTATCCAGAACGAGGACTACGGGCTGGCCCGCGTCGACTACACGATCGGACCCAAGGACAGCATGTTCGCACGTTACAACATCGAGAAGGCCTTCCAAAGCGTTCCCTATTCGACAAATATATTGCCGGCCGCCATTGCGGGATATCCGGAACTCGACAACGAACAAAATATGTACGCCACCATAGAAGAGCGGCATGTGTTTTCGGCGTCGCTACTCAACGAAGCCCGTTTCGGGTTCGTGCGGCTTCACGCCTTGACGGCGAACGGCGGCCTCAACGTAACCGACGGAAGCACCGCCTTGGACCCGGTCCCCGGCAGGCAGGATATGGACTTTACTCCCGGCGGTGGGCTTACTGAAATTGGTCCGGTGCCCTCAAATCCAAGCCAGGACGTCATGAACCGCTTCAGCTTCGGCGACGATCTCACCATGACCAAGGGCGCGCATTCCCTCCACATCGGCGCCACCTTTACCCGCGTGCAGACCAACGATCTGTGGTTTGATTATTCCGGCGGCTGGTGGATTTTCGCAAACTTGAGCTCAGGGGTAGGAGGTGGGTTAGGCGGCGCGATGTACGGCGAACCCCTCATTGAACTTGATAGCGCCGGCCCCGGTTACAGCTATATCGATGCGTCAGGGAAAAACTATCCCCTCAACCCAACCCGCGCCTGGCGTCAGAATGTGCTGGAGCCTTACATCCAGGACGATTGGAAAATCAATAAGCGGCTTACCGTAAATCTCGGCGTGCGCTACGAGTTTGCCAGCAACCCGACGACGGCCAATGGAGAGACGTTCCAGCTCCCCGGTGAGACGAATATAGGTAAGATCAGCATAATGTCGCCGATGTTGACGGAGAGCAGCTTTATCAACACTACCCATGTGTACTCCAGCAATCCCAACATCAAGAACATCGATCCGCGCGTCGGACTGGCCTACGACCCGTTCGCGGATCACAAGACCTCCATCCGCGCCGGCTTCGCCATGTACCACGAGCCGGTCGAGTCGCGTACCTTCGCGTTCGAGGCTCCGTTCCCGACCGATCCGTGGTTCGAGGTTCTGTTTCCAAACAACTTCCCGCAGTTGGTTACGGGTTTCAACCAGGTCGTAAGCATATTGGGGACAACGGGATCCCAGAACATCGCTTGGTTTAACGGCGAACTCCCTACTGTGGATACGTCGCCCTATATGATGCAGTACAACCTGACCATTCAGCGCCAGTTGTGGCTCGGAACGTTGTTCAACATCGGCTATGCCGGTTCCTCGGGCGTGCACCTGTTCGCTTCGATTGACGCCAACCCTCCGCTGTCCCTTTCCATGTTGTCGACCTCCGCACAGTCGGCGGCCATCGCAAGCGGAAAATACACTTTACCCGGCGGGGGTGAACCCACCGTGTCGGGGGCGCCGGGCACCTTGAACAACCCGTTTCAAGGTATACACGAGAATCCGAACTTCGAGGGGTATATGGCGGTTGAGCCCTTTGCCCACTCCACTTACAACTCCTTGCAGACCAGCCTGACCCGGCAGTTCGCCGGCAACCTGGCGGGCAATGTCGCTTATACCTGGTCCAGGTGCCTCACCAGCGCCTCGGCCATGGAAGGCAACGAACAGGGCGAGTATGCCATCAACGATCCCTGGAACCCGAGCCTGGATCGCGGTCCTTGCAGCTTTAACTCCAACCAGATCTTTAGTTTGAACGCTATTTACGGCCTGCCGTTCCACGGCAATCGGGCGCTCGATGGCTGGCAAGTTAGTCCCATATTCGCCTACTCCAAGGGCCTGCCCATCAACGTCCAGGAAGGGACGTTCCAGTACCAATCCAACATTAGCGGCTTAACCGAAGGCGAGCGTCCCCAAGTCGTCCCCGGCTGCAAACCCATGACGAGGAAAACCGACGAGTGGTACGATCCCGCATGCTACGTCCTGCAGCCATATGGCACGATCGGTGACACCAGCGAAAACGTGCTGAACAACCCCAATTACTTCGACTGGGACCTCGCAATCATGAAGACCACCAAGCTGACCGAGAAAGTAAGCATGCAGCTCCGGGCGGAAATCTTCGATATCGTCAATCACCCCAACATGTCTTTTGGCAATCAGGGCATCAACTTTAGCACCACTGGCACACTCAACGCGACGGCTGCTAACTACCAATCAAAACTTTCGGACCCGACCGCCTACGCGCTCCCAGTAGGCAGCACCCCCGGCGGTATACTCTGCGACCCCACACAATCGGCGCAAACTACCGGCGTGTGCTACACCACCTCGACCGCGCTGACCACTGACCAGCTTGGCTCCCTCGGTGACCAGCGCCAAATTCAATTCGCGGTGAAGCTTACCTTCTAGGCTTCGGCGCGACTCTTGCCAACACTATCCCGGCGGCAGCCCTCAGGGTTGCCGCCGGGGCTGTATCTGATCGAGGCGATTCACTGTTATCGAGCAAGGAAACCGGCACCCTCGCGGCTTAGTTAACCCACCCTAACCCGGCCTAGCCGGAACCAAAATGGGCATTGCATAAAAAGTTGGCACAACCTCCAAAGCGCCCTCAAAGGCTTATTAACATTGGTGATGACGCATAGGTCAAAAAATATCCTGACCACAATTGGCGGAGTCCAAATGGTTAGGCACCGTTTGCTGATCGAAGCTCCTGCCTCTCGGCCTGCTGTCTGGCTTGTCACGTGAGCGATTATCACCTCTTCCGCTCACTGCCCAAGGCCAAATGTGTCCTTGACCCTGCCGGATTTTGAGCGCGCCAGTTACTAAAAGCTTTGGTGCGAAAGGACTCTATGAGTAGTCAGTTGGATGTACAAGCAAGTCCGTCTGAAGTAGCCACTCCGGCCGGCGCCTGGAAAGTTTTCTGGTGTTTATACTTCGGGGGCGCTGTGAGCTGTATTAACTTCCTGAAGGTTCCGCCGCTCATGCCGGTTCTTATCGGCTACTTCAAGGTGGATCTGGCCAGCGCGGGATTGATGATGTCCGTTATTGGCATCACCGGACTGCTGCTGGCGCTGCCGGCTGGGATTTTCGTTATGCGGTATGGAATTAAAGTCGTCGGCGTTATCGCCATGGCCTGCTCCATTGCCGGCTGTTTGCTGGGAGCGATGGCTACCAGCTACCCTCTTTTTCTGGTGAGCCGCGGATTTGACGGAATCTCCTTCTCTCTGCTGGCGGTTGTCGGAGCCACTTGCAACGGCGTTTGGTTTCCTCCCCGGAAGGTTGGAATAGCAATGGGGATGAGTGCCACCTGCGTTGGAGCAGGCGGATTTCCCGCAACAATGCTAGCTCCGCTGCTGGCACAGCATTTTGGCTGGCAGTCCGTTTGGTGGGTCAGCGGGGGTTTGTCGTTCTTGGCGCTTTTGAGCGTCGCGTTCTTTGTGCGTATGCCTCCCTGGATGAATGCTGCGGCTGCGGTGCGTACGCCTCCCTGGATGAATGTTGCGGCTTCGGCAGGCGAGGGCGCAAGGAAGAAGGCGGGCCTCCGTGAGGGCTTCGCTAATCCCAATATCTGGTTGGTATCGGCGGCGTTTCTTTTCCTCTATACTCCCTACAACGCATTCTCCACCTTCTACGTTACCTATCTAACTAAGGCTCAGGGCTTCACCATGGCAAGGGCCGGGGCGTTAAACAGTTTCAGCATGGTAGGCCTGCTGATCGGTGCCCCGCTGGGCGGATATCTGCTCAGCAAAGTCAGAAGCTTCAAACTGATCGCAATGGTGAATGCTTTGCTGCTCGGCTTGCTGTCTCTGGTGCCATTTCATATCTCAGGGATCCTGGTGCCGATCTGGATGTTGCTGTTCGGCGTCGTTGGCGCGGGTATTGTTTCCACAGTATGTTTAGCTGCGGTGCCGAAAGTTATGGTTAAGCCCGAGTTGGTTGGAGTCGGAATAGCGATTGCCGCATTCGGAATGAATATTGCTGGAATCGCCGGCGCGCCGTATTTTGGCGCGATCGTGGAGCGGGCGGGGTGGAACGCCGGAGCCTATGCCTTGATTCCATCTGTCCTGCTCGGGTTAATCGCAACTTGGAGAACGAGGTTTGGGAATTAGTGCAGAGCATTTTCTTCCCCGGCGGTACGGCGGCAATGCGGTTGTCGGCGAGCACGAAGGCCGTGCCGCACCGGTCGGCCAGAAATGGATTGGACTATACCGCTCCATCACTCCTGGCGCTATGGGCGTTGAATGGACTGTCTGGCGCTGGTGAGCGGCGCGATCGGCGTGCTTCCGTGGGCTTCTGAGGACGTAAGCACCCAAAATTTTGAGAAGTTAAAACGAAACGATGAAAGGCAGGCTTCGATCAGCAAGATGATACATCCCCTCATTGATCCACGCGGACAGCAGGCAAGGCCGATTCTCAAGCTGGCTCCGAGAGTAAGCCTCGAACAGTTGAAGAGCGGCAAGATACTCTTCTATGACAACACGAAATTGAGTTACTGCAATTACATGGAAGTGTTCACGCGAATCAAGGAGCGCTTCCACCAGATCGGCATTGGCAATTTTGTCGATTACATAGAGACCGTCAGAGGCAAAGACACTAAGGGGCTGGAGAATTATGCGGCCATGCTGGCTAAGGAAAAGCCGACAGCGGCGGTGGTAGCGCTCGGGGATATGGGCACTTCATCGGCTACGGCCGTAGTCACAATCGCGCTGGAGAAATTGGGTATTCCGAGTGTGTACATCACAGCCAGCCCGGGCGGTGAACTGGTTGAGGGTGTGGCCTTCTATAGAGCTGGTCATCTTTGTTTATGCAAGCTGGATATATACCAGGCCAGCACGAAAGAAGAAATCAGAGCCCAGTTAGACTCGAAGTGGGACTACATCGTCTCCTCTCTGACGGCAAAAGGGGCAGACCTTGAAAAAGTTGCTCATATCGACTTCAAGGCTGACAGTTTAAAGCCAGCGGCCAGCGGACTACTTCCGATTTTCGACACCATGGCGCCGAGCGACGATAAGTTGAATGAGCCGGGCTGTTATATGGAAGAGGTCATGGATTTCATGAATGGCCAGCATATCGGAGATGGCCTGCCGATTATCCCGCCGACCCCCGCACGTTACGAGAAGATGCTTGGATACTGTCCCTTCAGTCCAGAGATGGTGCTCGCGTCTGAGGTAGGCCCCAGCGGCAAAGATATTACCGTGAGGGACGTGGCAGTAGCTGCGGTGATGGCGGGCTGCAAACCGGAGCATATGCCGATTCTCGTCACAGCCTTTAAAGCGTTGGCAAATCCAAAGTACAATTTTCTGCAATCGGTAACTACATCGTATCCCGGCGGCAACTTGGTGTTGGTAAGCGGCCCCCTGGCACGAGAGCTCGGGATGTCTGGGAAGGCGGGTTGTCTTGGGCCCGGAAGCCCGGTAAATGCAACCATTGGCAGAGCGGTTAACCTTGTAATCGTCAACGTTTGCCGATCTATTCCAGGAGTGTGTGACCTCGATTGTCATTCAAGTGCCGTGGAATTCAGCTTCTGTTTTGCCGAGGATCCCGACTTATCGCCGTGGAAAACAATCAATGTTGAACACTTCGATGCGGAGACCACAACTGTTCTTGTTTTGAAAGCAGAGGCCCCTCATGCCATTATCGATTTCCTAAGTCTTACCGGCGGAGACTTGCTGGATACTATAACCGACTGCTGTACGAGCATCGGCGCCAACAACGCATATATGCCCAGTAGTCTCATTCTGGTGCTCACGCCCGACCACGGGCAGATGCTTGCCGATGCGGGATATACCAAGGACAAGATCCGAGAGCACATCCACGTGCGTGCAGTGAATGATGTACCCATGGTAAGGGATAGAGGTTTGGTGCCGGTGCGCCCGCCGCATTTTGCAACGATGCACCCCATGCCAGTAACCCGAACGCCGAAGGACGTGGAAATCGTGGTAGCTGGCGGCAGGGGCGGGCATTCCAAGGTTATCTTGCCCTGGGGACTGCACAGCGAAGCGATCGTTGAGCCCGTCGTACTGCCGAACGGAAAGATTGCCAAAAAGATTAGTGATTTTAAGAGTTAGCGTTTCGCGATGTAGGGCCTGCAACTTGCAGTCTCATTTCGATCTAGGGACTCTTAAAGAGGATGTTGTTCAACCCCATTCAAAAGAAAGAGGAAATGAAAATGAACAATAACGTCTACGGCAGTTTCGATGTAATTGTTTGCGGAGGGGGAACTTCCGGGTTGGCTGCAGCGATCTCGGCTGCGCGGGCCGGCGCGAAGACCATCCTCGTCGAGCGCCTCGGAGCGCTGGGCGGACAAATGACGGTTTCAGGACCACCCGGTTTCGCCTATGCGAACATATTCAACGACGCCGGCGAGCAGGTCATCAACGGTTTTCTGGGGGAGACGCACGCTCGGCTCCTCGCGGATGGACATGCGATGCCTTTCCCGCCGCCCGGAGAGCGCCGCAGGAATACGTACGCGTTTGTCGACCCCGACTGGTGGGGATACCTGGTTTTCGACATGGTCAAGGAAAGCGGCGTGCGCCTGCTCTTGCACACCCTGGTGGTCGATGTCGTCAAAGAAGGGAATAAGGTTTGCGGGGTTGTGGTTGAGCACACGGGGGGACGCCAAACGATCATGGGAAAGGTCGTGATCGACTGCACGGGCGAGGGCGACATCGCGTTGCGGGCAGGAGCTCCCTTCGAGAAGGTCGGCAAAGACGATCCCTATCCCATCGAGCCACCGTCAACCGCGTTCGCAATGGACGGCATCGACTGGGACGCTGTCCTGAAGTACGTGCAAGAGACCATCAAAGCCTCGCGCGGAACCGAAGCCGGCCTCTATGCGGACAGTATGGCGAAGCTGCACACCCGGATCCTCGCCATGAAGAGCGGCCGAGAGCTGATCGCAGTGGGCCATACTCATAATTTCTTCGATGCGATCACGCGGAAGCTGATTGCTTCGGGCGAGTACCATCCCTTCGGCGATATCGGCTTTTTCTTTACACCGCGTGATGGCGGCGTGATACAGGCGCAATTCCAGCACTCGGCACAGGTGCCGAATTGCGATTGCACGGACATAGACGAGCTGACAGCCGGCGAAGTCGAAGCACGCCGGCAGGCCGTGATCACGCTGAAAGTTGTTCGGAAATACCTCCCGGGTTTCCAGAACGCGTACCTTACAAGGTCCTGTACCGAGCTTCGGATTCGCGAGACGCGACGGATTCTGGGCGACTACCAACTGGAGTGGAACGACGCCAACTCGGGAAGAAAGTTTCCCGACGTCATCGGCAAGAGCGTGATGACGATGGGAGCGCGCCACCTTGCGTCGGCCGACACGCTTGGCACGTACTCTCACGGCGTTGCAAATCCTCCCGAGGGTGGATCGTTCGATATCCCTTATCGCGTTTTGGTGCCCAGGGACGTCGAGCAGCTGCTGGTTGCTGGCAAGATGATCTCCGCGCAACGGGACTGCTATCTGCGGTTCCTCCCCGAGACGATTGAGACAGGCCAGGCAGCCGGAGTTGCCGCGGCTCTCTGCGCTAAGCACGGCATAAGCCCAAGAGAGCTCGAGAAGGACGTCTCCGAGCTGCAAGCGACGCTCCAAGCCCAGGGCGTCATTCTCTTCGGCACGCACTGATGTCGAGAGGGGAAAACGAAAGGGGGGACGATGGAAACGCCGGCATCATTCGAAGCCCGGTCCGCGCCATCGCCCTACCCGATCGGAACAACCGATCCATGCCTTCGACGCAGGCGAGGGCCGGCAGGGTAATCTGAATCACTGGAGGAAAGAATGAGTAAGCTCGCAGAAATCACGAAAGCGCTTGCCGATTTGGACGAAGAACGGACCTTGCAGCTGGTGGGGGAAGCAATTGACGAGCATGCTCCCGCCGGCGATATTTTGCTGGCCTGCCAGGAAGGTATGAACCAGGTCGGGGGGCGCTTCGAGTGCCAGGAATATTTTGTTTCGGACTTGATTATGTCGGGAGAGATTTTCAAGCAGGTGGGGGCGATTCTGGAGCCCCATCTGAAACAGGGAGCAACGGCGTATTCTGGCAAGGTGGTGGTGGGCACGGTGAAAGGCGACATTCACGATATTGGCAAGGACATAGTGGTGAACATGCTGAAATCGGCGGGCTTTGAAGTCATCGATTTAGGCGTGGACGTGCCGGCAGCGCGCTTTGTGGAAGCGTTGAAGGAAAGCGGCGCGACGGTGCTGGGCTTGTCGGGCCTGCTCACGTTGGCGTTCGACTCCATGAAAGAAACCATCAAGGCGGTTGCGGCGGCAGGCATGAGGGATAAGGTGAGAATCATGGTTGGCGGCGGGCCGGTTGATGGCAACGTCTCGAAAGCGGTCGGCGCCGATGACTGGGGGGCGAACGCGCAGCAGGCGGTGCGACTGGCTAAGCAGTGGAGTCAAACGGCTGCGGCGTGAGAATCAGCCACATTGATTTGCGTCGGAGGAGTTGGCTAAGAAATTACATCACACGATTTCTATTTTGAACGGGGTAGGAATGTCGGAAACATCGGCCGTATCCTGCATTGACAGTGAAAAGACGCCCGAGCAACTTTACGCCGAACGCGCCAAGCGGGTAGACGATGTCATACACCTGCGGCAGCCGGATCGCATTCCGACCCTTCTCCGCCTTGGCCATCTGCCTGCGGACTTGGCGGGCATCACGCGGCAGGAGATGTATGAGAATCCAGCAGCCGCACAAAAGGCCACGCGAGACGCCGCACTGCGCTTCCGGCCGGACATGGTGGTGGGTTTCTTTGGATCGCCGGCGGTGAGCCGCGCTTTGGGGGATCGCTCCAGCAAGTGGCCCGGCTACGGCCTGGGGCCGAATGGATCCTATCAGTTTCATGAAGCGGAGTTGATGAAGGCAGAGGAATACGATGCCTTCCTTGAGGACCCCGTCGATTGGGCGATTCGCGTTTATCTGCCCCGCGTGTTCGGTGAGCTCGAAGGACTGGCGCTGCTGCCGCCACTAGGCAAGCTGCTATTGGGCCGCGGTGGAATAACGGAATACCTCCCGTTCATCTTAATCCCCCAGGTTGCATCGGTTTTCCAGGCGCTAACCAGGGCGGCCCAGGCGCAGGCCGAGTTTATAGGGAACACCGTGGCCTTGTCGCAATGCATGGCTGAGGCGGGTTTTCCGCCGACACCGTTCTATTCAGGACCATTTCTCAATGCGCCTTTCGACTTTATCTCAAATACTCTGCGCGGCATGCGCGGCATTTTCCTGGACCTGCGCCGCTGCCCGGACAAGTTGCTCGCCGCCGAGGAGAAGGTCATGCCGTTCATGATCGAGACTGCCTTGGCCGCCTGCCGGGCCAGGAACGTTACATGGGCTTTTATCCCCTTGCACCGCGGTTCGGACGGGTTTCTGTCGCTTCCGGCATTCGAGCGCTTCTATTGGCCGCAATTGAAGCGCATCATCCTGGCCCTGATTGACGCTGGCATTACCCCTTTCGTGAACTGGGAGGGCACTTGGAACCAGAGGCTCGAGTATTTGGCCGAGTTGCCCAAGGGAAAGGTCGTCGGCATATTTCAGAGCAGCGACATTTTCAAAGTGAAGGAGATTCTCGGCGACATCATGTGCATCCTCGGTGGCATGCCGGCCACCATGCTGATGACTGCCACGCCCGGTGAGATACGCGATCGCACCCGGAAGGTGTGTCAAGTGGCCGGCAAGGGAGGGGGCTTCATCATGACCACCGATATTGGGGAACTGGAGGGCTGCGATCCCGCACTGATCGAAGTATGGATGGATGCGACCAAGGAGTTTGGCGTCTACTGACGCGTGGGAGCCGCGGTTGACGGAAACGCCTGCAAAGCGGTGGGCGCCGATGACTGGGGGGCAAACGCGCAGCAGTCGGTGAATGCAGTGGAATGACGAAGCCATGGCCTGATGAGTCCTGCCTTCCGCACCAAGATGTCGAGCAGAAAATCGGAAGCATTGTTAAATCAACACTTGCGGATAGCAAAAAGGCCGGGGCAACCCGGCCTTAGTCTTGGTTGGGCGACAACAATGGACACCAGGGGACAATAGAAGACAGAACCAAAACATAACTAGGGGATTGAAGAGGATTCTTTTAAACGACAGTGGCTGTGCGGAATTGGTATCCATGATACGATGCGGGCGTATCGAATCGCGGATCATTCATGTGGCAGCTATCGCAGAATGATGTGCCTTTCGAACTGCTCCTATTGCCTTGCATTCGATGATCGTTGCATATGTAACTCGCTAGCTTCCGGATGCCGCCTATGTGGGAAATCTACGATGCTCTTATTTCCGCAGTCCCTGAAGACTCTCAGGTCTCTGCATGCCTCGCTGGGTTGAACTGGTTTCTCGTCCACTCGCAGGGCGTGGGTATGGCTATGCGTCCGCGCGAGGGCGCTGAAACCGTTCCCAACGCCGGCAAGCTGGCCGGCATGAAAACCCGTGAACTCGCCGCCGGGATCAAATCCTGGAATCTCTATGAAGCAGCGCTGGGGCTGGCGGCCATCAACTCTGCCCTGAATGCGCCGGATACCGTGCGGCGCAACTGCGGTCCTCTGCTCGACGAGACCACCGACCTGGACGTTTTCGCGTCTCTGCTCGAGGAGCTAAGCGGCAAGCGCGTTGCCGTTATCGGTCACTTTTACAACCTGGAGCGTGTTGCGGCTGTTTGCGATCTCTCCATTCTTGAACGGCGCCCCGGGCCGGGTGACTTGCCTGACCCCGCGTGCGAGTATCTTCTTCCGGAACAGGATGTAGTGGTCATGACGGCCACGACGCTGATCAACAAAACCATGCCGCGCCTTCTTGAGCTCAGCCGTAAGGCCCGCGTCGTGGTCGCCGGACCCAGCACGCCTCTGACTCCCATTCTTCTGGAGCATGGAATCGAGATTCTGGGCGGCCTGATGGTTGAAGATGAGGACCGTGTGTGGAAGACCGTTAGCGAAGGCGGGGGACGTGAATTGTTTACGAGCGGTTCGCGCATGGTGAAGGTTGCCAAAACGCCGCTGATACGGAAAGCATGACCACAGATGAAACCGTTGCCCGGCGAGCAGGATGGCCGCGCGCACGCGATGGCGCGCCGGCTCTGAATCGGTGTTCCACTGGCGCTCGAGAACGGCGTTCTGATCGAGCCGATGGGCCGGAGCACGATCTCTGCTGCATTTTTCTTCAGACGCTCCACCTTCGGGGCATTGGGTGTGTTACATTCGCAGCGTCGGCTGAATCGTCGTGTTTTCGCAACGCACCATACTACGATTCAATCCGGGCAGGCGCTCGTGGGCCGTGCTGCGCCGTTGTGGAGATCTGAACGATGGAAACGGAAGTACAAAATCACTTGTCGGAATTGAGGCGCAAGCGAGGCTTCTCCGCTGCGCAGATGGCTTCGATGGTAGGCGTCAGCCGGCAGACGATTTACGCCATCGAAGCGGAAACCTACGTACCCAATACGGTCCTGGGACTGAAATTGGCCCATGTGCTCGATGTAAAAGTCGAGGAAATCTTCAGCCTCCGTGAGGATGCTGCGTCTTCCTCCACCATCCAGACGGTTGAATTCCTGCCCGAGCACGAACTGACGCACCCGGGCCAGCCATTGCGCCTGTGCAACGTGAACGGACGTCCGATCGCAGTGCCGGCAGAGGCGGGTTTTTGGGAGCTGCCGTCAGCCGACGCCGTTCTTGCTGAAAAAACCAGCGATCGCGGGCCTGTCGTTGCAAAAGCCAGGGTCATCGATGGTGATTGGCAGCAGGACAACCGCATCCTGATCGCCGGCTGCGATCCCGCTGCCGCTCTCGCCGCCCGCTGTCTCCAGCGCAAGGACATTGAATTGATCGTCAGCTATCAGAACAGTTCCCGTGCGCTGGAGCTCCTGAAAAAGGGCTTCGTCCACATCGCAGGTACGCATCTTCCCGACAGAAAGACTGGGGCGTCCAACCTGCCTGAAGTAGTGCGGCTCTTTGGCAAATCCTCTGTTGCTGTGTTTGCGTACGCGCTCTGGGACGAAGGCATCGTTGTGGACCATGGAAATCCCAAGTCGATCGCGGCAATTTCCGACCTGGCGCGCCGCGACGTGCGCATAACGAACCGCGAAAAGGGGGCCGGATGCCGCAGTTTGCTCGACTCGGAGTTGAAGAAGCTCGGAATCGATGCCAAGTCAGTCAAAGGATACGACCACGTTGTGTACGGCCACCTGCCGGCAGCGCGCGAGGTAAAGGCCAAAGCGTCAGACTGCTGCATCAGCACCCGCGCCTCTGCTCAGACGCTCGGCCTCGATTTCGTTCCGCTGGCAAAGAAACAGTACGATCTCGTGATGCTTCAATCCCATCTGGCGCTTCCCAGGATCCAAGCCTTTATTGAAATGCTTGGCCAGTCCGCCTTTCGGCGAGAACTGGAAGCCGCAACTGCATATGACATGCACCTGGCAGGGAACCGTATTTTGTAGTTGCAAAAAACCGAAAATCAACCGGCCTCAACTTCCACAGCCTCAGCCCGCGCCGCGCGCACCGAAGCCGGCAGCGTCTCCTTGAGCCGCAGGGTGAGCAGAAAGCCCACCACCAGCGCGATCACGGGAAGATAGAGCACGCGCCCGATGCCGATCTGCTGCTTGAAGTGCTCGGCGGCCTGACCGGCAATCACCGTGGCAAAGCCGCCGCCGAAGAGCTCGCCCACGGCAATCACCACGCCCGCCGCGGTGGCCATCAGCTCCGCGGGCACCGTCTCCGCGCAGAGCGGTCCCACGATCAGCGTAATCATGGCGTTGTTGAAGAACATCACCATGAACAGCACTGCAAAAAGCGGAACCATGTGCGGACCCAGGTTGACGAAGAGAAGCAGCATCGTGCAGGCGCCCACCATCGAAATCAGCATCACCGGCTTGCGCCCGACCTTGTCGGAGATCCACGGCAGGGTCAGCGCTCCGGCTGCCGCGCCCAGCCCGATTGCCGCCACAATAATGCTCATCCCGGTCGAGCCCAGATGCAGGTGATCGAGCAAAAAACTGGGCGCGAAAGTGCTGGTCGTCACCAGGCAAACCAGGCAGCAGAGCATGAGCAGCATCAGCACGCGGATATTGTGATATGAGAGCACCTTCTTCCAGTCGGCGAAGCTGCTGCGCTCTTCGCTCACCGTCTGCGCCTTGGCAGGCAGGATGCGCCACGTCAACCACGCCAGGATGAACCCCGGAATCGCAAACACCGAGAAGATCAGCCGCCAGTTGATGAAGTGCAGCAGGCCGGCGACGGCCAGGGGCGCAAATCCCAGCCCGAAGAGCGTCAGCGTCATCTGCTGGATGCCGATGTTGCGGCCGTGGCGCTCGGGCGGCGAGGCCTCAATGGTGGCCGAGATGCTCGCGGGCGTGAACGCGCCATCTGCAAAGCCCATCACCAGGCGTACCGCGACCAGCCCCATCAATCCGGTCGCCAATCCACTGGCGCCGATCAGCAGCCCAAAGAGAATCAGCGCGCCCACCAGCACTCGCCGCCGGCCGATCCGGTCGGAAAGATTTCCCATCAGCAGCGCCGCGACGCTCCAGGCAATGGCCAGCGCGCCGGCAATGGTTCCGATGTCGCCGTACCCCAGGTGCAGTTCGTGGGCAATGATCGGGAACAGCGGAGTAATCAGGTAGCGGTCGACGCCCACCAGCCCGAACCCAAGCGCCAGGATGGAAACAGACTTGACCTCTTGCTTCATCAGAATCCTTCGCGATCCGCGCCATTACAACACGCAAGCCAATCGCGATGAATTTCACACGCTTCACCGCGCCGCTTTCGAGCGCTGTCTCAATCATCTCGAATGGCACGTTGCCGCGGGGTGATGTAGATCACGCCAGGCATAAATGCGCAGTCATCCTGAGCGAGGGTCGCCGCGGCGACCAGAGTCGAAGGCCTGCCCTGAGCGAAGATCGCGGCAGTGATCGGAGTCGAATGGGGACCTGCATTTGGGGCCTTCGAACGATGCAACGAACTTCTCGGATGCCGTTCTGGACATTGTCCGTAAGATCGATTAAATTCCGCATGTGACTTCACGATCCACGCAACTGCCCACAATCGCGCATGCCCAGCGTCATCAGGGACGCATCGCCGCCGTCGATACCAGAGGAACTTGTACCTATAAAGAACTCCTCGATGCATCCATGCGCGTCGCCAAAGCATTGCTCGCCGGGCGCGCGGATCTCCGTGAGGAACGCATAGCTTTTCTCCTGCCGCCCGGAATTCCATGGATCGCAACTCTTTGGGGAATCTGGCGAGCCGGAGGAATTGCGGTTCCCTTGGCGCTTAGCTCGGCGCGCCCGGAGCTGGAGTATTACATGGGCGACGCCGGCGCATCGGCAATGGTTTTCGATGCGTCCACAAGGGCAATCGTTGAAGCGATCGCTACAGCCCAGAAGATCGCCACGCTTGCCTATGAAGAGATTCAAAATGAAGCGCCACCCGCTTTGCCGAACGTCGCAGTTGAACGGCGGGCGATGATTCTTTATACCAGCGGCACCACCAACCGGCCCAAGGGAGTAGTTACCACTCACGCCAACATCGCCGCGCAGATTTCGACTCTGGTGGAGGCATGGGAGTGGCAGGCTGATGATCGCACTCTGCTTTGCCTGCCTCTCAATCATGTTCATGGAATCATCAATGTGGTCTCTTGCGCGCTCTGGTCAGGAGCAACCTGCGAAATGTTGCCGCGCTTCGACGCCCACGTCGTATGGGAACGAATCGCCGGTGGAGCGTTGACCGTATTCATGGCCGTCCCGACCGTCTATCTTCGCCTCATCTCTGCCTGGGAGACCGCCTCGGCCCAGCGGCAACTGGAGTTGAGCCAGGCGGCGGCCAGAATGCGTTTGATGGTCTGCGGTTCCGCCGCGCTTCCGGTGAGCACGCTGGAGCGCTGGAAGAAGATCAGTGGGCACACTCTGCTGGAACGCTACGGCATGACGGAGATCGGCATGGCTCTTTCCAATCCGCTCCACGGCAGGCGCGTTCCCGGTAGCGTGGGCGTTCCGTTGCCCGGCGTCCAGGTTCGGCTGTGCGGGCAGAACGGCGAGCCGGTGGCCGAGGGCGTTCCTGGCGAGATCGAAGTGCGCGGTCCCAGCGTTTTCTCCGAGTATTGGGGTAAGCCCGAGGCCACGCGAGAGGCCTTTCGCGACGGCTGGTTTCGCACCGGCGATACGGCTACCAGAGAAGATGGAGTCGATCGCATTCTCGGCCGCACCAACATCGATATTCTCAAGACCGGCGGCCATAAGGTTTCCGCGTTAGAGATTGAGGAGGTGCTGCTTCAGCACCCCGCCATCGCGGAATGTGCGGTGGTCGGCGTCGCCGATGAGGAGCGGGGACAGCGTGTTGCTGCCGTTGTGGTTTTGCGGACCGGCGCGGAGCTCGGTTTGGATTCACTGCGGACCTGGGCTAGGGAACTGCTCGCGGTTCATAAATTGCCTTCCCGGCTCCTGGTCCTGGAAGCTCTTCCTCGCAACGCAATGGGCAAAGTAGTAAAGCCGGCGATCACTACTCTATTTAGCGAGGCGGGCCACTCAAGTCGGCCCGCGTAGCGGGGGCTCAGTAAGGTGGAGGCGCAGTGTTCGTTAGCCCCGCGCTTCACAGGGGTCCCAAGAAACGGTATTTGTTTCTTGGGGTTGAAGCGTGGGGAAAAACGATCCACAACCGAGCTCCTCAGTCCTGTAGGGACGACGCAAGGACATTTCTTATGCAGGAATCAATAGCCCCTGAGGGGTGCCTTTCGGCCGCCTCGGAGGATTTAGGCAACAACTTCTAAACCGTAGCCTGTTGCTCCGGTACCTCGTGATCGTAAGGGTCTTCAAACCTGTCCTCTTCCGTACACGATCTGTCGCTGCAACTACTGCATGGGGATGAGTGATCGTGAGGGTCTTCAAACTGCTCCTCTTCCGTAGAACCACGAAGAGCGCGTGTAGAGAGGTTGCCCGAGGCAATCGTGGTTGCTACCAGGTCGAAGTAGCCGGTGCCAACGAATCGCTGGTGCTTTACAGCGCTGTAACCGGCCTTTTCGGCTAATTCGAACTCTTTCTCTTGCAGTTCGGAGTAGGCGAGCATGCCTGTGCGGCTGTATTCGTGGGCCAGTTCGAAGGCTGAGAGATTCAGCGAATGGAAACCGGCAAGCGTGACAAATTGGAAGCGGTAGCCCATTCCGGCCAGCTCTTGCTGAAACGCGGCGATTTCGTGAGTGCCCAGCTTTGCCCGCCAGTTGAATGAAGGCGAGCAATTATAGGCGAGCAGCTTTCCCGGGAACCTGGCATGGATGGCGGCAGCGAACCGGCGCGCATCTTCGATATTCGGCTCGGAGGTCTCACACCAGATCATGTCTGCGTAGGGAGCGTATGCGAGACCGCGCGCAATGGCGGCGTCAATGCCGCCGCGGAAGGTGAAGAAGCCTTCGACAGTGCGCTGGCCTGTCAGGAATTTCCTGTCTGCGGGGTCGCAGTCGCTCGTGATCAACTGCGCGGCGTCGGCGTCGGTGCGCGCGATAAGAATGGTGGGGACGTTCAGGACGTCCGCGGCCAGGCGTGCCGAGATCAGCTTCTGAACAGCTTCGCGAGTGGGCACCAGGACCTTGCCGCCCATGTGACCGCACTTTTTCGCCGACGATAGCTGGTCCTCGAAGTGAGCCGCTGCGGCTCCGGCTTCAATCAGGCCCTTCATCAGCTCAAAAGCGTTCAGCGCGCCCCCAAAACCGGCTTCGGCATCGGCGACAATGGGAAGCATCCAGTCCACGTCGTCCTGGCCTTCAGCGTGCGTAATCTGGTCGGCGCGCATGAGTGCGTTGTTGATTGCCCGCACCACGGCGGGAACACTGTTTGCCGGATAGAGGCTTTGATCCGGATACATGTTTCCGCTGAGATTAGCATCGGCCGCCACCTGCCAGCCACTGAGGTAAATGGCCTTCAGGCCGGCTGCGGCCATCTGGACAGCCTGGTTCCCCGTGAGAGCGCCTAGCGCGGCTACGTACTGTTCGCGATGCAGCAAGCGCCACAGCTTCTCAGCACCCGCCCGCGCCAGCGAATGCTCTACGTGAACCGTGCCACGCAGCCGATTGACTTCATCGTGCGTGTAGGTGCGGGTGATCCCTTGCCACCGGGGCGAATTCCAGCCGTTCAGGGAAGTGTGATTCTCCATGCTGTTCTCCTCTACCCTCCTGTAGATGCCGCGTTGCAGCATTTCGATGCGATTAAAAAACAAAAAGAGCCGCGCGACAAACAGAATTGGTCCGAATCGGGCGAGTGGACAGAAATTCCCAGGCGGGTTCATAATCTTTCGAAAGCTTGGTTTTGCCAAAATGTTCCAATTCGTCCTAGTTTGCCCCCGACCGATTCGGACCATCTCAAAAGGAGTTTGCTGCAGTGCTTCTAAATAGACAATTTGCCGAGGAATTGAGCTTGGCGTTGCATCAGCGCCGGCTGGGGCAGGGGATTGCCATGCTCGATACAGCCGAGAAGGAACTGAACGAGGTCGGGCCGGACACCCCAGACTCTGCACGGCTGCTGCTGCTTTTGGCGCAATGGATTGACCTCGGCTATCGCGACTACCGGTTTTTGGACCCTATGCTTGAGAAGTTTCAATCGGATTGCAAGAAAAAGCTGAGCATGGAGGATTATCTGCGGGTACGCATGGCAGAAGCCTTTCGCGCGCTGGCGAGCGGTGAAAGCGATAAGTGCATTGAGGCGCTCGATTTTGTATTGAAGTCGCTGAACGATCTTGGCGAAGGCCCGCAATTGACGTTAGCCCATTTTTGGAAAGGGCGCGCTCACCGTAAGAAAGGCGAGTACGAAGCCGCGCTGTTGCATCTCGTGCGCGCGCGGGAAATGGCGCAAACGCAACGCGAACGGATGTCCACGGCCGTGATTCAGGTGCAGGAGAGCTGGTTGCTATTCCAGAAGGGAATGGCCAAGGAAGCGCTGCAACTTCTATCTAACGCGGAATCCGTACTGAAGACCACGGATCACTACGTGGCGCTGGGGAATATCGAATCGGCGCGAGGGCGGATCGTCCGGCGCCTGGGAGAGTACACGAACGCGCTGGAACACTTTACGCGGGCCATGGAACTGTATGCGCGGCGCGATTCCAACCACCTGAATTTGGCAAGAACGCTGGTGAATGCCGCTTATGTTCGCCGGCTGCTTGCGCAACAGATGCGGAAGCGGATCGATCGGCAGGCTCAATCGGGACGATCGCGATCCGCCGCATCGAAGACCGCCGCGGTCTCAAGCGAATCGCTGCGTCTCCGGTATCAAGAGCTGTCGCAGCAGGCACTCGAAGATCTGAAACGAGCTCGGGAGATCTATGATCTGCATCAGCACAGCGACGGCATTGGGAATGTCGCGCTGAATTTGGGACACCTTCATCTGGATCGGGGCGATATCGATAAGGCCTCGCTGGAGGCTGCCGAGGCATACCGCATTGGACAGGAGCAGGGCGATACCATCCTGATGGCCCGGGCCCGCATCCTGGAATCCGCCATCGAGAATGCGCACGTAGAAGAGCAAACCGGAGAAGATGTCGACGTCGCCGTGCATGCCAATCGCGCGCGTGAATACAGCGAGGAGGCCCTGAAGCTGGCTCACGCCACACAGAATCTGCACTTGCTGGCGGCCGCGTGTATTGCGCGCGGAATAACAGCGGCAAACGATTTTTTCCAGGATTGGGAAGAGGCCCGAAAGCGAGCTGGCGAAGCAACCGGCCTGATCGGCTCAGGAGATAACGACCACCAGGTCGAGTATCTCGCGGTTTTGAAATCGCGCATCGTGCAAGCCTCGGGGATTAACGACACATTGCGCAGCTGGTCGGAGGGTATGCTGGGCAACAAGACCTTCCAGCAAATCAGCGAGGAATTCGCTGAGATCGTGATTCCGAAGGTGTGGATGCGGGAAGGCCGGAAGATTTCGAGGGTCGCGGCGCGGCTGTCAATTTCACCCAAGAAAGTCAGGCGTATCCTGCGCAATGCCGGATCTATCGGGCGAGATTGATGTTATCGATCGGGGTTACGCATTGGCGACCCCCTCCTGCAAGCCTCGCGCCGCTTGGTGGAGTCCAAGACGCACGTATGGAGGAATAGCGCTCGCAAGCGGCTTTCTCGAGGCCACGGCAATCCTCGATCCGCACGTGTCCGCGCGAATTTTCAATGAACCCGGCTTAACTGTCGGACTTTTCCTACCGGACATCTTCTGAAATTGACTACAAAAAAATCAGCATTTGCCTATATCCTGCCGACTCCCCACGTTCCTAACCTTGTTCTAAGGATTTTCATAGTGCCGCCGTCGTTTCCGAAGCTGGCTTTTGAGCTTCCGCGTCGGATTCACAATTCCTTGTTTTGAAATGCTCGGCGTCGCATGAATTTAGCGGCAGCAGGCAAAGCTATAGCCGTCATACTTGGCGGTTTCCGGCCGGCACGTCTCGTCAACCCAGCGAGGCGCCGCATTTTCCCTGGAACTTTTTTGAGCACGCGCACATTTGTGCATAGGCCGTTCAAGAATTTGCGTCCGGAACTTTCGGCCAGACTGCTCGTCGCTGACCTCGTGAGTAGTGTTGCAAAACGGAACCGTCGTCACACACCGGAAGATGACGGCACTAATGTGTCTTATGACAAACCGGGTGGTGGTTGATATCAACTCCGGACGCCGCGCAGTTTCGACAGCAAAGGATATTTCTTCTAGGTGAAATATTTCTTCTATGTTCGATAAGTGACATACGTCTACCGCGGGGAGGGGTACAAAAGTACCAACAAGTCAGGAGCAATGAGCATTTGTAAAATTACTTAGCCGGGTGACTTAGTTGGGTGACTTAGCCCACTGGAACACCATGGCCTTTCGGAAAGCAGTTAATTCGGCCACATTTAACATGGCCTTCAACCGGAGAACATGCTAGTTGACTAGAATGTTCTTAGTGGTAAATCGCTTTTATCCGCGGCAATAAAGGGCTGGTCCGCTAGCCAGCGTCTTTAGGTTCTCAACTGACCCTGCGCGGAATGTTGGAGGTGTAGCGGCACAAACGCAACTACGGCGTTGGCTTGTTTCCCGAGTCGGTTATCCCATAACGGATTTGCCAATCGCCGCTCGAGTCCTGGTGTAGGGCTCGGGATCCTTTAGGATCGGCGTATTTCGCTCCTTCCGGCGAAGTGCGCACTTCAACACATCTGCCTTGGCGCTGTAGCGGATGCATGCATCTGCTGCTCAAGCACCTGCAACTGAAATTCGCGATCCGAGTGTTCGTTGTACTGGCCTCGCAATTTGTGTCGCCAAACGGAAATATCATCAGACTCCTGAGGGAAAACAAGCGAGGGGTTATGGCATCGATTGCAACTCAATCGTTTTCGAGCAGGCCGATTGTTTATGTTGAGCGATTCAAGAAATTCACTGAAACGCTTTCCACAGACGCGCCCATCGCGCAAACGCCGAAAGAAGTCGTTTGGACGCTGAATAAGGCGAAGTTATATCGGTATACTCCCGTGCTTCCAGAGGAAAACCGCCATAAGGTTCCGCTGCTGCTGGTATTTGCGATAATGAATCGCCCCTCGATTTTCGATCTGCGGCCCGGCCGTAGCTTTGTTGAGTTCATGGTCAAGAGAGGTTACGACGTGTACCTCCTCGACTGGGGCGTCCCCGGCTCGGAAGATTCGCGCATGAAGTTGGACGACTATGCGCTGGAGTACCTGCCGCGCGCGATTCGCAAGGTGAAGTCGATCTCCGGTTCGAGCGAGTTCAGCATGCTAGGCTGGTGCATTGGCGCAGTGCTGTCCACGATCTACGCGTCGCTGCTTCCGGATGACGGATTACGGAACCTTCTGCTGCTGACCGCACCGCTTGATTTTTCCAATCGCGATGCGCTTCCTTTCGCGCGTTTGACGGATGAGAAGTACTTTGACCTTGACCGCGTGCTCTCTGCTTTTGGAAATATGCCCGGGGAGATGATCGATTTCGGGTCTAAGGCACTCAAGCCGGTCGAAAATTTCTTCGTGAACTACTGCAAACTTTGGGATAACCTCGATAACCCGGCCGCGGTCGAGTCCTGGCATGCGATGAATACCTGGGTGTCGGACTGCATTCCCATGGCCGGCGCTGCTTACCGGCAGCTGATCGACGATCTCTATCGCAACAATCGCCTGATCAAGAATGAACTCCGGATTGGCGGCGAAACAGTCGATCTTGGACGATTGCGGGCGAATTTGCTCACGGTAATTGCTGAAGCGGATCACATTGCGCCACCATGCCAATCGGAGACCATTCTGAGCAAGGTGGGCAGCGCCGACAAGGAGATCTTTCGAGTCGAGGGAGGGCACATTGGGATTATGGCGGGAAACCGCACCGCCCAAACAGTTACCTGGCCGCATATTAACGAATGGCTGGCAGCTAGATCCGGGCAGGAGGCAATGATTCGTCCAACGCTCAAGTGCATAAGTCCCCGCGAACCGCATCTGCAGCCGCAACTGCACTCGGCACATTCGCCGATTCCAGGCTCCAGCACGCACATCCTCAAACAGGTCGTACCCATCGCCGTCCGTTAAGTCTCGACGGTTCAATTCCTCTTTGCCCAGATCGAGTTCGGGGTGCCCGCCAGAGAGAACTGGAACCAACTAGGGGTCCGCCATGCCGCTCAAGCTCATCCTCGCTGTTGGTCGGGAACCGGCGTTGTTAGAGTACCGGAGCCAGATCTTGCGGCGCGCCGGCTACATTGTCGATTCAGAACTATCTCTGAAAAAGGCGATCCAGCGTTATAAGCACGGCGAATTCGACCTTCTCTTGTTATGCCACACGATTCCCGTCCAGGAAAGGGACCATCTGATCTCCTCGATTCAAGCCTTTGGTGCGCTTATGCCCGTTGTCACTTTTGCGCCTCCGGGCAGCCAGGCCCGAGATGCCGCCGATGATGTAGCTTTCGAGGGTAGGCCTGAAGAATTCCTCAGCAGCATCCAAGGCGCTTTTCTCGAGGCGACAGCGTATGCTCGATCAGCCCTTCAGATCGAGCCCATAGCCAAACACAATGGGGGCCTTCAATGATGCGAGAAGGGTCAATCTGACCCTTTATTAAAATGGCGTTTAACTGTCAGACTCTTCCTACAGGCATCTTCTGGAATTGCTTACAAGTTAATCAGCGTTCTCCTATATCCCGATGTTCGTCCCTTATCCTAACCTTGTATCAGGCACATTTATAGCGTCGGCATCATTTCCGCAGCTGGTATCTGAATTTCCGCATCGGCAGTTCACATTCCCTCGTCTCGAAATGGCCGGCGTCGTATGAATTTAGCTGCAGTAGGCTAAGCCACAGGTTTCCCGGCCGGCACATCTCGTCAACCCAGCGACGTGCCACATCTTACTGGAACTGTTTTTCAGCGCGCGCACGTTCGTGCATGGGCTGCTCAAAAAGTTGCCTCTGGAAATAGCGGTCAGAGAGATCGTCGCGCTGGCCTCACCCGTTGTGTCGTCGAATGGAAACGTCACCATACTCCGGAAGGAAGAACAGGCGAGGAATTATGGCATCGATTGCAACTCCAGCATTATCCGGCGGACCGCTTGTTTTTACCGAGCGATTTAGGAAAGTAAATGAGCTGCTTTCGACGGACGCGGCCATCGCGCAGACGCCGAAAGAGGTCGTTTGGACGCTGAATAAAGCGAAGCTCTATCGATACACCCCCGTCCTTCCTGAGGAAAAGCGCCATAAGATCCCATTGCTGCTGGTATTTGCTTTAATCAATCGCCCATCGATTTTCGATCTCCGGCCGGGGCACAGCTTTGTTGAGTTCATGGTCAAAAAAGGCTACGACGTGTACCTTCTCGACTGGGGCGTCCCCGGCCTGGAAGATTCAAAAATGAAGTTGGACGACTATGTGCTGGAGTACCTGCCGCGCGCCATCCGCAAGGTGAAGTCGATCTCTGGCTCGCGCGAGTTCAGCATGCTGGGCTGGTGCGTTGGCGCAGTGCTGACCACGATCTACGCCGCGCTGCATCCGAATGACGGATTACGGAATCTTCTGCTGCTGACTGCGCCGCTTGATTTTTCCAATCGCAAGGAGCTTACTCTCGCGCGTTTCGCGGACGAGAAGTACTTCAACCTTGACGGCGTGCTCGGCGCCTTTGGAAATATGCCCGGGGAGATGATCGATTTGGGATCGAGGGTGCTCAAGCCGGTCGAAAACTACGTAACTACCTACTGCAAACTTTGGGACAACCTCGATAACCCGTCCACGGTCGAGTCCTGGCATGCGATGAATACCTGGATGTCGGATTTAGTTCCCGTGGCCGGCGCTGCTTACCGGCAGCTGATTGACGATCTCTATCGCAACAATCGTCTTATCAAAAATGAACTCCAGATTGGCGGCCAAACAGTCGATCTTGGACGGTTGCGGGCGAATTTACTCACGGTAATTGCTGAGCGGGACCACATCACGCCGCCCTGCCAATCGGAGACCATTCTGGGCAAGGTGAGCAGCACCGACAAGGAGATTTTCCGGGCCCCCGGAGGGCACGTAGGGATTATGGCCGGAGGCCGCACCGCCCCTACAATTACCTGGCCGCGTATCGATGCATGGCTGGGAGCTAGATCCGCCGAGGAGGCTCAGACAAGAACCGCGGAAGAGGCGAAGATTCCTTCAACGCTCAAGTACTTCGCTCCCAGGGAGCGGCCTATGCAGCCGCACCTGATTTCGGCTCGTTCGCCGATTCCAGCCAGCAGCACACCAAGGCTCGAACTGGTCGCGCCGTTCGCCGGCGATTAAATTTCGACGGCTCATTTCTTGTTTGCTGACGCTTTGCGGTTCGGCCGTTTCCCCGGTTTTCTCTCCCCTCCGTGGGCGGCGCCTCCGGGGCGAAGCGATGAAACCGTCTTCTCGAGTTCTGCAATACGTTTCTGTAATACGGCCATCTCGTCCGGTACCCCGGGGCTGTCGGGTTCTTCCGTAGCGCTCCGGGCTGCAGCGGGTCGCGCCGGCGGCGCCGCTGTCCCCACCGGATTATGAAGGAACTCGAATGGATTAAGTGCCGGAGCCATGGCTTGGTAAGTGTTTTTGTAAAGATCCAGCATGGCTTTGGTATAGCGGGTCGCGCTCTCCTGGCTGGCCCGATCTGAGGCGATCACCATTTGCCGCAGAATATCGAGGGGAAAAGTCGATTCGGAGTTCTTGGCTCCCTCCGCGATGATCTGGGTGAGGATCAGGCGAGTCAGGTCCTCGCCGGATGCGGCGTCCACTACCTGGACGTCGTGGCCCTGCTGCACCAGCTGCGCCACTTCATCCAGGTTCACGTAGCGGCTGTTGGTCGCGTCGTAGAGGCGCCGGTTTTCGTATTTTTTGATGATTACGGTCTGAGCCATATGGAATTTTCATTTTAGCCCCTTGACACGGGAGAAAAAAGGGGTACGATTAAAAGTGTGCTGCAGTGCAGCATAATTTGCAGCAAAAGCCCACCAAAGGAGGGTCAAGATGAGCCCGACAGCCAAACCCAGAAGGGAACCAGTCATGGATGAAGTTCGTAAATCTGCCCCTGAAGTCGCTGAAGCGAGAGAAAATTTCGTCACTTTGCTCGCGAACAGCATTAACCGCATCGCCGAGATCCAGAAAAGCACCATCGATGTTGCAGCGCAGCAAAACGCGGAGTTGATGGACATCTACAAGAAGTCCGTCGAAAAGCTGCCCGCCGCTTACCGCCTGCCCTTGGTGGAAGTTGCAAACACGATGTTCGAGCGCTTCTCCGACGCTCAGAAACAGGCCGTTGACCTTTCGGTCGAGCAGAGCCATGCCTTAATCGACGCGATGAAGGATCGCGCAGCGGCCGCCGACAAGGTGACTGAGTCTGCCGTCCAACAGAGCAACCAGGCCGTGGAGCGCACCGTCGCCGCGCAAAAGAAAGTGCTCGAAACCTCAGTAGCCCAGGCCAAGGCAGCGATGGATGCCGCCCGGCAGCATTTGAACCTCGCGGAAACTCCAGTGAGCGCTGCGGTTGGTTCGTACCAGAAGGGCGTCGCCACGCTCCTTGAAGCACAGAAGGAGATGTTGGATCTGGTCACCGCCTGACAAGGCGATCGGGCCCACTCAAGGGCGGTTGCTTGATGGGGCGCGACTTGGTTGCGCCCCATTTAAAGCTGCGCCCAATGTAAAATAACGTGTATACCTGTGCGCGAAAACGGGTATGTGCGTGGTTAGAATCGAGGTCTAAATATATGGCAGAAGTCAAAGAAGTTGACGAGGTAAAGGACAAGACCTACGATCCCTTTGCGATGCTCCGTGAAATGCGAGACACCTATCTGGATGCCGTGTCGAAGACGATGGTGCAAACCGTGAACACGGAAGAGTACGCCAAGGCCAATGGGGCGATGCTGGAGTGCTATCTGACTGCTTCTGCCCCGCTACGCGCAGAGATGGAAAAATCGATGGTTCAGGCCTTGCAGCATCTTGGGCTGCCAACGCGGCAGGAAGTCGCATCTCTCGCGGAGCGTTTCACGAATGTTGAGTTGCGGTTGGATGATCTGGATGCGAAACTCGATCGCATGCTGAATCTGTTTGCCCAGACGCGATCGGCGCCGCCCTCGGCGCAAACAGACAGCCGCAAGCCGCCGGCCGGAAACATGCCTTCCTAAAGCGGAACCATCTACCGCTTCGATGCCGATGCTACGCTGCGTGTTTCCTGCGAGACGCACGGGACTCCTCCCGGCGGCCGTGCTGGCGGAGGAAGCCGCGCATGATCGGCAGCACGTTCTGCCGCCATTTGCGGCCGTTGAACAGGCCGTAATGGCCGACGCCGGCCTGCAGATGCGTCTTTTTCATGCTATCGTCGAGGCCGCTGCATAGGTCGATGGCAGGGCGGGTCTGCCCGGCCCCGGAAATATCGTCAAGCTCGCCCTCGATCACCAGCAGCGCGGTTTTCTTGATCATTTCCGGTTTTACCAATTGGCCGTGCCACGTGAATCTACCGAGCGGCAGGTCGTGCTTCTGAAATACGCGCTCGACGGTCTGCAGATAAAACTCCCCTGGGACGTCCATGACCGAAAGGTACTCATCGTAGAATTTGCGGTGCGCAGCAGCGCTTTCGCCGTCGCCCTTGACCAGGTGCTGGAAAAGCTTGATGTGTTCGCCGACATGGCGGTCGACATTCATCCAGATGAAGCCCTGCAATTGCAGGAATCCGGGATAAACCAGGCGGTGCGCGCCGGGGTAATAAAGCGGGATGGGATGAACCATCGAGTGCTCGAACCAGCCGACAGTTTCCTTGTGCGCCAGCTCCGTTACGAACGTCTCGGAGATGCGCGTGTCGATCGGCCCGCCCATCAGCGTCATCGAACGCGGCTGGGCCGGATCGTCCATCTGCGCGAGCAGGGAAACAGCGCATAGAACCGCCGGCGCCGGCTGGCATACCGCAAACACATGCACATCGGGCCCCAGCAGGCGGATGAAATCGATCACGTATGAAATGTAATCCTCGAGGTCGAACTTGCCTTGCGACAGCGGCACAATTCTCGCATCCACCCAATCGGTGATGTAAACATCGTGGTCAGGCAGCATCGACTCGACCGTGCCGCGCAACAGCGTCGCGTGATGGCCAGACAACGGCGCCACGATCAACACTCGCGGATCGGAATTCTTGGTGTGCCGTTTGAAATGCAGCAGTCGGCAAAACGGCTTGGTGGTGACGGTTTCTTCATCGACCTGGATCGTCTCGCCGAAGATGCGGGTGGTTGTCAGGCCAAACTCCGGCTTGACGAAATGGCGCGTAGTGCGCTCAAAAAGCTCGGCGCCCGCCGCGATCGCTCGACCGACCTGCGTGTGCGCCACCGGGAAAAACGGATTCTCGAATGTGGCCTTTGTGGTCTCGGCAGCAAGGCGTAACGGCGCAAGAGCCGCACGGCTCCAGTCGTGGAAATCGTACAGCGTCATGGTCTGTCTAACCTCGGTGAATCCCCAGGGCCGCAAAACGAGGAGGCTTCTGGTGTCTTTCCAGAGGCATCAATACCGGCTGCTTACTCCACGCGCACTTCCCATCACCTTTTTAGACTCGAACGGTCCAAATAGGATTCAGAAAGGCTTATCTGGATTTCTGTCTTATTTCGATGGCTTCTTTGGGGAAATCGACCCGAGGGGCCGAGATGAAGGGGAAAATGGCATCGGGAACGGGCAGCTTGAAGAGAGAGTCTGCCGGCCGGCGGCGGTTAACGGCGCGTGGTAGTAGCAATGTGTGGACTCCCGCATAGCCGGCGAATGGCAGGTGGCGCCCATGGGCACCCTGTGACGACGCTTTCAGACCATGGCCGGTTCGCCGCGCCCCCGCCCCCATTGCAAGCATTCTGCGGGGAAGCCTTTCGTTTTCAACTGGTTAGCGAATAGCTTCCGCTCGAACTTCTTGAGCCCGCTGGAGTTCGGTGCAGCTTTATGAAAACAATGGAGTTGAGCTCCTAGCGGTGCCCCAGCAAAGGAGCCGGTTCGTTCAACTTGCCTATGGAACGAGAATAGACCGATTCGAGGAAATACTGCGCAATGTCTGGTCTCATGCAAGTGGTTGATTCACAGACGTTTGCGAAGAGATTTGTGGGCGGGTGTATTGACTTTTTTTACTGCGTCCGGGCGAAAGCGCCTGAAGTCGAGTTTTTCGCAGCCTGTGAAAACCGACGGTAGGTTTGACGCGGGATACATCTTCTCTGGTTTTGCGCTCTAATATGCCGGCTGTGCTTCTTGAAGGTGGAACCTGCGATTCGGCCTGTAGATGATCTTCGACACGTGTGTCAGCAACTGCGCGGGGTGAATTGGCTTATGCAGGAACGCAAAATTCCATCCCTCTCTTCCCGCCAAATCGAGCAATTGAGCGCTGACCGGCTGGCCGGACGAAAGGATGACTTTGCATTGGGGCGCGAGGTGCTGGAGCCTGATAGCGAGATCGATACCGTTCATTCCGGGCATCACAATATCGCTGATGAGTAACTCGGGCGGCGTCCTTAGAGCGGACTCAATAGCCGCTTCGCCATTGTAAGCCGGAGCAGCGGCGTAGCCACTTAAAGTCAAAATCTGAGCGAGGCTATCGGCAATCACGCGTTCGTCATCAACTACAAGGATAGAGGGCCCACGGAGCTCGGCAGTGCCGGTCATGAATATTCCCAGGTTTTGAGTCTGTCTATAGTCCTCACAAGCAATCATCAGATCCTCGTTATAGGGCACTCTCACTTTGGCTCACACCGGTACGCGCCACGGTTTTTTTCGGAATCCAGTGCTGCACTGAGCTGCTACGCCGCGGTTCACGCGCCGAGTCTGATTCCCGAGTTTTCACCGTGCATGAGATTCCAAGGCAAGATTTCCGAAAGGTCACTACCCGAGGTGGAATTGCGGACAACTGATTTGCCGCGAGGCGGAGTCAATTTGGCTACATGCCACCTCTGCGGAGGTTCTTCGTGAGGGACGAATTCGTCGATCGAATTCTTTCGATCGTAGACGGTGTTTGCCGGTGAGACGATGTACGCAATCGCGCTGAAAAGATCGTGGACGGGCATGGGCTTCCGCGCAAAGCTGTATACAAGACGCTTTGGCGCCGTACGAGACAACTCATCGAATGAACTGGTTCCCGAAAAAAAGAGCACTCGGCAATCGGGCAGGATTGCGGTAATACGAGTGGCGGCTTCCACGCCGTTCATCGCGCCCATGTTCAAGTCTATGATGAGCAGGTTCGGTTCAAAACCCGCGGCTTTCAAAACTGCGTTTTCGCCGCTGAACGCAGTTTCGACCTCATAGCCTTCTTCTTCAAGGATGCCGGCCAGCCTAACTGCAATCGATGGCTCGTCGTCTACCACAAGAATCCTGGTCTTTACCGGCTTTCCAAACCGCCTTCGCATCATGGGAGACTCCTGGTCTGACTTAGGTATCCGCTCCATCAGGAGGCCGCAAGTTTGGCTCCTATTTACATGTAGATTCCGCCATTTACGTTAATCTGCTGTCCAGTGATGTAATCCCCGTCGCACACCAGGAACGCCACAGCCTTCGCAATTTCTTCCGGCAGCCCCAGGCGCTGCATCGGGATCCGCGCTTTGGCTTGTTCTAGCACGTTAGCGGGCATTGCCGCCACCATTTCGGTGTTGATGAAACCGGGAGCGACTACGTTAGCGGTTACATTGAATTTCGCGAGTTCAAGGGCCAGGACCTTGGTCATGGCGATGATCCCTCCCTTACTCGCGGCATAGTTTGCCTGGCCAAAGTTTCCGGCCTGCCCGACAAACGATGCGACGTTCACAATTCGCCCGTATTTCTGCTCGACCATCATCGGCACAACGGCGCTCGTACAATAGAACACGCTGTTCAGGTTGGTATCGATCACCGCGTCCCAATCTTCGTCGGTCATCTTCCGAACCGACTTGTCGCGCGTGATGCCTGCGTTATTAATCAAAATGTCGACGCGCCCATAGCAGTCCACAACATCCCGCACCAATCCACGCGCCTGCCGATTATCAGAGATGTCGCTCCGGAAGATTTCGCATTCCTCGCCGGCTTCCCTGATCTCATTCCGTAACTGTTCGGCAGCTTCATAATTGTTTCGATAGTTGATGGCGACAGTTGCTCCTCGCTGGGAAAGTTCACGTGCGATAACTCGTCCGATTCCACGAGAACTGCCGGTGATGAGCCCAACTTGCCCATCAAGCGGGCGCGGAAGCGAAAATTCTTTTTCAGCCAGTACCGCAGTTGCCATGAGTGTCTCCTATCGTCTGCTCATCATATGTTGCATGGGGAGATTGCAGTCGCCTGAAAGCAGCGCCGCCTAACTATACTTGTCTTACCTGTGCCACGAGAATCCCTGTCTTTAGCTGCCTACCAAACTGCATACGCATCACAGGGCTCCTTAGCTGGATTACTTTCACTCCGTCGTCGGAGGGCGGTTGAAGGTACTATAGTTTGGCGTCAGTCGATATGGGATCAGAGATTGCTGATTAAGGTGTAGGTGATTCAGCAATTTGCTGTCAGAAACTTCTTACAACCGGCCCAACGTTTTTGGGCGGATACATGCTCAAATTCAGTTCGACTTATGCGGAACCGCGCCGGCGGGACAAGCCTGGGTCTTGCCATTACGACGTTCGCCAAGAATCCCGAGTACCGAAGGAACCAGCTTTTCGGGAGCCGAGTTCTTGTTGACATAGTCTGCCGCCCCGAGTCTCAGGCAGGGTTCTGCATAATGCTCCTCAGAGTGAACGCTGACGATCACCACCGGAATCTCTGGAAAGCGGCGCTTTATCTCCTGGAGCGCATCCAGTCCGCTTCGTCCCGGCATGTTGATATCCAACAGGATCAGATCGTATTTTGTCTCCGACAGCCTCTCCATAACCTCATCGGCATTCGCGGCATTGCCGAACTGCGCAGAGGGAAGCGCATCCGCGAGGATTTCCTCGAGGCCAACCCGCGTAGCGGGATGGTCATCGGCAACCAGCACGTTTATTGCTTCACGCATCGCGGGGTTTGGCAGGGAACTTGCCGCTTCAGGGGGAAAGGGAGCGTACGCGCGGGGAAGGGGTGAGAAGTATAAGCGCGAAGCCATGTTGCCTCGCCTCCAATCATATTCGGGTCTGTAGTATCTAAAAACGCAGGGGAAGCCGCGGCTTTACAAATCCAAGGAGAGTACACAGCGTTCGAATACCTGCCCTCTGCTTTCAACTCGGCAGTACGCAAAAGCAACGGGGAAACCGCGGCTTTACAGATCCGGAGAAAGGTATGTAAGGCGTTTGATCACCTGTTCTCTACCTTAGATCGACTGGGACTCCCGCCACAATCAGCGGATTCCGATGATTGTGTAGGCGGTTTGGCGAGATCGGTGTAGGGCGATTCCTACAAAAAGCAGGCGCTACTCGATGAGATTATGCCTAAGCGCGTAACGCGTGAGTTCTGCGTTGCTTTCCATCTGCATTTTCTCCATGATTCGGGCGCGATAGGTGCTGATGGTCTTAACGCTCACATGGAGTTGGTCGCCAATCGATGTGAGCGACAAACCTGAAGCGATCATTCGCATGACCTCGAATTCCCTGTCAGACAGCAACTCGTGCGGTGGCTTTTCCGTTCCATCGAGATTCGCAAGCAGGCTGTCAGCAACTCCGGCGCTGACGTACCGGCCGCCGCTGAGGATCTTTTGGGCGGCCAGCGCCAATTCTTCGGTGGCGCTGTCTTTGTTGATATAAGCGGCAGCCCCGGCGCGAAGGCAGCGAACTGCATACTGTTCTTCCGGCTGACAGCTCAGGATAATTACCGGCAGGCGTGGATTGCTGTGCTTGATGTCCTTGAGAACGTCAAGGCCGCTTCGCCCGGGCATGTTGATATCGAGTACGGCGAGCCCAATCTTCGATTTGGCAAGGTGGCTTATTACTTCATCGCCGGTGCTGGCTTCAACGAAGTGAGTTCCGGGGAGGGCCTCAGAGAGGATGTCTCTCAGCCCACGGCGGACAACCGCGTGATCGTCGGCAATCAGGATGTTCATTTTTCCTCACTTTGGACGGGCGCCGCATTTACGGGAACGCGAATCGTCACCGTTGTCCCGTTGCCGGGAGAACTCGTAATCATTACCTGGCCGCCGCACGCTTGCGCTCTCTCGTTCATACCCAAGAGACCCAGCGATCCCATTGAGTTCGATGCACTGGATTCCGGGAATCCAACGCCATCGTCCTGAACAATTAGAAATAGACTGCCGAATTCCTCTCGCAGTGAAACGCGCACCGACTTCGCCTCCGCGTGCCGGATCACATTGGTCAGGCACTCCTGGAAGATGCGGAAGATCGCGGTTGCTCTGCCGCTATCAATATGCGGTTCAGTTGATGGCAGCACAACTTCGCAGTCAATCCCGGTGCGTGAAGCGAAATCGCTCGCTTGCCATTCAATGGCTGCAGGCAGGCCCAAATCGTCCAATACCCCCGGCCGCAGACCATTGCAAATGTTGCGCACAGACTTGGCGCCATCGCCGATCATCTCAATCGATCTTGTCAGCCGATTCTGCACTTCGCCTTCCACGCCGGTCAGATGCCGCTTCGTCCACGTCAAATCCATCTTGATCGCCGTCAGAAGCTGCCCAATATCGTCATGCAGATCGCGAGCGACCTGTTTGCGTTCCTCTTCGCGCGCCTGCGTCATTTTCTCGGCCAGTGCGCGCAACTGTCCCCGCTCGAAGGCCTCCCTCTCGCTGCGAAGAAACGCCTCCTGAGCCTGAATATGCTCGGTAATATCTTCGGTAAAGATCAGGATACCGCCGACCTTTCCCTCGGCATCACGCCAGGGATGAACCTCCCAGCGAATCCACTGCGCAGTCCCGTCGGCTCTTTCGAAGCGGTCGGCCTCATGGCGCGAGACCTCGCCGGCCAGCCCCTTGCGGTGGGCCTCCTTCCACTCATTGGATATCTCCGGGAAGACATCGTAGTGCGACACGCCGAAGAGCTCACGATCGCCGAGACCATAGTCGGCCCTCCAGCGCTGGCTCACGCGCATGTAGCGCATCTGCTTGTCAAACATGGCCAGGGCGGCCGGCGCATGCTCGACAAAAAGGCTTAACTGCTCCTCGCTCTCGCGCAGGGCCTCCTCGGCGTGGGCGTGGGCGGCACGCATGCGCAGCGTATGAATGCCAAATTCGAGGTCTCGCGCCAATTCCATCAGCAGGTCAACCTCGCTTTGCGCAAACGCATCCGGCTCCCGGGAATAAATACAGATCGCTCCAAATGTTTCTCCGCTTTCCTTGAGAGGGATCGCAAGCACAGAAGCATAGCCGCGCTTAATGGCCTCTTCGCGCCATGGGGCAAAGGCCGGATCGGTGGGCATGTTCCGGCATATCGATGGCTGCCCGCTACGGATCGCTGTGCCGGCGGCCCCGCTGCCCTGAGCGCTCGAATCCCACGTTATTCGAAGCGTCTCCAGGTATCCCTCTTCAACTCCCGAATACGCAATCGGCCGCACACTCTTGCCTTCGTTATTCTCGGCAATTCCGATCCACACCATCGCATGATCGCAATCCCTGGTGATAATGTTGCACACCTCTTTCAGGAACGACTGCTCATCGGTGGCCCGCAGAATCGCCTCGTTGCTATTGCTCGTAGCCTCCAGTGTCCGGTTTAGCTTCTTCAACTCGGCCTCGCCGCGCTTGAGGTCGCTGACATCCGTGTTCGTGCCAAACCAATGCGTGACGCGGCCCTCCGCGTCCCGCAGCGGGAATGCCCGCGAGAGGAACGGGCGGAACACTCCGTCGGCCCCGCGCAGGGGAAACGTGTCTTCCCACGGCTCGCCTGACGCGAGGGCAGCCTTCCAGCGTTCAAGTATGCGTGGCAATTCGTTGGGATCGTGAACGCTCTGCCAGCCCCAGCCTTCCATCTGTTCGGGCGTGGCGCCGGTGTACCCATACCAGCGCCGGTTATACCAATAGATCCAACCATCCGGATTCGTCATCCAGGCCAACTGCGGAATTCCTTCGGCGAGGTCGTGGAACTGCTTTTCACTCTCGCGCAGCGCCTCTTCGGCACGCTTGCGTTCAGTGATGTCCGTTAAGAACGAGAAATAATACTGCGGCTTCCCGCCGGAGTCTTTCGCCAGGTGGACCAGCAGTTCGATGGGAACCCGCGTTCCATTCTTCCTGACATACTCTTTTTCGTAACGTACAGGCGCGCCGGTGCGGTGTAGTTGGGCCAATTTCTCCCGCTCCAGCTCATGCCATTCCGGCGGCGTAAGAGTAGCCGTCCAATCAAGTGAACGCAGTTCCTCGGCACTGTAACCGGTCAATTCTTCAAATGCGCGATTGACCAGCTCAAACCTTCCATCCGGATACCTGACGCAGAGCGGTTGCGAGGAAACGCGGATAAGATCGGCAAGGAACTCGTTTTCTTTCTGGCTTTCGAGCAGCGCCTCTTCCGCCTGGCATTTTGCCAGGGCCAGGGCGAGGTGACCGGCCAGGCGTTCCCAAAGGCCAATCAACGCCGGGGAAAAGAGATCTGGCCGCCGATCGTTGAATTGCAACAGCCCAAGGCGCTGTTCGCCGGCGCGCAAAGGAATCAAGGCCACCGATTCGTAGCCTTCGCCGTTGCATCGATCGCGTGTGCGAGTCTGGCGATCTGCATCGCTCGTTGTGGCAAGCAGGCGCGTCGTGGAGTTGGTGTAGAAACTGCCGTTTGCCGTGAAGAAGGGTTTTGAGGGGTCGGTACGCCCGCATATCACTTTGCCGCACATACATTCGAGCTGTGGATTACCCTCGCAGTCGCGGATCGTTGCGCCGCCGGCGTCTCTGGTGCAAAGGCTGTTCTCGGTGAGGAGAAACTCCCGAGGGAAACCTCGCGCCTCAAGATACGGGTAGTCATCGCCTTCGCGCAGCCGGATTCCGGCAGCCGAACAACCGGATTGCTGTTGAAAGAAGGCCGTCGCCGCGTGGACCAGATCGCGCGTCCCCGTGCCTTGGTTTACAAGCCGCAGGAGCTCGATTGTGGCTTCGCGTTCTTGCTCCGTATGCTTGCGCTCTGTAATGTCTGACACAGTGCCCACTAATGTCGTTGCCCGGCGAGACTCGCCTTCGCCTTCGAAGACCGCGGCGCCGTATGCTTCAACCCAGCGGAGCGAGTCATCGGGCAGCTTGATCCGGAATTCGGTGCAGTATGGCTTGGGGTGCGCCGGGTCGAGCGCCGCCTCAACCCTCGCCCACATGCGCCGCCGGTCGTCGGGATGGACGCGGGCGAGTATTTCTTCAGTCGGGCTCTGGCTGCCGGAAACCTGAAAAATCTCCCTGTACCGCTTGTCCCATGTGGAGACCTTAGTGAGGGGATCGTAGGTCCACCAACCCAGTTTGGCTGCGTCCAGGGCGAGGCCGAGCAATGCGGCCTGCTCCCGCAGCGATTCTTCGGCTTGCTTGCGCTCGGTAATGTCGCGATGCACCCATAGCTGCCCGTACAGCTTTCCGTCCACGTTCAAGGGGACAAAATCCCTCAGGAATGTCCTCCCGTTCTGCAGGGCGAATTCTTCACCCACTACAGGTTCTTTGCGGTCCATGATCTCGAGAATGCGGGCGATGGCCGCTTGCGGATTCAAGTAGCTGTTCTCGAACCTGGCCAGCAGTTGTGGCAGGTTGAGTCCCACTAAATCGTCGGGATCGTCCTGAAGGCCGTAACAGTTGCAGAAAGACTGATTAACGAACTCGATAACCCCCTCGGGCGATAAAAGCACAACGCCGGGATACATATTGGAGAGAATCAAATAGAAGCGCTGCAAGGTGGTTTGAAGCTCACGGTCGGCTTGCTTGCGCTCGGTGATGTCATGGTAAGTGCAGATCACCTGCTGAATATTGCCATGGCCATCCAGGATTGGTTCGGCGCTTACCAGGAGCCATTTGGAATCGGTGCTCGCCGGCGTCTGCATGGCCACGAGCTTATCCCTGACCGCTGTACGGGTGAGCATGGCCTGGCGCACCGGGTGCTCGTCCACGTCCAGCAGCCGGCCGTTCTCGTCGAAGATCTGCCACTGGCTCCAATCCCGGCTGTTGATGTTCAGGATGCTGGAATGCTCGTCCAGATCGAACAAGCGCAGGAAGGATTTGTTGACGATGCTGAACTCGCCACGTGCGTCGATGAGCGCCACCGAAGAAACCACATTCTGCGTTAGCGCCAGGAACTGTGCTTCGCTCTCCTCCAGCGCCTCTTCAGCCCGCCTGCGCTCGGTGATGTCCTGGATCATGGCCAAAGAACCGACGAAATTGCCGGCGCCATCTCGCAACGGAGTGTTTGTCCATTGGCAGAGGACGGTGGCTCCGTTCTTAGTCAGGTTCTCATTCTCGCTGTGGGCTGTCATGTCGCCCTCAGCGAGGCGCCGCATGATGCTTTCAACGTGCGGGCGATGTTTCTCCGGCACAATCACGTTGGCATGCTGGCCGCGCAACTCCATCGCCGCGTACCCCAAAATACGTTCTGCAGCGGGATTTAGTTGATTGAAGCAGTTGTGTCGATCGAAGACAATGCAGCCGATCGGCATCCGGTCCATCTGCATGCGCAGCCGCTCTTCGTTTGCGCGCAGCGCCTCTTCGGCCCGCTTGCGCTCGGTGATGTCAATGTTCACGCCGCTCAGGCGCAGCGGCTGGCCTGCCGCGTCCTTAAAGAGTTGGAAACGTCCGGAGATCCAACGCAAACTGCCATCGCGCCAGAGGACCCGCCATTCTCCTTCCACCGGCTCGCCCGTTTCAAAAGCCTGCTTCACCCAACCAACGGCGGCGGCGCGGTCTTCGGGGTGGACCAGTTGCTCCCAGGCAGGCTGCGTCTTGCCGAACTCGCCCGGCGCGAGACCATACATCGCCTCCAACTCCGACGTCCAAATGTTCAACCCAGTCTGGACGTTCCACTCAAACGCACCGATCTTGGCCGCCTGTTGGGCGAACCTCAACCGCTCCTCGCTCTCGCGCAGCGCCTCTTTCGCCCGCATGTAGTCGCTGAAATCGTTGAAGACGATCGCCACCCGGCGCTGCTCCGGCTCTCCCACGCGGTAGGCGTGAACGTCGTAAAAGCGATTGAGCGCCTTAGCTTCATTCATGAAATGTGCCGGTTCGCCGGTCAGCGCAATCTTTCCGTAGATCTCAAACCAATGCGCCTCGTGGGCCGGGGCCAGCTCGCGCATACGCTTGCCCACAGCGTCACGCAGCCCGGTTTGCCTTTCAAAGGCTTCGTTCACCTCCAGGAAGCGGTAATCCTCCGGCTTTCCGTCCGCGCCAAAGAGAACTTCGATGACGCAGAATCCCTCATTCATCGCATTGAATAGATTACGGTAGCGCTTTTCGCTCTCGCGCACGGCCTCTTCGGCCCGCTTGCGTTCGGCCAGTTCCTCTTGTAACTCCTCGTTGGCCGCCTGCAATTGCAGCGTCCGCTCGGCCACGCGCATCTCCAGTTCGGCATTCAGCCGGCGGACTTCCTCTTCGGCCTGCTTGCGCTTTACGGCGTAGCGGATAGTCCGGACGAGCAGTTGGGTGTCGAACTGCCCTTTGACGAGGTAATCCTGCGCGCCGGCGCGCACCACTTCCAACGCCAAATGTTCGTCGTCCAAACCGGTGAGGACCACGATGGGCAAGCCGCCACAGGCCTTATGGGCGACAGTCAGCGTCTCCATTCCCTGAGTGTCCGGCAGCCCCAGGTCCAGCAGCAGCACATCGAAGGCTTCCTCGCGCAAACGTTCCAGCGCCATGTCCAGCCGGGTGACGTGTTGAACCTCAAAAGTCCAGGCGGCAGACTCTTTCAACAATTCGCGGATCAGGCGAGCATCGGCCGGATTGTCTTCGACAAGGAGCGTTTTCATTTAGGCTCTACTTCCGATTCTGTCCCTTGGGCAACGTCACAACTGCCAACCAAAAATCTTCTATTACGCGGATGATCTGGAGAAACTGCGACAGGTCCACCGGCTTGGAGATATACGCGTTGGCGTGAAGATTATAGGAGCGTATCACGTCCTCTTCGGCTCTGGAGGTGGTGAGGATCACCACCGGAATGTGCAGCAGGTTTTTGTCTTTCTTGATCTCGGCGAGGACTTCGCGTCCGTCTTTTAAAGGCAGGTTCAGATCCAGCAGAATCAGGTCCGGGGTCGGACTTTTGGTATATTCGCCTTCTTTGCGGAGGAACGCTAGCGCTGCGACGCCGTCCTGGACGACGTGGAGCCTGTTGTAAACCTTTGCCTCTTTCAGCGCCTCGCGCGTCAAGCGCACGTCTGAGGGGCTGTCTTCCACCAGCAGGATGTCAACTGCGTTGACGGGACTCATCATAGAGACTACCTTCTCCGATATTGCTTTCTCCCGGAATGACGAAATGGAAAGTGGAGCCTGTTCCGGATTCAGACTCCACCCACAAACGGCCACCATGCCGCTCCACAATCTTCTTGCAGATTGCCAAACCGATCCCCGTGCCGGTATATTGCTCGCGCCCATGCAAGCGCTGAAAAATGATGAAGATACGGTCAAAATAATGCGGATCGATTCCAATGCCGTTATCGCGAATGCTCAACTTCCACGCGCCATTCTGCCGCTTGGAAGAGACATGAATGCAGGGCGCCATCTCCGGACGCCGGAACTTGATGGCGTTGCTGAGCAGGTTCTGAAAAAGCTGCGTCAACTGCCTTTCGTCGGCAACCAGCCTGGGCAGAGGATCGTGCGTGATCACCGCTCCGCTCTCCTCGATAGCCGCCTTGAGATTCTCCTCGGCGGAGTGAAGAATCTTTTCGCAGTCTGTTGGCGCAAAAGGACTGCCCTGTGTGCCGACCCGCGAAAAAGCGAGCAGATCGTTAATCAGGGTTTGCATGCGCATTGCGCCGTCGACAATAAAGGTAAGAAACTCATCGGCGTCCGCATCGAGCTTACCCTGATAGCGTCTGGCCAGCAGTTGCGAAAAACTGCCGATGGTGCGTAGCGGTTCCTGCAGATCGTGGGAGGCGACATAGGCGAACTGTTGCAGATCTGCGTTGGAGCGGGCCAGCTCCTGAGCTCGCGCGGCTAATTCCGCTTCTGCCCGTTTAAGGTCAGTGACATCGCGGGCGGCGGCGAAGACTCCCAGCACGTTGTTCCGGTCATCCTTGTAAACCGAGGCGTTATAAAGCACCTCTGTTAAACGCCCGTCCGCATGCCGAATCGTCAGTGGATAGTCCGTAACGAAGCCTTCTGAAAAAACCCGCAGATACCCCTCCCGGGCCTTATCGGGCGCGGTGAAGTAGTCGGCAAAGTCCGTTCCCACCAACCGATCGCGAGCCACCCCGGTAACCTCGATCGCGGCTTCGTTCACATCGGTAATCTTGCCATCCGGGCTGATAGTGACCAGAGGATCCAGGCTGGCTTCAAGCAGGCTGCGGGTGTATTGCGAGGATTGCCTGAACTCTTCGGCCCGCCTCGCCTCGGTGATGTCTTGCAGCACGCCCACTAAGCAAAGGGGCTTGCCGTCGGGAGTCAACTCGAATCTCGCGAAGTATTGGATCCATCGCCATTGGCCGTCATTCATACGGCGGATGCGATAAGCTCCGCGGAACAGGGCGCCGGGCTGCATGGCTTCTTCCAACTCCCGGCTAAAGCGCTGCAGGTCTTCGGGGTGCAGGGTTTCTGATACGAATCGATCCCGGTTTACAGCATCGGTGGTCTCAGGGATGCCGAAAATCTCGTACATCCGCTTGTTTTCCCAAACGGCCGTGTCCGTTGGCACCGTCCACTCGAAAATCCCGAGCTGCGCGGCGTCAGTCGCCATGCGCAACCGCTCCTCCCGCGCACGCAATTCAATCTCGGCCCGCTTGGCCTCGGTGATGTCGCGCGCGATGGACGAGGCCCCAACAATTTTTCCTGTGGCATCGAAAATCGGCGATATGGTCAGGGAGACGTCCAGCAAGCTGCCGTCTTTTCGCTGACGTATCGACTCATAGCGATCAACTTCTTCCCCGGCGGCGATCTTTTGCAAAGTCTCCTGCAATTCGTTCGGGTGGTCAGCGGGAATCAACATCGAAATGGATTTGCCAATCGTCTCCGCGGCGGTGTAGCCGTACTGGCGCGTAGCCCCGCGATTCCAACTGGTGATCGCGCCATCAAGAGACTTACCGATAATGGCGTCGTCGGAGGACTCGACGATGGCGCTGAGATATTGCTGCGCCTGCTGCGCCCGCCGCCTGACCGTCACATCGCGGAAGACCAACACCACGCCAACGACTTCGCCTGCGTCGTTGCGGATGGGCGCCGCGCTGTCTTCGATAGGAGTGACAACGCCGTTTTTCGCAACCATTGCCGTGTGATTGGCCAGCTCGGCCGCGTGTCCTTCCCTCAGCACACGCGCAACAATATCTTCAGCCGCCGTTTGCGTCTTTTCGTTGATGACCCGGAAGACCTCCTGGACCGGCCGGCCTTGCGCTTCGTCCGCGTTCCATCCAGTGAGCGCGGCGGCCACCGGATTGAGGAAAGCGATCCGGCCCTCATTGTCGGTCGCCAATACGGCGTCGCCGATACTTTCAAGCGTCGTAGCCCAGCGCTGCTCGCTCGCCGCCAGCTTGCGGCCAGATTCTTCGAAACTGGCAGCAACCATTTCCATGCGGCGAAACGTGAAGACCGCAAGACCCACCCCAATACCCAGGCCCAGGAGAATGCAGATGGTCGCAACCAGGCGCCAATCGCGACGCGCCGTGCGGGTGCGCTCATCGCGGAGATGCTCTTCGACGCTCTGAAATTCGGTGATCCGGTCGCGGATCTCATCCACTTCCGCTTTCCCGGCCAGATTCGCCTGGAGGTCGGTGTATGCTCCACCAGCACGGCGCAAGGCGATCATCTGCTCGGCGTAGCTTTGCCAATGATTGATATTGGCGTGCAGTTTTTCCAGCAGGGCCTGCTGCGGAGGGCTATCCGCAGCCAGGAGGTACAACTTCTGGTATTCGGATTCAATCGATTTCGAGCCTTCCTGATACGGCTGGAGAAACACAACGTTCCCGGTGACAAGGTAGCCTCGTTCGCCAGCTTCCATATCGACCAGTAGCCTGAGCACACGCCGGGATTGACCGATCACCTGGTCGGTGCGATCAACCCGTTGCATCGAGGCGTACAGGTTGTAAGCTGCCCAAAGGGCGGCTGCGGCAAGAATCAACGCAGCCAGGAAGGGAACCCAGACTGTCAGGCGAAGCGACGCTCTGAATCTCTTCTGATCCAGAGTTGGAAGCCTGGATTTACCGCCGGACGTGCTGAATATACGGTCGATCGGGCTGACGCCGGGCGAAACCGTCGAATCGCTCGCCGTGCGCAGCGTTTCCAGTACGCCAAGGAATCGCCGGCGCTCCGCGCGGACGGTCTCTGTCAACTCCCCTGCTTCCTCTACATTCTCACGTTCGCTCAGGATCGCCGATTCAATTGCCTGAGCTGCCCGTCTCTCTCTGCTGCGCTGGTAGAGTCCCGCGACTACGGAGGCGGTAATTCCGGCGGCGCAGAAGATAACCATGGCAACAATATCGGAGGTTGAGTGGACGGCGAAACTCCCAACAGGTGGAAGCAGAAAATAATCTACCAGCAGCGCGGAGAGCGCCGTGGCCACAATGCCCTCCGAGATGCCGCCCAGCAGCGCGGATAGAAAGACAACCGGATAAAAGGTGACGTAGGTCGGTAATGTGATGGAGTGTTCAGCCAGCGCTACGCGCAGCAGAAGAGCAAAAACGACCGCAATCACGACATAGATATATCGCGCGACCCGGCCACGAATGATCCCAGCGTTCGTTCCCACTTGATCAAGCTCCTCAGCCGACGATTCCCTGAATCGAAAGTTCCAGCCCCAGAACGTCCTTTCGGAGCCAATACTGCCGCACAACAGAGAGGCGCAACCCGCCGGTAATCCGCCGGTTGTTATTTCGTTGAGAGCCTCTATTCCTGCCAGGGTCTTCGGCAGGGCGTGCGCTATCGACTCGGTTCAGACGGGATTTACCGATTATTATGAACCATATTCGATGTATCGCGCCAACTGCCCTCGAATTTGACCGTTTGGGCTCCGCCGCAGAAGGGGGCGCAAAGAGAGAGCAGGAGAGAGTGCCGGTTGTTGAAAACGGCACTTGAGAGCGTCAACTCACCCTTCACTAATTCCTAATCCGGTGTAGCGCCCAGGGAGAAATCGCAATGAAAGCAGCGATCGTTACCGCGAAAGGCAAGACGCCTGTTTATGGAGACTTCGAAACACCTGTTGCAAAGGGGGGACAGGAACTGGTGGCAGTGCGGGCTGCCGCACTGAGCAACCTCGCCAAAGTCAGGGCTACAGGCGCCCATTACAGCTCTGCCGGAATCTACCCTGCGGTGGCGGGCACCGATGGGGTTGGCCGCGCACAGGGTGGGCGGCGGGTCTACTTCGCCATGCCTGAAGCGCCGTTCGGCTCACTCGCCGAGGTCTGTCCCATCGATCCCCGGCACTGTGTGGAGATCCCCGAATCCCTAGACGACGTCATCGCCGCGGCCATCGCGAACCCCGGCATGTCAGCCTGGGGCGGCCTGGTCGAGCGCGCGCACCTCGTTCCCGGTGAAACGGTCATGGTCAACGGCGCTACCGGGACTGCCGGAAGGATCGCCGTGCAGTTAGCCAGGCACCTTGGTGCTGCCAGAATCATCGCCACTGGCCGCAACGCGCAGGAGCTCGAAGAGGTGCGTCAGCTTGGCGCGGATGTCATTGTGCCATTCGCTCTCGGCGCCGATCGTCCCTCCGGAGCGAGCGACTACGAAGAAGCGCTGAAACAGGCGTTCTCCGGCGGCATCGATGTCGTCATCGATTACCTTTGGGGCGAGAGCGCGCAGATCACGATCGCCGCCCTCGCAAATACGATCGAGGATAAGCCGGTGCGCTTTGTCCACGTGGGCACCGCCAGCGGCGAGCACAACATCAACCTCCCCGGCGCTGCTCTGCGCTCGTCGGCCCTGGTGCTCATGGGCAGCGGCATAGGAAGCGTCAGCCGCCAGACTCTCTTGCAGTCCATCCAAAGCGTCTTTGAGGCAGTTCGGCCCGCAAACCTGAAAATTGCCACTCGGGCAGTGCCTCTCGCCGAAATGGAAAGCGTCTGGGCGCAGGCTACGGGCAAGCCAAGGGTCGTCTTCACGATCGGCCCAGCGTCGTAAATCGGTACTACCGGTTCGTTGAACCGCTCTAAGTGATTTATTTTAAACTGATTGGCGCCGAAGAAGGGGCAATCCTGACCGCCCAGCGGAAGCTGGGCGTGGCAAACGAGAGGACACAGCAACTTTCTCACCAACCTCCTGCGCCACTTTTATTGAAGAGTATGCTGTGCTGGTGCCGGCCAACAAGCTGAACAACCCTATGCGATTCACGAACACGGGCGTGACGTCATCGAGCTCCACTAGATCGGCATTGCGGCACCACGCCCGTTTGCTGAGAGTCAAGAGAGTTTCCCCGTCCCTCGATTGACTCGACCCCCTGGGTGGGAGATTGAAACAGTCTCTACCTGTCTGTCAGCCGCTGACTGTTCAGAATTGCTCACATTGTCTAAAACAAGTTGACCTACGGGTTATGAGAACGCCAATAAGTAATACCATCAATTACTTAGGCGACGTCACAAAACGCATAAATACTCCGAAATACGTGTAAGACGTCCCAATCACGGCTCGTTTGGGCTTGATTGATGTGGAACCGTCAGTACGGAGATCCCGAGGAGGGTCGCGCCTGCTATTTCTTCGCCGCTAGTTCATTAGGCCGACTGAGGGCAAGAGCAGGGTCCGGCGCTCGTTCCAGATTGAGCGAACCGCACAGTCGATCTACTCCTATTGTTATCGCTGCTCCAGACTCACCGATCCCGAAAGAGGTAGGTATTGAGTTGCGTCTGCATCGCCGACGAATATCGTGCGCTTGCCCGAATTCGTTTCCCACTTTTGATTCGGCTCGCTCCAGTACTGGAAGGATCGCTGGTCCAGCTTGAGAGTCACGTGCTTGCTCTGGCCCGGCTCGAGTTCCACCCGGTCGTAAGCGCGCAGTGACCGCACCGCCTGCTGTACATGAGCGATCTCTGGGCCTGGACCTACATAGACCTGTGCCACTTCCGCGCCGGCGAGCTTGCCGGCGTTCGTGACGTCGAAGTCCACCGTCACGCTTCCGTCGCTGTCGGGAGCGAGCTTCAGATTCGAGAAGGCGAAGGTGGTGTAGGAAAGCCCAAAGCCAAAGGGAAACTGGGCCGGGATATTCATCTTGTCGTAGTAACGATAGCCAGAGAAGATTCCCTGCGTCTCAATTGAGCTGCCATCGGGACCGCCATTGAGACGTTCCCGGTGTTTACCGGGTGTGTCTCCGGGATAGAGTCCCTGAGGCTGATTAAAGCCCTCGATGGTATCGTCATTATTCCTGGGCCAGGTTATTGTCGTATGACCGCTCGGATTGGCCCGCCCCAGAAGCAGACGCGCAATGGCGGTTCCACCTTCCTGGCCGGAATGCCACACATTCAGCACAGCCTTGACATTGGGATTGTCGATCCATTCCTTGACGACGATCGGCGTGCCGGTATTGATCACCACTACGGTGTTGGGATTTTTGGCAGCCACGGCCTCAATCAGTCGTATCTGCTCCGGTTGAATAGATGAGACGTGAACCTCAACTTGAGGATCTCCGGTCTGCGCTGAAACCTGCCGGCTCTGATCGTTCACGAAGACGATCGCCATCGCTTTGCCTTCCGCTGCCGCTGCTGCATCTGCGATGTCCCCTTCGGTGCGTGAAAGCGCAAAGCGGAAGCTGACCGGAGAACCGGCAGCCAGATCGCTCGTGTCGAACATAAGAGAAATCTTGTGCCATCCCACGGTGGGATTCACCACACAGGGCACGATAGGCGCGGGCGAGCCGCTTCCCTGGAGAAATGCATCTAGCGGATCGACTGGATCCCCTCCGGCAAACGGGGAAGGTGGGGGATCGGGCTTATCGGTGATGGGACACTGCCGGTTGCGCAATCCCTTTTCAATGAAGCCCGCATTGGTTGGATTGACGACAACGTCCTGGTTGCCGTAGTACTGACCCTGGTAAAACGAGATTGCGTTACGCAAGGTCTTGTCCTCGCCATCGAGCGAGAATTTAACCTTGGCATCGGACACGGCGCTGCTGTACTGGATGCGGAAGGCGTAAGTGTCGTCGCTGGGCACATAGAGCCATCCATCCCACCGATAGAGCTTGCCGCCTTCCAGTTGCCCTTGCTTGGAAACAGTTGTGAAGTCCAGGGACGCGTCGACGTAGCCGGGAGCCGGCTCGGCTCCGGGAACTGCCGAGAAACGTCGCAGGCCGCTGGTCGAATTGCAGTGGGCCGCAGGAGCACCCTCTGGCGCGGCTCCGCTCACGGGACCGCTCGACAGCACGGCGCAGAGAGATGCCTGGCCGGTAGGAGCACCTGCCGGGGTGAAGGTGAAGGCAGCACTGTTGCCACTTAAAGCCTGCAATTGCTGCAGAGGATTGATGGCATTGCGATCAGCATATCCGAGCGCGCCTTCATTGTTGGGATTGGCGATCAGATACTCTGCTCCGCCACCGCTGACGGCGATTCCACGCTGCAAGTCGGCACTGCTGATGGGCAGCGCCTGATGCTCGTTCTTGAAGAGCACGGCGCCCTCTTCGGCAACCCTCTCGGCAATCGCCGCGTCGCCGTTCTTCGTCCCCAACAGTGGCGCTCCTGAGGTTGGCCCATCGGGAAGCAGCGCTGTTCCCGATCGGTCCCCGTTGATCCCACCGGGATTGCTACAAGAAGTCGATCCGTTGTCGCAACCCAGCATGCCAAATCTTTCTTCCTGATAGAGCACTCGCGCCAGTGCCTGATTAAAGACCGGCAATGGCACCAGACCGCGATAGACTGCCTCGGCTAATCCGCAACCATTGCGCGGGCATCCCGCCCCGGGGACACCCGAGACATGCACCGCTCCGGGCGTTGAGCAAGCCTCCGGCTTACCGACGACATCCGCGCAGGTGCTGCTTAAGGAATCAATCCTGCTGAAAAATCCAACACCCGGAATGGGATTTGTCGCTCCCAGATACATGTTCGATGGGTCTTCGTGGTTATCGCCCTGGAGAAAGCCCAATGTGCTGTGAGCGCCACCGTAATCGGAACCGACAAAGACATTTGATTTCCATAAATCGCGCAAAACGTAGGTGAGCAAGAGCGGGTTTTCACAGGCGTAGTGAAATTCGTTCAACGGCCACGTTTTGGTCGTTTCCTTGCCATAGGAGCTCGGTCCGGTAAGGGAGTCAACCGTCCTGGCAAGATAGGGCGAAGGCACGCCCAATAGGTTGTATGCGCACATGATCGACGAGGCGCCACCGTCTCTGAGGGCTAGTTCGTAAGGCTGCAGGTACATCTCGTGGAATGCCTGATCCTGGACGGTCAGGCTATTTGCGTCAAAGGTCCCGTTGTGTCCCGTGAAATGCTTGACCTCAGACATCAGGCCCTGCCCCTGAATGCCGTTTACCTGGGCTGCAACAATCGTGCCGTTCAGATACGGGTCTTCACCCGGAGTGTGATGACCGCGGTTCCAGTTGATGATTTCGTCGGTATCGGCCTGCGGACCGAGCAATCCGGTCACCATCAGGTTGCGTCCCTCGCGGCCTTCCATCTGCCCCACCGCATTGGCAAGCCTGGGATCGAAAGAAGCCGCCAGCATGAGCATCGAGGTCAGCCCGGTGGTCTTTCCCTTATTCGGCCCCGAGACGGTATTGAGGCCGAGTCCATCGGAGAAGCACAGCGGCATAATGCGAGGTGTGGTCACAACGTTGGAGACAACATTGGCCAGGTTATGGCAGGTGCCATTGTTCCTCTCCGAGGTCAGCAGCAGCGACGCGTTTCTCAATTGCTCAAGCGTAGGAGGGCTGCCCGGTTCCAACTGCGCGATCAGCTTCATTACCGTGGGAGTGTATGGCGCGGCCGGATCTTCCTTGGGCGAACTCTTGGGCAATGGCAGCAGCACAGGTAGCGAAAATGGCGCGCCCTGGGCTTTTGCCGCCGGAACTTTTGGCGACTTCAGCATGTCATTCGGCGTCCGGCTCCGCCGGGTCTGTGAGAATCCCGTTCGGTTAGGAGTTTTTCCCGTTGGCTGCTGCCCGGGTGCCGGAACTGAGGCCAAAAGCGTGGCCAGGCAAACATAGAAAACCGGTCCTAACGTTCCTGATTTACGCACATGCTTTCTCGCTTTCTCAACAACCGTTATTCCTACACCCGGGTCGCAGCTCGCGCGACACCCCGCTCCACGCCCTCACCCTCGCCCAGAAGTCGCGCCATCATGAGTTGATGCCGACGTACTTGTTCGCAGCTGTCAGTCTGGAATGCATCCTGCGTAAGTCGCTGGCCTTCGTACTCGCTGTTGATATATCCGGTGCAACCGGCTTCAATCAGCGCCGGGATGACCTCTTCGTATGGAATGTTCGGCTCTGTCATATCCTCGGCCATCTCATAGAATTTGCCGTGAATGTTGTACACATAGGGGGCAATCAGGGAGATATCCTTCGGATCGTTTTCCGGTTGGTAGTAATAGTTGGCTAAAAATCCGTAGGTAAAGTCTGGCTCCCTTCCTTGTGTCTTGCCTACAACGGCATTTATTTCATCTTGTGGACGCCGTGCCATTACTAACTCATTGACACTATCGACGATATGCGGGTCGGCTCCAGCACGGAGACAGTGATCGGTGAGTATCTGCGGTATCCTGCGGCAGAAAAGCCCCATGTCGGGCGTGAATCCGAAGTGCTTCGTACCTGTTCTGTTTATCAATTCGAGATAATCATCGATGAACTTGGACCTCAGCATCGTCGGTGCGTGAATCTCGATTGCAATCTTCACGTCGTATTTCTCAGCATGAGGAATCGCGCGCTCTATCATTTCAATTGCCGCGTCGGGAACGGGACCAGTAGTCGGGCGAATGCTCCGAAAGCCAAGCCGCTGAGCCAATCGCAGGTGCGAAATGAGAACATCGATCGCTTCCTGCGTGCTCATGTTACGATGGCCACCCACCGTTGTATCGACGAACGTGTCCATACAGGCCGGCTTCACGTTGTACTTGGCGAGCATGCGAAACCATTCATCCACCCAGGACTGTGAAGGATCTGGGTAGCCGGGAACCATCTGCTCTGGAAGCAGTTCGAGACCCTCGGCCCCGATAGCTGCCATTTCGGCGAGGCAGTCCTCAAGCGTCATTGCGCGGGTGTAGAACTCCTCTTGATAGCTGTAAAGTGTCACACCACGTTTCAGTTGGGCGCCAGTTTTCATTGGGGTATCCTCATTCTTCGTGCTATTGGACCAACGTGATCCGTTTTTTTGCGTGCGCCACAAATCCTCTGGCAGGCATATACGCGGGCTTGATCATTTGGGTCACCTGCAATTCGTGAATCCCGGGCTTAAGTCCACCCTCCTTTAGCACGGTGACAGTAGCCGGGTCGCCGAATGACCAACGCTCAGTTTCCTCGCGTGTCATTTCGTCGAGTGTGTAGTCGCGCCCTCCAAATGAAACTCGAATCCGATCGGGCTTGAACTCCTCGCCGTCAACAGAAATGTCCAGACCAGTGATGAGGGCCAGGTATATTCCACGGTAGTAAGTCTCCCGAATATTGAACTGGAGGCCGATAACGTCTCCGTCCTTGCGAACATTCTTGAATCCGCGGGTCATGATCATGTATTTCTCATTCATTCAAAAATCCTCCGATTCCCTAAGCAAGAAAAGAGGGCGATGGGCGACCGACCCATCAAAGGTGATGAATGGCGCCACCGGCCCACCTCGGATTGTTGCGACTTACCTCTGGTACACCCCTGCTCCCTCATCAGCATTTTAACAATGGCCCGCCCCGGCTTCTTCGTGGACTGAGAGGCGAGAATGGCACACTTTCCAGCTTGTCGAAACCACAGGGCCGAAGCTGCGAAACAATCAATGCACATTCTATCCGGAGCCACATTGAGAGGCTTCTCTCGCGATGCGGTGTCGCCATAGCATTTTCCCTTTGACTCGGTATGTGGACAAAGTCTAATGTGAATCAAATGGCCCCAAAGCTTGCGAAACTCGCGGCAAACAGAACAATGAGCCAAGCTTACCGCATTTGCCTTGAAGCCCAAGTCTCACATTAAGGAAAACCGTTCAGGATGGATCAATCGCAAGATTTGACCGGCAAACGTGTTGCAATTGTGGGAGCAGGGCCGGGTGGGTTGTCCGCCGCGATCGCGTTTCAACGGGCAGGCCATCATGTGCGTGTTTTTGAGCGCGCGCCACAGGTTCAACCACTTGGCGGTGCAGTGCTACTGAGCCTGCCGGTGCTGTCGATCCTACGCAGTTACGGAGTGGACATCTCGCGGCTCGGTTCTTACGCAGAGGTTCAATTCCGCAATTCCAAGGGAAAACTGCGTGCCGCGCTGCCCTTTAACAAGAAAGCCGAGGAACGGGCGCAATTACCCGGTTGGCAGTATGGCATGTTGCGATCGGACGCGTTCGAACGTATGCTCGCCGTGATCCCCGGCGATGTGATCCGGGCCGGGCATAAGTTGCTGCGCTTCGAAGAATCAGAGCATGCGGTTCATCTGTTCTTCGAAAACGGGGAGACTTATGAGGCCGACCTGCTGGTTGGAGCTGACGGCATCCGATCGACAGTGGCGCACCAGTTATGGGGCGACCCCAACCTGTTTCATTGTGGAATTCAGGTGTGGCTGGCTTGGTGTCGTTGTGACGGCGTTCCCCGTAACGTCAGTTACATCTCACACTCGTCAACGATTCAAGCCAGTTTTTTCCCGATGTTGCACAAAGGTGAGGAAGCCTTCGAATGGTGGGTGGTCGAGCCATGGAATGAGGGCGACGAGCTCAAGGAGAGCCCGCGTGATCACCTCTTGAAGAGGATTGACGGATGGTGTGATCCCTTACCGAAACTGGCCGCAGCAACGAATTTCGAATCGAACTGCTTCCGGTGGGAAATCTACAATCGTCCTCCGCTGGAAAAATGGTCACGAGGTCGCGTGGTCTGCCTGGGTGACGCTGTTCATCCCGTATCGCCTTACGCAGCTTACGGGATGGGCATGGCCATTGAGGATGGCTTTTTCCTCGCAAAGTTTATCGCCGGCAAAAACCTTGGCGATCGAGCCGCTCTCACGGAAGGGTTTTCGCGATTCGAAAGGAAGCGTGTGGCGTATACGAATCACTATACGGCCCTTGCACGAAAAATGGGGAATCTCTTCCATCGCCTTCCATGGCCGCTGCGGTCGTGCCGTGATCTGTTCTTTGACCACACTAAATTTCTGGAGAAAATGCTGATCAAAGATTACCTGCAGAAATCAGAGGAGGAATTGATTGCCCTCGAGTTGTGAACCATGTTCTGCATCTTGATCGGCTAAACACTGGCCTGCCCGACCATTTGTACTAGCGAGATTGTTAGTGTAGCGCGGCGATGACGGGACCAGAAAAACCAGACTACTCGCGCAGTTCATTTGTAGAAACGGAGAATTCTATGTCTGAACGATTTCAATCGCGTCGCAAATTTTTGTGCTCGGTCGGCTATAGAGTGGCAGGAGCGATCGTATTACCGAAACTGTTGCGGGCTGCGGGTCCGCAGCGGGATGTTGTGGACGTTCACTATCATGTGACCACCAGCTACATGCGCGCCACAGCGAATAATGCCGGAGTCTCTGCGCTTCCTGAGTGGTCGGAGGCGAACGCGATCGAGGCCATGGACCGTGACGGCATCGCCACCTCGGTCATCTCCATGCCGGTAATGGCAACCCAGATGCCCGGCGGCGCGGAACAGCACCGAAACTATGCGCGCAGCTCCAATGAGGAGTCGGCGCGGATTGTCGGCGGCAACCCAAGCCGCTTCCGTTTCTTCGCCAGCACCGCGCTGCCATTCGTTGATGAGACGCTCGCCGAAATTGCCTATGCGCTTGACGTGCTCAAGGCCGACGGAATTTACATGTGCACCTCCTACGGCGACAAGTGGCTGGGCGATGCGGCCTTCCGGCCGGTCATGGAAGAGCTGAACCGCCGCGGCGCCGTTGTTTTTACGCACCCGATGGGAGCGGCCTGCTGTACGAATCTGCAAGCCGACGTTCCCGTTCAGGTGATTGAGTACGGAACCGACACGACGCGCACGATAGCCAGCCTGATTTTCTCCGGAACTGCCCACCGGTTCCCACAAATCCGCTTTCTGTTCAGCCATTCCGGAGGAACCGCGCCATACCTCTTTGAGCGATTCAACACAGAAAGCCAGCAAAGGAAAGACGTGGCTCCCGAAGGCGCAATCGCTCTGATGCAGAAGTTTTACTATGACACCGCAACCTCCGCGAATCCCTACGCACTGGGTGATCTGATCAGGCTTGTTCCGCGCAGCCAGATCCTTTTCGGCAGCGATTCGCCCTGGGTAAAGCCTGGCCCACAGCTCAAAGCAATTGACGGGCTCGGATTCGACGGGGCGACCGTCGCGGCGATCCGCGGCGGTAATGCGCGGGGGCTGCTTCCGGGGCTGCGCGCATAGCGCCTGTGCAGCATGGCTGAATGGCTGAGCCGCGCGCTATAGCTGCGCTGCGGGCCTTTGCCGTTTACCACCGGTCTCATAAATGCCGCGATTCTTGTCCTGTCGGCTGTGAGACCCGCCAACAAGGCGGGGCTCATGATCCCGTGTGTCGGCGCCGATGGTTTACGTGACCGGCTAAGGGAGACTCTGTGAAGCCGCTGCCATCCCGCTGCCCTCTACACACGAAATTCAATGTCTGTGAGCCGTTCGGCTTCGCGCCAGAGGCGTTCGGCTACTTCTACATCCCTCGCACGATGCGGAATTTGAACTGCAGTGGGATAGCCCTTCAATTCGCATAGGCCACTTGGGCCATAGTAACCTCCGGCTCGGGCTTCCGGAGATGTTGCCGCATAGAGAATCGGTAGTGCACCATGCGCCGCACCCTGGGCTGCGATCGGCATGAAGAGCGCGTCGAAGAAGCGACGAAGCGAATAGCTATTCCCGGGTCCGCTGGTCTGTATGTTCGTGATGGCGTATCCGGGATGTGCTGCAGTGGCGATTACCGGTGAGCCTGCGGCTGTCAAGCGGTTTTGCAGTTCAAACGCGAACAACAAGTCGGCGAGCTTCGATTGCGAGTAGGCCTGAACCATGGGTTTGTACAGGCGCTCACTCTGGAGGTTGGAGAAGTCGAGCTTCGCCCATTTTGTGAAAGAGCTCGCCACAATTACGATGCGCGTGCCCGGCTGCACCCGCAGTTGAGGATAGAGAAGCGCTGTAAGCGCGAATGGTCCTAGGAAATTGGTTGCAAATTGCCGTTCGAAACCGTCTATGGTTAGTTCGCGCTGCGGTACCGCCATCACACCGGCGTTGTTGATCAACAGGTCGATTGAGGGTCCTGGATAACGCAGTGCATACCACGAGGCGAAGTCATGGATACTCGCCTGCGAGGCAAGATCCAAAACGACGGGAACCACAGTTGCCGAAGGGATTTCGCAGCGGATACGGCCAGCAGCGTCCTCTGCCTTTGCCGCAGTGCGGGCGGGAAGAACGATTTCTACGCCTTTTCTGGCCAGTTCGCGCGCTGTTTCAAACCCGATGCCGGAGTTAGCACCAGTGACAACCACGCGACGCCCCGATTGGGGTGGAATCAGATCAGCTGTCCACTTGCCAGAGACCATGATCTGAGTGTATTCCGTCTCTATATCGAGACCATCTCTGATGTCCGTTTGTCTCCGATGGTGATCAAGTCGGCTTGTGCGAAAGGCACAGCTTGACTCATGCATTCACAGCATGGACAATGCTCGGGGGACGATTTCCATGCATCTCAAAGGCTTAGACCTCAATTTGCTGGTGGTGTTGGACACTTTACTGGCGGAAAAGAATATTACTCGTACAGGCGAGCGGATTAACTTGAGCCAGTCCGCAACCTCAGGTGCACTGGCACGGTTGAGAGAATTTTTCGGAGACCCGCTGCTGATTCAAATTGGGCAAAGGATGGAACTCACTCCGATGGCCGAGAAGCTTGCGCAGCCGGTTAGGGAAATCATCCTCAAGGGGGAATCCCTTCTTGACAAGAATCAGGGTTTCCGCCCGGAGACTTCGACTCGAACCTTTCGCCTGAATATGTCCGATTATGCGGCTGCCGTCATCTTGACGGGGATGCTGGGACGATTACGTGAACTTGCTCCACAAGTGCGTATTGAGATTTCTTCGATCGTCGACGAGCCGACCATCGATTACCTGGACCGGGGATATCTGGACTTGATCATTGGTCCTACCGAGCACACATCACCGTTGCATCCGTCGGAGAATCTCTTCGATGATCAGTTTGTCGCCGTAGTTTGGTCCGGTAATCAGAATGTGCAACATGAGATGACGCTTGAAAACTATCTATCTCTCGGTCATATCGTCGCACGGTTCGGCAAGATTCCCGGTTGGGCGTTCGATGAGGTTTTCATTGCGCGGTCGGGATATCACAGGCGCATTGACGTTGTTGCTTCCTCTTTCAGTATGCTGATCAATCAGGTCATAGGAACCCAGATGGTTGCTACTGCCCATGAACGCTTCGCTCAGTACTACGCCCAGTATCTTCCGATCAAGGTTTTCCCTGCGCCGATTCCGATTCCACCTTTCAAGATGAAAATGCAGTGGCATCGTTTCCACGACAGCGACGCGGGGATTCAGTGGTTGCGGCAGGTTTTGCGGGAAGGCGCAGAAGGACTTGGACCGCTTACATGCAGCGCAGGTTCGAGAAAAGGCGGCCCAGGCAAATGACCACTGAAAAGACTGGCCAAGGACTCATGATGTCGCCGTGCTCCTCGTTCAGGCGCTCGGCGAGCGGCACCAATTTCCAAGCAGAGCTGCCGAGGGGCAGCCCGTGAGCGTCGCGAAGCGCGGATTAATCAACAACCAGCGACCGCGTCAAGCGCGGCCGAGAATTCTCTTGCATAGAGCCTGGTGTGCCTCCACCATGGGGAAACCTGGATCGTCACAGAAAAAGTGCCCTTCCCACTCGCTGGACATAAAGCCTGAATATCCCCCCTCAACAAACACAGGGAGAATTTTCTCATATGGAATCGCTGACTCGCTGCCATTCTCATCGAAGTGATAGAACTTGCCGTGAATATGGACCACCTGCGGCATGATCTCAAGCCAGGCGCGAGGATCCTGCCTGCTGAAGAGACCAAATACGATGAAGCATTCTGCAATGTCTTCAGGACGGAAACCTGCCTCACGGGCTTTGGCCTCGAAAATCTGAATCTTGCCATGAGGATTCTTCGGATCGTCGTCCTGCATCCAGAGTTCCTGCACTATGGCAATCAAACGCTCCGGCAAGCCGAGCTTACGGAAATAATTGATGAAGGCCGGCGAAATCCGCCACGCAGTTGAACCGAAATCCGGAATAAAGCCCAGGTAGGGCGAGTTCACCTGGTCGTACATCTCCCTGTACATCTGCACGTTTGGAGAATTGACCTTCTCGGGAGCATGAATTTCTAGACCCAGCTTGACTTCCAACCGTTCGGCCAGAGGGAGCAGACGACGAATCACATCGGGGCCTGCGAGAAATTGATAACGCGCAACCGGGAATCCGAGCTTGGCCGCGGCATGAATCTGCGCTTCGTGATAGGCAAGAGATTCTTCCGGCGTCATGGGCTTGTCCGGGCGGATCAAACTGTCGGCCTGGATGCCGAGACACGACTGTTCAAGGCCAAGCTTGGCCATCAGGTTTCTGAAATGTCCGGCAAACTCGTCGCTGATGGCCGGGAATCCACGTATGCTCTGAAAGCCCACGACTTCGACACCCGGTCCAAGATTCAGTTCCGCAACCCGTTCCAGCAATTGATCCAGCGAATACTGGCGTCCGTGATATTCATTGGTAAAGCTAAAAAGGGTACATCCAAGACGAATACCATTCTGCTTCGACATACCAATCTCCTGTAGCCGTGCGTTCCCTTATACGACGGCAAGTTGCTTGGTGCATTCGGTGAGCCGATAGAATCCCGGAATATATGGAGGTTTGATTCCCACCGTCGCGGTGACCTTATGTTGAGTTCCGGGTTGCAGTATGGTTCCGCTTACGTGCAGATACGCGGAATCGAGCACGAACCACCACTCCTCCGGGTGTTGGCTCAGCTCATCGAGCGCAAAGGTCTTTCCGTTCACCTCAAATTGGATGGCGTCTCGTGCAATGCACTGGCCATCGATCTTCAATTCGGCGATGCTGACCGTGGAAAGCGGTAAAGACCGGTACCACGGCAGGCGAATATCGAGGTCGAATCCACTCTTGGTGCGGCTCAAGCCACCGTCAGTAATCACTCGGGTTACAAACATCGGGATCTTCCTCCTGTGTCCTGTCGGCGAGCAGGACGCTCCATCGCCTTATGCTCGCCGGCTTCATCAATAGCCTCACTTGCCGATCTTAATGATTGGCCTTACTTTCGTTCAGCGTTTTGCCTACGAAAGTTCGATCGTCTTGCCTGTCTCGGCGGACTTGTAAACCGCTTCGAGAATCTGCGTGACGACGAAAGCCTGTTCCGGCTTCACCAGCGGATCGGTATCGTTCACGATGGCGTCGAGCCAGGTCTTCAGCTCCGCATCGCCAACGCGCCACGGATCGCCGCCGAAATCGGCAGGCCCGGGACCGCCGAGTTCCCTCGGCGCGATGTCGACCAGTTCTCCATTGCGCGCAGTGTTGAAGACAGCCCTGCCTGTACCGTTCACAGGCGTAGTTGGCGCGCCCGCGCCTTCGCCCACCAGCTCTGCGCCCGCCTTGGTGCCGCACAGCATGACAGTTCCTTCGCGGTCCTTGCGGATATTCAGCGCCCAGGACGCCGCAAGATTGATCGTCGCCCCGTCCTCCATCTTGATAAACCCGAATGCGGAATCCTCGACCTCATAGGTCTTGGGGTCCCAGGGACCGAAGAGGTTTCCTTCGTAGTTGTCCTTCATCTTCTGAAAGACCGACCCCGTTACCTGCTTGGGCTTGTAGTTGTTCATTGTCCAGAGCGTGATGTCCAGCGCATGTGTGCCGATGTCGATCAGCGGACCGCCGCCTTGCTTGGATTTGTCCGGGAAGACGCCCCAGGTAGGGACACCCTTGCGGCGCACCGCTTGCGCCTCGGCATAGTAGATATCGCCCAGGTCTCCGGCCCGGCATGCCCGGTACATGTTCTGAACGTCCCTGCGGAAGCGGTTCTGGTAGCCAATAGTGAGTTTCTTGCCCGCACCCTTCGCGGCGTCGAGCATCTTCTTCGCATCTGCCGACGTTACCGCCATCGGTTTCTCGCAGAGCACGTGCTTACCGGCTAGCAGAGAGTCCACCGTCAACGCGCAGTGGAAGACGTTGGGGGTCAGCACGTGAACCATGTCGATCGACTTATCTTCCAGCATCTTCCTGTAATCGACATAGACTTTTGCGCCCTTGCTTCCGAACTTGGCTGCGGTTTCTGCAGCGCGCTCCTCGATAATGTCGCAGCACGCTACGAGCTCTAAGCGCTCCTTGGCTTTCGCTATGGCGGGAAAATGCTTGAGGTTTGCAATTCCTCCGCAACCGATGAATCCAACTTTCAATTTGTCCATTGTGTTCTTCTCCAGATCAGATCAGTAGTTATACCGCTGCATCTCGTCTAAGCTTGAGATCGCCGGCAATCGCCGCGTATTGTTGATCGAGCTTGTACGCCCACAAAATGATGCCTGTCACACATAACAACGCAAGAGGAATGGTAAGGAACATTGACTTGATTGCGAATAGTGCAGTGGCTGATTGCACATCGGCGCCACCCACGTAGCCCGCCAGCCCTAAGATCCATCCCACGAGCACGTTGCCGATTCCGATGGCGATTTTCATGGCCAGAACCATCACGCCAAACGCCAATCCGTCCGCGCGTACCCCACTCTTCCATTCCCCGTATTCGATGGTGTCGGCAACCATCGCAAACAGGGTTCCAACCAGAGGGGACGCTCCAATTCCCCTGATCACGGTGCCGGTCGCAACCATCGCGAAGCTCGTCGGGGCCAGATAAATCATTGCCTGCCCGAGGATTGCAACCCCGGTTCCCAAAAGAGCCGTATTGCGCTTTCCAATTTTTCTTATCAATGGGCCGCACGAAACCATGCCGACGATAAGCGTGATCTGGTACATGGTCATCAATGGCCCGAACTGGTCCACGTTATGCAAAAAATAACGGCAATAGTAGAGGTTTGCTCCCAGTAATCCCATCATTAAAAACAACACAACGGCAAGCCCCGCTATCAGCAGCCAATACTTATTTCGCATCAACGAAGCTATAGCTAGCTTGATCGGCACCTGCGTCTTGTGAATCGAGGCCGGCTTGACACGCTCTTTGGTAAAGAAGAAACACACCAGGAGAAGGACGGTTGTAATCGCGCCGAATACGATAAATGCGTTCTGCCATCCGCGCGCACCGCCTCCGAGAAACCGCACCAGCGGCAGCGTGATGGCAAATGAAACCAGCCCGCCTAACATCGCGAGCGACATGCGGGTCAGACTCAGGGTTGTCCTTTGGTCCTGGTGGGGCGTAATCAATGGAAGCATCGCGCTGTACGGAACATCGATGGTTGGATAAATAATGGTCAGCGCCAGATTATACGTAATAAACGCATAGATAACTTTGCCAGTTGGCCCCAATGCGGGGGCCGTGAACAATAGAACCGCACTTATTCCGAGTGGAACCGCCATCCATAAGAGCCACGGCCTGGCCTTGCCGAAACGACTGTGCGTGCGGTCAACCAGCAATCCCATCGCAGGATTCAGCAAATCGAAGACCCTGGAAAAGAGCATTAATGTGCCGACTGTGGCTGCTGCAATTCCTGCAATATCGGTATAAAAGAACACCATGAAAGTAGTTGCGGGATTGAATACCATCATTTCCGCGAAGCCGCCCGAACCGTAGGCGAGGGTTTCGCCAAGTGCCGATCGGCTCAAATTCTTCGATAGCGGGGTGGACGAGACAGCCGTTTCCTCATGCATTGAATTTTTCAATCTCAATTAAAGCCGAAGTGTATCCTAGTCGCAGAATCGTTGTGAAATGGTTTGAATGGATGGGGGGTATCGGCACTGCGGATGCCGGCTTACAACTCATAAACGTCTGCAGGCCCTTGGTTCTCGCCCATCACCGTGTAATTAATTACGGTGCCGCCAAGATCGATTCCTACCACATAGCGCATGGGAGTATTTCTCTCACCCTCCTTAAAGACTCGAGTTTCAATATGTGCCGTATTCCCGAGTGGCTTCGATCCATGCTTTCAGCAGATCCCATTTGCATCCTTGCAGCTCTCCGATGCTGGGATACATGATGAATCTGCCTCCGCAGCCGACCTCTTGGCATACGCGCTTGGTGTGCTGCTCAACTTCGCTTATCGTTCCACCTGCGTTTGCATTTGTCTCTTTTCCCCTGGCAGGAGATCGTAATAGGCCCCTCGCTCAGAACATCGGAGCGTTGGCGGCTTCTTCTGAATTGAAAAAGCGGACCCAGAAACTCAATCGGTCCTTGTCCGCTACGGGCATTGTGCCTGTGTCTGATCCAATCTCGATGGTCAGTCCAGCGCCTTCGGCGGCGGCAGGCCACTGCGGCAGGCCTGCACCATTGGGATCGCCGCTGCTGGCGAAGTTCTTCAGATAAGAGGAAGCCAGTTCCAAAACTTTAAAGTCCACCGGCTCGTAAGGCCGATCGAGCAATTTCAAATTTCTGAAGAAATACGGAATCTCGCCCGTATGAAATGCTCCAAATTCCGGATGCTGCGGCCAGGGAATCGCCCGATCGAAAAAGTACGTGTAGACCGGGGAGTGGTGGTTCTTGGCGCGCTGACAGGCCCATACATAGGCGGAGGCGCGTTCACGATCGTGCGTGCTCAACTCCATCATCTTCCGGGCCTCTTCCACATTCCTGGCCGGATACAGCTTTAAAAACTCCGGCGTCATGGATCCGTATATCTTTTGCGCGTTCTGTTCATAGTCCGCGACTCTGGAAATAGTGGAGGCAAAGAGAAGGCCATCGTTCGCCATGTTGCCGGTCATGATGGGAACATCGTTATCCACGCCCTTCTCGCTCAGTTGGTCCGGCGTCGCAGGCAGAATCCATCCGTCCAGAATTGGGGACCAGCGCTCCTCGGAAAAGAATGCGGTCTTCGGCAACAAATCCGCGGCGGGCATGGCGCGAAGCTCTTTGATGGAAGCCGCGTGACGGCTGGCGGCAAACTTTACGCCGGTTGCCTCTGCATCGGCCAACGGCATAAGAGGGAGGCCGGCGACGCCAATGCCGCTGTTGGCGACAGCGCGCGAGAACAGCCCCGCTCCCAGAGGCGATGCGATCAGATCCTGTACGCTGAAGGCGCCCGCCGACTGCCCCCAAATCGTAACGCGCGCCGGATCGCCGCCAAAGTTACCTATATTTTCATTAACCCAGCGCAGCGCGGCGATTTGATCCATCAGGCCGTAGTTGCCTGAGCTGTGATGTTCCGATTCTGAGGTCAAATCGGGATGCGCCAGAAAGCCAAAGACGCCCACGCGGTAATTGATCGTAACAACGACAACTCCCGTTGCAGCCAACTGTTCACCGTCATAAATTGCGATGCCACCCGATCCTCCGCCGAATCCGCCGCCGTGAATGAATACCAAGACAGGCAACTTCGCGCTTGTTCCGGGCCGTGGCGTCCAAACATTCAGGTAGAGGCAGTCTTCTCTCAGTTCATTTTGCGTCATGAACTCGCTTGTCCATGGCAAATGCTCTTTCTCCGTGACCTGCATGCAGCTCGCGCTTAGCCGGTTGGCCTTGCGCACACCTTGCCAGGGCTTGGCCGGCTGGGGCGCGCGCCAGCGCAACTCGCCCACCGGCGGAGTTGCGAAGGGAACTCCCTTGAACGAGACGGTCTTTGTCTTATCGCTGGCGACGCCAGATACTTTCCCGGAAACCGTATTCACGACAACTTTCTGCGCCCGGAGTGGTTTGGTCAGGGAAGCAAGTCCGACAAGCAGCAGAATTCCCGTAACTATCAAGACCTTACTCATCAAGTAATTCTCCTCGCCCTTATCTCGATGACCTGTGCACCGCATGTTCAAAAGACACCATGACTCAAAACCGCAGTCTTTTACGGCAGTTTATAGCGGTTTCCAAATGGAGTAGAGCGGAACCGATGCGGTCAAGTGGCGTCTTCCCTTAAGAAAACGCCACATTGCTCCACCCAAAGACTCCACAGGAATTGGAGAACCGCCGTAGAAGATAATGCAGAGTCACCGAGAAATCAACCCTGCGCCGTAACTGGCTCCGGTTTGATGATGGTTCCATACTTCTTGTGCGCCTTGGTCAACTCGCCTATCGCCTCGAAGTACTCCTCGGCTTCCTTGCTGCCGTAATGGCTGCTAAGCCAGGCCATGTGATGAGCGTCTCCCTCATGGGAAAATCTCGGCACCTTGGCGTCCTGCTCATTCCACTTCACCTTCATTTTGCCGCCCTCAATGACGATCTCGCCGCGGACCGCGCAGCAGGGGCAGGCTACATGAGGAAGGTCTTCGTGAACGTGCAGAATATTGGCGTGACAAACGGGACACTCGACGCCGCTCTTCTCTCCGAGATACGGAACGTCTTCAATGGGCATGTTCATGGCATTGGCTACGTTCCGGCCAAGCTGGCGACACCGGGCGAGCGCCCTTTTGAAAAATTCGATTCGGGGAGGCTGCTGACCCCAGGCGGTGAACCACTGATCGTAGGGGATGTCCGTGCCGCGAGTTTTGTAGGTTACGGGAGTCATGTCGGTTCGATCCCAGAGGTTGAATTCGCGGATGGCGCAACTGTTGATCTGGATGCGGTCCACAACCTTGCGGGTGTGCTGCATAAAGATGTCGATCGAGGGCAGATTCAAGCTGGTCCAGCCGTCGTAACCCGATCCGCCGATTCCGATGATCCCGCCCACGCGGGTCTTCTTCAAGATGTCCATGTTCTTGCCAAAGACGTGGTTCATCTTCTCGTTAATGGCGTAAAAATACGCATTGGCGCGTACATGGAAGCACGGCACAACGACGATCAGGGCGCAGTCTTCCACGCAGGTCTTTTCCAAGATCCATTCCACATCGTCTTTATGAACGCAGTTCCCGGATTTGTCGCAAGCTCCGCATCCGGTACACGGAAAGACCTTGAGCGCCTGAGCGCGAATGATTTCCGTTGGGACGCCAAGCTCTTCGGCGCCCATCGCGGCCTCTTTTAGAAATGTCTCGCTGAAGCCATTGATTCTTCCGCAAGACAACCCGATGATCTTCTTCATTTCATTCACTCCATATTTATGACTTTGCAGCCGTCATCACTCCAGCGGGAGATGCCGGCGCAGGCATGTCGCAGCTTTACGCCGCGAGAGTTAATTCTTTCTTCGCTCTGGCGTAGGACATCACCGGCATATAGGAAACCCGCAAGGTCTCAACGATCTCCACCTGATGAACGCCCGCTCTTAATCCGCCTTCTTTGGGAATGGTAAGGGTCGCGAATTCGCCGAATTCCCAATAATCGTTGTATTCGACTTCCATTTGTTCATACGTGTAGGTCTTGCCGCGCACCGTAAACAGATTTTTCTCGCGTGGATACAGGGCCCCATCGACCGTGACGTCAAAGCCTTCCACCATTGACAGTCCAAGGTGTCTGTAATAGCCAATCCGCACGTCAAACTGGAAGCCGGTGACACGGCCGTTCTCCACCACGTTCTTCAGGCTGCCATCGCCAATGAGATATTTTTCTAGCATCGAGAATTCTCCTTCCGCTATTTCTTGTCAATGAGGTTGGCGAGCATACGCTGATAACGCCTCACCTGCTCCACGCTGTCCACGGGGTAGGCGTCCTCAATATGCCGGTTTCCTTCGTACTCGGCGGAGATGTAACCGTCGTAGCCGGCCTTGGAGAGTACGGGAACGATCTTGTCATAGGGAATGCTGTACTCCTTACACTCCTCGGTCATCTCATAGAACTTGCCGTGGATGTGACGCATGGCGCCGGCAACCTCCGCTAGGGTGGCGGGATCGGACCAGACATAGTGGCCGGCGGTGCGCGCCAAAGCAATATCGATGTCGTTGCCGCCGAGTTTCGTCACTTCGTCGAGCAGGGCGGGAATGTTGTCGTGGTTGTCGTAACGGTCGACGATCATCCTCACGAAACGCTCCTGGGCACCATTTCTGATGTGCCGCTCATAAACGACGCGCGGGAAGCGCTCGACAAAGATGCCCATATCGGGAATGATGCCCAGCTTGTCGGTTCCCATCTTATGGGCCACCTCGAGGTGCTTCTGAATCCATTCATGTCTGATGAACCAGGGAGCATGCACTTCGATGCCAAGCCAAATGCCGTGATCGCCCGCGATGGGCGCGCAGGCCTCCATCAATTCGGGCGTACAAACGACGAGCATGCGGATACACTTGGCGCCGATACGCGCCGCGTGCTTGATGTCGCGTGTGACATCGGCGATCATCTCCTCCATTGTCAATAAGCGGTGCTTGTAGCGCTTGGTGTCGAGAAAGGCGCAGTGGCAGCTGGGAACGGTCTTGTATTTCCGCATCCACTCATGCCATTGCTCATAGAAGCTATCCGGCAGATTCGGAAATCCTGGCATCATCTGTTCGGCCAGCGACTCGATGCCGTAGGCGCCTTCGGCCGCGGCGGCGGCGATGCATTGCTCCAGCGTCATTTTGCGCAGGAAATACTCATCCTGATAGCTATAAAGGCTCACGCCTCTTTTGACTGCGCTCATATGTTCATCCTCTCCAACAGATGCCCTCTTGGTTCACTAGGGCATTTCTGCTCTGTTTCATCGTGGCCAGACCCCGGTGCGGCGGCTATTTGCCTCCGCCCAAGGGAGCCGCCCAAAAATTTCTAATCATCATCTGCTGCCGGCGAACCTGATTCGAGGCCGCAAACGGGCTCCGGTCCCCTTCGTACTCGCTGGAGATGAATCCGGAGTATCCGGCCTTGGCCAGCACCGGCACAATCTCGCTGTACGGAATGCTGTTCTCATCGGACAAATCCTCCGCTACTTCGTAGCATTTGGCGTGGATGTGCACGGTATACGGGATCAGAGTCTTCAGTTGCTCCACTTCGTTCCGTTCCCGAGTGGAATAGGTCAGGTGATACACCAGGGCGGTCAGAAAAGCGCCCTGCATGCCGCCGCCCATGGCTTCGACCTTGTGCTTGACGGTCTCCTCGTCAACGAGGTTCTCTCGCGATTCGTAGACGTAGTCGACGATTTCCTGCGACACACCTCTGCCTAAGAAGACTTCGGGGCTGAGCGAAGCCGGCGGATTGCGGACAAAGATACTCATGTCGGGAACGAATCCGAGATAATGGGTCTTCCGCTTATCGATGTACTCGATCGTCTGCTCTAACCAGTCCGATTCCATCAAAAACGGAATGTGGAGTTCTTCTCCCATTCTGACATCGTACTTTTCGGCAAGGGGAAGGAGTTTGTCGTAAATCTCAAACGGCGTAATTCCTTGCCAGGCCGTCTTCTTGGAGATGTTTCCAGAAACACCCAGTGCCGCCGGCCACGAGCTGCCCAATCCACGGTAGCCTTTGCATCCCAGTGTGTTGGCCAGTTTCAGGTCCATTTCGATCAGATCCGCGATCTCCTGGGCGTTAAGCGCGCGATGCTTGAAGAGTTTTGTATCGGCGCCGCCATCGAGTGCAATGGGAGTGAGCTGATACTTCTCCAGCCAGCCGAACCACTTCTTCAACCATGCCTTGGGCGGCTTGGGATATCGTGGGATGATCGCCTCGGGCAAAAACTCGAAGCCTTCTGCGCCCATGTCGGCCAGATCAGCCAGGCAATCCTCCAGCGTCATCGTCCCCGTTTGCAGATCCCCGTTGTAGGAATAGAGGGATGCGCCCAGCTTGGGTTTGCTCGCGGGCGCCGGATCGGCCGCGCCGGGCATCAGAACCAGCTTATCCTTGAAGGTATAGCTGACCGGGTTGAACGGCATGTAGGAAATCCTGAGTTTGACGACGACTTGAACGTCGTGCATGCCGGGCTGCAAGCCTCCCGGCTTGGCGACGTACACCGTGGCGGGTTCGAGCCATTCCCAGTGGCGATTGCCTATCTTTGCCATCTGATCAAAGGTGTAAGTCTGGCCGCCGGTCGCGAAGCGGATCTTGCTCTGGTCGAAGGCTTCTCCGTCGACCGTTACCTCGACGCCTTCAACCAGCGACAACGCAACCCCGCGATAGTAACAGCTCTTGACAAGCAATTGAAATCCGCCCGGCCCGCCTTCTCCGGGAGTGTTCTTGAATCCCCTTTGCAGGATGTTGTATTGAATTCCCATCTGCTACTCTCCTGATTTCTGCCGCATTTGCTGGCGGATCGCTTCGCCGCGGCGGATTATACCCACCAGGCAGCGCCCGGTTTCTGTGTGATCACTGCTTCCTGCAAGAGCGCCACCGCTTTGCGCAACCCTTCTTCGGCAGACAATAAGCTGTCCTCGTGCTCGATCGACATGACGTAGTCATAGCCGACCATGCGCAGCGTGGAAATGAAGTCCTTCCACCACTCGACGCCGTGGCCGTAGCCGCAGGTGCGGAAGATCCAACCGCGATTGATTTCGTCGGTGTAGGGCTTGGTATCAAGCACGCCTGTTCGAGGAAGATTGGCCTCGTGGATCTTCGAATCCTTGGCGTGCACGTAGAAGATAGCGTCACCCAGAACGCGGACCGCGGCGATGGGATCGATGCCCTGCCAGAACAGATGGCTGGGATCGAGGTTGCAGCCCAGCGCGGGGCCCGCGATGGTGCGCAGCTTGAGCATCGTCTCCGGGCTGTGGACCAGGAAGCCGGGGTGCATCTCGAGAGCGATCTTCACGCCGTGATCGGCGGCGAAACGCGCTCGCTCCGTCCAGAAAGGCGCCGCTACTTCCTCCCATTGCCAGCGCAGCACGTCAAGATACTCCGGCGGCCAGGGGCACGTCACCCAGTTCGGCGCCTTGGCCGTTGGCGAGTCGCCGGGGCAGCCGCTGAAATCGACCACGACGGGCACGCCCAGCTTTTCCGCCAGTAGAATCGTGTCCCGATTGACCTCCTGGTCGTGGCGCGCTTTTTCCGGCACGGGATGCAACGGATTGCCATGACAGCTTAACGCGCTTATGGAAAATCCGTGATCGTCCAGCCGCTTCTTGAACTCGACGAGTTCTTTCTCCGACTGCAGCATGGAGAGCTTGCAATGCGGGTCGCCGGGATAGTTGCCGGTTCCAAGTTCCACGGTGCGCAAGTTGAGCGTCGCGAGTTTCTTGAGCACGTCCTCCAGCGGAAGTGTGCCCAACAATGCCGTAAAAACTCCGATCTTCATTCTCGTTCCCCCTGGTTGATGAAGCAGCAGCCGTCTCAGCCCGCGATTCATAAAACGCGATATTTGAAGTTGCGGAAACTCACTATTCCCGATCCTGCTGCATACATTGCAGGCCGCAGACTTAGTAGCTCTCCTAGCGTGTTTGTGTTGTATCCGGAAGTCTCGAAGCGAAGGCCATGGCGATTCCAAACGACCCCGTCCATGCTGTAGTACATGCTTACAATGTTCCGGTTGTTCTCGATCTTGAGGTGAAACCGGCGGCCCTTCGGAGCTGGTTCTCGCCAGAAACTCGGTTGGCCTGCAGAGTAAGTCGTCATTTTCTCGCCGTCGATACCCATGCCAAGAAATGCATTTCGGCTGTAGTAGAGAAGGAAGCCGCCTTCCGCGCCTTCGCTAGCCTCCACTTCCACACTCACTTCGTAGGCCGGATCGCCGACCAGGCAGGTTATTGGAGAACTGTCCCTCGGCGACTTCCCCTTACCCTCCAAACCCAATGTACGATCGGCGTAGCTCACTCTCATGCTCTCGTTCGCTTCAGGGCTGTGGAAGGTCCATTGCCGACCGAACCTGTCTTCGCTGAAATCATCGGAAAGAGTAAAACCATGAGGACTCGGTTTGCCTCCGAGCGGCTTGGGAATTGGTTGGGAAGGGTCGTCGCCTTTCGTGCGTGGCCAGCCATCCACTGTCCACTCGATGGGCTCCATGAGTGTCTGCCGGCCTAACGTCCTGAAGCCATTCTCGTAACCGTGATATACCATCCACCAGTCGCCAGCCGGTCCCTCAACCAGCGTCGCATGACCCCGGGACCACCAAGTCTCCGCGTCGCTCCTGGTGCGTATGAGAGGGTTGTGTGGGCAGTTCTCCCAAGGCCCGCGAATAGACTTCGAACGAGCTGCAACAACCATGTGCCCGGTAGACGGTCCACTGGTGCCCCCTTCCGCGCAGATCAGGTAGATGTATTCCCCGCGCCTCACCAGCTTCGGACCTTCCAATGCAAACGCTTCTACGATCCATTCATCCGGATATATCCATCCGTCGTAGGCGTGCTCAACTGGACCATCTGTTGAAAGACCATCATCGGCCAGGCGCACTCGGCTAATTCCACTGAGGAACAGATAGCGTTTCCCATCTTCCCCGACAATGTGTCCTGGGTCGATATAGCCGGAGATATTAAGAGAGATCGGTGCACTCCACGGCCCGTTGATATTGTCCGCATGGATAACATAGATCCCCGAGTTATCGATCAGACCGGCCGAGATCGCGGAAGGAATGATCGGGATGTAGATGAAGTAACGACCTGCATATTTGCAGAGATCTACGGCGAACACCGAACCAATGGGGTGGTTCAGGGCTGGCTTCAGAGGGCTCCAATTCACCATGTCCTGCGAGTGCCAGATAATGAGTGCCGGATCAGACTCGAAACTTGAGAAGGTCATATAAAAGTCGTCGCCATCCTTGAGGATTGTCGGATCCGGATGGTCTCCTGACATGATGGGGTTGAGATAGCGACCGTCCCCGAGGTCGGCTTTTCGTTGCCCCTCGAAGCCCTTCCCCCATTTTTCGCGCATTTCAGGCATCTTCTCGCACGGCTCAATAGCCCCTGAGGCCAGCACCGGCGCCGCCGTAGCGGCCACGCTACCCAGAACCCCGCTCTTCAAAAGCCAACGCCGCGAACGAATAGTCAAGTCCTCTTCCAATCTGTCGATTAATCTTAGGTCCGCATCGAGCGACTAATCACTCTGGTCGCAAACATAGGGCCTTCCTCCCGAGGCAAACTCTTCACGATGAATGATGGGTGGCGCCAGAACGAACAAGGCCGGCATGATGATTCTGCCAGGCTCACGGGCGAAGGCCCGCGAGCCTGCCTGAGTTGAGGTTAAAAGCTCAGTTTCAACGCAAACTGGAACACTCTTGGGAAGGTTCCAAAGTTTACGCCAGGGATAACTCCGAAGTTGATATTGTTGATGTCGTTCTGCGGATTGGCGAAATTGGCAGTGTTGGAAAGGTTGAAGCACTCCGCCCGGAATTGCACCTTCAGGTTCTCCTTTATATCGACGTTCTTGAAGGCAGCCAGATCGAACTGGCGTATGTGGGGCCCATACAACTGATTTACCCCGTCGTTACCGAGCTGGTAGTAGGTCGGGTGGTTGGCATTCGCTTCGTTCAGCGGATCGGCGAACGCGTTTATATTGAGCCAGTTTCCGATCGACTTACTCGATGAGTAGGGGCTCTGGCCGTGCATCCTGTCGGCCTTCATGTTGTAATTTGTGTCACTATAGGCGCCGGCAGGCTTATTGCTGGTAACAGCCCCAAACGGCAACCCGGTCTGCCAGTAGCCGCTGGAGCTGAGCGTCCAAGCCTTCAGCAGCACTGCGCCCGCCCCTTTGAGATTCTTACCGAGCGGAATGTCGTAGGTTGCTGTGTAGCCAAGACGCCCCTTCACGTCGAGGTCGGAGTTGCCGTAGTCGTAAGCGTAGTTGAATCGCCACATCCCAGGCGCGCCCGTGCTCCCGATGCCGGACCAGTCGTCCAGCCCATGGGACCAGGTGTAGTTCGCGTTCACATGCAGACCCTGCGCAACGCGGCGATCCAGGATGACTTGGAGCGCATTGTAGTTGGAGGTTCCACCGTATGTCCAATACTCAGCCTGGCCAACGCCCGGCAACTGTGTGGCATAATAGCGCGGGAGCGTGCCGGCAGGAGTACTCGCACTCGTGCCGCCAACGAAATTGATCTGGCCTTGGCTATTGGGTACCGGGTAATTCGCGTCCCAGCCATTGATCTGGGACTGATGACGACCCAGGGAACCGACATATCCCAGGGTGACCACGTTGGCGCCAAACTGCTTTTGCAGCGCGAGGTTGAATTGTTGCAAGTAGGCTGTGGGGTTAGTCATATTTTTGCCGCCTACACTCACCGTTCCACCCACCGCAGCCTGGGTAGCGGCCAGGCTATAGATGACCGTGGGATCGACATGCGCAGGAGCAGTCGGCGGACCGTCTTCAGGCCGGCAGCCGGCGCCGACAGGCCCATTGCAATTCACGCCGACATTGTTTGGAAGATTGAGCAGAGTGATCTCGTTGGCGACATCGCCCGGATAATAGACGATGCCGTATCCGCCGTGCATCACCAGCCCGTGGCCAAGCTGAGCGGCAAAGCCAAAGCGCGGAGAGATATTTGCGTACTTTGTTTGCAAGCCCCCCGTGCCGCTTATGTCGAAGCTGAGTGTATTGAAATCGAAGTTCGAAAGCTTGTTCTTTGCTTCGCTAAGCGGCGTGAAGATCTCATAACGCACGCCTAGATTCAATGTCAGCCACGGCAGCACACGCCAATCGTCCTTGGCATACACGCTCGGCTCCCAACTGCGCATATATTCTCTCTCGCGCATATTCTGGCGGTTAACAAAGACGGGAGTGAATTCCAAAGACCCAAATGTGCCGGCTACAGTGCCCATCGCCATCTCTACAGGGCTAGGCTCGGGAGGACCAGCAAAAGGCCCAAAGGGGATATAAACCGGGACATAGAAGAACCAGCCCACAGGCGCAAATTCCTGCAGATAGTTGAGCTGGCGCCGGACCAGAGCCGCACCTGCCTTGAAGGTATGCGCGCCGTGAACATATGTGACATCGCCGTTCCATTGGAAGCTGTTACCGACGTTCTGGATCGGATAGGCGATCTGGTCGCCAAGGTCGGCATATCCATCGACGAAATGGAAGCCCGGCATACCCGTGGAGAGTGGATCGTCACTCGGCGTGTCGGAATTGGGGATGCCGAGCTTCGTGCCGGCGTTCGATCCTATGCTGATCGGTTCCGAGTCAATATTGATCCGGAAGAGGCCGGTGCGAAGCTCCATGAGAAGGTTGGACGAAAACTCGTGCGTATAGTCGAGCTGCCCGCCATAAGTGGTGGTCTTGTTGGTGCCCGGGAACTGGCCGTTGGCGATAAACCCGGCGCCCACAGGATTGATCCCTTTATCAGCCGCATTCCCGTTACAGCTATTCGCCGCGGTTCCGCACACCGGGAAGAAGGCAGGAAAGAAGGAGGTCGTCGGGTTGTAATCGAAACGCGCAAAGAACTGGTCCTTCGACGAGAAATGCTGGTCGAATCGCGCGTCCACCGTTGTGATGTTCTGCGTCTCGTTCGGCGCGGAGACGAAATAATTGGTTCCTTTAACATTTGGCTCAGGATAGAGATCGAATACATTTTTTCCGGCCGGATCGTACTGCCCGGCAGGCAGGGCCGCTACGTACGCGCGGTCAGCATCGCTCGGCACGAGTTGCTCAGGCGAGCTGATGCCCTGCACCAGCCGCAGCTCCTCAATGGAGGCGAAGAAGAAGCTCTTGTCTCTCTTGATGGGGCCGCCAACGCTGCCGCCGAATTGATTCTGACGCCACTCCTGAACTCGTCCTCCGGCGGGCGTAAAGTACTGCTTAGCGTCGAAGATGTCGTTGCGGAAAAACTCAAAGACGTCGCCGTGGAACTGGTTGGAGCCGGATTTAGTAAGAATTGAAATGGATGCACCGGCCGCGCGCCCGATGTCGGCGCTGAAGTTGCCGGTCTGCACCTGGATCTCCTGCACCGCATCGACCGAAGGCTTGACGCCGCCCAGCCCATAAAAACGCTCGTTGTTGTCGATACCGTCCAGCACGTTGTTGTTGAAGTACTCTGCCTGTCCGTTTGCCGAGACTTCCGACGACTGCCTGCGATCATCGGGCCGCGACCCGTTGGTGGTGCTGCTCGGCAAGCCTGCGGACACGCCGGGTTGCAGGGTGACGAGGTTGGTCAGATTGCGGCCATTCAGTGGAATGTCCTGCACCGTCTCTTGCGGAACCGTGTCACCGACTGAGGAGCTGTCAGTTTGTATGGCCTGGGCAGCGGCTTCAACTTCGACAGTCTCGTTGGCCGCGCCCAGCTGAAGCTTTGCATCCATGCGCAGGCGGTCTCCTGCGGAGACCGAGATGCTCGTCAACTTGAACGGTCGAAAACCCGCTGCCTGGACCGTAAGGTTGTATTCGCCAACAGGGAGAAGAGTAAAGGTGTATTCTCCGTTAGCGTCGGTTTGTGCCGTGCGGGTGGCGTTGGTCCCCGTGTCTTGTATCGCGACCTTGGCTCCCGAAATCACCGCGCCGTTGGGATCGGTGACCGTCCCAAGCACATCCGCGGTGATGTTCTGGCCATGCAGTGGCACGCAGAACAGGCCAATCAGCGCCAGGACTGCGAGCATCAAATTGCGTTGAAGCGATCGCAATTCGGTCGCTTCCGATTGACTTTGATTCGCTTTCATGTTTCCTCCCATTTGAGGCCTCCTGGATCGACGGCCTAACTCTCCATTTTGCCGTTGGATAGTCAAGTATATGAATCTCTCCAGTCGCCGAGAAATCGTTTGTATTGATGGGGTCCATTCGTCTTGCGAATACCTTTCATTCAAAGCTCGCATCTTGCCGCCTTTCCCTTAGCTGTTAGCGTTAACATTCTTGCCGTCTGCTACCGTACAACAGGTAAATCACATGCTTACAATGTGTTGGGTTCGATAAGCGCCCAGGGTACACCGCCCTAAGCGCACCGCGATTAAGGAACCATCGAGGAGTACTCCACAATCGAAATGTCTGTGTAGTATGGCCACGCACGGCGCCGGTTATCGCCTCTAAGATCGGGTGGGGGAATCGTAACTTCTCCTGTCGCAGCCCACTCCGCCGCCCGGCAAAACAGAGCCACAAACCCCGGGCGCCTGATGGTATCGATTCCGTGTCCTATGGTGACGACGAATACCCGGCCCTCGCCGTAACGGTGCGTCCACGCCACCGGTTGGTCCTGATTCATATCCGTGATGAGTTCAGCAGGCGGCATCATCGCGGCCAGGTGAGGAGACATGTCCCGGTATTCCCGCTCATCGTCAAAGGCGGTGGCGAGTATGGTGGGTTTGGCCTCGGGATGCCAGATAACGCCGGCGAACAAGTCCTCTTGCACAAGGTTGAATTCATTGACCAGTCCAGCGGTGATGGGGTGATCGTGATTGCAGATGGTGACAGGAAAGTCGAGCCTGGGATTCTTCCGGCTTCCCTTTTTAGCATCACAATAGCAGCCCATCATCTTCAGAAACTCCAGCGGCCAAGGCGAGGCAAAGACTGACGAATGGTAGAAGATGACTCCTTTGCCCGACCGAACAAAATCAAGGAGAGCGCTTTCCGCCCGCGCGCCGAATTTCACCGCCTCCGGCCATGTGCCGAGCGGCATCGGGTCGCCGTCATAGTTGATAAGAACCAGATCGTAGGGGGCGAGTGTTTCTTCCGTGCAGCCCCGAAACTCCTCCGTGATCTTCACTCGGAACCGGCCGGTCGATTCCAGCACGCGGCGCAACAGGTGATTGACCTTAGGGTCGTGCTCGCCGGTCAGTTCGCCAGTAACAAGAAGCACCTGGATTCGCTTTTCATTCGATGGACTCATTGAGGATTCTCCTTGGATTCCAGATTCACGCCCAGGCGGCCAGCAGAGAACTTACGGTCTGACAGCAGCACTCGACGCGGGTTATGCGCAATACACGCGAAGGCGCCCCAAGATGAAGACTCGGGCAGCGCACAGGCGCAGGAACGGTTCTGAACGTAGCCTGGCATATCAATCAAGCGTTCTTAAGAGCAACCATCTTATTGATCTCCTCCGTCGCTCGCAAGATCCGCGGCAGGTTGCGCTCGATGGCCTCATCGGCCGGCACTTTGGAAAGCGGACTCAGAACCGACATGCTGGCAATAATGCGGCCCTGTCTGTCGAGAAGTGGTGCGGCAATTTCACAGAAGTTCTCCTCCGGAACCGACCGGAACGACCAGCCCCGCTCCCGATCCTGGATCACTTGCTGCTTGAGCAATGCGATCGAATATCCGGGTTGTCCGGAGGTGGACCGGCGAAGCGCAGCTTCCAAGTCCTCCCCATCCAAAGCGCCGAGCAAGACAAAGCCCGGCGCTACCTTGTGCGATGGCCCACTGCGGCCCGGATCGGGGGCGGAGACGAACATGGGAAGCTCCGAAGGCCGGAATGAAGAGACCACAACCACGTGATCATAATCCCGGTCAGTCGTTACAATCAGACAGATTGCCTTTAGTTCTTCCGCCAATTCCCGCAACACATCGTTGGCGACGCTCCAAAACGGCAGACTGGAAAGATAAGCAAATCCCAACTCCAGGACAAGAGGCGTCAGGGAGAAAAGACGGCCCTCCCGGCGTAGATAGCGAAGGTTCTCCAGAGTTAACAGCACCCGTCTCGCGGTTGCCCTGTCGAGATCCGCTTTAGTCGCAACCTGGCTGAGTGTCTGTGACGGAGAGTCGGCGCCAAAACTCTTGATCACTCTGAGCGCACGCGCAACTGAACGGACAAAAGTAGAACGGCCATTGGGCATTTTGTCCGGCTTCTTACCTGCGCTTTTCACCGAAATGGTCTTCAATTGACCCTCCAATTAGCAGCCATTCCGCAGAATCTGCGATTCACAGCGTGCCCAGCCAGCGGGCTCGCGCTCCGCCTGCCGTCCGAAGCGCCAAACTCAATCAGTGGCCTCACGAGGCATGCCCGGCCAGGATATGCCGCATTCGCTCGTGCAGGGCGAGCAGTTGTGGCGATGCATCCTCCTCGTTGAATGCATTGCCTTCCCATTCCGAGGAAAGGAACCCCTCGTAGCCGTTGTCGCGAAACAACGGAAGAAGTTCCTCGAAAGGAATCGCAGGATCCATCGCATCGTAGAACTTGCCGTGAACGTGAATGACCTGGGGCATGATTTCGAGCCATTTCCGGGGCTCCTGCCGGCCCAGCATGGCAAAGATCATGAACATAGGCCCGATTTCCGAATCCTTTGCTCCCGCTGCCCGTTCCTTCTCCTGGTACCGGCCGATTCTCTCTTCGAAGGTGCCGTTGAATGCCCATGCATCCAGGGCAATCTGGATCAACTTATCAGGGATTCCCATGTCGCGGAAATGCTCGACGAAACATTGCGGCACAGCCTTGATGCAAGCGCCAAAGTCGGGCACAAAGCCAAGATAGGGAGTGTCCATCTTCGCGTACATCTCCCGAAACGCCATCACATTCGGCGAATCGACGCTCTCCGGGCTGTGAATCTCGACACCGACCTTTACATTCAGGCGTTCGGCGACCGGCACGAGCCGCTCAAATACCTCAGGCCCCGCCATAACCTGGGACTTCGCTACCGGAAATCCCAGCTTTGCGGCTGTTTCAATCTGCGTCTTGTGATAATCAAACAGCTCGTCGGTCGTCATCGGCCGGTCGCGATGAATCATGACATCCGCATTCATCGAGAGGCACGAAGGTTCCAGGTTGTTCCGCTCGATGGCATTGCGAAAAGTCCTGACAAAGTCGTCGGAAACCCCGGGATACTCCCGGATGTGCGTAAAGCCGATGATCTCAAGCCCGGGTCCGAGCTCGAGTTTGCCGACCATGTCGATAAGCTGCTCGACCGAATACCTGCGAGCATGGAACTCGTTATTAAAGCTGAATAAAGTTGCTCCCAATCGAAGACCGCTGTTCTCTGATTTCATAATTGCCTCCAGGTTCCCGCCCGTTTAATTCGCCGTCATCACATTCTTGTGAGAAAAAGGGAAAAACACCTTCGGGATGTAGGGTGGATGAAGAATGAAGGTGATATCCACTTCATATTGCGCGCCTGGTTTCACGGCCGGATAAGGGAATCGAATATAAGCTGAGTCAAGGACGTACCATGACTCCTGCCACAAGCCCCGCAACTCGCCCGGCCGACGGTCCTTGCCGTTGACCCTGAACGTAATGGCGCCCGGGTCGATCGTGGCGCCGTTAATGCGCACTTCTCCAAAATCAATTACGGAGAGGGGCAGCGACCTATACCAGGGCAGACGCACCTCCAGCTCGAGGCCGCCCTCCGCCGCATGCAAGGCGTTCTCTTCGACAAACCAGTTTTTCATATTTGCCACCTTTTCCAAATCGCGGGGCGCGATCGCCCGCGTACGCATAAGCCTAACTTACAGCTGACCGGCGCACTTGTAACTCGGCTGCAATTGAGGCGTAACGCCGGTCCAGATCGTAACCCAGCAAGATAAGTCCCATAAAGACGAACATCAGCAAAGGAAGATGCAGGAACATGGCCTTGATAGCCAGTTGCGTGGCATGTGTTTGCACGGTAGCGCCGGCCACATAGCCAGTCAGTCCAAGGATGAATCCCACCATCGCATTGCCCACGCCGATGGCGACTTTAGTGACCAGCGCCATGGTTCCAAAGACAAAGCCGCCGGCGCGAATTCCAAGCTTCCAGTCGCCATACTCGATCGCATCCGCACCCATGGCAAACAAGGTTCCCATCAGGGGAGATCCGCCCAGGCCCTTGAGGATCGTGCCCAGGAAAACTACAGGAAGGCTTGCCGGAGCCGCGAACATGATGGCCTGGCCCAGGATGGCCACCGCGATTCCCCACAAGGCCGCATTGCGCTTGCCCAGGCGCTTGACCAGCGGGCCTATGCTTACCATGCCGCTAATAATGCTGACCTGGTAGGCGATCATCAGCGGCGCCATGAGAGCCACATTTCCCAGCACGCTTCGGCAATAGTAGATATTGGAGCCGAGGAGTCCGAGCATGATAAAGAGAGCAATTAACAAAAGACACAGCAGCATGCAGTACTTGTTCCGGAACACCGTGGCCATGGCTTGCTTGACGGGTACCTTTGCCTCCTTCGAGGAGTCCGGCCTGATTCGTTCCCGCGTGCCTGCAAAGCAGACCAGGAGCAAGACCGTTCCGATGACTCCGAAGACAACAAACGAGCGGTTCCATCCTTTTGCGCCGCCGCCGAAGTAACTCACCATCGCCAGGGTCATCCCGAACGTGACCAGGCCGCCTAGACTCTGGAGGACCATGCGAAACAGGCTCAACAAGGTCCGCTGGTGCTGGTCCGGCGTGATGAGCGGTAGCATTGCCGTGTAGGGTATGTCGATTGCTGGATAGATGATGGCCAGCGCAAGGTTGTAAGTAACGAATGCATAGATGGCTTTTCCCATCGGGCTCAGCGAGGGAGCAGTGAAGAGCAGAACGGTGGAGATGCCGAAAGGCACGGCCAGCCATAGAAGCCATGGCCGCCCTTTGCCCAGGCGGGTCTGGGTGCGATCCACCATGAGTCCCATCACAGGATTCAGCAGGTCGAATACCCTGGAGAAGAGCAGAATAGCCCCGACCGTGGCCGCCCCGAGTCCCGCAATGTCGGTATAAAAGAAGACAATGAAACTGGTGGCCGGATTAAAAACCATCTGTTCCGCAAAGCTGCCGACGCCGTAAGAGAGCTTCTCAACGATCCTGATGTGAGAATCTGGCGAAGCAGATTGGACAGCCGCGGTCTCCTGGGCTGATGTGACACTTTCGTCCATCTGGTGCCTCCGGCCGGGTTCAGCGGAACCCCGGGGTGCTCGCCGCCGTCGGGCTCAACTTGGCCGTTCCTTCAAGACACCGCTGAGACTGATGGCCGTGATGAGTCTGAAAAGGCATCCTGTTGTGCGCATTGCGCACGGTTGTTTCAGAGTACAGAGATTCAAATCCCGTGTCAAGAGTGAAAGATTATCCCCGTCAGAATGGCCCGGACGATCCTCGATATCCCAGATGAATTTGCCGCGCGCGCCTCTGGCGTAGGGGACGCACCTGAAATGAAGGGAGTCCTCAGCGGCCTTCGGGTCTCGTCTTTTCCTTGTTGACAAGGTTACTTCGCGGTGGTAGCTTCATGCTATGTGCGCTTGGCGCACATGATGTGCGAAATGTCAAACTCTTATTGCCGGTCGCTGCCAGTGACTCCCAGGGAGCCCCGGTTCAGGGAGTCGTTCACCCAAGCGACCTAAACCATGAGGGGAAGCGGGGGAAAAATGGCGGATTTGTAATGTTCCCGAATGCCTGAGAGTTGCGGGGCTGCAAATGGGACCTGATCAAGGCGTGGGTCGATGCAACTCGCAGATGGGGGACCTACCAGGTTGAAGCTCCGGTTTCCAGCGCAACAACAATGCGAGGCTCTAACAAGGATACGAGCGTTGAAGAGTTTCTCCTGCACGTCAACTTGGATCGCAAGGTTGGTTTGCCAGACGTAGGAACTCGCAAGCGTGCATGTCGTTTGGGGCCAGGGGATATGAGCAAAATGCAGTTTAAAGGAGAAAATGATGTTGGAAAAGAATTATGACGCAATTATTGTTGGTTCTGGAGCCACCGGCGGCTTTGCAGCGAAGGAGTTAACGGAGCGCGGTTTGGAGGTGCTCGTCCTCGAGGCGGGGCCCTACCTCAAGGATGCGCTCTGGGATGCAAAGTGGCACATGAAGGGTATCGATGTGATCCCGCGCGTTATCGGCACGCTTGAGGGGCAGCATATTCAGGCGCGGTTGTCCTTCTACGGCAAAGAGACCAAGTTTATGTTTGTGAACGACAGGAAGAATCCTTACACGTGCCCGCCGGATAGTTTCTATTTATGGGCCCGCGGGCGCAACGTGGGCGGCCGATTCCTTTCGTTTGGGCGCGTCTTAATGCGGATGTCCGACTACGACTTTAAGTGCGCGAGCAATGATGGCTGGGGCGAAGACTGGCCCATCAGCTACGATGAACTTATTCCCTACTACGATCATGTAGAAGAGTTCCTCGGTGTTGTCGGAAGCAACGAAGGGATTGCGAATCTTCCCGATGGAAAATACTCTGCTAAGGCCGGATTGTCGCGCGTTGAAAAAAAGCTCAAAGAGGCGGTCGAGTCCACTTGGCCGGATCGCAAAGTAATCCCCTGGCGCTACGTGGGCAAAGGTGCAATGCCCAAGGACTCCAAGGGCGACCGCACCACTTCACCGCTGGTGGCCGCAGAACGCACAGGACGGCTCACCCTCCGGCCAGATTCGGTTGTGAGCAAGATCAATATAGACCCGGCAACCGGCAAAGCGACTGGAGTGACGTATATCGACGCCAATTCGAAGCAGACTTTCACAGCGTCTGCAAACGTCGTCATGCTTTGCAGTTCCACGATCGAGTCGATACGCTTGCTGTTGAATTCCGCCTGTTCGAAGCATCCCAATGGAGTCGGTAATTCCTCCGGGCTTCTTGGCCGGTACTTTATGGATCAATGCCCCGCGCTTCTGTTTGGCGCTGCGACCGGAACCACTGGATGGGAACAAGTGGATACCCAGGACGGCGATGAGAACCATGGAGGGCTTTATATTCCCCGATTCCAGAACCTCGGACGCGTCACCCATCCGGACTTCAAGCGAGGCTTCAACATCCAGGGGATGGCTGGGCGTGGCTGGGTCCCGGACGACTCTCCGACTCAGTTCGGCTTCATGGGACAGGGCGAGATGTTGCCGCACTATGAAAACTATGTGTCGATTGACCCGCGCAAGAGGGACGCCTGGGGCATACCCGCACCGCATATCAAGCTCTCGATGACGGAGAATGAGGTAAAGCTCCTGCGATGCGAATTCAACACCATCAAAGAGATGGTTCGTAAAATGGGTTGGACGCAGGATTTCGGAGGCACTTGTCTGGGCCTCGACAATTCCAGGAACATTTTGCCCCACGCAAACCCGTTGGTGAGGGCTCTGTTCCGCGCGACGTTCAAGAAGAGCATGGGGCTGGGAGCCTCGATCCACGAAGTCGGCGGGGCTAGAATGGGCAACGATCCGGGCAAATCAGTGCTGAACGCCAGGAATCAGTGCTGGGATGCGACCAACGTGTTCGTTACTGACGGTAGTTCGTTTGTGAGCAATGGGACCTGCGGACCAGCCTTAACGATCATGGCTTTGACGACAAGGGCCTGTGAATTCATCGCCGGAGAGTATGGGAAAAGCCTCGAGCTTTCGAGCTCAGCCTCGCGTTCGGTTTGAGCGCACGACGATCGCAAGTCAACGAGTCTTTCGAGCAACTATGAAGAGAGTGAAAAGCGCAATCATTGGAACCGGATTTATCGGCCGGGTGCATCTGGAAGCACTATGCCGGCTTGGATTCATCGACGTACGCTCGCTGGCAACTGCGGACGTCGATCAGGCAAATCGTTTGGCGAAGGAATACGGCGTGGAACGCGTCGAGACGGACTATCGGCGCATCCTCGAGGATCCGGAGGTGCAGGCAGTTCACGTCTGCACTCCCACCGCACTCCACGCGCAGATTGTGAAAGATGCGCTCCTCGCGGGCAAGCACGTGCTCAGTGAAAAGCCGCTGGCCACTTCGGTAGCTGCTGCGCGCGAACTCGTCGAGCTGGCGAAGAGCAAAGGTGTTCGCAACTGTTGCAATCACAACCTCCGCTATTATCCTCTGGTCCAGCACATGCGGCGCTTACGCGAGGAAGGGGAATTAGGCGAGATTCTCGTTGTCCAAGGAACCTATTCCCAGGACTATCTGCTATACGACACAGATTGGAACTGGCGGCTGGATTCAAAAGAGTCCGGGCCGTCTTGTGCCATGGCGGATATTGGATCGCATTTCTGCGACATGACCGAGTATGTCACCGGCTTGCGCATTTCAGCAGTGTGTGCCGACCTCAATACGTTTCACAAAACACGCAAACGTCCCAAGGGCACGGTCGAGACCTTTGCAGGCAAAATGCTCAAGCCGGAGGACTATCAGGAATTCACCGTCGACACTGAGGATTTCGGCGCGGTTCTGCTTCACATCGGCGAGAAGGCACGCGGCAGTTTCACCGCCGGTCAGGTGATGGCGGGCAGAAAGAACCGGCTCAACGTCGAGGTGTTCGGAACAAAAGCTTCGGTTTCCTGGGACCAGGAGCGCCCCGAGGAGTTGTGGATAGGAAATCGGAACTCCAACAATCAGATTCTCTTGAAAGATCCGGCGTTGATCGACCCTGCTGCACGTCCGTTTGCCGATCTGCCGGCGGGTCATGCGGAAGGCTACGACGATACCTTCAAGAATGTATTCCGCCGCTTCTATCGCTCGGTGGAGGACCCCTCCGTGACGCCGGACTATCCGCAGTTCATCGACGGGCTCCGCCAACTGCTGATCATCGAAGCGGAGCTGGCGAGCAACAAAAAGCAGGGATGGGTGGACGTACCCTCGCTTTAGTCGGAATTCAGAGTGCCCTTAACACGATCGCGAAAGACAGGAGAATGGCAGTGACAGAAGTGAAAACCCGAATCAAGCAGTGTATGGCCGCGTTCACGCTGGGGGCCCAGTTCTCTCACGAAGCGGGAGAGGTCGCCATCGTTCCCGGCTTCTTCATCTCGTTCAACAACGGCTGGACCCTGGACGACATTTGCCGCATAGCCGCCGGGATCGGCATCCAGGGCATGGACCTGATAGCTCCACAGTACTGGCCGACCCTCAAGAAGTACGGTCTCATTCCAACCATGCCCGGCCTCGGTTCCGCCGGAACCCCGATGGACGGCTTCGCAAAGAAGGAAAACCATGCGAAATACGAGCCTTCGACCCGAGCCTTGTTGAAGCAGTGCTCGGAGGTTGGGGCTCCGAACATGGTTGCCATGCCCGGACCGCCGCTGGGCATGACCTACGAGGAAGCCGCCGACAACACGGTGGAATTTCTGAACCGCGTGAAGTCGCAGGCGGAGGACCAGAACGTCACAATCTGCATGGAGATTCTGAACGCCATCGATCATCCCGATTACGTCTTCGACCACGCCAAGTGGGGATTCGACGTGTGCAAGCGGGTGAACTCGCCGCGCGTGAAGATTCTCTACGACATCTACCACTCCCAGATTCAGGACGGGGATATTGTGCGCACCATTCGCAATAACATCGAGTGGATCGGGCACATTCATACTGCCGGGAACCCGGGACGCAATCAGATCCTGGAGAACCAGGAGTTGAACTATCCCTTCATCGCCCGTGAAATTGCGAAGCTGAAATTCACGGGCTTCGTGGGTCACGAGTACATGCCGACTCCGGACGCCGATCCCGTGGAGTGCCTGAAGAAAGCTTACGAGATCTTCAATCTCGAGATCTGACGATCGTGAACGAGATTCGCGCGGCGGTCCATATCCGGTTTGCCCATCCCTCAATGACGAGCGGTGCACGGCCTCAGATCGTGCAGACAGTTAACCGGAGGCAAAGTCGCAAGCGGTACACATGCAAGCAGACCCTGGGGACGAAAGCAGACTGTAATCAATGGAGGAAAAAGAAGATGGCACATTCCGGACCTGACATCGCCCAGCCAGCGGCAACACCGAACATCAAATGGTCCTACATGGATCACTGGTCCATGGTGTCGGGACGTGGATGGGTTACGCCTCAGAATGGCCCCAAGTTCGCCGACCGGTTCTATAAGCAGATCGTCGGCGTCGGCTTTCAGGGCGTGGATCCGTTTGAATTCCGCCTCGGGGCGCAGATCCAGATCTTTGGCTCCGCGACGAAGGCCGTGCAATTCGCAAGGGACCGCGGTGTTGAGCAGTTTGTCAACATGTTCTGCATCGGTTACAACGAAAACACACACTTGCCCGAGACGCATGACGAAACCCTGAAGGTCTTCGAGGCCAAGATCAAGAGGTTTGAGGATGTTGGGCTCGAATCCTTTGTCGTGATGCCGGCGGTCCACTACTGGAAGGTAGAGCCGGTTACCGACGAGAAGATCAAGAGGATGGCCGAATGCTGGAACCGCGTAGGAAAGATGACGAAAAAGCAAGGCGTCAAGCTAGCCTGCCACCACGAGTTCTACTGCGGGCTGCACCATCGTGAGGAGCTCGAGAAGTTCTACGCATGGACCGATCCGGAGTATGTTTATCTGTTCCTCGACACCGCGCAGCACCAGATCTCCGGAGTAGATCCCACGGACTTCTATGTCAAGCACCACCAGCGGGTCTCGGGCTTCCACTTCAAAGACACGCATTTTGTGGATCTCGTTGGGGATTACCGCACGCCCCCCGATCCGGAGCGCTCCGCCTCAACCACCAGCCGCTGGTTCTGGGAAATGGGAACCAAGGGCGGGCTGGTTGACTTTCCCAAGCTGATGAAGGCGCTGAAGGAATTCGAGTACAAGGGTTGGGTCAGCGTCGAACACGACAAGGCGGATGTCGGAAGAGGCAACTACGCCGAAAGCACTTGCCATACGAAGTGGTACATCGACAACGTATTGTCCAAAATTTACGCATAGCGAGGTGCATGGCCATGGCGAATATTCGATGGGGTTACGCAATCAACCAGTGGCGAAACATGGAAACAGACCTCGCCCGCAAGGATCAAGTTGAGAGCGCTTTGAAGGTGGTTTCAGTGTGCGGCTTCGAGGCCGTCGAGCTATCCGACTGCGATGGCATTCTCGACGGTCCCGAAAACATCCTTGGACATTTTGGCTCGGCGCAGAAGTTCAGGATTTTTTTGAACGACTGCGGGATCAGCCAGGTAAGCAGCTTCTTCCTCAATCTGGGCAACGGATCGTTCTTTAAAGGCGGCTTCCGCTCCACTAATCCCGACGATCACCCGATCATCGTTGGCGCGGCCGGCGGCATCGCCGGTTTCATGGCCCAGTTGGGTGCGGAGCGCCTCATAACGCGGGGCATGCCTCCTTTCTGGAAAGAGGCTCCGGTTACGAACGAGAAGATCAAGATCGCGGCCGAGTGCTGGAATAGCGCCGGAAAGGCTACCAAGGCCTCCGGAGTCAAGACGGCGGTGCACGTGGACTTCCTGAACGCCTTGCGCAATCTAGATGCGATCGAGACCTTCTTGAAGTACACGGACCCGGAACTTGTCGGACTCGTGATGGACACTGCCGAGTTCACTATTGCCGGAATCGATCCGGTGAAGTTCTACGAGAAGCATCACAATCGAGTCTGTCATTTCCATTTTAAGGATGCCGTCGAGACAGACAGCCAGGACGAGTACAAGGAACAGAATGCAGAACTCGAGTATTGGCCGACACCCATCACGCTTGCCGGCCAAAAACGCGGAATCGAGCGTTGGTACTACGAAATGGGAACGCCGGGAGGTTTGGTGAATTTCCCGGCACTGCTCAAGTCGATGCATAAGCATAATTACGAGGGATGGGTTGTTGCTGAAAGCGACCAAAGTGCGCACGCGGAAGAAAGCGTCATGCTGAACGGCTGGTACAAGAAACAAGTTCTGGCAAAGGCCTAAGCGCGGCGGATCAGGACGCCCGGCGAGAGCCCGGTGCGCAGATACTCGCCGAGCCGGTTTTGTGCGGATGAGCGGGGAAGTGTGGACACCGCCTCGCGGCGCGCACGATGTTTTGCATCCACAGCTGTAAGAAGAACGTAGTAGCGTCCCGTTCGTTTAGTAATCCGCGCAAGGCAGGAGGCCGAACGGCGCCGGCCCACCGATTCCCTGCCTTGCAGGAAATGCCGAAAGGGGCGATAAATCCAACCGTGGCCTGGAACCGAATGCCAACAGGAGAAATCGCATGAGCATCAAAGACTACGTCACGCTCGGGCGCTCAGGGTTGCGGGTCAGCCCGTTGTGTCTTGGCACCATGACCTTTGGAACCGAATGGGGAATTGGGACAGCGGAGGAGGAGTCGCACGCAATCCTTCGTCAATTCCTCGAAGCGGGTGGCAATTTCATTGACACCGCAAATGTCTACAACTTCGGAAGCAGCGAAAAAATGCTCGGCAAGTTTCTGAAAGAAGATGGGCAGCGCGATCGCGTTGTCCTGGCGACCAAGTTCACATTTAATCTTAGCCCAGGAGATCCCAACGGGGGCGGCAATGGGCGAAAGAGTATTTATCAGGCAGTCGAAGCGTCTTTGCATCGCTTGCAAACGGACTACATCGACCTCTACTGGATGCATGCATGGGACGCCGTTACCCCCGCGGAAGAAGTGCTCTCAACTCTCACTGATTTGGTCCGTGCAGGAAAGATTCGTTATTACGGCTTCTCGAATACGCCCGCCTGGTATGTTGCGTGCCTCCAGACACTCGCCGACCAGCAGGGCAAAGAACGGCTGATCGCCCTCCAACTGCAGTATTCCCTGGCAGAGCGAACAATCGAACGCGAGCACATTCCTGCCGCGCAAAGACTGGGGCTCGGAATTTGCCCATGGAGTCCGCTTGACGGAGGTTTTTTTACAGGCAAATACAAACGCGAGGCGGCTGGGGTACGTGGCGAGGGGCGTCTGGCCAAACTAGGCGCAGCTTTTGCAAAAAGTTACTCGGATCAGAGCTGGCGCACGCTGGAAATGGTTGTAGAAATTGCACGGCATCTCTCCAAGACGCCCGGGCAGGTTGCGCTGAACTGGATAGTGACACGTTCAGGAGTTACCTCAACCCTCACGTCGGCGACCAAGCCGGCGCAGCTTGCCGAGAATCTGGCTGCAATCGAGTTCGAGATTCCCGCTGAACTGGCTGCGCGTCTGGACGAAGTCAGCGCGCCGGAGCTCACCGGACCGTACAGGTACTTCACCGGGATTGAACATGCGAGAATTTGCGGTGAGACTTCGATCCGACCCTGGACAGCCGCAACGCACCTGACAGGAGCGCCGCCCAGACCGGCAACCGAGTAGCAACACTCGCAGGCGTTGAGTCGAAGGGGAGCTAGTGATCCAGAAAGATACCGACCGCAATCAGACGCTTGATGCAAGGCCTCCGGTTCCCTACCAAGCATTTTGCGGGATCTTTGAATATTGAGGCGATGTGGCCTTAACTGGCCGCATCTCCGCGGCAAGGCCAGGCAGGAATGCGCGAAAGAGATAAGCGCTATAAATGAATAATTGCATGGAGAAGGAAATGACTCAGCTCGAATCGGATCTTGTCGTGATTGCCGCTGGTGCTAGCGGTCTGGCCGCATCGGTCGCGGCCGCCCAACTCGGATTGAAGGTGGTTACGCTGGAAAAAGGCTCTACAACCGGGGGCGCTGCCAACATGGGCATGGGGCCGCTGGGCATCGAAAGCCACCTTACACGCGCCAAGCAGTTCTTACCGACGCGCGACGAGGCCTTTCAGGTTTTTATGAACTATGTTCACTGGCAGGCGGACGGACGGCTAGTGCGCGAATACTTGAACAAATCCGGCGACACCATTGCCTGGCTGGAGGCGCAGGGCGTCAAGTTTGTCGAGCCGTCTTCCTATTTCCCCGGTTCCTTTCCTACCTGGCATATCATACAGCCGGAGTCGGGAAATCCTGGCCCCACGGCCGCGGCCACGATGGTGAAAATCCTCACCCAAAAAGCCAAGGAACTGGGAGTGAGGCTTATGCTCCAGACCCCCGCCAGGCGCCTCATCAGGGAAGATGGACGCATCACGGGAGTCGTCGCGGAGGACAGGTCGGGCGAAGAGATTCAAATCAAGACCAAGGCCGCGATCGTGGCCACGGGCGGCTTCGGCGACAATCCCAAAATGATCAAGAAGCACACCGGTTATGAGTGGGGCAAGGATCTGCACTCTTTCCGCATTCCCGGCCTCGAGGGCGACGGCATCCGCATGGCCTGGGAGGCGGGCGCCATGCCTACGCCGATGCGAATCGAGCTTACCGCCGGATTGGCCGAAGGCTCGTCGCTTGCGAATGAATGGCTACCGGCCATCAATCAGCCGCATCTAATGCTGAACCTTAACGGCGAGCGCTTTTTCAATGAGGCCGAAGGCAACACCAGCTTCAAGGGCAATGCCATCGCTCTGCAAAAGGACCGTCTTTGCTACTTCGTCTTCGATGAGGATATCAAGAATGGGATGAAGACTTATCTGGACTTTATCAATCTCGTCATCCAAATTCCATGCCTTCCCGACATCGACGAAATGATCGAGAAGGCGGTCGAGAGCAAATATCCGCACTTCTTTGTGGCCCATACGGTAGAGGAACTGGCCGAAAAAACCAGCATGAACCGAAAAAATCTGAAAGCCACAATCGAGGAATACAACGCCTTCTGCGACCACGGTTACGACAAGCACTTCCTCAAACCCACTCGCTATCTGCGCCCGGTGCGGAAGGAACCTTTCTACGCGTTCCGGTTGTACCCGGGAGGCTACGGCAGCCTTGGCGGCATTAAGATCAACTACAAGACCGAGGTGTTAGACACGAGCTGGGGTCCGATCCCCGGCCTCTATGCCGCGGGCACGGATGCGTGCGATATCTATGGCGACACTTATGTCTTCCAGCTTCCTGGGAACACCATGGGATTTGCCATCAACAGCGGCCGCATGGCCGCGGAGCATGCCGCGGAGTACGTCAAATCGCTCAGCTGACCGCATGGTGAGCCACAGCGAAAAAGATGGCCGAATCGGCCATCCCCTTCATCTATATCCGAAGATCTAATATTTGCAATGGGCTGCAACAACGCTCTCCGCAAGTTCCTGCCGGCCGGAACGCGGCTGCGGGTCGAGTTGACGTTCCATAGCGTAATCGCAGAGCGTAGCCAGCGTGAAGTCGCCGGCTTCGATGCGTCGTCCCAGATCACCATCCCATCCGCGGTAGCGATCCTGCCGCAGCTTCTGCAGTTTTCCTTCCTTCACCACGTCCGCGGCGGCGAGCAACGCGCGGGCCAGCGTATCCATGCCGCCGATATGCGCCAGATAGAGATCGTCCACGCTGACCGATTGACGCCGTAGCTTGGCGTCGAAGTTGCAACCGCCGCTATGCAGACCGCCGTTGGCAATGATCTCAAGCATCGCCGGAACCAGATCCTGCGCATTGTTGGGGAATTGATCGGTATCCCATCCACTGCGTGGATCACCGCGATTGATGTCAATCGAACCGAGAATGCCATAGGCGCGCGCCGCAGCAATTTCGTGCTCGAAATCCAGGCCGGCCAGCGTAGCATGATTGACCTCAATATTCACTTTGACTTCATTCGTCAGTCCAAAGCGCTGAAGGAACGCGAAGACCGCCGCGGTGTCGCGATCATACTGTTGTTTTGTCGGCTCAAATGGCTTGGGCTCGACAAGGATCGTTCCCTTGAAGCCAATGCGATGCTTGTGATCCACGACCATGGAAAGGAAACGGCCATAGTGATCCAGTTCTCTGCCCAAGTCCGTGTTGAGCAGCGTGTCGTAGCCTTCGCGCCCGCCCCATAGCACATAGTTCTCTCCGCCCAGGCGATGTGTCGTCTCCATGCAGAGGCGCACCTGAGCCGCCGCGTAGGCAAAGACCTCGGGATCGGGATTGGTTGCGGCGCCGGCGGCGAAGCGGGCATTGCCGAACAGGTTGGCCGTGCCCCACAGCAGCTTGACCCCAGTAGCCGCCATCTTCTTTGCAAGATACTCTTCGATGCAGCGCAGATTCTTGCCATGCTCACGCAGTGAGTGCGCTGTTGCCATTACATCCAGATCGTGAAATGCGAAGTATGGAGCGCTCAGTCGGGAAATAAACTCGAAGGCGTCATCGGCGCGCTCTTCCGCCATCTTCTGCGTAATCGTTTCTCCCAGCCATGGCCGCGAATACGTGCCGCCGCCGAACATATCGGAACCCGTTGAGCAGAAGGAGTGCCAGTAGCAGACGGTGACGCGCAGCCAGTCCTCCATCCTGCGATTCAGGACCATGCGGTTTTTTTCGTAAACGCGGAAGGCCAGATCGTTCTTGCTTTCCGGGCCTTCAAATGGAATGGGCGAAACCTGCGAAAAGATACTCATCGAGAAAACTCCTTGAATGCTTTTTTTAAATCGCGATACAGGCGGGTGAAGATCGTTCTGCGCTCAGCCAGCAACGAACAAAAAGCGGGATCGGGATCGACGACGTTTGAAATCGGCGGCTGCGTGCAAACGGCTTCTACCGCCTCGCCGCTGAAGGCCATGCGCGCCAATCGCACCGCGCCGAAGGCTGCGCCGATCTCGCTTCCCTGACGGTAGGTAAGCGGCCGATTCAGAGCCGAGGCCAGCATCTTCCCCCAGTAGAGTGAGCGTGAACCGCCGCCGGTGACGCAGATTTCACCGATCGATCCGCCGGTTTCCAACAGCACTTCAAGGCCGTCGACAAAGGCTAGCGCCACGCCTTCCAGCACGGCATGAACCAGATCGGCTGCACCGGTTTCGGGGGTCATACCGAAAAAGACGCCTCGGCTTTCCGGGTCGTTATGTGGCGTGCGCTCGCCGGAAAGATACGGCAGAAAGAGTGGCGAATGGCGGCTGGCCCCGCGCAGTTCAGCCGCTCGCAGACCACCTTCTACGCTTGGGAAGCCGGCAAGAGCGATCACCCAATCCAGAGCGCTTGCGGCGCTGAGCAATACCGCCATCTGATGCCAGCGTTCTGGCAGGCAATGGCAAAATGCATGCGCCGCTTTCTCGGGATTCGGTCGAAAACGGTCTGTGGCGACGAACAATACCCCCGATGTTCCCAACGAGAGGAATGCCTGCCCGGAGTTCACGATTCCCATACCCGCGGCGCTGGCTGCATTGTCTCCGCCGCCGCCGGCAACAGGAACGCATGGCAATCGCAGTTCTTTGGCCACCGCCGGCAACAAGCGTCCGGAGACGGCGTTGCCCTCAAGCAGGCGCGGCATCTGCGCTTTGGTCAGACCTGTCGCGGCCAGCATCTCATCCGACCAGTCGCGGCGCGCCACGTCGAGCCACGAGGTGCCCGAGGCATCGGAAAGATCGCTGACCTTTTCACCGGTTAACTTGAGGCGTACGTAATCCTTGGGCAGCAGCACGCTCGCTATGCTGGAAAAAAGTTCCGGTTCATGACGGCGCACCCACAGCAGCTTAGGCGCGGTAAAACCCGGCATGACGAGATTGCCAGTGATGCAGCGCGCTCGCGGTTCAAGTCTTTCGAGTTCCGCGCACTCTTCGCCCGATCTCCCATCGTTCCACAAGATCGCGGGACGCAGCGGGCGGTCGGCGGCGTCCAACAGCGTGGCGCCATGCATCTGCCCGCTCAATCCAGCGGCCTTCACGCCACTGCGCAATTTTTCCGGAAGCGCCTGAATCGCCTCCTTTGTAGCAACCCACCACGAATCCGGATCCTGCTCTGAAAAGAGCGGTTGCGGCCGGCTAACGGTGAGCGGGGCGGAAGCCTGCGCGACGACCGTTTGATCGGCGTCTGCAATCACTGCCTTTACGCTGGAGGTGCCTATATCGATTCCTAGATACATTAGCTTTCCTCGGCGAAAAAGATTTCAGTTATCCAGGACGTTTCGTCTGGATGCGAAGCTTTAAGCACTTGCATTCGGCATGGAATTCTTACGTTAACAGTGTATATGATAGCGCTAACAATGGATATCTTAACAGGATCTCCTCTGCCGCATGAGATCTGCAGATCTATCCCTGGTAAATTCCCGAGGACTCCCGCTTCACAAGGGAAAAATTCAAAACCTTCTGCAAGGGCGCCAGGGTCTTTCCTAACCGCCGCAGGCGAATCTCGCCGAGCAGCATCTCCACGGCCTTTTCGGCCATCGCCGCAACCGGCTGCCGGATAGTCGTCAGCGCCGGCCAGATGGCTGTGGCCAGCGGCGTATCGTCGAATCCCACGATAGTCAGTTGCGCGGGCACGTCCAGGTGCAGCTTATGCGCCACGGCCAGAGCGCCGGCCGCCATGTCGTCATTGCTGGCGAACAGGGCAGTAGGGCGATCGGCTAACGCGAGCAACTGCTCGGCCGCGATCAGGCCGGAACGATAGCTAAACGATCCATTGCGGATCCATTCCGGCCGCGCGTCAAGACCCGCCTCGCGCAGCGCGGTTTTATAGCCAAGGTAGCGCTGCTGGCTGGCCTTCTGGTTCGATGCCCCGACAATAAAGCCAATCTTTCGGTGCCCCAGAGAAAGCAGGTAGCGCGTCATGGCGGCAGCCGCTTTTAAATCATCAATACGGACTGTGAGACATTCTACTTCGCGCCTGCCGGTAGCGACCGCGACAAACGGCAGATCGGCATCCTGAAGCGATTCCAGCGCCGTGATGGAATCGGAAAGCGGAGGCGGAAGAACGATGCCGTTGATTCCGTCATTCAACAATTTGCGGATAGCTTCTTTTTCGCGTTTCGCGCCGCATTTTTCCAGTACAATCTCGCATCCGGTCCGGCGGCTCTGTTCCAGCACGCCAAGCAGGAATTCATTCAGATAAGCAGCGCTGGGATTGTTGTAGAGAAGGCCTATGCGGAGGCAAGTAGCCCTGGCCAGATTGCGCGCTGCAATATTGGGCGAATATCGGAGTTTCTTGATTGCCTGGTGAATGCGCTTCTGCGTCTGAGGGCTCACACTGGCGCTTCCGCTCAGCGCGCGGGAAACGGTCATGGACGAGACTCCGGCCGCCTGCGCCACGTCGTGCATAGTGATCGCATTTTGACTAAGGCGTTGCGCCCTCTTCACAGAATCTCCTGTGGTAAAACGTCGCTGTTGGATCGATCTTAACCGTAACACCAGCGCCGGGGGAAACTCACTTCCCGACGATCTATGGCAGGACGCCATAGCCGGCGTCAAATGCCTAAGAACCCAGTTTCAGCCGCCGTTTACACAACACGAGAGGTGCAGCACGGTCTCCGATATAGCTTTCGCCGATACCCTTCATATATAAATACAATTTCCGTTCTGCCACCGAACCAATTATGCTTTTCGCAAGAAGCGCGGCCAGTCGCAAGGAGGAAAAGATGTCGTTGACGGAATGCAATCGGATGATAGTGCAACGTTTTGTAGAGCTTTTTTACGCTCAGAAGAATGTTCGCCTCGCTTTCGAAAACTGTGTCGCCGAGGATTACGTGCAGCACAACCCCGGCATTCTCGACGGCCGTGAGGCCGCCATTGTTGCGTTGGAGCCGATGTTCTCCCGGCCCGATTCCCGGTTTGACGTGAAACACATCCTCGTGGATGGGGACTTCGCGGCTGTCCACCTGCACGGCAAGTCTGCCGGCGGCGAAGCGGGGGGCGCCGTGGTCGACCTGTTCCGCCTGGAAAATGGTCTCATCGTCGAACATTGGGATGTTTTGCAGCCAATTCCTGCAAATCCAATCAATCCACATGCGATGTTTTAAGGCGGAAATTCTGTTCGATTTTCACTGGTCAGTTGTGTAATCTGCAAAAGTTAAAACAACCTGCGTTCAGAAACTTCGCGTCTTGACGCGGCACTCCTGCAACAATTCGGGGGCTGACTCAAAATCGGCGACGTGAGACGCGCATCCGCAAACAGAGGAGCCGGGAACAAGCGCGGCACAACACCGGCTGAGCGGCTTTTTCCCTAAGAAGGAGCCGCCCTTCACGATGCTGGAGACTCGACACTAGTTGCAGAACCGCCGTAGACCCTTTCAGGCGCGCACCGCACTTATTTGCCGGAGTTGATTGTTGATTTCCCCAAGATTCGCACCGGCCCCAGCAGGCCGGAAGAGCGCAACGGCGCATCCGGGCGATAGGTCGATCCGGTTGTGAATGTTACCGGTTTGGCATCTGGCTGAGCATCGCCGATCAAGCGATTGACCCAGAGATTAGTTACCCGAATCTGCAAGCTATTGACTCCCGCATGTACAAAGCCCGTAATGTCAAATTTGTAGGGCGGATTCCATCCAATTCCCACTTTCTTCCCGTTCACTGAGAGCTCGGCGATCTCGCGCACATCGCCCAGATCGAGCAAAATGGCCTGATGACTTGAGAGCCATTCCTGCGGCAAGGAGATCGCCCGCCTGTAAGCTGCCGTACCCGAGAAATACTTGACGTCTGGCGAGGAGTTCTCCGTCCATGACCCCAGGGCAGCGGTGATTGGCTGCTTCAAGCCTTTCTGCTCAGACTCGAACTGGAGCGACCACGGTCCGGTTATTTCCTCGAGTAGAACCTCGACGGGCCTCGCGATCGAGCGAGAGAGCGCCGTTGCGGGCTTCCGGAAGATTACGAAAAGCGACTCATGCGCTGCTAGATCCAAAGGCACGAGTGTGCGCTCGCCTCGAATCTTGAAGCTGGCCGGCTCAATCGTTCCCGAGTCCGCGCGCCATAACTCGGGTTCCTTACCCGCGACTCGGAAAATGGCGTCGATCTTCTGCGCCTTTTCGCTGCTGTTCGAGAGATAGTAGATTTCTCCATCGCTCAAAGCACGATGGACGAAGACCGGCTGATCCAGCCCCGAAACTCCGGTAAACTCTACATCCGGAGCAACGCCGAGAGCAGCAAGCGCCTGCGCCGCGGTTGCGCTGGCAAAGACTTTCCCTTTGCCGACAGCCGCGCCCGCGGGAGTGAAAGATTCGCGCGGCCAAAGGAAATGAACTAATTGATCGAACTCCCGCGGATCGTCGCTTAGGCTGCGTATTTGCTCAGGAGCACTGCCTACAAGTACAGCGCCATCCATTACCAGATCACGCAATTTGCACAATGTTGCGACCGTCATGGCGCGGCTCGCGCCACCGAGATAGAGGATGCGATAGCGCATTCCTCCCGGCGTAACGATAGCGCCATCCTGTACGGAAAGCTGATTGGCAAGAGCGTCCGAATTGACGAAATCGAATCGATAGCCTGCCGGAATATCCTTCGGCACAGCATCGCCATAGAGGCTGGTGAGCGGCCCTTCTTCTCCATAGAAATAGGCAATATCGGCAACAAATCGGCCTTGTTGCAGGAGGAACGAATTGCGCGCAAGATACTTCACCCAAGGGCCCGCCTCTTCAGCCCAAGTCTCATTGCGGTTGAAGTATTGCCCGAGAAAGGGAGCCAGGGAGAAGCCCGGCTTGCGCTCAAGCAGCGCCTGATGAGTCGAATCGTGTATCACCACCATGTTAATGCCCAAGGCAAACTCGAGATCGACGATGGGCTTCAGGTCGCGCGGCGCAAAGGCCCAGGGGAATCCGAAAGAGGTCATGGATTCGGCGCCAACGAGTGTCTTCCCCCAGATGTGAGCCACCGAGGCGGCGCCCAGATCGTCAGCCACATAGGTAGGCTTGGGTTGACCTTCGGCGGGGAAGGTCCACATGGCGCCCATCGGGACGTCGGCGAACTTGCGCATCTCCATATCGTCGCCAAGTTGGGGACGATGATCTTCCAAGGCCTCGCTATAGACGCGCATATGAAGGGCGTGCGCGGATGCGGCGATTTGTCCATAGTGACTGGAGGCAACCAGGTCGGCAATCGTGCGGCGAAAGTCCCAGAGAAAACGATCGCTCGCATCTGCACTCTCCACAATCTGCCCTGTCAGCGCGGGCAACCAGGGAGTAGCATCGTATCCGCGCCGCGCTTTGAACTCCGCCAGCATATCCTCCGTCCAGTTTTGCGCACCGGCTTCAATGCTGTCGGCGAGAAGAGCGCGCACGCCGCGGCCGCCGAACAAAGAGGTCCCCGCCGCCTTCTGCAAGAGCCCTAGGTAGTGATCCATGTATTCCCGAACATGCACGCTGCTGAGTTGGTCGGTCTCCAAGCCGGTTTCTTCGCGCGAAGCCGGTCCATTTCGATGCCCTGTAAGCGAATAACCCATGCGCAGCACCACCCATTTACCGGGGGGAGGCATCCAGTCCAGCGTTCCATCGGAGCTGAGGTGCGAGGTTAAGTCGATTACATCCTTCTTGGAAACGCACATTTCAGCGGGCGCTTCTGGAGTCGGGATAGTGTCGTAGTCCGCCGCCGCGGAAAATCCAGCCTTCTCTTGGAAGCGATGAATCCTGGCGAGAGAAGAAAATCGAAGTTCAGAAATCGAATAGCTCTGACTGGGCGCACCGAAGTCGGGTAACGCCGCCCCAGGAGCCAGAGAAGAAACCAACCCGCCGGAAGCCGTCTTAGGGCTAAGAACAACGCGAAAATATCGCGCGCGAACCACAGGAAAGCTGACCGTCTGCTCTGGGGAAGTTCCCAGTGGGATCTCCGCGACCCGTGTGAAGGCCTCGCCGTCCTGGCTTGCTTCGAGCCAAACTTGCGGCAGCGCTGGCGCCCCGAAACCGCGTGGTCCCGGTGAAGCCAAGGTTACGGATCGGATTTCTTCGACGCGCGGATAATCGAAGCGCACCCAGACAACCGGATGGTTAGGATCGAAAAATAAAAGCTGAACCTTCGTCAGGTTGCCCTTACGGAGCGCTGCCCCATCCACGCTTCCGGCATTGGACGTGACTGTGGGAACGTCCTCGACTGCAACGGCGGATGCGGGCTTGAGATAGGCAATGACCGCTGCATCGCGGTAGAAACGCAGGTCTTCGATCTCGGAAGAAATAGGCGACATCCGCTTTTCGAAGTCACTCACCATCATCGCCAGGGGCACATCCTGAAACGGTCCGGCAACTGAAGAGGGCTGTGGAAGAACCCCATGATAGTGAACGCCGCCGTCAATCTCCGTAGCGGCCCATGCCAGTTTCTTCATCGCTTGCCCGGGTTTGACCCAGGGACCGCCCGTAGAACTCCAGCCGGGCGATGTCGCGACTCCATATTCCAGTCCCAGGCGATCGGATTCCTCGACAGCTTTGCGAAGGGCCGCCTGCCATTCCGAAGTCATAAATGTGGCGGAAGGCTTCACGATCCTCGGCGTCAGTAGATCGACGTCCATGGTCATGGCGCCGCCAAGCCCGATGCGCTTCATCCATTCGAGATCGAGATGCACACCTTCAATGCTGACGTTCCCGTTCATCCAGTGCCAAAATACGCGCGGTCTTGCGCTTGCCGGAGGATCGGCGAAACCGGCGCGCAACGAATCGGCAGTCTGCGCCTCTCCCACCGCCGAGGTCAAAGCCGCCGATAAGAGGAAAGAAACGATCGCCAGGACATATCTATGCGCTGTAAAGGAGAAAGAGATTCGTTCTCGTAAACCGCCTGCGCGCAAAATACAAATCATCGATAAGCTCCTGAAACTGAAAAAGGCCGCGAAATTATGGTCTTGTGCCTCGCCAGAACTCCATCCGGCCGAAAAATCGAATAGAAGTCTCAATCTTAACGGTTAAGAGCCGGCTGGATCGCCCGACTCGTGCTAGATGAAAGGTTATGAAAAATACAGGCCGATGGAGAGACGAGGCACACCCCTTGGGTGCTAAGATCCCATTATTGCGATTGGCTTTCGACCCCCGTCATGAGCACCGATATTGAGCTAAATGCGATTGGCGTTCTGCGCCGGCGCGAGATTGAAGCGCGCATTCTCGCGCCCATTCTGGATGCTCTGGGAAAGGCTTTCGGCCGCAAAGCCGTTCTCGAGATTACGCGGCAGGCAATCGTAGAGATTGCGCACCGGCAGGGCGGCGAGCTTGCCGAGCAACTTGGAAGCAGCAGCCTGGACAAGTACGGCGAGGCCGTGGAACCGTGGAGCCGAGGCGGCGCGTTGGAGCTGCGGATCATCAACCAGAACGTGGCCCATCTCGATTTCGACATCACGCGCTGCAAATACGCCGAGATGTACCGTGAGCTTGGCCTGGAGGAGCTGGGCGCGGTTCTCTCATGCAGCCGGGATGCGGCCTTCATCGAGGGATTCAACTCCGCAATCCATCTCGAGCGTACGCAGACCATCCTTCAGGGGGCCACGCACTGCGACTTCCGCTATTCCCTGGGCGACAAGTCCGCCTAGGCCGTCGGCTGCTTTCCAGAAGCACACTCCGACTGCGGTCCCGGAATGCTGCTCGCTCATCGTTGCTCTACACTGCAATTCGACTCAACAGGCTACCATTTCACTCGGGGCAGGCGCCGATGCTAAGTTGAGTCTGCGAGCGTGGTCAGAGCCACCAATCCAAACGCCCTGATCCTGGCGATGTATGCTGGCAAAAGCTGGGAAGATTCCGAGTCGTAAATAAAAGTGCGGTCACAACGACCCCGATGGAGGCACGCCATGGAGAAGGTTGCTCTGGTCACGGGTTCGACAAACAACATCGGAAAGGCCATTGCAGAGACACTGGCGCGAGAGGGATTTCTGGTCATCGTCACCTCCCGGCATGGGGAGGAAGCCAAGGCAGTGGCGGAGGCTGTGCCGGGCAAGGGCACGTCCTTCGAGACGAACTTCTCCGACCCCGAAGCGGTGGAGCGGCTCTTCGCCTTTGTGCGTGAGCGGTTCGGAAGGCTCGACGTCCTGGTGAACAACGTTGCCTACACCAGGAACGAGTCCATCCTCGACTGCGATTTAGCCACATGGGAGCAGACCATCAACACCAGCCTCCGGAGCTATTATCTCTGCACCCGGTCGGCAGCGGAAATCATGAAGGCACAGGGAGGAGGGGTGGTGGTAAACATCACCGTGTCCTCGCAGCCGGCTATGAAGCAGAAGTTCTCCTACTCGGTGGCAAAGGGCGGGGTCAACTCCCTTACCCTCTGCGCCGCCTTGGACCTTGCTCCTTTTAATATCAGGGTGAACGCGGTGGGCTCGGGCATGGTGGGAACCCCGGTCGGCTACCGTGAGTATGTGAACCGGCCCTACGAGAACTCCAGGATCCCCGCCGGCCATATCGGCGCGCCCGAGGACGTGGCCGACGCCGTGGCATTCCTCGTGTCAGAGCGGGCAAAATACATCTTTGGCGCCATCCTTCCCGTCGACGGCGGGCTCAAGCTGGGGATCTAGAGCATTTTCGGAATACATATAGACTTTTCTAGAACCGTGAAAGGTGGCTCGCCGCGGCGAGCCACTTGATTATGTGCTTTCGGTCTACACCAATTCCGAAAATGCTGTAGGAATCAGGTAACGAGGGCAGGCCGCACGTCACAATTGGCCATCACGTTGTACAGCTGTGGATCCACCCGGTCCGGCCGTATCAAAAGGTATACCTTCAGAAACAGGGCAAGCCCAGAGGAAAAGATGAGGCTAGGGCGTTTTCCGGGATCTATTCTGTTACATCGCTTGAAAATTTGCCCGATAGTCTCATTGGCCTGCCAGGACAGCACCGTAGATACTTCTATCAATGCAGAAGCATAAATTGAGAAGGCGATCCAAGCTGAGAATCTCGGATCGCCTTCTCACACCGGTTACCGGCGCTACGCTTCTCAGAAGACGAACCGAGCCAGCAGATAGGTCGTATTGTTATCGCTGGCATTGCGCCCGCTTCCGTCGTAGTTGGTGTTTCCTCCGTTGAAGCGCGCATAGCCGGTGTACTGAACGGCCAGGTCGATATTTTGCATTGGCCACCAGGAGAAATTGCCGATATACCCTGTGCTTCTGGGGCTTCCATTCGCGCTGCCAGTGACGGAGCCCGGGGCATAGAGAGTTCCATCCGCGGTTCCTGATGTCAGGAACCACCCCATGCCTGCTGACAACCGGTTGCCATAGTGATACTCGACGTTTGCGTTGCCGGTATTGAGGTGGTGATTGATCAAGTCCGCCCCCTCAGCAGCGTACGTCGCATTGAGCATTGTGTTCTCGCGCAGATAGGTGCCCCGGAAGGAAATCACGTCGCGGCCCATCGTTCGGTCGTATTCGATGTCGGGACCGAAATCGGTGTACGTGTCCTCTGTACCCGTGATCGCTCCAGGCGTCGAATTCAGATGGATCCCGTAAGCGCCGATCTCTAAGACGTCTTTCGGCGTGGCTTGCTGCCATGCTACTCGCCAGTACGGCGCGACGTTCTGAATGTTGATCGACGAGCTGGTTCCAGTATTCGGTTGCGAAGTTCCAATGTGATCGGACCGGTAGATGGCTCCGGCAAGATAGAGGTGATTATCCCACATCGTGTATCCGCCGGCCCCTGCCACATCTTGAGCGAGACCGCCCTGGATAATCGCCGACGCGGCGGGAGTGGGCGCTGAATCGCTGACGATGAAGGGATAGCCCCAGGCCGGAGTGGCGTTCCATACATCTTCAAGCGTCGGATTGTTATTCAGTGTGATTCCGAAGATCCAGTCTTTCCCGTTCTTTTGCACCTTGCGGGCATAGCGGATGTCGGTGTTATCCATCCCGAAGCTATCGTCCTGCGCATCGTAGGTGACTTGCAGGAAACTACCCAGATGGTCCGCCCAGGCGCCGGCCAGGAACAGCGAAATATCCTGGGGAAACTCGAAATTGTCGCCCTGCGAACTGGGCTGTGCCTTGTTGGTGCTGGTATTGGAAGTTTCAAACCATACGCCCAAAGGAAAGTTCTCAAGCAGTTGGAGCTCCGGACGCCGCTTGTCGCCTGGCGCAGTAGGGATGGTGCTGTCCTTCTTCCTGTCCGTATAACCGAGAAGCTTGAAGAGCCGACCTGCCTGGTTGAGCTCCGGGGGAGTGGTGTGGCAGCCATTGCAGGCCAATCCAGTTTGCCGGGCGTAGCTGGGTAATGCCGAAGCCTTGGTTGCGATTCCGAGTGCGGCGGCAAGCACGAGAGCGAGAGTCGAAAACTGCCTGAGCGTCATAAGTCCTCCTGGGAGCGGACAATATGCCCGCCACGTATTGAGATTGTTTTCATTACCGGTTTCCGTAAACCGTGCCGGGGAGTTTGTAAGGCGGTTCCGAAACCAGCCGGATGAATGCGACGAGCGCCTGGATTTCGCTTTTGCTTAACGTCGCTCCAAAAGGCGGCATCAGAGGGGATCGGTTCAGCGCTGGTCCCCCGTGCCCGATGATCGCCAGGAGATCTGAGTCGCTCAACTTGTTCAGTGTGTCACCTTCCGTGAACGCGTGAGGCTTCACCTCCAGATTGTCGTAGTTGGAAACTCGCTGCGGAGTCGATTCCGGATCGTGGCAGCGCGCGCAGTATTTCTGATCGAGTTCGAAGCCGAGCTGCTGCTGATAGCCGGCGGCCAGCTCCTTTATTTTCAGGACGAGAGGCTTGCCTGCCGAATCCAGCGACGAAGCTGTGAGTTCACACCGCCCTGCAATGCCGCCCAGAGTGACCTGCGTGCTGACCTGACCGCTGGAGTCGGTCAGCGCCTCTGCCGGGTTGAAGACGACATCCGCCGGCCCGGAGAAACTCACCAGGGCCCCGGTCACCGAGTTTCCTTGCTTGTCGTTGACCTGCACAACCAGCGGTTGAGAAAGGACGGCGCCGGGATTGCCCAATTGCGTACCCCCGCTTGACTCCACAATCGCCGTGCCAGCGGCTGTGGGATGCAACCCAACGGGAACGGAGCGGTGTTTGCAGCCGGCGCAAGCTGCAAGCGCAAGACTCACGGCAATCCATGCATGCGGCTTCATTTGCGTGCCTCCGATCTGCCCGAGGTTTTTTGCATCATCAGGAATGCGGTCAGGGCGCGCGCGTCGTCGTCACTCATCTGCTGATTCGGTTCGGTGGTTCCGGGGCGAAGTGCCTGTGGATTTTTCAGCCAATGGAAGATCCACGCCGCGTTGAGCCGTGCGCCCACCTGCGTGAGCGGCGGGCCGATGTAGCCCTTGTCGTTGTTGGTATCGACGATATGACAGGACTGGCAGGCGTAGCGCGAGTAGAAGAGCTGGCGTCCCTGCTCGACCAGTGCCGGCGGGTAGCCGCCGAGCGGCATCGCATCGCGATCAATCGCTGCCGATTGATAAACTGTCATCATATAAGTCGTGAACTCTTCGCGCTCGCTGTCGGTAAGGTTGAACTTGGGCATGCGCCGGATCAGGGCCGGGCGCAGGGTGTTCGGATTCTTCAGAAAATCATTGAGCCACTTGCTTTGCACCGAACTGCCCTCCCACGTGAGGTCGGGGGCCATATCGCCGCCGCGTCCGTTGATGCGATGGCAGCTGAAGCAGTTCAAATCCTCCATCAACTTTCCTGCCTGGCCTGCGGGCTGATAATCGGAATCGGGTTTTGCCGCGATCTGAATGCTTGTCGGCAGCGAGAAACTGCGGTCTGTGAGCGAGAGCAGGGCCGTGGTCAGATCGTCGATCTGATCGGGCGTCAAGTTGTACTGCGGCATGCGCAGACCCTGCCCAAAGTCGCGCGGCTGGCGGATCTTGGCGGAGAGATAATCCGGCAACGTATGCGGCATGCCGGGCAGAAAGACGAGTTGCACCACGGGCTTGCTGCCCACGCGGCTCAGTTCCGGTGCAAAGTTCTCAGGCTTGCGAATGCCTCCAATCTCATGGCAGGCGGCGCAGCCGTAATCGGCCACCAGCTTCTTGCCATGAGATATCTGGACCGCCGTCGCCGGTTCCAGATGAACGTTGGCAACATAGTCCGAATTGGTTTTGTTCTCGACGAAGGAGGCGATCAGCTTCAGCTGCTGCCCGGCCCACCGGTAGTGAGGCATCGTGGTGCCGGGATCGTAGCTGCGCGGATCATTCAGCCACGCCTCCAGCCATTCGGGCTTGACCTTGCTTCCAACGCCGGTCACTTCGGGTCCCAGATCCCCGCCGACCAGGTTGCCTGCGGCGTTTTGCGCGGCGTGGCAGGATGCGCAGAACGACTCGCCATAAAGGCTGGCCGCGGCGGCGGGATCGGGCGGAGGACCCGAAGACGTGGACTTGATTGTGTCGCCGGGCAGGGACGTGCTGTTGGCGATGAGGAAGGCTGAGATGTCGCGCGCGTCGTCGTTGCTCAGCTTGAAGTTCGGCATGGTGGCCGTTGCCGAGTAGCCGGCTGGATCCTTGAGCCACGCGTAGATCCATTCCCGCGTCGTCTTGTCGGCAATGTGGGTCAACGGGGGCGGCGTGTCGGTGGGGATCGGGGAACTGCCATCGGGTAGTTTGACCAGGTGGCAGCGCACGCAGCCGTAGCGGGAGAGCATCGTGCGGCCTTGGTTCAGGCGAGGCGTGCCATTCAGTGGCTCATGATGGCATTGGCCGCATGAGGATTCGATATAGCGAGCCGGCAGAATCGGCTCTTCCTGCGCCAACTTGCTGTGGTGCGCGTCTTCAACGTTGGTGGCGGTTCCCTGGCCGCGATGGCAGATGACACAGCCGAACTGATCAACCTTGTGCGGGATCGCCGGGTGCATCCGGAATGGTTGAGTATTGACATCGGCCAGGCTGGCCTCGCTCAGGCCCACGTGGCAGGTCTGGCAGCGATCGACAACGCCCAGCGAGGGAAGCCAGATCTGATGAATACCGCCCTGGAAATGACGGCGAAGCGTAAGAGCATCGCCTCGGCCTCGAATCATGCGCAGGTAATCGGTTTGATAGCCACGCCACTCGCTGAAGTAATCCTTCGCCGGCGCAATGGCCAGCACCAGCAGCAGAACCACGCTGACCAGGCCGAAGAGACGAATCGGATCGCGGAGGAAAAGCCGCAGGGAGGCCGCGAATTTTGCCTTAGGCGCTTGCATTTAACTCCTCCATGGCCAAACCCACGACCATCCCGGCCCGCGGAAAAATGTGCCCACCACCGTGAGCGTGACCAGCTCGAACAAATACCAGGTCATGATCCACCAGGAAATCGACTTGGACGCCAGATTACGGCGAAAGCGGGAGGGCGACTGCGGCGTACTGTAAGAGGCGATCAGCATAAGAGCGGCGACGATCAGCGTCGGCGGCATCGCCACATACACGTCGAAAAACCACAGGAAGATCAAAAATGCGGCCGTCACCGCGTAAGACAGGTTCCGCTTGCGGGCTCTATTCCTGAGAAAAAAGCTTTCCGCTTCGATGTTGATATTGAAATAGGGAATCACCAGCATGGCGACTACCAGAACGATGGGAATCAGTACGCCTGCCACAACAGGAGGGAAATAATGCAGCAATTCCTGCAACCCCAGAAAATACCATGGCGCCTTGGCGGGATTCGGCGTGTTGGTGGGGTCCGCGAGGCCCTCCAGCGGAGCGTTGAAGAAGAGCGACATGAGGACCAGAACGATAGTGAGCAGCTCGACCGCAAGCAGGGCGCGGATCAGCGCCTCCGGGTAGGTCTGGACCTGTTCCTCGTCATGGCTCTTAACGTGCGCCGAAGTTCTTCGGGTTACGAACAGAACGCGCTTCTGCGACGTCTTGATGTCCGATCCCAGGCCGGCGATAAAGTCTTTGGGATCTGTCATGGTTTCTCCAATGCAACTTGCGGGGCAGGGTTCAATTCCTTTTTGCCCGGCTCGCTCTCGCGCACATACAGCCCGCCGTCTTTCCGGATGCGCCAGAAGTGCACCGCCAGAAAGACAATGGCGACTAGCGGCAGGATGACGCAGTGGAGGACATAGAAGCGCAGCAGCGCGTTGGCATTCACCTGATGGCCGCCGAGCAGGAGGAAGTGAAACTTGTCACCGACAAGGGGAACAGCGGCGGAGATATTCGAGCCCACGGTAATGGCCCAGTAGGCCAGCTGATCCCACGGAAGCAGGTAGCCGGTGTAGCTGAGCAGGAGCGTGAGCAGCAGCAGCACCACTCCCACAACCCAGTTGAACTCGCGCGGAGGGCGATAGGCGCCGCGGTAAAACACGCGGAACATGTGCGCAAAGGCCAGCAGGACCATGGCATGTGCCGACCAGCGGTGAAGGTTGCGCAGAAAGAGGCCGGAAGAGACTACATATTTGAGATCCTTCACGTCAACATATGCCTGGGGAACGGAAGGATGGTAGTAAAGCATCAACAAAATGCCTGTGATGACAAGCAGCAGAAAGGTTCCGAGCGTCAGCGTTCCCAGGTACCAGGTGGCTCCCAAATTCAACATCCGGCGGCGCACCTTGGCCGAAAACAGATGCAGAAAAACGTTTTGCTGGATGGCCAGGGCGCGGTGCAGAGTGCTGTCGCCGCCGCCGCTGCGGAAGATCGACCGCCAGGCCTTCGTACCCTGCAGTTTGTCGAAGAAGCTTGCAATTCTTCCAGCCATATTCAAACCCTCAGGAACTCGAGCGAAGCAATGGTGGTCGATCGGTCCACCATCAGGTTGCCGTCGTCGCTCAGCCAGGTTCTCAGCCAGGGGAGCGGCTTGGGCGCCGGGCCGGCGAGCTTTTGCCCCTCACGGCTGAAACGGCTGCCATGACAGGGACAGGCGATCACTCCCTCCTCCTGCTTCCACGTCGTCATGCAGCCCAGGTGTGTGCAAACTGCGCTCAAGGAAAAATACCCTTCGCCGAGGTGGACCAGATAAATTCCGGCGTTGACGTCGAGAGTGACCGAATCGAGCGGGTAGTTGTCCGCCTTGCCCTCATCGACGATCGGCGATGCCTCGAACAGAACGTTGGGGGAAAGATACTGATAGTAGAAGGCGAGCGTTCCTGCCGCAGCGACTCCCAGGGAGCCCAGCCCCAAACGGGTGAAGAAAGCCCTGCGGCTCAATTCGCGCTGCGCCGGCGTTGTTGCCGTGTTGGCCTCAGTGGTCATCTATTGCCTCACTTGGCGCCACCAACCGCTGTTCGAAACGGCGCATCGATGGCTTCGATCGAGATCAGCCCTGTCGGCTCGGAAGGAACCAGGTTATAAGCTTCCATGGTGATGGTGCCGGCTGGGCATCGCATGGCGCACAGTCCGCAACGGATGCAGCGGGTTTCGTCCTTGATCATGACCGAGCCGTCGATCACGCCGAGTTCTTCGGCCCTGACTTCGTCCAACTCCACGTTCAGCAGACTTTCGTTTTCCACCAGTTGCTGCACGACTTCCGGCTCCAATGCAAGGCGGCTGAGGCTGACCAGTTCCAGGCAGCTCTCCGGGCAAACGTCCACGCAGCCGCCGCAGAGGACGCATCGGCTTCCGTCCTCCTCATTGCCCTCGAAGATGGTATTTACCCAGCAATGCAGGCAGCGTTGTGCTTCCAGTTGCGCGGTCTGCTCGTCGTAGATCAGCTCAACCTCGGTCATGCCGGTGCGCCGCTCCAATGGCAGCATGGGAATCGGCTCCCGGACCAGATCCAGCAAGTTGAACGGCATGCTTTGGCGATGAAGTATTTCAACTTCAATCGCAGGCTCCGGATGTCTGGCTCCGCGAAGAAACTCGTCGATCCCCATCGCCGCGCGCTTGCCGTCGGCCACGCTGTTGATGATCAGGCGCGGGCCAAAGACACAGTCGCCTCCGGCAAAGACTCCCTTCGCGGAGGTCATCAGCGTGCGCGGATCGACCGCGATCAGCCCGCGCGCCGACAGCTCCACTCCGTCTTCCGGCCGGAGGAAATCGAGGTTGGGCGCCTGTCCGATGGCCATGATGACGGTGTCGCAGCTGATCTCGAATTCACTGTTCTCATAGAAAGTCGGATTGAAGCGGCCGCTGGGATCGAAGACCCACTTGGTCTTCATCACCTCAAGTCCGGTCACGCGTCCACCTTCGCCCAGGATGCGTTTTGGCCCCAGGGCGGGATGGAGCAGGATGCCTTCCTCCTCCGCATCGACAATCTCTTCGATCGCCGCCGGCATCTCGGCGCGGCTTTCCAGGCACACCAGGTGCACCTCCTGCGCGCCCAGGCGCAGAGCAGAAAGCGAGACATCCACCATCTCCTTGGCAGCCACCGCGTCCACGGATTCCCTGGAGGGCTCCTGCTGTTCTACGCCGGGCGCGTGCTGGCGTAAAACTTCGCGTGCGGCGGAGCGTGCAACGTCCATCGCCACATTGCCGCCGCCGATGACAATCACTTTTCGGCCAATTGTGAACTGGTAGCCAAGATTCACATTGAGCAGGAAGTCGATGCCTTTGTGCACGCCATCCAGATCCACGCCGGGAATGGTGAGATCGCGGCTGCGATGCGCTCCCACCGCAAGCAACACTGCATCGAAGCCCTGACTGCGAAGTTCCGATATTGAATAGTCGCGGCCCGCAGCCTGATTGAGCTTGAGCGTAATATCTCCCACTGCAAGAATCTCGCGTACCTGCGCCTCGATCACCGAGCGCGGCAACCTGTACTCCGGCACGCCCAGGTACAACATGCCGCCCGCCACGGGCGCTGCCTCGAAGATGGTTACCGAATAGCCCATCAGCGCCAGATCGTGAGCGGCGGATAGACCAACCGGTCCTCCGCCCACGACGGCAATCCGGTAGGCAAGCTTCTTCTGGACCCGGCCGGCATTCACGTCGAGTGGGCGCTTCGACTCCGGACCATACCGCTCGGTGAGGAATCGCTTCAGCGCACGGATCGAAATAGGCCGGTCAATCTCACCGCGGCGGCAAGCAGTCTCACAGGGATGTGCGCAAACTCGCCCGCAGATACTCGCGAGCGGGTTGGGTTCGCGGGCATAGCGATACGCTTCTTCGTATTTGCCCTCGGCAATCAGCGCCACATAGCGCCCGGCGTTGGTGTGGGCTGGGCAGGCCATCATGCACGGGAAGTTGCTGTTCAGCCATGCCGCGTCGACACGTTTGTCTTCGTAGCGCTTCAGCACGATGGCCTCCGCAGGCCTTGGGGAAAGGCCTGTTTCCGAAAGGATGATTGCCTTACTTCGAGAGGGTGAAGTCTGCCTTGGTGTCTCCGGCAACGTTTACCTGGCTTGAATGAGGCTTTGTTCCTTCATTCCAAGCCGTCACGGTGTAGGCGCCGTCGGGAACGTTTTCGATCGTGAATTCGCCCATTTTGTTTGTCTTGGCAAAATAGGGCGTAGGCGAAACCACGATGTAGCCGGCCATATCCGGGTGCACGTTGCAGAAGAGCGGCACCACGCCGGGATTGTCGAACTTGAAGCTGCGCTTTTCGCCCTGCGGCCAGGTCCCCAGATTATGACCTAGTTTCTTGTCTCCGCCCACGGAGGGCCAGAATACGTTGTGGGAGACGCTATCACTGTTCTGAAAGTCGACCGTTGTTCCCACCTGAACGACGATGATGTGGGGAACGAACATCAGCCCTTTCTGATCCATCAGTTGGTGCTGCGCAGGCGCGGGAAAGGTCTTGCCGGCTATGGCGTCAACGTAAACTACCGACTCACCCTTGGCTCCCGAGACCTTGCCGTGAATGGTGCCCGCATGCACGGACACCGCAATTGCAAACACCAACGCTCCCACTAGGGCGGTGTATTTCATAATTCCTCCTGCATCCAAATTGCGCGAATTTGCCATGCACGCTTACGCGGGGATATCGCCGATGCGGCAGATACCACGTGCAAGTCAGATGCAGAGCACATGGGCAATCCTGTTGTTTGAACCGACCTCAATTGCGATTACCGGCCGGAGCGTTGAGGCCCCGTCCGTGCTAGGGTTGCTGACAATGCGGAGATATTTCAGGTTCTCCAGCATCGGGGAAGTTTGGGATGCATGAAACATCCCGGCTATTTCCGAATACCCGCCGAGTTTACCTCATGCGCCGAAGCATGAACAACCATCTTATGGATGGCTGTTCGTGCCTTGAAAGCATAAAAACAAATCAATAATGCGCCTGTATGTGATGCGGGTCACAACGTGATGGCGGTCACAACTTCAGTCTCCTAAGATCCACATATCAAGCTGTACTCCCTTCTACGCCCGGCGCTTCGTTTGGCAAACAATTCCCGGACCGGGCAAGGAACATTCGTCAATCCTTCTCGATGGCGCAATATATGCGAAATATGTATGGCACGAGCACAGGGTTCCAGGTCTCAGAATCGAGGCCGGAGAACCTGCGGCTGATGGAAGAGTAACGACTTGAGAGCTAACTGCCGGGAGTCAACCGGCCGTTCAAAGTCAGGTCGATATCAACTTCCTTGGCGACCTTGAGAACAAAGATACTGGGATCCTTGAGCCCCCACTTAACGTAAGGAACCGTGAAGTGGCCTTTCGCGGTCAGGTTCGCACCGTCGATATGAATCTGCATGGGAACCGTCGATGTCATGCGGCGTGCCGTGCAAAGTGAAGATGCCTGAAACCTGAATAGTGGAGTCGCCTGTTGGCGCAATGGTTCCCTGATAGCTGCTGGGCGCAAACGACACTTCTGCAAAGTGGTCTGTGTCCAGCACGTCGGTGTTCATTTTCTTGTCGCGGCTCGGTTCGCCGCTATTGCCACTGGCGGCGGCAATGACCACTAAGCCAGAGATCTTCTGGGCGCTGGGATCGAAGTCAATCGACCCGCCCTGCACATGAAATGTTCCCTGAACGTGATGCGTGTTGCCTCCCAGGGAGAAGGCGACCTGGCTTGAATCCGGATTGACCTTAAAGGTTTGATGTTGTGCGGGCGCGCCAGAAACCAATGCGAGCGGAATGGCGAAAAGAAGCGCTGGTGCGTGCGGCTTCATGGTTCTTCTCCTGAGTGGAATGATTTCTGTGATTGTTGACTTCGCTGTGCGATGACCTGCGACAACCAAAGACTGATGGAGGCAATGTCGTTGTCGGACAGATATTCGTGTCCGGGCATATCGGTTCCGGGAATGCCGAATTTGGCGATCTGCGCCAGCCGATCCATGCGCTGCGCAGGCGGACCCGACCGTGGCAGATCGAGGAGCGGTCCCACCGCGAAGATCAGGCGGAAGTCGCTTGAAGCTGTTCTGCCAGGCGTGGCGCGTGTGTCCGTCCGTGCTGTGACAGGTTGCGCAGTGACGCTGAAAAAGCGCCTCGCCGTCACTTGCATCGGCTGCTTCAACCGCAGAAGCAGAGGGTTGCCAACTCATTTCCAAATCCAGATGCTCCGCTGAGCCCGCTTTCTGCAGACTCTCAAGGTAGGCGACAAGATCGTTGCCCCGCTCATCGCGGAAGAGAAAGCCATACGATGGCATGATGGATGATCCACTGACCTCGGCCGGATTGTAGAAATGAGCTTTGAGCCAGAGGACCGAGCGGCGAGCGCCAACATTCGTTAGGTCAGGACCCTGGCGGCGATTGCCAATGAGCGGCGGATGTTCGTCGCGCAGTTCCTGGATGGACTGGACCGGCCCCCACATCAGTACATCGGGGGAATTGGGCCGCACATATTGAGAATGGCAGTGGATACAGCCTTCGGAGATGTACACCTGGCGCCCGCGCTCAACCTGTGTAAGTTGGGGCGATCGATCGACCGCAAGGAGAAACCGATCGGCAAAGAACGCCGCGAGCATTACGAGGCCGGTGAGCGCCAGTTCGCGGGCGCGTTTGCGAAAGGCCGTAATGCATTGCGGCAGCAGGACGGCCGCACCAGCGGCGGCAACAAAGGCAGGAGGAACATGGCCGAGATTCTGGCCCATGCCGATTCCCATCGCGGAGCCCGTCCAGCCGGCAATCGCGTAGATCCAGCCGGCAATTCGGCCTCGCTGCTCAACTGAAGCAGCGGGAGCAAGCAACGATGGATATGCAACCAGCGCGACGGAGTAGAGCGAGACGCCAACGGGATAGAAGACGGAAGCGAGCAAGGCGCGCGCCGGGATCGAGCAGGAGCAAACACGCGGCGCCGAGCACAACAAACGATGCCGTGAGCACTGGCGAAAGGCCCTTGCGCCGCAAGAGCCATGCGCTGGCCAGCGCCGCAGCAAGATGCAGCAATCCGTTTATCCAGAGATGCGGCGTTCCTTGCCAGGTTCCAGCCTTCAACGACGGCGTGTTTTGGATGATGAAGAAGGCGGCCGAGTCCAGCCAGACCAGCGCGGTGAAACCTGCGAGTACGCTATAAAACGAGACCGCCGATTGCTGTGGTGTCGCGTGCGCATCGACCTGCACAGGCGGTGGTAGCAGAGTTACAACGATTCCCGCGAGGCATAGAACGCCCGCGCACAGCGCCTGGACCTGCGCGGAAGCGGTAAAGAAACGTGGAAGGTTGCAGACGAGATAGCCCGCGCCCGTTCCCACGCCGACGGCGAGGAGCGGATTGCGATGGCCTGCGAATTGGCGCAGATGTGTGACCAGGGTGACGGTAAGCAGGCCGAGCCCGGCGCCGATGAGAAAGGCCAAAGCCGCGGCTGCAGGATACCCGAGCGGGAGAAGCGCCAGGCATGCCGCGAAACCGCAAGCAAAGAAACCGATGCGTAGCCGAACGCTCGCCGAAGGCCAAAGGCTGAGCCGCGGCGCGAGCAGGCTCATGAGGATGCCGCCCGCGGCCATCGCCGCCATCACGGCCTTCAGGTGCGCGTCGGCCACGCCGAGGCCCGCCAGCCGCTTGAGGAATGCGAACTGGGCGAAGATGAGAAAGTAGACATACGTGATTGCGACAAGGCTTGCGCCTTGCCAGCCGGAGCCGCCAATCTTAGCGCGCAACACTGGCCAGCCAACCTTTGCGAAGACCAATCGCCTGGATCAGGACGCACGCACCATCGAAGACGGCGATCATTGACCATCCAGCTTCGAGCGTGTTCACCAGCACCTGCTCAATCACAAAGATGGCGACCCCGGCGCGTGTGAATGCTGTGAGCAGCCAAACGATCTCAAGTCTTGTCCGGTTCCCTTTGTGGTAAGCGAGAAGCGCGCCGTAGAAGCAGGCAAGACCGACGGAAAAGACAAATGCGCCGATGAACGAAATGTAAGTCAGCGCGTCAGATGGCGTGCTTAAGTGCATCAAACGTAGCGCGAATGCCGGTGCAATCATGAGCAAAGCACCTGTTGAGGAATCGGAAATCCCAGTCAGCAACTGATAACCAAAAACGATAAGACGGCTCATACTGTCTCCTCCCGTGGAACTTCAATGGAAGCGGGGACAGGCTTGCGAAGAAGAGTTGATGCATCGACAAGCCAATCCAGTGAAGCAAGGAGCATAAGGAATCCGGTCATTAGGCGGAGAATATACAGAATGTTTCGCGCGACACCGGGAACGATGGTGAAGGCCGGATCGAATCCCTCGCGCCAGCCGGCTATCGTCATCAGCACGACATAGGCGATGACGCTGCCGTTCCACAAGAGGAAGGATCGCGTCCGGTTGAAGATCCATCCATCCTCGCCGAGAAGCTGCACCATGACGAAGATGATGAGGCTCGACGTGAAGCCCGCCATGGCCACGAAAGAGTGCCCAACGAGGCCATCGGTGAATTTGAAGTGATCGAGAACCCCGGGGAGAAAGAAGACCCATCCGGTGACCACTAAAGCGGCCCACCACCAGAGAAAAGCCAGTCGCCAGCGGCGGGTGTTTGCGTGCCACGCAAAGGCCGCGTAGTAAGCCGGCGTGAGCGGCAACCACGCCAGGAGGCTGCCCAGGCTGAGGTACTGCGCCGGATGGTGATGGCTGACATCGGCGCGGCCCAACGCTGCGCAAAGGATGGACTCCGCGGCCATAACGATCCAGGCGATGATTATGGTCCTGGATTTCCCCGGTTTGCGCGGGGCGAGTCCGAACGGGAGCATCAGCAGGATTGCGACGATGGCCAGGGAGGATTCCAACTGGCTTGCGCCTGTCGGGCCGCCCGTATCGGGATTTACCGGAGGATAGCTGTTGGGACCGGAAGCGATGTAGATGAGAAATGGAACAACCAGCAAAACAACGAGGCCGGCAAGTTTTGCAGCCCAGGCAATCAGATTCGCATTCTCTAACTCCCTCCAGTTTCCGATCAAGGCGAAAACCAGAAGCAGCCAAAGCGCAAGAAGCGCGTCAGGGAAGAGCAGGCGCGCGTACCCGCTCCAGTCGAGAAAGAGCTTGCCACTGGAATGGCCGGAGAGCCAGGAGAGCACGCCTACGCCAAGTGCGACGGACCATACCCACAGCACCGGCCGGCACCAATTCGCGACAGGGCCTCGATCCGCGCCGTAGACGCTGAAGAGAAATCCGACCAGGGGAAGGCTGGTCCAGCCGTAGAGCTCCAGATTCATGTGCACCATCATCCAGCGGCCGTAGGTCCACTCTCCTAATTGCCGGTTGAGACTTGGGATGAGCAGCAGGATCGCGATCAACACTCCGATGGCGTTTGCACAGACAAGCCAGAAGAGGCTGTGCCAGGCGGCATTGGCGACGGCCCGTGTAGCTTGGCGCGGCGTCTCGATCTCATCGAGCGTATGCATGTTCATGGATCTTTCCGTCGTGCATTTCAACAAGGCGATCGCAGCGCAGAGCGAGACTGCGATCGTGCGTGGCCATCAGAAGGGTTACGCCCTCAGCGGCCACAAGATCGAGCAAAAGATCGAAGACCATGCTGCTGGATTGTTCGTCGAGCGAGCCCGTCGGCTCATCGGCAAGCAGAATCTTCGGTTTGTTCATCAGAGCGCGGCAGAGCGCCGTGCGCTGGCGCTCCCCGCCGGAAAGTTTTTGGATGCGATGGTCGAGACGATGCGTGAGCCCGGTCCGCTCCGTGAGTTCCAGAAGACGTGCTCTTGCCGTGCGGCGGTCGATGCCCGCGGCGACCGTGGGGATAAGGCAGTTCTCTGCAAGAGTCAGATCGGGAATGAGGTTGTGGAGCTGAAAGACAAAGCCGACCTCGTGGCGCAGAATCTGCAGAAGATTGCAACGCCGGTCGATCTCGACTCCGTTGACCCAAACCTTGCCACGGTCGGGGAAATCAAGTCCGGCAAACAAATGCAGAAGCGTGCTCTTGCCGCAGCCCGAAGGCCCGCAAAGAGCCACGGTGCGACCCTCGAAACACCCAATATCCACACCCTTCAGCACCGCGACCGTCCCATCGTCGTAGCTCTTCCACAGATTGACTGCGCGCAGAGTGAGGCGGCGGGGTTCATCGACTTCCAGAATGGCTCTCATTCGAAACGAAGCGCCTCCACCGCGCGGACTCGCATGGCATAGACTGCCGGGTAAAGGGCGCCGGCAACGCCGGTAAGCAAAGCCAGCAGGAGCACCATCAGCACGAGAGGCAGATGGAGATTGGTATCGACGTATCCGTCAAGCGCGGGAATCAGCTTGAGCGCATAAAGGAAGCAGGTTCCAAACAACAGTCCCGCTATCGCGCCAAGCACAGAAACGACCGCGGATTCGCCGAAGATCACGCCTCCGATCTGCGTGTGAGAAAACCCATTCACGCGGAGAATGGCGATCTCGCGAATCCGCGTGAAGACCGACATGATCATGGTGTTGGCCACTCCGAGCCCGCCGAGCAGCAGACCGCAACCGCCTACCGCCCAGGCGGTGGCTTTGAGAATCCGGAATTGCGAGTAGGAGCGAGTGAACTCCGCATCTTCCAGCGCAATCAGGTTGGGAAACTTCGTTTTGACCGTTTCCTTGAAGGCGGCAGCATCGTCCTTGTTGCGCAGCTTGACCGTAATTACGGAGGAAGTTCCTTCTTTGTGAAAGAAGGATTGCGCAGAGCCGAGCGGCATGAAGACTCCGCCGTCCTCAAAGCCGTTCGCCGTTTTCAGGATGCCGATGACGTGAAAGGTGGAATGACCGATCTGAACCTGGCTATTGAGACGGGCGGAAAGGAATTCGGCTGCGCGCGTACCCAATACCACGCCATCGGCATGCTGTGCGAAATTGTTGCGATCGCCGTGGAGCCATTCAGCCTTCTGAATGCGCGCATCACTGGAGGTGACTCCAAAGCAGGTGATGATCGGGTGCCCTTCGCTGGAAACGATTCCGAATAGCACCGGATTCGCATGCGCAACAAGCGGCCAACTGGCGATCTTTACAGCCGCGTCTGCAGGAACATTGCTGAAAAAGAGGTCGGAGACATCTCGCTCGAAGACGATGATCTCGCTGTCGTTGGAGAGAATTCTGGAGAACATGCCGATCGCTCCCTGCAGGATTGTGACGACCGTAAGCATTGCGGCTACGCTGAAGGTTATTCCCGCCACGCTGATCAACGAGCGGATGCGATGGCGGCGCAAATTGGTCATAATCAGTTTGAGAAAGATCACGGCCTGCCTCTCTCCGCCAGCGCGCAGGAGTCTCGCGTAACCCTGGCAAGCTCCTGCTGAAGTTCACCGCGCAGCCTCTCGAGAAAGTAGAGTTCGGGCCGTGAAACGACGAGGCTTCGCAGCGCTCTGTCTCCCATATCGATGAATAGCGTGAGGCGCCGAACGGCGCCGCCGACTCCGATAACCGCCGCGATGTTGGGGCGGCCTAGCTGGGCATCGCGTGCTGGCGTCTTGCCGGACTGCGCTTGGTTTTGCAACACGTCTTTGAGGTCGTCCACGATCTGATAGCCGAGGCCCCAGAAGAGCGAGATTCGCTCGATCTGCTGCAGGTCGCGGGCCGGGGCTCTGCCCAGCATCGCCGGCAGCACCAGGGTGAGCCGAATCAGCGAAACCGTCTTGCCTCGTGCGATGCGTTCGGTTGTTTCCAGCGTGCGGGGCAAAGCCGAATAATGGAGGTCGAAGCTTTGCCCGTTGAGCAACCCTCCCACGCCAAGACAATGCTCGATGAATGCCAGAGCCTGGAATTGTCTGACTTGCGGGCAACCTGCGACCGCGCGCCAAATAAGCGCGTAAGCTCGATTGATCAATGCAAGCGCGGTAAGAATGGCGCCCTCTTCGCCATAGACGAGATGCGTACAGGGGATGCCGCGCCGCTCCAATGCATTGTCCATGCACGGCAAGTCATCGAACAGAAGTGAGGCGGTATGGAAGTATTCAAGCGCAACGGCTAGTTCCTGGGCGTGAGCGGGTTCCAGCCCGTACGCGGTTCCCATCTGAAATACCAACCGGGGACGTACCAGGCTCCCCGGGTTGTCAAGCACATGACGAAGCGCTTCTTTAAAATTAAGGTCGAGAAGCGCCGGCAAGGGCAACGAGGAACTAAACGCTTCGGCTAGAAAACTTGTGTCCAGGTGGTCCATCACTTCCGCAGGCTGCACGTTGATTCCTCAATCGATCCGGATAAGATTTCTTCTTTGCAACGGAGAAACGGCCGCGTGACCACTACGGTCCTGCCGGTTTCTATTTACCGGTGAGACGCGCTACGAAATGTTTTGGAAAGCGCAGAATCCAGCTTCTTTCCATGACGTTTCGTTCATCTTCACGGAGCGGAACAACCTGGATACCTGGCCTAATAAGGTGGGACGCATGGCCCGCTCTGTACGGCGGCTATCGTCGGGCCTGAGTCTTGAGCATAGGCGAAGGAGATGACTGGCACTGAACGTCAAGATGACAATGTGTTCATCTTGGCTCGCCGCGCGGATTACTCCTGGCAGCGTGAAAGCGAAATCGGGCGATAGCCCTCGAAAATCTCACTGCAAATGAACTAATATCCCCTCATGCGCCTTCTGCTCGTTGAAGACGAGATCGATATACAAAGTTTCCTGCGCCGCTCACTCGAAGAGTCGGGTTACCAAGTGGAGGTTGCGTCTGATGGCAAGACCGCTCAGCGTCTCGCAGTCGAGAGCTCATTTGACATACTCATCGTCGATCTTGGATTGCCCGACCAGGACGGCATCAGCTTGATCCTTCGTTTGCGCCAACTGGGCATGAGGGCTCCTGTATTGATCTTGTCCGCGCGCCGTTCCGTCGATGATCGTGTGCGAGGACTGGAGCAGGGCGGGGACGACTATTTGACCAAGCCTTTCGCGCTCGCCGAGTTGCTGGCGCGGCTCCGCAACCTGCTCAAGCGCAACAGCCCGGCGGCGAGCGAGGCAACGCGGCTCCGTGTGCTGGATCTTGAATTGGACCTGTTGAGGCGCGAGGCATCGCGGGGCGGACAAATCCTGCAACTGACACAGCAGGAATTCGTCCTTCTGGAATATTTGTGCAGGAATGCGGGACGTGTGGTAACGCGTTCAATGATTCTGGACAAGGTGTGGGGCATGCGCATCCAACCGGACACCAACGTGGTCGACGTGCACATTTACCGATTGCGCGGCAAGGTTGACGGCGCGGGACAGCAACCGCTGATTCGGACCATGCGAGGTGTGGGTTATGTCCTTAAAGACCGATAAGCCGCCCATGCGCAGCGCCGCCTGGCGCATTTCGCTGTGGGCGACGCTTGCCTTTGCCTGCGGGACTATGGTGGTGTTCATCTTTCTGCAAAGCTTTGTTGAGAAAGATATTCAACGCCGCAGCGATGCGTGGTTGTCGGGCGAGGTGGAAGTGCTGGGCGACGTCGCTGAGCGGACACCGAAAGATGCGCTCTATGGCCGCGTTGTGGGAGAAGTGGCGGAACTGGCGGCGAGAGAGGTGCCTAACAAGGAGGCCTCGGAGACCGGATCGAACGATTCGGTGTTCTTTCTTCAATCAGGTGTTGACGGTTCTCTCAAGCTATGGGTCGGCGCGGGGAGTGGCGATGACCACCTGAAAGCGATCCGGGCAACTGAGATTCCCCCGGATCATCCGACCGACGTGCGCGTCCCTGGCTTCGGGGTTCCTTTTCGTGTGGCGTGTCTTCGCGCCGACGATGGCAGCCACATTTATCTCGGCTTGTCGGAGCGGGACGAACGGCGGGTGCTCAGAAGCCTGCGCCTGCGCTTCTTTCTGTTGTGGCTGTTGATCGTTCTGCTTGGCTTCGGCATTGTGTTCCTCACCACTCGGCGCATGTTGAGCCACGTTCGCGAGATTACTGAAGCCGCCTCGAGGATCGGCCATTCCGATCTCACTGCCAGAGTGCCAACCACTGAACGCAACGACGAAGTCAGCCACCTGGCCCTGACTCTCAATCGCATGCTCGACCGTATCGAGAGTTCCATGCACCAATTGCACACCATCACGGACTCGCTGGCTCATGATTTGCGCAGCCCCCTGACGGCAATTCGCGGGAAACTCGAAATGTCGTTGTCGACAATCACCGACGGAGAGCAGGTTGATCCGATTGTCTCCGCAATTGACGAACTGGATCGGCTTACCGACTTTCTCAACAAGTCGCTGGATGTTGCCGAGGCCAAAGCCGATGCGCTCCGGCTTACGCGCAGCGCGGTCGACTTGAACGAGCTGCTCCGAGTTATGATCGACCTCTACGAGCCTTCCATGTCGGAGAAGGGATTGCGGGTCAGGCTGCAATGCAGCGGTCCGGTGAGAATTCACGCCGATGCCGCGCTTCTTCATCGCATGGTTGCCAATCTCCTTGACAACGAGCTGAATCACCTGCCGGCAAACCGCACAGTCACCATCCAACTCCGGGGCGAAGAGGATACAGCATCGATGATCCTGGAAGACGATGGTCCGGGATTCGATTCAGACGTGCTTCCTCATCTGTTCGAGCGCCGCGTGAAGGGGCGGAATTCGAGCGGGCACGGCCTTGGCCTGGCATTCGTCGATGCTGTCGCGCGCGCTCACGGAGGGAACGTTGCGGCCTCGAATCGCGAAGTCGGCGGAGCCCGGATTGCGGTTACTCTTCCAGCCTCTCCAGAGCCCAAGTCGCACTCTCCGCTCCTGGCAAGTTCCAGTTCGGATTGAAGAGAACGGGCGGTTGCGAGTATCCCTTGAATGCCCTGAGGAGGCACCGTGACAAATCAGACGATTGCCCGTGATTTGCTGGGCATTCTCTGCGGTCTGCAAGGATTGGCCACATTGGCGATCGATTTTAATCGCACTCATGCAACGAATCCTGAATGGCCGGGCCACGCGAGGTTTCATTTGGTATGGCAGGTGGCGACGATTGCCGGGCTCACGCTGCTTGAAGTCGTACTTGTCCTTGCCTCTGGCCCCTTCCAGGAGCAGCGTTTCTATTTGGCCGCAGTCCTTGCTGGTATCCCAATGCTCAGTTTCTTCGCCGCTTTCATTGCCCGCGGCATCTATAAGGGCACCCTTTCCGATCCAAACGGTATGCAACCGCTGAGAATCACAGTCCAGGGCTCAAGTCTCCGCGTCGATTTTAATCTTGTGGCTGAAACGTGCGGGCTGCTAGCGCTTGCCATGATCGTTGCACTTTACAGGCACATGACCACTGCACACTAACGCGACTACTGTGCAGCTGTGGATGCCCGAAAGAATAACTCGATTGAAAACTGCTGCTTGTATGTTCGCGGAAGGATCTTTCCCGGGAAGTCGGCATTCCGACGCTGATCCGGGGTCGGGTCAGCGTTCAATGGTCGCAGTTGAGAGCGGCTTTTAGGGGGAGTAATCCTGATGAGTGCCTGTAACCTATGCTTAATGAGCAGACTGGACTGTTTTCGTCAGTTTAACAGACGCAGGAACTCACGGCTTCAACAGGGATGGGGAGCGGGGCTCCCTCCAATGCGGAAAGCCTTTTCGGGGCGCAGCACGCCTTGTTCAATCTCATTAGGTCTGCTTGCATCGCCTTATCTTCACTGAGAACGGAGAGAGCTTCGCTCAGGATGCGTGCTGCGCCGTCATGCTTCGGCACGACGATTCTGTAGTGCATCCATTTTCCTTCTCGGCGAGCAGCGACGATGCCCGCGCGACGCAGATAAGCAAGATGCCGTGAGATCTTAGGCTGGCTCTGCCCGAGGATCTCCACGAAATAACAGACACACACTTCCTTGCCGTCCATCAGGTTCAACAGCCTGAGCCGAGTGCGATCGGCGAGCGCGGCAAACAAGAGAGCGAGGTCGTAGTTCTTCGGGGAAAAACTCACGCCCTCATTATATACGTCTTGACAGATGCGTCCAGAGGAGAATACATTCGCTTTAGCGTATGCGAGGAGACGTGTTCATGGAATCGACGACCAGCGTTCAGGAACAGGTAAAGGAAAAGTACGGAAGCGCGGCGCGGGCTGTAGCGCAGTCAGGCAGTGTGCAGGCATGTTGCGACCCTGGCCTTCGGTGTTGCGATCCGATCACCACAAACCTCTACAGTGCCGATCAAACCGGGGTCATTCCAGAGAAGGCCGTCCTGGCTTCGCTTGGATGCGGTAACCCGACCGCGCTGATCGATCTTCGACCTGGAGAGACCGTTCTTGATCTTGGCTCCGGTGGCGGCATCGACGTTTTGCTCTCTGGCAAAGCGCGTCGGCCCAACGGGCAAAGCATACGGCCTGGACATGACGGATGACATGCTGGCGCTCGCGCGTGAAAACCAAAAGCATGCGGGCGTCACGAATGTCGAGTTCCTGAAAGGTGAAATCGAGAACATCCCTCTGCCAGACAACTCCGTTGATGTCATCATCTCGAACTGCGTTATTAATCTCTCGGCCGACAAAGATCGCGTTCTTCGTGAAGCCTTCCGTGTGCTGAAGCCCGGCGGGCGGTTCGCAGTTTCCGATGTAGTCGTGCGCGGCAGCGTGCCGGAAGTAGTGCGCAAGAGCATGTTGCTCTGGGTTGGCTGCATCGCCGGCGCGCTCGAAGAGAGCGAGTACATCGCCAAGCTGACGGGTGCTGGATTCGAGGATGCTGCGGTCGAGTCAACGCGCGTTTACAGCATCGAGGATGCCCGGCAGTTCCTCACAGAGGCCGGCGTTGACGTAGATGTGATCGCTCCCCAAGTGAATGACAAGTTCTTCGGCGCCTTTGTCCGGGCTAACAAACCCAAGACCGCCTGCTGCCAACCCGGTTGCTGCGCGCCTGCTCTCGCAGGAGCAAAGGAATAACGATCATGGCCAATCATTACAACGTTCTGTTCCTCTGCACCGGCAACTCGGCGCGCTCGATCATGGCCGAAGCGATCCTGAATCGCAAAGGCAAGGGGAAGTTCACGGCTTACAGCGCAGGCAGTCATCCGACCGGACAGCCACGGCCGGAAGCATTTCAGCAGATCGAATCTGCGGGACTGTCGACGGCTGGCCTGCGCAGCAAGTCATGGGACGAGTTCTCGGGGCCGGAAGCGCCGAAGCTCGACTTCGTCTTCACCGTGTGCGACAACGCAGCGAAGGAGCAGTGTCCTTACTGGCCGGGGCAGCCGATGACGGCGCATTGGGGTATCCCCGATCCAGCTGCGGTCAAGGGAACTCCAGAGGAGATCGCCCGTGCGTTCCGTGATGCCTTCACCGTGCTCGACCGCAGGATCGGGCTGTTTCTTTCATTGCCTCTGGCAACACTTGAAGACATGGCTATCAAACGCGAAATCGACCAGATCGGCCGGTCGTAGGAGCAACGGTGAAAAAGAGTCGGTTGTCTTTTCTGGATCGCTTTCTGACGGGATGGATCTTCGCTGCGATGGCGTTCGGCGTGGCCCTCGGCTGGCTTGCTCCCGGCGTCGTGCCGTTTCTGAACCGCTTCAGCGTTGGCACAACTTCGGTGCCGATCGCGGCGGGGCTGATCCTGATGATGTACCCGCCGTTCACGCGTGTCCGATACGAAGAGCTGCACGAGGTCTTCCGCAACAAGCTTGTGCTGGGGCTCTCGCTCATTCAGAACTGGCTGATCGGGCCGATTTTGATGTTCATACTCGCTATCGTATTCCTTCGCGGATATCCCGAGTACATGGCCGGGCTTATCATGATCGGGCTCGCACGCTGCATCGCCATGGTCATCGTGTGGAACGAGTTGGCGAAGGGCGATACACAATACGCGGCGGGGCTGGTAGCGTTCAACTCGTTGTTCCAGGTCTTCTTTTACTCGATATATTCCTGGGTGTTCATCACGGTTCTACCGGGCTGGTTCGGCCTGCACGGGGCGGTGGTTAAAGTCTCCATCGGCGAGATCGCAAAGAGCGTTTTTGTTTACCTGGGCATCCCGTTCATCGCTGGCTTCCTGACACGGACCGTGCTGGTTCGGGCCAAGGGACGCGAATGGTACGATCGGAACTTCGTGCCACGTGTCGCACCAATAACGCTCGTCGCCTTGCTGTTCACCATCGTGGTGATGTTTTCTCTCAAAGGCAGTTACATCGTGCGTCTGCCACTGGACGTTCTGAGGATCGCCATACCGCTCTTGATCTACTTCGTGGTGATGTTCCTGGTGTCGTTTTACATGGGCCGGAAGCTTGGCGCCGATTACTCAAAGACAACAACGCTCGCGTTCACAGCCGCCTCCAACAACTTCGAGCTGGCCATCGCTGTTGCCGTCTCGGTGTTCGGCATCAACTCCGGCGCGGCGTTCGCGGCCGTCATCGGTCCGCTGGTGGAAGTGCCTGTGATGATCGCTCTTGTGAATCTAGCACTATACTTCCAACGCCGATACTTCGCGAATCTGGAATCAGCAGAAACGGAAGGGGTCTGCGTCACCGGCTCTCGGTCGGTCTAATCGGGCCTCGCAACAGCTTGTTGCGCTGCCGGTTTCGCAGTTAATCTGGATTCACAAACAGGGTGAGCGTCAAGTCACTGACGAACTCGCCAGCGCCGATTACTCCCGAAATGTCGCCGAGTGTTCGCTGAACACGCCGATGTTCTGTATCACAACCTATAGGTTATGGCACAGGAGACACACGCAAAAAGGCGCCTCAACAGAAAGGTAGCGAACTCTCCGTCGGATTTCAGTCGACTAGCCGCTGTGAGCTGGAAGCACGTAGCGGTTGGCGGCGTCGGCAGCCATCGCGCACAGTTGGTCAGTCAGGAATTGAAGTGGTGAAAAGTTTGCCATTTTCCAATCTGCTGTCAAGAAGGACTCTTTTCCAGCTATCTTGTCTAAACGACTCCGGCGAATACAATTGAGGCGTCCGGAAACCCTGATTGAAATTTCTTATGAAGATAAGATGACTCTGGGGATCTGATCAACAGAGGGTTACTTGTAAACAGTATCTGGAGGATACGATGTCACAAAGAATGTCAGCCGATTTGACGTTTCAAAGGGTATACAGTGGGGACGACGCCTGTCCGGTGGTCAAAGGTAACGTGCCCAAGGCACAGGAAGTTCCCTACGGTACGCCCATCGAGGGTGTTCTGTTCGACGGCTATCCCCAGATTATAAAGAAGCCGAAATCCGCGCCAAAGTATGGCATTAAAAAAGATAAGGACATCATGGTCGCGGTACGTGACGGCACCAAACTTTCGCTCGATGTCTATCGGCCCGACGTCGAGGGGGAAAAGTTCCCGGCCATTCTAGCTTTTGGCGTTTGGGGCAAGGACCTTCAGGCGGCGTTGCCACAATTCAAGGTCACCCGCTGGCCTTATTACGAGAGTCCGCTGTGGGACGGCAACCTGGAGGGTGGCGATTTCGAGTACACCGTGCCCCGGGGCTATGCCCATGTCATCGCCGACCAGCGGGGCTTTGGCGATTCGGAAGGCTACGGTACATCCAGCGAATACGATGAGTATGACCTCATCGAATGGATTGCCAAGCAGCCTTGGTGCGACGGTAAGGTCGCCATGACTGGACCGTCTGCGTACGCTGTTACGCAGATGCGATGCGCCCACCTGAAGCCGCCGCATCTCGTTTGCCTGCGTCCCAGTGAGAACCCTTGCGGCAATGGCGATTATTTCACCGGCATCCTCGATACCACGATGTATCACATCTTTTTTGGACGTCATTGCAACGACGGCGCCAGGATCGAGCCCAATTATCCGGTCACGACATTGCCGCCGCGCGCGATGTCTCTCCCCGATCACAAAGAGAGATTGGCTGCGGCCTTAGCCGACCCCGATATCAAGTACAACAGCAAATGGTTCACCCAGATGCTGTATCCGTACAAAGCGCCGCTGTTTTACGACTTGTATATGGCGCATCAGAGGCCTCGGCCATTCGATCCGCTGAATCCGCATACGTTCATGCATCAAACCGAGCACATGGAAAGCGTGATTATTCCTACCTATGCCGGCGCGCCGTGGAATGTTCGTCTGTATCTTTGGTCCACCATGGAATTCTGGGCACATTCAGGGGTTCCGGCCGGCCAGAAGAAGATGATCCTCTATCCTCCGATGTTCCCGTCTCGTCCTTATATCGACTATCACGACGAAGATATCCGCTGGTTCGATTACTGGCTGAAAAGCATCGACAATGGCGTGGCCGACGAGCCGCCGATCAAGATGTTTGTCTGCGGCGTCAACAAGTGGCGTTTCGAAAAGGAATGGCCGTTGGCCCGTACCCAATGGACCGAGTACTACCTGGAGCCGAACGGCGGGTTGAGCACCAGGCCACCCAAGAGCGCAACGACCGAGAGCTTCACGCAGCCGGGCTACCACCTCGATCAAAACGTCTACTGCTTGAAGTACGCGACCGAACAGATGGACAAGGATACGGAGGTCACCGGCCCTCTCGCTCTTCATCTCGAAGCCGCGATCGACATTGACGACACCAATTGGATGGTCGACATTATCGACGCAGCGCCGGACGGAACCAAGCAGGTTCTCGGCGGCGGCCATTTGAGGGCCAAGTACCGGGCGGTCGACCCAAAGCGGTCGAAGCCATGGCTTCCGATCCACCCGAAGCAGGACGGCGTTCCTGTGAAGCCCGGTGAAGTCATCGGTTACGACATCGCAATTCAGCCCATTGCGAACGTGTTCCAGAAGGGACACCGCATCGAGCTGGTTATCCGCAACCAGGACGACTTGTTATCGAGGATGTGCTGCTGGGGCCTCTTCCACTTGCCGTTCATGCGTACCGTCAAGCACACCATCCACTTCGGCAAGTCTCATCTGCTGCTTCCTGTAATACCGACTTGAACGAAGCCGCTGCGGCGGCGGACGCTTGCGCGTGCGGCTGAACCGGCCTTTGTGGCTGTCGGGGTAGTTTGGGACGCAGAGAAGGAGGATTCTCTGTGAACCCACTACGTCAGCTCATGCTTGACGAGTTGCATCGCCGCAACTTCGCCGATACAACCATCCGCACGTACATGCACGGTGTAACGCACTTCAGCCGGCACTTCCGGCGCTCGCCGGATCAGCTCGGCCCAGAGGACATTCGCAAGTACCAGGCGATGCTCTTCACCAAGTTGAAGTACAGTCCGAACACCGTAATTGTGCGGTTGTCGTCTCTTCGGTTCTTCTATATTCACGTCTTGAAGCGCAACTGGAGCATCGCCGAGACGCCTTATCCGAAGAAGGTGCGTCACCTTCCCGGGGTCCTCAGTCAGGAAGAAGTCGCGCGGCTGATTGAAGCCGCGGATACACCCTTTCATCGCATCCTGCTGATGACGCTCTATGCCACCGGCGCACGCCGCGCAGAAGCGGCCCACTTGAAGGTCGGCGACATCGACAGCCAGCGGATGGTGGTTCATATCCGCGAGGGCAAGGGCGGCAAGGACCGCGATGTCATGCTCAGCCCGAAGCTGCTCGAAGCGCTACGCACTTACTGGCGCGGTCTTCGACGCAAGCCGAAGGAGTGGCTTTTCCCTGGCAACAGTTGGCATACATCGAGCCGCCCCGTGACCACCAAGGTCCTGTGGAGCGCCTGCCAGATCGCTGCCGAGCGCGCCGGACTTGAGAACAGGAACATCCACCCGCACACCTTGAGGCATTGTTTCGCCACGCACCTTCTCGAAGCCGGCGCCGACCTGCGCACCATCCAGATCCTGCTCGGCCATCGAGACCTCGAGGTCACCACCGTCTACCTGCATCTGTCCCAACGGCATCTCAGCGCGACCGCCAGCCCGCTCGATGCGCTCACGTTCTCTGCACAGGGAGGACACAAGCACAGTTGAAGAACCGGCCCCTCCTGGAGATGGCCGACATTGTTCGCTGTGCGGGGCAGACATTTGTGGAACACAGCCTCAGGTGGATCAACTGGCAACACCAGAAGGTGTTGTTGGCCATCGTGCGCTGCCGCACCGCCGCGCTGGGTGGGCATCGCGACCGCTGCACCGGCTGCGGACATACGACCAGGATCTCCTACAACTCGTGCAGAAATAGACATTGCCCGCGGTGCCAGGGCAACGCGCGCCGGCGCTGGCTCCAGGCGCGCGAGCGGGAACTGCTGCCCACTCGCTATGTTCACGCGGTCTTCACGCTGCCGCGCGAACTGGCCCCGCTCGCCCTGCAGAACAAGCGGCTCATCTACAACCTGCTCTTTCACTCCAGCGCCGAGACCCTGCTTGAAGTCGCCCGCGATCCCCGGCGCCTTGGAGCCGAGATCGGCTTCTTCAGCGTGCTCCATAGCTGGAATCAGCGCCTGCAGTTTCATCCGCATGTCCACTGCGTACTTGCCGCCGGCGGCATCGCGCCGGACCACTCAAGATGGATCTCCGCCCGGCGCTCCTTCTTCCTTCCCATCGGCGTGCTCAGCCGCGTCTTCCGCGGCAAGTTCGTCGCGGGACTTCGCAACGCCTTCCATCGCGGAGAGCTTCAGTTCCACGGCAACCTGGCGCACCTTGCGCAACCGCGCGCCTTCACCGCCTGGCTGCGCGTGCTGTTTCGTCACGACTGGGTCGTCTACTCCAAGCCGCCCTTTGGCGGCCCGGAACATGTGCTGCGCTATCTCGGCGCCTACACCCATCGCGTCGCCATCTCGAACAGCAGGCTGGTCGCTCTCTGCGATGGCAACGTCACCTTCCGCTGGCGCGATTCCGCGCACGGCAATAAGAAACGGCTCATGACTCTGGCCGTCGATGAGTTCCTGCGCCGCTTCCTGCTCCATCTGCTGCCGCCCGGCTTCGTCCGCATCCGCAACTTCGGGTTCCTCGCCAACCGCAAACGCGCTTCGCTCCTGCCACTGTGCCTGCGACTGCTCGGCGGAGTACAGCAAAACACAGCTACGCCGGCATCACCATCCACCGATCAGACCCACTCACTCTGGAACTGCCCAGTCTGCGGCGGAACCATGCGCGTCATCGAACGGCTCTCCGCTGCCCAAGTCCTGCTTCGCTCTCCACCTCAACCAGACCGGTGCGCAGCATGAAGCTCAATCCGCATCCTCGGCCCTTGCCTGTGCTTCGGCGCGCACGCGGATCCCTTGTCTCATCCGGCCAAAACCCATCGCATGCCACTCTCTCCAGGCGCCAAATCAGCCCTCGGCGAGCCACAGCGCCGCTCCATCCGGCCGCCAGGCCATCGGATCCCACCCAACTCAGTCCCTTACTGATCCCTCGGCACCCGCTCAGGCCCATTCAAAGTACATAGGCTTCCATGGGGGCGGCTTCCTTCAAGTCGCTGTATCTGAAGCGCCCCGCTAAGACCATGCACCTGCGCACGTGCGTGGCGGGGCACTTCAGATACAGCACTAAGACAAACAAGGAGTAAGAACTTGCCCCAAAATTTGAGATCGGGTGCCTGATAACGGAGAGTTCGCTACCTTTCTGTTCGGGCGCCTTTTTGCGTTTGTCTTCTGTGTCACAACCTATACCTTTTGGTACGGCCGGACCGGGTGGATCCGGCCGATTGTTTTGTTGAGGTTAGCGGGTGGGATTTTGGCCCCCTTTTGTTACAGGGCAAAACGGGACCAGCTCAGGCGGTTTTAGAAAGTTCCTGGACGGGGACTTGGGCCGGGTGCTCCCGCAGCACACGTTGCACCGTGGCCGCTGAGATGCGATGACCTTTGGCGATCTGCCTTAGGCTCTGTCCCTGGCAGCGATCGTGATAGATGGCTTCATGGTCCAGGGTTAACGGATTGCGTCCGATGTGCGTGCCTTCAAGCCGCGCCCGCCGCATGCCGCTGCGCACCCGCTCGACGATCAGCGCGCGTTCCAGTTCGGCCACCACGCCGATGATGGTCACGACGGCGCGGCCTAGCGGGCCGCCGGTATCAAGTTGCTCGCGGAAACTGACGAACTCGATGTTCAGATGGCTGAGTTCGTCGAGCACTTCAAGAAAGTGTTTGACTGAGCGCGCGATCCTGTCCGAGGCCCAGACCAGAACGATATCGAAGCGTCCGCGGCGGGCGTCGGCCATCATCTGATCGAGGCCTGGCCGCTTTGCTTTCGCGCCGGAGATCCGGTCCGTGTACTCCTGCACGATCTCGTAGCCGCGCTGGGCGGCCATCTGGCGCAGGTCGAAGAGTTGGGTTTCAGGTTGCTGATCGAGTGTACTGACCCTCATATAGAGGGCGGCGCGCTTCACTTGCGCCGCCTTGTTGGTTTCGATGAGTGCTTATCGACGTAGCTGCGGATGAACTTCAGCAACTCGTCGGTCATGTTTTGGCCTTGGGCGGCTGTCGCCGCCTTGAAGGCGTTGTGCAACTCGACAGGAACGTTCAGATTCATGCGTTTGACTTCCTCGTTGTTGACGGTGATGATCCGACTCACCCCCTCTCTCCGAGATGAGCCTATACAACTATAAGTACCGCGCGCCAGGGGCGCGCCCTGATTAGACCTCCCAGGCCGCCCCGCAGAGCAGAACCAGGTTGGCGATCTTGTCGAAACTGATCTGCATTGTCTCGGCCATGGCTCGCAACCGGTTTACGTCCTGGGGCACGCAGCCGTCCTCGATGGCCGTCCACTCAGAGATCTCCATACAGGACAAGCGGGCGGCTTCCTCGAGGGACAGACCGGCCGTCTTGCGAACCTCCTCGATGCAGGAGCCGAACAACCGGCCCATGCTCTGGCGGATAAGATAGGAAGAAGGAAGGCAAACATCTTTTTCTCTGTGCTCATATACTTATGCTATTCGATTGGACGATCGGTCTGTTAGCCTCATCCCTTCGGCATGTGAAAGTATGTGGCTCAGATCAATTCTCAGGTTCGATTTAGGTTGTCTAAGACGCAGATCGCCGGCACCCTGTGTACCGTTGTCTGCCCGACTGTGGGCCAACTAGCGGGCCTTCAGGGAAGCAGCAGGTGCTGAACTCCCGTCAGTCTTCCCTTCAATAATCCACCAATAAAAGCCTACCGCTAAACAGCGGCGCACTGCGCCAAATGTGTGCCGCTTCTTTCTTTAGCAAGCAGTATGGCCCGCAAGACTGGCACGATCATCCGCTGCGGAACGCTAATGTGGATGATCCGCATCTACGTCGCCCGCGATGCAGAAACTCGGAAACACAAGTACATCGGCAATCTGCCCGCCTTAAAGGCTTCGTAATTTAGCCTCCGATTTTGCCATGTGCTTGTACCCAGGAAGGTGCGCCGAGGGCAGGCTGCTAAACAATTTTCCGTGATTCGGCACCTTCAGATGGATCAATTCGTGGACTATCACGTAATCTACATAGAAGGACCCAGGAAAGCAGCCAAGTAGAATAATGAAAGTGGCCGCCTACGGCTTCTTCTCCGCCTGTCGCTTCGCCTCTAAGTTGGCTAGAGCGCGCGGGATTCTAGCAACGCCCTTCGATTTCTTTCTGTCTTCCTGTTCCTGCTCTGTATAGCTGGCCTCCATCAGGCGGTAGCTTACATTCGCCATATCCAGCGAAGCTGCGAAGCCTTGGATATCCATGGTGCGATTGATGGAGTTCTTGGCGATGCGAGTTTGAGTTACGAGTTCGTTGTCGGCGACACGCTGGGCGTAGGCCAGGGTTTCCTTTTGCAAAATCTCAGGCGTTGGATAAATTCGCGTGACGAAGCCGTATTCATAGGCTTCGCGGGCAGGCACAGCGCGGTGTTCAAACAGGATCTCTTTGGTCTTTCGCGGGCCGAAGTCCCACACCGTCGTATCGCACTGGCCGAAGGGGAACACGAACATGGCATCTTCGGACGCAAATATCAGGTCCATCGCCGAGGCGGAGTACAGTCCGCCGTACACGCACCAGCCATGCACCATGGCGATCGTCGGCTTGGGAATATCGCGCCACTTCTTCATCTTCATTTCGAAAGCGTAGTAGTTGTGCTCGTTCCAGAAGTAGGTCTCGGCAGCTTTTGCAGAGCCTAGCTTTCGGGTAAGTTCCTCCCTGCTGATCTCTTCCCCGGGCGTGGCGGCTAGAGTGCGAACCGGCATGATCGAGGTTTCCGCCTCGGGGGTCCCGGCATCATTGCCCCCTGAAAAGCAGCTCCCCGCGCCCGAAAGAACGATCACCCGGCACTCTTCGTCAGCCGCCGCGCGGTCGAAGGCGTCCTCCAGCTCCAGGTACATAGGATGACTGACAGCATTGCGGTATCGGGGTCTGTTCATGATGATTTGCGTCACTCTGCCCGGCTTGTAGATGATCCGTTTGTACTCCACGGTTCGGCTCCTCTCCTGCATTTGCATTCGCCCGATACTCCCAGGCTGCCTTCGCGGACCCGGCATGGCGCCCGCAAGCTTCAGTGGCGGCTTCCCCGAAGCGCTTCCGCCAGGAAAAGCGCCACGACGAAATCAATCGAATACACCCTCTTGATTCAGTTGGTCGAATTCAGCTTTTGTCATTCCTAGAAACTCGGTACAAACATACTCGGTCTTTTCGCCCAGCAAGGTCGGTCGGCTTCGCTCCGCGGTGGCCCTGGATAGCTTAAATGGAGGCGGATGGTAAAAGTTAAGCTTTCCCAGGTAAGGATGTTCTATCTCTTCAAAAAAGTCATAATGCTTGAGCTGAGGATCGTTCTCCGAATCCTCGGCCGTAGCCACAACTCCGGCGCTCACTCCGGCGGACTGCAACATGGCCATCACCTGCTCCGCGGTGAAGTTGATGGTCCACTCCCCTACGAGCCGGTCTAGTTCATCGCTGTTGTTAATCCTTCCATGCAGGGTACTAAACCGCGCTTCCGCCGTCCAAGCCGGACTCCCGATTACTCTCGAAAAGCTCTCCCACTCGTGATCGTTAAATACGCCTATGGCCACCCAGCGGTCATCTCCCTTACAGCGATACGCCCCATGCGGAGCGGCATAGGGGCATTGATTGCCGCCCAATGCCAGTTCGCGGCCGTTTACCACATAGTCGAGAAGAAGCGGGCCCATGTAGTTGAGTCCCGTTTCAACCTGCGATTGATCAATGTATTGGCCTTTGCCCGTCCTGCGCCGGTAGTCGATCGCGGCTATGAGCGCCAGCCCACCGAACGGCGGCGCCAGATGGTCGGTGTAAAAAGAGGAGATCGGGACCGAGAGGCGGTCTGGCCAGCCGGCAATGCCATGAAAGCCCGTGAGACTCGTCCATGTCTGACCAAGGCCTGGTTGGCCCGCCATGGGACCGGTGTGTCCCAGACCGTTGGTGCGAAACATAATGATGTCCGGCCTTATCTTCTTCAGCTCGTCGTAGCTCAACCCCAGGGATTCCATGATTCCGCCAGCGAAGCTTTCCACAAATACATCCGAGCATGCGACCAATCTTTTAAGAATCTCCATAGCTTTCGGCAGCTTGATGTTCAGCCTTATACCATACTTCTTCACTGGATGGGTCAGGGCAAAAGTGGGACTGCCTTCCAGTCCTACATCTTTGGCACTATTAGCGCCAGTCAGAGAACTCATCCTGCTTACATCGGGACGGGTGGCGCTTTCCACCCTGATCACTGTTGCGCCATAATAGGCCAGAAAGTTGCCGGTAAAAGGGCCAACGCCCCCCCACGTAAGGTCGATGACCTTGAGGCCATCAAATATCTTTTTGTCCATAGTGTATTTCTCCCGAAAGGAAGTACTCAGATAACCCGAGCCTGCATTAGGGTTAGCATGTCGCCTGCGGACAGCCCCAATTGGTCTTTGTATATCTGATTATTATGTTCGCCGATAAGCGGGGCTCGCCGGCGGATGCCACAATCGGCGCCCGAGAGTTTCACGAAGCCGCCGGGATAGGTGATGGTAGTTTCCAGCTCGGGGTGTATGATCGCCCTCCAAAAGTTCCTCGCCACAAGCTGAGGGGATTCGAGCTGATCTTTAGGAGTAAGCAGAGGGGTTAGCTGGATGCGCCGCTCCAAGGCTCCGTCATGGAGTTCCATCTTCGTGTGCCGCTTGAAAAATGCACTGAGGGTTTCGATGATTTCCTTCACGTCGGCAGTCGTATAGTCGCTCCAGCTCTCTGTTCTCCAATCGATTCGGCCTAAAACACCTGGGTCGATCCCATCGCTCCTAATCCATTCCGCTAAGGCCTTGTTGGCCTTGTCAAAGCCAGAGCCCGAGCCAAACCAAAGGGTGATCACGACGCTGCCATCTTTGCATTCCCACAAAAACGGGAACCTGAGTTCGCCATCTTTGGCGATCACGAGCGCGCGCGACCTTCCCTGGCGCTTGGTGTTCACCTTCTCAAGGGCCCACGGCACTTTGGTTTCTACTGAGATGGCAAAAACAAGCCCCTGGTGGGTGGCCGCGTCAACCTGTTGGCCACGTCCGGTGAGGCCGCGATGATAGAGGGCGATCATTGTGCCAACGGCGCCATTGATGGCGCCAAGAAGATGGCCGTGCCGATAGCTGGGCGCAAGCGGCGGCCGGTCCGGTTCGCCGGCAATGTACATATAGCCCGACAAAGCCCAGACCGCGATATCACGGTCGTTGTAGTTGCGATAGGGGCCTTCCTGGCCGAAACCAGTGATAGAGGTCATTACGATTTCTGGTTTGATTCCGCTCAGCACGCTATAGCCCAGGCCTAACTTATCCATATGTCCCGGAGCGAATGACTCGACGACTACGTCGGCAGTTTTTACTAGTCTCTTGAAAAGTTCGCGCCCGTCCGCGGTTTCAAGATCCAGGGTTATGCTTTTCTTATTGGCATTGAACGCAAACCAGTAAAGGCTCTGCTCTGGATCGGGAATATCATGGTAGAAGGGCCCGACCTTTCGAGCAGGATCGCCTCCGGGCTTCTCGATCTTGATCACCTCCGCCCCGAGATCGCCCAGCGCCTTACCGCATAAGAACCCCTTTTCATCGGTCAAATCAAGAACGCGGTAGCAACTGAGCACAGCCGATCCTCCTTATGACCCGTGACTGCACGGGCCGGGCATGATGCTATTCCGGACTGCTCCACGAGCGAATCCACCCATCCCGACGGCACGTATATATTACCATTCGTTAGAACTAGATCGGCGGGAGCAGGCTGCGGAGCCTTGCCCGCGCCCGAATGCGTGGGTCGTGGTGAAGCGCCAATTTTGCCTGGCTAGATTCTTAGATATCGGAACGGATTAAACATCGGAACGGAGGCCCCGGTTGGAAATGCAGAAGAGCGGGAGACAAAGATTCTACGGCTGGAAGCTGCTCGCGGTCATGTGTATCGTTCTATTCGCCAGCACCGGATTTCCGATGTATGGCAGTAGCGTGATAAATGCCTACATGGCGGCGAGTTTGCACTTCAACCGGAGCGAGTTAGGCCTCACCTTCGCCTTATTCCAGTTCATGTCAGCTCTGCCGGCCCCATTAGCGGCGATATGCATCAATAAGAGAGGCGTGCGCTTTACCTTGGTGCTCGGTGACCTCTTGATCGTTGCGGGAGCACTGATAATGGCGGCGCTGGTTCGCAACCCGATACAGGCCTACCTGGGGTTCGGAATCATCACTGGCCTGGGCGTCTTGGCTGCAGGTCCTCTCACGGGACAAGCAGGCATTGCGCGCTGGTTTGTAAAACGGAGAGCGCTTGCCATCTCCTTGATTCTGGCCGGCGGAAGCGCAGGCGGTTTAATCGCGCCGCCGCTGCTGAACTGGATCATCGAATATTTTCATGGCAATTGGCGCGTCGCTTGGTGGTTCGTTGCCGGAATTATGTTCGTAGCCGCCTTGCTGGCGCTATCTTTCGTCAAGGAATGGCCATCCGATGTGGGCCAACTTCCGGACGGAGCTTTGAGTACAGAAGCCGGTCCTTCCGCGGCTCCTTCCAACGTAAGAGAGGCAGTCTATCGGACCACGGAGCAGTGGACGTTTGCCGAGGTGTGGCGCACGTCGACCTTCTGGCTGCTCTTCTTGTCCGGTCTGGGATTCCTCTCAGGGTTTTTCCTCTATCTTGCCCACGGCGTGCCTCATCTCAGGGATCTGGGGTATACACCCGCGCAGGCCGCCTTCTCGCTTTCGGTGATGACGCTGGTTTCTTTGGCCGGCACGCTGCTGGTGGGCGGTCTGGGAGACCATATCGAACCCCGCCTGCTGCTGACGGCGGCCATGCTGGTGTTTGGCGGGGGCATGCTTCTGGCCGTGCATCCCACGGGCGCCCTGGGGCTTTACCTGTACGCGATTCTGCTGGGTGCAGGGTTCGGCATTGCTTTCCCTTGCACGATGACGCTGGCCGCCAACTATTTCGGAGAAAAGGCCTATCCTTCGGTACTCGGCGCCTTGATATCGATGTGGACGATTGTAAATTCGCTCATTACATTTGGCGCCGGATACCTATACGACCACTTCGGCAGTTATGCCGGGGCATTCTACAGCGTTTCGGTCTTGTGTGTCCTCGGCTTCTTTCTTATGGTGTGGATCAAGCCTCCGGTCCGGCAGCGATTGCGGCCACTGGTTGCCACGGGCACTGAGCGTTAGAGCAGAACAATAGTTGCTATATCCCGGCGAAGCGGAGGGGGGTATAGGCAGCGATTTCCGCGAAGTACCAGTGATGGCGACGTTTTTCGCGCCTATACCGAAAAGGTGTTGCGCGCAAAGTTGCAGCCGGGCGACGTGGTGGTGAGGGACAACCTGAGCGCCCACAGAGTCGCCGGACCCGATTCCCGATCATGCATTTGACCGGGATTTCCATTTGCTTGCCCAGCCAGCAGAGAATATACCCCCGAGTGACCGGCTCTCCGCCAACAGTAGCCGGTAGTAGCGAGCATGTTTGGTCAACCGCCCACCGGTTTTCCACCAACCGCTGTTGCAGGCTGGACAATGACCACGTTCCGATTCCCTTTTGGCAGCACAAGCCGCCGCCACAGATTGCCCAGGTTGTAAGCGATCACGATCAGCCACAGCCGCACCTCGTTCGAGCGGAAACGATGGCAACTCAGCCGGGTCATCTTCGCCGCCTGCTTCCCCTCCCAATAACACCTGTTTCTGGAAGGGTGAAACCGGCCGATTTCGGCACCGCAGAATCAGGCACTTGCGAGGGTGGATTCCGGCAGGTTTTTGGAACGCCCCTGTGGCGCAAGGCAGGCGACCCGGTCGCCGAAGGCGAGACCTTGGTTGAGATTGAGACCGAAAAGATCGTCTGCGAGGTGGAATCGCCAGCCGCCGGAACTCTCGACAAAATCTGCGCCGCCCCCGGCACAGTGGCCCCGGTGGGAGAGACGATCGGCGTCATTTCCTGAACGTCTGAGCAGATGGGGTGGTTCGGAACATCGCATCCCCGTTGAAGATTTTATCCGCAGGCATTGGGGATCGGATAAGGTAGTCGCGCATGGCACAATATTCACACCCGCGAAGTTGTCCGGCTTTAACCGCTGCACGCTTCGAGGCTGAGCGAAGCGAAGGATTTGCGTTTGCTCGTGCAGAGAAACCACATCCTTCGGCTCCGTTTCGCTCTGCCTCAGGATGAGGGCCTCGACATTGGATTGCTGTACCACTCCGAGCAGCCGCAACACCGAGGAAGGGAGTACGATTAAATGCCCATTGCCGTCGTAGGAATGTTGGATGAACGAGAAGAGGCCCTCAGCCTTATTAAGGACAGAATCGAGCAAAGGGGCCATAAAACTCTCTTGATCGATATCAGTGTGGGAAATGGCGGCATTGTCCCCAAGATTAAGGCCGACGTGGGTTGTGGGGAATTGATGGAATTGGCCCAACGAGCTGCGGAGGCGGCAGGCACGCCGATCGGCAAGCAAGACTCGGCAACCTCCGTGATGGGCAAAGGTCTCACCATGAAACTCGCGGCCCTTCATCGCTCCGGAGAGCTTCAGGGAGTCATCGCCATCACGGGAATGACCGGGGCGTTGATAACGCTGACGGCCATGAAAGTCGTACCATTTGGCGTCCCCAAGCTGCTGATCTCGGGCGCTACGGCCCTGCCTATCCATGCGACCAAGTTCGGCGACTACTTCGCCGTCAACGATATTACGGTGATGCACGCGGTAGTGGATACGGTGGGTATGAACGCCCTGGTCCGGTCCCTTGCCATCAATGGCGCCAATGCTATTTCCGGGATGGTGGAGGGAGGAGGCCGAATTCTTGCAGCCGGCAATAAGCCCTCGCTGGCGCTGACCGAATTTGGCTTTTGCGACCGGGGCGCGTACTACATCCGGGAGATTTTGGAGAAGGACTACGAAATTGTTTCGATCCATGCCAGCGGGTTTGGCGATAAAGCGGCGATGGAACTGGTGCCCCAAGGAGTTTTCAAGGCCTTCGTGGACCTTGTTCCGGGAGCCTTCAGCGATTATCTTCTGGGCGGAAACCGGTCGAATAGCGGCCCCGGCCGTCTCGATCTCGCCATGCAGGCGCCGATGCCGTACATATTTTGTCCCGGCGGCTTCGACATGATTAGCTGCGGCCCCCTGGAGAGGAAAGACAACCACGATCCTCTCTGGGTCTCAAGGAAGCTGGCGGAAAGAAAACTGGTGGTGCAGGATCCTCCCAGGGTACAGGCCCGGACCAGTGGCGAAGAGATGGAGCAGGTAGCTATCGCTGCCGCGGAAAAGCTGAACCGATACGATCACAAATCGAGGGTCAAAGTATTGCTTCCCCTCAAAGGCTTTTCTTCCCTCAGCATGGAAAGCGGTGCACTTCACGACCCGGCTGCCGATCATGCGTTCATTCGTGCTCTGAAGGCGCATCTTGATCCCGCGATCGACTTAATTGAGGTGGATTCAGATATTAACAGCCGCGAGTTTGCGCGGGCGGTGGCGGCGGCGCTGGGAAACGCCGTTCGGGCGGCACATGCATAGGGGTGAAGAAAGCATGCTGAATGGAAAAACCCTTGATTTCCGGCACACCGCAACAGGAGAGTCACAGCAACATGAATAAGATCGAGTTTGTCGATCAAACCATACGGGACGGTCAGCAGAGCCTCTGGGGTTTCACCATGAGGACCGATCATATCGCGCCCATCGCGGAAACCATGGATAAAGTCGGATTCCGGGCGGTCGCCACCGTTGGTTCCCAGGGATTTACCGTGCAGGTGCGCACCCTCCAGGAGAATCCATGGGAAAGAATCAGGCTTCTTTCCAAGCTCATGCCCCACACGCCGGTACGCGGGTCCTATCAAACCGGAAGCCTTTCCTCGTTCGATCTCAGCACGCCGCGCGATATCATCTCGCTCTGGATCAAGCGGTCCGTTGCCAATGGCATAAAAAGTTTCTGGATCTGCGATTACCAGGAAAACATGGAAAGGTTCCGCTACTTTGCGCAAATCGCCAAGGCTGAAGGGGCCGAAGTCGTCACCTCGTTGATGTACACCTCCAGCCCGGCCCATACCGACGAGCATTGGGCGCAAAAGACGCAACTGATCGTTTCGGCGAAAGATTGTACCGATCGCATCCGCATCGAGGACGCGAGCGGAGTCATGACCCCGGAGGGCGTGCGGCGGCTGCTCTCCATTGTCCAGCGGCATTGCCAGGGGATCCCGCTCGAAATTCACTGTCACTGTAATTCCGGACTTGCTCCCCTATGCTACCTGGAAGCGGTCAAGGCCGGAGTGACGACCCTTCACACCGCCGTCGGACCCCTCGCCAATGGGACCTCGCTGCCGTCCGCGGAAAGCGTGCTGAAAAACCTCCGGCGTCTCGGCTATGACTCGGACCTGAATGAGGACGCGCTCGCTGCCGTGTCGGCCCACTTCCGGCAAATTGCCGAGCAGGAAGGGCGGCTCATCGGAGCGCCCATGGAATACGACCTCTTCCACTTTGAGCATCAGGTTCCCGGCGGAATGATGACCAACCTTACGCGACAACTCAGGGAGATAGGGATGGAAAACCGGCTTCCCGAGATCCTTGAAGAAGTGATTCATGTTCGCAAAGACTTCGGGTATCCCGTCATGGCGACTCCCTACTCGCAGATTGTAGGCGCCCAGGCGGTCGAGAATGTCCTGTCGGGGGAAAGGTATAAGAAGATAACGGATGAGGCGATCAAGTATGCTTTGAACTACTACGGTCCGCCGACCATTCCCATCGACCAGAACCTCATGGACAGGATCATGAGCTTACCGCGGACCCATGAATTGCTAGATTGGCAGCCCAAAGGATACCTTCGGTCCGTCGAAGAGCTGCGTCAAGAAGCCGGCCCCGAACTTTCCGATGACGACCTATTGCTCAAGATTCTGATTCCCGGCAAACCGGCCAAGCGTAGCGAGCCCAAGAAGCAGGCCAGCGTGCCTGCGCGCAAACCAGCCGCAGCCGCCGGCGGCTCCCTGGATTTCAACAGCTTCCCCACGAAACTGAACGTGGAGGTAGATGGTGAAGTCTTCACTGTCAAGTTTTCGCCTGTCTGGGACGACACGGAAGAAAGTGCCGGTGCCAATCCGCCGGAGGCGCCGAAGGAAGTCCCGGAAGGTGCTGTGCTTTCCGGCATGCCGGGATTGGTGCTCTCGATCGAAGTCAAGGTGGGGGATGCGGTGGGCAAGGGCGACCTGATAGCGATGATCGAGGCCATGAAGATGAGGAGACAAGTCCACGCTTCCCATAGCGGGACCGTCAAGGAGATTCGGGCAAAAGAAGGGGACATTGTTGATGCCAACGATGTCCTGATGGTGGTGGGCTAGTATGTTCAAGAAGATCCTCGTAGCCAATCGCGGCGAAATAGCTGTTCGGGTGATGCAGACTTGCCGTGAGATGGGAATCGCTTCGGTAGCTGTCTATTCCGAGGCGGATAAAGACGCCTTGTTTGTCAAGTACGCTGGCGAGGCCTATCCCATCGGCCCGCCGCCGGCGTCCCAGAGTTATCTGAACATCCGCAAAATAGTGGAAACGGCGAAGGAGAGTGGCGCTGAAGCGATTCATCCCGGGTACGGCTTTCTGGCCGAGAATCCAAGGTTTGCTTCGGCCTGTGAAGAAGCGGGGATCAAGTTCATCGGACCCTCGAGCCGTGTCCTCGAGCTGATGGGCGATAAGGTAGCCGCCCGCAAGGAGATGGTGAAGGCGGACGTTCCCGTGGTGCCCGGCAGGAACGAATGCGTGGCTGAGTTTGAACATGCCAGGGGAATAGCCAGGGAGATCGGATATCCGGTGATCATCAAGCCCTCCGGAGGGGGAGGGGGGATTGGGATGACCATCGTGCCCCATGAAGGCGAGCTGTCAAAAGCGCTGGAATCGACGCAGGCGGTGAGCAAGAATACCTTCGGGTTGGGCGACGTTTATCTGGAACGATACCTGCCTAATCCCCGCCACATTGAGTTTCAGATACTCGGCGATGCCAACGGGAATGTGATTCACCTCGGCGAGCGCGAATGCTCCATCCAGCGAAGACATCAGAAATTGATCGAGGAGTCTCCCTCTACGGCCCTTACTCCCGAGCTCCGCGCGAAGATGGGAGAGATGGCGGCTAATGCTGCCAGACATGTGGGATATGTAGGCGCTGGAACCGTAGAGTTCCTTTTTGCGGATGGAAACTTCTATTTCCTTGAAGTAAACGCCCGGGTACAAGTAGAGCATCCCGTGACGGAGATGGTCACCGGGATGGATATCGTCAAAGAGCAGATTCAAATTGCCTCGGGGCTCCCTCTGAGCCTGAAGCAAGATGAGGTCAGGATCCACGGCAGCGCCATCGAATGCCGCATCAATGCCGAAGATCCATTCAACGGCTTTGTCCCCACACCCGGCAAGATCAAGGACTATCATCCTCCCGGCGGAGCGGGCATTCGCGTGGACAGCGGAGTTTATAGCTCTTACACCATCCCGCCGTTCTACGACCCTCTGATATCGAAGCTTATCGTGTGGGGCAGGAACCGGGAGGAAGCGATCAAAAAGATGCAGCGGGCGCTGTACGAGTACATTATCGTTGGCGTCAAGAGCAATATCCCATTTCACAAGGCAATCATGGAGAATCAGCGATTTCTAAACGGTGAGCTCGGGACTCACTTTATCGACAGCGAGCCCACCCTGGCCGCGGACATGAAAAGGATCGCTGAACGGGAAAAGCCGCTGTCGGAACGGCTATCGCTTCGCTTTGAAGACAAGCGAAAGATAGCGGCTATCGCGGTGGCAGCGGCTATGAGCCAGATGCAAGCAAAGCATAATGCTATCGCTTAGAAATGTAAGTAACGTGGGGTTGTGGGGATTTTGCCAGGAGCGCCAGGCTTGAACCCGGCGACAGAGGATGGTGAGGCTCGAGGCTTTACCGTAGCGCTCGAGTCCCTATAACGAATTGGATGGGAATCATGGGAAATAAGGCGAAAGTACTACTGATTATGGCACTCGACAGCAAGGAAGCTGAGGCCCGCTATATCAGAAAATGTCTCGAGGATGACGGGGTGGAGGTTTACCACCTGGATTTCAGCATCCGCCGCACCGTGGAGGGCGGCGCCGCGATTACTCCCGACCATATCGCCGCCGCGGCGGGGACAACTATGCCTGAAGTTTTCGCCCTCAACCATGAAGGCAAGTGTTTGGCGGTCATGATTCAAGGCGCGATCCAATGCGCTCACGAACTGGACCAGCGCGTCGGACTCAGCGGAATCCTCGCCGCCGGAGGATCCCTCGGAACCAGTCTGGCCACTGCAGTTATGCGGACGTTTCCGTTTGGCTTACCCAAGGTGATGATCTCGACCATGGCCTCCGGCATGACGCAGCCGTTTGTCGGCACCAGGGACATCATCATGGCCAACTCTGTCTGCGACGTTGCGGGGCTGAATATCGTTACCCGGCGGGTGTTCGAGAACTGCGCCCTGGCCGTTGCCGCCATGGCTCGTGGATATAAACCTTCGGTGCCGTCGGAGAAGCCGGTGGTGGCAATCACCACGCTGAGCACCACGGATAAGTGTTGTGTCCGGATTCGCCAAGCCCTGGAGCAGAGAGGATTTGAAGTCATGGTCTTCCACAGCCAGGGAAACGGCGGAGCGACGATGGATGAGGTCGTCCGGGAGCAATGCGTTTCAGTGGTTGTGGACCTGTCACTGATTGAGGTAAGTGATTATTTTGTGCAAGGCTTTTTCAGCGGAGGACCCGACCGGTGCAAGGCCGCGCTGGAAAAAGGTGTGCCGACGATTTTTGCCCCGGGCAATATCGATTTCATGGTTGCCGGCCCCATTGAGGACGCCAAAGTACGCTTTCCCGGCAGGCGCTACCACATTCACAGCCCTCAATTGACCGCGGTGCGGTCGGAAGCGGGGGAGTTTAAGCGATTGGCGGAGCACATGGCAGGGCTGATCAAACAGGCTAAAGGTCCCGTTGCCTTTTTCGTCCCGCTGCTCGGTTTCTCCAGTCACGACAGCCAATTCGGTCACTTGCACGACCTCTCGTTGCCGCCGATCTTTGCCGAACACCTGAAGAAGGTAATGCCGCCGGGCGTGCCCGTAGTCGAACTTCCCTATCACATTAATGACGAGCCGTTTGCCGACCAAATCATCGAGCAAGTGATCGCCTTTCAGCCGCCCCCGATGGCGTCCGCAGCAATTTCGGAGCTCAAAAGTTCCAAGGTGGCGGAGCCGTAAGTAAACGCACAATCCTCTTGTCAGGAGAAAAGCGATGTACGAAGCCCTTAGGGACCACCAGCGATGGGTGCTGCCGGAAGTCCTGGCGTATCAGGCGCGAGTACGAGGTGGGCAAACGTTCGTAACCACCACGGATGGTGATGTACTGAAATATGCCGAGGCGGAAGCACAGGCAGCCAGGATCGCCGGGTTCTTTGCCACGCTGGGAGTCGGTCCAGGCGACGCCGTCGCGGTGATGCTGCCCAACGGGCTCGATTACGTGCGCGCTTGGCTGGGGCTCGGCCGGCTGGGCGCAATTCTTGTCGGTATCAATACCGGCCTTAAAGGCGCGTTCCTCGAACATCAGCTTCGCAACTGCGGCGCCAAAGTAGCCTTGTTCCACTCAAGTCATTTGCCGGTCCTGTGCGAAATAGCAACCCAACTTCCGGACTTGCGCACGGTGGTGGTGGCCGGTGACGTAGCGCCGGCGTCTTTGCCCGCGCCCTCAATAACACTGCCGAACGCCGCGGCCGGCATCGGCGACCGCTGGCGCACACTGGCACTTGACGGCTGGCGCATGGCCACCCCGTATGATGGCCCGTTACCGGCGGCCAGGGACATCGCGGGCATCATATACACATCGGGCACCACCGGTCCCTCCAAGGGCGTACTGCTGCCTCATGCCCACTGCTATCTCTTTGGACTCGGGTTTATCGACAATCATGCGGTCACCGAACGCGACGTTTACTACGTCACGATGCCTCTGTTCCATGTCAATGGCCTCTACATACAGCTTTACGGCACTTTGATTGCCGGCGCCTCCGCGGTGCTGCGGCCGCGCTTCAGCGCCAGTGCCTGGCTTTCGGACGTGCGCCAGTACCGAGCCACCATCGCTAACCTGCTCGGTGCAATGACCGCCTTCATCTTTGCCATGCCGCCCAGCCCCGCCGATCGCGATCATGGTTTGCGTATCCTCCAAACGGCGCCCAATCCTCCCGAACACGAACAGATTTGGCATGAACGCTTCGGTTTGCCGGAGGTCCTTTCAGGCTTCGGCATGACGGAGTCCAACATCTGCGCCTATGGAAAAAGGGGCGGGACCCAGCGAGAGACGTGCGGGAAGGTTTATGAACGTTATTTTGAGTTGGAGATTCACAATCCTGAAACCGATGAACCGGTCCCGCCCGGCACCGTCGGGGAAATCGTGGTCCGGCCGCGCGTTCCCTTCGGTTTCATGGCCGGGTATTACAAAATGCCGGAGGCGACCGTGCAAGCGTGGCGCAACCTTTGGTTCCATTCCGGCGATGCCGCCACCATGGACGCGGATGGATATCTCACTTTCGTAGATCGCATTAAGGACTGCATTCGACGCCGCGGCGAAAACATCTCTTCGTTCGAGGTGGAGGCCGCTATCGCCCGCCTGAAGGGTGTCAAGGAGGTGGCAGCTTACGCCGTGCCGTCGGCAGGGCGCGGCACCGAAGACGAAGTCATGCTGGCAGTGGTGCCGTTGCCTGGATGCCACTTGGATGCTCCGGCCATTGCGCGTTTCGCTGATCGTGAACTGCCGCGCTTCGCCCAGCCCCGGTTCATAGAAGTGATCACGGACTTGCCCAAGACCCCGACCCAGAAAGTTCAAAAAGCAGAATTACGTAGACGTGGGGTTACCCCAGCCACTTGGGACCGGGAGACATAGGCGCCGCTGGCGAAATGCGTGTCCGAAAACAAGGTATAGTTCAGAGTAACCCGAACTTGCGGGCGCGGAGGACGGCGGCGGAACGGCGGCGGACGTCCGGTTTCTGGAAGATCTGCTGCCGGTACCACTTCACAGACCCTTCGGTCAGGCCCAACCGGAGACCAATCTCCTTATCCGACATCCCCGTGGATACGAACTTGATGATCTCACTTTCCCGTTCATTTAATTGCTCTGGCAGCACCATGCCGGGCCGCATGTTTCAGCGCGCGAATCCGTTGTCGTGCGCTCACCCCTTTGTCGTGCAATTCGAGGGAAATGGACAGAATCCGCACGACAATGGCGACTAAAGCGAAGTGGAGTAAACAACTTGTTTTCTATGGATTACGTTTATATTCAACAGGTTACCTAAATTGTTGGTGCCGAAGAAGGGACTCGAACCCCCACACCCTTGCGAGTACGTGGACCTGAACCACGCGCGTCTGCCAATTCCGCCACTTCGGCACGAGACACAGCTCAGGCGATTCGCCTTGAGCAGGCAGCAATCCTGAGTCTCGCAAATGCGGAATCAGGTGTCAAATTCTGCTCATGGACTACTGCATGGACGCGGGCCGGGGTTTCTCGCCCCGGCCATGGCATTCGATTGGGGTCAAACGAGCTTTGCGTCCAGCGTGATCTCGGTGTTGTTGGCGAAGAGCTTCGAGATCGGGCAGCCGGCCTTGGCTTCGGCGGCAGCCTTGTCGAAGACCTCCTTGGTTGCGCCGGGAACGCTGGCGGTCGTGGTGAGCGCGATGCGGGTGATGGCGAAGCCCGCGTCGACCTTGGCCAGTGTCACGGCCGCCTGGGTTTCGATCTTTGCCGGCGTCAGGCCCGCGCCGCCTAACTGCGCGCCCAGAGCCATGGAGAAGCAGCTCGCATGAGCCGCCGCGATCAGTTCTTCGGGGGTGGTTCCGCTCGCTGCGCCTTCAAAGCGCGTGGCGAACGAGTAGTTGGCATTATTGAGCACGCCCGTTGCAGTCGAGATCGTGCCTTTGCCTTCCTTCAGTGAACCTGTCCAAACCGCACTTGCCTTGCTTGCCATAATTCCTCCTTGGGTGATTCAGAATCCGTTGATTTTTGTTGGGTTGCCGCGAGCGCCGTTCTGGCGAGCGCCGTTCAAGTTGAGTCGTTCAAAGGGAAGACCATGCGGGGCCTGGCACGAAGCCATCGGGCGCCTGCCGGGATGCCACGGAGCAGACGGCCTCTCTTCCATGCTAATCTGTCGGGCATGTTGCCGGAGCGGCCGCGCGCCCTGAATTCCAATTTTGATCCCGATCCCGCGCCCGATATCACACAAAGTGGCGCCGGAGAGCCCGGCCTCGAGGCGCAGCCGCCCGACACCCGTATCGATCACCATTGCCAGATCTGCCCAACCTGCGGCCATCGCTTGACCGGACACCACTGCAAATTGGTCTGCACCCATTGCGGCTATTACATGAGCTGCGCGGACTATTACTGAAAACAACGCGCCCAGACGAACTGCACATCGCGGTGCATCGCACCCAGACGATATTCTTCCAACCAAATGTATGCCGGGAAAGTGAATTGCTCATTCGCTCAAGCAGATTGGACGTCAGAGCGTCTTCTGGCCGGGCAACGGCGCAATCGCGTCGAGCGGCGCCGAGGGCAGCAGGCGAGCGCGCGTAAGCACCTTGCGCGTCAAGCCCGTAAGAGCCATTCCCGCAGCCTCGGGTAGCGCAACCCAGCGGCGCTCGCCGCCTGTCGCCGTCATATCCTCCACGTCGTCCTCAAAAACGGTGCGGATGCGCACGTAATAGTTGACCTGCATGATGGCGTGGCGCAGCGTCATGCGCAGTTCCCCCGCGGGAACCGCGGGATCGAGCAATGCGGGCAGCTCCCACATTCCCGGCATCACCGTCACTTGGGACGGCCGTTGTTCCAGCAGAACTTCGCGGCTGCCGAAAATTTGCGTATTGGAACCGTGTGTGTTCGCGCTGCGGCGCTCCTCGCGATCCCGCCCCGTGCGTACAGAAAGGGCGTAGGCCGCTACGCGGCTCATCATCGGCGCCCGCCGCGGCACCTTGTGCTCACCGCGCGTCTTGCACTCCGCAGCCAGCGGGCACACCAGGCATTGCGGATTGCGTGGCGCGCAAACGGTAGCTCCCAGCTCCATGATTGCCTGGTTGAAATCGCCTGGCCGCGCCGGATCGAGAAGCCGGCCAGCCATTTGCGCAATCTTGCGCCGCAGCTGAGCGCCGACGGATTTGCTGTTGCCTGCCTCCCATCCGGCCACGCGGCACAGCACGCGCTCTACGTTGCCGTCCACAACCGCTACCCGCTCGTCGTGAGCGATGCTGGCAATCGCCGCCGCCGTGTAGGCGCCGATACCGGGCAGAACGCGCAATTGCTCCGCGCGCTCCGGCAGGTTGCCCCCGAAATGCGAGGCCACAAACTGCGCCGCCTTGTGCAGCATGCGCGCCCGGCCGTAGTAACCTAAGCCGCTCCACAGCGCAAGAACCTCCTCGACGTCGGCGAGCGCCAGCGAGACCAGCGTGGGGAAGCGCGTCATAAACAACTGATAGCGATTGACGACAACGGCCACGCGCGTCTGCTGCAGCATGATCTCAGAGACCCAGATCGCGTAGGGATCGGCGCTGTGCCGCCATGGCAGGTCACGGCGGTTGCGCGCGTACCACTCAAGCAAACGGCTGCGCAGCGCGGCGACCTTTGCCGGATCGTCGTCAAACTTCGCCATGGGGTCAGATTACGGCATGAGGCCGGCCACTCGCGCGGTTCGCACAGAAGCCGGGCGCCCCATCAGCACGAAAAGAGGTTGCCCCATCCTTGGCGCGTTTTTGTTTTTGCGCCAAGGGTGGGATAGCACAGACTTCAACTCGCCGCTCTCGACTCACCACGAATCGAGGTTGCCCCATCCTTGGCGCGTTTTTGTTTTGCGCCAAGGAAGGGATAGCACAAACTTCAGCTCGCCGCTCTCAATTCACCACCAGTCGAGGGTGCCCCCTCCTTGGCGCGTTTTTGTTTTTGCGCCAAGGGTGGGATAGCACAGACTTCAACTCGCCGCTCTCGACTCACCACGAATCGAGGTTGCCCCATCCTTGCAACTCTTTTCAGTTGCAAGGGTGGGATCGCACAAACTTTTACGAGCCGAGCAGCTCCCCGGCAATCTTCGGCGTCGCCTCGAGCGCCGCGTCGATCTGCGACTGATCTTTGCCGCCGGCCTCGGCAATCTCCGGCTTGCCGCCGCCGGAGCCGCCAACCAGCTTGGCGACCGCACCCACCAGCTTGCCCGCCTGAATGCGCTTTACAAGGCCCGGCGTCACGCCGGCAATGATGGCCACTTTGCCCTCGGGCTGCGCGGACGCCAGCACCACCACGCCCTCGCCCAGCTTCTGCTTCAAATTGTCGACGAGAGTGCGCAACTGGCCACGCTCCAGTTGATCGGCACGATGCGTCAGCACCTTCACGCCCTTCACTTCAACAGCGCGGGCCACCGATTCGTCGAGCCCTCCCGCCGCCGACTTCATCCGCATCTCTTCCAATTCGCGGCGCAGGCGCTTCATCTCGTCTTCTTGTGCTGCCAGCTTCGCGCGAAGCCCGTCGGAAAGATTGCCATCGGCCGAAACCACCTGCGAAGTAAACTGCGCGAGCTCAAAGTCGCGCCGGAAAGTATCGAGCGAACCCATTCCGCTGATGGCCTCAATGCGCCGCACGCCCGACGACACCGACTCCTCGCTGGTCAGCTTCAGCAATCCGATCTCGCCCGTTGCCGCGGTGTGCGTTCCGCCGCAGAGCTCGGTCGAAAAACCATCCGAGAGCTTCACCACGCGCACCTTGTCGCCATACTTTTCGCCGAACAGCGCCATGGCGTGGTACTCGTTCACGGCCACGTCGATGGGCACGTCTTCGAGCGTCTCCACCTTCGCGTTGGCCAGCACCTCGCGGTTCACAATGTCCTCGATCTCTGCCAACTCTTCGTCGGCCACCTGCGCAAAGTGCGAAAAATCGAAGCGCAGCCGGTCCGGATGCACCGCCGAACCCGCCTGCTTCACATGCGTGCCCAGCACCTGTCTCAACGCCGCGTGCAGCAGATGCGTGCCCGTGTGGTTGCGCTTGATGGCGTTGCGGCGCTCTGCCGTCAACCACAGTGGTCACGTGGTCGCCGACTGCAAGGTCCTGCTTGAGCATCGCCTTGTGCGCGCGCACTCCTTGCACTGGGAGCACGCAGCCAACAATCTCGGCAATGGTCGCGTTGCCGTCGGTCGAGGTGAAACCGCCGAGGTCGCCGATCTGTCCGCCCGAGTCGCCGTAGAAGCTGGTGTGGTCGAGGACGACTTCGACCTCGTCGCCCGCTTTCGCGGCGGGCACGCCGACGCCGTCTTTCACAATGGCCAGAACTTCGCAGTTGGTCGAGATGAGCTGGCGATAGCCTTCAAAGACAGTCTTCGGCAGATCGCGAAACGCCGGGCTGGCGGACTTCTGGCTCCGCCCTTCCAAGAGGCGCGCGCGCGGGCCTGCTCCTCGGCGCGAGCTTTTTCAAAACCCTCCTGGTCGAACGCGATTCCTGCATCACGCGCCGCATCGACCATGAAGTCGAGCGGCAAGCCATATGTTTCATAAAGGTGAAACGCCTGCTGGCCCAGCGAGTGCGACCGCCGAAATCCCGAATCGTCGCTGAGAACCCGGAGCCGCTTCCCGAGCCCCCACCGAATCCCGTCCCGTCACCGAAGCCGGCACCCTACGATCGGGTCTGGTGAGCCGGCCACTCGGAAGAAGACCGTGAGGAATCTATTTCGTTCAACTTAATCACGCCGATCTTCAGCACGCGATCAAACTGCTTCTCCTCCGCTTCAACAACCTTCGCCACACGCTCCGCAGAATCCTTCAGTTCCGGATATGCGCCCTGCATCAGGTCGCGAACGGCGTAGACCATCTCAAAAAGGAAGGGCTTTTCCTGGCCGAGAAGACGTCCATGACGGATTCCACGACGAAGGATTTTGCGAAGAACGTATCCGCGTCCCTCATTTGAGGGCACCACGCCATCGTTTATAAGGAACGTAGCCGCGCGGGCGTGATCGGCAATAATGCGCAGGCTCGCATTGCCGACAAGGCTTCCCTCAGGGGCTAAAGCCCCGGGTTTTTCTGTGCCCTTTTCGGCACGACTGAAGTCGTGCCCTTTCAAAGCTCCGCCTTCGGCGGCAGGGGCTAAAGCCCCCTCATTTTTGGGCGTCTGCGACGGCACGACTAAGTCGTGCCCTGATTCAAAGCCCGCCGATGAAGAGCCTTCGGCCGGCTCGCTGATTTGCTGACTCGCTGACTTGCTGCGTTGCTGTCCCGTCAGTTCTGCGGCACGCTGAATGAGCGGCGTAAACAAGTCGGTTTCGAAGTTGGAGACTTTGTTTTGGAGGACAGCGGCTAAGCGCTCCAACCCCATGCCTGTATCGATTGAAGGCTTCGGCAGCGGAGTGAGCTTATAGGCCGTATTACCCGAAGCATCCTTCACCGCCGCTCGGTCGAACTGCATGAAGACCAAATTCCAGATCTCCACATACCGCGCGTCGTCTTTACCGAACGGCAGATCCACGCCTGGAGTCTCGGCAGCCTCAATCCCCATGTCGTAGAAAATCTCCGAACAGGGTCCGCAGGGGCCGGTTTGCT
>CAWENG010000002.1:0-58648 GCA_963810515.1 uncultured Acidobacteriaceae bacterium
GTTGGACTGCTCGCAGATCTAGTGTGCCGCCTCTGAAATATACAAAATAGGTAAAGGTGTCATTCTGGGACACCCAAGGCGTTCCTTTTTCTTCGATAATCAGCAGGCGCAGCTCTCTCCCGACGGTTGCGCCTGTTTTTTCGCGCGAAGCTGACTTCTATTTTTGAACTGTCTGGCCTGCCTGATCGCTCACCTTCCCGGCGACAACGGCGTTTGCGGGGACCTATCCTTGAATCGATATCGAAATAGCTGTCGATGAGCGGTTTGGCCTGGAAATCGACGGTTGAGGAATCTGAACTTCGTTACCGTCCTTGGGACGCGAGGAGAACTGGCGGCTACGAAGCTACGCGGGCGAGAGTTCCGCTTATGCGAAGCTGAGGGAGAGCACGGTGATGTCGTCATTCTGGCCGAAGGCCTGCGCGGCGTGAGCGATTTCTTCAGCGGAGCGAGTGCTGAGGTCGCGAGTGCGGTCAAAACCGAAGAGTTCTCTTCGTTCGTTCCGCGCTTCCACAACGCCATCCGTGAGAAGCGTGATGATTCCGCCCTCCGGGAGCGCAGCCGTTGTTTCCACATAAGCGGAATCAGCGGACAGGCCAAGCGGCAGGCCGTTCTCCAGCGCGACTTCCACCCCATTCAGGTACGGAGCAAGATGACCTGCGTTAGCCGCCACAATTGTCCGGTCGGCGTCGACGCGAAGCACAAGGCACGTAGTGAAGCCGCCATTGGAGCGCGCGAGCATGCGCTGATTCATTGCTGCAAGGATCTCGCTCGGGCTTTGCGAATAGTGAGCGAGCGTCCGCGCGGTACCCACAAGCAATGAGACTGTCAGGGCCGCGGGCATGCCCTTGCCGCTTACATCTCCAATCACGATGAGTACGCCTCCACTGCTCGTCGGAAGAATTTGAAAGAAGTCTCCTCCGACCTCGCCGGCAGGTTTGTACACGCTCTCGATCTTGAATCCCGGCACAGCTGGAATTGAATCTGGGATCAGGACCTGCTGCACGGCGCGCGCAGCTTCCATCTCGTTCTTCAACACATCTTCTTGATGTCTCGAGCGCGCGAAGCGAAGGACAACGACTCCGAGAACTGCAAGTACGATGATCCAGATCGAAAGATCGTACAGTCCGAACGGGAACGGCCAATGGAAGGTCTCGCTCCAGAAAGCCAGGAACGGCCTGGCCCAGGCATGGCCTGCGCCGGCCAATCCCTCAAGCGCACTCTCGATCCAGTTGGCCAGAGTGTTGAGCCCCTGGGGAATCACCAGCAATCGCGCATCTGGACTGCCACGCCTGACGCCCTGGATCAGAAGGATCATCGGAATGATCGTCGTCGCAAGTACCGTCGGGAAAAGAATCGCATTGACGATTTGCAAATCGAGCAGTGGAAGCGAAACCCACACCATCGCCTCCAGGATCAAGACCCCAGCGCTCACCCAAACCCATAGCGTGTCCTTGCGGCCCAGCAACGTCCAGGTAAACATTACGAATGAAAAAAAGCCTGCTGCCGAAAGCATGCCCCCCAACCCATTGGCCATAAGAACAGGCACGTCGTGAAACGACGCAAAGTCGGACAACATGGGCGAGGCAAAGAAGAAGAAACCCAGCAGGCCATACCAAAGGTACTCGGGTTCGTTGCGCCGTATCAGAAAAAGTACAAATCCGGCTACGCAATAGAGGAAGCAAAGCAGCGCCGTGCAATTGCGCGCGGTCGATTGCCAGAACGTCCTCTTGTCCTGCAAAGTCATCCAGTCTTTCAACGCGCTGGCATCGCCGATACGCGGCGCACCCACCATACCCCCGCCGTAGTACATTGCCCAGCGCGGCCAATGCCACACACGGATGGCAATCTCCATCTGAGCTGCCTGAGTCTGGGGCAGCAGCACCAGGTGCCGGTGAACATCGTAGACGGTTGCGTAGGGCGGAAAGCCGCCAAATGACCCGAGCCGCTTGCCATCGGCAAACACCTGATAACTGGTCACGATGCGGGGGATATAAAGGCCAAGCTGCGAGTGCTCGGGCGGCAGCATTACCTTGAACCGATACCATGCGAACCCGCCGTAATTCCTGTAGCCTTGAACGTCCCAATCTCTTTCTGGAGAGATAAGCGACCAGGAGGAGTCGTCGAATGCCGGCTCGGACCACCTGGGATCGTCACCTGGGTGAAACCGCATCATTCCAGTCAGCGGCGTCATCTGTACACGGTCGTGCTCGATATTGAACACTTGAGCGCAAGCCGGGAGCGCAAGCAGGGCAGTCGCCAGCAGGACGAGCTTACGCGCGGTCGCAGGCAATGCGAAAGCCGTCAGGAGGGCGGAAAACATAGCTCGATACCTACGCATGCAACTCCGGGGAATCTACGGACTGATGGTATGAAGGTACATGATGAAACAGGCAGCACTCGAACGTTGCGGTGAGAAGGCTCCCGATCATGGCACCGGCCGTCTACGAGCGCATAGTCGCCGATGCACTCACCCACCACAATTTTGCAGCCTGATGTTCGGTCGTGAGAGGATTCCCCGCAACCCGGAAATGGCATAAATATACTTGACTGAGTGTAGAGGGAAGAGGAGGATTGGGGGTGTGAACCTTGAAATGCAAAACGCCAATTTGATTAAGTTTCTAGATCGCCTGCTGTTTGAGGTGGCCGTGTATCGCGTGCTTGTCGAATACGCGAAGCTTTCGCTCGGGTCGGAATTTGGCCAGAAGATGCTACGCGACGCCCGTCAGAATCAGACGTTACGGGATAGGACGAAAGCCTATTTTGAAGGTTTCGTAGCATCTCTTCCTCAATCTTCCGACATTGATCCGGACCTAGCTTTGCGAGAATTTCTGACACAACTTGGCTCAAAACAGAAACCGAACTAGATTCCTTTTTGGAATCCATTTGTGTTTAGCTTATCTCGGATCGCTCTAAATTCCCGCAGAACTTTGTCGGATCTGACTTCGATCCGGATGAGTGCACCGAGTGCCAAGACAAGAAATGCGTACCACTCTGGTCGGGAAATCATACCCTGTCGAGGGTTCTCCTAGTCGTCGAGGGATAGGAACAGTTCGCGGTGTTCAGTCCACTCTGGTTCAGGCTTGGCGCATGTGACTTGTTCGGCAAACATATCGTAGAAGAGATCCCCTTCGTCTTTGTTCTGGATATTTGTTCTCGACAAGCGTCGCTGCACGAAGTAGGCGCAAAGGTCGGCTAATTGAATGCCGACCGATTCTTTGGAGTCTCCGAAGTACATCGCATCGTGTGCGTGCCAAAGACGATTTTGGGCATTCCGCAAGTATGGTCGGACGGCGCGCAGCAAGCGATAACTATTGCGAAAACCTTTCTTCAACTCTTGATTGTTAGTTTCGTCTGCGATGAGCACGTATTGATCTTTGTAGTCGACTTTAACGGTCTCTTTGTGATCCTGGCTGTGTTGATCCTGCGCCCATCGCTCCACACCTAGTGTCCTGTCTCTAAAATAAGTTGAATAACCATGGAGGATAGTTCAATCGGATAGAGTGGGAGGAACTTCGATGGGGCGCCCGCTTATTCCGTTAACCATAACCGGCGAAGAGGAAGAACAGCTTCTGGCCTGGAGCAAGAGACCGAAGACCGCGCAAGCTTTGGCGCTGCGCTCGCGTGTGGTATTACTGGCCGCCCATGGCGACAGCAATACGGCGATTGCACGCCAGCTGTCGGTAACTCTGCCGACCGTAGGTAAATGGCGACAGCGCTATTTGGATCAGGGGCTGGATGGTCTTGTTGATGAACCGCGCCCTGGCACTTCGCGCAAGCTTTCCGACAAGGATGTAGAGCGCGTTTTGGCTTTAACCCTGGAGTCCACGCCTTCCGATGCCACCCACTGGTCCACGCGCTCGCTGGCCAAGCGGACGGGCCTGAGTCGGGCATCGATTCACCGTATTTGGCGCGCATTTTCCCTGGCTCCCCACCGTAGCGAAACGTTCAAGCTGTCCAAAGATCCGCTGTTCATCGACAAGGTACGGGATATTGTGGGCTTGTATTTGGACCCGCCCGATCGTGCTCTGGTCCTGTGCGTGGATGAAAAGAGTCAGATTCAGGCACTGGATCGGACCGCACCCCTGTTGCCCATGCGCCCTGGACAGATCGAACGTCGCACCCACGACTATGTCCGCCATGGCACGACTAGTTTGTTTGCTGCCCTAGATGCGAAAACCGGCAAGGTCATCGGACAGACCCTGCAGCGTCATCGCTCCGAGGAGTTTCGCAAGTTCCTCGATACCATCGAAGCCAACGTGCCGGCTAAGCTGGATGTTCACCTGATCCTAGACAACTACGGAACTCATAAGACCGCCAAGATCCGCAACTGGCTGGCCAGAAGGCCGCGCTTTCACCTGCACTTCACGCCCACTTCGGCCAGTTGGCTCAACCTCGTTGAGCGATGGTTTGCCGCACTCACCGAAAAACAACTCCGCCGCGGTGTCCACCGATCCACCGGGGAACTACAAGCTGCTATCGCGGCCTTCATCAAAAACCACAACAAGAATCCAAAACCCTTCGTATGGCACAAAACTGCCGACCAAATCCTTGATTCAGTAGCTCGCTTTTGCAAACGAACTTTAGAGACAGGACACTAGTACGCACATCTTGAATGCCGGAATTAGTGGATGCGCAGTTTCTAAAAGGCTGTGAGCGGCTTGACTCTTCGCCAGTTTCTTTTCGTCGACAGCCGCGTAAATAAACGGCAGCTTGTAGTTGGTCATTGCCATCAGGAGCACGGTAATAGCATCGAAGCGCCGCGCTTCATCAATCCCCTTGAACGCGCCTTCGCCCCTAAAAAGTTCGCAGGCGTGGAACTCCTGAAATTTCTCTTCAATCTCGTCTGCGGTGAAGAGTTGTTCAATAGCAATTGAGTGCATTCGCTCCGCCCACCCAAAATTGCCGTGAGGGATTAGGACCGCACCGAAGATCGCCACGCTGCCCTGCTGTTGCGAATCGTCGAGATATGCGAGATGCACTGGAATTATCCTTCCGGCGGATTGACACGAGACACACAATTGCCTACCCTTCTCTCTAGAGAGAGGGAGCGTGTATGCCGAAGCAGCCCACCGATTCCGCCAAGAATGTACGGGGCGATTCCGACACGTTCATCAAATTCGCGCGGCGTTTAATGCAAGTGCCGCATTCAGCGATAAAGGCCGAACTGGACGCGGAGAAGAAAATGAAGCGAACGCCTATTTCCTCTTTCCGCGTCCGTCGCGCGCCTTCCAAGCCATCTTAGACCGCCGTTTCTCCCACCTTGCCGGTCAGCTCTCGATAGGTCAATCTCTTGCCCACAATCTGCGTAGCAGCCAGCATGAAGCGGTCCGCATCGGTCAGCGGATTATCTTTGGTCGCGCGGTTATTGTAGCGAAAAATCTGTTCGCTCAAATACTGATCGAGATGGAACGGCTCGACCGCGACGTAGGTTCCGCGCAGCGTTCTCTTGAGCAGTGACCAGAAGTTCTCGATTCCCTGAGTGTGGACGTTGCCACGGACGTATTCGGTCGCATGGTTCACGGTTTCGTGTACGAACTCCATATTGCGCAGGTGTTTGTAATCGGAGAGGCCGTCGCTGTAGATGGTCGATTTCTTTTCAATGTTGTTGATGATCGCTTCCATCAGGACTTCGCGCTTAACCTCTGGGATGACGTGGGCACGCACCTGGCGTGCTTCGCGGTCCAGCATCCCAAAGACGGCGGTTTTCTTGGTTGCGCGTCCGGTGATGTGCGGCACGTAATCGGGATTGAGGCCGATACGGTCGCCCCACTGATCCACGAAGTATTTCTTGCCGTGGCCCGGATCGCGCTTGCCGAGGTGCTTGTTCTTCGGGTGACCGCCGATGTAGGCTTCATCGACTTCGACGGGACCGCCCTCAGTACCGCCTAGCTTCGAGAGTGTGCCGGCGCTCATGGCAAGCCGGATGCGGTGCAGCATGAACCATGCGGTCTTCTGTGTCACGCCGAGCGCGCGATGCAGTTCGTAGCTGCTGATGCCGTTCTTCGAGTTCGCCAGCAGCCAGATAGCCGGAAGCCACTTATCCAAGCCTATCGCCGAATCCTCCAGCACGGTCCCGACCTTGAGCGAGAACTTGGACTTCGGGTGATCACCGTAACACTGGTAGACTTTGGCCTTCGCCAGCCAAGTCACCTTCTCGCACCCGCAATGAGGGCACTTGACCTTGTCGTCAGGCCAGCGAAGGAACACCATGAACTTGCGGCAGTTCTCAGGATCAGTAAAGTGTCGTATCGCTTGCTGCAAAGTCTTGATCTCGGCGTCCATACTTAAACACTAGCCCAAAACGCGCACTCAGTCAAGTATATTGTCACCCCGGAAATTGCAAAGTAGTCAACACTCGACGCGACCTGTTAACCGATGTGAAACCTCCGAGTGGCCCACGCCTACCGGAACAAGACATTGAAGGGTCGAAACAGCGTCCCGAACTATGCCATTGCACGATTCAGATTGACTATGCGGGTTACGGTCAGGACGGTGATGTCGTCCTCCTGGCCGAAGGCCTGGGCGGCCTGCGCGATGGCGGACGCGCCGGAATTGCTGAGTTGAAGCGTGCGCTCAAAGCCGAACAACTCGCCAGCGGCATTGCGGGCTTCTACAATGCCGTCGGAGACGAATGTGAGAGAGCTGCCCCGGGCGAGTAGAAACTGGCTCTCATCGTAGTCAACCGAGGAATCGATTCCGAGCGGAACGCCAGCGATAACCGGTAGTTCGGCTCCATCGTGGTACGGCGACAGGTGACCGGCGTTGGCGATGGTCATGGCCCCGTCGTGGTCGACCCTGACGGCGCAACAGGTGACGAATCCGCCCTGCATCTGGCCGGCGAGGCCGCGATTCAAGGCGGCGAGAATGCGGGTGGGCGGTAGGGGCGGCATCGTGCGTAGTGCCCCGATCACCAGATTGACCGTCATCGCAGCCTTCAGTCCTTTTCCGCTGACGTCGCCGACCACCACCAGAACGCCACCCTGCTCCAATGGGCGGAGGTAGAAGAAGTCTCCGCCAACGTGCGCGGCCGGCTTGTAGGCGCTCTCGATGTGGAAGCCGGGAACGTCTACCGCCGCCGGCACCAGGCGCTGCTGCATCTCGCGCGCGGTTTCGAACTCGGCCTGCAGAGAATCGCGCGTGCGCCACTCCTTCCAGGCGCGATGGGCCAGCACCACGGAGAGGCAGATCCCAAAGAGGAAGAACGCAAAATCAAAGAGGTTCGGGCCTCCCTGGAACGAGGTGCGAAACCCGCTGAGGAGCGAGGCGGCAGGAACGAGCAACATGGTGAGGGCAATGGGGCGATTGCGGGGCACCGTGAAAGCCGCCCAGAGATTGGCCCCGACGTTGATGAGGTCGAAGACTTTGAGGGCGAGCGGGAAGGTGACGGACGCCGCAGTCACGAGCGGAGACGCCTGTGCCGCCATGAATGCGATGAGCATGCACACGTTGAAGACCGCCATTGCGGCAAGCATCAGGCGTTTAAAGAAGACGTCGCGAAAGTCGTTGATGCCCCAGATGAGCGCGACCGAGACGATCATGGAGGGCATTTGCGTGATGGCCTGGAAAGCTGTATGGACAGGCTCTGACAGTATCAAGAGCCGGGCGTCGATGAACTGAAGGAAGAGAGTGAGCAACGGCAAGGTGGCGAGCATTGCGCCGCACAGCCGCACGTCCCGGCTGCGCGCCGAATAACCCACTGCGAGCACGGTGAATCCAACGAGCAAGATGATGCCGTTGAGCATCATCGGGGGCAGATTGCGCAGCAATGCCCGCTCCCGGACCGCGCTGTCTTCGGCGTGCAGAGTCCGGCTCTGATCGAATGCAAAGGCCGCGGTGTCGAGTCCCCGCATTCGGCGAGCAGCGGGCGGATACCAGGCGCGCAGTGTGACGAGCGCGACCCCTCCGGGCCTGACGAGCGCGTGCGGAAGGTCAACAATTGCGTCCCGGGGAAAACTCTCCACGAATTGGCGAGGAGGGACACTGCCAAAACTGCCCAGGCGTGCTCCGTTAATGAAGACCTCGTAGGCGATCAGGATGTGCTTCAGGCTGCTGATGCGCAGCGAGAGGGGCTCTGCGGTGTCGCTGCGGACCGGCACGGGGAAGCGGACCCAGACGAAGCCGTCGGAATAGAACGGTGGCCTCGGCCATTGGCCATCCTTGGCTACAGGCCAGGCGCTGTCATCGAAGTTGGGACTGGCCCAGCCGAGCTTGCCGTCGGGGTCGTCACCGAAGTGGTAACGGATGGTGGTAGCGGGCAGGGCTGGTTGAGCGTGACACAGCAAACCCGCCGAGTTTGTGGACAGGACTGTGAGGAGGAGAAAGAGTCCCGACTTGCGGGGAAGCATGCGCAAATCATACGCCGCACTTGTTTTGCGTGTGAATAGATGACCATCTATCGCGTGATGCCTGAATGACCCGCAACTCGGACGTTAGAAAGTAATCAACATCGTCGCTGCATTGTTAACCGTGCGCATCGGCCCAACACCATTTCCGGTCATCTCCCGAAATCACAAACTTTTCCAACTTCCAACAAGCTCTCGGGAATCGTTTCCCGGATCAGTGCAGATTACGCCCTCTTGCGGCTCCATTTCCTGAACAGCGGCATGGCACAAGATTGCGAGGATCGAAGGATAGTCTCCTTCCTTCATCCAGTACATCGATTTATTCCAGTTGCTCACTACCCGAGAGCTTCTATATAGTCCGAATCCCAGAGAGCGTTTACGTGAGTCGATCATTTGCTCTGCTGTCTGCCAATCGGGTAGCGAGGGTCGCTAGCAGCCGATCAGCGTTCGTCCACGCGGTCGCCATGAATCGAGCAGGATGGGCGAGCCAGAGCATGAAAGGAAATCGAAGATGAGAGCAGTCATCCTGGCAATCGCCATTGCGGCAGCCTCCTGGACAAGTTGGGCCATGGTCCCTTCCGCGAAGGTTGAACAGGGCTTGCTGAAAGGCACAATCGAAGATGGACTGTCGATCTACCGCGGAGTTCCATTCGCGGCCCCGCCATTGGGAGACCTGCGCTGGCGCGCCCCGCAGCCTGCACTTCCTTGGAAGAACGTGAGGATCGCCGACAAGTTCGCACCGCAGTGCCTGCAGACCATCCGCGGGATCACAACGAGCGAGGACTGCCTCTATCTGAATGTCTGGACACCAGCCAAGTCAGCCAGTGCGCGCATCCCCGTTTTGGTGTGGATCTATGGAGGCGGGTTCAGCGTGGGAGGAACTTCCGTTCCAACGTACAGCGGAGAAAAGCTGGCTCAAAAGGGAGTCGTAGTGGTCAGCATCGGCTACCGCTTGGGGCCACTTGGATTTCTGGCGCATCCGGGGTTGAGTGCGGAATCCCCTCAGCACGTCTCGGGCAACTATGGCCTGCTCGATATGATCGCCGCATTGCAGTGGATTCAGAAGAACATTGCCGCATTTGGCGGCGATCCGCACAAAGTCACGATCTTCGGGGAGTCGGCTGGAGGCATCGCCGTAAGCGAGCTGTGCGCTTCGCCGCTAGCAAAAGGGCTGATTCAAGGAGCGATCTCGGAAAGTGGCGGCTCCTTCGGTCATCCTCGGGCAGGAGGAGCGCCGGGCGAGAATATGCGGCCGCTCGCTATTGCCGAACGCGCCGGTGAGGATCTCGCCCTGAGCATCGGAGCCAAATCGATCGGCGATCTTCGCAAACTCCCCGCAGAGAAGATCATCGCCGCTGGACAGACCAATCGCGGCGCAGGATGGCCGGTCGTCGACGGGTGGGTGATTCCTGACGATCAATACACGATCTACGAACAAAAGCAGTTCAACGATACGCCTATTCTGGTTGGCTACAACTCCGACGAAGGCGCGACCTTCGGGCCCCCGCGGACACCGCAGGATTATATTGCCAGTGTGAAGGCGCGTTACGACCGCTTTGCCGACAGCCTGCTCAAAGCCTATCCGACGAATGAGACTACAGTGCCCAAGACCGCGCGCGACCTTACCCGCGATGCGGCATTCGGCTGGAGTACATGGACGTGGGCGCGGATGCAAACGAATCTGGGAAAATCCAAGGCCTTCTACTACTACTTCGATCAGCACCCGGATTATCCGGCCGACTCGCCGCAGGCAGGACACGGCTCGCCGCACGGCTCGGAGGTTGAGTACGTCTTCGGGCACCCGACCGGCGGTCCCGGGGGGAAGCCGAGCGCAACCGATTTCACCATCTCCGACGCGATGATGACTTACTGGACGAATTTCGCCAAATACGGAGATCCGAACGGGAAAGGAATGCCCAGATGGCCGGCGTTCAACGATCAGCATCCCGAACTGATGTACTTCTCTGGGACGGCACACACCGGGCCTCTTCCCAACGAAGAGGGGCTCAAGGCACTGGATGCCTACTTCGCATGGCGCCGGTCGCCGGAAGGAGTGCGCGCCTCATCGGTTGAGGACGCCAAGCCCGCGTCGACGAATGTGTTGGGCGCCGCCTACCCGCGCGTTCTGCCAGACCACTCCGTGGCCTTCCAATTCAAGTCGCCAGATGCTCAGTCAGTCGACGTGGATATCACCGGAAAGAAATTCCCCATGACGCGCGGCAACGACGGCATGTGGAGCGTCGTCACGCCTCCCCTCGTTGTGGGCTTCCACTACTACGCGCTCGACGTTAACGGAATCCGCATGAACGATCCAAGCAGCCATACATACTTCGGCACGGGCAAGGACACGAGCGGCCTGGAAGTCCCCGAAGATGGCGTGGACTATTACCGTGCAACGGATGTGCCGCACGGGGCCGTCGTCATCCGCAACTACCACTCGAAGATCACGGGCCAGTGGAGGCGCTGCTTTGTCTACACGCCGCCTGACTATGATGCGGACCCGAGCGCCCGCTATCCAGTTCTCTTTCTCCAGCACGGTTCGGGTGAAGATGAGACCGGGTGGATTTTCCAGGGTCACGCCAACCTGATTCTGGATAGCCTGATCGCGGAGAAAAAAGCCGTGCCCATGATCGTTGTGATGGACAACGGCTACGCGTCGCGGCCCCCTGGGCCGTTTGGGCCGCCCCAAAGCGGCGCAGGAGACTTCAGCGTCTTTGAAGACGTAATGACCAAAGAGGTCATCCCCATGATCGATTCGACCTACCGGACGATCCCGGATCGCGAGCACCGGGCGATGGCCGGCCTCTCCATGGGAGCTAACCAGGCATTGCACCTGGCGACGGGCCATCTGGACACATTCGCTTATATGGCCGGCTTCAGCGGCACGATGAACGGCCTGAGCGCCGATCCACTCGATCCCGCGACTGCATTCAACGGGACGTTCAAGGACGGAGAAGCATTCAACCGGAAGGTAAAGCTGCTCTGGATTGGCATGGGCACCGAGGAGCCCGATTTCTTCCAGGGATCCATCGGCGCCTTCCGCACCATGCTGGACAAGGCGGGCGTCAAGTATGTCTACTTCTCATCGACCGGCACAGCGCACGAGTGGCTCACCTGGCGCCGCGATCTGAACGACTTTGCCCCCAGGCTCTTCCGTGATGACCGCAACTAAGTTGGCTCGGGCAATGCAGTTCATCCCAGAAGCCCCACGACCTGACGAAGTTGTTGTTCGCATACGTCTCAAATCACCCTGAAGAATTCGGAGAAATCCCGGAACCAGATGATGCATAGTCCCCGGGCTAGCCGGAACGAATTCACATTTCCAATCGGCCGCGACAAATGCCCGGAAGCGCCCATCGTCGAGATTGCGAGCGAGTGACCCCCATGCGGAAGTCCGAAACGTAAAAACAGGGGTTATTTCCCAATCGCCCACTCGGCAACTGGCTGAGCGACCAGCAGAGTCTGGCACTCTGGCAGGCTCCCAACGGCAAAGACCTTAAAGGGAAACGGGATCGCGCGCTCCTGGCGCTGTTGCTTGCCTGTGGTCTGCACCGGCACGAAGCGGTCGCACTTAGGCTCGAACACCCTGAACAAAGGGAGGAACACTGGGCCATCGTCGATCTGAATGGCAAGGGCGGACACGTTCGTACGGTTCCTGTGCCCGGCTGGGTCATGGAAGAGCTTCGCGTCTGGTTGAATGACTCGGGGATCGACCGAGGGAAGATCTTCCGCCGGGTCACCAAGACGGGGAGGATGCTGGGTGAAGGCATGACGGAGAAGGCAGTCTGGCACATCGTGAAGGATTCCGCGAAAAGGATCGGAGTGGAGAAGCTGGCTCCGCACGATCTTCGCCGGACCTGTGCCCGACTGTGCCACCCGCTGCGGGAGGAGAACTGGAACAGATCCAATTTCTTTTAGGCCACGTTTCTATTCAGACGACGGAACGCTATCTTGGCTGCAAGCAGCGAATCTCCTGCGCGGTTAATGATCGAATCGGAATCGAACCTCGCGCTTGAATGGCGAGCGGTCCGGTGGAATACTAAGGCGCTGAAGTTGGAGGCAAACGAATGGATTACGACCAGGACAAAGTCGACGAGATAACTCTCGCACTGCTGTGGTTGACCAGTTTCAAGGATCCCGTCGGGGTGCGAGCTTGGAAGGGGCAAGACTGGGACACGATGGAGCGACTTCACCTGAAGGGCTTTATCTCTGATCCCAAGAGCAAAGCCAAATCGGTCGTCTTGAGCGAAGAAGGGGAAAAGCGGTCACGAGAGCTGTTTGCCAAACATTTCGTCCTCAAGAGATAGAGGTATCACCGTCGCCAGAATTCGCACCATTTCTGGCAAGGTCCTGTTTGCCCACCACCCAACCGGAACCTGAATCTTAAAACAGATTTCTTTCCAAACTTGCGCCTACTGACCGATTATCTTGTTAACGATTCATTCAGGAATGCTCGCCGGTTGGCGATCAACAATGAAGCATACTCGGCCCGCCACGCCAATTTCGAGAGGTGGCGGTTTCGATTGTGGTGGTTATTGAAAGACTGGGCTGGCCGAAAATACTAAGGGAGATGGGAAATGACATGCCGGTTACCGCCGTTCGCCGTTGCTCCCGTCGTTGTTTTGGCCTGCCTCGCATTCCCAGATACCTCTCGCGCGCAGACTCCCGCATCGCATAGCCCTGCCGACGACTTTCGCACTGCCGAACGCTGCGCCAACTGCCACAACAAGCTCAAGACTCCCAATGGCGAAGACGTGTCCATCGGCCTCCAGTGGAGCGCGAGCATCATGGCCAACTCCGCCCGCGATCCCTATTGGCTGGGCAGTGTGCGCCGCGAGACCCTCGACCACCCCGAATCGAGCGGAGTCATCCAGAACGAATGCGCTCGCTGTCACATGCCGTTGCAGTCTCTCGTAGATCAGGACCAGAACCACCAAACCGAATTATTCTCGCGATTGCCCCTCCGCAGCGATCACCCGCAAGACTCTGCCGCCGCCGATGGCGTCTCCTGCACAGTGTGCCATCAGATTGAAGCGGCTAGCCTGGGCACGCCCGCATCGTTTAGCGGCAACTTCATCGTAGCCGCACCCGGAACCAATCCGCGACCACTCTACGGCCCATACACTCCGGATTCCGATAACATCACCAAGGTGCACGTGATGGCGGCCGGCTACAGCCTCGTGCAGGCTGCTCATATTCATGACTCGGCACTCTGCGGTAGTTGCCACACGCTTTACACCACTACCCTCGGCCCTGACGGCAAACCAATCGGCCGTTTTCCCGAGCAGATGCCCTACCTCGAGTGGCTGCACAGCGACTACCGAGATAAGAGCACCTGCCAACAGTGCCACATGCCCGCGGTCGGCCAGCCCGTCGTCGTTGCATCCCTCCTGGGCAAGCCGCGCGAAGACGTCCGACTCCACACCTTTGTCGGTGCCAACTTCCTCATGGAGAGCATGCTCAGCTCGCATCGTGATGACCTCGCCGTCGTCGCGCAGCCCTCTGACCTTGCGTCCGCCGCCGCCCACATCACCTCGTTCCTCCAGTCGCAATCCGCGCGCATCACGGTCGGCCCAGCGCAAGTTGCCGGCGGCGTACTCTCCTTTCCGGTACGCGTTGAAAATCTCACCGGCCACAAGCTTCCCACTGCCTATCCCTCGCGCCGCGTGTGGCTGCACGTCGTCCTCGCTGCCGCTGATGGCCGCGTCGTCTTCGAGTCAGGCAAGCTCAACGCCAACGGCTCCATCGCTGGCAACGCCAACGACACCGATCCGACGCGTTTCTCGCCGCACTACTCCCGCATCACCCAGCCCGATCAGGTCGAGATCTTCGAGCCCATCCTCGGCGACAGCCAGGGCAGCGTTACCACAGGCCTCATCTCTGCCACCCAATATCTCAAGGACAATCGCATCCTCCCAGCCGGCTTTGACAAGCAGACCGCCTCACCCGACATTGCCGTCCGCGGCGAAGCTGCCACCGACCCCGCCTTCACCGCCGGTTCGAGCACCGCGCAATACGCCATCGCCACCAACGGTACCGTCGGCCCCTTCCATCTATCTGTCGAGCTTCTTTACCAGCCGGTCGGCTTTCGCTGGGCTCACAACCTCGCCTCGTATCAGGCGGCCGAACCGCAACGCTTTGTCCAGTACTATGAGCAGTCCGCCGCAAAGTCGGCTCTCGTACTCGCGCAAGCTGACACCACTATCAACGCGGCCCCCTGATCGCGTTCTATTCTACTGTCGCCGCCAATTGCCGCATCTCGTCCGCCCATTAATCTAAGCTAATGCCGTCTAGGGGTTATGTTGAAACTTGCTCCGCAGCCACAAACGGCTCGGACTCGCTCCGATCAATTGTTCAATTGCACGCACGGCTTTGTTCCCGAATTGACAATCTTCTTCGCCCTGCGAGATCGATTTATCTGAAGCTCCCGGTAGGCCAGCTACCGGGAAATAGCACGAAAAACGGGGTCACTTCCGGTTGGCCACTTAACCGGCCAATCGCTGCCCATTTTGATTCAGGAGATTTTGAAGGTTCTTATTTTGGTGAGGATCTTAGTGAGGCGATTTGAGAGTCGGTTGAGTTGGTTCTTCGAAGCGCCGCTGGGGATTGAGCGGCGGAACATCTCCATGACATGCTGAGCAGCGATGAGTGCGTCACGAACGGCATCAAGGCCGGTGTGCGCAAGGGGAGATGTTTTGGGTTGCGGAGGCAGATGTCTCGGATGTTGGCGAGCGAGGTGGAACTCACGCTGGAGATCGGTGAGGGCCACATCGACATAGCGCATGGTCATTGCTGGATCGGTGTGTCCGAGTAATTTCATCAGGACGGGTAAGCTGACGCCGGCGCGCAGCATCTGTGTGGCATAGGTGTGGCGAGTCTGGTGGGGGACGATATTGGTGGGCATCCCGAGTGAGTGGCAGACCTGATGTAGGTAATCGCGGAACTGCCTAACAAGGGCGACCTTGGTTCCGGCTCTTGCCAGGAGCCATTTGTCGGGTGGCATCGGGTCGAGAGAGCGGAAGAAGCGCAGCCGCTGCACAAGTTCACAGACGAAGGCGTCGACGGGGACCATGCGTTCGGTCTGGAGTTTTCCTAACGGGACGTGGATGGCCCACTGATTGGGGCCGGTAGAACGCAGACAGTCATGAGACAGGTCGATGCATTCGCCGATGCGCATGCCGGTGTGGCGGAGCAGGAGGAAGACATTTCCGCCCAGGTCATTGCGGCGGCGGAACTCCTCTTGTAAGCGCTGATCCTGCTCGTCGGTGAGCGGTCTGGGCATCCTCTGCGGAGCTCGCGGAAGGTCCTCCCGGCGAAGCATGTGTGCCAGCTCTGGCTTCTGATGGGTTCTTGCCAGCTCATAGAGGACAGAGCGCAGCGCGATGAGCAGATTGATATAGGAAGCTGTGGCCAGAGGTGGAGTCTTGGCGCGCAGGTGTGCCATCCAGCCGAGGATGTGAGGATCGCGGCTCAGCTGATCGAGGCGCTTGATCTGGGGATGATGAGCCCCGAGATAGGTGAGGAAGTTGCGTACTGCGCCGTGATAGTGACGGGTGGTTTCGGATTTAAGCGCGGCGCAGAAGGAGTCAACGGCGCGCTGGAAGTCCGTGGTCAGAGGATGACGGAAGGGCCGGCGGCGGATCACGAGCCATTCCCCTTCAGAGGCCGGACACACTTGGCAACGGCGCGGGTGTACTCGAGGTAGACGTCCTGCGGAGTTACGTGGACGTAGCGCAAGGTAGTCTCGATGTCGGCATGTCCCATCAGTTGCATCAGTGCGGGCAGGCTCATGCCGGCGCGCACCATGTCACAGGCGAAGGTGTGCCGGAACCGATGCGGGTTGGCTATTTCGACGCCGGTAGTGCGGCGATGATGACGAAACAGGGAACGTAGTCCAGCCGGGGTCATGTGCTGTCCGCGCGCCGGTCCTTTGAGTACTACGAACAGCGCTGCCGCGCAGGGATCGGGCCGTTCGAGGTGCAGGTAGTGGTCCAGCAGCTGCGTGGTCTCTGGAGCGAGGGGAAGAAGGCGCAGCTTGTTTCCCTTGCCGCGCACACGGAGCTGGGCTTCGGACAGCAGCACGTCGTCGCAGTTCAGGGCGATCACTTCGGCCGAGCGCAGTCCTTGCATCAGCATCAGACCGACGATGGCCAGATCGCGCGCGTTGCGGAAGCTCTTCCAGAAGCGCGCCACTTCGTTGACCGACAGAGGCACGATGTTGAGCTTCGCTTCTCGGACACGCAGCCTGCTGATGGCCAACGCAGGACGGCTCAGTCCGATCGGCTTGCGGTGCAGGAAGGACTGATGATAGCCATACGCCACCTGAGAAGGAGCGTCGTGGAACTCATTGCGGATGGCGCAGTCGGCATCGGCCATGCGCCTGTTGATGGTGGAGGCGGCAGGACGCGGCTCAAGTCCTGACTGGAAGCGCAGGTAATCGAGCAGAGTCGATGCGCTGAGATGCTTGCGGTCCAGTTCCTCAGTGTGATGCTCCTGATGCCACCAGCGCAGGAAGTGCAGCAGGTTGAAGGCATAGCTGCGCAGGCTGGTGTCGGCTACCCGGCGCACATGCTCACGGTCAAGATAGCGGTTGATCCAACCGACTTCTTTTCCAGTGTTTTTCTCGACGACCCGGAACGGACTCTGCGCCCCGTGGCGGTTCTGCTGACGGATGACCTGGAACTTCATGGCTGTGCGTCCTTAAGAAGAGACTGGAACTGTTGTGCATTCCCGCCCTGAACGAAAAACGAGTTGGGATCATGTCCCTCTGGCAGGAAAACGCGCCGTGCGCAGATACCGTGGGTGACAAGACGACTGGCCAGTTGCTTGCCGGCCTGCTGACCGCTCTGGTTCTGATCGGTATCGAACACCACATAGACGCTGCGCTTGCTTTCACACAGCTGACGGAACTGATCCCGATTCAGATGCGTGCCCAGCGAACAGGTCACATTCCAGAAGCCGGCCTGGCGCAACACCGCATAGTCGAACAGGCCTTCGACAAGGATGATTCCTTCGGCGTGATGGACCTTCTCCCATGCATACAGTCCGCCCTTGGATCCGGGCAGGAAGCGATGGGCGAAGGCAGAGCCGATGCTGCGTCCGTAGAGATTAACGATGTGCTCGTCCTGCGGCAACGGAAACACGATGCGCTGATAGAGAGCATCGGCGCCCTGCGCGTTGATCAGCCCGGCTCTGCGCAGCAGATCGAACGAATAACCTTGTGCCGTCAGATAACGGCGTAGCTTGCCTCCTGCGGCATAGCCGATGCGCAACTCCCGGATAAGGGCAGGTTCATGAACTCCGCGTGCGCGAAGGTATCTCGTCGCCTCGGGATAGAGATCAAGTTCGTGCTGATAGAAGCCTGCCGCCTGCTCGAGCAATGCGGTTCGATCCGCTTGCTGATCGGTCTGCTGATCCAGATAGGCCAGGCTTTGACGAAAAGACATCCGCCGCGACAACTGAACGAAACGGACAAGGTCTCCGCCCTGACCGCAGCCATGGCAGTAGAAGACATTTTTGCGCGTGTTCACATAGAACGATGGCTGACTCTCTTCGTGCAGCGGACAGAGGCCGACATACTCCCAACGGCCGACAGGCCGGCCCTTCCACTGGTGCTGCTCGAGATAGTCCAACAGCGGCAATCGCCCCCGCAGTGTTCCGGCTCCTTCGCCCACAGCGCGTTTTCGCCTCCGCAACCCAGTCTGCGTCGACTCCTCTACGTTTCCCAGGCAAGGATGGTGGGCGAATCACTTTTTCTAGAGACGCAGAGGCCAGATCACTTCCAAAGCCGGAACAATCCACGGCAACGGCTCTATCTGCGCATCGTCTTGCCGCCCGCGCTTCAGCCACCGCGCTACCCGAACCACGGCCTCACGCAGAAACGAAGCTGCCGGCTGAGAACCATCCAGACCGCTCGACCAGCGCCGCATCGTAGAAGCGTCCGGTACCCGATCCGGATCCTTCAGCTTCGGCGCTGCCTTCTCCCACGAACAATGCTCCTCAAAGCGCCGCTGCAACGCCCGACCGCGAGCCAGCAAACTGAAATGCGTGTAAGGAAGAGAAAACAGCGGCAGGAAGGTGAACGTCATCCCGCACTTCGAGCAGACGCCACGTCGAATTCCGATCCGGTCGTGATATTCGTCGTGCGCCTGCTTCTGCCGCCGCCCGTGGCCGACGATCGAGTCCTTTTCGCAGAACGGACATCGGCGTAAGATGATCTGGTCGCAGTCGTCGGCCCAGCGGGCAGCCAACTGTTCCAACGGGACGCACACCGTGACAAAGAGGATCGTACCTTACACGGGTCTCGCTTCCTGCTTTCGATCCGTCAAGATACTGGGCAAGAAGCGGGGCCCCGCCTCCTGAAGAAAACTTCACCCTGAAAGAAAATATATCCTTCTTACTTAATGCCGTTACCCTCGCTCCACGGGATATTGGCCGGTAAAAACCCACCACCCGCCCCGGATGCCTGATCACAGAATGGCAATTGAAATAATCCAATTGCTCTGGCAGTCTTTGTCTTGAGAGTCCACTAGCCAATGCCCGAATTCAAAGCTGTGTTGTACACGGTGACAATCGGGATCGCATTCTTCTTCGGGTTCTGGGAATGGAGAATGAGGCGTCGATTGACAGACGAAGCCCTGGAGCAACAAAACGAGAACGTGAGCGACTATTCCGATGTCTTGTACGACATCCGGAAAGAAACAAGGCGCGAGCGCATTCTGAAGAGCCTTCCTCCTGCCTCGCTTTTCAAGTTCAGAGTCGTCGCTAGTCTCAAGTTTCTATTCGTGGCGATTCTTGTCATTGAGGTGATCTTCCTGCAGAGGTAGGAATTCCAATTGGGCGGGTTCTGGGCGTGTCACCCGCCATCCAGAAATTACACGGACATTATTAACAACATCGCTATTAACCGCCGTGCAATTTCCGGGGCAATAATATCGCTGACTGACTATGGAGGGAAATTCCCCGGGTCGTCATCGTTCTCGTTAATCCAAAACAGGAATCTAATCACTGCGGCGGCGAGAAGGATGCCGAGGGCGATCTTGATAATGAGGCTCATACTTGATCATCTCCGTAAGGCAGAAGATTGACTGGAGTAAAGTGCTAGGCATGGCTACTCTGCGCGACTTGCTAGATGGTGATGAAGAACGCGGATCAACGGAACATCGGGCGTGGCCTCGTCGAGTGCAGATCGAAGCTGATCGCTTCTATCACGCCAAAGCCCAGCAAATGGCGGGTCGTCTTGTTCATCCATCTGATCTCCCCACATTTCAGGAACGGAGCCGTCAGGATTCCGCAGAAATTGTCGGATCTGGGCCTTCAACGCTTTCACCTGTACCTGATATTTAAGCAACAAGTCGCCTAATTCTTGCGCCATTTCTTTGTCTGTCATAGTGCCGAGAATTATACGGCTCAGTCGCTGCCATCGAAATGTTTCCGGATAGCTCGAACTTCCCAAAAGATGAGCCAGACAACCCCAAAGATGAGGGCGAGTCCTATTTGAACGATCTCCACCGTACAGTCCTCCTTGAACTATGATTTCTTTATGCCGTTGCCAGAGTCAGTGCGCCTAAAATTCGATTGGGCAAGCCAGCACTTGGACGGTTTTTGGAAGGATGTGACCGAATACCTCAAGACTAATCCCTATCGCTTCGTGGGTGATCCAGAGAGCGCCTTTGAGCGCGACGGTTCCCTCTGGACAATGGGAAGTTTTGTCGCGAAAGAGGACCGAGCCGGTACATTCAGCCTCCAATTCGGCGACATCGTGATGAACCTTCGGAGTTGTCTTGATTATTTGGTGTGGGAACTCGTCATTGCTGCTGATGGCAAACCGTCGAACAGCAACGCATTCCCCATTTGCGACACCATCAACTCCTTTGGGAGTGAATTGCAACGGGGCAGACTTAGCGGTGTGGACCCCGCAGTTGTCTCCCATGTTGAGGGCTTGCAGCCGTATCACAGTGGGGAGAAGCGCAATCAGACCTTCCTTTGGGCTCTCCATGAGATGTGCAACATGAATACGCGAACGCACTTGAAGCAATCGGCGAACAAGTACAGCTAACCCTCCTCCGCGCTCCGAGGTCGCGACAACCCCGGCCACGGGTCCTTCACTTTGGTGGATCATTCGTCGTTGCGAACGCGTTTGTTGCGGAGCGAGCAGCAATAGCGGATGTGTGACCCGCTATGCGGAAGTAACCGCCAAAGCCGCCAGTCCGGGTTAGTCATTATGGTGTGACCGGCTCGATGCGCTAGTCGTGGGTTAGGCTGAGTTTGTTTTAGGAACTACAGTCCAGAGCCACAAGCGGAGGGAACCGGTCATGAGAGAGAAGTTACGATTTTTGGGTTTGGATGTCCACGCCGAAACGATAGCAGTAGCGGTTGCCGAGCCGGATGGCGAGGTACGGAGCCTGGGCACGATCGCCAACCGTGAAGATTCGATCCGCAAGTTGATTCGCAAGCTTGGTTCGCCCGAGCAACTGCGCGCCTGCTACGAAGCGGGTCCAACAGGATTCGTACTGTACTGGCAGCTGACGCAGTTGGGAGTCGACTGTGTGGTGGTGGCTCCGAGCCTGGTTCCGAAAAAGCCGGGAGACCGCGTGAAGACGGACAGGCGAGATGCGTTGAAGCTGGCGCGCAGTCACCGCTCCGGAGATCTGACTGCGGTGTGGGTTCCCGATGAAGGCTCGGAGGCCTTGCGCGATCTTGTCCGTCAGCGAGAGGCGGCCAAGCAGGATCAGTTGCGCGCACGGCACCGGCTGACGAAGTTCCTGCTGCGCTCGGGCCATCGTCCGCCGCCGGCAGTAAAGGCCTGGACGGAGCGTTACATGGAGTGGCTCCAGCAGATCCATTACACGCAACCGGCACAGGAAGCCACGCTGGTAGATTGCTTGAACGAAGTCGAGCACATGGGGGCGCGAGTCAGACGATTGGAAGAGGCCATCCTGGAAGTGGTGAAGCTGGCACCACAGCCCATGCAGGAAGTGATCCGAGGTCTACAGGCTCTGCGCGGCATAGCCCATATCTCGGCAGTGACGATCGCAACCGAGCTCGGCAACATCACCTCCCGGTTCGAGAGTGCTCGCAAGTTGATGGGCTATGGCGGAACGTTTCCAAGCGAAGACTCCAGCGGCAAGCGCATTCGAAGAGGCGGCATTACCAAGGCCGGCAACGCGCACCTCAGACGAATCGTGGTCGAATCAGCCTGGAGCTATCGGCATCGGCCATGGATCGGAGCTAAATTGCGCAGGCGACAGGAAGGGGTCCCTGCAGAGATCACCGAGATTGCATGGAAAGCGCAGAACCGGCTGCACCGCCGCTACATGAAGCTGATGGCTGCCGGCAAGGATCAGAGGAAGATCATGACGGCGATCGGACGAGAACTGCTGGGCTTCATTTGGGCCATCGGGATCAAAGCCGAAGCAGCCTGCAAACAACAAATGGCGGCATGAGAACCGAAAGAACAAAAGCAAAACCCTTCCAAATAAGGAAAAGGCAAAAAAATCAACTAATGAACAACGTCATCCAATTCGAGGACAGGGTCAGCCGCAGCCGGAGCAAGCACGAAGGAGAATCCTCGGCGGAAATATGCGACAGGCCCAGCCGGACTCGCGCGGTTAGTCAGAGGCAGCTCCCGACGGATCATGATTATGCGGTTCCGACCCGCGAATATCAGCTTGATCAATCGTCGCCATTACCTGCCACGGCTGCTGCTGACCTTGTCCTCGAAAAGACAGAAACAAAAGCCACCCCTGCGATTCGAAGATGTTGACAGGGTCACACCATATCATTTCCCGATGGCCCACCACACACCCACAATGCGCTAGCGAGACTTGTGGTGGCGTAAACTGAGGCGCATATGAGCCTCAAGTTGCTGGCGTTCCGTTTCGCGCTCACAGCGCCATTGCTTACCACGTACGTGCTTGCGGTAGCCGCCCAAGCAGGGCCGTCGGATTCGGGACCACAGGGGCAGTCTCCCCTTCCGATAGCTACATACGAGGTTCACGCGCCAGATGCGCTAAAAGATGACTTTGGTGTTGAGTTCCAATGGATGCTCGCCCCCAGCAACTCCATTCTCATTTCGTTCGGCAAACCGAACGGCCAATGGGTGGTTCAGCGGCTCAGAGACTGGAAGATGCAGACAGCGCAAGAAGAGACAATAGTGTTCCCCTTCCACAAACCTGAGCGCCATTACTTGTCGGGCGAGCCAATTGTAAGCCCGTCTGGCGACTATCTCATCATTTGTCCTGGGAAATATAAGAAGCTCGACGCTTCTAGAAATAGAAAGTGGGCGGAAGAAATTGCTGTGATTGATCTCCGCACCTTCAGACTTGCGTCTCTCGTCCAACGCGAGGGCGATATAGAAACCGACGTTCTCTTTTTCGACAAGGAGGGCGTTCTGATGCGTATCTCGAATAGACATCAGAATGCCACCGCGCTCTCTCTCCCGGAACTAAAGCCCATCGCTGAGTGCAGCAACGGTGACGGACGAGACCAGTTCCCGTCACGGAAAGAAAGCTCAAACACAGGGTTGCCGGACCGCGATTCATGCTCGGCGTTGCTGTCCATGGCGCATGTTTCCACCTTGTTGGAACTCCAACGGAATCACCCTGACAACCCAAGATCGAGTCAAGCGGTAGGTGGTCCAGACTGCTCATGCGAAGCACGTAGCGAAAAGAGAAGTTTGGAATTAGATCGATGCGGTAAGACCCACTTTGCCGATTCGGACGACGGCGTTTTTAACACCACGTTTTGGCATGCTCTCAAGGTCTTGTCCATCCCGGACGGAAAGACCGTGTTTTCGTTGCCCTTGCACTTTTACGAAGGAACAGCTTCAGGGCTATTTGCACAGGCCAATGATCACGAGTACCTCGTGGTTCGACGTGGACTCAAACTTCTTGTATACCTGCTTCCCGAATAAGCAGAAAGACGCGACCGGCGGAAGCGATTCGGTACGCGAGTCTTTGTTGTCGGCAAGTAACCGCTATGCTGAAGTAACCCCCAAAGAGCCCTCGACGCAGTTACTTCTCAGTGGCCCACAATCCAACCAAGACTCCAAAAGCGCCCATCGTTTGCGCTCAATGAGCGAGTTGGCCTTTTCGCATCAGCCGAATGGCGTCGAGCGACCCGTTGCGTGCACGTCGCGGGATAGGGGCTACTGGAGCCCGCTCCACGCCATTCGGTGGAAAAGTTCATCCATCTCGGCCGGCGATTCCTTCGCTCCGCGGTCGAGCCACCATCGCAACAGCGATAGCAGACTACCGGCCAATGCAGAGGCACGAGCAGCCAATTCACCCTGCGGAATCTTCGGAAGACGTTTGGATTCTCTGAGGCGGTGCTCGATGCCGCGCGCAAAGTAGGTTTGCGCAAGATCGAAGAAATCGTTGAGGCGCCCTGCGTCGGCAAGGATGCGATAAAGCTCTCTTTGGTTTTCGATATGTGCAAACATCTCCGCTACCGGAACAACTCGATCCGATGCCTCTTTGCGGACGCTGAGCGCTGTGCTCATCGTTTCCAGGAAGATCTCCAGCTGGCTGAGGAGTAAGTCGTTCTTGTCGCGGAAGTGAAGATAAAACGTGGAGCGACCAACTGAGGCGCGGTCCAGCACATCCTGCACCGTCACGTCTTCGATCGACTTCTCGTGGATCAAAGCCACGAATGCTCCGCCGAGCCGGTCCCGCGTGCGTCGGGCGCGTTCATCGGGTTTGCGAGGCTGTCTGTTGTGGCGTGCCCCACGCGCGGCGTGTTGCTGCGAATTGGAACGCTCATTCCTGGACATCGATAGCCTCTTTGTTCAACAACTCCAAATTCGCCCTCGACTGAGCTGCCACTGAACGCTACAGTCCGAATCATAGGACAAACGGCTGCGTACAGCCGCGCGGTCTTTCGAACCAGCATAGAAGACAGAAAGGAGAAGTACGATGAATCGCTACCATTCACTCGCTTTCGGGGCCATCTTGATGTTCGCGTTGCAGGTGCCCGCGCAACAAACGGCAACCGCGCCCGGCTCTGCCGACAAAGGCGGACAAGGCCGGCCCGCCATGCAAGACGAGGTGCCCAGCAGCGACGACCAGTTGAAAATCCTGACGGCCAAGCTTGATCTCACCGATGATCAACAGGCCAAAATCAGACCAATCCTTCAGGACCTGCATGACGCCACGGTGAAGATCTCGCAGGACCGAAGCTTGTCACGCGAGGATCGTCTCGCCAGAGTGAGGCCCCTTCGCTACAAGGCGCACGACCAGATTCGCGAGATCCTCAACGACGAACAGAAGAAAGAACTCGAACAGTACATGCAGGGGCCACACGCAGACATGCATGGCACCCTGAGCGGGGCTACATCATCGCCGCAGGCACCGCAGAATTAGGGCATGCCCCGCATGAAAACGCCCGGATCCGGTGCGAGATTGATCATCGTTTGTGGCCTGCCAGGTTCGGGGAAAACAACGCATGCCAGGCAGCTTCAGACCGGGTCGCGCGCGATTCGCCTCTGTCCCGATGAATGGCTGGATGCCCTTTCGTTGGATGTCTGGGATGCGGGCGTGCGCGAGAAGATTGAGAGTCTACAGTGGCACCTTGGTCAGCAGCTTCTCGGTCTAGGTCTCACTGTGATCATTGAATGGGGAACTTGGGCAAGGGATGAGCGAGACGTGTTGCGACTCCGGGCGCGAGGGCTTGGGGGCGCTGTTGAGTTGCACTATCTTTCCGCCCCTGTCGACGTCCTTCTCGAAAGGATTCAAAGACGTGGCATGGAGAGCCCGGCCGTCAGACGAGAGCAATTGTTGCAATGGGCAAGCGCGTTCCATGCACCGACAACTGAGGAATTAGCGCTATACGATAGGATTCTCACCGTGGAGGCGCCAGCCCCTCTCAATGAATGACAAATTGCAAATACACTCACCAAACGCTCAGATCTCCAAAGACTAGGCTGATTTCCTTGTTGCGGTTGTATCACCCGCCATCCGGAAATTGATCATCGGTAAACACTCCCCGCACGCCTTCGGCGTGGATGATGCGATGATGCTGCCTTTTCTCTCGGACTCCCTGGCAGGATTCTCGTGTACCGGGTGGCAGCAAAGGGCTACATTCACTGGCAGGATTGGACTATATCGAGTGGCAGAATTGAGTATAAAGGGCTATGCGCAGTCTCGGAATGGGCTTCAGGAACAGCGGATGGCGGGTATGAATCCAGCGCTGTACAGGATAGAGAAACCCCGATCTCTGCACCAGGCGTTTCTAGCTCTCCCGAAACTTGTCACCCGTCTTGCTTTCCGCCAAGCTTCGAAAGCCAGAAGCCTCGCTTCACCGTAGCTACATTAAAATGTATTTTTGGACATAAAATCATTTGTTTGCAGCGATAGGAAGCACGCATCCGCGACACACGGCGGGTCGCAGATGCACCAAATGTAGTGAAAATATCTATTCCGCCCAGAGTATAAGAAGGCTACGACCTCTTTGCTCTTGAATCGGCGACATTGGCTCCGCGCCAAACTGTTCGTGTCCGCACCGGGATTGCCGTCGAAGCCCGTCATCCGCAGACCGGTGAGCCGCTTGGGCTCATCGTGCGCGATCGCTCGTCGATGGCAGCGCGCGGAATCGCCACAACGGGAGGGGTGATCGATGCGGGCTATCGCGGCGAAATTCTTGTGATGTTGGAGGCTGCAGTTGAACTCAAAGCCGGCGACAAAATCGCGCAGATGATCCCCGTGCCCGTGTTGACAGGGGCTGTCGAGGAAGTCGACTCCCTGGAAGTCTCAGCGCGAGCGGAAAAGGGATTCGGAAGCTCGGGCCGGCACTAGAGAACGGGGCACGATTCCCGTTCGGCGCGGCCTGCTCGCTGTTCGCCTGACAGACTAGAAATTCTTGGAAGCGTTGGAATAAACCTCGTTCTGCTCAGTTCTCGTTGGTGCACACAGCTTGTGCACCGACGAGGATCAAGGAATGAGCAGAACCTGTTTAGACCCGCCTTCACAACTCACTCTCAGCGCCGAACATAACGAGATCAGCCAGGACGGCATTGACCGGCGCGGCTTCCTGAAATGCATGGCCTGGGCTGGAACGGGCCTGGTATGGACCTTTGCGGGCGGCGTGCCCGTGTCGCGCGTCTTTGGACAGCCATTCCACAAGAAGCCAGTCGGATTTCAGCTTCGTCCAGATCAGCGACAGCCACATCGGTTTCAACAAGCCGGCCAATACGGATGTGACAGCAACGCTGCAGGCAGCGCTGGACAAGATCGATGCTCTGCCGCATGCGCCGGACTTCCTGATTCATACCGGCGACCTGACCCACTCATCGAAACCCGCGGAGTTCGACAGCCCTCAGCCAAATGCTGGGGAGCAAGCGACAGGTGTTCTATGTACCGGGCGAGCACGATACCTCGGTCGATGACGGCAAGATGTACCTCGACCGCTTCGGCAAGGGCTCGCAGGGCAACGGCTGGTACAGCTTCGATCACAACGGCGTCCACTTCATCGGGCTGGTCAACGTCGTTCAGCTCGAAGGCATGGGCAAGCTGGGGCAACCGCAGCTGGACTGGCTGAAGAAGGATCTCGCCGGGCTGAAGAGCAGCGTGCCCATTGTTGTCTTCGCGCACATTCCGTTGTGGGCTGTGTATCCGACCTGGGGCTGGGGAACCTCGGACAGCGAGCAGGCCTTTGCGATGCTGAAGCGCTTCGGCTCGGTGACCGTGCTGAACGGCCATATTCACCAGGTGATGCAGAAGGTGGAAGGCAATGTTGCATTCCACACCGCCACCTCGACCGCGTTTCCGCAGCCCGCGCCCGGCAATGCGCCGTCCCCGGGGCCGATGAAGGTGCCGGCAGAGAAACTGCGCGATGTCCTTGGCATCACCGAGGTGAGCTTTGTGGCACAACGGCACTCGCTGGCGATTGTGGATGCGTCGTTGTCGGGCGCGGAACTGAGACCGCAGAGTCCGGTGGCTTGAGGCACGGAGACACGATGCGACGAGATGAAGGTATGCCGGCGAAGATTGCAGGTGTCGCGGCGATCTACTTGGTGGCTGCGGTGGTCTTCGCCATTCCCGCCGTAAGCTACGGAAACGGCAACGGAGCGGTCGACCCAGAGCGTGGCAAGATTCTGTTCGAGAGGCGATGCACTGGTTGCCATTCGCTGGATCAGAGCAAAGAAGGGCCGCGCCTGCGCGATGTTTATGGACGGAAAGCGGGCACAGTCACCAGCTTTCAGTATTCCGATGCAGTAAGAGCTGCGCAGATTACGTGGGATGATGCGTCGCTGGACAAGTGGCTGACAGATACGGAGTCCGTGATTCCCAATAACGACATGGCGTTTCGCGTGCCAAGCGCGGAAGAACGTGCTGACATCATCGCCTTTCTGCGTTCAACCGCACGGGCAGCGCAACAACAGTAAGCAAGGCTCCGGCCTTCGGGCCGGCGGGCCTACGGATTCAGGAACTTCAGAATCGCGCGCTCGTCCTCCTGGCTGAGATTGGCACGCACGCGCATGTGCCGGACGATGGTGCCGGAGATCTGCGGCGGAAAGCCCTGCGGTGCGTTATGACAGCGCGAACAGTTTTGGCGAAAGGCGCGCTCTCCTTCGGTTGGAGCTTCAGGACGCGAGGTTTTGTCCTGCTTGCCCGAACCGGCAGCCGAGGACACGGCAGCCAGACCGTGCGTCTGGGTTGCCAGAAGCAGAGCCACAGCGAAAAACAACGACGATGACACGATCTTCCAAACTCGCATTATTTGCCCTTCCAGGTGGGAAAGAGAAAGCGGTAGACGATTCCGGTCTCCCACACATTGCGGTTGCCGGTGGCGGAGAATTGCCGGGAATAGCTGGTGTTGATGCGGACCTCATGCGGCAGGTGATAATCCAGCCCGAAGTCGGTGCGCTTAGTGTCCGCCGAGGGCAGCCCGTCGCTCGGGTCGGGGCTATTGCGAAAGGTCTGCTGCATGCGGACCAGAGGCTCGAGTCTGCCCAGCGCACTCTCGGCTCCGCCGAAGTGCGAGAGGCGGTAGTCGGTCTCGATCCAATAACCCTGCGAGTGCTCGCCATGCGCGTACTCGGAGCGAAGCCGGAACGGGCTGTCGATCGGTTCCCACCACACGTGAAAACCAGCAAAGTTCTGATGAGTACCCTGCAACAGCCGTCCGTACGATCCGCCGACTTCGAGCCCGGCTTGAGGGAAGTAGATCGACGAGCGTCCACCGCTGGAGCGCTCCGCGTTGAATTGCATATTCGTGCTGGTGGCGGAGAAGTACGCGGTGTAGTCGACCGAGTATTTTGCAGTCGACACGGCGGAGCCGCGCACCATGCCACCGACGCTCGAGTCTGTGCCCATGGTGCCGAGGGGGAGGATCAGCGGTCCATCGACGAAGTTGCCGATCCAGATCGGCGACAGACGTTCGTTATACGTGCCGAATGGCGTCAGGAACTCACCGCCGACGATGGTCAGATGCGGGGACACAAGGTAATCACCTTGCAAGAACGTCAGGTTCAGAAAGGGCGCACTGGTATATCCAGGATCGCCGTTGCCCTTCTTAAAGAACGACTCGATGAGATTTGCGCGGCTCTCGACAAGCAGGTGCGAGCCAATGGGAGCGGCAAGCAGCGGCGAGAGAACAGGCAGATACGTTGTGTTTCCACCGTTGGTGCTTGTGAAGAATCCGACTCCGCCGGAGATCAGTGGAGTGTCCTGTGCGGTTGCACAGAGTGCGGCAAGTTGAGTACTGGCGATCAGCACAGCAGCCGCGGCAAAGCGCCGAATCGCGGGAGGCAGTTTGGTACGCGAGACATCCGACATGGCTCCATGCTGAGCGAGGCTGCGCTCACGTGTGTCAGAACGCTGTCTTGTGAATGTCAGGGCATTGTCATTTTGGCCCGCGACGACTCGATGGCTGACGCAGCAGATCCGATGCATGTTGGGTCCGCGGGCCTTCGTTGGACGTGTGATGGAAGCGGCAACAAATCCCTGACAATCTCATGACACATGCATGACACCCCCGCCTGTGCGGCTGGTTAGGTTTAGAACGCAGTCGCATGAACGGGTTTCTCGGAATCACCGACCCCATGGGCAGAACCGCAGGCCGACTCGTGCCAGGCAAGTTTCTTAACAGGTGAAGGATTCTATGCTCAGACCGCATTTGGCAATCGTTCTTACTTTCTTGATCTCGGGATCAAACGCGCTGTCGTTAAAGGCTCATGCGGAGGCTGTCCCGCGCCACATTGAAGTCACTGCAAAGAGGTTCGCCTTTGAACCCGCGGAGATCACGCTGAAGAAGGGGGAGCCCGTCGATCTGGTTCTGAAGAGCACGGATGTGCCGCATGGCCTCCGGTTCCGCGAGTTAAACGTCGAGGTGAAAGTCGGCAAGGGCGGCACCTCGGAGGTTCACTTTACGCCCAGCCAGACGGGCACCTTTGTCGGACATTGTTCTGTCTTCTGCGGTGCGGGTCACGGTTCGATGACGCTGAAGCTTCACGTGGTGGACTAGGAATGCGTCGCATGGCCTGTCTTGTTTCAGTGTTACTTTTGTTGCCCATCGCGGGTTGCAAAGCGAATCCGCCGGGGAGGTTCGAGACGCGCATCGTGACGAGTGCGAAGCATGGCTTTCTGATCGGTAACAAGAAAGAGAAGAACCCGTTGGCCACGACACCGGAGACCATCGCCGATGGCAAAGAAGGGTTTTCGCATTATTGTGTGACATGCCACGGAAACGACGGGCAGAACACCGGCGTGCCTTTTGCCGATCGCATGTCCCCACCTGTTCCCTCGCTCGCGTCGCGCGATGTGCAGGACTATACGGACGGCCAGCTGAAGTGGGTCATCGACTACGGCATCTGGCCAAGCGGGATGCCCGGCGCGAAGGGCATCCTAAGCGACGACGAGATTTGGTCGATCGTTGTCTATCTGCGCCATCTGCCGGCAGCGGGCAGCCAGGGCGAACTCGAGATGTACAGCCATTAACTCGATGAGTGCTCGCTTCCAACTCGGCAGATCGAAAAGGCGCGCCACCCGGCTGAAGAAGGCCGTGCTGGCCAGCTTCTATTGCGCGGCTCCCGAGGTTGATGCGCGCTTTGGCGAATTCGATCTGGCTGATTGGCAGCGCATTCTCTATTGGCTCGACATCAGCGGCCTCGCGCTCTATATGCTCGATCGGCTCGGCGAACTCGGACTGGAGCGATGCCTGCCTGAATCGATTCGGCTGCGCTTCCGGCAAGATCTCGAGGACAATCGCGTACGGACGAAGGCATTGCTCGCGGAGGCGGGTGCCATCAGCCACGCAATGAGCCGTTGCGGCATCGCGTTCGCGCTCCTCAAAGGCATCACCCTCATGCCGGACTCTGTTCCGGACTGCGCATGTCGGTGGCAGATCGATCTCGATTTTCTGGTGGCCGCGGGCGACGCCACGGCTGCACGGCATGTCCTGATGACCTTTGGCTACACGCTGCACGCCGTCTGCGGGAACAGCATGGAGTTTACTGCGGGGCAATCCTCCGCGCCCGACATCCGAAAGATCTATCGGGTCCATTCGCAACGTTCACTCGAACTGCACATGCTGTCGACGACTCCTGGCCGGAGCGGACAAAGAAACGATCTCCTGTCTCGCGTGCAGGCGCGAGAATTCAGCGGCGTTCCGATTCCAACGCTGTCGCCCGCCGACATGCTGGTGCAGCAGAGTGTGCATCTGTTCAAGCATCTCTGCGGAGAACACACACGCGTTTCCTGGGCTCTTGAGTTCTGGCGTCACGTGCAGGCGCGGCGTGGCGATGCGACCTTCTGGGCCGAAGTCGAGTCAGTGATTGCGTTGGAGCCGCAGACGGAAATTGCGCTAGGCGCTGCCCTGCTGCTGGCATCCCTTACCTTCGGCGCTATTGAGGAGAATGCCTGGGCGCATGCAGCGATCGACAAGCTGCCACCCAATATCCGTCTCTGGCTGGAGACATTCGGCATGCGTGTGCTGCTGACCGACTCCCCTGGGAACAAGCTCTACCTGATCCTCCGTCAGGAGCTGCGCAGCGAAACGCCGAGCCGGCCTGCGATTCGGAAGCTGGTCTTTCCGACGCATCTGCCTCCGCCGATCACGCGTGGCGAGCGCGGGGAACCTTTACTGCAGCGGCTCGCGCGCTATCGCACGGAGATTGGTTTCCTGTTGGCGCGCCTCCAATTCCACATTGTTGAAGGATTGCGCTACGCCTTTGAGCTTTCGCGCTGGCAGCGTCGCCTTACGGAGATGTCACGATGACGCGCTTCAAACCAGATTCGCTCGGAGCGGCGATGCGGTGCCTCGGCTGCGCGGCGCTGTTCGGTTTGTCCGCCTGTCTGGCATCCTCGGCACAGATTCCCACGGCATCAAACTCACCCAGCGATGGACAGACTGCTACCGGAACCACGTCTTCGCAGTCGACGATGCCGGGTGCGCCAGGCACGGCCGATACAGGCGCCGAAGCGTCGGCAACGGCGACGGCCAGCCAGGATGCAGGTACCGGTGTCGTGCTGTCGGCCACGCAGATTGAGACGATTCTGCAGGAACGTCCCGAGGTGGTCGTCGAGCTGAAGTCGTATCTCGCCGACTCGCTGTCGCAGCAGGGAACCCCAGTTCAACCCGATTCGATCACGGACGAAGCGCTTTACAGCCAGATTGCGACGAGCCGCGAAGTGCGCGCGGGAATCACCGCGTTTCTGCGTGCGCGCGGCTTCGTCTCCGATGAGGAGCTGCAGCGCGCTGCTCTGATTGGTGGCGATAGCTCGATGGCTGGATCGGACTTGATGCAGACGCCACTGCTCGGAGGATCGCCGTTCGGATCGCAAATCCAATCCGCCCAGCAGGGACTGCCCACGGCGCCTGAGTCCGACCGCGACGGAGGCTGGAAACACAGGGCGTGTCCCCGGACAAGCGTCGCCGAGACACAGCGAAGCCGCAGCGCGGGCGAGACGCACACGAGCACCGATGAGCCACAGGTGCTGCGCCGTCCTGCTCCCTACAATCTCACGGCTCTGCGCGACCTTTACACGCAGATTCCGAGTTCGCCGGAGAAGTTGAGGCGATTCGGGTCGGAAGTCTTCGTTAATCGAAGCGCGCCAATTGTCGCAGGCCTGAGCATGGGCTCCGCCTCCGTGTCGCAGCCGCTCGACATTCCCATTGGGCCTGACTACGTGATCGGCCCTGGGGACACGCTCAACATCGACCTGTGGGGTGGAGTGACACAGACCTTGCCACGTGTCGTTGATCGCGAAGGCCGCATCATGCTGCCGGAGTCGGGCGAGGTGCAGGTCGCCGGGCTGACCCTTGGCCGCGCGGAGAGTGTGATCGCGAGCGCACTGCAAACGCAGTTCCGGAACGCACACGTTGCCGTTACGGTCGCTCGTCTGCGCACGATCCGCATTTATGTTGTGGGCGATGTGCAGCGGCCCGGGGCATACGACGTCAGTTCGCTCGCGTCACCGCTGAGCGCGCTGTATGCTGCAGGCGGGCCGACGTCCGCAGGCTCGTTGCGAGTGCTGCGCCATCAGCGCAACGACAAGACTGATCGGCGAAATCGATCTCTACGATTTTCTGCTTCGTGGCATACGCGAAGACGACGATCGTCTTGAAGGCGGAGACACGCTGCTGGTGCCTCCGGCTGGTCCGCAGGTGGCTATCTATGGCGCCGTGAAGCGTCCCGCAATTTACGAGCTCAACAAGGAAAAGAGCCTTGCGGTGTTGCTCGATGAAGCGGGCGGAGTGACGGTGGCGGCGGCGCTGGGCCACATCACGGTGGAGCGCATCGACGCGCATCAACAACGCGAAACCATCGGACTAAGCATGGACGCGGCGAGCGCGCCGAACGCCGCGGAAGCCGCCATCGCTGCGTTTGAAGTGAAAGATGGCGATCGGGTACGTGTCGCTCCGATCCTCCCCTACAGCGAACGCGTGGTCTATGTTGAGGGGCATGTGGTGCGGCCGGGCCGAGTGCCGTATCGCGATGGCATGCGCCTCAACGATGTGCTGCACAGCTATCAGGATCTGTTGCCGGAACCGGCGGTGCAAGGCGAGTTGATTCGACTTGTTCCTCCCGATCTGCACGCCGAAACGATCGAATTCGATGTTCCCGATGCGCTCATCGGCAACTCGAATCTGACCCTGCAGCCCTTCGACACCATTCGTGTCTTCGGCCGCTACGAGCAGGATGCGCCGAACGTTGCGGTGCGCGGCGAAGTGATGCGGCCGGGATCCTACGCGCTGTCGGAGGGAATGACGGCGGCGCAGCTTGTGCGTATGGCCGGAGGCTTCAAGCGCGACGCGCTGCTGAGCGATGCCGATCTGATCAGCTACCGGGTTGTGAACGGCGTCAAGATCGTTGGCGAGCGGCACGATCTGCGCATCGGCGAGGCTGTTGTGAAAGACGATCGCGATGCAGACGCCGTGCTGAAGCCGGGCGACGTGCTGACAGTCCACCAGATCACCGGATGGAACGACATCGGCGCATCGATCACGATCGAGGGCGAAGTCGCTCATCCGGGCAGCTATGGTTTTCAGCAAGGCGAGCACCTCAGTGACGTCTTGCGGCGCGCAGGGGGGTTCCGTGAGACGGCCTACCCGGAAGGAGCAGTGCTCACGCGGCCCGAGGTCCGAACGCTGGAAGAAAAGAGCCGCGAGGAGCTGATCCGGCAGATTGAGACGAGCTCGGCGGCGGCGCGCATGTCTCCGAGTCTCGGTGGAGGCGATTCGGCAGCCACGCTTCAGCTGATTCAGCAACAGCAGGAACAAGTGCTCGCACAGTTGAAGAGTCAGCCTGCGACCGGACGCCTGGTGATTCACGTCAATGGCGACATCGACAGCTGGGCCGGGACTCCGGCAGATATCGAAGTGCGGAGCGACGATCTCTTGCGCGTGCCCAAGAAACCCGGCTTTGTGCTGGTCACCGGGCAGGTATACAACGCAGTCGCCATTACTTTCTCTCCGGCCAAGTCGGCTGGCTGGTATTTGCAGAGGGCCGGCGGGACGACACGGATTGCAGATCGGCACGAGGTCTTTATTATTCGGGCCAATGGGTCGGTGGTCGGCCATAACTCAGGAGACTGGTACACGCACGACGTACTGTCAACGCGCCTCGATCCGGGAGACGTGATTGTCGTACCGCAAAAGATCGTGGGACCGTCGCTTCTGTGGCGCAATCTGCTGAGTACTGCACAAATCGCCGCATCGATCGCGATTACAGCCGCTGTTGCGGGATTGTAGGAACGATGAGCATCGAACGCGAATCGCTGTTGCTGGAGAACGAACTCGACTCATCCGCGAGTCCGGCTGCACGCGCATTTGCGCCCAACTGGGTGGTCAATGCGGCCGTGCTTTGGGATCGACGCCGGCTGCTTGCTCGCGTCGCTGCGATCGCTGTCGTGATCAGTCTTGCGATTGCGTTTCTTATTCCAAAACGCTATGAATCGACGGCACGGATCATGCCGCCGGAGAACGGAAGCTCGGGAACCGCCATGCTTGCCGCACTCGCCGGACGAAGCCTGGGCGGTGGGCCTGACGGCCTGGGTGCGCTGGCCGCGAGTTTTCTCGGTGGACGCGGGAACGGCGCTTTGTATGTCGACCTGCTGCGCAGCGGAACAGTGACCGGCGCCTTGATCGATCGCTTCGGATTGCAGCAGACCTATCACAAGCGCTATCGCGTGGACACGACAAAGTATCTTCTCCGTCACACCTCGATTGCCGAAGACAAGAAGAGCGGCGTGATCACCGTGACGGTGACAGACACCGATCCAACGCGGGCGCGGGATCTGGCGCAGGGCTACCTGGACCAACTGAATCTGCTCCTGAACCGCACCAGTACTTCCTCGGCGCGTCGCGAGCGCATGTTCATTGAGCGGCGCCTTGCTTCGGTAAAGAACGATCTTGAGAACGCACAGCTGGCACTGGGCGATTTCTCGAGCACGCACTCGACCGTGGACATTCATGAACAGGCACGCGCCATGGTGGATGCAGGCGCGAAGTTGCAGGGGGAGTTGATTGCGACGCAGGGCGAATTGGATTCGCTACGACAGATTTACGGCGATAGCAACGTGCGCGTGCGTTCGGCCGAGGCACGGGTCGCGGACCTGAAGAAGGAGTTAGCGAAGATGGGCGGCACCTCGGCGCAGCTTTCGTCGGCGTCCGACGCGATCGCGAACAACGGCGAAAATGACGGGGACGCTCTGTACCCGCCACTGCGACAGCTTCCCCGGCTGGCTGTGCCGTGGGCCGACCTCTATCGCACAGTGAAGACTCAGGAAACCGTTTTCGAGCTTCTTACCCAGCAATACGAGATTGCTCGCATCCAGGAAGCGAAGGACATTCCTGTCGTGAGCGTGATCGATTCGCCCGGCGTACCGGAAAAGAAGTCCTTTCCACCGCGATTGTTGCTGTCTCTTGCGCTGACACTGCTGGCCATTGGCGCAACAGCGGGCGGCATCTTGTTCAACGATCGCTGGACGAGGCTGGATCCCGGCGATCCCCGGCGCCAACTCGTACGTGGAATTCTGGAAGACGCACGGACGAGTTTGCGCGACGGTTTCGGGTTCCGGCGGTCGCGCCGATGATCGCCGAACGGTTTATTCCGCAGACAGCGCTAGCCGATGGACGCGTATCCACGAATGAGCGGCCGTGGGTCACGACGCCCGCGCTGGTCGGATTCTTCTTTTCCTTTCGCGCCGCCATTGTCTTGATCGCCGTAAGGTGGTTTCTGCTGGAGCCCCAAACGGGAGCGGCCGCTGTTCTCGCGATCGATTTTGCTCTGCTGCTCATTGTCGCTTTTCAAGCTATTGGGAAGGCAGAACAGTCCTTGCGCGGGATCGCACGCATCCCGAGCTTGCGATGGGTCGCGGCATATCTGGCCTTTGCCGGATGCAGCTTTGCGTGGAGTGGCGCCGTTTCGCTCCCCGCGTCGTTTCTGTATTGGTGCGGCGTGGTTGCCGATGTAGCCATCGTGATTCTGATGCTGCGGGAGGGTCGGGCAGAAGCGGTAGCGCATTCCGTCATCAAGGGCTTAATTGCGAGCACTTGTGTTTTGGCCGCGATTGCGTGGATCATGCCCGCCCAAGCAGATCTGCGTCTTGGCGATGCAGAGTACTTGAACACCAATCAAATCGGCAATCTGTGCGCCTTCGCCGTGCTCCTGGCTCAGTATTTAATGAGTCGCGGCGATGGGAAGTGGGGCCTGACCGCGGGCTTTTTGACCATCACGCTTGTCCGCAGTCTGAGCAAAACCACGCTGGTTGCCTTCCTGCTGAGCGAAGGCCTGCTGTTCATGCGAGACAAGACAATGAGCCGTAGAACCAAAGTGCTGATCATGGGCGCCGCACTTGCAGTGGGCTTAACCTTCTGGGGCCTCTACGAGAGCTACTACGACGTTTATACGACGGCGGGTAATCAGGCCGAAACGTTTACGGGGCGTACAGCGATCTGGGCCTACACCCTGACTGCGGCGATAGCGAAGCCGTGGTTTGGAAACGGATTCGATGCGCTGTGGAAGGTCATGCCTCCGTTTGGGGTGGACCAATTCGAAGCGCGGCACGCGGAAAACGAGCTCCTGCAGCAGTTCTTTGCATACGGTGTGGCCGGCGTCGTGCTGCTCATCGGAATTTACGGAAGCCTGCATCGAAGAATGCGAAGGCTTGCACCTGGGTCGATGCGTACGGCGCTGGTGACGATCCTTGTCTTCGTGTTGATTCGAGGTTTGGCGGAGGCGGAGCCGTTCGACCTGCTGCTTCCCCTGTGGGCAATCACATTGCTGAGTGCACTGATCGAGGCTGCGCTCACCGCAGATGGCGATGTGATGACGCCCAGTGCCCCGTCAGTATCCCGCCTCCTGCGTAGGAGGAGCGCGACGATATGAAGATCGTCATCGCGGCACTCTCGGCCCCTGAGCATCTGAACGGCGTTTCGCGTCACGCCGCGAACGTAGTCCGAGGGCTGCTAACCCGCGTGGAGATCTCAGAGGTTCATCTGCTCGTCGGATCGTGGCAGCAGCAAACCTACGCAGAGGCGATTGCGCGGCAGGATTCAAGGCTTCATGTCCATCCGTTCACAATTCGAAGGGAAACAGTCTTTCGCAATCTCTGGTACTACTCGGAGCTGCCGAGAGTTGCCGAACAATTGAGCGCGGACGTAGTGCATCTCAGCTATCCCATGCCGGTGTCGGCGAAGGACTTTCGTTGCCCCGTCGTAACCAGTCTGCACGATCTTTATCCTTTCGACATTCCCGAGAACTTCGGATTCGTGAAGAGCATTCTGAACCGCCAGGTGCTGCGACAGTGTCTGCGCGCGGTCGATGCGATCGCCTGTGTATCCGAGAGCACAAGGCAACGGCTAGCGCATTGGTTCGGGAGTCTTGCTGCGGACAAAGCTGTCACCGTCTTGAACTCAGTAGAGCCAGTGTGCATTGGTTCTTCGCGCGGCCCTCAGCCGCTGCATCGCGGGCAACCTTTTCTCCTGTGCGTGGCGCAGCATCGTCGCAACAAGAACATCGCGCTCGCGCTGAAGGTGTTCGATGAAGCGCTGCGTACGAGCGCAATTGATCCGGAAACGCAGCTCGTGGTTGTCGGGGTAACCGGGCCAGAGACAGACCGGATTCGTAAGCAGATTGAACTCACTCGACTGGACCGACGAGTCGTCCTGCTGAGCGGAATCAAGGATACGGAGCTCGAATGGTGCTATCGCAACTGTGAGTTGCTGCTAGCGCCTTCTTTGCTGGAAGGCTTTGGGCTGCCGGTGGTGGAGGCGCTGATGGCCGGCTGTCGTGTGGTGTGCTCGGACATTCCTGCTTTTCGCGAGGTGGGTGGAAACGCCTGTCACTATGTCCGGCTTGGCCAAAACGAGACCACCGGCTTTGTCGACGCCATCCAAAGGGCGCGCCGGTTGCCGCGGATTCTGCCTGCGTCGATGCCTTGGCTCTCCGGTTCTGAAATTGCCGAGAAACTTGTCATCTTGTACCGCCGACTCCAGACAAGCACGACAGGCCAGAGATACGGCGCACTTAGCATGCCGCAGATTAGAAGCAGGGAGGGGATGTAACTTTCGCGTTATCCGATGGTTATCGCAGTTGGCGTCCGGGCCATAAAATGTCACCTTTTTGTCATTTCAGGTGATATCGTTTCCGAACTTATTGGTTTCAGAGGGACAATAGATGCATGGTCAAGGAACTGGAACTATCGGTGGGTGAGCAAGAGGGAAGCGCCTCTACGCCGCGTCTGGGCACGATCCTGATCGTTGAAGACGATCCACGGATGCAGAAAGTGCTGCAGCGCGTGTTCGCAGTCGAGCACTACGACGTCGTCACCGCCGGCGACGGGCAGCTCGGACTGGATTTGTTCCGTTCCCATCGGCCGACTGCGGTCATTCTGGATCTAATCCTTCCTGAGATCTCCGGTCGCGAGCTGTGCCAAACCATGAAGGCAATCTCGAACGACACACCGGTTATTGTGTTGAGCGCAATTGCCGAAGTTGTAGACAAGGTGCTGCTCCTTGAACTCGGTGCAGACGATTACGTCACCAAGCCATTCAGCCCGCGCGAACTGATGGCACGGGTTCAGGCTGCAATTCGACGCAGGCGCAAGCCCACAGCCGCGACAACCTATCGCTTCGCCGGCTGCGAGCTCGATTTTCAAAAGATGACGGCGCGCCGCGGAGAAGTCCCGATTCCTCTCACGTCGCACGAGTTCCGTCTCCTGAAGTTCTTTACTGAGCATGCCGAACGAGTCTTGAGCCGCGAGGAGCTGCTGAACGAGGTGTGGGGCTACAATTGCTATCCAACCACGCGCACAGTCGATAATCAGATTCTGAAGCTGCGACAGAAGCTCGAGCCCGATCCATCGAATCCGCGTCACCTTTTGACAATCTATGGCGCAGGATACAAATTTGTCCCCTGACCTGAGAATTGCGGAGAAGAGGTCCAATCCCTCCATTCCCATGACACTCCAGCACCCGGAGAGACGAGGTATTCGGACGCGCGTGCTGCTGATCTCCGCGATGGCAGTCATCATTGCTACATCGACCTTCGTGAGTCTCTTAACAGTGCGTCGCCGTCTGGAGAGCGTCCTGACAGCAAACCTCTCGGCAGACCTTTCGCGTTCGATTGCGACATTCGAAAATCTGCAGGCTCAGCGCATGACGGCCTTGGACCGTGAGAACGCCCTTCTGGCTGATTTGCCGGACCTCAAGGCGCTGATGACGACCAGCGACGACCGGACGATTGAAGATGGGGGGGCGAGATTCTGGAAGGTTAGTGGAAGCGATCTGTTCGCGCTCGCAAACAGGGATGGGCGGATTGTCGCTGCCTATGCCGCGAACACGACAACGAGCGCAAACTTGCGGATCGACCTGGGCTTGGTATTGGAAGCGTCACCCCGGCCTTATGTGATCAGCGGAAACTGCCTTTTTGCTACCTCTGTGCGGCCATTGTATTTCGGCAGCGAGGCGAGCGGCACGGTCCTCGGCTATGTCATCAGCGGGTTCGCGATCGACCGTGCGACAGTCGCTCAGTTGAGCAATGCGACAAGCGTAGACGCGGCATTCCTGTCTGGAAATCGGGTGCTGGCAGGATCGCTCACCAGTGCGCTGCAGTCAGAACTCACGGCCCATCCCGTTCCGGCGAAGGGAGAACAAGAGCAGGCGGTTACCGTTACGCTGGGAAACGAACAGTACCTTGCGGTTGGGCGGGATCTATCGTCGCACGCTTCCGCGCCGCTCGAACTCGTGGAGCTGAAGTCGCTGGATGAAAAGGAACGATCGATCCGCGAAATCGACCGGCTCGTCTTGATCGCCGGGCTGCTTGCCTTGTTGACCGGCACGGTCCTGATGACGGTGCTTTCCCGGGCGGTTACGCATCCATTGGAACAGCTGGCGACTGGCGTACGCGCCTTCGCGGCAGGCGACAGTGCACATATCCTGCCCTATCGCGGCACAAAAGAGGTGCGCGAGCTGAGCACTGTGTTCGCCGGCATGAGAGAGGAAATTCTCACCACGCATCAGGCGTTGCTCGAATCGGAACGGCTGGCCACCATTGGAAGAATGGCAAGCTCGGTTTCACACGATCTGCGTCATTATCTTGCCGCGGTCTACGCGAATTCCGAGTTTCTCGCGTCGGGTCGTTTGACGGATGAGGAGCGCACTGACATTCTGAGCGAGATTCGTACTGCCGTTGACGGAACTACAGAATTGCTCGAATCCCTGCTCATCTTCAGCAGAAGTGGGCCGGGAATTCGGCGTTCGCATCAGCTGGTCGCGACGCTTGTGGATCGAGCGGTTGCCATGGCCCGAGCGCACCCTGACGCAGCCAACGTCGAAATCACTCTCCGCAGCGAAACCCCGGCGGACACTGTAGCACTCGTCGATGGGAAACAGATTGAGCGCGCCATCTACAATCTGGTCCTGAACGCATGTCAGGCTCCGCACTCGAAGAACGAGCCGCGGCGTGTCGCAGTGAGCCTCGATGTGCGCTCGACTGAGATTATCCTGGGCGTAGCAGACAACGGCGACGGCATCCCCGAGAGTATTCGGACCACACTCTTTGAGCCGTTTGTCAGCGAGGGCAAGCAGAAGGGCTCCGGACTGGGACTGACGCTCGCGCAATGCATTGCCGCCGAGCATGGAGGCGACGTGATCCTCGTGAGCAGTCGCCCTGGAGAAACCATCTTCCGCATGTCGATTGCGCGCGGACTCACCGAGCAGGGTGCGTCGGCATCGGAGGAGCGAACACGGGTGAGAACTGCATGAGTCGAAACCGCTCGATGCCCTCTCGTCTATCTTTCTTGAGCCTGCCAGGATACACGGCGGGCCTGACCCTGCTGAGCCTCACGACGATCAACATTCCCTCCCTGGCGCAAGAGAGTGTCACGGAGCAAGTCCGCCAGCTCACGGAGGCGATGAACCGCGTGCAGGCGCAACTGCAGGCCTCGCAGCGGCAACTGGAGGAGATGCGAGAACAGCTTCGAGCACTGCAGGCATCAGAGGGAATACCTGCGGAGTCCTCCGCCGGTCAAAGTGGAGAATCGGATGCAGCAAAGCTGGCAGCACAAGTCGACGAACTGCGAGAACGGCAGGCAGTTCAGGAGACGCAGATTGCGGTGCAGGAGCAGACCAAGGTCGAAAGCGAGTCGAAATTTCCGGTCAAAGTAAGCGGCCTTGTTCTGATGAATGGATTCGTGAATACGCGGAATGTGGACATGTCTGCAACCCCGACGCTCGCAGTACCGGGCGCAGGCAGTACGGGTGCGTCGATACGGCAGACGATTCTCGGCCTGGATATGCGCGGACCGCACCTTCTGGGCGCGCGCAGCCACGGAGACCTTCGCGTGGATTTCGATGGAAACTCGGCTGCTGGAGGGTATACGAACGGATATGGAGTCGATCTGGTCCGCTTGCGTACGGCTCATGCGGCTCTGGATTGGGATCGCACAGAGCTGTTCTTCTCCATGGATAGGCCCATCGTCAGTCCGAATGTTCCGGACTCGTTAACGGCCGTTGCCGAGCCCCCGTTGGCATGGTCGGGAGACCTGTGGAATTGGAGCCCGCAATTCGGTGTGACACAGGATCTGGGATTCGGCACTCGTCCGTGGCTGCGCACACAGGCGGCGCTCATCGACATTCCCGACGCGCCTTACACCGATAGCCTGGCGGCCGCGAATGGAGTGGTGCTGACCAAGTCGACCGCGGAGTCGAGCCGATGGCCCGGCATCGAGACACGGATTGCGCTGCCAGGTGGACAGTCAGAGAACGGGTGGCAGATCGGAGTGGGAGGCCTGTTTGCTCCGCATCGAAGCATCGGAGGCACGGACTTCGATACCTGGGCAGGGACACTCGATTATCGGCTGCCGCTCCCAGCGCGGATGGAGGTCAGTGGTTCTTTCTATCGTGGACAGGGTCTCGGCGGACTCGGAGGCGGTGCATACAAGGACTACGTTTTCGCGTTGGACGATGGCAGCTACTATTTCAGGACGCTTGACGATGTAGGGGGATGGCTGCAGTGGAAGCAGAGGGTCGGCCAGAGACTCACGTTCAACGAGGCGTTGGGTGCAGATGAGGTTCCTGCGGGGCAGCTTCGCCCGTATGCGGGAACGGCGACTTCGGCGTACCAGAACCTAGCCCGCAATCGGACCATCACAGGCAACATCATTTATAGCCCGAGTGCTTATCTTCTCTTCTCCCTCGAGTATCGAAGGATTGCTTCCTCGCCCGCCAATGGAGCCACGAACTCCAGCGACGTGATTGGCGTGGCCGCGGGGTACAGGTTTTGAGAATGGCAATGCGAAGGAACTGGCTGTCTGGACTGTTGCTCCTTCTCGCCATCTTCGCTCCAAGATACGTCTCCGCACAAGAGGCCGACGGAACTGCGAAGGTAGATGTCCACGTGCGGATTCGATTACCCAAGCCAAGGCAGCATGAGCATGCGCCGCCGGTAGTGGTTTGGCTCAAGCCGTTGCCAGGCACGCCATCGCTGCCATTTGTGTCTGACGGCCACTACGTGTTGGCCCAGAAGAACCGCATGTTCGTGCCGCACATGCTTGCTGTTCCAGTGGGAAGCGAGGTCCAATTCCCTAACCTCGATCCTTTTTTTCACAACGTCTTTTCCCTGTTCAATGGCAAGCGCTTCGATCTCGGGCTCTACGAAGCCGGGACAACAAAGGAAGTGACGTTTTCTCGCGAAGGTGTCTCGTATATCTTCTGCAACATCCACCCCGAAATGAGCGCTGTTGTTTTGGTCCTGTCTACGTCTCTGTTTACGACGATTGGCACAGATGGCGTGTACTCCATCCGAGGCGTACCGAGCGGCGCATATGAAATGCACGTCTGGGTCGAGGGGGTGGCCCAGCCTGCGCTCGATCGGCTGAGACGTCGCGTACAGGTCTCGACTGGCAACGAGGATCTTGGCGTGGTCGATGCTACGGCTTCACCGAAGCAGCCATCCGAGCATATGAATAAATTCGGCCAACCGTACGACCGCGATTCAAAGGCGACCTATTGAGCCGGAAGTCAGTCAGAGTCGCAAAGCGCGTCGAAGCTGGCCTCTGTTCGATGCGGGGATTGATTACGCGTCACGGATGGGCGAGCGCGGTGGCCAGCCAACTGCAGCGCAATGCGCCATAGAAAAGCAGGATTATCGCAGAGATAGCGTCGCCACAGGCGTTTCGGGTCTTGAACGAGCCGGTGAATCCACTGCAATCCAGCTCTCTTCACCCATGCCGGGCAATCTTGAACCCGACCCGTGTGGAAATCGAACGCTGCGCCAACACCGAACATCAAGCAAGTATCGAGCAGAGGAAGATAGCGCCGCATGAACTTGTCTTGCTTCGGCGTACCAAGGCCGACCCATATTATGTCGGGTTTACAACGCCTGATCCGCGCAATCAGCAAACGCTCTTCTGCCTTGGTAAGCGGGCGATAGGGAGGAGTATAGGTGCCTACAATCCGGGCCCAGGGAGCGATCGCGCGGAAGTGCGCCACTAAGTCCTCCGTGACGCCGTCGTCCCCTCCATAGAAGAAGTGCGTGCAGTGTGCGAACTCTTTGCGCAGAAAGACCTCGCGCATCAGGGCTGGTCCAGTCACGTACTGCATCTCGCGATGTCCCTGGAGCCGTCCAACCCATGCGATGGGTGTGCCGTCTGGAATGGCGATGGCTGCATCAGCAAAGGCAGCTGCAAACTCGGGATCGCGCTGTGCCACCATCACGCCGTGCACCGTGATTGCGGAGAGATAACCCTTTTCACGATCGCGAAGCATCTGCGCAAGCCTGGCGAGCACCCGCTCCATGTTCACGACGTCAACACGAACACCGAGCACGTCGGCAACTGGTGTAGCGGGGTGATTGCTGGGGAGATCGGCCGCGAGCCGCTCTTCATTCGGTGCCGCTTCCACGCGTGGCCTCATCGTCCCGCCTCCTCACACGCGGCAACTGCAGCGCGTGCGCGGAAGGTCGCGCGGGTTCCTCCGAAGAGAAGCAACGCGAGAGGAACGTAGACGAGCAGGGTGCAGGGTCCGTAGAAAAGCCGGGCCATCGCCATGCCCTGTGCACCAAATCTTGGAACGAGCAGAGGCGCTGCGAGCAACATGGCTGCGCCGCCTGCAAGGTTCAGGAAGGTCACCCACCGGACGCGTCCAAGGGCGAGAAGCGCGTAGGACCCCGGAATGCTGAGCCCCTGCGCGGCTGTGCTCCAGACCAGTGTTGGCAGTACCGATGCGCCGGCCCGTGCTACAGAGGAGCCGACCCAGGCCGAGAGCAGTCGCTCGCCAAGGAGGAGGAGCACGCAAGCGCCCGTCGCGACGACGAGCAGGTTGGCGGCAAACGCAACAAGGATGGCGCGGCGGACACGAAGGAGAGAATCCGGCGTCGCGCGCGCAGAAACATACGGGAAGAGAAAGTGCAGTCCCGCGGCAGCCACACCGTAAATCGGTTGGACAAGTTGCGCGCACAGGGCGTACGAGGCAACGGTCGCAGCGCCCAGATATATGCCCGTAATGAGGCGGTCTGCCTGTGCGGAGGCAACACCGGCGACGGCCTGTACCCAGGTGAAAACGCCAAAGCCCAGCAGAGCCGTCAGGGCATCTCGATCGAAAGAGGGCGCGAGAACACCAGACCCAACAAGGCGCGCGAGCTGGAAAAGCTGAAGAGCAAGGGCTAGCGCGAGGAAGATCGCTGTGGCTTCCATAATGCCGAGAACACCGATCCCTGCCCGAGCCAGAACCGCGGCGGAGGCCAGTGCGAGCAGGCGGCCAACGACGGATGCGCCCACGGCAGCACCATAGCGCTCAAGCGCGCGCTGCGTGCTGACACATACGGTTTCAATCGCGCGAATGAGGATAAGAGCGCTGGCAATGCGAAAGGACCAAAGGCAGGCGATCTGCAAACCGGCATCGCCCGTTGCAATGCGGCCCGTCGCAAAAGGAGCAAGTGCCCAGGCAATCGCGGCGACCACGATGCCCAGGACCAGATGAATGCCCATCGTGCCTCGCACGGCGCGGCTAAGGGCCGTGTTGTCTCCGGAACCTCGGGCCTGCGACACGCTACGAATGTTCGCATCGCCGAATCCGGAGGCGACGATCGATCCGATGGTGAGGGCAGCGTTGGCGATCATCCATACACCGAACTGACCGGAGCCGAGATGATGCAGCGCGATCGGTGCGACGATGAGCATGCCTGCGGGCCAGGCAACGTAGTCGAGCACGCCATAAGCAGCATTCGAAAGATGTGCCCTCATCGTGTTGCTCCGCAGGCTTCATCGCCGGTCGCTCGCAGGAGTGAGACGAAGCATGTCACCACTTTTCACGCTATCGAGATAGGCCAGAGACGGTGTCAGGTTTCCGTCAGGCGAATGTCATCGATTTGTCATCGGCGCGAAACGACTCAGAGCGCGGTCTGACTCATCTCGGCCTCAAGCGGCGCGTGCGGCGCCGACTTTCGAGTGGCAAATCCGAGAAGCAGAACAAAGAGTGCCGAGGCAACCAGCGCAGCTGCGGCATTGCCCAACAGAAGACTGGGATAGCCGAAGCGCACGATACAAGCGCCTGTGATCGCCGAGATCGCCGCCTGACAGATCGCTCCTGAGAAGTTCTGAATCGCCGACGCCGTGCTGCGCTCCTCATCTGGAATGTGGTCCATGAGGTAGCTGTAGATGCCAGGACCGGTCATCCACTGCGCACCACTGTAGACGAAGTAATAGGCAACTGCGAACGAAGCATCCTGAGTGCAGGCCATGCAGACGAGCGCAACGCCCGTGCATGCCTGGGCAACGCCGATGCCGGCGATCCGGCCCCATTTTCGATAGAGCAGGGGCGACAACAGTACGGACGTGAACTGCAGCAGCTGTGCGATCGAAAAGACCACGCCGACATGGGGCAGAGCCATTCCCAGATGTTTCTGGAGATAGACCGCGACGAACCCTGGAAAGGATCCAGTGACAATATTCCAAACCACGAAGGGTGGCAGGAACCAGAGCAAGAAGGGGTGAAAGACGCGGATGCGCCGTCGCTGGGTACGGTCGGGTGCGCCGAGGTGGAGTTTGAAGATAGGCCAGGCTCCGAGCAGAGCGACGACACAAGCGAATTGCAGCACAGTGCGCATGCTGCCTACGAGAGCCCCCGCATGACCGGCCTTCTGGAGCCAGTCGGGGAGATAGCCACCTGCCAGCCCAGCAAGTGTCCCGAGTCCGATGCCCGTCGCAAAGGTAATGCTGAACCCTGTGATCCGGTTCTGTTCGTTGGTGAGTTTTGCGATGGCCGGCGAAAAGCAGATCGGCCAGCTGCTCATCGCGATTCCGGTTAGGAAAGCCAGACCAATCTGCGCGGGCGTCCACAAAATGAATGTGCGCAGAATGCAGATCAACGGCGCCGCGATGAAGCAAACCAGCAGGAGCGGCCGCAGGCCGTAGCGCCGGACAAGAATCGTGATTGGAATCGTCCCGACGACGTTGCCAAATGTCAGAGTTCCGGCGAGGATACCGAGAATTCTTTCGTTGAAGTGAAGATCGGTGAGATAGAGGTTGAAGAGGAAGAAGAATAGACCAAAGCCGAAATCGTACAGGAAGGCCGCCGCGAAAAAAGTCCAGAAACCGTGGCTGAACCGACCGACAAACGATCTGAACTTTGCGAACGAACCTCTTGAGGCATCAGCGTCCTGTCCGATGAGAGGGTCGGATAGGGATTCCACTACCGGCCTTCCCGTGCGAGGCGCGCAAGACGATCGATGGCACAATCGAGATCGGTGTAGTGCAGCTCGAAGACTCCGCGTTCCAGAAGCCGCTCGACCGCAGCCACCTGTAATGCGGCAACCTGCGGAATACCGATTCCTCTCTGGAAGATGTAGGCCCTGGCAACATCCGCGGGCAATTGCACGAGCTTTCCTTTGCCGCCGGAATGGCGATTGAGAAAGACGATGTGACTGACATGTGATGAAAATGAAGTCTTCAGGTGAGCAAATGGCGTGGTGAATAGTTCGACCGAGGGCTTGCCTGTCTCCGCGCGTTGCAGAACAGGTTGGCCTTCGAGCTCCGGGAACAGGACCTCCGCGGAAGGACGAAACCGCACCTGGCGGGCATTGCCGACAACCAGTGAATCTTCGCGTCCGACAACCAGGAAGCTTGCATCGTCCGTGACGTAGGTCCAACCGGCGCGTGCGCAGCCATAGGCCAACGTCGATTTTCCCGCGCCGGAATCCCCACACAGCAGGAGGCCACTGCCATCAAAATCGACGCACGCCGCGTGAATACCGATAGCATAGCGGGCGGCAAGATGAAACATCGAGCTCGATTCCAGCATGAAATAGCGAACATAATTGCGATGGGCCAGAGTCGTCTCCGCTAGCCACATGTAAGTAAATGCGCTGGACGAACCATTGCCTGCCAACGGTTCCGCACCCGACTGGACGTTCGCCTACAAGTTCGGGACGGGCAACTCAATCATCGAGGCAAAACATCGGTATCCCCATCGATGGCGCGGCGGTACCCGGCGCCAACGATGCGGTCGCGACCTCCGATAACATAGAGGCATATTATCAGACTGCCGAGTTCCCTGCCGGCAATACCGGCTACGTCATCGGCGGCTGGACCGGAGCCGATTCCGGCGCCCCCAACGCCTTCGGCTACATCGATCCGACCGATACCGGGGCGGTTTACATCGCACCGAATATCACCTTCGATTTCACCGAAATCCAATACGACGACAAAACTCCCGCCCAGGCCGATGCCGACTGGGAATCCTTGTTCAATGAGCTCTCGGCTAACTCCGCGACTCCGATCATCGTATGGCCATGGCACGACTACGGACCGACGAATTTCAATGACAGTGACCCTGGAACGCCCCTGTCCAAACTATAACGAAGCGATGTACACGAACTTCATCGCCTACGCCTACAACGCGGGCTATGAATTCGTGACCACGGAGGATCTCGCCTCCCGCATCGCCGCCGAGCAAGCCGCCACGCTCTCCGAGACCACCAGCGGCAACGTCATCACCGCGACGGTTGCGCCGGCTCCCACGGAACCTGATCTCGGCGCGATGGCGTTGAACATCATCAACGGAGCCGCCGGCCAGGTCGTTGGCGACGCGGGCAACTGGTACGCCTATGACAGCAACAGCGTGTTCCTGCCTTACGGCGGCGGCACCTTCACCGTTACGCTCGGCACAACGCAGGACGACGTCACGCATGTCGACTACCTGCCGATGCGCGCCGACCTGCAGTCGCTGACCGGCGACGGCACCAACCTGACATTCTCGTTTACAGGCGACGGCACGGTTGACGTCCATATCAAGACGGCTGGCACAGATATCGTCTCGGTCCTGCCGACGGCCGCCGGCACCGGCGCGGGTCCGGTGTCCGCTACGCTGGTCGGAGACGACCTGAGTTTGGTTACCGGCGACGGGCTGCTGGCGATCTCCGCGACTCGCCGCAGGGCGTGCCGGTCCTGCGCATACTGTCGCGATTACGGAGGGCTCGACTGCCGTGGCCGGCGCGATCGTTTTCGGGGGCCCGACGGTTGCGATCACTAGCGCGAGCGGCCAGACGGCCAATCCCAGCCAGCCGATCAGCGGAACGGTGACGAAGTATGTCGAGAGCGAGGCGGTCGGCACGACAGTGATGCTCTACGACAACGGCTCGACGACCGCACTGGGCACGGCGACGGTTCAGTCGGACGGGACCTGGTCGACGACCGTCACGCTGAGCGCCGGGGCGAACAGCATCGTGGCGACGGACACCGACCTGGCCGACATGACGGGTTCCTCAACCGCGGTCGATTTCACGTTGAGGACTCCGCCGACCATCACGGGCACCACGCCAGGCCAGACGATTACCGATTTGCAGACAGTCACCCCGTTCTAGGGCATGACCATCGCCGACACAAATGTTGGCCAGACCGAGACGGTTACGGTCACGCTGTCGGCGGCGGCCAACGGCACGCTGTCGAACCTGGGCATTTTCACCAATCCCTCGTCGGGCGTCTATACGGCCACCGGCAATGCCAGCGCGGTGACCTCAGCGCTCGACGCTCTGATATTCACCCCCACCGCCAACCAGGTGGCGCCGGGCCTGACCGCGACCGCCGGATTCACCATCGCCGATACCGATACCGCGGCGCTGACCGCTACTGACACCATCACCAGCGTCATTGCCACGGACGTGGCGGTTCCGCCGACCATCACAGGCACCAAGGCCGGCCAGGCGATCACCGATCTGCAGACCATCATGCCGTTCTCAGGCGTGGCGATCGGTGATCTCAACCTCGGCCAGACCGAGACGGTCACGGTGACGCTGTCCGCAGCGGCCAACGGCACGCTGACCGACCTGGGCATTTTCACCAATCCCTCGTCGGGCGTCTATACGGCCACCGGCAATGCCAGCGCGGTTACCTCAGCGCTCGACGCTCTGATATTCACCCCCACCGCCAACCAGATGGCGCCGGGCCTGACCGTGACCACCGGATTTACCATCACCGATAGCGATACGACGGCGCTGACCGCCACCGATACCATCACCAGCGTCATTGCCACGGACGTGGCGGTTCCGCCGACCATCACAGGCACCAAGGCCGGCCAGGCGATCACCGATCTCCAGACCATCACGCCGTTCACCGGCGTGACGATTGGCGACGCCAATTTCAGCCAGACCGAGACGGTTACGGTCACGCTGTCCGCAGCGGCCAACGGCACGCTGACCGACCTGAACGCGGCTACGGACGGCAGCACGAACGTCGGAGGCGTCTATACCATTGCCGGCAGCGCCAGCGCGGTGACCACTGCGCTGGACGCCCTGGTGTTCACGCCGACCCAAAATCAGGTCGCATCGGGCCAGAGCGTCACTACGAGCTTTACCATCACCGACAAGATACGGCGGGGCAAACCGCCACCAATAACACCACCTCCGTGATCGCCACCGAGGTCATAGGCCAGACGTTTACGCTGACCACCGGCAAAGATACCGTCGGGTCCACTGTCAACACAGTCATCGCCAAGACCAACACACTGACCGGCACCGACGCAATCACGCCGGCACCGAACTCCACGCTCGAACTGGTGGGAGGTGGTACCTTCAACCTAGCAGTACCGGCTACGCTGACGAACGTCGCGTTCATTACTGCGCAGGAGGGGCAGGGGGCGACGGCCCAGACAGTGACGCTGCGCGCCGGGCTGAACGCAACGGTGAACGTCGCCTCTGACACAACGGCGGCCGATACATCGCCCACCATTACCATCACCGGCGCCGCCAACAGCGACATCATCAATCTCGGCTCGGGCAACGACACGGTCACGCTGGGCGCCGGCGAAACGGTGAACAGCGGTGGCGGCAACAACACTTTCAAAGTTGCTTCGGCGACGCTCGGCAGCGTGACCATCAACGGCGGCTCGAAGGGGACCAACACGCTGGACGTCACAGGCGGCGGTACAGCCAGCATGGGCGCCGGCATCACCGGCATCACCACCGTGGATCTGGCGAACGCGACAACCTTCACCGCCAATGCCACGGCCGGGCTGCAGGTCATCGGCAGCAGTGGCGCCGACAACATCACGGCGGGCGGCGCTGGCCAGGTGCTGAGCGGCGGCGCAGGGGCCGACACGCTAACCGGCTCTGCTGCAGGCGGTGACATATTCCGCGACACCGCGGCCAATACGAACAACGATACCATCGTCAACTTCCTGCCCGGCGACATCATCGACATCACCGATCTCTCGCCGACGACCACGACGCTCACCAAGTCCGTGGTCAGCGCCACGAGCACGATGCTGACGCTGACCAGTGGGACGACCACCACGAAAATTACGTTGACCGGAACGTTTACAGGCAACTTCGTCCTGGGTGCTGACACCACAGGAGGCGGAGGCCTAGATGTAACCTTGCCGATCACCGGCGGACTGTCGTTACTCTCCCGACGACGGCAGAGACACTCAAGCTCGGGCCGGTGAGCACAACCGTCCTCGCGACCGCGGCCACCCTGCTTCCTGCCGATAGTATCACCGGCGGCACCGGCACCGGCGTGGTCAACACGTTGGAGCTGTCCGGCGGCGGATCGTTCAACCTTGCGTCACTGGCGAAGCTGACGAACTTCCAGATTATCGACGCGCAGGAGGGAGAAGCAGCAACAGCGCAGACAATCACGTTGCGCGCCGCGCTGAAGAACGTGACGGTGAACGTGGCCGCGGACGCGTCGGGGGATGCGTCGCCCGGCATCACCATCATCGGCGCCAACGACAGCGACGTAATCAATCTGGGCCCGGGCGCCGATACGGTGACGCTGGGCAACGGCGAAACGGTAAACGGTGGCTCCGGCACGGATGTCTATAACGTGACCAAGACAACGATCGCCAACACCACCATCAAGGGAGGCAGCGGCACCAACACGCTGGTGGTGAACGGCGGCGGTACCGCGACGATGGGCGCCAACATCACCGGCATCAACGCCGTGCAACTGGCGACAGCGACGAAATTTACTGCCAACAGTACGGCCGGACTGCAAATCAGTGGCAGCAGCGTCGGCGGTGATACCATCACCCTCGGCGCGCCGACGCAAAGCGTCATCGCCGGCGGCCCCAACGAAACGGTGGACGCGACCGCGGCCAATGCGGTTGCCTCGATCAGCGGGCTCGGCGCCAACAGCACGCTGGACATCACCACCGGCGGCACCATCACCCTGAACGCCCACACTGATGTCACTACAGTGAAGCTGACATCCGCGAGCACGCTGATATTGAACGGAATGGCATTCATCACGGCGGATGGCAGCACCGGTAAGGACACCATCCAGGCTGGTGGAATTGACCAGACGCTGACCGGCGGCGGTGGAGCCGACACGCTGATCGGTTACTCGGGCGGTTTCGACACCTTCAAGGACACCGCCGCACATCTGAACGGGGTTACCATCAGCGACTTTGTCTCCAGCGACCAGATCGACATCACGAACCTGGCTTTTGCAGGGGCAACGCTGACTGCAACGGCAAGCGGGGCCAACACGCTGGTTACCGCGAAGTCCGGCGGAACAACAACCAAGTTCACGATCAACTCCATCACTCCAGTCGGATTCACGCTCGCCTCGGACGGTGCCACGGGCATCCTGATCACCCATAGCTGAAGGATAAGGAAGTCACAGCACGATGAAAGAAACGGCAATGAAAGAGGCATCGGATGTGTGGTCTCGTCGGCGTCATTAGTTCACGGCCGGCAGCGCCGCTGATCCTGGATTCATTGCGCCGGTTGGAATACCGCGGCTATGACAGCGCCGGGATAGCCACGCTGGTGAACGGCCACATAGAGCGGCGCCGTGCGAAAGGCAAAATTGCCAACCTGGCAGTCGCGCTGACCAGTTCACCGCTGGTCGGCACGACCGGCATTGGCCACACGCGCTGGGCAACTCACGGCGCGCCCACCGAAAGCAATGCCCACCCACACGCCACATCGCGCGTCGCCGTCGTACACAACGGGATCATCGAGAATCACGCCACCTTGAGGGAGGAGATGGAGGCGGCCGGTCGGCACTTCACCACCGAGACAGACACTGAAGCCGTGGTTCAGTTGCTGGACCTGAACCTTGCGGGCGGCATGTCTCCGCGTGAGGCGGTGCTTTCCGCATGCCAGCGGCTGAAGGGTTCGTATGCCCTGGCGATCGTATTCGCCGGCCACCCTGATCTGCTGATCGGCGTTCAGAATGGCGCCCCCCTGGCAATCGGGTTCGGGGGTGCAGAGATGTATGTCGGTTCGGATGCCTTGGCTCTCGCGCCCCTTACCAGCCGCATGGTGCATTTGCGTGAGGGTGAGTGGGCGGAGCTTGGCCGCCATACGGCCCGGTTCTTTGACTTCGATGGACAGGAGATAAAGCGAGACATCACCGTTTCGGCGCTTGCAGATACGGTCGTCGGCAAAGGGCCGTTTCGGCATTACATGGACAAGGAGTTGCACGAACACCCGAGGGTCATCCACAACACACTACAGCGGATGATTGACCCGGCAGAGCGCCGGGTGCTGGAGCTTCCGTTCGACATAACGCGGCATTCGCGGATTACCATAAGCGCCTGCGGCAGCGCGTTTTATGCGGGTTTGGTGGGTCGGTCATGGTTTGAACAGATCGCACGAATCCCAACCGATGCCGATATCGCGAGCGAATTCCGCTATCGCGCTCCTCCGCTTGAGGCAGACGGCCTTGGAATTCTGGTCAGCCAGTCAGGAGAGACGGCAGATACGCTAGCAGCACTCAAGTTTATGCGGGAGCAGAAGCAGCGAATTCTCTCGATCGTCAATGTGCCAGAAAGCAGCATTGCCCGAGGTTCCGACATCATGCTGGAAACCCGGGCCGGGCCAGAAATGAGCGTCGCAAGCACAAAGGCCTTCACCGCCCAGCTCGCCATGCTCGCCTGTCTCGCAATCGGTGCGGCAGACTCACGCGGCAGTATTTCCCCCGCCGAGGAAGCCGCAATTGTGGGCAGCCTGCTAGATCTGCCGGACCAGGCGCAGGCGGTTTTGGATTGTAGCGAGGTGATCGAGGATCTGGCACGGTTGATCGTTGGCGCTCAGGACGTGCTGTATCTGGCGCGCGGCAACTGCTTCCCTATCGCGCTCGAAGGAGCGCTGAAGTTGAAGGAAATCACGTATATTCACGCGGAAGGCTACGCCGCGGGAGAGATCAAGCATGGGCCGATCGCGCTGATCGACAACACTGTGCCGGTGATTGCCATTGCTCCATCCGGACCATTGCTGGAGAAGACCGCATCCAATCTGCAGGAGGCCGCAGCACGTGGTGGCCAAGTTATCGTGTTTGGCGACAGAACCAGCACGACGAAGCTTCGCGGCATCGCGTCGCGGACCATCGTGCTACCGACCGTTCATCCGATCGTCGCTCCCGTCCTGTATGCGATCGCTGTTCAAATGCTAGGTACACGTCGCCGTGCTGAAGGGCACGGATGTGGATCAACCACGAAACTTAGCCAAATCAGTGACCGTGGAATGAGCGCAAGAAGCCAGCCTGGCCGCCGTGGTATCGGGCGCCTGTTGCGATACCCGCCGCTCTCGCTGGCTTCGCCTTGCTTGCTGCAATGGCTTCCTTCCGGTGGCTCCCGATAAATGCTCCGAACTCACCACTGGGGCTACGCGTGGTGGCGGAAACGTGGGTAAATCTGCGCGAGCAGTTGGTGACTGAGCTGAGTGCGCTCTTGTCCCTTCCACGACAACGGTCCAGCGCACCCGCGCTGACTGATTTTCCAGCACCAGCCGCTCGTCAGCTTGCCACGCCATCGACTGCTAATCATAGCGCGCAAGTGGCTTATGGCGACCAACTAAAAATATTGTTTTTTGAAACGCTGGAGATACCACTTGCCCGCGGAGAGGCCCAACTACGGTCATCCGGTCGCGACTATCTTCCCCAGAACGGATATCTCTGGCGAATACGCGGTCAATGAGTGGGGGGCCATAAGCATTCCCCAACTCGGGACCTGGCTGCCGCCAGCCGCACTGTCGAGGAGTTGCAGGCAGATCTTGCCACCGACTTCTACCGGGCCTTTGGTCGCTCGATCGACGTGCATGTTGAGATTTTAGATCGTCTTCCGGTCTACGTGATCGGATCCGTCCGGGTGCCGGGTGCGGTCAAGTTCGCTCCCGGGATCATTGTTCTTCAGGCGGTTGCTAATGCCGGTGGATCTAATACCGGAGCTGCAGATACATCAAAAGCGATCGAGACGATCCAAGAAGAGAACAGCTTCAGCAAACCGAACATCAGGTGACTTCGCTGCTGATCAAAAGAGCAATGCTCATAGCTCAGCAGAACGGATCAGAGCAAATTAGCATGCTGGTTGGTTTGCAGCCTCAAGCGATCAAGCAGGCGCAACCCGGGAAACCTGGAACCGTGGCCAATGAAGTCGCGGGGGCGCAACTAGACCTAACGTTGGCCCGTAGGGCCTTCGTTCTGCAGAGCAATCTCAGTCAAAGAGATGTCGATATTGCCCAGGAAGAACTGGACGCCCAGAAAATGCGCCTAGAACAGCTTGCGGCCCTGCTCGACAAAAAACAGATCCTGCTGCACGAGTTACAGGCGATGGCCACCCGGGGAAGCGTATCACGCTACAAAATCCTCGAGATGGAAGCAGATCTGTCGACTTTGCTGGTTCAGCAACAGGATGACCGAGTTCACAGTTGCCCAATCCGAGCGGCGGCTCGAAGCGGCTCGGGCTGCGCAGGAGAAGCTGCAAATCGACCATGCAGCAGGATCTGCAGAGGGCAATCCAGACCAACCAGGACGACGTTGATTCGCATATTCGCACTATTGCTTCGATTAGAGCCGTGTTAGGTGTTCTGCAGGCCGGCGTTGCGGCGGACGCAAGCGATACGACAGCGCCGACACGGTTCTGGATTACCCGGCGATCCGCTGATGGCATAAACAGATTTCCCGCCTTAGAGACCACGCCGCTATTGCCGGGAGATGTGGTCCAGGACGGTTCCGCCGGGGACGGGGCGCCACAACAGCAACGACTGGACTGGAACCGGCACGCTACCAAGGAGGATAGGATGAGTTCGGTCTGCACGCCTGCGCCGTGAGCAAACGGCCGCCCCCTCGGTGACGATCGCCAGCGGCATGGTAACGCAGGCGGTGATTATGGCGGGCGGCAAGGGCACGCGGCTCTTTCCTTACTCCGCTTTGCTTCCCAAACCACTTATGCCGCTGGGTGATATGCCAGTCCTGGAACTTTTGATCCGGCGAATGAAAAAGGCAGGAGTGTCAGAGATAATTCTCGCCGTCAACCATCTGCAACATCTCATTGAAGCGTTCTTTGGAGACGGATCAAAATATGGCGTCAGCATACGTTATAGAAGCGAAGACCAACCACTGGGCACAGCCGGTGCGCTAGGGAATATGCTTCAAGGAGCTCAACGACGCCTTTATCGTCTCAAACGGCGACCTTTTGACGACCATGGACTTGGTCGCGATGATGAAGCAGCATCTGGAAACGGAGTGTGATGCGTCGATTGGGGTTTTTGACGAGGGGATCAGATCGATTTTGGGCTCATCGAATTCAACTCCGAGAAGCGACTATGCGCATATCAGAGAGAAGCCGACGAACACCTATTTCGTGAGTATGGGGATCTACATTCTTCGGCGCGAGGCCGTAGGCCACACATAATCCCCGGCGAATACCTCGACGTGCCCATCACTGCTTCTGAAGATGCGCGCGGGAGCGGCGGACATCCGTTGCTTCCAAGACGACTGCATGTGGCTCGACATCGGTCGCCCAGACGATTTCGCGCTGGCTCAAAACATGTTTGAGCACCATCGCGAGCTGTTCCTCGAGGAGTAGGTGCATGCGCGCCATTGTCACGGGCGCCTCCGGATTTTTGCGTCGAGCATCTGGTACATGAGTTGCGGCATCAAGGAGTAACCGTTGTTTCAATCTGTCGCAGAGCGGGATCTGTGCTGTCTGCCGTTTTTTTATAGGAGAGGCCCCGTGGAACCCAACGCGCCTCGCGCGGATATTCGAAGAGGTCGAGCCAGACCTGATCTTCCATCTGGCTGGCGGGATGCATGGCGAGACCATGGACCTGAGACGCGTGAATGTTGGGTTGGCCTCGTCAATCACACGGGCAGTCCTCGACGCGGGCATTCGTCCCGCTCTGGTATTTTGTGGCAGTGCTGCCGAATACGGCGCGTCCATTGTCGACGGTGTTCCCATTTCTGAGAAGATGATCTGTGTTCCGGTCAGAGCCCTATGGAACGACGAAGCTGGAGCAGACAAGGCTGGCGTTGGCGTTTTCAGACCGGACGGGCATCCGGGTCATCGTTGCACGACCATTCAATCCGATCGGGCCAGGTATGCCCACTCATCTCGCGCTCGGGGAATTCGCCTTCCAGCTTGCGACCGGTGGGCGAGCAGTGGTTTTCAGAAACCGGTAATCTAGACGTCGAACGCGACTTCATGGGTGCAGGCCAGGTGTGCTCGGCGTTATTCCAGCTCGCCGCTAATCCCGAAGCGAACGGGTTCCGTGAATATCTGCAGCGGGCGGGCAATTCAACTTCGGATACTAGTCGAAATGTTAGGAAATGTTTCGGGCAAACAGATAACGCTCAGGCGCGTTCGCGCCCAGATAGAGCGGGAGAGCCAGAAAAGTCATCGTGGGGAATATCAGTCGGCTCGAGCAACTGGGGGCGGTTCAGGCGCCGACAGACTTTCCTGCCGTCATACAGCGCATTTGGGCCGATGCACAGATGCGCTGGGATGCTCCCCGCTTATGCGAGGCTCGCGATGACGGCGAATACTGGAGGCGCTGAAGAGGCTAACACTCGGCGAAGGGTTCTCCCAGAACTCGAGCGGCCTTTGCTACAGATGATGGCACTTTCAGATTGGAAGCGATTCGTGCCGGAAACTCTGGCGCTGATTGCTGTTATTGTCTTGCTCAGAGCGTTGGTGCATGAAAATCCGGCCGGACTGGGTGACATGCCTAATCCTACTATAAATGTACTGTCGTTTTGATGTCGGCCCAGTTGCCAGGCATCATGGGTGGTCTGTTCGCGACCCTCGGCGCAACAGCGGCTTAACCCCGTGGCCGGTCCAATCTGGCATGCAGGATTTTTATGAGTTTGCCGCGGTCATAGCTGCCCAGCCATGTGCTTGGTTTGCTACTGCACTTGTGGTCGGCGGTCTGCGCACACTGCATCTCCATCACGAACTTAGGCTTGCAGAACACGCAGCTCAGTCCCGGTTAGCCGCTGAAGAGTTGGCCGAAGGACTGCAGGAAGCTGTCGCAGAAATTGACCGACTTGAATTACGGATCGCCGCCGATGTGAGCACCTGTGAAAGTCTGGTCGAAAGTCTCGCGACCCTAGACGTCACTAATCCCCTGGCGATGATTATAAGCTCCGCGAATTTCGTCCGGAACAGCGTGGGAGCAAACTACATCGCGGTCTATGTCAGAGGCGAGCATGGCTTTGAACCAGGCGTTGCCCTCGATGGCGGTATTCCAATCGCGCCTCCGGCAATTCCCGGCCCCTGAACGTGTCGATGCTTGAGCGCGACAGGCATAAACCAGATCACGAGACACGCTATCAATGGGGGGCCGTGTGGCCAGAGGGAGAGCCTAAGCCGCTAGGGGTCATCGTCTGCGACCGCTTGAGGGGGGCGGAAATGACGGAAACAGCAATACGAAGGTTGCAGCAGATCTGCCGGGTCCTCGAGAGCTTGGCTTTTTGAATGTAACCGTCCCAACGCTACCTCGTGAGATGAATGTGAGCGCCGAACCACGAAGCGCTGCCCGGAAGACCAGTCCAGTGGAAACGGCGCGCCCCTCCCGGCAACCGACAAATCGTGCTGGCTTGCCTATCTTTGCTTTTCCTTGGGCAGACGATCCTTTTGGCTGTCCT
>CAWENG010000003.1:0-325959 GCA_963810515.1 uncultured Acidobacteriaceae bacterium
CCAAAAAGGCCGCAGCTCGTTTGAAAGCTGCGGCCCTCGCGGCAAACGTTCAGCCGGGATTTTACATCTCTTTCACGCCTTCGACAAACGCCTTCAGCTTGCGGCTCCGCGAAGGATGCCGCAGCTTGCGCAGCGCCTTGGCTTCGATCTGCCGGATGCGCTCGCGCGTCACCTGGAAGCTCTGGCCCACCTCTTCCAGCGTGTGCTCGCGAGCCGTCTTCCAGGCCGAAGCGCATCTTGATCACCCGCTCTTCGCGCGGCGTCAGCGTGCGCAGCACCTGCGACGTGTACTCCTTCAGGTTCACGCCGATCACCGCCTCGGAAGGCGAAACCGCCTGGCGATCTTCGATAAAGTCGCCCAGGTGCGAGTCTTCCTCTTCGCCGATCGGCGTCTCCAGCGAGATCGGCTCCTGCGCGATCTTCAGCACCTTGCGCACCTTGGCCACAGGAATGTCCATGCGCCGCGCAATCTCTTCGCTCGACGGCTCGCGGCCCAGCTCCTGCACCAAGCTGGCGGCTGGTGCGGATGAGCTTGTTGATGGTCTCGATCATGTGCACCGGAATGCGGATCGTCCGCGCCTGGTCGGCAATGGCGCGCGTAATCGCCTGCCGAATCCACCACGTCGCATACGTCGAGAACTTGTAGCCGCGCCGGTATTCGAACTTGTCCACCGCCTTCATCAGGCCGATGTTGCCTTCCTGAATCAGGTCGAGGAACTGCAGTCCGCGGTTGGTGTACTTCTTGGCGATCGACACCACCAGCCGCAGGTTGGCCTCGATCAGCTCGCGCTTGGCCTGCTCGGCGTCCATGTCGCCCTGGATCATCTCGCGCTGCGTGCGCTTCAGCTCCGCAATCGACAACGCCCGCGTCGCCTTCGATCTTTTCCAGGTCGGTCCGGCAGTTCTTCTGCTGGCGCCGGTACTCCTTCTTCAGCTCCTCGCTCTTCGAAGCTTCGAACTTCTGCTCCAGCGAGCGAATCTGCCGCTCCAGCGTGCGCATGGTGTCCACGGTCTTGTTGACCTTGTCCAGCAGGCGCTTGCGCTCCATGGGCGTGTACTTCAGCTCGCGCACAATGCGCGAGATGAACACCTTCTCGCGGCCAACGGCCCAGCGCAGCCGCCGCGCTTCCTTCACCTTGGCCTTGCTGCCGGCCGGAATCGCTGCCTGCTTCTCTTCAAGCTGCGCGATCTTCTTCTGGTGCTTCACCAGCGCGTCAGTGCGCGCCACGGTGGCCTTCACGCGCGCCTGCACCACCTCTTCGGTGAGCTCTTCCTCGTCGAAGATCACCACTTCTTTCACGTTGCGCACGCCGCGCTTCAGGTCTTCGCCCAGCGCCGCAATCTCGCGGATCACGATCGGCGAACGCGAAATCGCCTTGAGCACGCGCATCTGCCCGCGCTCGATGCGCTTGGCGATCTCCACTTCGCCTTCGCGCGTCAGCAGCGGCACCGTGCCCATCTCGCGCAGATACATGCGCACCGGGTCGTTGGTCTTTTCCAGCGTCCCCGGCGTCAGGTCGAGCTCGACGTCCTCGCCCTCTTCCAGCTCGAATTCCTTGTCGCCGGGAAACTTGGGAGTGTCGAGCAGGTCGATGCCCTGCGTGCCGATGGTCGTGATCAGATCGTCCAGATCGTCGGGCGAGCCAATCTCATCCGGCAGCGCGTCGTTCACGTCGCCGTAGGTGAGATAGCCCTTCTCCTTGCCGACCTCGATCAGGCCGTGCACATCCTCTTCGAATTTGTCGTCAATCGCCAAAATATTCCTGCTCTCTTCGGCGCCGCGCATCCTCAGGACGCGTGTCACCCGATTTCAACTTTTGCCTTACCCTTGGAACTGGCCGCCTCGGAACTGACCGCCTCGCGTGCCGTGCCCGCGCGTCCGAATCCACTGCCGCTGGCCTCGCGGGCGCGCGTCACCTATGCGCCGTCTGCGTGCCCAGACGCACCAAATGAGGGCCTCAGTTCAGAAAGTCCTCGCGTGCATACACAACCACGCTTCCCGCAAAGAGCGGTCCTTCACTTTTCTCGGAACAGGATGGCAGCGCTTCAGGTTTCGCCTGGGTCGCCCGCGAGCCGCAGCTCATGTGTGGGGCAAAGGGGCGCGCATCCTCACTGAGATCAATAGATTACCACAGTTTCACTCGTCGCGCGCCAGCAGAAAATCGGCGCGATAGCCGTCCCCGTATCGACTGCTGCGGACTGGATCAGACCGTTTCGCTTCTGCCCACTCCTGGTCCCGCTTGTCTATTAGACGCCCGAAGGCCCAGTTTCGACGCAAGAATTGTCCGTGGTGGAAGGCGTCACAGAGCGGGCACGAGGCTTTACCGCTCTGGTGGCTTCTGGCTGTATGCAGTTGCCGCAGCGCCCGGTCCAGTTCCAGCTTCTGCTGCGTCAGCAGGGCCAGCTCGGCATAGTCGCCGCGCCGCTCGGCCTCGGCAATCAGCGCGCGCAGGTCGCGCTGCTGGCCCTCGATGGCCCGCTCCTGGATCTCCTGCAGCGCGCTCGCAACTTCGCCTCCCTCCGGCGGCCTGTTCTCGGCCAGCAGCGCCTCGGCCAGCAACGCCCGCTGCGCCGGCTCCTCCACCACATCCATCGGGTCATTAGCCGCGCGGGCGGCCAGCGCCTGCATGGCCGCGAAATGCGCCAAGATGCTCAAACCATGCAGGTTGCTTTGCCAGAGCCTCCGCCGCCAGCCTGCCGCGCCTGCGCGCCTGCGGGATCGGTGATGGCCAGCGCCCGCAGCAGCACCCGCTCCACTTCTGTCAGCGCCGTGGCCCGCGTCTTCCACCCGGTCCCGCCGCTTGAGCGCCGCCTGCCGCAGCTCCTCGCGCAGCACCGCCGAATCGATGCCCAGCTTTTGCGCCGCGTCCGCGGCAAACTGGTCCCGCGCCAGCTTCTCCGGCATCCGCCGGATGTGCGGCAGCAGAAAATTCATAGCCTTCACCTTCTGCTCCGCGCTGGCTCCAGGAAACAGCTGCCGCGCCCGCTCAATCAGGTAATCGGATTGCCGCCGCGCCCCGCGCACCGCCGCCGTATAAGCCTCCACGCCCCGCTCGCGGATAAACCGGTCAGGGTCCAGGCCGCCTTCGAGCGTCACGATCTTGATCGAAAATCCCTCCTCGGTCAGCAGCGCAATCGACTTCTCCGCGGCGTTCGCACCGGCCGCATCGGGATCGAAGTTGACCACCACATTCGAAGTGTGCCGCTTCAGAATCGCCACCTGCTGCTCGGTAAAGGCCGTCCCGCTGGTCGCAATCACGTTCTGAATCCCGCGCAGAAACACGCTGATGCAATCCATCTGCCCCTCCACCAGCAGGGCAAACTCAAGCTGCCGGATGGCTGCCTTCGCCTTGTCCAGGTTGAACAGGACCTGACCTTTGGAATAGAGCGGCGTCTCCGGCGAGTTGATGTACTTCGCGCCCGCCTTTTCGCCTGTCTCCAGCGTCCGCGCCGTAAACGCAATCACCCGCCCGCCCTCGTTCGCGATGGGGAACATCACCCGCTTGCGGAACCGGTCGTAGATCGGTCCACTGGCTGTCCATCCGTCGCCCGTGCTCCTTCGAACTGAACAGCCCGCTCGCCCGCAGCGTCTCCTCGTCCGCCATGCCGCTCAGCCGGTCGCGCAGCGCGTTGAAGCTGTCGGGCGCGTAGCCGATGCGAAACTTCTTGATTCCCTCGTCCGAAAGCCCGCGACCGGCAAGGTATTCGCGCGCCAGCGCCCCGCCGGGCCCGCGCAACTGCTCCTCAAACCACGCCGCGGCCGTCTCGTGCAATTCCAGCAGCTTGGTCCGCAGCCTGGCTCCGGCAGCCTCTTCCGGCGACGAAAACTCCCGCTTGGGCAGCGGAATCCCGCACTTCTGCGCCACAATCCGCACCGCCTCGGGAAAGCCGACATTCTCGATCTTGCCCGACAAAGCTGAAAACGTCGCCCGAAGCCTGGCAGCCAAAGCAGTAGAAGAACTGCTGCCCCGCATGCACGCTGAACGACGGCGTCTTCTCCTTGTGAAACGGGCACAGGCCGGTGTAGCTCTGCGCTCCCGCCTTGCGCAGGCGGATGTAGCCCTCGATCACCTTGACGATGTCGGCCTGCTGCTTGACGGTTTGGGCAAAGTCGCTCATGAGATGGGTCTGTACACGAGCATAATGCCGCCGCGCGTTAACCCCTTGTGGAAGCGGTGGATCGCAAAGCAACATTCCGTCTGCAGCCGCTCATCTAACCCTCAGTATTGTCTTTGCGGATCGGGAGCGCGCAGAAGATTGGCGCGCCCGCTCCCATTTCCCCCGGAGGTCGCAAATGATGCGTTCCACACTTTGGCAGTTTGCACATCTTTTGATGGCTGCCATTCTCGTTCTGGCTTTCGCCGTTCCTCCAGCCCTCACGGCACAAGGCGACCAGCACCTGGTAAGCCCAGACGATATGCAGAAGGCTGCGGTCGACGCCTCGCAAACCCGGCAGCAGAACGCAGACACCCTCAACAACTTCCTTTCCACCGATCAGGCGAAGCAAGCCCTGCAGTCGGCGCACGTCAGTCCGCAACAGGTGAAGCAAGCCGTCGCCGGCCTCAGCGATGAGGAGCTGGCGCAACTGGCATCCCGCGCCAACAAGGCCCAGGCCGACTTTGCGGCCGGCACCATCGGCGACCGCGACCTGATTCTCATCATCCTCGCCATTGTCGTACTTATTCTCCTCATCGCTATCTTCCACTGAGCTCTGACCATGCCGCGCAGACTAGCCATTGCCGTGGTCGCAGCGCTCTCGATGTGCGCCGCAACATTCGCTGACGGGCTGGCCAACCTGTGGCTCGACGTCCCATTTGTGCAGCAACAGAAAGACGGCTGCGGCGCCGCCAGTATCGCCATGGTCATGCAGTATTGGGAACAGCATCAAGGCCAGAGCGTGCGTCCTGAGGCCGAACCCGCTCCAATCCTGCGCGCCTTGTATTCCGGCTCGGCGCACGGCATCTACGCCTCCGCCATGGTGCGCTACTTCCAGCAAAACGGCTATCGCGCCTTCGCCTTCGCGGGCCAGCCCGGCGATCTCGAACGCCAATTGCAGCAAGGCCGCCCGCTGATCGCCGCGCTCAAAACAGGCTCGGCCCCGTCGCTCCATTACGTCGTTGTCGTTGGCCTCGACGAACCCCGGAATCTGGTGCTCGTCAACGACCCCGCGCAACGCAAGCTACTCAGAGAGGACCAATCCCAATTCGAGCGGGAATGGAAAGCCGCCGGGAACTGGATTCTGCTTGCCGTTCCTGAGGCGGGCTCGCTGGGGACGAGCTTAAATTGATGCGAACTCTGCACGTCGCCGTGGCCCTCTTCTCGACTTCGCTCGCATTGCCCGCCCAGTCCGCCCCGCCCCAACCCCCTGTTGGCCAGGAACTGCAGCATCTCGCCGCCGGGCAACATTGGGACGGCATCGTCGAGCAGTTGCAAACCGTCGCGCCGCGCTCTGCGGAAATGGATTACTATTACGGCGAAGCTCTGGCCGAGCTGGGGCGTTTCGCCGAAGCGCAAAATGCATTCGAAGCCGGCCGCCGCCTCGCCCCCTCCGAGTCCAGATTTTCCGTCGAGCTCGCCGGCATCGCCTTCAAGCAAAAAAACTATCCCCAAGCCATTCGCCGCCTGCGGCAAGCGCTCCGCCTCGCGCCCGGCGACAACTACGCGAACGACTTCCTGGGCACGGCCTACTTTCTTGAGGGGAATCTCGAAGCCTCGCTGAAGTATTGGAACCACCTAGGCAAACCGCGGATCGCAGACGTCCGCAAAGACCCCGAGCCGCGCATCTCGCCCGCCCTCCTTGACCACGCCTTCGCGTTCTCGCCCGCCAGCACGCTCACGCTGCAACAATTTCTTGACTCCGAAGCCCGCATTCGCGGCCTCGGCATCTTTCCGCAATTTCAGTTCGATCTCAACGCGCGTTCAGATGGCCTCTTTGATGTCTCCTTCCAAAACCAGGAAGAAAATGGCTTTGGCGACAGCAAATTGGAATCGTTGTTTCTCATCTTTCAGGGACTCCCGTTTCAGGAGGTCAACTCCGGCTACTATAACCTGCATCGCGAGGCCATCAATTTCGACTCCATGTACCGCTGGGACGCGCAAAAACGGCGCGTCTTCATGCAGTTTTCCGGCCCCTTCGAGCGCAGCGCCAATTACCGCTGGAATCTAACAACCGATCTTCGCGATGAAAACTGGGCCCTCCGCAACGGCTTCACAGGCCCCGCCCCGGTACTTGCCAGCTTCAACATGCGTCACGAAATGTCGGCCTTCGACTTGGCTTCATATGGAGACCGCTTCGCCTGGACCGCCGGCGCCGAACTCTCGCATCGCAACTTTCGCAGCGTCGTGCCCGGGAGCGGATCTGGCACTGTCCTTACGCCGCAGATGCTCGCCACGGGCTACGAGCTCAAGCAGCAGGTGCAAATCTCAAGCTCCGTTTGGCGCGTGCCCGAGCGCCGCTTTGCAGTCAACGCCGCAGCAGCGTCTGACGCAGCCCGCCTCTGGTCGCAGCCACAGCAGTCCTTTGAGAAACTTACCGGCTCGCTGGGCTGGCATTGGTTCCCGCAAGTCAAAGGAAACGATTATGAAACCTCGCAACAACTGCGCGCCGGCCACACCTTTGGCCAGGTCCCCATCGACGAGCTCTTCATCCTTGGCCTCGAACGCGATAACGATCTTCCCCTGCGCGCTCACATCGGCACCCGCGACGGCCGCAAAGGCTCGCGCTCCGCTGGGCCGCGAGTACCTTCTTGAAAATTGGGAGCTGAACAAGAATCTTTACGGCAACGGCCTGCTCCATCTGCAACTCGGCCCCTTCGTCGACATGGGCAAAATCGCCGATCCCGGCACCCAGTTGGGCTCGCACCGGTGGCTCTTCGACACCGGCGCGCAAGCCAAGCTGCGCGTCTTCGGCAGCGGGCTGGTTTTCTCCTACGGCAAAGACCTCCGCACCGGCAATAATGCCTTCTATGTGAAGCTGCTGAACCCGGGACCAGCCGGCGCCCAATAGGCCTCAACGCCCCACATGTTTCCCGGGGATGCACTACATTTTGCCATCGGCTCCGAAGGTCAAAGGAAATCTCTGGACTGGGCGGGCCGGCCGGCGGCGCGAAAAATACTTGTTGCAACGAATATCTCCCTCGCGCATCCAATTCCTATACGCAAAATCGAGGTTCACCATGTCCCTTCGTCCCGTTAAGCAAATCCTTGAAACCACGCCCACCATTGAAGGCGCCGGCGTCAAGCTGCAGCGCGCCTTCGGCTTCGGCAAAACCACCGAATTCGATCCGTTCCTGTTGCTTGACGACTTCCGCAACGAGAATCCCGCCGACTATCTCGCCGGCTTCCCCTGGCACCCGCACCGCGGCATCGAAACCATCACCTACGTGCTGGCCGGCGAGGTCGCGCATGGCGACTCCCTCGGCAACAAGGGCCGCATGACCGCCGGCGACGTGCAGTGGATGACCGCCGGCAGCGGCATTCTCCACCAGGAGATGCCCAAAGGCGACGCCAACGGCCGCATGCACGGCTTTCAGCTCTGGGCCAACCTGCCTGCCGCCTTGAAAATGACTGCCCCGCGTTACCAGGACATCCCGTCGAGCGCCATTCCCGAGGTCACCGAGGACGACGGCACCCGAGCGCGAATCATCTGCGGCGATTTCTGGGGCAAGATTGGCCCCGTCGAGGGCGTTGCAACCGGACAATATTCAGCCGATGCGCGCTACGTCGATATCTCGGTCCCGCCCTTCAAGCAAAAGCGCATTCAGGTCGAGACCACGCGCAACGCCTTTGCCTATGTCTTCGCCGGCTCGGGAACATTCCGCGACGCCTCCGAGCCGCAAGCGGTCCTCACCGAGTCGGCCGTCGATCCGAACGCGCAGCCCGTCTACGACGCCAGAAATCACTCGCTCGTTCTGTTCGATCGCGGCGATGAGATCGTGGTCCAGTCAGGTCCCGAGGGGATTCGCTTCCTGCTCGTCTCCGGCAAGCCGCTTGAGGAGCCGGTGGCGTGGTACGGCCCCATCGTGATGAACACGCAGGCCGAGCTGCGCCAGGCCATGAGCGAGTTGCAGAAAGGCACGTTCATCCGTCACGGATAAGCCGGACAACCGTCATCCAGGAGCGGCCGAAGCGTGGCGAAGGGAGTCGAACGGTCTGCGGATGTTCTCTCTGTCGTCGTAGGCGCAACGCGATCTGCGCCTTTTCGAGCCGCCGCGCTCCTGATAAACTAACCCTTGTCGCAATGTAGGCGCGTAGCTCAGTTGGTTAGAGCGCTTCCTTGACACGGAAGAGGTCGCTGGTTCGAATCCAGTCGTGCCTACCATTTCTAGATTCTAAGACGTCCAGGACAGTCCGATGATTCAAGATAAGCCGCTGAAAAATCAGCGGCTTTTGTCTTTTTGCGTCCAAGGGTGTATTGTGGAAGCCGGCTCCAGATGGGGGCATCTCTGGGGGTACATTTCTGAGAGTTGGGGGCATTTTGTACCCCATCCTGTGGGGCACCCATAATGGCCTTGACTGACACCGAGATTCGCCGCTCTAAACCTGCCGAGAAGCCTTACAAGATGTCAGATAGCGGAGGTCTGCACCTCCTGGTCACTCCATCCGGCGGCAGGCTCTGGCGCTGGAAATACCGTTTTCAAGGCATAGAGAAGCAGATGTCGTTCGGCCCATACCCGGCCTTATCTCTGGCGGATGCGCGCGAACGCCGCGATGCAGCCCGGAAGCTGCTGATAAATGGAATCGACCCCATGGCCGAACGCATGTCCAAGAAGACCGCAGTCAAGGCTGCGACCGAACACGCCTTCGAGAAGATCGCGGAGCTTTGGCTGGAGCACTGGAATGGGAACAAAAGTGCGCGCCATGCTGCAACGACCAAAAATCGCCTTAAGACGAACGTCTACCCAGTTCTCGGCGCAAGGCCCATCGCGGAAGTGGAACCGATGGAACTGGTCCAACTTGCCAAGAGCATTGAATCCCGCGGCGCCTCAGACATGGCCAAGCGTATTCTTCAGATCGTTGGCATGGTCTTCCGCTTTGCAGTTGCACACGGATTCAGCAAGCGTAACCCCGCTTCAGAAATCCGCCCCTCAGACATAATTAAACCCACGCGAAAGACAAATATGGCGCGTATCGACGCGAAGGAGTTCCCAGCGCTGCTTCGCGCGATCGAGATCTACGAAGGCAGGCAACTGACCAGACTTGCCATCAAACTCATGGCACTCACATTCGTTCGGACCAGTGAATTGATCGGTGCACGTTGGGAGGAGTTTGACATCGAGGCCAGACGCTGGTCCATTCCTGCCAGCCGCATGAAAATGCAGACTCCACACATCGTCCCGTTGTCACTCCAGTCCATTGAAGTGCTCGATCTGTTGCGAACCCTCTCTGGCAACCAGGAGCTTGTATTCCCCGGCGAACGGGACCCCAAGAAGACGATGTCCAACATGACCATACTGAAGGCACTGGAGCGAATGGGTTACAAAGGCGTCATGACCGGCCATGGTTTTCGAGGGCTGGCTTCAACGATCCTTCACGAGCAGGGCTACAACCACGACCACATCGAATTGCAGCTTGCCCACGCGCCGCGCAACGCGGTAAGCGCTGCTTACAACCACGCTCTTTACCTGGAACCACGCGCCAAGATGATGCAAGAATGGGCGGACTATTTGGAACGAGCTATGCGGAAAACGACGGTACCACCGATCCGCGGCCAAGGGAGAAATCCCCTTCAGATGGTGGAACCGGGAGCCGGGCAGACCACTAGCCCGTAGTGCAAGGCACTAACCATCAAGCAGATCCGAAAGAGCCACTCGAATATCGGGTCGAGGGATGGGCCCTTTATAGGCCCTCTACTGTAATTTTCGATCGAGGCTTGTTGTTACTTCCGCTTCCGCTTCCGCTTCCGCTTGCCTGCCAGCAACTCGGAACGCCCAACGACTGTTCTTGGGTTCTCCAGCTTCGGGGGGTCGGAGATTCCCTCGAAAGCTTTGCCCGACTCCCACGGGCTCAGGCCGTACGTTTTAGAGTCCCGCAGATGGTTCACTCCCTCGCTCCACGCAGCCAGCATCCGCTTGCCCGTGTCCTTGAAACTGGCTAGGTCATTCATCATCGTGCGAACCGCAGGAACGGTGTCTGCAACGGCGTCACTGATTCGCTCCACCGTCAGCTTCTGCTCCCGGTCGGGAATACCGAAGTTGGCAGCGATGAACTTCGCGAGAGTCTTTCCCGGCAACCACGTTTTCTTGCCGCCGAACATGATGCCTGGAGGATTGTCTTTATATCCGGCGTACACCGAAGTGGTGAAGAAGTCGTACGCCGGAGCGAGCCGTGCATCGTTTCGGGAAGTGTAGAGCAGTGCCAAATTCTTTGAGTGGCAATCTGCATTCCTCATGGCGTAGGTCATAAGCAGCATCGCCGTGAGCTGCTGGAAGGTCTCGTAGTGGTACCTGCCGTCCACGTGCGTGCGAACGGCCTTGGCGATTCTCTCCCATGTGGTTTCGTACTTGTTCTGTGGCCGAAGTCCCAGGAGAGCGCAGAAGTCCTCCATTGCCCGGAATGGCTTGCCATTTTCGTCCACGTCGAAGCGATGCACTAGCAGCACGTTTCCATCTTGCGAGAGCTCGGCCTTCGCAGTTTCAACGACCTTTGCTGCGACCTGCATACAGAGGTGTTCATTGGCCGTGGCAAACGGAAGCCTCGCGGATGAGCCTTTGATGATGTGCTGATGCGTGAGGAGAGTTGCCTTCTTGTGCTGTCCAAGCCCGCCCTGGTTTCGCGTTTCTGTGTCCAGGAATTTCGGCAGGACTCCCGATATACCGCTCTTGGCGTGTTCGCGGACAAGCTGCGAAAAAGCCTCCTCGGAGTTGTCACCCTTGAGGAGTTCCGCGACTTCAATTGGCTTTGCCGGTTCGTCCAGTGCGGCTCCCGGTGCGGCGATCTTCAATCTTCCAACCATGTTTCGTCCGATGACGGAAAGCAGGGCGACCGGGCTTGCACCGATGTGCGGTCCGAACTCCTCCTGCAAGACTTGCAGGAGGTAACCCTCCGGGAGGTTCATGCGAAAGATGGGGTGGAGCTCGTCATCCCAGAGGTATGACTCCGTTCTGACAGGCATGGTCAGCGAGACGAGTTTCTCTGGGGCGACATCGGGGACGTAGGTCATGACGCTCTTGAAATCGCCGACCTGTTCGAGCACTCCGACGTGCTGGCCGAGGATATGGACATTCAGCTTCATGCCGCACCACCTCGCTCACGCCGCAATTCATCGAGGGTGCCTGCGTTCCCGACCTCTGTGAAGGTCAGTTCCAGTCCGAGCACGGCGAGGACGGCCAAGAGCTTGCGAGAACCGAACTCGGTCAACTGCCCTCGCTCGAACCGCACGAGAGTCTCCCGTGTGAGGCCGGTGCGGCTGGCGACCTCGCTCTGGCTCAGTTTGAGAGCCTTGCGCTTTGCAACGACCGCTTTGCCTAGTTCTGTCAAAGTCTGCATAAGTGATAAATACATCACTCTATTGTAAACATCAAGTTAAAGTGATTTTTATATCACTAATTATGACTGACAAACGCTTCGATGACCTCGGCAGTGGACCGGCTTACGGGAAGGAACGCACCTGGCATCCCTCCCAGCGACTCTTAGAACAGAAGGACGGAAGCGTGATCATGGAGATGGCCGTCGGTGACTTCGGGGAGGTTCGCCGGTGGCTCATTGGCTGGGGAGCAGACGCGGAGGTTATCCGCGAGGTGTCGTCTAAAGCGGGCTTGTTTGTCGGGGCTGGAACGGTGGGCGATTAAGCCCGGCAACTCGTTCCGGCATAGTGCGCGCAACGCGCACACCTGCGCGTGCAGGCCAAGTCCTGCGGCGCGGTTAAAGGAATCGGCGGCGGCCAAGAAGACAGAGCATAGACATCATCTAATAACGCAAGATTCCCCAGTCAAACCATCATCTCCCTCATCCTTGATCTAATACTCAATCCCCTATCAGGCAGTAATTTGTCTTTTTAGAGACAAGAAGAATAGAGAGAGCAAAGACATAGAGGTAAGAACGATAGAGAGAGCCGAACCAGGTCCAGCAGGAAAGCCCCGGTAGCGCAGTTTTTGGAGTAAAGAATTCCAGGTAGCGCAGTTTTTGAGTAATGGAAATCCAGGTAGCGCGGTTTTTTGACGATGGAAAAAGGGCCAAATCCAGGTAGCGCAGTTTTTAAGGCAGGCAGCAGAGCTTTATCCGGTGCCGGGCATGGAAACGAGATGAGCCAGGCAGATATATAGAGTAAATAGCAGATTGTGCGTGGTTAATGAGCATCACGAGATCATTTCTCGGAGCGGATCCTGAAGGCGGCGAATAAGGGAAAACGAAAGAGAGACCTAGTTTTAAATATATCCTGCATTTCCGTAACCGCGTCATCGATGGAAATGCCCATACCCTCGTTGAGGATCTCCAGGCCGTAGAGCTTGGCCGCGCACATGGCGCCGTACTCGTTGGCGCCGGAGAGCGTGACGTCGAAGGGCAGGACCTGGTCGGAGTACCAGGGGGTTGCCAGCTGGGAGTTTTGGCCGGCGGAGGTCAGTGCGGTGTCCAGGGCGTCGATGGTGGCACTGGCGGCTATGCCGGCAGAACGTACGACTGTGGACTGGAATACTGCTCCGCCATTGGTGGTGCTGGTGTACTGAGGCCGGATCTCGTCGATGTCGGCAACGAAGGTGCCGGCGCACTGTTGCACGAGGTTCAACAGAGAGTGACGGTCGAAGTTGATCCAGATCAGGCTGCCGGCGATGCCGCGTTTGTTGCGGGAGTAGGCTCGAGCATCGGGGCTGCCCATCGTGTATACGGGCGCCTTCTCACGGGTGACCGAATAGTTGATGGCCTGGGTTTGGTAGGAGTCCACGCACGTACATACTCATCGTGTAGTCAAATTTACGTGGTTGTGGCCCTGATCACTTGACGGTGCGGGCCCAACAGGAGCATAAGTATATGAGCACAGAGAAAAAGATGTTTGCCTCCCTTCCGTCTTCCAATCTTATCCGCCAGAGCATGGGCCGGTTGTTCGGCTCCTGCATCGAGGAGGTTCGCAAGACGGCCGGTCTGTCCCTCGAGGAAGCCTCCCGCTTGTCCGGTATGGCGATCACTGAATGGATGGCCATCGAGGACGGCTGCGTGCCCCAGGACATCAACCGGCTGCGGGCCATGGCCGAGACAATGCAGATCAGTTTCGACGAGATCGCAAACCTGGTTCTGCTCTGCGGGGCGGCCTGGGAGGTCTAATCAGGGCGCGCCTCCCTGGCGCGCGGTACTTATAGTCGTATAGGCTCATCTCGGAGAGAGGAGGTGAGTCGGATCATCACCGTCAACAACGAGGAAGTCAAACGCATGAATCTGAACGTTCCTGTCGAGTTGCACAACGCCTTCAAGGCGGCGACAGCCGCCCGAGGCCAAAACATGACCGAAGAGTTGCTGAAGTTCATCCGCAGCTACATCGATAAGCATTCATCGAAACCAGCAAGGCGGCGCAAGTGAAGCGCGCCGCCCTCTATATGAGGGTCAGTACACTCGATCAGCATCCTGAATCCCAACTCTTCGACCTGCGCCAGATGGCCTCCCAGCGCGGCTACGAGATCGCGCAGGAGTATACGGACCGGATCAGCGGAGTGAAGGCCCGCCGCCCTGGCCTCGATCAGATGATGGCCGACGCCCGCCGCGGACGCTTCGATGTGGTCCTGATCTGGGCCTCGGACCGGATCGCGCGCTCAGTCAAACACTTCCTTGAAGTGCTCGACGAACTCAACCATCTGAACATCGAGTTCGCCTCGTTCCGCGAGCAACTCGACACTGGCGGCCCGCTGGGCCGCGCCGTCGTGACCATCATCGGCGTGGTGGCCGAGCTGGAGCGCGCGTTGATCGTCGAGCGGGTGCGTAGCGGCATGCGGCGGGCGCGCCTGGAGGGACGCCAGATCGGAAGGAAGCCGCTCGAGTCTGGACCGCGAGGCCATCCTTAAAGATCGCCAGCGCGGGCAGAGCCTGGGCCAGATCGCCAAGGCTCATCGCATAAGCCGCGCCACCGTTCACCGCGTCATCCATCGCGAACCGCAGCTCAACAGCCCTGTTTCACAAGGGGTCTGAAAACCGTTCCCCTAAGCCCAACAAACTAATAGGCCGGATCTACCCGATCCGGCCGTTCCATAACCTATAGGTTCAGAAACAGGGCAAGCCCAGGGCAGGCCGTGCCAACACCGATGCCCAGTTCCCGGGAGATGACCTTCCACGAGGTGCCGGAGGCACGCAGGGTGGTTACTTGGCGAGGGCTGAAGGCGGCTGGCGGATCGCTGGCGCCAGCGTTTCACAGTGCCGATCCATTCCAATCGCGAGAGTCGGTAGGTTTCAACCCTGGAACCAGATAAGGCGATGAGCCTTGCCATTCAAGCAGAGTACTTGCTTACTTTGTAGCCGAGGTCACTTCGGGACAGCCCAAGGCGTCTCGCAGCCTCCGCTTGCACACCGCCCGATGAACCGATTGCTCGCTCAATCAGGCTTCTTTCCAGTCTTGCAAGAATCTCCCGAAGGTCCAGTTGTTCTGGAAGTCGTGCGGCAAGTTGCTCTATTGTGAGCTCCGCGCCTAACGAATCCGTTGATGCGACGCCAGATTGAAGGGGAAAGTCTTCGGGCTGCAATTCGAGATCTCGGCCGAGTATTAGAGCGCGTTCAAGCAAGTTTGCAAGTTCCCGGATGTTGCCTGGAAAAGCATAACTCCGAAGCTTTGCCAATGCCCCCTGGCTCAACTGTTTGCTGGGCACCTTCATCTCTCTCGCGATTCTGTTGCATAGCATCCGGCAAAGATCTTCGATATCCTCTCTTCGTTCGCGAAGAGGCGGAAGCTGAATCGGAACGACGGCCAATCGGTAGAAGAGATCCTCTCGAAACTGTCCCTCATGGACACGAGCCTGGAGATCGCGGTGTGTAGCTGCCAGTACCCGGACATCAACTTTGCGTGGAGTCGTCGAGCCAACACGCTGGATCTCCCCATTCGCAAGAACTCTTAGGAGCTTCGCCTGCGCGGCTGGGGACATTTCTGCAACTTCATCCAGAAGAAGCGTGCCTTCGTGGGCAGCTTCGAAGAGTCCGTTCCTCGCCTTCTCAGCTCCTGTAAAGGCGCCTCGCTCGTGACCGAACAACTCGCTTTCCAAGAGTGTTTCAGTCACGGCGGCGCAATTGATGGCAATAAACGGCCGATTTACCCTCGGACTATTGCGGTGAATCGCGCGAGCGACCAACTCTTTTCCTGTCCCGGTCTCACCCGTTATCAGGACGGTTGAATTCGCTTGAGCAACGCGCGAAATCATTTCACGCACAGCACGAATGCCTGTACTCTCCCCAATAATCTCATCGGCGCCCTCCAGCTTTCGAACCGTCGTTCTGAGAACCGCGTTTTCACGGAGCAGGGCCGTGCGCTCGCAGGCTCGTCTGATTGTCGCTAGCATCACGTCAACCACATATGGCTTCGTAAGAAAATCGAAGGCGCCCTGGCGCATGCTTTCGACGGCCAATTCCACGGTACCAACGGCGGTCAGAAAGATAACAGATGTGGTTGGATCACTCTCCTGAACGGCTCGGAGGACGTCCAAACCGGAACCTCCGGCCATTTTCTGATCTGTGAGAACGACGTCAAAATCTTCTTTCAAGAGAAGCGCGATAGCTTCTGACGGGCTCGAGGCCTCTACGGAGACATGGGAATCCTGGCGAAGATTTGCTTTGACGATTCTTCTCATGCTTGGTTCGTCATCGACAATCAGTACTTTACCCATGCCCTGTCCCCTTTCAGTCTTGATTCAATACAGAACCTAATAACGTCATCGAAAACGTCACACATCCATCCCGATTTTGGCTCAAATGCAAATCGCCGCCATGTGCAATTGCGGCGCCTCTGGCGATTGCGAGGCCTAGCCCGGTCCCGGCGGGCTTGGTCGTAAAGAATGGCTCATAGATTTGAGGGAGATCTGCCTCGGGAATCGCCGGCCCTGAATCCTCGACGCCAATGTTGAGCGCATCTCCTGTCAGCGATGCATTCAGCTTGATCGTTCCGCCGCTCGGTGTAGCGTCGACGGCATTCAAAACCAAATTCAAGAGTGCACCTTCCACTTGCGGTGCATCGATATTGACTGTAAGGGCATCTTCGAACTCAGACACGATCGTAATGCCACGGCTGGCCGCGTGCGCTCTGGTGACCGAAGCAACGTAGCTCAGCAAGTCATTCATAAGAACCGGTGAGCGCCTTAAGAGAGATGGCCGCGCATAGGTAAGAAAGTCTGCCGTGAGAGATTCCAGTCGCTTTGACTCGCGGGCCGCAATCGCGAACATCTCCTCTCGCTCCCCCACTTCGGTCCCAGGGTGGATAGCAGTAGCTAAAGAACTCGATATCATGGCAACAGGGTTGCGAATCTCGTGCGCCACTCCGCTAGCGAGCCGCCCAACCGCGGCCAGTTTCTCCTCACTAATCAAACGCTCGCGAGTGACCTGCAACAATTCAAGGCTGTTTTTCAGCCTCGATTGATTCGTCTTCAGTTGATTGACCAGGAACCAAACAAGCAAGCCCATCAAAATATACACTACGCAGAGAATTCCTATTTCAAGGTATTCCGGAATCCGAGCCGGCGGATGCAGCGCATAGAAGTGCCGAATCCAGAGGACGATCATGGTATCGGCCGCCACAATCGTCAGAATGGTGGGGAGCAGCCGAAACATATACGCGCATTGCAGGATTGGAATTGCCAGGAGCACAAAATAAGGATTCTCATCTCGATTCGTAAAGTAGGTCAGAAGTGCGGTGAGCACGAAGATGGATGCAATCGAGACGTAACTTTCTATCCTGGCCTCCCTTTCCGTCAGCCTTCGACCCCGGCTGTGTAACCACACCAATTCGAGAGCCCGAAGCGCAAGCATGAGCCCAAGCAGCCCGATCACAGGAAGCGATGGCTCACCCAGAACTGAAGCAAACAGCGCGTGAATCAAAAGCAGCAACGCTCCGACGACGAGAGTGATAACGCAGAAAACAGACTTCTGCTTCACCAGGTCATCGATTGCTTCTTCGAACGTTGCCGCTTGGGTGGTCATATACTCCTTGGACAGCTCCGAGCCGGTGTTCCCCGCGATCCGAAAGCAGCGGGTAGCTCGACAGGCACTTTGTGTCAGCCTGAAGAGGCAATCGTCGCATCAGAAAACGAGGATTTTCAGCATTCAGAATACGCTCTCTCCCCGGCCCGGCCGGAGGAGTGCGAACCGGGCTTCAGTAGATTTGAGCCACGCATTGCCAAGGCGAAAGTGCCGAGGCCCCGATTCTGATCATCCGCCGGTCACGGGATTCTTGATCGCGCACACTCTTCGATTGCATGTCCATCTCCAATCCGCTGTCTGCCTAGGCCATTGAATTTTGAACTGTTCAGGCAGTTTAGAGAGATCAGGCGCGGATTAAACGTCCGAAGCCTTTGACGCGTTGTCAAGGATTTTGGACATCGGCTTTCTGCCTTATAGGGAAGTCGCCCTATCTATCAGGAACCAATGGGGATATCTAAGGAGAACTTTGGAAGCCTATGTGCTATTGAGCTAGGTGAATTTCATTCGGATGAATGCGCCCACGCCTGCCACCGATGACTTTGTCGGGAAACATCAACGGCAATTGCACCCGGTTCCATTAGGAGATGACCATGGAATTGTACGAAATCGATAAACCGGTTACCCGCGACTGTAAGACTGGCACGCTTCTGTTCGTAGTTGACTTCCTCACTGGAAATCCCGATGTCCTCGACTTCGCTTGCGAGTTGGCGGAGAAGCAAAACGCCTATCTCGAGCTGTTGCAGGTCATTGACCCCGGACACACCCATTCGAGCCCTGACGCCCAAATGGGAGCTCAATATAGCTTCGAAATGTTCGCACAGAGGGCGAGTGCACTGAAGAGGAGCGCAACGAGTCTTTTGTCGTTTGGTCATCCAGAGAACGAGATTCCGAGGAGGGCCGCGGAAGTGAATGCATCGCTGGTCGTGCTCCCATTGAATGGTTCTGCAGACGACCGCCTCCAGAAGAGCCTCGTTCGGCGATTGAGAAGAAAGTGCGACTGTCCTGTGCTGGCCGTGCCCCGCGACGTTTTAGTGGATAGCGGTTCAAGCTCCTTCTCAATTCACGGGTTGCTCTCACTGGTTTGACAGGTTTGCGATAGAGACCGACAGTCGATGAGAGAACTGGTACGAGTTTCCGATAAGGTGCAGTCAAAAGCGCCCATTATGATGATGCCGAAGACTGCATACTTTTTGAGAAGGTGAGGAGGTTCACGCTGGAGTGACTCATGCCTGACAGAGTCAATTTCGGCAGAGTTGCGATTGTTATCCACTGGTCACGAAAGATCCGCGATAGGTCGCATCGGCGAAGAATCGAGGTTGTTGGCTCGATTCCTGCAGAGAAGCCGCAGAGGAGTGCACATGAATCCCTTGAAGCAATGCCCTGAACCGGACCCAAAACGACGTAACTTGGCGTACTTTTTCGCAAACTCCTGGAACAGCAAAGCGGAGACAATTCCCTTGCTGCCTGTCATACCCCGCGCCGGGCTCCCAACCAGCCACGGGAACCGCTGGGGCGTGATTCTGGCTGGCGGCGACGGCGAGCGCCTCCGGCACTTGACTAACGTGATCTGCGGCGACGACCGCCCCAAGCAGTTTTGCCCTCTGTTTGGCGGAAGGACGCTGTTGGGGCAGACGCTCCAGCGGTCGAAGCAGAGCATTCCGCGGGAGCATCTGCTCGTTTCGCTTTCGGGCCATCACAGCAAGTGGTACTCACGGGAAGCCGACCTGCGTCCATCGCAGCGGGTGGTGCAACCGGAGAACAGAGGTACGGCTCCCGCCATAGTGCACAGCCTGCAAAGCCTGGCTCAGTTGGATGACCAGGCTCTCGTCGCGATCCTGCCCAGCGATCACCATTATTCCGATGAGCAGCTATTTGCATCCGCGCTGGAGTCCGCGTTCGAGACTGCGGCACTGAAGAAGGACTCTGTTGTTCTGCTGGGCGCGAGGCCCGAATATCCGGAAGTCGAGTATGGGTGGATCGAGCCGGGTCTTTCTTTCGGGCCAATAGGTAGTGAACTGTTTCGGGTGCGAAGCTTCCATGAGAAGCCCTCCAGAGAAGTCGCCCAAAGTTTGCTCGATCAAGGCTTCCTGTGGAACACGTTCGTGATGGTGGGGCATGTGCGGGCCTACTTGCAGATGGTTCAAGCAGTTCTTCCCGATTTGCTCGACGTGCTCGCGCCGGCGCGCAAGTGGGCCGGCCAAGAGACGCACATCGAGGGTTCCCTTTACGAGCGCATCCCATCCGTCAATTTCTCTGGCCGGGTGCTGAGCGTTCATCCGGAGCACCTGACGGTTCTCCGGATGAACGATGTTGGATGGACCGACCTGGGCAATCCGGAGCGCGCCTACATGGCGGCACGCCAGAATGGTTACGAATCCGGATGGGCAAAAGAGTGGGGCAGGACAAAGCCTGCATTAACCGAGAGGCCGGAGAAAGCTGCTGCTGTCGCGTAAGCCGCTGCCGGATCTAGGTGGGTTTGGACGGATTTGGGGGATGACAGCGGCGGCACTCCAGGGTTCCTGCTCAGGCCGGACATCTCCCAGATGCCCGGCCTGGACCACGAATGCGACGTGGCGAGGGCTTGCGCACCCAACTGAGTTGGACTTAAGGGATAAGCGTGCGACAGCCCGGAGGAGTTGGTCGAAGTTGGGATGAGCGTATCCTCGGGCAAGCAACAGCACGACTGGAACTGCGATGAATTCCTTCGAGAAGAGCAATGCCAAGAATCACCGGTCTGTCAGTAGGGGCAAAAGTCAATGTTCGCCCCGTCCAAGGGGCTGCCCCAATGGAAAGGGCTCTCAAAAGATCGAGCCCGGGTTAACAAGGGAGAATGCACGATCTTTCGTTGAAGACTTCTATTCTGAGCATTCGTCTTCGGGCGTTTCCATCACTCAGATCGCGGTTTCCGTCGGTTCGGACCTCGTGGTAGCCGCTACATCTAATTGGCCCCATAAGCACAATCTAAGTTCTCCCAATTGCGTGTACTTCGGATAAATCTCCAAAGCAGAGATGTGGAGCTGTCAACGCCGGTTGAAAAATCCGCATTTCGCCGGTCGAAAATTCCCCCACCTCTTGGTGATGAAGGTTTGCATTTGCAGCCGGTTGGCGTGAAGATGAAACCGGCTGGTGAAGCGGAGGCGGGCTCTGCTGGAGAGCAACCCGCCAAGGAATAACCGGCTGCGACTCATCGAGACGGTGAGAGGGCGGGGACGGAGCGGCCTGCTTGGCCCCCAGCCCGGCTTCGAATCCCCACCGGACGATAGATCGCTGATGCCTTGGAAAACTCATGGAAGCTGGTCTCGCCGTGTACGGCTGCGGTGAGCCGACGTTGTTCTCATTCATACGGGCTCTGCTCCATTCAAGAACCAGGGCCGACGGGACCCGCACGCAGAACGAGTCCCGTCGGTTTGGGGGAAGCTCGGAACGGGCGACCATGTTGTCGTCCCGGGGGTAAACGGCATCCGCGCCCTAATTCCGAGTAGAGCCAGCTGAATGAATGTTTGAATTCAATTGGCGATGCCACGATGCGCAACACACGCTCTGGGGCATTTGAGATTCCATTTATGGCTGAATGCCAAACTGATGATTCTAGGCGGTGATCCGTCCAAGTGGCTTATTGATTGTCAAAAGATTTGTCCACTGTTGTCGTAAATCTTTGACGAAAGCTTGGCGAGGCCTAGCCCAAAAGACTCCGAATGCCCTCAAATCAGTCATTTAGGGTTTGGTTGCCTGAATGCTTTGCAACAGGCATCCGCCCGAATAAGTTTGAGTCGGAACGGGAAGAGTGGAGGTTGTGTGATGACCCGGAACACAATTGTTCGCCCGAACACGATCGTTCGATGGAGTGACCCGGAGGTAATTCTTGTCGCAACAAACCTGGTAGAAGACCCCACATTCATGCTTCACGCCATTCACCAGGCAACGCTGAGTCGGGCGAAGGTTCTTCTCGTCCACGTCATCCCACCCTCTCACCGAAGGGCCGAAGCCGCGTATGGGCCGCCGCCTGTCGAACCGAGCCTCCTTGTGCAAGACGTAAGGGCAAAGCTGGATGAGCTGGTGGCGGAGTTCCGGCGGGAAGGTATCGAGTGTGAACCCATCATCCTTAATGGTTTTCCCGAAGAGCAGATTCCGCTCTTTGTGAAGTCTCGAACTGTGGACCGGATCATCGTCGCGGAGAGGCACACCACTGGCGTTGAGCGCTTAATAGGAGGTTCTGTCGCGGAGGCATTGATATCAGGTGTTGAGATTCCGGTGTGCACCATCGGTCGCCATATAGGCCCGGTCTCGGCGTGTACCTCTCCACCTGACCGCATTCTTTTAGCAACGTACTTGCAACCGGAGAGCCCAATCCTGGTGAGTTTCGCAAGTGCTTTAGCCGAATTACACCATTCGGATCTCACCGTGTTGCATGTTCTCGACACTGCCGGCATGACCGAGCAAGAACGGGAGCTCGCTCGATTCAACGCTCGACAGAAGCTATCCGACCTGATTCCGAAAGAAGCCAGACACCGGCATCATCCCGTTTTGTTAATCTCCGAAGAAGATCCGACAAAGGTCGTTCCCGATGCAGCAAACTCGATGTCGCAGGATCTCGTCATTCTTGGCGGGGCCTTTCCTTCCTTGTTCTCGTGGCTTCTCGGTACGAGCGTAATCCATCGCGTGATTGTTGAGGCAAGCTGCCCGGTAATCACAATCAAGTCCCCAGCGGGCTTTGTAACTGAGATGCCTTTTCGGCGGGACGCGATCAATTCGGATGCGATGCTCCCTGAGTCCATAGGATGCACCAAGGAAATCGTCTCTAACCGATAAAGCGAAACGAGGTTGCGATGCACTGCGCGAATCCAAAGTGTCGTTGCGAATTATTCGATATGCCCGGCGGGTCAGTATGGCTCATGGAGTTGGAACTACCTGACGGTCAACCGACCGGGGACGGCGAGGAAGCATTTCCAGTCTCCATGTCACCACGGAAGTATTTCTGGCTTTGTGCCGCTTGCAGTCGTCAGTTCGTTCTCTGGCGATGGACGCCATCCGGTGTCTTTCTAGCTCAGAGACAACCGGGGGTGCGGTACGGCAATGCACGAGAAATGGAGGGTGCATCCAATCCATTCCTCGTCAGCGTCCATGCTTCCGTTCAAGTCGAAGAGGAATTCCTGGATGTGGGATAACCCCATATCCAAAGGAGCAATATCGTGCCCGAATCGCGCAAACAGCACCGTGTTTTCGTCGTCCACGATGAGTTCGTCATTGCCTCAAGTCTTGCAGCGATATTGCGACATCAGGGCTTCGATGCTCGATCATTCACAGATCCGCTCAAGGCCCTATCGGCTGCGGCCGCAGAAGCCCCTGAGTTGCTCATCTCCGATTTCACGATGCCGCTGCTCTCAGGGAGCGAATTGGCGAGTCAAGTGCGGGAATACAGTCCAGACTGCAAGGTGCTCCTTTTCTCGGCGCAGGGATGAACGGATCATTGGGTGAGTACGACCGCTCCCGCCCACGATTTCAGATTCTCACGATGCTGCGGCACCCGCCAAACCTCTCGAAGAGATTGAATGAAGAAAACGAGCTTGCGTATTGAGCGATCTCGGGTTTGTGCGGCTAGCGACACAAAACGAATCCCAATGGAGGGAGCGCGCTTTTTCTCTGTTCCAGTTTATCCAGCGTCCTCGCTTGCAGGCAGAGGCGGATTGTCAAAGGTTTACGACAGTAACGGACAAGACTTTTGACATTCAATCCGGCTTTGAATTGTGTCCCCCTTTCCTATCAGCACTTTGGGGCACAGTACCGATTGGCGTTGTAAATGCTTCCTCTCAAAGCGTGTGTTGAGCGATGGACGCACACGGAGGAGGCATCGTGAACGTTCAACCGATACTCCTCACCTTCGATGGTCTTGCTTGAATAGCATGCCCATTTGGCAACACACGATGTGAGAGAGAAAAAGGAGTGGTGGGAAAAATGAAGAAGATCATGTTTATGGTTGGAGTGCTTGGTTTAGCTAGTCTGTGCTGGGCGGATTCGAACCGCGAGTCAACGATTGATCGGCTGGATCATGCAGGTAGCGTGCTCCATGAAATCATGGCGGCTCCGGACAATGGCATTCCAGAAGAAGTACTGGAACACGCAAGATGCGTCGCCGTTGTACCGCACATGATCAATGGCGGCTTCATATTCGGCGCCCAAAATGGCAAAGGTGTCGCAACATGCCGAACAGAAACAGGATGGAGCGCGCCAGCGTTCTTCGTGATTACGGGCGGCAGTTGGGGACTACAGATCGGCGTTGAGGGTGTGGACCTCGTGATGATTATCCAGAACGACAAAGGTATGCAGCAATTGCTGGCAAGCAAATTTCAGCTTGGGGCAAACGCATCTGCTGCGGCGGGGCCAGTGGGACGTCATGCCTCGGCATCGACCAACTGGAAGCTGGAGACTGAGATCCTCACCTATTCCCGCGCACGAGGCGCTTTTGCGGGACTTACACTCAACGGCGCGTGGATTCGTCGGGATGACGATTCATTCCGCGCTTTCTATGGTCGTCACGTCACAACGCGAACAGCACTGCGGGGTAAGATCGCGGCGCCAGAGGCGGCGGAGTCCTTCCTCAATGCAGTCAGAGATGCCAAGGATCAGGCCATCGCAGAATCTGTAAAGGAATAACCGCTGTAGGTCATGCGCCGCTCCCAGTGAATGTTGTCGCCTTGCGGCTTTCCAGCAATCGATTGATGGCTTGTGACGGAGCCATGTCCCGAGCCATCAGCTTTCAGGCATGTTCACACTTCCGATAATGAGGAAGTCTTCCCAGTCGCGGGGACGCGGCGTGACCGTCTCCCTCGAAAGAAATCCAAGTGAACGCAACGAACACGAATCGAGGCAACACTCATGAAAACAACAGGAATAACCCGCACGGCGCTATTCTGTCTTCTTCTCGGAGTCGCTTTAGCGGCTCCTTGCCAACCTCCGCAACAGGGGGAAAAGAAAGACCATCCTCAAAAACAACAGAACCCGAAAGAGCAGGCCAAGCCCGAACAGCAGCGGACTCAGCAGAGGCAGGAGTCCAAACCGGCAACGCGCCAGGCGCAGCAAGCTGAGCAAAAGCAGACCACCAAGAACCAGCAACAGCAGCAGCCCCAACAGATCGATCGGACACAGCAGGAGCGCACCAAGCAACGTCAGCCGGCGCCCAACAATTCTCAGCAGCAACCTACGGCTACCCGGAATCAGCAGCCGGACAAGAGCAATCAGCATGCCCAGCAACCACAGCAATCCGGCAAATTCAGTTCTCCACCGGCGCGCGTTCAGCCGCAGCCCAGGCAGGACAAGAACGATCGGGCCAGACAACACCCACAGAATGGGCGCCCTCAAGAAGAGTACAGGCGCGGCCAGACCGGTGATTGGCAGCAGCATCGTGCACAGCACTGGCAGTCAGACCACCGTACCTGGAATCAACGCGGCGGATACAGCGGATACCGCATTCCCGACGACCGCTTCGTTCGATACTTTGGCTCGAGACATGGGTTCCGAATCTTCAGTCTTCCCACCTTGATTGTTGGCGGGTATCCGCGCTTTCTGTACGGTGGGTATTGGTTCAGCCTCGTTGACCCATGGCCGGAATATTGGGCGGATAACTGGTATGAAACAGACTATGTATACATCGTCTACGGTGGTGACGGCTATTACCTATTCAACCGCAGTTATCCCGGCGTGGGAATTGCCGTCAGTATTTCCATATAGCGAACGGAGTCCATTCGCAATCTTCGCTGGAGGTGTATCTCGCCATCCACAATCTAAATCGCAGAGAGGTGCACATGCTCGATATGCCGAAGAAACTCTTGATTGTTGACGATGACCCTTCAATTCTGACCATGTTATCACTGTACTTTTCTGAACTTGGATACTGTGTTCGATCCGCCGAAGACGGATCCTCGGCACTGTCGGAGATTGAGAAGGAACATCCCGACATTCTCCTGTCAGATATCCATATGCCAGGTATTTCAGGGATCCTATTCCTCTTGATTGTCCGCCAGAATTTTCCTTCGATCCAGGTAGTCGCCATGAGCGGCGCGTATTCGGGAAGCCGTGTACCTCCCGGGGTTGCTGCAGACGCTTTCTATGAAAAAGGCTCAAGTCTGGATCTCTTGACCCAAGCCGTGGATGCCGTGACTCAGCCCGGTCGTTCAACCATTCGGCTTAGCACAGAGGATTTGGTCGGATTTCTGGTTTTCGAGAGTACCTCATCTCATTTTGGCACTGGTAATTTCGTGCATTCTACCGAGCGCTCAATCGCGTCTCTGGTTCCGCACGCGTCTCTAGTCCCGCAAAAGAGCGCGCGGTCGGATCAGTCTCGTAGGTAGGAGGAACTGCCCAGCATTCGGCAAGAGGCAATCGCCGGGCGGGATAGCGGGGACAGGCCATGATCTTTCACTGCATCGGCACCCGTACTAGCTGACACGTACTGAGCCATTCGCGGCATTCGGAATGCAGACAAGTTGCTGCGTGTGACGTGGGGAGATCATGAAAACAACCGAAGTGCTCCACGCCTGGGCAAGCATCCTGGCCGGCCGCGCGCCTTCCCTGTCAATCGAGATCACAAAAGAATGCCCCTTGAGGTGCCCCGGATGCTACGCATTCGATGCGGCGCATCTCGGAGGCACGAGCCAACTGCGCCAGCTTTCGGACTCTAAGGGTGATGAACTCGTCACGAGCGTGCTTGCCCTCATCGATGAGTACAAGCCGCTACACGTCTCCCTGGTGGGTGGCGATCCGCTAGTCCGTTATCGTGAGCTCGGGTCGCTGTTGCCGCAAATCGAAAGCCGCCGTGTGCATACACAGGTCGTGACGAGCGCCTTCAGACTTATTCCAAGCGCCTGGATGGAACTAAAGCGACTGAATGTAGTCGTATCAGTGGACGGCCTGCAGCCGGAACATGATGCACGGCGCGATCCAGCGACCTATGACCGTATCCTGAAGAACATAAAAGGGGCGAGAGTAACCGTTCACTGCACGATTACCGCACAGACGGCAGATCGCCCTGGCTACCTCGACGAGTTCCTCCGCTTCTGGACGACCCAACCCGGGGTTGCGAAGGTCTGGTTCAGCATCTTTACTCCTCAGTACGGCGCTGCTAACCCAGAGATCCTAACGCCTTCGCAAAGAGCTTCTACGATTGCCGACCTGCGACAACTGCGGCTGAAGTATCCGAAGCTGGAGATGGCGGGAGCGCTCCTTCAGGAGATGGAATCTCCGCCCAAGAATCCGCGAGAATGTATCTTTGCGAGAACGACCAACACCATCTCGGCCGATCTCAGTACACGCATAATCCCCTGCCAGTTTGGTGGAAACCCGGATTGCGAGCGGTGCGGCTGCATCGCTTCAATGGGCTTGGCCGCCGTTGGTCATCACCGCGTGATCGGACCCCTTACTGCCGGCCACCTCTTCATGTCCTCGGACCGGCTGGGAAAAACATGGAGGAGCTTTCGGAGAGCCATCTCGCTTCAAGCCAAAGTTCAGGCACAGGTATCCCCATTCACCATCCTTCGAGCCAAGGCACCTGTAGGAAAGATACCAATACGCAATCGCGAACAGACTGAGCAAAAGTGAACCCAGGCCATCAAACTGCGAACGAACTCACTTAATAATTCGTTTGGTCTTGCAAATCGCTGCATTTAACCAGTCATCTGCGAGACGCAGCAGGCACTGTCCAAAGGTGCGGACGCGCAAGAGTATTTGCGAAGGCAGGTTCTTGGGCTGAGCATCTAAACTCCAACACAAAGACGCGCCGCCCCACAAATCGGGGCGGAGCGTAAAGTCGCGGATACTTGATCGACTCTTAATTGCGCTCGGGGCTGGCGCCTTCGACTTGCAATTCGTTGGAAACCTTGAAAACACCCGCGGCGCTGTTGGCACGGATGCCGGCGATGTCCCTATCAGCCTGGGAATCCACAGAACCGTATAGTGTCACATTACCGTTCTGCACGGAAATGCGGATCGGCTTGCCTGAGTCGATCGCGTACTTGGAGAGCGACGGGTATCCGCGTCCATCATGCACGATAGCGTCGCGCGGTACTCGCTCGTTTCGATTGGAAGTTGGATCTGCCAGCCGGCAGGAATTGCAACGCGGAATTTATCTATGTCGATCACGAAGCCAAGGCCGGGACACTGCGACCTGTGCGTCGCGCGCAATTTCCAGACAATATCCTTGAGTCTTCCTCTATCGTCGTCACAAGCAGGTTGGCCTTTCAGTTCAATACTGATCACCCGAACCGGCCAGCGAAGCTCCGCCAAGTTAAGCACTTCATAGCCATTCAGAAATGTTCCGGACAGAGCAGTCTCCCCATTCTGGTCGACTGTTGCAGTAGCTTGCTGGCCAAGTATCATCTGTCCTTCTCTCTGGTGAAGTAGTAGGTTGCCGCCGCGCTTACTAGTCCCGACAGCACCGGTAGCAGAGTCGAAAAGAGCTTCTCTAGTGTGGCAACTCCGCTTTCCCGGTTCTGGCAAATTAAAACAACCGTCATTACATACTGGATCAGAATTGTTGACGCAAGAATTGCAACGAGGCCGTAGGCCAGATACCTCGCAGTTTCTGCCCTGTGCTTCTTTTCGGGCTCCCACTCGTATTCTTGGAAGCCGGAGACGCTGCCACCTTATATGACGACTTCGTCAGCGGCAGGTTCAGCCATCCCCTCGTGGTTCCCTTGTTCACTGAGATTCTGATCACTGTCCATGACTGGCTACCTCGCGGCGGTCTGAAGATTTGGCACCACGATCACTCGTTCTTCCTTTGTCTCCGGATTCCGAACCACAATTTCGCTGAATCCTTGCGACGCTTGCGACTGCAAAGCTCGACTGATCTGGAGTGACTCTCGGACGGCCTCTCCCATGGACGAGAAGCGGCCCCGATCCTTGATTTGTTGAAGACTGTCGTAGCTCCGCTCATCAAAGCTGAACACTACTCTCTGGGTCTTTGCCACAATTCCCTCCTATGCACGCGCTGGTTGTGCACAACTAAATATACCAATGAGACATCACCCTGTCAATAGAAAAGTGCATTATATGATATTGTAATTGACATCACATGTGATACAAGAAGAGCTTGCGTGGCGAATGAAACCGTAAGATGTTGATAACAAATGTGATGCCATCGATAATGATTCAACCTGCTGTTCGCCTCGACGGCGGATCAGATTCTATCGAAGGCCGGATACCTGAAGTGTGAGCAACAGTAAACTTGAAGCCTCCTCGAATTGTTCTTGGAGGAGCCCAATTGAAACCTCGCAACTGAGGAAGTACATACACTTCGGCGCCGTTTCACCATTTGGTGGGACAATCTACATTGAATTGAATGTGCCATGCGTCCGTCGCTCCAGGTCGTCTCTGGGATCGGCCTTTGGGAACCCCAGTCGAGCGAATCATGTAATGGAAGATTCGAGGAATTCTGATGAGAGTAGCCGACACTGTTTTGCAGCTTTCCACCTCGGACATCGTCAACTTCGCGGGATGCAACTATGCGACGCTCCTGGACGTGCGGGTTGCCAAGGAGGGTTTAACACCACCCGCAGATGTCACTTCAGACCTCCTTCGACGCAAAGGACTTGAACATGAGTCGACCGTGCTTGAGATCTATCGCTCTTCTGGCCAAACGGTGGCTGATTTGTCTGACGTACCCTGGCGTGAGCGACCGAATCGTACCATTGCGGCGATGCGTTCGGGCGCCGATATTATCTATCAGGGAATGCTATGCACCGATAGATGGCTAGGCATCGCAGATTTCCTAGAAAAAACTGCCGGACCATCCAATCTCGGCGACTACAGCTACGAAGTGGTCGACACGAAACTCGCACGTACGGCGCAACCCAAGCATCTTCTTCAATTGTCTCTGTACAACATGCTTCTATTTGACGTTCAGAGAACTTTGCCTTCAAATGCGCACTTGGTCCTCGGCGACGGACGGCGGGAGACTTTTCGATCATTAGATTCGAAATACTATACGATCCAAATTCAAAGACGCCTCGAGAGATTTGTAGATGACTTGCCGCCAACGATGCCTGAACCTTGCGGCCACTGCCCAATGTGTCGCTGGATCACGAATTGCGAGGATGAGTGGCAACGCGCACGACATCTTTGCCTTGTTGCCAACATCCGATCAAATCAGATCGCCGCTTTGCGAGCGTCCGGGATATCGACAATCGACGCCCTTGCCAATGTCAGTCGAGGAGCACAGATTGCCGGGATGCAACCAGGAATCATTGAGCGGCTTTGTGCACAAGCTGAGTTGCAGACCTATAAGGAAAGTACTGGCGGCAACAAATATGAAATCCTGCCGACCGAGCGAGAGAAAGGATTCGACCGACTGCCCCTTGCAGACGCACACGATCTGTACTTTGACATGGAAGGAGACCCACTAATTCCAGGCGGGCTAGAATACCTCTTTGGAATATTTCACGGATTGAGTGGCGCGGGCCAGTTTCTCGCTTTCTGGGGTCATAATCGATCCGAGGAGAAAGCAGCGTTCGAGAGAACCATCGACTTCTTCACGCAGCATATCGCTGAACATCCGAATGCTCACATTTACCATTACGCATCTTACGAGGTGACTGCCATTCGCCGGCTCTCTACCCTGCACGGAACGAGGGAGGCGGAAGTTGACGATCTTCTGCGGAAAGAGCGCTTCGTCGATCTCTACCGCGTAGTCCGCGAAGGCATAAGAGTCTCCGAACCTCGATATTCGATCAAGAATTTGGAGCATTTCTTTGCCGAAGCACGAGAGGGCGATGTCAAGACAGCTGGCGAAAGTATTGAGGTCTATGAAGAGTGGCGTGCGACTCAGGCGCAAGCACTACTTGATCAAATAGAGCGCTACAACGAGCAGGATTGTCGGTCTACAAAGCGTCTACACGAATGGTTACAGTTGCTCAGGCCACAAGGCGCCATTTGGAGGGAAGACAGTGGTCAGCAGAAGGACGAGGAAGCTTCACAACGTCAGACAGATGCTGAAATGCGAGTTAGGGACTATACTGCGCGTCTTCTGGCGAGCGCTTCCCCGAAAGATATTCCATTTGCCGAACTTATCTCTCAATTGTTGGAATTCCATCGTCGTGAAGCCAAGCCTCAATATTGGGCGATGTTTGATAGACGGGACAGCTCAACCGAAGAATTGATCGACGACGCTGAATGTATCGGCGGGCTCTATAGGGATACTTCGACGGCTCCCTACAAGGACAAGAGATCCATAGTTTATAGTTATCGCTTTCCGCCCCAGGACTTCAAGTTCGCTGTCGGCGACGGTTGCCTGTGCTCGTCAACACTAAGACCTGCAGGCACGATCGTGTTTTTAGACGAGGAAGCGAACGTAATTCGTCTGAAAATCGGCGCGAATCAGCCTCCTCCTCCGGAAACGCAGTCGATCATTCCCACCGGGCCGATTGATGCCGTCGTGCTGAGGGAGGCGATTTATCGATTTGCCGACGCAACCATCGCGCGAACTTCGCGCTATCGTGCCATCAATGCGGTGCTGCATCGCGAGCGTCCTCGTCTTTCTAACCCATCATTGAAGAGCCTCCTTGTCCAAGAGAATGAAACTGAGGTGAATGCCGCCATACGAGTAATCTCTGTGCTTGACGAAAGCGCACTAATCATTCAAGGCCCGCCAGGCGCAGGCAAGACCTTTACCGCCGCACAAGCGATTCTAAATCTGATCCGCCAAGGTAAGAAAGTAGGAGTTTCGTCGAATTCTCACAAAGCGATTGGGAATCTTCTGGCGGAAGTCGTCAAGATTGGGCGGGAGAATGGAATTGTGATTAGAGGGGTGCAAAAGTGTTCGGCCGAAGACCAGTATTTTCTTGCTCCCGAAATCGCGAATACAACGAAGAACCCCGACTCTTTGGCCCCTTACAATCTAGTGGCCGGCACTGCCTGGCTATTTGCTCGTCCTGAATATGATCAACAACTCGATCACTTGTTTGTGGACGAAGCTGGCCAGGTCTCTTTGGCCAATGTTGTTGCGATCGGGACCAGCGCCAGAAATCTTGTTCTTGTTGGGGATTCAATGCAACTTGCCCAACCCACTCAAGGGGTTCATCCAGGGGAGTCCGGTTTGTCGGTTCTAGAGTATGTGATGCAGGAGCACTCTACGATTCCGAGTGATAAAGGAATTTTTCTCGCGACCAGTAGACGGATGCACGAGGACGTATGTCAGTTCATCTCCGATGCATTTTATGAATCGCGGCTACATGCGGAAACCGATAACAATCGCCAGCGGATCATCCTGTCGGCGTCAGCTGATACAACATTGAAATCAACCGGTATCTGTTTTGTTGCTGTGGAACATGAGGGATGCTCACAGCGCAGTCAAGCCGAGGCAGAAAAAGTAAGAGCGATCTACGAAAATGTGCTAATGCATTCATGGGTTAACCGCGATGGAATTAAAGTAGATATCTCTGAAAGAGACATCCTTGTTGTTTCACCGTATAACATGCAGGTGAATTTATTACGAGAAGCTCTTCCATCTGGGGCGCGCGTTGGCACAGTGGACAAATTCCAAGGGCAGCAGGCTCCTGTTGTCATCGTTTCTTTCGCGACTTCTACGTACGATGATGCTCCGCGCGGCTTAGACTTCTTGTTCAGCCGCAATCGACTCAATGTCGCGATCTCAAGAGCGCAATGCCTTGCTGTCATCATCGCAAACCCGAGGCTTCTCGACGCATCCTGTCGAACCGTCGAGCAGGTCAGAATGGTCAATGCGCTCTGTTGGGCGAAGTCCTATGCGGAATCTGAATCAAACAGATGAAACGGGTTGAGATCGATACGAATACTTCGTTTTGCGATTTGGAATAGGAGACGATCATGGGACTGGAATACAAGAACCTGGATGACGAGACAAGAAGGCTCATGCTGTCTGAGATTGAGCGCGATATTTCTGAAGGATCGCTTTATGTCAGCGACAACCTTAATCCAGAAGGTCAGCGTGTCTACCCGGACTTAATTAAGGCTGCCGCCAAAGATGGGAATGATATAACGCTGGCGACTGCGATTCGTCGTTGGCTTAATGCGTATGAGAAGCCTCGGAAACTGAAGTCAGGTGGATTCTCCAAGCCTCCAGTAATGCGTGTAAACGCACACGAGATGTTGGCGGAAGGCGAATTTAACCGCTTTTATATTCGTGCAGGCTGTCTGCGCGCTATAAAGGAAGGCACATCCGAAGTCATTGTGTATCGCGCAAAAATAGTGGAACATGCGCGCGCTGAGTCAGAACAGAAGATTGGCCAAAGAATTGCAGCAGAGACCCTACTTCGTGATCTCCGAGCACACCCTGGTATAGATACGGCTCTGGGTCTGCCTCCTGGCCCGAACTCTGGGCTCTCCGCCCAGTTGCCGTAGTCGCCCAGGCGCACAGTCTTCTCGAATGCGCGCCCGGAGTGCCTATTTTCATGCGGGCAAGCTGTTGGTGCTCGGTGGACTTGCGCACGTATTGCGCTGCTCGCAGAGGAAGAGGCGTGTTGAGACTGAAGTGGAGGGCTTCTCCATTCGTTTGCCACCGGCTCTTGCGGAACGAAAATCCACCATAAAGTGTGGCGTCTGATGAGGCATCAATTGCTTCCTTAGAACTAGTGGCGAAATCGAGGTGGTTTTAGCGACAACCGCCCAAAAATATTTTCCAGGGGATCTCCGAGAATCACCTTTAAATGTCCGTGACGTGCCAACCTATCAACCTATGACACTACGACGCATTCGATGAGATGCAAAAATGCTACCGTATGTTATTGTTTTAACGGTACTTAATAATCTTAACGGATGAAAACACGGCAGTGCAGCTTTGGTTTTCTCCTCGAGTGAAGTCCCGATCTACCGGCGGCTTGCGACGCAGGTGCGCAGCGCGTGGATGCCCTTGTCCGGTATAGCTGGTGATGGCATAATCATCGGGATTTGCCGAGGCTTATCTGATTTGATCTTCAGATAAGCCTCTTCGCGGCGGCGCGTTCGCCATGTTCGAAGGCGTCTGCGAATGGCTCAAGCTCTTCGTCACTCATGCCGATACTCCGTCCCGTCTTGCGCCAGTTGTTCACGGCATGCGTAACGTCGCTCAAGATCTCCTTGGCCCGCGCAGCCGTGATGCGGAAATAAGCAATCACGGACATGAGGGCATCGATGGTCATGTCAGGGCCTGCATCCTCGGATATCCACGTCTTCAATTCACGCACGCGCTCGGGTGACGGGTTGATGTCGAAGGCGGGCGACAACCGCCAGAATTCCCGATCTACATGCAGGAAGCCGTGATTGCGCAGGTGGTCGTCCGAATTCGTGATCAAAATCGAGAAGGCAATACGCCGCCACAACTCTTCGATATCGGCTTGTGCGTCGGCCCCGTGTACGCGGATTGCGTCCACGATCTCGGTGTAGGTATGTTCCTCGGGTTCCGTCGCCTCGACACCCAGCATCGTCGCGGCGGAGACATACATTAAGCGATGACCGTTGTTTTGCCGGTCGAAGCGGCGGATCAGCGCAACAGGCAATTCTTCGCACTGGACGATACGCGCCGAGGCTGCATCGATCCCGGCCTTTCTGGCAAGCGTCAGAGCGAGCACTTCTCCCTTGGTGACGGCGCGCTCGTCTGCGATGCTCGGAAACTTGCCGATGCTGAGCGAGCCGTCTTCGTCAATGACCGTGCATTTCGGGCGCATGCCGCCAAGCGACGTGCCTCGGCCGCGCAAATATGCAAGGTCCGCTGCCGTCTCTTTGTTCGCCTCGACGGCGCGTGACGCGCTGAGCAAATGCCCCGAGTTCGACGAGTGGCGGAGCGGTCCGGCGCCCTTCTTCCTGCGCGCGCTGAAACACGCCGTCTTCGTCGCGAAAACGAAGCGCGCCGACACGGCTGAAATCATCCACAGCCAGTAAATAATCAAGCGCGTTGAGCGGCTGCGCTTCTTCTTTTCCTTCACGGCGCAATTCTCGTCTGCGCTTGATGTGATCGCGCATGATGACACGCCTTGCCCACCCATCGGGCTCGGTGTCAGCAATCGCGGCATGAAATAGAGAACCGTCTTTTGACTTGCGATGAAACTGTGGTCCCGCCTGGAGCGGAAGCGTCGGCCCCAGAGCGAAACGCGCGGGGGCGCCGAGCCAGCCCGCATCATACTCGAAAGCGGCGCTTTCGCGACGCCCTTGCAGGTCGTAGCGCAGCGTGCCGACCTGCGACCCTATCGCCCAGCATCACGTCGATATTTCGCTTCATGATTGCGGTACCCGTGCTTTCTTCATGCGCACGCGCTTGGGCAGACGTTCTTCATCGAGCAGAAGGCCGGTATCGTCGCGGCTCACGTCGATAAGAGCGCCAAGAGGATCGCCAAAGCCCAAAACGAAAAGCGCCATCGCATACACGCCAAGGCCGACTTTTGGGTCTCCCTTCTCTGCGCGGAGATAAGTGTTCTTGGCAACGCCCATGCGCTCGGCGACGGCAAGGATTGTGAGCCCACGCTTTCGCCGCGCGGTTGCGAGGTCGCTGCCGAATTTAGTCAGCGACCGCTTGACGGCGGGGGGCAGAACATCTGACACATTCGATCTCATTTATAAGGCTCCATACATAAAGCCCTACGGCCTTATATGGTCCAATATATAGGACTTTGTTGAAAATGTCCAGATTGAATGAATTCAAGGAGCAAGGTTTCGCGTGCCGATGCAGCGTCACGGACTCGCAGCTCGGAGACTTGGCGGCATCTGTTCCCGGCCCTGTCGAGCTGGTCTCCCGGTCTGTGCCTGTCCCTTGCCGAGGTGCGAGATTGAACGAAATGCTGGAAGTTGCCGGGCTGATCCCACACGATCAGCCCGTTGGCCCGCTCGGGTAAATTTGGCAGCATTTTGGCAGCAAATAGCGCCAATTGTGCCGTTTTTGCCGACTCTGCCAACTGCTAAGTACTGTACCGTCTGTTATTTACAGATTGCCGCACACCTTGACACGGAAGAGGTCGCTGGTTCGAATCCAGTCGTGCCTACCATTTATTTTCAATAACTTACGTCAACATTAAGAGCTTATCCGTAAATAGTGTTTAGCTTGATTCTCGCATCGGATTATCCTGCTGGGGGAGGGCGGAACTGCGCGAAGATACCGCTCAAGATGGCGCAGATCAAGTCGTGGACAGTTTCCGATGAGTTGTGGAGCAGGATCGAGCCGCTGGTTCCGGCGCGCAAGCGGCAGCGGGGTCGCAAATACCAGCGCCAGCCGGGGGCGGGGCGTAAGCCTATGGCTGCGCGGCAGGTGTTTTCGGCCATTGTCTATGTGCTGCGTACCGGCTGCCAATGGAAGGCGCTGCCCAGGGAGTACGGCAGCGCCAGTGCGGTGCACGCCCACTTCCAGCGCTGGCAGCGGGAAGGCTTCTTTCTGAAAATATGGAAGGCCGGCCTGGCTGAGTACGACGAGATGGAGGGTATTGCCTGGCGCTGGCAGAGCGTGGACGGGGCCGCGGGCAAGGCGCCGCTGGCGCTGGAATGCGTGGGATCGAACTCCACGCATAGGGGGAAAAAATGGGCGCAAACGCAGCCTCCTGGTGGACGCGTGTGGCATCCCGCTGTCGCTCGTCGCCAGCGGGGCCAATCGGCATGACAGCGTTCTGTTGCGTGCCACCTTGGCAGGTGTCGTATATCCCCGGCCGGAGCCCGGAAGCTGCACGGAAACGCTTTGCGCCGATGCCGCCTACGTTGGTTTTCCGGCCTTGGCGGCAAGCCGCATCTACAACTACGAACTGAACGTGAGGACCCGCCGCCAGGAAAGCGATGAGAAGCGCCAAAACCCCGATCACCAAGCCCGCCGCTGGGTCGTGGAAAGAACGCACTCCTGGTTCAACCGCTTCCGCAAACTACTGGTCAGCTTCGAGAAGACCGAGGCCAGTTACACTGGGCTTCTGTCCCTCCCCGCCGCCCTGATCTGCTGGAGGCAGACTGTCTTTATTTACGGATAAGTTCTAAGCCCGCACGGAAGCACTCTAGTCTGGTCGCCTAAGGTACACGGCATGGCACAGTCTACGGCACAGCTGATTTATGTTGGCTGCCGTTTTGCGAACGATTTTCACGCATGCGACTCATACATGAAGCGGGGAGCCAGTCGATCGATCAATGATGATCTGCGAGCGCTCAATAATTCCCACGCGCAGTATTACATTCCGACCGGCGCAGAGGTGATCCCGTTTGGCAACCTAGCGAGTGATAACGTCCATTATCATGCACTGATCTGGACGGCAGGAAAGGGCTATTGGGTCATCGAGAATCCCCTTTCAAGCATCGCCGCGGGATCGTGCGCGACGGTCCGGAAACGTGCTCAGGGCCGTACGCAACAATCTTGCGATTCGCCCCGGTGTCTGCTTGGTCCCATTCACGGCTCCTTTCATTCCAGTTTCTCTCGCAGCGATTTGCGCAAAAAGATACCGGGCACTTCACGATCTCCGATAAGTTTATCGCTCGCAATAATATTCGATCGATATCAGCCTGGTTCCGATAGGCAGAGTCATCACATCGATACCTTCCGTGGTGATGTTTTCAGCGAAATCTCCCGGTCCAACGTTGAGTTCCATCGCCTGCATCTTACGGATACTCTCCATGGCTTACTTGGCGATGCCATGGGCCGGCATGCGCATCGCTGACGATTCCTTGCGCCTGCCGCAACTCGACCGTGGGTACTGGCGTTTTGCGGATTCCCGTCTTCTCACTTGTGCAGGCCGCGACCACGATTCCTTTGGGGGATTCCATCCGACGTGAATCTCGTCATCTGGTTCGCTTCATCCGCCAATTTGGACCATGGCGAACGGCGTGAACTGCGGCACCTTGTCTATTAAGCGATGCTCCCTGGGTTTGTTTTCGGCCGCCAGGCGAAGAGCCTCTCTCAAATCCTGATCTCCGCGCGCCAAAAAAGGCTTCAGGTCGATGCCATCGTTGGAAAACAGGCAGCCCCGGGCCATCCCGGAGGCAGTGACTCTGAGCCGGTTACAGCTGCCGCAGAAGGGCATCGAAAGCGGCGCGATGACACCGAGCGTGCCGGCGGCGCCGGGAATTCTGAACTCCGCCGCGGGTCCTGCGCTGTGCGTGTGCTGCAGCCGTTGCAAAGAGTGGCGGCTTTCAAGAATGCGCAGAATTTCAGGCGCCTTGACCGACCGCACATCCCACCCGGTGTTCATCAGCGTCGGCATATATTCGATGAAACGAATCGCATAGGGCTGGTGGAGTGTGAGTTCGGCGAAATCAAGAATCTCGTTGTCGTTGACGCCGCCCATGACGACGACGTTGATCTTGGGGGGCGGGAAGCCGGCGTCCACTGCGGCGCGGATTCCCTTCCACACCACGCTCAGGTTTCCGCCGCGCGTGATGGCTGCGAAGGTGTCGGGGCGCAAGGAATCCAGACTGACGTTGAGCCGCTGAACGCCGGCACGGCGCAGTCCGACGGCCAATTGCGGCAGGAGCATTCCATTGGTAGTCAGCACCAGCTCGCGAAGTCCCGGAATCCCGGCCAGCTCTTCGAGAAACGGAACAATGCCTTTCCGCACCAGGGGTTCACCGCCGGTTACGCGTATCTTTTCGACGCCAAGAGACACGGCCTGGACCGCGACGCGGTGCTGCTCCTCAAAGCTCAGAATGTCGTCATGGGACAGCTTGGGAACGCCCTGGGCGGGCATACAGTAGCAACATCGCAGATTACAGAGACCTGTAACCGAGAGGCGAAGATAGTCGATGGTTCGTCCGAATTGGTCGGTGAGTCCCATGGGGTTCGTGCGCCGGCCCGGAAAGCGTTAGCGCCTTACTCTGGACGAGCAATCTTGTAACCAAAACTGCGTTTGCACCGCCCGGGCCACAAGGAAAACCAACCGGGCGATCAGCGGGAGCTGGATCCTGCCCTGTCCCGTCTGGGACGAGAGGATTCTCCCGGATCGCAAAACCCCTCTCATGTTGGAAATACCTGCTTTCAGCAAGTACGACAGCCAATCCAGATGCGAAGAAAGTTATCCCGCCTCCCGGCACGGCTGAACCCGGAGTGCTCACATTTTGAGCAGTTGTTCAAGGTTGGAACGCAAAATCTGCACACAACCTGGCTGTCATCCGTCATGGACGCCGAAACTGTCGTGACAATCTCGACAACGCGGGTCGCTGGCGGAAGCTTCGTTGATAATCGTCCCCCAAGTTTTGGCACCTTGATTGCTCAATCCCAGCGTTGAGGAAAGAGGCTAAATTGTTCCCCAACAAAGGATAAGACGCTATGGCCAACCCGCTCTTCGGGGGGCGCAAAAGCATTTTGCGTCGTGCAATCGCGCAGCGCGAGTTTGGTAAGAGTCGTGCAATGCATGAGGCATGTTCTCGGCGCACGTGAGCGGCCGGCGGCAAGGACGTGCAGAGGCCTCATGCGAAGTTGGAGCGCTCAAGGGCGCCGGATTGAACAAAAGGATGCGGGAGGAAAAGCATATGCGATTGATCCATAATTTGCTCAATCAGAGGGGCCTGTGGCTGCTTGCCATCGGCATGGGCGGCTTTTTGTCGCTTGCGACTTGCACTTCCAAACTTCATGCTCAAGCAGGTTGGGAAGGCGAAACCGGCGTGTTCGTGACGCCGCTTGCATATACGTCCAACGTGGAAGGAGAGAAGGTTCACCCCTCGGTTGCCTATCACTACTTCCATGCCGGGCCCATCATCGGGGATTTTCACGAGGTATCGACTGAAATCGGCTTTGACAAGCGTTTTGAAGTGGGGTATATGCACGAGTTTCATGAGCTGGGCGACAGCGGTGGACTCATAACTCCCACAGGCACGGACAATCTTAACTACCTCTGGCAAAACGGCTTTGAGGTCTTCAACGGCAAAGTCAATCTCATTCCCGAGAACTTCCACAAGAACATCTACATTCCCGAGGTCTCGGTCGGCTTCATTGCCCGCACCGACGTGCGCAATGTCGGCGACTATCTGACTTGGAACGACACCAGGAACGGCGGCATGCACAACGAGGATGTCTACCTGGTTGCCAGCAAAACCGTCACCCAGTTTAGCAAGAAGGTTGCGATTGTATTGAACGCGGGCGTGCGCGGCACGGATGCCGAGTTGTGGGGCATGGCCGGCAACGCGCCGGATTGGCAGGCCAAGGCCTTCGGTGCGGTGGCGTTTGCCTTCAGCGGGCCGAAAAAGAGCTCCATCGTTCTGGGTTCCGAAGCCTCCATGCAGCCGCATCATCCCTACGGTTACACATCCTTTAGCGACAAGGGCGGATTGCCCCTGAGCATTCCCACGACCCTGACCTACTGCGCGCGCATTGTTCCCATCCCGAAGTACCACGTCAACGTCGACTTCGGCGTGGCGCAAGTTGCGGGACGTATCTTTAACAACGGCCACGGGGAGGTCGTCGACCTGAATGCGCGGCATTCTTATGGAACGCAGATCACCTGGGCCTTTTAACTCGAAGCCTGCGGCCCGCCCTCGACGCTGGGAACGATTGCGGTGGGCCGCGCTTCAACCTTTGTGTTCGGCCAATTGGAGTTACCTATGTCCAAAGTGTTGATGATTCATCCGGAGCTATGTACCGGCTGTTCTAACTGTGCACTGGCCTGCAGCTTTAAACATGAAGGGCAATTCCGTCCCGCTGCAAGCCGTGTCCATGTCTTCACCTGGGAGCGCGAAGGCTTTTCGGTTCCCCTCATGTGTCAGCAATGCGATACCGCTTCCTGCATGAAGGTCTGCCCGACCGGCGCCCTGCACCGCGTAAAGGGCGAAACCCTGGTCGAGTATGACCATGGAAAGTGTATCGGCTGCCGCATGTGCACCATCGCTTGTCCGTTTGGCAACGCAGTCTATGACAGCGTGACCGAATCCATTCTCAAATGCGATACCTGCGAAGGCGACCCGGCCTGTGTGCGGATGTGCCCGGTTCACGCACTGGAATTCGTTGAAGACAACATCTCAACCCGTGCTCGCAAACGGGCATTTGCAAACAAACTCAAGACCGCAGTCGAGGGGGCATAGCCATGTTTGGATGGAGTGGAACAATTCTTCGCGTCAATTTGACGACCGGCGCTGTTTCAACGCAACCCACCAATCGCAAGGATGCAACCCTGTTTCTCGGAGCGCGTGGCCTGGGAGATAAGATCTTCATGGACGAAGTGGATGCTACGGTGGATCCGCTTTCGCCGGAAAACAATCTGGTCTTTTCGCCCGGTCCGTTTACAGGCACTTTTGCTCCTTCCGGCGGGCGATACCACGTGGTCACCAAAAGTCCGCTCACGAACACGATTGCCGGAGCAAACTCGGGCGGATCGTTTGGGCCGGAACTGAAGTATGCCGGGTACGACGCTCTGATCATTGAAGGCAAGGCGGCGAAGCCGGTCTACCTGTGGATTAAGGACGATAAAGTCGAGATCCGCGATGCTTCGCACTTGTGGGGCAAGTGGGTGCCCGACACCACCGATATGGTTCGCGCCGAGACCGACAGCGGCGCCAAAGTTGCGTGTATCGGGCCGGCCGGCGAAAAGCTGGCGCTGTTCGCCGCCATCATGAACGAGATGCATCGCGCCGCGGGCCGCGGCGGCGTAGGCACTGTCATGGGCTCCAAGAACCTGAAGGCGATCGCCGTGGTGGGAAGCAAGCCGGTTCGAATCGCCGAGCCGCAGCGGTTTTTCGACGCCGTAGTCAAAGGCCGCAACCAGCTCTTCGCTCACCCCGTGGGTGGAAAGGGATTGCCGACGTACGGCACAGAGGTCCTGGTCAACATCCTCAATGAGATCGGTTCTCTGCCGACCCGCAATTTCCAGGACGGCTATTTTCCGACCGCCGACAAGACCGGTGGAGAGGCGCTCAGCGCCAACCAGCTGGTGCGACCCAAGGGGTGTTTCTCCTGTGTCATCAGTTGCGGGCGCGTGACGAAGGTCAAGGATCCAAAATACGCGCGCGCGGGCGAAGGCCCTGAGTACGAAGCGGGATGGTCGTATGGCGCCGATTGCGGAATCGATAACCTGGACGCCATCACCACAAGCAACATGCTGTGCAATGAAATGGGCCTGGACCCCATCTCCGTGGGATCCACGATTGCCTGCGCCATGGAAATGTTCGAGGCAGGCATCGTAACCACCAAAGACACCGACGGCATGGACCTGAGCTTCGGCAACCCTGACACCATCGTCAAGTTGACGGAGATGATCGGATTGCGTGAGGGAATCGGCAACCAGCTTGCGCTCGGCTCCTACCGGTTCGCCAAGCTGTACGGTCACCCCGAGTACTCGATGACGGTGAAGATGCAGGAGATGCCTGCCTACGATCCACGCGGGGTACAGGGCATCGGGCTTGAGTATGCAACCTGCAACCGCGGCGGATGCCACGTGAAGGGCTACACCATTGCGGTTGAAGTTCTCGGCAGTGGCGCGAAACTCGATCCCCGCGTCACCAAGGACAAGCCCTACTGGGTAAAACTCTTCCAGGATCTAACCGCGGCCATCGATGCTTCCGGCGGATGCATTTTCGGGACCTTCGGGATGGGCGCCGACAACTACGCAGAGTTGATCTCCGCGCTAACCGGCGTCACCTATAGTGCCGAGGAATACATCAAGGCGGGCGAGCGGATCTGGAATATGGAGCGGTTGTTCAACCTCCGCGCCGGCTTCACCGACAAGGACGATGTGCTGCCGTTGCGGTTGACCACGCAGCCCATCAAAACCGGGCCGGCGAAGGGCGAGGTGAGCCACGTTCCGGAGATGCTTCCCGAGTACTACAAACTGCGCGGCTGGGATGAGCACGGCGTGCCGATGCAGAAAAAACTGGAAGAACTGGAGCTGGCGGAAATTGGCGCTGCGCAGGCTGCGGGCGCATTGGCCAGCGCCTGAGTGATCGGAATGGGGAGAACTTCGCTCCGGGCTCTGAGATCGGCTGCGGAAGCCAACCCGCTTCCGCGGTTGATCCAGGCTCGGAATCGATGATTGAAACATCCGGCAATCGCAAAGATAAAGGATGCCGGAGATAGGAAGAGTTGAGGCTTTCATGGCTTCGCATTGGTTGGTGATTTTTCCGCTTGGTGCGCTGGCTGCGGGAATTTTCCTCGAGCTGCTTTTTTCAAAGCTGCTATCGCCGCGCGGCAAGGGATGGCTGGCATTTGTTGCGGGATCTCTCGGCCTGGCCGGCGTGCTGGCGGCCTGGCCGGCGGTCCTTCGCGGTGAGCCCATCGACCTTGCATTTGGACACTGGGACGGTCCCATTCAGCTGGCCTACCACCTGGACGGGCTAGCATTCCTGTTTGCCCTGATGGGAACGGGAATTGGCCTGGCGGTGTTGTTGTACGCCATCTCCTATATGGCGGAGGAGACAGCCAACACCCGCTTTTATTGCCTGATGCTGCTTTTTATCGGCGGATTCGTACACCTGGTCTACACCGCCGATCTGTTTCTGCTCTATCTCAGCTGGGAAATGGTAGGACTTTGTTCCTTCCTGCTGGTGGGCTTCTGGTACGGCAATCCGCAATCCGCTTTCGGCGCGCGCAAAGTGCTCACCATGACGCATCTGGCGGGCTACGGCCTTCTAGCCGCGGTGGTGCTGCTTTTCGTAAGAAGCGGATCGACGCTTTGGACCGATCCAAAAGTCCAAGGTGCTTTGACGGGCGGAATCTTTGCCCTTATCCTCGTCTCCGCGCTCGCCAAGTCGGTGCAATTCCCGCTGCATACCTGGATCCCGGACGCGATGGCCGCTCCCACGCCGGTGAGCGCTCTGCTGCATGCGGCTTGTTACGTGAAAGCCGGCGTCTACCTTGTGGCGCGGCTGCACACTCTCGTTGTCTGGCCGGGCTCCTGGCGGTTCACAGTCAGTTGGCTGGGAGCGGGAACCATCCTGGTGGGAGTACTGTTCGCCCTGGTGCAACATGACCTGAAGCGGCTGCTCGCCTTCCACACCGTCAGCCAGATTGGCTACATGATGCTGGGGCTGGGACTGGGAACGCCGCTGGGCATCGCCGCCGGCCTCCTGCATTGCCTGAATCACGGTCTGTTCAAAGGCGGACTCTTCATGTGCGCAGGATCGGTGCAGCATGCCTGCGGCACCCGCGACATGGATGAGCTTGGCGGCCTGGGGAGAAAGATGCCGCGGACGCTGAGGGTTTGGCTGATCTGCGCGGGCGGAATTGCTGGAATACCACTGTTGAACGGCTTCGTGAGCAAGTGGCTGCTCTATAACGCCGCGCTCGAAGCGCATCAGCCGGTGCTGGCGCTGCTGCCGTGGATCGGCAGCGTGCTTACGGTCTTTTCCTTCATGAAGGCCACCAGCGGAACGTTCCTCGGCAGCGATGGGTCGGCCGTGGAACACGCGCACGAGGTTCCGCACACCATGGTGCTCGGAGGCAGTTTACTGGCCGCCGGCTGCGTCCTGATCGGCGTGGCTCCGCAGTTGGCCGTGACCTACCTGGTCAATCCGTTGTTGCCGGCTCTCGGATGCCAGCCGCTGACGGGTATCGGCTGGTTCGGGTTGAGCGTTGGCGAGGGTTCCTGGCTGGCGTCGGGCGGACTGATCCTGAGCGCGGTCGCTCTTCTGTTTGGTCTCGTCATCTACTGGCTGCCGATCTCGGTGCGCGGCGCGGTGGCTGCAGGCGGCGCGGGTACCTTCACCGGAGGCGAGCCGTTAACCGCGCAAGGCAGACTCGGCGCCAGCGATTTCTCCGCGATCGTGAAGCAGCAGCTTGCCCCGTTCTTCCGCTACTGCGACGTGGATCGCTACTGGCTCGGCATCTGGCGCGGGCTGGGCGCTGTGGCATCGGCGGTAGCGAAGCGCCTGGAAACGCTCGAGCGTTTTCCGGTTTTGCTGCTGGTCGCGCTCGGCGCACTGCTTTCGCTGGCCACGTGGGCTGTGCCCTTGCAAGCGACAGCGCCGCAGGGAAGCGTGCCCGGGCTCGCGTTGCTGGCTGCGGCCGTGGCCGTGGCCCTGGCGGGTTTGCTGCTGGCGTCGTTTGCGGTGCGCATGCCATGGCGCAATCTTGCATGGCTCGCGCTGGCGGGGCCGCTCGCCTGCGGCGGAATCCTGGCGTCCTCTTTCATGACGCGCACGCTTTTGCTGGAAGGCGCGGCTTTATGCGCTTTGCTGCTGCTCTGGAAAACCAGTGACCGCGCCCAGGCGCGCAGCGGCTACCTGGCCGCGGTGGTCCTGGCAGCGGTGGGAATGGTGGGTGGCGCCATCGCGGCGGAACAGGGCAATGCGCATCTCGCGCTGGCTCTGCTGGTGACGGGCGTTGCCGTCAAGTTCGCGCTGGTGCCGCTCTGGTTCTGGCTTCCGCTGGCTGCCGAATCCACGCCCGCCACGGTCGTCGGACTGGTAGTGGCCGTGGTCGATGCATCTGCCTTCGCCGAGATCCTTACGCTGCATGCGGCTTACCCCTGGCTCTTTGCCTCGTTGCCGCTCTGGTTGGGGTTGGCTGTGGCCTCCGCCGTGATCGGGGCCGGGCTTGCCATGGCGCAGCGCAACATCAAGCGGCTGCTTGCCTTTTCCACCGTGGAAGACATGGGCATGATTCTGGCGGCGCTCGTGATCGCCGGTACCTACAGCGTTTCCGGCGCGTTGCTGGGTCTTGTTGTGCACGCTCTCGCCAAGGGCCTGCTTTTCGCTGCGGTTGCGGCGCCTGAGGCGGACGGAGCCGCCATCGTGGATGCACGCGGCCTGGCCAACCGTCATCCCGTAGCCGCCGCAGGATTCCTGCTGGGCGCGCTTTCCATTCTCGGAGTGCCGCCGACGCTCGGTTTTCTGGCGCACTGGCGCATCTTTACCACGGTGGCCCGCGATCCGCGGCTGCTCGCCGTGCTGGCAGCTGCCGCTATGCTCTGTGTCGCCGTCTATGCTCGCGCCGTCACCGTTTTCTGGTGGGGCGAGGCTGTCGCTCCGGATGCAAAACCGCACTCATATAACCGCCCCTTGCTGGCGATCTCTGTGTTGCTGTTCACCGCCGCTTTGCTCGTAACCGGCTTTTGCCCCGGGCTGTTAGGAGGCCTGCAATGAACGTTCCGGAGCATGGATTGATGTTTCGCATCGTCGAGCGCGCGCGTCGGCGCTCAGCCTGGCTCTTTCACTTCAATGCCGGCGCCTGCAACGGTTGCGATATTGAACTGGTTACCTGCCTCACGCCTTATTACGACGTGGAGCAAGCCGGCATCCGCCTCGAAGGCAGCCCGCGTCACGCCGATATCCTCTGCGTTTCCGGCCCCGTCACGCGCACCACCCGGGAGCCGCTGGAGGTCATCTACTCGCAGATGCCCGCTCCCAAAGCGGTGGTCGCGATCGGCTCCTGTCCTGCATCCTGCAACGTGTTTGCCGGAAGCCCGGTGATCGACGGTCCGTTAGACAAGATCATTCCGGTCGATGTCTATGTGCCCGGATGTCCTCCCCGACCGCACGCCATCATCCAGGGCATCGCCGAAGCCATCAGTTGTCTGGGGAAAAAGCGCGGCGCGGAGTTGGAGTTGGCAGAGGAGCGTAGCGCAGCGATCGAGACGCAGGCGGAGGCGGCGCGATGAATCCACTGTATGCGCTGTTCGCATTGCTCGTTTTTCCCGGCCTCGTCTATGCGTTGCCGATGGGATGGCTGATGCTGGGCGTGGAACGCCGCTGCCGTGCGCGATTTCAGGGCAGGCTCGGCCCGCCCCTGATGCAGCCGTTTTACGACTTCGTCAAACTCCTGGCCAAGACTCCCGTGGGCCGGTTGGTGTCGGACCGGGGGCTTCTAACGGGTCTGCCCGTGCTGGCCGTCGGTTCAACGGTCGGAGCCCTGGCTTTGCTGCCTGTCGTGGCCAGCGGTAGCGGATTCGTGGGCAACATGGTGTTGCTGGTGACGCTCCTTGAAGTTCCTCCGCTCTGCTTCGTCCTCGCCGGTTACGCATCGCGGTCGATCTACGGCGAAGTGGGCGCGACCCGCGAAGCGATTCTGAGCATCACCTCAAATGCGCCTTTTCTCCTGGCTATCGTCGCCATGGCCTGGGGTTGCGGAAGCCTGCAGTTGACCACAATTGCCACGGCAACGCCGTGGGCGGTACGTATTCCAGCGCTGCTCACCATCCTGATCTGCCTGCCCGTCAAACTGCGGCTGAATCCCTTTTCGCTGGCCAACGCTGAGCAGGAACTGCTGGCCGGACCGCTGACCGAGTTCGACGGTCCAAGGCTTGCACTTTGGGAACTGGCGCATGGATTGGAGTGGGTCGCGCTCACCGGATTTGTCGTGACGCTGGCCGCTCCGTGGCGCAGCGGAACCTGGTGGATCGACGCCGCGGCATTCATTGTGCTTTCGCTGGCCATGGTGCCTTTGCTCGCCTTGCTTGCCGCTTCCACGGCGCGGTTCAAGATCATGCAGGCTTCGCGGCTGCTGTGGATTTGGGGCTCGTTCGCCGGCCTGGTCGCGCTGGGAGCTGCCTTCTATCTGCGCTATTGGGGGAACTGAAATGCTGAAGATTTTGAAGATGATCGCCGGGAATGTCGCTGCGGGGCCGGCTACGGTGCGGCTGCCCGCGTCCGTGCCCACTCCGGAAGGCTTCCGCGGGCGGCTGATCCTCGATCCGTCCCGCTGCGTGGCCTGTCATACCTGTGCTTACGTGTGCGTCAGCAATGCCGTCACGGGACAGGAAGGCGGGACCGCCTATTCCTGGCGCTTCGATCCCGGCCGTTGCACATTTTGTGCGCGCTGCGTGGACAATTGCCCGTGCGGAGCACTGTCCATGGAACAACAGGCGATGCCGGCATATACCCGGCAGGGCGAATTGTCCACGGCGATTCGCGTCCCGCTGCCCATCTGTCCAGAGTGTGGCGCACACACCCGCCCCGTGGTTCGGGAACTGCTCACACGGGCCTTCGGACATGTCACGGAGGAGACTTTGCGGCTTGCCTTTCTGTGCGAACGCTGCCGCCGCCGCTACTACCAGCGGAACCTGTTTCTCACCGAGGGAATTCGCTGAAAAGAGGGGGTCACATGAACTCTGCGGAAATCGATTTGAAAGAACCGGGCACAACATGGGTTGCCGCCTCCACCTGCACAAAAACCGTTGTGTCTCCAGACCAGGTACACGCCGTCGCGGCAGCCTTGCGGAAGCACAATCTGCGGTTTGTCACGATCGTTTGCATGCCCTGCGGTGTGAGATCTTTCCGCGTCATGTGGTACTGGGATCACAAGGGCGAGCTGTATTCGGTGGAGACTTCGGTGAAGGTGGGCGAGCCGTTGCCTACGATCTCCGACATCTATCCCGGCGCGGACTGGGTCGAGCGCGAAACCCGCGACTACTATGCAGTGGCGTTCGACGGCCGCTTCGACACGCCACCCCTGATGCTCCGGGAAAACGATGCGCCTGGCGTTTTGCTCTGGAATAGCGGGAGAGAATCATGAGCTATCGCATCCCCATCGGCCCCTACCACCTTGCACTGGAGGAGCCATACAAAATCGAGCTCGAGTGCCAGGGCGAGACGGTTACGGGTGCTCACCTTAAAGTTGGCTTCAATTTCCGCGGCATCGAATGGCTGGCACAGAGAAAGAACATCACGCAATGCATCGCTCTCATGGAGCGCGTTTGCGGCATCTGCTCCAATGTCCACTCGATGACCTTCTGCATGGCTCTGGAAGAGATCGGAGGCATCGAGGTTCCCCGCCGCGCCCAGTATGTGCGCGTCATGATGGCCGAACTCGAGCGTCTCCATTCCCATCTCCTGTGGACGGGGGTCGCGGCCGAGCAGATCGGCTTCGAGACGCTTTTTATGCAGATCTTTCGCTTCCGCGAGCAGGTGATGAACCTGCTTGAATCCATTTCGGGCAACCGCGTGAACTACTCCATGAATCGCATCGGCGGTGTCAATCGCGATGTGCGCAATCCTGAAGCAATTCGCGACTGCGTTCGCGCGATTTACGCCATTGTGTTGGAAAAACTCATCCCCATCTGCACCACCGATCGCAGCATCCTGCGCCGCTGCACCAAGGTCGGAGTGCTGACGATGCAGGATGCTCTCGCCTACGGGGCGGTCGGTCCCGTCGCCCGGGCTTCGGGAGTCGATACGGACATGCGCCGTGACCGGCCCTATCTTGTTTACGGCGAACTTCAGTTCAAGGTTCCCGTGCGGTCTGAGGGCGACGTCCTGGCGCGCGTCGTGGTGCGCGCGCGCGAGATGCTGGAGAGCTGCAAGATCATCGAACAGGCCCTCGACAACATACCCGACGGCCCCCTGCACGCGGGCAACATCTACTCCGTTCCCGCCGGAGAAGCCGTGGTTCGCGTCGAAGCGCCGCGCGGGGAGGTGTTTTATTTTGTGGCTTCCGATGGCAGCGACACTCCACTGCGAGTGAAGGTCCGCACGCCGAGCTTCGCCAATATTCCTACCGTGGTACCAATGGTTACTGGCAACGAACTCGCCGACGTTCCGCTTGTCCAGGCAGCGATCGACCCATGCTATTCCTGCACGGATCGCTGATAACTGATTGCACTGGCGCGAGGGCAGATGAGGAGTAAGCAGGACGTATGAAAATCTCGGTAAAACTCTTCGCTTTTTACCGCACGGGCCGGTTTTCAGCCGCAACACAGGAGTACCCGACCGATACGCGCGTTGCGGATGTGGTACACGCTCTCAAGATTCCTGAGGCCGATCTCGGCATCGTGCTCATCAACGGGCGATTTGTCGAATTGGATCGGATCCTCAAGGAAGGGGACGAACTTTCGCTGTTTCCCATGGTCGGGGGAGGGTAAGATGGCCGCTGCTGTGTCGCCTGTCGATGAACGCTACTCCCGCCAGACGCGCTTTGCAGGGTTAGGCGGAGAGGGGCAGAAGCGGCTAGCCAATTCCCGCGTAGCGGTCGTGGGGTGCGGTGCACTCGGCACTGCGCAGGCCGAATTACTGGCGCGCGCTGGCGTGGGCACGATCCGAGTTATTGACCGCGATTATGTGGAGTGGAGCAATTTGCAGCGCCAGTTGCTTTTTGATGAGCAGGACGCCGCCTCCGGTCTGCCCAAGGCCGTTGCCGCGGCCAACCATTTGCGCGCAATCAATGCATCGATCTCAATCGATCCCGTGGTTGCGGATCTCATTGCCCCGAACGCAGAGGATCTGCTGAGCGATGTTCAGTTGATTCTCGATGGAACGGACAATTTTGAGACCCGCTTCCTGCTGAACGATTTTGCCGTCGACCGGAATCTTCCCTGGGTGTACGGCGCGGCCGTGGGCAGTTTTGGCATGAAGATGCCCATGATCCCCGGCCGCACCTGTTGTTTGAGCTGCATGAAATGTGCCGCCCCAAGCGGCGCACAACCCACCTGCGAAACATCGGGTGTGCTGGGCCCGATTACAACGGCCATTGCTGCCTTGCAGGTGGCAGACGCTCTCAAGATTCTCGCTTGCGGCCAGGAAAGCGTTGCGGCCCAGATAACGACCATCGATGTCTGGTGCGGAGAGATTGTCCAGTTTCCGCAGCCCCCCGCCGATCCTGAGTGTCGCACGTGCGGCCGTCGTGAATTCCCCTATCTGAAAGGGGGATATCGTGCTCCGATTGCTCTCTGCGGGCACAACTCCGTGCAGATTTATGACGAGACCCGAAAGCTGGACCTGCGCGAACTCGCAGAACGCCTGCGGGCGGCTGGTTCCGTGCGGGCAAACGACTTTGCTCTCCGGTTCGATATTCCTCCCTATCAGATGACAATTTTCCCGGATGGACGCGCGATCATCAGGGGCACTGTCGACATTGGCATAGCGCGCAGCCTATACAGTAAATACATCGGTGACTGAGAAGAGCCACAACAGGCTTCAGTGCCGCTTCAAGAGGCCGGCACGCATCATTTGGAAAAGAACACCCTTGCTGGCGTCGCCGTTTCTAATGGGGAAAGCCTTCTTTTGGAGATCGATTCACTGGAGATTGCGGGCGGCAAGCTGCATCTTCTCATGGGGCCGAACGGATCGGGCCAATCGACGCTGCTCCGCATCCTTGCTTTTCTCGACAAGCCCGCGCATGGAGAGATGACCTTCTCCGGTGCGCCTGTTAAATGGAACGCGCGCAACGGTCTTTTGCTTCAACGGGTCCTGACGAGTATGCTCCTGCTCTCTATTGGGCGCATACATCTCCTGCAAACGGCGAGTTTGGCGCCCAGACTCCCATATCTGATCGGGGCTTTCGCGGGGATATGGCGCGGCCATCCCCACGGGGCTTCTGGAGAGCGAATTGTTCGGGCATGAAAAGGGAGCTTTTACAGGCGCGATCAGTCCGAAAATCGGCCGAATGGAGCTCTCAAGGCTGGAGAACGCATCAAAGCACCTCCATCGCGACCTTTTTCCCGACCCGGATAGGAGCGACCGGGCTGGAGTTGAGCGTTGATGAAAATGGAAAGGCTCGATTCCGTCTCATGCTCGGGAGCTTTTAGAGCTTCCGCCGCGTCTGAATCATAGTCTCAGATTGTGTGAGACCTGTTGTGCGGCGCCCACGCTGGCCCGAGTTCGGTCAGCGCAAATGAAACCGATGAATCAACTTCAGACAGATTCATAGCCAAATTCGCAACCGAGGTTGAGAATGTGCAGCGATGTCCAGAGTCATAGAAGGCGTGAGGGATAAGCCGTCGTCAGAACCGACAGCTGGTCGAAGCTTTCCGATAGGAGCGACGGTCGATCCAGGCGGCGGTAACTTTTCAGTTTTCTCCAGGAGTGCGGCTAGGATCGAACTGCTCTTCTTCGATAGAGTGGACGATGCTCGTCCTGCGCGCACCATCCCAATGGACCCGCAAGCGAACCGTACGTACCATTATTGGCATGTGTTTGTACCCGGAGTGGTTGTGGGCCAGATCTACGGGTTCCGCGCTTTCGGGCTGGATGAGCCCGCTCAAGGTCTCAGGTTCGACCCCTCCAAACTGCTACTCGACCCATATGGTCGTGCAATTGCTGTCCCGAAATACTACAGCCGTGAGGCAGCGCGCCTGGAAGGCGACAATACTGCAACGGCCATGAAGAGCGTCGTTACGAACCCTAAGGCGTATGACTGGGCAGGTGACGTCCGCCCGAATCGGCCGTGGTCACGCACCATTATTTACGAGATGCACGTCCGCGGCTTTACTGCGCATCCTAGTTCCGGCATATCAGAAGCGAAACGTGGCACATATGCGGGCCTGATTGAGAAGATCAAGTACCTCCAGCAACTCGGCGTTACTGCAGTCGAACTTCTCCCGGTATTTCAGTTCGATCCTCAGGATGCGCCTCGGGGACGAACAAATTATTGGGGTTATTCGCCTGTTTCGTTCTTTGCACCAAACCAGGCATACAGCTCAAAGCAGGAGCCGCTCGGTGTCATCGATGAGTTTCGAGATATGGTGAAGGCGCTTCACCGGGCTGGCATCGAAGTCATTCTCGACGTCGTCTTCAATCACACGGCGGAAGGTGGACACGACGGGCCCACGCAATGCTTCCGCGGTCTGGATAATCCTACTTACTACCTCCTGTGTGATGACCGCTCGCGCTACGCAAACTTCACCGGTACGGGAAACACGCTGAATGCGAACCATCCAGTCATCCGGCGGATGATTGTGGACAGCCTCCGTTATTGGGTCACCGAAATGCATGTAGATGGCTTCCGGTTCGATCTTGCATCCATCCTTGCGCGTGATTCTTCCGGCGCCGTAATGTCAAATCCTCCAGTGCTTTGGGACATCGAGTCCGATCCGGTGCTGGCCGGCACCAAAATGATTGCCGAGGCCTGGGACGCGGCCGGACTCTATCAGGTCGGGACATTCGCCGGGGATAGCTGGAGGGAGTGGAACGATCGCTTCCGTGATGATATTCGTGACTTCTTCCGCGGATCGAACGATTCTGCGCGAAGCATGGCCGACCGTCTGCTGGGCAGCCCCAGCATCTATGGGCAGAGGGAGCGCGAAGCCGAGGAGAGCATCAATTTTGTGGCCTGCCATGATGGCTTTACGCTCAACGATGTTGTCACCTACAACCACAAACACAACGAAGAAAACGGCGAAGATAACCGTGATGGATGCGCCGAGAATCGAAGCTGGAACTGCGGATTCGAAGGTTTGACGGACGACCCTGAAATAGAGAAGCTGCGCAACCGGCAGGTGAAGAATTTCCTTACCGCTACCATGCTTTCCGTGGGCGTGCCCATGTTTCTAATGGGCGACGAAGTGCGGCGCAGCCAACGGGGCAACAACAACGCTTTTTGCCAGGACAATGATACTAACTGGTTAGATTGGGCGCAGCTTACCAAACACGCAGACGTGCTCCGGTTTATGAAGTTGCTTATCGAGCGGCGCGTTATACGGGACGTTGAACATGAGCGATGGCGTGTGAGTCTAAGCCAAGTCCTGCGCGAATCGAAACACGCTTGGCACGGTGTGAAACTTAACAAGCCGGACTGGTCGCGTTTCTCGCATAGCTTCGCACTCAGCGGGGAGCTGAAGAATGAAGGGATATCTGCACACATCATTTTCAATGCATATTGGGAACCACTCGACTTCGAACTTCCGGTATTGAGGGACGGATCACAGAACTGGAGGCGATGGATCGATACTGCACTCGATCCGCCACATGAGATTTGCGAATGGAATGCCGAAGAACCGGTTCTGGCGGCAACGTATCGCGTTGGTGCCCGGTCGGTGGTGGTGCTAATCGTGGGTGAGGGATGAAAGGGGACACAACCTCATTCCCAGATGCCGCTCCGCGCAATTTGGCGTGGATGGGATGACATCATTTTGGCACTGACCCGATACCATCGATCCACGACCATACAGATGGTCGCAAATCGCCGATGCCGTAGGTGAATAACAGGGGGAAACCGGTAGCAACGAGCCGAAAGTGCGGCGATTCGCGCGGCACGGCGGAATAAAGGCCTTCCCTGCGCAACTGTTTATTGGCCCGTACCCGCAGACCCCAGAGCAATGTCGACGATGCTCTGCGCTTCACGCACGATGGCGGCGAGGTGCGTCTCGCTCTCGAAGCTCTCAGCGTAGATCTTGTAGATGTTCTCCGTCCCGGATGGGCGTGCCGCAAACCAGCCACTACGAGCGACGACTTTCAATCCGCCGATGGGTGCCCCATTGCCCGGAGCCGAAGTCAGTTTGGCCATGATCGGCTCGCCAGCAAGTTCCGACGCATGCACCGCACTTGCAGATAGCTTTTGCAGTTTCGCCTTCTGCTCCGGGGTCGCGGCCGCGTCAATGCGGGTGTAGCAAGGTGCCCCAAACTCCTTGGTCAGCGCGAGGTAATGTTCTCCGGGGTCACGGCCGGTACGGGCGGTGATTTCAGCCGCAAGCAGGTCCATGATCGGACCATCCTTGTCGGTTGTCCAAACGGTGCCGTCCCGCCTTAGAAAGCTGGCTCCGGCGCTCTCTTCTCCGCCGAAACAGTATGAGCCGTCGTAAAGACCAGGGACAAACCACTTGAATCCGACGGGGACTTCACGCAACTCGCGGCCGAGCTTTTGCGCGACCCTGTCGATCATGCTGCTGCTCACGAGGGTCTTTCCCACGGCGGCATCGAGGCGCCATTGGGGGCGATTAGTAAGCAGATACTGAATGGCAACCGCTAAATAATGATTGGGATTCATGAGGCCCGCCGAAGGAGTTACGATACCGTGGCGGTCTGAATCGGGATCGTTGGCGAAGGCCACCTGGTAGCGGTCCTTCAGACCGACGAGACGCGCCATCGCATACGGGCTCGAGCAATCCATGCGGATTTTGCCGTCGTGATCGACGGTCATGAAGGAAAATGTCGGATCCAGCATTGGATTGACGACATCGATTTCCAATCCGTACAAGGAGTTGATCGGTTCCCAATATGGCCGTGCAGCTCCGCCTAAGGGGTCGACGCCGAGTTTCAGACCGGCGCCGCGAATCGCATCCATGTCCACGACATTCTGGAGGTCACGAACGTAAGGCAGGACAAAATCTTCCTGGTGAGTTGTCGCGGCCTGGATGGCCTTGGTGAACGGGATTTGCTTGACACTTGCATTCCCTGCGAGCAGAAGCTCGTTTGCACGTTTCTCGACCCAATGGGTCGCATCGGTATCGGCAGGGCCGCCATTCGGCGGGTTGTATTTGAAGCCTCCATCCTCCGGCGGATTATGCGACGGAGTAATCACGATGCCGTCTGCGAAATGCTCTTTGCGCTCCCGGTTATAGACCAGAATTGCCCGCGAAATGACTGGCGTCGGAGTAACCCCATCGTCCTGCTGGATGATGGTTTCTACATTGTTCGCGGCAAGCACCTCGAGTGCGGTGCGCTGGGCCGGTCCGGACAAGGCATGGGTGTCCTTGCCCATGTAGAGCGGACCCGCGGTGCCATGCTGCCGCCGATAGTCGCAAATTGCTTGTGTAATCGCCAGGATATGCGCTTCGGTGAACGTGTTGCGCAACGGAGTGCCGCGATGTCCACTGGTGCCAAAGTTGACCAGCTGATTGGGGTCTTCCAGGTTGGGGCGGCATTCGAAATAGGCCGCCTCCAGCCGAACCGGGTCGATCAGCATTTCCCGCGGGGCCGGCTTGCCTGCAAGAGGTGAAATGCCGGTTTCAGTCTTCGAAGCAGCTTCCAGGCTACCGGACACGGTTCCTCCCTCCAATCACGCTACCTTTTGGGCAAATCGCCTGAGCGCGAACTCCTGCAAGTGGCGCGCGTCGGCGTTGAATTTCCGAATACCTTCCGCCAGCTTCTCGGTGGCCATCGCATCTTCGTTGTGCATCCAACGGAAGGCCTTCTCGTCCAGATGCAGGCGCTCTTCCTTGATGGTCCGGGCGTCGTCAGGGTCAAGAATACGCGCGACTGTTCCCTCCGTCTGCTCCAGTTGCTCGAGCAGATCGGGACTGATGGTCAAAAGGTCCGATCCCGCCAGGTGCAGAATCTGACTCACGTTCCGAAAGCTCGCTCCCATAATCTGGGTCGTGTATCCGTATTTCTTATAGTAGTTGTAAATGCGGGTTACCGACGCTACTCCCGGGTCCTCGTCAGGAGGAATCTCCTCTCCGCCGCGTTGGGCCTTGTACCAGTCGTAAATACGGCCGACGAACGGCGAGATCAGTCTTACGCCAGCTTCAGCGCACGCTACGGCCTGGGCGAAACTGAACAATAGCGTCAGATTGCAATGGATACCCTCCCTCTCAAGTTTCTCTGCAGCACGAATGCCTTCCCACGTGCTGGCGATCTTGATGAGGATACGCTCCTGCGCGACATCCTTCTCTTTGTAGAGTCCGATCAGCTTGCGGGCCTTTGCGATCGTGGCTGCCGTATCGAAGCTTAGGCGCGCCGGCACCTCGGTCGATACGCGGCCCGGGACCACCTTCAGAATCTCGCATCCAAAGAGCACGAAAAGGCGGTCGATGAATTCTTCCGCCAGCTCTTTATGCCCGCTGCCGGCCTGTTCAGAAAGCTGGGCCGCCTCATCTACCAGATGCCGGTAAGCGGGCATCTGCGCTGCGTGAAACAGCAGTGAAGGATTTGTTGTGGCGTCCTGCGGCCGGTGCTTGGCAATGGCTTCGATGTCCCCGGTATCGGCTACGACGGTCGTGTATTTCTTCAACGACTCAAGCAGGGTCATTTGCGATCTCCTATTTCCTGGTTAAATATGTTGAGTTTCGAGTTGAATCACCTTTTCCAGGCGTCGCCGATGTCGTTCCGTGCCACTGAACTTCGCTGCCAGAAAGTTCCTCGCGCAGTCCCATGCAACCGCGATTCCCGTCGTTCGACCGCCGAAGCAGAGAATATTGAGGGCGTCGTCCTCAACTCCCTGGCGAGCTGTAAACTCGTCGTGACACAATGCTGCCCGCGCTCCGCGCACTTTGTTAGCCGCCACTGACGCTCCCACCCCGCTGCCGCAAACCAAAATGCCACGCTCGACTTCTCCCCTCGCCACTGCACGCGCGAGAGGAATCGCAAAATCCGGATAGTCGTCGCTGCTGTCGTACCTCATGTCGCCGAAATCCACGACTTCATACCCATCTTTGGCCAGCAACCTGGCAAGTTGCTCCTTCATTTCGAACCCGCCGTGGTCCGCGCCCACACCCACTTTCATTGTTCGCTTCCTCCTTCGCGTATGGCGTGCAGAGCTATCTGTCTCTTCGCCGCCGCGATCACGTTGTCCGCGGTGAAGCCGAATTTCTTCAAAAGCTGTTTCAACGGCGCCGACGCTCCGAAGGTCTCAATGCAAATATGCGCCCCCTCGCTGCCGGTGTATTTCCTCCAGCCGAAGTCCGACGCCTGCTCTACTGAGACGCGCGCCTTCACGTGCGGAGGCAGCACTGCGTCGCGGTAGCTCTTGTCCTGGTCATCGAACAGCTCCCACGACGGCATGCTCACCACACGCGCCTTCACTCCTTGCTTCGTCAGTTGTTCGTAAGCTTCGAGGCACAGTGCGACTTCGCTTCCGGTGCCGATGAGAATCACGTCGGGATCGCCGCCTGGGGCATCGGCAAGCACGTAAGCTCCGCGCGCCAGCCCAGCTGCAGGAGCATATTTCGATCGGTCGATCGTCGGAACGGCTTGGCGGGTAAGTATCAGCGCGGCCGGCTCGTGATGCAATTGCAGTATGACCTTCCAGGCCTCTACGACCTCATTGGCATCGGCGGGCCGGATTGTGATCAGCCCCGGCATCGAGCGCATATGCGCCAGCTGTTCGATCGGCTGATGAGTCGGGCCATCCTCCCCCACGCCGATCGAGTCGTGGGTGAAGATATAGATCACGGGAAGCTCCATCAGTGCCCCGAGCCGCATCGAGCCCCGCATGTAATCGACGAAAATGAAGAATCCCGAACCGTAAGGCCGTACCTTCACCAGGCTCAGGCCATTCAGGATCGCACCCATCGCATGCTCGCGGATGCCGAAGTGGAAATTGCGGCCCCCGTAGTTCTCCGCCGAGAAGTCCCCGGCGCCCTCCAGCGTGATGCGTGTCTTGGTCGAGGGACCAAGATCAGCCGATCCGCCCATAAGCCACGAAATGTTCTTAGCAGCCGCGTTCAGAACTTTGCCTGAAGACTCGCGCGTCGCCAGCCCCTTCGGATCTGCCGGGAATTCCGGAAGGTCCCGGTCCCATTCCTCCGGAAGCTGCCGATGCTGCATGCGATAGAGTTCCTCGGCGAGATCGGGATATTGCTTTCGATATTCCGCGATTTTCGCAAACCATGCATCGCGCAGTTCCTTGCCGCGCTTTCCGATGCCCCGGCGGAAGTGGTCGTAAACACCGTCGGGCACATAGAACTTCTTGTCTTCCGGCCAGCCATAATTCCGTTTCGCAAGCCGGATCTCTTCCTCACCCAGCGGCTCGCCATGCGCTCCACTGGTGTCCTGCTTGTGTGGGGCACCATATCCGATGTGGCTGTCGACGATAATCAGCGTCGGACGGTCTTTCGTGTTCTGGAATGTATGGAATGCACGGGCCAACATGGCGATATCGTTGGCGTCGCCGACCCGCGTTACATTCCATCCGTATCCAATGAACCGTGTGGCGACATCTTCTGAAAACGCGAGTGCAGTGTTGCCTTCGATGGTGATGTGGTTGTTATCGTAGATCCAACACAGATTCGAAAGCTTCAGGTGACCCGCAAGCGATGCCGCTTCGCTCGAGACGCCCTCCATCATGCATCCGTCTCCGCAAAGGGCGTAGACATTGAAGTTGAAGAGATCCTCGAAGCCGGGACGGTTATAGTGCGATGCCAACCATCGCCCGCCGATAGCCATTCCCACGCTGGTTGACACGCCCTGCCCGAGCGGTCCGGTCGTGGTTTCTACGCCAGAGGTCCACCGATACTCTGGATGTCCCGGACAACGGCTGTCTAGTTGCCGGAAGGCCTTGAGCGATTCGAGGGAAACAGATAACTCGCCCAGCGTTTCGTAATCTTTGCTGACCGCGCGCGCCTCGGTGAGGTGAAGCAGCGAATATAGCAACATGGACGCATGCCCGATCGACAGCACAAATCGGTCACGGTTGGGCCACACCGGGTCCTGCGGATCGAAGCGCAGGAACTGCTGCCAGAGTATGTAGGCCACCGGAGCCATCGCCATCGGCGTGCCCGGGTGCCCCGAATTAGCCGCCTGCACGCCATCCATCGAGAGTGTGCGGACGGTATTGATGCTAATCGTCTCAATAGACTGTGGAGCCGGGCTTTGCCGTTCTGCAGCCGCGGGCGAATCGATCGCTGCGCTCATAAAAATCCTTTCACGCCGAATGCCGGCGATGCATCGTCCAAAAACAGACCTGCGGAGTGGCCGAGTTGCCGATGAGGCCGCCCCGCTGCACCCTGTTCCTTCTCAAGCTGTAGGGTTCGGGAACCTCCACCCAGTAATCTCAGGTCCATCGATGCCATGCTTGTACGCGTAAGCGCGGCACTCGATCTGCTTGTTGCGGAAGTTTTCCTTCGCGTGCCCACCGATCTTTTGAAGTTTCGACACGCGGTCGATGGCGTCGATCGCCAGGCTGAAGCGGTCGGTCTCATTGTTTATAGCCAGTTCCATCGGAGTGTTGATGTTGCCTTTTTCTTTGTAACCGCGCACATGCAGGTTCCGGTGGTTTGTGCGACGGTAGGCCAGACGGTGAATTAACCAGGGGTAGCCGTGAAAGTTAAAGATGATTGGCTTGTCTGTCGTAAACAGCGAATCGAAGTCCGCATCCGTCAGGCCATGCGGATGTTCCGTGCTCGGCTGCAGTTTGAACAAATCCACCACGTTGATGAAGCGGATCTTCAGGTCAGGGAATGCCTCGCGCAGAAGCACAGTTGCTGCCAGCGCTTCCTGGGTCGGGATATCGCCCGCCGACGCGAAGACGACGTCCGGCTCCATCCCTTCGTCGTTGCTTGCCCATTCCCAGATTCCAATGCCCTTTGTGCAGTGCTCGATCGCGGCATCCATGTTCAGATACTGCAGGTGAAGCTGCTTGTCAGAGACGATCACGTTGATGTAGTTCTCGCTCCGCAGGCAGTGGTTTGCGACCGACAGCAGGCAGTTCACGTCCGGGGGCAAGTAGATGCGGGTGACCGCCGCGCTCTTGTTGAGCACTACGTCGAGAAATCCTGGATCCTGGTGAGTAAAGCCGTTGTGGTCCTGCCGCCACACCGTCGAGGTAATCAGCAAGTTGAGGGAAGCAACGGGGCGGCGCCACGTCAAGTGATTACAGATAGAGAGCCACTTCGCATGCTGGTTGAACATCGAGTCGATTACGTGAACGAACGCTTCATACGAGGAGAAGAATCCATGACGTCCCGTCAGTAAATAACCCTCGAGCATTCCCTCCATCGTGTGCTCGCTGAGCATCTCCATGACGCGCCCATCGGTCGAGAGTTCCCCACCGTCCTTGTCCTCCGGGAAATCCTCCGCGATCCAGAACTTCTTGCTCACCTCGTAGACCGCCTGCAGCTTGTTCGAGGTCGTTTCGTCCGGACCGAAGACGCGAAAGTTGGTCATGTTCAGTTTCATCACATCGCGCAGCAGCATCCCGAGCGGAGGCACATTTTCGGTTTCGATGGTGCCGGGCTTGTCAATTTTTAGCGCATAATCGTTGAAATCCGGCATCCGCAGATTTCGCTTGACCAGGCCGCCATTCGCGTTAGGATTGGCGCTCATCCGCAGGTTGCCCGTAGGAGCCAGCGCCTTCAGTTCGGGAATCAGACGGCCGTTTTCATCAAACAGCTCGTCAGGCTTTTGCTCGCGCATCCAGGCTTCGAGAATCTGCAACTGTTCGGGATTCTTCTTCACGTCGGTAAGCGGTACCTGATGCGCACGCCAGAAGCCTTCCATCCGGTGTCCGGCCACATCCTTCGGTGCGCCCCATCCCTTGGGAGAGCGCAACACGATCATCGGCCAGCGCGGCCGGATCGCGATGCCGGTGCTCCGGCACTTCTGCTGGTGCGAGCGGATTTCGTTCACGCAATGTTCGACGGTGGCTGCCATCGCCTGGTGCATGCTTTCCGGATCGGAACCTTCCACGAAGTACGGGGTCCACCCATAGCCGCGCATCAGGCCTTCGAGTTCCTCGTGTGTTATGCGCGCAAGCAGCGTGGGATTGTTGATCTTGTATCCATTCAGGTGAAGGATCGGCAGCACCGCACCGTCCCGGATCGGGCTCAGGAACTTGCTGATGTGCCACGAGGTTGCCAGCGGCCCCGTCTCGGACTCCCCATCTCCCACCACCGCGGCGACAATCAGCTCGGGATTGTCGAATGCGGCGCCGCAAGCATGCGACAGCACATAGCCGAGTTCGCCTCCTTCGTGGATCGATCCGGGCGTCTCAGGCGTGCAGTGGCTTCCGATGCCGCCTGGGAAGGAGAACTGTTTGAAGAATTCATTCAGACCCTGCACGTCTTCGCTCTTGTCCGGGTAGATCTCCGAGTAGGCGCCTTCGAGATAACACGGCGCCAACACACCTGGAGCGCCATGGCCTGGGCCGGCCATGAAGATCATCTCCTGATTGAACTTCTTGATGAGGCGGCTCAAATGAATGTAGAGGAATGCCAACCCTGGACTCGACCCCCAGTGACCGAGAAGTCGGTTCTTAATGTGCTCTGGCTTGAGCGGCTCCCGCAGCAGCGGATTGTCCTGCAGGTAAATCATGCCCAGCGCAAGATACTTGCAGGCTCGCCAATAGGCGTCGAGTTTGCGAACTTCGTCCTGGGTCAGCGGAGATCCTTCTACCGTGGATCTGGCCGGTCCGTATGCGCTCAGCGATGAACTAACGGTTGCTTCTGCTTCGGCTACTGCTGTCATTTCTTTCTGCTCCTGTTTCCGCTCTGGGAATTTGTTTGCTTATCCTTCGCGCTCTACTTTTTGCGCTCAGGTGGGTAATTCTTGAAAAGCTTCTCCATGGCCTTTTCCAGGTTCTTGTAATTCTTGTCCGGATCCTTCTTCAAGTCGAGGGTCTTGCTGGCATCTCCGCGCCAGATCAACTGTTCTCGTTCGGGGTCATACAGAATCACCGTCACCGTCCCGACGGGAGTGGTGGAAGTCTTGCCCTTGGCGGAGACCGCCTCCGACCAGCCCGGGGTGCCCACGATCGAGAAATCCACGCTGTTTCCCTCATGAACAATGGCCACATAGGCAACGGCAAGGTCCGCGTCTTCTTCCACCTCAACGAGGCCTTTTTGCGCGAGCTGCTCATCGATAGCTCGCCTGATGGCTTGATCGATCAACTGATCCGGTGCATTGCCGCCCGGAATGTCAACCCACTGGTAGGTTTTGTAGTCCGCAAAATTGGCGCCACGGTCATAGTTGTAGTGAATATCCTGGCCGTAGGCGCAAGCAATCATGAACAAGAGAATTGGTAAAAACGTCAATTGCTTCAAAAGTCTCATTGCATTTCCTTTCTGTTGGTCAGTGCTTGCTCCAGGGTGGGCGGTGTTTCCCCACGGTACCCGAACGCCGGACGTTCTATGCCCGGCATGATCCGGCAATGCCTGTCTTTCCACTGTCGCTTTATTCGCCATTTTTTCTTCTGCGGAGATCCCGTAGGACATGTCCACGGAGTTGGAGTCTCGACATTCCAGCGGACCAGGCGGTGTGATTCGCACAGTTTGAGATTCGCGGAAGCCGCGATGGCGCTGAATCAGTCTGTAGGCGATATAAACGCAGATTGCAACGAATACCAGACCGAGCAAAAGAGTTCCCGCTCGCGACGCGTATGCTGCAGCGCGGTCCAGGTCATGGCTGAAGACATAGCCGAGTCCGCCATAAACGCATGTATAGAGACCGGCGCCAACCGAATCAAAGAACAGGAAACGGATTCGGCTGGTGCGCGATATCCCCGACAGAGGCGGCGCTACCGCGTCCAGACCGAGGACGAACTTTGCCACCAACAGGAGGGGTGGCCCATAACGGGCAAATATTCTCTTTGCCCTCCGATCGTGAAAGTCAGGGTCTCGCGTGAATCGATGTAAGATGTGCAACACCTTATCACCGTTGCGGCGACCAGCCTCGTACCAAATCCAGTCAGCCAATACACAGGCGGTGATAGCGACACCCATCGCGGCGAAGACGTTCAACTTCCCAGCCGCCGCGAGCGCCCCGGCCGCCATCAGAAACGGCGGTCCCGGTAAAGGCAGCCCTATCTGGCGCGCAAAGAGCACAGCGAAGAAAAGGGAGTAGCCATGCCTTAGAACGAATTGAAAGATAGCACCCACTGGTGGCCCTCCGTGCGAATAAACTCGGCCTGGACGATGACCTGCTGCAACTTCGTGATACTCGCGACGGAGTCCTGCAGCTTACTGTTCCCAGCCTCCGCCAAGGTTCCGGTAGATATCGACCAGGCTCAGAAGCTCGTTCGCCTGGGCCTGGGCCAAGCCGAGTTCAGCGTCAAACGCATTCGTATCGTTGGTCAGCACCTCCAGGTAGTTTGTCGCACCGCCCCGGTATCTCACCTCCGCGAGCTGTGCCGCATCCTGCGCCGAGATCACCAGGTCCTGCTGATGCTCCCGGAATTCACGGTTCTTTTGATAGGCAACCAGCGAGTCGGAAACGCCGCGGAACGCCTGCTGAATGGTCTGCTGATACGTCAGCACCATTTCCTCTTTGCGCTGTTCGGATAAATGCACGTTTGAAGTGATCCTGCCGCCGGCAAAGATTGGTTGCGAGACAGCCCCACCGAAATTCCACATCCCGGCCGGGCTGGTGAACAGGCTGGTCAGCGACGAGCTTTGAAATCCGCTGGTCGCGGTCAATGTGATATCCGGGAAATAAGCCGCCTTGGCAACTCCGATCAACGCGTTGGCTTCCATCAACTGGGCTTCCGCCGCGCGAATATCGGGCCTCCGCTCCAACAGACTGGACGGAATGCCAGCCGGAACCTCTGGCAAGTGCGGCTGCTCCGTCAGCTTCATTCCGCGTGCAATCGGGCCGGGATTGTTTCCCAGCAACGTGCTGATCAGGTTCTCCTGTTGCTGGATGCGGCGCTCCAGGTCGGGGATGGTTTCGGCTGCTTCGGCGACCAACTCTTCCGCTTGGCGAACATCCATCATCGTGCCGGATCCGCCGTCGGACAGCGTCCTGGTAAGTTGCAGAGACTCTTGCCGCGAAGCCAAGGTCCGCTTTGCGATCTCAAGCTGAAGGTCGGAGGCGCGCAGCTGGAAATAGGCACTGGCGATATTACTCACTAGCGTGCTCATGACTTGCCGGCGCGCCCATTCCGAGGCCAGCAGGTTGGCGCGCGCTGCTTCCGTGGCCCGGCGATACTTACCCCAGAAGTCGAGATCCCACACCAGGGAGGCATTCACCGAATTGCTGCTGGTGTTGTACTCCGGCGGCAGGTTCTTTTGCCGCGGGCTGCGCTCGTCGGCGGCGGAGGCTCCGGCATAGACCGACGGTAACTGCGCCCCGCGGGTAATGCCGACGATTGATTGTGCTTCCAGGATTCTCGTCGCCGCGATCCGAACATCGTAGTTTTGTTTCAGGGCGGTGCGAATCAAGTCCTGCAACTGCGGATCCTGAAATACCTCCCACCACTTCTGATCTCCCAACGATTGCTCGGCAGGCTGCGACCCTTGCTGCGCAGACTGTTGCGCCGGTTGCGAAGAATTCTGCTGAGGTTGTGCAGGCTCCAAGGGTGGAGCGCCGCGGTAGCCGCCCGGAACGTCAACCTGCGGCCGCTGGTAGTTGGGCCCGAGCTTGCATCCCGTCACAAAGACGGTCAGCATGAAGAGAACAATTGCTTTTTTCATGTTAGTCGGCCTCCGCTGGAGCCGGTTTGGCGGCATCTGCTGATGTGTGGGCATGGCGCGTTCCGACACTCGACAACCGTTCCACAAGTACGTACAGCGCCGGGATGATGAAGATGGCGATACCAGTCGAGGCCAGCATTCCTCCGATTACAGTGGTGCCCATGATCTGGCGGCCTACCGAACCGGCGCCGGTTGCAATCCACAACGGCACGCAGCCGAGGATGAATGCGAACGACGTCATCAGGATTGGCCGTAGCCTCAGCCTGGCTCCTTCCAGCGCCGCATCGACCAGCGGTTTGCCGCTTTCATACTCGGCCTTGGCGAATTCCACGATCAGGATGGCGTTTTTCGCCGCCAGGCCGATCAGCATCACGAGTCCGATCTGCGAATAGACATCGTTTTCGATCTGCACCATGAATGCCGGGAAGATCATGCCGAGGATGGTGCGCCGCAACCAAAGCATGCCGAAAGCGCCGAACACAGCCACCGGCGTGCTCAGCAGTACGCCGAAGGGCAGCGACCAGCTCTCATACAGCGCCGCAAGAATCAGGAATACGAAGACCAGCGACATGGCGAAGATCACCCAGGTGGGAATACCCTCGCGCGCCTTCTGTTCCTGCCGCGACATGCCCATGTAATCAAATCCCATCCCGATGGGCATGGTCTGTTTAAACACATCTTCCAGGGCAGCAGTCGCCTGGTCCGAGCTATAGCCCGGCGCCGCGCTGCCGATGATCTGCGCCGACGAGTACTCGTTGTAGCGCATCTTGAATTCCGGCCCGTATCGCGACTCGAAATGGGTCAGCGCGGAAAGTGGCACCATCTCTCCGCGGTTATTGCGCACATAGTACTGGCCTACGTCATCCATGCTGGAGCGATAGGGCGCTTCCGACTGCACGTACACCTGCCACGCGCGGCCGAACTCGTTGAAGTAATTGACAAATGTTCCGCCCATGAAGGCCTGAAGAGTGGCATAGACATCGCTGATGTTGACGCCCTGCTTCAGGACCTTCTCCTTGTCCACGTCCAGGAACTTCTGTGGCGTGCTGGGAATGTAGGTGGTTGGCCACCATGCCGATTTCGGGACGTTTGCGAGCCGCCTCGAGAAACTTGTTCAGGTTGTTCACCAGGAATGCGGGATCGCCTCCGGTGCGGTCTTCCAGTACGAACTGAAATCCGCCCGAAGTGCCCACTCCCTGGATCGGCGGCGGCGAGAAGGCAAACGTGGTTCCTTGCGGAAGGGTAATCAGCTTCAGGTTCAACTTGGCCTTGATCACCTGGAACTGCTCCTCAATCGTCTTTCGGTCTTCCCATGGATCGAGCGTTACATAGAAGAACGCGTTGTAGGTGTTGCGGGTCAGGCTGAGCAGGCTGAATCCCACCGCGGTGGTGCAATACTTGACACCGGGAGTATTCCTCAGGACATCTTCCACGACCCGGGTTGCTTCCGCCGTGCTCTGTATGGAGGAGGCTTCAGGCAATTGCATTTGAATGTACATATACCCCTGGTCTTCGTCGGGCAGGAAGCTTGTCGGAACCGCCTTCATGAAGAAGACACTAGCAACAGCAAACCCCGCGAGAGCTACCACCGCGAAGAGACTCTTACGAATGAGTCCGCCCGACACGCGGATATAGAACTTCGTGCCAGCTTCAAACCTACGATTGAACCATGCGAAGAATTTCGCGACGGGTCCGTGGGCCTCTTTCTTCTGCCGTAGCAATAGCCCTCCCAGCGCGGGGCTCAAGGTTAATGCGTTGAACGCTGAGACGATCACCGAAATGGCGATGGTGATGGCAAACTGCTGATAAAGACGGCCGGTGATGCCGGGGATGAAGACCGTCGGGCACGAACACGGCCGAGAGGACCAGCGCGATGCCGACCACCGGGCCGGTCAGCTCTTCCATTGCCTTGCGAGCCGCATCCTTGGGAGCCAGGCCGTCTTCAATATGCCGCTGAATCCCCTCCACGACGACGATGGCGTCGTCCACCACAAGGCCGATCGCCAAGACTAACCCGAATAGGGATAGCGTGTTGATGGAGAAGCCGAAGAGGGGGAAGACCATAAACGTGCCCACCAGCGAGACGGGCACCGCCAGCATGGGAATAATGGTCGCGCGCCAGTCTTGCAGGAACAGGTACACAACCAGGATCACCAGGACAAACGCGATTCCCAGCGTGATCACAATCTCATGCATGCCTGCCGTGACTGCATCCGTCGTATCCAGCGCTACGACGTAGTCCACGTCCGACGGAAAACTCTCCTTCATTTTGGCCATGAGCTTGCGGACGGCCTTTGCGGCTTCGACCGCATTGGTGCCCGGTAATTGATAAATGCCGATGCCTGCAGCTTCCTTGCCGTTGAGGCGCGTGGCGATGTTGTAATCCTGCGAACCCATTCCGACCCGGGCAACGTCCTTCACGCGCACCACGCCGCCGTCAGGATTTTCGCGGACCACAATGTTGCCGAATTCTTCCGGCGTTTTCAATCGCCCCTGAGCGAGAACGGCGTATGAGAACCTCTGGCCCGGGAGGCTGGGTTCGCCGCCCAGTTTCCCGCCGGGGTTCACCGTATTCTGGGTTTGCACGGCATTCACGATTTCATTGACCGTCACGCCCAGCTTTGCCATCTGATCGGGTTTGACCCAGATGCGCATCGCGTACTGCCCGGCATAGATATCGGTCAAACCTACGCCGTAAGAGCGCTGAAGCGGGTCTTTCAGATTGATGTAGGCATAGTTGGCCAGCCACTGGAAATCGTGTGTGCCCTTGGGCGAGGTCAGGACGATGATCATCATCGGAGACGTCAAAGACTTCTTCACGTCGATCCCGACCTGGTTGACCACATCCGGAAGCTGCCCGTTCGCCAGTTGCTGGCGCGACTGGGTGAGCAGCAGGTCCGTGTTGGGGTCGGTACCCAAATCGAAATCGACCATTAGTACTGAACTCGAGTCGCCGGTCGAGTTCAGCGAATACATGTAGTCCATTTTGTCCACGCCGTTGATCTGCTGCTCGATCGGCGTGGCTACGGCTTTCTCCAAAGTCTCGGCGTCGGCGCCCGGGTACAGAGCCTTGACGCGAATCTCGGGCGGAGCAATATCGGGAAACTGAGCGACCGGCAGGCGGGTGATGGTGATGGCGCCGACGATCACCATCAGGATGGAGATGACGATGGCGACAATGGGCCGCCGAATGAAGAAATTTGACATGACTCAGAGGACCTCCGTCTGAATATTTGCGGGCTTGGGAACGACCGTAGTTCCGTCCTTCACCTTCCCCACACCCTCGACGATGACCCGTTCACCCGGCTTCAGACCCTCGTTGATCACCCACATGGTGCCAACCTTCTCTCCCGCCTTGACGGGCCGGATGCTCACTTTGTTATCTGTGCCCACAACGGCCACCTGGTAACCACCCTGAAGGTCTTGAACGGCACTCTGCGGGACCAGCAGGGCGTCTTTACTCACGCTGGTCTGGATGCGCACGCGCCCGTACTGGCCCGGACGGAGAATATTGCCCGGATTGGGGAATGCGGCTACGAGGCGAATGGTGCCGGTGTTCGGGTCTACTTGGCGGTCTGTGAGCAGAATCTTGCCCTTGTGCGGATACACAGTGCCGTCGGCAAGGATCAGCTCGGGCGCATTATCGAACAGATCCATCGGCTGCCCGGTCGAGCTAAGGTGCTTCGCTTGCAGATACTCCTGTTCGCTGATTGGAAAGTAAACCTTGATTGGATCCACCTGCGAAACCGAGGTGAGGCGCACTTGCGGACCAACCAGGTTGCCCATCTGGACCTCCGCGATTCCCGCAACCCCATCGACGAGCGAAGTGACCTTGGTCCAGCCGAGATCAAGTTCTGCCCGTTCCACTGTCGCCTTGCACGCTTCCACCTCCGCCTCGGCTGCAAGTTTCGCCTGGCTCTCGTTATCCAGCTTCTCCTTCGGGACGGCTTTCTTTTCCGCTAATGGCGTATCGCGTTCGACGTCGATCATGCTCTTGCCCAACTGCGCTTCCGCCTGCGCAAGGTCGGCCTTCGCGCGGTCAAGAGTCGCTTGAAACGGTCTCGGGTCGATTTCAAACAGTACTTCGCCCTTGTGGACGAAAGCGCCTTCTTTGTAGTCCTGCTTGACGATGTATCCCGAAACCTGTGGGCGAATCTCGGCATTGACGTATCCATCCGTCGTCGCCACCCACTCGTTCTGCATGGGCACGTCTCGCTGCACCGGAGTCGCAACCAGCACCTCCGTGTCCGGCAACTTGACCGCAGCCCGGCTCTGCTGGCATCCATTGAGCCCCAAGATGGGCACCATGGAAAGAAGGCAGGCAAGCAATGCGAACCTGCGATCTTGGATGAGGCAGCCTGCATCCACCTTCGACGCTGCCACTCGGTTTTCACGACTCCGCGAATGAGTAGGTACCCGGTTTGTGTTCATATCTCCTGTTCCTCTAAATCTGCATTGGAGCCGTCAATCCATTCGGTTCCATGAAAAGCCGCATCTACCGAAATTGCGGCCGGCGCTCTCTCCTTTGCAGGTGGAATGCCAAAGATCAAGAAACCGCTAATCACCGTAAAATGAGCGCGCGGAACGCCCGAACTCGGGATAGGGGTTGTCGGGAGTCGCAAGTGTCGACGCAAGTTCGACAGTCATGAATGAACGCAGACCTCAATCAGGTTGCCTCACTTGACGCGAGGATTTACGAAACCCAGTTGAGAAAATCGCTATCTATCTAAAGGAGAGAACTGTTGAAATCTCTCTGGAGCGGGTGCGTCTTCCGCTGGGTTTATCCGGCCTGGGCGTTGCAGAGCGGACTGACACCCAACTTACGTGGTTTTTTCGATGAAAAGCATGGACGTTGAAGTGGAACTACAGCGTCAGAACGAGCGCCTTCATCTGCTCCTGAATCTGACGAACAAGATCACCTCAACCCTGGACCTATGGGAGGTCGTACGGGCGATTTCCGCCAATATCCGGAACTCGTGCTGGGCGATCTAGTTGCCGTAGGATTAGCCGACGAGGCGTCGGGAAAAACTCAGGGTGTACGCGCTGGATTTTCCAGACAGCCCGGGAATCGTGAGAGAAGGAACGTTGTTCACTCTCGCAAGGCCAGAAAGAACTGCGTTCGAGACTCTCAAGCCCGCAATCGCAAACACCTCAAATCCTGACGACTTTGGCCCCGAGGCCCGAGCGCATCTAACGTCTTTTCTGGAGCCGAAAACCGTTTGCAATATTCCGCTGGTCAGCCGAGGTCGGGCTCTGGGACTCCTGAAAATCGGACGAACAGCAGAACGTCCCTATGATGCCGACGAGAGAGGCAGAGAGCGAACCCCCATCTCTTCCACTTGCGACCAGATCGCACCGAGCTCAAGAGGGCGCCGGAACACGTTGACTATCACGCGAATTCCAAAAAGCGTGACGTCCCGACGAACTGGAGAAAACTTCTCAATGCGCCCCCCTTGCCAGACGTCGATAATCCAAAACTGCTACGGCCTTTTGCTGTGTCGCGCGAGTTCGGCCTCGAACATGTAGTTGGCGACGGTTGCGATGGGGTTTTCGACGATCATATCTGGACTGAATCTTGCTGATGTTAAGTGCTCTGATCCTATGCTCTAGCGTGGAGGCCGGAATTTTGAGTTTGGCCGCCATCGCTGCACAGTTGACGCTGACGGAGGGGCGCCCAGATCTGCGGGAACACTTGTGGATGGCGTGCGCGATGAGTTCCTTGCCCGTTCCGGTCTCTCCCGTGATCAGAGCAGTGGAATCGGTCGGTGGCACGACCTCGATCTGCCGGAGCACACGTTGTAGGGCCGCGCTTCTGCCGACGATCTCATCGAATGGCCATCCGTTGCGAACCTCATCTTGGAGGCCTGACCTTACAACCGGTCTCATAAATGGCAATGTGCAGCGCCGCGCAAGTATGGGACCCAACAACAAGGCGGGTCCCACAAAGCTGGCGAGTTGAAAAAGTTGGTTTATGAGACCGGTTCTAGGGCTGGCTCAAAATCCAACCCGCTCCGAATGTCTTCGTCGAATTTCATGCGCCTGTTCCCCATTTCCCACAAATGACAGAGTGACTAACTCTAAGCCACCTGATTGCGACAACAACTCCGAGACACGGTGATCATGCCGCGTGTTTCGGAATAGTCACGCTCTGTTCCAGAGTGAAGTCCAGTAGTGTCTCGCTCGGGATCCTCACCTGATCTCCCTTGGTGATAATCTCCGAGACAGTTCCCGCTCCCGCACCTGCTCCTGCCCCGATGGCCGCTCCTTTTCCGCCGCCTGCAAGCGCACCAATGATGCTTCCAATCGCAGCTCCCCCAACGGTTCTTTTCGCTGTACTCTCTCCCTTGGACCTACCTGCGACCGCGTACTCTCCGGTGACTAGCGGCACAGTCTGGCCGTTGACGACGATTCCCGTCAGCTCCAGTTTCAGCTCCGACCTTCCGGCGAAGGTTCCGGTCTCTTTGGACTCTTCCAGCCGACCATAAACGTCTGCGCCCTTCGGAACCACCACATTGCCATCGACCGACAGAGGCTCTTCGAGCGAAGCCTGAAAGCGATATCCCACGCCATCTTCGGCGGAGTCAATTTCATCGATGGTACGAATCGAAATGCGTGTACCTGCAGGAATGGTCACCGACTGCGAAGCCTTTGCGACTTCGTCTTCGTCTATAGCCGAAGGCACAGTTCGATGCTTCGGGGGAATCGAAGGCGAGTTAGCGTTCTCTTCGCTATCGAATCCCAGTGAGCGGATATCAGCGACGTCATAGCTTTGCACTGACGCCCCTACCTGAAAGCTGATGCTCGTCTGGGTCCCAGAGAGGAATTTGCCCTTGATCAGACTTCCATTCTTCAATTCCAAGGTGTCAGCCCGGGCAGCAACCAATGCTACGTATAGAACCACCATCACTCCGCAAATCTGCTTGACATTCATCACGTTATCTCCATGTTCGTTGCGTTACGTGCCTTGAAATCTCGCCCCGTCAGGCTCAGAGAATCCTGATTCTTCTCTGGCGAATCTGGTGTTCAGATCCAGATCTCCAAATTACGCAAAAATGTTGCGCCCAATCTGAGTCGAGGACGCCCGCCTTCAGTTAACGGTTCGAAAGCCCCAGTGTTGTTCGTCGCGTCTTCTGCACCGTTGCCATCTGGATCGGAGCTGTGGTCTTTTCTGGCTCCGTGCCAAAGCGCTTTCAACAGACAGCGACCGACACTCCAGCATTTGCATGTGGAATTCCAAATCGGAACAGACCGCTAATCGCCGTAGAATGAGGGGTGCAAAAGGCAACCTCTGCATCCGGAGTTGTCGAGAGTTGCAACTGTCGAGGCAGGTTCGACAGCGAAGAACGACTGCATATTGAGATGGTGCCCCTTGACGCCTGCGGGTTTAGCACCTACGCTCCATTTCATCCAAATAGACCTGAATCTCGAAGTGATGGAATTCGCCGACGCTTTCGACGTGCACGGAGCAGAAACGCAGCCGGGACCAATGCTCGGCGAGATGACGTTTCCATTGCAGCAGATTCTCTGCAGATTTTCCGCCGTCGCTGCTTCTCCGCAGATACGCGTTGGCGAGCGGCAGATAGTACTTTTCCGTATATTCCAGCACGCCTGAAGTAAGCTGCAACTTGAACTCACAGGATTCTGGCAGACTTCCCACGCGCGGCACCAGACTCGAGGGCTCCGCCGGCAACAGCTTCCGCAATGTCTCTTATACCAGCGACCATTGTTTCGATTGTCGTCGACATTTTCGACTGACACGCAGGCTGCGTCGATCCTCCCGTTGATTCTTAAGTGATTGCGCTCGTCAAGCCTTTGGCAACTCTCTTGCTTTTACCCAGGTGGCAAGGCAGAAAGTGCCCGCCGAAGGCGAGACGCAAGCATGAGATCTGTCCATTCAGAAGATGCTGTGAAGAAGATCGAGCGTGACGCCATCTTCATGCTGACGATCCTGATTGTGATGTACTTGCTCTTCCCCCTTCGTGCATGCGGGCAAAGCTCTGCCAAGCCGGGGACCCTTGAAGGCACGGTTTTTGTCGTGGACTCCGGAGGGCCTTCGTTGCTGCCGGGCGCAAGGGTCGTTTTAAAGGGCTCTACGAACCGCGAAACCGAGACCGATGCGGAGGGAAAGTACAGTTTTTCTGCGGTCGACGCCGGTTCCTACGCCATCGAAGCCAGCTTTCCCGGAATGCACGCGGAACAGGCCGTCACCGTTGACATGGGGGCACATCTCAACGTGGGTCTGGAGCTGAAGCTCGCTGCAGTCGCCACCTCGGTGACAGTGACCGAAAGCACCTCGAACGAAGCCCAGATCTCAACGACCGCGGTAACGATTTCGGAGAAGACCATCGCCGGCGCTCCCAATGCGAACGAGCGATTTGAGAACTTGCTCCCCTTGGTTCCGGGAGTCGTGCGCGGTCCGGACGGCCGCATCAATTTGAAGGGCGCACGCGCCACCCAAAGCGGGGCCCTGGTGAATAGCGCCAATGTGACCGACCCGGCTACCGGCGGCACAGCCATCAACCTGCCCATTGACGTCGTTTCCTCGGTGCAAGTCATCTCGAATCCCTACGACCCTCAGTACGGAAGACTGACGGGGGCACTCTCGACGGTCGAGACAAAAACAGGCAACTACGAAAAGGATCACTTCACGATTCAGAACATCGTGCCTCGCTGGCGCGATCGCGCCGGCACCATCGCGGGCCTTGGCGCAGCCACCCCACGCGCGACGTTCACCGGTCCGATTCTCAAAGACTGGCTCGCGTTCACACAATCCGTTGAATACAGGTTCGTGCGAACTCCGGTAAACTCCCTCCCTCCTTTGCAGCGGGACACGAAGCTGGAAGGGTTCGACTCGTACTCGCAGTTCGACATCAAGAGCGGCGCCAAACAAACGGCCACCGTATCGGTGACGATCTATCCGCAGAAGCTGGACTACATGGGGTTGAATACCTTCACGCCCCAGCCATCTACCTCGGATTTCCGCCAGCGTGGGCACGAGGTCTACGCACAGGACCGATACATCACCGGACCTGAAAGCATGCTGATTTCCCAGTTCAGCTATAAGACCTACGACACCGACATCAACCCGCAAAGCTACGACCCCTACGAGTTGATGATCGACACCACCGAAGGCGGCTTCTTCAACCAGCAAAGCCGCCGCACTACTCGCTACGACGGGCAGGAGAGCTATCAGTTTGCGCGCCGCCATCTCCTGGGCGTGGGCACTCATCAATTCAGGGTCGGTGTGGATTATACCCACTCGTCTTTCAACGGCATGGAGGAGTATTTCCCCGTGCAATTGATCGGTTCCACGGGAGCAACGATCGAGCAGATCACCTTTACCGCACCCACCACCTTCCACGTTGGCCAGAACGAAACCGCGTCGTATTTTTCCGATCACTGGGCTCCGGTGAACCGCGTGTCCTTTGGTTTCGGCGTGCGCCTCGACAGCGACACTGTGACGAGTTCCACGCACCTTGCGCCGCGCGGAGAGGTGCTTCTGACGCTCACGGGCGACGGCAAGACCCTGCTGAGGGGCGGAGGAGGAATCTTCTACGATCGCGTGCCGCTGATGCTTCCGGCATTCGCCGATCTGCCCGGGCGCACGGTATCGATATACGACTCCACCGGCCAAATTTCAAGTCTCACCGCTTATGTCAACCGGATTACCGGCGGGCTGCAAAATCCGCGCAGCACATCGTGGAATGTTGAGTTGGAGCGGCAGGTCACCAGCAGCTTTACCGCTCGTGCAGGCTACGAAGAGCGCAACACGGCCAGGGACTTCGTGGTGTCTCCAAATGGGGGGACGGAGCCAGGCATTATCTCATTATCGAACACGGGCAGCGATTCTTATCGCGAGTTCCAGGTCACAGGACGCTACCGGGTTCCGCGCGCCACGGTGAATGCATCGTATGTTCGTTCGCGGGCTTACGGCGATCTCAACGACCCTTTCCTCTTCATTGGCAACTATCCGCAAGCGGTGATTCAAGCGGATGGCCGAGGGCGTTTGCTTTTTGACGCCCCGAACCGCTTCCTGATCTGGCCCATCGTTGCCGGCCCTTGGAAGCTGAACATTCTCCCGGTGTATGACCTGCACACCGGCTTCCCATATTCGGTCGAGAACGAATACCGCCAATACATCGGTCCCCGTGATAACCGGCGGTACCCGCAGTTCTCTTCTTTCGACCTGCAGGTCACCCGCCCCGCCACCCTCCACGTCGCCGGAAGGCGCGTGCATTTAATTGTTGGTGGCTCCGCCTTCAATATGTTCAACCACGACAATCCGCGCGACGTGCAGAACGACCTCGACAGCTCCACGTTCGGCGATTTCTACAACCCCGCCTGGAGAGAATTCCGCGGGAAGTTGGTATTCGAGTTCTGACGATGAGAGTTCGCATCATAATAGCCGCTTTGCTTGCCTGCGTATCGGTACCGATGACCGGACAGACGACCGCCACTTTATCCCCATCTGCGGATGAAGTAATTGCCAGGATGCTCGCCCGCGAAATGCAGCGCGAAACCGCGGCTCATGGCTACACCGGTATCAGGCAGTACGACCTTGAGAACCCTCTGTTTGCCAAGCGCGCTCACCTGGTCGCGAACGTCACCTGTGATCCGGATGGCACGATGCATTTTCAGATCGTATCCAAAGAGGGCTGGAATTCCGGCAATAACTCTTTACGCCAGGCCCTGGAAACGGAATCGGAGGCCTCTCGTCCTACCACGCGCCCGGTGACCCTGATTAACAAAGACAATTACGCACTTCAGATGATGGGGACCGCTCTTCTCAATGGCCGGATTGCTTATGCGATCGAAGTTGTTCCAAAAAGGCAGGAGGTCTACTTGTTTCGGGGAAAGATCTGGGTGGATGCCGAAGACTACGCGCTGGCGCGAATCGAGGGCCAGCTCGCTAAGACCCCTTCCATTTGGATCCGCACCGTACGTTTTACCTTGGAATTCCAAAAGAGCGGCGAGTACTGGTTCCCGTGGTTGTCCACGAGTACGAGCGACGTTCGGATATTTGGCCCAACAAACGTCAGCATTCGATTTCTTGACTACTCTCCGCAATCGGCATCCGCGGCAGAGCACTCAGACCTTTGCCCTATGGAGGCAAGCTATGTCCAACACCGATCTGGCACTGATTCTGGCCGCCGGTAATGGGAGCCGCTTGGCCGCTCGCTCCGGCGAATTGCCCAAACCCCTTGTGCCCCTGCACGGCAAGCCCCTGCTGGAACACGTGATGTCCGGCGCGCGAGCGGCTGGCATCGAGAAGTTTGTCATCGTGCTTGGGTATCGCGGCAACACGATTCGAGAATGGTACGAGAATCGGCAGCCCAGCGGCGTGGAAGTAACCTGGGTTGAGAATCCCGACTATCGCAAGGACAACGGAGTCTCCGTCCTGCGCGCAAAGGAACTGATTCACGAGCCCTTCCTTCTGCTCATGTCAGACCACATCTTTGAACCGTCCACAGCCAGGGCTCTGCTTCGTCAGCCGCTGGGTGAGAACGAGGTCATTCTCGGGGTGGATCGCAAGATTGCCAGCGTTTTTGACCTGGACGACGCGACGAAAGTCAGGCTGGAAGGGGACCGTATCGTTGACATCGGCAAGAACTTGAGGCATTACAACGCACTTGACACAGGCATGTTCCTCTGCCAGCCGGCACTCTTTCGGTGGCTCGAAAGCGCCATGATCGCCGGAAACTGCTCCCTTTCGGATGGCCTGCGCATCATGGGGCAGAACCGGAACTTCAGGGCCTTCGACATCGGACAAGGGTACTGGCAGGACGTGGATACGCCGGCAGCACTCGATTATGCGCAAAGCGCGTTTTTCGCCAGACCCTGGTCACTGCAGCAAGTCGCGAGTGCGGCTTATGCCTAGTCCTCGTCGAAAATCGAGATCGGCGTTTCGCATTCTCGCCGTGCTTCTCGGCGCCGCTTTGCTTGCTTATCTGGTCGAACGCGCCGGTCCGGGCAGGCTCCTCCAGGACGCCAGAACCATTGGTTGGGGAATGCTGCTTGTCATCGCGCTTGCGGGCTTTGCCCACGTCATCAGAACCTGGGCATGGCGGCTCACTCTGCTTGGTGAAGCCAGGAGGATACCCTTTTGGCGCACTTTCGGCCTGCGGCTGATATCGGAAGCCATTGGCCAGCTTGGGTTCGTTGGGCTGGTGGTCGGCGAATCGGCGCGCGTGGGTATGCTTGGCTGCGGAGTGCCGATGGCCAGCGCAATTTCCTCGGTGGCCATGGACCGCGGCCTCTTTATCGCCATGGGCGGGGTGGTGACCGTTGCCGGGCTTCTGATTGCAGCCGTTGCCGTCGCCTTCGCGGGCGCCTTGCGTTTTTATGCTGTTGTATTTGTGATCGCGCTGATGGGCCTGCTGTTGCTGGCAGCGCTCGCCATCCATAAAGGGTGGCCGCTCTTTTCCGGAACTGCGCGTGCCGCCAGCCGCGTGCCATGGTTTCGCGGCTGGATCGACAGCAAAAAGGCCGTGATCGAGTCCTCAGAGCGCCAGTTTCTGCAGTTTCATCGTCAGGCGCCGGGCGCCTTCTGGATCAGCCTCCTCCTCAATCTCGGGAGCCACCTGCTCGCCGTGACAGAGGTTTATCTGATCCTTCATTTGCTCGGCACACACGTCAGCTTTCCGGGCGCACTCATTCTCGAATCGCTGACAAAACTCATCAACGTAATTGGAGCCGTTAACCCGGGAAACTTGGGCACCTATGAGGGCGGAAACATGGTAATTGGAAAGCTGGTCGGCCTCAGCGGTGCCCAAGGATTAACTCTCGGGCTTTGCCGTCGCGTGCGAGTTATCTTCTGGGCGATCATGGGAGGCATTTGCTTCGCCTGGTATTCCCGATCGCATCAGCCGGTAAGTCCGGACGAGAGTGAAGAAATTGTTGCGGGAGCGAAGTTATGCAGGTAAAACAGGAACGGCGGAACAGCACACATTTGCGTTCCAATGCGCAAGTCGCCATCATTCTAGCGAACGGCATGCCCTGGTCAAAGTGGTTCGAACCAGCACTGGCTCCAGTGGGGACACTGCCCGTTTTGCTGCGCGCTATTCTGGGTGTCGAAGCCACCCATCCGGAGCGCATCTTTGTTGTTTTTAACCGGCTCACGGGGCGGCAAATCAGGCGGGACTTGCTTAGGACAGGACGTTTCTCTGCCGATGTGGAATGGCTGGACGTCGAAGAGGGCACCACCGTTTCCGAGATCGTTCGCAGCGTGACAGCGCTTTCCGGTAGTGTCAGTGTCCTCCTGGTTGCCGGCGATCGCACTTACCAACCCGCTCTGCATCGCATGGTGAGCGAATGGAATGGTCGCAGGGGTGTGTTAGAACTCGCCACAGGGAGCGAGCCAGTTGGACTCTTCGCCCTCTCGTATGAAGCGGCTCTCGAGTTTGGCGCAGATTGCGAGTCTAACGTGGTCAGCATGCGAGATATGCACCGCTGGATCACCCGCAAAGCTCTCTCGAATGGTCCATCATTCGTCGAATTCAAACTCGTCAAAGAAGACGCCTGGCAAAAAATCTCCATGCCTTGCGATTGCATCCTCGCCGAGCAAAAACTCAACCGCTGGCTGGTCAAGCCAACCGACGGCGTCTTCGCACGGATGAATCGCAGAATTTCCATCCCCATCAGCCGCCAGCTCATCAAGTTCCCGATTACACCGAATATGGTTACCCTCTTTACCCTGGGGGTCAGTATTGCCGCTGGCGCGTTCTTCGCATTGGGTGGATACTGGAATACCCTTCTGGGTGCGATCTTGTCGGTGTGGGCCAGCATCCTCGACGGTTGCGATGGAGAGGTTGCCCGGTTGAAACTGCAGGTATCCGATTTTGGATGCTGGCTGGAGACCGCATGCGATTACCTCTATTACCTGTTCATCTTTGCAGGCATGGCGATCGGCCTGGCGCGCAGTTCGGGAAATCGCGCGTTCTGGGTCTGGGGAGGGGCGCTTCTGTTCGGCGCGGCCTTCACAATCCTGATCGCATGGTTCGAGCGAAGCAGGCTTTCAGGCAAGCATCCCGAGCAGTTTCTGGCGACTTGGCAGAAGAATGCAGAAAGCCGTTTATCCAACCCGCTCTTGTACCTGGGACGCCATTGTGAATTCATCATCCGGCGCTGCTTCCTGCCCTATGCTCTATTGGCCTTCGCAGCATTGAATCTAACCTGGCTGGCGCTGTATATGTCCGCGATTGGCGCCAACATCGCGTGGATCATTTCACTTTATTCGCGCTTCGCCTTTTCGGCAAAGTCACCGGCGGCAACAAAGTCTCCCGGCGTGCCAGAAATGAAACCGATGAACATCTGAACTAAATCTTGCAACCGCTTTACAGATTTTCTGTAAAGCAGGATACGAGCACGATCCTAAGAACCGTACGCGTCGCTGGAAAACACAAGAGGTAATTATTTTAAGGGTGGGGACAAACGGGAACTTTTGAGATGAACGATAAGACAGGAAAATTGCTGGTGGTTGTGCCGCACGAAACTCTCAGGGAGCAAATCTTCGCAGCCCTGAGCGAGGCCGGATTTGAGGTGTCGACCGACCAACGGGAGGGAATGAAGTCAGTCCTCGCTTTCGATCCCGACGCGGTTATCCTGGGTTCTGATTCCCCCCAACTTGATTGCTGCGATCTCCTTTCTGATATCAGAAGCTCCGAACACACGCACAACATACGCGTTTTATTGATGTCTCCAGGAGGATCAGCCGAGCGCACACGGTGGTTGGATCTAGGGGCTGACGATGTGCTGTCACTGCCTTTCGACATGCACGAATTGCTGGCGAAAGTGCATTCGCAACTACGGAGCAAATACATCGCGGACGAGCTTCGAGAGCGGTTGCGACTTGTCGAAGATAATCGATCCGCTGCTCAGGAGGTGGCAACAGCGGTTGGCGAAGGACGGAAGGCCCTTCGGATCAGCGGTATGGCGACGGTAGCCGTGCTTATCGTTACTGGTCTGGTTTTTTTGTTCTTCTATCGCCGCGCACAGGAACAGGACACCCGGGTCTATGCTGCAATTACTCGATTGCAGACAGGAGCGCTGACGCAACAAAAGTTGATGGATCGTTCGCACCGGACCCTTGAAGATCAGGAAGGCGATCCATTCCGGGCGAGCGATCCACAGAAGCTTCAACTTCAGAAGAAGAGTGAAGACCTGAGATCGCAGATTGCATCCCGCAAAACAGAAGACACTTCCGCTTTGCAAAATCAACTAATCGAAGTGGAAAGCAGGCTTCAGAAACTTGAGACCGAAGGTCAGATTGCGCAGACGATTATTCAGTCCTATGAGCAGAGCGTCTGCCTCATCCATATTGTGCTGGCCTTCCGCGACCACGATACCGGCGCGAGATTGCGCTATGCGAGTGTGACGAGCGGCGGCGAGCCGGTGACCGACCAACAGAACAACCCGCTCGTAACCCTCACCGGAGATGGTCCGGAAGTTCGCATCGACGTTTTTGGTACCGGTTTTCTCGCCACCACCAGCGGACAAATCCTTACCAATCATCACGTGGTCGAGCCCTGGTGGCAGAACGATGATCTGAAGGAGATGCTCGATCAGGGCCTTGATCCAGTGATCACTGAAATGACGGCATATTTCCCCGGCGTTCCACACGGCATCCCCATCACCACCGAGAAGATCTCTTCTGCCGCTGACGTCGCTGTCGTGAGAGGGAACCTCTCAGAACCAGGCATCAAACAGGTTGCCCTTGCCGAAGGGCCTGGCGCAGCCGTCAGTGGTGGCCCAGTCGTGCTGCTTGGATACCCCACTGCTCTTGATGGGATTCTGGCCCGGACCGGCGCAGAGACGTTCGAGTCGATCGCCACTGCATCCAATGGTGATTCAAAACAAATGCTGGAAGAGCTCGCGCGCCGCCACCTGATCAGGCCGATTGTTACCCAGGGGCACGTCGGCGACGTACTTCATGACAAGATTGTCTACGATGCCCAAACCACCTCGGGTGGTTCTGGTGGCCCGCTCTTCAACAACGAGGGCAAAGTCATAGGGATTAACTTTGCTGTGCTGCGTGACTTCGGCGGATCAAATTTCGCCATTCCTGTTGGTTTCGGGAAGTCACTTCTGAAACCTTAATTTAAAGATTTTCTATGAAGCAGGACACGAGCTGATACCGCTGGAATTCGCCGCGCGTCTCCTGGACAAGTTCCCCGCAAGTCCAAGGGATTATTCACGCATCGAAGTTCCGCGCCTAGACTGGTCGACGCCAATGGAGCCGCTGAAGCAACTCGAAACGGGATCATTCACTCGAACGCCGGACCCACACGCGCGTCCAGACATCGTCAGGATCATCAACTGGAACGTCAATCGCGGGCTACGGTTGAATGAGGTCATTGAGTTTCTTGCCGGAGCTTCGGCAGACCTGATTCTGTTGCAGGAGACGGATTTAAGCGCCAAGCGAACCCTTGGACGCAATGTCGCGCAGGAGATCGCGCGGGCGCTGGCGATGAACTATGTCTTTGGATGCGAGTTTGAAGAGCTTGCGCAAGGGCAAAACGGGACCCGTGCCTATCATGGGCAGGCGACGCTCTCCCGGTTTCCCATTTCGAACTCGCGCATTCTCGGATTCCATCGCCAGTCGCGCTTCTGGCTTCCGCGTTGGTTCATTCCGCGCATGAGGCCGTTCCAGAGGAGACTGGGCGGCAGAATAGCGCTGATCAGCCACATCGATCTCCCCGAACAAAAACTGATTGTGTACAACGTGCACCTTGAAAGCCGGGGGAATGACGGCTTGCGATGCAGCCAGCTTGGGGAGGTTCTGGACGATGTTTCACACAACGCTTCCGGCGTTCAAATCGTAGTTGCGGGCGACTTCAACGCTAATTTGCACCATGACCCCGCCGCTGCAGCCATCAGTAAAGCAGCGCTCAGCAACCCCTTCGCCTGCATCGCGAGTCCCCCCACCACTGTGCCCTCGCGCTTCCATGGTTCCCGCACGATCGATTGGATCCTGACCAAGGGACCGCTCATCGCTTTTGCGCCGAAGCTTCATGATACGGTTCGCGCATCGGATCACTACCCCCTCTCGCTCATGTTCCGAAGTCGATAATGGTCTTTCTTTAAGGATGAAGGGAGCCCATTGTCACTGTGCAGGCAAAATGGGCGCGCGGACGCATCGTCTTCCACTACATAGACCAAAGGTCCTGGATCACTCATTGGGCCTCCCTGCTCTTTAATGTCCCCCACCTTTGCCCTGACCACGTCCGCTGTCGAAATAATCTGAAAACAGAGAACCCGCATTTGGGAATGTTTGAAACAGTTTTGACCAGCATGTCGAAGGACGTTTGGTCAGCTTTTTTGCTACGTGAGGCGCACGTTTGTTAACATGCCTGCCGCGATTATGGCCGTAGAAACAATGAGTTAGGCAGAAGACTGGGTTCTGCCCGTTTGCTATCAGTCCCCCCACCGGCATTTCCGACCTCGATGGATGAAACGGAGCGTTATAGAGGATGTATGCGTTTCCGGCACAGAGTCGTTCGTTCCCTGGTTAAGGCGGCATGACGGGGTAGTTTCTTTCTAGTTACGCGCTAGGTTATGATGTCGATCAGTTCCCCCAATTCGAACCTGTCGGCAAGGGGTGCTGCGGTGTCGATAAGCAATCCACCACCTGCGGCGAACGAAAACCTGACTTCCGAGCGCGTTCATCTGGTCCAGCACCATCTCGAGAGAGTCCTCGCCAGCAAGGCTTTTGCGGGAAACCCAAGATCCAAGGATTTTCTCCGCCTGATCCTGGAGCACTCCCTGGCTGGACACAAGGACAACTTGAAAGAGCGATTGATCGGCGCCGAGATGTTCGGCCGCCCGATCGATTGCGACATGGCCAATGATGCGGTGGTTCGGGTCAAGGCAGACGAAATTCGCCGGCGACTTGCGCAGCACTATGCCGAAGAGGGCACCGAACAAGACCCCGTGTGGATTGATCTGCCAACAGGAACGTGTGTTCCGGAATTCCACTGGGCTTCGGCCAGACCGGCAACCTCGCTGGGCTCTTCAACTGAGGCTCAGGCTCCGCCGCCAGGGTCAAATCGAATATCGAAACGCGGTTGTCTCTGGCTTCAACTTGCAACGGTGTCGGTAGTGTTGGGCCTCGTCGTGTACGCCTTCGTAAATGGAACGCGGCCGGCCCCGCTCCCAGCGGCCGGCTTACGTACCTCATTAAACCGCCTAAAAATGAATTCCGGCTACATTTCATCGGGCGCAACCTGCGCCTCGAACCCACGGTGGAGCGACCGACAACGGCTTTGAGCAGTTGCTTGAGGCTGCGAACATGGCACGCAGCATAGCAAGAACCGATCGGCGAGAAAGATTGCCAATGCAAAGGACTTGGACAGTCGGAGGTCGTTGAATGACCGACAACAAGAGACATTTGCTCAATGCAGAGACTCGATCACCGAGTGGATGCCTGCGCAAGCTGGCGCTGATCTTCATGATCGGCAGCCTTCTGTCGCTCAGCGCCCACGGACAAATCACGGTAGGCCACATCACGGGCACCATCACCGACTCATCCGGCGCGGTCATCTCAAAAGCGGATGTCACGCTAGCCAATAGCGGGACGAATATCGCCCAGCATACTGTCTCGACCTCGTCCGGAAGCTACACGTTCGAGCAGGTCGATCCCGGCACGTACTCGCTGCGTGTAGAAGGCAAGGGGTTCGCCACGGCTGTCACAAACGGCCTCGTTGTGCACGTGCAGCAGACGGTGACGCAGAACTACAAGCTGACAGTTGGCAACCGAACGGAGCAGGTAACGGTCACCGATGCAACGCCGCTGATGCAGGCGCAGGACGCGTCCGTAGGGCAGGAAGTGAACGAGCAACTCGTCAATAACCTTCCCCTGGTAGGACGTGACTGGACCACGCTGGCGCACATCGCGCCCGGTGTGACCACGCTGAACAGCCAGTCGCAGTCGGGAACGTCGTTTTCCGCAAACGGCGTCAACTCCGTGCAGAACGATCTGCGCCTGAACGGCGTCGACGACAACATGGAATTCTACGGCGGCTTTGGCACCATTACCATCCAGTCCTCGGCATCGGTGATGCCGGCGCCGGACGCGCTCGAGGAATTCAAACTGGAGGAAGGAAACTTTAGCGCGCAGTTCGGCCACTCCACCGGATCGGTAATGGATGCAGTGATCAAGTCGGGAACCAGTACCTACAAGGGCGACCTGTGGGAGTATCTGCGAAATACCGACTTCAACGCAAACGACTGGTTCGCGAACCGCAATGGCATTCCCAGGCCTCCTTATCATGAGAATCAATTCGGCGGCACAATCGGCGGCCCCGCGCGGCTGCCATTTCACGGGGGCGGCGTGAAGAACACGTTCTGGTTTTTCGATGCACAGCGCCTCATCATCTCCGCCCCGAACTACTACACTGAGACCGTTCCCACCGCCGGCATGGTCAACAGCGGCTTTCAGGATATGTCAGACCTGATTCGGTACAACAGCGGCTCTAACATGGATATCCTGGGGCGCGTGTTCCCCACCGGCACTATCATGGATCCGGCGACGACGCGCTATGCCGGTTGCGGCGAGAACGATCCAGTTTCCGTTTTGCCTGGACCGGCGTGCACCGGGAGCCAGGCCAAGGGCACGGCCGTGGGAACAGTTCGCGATCCGTTTTATACGGGGAGCGTTGTTGGCGTGACCGATTACACCACGGTTCCATTTCCAAATCTGGACCAGATACCGTCCGGACGCATCGACCTGAATGCGGTGAAGCTGCTGGACCTGTATCCGGCGCCCATCAAATCGGGCCAATTCATCAACAATTGGTACGCGCCTCGCAACTACAACATCAACATCAATCAGTACGACCTGCGTATCGATTCGAACATCGATCAGAACAATATTATCTGGGCCGTGTGGGACGTATATGACGCTTCGGAGGATCAACCCGGAATTCTGCCGGGAGTGGCGGAAGGCGCCAACTATGGAGCCGGGACGGACTGGAGCCCGCACTCGGCGCTGGGGGCCAGCTACACTCACACCTTCAACCCGACCCTCGCGAACGTGTTCCGTGTGGGCTGGCAGGATGCCAAGGACTACAACATTCCTCCCTACGGCAATGAATCGGGCATCCCGGCGCAGTACGGAATTCAGGGAGTTCCGGGCGGCACGGCTCTCGGCGGCTTGCCGAACATCAGTATTTCCAATCTGGCCTCACTCGGCGTGAGCGGCTACAACCCGGTCAGCCACTCTACCCCGAACTGGGAGATCGACGAAGTACTGACCAAGGTCCATGGGAACCACACGTTCAACATGGGGTATCAGCTCACCGACATCCTGTCGCATTTGCGGCAGCCGACCGCCGGCACAGGGCAGCTTGTATACAACGGTCAATTCTCGGATATCACTACGAACGACACCGGCTATACGGCGATGGCGGATTTGCTGCTGGCTCCTTCGGGTTCGTATTCCTCCAGCCTTGGGTATTATGAAGGCGGCCCAAATCAGGTGGTGCTCTCCACGGCGAACTTTATCGACAGTCAGCGCTGGTATAACGCGGCGTTCTTCCAGGACGACTGGAAGATCACTCGCAAGCTCACCCTGAATCTGGGCCTGCGCTGGGATCACTACGGGGCGACCACGGAGATGAATGATCGTCAGACCAACTTGGTTGGCGCCGGCGCCGGCAACGGCCCGGGCGGCATCCTCTATGTGCCGAATTCCACATGCGGCAGCTTGCCCACGGCTTTCCACAAGGAGTTGACGAAGGATAACATTACCGTCCAATGCACTGTGAACCGGGGTGTGATGGCAGTGCAGAAACTGAACTTCGCTCCGCGCATAGGCTTTGCCTACCAGCTCCGCCCGAGCTTCGTAATTCGCGGTGGATATGGCATCACATTCGGCTCGCTGGGCAATATCGGCGCCGCTCCGTACGTCTTGGGGAACAACTACCCGTTTGTGTACAGCGTGCAATCGCTGGCCGGCAGCAGCACGGTGCCAATCACATATGCGAACGGCGGCCTGCCCAGTCTGGAGAACGCGTTCCCGGAGATCAACATCTCGTCCCCGGCAAACGCCACGATCGAAGGGCTTCAGGTTGCCGGCATGGGGATCAACGACAAGTACCTCACCCCGTACATCGAAAGCTACAGCCTCACTCTGGAGAAGCAGCTGGGAACGCATGACGCCATACAACTGGCTTACGTGGGCGATGTTGGCAAGCATCTGGATAGCCGCGGCACGTACAACCAGCCCAGCACCTTCATTGTTCCGGGCGCCAACCAATATGCGTACTCCCCGTTCCCGGACCTGGGGCTGGATGGAGCCTGGCTGGTGACGACGGGGGTGTCCTCGTATAACTCGCTGCAGGTTGTCTACAACCGCCAGATCAGCGCCGGCCTGAACGTCACGGCGAACTACACTTATAGTCATTGCCTGACGGATCAGGCCGATATCTCAGAGAGAATTCCATACCGAGCGCAATTCCTGGCCGGATTTGGGATTGCGGGCGACTACACCACGTGCAATGACGATGCCAGGAGCGCGTTCCACGCATCGGGATCGTACGATCTCCCATTTGGACAGGGAAAGACATTCCTCTCGTCCATGAGCCATGCGGAGAACGAAATCATCGGTGGATGGAGCCTGAACTACATCTTTTCCGATCAGAGCGGCCAGCCGTTTACCGTTCCCAGCGCCGTCGCAACGTCGGGTGGCTTCGGCGCTGACGCGGACATCGTTGGCAACCAGTATGCCGGCGCGAAGACCGTGAGTCACTGGGTGAATGCTTCGGCATTCGCGACTCCACCCATCTACGACGGCAGCTCCAACGACGACCAGGGCTTTGCGCCCCTTGGGCCGAAGCAGATGCAGACCCGCGGCCCCAGTTTTTTCAACATCGACTCGTCGATCTTCAAGAACTTTGCAATTAAAGGCGGCTCGACTTACCTGCAGTTTCGCGCGGAGACGTACAACCTGCTGAACCACCCGCAATTCAGCAATCCCGGGAGCCTGAATTACAACAGCCCCTCGACCTTTGCTTCGATCACTTCAGTGAGGAACGCAACCCGCATCCTGCAGCTGGCGCTGAAGCTGTATTACTAAGCGCGCGAGGAAAAGATGGGTCGCGCCGCGCGTCATCTTTCCCGCCAGGAGAAAGCTCCTCCACTGCTTGACGAAATCCGGGAACACATCCTGGCCACCAGCAACACGGCACTGCCCAAGAGCGCCGCCGGCAACGCGTGCAGTTACACGCTGCTCTCTGGGGGAAACTGAACCGTTTCCTCGATCACGCGCATTGGGCACAAGAAGCAAGCAGGGCACAAACAGCGCGGACTGGACTAAGCTGTATTTCTATATGGGGAAGGCGGGCACACATGCCATCTTGTTGCCGACGACCCTACTGGTGTGCTGCGCTTGTGCGTTTGCATCCAGCCGGCCCTCCACTGCACTATCCAACGCCGTTTGAGATCATTCACCTGACCAACCGAGGCGTTGGCGGAAGATTTAAGCTGTTCAGGAAGCGGAGGATTGATGAGCACCAGTCCTAGTTCGATTCGGGTCCTTGCCGTTGATGATCATCCCCTGTTGCGCGAAGGGATCGCGGCCCTTGTTAGCGCTGAAAGAGATATGGAACTGGTCGCAGAGGCTTCTGACGGGGAGGAGGCAATCAAACAATTTCGACTGCACCGCCCCGATGTGACTCTGATGGATCTTCGAATGCCGAAGTTAGATGGTACCGAAGCCATCAGCCGAATCCGGGACGAGTTCTCTAATGCAAAGATCATCGTACTGTCGACCTATTCCGGTGATGTTCAGGTGCTGAGAGCCATCAAGGCGGGTGCACGGGGCTACATATTGAAGGCGCATCTGGGCAGAGAACTAGTGGAGGCGATCCGGAGTGTGCATGCCGGGCACAAGCGAATCCCACCCGAAATTGCAGCGGAGCTGGCTGAACACGCCGCCGATGATGCACTGAGTTTGCGCGAAATGGATGTGCTTCGCTTGATCGCCTCCGGCAATTCCAATAAGCAAATCGCCGACAAGCTTTCAATCGGGGAGACAACTGTCAAGAGCCATATTTCAAACATACTATCCAAGCTTGGCGCCAACGACCGGGCTCATGCCGTCACAATTGGCTTGCAACGCGGCATTATCCAACTCAACACTGACCGAAAGTAGGATTTCTAAACCCTGCTTTTGAGCGTTGCGGCCGATACAAGGATCCCCTAGCATCAGACTAGGAGAATGCTCCTGCAACGTCTCTTTTCCACCTTCGCGGAGGGCTGGCCCGGCTTCGGTCTTTTGCTTCAACGGGTCCTGACGAGTATGCTCCTGCTCTATATTGGGCGCATGCATCTCCTGCAAACGGCGAGTTTGGCGCCCGGCCTCCCATATCTGATCGGGGCTCTCGCGGGGATATGGCTTCTTTTAGGCCTCTGGACGCCGATCGCCGGGATGGCGGTTGTTGTTGTCGAGGTCTGGGAATTCTTCACGTGGTTGGAAGATCCTCTGATCGCCATCATCCTGGCTTGCCTGGGTGCCACGGTGGCGATGATCGGCCCCGGAGTTTGGTCGATTGATGCCCGACTTTACGGAAGAAAGCACATCGAACCTTCGCGATACTAGGCGACTTCTAAACCCCCCAAAAGAGCGAGCGCCCGGACCCGGAAGGGTCAATCCCTACCCCACTATCTTCCCGGACCACAATCCTCCAATTTGACCTTGTGATCGGACACAGGGCAGCACAGACTCACGACAGATGGGTTAGTGAACAGCGCAGATACAAGCGCCAAAGGAGTTGAATCATGACAAAGCCAGCAGAACCCCGAGTGCCATACCCGACGGCTGATCAGTTTTGGCGAGCATACCAGGCAAAGGATCGCCCTGCAGATCTCGCAGTCCGCGAGAACCAGACAACAATCTGTATGAGGGCCTGAAAGGCCGGGAGGTAATCATGGAACACGCGACTGTTGCTTTTACGGACCTCGGAGGCCGCACGGGGACGATCTTTCCAGAGGTGAGCGATATGGCAGACCATCAACTCCGTCCAAAATCGGGCACCGGCCATGACAACTGTTTCCATAATGTTTCCGGCAAGAGTTCCACCTCGGAGAGCGTGCCTGAACAAGCAGCGTTCATTGCTCCTAGCGATTCAACGGCCCTGGTTCACGGAGGACCGAAGACCGCCTGCGATATTCCGCTCGCGAACCTCGGTCGCGTTCTGGAATTGCTCGCGACCGGGTCAACAGCAAAACGTGCGTACGATGCCGGCGAGATTGAATTCCTCAGCAAGGTTGCAGGCCAGATCGCGATCGCAATCGATAAAGCCCCGGCCTACGAGGAGATTTCTGCACAGAGAGACAGGCTCGCCCAGGAAAAGCTATACCTCGAAGAGGAAATCCGCAGCGAGATGGGGTTCGAGCAGATCATCGGGAGTAGCCCGGCGCTGAAAAAGGTTCTGCAACTGGTCGAAACAGTCGCTCCCTGCGATTCCACTGTCCTGTTGCTTGGCGAAACCGGAACAGGAAAAGAACTGATTGCCCGCGCCATTCACGAACACAGCCGGCGCAAAGAGCGCACGTTTGTGAAGCTCAATTGCGCGGCCATCCCCACGGGGCTTCTGGAGAGCGAATTGTTCGGGCATGAAAAGGGAGCTTTTACAGGCGCGATTAGTCCGAAAACCGGCCGCATGGAGCTCGCCGATCAAGGCACGCTGTTCCTGGATGAGGTGGGAGATATTCCGGCCGAAATCCAACCCAAGCTGTTAAGGGTTTTGCAGGAGAGAGAATTTGAACGCCTGGGAAGCACGCACACCCGCAGAGTGAATATCCGTCTGGTGGCGGCAACCAACCGCGATCTGGAAAGAATGGTAGCGAACCGCGAGTTCCGAAGCGATCTTTTTTACCGCCTCAATGTGTTCCCGATCCGGGTCCCTCCACTCAGAGAGCGAAAAGAAGACATCCCACTGCTGGCGATGTATTTCGTTCAGAAGATAGCCCGGCAAATGCAAAAGAAGATCGATTCCGTTCCTTCGTCAGTCATCAAGGGGCTCATGGCGTGGGAATGGCCGGGAAACATCCGCGAGTTGGAGAACTTGATGGAGCGCGCTGTGATCCTGACACGGGGCAAAACGCTCGAGGTGCCTCTTTCTGAGCTACGCAAAGCGAACCCTCGCGAGTCCGCGCAGACTCCCGCGCCAAAGGGGGAAGAAGAAATCGCGCGAATCGTGAAAGAGACCGTCAATTCCCTGAGCGGAAAACGCGATATGAATGAGCACGTGAAGAGGCAGCGCGAAGAGATCACTTGCGCGCTCGCGGAATGTAAAGGCCGCATTGGGGGGCCGATGGGCGTTGCAGCCCGCATGGGCATTAGCCGCACCACCCTCATCTCTCGAATCAAAAGACTCGGCATCAATCAATACCAGTATGTCTGACCGAAAACTCGCTTTGCGACAGAAGGAGAGAAACCAAATGCGGACGATTCAACCTGCCGAACACTGCACGGATCAAGGGAATTTCGCTGTTATGACGCGGACGTCAGTCCGCAATTACGCGCGACTGGCCAGGATCGCTGATCACCTTTGCCGAAACGCCGAGAAACTCCTGTTCTCTACCGATCAACCCACCATCGACAACTGCCGCACTGCAGGAATGATGTTGGGCTTGGCGCGCAATCTTGTGCCGCTGCGCATTGAGGCAGGGTCCGGTGGTGATTGGCATCCCGGTGGATTACCGGGACAATCTTAGAATGCTTGAGAGCCTGCACCCAAATCTACTGAATTGAACGACGAGCCTTGAAGCAGCTGTGCCACGGATCGCCGTTTCCGAAGACAGGCTCACACCGGACACCGGAGGCTCCGTCATGTAAGGCTCCGGTAGAAAGGCACTGGGAAGAAAATGACGGCCGAAATCTTCTTGCTCCGGCACGGTGAGACCGCTTGGAATGCGGAACACAGGCTGCAGGGCCACAAGGACTCGCCTCTTACTTCCCGGGGTCGAGAACAGGCGCGCATCGTAGGGCGAATCCTGTCGAAGTATCTTGGCCGCCGGCATCAGACTCCCATGGCTGTGAGCCCTTTGGGACGGGCTCGCGCAACCGCCGCCATTATCCAGCAGCATGCGGAAAGCGCTCATGTCACCATTGAACCGCGCATTGAGGAGGTGGGATTCGGCGTCTGGGAGGGCTTGACCAAGGCGGAAATCGATGCAGGCTGGCCCGGGTTGACTGGTGGACTTGCCAGCCCGGAATGGTTCTTCTGTGCGCCAGTGGCGGAATCGTACGATGCCTGCGAGCGACGCATAGGGGCATGGCTCGGTCAGCTGAGCGGAAAAGTCATTGCTGTCTCGCACGAAGTCGCAGGCCGCATCGTACGCGGCTTATACTTAGGATTGTCCCGCGAGCAGACATTGGCGTTGACCGTTCCCCAGGACCTGGTCTGGCGCCTCAAAGACGGGAAGATCGATGCGCTCACGCTCTAGCTTTTTCAAGCAAATCCACACGCTTCAACGATGATGCGCTTATTGAGAGCGGTCCCGTCCCGCACAGTTCCCGGCGAATGACCAGTCACGCCACATCCGCGGGATAGCTTGCTTCTGAGGGAGCCACCGGCAGGGTGAAATAAAATGTCGCGCCACGCCCGCCGTTGCCGTTGGCCCATATGCGTCCACCGTGCGATTCGACGATGGATTTCGTGATCGCCAGGCCCATGCCGCTGCCTTGCGGCTTGGTAGTGAAGAATGCATCGAAGATCTGGCCGGCCTTGCCCGGCGGCAGCCCGGGCCCTGTGTCGTTTACAGAAATCTCAATTTGGCCGTTCTCGTTCAGTTGCGATTTGACAGTAAGAACACCGCCGGTGTCGCTCATCGCCTCGATGCTATTCAGCATGAGGTTCATGAGCACCTGCTGGATTTGCACCCGGTCTGCAATGACAATGGGGAGGCTGTCGGCGAGATCGGCCCGGACAGAAACTCCGTGCCGGGTAGCTTCACCGCGCAGCAGCACGACCATCTCGCCGATCACGTCGTTGATCGTTAACGACTTCTGCTTGGGCGGCTCTTTCTTATACAGCGAGCGCAATCGGTCGATGATCTCCGACGCCAGGGTGCCCATTTCGATGATTCGCGCCGTCCATTTACGAACTTGCATCAGGTCCGGCGGGTCGCGCTCAAGCCATTGCAACGCCAGGTGAGCGTTCAGAATTGACACAGCGATGGGCTGATTCAACTCGTGCGAGATGGAGGCGACCAGTTCTCCCAGAACATTCACTCGATTGATGTGCGCGAGATCCGCCTCAAGCTGACGCAACCGCTCGCGTTCTTGCTCGGCAAGCTTGCGGTCGGTCACATCCATGTGAGTTCCGATCACTTCGATCATCTCTCCGTTGGCGCCCAAAACGGGACGTCCTAACACACGAATGTATTTGACTGCTCCATCGGGCAGCACAATTCTGAACTCACATTCGAAGTCTGTTTTCGCTTGCAAGGCATTTTGACGAACTTTGATCGTCCTGTCGCGATCCTCAGGGTGTATCCGTTGCCGCAAAATTTCGGCGTCCGGAGGACCCTCTCTTGGATCGAAGCCCCAAATTCGGAACAACTCGTCAGACCAGTAAGATGGCTTGTCAGTACCATGCTTGTAGGCCCAACTGCCGACATGGCTCAACCGTTGTGCTTCGGCCAGATAGGCTTCGCTGCGCCTCAGGGCTTCTTCGGCCTGCTTGCGCTCGGTGATGTCGATTGTGGTGCCGACGATTTCAAGCAAGTCGCCATGGGCGTCCACGATGGGATGGCCGATGCCGTGTAGGAGTTTGACCCTTCCGTCGGGCATCGCGATCCTGTATTCGACTTCGGCATCGACTTTTTGACGGATCACCTTGTCGAAGGCCTGGACGAACTTCTCCCGATCATCCGGGTGGACCCGTTCGATGCATTGCTCCGCTGTGGGCAGTTCCTGCTGGGAATCGAATTCGTAGATCCGGAACAGCTCTTCAGACCAGTACTTGGGGTGTATGGTGCCGTCGTCGGCCCAACTGCCTGTATGGGCCAGCCTCTGCCCTTCCGTCAGATAAGCTTCGCTGCGCCTCAGTGCTTCCTCGGCGTGCTTGCGCTCGGTGATATCCCGCACCAGACCCAGGTTGTAAGCCAGGCCACCATATTCGAAATAATTCGCACTGATTTCGACCGGGAAAATGCGGCCATCTCGAGCCCGGTGGCGGCTTTCGAAACTCAGCGACCGATGTTCCTTAAGGTCGCGCCAATGGCCGGACCAACGCTCCGCCGGAAAGTCAGGGTCGACATCCGCTACGCTCATGCCGAGCATTTGCGCGCGGGTATAGCCTAGACCCCGGCAACCCTCTTCGTTGGCGTAATGGTAGCGCCCGCTTTCGTCGATCAGAAAGGCGGCTTCGCGCACATGATCCAGGGCGAAGCTGAGAAGGGTCACTTCCTGCTCAGCCTTTTTGCGCGCGGCCTGGGAACGCAGGTTGACGATGCCGAAGGCCATGTCGCCAGCCAGCTCTTCGAGAAGGCGAATCTCTTCCTGCGTGAATGCGTTGGGTTGTGCGGAATGAACGGTAAGACTGCCAAAGGCGTGGCCCTCTTCGTCTTTGAGCGGAACGGCAATGCCGGAACGAAAACCGCGCTGCAGAAGGTCCTTCCGCCAGGGCGCGAGTCGGGGATCGGTCGCAAAATCCTGAATGCAGCAGCTTTTCCCGCTCCTGATGGCGGCTCCGGTTTGACCGCGTCCACGCTCCGTGTCGGCCCAGGTTATGCCGGCGGTGACGAGATATCCTTCCTCGGCCCCGGTCCACGCGACAGGGCGCACGGTCTTGGCTTCATCGTGCTCGGCATATCCCACCCAAGCCATTTTGTAGCCAGCCTCTTCGCAGACAATCCGGCAGATTTCTTCGAGCAAGCTCTGCTCATCGGTGGCGCGCAGGAGGGTCTGGTTGCAGTTTCTGATCGCTCGCAATTCGCGATTCAACCGGCGCAACGCCTCCTCGGCGCGCTTGCGTTCGGTAATGTCATTGTTCGTCTCCAGGATGGCAAACGGCGCACCCTGCTCGTCTCGCTCCAATGACCAGCGGCTTGCCACCACCACCTGGGTTCCGTCTTTCCTGGTGTGCCGCAGCTCGCCTTCCCAGCGGCCAGTGCGCGTTACTTCTGCTTTCAGCTCTTCAAGCGGCGCCGGGAAGACCGTCTCCAGCAGGCCGTGAACGAATCTGCCCACTGCTTCCTCTCGGGTCCAGCCGTACCGCTCCTCGGCGCCGCGATTCCAGTACTTGATCACCCCCTCCATATCCATCACAAAGACGGTGTCGTGGGTGAGATCCAGCAGAGCCGCCCGCTCGCGCAGACCAGCCTCCACGCGGCGCCGAACCACACCGAACTTCAACAGCAGTACAGTGAATGCTACAAACGTGATAAAGTGCGGGATCTCGGACGTATAGATGTAAATGGTGCGGACCGGCTCCACGAAGTACCAGTAATAGGCGACGGTCGAAAGAATTCCCGCCATTACGCCGGGGCCTCGCCCTGCATACCAGGAAGCGATGGCTACCGCCAACAGCAGCAGAAGCGCCGCAGGGGCCCGAAAATGGAAGTGCTCAAGGAGTAATGCCACTCCCAGTGCGATGGCGAAAGAAAGAACAGCAAGCCCATATCGTGGGAGTGATCGATGGACCACCAACTCAACTGCCGACGGTTTCATTTGGTCCTCCGGCGCTGTTTGAAGCGACGGGTCTGTGAATGTCAGGCTAGGCTGCCTTGTTCCTAAATGAGCACCTTGGATTATAGAGGCGTTGTGCCAAAGTGGGAAACCAGTTCTTGATCTTCTTTTTCGCCCCAGGTTCCCTGAAATTGTGTCGCTCCGGAGGCAAATTTCGAACCAAAAGAACTCTCCCGCTGGAATTGACGCCATTCCTGACTATTGCATGCCGAACAGTTTTCAAGCTTTGTGGTCGCTCAAAGTACAGCCTTACAATGCCCTAACCCGCCCCGAAAAACCTGGCCGGAAGAGGTCGAAGATTTCGGCCTGCGTGGTTCGGTTTGTATCCCCTTTTGGCGGGCGCGACTGCGATGAATGTAACTCAAGGGATCGAGGACTGGTGCGCCTTCAAAGGACCAGATTCCAGGTCCGATCATCGCCACTGTGACGCCCAGAGTACCCAGCACGATGGCGATCAGCGAATTCCCTGCCCCCGCCGACAGATGCCACACCTGGACAATGGCAATGGTGATACCGGCTAGCGGTGTCCAAAGGCCAAGAAGGAGAAGTACCCCCCGCGACAGCCGCAATCAGATAAGGGAGGTTCGGCCCCAGTCCAGCGGTTTCGAGCAGATGTGTGGCCCCGAAATAGAGCAGAATCGCGCTCGTCAGCACGCGCTGAAGCAAAAGACCGGCGCCAGGTCGGCCCTCGGCCAACGTGGAAAACAATCGTTGCACACATGCCTTCCCATGCTCGTCTTATGCTGGTTGACTTTGGAAGAGATCGAAAGGGTTAATGGTAGGGTTTTCGAGTCCTACCCTTGGCGATCGTCAAGCTCGATGATCCCGCGCTGTAGCGCAATGGTAACGGCATGCGCCCGGTCATTCGCCCCCAGCTTTGAAAGGATGTTCGAGATGTGGTTCTTGACTGTGGATTCTCCGATCGAGAGCTTGTCGGCGATTTGTTTATTGGCATTGCCCATGCCAATCAAACGAAGTACCTCAACTTCACGGGAACTCAGCTGGTCGTCGCCAGCGTGCTCCGCCAGCTCCGCCGCAATTTCGGGCGGTATTCGCTTGTGTCCGGCATGAATCGTGCGGATCGCAGCCAGCAGTTCCGTCCGCACGTTTCCTTTCAGCAGGTAACCTCGCGCACCCGCCTTGATGGCCCTTAGGACCTGAACATCCCCGGAATAGGTCGACAAGATCAGGATCCTGGCGTCGGGGAATTCGCTTTTGATCCGGCTGATGGCTTCCGTGCCATTCATATTCGGCATTTGCAGATCCATCAGAGTTACGTCGGGCCGGTGCAGTCGAAATTGTTTGATTGCCTCCTCCCCGTCAGAAGCCTCCGCGACCAGTTCCATATCTCTTTCAGCGCTAACAAGGGCCGCGATCCCCTGACGCAAGAGAGGATGATCGTCAACCGTCATGATCCGAATCGAACTAGGACCGGTGCTCATAAATCCTCCGCCTCCTGAACAGCTTGAATCTACCGCCATCGCCGGGTTTTTCATAGGCGATAGCGGCTGGAACTGTCAGCCGAACTTCTGTGCCTGCGCCCGCTTCGCTCCAGATACCCAATCGCGCTCCCATTCCAGCTGCCCGTTCATACATGCCCGGCAGGCCCCAATGGCAGGAGCGGCCGTGATCTTTCAGCACTTTTGGATCGATCCCTTTTCCATCATCTCGTACGATTAACAGAAAAGCATCATCATCATAGCGTAGCTCGGCTTCAATGCTACGGGCATGCGCGTGACGGTACGCATTTCGCAGCAACTCTCGTGCGATGCGGTAGATCTCTTCCCTGATCATCGGACGCTTCGCTCGTCGCCGGCCCTCTAGAATCACCCGCAATGTCGGCGCAGTGTCTCCACTATTCTGTGAGGCTGCCAGTTCGCGCCCCGCTGCTAGCAGCATTTGTTCGAGGTCGTTTTCTTGAGATGGCCCCGAGCGTAGTTCCTGAATGGCATCACGACCTTCCGCGATTGCCTGATCTGCAGCATTCAGCGCGCTATCGAGAACGTCACAGGCTTTTTCGGTACGCTCCGGAAGTTGATTGCGAGCCGCCTGAAAGCGCAACACCAGACCCTGAAAACTCTGCAACAGGGTGTCGTGCAGGTCACGCGCGATGCGGGTGCGCTCGCTTACACGCTCTTCCAAACGCATATTGAACTGCGCCGCCAGTTGCCGCACCCGCAATTGGTATATTCCCCAGACCATTGCCAGAACGCCGGCTGCACAAAGGACGCGAAACCAATTTGTACCCCACCAGGGGGGCGTAATGAGAATGGTCAACGACACCCCTTCTTCATTCCATGTCCCGTCACTGTTCGACCCCTGCACGCGAAAGACATACTTTCCAGGGTCGAGATTGGTGTAAGTCGCCAGGCGCTGCTTGCTGTCCACCTCGTTCCAGTCATGGTCAAACTTCTCGAGCTTATATCGATAACGGTTCTTCTGGGAATTTGCGTAGCTTAACGCGGCGAACTCAAACGAAAAAACATTGTCGCGGTAGGAAAGAGTCAGAGAATCGACGTATGGGATGGCTTTCTTGAGCACCGACTTAGGGCCGATGGAAACGGGCTTATTGAATATCTTAAAACTCGTGATCACTACCGGGGGCACGTAGGGATTATCCCGGAGATTGTCAGGAAAGAAAGTGGTAATCCCGTTGTTGCCGCCAAACAACATCTCCCCGCTTTGGCTGTCTTCGTAACAGGAAGTTATAGCGAAATCGTTGCTCTGCAAGCCGTCGGATGTGTCGTAGTTTCTGAATCCTCCCGTCCGCGGATCGAACCGGGATATCCCCTTCTTGGTGCTGAGCCAAAGCCTGCCGCCCGGATCGTCCAGAATGCACTGAATTACACCGCTGGGCAGGCCCTGATTCTCCGTGTAGCGGGTAAACGTTTCGTTTTCCCGGTTATACCGGTACAGGCCACCCGTGGTTCCCAGCCACAATGTTCCGGCCCGGTCTTCGTGGATGGCTTGAATGCGGTCACCACTGAGTTTGCGAGGGTCACGCGAATCGGCCTTGAAGCTCACGAAGGTGTTCGTCTTCTCGTCGAATCGGCTCAATGTGCCCATCGAGTTCCCCAGCCACAGCTTGCCGGACCGATCCTGAAAGGTGGCGCTGACGTTACTGATCCCCAGTCTGGCCGGGTCAGCCGGATTATTCCGGTAGTTGGCGAACTTCTCCGTCGCTGGATCAAAACGGCTGAGACCGCCAACCTGCCCCACCCATAGCCTTCCGCTTCTATCTTCATAGACACAGTTAATCTCGTCGGAAAGTAAGCTATTGGGATCGTCGGGCTTGTGTTGGTAATGTTTGAACTGCCCGCTTCGTTCATCGAACCGGTCCAGAACGCCCCAGCCACCCAGCCAGAGATAACCCTGTGCGTCTCTGTAAATGCCTTCAAGATTACTGCCTTTGCCGAGCGCGTTCTGGTTTCCCGAACCGGGAAGATAATGGGTGATTTGCCCCGTCTTTCGATCCATTCTATCCAGGGTGAGGGGGAAAAGTCCTGCCCACAAAATGCCGTTGCGGTCTTGATGAATGGCAGTGACCGCACCGGGCGATAGACTATCGGGGTCACCGGGACGATGCCGGTAAGATCCGAACTGTGCTTGTAGGAAATTGAAAAGATTAAGCCCCCAAGTTTGCGTGCCCACCCACAGCACGCCGGCCCTATCCCGGTAAATGTACGAAACACTGTTATCGTTGAGGCTGTCCGGGGTGGTCTCATCGTGTTGAAAGCGATCCGTGAACTGTTCCGTTTGCAGATCGAAGCGGTAAAGCCCCAGGCTCGATGCCACCCACAATCCATTCTGCCCGTCCTCCAGAATGTTGCTAAAGGGTATGCCGACAGCGCCTTTCCCAAATGGATATGCAGTGAATCGCTCTGCCTGTCGATCGTATTTGACGAGTAGGGCGACCGGAGAATAGGCAAGCATCCAGAGATTGCCGGCCTTGTCTTCATGGATGTGATCGACGCCTAAACGATCGATGGTTGCAGGCAGGCGAGTGATCTGTCCTGTTTGTGGGCTGACATGAAATAGACCGCGCGGACCGGCAAACCAGATATCCCGATGCCGATCCTCGAGAATGAAATTGATCGCCCCCACAAATTGGCCATTGCTGTCATTGCGATAGCGAGTGAAGGTTCCGGTGGTCGGATCGAATTTGTTCAGGCCGTCGGCTACAGTGCCAACCCAGAGATCGCCGCGACTGTCCTGGGCGAGGCTCTTGATCGCATCGCCGCTAATGCTGTTGGGGTTGTCGGGGTTGTACCGGTAGTGGGTAAAGCGTTCGGTGGTTGGATCGAACTTGTCGAGGCCGCCACCCAAGGTGCCAATCCACAGATAGCCATGGCCGTCTTCAATCAGACTCATGATAAAGCTGGCGCTCAACGTATTCGGATCGGCGGGGTCGTTTTTGTACACGACGAACGTTTTGCCATCATAGCGATTGAGTCCGTCCTCGGTGGCAAACCACATAAAGCCGCGGCGATCCTGCAAAATCGAATTGATTCGATTGTCGGATAGGCCATCGTCGCTGGTGAGGTGGGTGAATTTGAGGTCCCTCACCGGAGCATGGACGTCCTGAGGATGGATACCCTGCGAGTGGCGAGGAGTCGCGTCGGCTCCAGGTCTTAGCTCCGGGCGAAAGGCGGCTTTCGCAGTCAGGTGAGCGAAAGGTGTGTTGGTGCCCTGGGCGGCTACAACTTTGGCGGAGTTGACTTCAACTGGTACGGAAAAAGAACAGGGAATCGTGCACAGAAGCACCATCCATCTCGCTCGACGCAAGGCCGGCACGCTATTTCGGCGGATGGCGATCATGCTTTCCCCGCAAACTTTGCGACAGCCAGAAACCCTTCCGAGAAGCCCTGTAAGCGATGCCGGCAGGAACGCGCAACTCTATTTCGGTGTCGGCGCCAACTTCACTCTAAACCACCAGCCGACGCTGTGCCTCGCCAAAACTCCATCCGGCCGAAAAAAGAGTCTGGCAATTGTGTTTGGCTGCGAGCGCGTATTTTGCGACCAAGTACTGAACCGCATCGGCGCTGAGCTTAATCCCGACTTGCCAATCGACTGGAAGGCCGTTGGACGAAGGATTCGGGAGTTGCGCGGCTATGACACGAAACAGGCTGAGATGGCTCATGCTGTAAGGGGCAGCCAGAGCTACCTTTCCGCGATCGAGAGGGCAAGAAAGAGCCAGGAGCTGCTGTGCTCTATCGAATTGCCAAGCGGTACGGCAAATCGATCGAATGGCTTCTGACGGGGGTCGAAAGCCAATCGCAATAAAGGGATCTTGGCACCCAAGGGGTGTACCTCGCCTCTCCATCGGCCTGTATTTTCATAGCCCCATTTAGCACGAGTCGGGCGATCCAGCCGGCTCTTAACCGATAAGATATCGAGAATTTTATTCGATAGGACGCAACGCCCTGCGCGGCTTCGGCGACGCGCAATGGGACATCACGTTACGAATCCGTCGAGACTACACAAATCTATCTCGACGCCGACCTTGCAATGAAAGAAAAGGTCCTCAGTAGAACTACACCTTCGGATGGAAGAAGTCTTCGTTACCAACCGGATGACAAGCTTCTCGGGTTTTTGAGAAGTCTGTAATCGGCCCCGATTCTGCCGAATCGACTCGCCTCAGATGGTCCCGGGGCAACCAACATCTTGCGGACTGAGATTTCGATTCGGCATGATCCGGCATTCGGCATAGCGGCGTAAATGCCGCATGCGGCATTAGTGGAGCTCGTGCGCGAAAATGTGCTGGCAGAAGGGCGGGGAGCTGGAGCAGATCCAGTTTTTGCTTGGCCACGCGGAGCTTGAGACGACCGCACGGTACCTGGGGAGCCGACAGGAAATCGCGGTGGCGTGAACGACGCTATCAATATCTAGGGACTCGTGAACCAGATCCTCAGAGGTGTCTTTCGGGGGCCGCGGCGACCAGGGGACGATAGCCCGATTTGCTCGCTTGTTCTGAACGCTTTCATGACGTTCCAGTTTAAGGTGTCTGCTCCAGAGGTCGAAAACCACCTGAACTTTCGAATCGTTCGCCTACCTCTAAATTGATTGCTTCATAGAGGAGTCGGCGGGGACCCCAGCGGCTTGTGAGATTTGAAGGGTGAGTACGGGGACTTTTCTTCTATCTGGGTTTATCTTTTAAGGTCATGTTGGCGTTCTATAAGGTAGAAGCCCGAATGCTCTGAGAAAGAGGATCATAAATGGTTACTGGTAAAGGAAGATGCAACGAGACGGTAATTCAACAGCTGATGGAGGTTGAGTCGCGATACGTTACACACTGGCCTGATTGCATAACTTCGGTGAACATCAGTTTGAAAAACCGGCTGCAAAACACTGCGGCATGGCCAGTTGGTCCCGGAGGTCAACCCCGAGAACTCTTTCCCGAAAACAGCGATTGTTTCGTGGCCCATAATTGGGGCAACGTGAGGATGTTGCGTTGTGCGATAAGTCTGAAGGGCGAGAAAGACACTACCTACTGGAGGCGGCTGATGAAAATTATCGACTTGGCGGACCTAAGTCCAGATCGGTCTTTCATCGGGAATGCTTTGCCTGGCATCAAGAGCGGGCCAGCCGCCGGAAGCATGTCCAGAAATCAAGAATACCTTGAGGACAGTAAGAATTGCTTCCTCGTTCAATTGGAGATCATCTAACCAGGCCGCATTATTGTTCTTGGAGATGCCAGCGAGGGTTTGCTCAGAAGGTACTTGAGGGGAAACCTGTTTCATATCGAAGCAATAAAAGCGATGCATCCCTCAACGCGGCGGGTTAACTGGAACGGAACCCGCGAAGAATGGATAGAAAGGCAGGCGACCTCCGTCGAAAGCTTGCCGTCACGAACCAGACAGCATATGAGCAGGACGTTGCCGCGACGCTCACCAATCTCGCCGCTCTTTATACGAATACGGAACGACCAGCCGATGCCGAAAAGGCTTGCACCGAAGCACTCATACCTTACCGTAAACTCGCCGCAAACCAGAGCGCATATAAACCGAACCTTGCCAAGATGCTCAACAATCTCGCCATCCTCTATTCGAATACGCAGCGACCTGCCGACTCCGAGAAAGCCAACTTAAAAGCACTCATGCTTTGCCGCCAGCTTGCCGCAGCCAACCCGACCATACACGAGCCGGACGTCGCCATAACCCTCAGCAATTTGGGCCTTCTTCATCTCCAGGCAGATCGGCGGACGCTGGCCGACTCGGGACCGATCCCTCAGCATGGTTAGATCGCAACGACAAGGATGTCCTTACAGTTGTTGGCCGGTCCTCCACTAGACTCAATAACTGCTCTTGTCTGGCAGACAGGCTATTGCGTATATTCGGATACTAGAATATTCTTATTTAATGCAGGAAAAACTGCGTGCATACAAAGCCAGCATCTTTCAGGCTCTCTCCCATCCCACCCGCATCGCCATCCTCGAGGTGCTGCGCGACCGCGAGCTCTCCGCTGGGACCATCCAGGAGAAGCTCGGCGTCGAACAGGCGAACCTGTCGCAACACCTGGGAATCCTGCGGAGCCGTCAGATTGTGGTGAGCCGCAAGGACGGCAACCAGGTCTTCTACTCGATTCGCAATCTGATGCTTGTCGAAGTTCTCGACATCATGCGCCGGTATTTTCAGGCCAACCTCGCCGACGCCATCCAGTTGCTCGGGGAAGTGGAACGTGAGGCGTCCGCCCAGTGATTGTCGAGCTGTTCCTGAGCGCACTCGTGGTCTGGCTGGCTGGCGCCGTTGCCGCTCTGGCCCTCGGGCGGTATCCGGCCGCAGCACGCCGGGTGGCCTGCGGATCGGCGCTGGCGGGTTCGCTTCTCGATCTGGCCGGTTCCTCGGCCGCCGTCTTCGCCGACAACTCCACAGTCGTTGGCCTTCCGTTCGGCAACCCGGCGTTTGTCTGCGCGATCCGCATCGACCCGCTCTCGGCATATTTCAACGTGACGCTGGCGGTTCTGGCTGCCGCGGTTTCGCTCTACTCTTTCGGATACCTGCGGCAGATGGAAGGGCGACGGAACCTGGGCGCCTTCGGGTTCTTCTCTGAATCTGCTGCTCCTGAGCCTTGCGCTGGTCTTTACCGCGTCCAACGCGTTCTTCTTCCTGGTGGCGTGGGAAGTCATGGCGCTGGTGGCGTTCTGCCTGATCAGCTTCGAGCACGAAAAGGAAGAAACGCGCAAGGCCGGGGTGCTTTTCCTGATCATGTCGCACGCGGGCACCGGACTGCTGCTGATTGCGTTCCTCATGCTTGCATCCGCCAGCGGCAGCCTGGATTTCTCGAGTTTCCACCTGCTGGCTTCGCGCATGCCGCCGCTCCAGCAGGGCGCGATTTTTCTGCTTTTCTTGTTCGGCTTTGGAGTGAAGGCGGGCCTGGTTCCCGTTCACATCTGGCTTCCCGATGCGCACCCGGTTGCGCCCAGCAACGTTTCCGCGCTGATGTCGGGCATCGTGATCAAAACCGGCATCTACGGCATGGCGCGCGTCTTCTTCGATTTCTACGGAGCGCCGCCGCTCTGGATGGGAACCGTGGTGCTTGGCGCTGGGCGTGGCGTCCGCGCTTCTGGGAGTGCTTTACGCGCTGATGGAGCACGACCTGAAGCGCCTGCTTGCGTGGCACAGCATCGAGAACATCGGCATCATCCTCATGGGCTTCGGCGCGGCGCTGATGTTTCGCGCGCTGGGGTATCGAAAGTCTTGCCGCCCTTGCCCTGATCGCCGGCCTGTATCACACCTTCAACCATGCCATGTTCAAAGGGCTGCTGTTCCTGGGCGCGGGTTCGGTGGTGCAGGCCACGCACACGCGCAACATGGAGGAGATGGGCGGGCTGATCCGGCGCATGCCGGTGACGGCGCTGTGTTTTCTGGTAGGCGCGGTGGCGATCTCCGGGCTGCCGCCGCTCAACGGCTTCGTGAGCGAGTGGCTCACCTACCAGGCGCTGCTGGCGGGCTTCGGGACCACGCAAAGCCTGACGCGCGTGATGTTTCCCATCGCCGGCTCGCTTCTGGCGCTGACGGCGGCCCTGGCGGCGGCCTGTTTCGTCAAGGCTTTCGCCATTCCTTTTCTTGCGTTGCCGCGCAGCGAGAAAGCCGCGGAGGCGCGGGAAGCTTCGTTCCCCATGCGCGCCGGAATGGTGGTGCTGGCCGTTGGATGCGTAGCGCTGGGTCTCGGCGCCACTGGTTTTGTGCCGGTGTTCGATCCAATCACGCAGCAGACTCTGGGCGTTCGCGCCAGCTCGGCACTGGTGACGGCTCACGGTTGGGCACTATCGCCGGGAACGCCCCATGGCGGCACAATATCGACAGCCGGGATTGCTCTATTCTTCCTGCTGGCCGGCGCGGCGTTCGCGCTGCCGCTGGCATTGCGCTGGCGGCGCCGCAGCGCGCGTGGGCCGGCGTGGGATTGCGGCCTGCCCGGGTTGACGGCCGACAACGAATACACGGCCACCGCTTTTTCAAAGCCGCTGCGCATGATCTTCTCCGCCCTCTATCGGCCGCAGCCGGGCGATCCAGGCCGAATACGAAGTATCGCCGTATTACCCGAGCGCAATCCGCTTCGAAAGCGAGATCGAACACACCCTTCGAGAAACGCTTCTACGATCCGCTGCGGGAGAGGATTCTGGCTACCGCAAACCGCATGCGCGGCATTCAGGCGGGCAGCATCAATGTCTACCTCGCCTACATTTTCATCACTTTGATTCTGCTGTTGTTATTTGGAGTGCGCGGATGATCGAGCGGCTCATTGAGAGCGGAGCGCAACTGTTTCTGCTGCTGGCGCTGGCGCCGCTGGTCACGGGAGTCATCCGGACGCTGAAGGCGCGGCTGCAAACGCGGCGCGGCCCCGGCATTCTGCAGCCGTATCGCGACCTGGGCAAGCTCTTTCGCAAAGAGCATGGTGATTCCCGAGACGGCATCGTGGATCTTCGCGGCCACGCCCTGGATTTTGTTCTTCAGCACGGTCCTGGCGGGGCTGATGATTCCGATGGTTGCCGCCGATGCGCCGCTCGGCTTGTTCGGCGGCGTGCTGGCGGTGATTTACCTGCTGGGGCTGGGCCGTTTCTTCCTGGCCCTGAGCGGGCTCGATACCGGCAGCTCTTTCGGCGGCCTGGGCAGCAGCCGCGAAATGACCATCTCGGCGCTGGCCGAACCGGCCATGATGCTGGCCATCTTCACCGTCGCCATCGGCGCGGGCTCGACAAGCCTGAGCGAGATCGCCAGAGCCGCCATTGGACAACACTGGCGCTTTCTTGCTCCCGCGCAGATGTTCGCCTTCGCCGCGCTGGCGCTGGTGCTGATTGCGGAAACGGGCCGCATCCCGGTCGACAACCCGGCCACTCACCTGGAACTGACCATGATTCACGAGGCGATGATCCTGGAGTATTCCGGCCCCTATCTGGCGCTGATCGAATGGGCCGCTTCCATCAAGCAGCTCGTCTTGATGACGCTGCTGATCAACAGCTTCTGGCCGTTTGGCCTGCAGTTGGCGTGGACCGGGTTCGGCGCGTTGTGGGGAATCGGCTGGCTGCTGGCCAAGCTGCTTCTGCTGAGCTGCGCAATTGTTCTCGTGGAAACGACGAACGCCAAGATGCGGCTTTTCCGCGTTCCGGAACTGCTGGCCGTGGCCTTTACTCTCGGATCGCTGGCGCTGGTTTCCACTTTCCTCTTCTGATGCCTATGAGACCTTTTTTCGATCTGCAATTCGGCGACAAAATCGTCACCCTGATGGCGGCGCTGGTGCTGGTTCTGCAGATCGCGATGGTGGCGCAGCGCTGGATCGTCACGCACATTCGCATCTTCGCGGCGCAGTCGTTTTTTCTGGCCATGATCGCCGCTACCATCGCCTGGTTCAACCACGCGCCGCATATCTACATTGCCGCCGCGCTCACGCTGGTGGTCAAGGTGATTCTGGTGCCCATTCTTTTTGAGCGGCTCTGTGGAGCGCATGGAAATTCGGAGAGAGATCGAGCCGATTGTGAATGCGCCGCTCTCGGTATTGATTTCGGGCGGGCTGACGCTAGTTGGGTATGTGGTCGCCGAATCGTTTTATCGTCCGGGAACGCACCGGCCTGGGACACAACGCGCTGGCCGTGGCCATCTCGCTCTTCCTGATTGGCTTCTTCACGATGATCAACCGGCGCAAGGCGCTCTCGCAGGTGCTGGCGTTGCTGTCGCTCGAAAACGGACTGTTTCTCGCGGCCATTTCGCTTACTTATGGGATGCCGCTGATTGTGGAGCTTGGCGTCTTGTTCGATGTGCTGGTGGCCGCGATGGTGCTCGGCATTCTGGTCTACCGCATCCGCGAGACCTTCGACTCGATGGATGTGAGCCGGCTGCGGAGGTTGCGAGGATAGGATGCTGCTGATTGCTCTACTGCTGATCCCCACCGCTACCGCCGCCGCGTCGTTCTTCGCGCGCCGGCGCGCAGTCTATGGAAGCGGCGAATCTGGCCGGGTTCGCCAGCGTGTCTTCCTGGCTGCCGTCATCCTGGCCGCGCAGGTGCTTGCGCACGGCACGGTCTCGATGGGAAACGGCTTCTTCTACGCCGATTCGCTCAGCGCGCTGGTGATTCTTCTTACCGCATCGGTGGCGCTGGTCTGCTCCGCCTACTCCATCGGCTATCTGCGCGATGACCAGCGGAGCGGAGCTCTGGGCGACGACTTGAGCGACTCGGGGCAGATTGCGCAGCTTCGCATGTACTACACGCTGACGCCGCTCTTCGTCTTCTCCATGATGTTCATGGCCATGGCCAACAATCTGGGCGTGATGTGGGCGGCGATCGAGGCCACCACGCTGGCTTCGATCTTTCTGGTCAACTTCTACGGCAGAGTCACCTCGCTCGAGGCCGCATGGAAGTACGCCATCATCGGCGGCGTCGGCCTGTCGATGGCGCTCTTCGGCACGATCGTGGCCTATTACTCGGGACACAGCCTGGCCGGTTCCGATGCAATTAGCGGGTTGAACTGGTCTGTGCTGGCGCAGCACGCTGCTCAACTGGACAAGACATCGATGCGGCTGGCCTTCATTCTGATTCTGCTCGGCTACGGCACCAAGGCCGGCCTCGCGCCCATGCACACCTGGAAGCCCGATGCTTACAGCCAGGCCCCTGTGCCCTCCGCCGCAATTCTTTCCTCGGCCATGCTGAACTGCGCCCTTTACGGGCTGATCCGCTTTTACATTCTCACCAGCCGCTGCCTGGGAGCGGATTACCCAGGCCACCTGTTGCTTCTCTTCGGCTTGCTCTCCATGGGCGTCTCCGTTCCGTTCGTGCTGGTGCAGAAGAACTATCGCCGCCTGCTGGCGTATCACACCATCGATCACGCCGGCATTATGGTGACGGCGCTGGGACTCGGTGGGCCGCTGGGCACTCTTGGGCTTATGCTGCACATGACCTATCACACCATTGCGAAATCGCTGCTGTTTCTGTGCGCGGGCAACGTGCAGCAGCACTACCGGACCGACCTGTTCTCGGAAGTCAAAGGCGGCGTGATGCGCGCCATGCCGCTGACGGGCGTGGTGTTTCTCATGGCCATGCTGGCGATCGTCGGCATGCCCCCGTTCAGCCTGTTTCAGAGCGAGTTTCTGATTCTGCGCGCCGCATTCGATGGCGGGCATTTGCTTACCGGCGTCCTTTTCATCCTGTTCGGGACAGGAATCTTCGCGGGCGCGCTGATTCACGTTGGCGGCATGATCCTCGGGCCGCGCGGCGACACGGCGGCGGTGGAGCGCCGTCCATGGCGCAATGGTTCGATGCTCGCGCTGGCCGCGGCGCTCGTCGTGATCGCATTCTGGGTCCCCGCTCCACTGTTCCGATTGATCAGCGCAGCGGCGCAGGTGGTGAGGGGCCAATGATTTCTTTTCTCGAAGAACTTCGCGAACGCTTTCCAGAGCAGATCCGCTCAATCGAAGAGCCTGTCTCGGGCCAGACCGTCATTCTTTTGAACGGCCCGGACGCCACCGCGATTACACGGCATTTGATGGCCGAGCACCAGGCGAGACTCGTGACTGTCTTCGCGGAAGATCGCGTGAAGGTCGAAGGCGTCTTCTATAACTACTATGTCTTCGATCGGCCCGGAGACGCGGACTGGGTGATCCTGAAGGCTCCCATTTCCAGCGATCGTCCCACATTCCCTTCTCTGGCCGCGGAGTTGCCGGCCGTGAACTGGCAGGAGCGCGAAATTCAGGATTGGTTCGGCCTCGAAGCCGAAGGACATCCGAACCCGCGGCGCGTGGCTCTCCACGACAACTGGCCCGACGTGCATCCCATGCGCAAGGATTTTCCGCTCGACACAGTGCTGCCCCCGTTTGAGGGAGAGCGGCACGTTTACCGGCCCACGCTCGGAGAGGGTGTCTTCCAGATTCCGGTCGGCCCCGTCCACGCGGGCATCATCGAGCCAGGCCACTTCAACTTCGCGGTCGCAGGCGAGCCTATCCTCTACCTGCAAGTCCGCTTGTTCTACACGCACAAGGGGACCGAGAAGCTGTTCGAGAATCTTCCCATTCACCGCGCAGTGTTTCTGGCCGAGAGCATCTCCGGCGATTCCGCGTTCTCTCACGGCACGGCGTTCTGCGCGGCCATTGAGCGCGCCGCGGAGATCGAAGTTCCCGCGCGGGCGCAATTCATGCGCACCATTCTTCTCGAGCTGGAGCGAATTGCAAATCACGTCGCCGATATCGGAGCCATCGCCAACGATGTGGGATTCGTGATCGCCAACGCTCATGCCGGACGCGTGCGAGAGCTGGTGCTGGGCTTGAACGAAACGCTCGCTGGAAGCCGCATGTTACGCGGCATGGTCGCGATCGGCGGCGTGCGCAGGGACTGGCAGCGGGCTCAGGTCGAAGCGATCGGGAGCACGCTTGAAAAAGTGGAGCGCGAGTTTCGCGATCTGGTGGCGATCATTCAGTCCTCCGATTCGACCCGCGACCGCCTGGAGCACACCGGAATTCTGCGCCCCGATAAGGCGCGCACGCTGGGCATGGTCGGCGTGGCCGGGCGCGCCTCCGGGGTCGATCTCGATCTCCGCCGCGATCACCCCTACGAAGCGTACCGCCACCTGCCCTTCCGCGTGCCTGTCTACCATGCAGGAGATGTCCAGCACCGCATGAGGGTGCGCATCGAGGAAGTGGTGGAGTCGATCGGGCTCGTGCGCGCGGCGGTTGCACAACTGCCTGACGGCGAACACCGCGCCCCGGCGCAGCCTATACCGCCGGGCCGATGCGCACTGGGTGCTGTGGAAGGATGGCGGGGCGAGATCGTTCACTGGGTTCGGACTGGCGATGGCAATCGTCTTGAGCGTTGCAAGATCAAGGACCCATCCATCAACAACTGGCCGGCCATCGTGGAAGCGGTGGAAGGCAATATCGTTGCCGATTTTCCGGTGATCAACAAGAGCTTCAATTTGTCCTACTCGGGGACGGATCGATAAAGCGATGTTCAACATTCTCCAAAGCACGTTCCGCGTCGGCACCGCAACAGCCGATTATCCACGCATCGCGCCTCATCTGGCTGAGCAGTTCCGGGGACGCCCGAAGTTCGACTTCGATGCATGGAGCGACGCACGTCCCGCGGCCGACGCGTGCCCTACCGGGGCCATCGCCATCTGTGACCGCAACGACGTGCGCCAGGTGGCCGTGGATTACGGCCGCTGCATCTACTGCGGCGAATGCGCTGCGGCTTCCGCGAGCGGCGCTGTGCGGATGACCCAGGAGTTCGAGCTCGCAACCACCGATCGCCGCGACCTGATTCTCACCGCCGAATACACGCTCAATCCCGATGGCAGCCACGCCGCATTGCGGCCAGTCGAGAGCGGCCCGGGCGCTCAGGATGCAGGCAAGCGGATCGAAGCGGCCATTCAAAGCCTTCTAGGGCGTTCGCTCGCGATCAGGCAGGTAGACGCCGGCTCGTGCAACGGGTGCGAGCAGGAAATCACTGCTTTGAATAACCCGATTCACGATATTGAACGCTTCGGCATTCATTTCGTGGCCTCGCCGCGCCATGCGGACATGCTTCTGGTCACCGGGCCGGTCACGCGTAACATGGAACTGGCGCTGCGCAAGACCTGGGCCGCGACACCGGCTCCCAAAGTCGTAATCGCCGTAGGCGCCTGCGGCATCAGCGGCGGCATCTTCGGAATCAACTACGCTTCGCTGGGCGGAGTGGACGCGGTCATTCCCGTCGATGTCTTCATCCCCGGCTGTCCTCCCCGGCCGGAGGCGCTGCTTCATGGCATTCTGCTGGCATTGGGCCAACTGCGGCGGTGTATGCACTCCAATCCGCACTGATGAGTCTTGGGCAAGACCGCCGCCAGCGGCGCCACCAGGTTCGATGGCTTGAGGAACTCAACACAACACGATCTTTGCGGAATCTTCACCATTCGTCGGATGAGGACCGATAAACGCGCAGGGCGCCGGGAGTGTTTCTGGATTCACGCCGAATCGCCTAAGCTCCTTCAGCATCTGGCAGGCATATCAACAAGTTCCTAGCGCCCTAAGTCATTAATTTGCCGGCAATAGCGAGCGACGGATGGTAACTTTCTTCCACTGTGCCGACCTTTCTCCGATCGTGGTTGATTGGAGATGATCCTGATACATTCGCGGCTCCGATGACTCGAATTGTATGCCGGGCGATCATCAGATCTTCATCTGTAGGAATAACCCATGCCGAGACTCGGCTGTCAGGAGTAGTAATGCAAGGTCCGCCGGCCGCATTCGCGGAAGAGTCTAACTTAGCTCCAAGCCAGGCCAATTGCTGACAGACCTGCTCACGAACGACGGTCGAATGCTCCCCGATTCCACCCGTGAAGACCAATACGTCCAATCCGCCAAGGGCTGCAACCAAGGAGCCAAGTTCGCGCACGATGCGGTAAACGAAGAGCTGAATGGCTTCCCCTGCGCGCGGATCCTTGCTTGCCGACAATTTACGCATGTCGCCGCTTATGCCAGATACCCCTAACAGGCCGGAGTGGTTGTAGAGCAGGTCCGTGACAGCGGCAACATCCATTCCCCGTTCGCCGATGAGGAACAGCACGACCGCAGGGTCGAGACCGCCGCAGCGGCTGCCCATAGGTAAGCCATCCAGTGCGCTGAATCCCGTCGTAGTGGCTATGCTTTGGCGTCTCTCCAGTGCACACATACTGTCGCCTTTGCCAAGGTGGGCGACCACCACTTTACCTTCGGCCGACGGACCCGCATAGTCGGGCAACACGGAAGCGATGTACTCATAGGAGAGTCCATGAAAGCCGTAGCGGCGGATACCCGCTTCCGTAAGTTCGCGGGGAATTGCGAACTCCGTTGCGACCTGGGGTTGAGTGGAATGGAAGGCAGTATCGAAACAGGCCACCTGCGGCAGGTTTGGATCAAGTTTGGCAACAGCTCTGATCGCGGCTAGACTATGGGGCTGATGAAGCGGCGCCAGCGCCACCAACCTCTCAAGGTCTGTGAGGATCGCCGGAGTTACAAGTATCGGCGCCGTGTACTTGGACCCTCCGTGAACAACACGATGTCCGACCCCAACGAGGGGACGATCACGAAATTTCTGTTCCAGCCATCCTTTCAGCATGTCCAGGGCCTCTCCGTGGCTTGTCCCTGCGTCAATCTGCTCATTTGCAATTTGATGGCCGGCACCATCGAAGGCCGTAAAGCGGGGCTCGTCACCGAGACCCTCTATTTGGCCGCTACACAAAACAGTGCTGCACGCAGGTCCGGGGTCCGCGGGAAAAAGCATGAACTTGATACTCGATGATCCGGAATTGATGGCTGCAATCATACGCTTGCTCCCTTTGCATCTTTCTGCCTGCGATTCAGCAAAAGCGCCATGCCACAGGATGCGAGACGCGTCAGACGCTTATCGGCCCGGCTGGTCAGGATGATTGGAACGCGCGCGCCGAGCACGATGCCCGCGGCATCGGCATCTCCCAGATACTGAAGCTGCTTGGCAAGCATGTTGCCGGCCTCCAGGTCGGGAACCACGAAGATGTCGGCGTTGCCCGCAACCGGCGAGACGATGTCCTTGGTTCTGGCCGCCTCTTCCGAGACCGCGTTATCAAACGCAAGCGGCCCATCCAAAACACCTCCTCTTATCTGCCCGCGCTCGGCCATCTTGCAGAGTGCGGCGGCCTCCAGCGTGGATTTGATTTTTTCCGTTACCGTTTCTACCGCGGACAGGATGGCGACCCGCGGCAGATGGGGCATTTGGAGAGCATGCACCAAATCGATCGCGTTCTGCACGATGTGACGCTTGTCCTCCAGGGTTGGATATATGTTGCTTGCCGCATCGGTGATAAAGAGAAGTTTCGGATAGGCCGGAGCATCCATGGCATAAACGTGGCCGATACGACGCTCCGTTCGCAATCCGCCGGCAGCGTCTACCACTGCGTGCATCAGTTTATCCGTATGGAGAGCGCCCTTCATCAGAGCCTGGACATTGCCCGCTCTTGCGAGCGCGACGGCTTCGGCGGCAGCCGCGGCGCTGTGTTCGGTTGAGACGATCTCGTAGGGCGCTAGATCGATGCCGGCTTTTTCTGCAGTGGCTCGGATCTTACATTCGGGACCAACAAGCACCGGCACGATCAGGCACTCTCTGGCAGCATCGATAGCTGAAACAAGCGAGATTGAATCCACCAGATGCACCACTGCGGTGCGGATCGGCTGCAGTTCCCGGGTGTTTTCAACAAGTTTCCGATACCCACGGCCTCTCTCGCGCAATTGGATTTCGGACAACTCGACGCGCGGCCGGCAAATCTTTTCTGTGGGAGCGATCACCTCGGCTGTGCCGGAGATTACAGTCTCACCGTTCTGGTTGGCAGCCTGGCAGTTGAGGATGACGTGATGTTTTTCCCCTTTTTTTTCTGTCACCTTCACCGTCACCGTAATCGTGTCGCCGATCCCCACAGGCCGGCGGAACTCGGGTGACTGACCAACATAGATTCCACCGGGCCCAGGCAACTCCGTGCCGAGGACAGTAGAAATCAGCGCGCCGCCCCACATGCCATGCGCAATGACCTTATGGAACATGTCGTCCTTGGCAAACGCAGGATCAACATGCGCAGGGTTCACATCGCCGGACACCGCCGCGAACAGCTGAATGTCCTTGTTTGTCAGGGTATGGACGAGGCTGGCGGTATCGCCAATCCTAAGTTCGTCGAACGTTCTGTTTTCGATATACTCCATGCTGCATCTCCGTACGAAATTACTTCTAAAGCGTTAGTGCGGTGGCGGCCACGTTGCGGTCCTATGCTCAACTGCATCGGAAGCACACGCCGAATGAAGCTCGTGGATAATTCCAACTGGTCACACCCTTGTCGCTGCACATGACGCGGCAAGTTCCGCATTCAAGGCAACCGGCATGCTCAAAGTTCACTTCCCCATCCTTCAACCGGTAGCAGTGCGCCGGGCAAACCACCAGGCATGGACGCGACGAGCAACGCGAACAGATAGCCTTGTCCACCAGGATGTGTGGGTTACCGACGGCGAATCCGGGACGTCCTTTCTCGACGATGAACGCGCTCAGTCCCTTTATCCCCTTGGAAGGATCCGTCAGGACATAGACACGAAGACGCTCGCGTAACCGCCATTGGTGATCCAGCACTTCGTACCGTTGAGTACGTACTCATCCCCGACCTTAACGGCTGTGCTTTTGCCCTTACCGGCGTCGGAACCGGCGCCCGGTTCGGTCAGGCCGAACGAGCCGATCTCGCCGCGCACCATGGGCTCGAAGAACCTTCTCTTCTGTTCATCGTTTCCGGCAACCAGTACGGAATCCATGCTGAGAACGCTGGCTGCGAGAGTGGTGCCCATACCGGCACACCCGTAGCCCCATTCTTCCAACACAAGAGCCTGGATAAGGGCACTGTAGTCCAGTCCGCCGAAGTCTTTGGGAATTGCCATGGCGAAAATCTTGCTTTCGCGCGCTGCGTCCAGCAGGTAAGCATGAAATTCGCCTGCCTTGTCGTACTTAGCGGCGAAGGGAATGATGTGCTTGGCGACGAAGTCCCTCGCCGTTTGCTGAATCTGCTTTTGCTCTGTGGTCAAGATACTCATGTTATATAGACCTTTCCTCTATGCCGGTACCAACAGGGCCTGAGACAATTGAATCGATTGGACCGGTTTGAGTTTTGGCCTCGATGCGCACTGGCGCGAGGCTGAAGGCCCAGCCCAGCACCGCTCCCGCAATGCGGCAGTTGTCGATGGCGGGTGGGTTCGTAGAGAACACGAGACCCTCGGCGTTGCAGCGAAGGTGATCAGCGATCCTGGCCAGATGGGCGGAGTCAAAAACCTTCACCCGTGTCATAACGGCGTATTGTCCCTTATCGGTGTAGAATTCGCTGCGCTGAATAGTCCGCACTTTGGTTTCTCGCTTTCTGCCTGAACTTTGAAGGATGCTCCTCCCTAGTTCCTTCCGGAGTTTGTGGCGAAATCCAGTTGGCTGACATTCTGGAATGCTGTTCCCGATTCGCGAAACTCCATATCAAGGGGAATCACAACCTCGGTGGAGGCAATTGGACGCCTCTTTCGAAAAGAAGCCAGGAATAACCTTTGGAAATCCGCTGCTGTTGCATAGGTGTCATCTTCAATTAATTTGAACTGATTGCTGTGGAACTGGAGCGCGCTTTTCATTTCTTCTCCTTCACGGTTGCGAACAGAGCGTGCACCGTCACCCTCTGTTTTTCACCTTCACACCTTGGTGAGAGGCACCTGGAGTGCCAAACGATGCTGCATGCAAGTAGTTGATTGGGCAAGGAGACTATTTGAGGCCTATGTCGGTCGTCGAAACCGACGACGCACCTTCGACGCACGGATTGTCAAAGGACGAAGGAAGCGAGAACGATCTCTGTCCGTCCGCAATCCAGCGTAATCATCGCGGCTTCGACAAGAGGCGTCCAGACTGATAGCGGGTAAGGGCGGAGCACCCGAGCGACTGGGGTTAAAGCGCACGACTCTGCAGACAATAATGCGCAAGTTAAACATCTGCCGCGAGGACTACGCTTGCTAGAGCATTTTCGGAATACAGATAGACTCTTTAAGAGCCGTGAAAGGTGGCTTTTTCTTGAGGAAGAGCCACTTGAGTATGTGCTTTCGGTCTACACCAATTCCGAAAATGCTGTAGCCGAGAAGTGCGCGCACAATATCCACCGCAATCAAAGAACAGCGCTGAGAGACGCGAACAGACTGGCGACCGAGGTGTATCGATGCGAATAATCAAAGTATCCAGTTCTTTAGAGAGACGTGCACGATCATCTCCTTGCGCCGTTATTTGCTTCGAGCGCTTAGTTCAAGGACCGTCCTCGGGTATCGGAGCGCGCTACGCCCAGAGAGATTGACGCCGAGGCCGATTCTCCTTTTGCTGAGAGCACCTCCCGGATACGCGTCAGCATGGCGCGCTGTTCCAGTGTTGGGTTAATGCTCTGGCAGACCTCGGGATCGTCTACAACCGCATCCAACAAATTCAGGAAGCAGCGGCGGTCCTTAGCATCGGCGAGTAGTTTGGGCAACGTGAGGATTGCCTTCTCAGGCTCATACTCGGAGATGATCGCCTGTCGCCCCTCAATGCGCCGCCATTGCTCTGGCGACAGTTCCGGCAAATACTCGCCATACCTGTTCAAGAGTTCCTGTTTGAGCTGAAATTGTTGGAGTGGAAGCGGCCTATCTTTTCCCGCCAATAGGCAGTCGGCGCGCGTAATTGCCTCGGCAAGCCCACCGGTGGCGATCGACGCATGTGCCTGCCGCACTTCAGGCTCGTCGCTCGGCTCACGCTCAAGATTCGCCTCACCCTCGGGAATACGATCCCTGAGAAGCGCGAACCCCGTGCCGTACATGTGGAAGAAGGTTGCCTCGCAGATGGCATCGCGCACGTCGCGATAATAATTGAGGCCTGCGCCGATCAACTCGGATACAAACCGCTCGTAAGAACAGAACGGCTGCTGTGGATCTACCCGCCGCCGCTGCGCTTTGACGCTGTCTGCTGCCGGCCCGAGCCATGCGAGCCACGGATTCAAATCCGAAAATGCCCAATGTTGCAAGCGCAGCGGGTGGAATATACGCATCAGCTGGGCCGTGTGCTCGTTCGATATCGACTGCACGAAAGGTTGCGCGAACAGTTCATAGGCCCTCTGATTGAATTCGGCAACTTCAGCAGCTCCTACGAACGCTTTCTCATCGAACCGTTTGAACCGGTTCAAACGTGCCACAAGGTCCTCCAACCGGTGCTCCACAAACTCGACGTCGTACTCCGGCTTGCCGCCGTCGCCCTTCTTTTCGACAATGTGCATGGCATAGAGGCCTGGAGGCAGTACTTCGATCGATTTCAATACCGAGACGATCTCCGTAAATTCCTTTTTCACGACCTGTCCGGAAACAAAGACGCCGAGATGGCCAACGTTCTCGTGCATGAGGCCGATGATCACCTGGCCGGAGGCCTTAATTTCTTCTGTGGAACGATAAACGTCTGCCACCCAATTGAACGCTTGTTGTGGCGGGGTGATGTTGTCGCCCAGCGATGCAAACAGAATGATCGGCGATTTGATCCGGCGCAAGTCGAAGATTTTGCCCCTGGAATTCTTTGTTCCCGACCAGAGCTTATTATCGATAAAGAGGTTCTGAACAATCCACTCGATCTCGCTCTTATTGAGCAGAAAGAAACCTCCCCACCACCGCTCGAACTGCAGGAAGCGTTCCTGCTCTGTGTCGATGTTGGCAAACAGGTGATAGTACTTCTCCCAGAGTGTGTTGGCCGGGTTAAGATTCTCCATGTTCTGCACGAGAAAAGCGCCATCGAACCGGCCGTTGCCCAAATCCGCCGTCAGAGAAGATAGCCAGGAGCCGCCCAAAAGGCCGCCGGAGTAACGCATGGGATTTTCGCCTTCACCGCCGCTCCAAGCACCGCTCCAGTAAGACATCGGCGCGCCATTGATGACGATGGGGCCGGTATCTTCGGGATCGGAGGCCGCCAACATCATCGCCGCCCACCCCCCCTGGCAGTTGCCAATGATGACCGGCTTCGGGCTGTTCGGGTGAAGTTTGCGAACTTTCCGCACAAACTTCTGCTCAGCAGCGCATACGTCAAGCAAAGTCTGACCAGGTTCCGGCTCGGGACGAAACATGACGAAATACACCGGATGGCCATCCCGCAGAGCGACGCCGACCTGCGAATCGTCTTTGAAGCCGCCGATTCCAGGACCGTGCCCCGCTCGCGGGTCAATAATGATGTACGGCCTCCGTTTTAGGTCCGTCGTGACACCTTCGGGAGGCAGAATCCTTAGTAATGCGTAATTGACCGGGCGTGCGAAGCTTCGCGCATCTAACACGATCTCGTATTGGAAGTGGAGGAGAGGCGGCTCGCCCGCTTGTTCATGCGCGACAAAGTTGTTGCCGCGTTTACGCATCGTGTCCCAGAAGAGTAGAGAACGCTGCGCAAAGTCGGTTGTGTACTGCATCCAGTTCGTCCAGAGGTCCCATGGCGTCCACGCCTTCGTCATCAACGACGCAACGCTCTCTTCGTATGCCTTCCTGATGTGCTCGTTAAACCGCTCCTGAGCAGTCTGCAACCGGCCTTGGAACACGCTGTTGACCTTGTTGGAAATGTTGCTGGCTTTAGCCATTCGGTGAGTTACGTTACTCATGCAATCTCCTTCTCTTCAGGCGCTGCCTTCGAGGCCACTTGGGTAGTGGCAAGTGCGTTGCCAAAAGTGGACTGGGCGCAATCGCTTAAGAATCAACGGCGCGATCCGCGGCATCGACATGCGAGTCGAAAGTGTCGATGACAATCGAAACAGCTTGTTATCTGTAAGCTGGGACAGGAAGAACGCTCGCTCATTGCGGCGAATCGGTGCCTGAGTCCCTCTTCCCGTCAGGCAGTTGATGAGGCTGTGGAGTTGGTGGAGAGAATCGGCACGGAGTTCTAACCCTCGCGCTCGAAAGGGGCCTGCTACTTCCTAAAACAAGCCTAACTTCTTTCCGAAAAGAGGCGTCCACATGCCTCTACAAAGGTCAGGATTCCCCTCGAAACAGAGTTGCGCGAATCCGGAGAACATTCCAGAATGTCAGCCAGTTGAATTCCACCGCGCACTCCGGAAGAAATCAGAGATGAGCGCCCTCCGAGAAAGTGAGGAACCAAAGTGCAGACCATTCAGAGCAGCGAGCTTTACACCGACAAGGGGCAATACGCCGTTATGACGCGGACGAAAGTTCTCGACTACGCGAAGCTGGCTAGGGTCGCCGATCACCTTTGCCGCAACGCAGAAAGTCTCTTGTTCTCTGCGAACGCGCCCACCGTCGACGATTGTCGCATCGCCGGACGGTTGCTGGGTTTGGCTTACCGTCTTGTGCCCCTTCGCATCGGAATCAAAGTCGACTCCTAACAGAGCGCTGCTCCGGGGCAGTAATGCACAGTTCCTTATACAAGCCCGAGCAGAAACGTGATCAGAGGTTCCTCAAACTGGAGGCGCGCATGGATCGATTTTCCGGCGAACCCGACGCAATCCTCAGAAACATTCGAACTAAATGCCTGTTTATCAGCGCAGTCACAATGGGAGAGCGCTAAGGAGGAAACCATGGGAGCGACGGCTCTTGCTTTCACTGACCTCAACGGGTTCCCAGGAGGGGGGGCTTCGAACGTGGTCGCAGCCAACGACGAGCATTTGCATCAGATCCCACGAATTAGTTCCGAGTTCCCATGCGGGAGCGGCGCGCTTATCCACGATCTCAGAGAGGTTGAGACAGGCCGGGCGCAACCACAGAATCAAAATGACCGTCTTCAGCTCCTGCTGAACATGACGAAACGGATAACTTCAGACCTGGGTCTGTATGAGGTCTTGCGATCGATTTCCACCAATCTTCGCGAAGTCATGCACGGAGATATCGCGTCCGTTTCGCTATTCGATGCCGCTTCGGGGAATTTTAAGCTGTTCGTCCTGGATTTTCCGCAACGCAAAGGATTCGTCAAAGAGGGTTTGCTCATGCCTCTTATTGGCCCAGGGAGAACAGTTGTCGAGACCCTGAGGCCCGTGATCGCCAGCGTTGACGATCTTTACGAGCTTGGTCCGGAGGTGCACGCAGAACTGGCGTCCCTTGGCGGAGCCGAGAGCATCTGCTTGATTCCGCTCCTGAATCGTGGTCGCGTACTTGGCATTCTGATGATAGTGAGAACGACAAAAGACCCGTTTGCTCAAGACGAAGTTGAGTTCCTCGGCCAGGTTGCAGGGCCCATCGCCATCGCCATCGAGAATGCCCAGGCCTATGAAGAGATCTCCGCATTGAAAGACAAACTCGCCCAGGAAAAGCTATACCTCGAAGAGGAAATCCGCAGCGAGATGGGGTTCGAGCAGATCATCGGGAGTAGCCCGGCGCTGAAAAAGGTTCTGCAACTGGTCGAAACAGTCGCTCCCTGCGATTCCACTGTCCTGTTGCTTGGCGAAACCGGAACAGGAAAAGAACTGATTGCCCGCGCCATTCACGAACACAGCCGGCGCAAAGAGCGCACGTTTGTGAAGCTCAATTGCGCGGCCATCCCCACGGGGCTTCTGGAGAGCGAATTGTTCGGGCATGAAAAGGGAGCTTTTACAGGCGCGATTAGTCCGAAAACCGGCCGCATGGAGCTCGCCGATCAAGGCACGCTGTTCCTGGATGAGGTGGGAGATATTCCGGCCGAAATCCAACCCAAGCTGTTAAGGGTTTTGCAGGAGAGAGAATTTGAACGCCTGGGAAGCACGCACACCCGCAGAGTGAATATCCGTCTGGTGGCGGCAACCAACCGCGATCTGGAAAGAATGGTAGCGAACCGCGAGTTCCGAAGCGATCTTTTTTACCGCCTCAATGTGTTCCCGATCCGGGTCCCTCCACTCAGAGAGCGAAAAGAAGACATCCCACTGCTGGCGATGTATTTCGTTCAGAAGATAGCCCGGCAAATGCAAAAGAAGATCGATTCCGTTCCTTCGTCAGTCATCAAGGGGCTCATGGCGTGGGAATGGCCGGGAAACATCCGCGAGTTGGAGAACTTGATGGAGCGCGCTGTGATCCTGACACGGGGCAAAACGCTCGAGGCGCCTCTTTCTGAGCTGCGAAAAGCGGAAAAGCTCATCCAGCCCACCTCGGCTAATCCCGCCAGGCAGGAGAACATTGCACAAATCGTAAGGGAAACTGTTGCAGAGCTCAGCGGTGACCGCATGCGGGACGAGCATGGACGTAGACAACGAGAAGAGATATTGCGGGCTCTCACCGACTGCAAGGGGCGCGTCGGAGGTCCGAATGGAGTTGCGGCTCGCATAGGCATTTGCCGCACTACCCTCCTCTCTCGGATGAAAAGGCTCGGCATTGATGCGAAGGAATGCGCATGGGTTGGATCATATTGAGGCTCGATGGCACGCCGGCATCGGATGCCGGTGCGGTCACGCGAAGTGCTGAGGCGCAATATCGGAATTTTCCGGTCGGCAGCGATTTTGTCAAATAAGAGTGAGTGCTGATCAGTGAGACGAGAAGCAGCGCCGAGATAGCAATGATGACCGAGTCCGTGGCTTCATCTCGTCTCGTAAGGCCATTTCCATCCAGTAATCTCAGGTCCATCGATGCCATGCTTGTACGCGTAAGCGCGGCACTCGATCTGCTTGTTGCGGAAGTTTTCCTTCGCGTGCCCACCGATCTTTTGAAGTTTCGACACGCGGTCGATGGCGTCGATCGCCAGGCTGAAGCGGTCGGTCTCATTGTTTATAGCCAGTTCCATCGGAGTGTTGATGTTGCCTTTTTCTTTGTAACCGCGCACATGCAGGTTCCGGTGGTTTGTGCGACGGTAGGCCAGACGGTGAATTAACCAGGGATAGCCATGAAAGTTAAAGATGATTGGCTTGTCTGTCGTAAACAGCGAATCGAAGTCCGCATCCGTCAGGCCATGCGGATGTTCTGTGCTCGGCTGCAGTTTGAACAAATCCACCACGTTGATGAAGCGGATCTTCAGGTCAGGGAATGCCTCGCGCAGAAGCACAGTTGCTGCCAGCGCTTCCTGGGTCGGGATATCGCCCGCCGACGCGAAGACGACGTCCGGCTCCATCCCTTCGTCGTTGCTTGCCCATTCCCAGATTCCAATGCCCTTTGTGCAGTGCTCGATCGCGGCATCCATGTTCAGATACTGCAGGTGAAGCTGCTTGTCAGAGACGATCACGTTGATGTAGTTCTCGCTCCGCAGGCAGTGGTTTGCGACCGACAGCAGGCAGTTCACGTCCGGGGGCAAGTAGATGCGGGTGACCGCCGCGCTCTTGTTAAGCACTACGTCGAGAAATCCTGGTATCCTGGTGAGTAAAGCCGTTGTGGTCCTGCCGCCACACCGTCGAGGTAATCAGCAAGTTGAGGGAAGCAACGGGGCGGCGCCACGTCAAGTGATTACAGATAGAGAGCCACTTCGCATGCTGGTTGAACATCGAGTCGATTACGTGAACGAACGCTTCATACGAGGAGAAGAATCCATGGCGTCCCGTCAGTAGATAACCCTCGAGCATTCCCTCCATCGTGTGCTCGCTGAGCATCTCCATGACGCGCCCATCGGTCGAGAGTTCCCCACCGTCCTTGTCCTCCGGGAAATCCTCCGCGATCCAGAACTTCTTGCTCACCTCGTAGACCGCCTGCAGCTTGTTCGAGGTCGTTTCGTCCGGACCGAAGACGCGAAAGTTGGTCATGTTCAGTTTCATCACATCGCGCAGCAGCATCCCGAGCGGAGGCACATTTTCGGTTTCGATGGTGCCGGGCTTGTCAATTTTTAGCGCATAATCGTTGAAATCCGGCATCCGCAGATTTCGCTTGACCAGGCCGCCATTCGCGTTAGGATTGGCGCTCATCCGCAGGTTGCCCGTAGGAGCCAGCGCCTTCAGTTCGGGAATCAGACGGCCGTTTTCATCAAACAGCTCGTCAGGCTTTTGCTCGCGCATCCAGGCTTCGAGAATCTGCAACTGTTCGGGATTCTTCTTCACGTCGGTAAGCGGTACCTGATGCGCACGCCAGAAGCCTTCCATCCGGTGTCCGGCCACATCCTTCGGTGCGCCCCATCCCTTGGGAGAGCGCAACACGATCATCGGCCAGCGCGGCCGGATCGCGATGCCGGTGCTCCGGCACTTCTGCTGGTGCGAGCGGATTTCGTTCACGCAATGTTCGACGGTGGCTGCCATCGCCTGGTGCATGCTTTCCGGATCGGAACCTTCCACGAAGTACGGGGTCCACCCATAGCCGCGCATCAGGCCTTCGAGTTCCTCGTGTGTTATGCGCGCAAGCAGCGTGGGATTGTTGATCTTGTATCCATTCAGGTGAAGGATCGGCAGCACCGCACCGTCCCGGATCGGGCTCAGGAACTTGCTGATGTGCCACGAGGTTGCCAGCGGCCCCGTCTCGGACTCGCCATCCCCCACCACTGCGGCGACAATCAGCTCGGGATTGTCGAATGCGGCGCCGCAAGCATGCGACAGCACATAGCCGAGTTCGCCTCCTTCGTGGATCGAGCCGGGCGTCTCAGGCGTGCAGTGGCTTCCGATGCCGCCGGGGAAGGAGAACTGTTTGAAGAATTCATTCAGACCCTGCACGTCTTCGCTCTTGTCCGGGTAGATCTCCGAGTAGGTACCCTCGAGATAACACGGCGCCAACACACCTGGAGCGCCATGGCCTGGGCCGGCCATGAAGATCATCTCCTGGTTGAACTTCTTGATGAGGCGGCTCAAATGAATGTAGAGGAATGCTAACCCTGGACTCGACCCCCAGTGACCGAGAAGTCGGTTCTTAATGTGCTCTGGCTTGAGCGGCTCCCGCAGCAGCGGATTGTCCTGCAGGTAAATCATGCCCAGCGCAAGATACTTGCAGGCTCGCCAATAGGCGTCGAGTTTGCGAACTTCGTCCTGGGTCAGCGGAGATCCTTCTACCGTGGATCTGGCCGGTCCGTATGCGCTCAGCGATGAACTAATCGTTACTTTTGCTTCCGTTGCTGCTGTCATTTCTTTCTGCTCCTGTTTCCGCTCTGGGAATTTGTTTGCTTATCCTTCGCGCTCTACTTTTTGCGCTCAGGTGGGTAATTCTCGAACAGTTTGGCAATGGCCTTTTCCAGGTTCTTGTAATTCTTGTCCGGATCCTTCTTCAAGTCGAGGGTCTTGCTGGCATCTCCGCGCCAGATCAACTGCTTTCTTGCGGGGTCGTAGAGGGCCACTACGAGCGTCCCGACCGGAATGGTGGAAGTCTGTCCCTGAGCGGAACCGTCCCAAAAGCCTAAACCTCTGCCACCCCAAGCCGAGCCGAACAGATTCACGCTCAAATCGTTATGGAGCGCAGCCTGGTAGCTGACCTGAAGGTCCCCGTTCTTCTCGACTCTCGTGAGGCCTTTTTGTACGAGCTGGGCGTCGACCGCACGCTTAATGTCCTGATCGAGCAACTGATCCTCTGTCCCACTGCCCCGAACGGTTGGCGCGCTGCCCGGTACGTTGGGCAAACCGCCCGGGATAGCAGGGAAACCAGGCGGCGGGGGTGGCAGGGCGCTGGGGAGGTTCGGCGCGCCCGCAGGGACGCTTGGCGCATCGGTCGGGGCGTCGACCCATTGGTAGGTTTTGTAGCTAGAAAAGTTTGTGCCACGGTCATAGTTGTAGTGGACATCCTGGCTGTGGGCGCCAGCGATCATGAGCAAGAAGGCTGGCAAGAAGGTCAAGTATTTCGTAAGTCTCATCGCATTTCCTCTCTGTTGGTCAGTGTTTGCTCCAGGGTGGGCGGTGTTTCCCCACGGTACCCGAACGCCGGACGTTCTATGCCCGGCATGATCCGGCAATGCCTGACTTTCCACTGTCGCGTTATTCTCCATTTTTCTTCTCCTGCGAAGATCCCGTAGGACATGTCCACGGAGTTGGAGTCTCGACATTCCAGCGGACCAGGCGGTGTGATTCGCACAGTTTGAGATTCGCGGAAGCCGCGATGGCGCTGAATCAGTCTGTAGGCGATATAAACGCAGATTGCAACGAATACCAGACCGAGCAAAAAGGTTCCCGCTCGCGACGCGTATGCTGCAGCGCGGTCCAGGTCATGGCTGAAGACATAGCCGAGTCCACCATAAGCGCTTGTATAGAGACCGGCGCCAAGCGCATCAAATACCAGGAAGCGGACTCGGCTGGTGCGCGATATCCCCGACAGAGGCGGCGCTGCCGCGTCCAGACCGGGGACGAACTTAGCCACCAGCAGGATGCGTAGCCCATATCGAGCAAAGATCTTCTTTGCCCTGCGATTATGGAAGTCAGGGTCGCGCGTGAATCGATGCAGGAAGTGCAACACCTTATCACCGTTGCGGCGACCAGCCTCGTACCAGACCCAGTCTGCCAAAACACAGGCAGTGATAGCGAGACCGATCGTGGCGAGGACACCGAACTTCCCAGCCGCCGCGAGCGCCCCGGCTGCCAGCAGAAACGGAGGTCCCGGTATAGGAAACCCGATCTGATGCGCGAAGATCACCCCGAAAAAAAAGGAGTAGCCATGCTTTAGAACGAATTGAAAAATAGCACTCACTGGCGTCCTTCTGTACGGTCGAGTTCCGCCTGGGCGACCGCACGGTCCATCTCGGCATCGAAGAGTTGTGCCTGGGCATCGGCCAACTGCGCCTCGGCATCTCGAAGCGCGGAGACGTTTGCCGTGCTGGAATGGACTTGATCGCCCACAATGCGGAGATTTTCGGTGCGATCTTTCACGAGTCGCCGCGCCGCATCCAGTTCGTCGTTGGTGCGATTCAGTTTTCGAAGTTCCTTCTCTATGTCGATGCGCACTTGATTCTCAGTGTGCTGAAGGTTCTCCCGCGCCTCCGCAACCTGTGCCTTCCGTTCGCGAACCAGTCCAATGCGCTTGCCAAACTCTGAAATAGTCCACTGAGATTGGAACCCGACTACTTCGGTATTTGTGGGTAGAAGCGGGGCGCCATTTTGGTGAATGTTCTGCACAATCCCCGTTACGTCCGGAATGTACTCTGCATGCGCAGCATTGAGTCCGGCACGAGCCTTCTGGAAGGTAGCGTGCGCCGAGGCGACAGTCGGGTTGTTTTTTAGCGCTTCCGCTTCGAGATCCTGCTCGGAGGTGGTTGCCGTCTCCTGCGCAGCGGCCGGTGAGGATTCCGATTCTGGGTCTGTTAGTTCGCAATTGGTGTCAAGCGGTAGTCCCAACAGATCGTCGAATTGCACCTCCATATCGTCGATGGCATCGTCGACTTCGCCGAGAGCGTGCCGTGCTTCTGCGAGCTGTGCCTCTCCTCCTAGAACCTTCTCTTCAAGAACGACACCGGATTCTACGCCTTTTCTGGCTTCGTCCAGACTTTGCTCGCCTGCCTGTATGCGCAGTTCGAGCGCGTGCTTGCGGCGCTCGGCTGAAAGAAGGTGATAGTAGAGCGTCTTTACATTGAGGGCGACTTCGTTCGAGACCTGCAGAACATCGCTGTGCGCCGCAGCTGCGTCCGCGTGGGCGACGGAAGCGCCCGCATGGATCTTGAACATCTGCGTGATCGGCTGCGCCGCTCCTGTCGTGGTCACGAAGGCCTCTTCCTTGCCGAGCTCAATGGAAACGGTGTTTCCCGGGACCGGTCCGGTAGCCGGGTAAGTGCCCATCGAGCCCTTTGGAATATCGAGGAATTCGGTTTGGTTGAGGTGTGTCGCCAGACTCTGATTAGTGATGACCGGGAAATAATTCGCTCGTGCCTGAGTCACGCGTCCATCCGCTTCTTTGGCTTTGTCACGAGCCATCTTCACGAGAGAGTTTTGCTCCGTAGCCAGGTGAATGGCCTCATCGAGCGTGACCACTGTGGTTTGTGCCTGGGCAGTGTGCGAGCCGGCCAGCACAAGGAGCAGCGGCACGGCAACTGCCGCACGCTTCATTTGCCTGCTGTGGGCGGCGACGAAAATGATCGGAATTGCCAAGAGAGTAAATACCATGGAACCAACCAGGCCAAAGGCGATGACGCTGGCCATCGGTGACCACATGCTTGACCCGGAAAGGATCATGGGGACAACTCCAACCGCGGCTGCCATCGTGGTAAGAAAGATGGGTCGGAGCCGGCGTTCGCCGGCCTCCAGCGCGGCCTCTTCAAGAGGCACTCCCTCTTTCATGCGCTGGCGGATGTAATCGATTAGAATGATTGCGTTTCTGACCACCAGTCCACCGACGCTTACCACGCCGATGAAGGCAGTGAACCCGAAGGTGTTGCGCGTCAGGAAGAGTCCGAGAGCCGCTCCCGGGACAGCAAGCGGGAGCGCGGTCATGACAATGAGCGGATCCAAAAGCGTGCGGAACTGGAAGAGAAGGATGAGAAAGATCAGCACGATGGCTGCCGCGAGCACAAATTTCATCTGACCAAATGTCTCCTGCTGGTTTTGGTATTCACCCCCGTAATCAATCCGATATCCCGGCGGGAGGGGGATAGCCTCCACTTGCTTGCGCGCCTGGCTCAGAATCGTGCTGGCCAGTTGCCCGTCTGCCGGAAAGGCGCGCACGGTGAGAGTGCGCACGCCATTTCTGCGCACGATTCTCCCCGGCTGCCACTCCGGACTCAACGTTGCCACTGCATCCACCGGGACTCTAGTTCCGGTTACAGGGGATGTCACATACATGTCGTTCACCGATCGAAAGTTCCCTCTTTGTTCGGGATCGAGCCGCAGCAAAACGTCCAAGTTGCGGTCGCCCTCCCAGGCCGTTGTCGCGGGGAGTCCGTCAAATCCGGTGGCAAGCTCCTCAGAAATCAACTGATTGGTTAGACCGAGGCGGTTCGCCACTTCGTCGCGAACTTGCACACCTGCCTCGAGAACTTCTTCATGCCAGTCGGTGTTGATGTACGTGGCGCCCGGGGTGTGGCGCAGAATGTCCTGCACGTTGTTGCCGATCGACTCCAGCGTGGCAGGGTCACTGCCAACGATGCGAATTTCAACCGGCGACTCCATGATGTATCCTTGCTGGCACTCCTTCACGATCACCGTTGCCTCGGGAGCCGCATTGCGGAGTTTCTCGCGCAGTTGCTGGACGAGGCCAGGCGTCTTTTTCACGTCGTTTGTGTTTACCAGGATCTGCGCGTAGTTCGAAGCGGGTAATTGCGGGTTGACGTTGTAATAAAAGCGGGGAAAGCTCGAACCGAGAAAGCTGGCGTAATTCCTTACGACAGGCTCTTGCGAAAGAACCGCCTCGATCCGCCGCGTGGTTGCATCGGTGGTCTCGATCCGCGTTCCTTCAGGCAACCAGACATCGATGACGAACTGATTTCGTTCCGCCATGGGAAAGAGGCGTTGCGGCACCGTTGCCAGAAGTGCAAAACCCGCCCACGAAAGCCAGAACAGTGGCGATGAGAACGCCCTTCTTGTGCTGCATCGCTTTGCCGATAATGCGGTTATAGCCTCTTTGCATATAGTCGAGCAGAGACATCTTGGGAGCCTTGCCCGGGTCCGGCTGGCCATGGGTTGTCAGACCTGTCCGAATGAAGAATTTCGACATCATTGGCGTGAGGAACATCGCAACCAGGTAGGAGATCGACAACGAAAGCGCGACGGTGACCGGCAGCGCCAAAATGAATTCGCCGACGGTGCCGGTAAGGAAGCAGAGCGGGAGGAATGCGGCAATGATCGCCAGAGTTGCGGTAAAGACGGGAACGGCCATCTCGCTTGCCGAGCGTTCTGCAGCTTCATCAATCGGAACGCCGTGGTCGAGCAATTCGATGTAGTTGTCGACAATCACGATCGCGTTATCGACCACCATTCCGAGCACGATGATCAAGGCCGCGATCGAAACCTGCTGAATTTCCACATGGCACACCTGAAGCGTGCCAAAGGTCATGGCGATGGAGGTGGGGATGGCGATCGCAGCGACCAGCGCTACCCTGAGCGGCAACAGGAGGATCGTTACCAGGATCACGGCAATAATGGCGATGCCGAACTCTTTCATAAAGTCCTGCACTCGTTCCGTGACCATCTTGGGCTGGTTCGCCACCATGTCGAGCTTGATGTCTGGAGGAAACCCGGCCTGAATGCTTGCCAGCTTGGCATGCAGAGCATTGCCGAGATCCTCGATGTTATTGCCTTCCTGCATCTCCACCGAAAGCAGAATGGCCGGCTCGCCATTCATGCGCACGTAGTTGTCCGGATCCTCGTAAGTCCGGCGAACGGTGGCCAGGTCCCTGATGTAAACCGGCTGACCCGTGGTGTGCGAGACATCGACCATGATGTTGCCGGATATCTGCTTCGGTGTGGAGCCGATCGCCCTGCTGAATGGGGACCTTGTTATGCCGTCGGAGACTTTGCCCGCATACTCGATGGTGTTCCGTCCCTGGAGAGCCTGCATCACCTGAATCGGAGTGACTCCGTATTGCGAAAGCTGGGCATTGGAGGAGTCGACCTCAATGGCTTCTGGCTGGTCGCCGATGCGATGGATCTTGGAGACCGCGGGAATGGTGCGAATGCCGTCTTCAAGGGTCCGTGCGTAATCCTTCAGCTCGCGATAGCCGTAATTGCCTCCATGCACGGCAATCAGAACCGCTACCGTGTCGCCGAAGTCGGAATCCACCATGGGCCCCAGAACACCGGACGGCAATTCGGTGGCCCTGAGCAAGGCCATGTCGAGACGCAACTTGGACCAGAACTCGTCCGCATTCGTAACCCAGTCGTTGAGCTCGACGTTGACGACCACCATCCCATTGCGAGTGGTCGAATAGGTCTTATCGCGGCGAACCTCTGCGAAGTGAAATAGATGCTCTTCGATTTTGCGGGTGACCTGGTCTTCAACCTGGCGGCTGGTTGCGCCCGGATAGACGGCGGCGACAATGCCAGTCCGAACTGTAATCTTGGGATCCTCGCGGCGCGGCATCCGCAGCATGGAGTAGACCCCCATGAGGAAGACTACGGCCGACAGAAACAGCGTTACCTGGGGATAGCGTAAAGCTGCGCGAACCGGATTCATTGCACACCTCCTTCAATCTTGACGATCGAGCCTTCGCGCACATTCTGCTGACCGTCGAAAACCACCTGCTCATTTCCGCTCAGGCCGCTGCGAATCTCCACTTCGTTTCCGATCATGGAGCCAACTTCGACACGCCGGCCGTAAACGCGATTCTGGCCGGGAGGCACCACAAAGACTTGCGTAACGCCCCGCTCATCCCGGACGATTGCTGAACCAGGAACGGTGATGGCATTCATCTGGGTGTCTCCGATAAGGCGGGCTTCGCTTACCATGCCTGCGCGAAGAATCAGCTTGGGGTTTTCGACGACGATCTTCGATACGTACGTGCGCGATGCAGGATCGGATGCCGCGGCGATCGCTTCAACGCGCCCTTCAAACTGTTGCCCGTCGAGCGACGGGATGGAAACCTCTGCGCGGTCACTTTCGCGCACCTTTCCGATCTCCGCCTCAGGGATACCGACTCTCACCTTGACCGGGTTCAGATCGACAACCGAGAAGACCGGAACGCCGGGAGCGACGGTATCGCCCACTTCGATTTGGCGCATTCCGATAAAGCCCGAAATCGGGGCGCGCAACTGGCAATCCGCTAATCGCTTTCTTGCTTCCTGCATCTTGCGCGGCTGCGGCGCCCAACTGCGCGGAGGCGGCGCGCTTGTCTTCAACGCGCGTTCCACTTTGCGCCATGTCGTAGCGCTGCTGCGAGGCGAGATACGCAGCTTCGATCTTGTGGAAGTCGTTGGCCGGCAGACTTTGATGATCGTAGAGATACTTGAGGCGCTGGTATTCGTCCTGGGTGCGCTCGAAATCGATCCGCGCCTGCTCCAGCTCCTGCTGTCTTAGCCCCGCTTTTGCCTTCTCGTTCTCGGCGTTTGCCGCGTCTGCTTCGCCAATCGTGGCGTTGTACGCATTGCGGTAGTCCGTTGCGTCCAGGTCTGCCAACACTTGGCCCTGGGTCACGCGTTGGCCCTCTTCAACATAAACGTGCGCGACGCGGCCGCCAACCTGGAAGGCGGTCAGCGCGGTGACATTTGCCTCGACAGTTCCACTGACGTCGATCGACACAGGCTGCTGAACATGGTGGGGAAGCTGTAGCCGCACGGGCACCGGCTGATCGGCCGACGCCTCCACCTTGCTTTTGCAGCCGGCAAGCGGAAGGGTTGATGCACATAGAACCGCGAGGGCCCACTTTAAGTGCCGGGACAGAGTCTCACGAGAGCAGCAGAAAAAATCCATCTCACTACCTTTCGAAAATTGGGGGCTTTCCGATTTTGGTGCCGGCCGCAGATGCTCTTGCATGTGCCTTTTCAACCCTTGCATCTGCATTGGAGCCGTCAATCCATTCGGCTCCACGAAAAAGCGTTCAAGCCGAGATAGCGGCCGGTGCTTTCTCATTTGCAGGTGGAATGCCAAATCGGAGTAAACTACTAATCGTCGTAGAATGAGGGGAGTGCGATAGGCGATCGAAGAATGGGACTTGTCGAGAGTCACAAGTGTCGAAGGCTGGATCGACAGCAAGGAGCGGTTCTTCGGTGAATGACATGAATGCAGAAGCGGCGTTACAGCGTCAGAACGAGCGACTTCGTCTGCTCCTGAATCTGACGAACCAAATCACTTCAAACCTGGACCTGCGGGAGGTCATACGGGCGATCTCCGCCAATATCCGGGAACTGGTGCTGGGCGATCTGGTTGCCGTAGGATTAGCCGACGAGGCGTCGGGAAAACTCAGGCTATACGCCCTTGATTTTCCAGACAGTCCGGGAATCGTGAGAGAAGGAACGTTGCTCACTCTCGCAAGGCCAGAAAGAACTGCGTTCGAGACTCTCAAGCCTGCAATCGCAAACACCTCAAATCCTGACGACTTTGGCCCCGAGGCACAGGCGCACAATGCGTTTCTAACGGAACAGAAGACCGTTTGCAATATTCCGCTGGTCAGTCGAGGTCGGGCTCTGGGACTCCTGAAAATCGGACGAACAGCAGAACGTCCATATGATGCCGACGAGATCGAATTCCTCACCCAGGTAGCCGGCCAGATTGCCATCGCAATTGAAAACGCCCTGGCATATGAGGAGATCTCGCGGCTCAAAGACAAGCTCAACGAAGAGAAGCTCTACCTCGAAGAAGAGTTCCGCAGCGAGATGGGCTTTGAGCGAATTATCGGGAACAGTGCGGCAATCAAGCATGTTTTGCAAATGGTCGAAACGGTTGCGCCGAGCGATTCCACCGTATTGCTGCTGGGCGAAACCGGCACAGGCAAGGAGCTGATTGCCCGCGCCATCCATGAGCGCTCTCGGCGCAAAGAGCGCACATTTGTGAAGCTCAATTGCGCCGCCATCCCCACCGGCCTGCTGGAGAGCGAACTTTTCGGGCATGAAAAGGGAGCGTTCACTGGCGCGATCAGTCAAAAGGTCGGGCGCATGGAACTCGCCGATCAAGGCACGCTGTTCCTGGATGAAGTGGGTGATATTCCAACCGAAATCCAACCCAAATTATTGCGCGTCCTGCAGGAGCGCGAGTTTGAGCGGCTGGGCAGCACGCATACCCGCAAAGTCAACGTGCGGCTTGTGGCGGCAACCAACCGCGACCTGGAGAAGATGGTTGCCGACCGGGAGTTTCGCAACGATCTCTATTACCGCTTGAACGTGTTTCCCATCCGCATTCCGCCCCTTAGAGACCGCAGAGAAGATATTCCGCTGCTGGCCGGCTATTTTGTGCAGAAGTGTGCGAAGCAAATGCAAAAACGCATTGACGCGATTCCTGCATCCGTGATGAAGGGGCTTACGGCCTGGGACTGGCCCGGCAACATACGCGAACTCGAGAACTTTGTCGAGCGCGCCGTAATTCTGACCCGCGGCAAGTCGCTCGATGCTCCGCTGGGGGAGCTTCGCAAATCGAAGAGGGATGAACCGGTTCAGGCTTCGGCTGCAAAACCCGAAGACGATATTGCACGAATCGTCAGAGAGACGATCGCTTCGATGAAGGGTAAGAGCGTTCAAAGCGAGCATGCCAAGCGGCAGCATGACGAGATCGTTCGCGTATTGACAGAATGCAAAGGCCAGGTTGGCGGTGCCGAAGGTGCTGCAGTTCGCATGGGTATCAGCCGCACAACCCTGATCTCCCGAATGAAACGGCTCGGAATCGATCCATACGATTACGTCTGAATTTAGATCCTGTTGCGCAGAAGAACGAATAGGCGCCGATTTGACCCTCCTTCGCGGAAAGGGGCGACTCCGGTCAGCGTGCACCCCCGTCCTGTCGTCGACACTTTCGACCTTCGACACTTCATTGCCAGCAATATTAAGAAAATAAACGAGATAGCTCCCTGGGGGATATGGCAAGTTGATTGCTGTCACCTGGGTGGGTGATCGGCATGCTAAGGATTTCCCTCATCGAGAACGGAAAGAAGCGCCAAGTGGTTTTAGAGGGTAGGCTTATTGCGCCCTGGACAAACGAGTTCAAAGACGTGGTTCAATACGCTGCTGCTGATTGTGACCATCTTGAACTTGTCATCGACTTGCGAAGCGTGACCGCTATTAGCGCAGACGGAGAGGATGTATTGCTGACTCTGATGGATCAAGGCGCCAGGTTCCGTGCAAGCGGCGTGTTTATAAAACAGGTCCTGAAAAACCTGTCTCGACGATCTCGGATCAGAAAAGAAACCAGCGAAAGAAAAGGCGTGCTCGGGGTCGAGCCACCGGAGCAGGCTCAGGCAGGGGAAAAGTCATGAGCATTTTCGGGTGCATCCAAGTTGTATTTGGCCTCCTTGCAGTAGGCTGCGGCGTGATGGTGATGCGCGGAGTGCTGAGGGTTGCGCTCAGCGGTAAACGGGCCCGCCGGTTTTTGAGTTACAGCCTCGTCGCGAGTCTGGCCGGCCTGTTGCCGCTTAATCATTATCTCTCGCTGAACCAGGGAATCTGCATGCTGTCGGTCTACTGTTCGGGAGTTGTCGTTCTTGCGTGCCTTAAGTTCCACCTTGCCGGCATATGGCGCACCGTTTTCGCATTCTCCATCACAGTGGTTCTCTATCTGAATGTCGTATCCCTGTTGATTCAGCTCTTCAATCACTCTCATTTCTTCGCAACGCCGATCTCGGGAACCTTCTCGGCTCTTGAAATCACGCAGTTCCTGTTGGCTGCATTCTTCGTGGTTCTGGAGGTACTGGCGGTGAGGAAATGTCACGCGAAGCCGGAGTGCTTTCCGGAGCGCCTCAAGGTTCCTGCGCACTGAGTCAGTGAGGTTACTGAGCAGCAATCGGCCCATCGGCCGTTCTGACTCATCCTGGCTGTGTTCAATTGTTCGTGCCTGCCTGCTGGCGTACACTAGCAATTGTTATTGGCAGACCGGTTCACGCCCTCGATCCGAACAAGCGTATCAAGCAGTACGAAACCATGGTCGAGCTATGAGTGTCGCACCCATCTGGACGCGAAGGATTCTGGATCGGCGGCGACTCGCTCTAATCGTGCTGATTGCCGCCTTCGGCTGGCAATGGGCAATTCCGCAAGCTGTAGCGCCCGCAGGTCCGCGGATTATTCATGAAATCTGGACATTCAAGGATGGCGCGCCGGACGCAGTTTGGGCCCTCGCGCAGACAGATGACGGCTACCTCTGGCTGGGAACTGCCGCCGGGCTGTATCGTTTCGACGGTGTCCGCTTTGAGCTTTACCGCTCGCCCTTTGGCGATCAACTCCTGACCAACAATATCAGCTGGTTGTTTGCTCCTCCCACAGGCGGACTTTGGGTCGGCAATGTTGCCGGGGGCGTCAGCTTTCTAAAGAATGGGAGAATCACGAACTTTCCCGACGTACCGGGAACGGTTTACAGTTTCGCTCAAGACCGGCAAGGTGTCGTATGGGCTGTTACAGACGGTGGCTTGTGGCGATTCGATGGCTCGAGATGGCAGCACATCGGGACGGAGTGGAATGCCCCGCAGAAGCCAGTTTCTCAAGTGGGGTTTGATCGCGAGGGCATCCTTTGGGTGTTAACAGAGTCCCGCGACTTCAAGGTTGCAAAGCAACTGTACTTTCTTCTGCCAGGCGACAGGCAGTTTCGAATAGCTGGAGATAATCTTTTTATTCAAGGCCTCACACTGGACGCCGACAACACGGTTTTGACGACCCATGAAAGAAGACCACAAGAGCCAGGTTCCGGTGTCGAGTTGGAAAGCTCACTTCCTGCCTATCCAATTTTGAGAAAGAATTCTGAGCAAATTGTCGACCGTGCCAATGGCATTTGGTTCCTTTCGATAGATCCTTTCATCTTTCGTCATGCGGCAGGCGACCCGCTGGCAGATATCGCCAGCAAGGCCTCACCCGGCAATTCTCAGGTCTATGACATCGATGCGTACCGCTACGCGAGGCTGGTCGATCGCGAGGGCAGTATATGGATTGGAGGTACCGCGGGTGTTCACCGTTTCTCCTATAGTCCCCTGATCCAACCGCAGTTTCCCAAGCCGGATAGGTCCAGATTCACGGTCGCGCCTGACGATGGCGGAGCGGTGTGGGTAAGCGCAGGGGATGGGAATGGATCATCAACTCTTTATCGTTTGGCGGATGGGAAAGCTGAGTCTCATGGGGCGCAGGGGGGATTGACGAATTTTGCATACCGGGCGCCGGATCGGACATTTTGGTTCGCAGGCGAAGGGGGACTGTGGCATATGGTCAATGGGAGCCTCACCAGAATTGAGCTCCCAAAGGAGATGGACAAGGCGTGGCTCCTGGCATCCATTACGCAGGACAGATCAGGGGGAATGTGGGTGTCATTCGGCCGCGCGGGGCTTTATCGACTCAAGGATAGTGTTTGGACAGCATATGGAGGACGGAGCGACCTTTTAACCTCGGGTGCTGTGATCGAATTTACTGATACCCTGGGCCGCATCTGGTTCGGATGCGCGAAAGGCCAATTGGCTGTTCTGGACGGCGATCGGGTACAAACATTCAGCGCAAGCGATGGTCTGCAAGTGGGCAGAATCACGGCGGTCTCTGGCAGAGGATCGGAAATCTGGATTGGCGGCGAATTCGGTGTGCAGCAGTTCGATCACGGACGATTTCATACCATCCACGCTGTGGATGAGGAATCGCTCCGCGGAATCTCTGGAATTGTGGAGACGGCCAATGGGGATCTTTGGCTGAATGGCCTGGGAGGAATTATTCACCTCCGCCGGTCAGAAATCGTGGAGGCGTTGAAAAACCCAGCTCATCAGGTCAGCTGTGAGCGCTTTGACAGACGACAGGGTCTTCCGGGGCGTCCGGCTCCTGGCAGGCCCACAGCTGTCGAAGGCACGGATGGGCGGATATGGTTCTCTGCGAACAACGGTGTTGTGTGGCTCGATCCCGCTCAGGCGTCAAATAAGATCCCGCCGCCTCCGGTGACGATTCAGTCCGTTTCTGCCGATGATAAAGGCTATGCGCTGGGTCAACCACTGAGATTCCCAGCCCGTACCTCCAACGTACAGATCAGCTATGCCGCCGTCAGCCTTTCCGACCCGGAGGCGATTCATTTTCGCTACAAGCTGCGAGAAACGGACAAGGACTGGCATGAGGTCGGGACGTCTACCTCTGTTAATTATCGAAATCTTCCTCCCGGTTCGTACCACTTCGTCGCGAATGCCAGCGACACCAACGGGATGTGGTCAGACAATACTGCAACCGCGGAGTTCACTGTCTTACCTGCTTTTTACCAGACGAATTGGTTCCGCGCCCTCTGTGCAATTTGTGTGCTGGCGCTGCTGTGGGCGGCCTACCAGTATCGCGTCCGGCAATTGCGCCGCGAGTTCGCCCTTACTCTGGAGGCACGCGTCGCTGAGCGGACAAGCATCGCACGTGATCTTCACGACACTCTGCTGCAGAGCTTCCACGGGTTGCTGCTGCGGTTCCAGACAGTTTCGGAGCTGCTTCCCGACCGACCCATTGAGGCCAAGGAGAAGCTGGACAGCTCGATCGAGCGGGCTGTGGATGCGATCACCGAAGGCCGGGATACGGTGCAGGGACTGCGCGAGTCCACCGTTCAAAGCAACGACCTCGCCCGCGCGATAAATACGCTAGGTGAAGAACTCATATCCGCTCCGGCCAACTCCGGGTCACCGGTGTTTCGTGTCACTGTTGAAGGCGAAGCCCGCAATTTGCATCCCATCCTGCGCGACGAAGTCTATAGAATTGCCGCCGAAGCGCTGCGCAACGCCTTCCGGCACGCTCAGGCGCAGCATCTCGAAGTCGAAATCCGATATGACGATCAACAATTCCGGCTGCGTGTGCGGGACGACGGGAAAGGCATGGACGCGGCCGTCCTGTCGGGGCGCGGGCCCGAGGGACATTTTGGCTTGAACGGTATGCGGGAACGCGCCAAACTTGCAGGAGGAAACCTGACAGTGTGGAGCGAGGTGGATGCAGGAACCGAAGTCGAGTTGCGCATTCCTGCCGGCATCGCCTACACCGCCTCCGGGAGAGCTTCCTGGTGGTCGCGAATGTTTGCCGGACAAGCGAAGGATTAGCTGGGAGCCCGGCCAGGCGACACCATCCGTTAACTGCCAGAACGTGACTCGTGGCTTACACTGGCATCAGAATCATCCACTGTGGGATCGCTGTTGCTGTCGTGCTTGGTTGCGAAGATACGAAGATGACTTCTCGCCGGCTTCTTCTGTTTCGGTTTCACTGGCCCCGGACCGCGATTGCGGCCCTCTGGGGCGCCTATCTTGCCTGCGTATTGTTATTGGCCCTCCCGGTTCATGGCCTCGATCCGAACAAGCGCATCACCCAGTACGCCCACGCTTCCTGGTGGCCACAGAATGGCGCCGACTTGGCTCATGGGTACGCAATCACGCAGACCTCGGACGGTTTTCTCTGGTTCACCGGGGGCGATATGGCCACCTTTGATGGCGTCCGATTCGCCTCCTGGGATGGACCTCCGAATTCCGGTTCAATAAGCACACACGTTACTAGCTTTGGCCAAATAGTGAATGTGTTTGGCGACCGCGCCGGTGGGCTGTGGGTATTTGGATTGCGTGGGATCGTTCACCTGAAGGGCCGGGTCGTCACTTCTCAGTTCGAGTTGGACGGGCTTCGGAGTCTTCAAATGATGAGTGAAGATCCTGACGGCTCGTTGTGGGTGGTGCGAGGCAGCAACGCCATTTCAGACGAACCCCTGTGCCATGTTACCGACCGCGCAGTCAGGTGTTTCGGAAAAGCCGATGGAATACCAATTTCCCCTGTGAATTCAATGCTGGCCGACGGGAAAGGCGGCTTTTGGCTCGGAGGACAGACGTCCCTCGTCCATTGGCATAACGGCGTCTCGGAGACGTACCCGATCGAAGGACTGAAATCCAACGCAGGACGGGCCGGGATCGCGGGCCTGGCGCGTGGTCCCGATGGCTCCCTCTGGGTCGGCATACTCAGAGACGGACCCGGGCGAGGGCTTGGACGATTGACAAATGGTGTCTTCCGACCATTTGTGACGCCTGGCTTCGACGGCAGCAAACTCAGTGTCCACAGCATGATGTTCGACCGCGATGGCAATCTTTGGGTCGGCACAAACGGCCAGGGGATCTTTCGTATCCGGGGAGACCTTGGGGATCACTATGGACGAGCGGAAGGCTTGTCCAGCGATACCGTGAATGCTGTCTTTGAGGATAGAGAGGGAATTCTATGGGCTGCGACACCGGACGGGATAGACAACTTTCGCGATCCGCGCGTCACGAGCTTCTCGACGTCTGAGGGCTTGGGAGGTCGTCCGATGGGAGTTCTAGCCGGCAGAGACGGCACAATATGGGTCGCAAGCACTGGCTCTCTCGATCGCATCGAGAAGAATGGGACCATCTCCTCCATTCGCACCGGGCATGGTCTGCCGGGTAGTCAAGTCACCTCCATGCTGGAAGACCGCGCCGGCAATATGTGGGTGGGAGTGGATGACGGACTGTATCTGTTCGAGAATGGGCGCTTCCGCCGCCTGCCCGAGCCAGATCGCAAGCCGCTTGGATCGGTGGTTGGCATGGCTGAGGACATCGACGGAAATATATGGGCAGAGTGCGCCGGGAATCCAGGAAAGCTTGTGCGCATCCGCGATTTCCAGGTGCGTGAAGAGTTCCCTGCGTCGCAAGTTCCGACGGGCCGTACCCTCGCGCCGGATTCACAGGGAGGAATTTGGATAGGAACTCTCAAGGGGGACCTTGCGCTGTTCCGCCATGGCGCTGTGGAGACATTTCCGCTGAACGCAAAGGGGGATCCGTTTATCCGCCAGATTATTGCTGATGCAGACGGCTCCGTGCTTGCCGGCTCCGCCGAGGGGTTGGTCGGCTTGCGGCAAGGCAAGGTACTGCGGATGACGACGAAGAACGGCCTGCCGTGCAATTTCGTGACCTCTTTTATTCAGGACAGGGAGAAGCGTTGGTGGCTCTACACCGATTGCGGCATCGTCGAGTTGCCGGATTCCGAGCTCCAAAGATGGTGGACGAATCCGGAAGTAATCGTGCAGACCCGCGTCTACGATGAACTGGATGGGGCCCAGGCAGGACGGCCAGATTACAACTCTGCGGCGCTCTCCTCGGATGGGCGCGTGTGGTTTGCCAGCGGAGTCTGGGTACAGATGGTGGACCCGTCCAGGCTCGCGCAAAAAGCGTTACCCGCGGCGGCAACCATCGAATCGGTCACCGTTGATCGAAACGAATTCCGAGCAACGGATAACCTCAAGATCTCGCCGCATCCCCGTGACTTGCAGATTGATTACACTTCGCCCACGTTTCTGATTCCACAGAGAGTGAACTTTCGCTACTGGCTCGACGGCTATGACCGCGAATGGCACGAGGCCGGCACGCGCCGCCAGGCTTTCTACACGGATTTGCCTCCAGGAAAATATTCCTTTCGAGTCATCGCATGCAATAGTGACGGCGTCTGGAACGATAGTGCCGCAAAACTGGATTTCTACGTCGCTCCGGCGTACTACCAGACGAATTGGTTCCGCGCCCTCTGTGCACTTTGTGTGCTGGCGCTGCTGTGGGCGGCCTACCAGTTCCGTGTCCGGCAATTACGTCATCAGTTCGCCCTTACGCTGGAGGCACGCGTCGCTGAGCGGACAAGCATCGCACGGGATCTTCACGACACTCTGCTGCAGAGCTTCCACGGGTTGCTGCTGCGGTTCCAGACAGTTTCGGAGCTGCTTCCCGACCGGCCCATTGAGGCCAAGGAGAAGCTGGACATCTCGATCGAGCGGGCTGTGGATGCGATCACCGAAGGCCGGGATACGGTGCAGGGACTGCGCGACTCCACGGTGCAAACCAACGACCTCGCACGAGCGGTGAACTCACTGGGTGAAGAACTCGCAGCCGATCCGGCCAACCACAGCTCGCCGGCATTTCGCGTTACCGTGGAAGGTGAGCCGCGCGATCTGCATCCCATTCTGCGCGACGAAATCTACAGGATTGCCGCCGAAGCGCTACGCAACGCGTTTCGGCACGCCCAAGCGCAGCACCTCGAAGTCGAAATCCGGTATGACGATCAACAATTCCGGATGCGCGTGCGGGACGACGGGAAAGGCATGGACGCGGCCGTCCTGTCGGGGCAGGTTCCCGAGGGACATTTTGGCTTGAATGGCATGCGGGAACGCGCCAAACTTGCAGGAGGAAACCTGACAGTGTGGAGCGAAGCGCACGCAGGCACCGAAGTTGAATTACGCATTCCTGCCGGCATTGCCTACACCGCCTCCCGGAGAGGTTCCTGGTGGTCACGAATTTTTACTGGAAGTGCGAAGGCATGAGTGAGGAGATACCATCATGAGTTCCGAAGCCGGTCCAATTCGAATTCTCGCGGTCGACGACCATCCACTTGTCCGCGAAGGCATTGCCGGTTTGATCGCCATTCAGCCGAACATGATTCTTGTCGGCGAAGCCTCCAACGGCCGTGAAGCAATTCAGCAGTTTCGGACGCTTCGCCCGGACGTGACGCTGATGGACCTGCAGATGCCGGAAATGAACGGGCTCGATGCGCTGATTGCCATTCGCAATGAGTTCGCCGATGCAAAGATCATTATGCTGACAACCTACAAGAGCGACACACAGATTGTCAGGGCGCTAAAAGCCGGTGCTAAGGGATACCTGTTAAAGAGTACCCTGCACAAGGAGCTAATGGATGCGATCCACGCGGTGAATGCGGGAAAGAAGACTCTCAGCCAGGAGGCTTCTCTGGAGATTGCCGAGCATGCCATGGACGACGCACTGACGCCGGCGGAAATCAACGTGTTGCGACTGATAGCCGCCGGAAACGCAAACAAGCAGATTGCTGATCAGCTCTCTACCACGGAAGAATCCGTCAAGAGCCGAGTCAAAAGCATTCTGTCCAAATTGGGCGCCAACGACCGAACTCACGCTACCACCATCGCCCTGAAACGAGGAATCATCGAGCTGTAATCTCCAGCCGGTTTGTCTTCCTCACCTTGGCGCCTCGAAAGAGGGTCGATTCATGCCCTTTTGGGGATTCCATTTTTTGGGGGAAACATTGAAAATAGATCGGTTGTGGAAAGGTGCGTCCATTGCGGCGCTTATATTCGACTTTCGCAGGTGGTTGGCCTGGGTTCGGACTTATCTTAATGCGGCTGGTTGTTGGTATAACCTTGGCAGTTCCCGCAGGTTCAATCCTGCTTGCCGACCCTCCCACTTCGACGACAATTGTATCTGTCGTTCTGCTGGGTACAGGGATTCTGCTCGCTTTCGGTCTATATACCCCCATTGTGGGGACGATTGCGGCTTTTGTTGAAGTCTACAGGCTCGTCACTGGGCCTGCAGATCGGTTGACCTACCTCCTGATAGCGACCCTTGCAGCTGCTCTGGCAATGTTGGGACCGGGTGTGTGGTCGGTCGATGCTCGCCTCTTTGGATGGAAGCGCATCGAGCCTTCGCCACGGAAGAGATAGCCCTCGCGCCCGCAAGTGGTCGCCTCCTCGTTACAACCGAGCCCATCCATCCTTCGACTGGAGGCGTCCATTTGCCTCCGCAGGGGTTACGATTCGCCTCGATCTGGGATTTCGCCGCAGAGAGTTCGGTCCCAGAATGTCATCAATAGCGATCTCACGACCCGCTCCGGAAGAAATCAAAAAGGAGGGCATCATGGGTGACTCAGCATCAGCGTCTGCATCCTTCCCCAACCATGCAAGCGCAGACTTTGCGGCCGGCGCGGGACAACCAAAACATTTCCGCATCCGATCCTCTGGGGCGAGTTCCGGCGAGCACGACAGCCAGCGAATGAAATTCGCCGTCGATCCCTGGGGCCCGCACATTACTCAGGTGGAACTGCAACAGCAGAACGATCGGCTCCAACTGCTGTTGGACATGATGAGGCAAATTACCTCCAGCCTGAACCTGCACGAGGTCTTGCGATCGATTTCCGCCAACCTCCGCGAGATCATGGGTGGCGACATCGCATCCATTTTGCTCCACGATATCGAGTCAGGGAAAATGAAGCTGTTCACCCTCGATTTTCCGCGGGGCCAGGGACTCATCAGAGAAGGTTTGCTTCTGCCTTTGATTGGTCCCGGAAAAACCGTCTTCGAAAACCTGCAGCCCGTAATCGCACGCATTGACGATTTGTACCAGCTTGGCCCTGAGGTGCGTGCAGATCTGATGTCTCTTGAGGGAGCCCAAAGCGTTTGTCTGGTTCCGCTTGTGAATCGCGGCCGCGTCCTCGGCATTTTGGCAACCGTGAGAACGACGGAAGAACCGATTGGTCCAGACGAGGTGAAGTTCCTAAGCCAAGTTGCAGGGCCCATCGCCATCGCCATCGAGAACGCCTTGGCCTATGAAGAGATCTCCGCATTGAAAGACAAACTCGCCCAGGAAAAGCTCTACCTCGAAGAAGAAATCCGCAGCGAAATGGGGTTTGAGCAGATCATCGGAAATTGTGCGGCGATCAAGGAGGTTCTGCATCTGGTGGAAACGGTAGCGCCCTGCGACTCCACAGTTTTATTGCTCGGCGAAACTGGAACGGGCAAGGAATTGATCGCCCGGGCGATCCATGAGCGCAGTCGGCGCAAAAACGGGACGTTTGTAAAGCTGAACTGTGCGGCGATCCCGACGGGGCTTCTCGAGAGCGAACTGTTCGGGCATGAGAAGGGAGCGTTCACCGGCGCGATAAGTCAGAAAATCGGGCGCATGGAGCTCGCCCATCAAGGCACGCTGTTTCTAGATGAAGTTGGAGATATTCCCGCTGAAATCCAGCCGAAACTGCTCCGAGTCCTACAAGAGCGGGAATTCGAGCGGTTGGGCAGTACGCACACGCGCAAGGTAAATGTCCGTCTGGTGGCGGCAACCAACCGCGATCTCGAAAAGATGGTTGCAGACCGCGAATTTCGCAGCGATTTGTTTTATCGCCTCAATGTGTTCCCGATCCGAATTCCACCACTAAGGGAGCGAAGGGAAGACATTCCTCTGCTAGCCAAGTATTTCGTTCAGAAGATTGCCAAACAAATGGAAAAGAGGATCGACTCCGTTCCTGCCACTGTCATCAAGGGACTGACGGCTTGCGACTGGCCGGGAAACATCCGCGAACTGGAAAACTTCATCGAACGCGCCGTGATCCTGACACGGGGAAGGACGCTCGACGCGCCGCTGTCGGAGCTATACAAAGTGAGATCTGACGAACTGGGGCGTGCTCCTGCACTGCGAGGGGATGAAGAAATCGCGCGAATTGTGAAAGAAACGGTCAGTTCCTTGACTGGAAAACGCGATGTGGATGAGCACGTAAGGAGGCAGCGCGAAGACATCATTCGAATGCTCGCGGAGTGCAAAGGCCGCGTTGGGGGGCCGAAAGGCGTTGCGGCCCGTATGGGCATTAGCCGCACCACTCTCATCTCTCGAATCAAGAGGCTCGGCATTGATGCGTACCAATATGCCTGACGGGCGTCTACCTGCATTTGAATGCGCGTGTCTCTGCAATGTTGCTCTGAGAGTTAGCCGCTCTGTCCTGTGCAGTCAGGCTTGCGTCCGTCTCCAATTCATAACCGGTCTAAGATCGAGACCCAATTCGCTTTGGAGAACCCGATCGATTTCAAAGGCGAAGGAAGCAGGCGGCTAATCGAGAATTGTTCCGCATGCGTCATCTTTTTCTCGCCTAATATCGCCGAATGAACCGTAAGTACCGAATCGTAATGTTTTGCATCTTTGGCGATTTTTGCATTTTTCGAAGGAAACAATGCGGCAGGTCGCCTGCGCGAGCGCATCGCGCACATCATTCTCGGATCTACCCAGAATTTGGGCGCAATCCTGAATGTCGTAGCCCTCGCGAACGCAAAGCACAAAGACAAAACGCTCAAAATTCGAGAGGTCCAATATTGCGAGTGACTCCGGCAGAATCTCCATCGAGTCGAGCCGAGGCCAGAGACAAGTCTGAGACGCTGAGCCGCGGCGGATCTCGCCGAATGAGGTGTCTTTGGCACCCAGGATCAATTGAATTGCTTTGCGGACCAGTACGCGGCGAGCCCAGATGTGAGCCTGCTCTTTGGGAGCTGTTCTGCTTTTGAAACAATCCCTCATGGCGAGGATGAGACATGTCTCCGCTTCTTCGGCATCGCCTGTCAGCAGCAGCGCCAGCCGGAACAGGCCAGCGATTTCTTTTGCGAATATCGAGTGAAGATCATCGGCGGTCGCCGAAGAATCCTTTTCGGCTGCAATGTTCCGCTTACCGGCAGACAGGAGCTCGCTTTTCATCTCTACCCCCTCACAGATGACGGCAAAACCCGTGACGTCTTCTTCATCCTCTTCCGTTTGAGCTGTTCGAGAATGTACTTCGTGAGCACACCTCTCGAGTAAAATCGGACTCTGCGATTGATCAATTCGCAAAGAGCCGATTCGCACGATTCACCTCGCTTGCGTTTGCTCGCAGTCGTTTCGTTCGAGCAGCGCCACCATCCCTCGCAGCCTGTCCCCCAAAAACGCGGACTATCTGAAGGTGCGCCTGAGGAGCACGATACAAACACCATCCCAACTCGCCTTGTTGACCGTGGGCGGCGGAGTCGCACGCAGAGACACCGTCCCGAGATTCTGAGGATCGATGTAAAACCTTGTCTGAAGGTACTGCCGAACCGCAACGGCTCGCGCACGTGACTCGGCGAGTTGGACTCCAGGCTCGCCAGAGGCGGAATATCCCTCAATAATCAGAGGCTCACTTACTGCGCCATCGCCGAGCTGGGCCACAGAAGCGTCGATCTTCGCCATTCCTGCGGAGGAAAGTGCAAAGTCCCGTCCTGCTTTTGTTCAAAGAGTTCCTCCTTATCCAGCCAGACGCGGGGATTCGCAGGATTCGAAAACAGCCTGTCTTTTCGATAATCGTCGGGATTGAGATTTACCAGCGAGTAATATCCGCGATGTTTGAAATAGCCGCGAAGGAAGAACTGATGCTTGAGAGCCTCGGTATCGGCTGACATGTTGCCAGTGGCCTGGTTCGAGATTGGACATAGACTGACGAATATTGCTGGCTGCATCCACGCCTTGGCTGTCTGGTCCCAAAGCTTTTGTAACCGACTCTTCGACCTTCTGCGAAGTTGCGTCGAAGTGACTGGCGGCGCTTTGCACACTGCCCATCGTCTGGTCCACCTTTTCACCGAGTTGACGAGACTGCAAGTCGGTAATGAGGGCATCGGCGCGCTTCGAGGCATCGGAGACCGACGTCGTTGTCTCTCGTAAATTAACAATGCTCTCGCGGACATTTTCAGCAGTCGTTTCGTCTTGCAGGAGCATTCCGACGGTGCCTTTTCCCTGCCTTAAATTGACCAAAAGGCCGTTGGCATTGTTCAAGGTGACCGTCGCGGCATCCATGGTTTTGTCGATTTTCTCTGAAAATGGCTTTATCGTTTCGCTGGTGTAATCGAGAAGACTGGCGCCTTTGTCCGCCAAATTCAACAAGTCGACCGCTTCTTTGCTTTGAAGAGTGTCGCCTGGCTTGGCTTCCGAGGCTTCCGCGGTGCCAAGGTAGATTAGTAGGAGCTTCTCTCCCACTAGTCCTTCTGGGACAATTCTGGCCACCGAGTCCGACCTGATGAGACCGTGAAATTGCTCCCCAACCCTGAGTTTGAGACGGAAACGCCCCCCCGCCGAATCGGGAAGTCCAATCTCCGTCACCTCTCCGGCGTCCAATCCTCCAACCCATACCTTTGAGCCCTTCATCAGCCCGCTGATGTCGGCAAACTCGACATAGTAATCGTTATGCTTGGCGAATGCTCCGTGCTGGCCACCGATCAAGAAGATGACGAGCGTGAAAAGTGCTGTTCCGACCAAGACAAATGCGCCTGTAATGAGATTATGATTCGACATCTACTCCTCCGCGACCAGTTTGCGAACGGTTTCATTTTCGTGGTTTTCGAGTTCCTCCGGCTTACCGATGGCCATGAGCTTTCCTTCGTCGAGAACGGCGAAATCGATCGCCAACCCTCCGTGCGCCATGCACATCGTGGGTCACGATCACCATCGTGGTTTGGTGCAATGCCTTCTGTTCAAGAAGGAGATCGTCGATCTCCAAAGCCGTGATCCTGTCGAGACCGCTGCTTGGCTCGTCGACGAGCAGGACTTCCGGTTCGAGTACCAATGCCCGCGCGAGACCAGCGCGCTTTCTCATACCACCGGAAAGTGCGCCCGGCAACTTGTGTTTGTCGCCTTCCAGACCCAACCTGTTTGAGTGCTCGATCAACGATTTCCTCAATTTCCGAGTTTGACTTGTCGGTCAATCGACGGAGCGGCAGTGCGAGATTGTCATGCAACGTGTACGAGTCAAATAGCGCGGCGCTCTGAAACAAGAAACCTATCTTGCAGCGAGCCCGCGATAGTTCCATGCCTTCCAGGCGCGAGATGTTGTAGCCGGAGATGAAAATATCCCCAGCATCCGGTTTTATCAGTCCAATCATCAGCTTGAGGGTCACGCTCTTTCCAGTGCCGCTGCGGCCAAGCACACAGACCGCCTCACCGCGAGGTACTGAGAAAGAAACCCCGGAAAGCACCTGCTTGCTTCCGAAGTGCTTCGATACCCCGTCAAGCACAACTGCGTCTGGCATAGATTCCGTCATATGGCGCTCCCGGGAAACAACAGAAAGATGATCTTGACCAAGATCACGTCCGCGAGGATGACAAGCAATGAACAAGTCACAACGCTATTTGTTGCCGCTTTCCCAACACCTTGCGTCCCTTCATTCATCGTGTAGCCGTAATACGATGAAACCGTTCCGATGATGAATCCAAAGACGGCTGTCTTCATCGTGGGTGGAACGAAGTTCGACCACTCAACGCCCTGAAATGCGCGCTCAAGAAAGAGCTGTAGCGGCAGGTGGGACACGGCAGCCTCTGAAAGGAAGCCGCCGACGAGCCCGCAAGCATCCATGAAGACCGTTAGCAATGGCAGGACGATCACGCAGGCAATTACGCGAGGCACAACCAGGAACTTGAACGAATCCACCGAAAGAACTTCGATGGCGTCGATCTGTTCCGTCACGCGCAAGTTGGCGATCACAGCTCCGATGCCGGCTCCTACGCGGCCGGCCACCAGGAGCGCCGCGACCAGTGGCCCAATCTCGACAAAGAAGGAGAGAGATTGCACTCTTGGAATCAGCGCCGTTGCTCCGAAAGCCACCAGAGTGCTGCGGGTATGCAGAGTCATGACCACCCCGAGCGCCAAACCCGATGAGGAGACGAGAGGCAGAGAGCGAACGCCCATGTCATTCCATTTGCGACCAAATCTCAACTAACTCAAGAGGGCGCCGGCACACGTTGACTATCACGCGAATTCCAAAAAGCGTGACGTCCCCGATGAACTGGAGAAATCTTCTCAATGAGCCCCCTTACCACACGTCGATAATGTTGGACAGCTACTGCCTTCTCTGAATGCCGCAAATTCGGCCTCGAACATGTAGTTGTCGACGATTGCGATGGCGTTGTCGACGACCATACCCAGCACGAAGACAGCGGCCGACACTCCAGCATTTGCATGTGGAATTCCAAATCGGAACAAACCGCTAATTGCCGTAGAATGAGGGGGCGCAAAAGGCAAACTCTGAAACCGGAGTTGTCGAGAGTTGCAACTGTCGATGCAAGTTCGACAGCGAAGAACGACTGCATTTTGAGATGGTGCCCCTTGAAGCCTGCGGGTTTAGCACCTACGCTTACGTGCAGATATACCAGTCGGCACGCGAAAGCGCGAGGCTATGGGGAAATTCGCTGGTCACGTGGCTTTTTCGTAATCTACACCACGGAATGGTCAATTTGCTTCGCGTGCCCACTACCCCTCCCGAAGTGAAACAGCGCCATGCAACCAGGAATTGGTGATATCACCGGTACCAGAGGATGTACGGCGCCTCCAAAGGGACAAATGCCTCTGGGTGGCATGGAACCACTCTGGGCGTAAAATCCTGTGCCGGGCGAGTTGCAGGAACCGATGCGGAGTAACGCCAGACGCTCTGGCCGACCAGCGATTCCCCGCGCGTCATTACCTGCCAGACAGGCTCACCGTCTTTGCCGGCGTCGGCGTAGAGTTCAACCTGGATGCCATCGGGATCCATTTCATCCAAATAGACCTGAATCTCGAAGTGATGGAGATCTCCAGCGCTCTCTACGCGCACGGAGCAGAAACGCAGCCGGGACCAATGATCGGCGAGATGACGTTTCCATTGCAGCAGATTCTCTGCAGATTTTCCGCCGTCGCTGCTTCTCCGCAGATACGCGTTGGCCAGCGGCAGATAATACTTTTCCGTGTACTCCAGCACGCAGCGGGTTGCAGAAAATGAGGGGGTCAGCCTGGCCATGCTTTCACGCACCCGGGCGATCCAACCGACGGGAATCCCCGCGTCGTCGCGCCTGTAGAATTCCGGAATCACTTCTTGTTCGAGCAGCGTGTAGAGTTGATCTGCCTCTTTGGCGTCCCAAGCCGGGTCGTCTCCGTGTTCGAGACCATCGCCTAGTGCCCAGCCCACATCGGGGGTGTATGCCTCGGCCCACCAGCCGTCGAGTTCGGAGAGATTCAATCCGCCGTTTACCAACACCTTCATCCCACTGGTGCCGCAGGCTTCCCAAGGGCGGCGCGGGGTGTTCAGCCAGAGATCGACCCCGTGCACCAGGTGCTCGGCCATGCGCATGTCGTAATCGGCGAGAAACACCACTTGTGAGCGTGCCGGGCCCCGGCGGATGAATTCGATCCAACGTTGAATCATCTGCTGCCCCGGGCCGTCCTGCGGGTGGGCCTTGCCGGCGATCACCAATTGCACCGGTCTTTCCTTGTTGGTCAGTATGGCCAGCAGGCGTTCAGGATTCTGCAGCAACAGATTCGGCCGCTTGTACGTCGCAAACCGGCGCGCAAAACCGATGGTGAGTGTATCTGGTTCGAAGATTCCGTGGACCTGGGCAAGATCTCCTTCCTGCCCGCCATAGCTCGCAACCAGGCGCGCCATTTGACGCCGGATGTAATCGACCAGCGATTTTCGGGACGCCGAGCGCATCTGCCAAAGACGCACGTCTGAAACCTGCCTGAGGTTTTCTCCCACTTTCTGGATCAGTTCCTCCCTCTTCAAGTGCGTTGCCCACAACTGTTCTCCGAATGCCTTTACCCACAGGTCCTCGGCTTCCGCGGAATCCCACACCGGCGCGTGGACGCCATTGGTCACGTAGCCGACAGGCACTTCAGCTTCCGGCCAACGGGGAAAGTTGTTATGGAAGATCCTTCGGCTTACCTGCCCATGCAGACGGCTCACGCCGTTCACTGCGCCGCTGCCCCGCATCGCCAGCAACGCCATGTTGAATGGCTCGCCTCGGTCCTGGGGGTTCTGCCGTCCCATGGCAAGCAGTTCGTTCATCGAAATGTGCAACCGGTTCGCGGCATAGTTCCGGAACGTGGCTTCCATGAGCTGCGGTGCGAAGCGGTCAAAGCCAGCTTCCACGGGCGTGTGCGTGGTGAAGAGATTTCCGGCGCGGGTTGCGGTCAGCGCAACGTCAAACGGCCCGCCTGTTCGATCCATGAAATCCCTCGCACGTTCGAGGACCACGAACGCAGCGTGTCCTTCGTTGAGATGGCAAATTTCGGGTTGCATTCCGAGCGCGCGCAGCAGGCGCCATCCCCCGATCCCCAGCGCGATCTCCTGGGCGATCCGTACTTCGGGTCCGCCGCCATAGAGTTCACTGGTAATGCCGCGATACAGTGGCGGGTTTGCCGGGTCATTGGTGTCGAGCAGGTAGAGGTGGATACGCCCAACCCTGACCTCCCAGGTGCGCAGCCACATGCGGAAGCCGGGCAGGTTGACACTGACGCGCAACAACTCTCCATTGGGCTGGCGCACGGGCCGGATCGGCAGTTGCCCAGGCTCATTAAAGGGATAAATTGCTTCCTGCCGGCCTTCCTGATTGATCTGTTGCCGGAAGTAGCCTCTCTGGTAGAGAAGGCCGACGCCTGTGACTGGGAGGCCGAGGTCGCTGGCTGCCTTCAATTGGTCTCCAGCTACGTTGCCCAGCCCGCCGGAGTAAATCGGCAACGCATCGCTCAGCATGTACTCCATGCTGAAATATGCGATGCCACTGAGCGGAGCGTCCGGCAAGTAGTGCTGAAACCAGTTCGCCGCCTCTTCGCGCTTGGTCCTTGTTTCCAGAATCTGCTCAAGAGTGTGCTGGTACTGCGGAGTCGAGCTCACGGCCTGCAGCCTCTCGCGGGAAACTGTCTGCAAGATGACCCACGGATTGTGCGTCTGCCCCCATAACTCGGGATCGAGCTGCCTCCAGAGATCGTCGGCGGTATGGCTCCATGACCAGTCAAGATTCAGCGCCAATTCAGTCAGAGTATCCAATACGGATCCATCAAGGCAGCCATTCGTTTCCGTGTTCATCGTATTCTCCTTGGGTTCTTGTCCAATTCGCCCGCTCGCTCTATTCCACAGCCCGTCCATTCAGGTCTGTCGAGGGTTCACAAAGATAGGCTGCAGGGATTTCAATGGAACGCACATTCCCGGCTTGGACCCAGTCCGGATCGCTGCCTACCGTGCCAGGTAGCTGGTCACCAGGCCGACCACGTACGCGACTAAAATTATTGCCACGAACAAACCTAGTCGCTTTTCGGTCATCGAACCCTCCCAAGTTAGATTTCTTCGTCAAAACCAGCCTCCGAGAATCCCCTGGGAAGGAAGTTGCCTTTCATCACCGTTTCCAAAAATGCTGCAGAGCGCGAGTCCGTGTTTCTTCGATCTGTTGGGGTGAAACTCCCAGCAAAGTCCCACATTCGCGATCCGTGTAGCCTTCGAGAACCGACAAAACATAGACGAAACGCTCAAAGTCTTGAAGCGCGAGAATCGCGGCGAACCGCGAATCGTGCGCTGCGACTTCAGAAAGGTTTCCCTCTTCCGTCGCTCGAAGCCAACCTTCATCCACCGTGTGCTCACCCGTAACGCTAGCCATAGAACTATGCCGCCAGGTAATAAACGAATTGGTGTTCAGACTGATTCCGGTTCAGGTCGTTCACGAGCTGATAAGCTTCCAGCACCGGCATGCCGCCGAATGGTGAGTACGGAATGCCGGCCCTCCGATAGTGCTCCGGGCCAAATTGAAGCGACTCGGTCCGGTCATCGTTGATTTGCCTGCGTATGTATGCTTGGAACCGCATGAATGATCCTCCTCTTTGAAAGTTGTTGGATGGACAAACGCCAAAGAGCATTGCCCATCGAAAAGCTGATGTAATCTGCGGCACGTCATCCTGACCTTATCGAGTCAGCGCCTTGACTTCCCGCGTCGGGGTGCGGCGCAATGAGCCGAAGGGCATTGTTAATGACGATTTGCCGGGCCCAGGAATTCGCCCATTCCCGAAACACCGCGTCGTCTTCGGCAGCGAGGTCGAGACCCGTCACGAAACACCGGGCTGCCTTCGCGCGATCTGCGGTCAGCAAAAACGAGAGGAGATACAGCCTGGAACAATCCTCTGCAGGCGTGCGGCGACTCATGTTATCTGCCGCCGACTCATTCGTGCCGGCGGTGGTTGCGAGGTAAACATTACGGCAACTCATATGCGCTTCCTTCTACCTTCAGTCCAGATGGCCCAAGATCGATGGAGATCCACTTCATCGCCAGTTGCGGGATCGGATGCTTCGACCGGTCCGCCGCAGCAATGAAGCGCCATTTCATCTCGAGCTGTGGTCCAATATGGATTAGCTCCTTCATAGCCATCTCCTTTCTGCAAACTTCAACCCCGCGGACGAAGCTACTTCGCCTTCTGAGCGTGCGGAGTCAATTTGCGCAGGACGAATTCCTGCACCACGGCAGCGAGTTCACGTTCGCCTGTGTTAATGGCGAATTGCCCGAAATATAGTCCTGCCCCGCGGTTGGATTGCGGATAGTACGTTTCCATGAGAGCGGTCGCAGCCAGGTCGCCTCCAAGGCTCGAGTAATTCGGTTGCCACCGGCCGTTGTCGCCCTTGCAAATGAACGGGCTCTCCAGAGCGTGACGCAGCCGCGAACTGGTCGTTCCTGTTCCCTGGTAGAAGTAGCGCGGATCCTGGTGCAGTACCGACGGCAATATGGCGCCGCCGATCAGAATGTCGCTGAATCCGTTGGCGACTTCGGCACCGACACGCTGGCCGTACCCTGCGGCGCCCAGCTGATAGTCGGGTGTATGCGCCATCTGCCTCACGCCGGCCATGAATCCCACTCCCGTCCAGGTAACCGGATCGACGGAGACCCGCATCGCAAGTTGAAACTTCAGCTTTGCGGTGAGGGGTACAGCGTTCTGAGAGTCGTACACCACATAGAAATTGGGAATGAACCCCAGAACGCGCTGCTGCTCTTCGATGTGAACTTGTTCGGTGGCGATTTGATCTGTCGACGCATAGACCGTAACCGACGTGGATGGATCCTCAACCTTAAGCTTGATTCCCGTCACAAAGACAACAGAGTCATTCGGCGTGAGAACAATGGCGGAAGAGGTCCAATCCTCAAAGCCGTTCACGGAAACGCGAACCTGGTAAGGAACTCCGAGCTTGAGATCGCGGAAATCAAATGCCGCGTCGTCGTTTGCCGTCGCTGTGCGATTGTCGCAAGGGGAAGAGCATTGGAGCGTAACAGTGGCCCCGGGAACGAGATCGTCATTTACGTCCTGTACGGTGCCGCTGATGCTCCCGATTTGCGGGGCGGGAGCATCGGTGCCTTGCGCCAAGGCAGGCAATGCCATCATGAAACAAAACAAGGGAAGGTATTTCCTTAACATCGCTGCAATCCTCACGCTTATGAGGAAATGCATGCAGGATGCCAAACATCTAATCCGCTAACTTCTGCATTTTCAGCGGACCAGTTCCGTCTATCGCTGGCTCTGTCGAAACTGTCGACGTCAGTTTCAGGGCTTGTGAGGGTGTCACAGACAGGGTTGAAAAAAACGAATGCCCGCAGAGTTCGCGCAGTTGGGATGGACTCACCCTGACCCGATCGATGAATCCATGCGATGGTCACGTCTTCGATTCGCTGGTTTGGAACGGATGGCGTCGGACCTCTGGCATGTTCTACGTTCGGTATTGCCCAAGGGTTGGGTAATGCCCAGGGCGCGATAACCTGGCGGTTTCCGTTGGCCCTACCAGAGCTTCCAGAGCAACCATATTCCGTAGCCGAGTACTGCCCCGGCAGCTTCCAGGCCTAGCGCCCAAAGGACTCCTGCTAACGCATTGCCGTGGTGTTCCGAGTCCTCGTACCCCCTCGGAGTTTCTTCGAGTTCGACGCTCAGGCCGGGTGCGGCCTTGGAGAGGCCATCGAGAGCATAGATTCTATCTACTGCAACTGGCGACGGGTCTATCGTGCCCAATTTAACTGCTGGCGAGGCCATCTGTGTTCCCATCCTCTCTCATCCGGGATTCCGGCTCTGCTTCTCGCGCTCCTATTATGGAATGAGCGCAGCTTGGTGATCCCGACCCAACAACCAACCATATTCGGCGACTCGATTCCGCGCGTAGCATTGCGGATATCGACCAGCAGGTTCGCTTCGTCGACTAACTGCATTTTCGTAATTGGTGTAGACCGAAAGCACATACTCAAGTGGCTTTTTCCTCAAGAAAAAGCCACCTTTCACGGCTCTAGAAAGGTCTATGTGTATTCCGAAAATGCTCTAACTGCCTCCCGCGTATCTCCTTAGAGCTGCCGTACTGGGGATCTTCAGCATGCAGCCTCGGATCTCCACCAATCCACGTTGTTTGAGGGTCGTCAGCGCACGCGTGACGGTCTCACGCACTGCGCCGACATACTCAGCGATCTGAGCATGGGTTAGAGCCATGCGAAACTGTGTTTGGTCTCCAGTTTTGTTGCCCCTCTCTCCCCATGCCAATAATTGCGCTGCCACTCTTTTGCCAACACAAGACGACAGTCCCACGATACGTAGCGTTGCAAATGCGCACGTGAGTGCGCTTATCAGTTCCTTCGACGCAAGGCCGTATATCTCTGGATGTCGCTTCGCAAAGTAGAGAAAGTCGTCACGAATGATCAAGCCGATCTTGGAAGGATAAAGAATATCTGCGGACCACTCGGACAGGCTCCCAAATAACGCTGAATGCGCGCCAAGAACGGCGCCGCGCTTGGCAATGCGAAAGGTCAGCCTCCTGCCACCAATGTCTTGCAGCGAAAGTCTGACGTCTCCATGAAGGACAATGCACACTCGGCTGAGCGGCTCTTGCTCCAGGAACAGGATGTCGCCAGGATTGCACTCGACAATCGACATAGTGGATTCGAGATCCCGCTGGGTCTCTCTTGAGAGCGCTCCGAAGGAAGTGTTCGAATCCCAGGACCCGAATGTGCGGTTGCTCGATACAAGATGCGGAGTGTGTATGCTCCAACCGGGATTGACTTCAGCTTGCGTCGCAGTGCAGAGCATGGTGCAGGTCTACCTTTCTCGCCCTCTAAACTCCAGGTTCAATTCAACAGGGTTCGCCACGTCGCTCCCAATGGGCAAGAATTGGGAGGAAGGTTTTGCTGACCACATCTCAGCTGCAAGCCGCCGAGCCCTGAGAAGAAGCATGGAAGACAGCACTGTGCCTGCAAGCGTGACGCCGGCGAGAATCATCTCCGCATTCATGGGTGAACCTCCGTGGGTTCCATACCGGCTGAGTCTGAATCTTCCAGAGACCTCCGGCCCTCGCCCGTGCTGGCGAAAAGCCGGAGTTTCTCCGCGCAAGCTATTCCTCCGTGGCGGCAGCCTTCTTGTGATGCCGCACAGGCAGGGGCTTGCGAACCTCGGGTTTTACTGCGGTTTCGTCGATGGGCGTGGTTCCCTGCACATCGTTCGCGAAGTTAGCGCCGTCGGGCACCAGGTAGTTCTGCGCGTTCTGATCGTCGCCCGTTCCCGTAGCCACGCTGATGCGATTCGCTTCGATGCCCTGTTCGGTGACCACGTAGTCCTTAATGTTCACCGCGCGTTGCTGGTCAAAGTACTCGACCTTGGCGTGCTTATGTTTGGCTGCAGATTTTTCCTGCTTTGCAGTGATCTGCTTCTCCTTCGCGTTCGCGTCAGCCACTATGACCACGGTGGCATCGGGAGCTTGCTTTAGATCCAGAGCGATCTGGTCCAGGCAGGCCTTGGCTTCGTTGTCCACGCGCGTAGGCCGCCTGGCATCGCGTGCAAACGACACGCTGCAAAGTTCCTGGGCATGTGGAGGTGGCGGCAGCGCCGGGGCCACGATGGTCACGCTGGTATCCGCGCTCGCCGAGTGCGTCTTGTCGTCGAGGACGTTGCAGGTGATCCCAACCTTGCCGGTGGGCGCACCCGCCGAAGAGAACACTGCGGTAGCGCCGCTGCCGCTGATGGCGCCCGCCGTGGCCGTGTAGCTATAAGTCAGCGGCCGGTTCTGCGGACTGAGACCGGTGCAGGTGATCGTGCTGCTATCCCCAGGCTTTATCACCGAGGGGTCCGCTGAGCAACTGACCGTTGGAGGTTCAAAGTCCTTGACCGTAAAGCTGGCTGAGCACTGCGCTGATTGACCAGGCTTCAACCCCTCCTTGCCCTTCTTGCCTTCTTTCACTTCTGCATTCACTGTGTAGCTGCCCGGATTCATCGTGCCGGTTGCAACCGTAGCGGTAGTTCCATTGCCGGTAACTCCGCTCCCCGACCAGTTGTAGACCTCGTCGATGTTCTTCTTCGTGCTCACCGAGCCGGCTGCCGCCGTCACGGTCACCGCGTCACCTTGATAAATGGCAGGCGGCGCAGCGTTACACGCCAGGGTGATGGGCGCCTGCTTTCTGCATCCCACGGCAGACACAAGGCTCAGGGCAATAAGCCCCATGCCGATCAATTTCCAACTTCCCGAATTCATATCGCCTTCCTCGCTTTCGAATGTCGAACTTTCCCGCTTCAGCGCGCGAAGAGATGCCGGCCATTGCGGGAGATGGCCTTTCACCTGCGGCTTCGTTTGCATCCCATTCCTGAGCAAGGAATCTGATGCAGCGTTACCTTCTCCCTCTGAGCACAAGTCACGGCGCATCGCTCATTCGGGTTGAAGTGTCTCTCGCTCGTTCAATGCCTCTGATTTGAGATAAGCAATAGGCGTGCCAAAACTGTAACGCCAGCCGCTTGCCATCGTGCACGCACCCAGAGCTGCACTCCGACAGATGTATTCGCCTTTCACTTCATGCCTGGCAGCTGGACTCCTAGGCGCAATAAATCCTTTCGCCAGAGGCAAATGAAATTTGTCGGGCTCGCGCGGAATCGGGCCTGTTGCGACGAGGAGGTCAGTGCCGAAAACGTGCTCATCGTTCGGCCGAGCGCCGGACTACAGTGTCGGTGCGTTCCGAAACTGACGTCGACAATTTCGACACCGGGATATGCTGATAGAACCTGGCACTGAAAACAAAAGAGATAATTCTTCCGGAATTTGGCACACTCCTTGCCTCATCTCGGTCACAAAAGGAACACCGGAGCGCCAAATAATATGAGAAAGACCACGAAGGTGCTTACGCTTGGCACGGAGGAATGGAGGAGCCCACTTCGCGATAGTTTGCCCTATTGGCTGAAGGAAGGCTTTGTAGGGGTGAAGGACTTTTGGCAACTCTGCGCACTTCCGGAACCCGTGTTGGTCGATGTCGCGGTTTTTCATCACTCGTTTCCTCAGGCCGACCTTCGTTATGCGGCTGAGCACATTCGCCGCCGCTGGCCTGATGCCGTGATTGTTGTCGTCGGCGAGCAAGCGAAGCATCTCGATGATCCGCTCTACGACCACCGGGCAAACAGCGAAATCTCGCCCGAGGAACTGGTGTGGCTGATCGAGACGTCGGTGGAAGCCAGAAGACAAAGCAGGAAGCATGCACGGCCGGTGCTAAGTCGTGCTCGGGGCTAGGAGAAGCAGGCGGGACAGCCAACCATCTGTTCTGCATGACATGACGGGGGCGCCAATTCACGGCGCATGGGGAGGGAGAAATGCAACCGGAACGAAAAACAGAGCTGACGCCTGTAACTGAAGCGGAACGCAGCTCGCAAATCTTTGACGTTGAAGGTGGTGGCCGGCAGCGGAGCGATGAAGAACTCGTCATCGCAGCCCAAAGCGGAGAATCTCGCGCCCTGGACGAGTTGCTCAGCCGCCACCGGAGCATGTTGTATTGCTTTGCCAGCCGCATCGCAGCAACAGCCGACGAAGCCGACGAAGCGGTTCAGGAAACCGTACTCCGCGCCTGCAAAAACATTGGAAATTTCCGCGGAGAGAGCCGCTTTAGCACCTGGCTGGTTCCCATCGTCGTCAACGCCGCGATTTCCATCCGGCGAAAGGAGAAGAGCGTTCATTGGGTCTATCTCGACGAACTGAATGCGTCTGACGCTCGAAGCTGCAGCAGAGTTCTGCGGGATGTGCGCCCGAATCCTGAAGATCAATACTCTCGCCGCGAGCTTCGCGGCCTGCTGCGGCGCGAGATTGGGAAACTACAGCCCAAGTATCGCTTCATTCTGCAGGCATGCGATCTCTATGAATGCCCGATTGAGCAAGCCGCACAGACGATGGGGATCACGCTCGCGGCGGCAAAGTCCCGTTTGTTTCGGGCCAGGCGCGGCCTGCGGACAACATTGCGAAGATACGGGACCGGGCGCTCATTCATGCGGGGCGGTATGGCATCTGATTCCGTCTAGTAAAAGCGATTTCGATCCGATCGGTTGTGATCGGCCTCAATGCGGCGACCGTGGTGGGCATAGCATTCGGCACTCATCCTGATCGGTCGCTGGTAAATCAGAGATGAATTACGAGTAGAAAACGAGGTATGGAAATGGATCGTCATTATGGCCGGCCCGACAGGCAAGATGGAAATCTCGAATTTTACGAAGCGTGGACCGAGGCAGGAGTAAGGCCCGAGATCTCAATTGTGATGCCATTTCACAATGAAGAAGAGAACGTTCAGGAGCTCTACGCCCGTTTGAAGCGTGTAATGGAGCAGATGACCGAGTCCTATGAACTTGTATTCGTTGACGATGGATCGAGCGATAGAACGTACGAATTACTCAGGGAAATTGCCGGAATCGACAGCAAGGTGCTGGTCGTCAAGCTGCGCAGAAACTTCGGCCAAACGCCAGCCTTGGCGGCAGGTTTCGATCATGCATCCGGCGAGTACATCATTTCCATGGACGGCGACTTACAGCACGATCCGAACGACATTCCCCGGTTTGTGAAGAAGCTGGATGAAGGGTACGACATTGTCTCCGGCTGGCGCAGCAAGCGCGTAGATAACTTTCTCCTGCGCCGGGTTCCATCAAGGTGCGCCAACTGGATGATGGCCAAGCTCTCTGGCGTGGATATTCACGATTTTGGAACGACCTTCAAAGCTTACCGTCGCAGAGCCATTCATGATATTCCGCTATATGGTGAGCTGCACCGGTTCATTCCCGCATTAGCCAGTTGGTATGGCGCTTCCATCTGCGAAATCCCGATTAGGAACATTAACCGCAAGCATGGCAGGAGCCATTATGACTTGCGGCGCACCATCCGCGTTTTCTTCGATCTGATCACGATCCGCTTTCTCCTCAAGTATTTGAACAGGCCTCTTCATCTTTTCGGCGGGATCGGATTCCTTTGCGCTCTGATTGGCGGCGGGGGCATGTTGGACCTCTTGGTCAGCAAGATTCTTCATCCCAGTATTCAGTTGATGGATCGGCACGGACTGCTCTTTGTAACCAGCGCTGTCCTGATGGTGGCGGGTATTGAGTTCTTAGCCACCGGCCTGCTCGGCGAATTGCAAGTGCGTCATTACCACACGCTGCAGAAACCGGCGCCTTACGCTGTCGATCGCATTGTGGCTTTCGATAACGCCAAAGCAAACGGGGCCTCCGGTTACCGAAAAGAAAGGCAGTGACTTCTTAACGTTGCGTCGACGCCAGAAGCGCGGCGAATCTGAAGCAATTTGCTGTCAAAACCGGTTCGGTTTTGTATATACTGATGAGCACGAAAACACAATCCGGGTTGAGAGGCGCCATGCACATACGTAAGAGCCATGTGTCTCTGCCTTTGCGGCCTCAGGAACTCCCCTTTACCGCGGAAGAGCGCGGTTCTGTGACCATTCTCTTCGGCGGCCTCACCTGGAAGCACGAGCGCCTGATCGAAGGCCTGCTCGCTGGAGCAGGATATCTGTGCCAGCATTTGCCGGAGACAGATCGCGGTGCACACGAACTCGCCCAGGAATACTGTGCGAGCGGCCTGTGCAATCCCGTCTATTTCACGATCGGCAACCTGCTCCGGTATCTGCGCCGCCTTCAGGATTCCGGGCTCAGCGCCGCGCAGATTGTGAAGAAATTTGTCTACTTCACCGCGGCCTGCGGGGGACCTTGCCGCTTCGGCATGTACGAATCGGAGTTCCGCACTGCCCTGGCCGCGGCCGGATTCAAGGGATTTCGCGTTCTTTCGTTTTCACAGGATCGCGGCGTCTATGCCTCCACAGGCCACACCGGAATGAATTTCTCCGTGGACTTCGGCATGAACGCCCTGCACGCGTTTATCCTGGGCGATCTGTTGAACTTGGCGCAGCGCCGAATCAGGCCTTTCGAAGTGCAGGCTGGAACCACGGAACGCGCCATCGCGCGCATGACCGACGCCATCGCAGAGCACTTCAAAACCTATCGCGGATTTGAGTTGAGTGGCATTCTGCCGCGCGGTCTTTGCCCTGCGCAGGAATCGCGCACATACTACATCCCCAATCGCACGGTAAAGATCCTGACCCACCTGTACGGTAACGCGCTCACCACCATTCTTCCCAACGTCTCGCGCGAGCTGCACGAGGTCGAGGTGGATTGGCTGCGCGTGAAACCGGTGGTCAAGGTCATCGGCGAGTTCTGGGCGCAAATGACGGAAAGCGACGGCAACTTCCGCATGCACGATTTTCTCGAAAGAGAGGGAGCCGAAGTTTCCATTGAGCCCATCAGCACCTGGCTGCTTTACCTGCTGCACCAGCGGGGAGACCATGCCGCTTATCGCGGTCGAATGCTGCGCTACGTCGCTCCGTGGTCTTCTCCGAAGAATGCCTTGCGGGCACGCCTCGCGCTTCTTCTCAAGCGTTTTGGTTTTTCCGTTGGGAGCGCGATCTACCGCCATCACTTCTATCGCCTGGCCGGGCGCCTCGAATTTCCTCAGCCAAGCCTTGCGCCGCAAGAGGAGCTTGCCGAATTAGCGGCCCGTTTCTATAACACGCGCCTGCGCGGAGGAGAGGGGCATCTGGAAGTCGCCAAGACGCTCTATTACACGCGCGAGAAAAAGTGCCACCTCGTGCTGGCGCTCAAGCCCTTCGGCTGTCTGCCCTCGGTGCAATCCGATGGCGTGCAGGCATCTCTTGTCGAGCGGCTGCCTGAAGTGAGTTTCCTGCCCATTGAAACCTCGGCAGACGGCGAGATTCACGCTTACAGCCGCGTGCAGATGGCCCTCTCCGAGGCCCGGGCCAAGGCCTCGAGCGAGTTCGAGCGAGTGCTCGAATCCACGCACCGCTCGATCGAAGAGATCCGCGATTTTGTCGCAGAATCCCCCGAACTGCGGCATCCATTGCACCCCATTCCGCACACACCGGGTGTGGTTTCAACCGCTGCAAATTTCGTGTTGTATGCCAATCGACTGATGGATACACGCTGCAAGGAGAAAGTGCGCTACTGGGTTTGGTTCCCGCAACAGTCGAGCAACGCGGCTGCCGGCCCAGTCTCGTCAAAAGGAGAATGATGCCATGAGCGATCTACCACTTCACTTTGCCAACACCAGTGCGCAGGTTCCGACTCTTCGCCTGAGCGAAGACGTCAACGAAGAACTGAAGAAAGGCCAGCGCTCCAAGGTGCCGCCGCCGCGGAATGGGATCCCCGCAGCCCTCCCCGATCCCGTTTTTCCGAGCAATCCCAAGCTGTTCTCCGCGCCCGACGAAAACTATTTCCCCAAGAACGGGAAGCGCCACTATACCTTCCCCCAGATCTACCACGCCATGCGCGGGTGGATGTTCCCATACTTCCGCTCGCGCCTCCTGCCCGGCGAGTTCCATCCGCTCATCACGTATCTGTTCACGGAATGGAAGTGCAATCTCGATTGCCACTACTGCTGGGCCTTTGACAACCGCGTCGCCGGCATGACCGAAGACGTTGCCAGGCGTTCGATCGACTGGCTGCATTCGACTACCTGCAGGGTTCTCGCGCTCATGGGTGGCGAGGTCCTGCTTCGTCCCCAGTTCGCGCACAAGGTGATCGATTACGCGCGACAAAAAGGCTTCTGGGTCTATCTGCCGACCAACGGAAGGCTGATGAAGCCGGACACGATCGACCGTCTTGCGGATGCGGGCGTGGGAAGCGTGAACCTGGCAGTGGACGCATGGGACGTGAAGCCCGGCCTGCCTAAAGCCATGGCGCCCATCCGCCAGAACTTCAACCACCTCATCCGCAAGCAGCATAAGTACGGGTACACGGTCTTTCTCAACATCAACATCTGCCGCAACAATCTTGAAGATGTGCGCCAGTTGACGCAGTTAGCGCGCGACAACAACATCGCCACCGATTACCACATCTGCGAAACCCCGATGATGGAGCACAGCGAGTTCAGGCATTTCAACGACAATCCAGTGTTCATCCGCCCCGAGGATCACGCGGCAATCGGGGAACTGGTCGACTGGCTCATCGAAAAGCAGCAGAGCGGCTGGCACATGGTGAACTCCGTGCAGCGACTTGCCGAGATGAAGAAGTTCATCAACAAGGAGCTCGAGGAGTGGGGCTGCCGCGCCGGCCAGAACAGTATGATCATCCGCACCGACGGCACGCTGGCGCCCTGTTTCCCTATGTATTCGTCGAATTACGACTGGGGCACGATCGAAGCGCCGCAGATGGATCCGAAGCAACTGTGCGCGATGAAGAGGGAGTGCGAGCCGAACTGCTTCTCCACGCTCAATCACATGCTGGCGTTCTGCTACAACGACGCGCGCGTCATTCGCTGGCTGCTCAAGCAAGCCGCGCATGGTTTCCAGGGCGTGACCGGAAACATGGAGTAGGCGGGATACGCGCAGAGCCAAAGGAGAGGATGACGATGCAAAAATTTCTGGTGGGCCTCGATGTCGGATCGACGACAGTCAAAACTGTCGTGCGCTCCGAGCCTGCCGGAGAGATCTTGTTTCACGACTATCGCCGCCATGAAGGCCAGCAGGCATCGACTGTGCTGCACATGCTGCAGCAGGCGAAGCGTGAGTTTGCCATGGCGGCTGAGAGTATCTGGCTCTTCATGACGGGAAGCGGCGGGCAGCATCTGGCAGAATTGCTCGGCGCCCGCTTTGTTCAGGAAGTCGCTGCCGTCAGCCTGGCCGTCGAAACTTCGTTCCCAGATGTTCGCTCGGTGATCGAACTCGGCGGCCAGGACGCGAAGATGATCGTATTCCAGGAAAGCGCAGTCCCAGGCCGGCAAAAGAAAATCGCTTCGATGAACGACAAATGCGCCGGTGGAACAGGAGTTGTAATCGAAAAAATCGCGGCTAAATTGCATGTTCCCGATAATGAGCTGTTCACCGAAAAGTATGAGGATGCGCATATCTACCCCGTAGCTGGAAAGTGCGGGGTCTTTGCCGAAACGGACATTACCGGTCTCCAAAAACAGGGCGTTCCTGTTGGCGACCTGATAGCCTCTCTTTTTCATGCAATCGTTTTGCAAAACCTGACAGTGTTGACGCGCGGAAACACATTGATGCCCAAGGTGCTTCTCCTCGGCGGTCCAAACACCTATTTCCCGGGCCTGCAGGCCGCATGGCGCAAAGGACTGCTCGACCTTTGGAAGCGCAAGCAGATCGTTCTGCCGGAAGGTTCGACCACGGAGACGTTGGTCACAGTGCCGCCCATGGCGGAGTACTTCGCCGCAATCGGCGCGATCCTGTTCGGCGCCGCGGAAGCGGAAGAGCCACAGTACTTCGGGACGCAGCTGCTGGAACAGCATATCCAAAAAAACGAAGCGACGCGCAACAGTGAAGCCGGAACCGGCGCCTTGTGCACCGATGAGGCCGAATTAGCAGATTTCCGTCGCACCCGCTCGCTCTGTGCGGCGTCCACATCGATTCGGGCGGAGGGCGCACTCGAAATATTTGTCGGCCTCGACGGCGGCTCGACCTCGACCAAGGCGGTGGCGCTTTCAGCCGGTGGAGAGATTCTGGCCAGCTCCTATCGGCTGTCCCAAGCCGATCCCATTCGCGATGCCATCGCCGTTCTCAAGGATTTAGGCGGCAAGTTGAACGTTTCCGCGCGCTCGGTGAATGTGCTTGGCATGGGCACCACCGGCTATTCCAAGAACCTTTTGAAAAAGGTTCTCTCCGCCGACGTGGCCCTGGTGGAGACCGTGGCGCACGCGAAGTCCTCTTTGCGTTTGTTCCCCGATGTCGAAGCCATCATCGACGTCGGAGGCCAGGATATCAAGATCATCGTTCTTCAGAACGGCGCCGTAAAGGATTTCAAGCTGAACACCCAGTGCTCCGCGGGCAACGGGTATTTTCTGCAGTCTGCCGCGGAGTCCTTCGGCATCCCGGTCGAAAACTTTGCCGACGTTGCATTTACGGCACGGCGCATGCCGCAATTCAGCTACGGGTGCGCTGTTTTTCTTCAGTCGGACATCGTCAATTTCCAACGCCAGGGCTGGCAGCCGGAAGAGATCCTCGCCGGATTGGCAACGGTGCTTCCGAAAAATGTGTTTCTCTACGTCGCCGGCGTCTCCAATGTCGCCGCCCTGGGAAGCCGGTTTGTTCTTCAGGGCGGAACGCAGAAGAATCTCGCTGTCGTCAAAGCGGAAGTTGACTTTATCCGTAAGCATTACCACGGAGCGGGAAGGCCGGATGTCGTGGTTCATCCCCATTGTTGCGAGGCCGGCGCCATCGGCGCGGCGCTTGAAGCGGCGGAGACCTGCCACTCGCATGTTGCGTCCAGTTTTCCGGGATTTGAGTTCCTCGACCGGCTGAGGTATTCCATCCGTCGTGATGAATCCACTCGCTGTCACTTTTGCACTAACCGTTGTCTGCGGACTTTTGTGGACGTGAGTGACGATGCAGGCGCCGATGACGAATCGAAGCGCGTCATCATCGCCACCTGCGAGCGCGGAGAAGCAGAAACCGCGGACGAAGTAAAGAAGATCAACGGCGACTGGCATGCTCTGCGTCAAAGCTCACCGAATTACGTGCAGTCGGCGGCAGAGAAAGTGTGGTTGCCTGTGCATAGCGTCCCTGCCTCTTCAAGCTCTGGTCGCGTCCATTCTGCAGCCCTATCGCGCCGCGCGCAATCGAAGCTGCAGCACCGCGCGCGAGTGCGCATCGGAATTCCCAGGGTCCTCAATCTTTATGTCTATGCGCCGCTGTTTTCCGCGTACTTTGTTAACCTCGGCGTTCCTTCGCGCAATCTTCATTACTCGCACTTCTCCAGCCCGGAGCGATACAAGGAGGCGGCCGGCTTCTGCGCCATCGATCCCTGTTTTCCCTCCAAGGTGGCCATCGCCCACGTTTACGAGTTGCTTCAGCACTGTCAGAAGGAACCGCTCGACGCCATTTTCTTCCCCATGTTCGATCTGCTCACGACGCCGCTCCTGCATTGCGTGGACTCGAATGCATGCCCGTCCGGCTCGGCCACACCGGAAGCCGTCAAGGCGGCGTTTTCCCGCAGGGTAAATTGGTTTCAGAAGGCGGGCGTCCAGTATCTCAACCCGGTTTTAAATCTGACCGACCGCGATCTCTTCAAATACCAGATGTTCGAATGCTGGAAAGAACTGCTGCATCTGGATTGGAACGAAAACGCCAATGCCATCGATGCCGCATATGCCGCGTATTCCAATCTTGAAAGCGAGTTCCGGCAGCAGGCCCGCCACACGCTCGACGAACTGGAGCGGACTGGCGGCATCGGCCTGGTGATGTTGGGCCGGCCCTATCACCACGACCCCGGCCTGAATCAGGGAATTCTCGAAGAGCTTCACCGGCTCGGCTACCCCATCTTTTCGCAGGGCCTTCTGCCGCTCGATGCAGACTTGCTCGACCGCCTCTTTGGCTCCGACATCGCGGCCGGCCTCATTCGCTCTCCGCTCGATATCTCCGATGTATGGAAAAACACCTTTTCAGCCAATTCCAACCATAAGATCTGGGCCGCGAAGTTCGTGGCCCGCCATCCCAACCTCATCTCGGTGGAACTGTCGAACTTCAAGTGCGGACACGATGCCTTCATCAGCCGCGTGATTGAGCGCATTATTGCCGCGTCAGGCAAGCCGCACTTTTCGTTCCGCGATCTGGATGAGAATCGTCCTCTGGCATCGATTCGCATTCGTGTGGAAACCATGCACTACTTCCTTAGGCATTACCGGGAGCAGTTAAGACAACAAATTCCAATCGTTCCACCGCCGACTCAGCTCAAAAGCCAAAGAGGCCTCACCGTGCTGTCGGACATCCGCGATTGGCAGATCCCACCCCAGTGGCCGCCCGCGGCGGTGGATGCGGGCCGGTCAGCCCTCGAAAACGGAGTTCAACTATGAATTTGCGCAACTACAAACATTCAGGCCAACTTCTCTTGCCGGTAGCGGTACTCCTGCTTCTCCCCGCCTGCTCCTGGTCCCAGAGCGGAGGCGAAGCCGCACCCGACACCGCGCAGATTGTGCAGTCGATCGCACGCCACGATCAAATGCAGACAAAGGCGCTGGAACGCTACCAGGCTCTGCGGCATTACGAGATCGAGTATCACGGTTTTCTCAAGAACATCACCGCCAAGATGGACGTCGAACTCGAATACGATGCGACTACCGGGAAAAACTTCCGCATCGTTTCTCAGAGCGGCTCGCGCACGCTTTGCGAAAAGGTGATCAAGCGCGCGTTGGACAGCGAGAAAGACGCAGCTCAGGACCATGGCGCCCACGCGTTGACTGCGGCGAACTACAAGTTCCAGATGCTGGGCAGCGAAACGCTGGACGGGCGGCCAACGTACGTCCTGCAAGTTGAGCCATTGACGGACAGTCCCTATCTTTACCGGGGAAAGATATGGGTCGACGCGGCGGATGGCGCCGTGTCGAAGATGGAAGTGCAGCCAGCGAAGAATCCTTCCTTTTGGATATCGCAGACGCTGGTTCACCAGACAAATTCGCGAGTCGGGGACTTCTGGCTCCCGCAGCAGAATCGGAGCGAGACCAAGGTGCGCATCGGCGGAAAGGCCGTGTTGACGATCGATTACGGACCCTATCACATCTTAAAACCGCGATCGACGCAATCCGTCAACACGGCAGATGCGGAGCTCGCGAAGGAATCTCCCGTTACGGCGATCAGATGATCCTTGGAGAGAATGATACGCGCGCATCCGTAATGAATCATGAAGCAATCTTCCAAACTTGCCGTCCTTCTCTTCACTGCGTTCGCAGTGCAGCGATTCGCAAGGCCAGGAAAACACTCGGCCGCGGGTCGGCGTCGCACTGAGTGGCGGCGCCGGTCTGATTCTCCGCCAATCCGTCTGTCCGGCGCCCCATGCGGTCTCCGGGTTTTGCGGCATGGTACGAGGCAGGCCGATTCGATGCGGGCTCCGCTGGCATGACGCTCAGTGTGGACGAATCCGGAAGAGCGCGTTTCCGCATCCTGATCGGCAGCTTTTGAAGCGGTAGCATCTCTCAGAGGACGGGCATGACAGCATTTTCGGAATTGGTATAGACCGAAAGCACATACTCAAGTGGCTTTTTCCTCAAGAAAGAGCCACCTTTCACGGCTCTAAAAAAGTCTATGTGTATTCCGAAAATGCTCTGACTTTCTCGACGCGGGCAGCGCTACGCAATGCAGCCGTCACCCTTGGTGAGCTGCGCTCGTCCCGGTCAAACCGCAAATGACAATGCTGCTTCGATTGTCGTCGACATTTTCGACTGACACGCAGGCTGCGTCGATCCTCCCGTTGATTCTTAAGTGATTGCGCTCGTCAAGCCTTTGGCAACTCTCTTGCTTTTACCCAGGTGGCAAGGCAGAAAGTGCCCGCCGAAGGCGAGACGTAAGCATGAGATCTGTCCATTCAGAAGATGCTGTGAAGAAGATCGAGCGTGACGCCATCTTCATGCTGACGATCCTGATTGTGATGTACTTGCTCTTCCCCCTTCGTGCATGCGGGCAAAGCTCTGCCAAGCCGGGGACCCTTGAAGGCACGGTTTTTGTCGTGGACTCCGGAGGGCCTTCGTTGCTGCCGGGCGCAAGGGTCGTTTTAAAGGGCTCTACGAACCGCGAAACCGAGACCGATGCGGAGGGAAAGTACAGTTTTTCTGCGGTCGACGCCGGTTCCTACGCCATCGAAGCCAGCTTTCCCGGAATGCACGCGGAACAGGCCGTCACCGTTGACATGGGGGCACATCTCAACGTGGGTCTGGAGCTGAAGCTCGCTGCAGTCGCCACCTCGGTGACAGTGACCGAAAGCACCTCGAACGAAGCCCAGATCTCAACGACCGCGGTAACGATTTCGGAGAAGACCATCGCCGGCGCTCCCAATGCGAACGAGCGATTTGAGAACTTGCTCCCCTTGGTTCCGGGAGTCGTGCGCGGTCCGGACGGCCGCATCAATTTGAAGGGCGCACGCGCCACCCAAAGCGGGGCCCTGGTGAATAGCGCCAATGTGACCGACCCGGCTACCGGCGGCACAGCCATCAACCTGCCCATTGACGTCGTTTCCTCGGTGCAAGTCATCTCGAATCCCTACGACCCTCAGTACGGAAGACTGACGGGGGCACTCTCGACGGTCGAGACAAAAACAGGCAACTACGAAAAGGATCACTTCACGATTCAGAACATCGTGCCTCGCTGGCGCGATCGCGCCGGCACCATCGCGGGCCTTGGCGCAGCCACCCCACGCGCGACGTTCACCGGTCCGATTCTCAAAGACTGGCTCGCGTTCACACAATCCGTTGAATACAGGTTCGTGCGAACTCCGGTAAACTCCCTCCCTCCTTTGCAGCGGGACACGAAGCTGGAAGGGTTCGACTCGTACTCGCAGTTCGACATCAAGAGCGGCGCCAAACAAACGGCCACCGTATCGGTGACGATCTATCCGCAGAAGCTGGACTACATGGGGTTGAATACCTTCACGCCCCAGCCATCTACCTCGGATTTCCGCCAGCGTGGGCACGAGGTCTACGCACAGGACCGATACATCACCGGACCTGAAAGCATGCTGATTTCCCAGTTCAGCTATAAGACCTACGACACCGACATCAACCCGCAAAGCTACGACCCCTACGAGTTGATGATCGACACCACCGAAGGCGGCTTCTTCAACCAGCAAAGCCGCCGCACTACTCGCTACGACGGGCAGGAGAGCTATCAGTTTGCGCGCCGCCATCTCCTGGGCGTGGGCACTCATCAATTCAGGGTCGGTGTGGATTATACCCACTCGTCTTTCAACGGCATGGAGGAGTATTTCCCCGTGCAATTGATCGGTTCCACGGGAGCAACGATCGAGCAGATCACCTTTACCGCACCCACCACCTTCCACGTTGGCCAGAACGAAACCGCGTCGTATTTTTCCGATCACTGGGCTCCGGTGAACCGCGTGTCCTTTGGTTTCGGCGTGCGCCTCGACAGCGACACTGTGACGAGTTCCACGCACCTTGCGCCGCGCGGAGAGGTGCTTCTGACGCTCACGGGCGACGGCAAGACCCTGCTGAGGGGCGGAGGAGGAATCTTCTACGATCGCGTGCCGCTGATGCTTCCGGCATTCGCCGATCTGCCCGGGCGCACGGTATCGATATACGACTCCACCGGCCAAATTTCAAGTCTCACCGCTTATGTCAACCGGATTACCGGCGGGCTGCAAAATCCGCGCAGCACATCGTGGAATGTTGAGTTGGAGCGGCAGGTCACCAGCAGCTTTACCGCTCGTGCAGGCTACGAAGAGCGCAACACGGCCAGGGACTTCGTGGTGTCTCCAAATGGGGGGACGGAGCCAGGCATTATCTCATTATCGAACACGGGCAGCGATTCTTATCGCGAGTTCCAGGTCACAGGACGCTACCGGGTTCCGCGCGCCACGGTGAATGCATCGTATGTTCGTTCGCGGGCTTACGGCGATCTCAACGACCCTTTCCTCTTCATTGGCAACTATCCGCAAGCGGTGATTCAAGCGGATGGCCGAGGGCGTTTGCTTTTTGACGCCCCGAACCGCTTCCTGATCTGGCCCATCGTTGCCGGCCCTTGGAAGCTGAACATTCTCCCGGTGTATGACCTGCACACCGGCTTCCCATATTCGGTCGAGAACGAATACCGCCAATACATCGGTCCCCGTGATAACCGGCGGTACCCGCAGTTCTCTTCTTTCGACCTGCAGGTCACCCGCCCCGCCACCCTCCACGTCGCCGGAAGGCGCGTGCATTTAATTGTTGGTGGCTCCGCCTTCAATATGTTCAACCACGACAATCCGCGCGACGTGCAGAACGACCTCGACAGCTCCACGTTCGGCGATTTCTACAACCCCGCCTGGAGAGAATTCCGCGGGAAGTTGGTATTCGAGTTCTGACGATGAGAGTTCGCATCATAATAGCCGCTTTGCTTGCCTGCGTATCGGTACCGATGACCGGACAGACGACCGCCACTTTATCCCCATCTGCGGATGAAGTAATTGCCAGGATGCTCGCCCGCGAAATGCAGCGCGAAACCGCGGCTCATGGCTACACCGGTATCAGGCAGTACGACCTTGAGAACCCTCTGTTTGCCAAGCGCGCTCACCTGGTCGCGAACGTCACCTGTGATCCGGATGGCACGATGCATTTTCAGATCGTATCCAAAGAGGGCTGGAATTCCGGCAATAACTCTTTACGCCAGGCCCTGGAAACGGAATCGGAGGCCTCTCGTCCTACCACGCGCCCGGTGACCCTGATTAACAAAGACAATTACGCACTTCAGATGATGGGGACCGCTCTTCTCAATGGCCGGATTGCTTATGCGATCGAAGTTGTTCCAAAAAGGCAGGAGGTCTACTTGTTTCGGGGAAAGATCTGGGTGGATGCCGAAGACTACGCGCTGGCGCGAATCGAGGGCCAGCTCGCTAAGACCCCTTCCATTTGGATCCGCACCGTACGTTTTACCTTGGAATTCCAAAAGAGCGGCGAGTACTGGTTCCCGTGGTTGTCCACGAGTACGAGCGACGTTCGGATATTTGGCCCAACAAACGTCAGCATTCGATTTCTTGACTACTCTCCGCAATCGGCATCCGCGGCAGAGCACTCAGACCTTTGCCCTATGGAGGCAAGTTATGTCCAACACCGATCTGGCACTGATTCTGGCCGCCGGTAATGGGAGCCGCTTGGCCGCTCGCTCCGGCGAATTGCCCAAACCCCTTGTGCCCCTGCACGGCAAGCCCCTGCTGGAACACGTGATGTCCGGCGCGCGAGCGGCTGGCATCGAGAAGTTTGTCATCGTGCTTGGGTATCGCGGCAACACGATTCGAGAATGGTACGAGAATCGGCAGCCCAGCGGCGTGGAAGTAACCTGGGTTGAGAATCCCGACTATCGCAAGGACAACGGAGTCTCCGTCCTGCGCGCAAAGGAACTGATTCACGAGCCCTTCCTTCTGCTCATGTCAGACCACATCTTTGAACCGTCCACAGCCAGGGCTCTGCTTCGTCAGCCGCTGGGTGAGAACGAGGTCATTCTCGGGGTGGATCGCAAGATTGCCAGCGTTTTTGACCTGGACGACGCGACGAAAGTCAGGCTGGAAGGGGACCGTATCGTTGACATCGGCAAGAACTTGAGGCATTACAACGCACTTGACACAGGCATGTTCCTCTGCCAGCCGGCACTCTTTCGGTGGCTCGAAAGCGCCATGATCGCCGGAAACTGCTCCCTTTCGGATGGCCTGCGCATCATGGGGCAGAACCGGAACTTCAGGGCCTTCGACATCGGACAAGGGTACTGGCAGGACGTGGATACGCCGGCAGCACTCGATTATGCGCAAAGCGCGTTTTTCGCCAGACCCTGGTCACTGCAGCAAGTCGCGAGTGCGGCTTATGCCTAGTCCTCGTCGAAAATCGAGATCGGCGTTTCGCATTCTCGCCGTGCTTCTCGGCGCCGCTTTGCTTGCTTATCTGGTCGAACGCGCCGGTCCGGGCAGGCTCCTCCAGGACGCCAGAACCATTGGTTGGGGAATGCTGCTTGTCATCGCGCTTGCGGGCTTTGCCCACGTCATCAGAACCTGGGCATGGCGGCTCACTCTGCTTGGTGAAGCCAGGAGGATACCCTTTTGGCGCACTTTCGGCCTGCGGCTGATATCGGAAGCCATTGGCCAGCTTGGGTTCGTTGGGCTGGTGGTCGGCGAATCGGCGCGCGTGGGTATGCTTGGCTGCGGAGTGCCGATGGCCAGCGCAATTTCCTCGGTGGCCATGGACCGCGGCCTCTTTATCGCCATGGGCGGGGTGGTGACCGTTGCCGGGCTTCTGATTGCAGCCGTTGCCGTCGCCTTCGCGGGCGCCTTGCGTTTTTATGCTGTTGTATTTGTGATCGCGCTGATGGGCCTGCTGTTGCTGGCAGCGCTCGCCATCCATAAAGGGTGGCCGCTCTTTTCCGGAACTGCGCGTGCCGCCAGCCGCGTGCCATGGTTTCGCGGCTGGATCGACAGCAAAAAGGCCGTGATCGAGTCCTCAGAGCGCCAGTTTCTGCAGTTTCATCGTCAGGCGCCGGGCGCCTTCTGGATCAGCCTCCTCCTCAATCTCGGGAGCCACCTGCTCGCCGTGACAGAGGTTTATCTGATCCTTCATTTGCTCGGCACACACGTCAGCTTTCCGGGCGCACTCATTCTCGAATCGCTGACAAAACTCATCAACGTAATTGGAGCCGTTAACCCGGGAAACTTGGGCACCTATGAGGGCGGAAACATGGTAATTGGAAAGCTGGTCGGCCTCAGCGGTGCCCAAGGATTAACTCTCGGGCTTTGCCGTCGCGTGCGAGTTATCTTCTGGGCGATCATGGGAGGCATTTGCTTCGCCTGGTTTTCCCGATCGCATCAGCCGGTAAGTCCGGACGAGAGTGAAGAAATTGTTGCGGGAGCGAAGTTATGCAGGTAAAACAGGAACGGCGGAAATGCACACAGTTGCGTTCCAATGCGCAAGTCGCCATCATTCTAGCGAGCGGCATGCCCTGGTCAAAGTGGTTCGAACCAGCACTGGCTCCAGTGGGGACACTGCCCGTTTTGCTGCGCGCTATTCTGGGTGTCGAAGCCACCCATCCGGAGCGCATCTTTGTTGTTTTTAACCGGCTCACGGGGCGGCAAATCAGGCGGGACTTGCTTAGGACAGGACGTTTCTCTGCCGATGTGGAATGGCTGGACGTCGAAGAGGGCACCACCGTTTCCGAGATCGTTCGCAGCGTGACAGCGCTTTCCGGTAGTGTCAGTGTCCTCCTGGTTGCCGGCGATCGCACTTACCAACCCGCTCTGCATCGCATGGTGAGCGAATGGAATGGTCGCAGGGGTGTGTTAGAACTCGCCACAGGGAGCGAGCCAGTTGGACTCTTCGCCCTCTCGTATGAAGCGGCTCTCGAGTTTGGCGCAGATTGCGAGTCTAACGTGGTCAGCATGCGAGATATGCACCGCTGGATCACCCGCAAAGCTCTCTCGAATGGTCCATCATTCGTCGAATTCAAACTCGTCAAAGAAGACGCCTGGCAAAAAATCTCCATGCCTTGCGATTGCATCCTCGCCGAGCAAAAACTCAACCGCTGGCTGGTCAAGCCAACCGACGGCGTCTTCGCACGGATGAATCGCAGAATTTCCATCCCCATCAGCCGCCAGCTCATCAAGTTCCCGATTACACCGAATATGGTTACCCTCTTTACCCTGGGGGTCAGTATTGCCGCTGGCGCGTTCTTCGCATTGGGTGGATACTGGAATACCCTTCTGGGTGCGATCTTGTCGGTGTGGGCCAGCATCCTCGACGGTTGCGATGGAGAGGTTGCCCGGTTGAAACTGCAGGTATCTGATTTTGGATGCTGGCTGGAGACCGCATGCGATTACCTCTATTACCTGTTCATCTTTGCAGGCATGGCGATCGGCCTGGCGCACAGTTCGGGAAATCGCGCGTTCTGGGTCTGGGGAGGGGCGCTTCTGTTCGGCGCGGCCTTCACCATCCTGCTCGCGTGGTTCGAGCGAAGCAGGCTTTCCGGCAAGCATCCCGAGCAGTTTCTGGCGACTTGGCAGAAGAATGCAGAAAGCCGTTTATCCAACCCGCTCTTGTACCTGGGACGCCATTGTGAATTCATCATCCGGCGCTGCTTCCTGCCCTATGCTCTATTGGCCTTCGCAGCATTGAATCTAACCTGGCTGGCGCTGTATATGTCGGCGATTGGCGCCAACATCGCGTGGATCATTTCACTTTATTCGCGCTTCGCCTTTTCGGCAAAGTCACGGACGGCAACAAAGAGGCCTGCCGCCCCCGAAACAAACCCGTTGACCGTCTGAATTCAGGAGCCCAGCACGTACGCTGGTTTGAGACTCCCCAATGCCAATGGAACCGATGCAGGAACTCGAAACATGGTCATTCACTCGAACCTCGGACGCATTCGCGCGTCCGAATGCCGTAAAGATTGTCACATGGAACGTCAATCGCGGCCAGCGGTTGAATGAGGTAATTGAGTTTCTCTCTGGAGCGTCGGCAGACTTGATTCTGCTGCAAGAGACCGATTTAAACGCCCGGCGAACGCATTGTCGTAATGTCACGCAGGAGATCGCGCGCGCGCTGGATGTGAACTACGTCTTTGGATACGAGTTTGAAGAGCTATCACAAGGGCAAAACGGGACGCGTGCCTATCATGGGCAGGCGACGCTCTCCCGATTTCCCATTTTGAACTCGCGTATTCTCAGATTCCATCGTCAGTCACGCTTCTGGCTACCGCGATGGTTTATTCCGCGTATAAGGGCATTCCAGAGGAGACTCGGCGGCAGAATGGCGTTGATCAGCGACTTCGATCTCCCCGAAAGGAAACTGACTGTGTACAACGTACACCTCGAAAGCCGGGGTAATGACGGCTTGCGCTGCAGCCAGCTTCAGGAGATTCTCGACGACGTTTCTCACTACGCTTCCGGCGTACAGATCGTAGTTGCGGGCGACTTTAACTCCGATGTGCATCACGAACCCGCCGCTGCAGCCATCAGCAAAACAGGGCTCAGTAATCCATTCTCTTGCATCTCGAGTCTCCCCACAACTGTGCCGTCTCGCTTCAATGGTTCGCACGCGATCGATTGGATCCTTACGAAGGGGCCGCTCATTGCTTTTGAGCCGAAGTTGCACGATTCAATTCGCGCTTCGGACCACTTTCCCCTCTCGCTCACGCTTCGAAGTCGATAATGGCCTTTTTGAGGATGCTGGTGCAGGTGCAGAACAACGGTGTGAACTCGATCAGCATCGATATGCCCAATTACGACGGCAGCGGGTATCATCTCAACCACAACCCGCCGCGGGCTACCTGCTTGCCTTGATAACTGTTCACGAATCCCTTCGGGGACGCCGAGCGTCTCTTTTCTCAACCGTCCGAAGGCGTGAAACGGCACAATTCAACGGTATAATCTCTTTGCCGCCGTTCCGCCGCGCTGCCATCAAACCAGAAAGGATCCCCATGCCCACCGACGAACAGTTCCGCACGCTCCAAAAGAAGATCGAAGAGCTCACCGCGCATGTCTCCAAGCTCCAGGATACGCAAGCCGTCCGCGATCTCCAGTTCAAATACGGCTACTACCTGGACAAGTGCCTCTATGACGAAGCTGTCGACCTGTATACCGACGATTGCGAAGTCCACTTCCTGGGAGGGATCTTCCGCGGCAAGGAAAGCGCGCGGCGCCTCTACTGCGACCGATTCCGCGAGATCTTCACTAACGGCCATAACGGCCCGGTTCAGGGTTTCCTGCTCGACCACATGATGCTCCAGGACATCATCGACATCGCGCCCGATGGCAAAACGGCATACGCCCGCGTGCGCTGCTTCATGCAAGCCGGACGCCATCACGAGTACACCGACGAAACGCATCCCCTGCGCCAGTGGTGGGAAGGTGCGCTCTATGAAAACGTCTACGCCAAGGAAAACGGCATCTGGAAAATGAAAGTGCTGAACTATCGCCCGGTCTACCATGCCGATTTCGACAAAGGCTGGGCCTACACCAAGCCCAACTACGTGCCTTTTTACACCGCCACGTATCCGGCGAACCCCACCGGCCCCGACGAGCTTGAAAAGCCCGTGCCGCCGCTCTGGCCCCAGACCGATACGCTGCCTTTCCACTACCCGCATCCCGTCACCGGCAAGGAAGTGAAGCTCTCGCCGCCGCCCAACATCGTCCACAAGGCCGACGCAAAATAAACGAAACGAAGGCAGTTCAATGGCAAAACCGTTCCCCAACACGATGGACTTCGCGGGCTGGAACGCGCCCTCCCGCATCGAGTGCGATATCTACGACCTCATCACCGAGGGCGAAGTACCCCCAGAGATCAACGGCAACTGGTATCGCTCCATCCCCGATCCGCAGTATTCGCCCATGCTCGGCGACGACACTTTCTTGAGCGGCGACGGCATGGTGAGCCTCTTCCGCTTCGAAAATGGCCATGTCGATTTCAAGATGCGCTACGTCAAAACCGAGCGCTGGAAGGCGGAGCGCGCCGCTCGCCGCTCGCTCTTCGGCCTGTACCGTAACCCTTTCACCGACGACCCGAGCGTCCGCGGCAAGCCGCGCAACGTCAACAACACCACGCCGATTTACCACGCCGGCAAGCTGCTGGCGCTCAAAGAAGACAGCCGCGCAATGGAACTCGATCCCCATACGCTCGAAACCATCGGCGAATTCGATTACGACGGCAAACTCAAGAGCCAGACCATGACCGCGCATACGCGGCTGGCGCCCGATACCGGCGATCTCTATTTCTTCGGCTACGAAGCCGGCGGCCTGGCGACCAAAGACGTGGCGTTTTGCGTCGCCGACAAAAAAGGCAACCTGGTCCGTGAAGAGTGGTTCGAAGCACCCTACGTCGCACTCATGCACGATTTCGCCGTCACGCGGGAGCACGTGATCTTCCCCGTCTTCCCCATCACCGCCGATCTCAATCGCCTGAAGCAGGGCGGTCATCACTGGGTTTTTGAGCAGGACAAGGAATCCTACGTCGGCATTCTCCCGCGCGACGCGCACGCCAGGCACATGCGCTGGTTCCGCGGCCCCGCGCGATCGTCCTTCCACTTCATGAACGCCTACAGCGAAGGCAATCGCGTGCACATGTATTTCGGCGTCAGTAAAGTGCCGCCGTTCCCGTTCATGCAAAAGGCCTCGGGGATCAGGCTCCTGCGGCCCGATCAGGCCGCCATCGGATTCGTACGCTGGACCTTCGACCTATCCAAGCCCGGCGACACTTGGGAAGAGACCGTCATTGGCCCCTCCGGCGACATGCCGCGCACCGCGCTCAAGGACCAGATGACCGATTTCGACATCGGCTACTACCAAGCGTTCGATCCGAACAATGCCCCGAAAAATGGTCCGCCGATGATCGCCGGCCCCGTCGGCGCGGGCTTCAACACGATCGTCCGCATGGAAGTGAAGACCGGCAGGTACACCACGCTGGGACTCGGCCAAACGGTCACGGTCCAGGAGCACGTCCACATCCCGTCCCGAAAACCCGGCCACGAAGGCTACCTCGCCTTCGTCTGCGATATGCATGACCAGCAGCTCTCCGAAGTCGCGATCGTCGAAGCCGGCAACATCGAAAAAGGCGCTATCGCGCGCATCAAAGTCCCGTTTCGCCTGCGCGTGCAGGTGCACGGCAACTGGGTTCCGGCTGATGAACTATGAGTGGCGAGATGTTGTCTTAGGCTACTCGCTTTGCTCCGCGGTAGTAGTGGTTGCCTTCGTCATTGCGTTCCTGATCGGCGGCGACTGCACTATACCTCCCAGCGCACCCGGCTTCTGGTCAATCTCTAATCGACATCACAGGAATCCGCACGCCGATCTTATTCGCAATGGCCGCAACGACCGGCCCGGGGAGCCCCACCATCATCATGCAGAGCCTTGCCGCACGTTTCCAATTCACCGCGGTTTCGACTGCTCCGAAGATGGCTTCGACCATCATCTGCCGAGCGGCCATTAGCTCGTCGGAGTCCGTCTGCGTGTATCACGTGCCACTACCCATTGATCGGAGCGGCGGCACGCAAAGCATCTTCTGGGGCGCACTTTGGTTTCTCCCCGAAAAAGCAATTGTTGACGGCGTGTGAATCCGGGCGTACAGTGATTTCGTAGAAGGAAGGAGGACGATATTAAAAAGATGCAGAGAGTGTCTTCCAGCATTACAACCCGTGAGGTGACTGTGGTCTAGGGCATCGCGCCCCGAACCCACTGCGTAGAGAATTCAATCGCATGGGAGCTACCGCATTCTTTCACGTACCATGCATCCTTCGACCTGATTTGCCGGATGGCATTCTTCCGATGGAGCGACTATGCTGTCGCCCAAGGATGCCGGTCTAACCGGTGACGCTATCAGCAATCGCGGCTTGGGAGCATGAGTGAAATTGCCGGGCACTCGCGGTGACGCGATAGCCTTCATTCAATATCCACAGTTAACAACGACGGCCTGGACAACGTGTCCAGGCCGTCGTTGTATTTGGGAATAAAAGTGAATCGGCTCCAAGGTGAAAACCTCCACAACCGACATCGCACTGATGCGGTTGAGGGATGCCTTGCCAGCGAGCACCGAATTTGCCGATGCCGCGCAGCTTCAGATTGGCAACTTTGTAAACAGCGCCAGATTACAAAAAACACCGCCTTGGAAAAGAGTGGCTCAGATCCCCACTGGTTGTGATCGCGATCACAGATCAAAGCGAGAGCCACAAGACATGTTCGACAGTACCGCGCGTGAACACTTCTAACGCCATTCCGGACGTATTGCGGACACGCTTCGCCGAGGCCCTCGGAACGCAAGCTGTCTCGGAAGATCCCGCGCTGCTCGAGGCGTTCTCGAGTGACGTCAGTTTCGCCCCGAAGTGCTTTCCCGGAGTTGCCGTTTATCCCAGGACCCGCGCCGATGTGCAGAATATTGTCCAGGAAGCGAATAAGACAAAGACGCCGCTGATCGCGGTAAGCTCGGGGCCGCCACATTTCCACGGCGACACGGTGCCGAGCCGGGGAGGCGTGATCGTCGATTTCAGCCGGATGAACCGCATCGTGAAGATCGACCCCGTGGAGCGCTATGCGATGGTCGAGCCGGGCGTCACCTTTGGCGAACTGATTCCGGCGCTCCGGGCGCAAGGTCTGCGGCTGAACATGCCCTTGCTGCCGCGCGCTTCAAAATCGGTGGTGGCAAGCCGGCTCGAGCGCGAACCCAACCTCGTTCCCAAGTATCAGTATGACTATGTGGATCCGTTGCTGGCGCTCGAGGTGGTGTACGGCACCGGCGATGACTTTCGAACGGGGTCGGCCTGCGGCCCGGGCCCGCTGGAGACTCTAAAGTCCGACAAGGTAAACCCTTGGGGGCCGGGATCGATCGACTACTTCCGGTTCCTGTCGGCGGCGCAAGGGACCATGGGTTTGGTTACCTGGGCGGTCACGAAGGCGGAAGTTCTCCCCTCGGTACAGAAACTCTATTTCGTTGGGGTCGCTGACGTCAGCCAGGTCACAGGGCCGATCAATGAATTGCTACGGCGGCGGGTGCTGGATGAGTGTCTGGTGCTGAACAGCGTTTCCCTGGCAACGATACTGGCCCACGAATGGGATGCCGAATTCGCGAATTTGGCGGCTGCGCTGCCTCCGTGGACGGCGATCCTGTGCGTCGCCGGATATGCGCGGCGTCCGGAAGAACGGATTGCGATCCAGGAAAGATATTTGCGGCAGACTTGTAACGCGTTCGGTGTGCAGCCGCGGCTTTCCTTGCCGGGGGCCGAGGGGCGGGAAGCCGAAGTTCTCGCGCTGCTATCGAATGTGTGGACGCAGAGTCCCAGTTGGAAGTTGCGCGCTGAGCAGAGCTGCCGCGAAATCTTCTTCCTGGCGCCGATCAGCAAGATTCCGCCATTGATTGGCGTGATGAACGAGGTTGTGGCCGCATCGAGCTATCCGATGCCCGGCCTGGGGTGCTATGTGCAGCCGATGGTCCAGGGCCGTGGCTGCCATTGCGAGTTCATCGTGCCGTGCGATGAGTCCAACGCGGTGGAGATGGAGGCGGTCCGAAGGCTGTTGGCATCCGCATCGGAAGCACTGATGAAAAACGGGGCATTCTTCAGCCGGCCTTACGGGCCGTGGGCGAAGATGGTCTATGAAAATTATCCCGAGGGTGTGGCCGCTCTCAAGAAGCTGAAGGGCGTGTTCGATCCCAATAACATCCTGAATCCGGGAAAGTTGTGCTTCTGACGGGGGCGAGATCAGGTGGAGAAGCTGGAACAATATCGCTACACCATGGAGTCCTGCAACCATTGCGGGCAGTGCAAATGGCTGCTGGGTCCGAAAACCAAGGGCTGGGACTTCGCCGAAATCTGTCCCATCCACAGCAGGTACCACTTTGATGCGTATTCCGGACAGGGTCTGCTCAACATCTCACAGGAACTCCTCGACGGCCAGCTCCAGTACGAAGACGGGTTGATCGATCTCATCTATTCCTGCACGACTTGCGGCGCCTGCGATATCAACTGCAAGTCGATCCGGGACATGGAAGTGCTCGATACCATTCTGGCTTTAAGGGCCAAATGCGTGGAAGAGGGGCAGGGTCCCAAGCCGGTGCACGCGCAAATGGCCAACTCGGTGGCGGCGACGCACAACATCTATGGCAGGCCCCATGAGCAAAGGAGCGAGTGGCTGCCGGGCGGCGTTCATCTCACCGAGGGCAGCACGGTAGCGTATTTCGCCGGATGCGCCGCGTCGTATACGCAACCGGATATAGCGCGCAACACCGCGAAGATCCTCAACGCCGGCGGTGTCGAGTTCGCGGTATTGGGTGGAGATGAGTCCTGCTGCGGCTGCCCGTTGTGGCGAACGGGGCAAGTCAAAGCCGCGGTGAAGCAGGTGGAGCGGAATCTGGAGGCGTTCAAGAAGCGCGGCATTAAAAAGATCGTCACGAGCTGCGCCGAGTGTTTTGGGACCTTGCGGGGGTTCTATCCCAGGGTCGCCGCGCTCGACGTCGAGGTGATCCACATCAGCGAGGTCATCCAAAAGCTCATTGCCGGCGGGAGACTGAAATTCAGCAAGCCGATCGCGAGGAAAGTCACGTACCACGATCCCTGCCTGCTGGGCCGGCTGTCTGAGCCCTATGTCCCCTGGAACGGTGAGATCAAGCCGTTCGGCTACTACGAACCGCCGAAACAGTGGCGGCGGGGGAACGGCGGGGTGTATGACGCGCCTCGCCAGGTGCTCGCGGCGATTCCGGGAGTGGAAGTGATCGAGATGACGCGCAACGAAGAAAATGCGTTCTGCTGCGGGGGCGGCGGCGGCGTACGCGAGGCCTTTCCGGAATTCGCGCGGTGGACAGCCATTGAGCGGCTGCGGGAGGCCAAATCGACGGGTGCGGAGACGGTCGTTTCCTGTTGCCCGTTTTGCCGGACGAATTTTGAAGAGACGCTCGATGCCCAGGGGGATGGGTTGAAGTATTACGATCTTACGCAACTGGTGGCCGATGCGCTTTAAGGTGGAAGCACCGGTCTTATAGTCGCACCTTTGCTTGAACGCCGAGAGCGCCGAAGTCAGGCGCTTGCCGCACGGAGAACTTGATGCCCTTGCCACGGCACATTTACGAAGAACTGGAACGTGTCGTCGGACCGGAATACATCAGTGACCGGCCCTATATTCTGGCGGGCGTTCGCGCCGCCATGCCGGGTGGTCCGAAGCCGCCCAGCCCGGAAGCCGTCCTTCTTCCCGGCAGCACCGAAGAAGTGCAGCAGATCGTCAAGATCTGCAATCGGCACAAGGTTTCCTATATCGCGACCGTGTCGAGCCTCATCCAGTTTGCGTACCCCAGCGGTCCCGGCACGGTGATACTGCAAATGAAGCGGATGAACCAGATTGAGGAGATTAACGTCGAGGATCGGTACGCCGTCATCCAACCCGGCGTGCGGCACGGGCAGTTGTTCACCGAGTTGATGAAAGTGGGCTTGACCTATCCGGTCGCAGCGGTGGGACCTGGCGGGTCGGTGCTGGCGAATTTTGCCTGTTCCAGTGGTGACAACCATTGCCAACATGGCGCCTCACGCACCAATCGCTACCTGGCGGGGATCGAATGGATAGAGCCAACCGGCGAGATCGTGAGGCTGGGTTCGCTGGCCAATGGCGCCGGATGGTTTTCCGCCGATGGGCCGGGTCCCAGTCTGCGCGGGCTGATCAAGGGGTTCATCGGCCAATGGAGTGGGTTGGGAATCGTCACCCGGATTGCTATTGGTCTGAATGCCTGGCGTGGGCCGCGAGCATTTCCCACCGAGGGCCGCAGTCCCGCATATAAGATTCGTCTCGACAAGAAATGCCACAAAGTGTTCATCTTCAAGTTTCCTTCGCTCGACCGCGTACGCGACGCGATGCTGGAGATCGGGAAGGCGGAAATCGGACAGGCCGTGCTGAAATACTTCAATGCCACGGCGGCGCTGCTCGCCACCGAATCCGCCAACGACTTCTGGGACCTATGGAATAGCGGCTTATTCCAGAAAGAACTCTCCATGCCGCTGTATGTGTTCCTCTCCACGTGGTCGCCGGAGGAGATGGAATATGAAGAGCAGGTACTGAACGAAATCGTGGCGGAAACCGGCGGCGAACCGGTAGACCCGCGGATCCTGCGGATTTATGAGGACAACATGGATTTCTTCATGTTGGTCGGATTCCTCCAGCGGGTACTGCGGCTGGGTGGCGGCTGGGCGCCATCGAAGCTAAGCGCCGATTCGGTCAGCCATATGTTCGAGGTCGCCAAGGCGATTCCGGATTTCATGACCGAATTCATCGAGCAGGGCAAGATTCTGAACGCGCCGGACAACTTTCAGATCATTCCTCTGGAGTATGGGCACAGCGCCCACATTGAGTTGCTGTTCCTGTGGGATCGCACGCGGCCCGATGCCTTTGAAATCCCGATGGAATTCATGCGGGCGTCCCTGGAGGCGGACATCAAAAACGGCCATCATGCGACCATGCCGCCCCGCATCCCGGGCGCCGCCGAAGCGCTCGGGCGTCTGTACAGCAATTCCCATCGCTGGGCGCAGGCGATCAAGGATGCGTTTGATCCCCAGACCGTATCGAATCCGCGCTGATTCGCATTTGCTCGGTTCTGACAGCGGTTCTCCAATTGGTGTAGAGCGGAGCCACAACCGCTAAGTGGCGTTTTCATCAGGTAAACGCCACATTGCACGCCCTTCAAAACTTCACGTGAATTGGAGAACCGCCGTAATTTCCGCTCCTGCCGCTCCTACGGTGTCGGTGGCGTTGGCGACGGGCGCGTTGTTGTGCACCCCTGGCACGCCGGCGCCGTGGGCGAGATAGGGTCAGTTTCGCCCAATTCCGGATAGAACAGCGCCCGCCGGCCTGACGCGGACTCATTGAAAACCTCGCGCTTTTGGAACAGCCAGTGACCGTCCGCCTTAACGAGGTGGTCGAGGTAGTGGCCCATGTACAGTACTTGCGTGTCCTTCTGCGGCGTGGCGTTGGTAAAGGCGATCCAGTAGGCCACCTGGGTCGCGGTGTCGCCATTCACCTCGATCACCTGGTTAGTGATCATGTGCTGCACGCGCGGGCGGGAGGTGGTGCCGGGCGGGACCTTCGGAGGCCGCCCGACTGAGAACTCTGCTATTTCGTCACGGAGTTCCTGCCGCCCATGCCTGACGCCGGCGGCGAACACAAGCACGCCGTCCGGCGTGAACGTCGCCGCATAAGCGTCCCCATCGTGGTCATCGTACGCTATAAAATAGCGTGCACAGAGATTCTCGATCTCCGCCCGGTCGTTCCCATAGTTAGCGTCGTAATGGAATGGTGTATGGGTCGGAACATCGGCCGTTTGGTTTGATTGTGCTGCCGTCGCAAGCGAGCCCAGTAAAATGGCGCTCACAATCGCCATGATTCGTTGCATTTCATCCTCCTCCTGTTTTGCCCATTATGCGCCAGTCGCGCCTCCCATTTCTGATTCTTGAGAGACTCACCACTCTTCATCGATAAAAGATATCTGAAATGACGGGTGTGCGCTTTCGCCAGGGAGTCTCGCTTAGGAGTACAATTCTCGACACAGACTTCACGTAAATTGGAGAACCGCCGTAAACGGACCAACGGTATCGGCGCCGGCGGCGCGGTGGCGTCCCGGAGATCATTGCACTCAAAAACGAAGCCGAAGGGAGCAAGAAAAGTGAGCTTGAGAACTCTGATGTTTGGAATTGTTACTATACTGCCCATCAGCTTGCTGGCAAGCTATTCGAACGCCGCCAATGCCGCTAAGAGCGATGGCAGCGCTGCAACGGAAGCAGCCTGTGACCGCGCCTGCCTGCAAGGTTTCATAGACAGGTACCTGGATGCCCTGGTGGCGCATGACCCTTCCAGTTTGCCCGTCGCCAAGTGGCTCAAGTACACGGAAAACACCGCCCAAATGCCGCTGGGCGATGGGCTGTGGGTTGGCGCCTCCGAGAGGCCGGCCACTTTTAAGATTTACGCGCTTGACCCCGTAGCCCATCAAGCCGGATTTATGGGGGTCATGAAAGAGTTTGGGAAACCTGTAATTCTGGTGCTCCGGCTCAAAGTAGAGAATGGACAAATTACCGAGATCGAGCATGTCGTAGTTCGCGGCTTGCGACCGGCGGACATGCCCAATCTGGTGACTCCCAGATCCGGATTGGTGGAACCGGTTCCTCCCGCTGAGCGCGTCCCCCGGCAGGAAATGGTGCGCATAGCCGAATCCTATTTTGATTCGATTGAGCAGAGCAACGGCAACGTGGCCCCATTTGCCGATGACTGCGAGCGTCACGAAAATGGCATGCAGACTACGACCAACAAGACTCCCCAGCCCCCCATTTTCGATTCGGGCGATGTGGCTGGGAACGAGGCTTTCGCGAAAATTGGGGCCTTGGGCTGCCGGGATAGTTTGAACACGCACGCCCTCAGTTACATCTCGCGGATTCGGCCGCGGCGTCCGCTGATTGTGGACGAGGAGATGGGACTGGTTTTCACCTTTCCCATGTTCCGCCATCGCGGCAACGTAAGGCAAATCAAAGTGGTCGGCGTACCGGGCGTGGATACGATTGCCATGCCGTTCGGGCCGATCGACCTTGAAGCAGGCGAGATCTTCAAAATTAGGCGCGGCCAGATCCATGAGATCGAAGCCGCGGGATTTTTGCTGCCCTACAACTCCAAAACTGGCTGGGAAGCCGAAGATGCACGGGAACCGGCGTCAAGGTGACTCGCAACACGAAAGTGAGACAAGGAAATGAAGCAGAGATTTTTGCGGTTCTTGATATCCGGCTTATCCATCCTGATGGCCGGTATGATGTTGGGCCCAAACCCGGCCCGGGCCGCCAATGGCCAAACGCGTGGTACTACGGCAGCGCCTTGTGACCGCGCCTGTCTGGAAGGTTTCGTCGATCTGTATCTCACTGCGTTGGTGGCCAATGACCCCTCGCATCTGCCCGTAACAAAGACAGTCAAGTTCACCGAGAACGGCCAGAAGCTGGAACTGGGAGACGGGCTTTGGAATACCATGACGGGCAAGGGAACCTACAAGCTCTCGATCGCGGACCCGGATACCGGAGAGGTCGCATTTTTCGGCACCATCCGCGAGGCGGGTCTGCCGGCAATCCTGGCCCTTCGCCTGAAAATAGAAAACCGGAAGATTTCCGAGATCGAGACCATCGTGGCGCGCCAGCCGAGTGGCGCCGAGAGCCTGGAGAAACTGGGAAGTCCCAACCCTGTGTTCTCGGAAGCGATTCCTCCCGCGGAACGCGCTACCCGCGCAGACCTGATCAAGACCGCGAATATGTATTTCTCCGGCATTCAGTTGAACGATGGCAAGGGAGTGTACCCTTTCGCAGACGACTGCAACCGGATCGAAAACGGCATGCAGACGACCAATAATCCTTCCTTAACCATGCCTGGCGATTTGCCCCGTTCGCAGGAAAATCCGCCGCAACGGAACGATGCGGCATATTCGGCTGCTTGGAGCTGCCAGAAGCAGTTTCAGTCGGGACTGCTCCATTTTGTGACGCGAGTGCGGGACCGCCGTTTCCTGTTGGTCGATCGGGAACGCGGCCTGGTGCTCGGCTTTACTTTCTTCGATCATGCTGCAGGCAAGACGCGCACGTTCAAGACGCCTGACGGGCGTACAGTTACCACCGGTCCTACCACCCCCTGGACCTGGGAAATCGCCGAACTATTCAAGATCGAGAAAGGAAAGATCCGGCAGATCGAAGCGGTGCTGGAACATTCCCCCTACGGGATGGGTTCGGGTTGGAGCACCTGGGAACAATCGATGTCGTCGCAAGCGCGGTAATTGCGCCGGCGTTGGCCTCAGTCCGCTGGGCTCGCGATGCTGTGAGGCGCGAAAACGCCTCGCGTCATGGCGCGCCGGAGTTATAGGGGGAGACGCATGCTCGGAACACCATATCCCGAAAAGCAGATGCACCGCATCGCTTATACCAGGCTCACCAAAGAGCAGATCGCCGCCAAGCTCGACCCGGTCGCTGAGCGTGGGCCGGCATGTGTCTCGCCGCTCGCCACGGACTTCGCCGGCGAGTCGCTCGAGATCGTTACCGACGATGGTCCCGCGCTGAAGTACAAGTTCGCCAGCAACACCGATCTGTCGCTGGCTGAGAACGGTGGCACGGCGAACCATGCCGCCTTCGGCGCACTCGAGATGGACCACATCTGCCTGTTCGCCCACATGATTCCCGGCACCCAGCGCGGCTATACCGTGGTTGTCGACCGAAAAAGCAGGCTGGCCACTGTCATTGAACTGTGGTTCAGCGGCTACGAGGACAATCGCGAGGTCCAGCGCCAGATCTATTACGGTTATATTGTTGGCGGAGGCGATGCGCCCATGAAGCGGCACGAGCCCACCGACCGCCTGGAGGGCCGGGGCTATCACTGGCGGCAAGACACCGGCATGGAGACGCTGGAGTACTACCCCTCCGCCGGTTATTCCCACTTCGTTGAACTGTCGCGCACAGGCGGGGAGCTCGGCTTCTGCGCCCCGTCCGACTACGTCATCCTCGACAACGATTTCTTTGTATACACCCGCACGGAATGCGAGTTTTCGGGCACCTTCACCGCCTATGTGATCGACATGAACCGCACCCAGCAGATGGGATTGCGGCTCGGCTTCGATGAAGGCGACAACCTGCACTACTACCTCTTCCGGGGCCATGGCGACATCGTGGGCCAAATCGCCCGCTTCGAGAAATTTGGCGACTATTCCGGTGACCCTATCCCCGGTCCCAAGGGCGCGGACGGCAAGCCCGTCAAGGGCGGGCGGGGGGTGTACCGGCCGATCAAGACCATGGAGAAGCTGACCCAGGAGCAGGTGGCCAGGATCGCCAAAGAACATTCCGCTGCCTTTCCTGAGCGTACCGCGACCGGCGGCGCCGCCGGCATGGCCACGAACGCCCTGCCCGCGAATGACTTTCTAGCGGGCAAAACCTTTACCCTGCGCTACGACAATGGGCCGGTCATGGAATACAAGGTCGATAGCGCCGACCAACTCAACTGGCGCATGAACGGCGAGGGCGAGTGGACCAAAGCGCGCTACCAGGGCTACGAGGTGGCGCCCGGCTTGTTGCTGTTCGGACATCTGCTGGAGGGCGCGCCCAACCACGACGGCCACATCATGGCAGTGGATTTCCACCAGGGGCTGGTGACCTGTTTCAACGGCTTTCTCAACACGCCCTATTTCGCCAACGAGGCCGGGGCGCGCACCCTTTTCGGCGTGCTCGAGATGGACGGCATTCAGCCGCCCATGTACCGCCGCCACCGCAGAACGACCGAAATGCTGGGCCGCTGCATCACCTACAGCTATGCTCCCGGGCTCACTTCGATGCATCTCTATTCCACGCCCAACACGGTGTCATGGATCATCTTCACGCCGGACGGGCATGGCGGCATGGAATGGTGCGGCCCGGGCGACTTCGTGAAGATCCGCGACGGCATCTTTTTCATTTATTGGCTGGAGGAGGGGTGCAACGGCACGCTGGGCACTATTCTCCTCAACTTGAACATCATGCACGATGCCGGCATCGGCTATCACTGCGGCGCGCGCGGCCTCGATATGAGTCAGATCGGCGCCGTGGTCAGGCATGCGGGCAAGTTCGAAGTCGACAAGTATTTTTGAGATCGGCACTTGAGTGAGAACGACATGACCAGGGACATTACCCCCACGCGCCGCAAATTCCTGAAAGGCGGCGCGCTTCTGGCCGCGCCTATCGCGATGGCCTCGGTTTCCGCCGTTGCGCTTGCCGACGACGGCCTGAAGGCTCGGGGCTTGATGGCTCGGGTCAAGCGCCTCGAGGACGAGGCCGCGATCCGGGAGTTGCATCGGTCCTGGCTGCGACAGGTCAATACCGGCGACCGCGAGGCGCTCGTCGACAGCGCAGTGCGCCGGATTACCGCGGATCATGCCGGTGCGCCGGACAAGATCGAAATCGCCGCGGATGGCCGAAGCGCCGTCGGGTATTTCGACTGTGCCGTCGACCTGGAAACGCCGCTGGCCAGGGATTGCACACTGGCGCAGATGGCACATGCCCAGGGTTACGGCACCTTGCGTCGCACCGAGCGCCGGATGCTGACGATCGATTACACAAAGAGCAACGGCTCCTGGAAGATCGGGAAATGCGCGCTGCTATAGCGGTTCTCCAATTGGTGTAGCGGAGACACAACCGCTAAGTGGCGTTTTCATCGAGAAATCGCCACATTGAACGCCCTTCAAAACCTCACGTGAATTGGAGAACCGCCGTAACCCACTTCGAGAGATAGCGGTCGAGCCTTCGCCAGGGATGTTTTGGGACAGCGCGGCCGTGCAACTGCCCCCTCGGGGCGCCTCAAACCTTGGCGGCGCTGACTCTGCCAGTGGCGAGCTTGTCTACGTGTCCAAAGCCTTTGCCATAATTCAAATACTCGATCTGGCTGGTGCGCAACCGAAACAAACGAAAATCCCCCATCGCATTGCGCTCGACCGCGTCTTTGATGAAGGGGCTCCGGGCGCTCAAGGCGGCAATCGCCCGTGTCAGCTCCTCAGCGTTTTCGATTGGGGCGGCTTCGCCAACATAGAGAACGCTCTTCCATCCGTTTAGTTCTTGATCCATTCGTTCCAAAAAGAACGATACTTTTGGGTTACCGGCGATCGCAGCCACCTTGGCCGCGGCTTTGTGGGTCGAGAAAATAACATCGTCCTGGTCGAACGCAAAGGCTCCAAAGGTACGCTGCACCGGAACACCGTCGGCGCTCACGTAGGCAAGCACACCCCAAGGGATATCCTTCACGTATTGGGCAATCTCCTGCTTCAGCTCTTGTTCGCTCATCAATCCGCTCCTGATAAGATGATTTCTTCTTTTAGCTTACATGATGGGCACGAAGGCGGCTTCTTCCCGGTGGTGGGTCAGTTTGAATCCGCTTTGAAAGGGCACGACTTCAGTCGTGCCGTAAACGCCGCAAAAATGTGTCGGGGTTTTAGAACTTATCCGTAAATAGTGATGAGTTTGGTTCGGGAAGTTGAATCTCTCGTTTGCAGCGACTGGAAGACGGCGATGATGGACTCAATATGGCCCAAATCAAGTCGTGGACAGTTTCGGATAGTTTGTGGAGCAAGGTTGAGCCGCTGATTCCGGTACGCCGGCGGGAGGCAGGTCGAAAGTACCAGCGCAAAGCTGGAGCTGGACGCAAGCCAATGTCTTCCCGGCAGGTATTTTCGGCGATTGTTTACGTTCTGCGGACCGGCGTTCAATGGAAAGCATTGCCGCGCGAGTTCGGTTCGGCCAGCGCGGTGCATCAATACTTTCAGAACTGGTATAGGGCTGGTTTTTTCCAGAAACTGTGGCAGGCTGGCCTGGCCGAGTATGACGGAATGCAGGGCATCGCCTGGCAGTGGCAGGCAGCCGACGGAGCCATGGGCAAAGCGCCGCTTGCAACCGAATGCGTTGGTCGGAACCCGACCGACCGGGGAAAAAAAAGGGCGCAAACGCAGTCTGTTGGTCGACGGCCGTGGAGCCCCGCTGTCGATCGCCGTCAGCGGCGCCAACCTCCACGACTCCAAGCTGCTGGATCCGACGCTGGCCAGGGTCGTCGTCGAACGTCCTGAAGTTACTGGCTGGAAAGACCAACAGTATCTTTGCCTGGACGCTGGCTACGTGGGCTATCCGGTGAGCAAGATCGCCCGCAAGCATCGCTACTACCCACGCGTCAAATCACGCGCTGAAGAGCGGCTCATAAAGTATCGCTATCCGGACTCCAAACCGCGCCGCTGGGTGGTCGAACGCACCCACTCCTGGCTCAACCGCTTCCGCAAACTGCTGGTCAGCTTCGAAAAAACCGAGGCCAGCTACACGGCTCTGCTGCAACTCGCCGCTGCTCTTATCTGTTGGAGGCAAACTATGGTTATTTACGGATAAGTTCTTAGGCCCGGAGACATGATCTTTTTCAAACTGACCCACTACTTTCTTCCCCGCTTGCTAGAGCAAAACGCTGGCTGTCTTCTGGCAATCGGTGCTTCTGACTGGTGGGTCTGAGGAACGACTGCCGGATACAGTGCTTTGCTGCCACCCAATTCAGTGGAATGCTGCCACTGCCGGTAGAGCAAGAGCGGCAAGGATGGTTACTGTAGTGCTATAATAGTGGTTACTGTCGTGCTTTTGTTTGATAAGATTCATTTGGATTCTGCGAAACTTGCTTTCGGCGAACCCCTGGGAATGGCAAAATCAAATTTCCTGAGCAATGAGGGATCTATGAGCGACCGGGCCGAGGCGATTCGGACAATCTGCAGCGCGCATGCTGTGCGTCCCCTCGGCCGTGGTTCGTCGTTCATTTCGCCCATTGTCGCCGGGCTGGCGCTGGCCGTTGTCCTCGGTCCAATTGTGCCCCACGTTTCTTCCGGGCCAGGCCTCAACGCGGTTTTGATCTTTGCCGCCGGCGCGGCCGCGGCGGTTCTGGTCCTGCGGCTGATTGTGCAGCGCGAGCGCCGCGTGGCCCTGCAACTGGTGATGAGCGAGATTGTGGGCGAGAATACATCGCCTGAGATCACGGCCATGCGCATCCTTGAAGCCCTCTCTGTTTCCCAGGGTTGGGATGTGGCCCTGCGCTGGGAAGTCAATTTGGAAGAAAACCGGCTCGAGTTCTGTTCGGCGTGGGGTGCGCCTGGAAGGCGCACGGAAACGCTCATCCAGGAGAGCATGGGCCTGAAGCTCAGCAGCGGCGACGATCTGCCGGGAAAAGCCTGGGAGGACGGGCGGGCGATGTGGGTTGCCGATCTCGCCTCCTTGCCCTCCGCCAACTCGCACACGCACACCGCGCAGCGCCATGGGATGGTTTCCGGCTGCGCCGTTCCCGTGCGCGTGGGCAACAAAGTGCTGGCGGTTCTTGAATTCTATTGCCACTTCTGCTTGCGCGAAAATCGCGAAGCCGTGGCGGCGGTGGAGACAGTGGCCGCTTCGCTCGGCCAGATGCTTGCCCGCTCGCACGAGCGCGACCGCGCCGAAAAGCTCTATCGAGAGCAGGAGATTCTGCTCAACGCCGTTGCCGACGGCATTTGCGGTCTCGATCCCAACGGCTTGGTTCGCTTTGCCAACCCGGCGGCGGCGAATCTGCTCGGCGCCGACCCGGAGAGCCTGAGCGGCAAGCCCATCCACGATCTTCTGCACGGCTCAGCCCCGGTGAACAATTTTTGCCGAGACGACTGCGCGCTGCTGGGCGCGACGGGCAATCTACGGCCCATGGCCACTTCCGGAGAGGACACTTTTTATCGCATCGACGGCGACTCGTTCCGGGTTGACTACAACCTGACGCCGATTCTCGATCACGGCCGCCTCTCCGGTTCGGTGTTCAGCTTCCGCGATGTCAGCCAGCGCTATGCTCTCGACCGTCTCAAGGACGAGTTCGTCTCCACGGTGAGCCACGAGCTGCGCACGCCCCTCACAGCCATTCGCGGTGCGCTCGGTCTGCTTTCCTCCGAGAGCCTTGGCCAGGTAAACGAAAAAAACGCTAACCTGCTGCGCATCGCGCTCAGCAACTCGGAACGCCTGGCGCGCCTTATCAACGACATTCTCGATCTCGAGCACATCCAGAGAGGGCGGGGATCGTTCACCTTCAAGCCGGTGCAATTGGCAGACATTGTCCACCAGGCGATTGAGTGCATGCAGCCGGCTGCCGATTCCGCGCGCGTGCAGTTGATTCACGATCCTACGCAGGTGGAGATCGCGGCCGATCCCGATCGTTTGCTGCAGGTTCTGACCAACCTGCTCTCGAATGCCATTAAGTTTTCGCCTCCCAACTCCACGATCTCGGTGCTGCTGCGTCCCGACGTCAGCGGGGTCACGCTCTCCGTGGTCGATGCAGGCCGCGGCATTCCCGCCGACAAGCTGGAGGCCATCTTCGAACGCTTCCAGCAGGTTGACGCTTCCGATTCCCGGCAGAAAGGTGGAACCGGGCTGGGCCTGTCCATCTGCCGCACCATCGTGCAACAGCACTGCGGGCGCATCTGGGCTGAGCGCAACTCAGTGACCGGTTCCACGTTCCGGGTTTTCCTCCCCTACCAGCCAGTACCTCTGGGAGCACCCGATTCCACCCCGGTTGTGGAGCAGGAACCGGCTCGCGTTCCGGCCAGCGTGGAAATGCCGGTTGGTAGGCGCAGAATCGGGCTGATCGTGCGCGATTCCATTACCGCCGCTGCGATGTGAAGGCAAGCGCCCGAAAAACCGCACTGCCCGCGCCGACACAAGTCAAAGAAGATTTTCGTTTATCACCATCACACGGCGCTGCGCGAGCGCGCCCGATTGCCGCCGCGCGCGGGCCGGAGCTCGGGAGCTGGATGCAGTGCTTTGCTGCCAACCAATACAGTGGAATGCTGCCACTATCGAATGGGCTGAAAAACGAAAGTCTCCGCCAACTCTCCGTGCCAGGGCATCAAGCTTGGAGGTATTTACCAGTTAGACGATCTTGCCTTCAAATCTCGATTCAACTGTGGGCGAAGTCTGGAAATGCCACACAATCGGTGCAAAAGTGCAAGATTCCGGGAGAAGATTCCTCAAAGGTCAGCATTGGCGACGATCCGGGCGTTGGCTACGTCGTTGGAGGAAGTGTGGCGATGAATTTGTTGATTTCACGCAGCACATCAGCCTCATTGGACCGAAACATGTAATGAGTAGCATGTGGGATCAGAACCACATGGGCTGAGGGGACTTGTCGCTTCCACGCCGCGATCTGCGATGTCTTGTCACGCATCATGATCTCCTGTCGCACGGCTTGAGCGTGGGATCGCAAATCGTCTCCGTGTACCGGACTGGGATCGGTTCCGAAGATCACGAGGGCGGGTACATGAATGGTTGTGAATCGTTCCCGGCCTTCCATCATGGCGAACAGGTCGGGAGTCATCCTCGGGCTGACTGGAGTGGGAGGAAGATTCTTGGTGTCTTGCTCGTGCCGCTGAACCTCGCTCTCCACTCGTTCCAGATTGGAGATTAAGCAGTCGTAATCTTTCACGGGTTCCAAAGCGTAACCATTAGCGAATTGGCGTAGCTGACTCCGTAGTTCAATAGCATCTAGTTCCAGCTCGCCGTTGGCTTGATCGTAAAGAGCGTAAGGATAGCCGGCTTCTATGTAGATGAGTCCGGCAACCCGTTCAGGATGATGCGATCCGATATAGCTCAGTTCCTCGCCTGCAAATGAATGTCCTGCGACAATAGGCTTTTCCAGGTGCAGGGCATCAATGACCGCCAGCACATCTTCACCTAGCCTGTCGGCCGTGTAATTCGTTTCATTCGCTTCGGGTTTGCTGGACGCGCTACGGCCTCGGCGGGTGATGCCATAGACATGGAAGTTGGCAGTGAGCTTTGGAGCGAACTCATCGAAGACATGCGCATTGTCACCCAGACCTGTCAGCAAAACCAGCGGTCTGCCGGTACCGCCCCAATCAAGGACCTCAAGGTTGACATCCTTCTCGACCGGTATCATCTGCACAAGATGGTTCGAGGAATCGATCTTCCCCTGAGCATGCAATGTGACTCCCAGCAGAAAAAGAAAAGCAAAATGCACACACTGATTCCCTCGGACCCTCATAACGCTGCTCCTACGGCACTCTAGAGCCAGAATATAGAGCTTGACTGTTTTAGTCCCGCTAATCGGGCTTCTCACCAGAATTCGGACTCTGGGCCGAGTGACCGGCAATGGGGAGATTTGAAAGTAGTTAACATTTGGACCCGACTCCGGCGGGGATAAGGTTGCCTCCGCACTTCGAACCTCCAGTGGGAGGATTCGAGTGTAATGGGTGGCAGCAAAACACTGTATTAGCTGGCAGGATTGGACTGCATCTGCATTGCGTGGCAGGATTGAGTATAACCAGCATTAGAGCAACCTCAGGTGCCATCCGGAATTTCAAGGTCGGCGGCTTGGCGGTACAGCTTGGCGCCGAGTGTGTTGGCGCAGGGGAGCGATTCACAATGAAGTACTATCAAAAGTTGCTGATCCTTTTGGCTCTGATGTGGGGTTTTGTCGGGATCCAGCGGATCGTCGTGTCCATCATCATGCCTGCAATTCAGGCAGACATGAAGTTCACCTACACCGATGTCGGCAAGGTCGTTGCCGTTACCGGCTTCGTCTGGGCTTTTGGACAGCTGCTCTGGTCGGCGCTGGGAGACCGGTTCGGACGGCGCCGCGTGATTATCGCCTGCGCCGCCCTGGCTTCGGTCTTCTCCTGGACTACCGGCCTGGTTCATAGTCTCGGCCAGATGCTATTGGTGCGCGGCGGACTGGGACTGTTTGAAGGGGGACCGGTTGCTCCCGCGATCGCAACCATTGCGGAAGAGGCGCCGTCGCGCAGGCGAGCCATGTACCAGGGCATCTTTCTCGGGGCCTTTCTGTTCATCGGCCTGTTTCTCGGCCCCCCCGTTGCGGTTTGGTTGCTGGAGAAGTTTGGCTCCTGGCGGCCGGTGTTCTATGTTATTTCCATTCCGGGACTGCTGATCAGCTTCCTGTTGGCCATTACGATGCGTGAATCTCCCACGCTGGCCAAAGCGATCAAAGCCCGCAAGATGGGGCACCAGGCGGGGGAGGGAGAGGTCCACGAGCAGAAGGTGCGGCTCGTCGATGTCCTCAAATATAAGAATGTGATCCTGTCCACCGTCAACAGCATTCCGGTGATGGCGTGGCTGTGGATTTTTACCGGGTTTTCTTCGCTGTTTCTCACCAGGGTGCACCATTTGGGCATGCAACAGGTCGGATTTATCATCGCCGCGTCCGGTCTGGGAGCGTTCCTGGGAGAAATTTCGTTGGGCGCCATCTCCGATGTGCTGGGACGCAAGGCAACCGTGATTCTGGCCGCGTTTCTGAGCGCCTGTTTCGGTTTTGCAGTAGCCCTGATGCCCCCGGGTACTTCGGTCGCCGCCCTAACCGCTCTGTTCTTCTTTTGGGGAATGTTTGGAGCAGGCATCTATCCGATGTACCTCGCCACGCTGCCGGCCGAGTCCGTGCCTCCGGAGATTGCGGGGACGGCCGTGGGGCTGCCCAGTGCGGTAGGCGAGCTCCTGGGTGCGGCTTTGATGCCAACCATCGCAGGTTTGCTGGCGGACAAGTTCGGCCTCGTCGCCCCCATCTGGATGGCGAGCGCTGCCGGCATCGTCATCTGCTTTGTTTCCCTGTTTTATGTGGAGACGGCGCCCAGACGGCTCGCTCGCATGAAGGACAAACCGGCTCCGGAAGATTATCTTCTGCGGCGATTTCGACCAGCCAAAGAGATGGCTGTGGCACCCGAATCGTTCTGAGATTCGCCGAAGAAGCCCCACGGTGACAGAAAGGGCCATCCATACCTCTCGGTCGGAAGCGAGAGGGGCTGGCGCGGAGATCGCTGAAGTTCCCAGGCGCGATCTCCGTGCCCTCTATATGAGAATAGTTAATCTATATAAGTAGTTTCGTGGCTGGCGCCGAGAGACATTAATAGGAATCCGAAGGGCCTGTCCACCCAGCGAGTAACAATGGGATTGTGCGGCACACCCGCGGGACAGACCACCGCGGTCGGCTTGTCGATGATGTATCGCTCGTGCTCAGCGCCCATTTCGATCTGAATCTCCGCCCCGAGGTAATCGATATCGGACGGATCGGTGCCGGCGAACATCAATACTTCGTCAACCGGATGAACATGCGCCCCGCGTCCGGGACCACGCCACCACAAACCGGGATTGGTCTGGATGCCCCAACAGAAGTTGACATCCATGCCCTCCAGATCCTTGCCGAACATCCATACCGCATTCTCCGTCATTCCCGGCCCAGGTTTGCGCCCGCCTTCCGCCATTTGGCCGTACTGCGCCTTCTCCTCGGCGGTCAGTTCATGCTTGGCCATGGTGTTGGGGATCAGAGGCTTAATATAGTGGGCATTCACCTGCCCGTGGGTTACGGTCTCTTCGGAGATATGGACCCGCCTCTTCCCGAACGTGGAATTCATGGGGGGCTTCAGCCCTCCTTCAGTTGGCGCCGTCATCCGCTTCATTTGCTCTTCCGTTATCCCGTCTCCCAGCCATCGGGTGGCAGGATCGGCGCCCAAAGAAATAATGAAAAAGCTGTATCCGACCGGACTGGTTACGTCCAGCGTTACCGAGGGGCAATGAGAGAACCCGCCGGGAGCAACCACCACCGAAGGTTTGTCAAAAGTATGGATTTCCAGTTCCTGGCCCAGGCAATACTGGAGTTTGGCGCCCAGATACTCCGGGCGGTGAGGATCGAGACCGACAAACACCAGGCATTCCGGATAGGGGTGTACATGAGGATCCATGCCGGGATGCCAATCCCCTAGTCCTGTATAAAACCCCCAGGAGAAGTTCAATTCCAGCCCTTCCAAATGGTCTCTGCCATTTAGCCAGCGATTGACATCGGCATTTCCCGTATTCTTAAAGATCTGTTCCTGTCCAGGCCTTTCAGCCATTTTCAGCGGTTTCAATAAATGCTCGTATTTCCCGGTTGCCATCTCAGTTTCTCCTCCCGGACGATTCAGATAAGTTTTTTCCATCTTCAAGCAAGCGGCCATTCAGGCGAATGTCATCGTCATGTCGGCGGCCAGGTTGAACAACAGGAACGCAAACGGCCTATCCACCCACCGGGTGACGAACGGAGCGTGCGGAAGACCCGCGGGGCATATGAGTGCCGAGGATTTGTCGACAAGATATCGCTCGTGTTCTCGTCCGAGATCGATTTCAATTTCCGCCCCCAGATCGTCGCTATTCGGGTCCATGCCCAGGAACATCAATACCTGGTCTGCGGGATGCACGTGAGCGTCAACGCCGCGCTGCCAACTGCCAGGTTGGCTGCAGAACCCCCAGGCGGCATTCAGCTTTGCCCCTCCCAGGTCCTTCCCGGACATCGAGGTCAGGTGATCCGGATTGCCGGGACCCGGCCTGAATCCATTTCTTTGCATCTCCTCGCGTTTGGCCAGTTGCTCCGGGGTTGATGCAGCGGCCCGGAGCTTTCCCCGTTGGATAATCAAGCCGGGTTTCAGCGACTTGACCAGATGGGAATACTTTCCCGTTGCTGGGACGGGCTGGTGGCTCGGCCCCTTTTCGCCTGCCGAGCCATCACCGGATTTCCCGTTAAGGCCGGCTGAGATAAAGCCAAAACCCTTTGGGCTGAACAATCGTTTGGTGGCGATGGGACCGTGAGGAAAACCGGCCGGCGCAATGACGACCGTCGGCTCGTTGAACGTGTACGTTTCTTTCTCGCTGCCCAGACAGCACTCGATTTCCGCTCCCAGGTAATTGACATTCGCCGTATCGAGACCAACGAAAAATAGCCACTCGGGAAAAGAATTGGAATGTGCCTGCCCGTTCACGGGCCAGTCCCCAAGGCTATCGTGGACTCCCCAGCGGATGTTTAGATCCAGCCCTTCCAGGTGGTCGCGACCGCGCAGGGAGATTTCCTTTTGCGCACCTTCAGGTCCGGCTGCCAGCGCGCCCAACTGCTTGATGAAGTGCTCGTACTTTCCCGCCATTCTCGCATCCTCCTCAGCATCCCGTTTGAAACATATTCTCGACTGTAAATCCGCTTTATTTCCCGCCGTCAGCTACTAAGCCTTTCCATTCGGCTGCAAAGCACCGGTTCGCCTCGGCTGAGCGTCATTTGTTATTTGACCTTGACGTTTTTGGGTAGACGGCACTATCATACCTTAATTCTTGATAAATCGATAGACTGCGGCACGTTAGCGAGAGACTTAGTTACCTCTTGAGCGGAGCATTGTAGATATCGGCATTCCAGACATTGGTCGCGGGGAAAGGGACGTAGCCGTTGAGACTGGCATTGACGCCCGGTGCTCCTCCCGCTGCAGCTCTCTTCAAGGGGCTATTGGCCGCCCAAGCAGAGCGCCCTCACATTCGAACTGGCCGGACCGCTGGAGCATACTCCGCTTCCAGGGCCGGCGCCTGTCGTGGTGCTTCCTGGAGTGTGCCGCACGGGGCCTTCGCCCGCAGGAGGCAGTCTCAAAAAGGATGGTTTTCGATGCATGAACAGAGCATCGTCGATTCCCTTCTCTCAACGGCGCTCAAGCACGCTGAGAAAGAAAAGGCCGGCAAAATCCTCAAGATCTGTCTCGTGGTCGGCGAGCTCGCTGGCGTCGAGGAAGAAGCAGTCAATTTCTACTTCGGCTTCGTCAGCAGAAACACAATTGCTGCGGAGGCCTGCATTTCTTACATGCATGTTCCCGTGGAGATGCGCTGCCGCGAGTGCGAGACAATTTTCAGGCCGGAGAAGTACGATTTGCATTGCCCCAACTGCAAAGAGCAACAAGTGGACATAGTCGCGGGACGCGAACTATATGTCGACAGCATCGAGGTGGAATAAATGGGCGTGAAGGTACTGACCGTGAAGGAAGATATCCTGAGCGTCAACGACGCGAATGCGAAGGCGAACCGGGAACGGGCCGACAAACATCACGTCGTGATGATCAACGTCATGTCTTCGCCGGGGGCGGGCAAAACCACTCTGATTACGCGGACTATTAACAAGTTCAAGGAAAAGATCCGCATTGCCGTGGTGGAAGGGGACATCGCCTCGACGATCGACGCAGACAAGATAAGCAAGCTGGGCATCCCGGTAGTTCAGATAAATACCGCCGGCGCCTGCCACCTCGACGCCAACATGATGAGGGGAGCGTTGGATGCTCTGGCTCTTGGGGAGATAGACGTCATCATCGTCGAAAACGTAGGCAATCTCATCTGCACGGCCGAGTTCGCCCTGGGCGCTCATAAGAAGGTCATGCTCTTGAGCGTTCCCGAAGGCGACGACAAACCGCATAAGTACCCCTTGATGTTTACCGAAGCCGATGTGGTGCTGGTGAGTAAGACCGACGTGATGCCGTACTTCGATTTCGATGAGGCCGCTTTCTCTAAGGCGGTAAACGGCCTTAATCCATCGGGGAAGATATTCCCGGTCTCGGCCAAGACCGGCGAGGGCCTGGACGCATGGTTCGCGTGGTTTCAAGATGCGATTGCCGGGACAGCAGGAGTCGTTTAGGGAAGGAAATAAACAGGAGACGATGTCAACGGGCTGCGCCGCCCTGATGGGGACGCGGCCGGCAAAAGAGGGGGAAGGTTATGAGTGAAAATCGCATACATGTCGAATTAGCGGCAAAGCTGGGCGTACCGGACTCGGAGCGTTTCGTAAAGATACTTGAGGCAATGTTCACCCCGGAAGAGGCCCTCGTCTGCAGCGAGTTGTTTGATCCGGCCACGTGTCAGGAGCTGGCAGCCAGGCTGGGGGTCGACGAGAAGGTGCTCTCGAAGAGGCTCAATTCCCTGACAGACCGCGGGGCGCTCACCAGAGGAAAGACACAATATGCGTTCCATACCAGTCTCATTGCCTTTCACCATGAGACGGTTGCCGACACCGCCCCGCACGCCGGGCCTAACGCCATTCCGCAACACGTCAAAGAGCTGTGGGGAGATTTCTTTCGCAACGAGATGTCTTACATGTTCGCGGATAAAATGGCAAAGTTGAAGGAGACAACGGGGCGCAGTCTCCCTATATGGCCGGCTATAGGGGCGCTCGAGCGCAGCCCGAACATCCGTCCCGAGGACCTGCTGCCGGAGGAGAACTGGAAACTGAAGATCGAGAACGCCAAGCGGAGAATCGTCGGGCCGTGCGGCTGCCGCGTCGTGTGGGGCAATTGCGATCACCCGCTCCTGACGTGTTTTTCCTGCTTTGACCGGCCGAGAGGAGAATACTACCTCAACCAGCCGGGCCGGCTGCTCAAGGAAGTTTCCCTGCAAGAGGCACTCGACATCGTGCGAACTTCGGAAGAAGCGGGCCTGGTGCATTGGGGCGACTGTTATTGCTGCGAGCACGCCTGCGAGATCCTCTACCCTGTAACCCGCGACAAGAGGTTCGAGCTGATGACGCCGAACCGCTTTCTCGCTGTCGTCGACGAAGACAAATGCAAAGGGTGCAAAGAGTGCGCCAAGTGGTGCCATTTCGAAGCGATAGAGATGAAGCCGGTCCCCGACACAAAGAAGCAGAAAGCGGCGATCGACGCCGAAAAGTGCAAAGGGTGCGGTCTCTGCATAATCAAATGCAAGCAGGACGCTCTTCACTACGAGATCGTGAGACCGCCTGAGTATATCAAGGGGCGTTCGGCTTCAGTGACCGAAGTGGGCGCGCCCGAACAGGCAGTGCCCGTCTGGGGCCATTACAACCTGCAGTAGCGGCGCCTTCCGTCGGTTTCAGCCGCGTCGCTTGTGGGAGAAACAGGATTGAAGCCTCCCTGTAGCCGTCAAAGGCCGCAGTGAGGCTTTCGGTTCAACGCAAGCCCGTTCGAAGGACTGTCTGCACACCCGCGCGAATTCGCTCGGGAGTGAAGGCTGTGAATCCAAAGACGAGACCGCGCGGGCAAGCGATATTCTCCCCTGAGACGGAAGCCTGCGCGTGGGCGGCTCTCGCGGAATACGAGGACAGCGCTGGCACGTCGAGTCCGGCACGGCGCAGCCGCGCGGAGGATTCAACGTCGTCAAATTCGCGAGGGAGAAATCCAGTTAGATTCATACCCCCGTCGGTAAACCGGAAATCGAGCTGCAATCCGCCTTTTTGAATAGCCTCAAGGAAGGTTCTCTGGCGTTCGGCGTAAGCGCGGCGGCAACGCCGGATATGCGAATAGAAGGCGCCTGTATCGAGAAAAGCAGCGAGTGTCGCCTGATCGATCATGGGACCATGATCGTCGACAACGCTCTTCAGCTCCTGAAACCGTTCGACAAGCGCGACGGGAAGCACTGCGTAGCCGAGGCGGAGCGCGGGGAAGAGCAGTTTGCTGAATGTGCCGATATAAATGACGCGGCCGCTGACATCGAGATTCTGCAGACTGGGCAGAGGAGCAGCGTCGTATCGAAATTCGGAATCGTAATCGTCTTCGACGATCCATGTGGAGGAGTCGGCGGCGCCGTTGACCAGCGCGAGCCGGCGGGCGAGCGAAAGTGAAACCCCGGTGGGAAACTGCCGCGAAGGCGTTACGTAAATGAGTTTTACGGGTTGTTCGGCCAGCGAAGGGATGACGGCTCCCTCGGCGTCGACGGGCAGGTATCGAATTTCTGCGTCTGCAGCGCGCCAGGCCTTGACGGCGCCCTGGTATCCGGGATCTTCCATGTACACGCGATCGCCTGGGTCAAGCAGGATCTGCGAGAGCAAATAGAGCGCCTGCTGTGAGCCGGATGTGATGGCCACTTGCCACCACTCGCAGCGCACTCCGCGGCTCTCGCGCAAATACGCAGCGAGGTTCTCGCGCAGCTCGCGGAGTCCGAGGACGGCGGCAGAGTGATAATGCAACAGGCTGCGATGCGAGCCGCGGAGAGAACGGTTACGCAGTCTGTTCCACATCGCAAGCGGGAAAAGCTGCACGTCGGGTTGGCAGGGCCGAAACGGCGTTGGCGCAGCCGATCCGCCGGCGATGGGAACAGTGACCGGCACACGAACCACCTGCCGGGCTCGGGTGCGCTCGCGCGCGGCTCTCTGCAGTTCCGGCGCGGTATCTGCCACATAGATCCGGCTGCGCAAGCGGCTGTGCAGGTAGCCTTCGCCGATGAGCCGGTCGTAGGTGTAGACGACTGTATTGCGCGAGACGCGGAGATTGGCGGCGAGTCCGCGGGTGGAGGGCAGCCGATCGCCGGCCGCGAGCTCACCGGTTCGGATCAACTCCTTAATCTCAGCTGTCAGCTGGGCCTGCAATGACATTGAGCTGCCGCGGTCGAGGAAAAGCAACTTGAACCGGCGCATGCGCGCACCCCGGTTTTTGACTTCTGCCTCAATAATTTCTGGACTCATCTTATCCTCAATTCCGTTTAACGTATCGGTCCAGAATGCGCGCCTGACCAGAGCCTTCTTGCCGGTTCATGTTCCTGCTATTGTGCCGGGATTCCTTTGGTCTGCTCTTCTTCGCGCTGCCACCAGGTCTGCGGCTGCTCGCGCTGGACCGGCCAAATCTCATTGAGCGTTGCGCCATCGTAAAGAATGCCGTTCTTCATGACGAACCCGATCGAGAGGGTATTTTTGATGTCCTGCGCGGGATCTTTGTCGAGTACGATCAGGTCGGCGTACTTGCCGGAGACAAGACTTCCGAGTTCACCGTCGCGCCCGATGGTTTTCGCTCCGCCCATGGTCGCGGCCCACAGAACCTCTTTTGGCGTCATTCCTCCCATGGCCAGCGCCTGCAACTCGAAGTGATAACCCAAGCCTGGCACCTCGCCGTGACTGCCTACGGCCACCAGCCCGCCGGCACGCTGAATACGCGCTGCCCCTTCAGCGACAAGCGGGAAGGAATACTCCTCCATCTGGCCCCAATGCAGGCGCTCCATCTTGCGCGCAAGAACGAAATGCGGCGTGAAGTGGCGCAGCTTCCCATCCAGGTATGGAGACTCGTGGGAAAAGAAGTAATCCTGGCCCCACATTCCGCCGTTGGAGATTTGTAGCGTAGGCGTATAGCTGACGCCCGTCTTAGCGAAGAGTTGCACGATGTCGTCCGCAATAGGGACGGCTGAATATGCGTGCTCGTTGCCCGGAATGCCATCCTGAATCTGCGTCATGTCGAGCTTCATATCCAGAGCGCCTTCGGTGGTGGTGAGCATACCGAGCTTTCGCGCGGCTTCGATAACCAGCTCGCGCACACGGCGATTGCCAGTGCGGTATTCCTTGAGATTGCCGGTTCGATAAAAGTCGGTGTTGCGGCGGAGATCGTTGAGCGCGTCCTCTTCCGTAACGATATTGTTGAACGAGAACAGCGCTGGGCCGGTAGTGTAAACGCGGCTGCCGATCATCATGCCGGCATCGAGCATGTCCTGGTAGGCGAATGTGTCAATGCTCAGTGACGAAGGATCGAGCGTAGCGGTAATGCCATAGGCCAGTGCGGCCTGGAACTCCCAGCACTCGGTGTCCAGAATGCCGCGGCGGATGGAGCCCCAGTGAATGTGGTTATCGATAAAACCAGGAACGATAAATCGGCCGGTCTCGTCGATGATATGTGCTCCCTGGGGCAAGGGAACAGATCCCCGCTTGCCAACTGCGGCGATGCGATCGTCCACGATAACTAGATCGGCGTCAGGTATGACCCCGTCGTCGTCTCTGTCTTGCATGGTGATGGCCGTCGCGCCGCGAAGCACAATGGCGTCGTGCGGCGTGTCGCGGGGCACCTCAAGGATCACGGAAATGTGTTGGACTGAAACGCGTTCCACATCGGTTCCCGATGGAGGCTCCGATGAGCCCATCTTCACGTCGGCAAGCCTCTCGCGGAAGAACGTGGAGCCGATGGCCCAGGTGATTGTCTTGCCGCCGTCCGCCCAACCGAAAAAGTCTGCGCCGACTGAGGTGAGCCGCGTTTCAATAGGCGATGGTTTTGCGAGTTCGACATCGACTTCTTTGCCGGATACTCCGGCACCATCTGAAATCTGAATCAGGTAAAGCTGCTGCGTGATTTGTGCCAGCGCCCATTTTCCATCGGGGCTGATCTTGATGCCATCGGCAGACGCCGCTGCTTCGAGGAAATAATAAGCGGGACCCGTTGCATGGACAATGCGCTGGGGCTTGGAGCCGTCAAACGGAACACGATAGAGCCCGTCGGAAAGGTCTAGATAGAGCGCGTCAGCTTCTGACGCAAACTGGGCCCCGCTGCGCATGCTGCCCGAAGCCACGATGCGGGCAGCGGCCTGAGACCCGGACGCTTCGAGCGGGAACTCAACCAGGTCGGCCTGATACGGAGCAAAGTCGGCGGCCTTGTGAAGCTGGTCGTATTCGGGAACGCGCACAACGTAGATGCGTTTTCGGTCGGGCGCGAAAACAGGGTAAGCATAGTAGTCGGGATGCGGGCTGAGTTTTTCCGGTTGGCCGGAGCCGTCTGAACGCGCGCGCCAGACTTCGCCGCCGGCTTCGGGAGTCCACGTAACGTAGACGATCCACTGGCCGTCGGAAGACCAGGACGGCTCGAACTCAGGAAGCGTGCTCGTCGTGAGGCGAGTGGGCCTGCCAGCGTTGCCCTCGGCGTCGATCGAAGCGATGTAGATCTTCGCTAGCGCGGAGAAAACCAATTGTTTGCCGTCAGGACTTTCGGAGGGCGTCTGGATGAGACGCGCACGAACGGGGCCAGTCTCTTGCTTGAATTCCGGGCGCGCGTAGTCGCCGGCAGCAAGCTTGACATGCGCGGCGAGGTGAATTGGGCTTCGATTCCCGGTAGCAACGTCAATGCGATAGATCTGCCCGTCATAGTTTGTCACTAAACTCTTGCTGTCCGGAGTAAAAGCATACCGAGGCAGCAAATCGCGGGAAGAGAGCCCTTCTTGGTCATCGCGCTGGATCGGATACGCGAGGCTGCGATCTTCGTCCGTTTCCAGGTTGCGTAGGCGCAGAGCGGTCTTGCCTTCGAAGCGCACAGCGTAAGCGACCAACTTGCCATCGGGAGATACGCGCGGCCGGAAGGCGCTGCCAGGATTCACGATGGCGGTTTCGCCTTCGCCTGTCTTCAGGTCGCGGCGCTCGATGTGCCACAGCGGAAAGTTAACATCGTCGTCGAATCCGAGCCCTGTTTTCTCTTCGTAATAGAGGAATCGTCCGTCGGGTGAGAGCGCGGCTCCCAATGCGTTGTCGTTGAATTCCTTCGGCGCGCCAGCCGTACGCTTGGCATGCGTCACTTGCTCTGGCTCGGTGCTGCCGCCGGCAATGCTGTAGCGCCAAAGTTCAAAAGCATTAACGTCGGGCTTGTAGTGGGAGATGTAAATGGATTGTCCATCGCGCGCCCATTCTGGTGAAACAAACTCGCTGTTGTCCTCCAAAGTGGAGATCTGGCGAGGATCGCTGCCGTCGGCTTTGGAAATCCACAGATTCTCGTTTCCGTCGCGATCGCTGACGAAAGCAATCTCGCTGCCATTTGGAGAGTAGACCGGCTGGGAATCGAAGGGCAGACCGCAGACAATGCAAGTGGCATCTCCGCCCGCGAGCGGCATTGTATAAAGGTCGCCAAGCAATTCAAAGACGATGGACTTCCCATCCGGCGAGACATCGAGAGAAGCCCATGTTGCTTCATGTTCGTCCCACTCGATCAGGCGCCCGGGCGTGAGCGGAAGCGTGTCACCGGATTCGTGAATGCGAAAATCGGCGCCGCCCGGGATGCTGCTGCTGGACTGCCCGTTCACGGCCATTGCCGGCAGCGCCAACGCGGAAGAGAGCAAAACTGCCTGGATTCGCGCCCATTGACCCATTGCACGATCCTCGTTTTCAATTCCGTACCGATTCCGTTGCTCACCCCAGCGGTGGGTTAAATTTGCCTTGGGAGTCGTGCTTTCCTACGGCCGATAGCCAGGGGGAATCTTCGACTTCATCTGATCGGGAGCATACCGCTGCTCCAGCAGGCGTTGGCGGTTTTCAAGAGAGACTTCCCTGCCCTCGACGACGATGAGCACCGGATTCGTTCTTGGCTCGAGCGGATCGCCATCCCAGATCACGAGGTCGGCATCCTTGCCAGGCTGTAGAGTGCCGTAATGATCGGCAATGCCCCAGGTCTCTGCGGCGCCTTCAGTGATTGCCCGCAGCGCGTGGTTCCATGGCATCCCGTTGGCCACCGCAATTCCTGCTCCTTCGCGTGTCGCCATGCCTGCCCCGAAAGTGACCTCCACGAATGCGCCTTCAAACGAAACCTGCACGCCGGCTTTATCGAGAATGGCTGCGTTATCGAGCCGGGCCCCAACCTGATCCCAGCTGGTAGGGCTGTCAGTGAAAGGATTAACAATCGCAGAAATGTGGCGCGAGGCCAGCAGCGGCGCCACGCGCCAGCCTTCTTCGGCGCCCAGCAAGACCAGGTGGATTTTGTAATCGTCAACCAGCGCGATTGCCTGGCGGAGATCGCTCTCGCGGGAAGCCGCGACGACGAGTGAAACTTTTCCATCGAGGACCGGCTTGAGTGGGGCGAGATTTTCGGGCGTTGTGCCTGCGAAGCCGGCCAGCGGCGGTTCATCCGGCGTTGCCGGCTTTCCGCTGCGCGCCGCCGCATCGAGTGCAGTACGGAGCAGCAGCCACTGCGCCGCGCGCGAGCCGCCCGTGCTCCTCACGATCATGCCGCCCACGTGCGCAACCACGGCAGCACGCGGCTTGTCGACGATATCCTCGCCATCCTTCAACACCAGCAGCGTGGCTTCTCCGGCAAACGGCGCAGCCGCCGAGCCTGACGGCAACACCGCGGCGCGTGTCAGCCCGTCGGCGCGAACCACGGAGATGACGGTTGAGTTAGCATTGACGGCGGATTCCGGATCGAATGCTTCGCCGAATGGGCCGCTGGTCACGCCGGAGTCGGTGTTCTCCTCGCCTTCGGTTTCAGTGAGTCCGATCCTGCTGTTGGAGTTCATGATGCCGGGCGTGACGATCGCTCCTTTTGCATCTACGATGCGAAAGCCAGGCGGTACGGGAACATTGGCTCCTGCTGCGCGCACCTTGCCGTTTTCAATGAGGATCGTGGCGTCAGGGATGGCATCGTCGCCGGGCGTGAGATATGCCCTGGCATGCACCACGGCAATCCGATCGTTTGCCGGCTGTGGCTGCTGCGCTGAGGTGGCGCCTGCGCCGGTGAGCGCAACGGCGGCCAGGATTCGAACGAGTCGCGCAGTCACTGTTGCTCCTCCATCGCCGGCTGGCCAAGCTCGAAGTCCGTGACCGCCTGCCGCGATTTGTCATTGCGGTCATAGATCACCGCTCCGTCGAGGAACACGAGGTCCGCGCGCGTGAAAACGCTGAAGGGATCGCCTGACCAAAGCACCGCATCTGCATGCTTGCCTGCCTCGAGTGAGCCGATTTCGTTTTCCAGATGCAGGCTCCTGGCCGGATTCAGCGTCAGCCACTCGATGGCTCGTTCCGGAGGTATGTCGATGCCGGCGCGCCGCCCCGCGCCCATAGCGATTGCAGCGTCAAGGGTCAGCCGCTCTCCATCGACAACCGCATCCGAGTGCAGCATGACACATCCGCCTTCGGCGTCGATATAAGCCGCATTGGCGGCAACTCCGTCGTAGGCTTCGGTCTTATAGCCCCAAAAGTTTGGCCAAACAGCAACGCAGACGTCGTTTTCTTTGAGGAGCGAAACAATTTTGTACGCTTCCACCGCATGATGAAACGAAGTGATGTGGTAATGGAATTCCTTGGCCACGTCCATCAGCACAGCCATCTCGTCGGCGCGGTAGCAGTGCATAACAACGAGGATCTGACCCCGCAGCACGGCGGCAAGCGTCTCCATCTTCAGATCGCGGTGAGGTGGCGGAAGTGCGGGGTCGTGCTTTCGCTCGTAAGCGTCCCAGGTGCGCATGTAATCCTCTGCATCGGCCCACGCCTGACGATATCCGGCTACGTTGCCCATCTCGCTCGACGGGAACTGGCCGCGGTCGCCGTAGGTTTCCTTGGGGTTTTCTCCGCAGGCCATCTTGAGCGAAGGCATCGCACCCGGATACTCCATCTGCTGGACAGTGACGGCGGGAATGTTCTTTAGGACGACACCGCGGCCGCCAAAAAGGTTTGTCGAACCGGGCAGAATCTGCAACGTGGTCACGCCGCCGGCCCGCTCGCGCTCCCACTGGGGATCCTGCACGCGAATGGAATGGAGCGCCCACACCTGTGCCGTATTCGGATCGGTTTCCTCGTTTACATCGGAGTGCTTCGCATCCTGCAGGGTGAACGGAGTAGGGAAGTCGCCGATGTGCGAGTGAACGTCGATGATTCCGGGAGTGACCCAGCGGCCTTTGGCATCGATCACCTTGACGCCGGCCGCAGCAGCAATGTTCTCGCCAATGGCGCTCACTTTGCCATCGCGCAGCAGCAGACTGGCGTTCTCAAGTCTGTGGCCCGCTCCATCCAGGATGGTCGCGTGCTCGATGAGCGTATCGACTCGCGGCATGAATTGATAGGTGCTGGGAAATGGATCGGGAAGCCGTGGGGGCGAGGACTGGGCTATGGCGGCAGGAATGGAGAGCGCGCACCAGGCGAGGAAAAGATACTGAGCCTCGCGCATTCCCGAACGCGCAGATCGAAAACCGCTTCGACGGCGGTCATTCATCGTCAAGTTCCTTTGTGCGAGCGCGCCATGCGTCAGGCGCCGTGCCCTGCATAATTATCCTCAGGATAAACGCGCCGCTCGCCGGTTACCCAGGGAACGCCCGTCGGAAACGCGCTGGGATGGGGCCTAAAAAGTGCAGCTTGAGCGAGGCCTGCAGCGAGCGGGGGCCACCCACCTGATAGATCTGGCCCAGGCCCCCCAGTTGACTGTTTTCGGTATTGTAGGCCAATCCGAATGCGGTCGGTCCTGTCGTCAGCGGTCCGCTGGATAGCGAGTTGTATACCGATCCAAAAATCGCATGGTTGAAAATGTTGTAACCCTCCATGCGAAACTCCACGCCAAACTGCTCCTTGATGGGGAAGTCGCGCCGCAGTGTCATATCGGCCTGCACCGCGTCAAAGGCGCGGGCTATGTTGCGGCCGGCATCGCCTTCCGTGTTATCCGTCGTGGAAAATGCGTTGAAGTTGATTGCGCGCCCGCCCGGATAGTCCCCCGAAACATATAGCGGCGTGTTGGGCACGCGGTCCGGATGATAAATGATCGCTTCACCGGACGCTGTCACGCCGCTGACCTCCTGCGTAACATCGACCGGCAGAGCCGAGCGTGCCGAGATGCGGCTCTCGACGGCCCAGTGCTCAAGCAAATAGGCAAGAAACGGATTGTCGTAATGCCCGCCGACCTCATAACTCAGTGCAGCCTGAAAGTTGTTGCGAATGTCGTAATCGGACGCTCCACGCTCCAGGTTGTAGACGAGGAAGTTCGATGTAGCCGTGTCGATGGCGTGCGCCCAGGTGTACGAGGCCAGCAACTGCAAGCCGTGCGACATCTCGCGATTGAAGCGGACCTGCATGGCGTTGTAATTGGAAGCAGCCGCATTGTTCGTAATGTACAAGCCATTGCCGGCGGAGAAGGCCATGTTGCCATAATCCTGCGGTTCATATAGCCGCTGCACCAGCAGCCTGTGCGCGGAAGAGCCCACATAGTTCAGAGTGAGCGTCTGCGCGGCGCCAAGCCCCTGCTCGATGGCCAGGTTCCACTCCTCCGTGTAAGGGAGCTTCAGGTTCGGGTCGTAGGCAAAGATCGGTGCGTTGTAGGGCGCGCCGGTGCTGGGCTGGTTCAAATTAGCCGCCTCCATCTCGGTCGATGTGGCGGGAAATCCTCCCGGCTCGAACGTCACACCCGTGGTGCCGATGCCGTAGTAGCTCTGCGCGCTCTGGGTTTCACCGGTGTCGTAGAAGATGCCGAAGCCGGCGCGAGCCACTGTCTCGGAACCCGGGTTGCGGTGAATCTGGTAGGCAAAGCCGACGCGCGGCGCAAAGTTGCGATAAGCCGTGTTCCACAGCGGCGTTCCCTTCGGAGCGGCCGCCGTGGTGGCCAGGTTCGTGATTTCGGTAACCGTGTACGGCTGGTTGCCGTTCACGTCGGTTGGCGCCGGGTTTGCGTCCCATCGCAGTCCCAGTGAAGCGCTCAACCGCTCGTTGACCTTCCAGTCGTCCTGCGCGTAAAGCGAATAGTTGGGCGTCAGCGCCTTCATATTGATCGACTGAGTGTAGACAATCACGCCAGCCGGTGCGTTGTTCAGAACGTCAGCCGCATCGTAATAGAACGTGATCTCCCAGAGCGGCGGCAGTTCTTCTGAGGTCACCAGACGGCGATAGTCGACTCCGTATTTCAGCGTGTGGCGGCCGATCGTCTGCGTCAGTGAATCCACCACGTTAATCTGCCGCTGCCGGTTCGACTGCGGCTCAACCAGGTAATAAGGATACGTCCCCCAGAACAGGAAGAACGTCATCCAGTCCCCGTTCGAGAGGCCCGGAGCCGTGCTGATGCTCAGCGGTGTGGCGCCGCCGAAGTTATCCAGATAGTGCTGCGCCTTGAAGTCGTTCCCCGTCAGCCCGAAGCGCAGCTCATCCACCATCGAATGGCTGACGACCGTGTCCAACCCCAGCACCGCCATCTTTACATTGCGCACGGTGTTGTTCACCTCGGCAAGGTCGGTCGGTTGCCGCGTCTCCGAATTCGACGGAACGTCGGTGTAGCGCCCGAACAGCTTGAACCGTTCGCCGATGACTTCATCCACTCGAACGTTGCGATCGTCAAGGTCGCTTGGCGCGGAATAACCCGCCGTGTAATCGGCGAGTCCCGCGGAGAGGCCTCCAAGATCGGGACTGCTTGTTTCCGGAAAAGCGTCGACGAAAGGAACGAGTCCCGGCTGCTGCGCGGCGACGGCAGCGCGGAACGCATTGCTGGGCACTCCGTAGGTCTGGGCCGCCTGGGGATTCTCCAGGCGCAGCGCTTCATACGAGAAGAAGAAAAAAGTCTTGTCGCGGCCGTTGTAAATGCGTGGGATCCAGATCGGTCCGCCCAGGGTTCCGCCAAAATCGTTTTGACGTTCCGGAGGCCGGGCACTCACCGGAGTCGAGTGTTTATTGAACCAGTTATTCGCATCCATTGCGTCGTTGCGCAGGAAGTCATACGCCGTTCCATGAAAATCGTTCGTTCCTGACCGCGAGACGAAAGTGAACTGGCCGCCCGGCGTGCGCCCGTATTCGGCCGAGTACGTTGAAGTCGACTCGCGGAACTCCTCGAGCGCGTCGATTGAAATGATGCTTTGAGAAGTGCCGATCGCGCTCTCCTGCGGCGTCGATCCGGAGAATCCGCCGCCAATGGCTCCCGCCGACGATACCGTCGCGCCGGTGTTGGCACTGACCCCATCGACCGTATAGTAGTTGGCCTCGGTGCGCTGGCCATTGACGCTGATTTCGCCGCTCGATCCGGACCCCTGCGACGGCACCACCTCGGTTCCCGGCGCAACTGTGATTAACGACTGAAAGCTCCGCCCATTCAGCGGGATGTTTTCGACAAATTGGCGGTCGACCACCGTGCTCACGCCGGCATCGGTGGTATTGATGTTTTCGCCGCTTCCGCTCACGGTCACCTGCTCGCCCGTCGAACCCACGCTCAGCTCGACGTCAACCGAGATCTTGCCGCCGACGTTCACCGCAACACCCGTGCGCTGCGCTGTCTTGAATCCATTCGCATTGACTGTCAGGTCATAAGTGCCTGGCGCGACGTCTGCGAGGGTATAAAGGCCGTCCTTGTTGGTCTCGGTGGCGAATTTCTCTTGCGTTGCATGATTCAGCAGAATCACATTTGCGTGCTGCACCACCGCCCCTGAAGCATCGGTCACAATGCCGCTGAGCGTAGCGTTCTGGCCCCACACATGCGAACTCGTCGCCAGCAGCAGAAGCGCTGCTAACCTGGCCCACAACTGATAAAAGGATCTCTTCGTTTGCATTGAACGGCCCTCCAGATTTCTTTCGTCTTTGTTTGAACTGGCGCTGACACGATCGCAGCACTGCGATGGAGATTTGCTGCGAGCATTCCCTAGAGAAGAACTGCGAACCCAAAGAATGATGGAAGCCACTGCATTAAGGGGAACGGCTGGTGCCTATGGCAAGGCCTTCGCCTTGGCATTTATTGTAATCTTGATTAAAGGGCTGGCTCCAGTAAAGTACCAGTATTCATATAATGAATAGGTCCAGATTGAGATCGCGTCCACGCTCTAAAATCGCCATCAAGAGTAACTGTCTGAATTCTAACAAGATGAATGCGAATCGCCTGAAAACTGGTTCTTGTGTCAGCGCGCGCAACTGGCCCTTTACTGGCCCGGTTAGGGGTTTACGATTGAAAACCTGAATGGTGCCAGATGCTTTTTTCCCCATGGGCCTGCGCCGCGCGCCCATTTCGTTCATAACCCGGAGCCTCCGCCATGTTTGTTCGTGAATGCTGGAAGCCCAGATCCGAATCCGAGATGTTTGACCTGATTGAGCAAAACCCCTGGGCCCTGCTCGTCTCGAACGGATTCGGCAACGATGCCGGGCCGTGTTCCGGCCCTTTCGCCACGAATCTTCCTTTGCTGCTCGCACGCCAGCGCCGCACGCTCATCGGCCACATCGCCCGTGCCAATACGCACGCCGACGCTCTGATTCACGCGAAGTCTCCTTCGCTGGCAATCTTCGAAGGCCCGAGCAGCTACATCACTTCAAGCTGGTACCCCGCCCGGGATATGCCGCCAACTGTCTACTACACAGCCGTGCACTGCTACGGTTCACTCACATTTCAGCCCCGGGAAGTGCTGCGCGCCGCACTCGAGGAACTTACCGGCGGGTTCGAGGCGTCAGTCCCCAATGGATGGCGGACCAGCGAAATTCCCGAAACCGAGATCGCGCGGCGCCTGCCCGCCATCCTCGGCTTCGAACTGCGCATCGAGCGGCTGGAAGCCAAATTCAAGCTCGGCCAGGACGAACCCCGGCGCGACGCATTGGCTGTCGCCGAGCGTTTGCTCGCCTCGCCCAATCCCCGCGACCGCGTGCTCGGGGAGATGACTCGCCGTTACAATGAGAATCGTTCAGCGTGAAAGCCGGCGCGCCTTTGCGCCGCGCCTCTCCCCCGCCCTACTGGAGCAATCGATGCGACGTTTTCTTTTACCGCTGCTGCTTGTCCTGGCTCTCGCCATCCTCGCGCGTCCTTCCGCCACGGCGCAGTCCTCGGCCGTGCTGGCCGGCTCGGCCACGCTGCTGTTGGTTGACGGCAGGATTTGGACCGAAGACCCCGCGCATCCTGAAGTGGAGGCGGTCGCCATCGACGGCAATACGATCGTTGCCGCCGGCGCCACGGCCGACATAATGAAAATGGCCGGCCCGGAGTCCAGGATCGTGCACCTCGATGGCCGCCGCGTGGTGCCCGGCTTCAACGACGCTCATGTGCATGTGATGGTGGGCGGCGAAGACGAACTCGGCGTGCACCTCACCAGCGCTCAGTCTGCACAGGAGTTTCGCGATCGCATTGCCGCTTATGCAAAGACGATTCCCAAAGGGAAATGGATCCTTAATGGTCTTTGGGACGAGCAGCGCTGGCCCACGCGCACCCTGCCAACCCACGATCTCATCGACGATGTCACTCCGGACAATCCAGTGGCCGTGAGCCGAACGGACCTGCACATGCTGGTCGCTAATAAGCTGGCGATGCAACTCGCGCACGTGGATCGTAATACGAAGGACGTTCCCGGCGGCGTCATCGTGCGCGACAAGGACGGGAATCCCACCGGCATCTTCAAGGACGCCGCCAAAGATCTCATCCTGAGCGTGGTTTCAGGCCCGACCCTCGAGCAAGTGGAATATGATTTCCTGGCCATGCAGAAAGTCGCGGCGCGCAATGGCGTCACAAGCGTGCAGGATATGGCGATCTCCGCCCAGGATACCGGCGGCCCTCTGCGTTTGCGCGCGTTGCAGTCCCTCTACCGCCAAGGCAAGCTCACCGTGCGCGTGGCGGAAGCGCTCTCGATGAGCTATGTGCATCAACTCTCCGATTTGGGGCTCGAAGCGGATTTCGGCAATTCATGGTTCCACATTGGCAGCTTGAAGAGTTTCGCGGATGGAGGCCTGGGCGCATCGACGGCGTGGTTCACACAGCCCTACACAGACAACCCCGCCAACTCCGGCATTGCCTCGGACCAACTCCGCAATCCGGACAAGATGTATGCCGATTTTCAGCTTGCCGACCGAAACGGCCTGCAACTGATCACGCACGCGATCGGAGACCGCGCCAATCACACGATATTGGATTTTTACGAGCGCCTGGAAAAGGAAGACGGAGCGCGCGACCGCCGTCCCCGCATCGAACACGCGCAGACTTTGCTTCCCGGCGACATTCCGCGGTTTGCCGAGCTTGGCGTGATCGCTTCCGTGCAGCCATACCATGCGATCGATGACGGCCGATGGGCCGAGAGCCGCATTGGCCCCCAGCGAATCAAGACAACCTATGCATTTCGCTCGCTGATTGATTCAGGTGCGACGCTCTGCTTCGGCTCCGACTGGCCAGTTGCGCCTCTGTCTCCTCTCACGGGAATTTACGCAGCGGTGACCCGCCGGACGATTGATGGAAAGAATCCTGACGGATGGATTCCCACGGAAAAGGTGACTGTTGCTCAGGCGGTGAAGGCCTATACGGTAAATGCCGCGTATGCTGAGGGCGAGGAAAACATCAAGGGCGCCATCAAGCCTGGCCTGCTTGCGGATATTGTCGTACTGTCGGACGACATCTTTGCCATCGATCCCGTACAAATTCAATCCGTCAATGTGGAATTGACGATTGTAGACGGGAAGATCGTTTACAGACGCGGCGACGCAGAGTAAGTATCCTCCGGCAAAGCCGGAGGCTTTATGCTTGGTGGCCCCTCGAAGAGGCTTGTGTAGAAGCGTTCTTGCCGGAGGCAGCTTATGGCGCGCGCCGTAGGCACAATGATTGTTAGCCCCGCGCTTCAGCGTGGGGTTGGAGATGCGGACGATCCATTCGGAGTCCTGTAGGGACGGCGCTCATGCCCTGCGCCTTTCCGATGTTCTCGCCGGAACAATGGCAAAGGCATAAGCCGGGAGCGACCCCCGGGTTAAGGCAACGGCTCCTGCCGGTAAAGTTGCGCGGTGTGGCGCACGGTCACGGTCAGCGCCATTGCCGCCATGCCCAGCGTGGCAATCACCCCTCCCAGATCGAACAGCAGCATTTTGTGGCCGAACAGCGTCGCGTACGGATGGCGCAGCGCCGCCAGGTTGCCGGCGATCAGCAGAATGCGAATTTCCGTGGGCCCGAAGATGCCTTGCGATAGCTTGAAGCGGCTGAGCGTATACGTGGCAAGATAGCTTTCGCTCGAGAGGATCAGAAACGCAATCAGCATCGCGATCGCCGTCTGCCAGTGCAGCAGCCCGGAGTAGCCCAATCCGCACATCAGCGCCACCGATCCCAGAATGTCCACAATATGATCCACGTAGAACCCGTAGCGCGGGCGCTCGCGTCCACGCACCCGGGCCAGCGTGCCGTCCAGGCTGTCGCCCAGCCAGTTGAGCGCCAGACACACGATCACGAGCAACAGAGCGCGGCGGTCGTAACGCGTAAGCGCATAGCAAACACCGGCTCCAACCTGCGCGGCCAGTCCGAGAGCGGTCAGTTGGTCCGAACTCACCCACGCCGGCGCGCGCCTGGCCATCCACAGCAAAGCCCGCTTCTCCATCCGCGCCGTCAGCGCCTCATTTACGCGCGGCGCGCTTTGAAACCTCGCTTCATTCTCGATTGCTGCCGATTGCGTATTCATCTCCGTCTCCCTTTTTTGAACGGCCCTGCCGCGTGCAGTTCCCGTCGCCCTACTTCCTTAGCGCGCTCGACGTCGAGCGCAGCGTGAACTCCAGCGACTCGCGTGGAATGCTTTCAATAAATGGCCCAATCAACCAGCCCAGGCCTGTGGGTATCGAACGGCTCAGCGAAACCGACTCGATCTGGATCTCGAGTCCGCCGTCCCGCTCCTCGTAGCTCCAGTAGGTGTTCAGCCGCCACATGAAGCCGTGCTCCTCGCCGGGGCCGAGCGCCCGCTCGTGGGCCGTGCCGGGCGAGTCAATCTCTTGAATCTTCGTGCTGCACGAGATGCTGTAACCGCGCTGCCCATCCAGTTGTCCAAAGGTCACGTCGTAGGCCGTGTCCATCACCACCGTCAAAATGTGCTTCTGCTCGACCCGCATCGCGACCTGATATTGGTCGCCCTGCTGCGCCAGCACTCGAGCCGTGAGCACCTCCGGCGCATATCGTTGCGGATAGGCATTGAAGTCCCTCATCACCCGCTCGAAGTCGGCGGCTTTGGCGCCAGGCACAAACGCCGTGCCGCGCCAATCGTGCAGCAGGGCTCCCGGCAGCTCCGCGCCCGTGGCGGGCGTGAGCTTCTCGACGATCGACTCTCCCCGCTGCAGGCGCGCGAAATCCTCGGCAGCCAGAAAGCCATTCCCAGTCCCGCGATTTGCCCGGTGCTGCTGTTCGAGGCGCGCCTCCACTTTGTTTACATACGAGTTGAAAGCCGCGGTCGCCGCAGGCGTGGGCTCATCCGCAACTAATATGGAGGCGGCCAGAAACAGCAGCAACCCGCCGGCAACCCAAAACTTTCGCGATCGTGAATGTTGCTCGTGCTTCATGCTCTGCACCTTACGCTGCCCCGCTTTCGAAGGCAATGCATGGAATCTCATCTCTAGATGATTGATTCTCACCGTGCAAGATATTCCAGCCGTTGAACTTGCCGTAAGTTGTATCTTGGGAGGGCAGGCTTGCATCGAGTTCTCTGGCAGCTAAACTGGGAGCTAAATGCTGATGAGACGTGGAATTCGGGTATGCGCCTATGCGCTCCTGACCGCAGCGATCCTTTATTGCGCTGTTTGTGGAGTTCTGTTCTTTACTCAGCGATCACTGATCTATTTTCCGCAGCCAAGGTCGAATCAGGCAGGCGCGACAATCATGACGCTGCCAACTGCGGCCGGACCCATACTTGTATCTACCCGCCCAGCCGCCGGGCCCGATGCACTCATCTACTTCGGGGGAAACGCGGAAGATGTTTCGCGTGATATACCAAGCCTTTCCGGTGCGTTTCCCAACTACGCAATTTACCTGCTTCACTACCCAGGCTATGGCGGAAGTTCGGGCAGCCCATCCGAGAAGGCCTTCTTTGCAGATGGCCTGGCGCTGTTTGACAAGGTACATGCCGAGCACCAGAACGTCGTTGTTGTAGGGCGCAGTCTGGGAACTGGCGTTGCAGTTCGTGTGGCAAGTCTGCGGCCCGTCGCACGCCTTGTCCTTGTCACGCCTTTTGACAGCCTCGGGGACGTCGCAGCGCAGCAATATCCGTATTTACCAGTGCGTTGGCTGTTGCTCGATAAGTTCGATTCGGGGAAATATGCCCCGCAGGTGACTGCTCCTACACGGATCATCGCTGCGGAAATGGATGAACTCGTCCCTCGCGCAAGCACGGAGCGGCTTCGAACGCGTTTCAGAAATGGAGTCGCATCGTATGTGGTCGTTCCCGGCGCGGGCCATAACACGATTTCAGACAGTCCCGACTACCTGCCGCTCCTGGCGAAACGGTAGTGATGCTGCCGGCTTGGCTGATCTCTCCATCGGCTAAACTGATCGAAAGCCATGTCCGACGAGATCACCGGCCCGCGCCCATCACCGCGCTATCGCTTTGGAACCTTTGAAGCGGACTCCGCCACGGGAGAGCTGCGCCGTCAGGGTTTGCGCGTGAAGTTGAACACGCAGCCCTTCCAGGTGCTCCTCATGCTCCTTGCCCGGCCCGGCGAGCTGCTTACGCGCGAGGAAATCTCCCGCGAGCTTTGGCCCGATGGAACCTTTGTCGATTACGAGCACGGCGTCAACTCGGCGGTCAATCGCATCCGCGAAGCGCTCGGGGATACCGCCGCCAGTCCCCGATTCGTTGAAACCCTGGCCCGCCGCGGCTATCGCTTCGTGGCTCCGGTAGAGCGGATCTCCGCCGACCCAATCACTGCCCGCATCGCTCCCGGCGAAACGCCCCCGCCGGCGGCTGCCGAAGCCGCAACACCCGCATTGACTCTACAAACGAAAGCCCCAGCCGAGCCTGAAACCAAACCGCGCATCCAGATCCTGGCCACCCCCGAGGACCTGCCCAGGACCCCGTATCCGGTCGTGCAAACGCTCTTCGTCCTTTTCCAGTTGATGTATCTGGGCTTCTATATCGGCGCGCTGGCCAATCTGGCGGAGATTCACGATCTTCTCTCGGCGCTGCCTCAAGCACACGCCGTCTTCCGTGTCCTCATCCTCACGGGCGCCATCCTGATTCCCGCGCGTGCTTTCGTTCTCTGCGCAACGCTCTTCCACGCGCCGGGATTCCGCCAAAAATTCCTCAGGCTTTGGCTGGTTCTGTTCGTCTTCGATGTGCTGTGGTCGCTCTCGCCCTTTTTGCTCCTCAACCACATCAACTTCGGACTGGCGCTGGCCTGCACCACGCTTCTTGTCTATTCGCCGTTTGCGCAGCGTTCGCTCGTCCTCATGGGCGCAGGCAGCGCGGACCGCGGAGTTTGAGCAACACTCCGCTGACACCTGATCCCCGTCTTTAGAAGTCGATGTGCACACGCACCGTGGACACATACACGGGCCCGCGATCGCGGTTGTAGCCGGGATGGGTAATTTGCGTCCCGCCTACCGCGGAATACAACCCGCGCCAAAGATGGGCGTTGTAATACCACTCCACAATGTCCTCGCGCCCATAGGTCAGATTGCCGTCGCCCAGCAGAAAACCCAGCCCTCCGTAATGCAGATAGTTTTGGTGGTCGCGTTTGATGGCGTTCGAGACAAATGCCACGCCGACCTTGTCATTGGCCCGATGCCAACTTTGGCCCGCATAATCGCCGCCGCAAAGGATCGTCTGGCCAACCTCGGTGTAGACGTACGACTCGCGCTCGTCCTCATTCCAGCCGAAGCGCCCGAAAAGCCGCAAGCTGTTCGTTACTTCCTGCTCGGTGTTCAGGCCGAAGCCGTACTTCACCACGCCAGAGCGTTCGGTTTGCGTGATGTCGGGCGTAGCAATCTGTCCCGAGAGGTACTGCTGCACCGACTCACGGTAATCGCCCATGTGCGCATGATTCATGAAGCTGAGGAAGCGAATCGCGCCCGCCCGTTCCCTGATTCTGTATGGCGCTAATCGCACCAGAGCAGGCAACCCCTTGCGTAGCTCGAACTCCCAGTTCTGCCCGTTCGCACGGCTGAACGCCCAGTCGAGTGCGACGGCATTCGCGACGGTGGGCACAGCGAAAATTCCGTAGCGCGCCGACCAGACGCGGTCGTCGTACTCCAGAATTCCACCCACGGTGTAGCCGCGCGTGTCGGCGGCGTAGTCCCATGCGCCGTTGTTATCGATCGTCCAGTTGGTGAACTGCAGGTGGCTGTCCGACCCAACGGAGTTGACATCGAAGGCGTCGGGAAGCGTCATCTTGCCTACGCGAATTTCAAACCTGCGAACCGGCACTCGCGTAGCCAGCGCCAGCGGCCCGCGATCCTGGTCAACCATCTCGCTGGTCAGGCCGATGATCTGATGAATTTCGCCCCGAGCAAGATAGGGAGAGGTGCTCAGGTTCGGGTTGCGCACCACGTCGAGGTTGGTTTCGCCGGCAAGCCCCAGCGCCTGAGAGATGCCGCGCCCCCCCGCATTCTCAAAATCGACGATCAAATCCGTGTTGTAGCGCGTGTTCGGCCACAACTGATAGCCGAGAAACAGCGTCGCTACCTCAGAGGCTTTGGCTTCAAAATCGTCAATCAGGCTGTTGGCGCCCTGGTAGGGCGAATGAAAATGCCCATGCATCTGAAAAATACTGTTGGCCTGTCCGGAGATCCAGTAACGCGCATTCTCCGAGTGAGGAGCCATGGAGAGCACCGGCGCGGTTTCTGGTTGCCGGTTGGCGGCGTCTGTGCCTTCTGCGTTGGCTTCGCCGCCAACAAAAGAAACGTTGGCAGGCATCGGCTGGTACGAGAGCAGGGCCGGGCTTTCTCCGGCAGGTTGCGTCGCGGCCGGCAACCGCGGCTCCGGCGCCGAGGGTAAATCGGCGGGCGCCTGCGCAGCGGCCAGAGTACCCGTAAGCAGAAAGGCGCCAGCCAGCATCACTAGACCTGAGAGCCACGAATTGGAGCGGTAGACCAGCATCGAAGATAAAGAAGATGGACTATACCCCCAGTGGGTTTATACTATACCGAGGCACGGTATTGTCAAGGGGAGGGTTTGCACTATGTCGCACCAGGACCGGGAGAAGGTAAAGCTCTTGCAGCGGTTGAGAAAAGTTCGCGGCCAGCTCGACGCGGTGGAGCGCTCGTTGACTGCCGATGAGGAGTGCGGTGGGCAGCTGATGCTTCTGGCTGCGGTACGCGGCGGCGTGAACGGGCTGATGGGCGAGGTGCTCGAAACGCACATCCGTTTTCACCTGGCCGATGGCGCGAAAGAGCAGATTGCGCCGGAACTGGCCGAAGATCTGATCGATCTGGTGCACGCGTACCTGAAATGATGCGAGGTGCTGGAGGACCGCCTGCTCCGGGCTCGCATCCAGTGTCTGAGCCTGTGGGCGGGCTTTTTGTGGCGCGCAAGAGTTCACAGCAGACTCCAGTAGACCATCTGCAGCAGTGCGCCATGTTGCAGGAACGTTAAAAGCCGTCTGCACTGAATCCGCGCCCTCGAGCCGCCCGATGACAACCGGGCGAACGTTGCCGTGATCGCACTAAGGCGCTGGCTCGTAACCCTGGGGTGATTTCCTGTCTATTTCTGCTGGGGCGGCGTATTGGGCTGCTGGCCCGGTTGCTGGCCGTTGTTGGTGATGTCCTGCCCGCCGTAAAAAACCTTGAAGTTTGTGCCAAAGCGTTTGTAGTCGGTGTATTTAACGGTGTCGCGGATGTGCACGTCCTGCGCCATGTACCCGTAGCCGCCGGAGAAGTGCAGCATCCCCTCGCCCCTGGTATAAACGGGGAACCAGTAGTGCCCGTCAATCTGCTGCCGCCACGTCATAAACGGCGGGTGCAGGTCCTCGTGGCCTTTGCGCGTGTCGTCGGGCACCATGCGGCCATTTGTCACCACGATTTGCAGGTCGGTCGCGTCCACCCAGATGCGGCCGAGCAGGTAACGCTTGTTCTTCTCGATGGTTTTCGGGTTCACGTCGAAGACGTAACAATCCACTTCGTCCACCTTCTGCCGTCCCACGTATTTGATGTTGTATGCGGAGACGTCCGCGGTGGTCAACACAAACGGGTAGCCGTGCTGAATGTCCTGCATATCGGAGGGGGACATCATCACCCCTCCCTTTTCCAGGGTGCTGGCCGGCGCGAAGACTACCTTCTCCGTGCGTGCGCCGCCGGGGTCGAAGATCACGTCGTCCACCTCGTACCACTCCCCGGTCACCTTGTTGTCCTCGTCCAGCGTTTGCACGCGGGCCATGCGGCGATAGGTGTAGTGGTTCAGCGCCTCCTGAAATTCGGTTTCCTTGGCGGAGAATTGTTTGATGATCTGCTCCGGCGGAATCGCCGGGTCGGTAAGATCCATTCGCCCGAAGCCGTCATCGAGAGGCATCGGCGTAAAGCTGTCCGTATCCTGGGCTATAGCCGCAAAAGAGCACGCCGCTAGCGCAATGGCCGCGATCCCGATTCGCATTCGCACCCTGGTTTCCCTCCGTCTTCGATTTTCGCGCATCGCACCGCGCCCGCGCGGACAGCTACGCCCTCTTGAGCTTTAGACGCACATCCATCGCTTTGGAGGCATCGAACTTTAGCCTGTTCCCACGGGCGAGCCCCACGGCCAGGGCAGATGCTCTCCGCCCTGGCCAGGTCCGCTGTTGCCGGCAGGCTCAGTTGATCTTGAATGAGTCAAGAAACGTCGAAGTCTGGGTTGCGGGATGGCTCGCTTTGGAGACAACAATCAGTTGGAACAGGCGTTTTCCCTGCAGGAACTGCCGCACCGTGTAGTTCCAGGTATCGTCCTTGGCCGTAAACTCGCGTCCCGGAACCCCGTTCAGGCTGATTACCATGTCCGACAGCATCGTTTTGCCAGCCACGGCGCCGTCGCGGGTTGTAGCCAGCACAGTTTGCGGGTCGCCGTTCGCGTAGCCCGCCGCGTAATCGTTGTACATCACCATATAGGAAACGTTGCCGTTATCAGGTTCTGTCCAGAACTCATAAAGGGTACTCGTGCCGCCGTCCTTCAGGTTGATGCTCTCCGTGTCCAGTTTGGGACTGCCACCGGGAAACGTCACGGCGAACCGGCCTTCGGCTGACGTGTATGGCTGCAACACAGACTGGTCGCCCAGCGCGCCAGAGGCTTGCGGGAGCTTGGGAGCGGCAGCGCCACTCGGCGGATTGCCCGCGGCAACGCCTGCAATCAGCAGCACGGCAACAGCACTCTGCGTCACGAACTTGCGCATGGTCTTCCTCTTTCCCTTCGGAATTTGCTTTTCCACGAGAGCCGGCAGAATCTTCCGGCCGCGAGTGGCCGGTGGGAAGTAGTATATTGCATCGAAGCCCCACGAGGGCGTCAAGAGATTTATCGATCGAACCGCGTCAACCAATCCGTAAAATAGAAGTGGATGGCATTTACCGAACAATACGATGTCGTCGTGGTGGGCGCCGGCCACGCCGGCTGCGAAGCCGCCATGGCTGCCGCGCGCATGGGCCTCAAGACCGCGCTCATCACCATGAACCTCGACCTGATCGCGCAGATGAGCTGCAACCCGGCCATCGGCGGCGTGGCCAAGGGCCATCTGGTGCGCGAAGTCGACGCGCTCGGCGGCATCATGGGCGAAGTTGCCGATGCCGTCGGCATCCAGTTCCGCCTGCTCAACTCCTCCCGCGGCCCCGCCGTCTGGAGCCCGCGCGCCCAGTGCGACAAGCAGCTCTACCGCGTCAAAATGCGCGAGGTCCTCGAATCGCAGCCCGGCCTCCACATCCGCCAGGCCGAAGTCGTGGATCTGGTCATCGAGGAGACAGGGATCCGGGTCCCCGGTCGCGATCTGGGGACCTGGGGAGACCACATCCGGCCGATCTGCTGGAACTCCCGCGCCCCATCCGCCCGCACCGCCGCGTTCTCGGCCTCAAGCTCCGCGACGGCCGCAACCTGCTCGCCGGAGCCACCATCATCACCACCGGAACCTTCCTCAACGGCCTCATCCACTGCGGCGAAGAGCGCTATCCCGCCGGCCGCAGCGGCGAGCCCGCCTCGCGTCCTGCTCGGCGAGGCGCTGCGTGCCCTTGGCCTTCGGACCTGCCGCCTCAAGACCGGCACGCCTCCGCGCCTCGACGGCCGCACCATCCACTGGGAGGCCTTCGAGGAGCAGCCCGGCGACGCCGATCCCACGCCCTTCAGCTTCCGCACCAAGAAAATCGTGCAGCCGCAGATCAGCTGCCACATCGCCTTCACCACGCCGGAGACGCTGCGCCTCATCCGCGAAAACGTGCACCGCTCGGCCATGTACTCCGGCCGCATCGAGGGCATCGGCCCGCGCTATTGCCCATCCATCGAAGACAAGATCGTCAAGTTCCCCGACAAGACCCAGCACCAGTTCTTCCTCGAGCCCGAGGGCCTCAATACCCACGAGGTCTACGTCAACGGCATGTCCACCTCGCTGCCCATGGAAGTGCAGTGGCAGATCGTCCACTCCATCCCCGGCCTCGATCAGGCCGAGATGCTGCGCCCCGGCTACGCCATCGAGTACGACTCCGTCGACGCCACCGAACTCGACCGCACCCTGCGCGTCAAGACCATGGAGGGCCTCTACCTCGCCGGGCAGATCAACGGAACCAGCGGCTACGAAGAAGCCGCCTGCCAGGGCATCATGGCCGGCATCAACGCGGCGCTCTGGCTCAAGGGCCAGCCGCCCTTCACCATGGACCGCACCGAAGGCTACACCGGCATCCTCATCGACGACCTCATCTCGAAGGGAACCAACGAGCCCTACCGCATGTTCACTTCGCGCGCCGAGTTCCGCCTGCATCTGCGCATCGACAATGCCGACCGCCGCCTCACTCCGTACGGCCGCCGCCTCGGCCTCATCAACGACGAGGCCTGGGCCGAATACGAGCAGAAGCAGGCGCGCATGGCCGCGCTCGACGCGTCTGCTCACCACCGGCAAGGTCGATCCCGAAAAGCTTGGCTCGTGCCGGCCTCGGCGCAACTGCCCGCAACCGCCGGCCTCACCTGGGCGCAACTGCTCAAGCGCCCCGAAGTCACCATCGAGCCGCTGCTCGCCGCACTGCGCGACGACCTGGCCCGCGACCCGCTGCTGGCCGAGATCGCCGCTCCGGAGATTTGTCATCCTGAGCGCAGGTCGCCGCGCCTCAGCGCGGCGACCGCAGTCGAAGGACCTGCGGTTGCTTTTCCAGCTCACATACGGAGGACATAGCTTCTTCCATCCTCCGCGCCACCCTCCGCAACGAAGCCCGCGCCGTCGAAACCGAAATCAAATTCGCCGGCTACCTCGAGCAGCAGAAAAAGTCCATCGAAAAGCTCAAGGCCGCCGAAGCCGTCGCCATTCCCGACTGGATCGAGTACGGCGCCATCAGCGGCCTCTCGCGCGAGATGCGCGAAACACTGGAGCGCGTCCGCCCCATCACCATCGGCCAGGCCAGCCGCATTCCCGGCGTCACCCCTGCCGCGCTCTCGCTGGTCCACGTGTCGATCAAGCTGCAAGGCAACAAACTGAAGGGTACCCGCCAAGCAACGGCCTGATCGCCCTGGCGAACCTGGGAAACCGCGCTCCGATGGACAGTCAGACCGTCGGCCGTCGTTGCCATCAGCGCGCACCACCGGCCGGCCTATTCCGGCAGAATGATCCTACATTTCCGCCGGCAATCTCCCACAGCTCGACGAGCCCCTTCCCAAGGGGATCAAGCGGTTCACCCGCCTCGGGGGCGATGATGGCCACCGTTCTCTTCTTTCCGCTTTTCTATCCGGCCCGCCCGAAATCCCTCTTCGAAGCGGCACGATTCCAGGACATCGCCACGTCCGAGCCCGGCGCTTGCGCCAAACCGCTCACCACGGCTGCAACCGCGGCGCTTCGGGCGCTGCAGGCAACGGCAAAACTCGTTCTGCAATAGGAGAAAAAGCGTCATGACAAAACAACCAGGTGTGGCACACGAGGTGCAGGATTCCCGGCAGTCGCGGGAACGCAGGAACGCGAAACCGAGCAGTAGGGTGAGTACGGCGTTGAAATGGTCTTCCGTGCTTTTGCTTGCGATGTGCGCCGTTTCCCAGCTCACCTGCTGCAAATCCCAGGATCGGCCCGCAGCGGCCGGCGGCGGAACTCCCAGCCAGGCGCAGAGCCCCAACGGCAGCAGCGCGAACCAGGCATGGATTTCCGGTGACATCGTAGAGCTTGTGCAACAAAAGAAGATCGAAGTGACCACTTCCGGCGACGGAATCGAATCCGTCACCGTGCGGCTTCATCGGCTTGTCAAGGTGCCTTTGAACGTTCAAATCCCAGTGGGCACATACTTCGTCTCCGCCCAGGCCTCCGCGCAGAACATGATCACAACGCAAGCCACCACAGCGCAGTTGACCGACGATGAATGGCAGGGCGTCTCGACTCCCGTGGCGTGCACCAATCGCCCTAAAGACGCCCCGGACTCGAGCGACTCCTTTACGGTTGAGCGCGCGCCGCACCAGGAACAATTGGCCAAGCTCATGCCGGTGCTCGATGCCGCCGGCGTCAGCTACCCGGTTCGGCAGGCTGCTGTCTGGATCGTCACGGACGACGCGGATTTTTCCGATCTGGGCGAGCTGGTCGAGAGCAGTAACGGCTTCGACGGCTCACGGGTGATCAATGAGCCCGAGACCGCGCAGGCGATGATGCTTTGCGACAAGGCCGGCATCGACATAACGCGCAAGGCGATCTGGCGCGACCGCGAAACGATTCTCGCCAGTGTAACCGACCCCGACGTCAAAGCCTGGCTCCAGCAGAAGCATTGACCGTAAACCACAGTGGCCATGCACAGGGTTCTTGTATTTCAGGTTAGTAGCCAAGTTCCTGGTCCCAGCTCTCCAGCACCCGCTTCAGTTCAACCATAAATTTGCATGCGTCGGCGCCGTCGATGAGGCGGTGGTCGAAGCCGAGGGTAAAGTGCTGCATCGAGCGGATCGCGATCGTGTCGTTGCCCTCGGCGTCGGTCAGCACCACGGTCTCCTTTTTGAGGCCACTCATGCAGAGGATGGCAGACTCGGGCTGGTTAATGATGGGCGTGGAGAACTCATCGCCGAAGATGCCGGAGTTGGTGAGCGTGAAGGTTGACCCGCCGACCTCGTCGGGCGAGAGTTTCTTGGTGCGGGCGCGCTCGGCGAGATCGGCGATGGTGCGGGCCAGATCGGCAAAGCTGCGCTGCTCGGCCTGGCGGACGACGGGCACGATGAGGCCCCAATCGAGCGCCACGGCGACGCCGAGATGGACGTTCTGGTGGTAGCGGATGGCCAGGCCCTGCGCAGTGTTTTCGAGCGACGCATTGACCACGGGGAAACGCTTCAGCGCCTCGATGGCGGCAGCCGCGATAAAGGGCAGCCAGGTGAGTTTGACTCTGTTGTGCTGCTCAAATGCGGCTTTCTGCCGCTCGCGCAGGCGCGCGATACGCGTCATGTCGATCTTGTAAGCGGTGTGGACGTGCGGGCTGACGCGCATGCTCTCGACCATGCGCTCGGCAATGATGGAGCGCATGCGGGTGAGCGGAACAAGCTCGCCGGGGATCTGCGGCCGCGGCGTCTGCGGTGGGGTCGCCTGCGGTGCGGCGGACTTTTGGACGAGTGTTGCGGCGGATGCTGGCCGGCTCAGAGTGCGCAGAACATCTTCTTTGCCGATGCGGCCCTCCGAGCCGGTGCCGGCGATCTGGCTCAGGTCGAGGCCGTGCTCTTTGGCCATGCGGCGCGCCAGCGGCGAGCAGCGGATGCGGCCAACCGGCTGCGGTGGGGCAGCCACCTCCGGTGCGGCAGCCACCTGCCGTGGGGCAGACTTTTGGACGAGAGCAGCGGCTGTTCCTGAGGGGTAAATGATGGGAATCTCGATCCCGCTGCCGATGCTCCCAATCACGGTGTACATCTCTACCTTCGCGCCTTCGGAGACGAATATCTCCATCAGAACGCCGTTCAGCGGCGCGGGAATACCGACAATCCCTTTGCTGGTGGAAACCTCGCAGACGGACTCGCCTTTTGCAATCGCAGCCCGGACCGGTTTGAGCCACCGGGTGAGCGTTCCCTCGAAGACGCCCTCGCCCAGATCGGCGACGCAAAGGTCCACGCGCGGAGGTTTTGACCTATCCGGCACTGGAGGCCCAAGGCCAGGTTCGGGAAATCCCGCGCCGGGCGCGGCCGCGCTTTGCGGCTGATTTTGGACCCCGGCTCCGTCGATGACGGCAACCACCGTGTTCACCTGCACGGTGTCGCCCTCGGCAAACCGGATCTCCTTGAGCACGCCGGCCTCGGGCGCGGGGATCTCGGCGTCCACCTTGTCGGTGGAGATCTCAAAGAGCGGCTCGTCTTTTTCGACCGCGTCGCCGATCTTCTTGAGCCATTTGGTGATGGTGCCCTCAAAGATCGATTCGCCCATCTGGGGCATGATGACGTCAGTTGGCATGCGTCTCTCTTTCTTGGGCTCCGGGTTGCGCCGCGTTTATCCTGACGGATTATATCGAAGACAGTTCTCAGTTCGCAGTTCGCAGTTCCGAGTGCGCATCTCGCGTGCCCATCTCGCTTGTCTCAGCTCGGCATGCCCGTCGCGAACTGCCAACTCCGAGTTGCCTTTACGCATTCACTGGGCGGTCCTTTGCCTGGCGCAGGCGCTCGATTTCGTGAGGAACCTGGAGCGGCGTGTCTTCCGCGGGAAAAACGGGAGCAGGAGAATCGCCGGCTGGAGATTCCGGCGCTGCGGTTGGTGCGGCCTGCGCCTGGGTGCGGAGAGCGCCGAGACTGGCGAGGGCCAAAACCTGCTCGTTGAAGACCTGGCCGAATTGCCCGGCTGCCTGGTGCGCGATGGATTCGAGGCTGGGCAGGGACTTCGCGTCTGCAATTTCTCCGGCGGATTCCATGGCAAGCTCTTTTTTGAGGCTCGTGACGGGGCGATTGGTGATGCCGCAGGGATTGATGAGAGCGAAGTCGCCGAGGTCTGTGGTGACGTTGAAAGCGAATCCGTGCGAGGTGACTCCGCGCGCCACGTGAATGCCGATGGCGGCGATTTTGCGCTCGCGCCCTCCGGGCTGGAGGGTCTTCAACGGTGCTGCGCTCGGCTCCCCTTCTGGCAAGTGTTGTGGCGAGGGAACGCCACACCAGACTCCAGTGAGGCCGCAGATGCGTCCGGCCGGCACGCCAAACTCGCCGCACAAACGGATCAGCGCCTCTTCCATGAGCCGGACAAAGTCGACGGGGCCGAGGCGGCCGCCGGAGGGCGAGCGCAGGCTGCGCAGATCGAAGATGGGGTAGCCGATGAGCTGGCCGGGGCCGTGATAGGTGACGTCGCCGCCGCGGTTGATCTCGTGGAGGATGACGCCGCGCGCGCGAAGCAACTCGTCGGAAGCAAGAACATTTGACCGGTTGGCGTTGCGGCCGAGCGTAAGCACCGGCGGATGCTCGAGCAGCAGCAGCGTATTGCCAATGCGGCCCTGCTGGCGCAACGCCACCAGCTCCTCTTGCAGGCGAAGCGCTTCAACGTAGGGGACGCGGCCGAGATAGAGGGAGTGGATCATCTCCTCCTGCGATTGTAGCGAGGCCGGACGCGCCGTTGCGCCGCGGCTCAGTTGGCAGTTTTCATCTGGTAGAGCCCGCTGAACGCCGGCCGCACCCGCAGGTACACGACAATCCAGAGGATGGTGACCGCGACGCCGGAGGGCAGCGCCGCGTGCGACATCAGAGTTCCGATAAGAAGAATGTTCACGATAACGGGCGCCAGCAGGCAAAGAGCCAGCGGCACATAGCGGTTAATGAGCAGAAGGAGCCCGCCCACAGCCTCAAAAACGCCGACGGCCACGAGGTAGTGGGTCGTAAAGAGGGCGCCCATAAACTGCCCGGCGGCTCCGGTCGGCATCGGTCCCGAAGGGATGAAGTTGAAGAACTTGTTGAGTCCAAAGACCAGAAAAACCAAACCTAGCAGGACGCGGGCGATCATCGTGACTATCTTCATGGTTGTGTCCTTCGATTGAATTGGATTCGGGGATCTGCCGCGCCGTCCGCCCGGCCGCGGTCATGAGAAGGGGTGAGCGCCCCGTAGCCAATGGATGGCTTCCGGCCGCCTGAGGATGCAAAGGATTTGTTTTCCTGTTCATAACATTGGCGTTAAACTGAAAAGGGGCGCCATGCGGCCATCCGAGATACTTCCGCAGCACCGGGAGACCATTCGCCAGCTTGTGCTCGAAGCGGGGATGGCGAATCCGCGCGTCTTCGGCAGCGTGTTGCGCGGCGAAGATACGGAAGACAGCGACCTGGACATCCTGGTCGATCCCGCGCCACGGGCCAGTTTGCTCGATTTGGCCGGTCTCGAAATCGAAATCGAGGCGCGGACCGGAGCCAAGGTGGACCTCCTGACCCCTGGGTGCCTTCCGCTCAAGTTTCGGCAGAAGGTTCTGGATGAGGCTCAGCCCGTATGAACAGGCATCCCGAACGAACCGAGGATTACCTGGAGCACATACTCAAAGCCCTCGACCGAATTCAGCGGTATTCTGACGGCAAATCCAAGGCCGATTTCAGCGGGCGGAAACAGCTACTTGCCAGCGCTCAGATGACAAGACGTCTATAAAGAGAATTGTCGTGGCCGATTGAATTGAGAATTTTATATGCCAAATCGCCGAAATCGGACTGCTCGTCCCGTAGCTTTCGCGCTTCGGCCTCATCCAGAAACAATTGAATGAGATCCTCCTCGGAGACGCCTGTTACTTCCAAAAAACGCTCATATTTTCCGAGCAATTCATCGATCCATCTGGCAGAATCAGAGCCTTTTAGTTCATTTGCCACAAACTCCACCCGCTGTGTCGGGGTAAGTGCGACCATCTTCTGAGCATCAGAGATCGTTACAGTCTTGTTCTTTCCGTAGACGAACAGCAAGTAGAGAACAGCTGAATAGCATGTGAGCAACCTGCTGTGCTTTAATTTGTAGTTCTTTATCTTGCGTTTCGACCGATCGCGCTGGGTTTGCTCCCTTTTTGATCGTTCGCTGCTTCCGGCCTCGTAGTTCAGGCACAGAGTGCGCCAGTATCGCAAAATGTCATTCGCTAAGAACGCAGGCATGAACTTGTCATAATAGTCCGGAAATTCGCGCCAGTACCTTTCGATTACATCGTCAATGATTCTCGCGTGGACATCGTTTCCAGCGAGTGGCGCGCTTTCAAGCAAAAGAAGCAATCTCGCGGTAAATGTATTTTCAAAATCGTCATTCTGATTGCCGGTCGACCGAATGAGTCTCCTCTCGGTGTGGTGTTGGAGAAATCGGCCGTCTTGCGAGAAGTCCGGAAACTTTAATTCCTTAGATGCGCGGATGAGATCAGCTTTTAGCAGGATTTCATTTAGCTTCGATAGTCGACTGCGGTCCAATCCGTCTTTCTCATCGCTCAGGGACACAATAAAGAGGTCTAAATCGCTATGAGGGCTTGCCTCACGTCTACCAAACGATCCTGTCGCATAAACGCACGCTTTGTCCGTACATATTTGACTTGCCGACTCTAAAGCTCCTCGTAGTTGCTGAAATCGCTGGTCGGAATAGAGCCGTCTTTCTTCAATGATCTTCCCCATGATTGCCGTCCCATTCAAACAAATTTGCAAAGACCTGAGCCTGCTCAATGGCGTCATCGAGAGCATTGTGTGTATGGATGCCGTTCGAGCGAAGGCTAGGCATCAGTCGATTGCGGCCGGCGGACGCGATGGGGATGCGCGCCTTAACTGCAAACGCGGTCTTGATATCAAAGCACTGTGAGTGATTAAATGGTGAGCCTGCACTCGAGAATCTATTGAAATACCAGTACAGAAAGCTCCAATCGAAACTGAGGGGATAGGCGACCAGTATCGGGCGGGATCTGCCCGCAACTTCCTTCACCCACTTTGCTGCCTCAGTCATCGCAATGGAAGGTGCAGCGCCCTGCCTCAGAAGTCGCTCACGGTCGAGCCCGTTCACCCGTAAAGCGTCGACTTGAAACTCATCTGAGATCGGTCGAAGCTCACGGTAGAAGCTCTTCTCATAATGGGTTGGTCGCCAAAATGTGTGCCCGTCGAAAGAACCCGCGAGCACTAACCCAAATGACAACATTGAGAATGGACCAGGAATGGGCCCGTCGGTCTCGACGTCTGCGGAGATATAAATGTCCGTGACGTCGGGACTCACCTTTGCGTTTCGGATGAGGGGGGATTTTGCTTCCCGATCGCGATGGTCAACAGTCGCGCCCATTTGTCAGATCATATCAACAAACCCTCGCCGCTGGCTTTCAGATCGCGCTGGGGATGTAATCGTATGGTAATGATCGACTTGGAATGGACCCCACTTGAGAGGTGGTCCAAATGTTGGATAAAACGCCGAGCATTTCCACACAGACGCCTGGAATTGCACAGATTGGACGCCAAGCCTTTGCGGACAATCCGCGGCTTCATAATTCGCGCTACACTATCTACTGGCAGGAGGACCGGGCGGTCGCTGCCGGAGGCCTTTGCGCGAGCAGGGGTTGACGGGAGAGGAAAGTCCGAACTCCGCAGGGCAGTGTGCCGGATAACGTCCGGGACGCGGGCGTCAAGGCCCGTGGACGGCCAGTGCCACAGAAAACATACCGCCTCTGCTACCCCTCCTTTGGGAGGGCATCCTGGGACCCCCGATGGACTTGTCCAAAGGGCTGCCCCACGCAGCGGTAAGGGTGAAATGGTGCGGTAAGAGCGCACCGCGCAGCCAGTAATGGCTGTGGCAGGGTAAACCCCACACGGAGCAAGACCAAATAGGGAGGGAAGCAGGAGCCAAGAGCCAGGCTCCGGCTGCGCATCGGCCCGATGCGGCAAGGCGGCTTGAGCCATTGCCGAAACCTCCGGGTAGGTCGCTGATGAGCGCGAGCGGTAACGCTCCGCCTAGAGGAATGACCGCATAAACAGAATTCGGCTTACGAGTCCTTTTGCCGAATGATGAGAGCCCCGGTTCGGTAACTCCCGGCCGGGGCTGACCATTTTTGTGCGGAGGGAACACGCCGATTCGGCGCTTCGGACCTGCCGACGCCTTAGAGCCTGTGGCAGATCGAGCGGCGACAGCGATGCCATGAACCGAGCGCGGCTATCGCAGCGCGCATCTCGCGTTCAAGCGGATTTCTTGAGCGAAAGCGCGGCGTATTCGTGGGCTTGCCTGATGTCCTCAGAGTACCGGCGAATCTTCTCGAACTCCCCGATTACGAACTGATCCACGCAAACACAATAAACGCGAATATCCCCATCCATCGGGTTGTTCGCCGGGCCATGCGCAACATTAAACGTGCAGCGCGCGCTCTCCAGGAAGTCGTCGTGAATGAGCCTCCCGTTCGATGAGCGAACCTTTGCTCTTACAACGGCAGTATCCACAACTGCTTCAATCTCGTTCGGGCTGCACGTGTGTTCCCACACATCCCAACTGCCATTCGTGAACTGTTCCGCAAAAACCACAATCTCCATCGCTTTTCACTCCGCGCGCACAAAAGTATTTTTTTCGCCCGAGCCGCAGCCCACGAGACTCATAAGGTCTTTAATTTTTTGGCCCTTTAGCCTTATGGGTGACGACCCTGCGCAAGCATGAATTGCATGGCCCTTCGTAACTCGAAACCGACGCTCCGGGAAAATTCCACCTCCAGTGTGCAATACGAAATGCGATGCTTCCACGCCACGAAAGGGTTACTCGGGATCCTGCGAAAGTTGATGTCATTTTTGAGCGACGCCTCAGAAAGCGGCGGCTGGAAGCGCTATCGGCCTGCGGAAGAAAGCTCGATGTCTCCGCTGCTAACATCGAACATATGTTGCGAGTGAAGCGGTTGGAGGCGGGCGCGAGGCTGCCGGAGGTAGCGCATCCGGGCGAAGATTTGGGATACGACTTGTTCGCACTGGAGGGAGTGCATCTGGGCTCCCGCCAAACCCTGAAGGTGCGGACGGGGATTGCGGTGGAGGCGCGGGACTCAAGGACGGGCGCGCCGCTGGGGCTGCTTGTCCGCGACCGCTCGTCGATGGCGGCGCGAGGGATTGCTACTACGGGAGGCGTGATCGACGCCGGTTACCGGGGCGAGATCCTGGTGGTGATGACCAACCTGGGCGATGCGGCAGTACACCTGAAGGCGGGAGAGAAGATCGCGCAGATGGTTCCTGTTCCTGTGTTGACCGGACCGGTGGAGGAAGTCGAGAGCCTGGAAGACTCACTGCGCGCGGCCAAGGGATTTGGCAGCTCGGGGAATTAAAGCAGGGAACAAGAGGGCAGGGACTTAGGGACTAGGGCCTGGCCGGCTGGAACCGTGTTCCGGGCGAGTCCGTATCATAAGAAGACGGGACCATGCCACTTCGAGAGGCCTTCAAACTCGCGCTGCAATCGCTGTGGGCAAACAAGCTGCGCACGGTTCTAACGCTTCTCAGCGTGATCGTCGGGATTGCGGCCGTCATTATGGTAGTGATGTTGACCGAGGGCGCCAAGCAGTTTGTCACCGCGAAGATCAACACCTACGGCGCGTCTGTGATCACCATCCGCAAGATGCCAGAGGTCTTCAACACCATCGATGAATTTATCGAATTTCAAAAACGCAAAGATCTCACCTATGACGACTACCGGGCGGTCCTGGCGGAGTGCAGGTCTTGCGTTTCGGTTGGGGCGCAGCGCACCAATTCATCGGGGACGATTGTGCGGGGAACCCGGTCCACAACTGATACGCAGATTCGCGGCTGGACGTGGACCATGCCGCCGATCTCGAATCTCAACATCGCGATTGGCCGCTCCTTCACCGAGGTGGAGGACACGCATTCGACGCATGTAGCCATCGTTGGCTCCGATATTGCAGACAACGTGCTCGGCCCCGGCGACCCGCTGGGCAAGGAGATCCGCGTGGACGGCGCGCCGTATACGGTGATCGGCGTGGGCGAAAGCCAGGGCAAGATGTTCGGCAGAAGCATGGACAACTGGGTGGCGATTCCGCTCACTAATTTTCTTGAGGCATACGGCGCCCATTCCAGCCTGGAAGTTTTTGTGGATGCGGGCGGAGGCGGAGCGGTGATGGAATCGGTCTCGGATCAATTGCGCACCATCATGCGGACGCAGCGCCACCTCGCCCCGAATGTGCCGGACGCCTTCACCATCGAGTCCAGCGCGACCTTCCAGAATCTTCTGGCGAATATTTTGAACAACTTTGGCGCCGTGGTGGCGGCCATTGCCGCGGTTGCGCTGGTGATCGGCGGCATCGTAATCATGAACATCATGCTGGTGTCGGTGACGGAAAGGACGCGGGAGATCGGGGTGCGCAAGGCGCTGGGCGCACGGCGGCGCGACATCCTGCTGCAGTTCCTCATCGAGTCGGCATTGATCGCAATTCTGGGCGGGGTGATTGGCATTTTGTTCGGCATTTCCGCGGCCAGTCTGATTACCCTGGCGATCGGCTTTCCGTCCGTCCTCGTCTTTTGGGTGATCCTGGTGTCGCTGCTTGCGGCGACCTCGGTCGGCCTCTTCTTCGGCATTTATCCAGCGCATAAGGCCAGCGAGCTCGACCCCATCGTGGCGCTCAGAGCGGAGCTTTGACAATGCCCATGGGCGACCCGAAGGAAGCGGTAAAGCTGGCGCTGGACACCCTGCGCAAGAACAAACTGCGCTCCGGCCTGACCATCCTCGGCATCTCCATCGGAATTTCGACTGTGATCCTGATCTCCTCGGCGATCAACGGCCTGAACTCGAATATCAGTAACTTTGTCAGCACTCTGGGCACGAACGATCTGTGGGTCTTTCATTTTCAGCCCTTCGGTCATCGCCCCACCACGGAGGAACTGAACCGCAAGAAGCTGACTTACGAGGACGGCATGGCGATGCGCGCATTGCCGCACGTCGTCGCCGTCGATCCCGAGCTGACTTACCAGGATTTCCAGACCCAACTGGGCAGCGTCTCGATGAAACACGGCACGCACAAGATTGAGAACACCATCGTGAACGGCACCACCGAAGCGGTAACGGAAGTGCAAGACGTGGAGCTGGCCGAGGGCCGCATGTGGACCGAATCGGAGGAGCAGCGCCGCGCGAACGTGGTGATTCTCGGTCACGACGCGGCAGCGGATCTTTTCCCCGGTGAGTCGCCGATCGGTAAAGACGTTGAATGCGGAGGAGATGTCTTCACCGTGATTGGCGTGCTGGATGTGCAGCCGCAACCGTTCGGAAGCGGGCGCAACACGCAGGATAATGCGGCGTACTTTCCGCTGGAAACCTTCCGTAAGATTCATTCCGAGATTACCGATTTCTGGATTGTGGTCCGGTACGACGACCCGGCCAATAAGTCGATCGTCACGGAAGAAGTTCGCGATTTGCTGCGCGTGCGGCGAAAGCTTCACGCAGATCAGGACGATAACTTCGCCATCTTCAGCCCCGACTCGCTCACGCGCTTATGGAATCAGCTCACAGGCGGGCTTTTTCTGTTCATGGTTGCGGTTTCGTCGGTGGGCCTGATGGCCGGCGGCGTGGGCGTAATGAATATTATGCTGGTGAGCGTGACCGAGCGCACGCGCGAAATCGGAATCCGCAAGGCGATCGGCGCTACCAAAAAGAACATCCTGCTGCAATTCACGCTGGAAGCGGTAACTCTCTGCATGGTCGGCGGAGTTGTGGGCATCGCGGCGGGTGCGCTGTTTACCTTGATCCTCCACTTTGCCGTGTCGTTCCTGCACGCAGCGCTCTCGCTCGTGTGGGTTTTGATCGCGTTTGCCGTATCGTGCCTGATCGGCCTGGTGTTCGGAATCTATCCGGCATGGAAGGCGGCGAATCTCGACCCGATTGAGGCATTAAGATACGAGTGAAGCAGGGATCCGGTGTCAGGGGTCGGTTCTTTCGCGATGCTGCGAAGGTCCGCGAGAGACCGCTGGAGCGGAATTCGGCTTGAAGCCGAAAGCAGAATCTTATTCCGCAATCGGGCCACCGGCGACTGAAACCTGACACCTGTAAACTGCCTTTATGCCGCACGCACTCGCGCAGGCCGTGGAGATCTTGACGACCGCGCTGGCCGTGGCCGGGATGGGATACTTTCTTTCGGCGCTGGTGGCGGCGCGGGCTTTTCTTCATCAACGGCGCGCGCCGCGGGCGGAGTTCGCGCCTGGCGTAAGCATTCTCAAATCGCTCAAGGGGCTCGACCCCGGTATGATGGACGCCTTCCGCAGCCATTGCCGGCAGAGCTACGCAGGCGAGTTCGAGCTGCTGTTTGGAGTGGCGTCGCTCGACGATCCGGCCGTCGCGGCAGTCGAGCAATTGCAAACCGAGTTTCCCGAGCGGGCCATCTGGCTGGTCCAGTGCCCCGAGCGGCTGGGAACGAACGGCAAGGTGAGTACGCTGGCGCAACTCGTCCGCCACGCGCAGCACGATTATCTGCTGATCAGCGATTCCGACATTACGGTGAGCCCGCATTATCTGGAGCGGGTGATGTGTTGCTTCGCCGACCGCGGGACGCAATGCCGTAGGACTGGTGACCGCGCTCTATCGCGGGAAAGCGCATGGCACGCTGCCGTCGCGGCTTGAGGCGCTGGGGATCGCCACGGATTTCCAGGCCGGCGTGCTGCTCTCAAAGATGATTGAGGGCGGGCTGCATTACGGGCTGGGCTCGACGCTTGCGGTGCGCCGCGAGGCGCTCGAAGTGGCCGGCGGCTTATTGCCGCTGGTAGATCATCTTGCCGACGACTACGAGCTTGGCGCACGCGTGGCGCGCGCCGGTTATCGCGTGGAGTTGAGCGCCGAGGTGGTAGAGACCGCAGTACCGGCCTACGGCTGGCGCGGGTTTTTCGATCACCAACTGCGCTGGCTGAGGACGGTGCGCGACGCGCGGCCGTGGGGCTACGCGGGCCTGATCTTTACGCACGGGCTGGGGTGGGCTCTCGTCAACGTGCTGGCCAGCGGCCTGAGCCCCGTGAGCCTGTGGCTGCTGGGGTTGAGCTTTTTTTTGCGCCTGGCACAGGCCATGACGGTGGGCGCTGAGGTGCTGGGCGATCACGAGGTGCTTGACGAATTTGTGGCTGCTGCCCGTTCGCGATGCGATCGCTATGGGACTTTGGGTGGCTGGGTTTGCCGGAAACACAATCGTGTGGCGCGGAGAGCAGTTTACCCTCAAACATGGGAAGCTCAAAAAAAGCGAGTAGGCAGGTTAGAATATCGCGCCAACTCGCCAATCTGCGAAGTCGCAGAGCGACGCCAACCACCGAAATACCAATCAACCTGTTTCATCCACCCGGTTTCTGTAAAGAGCAGAACCGAAAATGCTATAGCCGGGCATCGGCGATGCGGACTAAAGAGAGAGCGGGTCGGATCTCAACTCTATAATTTGTGGTTCCTCCGAATCCCGCTGACTCGCTCAAAAGAAATACCGCGCCAACTCGCCAACCGGCGAAGTCGCAGAGCGACGCCAACTAGCGATTTACCAAACAACGTATTTCACCCATCGCGGGCGCCGGCGCCACTGCTAATCCGCAGCCGCAGCCACTGCGGCTTCCTGTTCTGCGCGAATGGCTTCGGTGTCAATAGTGAGGCATGCGCCCAGCTCGTTGAAATCTTTATCCCAGCGCGGACGTTCTTCCGCAGTTAGTGCGGTGAGCGCGTAGCCGGAGGTGCGCAGAATCTCGTACCAGATGTTCTGCGCCTGCCAGAGATTCAGATCGAAGGGCAGCTCGGCAAGGGTGCGGGCCAGCGACAGCGCGCGGTCGAGCATCTCCAGCGAACCGGAGGACATTTGCAGCTCGACCATGGCGCGCTTCATGCGCTGGTCGGCGATGTAGGAGAGTGTGGCGGTGTCGAGCGGAACCTGGTCGGCCTTGGCCAGCGAAAGGTACGACCGCATCTGCGCCTGGTCGATGGGATCGGCCTCGAGCGTCGCGGCGCAGGCCGGCGTTGATGGCGAAGCCCGCGGCCAGCGTGAGCGCGGGCGGCTTGGGCAAGCCCGCCTGCGAGAGATAGTGAAGCAGGCTGGCGTGGTCCTCGTAGATGGTGGTGAGCGAGTTCTCGATGTCCCAGAGCGTGGAGTTGAGGATGAGCTCGACGATGCGGCGCTGCTCGTCGGTGAAGAGCGAGGTGAGCGAGTAGTCGGCGTGGCCGTAGAAGCGGTCGAGCAGGCGAATGACCTCAGGAAAGTCGGCGCGCTGCACTTGGCCGGCGGCCTCGGCGGCAAAGGCTTCGAAGGCGGCGGCGTCGGCCTCGTCGTAGGCCTTGACTGCGGCGGTAATGTTCTGGTCGCCGAAATGGAGAACGGCAAACGAGAAGCTCTGCGCGTGGCCGGTGATGGCGCTGGCGACGTGCGCGCGGCCCAGCGCAAGGCGTCCGCGGCCCGAGGTGTAAATGTCGTAGGAGATGCGGCGGACGTGGATAGCAGAAGAGGTCGGTCTCATCGGCAAACGAGGAGAAGACCGAGCTGATGGCGTAGTGGGCGGCCACCTGCTCCAGGTGCAGCTCCATGGTGCCGACGCACTTCTTGTAGATCTGCGCGCCGTCGCCGGCCTCGGGATCGTTGGAGTGGGCTTCGGCCAGGCGCGCGAGAAACGCGGGCTCCAGCGGCGCGGCCTGCTCGCCGAAGACCTGCTCGCGCCAGCTGCAGCACACGCGCGGCGTAGGCGATGACCTGCACGGTTTCGATGCCGGAGATGTCGTCGAAGAACCAGCCGCAACTGGTGTACATGAGCTGCGCGTGGCGCTGCATCTCCATCAGCTCGAGGGCGCGCACGCGTTCGGCTTCGGAGAGCGTGTGCGCCTGGTGCGCGGCAAAGAAGCGGTCGACGGATTCCGGGCCGCGGTCGAGGACGACCTGGATGTAGGCGTCGCGCGCGGCCCACACATCGTTGAAGAGCTTGCCGCCCTCCTGTTCGGTGAGCGGGACCAGCGCGTCGCGCAGCTCGTCGAGAGCCTGGCGCAGGGGCGCGCGCCACGCCTGGTTCCAGCCGGGCTTGCCGCCGTTGCAGCCGCAGTTGGAGCGCCAGCGCTCGACGCCGTGCGCGCAGCTCCAGGAGGTGTTGTCGACGATCTCGCACTCGAACTCGGGCGGAAACTGCTCGAGGAAGCTGCCGTAGTTGGTCAGCTTGACGGTCTTGTCCTGCTCGAGCAGGCGCAGCGCATAGGCCAGCGCCATTTCGCCGTACTTGTGATGATGGCCGTAGGATTCGCCGTCGGTGGCCACGTGAACCAACTGCGGCTGCGCGCTGTCTTTGAAGCCGGCCTTGAGGCGCGCGACGAAGTTTTCGCCGGAGTTCAGCAGCCCTTCAAAGGCGATGGCGCGCGAGAGCGGGCCCGTTGTAGAAGAAGACGGCGATCGAGGCGCCGGAGGCGAAGCGCACAAGATAGGGGTGCGTGGTGTCGACCGAGGCGTTCGGGCGTGTCGGTCCACTCGGCCTCGTCCTTGACGGCCGTCGTGCTTCAGCGGGCGAATGCGCTTGCACTGGTGCGGCGCCAGCACCGTGAACTTGATGCCGTGCTGCGGCCAGCAGCTCGAGGATTCGGTGTCGGCCGCGGTCTCGGGCAGCCACATGCCCTCGGGCGGCGCGCCGAAGCTGCTCTCGTAGTCGGCGATGCCCCAGCGGATCTGCGTGATGCGGTCGCGCGTGCTGGCCAGCGGCAGAATCATGTGGTTGTAGACCTGCGCCATGGCCGAGCTGTGGCCGCGGTAACGTCTTGCGGCTGCGGCGCTCGCCGTCGAGGATCATGCGGTAGGTGCGCGGCGCATTCTCCTTGAGCCAACTCAGCAGCGTGGGGCCGAAGTTGAAGCTGATGCGCGCGTAGTTGTTCACGATGCGCGTGATCTGGTTCTTGGCGTTCACGATGCGCGCCGCGCCGTTGGGGGCGTAGCACTCCGCGCAGATGCGCTCGTTCCAGTCGTGGTAGGGCGCGGCGGAGTCCTGGGTCTCCACCGTCTCCAGCCAGGGATTCTCGCGCGGCGGCTGGTAAAAGTGACCGTGAATGCAGACAAAACGCTTACCAGGAGGCATGAAGGTTCCGATGAGGTGCGTCGCGCCCGGCTGATGCCGGCCGCTCTACGCTATTTTACGGCTCGGCATGAGTGTTATCGGCTCGAGCGCCCGCTGGCGGTTAGTGTCTTTGGCCAGATCGCAGGCCCGCCACAGGTACCAGCTGGCGACGGAGCGGAAGGGCGCCCAGCGCTTGCCGCGCCGGAAGACCACGTCGGGCTTGGGCAGATCGGCGGCTTCGAGCGGGCGCGATCTTGGGCACGCGCTGAAAGGTGAGCGCGAAGCCCTTGCGCACGCCGTAGTCGGTTACCGGCAGCACATCGGGCCGGCCCATGCGGAAGATGAGCAGCATCTCGACGGTCCACGGAGCCGATGCCGCGCACTTCGGTGAGGCGCTCGACGATGTCGGCGTCGGACATTTTGCGAATGGCGGCGTGCGTGGGCACGGTGCCGTCGAGGGTGCGGGCGGCCAGGTCGCGCAGCGCCTTGATCTTGTTGCCGGAGACGCCGGCGGCGCGCAGGGGCTCGTCGGGCGTGTCGAGCAGAAGCTGCGGCGTGGGATCGCCGCCAAAATACTCGCGCACGCGGCGGTGGATGGTGGCCGCGGCCTTGCCGTGCAACTGCTGGTAGAGGATCGACTCGAGCAGCGACTCGAAGGGCGAGGGCGAGGGATCGAGGCGCAGGGTGAAGGGGCCGGCGCGATCGATGAGCGCGGCGAGCTTGGCGTCGCTGGCGCGTAGATGCGCCACGGCCTCGGCGGGATCGAAGGGAAGTTTGCGGCTGCGGCCGTCTGTGAATCATGGAAGGAGTGTATCGCACGGATCCGCCGCTGTGAGCGAGACCAGGGGCGTGATTAATGTGAAGCTGCGGTTAGCCCAACAATTCTTAATTCGACGAGCCGCCCGAGGTGTGAACGATCGTGATTTGCGTCTCGCCGCCGTTCATGTTCGGAGATTGCAGCACCGTCACCGATATCGAATCCGAGCCGTTGACTATCGTTATCTGTCCGCCGTTGTCGGTCGTCATCGACTGCGCGTTTGGGCCTGCCTTGTCCTTATAGAACGCCATCACCTGATCTTTCGAGTCCGTGGTTAGATAGTTGGCGGTTACCATGGACTTGCCGCCGATGTTCATGTGCAGGCTTCCCTTCGCTTGCGTGGCGCCGGGATAGATCGCAACGCCCAGATCGCTCTGACTGACTGGCTGCCTTGTGTTGGCGCTGATGCCGCCACCGGGCGTGTTGATGCTGATCTGACCATCGGGCGAGGTGCGCACGGCGCGCGCGACACGGTAAATTCCGTAGCCGATAACTCCCGCGCCGATGAGGCCCAGACCGACGAAGACTGCAACAATGATTAGAACAATTTTCAGGGCACTGGGTCCTGATTTGGGTTGTGGCGCACCAACAGGCTGTGGCGCTTGTGGCACGACAGGGCTGGCCTGCGGAGCTTGATTGTATGGTGAGTCAGGCATAGTCATTTCCTTTCTTGGGGTGATCCCGGTCCCGTTTTCGGTTGCAGCCACTATATCCGATCCATATCGCCCCAAGAAACAAGTCTGTGTGAGGTTTCCTGCGGTTGTGCTCTTTTTTGGAAAAGGCGCGAGGAACCGACAGGAGTGTTAATAGTCTCGTGCCGGATCGATAGGCGTTTAATTTGTTCCCACCTTTGCATCTGCTGGGGTATTCTGAATCCCCAAGTAGGTAATAGGAGGTATCGAGCGATGATTCTTCACAGGTTCGTGGTAACGGCACTTGCACTCTTCGTGGGCCTTTCGATTTCCTGCTCCCCTAAAGCACACGGCGTGCCTCCGGGACCGGCGCCAGCGAGTTTCGGCCAGGATCGGGGAGGCTGGGATGCGCCGCCGGGGGAATTCTCCGATATCCAGCGCCAGGGGTTCCGCGATGGGATCGAAGGGGCGCGCAAGGACTTCGGCAATCACCGCAATCCGGATCCCAATAACCGCGACGAGTTCCGGCATCCAAACGTACCTCGTGAAATGTGGGATGTGTACCGTGAGGGCTTTCGGCGCGGGTACGATGTAGGCGTTCGACACTTGACGGGTGGGGCGCCGATGATCGGCATAGGGGGAGCAGTCGCCTGCTCTCCCCTGCCACACCACCGGACATGCGGGTCCGCATCCGGCGGTTCGGAAAGAATGAGCTAAGGACCGGTGAACAACCGTGGAACTCCAAGCGCGTCGAAGTAGGCGATGGGCAACGCATAGCTCAGGGCGCGGCTGTTCGCTATATGCCATGGGCCATGAGCACTTCCGGCCGTTTTAGCGGCCAGATCCTTGTTCACGCCTGACGCACACAGTTTGGCGAACCGCACCTTGCCGCGTTTCCATTGCTTCCAGATCACGGTTCGCAGCCTTCGCCGCGTCCATTGATCCAGATTTCCCAGCACTGAGGGCGTCTCGCAGAAGCCGAAGTACCCCTTCCAACCACGCAAGTAGCTGGCCAGTTCCTTCGTCATCTGCTCGATGCTGATACCCCGCGTCCGGCTCGTAAGCTCCCGCACCTTCTGCTTGAACCGCACGATGGCCTTGGCGGAGATACGCCGTTTGGCTTCTCGTAGGGTGAAGCTGAAGCCGAGGAACTTGCGCTCCACCGGTCGAGCTACCGCGCTCTTCTGTTCATTGACCTTGAGCTTGAGCCGCCGCGTGATGAAGTCGGTGATGCTCCGCTTCACACGCTCCCCTGCCCGCCGGCTGCGCACGTAGATGTTACAGTCGTCCGCATACCGCACGAAGCAGTGTTTGCGCCGCTCCAGTTCCCGATCAAGTTCGTCGAGCACGAGGTTCGATAACAGCGGCGATAAAGGACCGCCTTGCGGCGTACCTTCATCCACCGGACTCACCAGCCCGTTTTTCATCACCCCCGCGGTGAGGAACGCCCGGATCAACTTGAGCATCCTCTTATCCACGACCCGCCGCGCTACGGCTGCCATCAGCTTGTCGTGGTTGACCCGGTCGAAGAACTTTTCCAGGTCGAGATCAACCACCCAGCGGCGGCCTTCGGCTATGTACTTCTGTGCCTTGGCTACCGCCTGATGCGCCGAGCGTCCGGGCCGGAACCCGTGACTGTGTTCGGAAAACTCCGCATCCCACCTACCTTGCAAGACCTGCATCACCGCCTGCTGCACCATGCGGTCCAGCACCGTCGGGATGCCCAGCTGACGCACCCCTCCGTCCGGCTTGGGTATCTCTACCCGCTTCACTGGATACGGCTTATAAGTCCCTGCAAGAAGTTGCTCGCGGATGGCTGGCCAGTGCTCCTTCAAGTAAACAGTCAGCGCATCCACCGTCATGCCGTCGATGCCCGGACTGCCCTTGTTGGACTTCACTCGCTTCAAGGCCTGCAAGCAGTTCTCCCGCCCGCAGACCTCTTCCATCAGTTGTTCATGGTTCTTAGCCGGGCTTTCGTTCATGCGCTTCGCCGTGTGCGTTTCGGACCCTTCGCCAGGAGCCTTTGGAGCTTCACTCCGCCCCTCCTCGCCAAAGGCCAGCCGAAGCTGGTTATTCTGCCGCTTGCCGCTCATCGAGTCGCGCCGCCTACTTGCCGCTTCCTTCCGTTTGGGCCTTCGCCGCTTGCGCGACTACTATGCCCGCTGCTGACTTCTGCCGCACGGTCAGTGCGGATTGCTCCACCCTCAGTCCCGATTCCGGGACATGCGACAGACCTCCCGAGGTAAGTTCAACCGCCTTCAACGCGCAACCGCCGAATTTACAACCAGCGCCCTTGATGGATATGGACTTCGCGGTCATTGGCCCGCTCGTCCGGCGCCGTATGCCTCATATCCGGTTCTTGTCCATCGGCTCGCGTCTTTGCTCCACGCTGCTTTCAGGCCGCGCCTCGCGGCGATGCCCTGGCGCTTCGCTATCACTTCTCCTCCATCAGGATGTGAAGGGGACTTGCACCCCAAAGCTGCTAAACATGCTCGGCACACCAACAGGGGCCCGGTCCAGAAGAGATGGCGCCTTCACCCGAGCGCAGAGAACCGGGCATGGCCGAGGGACCGGGCCGCGAGGTGATGCTTCACGGATTCCAGGATGGGATGGTCGGCGCGCTCAGAGACGTGGAGGAGCGGCGCCAGCCCGACCCCAACAACCGTGATGAGTTCCGCAGCCCGAACGTTCCTCCCGAAGTGCGGGAGGCTTACCGCGATGGATTCCGACATGGCTATGAACAGGGCATGGTGTTACTGACCAACGGGCCGGAACGCGAAGACGACTTCCGCCGCCACGCGTTCGAGGACGGGGCGGCAGGCGCGCTGAACGACTTCAGCAACAACCGCCGGCCCGACCCAGACAACCGCGATGAGTTCCGCAGTCCGAAGGTTCCCTACAACATGCAGGATGCCTACCGGGATAGCTTCCGCCACGGCTACGAGCGGGCCATGTCAGAGGTGATGGGATACTCCGGCCGCCGTTGAGTCCGCTCTCGTGTCAGGATGGCATGCGCTTGCCACAGCGGGCAGGCTGAGGAATTGGTGTCGCGCACTCCGCGCTGATGCCAGCGGGAATGCATTCCCGATTTGCGCCGTGTTCCGCATCCGGCATGGCTTGGCCAACGGACAACTCCTGCCCGGCCCCTTTACCATCAAGAACGTAGATTCTTCTCGACGGGAGTTCCACCATGAAGATGCGGCCGGGTTCGCAAACCGGATTTCTGCTGTGCGGCAAGGAATGGACGGACGGAGAGGCGCTGGAGGTACGCTCGCCGTGGGACCAGGGGCTGGTGGGTCGCGTGACTATAGCAACGCGGGCTGACGCGCGCCAGGCCGTGAATCATGCGTCGGCGAGCCTGCGTCGCACGCGCGCCTTGCCACGATGGAAACGCCGCGAGATTCTTGGAAGACGTGGCCGCCGCGCTCATCGAGCAGAAGGAGCGCTTTGCGCAGTTGATTGTGGCCGAGGCCGGCAAGCCGGTGCGGCTGGCGCGGATCGAGGTGGATCGCGCGGTGCTGACCTTCAAGACTGCCGCGGAAGAGGCCGCGCGGATGGGCGGCGATAGCATTCCGCTGGACCTGGCCGAGGGCAACGAAGACCGCTGGGGGCTGGTGCAGCGCTTTCCCGTGGGGCCGGTCCTGGCGATTACTCCCTTCAATTTTCCGTTGAATCTGGTGGCGCACAAGGTAGCGCCGGCCATGGCCGCGGGTTGCCCGGTGATCCTGAAGCCCGCGCCACAAACGCCGTTTACCGCGCTGGCGCTGGGCGAAGTGATTCTGAAGGCTGGCTGGCCCGACGAGGCGCTGGCGGTAATGCCGCTGGACAATGCCGACACCGCCTGGCTGGCAGAGAAAGAGGATCGCATCAAGCTGGTGAGCTTTACCGGCTCGGCCAAAGTGGGCTGGGAGCTGAAGGCGCATTCAGGCCGCAAGCGCGTGCTGCTCGAGCTGGGCGGCAACGCCGCGCTCATGGTGCACAGCGACTGGAAGGACCTCGACGATGCGGCGCTCCGCACCACGCACGCGGCCTTCAATTACGCGGGACAGTCGTGCATCAGCGTGCAGCGCGTCTTTGTGGAGCGCGGAATCTTTCAGACTTTTCTTTGGAAGGTGGTGGACCACGCGGCCAGGCTGGCCACGGGCGACCCTTCCAATGAGGCGACCGAGGTGGGGCCGCTGATTCGCCTCAGCGAGGCGGAGCGCGTGGAGGCGTGGGTGAAGGAGGCCGTCGAGGGCGGCGCCAAGCTGGTCGCTGGTGGCGAGCGCACGGGTTCCATGGTTACGCCAACCATTCTGACCGGAACCAGGCCCGGCATGAAGGTGCGCGACGAGGAGGTCTTCGGGCCGGTGGTGCTGATAGAGCCTTACGACGATTTCGAGCAGGCGCTGGCCGAAGTGAACCACTCGAAGTATGGATTGCAGGCTGGGCTGCTGACGCGCGACGCGGGCCGCATTCTTACCGCGTATCGCGAACTGGAGGTTGGCGCGCTGATTGTGGGCGATACGCCCACCTGGCGCCTTGAGCCGATGCCCTATGGCGGCGTAAAAGATTCAGGCCTGGGCCGCGAGGGCATGCGCTCGGCTATTGAAGAGATGACTGAACCGCGCATGCTGGTGATGAGCGCGCTCGACTAAGGCCAACAATGCCATTCCTCCCTCACTAAACCGTAGAGTTTCCCGGCGCCGATTGCCATGAACAAAATCGCGACGAAGAACAAGCGAACAGTGTATGCTGGAGCGGTTCCGCAATTTGTGTAGCCGTTTCTGGCCACGGTGAAACGTGGCTTTTACTTTCACCCCTGCGGCGAAGACCTGTCACAGGGAACCTCCGAAAGGAAAAGGCCACTTGGCCGATGCGGGTTCCGGACACGGTAATTGCGAACCGCTGTAACCGGGACCGGAAGGTCGCAATTGAACGCCAACGCTGTTTGCCCGGAGCTTGACGGCCGCAGGCACTAACCGGGAAGCCACTCGACAGACGAACAGGGCCGGAGGAAAGCGATGAATTGGTATCTGAATCCATGGAAGAGATATGCCCAATTCGGCGGGCGGACGCGCCGTATGGAGTATTGGACCTTCACGCTGATCAACCTCGCGATTTGGGGTCTGCTGTTTGTTTTCGGGATCATGTCCGCCGGCGAAGAGCATGCTGGCCTGGTTCCGGTGCTGCTTGTGTGTTGGACCTTTGGTCTGGCCGCCTTCATTCCCATGATGGCTTGCGCAGTGCGGCGGCTTCACGACACCGGTAAAAGCGGCTGGTGGCTTTTGCTTATTTTTGTGCCGGTCATCGTGCTGCTGGTGTTCTCCGATCATCCAATGGCGAGTCGCCAGTTGCAGGATTTCTTGCAGTATCCGATCGTCGTGGCGCCCATTGTCGGCGGAGCGATCCTGACTGTCTTTCTTTTTCTTGGCGGCAATCGCGGCGCGAATCGGCACGGCCCCGACCCAAGAGCCACGGAGTAAACCGCGGCAATTAGCGAAGTGAGTTACGACAACCGGTCTCATAAATGGTGATGCACTGCGCCGCGCAAACATGGGACCCAACAACAAGGCGGGTCCCAGGAGGTCGGCGAGCTGACGAAGTTGGTTTATGAGACCGGTTCTAGACCCCGCGCGATTATTGAACGGCCATCTCCAGCATGGCTTTCACGTCGGCGGCGTGAGGGCCGTCGGGGGCAAGCTCGAGATACTTCTCGAGCGCCTGACGCGTTTCCGCTGTTATCGTCACCTTACCGGCGGAATCGGCCGGTGCGCCGACGAACAGCGACGAGCCCAGCACAAACCAGGCATTGGCGTTCGTCGGGTCGGCCTGCACGGACTTCCGGCAGGCCGTAACCGCGCCGGTCGTGTCGCCAGTGTTGTAGCAGACCGCGCAGACGTTGAAGTATGCCTTTCCGGGGTTTGAGCTGAGCTCTGCGGACCGGTTATACGCGTAGAGCGCGTCGGCGTTGCGCTTCAGCTTCAGCAGCGCATTGCCCTTCCCGATATAAATCTTCGACACTCCATCCTTCCACGCACTATCCGGCTGGCCCTGCGCGGGTTTCTCCTGCTCGGCCGCAGCAAGGGCTCGGTCATAGGTGGCCAGCGAAGCCTCCGTCGCGCCGGAGTAAAGTTGCGCGTTTCCCAGCAGGAACAGATTTGCCGATGTGGCGTTCGCGTCCACCAGCTGCTGCGCAGCGGCCACAGCGGCCGGCCAATCCTTCGCTTGCATGGCCTGGTCGTAAGTAGCTTTCAGCGCCAGGGGCGCGTTTTGTGCGCCGGTTTGTGCCGCTGACGGCAGGGCAAGAAGCAACGGCAGCAAGGCAGCTGCAACGAGAAGACGACGGCGCATAGATGGCCTCCATCGGCGTGGGTGTCATTTTGCGCGCCGGGCCCCTGCGTGTTGCGCTGAGGATGCGTGGAGACAACCCTGCTCTGCGGCCGGACCAGGCCGTTCATTGCGTGAGAGGAGATACAACAGGCTTGCTGCATACCGCATCTACCGGATGACTTCGGCGCCACCGAGAGACCCGCAAGATGAAAGCTTTGTTCCAGCCTGAAGATAAAGATTTCTCCAGGGCTGCGGGCCTTGCCTTATATCAAACGGAGAAATGCTTCAGGCCTTTTACTTGGCCTTGGCTTTCTGTGCGGCCCACCGCTTGCGCTGCGCATCGGCAATCTTCTTGCGCGCTTCCGCGCTCAGCACGCGCTTCTTCCTGGGCTTGGCTTTGGCCGGCGCCTTCTTGGCTGTGCTTCTGGCTTTGGTGGTGGTCGTTCCGATGGTGGCCAGCAGCTTGCGTGCCTGCGAAAGCCTTGCTATCTCGGAGTCAATTTGGGCAAGAATGTCTTCAATCGCCATATAGGTAAGGATAATTCAAAAAGTCAAGAGCGGAACAGGTTTCTGCAATGTATTTTCTTCACTTAGGAAGCTACTTGGGAAATAGCTTCGAATTTCCTGCATGGTATAACCAATAGCTTGTTGCTTTCCCCGCCGGCTTGTGGCCGTTGCTTCCCGCCGATCGCATTTGCTGGAGTGTTCGACCGTGCAAAAAATGTACTGCGTACGTATTAATCTCGGGTTTCTCTTCAACCGTATGCAAGGGGCATATACAACCGGTCTCATAAATGGCAATGTGCAGCGCCGCGCAAGTATGGGACCCAACAACAGGGCGGGTCCCACAAAGCTGGCGAGTTGAAAAAGTTGGTTTATGAGACCGGTTCTAGAATGCCCGTGCATTCAGGGTAGATCGAGATAAGTCCGCGGCAGGGCGGAGCAGCCACAGCCGCGGCGTACAACCGGTCTCATAAATGGTGATGCACTGCGCCGCGCAAACATGGGACCCAACAACAAGGCGGGTCCCAGGAAGTCGGCGAGCTGACGAAGTTGGTTTATGAGACCGGTTCTAGAATCATGCGGCGAGATAGGCCGATCGATCTCTCCCGCCGCAATTCCTTTCAGTTGCCGGAGCCGTTTCCCCCTCGAACGTCTTACGTGCCGAGAAACTCGACGTGGACATAAGTGCCCAGGCGCTCGTTATAGGCCAGATACCAGCCGATGTGGTCCGGATCCTCGTAGATGACGATTTCATCCGAGTCCCAGAGCCAGCCGTCGCAGAAAGCGATGTCGGCCGCGGCGACATCCCAGTACCATCCATTGAACCAGAACCTGCTCGGTCCGCCGCCCGCGAGATGCCAAACATGACCAGGGCCAAAGCCGCCGCTAAAGCGGCCGTGCTCCCATGGATGGTCGACATGGTAGCGCGCATCGTTGGGGCCGGTATCGTGACCAACCCAGTTCTTTCCGTCCACGTGCGGAGCATTGGGGTGCCCTGGCTTATCGCTGTAGTTACGCTGCGGAGTAGGTTCTTGGGGCTTGCCCTTAAAGGGAGCCGGACCACGAGCAGGCGGTTTCGGCTGGTGGACTGGCTGTCTTTCCTCGTGTTGAGCGAACGCCGCCGGTACCGCAAATACGAGCAAAGCTGCGAATGCGATCTGAATGAACTTCATCGATTTCTCCCGATGCCCGGCAGGAGAAGCACTCTCAAAAACCGGACTTTGCCTGAGCGGGCGATCAAAAACAACTGATTCCAATCGGCATTCTTGCACATGGCGGTGCAATCCGGCACATAATTTTTTTCGGCAGGCGAAGCTCGGGCCGCCAACGGCGGTTGCGCGGCTGCCACGCAACCTATACGGTTTTGTGTTTGAAGTTAGATTTATGCGCTGACAGTTACCGGCGCGCGCCGCCAGCCATACAGCGGGAAGTGGTTGGCCAACTCTGCGACTTCGCCACGAATGCGCGCGAGCGCGGCATCGTCGCTGCGCTGTTCGAGAGCCTTGGCGATCCACGCGGCAATCGTGCGCATTTCGGCCTCTTTCATGCCGCGCGTGGTGAGGGCGGGCGTGCCGACGCGAATGCCCGATGGCTTGAGCGGCGGATTGGTGTCCCAGGGAATCGAGTTCTTATTCACGGTGATGCCGGCCTTGCCCAGCGCCAACTCGGCTTCTGAACCAAGAATGCCTTTCTCGAAGACATCGACGAGCATGAGGTGATTATCGGTTCCGCCGGAGACCAACCGAAAGCCCGCTGCACGCAGGCCTTCGGCGAGTGTCTTGGCATTCGCGACAATCTGCGCGGAGTAGGTGCGAAACTCGGGGCGCAGCGCCTCACCAAGCGCGACCGCCTTGGCCGCCACGATGTGTACCAGCGGACCGCCCTGCTGGCCGGGAAAAACCGCCTTATCGACGGCAGCGGCCAGAGCCTGCGGGCAGATGATCAGGCCGGCGCGCGGGCCACGCAGGGTTTTGTGCGTGGTGGTGGTGGTGATGTGCGCGTGCGGCACGGGCGAAGGATGCACGCCGCCCGCGACAAGGCCGGCTATGTGCGCCATGTCGAAGATATATGTTGCGCCGACTTTGTCGGCGATCTGGCGCATGCGGGCGAAGTCCCACAGGCGAGGATAGGCGCTGGCGCCGCCGATGATCACCTTGGGCTTTTCCTTGGTGGCGATAGCCTCCATCTCGTCGTAGTCGATGGTTTCGGTGTCGCGGCGGACGTGATAGAAGGTGGGGCGGAACAGCTTGCCGCTGAAGCTGAGACGGTGGCCGTGGGTCAGGTGGCCGCCGTGCGAAAGGTCGAGGCCGAGAATAGTGTCGCCGGGCTGCAATACCGCCGCGTAGGCGGAGGCGTTGGCCTGCGAGCCGGAGTGCGGCTGCACGTTGACGTGCTCGCCGCCGAAGAGTTGGCGCGCGCGGTCGCGGGCCAGATTCTCCACGATATCGGCGTACTCGCAGCCGCCGTAGTAGCGGCGCCCAGGGTAGCCCTCGGCGTATTTGTTGGTAAAGACCGAGCCAGCCGCCTCCAGCACGGCTTCGGAGACGAAGTTTTCGCTGGCAATCATCTCCAGCCCCTCGTGCTGGCGGAGAGTTTCATGGTCAATGGCAGCGGCCACATCGGGGTCGGCCTGGGCGAGGGAGCGAGACATCCGGTCAGTCATATAAGAATTTTACAGTAATCGCGAAGCGGTTCGGCACTAGTAAACTCGTGCCCTGTTACGAAACATCCATGGTTGAGTTTTCCGCAGCCTGGAAAGCCCTATCCATTTTTGTGTGCTCGCGGCACGCGACCCGGCCCGGCCCAGAGGGAACCTTGGTACCCCGCTCGTGCCCTGTTACAAGCCCTCTCAGCGAAAGCTCTTGAACACCGCCAGCGAGAGAGAAGTTGCGCGCAACCACCCAAAAAACAGCACAGAAAAAATCGCGACGCGCGACACTACACTTTAGTTGCAAAAATCTGCGATTAGCACAACTACTTTGTGCGGTGCGTGTCTCGTGTGACATGGGCCGGGAATCAAAAAAATCATTTGGCCCGCGGAGAAACGACATGCAACGCAGAATGATCATGTTTGCCGTGGCCGCCCTGATCGCCTCGGGACCGGCCTTTGCTCAACAGAGCCAACCTTCGCAACCACCTGCTCAGACGCAGCCGAACAAGCCGGCCCCCACCGTTGGCCAACGCCGGCAAAACCAGCAGGACCGCATCGCCAATGGAGTCGATTCCGTCCAGCTTACGGCCGGCGAAACCAAGCGTCTGGAATCGCGCGAAGCCAATGTGAACCGCGAGGTCAGAGCCGACCGCGCCGGCGATAACGGGCACATGACCCCCGCGGAGCGCAAGCAGGTCAACCATCAGCAGAACCACATGAGCCGTTCCATCTATCGGGACAAGCACAACGCAGCCCAGGCGCACTACGGCAATAATGAGGTTGGCCAGCGCCGCGAGAACCAGCAGGACCGCATTGCCAACGGCATTCGCAACGACAAGATGACTGCCGGCCAGGCGGCCCGCGATGAGAACCGCGAGCAGGGCATCAACCAGCAGGTCCGTGCCGACCGCGCGGGCAACGGCGGCAAACTGACCGGGCAGGAACACGCAAAAATCAATCGCGAACAGAATGGCGCCAGCCGCCAGATCTATCGCCAGAAGCACAGCGGAAAATAGCTGCCGCAGAGTTGAGCCTCATTGGGGCAGCGTTTGCTCAGCCACTGCGACGACGCGGGCATTGGGATGGCTGACGAGAAAGACGACGAGCCGTAATGGCTCGCCGTCTTTTTTCTGGCTGAGAAGGCTGGGGCTGGGGAGCTCGAGCCGCCGCCCATCTGTGGCGCCGGAACCAAAATCTTTGAGGACGCGCACCACGGCCACGTGGTGAAGCGTGCGGCCGGCATTCTCGCCACGGGCAACCTCGGAGCGGGTTGCGTTTTCAGCAAGGACGGCTACCAGGGTGCCTTTGGCGCCGGGAGCGGCTCGCACCGAGAAGTCCAAAGAACCATCCGGTGCGCGGCGCGCATCGGCGATGGCGATTGCGAGCTTGGGTTTTTGGGCGGCGCGGGTCACGGCGCGGGTAAGCGCTGCGGAGTTGCCACCCACCAATTGCTCGGAGCCGTCCACGACGATTTGCGGAGTGTATACAGAGTCCAGCGCAAACTGCTGCGCGTAATTTTGCTGCCGCTCGTCCATGGCGGCAAATGAGAAGGGATCGCTCCAGCCGAGGTGGTTCCAGTAGGTCACGTGCTCGCTAAGCACGATGGCATCGGCGCCGGGAACAAACTGCCGCGTGTCGAGTTCGGCGAGCAGAGCGTCGGCCGGCGGGCAGTCGGAGCAACCCTCGGAGGTGAAGAGCTCGACGAGGACCGGCTGGCGCTCGGGCTGCGCGGTGGGCTGGGCAGTCTGGCTGAAGGCTGCGAGAACAGACCAACCCATGACGGCTAGGGACAGCGCGACACGCGCGGCGCAGTGCAGGCGAAGCATCGGGGAAGCCATACGATCCTATGATCGCGTGCGAGGCGCATCGGTTACAAATGATTGGCCGGCGCGAGCCGGTATGCTGGACGCATGACCGGCTCTCGCATTTTGCGGTCCGGATTCCTTTTCGCTCTTGCGGCGGGCACTCTTGCGGCGGGCATTGCATCGGCGCAGACGTCCTCCGCCTCTGCAGGCGCGGTGAGCCTCACACCGGCGGTCGTCGAATCCGGCTCGCCGGAGCTGATTCGCGTTAGCGCTCCCGCGAACGGTCGCCGCGGCGACCTCGACGGCGAGTGGCTGGGCAAGAAGCTCGAGTTCTTTCGCGGACGCGACGGGCGGGCGTGGTATGCGCTGGCTGGCGTGGACGTGGAGGCGCCCGCGGGGCTTCAGCGCTGCGAATCTCCGTGCGGACCACGGACGCAACCGGTGCGATCGACCTGAGCCGCAGCGTCGAAATTCATCCCGCGCACTACCGGACAAGCACTCTGACGGTCGCGCCGAAGTTTGTCGAGCCGGGGCCGGAAGAGCTTGCGCGGATCAAGGCCGAGAGCGAGCTGAAGGCGAAGGTGTTTGCGGCGAGCGCGCCCGAGCCGCTGTGGTCTGGAGATTTTCGCGCGCCGGTGACGGCCCCGCCGACCGACAGCTTCGGCACGCGCCGCATCTTCAACGGCAAGCTGGCCAGCGTTCACAAGGGGATGGATTTTCGCGCGGCCGATGGGAACGCCGGTGCGCGCCGGCAAACAGCGGCGTGGTGGTGCTGGCGCGCGCCGCTCTACTACGAGGGCAACTGCGTGGTCATCGACCACGGGCTGGGGCTGTTCACAATCTCGATGCACCTGAGCCGCATCGACGTGCATGAGGGCGAGCGCGTGGCGACGGGCGAGCGCATCGGGCTGAGCGGCGCAACCGGCCGCGTGACCGGGCCGCATCTGCACTGGGCCGTGCGCTGGCAGGACGCGTATCTCGACCCCGCCAAAGCTGCTGCGGATGGATCTGAGCAAAGCTCGTTAGCGCGAGACGGCTTCTTCTTCGGGTTGCTTGTTTGCGCTGCTTCGGCGCGCATGCCCGCCGCCTTTTCTTCGCGCAGCGCCTTGAACGCGCGGTAGACGAACCAGCCCAGGTACCAGCCGTCGATGAATTTGTAGGGCGTTTCGCCGGTGGTGTAGTGGCCGCAGGGCAGCACGCGCGGCTCAAAATTCGATGCCGTAGCGGCGGAATGCCTCGACCACCTGCAGCGAGTACTCCTTGGGAAAGGTGAGGTCGTAGTTGGCGTAGACCATCAGCACATTTTTGCCGGGGCCGCCGGCCTCAGGGCTGGCGAACTGTCGGTAGTAGCTGACCGGGCTGACGGCGGCCCACAGCGCGCGCACCCGATCCTGCGTGAGGCCCGCCTGCTTCCAGCGCCTGCGCGGACGTGGCGCGTGCTTTGCCCGGCCCACACCACGTCTCCAAACGCCGTCGACGCGTGGTTGAAGGCGTTCACCCGCAGGCGCGGATCGTGCGCGCTGGCGAGAAATGCGTAGCAGGAGCCGAGGCTGGTGCCCAGCACGCCGAAGTGCTCGTAGCCCTGCTCCTCAAGCCAGTCGAGGCAGCAGCGGATATCGACCACCGCCTGGCGGCAGGCGGAGATGGTGCGGCCGATGTTGGCGCTGACGGCGTAGTCGGAGCGCTCCAGCTCCGCGGGCCGGCGAATGTCGTGGTAGGGCTTGGAGAGGCGCAGCGCCGAGACGCCCATGCGGTTGAAGATGCGTGCACAGCGAGTTGTGGCTGAAGCCGTCGGCGTTCCATTGCGGCAGCACCACGATGGCCTGCTTGGGCCGCGCGGGATCTTTGTGCGCGGGCGCCGGATACCAGCGCGCGTTCACCAGGTCGTTTTCCGGGTAGGGCGTGCGCTCCGGCGAGGTGAAGCGCAGAAACTGCGCCGGCGGCAGCTTGCCTTCGGCTGCCTGCTGCTTGATGCGCGGCATCCTGGGCCAGCGTCTCAGGGCGCACGTTGGTGGGGAAGAGCTGCGGATGGCGCTCTTCCAGACGGAAATCCGTGGGGCGCTCGTAGCCGAAGAACACGTCGCTGTGGCGGATGAGGAGCTGGTTGATGCGGACCATGGCGGCTTCGGCCGCCGCGGGGTCGCGCACAACGTCGGGATCGGGAACCGCGGCGCCAAAGCCGTGCGCCTCGAGAAAGGGCGCGATCCACTCGAAGCCCCACTCCAGCGGGCGCACCACGCGATTTTCGTCGCGCGTGGTCAGCCGCGTCTCCCACGCGTACATCCAGCGCGCGTACCAGTCTCTCAACATGAATGTGATTCAATTTTACCAGCGCCAGAGATGCGGGGATGCAGGGATCGAGGGACCGGGGAATCCGCCGCGGCGGAGAACAAGACCGCGGCGAAAAAGGCGCCAGCGGATGTGAACTACGCGCTGGTAACTGCCTTTGGCAGGCGCCGCTTCGACATCTGCGAACCGATGAGCCAGCCCAGGCTGAGCAGCGTGAGCAGCGCGATGATTCCCTGCGAGATGACGCAATAGAGGCACCAGACACTCAGAACGTTTCTTTCGATATCGGAGAGATGCAGCGCGAAGCCCAGGCCAATGAGGGCTGCGATGAGGAGCAAAATGCGCCGGCGCGCCAGCGCCAGCACGCCCAGCGCCAGGTAGCCCGCGATGCCGATGGCTGCCACGGGGACGCCGAAGATGGCAGAGTAGGAGCTGTGGTTCACGATGCCGCAGTCCCAATGCTCGTTGATGGAGCAGGGCTCGGTTCCGGTGGAGTAGTGGACCTGGAGCGCCAGCGCTGAAACGAGAACGCCCGCGAGAGACAGCAAAACAATGAGATATCGCATGGTCGCAGCTACAATTCGAAATAGATTTCCGAGATTCGTTCCCGGCTTGCGTGCCCGATTTACGTGCGTCCATACGATTCTAGCCGATCGAGCCTCCCCCTCCGCGAGGCGCGCACCACCCGGCCGTCGCGCGGCGGACCGAGTACGATGAAGCCATGAACCAGCCTGACAGCGCATCCCCGCTTCAACCCGGCGAGCGGACTCGCCGGGGCGCGTCGCGCGTGGCCTTCTTCGGCGGAAGTTTTGATCCGCCCCATCTGGGCCATCTGGCGGTTGCACGCGCGGCGCGGGCCGCGTTCAAGCTGGATACGGTGCTGTTTGCCCCGGTTGGCGTGCAGCCGCTCAAGAGGGAGGGGTCGGCTGCCGCCTTTGAGCATCGGCTGGCCATGACGCGGCTGGCTATCGCGGGCGAACCGGGCTTCGAGATTTCCCTTGCCGACGCGCCGCAGCCTTCGGGAAAGCATGATTTTGCCCCTAATTACACAATTGACACGCTGGAGGGTCTGCGCGCCAGGCTCGCGCCCGATTGTGCGCTCTATTGCCTGATGGGCGCCGACTCGTTCTTTGGGTTGCGCCGCTGGCATCGCGCCGCGGAGATTCCTTTTGTCGCGCCGTTGATCGTGGCCTCGCGTCCGGGGCCGCCGGCAGGAGAGATGGCCGCCGCATTGAAGGCAGCGCTGCCGCAGGGCTTGACCATGGAACACGCGCCAAGCAGCGACACGACTGAATCCGGCGTCGAGGTCCGAGCCTTCGTTTTGGTGAATCAGGCCGGAAACCGAGCGCCGTTTTACCTGCTGCCTGGGCTCGACGTGGAGATCAGCGCGTCAGATATTCGCGCCCAGATCCAAGCCGCGGCTAACGACTTGGTGGCAACCACGAACCTGCTGCCGCCCGCGGTCTCCGGCTACATCCACTCACACGGCCTTTACCAGGTTTCCGGTTTCAGGGGTGGCGAAGCCGGGGGATCAGGATAACGCCGGTGCCGCCTGCTCTGCGGACGATTGACCTGCTACGGGGAGTGATCCCCGATCGCCGGACCAAATTCGAAAGATGAATATCAACTTACCTCCGGCACAGCTCAAATAGAGGCGAGCACGATGCGGCCTTGTATCAGGGCGCGAGTTCACTCGCGCCGCAAACAGCCGAAAATAATATAGGGCTTTAGCCCCTGTGGAACTCCCGGATCCACAACCGCTCCTTCCGCCCGCTCTCGCCGCCGGTCGCCTGAGCTGCCTGATCCGCTCAAGCCGTTGCCGGCTGACACCTGACACCTCCCTATTCCCTAGTCCCTACTCCCTGCTCTACGATGGGGCTTGGAGAGATTTCCTATTCGCATGACAAATTCGCCGGCGCCCAAGCAAACGCGCATTCCACGTGAGACTCAAGTATTGGTGCAGGCCGCGGCCGCGGTCTGTGAAGAGAAAAAAGGACAAGACACCCGCATTCTCGAACTCGATCCCGTCGACTCGGGGCTGTCCGATTTTTTCCTGGTTACATCGGCCGCGAACGCCCGGCAAGCCGTCGCTATCGCCGACGAGATCGAGTTCCGGCTCAAGCGCGACTTCGGCGCCTATGTGCACTCCGTGGAAGGCCGCCGCAATGGCGAGTGGATTCTGCTGGACTACGTGGATTTTGTGGTGCATGTCTTTCTCGCCGAGCGCCGCGCTTTTTATGACATCGAACGGTTGCGCAAGTCGGCGCGCCCGCTCACACCGGCCGAGTTCGACGCTGAGCTGAAGGCCGCCCTGGCCGAAAAGACGCGCGCAGTGCGCAGCAAAGCCACCGGATCAGCGAAGAAGGCTTCCGCCAGAACCGCTGCAAAGGCCGGCTCGGCGCGAAAGCCGAAGCAGACTGCCGGCAAGACCGCGGCCGGCGCGAAACAAGCTTCTCCAGGAAAAGCGCCTGCGAAATCCGCGGGGAAGACAAAGAAGGGCGCAGCCAGAAAGGCCGCGAAGCGGTAGCTCAAACCGGGCCGGCCAGGAAATCTACGGGAAAATCTCCGGGCAGAATGAAGGGGCGCCCAGATAGCGGACGCCCCGAGATGGTTGAGCTTACTCTGGATGGTTAGAAGCTGATGTGACCGCCGATCTGGACGTTGCGGTTGCCGAAACCCGCGTAATAAGCACCGTTGCCCGCGGCCGAGCCGGACTGGTATCCGGTGTACAAGTTGGTCAGGAAAGTGGACCCCGCATCTTCGAGGTTCGCGTCCGGCGAGCCGTAGTAGGCGCGGTTGAGAACGTCGAAGACGTTAAGCGAAAGCTGTAAGGAAACGCGCTCGGTAATCTTGAAGTTTTTGCCAACAGAGGCGTCGACGTTGTTCCAGCTATCGCCGCGCAGGGTGTTGCGTCCCACGCCCGGGAACGGATTCCCCAGAGCAATCGCCTCGGCCTGGTTGTTCCACAGCCAATGGAAGCTTGAACGGTCTGCAATCGCGCCGGTGCCGTAATCCTCATAGACTCCGTTGCCGACGTTGATGCCCACTGAGGTCATGGGCGCGCCGGAGTTGGCCAGAATCGGGCGGCACTGCCTGCCAAAGTTAGCAGCGAAATCGAAGTCGCAGAAGCTGGTCGTGACCTCGGCCGCCACGGCGGGAGAATCGGTGTCCGGGATGGTGACAGCCGGGCTGGTTACGTGGCGTGACTGGGACGGGGTAAAGGGCTGTCCTCCGGCGTAATTGTATAAGGTGTTGAGGTAGTAGCCGCCGAGCAGCCGGCCCATGATTCCCTGCTGCTTCGAGAACCAGGGTTCGGTAAAGTTCAACTGCAGGCCAACCTCTTGCGGAAACGAGTTGCCGTCCACTCCGCGCTCGCCGATATCCGTATTGAGCGGGTCCATTGCATAGGGGCTGCTATTGCCGCCTGTAGCCCCGCCCGAAATGCCTGAGCTGAAAATCTCGCTCGTGTTGCTGATGGCGCGGCTGTAGGTGTAAGAAAACGTTCCCGTAACCGTGTTGCGGAACTGGCGGAGCGTGAGCGTGGACTGCAGCGCGTTGTAGATCTGGAACGTCGTGTTCCCGGTCTCAGTCTCCAGATCGTAGTTGCAATCTGGCCTCCCGTATCCAAGGGCCTTGACACCGTCGGTGATGGTGGTGCACACGGGAATGCCCGCGCCGTAGTTCGGGAAGGCGCTTTGCACGTCGAGAATATCCGGGTTGGCATTCAGCGCCTGGAACTGGCCGAAGGTGTGAGCGCCCACATAGCGAACGTCCCATACGGCCGAAGGCGCCACCTGGTACTGCACGCCGAAGGTATAGGTCTCCGTCAACGGGTTCTTGAAGTCTTTCGGCAGGACATACTGCGGATCGACACGCGGGTCCGTTCCGGTAGGCAGGAACTGGACATCGGCTGCCTGCACGGTTGGCGTCGTCAGACCTCCCGTGGGAATGCAGTTGAACGTCGTGATGCCGTCGGCCGCCGGGCCGGCGCAGTTGATGGTGTTCGCATTCACGAGCGGAGCGGCCTGGGCCGCATTCAGGAAGATGTTGTAGAACGCCGGGTCGGCGTTGATAGCGTAACCGGCGTGCACGACCATTTTGGGCCACCGGGAGGGATTGTAGGCAAATCCGACGCGCGGCTCGACGTTTCTATAGTTCGGGTTGGTGTAAGGGTAGGTGGTTGCAGAGAGCGGCAGGGTCTTGTCCCAGAACGGATTCGACCCGGTTTGCTGCGCCACGCTTTCGTCGTGCAGCAAATTCACCGACTGGCCAAAATACTCGTAGCGCAAGCCCAGGTTGACCGTCAGGCCCCTCATCGCTTTCCAGTTGTCCTGGAAGTAAAAGGCCACGTCCTTCTCCGTGAACGGAACGGTTGTGCTGCCCGCGGCCAGAGAAAGCACGCCAGCTCCCTGCAGGAAGCACGACAGGCCGTTGTCACAGGTGCTGTCTGCAACTGCGCCCGGCGTGAAATCGAAGGCGCCCTGGATGTTCGGAAGCCCGAAGTTGGGCGAATTCTGGTAGTCGAATTCCCCACCGAAATAAACGGTGTGATTGCCCTTCGTCCAAGTCGCGTTGTCCTGCACCTGGTTGACCTTCACGTCGCGCCCCTGCGGAAGCGATCCGGGAGTGACGAAGGAACCCGCTCCGTACCCGTATGCCGAGCCATCTGCGCCCAGGCTCAGCGTCACGAGCGATGTGCAGGTGCTGAGGTCGGCGTCTGTGCAGCTGGGAATGCCGAAGCCATAGAAGCCGATTTTCGACTGCTGGAACGCGTAGCGTGCCTGATTGGTCATGCTGGGGGTGAAAACATGCGTGATGTCGCCGCCTACCTCGTGCGTGATGCCATTGACCTGGGAGATTCCGCCGGTCGCAATGCCCGCGGGGGCGAATAGATACCATGCCGGCACCCAGGGGTTGTTCTGATAGGCATAGCGAAGGTAGAGGCGGTCCTTCTTGGTGAACTGCCAATCCAGCCTTCCGAGTTCCTCCTGGTCAAGAACCGCCTCGGTAAAGTTGCGGCCGACCGCCGCCACTTCAATGTTGCTGGTGGTCGTGCCGTCGGTGACCGAAAGCATCTGCGAGGTGCCCGCCACCGGGGCCGGATTGCCCAGCTTGATGGAGTAGGGCCCGTTCGCGGCAAGGGCAGCCGTTGCCGGATTGTCGGGGAAAGCGGCCTGCAATTGCGTGAGCCCGTTGGGAGTGGGAAAAAGTCCCGTGCCGGATGAAGCGAACCCGCCGGACTGATGCTCGTGCGCCCAGAAGGTGCTGCCGAAGAGCCACAACTTGTCCTTGATCACCGGTCCGCCCAGTGTTCCGCCCCAGGTGTTCAAAACAAAGCGCGGGACCGTTGGCACTGCGCAATCGCTCGTCTGACCCGGCGCGCAAAATCCCCATTGCGAGGCCTTCTGGTCCTGTAAAAGCGAAGATCCCCACGACCCGAGGTAGTTTTCAAACCCGGTGCCGTGGAAGCTGTTGCCTCCCGACTTGGTGATATAATTGATAATCGCGCCCATGTTGCGCCCATATTGAGCGCCCATGTCGGCGGTAATCACCTGCACTTCTTGCAGAGCGTCCTGATTCTCGAAGAAGAAGCTGGGGCCCCCGATCGAATTGTCATTGTTCGTCTGGCCGTCGATCTCCGAGTTGTTCGAGCGCTCCCGCTGCCCGTTGACGGAAATACCCGCGCCGTTCACGTTGGATGTCTGGTTATGCTGGATCGTCACCCCGGGTGCCACGAGTGCGACGTTGTCCACCCCGCCGGCCACCGGGAGTGACTCCAACTGCTCCGATTCGATCGAGGTTGAGGATTGCGCCGACTCCGTGTTGAACATCTCGGCTGCGGAGCCTTCGACCTGAACTGTCTCCGCGGCCGTGCCGACACTGAGCGTCACTTTGACGGGTGTTTGGTTGCCCGCCACCACCGCCACGCCATTGAGCGTGTTCTTGCTGAACCCGCTCGCAGTGACGTTCAGGCTGTAGGAACCGATGGGCACATTGGGGATCAGAAAGACGCCCTCGCCGTTGCTCGTTACCTTAAGCACCACCCCGGTGGCCTGATTTCGGGCTTCGATCGATGCATTGGCGATGACTGCACCTGTCGCATCGGCGACGCTTCCGGTGATGCCGCCGTAGATGATGCCCTGGGCCGAGGCGCCCGGGATGCAAACACTTATTAAAAGACCGGCGAACGCCAACAGGCAGAGCGCCAATGCCGCGGAGCGTAAATTGCAAAATCGCATTTTAGACCTCCAAGGTCAGGTGAGTTGAGGACTAATCATTATTTACAAGGGCGGCCGGAACGATCCGTACGCGGCGTATCCCCCCACGTCTTGCGTTAAAAGAGCGAGACTTGCACCGAGGATTCGGCCAATTTGCTCGTGCGCAGCTACACCGCCTGCGCGCGAGGAAGAACATTCAGGTTGTATCTAGCACGATGGATGCCATTCCAGCCGAAGCGCCTTTCTGTGCGCAACAATAAGAAAATAAAATAGTTGTTAGTCTCCCATCGGTATCAGCGTCACACTGCATCTATTAAATTTCATAGAATTATGCGGGTCCCATTTATGCTAATGTATTCAAAACTCGGGACCGCCCGGAGCATAAACGCGCCTCCTTGTCTTCTGCTGAATCATCCGGAAGCTAGCCCTTTCGCCACGAAAGCCGCCTCAAACAGATTGCAAAAAGCGCCCGGAGAGAATTTCCGCGCGCTTTTGCTCTACGGTCTGCGGCGCTCCTCGGTGGTCTAGAAGATGATTTTGCCTCCCAGGATTGCAATTCGGTTGCCGGAGGTATTGCCCGGAACATTGGTTCCCGAGGAATTGAAAAGGTTGCTCGTGAAGATGGGTGAGCCCACGAACGCATCTCCGGGACCCAGATATTGCTGGTTCAATGCGTTGTAAACCGCAAAGGAAAGCTGCATCGAGACTCGTTCCGCGATCTTTGTCGTCTTGCTGACGGTTGCGTCGAGCTCGCTGAGGATCGGTCCACGAAGCAGGCTCCTTTGCGATCCGGGATAGGGATTGTTCACCGAAAGCGCGTACGCGTCATTGTCGATGATCCAATGCGTGTTCGCGGGATCGACAGGCGTGCCAGGGCTGTAGACTCCACTCGAATCGAAGCCGTCGCTGTTATAGACGACAAACTCTGGGGTGCCCGGCAACGGGGCCCCGGTCATGGGATCCTGGCCTCCTGTATAAGGATTCAGGTAAGCGAGCGTATTGGCCGGCGCGCTTTTGTTCGAGAGCACCAGCCTGCAGGTATCTACGCCAATGACGGCGCGGTTGAAAGCCCCATCGCAGAAGCTGGTGTCACCGGTGATTCCGTCGAGGGTGGCTGGCTGGTATGGCGTGTACGGGATGCCGCTCGTGAAGCGATATACGCCGCCCAGCATAAAGCCATTCGTCACTCTTGAGATAAAGTTGTCCTCGTGCACGAAGCTGGGGAGGTTATAGGTGAATTGGATGCCCACTACATTGGGGAAATCGTTGCCGCTGAGTCCGCGCTCGCCGGCGCCGGCGTTCAATGGATCCTGAGGAAATCCGATGGTGCTGCCGCCGGAGCCCGTGCTGCGAAACCCGTCGGTGGCGTTGTTCATGGACTTGCTGAACGTATAGGAAACTGTCGAAGTCAAGCCGTGATAGTTCTGCGTGGTCAGGTTCAACTGCAGGCCGTTGTAATTGGCCCAGCCGCTGTTGGCGGTCTCGACGAGATTCTGGTAGTTGCAATTGGGGCGGCCGAATCCATCGGCAGCCGGGTTCGTGCAAAGCGACAGGCCGGGGTAGAAACCTGGAAATGCCGAGACCACCGGCAGCAGGAAAGGGTTGCCATCGACGGATTGGAAGTCGCGGGTGGTTTTTGAGCCCACGTAGCGTACCTCCCCAACAGCGGCGTTGCCTATCTGGTGATCTATGCCGAGGGTCCAGGTTTGCACGTAGGGCGTACGGCCGTTGCTTGGGAAGAGGTCCTCGACATCCTGCGCCGGATCTCCGCCGGTCGGCAACGACGGCAGGTTGAGCGTGCGGAAGTCACTGCTTAGGATGGAGCCGTTCGAGGGGACGCAGGCGTTGGCGCCGCACGGCAGAAAGCCGGCGTTGGCCACCGGCGCTCCGTCGCCGACCAGCAGAACAAGGTTGTAATACGTGGGGTTGGCGTTGATGGCGTAACCGGCTTTGACGACGAGTTTCTTGTCGAATTCCGGATTCCATGCCAGACCGATGCGGGGCTCGAAGTTGGTGTAGACCTGATTGACATAGGGCACCGTGCGATCGCTGAGAGGCAACGTAGTGCTCCACAGGGCGGTGCTGGCATTGGATTCGCGGGCCACGGTTTCATTGTGCAGAGTGTTGATGGCCTGCCCGAAGAACTCCCAGCGGACCCCCAGGTGCAGGGTCAATGTCGGAAACGCCTTCCAGTCGTCCTGGAAGTATGCTGCTACATCGGACTCTTTGTATGGAGTAGTGACATTGCCATCCACCAGATTGGTATAGCTCGACGTGCCCGAGATGCCAAAAAATCCTTCCAGGTTTATATCCGGTGCTCCCATCAGGTTGCTCAGGGTTCCGTAATTGGGTTGGCCGTTATAGTAGAAGATCCCCGCTACGGGAGTGTTCTGGTAATCGAACTCTCCGCCAAAGAGGAACGTTTGCGCGCCATGGGTCCAGGCGGCGTTGTTCTGCACCTGCGTTACTTTTGTCGTGCGGCCTTGCGGGAAGTCTGCGTCTCCACCGAAGTTCAGGTCGTCGTTCGAGCCGGTGAATTCCATCTGCGCGGGGCACGCAGCGAAGTTCGTGACAACGCAGCTCGGAAAGGCTCCGCCTTCGAAGGGCACTTTGGATTCCTGGAACCCATAGCGCAACTGATCGACCATGTTGGGGGTAAAGGTGTGGGTCCAATCGGCCCCCACGGAGTAGCCGGCCGAAGGCACGGTCACCCAGTCGCCGGAGGCGATGCCGTCGCCGCCGGCGGCGATGCCAAATTGGGGCTGGTAAAAATAACGGACGAAGAAGCGATCCTTTTCCGTGGCCTGCCAGTCGACGCGAGCCAGTTCCTCCTGATCGTTGGTGGGCAGGGCGATGGAGCGCGTAACGGCTTGTTCCTCGACCATGGCCGTTTTGCCCGCGGCGTCGGTGACCGGTTCAAAGCAGGCGCCGGCCGCCGTACAGGTGTCGCCAGCCACCTCAAGTGAAGCAGCTACGCCAGGAGAAACCGGCACTGGCTGCGGATTGCCTGTCTTGATGGAATATGGGCCGAAGTTGACGAGCGCGGCCGCGCCGGGATCGCTCGAGAAAGTGGACTGAAGCGTAGCCAGTCCATTGGCGTCGGGAGTCAGACCCGAAGATGTATTCGGTGTCACTCCCGTCCGGACTCTATCCCAGTAGGTGCTGTAGAAAAAGAAGAGCTTGTTTCTGAAAATGGGACCGCCAATGGTCGCTCCGGCGCGATTCTCGACGTAGCGGGGCAGCACCGGCGCAATGCATCCCGTCGCCGGACTTACACCCGGCGGACAGAAGCCAAAAACAGGGTTCTCTTCGTAGTTGTAGAGCGAGCTCAGAAATTGGCCTTGATACAGCTCGAAAGCGCTTCCATGAAAAGTGTTTGATCCCGATTTCGTGATGTAGTTCACCACCGCGCCGGCATTGCGGCCGTATTGCGCGCTGTAGTCGTTGGTGATGACCTGGATCTCCTGAATCGCATCCTGGCTGCCGAAAAAGACGCTCGGCCCTGCAATGGTGTTGTCGTTGTTCGCCTGGCCGTCGATCTCGAAGTTGTTGTAGCGCCCGCTCTGGCCATTGACCGAGAAGTTATCGCCGTTCTGATTCGAGAAGTCGTCGCCGTAACTGCGGCCTCCCGTGGTCACCACTCCGGGAATCACTTCGGCAATGGTATCGAAGCCGTTATTGAGCGGCAGGTTCTGAACCGATTCCGTGCTGAATGTCGTGGTGACCTGGGAGTCGCTGGTATCCAGCAACGCTGCGGCGGAGCCGTTGACTTCCACCACCTGGGTCTGCCCGGTTGCGACGTGGAGCTTTATTTCGTTCAGATTGCTGGCGGCTCCGGCGACAACCCGAACGTCGTTGATGTCTTCAGTGGCGAACCCGCTTACGATGATCTGCGCACGGTAGATTCCGATGGGAACCAGGGAGAATTTGAACGAGCCATCGGCGGTGGACTTCTGGTCGAGCTTGACGTTTGTCGCCAGATTGGTCAGCTCAACTTGCGCGCCGGGAAGGACGGCCCCGGACGGATCTTCTACTGTGCCAATGACCGTGCCGGTCGTGATTCCCTGGCTGAACGCAGGCATCGTGACGGCGATCGTGAGCAGGCTAAGAGCGAATGCCGCGGGGTGTATCCGGAAAAAACGCATTTTAGTCCTCCAAGGTCAGTGGGATGAGATGAGGAACGGCCTTTACGAGGTGGCCGCAACAACCCATGCGTGGCGCCTCAACGTCGTGGTGCGAAACGCCCACGTGTTGCATTAAAAACAATCATGCGCCGGGGATTCGGCTAACTTGCTTGCACGCAATCACTTCATATCGGAGTCTGCGTGCATGGGGAAAACATTCTTTTGTTATTGAGCACGATGCGTGCCATTCCCGATCGCACGCCCTGCGTGTGGCTTATAAAAGAAAACAAATGAGTTATCCATCAGCCACTGGATGTGGTGTCAGGCGGTCGGTATGAAAAATCATAGAATTTCTGTTTGCCCTTATATATTCTCAGGAATGGGCTTAGCTCTTGATCCTGTTAGGCTTGGCAACTTCTTGGGCGACGCTCACCGGTTGGGGTATTTGCGGTATTCTCCTCAGCATGCAGATGATGCTCACCCACATCGGCGCCCGGCCGGCATCGAAAGACGCGTACGACGGCCTGGTTTCGAGCTATCTCAAACGCTGCGCTGTACTTGCGCCGTGCGGGGCGGAGGCATTTCGAACCGAGAAGGCGCTGCTCGACTGGTTTGGCCGGCAACGGGGCCGCACGCAAACGGTCGTCATGATGCTGGACGCGCACGGCCGGCAGATGACCTCGGAGGCTTTGGCCGTGTGGCTCGGAAAGCGCCGCGATGAGGGCGCGCAACAAATCGTCTTTGCCGTGGGTCCGCCGGATGGATGGTCGGAGGAGGCTCGTACGGAGGGCGCTCGCCGCGGCGGCCTGCTCTCGCTGGGGCCTATGACGCTGGCTCACCAGCTGGCCCGCCTGGTGATGGCCGAGCAACTCTACCGGGCATGTACAATTCTCACGGGCCATCCGTACCATACAGGACACTGAGAAACAGGTGTCAGGTTTCAGGTGTCAGGTTTGAGAAAGAAAGTTTTCATGCTGCGATCATTTCGTGAATTGACCGTGTGGCAGAAATCTATGCAACTGGCGACTACCATCTACCGCCTCACACAGGGCTTCCCGCGCGAAGAAATGTATGGGCTGGTGAGTCAACTGCGGTTCTGTACCGAGTAACATAGCTGAGGGCCACGGACGGTCCAGCGCCGGAGAATATCGGCGTTTCTCTGGATTGCCCGCGGATCGAATTTCGAGATCCAAACCCAGCTGGAGATTGCCCGCGCGCTGAAGATGGGCGACGCCAGGCTAATTGACGAGTCGGAAGCCCTTTCGCAAGAGGTCGGGAAGATGATCTTTGCGATTCTCGATAAGCTCCGCCCTAAGGCGCAGGCCCGGGCTAACTGAAACCTGACACCTGAAACCTGAAACCTCACCATGTCTGAATCTCGTAAAGGCCTCATCCTGATCAACACCGGTCCCGGCAAGGGCAAAACTACCGCGGCGCTGGGAACGGCCTTGCGCGCCGTCGGATGCGGCATGAAGGTGCTGATGCTGCAGTTCCTCAAGGGCTCATGGCACTACGGCGAGCTGGATGCCGTGGAGGCCTTCGGCGAGAACTTCGTGCTCAAGCAGATGGGGCGCGGGTTTGTGAAGATCGGCGGCGCCGAGACCGATCCCGAGGACATTCGCATGGTGGAAGCGGCGTGGGCCGAGGCGCGCGAGGCCATCTACTCCGGCGAGTGGGACATGGTGGTCCTGGACGAGATCAACTACGCCATCAGCTTACAAGATGCTGGACCCCGCGGTAGTGGCCGAGGCGCTGAAGGGAAAGCCGGAGATGGTGCACGTGATCCTGACCGGCCGCAATGCGCATCCGCTGCTGGTGGAGCTGGCCGATACCGTGACCGAGATGCGCGAGGTGAAACACGCCTACCAGAAGGGAATCCTGGCGCAGCGCGGCATCGAGTATTGAGCACGGAACCGAACAGATGGAGGCGACCATGGCGGAGACCAGCACATCATCGCTGGGCCGATATTGCGCCGGAGCAGTTGAACCCGCTGGTGACGCGGCAATATGTGGTGGGCACGAACACCATGCTGGCCCGCATCGTGCTGAAGAAGGGCGCGCATGTGCCCATGCACCAACATTTCCACGAGCAGATCAGCCACGTGGTGGAGGGCGCGCTGCAATTTCTCGTTGAGGGAAGGGAGTCGACGGTGCGCGCAGGGGAGATTCTCTGCATTCCGCCGCATGTGCCGCACGAGGTGACGGCGCTGGAGGACTCGGTGGCGCTGGACATCTTCAATCCGCCGCGCCAGGACTGGATCGACGGCGACGACGCGTACCTGCGTGTCGCACAGGCGGCTGACCAACCCTAAGCCGGGTGGCGGGTGATTCACCCTAAGCTCGGGTGCCCCGTCCAAGCTCTGCTTGGGCGGGATTCAGGGGCGCTGCACAGCTTATCCATTTACAATTGGGTTCGGTATGTCCTGGTTCAAGCGCGAGAGCGGCGAGTACGAGTCTCGGCGGGCGGCGAGGTCGCCGAGAACGGTCGCGATGCGAGCGCGAAAAACGTTCGCACCGAGGGCCTGTGGATGAAATGCCCCGGCTGCCGCCAGCCCATTTACAAGCCGGATCTCGAAGCCAACCTGAACGTCTGCCCCAAGTGCCAGCACCACTTCAAAATCGGCGCCCGCGCGCGCATCGAACTGCTGCTCGAGCCCGGCTACGAGCTGGTGGACACCGGCCTGCGCTCCACCGATCCGCTGAACTTTACCGACGTGAAGCCCTACAAGCAGCGGCTTGCGCAAGGCGCAGGAGGAGACCGGCCTCGACGACGCCATCCTGAACGCGGTGGGGCAGATGGGGCCGCACGAAGTCGTGCTGAGCGCCATGGAGTACGGGTTCATCGGCGGCTCCATGGGCGCCGTGGTGGGCGAGACCATCGCCCGCGCCGTGGACCGCGCCCGGCTGACGCGCAAGCCGCTCATCGTGGTGGCTGCTTCAGGCGGGGCGCGCATGATGGAGGGCGTGGTGAGCCTGATGCAGATGGCCAAGATCTCCACCGCGCTGGCGCAGCTGGACGATGCCCGTGTGCCTTACATCTGCGTGCTCACCGATCCCACCACCGGCGGCGTGACCGCCAGCTTTGCCATGCTGGGCGACCTGAACATCGCCGAGCCCGGCGCGCTGATCGGCTTCGCCGGCCCGCGCGTGATCGAGCAGACCATCCGCCAGAAGCTGCCTGAAGGATTTCAGCGCTGCGGAGTTTCTGCTCGAAAAGGGCTTTCTCGACGCGGTCGTGCATCGCCAGGATTTGAAGGACTATTTGATTCGCGCGCTGGACTTCCTGAAGACGCCAACGGCGGCGTAGAGGCCTGCACTTTCTCGAGCATGTTTCAAAAACATCCTGGGTCTCATTTGAGCAAGTGTGGAACCTGGCAACAAGCCGGGTTCCATGGGCTTGGTCGCGCATGAACCCCTATTTTGAAACGCGCTCTAGAAACACAGATTCGATCGCACTAAGGCTTGAGGGCCTGGCATGTCTGCCGGGCAGCTGCCACCCGCACTCGGACGAACCTCACTGCTGTCGAAAAGCAGTTGCATCGGTCAGAATGGGATTCGATGGTGAAGTTGCTAACTATCTTGTCGACCCGGACGGCGCGGTGCCTGGTCACCGCCGCTGTGCTGCTGTGCGCGATTTCGGTCGGGCGAGCGCAGACTGATATCCATCCTCCTCTTCCATTCCCGACGGAGCCGCCGCCGCTCCCGCCCCGCGTGCACACAAAGCTCCCAAAGCTCGTAGACCATTATCCTGAAAAACCCAGCCTGCGGCCCGCATTCACGATCCCTGTTGGCCCGCTGGGCTTTTCCACGCCCGGTTCGTATTACCTTCTCCGGCGTCAAAGCCTGGTTAGCCTTGATTTTCTCGATGAGAACCGGCTGTTGTTCAGCTTTCAGGTGCAGCGGCTCATCGAACGCGATGATGCCGGCGATGCCGAAACCCCCAACGCCGAAACACCCAATGCCGAAATCAACGCACGGCAGATTCGAGCTGTGGTCCTCGCGCTGCCCGATGGAAAGATTGCGTCTGAGGCCCTGTGGGCCGTGCCCGGCCCCTCGCGCTATCTGTGGATGCTCAAGGACGGCCATTTTCTGCTGCGGGACTCGGATGGTCTCGAGCAGGGCGACGACAAGCTGAAGCTCGCGCCATTCCTGCGTCTGCCGGGGCGGCTGCTCTGGCTGGCAATGGATCCCGCGCAGAAGGTGATGATTACCAATTCTCTTGAGGCAGCAGACCCGGCGCAAAAGCCCACCGAAGTCGCCGGCGCGGCTGCGGACCAGGCCAAACCTACCCCGGACAAGCAGAATCCCGCCGTGCAGTCGACGCTTGTCGTGCGCACCCTGGTCGTGCGCACCCTCGATCGGGAGTCGGGCCATTTGATCCAAATGACCAGGGTACCCTGGACAAACCAGACTACCGATTGGCCCGTCAACTCCGAAGGCTACCTTGAAAGCTCAAAGGGCAGCGGCCGGCAATGGCTCTTGAAGCTGAATTACTTCGCGGGCGGAAGCAAAGTTGTGGGCGGCGTGGATTCCACCTGCTCACCCACCGCGGAATACGTCTCCCCAGGGGAGCTGCTCGTCGCCACATGCGATCCCAACGGCGGCAGGCTGGTGGCGATGTCGGCTGGTGGCGCTCAGCTTTGGGAAGTGAGAGCTTCTTCGAATGTGATGTGGCCGCTCCTGGTGATGGCGCCGGATGGCTCGCGGCTGGCGCGAGAGACACTGGTCCTCAAACACACAGTAAACGAATATAAACATAAGCAGCTTCTGAGCGCAGACGATCTGATGGGCCAGATGGTGAGGGTGTTCGATGCGGCTGACGGCAAGGTGATGCTTGAGGCGCCGCTCAGTCCAATGTTAGACGGAGGCGGCAATGTAGCGATCTCGCCGTCAGGGCGGCGCGTGGCCATACTCAACGCAGGTGCCATCCAGGTTTTCGAGCTGGCCGCGCCGGCCCGATTCGCAGCCGCGGACCATTCGGCGCACTGAGCCGTGCTTCCTTGCCAGCTTGAAGTCTTGTATCAGGGCGCGAGTTCACTCGCGCCGCAACGCACGCCAAAAACAAAAAGGGCTTCAGCCCCTGCGGCGCAGGAGCCAGTCCAGGGCGAGGGCTTCGCCGCGGTAGAAACCGTCGTTGCAATCATCGAGTAACTTAGCTAATATGTTCCTGGCAGGTTGGGGAGATGCGATGGCCGAGGCAACGATGTTCGAAGCGAAGACCCAGCTTTCCCAGTTGGTAAAGCGATCTCAACGGGGAGAAAAGGTCGTCCTGACCAAAGGGCGGAAAAAGACGCCTGTAGCTATGATCGTCGCTCTGAAACCTGCCAAGGCGCGGGTTTTCGATTTGTTTCATCGCCCCGATTTCGATATTCCCGCCGATTTCGACGAGCTTCCCGAAACCGAACAGAAAGCATGGAGCGGAGAAAGCGATTGAGAGTTCTCATCGACACGCATTACGTGCTTTGGGCGGCGATTAATTCGAAACGAATGGAAGCCTGGGCCAGGAAATTGATCGCGGACCTCGACAACGAGATTCTGGTATCCGCCGCGTCTGTTTACGAGATCGGTTTGAAGGTTAGGCGTGGCGAGCTTCCCGAGGCGGTGGAGTTCGAGAGTGACCTGATTACAAACATAGAGAGCCGCCTTGGATATACGCTTCTCCCCTTGGAAGCGGAGTCCATGATGCGCGCCGCGCGATTTGAAGACCCACATGCCGATCCTTTCGATCGCATGATTGCAGCCCAGGCTATTCAGAACAACTTGCCAGTTCTCAGCACAGATTCCAAGCTCGATGTCTTTGGCATTCGACGCATAAAGAAACCTAAGCGGTAATTGCCCCTCAAATCCGTATGGGCATGAGCACGTACCGGTATTTTGTACTCGGCGTCGGGATCTTCGGGACGCATCTGGCCGGCAGGGAGCCGCGTCAATCTTCTATCGTGACCAGTTTCGCCTTTGCGTCGAAGGTAATTTTCCAGTGCCGGAGTACGTCGGTGCCGATGAGGCAAGAGAAGTGCTTTTCCCAGTGAAAATCCCCCGACACAATGCGGATGGGGTCATAGGAGCGGAGCGTCGTGTTCGGGAAGCTGATGCACCCGGCGTGCTCACCGCACTTAACGCTGCCGCCAATGACGCGTATATCGCAGTCGGGACCGGTTTGGAAAAGTCTGCAGTGCCGTGCGTAGGTCTTGCTTATCAACACCGGGCCAGCTCCCGTGTCTATTGCCGCCTTGATTCGGACAGATTCGCGAAATTCGAATCCAAGGTCGCCCGGTTGATCGACGAGGGCGTGGGAGTTGCTTATCAGAACATCGATGCATGCAAAGGGATTTTCTGGGTGGCATGGGTCCCAAGAGATCTGTGCGCGGCCCATTTCAGAAAACGAAGTAGACGGGGTCGGTTTGCCAGACCTGCCGGACGAGGAAGCTCCGGCTTGAACCGAATCGCCGCAGACCAGCTGTGAAGGCATCGCCGTAGGAGTCGAAGAAGCCCGCCACTTCTTCGTCCCGGATCGTCACATAAGCGCCCGCATGATCGCGCAGCCACTCTTCACGGTGGTCCTCGAACACCTTTGCTTCCTCGGCAAGCAGATCGCTCATTACAAGAAACCCTACACCCTTTAGACGATAGGTGTATTTCTTTCGTTTGTCAATTACAATTGACGTTGGTTGAATAAGTATTGTCCATTTTTATTGACAAAATGCACTTGACTGAAGGATTCGGGGATGGGCAGACGAGCAGGGGTCAGCGAGGCACAAAGGAAGTTCCGGAAGGAGTTTGCCGCGGCGCTCGCCGCGGCCATCGGCTCGGGACGAGGGGCCCAGTCGCGAGCCGCCGACCAGCTTGGCGTCAAGAGGCAGCTGGTGAGCCTTTACCTTAGAGGAAATACGACGCCTGGGCCGGATGTAATACGCCGGGTGCGCGAGTTGTGGGGGTTTCCATTCGAGTACGGAGGCATGCCGCTACAAGCTGCAAGCTTTCCCCATCGGGTTGGGCCACGGATCCAGCCACTGCAGCTAAAACTCTTTAGCGAGGATCAGCAGTTGAAAGTTGTCGTGCTGAGGCGATCTGTCGACTCAGTCGAGCTAAAGGTTTCCCTTAATTTCAAGTCACAAGGATGATTCGGCTCGTTCACTTATTTCCTGGCCGAGTTTGACAATTGAAATTGTCAGCTCAGTCGCATGGGCATCAGGACGTAGCGGTATTTGTACTCCGCGTCGGGGTCTTCGGGGCGAATCTGGCCGGCGGATCGCGTGCCCCTGAACCTCAACCGCACCTCGCCGGCGTGGTCGATTGCCAAAAGCTGCAGTTTCGTGCGAAAAACGTCACAAAAATGCATTTTAGGGCCGCAAAGCCCTGTTTAGACGCGCTTTCGAGAAATTGTTCGGTGCCACTCCCTCTTATTCGCAACTATTCTCGGTTCTAACCGCTAATTGTTCGCAACTATTCTCGGTATTTGCCTCGAAGAATCGCACCCTGTCAGGCCAACGTTGCAGGGGCAGGCGCAACCTCCTGGACCAACATTTGGCCGGGTCGGCGCACCATAAAAACCAACATTCATATTGATTATGAAAGGCTTATGTCAGATCCGCATGGGCATCAGGACGTAGCGGTATTTGTACTCGGCGTCGGGGTCTTCGGGGCGCATCTGGCCGGCCGATTGCGCATCCTTGAACTCAAGCCGCACCTCGCCGGCGTTGTCGAGCGCCTTGAGGAAGTCGAGGATGTAGCCGGAGTTGAAGCCGACCACGATGGGCTCGCCTGAATACGGCGTGTCGATGGTGTCTTCGCTCTCGCCCGATTCAGTGGAGTTGGCGCTGACCTTCAGCTCGTTGTCTTCGAGGCGCATGCGAATGGCGCCCGAGCGCTCGTCGGCGAACTGCGCCACGCGCTGGATGGCGAGGGAGAGCTCGCTCGATCGCACCACGGCGAACTTGGTGTTGTCGCGCGGCAATACGGCCTCAAAGTTGGGGAACTGGCCGGAGAGCTTGCGCGTGCTCAGCGTGCGATGGCCTATGCGGAAAAAGAGCGTGTGCTCGTCGTCGGCAAACTCCACCTTTTCAGCTTCAGTGGAAGAGAGCAGGACCTGCAGCTCTTGCAGCGCCTTGCGCGGAATGAGCACGCGCTTTTCTCCGCTGATGCCCTCGAGGGTTTCGCTTGGCTTTTCGACGAAAGAGAGCCGGTGCCCGTCGGTCGCCACCATGCCGAGCGATTCGGCTTTGAGAATGAGCAGCGCGCCGTTCAGCGTGTATCGCGACTCCTCGTTCGAGATGGCGAAAACCGTACGGGCAATGAGCGTGCGCAGCGCTACGAGTGAGATGCTGGTGACCGCAATCGTGGGAAACTCCGGGACTTGCGGGTAATTCGCGCGCGCCATGCCAACCATCTTCGTGTTCGAGCGGCCGCTGCGAATCTGGACCCAGTGGTTCTCAAGCAGTTTGATGGAGATGTCGCCGTCGGGCAAAAGTCTGATGTAGTCGTAGAGCTTGCGCGCCGGAATCGTGCATGCACCGGCCTTCTTCACTTTGACCGCGGCGCTGGTTCGAATAGCCTGGTCGAGGTCAGTCGCGGTGATATTCAGACGGTCTTCCTCGGCTTCGAGGAGAAAATTAGACAGAATCGGGATCGTGGTCTTGCGCTCGACCACACTTTGTGTTGCTGTGAGTTCCTTCACCAGATCCTGGCGGCTTACGGTAATCTCCATCGCTGCCCCCTGAGCGGCCGGCTTCTCGACTTCAGTTTCCGCGCTTGGCATAGCCTTCTGTTAGCCCCCGAAGCCGCTTTCCCGCCCCTGCCACACTCTACAACACACTGCGGCGGGACGGAAATGGCTGTCTTTTGTTCCCTTTGATTGTAGCCATCAAAAGGATTGCGTGCGCGTGGAAAACTCGCCCGGTTCTCTTAATTCTGCGATGTTTTGCGATGCCGGGTGCTTTCAGGTGGGCTTTCCATGCCTGTAGAACCGCCTGGATGGGATGGTAATTCTCGCGTCACATAGGGTGGGCGACGTAGGGAGTGGATATGTGTTTATAGATAAGAATAAAGATAGGAGTACCCGTAGTTGGGTTCGGAAAAGTGGGAAAAAGGGCAAAGTGGTTTTATGGGATCGAGTTGAGGTATAGGCAGGTTTTCTAAATCAGGGCTGTGCAATACAGGAGAATTGGAAAAAGAGCCGTTGTAGCGGGAAACGAAACCCTGTTTCCCACGTCTCCCACAGGGCGCATGAAAGCAGTTGTGGAATGCGCAAGGGATGTGTGCAAAGTGTGCCGAAAGGCAGGTGGAGCAGTGGCTTATGGCGTGCCCGTCTTGCACAATCCCAAGGGGTCCTATGCTTCGGCCCGATGCGGCAGGATTTCTTCCATGCTTTTATACTTAACTTCGCATGACATACGCGGCAGCAGTCGACCAACTCAATGCAATGGCGCCGGAGCTCTACACTCGCAGCGGGCAGCCGCGGCGCAAGTTTGCACTGGAAGAGGTGCGGACGCTGCTTGGCGCTCTGGGCGATCCGCAGGGCAAGTTCCCGGCGGTGCTGATTGCGGGAACCAACGGGAAAGGCTCGACGGCATCCACGTTGGCATCGATCCTGACGGCAGCAGGGCAGCGCACCGGGCTCTATACCTCGCCGCACCTGGAGAGGCCGAATGAGCGCATTCAGGTGGATCGCGAAGAGATTGCGGATGAGGATTTTGCGCGCCTCTTTTTTCGCGTGCGCGACGTGGCGCAGGAGTTGGTGCGGACGAGCCAACTGGCGCAGCTTCCCAGCTACTTTGAGGTCCTGACCGCACAGGCATTTCTGTATTTTGCCGAGCGCAAGGTGGACATTGCGGTGCTGGAAGTGGGCATGGGCGGCCGGCTGGATGCGACGAATGTCGTAGAGCCGCTGATCTCGATCGTCACCGACATCTCGCTCGACCACATGGAGTGGCTGGGGCCGACCATCGCTGCTATCACGCGCGAAAAGGCGGGAATTCTGCGGCGCGGCGGAACAATGATTACGCTGCCGCAACATCCTGAGGCGAACCAGGTCCTGGGCGAGGTGGCGGCGGAGCTGGGCGTGCGTCGTGTGAGCGCGGTTCCCTACATTCCGGCTGCCGGCGCGAGGCGGCCCTATTCCAGTTGAGGCGCTTGGCGCGACAATCGAGGTGGATTCGCCACTGGGCGGTGCTCACCAGCAGCGCAACGTGGCGCTGGCCATTGCCGCCGCGGTTGAGCTCGCGAATGCGCACGGATTTCCCATCACTCCGGCTGCGCTTGAGGAGGGAATTCGCCGCACCCGTTGGCCGGGACGGCTGGAACGCATCGACCCGTGGCGGCGTGGAATGGATTCTGGACGTGGCGCACAATCCGGCTGGCGCATGGGCGCTGCGCGACGGGTCTACCTGACCTTATGGGAAGCCGGAAACCGCGGACCCTCATCTTCAGTTGCCTGCGCGACAAGCCTCTGGCGGAGATGGCGCAGATTCTCTTTCCTCTTTTTGACCAGGTGATCGTTGCGCCCATCCATAGCGCGCGGGCCGCAGCCCTGGACGATCTGCTGGCCGCAGCCAGGGCTACGGGAACGCCGGCAGTTGCGGCACAATCGGTTGGAGAGGCCCTCGAGATGGCGCGAGATCGTTCAACAGGCGGCGTGGTTGTCGTGTCGGGGTCAGTGTACCTGGTGGGTGAGGCGCGCGCGCTGCTGCTGGCCGGGAAAGGCGAATCGTTATGAGTGCGCGGCCCCATCCGCTATCGCCGCTCTCGCGCTGGCGGTCAAACGTGCTGCAGGCGCCGCTGATTGCTCTGGTCACAGCGGTCTTCGCCACGGCCGCGCTCCTGATCTCCGTAGTAGACAAGAGCGGGACGGGCGCAACATCGCATCGCGCGCCTGTGGGCGCGCGATTGCGGTGCGGGTTTCGCTGTCCAGGCTCACCGTCGAGGGCGCGGAGAACCTTCGCAAGCATCCGGTCGCCGTCTACGCCTGTAACCACACCTCCTACATGGACACGCCCGTCATCTTTGCCGCGCTGCCCTTCCAGTTCCGCATCCTGGCCAAGAAGGAGCTTTGGCGGATGCCGTTCATCGGCTGGTATCTTGAGCGCTCCGGTCAAATGCCCATCGATACCGTAAACCCGCATGCCACGCTCTCCAGCCTGGGCGAAGGCGTGAAGGCGCTGCGCGCGGGCATGCCGCTGTTCGTCTTTCCGGAGGGAGGGCGCACCCCCACTGGAGAACTGCAGCCATTTCTCTCCGGCGCGGCCTACCTAGCAATTCGAGCGCAGGTGCCGCTGGTGCCCATCGCGCTCACCGGCGTATACGATCTGTTGCCGATTCACACCCGTCACTTTTATCCAAGCAAGCTCACTCTGCGCGTTGGCGAGCCGATCGGGACTAAGGGAATGACGGTGCGCCAGACCGGGGAGCTGACCGAGCGCTTGCGCACCGCGATCGAGGAGATGCTGGGGCAGACCGTGAGAAGCGACGCCGAGGCCCCCATGCCCGTCTCCTGAAGCTACGGGCGATTTCTGCCGCTTCCTCGTCAGGCAATCGCGCATCCTACGCGAAGACGCACGCCGAGGCACTCCCATGATCATCGAAATGCGCACGTACAAGCTCAAGCCGGGCAAGCGCGCCGAGTTCCTGGAAATCTTCCGCACCAAATCGATGCCGGCCCACGCAGAGATCGGGATGAAGATTCTCGGCCCCTGGCTCTCGATTGAAGACCCCGACGCATTCTTTTTCATGCGGGGCTTTCCCGACATGGCCTCGCGCGAGCCGATGAAGGCGAAGTTCTACGAAGGCAAGCTTTGGAAGAGCGAGCTGGAGCAGGTGTTGATGCCGATGATTGAGAGATACGACGTCGTGCTCATCGACGATCCTGATGGCCTGGTTCGCTGGAGCTCGCTGGTAGCAGAGCCGTCAAGATGCTCCGCGGAAGAGCCAGCCGCGGCCATCGCGGAGAAAGCGCGCGCGCATTAGACTTGTTTCATGCCTGTCCGCATCGCCATTCCCGAGCCCACCGGCAGCGACCCGGAGTACAACCAGCGGTCGTTGCCGCCGTATGTGGACGCGCTGAAGGCTGCCGGAGCGGAGCCTGTCGTGGTGCCGCTGAACGAGCCACAGGAGCACGTGGCCAGGCTGCTCGCCGGCGTCCAAGGGATACTACTGCCGGGCAGCGGCCACGATGTAGATCCCGAGCGGTATGGCGAGGCGCGCTCTGCTGAGTGCGCCGAGGCCGATCCTGCGCGCACTGCGGCAGACGAGCTTCTGTTGCAAGACGCCTTCAACCTGCGCAAGCCCATCCTCGCCATTTGCTACGGAGCGCAGACGTTGAATGTGTGGCGCAACGGCGCGCTGATTCAGGATTTGAAGACCACTGTCAACCACCAGCCCGGGCGCGAAGTGGTGGATGCGCACCCGGTGCAAATTGCGCGGGGGTCGAGGTTGACGGGGCTCCTGGCGCGGGCCGCGCAGGCAGAAGTTCAAGTCAACTCCAGCCACCATCAGGCAATCCGCACGCTCGGCGATAATTTGCGTGTCGCCGCCGTCTCGACCGGCGATGGCGTGATTGAAGCGGTGGAACTCGATGCGCCCAACCACTTCGTCGTAGCAGTGCAATGGCACCCCGAACGGACCTACGCGCAAAGCGGGTTTTCGCGTGCGATTTTTTCTGCATTTGTTGATGCAGCTCAAAGTTGGCAGCCGCCGCAAGGCGAAGCGCCAGAGCGCGGAGCCCCGAAAAACGGTAAGCCGGAGAACGGACCGGCAACAAACGGAAATTGACGATGGACGCAAGCGGCACGAGTTTCGAGCTCAACGCGCATTTGGCCGAAGCAGGTCTTAAGCCGCTGGACGAGCAGACAAAGAGCCGGTTTCGCGACTATGTTTCGCTTTATCTTCGCTGGAATGCCCGCCTGAATTTGAGCGCAATTCGCGATGAAAAGGGCGTAATTTCCAGGCATTTGATTGAATCGATTGCATTTGCGTGTGCGTTGCCCCAGGGTATTTCCACGCTGCTCGATTTCGGCTCCGGGGCGGGCTTCCCTGGAATTCCGATCGCGATTTGCTGCCCGCAGATTGCGGTGACACTGGCCGAGTCGCAAGGCAAGAAGGCAGCGTTTCTGCAGGAGGCCGTCCGCGTGCTGGGAGTCCGCGCGACAGTTCATCCGGGACGGGCGGAAGCACTTCGTGCTGTTTTTGATTGTGTGGTGTTGAGGGCGGTTGAGAGAATGCCGAAGGCCGTCGCGGCCGCGGCAGGGCTGGTTGGGCCGGAAGGCTACCTGGCGCTGATGACGACCTTGAGCCGGCTTGACGAACTCAAAGATGCAGCCGGAGTGGGTTTCTCCTGGACCAGCGAGAGGCCATTGGCCGTCGCGACAGGCCGGATCGTTGCGATTGGGAGCCGGAACTTCGAGCGCGCGTGATGCGCCGCGTCAGGCGTTCTGAATTTTCCATCGACCCCCGCGACCAACTCACGCTACGAAATCTGAACCAATACGGCGCTGGAGCGCGGCAAATAGTCCAGGAGCAGTTCGAACGTGGCCTTCTGCGGTTCGACCAGTTGCCCCACCCGGAAACGTTGCTGAAAACGAGCAAGGTTTACTTGGGCGCCGCGTAAACGAGCATGATCGTCACTCGGTAGCCGGGCGTTCGATGCGCTCCACGGTGTATACCGGCAGAATCTCCTCTTGCCGATTCAGTTCGAGACCGAGTTCGCCCAGGACCGTGAAAATTGTGTGGAGGCCGGCGAAGTGGTTCACGTCCGGCGTGGCGGTCGGTGGCGGAGGGGGAAGCCGCATAGGGAGCCAGCCTTCCGTGTTTACGGTGAACAGCCCGCTCAGCGCCGTGCGGTTCACGACAGGCAAGTCCGTCCAGTTCGCGATGTAGCGGGCAAGGTCGTCCATATCTATGGCTTTTGCATTCAGGGGATGGCCGAAGCCGATAATAAAGCTATGGCAACCTTCCGGGCCGGTATCGAAGCAGCAGTCCTTCTCGGTAATGGCTGACCTCTGGAGCTTCGGGCCACCGCTGGCGACGGTGAGAGCATAAACCGGCATCGATTTATTCTCGACCCGGATCACCAATTTGAAACGATCAGCGAGGAATCTGCGGATCATTTGCCGGATTCGGCTTCGCGCCTCCTGAACATTGGAAGTAATGGTGTCGGCGGGCGCTTTCGCTTCGATATCGTACCTATCATGATCGGCCCAGTCGGGAAGGGCGGAGAGACGCACGGAAGGGTTGACCGGCACGTCGTACGCGTAACTCAAAAGCATGATCACAGGGACCGCATGCGCAATCAAGTCGCCGTTAGGCAGCACTTGCATGCGCATGTCGCGCGGGTCGGCTGAGTGAGCAGGTTTTATGCTGATGGCCACAAATGCCTGCGACCGTGCGACGGCAGGCAAAGCCACGAGCAAATACATGATCGCTTGGCAGAACGCGGACATGAACGACCCTCCTCAGCATAATTCGACGGAGTACTGCGGAGTTTGTTCCCCGGTTCAGGCCGCTCGACGTTTCTTGGACCACAGGGGGCTCACTGCGTTTCCCGTGTTCCACGTGGAACACTTTGAAGTTTGGGCTCGAACCCGACTCGACTTGCCGGGAACTGTTCCATGTGGAACATCTTCGAATTCGCATCGGCCCCGGATTCAGTTGCTCCACGTGGAACAACCGTCTGCCCGGCCCAATTTGGGAGTCGTTTCAAAATGAAACGCCCATTGCCGCCTGCGAATATCCAACCAGAAAACGACCACGCCAACCGTTAGTTTTCCACCGTGGTGGCAGTTTTATGCTCGACGTGCCCATTTGGTTGCTCCCGCCGCGAACCTCTTCCCGCTCAAGCGTTTGCTCCTCTTCTGCCGCCTTCGGCGCCAAGCGCTTTCCACAGACGCGCCGCGTTCTCCACAGCGCAAGTGCCTACCCTCAAACCGCTCTTCCTTTACTCTTGATTTACTCTTAATTCCCATGGGCAAGGTCGTCGGTCTCGTCAACCAAAAGGGTGGTGTGGGCAAGACCACAACAGCCATTAATCTTGCTGCATGCCTGGCGCTGGAGGGCCTCAAAGTCCTCCTTGTCGATTGCGATCCGCAGGCCAACGCCTCCTCCGGTCTCGGATTCCAGCGCGATGACAACCGCCATTCCGTGTACGACGTGCTTGCGGGCGACAGCCTCGCGGAACAGGTGATTCTGCCCACCCAGGTCGATTTGCTTTGGCTGCTGCCCGGGTCGAAGAACCTGACAGGCGCGAACATTGAATTGGCAAGCGCAGAAGACCGTACCCTCCGGCTCCGACGCGCCCTCGAGCCCATCAAGCACCGCTTCGATTTCGTCATCCTCGATTGCCCGCCGGCTCTCGACCTGCTCACGCTCAACGTCCTCTCTGCTGCGGAGTCACTAGTCGTTCCCATGCAGGCCGAATACTTTGCTCTCGAAGGAATCTCGGAGCTGATTTCGACCCTGGAACGGGTACGCTCTGCCTACAATCCCAACCTCACGATCGAGGGCGTGCTGCTGACCATGTACGACGACCGCACCAACCTGGCGCAGCAGGTGACCGAGACGCTTCGCGAGTATTTCCGCGAGATTCTTTATCACACCGTGATTCCGCGCAACATTCGCCTGGCGGAAGCGCCCAGCCACGGCAAGCCGGTTGCCCTTTACGACTCCCGTTCGCGCGGGACCGAGGCGTATTTTGAGTTGACGCGGGAGTTTCTGGCGCGGAACCAGATCGAGAGCCCGCGTGCAGCTGAACGCAAAACCGTGACGCCAGGCCGTTCGCAGGCCAAGGTCACGTTCTGGCCGTATACGTGACCGGCTAGCCGGCCGCCCTGCACCGCTATGGGGGTGGCTTGTCGTCCTCGCCGAGATGGAGTTTTTTAGAGATGGATGGAACCGTTCCTGACACCAAACGCCGCGCCTTGGGCAAAGGGCTGGACTCCCTGCTTCCGCGGGTGCATGCCGTGTCCACACCTGAAGCCGAGGGCGGACGGCCCCGCGAGATTCCTCTTGATCAGATCGATCACAATCCCTTCCAGACGCGCTCGCATGTCGATGAGGAGCAGTTGGCCGAACTGGCTGCCTCCATTGCCGCCAATGGTGTAGTGCAGCCGGTTCTGGTGCGCCCTATGGCTGGCGGCCGCTTCCAGCTCATCGCTGGTGAACGGCGCTGGCGCGCCTCGAAACTGGCCGGCAAAACTACTGTTCCTGCCATCTTGCGCCAGGTCTCAGACGAGCAGGCGATGGAGATCACCATCGTCGAGAACCTGCAACGCGCAGACCTGAACCCCATGGAGCAGGCCCGCGCCTTCGAGCGCCTCTCGCGCGAGTTCCACATGACGCAGGAGCAGATGGCGCAGCGCACCGGCAAAGATCGCGCAACAGTGGCCAACTTTTTGCGCCTGTTGAAGTTGCCCGCCACGGTCCAGGCCCGGGTCGAGTCAGGCGCAATCAGCTTTGGCCACGCCCGTGCCTTGTTGTCTTTTGAGCATGCAGAGGAGATGGAAAAGGCTGCGCAGCGAATCGCTTTACTTTCGCTTTCTGTTCGCCAAACAGAAAACTACGTGCAGGGCCTCATCGACCCCAGCCGCAAGGCCAAGAAGGAGCCGAAGCCCGCGCCCGCGCTCGATCCCAACGTCCGCGACGCGCAGGAGCGCCTGCAGCGCGCCCTCGGTCTCAAGGTCACAATTGAGGACCACAACAACCGCGGAAGGGTCATTATTGAATACGCGAGAGTAGAAGACTTCGACGCGCTGATGGAGCGGTTCGCAGCCGAGTGAACGGTGCGTGCTGGCAACGCCGACAACACTTTGAAAGAGCAGCCATCCAGCGTGCGCGCCTACGATTCTGCGGTTGCTTTGCGAATCCGGGAGATTTATCCTTCGTTACTGATCGATTCTAAGTGAGGCTTCTCTGCAACGCGGGGGAGCCAGCTTATTTTGTCGAATCGAATTCTTGATTTCCCTTGCGGAGACAGGAAAATGGCCCTCCAAACGCAAACGAACCACGCAGCCCACGCCGTGCGACCCGTTTCCCTGGTCCTGAACGGGCGAACTCTCGAAGTCAACCGGCGCATTCCGCTCAATCTGGACTGGGTAGACCAGGTGCGCGTGAACACCAGCGCTGTAGAACGGCGTGCAGTGACGCATTGCGCGCGGCGCACCGTGAAAAAAGACACGCAGGCGGCGTGGCTGCTGCGCGCCATCGCGTGCATGGATCTGACCACCCTGAGCGGCGACGACTCGGCCGATCGAGTGCGGCGGCTCTGCGCCAAGGCGCGCAATCCGCTGCAGCGGCACATTGTCGAGGGCCTCGGCATCGACGATCTGCATCTGACTGTGGGCGCGGTCTGCGTCTATCACGCATTTGTTGAAACGGCAGTAAAGGCGCTCGAGGGTTCAGGCATTCCCGTGGCTGCGGTCTCGGCTGGATTCCCTGCCGGGCTTTCGCCACTCGCCGAGCGCGTGGAAGAGATTCACCGCAGCGTTGAAGCGGGCGCATCGGAGATCGACATTGTGATTACGCGCGCACACGTCTTCAACGGCGAGTGGCAGGCGCTTTACGACGAGATTGCGGCTTTCAAAGAGGCTGCAGGGCCCGCGCACCTGAAATGCATCCTCGGCACCGGCGACCTGATGACATTGCGGAACGTGGCGCGGGCAAGCTGGGTGGCGATGATGGCCGGCGCGGACTTCATCAAGACTTCGACCGGCAAGGAAGCGGTGAACGCCACGCTGCCCGTTTCGCTCACTATGGTGCGGTGCATTCGCGACTACGCCGAGCGAACCGGCTGTGCCGTCGGATTCAAGCCAGCCGGTGGCATCCGCACGGCAAAGCAGGCACTGGATTGGCTGGCGCTAATGAAGGACGAGCTGGGCCGGCCGTGGCTGGAGCCGTCACTCTTTCGGTTCGGTGCCAGCGGAATGCTGGGCGATATCGAGCGCCAATTGGAGCATCATTTAACTGGGCATTACTCGGCGACGTACCGTCACCCCATCGCGTAAGGGAGCGCTGGGTTACGAATTTGCGACCTCGAAAGGCGCAAGGCTCGAAGCAGTGAAGCAGGGCACGTGAAACTCCCGTTGTGTCACCCTTGGAGCTGCATGAACGCTGAATTCTCCTATAGCGCGAACTCCCAGATTCCCCAGGAGCTGACCGGGCCGGTGCCGAGAAACGTGCGACTGCGTGCCGGTGCTAAGCAGGGTTTGACCGCCCTCGCTTTTGTACTTCTCATCACCGGCGTCGCCTTTGTTGCCTGGAATATCTTTAGCACGGTTCAACAGCTCGAACTCCGCGCCGCACTTCGCGCGAGTGGGCAACTAGCAATAGGGACGGTTTCGCTGGTGGGTGATCAGACGCGGTCTGGGACGACGGTGCACTACACCTTTGCCGTGAATGGGGTGGGCTATCTCGGGCGATCGGAAGTGCCGGACAGTGTTCAGCTCCACGACTCAGACAAGATCAACATTCGATATCTCCCGTCCAATCCGGCGATGAACCATCCGGCAGACTGGGAGTGGTCGCCATGGGAGGAGCTGCAGCCGGTTAGTGTCGGCATCATCTTTATCGTCATCATTGGCCGTGTACCCGGTTATCTTCGTCGGGAACGAACGCTTGCTCGTGAAGGGATACCGGCTGAAGGCGTTGTAGGGAGTTGCACACGCAACCGCAACGGGCTTCGAGTGGCGTATGAATTCCGCACGGAGAAAGGGGAGCGCATCCAGGGCTCCTCAAATTGTAAAGATGTCTTCCAGCCTGGACAAAGCATCTGGATCCTCTATCAGCCCGGCGATCCGACCAAGAACCGATCCTACCCGCTTTCGGATTACGATATTGTTGGATGAAACAGAAGGAATCGAAATGAGCAGCATCACCGAAAAGTTCTACACCATGGAGTACGGCGCTGCGCCGGAGGATCCGAAGGAAGCGGTTTCAGTGGCTCGATCGGCACCATCGCCGCTTTGAAGAGTTTATAGGCGGCGCATGGGTGAAGCCGGCGAGCGGCGAATACATGACCACCAGCGATCCTTCTACGGGCGACACTCTTGCCGAAGTGGCCAAGGGCAACATCGACGATGTGGGAGCAGCCGTCTCTGCCGCGCGCAAGGCGCTGCCCGCGTGGCAGGCGCTGAGCGGTCACGAACGGGCGCGCTATCTCTACGCGCTGGCCCGGCAGGTGCAGAAACACTCGCGACGCCTCGCCGTGCTCGAGACCATGGACAACGGCAAGCCTATCCGCGAGAGCCGCGACATCGATATTCCTCTTGTCGCGCGGCACTTTTATCATCATGCCGGCTGGGCGCAGTTGCTGGAGACGGAATTTCCCAACTACACGGCCTGCGGCGTCGTCGGCCAGGTCATCCCGTGGAACTTTCCCTTGCTGATGTTTGCCTGGAAGGTGGCTCCCGCGCTGGCCGCGGGCAACACGGTCGTCATCAAGCCCGCGAAATACACGCCGCTCACCGCCCTGGCATTCGCCGAGCTGGCGATGGAAGTCGGCCTGCCGCCCGGCGTTCTCAACGTGCTCACCTGCGACGCGCGCACTGGCCAGGCGCTCATCGAGCATCCCGGCATCGACAAGATCGCGTTTACCGGCTCGACCGAAGTGGGCCGCATCATTCGCAAAGCCACCGCGAACTCGACGAAGAAACTTTCACTCGAACTCGGCGGCAAATCGCCCTTCGTCGTCTTCGACGATGCCGATCTCGACTCCGCAGTCGAGGGCCTGGTCGACGCCATCTGGTTCAACCAGGGCCAGGTGTGCTGCGCGGGCTCGCGCCTGCTGGTGCAGGAGCGCGTGGCAGAAACGCTCTACTCCAAGGTTCGCGCGCGCATGGAAACGCTGCGCGTGGGACCTCCACTCGACAAAGCCATCGATATTGGCGCCATCGTTTCGCCGGTCCAGCTAGAAACCATTCGCAGGATGGTCGATGCCGGAGTGGCTGGAGGCGCCCGGTGCTGGCAACCCCAGCAACCCGCTGCCAGAGAAGGGCTGTTTCTATCCGCCCACGCTGCTCACTGACGTGCATCCCGCGGCCACCGTGGTCCAGGAAGAGATCTTCGGCCCGGTTTTGGTTGGCATGACCTTCCGCACGCCGGCCGAGGCCGCGGAGCTGGCGAACAACACGGTCTACGGGCTTGCGGCGAGCGTCTGGAGCGAGAACATCAACGTGGCGCTCGACCTGGCCTCGCAGGTGAAGGCGGGAGTGGTCTGGGTCAACTGCACCAACCAGTTCGACGCGGCCTGCGGATTCGGCGGCTATCGCGAATCGGGCTACGGACGCGAAGGCGGACGCGAGGGCATGCTGGAGTATCTGACGCCGAAGTGGCTGCACACGCTGCCTGCGGCGCCGGGAAACGGCGGCTCGGATAGAGGCGCCGGATGAGGACAGCAGCTTCACTTCGGCCGGCTCGCCCACCCCATCTTTAATCGATCGCACGGTCAAGCAGTACATCGGCGGCAAGCAGGCGCGGCCCGACTCCGGCTATTCCTTCCCGGTTTACGGGCGCGACGATCAGTTGCTAGGCGAAGCGCCGCTCGGCAATCGCAAAGACATTCGCAACGCAGTGGAAGCGGCGCGCAACGCCTCAGGCTGGGCGAAGAACCACAGCGCACGCCCGCGCCCAGGTGATCTATTACATCGCCGAAAACATGATTCAGCGGCGCGACGAGATCGCGCATCGGCTCGCTGCGGCCATCGGCCCAGAACCGAGTGAGGCCCAGGCTGCGGTCGAGGTCGATCTCTCCATCCAGCGCATCTTCAGCTACGCCGCGTGGGCCGACAAATACGACGGAGCTGTGCATCATCCGCCGGGCCGCAACATCACCATCGCCATGCCTGAGGCCGTGGGCGCCATCGGCATCCTCGCGCCGCCGGAAGCGCCGCTGCTGGGACTGCTCTCGCTGGTGCTGCCGGCGATTGCCGTGGGCAACACCGTGGTAGCCGTACCATCGGAGCGCTATCCGCTCGTCATCGGCGACGTGTATCAACTGCTCGACACCAGCGACCTGCCCGGCGGCGTTGTGAATCTCGTCGCCGGCCGTCCCGCCGAGCTGGCCAAGACGCTGGCCGAGCACGACGGCATCGAGGCCATCTGGTGTTTCCGCAGCAACGAGGAAGCGGCAATAGTGCGCGCCGCTTCCATCGGCAACATGAAACAGGTGTGGACCAACGACGGCCACGAATACGACTGGTTCAATCCCGCGCAGGCCGAAGGCCGCTGGTTCCTGCAGCACGCCACGCAGGTAAAGAACATCTGGGTGCCGTACGGAGAGTAATCCGCCAATCGGCAACTCGACGAGTCATTCTTTGATACTGAGAATGTTATCTACGGATCGATACTGCCCATGCGCAGCAGTGCCTCATTGCTGCGCATAACGGGAGAACCAGGACATCGGGAAGCCGCAAGCAACAGCCAACGAACTTAGGCGAGCGAGGAGCTGATGTTGGTGAACGAGTTGTTTAGCGCGTGAGCCACTGTGGATATACTTGCAATCAACGCAAGCGCGATCAACGAGCATAGCAATGCATACTCGACCAGATCCTGACCTTGTTCGTTGTTCGTCAGGTTTTGCAATTTCACGTACAGTCCGAGGATCGTATCTTGCATCTTACTTTCTCCCTTTCAGTGATGTTCCGGCCTAAGCCGGTTTGCCTTGCTTTCGCAACTTGTTCGTGCTTCAGAGAGGGATCTACCGTAAAGGTGGCCCCGGAATTGAGTGCCACCCGAATCAGCCTGCGTGGGCTGACGATTAGAAGTTATCCGTTGTGTGCTTCCACCAAATAGCAAAGACGAGAATTAGATAGTACACCTGTTCAGACTCATTTTGAGCTGCACAGATTCAACAATTTAGTACCCAACTCATGGTTACTGGTTCAAGGTTACTGGGGGTTCATCGCCAAACCCTTGACGTGATTTTTCTTTCATAAACTTACACTCCGCGACACAGCATTGCTGGTCAACAAGAAGCACGGGCGCGGTCGGACTGATCGGCGGGCCAGCAACTCGCCGAATTAGTCCGATGCTGAGAGCGCTGTCTGTATTGCCCACGCGCAGCAATAGCCCATTGCCCCGCATGGTGGGTGAACAAGACACCGCAGCCGCAGCACGAGCTAAAGCGGTCTCGCAATTGCTGTGACCGAAGCCACGTCAGCCAAAGGGGCTCGCCGCGGCAAGCCACCCTCACCATGGCCAGAAACGGCTACGTCAATCGCGAAACTGCTCTAGCGAGCCTATGCGAGCGAGGAGCTGACGCTAGTGAAAGCGCTGTTTACCGCGGTTGCCACACTGGAGATGCTCGCGATCAGCGCAAGCGCAATCAACGAGCATAGCAACGCATACTCGACCAGATCCTGACCTTGTTCGTTGCTTGTCAGGTTTTGGAACATCACATAAAGTCTGAGAATCGTACCTTGCATGCGACGTCCTCCCTATGTGAGTGATATTCCGGCCAAAGCCGGCTGACCTTGCCACCGCAAATTTTCGTGCCTTCCAACGAGGAATAAACCGGTAAGAAGCAGTCCTGGAGTTGCGCGCTAACTTCAAGGGGCCGTGGACTGAAAGATTAGAAATTATCCGCTTGATCCCGACTGGGGCAGTTCCACCAACATCGGAATATAAGGACTAAATGTTACGCCTATTCGAGGCGCACCGAGTTCTACAATTTAGTACCCATTCAAAGGTTACCCGGGTCATCGCCGAGTGCTTACGTGATTTTTTCTACCGAAGATATTCTCCAGCACGCGCCTCGCAGGATGAAACAGCATTAGGGGTGCATTACGGGGAGTGACCAGCGGGCTGGCACCTCGCCCAGTTATGTCCCGACGCTGAGAGCGCAATCTGCGGACCGGTAACTGCCGTGGCGCAGCTGGACCTCATCGCTTCGCATGGTGGGTGAACGGAACAGCGGCAAGCCGCAAGTGTGAAGTCAACGGCGTGCTATGCGAGCGAGGAGCTGACGTTGGCGAACACGCCGTTTGCCGCTTTTGCGATACCGTTGATACCCGCGATAAGCGCAAGGCTAATCATCGTGAGCAGCAATGCATACTCGACCAGGTCCTGACCTTGTTCGTTGCTTGTCAGGTTTTGGAACATCACATAAAGCCTGAGAAACGGGTTACGCATTTGACTTTCCCCCTATAAGTGAAATTCCGGCCTAATCCGGCAGAACTTGCCTTCACGAGTTCTCTCGTTTTTCAAATGGGAAGGAACAGTTACGATCAAGTCCTGAATTCAGACACCGCTTTCATTGATCCGTGCGGAATGATGGATTAGAAGTTATCCGTTTGAACCAAACTAAGCAATTCCAGAAAAGTAATAAAAGAAGACCTAAATAGTACGCCCTCAAGACGCGCTGAATCCACAATTAGGTAATCACTTTCAGGTTACCCTGGTTGGCAGTCAGACCCGCGGCGTTTCTCCGCGAACTTATCCCTTCGCAACCTGCTCCGTTTCATCATTGATTTCATTGGACCTAAAGGAAAACAATCTATTTTCCTATGCAAAAGGTTGAGAAGATCAGGTTCAGAATGTCGTCGGGGGTCGTTTGGCCGGTGAGAGAATCGAGGGCCCAGAGCGCGCGATAGAGATCGAGCAGAATCATCTCGTGGGGAATGCTGCCGGCGTTAGCCCTTGTGGCGTCGACCAGCGCGGCAAGCGCAGTGGTGATGGCCTGGTGCTGGCGAAGATTAGTCAACATGCCCGGCTCTGAAGCTGCGCCGCCCGTAGCGAGCGTCAAAATCCGCTCGCGCAGACCAGCGATGCCCTCGCCGGTGAGCGCTGAGGTCAACAGTGAAGGGATCCCGTCGAGCGCCGGCAGCGGCTTGGTTTCAGATTGAGTCTGGGAAAAGCTTCCCTCATGGACTAAACGCCCCGTTGATTTTCCTGGCACTTCGGTTGGCGTCCCTCCCACGGGATGGGTTCTCTGGTCGTGCCCTTTCAAAACAAGGGATGCACTTGTACCATGACCGACGAGATCGCTCTTGTTCATGGCAACCAGCGCGGGACGGCCCTCGACGGCGGCCAGCAAGCGCAGCTCCTCTTCGTGAAGCGGCTGCGTGGCATCGAGCACAATGAGAACCAGCGCCGCATCGGCCAGCGCTTCGCGGCTCCGTCGGATTCCGAGTTGCTCAGCCTCTTCCAAATTGACCTGCGCGCCTTCGCGGCCCTCGCGCAGGCCGGCCGTGTCGACAAGTTCGATAGGAATGCCCCCGAGCGAGATGCGTTCCGTGACCAGGTCGCGCGTGGTGCCGGGATGCGCGGTCACAATGGCGCGATCGCGCTCAACGAGCCGATTGAAGAGCGAGCTCTTGCCCACGTTGGGGCGGCCAACAATGGCCAGCGTCAAGCCATCGTGAACGATGCGGCCGCGCGCGAAAGAAGCCTCAAGCGCGGTGAGCGGCGGCGTCAGCTCATCGATGCGCCGCGCGATTTCGGTCTGCGGCGTAACGTCCACATCGTCTTCGGCAAAATCGATGCCGGCTTCGAGCAGCGCGATCAGTTCTACGAGCGATTGCTTCGCCGGAGCTACGCGATGGCTGAGCGCTCCACCCATCTGGCTCGCAGCCTGGCGCGCCTGCGTGAGCGTCTGCGAGTCGATAAGGTCGCGCACCGCTTCAGCCTGCGTGAGATCGAGCCGGCCAGACAAAAATGCACGCTGCGTAAACTCTCCGGGCTCGGCCAGCCGCGCGCCGAGCGCCAGCGCGCGGCGCAGCAGAAGCTCCAGAACCACCGGCGACCCGTGTGCGGCAATCTCTACCAGGTCTTCCGCCGTGTAGGAGTTTGGCGCGGCAAAAAAAGTGACCAGCGCCTCATCGATTCGCGTGGGCTGCGGGCGCGTCGATTGGGGTGGCGCGGCCTCGGCGCAGTCCGCGTCGAGCACGTCTGCCAATCGCGCGCGAGCGTGTTCGAGCGGCTGATGCGGCCTGACGAGTTGTGTGGCGATGGACGCGGCCTGCGGCCCGCTCAGGCGCACAATCCCTATGCCGCCCCGGCCGGGCGGCGTGGAGATAGCGGCAATGGTGTCGGTTGGCGTAGCCATTCGATGCACTCAGTGTAGTGTCTGGGGCAGAGGCTGCGCATGGGGCCCGTTGGCCTGAACGCTCCACAACAGCGGTCCCGCAGATGAGAGCTTGTTTGATGATGGCTCAATGCTTCCGCCGATCGCCGTCCGCCATCCTCTACAATTGACCGATGCCGGAACTGCCCGAGGTAGAGACCATCGCATGTGGCGTCGACAAACGCTTGCGCGGCGACCGCATCGTCCAGGCATGGTTCGGCAGTCACCGGGAACCGTTCAAAACGCCGCCTTTGCGCCAGGCCAAAGGTCTTGAGGGGCGCGCCATGCTGGCCGTGCACCGCACCGGAAAACACATCGTTTTCGAGTTGGGTCCGCCGGCTTCAAATGCGCCCGGCGCGCTCGACGCCGCTGCCGCGCGGAAAACCACCCCGCGAGCCGACGAAACACCCAATCCCGACGCGCAGTGGATCGTGCACTTGGGCATGACCGGGCGGCTGCTGGTTACCACGCCCGATTCTCCCGTTGCTCCGCATACACACGCGCGGCTCAACCTGGCCAGTGGCCGGGAGTTGCGTTTTGTGGATCCGCGGCGATTCGGCCGCCTGGAGTTCCGCAATCTGCGCAGCGCCGCAGCGTTCTATGCGCCTGGCGCCGAACCGCTCACCGTGGGCGCGCGTGAATTTGCCTCGCTCTTCCACACCAGACGCCTGTCCATCAAGGCTGCACTCCTCAACCAGACCTTGCTGGCCGGGGTGGGCAACATCTACGCCGATGAGAGCCTGTTTCAGGCAGGCATTCGGCCGCGGCGCCGGGCCAACCGCCTCACCGCTCAAGAACTGGAGCGCCTTCGACTGGCGTTGCGCCAGGTGCTGAGCCACGCCATCCGGCTCGGCGGTTCCTCGGTCTCCGATTACGTCGACGCCGACGGCGAGCGCGGATTCTTTCAGATCGAGCACTGCGTTTACCAGCGCACCGGCCTGCCTTGCCGCCGTTGCCAAACGCCCATTCGGCGCTTGGTGCTGGCGGGCCGCGGAACCCACTTCTGCCCCAGGTGCCAGCGATGAATTGGACTGGTTTGTGTCTGGGCAAAACCCCTCGTCTATGCTTTTTTGAAGGATTCCGCCATACAGACTTCCAGAATCGAAACAAGTGCTGTCTAGGCATGTCGATAACTCATTGAAATCAATGAAAGTCAAAAACGGAACGCCGATTGCTAGTTATATGGCGCCAGTGATGTATCGGTCCGCTGGAAGGATGTCCAGCAGGCCAGAGCAGCAGCGGGTGCCCGGCAGGAATAACCGCCATCGAGCGGCCCTCGAAAGGGAAAAAACCAGCCGGGAAGCCTGAATAGAAGCGGTGGAGACAACCACCGCCCATTTGCCTGGGAGGCCAGTGACAAATGCGGAAGTAAGACGCCACCCCGAATGGAGTGGCGTTTCCTGCGTTTGGGCCTGGTTTTTCCCCGCGGTGAGCTATCTGTCGGTTCACCGCGTTCCGCCGCAGGTAACATCCCCACCCCAAACGTCCACAGTCTTTTCCAATCGAAAGATGAGCCTGAAGGTAGCGAAGGGTAGGCGAAGCGGGTTTTGTCCTTTCGTGTTTTGAAATTGATTCATGCTAGCAGCCGGGGCGGAGGGAATGTGGAAATCGCTGCGCATGCCCTTCATGTTCCGATGCCTTGTTCGAGCGATTTCCAAGGTATGTGGGAAGGGCGGAAAACACGTACTATCGTTTTCCGGGCTTTCCACGTACCGCCATTTCCTCCGCCCTTTGTGTCTCCCTTCAGTCCTACGCGGTCAACCGCCAGCGCTCGAACAGTTTTGCTTTGGCCTGTTGCATCCGCCGCGCCGCATCGGTATCGCTGATGGCCGCGGCGACCCTTTCGAGCGCGTTCATACTCAGTCCCCGGCGCAGGTATTGTCCTGGTTTGTGCAACAGCGACAGGGTCTCCAGCGGGGTCTGATAGCGCTTGTAACTTACACGCTTGCGCCCTTTCTCGTCGATCTTCACGTCCGCCTGAGCGCAAGGACGATGATAGTTCAGATACGGATTCAAGTACTCCTGGTAGAAGTCGTTGATGCGGTCTGCGTGGCTGGCATCGATGTATCCATAGCCGATGTGTTTGCGAATGACCGCGCCGTTCTTGGTCTCCACCAGGCCATTGTCGCCGCTCTGCCGAGGCCGGCTCTTGGTCTGTTCGACGCGCAGTTTTTCCAGCAGTTGGGCGACGGTTTTGTTGATGAACTCGCTGCCGTTGTCGGAGTGGAAGCCGAGGATGCGAAAAGGAAACTGACGCAGCATGTGCTCCAAAACCGGCTCCAGATAGGCCTCCGAGATGCGCGGCGTGGCGCCGGCCACCTGCCATTGCGTGACCTCATCGACGGCGTTGATGTGATAGACGCCCTTCTCCCCACCGTTCGGCTGATCGCCCTGATGCACCGTGTCCAAGCGCAGAAATCCAGGCTGGCCTTGCGGCTGCGGCTTGCGCCGCTCGCCGATCGACACCGCCGTGGGTCGCGTCCTGGTGTAGTTGAGAAGCCGCTCGCGGTAGCGCTGGTGGTGGCGCAGGTTGTACAAGTGAGCGACGGAAATCGTAGCCAGGCGCGCGTACTCCGGCCGCTTGTAGACCTCGAACTCGCGCTCCAGAATGCGCCGTGTGGCCGGGCCGCTCAGCATCTCGTGCGCTTCGTCAACCGCGGCCAGCAACTCGATGTCGGCCCGTGTGTAGAGTTCGGCGAAGCGTCGCCGCCGATAGACCGTCACCTGCACCCGCCCGCTGGCCGCGTAGCGCGCGATCAGCCGCGTTATCTGCGCCCGGCTCAGCCCAGTCATCTTCTCGACGTAACGCCGCAAAAGGCCCCGCGCCGCCTTGCCCTGTTGGGCGTATTGCCGTCCCACCAACACCTTCTCCACCCAGCCATAGAGCTGCTGGCGGTCTTCGGCCTCAAACCGGATGTCCTCGCTGCCCGTGACAAAACGGCCAATCGCCTCCAAACTCAACTCTTCTGCTCGAACCATGCGGATGTTCACTACCCAGCATGACCGACCCTTCAGGCTCATCTTGTATTGGAATCAAAGTCTTCCTTCAGGCTCATCTTGTATTGGAAGAGAGTTCCACTTGCCACAGGTAAATCTTCGCTGTAGTATCAGAGTTGCCTATCAAGCGGCTGACGCGGGCCACCCAGACATGGGTAGAGCAAGCTCGCCGTTGAGCTAAGCAAATCTCGCCCGGCAGTACCGTTCTTACCAGTCTGTGCGCGGCGAAAGCTCATATAGGAAAGGGCATCACCTGAGAAAAGCACAGCCGCGCCGAATCGATTCCGGCGCCCGGATGGAGTTGAGGAAAAACTCCCGCGTTTGAAGCGGCAATCGCATTTTCACAGTGGTTCAAGGGGTGGGATCACGGAGACCGGGGCGAGGCGGCCGATTGTTGACGGCACCGTTTGCCACGGTCAGCACTTCCCTACAAATGCTGAAACGGTTGTGCCACTTTCTTTGAGGATTCTGCGCCGCCGGAGGTCTGCCGGACTTTCCCGCCAGACCGGAGTAGGCGCAAGCAGGGAATGCAGTTCGTAACCGATATCTGAACGCGTAAATCAATGCACCAGAGAGCACAGCTCCAGGAAGTACACGCATCATGACAACAGAACCGACGCTGCCCCAGGCGGAACAGGGGCCTGTTCCTGACAATGGTCAGGTGCAGTCGCAAGGGCATCGGCGCCGCCGGCGCCGCCGCAAGAATAAATCCAGCCAAAAGGCTGCAACGCAAAACCAGCCGCAGCAAGGGCAGCCGCCGCAACCAGCGCAGCCGCAACTGGTGCAGCCACCAATTCCCCCGCAGGCCGCGCCGCCCAAGCCCGCGCACCAGCATCAGAGCCGGAAGAAAAAGAAATTCTTCCAGAAATCCCAGGCTCCCGCGATGCAGCAACCCGGCAACAGTGTCTCCGGGCCCATCGCAGGGCAAGCGCAGGGGAAGGCAGAAAGGTCCAGGCGCATTTGTCGGCCCCATGGACCACAGCTATCGCACCGTCAACGGCAACGTAGCCGACGGCCCGCCCTCCACCATTCAGATCATGAACAATGGCCACGGCGGCAGTTATTACCCCGCCGTCTACGCTGCGCCGCCCGCTGCGCCCGTCCGCGACGACGCGCCCACACGCATCTTCTGTTTCATCGAAGATCTGTTCTTCATGGCGAAAATTCAGGAGACCGCGCGCAAACTGGGCGTGAAGGTGGAGTTCGTCAAGGGCGACAAGGACGCCGTGGCGCGCGTACTGAGCGCGCCGGATGGCGAGCGGCCCGCGCTGCTGGTCTTCGACCTGAACAACCTGAATGCCAAGCCCATGGCGCTGATTCCGAAATTCAAAACCAAGTTCAAGAAGGCGGTTTCGATCGTCGGCTTCCTCAATCACCTGCAGGGCGACCTGAAGCTGAAGGCCATCGAAGCGGGATGCGATACGGTGATGCCGCGCTCGGCCTTTTCGCAGAGCCTGCCCGTTCTCCTCCGCCGTTACGGCGTGGAAGAGGAAGAAGAGCACTCACAGCAGCCGATGTGAGAAAGACAGGGAACGGGCAAACAAGGGAACAAGAAGACAAGGTCTTTGGGCTCAGGGAAACTAGAAATCCTGAACCGGGGATCATTCAACCTTCGGCCCGATGTCGAGGTTCGATCCCGTGGTCGTGGCAGGTTGGTCCCTCGTCCCTTGGTTCCCTGTTCCCTTGGTCCCTGTCTTTCTACCCCGGCGGCCAAGTCATCATCCGTCCACCCAGCAGGTGCAGGTGCAAGTGCTCCACGGTTTGGCCACCGTCTTCGCCCGTATTCACGACAATGCGGTATCCGTTCGCGAGTTTCTTCTCGCGGGCGATCTCCGCTGCCGCCCACAGCAGGTGGCCGAGCAGTGCGCGCTTGTCCTTGCCAGCCTCGCCGAGCGAGCCGATATGCTCGCGCGGCACAATCAGCACGTGTACCGGCGCTTTCGGGTTGATGTCGGCAAATGCGTAGCCGAGTTCGTCCTGGTACACAGGTGTCGAAGGGATCTGATTCTTCAATGATCTTGCAAAATGTGCAGTTCATAGCGTGACCAGTGTACAAGCGAGACGCGAACAGAACGCTCTTTTCGGAAAAGGAAAGTGGCCGTGGTCCTACTCACACGATTCGGTTTAGGCCTCTTGTCCTGGAATTGGCTTACCGGCCCATTTTTTCTCCATTCCGGCGCGGAAATGGCAGGCTATTTGCTTGGCGGCCTGCTTTTGCTCATCCTGATAAACGGTGGCCGCCGACGGAACCTGTCCTTCAGAGATCTTGCAAAAAAGGCAACTCTTGGCTTGAATCTCAGTTCTTGCCCAGTTTATACGGGCTGTTTTCGTCGAAACATGATTGAGAGAGGTCAGCGCTTCGTGCGTCTGGCCGCGAAGCGTGCAGAACTCGTCTGGTGAGATCGGCCGCTCACTCCGGAACCAGATCCGATGCAACTGACCAAAATCCGCGTGCCATCTCAACGAAGAGGAGGCACGCGATGCCCACAACCAGAAAGAGTCCCACGACAAAGAAGAAATCGACCCGGAAATATTCGCCCTCTGCCGGCAAAAGCGTCGAGACCGAGATGAGAGCGATGAAGAACGGCAAACTGAAGAGCGGACGCAGCGGCAATACCGTCAAGAGCCGGAAACAGGCAATTGCGATCGGACTTTCCAAGGCCAGAAAGGCGGGCAAGAAAGTCCCGCCGCCGAAGTCGTAGGGGCCAAAGTCGCAGGAGATTGATAGTCGTCGCAGTCTGTATCGCTCTCAATTTTCGGCTTAGAATGACCTCATGGCGTCTTCCCCGCTCCGCATCGTCCATACCGTCTGCTCGCACGACTGCCCGGACTCGTGCGCGGTTCTGGTGACGGTGAACGAGGAAGGCCGCGCCATCAAGGTCGAGGGCGACCCCTCGCAGCCGGTGACGCAGGGCTTTCTGTGCGGCAAAGTGGCCAAGTATCTCGATCGCGTCTATGCGCCCGACCGCATTCTCTATCCGCTGAAGCGCAAAGCCGGAGCGGCAAAAGGGCCCGCGGCCCCGCGGGCGCGAGCACGAGGCCTTTGAGCGCGTGAGCTGGGACGAGGCGCTCGACGCGATCGCCGCGCGGCTCAAGCAAATCGGCGATCAGCACGGTCCGGAGTCGATTCTGCCCTACAGCTACGCGGGCACCATCGGCGTGCTCGGCTACGGCTCGATGGACCGCCGCTTCTTTCATCGCCTGGGCGCGAGCCAGCTCGACCGCACCATCTGCTCTGAGGCGGGCGGGCAGGCGTGGAACCTGGTTTACGGCAAGAAACTTCGGCACGCCGACTGAGGATTTCCGGCTGGCCAAGCTGATCCTCGCGTGGGGCGCGAACATCCACGGCAACAACATTCACCTGTGGCCATTGGTTGAGGAGGCGCGGCGCAACGGCGCGCGGCTGATCGTCATCGATCCCTACCGCACGCGCACCGCCGCGGTGGCCGACTGGCACATCGCCATTCGTCCCGGAACCGACGCGGCGCTGGCGCTGGGCATGATGCACGTGATCCTGAACGAGGGCCTCGAAGACCGCGCCTACATTGCGGAAATGACGCACGGCTTCGAGCGCGCTGGCCGAGCGCGTGCGCGAGTACACGCCCGAGCGCGTGGCCGCGTGGACCGGCATGACCGCGGCCGAGATCGAGCAGCTGGCGCGCGAGTACGCCACCACGCGGCCCGCTGCGCTGCGCCTGAACTACGGCGTGCAGCGATGCGAGAACGGCGGCACGGCCGTGCGCGCCATCGCCATGCTGCCCGCGCTTACCGGCGCATGGAAGTATCGCGGCGGCGGCGCACAGCTTTCCACCTCGGGCGCATTCGCGTGGAACAAGCAGGCCCTGCGAACGGCCCGATCTGGCGCTGGCCTCGCCGCTCGGCCGCCTGGCGCGCGTGGTGAACATGTCCGAGCTTGGCCAGGCGCTGACCGAGCTGGGACAAGGACAGGGATCAAGGGAACGAGGGACCAAGGGACAGCAGGAACGACGGACCGCCGGTGCATGGCGCTGTTTGTCTACAACTCGAATCCCGGCGCGGTGGCTCCGAATCACAACGCGGTGCTGCCGCGGCCTGGAGCGCGACGATCTCTTCACCGTGGTGCACGAGCTGTTCTTTACCGACACCACGGACTACGCCGACTTCATTCTGCCGGCGACCACGTTTCTTGAGCACACCGACATGCAGGGCGCATACGGCCACTACTTTGTGCAGCTCTCAAAGCAGGCCATCGAGCCGCCCGGCGAGGCGCGCTCGAACGTCTGGCTCTTCGGCCAGCTTGCGCAGCGCATGGGCTTCACTGAAGCCTGCTTCCGCGACACGCCGGAAGAGATGATTCGGCAGGCGCTGGCGATCGGCGCGGACGGCCACTCGACGAACGCGGACATGGAGCACATCACGTTCGAGGATCTGGAGCGCGAAGGGCACATTCCGCTCGCGTTTCATCGCGATCCCGAGGAGCGAGCCGTTCCTGCCCTACACGTCCGGCCCGGTTCCCACGCCCTCCGGCAAGATCGAGTTTTTCTCTGAGACGTTGGCCGCGGCGGGCCTCGATCGGCCTTCCGGGTTTCGTCCCTCCGGCCGAGTCGCGCTGGGGCGAAGACGGCGAAGCAATATCCGCTGGAACTGCTGGCGCCGCAAGAACGACAACTACATGAACTCGACCTTCGCCAATCTTGCCCGGCCATCGCAAGATGGAGGCGCGGACGAGCCAGCGGCTCGAAATGCATCCCGCTGGACGCGAAGTCGCGCGGCATTGCCGACGGCGATCGCGTGCGCGTCTTCAACGACCGCGGCGTCGATTGAGCTGACGGCGATGCTGAACCCGAGCCTGCCTGCGGGCGTGGTTGCCGCGCGGCTCGATTGGGCCAAGCTGCACGCCGGACGGCGCCAACGTGAACGCGCTCACCAGCGAGCGGCTCACCGACATCGGCGGCGGAGCGACGTTTTACTCGACGCTGGTGGAAGTGGCGAAGCTTTAGCATCACACACCGGCGGCGAAGCAGCGACATTACCATACTGTCCCCCCCCCATATGCCATACCTCCATATTTGATAACAAAGGGTTTGCCGGAGGGGGGTATATCCCTCTATATCCGATTCCAAAAGGGCTTACCTTCAATGTATCTATTCGCAGGGGTCAGGTTTTTTCTTAGGTCCCCTGCCGCGCCGTGTACCACATTGTAAAAGCGTACCGTGAATGGCAGTCACCGCCCTTCGTTCCGGGGGCGCGAACCGGTCCCGCAAGCCCTGGAATCTGGATTTGCTTTGAGTATGCGCTGAAAGCTGGAAGTTATCGGCAAATTTAAGTTGTGGCTCTGCTATGAGTTAGCGCGAGGAGGGCTTGCATTGACACTGGCAATCGTATCGTCCCTGATAGCAAAAGCAACGCCGCGCCGACTGGGCTTGCCTAAAGGGTGGCCAAAATCTCCTTCTTGGCCCAAAACTCGGAGTCTCAGGATGTTCGTAATTCAGTGGCATAGGACCCGGCATGCTGGGCCGCGGCTTCAGGAATCCCTCCTTACAGACGCTTTTTGACGGTCCAGTTCGCGTGCAACGGCCACGCGCAACTCCGGGCTCCGAATGTGCGTGGAGCTTCAATAGCCGTGCAGTTCAACGAGCATGCGGTTAATCTCGGGGTCGGAGCGGAATGGTTCGACGAAGTTGAAGCTGTCGAGGCGCATGATGAAGACGGGAGTGGTTTCGGCGATGGCTTCGGCAAGGGTGCGGCGGATGGCGGCAATGTCGCCTGTAGCGCCGTAAGTATTGAGAAGGTACGCGGCGGGAACAAACTCGCCGCGGGCGCGGCGTTCTTCAAGCTCAATTAGAAGGCGGCTGGCGTCTTCGCTGCGGCCTGCGCGCTGGTAGGCGCAACTGAGAAGACCGACGTAGACGGGCGAGCGTGAGATGGCTACAACTCGTTCAAGGGTTTCGATGGCCTCCTGGTGGCGCTCGAGCGAGGACAGCGCCAGCCCCAGCATCCACAGGCCAAAGTTGTAGTTCGGTTGCAGCTCCAACGCCTGGCGGGCATAGCTTTCGGCGCGGTCATCGCGGCCCATGATGTGATAGGCGCAGGCAACCAGCGCGTGGATGAAGGCGCTGACGGGGTCGAGCTGGCAGGCCTGAGTGGCGTGCTCGGCCGCTTCGTCATTGCGCCGGCCCAGGGAATAGAAAATGGCGCAGTAGCCGTGAGCGATGGAGGATTGCGGGTTGATGGAAATGGCTTTTTCGAAGTGAGGGCCGGCATCGCACCAGTTGCGAACGTAGTAAAAGACGTACATTCCGCGCGAGAAGTTGACCTCCCAGAGATCGGGTGCGAGGGCGACTGCTTTTGTGACCGCGGCCAGTGCGGGCGGTTGCCCTTCCTTGGCGGAGACCCAGCCATAGACGCGCAGGATGCAGTAGCAGTCGGATAGGCCGGAGTAGGCGAGCGCAAATTGCGGGTCGAGCTGGATGGCCTTCTCGAAGCACTCGATGGCCCGGCGGACGGTGGTGGGCATGCGCTGGTTGAGAAGGTGTCGGCCCTTGAGGTAGTTCTCGTAGGCTTCGAGATTCTTTGTTGCCTGTTTGACGCCAACGCCTAGGGTGACCTTGAGGCGGTCGGCGATGGCGCGGGAGATTTCATCCTGGACTTCGAAGATGTCTTCCATCTGGCGGTCGTAGCGCTCTGACCAGAGCTGGAATCCGTTACGGGCGTCGACCAACTGGACGGTGACGCGGACGTGATCGCCGGTGCGGCGCACGCTGCCGTCGAGAATGTTGGCGACGTGGAGCCTGGAGGCGATTTCGCTCATGTCGATCGATTTGCCCTTGAAAGAGAAGGACGAACTGCGCGCAGCAACGCGAAGGCCTTCGACCTGGCTGAGGGCGATGAGAATTTCCTCGGCGAGGCCGTCGCTGAAGTACTCGTTCTCCTTTTCCGCACTGAGATTGGCGAAGGGCAGCACGGCGATGGAGGGCATTTGCTCTGCCGGCCTGGCAGTTGAAACCTCTTTCAGCGCGGTCCTCACCTCGGTCATGCTCTCAAATCTCTGCATGGGCTGCTTCGCCATGCATCTCGTCACGATGGCTGCCATCGGGGAGTCGAGCGGGAGGGGCTCATCGCGCACCACGGCGTTCAGGATGTCGAGTACCGAACCGCCGCTGAACGGCCGCCTGCCCGACACCATCTCGTACAGCATCGAACCGAAGCTAAACACGTCCGAACGCTCGTCGAGCGGCTTGCCCAGGGCCTGCTCCGGCGACATGTAAGCCGCTGTCCCCATCACCGCGCCCTCGTCGGTGGCTGTAGCGTCCAGGTCGGAATTCGCCTTCGACTTCGCCAGTCCGAAATCCAGCAGCTTTGCTCTGCCATCGGCCACCAGCACGTTGGCGGGCTTCAGGTCGCGATGCAGGATGCCTTGCTTGTGCGCGGCCTCAAGCGCGCTGGCGATCTGGAGCGCGAGCCGCTGCGCGACTGCTGTTTCCAGCGGTCCCTTGAGTGGAGCGCCCTCTATGTATTCCAGCACCAGGTAGTCCGGGCCGATATCGTAGATCTGGCAAATGTGCGGATGGTTCAACGCCGCAATGGCGCGCGCCTCCAGTTCGAATCGGGAATTATGGTCGTGCTTCAGATATTTGACAGCAACGAAGCGATTCAGCCTCGTGTCGCGGGCTTTCCACACCTCTCCCATTGCGCCCGCGCCGATAAGGGCCAGGATCTCGTAAGGGCCGAGTTTGTCACCTGTGGTGAAGGGCATGGGAATGCCTCAGACAAGTCTACGCGAGCCAATTCACAGAAGAATAGACGGAGCCAATTTTTTCCTGAGAGCGGGCAAAAAGACAGCATTTTCGGGCGCGCTCGCGTTCGAGCTCTCGTGCGAGACGTGGGGGCAACCAACTCGTAGCTTCTGAGTTGTCGACCAACCGCCCATCGCGCGATGAGAGGTCGGCTCATAATCTCCAATTGATTCTTGACTCGACCTTCACCCACAATATATAGTCCTCGCTGCAACATGCGACTGGAGGTCGAACATGCGTCGAATCCCCTTGATGGCACTTGGTTTCGCTCTGCTGTTATCCGGAGTCCCGTTGTACTCCCAGGCGAATGCAAGTGTAGAGAAGGCTCTTGAAGCCAAAGAACAGGCTGGCTGGCAGAGCTGGAAGGATCACAACCCAAAGCCGATCGAAGAAACGGTACCGGAGGACGCGATCAACATCGCCGACGGGACGCTCGAGAAAGGCAAACAGCAAGTCCTGAATGGCTTCGCGAGTCCGGCATGTGACGTCAAAAGCTTCTCACTCTCCAACTTCTCCTATTTGTGGCTCGACAAGGACACGGTGTTGATGATGTACACCGCCACGCAGGACGCAACCTGCTCGGGAAAGAAACAAGCCGGAAAAGTTATCGCCAGTTCACTGTGGCAAAAGAAGGGCGGCATTTGGGTGTCGCCATTCCACCAGGAAACCGACGCTGAGGGGATGTGACCTGGACTGTTGGGATCAACGCTTTCGGGCGCGCTCGCGTTGCAGTTCGCGATAAAGCTCGCTCTTTGACCGGCCCAGCTCACGCGCCAGCCGCTTGAGCGCTTCCTTCTCGTCGATTCTCGCCTCGGGCTTCGTGTCAGGGCTGCTCTCGGCCATCATGCGCGCGACGCGATCCCCAATCTTTTCGTGTGCCGGAGCAGCGCCCGGCGCGCCGCCGGCCGATACGCTTTGCTCCGGCACTTCAATCAGCAGCGTGATCTCGCCACGAATCCGGTCGCGGCCGGCGAGCTCCCGCCGCACCTCCGCGACACGTTCCCCGCAGAAACTCCTCGTGAATCTTGGTCAGTTCGCGGGCAACGGCCACGCGCACCTCCGGGCCCCACACGTTTTCCAAATCGGCCAAGCGTCTCGAGAATCCGGTGCGGAGCCTCGTAGAAGATCAAGGTGCGCGGCAACTCGCGCGGGGCAACTTGCGAGAGGGCGGCAGCCAATTTTTCAAGGCGCGTGCGCCGCGCGCCGGCCTTCTCCGGCAGGAATCCGAGGAACTGGAACTCGTCAGCCGGAAATCCCGAGGCAATGAGCGCGCTGATTGCGGCATTGGCGCCGGGAATCGGAAACACCGGCACACCGGCGGCAATGGCTTCGCGCACTAGCCAGCCGCCCGGGTCGCTCACGCCCGGCGTTCCGGCATCGGAGACGAGCGCGACGGCCTTCCCGGCCCTTATGTTTTGGATTAGTTCCGTGGCCCGGGTGTGCTCGTTGTGCTCGTGGCAACTGACGGTGGGTTTGGCGATCTCGAAATGGTTGAGGAGCTTTTGCGTCTGGCGCGTATCTTCGCAGGCGATACGATCCACGGCGCGCAGCACATCGAGCGCGCGCAACGTGATGTCGCCCAGGTTGCCAATGGGAGTGGCGACCAGGTAGAGGCCGGGAGCGAGATTTGAAGCCAAATTCGCTGCCGGTGGTGACGCGAGAGCCGCCGCCTCCTCGGCCATGCGAGCCTTCAGTTTTCCTTTTCCTGGCGTTCGATGCGCCGCTGCTCGGCCAGCAGCGACATGGAGCTCATCAGGTTCTGCACGCTCACTATGCCCACCACGCGCCCGCTCTCGGTAATCGGAATCAGCGCCAGGCCGTGGCCCGCGGTCAGGCGGCGGATGGTGGTTCCCAGCGTGTCCTCAGGCCGCGCCACCTGGAAGGCGCGCGACATGACCGACTGCACATAGCCGTTGCCGTCGTTGCGCAGGGCGTCAACAATGCGCTGCCGCGAGACGATGCCTACCAGTTGCGGGCCGCGCACCACGGGAAAATCCTCCTGCAGCGAGTGCACGCAGCGGTACAAGGCGTCGGCCAGCGTATCGGAGGGCGAGAGCGTGGCAAAGTCGGTGAGCATCACCTCGCGCATGCGCACGGTGTCGACGACGGACTGGAAGAACACGCCCTGATCCTCAACCTGCGCGCCGATCATGATGAAAAAGCCGGCGAGGATGAGCCAGGGATCGTGCAGCAACATGCCGCCCAGCATGGCGAGTCAAGGCCAGACACCTGGCCCAGGCCGGCGGCGGCGCGGCCCGCGGGGCCAAATCCGTGCTTGCGGGCAAAGCTGTTGCGAATCAGCCGGCCGCAATCGAGCGGATATGCGGGCAGCAAATGCAGCAGCCCCAGAAAAGCCTGCATCCAGACCAGGCTGCGCAGAAGATGGGCTGGGGTGATAAAGGGATGGTCGAAGAGCCGCACATCGCCGCTGGCGCCCAGAATGGCTGCCCGCGGCGGCGAGCGCCGCGCCCAGGTTTGCCAGCGGGCCGGCCAGCGCCAGGGCAAATTGCCCGCCGCCGCGGTTGGCGTTCTCCTGGCTCTCGGGGTTGGCGTAGGCAAACAGGCCGCCGATGGGAAGCAGCAGAATGGCGCGCAGCCGCAGATCCCAGCCAGGCCGCCACCAGCAGCCGCGCCGTCTCGCGCACGGCCACGGCCGCTACCAGCAGGAGGAACAGAGCCAGTCCGCGCGGCCAGCCGTCCCCGCCGCTGATGGCGAACAGCACCAGGACCAGCAGCGGGAAGAAGATGTGGACGCGCATCTCCACGCCCATCCAGCGGCCCAGCGGAATTGACCAGCCGCGCATAGTATCGATTGTAGAGGGTCGGGGGGCAAACAGTTCACAGTTCTTGGTTCGCAGTTCATAGTCACACAGGTAGTAGCGGAGAGCCGGGGGCTCTGAGCCGGGCACTGAGAACTGTGAACTCAGAACTGCGAATTCAAAAACTGCTATATGCTGGTTGTCGATGCGCATCATCGCCGGATCGTATCGCTCGCGCCCGCTCGAGGCTCCGCCGGGGTTGAGCACGCGGCCCACCAGCGACCGGCTGCGCGAGACCCTCTTCAACGTGCTCGCGCCGCGCATGCAGGGCGCTGCTTTCCTCGATTTGTATGCCGGTTCGGGCGCGGTGGGCATTGAGGCGCTCAGCCGCGGGGCCGCGCACGTCACCTTTGTCGAACGCGCCCCAGCGGCGCTTAAGGTGCTGCGCGGCAACCTGGAGCGCCTAGGGATCGGCAGCGATCTCAGCATCCATTCGGGCAGCGTGGGAGCGTTTCTGCGCTCCGCCGCCCAGCTCGTCCAAAACCAGAACACTACGAAGTAGTGTTTCTCGACCCCCCTTACGATGAAGAGCGGGAGTATATAGCTACGTTGGGACTGCTGGGCGGATCCGCTGCCGCGCTTCTTGCGCCCGGTGCGCTCGTCGTCGCAGAGCACGCGCGCAAACAGGCGCTCGACGACCGGTACGGCAACCTGAATCGTACGCGACAACTCAAGCAGGGCGACGCGATTTTAAGTTTTTATGAAGTCCATTCCGCGTCGTCCGATGAATCGGCAACCGGCCTTCTGTAATATTGTCTTAACGAGTCCCAACTTTTGCACCGCTGCCTGTGAGCGTGGTCACTTGCAATGCCATTGACAGCAGTGGAAAGTAAGAGAAAAATGGCGGAGCGAAGCAATTCGAGCCGTTTGAAGCGATCTACGGAGGAAACGTGAAAAACGCAGTAAAGATGCAGGCTTTGGGAGCTTTAGTCTTATTGGGTGCGGGACTGTGGATTGCGGGCTGCAAATCGACGCCCCCATTAACGAAGGCCCAGGCATTGACCTTAATTCAGGCAAAATACGATTCCACTCCCGGCACACCATTCCAAATTTCGGTCAACGACCGGGGTATGCAGCAGGGCGTCCACGCCAACTATTGGCTCGGGGCTAAGCGGTATCCCAACGGGTACTGGGCCGACTTTAACCTTACCCCCGACGGGAAAAAAGTGCTGAAATTGCCCAAAGGCGGGGATGTGATCCAGTGGCGTCCCGACAGCCCATCCGATGCCAAATATGTTATTGTCGTCGTCCCCCTGGTTGACAGTCACCTTAAGGCGCAGGATCCCGGCGAAGTCCAGGATCTGGGCGACAGCAAAACCGTCACATTCACTGAAGCCGTAAGTTTGGACGGAGTGCCGGCCCCACTGCAAAGCATCGCGCAAAACCCGGGCAACGATCTGAGCACGAAGCGCATGGCTACCTTTACGCTGGTCAATGGTGCCTGGACCGTGCAATCGATCGAATAAGGCGGATTAGTCTCGCGAAGGACTCTACGTAATCTGCAAGAAACGGGCTCCGGGCATTACCGGAGCCCGTTTCTTCCGAGGTCAAGGACTGAAAAGCGCTACTGTGGAGGCGCGTTGCGCGGGACAGTAGGCGTTTCGCCGCCGCCCATCATGCCGCCTACGTTCACGGTGGTCGCGGCAAAGACTCCATTCTTCATGGCGCCCTCGACGCGTATGGTGTCGCCCACCTGAATGTCGGCCAGGGTCACGGGGTCGCGGCGCTTGCGGAAGGTGGTATTTTCATCGGCGACAACAGTGTGTGGGGCGTTGTCGAGCGTGCCAGTGAGCGTGATGTTCGTTTCGTCGATCGCCGTCACCTTGCCTTGCAGCCAGGTTTTGCCGAAGTTGGCCTCCATCTCGCGCATCTGCTTCACCCGCTCGGGGTCAACCTGGGCGATAGCCGTCGCGTTGACGGATTTCGAGGCCGCATCGGTGTCGCCCATGACGCCGATCACGTCGCCGACCTTGATGTCAGAAGGCTTGAGCTGCTGCGGGGGATTGCTGCCGTAGCCACCAAGCTGGCCGTAGCCGCCGCCTCCACCCTGACCACCGCCTCCACCCGCGCCATTGCCAGCACCCCAGCCGCCGGGCCCGCGCATGCCGGCGCCCTGCTTGACGATTCGGGTGCTGGCGCTGAAATGGACGGTGTACACGTCGCCGGCTTCGGTCTTGATTGCGTAGTGATCTGCCGCAGCCTCGGTCACGGTGCCCATCAGGCCGCGGCCCATCATTCCCATGCCGCCGCGGCCGCCGCGCTGGCCGTAGCCTCCGCCATTTCCCGAGCCGGGATTCTCTCCTGAATTCTGGCTGCCCGGCGGCGGTGCGCCGGCATCTTGAGCAAGTAATGCGGCAGAGAGAGCAACAGTGACGACGAACGCGCACAACAGGCGGGTCTTCATACCATCTCCTACGGCGGTTCAAGGGTCATTTTGGGTGTCTTCAAGGTCGCTGCTCCCTGTTGGTCGCATCGACTTGAGTGTGCCCGACTTCGGGGTACAGTAACCCTCGAACCGCTATTGGTGGCCGAAACATTGGCCTACCAGATAGACGCAGGAAATCTCGCTAGAGACGACGGGGCGCGTTAGCCGGCGCTCATTGAGATTGAAATAAAGACCTATTGACTGGTTTCTTCAGCGAGGAGCTTCTTGAATCCGGGGTCGCCGCTCAATGCCGCGAACTCCCTGTCGGATGCGATCTTCTCAGGAACTATGTACCCCTCATCGATCGCGCTTCGGAGATAATCGAGAGCGCAGCTTTTTTGTCCAGCGTGAACACAGGCCAGCGCCATATAGTAGTACATTGCGCCGCGATCGTGCACTGCGGAGGGAACCCCGACCGCAATGTAATCGTCCTCTGCAAAGATTCCGGAGTCGAGAGCCTGCGCGTGCTTGTAAGCATCCCAGCCCTCCCGGTACTTCTTCTCCGCGATCAGAGTCGTGCCGAGACTCTTGTAGTAGAGTGCGAAGTTGGGGTCCAGCTTAATCGCATTGCGGTACAGGCGGTCCGCCGTTTTGTAGTCCTTCACCGCCACTTTCAAAGTGGCAAAGTTGTTCAGAACATGTGGATCGTTCGGGTTCAACCTGAGCGATTCGTTATAGCACCGGACCGCTTCATCCACGCTGCCCATCAACTCGTTAGCCATGCCCATCTTGTTCCAGATCGCCGCTGTCATGCTCGGCGATTTCGCATACGCCGCAATGGCCGCCTGGTAGCGGCGCTCCATAAGCAATCTATCGCCGGTCTCAACCGGCGTCGGTTGAAGCGGAGCGGTCGTCGGCCCGGAAGTTGTGAGCCCGGAAGTTGAAGGTGGGTAAAGCACGGCTTGCTGGCGAGCAGCGGTTGGAGCGTCTTGGGACAAAAGCACGCTCGCCGCCAGCGCCAGCACTGGCAGACAAAAATATCCTGTGAGCCTCAACACCTGTCCTCCTGGAACGCAAATCGAAGGGGCGACTCGCAGTTCCAACCTCTTAGATGCCGTTACTGCTCCTGTTCAGTATTAAACTGGGAACGCTACATTAAACTGGAACGCAAATCGAAGGGGCGATTCGTAGCTCCAAATTGGCTAGATACCGAGACTGCTCTCCTGCTCAGCATTAATTAAACAGATGCGGAAACCCACTGAAAGGCTGCGAAGAAAAATAAAAAATTATGCCGCCGCCGGTCCGGCCGTATGATTACGAAAATAGTAAAGGCTTTTAGCAGGGAATTACTGGCTGCTCTGTTCGGCAATCAACTGCTGGAAGGCGGGATTGCTGCGCAGGCTGGCAAACTCGCTGTCTGATGCGACCTTCTTGCGGGTGACAAATCCCTCATCCAGCGCCCTGCGAAGATATTCAAGAGCGCAGTCGGTGTGGCCGGCGCTCGCACAGCCCGCTGCCATGTAGTAGTTCATCGCTCCGCGCTCCTGCACATCCGACACATTCTCGACCGCCGGACCGGTGTGTTCGGCAAAGATCTGCGGATCGATGGCAACCGCCTGCTTGTAAGCCTCCCAGCCTTTGTTGTACTTATGCTCCGCCAGCAGATTGGTGCCAAGGTTCTTGAGCGTGATGGCGGAATGCGGTTCGATCTTGAGAGCTTTGTGGTACATGCGGTCTGCTTGTCCATACTGTTTCAGTGAGGCATAGACAGTGCCCAGATTGTTCAGGACCTGCGAGTTACCGGGCTCAAGCTTGAGCGATTCCTTGTAACACCGGGTGGCGTCCTTTGCGTTGAACATCATCTGGTAGGCGATGCCCATCTTATTCCAGATCGCCGCCGACATCTGCGGTGCTTTGCTGTATGCCGCAATCGCCGCCTGGTAGCGCTGGTGTGCGGCCATGGAATCCCCGAGTTCCTCGGCTGTAAATTGTTGAGGAGGCGGGGAGGGAACGGGTGAAGGGGTTGCGGCTGGGCTCTGCGATTGATTTGCCGATTGGGCCGGCAAAGCCTGTGAGACGACCGCCAACCAAACCATCACCAGTGCCGGAAGCAAAATCCGGTTAATTCCGCTGCACGTGGACATCTCCCCTCCTGTCGAAGCAACCAGGGGGCGACAAACGTCGAACATCGTCCGCTGAAATTAGAGCACCGTTGCAGAGCAAAGTCCAGTGCACATCGTTAGCCGGCGGGGCAGCTAAATCCCGCAATACCACCGGCATCTGCCCATAAGTATCGCGCAATTCTTAGACGTTTTCTGTGACCTGTGGCATTCGGCCGCATCTTGTAAATGGGACGCCTTCTTGGCCAGACCTGAAAAGGGCAGCCATTTTCACAAAAATCGACTAAACTCACCCAATAAAGGAGGACTCCCTTTGAGCGCCACCACTTCCCCAGCCCTGCAACCTGCTCTTACCAAACGGTTTCGCGCCATGCGCCGGCAAACAATGAGCCTGTGCGAGCCGCTCACGCCCGAGGACATGATGGTGCAGTCGTGCCCTGAGGCTTCTCCGGCCAAATGGCACATTGCCCACACCACGTGGTTCTTCGAGTCGTTCGTGCTGCGGGAGTTTCTGCCCGCTTACCGCGTCTTCAACGCGGACTTCGCGTGGCTCTTCAATAGTTATTACGAAAGCTTTTCGGCATTTCCCGAGAAGCGGCTGCGGTCTTCGTTTTCGCGGCCGGGGCTCGACGAAGTGCTGCGCTACCGCGAGCATGTGGATGCGGCAATTGACCGTCTGCTGGAGCGTGAGCCGGAGCCCGAAGCGCTTCGCCGCATCGAGCTGGGCGTGAATCACGAAGAACAGCACCAGGAACTGCTGCTGACCGACATCCTGCACGCCTTCTTCACCAATCCGTTGCGGCCGAGATACAGGGAACAAGGGGCCAAGGGAACAAGGGAACATGAAAGCAAAGGCGCGCAGCGTAGCTCGGCCATGGGGTTTCGGGAATTTGAAGGTGGATTGTGCGCGGCCGGCCATGAGGGCGTCGGTTTCTGCTTCGACAATGAGCTGCCGCGCCATCGCGTCTGGCTTGAGCCGTATGCGCTGGCCAACCGCCTGGTCACATGCGGCGAATACGCGGAGTTTATGGCCGAAGGCGGCTACCGCAAGCCGGAGTTCTGGCTCTCGGCGGGGTGGGATACGGTGAAATCGCATGCCTGGCGCGCGCCCCTCTACTGGACGGAAAAAGACGGTGCTTGGAGCGTGTTTACGCTGCGCGGCGAGCTGCCCCTCGAAGAGCTTGAAGCCACGCCGGTGAGCCAGGTGAGCTTCTACGAGGCCGATGCCTACGCGCGCTGGGCCGGCCGCCGTCTGCCCACGGAGTTCGAGTGGGAGGCCGCCGCCCAGGGAGAGCCCATCGAGGGAAATCTGCTCGATTCCGGAGAATTTACGCCGGTGCCTTCCACAAATCCCGTCCAAGTCGAGAACGGTGCGAAGCACCAAAACCAGGACCGCACGAAGTGCTGCTACGGGGACTGCTGGGTGTGGACGAGCAGCGCCTACCTGGGCTATCCGGGCTTTCGTCCGCTCGACGGCGCGCTGGGCGAGTACAACGGCAAATTCATGAGCGGGCAGATGGTTCTCCGCGGCGGATCGTGCGTCACACCGGCCCGTCACATCCGCGCAAGCTATCGCAACTTCTTCGCACCGGAGACGCGATGGCAATTTTCCGGCATCCGGCTTGCGTCGTAAGCTCCGAAGTTGCATCCAAGTGAAAGTACATGAGCGCCGCAGTTTCCCCTGTAGTAGCCCAACAAGTCGATCAACGCGTCGCCGCGGCGGTGCGTCGGGGTTTCGCATCCCGGCCCAAGCGCCTCCCGCCCTGGCTGTTTTACGACCACGCCGGCTCGCAGCTTTTCGAGGCGATCACCGAGTTGCCCGAGTACTACCTGACGCGTACCGAGCGCGGAATCTTTGCCGAAAACGCCGCAGAGCTCATCGCCCAGGCGGCAGACGGCGCGCGTCTGCGCATCGCGGAGCTGGGTGCGGGCTCGGCCGAAAAGACTCGCCTCTTGCTCAAATCTGCCGTCGAGCGGCAGGGAACGGTCCTCTACGAACCCGTGGACGTCTCGGCCAGCGCGCTCGATGGCGCCTGCCAGCGGATCGGGCGTGAGATTCCCGGAGTCACCGTGATCCCGCGCGTGATGGACTACACCCATGGCAACGGGCACAATTTCCAACTCCATCTGGCAGGCCGCGGCGAGCGCCAACTGGTGCTGTACATCGGCTCCAGCATCGGCAACTTTGAGCCGGACGAAGCAGCGGATCTGTTAGAGCGAGTGCGCGGCGCACTCAAAACCGGCGACAGTTTCTTGCTGGGCGTGGACCTTGTGAAGAAGGATTCCATACTTCTCGCGGCTTACGATGACCCCTCTGGCGTTACCGCGGCTTTCAACCGCAACCTGCTCGTGCGCCTCAACCGCGACTTGGATGCGAACTTCGACCCTGAGGCATTCGCGCACCTGCCGCTCTGGAATCTCGCCGCATCGCGCATCGAGATGCACCTTGTCAGCCGCGTGGCGCAGCGAGTCAGGCTGGCTGCGCTTAATCTGGAAGTGGATTTTGCGGCAGGCGAAACCATCCACACCGAAAACAGCTACAAGTACCGGCCCGGCCAGGCCGAAGCGCTGCTGACGGAATCCGGATTCGCCGCTGTGGGAACCTGGACCGACGCGCGGGGATGGTTTGCGGTGTGTCTGGGGCGGGTGGAGTAGGCGACGATTCCGTGCTCTCGCCTCATTGGGGGTGAATATCGTCGGCTTCGATGGAGATGCTTGTCCCGCTGGCGTCGGGATAATAGGTGACTGGCACGATATAGACCTTCCCACAGGTCTCGACATACCATGACTCTTCCCACGGCGTCATAATGCCGCTGTCCGATAAAGTGGAAGCTGCTCCAACCAGGCGAGTATCGACCACTGTGGCGTGGCAGGATCCTTTTGCTGGAAGCCGCAAAATCTGAAGATCGGTCTCGATGTTTTTGAGAGTGTCATTTTCGAGGCCAGGATCTCCTGCCGCCTCACCTGGAAAAGTAGGCGTAAACTGCAGCCCCTGGCGCGTGACATCCACCTGAACGTTGAATGTTCGCTTTTCATTGCAGGCCGTGCCTGGAACGCTCTCTCTCCATCTCCCGGCGAGTGCCACGCCTTTATCGTCCACTTCAATTGGGGCCAGAATTCTGTCTCTCACATCCACTGAATCAAGATCGAGGTCGACCTTCCTGCAATGCGTATCGAGGCTGCTCTCGTAGTCAAGAATGCTTTTCCGGATCGAGCCGCGATAGCCAGTTGTAGCTCGCTGTTTCAAGAGAAATGTCCTGGTGTCGTTGACGCTTGCCATCACGGCGTGGCTATCTTGCGCCACCAAAAAGGCGCCTGCAGAAATGACGAAAGCGAACAGAACGGCGCGTCTGGCGCGCATGATCACAGTCATACTCTCTCGTTCGAAAACTTCGTGCGATTTGTCTCAGGTTACCACCAATGCGACTGTCTGCGTCCTATTTGGGCGCGGCGATCCTCACCAACGTAATGTCGTGCCTCGGAATTTCGAGCGGCTCTCAGGCGAAAAGGTTGTCGATCTTCCGGCTCAATGCGGCCACTTCCTGGCGGGTTTCGGCGACGGTGGCCTCCAACTGCGCGATGCGCTGGTCCAGCGTGGCTTGGTCGCCGCCGGCTGCCGGCTCGGCCGCGGGAAGCGCGATCGATTCCACCGGTCCCGAAAGCAGATGCGCATAGCGCAGCTCTTTGGTGCCCGGTTGGCGCGGCAATACGGCGGCCAACGGCGGCTCGCGCTCCATCAGCTTCTGCAATCCGGCCAGCACATCGGCAATTTCCTCAAAGCGATGCATCCGCTCCGTGCGTCCGCGCAACTCGCCGGGGGTTTGCGGCCCGCGTAGCAGCAGCACGCACACCAGCGCCTCCTCGGCGCGGCCGAAATTAAAAGCCTCGCCCAGCCAGTGCTCGTATTTCGTCACGCGGCCGTCGGCCGAGCGCGCGCGCCCCGCCAGCCCCTTGTTTTCGAGTCCATGCAGCGCCTGGCGCACATCGTCTTCGTCGAGGCTCGTCACCGGCTCGCGGTTCGAGCGCTGGTTGCAGGCGTTAATCAGCGCGTTGAGAGACAGCGGATAGTATTCCGGCGTGGTCACGGCCTTTTCGGCCAGTGCGCCAAGAACCCGCGCTTCCGCGGCAGTGAGCACAATGGGATTTGTCAGTGGCATAAGTCTATTTTCCCATTCGCGCTATAGCGACACAGACTCTTCAGGAACGCTGACTCGCTTACGCGTCAGCAGGAAGTAGACGAGCGGCGTAATCACCAGGCTCAGCACCATGGAGATGCAGAGGCCGCCGATGACGGCAATTGCCAGGGGCTGCAGCATCTCCGAGCCGGCGCCGAGGGCAAAGGCCAGCGGCAACATGCCGCAGACAGCGGCAATGGCAGTCATGACAATGGGCCGCAGGCGCCTCTGCGCCGCGTGCAGCATGGCGTCGCGCGCTGAGGCGCCTTGGGCGCGGTAGCGCTCATCGGCGTCAAGTAGAAGGATGCCGTTCTTGGCCACGATGCCGATGACCATGATCAAACCCATGAACGACGCCACATTGAACGTGGAGCCGGTGACGAGGAGGGCCAGGATGACGCCCGAAATCGAAAGCACCGACGAAGCGAGAATCGCAACCGGCGCAGGGAAGTTGCGGAACTCAGCCAGCAGCACGCCAAAAACCAGCGCCAGCGCCAGCACGAGCACCCGCAGCAGATCGTTGAATGACTCCTGCTGCTGCTGGTAGGTGCCCCCGTACTCAACGCGCACCGACGCCGGCAGATGCAGCGCCGCGACGGCTTGCTGCACCTTCGCCATCACGCCGCCCAGATCCGATCCCTCGAGGCCGGCAGTAACTTCCACAAGCTGCTGCAGGTTCTCGCGCGCTATCTCGTTCTGCGGCGGCAACTGCTGGATGTCGGCCAGCGAGCCCAGCGTTGCTGTGTGACCGGAAGCGCTGTTGAAGACAGTGTTTTCGATAGCGTCGAGCGAGCTGCGATGCTCCTCTCCAAAGCGCACGCGAATGCCGTACACGCGCCCGTTGGCGATGAGGGGATTGGTGGTGACTCCATCGAGGATCGAAGTTGCGTCGTCAGACACCTCGGCGGGAGTAAAGCCCAGCCGCGAAGCCACCGTGGGATCGACCTGAAAATTCGTGGCGGGTCCGCTGATCGTGTTGTCGATGCCATCTTCGACATCAACCACGCCAGGAATCTTGCTGATGGCGTCGCCCACGCGCGGGCCCAGTTGGTTGAGCAGCGCGGCATCGTCCGCAAAGATCTTTATCTGGATCGGCTCAGGCGCATTCGACAGGTCGTTGATGTTGTCCTGCAAAACCTGGGTCAGCTCGATATCCAGTTGCGGGTTGGCGGCTTTCACGCGTGCGCGCACGTCGTCCATCACATCCCAAACGGAGCGGCTGCGGCTTGCCTTGAGCTTCACCGTGAAATCGCCGGTGTTGGCCTCGGTCACAGTGGCCAGGCCCAGTTGCAGACCTGGTGCGCCGCGAGGTGATCTCCACTTCGGGTGTCGCGTGCAGGATCTGTTCCACGTGCTCGAGCACGCGGTTGGTCTCGGCGAGCGAGCTGCCGGCGGGCATGATGTAGTCAAGGATGAAGCCACCCTCGTCCATCTCGGGCAGCAGATTGGAACCGAGCGCCTGGTAGCCGGCCCAGGTACCAATCACGAGCAGCAAACAGATTCCGCCGGCCCAAAGCGGCTTGGCCAGCGCCCACTCCAGAACCCGCGGTGCACGCCGAGAACTCGGCTCAGCACAGGTCCAGGTCCGGCGTGGCGGGCCGCGCGATCAGGATCTTCCCACCCCTGCGGCGAAGACCTGCCGCTCCAACCAAGAAGCGAAAAACTCCTTCTTGGGACCCGGTCGCTGGGAGCCCCGGCTTCATGCAACAGCACGTAGCTCAAGCCCGGGGTCCAGGTAAGCGCCAGCGCCAGCGAAGTCACCAGCGCCGCGGTCATGGTGATCGCCAGGGCGCGGAAGAACACGCCGGTTACGCCGCTCACCGCAACCAGCGGCAGGAAGACGACCACCGGCGTAATAGTGGATCCGATCAGCGGAACGATAAGCTCTTTCAGCGCCTTGCGCACGGCTTCAGCGCGGTGCTCGCCCGCGTCGCGGTGCATCACCACGTTCTCAACCACCACAATGGCGTCGTCGATCACCAGGCCGATGGCCGCGGCCAGTCCGCCCAGCGTCATCAGGTTGAAGCTCTCGCCGATAAGCCAGAGCACACCGATAGTGATGGCGATAGTTACCGGGATCACCAGACCGGCGATCAGCGAAGAGGTCCAGTCGCGCAGAAAAAGAAAGAGAATCACGCAGGCCAGCAGCGAGGCCGATGCAGATGGCGTCGCGCACGCTGGAGATCGAGTCGCGCACCAGTTGCGACTGATCGTAGAAGAGCTGGAGCTTGACATCCTGGCGGCAGCTTCTGCTGGAGTTCGGCCACTTCGCTGGCCACGGCGTCAGCCACGGCCACGGTGTTGCTCGAGGGCTGGCGCGCGATGCTCAAAAGCACCGCGTCTTTGCCGTTGGCGGTGACGGTGGTATAAACGGGCATCGGTGGCCTGGCTCCACCGTGGCCACGTCGGCCAGGCGCACCGGCGCGCCGCCCGGCGTGGTCTTGACCACAAGCTGGCGCAGTCCGTCGAGTGTCGTGCACCTGCGCGCCCACGAGGCCCAGGATCAGCTCATGGTTCGACTGCGTACAGGCCGGGCGACTGCACGATGTTCGAGGCGTTGATGGCGTTCACCAGGTCGGTGACGGTCACTCCGGCAGCTTGCAACAAGGCCGGATTGGGCGCCACGTGAAACTCCGGCACCTGCCCGCCCTGCACCAGCACCGTGCTGACGCCGTCCACGCGATTGAGCGGAGGCTTCAGATCGTAGGTGGCGATCTGCCATAACTGCGTCTGCGGACACCGTGTCGGAGGTAAGGCTGTAGCCAAGAACAGGAAAAGTGGCGAAGGTGAGCCGGTTGGTGGTGATGTGGACGGTGGACGGCAATGTCTGCTGCACCTTGGCCAGCGCCGCGTCCACCAATTGCAGCGACTGGACCATGTCCACGTTCCAGTTGAAGAACAGGTCCACCTCAGCCGAGCCGCGGCTGGTGGTGGAGCGCACGGATTGAAGGCCGGGAACGGAGTTGACGGCGTTTTCGATGGGCTGCGTGATGGTCACTTCCATCTGCTCGACCGGCATCACGCCGTTGTCGACGCCGATAATGACGCGGGGAAAATTGGTGTCGGGAAAGACCGAGATGGGCACCTGAAACGCCAGATAGATGCCGGCCAGCGTGAGCATGGCGGCGAAAAAGAAGATGGTGCGCGTGGACCGGGCCAGCCAGAATGGCCTTTTGTCGGCGCGCATTCCTGATGCGGAGCCGGGAGCTTCGCCGGGCATCAGTCGTTCCCTCCGCCTCCGGCAGCCGCCGGGCCCACCTGCACCTTGGTGCCTTCATCCAGGCCGTAGGCCCCGCCGGTAATCACCATGTCAGCTGGACGTGAGGCCGCTCGTCACCTGCACGTCTGTGCCGTCGTCGATGCCCAGCGTCACGGGCTTGCGGTGCGCCGCGCCGTCACTGCCCACCACCATCACCGACTTGGTGCCGTCGTCCGCGGTCAGGATCGCTGAGTCGGGCACCTTCAATGCCTGCGCGACCGTCTTGCCGGTGATCGACACTTTCACCGGCGCACCCACCTTGAGCTTCCCGTCCTTGTTGTCGATCTTCAGCCACACTTCGACTGTGGTTGATGCCCGGATCGAGCGCCGGGCTGACCATGGAGACCTTCGCCGGCACCGGATCGGCCACTCCCGGCACATGCACCGTGGCATCGTCGCCCACCTTCAACTGCTGCGCCAGGCTCTGCGCGATGTGTGTCTTGGCCAGCAGCGCCGAAGTATCCATCACGGTGATCAGCGGTGCTCCTGCTGCGGCGGTTTCGCCGGCGAACAGCGGCCGATCGGTCACCACTCCGTCGATGGGGCTGCGAATCTCGGAATAATTCACCTGCGCCTCGGCGCCCTTGTACTTGCCTTCGGCCGAGGTCAACTGCCCCTGCGCCGCCTTGAGCGCGGCCTCGCGGCTCACGCTGCGCACCGACTCCAGATGCTTCGCGGCCGCATCGTAAGCGGCCTGCGCCTGCACCAGTGCGGCTTGCGCGGTGTCCAGATCGCGGCCCGGAATCGCGCCCTCGGCAAACAGCTGCTTGCGGCTTTTCACGATGCTCTGGTTCAGCTCGAGATTGGCCTTGGCCTGGGCCAGGTCCGACTCCGCTTTGAGCGTGTCTTCCGGCACCTGCGCCTTGGTTTCTGTGGCATACGCCGCCTGCGCCGCCTCGTACGATCCTTTGTTGTCCATCGCCGCGGCCGTCAAGTCGTCGTTCTCGAGCGTGACCAGCAACTCGCCCTCCTTCACCTTCGCTCCGCGCTGCACATAGAACTTCTTCACCGGCGCGCTGATCTTGGGCGCAATGGCCGCCTGCGCAATCGGCGCCAGAATGGCGTCGGCTGTGATCTGCTCGGCGATCGGCCCCTGCTCCGGGTGCTCGGCCTGCACCGTCACTTGCGGTCTCCGGCGCGGCAGCCTTCTTGCAGCCCGGCATCAGGACGAGTGGAAGCGCCGCTGCGGCCAGCAAAACGCGGCGGCGGCCAGAAAAGTTCGCTTGCGAGTCGCGCATCCTTCGCATTCTCTTCTGCTCATCCGTCGGTTCACATCGTTCCGGTGATCGTTGCAGCTCGGCGCGCGCAGTCTCGTAGCGCACACGGCCATCCTCGCGCGCGTTTTCCGCGCTCACGTAAGCGTTTGCGCGTCCACCACTTCCAGCACGGTGGCCTCGCCGTCCTGGTAAGCGCAGCTTGGTCAGCCGCAGGCTCTCGGCAGCGGTAGCCACGCTCGCGTCCAGCGACGCCAGTTGATCGCGCGCCGCCTGGGCCTCGGAATACGCCTCGTCCAGCCGCGCGATCAGCCGCCTTTGCGTGGCGCTCAACGCCACTTGTGCGGCATCGCGGCGAATCTCGCTCTGCTTCACCTTGTGCTCGCTTGCCAGCCAGTCCCACACCGGAATGTTCACCGTCAGGCTCGCCGAGTAGCCCAGGTTGCGCGCTTCGTCCGTACCCATCGGTGTTCGGTACTGGTTCAGCGGGCCGTTGGCGGCAAACTGTGGCGCATCGATGCCGTAGGTCACGTTCAGGCCCAGGTTGGGCAGCAGAGCGCCCCATGCCGCCTGCACATCGGCGTTGCTCGCTGCCAGCGCCGCCAGCGCGCTCTTCAGCTCCGGATTGTTCTTTGCCGCCGCCTGCTCCACGTCCTCGCGCGAGGGCAGCGCCGGCGCTGCCTCCGGCGCCTCAATGCATAGGGCGTGCGCGGATCGGCAAACAGCAGCACGCCCAGCTCCAGGCGCGCCTTTTCGGCGGCCACCCTGGCGTCTTCCAGGTCGCGATCCCGCTGCTGCTCCACCAGTTGCGCCTTCACCACGTCGGCATGCGCTGCCTCGCGCGCCTGCTCCCGCTCGCTGGTGAGCCTCGTGAAATCGGCCGCCTCCTGTCGCGCGCTTTCGGCCACCGCCAGCTTGTGGTCCGCCGCCAGCGAGCTGTAGAACAAGCGCAGTGACCGCAGCCACCAGCCCGCGCCGCGCAATCTCCTGTTCCGCCTCGCCATCGCCGCCGCCGCGTCGGCATGCCGCACCGCCGCCACCGGCCCCAGCCCCAGCGTCTCGTTCACGATCACCTGGCTGAAGTACTCCCTTACGCCGTTGTTGGCGATGAACTTCGGCAGGTCCGCTGTATCCGAGAACTGCCCCACTTGCCCGTGAGCGCCGTTGGGCTCGGTATAGAGGCCCTGGTTGTAACAGGCCACGTTGGGCAAGAGCCCCGCGCGCGCAATCGACCGGTCCAGCGCCGAACTTCGACTTGCCGCAGTGGCTGCGGCATACGCCGGCTCACTGGCCTGCGCCCGCCGGATCGCGTCGTCGAGCGTGATAACCACGGGCTTGTCCGTGGCCGATGAATCCTGAACTGCTGCCTTGTCCGGCGTCTGGCTGCCTGCGGCCATGGCCGCCGCCAGCAGCAAAAGAAGTCCAACAGCCCTGGCAAGCAGGCCACAAGCGCACCGCCCGCCTTCACAGCAGGATTTCCCCAACGTCGTCACACCAAAAAGCATACAAGCCCAAGCTGAATTTTTCCTGAATCTTACCTGAATCTTGACTCATAAAAGTGCCCCAGGGCCAAGCATGACCGGAACCGGCAAAGCTGCTCGCGGTCGCGATCTCATTGCAGCGGTTCCGCTGTTCTGCGTCAGCGGCCTTGTTCGCGCGCCCGCCGTATTGGCCAGGCAGTCTTCCGCATCGGACGGGACCGGCCGCGTCTGCTCCTTTCGCGGCTGAGTGGCTCGTCCGACGCGATTTCCTCCCGATTTGCCGCTCCCATCCCCGGCCCGTCTCTGCGATACTTGATTGTTATGCCCATTGACGACCTGCAGCAAGCTGCCCAAAAAATTGCCGAATTTCTCAACACCCTGAACAAGCTGGGCGGATTGCGCCTCAAGTACCGCATCACGGCGGGCGATGGGACGCCCGATGCGGAGGGCGGCGCGATGCCCCGCTCAATGTGGAGCTGGCTGGCCCCGATGTGCCTCTCGTCATCCAGCACAATGGGGAGATGCTGCGCGCGCTTGAAACCCTGGCCGCGCAGATGCTTCGCCTTGACCAACACGAGCACGACCTGGTCAGCTTCGACGCCGGCAACTTCAAGGCGCTGCGCGCCCAGGAGCTGCGGCTGGCCGCCGAAACCGCCGCGGAAAAAGTCCGCCAGTCGGGAATCCCCTACAGCTTTCCGCCCATGAACAGCCGCGAGCGGCGGCAGTTGCATCTGGTTTGCCGGTCGCTCCAGGGTGTTGAAACCGCCAGCGTAGGCGAAGGCCAGGACCGCTTTCTCGTGATCTATCCCGAGGGCAAAACCAATCTGCCCGTGACCCCGCAGTTCAAGCCCAGAGGGCTTTGGCCGCAGCGAAGGCAGGGGTTTTTCTGGACCGGGTTCCAGGCGTCGGTAAAGCGCGCTGACGAAGCTGCCGAGCGTTGATCGCGGCGGCTGTGCCACAATACCCATCTATGAGAAAAGCATTTGTCACGTTGCTCGTGGCGGCTTGCGTAACGCTGAGCCCGGCGCAAAAACGCCTTGTTCTCATCGACCAGGACGGGGCCGGCCCCGGCGGCTCCGACCAGATGGCCATGCTCGCGCTCTTGCAGTCGCCTGACGTGCAGGTGCTCGGTATCACCATCGTTACCGGCGACGCCTGGCGCGACGAGGAAACCCTGCACACCCTGCGCATGCTGGAGCTGACCGGCCATGCCGATGTTCCCGTGGCCAGGGGCGCGGTGTTTCCGCTCATCCGCACCCAGGAACAGACGCGCCTGGAAACGTCGCTCGACGGCAAAGTCACATGGCTGGGCGCATGGGGCCGTATTCCGTCGATGCCTGCCGAATCCGCGCCCGGCGCCACATCTGCCGTGCCCGGAAAATTCGAGCCCCACGGCCCCTACGAGATTCCGCCCATGCCCGAGGGACTGCCCGCCACCAAGCCTCTCGACGAAGACGCCGCGCATTTCCTCATCCGGCAGGTGCGCGCGCATCCGCACCAGGTGACCATTTACGCCGCCGGCCCGCTTACCAACATCGCGCTGGCCATTTCCCTCGATCCAGAGTTTGCCGCGCTCACCAAGGGCATCGTCTTCATGGGCGGCGGCATCAATCCTCAATTTGGCCGCAAACCGCCGATCCCGAATTCGCCACCAATCCCGCGCCACGAGTTCAATTTCTGGTTCGATCCCGAGGCCGCGCACATCGTGCTGCACGCCGATTGGCCGCGCATCGACGTGACTACTGTGGATGTCTCCATCAAGGCGCCGTTCACTCGCAGACCTGCTCGACGCGATCTCGAAATCGCAGTCGCCCGCCGCTCGCTACATCGCCGCCTGGAGCCAGCAGCGCTTCTACATGTGGGACGAGCTCGCCGCCTGCGCATGGCTCGACCCCTCACTCATCACTAAAGAGCAGGTTTTCTATATGGATGTGGACCTGAGCCACGGCCCCAGCTACGGCGACACGCTCACCTGGCCCGAGAAGCTGAAGCCCGCTACCGGCGTGCGCCTCGTCCACGCGCAACTTGACCTCGATCTCGCGCGCTTCCAGAAGATGTTCGTGGATCTGATGACGCGCACGCCATAGGCGTGCAGGGTTCAGGTGTCCGGGATCAGGGTTCAGAAAAAATTCGTGCCGCACGATGCTTTTTGACCCCTGTTCCCTGTTCCCTGTCCCTAAAACAGGTCCGGAATGCTGTGGAACGCAATCCGCGTGGGCGCGGCCTTGTAGGCGGTCAGCATCGCGGCGGGGGCCAGCGTGCTCATGCCGTACTTGTCGTTCATCTGGTCCATCGTCGCTAGCAGCCGCGTGCGGCTCTGCTCTTCTTCGAGGCCGTCGAAGAGCGCCAGCGTGTGCAGCCGGTCGGGCACCAGGTTGTTCAGTTGCACGCCGATGAAATACGGATGGTCGTACTGCGCGCCCGAGGGCCGCGACTCCCACAGGCGGCGCAGCGCGGCAATCAGCGTCTGGTTGTCCTGGCACTCGCTCAGCTTGATCTCGCTGCGCCAGCCGCGCGCAGGCACGCCGAAGCGGCTCACTGGCGTGTTTTCGCTGCGCGGCACAGCAAAGCCGATGGCCAGCCCGATGTTGCTGGCCCAGAGGCCCTGCAGAGCGCAGCCGCATGGCCGCCTTGTGCAGCAGCTTGTGCGCCACGGCCCAGGCTTTTTCCGCGGTGCGCATCTCCGGCGCCAGCACGTGCGAGTGGCTGATCGACTTCTGATGCTCGAGCTCCGCCATCTCGAAGTCTTCGCCACGCAGCCAGTGCCACAGCCGCTCGCCCCACACCGATCCCCAAATCTCGCCGGCCTGCTCGCAGTCGAGCGCCAGCAGATCGTCCATGGTGTGAATGCCCTTTTCGTTCAGCCGCTTCTCTGTGCGCGCGCCAATGCCGGGCAGATCGCGCAGCGTGAGCCCGCGCAGCGCCTCGGGCAGAATGTCGAGCGGCAGCGCCACCAGGCCGTCGGGCTTTTCCATGTCGCTGGCCACCTTGGCAAGGTAGCGATTGGTCGCCAGCCCCACCGAACTGCGCAGCATCGTTCCCACGCGCTCGCGTGATCGTTTCTTTGACGCGGAGGCCAAGATCCAGGGCGGCACGAAGTGCCCGCTCGCGGCCCATCAGCCGGCACGCCATCTCGTCGATGGAGCAGACGGCCGTCACCGGCACGCAGCTTTCCACGGCTTCCACGATGCGGTGATGGTACTCGGTGTAGAGCTCGTGGCGGCCTTCCACCAGCACAATCTCAGGGCACATGCGCTTGGCGTCGGCAACAATGGTTCCGGTCCGCACGCCGAACGCCTTGGCCTCGTAGCTGGCCGCAATGCAGCAGGTGGTGTCGGCCATCATGGGCACCACGCCTACGGGCCGGCCGCGCAACTCGGGCCGCGCCTCCTGCTCGACGCTGGCAAAGTAGGAGTTCAGATCGACGAAGAGCCAGTTCAGCAGGCCTTGGGGCGAACCCGCCTCTTCGGTGGCGTCCGCCCCTCGCGCGCCAGTGGTCCTAACTGCGAGGTGCGCAAGCTCTTCCGGCCACTCCTCGGGAACGGGCGGAAGCCCGGGGTTCTCACCGGTCGTTGGGGGCCCCGGATTTCCACCCCAGCGACCAAGACCCGTCATTCCGGGCCCCGAATTGGGAATCCTCGCCATACTCGAACTATTTTCGCTTTTTCTTCCCTTCTTTGCAACTAATTGTCTCGCTTCCGCAGCCCGAAACCTGTAGGGTTACCTTTAGAACAGGGATTTCATCAAACCAGTAGCTCCGCATTGCGATGCGGAGGTAGATTTAGTTGTGGGCAATCGAGCGCCCGGCAAGAGCGGTGACAAGAAGATGCAGCACCTGGCCCATTGGATCGCAGTGAATGGAGGCGTTCTCGCCGTCCTGGTTACAGCCGGCGTGGCCGTGCTGCTTGTCTGTTGTCTTGGGTGCACCAAGTGCGGCTGCCGCGAGAAAGACGATCTGTTCAAACACCACGGACTCTAGATCCCGCCCCAGATGAGCAACAATCTCTGAGCTTGCCTATTGCGTGCCGGCGGCCGGCGCCTCCGGCTTCAAATACATCTCAAACTGCGCCAGGATGCGGTTGTAGAGGCTCGTGCGCACATCGGGTCCAGCGATCGAATGCGTCTTGCGCGGGTAGATCTGCAGATCGTACGGAATGCCTGCCTCAATGAGCTTTTGTACAAACTGCACCGTGTTCTCGATGTGCACGTTGTCGTCGCCGGTTCCGTGCGCCAGCAGCAGCCGCCCCTTCAGATGCGCCGCCAAGTTCACTACTGAAAAGTCGCGATACCCCTCCGGATCCTCCGCGGGCAGACCCAGGTACCGCTCGGTGTAGATCGAGTCGTAATTGCGCCAATCGGTTACCGGCGCCACGGCCACGCCGGCGCTGAAGCGGTCGGAGTGCGTCATGGCGTAAAGCGTGAATGTGCCGCCCCAGCTCCATCCCCACCAGCCCAGGCGCTTGGGGTCCAGTTGCGGATACTTCTCCAGCGCCGCATCGACCACGGTCAACTGGTCCTCGAGCTGCACGGGGCCAAAGTTGCGATACGCGGCCTGCGCAAAGTCGCGCCCGCGGCCGCCCATGCCGCGATTGTCGGCGTGGAGCACGGCAAAGCCATGTTGCGCCAGCACTTCATCGAAGAGCAGGCCGTTCTTCCATTCATTCGCCACCTCCTGGTCGTGCGGGCCTCCGTAGGGATTCACGATCAGCGGCGCGGCCGCCGGATTTGCTGCTGCCCTGCAGGCAACAGCAGCGTGGCGTAGAGCGTGGTTCCGTCGTGCGCCTTCACTTCCAGTTGCTCCGGCGCGCGCAGGTGGTAGGCATCGAGCGCGTGCGTCTGCCAAAACACGTGACAAGTCTCTGTTGCGGCGGCCGGGGCCGGCCCATGGCAAAGCCGCATCTGCGGCGGCTCCATGCGCGTCGAGTACTTTGTCGGCAAATGCAGTCGCCATCGGGGGCGAAGGTGGCTTCATGAAAGCCGGCGCCGGCGCTCAACTGCTTGCGCTCGCCGTCGAAGTTCACCTGCCAAATCTGCTGCTCCAGCGGGTTGCCTTCGTTTGAAGCGTAGTCCACCACCTTACGCGCGGTGATCCACGCTGTACACATCGCTCACGTCGAAATCGCCTTTGGTCAGTTGACGCGCCAGCTTGGCGTGGGCCCTCAAGAGGCTTTCCCTGGTCGTAGCTGTAGAGATAAAGGTGGTTGTGCCCATCGCTCCAATGTGTCAGCACGATCGAACCGTCGCCCACCGCTACGTCGTAGTTGTCGTCGACAAACTTTTCGTCGCCGATTTCCAGCATCTGGTGCGCGTTTCCGTCATCGGCATCGGCAAAAAACAGCGCGCGGTGCTTGTGATCGCGGCTCAGGGTTTCAATCCACAACGTTTTGTGGTCCACCCAGCCGAAGCGCGGAATGTAGTCGTCGCCGGCCTGGATGGGCAGCTTATCCACGTCGTCTTGCCGCCTCTCGCGCTCACCACGCCCACGTGCACCTCGGGGTTAGCATCGCCGGGCTGCGGATAGCGCTGCCACTCCACCTGCGCGTGGGTGGGAATCCAGTCGGTGAGCGGGTACGGCGGCACCTGCGGTCTCGTTCATCTGCAGATAGGCCAGGTTCTTCGAGTCCGGCGACCAGAAGTAGTTGCTGCGCACGTCGAGCTCTTCTTCATAGACCCAATCCACCTCGCCGTTCAGCATCCATTGTCCACTGGCACCCGGATTGGGCGCCGCAACCAGCGGCTCGCGGGCGTACCCGGCTCGCGCAGCCGGAGCACGGCCAGACCGTGATCGCGGATAAACGAGACGGTGGAACCATCGGGCGAGAACTTCGGATCGTCGCCGGAAGACGTTCCGGTAAAGCCCATCTGCACGCCGGTGCCGTTGCGCAGATCGTAAAGCCAAAGGCGGCCGTTGGCGTCGAAGAGCAGGTGCGCCGAGTCCGGCGCCCACAGGTAGCTGGCCATGTTGTAGCGCATCGCGATGGTCGCGGTCCTGCTCTGAGCCTTTGCTGCGCGTCCAGCGGAGCCATCTTGGCGGCGCTCACCAGCACATGCGCCTTGCCGGTCGCGGGATCCACATCCATCAATTCGCCGCCATCCAGGTACGTCAGATGCTTTCCGTCCGGCGACCAGGTGAGCTGGCCGGGCGGCTCGCCGATGAGCGGTCCATGCGCGAAGATCGCTTCGACAGTCAGCGGCTTCGCCGGTGCGAGGGGCTTCGCCGGCGCTTGCGCGGCAAGGGAAAAGGCAACAAGAGGCAAAGCGGCAACGATAGGAACTAAGAAGACGGTCTTTCGCGTCAAAGGGAATTCCTCCTGGGTCGGGAATTCTGGAGCTGAGCCGGGAGTGGCTCTCATCGGGCCGCGATGGAAAGAGGCGGGGCTACCAAAAAAAGTGTAAATCACAGCCTGCGTCTTGTTGCGCCGTAGAGGTAGACGGTGTATGTTCCGCTGTATGCACTGGGCAACCGCTGAAGAACGCCACGCTCTCGGCCAGGCGCGGCGCAAGCAGGTGGGCCGCCATCAGCACGACGCCCTGGATCATAAGGCGCGGCAAGCCTCCGCCCTGGCAATCGTCGAGCGGTCAATGCGCGGACGCGTGCCCGGGCTGGTTGCCCTTAAATACCAGCTCATGGCCGCGTCGCCCTTTGGCTTCTTCCGTGGCGCAGCGCCGGTGATGGCCGCGGATCTGGCCCAACTTCCCTCCACCGGCATTGTCAGCCAGCTCTGCGGCGACGCCCACGTGCGCAACCTGGGCGCCTACGCCGCGCCCGACGGACGCCTGGTCTTCGACATCAACGACTTCGACGAGACCATCCGCGGCCCCTTCGAGTGGGACCTGAAGCGCATGGCGGCCTCGCTGGTGCTGGCTGGCCGCGCCGCCGGACACAAGGACGGCTCCGCGCGCAATGCCGCCGCGGCCTGCATCGAGCGCTACGCCGCGCAGATGCGCGCTTTTACCCGCATGACGCTGCTGGAAGTGGGCCGGTTTCAGGTGCACCGCATCGATCTGGCGCGGCCGGTGCACGCTGCGCTCATCAAGGCCGAGCGCGCCACACCGCAGCACACGCTGGAGCAGCTTACGAGTCCCGCCAAACCGAGCCGGCGCGCTTTGCCGCAGAACGCCGCGCCGCGCCGCTTCAAAGAATCGAAGCCTATACTGACGCGCGTCACCGGCGCCCGCGCAGCCGCCGTGCTGGCTTCGCTCGGTCCTTACCGCGAAATGCTGGAGCCGCAGCGCCAGCATCTGCTCTCGTTCTACCGGCCCGTCGACGTGGCCTTCAAAGTGGTGGGCACTGGCTCGGTGGGCCTGCGCGACTACTGCATCTATTTGGAAGGCAACGGCCCGGCAGACCCGCTCTTTTTGCAGATCAAGGAAGAGACGGCGTCCGCCTATGCGCCGTATCTGCCCGACGCGCATCCCGCGCCGCACAACGGCCAGCGCGTCGCCGAAGGACAGCGCGCCATGCAAATGCAGACCGACCCGTTCCTCGGCTGGACGCACATCGGCAGCCGCCAGTATCTCGTCCGCCAGCTCAACGATCACAAAGGTTCCATCGAGATTGCAGACCTGGCCGGCGGCAAATCTGAGGCCTACGCCGAGGTCTGCGGCGAACTGCTCGGCCCGCGGCCACGCCCGCTCCGGCGACCCGCAAGTCATCGCCGGCTACATCGGCAACGGCGACTGCTTCGCCGAGGCGCTGGCCAGTTTTGGCGTTGCCTACGCCGACCAGACGGAGAAGGATTGGGAGCAGTTGAGGCGATCGGGCAAAGCGAAAGCGAAGAGCTGATGGCTTGTCACAGAAGTATCAGCGAGATGAGCGCCCAAGGCAGGACCAGCAAATGCGCACTCGCTGACTCGCTGACCTGCTGACTCGCTCACTTGCTGCTTCACCGCCGGTACACATCGTAGCCGCGCAAATGCGCCGCGAGCTTGAACTCCTGCATCAGCAGCCGCATCAACTCCGCGCGATTGGGCGTGGGGTCTTCTTTGGTCTGCACATCGGTCTTCACAACCAACCAGCGAATGTTGCGCGAGCCCACCAGCGAGGCGATCTCAGCGGGCGAATAAGGATCGATTGTGGGATCGAAGAATGGCACCGGAAAGCGCGCCACGCGGCCGGTGACAAAGTAGAATGGCTCCTCGCCGGGAACCAGAACCAGACCATCGTCGAAGGGAATGTTGGCCTCTGCGTAGTGCAGCAGCTCGTCGATTTCGGGCAGATACGGCCCCGGCGTTGCCAGACCGGCGAGCTCGGGAAATGCGGAATGCGCCGGAGGGCCGTCAGGCAGATTCGCGTAGGAGAGCCTTTCTTCGCTGGCCGTGTACAGCCCTCCGCACACGAGCAGCGTGACGGAGACGAGCGCGGCCAGCGCGGGCACAAACCATCGCGAGGCGGCCCGCGCCGCGAAACGATCGAGAAACGCAAGCAATTCTGCGATCAATAACGCGAGCAACGGCCAGATGGCATACGTCGAGCCCCAAAGCTGCTGTGACATAAACGTGCCGTGGATAGCGGCCAGCAGAAGCAGCGGCAAGAGCGCGCGCAGGCGCGGTTCGCGACGCAGGCCGGCCAGATTGGCGATTGCCAGTGCGGATGCAAACGAAAGCAGCAGCGGCCAGAGCGCCAGCAGGCTGTCGCCGCGCGAGTCGGCATCGTCATAAATCAGCAGCGAGGCGAGCGTAAAAAGAAATGGCGCTGCCAGCAACGCAAACGCCGCGATCTGCGCCCAGCGCGGGCGCGTCGCCCTCGCCGCGTCGTTGTTCTTGCGGTCAGGGTGGGTTGTGACGAGCGTTTTCTTCCGGAAGCCGAGCAAAAGCAGACCAGCCGCAACGCACGGCACCGTCCACCGGAGCGATGGATCGCTATAGACGCCAAGCATGTCGCCCGATCCCGGCAAGCGCCTTTGCGCCGCATACTGGATCGTCCACCGGAGGTAATTGTCAATGCCCGCGGTCCAATGCAGTGCGAGCACCGCCGCCAGAAGTGCGGCGCCCGCGCCCGCGACAACGGAAAGCAGCGCGCGTTCCTCGGGCAACGCGGCCGGCGCTTGCCCGCGCCGATGCCACTTCATGGCAAGCACCAGCAAAAGCGCGCCGATGGCCGCCGCGAAAAAAGGGAGGCCCATATTCTGCTTGAAAAACAGCGGCACGCAAATAGAAATGCCGCCGGCGAATCCCCAGGCCATGCTCGTCTTTCGATCGAAATTCTGTAAAAACCAGAGCGCAACCAGAATCCAGAACGCGCAGTCGCAGTCGTACTCCGGATTGGGCACGATGCAATAAATCCCCACGAAGGTGAGCGGCGCGGCGACGACGAGCGCTACCGTCCATGCGGTTGCCACGCGCCCACGCAGAACTTCAAGCGCGATGCGCCACGCGAGCACGGTCCCCACCCCTCCAACAACTGCGACGTACAGCACATGATGAAAGAAGACGCGCCCCGTCAGGCGAATAATCGCTGTCTGGATAAGGAAGGTGAGCGGGGCGTGCGCCAGGGGAAAGTCGCGGTATGGCATCTGGCCCTGGGCGACGCGCGTCGCGGTGTTGAGGATGTAGCTGAGATCGAACAGCACCGCAACGTGCGCGTTTTGCCACAGCACCACCCCTGCCGTGGCCGCAAAAAGCGCCACTGCCGCAACCCAGTCGCGCAAGCCCCACCCGCGCTCAGGCGAGCGGGCAGCAAGCGGCGATCGGGAGAAGATTGGCATGACGAAGAAAAACTCTGAATGCCATCCACGGTAGCAGAAGCCGCTCGTGCACCCCGTGGCGGAATTTCCTATTGCACGCCTTAATCCGGCACGGGTATACTCCCGCAATCTCTCAAGGAGGAGTCATGGGAAAGATCAACATAGGCCGTTTGATCCTCGGTGGCATCGTTGCCGGTATCGTGGCAGACATCCTGGGTTACCTGGTAGATAGCGTGTGGCTGGGAGAGAAATGGGCCGTGGAAATGAGTTTGCTCGGACATGACTCATTTTCGGCGAATATGTGGATCGGATTCGATCTGCTCGGAATTGTCGTCGGACTCGTCGCCATCTGGGTCTACGCTGCGATCCGGCCGCGCTTCGGTCCCGGAATGAAGACAGCCATCTATGCCGGAGTGGCCGTGTGGCTTGTCGGAACGCTCGTGCCGAATACCAGCTTCATGTACGTTGCGCACCTTTTCACAAGGCACCTCACGCTATACACAACGCTGGGAGGGCTTGTAGAAGTAGTCGTCGGCACGATCGTCGGAGCCTGGCTGTACAAAGAATCCTAGGGCCGCTCGGCAGCGCGAAGTATTTCCAAATCCGTCGTGGCCGTGCCTCTCCGATCGCCTGTGTGGCGTGTTTGCCGGTCTTCCACTCGCCGTCCTTCTACAATGAATCGGTATGCCGACATCCGTTCGATCGCACGCGAAGATCAACCTGGGCCTTTTTCTGGGTCCGTCGCGGCCCGACGGGTTTCACTCGCTCGTCACCGTTTACCAGACGCTGGAAATTCATGACATTGTTACGGTTACCGCTGTGCACTCGGAACAGACCACACTCCGCCTG
>CAWENG010000004.1:0-3257910 GCA_963810515.1 uncultured Acidobacteriaceae bacterium
GAAGCGCACGCAGCGCGAGATGATCCAGGGCGACATGGACGCCGAGCAGGCCAAGCGCGAACTGATCGAAGCGAACCTGCGGCTGGTGGTGTCGATCGCCAAGAAATACACCAACCGCGGCTTGCAATTCCTCGACCTGATTCAGGAGGGCAACATCGGCCTGATGAAGGCGGTAGACAAGTTCGAATACCGGCGCGGCTACAAGTTCTCCACTTATGCGACGTGGTGGATCCGGCAGGCGATTACGCGCGCTATTGCCGACCAGGCGCGCACCATCCGCATTCCGGTGCACATGATCGAGACCATCAACAAGCTGATCCGCACCAGCCGTCAATTGGTGCAGGAGCTGGGCCGCGAGCCGTCGAGCGAAGAGGTTGCGCGGCGCATGGACATTCCCGTGGCCAAGGTGCGCAAGGTGCTCAAGATCGCGCAGGAGCCGATCTCGCTGGAGACGCCGATCGGCGAAGAGGAAGACTCGCACCTGGGCGACTTTATCGAGGATCGCCAGGCGGTATCGCCTTCCGAAGCCGTGATCGGCGTGAACCTGAAGGAGTACACGTCGCAGGTGCTGCGCACGCTCACGCCGCGCGAGGAGCGCGTGATCAAGATGCGCTTCGGCCTGGAAGACGGCTCCGAGCACACCCTCGAAGAAGTGGGCCAGAGCTTCCAGGTCACGCGCGAGCGCATCCGGCAGATCGAAGCCAAGGCGCTGCGCAAGCTGCGGCATCCCTCGCGGAGCCGCAAGCTGAAAGCATTTGTCGAAGGCGTGAAGGAAATGTAAAATCCCGGCTGAACGTTTGCCGCGAGGGCCGCAGCTTTCAAACGAGCTGCGGCCTTTTTGGTGCGCCCAGCATGGGCGCACTCTTGCGGGTGCAAGTCCCGCCGTAAGCTGGTCACAGCGAGCGAAGCGAAGCGCAACTGCATGAGGGCGACCGAGTGTGGGGAGGAAGCGTAGAGCGAAGCTGCGGGCCGATGAACAAGAACCGGATAGAAGGCGTTGCCGGGCAGGGCGAGCGGGCCAGAGACCGCGAAGCTCTCGTGACCAAGGTGCGGCGGCGTAGATCCGGCGGTCGTGCAGTGAAGGAGTGCGTTCTTACCTGGGGAGATCTCGCCTTGTGCCTGAAAGGGCGACGGTGTCGAACCGGAGCGAGAAGTCAGCCGAGGCCGTATTAGCTCGGCGCAGGCCGGCTGAAGGGCCGAACGAGAAGGAGTGGAATCCGGCATGACGATGCGGAGGGCAAGGCGTCAGATGTCCGCGCAAGCGGAGCGGTCCGGCAAGGGGCAGGGTGAAGCCTTGTCCGTGCCGGGCAGCGACGAAGCCCTGGGCCCGCGTCATGAAGTCGGAGGACACAGGGCCGGGACTGCTAACGGCAGTGCTGGCCAGAGAGAACATGCAGCAGGCATGGAAGCGGGTGCGGGCCAATAAGGGCGCTGCGGGTATCGACGGTCTCAGCATCGACGAGACCGCTGAGCGGCTGCGCACCGGGTGGCCTGCGATCCGCGACCAACTACTGCATGGGACGTACCGGCCTCAGCCGGTGCGACGGGTAACGATCCCCAAGCCGGACGGAGGCGAGCGCGAGCTTGGCATCCCGACGGTGACGGATCGTCTGATCCAGCAAGCGATGCTGCAAGTGTTGCAGCCGCTTCTCGATCCCACCTTCAGCCAGCACAGCTACGGCTTCCGTCCGGGCCGGAGCGCGCAGGACGCGGTGTTAGCGGCGCAGTCCTACGTGCAATAGGGACGGCGGATCGTGGTCGACGTGGACCTGGAGAAGTTCTTCGACCGGGTCAACCACGACATCCTGATCGACCGCTTGCGGAAACGCGTCGCCGATGCCGGAGTAATCCGGCTGGTGCGGGCGTATCTGACCAGCGGAGTCATGGATGGCGGGGTGCTGATGGAGCGTAGCGAGGGGACGCCGCAAGGCGGCCCGTTGTCTCCGCTGCTGGCCAACGTGTTGCTGGATGAAGTGGACAAGGAGTTGGAACGGCGGGGGCATTGCTTCGTTCGTTACGCCGACGACGCGAACGTGTATGTTCGCAGCCGCCGTGCGGGCGAGCGGGTGATGCACTGCTGCGGCGGCTCTATGCCCGGCTGCGTCTCACGGTCAACGAGACCAAGAGCGCGGTGGCCAGCGTGTTCCGGCGCAAGTTCCTGGGTTACAGCTTCTGGGTGGCCGCGGGCGGCAAGATCAAACGCCGGGTGGCCGACAAGGCGATGGCAACGTTCAAGCAGCGAGTCCGGGAACTGACCCGCCGCTCCGGCGGGCACAGCCTGAAGAGGTGGTCAAGCAAACTGCGTGTCTATGTGTTGGGCTGGAAGGCTTACTTCCGGCTGGCGGAAACTCCCGGAGTCTGGAGCGATCTGGACCAATGGATACGCCACCGCATGCGGGCCATCCAACTCAAGCAATGGAAACGCGGCACGACCACCTATCGCGAACTGCGGAAGCGGGGAGCTTCGTCCGAAGTGGCGGCGCAGGTGGCGGCTAATACCCGCCGCTGGTGGCGCAACAGCGGAATGCTCCTGCATACCGTGCTGAATCTCAGATGGGCCGACCAACTGGGGATACCCCGCCTCTGTTGACCTCAACTTCTCGAACCGCCGGATGCGGACCCGCATGTCCGGTGGTGTGGCAGGGGAGGAGAGGCCACTCTCCCCCCTATGCCGATCGTGCGGGCTCGGAATGCCCTGCGAATGTCCTGCGAGAATTCCATCCTCGGCGCGAGCCCGCAATCGTCACCCAGCGTGGCGTCCTGCGCGCGCCCTATGCCAAGTCTTCCAAATAGATGGTGGCTCAGGCTTCGCGCGGTTGATCGTCTGGCCCGCGGATGCTCGAACCTCTCCTCGACCCTCGCTTCGAGCCTTGACCGGCGCTCCAACGCCGCCAGGGGCAAGGGCGCAAAACGGAGCGTAGGGAACGTTGCGCAAAACGCCGAACAAGATGACTACGGCGCAGAACGCAGCGATCCATCCCGGATGAACCCGTGAATGCGCCGCTCGCGGGCGCGCGAACATTTGCCGCGCCAGCCCGTAAAGCACTCCGGGCAATACCAGCATAGCCAGTGGGTTTTGACGGAAGGCAAGATACGGGTGTCCGTGCACCAGAAAATAGAGCATCCGTGTGCTGCCGCATCCCGGACAATAAAACCCCGTGAGCAGGTAGAACGGACAAGGCGGAAGAAACAGCGTACTCCCGGGCCGCAGAAAACACACCGCCCCCACCAGGGCTGCCAATGCCAGCGCAGTCACGTATGCCATCGACCGATCCGGCATCGATTTCATCGCCACGACATCTAGGAATTCCGTCTTACCAACATGACGTAGAGCACGGTGATCACGAGACCGGCGATGCACCCGGCCCAAAGCAGAGTTCTGTTCGAGTTGGAGTCGGCAAGAGCCCCGGCATAATCGCCCGCGGCAATCTTCTTGTTAATCCCATTGGCCTTGATAATGCCCACGATCCCGAGCGGCAGGCAGCACAACAGCGTCACGAGCACTGCCTGAACCATGTAGTTCGGAATCGGCTGCGCAGGCGGCATCTGGCCGGCCTGATACATCGGCGGCTGACCGTATTGCTGCGGTGGAGGCACGAATTGCTGAGGTGGAGGCGGCGGCGCACCCGCGGCCATGTTGATCAGGGAGCCGCAGCGCGTGCAATGCACTGCGGTATCTGCATTCTGTGTGCCACATTGCGGACAAAACATTCAATCCTCCGATTTGGAACTGCCACAGATTTTCGAAACAACGCCGTAGTTGCGCAAACTTAAGCTGTCTCGGGTGGTCGGGGTTGAAGCGCGTTACGTTTCCCGAATTATAACCCTCCTCCGGGATCGGCGCAGTTGTATCTTTGCGAATTTTAAGCAGATAATTCCCGGCGGAACCGGTGCGCAGTCCGAGCTCTCAACCGCCAGCGCAGGTCAAGGTCGAGCAAGCCATTACAAATTCACCTTGACGTGGCAAGCTAATTTAGCTAGGTTAAATTAGCAGGTAATGTTATGCACAGAGCTACGATGTTCGAGGCCAAGACGAACCTTTCCAAGCTGGTGCAGCGCGCGCTCAATGGTGAGGAGGTCCAGATCACCACAGGCCGGGAGCGCAAGCCGGTTGCGCGCATTGTGGCCATCAACCCTGTCGCTGCCAGCCGCCGCCTCGGCTTTCTTCAAGGCAAGGGCCGTGTCGGCCCCGAGTTCTTCGATCCACTGCCCGAGGACGAGCTCGCGCTTTGGAGCGGCGAAGGCGAATGAGGGCCTTGCTCGATACGCACGCACTGTTATGGGCCGCCTATCATAAGGAGTTGCTTTCGGCACCGGCGCGCCGGTCGATTCAATCGCAGCGCAACGAGATCTTTGTTTCCGCCGCCTCAGCGTGGGAGATTGCCACGAAATTCCGCCTGGGCAAACTGCCCTTTGCGCGCGATCTTGTCGAAGACTTCGTCCCCACAGTTACCTCAGCCGGCTACCTGCTGCTCTCGATCTCTGTTGAACATGCTTTGCGCGCCGGCCGTCTTCCTGCCGTCCACAGAGACCCCTTCGACCGGATGCTCGCCGCGCAGGCCATCCACGAAGACCTGCTGCTTTTGAGCAACGACGCGCAGCTTGACGTGTTCGGCGTGCGGCGGGAGTGGTAGCGGGTGAGCCAAAAGAAAGAACCTTTGGATATTCCAAGAATTAGGCGCCTGCGTCCATGCAAGCGTTGGGTCAAGCGTCGGACTCTTCGTCCTCAAAGGAATGCAGGCCCGGCGCCATGTTCCGATGCAGAATCCGAACCACTAAGATTCCGCCCGTTCGTCGCCGGAAAAACAGCACATGCCGGCCGATTTCAAAGCGATGAAGGCCAGGACGGATCCAATCGCAGCTACGGCCCATCGCGGGATTTCGTGCGAGCATCTTTGCGCATTTCTCCAGGGCGTCGAGGTAACGCTCCGTTTGCGCCTCACCCCAGGTGCGCAGAGTGTAAGTACCGATACTCAGCAGGTCAGCTTTCGCCCGGCCCGAAAAACGTACTGTGGCCATAGCTAGGTAACGATCTTTTTCACTTTCAGCGCTTTACGCACCTGCGCAAAGACGTCTCCTCTGGCGATCCCGCTCGCATCGCCTTCGTCGATTGCTGTGCGCAGCGCCGCCAGTTTTGCCTCGTAGACGCGTTCCTCACGCTCCATTCCGCGCAGGGCTGCCCGCACCACCTCGCTGGCGTTTTCAAAACGTCCGCTTTCAACCCGGTCCAGAACAAAGTTGTCGAGTTCCGGGGTCAGATTCACATTTCGTGTCGGCATGTCGCGCTACCCTTTTCCACCCTTTCAGAAACGGGAGGAAACCCCATCTTAACAAAGTTAGCAAACTTTGCCAATCACGGCCCTCACGACGGCGTGCGCACTTCGCTCGAAGTGCCGCCGCCGGCCGGAATGTAGCACTTCAGCGTGTAATCCATCACCATGCGGTCGGCGTTGAAGCGCCATCCCAGCGTGCGGATGGTCCGCTTCATGCGCTTGATCCAGCCCCGCGGCAGTCCGTCGCGGTCGCGCTCGTAGTAGAGCGGAATCACTTCGTCGAGCAGCACGCGGTAGAGCGCCTCGCCGTCGCGGCTGTCGTGCACGTCCATGTTGGAGTGCGTTCTGCCCGTTCCGATGGCGAATCCATTCAGCCCGTCGTAAGCCTCGGCCCACCAGCCGTCCAGGATCGAAAGATTCAGGCCGCCGTTCAGCACCACCTTCATGCCGCTGGTGCCCGAGGCCTCCAGCGGACGCCGCGGATTGTTGAGCCACACATCCACGCCCTGCACCAGGTGCCGGCCCACGTTGATGTCGTAGTCCTCAATGAAGACAAACTTGTCGGCAAATTCGGCGTTGCGCATCATCTGCGCGATCTGTTGCAGCACTCTCTTGCCCGGCTCGTCGTGCGGATGCGCCTTGCCGGCAAAGACAAACTGCACGGGGCGCTTGGCGTCGTTCACCATCGCAGCCAGCCGCTCCATATCCGCCAGCAGCAGGTTGGCGCGCTTGTAGGTGGCAAAGCGCCGCGCAAAGCCGATGGTCAACGCGTCCGGCGAAAGCACTTTGTCCAGTCGCTTCAGCGATTTCCGCCGGCTCGCCGCGGCGCTCGGCCTGCTCGTGCGCGCGGCGCCGCACAAAGTCCAGCAGCTGCCCCTTCAGGCTCAGGTGCGTCTCCCACAACTCGCCGTCGTCCACCGTCTCGATCGCCTCCCACGTTTGCGCCGCTCCGCTTTGGCGGTGCCAGCCCACGCCCAGATGGCGGTCGTAAAGGCGGCGCATCTGCGGCGCCAGCCACGACGGCACATGCACGCCGTTGGTCACGTGGCCGATGGGCACCGCGTCCTCCGGCTTGTCGGGATACAGACCTCTCCACATGGCCCGCGAAACCTCGCCGTGCAGCGAACTAACTGCATTCACGCGCCGCGCCAGCTTCAGGCCCAGCACCGTCATGCAGAAAGGCTCCTGGCCGTCGGTGGGATGCTCGCGGCCAAATCCCATCAGGTTTTCGTGCGAAATGCCCAATTGTTCGCGCAGCGGCCCAAGGTGCTCTTCAATCAGATCGGCGGCTGAACCGGTCGTGCCCCGCGGGCACGGGCGTGTGCGTGGTAAAGATCACCTCGCGCGGAATCTGGCGGGCGGCGGAGTAGAAATCCAGGCCCTCCTCCTCCATGCGGCTGCGAATCGCCTCGAAGACGGCGAAAGCCGCTGTGGCCTTCGTTCAGGTGCAAAACGCCCGGCGTCACGCCCATGGCCTTCAGCGCGCGATAGCCGCCCACGCCCAGCAGCAGCTCCTGCCGGATGCGCGTGCGCGCATCGCCGCCGTAGAGGCGCGAGGTAGTCTCCAGATCTTCGGGCGCGTTGCCGGCCACGTTTGAGTCCAGCAGCAGCAGGTCGCAACGGCCCACCTTCACCCGCCACACCTTGGCGCGAATCGAGCTGCCGCGCGTGGCAATCTCCACCACCACCGGCTCGCCGTTCACGCCGATCGCCGGCTGCATCGGCAGTTGATTGATGTCGGTCTCGAGATACTCCTCGCGCTGCCATCCGCCTCCGTCCAGCCGCTGCAAAAAGTAGCCCTGCCCGTAGAAAAGCCCGACTCCGATCAGCGGAATGTCCAGGTCCGATGCGCTCTTGATGTGGTCGCCGGCCAGCACGCCCAGGCCGCCGGAATAAATCGGCAGCGACTCGTGCAGGCCGAACTCGGCGGAAAAATACGCCACCGGCCGGGGCCGCAGCACGCCCGCATGGCTCGCGCCCCAGGTGTGGTCGTCGTTCAGATATTCCTGCTGGCGCCGGTAGGCGTAGTTGATGCGGCTATGCAGTACCAGCTCCGAGGCCCGCCGCTCGATCTCTCCCAGCGGAATCTCGCTCAGCAGCGCGATTGGATTCTGGTTGAGCTCGCCCCAGCGCTTGGGATTCAGATCGCGAAACAAGCTCACGCAGTCCTGGTCCCAGCTCCACCACACGTTGCGCGCCAGCTCCCACAGCTTTTCCTGCGCCGGGGCAATGAAGCGGTCGAGCGTCCGCGCCTCGCTCACCACGGGCGCAACCTGGCTCGCCGCCTCCACCAGCATGCGAATCTCATTCTCTTGAAAGACGCGCGGCTCCTTGGTCTGCACCACCAGCACGCCCTGCAGCACGCCGCGATCGATCAACGGCACGCCCAGGAAAGAGTGGTACTCCTCCTCGCCCGATTCCTTGAAGTATTTGTAGCGCGGATGCTCGCGCGCGTCGGCCACGGCCACGGGGAGCAACTGTTCGGCGACCAGGCCGGAGAGACCTTCGTTCAGGGGCATGCGCAGCGTGCCGATGCATCGCGGATGAAGGCCCAGCGTAGCGGCAAGCACCAGGTTCGAGCGATCCGGCTCGAGCAGGTAGGCCGAGCAGACGTCGGTTTTGAACCGCGCGGCGATCAGGGCCACCACATTCATCAGGGTATCGGCCGGCTTGCCTTCTTCCGCCGCCAGGCTCGTAATCTCTTCCAGCGTCAAAGCCAGGTTAGCGAAAATGGATTCGCGGGCCGGGGTCATGGGGATAGATTCGCCTTTCTGGTGAGATGGAAAACTCTTGCTCGCGCGCTGCCCCGCCCAAAAAAGAAAAAAAGCACCTACGCATCGGGCGGAATCACGCGATGAAAAACGCGGCCACAGCTTGTCTGCTTGTAGGGACGCAGGGAAAATCCCGCGGGGTTCTATTACGGGACAAATTCGACCATATCACACGCGCCAGGCGGCGTAGCACGCGGGCCAGTGGTGCACTCGATCTGGATTCATGCTGCGGCTGCTTCTTGAAACAGGCTGCCATCTATCGAATAAAAGACCGGAACCATTTCGCCAGTTGTTCTTCAGGCATAACACCCGATGCAACGGCCAGCATCGTGCTTACGACCGCCTCGTCTGACGCTTCCATCACGTACCCGTTCAGATCGAGAAATGATTCCGCGACGACATAGGCCGTGCGTTTATTGCCATCGAGAAAACCATGATTGCTCGATAGCCCAAATGCGTAAGCAGCCGCTAACGCAGCAGCATCGGGGTTCCCGTACGCCACGAGATTGAGCGGCCGCGCAAGCGCAGAATCGACCACGGCCAAGTCGCGAACGCCACCAATTCCGCCGTGCTCTGAAATCTGTTCGTCATGAATGGCAAGGACAGCATCAAGCGGAACCCATACCCACGAATGGGATTTCACTTGGCTAATTCCCGCAGTGCGTTTCGACGCCGCTTCATAACCTTGCGGGCCGACTCCATGGCCCTTTCGAATTCGGGGTCGAATGGGGTAACCCTGAAACCATCTTTCTCTTCGGTGAGGAAGATTACGTCGCCTTTGCCAACCTTCAAACGCGACAAGGCCTCTTTCGGCAGGACCACCCCCACAGAGCTTCCAATCGTTGTCAGTTTCAATTTCAGCATCGTCTAGCCTCGCCCTTGGCATTCTAACATTGATTAGAATATCAAGAACCAGGAAAGAGCGAAAATTGCTGTCCCGTTGCCCTGAGTTCGCAGCCCTCGTGCACGGGCTCGTCCCGTCCCTGCGCTGGTCGGCTGCGGCCCTTCGCCTTTACCCAGTACATCAACTCATCCGCCCTTTGGATGATCTCCTTGGCCGTAACCCCTGGGTATACAAGTACAGCGCCACCCGAGACCGAGAGGGGAACCGGGCTCCCTCCCGTGCTAAGGATCGAAATCCTCGCTACAAGCTGGACACACCGCTCCGTCAGCTCATTTAGAATTTTTGCGTCCACGTCTTGGACAATGGCAAGGAACTCGTCGCCGCCCCACCGTCCGATGGAGTCTGAGGGCCGAAGCCCTCCAGCTAAGGTGAACGCCACTTTTTGCAACGCGACATCGCCGAAGTTGTGGCCGAAGGTGTCGTTAATGGCTTTGAAACCATTGAGGTCAAACATCAGAACTCCGAACGGGTTGTGATGGACCGCGTATTCACTCAGAACGGTGTCCAAAGCTGTCTCCAAACAGCGCCTATTGGGCAGCTGAGTCAAATGATCAAGAAATGCCATTCGCCCCAAGGCATCGATCTTCCGACGCGTCTCGTGATAGGCAGAATCGTCGCTGAAAGTCTCCACAGCGCCGATGGCTGAACCGTCGCGTCCACGAATCGGCTGCACGCGCACCAAGACAGGCACGCGCCCTCCGCCTTTGTTACGTAAGAAAACACGGGCCTCACGAAATACTCCGTCGGCAATCGTCGCTGATAAAGGGCATTCCCCGTGGCATAGAGCGCGCCCATCATAATCTAGGTGGCACAATAAGCCGTCATGGCAGTGCCTGCCCAATACCTCCGCCACTTTATAGCCGGAAATACGCTGGGCGCCGTCATTCCAGTATTGAACTTTCCGTTCACGGTCCACGAAACACACACCTTCGCTTACGTGGTCCAGTAATCCCTTATAAAAATCTGGTGTGGTTAGGGCTATTCTATCGAAAAAATCGCCTGGCCTGCTATGGCTGCGTAACCGCGCTTGTCCCCTCTCGTGCCCTCGTTCTCCCAGGAGGAATCTGAGATTGCGGGCTATTTGCATGTTCCCCTCCTTTTCAAGACGAACTCAACTTACGATCCGGACTTTCGACCGCGATCTGACCGGCAAGATACTGGGTCCACGGCGTGTTGGCAACGATTTCCAGGCCATTAAGTGCCTGGAGACCCCTCAGGAACAGCATGCCACCCGCATCCGCGTAGGTCACGTTCCGCAAATCAACTAAGAGCTCTCTGGGAGGCAAATGTGAGGCCCTGTCCGCCCAGAACCTTTGGAGTTCAGTCACCCAAGGCCCCACAATTCGCCCTTCAAGTTTGATTGCCGTTTGGTCTTGCCCTTCCTGGATCGTGATTCGTAGCATATCGGCGTCCTCCTCTGCGCTTACGCGGATTAAGTTGCATTTGCCATGCCAAATTCCCCAGAAGGGACGACGGGCTTTTGGAGCCAGATTGAGGGCAAAAGGTTTACAGCAATTCAAGAAGCAAGCTGCGGAAACAAATAAGGACGAGACGATGACGACATTTCGTCGCTGAGACGCCATTTCGCCGCTCTGTACGGCGTCTCGCGCCTGTGCAAAGGCCTATCGATCCGCGGTCCGATCCCAAAGCCCGGATGTGCTATTCAACCAGCCACTCATCCAGGACCACAGCGGGTCAAATGCGGGGTTTCCACCAGTTGGTCGCCGTTCTGGAAAATACACCACTACCGCAGGCCAGCGTTGGAAGCATCTGATGCCGACCGGCCCGCCGCCATGCTAGATTGAAATTCCACGGAGATGCGATGGCAGCGGACGCTCAGCTTGCGCGGGCGGCGAGACGATCGAGCTGCAGCAGCAGGTGGCGCGGTTGCAGGCGCTGCTTGAGGCCTCGCGCCAGGTGCACTCCACCATCCGCGAAGAAGAAGTGCTGGAGCCGGTGCTGCGCATCGTGGTGCGCGAGCTGGAGATGGCCGGCGCGGCCTTTCCCGGAACCGGCCTGGCCTATGGCGATGCGCCGGCCAGCGCTGCGGACGGCGCCGCCGCCGACGCGGATCTGCTCATCTATCCTCTGGCCGACCGCGACGGCCGAAAGATGACCGAACTGGTGGTGGCCTCTCCCGGCGGACGCGAGCTCACGCTCTCCGAGGCCGATTTTCTCGAAGGCCTGGTGCTTGCAGGCCGCGGTCGCGCTTGAAAACGCGCGCAACCACAAGCGCAACGTGGAGTTCGCGCGCGTGCAGCAGGATCTGGACGCGGCGCGCGCAGATTCAGCGCTCGCTGCTGCCGCAGACGCTGCCCGAGATTCCGGGCTACTCGGTGGCCTTCCGCTCCGACACCTGCTACGAAGTGGGCGGCGATTATCTCGACATCGTGGAGCAGCCCGACGGCAGCCTGCTGATGGCCGTGGCCGACGTGGCCGGCAAGGGGCTGGCCTCGGCCATCATGTCCACCAGCTTCCGCGCGGCGTTCCGCGGCATGGCGGCCACCGGCATGCCGCTGGACGAGCTGGCCACGCGCATGAACCAGCACCACTGGGCCGAGGGCGAAGAGGCGCGCCGCCGCTACGTGACGGCCATCTTCCTGCGGCTGCATCCCGAGGCCGGCGAGATCGAAGTGGTGAACGCCGGCCACAATCCCGGCTTCCTGGTTGAGCCGGGCGCCGCGCCGCATCAGTTCAACGCCGCAGGCACGCCGCTGGGCCTGTTGCCGGGCATGCGCTACGCCAGCGAGCGCCACGGTTTCCCGCCGGGGTCGCGGCTGCTCTTCTATACCGACGGCCTCACCGAGGTCTTCAGGGGGGATGAAGAGTTTGGTCCGGAACGGCTTTTGGATGAATTTTCTACGTGTCCGGCGCGGAAGGCCGATGGTATTCTCGATGCATTGTGGGCGGCCATCGAGGCGTTTGCCGAGGGCGGCCCGCAAGGAGACGACATGACCGCACTGGCGCTTTGCCGCGGGACGGGTTCGTCGGAGATGCCGGCATGAGCGAGTCGAAATCCACCACGGTCGAGGTGCGCCTGCCCACGCGCATGGGCTACGAGAAAGTGGCCATGAGCACGGCGTCGGCGGTGGCCAAGCTGATGGGCTTCCCCGAGGACCGCATCGAAGATCTGAAGACGGCCGTGGCCGAGGCCTGCATCAACGCCATCGAGCACGGCAACCGGCTCAACGAAAAGCTGTCGGTGGGCGTGGTGCTGTCGGGCCGGCACCGACACGCTTGAAGTGAAGGTCATCGACGACGGCAAGGGCATCAAGAAGCAGCCCGCCAAGCCCGACATCGACCGCAAGATGCACGGCGAGGAAGATCCGCGCGGCATGGGCATGTTCCTCATCCAGGCGCTGGTGGACGAAGCGGAGTGGGTGGCCGGCGCGGATGGCAAAAGCAGCTATGTCCGGCTGGTGATCCGGCTGGATAAAGAAGCGGACTTAGCCGAAGTTTTCAAGCCCAATCGAAAGCGGAGGCAATCGATCAAGTGCAGAGCGAAACCAAGTCGCGCGTTGACCAGCTCACTTCCCCAGCCGGATATCCGGTCACCGTCCTCCGTTTCGAGGGCGATATCGCCAGCACCTCGAAAGACGCGGTCCTGGGCGCCTACCAGGCGCTGCCCAAGGAGACCACAAGCTCATCCTGCTGGACTTCACCAAGGTGGACTACATCAATTCCAGCGGCATCGCGCTGGTCATCCAACTGCTGATCGAAGCCGCGAACTCCGGCCAGAAGGTGTACGCCTTCGGCCTCTCGGCGCACTTCACCAAGGTCTTACCATGGTGGGCATCACCAAGTACGCGGGCCTGTTCCCCACCGAGGCCGAAGCGCTGGCCATGCTCTGAGAACGGCGCGCTGGCACAGCCGGACTGAGAGCGGGAAAGCCCAGGTCTGAAGGCCCCTGCTCCCTCCGCGAAACTGATGCCTATTGCGGCCCCTTGTCGCTCTTGGAGAAGAGCGGGATGTGGAAGGGCATCTCGGCCGTGGACGCCTTCTTCTGCTTGGTACTTGTGTCCTGGCGCAGAACGGTGCGCTGCGAATTGATGCACAGCCAGCCGCCGTGCACGCGCTCGAATACATGCGTAAAAACGCCTTTTTCGTCCACGGGGCCCGAGTTGACCTGGTGGTGCAGCGAGTAGGTGCCATTCGCCACGGCGATATCGCCCAGCATGCGCACCGTGATGACCTTCTGCGTAAGGTAAACCGTTTTGTCGTCGCCGCTGATCACCTGCACCACCTGCTGGTTGCGCGTGGTCACGTCGCCGCTGGCGGAAATGTCGACGAACAACGGAGAAAGCACCAGTTCCAGTCCATACTGGTCGCGCCGGTTCACGGCGTCGGCCCAACTGTCCTCAATCTTCTGGAACAGCGTGACTTCGGGGCTCTCCGTGGAGGTCACGCCCGGCTGATCCGAAGCCGGATTGGCGGCCGCTGCCGGCTCGGGCGCCGGAGTTTGAGCGGCTGCGGCGCTGCAGAAAAAAACGGCGGCAGCAAAGCAGGAAAAAAAGCGATTCATATCCGATCTGAACTCCAGCCGGGAACAGAGGCTCCCACGAAGCATTCTAGCTCCTTGGACTCGGCCAGCAGGCCAAATGGGAGCGGAGAGTCTGGCGTCGCCTGAGCAGTTCAGCAGTCTTTAATGAATGTCTTGCAGCCGGTCGGGCTCGTGAATCGTGACGTTGGACTCTTCGATCGAAATCCATCCGTCTTTGCGAAACTGGCCGAGGGTGCGGGTAACGGTCTCGCGGGTGGTGCACGTCATTGACGCCATCTCCTCGTGAGTCAGCAGCAGAGGGAAGCGGAATTCGCCGCTATCGGTGTGCTCGCCGATCTGATGCGACAGCTCCAGTAGCAGGCGCGCCAGGCGCGCGGCCACGGTTTCGGCCAGCGCGATGCGGCACGCGTCCTGCAACGCGAAACGATACTCCTGGCAGATGCACTGCACGGCTCGCACTTGAGCTTCCTTGTGGCTGCGCAGGAAGTTGACGAAGCGGTCGCGCTCCACGGGGCGCAACTGGGCCTGCGTCAATGACTGCGCACTCACTTCGTAAACGCCGTGCGATAGCACCGCGTAGAGGCCGAGCACGGAGCCGGGACCGGCGACGCGCACAATCATATGGCGGTCTTCGAGCCGGCCGGCAGTCAGTTTCAAATAGCCGTTGCAGATCAAATAGAGGCAGCGGGCATCTTCACCCTCGGAAAAAAGAGAAGCCTGCGGAGGCAGCGAGATGGTGCTGGTGGCCAGCTCCAGGTCCGCCAAAACCGCGCTGCCCAGCGAGCAAAACCAACCAGGCCGGCGATTAGCGCAAGCTGCGCATCCCAAAGGGCGACGTCCGGGCCGCGTGTTTTCGCGCCGGGTGCTCCGCAATCGAAATCTGTGCGTCCGCCATCGTCTTCTCCTGTACGACACCGACAGAGCCCATCGCGTCCACCGTTACCCTAGCCTGATCCCATTCTCGCGCGAAATTCGATTGAGATCCAGATGCCTGCGACCTTCCGCGTAGCGGGGCACCTATCCTGAGTTTGCTTGAGCAGCTGCGGCTTTGGATGTGATGGGGCTCACGCCGATGGAGAGATTGGCAAGGGATGTGACGGGGCTTGCCTTGCGAAGCTTGCAACTCGTTGCCGCTATACATCTATCTCCAAATGAGATACCATGCTTTTGTGTTGGACGTCACCGCTTGCCAAGACAATAATTTGGCCTGCGTGTTGTGATGCTCGACACAAGTGAGCCGCCCTCCCCCCTGGCACTACTGGCGCTCACACGGAGAAATCGCTACTTTCTGTAGCGCAATGGCAGCTAAAGCGCTAATTTTCTTCTGACCTGTACCGATAAGACCATTTGAGGCGGTATTTTCATGCATAATGATGGGCCGGTAACGCGATTGCCAATCTGTGCGGCACCCGGGAAGCAACCGGGACTGCGAGTTTTTCTGCTGATGTTGGGCGCAAGCATTTTATGCGCCACCGCGCTGGCAGCACCGCCGCCGAAAGTTAAGCCGGCGGCCGCGCCGGCACAGGCAGCCGCCCCCGCGGCAGGCTTTGTTGGCGCCGACACCTGCGCCGGTTGTCACGAACAGGTGGTCAAGGACTTCGCCTCTAATCCTCACACCAAGATGGTCGAGATGCACGGCAGCAACGGGGTCACCTGCGAGAACTGCCACGGCGCGGGTGGCGATCACGTGGCCGGCGGCGGCGACAAAACCAAGATCTTTGATCCCGCCAAAGCCTCGCCCCACGACGTTGACGCAAAGTGCCTGACCTGCCACGCCGGAACGCACCCCAACTTCATGCGCTCGCCCCACGCCAAGGCGAACGTGAGTTGCGTTAGCTGCCACTCGGTCCACGGCGGGGACGTGCAACTTCCCGGCCAGACAGCCGCGAAGGCAGTATTGAAGCCCGTCGAAGCCAATACGGCTGCCGGCGCCGGTTATAAAGAATGGTTGTTGAAGGCGCCGGAGCCCACACTCTGCTTCCAGTGCCACGGCGACGTCAAGCCACAGTTCAATATGCCCTTCCACCACCGCGTGAACGAAGGCCTGATGCGGTGCAGCGACTGCCACGATGTGCACGGCACCTTCCAGAACAACAACTTTAAGGCCACGGTCGATCAGAACCTGATCTGCACCAAGTGCCACATGGATAACCGCGGGCCCTTTGTGTTTGAGCACATGCCGGTGAAGGCGGAGGGATGCATGGGCTGCCACACGCCGCACGGTTCGCAGAATGAGCGGCTGCTGAACATGCCGAACGTCAACGTGTTGTGCGTCCAGTGTCATAGCCTGGTCGGCCAGGATTCGGTGCACGGGATAAGCAACGCATCGGCGGATAGCGTGCCGTGCACGAGCTGCCACACCTACATTCATGGCTCGAACATAAATGCGGCGTTTCTCCGGTAATGGTCTGGGAGCTGCGCCGCCTCCACTGATCCAACGGCCGGCGCAGCCCAGCTTCCGTACCAACTTTGCACGTGGGTTCAGGTTTTGATGTGAGCGACGTTCCTTTTCAAGTGAGGCTTCATATGATGAGCATCGGCTGGTTTTCTCGGTCCTCCAATCAACAGCCCTCTTCCGCAAGGGTGCAGCGCATCGCCGGGGGCTTTGGAGTCGCAATCTTGCTGCTGACAACGGGTATTGCTGCAGCCCAAAATCCCGCTGCCGATCCGGCGCCGGGCGCGCCGATGAGCGTCCCCAATGGCTATTCTGTCCATCAAAGCGTGGACGTAGGCGGGCGCATCGCCGACAAAGTGGGCAGCGGCGCCATGTACGACACGCTGGTTAATTTCCAGTCCGGCCCGCGCATACTCGGCCATACATTCGAGATGCGCGCGCTTCCCGGCAACAAGCATCCGCTGCTCGATAACCTCACGGCATTCAGCACCGGATACGGAGGCGAGCCCTACGACTTCTCCAAGATGGACTTCTCGAAGGGCAAGATCTTCGAGTTCTCGGGGCTCTTCCGCCGCGACCGCCAGTATGCCGATTACGACCTGATCGGCAACCCGAACGTTATCAGCGGGTATTCGATTCCGATCGGTCCCTCCACGGCGCCAACAGGTTCCTACGCATGGCCGGAGGTGCTCGATTCGCCGTTCCTGTTTAATACGGTGCGGCGGATGACGGACACCAATCTCACCCTTCTTCCGCTGTCGAAGGTGACGTTCCGATTCGCGTATTCGCAGAACATTTTTCAGGGGCCGAGCCGGACCCCGAGCGGCAATTCCGTGGCCGGATCCGAGGTTATACTCCAGGAATTTGAACGCAACAGCACCGACGACTTCATAGGCGGAATCGATTGGAAGCCCGTGCAGGGCACCCAGTTGACCTATGAAGAGGAGATAAACCACTCCAGGATCAACTCCTACTTCACAATGGATCCCACCTACTTTACCGTGCAGGAGGCGGACGGAACTAAGGTGGCTCTGCTGGCCAGCTACCAGAGCCCTGTGCCGTATGGCTACAGCAGCTCCACGGGCGCATTTACCCCCAGCGGCGTCTGCAACAGCACCAGCATGCTTAATACGCACACGATACTTTATGCAAATCCCGCCGGCGGCTTGCCGATCATCGATCCGGCGTGCAACGTCATCAGCAGCTACTTTCGCTCCCAGCCCACGCGCGAGATCTTCCCCACCGAGATCTTCCGGCTGCAAAGCTCGAGCATCAAAGATATCTCGATGAACGGCAATGTCCGTTACACAAGCGCGAACATGAATTTGCCGAATTATTTCGACACCTTCCAGGGCTTAAAATCGGCGCTCCGCTCGAACGCCTATTCGGCCTTCGCGCACGCCAAGCGGGAGGTGATCGCCGTCGATTACGGCATCGTCTGGCAGGCGACCAGGACCGTCGCCCTTGAAGATCAGCTGAACTTCTCGAACGTGCACCAGCCGGGATCCGCCGAGTTCACGAGTGGAACCACTGTATCGGACGTGACGTCGACGTCGTCGACGCCGAACTGCGCAGCCCCAAACGTAACCATCAACTGTACGTCATTGACCCCAACGACTGTGACGACAGGCAACGCGCCCTTTTCAGGCAGTCCCTCGATTGGCGCTGCATCGTCGGGCTACTTCGGCCAGCGGTTCGTGACCAATAACTTCACCGTGAGCTGGGACGCCACGCCGCGCTCCACGTTCTCGCTTACCTATCGCCACAACAATCACATCATCACCGAGGGCGCGAATATCACTGCTCCGGTACAAACCGGCGTATGCCCATCGAATGTCCTTCAGCCCTTCTGCGGAACGGTGACCATCAACGAAAACGGCGGCATCTTCAACGCCGCCCTGCGTCCCGCCAGCAACTGGGAGCTCAATGGCACCATCGAGCTGCTCTATGACGACAACGTCTTTACCCCTGTTTCTCCGCGGCAAACACAGCACTACAGGGTCCACACGCTGTACAGGCCAAGGCCGTGGGCGACGATTTCAGGCGCCTATAACGACCTGGAACGGCACAACAACACAAACAACACGGGCGCCGTCTCCTTTGCCGCCGACGGCGTCACCCCCATGACTCTGCATCACGTCGATCACAGCCGGGTTGTAAGCCTGAGTGCTGCGTTGTATCCCAATGAGCATTACGGCTTCGATCTCAGCTATGCCTATACCGGCGTGTACACATCAACCAACACCTGCTTCCAGGCCGCGGCAACCGTCCAGCCGGCTCTCACGCCAGGCGGCCCCACCACTGTCGTGCCTGGCGCCGCGTTCGAAACCACCCCTGGAACCCCGATCGCATTGCTGTGCGGCCTCGTCCCCACCGAAAGCGGCCACGGAGTCGCCCTGTTCCTGGGACCTGTACGGGACTTCGCGGACGCCCCGACGCAGTACGGATCGGCCGCCCTGGCGCTGTCGCCGGCCACCAAGCTCCACTCCAATATCGGCTACCGCATCAGCTCGGTTAACGGCAGCCGGCTCTTCAGCCAGGCGCAGGACGTCGCCGGTTCGCTGGTGTCCACCTACCAGTCTCCCTTCCTGAACCTTGCCTATACCATGCACACTGGATTGATTTGGAAGGCTGAGTACAACTTCTACGGCTATGGCGAGGGTGGTCAATCCGGTGCGCAGTATTGCAATAACAATGCCGGCATTACAACGTCCTATGCCGGCACGACCATACCGGTTGTGCCTTGCAGTTCTGTGGCGAATACCGCGATGTCCCCGGGCACGCCGGTTTACGGGTTCACCGCACCGCGCAATTTCCACGCAAATAATATTACCCTTGGATTGCATTACGAATTCTGATTGATATAGGATTGCATTACGAATTTGGACTGAATTAACATTACACGGCCGGCGGCGCTCCCAAGCGTGCGCCGGCCGCGCATATCCTTTATTGGAGCGATACCATGAACAGGACAATTCGATCTTTAGTAGCGCTGGCCGCAGTGGTTCTTTTGGCCGGCGCTGTGAGCTTTGCCCAGTCTGCTGGGGAAGCGACCTACAAAGCCAAGTGCCAAAGCTGCCACGGAGCTGAAGGCACGCCGAATCCGGGAATTGCCAAAGCCATGGGCGTCAAGCCCGCCAGCGATCCGGCTGTGAAGGCCGACACCGAGGCGCAAATGATCGCCATCACAACCGACGGCAAGGGCAAGATGCCGGCCTACAAGGGCAAACTCACCGACGCTGAGATCAAGGATTCGGTGGACTACTTCCGCACCTTCGTCAAGTAACAGCAAACGTTCGGGTTGTGGGTCAGTTTGAAAGGGCACGACCGGGGCGCCCTCTGGGCCGCGTGCCGTAATCGTCGCAAAATGAATGGGGCTTTAGCCCCTGGGGGATGAGTCCCTCGCAAACTGACCCGCTACCAACGTTCGCGAAGCATAGAAAAGTGTAAGAGAATTAACTAGGCGGCGCGGTCGCCGGTCTTCTGACCCCCGATCGCGCCGGCTTTTGTGAAGGGGTTCCTGTTACCATCTGCATTGTGGCGCCAGCGGTCAGAAAGCCAAGGCCGTTGAATCAGGAAGAAATCCGGCCGCAAGCGCAACATTGCGCTTACGGGCTGGTCAATAAAACCAAGGAGTTTCGTCATGAACAAGTTGATTCGTTCCCAAATTGTGCTGGCCGCGACAGTGTTGCTGGCCGGTGTCTTCTGCTTCGCCCAAGACGGTGCAGCAACCTACAAGGCCAAGTGCGCCATGTGTCATGGCCCCGCTGGTACGCCCAGCGCGGGAATGGCCAAGGCCATGGGCATCAAGCCGGTTTCCGATCCGTCTATGCAGGCTCTGACTGCGGCGCAGATCGAGGCCGCGGTGAAGAACGGCAAGGGCAAGATGAAGCCCGTCGCCGGCTTGACCGACGCGCAGGTGAAAGACGTAGCCGCGTATTTCAAGACCCTGAAGTAGGCAACACAATCGCCCCAAAAATTTGAAGGCATGCCCGCTATCCTCTGGCGGGCTGCCTACTGATGGAGGCTGAGGGAAAGTGTCGCTGCTACAGAAATTCCGCGAAGATTGGCTCCGTCCGGCGCTGTTCTTCGGCAACAATCCCATCAGCCTGGCCGGCGGCGCCATCACCACTGCCTCCGGCATTACCATGATCAGTTACTGGCTGGCCCAGCTCTCGGGCCATCTCAGTGACAATCCTTATCTCGGTATCATCTTCTTCCTCATCCTGCCGGCAATCTTCATTCTGGGGCTGCTGCTCATTCCCGTCGGCGTGGTGCTGCGGCGCAGAAAACTGCAGAAAGCCGGGCAGATTCCCGCCCGATTTCCCAGGATCGATCTCAACGACCGCATCTTCCGTCACGGCATCGACATCGTGCTGGTCGCCACCATCGTCAACTTCCTGGTGGTGGCCACCGCCAGCTATCACGGCGCCGAATATATGGATTCGCCGCAGTTCTGCGGCCGCTCTTGCCACGTGATGAACCCGGAGTCCACGGCTTATCAGATCTCCCCGCACTCCCACGTGGCCTGCGTCGAGTGTCACATCGGCACCGGCGCCGAGGCCTACTTCAGCGCCAAGTTAAACGGCACCAAGCAGCTCGTCGAGGTTAGCTTTCACCCTCTGGCCCCGCTCGCGCCCAGACTCATTCCCAACTATCCCACGCCGATTCCATCGCCCGGTGAGCAGCCTGCGCCCCGCGCGCTACACCTGCGAGGCCTGCCATACGCCCACGCGTTTCGACGGCGACAAGCTGCTCGTCAAGTCGAGCTTTGCCGACGACGAACAGAACTCCGAATCGCAGACGGTGCTTATCCTGCACCTGGGCGGCGTAGATTCGCTTTCGCACCGCACCGGCATTCACGGCGTCCACCTGGGCCACATCGAATACATCGCCACCGATCCCACGCGCACCACGATTCCCTGGGTGCAGCGCACGAATCCCGACGGCACCGAGAGCACCTATGTTGCCTCTGCCGCTCAACGGCGCGCAGCCCCAGGGCGAGCGTCGCGTGATGGATTGCATCGACTGCCACAATCGCGCCGCGCACACCTTTGTCACGGCCGAGGAGGCCATCAACCACGCCATGGCCGACGGCGCCATCAGCCCTCACTCCCCTTCGATTCATAAAGAGGGACTGGCGACTGCTGAAGGCCGCCTACTCCAGCCAGGAAGATGCCGGCGTCAAGATTCCCCAGCAGCTTGAAGCCTTCTATCGCGCGCAGAATCCCGATGTGCTCGCCCAGAAAGCCGCGCTGTTGAAGCAGGCAGGCCAGGAATTGGTCACTGCTCTACGACCAGAACGTGTTTCCGTACATGAAAGTGACCTGGGGAACGCATCCCAATCACATCGGCCACATGGAGTATCCCGGCTGCTTCCGCTGCCACGACGGCAACCATGTCGCCAAAGACGGCGACCAGCATCCCGCAGGACTGCTCGGCCTGCCACAACCTGCTGGCCGTGGAAGAAGCAAAACCCAAGGTTCTCGCCGACCTCGGCATTCAATAATGGCGCCTACGAAGTTGTGAATTCGGCTCCTGCGCGTGTTAGGCTGGCATTTCGCGCGCAGGAGCACGATTCTTCATGCATTCCAACCATCCTATCCACTTCAATCTTGTCGCCGCGGCCCACGCCGCCATGATCGAGCACGGATTTCAGCCCGATTTTCCCGCCGGAACCGACACCGAACTGGCCGCCATTCAGGCGCAGCCCGCAACCTCCTGCCGTCCGACGGCCTCACCGACCTGCGCAGCCTGCTCTGGTCCTCCATCGACAACGACACCTCAAAAGATCTCGATCAGATCGAGTGGGCCGAGCAGTTGCCCGACGGCCGCATCCGCGTGCTGGTGGGCGTGGCCGACGTGGATGCGCGCGTGCACAAGGGCACGGTCATCGACACGCACGCGCAATCCGAGACCACTTCGGTCTACACCGGCGTGACCGTCTTTCCCATGCTGCCCACCGAGCTTTCCGAGGGCATCACCTCGCTGAACGAGAATGAAGATCGCGTGGCCGTGGTCATCGAATTCGCCGTCGACGCCGATGGCACAGCTTCCGATGGCAAAGCCTACCGCGCGCTGGTGCACAACCGCGCGCAACTGGCCTACAACAGTGTGGGCGCGTGGCTCGAGGGCAAAGGCGCCGCGCCGGCCAAGGTAGCCGCCAGCGCCGATCTCGCCGCGCAGCTCAAGCTGCAGGACACCGCCGCGCAGCGCATGGCAGGCGGCCGCTTCCAGCACGGCGCGCTCGATCTTGAAACCATCGAGACTCGCCCGGTCATGCTCTCCGATCAGGTCGTCGATATCGCGCGCCTTGAAAAAAACCGCGCCACGTCGCTCATTGAGGAGTTCATGGTGGCGGCCAACGGCGTCATCGCGCGCACCTTTGAGGACGCGGGCGTCGCCTCCATCCGCCGCATCGTGCGCACGCCCAAGCGCTGGGACCGCATTGTCGAATTGGCCAAGGCCAAGGGCTACACGCTGCCCGCCGAGCCCGACTCGAAGGCGCTCAACGACTTTCTGCTCGCGCAAAAGCAAAAGGATCCCGATCACTTTCCCGATCTCTCGCTGGCCGTGGTCAAGCTCATGGGGCCCGGCGAATACGTGCTGGTAAAGCCCAATGAGCCCTCGCCCGGCCACTTCGGCCTCGCCGTACAGGACTACACCCACTCCACCGCGCCCAACCGCCGCTTTCCCGACATGGTCACGCAGCGGCTGCTCAAGGCGTGGCTTGCCGGGTCAGCCTCAGCCCTACTCCGAAAGTCTGCTCAATGCCAGTTGCACTGCGATGCACCGAGATGGAAGACGCCGCCCGCAAGGTGGAGCGCGAGATGCAAAAGCGCATCGCGGCGGTCGTGCTGCACCCCCACATCGGCCAAAGCTACAGCGCCATCGTCACCGGCGTGAACAACTACGGAACCTTCGTCCGCACCCTCGATCCCCACGTCGACGGAAAGCTGGTCCAGGGTGGCAAAGGTCTCGACGTAGGCGACAGAGTGACCGTCAAACTCGTCTCCACCGATCCGGAGCGGGGATTCATCGATTTCGCGGCGTAAGTATTCCATTATCAACAATTTCCAATGACATATAGGTGAAAAATTGGCCCTGTTCCGCTATCATCCCTGTTTGGGGCCGAGAAGGCGAATTACCTGTGTCCAGGGAGCCTGGAAATGCGTCTAAAGTAAAGTAGCTGCCGATGCGTCATAAAGCCCATTTGCGCACCGGCACGTTGGAATCGAAGCCTCCGGCAGGCGGGCCAAAGTCTGCACAATCGGGATTGCCCCGAACGGTTTCCCTCAGAGCCGATTTGCCTCCCCGTGGCAGGTCGCGCCGGCCGATGCCGACCCTCATAGCTAGGTGAATGGATGCACTCAGGTTCTCGTTCTCACTCGATTTTTATCGTTCTCGCCGCGAGCTTTGCACTGGCGGCCAGTTCGGTTTCGTCCAGTGCACAGCAAGCCCGCTCTGGATCGTACACAACCGCCCCGGCTGTCGTTACGCCTGCCACCCTTCCCGACGCTCCCGCTCCGCAAATTGAGCTGGCTGCCGCCGCCAATCCGTCTGTTGATCCCCAGTCCGAGCAGGCGCAGAGCACGCAGCAGCAGGTCGCGGCTAGTGAGAATCTGAACAATGGGTCCGGACAAAGCGCTTCGGCACCCGCAACGCAAAAATGCACCATCAGTGGAACGGCTACCGATGCGCAGGATGAGATCGTCCCCGGAGCCACGGTTGTGCTGGAGGGCGCTCTTCCCGACGACCGCCGCCAGACCGCAGCAAATGACGAAGGATGGTTCGAGTTCAAGGGGCTCAAGCCGGGAATCGCATATCGCGTAACCGTCAAAGCCAAAGGTTTTGTAAACTGGGAATCGCCCGCCATCGTACTTTCTCCCGGCCAGTATCAAATCGTGCCCGATATCAAATTGGTGATCGAAGGAGCGCAGACATCGGTGAAGGTCTACGCTTCTCCGGTAGAGCTCGCAACGGAACAGGTCAAAATAGAGGAACAGCAGCGCGTTTTCGGAATCGTTCCCAATTTCTATGTTGTCTATGACTCCGCGAATGCTGTGCCGCTGACGGCAAAGTTGAAGTACAAGCTGGCGTTGAAGACCTCCACCGATCCCATCACGCTTGTGGGCATATTCTTTATGGCTGGCGTCAACCAGGGAGTGAGGATTCCCGACTATCCCCTGGGTGCAAAGGGTTACGGAGAACGCGTGGGCGCAGTGGCGGCGGATGGATTCTCCGACATTTTCATCGGCGGCGCAGTTCTTCCGTCGCTGCTGCACCAGGATCCGCGCTACTACTACAAAGGCACAGGTACAAACCGGTCGCGCTTTCTGCACGCGATTTCGTATCCATTCGTCTGCAAGGGCGATAACGGACACTTGCAGCCCAACTACTCCACCATCGGGGGCGATCTCGCCTCAAGCGCACTTGAAAATCTTTACTACCCCCGCTCCGACCGTACCGGCAGCATGGTAGCCGAAGAAGTGTCGATCAGTACGCTCGAGCGCACGGCGAGCAGCCTGGTGCAGGAGTTTGTGCTCAGCAAGTTCACCTCCGGCTCCAAAGCCAAATACTAAAACCTTGCTGGGAAACCTTCGGCGGGGTCCTTAATGAGTTCTGGCCCGACATCTCGCGCAAGATTCTCCATCGCGATCCGACCCACGGCCTCGACGCCCAGGGCGCCGGCGCCAACGACGCTCCCGCACAGAAATAACGGTGTCGAGAACGCGCATTCGGCGTCCGTGCGCGCGGATTTCAGCTCATCTCCGCGCCCCCAGAGTCTTGTTGGCAGCAAACGGTCGCCGCGGCGCGTAGTAAATCGCCTTGGCCGGAATAGAGAGCGTCTCCCGCTCCGGATAGCGCAGTGCCGTCAGATGTCCGCCATAAACGCACCCGGTATCGAGATTGACCGTGTTGTTCAACCATTCGGGTGCGGAAACGGGCGTGTGCCCATGCACCACCAGCGCCTTGCCGCGATAATCCACTGCCCAATTCTTGCGTACCGGCAAACCTGATGTATCCTTCTCGCCCATCATTTCTCCGTGCAAGGCAAACGCGCGCGCCTCGGCTGTAACGCGGCCCTGCAGCGCCTCTTTCAATCCTGCGTGCGCAATCGCCAGCCGGCCTGCGTCCAGCAGCAGATAGCTCGGCAGCCTGCGCAGAAAACGCACCACCTCGGCGCGAAACTCCTTTGGCTGTACCGCCAACTGCTCCAGAGTTCGCGCCATGCCACGCGAAACCTGCGTCACGCGGCCTCTCATCGCGCGCGCCAGTTCCACATCGCGATTGCCGGCTACGCACAGCGTCGTGCCCGAGCGCGCCATATCCATCAACAGCCGCAACACGCCCGGCGCCGCCGGACCCCGGTCCACCAGGTCGCCCACAAAGGCCAGCTTCCTTCCCCGCGGCGGAGTCACCTCAAAACTCTCGCGCCGCCGTTTCACTTGGTAGCCCAGGGCCGCCAGCAGCGCCAGCAACTCATCCAGGCAGCCGTGCACGTCTCCCACAACGTCGAAACACGCATGTGCACGCTTCGCCGGCGCGTCCTGCGTTCGCGCACCGCCGCGCACTGCGGCAGTTCTCCGCTCTTCCGTTCTGCGCGTCTTTGCCGCATCACCAGCCATCGCTTCTCACAGCAGAACCAGAATAGCCCTACCCAATGGCACGCCATCTGAGTGTCTTTTTCTTCCAGAAAGGCCACCTTGCAGACACTTCGCTTTGGCACGTGAATTCTGGCTCTGCTCTCAGGGCAATCGCATTTCAAAATAGCTCCAGCAAGCGGTATAGGTAGTCGTCGTCCCAACCTGCGCGTTTGAACTTTCCTCTTAGGGAGCCCTTGGTTCCTTCTTTTTGCATGGCATTGATGGCCATGTGACGGAGTACGGCCAGATTATGCGGCCCGTGCCCCATCCGGGTCCGATCCTGATCCTCGTTCATGACCACATCCAGCCGCCAGTGAAGGCTGTTTTCGATTCCCCAGTGCTGTCGAACGACTTGGTTGAACCGTTCCGGCGACAGAACTTGACTGAGCAGATAGTAGGCAGTTTCGGTCGTGGTTTTATCCGCCGTTTCGCGTATTCGAACCACTTTACCGATAGCCTTCAGGCCCGGCCATTGATGTTGTTTTTCGAGCCAGTCGATCTCGGTTGACACCGTCGCCGTGCGCGTTTCGATGCGTCCGTGATCGGCCTCGACAACCGGCGCAGCGGCGCTTGCTTTCAACTCCGGATCATCGAGCAGCAGGATCACATCGTCAAACAGCGTGCCTTGATTGCCCTTCAGCGCCAGCGCGTAGTCGCCCTTCTGCGCGACGATTTGCTCGGCGATCGCGCGCTGACAGTTGAGCGCATCGGCGGTCACGATGGTGCCTTTGAGGGCCAGCATCTGGAGCAGCCTGGGCACGGCCGTAATCTCGTTGGACTTGGCATCGGTGGCGATCTGCGCCAACACCAACCGCTGCTGTGAGCCCCAGGCCGAGACCATGTGCAGGGCCGACTTGCCGCTGGCCCGATCAAACGATCTGCGCAACACCTTGCCGTCGATGGCCACCACCCCCTGCAACTGCTCGGAAAACTGCGCCATAAACCGCTGAAACGAATCGCGAAACTGATCCGGATCGAGATTGCGGAACAGGCGGCTGAAGGTGTCGTGACTGGGAAGTCCGTTGGCCAGGGTGAGAAAGCTGCGCAGAAATGGCTCCTTGGCCTCGGCAAACAGAGCCATATCCACCGCACCCTGACCGCCGCACAGCACGCAGCATAAAGCCATCATCAGAAGTTCGTGAAACTCATGCAAGGCGGCATTGCCGCTGCGCGGATCCTCAAGCCCTTCCCAACAGGAACCGAACTGCTCCAAAGTTTCTTTGCGGGACACGAAATCCTCCTGCAAGAAACTTCATGCCCGACTACCCTCTACGTAAGTGGCAACCCTGGTCCGTGGCGACATTGGTTCAGACCAATTTCAAATGCGATTGCCCTGGCTCTGCTCTAGTGTAGGGCAGCGCCCGTAGCCTTTCTGAGGTATGATGCCTGCATCGCTAAAACACGGACAAATACCAGCTTCCATTTACCGCTTCCGTGGCGGAGAAAGAAAGGCCAACCATGGATTCCTCTCCTCTTGTCGTCTTCGTCTTCATCGTTGCCGGCATCGTAGCCATCTTTGTGCTCGTCACGGTGCTTAAAACCATGTACACCGTGCGCACCTACACCGCCGGCATGGTGGAGCGCTTCGGCAAATTCAACCGCATCGCGCGCCCCGGCCTGCAGTTTCTGGTGCCTTACTGCGAAACCGTGCGCTTCATCGATCTGCAGGTGCGCCAGGCCGTCGTCAACGTCGAAACCAAGACCAAGGACAACGTCTTCGTCACCATCCCGGTCTCGGTGCAATACCAGGTTGTCGAGGCCAAGGTCTTTGACGCCTACTACAAGCTGAGCAATCCGCAGAGCCAGATCGAGAGCTACGTCTTCAACTCCATCCTCGGCCACGTGCCCACGCTCACCCTCGACGAAGCCTTCGAGCAGATGCAGCAGATCTCCGCCGCCGTCAAGAAGCGACCTCGACGAAGTGATGGACACCTTCGGCTACAACATTCTGCGCGCGCTCGTCACCGATATCGTTCCCGACGCCAAGGTCAAGGCGGCCATGAACGACATCAACGCCGCGCAGCGCGAGCAGATCGCGGCCCAGGCTCGCGGCGAAGCCGACAAGATTCTCAAGGTGAAGCAGGCCGAGGCCGAAGCCGAGTCGAAGGCCCTGCAAGGCGACGGCGTCGCCCGCCAGCGTCAGGCCATTATCAAGGGCCTGCAAGCCTCAGTCGAGCAATTCAAATCTGCCGTCGAAGGCTCCACCGCGCGGGACGTGATGGCGATGGTGCTTCATCACGCAGTACTTCGACACCATGCGCGAAGTCGGCGTGCTGGGCAAGTCGAGCACCATCTTTCTTCCCAGCTCGCCCGGCACCGTCAACGACCTCATGACGCAAATCATGGCCGGCTTCCAGGCGACGAAACAACCGTAGAACCAGAAAACCGAGCCCACCCATCAAGCAGAAATTGCTTTGGGGACTTACTTCAACTCGCCTCTCTCAGTTCAGCGCAAATGGAATGTCCCAGGTCCGTAGTTGCGGACCTGGGACACATGAGCGCCGCGTCGCATCGCACTATACGCGTGTAGTGCTCGCATAACGCCGCTTCTCGGCCGCAGCCTCTCCCGAGGACGAGATATCTTCGGCGCCGGTCGCTTTGAGGTAATTCTTCGCACTCTTGACCTCATCGGACGTGTCGCAGTGGACGCTCAGCAGCACACCGCCGTTCTTCACCCGGCCCTCGTAGCGTTTCGCCTCATATTCCGGAATTCCCGTACCGACGAGGGCTCCCACAAGGCCACCCAGAGCGCCGCCAGCGCCGATTCCGGCCAAAGCGGCCATTATCGGTCCAGCCGCGATGAACGGCCCTAACCCAGGTATCGCAAGTGCCCCTACTCCAGCCAGCAAACCAAGTGTTCCTCCAAGGACTCCGCCCGCGGCCACGCCCGTCGCAGTCCCTTCCGGAGCCTTTGTCGCTTTTCGATGCGCGAAATCGCGCGTGCTCTCCGAGTCGGCAACCAGGACAGAAACATCGGAATTTGAAAAACCTGCCCCCAGTAACTGATCCACTGCTGACTCCGCCTTCTCGAGACTGCTATAGATGCCATAGACTGCTGTGCTCTTATCTTCCATAAAATTCCTCCATGTCGGGGTTTACTTACGTTGTGAAATTTTTGTACGTGCGTTGTGAAAGGTGACTGCCAAGCAGAGCTTGTTACTCGCTCTTGACCGTGAGTTGATCGTCGATTTTGCCTGGATCCACCACTTGTGCCGCCGTCGTTACCACCTTCTGCTTCTCATTTTCCGATTTCACCGGGCCCTTGAGCGTCACCATGCCGTCCCGGGTGATGATCTTCACGTTGTGCGCGTACGTTGAAAGCGACTTGTCCGCCATCAGTGCCTTCCTGATGTTTTGCGTAATCGTGCGATCGGCCGTAGCATTCGATTGCTGATCGGCAGTCGTCATTTGTTGTTTGTTGTTCCCGGTGTTGTCGGGAGCCTGTGCATTGTCGGTAGCCTGGGCGGAGAATGCGAGGGTGCTTGTCAGGAAGAATAGCGACCCGACAATAGGGATTCCACGGGTGCGGATCGACATGATGTACCTCCATGCGTGCATGATCGGTTGCTTGATTGTGTTGAGATGGTTCTGCCAAAGCGAAGCGCAAATGGCGTATATCTAAGGTGCTCGCCTAATTAAACGGCCCAGCTCACATTTGCCGACGACATATCCTTGTCGCTGCAGTCGGTGGGCTGCGTGCCTTCTCGCGGACAATCTTATACGTCCGCAATTATGTCGCTCAACCGCTCACATGTTATCGGTCGAGCAGACTAATCGTGAGATGCCACTATCGCTTGCGATGGTTGGCCGTTCGAGAGAATGAGGCCAGCCTGCCCGACGGTAGGGGAGTTGTTCTGAGCGAAGTCGAATAAATCGCGACCTCACCGAGGTTTGGCTGACTTACTGACTTGCCATCTCGTTGTCCTGCTGGGTGCCGCACATCTCGACCTTGAGATGTGGGCCAGCACGAACCCTACCTCACCTGCGCTTCGCTGACTCGCCGACTCGCCGGCCTACCGCCCTTGCGATTCTGCTCCACCCGCAACTTCCAGGCCGTGTGCAACGCTCCGCGCAGCGAATCCTCATCCGCAACCGCAAGCCGGATGTGCGTCGCGCCGCCGCGGCCCCATCCGCCGTGGACCGGTAAAAACAAATCCGGCCGCTCGGCGAGAAACTCCGCCTGGATTTCCGGCGTGAGCATCAGGTTCCCGTAACCTTCCTTCACCGAGGCCAGCGTGGCGAAGATCCGCCCGCCCACGCGAAAATCCGCCGCGCCCATGTGCGAGCCTTCCTCTGCGCCTTCAAGGCTCAGCGCAATCCGCCGAAAATCCGCCGCGGTCATTTGCTTCTAAACCCTGCCCCCGACCCCTGAATCCGCCATCTCACTCCGCCGTCGGCATGTGCACATACATCGATTGGATTCCAACTCGCCCCGGGCCGGTAAATCGGTTCCACACCAGGTTGCCGGCGCTGGCAAACAACCCCGTCGTCAGCTTCTGGAACTGCGTCTCCATTTGCACTGATGGGTCCTTGTACACCCAGCCGCCCGGCTCAATATCAATCTGCTCTCCGGTTCCCAGGGTCACCTCAAAAACATTTCCATAGCCGTGCACCCACACAATGCCGTCGCCCTCAAGCGCGCGAAAATGATCGATGAAGAATCCGGTGCCGCCCAGCAGCATATTCGATACGCCCTTGACGCGCGTGAACGAATAGTCGACGCTCCCCGTTGCGGCGAGGAATTGATGCTCTCGCATGTCGAGTCCTTTACCGCGGCTCAGGTGAATGGCGAAGATATGCCCCGCGCCGTCGCGGCTAAACAGGCTGCGGAAAAACCCCTCATTCCTGTCTTGTTTTTCTCTTTTGGGGAGATTTTCCGTCTTTTCGGCTGGTTTGGCTGCGGTTTCCTCTCCTCGTTTTGCGCCCGGAGGCCGTTTTTCCGGCCTTCAGGCACACTTCGGCCCTACTGGGCCAGCGATTCAATCGGAATCAGTCTCCTCAGGCGCATCAGGTTTTGCGCCGTGATGCTCAACTTCCAGAACCAGTCCACCCGATCAAGCCCACGGAGTTTCACCTGGCGCGCTTGACGATCTAACTTCGACCAGCCGAAGACGCGCTCGATCAGCTTGCGCTTGCGCTGACTGATCGCCCGTCGTGCGTCTTGCCGCTCCTCTTCGCTCAGACTGTTCTTGCCCATATTGCTTCCGCCTTGCGTGTACTCGCTAATGTGCGGCGCCACTTCCCGATCGCGAAGATCCTGCACAAACTTTTCGTCCTGGTACTGCGTGTCAGCGCCCAGCGTGATCTGCTGCTCCGGGCTGCGCTTGTCCTTGGCAGCCACCGTCTGGTCCAGCATCCTCAGAGCCGCCTCGCGCTCGGCCACGGTAGCCGCCAGCGTAGCCTCTGCCGCCACCACCAACCCATTGCGGTTCTCGATCAGCGCGTGGCCCTGATAACTCGGAACCGCTTTGTCCGCCGTGGCCTTCTTATACAAACGCGCATCCGGGTCGGTCGTCGACTCCACCTTATCGCGCAGAAGAACTTCCCCTTTGTGCCCGGAACCGGCTCCCGGAGCGGGTGGATCGGACTTCTCCTTAAAGCTGCGCGCCGCAGCCCAGGCCTGGATCAGCGTGCCGTCCACCGTGAAATGCTCCTCGCTCAACAAGTCGTGCTCCCGCGCCTCAACCAACACCGCATCCAGCAACTGCTGGCTGATCGCGCCCGAAATCAGTCGCTCTCGGTTCTTGGTGAACACCGTCACGTCCCACACCGCGTCGTCCATCTCAAGACCTACGAACCAGCGAAAGAGCAGGTTGTACTGCAGTTGCTCCATCAACTGCCGTTCGCTGCGAATCGAATACAACACCATCAACAGAGTTGCCCGAAGCAGCCGTTCCGGTGCAATCGAGGGGCGGCCAATCTCGGCATACAGCTTGTCGAACTCCGCATCCAGCCGCTGCAAGGCCCGGTCAGCCAGCGTGCGAATCTGCCGCGCCGGATGATCCAACGGTATCCGCTGCTCCAAGGTCACATAACTGAACATCGCCGCCTGCTGCTTGTCGTCTCCACGCATACCTCTTACATAAACCAAATCCCTGTGGAGAAACAGTGATTCACTTGGCTCCTTTTTCCGCAACCTGTAAATCCGATCTGCCCGGGACCGCTGGCCTCCGTCAAAAATACGGGCATTCCAGCCAGTACGCGCTTGAGAGCGCCCTTCAGGGGCCTCACGCCAATGCGAACATTCAAATCCTTCCACAGCAGAATGTAGTGCTCAAAGTACACGGGCATGCCGCCCAGTTCAAGGTGAAGCACGGGAACAAGCTCACCTTCGATGTGATAGGTTACCTGGGCAAACGTCTCGGCGTGCGCAGCGGTCGGTCTCAGCACGGGAATAGGCATTTCGCCTCCAGCTTTCACATAAATTGGATTTCAACCCATGATGTACTCGCCGGACCGTATACGCAAGCCGCCGGCGGCGCAGCCGCGCTCAACCCCGATCCGGCTTCAACACCCAATAGCTCCAGGCTACCGGCTACCGGCTACAAGCTGTCCTTCAAATTCCTCATTCAACCACTTCGAAAACGCCTCAAACTCCTCGTCGCGGCCGAGAAAATCGCGCACCATCTCGCGCCCCGGTTTTGACCCGCCCTGCTCCAGCACCGTCTTCCTGTAGCGCGCGCCCGCCTCGCAGCCCAACAAGTCCTCCTTGTCGAACTGGCAGAAGAAATCGAGAGCAATCACCTTGTCGAATGCATAGGTGTAGTAGTTCGAAGAGTAGCCGGTCAGGTGCCCAAAACTCGCATACATGCGGTTGCCTTCGAGCCACGTCCACGGCTGAAACGCCTTGTACAACTCGCGCGTCACGGCATCCGGATCGAGCCCGGCCGGCTCCCGATCGTGCAGATCGAGCGACAGCGTCGTGTAATAAAGCTGCGTCCGCATCCCGTCCGCGCGCCCGAATGCGCCCGCCCGCTTCATACTCCGGATCAGCTCTACAGGCAGCACCTCGCCCGTTTCGTAATGTTTAGCGAACGCTTGCAGCAGCTTCTCGTCACGGAAAAACTCTTCCAGCATCTGCGACGGCACCTCAACAAAATCGCCCTCCGTCGCAAACCCCGACAATCCAGCCCACTCCGTGTGCCCGCCGAGAATCGCATGCATCAGGTGGCCGAACTCATGGAAGAACGTCACCACATCGGAGTATTGCAATAGTCCCGGATCGTCTCCATCGCCGCTGGGAAAGTTGCAAATCAACGCTGCCTCAGGCAGCGCCCGTCCGCGTACGCCCGTCACCACCGGCGCCGCGGAGAACCACTTGTTCTTGCCTTCGCGCGGATGCATGTCGAGATAAAACCGTCCCGCCTGCCGCCCTTGATCGATGACCTCGAACACTGAAACTGCCTCGTGCCACGCGGCCGCCTGCGACCGCCGGAACTCCACGTTGAACAGCCGCGCCGCCGTCTCCAGCACGCCGGCCTCAACCTTCGCGTACGGAAAATACGGCCGCACCGACTGCGAGTCGAAGTCGAACCGCGCACGCCGGAACTGCTCGTACCAGTAACCGCGGCTCGTAATATCGATCGCCTCGAGGCCCGGTTCCCGCCCACGCGCAAACTTGAGCACCAGTTCGTGCTCGCGCCGCGCGCCCTCGCGGCTTGCCTCATCGAGTTTCGCGAGGAACGTGCGCACGTTCGCCGCCGACTCCATCATCTGGTCGGCCGTCGCCAGATCGGCCCAACTGCGGAAGCCAAGCACGCCCGCAATCTCCTGCCGGACCTCAAGCAGATCGAGCAGAATCTGCCGGTTCTCGGGATACGCGCGCGTGTTGTACGCCAGAAACATGCGCTCGCGCAGCGCCGCGCTCGTGGCAAACGTCATCACCGGCATCATGTCCGGCGGATCGGTGGTCAGCGTCACTCGGCTTCCGCCGCTGGCCTCATCCTTGCCGGCCGGGTGCCGCGCAATGTAATCCGCCGGCAATCCCTCCAGCTCTTCCGGCGTGGCCTCAACGGTCTTTCCGCCCTCCTGAATGTTCCGGCTGAACTCGAGCGAGAGGCCGGTGGCCTTGTCGTGCAGCGCCTGCAGCCGGTCGCGCGTCGCCTGGTCCTTGTCCACGCCGGAAAGCCGGTAGCCCAGAAGTGTCCGCTCCACAAAATGCTTCGTCGCCGCGCTCGCGCCCTCCAGCTTGATTGCCGCCAGCGCGTCATATACGTTTCGATTCAGGCTCAGCGCGCTCCCCGCCATTGCCACGCGCTGCGCCTCCATCTGCGCTTGGTCGCGCACAGCCGTATCCGCAGCCACGGAGTTCAGAATCCCAGCCTGCGCTCCGGCCAGGTTTAATTCCTCGATTGCTTTGTCGTAGAGCAGCAGCGAATTCTCCGGCGTGCGCTCGCCCTCCACGGCCAGCAATGCAGCCAGCGCATTCTCATGGGCAACCAGCCGTGCGCTCACCCATGCGGTCAGCGCCTCGGCCGAAGCGGCGCCGCCAGTCTCCCACACGTGAATATCCTGGCTGGCAGCGATAGCAAGTTCTGTATTCATTACGGGGAAATCCTCCAAAACTCTAGAGTAACAAGACGATCCTCCCCGCGCGCTCATCATGACGATGCGCGGCATTACTCTTGCGCATCGCTCTCATTCCAAAATCCCGCGCTCACTCGTCCGCCGCGGCGGACTAACTTGCCGGCTTGCTCACTTGTCCGGGGCGCGAAAGATTCTGCTGCGATCAGCCCTGCCGCGGCTTCCGCGCCGCATATCCGTCCAACCGCTTCTTATAAAGCAGCAAAACGCTTGGACCAAAACACAGCAGCATCACGGCAATCCCCGTAACAATGCCGAAGCTGGTCGCGACCGGAGCAGAACAATCGCCGCGGCGACGGACAACGATGTGGCTTGGGACCGCAATCAGAAGCTCCAGCACGCTGCCTCTGAGCAGCCATGAAATGGCTCGCGTGACGGATGCGCTGGAGTTTCTGAAATAGAGGGCGAAGAGAATCGCCCAAAGCAGCCATAAGGCCATCCAAAGTCCGATGACACTCACTGGAGTGTCGAAATAACCATTCTCGAAATCGTTGTCGCGGAAGGCGGCGTCCAGAGAATAGATGGCAGCAAATGTAAGAAGACCGAAAAGCATCGAAGTGACAGTCACAGACACCGCGACGTGCGTCCTCGGCTTCAGCTTCTTAAATGAAGTATCAACTGAGAGGAACAACAGAGCGGCCTGGCCGGCCACGACAGCCGCAATCGGCGTCCACACCAGCCACGACAGCTGCGCCTCGAACATGCTCAGCAAATACTGCGAAAAGACCGTTTTGAGCGGATCGGTATCTCCGGCAAGGATCAGGCCGGCCGGCGCAAGAAGGCCCAACACAATCAAGGCGTAAAACACGCTGATGACAATGCCCCATTTCCGCATGCCACGTCCTTTCTGCGCTTTGTATCAATTCCCGATCCTACGCCATTCTCGCCGGGCGCTCCATGCTTTCCGCGCTTCGTGCGGAAAGGCGGGAAACCTCATCACGGACCGCCTCCAGGGGTAAACCCCTTGGGTCCGAACCCGGCCATCCCCCACATTCCCGGTTGCATTGCGCGCAAAAGCCCTTTAATATGCGTCAATTGAAGGAAATGCCTCTTGCGGTTTCAAGAACGGTGGATTCCCTACCCGCAGCGGCTGCGGTCGTGCCGCGCCTGCGTGTGAGTAAGTTGTGCGTGGCCGTCCAGGGCGCCACACCGGCCGAGCTCTTAGCCCGCGCCGAGGCCGCTCTTAAAGACTCTGTTTTCATTGAGTTCCGCCTCGATTTTCTGCCGAAACCCGCTGCGGCTCTCAACGATCTCGGAGCCCTCCTCAACCGCCGCCGCGACGTGACGGCCATCGCCACCTGCCGCCGCAAGTCCCTGGGCGGCCACTTCGCCGGGTCTCTGAACTCCGAGCTGGAAATCCTCCTCAAAGCCGCTGAAGCCGGCTGCCACATCGTCGATCTTGAAGTCGAATCGGCCGAGCAGGCCACCCGGCCCCAGTTGGTCAAGTTTCGCGCCGCCCTCAGCGCCGCCGGCGCCGTCCTCCTCATCAGCTCGCACGATTTCACCCGTACCCTCCGTCTCGAGGGCCTCGAACAGACCGCCAGGCGCATCGCTGCCTTCGCCCCCGAGTTCGTCAAGGTCGTTTCCACTGCCCGCAGCCTGGCGGACAACCTCGCCATCCTGCACATGATTGAGAATCAGTCGCTTAGCGCCCACGTGGTCGGCATCGCAATGGGCGAAGAAGGCCTGATCAGCCGCGTCCTCGGCCCTCGCGCCGGCGGCGCTTTCACATTCGCTTCCGCCGCCGAGGGCGCTGAAACAGCCCCCGGTCAGGTCTCCGCGCGCGCCCTTATCGACCTCTACCGCATCGACCAGGTGGACCAGGCCACGCGCATCTTTGGCGTCGCCGGCAATCCCATCGCCCACTCTCTTTCGCCCCTCATGCACCTCACGGCCTTCCGCCGCGAAAACGTCAACGCCATCATGCTTCCGCTCAGGGTCCGCACCCTCGACGACCTGCTCACCGTCGTCCGGGACCTGCCTCTCGACGGCGTCGCCATCACCATGCCCCTCAAGCAGGAGGTCCTGCCGCATCTGGCCAACATGGACCCGCTCACCGCCCGCATCGGCGCCTGCAACACCCTCCGCACCGGCGCCGACGGCAAGCTCTACGGCTTCAATACCGACGTCGCCGGCGTCGTCCGCCCGCTCGAAAAGCGCATGCGTCTCAAAGGCGCGCGCATCCTCGTTCTGGGCGCGGGTGGCGCAGCCCGTGCCGCGGTCTTTGGCCTCGTCGAGCAAGGCTCCGAGGTCTACATCGTCAACCGCACCCACGAGAAAGCCGTCGCCCTTGCCCGCAAGGCCAAAGCCCACGTCCTCAAAGAGAGCGCGCTCGCCAAACAGCGCTTCGACGCCATCGTCAACACCACACCCTGCGGCATGACCGGCTTCAGGCAGGAGCTGCCCATCAAAGAAAGCGAACTCAATGCCTCGCTCGTCTTTGACCTGGTCTACACCCCGCTCGTAACTCCGCTCCTCAAGCTGGCCCACGCGCGCGGCCTCGCCGTGATCAGCGGCATCGAGATGTTCGTCCAGCAGGGCGCCCGTCAATTCGAAATCTGGACCGGCAAGCCCGCCCCCGAATCCGAAATGCTCCGCGTCGTCGAACTCGAACTCCGCCGCCGTGCGCAATAATCACCGCTTATTAAATGACCTTGTCCTCCTGAGCGAACGGAGTCCGCTGCGGCGGACGAAGGGAGTCGAAGGATCTGCGTTTGTACTTGTTTTTGCTTTGTAACAGGGCACGACTTCAGTCGTGCCGAAAACGCATTAAAATAATCGTGGGCTTTAGCCCCTGCGGGATGGTTTCTTTCAAACTGACCCACCACCGAACCGGCAACATTCTCAAACAGGCAGGCTTGAAATGAAGGAATACGCGGCTGTATTCGAGCGAACATCGACCGGATGGAGCGCCTATGTTCCGGACCTTCCGGGGTTGGGTGTAGCCGCCAAGACCCTTCCTCATGCCAAGCAATTGCTGCGCGAAGCAATCGAATTGCACATCTCCGGAATGCGCGAGGACGGCCTGCCGATTCCGAAACCGCAGACGCAGGTCATGCACCTCGCAATCCCCGCCTGAATCGGCAAGCCCGCGCCGGAAAACGAAATGCTCCGCGTCGTCGAGCTCGAACTCCGCCGCCGCGCGCAATAGTTCCAGTGTTGCTAGCTTTGCTTCATCAGAAACACCACTCCGGGGCCGGTGCTGCGGCGTTTCCCATCGAAATAGAGAGTTGCGCCTGTGCGCCCTGCGGCGGCCCGTCGTTGTCTCCATAGCAGCCCGGCGCTTCAAGGGTGATCTGCGTCTTCGCGTTCTTAAAGGTCCAGACGCGATGAGCACACGGTCCCGTTCCCTCAACAGATTCAGTCCCACCGCCAATCTCGCTGTCCGGGGCGTCGGATAGTGATCTGGAGAAACCCCAGGATCGAAATCGCGCGGTGCCGTCTTTCGTGGCGTCAATCAAAATTCGTGTCTGTTTCGTGTTGCAGGCGAGACTTACCGCGTGGGTTTCCTGCGTGGGATTTGATTTACCCGGCGGGAGGTTCACGGTCATGAGAAAGAAGCCTCGGTCTGTCACATTGACCCAGACGCTCCCGTCTCCGTAACCGATGCCCGCGTAATTGCACCAGATATCGTCGCGGGTCGAAGACAGGATTGCTTGGCGGATTGCGGGTGGGAAAGCCAGCTCGAAGTGACCCTGGAGAGATGCGGCATCGTGAATAAAGATCGCCCCGTGATCGTCATCGATACGAAGAGGGAAATCGATTAGCAGAGCCAGCCTTCCCGCATCCTGATTTTTGATTGCCTCGCGCAGGTCTTGGTTAAACATCAGGAACTTCGTTGTATCCTTTTCGCCGAAGACGGACAGGTCACACTTGTCGCCGACTACGGTCGCCTCCGGGTGTTTCGCAGATTGTGCCTGCACCGAGCCGGGAACAAAGACAAGAGCGAAGGCGATGAAGGGCAAACAGCGCTGGGGATTCATGCGCCAATTGTAAGGCGCGTGGGCTCAACACCGATTCTCCCGCTAACTTTCCGACTCGCTGACCCGCTCTCCCCGCGCTACCCTTAATCTCGGAGGCCTCTCCATGCGCGCAGCCGTCTTCGACTCCTCAAATCCGAACCACCGCCCCGGCGCCTGGCTCGCCATCGAAGAAATCCCGCGTCCCGAACCGCAGCCCGGCGAAGTGCTGCTCAAAGTCATCGCCTGCGGCGTCTGCCGCACCGATCTCCACATCGTCGAGCGCGACCTTCCACCCCTCCATCCGCGCATCGTCCCCGGCCATCAGATCGTCGGCGAAGTGGTTGAAGGCGCAACCGCAACCCTCCCCATCGGCGCCCTCGCCGGCGTCTCATGGATCGGCGGCGTCGATGGCGATTGCTGGTTCTGCCGTCACAACATGGAGAACCTCTGCGACCGCCCCGTCTTCACCGGCTACTCGGTCAACGGCGGCTATGCCCAATTCGCTGCCGTCCGCGCCGATTTCGCCAACCCCCTGCCCGCCGGCCTCGACCCCATCCTCGCCGCCCCTCTTCTCTGCGCCGGCGTCATCGGCTTCCGCAGCCTGCGCGTCGCCGGCGTCGAGCGCGGCCAGCGTGTCGGCCTCTACGGCTTCGGCAGCTCCGCCTCGCTCGCTATTCGAATCCTTCACTCCTGGGATTGCGAGGTCTACGTCGTCACCCGCGGCGAGTCGCACCGCGAAGCCGCCCGGTCGCTCGGCGCTGCATGGGTCGGCGACGAAGACTCGCGTCCTCCCGTCGAGCTCGACCGCGCCATCACCTTCGCTCCCGCCGGCAAAGTCGTCGTCAGCGCGCTCGCTGCACTTCGTAAGGGCGGCATCGTCGCCATCAACGCCATTCACCTCGACCAGATGCCCGCATTCGACTACGACCGCCTGCTCTGGGGCGAGCGCCAGCTGCGCAGCGTCGCCAACATGACGCGCCAGGACGCGCGCGACTTTCTCGCCCTCGCCCGCGATCTCTTGTTTACCCCCGCCATCCAAACCTTCTCGCTCGACGACGCCAACCGCGCACTCGAAGCCGTCAAGCATGAAACCGCGGAAGGATCAGCCGTCATCGTGCTGTAGCAACTCGCGGAAAAACACCCTAAGAATCCCCTTTTGTCTCAGGGTTGCGCCTTATCACCCGGCTATGTGATCGGAATCACCGCCTGTCGTATCCCAACGGGACGGGAATGGATCTTTGGAACTGCGGGGAGCAAGGTACGGCGAAAGCTCGCGGTCCTGATGCCCTGCGCGGAAGCGCATACAACAATCGCGGAACCGCTCTAACAGGAGGAGCCGCATGAACTATCCGGTCTGGGACGTGGCATTTGGCGCCGGTTCGCTGATGGCCGCGCTCGCCATCCTTCACGTATTCGTCTCTCATTTTGCTGTCGGCGGCGGGCTTTTTCTGGTGCTTACCGAGCGCAGAGCCCGGCGAAAAAACGACGCGGCTCTTCTCGGCTGGTTGAAGAAGCACAGCAAATTCTTTGTGCTGGTTACGGTGGTCTTCGGCGTCATCAGCGGAGTGGGCATCTGGTTCACCATTGGCTTGATCAGCCCCACGGCTACCAGCAACCTCATCCATGCCTACGTTTGGGGCTGGGCGATTGAGTGGGTGTTCTTTTTCATCGAGATCACTGCCGCGCTCCTCTATCTGTACGGTTGGGACAAGCTGGAACCGCGGCTGCACGAGTGGTACGGATGGATCTACTTCATCGCCGCCTACCTCAGCCTCGTGATCATCAACGGCATCATCACCTTCATGCTGACTTCTGGAAGCTGGATCGGGAATCACCAGTTCTGGAAAGGCTTCTTCAATCCCACCTACTTCCCGTCGCTGGCGTTCCGCACCGCCATTGCGCTGGCGCTGGCAGGCATCTACGCGCTCATCACCGCCAGCCTCGAGAAGGATCCTGCGCTGAAGGCGCGCATTGTGCGCTGGAGCGCGTGGTGGATTGTGCCTGCGCTGGCCGTTCTCCCGTTGCTGGCGTGGTGGTACGTGCACAGAATTCCCGCCGATGTTTGGTCCAACGCCCGCGGCCTTATGCCGACCGCGACGCATTACGCCTTGTTTGCCGTGGTTCTTTTGAGCGTGACCTTTGTGCTGGCGTTGCTTTCGCTGGTCAGGCCGGGGCGCATGCATCTGGCTTTCAGTCTGCTGATTGCAGTGGTCGCGCTCGGGGCCATGGGCTCATTCGAGTTCGTCCGTGAAGCCATTCGCAAGCCCTTCGTGATCTCCAACTACCTCTATGCGAACTCGCTCTACTCCACGCAGATACCAGGCGACGGAGGATTCAGCGTGGACGAAGTGGGCGCTACGGGAATTCTGCAGGCCGCCAAATGGATCGACACGCGCGAACTGACAGACGCAAATCGGGTGGCCGTGGGGCACGAGATCTTTCGCGTCGAGTGCGAAAGCTGCCACACGGCAAACGCCTACCGCGGACTCAACCACTACATCGCACTGCGCCAGTGGGACCAGAACAAGATTCAGGCCATGGTTGGCGGTCTTGAGTTCATGCACAACGGGGTAATGCCGGCATTCGCGGGCACTGACCCTGAGCGCGCCGCGCTCGCCGCCTATCTCAGCTCCGTCCATCCCATCTCTGTCACCGCGCCGCTTGCCACTGACGGCCAGACCGTTTACGAGCAGAACTGCTCCATGTGCCATCAGGTCAACGCGAGCGACAAGCTTTTCAAGTATCTGCCCCAGGACACAAACGCGGCCAGCGACGCCATGAAGGACCTTACCAGCCTGTTTCCGCTCATGCCGGACCTGAAGCTCTCAGACAAGCAGCGCATGGCCCTGGCGCAGCGGGTCAACGCACAGCGTGCCGCCAAAGGCATCGCCGTCGCACCGCAAGGAGGGAATTGATCATGATGCAGTCCAACTTGATTCCGGCGTTAGACCCCAATCCGCTGCCCGCGCCTTTCTGGGTCTTCAAGCTGTTGCTGGTGGTCACCTTCTTCCTTCACATCGTTGCCATGAATTGCATGCTCGGAGGAGCCGTTCTGGCGCTGGGAGCAAGATGGCGATCAAAGCAACTGGCCAACCGCATGTTTTTCGACGTCGCCAAAAAGCTTCCCTCGCTGCTGCCCGCAACCATCACACTGGGCATCGCCCCCCTGCTCTTCGTGCAGGTTCTCTACGGACAGTTCTTCTATACCTCGTCCATCGTCATGGCATGGCCGTGGTTCCTGGTGCTGGTCATGCTCACCGCCGCTTACTACGGTTTTTATTACGTTTCGTTCCGCGGCGGTCAGCAAATGGGCAAGGCCGGCGGCGTCATGCTGTCGAGCGTCATCCTCGTCTTCCTCATCGGTTTCCTGTTCAGCAACAATCTCACCCTCAGCCAGACGCCATCGCGCTGGGGCGGCAAATACTTCGCCCATCCTTCCGGCTGGAGCCTCAATCTCTCTGAGCCCACGCTCATCCCGCGCTTTCTGCACTTCTTTGTCGCGGCCGTGGCCGTGGGTGGCATTCTCCTGGTCTTTGTGGCCTTAGCCAACTGGAAGCGCGACCGGGAATACGCGCAACAGGTGCTCCAATTCGGCGGCAAGGCGTTCATGTACGCCACCATGGCGCAAATCGTGGTGGGTCTCATCTTTCTCATCAGCCTTCCGCGCGACCTGCGCATGCTCTTCATGGGCGACAACGTCCTGGCCACCACGCTGCTTCTGGTGGGCATCGCGGGAGCCATCGCGGTCATCTTCCTCATGTCCGGCGCTCTGCGCACGCAGAACCTTCGCATTGCCGCATATCTCGTTCCCGGAATCCTGGGGGTTGTCATTCTCTCGATGTCGGTGATGCGGGATATCCTGCGCGACGCCTATCTCAAGCCCTGGTTCAATCCCGGCCAGTTCATCGTCAAGACGCAGTGGTCCGTGTTGCCGCTGTTCCTGGCGCTCTTCGTCGCCGGCGTCATCCTTTGGCTCGTCATGCTTGCGCGATACGGGCTATTTGGCGGCAGGAAAGGGCAGTCGCCGTCCGTGGATTCTCAAGCCAACCGCGCCCTCGAAGCCGTCAAGCACGAAACGGCGGAGGGCTCCGCCGTCATCATGCTTTAGCACTCAAAAATTCGCGGCTGCGGCAATGTGCGCTTCAGCCTTCCCGCGCCGTCACTGTCACCGTACCGCCGCCCACTGCCGAAGCCGGCACGCTGGCCCACAGCAGATCCGGCGTGAGCTGCGGCCGGTATGGAACCGACAGCAACAACCGGTCCCCGCTCCGAATCTCGTAACTCGAGAATCGGCCGCGCCGCCGCAATCGCTGTATTCCAGCGCACCGTCAACTGGTCGCTGCCGTTGGCCTTCTCTACCTTCACCACCGTCGGCTGCGCCAGCCCCGATTGCGCCAGTTGGAAGTAATTTGTCGTTGCGCCGTAGCGTTCGGCCATTTCGCGCTCAATCCGCCGCCGGTCCGCCGGCGAAGCCGGGTCCTGCGTCGCTGCCGCCAAATTGGCCACGAGCTGATCGTTCTCCGGCTTGTCCCGGTCGATGCGCCCGATCCCCGTCACCGCGCAGCTCACGCCCGGAATCGACAGCGAGTACCGCACCAGATCCTGGTAATTGGCCTTGTCCGCCTTGCCCACCGAGTAGATCACGTCCGCCGTCGACTTCGAGAAGCGCGATTCCTTTCCATAGAAACTCCCGTCGCCGAACAGCTTCATCGCGATCACGCCCATGCCGCGGCCCACGGCCAGTTGCAGCACGTTGAACTCGTGAGAGGTATACAGCTTGTCGTTCGCGTTCAACGCCACCAGCAGAGTATCCACGTTGTTCTCCGTGTCGCGCCGCAGCATCTCCATCAGCACCGGCGAGCTCAGGTGTCCTGTCACTCCTATGTGCCGGATGTACTTCTTGTTCTTGGGATTCAGGCCTGTGTAGTTCGTGCCGTCCCGGTAATCGAGCAGCGTCGCCATGACCCCGATCCGTTCCGGCATCTTCGAACCGCGCTCGGCCATACCAGCATAGATCCGATCGATCTCTTCGATCGACATGATGCAATGCATCTGCATGGCGTCAAGGTACGCGCCTTCCGGGATGTATCCCTTGCCGTCGCCGAACATCTGTGTCAGCGTGCGCTCCAGGTCGGTCACCGCCGTTGCGCCCGGCGTTTGTAAAATCGAGGTGGATGGACCGGCCCCATATCTCTCCCAGGTCTTGCTGGCAATGTAAAGGCTCTCGCGCAACGCCGGGTTGTAGTCCGCGGTTCCCGGCGCCAGGTGCATACGCCGGAACGCCTCTCCATAATTCACCTGGCTCGGTCCATAAAGATTGGCCGAGTCAAGATAGTTCACTCCCAGTTGCACGGCGCGCACAATAATGTCGGGCGCGTCGATCCCCGGCGCGGTCCACTGCATCGACCCCTGCCCGCCCAGCGCCAGCGGCGTCACCCACCGGCCCGTCCGCCCCAGCAGCCGCTTAGGTAGACGCTCAGTTGCCTGCTCCGCCCACGCACCATGGCTGGTGGTCAAATATCCTGCCGCCGGCAGTGTGCCCAGTAGCTTCAGAACGTTTCGTCTGGAATTCATCTCTGCGCTCCTCCTTATGGAATCTCCGGGCCGCCGCCGTCTCTAGTGAAGGTCGAAGTGAAAACAGTGTACAACGTGACTCCGAATTCCCCCCTGCCCCTGCCCCTCGTTCCTGTCTTATCGACGTTCCTTATTCCCTTTTCCCTGTTTTTTTCTTTCCTCGTTCCCATTGTCCCTGCTTTACCGTTCCCGCTTTCTTGTTCCCTTGTTCTCTCGTTCCCTTGTTCCCTTTCTCACCCACCGTAATAGGCCCCATGTCCGGCCCGACGCGCTTTACCAGCGTGTCGATCATCTCGTAATCGATCGTTCGCGGAGCCGCGGGCCGCGTGATTCCGGTCGCGGGATCGGTGCTGACGTCGCTATTTGCCCCCAGCAGGAAGCTGAATGCCGGAACGCTCCCCCTGGGCGTGTTCTCGGTAAAAACGCGTACCGGCAGATAGCCCAGAATGGGGTGCAGGCGGAAGGCCGTCTCATAGCGGTGGTGCTTGAGGCTCCACGTAAACACGCGCACCTGGTCGAAATCGAACGGCTGGCTGGAATTGGGCGCCAGAACCATCAGGTACTCGGGAACCTGGTGGTCCGGCGTGTCTGCCTCTGAATCTGTCACCTTGGTCAGCACCCATGCGCCAATGATGCGCTGCCCCTCGGCGTACTGGGCAACCTGGTCCGGCACATCCACATCCAGGCGGTTGCCCAGCAACCAGCCCACGCGGCCCTGCGCGTCGCGCGCCAGCCACCAGTCCTCCATCGCCGGCGCCTCGGTTTCTTGCCCACCCGCAGCCGTTGCGCTCTGCGCGGCTGCCGGCTTTGCGCCCGGTGCCGGCGGTTTCGCGCCAGCCGCCGGCGCCGCGCTGTTGCCCGGCGCGTTCTTGCTTCCCTCGGCGGGCTTTGCCGCGTTGGGCGTAGGCGGCGGTCCAGAGACAGCCTTCTTTGGAACCGACGCCCGCACCAGAAGCTGCACCTTGGCGTTCCCGGCCAGCAGGTAAAAACGCTCCGTCTCGCGGCCAGGAAGCAAATGCATGGAAAGGTCGTCGCGGAGAGTCGCCGTGGCTGCTATGGGATCGCCTTTGTGCTCTTCGGCAAGCTTCACAAAGCCGTCGTAGGTCTTGGCATCGATCACGGCATGTTCTTCAACCCACCCGATCTGGTTCTTTTCCGTCTGGACCTTGAGAAAGCGCCGCCCGCGCTCCAGAACTTCGAGCGGTTGCCCGTTCACCACCTGGCACACCCGGTTTGAAACCGGGGCCACGCGGTCATGAAGATAAGTCTCGCGCGCGGAGACATACACCATCTCATGCTGTTCGTGATGGAACCGCCCGCATCCCGTGGCGATCAACATACACATCGCCGCCAGCAACAGCGCGGAGCCGGCCCGGAAGCGCCGGAGAAAAGAGACGAGAGGGATTGGGGAACGAGTGAGCACGGACCGTGGCGTTCCACTTGAGAATAGCACTGAACAGGTGTCAGGTTTCAGGTGTCAGGGGTCAGAAAGCAGGGCAATCGCATTTGAAATTGGTCTGAACCAATGTCGCCACGGACCAGGGTTGCCACTTACGTAGAGGGTAGTCGGGCATGAAGTTTCTTGCAGGAGGATTTCGTGTCCCGCAAAGAAACTTTGGAGCAGTTCGGTTCCTGTTGGGAAGGGCTTGAGGATCCGCGCAGCGGCAATGCCGCCTTGCATGAGTTTCACGAACTTCTGATGATGGCTTTATGCTGCGTGCTGTGCGGCGGTCAGGGTGCGGTGGATATGGCTCTGTTTGCCGAGGCCAAGGAGCCATTTCTGCGCAGCTTTCTCACCCTGGCCAACGGACTTCCCAGTCACGACACCTTCAGCCGCCTGTTCCGCAATCTCGATCCGGATCAGTTTCGCGATTCGTTTCAGCGGTTTATGGCGCAGTTTTCCGAGCAGTTGCAGGGGGTGGTGGCCATCGACGGCAAGGTGTTGCGCAGATCGTTTGATCGGGCCAGCGGCAAGTCGGCCCTGCACATGGTCTCGGCCTGGGGCTCACAGCAGCGGTTGGTGTTGGCGCAGATCGCCACCGATGCCAAGTCCAACGAGATTACGGCCGTGCCCAGGCTGCTCCAGATGCTGGCCCTCAAAGGCACCATCGTGACCGCCGATGCGCTCAACTGTCAGCGCGCGATCGCCGAGCAAATCGTCGCGCAGAAGGGCGACTACGCGCTGGCGCTGAAGGGCAATCAAGGCACGCTGTTTGACGATGTGATCCTGCTGCTCGATGATCCGGAGTTGAAAGCAAGCGCCGCTGCGCCGGTTGTCGAGGCCGATCACGGACGCATCGAAACGCGCACGGCGACGGTGTCAACCGAGATCGACTGGCTCGAAAAACAACATCAATGGCCGGGCCTGAAGGCTATCGGTAAAGTGGTTCGAATACGCGAAACGGCGGATAAAACCACGACCGAAACTGCCTACTATCTGCTCAGTCAAGTTCTGTCGCCGGAACGGTTCAACCAAGTCGTTCGACAGCACTGGGGAATCGAAAACAGCCTTCACTGGCGGCTGGATGTGGTCATGAACGAGGATCAGGATCGGACCCGGATGGGGCACGGGCCGCATAATCTGGCCGTACTCCGTCACATGGCCATCAATGCCATGCAAAAAGAAGGAACCAAGGGCTCCCTAAGAGGAAAGTTCAAACGCGCAGGTTGGGACGACGACTACCTATACCGCTTGCTGGAGCTATTTTGAAATGCGATTGCCCTGGGTCAGAAAGAACGGGAGCGAGGCCGGTTTTTCTCTGACCATGACCCCTGACACCTGAAACCTGACACCTGCATTTACGGCAGCGCCGCAATCGCAATTGCTCCTACCGGATCAGTTCCTGTCTTAGAGGTGAGTGCGGCGGTCAGCGTTCCCGAGCTCATCGTGAAGGCTTCCAGGTCGGGATCGCCGCTCGATGTGGAGCCGCCCGTCGACACGGCCAGCACAAAGTTATCGTCGCTGTCTTCAGCCAGGCCAATAGGCTCGATGCCGCCAATAATATTGCTTCCTGCGGCCACCGTATAGGTAGTCCCAGAGGCCGTGATGGGAAACCAGGCAATGTTGCCGGATCCGGTAAGGCCCTGGCCATTCGCGACGTAGACGTATTCGCCCGAAGCGATGGGCAGAATGGCGTTGGGAGCAAGTCCTCCGCTGGCAATGGGAGAGCCGGAAATCTGCGTAAGAGGGAGATTGGCGAGGGAACTGTAGTTGTAAACCAGCAAGGCGCCTGACGTCCCTGCCGAATCGGCGTTGGTCTCGCCGACATAGAACAGGCGGTCGGTGGGATCGACGGCCACAGACAGTGCATCTTGGTTGCTTTTCGCCGGTACGATCGTTGTTGCCGTCCCTCCCAGGGGATTGGAGTTGCCGGCGGTGAAAGGGTCAATAAGCGTGCCGGCGCCGCTTAGAGCCAGAAAAACATTGTCGCCGTCTGGAGAGATAACCAGTTGTTTCACTTCAGCGTTGGTGAGATTGTTAAACGTCTGCGATGGTGGTGCGCCTCCGGGTCCGGCATAAAGGCCAGTCGTCGCATTGATTGGAATCGCATTGATTTGCACTGAAGTGCCGGTGGAGTTGGGAAGGAATGCCTCCACGAGCCACGAGCCGTAGACCTGCATGGCCTTGGGAATATCCCCGGAGATCGTGCCTCCACTGTTCCCTGCGGTCAGAGCTCCGCCCGATCCGATGAGGTAAAGGTAGATTCCGGCGTTTGTACCGACATACAGGAATCCGCCGCCCGGCGCAACGGCAATGCAATTGGGCGCGGCGGCAAGCGTGTAAGGGCTGCCGGAAACCTGCACCAGAGAGCCCGAGACGATGGAGTAAGCGGCGATCTGCTCGGTTGTCTGGTCGAGCACATAAAACACGCCGCTGGACAGGGTTGTTTTGGTCGTAGTCGTAGTCGATGTTGAAGACGGCGCATCCCAAAAACCCGAGCATCCAGCCAGAAGCGCTGTCACGGTAAGCAAAACGACGCCAAATTTGATCTTCATCTCGCTCCAGGCGATTCACGAAGGCAGCAATCGAACCGTTGGGCAGAACCCGCAAAAAGGGTTCTTGTTAAAGGGTAGCGCTCGGAGGCGCATCTTGTCCGCCGCCGGATGCGACCCACGAGAACCGGAGATGCCAGTCTGGCGAAAAGACGCGGCCGAAGCCCTTTCCGCTCAGTGGTGACGGAGCTTGCTTAACTGCCGTGCGCACAGGCCGATTCGGCAGCCCTGGGGTCTTTACCTGAAGTTCGCGATAAAAATGATGCGGTGATCCTGAGCGGCGTTTGGCCCTGTTGGGCCAAAAAAAGTCGAAGGACCTGCATTTCGCGACGCAGAGTTCTACTTCGAACTCTTGGGACGTCATGCTAGTTCGGTCTGCCGCCAGAGGCAGCGCGGCGGCGAAATCGCTCATCGACAGGCTGGCGGCCCTGAAACCCCGCTTCCATGGTGTGCCAGTGCTCGATGACTCCCTCGCCCATGCGCCAGCAGAGCAGGACGATCTGGTCGTCGACGCGGCAGGGGAAATCGAGAAGGCCCGCTTCCAGATCCTTCACCTGAACGCCGATGGCATCGATTTCGGCAATGCTCTCGCGGACCTGCTTGAGGTGAGCCTCCATCTCGGCGCGCTGCTTGGCGATACCTGCGGTATCCACCCGCATGCCGCCGGAGAAATAGATGCGCTGTGCAATTCTCTGCAGACCAGACTCGATCTCCTGGGCAGAACGCCTGCCTTCCATGGCGCGCTTCAGCAGGGATTCAAGCACCGGCAGCAGCGATTGCGCTTCGTCAAGGGTGAAGGTCTTCATCTGAGAATCCCAATAGTTACAGGATACGACAAAATCAAAAAAAGAACCTCAAGGCAGTGGGTCAGTTTGAATCCGCTTTGAAAGGGCACGACCGGGGCACCGGGGCGCCCTCTGGGCCGGGTCGCTTGCCATAAATGCCGCAAAATGTGCCGATGCTTTAGTCCCCGAGGGATGTTTTTTTCAAGCTGACCCGCTACCAGGAAAAGCGTTCTCCGAGGCGGTCAATTTATAATGCGAATTCACCTTTTCGCATGTGGGACAGCATTCTCATGATGCTTTTTCATTGCTTTCAATCGACGAATTCGATACGTTAAGAACCGCCTTGACTCGGATTGAATATACTGCGGTCGACACTGCGGCGGTGGGGATCGGTCCGCATGTTTGAACTGAAGAAAGGAAATGAATTGTCAGCCATGATTCAAGAAACGATTCTCCGGGAGTTCCCCGGGTTGTTTGGTAGCAAGAGCGTGAATGGCAGGGATCTGGTCGTCGAGGATACGATCGCTGCCCTGACCCGGGAGTTGGAGCCGGAGATCCAAGCAGCCCTGACGGCGCGCCGCGAATTGCTGGAGTCGCCCGCCGGTGTCCAGGAGAAATATGGCTGGCCGAAATGGGAGGAGAGATTTGTCGATCCCCTGAGCGGCAAGCCGTGGACCTATCGCCAGATCGTTCAAGGCCTGATCGACAACTTTCAGGGCCGGGAGAGTGAGTGGCGCTGGCGTCTCAACGACGAAGTGCCTATCCCGGAGGCTGCTCATCCGCTCGAGAATTGCGGGTTGGAGCTGACCGGCCCATGGTATCCGCTGGATATGGCCTTCAATGCGCTGAACGCCGGCGTGCCGCAAAATATGCCGGACTTTGAGGATGCGGCGCCGTCCCACTTCCAGCCCGCCGGTGCGGCGGCCAATCGGCCGGCGGCGATCTTTGCCGCCCTCGAGAACGCCAAGCAGATTCTCGCCGGGGACTGGAACGGCCGCGCCTATGAGGTAAAGAAAAAGGGAGAACTGCGCCAGTACCGAATCAATAAGGTTCCGGCCAAATGGCCCACCCGTTTTGTGCGGCCTCCCAGTATCCATGTGCGCTTCGATCAGGTGCAAGTCGACGGGCGGCCCGCGCCCGGATTGATCGTGCTCACCGTGATCTGGGTGCTCAATAACTACGCGTCTCTGACCAGCGCCGGTACGGGCGTCTATTTCTACATTCCCAAGATGCAGACTCCGCTGGAAGCGCTCATCGTCGAGAAAATGCTGGCGCGGCTGGAGGCGATGCTGGGCCTTGCGCCGGGCGCCTTCAAGATAAAGATGCTCTATGAAGAAGGCAACGGCGGACGGTTCCTTCCTGCGATCGCCTGGGTCTTTCGGCGGCGGCTTCTGGGCACAAACGTCGGGCGATGGGATTATCTGGGCAGCCTGATCGAGATCTGGAAAGATGACGCGCGGGGTGTTTTCCCCGATCCGCAATCGGTAGGTATGGCCTCGCCGAATATGATCGCCTACCAAAAGTTCAACGCGCTGGTAATGCTGATGGCCGGAATGAAGAACGGCAAACTGAGCCACGGCGCGCCAATCGGCGGAATGGCCGCAGTGATGATCTACCACGCGAGCGACCCCTACGGGCGCTCGGCCTATAACCCTCTGGCGCTGCGGGCCATGGTGATCGACAAGCTGCGCGAGCGGCTGCTCGGACTCACCTTTGTGCCTAGCGAAACCTTGCCTGCCGGACAATTGCCAACATTGGAAGAGATTCTGGCTGGACAGGTGAAGGGGCAACTTTACGATGCCTACCGGCAGAGCTGGGTCGCCAGTCCGGAGGCGGCCTACGTCGCCGCGGGCAACATTCCCTTGCAAACCCCGGTGGCCCAGTTACAGGCGCTCCTCGATGCGCCCCGCGAGACGGTCGACGTGAAGGGCAAGGTGGTGCCAACCGTGGCCAGTGGCTTGAGCGAGGCGGAGGGGAAACTGCTGCGCTCGGTCGGCTTGTGCAATGCTGAGGGCCGAATCACACCGCGCGTGCTGGCTAAAGAGGCCCTGGACGCGCCGGAGAAGTTCCTCTCAGGGGAGCTTTGGGATTCCATTTACTCCGTGCCCAAGGGCGAAATCACACCCGAGCACATTCAACACGCGTTTTATATGGCGGCCAACTACGGCTTCCAGATTCTCAATGGAAACTTTGCCGCGGCCATCGACGATTACGAGCTTTCGCTGCGCTTCATGAACGATTTGGCGACTTATCGAATCAATGTATCGTGGCTGTGGACTCTGCTCCGTCACCAGGCTGCGATCACCAGGGTCGGCTTCCTCAAGCGGCCTATGCTCACAGCAGACGGAGTGGTCCCCGCGCTGAACGCCTTCGAGATCAAGGCCGGAACGCATTTCACCGCGGAGCTCTTCGAAGAGGTCTGGAAGGCGCACAACCAGTGGACTGAAGCCTTCTTTGCCGAGCTCGACCGGCGCGGCGACCCCGGCCGCTTCGACCGCGGCAAAGCTCCGCTTATTATGGATCTGCTCAAGCGGCAGTTGCTTTCGCCGCGCTACATTCAGCACAGCGCGCGCCTGATCTTTGCCATTGGGCGGGCCAGTATTCAAGAGAGCGCGGCGATCCTGGAGGCGATCTTCGACCTTTCCCGCGAGGAGATTGTCCGGCGCGTGCAGTCCGGCGCACTGGAGGGAAATCTCCTGGCCATTTACGATTATGTCTACGACATTTTCAAAGTTGGCAACGGCAATGGCTAGTACCGGTACCGCGTGATTCCGTAATCGCCGCGAAGTAGCGCGGTCTCCAGACCGGGTCCCCGGGCAAGCCCGCCTTTGGCTTGCTCAGGATTCAGCGGCAAGTGAATCAACCTTCGCCGCCATAATAAAGTCGTTCCGGTGCAAACCGTGAATCTTGTGTGTCCATAGAGTTACCGTAACCCGGCCCCATTCGGTAAGAATCGCCGGGTGATGCCCTTCCGCCTCGGCAAGGGCGCCAACCCGATTCGTGAACATTAGAGCTTCCGCAAAATCCTTGAAGGAAAAAGCACGCTCTAACTGCTGAATGCCCTCACGATTCGACAGCGTCCACTCGGGGATTTGAGGCTTTAGTTCCTCAATCTCCTCCTTTGTTACCTGTGGGGAACCGCCGCGACAGGGTGTACATTTTCCAGTCCCAAGTGCGCTCATAACCATCGCAAACCACGCCCCCTTTGCCGCCCGCTGAATTTTGGCTCCCGTCACTTCCTTTAACCGGCCACTCTTAACGTCGCACACGAATGTGCAAACTGCAGAATTTCTGGCCGTCTCCGTTCTCTCCCCTTCCATTAGCGGGTCTTCACCTTCCCGCTAGCTTGGCGCTAATTGTCGAGAACGTCAAGGGCTCCTTTCCCGTGCTCGACATGCGCTGAGCAAGGCTTATGAGGCCGCGCTTAGCCCTTCTTGGTTGTTTATCGCGTTGACTTGAGAAGGTGTTTGCCCTCATCGGCAGCAGCATTGCGGGGCGTCAATTTGCCCATTTGCGTTTCGCCTTTTAATCGCCTATCCCTGGCTCCATGTTCGACACGGACGCTCACATGCCGCACCTGAACCGAAGCGTGGTTTACCTCGGCGCGTTTGACGATTGGACGATTGGCGATAGGGGCGCCATACATCAGGTCGACGGTGAGGCAATTCGGGGCAGCGCATGAGAACGGCTTCGCGCTTCGGATTCTTCAGCGGACAAGTGACACTCGACGCGCCGGATCGAGACGTGGCGCGGATCGTCTTTTCTGAGAATCTGGAGATGCGTATAGAAACTGTGACAGTCGAGTTCAACGTGGAGGCCGCGAAGATTACACCTCGGACAAACCTTTATCTCTCCGCCCTCGACTCTCGTTCCCAAGGCAAGAACTGTGTAGTCAGAGATCAAACTTTTCTCTTTCCTGATCTTTAATTGCTCACCGCGTCATGCGGCGGGCTTCCTTCATTTGCGGCCAGCACTCGCTGGATCGCACTATTTGCACTATAGAGGGGTTTCACGCGACTGGGAAGAGTATCTATTGTTACCGTCATTACGCAGGTACTCGGGCGCTGGAACCAAGGTGGTAGTGGTTTTGGCATTCGGGGGTAAGTTGCTCTGCGACTAACGGATTATTGATAGAAAAGTTTCTCTGCGGTCTAATGGGCTCGTGGTGTTCTTCTAATCGGGCCGGATTGCTTCCGCCTCTTTTTCTTTGCCAACGCCCCATCAGGACAGCACCGAAATGAGGCGTGATGAAAGAAATCCTTTCGGAACTTCTACGGATACACATTCTGACCCGTTTTCGCCAGCGAATTGACCAATTTGGGCTATATTCTACAGGCCTCTCAGCGTGCTTACCTTTTACCGCTGCATTCCTTTCAATGGAGGTAGGCCTTGGAACCGGCGATCCGCAATCTCAGGATTGAAACACTGAAAGGGCAAGTGGAACTGTTCCGGCTTCAATGCTTGTTCCTCGACAAGTCTTTGGTTTATGCCGCTACCGCCGAACAGAAGCAGGCAATCGCTCGCCGCCGGCATCAAAGGATGCAAAGAAGATACGCTGCCCAGTTAATGCTGGCCCTTCTGGAAAGGCTGGAGAGAACCCAAGAAACGCGCTGATACGTCTCTACTCAAAGACAAGAGAGGAAAGGGCGCACGAACAGTGATTAGTGACGATCAATGCAGCCAAAGGACATTAAAGGTTATGGCGTCGCATCGTGGGATCGATAGGATGACTGGGCGGCTGAGGGGCATGAACCGTGAGGCAGAGTGTGTGGTGAATGTCTTCAGCATGGCCGTGCACGGAACCAACGAATCGCGCCTCATGAGGTTCACCATGGAGACTTCTCCGGCTGACTTGCCGGATGGACAATATCAGTTGACCCTTGAAGGGGAAACCAAATCCGTTGAGAAGCGTGATGGTAAGTGGTTAGCCGGGGAAGGTTGGCAGTAGTCGGCATCGAGCAGTTTGGATGCTACGCTGCCCGCGCCTCATCGTCGTTGCGGATTTCGGGCTGCCGTTGACAGACATTCACCATCTTCTCCAGTTGGCGCAAAGCCTTGGTAAGCTCCAGTCCGGTAATGGTTAGCAGGACATCTCTCTTCAAGATTGAGAACCAACAAACTAATTACCTTCAGTGCATGAGAGCAGTCTTTGCCCTTGCAGGAAAGATGAGAATCCCTCATTGTTAGGTAAGGGGGTATCTGCGAGACCATGTTGAAGCCCATCGCTGTCGCCTTTGTCTTAGCCCTCTTGCTGGTTTTTCCTTCCTGGTCACAGAGCCCGTTTGGAACTGACCCCCCTCCACCCGTCATAACGTCAACAGCGCAATCGGCGCCGGTCCCTGCTGAGGCTGCTCTAATCCCGGCGGTAAAGATGATGGAGGAATTCAAGGATTCCGACGTCAAGTTCGATGTCAATGAACTGGTGAACATTCTCCGCGATCCGAGGCATGAGGGCTGGGTATTGGCGGCTTATCCCGATCCCAGGACAGGGCAACCGTTGATCGGCGCGGGGTTCAGCTTGGACTTGCCGGAGCGGGAACATCCCCAAACCGATCCACTCAATCCGCACCAGTTCCTGGAACCTTCGTCTGCAGACCTATGGCGTGCAGCCGGGTTCGATTCGGGGCGGCTGGATGACATTCTGAACGTGTTCTACGAGCGCAAACGGATGTGGAGCAAGCGCATGTGGCGGAGCCAACTCTACGGTCTGGCCGAACAAATTTCAGATGAGGATGCAACGCAACTGGTACGGGTTGGCGCAATCCAGGCGATCTACAACGCTCGGGCATATTGCCGGAGTTTCGATCGGTTGACCGGACCTCAGCAGATGGCAATGGCGCAACTGGTTTATCAGATGGGTGTGAACCTGCAGCATTTCGAGGCGTTCCTGGCGATGATCAACTCCGAGGTCTCGTCAGCACCGGCGCCGCAGGTGGCTGAGGTGGACTCGGCGGCGTTCACGCTAAACGCAGACGCGGCACCGGCTTACGGGGACCAGCCGCCGGAGTATTGGCAGGGCGTGCAGAAGTCTCTTATGGGCAGCCAGTGGGCCCACAAGTATCGCACGCGAGCGATCGCCGTGATTGCAATGCTTGACCCGGCTTATGCAGACGATCCTTCGGCGGCGGAGCAGCGTGTGAGCGCCGAATTGCGGCCGTCAACCGCGCAACGGCGGCGTGGACATGATGCAGTGACCACGCGGCAAGTGGCGGCTGGCACGCATCATCGACATGCGCGAAAGGGCCGGACGGCGGCTCGGGCGCGGAACAAAAAGCGGACGTAAAAGCTTTCGATCCTTTGCGGCAATCGGCTTGGAAGGGGTGGGCGCCGCATGGTACTCCCGTGACCAGGCCATTCGAGCTAATCCCCTAGCCTGCGGCCTCGTTCTTGCCGGCCAGCGTTACCTTACGGCCTGGGCGGGATCGTTGGCAGAGGCACTGCGGCTAACCGGCCACGCTGCGAAGTGGAAAGAATCGAAGCAGCAGGCCCGGAAGCGTGTGAGTCATTTGCTGAAGCCGGGTAGATTGACGCGGCGGGCGATGTGGTCCTGAATCCAATGTGCGTCCCACCACTCCTTGGGATCGATCTGGACCCCGTCAAGCTGCATCGCGAAGTGAACGTGGTCGCCTGCCGCCATGCCCGTCATGCCGCTTAGACCCATGACTTGCCCGCGCTTGACCATGTCCCCTTCATGTACATCGATTCGGCTGAGGTGGCCGTAGATGGTCTGCAAGCCGTAGCCGTGGTCGACGACGATGCAGTTGCCGTAGATGCCGAGGGGCGCGGCCCAGACGATGCGCCCGTCATTTGAAGCCTCAACGCCGACGTGCTGAGTTACAGCAAGATCGTAGCCGAGATGAACCTGATGGTCGATCACCTCGCCGTGGTAGATGTAAGTGCGTTCGTCGGCGAAGCTCGATTCCGCCTGGGAGTGCGACTGCCGCGTGAAGGGCTGCGACCAGAGGAAATGGTCGGCAGTCTTGAAGCGCAGATCGGCAAGCGACTGGTTATTGGCCTTGCGCATCTCGCTGTTTATTTTCACGAACCTCGCCACCGGGTCGCCGCTACCGTTGGGGTCGAGTTCGCCCAGGACCTTCTGCATGAATTGGTCGGAGACCTGAATCTCGTGCTTGGTGTAGACGGGCTGTTCCTTTTTCGGAAAGACGACGGTGAGTGGCGTGGTTACGTCGTTGCCTGCTCCATTTGAGGCGAACACAAGGGGCGTGGTGCCGGGAGACATGTTCCAGGCAAAGGCAAACAGTGAGAACAAGCCGGGCTTGCCGCCCGGCATCGGCCAGGCACGGAAGGTCTCGTCACCCACCCGCACGCCCGCCGAGGTGTAGGTGCCTGTAACGTTCAGGGTGGCAAGGTCGGCCATGCCGAGATAGAGATAGTGCTGGTCGGAGTCCGCGCTGACGACGGGTGGTTTCGTGACTACATTCACTTCGCGTTCCCAGTGGGAAGTTCCGTGGAACAGGCCCCCGGACGTAGCTTCGATGATCAGGCGGGCAGGGCCGTCGCTCAGTTGGGGCGTGGTCTTGGCTCCCACGTCGAAGGTTTGAGTCGTGTCAGCACCTCGGAGGGTAGCCGTAGTCTGCCAAACCTGGTACGAGACGCCGTTCTGTATCAGAGTAGCAGTGATCTTGCGGACGCCGTGGGGATCGCGGACGTGCACAGTGACGGGCGTCGCCTGACCGATGGTGGTCAACGAAGCGGGCACATCGAGGGATGGCTTGCCGCAGCCAATCAGCGTCAGCAGCAATGGCAACGCGAGAAGGTTTGCGAGGAGGCCGGAGGTTCGCACAACTCAATTCTAGTCTTCGGAGAGCATTTTGCGTTTCAGCGCTCCGCGCATCCTTCCGTCGAGGCGCGACCGTCCCCCAGAGCCAGGCGGACACAGTCTGAATGGCGGCCGTGCCCCGGCCGCTTTGCAGTCAACTCTTAAGAGCCTGGTTCGGGTACTTATTTCTCCAGAGCCTTTTCAACCTCTCCGACTTTCTTTTGGAGCTTTCCAGCCGCCTTTTCAGCATGGCCTTCGGCTTCAAGCTTGGAATTGCCAATCACTTTCCCGGCTGTCGCTTTGACGGCGCCTTTCACCACGTGTGCCGTACCCTTGACTTCGTTCTTTGTACCTTCGCTCATCTCTTTCTCCTTTCGTGGTTAATCCTTTGCCTGAGAACCTCCAGGCAAAAGCCCAATCAGGTTAGCGTACAAACGACTTTCGAATCTCGTCTGGCCAATATTGCTCATGCTGGTGTCTTTGATTACCTCAGCGCCCGAATCTGCAGAGAAGCGGTTCATCTCGGGGGAACTCAAGAACCGCTCGCCAGTGCGGCTATCCCCCATGATGAAAGATCTTCCCCTGGTTCACCGTGTCGCCGTCCTCCCGCTTGAGGCTGAGGAAGACGATCGTCGAGGCGACGGTAAGTCCTCCGAGAACCAGGAGCGACTTATGAATCCCGTGGATCATTGCGAGATGATTGGAATTGGATGTACCTGGAATAAAAAACGCTGTGGTTAGTCCCGCAGCCGCGACACCAAAGCTGATCGACATCTGCTGCATGGTGCTCGCGATAGAGCTCGCATCGCTGGTCTGTTCCTCGGTGGTATCGGCATAGACAAGCGTGTTCATGCTCGTATATTGCAACGACGCAAATGCCCCATAGAAAAACGCCAACAGCACGATGACCCACACTGGCGTGCGCAGCCCGATTGTCGCAAACAGCGCGAGAAGAACGCCGAGGATCAGGGTATTGGAGATTAGTACGCCACGATAACCGATGAGCCTCAGAAGCCGGGTCATAATCATTTTCATGCTCATGGCCGCGATTGCCTGTGGCATGATAAGCAGGCCTGACTGAATGGGCGTGAAGCCGAGCCCGACCTGGTAAAGGAGCGGTAGGAGAAACGGCACACCCCCAATTCCAAGGCGGGTGAAAAAACTGCCGCTCACGGCTGCGCGGAATGTCCGGATGTTGAACAGGCTCAATTTCAGCAGAGGGAATGGAATGCTTTTTGCGTGGATTCCATAGCCGGCAAGCAACGCGAGAGAAAGCGCCAACATTCCCGACATCTCACGCGCACTCAGAGTGTGTTCTCCGAAGATCTCCAGCACATACGAGAGCAAAGCAACTCCGGAGCCGAAGAGGATTAGTCCGACCATGTCGAGCGGGTGCGTGCGTTCTTCGCGGAAGTTGGGCAGGTGCAGATAGACGAGAACTAAGCCCGTGACGCCGATTGGAATATTCAGGAAAAAGATGAGCCGCCAGTGAAAAAAACCGACGATCAGGCCTCCGGCGATCGGTCCGAGCATGGGAGCGACCAGCGCCGGAATGGCAACGAAGCTCATAGTACGCAGGAGCTCGGATTTATCGAATGACCGCACCAGGGTGAGACGGCCTACCGGAACCATCATCGCCCCGCCGCAACCCTGCAGAACACGACAGGCGACGAGCAGGTGGATGTCGTTGGATATGCCGCAAAGAAGCGATCCAAGCGTAAAGACGCCGATTGCGGATGCGAACACGCGGCGCGTTCCGAACCGGTCGGCCATCCACCCACTGATGGGAATGAAGACGGCAAGGCTCAACGTGTAGCTTGCCAATACGGCCTTCATGCTGAGGGGTCCGACGTGGAGGGCCTCTGAAATAGCGGGGACAGCCGTGTTCAGAATGGTCGTATCCAGAGACTCCATGAAGAACGCAACCGCAACCAGCCACGGCAAGAGACGCTTGCTGGCAGCGGACAACTGGGATGGAGACGCAGGGTCGAATGGGGAGTCAGGTGAATTCATAGGGAGATCGAAATGACGCAGGATAACCTGACAATTGGCCGCCCGAGTCCTGCATTCGCGAGATAAATAGCGGCGTCAAACCCGGTTTTCCCTGGGCTCTTTCGTCAGCAAGCGCCCTTCCATAGAACCCGGGCAAAACCTCTGTCTCTGAGTTCGCTTGCAGGCATCCATTATCTATTGTCGGCCTTGGCGAAAGCTACCTCTGGTCCATATCGCTCCTGCATTTGCCGTGATGACCAGTATTGTTACGGATCAGAGCGTTTGATCGGATTGCATTCGGGCGCTATAAGCTGCCACTGTGATGCCCATCGGAGGGCGCTACAGCATTTTCGGAATTGGTGTAGACCGAAAGCACATACTCAAGTGGCTTTTTCCTCAAGAAAAAGCCACCCTTCACGGTTCTAAAAAAGTCTATATGTATTCCGAAAATGCTCTGGCCGAGTGGTTGCGCGTTGCGTTTTTGGCGGCACAGTCGCCGCCGTTGGACGTGTATTAAATTGCTCAGCTTTTTCTGGCGCAGCGCAGGAAACTTCGAATGTAAGAGTCACGGAATCCCGCGAGACTTAGGAGAAAACAATGGCAGGGAGCAAGGATTCGCATCTAGCGGAACTCCACACCAAGGCGGCCTACGCGCATGAAGCTGCAGCCCACGAGCATAGCACCGGCGATCACGCATCCGCCCAGAAGCTGGCCAGGAAGGCTTTGGGATACTCCGTGGAGGCCTTAAAGCACACGAAAGAGGTCGCGAAGAGCGCTCCGCAATCCATGCAGGTGTAGGTCGCACGGTCATTTGCAAATCGTCGAGCGGGAGACACTCGGCGCAATCGAACGATAGTCACAACCCGGGGATGCCCGGCGAGAGGGGGCACGAGATGCTGATCATTCTCATTATTGTTTTGCTGCTGGTTTTCGCCGGCGGCGGAGGATACTACGGCTACAACCGGTGGGGCGCAGGTGGAGGCACAGGCATAGGACTTGGCACAGTGCTTGTAGTCTTGCTCGTGTGCTACCTGTTGGGAGTGTTCCGGTAGAGCGATCTGGGCAAGTGCGGCGGCGAGCCGGCCACAAAGTCTGCGCACAAGCCAGCGCCGCTACGCCTGCGCCTAAGGTTTCGCCCACGCACTAAACAAAACCAATCCAAATGCGAAGGGCGCCGTTATGTAACGGCGCCCTTCCTGTTTTCATTCTCAGAAGCTATTCAAAGTCATTCGCAATTTCCTGACGGTGTACTCTTTCTCCCCACCCGCACTGGGAAGGCGCTCAGGCACTTAAGAGCCGGCCTGCAGCGATCTTCTCCACAGCCAGGGCGGGAAACCCCATGCGTGCAGGTTGCGTGCGATGTGCTTGAGCCCGCGAGAAGGAGCGCATATAAGATTGCGCGACCCGGTTCCAGACCATCTCGCGTGAATAAAGGTAAGCGCGTTTGCGCATGGCGTGGCGTTTCGCATCGTTGTCAAGGAGATCGATTGCCGCCGCTGCAATTGCAGCCGGATCTTCAAAGGGAACCAGCGTACCGCGCCCATCGTCGAGGAGCTCGGTGGCGTGCCAGTAGGGAGTGGAGATGATCGCCCTCCCTGCGCCCATGGCATAGGCCAGGGTTCCCGATACCGCCTGCGCCGCGTGGCAGTACGGCGTGATATAAATGTCGGCCGACCCGACCAGCGAGGCCATCTCCTGAGGACTGAAGAACCGGTTGTGGAATATTACCTCTCGCTCGACTCCGAGTTCCCTGGCCAGGACCTGTAACTGATCCCGGTATCGATCGCCCTCGCGAGCCCTGACATGCGGGTGGGTGGCTCCTGCGATGACGTAGACAACGTCCTTGTGCTGGGCGAGGATGCGCGGCAGGGCGCGAATCACGGTCTCGAATCCCTTGTTGGGAGATAGCAAGCCAAAAGTGAGCAATACAAGCTTTCCCGCGACGGCGAGCGCGTCCTTGTAAACCTCCGGCTGCACGAGAGGCAAGTCGGGGATGCCATGAGGAATCAGATCGATCTTTTCAGCCGGCACTCCAAATACATCCTTGCAGAACGCGAGAAGAGTACTCACTCATCACAATAAGGCGATCGGAGCGCGCGGCGATCTGCTGCATGACAATTCGTTGATCGAGGTCCGGCTGCCTGAGAACGGTATGGAGCGTTGTTACCACCGGCATCGTGAGGCGCTGCAGCAGCTCCAGAACATGGCTGCCCGCCTTTCCCCCAAAGATCCCATACTCGTGTTGCAAGCACACTAAATCGACATTGCCGGCATTGAGGAAATTGGCGGTTGCACGATACGAGGATATGTCGCTTTCGGCGATCTGGAATCGCACCCGCGCGGGGTAAGCGTAAGAGGATTGGGCGTCGTTGACGGCCACCACCGACAATATTGCGGCTCCGTATTCCGCAGTGATCGCATTGCTCAGATCCGTTGTGAAGGTTGCGATTCCACATTGCCGGGGAAGGTGGTTTCCGATCACCGCTATGCGGGCCGGAAATGCACGGCTGGGCGCCGGCTGCAGAGAGAATGCCGGCTTTCTTCCGAATACCGGAGTCAGCGCATCGCGCAGAATCGAAGCATTCGGTTGCGAATTCAACGAGATGTTCGATGCGGACATCGCAGGCTCCTGAGAACAAACATGCTAACGGCTAAGAACAGGGTCCCAATACTGCAGATCGAGATCAGTGGTGAAGCGCCACAACAGTCGCCGCAGCCTCACTCACGACGAAGGCCAGAAGGAAGAGTGCGGCGCCGGATACCCGCCAATGGCTTTGTGTCATGGGCGCGCATTGATGACCTACCGTCGTGTCTTTCCTGTCCGCCGGCTACCACCCGAAAGCCACGCATGAATACGAAGCACCCGGCAGCAGACACAACCATGTCCCCCATCAGCAATCCAAGCTTACGAATGCGGCGTATATGGCTGCTCGTCATTGCCTGAATCTACTCCAACCAGCTTGGGATGGATGTGCACTTTTGAACTATGAGAAAAGGTCGAACTGAATCAAGTGATGAAGCCTGTGAAAGCAGCGGCGGAGGTGTTGAAGAAGTGCAGCCTTCAGGGGACAGACCCGCACCACCCGGCCGCACTACTGACGCTGGGGGTGTGCACCTGGAAGTATCGTACGGTCGCGACGCTTCAAAGGCTGTTCAATTTTGCTCAATGGCATTTGAAAAGTGAGGGATCCTGGGTTCGGATGGTTGCCAACCCTGGGGATTGAGGTCAAGTCAGGTCGCAAGTTCCCCACAAATTAAGAGATTCTGCCCACCCATCGCCCTGGTTCGCCCCTGGCATGAGCAATTCTGGCCAGCATTCACGCGAATGTCCGTCCATGATCGATCTTGTGTGGGTCCTTCCCCGCCTGGGAAGCCTCCCCATTGAGCGGGAATCCCGCATAGGAGAACACAATGTTCGATCACTTCACGAATACGCAGCTCATCGTTGCTGCAGTTCTACTCGCCGCTGTTGTTGTTGTCATCGCTGTCGCCGCGTATCTTCACCACCGCAAAGCCAAGACCGCAGCTCTACGCAATCGCTTCGGAACGGAGTACGATCGCGCTGTTCTGGAGCATGGCTCTGCGCAAAAGGCCGAAGCAAAACTGGCCGATCGTAAAACACGCGTCGAAGCCATGAAAATCCGCGAACTCGGCGCCACCGAGCGGGAGCGATTCGTTACCGAGTGGCAAACGGTGCAATCCCGCTTCGTCGACCACCCCAAGGCCGCAGTCACTGAGGCTGACGACCTGATCGCTGCGCTCCTTGAGGCCCGCGGCTATCCCAAGGACAGCTTTGAACAACGCGCCGACGATGTCTCCGTCACGTATCCTCGCATGATGGAATACTACCGGGTGGCGCACGCCATCGCGGTGCGGCCCGGCCGGGCTGAAGCAAGCACCGAAGAGCTCCGCACCGCAATGATCCAATACCGTACCATCTTCGATGAACTTGTCCAGACGCAAAGACCCATCGCAACAAGAGCTGCCGCATAGCTTCAAATTCGCGGAGCGATGGGGCCTACCAGGGCCTGAGCAATGTGAACAGGCCCTGGCGCGGATCCCCCTGGAGAAACGAAAATGGTACCACTCACAAGCATCATTCGATGTGGACGCAAGTTAGGATCCTTTAGCTTGCTGCTCGCGGGCTTTTTAGCGCTTGGAGCTACCGCGGGATTCTCCAGCAGTCCAGGTTCAGAGAAGATTCAGGCCACATACGCGAAAGACGGAAACGTGGTCCGTGTCACGCTGATCGTTTACAACTACACCACTTCTGCGGATCTGCAGCTTCTTTCACTGGCATTCCGAGAGGGCCAGGATCGGGAACTGGCCACCGCGCTCTCCAAAACGAAAGCGGCCGGTCTTTGCTCAATGAGCGGAGATCTCAGCTTCGCTGTCGCCTTCATCCAAATGGTTGTAACCCCAACCGGGCGGGAGATCGTCTTTATCGCCAACCGTCCGCTTCAATCCGATGAAGTCAATCCGAGCTCGGATTCGCTGTCCTACGATCTTATGGTTGGTCAATTCGACATCAATGACACCGACAATACCAAGAGCACAGGATTCCTATACCCGGCAAGCAGGCTCGTGGTGGATCAGCAGGGAGAGTTTCACTACGATCTGGCTGGCAGCCCCTGGTCGCTGGTCAACGTTCTCGATTCAAATCGGGCTCCCGCATTAGCTGGGCGCGAGGCTTCCGATGCAACTGGCCCGCCTCCCCGGCCTTTGAGCCCATAGTTTGCGGTGACCACGCGAAGCACTGGTGCGAAGGTGCTCACGGGATAGTGTGAGCCTGCGCGAGAACTAGTTTTGATGGCGATAAATTGGGTTCGATAAATCCTTGAAGCTCAATAGATTGTGGTTAATCGAGTCAAAGTGGGGTTCTCACGCACACACCTGAGCCCCGGTCCCACACCGTCAAGTTGATGGAGACCAGACCTCAATGAGTCACTCGGCGATTCCTTAACATTTGACCCCAATGGGGTCCCGCGAAATCTTTCAAAAGTGAGCAAAACAGAACATACGCTGCCTGTGAGCGAGGGCGAAGCTGTGCAAGGCATTGGTGTAGCAGACCCCGAGTGCGGGAGATCCGCCCCGAAAGTTGTGGCCTCAAATAAGGGCAGCGACCCGGGACCTGCGTCGCCGGTCAGGCTGGGCGGAACGCTCGGTTCTTATCCTCTGAAGCAGTCCCTCCCTGGCTTTTGATAGGCCAACCGCAGCTTGCAGCGCGTTTCCTAGCCGCCTCGAAGGAGGTTCCATGTTGATGACCAATAAAGACAACTCCACATTCGACCCTGCCGCTTTTCTTGCGCACCCCGGCCTTGGTCGAAGAATCATAGACGTAAAGCCGAACCAGACCTTTTTTGCCCAGGGAGATCCGGCGGACTCCGTCTTTTATCTTCAGAGCGGCCGGGCAAAGCTTACCGTCGTTTCGCACAATGGCAAAGAGGCTACAATCACGCTTCTCACCGCCGGCGACTTCGTTGGAGAGGCGGCCCTCGCGGCGGTGCCCGGTCTGCGCTTGTCCACGGCCACTGCGGTAACCGAGTGCGCAGCGCTCAAAATTGGAAGGGAAGAGATGATCCGCGTGATGCATCAAGAGCCCGCCTTCTCCGACCTGTTCATGAAGTTTCTGCTGGCGCGCAGCATGCGAATTCAGGCCGATCTTGTCGATCAGCTCTTCAACTCCAGTGAAAAGCGCTTGGCGCGAATTCTCCTGATCATGGCGGAATTCGGCAAACCCGGCGAACCGGAAACCTTTATTCCGCCCATTACGCAGGAAACCCTGGCGGAGATGGTCGGCACTACGCGGTCCCGTGTCAGCTTCTTCATGAACCGTTTTCGCAAGCTTGGCTTCATCGACTACAACGGCCGCATTAAGGTACACAAATCGCTGCTCAATGTGGTCCTGCTCGATCAATTACCGGAGCACAATTCCGAGAAGCCGCCGATCCTTTCCAGCGCACAAGTTCTGCGTAATCGGCCAATGAGGGGCAGTTCGCTTCTCGAGATCGCGCCAGCATGATTTCAGCCCGCTGACAAAGCTATCAGGCGCAAGAGCCTGTCTGATGGCGAGGTGATTGATATGGAAGATTCTCGGTGCAGGATCGCGGCGATTGAAGTGGAAGACCCTCGGTGCATCGGCATCCTCAGGGGTGTGGTAATTGAGATGGAAGACCCCCGGTGCAAGGGCCTGCTCCAGGGCGTAGTCATTGAGATGGATGACCCGCGGTGCAGGATCGTGGCGATGGAGGTGGAAGACCCTCGGTGCAGGAGCCTGCACGTTTGGTGACTGAGGCATCAAATGAGCCACAGGTATCCAAAGTGCTCTACAACCGGTCTCATAAATGGCAATGTGCAGCGCCGCGCAAGTATGGGACCCAACAACAAGGCGGGTCCCACAAAGCTGGCGAGTTGAAAAAGTTGGTTTATGAGACCGGTTCTAGGAGCTTCGCCTCGATCGAGGTCAGGAGCCGCCTGCTGCCGCCAAACTGTATAAAATTGACCATCTTTGACCCACCGTCTGCCTGCAGAATTCGAGTCGCGGAGGAAAAGATATGTTTCACCTGATCTGGTATGTCTTTATCGGGCTATTGTCCGGGCTCATCGCAAAATCGGTGATGCACGAACACATGACGATGTTCTGGACAATCGTGCTCGGCATCGTCGGATCGCTCATCGGCGGCGGTATTTCCCACATGCTCTTTCGCTCGAAAAACGACCGATACCATCCCGCCGGCCTCATTTTTTCAACATTGGGCGCGATCCTGATTCTCTTCATTTGCTTCAAGCTGAAGATTCATCTTCCCTAGAGTCTGGCTTGTTCCCTTGGCCGCGCTCGCCGTCGCCTGGGAGGGTTGTCTCAGCGTGTTCTCGCTGGAACCTGCAAAGGCCCACGGCTGACCGTGGGCCTTTGTCGCGGCAAACTCAGCTTCGGCGCTACATACCCTTTGGCTTGGATTCTCTCCGCGACAAGCCTTTCCAAAAGATCATTCGACGTGGGACCGGAGTCATATTGCTGGATGCTCATTCCGCGCCCCGCAGAGAAATCCAGTAGAACCGCCGCCAGCAAAACTTGCAGCGAACGGGACGGAGAAAAAACAAGCCAAGGAGGCCATCGTAAAGGCGCAACTCGGCTGGTTTGAATTGAACGGATTTGCAGCGAGGGCACTTTCGCCGTAACCAAAGCACTCTCGGCAGCCAAACCGGCCACGTCATCGCATCGACATTCATGAGGAGCTTCCTTTCAGAGTGACGACGGCATGCATCGTCGCTCGACTCCAACTCCCGCGCTGGAATTCGCGTCGAGCCATGAGAGCAGACGACGGATACTTCCCGTAGCTAAAGCGATGCTTGAATCGGCCGCTCCGTAATAAAGGTTGATGGTGTCTCCATCCGCGGCGATGGTTTGCCCGCAAGGAAAGACGACGTCGTGCACATCTCCAGTGCGCTCGTAGGGGGCCTCGGGACCGAAGATCCACGAGTTTCCTCGTTGCAGGCAAATCTCGGGATGTTCAAGATCGAAGAGCGCCAGGCCCAGGCGATAGATGCTTCCCGAGGCCGTTTGCCGCACACCGTGGTAGATGGTGAGCCAGCCTTTTGGCGTTTCCATCGGCGGAGAGCAGAGGCCAATCTTGTTTGCATCCCACCATCCCCCGCGCCGCGCTTCCAGGATGACCTTATGGTTGCCCCAAAACCGCAAATCCGGCGAGTAAGAGATCCACATGTGAGCGCCAAGCACGGTCATTGGCCGGTGGATCAAGGCCCAGTAGCCGTTGATTCTTCGCGGCAGCAGAGCGGCATCCTTATCTTCGGGCGGCATGATCACGCCGAACCGTTTGAAGCTCTTGAAGTCCCTGGTGAGCGCCAGTGAAACTCCAGGACCGCCGCGGGCAAAGGAGGTGTACGCGACCGCATATTGCTCGAGTTCCGGAACATAAGTGATGCGCGGATCCTCGATGCCCCAGATTTCTTCGGGGTAGTCACGTGGACTGGCCATAAGCGTGGGCTCGGCATCGACGCGCCATCCGTCGATTCCATTTTCCGAGCGTGCCGCACACAAGTGCGAGAGGCCGCTGCGGTCTTCAGCGCGGCAAAGCAGCAACGTGTCGCCATCGGGTAGCAGCACCGCTCCTGCGTTGAAAACGCTGTTCACGGCATAAGGCCAGTTCCGTCCGCTAAGGATCGGATTTCCCGAATAGCGCGTGAACAGCGGAAGGTTAGCGCATGGCTCCGGTTTCGCCTGTTCCAAAGCACTGGGCTCCGGCAAAGCTGCTGTATCAATCGGTGGATTCAAGGGAGATCCTCATTTCCTGGTCCGTCTCTTCTACGTGGTTCATCTTCGCTCTCTGCATTTCCAGGAGTGCCATCAGGAACGAAACAGTTGATTCCGCTCCCTGGTTCTCATTGACCCGGTCGGGATGCAGTCCATCTTTGCATCCGCCCGTCGTGGCATCGTAAAGCGGTACCTGCAGATCGTTCTTGCCCAGAAACCACCTGAAGACACAATCGGCTTCCGCACTCCAGCGCTCTTCGTGCGTTAACCTGTATGCCTCGAGACATGCAGAGATCGTGGCACAGGCTTCGACGGGCTGTTGATCGAAGCGGGGTTTCTCCGCGCCCTCGGTAAAGCATTGGCTGGAGCCGATGGGCACAAAGATCTCCGGGTCACCGCGGTGCTGAGCAGCTACAAGCCATTCGAGCGACTCGATTCCCGCCGCGATCATCTTCTTGTTATTGCTGCGCCCACCGGCCAGGATGAGCGCCTGCGGCAGCCGCGCATTCGAGTACGCGAGACTCTTCTCGAACCAATGCCAGGTCTCGGAATGGCTGCGCTCGTAAATATCAAGCAGGCGATTGGCGAGCGTGTTGCGAATTCCCTGGATGGCCCTGTCGCCAGGGAACCAGTCGAGATAGGCCTGCAAACCGAGAACACTGAATGCCCATGCCCGCGGGCTGCTGAACGTTAAAACTGCCGGCACGGCAGCCTCGAAGAGTCTTCCTGCCGCTCCCCGCAACCCCGCATTGAGCGATTGGCCGAGCACCGACCCCAGGGCCCACAGCGCGCGCCCATGGCTGTCTTCCGATCCAACCTCCTCCTGCCATGTGCGGTCGTAGCCTAAGAAATTCTTGAACCGTCCGCTATCGGAACTAAATGCAAGCCAGAGAAAAGCCAGGTACCGGCGAGAGAGGCTGAGATGCTCCTCTCCGTACTCGAACCCGGGTCTCTCATCCAGTAGAGTGGACACAATAAGCGCCCGTGCGTTGTCGTCGGCTGTATAGCCCTCGCGTGTGTTGGGCAGGGAGAAGATTGCGTGCTGCAACATGCCCGTGTCGTCGGTCATGGTTAACAGATGAGCGGTGTTCAGAACCGGCAGGTGGTCCATCGGGTCTATCAGTTCCAGGACGGCGTCGTCCGGTTGGGCAGCCCTTGGCCGCAATGAGCGCTCGATGCGTGCCCGCTGAAAGGTCGCCATGTAGGCCCGTGCAGTCGTCGGCCACGTTGTTCCACGGGAGTGCAGATATGCCCGCTTCCGCATTGCGTGGCGCTCCGCATCGTTCTCGAGTAATTCGACAACCGCTTTTGCGATGGCACCCGGATCTTCAAATGGGACGATTACGCCTCTCTTCTCCGCCAGCAGTTCCTTGGCGTACCAGTAGGGCGTAGAGATAATTGCCTTGCCGGCTCCAAGCGCGATGGCCAGCGTGCCGGAGACAATCTGCGCCTCCTGCCGGTAGGGCGTGATGTAAATATCGGCCGCGCCGACGTGCTCGACAAGTTCTTCAGTACTGACAAAACGATTGTTCAGAATCAAATGGGAAGAAACACCAAGCTGCTCGGCCAGCGCCTGCAACTCTTCGCGGTAGCGCTCGCCCTCGCGCTTGCGAATATGGGGATGCGTCACTCCGGAGACGATATAGACCACATTCGGATGCCGCTCCAGAATCGCCGGCAGCGCCCGAATCACGTTTTCAATTCCCTTGTTTGGCGAGAGCAAGCCGAATGTAAGCAAAACGGACTTGCCTTCTGTGCCAAACCGGTCCTTGAAATAGTTGGGGTCCATGAATGTCATTTCCGGCACGCCGTGTGGGATCACATCGATCTTTCCGCCAGGAACCGCATACACTTCCCGCAACAGTTGGGCGGCCAGTTCGCTCATCACAATCATTCGATCGGAGAGCTGCGCGATCTCTTCGAGCACGGCCCGTTGATTTGCGTCCGGTTGGCGCAGAACCGTGTGCAGCGTTGTGACCAGCGGCATTTTCAATCTGCGCAGCAAGGCCAGAATGTAGCCGCCCGCATCGCCGCCGTAGATGCCGTATTCGTGTTGCAGACAGACGAGATCGTTGCTATTGAAGTTCAGGAAATCGGCAGCCCGCTCATAGGAGGCAATGTCCTCCTGCGTCAGTTCCAGGCGCACTTGTTCCGGATAGTCGTAGCTCGAATCGGGATCGTTGACGGGAATGGCAAAAAGGCGACCTCCTCCGTATTCGGCTGCGAATGCGGTGCACAGGTCGGTCGTGAAAGTGGCAATTCCGCACTCGCGTGGCAGGTAGTTCCCAATAACGGCGATGCGCGAGGGCAATGGCAGGCTGCTGGCTTCGAACGCGATGGGCAAAGAAGCTGACGTACCAGTTCTTCCAGCCTGCGTCTCGGACTTTACGATCTCGGGGAAGGACATCCTATCCTCTTTTCATTTGTGATTCGCTCCGCGCTTTCGATGCGCTGCACGATGTCACTGCGGACGGGTGACACATGGACTAACGCTCGGCCCTCATGCGCCGGGACACTCGGCTTATCTTGCCGGAACGGGCAGAGGATTCTGCACAGCAGCAATTTTCAGAGAGGCGTGTCGCTGAATCTGGAGGGTTTGTACCGTGACATTCGCGATGTGAAATCCCGGGTACTGTGTGACCTGAACAGAATCAAGCTCCGCGGCGTTGAATCGCTTCGATACTCCGTTGAGCGCACGGGACAAGGCCCGGCGGATCGCCGCTTCTTCCGTTAACCCAAAGCCCCTTCGGGAACAAGCCTCGTGCAGCCACACGAAATGCCAGCCGGCTTGGCGAATCATGGTGTCGAAAACGAGCGCGGGGATCTCTTCAACAACGGACCACCCTTCGCCGATGGGCTGCCGACAAGGGTCTAAGCGATCGGGCAGGACGCATCCGCTGCGCAGGAAGACAGAATGCAGGTTCACGGTTGCACGCTCTTGGATGTTGCGGGCGCCTGCGGAGTGGAACCGGTAACTTCATCGGTTGGCACGATGGCCAGGCCAGATGACGAATGTCCCGCAACGGAATCCTCAGAAAATTGCGATGGATTTGCGGGGATTGCGTCCGCTTCCGCCACGGAGTTGCCGGTTGCATCGGGCCGGCTTACAGGTTCGCACAAATGTATCCCTGTTCGGGATTGCGGAGACAGGTGGTTCTTGACATCGCTTTTCTTGATGAGGCTCATGGCGGCTCCGATGGTTCGGTTGCGTTCCTGTAAGATACTCGTCTGGAGCGAAGCCTGGAGTGCCAAAGGCGAGGAGGGAAAAACGGGGTACTGTTTCAAGCATACGCCCAATAGAGTTTGCGTGCCGGCGCGAAGCACCGGGCTGAAGGCGCTCACGAGACAGGGAGGATCGCAGGCTTTTCTGCATTCTGGTCAGGGAATTGATCGAGCAGGACCACATTGAGCAGCGACTTATGTACCTGGATGCGCCCGTTGTAGCTGATAAAACCGAGCTCGCGAAAACGATTCATGAAGAAGCTGACGCGGGACCGGGTAGTGCCGATCATATCCGCCAGCGTTTCTTGAGTAATGGGCGGGATGAAGGTATCCGGTTCACCCGGCTTGCCGAATTCGGCCATTAACAGGAGAATCCGCGCCAGGCGCTTCTCGCTGGAGTTGAACAACTGATCGACAAGATCGGCCTGGGTGCGCATATTGTGGGCCAGCAGGAACTTGAGAAAAATGTCGGCGAACGCAGGTTCGTCATGCATCACTCGAATCATTTCGTTTCTGCTGATCTTGAGCGCAGTACAGGTGTTCACGGCAGTGGCAGTTGCTAAATGCAATCCACCGATTGCCGCGAGAGACTCCTCTCCGACAAATTCACCAGCAGATAGAAGGGTGATGGTGGCTTCTTTGCCCGCCTGCGAGACCACTGTGACTCTGGCACGGCCTTCTTGCAGGTAATACACAGAGTCCGCCGTGTCGCCTTGGCAAAAGAAGGTCTCTTTGGGCTTTAAGTCGATGATCGTTCGGCCGAGCCCGGCGTTGGCAAGAAAGGCGGCGGAATCGAATGTATTGCGATCGTTTGTCATCAAAATACAACCTCGTAGTTACAGGGCGATAGCTATGGGTGGCCTCCTCCTGCCCAGAAGGCTTAGCCGCGGCGTGCCGTTCGCATGGTTTGTGGCCAATGGACCACGAACCGCAGGCGCGACATGGGCGAAGTCTGCCGTAGGATCAATCGCAATTGCGATCAATCTCTGTCCATCATCGCCCGGACGCAGAAATCCGTATGGTCAATTTGCTCACTTCGAGAAATCTTCAGGAAGTCCGGCGCCGGTGAGCGCTGCGAAACGGGGTCTCGCGCTTTCACTACCACCATTCCGTGGAACGCCCTGCTGAAACCTTCCCGCTGGCGTCAGGCTTGGCCGAACGCAGAAGCAGGAGGGGGCATTGCACGAGCTTTACGACCTTTTCGGCAATCGATCCGAAGACCAGCGGATGCCAGCCGGAGATGCCGTGCGTGGAGATCACCACCATGTCGATATGCTCGCGTTCCACCACTTCCATGATGGTCCCGGCGACGTCATTTCCAACTTCAACACTGGAAGTTGACTTCACTCCCCTGGCCGCGAGAGCCGCATGGCATTTCGCCAGATGCCGTTCCGCAATTGCCCTCGCATCCTGAAGGAATTTGGTTTCGGGGACAAAGTCAGGAAGTGTTGAGGTGGGAAACATCGGGATCACATGCACAAGATGGAGTTCCGCGTGAAAGTGCTTCGCGAGGTCAGCTGCCATCTCCAAAGCCGCCTGCGAGGAAGAGCTAAAGTCGATGGGCAACAAGATCCTGGTGGGAATGGAAGGAAAAGCATGAACTTCAGACATTGCAGACACCTCGCGCGAACCGTAGAAATAACTGGTTTCTTCAATTATCCTCTCGGCCCGAGAGCAAAGACTGTGCTCTTTTGGACATTTGCTTCCGTGGACCATTTGCTCCCATGGAGTCGATTTCGCCTTGTCATTTCGCCATCATTGTCCGGTGCGGCCATCGCAGAAGCAAACAACTTGCGATGGCGTGCAAATGTGACCATCCTTGAATGCCTCCACTCTGAAAGCATCTGTATGGGTGTAGCGATACGACGCGACAGTTCGTTGGCCGCGCATGCCGTGCCTGAGATGGGCGATGCCGATCAAAGGAGAGACGATGCGGTCATCCAAATGGATCTCGGAGTCGCATTTCTTGTTGGCCTGCCGGGAAGGCCTGGCGGGAAGACGTATTGGCCAATCGCGCACAAACCCTCCGGCACGAAAGTTCACCAGGGCAATGCTCCTGGTGTTGGTCGCTGCGGCCCTGGCCGCAATGCCGGTACTGGCAAGATCGCAATCGCTTCTCTCTCCTGGAGATTCCTCTGCAATTTCAGGAATCACGGCCCCTGGGACACTGGACCTGACCTACGTCCGGCCGACTGAAAGAACAAGGTGAGCAACTACGCTTTCGACGCATTCGGTCCGTATCCAATTGCCGGCGCCGCGTTCGCCGCCGGAATCAACCAGTGGACCAATTCTCCACCGGAGTGGGGCCAGGGCGCCGAGGGTTTCGGCAAGCGGTTCGGGTCCGACTTTGGGATCGCGGTTATTGGAACAACCACGCGTTATGGGCTGGCGGAAGCCTTCAAAGAAGATACGATGTACTACCGCTGCGAATGCAGCGGCCCATTTCCGCGGCTGCGCCACGCAGTGATCTCCACCTTGACAGGGCGCCGCGGCGAAGACGGCCATCGCGTCTTCTCAGTCTCCGCGCTTGTCGCGCCCTATGCGGGTTCGATGATTGCGGTTCACCTGTGGTATCCGGATCGCTTCGGCGCAAAGGATGCGTTCCGCATGGGCAACTACAGTTTGCTGGGATATATGGGCGGCAACATTGCTCTGGAGTTCTTCTATAGCGGACCTCACGCCTTGATTTCACGCATGCATCTGAACAATGCGCACGGCTCGCCAGACCCAGGACCAAACCATTGAGCGATCGCGGATTCACAGCCGTTGCGGGCATAAACCCGCCTCTTCCGGTGCGGCGAACCGGCACTTGTGTCCTCCGTTGCAGGCTCTGCCGCGAAGCTGTTCAACGGATTTTTCGAGTGGTTTGGAGAACTGGGCATTTTTTCCTGGCGAGTTCTCCGGGCCGCGGTTACGCCGCCGTATGAATGGCGCGAGCTGATTCGGCAGCTCGACGAAGTTGGGTCGAAGTCTCTGCCGCTGGTCGCCATGGCAGGCGCTGCAATTGGCGTCATCATCTCGCTCGAAGCCCGCTACAGTCTCACTCGATTCGGCGCCAAATCGATGTTTCCTGCCACTCTCGTGTACTCCGTTATTCAGGTGATGGGGCCGGTCATTACCGGCCTGGTCGTAAGCGGGCGCGTGGGCGCGGGCATGGGCGCGGAACTGGCATCGATGAAAGTGACCGAGCAGATCGACGCCATCGAGGCATCCGCGATCAACCCTTACAGGCTGCTGGCGGCGACACGAATACTGGCCTGCATCCTGATGCTGCCGCTGCTGACCCTTGCCACCGACGCATGCGCCTTGCTGACGGGCTGGTTTGCGCAGGCTCTGGTTGAGCCGCTCTCGTTCCATCAGTTCATTACAAGCGGCTTTAATGGCGCCACTTTCAATGCATTCCTGCCGCAGACATTCAAGACCGCCGTCTATGGCCTGATCATCGGGCTCATCGCGTGCTTTCAGGGAATGCGCACGCGCGGAGGAGCTGCGGGTGTGGGCCGCGCGGCCACCAACTCGGTCGTGCTGGCCTCGCTCTTCCTTATCCTGGCCGACGTTGTGCTGGTGAAATTCATCCTTGTCTTCTTTCCTTAACCGTTGTTTGAAGCACGCGTGAAACAAATATGGCCACAGCTTATGACATCGCGACGAAGCAAGCGGAGCCCGAGCAAGACGGCCTTGTGCCCGTCGTTGCTGTCGAGAACGTGTACAAATCCTTCGCGCGGCCACAAGGTTCTAAACGGGATCAGCTTGCGCGTGAACCAGGGAGAAACCCTGGCCGTGCTGGGACGCAGCGGCACGGGGAAAAGCGTGTTGCTGAGGCTCATCATTGGCCTCGATACGCCCGACTCTGGATCGGTTTGCATTCATGGCCAGGACATCGCCGGCCTGGCTCTCGACCGCATGGGAGAAATCCGGAAGAAGATGGGTTTTCTGTTTCAGCAGGCGGCGCTTTACGATTCGCTCACTGTCGCGGGAGAACGTGGCCTTTCCCCTTGAACACCATCGCAGAGACATGTCCAAATCCGAGCGGGCCGACCGTGTAAGGCAATTGCTGGCCGAGGTGGGCATGGAGGGCGATCTCGAAAAGATGCCGTCGGATATCTCAGGCGGAATGCAAAAGCGCGTGGGCCTGGCGCGTGCGCTGGCTCTGGAGCCGGAGATTCTGCTGCTCGACGAGCCCACGGCCGGCCTCGACCCCATCAGTTCCGGCGAAATCGACGAATTGATTCTCAAGCTCCAGAGGGAACGTCGGATGGCGTCCATCGTAGTGACGCACGATCTGCATAGCGCCAAAACGATTGCCGGCCGTCTCGCCCTGCTGAATGAGGGCAACGTAGTGATCGAGGGCACGTTTGAGGACCTTCAACAAAGCGACATCGGTTTTGTGAAGGAATTTCTGAAGCAATCGTAGGAGGACTTATGTCGAGAGTGGCAAGGTTGGGAGCATTCATCGTTGCGACGCTGGCAGTTCTGGCTGCCGGGGTCTTCATCATCGGGAGCAAGGAATATCTGTTTCGCTCCACTTACCAACTGAAGACGCAATTCGACAATGTTGCGGGCCTGGCTGTGGGAGCTGACGTGCAGGTGGGCGGCGTTCACAGCGGAACTGTGCATGGCATCGCGCTGCCTCACAAACCGGGCGATAAGGTCATCGTCGTCATGGATCTCGACAGATCGACACAGGAGATCATCAAGCAGCGACTCTGTAGCCTCGATCGAAACCGAGGGAGTGTTGGGCAATCAGTTCGTGGCCATTTCGTTTGGATCTGCCGGGCAAGCCGAGGTAAAGGATGGCGAGACCATCCAGAGCGTACCGCCGCTGGAGATGGCAGGATCTGCTCGCAAAGACGAACGCGATCCTGGATAGCAGCCAGCAGGCCATCCACAACACAACTGCGGCCACGGCCCATCTGAACTCGGTAAGCGCCAAGATCGATTCAGGGCAGGGAACCGTGGGAGCGCTGGTGAACGACAAGCAACTCTATAACAACCTGGAACAGACCACGACCACACTGCATGACACGATGCTGCAGGCGCAAGCCGGCGTAACGGACTTCCAGGAGAATATGGAGGCGCTGAAGCACAACTTCTTCTTGAGCGGGTATTTCAAGAAGCGCGGATACGAAGACTCCTCCGATTTGGCGGCAAACAAGATCAGCGGGCTCCCGCAGAGCTACTCCTGTAAAAGACATTTACTTACACAGCAAAGCAGCTCTTCGATGGCCGCGATTCGGCCAAGATGAAGGATCAGAAGACTCTCAAAGCCGCCGGCGACTTCCTGGCACAGACTCAATTCGGAGTTGCGGTCGTCGTGGTCTCCACTGGCATGGATGGCGATACCCAGAAGGATCTCGTCCTCACCGAGGCCAGGGCGATGGTCATCCGCGAGTATCTGGTCGAGAACTTCGGATTTGACGACAGCCAGCTCAAGACGCTGGGAATGGGCAAGCAGGCAGGCGCGAACCTCGACGCGGATTGGGGCTCGATCCAGATTCTCATTTATCCGGCAGGAACTGAGATACCGGCCGACAAGCCGGCGCCGGCGGTTAGCTCATCCACACCTGATGCCGACAAGCCCGTGCAGGTCACTGCCGCGGCAACTCAAAAACCATAGTGCTGCACACAGAACGCCAGGCAGCAATTGCTGGTGCGACGCGATGCATTCATAGCTCATGTACTGAATTGCTCAGCATCCCTGCTTCGAAGATGGAAGACTTAGAAATGCGCAATGCAATTCCACTGCGGAATTTCATGCATTCCACGCGGAGTTCACGCTGGCAGAAGTGATTGGAGGAACACGATATGCCACTTACCACTGTCCTCATCACGATTGTTGCAGCAGGGCGTTCTGTTGTGGCTTGTGAACAGGTTCATCCCCATGCAAGGGCAAATCAAATCGATCCTGAACGGCCTGGTTGTCATTGTTTTGGTCATGTGGATCGCAAATCTCTACGGGCTGTTTCAACACCTCAATCAATTCCGCGTCGGGCGTTGACAGATCGCACCATCGAAGCCTGCACGGCTTCGCCCGCCAACTTAAGACAACAACGCAATACGGCAGTCCTCTGACTGCAGGAGATCTCGTGAAGCACACACTTTTGTTCGTCATCGGAAGCGCGCTCAGCGTGAGCGCGTTTGCTCAGGCCGGCCCGCAAGAGACGATCGCCCTCGTGCCTATCGGCTCAACGCCCGTCTATGCCGTGAGCCGAAACCAGTCGCACCGTCGAAGCGGTCGACTATCAACATCGCAGCGGAGCCATCGGAAGTGGATCTGGCCGGAACCGCTTTGCTGCCTTCAGCCGATGGAAAAGCCAAAGTGCGCAGCAAGCGCGGCACCATGGAAGTGGAAGCGGACTTTGGGAATTTGCAAAGCCCCACGACCTTTGGCGCCGAATATCTGACCTACGTGATGTGGGCGATCTCGCCTGACGGCCACGCAGTGAACCTTGGAGAAGTTTTGATCGGCGGCAACGATCGCAGCAAACTGACTGCCACCACCAATCTCCAGGCATTCGCACTGATCGTCACCGCGGAGCCCTATTTTGCCGTTCGCCAGCCCAGCAATGTTGTCGTGCTTGAAAATGTGATTCGCGCCGACACCAAGGGAACACCCGAAGCAATGCACGCAAAATATGAACTCATGGAGCGCGGCGGTTATATCCCGACCGGATACAAATTCGACCCCGTGGTTCTGGATGCCAAGCTGCCCTTGGAGTTCCTCGAAGCGCGGAATGCGGTGCGCATCGCCCAATCTGAGGGAGCCGAGAAGTACGCCGGCGAAAGCTATCAGCACGCTGTCCAGTTGATGAACAGCGCCGACGGGTACGCCACGGACAGGCATTCCGACAGGAAGCAACTGATCGCGAAGTCCCGAGAGACGGTGCAGACTGCGGAAGATGCGCGAGAGATAGCCGTCAAGAGGATCGAAGAGGATCGCAGGGCGAACGAACGCCAGGCTTCGGCGGATGCGCAGGCACAGTCGCAGGCGCAGGCCGATGAGGCGACCCGGCAAAAGGAACAAGCCCAAGCCGATGCGACAAAGGCCCAGGCCGACGCGACAAGGGCCCAGGCCGATACGGCAAACGCCGAGGCCGCTACGGCAAAAGCCCAGACTGACATGATGAACAACCAGGCAGCATCAGCCGCGGCCATCAGCGCGGCTCAAGCCGATGCCGACCAGTCTCGGTTGATTGCCCAGCATGCGCAGGAGGGAGAACAGCAGGCGGACAGCGACAAGATGGCAATGCGTGCGCAATTGGAAGTGCGACTCAATGAGATCCTCGAGACACGCGACAGCGCACGTGGACTGATCGTCAGCATGTCCGATGTGCTGTTCGACACCGGGCAATACTCGTTGAAGCCCGGCGCGCGGGAGAAGCTGGCAAAGGTTGCCGGAATATTGATCGCATACCCAGGGCTCAACATTGCGGTCGGCGGATACACCGACAATGTGGGTGGCGATGAGATGAATCAGAAGCTCTCAGAGAACCGCGCGGGGGCGGTCCGCGATTACCTCGTGCAAGAGGGCGTAGTCGCAAACTCAGTCAGCGCAACGGGCTTCGGCAATAGTTCGCCGGTAGCCTCGAACGATAACTCCGCTGGACGGCAAGAGAACCGGAGAGTGGAACTGGTCGTATCGGGCGAAGCAATTGGAAGCCCGGTCAATGCTACGACTGGAAGCCTGCGCTAACAGAACCACAGAACCACAGAACCCTAAATCCTCTGCGGACTCGTAAGGGGCCGCAGAGGATCTTGAATCACTCGGCATGGATGAAAAGGTGATCGCTTGCTTGCCGTGCGCTTGCATGAATATTTGCTTCTTCGACAAACAGCTCTGCTGCTTGCGCGTCCTTTGCATCGCTCGCTGATGCCGCACTGGCTCACGCACCTGGGAGCGCTGGGGCTTTTCTCCGTTGCCATCGTCGACTCCTCCCCCATTCCTTTGCCTCTGCCCGGTAGCACTGACCTGCTGCTGCTGTGGCTGGTGGCGTACGGCGGAGATCCCTGGCTGCTTGCAGCGGTGGCCATCGTCGGCAGCCTTGTGGGCGGATATTCCACATGGAACCTCGGACACAGAGGAGGCGAAGCGGCATTGCACCGCTATGTGCCAGCGCGTCTTCTTGGGCGAGTCGTCGGATGGGTTGAGCGTCACCGCATCCTCGCCGTGTTCCTTCCCGCGTTGCTCCCTCCGCCCATTCCGCTGTTGCCGTTTGCTCTCGCCTCTGGCGCGCTGGGCGTGTCGCGCCGCCGCTTCCTGGTTGTATATGGCGCCGCGCGCACTTTGCGTTACTCCCTCATTGCCTGGCTCGGCGTGTTCTATGGGCGCCACGCCATCCGCCTCTGGTCAGGGACGCTCCAGAAGTGGTCGACTCCGCTAATCTGTGTATTCGTCACCCTGCTGGTGATCGGCGTCTGTTACGGGATACGGAAGGTGCGCGGTCTGCGCAAGATCGATGCCGCAGACAAACGTGCGCTGTATAAAGCAGCGGCCCGGGCATGCAAAACTCCCGAGATCGCTTAGTCCTGCGTCTTACACAACAAACATCGCAATGCCCGCTGCGAACATGGCTATCGTCGTAATTGCTACAACAATCCATCCCAGGCGGGAACTCGGCCAGGAGATGTCACGCATCAACCCGAACCAGAGTGGCCCTGTCATTGATGCAGAGGAGGCGGCTGCCAAAGCCCTGGCTGCGAATGGTTTCATAATCGTGCCCTGCATCGCTCGGCCAGCAGGCCATGAATCGCAGCGGGCTTTTGCCGATGTTTGCCACTCTGTGCGCGGTTTGTGGGGGAATGAAATGCACGCTTCCGAAAGTCATCGGCTCCATCCAGGTTTTTCGGCGTTCGTCCATTAGGATCAGGGCTCCATCGCCTTCGAGGGTCGCGTAGTATTCCGAACGATCGCGCTTCAGATGGAAATGTCCGTGCGTCATGAAATACTCTGAACCGACCAGCCCTGCCTCGATTACCGAAACGCCCCAGAACAGCCCGCCTTCCGTGCCCTCCGGGACCGGGCGCCAGACCTGAACGCGATAGACAACGGTGTTTGCATCCATCGCCCGCAGAGCATTTCTGTCGGCAAAGACGTCTGCCAGTTGTCCCAGCGTTTTCACGCTCTCGTGGACTTCAGCATTCGGCTCGAACAATCCCTTCGCCCAGTTCATTTGCATTCTTCGTCAGCCCGCTCGCTGCGGCAACGATTTCTCGTTGCCGCAGCGGCGCACATTGCCCATCAAAAGATAAACTTCAGTGAGAACTGTGTCTGGCGATTGGTTCCATTGCCGATCTGGTCGCCGTCGGCGCCCGCAACGGTTGCGCCCGCGGTTCCAAAGCCGGCCCAATAACCGGTTTGCAAAAGCCGGCGTGTATTCGGAGTGCAGATTGCGGACGTAGCGCTGGGATAAGAGACCGAGCTGCAAATGCCGGTGTCAACGTTGGAGAAGTTCGGGTGGTTGAAAATGTTGAAAATGTCCGCGCGGATTTGCATCTTCAACTTTTCGGTCAGGGCGAAGTTCTTCATCCCTGACATATCCCACTGGAAATATCCCGGACCGCGTATCGAGTTGCGCGGTATATTGCCAAGCGTCGAAGGATCGCCATCGACCCCATCGAATCCCGGCTCAAGCGCGAAGGCGTCGATGTTGTAGCTCGAACTGGGCCAGCTCGCGGGGGCGGCTTTTAAGCTTTGTCCCGGAACCGAGTTGGGCCGCATGAAGTTCCCGAAAAAGCCGCTCGTGACCTCGACATTTTGTGCGAGGCCGGTGCGGAACTGCAGAATGCTTGAGGCCTGCCATCCGCCAGCCGCTTCCTGCATCAGCCGGCTGTGGCCCTTCAACTCTGAGAAGTTGTAGAGCGCGCTGACGGTAAAGTTCTGGCGCGTGTCCCAATCGCCGCTGCCGCGGTCAAAGAGCGGATTCATTGGATCCTCGAAGCCCGCGAAGACGTTGACCTCATCGTCGAACTCATGCGACCAGGTGTAGTTGGCTTGCAGATTGATCTGCCTCACATTTCTGCGCACCTGCACCTGCATCGCGTTGTAGTTGGAAAAGAGGTTATTGGGCATGTAGTTCTCGTTCTGGTAAGGGGACGTCGCCGAGAGAGGCCGGCCGACGTTTGTGTTTGGGCTTTGAGGATTGAGATTGATGCCCTGATAGGCGACGCCGGCCTGCGTGTGCTGCACCCTGTTGCCGGTGTAATTGACGGTCAGGACCGTGCCCTGTCCGAGTTCCTGCTCGACGCCGAAGAGCCAGTTGGTCGAATAAGGATCGCGCGGATTGGTGGGGAAGATATAGACACTTTGCTGGTCTGCTGCAAGCACCGGCAGTGCCGGATAAACAACATAGGGGTCTCCGAAAAACAACGCGTTCAAGAGGTTGTCGGAGATGGATGCATTGGCCGGCAAGTTGTCCGCCAGCGTGTTGGGCGAGGGCTGCATGGGCATGAAGAAAAGGCCGCCGTATCCATGCACCACGGTCCTGCCCTTCCCAAACGGATCCCAGGCAAAGCCAAGCCGCGGAGCGAAATCGTTGTGCGGTGCGCTATAGGCGCTCTGGCCTTCCGGTCCGAAGGTCTGCGTAGCGTAGATAAACTGCGCCTGTTTGTTGTGGGCTACGTTCCATGTTGTGTTGGAGTCGTAGCGCACCCCAATGTTGAGGGTGAGCCTGCGGTTCACTCTCCAGTCATCCTGCCCGTAGACATCCCAATTGGAATCGCGGTTGCCGATCGACCCCGGTGTTCCGTTTTCCTGGGTTACAAACGGGGTATTCGTTTCCAGGCTTCCAAAGCTGTAGTAGTCGTAGGCCACAAGGTGCCGCAGCCAGGTGTCCAGCCGGTTCAGGCGAATCTGAACGCCGGCGTTCAGCGTGTGGTTGCCTGCCGTCTTGGTCACGTTGTCAAAGATTTCTGGCAGCGTGTTCGCATTGGTCTGGTTGAAGGTGTTGGCGCCGGGAAGCGCGCCCAGATTGGTGAAGAAGCTGCCAATGCTGAAGTAGGGTGAGCCAGGGCCAGAAAGGGTGTTCAAAGGGTCAGAACCGGTATTCGAGTAGAAGCGGTTCACCGCGACGCTGAACTCGTTGAGCAGCGTCGGGCTGAAGATGTGCGTCTCGTCGAGCTTTGCCAACTGCGTCCTGAGCGCCTGTGGCGAAACCTGGCCCTGCGCGTTGCCGTAGGTGTTGTTGGTCAGTGAGTCGTTGATGTTGTAGCGGAACATCAGCGTATCGGAATCGCCGATGTGGTAATCGAAGCGTATCGAGCCCGTATCTTCCCGAAGCTTGCTGCCAAGGCTGGTGGGAGTGAAAACGAGATCATAGGTTATGGGAGGGGTTGTTGGGGAAGGCTGGCTGGTTATGAAGGGCGTGCCCCAGTCCGGAAAGTTGGTGTCGTAGTCGCAGGTCGTCGTAGAAGTCGAGACCGAGTCGCAGCCTGCGGGCAGGGGAGCCATCATCGCCAGGACGGGATCCAACGCGGGGGCAAAAAACTGAGTCGCCGAGCGCACGTAGTAGCTGATCACCTCGTAGTTGGGTTCGGGCGTTGTGACGTGGGTGCGGTCTCCCTCATAGTTCACGAAGAAGAAGAGCTTATTCTTGAAGATCGGCCCCCCGATGTTGCCGCCAAACTGGTTCAACTGCAAGGGTCCCACCGGGCCGTTGTCGAAGTAGTCGCGTGCATCCAGAACCTGGTTGCGGAAGAAATCATAAGCCGTGCCGTGGAAATCGTTGGTGCCGCCCTTGGTGATGATGTTCATCTGCGGTCCCAGCGAGAAGCCGCTTTGCGCGCTGTAGCCGCTGTTGGCGAAATCGATCTCCTGGATACTGTCCACGCTGGCGCGAGTGACGCGCGCCCCCTCCTGGCCTTCGGTTTCCAGAAAGCCGTTGACGTCGCCCCGGTTCGCGGACTGGCCATCGAGCTTGATATTCAGTCCGGTGAAGATGTTGTCGAGCCCGTTCACGCTGCCTTGAAAAAAGGCTGTGGAACCGACGGACCCTGGAGAAATCTCGAGAAAGTCGCTGACGTCTCTGCCATTCACCGGCAGGTTGCCTACCTGGGTGGAGTTCAAGGTGGCGCCGGCTGTACTCGTAGAAGTGTCAATCGTTGCGTCCGTTCCCGTCACCTCAATGTTCTCGTTGGCCGCGGCAACGGCGAGGGTCAGTTTCACGTTGATCGTCGCTCCAACAGTCAGCGCCAGGGGAGCCGTTGCTGCCTTGCTAAATCCGGCTCCAGTCGCTGATACCACATATTGGCCGAAAGGCAGCGCAGAAGCGACGAAACTGCCGTCGCTGTCCGTCGGCAAAGTTGTTTGGATCCCGGTTCCCGTGTTGGTGACCGTCACCGTGGCATTCGGCACGACAGCGTTGGACGAATCGGTCACCGTTCCGGTAATGGTGCCGGTATCAAATTGCGCCATAGCCGGCGCGCTGAACAGTAAACAGAAGATTCCAAGAAACGCCGCCAGGCGCAAAACCACAATTGTGCGCCCAGCCCAAAGGCTTTCAGCCTTCCGCGATCTGAGTTTTATGTCCGCAATCTTCATATTCCGCCTCCCCTCAATTCTTCAGAGCTTTGACGCATCGGTCTCGGTAAAAGAACAAGGAATCTTAATCCATCTGTTTATCGCTAGTCAATCGTTATTATGTGTGTTTTATAAAATAACGCTCATAATTTATGCGCGTTTTGCCGCAAAAGCTCATTTCGAGGCAACGGCCGACTCAAAAAGCACTTTAAAGGCAAAAGCTCTGATCGAAGTTAATAATATGTATTTTCAATAACTTAACGATGAAGCGCCTGAGAAAACACCCGCTGTAACTGTTTTAGAGGGGCTGGAAGAACTCTTGCGATGGGGAAATGATCGCCGGCAGGATGGTAATCATACGCGGCGCACGTCAACGCCAGCCTGCCGGAACGGGTCAATCATTTCGGCAGTCGCCCCGCTGTCAGTGATCAGGACGTGCAAATCCTGTGTCTGGCAGATCCGCCAGCCGGCCACAATGCCAATCTTGCTGTGATCCACGACAGCAACCCGCCGTCTCGCCAGCCTCACCATGGCGGAATTCACGTCAGATTCGTCGGAACTTAAACAACTCGCTCCCCACACGGCGTCGATGCCGTCGGCCCCGATGAATACTGTATGAATCAGCATCCGTTGCAGGCTATGAATCGCCGTGGGCCCCACCAATGAGAACCAGTCGCCACGCAGATGCCCGCCGGTGACAAAAATATCCAGATCCTTGCGCTTGGAGAGCTCCATGGCTACGTTGACTGTGTTCGTCACCACCGTGATGTTCTGGTTGAGAGGGAGACTGCGAATCACCTCCATAGTCGTGGTGCCGGCCGTCAGCGCAATCGTTTCTCCCTTCTCTATCAGTGCCGCTGCAGCGCGGCCTATGCGCCGCTTTTCATCCGCAAATTTTTCCAGTTGGGCCTGAAACGAAAGGTCATTCTTAAACGGTTCGTAAAAGAGGGGCTCAATTAAGATAGCGCCGCCATGAGTTCTATGCAGCAGGCCATCGCGCTCCAGTTGATCCAGGTCCCGCCGGATGGTCACAAGCGATACACCCATTTGCTCGCTAAGGGGCTCTACCGACACTGCCCTCGACTGACGCAGTTCTTTCATAATGGCGGTGAGGCGCGCCCGCTGTTTTTCGGGGAGATTAGTAGAATCTCCGCTGGTTCCAGAGAGCATGCTCGCGGACTGAGTGCGCTCTTTCACTAATCGCACTTCCTTATCTGTTGACTCCAGATGTACGATCCGTGCGACGTCCGGAGTGAGGAGAAATCCTCAGGTTTCGAAACTTTGGGTTAACGATTGAAGCCCAATCGATAGTTATCGTGACAGCTTTCCGATGTTGCGCTTTCGATAGTAATATACTTCGACCGGCATGTCACACCCATATGGGATTGGCGTGTTAGCTAAGATTGAAAAGATGACACGCCGGGGGGAGTTTTATGGCCGCCGGAGGGAGATTCATGGCATTTGATCCGGGACTTGCCGTGCGTTTTCACAGGGACGGACTGCATTTCGAGTTTGGCGCCGATGTCTTCGGGCCCCAACCTGAGCACCGGCGGCTAGGCGCAATTCGAGCCAGTTTGCGCGATCCCGGTTGCGAAGGCCCCGATCCCGTGTACAGCATTGCGATGGATGTGGGGCGCACTGAAGATCTGCCCGAGCTTGAGCGCCGCATGTTGCTGTTTGGTGTTGTGGCGTATGCGCCGGGGCGTCTTGGCTGCGAGCCCGTCCGGAGCCAGGGCCACGTACATGCCGTTGCGCCCCGCTGCGGCTGGTCCACTCCGGAGATTATCGAAGTATGGGAAGGCCGGGCAATTGTGTATGCCCAGGCGTGCGTGACTTGCGATCCCGGCCGATGCGTTGCCATCGAGGCTACTCCAGGGGCTCAGGTCGTGGTTCCACCCGGATGGGCGCACTGCGTCATCAACGCCGATCCCGATTTGCCCATGGTCTTCGGCGCCTGGTGCGATCGGCAATACGGATTTGTCTATGATGATGTGCGCGCTCATGGCGGACTGGCCTGGTTCCCATTGCTCGATGACCAAAATGCAATTCACTGGGAGAAGAATCCGCGTTACGCGGCCGGTTCGCTGGCGGAGCGGCGAGCACGCGATTACCCGGAGCTCGGCCTCTCGGCATCGATCCCCCTCTACGAGCATTTCGCGCGAAATCCGGAGGCGGTGCAGTGGGTCTCCGATCCGGGACGCCTCGCTGGCCTTTGGCCGCAGTTTGAGCCCTAGAACTGGTTGCATAAACAGCGCTTTGAAGGGGCACGGCTTCAGCCGTGCCATTCAAAGCCCATCAAATAGGCGGGTTTTAACCCCTGAGGGATGCGTTTTCGCATAGCTGATTGCATTTATGCAACCAGCCCTAGCCCGTGCATCCCTATCCGCCCTGGCGGACGAACGCCTTTATCGTGGCGCACTGCTTGCCTTCAGAGGGGCCGTGCGGTCGAATGGTATATGCGCCCACCTGCGCCGGCACAATGAATGTCTCGGCGTAATGGACTACGAATGGCGCGAATGCGCCTTTCGGGCTCTCCACGATGACCTCATCGCCTTCCACCAGGTTCAGTACGTTCACGGTGCCGCCGGTCTCATGAGGCGCCATGCCGGTGAACCAGTGGCGCCGGGTCTCAATAAACTCGAGCTCATGCAACCCGGTATGTTCCTCTCGCCACCCGTCGCCTTGGGCCACCTGCTTCACCCGGTTGATCAGCGAGCGCTGGACCCAGGCCGTGGTGCGGTCCCATTGGATGTTTTCGGCGCCACGCTCGAGATGAATGGGCCGGGGCCGGCCATCCAGACCCAGCCGTCCCCAATCCCAAAGCTTGAACGTAAAGATGTATGGTGTGGCGCTGATCTCCAGCACCATGCTGTCGCGGCCAGAGCAGTGCACGGTTCCGGCGGGAATCAGGAAGTGGTCGTGCTTCTTCGCAGCCCACTTATTTACGTAACGGTCCGCGTCAAAGTCCGGACCGCCGTTTTGCGCAGCATTCAGGTCGCGCAGCATTGCCGGCGGGTCGATGCCCTCTTTCAGCCCAAGATAGACACAAGCGTCGCCCATCGCATCCAGCATGTAGTAGCTTTCATCCTGCGTATAGGCCAGGCCGAAACGTTTGCGGATATAGCTGGTCAGCGGATGGACCTGGAGCGACAAGTTTCCGCCGCCCACGGTGTCGAGAAAGTCGAAGCGAATGGGAAACTCGGCTCCCAACCGCGCATAAATATACTCGCCGAGGAGTTCGCGCGGATGGGCGAACACCAGGTCGATGGATGGTATCTCGACGCGCACATCGCCAAAGCCCAGAAGCAGGCTGTTCTCTTCAGGAACGCAGTCGAAGCACCAGGCATGATTCGGCACATCCCTGGGCAGATCGCACACCTTTTCCATCCAATGGCCGCCCCATGGGCCGGGATCGAAGAAAGGAACAACGCGGAAGGGGCGGTGCACCGCCATGCGCAGCCCCTCGCGCAGGTCTTCGCCGGAAATCATCTTGGGATTCGCGGAGGCGTTGGTGTCGAGTACGAAATCGATACGGGCCAGCAATCGCTTCTTGAGCCGGTCCGCGGCACGCCAGTCGAGAAAAAAGGCGCGCTTGTATTTCTGCGACGGCAGCTCATCCAGATTGTCTGCGCCCAGATTCCCAACCTCTCCGCGCCGCTGCCGCTGCTGGATTTCCCACCTCGCCAGGTCCGCGTAGATCAGTAAGTCATAGTTCTGGGCAACCAGGGTTGCTCCGGGGCCGATGACGAGGGCCGTTCCGGTATTTGTCTTCGCTACTTCCTGCTGGGCCTCCGGCAGCTTTTCCTTGTCAAAGTATTCTTCAATCTCAATCCCGGTCATCATGCCGAAAACAGGGTCGTCCGTCAGAATCGGGTCAAAGCGCCGGTCCAGCTCGCCTGGAGGCAGGAGGAGATCTTCAGTGGAAATCACCAGTGAAGGTTCAAGAATGGCCTTGAGGCGGTCGCGCACCTCTCGCACAAAGACTCCGGGATAGCACTCGACGCACACCACGCGGCGCGCATCGGCTGGAACCTCGCGCAGCGACAGCCCGATCGCCTCCCACCCCACGCGGCACGGGGCGCTGGACGACGATACCGAAATATAAGGCTGCTTATCGTACATTCATTCTGCTCCGTTCCCTTGTCTGAAGCGCTCCCGGCAAAAGCAGCATCGTTACTCAGCCGCGCAGGCTTGCGATCGTGCAATGACGATCCGCCGTGGGCTGGAGCGAATAGTAGCACAAAATGATTGTAAATCGTCAATACGATCTTTTTTTTAGGGTATTATCTATATAACGAAAGCATCTGGATTCTTCTTGACACGAATCAAAACCCACCTCCGGTCTCGCCAGCCGGGCAGAAGCTAAGCAGTTTTTCGCGCGTACACCCATGAAGCAACACGTCGCATCCGCATTCGTGTTTTTCGTACTCTGGAGCGCCTTTGGTTTTGCAGCGATTCATGCCCAACGCCTTCCCGTATTTCCTTACGAACAGGGATGGCTCGGCGCCGATGCGGCTTACTCCATCCCGCTCGCGGCCAACAAGAGCCTGTGGTTATTCGGAGACACGTTTGTGCGCGATCCGGCAACAACGCTGCGAGCACATTTCAAGACCATGGTGCGCAACAGCATCGGGATCGGTATCTGCGAGCCGGATAATGCGTGCACCATCCGGTATTACTGGAGGAAACCGGATGCCGCCAAGCCGAGGTCGTTCTTTGACACCGGCAAGGACGACGTCTGGTACTGGCCTCTGGATGGATATCTGGATGGGAAAACGCTCTATTTGTCGCTGATGGTCGTGCGCAATCGCCCCGGCGCAAGCTCGAAGGACGCCCTGGGATTCGAGGTGGTCGGTACAAAGTGGGCCAGCGTGACGAATCTTTCCGCTCCGCCGAACCGGTGGAAGATCCTGGAAAAGGACATGACCGGCGGAGACATGCTGCCCGGTGTTTCGATCGTCGCCGATGGGCGCTTTCTGCTGCTCTATACCCACGTAATCGAGGCGCAGGGCGGGGGATACATGGCGCTGCTTCGCGTGCCACGCGACAAAATTGCCAATCCCGCATCGCATTGGGAGTATCTGGGAAGGGATTCAAAGTGGCGCCTGGGGACACCTCACGGAGATGCGTTGCATGTGATCGATCAGCCGATCAGCGAGATGAGCGTGCGGTACCATCCCCAGTGGAAGGAGTGGGTGGCTGTATCGGCCGGGCCCGGACCAACCTCAAACCACATCGTTGCAAGGATTGCCGGCACGCCTGAGGGCCCGTGGTCGGAGCCAATCGCTATTTTCCAGTTTCCTGAAATGACTCAGAATTTCGACCCCGACACCTTCTGCTATGCGGTCAAGGAACATATCGAATTTGACGACTCGAACTTGGTCGTCACCTATGCGTGCAATTCTTTATCGTTCGAGAAGGTCATCAATAACATGGCGATCTACCGCCCGCAGGTCGTGGTTCTTCCGCGTCCGCAGCCATGAGCGCTCTGTGGCGCTTTGTAACGGGGCACATCTTAAGTCGTACCGGTGAATTCTAAATTAATTGTGTCATCCTGAGCGACCGAAGCAGCGAAGGCTTACTTCAGCCGGCGAACGCCAGGCATGCGACCAAATGCCTTATCAAAAGTAATGACCTCATTGGCCCCGAACTCGAAGGCGACCTCGCGAATCAGGTGATCTGCGAACCCAACTGCGCCCTTGCGGGAAGCTTCCAAGACTCTCCAAGCCAGGGCGGGCGACTCGACGACCACACCCCGCGTCTGGAGCAGACTTTCGATTGTGCTCAGAACTCTTTCACGGTCCCACCTGCCACGAAGCACCCACGACAGCTCAGCCAGAACAAGAAGCGGAACGAATACACCGCCCGCAGAACGGGCTGCTGCAAGTGCAGAACGGGATTTTCCGGCTTGGACTGGGTCGTCGTTAAGGTAGGCACGAGCCCATACGTTGGTATCGGCGGCGAGCATTACCATTGCCTCTTGGCTTTCGCCGCATCCATCTCCTCGAATGTCATCAGGCTGCCTGCCTGACCGTTCGAGTCGGCCATTGTCCAGAGGTCTTCGAGGTCATACAGCACGGGCTCGACCCTAACGGCGCCACGAGCGGGAATACTGAAGCGGATACGACTGCCTCTTTGGACTCCAAGGCGCTTCCGCAATTCTTTGGGCAATGTTACCTGCCCCTTGGAAGTGACAGTCGCTTCCACTGCAGTGACCGTCTTTTGAGTAGTTGACTCCATAATTCACCCTCCTTACATTATAGTCCTTATTGCCTTACTCGTGTCCTATGTAACAGGGCACGACTTTACACGCCGCGGCAAGCAGAAACACTCGATTTTCAGCAGCAAAGGATGCAACTGCTTCAGCCCACGGAGCGGGCATAAGACCGTAGCCCAGGCGCAAGCCCTGGGGTAGAAGGGCATTATTGATGAAACCTGCTCTATAGAGATCGTCCCGCAATCGACAACACAATCACCGCAACCACCAGAACGGCGACTCCTGCCAACTGAATTCGCAGCGGCGCTTTCCCTGCGCCCTTCCACTCGCCGGTGACGATTCCCAGGATGCTGGCCACAATCACGATCAACGACATGAAGAAGGGCCATCCCAGAATCGGTCCCAGTTCTCCCAACCTGCTGCTTGCCACGCCGTAGAGCATAGTGCTGATGAACCAGAGGAATGCCATCAGAGCCGCCAGGCCCCAATAGGCCCCGGTGCCGCGCATGGAGTAATTCGACAGCGTGCCTTTCTTTCGCATCAGGAAAAGACAATAGAGAAGATTCGGAATAGCTCCCGCGGCCATCAATGGAAGCCACACCGCATTGGTTTTCCACGCAGGGTTGGCGCCTGCAGCATTCGCCGCGTTCATGAGCGGGACGCCGTAGGCAACGCCGAGGTTCATCGCTGCCGCTCCCACGCCGCTCAGTATGGCGCAGGCTAATCCAGCCGTGAACGACATGCTGCGTTTGCTCTCAGTGGTCGAGGCGTGCTCGCGCTTGCGCCCCGCGATTGCGCAAACTGAAACGCCCACCACCACCAGCAGCACGCCCGTGAGGACGCCCAGGCCTGCTGAAGTAAGCACCTTCTCCGGATGTAATTGAAAGAGGGGTAACAGGCTTCCCACTGCGGCAGACAGGCCAAGGACAATCGCAAATGCGAGGGCGATGCCGATCGCATCGACAGAAATGCCGAAGAGCACCTGCGCGATTCCCCATGCCAGCCCGCAGGCGGCAACCAGAACAACGATTTGCGCTCCGGCCTGCGCATAAACCATGCCCAGATTCGGCACCGTTAAGTATGCGGCCAGAATGGGCATAATAAGTAGCGCCCACACACTCCAAACCGCCCAGGTATTTTCCCAGGCCCACCTGTGGGTAAACTTCATCGGCAAGGTGAAGCTGGCGTTCATCACGCCCGCCAGAATGAGCAGAGCAATGCCCGCCGTGGCGCCTTCCATCAAATCCTCCCATTGCATCTTCCGGATACCGGATGGTTGAGAGCCACCCGACACACATTGCGTCAGCCTGATTGAAAATAGAAGAGGAATCAAAGCTGAGTATTTATAAATTGAGAAGCGCAAGTCAGTCAATTTCGTATTGACATGAAGAGAAAGTTTAGGCTAGCCTCCGAGAGGCCGGCCAAAGCTGCCAACGATTCCCAGGGGAACCCATGCGAAAAGCATTCCTCGCCCTCATTGCCTTCTCACTTACTCTGCCTGCTGCGAGCGCCGCTGCTCAGCAACCCGATGCCGCCGGATGGTCGGCCATTCTTCCCAACCACTACCTTGTGTATCCCGACCAGCAATATGGATACGCAGGGAACGTCTCGCTGAAGCTCGATGTCTGGCAAAATCAGGATTCGAAGAGCGCACTTCCCACGGTCATGTACATCCACGGTGGAGGTTGGGTGTTTGGGGACCGAATGGGCGCTGTGCCGCAACTGCTGCCCTATCTCGAGAAGGGATGGAACGTGGTCAATGTGGAATATCGCATGGCCAGCCAGGCACTCGCGCCCGCGGCGGTCGAAGATGTGCGCTGCGCGCTGCGCTGGGTCTACCGCAACGCCGCGAAGTACAACTTCGACACGGATCGCATTATCGTCACCGGGCACTCTGCCGGCGGGCACCTCGCGCTTATGACCGGCATGCTCTCTGCAGCAGACGGCTTCGACAACAACTGCCCGGCTGAAGAAGCCTTCGCAGAGAAGCCTCTCAAGGTGGCGGCCATCGTGAACTGGTTCGGCGTCAGCGATGTTGCGGACTTGCTCAGTGGTCCCGACCTCCGTACCTATGCAGTCGAATGGCTCGGCGACCAGCCGGATCGTGTGGCAGTGGCCAAACGTGTCTCGCCCCTGACATATGTCCGTCCCAGCCTGCCGCCGATCATTTCGATTCAAGGCGATGCCGATCCGGTAGTTCCGTATTCCAATGCGGTTCGGCTGCACCAGGCGCTCGACAAGGCAGGCGACGTCAATCAGCTTGTGACTATTCCAGGCGGCAAACATGGCGCTTTTGACGACGCTCACACCCGCGAGGCATTTGCAAAGGTATTTGCATTCCTCTATGCAAACGTCCCCGGCCTCAAATAATCCTGAGCCGCTCACACAGCCTTCGCGCCGCTCTGAGATACCGTAAACTGCTTCCCCTGATAAGGCACATTCAACAACCGCGCCCCGGCATCGAAGTCCTTGAGACGCGATGAAACGCGGATCCCTTCGCCGAGCGTCAGATCGGCGCCGAAGATGGAGTCAATCACAAGGTCGACAAAACTGCCTGCGGCGATGCAGCACCAGTCATTGAGGTAGGGCGGATCTTCAGGGGATTTCCGCGCTCCGCCATGCTCAGGCGGGAATACCGACTCGATAAAATGCGCCTGCCCGAACGGCCCCTGATTTCCTGCCTTCGCCAGTTGTTTCACCCAGGCTGCAACCTCAGCCGTGGCGCCTGTCTTATACAGTCCCTTGGCGGTCATTGGAGGCCATGAAGGATAAGCGCCGATCGAGCTGTGGTCGGGCCGGATATTCCATGTTGCATCCGCATCGCCGGCCGAGAGCGCCCGCATCCACAGCGAGCTGTGCAGTTCGTTCCAGAAGAAGCGGCTCATCTCCTGCTTCTGCGCCTCGCTCAGGTCGCCGGCCATATTGTCCAGAACGGCCAGAAGATCGTAACAATGCCGGACTTCATTGAAGCTGCCATCGGGTTGGCCGCATCGCCAGTAGCCTTTGCCCTGAACGTAAAGCACGCGGTTGATGCGCTCAGCCAGCGCATTCGCCTCCGCGCGGATTTGCCCCGCGCGGACTGAATCTCCCTTTCGGGCAAGAAGGGTTGCCACAAAACGCATTCCGCTCACGTTTCCGGCGTTCATTCCCGCTACTTCATGGATGTAGGTGCTGACGACTTCCAGCAGGTTTTCGATTTTGCCGTAATCTGCCAGTCCATGGCTGTACTTATCGAGTTGTTTCCAGTAAAGCGCGTGGTCGATCAGATGATTCAGGACAGATTTGCCATCCACCTGCTTTTCCAGCCAGGCAAAGTTGCCTGTCACGCGCAGGTAGTTCTGCGCACTGCGCAGAATCGCCATATCATTCACGGCATACCACGGGCCCACCGCCTGGCCGGACACGTAATCCGTTGCAAGATGCTGGTGCATTTCCTTCGCCATCCAGGTTTCCACCAGGCTCCGCAGCGCTTCGGGATCGAGCATCGCGAGGCTGAGCGAAGTCAGAGACGTGTCCCACGGGAAGCTGAGCGTCGGCAGCACGCGCCCGCCCAGCGTGATGTACGTCGCGCCGTATGCGGAGTCCGGCGAAACACGCCGGCCAAACAGGAGGTTCGTGAATCCCCGATAGTAAAGGTTCCAGAGCGATTCATCGTTGGTAACGAGCTGCGGCAGATGACCGGAAAACTCCGAATTGCCGGGCGTGAATGCCGCGCGTATCAGGCTGGTGAACGCCTCCTCATTCTGGCGGAGCAGATCTCCAAAACCCTCCTGTATGCGCTCATAGGCTTCGATTGCCTCCGCCCGGTCCGCGGCGATTGCATTGGCATAATGGAATTCCCGCGATTCCCCGGGCCCCAGCGTCACCTCAAAAACCAGCACGCGCAAGTCTCGCACGCCATCCGGCCTGGGCCGAAATCCCTGCACCGAAACTGCCTTGCTGTGCTGTGCCTCGAAGATCACCGAGCCTCGCGCCGCATCTACGGTGATGCGGTTGTCGGCCTCTCCCGGAGAATTGGCGAACCATGCTTCGGTCTTTTTCGTAACGGCCGCGCGCAGGTCAAATCCAAGAGTGATCGTTCGTTGTTGGCTGCCCGGATTTTTCACGACAATGGATTGCGCGACAGATCTCTGTTTCGACGGCATGAAGGTCACGGTCGTGAACCAGAGCCCCTCTGCCTGTGTTTCGCGCACCATCCGGTGCGGGTACCATACATAGCTCGTATCGCCGGGCGGAGGCGAGGCAACACTGAGCAACTGGCCATTCAGAAAAAGCTCGCATGTCGTAAGGTACCCCGGGCTCCATGTCGTATCCGGTATCCCGCAGCAGGCGTAGGGAGGGAAGGAGACGGCCGTGATGCCCGTGACCGACTTTGCCGCTTTCACGTACCCCCATTCATTCTGCGTGGCCGGCGTGCTGTAAAGATCGCGAAAGCGATGCGCGATGCGGTCGCTGGCAAGATCGTCAAGCGATGGAACCGGCGGCAATGTTGAATCTGTCGCCGCCCTTGCCGGTAACAGGACGGTGGATGCCGTCGCCGCAGCGCTGCCCTTCAGGAATGACCGCCGGCTAAGGAACCGTAACCAATTCAAGCCCATGTACTCTGAGCGTTGTCCCATGGTTTGCACACCTTTCCCCCGAGCTGTTCAATTTCCTGACAAATCCGCAGCAGGAGCGCATTGTTTGCCGAGCGCTGCCCCTTATTGATGAGCAAGCAAGAAAAGTTCGGAAACAGTTTATCCGATGATCGATATGGCCGGTCTGAAACGCCGTCCTTTGATGGTTAGAGAAGCTCAAAGGATTGACCCTGGCACTCCGCTTGAATTGTCGAGTTCCATCGCTTCAATTTCAAGGCCCGCGAGACTTCTGCTCAGGCCGGCAGCAGGCGTTCGCACGTCCGCATGACGCCGCGCAGCTCCGCCAGGCCGCGCAGGCGGCCGATGGCCGGATAGCCGGCCTGGGCATGACGCTCACAATCGTTGAGCAACTGCTGGCCGTGATCGGGACGGAAGGGCAGAGGACGCATGTCACCGCCGGCGTGCCGTCGGCGCTCTTCCTCCACCAGCGCAATGACCATATCAATGAGATCGGCGTCGCCCTCAAGATGCGCAGCCTCAATGAAGCTTTCGCCGTCGGCCTCGCGCTGTGTGGAGCGCAGATGTGCAAACCAGATGCGATGTGCAAAGCGGCGCACCATGGCGCCGAGGTCGTTGTCTGCGCGTACGCCGAGAGCGCCGGTGCAGAAGGTGATGCCGTTGGCCTCGCCCGGCCACTGCTCGAGCAGGAAGGCTAGATCGCCGGCAGTGCTGACGATGCGAGGCAGGCCGAGCAGCGGACGGGGCGGGTCGTCGGGATGGACGCAAAGGCGCACGCCCAGCTCTTCCGCCACCGGGCAAACTGTTTTTAAGAACTCCGCTGCATTGGCGCGCATGGCTGCCGCATCTACGCCGCGGTAGCGCTCGATGCCGCTGCGTACCTCTTCGATGGTGAACGAGCCATTGCCGCCGGGCAATCCCTGCAGGATGGTGGCCAGCGTCTTCTCGCGCTCGGCCGCGGACATGGAGTGGTAAACGGCGTGCGCGGCACGGCAACGTTCTTCGCCCCAATCGGCCTCTGCGCCGGGGCGCTCGAGGATGAAGAGATCGAAGGCCGCGAAGACTCGGGCGTTGAAGCGCGTGCAGGAACCGCCGTGGGGCAACGGGAAGTCGAGCTCGGTGCGCATCCAACTGAAGACGGGCATCAGGTTGTAGGCGACGACGCGGATGCCGCAGGCGGCGAGGTTGCGTAGCGAGGCGATGAAGTTGTCGATGTCCAGTTGGAAGCCGTTCTCGCGCAGCTTGATGCGCTCGCTGACGTCGAGGCTTTCCACCACGGTCCACTCCATGCCGGCGGCGCGCACCAACTGCTGGCGTTCGCGAATCTGCTTGAGCGGCCACACGGCGCCGATGGGCAGATCGTGGAGAGCGGTGACGATGCCCTCCGCGCCTGCCTGCCGTGCATCCGCAAGACTCACCTTGTCGCGCGGTCCGAACCATCTCCAGGTCTGCTGCATCTTTCTTCCTCCGCCGAACAGGATCGGCTGAACGTACTACTTCGCGGCGACACAGGTTTGCCGCTGCTTGCCGAGACGATCGATACCCAGCTCCACCTGGTCGCCAGGCTTGAGGTATTGCGGCGGCTTCATGCCCAGGCCTACGCCCGGCGGGGTTCCAGTGGAGATAAGGTCGCCGGCCTCGAGGGTCATGAACTGGGAGAGATAGTGAATGATCGAGTCCACGTCAAAGACCATGGTGGCCGTGGTTCCCGTTTGTCTGCGCTGGCCGTTTACGTCGAGATACATCGAGAGGTTGGAGGGATTAGGCAACTCGTCGGGCGTAAGCATGAAGGGGCCGAGGGGATTGAAGGTGTCGCAGCTTTTGCCCTTGGTCCACTGGCCGCCGCGCTCCAATTGGAACTCGCGCTCGGAGACATCGTGGGAGAGCACGTAACCGCCGATGGCGGCGCGCGCCTCCTGCTTGCTGCCTAGATACTTGACGGTGCGGCCGAGGATCACGCCCAGCTCCACCTCCCAGTCGGTCTTGGTGCTGCCTCGGGGAATCTCGATTGCGTCGTACGGACCGACTACGGTATTGGAGGCCTTGAGAAAGACGACCGGCTCAGCAGGCACGGGCATGCCTGATTCACGGGCGTGATCGGAGAAGTTGAGGCCGATGCAGATGACCTTGCCGGGCCGCGCGACGGGCGCGCCCCAGCGCTCGGTGGCGGGCACGGCTGGAAACTTCTCGGCGCCGGCGGCCAGCAGCGCACGCAACTGCTCGACGCCGCCGGATTGCCAGAATGCGAAATCCCAATCGCGGAAATGGCTGGAGAGATCGCGGCGAACCTCGTTGCGATCGAGAATGCCGGGTTTTTCCTTGCCGGCCAAGCCAAAACGAATCAGTTTCATCTCTTTTTATCCTCTTCCTATTGCCGGGCAGGGCGCCAGCGCCCGCCGCTAATGTTGATCGTCTTTCTGGAGTAGAAATCGCTTGACTCCCGCAGAGGGCAGTGTAATCTCCCCGCCTCTACCCGCAAGGTTCAAGATAAATGCCTCGTCCGCCAGAGTGACGTGCTCGATTTTGCGTGCATCCACTGAGAGTGCGGCGAGACACGCTGCATAGCGCGCGGCATGACTTCCGCCGGCAGGTAGCATACGCTCGACCGGCGCATCGAAGAGCGGGCCCATTGAGTGGATGGCCTCGCGCCCCAGCGGCATGGGCGTGGTGCCGAACTCCATTCCCCGCGCCTGCGTGATGCCGTTCCACGGAGCGTCGAGGCGCGCACAGTTTTCTTCCCACAGCGCGACCCAGGGGAAATCTTCCCTGCGGAAACAGTAGAGAAGCATCAGGCCGAGTTTTACATTGCACGCGGCAATGAAAGCGAATGGCTCTGCCGGGTTGACGCGCGCGGCTGCAACGAATCCTTTGCCTGGATGCTCGAAGGGCAGGCGCAGATCGAGTGCACGGCCGGCTAGCGTGGGCGCGTGCGGCCACGCGAAGTCGGAATTGTCCGGCAAAATCGCGCGGCCTTCATAGCCAAGCGGCCATGTGCGGCAGGCGTCCACTGAAGCTTGCACGGCACTATGTCCCGGCTCCAGCAGCGGCGGGCCAAGCGTGACGTGGTTCACCCAGTGCACGGCGCGCGATGCCGCGCCGCGATTCCAAAGCTGCTCCTCGAAGAAGAGGACGCTCTGATCTTCTGCGAGCGAAAGCGTGCGGGAGAAACGAAGATTTGCGCGAGGCAGGTCGACTGTCATGGTGCAGCCGCTTGCTGTGGGAGTGATCTTCCATTGCCGCGTTGCGGCTTCTCCGTGCAGGGCAACGCCGTGGGCCTCGTCGTCATGGGAAGGCGGACCGAAGGTGTCAACGCAAAGCGCATGACCGGTGAAGCCGGCGAGGAATTCTCCCGCAGGCGAGCCGCCGTACTGCGCGCCCAACGCGGTGAACGGCGTCGTATCGGGGTCGGCGGTGAGCCATGGAGCTTCCCAGAGCGCATTACACGTGGGGCCCTGTGCATCGACGAGGCGCAGCACTTCCAGATGGCCGCCGCCTGCGAGCACAACAGCTTCCATCACCCCGTTGCGCAGCGCGAAGGCTTCGCGCTGCTTCCAGCGCACGAACTGGGATGCGATGGTCAGAGCGACATGCCTCCATCGATCTGAAAGGCAGTTCCGGTCACATAACCTGCGTCATCTGAGACCAGGTAGAGCGCGGCCTGCGCGATTTCTTCGGCAGTGCCCAGACGGCCCAGCGGCTGGCGCGCAATGAACTGCTTCCACTTCTCCGGCGAGTCGCCCAGCCGTTCGTGCAGGGAGGGCGTATCGACCGTGCCGGGGCAGAGGCAATTCACGCGGATTTTGTCTTTGGCATAGTCGAGCGCCATGGAGCGGGTCATGGAGAGCACGGCGCTCTTGGTGGCGCTGTAGGCCGTGCGATCGATTACAGAACGCAGCGCAACGCAAGACGAGGTATTGAGAATGATGCCGCCGCGCTGTTGCAAAAAGCCGGGAATGACGGCGCGCGCGAACAGAAACATGCTGCGCACGTTTACGGCGAAGGATCGGTCCCAGCTCTCCGGGGTCATCTCGTGGATTCTGCCGCCGGCTACGATGCCTGCGTTGTTAAAGAGGATATCGATGCGGCCGAAGCGTGCCAGGATCTGCTCCACGGTGCGCTGCACATCTTCTTCAGCGGCCACGTCGCAGGCGCAAGGGTGGGCCGTATGCCCGGAGCTGCGAATCTCCGCGCAGACGCGCTCTGCGCCCGCCCGGTCTCGGTCGACGCAGGCAACGCGTGCGCCTTCGCGCGCGAACAGCCGGCAGGACGCCTCGCCGATGCCCGCGGCGCCGCCGGTAACGATGGCTACTTTTCCCTCGAGTTTCATTGCTTGCTCACCGATCCTGTTCCACCCTCTTGAAATGCCATGCCTCCCGTGGGCACCAGCATGCCTCCGTCCACGGCCAGCGTGGCGCCGGTGATGAACGACGCCCAGTCGCTGGCCAGGAAGGCGATGGGGCGCGCAATCTCAATGGGCTGCGCGATGCGCCCCAGCGGATGCGCGCGGGCACAGCCGGCCAGCACCTCTTCGGGATTGGCCGCGAGGCTGGCAGACCAGCGCAGCATGGGCGTATCCACGGCGCCGGGCATCACGCAGTTGGCGCGCACATTGTTCTTGGCAAAGTCGAGCGCGATCGAGCGCGTCAGGCCTGCGAGCGCATGCTTCGCGGCTACGTACGCCGCAGAGCCGGCTACGGAGGTCACGCACTGCACGGAGCCGACAATCACAATCGACCCGCCACCCGCGGCCACCATGTGCGGCAGTGCAAAGCGCACAGCGTGAAAGCAGCCGTCCACATGCACGGCGAAGGTTTCGCGCCACGCCTCCATCGTGGTGGAAACCACGCTGCCATAACGCTGGATGCCGGCGCTGTGCACCAGCACGTTAACAGCGCCATGTCGCTCTACAGCTGCTTGGATCGCGCCCTCGACAGAGGCGGCGCTGGCTACGTCGCAGGCATGAAAGCTCACGGCAGAGCCGCGCGCCGTGAGCCGCTGCGCCAATTTCTCGCCGTGGTCCGCATCGCGGTCGAAAATGGCCACGCGTGCGCCCAGCTCCGCGAGCAGCTCCACGGTAGCTCCCCCGATTCCTTTGGCGCCGCCGGTGACCACGGCAACCCGATTGGCAAAGGTGATGTTCACGCGTTTCCTCCAGCTTGATGCGTATCGTGCGATTTGACGCGTATTGAGCGATGGCCTGCTCCCGCGGCGCCGGGCGTTACTGATTCACCAGCCGCTGGCCGGCAACGCCCAGATGCACGCGGCCAATGTGCCACCGGCCAAGGTTTGCGATATAGAGATCGTCGAACGCGGGACCGCCAAAGGCAGCGTTGGTGGGCCGGGCGATCCGCGTGCCCTCGGGATCGAAGGCCAGCAACTGCACGCGGCGCTCAGGCCTCACACGATAGATGCAGTCGCTGGCGTAGCAGGTAACGTAGAGGTTGCCGGCGGCGTCGAGCGCGAGGCCGTCGGGGATGCGCGCCATGTTTTCGACGTACACCTCGGGCTCGCCCACGCGGCCATCGGCCACGAGCGGGATACGGAGCACACGGTCGCGCTGGCTCTCCACCAGAAAGAGGAAGCGATCGTCGGCGCTCATGGCCAGGCCGTTGGCAAAGGCGAAAGGCTCGGCGACGAGCTCGGTCTTGCCATCGGCGCGCAGGCGATAAAGGCAGCCGTTGTTCTGGTCCCACTCGCCCGAGTCGGTGAAGTAGAGGTTGCCCTGGTGATCGAATACGGAGAAGTTCGGCGTCTTCAGTGGGCGGTCGCCAACGCGGTCGATGCTCTCGAGGAGTTTGCCGCCGCGGTCAACCCGCATGAGCGCGTGCAGGCCGGAGTTGCAGACCCACAGCTCCTGCCGGGCGCTGAAGGTGAGGCCCAGGCAAAAGCCGCCGAGTCGCGCGACCTCCTTCACAAGGCCGGTGGAATCGATGCGGTAGATCTGCCCCAGCTCGCCGCCCGCCCAGAGCGCCTGCTCGTTGTCGAAGGCCAGCCCTTCCGGATGGTCGAGGCCGTCACAAAAGACGGAAAAGGCCTCTTTGGGATATAAAACATCTTCGAGATCGGGCGAAAAGATCATTTCTAAGCAGGCTTAGCCAGCAAGCGAAATCGAAATCGAGCACTATCCCTGTATAGACTTCGCCGGCAACCGCGTCAACCGGCGGGAACAAATAGACAGGGCCACGCGCCTGCGACACCAAGCGGGCCGGTTGAGAGCCCAAAGCAGCGCAGCCTTGGCCGGGTCAAAGCAAACAGCGGCGCTGAACCTGAGCGATAGGATTAGTTTGTATCGCTCATGATCCCTCTCATAATGAGCGATAGATGGGTTCTCTATCGCTCATGACATGGAACTGGCAAAACCCGGATTGGCCAATCTTCAAGTGGGACCGTCCCCGGCTGTCCGCTACGGAAGAGCAGTTTCTCCTCGGCGCCGGGGTTGTCATCGGAGCCGTCATTGCCGATTCATTGCATCTCACTCAATGTGACAATGTCTGCATTGTTCCATCGTCTATTTCCTCGTACAGATTCACCTCCAGCCCCGTACTTTTAGTACAAGAGGCGCCAAAATGTTGATCCGCCTTGCATACGACATTCAATTCGATATTCCCTCCACTGTCGCCATGGTGGCGCTTCTCAACGTCCACCCCTCGCGCGTCCCCGATCTGCTGGAGCCGGACGAATTGCAGACCGAGCCCAGACTCGAAATCGCAAACTACATCGACAGTTTCGGAAATCGCTGTGCCAGGTTCGTTGCGCCTCCAGGACAGCTTCGCCTGACCAACTCGACACTCATTCAAGCCTCAGACGAACCGGATGAGGTCAACCCGTCCGCACGGGAAAATGCCGTGGGCAAGCTGCCCCATGAGGTTCTTTCCTACCTGCTTAATAGCCGCTACTGCGAGGTCGATCGATTTTCAAACATAGCCTTTGAATTGTTTGGGCATATCGAACCCGGCTGGGGTCGCGTGCAAGCCATTTGCAATTGGGTTCACCATAAAGTCACGTTCAACTATCAGCACGCCCGGCCTACAAAAACTGCCCTCGATGTCTTTACGGAACGGGTGGGCGTATGTCGCGACTTTCAGCATCTCGCCATCACCTTCTGCCGCGCGCTCAACATTCCGGCCCGCTATGCCACCGGGTATCTCGGCGACATAGGTGTCCCGGTGGTCCTCCCGATGGACTTCAGCGCATGGTTCGACGTCTATCTTGAGGACCGGTGGTGGACTTTCGATGCCCGCAACAACCAACCCAGACTGGGCCGAATCCTGATGGCAACCGGACGGGACGCTGCCGATGTCGCCATAACCACTTCATTTGGACAAGCGAACCTGCGCTATTTCTTCGTCAAGACCGAGGAGGAGGCTGCTTCGCCGGCCCGCCTATAGGTTCCGGTCTTCCCGGGATTCACTTGGCCTGGATTCGGCTACGGCGGTTCTCCAACTCACGTGAAGTTTTGAAGGGCGTGCAATGGCGTTTTCTTGGTGAAAACGCCACTTAGCGGTTGTGGCTCCGCTCTACACCAATTGGAGACCGCCGTAGCGCTTCCGATAACTAGGACTCGACCGCGTCCATATCGACGGCAACTGTGAGCTTATGAGCTCTGCCTCCTACAATCAGGCCGTGCAGAGGACTCACGTCTCCGTAGTCCCGGCCCCAGGCGAGTGTCACGTGGCGGTCTGAAGGAACAAGATTGTTCGTGGAATCCAGGTCGATCCAGCCGATTTCCGGACAATATGCGGAGACCCATGCATGGGATGCATCCGCCCCCAGGAGCTTCGGCTGTCCCGGAGGCGGATAGGTTCGTAGGTACCCACTGACATACCGCGCCGAAAGATTCAGGGAACGGAGACAGGCGATTTGGAAGTGAGCAAAATCCTGGCAAACGCCTCGCCGTTTCCGAAATACCTCTTCGGTAGACGTGCGAACGTTGGTCACGTCTGCGTCGTAGCGAAAGTCCTTGTGAATCCGCGCGGTCAGATCCAGAAGTCCCTCATGCAGGGGGCGTCGGCAAGTAAACGACTGGAGAGCATACGCGGCAAACTCCGGCTGCAGTTTGATGCGCGGCGATTCAAAACGGAACTGGTAGGCTTCCAGCCCGGCGGGGCTTCGATCGTTGAGCAGCGAATCAATCGCCTCTTCCCAGGGGAGGGAATGTTGCGGCCACGATGTTGCGCCGTCCGCTATTTTCACTTCGCTGCGCGCTTCCACCACCAATTCCTTGTGCACTTCCTGAACCGTGAAAAAGTGGCGGATGTTTCCAAAATAGTCCACTCTCTCGGTCAGCGTTGCTGGGATTGGGCGGATGTGCAGCTCGCTGTGCGCCAATTGCTGGCGCGGTAAGGAACGCGGTTTGAGACAAGCCACATGGTTGCCGACCGAGACCGGGTTTCCGTACTTATACGTAGTTCGATGCAAGATTCTGTAGATCATGGGCCTATACTGATCGGCAAAGTGCGTGCATGGCTGAAGTACCTGCTCGACAGGTTATTCGCCCATGAAAGGAGCAAATACTCCAATCCACTCAAGTAGCGTTCAAGCCGGGATATATCGTCAAAGCCATTCGCGGCGGTTGCGGCCCCCGGCAAGGGGTAGCATATCTTTTGCAGATCGAAACTTCGCAACAAGGCCAGCGCGTCCCGCATTGCCTGCAAGTCATCCGGCAAGTGCCGGGGCAACTTTCCATAGAGATCCTCGAGGTGGGCCACTTGAAAGCTCAACGACCGGGGATTGGTCCCATCCTCCATCAACACCTCCAGTACAGCCAGCGGCTGAAGCGTGGTATAGTACCGTGTTCGATAGGTCATGGTGCTGTCGGCAACTTCAAGCAAGCACTCCAGGAACTGCCAATCCTGTTCGCCGAACGGTCTGGTGATCTCGCGCAGTTGCCTGGTCAGATAGATTGCGCGCTCCAGTCGCCTGCCGATGCTCATGAACAACCAGCCTAATCCGCGGTTGATGTTTTCGCGTTCCATCCCCGAAAATGCGGAAAGCCGTTCCAGGCAATTGGTTAGCATTGCGGGATACTCGAGGAATTGTGTGCCGCCCTCAATCGGGATCGAGTCATGGAGTTGGCCGATGAGATAAGTCATATCTGCCGATAGCCGCTCGCGAACATTGCCGCCAACACGAAATACCTCCGACAGTGTTGAAGCCAAACTGTCGGCACGTTTTCGATCGGCAATTGCAGAAATCAATTCTCTTTCCAATTTCAGTGGAGTCGACCGTCGGCTCTTAACCTTTGGAATCTTGCTTTCTCGCGGCTTAAGACAAGCATAAAGTCGGACCAGGCACCCAAACTCCGTCTGGTCGGCGAGCCGCACGCGAGAGATCAAAGTGCGTAAGACGCGCGCAGTGCCTTCCGTCCGTTCGACGTATCGTCCTAGCCAGAAAAGATTGTCGGCGACGCTGCTCGGTACACCGGGCGCCTCGCGGCGCAAATCAACCGGCTCCGTGCGCGGACGCAGCATGCTGAATGTATCCACGGGGCTGTCCCAGAGTACCCAGGCGTCCTTGCTGTGTCCGCCCTTCTGCATCGAGACAACCGATTTCTCCATATCGGCAACACGCACCAAACCGCCTGGAAACGCGGTCCACCGATTGCCGGTGTTGAGAACGTAGGCACGTAGTACCACGCTGCCTTGCTGAAAGTGTCCGCTGTCCCAAACCGGCGCATTGGATAACAAGACCTGTTCTTGTGCCACATACTTGTGAGGGTGGGTTTGCAATTGCTCGGCCAGCTTGCCCTTTTCACCTTTCTCGAGATCGGCTCCGAATACCGGGTCCATGCCGAGCGATGGAAACGCCGGCTTCACCACAACGGAATCGAGATGATTGAGTACCCACTCGAGCGCATACGTTTGTCCGCACCACCAGGTCGCGACGGATGGCAGTTTCAGCTCTTCGCGAAGCAGGTACCGGGAAAGGCCGGGAAGAAAAGGCATGATCGCAGCGGTCTCAATCAGGCCACTGCCCAGCGCATTTGCAACACTTACGTTTCCCGCTACGATAGCATCGACCAGACCCGGTACACCGAGGAGGGAATCGCTCCGCAATTCGAGAGGGTCGCAAAAGCTATCGTCCACGCGGCGCAGAATCACATCGACTTGCTCCAACCGGGCGACGGTTTTGAGATAGACGCACCGGTTCCGCACCGTCAGGTCCGCCCCCTGGACCAGAGTGAATCCCAGATAGCGTGCAATATAGGAGTGTTCAAAATAGGTCTCGTTCTGGGGACCGGGGGTCAGCAGTACGATGCGCGGATTGCTGCATTGGGCGAGGCCGGTAAGTGCCTCGCGCTGAGCGCGGAAGAAGGGAGCAAGGCGCAAAACGTTCGCGCTGCGGAAGAGATCGGGCAGAACATCGGAGACAATTGTTCGGTTCTCCAATGCATAGCCGCTGCCCGATGGAGATTGAGTACGATCGGAAAGCACCCACCAACGGCCGTCCGGTGAACGTGCAAGATCGACCGCCAGCATATGCAAATAGCTATGCGCGGGGACACGTACGCCCACCATCGGTCGAAGAAATGCTGGATTGGCATAGAGAAGCTCCGCAGGAAAGCGCCCGCTCGTGAGGAGGTTTTGCGCTCCGTAAAGATCCTCGAGAAGCAGACTCAGCAACTGCGCGCGCTGAATGATCCCCGCCTCGATAAAGCGCCACTCGTCGGCGGCAATCAGCAACGGAATCGTATCGATCTTCCAGGGACGATTGGCCCCCAGCGGATCCTTATAGATGTTGTAGGTGATTCCGTTCTCGCGAATGCGGCGCTCCGCACGCCCCCACCGCCGCGCCAACTCCTCGGATCCCATCTCCCGAAGGGACTCCATCAATGGCGCCCAGTGTCGCCGGGGAGTCTCGCCATCGGCCGATGACTCGTTATAGCCGGCCCCATGCCGGAGCGCGGCTTGATACGGATCGACGGTCATGACTGGTGCCTCGGTGACTCGCTGTGGTTCTCTTATACGGGCGGCGACAGCCGCAGGTCAAGGGTTCCGGGAAAGATTGGGTTGATCTCTTCCTTAGGCAGCGCGACCGGACAAGTCTCTGGGGCTGTGACTTGGAAGCGCTCACGCCTTCGGCCTTCGGCCTCTGCGGCGTTGACGGGACGGGCTGCGTACAGGCTTCCGTCGGGCGGCCCGACATGATACTTACAATGAGCTATCGATCGCTCCTTCAAGCGGTCGATAAGGTCGAAGACGAGTGGGGCATGTACGGGAACCGTCGGGTGCAAGGTCGACGACAGCTTCCGGGCACGATACCGCACGCCGGCCACCGCGACGCCCGGTTCGTTGGTGGGTTGAAGCGGCACGCGGCGCCCATTACATACGACTATGTAGCGCGGTTCTTCTGTCAGCCCGAACATTTTTACCTGTATCCGCTCAAGCGATGAGTCCACGCTGCGAACCGTGTTACCTGAGACGGTTTCTTCCGCCAGCACGTTCCAAGGCTCGAGCGCCTTGCGCAATTCGAGTTCGACTCCATCCGCACGGATCGATCCGATCTTCGGAAAACGGAACTCCAGATGCGCAGCAAACCACTCCTCCTCGAAGCTGAAACCGGACCGCCGCAACTGCGCGAGCACCTCGTAGAGGTCGCGCTTAACAAAATGGGGCAGCATGAAACGGTCGTGAAGCGCCGTGCCCCAGCGAATCAGGCCGCCTTCGAACGGCTTCTTCCAGAACATACAAACCAAGCCGCGCACCAGCAACAACTGCAGCAGACTCATCCTTACATTGGGTGGCATTTCAAATGCTCGAAGTTCGAGCAAGCCAAGCCTCGACCCGAAACCCTCTGGCGGATAGAGCTTGTCGACGCAGAACTCGGAGCGATGCGTATTTCCGGTAACATCGGCAAGCAAGTTGCGGAACAATCCATCCACAATAAGCGGCGGACAATCGCCGGAGGGGAGGTGGCGAAACGCAACTTCGAGCTCATACAAAGCATCCATGCGCGCCTCATCCACGCGCGGATACTGGCTGGTTGGACCGACATACATGCCGGAAAAAAGAAACGATAGCGACGGATGATTCTGCCAGAACGCCAGCATACTGCGCAGCAAATCCGGGCGCCGCAACACGGGGCTGTCCAGCACGGTCGCTCCACCGATCACAATGTGGCTGCCGCCTCCCGTAGCCTGGTGGCCGCCATCCCTGGCAAAGACCTCAGTGGTCAATCGATTCCGGCGGGCTTCGTCGTCGAGTGCTGTGTTGATTTCTTCGAGTTCATCCCAGTTGCTCGCGGGCTGAAGATTTACCTCGAGAACACCAGGATCGGGAGTTACGCTGAACGATCGCAACCGCGGATCGGGAGGCGGAGTGTATCCCTCCACCCTGACCGGCATTTTCAGGTACTTGCAAGTGTCCTCGACAGCGCTGACCAAATCGAGATAGTCGGCAAGAATAGGAACAAACGGCAGAAATATGTGCAGGCGGCCTTCCCGGGCTTGCACGCACAGCGATGGCCGGATCAGCACCGGCGCCGCATCGGAGCTGCGCAGGACAGCCGGCAGCGAATCGGCCTCGGGAATGACCTCGAAGAGATCCATGCGGCGCGCCGGGCGTGGCGGGAGCTTGACTCTATCTGTAAAGGGCCCGGCATCGTACTCGTATTCAATCTCATCCGGCGCAAACCATGGCATGGTTTCGGTCGGGATGCGATAACCGATGGGCGAATCGCCTGGCGAAAGCAGCACACGCTCCGGACGAGGAAACCACAACTGACTCGACCACCGCAAACGGCCCTCAGGCTGGCGGCGGCGGATTGGCAGGATGTAGCCAACCGGCTCTCTCAACGCAGATCCCGGATCGTAGGCAGGCAGCAGGTTATTCGAACTCACCTGAAGACGGTGCGTGAGCGCTTCCATAAAGCTGAAAACTTCTGCCGCTCCAAAGCCGTACTCCCGATCGTCCTGGGCGATTAGTTGAATATCCTCCCAGACGGGCACGCCGTCGCTACGCCAATAGCAGCTCAGCGCCCAGCGTGGCAGGGGTTCGGCTGGATACCATTTGCCTTGTCCGTAGTGAAGCAGCGCCCCGGTAGTCAACCTTTCGCGAAGACTCCGGATAAGAGCCATGCCACGGGTTCGCTTCAGTGGGCCAAGTGCTTCGAGGTTCCATTGCGGGCTCTCGCATTCGTCGATTCCCACGAAGGTCGGCTCGCCACCCATGGTCAGGCGTACCTCCTGCTCCTCGAGTTCTGCGTCGACGCTGTGCGCAACTTGCCTTATGCGCAGCCATTCCTCTTCTGAAAACGGTTTTGACGGTCGTCGCGGGTCGTTCAAACGGCGAACGGAAATGGTGTGGCTGAATTCCGCGCCTGCCGGCTCTACCGTGCCGCCGATCGGTGCGGCTTGCGCGGCATTCGGGGTGCACACCAGAGGGATGTGCCCCGCTTCGGCGAGCAAGCCCGAGGTCGGATCCATTCCAATCCAACCAGCCCCCGGCAAGAACACTTCCGCCCAGGCATGCAAATCGGCAGAGTCCGATCGCCGGCCGCCGGGCTTATCTTCCATCGCACTTTCGTCCGGCGCAAGCTGTATCAAGTACCCGGAGACAAACCGTGCCGCGATCCCTAGATTCCGTAGACTCTCGACGAGCAGCCATGCCGAGTCGCGGCACGACCCTGCGTGCTTCGCAAGGGTCTCCTCGCACATCTGCACTCCCGGCTCCAACCTCGTCACATAGCTGATTTCGTCTCGAACCTTTCGATTCAAGCGCAGCAGAACTTCGATCGTCCCGCCGCTCTCGCCCCGGAAATCTTCAAGGAACGCATGGAGGAGAGGCGCTGGAGACTCATAGGTCCGATAAGGCTCAAGATCCTTGGCCAGCCCCGGCGCGTATGCGAAAGGAAATTTCTCGACTCCAGGTTCCAAAAAAAACTCGAATGGATTGAAAGGAGTTAGATCTGCGACAAGGTTCACCTCGACCAGTAATTCCTCCGTCTTCTCGAGAAAAATAAGGCGCGCCAGGCGATTGTTGTGTGGGTCCAGTTGCCAGTTGAGGATGTGTTCGGAGGGAGTGACCTCGAGCGAATAGCTGAGGATAGGGGTGCGGCAATGCAGAGCGGGACGCAATTGAATAACCTGCGGACCGAGTGATATGGCTTTTTCGTACCGGTAGTGTGTCCGATGATTTAGCGCAATTTGTATTCCCATTCGCCCTCTTGAGGCCCACGCAGGCCCATGCCTGAAATTTCACACTCCGCCGCCTCACCGGTATCTATTGTTGCTGCTGCTGCATCTGTTGCAGTTCGCTGGAGGGAATATTCGGTTGGTCCGGTGGCTGGTGGGCGCGCTCCACCAGCACGCTCCAGTCCGCGGGAATGGGCAGCGTGCGGTCTAAGGCCGGGGCTTCCACGCTGGACTCAACATGCACGGCGACGTAGAGTTCGCTGTCGGTCTTGCCGCGAAAGATGCCGTGCGTGGGCGGAACATCGGCGTAGTCGCGGCCCACGGCGTTGCGAATGTGCCGATGATGGGCGACCAGATTATTAGTAGGATCGAAGCCCACCCAGCCGAGATGCGGCAACAGAACATCGACCCAGGCGTGGGTAGCATCCGGGGAAGAGCGGTCGTGCTCTTCACGGCCGCGATAAAGATAGCCGGAGACATAGCGGGCCGGAATGCGCACACTGCGCAAGAGGGCAATCATGGTGTGAGCAAAGTCCTGGCAGACGCCCTTACCGTTGACAATGGCCTCGTCGATGGGCGAGTCCACGTGCGTGGAACGGGGCTCGTATTCGAAGTAGTTGAAGAGCTTTTGGTTCAGCTCCCGCACCAGCATCAATGGATCGTCGCGCCGCACAACGTCCATTTGCTTCGCCAACTGCGTGAGCGCGGGAGTCTCGACGGCAAAGGTTGAGGGCAGCAGCATCTCCGAATAGTCTCCCTCGTCGATCAGTGCGTCGAGCGCGGTCCATGCATCGGGAGAGAGAAAGCTCGGCACATCGTGAAACGCCTGATGCTCGACCACCGAATCGGCCACAATGACCAGTTGATTGTGTTCGCCGGGAATATCGAAGTGCTGCACGTTGTTGCCCAGGTGGTCAAGATAGCTGAAGACGCGGCAGCGCGGACTTACCGAAAGTGAGAAGTTCAGGCAGGACTGATTGGAGTCCGAGCGCGGATGCATGTGCGTCTCCATGATGCTCTCGCTAACAGGTTGCGCGTAGCGGAAGCGCGTCAGGTGCCGGATGGAATAATAGTTCATGCTCGATCTCCGTTAATTAGCCAGCGCGGACTGGATGGAGTATTGCACATAGTGCCGGTAAATGAGTTCGTGAATGCGCAAGGACTGCTCGCGAATGGTGTGCAGAAAGCCCGCCGTATCGCCGCGCAGAATCTCGCCGATGGTGGAGAAGCCCAGCATCGCGTGCAGCCTCCCGATACAGGCGATCAACTCTTCAGGCGTGCGGCGGCCACCCTTGCGTTGGATGGACTCAATGGCGTAGCGCAGGCTCTCCACGCAGTAACGGATGGCGTGGGGAAAGTCGCCGTTGAGCATAAGAAACTCCAGAACCCGGCCGGGAGAAACATCCGCGGTGTAGACCTGGCAATAGGCCTCGAAGGAGGTGCAGCAACGCAGCAGGCCCACCAACTCCAGGTACTGATGGCCGGCAGTTTCCCGTTCCTGCGGGTGAAACATTTCGTTTTGGAAGACCTCGAGTATGGTGGCCGTGAAGTAGACCCGCTCCAGATAGCGGCCCAGGCGTATAAACTGCCATCCCTGGCCACGAATCATGGTCGAGTCGCTGACGCCATTAAAAAGATGGATGCCATCGAGGATCGATGCCAGCGCATCGTTCATGTTGGCGCTGAACTGAAGCTGCGCCTGGGGATCGTGAATCTGAAGAAAGAGCCCGTTCAGCCGCTGCCACTGCTCGGTGGAGATCTCCTCGCGCGCCTGGCGGGCGTTCTCCCGCGCCTCCTTCACGCAGAAAGTGATCGCGGCGTGGTTGAGGTTGTCGAAGACCAGCTTGCGCGCCGTCGATTCCAGATCGCCGTCCCAGTCAAGGCCTTCAGGCTTGCCCAGTGAAGCCACCAGCCGTTGCCAGCGCGTCTCCTCACTGGCGCCGCCGGTGTCGAGCACCATGCTCATGGTCACGTCGAGTTGACGCACGGTGTTCTCCGCCCGCTCCAGATAGCGGCTCATCCAGTAGAGACTGTCGGCTACGCGCGATAACATATTCTCTCTCCGGTAATTCCAAAGGCATGTGCTCGGACAACCTGAATTGAAAGGGGCGAGCTTTTCAGGCTGAGGAAAAACTTGGAATTCGCCTGCTTGTCAGGGCACGACTTTAAAGGCTGCGGAAAAACTCCTACGGCGTATGGTCTTGTATCAGGGCGCGAGTTTACTCGCGCCGTAAATGCCATGAAATGATTGAGGGCTTTAGTACCTGCGTGAGAACTCATCCTAACCGCGAACTTGCGAACCTGCCAAGCCGCAAAGCGGTGCGAACTCGCGGTATTTTCCTGAAAGACCCTCCGCTTCATTGCGTTTCCGCGCAAAGGAATCTGTTCTCACGCAGACCCTTTAGCCCCTGCCAATCCATCCTTTGCCGAATTCGCTTTTCGTTCGGGCTTATTCCGCAGCCTGTTCAGTCGCGCCGTAAGTTCTGCAAAATCAATGGGGCCCTTACAGGCTGCGGAAAAACTCCTACGGCGTATGGTTTTGTATCAGGGCGCGAGTTTACTCGCGCCGTAAATGCAATGAAATGATTGAGGGCTTTAGCCCCTGCCAATCCCGAAATCCGGCCTCTTTCCACAAAAACCTTAGCCATTTTGAAAATGTATTCTCAGACGACTTCAGCCGTGTCGCAGAGGTGGCGAACAGGGTAGCGGCTAAAGCCGATACCCTTCGATACATCCTGCGCGTTCTACAAGTAACTCGACCTATTCCAATACCCAGGTATCTTTGCTCCCGCCGCCCTGAGAGGAGTTGACCACCAGCGAGCCCTTCTCCAGAGCCACGCGCGTCAGCCCGCCCGGAACGATGTTGATTTTGTCGCCGAATAGTATGTAGGGACGCAGATCGACGTGGCGCGGCTCCAGTTGATTGCCCATGAGACACGGAGCGCGGGAGAAATTGAGCGTAGGCTGGGCGATGTAGTTGCGCGGATTGGCCTCGATCAGGCGAGCAAACTCCTCGCGCTGCTTGGCCGTCGACTGCGGGCCGATCAGCATGCCGTAGCCGCCGCTCTCGCCCACCGCCTTCACCACCAGCTTGTCCAGATTAGCCAACACATGGCGCCGATCCTTCTCCTCGGTCGGCAGGTAGGTCTCCACGTTGGGCAGAACCGGATCTTCGTTCAGGTAGTAGCGGATCATGCGCGGCACATAGGCGTAGACGGCCTTGTCGTCGGCCACGCCGGTGCCGAAGGCGTTGCTCACCGTCACGTTGCCGGCGCGATAGGCATTAAAGAGGCCCGCACAGCCCAGCGCCGAATCGGAACGAAAGACCAGCGGATCGCTGAAGTCGTCGTCCACGCGGCGATAGATCACATCGACGCGCTTCAGGCCGTCGGTGGTGCGCATGTAGACGACATTGTCGTGGGTCACCAGATCGCGGCCTTCGACCAGATCGATGCCCATCTGCCGTGCCAGGTAAGTATGCTCGAAGTAGGCGGAGTTGAACACGCCCGGAGTAAGCAGCACGATATTCGGCTCGGGGCGGCCCTCGGGAGCCAGCGAACGCAGCGTCGAGAGCAGCATTTGCGGATAGTGCTCGATGGGCCGCACACCATAACTGTGGAAGAGTTGCGGGAACGTCCGCTTCATTACCCGGCGATTGGTCAGCATATAACTGACCCCGGAGGGAACGCGGAGATTGTCCTCAAGCACCACAAACTCGCCGGTATCGAGGCGAAGCAGGTCCGAGCCGGCGATGGCGATGTAGACGTTGCGCGGAACCTGGAGACCGCGCATCTGCCGCCGATAGTGCTTGCAACTGTAGACCAGATCGCGCGGAATTACCCGATCGCTGAGAATTTTGGCATCCGAGTAAATATCGCGCAGAAACAGATTGAGCGCCGTGATGCGCTGGGTCAGCCCACGCTCGATGCGCTCCCACTCCTGAGCCGTAACCAGGCGTGGCAGCAGGTCGTAGGGAAAGATGCGCTCGGTGCCTTCGTCCCGACTGTAGATTGTAAAGGTAATGCCTTGAGTGAGAAACGAGATGTCCGCCGACTGCTTGCGGCGCTTTAACTCCTCTTCCGGCAGCCGCGCCAGAGTCCCGGCCAGCGCCCGGTAGTGCACGCGCACCTCTCCGTCCGCCTCGCGCATTTCATCGAAGCACAAATCGAGCGGATAGTCTCCGAAGAGCATATCCATCTCGAATTGAGCTCCAGCGCTCATGAGCACCCGAAGGCTTTCCTTACCGCAGGTTCAGGGATTTGCGGTAAAGGGACTCTCGCCGGCAATGTCCGTACCGCCTAAACACTGTACTTTTTCGCATTTTATTAGGAAGGGCATAAAGAAATCGTGAAAAAAGAGTCAAGACGGGGAATCAAGGCTATCTCCGCCAGCCCTTCTCCGTTTTTTTCAGAGCCGGACCACGGACAATTCACGGACATTCAAGCCAAAAGGAGAAAGGCCGCTCACGGGCGGCCTTTTATATGTTCCTCATAATCAGAGGCTTAAATGGTTGCGGGGGCTGGATTTGAACCAGCGACCTTTGGGTTATGAGCCCAACGAGCTACCGGGCTGCTCCACCCCGCACTCCTATCTTAGCAAGCCGATAGAAGTGGGTCAATCGCTGGATACCGGCTCAGGCTTGATGCCGGCTCAAGAACATGGTGGAAAGCCGATGCGTCTGGTCCATTCCAACCGATTGTGCTTACTTGACGTCCGTTCCGGTCCCGTTTTCTTCACCCTCAACCGAAATACGAAGCGAGCGCAAAAAATGCAGGTCATTTTGCGTGAAGGCCCCTGCCTCGCCTTCGCCTTCGGCAGCCGGTTTGCCCGCCTCGCCATTCTTGGCGGCCGCAACCACCTCATTTAGGCCGATCGTGGCCTCAAGCATCAGCAGCACATCGAAACCGTGCTTGCGGATGTCCTGCACCACTCCGGCGATCTGCTCGCTCTCGATGACCGACTCATGGATGGCCTCGCCAAGTTGCTGAATCAGTTCGCGCAGGCGGGATGTCACGGCTACCTCCAGGTGCGGCTTCTGCGCAGAGTGGGTGCGCGTGTTGCCGCCAGGGTACTCTTTACCTTACTTCCATTCCCGTTTGAGAGCAACCCGGCATCTGCCGCGGGCCGCGCAAAGCACTGCAAGCTGCTGCTACCATCATAAACGGAATGAGACCTCTAATCATCGGCCGGGCGCTGGGCATTGGAGTGCGAGTTGCAGGCCGCATTGTGGGACAAAGGCTGGCCGACCAGGGACAATCCGGCGCCGGCTCGCCCCAAACCCACACTGTCCAACTCGTCCCCGGCTCCGTAGTCCAAAGCCGCGCCGCCGGGCAAGCAGCCGGACAATTCGCGACCCAGGCCGGTGGAGGCGTCAGCCGCGGCATAGCAGGACTCTTGCGCCCCTTCCGCCGTATCGGCGGTATCCTGTGGCTTGAGGTCACGGGCGCATTTTTTCTGCTCTTCGCACTGGTCTTCGCTTTGCGTCTTTGGCAAAACTGGGCCGGATTGGGCTGGTTTTGGCGAAATCTTGAGATCGGCGCCGCCGCGGTTTTCGTCTACCTGGGGGTCAGCTCTTTTTGGCGGGCGCCGCGCCGATAAGATCGCCTGCCGGTCTGGTCGCCGGCTCGCCCCGGTCTGACTCTGAAAGCGCCCAAATCAACACTCCGATCGCCACCAATCCAATCAGTAGCAAGCCAAAGCCGTCCCGGGCGCCGTGAATCACCCGGATCCCTCCAAAGCGCGCCAGCGCCAATGCATTCAACCCCGCCGTCAACATCATTCTTCCCTTATCGGCAGCAATCGCTGCCCGCCGCACAAGAACAGACACGGAAATCGGCGAACAGTTGCTCAGGATCGGGAAATGGTTGCTACTACTTTCCGGGGAGGGTTCTGGAATGTGACCCAACCGCGCGCTATTTCCGATCCAGCAGCGGTCAGCAGCGCGGCGTGCGCGGCTGCGGCGGCTTCCGCGTCAAGTGCCAGACGCCCAGCGCCAGGGCGAGCGCGCCCAAACCATAGGCCAGCACCGCCGTCTCGCCGCGATGAATCTGCCAGCCTTTCCACATTGCCACGGCGGCGGCAATCAGCATCACGATGCCTCGAATACGGTTCACGCGCGCGTCCCTTCCTGTGGTGATTTTCGCTGCTGCTGCGGTCCCGTCTATGCTAAACGCTGTCGGCGGCCGATTGACCCGGCCGCCCGCGGCTCCCTATGGTGAAAAGATAGAACAAGGCCGCCGGGAGGGGTCCCCATGGCAAATCCGGTTTCATCCAGTCCCGTTTCGTCCGGCCCGGTTTTACCCGCGCCGGCCGCGCCGCTCAAACACACAGCGCTCAACGCCACGCATCGCGCCCTGAAGGCCAGGATGGTCGATTTTGGCGGATGGGACATGCCGGTCGAATATCCCTGTCCCGGCGGCGGCCTGATTGCCGAGCACATGGCGGTGCGCACCGGCGTGGGCCTCTTCGACGTCAGCCACATGGGCGAGATCCAGTTTCGCGGTCCCGGCGCGCTGGCCGCCGTCGAGCACATCACCATGAACGACGCGGCGCGGCTCCAGGATGGGCAGGCGCACTATTCTGCGCTGCTTACGCCGCAAGGCACATTTGTTGACGACATCCTGGTGCACCGCCTCAGCCCCAACGATTATCTGCTGGTGGTCAACGCGGGCACCAAGGATAAGGACTTTGCCTGGATTAAGCAGCAGGTGGGCGCCTGGCCCGAAATCCATCTCAGCGACTACTCCAGCTACTACTCGCAACTGGCGCTGCAAGGGCCGCGCGCTTTAGCCACCCTCGCCAGGCTGACCAAGGTGGATCTGGCGGCGATCAGAAACTACTGGTTTACCTGGGGAACAGTGGCGGGGATTCCCAACGTACTCGTCGCGCGCACCGGTTACTCAGGCGAGGACGGGTTCGAGGTCTACATCCCATCGGACGAGCCAACCACGGTAAAGATGTGGGACGCGCTGCTCGATGCCGGCAAGGAATTCAGCATCAGGCCGTGCGGCCTGGGCGCGCGCAACACTCTGCGCCTTGAAGCAGGCATGAGCCTCTACGGCCACGAAATCTCAGAAGAGATCAACGTCTTCGAAGCGGGACTGACGCGCTGGCTCAAGCTCGACAAGGGCGATTTCATTGGCCGCGATGCTCTGCTGGCAGTGCAGGCTGCCGGCGGGCCAAAACGCAAAATCGTCGGCCTCGAAATGGTCGAGCGCGGCATCGCACGCGACGGCTATCCCGTGCTGTCTTTGGACGGCAATCCGATCGGCGCGGTCACATCGGGTTCGCCGGCGCCGTTCCTCAAAACCAACATCGCCATGGCGCTCGTTCCCGCACAAGTGGCCCAATCCGGCAGCGAAGTGCTGGTCGACGTGCGCGGAAACAAGGTGCGCGCTCGCCAGATCCCGATTCCTTTTTACAAGCGGTCGAAGAAATAGCCAGGGGAAACAGGCAGTGGGCTGCAATTGCCCACTACCGGGAAAGAGCGATTCTGGTATCGAAACATGTCGGCAGCGGCTCCCATTCCGGCCTCGTCACCCATCTCGGGATCGGTCCTTGTGCTTATTCAATTCGACGTGTGCGAGGAGATCCGCCTCGACCGGCTGCAGCAAACCATGAACGCGCGCACCGTGCCGCAGCCAAAGATTAAGCATTCGGTGCCGGCCTATGTGCGTTACCAGCGGCCGCCCGTCGCCGAGCCGCTCGATCCGCTGCTATTGAGCGGCGGCGAACGCCTCGAGGGCGAAATCAAGTATTACGACTACGGCGTGGTCAGCGTCATCTACCAGCTCAGTTTTTCCGGCGATTGGCAAAGCCTGGTCGCCCTCGCCAGCCGCTGGGTTTGGGACGTCGATTTTGCCGCGCGCGTCGAGCCCATCGTGCGCCAGCGCCTCGAGCGCGCCGCCCCGGCCTTGGTCAAGCCCTACGCGCGCTGGCTCAGCGAAGACTACTTCATCTTCCATCTGCGCGACGACACCGGCACGCTTTCGGCTGCCGACCTCACCCGCGATCGCGGTCTCGAGATCGCGCAGATTGTCCGCGGCGACCGCCTGCGCTTATCCACCGGCGAGTGCGCCGAGGTTCTGCAGTCGCGCATCTCCTACTACGAAAGCGATCTCGCGGTCATCGGATGGAATGCCGCTTTTCTTCTTGACACCAATGCCGGAGCCGAGACAGCCATTCAGCTTCTCGAGTATGCCAACTCCCAGCTTCTCGAGTTCCGCTACTACGACGAGCTGCTCACCGGCATTCTCTCCAACGTCTATGAGTCGCTCGAGCGCAAGCGTGGAATGCTGGTGCGCTGGCGCTTGGCAGGCTCCGCCAGGCGCCTCCATACCGTGCTGCTCGATATCGCCGAGCTCACCGAGCGCGCCGACAACTCCATCAAATTCCTCAGCGACATGTTTGCCGCGCGGCTCTACAAGCTGGCCGCGGCCAAGGTCGGCGTACCCGACTACAAGGCCCTGGTGGCGCAGAAGCTCAAAACCGCCGAGGATCTTTACCACGACATGATCGAGCAGTTCAACCAGGCGCGCGGATTCTTTCTTGAAGTCCTCGTAGTGCTCATCCTCCTCATCGAGCTCGTTTATCTTTTCCTCGGCAAGGTGGTGTGAAAGACAGGGGAATGAGGTGAATTTTGCGGCCGGGGCGGAAATCGCTTTAAATCAAGCGAAATGTTGGTTTTGGCGGGGCGCCGGACGGGCCAAATGTTCGCTCAACCGGTTGTACCTGCCCCCCAAACGTTCGTTCAGGAGGGTGCGATTCTTCGAGACAAATACCGAGAATAGTTCGGAATAATTAGTTGTTAGAACCGAGAATAGTTGCGATTAAGAGCGAGTAGCGCCGAGTAATTTCCCAAAAGTGCGTCTAAACAGGCGTTTGCGGCCCTAAATTGGCCGTTTTGCTGCATTTTTCGCATGTTTTTGCAGCGTTGGGCGTGTCTGTGTAGTTGGGCGGAGATCATTCCGCCGGGAAGGCTGGCGCAAATCCGGTACACTGCTTTGAAGCTCACGTAACCCCGGCGAGGAAACCCAAGGGATGCCTCAACTCTATATTGGTGTTCTGGTTGCGATCGCTGCTGCGCTGCTGGCAGTGGCTGTTTCTCGCGCGTTGAAGGTGAAAACCAAGGCCGACTACCTGGTGGCGGGCCGCTCGCTGCCGGCCGTGGTGCTGGTGCTCACCCTGCTGACTTCGTGGATTGGCGCGGGCAGCCTGTTTGCCGGCGCGGAGAACGCGTATAAGAACGGGTTCGCGGCGCTCTGGCAACCGGCGGGCGGATGGCTGGGCCTCGTGCTCATCTACTTTATTGCGCCGCGCGCGCGAAAGTTCGCGCAGTTTACGCTGCCCGATCTGCTCGAGGCGCGCTATAACCAGACGGCGCGCGTGCTGGGGACGATTGCAATTCTGTTTGCCTATGTGGGCATCGCCAGCTACCAGTTCAAGGGCGGCGGCGATGTGCTGCACCTGATCTTTCCCGATACGGTCACATCGAATCAGGGCACGTTCATCATTGCCGCATTTGTGGTGGTGACGACGGCGCTGGCCGGCATGTCGTCGGTGGCATATATGGACGTGGCCATCGGGTCCATGGTGACGGTGATCTGCGTGATTGCCGCGCCCATGCTGCTCGCGAAGGCCGGCGGTTGGGCGGGACTGCACGCGGCGCTTCCGGCGCAATATTTCGAGGTGCTGGGCAACTACCGGATGAGCGGAGGGGTGCGCGGGCCGGTAAGCGTGGGGCCCGTTAGTCTGGGGATTGTCCGCGCGCTTGAGTTCCTGGTGCCCACGATGTTGCTGATGCTGGGCAACCAGGTAATGTACCAGAAATTTTTTTCGGCGCGGACGGAGCGGGACGCGCGGATTTCAGTGGTGGGATGGACGCTGGGCACGCTGCTGCTGGAGACGCTGATTGTGGCCATCGCGGTATTTGGGCGGGCGCTGTACCCCACGGGCGAGGCGGCGCTACATCCGCGCGAGATTATTCCCTACACGGCGCGGCACGGGCTGCCGGCGGTGATGGGCGCCCTGCTGCTGGGCGCGGTGTTTGCCAAGGTGATTTCGACGGCGTCCAATTACCTGTTTTCGCCGGCCACGAATCTGGTGGAGGACGTGTTTGTGCGCTACATTGCGCCGGGCGCCTCGAACCGGCGCGTGCTGCTGATTTCGCGGCTGGCCGTAGTGTTGCTGGGCTGCTGGGCGCTCTACCAGGCGGTGTATGCCGAGAGCATTCTGGAAAAGATGCTCTATGCCTACACCATTTACTCGGCCGCGCTGACGCCGGTGGTGCTGGCAGCGTTCTACTCCAAGCGCGCGACGGCATGGGGCGCAGTGGCGGCCATTGCGACAGGGACCGTGGTGACGCTGGCGTGGGACAACGCAGCCATGAAGGCGTCGCTCCACCTGCCGTCCATCCTCGCGCAGAGGGACGCGATCTTTCCCGCGCTGTTTGCCGCAGTCGTCGCGCTGGTGGTGGTGAGCGCGGTGACGCCACGGCCGACGGCGGAGCAACTGGCGAGGGTGGCGGAGTAAGGGGGAGCAAGTAACTTCCGGGTAGCCGATTATCCGCCCGGAACTATGGATTGCATCTGCCAACCTCTCGATAAACGCATTGTCGATTCTGCAACAACTATCGATTCGCGACGCCATCCGCGTTATCGAATCGAGCGTTTACCAAAAGTGAGGTCTTGGAGATGTCTGAAGGGTCGTAAGCCCTCCGCGTCCGGTGCGAGCCAGCTTTGACGTACTCCCCATTGCGCCAGAGATACTCCGTGACACGATAACGGTGCGGGCACCACACACATTCGTAGTCCCCATATTCCGCACTTTTGGGGTCTTTTACTTTGCCCCAAATCCCGTCCCACAGTTCGAGCTTGATAGCCACGAATTCAATGCGCCCTTGCGTGACCATTGGGTTGAAAACAACTCGGTATTTACCCGCTTGCCATCTAATAATCGCGAAAACCGTTGCGGCGCCGTCGAACCCAGACGAAAGCGCCACCGCAAGAGCTCTTTCGTTCGGAGCAAGGTCGAATTCACAGCTCGACAGATAACGCTCGAAGCCTCCGCTGTGACGATTAAAGTCCCCTCCATCGAACAGATTTGCGACGCGACCGCGAACCACAACCGCTACCTTTGGGTGCGGGTCTGAATCTTCGGCGCTGCTATCGTAGATGACGACCTGCTCGCCAGATGGGGCGAGATTTGTATTAAGTACTCGCCGGGCCTCGTAAAGCTCCGGCAGTTGCTGACGAATGTCAGGGGCAAGTGGGACGGACGGTCGAGCATTGTTCTCCGCACCAAATGGACTGATGATTCGAGGCGACTCGTCGCAACTAGATTCCGATGCTTTGCTTCTTTGCGGCAGGCACAACGATGATGCGGCGAGGAACGCTAGCATCGCCCATTGCCAATGTTGCTTCATGGCGTTGGATTATATAGGAATCGCTATCGCGAGCTTCCCAGGGGCCGAGGTACTCATCGAGCCTGACGGTATTTATCGTCCGAGTTCCGGTCGTGTTGTCACTTAACCGTCAGTTGCTTCCCGCTCTAATCGCTCTGATTGCCCGCCCAGGCGTGAAAATAGTTGATCGGCCGGGGCCGGACTGCCTTACACTGTCGGTGTAAATCCAATATTCCAATGCCGGTAGCGCAACTGACTCTCGAGATCCGCATCGAGCACGCCCAGTCGCTCAAGGACAGGCGGCAGGTGGTGCGCTCGCTCAAGGACCAGTTGCAAGCAGGGCTTCAACGTGTCGGTGGCGGAGCTGGACGAGGCGGTGACGTGGCAATCGGCGACGCTGGGCGTGGCGGCGATCTCGCGGTCGCGCGACTACCTGCACGGGCTGATGGAAGAGGTGGAGCGCGCGGCGCGGCGCATGACCACCGAACTCGGCGCCGACCTGGCCGATTCGTTCTGGGAGTACATCGAGAGCTGAGGACCTGCTCGTTACTTGAGAGCAGGTGGCGTTGCCAGGATGCGCAGGCCGCATCGTGCTACCCTGAGATTTTGAGTTTTGGAGAGTCCGTTTGCAGCCCAGTGCCTTCCTTATTGCCGTCTTCGAGTTTGTTCTGCTGCTTTTTTCGCTCAGTTTTCATGAGTGCGCGCACGCGTGGATGGCATCGCGGCTGGGCGACCAGACGGCGCGGCTGCAGGGCCGCATCACGCTGAATCCCATGTACCATGTGGACCCGATTGGAACCCTGCTGTTTCCCGCGCTGGTCATTTTCGGGCCGTTCTTCGGGTTCAATTTTTTCAGCGGATTCCTGATCGGCTGGGCGAAACCGACGCCGGTGATCACGCGCAACTTCCGAAGATTGTGCGCGACGACAACCTGACCACGCTGGCCGGGCCGGTTTCGAATCTGATCCTGGCGGCTGTGGCCTTTGCTGATCTTGCGGTCGTATAGCATTGCCGTTCCCGGCGGGCGAGGGCTGGTTCGCGCGAATCTGCAGTGGCAGTAATGGCCTTGGCGCTGGATTGCAGCCGGTGGTGCTGCTGGCGATCCTGGCGATTGAAGTCAATCTGTCGTTTGTTTTTCTTCAATCTGCTGCCGATTCCGCCGCTCGACGGCAGCCGCGTCGTGCGCAACCTGCTGCCCTACAACGCAGTCGTGCAATACGACCGGATCGGCGGCTGGATCAGCTACCTGCTGATGATCTTCGTGGGCGGCTTCATTCTCAGGCTGGTGCTATGGCCGACGCTGCACCTGGTTTTTTCCGCTCTCTACAGCATCTGATTCAGGCGCTGCCGATTTGGGCGCTGCCCCATCCCCTCCCGCTACAATGGAATGAGCGAATTTCGGCGATTCTCCTGAGATTTGCGGCGCCTCCTTGCGCTCTCAAGGACGCCTTTAAGGATATCGACACGCACCATGCCTGAACCCGCAAATCGATCGATGCGTCCGCGCGTGCTGAGCGGAATGCGCCCCACGGGAAAGCTGCACCTGGGCAACTACATGGGCGCGCTGGCCAACTGGGTCAAGCTGCAGGACAGCAGTACGAGTGCTACTTTTTCATCGCCGACTGGCACGCGCTGACGACGGACTATGCCGACACCTCGCAGATTGTGCCCAACACCCTTGAGGTGACGCTGGATTATCTCGCTGCCGGCCTTGACCCGGAGAGGTGCACGATTTTTTTGCAGAGCCATGTGAATCAGCATGACGAGCTACCGCTGCTGCTCGGGATGATCACGCCGCTGGGCTGGCTGGAGCGCGTGCCCAGCTATAAGGAGATGCAGGAGAATCTGACCAGCAAGGACCTGACGACGTATGGATTTCTCGGCTATCCGGTGCTGATGGCTGCGGACATTCTGCTCTACCAGGCCGATTTTGTGCCGGTGGGGCAGGACCAGCAGGCGCACGTGGAGCTGACGCGCGAGGTGGCGCGGCGGTTCAATTTGCTCTACGAAACTCCGGGTATCCATTCCGTAATCCCCGGCGAGTCCGGCGAGTCAATGGCAATGACCATGGCTACATGGGTGGCGTAGAGTCCACGACCCCGAGATCTGCAGAAGACAAGGGTAGTCCTGCCCGAGCCGAAGGTTCTGCTGACGCCTTCGCCCAAGCTGCCCGGCACCGACGGGCGCAAGATGTCGAAGAGCTACGGGAATACGATCCTGATGAGCGATCCCGAGCCGGTGGTGCGGCAGAAGCTGAAGACCATGGTCACGGATCCGGCGCGCATCCGGCGGACGGACAAGGGCGACCCGGACAAGTGCCCGGTGGGCGACCTGCACAAGGTCTTTTCGACGCCGGAGACGATGGCGAAGGTGTATGAGGGCTGCCGGTCAGCGGGGATCGGGTGCATTGAGTGCAAAGGTTGGGCCGCCGATGCGCTGGTGAAGATTTTGCAGCCGATCCAGGAGCGGCGCGCCAGCGTGACGGAGCAGCAGGCGATTGAGATTCTGAACGAAGGCTCGCGGCGGGCCGGCGCGCGCGCGGAGCAGACGATGGTCGAGGTGCGCGAGGCGATGCAGATGACGTTGGCCACGGGGGTCGAGGCTTGAGGTCGATGCACAAGAAGACCAAAATGTACTAAAGAGAACGAAAGTGGGCTTGCCGGGGGCCCCAGTGCGGAGACCTGCCACAAGCAGAATTGAAAATCGAGAAGAAGAGACTGAATTGAAGCATACTTCCCCAAAATCCGAAGAGGTTGCGGCTGAAGTCGAGCAGGCCGCTGAGGTTGCTGGCGCTGCCGCGGAGCAGTCCGCGGAGCCGGTTGAGGCGAAGGTTGGCGCCGCAGGGGCAGAGGAGCCAGCCCCAGCTCCACTTGAAGGAACCGAAACAGCATCGGCGCCCGCGGCAGAAACGGGCTCAATCCAAGAACTGGTGGCGAAGGAAACGACTCCAACCCTGCCGTTTGCTCCGGAACCGACGCAGGAGCAGAAGACTGCCGAGAAGGTGGCGGCGGCGCTGAAGGCGCGGGGCCAGGACGCCGAGCAGTCGCCCTTTTCGGTGATTGTGGGCCAGGTGTACGACGGGCCGCTGGACCTGCTGCTCGACCTGATCCGCAAACAGGACATCGACATCTACGACATTCCTATCGCCAAGATCACGGCGCAGTTTTTGGCCTATGTGGACCAGCTGCGGGCGAGCGACATGGATGTGGCCGGGGAGTTCATTTACACGGCCGCGCTGCTGATTCACATCAAGAGCAAGATGCTGCTGCCGCGCGCGCCTGCCGGGCCGGAAGACACGGCCGAGGATCCGCGGCGCGAGCTGGTGGAGCGGCTGCTGGAGCACGAGCGCTTCAAGAACGCGGCGCAGATGCTCATGAGAAGCAGATGCTCGAGGCGGCCACCTGGACCAATCCCGGCGTGCGCGAGTTTCGCGAGGAGGAAGGCGCGGAAGCGGAGACCGCGCCGGAGATTGCCGCCGACACCACGGACCTGGTGCGTGTCTTCCGCGACATTCTGGAGCGCGCGCGCAACCGCCCGATCATCAATGTGGAAGAGGATTCGGTGACCGTCGGCCAGATGATTCAGTTCCTCGCGCGGCGGCTGACGATGGAGGACAAGCCGGTGGCGCTGCGGCGGCTGCTCAGCCACACGCAGTCGGAGCGGGCGCTGATCGCCATGTTTCTGGCCCTGCTGGAGCTGGTGCGCCTGCAGGCGATTCTGCTCCGGCAGGACCGGCATTTCAGCGAGATCTTCATCAAGAAGCACACCGGCTTCGATGCGGCGATGAACCAGGGCTTGGCGAACGCGCGCGACGATTGGCGGTAGCGCCGAGCGGCGATGTCGACTCAGAGTGCTGAGCCAGGCGGCCTGCGGCCGCTTGTACACTGACGGTGATGAAGTTCATTCCACGACAATTGCACCGGCTTCATCGGGGCGCGGCGCTGGCGGGCTGTTGTCTGGGCGCTCGTCCTGTTTTCGCTTTGCACGCAGGAGGCGGCCCGGCAAACGCGGCAGAACGCAGTTCGCGCCTGAGAGCGAACTGGCGCAGGTTCCGCTTGCCCGAGCCGTCTGCGAATGCGCTTCCATTGCCTGAAGATCGCGGAGCTGCGGACCTGGAGCAAACCCTGAAGCGGCTAGGACCACGGCCAGCGTGCTGGTGATCGTGCCGCACCCGGACGACGAAGACGGCGCGCTGATGACATATCTGTCGCGCGGGCTGGGCGTGCGGGTCACGCTGCTCACACTTACGCGCGGCGAGGGCGGGCAGAATGCCATGTCGGCCGAGAGCTACGATGCGCTGGGGCTGATCCGCACCAACGAATTGCTGAAGGCGGACGAGTACTACGGCGCGCAGCAACTGTGGGGCACCGAGGCGGACTTCGGCTTCTCGAAGACGCAGGAGGAATCGTTTGCGAAAGTGGGGCCACGAGCGCGTGCTTTACGACGCGGTGCTGGCGGTGCGCAAGGTGCGGCCGCAGGTGATTGTGTCGCACGTTTGTGGGCGGCGTGAGCGACGGCCACGGCCAGCACCAGGTGGCCGGCGAGATCGCGCAGGAAGCGTTCAAGGCGGCGGCCGATCCGAAGGTCTTTCCGGAGCAGTTGCGCCGGTGAAGGAGGAGGCGCCGGATTAGAGCCGTGGCAGCCGCTGGCGGTGTACTCGCGCACGCCGTTTGCGCCGATCACGAACGGCAAGATGCTCGACTACGCGACGGGCAAGTGGGCGCCGGCGAGGTTTCACAATTACGTGACCGGCGAGTGGATCGAGGGCGCGCTTGCCTGCCGATGTAACGATTCCGGTGGGCACGTGGGATCCGGCGCTGGGGCGCACCTATGTGCAGATTGCGCGCGAGGGGTGGGGCGAGCAGAAGTCGCAGTATGGCGGAGCGAATCCGGCGCTGAGCGGGCCGGACACTTCGAGCTATCACTTGTGGGCCGTGGCGCCTCGGCGGCTGCAGGCGGCGCGAGCGCAGGCGATGCCGAGCCTGTTCGAGAACCGTAAGGTCCACATTGATACCAGCATTGCAGGGCTTGGCGCGGCTGGCTGAAGGGCGCGCCGCCCGCGTGGCTCAGCGACGGGCTGCGCAAGATCGAAACCGACCTGAATGAATTCGAGAGCGATTGCCGAAGAACGAAAGCCGGCGTCGACGGCGCGCACAAGCTGGTGCCGATTTACCGCGAGACGCTGGATCTGTATGCGCGCGTGAAGGCGAGCGATCTGGACGCGGAGGCGAAGGCGGGGCTGGAATTCGAACTGGGCGAGAAGATCGAGCAGTTTCAGGAGGCGCTCAAGGATCTGCTGGGGCTGGATCTGATTGCGTTCACGACCGGAGCGCGAGCGGTGGCCAGGGCGGGCCGGCAGGCGCGGCGGGTCGGCGGATGAGACTGCCGCGCAGCGTTTGGCCGGGCGAGGAGTTCAGCGTGCGCGTGCATCTCGCGAAGGCACTGGACGCGTGCGCAGCTGAGCCGGGTATGGCTGGAAGTCGAGCGACGGCGCGCCGTGGAAGATCGAGGACGCGAGCGGAGCGATCGACGCAGAAGCAGCCGCAGCGCCGGTGAGCGATCGGATCTTTCACGTGCGAGTATGCCGGACGATGCCCAGCCGACGGAGCCCTACTTCACGCGGCCGACGACCGAGCAGCCGTATTACGACATCTCGAATCGAGGCGTGGCGCGAGCGCTCGTTTGCGCCCTATCCGCTTGCTGCGTGGGCGGAGTTCACGTTTGACGGCGTCCCCATCCGGCTCGGGCAGGTGGTGCAGACGCTGGCGCGCGTGACCGGCGTCGGCGGCGTGTATGAGCCGCTGGTGGTGACGCCGGCGATCGGCGTGCGCGTGGAGCCGGAGGCGCGGATTCTGCCGCTCGATGGCTCGCCGCTGCCGGTGAGCGTGACGGTTCACGCGCGAGCACGCGGCCGAGGGAACTGTGGAACTGAAGCTGCCGGAGGGTTGGCGCGTCCGATCCGGCGCGAGCGGGAGTTTCAATTGAAGAGCGCAGGCGACACTGAGCCGCTTGTGTTTTCGGTTTCTCCGGCCGGCGACGTGAAGGCGCGCGCCTACGCGATTGAGGCTGTGGCGCACGTCGGGCGGGAAAAACTATTCGATTGGCTGGCAGAGCATCGGTTACCCGGGACTGCGGCCCTACAACCAATACAAGGCCGCGGATCTGCGGACGCGCAAGGTGGATGTGAAGGTGGCGCCAGGATTGCGCGTGGGCTACGTGATGGGAACGGGCGACATGGTTCCCGAGGCCATCGAGGCGCTGGGCATCACGCCGCATCTGCTCTCGGCGACGAGGAGCTGGCGTCGGGCGACCTGTCGCAGTGGAACGTGATCGTGATCGGAATTCGCGCGTACTCGGCGCGGCCTGAGCTTGCCGGCGCCGAACCGCGACTCGAACAGTTTGTGGAGCGCGGGGGAACGCTGGTTGTCGCAGTACCAGAGCGGCACGTTTCCGGCTCCGCTGCCGGTCACGATGGGCCGGATGCCGGAGCGCGTGGTGGACGAGCAGGCGCCGGTAAAGCTGCTGGACCCCGCCAACCCGCTGCTCACGCTGGCCCAATCAAGATCACAGCCGCCGATTTCGATGGATGGTTTGAGGAGCGCGGCCACGGGTTTCCCGATAGCTGGGATGCGGGTTACACGGCGCTCACCGAGACCGCCGATCCCGGGCAGGACCCGCAAAGGGGCGGATTGCTCGTCTCGCATCGCGGAAAGGGAACCTATATTTATGTTGCCTTCGCGCTGTACCGGCAGCTTCCGGAGTTAGTGCCGGGTGCGTACCGGCTGCTGGCCAATTTGCTGAGCGCCGGCAAGGAATACGCGGGAAGTGCGGGCCAATCTCAGCCGTAGCATCCGTAATAGTATGTGGGGCAAAGGGCTCAATTATTGATAGTGGATAAGTTTTTCCGATCACTCGCTCAAAGGGAATCTCACTGATAAACAGAACTGTGAATTCTATGTGAATTCGTCAAATCTTAACATTTCTCTGCGAGTCTGGATTGCGGAGCGGAGAAGAGGGTTTTCGCTGACGCGAAAATTCTCCCGCTTGCACATCCATAGCTCGCGTTCCGAGGGTGTTACCGCAATATCCCAATGCATAGCGTCCGGGAAGCCGAAGACGAGTTTTGTCTTACTAGCACGTGGGCACAATGGCAATTCCAGAGTGGCCATGCTCTGTGGCCGATACGCTTGAGCCGTCGCGACCGACAAGGCGCATGGATCCTTAGCGAATCGAAGCCAGGTATAGCCACTCTGAAATTCTGCCTGACGATCCAACCCGATTCTTAAGAGAAGAGAGAGGCCCGAATGAAACTCAGAGTGAATGCGGCTGCAGCGGCGATTCTGGCAGCCAGTCTTGTTGTTTCCTATGCACAAACCAGCGGCACAACGCCGCCGGCCAAGAAGCACGTCACCACCAGGAAAGAAAAGGCGCCACCGCCTCCCTCGGTGGCAGATCAAATCAACGCGCTGCGGCAGGAAATGCAGAGCCAGATCGATGCGTTGAAGAGCAGCCTTGCCGACAAGGATGCGCAATTGCGGCAGGCGCAGCAGACCGCGACCGACGCGCAGGCAAAGGCGGACAAGGCGGAAGCCGACGCCACGGCGCAACAACAGGCCTTCACGGAGAACACCACGGCCGTGACGACCCTGCAGAGCACGGTGACCGATTTAAAGGCCAATCAGCTCTCGCTGGCAGCCACGGTTTCAGACGAGACCACCAATATGAAGAAGGCGATCGAAAGCCCGGACGTCCTGCATTACAAGGGGATCACGCTCTCGCCGGCGGGGAGCTTCATTGACAGCTGAAACCGTGTGGCGTCAAGGCGCCACCGGCGACGACATCAACACCGGCGCCACCAGCGTTCCGCTGCCAGTACGCCGACGGCGCGCAGATGAGCGAGTTCTTCGGCAGCGCACGTCAGTCGCGTATCGCCCTGAAGGCGACTGGCAAGCTTGCCGGCATGACCATGACGGGCTACTACGAGGCGGACTGGCTGAGCTCTGGCACCACCTCGAATAACAACCAATCGAACAGCTACACAATGCGCCAGCGCGAACTGTGGGCCGACGCCAAGACGACGAATGGCTGGGATTTTTCCGGCGGTACCGGATGGTCGCTCGTTGCGGAAACCGCTTCGGGCCTGACCCGCGGAACCCAGGTTCTGCCGTCCACAATCGACGCGCAGTACGATGCGGGCTTCGTCTGGTCGCGCCAGGAGAGCTTCCGCGTGGTCAAGAACATCGGAACCAAGGCGTGGGTTGGAATGTCGGCTGAGAACGCTGAGACTCTGAACGCAGCCGGACAGAACCTGCCCTCCAATTACATCTTCGGTTCTCTCGGCACCGGCGGCGGACTTTACAATGCCACCGCAAACTACTCCTTCAACATGGCTCCGGATCTGGTGGCTAAGGTTGCGGTCGAGCCCGGCTGGGGCCACTGGGAAGCCTTCGGCGTAGGCCGCTTCTTCCGTGACCGCATCTATCCCACGACCGGCAACCCCTACAACGATATGGAGCCGGGCGGTGGTATCGGTGGCGGCTTCCGCGGCCCGATCGCAGGCAAGAAGGTCACCATCGGCCTCAAGGGCCTCTATGGCGTGGGCGTGGGCCGTTATGGCAACTCCACCATTGCTGACGTTACCGTTCGTCCCAACGGAACCCTCGAACCACTGGAGGCCTTCTCCGCGCTGAGCACGGTGGAAATGAGTCCGACGAAGCGGTTGAGCCTCTACTTCAACTATGGCGGCGACTACGTTTACCGCGACTACGTGCTGAACGGAACCACCCAGGTGGGCTACGGCACCAAGACCGTAAATATGTCCGGCTGCTTGACCGAGACCCAGGCTTCCGGATCAGCGGGCGCCGGTGCGGGTGACCAGACCGCTCCTGCCAGTTGCAGCGCCAACAACAAGGATGTGCAGGAGTTCGTTGCAGGCTACTGGTACAACATCTACAGCGGGCCCAAGGGCCGTCTGCGCCAGGGCATCACGTACCAAAACATCCGCCGCGACCTCTGGTCGGGTGCGGGCGGCACCAACAACCCCGGCAACGGCGCCCATGGCGACGACAACATGTTCTTCACCTCGTTCCGTTATTACCTGCCGTAAACTCCGGCTTGCAGTTCGGGCCAAGACAAAGGGGCAGTCCGCGAGTGCGGGCTGCCCTTCTTATTTGGCCGCGCAAGCACAGTGTTCCAGGCAATTACCGCAACACTGACTCTGCTTTAAGCTCTATCGGAGCGGAACTGGGTCGGTGTGACCTGTTAGGCGACAGACAGAGGACAAGGCTGGATTCGAACCGCTCAATGGTCCATCGCACCAGCCTCGTCATGGAGTTCAACTACGGCGTTACAGCATTTTCGGAATAGGGGTATTTACTTTACTCAACCATCCCCAAGATGTTGCGGTTTCACGAGTGAACGATAAGGAGCGGGCTGAACCTGGGCCGCATGTTGGACGAGTCGATAGAACAGTTTGCCGCGCCAAACGGATTTGCGGCGATTGAATCGGAATGTGAACTCGTCGAGGTAGTAATCCAGTTGCTCATGGCTGATAGCGCCTTGATGGGTTCCCATCAGCCAGCGTTTCAGCAGGGAGATGACGCGATGGACGCGGGGAAGCACATGCTCCCCTTCCGGCTGGCGGTTCTGCATCTGCCGGTCGTGCACATAGTCTTCCAGACCGAGGTAATGGTTGAATCCGTCGGTGCGCACGGTGCTTGCAGGCTCAATAACCTCCCGGATAAAGCCGTGCAGACTCTTTCTGCTCGCGTCCGGTGCTGTGGCGAGCCGGATCCTGCCGATCCCCTCTCCATCCGCCTCTGCAGCGACCAGCAGCAAGATCTTCTCCGCAGCCCGCCGTCCTCGAACCCCGGATTCCTCACCGCCCCAGAAGGCCTCATCGACCTCCACCAGTCCCCTCAACCGATCCCGGTCAGGGCGCACCATCGCTCGTCTCAACTTATGCAACAGTGCCCAGGCCGTCTTGTAACTGCCCAGACCCAGAACCCGTTGCAAGCCCAGAGCGCTCATCCCGTTCTTCTGCGTCGTCACATACCAGATGGCGCGGAACCAAAGCATCAACGGCACGCGGCTGTCCGGGAAGACCGTCCCCGCCGTTACCGAGACCTGCGACCGGCAACCCTGGCAGAGCCAAAGTCCCCGCTCCATACTCCATGCCTCACGCCCAGCGCACTGCGGACAGACAAAGCCCTCCGGCCAGCGCAGCGAAAACAGATAGGACCGGCAAGCCTTCTCCGTCGAGAACCGCCGCTCCAGTTCCAACATCGTCCTCGGATAATCTTCCACGGAAATACACTACCGGTTGTGGTAGGTTGAGTAAAGTAAATACCCCTATTTCGGAATTGGTGTAGACCGAAAGCACATACTCAAGTGGCTCGCTGCGGCGAGCCACCTTTCACGGTTCTAAAAAAGTCTATATGTGTTCCGAAAATGCTCTGGCTACTTCTTTCCGTTGTCTTTGAAGTTCAGCGCAAAGTAGTAGGTCGTATACGAGTGGTTGGTCGTCACATGCGTCAGAAAACTGGCCGCCGCCGAAATAGCCGATGCCGCCACCCAGGTTGAAGTGCCTATTCAGTTCATACCAGGAGTAGCCATCGATTTCCGCGCCAACATGGCGGCCGTGGTTTGTCTTGTTGTTCACGATCGCGCTGCCCGAGGTGTTGTAGATCGAGTCCAGCGCCGAAGCCGCCCAATCGTCCAGCCCCTGCACCGTGAAGGTGAGCCGCCGGTGGGGCTCAACGGTGGCTCCCGCGCGCACGGTCTCAATATTCTGCCAGCCGAACAGGTCGGTGATGCCAAAGCGGTCGTGAGCTGTCGGGTAGATCGTGTCGAAGGTGGAGTGCGTCGCGTTCTGCGCCGGATTGCCGTTGCCCGAGGCGTAGTCGTACTGGGTAAAGATGCGCGGCTTGGCCACCATATTGAGGAACTGGTATGCCGCGCCTTCCTGCGTCGCCCAGGCGTCGATGCTTTGCGATCCCACATGGCCGCCTTCGAAAATCAGCTCGCCCCCGTAATCGAACGCCTTGTTGGCTTGCGCCTTGAGGCGCAAACCAAGAACCTTCTCGTTCTCCTTGCCGGTGGTCTTGGCGACAGCAGGTTCCACGACCTCTGCCGGCTGCACGCGCCACAGGAAGAACGGCTCAAGGTTCGAGTGCGGCGCCACCAGGTCATCGATGCGGCCGTAGGCTCCGTAGATGTTGTTGCCTTCCTGATGCGGGCTCACGCCATAGGCCTGCGGCACCACAGCCGCGGCGGCGAAGATGCCCAGGTGCTCGCGCTTTGCGTCCAGGTTCAGCACCGCCGCGTCGTAGGAGCGGGCCTGGTCGCGCCACTCGGAGTTGGCGATGATGGTGTTGTTGTAGTTGATGAGCTGCCGGCCCACGCGCAGGCTGAACCAGCGTTTCTCCGGGTTGCCAATCTCAGCGTAAGCCAACTTCAGATCCCAGCGAACCGTGTTCGGCGGCCCGATCGGCGGGTTCTGGAAGCCCGCACGGGCGTCCTGTACCTGCGCCGTAACCCGTATCCAGCTGGCTGTACGCAGATCCACCTGGAACCGGAAGCGATTCAAAATGTAGGAGTCATTGACGTTCGCTTTGAAGCTGTTATTGTCGTACGCCTCATGCCGGAACCGCTCCTCTGCCTGACAAATGGATCCAATTGGGCAGAGTTTCGTCGAGGTAGGTCGCCGGGGCAAAGTCATGAAAGTCGTAGGGCTCCGGGTTGCCGGTGGTTCGAAAGGCCGCGCCGTTCAGGAAGCTCAACGGGTTCGAGGCGGGACCGGTGATGAATGCGCCATTGTACCCGGACGTCGCGTTTCGGGTAGTGATGTCGTCCTGCGCGGCCAGGGGCAGGGCCGCCGCTATAGCAATGAGAATGAGCACAGCAGAGACCGATAGCGGCAGACGGCGCAGAGAAGCAGAAATGACAGCATAAAGAGCCTTAGGCACTTTGGATTCTCCTTTGAATTTTGGAAGCTGAATCTGGATTTTCGAGTCTGGATTGGTTGGGACCTTAGGCCCCTGACCCCGGGTGGGGCGTCAGAACTCTATCGACAGATGGGACAACAACAAGTCATATCAATAATTTTGAATTGTACTAGAAATTATCTGACTCTAAGAGCTGTTCAACGATGTTCGTACCGAATTGCAAGATGCGCCGCCGATGCCGGTTGTCCCACCCTTTCGGCTGTTTCATCGCCGAAAGGATGGGAAACCACAATGCCAAGACGCAGGAAGCGCAGCCCACCCGGGCTGCCTTTTTGGCTTTTCGAGGGGTTGGTTCCGAATGGGCGACGATGCACTCAGAACCCGCTTGACAGCCCTCCAGAATTCCTGCGGTGGAAGTTCTCAATTCGCTGGTACTGTTGATCTAGATTGCCTAAGTGCTTTAGGCGAGATGGCGGAAAAGAGTTCAGCACCTTTCGTAGGTCTTGCCCGGTGCTGAACAGGAGACGCGATCGGAATGTACAAGTCGCTTATTTTTGTGATGTTCTCTATTTGCAGTTTCTCCTTTGAGCCTCCGCGGAGCGCGACAGTGGTCGCGCCAAATATCGATGGCACTTACCTGCTTGTCAGACGGGTAACGGCTGATGGGAAGGAACTCAAATCTCCGGCGATCGAGGGCCTTTACACACTGAGCCATGGTCACGGAAATCTGAATATTTTTTGGAAGAAGGAAGACGGCAAGCTAGCGTCTGAATCGACGATCCTTCGATATCAGTTAACTGCGGGTAAGTATTGCGAGTGGATTCTGTATACCGTGAGGAATGAAATCGATGGTCCAGGGGTCAGCACTGAAGCGCCGAAGGTGACAGACCATTGCACCTCGATCGAGGTAGGCGAGGGAAAAGTTGTGTTTTCCCCGCCTGGAGAAGGTGTAACGACTAGTTTTGACGAGAATGGCTTCACCGCAACGGTGAATAAAGAGTTGGCCGACACCTGGATCAAGCTACGCTGATGCGAATGATTTGGGCTCTGCCTCATTGCCTCCGGAGCGAATGACTGCGCACTCGGAAATTACTCAAAAACGAAATGGGCAGCCCGATTGGGCCGCCCGTTTCCGCTTGGTTGTACCGCCGCCTTGCCGACTCGCCAACTCGCCGACTCGCTATTCAACCGCGGTTTCGACGGGCTTGGTCTGCGCGACGGTCCACTCAGGCGCGCCTACCTTGAAGCGCGCGAAGCGGCGCACGGTGATGTTCTCGCCCAGCTTGCCGACCTTCTGCGCGATCAGTTCCTTGATGCTGATGGCCTGGTCTTTGATGAAGGGCTGCTCGAGCAGGCAAACCTCTTCGTAGAACTTGGCCATCTTGCCGTCGACGATCTTCTCGATGACCGGCGCGGGCTTGCCGGTGGCGGCGGCCTGGGCGCGATAGATCTCCTTCTCGCGCTCGAGGTCCTCGGAGTCACGTCCTCGGGCTTCACGTAGCGGGGATCGCTGGCGGCGATGTGCATCGCGACGTCCTTGAGCAGTTCCTGGAAATCGGCGGTGCGGGCCACAAAGTCGCTCTCGCAGTTCAGCTCGACCAGCACGCCGATTTTGCCGCCGGCGTGAATATAGGTGCCCACCGCGCCCTCGTTGGTGGTGCGGGCGGCCTTCTTCTGCGCCGAGGCCATGCCGCGCTTGCGCAGCACCACGAACGCCTCTTCGATGTTGCCTTTGGTCTCCTGCAAAGCCTTGAGGCAGTCGCCCATGGGCGCGCCGGACTTTTCGCGCAGCTCTTTCACCAATTTGGCATCGATCTTTTCGCTCACTGTCGTCATCTCACTATTTTCCCGGCCGGTAGCGGCCTCGCGAATGAATCGCGGTTAAAAATTGCAATATCATGTTCGTGCCGGCGATATTTCCGGCATAAGAAAAGCGTGGCACTCGACTCGAGCGGCCACGCTTAACTCGATCTGCGCATGGACTCGCGCGAACAAAGCTTAAACGCCGCCTTCGGCAACTTCGGCTTCTTCCAGCAGGGCCGCAACCGCCGCCGGCGCCTTGCGAATGCCGCCGCCCAGGACTGCTTCGAGATCGACTTCCTCGCCCGTCGCAGCTTCCACGGCGATCTCGCCGCTCTGCTCCGGCAGCTGGCTCGGCAACCTCTTCCTGGAAGGCCTTGTCGCCCAGCAGGTTCACGCCCTCGGCCGCCGAATCGGCAATCTTCGAGGTGAAGAGGCGAATGGCGCGCAGGGCGTCGTCGTTGCCCGGAATCACGTAATCCACCACGGTGGGATCGCAGTTGGTGTCGACCACGGCCACCACGGGAATGCCCAGCTTGCGCGCTTCCTTCACCGCGATCGCCTCGTTGTTCGAGTCGACGATGAACAGCGCGTCAGGCAGCCGCTTCATGTTCTTGATGCCGGCCAGGTTGGCCTGCAGGTGCTTGCGCTCGCGCTCCAGGTGAATGACTTCCTTCTTGGTCAGCAGATCGTAGCGGCCATCGGTGGCCATCTCATCCAGTTCCTGAAGGCGCTTCACCGACTTCTGCACCGTGACCCAGTTGGTGAGCAGGCCGCCCAGCCAGCGCTGGTTGATGTAGGGCATTGCCCGCGCGCGTGGCTTCTTCGGCAATCGCATCCTGCGCCTGGCGCTTGGTGCCGACGAAGAGGATCGTCTTGCCGCTGGCGCACAGTTCGGTGACGAATTTCGACGCATCCTTGAACAGCTTGAGCGTCTTCTGCAGGTCGATGATGTAGATTCCGTTGCGCTCGCCGAAGATGTATTCCTTCATCTTGGGGTTCCAGCGCTTGGTCTGATGCCCGAAGTGAACACCCGCTTCGAGCAGTTCCTTCATGGTGATGGTGGCCAATGGTCCTCCTTTGTGGACTGCATCCGGGCTTATCCTTCTGTGGCCCGGATTTATCCCCTTGCGGGGAGATTTGGTGAAACAGTGAACAGTGGTCAGTGAACAGTGATCGGTGTTTCCTTGCCACAGTTGATCGCTTCGGCGACGCCCAAGCTGTCCACTGTGCACTGTTCGCTGTCCACTGCGAAGCGCTTTAGCGCTTCGAGAACTGGAACCGCTTGCGTGCGCCCTTCTGGCCGTACTTCTTGCGTTCCTTCTGGCGCGCATCGCGAGTCAGCAAGCCTTCGGCCTTGAGCAGCTTGCGCAGCTCGGGATTGAACTCGATCAAGGCGCGGGCAATGCCCAACTTCACCGCGTCGGCCTGCGCAGCTCACGCCGCCGCCGCTCACGGTGGTCAAGACATCGAAGCTCGAAGCCAGCTCGACCAAAACCAGAGTGCGCTTGGCTGCCACGCGCTGCTGCTCGGTGACGAAATATTCTTCGAATTTCTTGCCGTTGACTTTCCACTCGCCCGTGCCGGGACGCAGAAAAACGCGTGCGATGGCCGATTTGCGCCGCCCCGTCCCGTAATACTGAACTAGATCCTCTGCCATTCTCCGCTCTCTCCGTCAGACCTCAATTGGGTCTGGCCAATCCCTGTTCTGCACTCCCTGATACCGACGTCCCTGGTCCCTGCTCCTACGCAATCTTCATTTCGACCGGCCCCTGCGCCTGGTGGGGATGCTTGTCGCCCCGGTAGACCTTCAGCTTAGTCGCCATCTGGCGGCCCATCTTGGTCTTGGGCAACATGCCCTTGATGGCTTGCTCGAGAATCTATCTCAGGCTTGCGGTTGAGCAGGCGGGTGAACGATTCCTCGCGCAGACCGCCGGGAAAGCCGGTATAGCGGCGATAGAGCTTACTCTGTGCCTTGAGGCCGGTCAGACGCACCTTCTCAGCGTTGATGACGATGACGTGGTCGCCCATATCGATGTAGGGCACATACTGCGGATTCAGCTTGCCGCTGAGCACGCTGGCGGCCTTTGTGGCCAGCCGGCCCAGCGTCTGGCCGCTGGCATCCACCACAAACCACTTGCGGGCAATGTCCTTGCCGCTCGGAACAAAAGTTGACATTTCTCTACTATCCTCGAAAAACTCGTCTGAAGCAGGCCCCAAAAACTCCCCTGGTGCCGGACGAGAAATACCGCCGTTTGCCAAGGCAATTAAACCAAAAAACGCCTGCGCAACGCACATTGACCCGCAAGAAACGCGCACGGGGCTGAAATTCTACCCACTGCCAAACAAATCTGTTCGGGTGAGGAGCTGCGGGGTTAGCCCCACTTGGGCTCTCGCTTTACCGGACCGGTTTCCAGATCCAGCCGCCGACTGCCTGCTCCGGCGGAGCTCATTGAGGGCCTCTGCCAGACCGGTCCGAGTGAGGACACACAGACCCAGGCGCAACACCGCGCAAGGACTTTAGAATACTTGAAAATAGAAGTGGAGTCAACGAAAAGACGTGATTAAGCAGGGCAATCGCATTTGAAATTGGTCTGAACCAATGTCGCCACGGACCAGGGTTGCCACTTACGTAGAGGGTAGTCGGGCATGAAGTTTCTTGCAGGAGGATTTCGTGTCCCGCAAAGAAACTTTGGAGCAGTTCGGTTCCTGTTGGGAAGGGCTTGAGGATCCGCGCAGCGGCAATGCCGCCTTGCATGAGTTTCACGAACTTCTGATGATGGCTTTATGCTGCGTGCTGTGCGGCGGTCAGGGTGCGGTGGATATGGCTCTGTTTGCCGAGGCCAAGGAGCCATTTCTGCGCAGCTTTCTCACCCTGGCCAACGGACTTCCCAGTCACGACACCTTCAGCCGCCTGTTCCGCAATCTCGATCCGGATCAGTTTCGCGATTCGTTTCAGCGGTTTATGGCGCAGTTTTCCGAGCAGTTGCAGGGGGTGGTGGCCATCGACGGCAAGGTGTTGCGCAGATCGTTTGATCGGGCCAGCGGCAAGTCGGCCCTGCACATGGTCTCGGCCTGGGGCTCACAGCAGCGGTTGGTGTTGGCGCAGATCGCCACCGATGCCAAGTCCAACGAGATTACGGCCGTGCCCAGGCTGCTCCAGATGCTGGCCCTCAAAGGCACCATCGTGACCGCCGATGCGCTCAACTGTCAGCGCGGCGCGATCGCCGAGCAAATCGTCGCGCAGAAGGGCAACTACGCGCTGGCGCTGAAGGGCAATCAAGGCACGCTGTTTGACGATGTGATCCTGCTGCTCGATGATCCGGAGTTGAAAGCAAGCGCCGCTGCGCCGGTTGTCGAGGCCGATCACGGACGCATCGAAACGCGCACGGCGACGGTGTCAACCGAGATCGACTGGCTCGAAAAACAACATCAATGGCCGGGCCTGAAGGCTATCGGTAAAGTGGTTCGAATACGCGAAACGGCGGATAAAACCACGACCGAAACTGCCTACTATCTGCTCAGTCAAGTTCTGTCGCCGGAACGGTTCAACCAAGTCGTTCGACAGCACTGGGGAATCGAAAACAGCCTTCACTGGCGGCTGGATGTGGTCATGAACGAGGATCAGGATCGGACCCGGATGGGGCACGGGCCGCATAATCTGGCCGTACTCCGTCACATGGCCATCAATGCCATGCAAAAAGAAGGAACCAAGGGCTCCCTAAGAGGAAAGTTCAAACGCGCAGGTTGGGACGACGACTACCTATACCGCTTGCTGGAGCTATTTTGAAATGCGATTGCCCTGCGTGATTAAGGGCGTTGGATAAAAAGGGGAAATGGTGCGCCCGGAGAGATTCGAACTCCCGACCTAATGCTCCGGAGGCATTCGCTCTATCCAGCTGAGCTACGGGCGCGCCCTACCAGAATACCGCATTTTGCCGTTTCTCCGGCGCAACCGCAGTTCGGTGTCCGGCCAGGTGACGTACCGCTGGAGCACCATCCCGGTTTCCCTACCCTTCCAGTTCGTTTGTGTGCCCGGCGGGCTTGCATTCCTGCGGCTGCCGGCCTTTAATTCCGTACCAGTGAAAGCGACTAAACAGAGATTTGCATCTGGCGTTGCGGGCAGGGGCGCGGTGGGCGCCCAGGCTGCACTCGCCGCTACCGGCTTCAGCGCGGTGGTGGGCCAGGTTGTGCTGATGCGCGAGCTGATCAAGGTATACAACGGAAACGAGATTTCGCTCGGAATCCTGCTGGGGACCTGGCTGCTGTGGACGGCCGTGGGAAGCGGCGCCGCGAGCGGCATTCTGCGTGCTTTTCCCGGAAACGCGGGGCTGGGACAGAACAGGCCTCGGCTCGCGGTTGCCGCGCTCGAATGCGTGCTTGCCGCGAGTTTGCCGGCCACAATATGGGCGCTGCGCGATGCCAAGAGCTTGTTTCAAAGCGTTCCAGGCGAGCTGGTGGGTCCGGTGCCGATGCTGCTCGCGTCTCTGGTGTGCCTGAGCGTGTTTTGCGCGGCATCGGGGGCGCTGTTTGTGACGGCGGCGCGCATGGCCGAGACGGAAGGCGGGATTTCAGCGCGCGCGGCGGCGAGCACGGCGTATCTGGTCGAGGCGGCGGGGTCGGGGCTGGGCGGAGTCCTGGCCAGCGTAGTGCTGGTCCGCTTCTGCGAAGCATTCCAGATCGCAGCGCTGGTGGCACTGATCAACATTTCAATGGCGGCGGCGCTCCTTATGCGGTGCAGACGGGTTGCGGTGCTTGCGGCAGCGGCGGCGCTGGCGGCGATTCCGCTGCTGATCTGGGTGGCTCCACGCGTGGACCGGGCGGCGCGGGAGCGGCTGTGGCGCGGCTTCAACGTGGTGGGCGAGCGCAACTCGATCTACGGCAATTTGGTGGTGACCCAAACCGGGGTCGCGCAGCGGGGGAGCGACAGGTCTTCGTCGCTGGGGTGGAAAACCGGTGAGAACGGGGCGGGAACGATCCGGAGCTTGTACGAAAACGGCGCGATCCTTGCCAATGCGCCCGATCCGGCTGCGGCCGAGGAGGCGGTAGATTACGCGCTGCTGGAGCACACCGCGCCGCGCCGCATACTTCTGATCGGCGGCGGCGTGAACGGCGCCGTGGCCGAGGCGCTGAAGCATCCGACGGTCGAGCGGCTGGATTACGTCGAACTCGACCCGGCGCTGATTGGTATCGCGCGGGAGTTTTTTCCTGCGCAGACGGCCGATTTCGATTCCGACCCGCGCGTGCATCTTCAACTCATGGACGGCCGAAGATACCTGACCGAAACCAGGAAAGAGTTCGATGTGATCGTCGTGGATGTGCCGGACCCTCAAACGGCGCAGTTGAACCGGTTCTACACGGCGGAGTTTTTCCGGCTGGCGCGTGCGCACCTTGAGCCGGAAGGGTTGCTGGCGCTCGAGCTGCGCTCCTCGGAGGAGACGATCAGCCCGGATCTGGCCGATTTCCTGCGTTGCATCCGGCGGACGCTGGGAGAGGTTTTTCCGTACCAGGCCGCGATTCCCGGCGAGACGATTCACTTTTTTGGCGCCATGCGACCGGATGTGCTCACGAGCGATCCGCAGTTGCTTGTCGCGCGGCTGCGCGAGCGGCGCTTGAACACGCAATACGTGCGCGAGTACTTCATCCCCTACCGCATGACGCCCGACCGTATGGAGCAGGTGGAGACCGAGCTGCGCCCGACTGCCGCGACACCCGTCAACCGCGATTTTGCGCCGGCAGCCTACGCCTTCGATGTGGTGCTCTGGTCCGCCCAGTTTAGGCCCGCCGGGTCTAAGTCCGCCCAATTTAAGTCAGGGTATGCCGAGTGGTTTCGCGCCGCGGAGCACGTGAGTTTTCGGCGCGTGGCAGCCGTGACGGCGCTGCTCCTGGCGGTTACTGTGGCGCTGCTGATTTTTTTGCCGGGCCGGGAGCGGAGGGCTCGGGCCGCCGCGGGCTCCTGCGTGGCGGCCACGGGATTTACCCTCATGGCTTTGCAGATTTTTCTGCTGCTCGCGTTTCAATCGGTCTACGGCTACGTGTACACGCAGCTTGCGATTCTCATCGGGCTGTTCATGGCGGGCATCGCGCTGGGGAGCTGGCTGGCGATGCGGCGCGCGAATAAAGGACATCGCTTCCTTCCCGGTCATGTATCAGGGCATGACTTCAGTCATGCCGCACTGCATGCAAGAAACTCGGGGGCTTTAGCTCCTGCGCGCAGAATTGCCCTCGCAACGACGCAGCTCGTTCTTGCGATTGCCGGTCCGGGCCTGCTTTTGATTGCCGGCCTGATGGGAAGATTTTCTTCTCCCGTGGCGGCGTGGCTTGCCGCGCAAATCGTCTTTCCCGCGCTGGCAGCGCTGGCCGGAATCCTGGGTGGATTTCAATTTGTTGTGGCGGCGGGAATTTTTCTTGGCGACCGCGGCGAGCGTTGGGGATTGGGCATGCTCTACGCCATCGACCTCGTGGGCGGATGCGCGGGTGCGCTGGTGTTGAGTGGTTTTCTGATTCCAGTTTATGGGTTCTGGAAGACGGCGTGGCTGGTGGCGGCGATCAATGTGGCGGCGATGCTGCTGGCGGCGCGGGTGAGCAGAATAATAAGTGAAGGACGAAAATGATCAATGAGGACAGATTTTCCCGCGCGGCTTTCCCGTGGATGCTTTCCGCCGCGGAATATCAGGAAATCGCGGAGCGATCCCTCCAAGCGCCGCCAATATCCGCGCGCTGTCGCGTTCGTTCAAAGCTCCCGATGCGACGCTAAGAAGAGCCTTCTCATCTTCGTCTTGAAAGATCCCTTGTACGGCGATCGCCAGTCCGTAAAGCCTCTGGTTGAGCCTTTCAGCCCACTCGGGCGTGGCGGGAACGTTTACCGGCGGAACACCCTGTTCAGCAGTGCCAGTTTTCCCTTTGCGGGCGAATTCAACCCATTTACTCATCCCGTCGATATAGGTCCTAAATGCCTCTTTGGGTGAGGAGCAATCGTCGAGCGGAAGATATGCCGGCGGAATGTCGCCAACCATGATCCAGATCCAGGGACTGACGCCGCGGCGGCCCGGTCGTATGTGAAAGAAGAAGACGGCAAAAATTTTACCGACGCCTCCACCGAAGTACTGATCGACAACAGAATCGCACCAGGAGAACGAGGAGATGTATCGCTCGGCGTCTTTCGACATTTTGCGAAGAAACCGTGTATCGACTGCATCGTCACCTTTAATTTTGGCGGCAGGAACGAGACCGGATGCAATTCGCATCCCTTCCGCTTCGGCACTCGATCCCATCTTCATGGCGCTAATTATAGGTTTTCAAGCCGGTCTGACCTCACCTCGACGCAACAAGCTTACGGTTTGTTCTCGTTGAACACCACTGCGGTGAAGCTGAAGATATCTGTGTTTTCGTCTTTCCAGCAGTTTCGATCCATCCCGGCCTTGACGCAGGTCTGCTCTAGGAACGTCTGCCGGTCCCAGTTCTGCTCGACCGGAACCTGCGGCAGCAAGAGCCCCTCGTATTCGCCGTTCTTCATCAGCAGGCCGTCGCGGCCCACCTTGATCTGCTCAACGTCGGTGACGCGGCGCAAAGGCGAGAGCACGGAGATTTCGTAAGCGAGCTGCGGCAGCTCCGAGGCCGCGACGGGCCGAAAGCGCGGATCGCGCAGCGCGGCCAGCGTGGCCGTGTCGCGCACCGTCATATAGAGCGGCTTGATGGGCGCGGTATAGCCGATGCAGCCGCGCAGCGCGCCGCCTTCGGTAAGCGTGGTAAACGCTCCATACTCGCGGTTGAGGGTTTCGCTCGCGCTCGGGCTGGGGGCGTAAGGCTCATTCTTTTCGACCATGTACTCGACGGACTTGCGGGCGAGGGCGAGCAGTTCGGATTTCTCGGGGTCGGTGAGCGAGAACGGCGGGAGCGCGTCGGCGCCATGCGCGGACTTGACGAAAAGATCGGCGCTGTAGCCGACCACGCGCGAGTGGTCGCCGGTGGTGTCGCCGGAGTTCCCGTACCGCAGCACCTCGGCCTTGTTTGCGCCCATGCGCTCGGCGTAAATCATGGCGGCCACGATGGGCGCGCCGCCGCAGGCCTCCCAGATCCCGGCTGGCCCTGGCCGCGCCACTGGAAGTTGCGCGACATGCTGAAGTAGTCGTACGCCTCGAGCGCGTGCAGGGTTTTGTGGTCGATAGTTTCCGCTTCATCGTAGGTGTGATAGTGCGACAGGTCGGAGCTGGCGAGAACCAGCGTGTCGTGGTCGTTGTGAAGCATCTTTGCAAGGGCAACTCCCAGCGCGCGGCTGCTCTCGTAGCTCTGGTCGCCCATGACGATGGGCACCAGCTCAAAGTTGCCGAGCACTTTTTGCAGCCACGGCAGCTCGACTTCGACGGAGTGCTCGGGAGCGTCTTGAGTTGCCTGGTGGCCTTTATCGGAGAGCTGCATGGTGGAGCTCATCTTGGCGAGACGGCGCGCGAATTCTGTGTCGACGGGAACTTCACCGAGGGGCGTGGCGTAGGCGTCGCCGTCGTAGACGGAGGTGAAGTCGAAGCCCACGTAGTGCGAGGGAGCGATCACGACGACGCGGGAGTACTTGTGGCCCGCCTTTACCTGAGCTTATCGCCGCGTAGGTCCATGCGGCGACAGGGCCGGAGTATGGATAGCCCGCGTGTGGCGCGACCGCGGCGAGAATCTCGCCATCGACGGGAGGCGGCGAGGCCTTGGCCAGCATGTCGTCGATCATCTGCGAGAGCGCTTTAGGGTCGGCCGGATAGAACGCGCCCGCAACCGCGGCGGGGCGGACTTTTTGCTGGACAGCAACGCCCCCAGAGGCGCGGACGTGCCGCAGAGGCGCGGTGACAGCAAAGCAACGAGAGGCGCCACAAGCCAAGCCATAATCGTTCTCCTCTTTCGGTTCATGGGTTCACCCTCCTGGGCACGCTTACGCGTGCCAGATTCCGGGGATGGGATGCCGGCAGAACGGGCACGTCGAGTCTTTGCGGATGAGCATCTGGCTGGCGGTAAAGCCGACGCGTTCGACCAGCATTTTGCGGCACTGCGGGCAATAAGTGTTTTGCGCCGGATGGCCGGGGACGTTGCCGATGTAGACGTAATGCAGGCCCTCGGCATCGGCGATGGCTTTGGCGCGCTCCAGTGTCGGCACCGGCGTGATGGGCAGGTTCTTGAGCAGGTACTCGGGATGAAACTGCGTGAAGTGGAGCGGGACGTCAGCGCCGAGATTGGTCTTGATCCATGCGCCAGGCCGCGGAACTCGGCTTCACCGTCGTTGAGCGTGGGCACGACCAGGTAAACGATCTCGGTCCACTTGCCCATCTTGCGCAGGGTGACGAGCGATTCGAGCACCGGCTTCAACTGGCCGGTGACGACCTTGGCGTAGTACGACTCGGAGAAGGATTTCAGATCGATTTTGACGGCGTCCATCTTGCCGTAGGCCTGCGTCAAGCGAGTCGTGCTGCATGTAGCCGTTGGAGACCACGATGCTGCGAACGCCGGCCTCGTGGCCGGCATCGGCGGTGTCCATCAGATATTCGGCGAAGACGACCGGCTCGCTGTAGGTGTAGGCGATGGTGGGGCAGTTGTATTGCCGGGCGAGCGCGGCTGCGATGCGGAGAGACGTACTGCGGCGGGAATCTGCTCGGGGCGCGACTGCGAAATGTCCCAGTTCTGGCAGAACTTGCAGTTGACGTTGCAGCCGGCGGTGGCAATGGAGAAGGCGATGGTGCCGGGCAGGTAGTGGAAGAGCGGCTTCTTCTCAACGGGATCGACGTGGGCGGCGCAGACGCGCGAGTGGACGAGCGTGTAGTAGGTGCCGCCGCGATTTTCGCGCACGCCGCAGTAGCCGCGCTCCTTGTCGCCTACGATGCACTCGCGCGGGCAGAGCTTGCACTTGATCTTGCGGTTGGGCAGCTTCTCGTAGAACTTTGCCTCGAAGGTGAATTGCGCGTCATTTTCGCCTGCGCGCCGGACGCAACCGGAATTGCTGCGGCGGGCGGCGGCGCAATGTGCCGGTGCCGAGAGCCGCGCCCGAGGCCAGCGCGCATCTTAGGAAAGAGCGGCGGTCGAGCGCCATCGGTTTCGCGAATTCGCAGTTCATGTCATATTCACCTCCTGGCGCCTCGTTACACCTCGGCCACCACGATGCGGCTGGGATCGCAATGGCCCAGCCGATGTTCGCTGGTCGGCCGCGGTGGCAATGTAGCGCGGCGCCCGCTGCTCGGCTTCGAGCGTCTTCAGGCCTATTTCCGCGCGCTTGCGCTCGATGATCTGCCAGCCCGTGTGATCGAGCGCGACTGGATCCTGAGAGACGAGCAGGCTGTTCGACTTCCAACTGTGTTCGGGTTTGAATCCAGGTCCGCCTTCGTACATGGCGGTGGTCGCGTCGCAGATGATGAGCTTCATGCGCGAGCGAATCTCCGGCAGCATGTTCAGGTCGGCGACGTAGGGATCGCAACCGTTGGGGTGGTACTTGTTGGGGTTGTGAATTACGCCGTACATGTTTTTGAGCGCGATAGTGACGCCCGCGCCGTCGTGGTCCTTGAGCACGGGAAGGTTGATGAGCACGTTCGAGGATCGGGTGAGGATTTTCGATAGGCGGCTGCCTACGCTGCCCCATACGCGAGAGATCGTCTTCGTAAGCCGACGCGGTCGGTGCCGTAACATTGCACGCGGTCGCCGCCGATCGCGATGCCGAATCCGGCGCGCTCCAGTTCTTCACTGTCGCGGTCCCAGACGACGATGTTTGCGGGTTTGACGCCGGCCTGCTGCAGGCGCTCGCAGACGGCGTCGACGAGCTCGACGTTGGTGGAGATGCCGCGGCCGCCGAGGGTATTTACCTTCAGGCTGACGGTGTCGCCGGGACCAGCAATATGACGCCATGCCGCGATGGTGTTTTCGGGCGTCGTTGCCGCGGGATGCTCGTGGCTGAAGAGCGCCAGCATGGCGCGGTCGAGGAGGACCTCGATACGAGCCAGGTCAACGCCACGAGCCGGGTCAGCGCCGCGGCGCGGATCGTCCGCCAAGCCCGAGCCGCGCAGATCGGGATCAAGGGCAACGACCACGCGGGAATCGTCGCGGGACTTCGCGGCGGGCGCGGCCTGCTGTGCCGGTGAGCGAAAGTTAGCGCCGGCGCCGAGGGCCACCGCGCCTGTGAGGCACTGCGTGAGAAAGTTCCGCCGGCTACGGCCACGAAGATCCGCCATAAGAAAGCTCCGGCGCGCGTGAATCTGGCGCGAGGAACGGCCGGGGCACGGAGCCGCTTGAGCGGTTCAAAAGAAGCTGCTCAAACTACAAGAGTTAACCCCAAGGCGGATCCTCGGTGACTACGGACACACCGCCTTACCTCATGGCTAACGCAACCAGCAACGCAATGCAGTGATGAGGGACACGGGTCACTGTCCGCAGCGGCTTTGCTCGCTGCACGTGACCTGAACGATGCGATCGAAGAAGGCGGCAGCCGCTCCTCCACGAAAAGCGTGGAGAAGCTTAGCTGCCGGTTCCGGCCAATCCTTAAATAAGCGCCGCTCGGGCGCTTCAGATGCAGCCCAAAGGCTTAAGCGGCCGATGAAACTGCATTTGGCGCTCACATTGCCGGAGTCACCTTGAGTACGATCGCACCTTTGTACGTGCCTGCCTGGAGCGGCTTCGCGGTTCCGTCAACCATCACGGTGAGCTTCTGCCCTTGAGGCGCGGCAACTGTTGAGCCGCTGGCAATAGTCAGGCTAGTCAGATAAGACGTGCCTGTCACCGTCCAGGTGGAGTGAGTTAGCGAGACGACTACCCCATTATTGATCGCCGCTTCAGGGGTATCTACCACCTCCGCCAGCATCTGATAATCGGCTGGAGTAATCGGATTCTTGACGTGCCGGGCGCTCGCGGCGGTAATTGTTCCTGTGACCGTTGAGTTATCGAAGTTAAGCACCAGGTTCATGCCGGAGACGGAGGGAGGTGGTCCGCCTGCACCTGGAGGTCCTCCACCCTGGGGACCACCGATGGTCTGGTTCCGCACTGCGTTATAGAAATTGCCTTTCAGAGTAATGTTCGAGAATTTGGCCACGATGTCGCTCTTATGCTGAGAAGCCAGGTCGAAGTCCTTTACCTTTTCAGGAGCGGTTGGTGGGTCATGAAAAACTCCCGTGTTTGCCATAAGCCCGTTCTCCATAACCGGGCCGGGATCGTCGTTGTTGATGGCCTGAAGAATCACGCCGTTTGCGGAGTTCAACTGCGCGCCCTTTGACCCGTCGACATCGATGTCGGCCGGCGCGCCCTTATCCAAGAAAACAGCCTCGCCGGTGTTGAATACGGTGCCGTCGGAGATTTTTACGGTGGCGTCGCCCCATATCATCACGCCAAAGCGAGCAGAGTTTACCGTGGTCTGTGCGGGCTTCAGAGAGGCTAACTCCGCGTCCGTCAAGTGCAGCTTCAGATCCGCATTGAGCTTAGCGACATTTTCCGGCGTGCTCGCGGCGAAGATACCATGGCCCCCGGTAATGATGAGCCCGTGCGTCGGAACATCAATGACGCTTCCATAAAAGGAGTTTGTGGAGTTGCCGATCGCATAGGATCCATATCCTGCCTTGCCGGTCAGGCTTATCCTGCTATTAATTGCCGTAAGGAAGATCCTCTGGCTCGAATCGACTGAGAGCACGCCCCAGCCGCTGGAAGTCATATCTGAGTTGATATAAGTGCAGGTGGTGTCATCGCCCAGTACATTGGTTGCGCGGACGTTCCCTTTGACCCCAAGCATCCACGGCGCGTCGAACATTTGGCCGGGCGTCACATTCGACACATAATCGGCCGGTAACACACCCGACGTCGTGGAAATGTGCGAGTTCTTGACAATCAGATTGCTGCCATTATTGCCGATCACCGCGGTCCGGACCGCGCCGTGCGTCCGAATGGTCGCTCCGTCCACGATGAGTGTGGTGCCTTTGCCGTCGGACATAATTCCGGCGCCATAGCCCGCAAAGTCGTTTCCGCCATTGCCGAGAAAGTCGAGAACAGGGTTCTTGAGCGTGTAGGTCCCGCCGGTTACCAGAACGCCGTTGAAATTCGCTCCGATCGACTCGATGTGGACTCCGGTCAGTACGCCATCGTTCAAAGAGTAGTTCCCCGCCGCGGCCAAAACGGATTTATCTTTCACAACTCCGTTTTGGTCGAGGAAAATAGCCTGCCGGAAATGGTGAATCAGAAAATCGGAGAACTTGACCGGGTATTCGTCGGTTACGGTGAGGATAATGTTGCCCTTGTATTTGCCGGGCTTGACGTCCGTTTCCACGCCGTCAACGGTCATGGTGAGGCTGTGCCCGGCAGGAGCGGCAATGGCGGCGCCTGCCTCCACATTCAAGCTCTCCAATGTCGTGGTTTTATCAACCATCCAACTGTCGCCTGCAACGATGGTGCGGTTCAATGCCGCCGCAGCAATCGCCTCCGGCGATGGGGGCCCTCCGGGCGGCCCTTGACAGACAGCATACGTGCCGAAAAACGCGAGCGCGGCCAATGCACACAACGCGATCCTGCTTCCATTGCGTTTTGCTTCCTTACTCATTGATATCTCCAGAAAATCGCGAATTCACGAAGGTTTGTCCGCAGTAGCGGAAAGTTGAAAGGAATCGCGGCGCGACTACCCCCGCCGGCTACGCACACTAATCCCCACTTACGCCGCCGTCAGTTCGAACTCGACTCGGCGCGATCGTTCAATACCGTCCTCTGGGCCGCTAAAGCAAACACTCTAGCCTTTGTTCTCCGTAGCCGTCAATGCCCGGGACAATCGATTATGTAGATACTCGCTGTGCGGAATCCGCACCTGTAGAGCGGCTGCGAAGCAATGCGCGTCTCGTCGCCCCTCCTACAATTGTGAGGCTGTAACCCCGCTGGAAGCAGCCGGGTTTTGTATTGATTTCGCCAATTCCGAATATCGAGGAAAAAAGCTTGTAAAGCCTATCGCTGCTGAGCGAACATTTCGCTAATATTCAGCTTTGCGGCGGCGACATGCAGGGTGTTCTGCGTCAGAACCTGTTCGATTGCGGGTGCTGAGCCGCAAGGACTCACTGGACCTGAATTGGGGCGAGTGAATCCTTAACAAAGGTCCAAGGCGCGAGGTTCGCTCGGTAAAGGACACAATCTCAACTGTTTCACGGAGAGATAACATGACAAGCAGCAATAGAACCAAACCGTTTCCTTATTTGAGCCCCAGTGACCATCGCGGCGAAAACCGGCCGCACTTTAGCCGATTTCTCCTCGCGCTTGCCATGTTCGCTGGACTCCTTACCGTTCTTGTCCCTCGCGCCATGCACGCGCAAGTGGCTACTGCAGATGTGCTCGGTACGGTAACCGATCCGTCGGGAGCGGTTGTGCCAGGCGCTCGAATCACCGCCCTCGATCTCAGCACGGGAATCAAGACTGTCGCCGAGTCCGGCAGCGGTGGCGAATACGTGCTCAGCCACCTGCAGGTGGGCACCTACAAGGTGACTGTGGAAACCAAGGGCTTCAAGACTTTTGTGGTAAAGGCATTGACCCTGAACGCAGACGACCGTGCCCGCGTGGACGCCAAGCTGGAAGTGGGCAGCCAGGTGGAGACGGTTCAGATCGATGCGTCGGCAGCTCCGGAACTGAAGACCGACAGCGATACCCTTGACACCGACATCACCGCCACCGCGGTGAGCGATATGCCGCTCAATGGCCTGAACATCCAGAATCTGGTTCAGCTTTCGGCTGGCGTCACCGAGGGCGCCGCGAACGCGCCGGGCGGCGCGCAGGGCTTTAACGGACACGCGGACGACCTGCGCCCGACCTCGGTTTTCTCGGCCAATGGCATGAACGACGTCTACAACAACCAGATGGTCGACGGCATGGACAACAATGAGCGCTCCATCGGCACGCAGGTCATCAAGCCCGCACTCGACGCCATCGACCAGGTCATTGTAATTACCAACATCGCGCCGGCCGAGTACGGCCGCTCCGTGGGCGGCGTGATGAACGTCCTCACAAAGGCCGGCGGTAACAGCTTCCACGGTACCTTGTACGAGTACGACCGCAACGACGCGCTCGACTCCGTCAATTGGATCGCAACCAGCAAGGGCGAACTCCGGCAGAACCAGTTCGGCGGCAGCCTGGGCGGGCCGATCCGCAAGAGCAAGATCTTCTTCTTCGGCGACTACCAGGGCATGCGCAACATCAACGGCACAGGCGCCGCTGTTGGTACGGTGCCCGACGGCGCCGAACGGGCAGTGCTGGACAACGCGAGCGCCGGCGTCCCGACCTCTTTCGTGGATCAGATCACCGGCAACACCATCAATATCATCCCCTCGGCGCTGGGCCTCAATCTCTATAAGCTCATGCCTGCACCGTCTAACCCAACCGCTACGGTCAATAACTTCACTGGGAATACCAAGACAACACAGAACTGGAACACCTACGACGCCCGCATCGACGATCACCTCACGGACAAGGATCTGCTCTTCGGCCGTTACTCTTACAACAAGACCTATACCGGCATCGGCTATCCTTTCCAGCCCATCACCATCAACGGCATGGTCTATGACAACACCTCGCCGTCGAACATCGTCACGGATGGCGTGGGGCTCGATTGGACGCATACCATCTCGGCGTCGTTGCTCTTCGAACTCAAGGCCGCTTATAACCGGTTCCAGAATTCCTCCGATGTGACCTCCGGCCCGAACGCGGCCACCAATCTGGGATTCACGGCTTGCTCGGCCGGCACCGGCTACTGCGTCAACTCGCCCTACGGCGGCGCCAGCGAAGGGCTGCCGTCAATCAACCTGAACAACTACGGCATTCCGGGCATGGGGCCGGGCCTGTTCCTCGGCGACAGCGCGTTCAGCCCGTTGCACAACATCAGCCAGGCCTACCAGTACCAGGGATCGTTGATCTGGAATCGCGGCAACCACAGCGTGAAACTCGGCGCCGGCCTGATTCGCCGCCAGCTCTCCCGCTTACAAAGCCCCTTTCCCCGCGGCACGTTTTCGAATTTCGGCAACGTCACGGGCAGCGACCTGGGCGATATGCTCGAGGGCCTTTCCGGCGGCGGGCAGGAGCAGGTCGAGCTGAACTTCCCGCAATACCGTTCCTGGGAGCCCAGCGTTTATGCCCAGGACGACTGGCGCATCCTCCACTGGCTGACCCTCAACATGGGCCTGCGCTACGAGGTCTTTACCCCTCTCACCGACAAGCATGGCGCATTGGCGAACTTTAACGAAGCCAAGGGTGTCATCGAATCCCCCTCATTGCAAGGCATTTATCACGGTTCGACTACTGGCGGCGTCACAACCCAGTACACCAACCTCTCGCCGCGTCTCGGCTTTGACGCCTCGCTGGCCCATCAATTCGTGGTCAGGGGCGGATTCGGCATCACCTACTTCGACAACGAAACAGGCGGCGGCACGGATATCGCTCTTGACAACGTCCCGTATGAAGCGAGCATTATCTACGGCAACGGCTCCAACGTAGCCGCTGGCCAGGCTGTGCCAGGCGTTACGATCACTAATGGCTACACGACCTGCGACAAGGCAAACCCCTTGACCTGCGCCATCAACATGGCCGCGGGCATCCAGGAGCCGGTTTTAAATCCTGCCAATGTTGCCGCTTTGCCCCCCGGCACGGAGATCGACGCTGTGGAGAACAACCTGAAGTCGGGCCGCGTCGCTCAGTACAGTCTCGAAATTGAGAAACAATTCGGAGCCAACGTCGTCAGCCTGGGCTATGTGGGCAACGCCGAGCGCCACATGCCGGTAGCTCCCGACGTCAATCAGCCTGTGACCTCCGGCCTCTTTGGCAGCGCCGGCAGTTCCCCGTATTACACCTCCGCCAATACCGCCGATGGCCAGGATCTGACCGGCGATGCAATCTACGAAACCGCCAGCGACGCCACTGGCAGTTACAACGCCATGCAAGTCACCTTCGTGCGGCGTCTTTCCAAGGGCCTGATGGTCAACGCCAACTACACCTGGGCCAAGGCTATGGACAACGGTTCGCCGCAGGGTGAAGGCGGAAGCCGCCCCGTCGAGTGCGTGCGCGCCGGCTGCCAAATGGACAATGGCAAAGGTGGTATTACAGTCGTTTCGGGCTTCAAGAAGTACGACTGGGGCCTGAGCGATCTCAGTGTCCATCACCGAGCCACCGCTCAGATCGCTTATTCGATCCCGGCCGGCAACCTTACCGGACCGGTTGGCTACATCGCCAAGAACTGGAACATCAGCGGCATCTGGTTCTGGAGTATGGGCTTGCCGACAAGTGTCATGGAGTGCCCCGGTGGGCCGGGCTGTGAGGGAGACCGCAGCGGTTTGAGTCATGGGGTTTATTGGCGTCCACCCGCCGATTCTCCTAACCAGACCGGCAACGCCAACAACGGACCCAAGAAGGTTTCGAAGAGTGCGAGTGTAGATTGGTTTAACACCTCCGTGTTCGTCCCGCAGACCCTCGGCCTGCTGGGCAACGAGAAGCGCAACAGCGTGCTTTCACCCAATGCAAAGCGCTTCGACCTGTCGCTGGCGAAGGACTTCCCGGTCTACGAAGCGATGAAGCTTCAGTTCCGCGCCGATGCCTTCAACGCCCTTAACCAGCCGAGCTTCGGCACGCCAAACACCAGTTACGGCACGCCTACCTTCGGCACGATCAACAGCATGGCCAACAACTATAATCCACGCGAGTTCCAACTCTCGCTGCGCCTATCGTTCTAAGCTAAGCAAACCGGGCGGAGCCATTCCTTCACGGGATGGTTCCGCCTTTTTCTTGCTGGGCGTTTACGAAAGCAAAGGCTGGTCACTCGCAAGTCGCTCAGATGTTTTTGCTGCTTCATGTTGGCTGCTGTTCTTGGAATCGCGGAACCATTGGATAACGGCAGGGAACTCCTGAAACTTTCGCCGAGGTCTTTTCCGATACGCTAAAAGTTGTATAATTGCTCAGTTAAAGTGTTTTAAATTAATTATTTGCGCCTTTAGCCGTCGCCCAGATGGGAATCATCGATTGTGTAGATACCTGCTCTTTACATAAACAACTTGCCAAGTCTTATCACGTTAAGAGATCATGCACGATGTTCTCCTGAACTGAAGCCTGCCGCGCCTGAAAACTGGCCGGAATCGATCGGCCTGGACCTCCCGGGGGAGTCCGTGGGGGCATCGTTTCGCCGCAGATGTTCATAACGAATCCGGTCGCGAATTCGGGTGGGTAGGGCTTTGCGAGGAGAGTGAACAGTTTGAAAGACGCAAACCGTTTGTGGCGCCTGTATGAGCCGGGGCCATTTCGTTCGAATCGTCGCTATTGAGCGTGCGTTGCGGCTCGACATTATGCCGTTGAGCCTGCCAATGCAAGCAGGGTTTTAGAGCAAACTTTGGAGGAAACTGTGACTAATACTTGGCGTCGCTCGCAGAGGGCGATTTTCGTTCTAGTCGGCATGTTCGTTTTCGTGGCGTCGTCGTACCTGTATGCACAGGTGCCAACCGGGACCATCCTCGGTACGGTGAAGGATGCCAAAGGCGCCGTCGTCGTCGGCGCAAACGTAACCCTACACAACGATGAAGGACTCGTCCGCACCTTTACTACCGACGACACTGGCTTCTACCGTTTCCCGGCGCTCCCGGTGGGCAAATATGACATTACCGTCAACCAAACCGGCTTCAAGAAAGAATCGGCGAGCAACGTCACGCTGACCGTGGACCAGCAGGCGGTGATGAACTTTACCCTGCAGGTGGGCAATGTTTCCGAAACCGTCAACGTCAGCTCCTCCGAAGTCGTTCAGGTGGATACTACGTCGAGCACAATGAGCTCTCTTGTCAGCGAGACCACCATTGCGGAACTGCCGTTGAACGGCAGGAACTATGTGGACTTGACCCTGCTGCAGCCCGGAATTACGCAGCACACGCAAGAGGATGCGGGGCAGGGAGCCTCGGGCACCATGTATTCGAGCGACGGCGCCCCGGTTCGCTCCAATATTGTCACGCTCGATGGCACGCTCACCGTCAACGCGCACGGCCTGAATGCCTCGTCGGTGCTGGGCACCACCCTGGGCATGGACGGCGTCAGGGAGTACAAGGTCGACACCAACCTCGCCGGGGGTCAGTACTACTCCGGCATGGGCGCCCAGACCACCATCGTCAGCAAAAGCGGCGGCAATCAACTCAGCGGCGATGTCTTCGAGTATCTGCGCAACGACGTGCTCGACGCCAACAACTACTTTGATACGCCCCTTATCAAAACCGGTCTATTGAACGGCAAGCGTATTCCGGAGTTCAAGAGGAACCAGTTCGGCGGCGCACTGGGCGGTCCCTTAAAGAAGGACAAAGCCTTCTTCTTCGCCAACTACGAAGGGCTGCGCCAATCCACGGGCAACCCGCTTTATGTCCCGATCGACAGCACCATGCCGCCGGAGTGCTGGACCGCCGCCCCTGGGACTGGGGCAACCGTGACCCAGGCCAACCACGTGATTCTGCCCGACGGCAACCCCTGCGCGGCATATCCGCCAGGCTTCCCGGTCGGGGTTTCGTCGAACTCGGGTCCGCCTGTCGTTCCCAACGGTAGTGGTCAGCTTGTGCCGAACTGGACCGGAACGGTGAACCCAAAAATGTACGCCATTGCCAATCTCTACCCTTACCCCAACGTGGCGAACACGAGCAACGGCGGCCGGTTGGATGAGTTCGTCTATGGCCCCGGCCAGGGAAACGTTGAAGCGGCGAGCGAAGACTTCGGGCAGATTCGTGTCGATGCGAACTTCTCGTCGAACGACACCGGCTTCGTCCGCTACACCGTCGACAGCGCTCGCGTGCAGAAACCCGATAACTATCCTCAGTTCAAGGATCACGATATCAGCGAGTCGAATTTCCTGACCATGGCCGAAAGCCACATCTTCAGTTCGGCGCTGCTCAATACGGCGCGGTTGTCGTTTGCGCGAACGCACCTGAGCGTCCTCACGCTGCCCTCCAGCTCGGCTGCCCAGGCGCAGATCGAGGCGCCCGGTCAGACCTCGTTGATCTCGAACCCCGACGACCCATCCGGCGATTGCCCCGGCGGAAACTGCATGATCGGCCTGCTTGTGGGCACCAACCTCACTACCATGGGTCCCTCCACGGTGGCTCCCGGCTACCTGATTCAGAACCTGATCAGCCTGGGCGATGACCTGTTCTGGACCAAGGGCAAGCACTCTCTCCAGATGGGCTTCCTGGTCAATCACTTCGACGTTCCGAATTGGAACGACCTGATCTTCGGTTCCGTCAACGTGATGCCCGATGTCTTTGCGGGAATTCCAACCGCTGGCCCAACCGGCCCTGAAACCTATGGAGATTTTCTGGGCGACTCGATTTTGCAGGGCTACGCGCTCGCGCAGTCCTTCGAGAGGCAGCCACCCGTCCCCAGCTATTCCAAGCGCGTCTACACTTTCTGGACGGCCGGCGGCTATCTGCAGGACGACTGGCGGACCACCCAGCGGCTCACCTTAAACCTGGGGCTGCGCTATGAACCCATGACGGTGCCCTCGGATAGGTCGGGAAGGAATTCCGGCTACACGAATATCGCCAAGGGCGATGTGTCGAGCTGCTCACCGACCAACAACCCCTCCACCTGCGTCGCCCAGATAGGCCCAATCTGGAAGAATCCGACGCTGAAGAACTTCAGCCCCAGAGTAGGGTTCGCGTGGAATCCACTCGGCAACGGCAAAACCTCGGTGAGAGGCGGCTACGGCATCTATTACGACCTCGGCAACATCGGCGACAAGCTGGGCCAGCAGGCCATCATGGCGCCGCCCTATTCCAACATCGAGAATATCTTCGCCAATTTTAGCCCAGTGGTCGGCGGGTTTCCGTTCTGGCCCTTCGATATTCCTCATAACGTGAATGCTCCGGCTTGCAGCCCTGCCAGCGATATTCCGCCGGGGATGCCGGGCATGAACGGCGCCTTCCCTGGCGAGCCCGACTTTGTGCTGGACTCCTTTAGCTGTCTCACTCCTTCAATCTCCGGCAGTGTCTACAACCAACGGAACTCTTACATTCAGGAGTACAACCTGACGATTCAACAGCAGTTGCCGGGCAACATGGTCGTCATGGCGGCCTACGCCGGCTCGCGTGGCATTCACCTGCGCCGGGACGTCGAAGGCAACCCGGTCGAGCCTTGCAACATGCCGGACTCGACTACGGCCAGCCTCCCAGGTTGCACCACGGCTTTACCGGATGGCACGATCCCGGCAACCGTGGCTTGGAACAACGGCAAAACTCCGGTTTTCAATGGGCAGCTTTATCCGGGCAGCGCCCCTCTCGGGAATTCGTACCGGCTCAATCCCAATGTGACCAATTTTGTCTTGATCACAACCGATGCAGATTCTTATTACAACGCTCTGCAGACCTCGGTTGCCAAGCAGATGGCGCAGGGGTTGCAATTCCAGGTTGCTTTCACCTGGTCGAAGGTGCAGGACACCACACAGGGCGATATCGGAAGCGGGGACGAAGGCTCGAACCTGCCCATGGATCCCTTCAATTCCAGCGTCGACAAGGGCCCCACAGCCTTCGACGCCAAAGCCAACCTGCGCGCCAACATGGTCTACAACATTCCCAACGTTCATTCCAATGCGGCTCTTGCCACTCTTGAAAAGGGCTGGGTCTTCTCCAACATCGTTTCCTTCCAAACCGGCTATCCCTTCGCTTGCGAGATCGAATACGGCCAAACCACCTCCAATGCCGAAATGGGCATCGAAGACGTGGGCGGCAACACGATCAACAATCGCTGCGACCTTGTCACCACTGCGAACCTGGCGGACGCGCAAATGCTCGATCCGCAAGCGGTTCCTTATAACAAGTCGAAGGTCATCCTGCACAACCCGACGCAGTGGTTCAACCCGCACATGTTTGTCCTGCCCCATCCCCAGGATTATGCGGACTACCTCACGTCGCCTGCTACTGCTCCCGGCTACTTTGGAGATTCCCCGCGCGGTCTGATGCGCGGGCCGGGCCAGACCGATTGGGACCTCTCATTGGTGAAGAACACCAAGCTCCCGTGGCTGGGCGAAAAGGGGAACTTCCAATTCCGCGCCGAGGTCTTCAACGTTCTCAACCACACCAACTTCGCCTACCCGTACTCGAACAACTACAACACTACCTTTGATGCGATGGCAAACTTCAACGGCACCAACGATGTCGCTCCGAACGCAGGCAAAATCACCAACACGCTCATCAACTCGCGGCAGATTCAGTTTGCCGTCAAATTTGAATTCTGAGCAGCTGCAGCTCTCCGGCGCCGGCCGCCGGAGGGCTGCGCTAAACCCGAAAGCAAGCGCAGAGGGGGCCCTTCCGCAAATGAACTAAGGCGGATGGAGCAGAGTCTGAAATCTCGACCAGAAGGGCTCTCGATTGCGCGGGCGAGCCTATAGCAAAACCAGAGACGCTGTATCCCGAAGCCGCTGCACCTAAGTCGCCGCGACCCCAAGGAGCGGCGACCTTCAAAAAAGCTGAATAGGGCACACCTTCTCTGGTTTTGCCGTAGGAGGGCAGAGAATCGCCCGGTTTTTCCGCCTGCACATACGGCTCCGGTCTTGGCGTTCCACTCAGGAGCAGTTCAATTGAGTAAAATCCGATCCGAAAAGAAGATTCCGGTTGAGATGCTCCCTATGTATCGAACCCCGAGGAGGGCGAGATGGCAGAAATAACGGCCCCATTCTCTCTGGACCGGGGAAAGACCGCCGCTGAGCTTTGCGCCGAGCGGTCGCAGCGCATCGCAGACGCAACAAACCTTAGACAGCCGGACCGCATCCCGCTGTTTCTCATGTTCGGGCATTTGCCCGCCGACCTTGCCGGAATCACGCGCCAGGAGATGTACGAGAACCCGGAGGCGGGAAGAGAAGCATTGGCGCAGGCGGCGCTGCGCTTCCAACCGGATACATGTCTGGGAGCATTCGGGTCTCCTGGTTTAAGCCGCGAACTTGGCGACCGGATGACGAAGTGGCCGGGATACGGCCTGGATGCAAATCAATCGTTCCAGTACCAGGAAGCGGAGTTCATGAAGGCAGAGGATTACGACGCCTTTCTCGCCGATCCGACAGACTGGGCCGTTCGGAAGTACCTGCCTCGCGTATTCAAAGAGCTGGAGGGGCTCGCTTTGCTGCCCCCGCTCGGCATCGGTCTGCTGGGATATTTCGGACTGGCTTCCCATGCTCCGGTTCTGCGGATGCCGGTCGTAAGCTCCGCTCTTCGAGCGCTGGCTGAGGCCGCAGGTGCGCAGGGCGCGGTTGTCGAGGAGATGATCGCGACGATTATGAAGCTCGCGGATCTGGGTTTTCCGCCTTGTCCCTTCTTCGCCGGCGGGCACATCTCCGCGCCGTTCGACTTTATCGGAGACACGCTCAGGGGTATGCGGGGCGTGTTCACCGACATACGCCGTTGCCCGGATAAACTGCTGGCTGCCGAGGAGAAGATCGCTCCGATCATACTCGAAGCAGCACTGAGCACCTGCCGGAGAAACCACGCAACGCACGCATTTGTTCCGCTTCATCGCGGATCAGACGGATTTATGTCGCTTGAAGTCTTCGAGCGCTTCTACTGGCCACAGCTCAAGCAGATGATCCTGGCGGTGATCGCGGAGGGAATTACGCCGTTCGTGCTTTGGGAAGGCGCCTGGGACCAGCGCCTGAAGTACCTTTTGGAATTGCCAAAGGGCAAAACCATCGGCGCCTTCCAGAGCGGAGACCTGTTCCGGGCGAAAGAGGTTCTCGGCGAGACTATGTGCATTGTAGGTGGCATGCCGGTGACGATGCTGGTTGGATCATCCGCGGAAGAAGTACGGGACTATACGCGGAGACTGTGCCTCGAATTGGGACGCGGGGGTGGCTTCATTATGAGCACCGACATCGGGGAGATGGAGGGCTGCAATCCGGAGTTGATCGACGTGTGGGTGGAAGCCACGCGGGAATACGGCGCGTATTGAGAGCCTGCAGGATCCAGGTCCTGCGGGTGCGGCGGTTCCTCTAGGGCTCAAGCCCATCTTTCTGCGCTTAGGACGGTATGTCGCCGTCGGAGATTTCAGCCGACTGCGCAAAATCGTCCTGGCCGGCGGGCGGGCGCTGATATTCGTTGACCGCCGTATGCGATGCGCTCCCCGCAGCAGCACATGGCGAAAATGTTTTTGTGGATAGTGACTCTTTGTAGAAACAATTTTTCAATCGCGCATTCATTGAGAGAAAATGCACAGTTACCAAAAATTGCGTGTGGACTGAGGGCGAAGATATTCCCTGACGAAGCGAGGAAGATAGAATGTCTCAACTTGAAGCAGATGTAGTGATTGTAGCCGCGGGCGCAAGCGGTTTGGCAGCGTCGGTTCAAGCTGCGCAACAGGGCCTGAAGGTTATCACCTTAGAAAAAAGTTCAACCACCGGCGGCGCGGCCAATATGGGCATGGGTCCGCTGGGCATCGAAAGCCCGCTGACGCGCGCCAAGCAGTTTTCGCCCACCCAGGATGAAGCCTACAAGATATTCATGGATTACGTGCACTGGCAGGCCGACGGCCGGCTGGTTCGCGAGCACCTGAATAAATCAGGTGAGACAATCGCCTGGCTGATGGAGCAGGGCGTGACTTTCGCAGAGCCGGCGTCCTACTTCCCGGGCTCGTTTCCGACCTGGCATATCGTAATGCCGGAGAGCGGCCACCCCGGACCGACGGCCGCGGCGACAATGTTCAAGATCCTCACCCAGCGGGCCAAGGAGCTGGGCGTCAAGCTGATGCTGCAGACGCCGGCGACCAGGCTGATTAAAGAGGGTGGCAAGATCGTTGGCGTTATCGCCGAAGACAAATCAGGCGAAGAAATCACGATCAGAGCAAAGGCCGTGATCATTGCCACGGGTGGCTTTGGCGCCAATCCCAAAATGATCAAGAAGCAGACCGGCTACGAGTGGGGCAAAGATCTGCACACCTTCGCCATTCCCGGACTCGAAGGCGACGGCATACGCATGGCATGGGAAGCCGGCGCCATGTCCACTCCCATGAGGATGGAGCTTTCGTTCGGCGTGGCCGACCCCATGGCGCTGGGCCTGGACTGGCTACCGCTCTTCCATCAGCCGCACATGATGGTTAACCTGCTCGGCGAGCGCTTCATGAACGAGGGCGAGGGCAATGACAGCTTCAAGGGCAACGCTATCTCCCTGCAGAAAGACCGCACTGCCTTCCTGGTCTTCGACGAGACCATCAAGGACTCGATGAAGACTTACCTGGACTTCATCAACCTGGTGATTCAGACGCCAACTCTGTCCAATATCGACGAGATGATCGAAAGGGTGCAGCAGAACAATTATCCGCACTTCTACGAGGCCGCTACTCTCGGCGAGCTGGCCGCCAAAACCGGCATCAACGCCGATGGTTTGAAGGCCACCGTGGCTCAGTACAACGATTTCTGCGACCACGGCTACGACGAAATCTTCGTCAAGCCCAAGCGCTACCTGCGCGCCCTCAAACAGGGACCGTACTATGCGATAGCTCTGTATCCTGCCGGCTACGGCAGTCTGGGCGGCATCAAGATCAACTACAAGACAGAAGTTATCGACAAGAGCTGGAATGTGATTCCCGGACTCTATGCCTCGGGCACCGATGCATGCGACATCTACGGCGATACCTATGTCTTCCAGCTACCGGGCAATACCATGGGCTTTGCCATGACCACGGGCCGCATGGCGGCCGAGCACGCTGCCGAGTACATCAAGGCGCTCGGCAGCCGTGAAGAAGAACTAGTTTCCCGAGTATGAAGTTCGCACCATAAATGCGCTTTCATCTTGAGCGACGTTTGGCCGGTTTTTGGGCCAAGCGGAATCGAAAGACCTGAATTTAGCCCGCATTTCCCACAGGATGCGCGAAAGTGTAGCGCCCGCCTCCTGGCCGGCTGTGGTGTGGGTCTCCAGACCCACACATTTCCGCTGTCGGCCTAAATCCGGCTACTTCTTTGTCTCCGGATAAAGTCCCATCACCTGCGCCTTGACGCGGGTCAAGCCCAGCAGGACATCGGTGTAGGGAACCGGTACGCCGACCTTCCCCGCGATCTCGCTTACGGCGCCGACCATGGCGTCCAGCTCGACGGCTTTCTTGGCTTCCACGTCCTGCAGCATCGAAGTCTTGAAGGCGCCCATCTTGCGCGTCTTCTCCTGGCGATGCTCGGGCGTGTCGTCGGGCTTGCAGCCGAACTTGTTGCCCACCGCGATCGCCTCGTTCATGATATTGACGCAGAATTTGTAGGTCAGGGGATCGTCGATAATGCGATCGACGGTGGCGCCGGTCAGGGCCGACATCGGGTTGTGGGTCATATTGCCCATCAGCTTGTACCAGATCTCCTTCTGAATCGAAGTGGTGACAGTCATCTCGAAACCAGCGCCGGAGAGCAGTTCGCCGAGAGCGCGCAGGCGCGGGGAATCGGTGTTATTGGGTTCGCCGATGGTCAATGCATTGCCGCTGACGTGCTTGACGATGCCAGGCCCGAGCAGGGCGCAGGAGAGGTTGATCACGCAGCCGATGATGCGATCTCCGGGGATGCTGCCGCCGATCGAGCCGTCGGCATCGACCGACTTCAACTCGGTTCCTTGAAGCGCGCCGCCGAAGCCGTGAAAGAACCACCACGGAATGCCGTTCATGGCGGTCATGACGATGGTGTCGGGTCCAATCAGCGGGGCGACCTTCGAGCAGATGAACTTCAGCGTCGGCCCCTTGACGGCGATGATGACCAGATCCTGCCGCCCGAGCGAGGCAGGATCGCTGGTGGCCGTCACCTTGGCCGAGCTCATCTTGCCGTCCGACTCTACCTTCAGGCCGTTCTTTTGAATGGCTTCGAGGACGGGTCCAACTTCGATTACGCTCACTTCCGCGCCCTTATGAGCCAAGCGCACTCCCAGAAGCCCGCCAATGGCTCCAGCGCCGTACAAACATATCTTCATCATTGCTCTCCTCGCGGCCGCGCAAACTTCTCTTCACTCGCTGAGAGTTGACTCATCACCAGCAGAACTCAGTATTTATGCGATTAGCCGTCTATCAAGATTAAGCTCGGTCAAAGATTTTGGCTAATACCAGAATTGCTTGAGTTCATGCAAACAAAGTATCTCCAATTTGTGAGCTAAATCACGTACTTTGGGTTCTAAATCACGTAAGTTAAGAGCGGGAAACCGGACCGGAGATGTCCAATCCCCTTAGCAGCGTTTTTGAGGACCCCCGCCGGAGGGCGCCAAAGAATCATGACCGCTCTCATCGAAATGCGGCAACGAGCGCAGGTCGAAGTTGATCGCCTGCGGGCTGCGAAGACGTGCGTCTATATCGACACCGGCATCTCGGGAAGCTCTGCCGGTTCTTTGGCGGTCTTTGAGCGACTCAGCGCCCAAGTGGTCCAGCACAATATCGCTGCGGAAATCATTCAGGCAGGATCGCTCGGATGGCGCGAAGCGGAGCCTGTGGTCGCGGTCGCCAAACCGGGACAACCCAAGGTTTACTACGCCAACGTAACTTCGGAGCTGGCTTCGGAGATTCTATCGAGCGTGGTGGTTGGCGGCGATCCCCGCATCGATCTGGCGCTCGCTACCGATAGCGCTGAAGGCTTTGCGGGGCTGCCATCTCTCGCCAGCCTGCCGTTCTTTGCCGCTCAGCAGCGGGTATCGCTGCGCAACGCGGGGCACATCGATCCTGAAGATCTTTGCGATGCGCTCGTCCACTTGGGCTACACGGGGTTAGCGCGGGCGCTGGCCATGCCTCCGGAAAGCGTAATCGACGAGATCGAACGCGCCGGGGTGCGCGCGCGCAACGGCTCGGGAGCCCGGCTGGCGGACAGGTGGCGCCGTTGCCGCCAGGCAGCCGAGGGCAAGCGTTATGTCATCGGCAATGCTTCGCCAGGCCTGGAGGCAAGCGGAAGCGCCGCAAGTGAGTTCCTTCTCGAAGCCGATCCGCATTCTGTTCTGGAAGGATTGTTGATCGCCGCTTACGCTGTGGGCGCCGATCAAGCTTATCTTTGCGTCGATCCCGATCATCGCGTGGCCCTTCGCAGAGCTGCCATTGCGCTCAAGCAAATGCGTGACTATCGGCTCGTGGGCGAAAACATTCTCGGTTCGAACTTCAGTTGCCAGATCGAGATTCGCGAAGCGCCCCGCGGTTTAGCCAGCGGAGAAGACACGATTTTGATCGCCGCGATTGAAGGGCGCCAGCCCCACGCCCGCCTCCGGCCGCCGCACCCGGAGACCGAGGGGCTATTGTTGAGGCCCACGGCCGTCGATGACGTCGAATCTCTGGCGCTGGTTGCCGCAATCCTCGAAAAGGATGTCGCCTGGTTCCGATCGCTGGGGACAAATGAATGCCCGGGAACCAAAATCGTGGCCCTGAACGGCGCTTTCGAGCGCTCGGGGTTCGCGGAAGTCCCGATGGGCACGCCGCTTCGCCAAATTGCGATGGAGATTGGCGGGGGCGTTCCGTCAGGCTCGGAGCTGAAGGCAGTTCAAATTGGTGGGCTGGCCGGTGGCTGGCTAACCGTCTCTGAGTTGGATATTGCTCTCGATTACGAGCAGATGGTCAGCGCCGGATGCACCTTGGGTTCGGGATCTTTGCGGGCAGCCGATACCGGTGCCTGCGCAGTAGACCTGGCCCGGCAAGCCTTGGTCGCGGCCCACAGCGGCTCCTGCGGCAAGTGTACCTTCGGGCGCGAGGGCACTCGCCAGTTGCGCGATATCCTCACCGAACTTGCAAGAGGACGTGGCGCGCCAAGCGATCTCGATCTGATCCTCGATTTGAGCGACGGAATGAAGGCAGGCTCTTTGTGCGCCAACGGCAGAAACGCGCCGGACGCGGTGCTGACCGCGTTGCACCGCTTCCGCAGCGAATTTGAGAGCCACGCCACTCAAAAGCACTGCCCCGCGAACGTCTGCACCCGCATCGGCGCCGCCGTGAGCGAGGGGGTGGCGCGATGAGCAATCCCGCGACGATTAAGCTCAAGATCGACGGCAAGGAAGTAGAAGCGAAACCGGGAACGACAGTGCTCAACGCCGCCCTGGGCGCGGGAATCTATATTCCTCATCTGTGCGATCATCCCGACCTGAAGCCCGCCGGCGCTTGCCGTCTGTGCCTGGTTGAACTGGAGGGGATGGAGGGCGTCCACGCCTCCTGCCATTTGCGTGTTACCGAGGGCATCGAGGTTCGCACCGCAACGCCCCGCATTCTGCATCTGCGCCGCATGGCCATGGAGCTTTTGCTGGCCGACCATCCTGAAGAGTGCAGCACTTGCACCAAGTACCTGAACTGCGAACTCCAATCGCTCAAGCAGTACACGGGAGTCAGCGAGCATCTCAGCGTGCGCAGGCGGCCCAAGCGCATTCCTCCCGATGTCTCGCATCCGCTGTTCAACTACGATTGGGAACGTTGCATCAACTGCGGCCGGTGCGTGCGCGCCTGCAACGAGCTGCGCGGCGCCGAGGTTCTCAAGTTTGTGCATCACGGCGAAGAGAACAGCGCCGGCATCGCAGTCGGTCAGTCCTGGGAAGAGGCCGGCTGCCGTTTCTGCGGCGCTTGCGTCGAGGTTTGCCCCACCGCCGCCATCATGGACAAGCCGGAGCTCGTGAAGGGCAAAAAGCGGCGCGAAGCCCTGCTTCCATGCCGCGCCAATTGCCCGGCAGAGATCGACACCATGCGCTACGTGCGCTACCTGAGCGAAGGCAAAGTTGCCGAAGCAGCGGCGGTGATCCGCGAGAAAGTGCCGCTGCCGCTGATTCTGGGCTACGTCTGCGTGCATCCTTGCGAGGATGTCTGCCGGCGCAAGCAGGTGAACTCGAGCCCCATTTCGTTGCGCGAACTCAAGCGATTCGCCATCGAACACGATACCTTGCAGATTTGGAAGCAGAAGGCGCGCCACGAGTCCTCCACCGGCAAGCGGGTTGCAGTCGTCGGTTCCGGCCCGGCGGGTCTCACCGCGGCGTACTACCTGGCCAAACTCGGCCATGAAGCCGTCATTTTCGAGGAGTTGCCTGAAGCGGGAGGGATGCTGCGCTACGGCATTCCCGAGTACCGGCTGCCGCGCGCAGTCATCGATCGCGAGATCGAGGAGATTTCGGAGGCAGGCGTCGAAATCCGCACCGGCACAAAGATCGAATCGATAGACACCCTGCTCGACGACGAAGACTTTGACGCCGTCGTGGTTGCCGTGGGTGCACACAAAGGCGGCAAGCTCCCGATTCCCGGCAAAGATCTTCCCCAGGTCTTTGATGCCATTAGTTTTCTACGCAGCGTCAATCTTGAGACCCCTTGCAAAATCGGCAAGCGGCTGGCGGTAATCGGTGGAGGCAACGTGGCCTTCGATTGCGCACGCGTCGCCCGCCGGCTCGGCGTCGAAGAGATTCATGTCGCCTGTCTCGAAGCCAGAGACAGCATGCTTTCCTCGCCCGACGAAATCGAGGAGGGCGTCGAAGAAGGCATCATTCTGCATACCTCGCAGGGCTTCGACAAAATCCTGGAAAAGGATGGCAAGGTGGCGGGCATCGAGTGCCGCGATGTGGCTTCATTCGCCTTTGAAGACGGCAAGTTGCAGGTTGAATACGTTCCCGATTCCACGCATGTGATCGAGGCCGACACCGTCATCTTCGCCGTCGGCCAGAAGCCCGAGATCCCCGAGGATTTCGATGTCGATCTAACCCCCCGCGGACTGATCGAGATCGACGAATATACCCTCGAAACCAGCGAGGACGGCATCTTCGCCGCCGGCGATGTGGTTATGGGCACGGCTTCGGTCATCAAGGCCATTGCCTCGGCGCGCCGCACAGCTTCGGCGGTCGACAAGTACCTGGGAGGCAATGGAAATATCGAGGAAAAACTGGCGCCCGATAACGTCTGGGATCCCTGGATTGGGAAGGCCGGGGACTTTGCCAGCCAGGAGCGGCTGCTGCCCGTGCTCGTGGAACCCGCCGAGCGCGTGCAGAACTTCTGTGTCATCGACAATGGATTCAATGAGAAGACCGCCATGGCCGAAGCCGGACGCTGCCTGAACTGCAACCTCCGGCTCAAGATGTCCCCGGTGAAGTTCTGGGGCGATTACTAAGCCGTATCGAACGCACATCGGTTATTGCCTCTTCGGTTGACATGACCAGGCAACCCGGCCAGAATGAGTTACATGAGCGTCGTGGAGGATGTCCGGCAGGTTATACAGGATTTCTTGGCTCCTGAGTTGCGTACGATCACAGCCCGGCTTGACTCAATTGAGAAGGTAATGACGGCCAGGTTTGAGTCCGTGGATACCAAGTTTGCAGCCATGGATACCAAGTTCGATTCCTTGCATAAAGAGATTCAAGGAATCAACGATAAGCTGGATCTGGATCGTCGTCTGGCGAAACTCGAGGCGAAGCAGACGAGCGCCACGCAATAAACAACCGGTGCTTCGGCGCCAGGTCCTTGCTCAGGTATCAACCCGCAGTGAACCCATTACCTTCAGCTGCACACTGTAGCGGCTGCCCGTATCCTTGAACCCTGGCCGAAGTTCGGGTAGCGGCCTTGAGCTCTGGGAATGAATCGAAAGCCGCCACCGGATTGTCGCCTTCGGTACCACCTGTTTTTCCATGGAAAGCGGCCCCGATACCGCGAAAGCAGCGATTTCATTCAAACAAAGTATTTCCCTTCCTTCTATCGATCGCCTAACTTATGGGTAGATTTCGAACAGAGCGGCTGGGCGCCCCGGTGTGCGCGGTAGAGCGTGGTGGCACGCGTCGATGTTCGATATGGACTGGGTTCGAAAAGGCCGGACCCGATAAAGACGGGGTTCGATGAAGACTCGAAAGAGACCGATATGGACGTAAAAGAGTACTTGCGATCCAAGGCCAAGGCCCATCCGAAGAGGGTGGTCTTTCCCGAGACGGGCGAGGAGCGGATCCTCGGCGCCGCGCGTCAGGCGCTCGACTTGGGAATTGCCTATCCGATTCTTGTCGGCAAGCCGGACACCGTGACGGCCCTCGCCGCGAGCGCCGGAGTTTCCCTGGACGGGATAACGATCGCCGATCCCACCAACGAAGCCGTGGTGGACGATTATGTAGCCCGCTTTGTCGCGATCAACTCCATTCTTCCGGCAAAGGCCTTGAAGCGGATGTTGAGAGATTCGCTCAACTTTGCCTTAGTCTTAGAAGCCCTGGGCGAGGCCGATTGCACGGTCGCAGGTTTAACCCGCACCACCAGTGAAGTGATTCTTTCTGCACAGACCCTCCTGGGCCTGCAGGAGGGGATCGAGACGGTTTCCAGTTGGGGAGTCTGGTCGATTCCGGGCTTCCAGGGCGCCGATGGCGAGTTGCTCGTGCACGCCGATTGCGCGGTGGTTCCGGATCCCTCGCCCAACGAATTGGCCGATATCGCCATAGCCAGCGCAGACACAACTCGCATTCTGCTCGACCTGGAACCACGCGTGGCTTTGTTGTCGTTTTCGACCAAGGGCAGCGCCCAGCACGAAAAAGTCGACCGCGTGCTTGAAGCTCTGGAGATCGTGCGCAAACGCCGTCCCGAATTGCTGATCGACGGAGAACTGCAGGTCGACTCAGCGATCATTCCGGCTGTTGCCGCTCGCAAGATGAAGGACGTAGGTCCCGTGGCCGGCCGGGCGAACATCCTCATCTTTCCCGATCTCAATGCTGGCAACATCGGCGTCAAGCTGGTGCAGATTTTCGGCAAAGCCAGTGCCTTCGGACCCCTCCTGCAAGGGTTCGCAAAGCCCATCACCGATCTGTCGCGCGGCCACGGCGTGGCCGAAATTGTAGGCGCCACCACCAACGTTGTCGTGCTGGCAGAGGGAATGAGCCGGAAGCAGGCCCCGGTAACGCTATAGGAAGTGAATTGCTATGGATAGAACCTACAGAATCTTCGTCATGACCCTCGGCTCGACCTCCACAAAGGTGGCTGGCTTCGAGAACGAAAAAATGCTGTTCTCGACCAACGTCACCCACGAAGCCGCAAAGCTGAAAGAGTTCAAAGAGATCGCCGACCAGCTTCCCTATCGCAGAGAGACGATCCTCACCGAGCTGGCCCGGCAGAATTACTCGCTCCAGGGCGTGGACGCATTCGTCAGCGCCGGCGGCGGCCTGGTGGGACTGATTGGAGGCACCTACGAGGTGGGCAACATTCTTCTCGAGCATTCCAGGGTCGGCTTCACCATCAAGCACCCCAACACGATCGGCAACGTGCTGGCGTACGAGTTCTCGCGCCAGTTCGGCGGCCACGCCTACGTCGTCAATCCTCCCGACGTCGATGAGATGGAGGTGTCAGCCCGAATTACAGGTTGGAAGAATGTCTACCGCGAGAGCAGGGGCCATCCGCTCAACCAGAAAGAGGTCGCGCAGCGTTACGCCCAGGAGATCGGCAAGCGCTACGACGAGATCAACCTGGTGGTCTGCCACATGGGCGGTGGCCTGTCGATCGGCGCGCACCGCAAGGGGCGCATGATCGACTCTTCAGACGCCGTCCAGGGCGACGGCCCCATGGCGCCCACGCGCTGCGGCGCCATGCCGGTGGCCCCCGTCATCAGGATGTGCTTCTCAGGCCAGTACACAGAGCGGGAGATGCTCGATCTGATGAGCAAGAACGGCGGCCTGGTAGATCACCTCGGCACCTCCGACGTGCGCGAGGTGACGAAAAGGATTGAGCAAGGTGACAATCATGCCGAGCTCATCTACGACGCGATGATCTACCAGATCGGAAAGTACATTGGAGCTTACGCCGCGGTGCTGCACGGAGATGTAGACGGAATTCTGCTGACCGGCGGTATTGCGAAAGACAAATATTTAGTGGAAAAAGTAACGGAAATGGTCGGTTTCATTGCCCCCGTCAAGGTTTATGCAGGGGAACTGGAGCTGGAAGCAATGGCGTGCGGCGCGTTGCGAGTCCTCACCGGCCAGGAAAAGTCGAAGAACTATACCGGCATTCCTGTCTGGTCCGGAGTTGAAGAGAGCGCCGCTGTGGCAACGCATTGATTGAACAACCGGTCTCATAAATGGCAATGTGCAGCGCCGCGCAAATATGGGACCCAACACCAAGGCGGGTCCCACAAAGCTGGCGAGTTGAAAAAGTTGGTTTATGAGACCGGTTCAAGCAAGTGCTATTTTGTTGAAGGAGATTACGGTGAGCGAAGTTGCGGTTACACCTAAGGAATTTCTGGAAGAGTTGGTCGCGAAGATCAATGCCAGGCCGGAAAAATTCGCCGGCATCAGTTGGATCTTCGGCTACGATTTTTCGGCAAGCGGCGATGGCATCTGGCATATCGTGATCGAGGACGGCGAAGCCAAGGGGCCCTTTGAGGGTGAAGATTCCGCGACCATCCTCACAACAATCTGTCCGTTCCCGCTCTTTGTCGAGCAATCGAAGCAGCGCTTCAATCCCATGACGGCTATGTGGAACACGGGCAAGGGGGTGCGCTTCCATGGCGACGCTATGGTGGCAAACCGCTTTCACAAACTGTTGGAATCGTAAAGGGTGCGATAGTGCCCGAGACGGCGGCGAAGGCAGATTTAGCGATTTTTTTGAGAAGGAGCACAGCATGATAAGTACGAGCAGTGAAGTTCTGGAAAAGATTATTGAGCGGGCCGCTGAACTGTATAAGGTTGAGCCCAGCCAATACAGCGCGGAGACGAGATTCGTCGAGGATCTGAAGGCCAAGTCGGTCAATTACGTGCAGATCATCTCAGTCCTCGAAGAAGAGTTCGACGTCCAGATTCCGTTCATGGAATTCCGGCGCAAGAAAACCTTTGGCGAGGCCGCCGAGTATGTGGCCGGCCTGCTTGAGCAGTAGTTTGGAAATGGAAAGAGTTCTGAAAGGACTTGAGAGATGAGTGTAGCTGAGACCACGGCCGGGGCTTTGCCCGAAATCAAGCTGGTGAAAGAGAAGTACGGAAACGAAGAGATTGAGGTGATCTACAAGAAGGCGAGAACCCCCATCTCTCCCTCGGAGGGCGAGTCTGCCGACATCTCCGCCTTCGGATTCTCTCCCGATCTCAATCAGCGCACCTATATCGCCGAGCCGGGCATCCTGTGCGAGCAGGACGTTCCCGTCACCCTCCGCGACGGCACCATCATTTACACCGATGTGTTCCGGCCCATCGGTGCGTTGAATACTCCGGCAATCGTCAATTGGAGCTACTTTGGCAAGCGGCAGCAGGAGAACCATGAGTGGCAGGCAATGGGCGTTCCTCCGGGAACGGTGTCGCGGCTGGCCAAGTTCGAGTCCGCCGATCCCGCCTACTGGTGCCATCACGGCTATGCCATCGTCAATCCCGACCCGCGCGGTGTTTGCCGTTCGCAGGGCGACATCAACATGTTCGGCACCCAGGACGGCCGCGACGGCTACGACTTCATCGAGTGGCTCTCCACGCAGCACTGGTCGAATGGCAAGATTGGAATGTTCGGCAACTCCGGCGTGGGCATGGTGCAATATCGCATCGCCGCCGAGCAGCCCCCGCATCTTACCTGCATCGCCCCCTGGGAGGGCACCGGCGATCTCTTTCGCGAATCGCTCTACGAAGGCGGCATTCCATCGCTGGGCTTCAACAGCTTTATTGCCAGCTCGCTGGTCGGGTCGGGCTACATCGACGACAACAGCGCCATGGCCATGAAGTATCCCTTCATGAACGGGTATTGGGAAGACAAGATTCCCAAATGGGAGAAGATCAAGATCCCGGTCTACTTTACCGCTTGCTGGAGCCACATGCACTTGCGTGGATCGTGGGAGGCGTTTCGCAAAGTCCGTTCACCCAAGAAGTGGATCCGCGTTCACCGCGATTTCGAGTGGCCCGACACTTACGATCCGGCCAACCTTGCGGACTTGAAGCTCTTTTTCGACCGTTATCTGAAGGAGATTCGCAATGGCTGGGAGCTCACGCCGAGGGTTCGCCTGGAAGTCATGGACGCCTACGACTGCGACTTCCAGACCAACCGCAAGGAGAAAGAGTTTCCGCTGGCCCGCACGCAGTACAAGCGCCTCTACGTGGATGCCGGGAACGGAGCGCTCTCGTGGAATCCGGTGGCCGCCGAGTCCAGCGCCTCCTATGAAGCCGAGCAAGGCCGCACAACCTTTCGCATCAAGTTCGACGAGCAGACCGAGATCAGCGGATATATGTGGTTGCGCCTTTGGGTTGAAGCCAAGGGCAACAACGAAATGGATCTTTTCATCGCCATCCGCAAGCTTGACGAAGAAGGAAAGTGGCTCCCGACATCGGTGCTGGGCGAACCGCACCCGGGCGCCTGGGGCAAGATGAGGGTCTCGCGCCGCGCGCTCGATCCCAAGCTGTCCACGAAGTACCAGCCCGTGCAGGCCCATCTCAAGGAGGAAAAGCTCAGCCCGGGTGAGATCGTCCCCGTGGATATTGAGATATACCCGCACAGCCGGCTCTGGCACAAGGGTCAGCAGCTCGAAGTCCAGGTGTCAGGCCATTACATCCGCGAAGGATGGTTTGAGCCCTTCTCGTGGGAGACCGACAACAAGGGCGAACACATCGTCCACTCCGGCGGCCGCTATGACTCTTATCTGCAGATACCCGTCATTCCGCCCCGCTACAAGGCCGGCGACTACATCTATCGCTGAAGCATGGCGAATTAGAGCGAATTACGCCCGTTGGGTGCCCCCGGTCCCTCGCCTTTGGGGACCGGGGAGGGACGCGAACCACGCAATGGCGCAGGGCCTTGTGAAAGGGCACGACCGGGGTGCCAACTATTAGGAAACGATTATGAAGTGGTGGGTGCCCCGGTCCCTCGCTTTTGGGGACCGGGTAGTTTGGAAACTAATGCTTGCTTGTGTCAGAAGTCAACTACCCATATACCACAGGAAGCACTTGTGAAAAGATTGCCCTCAAATAAGTAACATCATTACAATCAACAAGATAATGTCGGTCTTCCTGTGGAAAACAGGGTAATATATTGATAAAACTAGGCCCAAATAGGGTAGAAGAAGCGGGCATTTTAGGGCCGCTAAGCCCTGTTTAGATGCACTTTTGAGAAATTGCTCGGTGCCACTCCCTCTTATTCGCAACTATTCTCGGTTCTAACTACTAATTGTTCGCAACTATTCTCGGTATTTGTCTCGAAGAATCGCACCCTCCCAAGCGAACCTTTGCGGGGCAAACGGCACCGCTTGAGCGAACATTTGGCCGGCCTTGGGTGCCTGAAAAACGAACATTTAGTCTGATTCCACGGGACTTAACGAGCACAGCCCACCGCGGACGCAAAACTGCGGCTCCTGCGGGCCTGAAAGGCGCGGGTCTACCTATTCGATGCCGTAGATGTGCAGTTTCTTGTAAAGCAGCGGCCGGCTGATGCCCAGCAACTTGGCGGCCTTGGCGCGATTGTTGTTTGAGCGGGCCAGCGCCGTTGCGATGCTGCGGCGCTCGACCGCGGCCACCATTTCGTCCAGGTTGCAGCTTTCCGCGCCAGAGTCATCCTCAGAAACCGCGCCACCCAAAATCAAGATGCGCAGGTGCTCCGCCGTAATCGTATCTTCGCGAATCACGAGCAGGGCGCGCTCGATGATATTGCGCATTTCGCGCACATTGCCGGGCCATGCATGGTTCTGCATCAGTTCCAGCGCATCGTCGCGCAAGGTCTTGTAGTAGATGCCGTGCTTCTTGGTCAACTGCTCCCAAAACATGCCCACCAGCCCTGGAATGTCTGCGCGGCGTTCGCGGATGGGTGGAATCGTAATGGGGATAACATTGATGCGGAAGAATAAATCTTTGCGAAACCGGCCCTGATCGACCAGCTTTTCGAGCTCCTGATTGGTCGCCGCAATGACGCGGACATCGACCTTGATCTGCCGGCCTCCGCCCAATTTTTCAATCTCTTGCTCCTGCAGCACGCGAAGGAGCTTGGCCTGCGCCGGCAACGGCATATCGGCGATTTCGTCGAGAAAAATCGTGCCGAAGTTGGCAAGCTCGAACTTTCCCTGATTCCCGCCTTTCTTGGCTCCCGTAAATGCACCTTCGCTATAGCCGAAGAGTTCCGATTCGAAGAGGCTCTCGACAATGGCGGAACAATTGACGCGCACGAAGGGGCCCCGGGCGCGCAAGCTCAGGGCGTGGATGGCGTGGGCGTACACCTCTTTGCCAACGCCGCTTTCGCCCAGCAGTAGAACCGTGGATTCCGTCGGAGCCACGCGCACTGCAGTGCTCTTGGCTGCGGCCGATTTTGGCGCAACAGCCACAATATCTTCGGCCGTGTAGTTGGTTTCTGGACTGTGCCGCGGACGTGTCTGATAGTACTTGATCTGGCCTTCAAGACGCTCCACCTTGCGAGCGAGATCTCTGACCTTGTCCAGGTTGGAAAAAACGATTTTTCCGAGGACGCCGATCATCTGGCCATCGCGGAAGACGGGAATCCGGCTCACGATGTAACGGTTCCCAGTTTCAACCTGAAATTCGCTCTCCTCCGGCAGCCCAGTCCTGGCCACGACATCCATACGCGTGTTCTCAACCACCTCGGTGACATGATGCCCGATGACATTGGCGGCCTTGACCCTGTGGATCTTCTCAAAGCTCCGATTGACATAGGTGATTATGCCATCGCGATCGACGAACATCAGGCCATCGGCAGACGCGTCCAGGACGCTTTCAAACAGGTCCAGCCTCGCCCGCATTTCGAGAGCGTTCGCGGCTTCCAACTCCTCGTTTGTGTCAGGCATGGGCAGCAGGGGTCTTTCCATCCCGCCGCGGTGGTTGCGAGCCCGGGATCTCTTCGCGCAATGGGGCGGGACCATTCATGCACTCGCGCACTACCGATAAGAAACTTGCCAGGGCAGGAAGCTTGTCGTCTTTCCGGTAGGCCACGAGCAGGTCGAGTGTCGGCTCCGGCTCCAGTTTCAGCGAGCGGGTGATGAAACGGCCAGGAAGGTATCCCTTCTGATAATCGGGAATCAGACAGGCGCCTGCACCGATGCTGACGGCATTCAATGCGGTAAGCACGTTATCGTGTTCGATCCACGTCTTGAACTCCACACCGGCCGACCGGGCAACCTGATTGAGAAACGCCAGATAGTTTGGAGAACCCGTAGATGAGGGCATGACCATAGGGATCTCTGCCAGCCGTGCGATGGGAATCCTTTTCAGCTTTGCCAGCGGATGATCGGAAGCGATCACGACCACCAGTTTCTGGTGCAAAACACACTCTGTACTGATCGAAGGGTGGTTGATAGGCCCAGCGCAGAACGCCGCATTGATGCTTTTGTTCTCGAGGGCGTCCAACAACTCCGGCTCGGTCAGCGAGCGGTAGGAAAGCTGCATCTCCGGATATCTATGGCGCAGGGTCGGGACCAGCCTGGAGAAGATCGGCCCTTCGGTGCCCAGGATAAATCCGATCGAGACCCGGGCCGCGTTGGCGCGCGCGCTTTGGCGGGCCGAAGCGATGGCGCGATTGACTTGCTCCAGGATAAGCCGCGATTCTTTCAGGAAAATGGACCCGGCCTCAGTCAGCTCAAGTTTGTGCCGTTCGCGCCGAAAAAGCGGGGTGCCGACAATCTCTTCCAGGCGGTGGATCTGCCGGCTTACCGAGGGCTGAACTGTGTGCAAGCGCTCAGCAGCGCGCGTGACATTCATCTCTTCGGCAACAGCGATGAAGAAGCGAAGATAGCGGAGATCCATGGGGACCTTTGACTTGCAGGCACGGCGTGAGACAGATCTTTTATGCGCACGGCTGCCCAACAGCGACTTCCACAAGGATAGACTATCCGGGCTGCCTGCCGTGGCTTAGAGCGACTCCAATCACTCCAAAAGGGCGTCCTCTCAGGACGATCGAACAAAGCGAAATTGCATGCGCTATGGGCCGATCGACGAACTTGCGAAAGAGATGGCCCGGACGCCCAGAACGGTGCTATTCAGGCCGCGTTAAAGGCGCCGCTCGAATCGTCGGGGGACTGTTCGCAGGCCGATTGGGTCCTATCGGCGGCCTGGGCCATTCGCCCGATTTGCCTTCCGCTTGTCAATCTCATCCAGCTGATGTTGGCATTCCGCCAATACGTCCTTTTCCGGACCGCTGAGTTTTGCCGGATCGACATGCTTCATGAGCACCCGCATCGCATCGCCTATTCTTCCAAGCTGCTTGCCGTAACTACCGACTTCCCTGAGTATCTGCGCCTCGAGTTCGGGATCGGACGATTGTCCCATGTTGACATTGATAAAACCAAATTGGCTATCGTCGGCGCGCAGAAACCAGTTCCACGGGTTAATTGCCTGGCTGACATCGCCGGAGAGCGGAAAACGTACTTCGGGCATGGCTTCCTCCCTGGGCTGGATCCGTGCAAATCCACAAGATCTCATCCAATCCAAGACAATGTAGCACGAAAGTGTGTCGGCGCAGTTATTTAGGACGAAGCGTGTCGCCCTCGACGATTTTCACAAAGTTCTTCAACGCGGGAAGGTGGCTATCGCGACGCCATACCAATTCCATGGTGGTGACAACGTGCAGGTCGCCAACGGGCACCAGCACGACGGACTTCGGCTTGCGCGATTCCGTCGCGGCAGGCACAATCGTCAGGCCCAAACCTGCCGCAACCAGGGCCAGATTCGAGGAGTCGGTTGTGCCCGATTGGACAATCCTGGGCGTAAGCCCCGCGGTGTGACAGGTGTGGATGATGCGATCGTAGTGCACCGGGTTCTGTGCCCGCTGGATGAATACGAAATCCTCAGCGTGCAGATCCGCGAGGTGCTCGGGCGGATGCACCGCAAAAGGAGAGCCTTCAGGAACCGCTAGCACTGCCCGGGTGGTCAGCACTTCGATGCCCTCGAAGGTTTCGTCCTCCGGGTTGCGGTCAAAGAAGAATCCTGCGGAGAGACGTTCGTCCCGGATGGCTGCCAACTGCTCGGGCGAACTCATCAAAGCCACGTTCAGAACGACGTCGGGATATTGACGCTGAAAATTTTTGAGGGATTGCGTGATCGCTTCGTGCCAGGCAAAGGATTCCACCACACCGATCAAGAGTGCACCGCTGTAACCGCTCTGTGCTCTTCGCGCCCGCGACTGTGCCTCTTCCAGGATCGTGAAAATCCGCTGCACGTCCTTGAGGAAACACTCTCCAGGGAACGTGAGCGTCGCGCCCGATTTGGAACGTTCAAACAAAACCACGCCCAGCTCTTCTTCGAGGTCGCGTATTTGCCGCGAAAGAGCTGGCTGGGCGATGTGCAAGGTGGACGAAGCCTTGACAAACCCTTTGTTTTCAGCGATCGCCAAGAAGTATCGGAGGTGACGAAGTTCCATGCGTTATAACTCAAAAGCCTCGAAACATGCAGATAAAGACTATGCAACTTACTGCCCAAAGTATATGCTTATCGGCAGAGTTCCTGGGATCGAGCCAGCTTGGCGAACAACGGCGATTTGCGTCCTGTTCGTGAGTAGTGCCGGTCATGATTTCCCCGCCACGATTCCTCGTGAACGTCCCTGCAAGCACGAACTTCAATCGACAAAGGAGCGTCGTCATGGAGCAAGTGTTTACTAGTTTGACTGGCGGAGGTCCGATCTCCGTGTATGTCAGGGACGGTAAAGTCGTCCGTGTTCGCCCTCTGCAGGTAGCGGAAGAAGATTTGAAGCCCTGGGTGATCGAGGCAGATGGCAAAAAGTTTTCCCCGCCCAAGGCGTTGCGTCTCGCACCTTATGTCCATGCGGAAAGAAACCGCGTTGATTCGGCGAATCGCATTCTCTATCCGATGAAGCGTGTGGACTTCGATCCCAAGGGTGAGCGCAATCCGCAAAACCGCGGTAAGTCGGGGTATGTGCGAATCAGTTGGGAGGAGGCGCTCGACATCGTTTCCAGCGAGATGAAGCGCCTGATCGACACGTATGGCGGCTCGGCGATCACGGGCATGACTTCCAGCCATCACAACTGGGGAATCGTCGGCTATAAGATGGGGCCCTTCCATCGCTTCATGCACATGATCAATTACACGCCGGTCCTGGACAATGCGGATAGCTGGGAGGGATGGCATTGGGGCTCGACCCATACCTACGGCTTCCACTGGCGGCTGGGTATGCCCCCGCAGTTCGATCTGCTGGAAGATGGCCTGAAAAACACAGAGATGATCGTCTTCTGGTCGAACGATCCGGATTCGACGCGCGGCACGTACAGCGGGCAGGAGTCGGCGATCTGGCGCGTCTGGCTCAAGGAAAAGGGAGTCAAGACGGTCTTCATCGATCCGTTTTACAACTACACGGCGGCAGCGATGGACGGCACGTGGCTGGCTCCGCGGCCGGGTTCCGACACGGCAGTGGCCATGGCCATCGCACATGTGTGGATCACAGAGGGGCTCTACGACCAAAAGTACATTGCGGAGAAGACCTACGGATTCGACGAATTCAAGGCCTACATTCTGGGCGAGGTGGATGACAAGTTCCCCAAGACACCGGAGTGGGCCGAGCAGGAATCCGGCATTCCTGCGCGCAAGATTCGTTCCCTGGCGCGTGAATGGGCTTCGAAACGGACTTCAGTAAGTTGCGGAAGCCGCGGCGGCGAAGGCAGTGCCTGCCGTACCGCCTATGGCACAGAATGGGCGCGCATGATGGTGCTGTTGATGGCCATGCAAGGACTGGGCAAGCCGGGCATCAATATCTGGGGCACTACCATGGGAGCCCCGGCCGATAACGACATCTGGTTTCCTGCCTACGCCGAAGCGCCGGGACAGATGGGCAGGTCGGCGATTGCAAAGCGCCAGCTCGCGATGCAGAACAAGACCAAGCAGAGACTTTTCCGCCTTACCCTCCCCGAAGCCATTCTCAGCGGGAAAGAAGATTTTTGGGGCGACGGCTTTTGCGGCAAGAGCACTCGAGCAGCAGTTCATTCATAACACGTATCCGATGGAGGGCCACTCCAAGGTCAAGATGTTCTACCGCTATGGCGGGTCTTTTATGGGAACGATGTCGGACACCAACAAATGGGTGAAAATGTACCAGAGCCCGGAGTTGGAGTTCGTGGTCATGCAGGACTGCTGGTTCGGGGGAGAAGCGAACTTCCCAGACATCATCTTGCCCGCCTGTTCCGCCCTGGAGCGAAATGACCTGGGCGAATGGGCGGCCTGCGGCGGATACACGACCAACGCGCATATCGGCAATAACTATCGCGTGATCGTTCGCCAGCAAAAGTGTGTTGAGCCGCTGGGCGAGTCGAAGTCGGACTACGAGATTCTGACGCTGCTGGCCGAACGCCTGGGGATGAAGGAACTCTTCACGGAAGGCAATTCGGAAGACGACTGGGCGCGGCTCTTTTACGAATCCTCGGACCTGGCCAAAACGCTGTCATGGGAGGAATTCGATCGCAAGGGTTATCACATAATTCCTGTCCCCGACGACTACAAGCCGGCGCCAGGTTTGCGCTGGTACGCCGAGGACCGCGCCGACGATACCGCCGATACGGGCAATCCGAAGCGCGGCACCGCGAAGGCCAAGGAACTGGGAACCTATACCGGCAAAATCGAGTTCGCCTCGGAAAGCCTGCGCCAGAATATGCCCGACGACAAGGAGCGGCCGGTGTTTCCGCACTGGATTCCCTCCTGGGAGGGATACAAGACCGGACCGTACGAGAAGTATCCGCTGCAGATCATTCTGCCACACCCGCGTTTCAGCTTTCACACCCACTACGACAATCACACTACGTGGCTCAACGAAATACCGCTGCACCGCGTGCTGAAGGACGGCTATTACTGGTGGCCGGCGCGCATTCATCCCGATGATGCGGCGGAGCGCAATGTGAAGACGGGCGACATCGTGGAGCTATACAACGATCGCGCTTCGGTGCTTTGCATTGCTGAAGTCACCTGGCGCGTTGCCAAGGGCGTAATCCATAGTTATGGATGCACGGGGAGGTACGATCCTCTTGAGCCGGGCAAGCCGGGTTCCACAGAGAGGGGTGGTTGCGTCAACATGCTCACCTCATCCCGGATGGTTTCGAAGCACGCGCCGGGCTGCACGCCGAACTCAACCCTGTGCGAGCTGAGAAAGTGGGAGGGATAGACATGCCCAGATATGGACTTTCAGTAGACGTGACGCGGTGCACCGGATGCTACTCCTGTTTTCTGGCCTGCAAGGATGAATATGTTGGCAACGACCACCTGCCAATTTCGGTGGCGCAGCCGGATGAAGGCCATGCCTGGATTCGTATTGAAGAGCTCACGCACGGCTCCGGTACAAAGGTCAAAGTCGATTACACGCCCATCATGTGCCAGCACTGCCAGGATGCGCCCTGCATCCGGCCGGAGTTCGGCGGCGCAGTGTATCGCCGCGCCGACGGGATCGTGGTTATCGATCCGGTCAAGGCCAAAGGCAAAAAGGAGATCGTGGATTCCTGTCCCTACGGCGTGATCGCCTGGAACGAAGGCTTGAGCGTGGCGCAGAAGTGTACGATGTGCGCGCATATGCTCGATAACGGCGAAAAGACTACGCGCTGCGCCGAATCCTGCCCGACCCAAGCGTTGGTCTTCGGCGACCTGGACGATGCGGAAAGCAAGATCTCTGTGCTGCTGAAGGAGAAGGAGGGCATGGCGGAGAGCTACAGACCGGAATTGGGAACGCGGCCGGTAGTCAAGTACTTCAGCCTGCCCAAACCTTTTATCGCTGGCGAAGTTTTGCTGGCCGGCAAGCAGAGCGAATGCGTGCACGGGGCCAAAGTCACGCTCACTTCGAAGGCGGAGCAGAAGACTTTCACTGCCGAGACGGATTTTCTCGGTGATTTTGAGTTCAAGGGATTGGTCGTTGGCGGCGAATACACCCTCCGCGCCGAGTATCAGGGCTACCTCGCAAAAGAAGTTACCGTGAAGACCGATGCGAGTGTCAACGTGGGCGAGTTGGTGCTGACCGCTGGGTAACGCCCGAACAAGAGCGAATTAGGCAAGGGCATAGGGCCTTGTGAAAGGGCACGACTTCACGGGCTGCGGAAAAACTCGCTGTTTTGAAAGGGCATGACTTCAGTCAGTGCCGAAAAACGGCCATAACGTGTTAGGGCACGACCGGGGCACCCACCGAGTGGGTGGGTCGCGTGCTGGCAAGGCTCACAAAAACCATGGGGCTTTAGCCTCTGAACGATGCTCTTCCGGAGCGTAAGTAACGACAGCAGAACGAGATGAAGGATGTGAGTTTTCGAATCTACCGCGGCCAACCGGTAAGGTTCGGAGATTTACTATTCATGCCTTTACGGTATGGATGGATACTAACGTAGCATTTTACAGGATGGCTCGAAAGAGCTTAGAGTCAGAATCACACACTGAGAGGTAGAAGCACATGAGCACGTCAACGATTATTGCCGATCCCTACTCGAGTCTGCAGTTCGTAGAACTCAGCCACGCGTGGGACCAACGGGCACCTTCATATCCTGGGCAAGCCGACATCAGGATGGTGCGCGCCGTTAAGCACTCGCAGCACGGCGTACTTGCCTGGCGGACCATCACAGTAATGCACACGGGCACGCACATGAATGCCCCGATCCACCTTATTCAAAAGGGGGCAGACCTCGCCGCCGTCTCTCCCGATCGACTCTTCGGCAACGGAGCGGTGCTGGACGTGCCCAAGAAGAACTGGGAAGTCATCACGGCTGCCGACCTTGAGAAAGCGAAGCCGGGAGTCAAGGAAGGTGACATCGTTGTCATCGTCACCGGCTGGCACCACAAGTACTCTGACGGCCTCGAATATTACGGTGAGGCCCCGGGCCTGTCCAAAGACGCGGCCGAGTGGCTGGTCAGCAAGAAGCCCAAACTGGTCGCGGTGGATACTCCCCACGTTGACCATCCGCTTGCCACTTCTATGGCCCCGCATCGCGGCGGCCCTCAGATGAAACGGCTCGTTGACTCGTACTCCAAGGCCACCGGCCTGGATTGGAAGAAGGAGCATGGCGAGTGGAACGTGGCCCACAAGATCCTTCTCGCTGCGGGCATTCCGACCATCGAGCAAGTGGGCGGCGATGTGGATCTGGTAAAAGGCAAGCGCATGACTCTTGCCGCCACACCCTGGAAGTTTGAGCACGGCGATGCATGCCAGGTACGGTTTGTGGCCATGTTCGATCCCAGCGGAAAGAGCCGGATCGAGTCTGGCAAGTAGACGGAACCGGGAAATTGAAAGGAATCAGGATATGAGTTTAAAGGTATACGACCTCACCCACACGTTCACCCAGTTCATGCCGGAGTGGCCGTCGACGCCGAGTGTGAACATCAGCATCGACAAGTTCCACGCCAAGGACGGCGTCTACCAGGTTCAGTGGGAAGGCATCATGCACCGCTGCACGCACATGGATGCACCCCTTCATGTGACCGAGTGCACGCCGACCATCAACGACTATCCGCTCTGGCGCCTGTTCGGCACCGGAGTGTGCGTCTCCATCCCGTTGGGCAAGTGGGGCGTCATCACCCCCGAGCTCCTGGAGAAGGCTACTCCCAAGATCCAGGAAGGCGACATCGTAGTCATCAACACCGGCTACCACAACAAGTGGGCCGACACCGACGAGTACTTCGGATACGGACCCGGCGCCTGCAAAGAAGCCGCCCAGTGGATGGTCGACAAGAAGGTCAAGATGGTGGCCTACGGCTGCCAGGCCAACGATCATCCGATTGCCACCAAGTTGGTCAACCACGGCCTTGGCCCGACGCACCCTCAACTGATCGAGGAGTACAAGGCTGAACTTGGGCATGATCCGTTGCAGGACTTCTCCGAGTGGGAGCCTGCGCACAAGACGCTCATGGTAAAGGGCGGCATTCCCGGCATCGAGAACGCGGGCGATGAGTTCGGGAATATGGATGCGGTCACTGGCAAGCGCTGCACCTTCATGTGCTTCCCCTGGCGGTGGCCGGGTGGAGACGGCTGCATCGTGCGGCTTCTGGCGCTGGTGGATTCGGACGGGTCATTCCGCTTCGAATCAGGGAATTAATCCCATGCGGCCTTGGGCCTTCATCGAGCGGGAACGCATCCGGTGACAGCGGTTCCTAGCCTCCGACGTGGGCTGCGGCAACGACACGCCAGTTCTTGATGAACGGCGTGTCGGCCGGCTCGGTCTTCTTCGTCGGCTATAAGCGCCAGTTCATCTTGCCCGTTTCCGCGCGGTACGGCGCGCTCCGTCGGCGCCGTCCAGGAATGTCTTCAGGCCGTCATTGATTGAACTCGATTTTTTTGGAGGAGCGGTTGAACAACGTATATATTCTCTCTGGCGTGCGCACGGCCATTGGCAAGTTTGGTGGGTCGCTGGCCTCGTTCACAGCCGCCGATCTGGGCACGATTGCCGCCAAAGCGGCGCTGGAGCGCGCAGGAGTCAAAGCAGAACAGATTGAAGAAACGATCGTAGGCAACGCGCGCCAGGCCGGCGGCGGTCCCAATGTAGGCCGTCAGATCGCATTTCGCAGCGGTGTTCCGCAGGAAACACCCGCCTACACGGTGAACATGGCCTGCGGCTCGGGCCTGCGAGCCCTCGGCAACTGCTTTCTCGAGATCGCTTCAGGCAATCGCGAAGTGATGCTTACGGTCGGCGTCGAAGCGATGTCGAAGATTCCTTATCTGCTCGACGGCGCGCGCTGGGGATATCGCCTGGGCTCGAACGAACTGGTCGATGCCATGTACCGCGACGGCTACAACTGCCCGCTCTCGAAGATGATTATGGGCGAGACCGCCGATGCGCTGGCCGTCAAGTACAACATCTCGCGCGAGGAGCAGGACCAGTACGCTCTGCGTTCCCAGCACCGCGCGCAGGCCGCCACTGAGAGCGGCCGCTTCAAGGATGAGATCGTGCCCATCACGCTCGAAGGCAAGAAGGGCCCGACTGTCTTCGATAAGGACGAGCACATCTTCCTCGACGCCACGATCGAGAAGATGGCCAAGCTCAAGCCGGTCTTCTCCAAGACTGGAACCGTCACCGCCGGGAACGCCTCGGGCATCACTGACGCCGCGGCGAGCCTTGTGCTTGCCAGCGAGGAGTACGTCAAGAAGAACAACCTGAAGCCGATGGCGCGGGTCATCGGCATCACCTCGGCGGGCGTCGATCCCTGCTACATGGGCCTCGGTCCCGTTCCGGCCTGCCAGCTTCTCGAAAAGAAGACGGGCATCAAGACCGCCGATTACGAGCTGGTCGAGCTGAATGAGGCCTTCGCCTCTCAGGTTCTGGCTTGCGATCGCGACCTGCACTTCAACCACGAGAATCTCAATGTCAACGGCGGAGCGATTCTCGCTCGGCCATCCAACCGGTTGCACCGGAGCCCGTATCACCGTTGCCCTGATGTACGAGCTGATGAAGCGGAAGAAGAAGCTCGGCTTGGCTACCCTTTGCGTCAGCGGCGGCCTGGGCCTGGCTCTGGCTATCGAAAACGTTGCTTAGATACGGAGCGCGGAGGGGGGAGTCTGACTGCCCAGGCCGCGCAATCCGCCGGGAGATCGAAGTTGAAGCTGGAAAGCATTAAGAAAATTGCCGTCATCGGCGCCGGACTCATGGGGCCCGGCATCGCGCTCGACTTTGCCAAGGGCGGCTATATCGTTACGCTCGTTGCCCGCCGCCAGGCCTCGCTCGACCAGGCGAAGGTTGTGGTTCACGCCAATCTGCTTACGCTCGTCAAAAACGATGTGGTGAAGGAAGCAGAGATCGCCCCCATCGAGGCGCGCATCTCCTATAGCCTCAGCATTGAAGACTCCGCGCGTGATGCCGACTTCATCGTCGAGTGCATCAACGAGAAAAAGGATCAGAAGATCGAGCTGTTCAAGCAGTTGGATGCGTGCGCCAAGCCGGATGCGATCTTCGGCAGCAACACCAGCTACCTGAATGTCTTCGAACTCATCCCGGAGAGCCGCGCGGCCAATACCGTCATTGCCCATTGGTTCGCCCCGGCGCACATCCTTCCGCTGGTTGAAGTCGTGCGCGATCCCCGCGTCTCGAAGGAAACCGAAGAGACCGTACTCCAAATGCTGCGCCACATCGGCAAAACCCCGGTGCTGATGCAGAAGTACGTTCCCGGCCACGCCATCAACCGCTTGCTGCGCATCATCGGCCGCGAGGTCTTCTTCATGCTCGACAACGGCTTCATCACCGCCGACCAGCTCGATCTGGCGGTGAAGGCCTCGATCGCGCCGCGCATGTGCACGCTCGGCGTAGTGCAGCGCTACGATTTCACCGGCCTCGATCTGAGCGCGGGCAATCTGCGCCTGGCCAATTATCCTGAGCCGCCGCTGGATAACGCACCGAAGAGCCTGGTGAGCCGGGTAGAGAAGGGCGATTTAGGAGTCAAGACCGGCAAGGGCTTCTTCGACTATACCGACAGGCCGCTCGCTGAGGCGCTGGCCAAGCGCGATGACGATCTGATCCGGGTTCTGAAGGCAACCGAGTTTGCATTGAAAGACCCACCGAAGCCGGCTTAATCGGCAGCGTCTTTCTCGAACCAGAGCTACAGAGTCGACCAATGAGCCTTTCGGGCTCGCGAGAGGAAAGAACAATGGCTGATTTGAGTAACAAAGTAATTGTCACGGTGGCCCAGACCGGCGCCATCACCATGAAGAAGCAGAATGCCAACCTGCCTGAGCAGCCTGAAGAGATCGCGGCTTCGGCACTGGCCTGTTACAACGAAGGCGCTGCTGTGGTCCACGTCCACGCGCGCGACAAGGACGGCGGCAACACCTCTGACGTTGCGGTCTTCAACGACATTCACAAGCGTATTCGCGCAGTCTGCCCCATTGTCATCGAGGACTCGACCGGCGGCGGACCGAACCTGACCCAGGAACAGCGCCTCGAGTGTCTTCAGGCGGGCCCGGAGATGGCATCGCTGAACATGGGCACCATGATGCGCATTTCCGGCCAGTGGAAGGGTATTCCATGGTCGAACATGCCCGAGGAGATCGACTGGTACCTGGGCCGGATGAACGAACTGGGCGTCAAGCCTGAGCTCGAGGTCTACTCGCACTCCATGATGCGCGAGGTCTACAGCATCGTCGAGCGTGGCCTGCTCAAGCCGCCTTACTACATCGATATCGTGCTGGGCATGCGCTACCAGGGTGCCTGCGACGCCTCGCCGAAGATCTTCGCCCAGATCGCCGACCTGATGCCGCCGGGCACGATTATCAACTGCGCTGCCGTGGGCCGCGACCAGGTGGGGATGACCACGCTGAGCATTCTGATGGGCGGCCACGCGCGAGTGGGCCTCGAAGACAACGTCTACTACGGCAAGGGCGATCTGGCCACCAATGCCCGCCTTGTAGCAAGAACAGTTCGCATCATCCGCGAACTGGGCAAGGAACCGGCCACGCCGGCCGAAGCGAGAGAGATTCTCGGACTGAAGCCGCTCTAGGCCCGCGGCCAAGTGGAATTCACTAGTCCGGGTCTTCGGTGTTGGCGGAAGACATAGGATCACTGGAATAAGGAGAAAGAAATGAGCGTGAACTTCCGTTTGGATAATAAAGTCGCCCTGGTGATGGGCGGCGCGGGCGGCATTGGCAAGGCGCTGGTCGAGGGATTGAGCCGCCAGGGCGCCAAGGTCGTGATCTCCGACTTTAACACGAAAGCGCAAGACGAGACGGCCAAGGAAATCTCGGCCCTGACCGGCAACCCGGTGATTGGGATCAGCTGCGACGTAACCAAGGAAGAGACCGTCGCCGAGATGGTCAAGCAGGTCGTCCAAAAGTGCGGCACCATCGACATTCTGGTCAACGCCTTTGGCTGGAACATCAAGAGAGATGCATTCGAGTTTCCCATCGACGACTGGCGCAAGCTGATGGACATCAACATCACCGGTGTGATGATCTGCTGCAAGCAGGTAGGCAACCTGGTCTTTAAGGCGAAAAAGGCCGGCAAGATCATCAATCTTTCGTCGATACGCGGCATCCGCGGCAAGGACGGCGGCAATGTGGGCTATTCGGCCACCAAGGGCGCGGTGGAGATGATTACCAAGTCGCTGGCGCTGGAGTGGGCTCCTTATAACGTGAACGTCAACGCCATCGGTCCGGCGCTAGTTATCACCCAGGGAACCATTCATATCAAGCAGAATCCCGAACTGGCGGAAAAATATCGCAAGACCATTCCCCTGGGCCGGCTCGCCGAGCCCGAGGATATGGCCGGTCCCGTTGTCTTTCTTGCCTCTGAGGCTGCGAATTTCATCACCGGCCTGACGATCTATGTCGACGGCGGCGTAGCTGCCGGTTGATCTTTGTTGCACATTGGCTCCGCCTCCACCAAATCGGCGAATCCCTTATTGTGGGGATTCGCCGGTCTTATAAGGAATAAACGTGTGCTCGATGGCGCCGAATAGTGAGCGTCCGGCCTGATCCAGGGCTTCAATGTGGACGCGGTCATTGAAGTGCAGCCAATCGGTCTTTGCCTCGCCGTGTTCCATAATCTCAAGGGCGCGCCGCTCGGCGATGCATCCGGTGCCGGCGGAAGCGTCTTCGTTCGAGACTGTGCCGGAGCCAATGATGGTTCCCGCGCCAAGAGTGCGCGTTCTGGCGGCATGCGCAATCAGATCGTAAAACGAGAAGCCCATCTGATCGGTGGCCAGGTTGCCCAAGCGATGGCCATTGATGCCAACCTCCATGCGAAGATGCACTCGCCCGTCACGCCAGGCAGCGCCTAATTCGTCGGGCGTTACGGCAACGGGAGAGAAGACGCAGGTGGGTTTGCATTGGATCATGCCGAAGCCCAGCGTCATTTCCCCAAAGAGCAGACGGCGCAGACTCACATCGTCAAAGAGAACCAGCAGGCGCACGTGGTCAGCAGCCTGCGCGCTGGTAACGCCCATGGGCACAGCATCAGTGACGATGCCCAACTCTGCCTCGATGTCGATGCCATGCTCCTCGCTGGGCAATGGCATGGCCGCGTGGGCGCCAAGAAATGCGTCTGAGGCGCCCTGGTACATCAGCGGGTGCTTCACCTCAAGCGAAGCCGTGGAGAGTTTGAAGGCGTGCACCATGCGTTTTCCGTGGGAAAGAAACGAAGATCCGTCGAGAAACTGCGGGGCGCGAGGAATAGGCGCAGCCGCGGCGGCTGGGTCGAATGAGAAAGTGTCCGGGGCGCGGCCCGCATCAAGCAGGGCTGCTCGCTCTCGCAGCCTCTTCTCCAATTCCGGCCAGGATTCGAGCGCCGTGCGCAGGCTGGGCGCGATATCGGCGGCATCGACGGCACGGCTCAAGTCATGCGACACCACGATCAGTTTTCCATCGGGACTTCCATCGTGAAGGGTTGCCAGCTTCATACTTAGAACCTCATTGGACCGGTCCGGTCCGGTGGAGTTTGTTGTGCCGTTTGTTGGATGGCAGGTTATTGAGCAGTCATTTATTGCGCTGTCCAGCCGCCATCCACCGCGAGGCTCTCGCCTGTGATCAACGAGGCGGCGGGTGAAACGAGAAACAGAATTGTGCCGGCCACCTCTTCGACCGTTCCCAATCGTCCCAGGGGAATCCGCTGTAAAACCCAGTCGGAAAAAGCCGGATCGCGAGCGAAAAACGGCGCGGTCATGGCCGTCTTGAGAAACGTGGGCGCGACCGAGTTGGAGCGGATCCCGTGAGGTGCCAACTCGACAGCCATGGCTTTGTTCAGCCCCTCCAGCGCATGTTTCACCATGCAATAAACCGTGCGTCTCGGCGAGCCAACGCGCCCCATTTGCGAGGTGACGTGAACTACAGAGGACCCTCCGGCGATCCGTTCATCGCGCGGCGTCTCCATCATCTTGCGTACGGCCGCTTGCGCCACCAGAAATCCGGCGCGAACCGTCAACGAGATCATGCGATCCAGGTCCTCTTCCTTCACATCGACGAACTCAGCGGGAACGTTGGTTCCGGCGTTGTTTACCAGGATGTCCAATCGCGGAAGCTGCCCGATGGCGGAGCGGACGGCGCTGCTGTCGCACACGTCGCACACGCAGGGCGTGGCCTTGCCGCCTTCGGCGCGAATCCGTTCGGCAACCGCCTCAAGCTCGGCGGCCGTCCTGCTCATCAGAATCACTTCGGCGCCCGCGCGGGCCAGCATTTCTGCCGTTGCCGCGCCCAGGCCCCGGCCGGAGCCCGTCACTAACGCAACCGCATTTCGAAGCACAGGGGCGATGGTTTCTGCCTTGTGATCGGGCATGGCTTATCGCGGCTCCGCAAGCGCCGGTTCGCTGGCAGGTTTGCTCGCTTTACCGTATCGCCGTACGCGCAGATCCGCTTGTTGCTTGTGTCCCCAGAATCGTTCGATGGCGCAGAGCCGCGAGCCGTACTCGCCGATCAGAGCGCTGGCTTCCGGCGTAAGCTGCTGATAGCTGCAGGTCTTCATGAACTTGCCCACCCACAGGCCGCCCGTATAGCGCGCGGCGCCGCGCGTGGGCAGCGTGTGGTTGGTTCCCACCACTTTGTCGCCGTAAGCGACGTTGGTCTCAGGCCCGAGAAACAGCGCGCCGTAGTTGGAGAGATTTTCAAGGAACCAGCGCGGTTCGCGGGTGAGCACCTCCACATGCTCACTGGCGATCGCATCGGCTTCGCGCTTCATCTCCTCGCGGTCTTGGACGAGGCGAATTTCGCCAACCGCCTCCCATGCAGCGCGCGCGATCTCCGCGGTGGCAAGCTTGCCAAGCTGCCGTTCGATCTCCGCGGGCAAAGCCTCGGCCAGTGAGCGTGAACTGGTGACAAGTATCGCGGGCGAAGTGGGTCCGTGCTCGGCCTGGCCGAGAAGGTCGGTGGCTACCATCTCCACATCGGCGGAGTCGTCGGCCAGCACCAGCACTTCCGTGGGTCCGGCCAAAAGGTCGATGCCTACGCGGCCAAAGAGCTGGCGCTTGGCCTCGGCGACAAAGGCATTGCCCGGTCCCACGAGCATGTCGACCGCCGCGATCGTCTCCGTTCCCAACGCCATGGCGGCAATGGCTTGCACGCCGCCGAGCAGGTATATCTCGTCTGCGCCGGCCAGCACCATGGCGGCGATGGTTTCCGGATGGGCTTTGCCGGCAGTGGGGGGCGTACATGCGATGATGCGCCGCGCGCCCGCCACCTTGGCCGTAACAATGCTCATGTGCGCCGAGGCGACCATGGGATAGCGTCCGCCGGGTACGTAGCAGCCCACGTTGGCGACGGGAATGTTCTTGTGCCCCAGCCGCACGCCGGGGAGCGTTTCTACCTCGATTTCGCGCAACGCGGATTTCTGGTGCCGGGCGAAGTTTCGCACCTGCTGCTGCGCGAAACGAATGTCGTCGAGCGTCTCTTCCGGCACTGAAGCCACGAGCGCATCGAGCTCTGCCTGGCTCAGGCGAAAGCTTGCGGGAGCCCAGCGGTCGAGCTTTTCTGAATATTCCCGAACCGCCGCGTCGCCTCGCGCGCGCACCTGGGCAATCATCTCCTCGACGGTTTTGCGCACTTGCTCCTCGGCTGCTTCGGTTTCTTCAGGCGAAGCGCCGCGTTTCAAATATTCGGTCATGATACCTCCACTGTTGTGATTTCGCGCGCCAGCGCGCGGCGGACGAGCGCATCGACCGTCCCGTCGTGATGAAAGCCTCGGGCTTCGGAGCGCTCGAATCTGGCTTCGGGCAGCCGTCCAAATCGTTCCTCGATCTGCGGCTGCGGGGCATAGCTGACCAGCGCGCGCGCGGGCACGCCATAGACCCGCTCGAGGCCGCCGACCACCTGCTCCATCGAGGCTCGCAGAGGCGGCAGCATCCAAACCCGCTCTGAACCGAGGCTCGCGGCAGAGAGCGTTGCGGCATGAAGCACATTGTCCAAGCAACAGCCAACTGACATCCACCACGACCAGGCGCCTGGGGAAACGGGCAATACGAATGGCCGTCCCTGCGAGACTTCGCGAATCAGGTCGCTGAGGAAGGCCGAAAGAGCGCCGACTGGGTCGGGCGGCCTGGCGACGATGCCGGGAAAGCGCAGGACCCGCGCATCAACCCAGCCTTTGCGCGTGTAGTCGGTCATCAGCAGCTCGCAGACGAGTTTATGCGTGCCGTAAGTCCAGTTCGGTTTGGCCGGAGTGTCGTCCGTGACAAGCGCAGGCAGTTCTCCATAGACGCCGATCGAGCTGCTAAAGACGACGACGGGCGGTTTCGATTGGGCGCGGCAGATCTCGAGCAGCCGCATTGTGCTGTCGAGATTCACCTGCTTGCTCAAATCGAAGTTCTCTTCGGCAGCCCCGCCGGCGATGCAGGCGAGGTGGAAGATCAAATCGAACGGCTCACGGAAGACTTCGTCGAGCACCAGGGGATTGGCGAGACTAGCCTCGACATACCGCAAGCGCGGGTCGCGCGCGCGCCCGGCAAAGCGCAAGTCGAGAAGCACCAGCTCGCGAAAGCCCGCAATCCGGGCCGGTGGCTCCGCGAGAAGACTGGCCACTAAGTGCCTGCCGATGAAACCATTCGCGCCTGTAATCAGAATTCTCATCGCACATGCCTCTTTCAGTGCAGATCGCCACGCCGCACGAGCGACTCCCGGACTTCGTCCGAGTATTTGCCATTGAGCAGCACAAAAGCGATGCGGCAGGGTTTGTCGCCGCGATTGCTCCAGGCGTGATTGGTGCCCCGCTGGACGACAATGTCGCCGGGGGAGAGCTGGACTTCGGAGTCGTCTAGAATCAGCGTCAATTCGCCGTCGATGAGGATTCCGAAATCGACTGTTTCTGTCCTGTGCATCAGCGGGTGCGGAGCGTTCAGCCGGCTGGTTGCAGCCTCGGGAGAGCCGGTCTCGCGAAAGTGCTGCTCCATTTCTTCGACAGTGCTGGGCAGCTTTACGTCCTTTTCGGGAGCGATCTGCACGATACGCACCGCGCACCCGTTGGGCGCCGGGCCCATGCGCCGCAGACCCAACGTAGGATCGGGGCCGTTATCGGCTGGCGCGGGCGTAGCAGACGTCTTCCAGATCTCGAAAAAATAGGTCCCCGGCACCGAGGGAAAACTCATGATATGCGGCGGTTCGCCTTGCATGGCCACCACCGCTTTGCCCTCCGGGTCATGGCCTGTCACGATGCGCCGAATGGGCAGTTTGTCAGTAGATTTCATATTGCTTGGCATTCTCCGTTTCGTACTGCTGGCCGTGGCGCCGCGATCAGATCGGTTGCGCGGTAACACGAAACATCTCTTCGACCATGAATTTCTCGTCCACGTCTTCCACTTCATTCATCTGGTACCTGCCGATCAACTCGGAGCTTTCCACGATGAACTTGCAGCGATCGTATCTGCGCTCCATATAGCGCCCCAACTGTTTCTCAATGGAGTCGCCGCTGCATAACTCCTCTGCCAGAACGACTGCGTCTTCAATAGCCATGCCTGCTCCCTGGCCGAGGTGGGGCGTGGTGGCATGAGCCGCGTCGCCGAGAAGCACAACGCGCCCGCTATACCACGGCGGCGGCACCATGACCGCCTCCATCGGCTTGTAGACGACTTTGGCGGGATCGTCGATCTGCGTCTTCAATTCGCCGATCAGGCCGCCAAATCCGCTCATGCGCGATCTCATCAGCATGTGGAGTTGGCTGGGCTCCATCCATGGATTGCCAGGTTCGATGGAAGTCACGTACATGTACATCAAATCCTGCGCGAGCGGCACCAGTCCGGCGCTGGCATGGCGGCCGTTGTGCGCCGCAAGATGGTCGATCTCCGGGCGCCTGGGAAAGTTATGGCGCCAAACGGACTGCCCGGTAAAGTGCGGCTTGGGAGCATTGGGAAAGGCCAAAGTGCGAATGAGCGAGAAAAGCCCGTCGGCGCCAACGACAAGGTCGTAGCTTCCTGAGGTTCCATCGGTGAATTGCACTTCGACAGAGCCTGGATGTTGATCCAGTTGATCAACCGTTAGCCCCAGCCGCACGTTCGCGCCCTTCTCAATCGCCGCAGATGTCAGGACGTTATGCAGGGCAAGACGGGAGACACCGAGCTGTGCCGGGTAATGATGGCCCGCAAGCCGGCCCCCAGGCAGCTTGGCGATGAGTTCTCCGTTGGGTTTATAAATCCCGACAAAATCGAAGGGAAAGGCTGCGGATAAGTAACGGTCGACGATGCCTAACTGCGCCACGGCCCGCACCACGTTGGCCTGCTGAATAATGCCTACACCGTAAACGGTCCACACCTTCTTGATCTCGATCACATCCACGGCGAAGCCCCGATCGCGCAGAGCGATCGCCAGACACAACCCGCCGATGCCGCCACCGACGATAAGAACCTTTGAGGTGCTTGCCATTTGTATTAAACCTTCGAGGCGGATTCAGGTCCGCCGTGCAGCCGCTGTTGGGGTTAGGGAAATTTCTTTTGGGAGCAAGAGAAACGGTGTAAACCGGGGATCCGTTTTCCGCCACCGATGAAACGCTACCGACAATTACTTTACGCAGTGATTTCACCCTCTGTACAACGCTTTGTCGAAATCCGTGCTATCCATAAAGCAGATACCCAGCCCTCCGCGCGAATGGCCGCGCTATTTAGCCGCTACAGATGGCCCGTTAGCCTCTCCAAAAGCGAGCGGCGCAACGTGGCCGCCCAGCACCTCGGCCGCCCAGTCCGCGATGAAGTCCACTGCCAGCGCTGTGTTGTCGGTGCCGCAATGCTCCGATGCGCCCTCCTCCACAGTATGGATCTTCAGCTCGCGCCGCGGGCTGTTCACGCAGTCGTCATAGGTCATCTGCGCGTACTTGAGCGGAATCTGCCGGTCATTTTCGCCGTGCGTGATGAGGATGGGACATCTGATGCGATCCAGGATGCCGCGAAGCGTGATCTGATCGGCAAACTTGAGGCCCTCTTCGACGGTGTTCACGCCCAGAGCCCACATGAAATGCTCCCAGAAGTGCGGAATCGGCCGGCCCGCCTGGCTGTTTTCGTAGCGCATGCGCTGCACGGCGCCCCAGTCGTAGTTGCCGCCCCAGCAGACGCACGCCTTGATGCGCGGCTCGAATGCAGCGGCACGCGGAGCATAGTAGCCCCCCATTGACATGGCCAGCATGCCTATACGGCTTGAATCCACTTCAGGCAGAGTTTCGAGGTAGTCGATGGCCGCGCCGGCCGCCCGCTCCGTTTTTAAATCGACGGTGAGGCCCTTGAGCCGCAGCGCTTCACCGGCGCCCGGATGATCGACGATCAGCGTCGAAATGCCGCGCCGGCTGAGCGCCTCCGGCATTCCGGTGGTGAAGATGATTTCCTTCTGAATATCGAATCCGTCGAACTCCACCACGCAAGGAGCCGGATGGTCCGGCGAGGCATTGTCGGCCTTCACATAGAGCGCGGCAAGATTCGTGCCTCCGCAAGGAAACTCCACGCGCACGCAAGCGCCCGTGCACTCCATGAAACTGCGAAAGCTGCCGAGAACCTTTTGGTAGAGAGCGGCGCGCGCCGCGGTGCGGGCGCCGTACATACGCTCCGCGCTCGCATAATAGACTGAGGCGCGGCGGAACTTGGCGCCGGCGCTGATCAGTTTTCCCTGCGAACGCTCCGTCTCCGCCTGCGCGTTGATGCGCTCTGCCACCGCAATCCACGAGTCAACAAGGATGCGGACCTTTTCATCGTCACCGTAAGTAGATGCTTCCCGGGCAGGACGGCAGGCCTCGTCGATTTCGCCCATAACTCCGCCGTTGCCCAAAGCAATGTTTACGGCGGTGCTCCAAACATAGTTTCCGGGGAAGTACTCGAACATCGTGCAACCTCCAGTCGCCGCAGGGAAGGAAGGAAATCTGAAGCTGCAGCGACGATCCGGCGCGAAATCGGCGTGCGTCTTTGTGGAAGGGGCTCGCGGGGTAGAGCGTCTCCAGTTTCCTGGAGAGCGCGAGGATATGCGCTGATTCAGCTTGACAAATGACACCGGGTTTTGCCAAATCGGGATTTTGGATGCGAGAGATTGACGTCGTGGATTCCCGGCTGGAGGGCCGGTTTGCCAGGCAGAGAAATCGAAACCAGTCGGCTCTATCGGCTAAGACACGACGCTATCGCTCTGGGCAATAGCAGGAATCCTCACAAAACATTTCCCAACCTCGGCCGGCAACGGATATTGTAACTTTAATGCAAGGCTCCGTCCCCGTTGTCGAGGAGCCGGCGAAAAGAAGAGGTCAAGCCATGTCAAAAGTTTTGCTCGCGCATCTTGCGCACGTTGAACTCATCACGCCCCAGGTGAACGAGTCCGCAAAGTTCTTTGTCGATGTCATGGGACTCACAGAAGTAAAGCGCACCGCAGAGTCGGTCTACCTGCGGTGCTGGGGAGACTACTACGAATACAGCCTGATGCTGACGCACGGCAAACAGAGCGCACTCGGACACGCGTGCTGGCGTACAGTCGGCCCCGAGGAACTCGACGAGGCCGTAGCCCGGCTCAAGGCCGCCGGCGTGCCCGGCGAATGGATCGACAACTCCTATGGCCACGGCCGCAGCTATCGTTTTCAAGCGCCCGGCGGCCATTCCATGGAACTGGTGTGGGATGTCAAGCGCTATCAGGCCGAGGGCGATCTCAAGTCGACCTATCCCGAGCGTCCGCAGAGACTCACCAACCACGGAATCGCGCCCCGGCAACTGGATCACGTGACCGTTGCCACGAAAGACGTGGTGGCGGCGGCCGAGTGGTTCAAGAAGCATCTGGGTTTCCGGTTCATGGCCGTGACCTACAGGCACGACAAACCGGACCAGGCTGTATTTGCCACCGTGACGACGAACGAGAAGTCGCACGACCTGGGCTTGGGCGTGGATTTCTCCGATATTCCCGGCCGCCTTCACCATCTCGCTTTCTGGGTCGATTCGGCCGACGAGCACCTGCGCTGCGCCGATTTGCTCATGGAGTCGGGGACCGGGATCGAGTACGGACCCGGCCGGCACGGGATCGGGGAGCAGTACTATCTTTACTTCCGCGAGCCCGGCGGGAGAATCCGGATCGAAGTAAACACCGGCGGCTACCGCAACTACGTCCCCGATTGGGAGGCGGTCCAGTGGGGCGTCGCCCAGGGTTCCAACACCATGTACCGCAACATCGGCATGCCCGATTCCATGATGGAGGCATTTCCGCCCGCTCCGCAGCCGGCGGTTCCAGACATCGATCTGCAGCCGGAGTTGGTGGGCGTGGACAACCCCTGGAAGAAGCACGGGTGAGAACGCCAAAATGAAGAATCCGCCTCTGCAAACACCAGGGCGGCGTTTCCTTAAGGGAAACGCCGCCCTGATTTGTGAGATGGAAACCTCTTAAGCCGTCGCTCGCCGCTTCTTCAGCGCCATGAGCACAAACGTCAAAACGAAGGCGAGCAAAGCCACCAGCGACTGCAAAGAGAGGGTGGTGTGGTAGCTGCCCTGGCTCTTCACCGTCAGGCCCGCGATGTAGAGGCCAAGTACTCCGCCGAAGCTGCCGATGCCGCCCCACAGGCCGGACATCTTGCCCACGATCTGCGGCGGATAGGAACTGGCGATCATGAAGAAGATCATCGGGAAGGCAAACATCACGCCATACCCGGCCAGAATCAAGTTCAGTTCCAGCAAAACAGCGCTGCCTGTCACGATCGGAGACATCAGCGTGAAAACCAAGGCGCACATCAGGAAATAGCCGATCAATAACACCGGCTTGGCGTTCCCTCGGAAGGCTTTATCCAGCAGGAAACCTCCGATAATCGGTCCCGTGACTCCGGCCAGCAGGGTCAAGCCCAACATCAGTTGCCCGGCGGTCACTCCGCCGTAGCCTGCGCCCAGGGGTTTGTCGGCAGCCAGGTAAGCCCCGGTCAGCGAGTACATGCACTGCATGGCCCAGGCGGTGAGGAAGAACATCAAAATACCCACGATCGTAAACGGCGACAGGAGAGCCTGCTTAAAGGCCGATCCCTTCCCTTCTTCAGGCGCCGGAGCCCCGCCCTTGGGCAGCTTGGCATTATAGACAAAGAACAGAATGATTCCCAGAATCAGGCATGCCCCGACAAAGATGGATATCGTGGCCGACATCGTCTTCCATTCGCCCACGGCCTTGAACACCATGGGACCCAGAAATACGCCGGCAGAGCTGCCCACGGCCACCGACGAATTCAGCAGACCGTTGGCAATGCCCTTTTGGTTAGGCGGAAACAAGGCATTCACAATGACGGGCATGACCGGGAACATGAATCCTGATGAAAGCCCCTCGACCATGCGGGCCCAGAAGACGCCCGCCGTGCTGGTGCCGATCAGCGGCATCAGCGCCGCCGGCACCGCCAGGCATAGAAAACCCAGGATCAGCGAGACAAAAACACCGAAGCGGTCGCAAACGTAGCCGCCCACCACAATCCACATCAAACAGCCCGAAAACAGAAACGAGGTCATCAGCACATTTGTGGCTGTGCCTGGATCTGTATTGAGGCTGGCTGCGATCACCGGCACCAGCGGCGCAACCGCCAGGTTGACCATCTGCATGCAAATGAAGCCGAGCGCTGCCAGAATCAGCACCAGCCATCGAAAGCTGGGGTACGTTTGAGCGGCCGAAGCAGTTGAGCTGGCCGGTGCAGTCTTTGTAGCCATGGGAAACATCCTTTCCGCGTCTTAACGCGCGAATAACGCTTGAAGACGCGGCTCTTCAATTATTTAATGGCGTATCAACCCAACCATAGTTGTCTTGAATGGGAATGTGAAACGGTTTGTTGAGATTTCCAATATTGGTGATAGCGATAGGTTTGCGGCTTGGTGCAGGGAAGACGAAGCGCCGGCAAGGATGCCGGAATCTTCAGCGCTTTCAATGAGATGCCAATGTCTGGCTTGCGGCAGTTGCGCTCGGTTCGCCTTGAGCAGCGGGCGCAAGGGCTTGGGCGGTCTCCCGCAGGCACTTTAGCATCCACGCAATGCCCGGATCCGCAGCCCGGAAATTATGCCATTGAATTCTTTCCGCGACCTGTGGCATTTCAAGCGGCGGTTCAACGATTCGAATCGGCAAATACTTCGCGCATGCCTGCGCTAACTTAAGATGCACGGTCGCAATGCGCGTGGTGTTGACAATTAAGTGCGGGATCAGGCTAAAAGAACGTGTGGTCACGTCAACGTTGCGTGTCCGGCCGGTCCGGTGGAAAATCCACCCCTCGAGGCTGTCCGGCTGCTGTGTGGCAAAACGAATTGCGACGTGGGGCATCGTAAAAAACTCGTCGAGCGTCAGTGCTTTGCCAACTTCCTTATTGCCTTTCCAGGCGATGCATGTGTAAGTGTCGCGAAACAACTCCTCAGAGGGATGGACCGCAGTAAGATAGGGCTCCGGCAGTACGACCATGTCGACCTCAAGCCGTTCAATCACCTCTTCGGGCGGCGTTTCTTCGAATGGCAGGATATCGATGCCGACGGACGGCCCCTGACTCTTGATAAGCGGCAAGGCATGAATCATCAGCACCGTGGCAGGATAATCGGTCATCATGATGCGGAAGCGGCGCGTGGAAGTTGCGGGATCGAAATCCGGGCGCTGATCGATGATGGCTTGGGCTACGGTAAGCAGCTCGCGAACGGGCTCTACAAGGCTCTCCGCCAGCGGAGTCAGAATCATTTTGTGTCCCACCTGGACCAGCAATTCGTTCTCGAAGAACTCGCGCAGCCGGGCGAGGGCGCCGCTGGTTGCCGATTGGCTGAGGTAGATGCGCCGGGCGGTGCGGGTAATGTTCTTCTCTTCCAGCAGCGTGTTCAGAACCACAAGCAGATTGAGATCCAAGCCTCGCAAATGCATCGCTTCGATTCCTCCCTCTTATCGGTGGCACCGATTATACATATGGCTAAAACGCATTGTACAGGTAAGAGGGGAAATCTTTAGAATGGCGTAGTTTTCCTGTTTTCGAAAGGATGCCGCTATGAGCGAAGTACCCATCAGATTGCATCACGGAGCCGTGAGCGTTCCGAATCTCGACGAGTCGATCGCCTGGTACCAAAAGATGCTGGGATTCGAGGTGGAACAGCGGGTTCGCATCCCGGGCCAGCCGGTGGAGTTTGCCATGCTCAAGCGCGGCGATTTGCGCGTGGAGCTGTTCGCCGCCGAAAACAGCAAGCCGATGGAGGCCAACCGCAGGGAACCCAACACCGCCTTCCTCACCCAGGGCAGCCTGCACTTTGCCTTTGCCGTGCCGGACGCTCGTGCATTGGCGGAATCGCTGCGCGAGCACGGCGCCGATATTGTGTGGATACGCGATTTCCCGTGGGGCTCGAATGCATTTATTCGCGACAATGCCGGCAATCTCATTGAATTCGTGCAGCAGAAAGATATGGCGTAAGAAAAGAGAGGGAGGTCCAAATGGTACGGAGTCATCTATCTGCGGATGTTGCGAATAAGCAACAGCGGCTGGCAGGAAAAGTCGCGGTGGTTACCGGCAGCGGCGCCGGCATCGGCAAGGGGTGCGCGCTGATGTTTGCCCGCCAGGGAGCTACGGTGGTGGCGGCCGATATCAATCCCGCCACCATTGAGGCAACCGTAGCGGAAGCCAAGGCGTTGGGACTGAAAATGCACGGGTTTGCACCCTGCGACATGACCGACCCCGCCGCCGTTAAAAAGCTTTATGACTTTGCGGTCGAGCAGTGCCGTGGCTTCGACATCGTGCTCAACGCTGCCGCCACGGCTGTCTTCAAGCCGATTGAAGAAATGACGTACGAAGATTGGCGATTGACGTTGGCCGCCGAGCTGGACTCGGTATTTCTGTCCTGCAAAACGGCATGGCCCCACCTGATTGCGCGTGGCGGCGGTTCGATTATCAACTTTGCCTCTGTCAATGCCTATCTGGTGCTGGAGGGATCGCCCGCCCTCGCACACTGCGCCGGTAAAGGCGGTACCCTGGCCATGACGCGCCAGCTTGCCGTCGAGGGCGGACCGCACAACATCCGCGCGAATACTATCTCGCCGGGCATGACCGTAACAGCGGCCACCTCTCCGGTCATCAAAATCCCCGGTTTCCTCGATAACGTGTTTGCCCACGCCATCCTCAAGCGAGTGGGTCAGCCCGAGGACATTGCCTGGATGGCGACCTTTTTGGCCTCGGACGAATCGAGCTGGATTACCGCAGCCGACTTCTCTGTCGACGGCGGAGCGAGGGCGTTGTAAAGGAAATACAGCATAAGTACGGATAATCCTTCAGCGCAGCACGTGCGGCAGATAACATAAACTCATGTTTTTCTGCTGTGGAACGCATCAAATACTGCTGGCAAACGCTCCTTATATCCGATTCTCATGGCGGGAAATAAGGTCGTTCTGGCAGTCGCGGGTCAGCTCCACAAAATAGGCGGAGTAACCGGCAATACGTACCACTAAATTACGGTACTCGTCAGGATTTTCTTGCGCCTTACGCAGAACCTCGGTCGAAACCATATTGAACTGAGCTTCCGCACCGCCGCGGTCCATATAGACCTTGACCATGTCGCGCAGCTTAACCATCCCGTCGTCACGGCTCAACACGGTGGGATGGATGCGCATATTCAGGCACACTCCGTCCATGAATCTGCTGTGGTCATAGCAAAGCGAAGAGAGAAACACCGCAGTGGGGCCGTTCGTGTCGCGACTCTGAACCGGAGAGGCAGCATCGGCAATGGGTGTTCCGGTTTTCCTGCCATCCGGTGTCGCCCATGTAGTATAGCCTTGACCTACATGGTCTGCCGCGCCGTACAGGCCGGCCTTGAAAATTTTGCTGCGCGTAGAGTAACACTCTTTGCAAGTGTCGTAATAACTGTTGGTCACCCAGGTCATCTGCTCGTCGGCATAGGGGTTGGCATTCCCGAAATGGGGCACTTCGTTGATGATCTGTTGCCTCAGGGGCTCATAGCCCTCCCAATTGGCCATTACAGCGTCATAAAGCTCCCGGGCTGTGCACAGCTTCTGGTCGAAAACCATGTATTTGATGGCGGTCAGAGAGTCGGCCACCGTGGCCAGTCCCGTTGCGGTACCGCCGTAAGAGTTGTACTTGGCGCCGCCCGAAGTGCAGTCCTTGCCGGACTCCATGCAGCCGTCTATAGAGATAGACAGCATCGGGTGTGGTGTGTGGTACTGAACCAGATACTCCAGGTAGTTATTAATTGTAACCTGGGCTTTGATAAAGTAACTGGCCAGCTTGTGCCATGCTTCTTTGACCTCGTCAAAGGACTTCATGTCGTACAGATAGCCGGTATGGATCGAGCACTGCTCGCCGTTGAAGGGATTTTTGCCGTCATTGATTGCCATATCCAGCAACTTGCTGTAGTGGATGGAGGCGTGGGGGGGAGCCACGCCATTGGCTGCGGAATAGTCGTTGCCGGAGCCTGTAATCTCCTGACAGCCTATGATGGCGTAATCCCGGGCATCTTCAAGCGTAAACCCCAGTTCCTTCATCGTGCCGGGGATGATGATATCGTCATTCTGGAACAGCGGAAGTCCGCCTGCCTTTGTTGAGGCTTCCAGAGCCAAAGCCCACAACTCGTTCGGGGTATTCTTGTGAACGCGCAAAGAGATCGTGGGATCATGGAGGCTCAACCGAGCCAGACTCTCCAGCACCATGTAGGTGACAGGATTGCTTGCGTCCTCGCCGGTCTTGGAATCCACGCCGCCGATGGTAGTGTGGAGATAGGTATTGCCGATGCCGATGATCTTAACCAATTCGCCAGTGCCGCCACCGTACATGGAATTTATCTTCATGAAGAAGCAGTCCACGATCTCCTGTGCCTCTTCAGGCGTCAACCGGCCGTCTTCCAGATCTTTCTTCAGGAACGGCCAGGTATATTGATCGAAGCGGCCGAAGGATCCGATATCGCCAATAAAACTCAAACGCAAAATATACTGATACGTGATTGCTGCCTGACAGGCCTCGCGGAAGGTGCGGCAAGGATTCTCGGAAATCCAGATCAGGCTGCCTGCCATGGACTCCAATTCAGCCTTGCGCTTCTCTTCGCTGCATGAAGCCGCCTTTTCCAGGCACTTCTCACCGTAGCGCTTCAGCAAAGTGGTTACAGCGTCACAGGAAATGACGACACCGGTGTAGAACAGGCTGCGGTTCACATCCGCGCCCATCAGGTTATTGACGTGAGAATCCAGCCAATCCTGAGCCTGCTTGCGGATAGCGCCGTAGCCTACATTAACGATTTTCTTAAAGCCCGGAGTCAGGTGACCGGACGGCATCATCAGTAGGGGCGCGCCCTTCACAGTGGCGGAAACTTGCATGCGGCAGAGCTCTTCATACCCCTTCGGCTGCCAGGCAGCCGCAATATCGTTGTAAGTGCGGCCTTTCCAGTAGTCGCTGATGGACGCAAGATTCTCATAATCCTCAGGAGCCATAGACATGCGCAGCTCCTCTTCGTCGGGATTGTGATAGAGGCCATCTTCTCCGAGCGTCCAAAGACCTGCCTCAATCATGGAGGGAATCCGGCCGGCGCCGCCGCCCCAATCAGGCGCATATCCGGTGCCGCAAAAGTTCTTGCTGCTGTTGCCGACAATCATTTCGAAATCCTCGACGCGGACGGTCATCTGCTCGCAGATGGCTTTCAACACCGTAGGACGGCGAAGATATGGAATGAGATTCTCATTCTCCTGAAAGCAACGGGTCGTGATCATAGCAGTCTCAGAGTCGCTCTGGATTACACGGTCACGGATCAGCTGATGCATGATCTGCATGCGTTCACTTATTGGTTTGAACTTATAACTCATTCTCTCCCCCTGTTCCGCGACCGGGAGGTCTGCAACTGGAGTTCGGCGGCCGCAAAAGCGTAATCGGAAGCGAGGCAAGTCTATCACAGCGCCAGCGCCCTTTGCGCAAGCCGCGGCGCAAAGGGCGCAAAGACTCGTAAGTGGAGTTCAAAATGGAAACGTGGGATAAGTTATCTAGAGGCGTCTGCTTTCCGGACGCCTCAATCATTTGAGATCATTGCTCGGACGCAGAGCACGACGCCCTGCTATGAGACCGGCGCCGCCTCGGCCTCGAGTTCTTGCGCCTGCTCCTCGTGACGCAAAACCCGCAGAGCACCCTCGGCCATGGCCTGCAATTCGTCTTCGCCCGGATAGACAACAATAGGCGCGATCCATTCGACATACGGACGGATGGTATCGACCAGTTTCTTGCTGTGGGCCATTCCTCCGGTAAGCAGAATGGCGTCCACGCGCCCGCACAGAGCGGTGGCCATGGTTCCAATGTCCTTGGCGATCTGGTAGGCCATCGCGTCGAAGATGAGCGCGGCCTTGGCGTCGCCGGCTTCGATTCTGCGCTCCACTTCGCGCAGGTCGCGCGTACCCAGATAGGAGTAAAGTCCGCCCTCCCGGTTGAGGGCCTGCCACAGGGTTTGCAGGGTGTACTTTCCGCTGAAGCAAAGCTGGATCGCTTTGAGCAATGGCAGGCCCCCGCTGCGCTCGGTGGAGAAGGCCCCTTCGTGGCCGGGTTCCTGACTTTCGACCATCCTGCCCTTTTCGTGAGCCGAGGTGGTAATGCCGCTGCCCATGTGCGCCACAACCAACCGCAGATCGGCGTACTTCTTTCCCTGCTCGCGGGCAAAGCGCTTGGCCACGGCTTTGGTGTTCAGCATGTGCCCGCCGCAATGGCGTTCGATCAGCGCCGTACCGGAGATGCGCGCCTTGTCGGGCCACTCGTCCACGCTGACGGGATCGACGACAAAGGCCTCGGCCCCGGCTTCGCGCGCGATCTGCTGGGCCAGAAACGCACCCAGGTTCGAAGCGTGATCGCCATAGCGCGTCAGGCGCAGGTCGCCCAGCATCTCTTCGTTCACGCGGTAGGTGCCGCTGGGCAAACCGCGCATCAGTCCTCCACGCCCGACCACTGCATCGAATTGACGGATGTCATAGTTGTCGGCGGCCAGTTCGCGCTCAATGGCGGCCAGGCGGAAATCGAGCTGATCGAGAATACGCCGGCCGGTGAACTGCTTCATCTCTTCGTCCGAGTGACTCAGATTGCGCACGAGTTCTGGCCGGTCATTTGCGTACACTCCAATCTTTGTCGTGGTCGATCCGGGATTGATGGTGAGGATGAGAAATTCACCTGCTCGCATACAGCACCCCCAGGGCCATCGCGTTGATCTTGTCTTCTGCTCTCTCTACCCTCGAGGGAATGAGAATGGGAACCTTGGCGCCCATCACCACGTGGCCGAATTCGCAGCCGACCAGAAAGTTGATCGACTTGGCCAGCATATTGCCTGCCTCAATTGAGGGAACAATCAGGCAATCGGCGTGGCCCGCAACCGGGCTGGTGATGCCCTTGATCTTCGCGGCCCACTCGAACAGGGCGTTGTCCAGCGCCAGCGGACCGAATACCTCAGCCTCGCCAAACTCCCCGGCAGCACACATTTCTGTCAGGGCTTTGGCATCCATGGTGGAGGGCACCGCTTCGCTCACCATTTCCACCGCGCTCATGATCGCGATCTTGGGGCGGCGGATTCCCATCGCGCCCAGCAGGTCAATGGCGCTGAGCACGATCTGCTTCTTCTGGGCCAGCGTGGGAGCCGGGTTCAGCCCGCCATCGCCGATGCCCACCAGTCTGGTTCCAGCCGGGTCGCGGTGCTCGAAGAAGGCGATATCGCATAGCAGCCGGCCGGTGCGCAATCCCTTCTCTTTATCGAGAACAGGGTGCAGCAACTGGTCGGTGCGCAGGTGTCCCTTCATCAAAATATCGATGTCGCCCTCGCGCGCCATCTTCACGGCGAGTTCGGCGGCATTGTCTGCGGCAGCAACAAACTCTGCCTTGGCCGCCAGATCGGAAAAGCCCAGCGACTCAGCCCGCGCGCGAATGTCCTTTTCTTCGCCGATCAATACGGGAAACGCAATTTCCGACCGCATGGCCTCTGCCGCCGCCGACAATGCCACTTCGTCGTCGGCAAGAACCACTCCCACGCGCTTGGGGCCTTTGCTACGGGCCAATTCCCTGACCTCCGCGAACGTGCGAACCCCATTCACTGCTTCAACCTGCACTGACTTCATCTTCGTTCCTCTTGTTCCGCTCAAAATCGCCCAGCTCAAAATCGCTTCTCTCAAATGGTCGCACGGCGCGCATGGCCATGGTTCCGCTCTATCTCTTCCCCGGCGAGAATAGCCAATCCGTGAAGCATACGGAAATACTTTGTTTTGGAGGGAATTCAACCTTTGAGCTATGGAGGGGCAATGGAGCGTCGAAATCGGCCGGAAGGATTCTCATCTCATCGAGCGTCACGTCCCGGTTCTCGTAGGCCGGCATTGCTGCCCAGCCACACAGACGGGCACAACGCTGCAAAAACATGCAAAAAACCGCTTTTTAAGGCCGTTTTAGGGCTGTTTAGACGCACTTTCGAGAAATTGTTCGGTGCCACTCCCTCTTATTCGCAACTATTCTCGGTTCTAACCGCTAATTGTTCGCAACTATTCTCGGTATTTGTCTCGAAGAATCGCACCCTCCCAGGCCAACGTTTGCGGGGCAAGCGCAACCACCTGAGCGAACATTTGGCCGGTCCGCCGCACCACCAAAACCAACATTTCCCTTGATTTGAAGCGCTTTCCCGCCCCAGCCGCAATTTTCCGAAAAAGCAGCTCGAAAGATGATACTTGCGAGGTTGATTTACCCCCGAAAAAAGTATTTCAACTGCGGCTTTTGAGGTGTTACCTTCGATCTTAGGATCTAGCTGAAGAGGCATGATCGTGTCTGCAGGCCAATGAACGATGGCCGAAGTTTTGCTGTGTCTGCGGACCAGAAATCGGAGTCAAGTGTATGAAGCTATTGCTCAATGGAGATGAAGCGGTTGCGGCCGCGGCCTACGACGCCGGAGTCGCTCTAGGCACGGGATACCCTGGCACGCCCTCGACGGAGATTCTCGAGCAGTTTGAAACTTATGGCGGACATGCCCAGTGGGCGCCCAACGAGAAGGTCGCGCTCGAGGTGGGCATCGGCGTATCTTTTGCCGGCGGGCGGAGCATCGTGACGATGAAGCACGTGGGGCTGAATGTCGCGGCCGATCCTTTGTTCACCGCGGCTTACGCAGACATGAGCGGCGCTTTGATCGTGGTTTCAGCCGACGATCCCGGCATGGCCTCGAGCCAGAACGAGCAGGACAACCGCCGCTATGCCGTGGCCGCGGCGGTCCCCATGCTTGAGCCCTCCGACTCGCAGGAAGCCTACGATTTCACGTTTCTGGCCATCGAGATTTCTGAACGCTGGCATATTCCCGTGCTGTTGCGGCTCACCACGCGCACATGCCACTCGAAGGCCATCATGGAGCGCCGCGAGGTACGGCTGCCCGAAAGGCCGTCCGATTATACAAAGAATATGCGCGTGCGCTCAATGATGCCCGGCAACGCCCGCCCGGCCCATCGCAGGCTGCGCGAGAAGATTCACCAGATCGCGCAATGGTGCGAAGAATCCGGGCCCACAAAGATCGTTGAAGGCTCCCGCTCGCTGGGAATCATTACCTCGGGAATCTCGTACGCGCACGTGCGTGAAGCCGCGCCTGAGGCCAGCGTGCTCAAATTGGGCATCACCTATCCTTTGCCCATCGAGAAGATTCGCAAATTCGCCGCCCGAGTCGAGCGGTGCCTGGTCGTCGAAGAAGGCGATCCATACCTGGTCGAACAGATTCGCACCGCGGGAATCGCCGTCGAAGACAAGCTTGAGAACTTCCGCTTTGGAGAATTGAACATCGAGCGCGTGCGCCGTTTGATTGCGCGAGACGCTTCTCCTGAGCCGGCGCCGGTTCCCGGAAAACCGCCCGCCTTGTGCCCAGGCTGCCCTCACCGCAGCGCTTTCGATGTCTTCAGAGACATGGGCTGCATCGTCTCTGGCGACATCGGCTGTTATGGGCTGGGTGCGTTGCCGCCGTTCGATGCCGTCGACTCATCGATATGCATGGGCGCGGCGCTCGGCATTGGCCTCGGAATGCGCCACATGCTGCCGCCCGAACAGGCCAAGCGTGTGGTGAGCGTGGTCGGCGACAGCACATTCATGCATACCGGTATCAATGGCGTGATCGAAATGATTTACAATCCTCCGCCCACCGGGCACGTGCTGGTGATTCTCGATAATGGCATCACCGCCATGACAGGAATGCAGGAGAACCCTGGCACGGGCCGCAAGCTGGACCATACCTCGACTAACAGGATCGTCTTCGAAGATGTGCTTCGCGCCATGGGCGTCAAAAACGTCCACGTCATCGATGCGGTCGCCAACAAAGCGGAGTTCGCAAAGCTCGTTCAGGAGAGCCTCGATAAGCCGGAGCTTTCCGTAATTATCGCTCGTCGCGAGTGTCTGCTGGCAGTGCGGTCTATCCGCGAATGGGAGAAGGAAAATGCAGCGACCTGTAACTAATATCGTGATTGCCGGACTCGGGGGCGAGGGCGTGCTCACGGCCTCCGATATCGTAGCCGATCTCGCCTTCGCCGAGGGCCTCGATGTCAAGAAGAGCGAAGTCCACGGGATGAGCCAGCGCGGCGGATCGGTCGCCAGCGACGTGCGTTTCGGCAGCCAGGTCTTCAGCCCCATGGTACCCCGCGGAGAAGCCGACTTTCTCGTCGTAACCTCCGCCGATCAGATCCCCGTGAACGAAAGCTATCTGTCGAAGGATGGCGTGCTCATCCAGCCCGCGCAGGTCGATGAGAAGAAATTGGTCTCGAAAAAGGGCATGAACGTAGCGCTCCTGGGAGTCCTGAGCCGCCACCTGCAGTTCCCGCCCGAAGCATGGTTGGCAGCAATTCAGCGCAACTTCCCCGAGACGCTGTACGAAGCCAATAAAAAGGCGTTCTATCTCGGCAGGAACGAAGCCGCATAAACCGTTACGCCGGCGCCGCATAAAACGTAACGCCGGCCTCCAGGCCGACTGTCGTGGGGACCTCCAGGTCCTCACATGCGTAAAACCTCGCATTTTTGAAAGCGCACTGTCGTGTCCCGTGCCCCATCCTTGCGCTGGCTTTTCGAGGAAAGATCTGTCGCAAGGGCGGGAGGCCACGCATCCAGGGCTGCGCAAAACGCGGCTGCGGAGTGCTTATGAGGCAATGTGGCAGGCTTTAATAGGTGCTTCCACTATTAAAATATTGGCGATTATGTTTTAATAACAGGTAGGCTTATTCAAAGATGCCGACCCGCCTCTCATCCCGTCTCTCAAAACAATACGTGACCTCTACAGTTGCCGGAGAACGCGTACAAGCCTTTATTCCCCCTCCGTTACCACCTCGCGGGTTGATTCTGGAGCCTTTGCAGTCGATTCTTGCTGAAGCGAACCAGGCACTGGGCCGTCTCGATGGTACGACGGGCATTCTTCCTGATCTCAATCTTCTTCTTTACTCGTACATTCGCAAGGAAGCAGTGCTGTCTTCGCAAATCGAAGGCACTCAATCCTCATTGTCTGACCTGCTTTTGTACGAAAACGCAGAGACACCGGGGGCGCCACTCCACGATGTTGAAGAAGTGTCACACTATGTGGCGGCCATGAACCATGGCCTGGAGCGTCTTCGTGGTGGCTTTCCTTTATCCCTTCGGCTCATTCAGGGGATCCATGAAACTCTGCTCAGCCAGGGTAGGGGGAGCCACGCCCAGCCCGGTGAGTTTCGCCGGAGTCAGAATTGGATCGGCGGTTCACGGCCTGGCAATGCCGCGTATGTTCCGCCCCCGCCCGAGTATGTGGCGGGCTGTATGGGAGACCTCGAGAAATTCATCCATAGCGCAGGAACGCGGCTGCCGCTGCTTGTGAGGGCCGGATTGATCCACGCTCAATTTGAAAGCATCCACCCGTTTCTCGATGGCAATGGCAGGGTTGGCAGACTCCTCATCACGTTTCTGCTCTGTGCGGAGGGGGCTTTGCGTGAGCCCGTTCTCTACTTGAGTCTCTATTTCAAGAAACACCGGCGGCTCTACTATGACAGGCTGAATGGAACCCGTGAGGGAAACGGCTGGGGTGAATGGCTGGACTTCTTTCTCCAGGGTGTTCGCGATGCCGCCGCGCAGGCGGTCGATACTGCCAACTGTATTCAAGGTCTGTTTGCAGCCGACCGCCAGAAGATTGCCCTGCTGGGACGAGCCGCGGCCTCGGTTCTCAAGGTTTATCGCTGCGCACAGGTCAATCCCATGGTCTCGATCAAGCGCGCAACAGAGAAAACGGGTCTGACGTTTCCTACCGTCTCCAGCGCGGTGAAGCGGCTGACCGATGCCGGCATCCTCGAGCAAAGCAGCGCCCGAAAGCGGGATCGATTATTCGTCTACCGAAATTACCTGGCACTGCTGAATCGGGAATAGCCTCGCAAACTAATGGTGTCCGGCTGGACACCGGGTGCAAAGTCATTCTGCGAACGCGGCTCTTGAAGGGTGGGTACCCGCAGTTGAGCAGATGGGACGGATGGGGCGGCAACCGAAGCCGGGAATGGAAAGGTTGCTGATGAGGTCCTCCCAACCCGCAAGAAAGAAGCAGGCGTAAGTTGATGATGTAATTGGTGGACGCGGTAGGAATCGAATTAGCAACCTAACGTATTTTCAACAACATGCAGGTCAGCGGATGACACCTTAGACCATGCAAAGCAGCCTAAAACCGATAAACAGAGCGCAGATGGAGCGCGGATTTGCGCTCTTTGTGCTGTAGGTTTCACGCCTAATCTCCTCCGCAAATGCTGCAATTATGTTGCAAAGCGCAATGGCTGCCTGACAAAATGGGTTGACTCCAAAATGAGCATCCATGCAAGAGGTAACCGCTGACAAACTTCAGATTGCCTACGAAGGACCCGCCCTCCAAGACGGCAGGATGGCGATGCTTGCGCTCGGGTCGAGCTTACGCGGGCAAGCTCTGCTTATACAGCGCGTCAAGGACCTTGTTTACGGTGATCGCATCTCCCTCCGTGTGGAGGTTGACCACGAATTAGAGCCGGGTTCGTTAGTTGTTCCGGTTCACATCTTTGCCGATGCAATAACCGCAGCAGAGCATCTCCTTGCGGGCGAAGCGGCAACCGCGCTCGCAAACCTATTGCAGTTTCTAGGGTTCTTGGGTGTCAGCGGAATCAGAATTTACAAGCTATTTAAGCGACTGAAAGGACGCAGAATCGAAAAACCTGAGGACATCCCAAAGGATTTGCAGATCGACATCTCGATTGAACTGCTGATCAGGATATACAACGACCCGGAAGTTCAAATGCAGCTTCGGAAAACATTGGAGCCACTTCACCAGGACGGAATCCAGGAGTTTCAAACAAGACGGGCGGGGGCGGTAATCGAAAGAGTTTCTAAAAAGGACTTGCAAGCCGCTGATGAAGCCGAGATTGAGGACCTCACAAAGGACGAAGAGATTGAACTGGATATTGAAAAGTCCGCTTGGCGGCGGAATCTTGCGTGGCACTTTTCTGATGGCCGGACTTCCTTTGATGCGAAGATTGAGGATGAGAATTTCTGGAAGCGAATTGGGCAGGGAGAAGCATTTGCAGACGGTGACCGGTTGAGGGTCCATCTACAGACAACAGCCCGGCGAACAGCATTCGGCACTCTGAGGGTGGAGCGCGTGATTCCAGCAGTTATCGATGTTGAACACGTCAGACAAAAGCAATCGAAGCTATTTGGAGACGAGCCGCCAGCCTGAATTTCGGGCAATTTCAAACGAACGGCCCGGAAGAGCACCCCGGAAATTATTGAACGTCCTTAGTTAAGCGATACTGACACGACTCCATCGTCTTATATCGATGCCATTCAGATCCGAAGTCGAGAATCCCCGCAGCACCAGCTCGCGATGATGCTTCCCAGCGCAATCCATTCGTCACGAACAGATGCATCAAGACGCTGCCCTAAAGTAAATCGATCAGTCCCTTGGTTAGCAGCTGTAAAATCCTCCAAGATATTTGCGGCATTGCCCGATACAATCTGACATTCACATTCAGTTCTCTTTGTCTTCGTGCAAACTCCTTTATTGTTGCAGGGAAACGATGTGATATTGATTCCTCGAATCCCAAGCAAGATCGTTAGTCCGGTTTGCCAAAATCCGACCTCAGGTGATCCCGCAGTAAAACCAAATACGTCACGAAGCACTAATCCTTTCTTTACGTCAAGATGGCGACGAATGTCTCGCTCCCCCTGGAGTGAAAGCTCTAGTAGCGTTTGTGCCATGGACTCATGCTGCGACCCCGCGCTATATGTGATCTTGTAAAACGAATCTGGCAATGCATTTTCTAAGTCGCGCCCAAGTGTCAGAAGCACTTCGATAAGCGGGTAAGTCTGGACGTTCCTGAACTGTGCGACACTTCTAGCCGTGTCCCCTTCTATGCTTTGTGGGCAAGCCTTGTCACTGTCCACGAGACAGAGGCAGATCAAATCTGATTGTGCGATGCCTCGAAGCACTTGACCGATTGTGCTCCCACCGCCATGACGGGGAGATATTGAATGAAACACATAGCCCAAAGATGCTAGGACTGAACCCGCCTCCCCGATCGTTTGGTACACCTTCACGTCGGAAAGGTTCTCTGCGAGTAAAATTACCGGCTGGATTTTTGCGGTTAGATCGAACCATCTTAGCGGAAAGGTTATGACTCGCTGGCTTCCATTGATAATGGCTGATGGTCTTGTGTCAGTACTTGCAATTACTCTTCCGAGCACATTTAACCGGCGAGGCAACATACCCTCTTCAGTGACTTTACCAGCCGCACGGATGAACGCTGCCTTTTGTCTGTCCGTCATTCCAGGGGTCTCCGCTAGTTGCTGGAGCACCTTGCGGCGTCCGGTAATGCGATGATTACCCTCAGCAGCAGCAATGGCTAGGTAAACGATCGCTTGATGATCCTGCCCGGAAAGTTCACCCGCTAGAAGTTCAGAGACGCTTTCATCTATTTCAAATAGCATCGCAAACCAGTCTCACCCTAGCTGTTTGCCTTAGAAATTGGAGTAGCAAGAAAGCCAAATGGCCATTCTTGAAGAATGCCTTCGGAATCAAACTTCGTAGTTCTCACAATCGACTTATTTAATTTGGGATTGTCACGATCCAATTCGAACAGCAGGACCTGAGCATCCTCAGCCTGAAGCCTCTTATCTTCGATCGCCTGCCCGACTCGCTCAATAATTGTCGGACTGTGCGTTTCCAACACAAAACGAACCGGCTTACCTCTTTCTTTGCTGAGATTTGCCATCGAGACGATCATATCGGCGAGCCTTGCCTGAAGTGCGGGATGCAGATGCAATTCCGGCTGCTCAATTGCTAACAGATGATTTGCCTGGATCGCCTGTCTTCCGAACTTAACGAAACGAAAACTCTTAGGTCGAAATTCATCGCCCTCGACGATATTCCAAATTTGGACCAGGAAAGGCAGAATCTGAGAGAAACCGAACCCTGTGTCAGCAAGGTTGAACTCAGAACCACTTGTTATGTCCTTCATCCTGAGTGCAATCCTTGCGCCGTCCCCTACACTCTGTGGGAATACCTCAAACCCGAAGTGCTCGTGCATCCAATCTCGGAATTTTCGTTGAGCGCCAGTTGAGAGGCTTGAGAGAACGAGCGCAACGTTGAGGCCGCTAGGATCGACAGCTGTTACGGAAACATCTCGCGTAAGATAATCTCTATCGACGCTAGACCGGACAGGCTGAAAATAATTGATCGACGCAGCGAACTGCGTGGCGTACGCATTTGCTAATCCCAGAAGCTCGTTTACACGTCCCGCCAAAAGAAGATTCCTCAGCGTCTGGAATTGAGGTTTCGCGGTTGTCCAAGAATGCACTTGATCCTTCCAGCTTTGAGGACCGTTACTTTGCATAAACTCCAACATTTGGTTCGGTGACCCAATTGGAATGCTATGCAAGGTGGCAAGACAGGTCTCAACGGAAGTATTGCCGTGGAAGAGCCAATGTGACTCCTTGTAAAGCTGTGCATCAAACGGATGTTTTGCTGGAGCCATCTCGTCGAATCTAGAACTCGTACTTTCCTGTAAGTTGAGTGTGAGGACAAGGCTGGGCACTAGGCCCCTGCCAACTTGGACCCTCAGGTTGGAAACCTGGTCGGTTCCATTGAACTCATTCACCTTGAAGTCGGCTATTTTTCCATCTTCATCGACGGCGAGTTCAATCATGTCGCTGGAATCGCTAGTACTGCTCAAGTGAAGCCGAACAATCCTCAATCTTGGGTAACGTTGGTCCTTCGAACGTTTCGCATAAGTCAACGCACATTTGAGGTCCTGTGAACTCGCAAGGAAGGTACTGAGAATGGTGCCTTGGAATAGTCCTTGCTGGAGTGTGAATCCGAACTCGATCGTCAGCTCCTGAGGATCGGCATCCTTGTAAACGGCCTCATTGAAGAATCCGAAGTTAACGTCACCCTCGTTGAGAACGAGTCCACCAAGTGTCCGGATTTCATGGCTCTGCTTTAGGAGTGGAAACAAACGCAAAAAGCTGCTCTTCCCCGAGCTGTTGGCGCCCACAAGCAGGGTGATTGGCTTTATTTCAATTGTGGTGCTGTCAGCCAAACAGCGCAGATTGCAAACCCTAATGGTCTCCATTTGATAGACCTGCTTTCACAACCCCTTCATTCAAAGCATAAACCCCATTGGCAATTCGGTTCACGGGTCTAAATACCGTTTGCGTCTCTACCAGCCCTCAATCGTTCCCCTGATTTGTTCGTGGACGTTTCTGCCCCGCTCATCCTTCTTGAGGGCCATCAAGAACAAGGCCCTGCCGTTACTTCCCCGCGCCCAGACTTCCCCGAGCAGCTTCTTTTCTCTTGAATCGTCATTCGTGGCGTAGTCCTTGCCCTTGTATTCCACAACCAGCAAACGCCCATCCAGCGTTTCCGCCACAAAGTCCGGGTAGAAGCGGTCAGTTGAGGTCTGGAGCCAAAACGATGATTCCGGCTGGAGCGCCAGATTCCGCACCCAAGTCCTGATACCCGATTGAGCATCCAGCGCCTCTGCGCAATCGCACTCTTCGCCCGTGCTCTCCAACTCTCCCACCATCGGGTAGAAGTGCTTTTCAAAGCGATTCCGCCCGGTGTAGTACCACTTGGCCGGGTACGCATCGGGGAATCGAAAGGCATACTCAAAACTGGTCTCCGGTGCGGCGTTTGGCCCAAAGAGCAATTCCTGATACCCGGCGTTGTACGCGGATGCTCGGCACTCATCCCGCTTCTCTGCCAGCTTGCGTGTAAGGATGAATTTCGCCCGCACCAGCAGTGCAAGGTCAAATCCCTTGCGCCCCAAAAGCTGCTGCACGCACAGGCGGAGCCATGCAAGGCTTGCCGCTTGCCGAATGTCCGGCTGCCGTAGTTCTTTGTCCAGCCATCGAATCAGGTCGTTTTCCGTCCACTCGCCGGGCAGGAGATTCAGGTCAAGTTGTTGCTCGCCTTTGAACGCATACACAACCTTGCTGCCCTGCACATCAAATTCAAAAGTCTTCGATGTGTCGTTGAATCGGAAGTCACTCAGGTCCACCGCGCATTGGCTCAGGTCCCATGAAGCGGCGTCCAACACCAGCTCCCTATCGAACGGCAGTAGCTCGCCTTGGTAGCGAACGCACAGCCGGGGGACCACCAGCTTTTCACCGCGCAGAGCGGGCGCAAGGCGCGATTCCTGCTCTGCTATGTACGCTGTGATTCTCCGCTCCATTGCGGCGCGTTCCGGCTCCGGTACGGCGGCGAGAACCGCCTTCTGAATCTCCGGCGTAATCTGCCCATGCACTTCAATTTCGATTTGGCCCGGTGCCTCTGACTTCGGGATGATGGACTCGCGCTCCCGCTCGGAAAGTCTCTCCAGTTTCAGCGGCTCCGCAACCGTCAAGCGAAGCGGATTGTCCTGAAGGAATAGCGGCAAATTCGGGATGGTAGGCTGCTGCACTTCGATGTACTGCTCCGCCTCCGCCTCTTCAAAGCCCATTTTTTCGATCATGCAGGTTTCAAGCTGCTTTGCGGCTTCCAAGAAATTCGTGCTGGAGACGTGCGCATAGGCTTTGTTTAGCTCTGGTGCCTTGCGCCGTTTCGCATAGGGCATCCGCAACACGCGGCCCAATAGCTGCTCCACGTCCCGGCTGCTTCCGATGTTGGCCGTGGTGCAAAACACGTAGGCGAAGGAACAATCCCATCCCTCTTTGAGCGCCTGTACGGTGATGACCGCTTCAATCTTGCACGCCGGATCAAAGAGGTTGATTTTGTCCAGGTCCCGCTGGTCTCCCGTGGCAATGGCAATTTGCTCTTCTGAAAGATGCTCGCTGTCCAATAGGAATTGCTTTACAGCCCCCACATTCGCGGGCTTGTCTTTGTTCTCTGCCTGAATCAGCAGAATGGGGCGGATGTACTCCGGCTCACCCGCCGCCGTCTCCGCAAGCCGTTTGCGTGTGCGGCAAGCATCCCCTACAGCCTCTTGCCATCCCGCCTCATGCACCGTCAGTGCAATGGGCAGCTTAATCATGTCTTCTGCCTTCAACTCTGATGCAGACACACGGTAAAGCACGTTGCTGCCCGTGCGTGGGTCCATGTCCGGCGTTGCCGTCAATTCGATGATGGCCGATGGCGAGAGCCTTTTCAGCGTGTCAAACGTTAGCGACGTGCGGGCGTTGTGCGCCTCATCCATGATGATGAGCGGCTGGTGAATCATCATCAGGTTGGCGAAGGAATACTTCACCTTGCCCGCACCAGCGCCGCTTTCAATGCGCTCAAGCCCCGGCAGATTCGTATTCAGTTTGGTGAAGTGGTCCTCCAGCGCCTCTTTGTGCGCGTACACGTCCCGGCCTTCGGTGCTGGTCACGCGCAACGATTGAATGGTGCCCACCACCACGCAAACGGCGTCCCGCAAGTCTTGCGGGCGAATATTCTCAATCTCTGAAATTTCAAACACACGCACCCGACCATCGAAGGCTTCATCCAGTGCGATGCGGTATGGGTGCGCATTGTTTTTGAGTGCCTGCGCCGTCTGCGTGCGGATGGAATTGGAAGGCACCAGCCACAGCACAACCGGGAAGTCCTTTTCGATGTAACTTTGCGCCGCAACGCGAATCGAATAGGCTCCCACAATCGTCTTGCCGCCGCCTGTGGGGAGGCGCAAGCAGACGTATGGAATCCGCTCCAGCTCCGGCACCTTGCGATACAGCGGCAACCGGCCATCGGGCGGCTTCACCACCTTGATGAATGCCGCCTCCGGGTCCCCACTCAGGCGCACGGCCTCCAGATAATCCTTCAGCGCCTTCAGCGTATCTTTTTGAAAATTCTTCAGCGGTAGCATGGTCAACGCGCCTTCACATCGTAGGGTGTTTGCTTGAATGTAATCCCAAGCTGGCGGAGCGATTCAGCACTCAACCGGGAGCTTTCGCCGTAAATGACCTTGGGACCATCGTGCGCGGGCAACTCTGCAAGCAAGCGCCGCGTGAGCACGTTTCCGCCATCAGGCCGCTTGTCTCCGAGGATGCCGTTGAAGAGCAGGTAATATCCCACGCCCTCATGTGCGCCCAACAGCGGAGAGCGCCGCCTTGGATGGGGCAACGGCGTGCGTGTCTCGGCAAACCAGACGTGAGCGGCAAGGTGCGCGAAGCGGACAGCAGGATTGATTTGGCCCTCTTCATCGAACACCGGACTGCCGAGTTTGTAAAAGTGGAATCCGCCGCCGCCCTTCCAGCCCACAGCCTCAGAGATGCCGCCCCGCTCCCCATCCACAACTTTCTTGAGGCGCGGGACGCAATGCGTAATCGCGTGCTCACCCATCTCAATTCCGATGTAGCGGCGGCCCATCTTGTGCGCCACAGCCGCCGTTGTGCCAGAGCCAAGAAAACTGTCAAGAATGATGTCTCCGGGGCGCGACCCCGCCTCCAGGATCGTGCGGATTAACCCTTCGGGCTTTGGAAATGAAAACTTGGATTCAAGGCCGAAGAGCGCGATGCTTTCATAGGTTCCGTGCTGCGTAAAATGGCCGTCGATAATTGTCACTGGCTTTGCGGGCCGCTCCTGCCCCGCATCGTCCCGTAGGTATTGCTTGTATGAGACGCTAATTGAACCGCTTTTCTCCGTGAATACAATTTCATCGTCTTCGATTGCCGCAGCTACTCGCTCCCGAGACCATTGCCATTGTTTCTTAGGCCAAATCTCGCGTCCATTTGGCGCTTTGATCGGATAGCGGAGATTCGGTCGCTCATCATTGCTGGTGGTGGCTAACGGCTGAAGCCTGTACGGCCCTCTGGTCTCAAATTTGCTGTCCCGAAATTTGTAATACTTCGATACCGATTCGGAAGGCGGAAGGAACAACTCGGGCAGCGAGTTGAGGTCCTTTGCGTAACAAAGAACGTACTCATGCAGCCCAACGAACCAACGCGCCTTCGCTCCCCCTCCGTAGCTCTTTTTCCAAATGAAGGTCGTTAAGAAATTATTGCGCCCGAACACTTCATCCATAATGACTTTGAGGTAGTGCGCCTCATTGTCATCGATCGTGACCCAAATGCTCCCGTCTTCGGTCAGAAATTCACGCAGCAATTCGAGGCGCGGGTACATCGTCCCAAGCCATTGGGTGTGCTCCAGGTTGTCGTCGTATTGCTCAAAGGCGCTCCGCGTGTTGTAAGGCGGGTCAATGTAGACGCACTTGACGCGGCCCGCGTAGAACGGAAGCAACGCCTTCAGCGCATCCAGGTTATTGCCATGAATGAGCATGTTTTCGGCGTGCGGGTCGCCGTAGGAATGCTCCGGCACCGCCTCCAGGAGCCGGTACGGAACATGCGCGGAGACTTTCTCATCTTCGTTTCGAGTGAGCCAATCAAGCTTGGGCATAGAAAGGATGATTCTACCCGAAGGCTGCCGCCGATTCCTTCAACTCGACTTGAGTGGCAGGGCAATCGCATTTCAAAATAGCTCCAGCAAGCGGTATAGGTAGTCGTCGTCCCAACCTGCGCGTTTGAACTTTCCTCTTAGGGAGCCCTTGGTTCCTTCTTTTTGCATGGCATTGATGGCCATGTGACGGAGTACGGCCAGATTATGCGGCCCGTGCCCCATCCGGGTCCGATCCTGATCCTCGTTCATGACCACATCCAGCCGCCAGTGAAGGCTGTTTTCGATTCCCCAGTGCTGTCGAACGACTTGGTTGAACCGTTCCGGCGACAGAACTTGACTGAGCAGATAGTAGGCAGTTTCGGTCGTGGTTTTATCCGCCGTTTCGCGTATTCGAACCACTTTACCGATAGCCTTCAGGCCCGGCCATTGATGTTGTTTTTCGAGCCAGTCGATCTCGGTTGACACCGTCGCCGTGCGCGTTTCGATGCGTCCGTGATCGGCCTCGACAACCGGCGCAGCGGCGCTTGCTTTCAACTCCGGATCATCGAGCAGCAGGATCACATCGTCAAACAGCGTGCCTTGATTGCCCTTCAGCGCCAGCGCGTAGTCGCCCTTCTGCGCGACGATTTGCTCGGCGATCGCGCGCTGACAGTTGAGCGCATCGGCGGTCACGATGGTGCCTTTGAGGGCCAGCATCTGGAGCAGCCTGGGCACGGCCGTAATCTCGTTGGACTTGGCATCGGTGGCGATCTGCGCCAACACCAACCGCTGCTGTGAGCCCCAGGCCGAGACCATGTGCAGGGCCGACTTGCCGCTGGCCCGATCAAACGATCTGCGCAACACCTTGCCGTCGATGGCCACCACCCCCTGCAACTGCTCGGAAAACTGCGCCATAAACCGCTGAAACGAATCGCGAAACTGATCCGGATCGAGATTGCGGAACAGGCGGCTGAAGGTGTCGTGACTGGGAAGTCCGTTGGCCAGGGTGAGAAAGCTGCGCAGAAATGGCTCCTTGGCCTCGGCAAACAGAGCCATATCCACCGCACCCTGACCGCCGCACAGCACGCAGCATAAAGCCATCATCAGAAGTTCGTGAAACTCATGCAAGGCGGCATTGCCGCTGCGCGGATCCTCAAGCCCTTCCCAACAGGAACCGAACTGCTCCAAAGTTTCTTTGCGGGACACGAAATCCTCCTGCAAGAAACTTCATGCCCGACTACCCTCTACGTAAGTGGCAACCCTGGTCCGTGGCGACATTGGTTCAGACCAATTTCAAATGCGATTGCCCTGACTTGAGTGGCTCCAGTGGCGACGGATTGATGCTCTCTTCAGCTGCCGCCTTCTTTAGTCCCTCGATGAGATCGAAGAATTGCATCTTCGGGCCGTTAGCTAGGATTTCTTTCCGTTCGCGCCAATAGCGCTCGACGGTGCGAACCCCACACCTAAAACGTTGCGCTGCTCTGTGCTTCGCCGCCTCTAATTCCACCCCGTGATTGAAATGCAAATCGTTAACGAAGGAGAGCAACCGGACCTGCGTTCCCGCGTCAACTGCCGGTCGCCGGTTGGGTATGTCGGGCAAGGTCGCCTCAGCGTTCCGGTGGAGACGGCGAAGAACAAACCGCGCCAATTGAGGGCCAAACTGGACAGCAGCGAGCAGTAACCACTCTTGTTCTGGGGTGACTTCGGTTTCGTCCAGGCGCAGCGTCAGCAATTCCGGAGTACGGATCGCATCGAACATCGCGGTTAGATTTGCCAGAATCCGCCGCACCAGATCAATTCCGTCCTGGAGAGAGGTTCCGCCCGCCGCTTTTGCGGCAACGTCTGCCAATTGCAGAAACTTGTCTCGCGCCTCCGGTCGCATCTCACACCACCGTTCATCCGCCAAAATTCTCGTCTGAATTGGCGAATTTCCGCCAAAGCGAAGCGAGCGAAGGGCGAAATTTCGCCACACCGATCTTGTTGCTCTTGCGTATACGTGCCATCATACTGCCCCTAATTCGGCCCAAATGGGGCGATTTCGAGATGCAGGAGTGTGGATGGTGCGGAAAACGTGCGAGCAATGTGGAAATGAAGCCGCAGTAACGGTCTGCTGGCTGTTATCGACCTTGGGAAGCTCCCCCAGGGCACAGAAGTGCTCCAAGGTCTCATTCTTCTGCCTTGGCTGTATACAGCGTGTTTGCGCTCCAGATGGGACTGGGATGCCGCTGCTGCTCCGGCAGAGGCTCCAGGAGGCATATACAGCGACTACTTCGCGCTTCAAGAGCGATTCTGCATCCGATGCCGGAACGGTGAAAGGCGAGGAGGCTCAATGAAGCGCAAGAAGAAACCGGCAGGGGAAGGCTACGCCTTCATGTTTCACGGTTCCTACACCTCAAAAGGCAAAGCGGAAGCCAAGGCGCGAAGGCGGGACGGATTCCTGATTAGCCGAATACCGCGCGGGACGAGAAAGCGGCGCTACATCGTGCTGACAGAAAGGGTGCCTTTCTAATGCGCTTCTTCAATCACCGTCGGCATGGACACATCATCGGGTCTGTCTATCTCGTGCATTTTGCGCGGCGCTATAGCGGTGCGCAGCACTACCTGGGCTTCAGCACAAACATTCCAGCACGGGTCAAAGCGCATCGCGCAGGCCGTGGCGCTCCTTTACTCGGTGCGGTGACCAAGCGGGGCATTCCCTGGCGCGTGGTTCGCACGTGGCGGCGCAAGGATGGCTACTTTGAGCAGCATCTCAAGCGAAGCTATGCGCTGAAGGAACTGTGCCCCGTATGCAGCGGACCGCACGCACACAAAACAGGGCATTGAGATGAACAGCGAGTTTGCAGGATGCGGCGAAAACCAGAGCGGGCAACGGTTCTTGGACGGCTCCGTCCCGCGACTTAGACGGCACGCTGCGTCTTGCGAAACGGCGGACAGGGAATCACACCCCCTGCCTGCCGGTAAGGATCAAAAGCCGTCCCAGGAGTTTGAGGACGGAGTCCTCATCGGGCGCGAAGCGCCCGTGCCTTCTTCACTTGCTGATGTGTCGGACCACGCGCGCACAAGAAAGGCCATTGAGATGCAAGTCAAGTTTGCAGAATGCGGCGAACATCAGAGCGGGCAACGGTTCCTGGACAGCTCCGTCCCGCGACTTGGACGGCACGTTGCATCCTGCGAAACGGCAGGCGGGGACACAGATACCCTGCCTGCCGGTAAGGATCAAAAGCTGTCCCAGGAGTTTGAGGACAGAGTCCTCATCGGGCGCGAAGCGCCCGTGCCTTCTTCACTTGACGAAATACAGATTAATCGTGACAGACCTGCGGGCTGGAAGCGTTACTGCGGGAGGTTCACTGTACAGGGCACGTGTAAGAGTGATGCCCGCAAGGCGCGCTATAGCCGAGTGGGATGCAAGTGTTGGGACTGTTCCGCCTGTGGGCCGCGCAGAGCTGCGATGTTTTGCATTCGCATTGCCCAGACTGCCGAAAGGCTCAAGCTAAATAAGCTGCTGACATTGACCCTTGATCCGGCGAAGCTCCATGGCGCAGAGTCCACCAAGTACATCAACGAAGCATTTGCCGAATTCCGTGTCTACCTAAGGCGGTATCTTGGTTACGCTCCTTCGTACATCCGCGTTTTGGAGTACCAGAAGAACGGCAATGCGCATCTCCATGTGCTTTTGGGTTGCTACCTCCCGCAGAAATGGGTTTCTGAAGCGTGGTCGGCGGTGGGTGGCGGAGCAATCGTCGATATAAAGCGAGTGGACATGCATCGCGTGTCCCACTACCTCTCAAAATACCTCACAAAACAGATGATCATGTGTGCTCCTAAGGGTGCACGACGTGTCACCACGTCCCGCAGCATTCGTTTACTCGAAAAACAAGTGACCGATTTCGCATATCGAATGATGCGCATCCCCATACTGTTGGCTTTCGACCGTTATCGCGCGCACGTGACCCGCATTGTGCCCGATGTGGACGGCTACTTGAGCGCATTTGAGACCTTCGAGAATCCCGGAGATGTGCCCTCGTCGTGCCCTTCCCCTTAGAAATGCTTCGCCGGGGCACGTGGGGGGCACCTGGGCACGTGGAGGCACGTTGGGGGCACGCAATACACACAAGGAACACGAATTTATGACGAGTAAAGGGGGGGGAGTTGACTGTGCAAATCGAATGGCTCACTGCAAATGAGGCTGCCCAATACCTGAAGGTAAAACCTCGCACACTGCTGCAATGGGTGCGGCAAAGAAAGGTCCCCGCACATAGGCTCTCCGGCGTCCAACGTTGCGTATGGCGATTCCTGAGGCCGGAGTTGGATGCTATGATGTTGCCGTCATCCGCTGAACCTGCTGAGGGGAGGCAGCAATGAGGGTACAACGACACACAAGCGGGTCCGTGCGCTACGACAAGCGGCGCAAGACCTGGAATTACCTCTGGTATGACGGCCCGGTTCGCAGATCAAAGCGAATCGGAACCAAGCAAGAATTTCCAACCAAGGCAGCCGCATGGAAAGAGGTTGAACGCCTTGAGATTCATCAGCTATCCAAGCCGCAAATTGGGGACACGGTGCGCACTGTGATTGAGCGCTACGAAGCCGAGCGAATGCCCACACGCCACACCACGGCGCGGGTGTACCGCTGCTTTCTGCGCAATCACATCTTGCCAAAATGGGGAGAGGAGTCGATTCAGTCTCTTCAACCCCGCCCCGTTGAATTGTGGCTCCGCGAATTGCCCTTATCGCCAAAGTCCAAGACGCATGTGCGTTCATTGATGCACATGCTTGTGGAGTTTGCGATGTGGGCGGGGATGTTCGAGATCAGCCGTAATCCCATCTCTCTTGTCCGCAACATCGGGGCAACGCGGAAAGTACGGAAACCCCGGAGCCTCACAGCGGAGCAGTTCCACGCTCTGCTGAAAGAGCTGCAAGAGCCGTTCGCAACCATGGCACTCATCTCTGTGTGCTTGGGTCTCCGCATCAGCGAGGCGCTTGCACTCCAATGGGGAGACGTGGATTGGCTAGGCTCACGGCTCAGCATCGGGCGTGGCATTGTGAATCAGATTGTGGGTGATGTGAAGACGCAAGGGTCCGCAAAGACATTCAACCTTGCGGGTGAATTGCTTGAACGCCTGAAGTCCTTGAAACAGTCTTCCGAATTTTCGGGAGCGGAGGATTGGATTTTTGCCAGCCCGTTCAAACTTGGCAGACTTCCTTACTCCTACACCGGCACACGGCAAGAGCTGGAGCGGGCATCGAAGGCCGCCGGAATCGGACACATCAGTTCACATGCCTTCCGGCACACATACCGCTCTTGGCTGGACGCTGTGAAGGCACCGATTGCCGTGCAACAGAAAATGATGCGGCACACGGACATCCGCACGACTATGAACGTTTACGGTGATGTGGTCACGGATGAGATGAGCACGGCGGGAATCAAGGTAGCGCAGCTTGCCTTTCAAGGGGACAGAGCGCAGAGCAGAGCGCGGCAAGGCTAAGTCATTGATTCTATGGTGGACGCGGTAGGAATCGAACCTACAACCTGTCGGTTAAGAGCCGAATGCTCTGCCAGTTGAGCTACGCGTCCTTCGGGGTTGGTGAGCCGCGCAAGGCTGTCCCGCGCGACTTCAGGCGGAGGAGAAAAACCTCCCGCACCTTGAAAAATATACCATAGACGCGAGGGGCGCGCACTCCGTGCCCAGAGCGCCAAAATCTTTGCTCGAATTTGCAGATAATTATTCCCGTTCGGCGCACAATCTTCCCATGATGTGTCTCCTCGCCAAGGATCCAGCCCGTCAGCAGCCCATCGCGAACGCAGCGGAAAGCAAGCCAAATGGCTGAGAAAGAGTAAAATTTAGCCACAAAACGGGCTGTAACCCTTTTGCTTTGAAGATTCTAAAAAATAAGCCCTTTGTTATCAATGGGCTGGCGTAAATGATCGGAGATCAAACCGGCGAAAGGAAAGCGCTTAGCTCCCAAAGGGGTATGGGGGGGTGGAGTGACTGAAATATAACGGCTGTTTCCTACGCCTCCGCGGACTTTTGCTCCGCCACCGGTTGGGGGACCTCCACGCTTTCGCTGAAACGGTATCCAATGTGCGAGTCGGTGGTGAGGTATTGCGGGTTGGCGGGATCGTCCTCGATTTTCAGGCGAATCTGGCGGATGTAGGTGCGCAGATACTCGAGCTCATTCCCGTACTCCGGCCCCCAGACCGAGCGTAGCAGCTTGGCGTGGGGAATCGGCCTTCCGGCGTGCATCATGAGGTAATGGAGCAGCTCGAACTGCTTGGGCGTAAGGTGAACGGCGCGGCCATTCTTCTCCACCAGGTGGCGTTCCGGATCGAGCAGCACGTCGCCGATGAAGATGGCGGCTTCGCCGTCGTCGAAGGATTTGCCGCGGCGCACGGCGGCGCGCAACCGCGCCGTGAGCTCGCGCAATTGGAAAGGCTTGGTGATGTAGTCGTCGGCGCCGGCGTCCAGCGCCTCGACCTTGCTTTCCTCGCCGCCTTGCACCGTCAACATAAGGATGGGCAGGCGCGGCGCAGCCTTGCGCAAAAGCCGGCAAACCTCGATGCCTCCCATACCCGGCATGTTGACGTCGAGCAGCACCGTGTCAAACGGCTCGGTGCGCACCAGCGCCACGGCCTCCTCGCCGCGCGCGGCCTCGACAATCTCGAAGCCGAAGTTTCCAAGGATGGTTCTGAGCGAGAGCCGTATGGATCGCTCGTCGTCCACAATGAGCAGATTGCCCGCACTGTCCTGATTCACTGGCTAATGCCTCCATTTTGGGGAAGAGAAAGATAAAAAGTAGTTCCTTCTTCGGCCTTGCTGATAACCCACACGTGGCCGCGGTGCGCCTCGGCTGCCATCATCACAGTGGACAGGCCGATGCCCGTTCCCGCCGCCAGGTGCCGTGTCCCTTCGCTGCGGTAGAAACGTTGAAAGATGCGCTCCCGGTCAGAAATAGGAATGGCCGGGCCGAAATTATGCACTGAAAACATAATTTCCGAGTGGCTTTCCCACGCCGACACCTTGATCGCAGTTCCGGCAAAGGAATATTTCGCCGCATTATCGAGAAACTGCGTCAACGCCATCGAGAGCAGATCGCGATCGCCGCGAAGAATCAGTTTGGGGTCGGGAACCGCAACTTCAAGCGAATGACCAGACATGTGCCCCCGCTGTTCCTCCAAAACCCCTTCCACAAGATCGCCGACGGCAATTTCATCCTTTGCAATGCTGATCTTCTCTGCTTCGAGCTTCGCCGTTTGCAAAAGCCGTGTGCTGAGAAGGCTCAATTTGCCGGCCTCATCTTCAACAAGCGCCACCAGTTCCTCCTGCGCCGTGTTAAGCTTGCCCACTTCGCTCAGTCCGGCGGCTGCAGCTTGAATCGCAGTCAGCGGCGTCTTGACGGCGTGAGCCAGCGAGTCGAGCACTGCCGCCCGCAGTCGCTCGCTGCGGTGCGCCGCTTCCACCTGACTCTCTTTCTCGAAGACGACGCAACGCTCCAGCGTAACGGCTGTGAGTGAAGCAAGAGCATCCACGACCAGCGGACCCAGGTCCCCTCGTATCGCCATCGCGCCGATTGAATCATTGCCTTTGCGCAGCACCCTGCGCGAGGTATGCGTCATGCGATCTTCGTCGTCCGCCTGCGCCAGATAACATTCCTTTGCCAGCTCCTGTTCATCCTCGGCCCAGGTCCCCGCCACGTCGCAGGCGCCCGAATTGAAGTCGAAGATCGCCACCCCTCCGGCGGCGAAGATACGCTGAATCAAGTGCGCCAACTGTGGCCCTGGCGCCTGGTGTAGGTTGATAAGCAGAGTGCTGCGGCTCAACTCGTATAACTGCTCCATTGAGGTGCGCTGCAGTTTCGCCTCGCGCGACGTAACCTGTTCGCGGGAGGAAAGACGGCTGACCAGCAGCGCGCTGACCTCGAAGGCGCCGAGCGCGACCCAATCCTCGGGATTGGCGATACTGAAATGGAAAAGGGGCGGATAGAAAAAGTAATCCAGGCAAGCGCACGCCAATAACGACACGATCGAAGCCTGCCAGAAACCGCACAGGATCCCCACGCAAACAACGACAAGCAGAAACAGAAACCCTACCGGAGATGGGCTGAAGTGGAGCACATACCCAGTGAAGGTAAGCAGCGCGATCACCCAGCATCCAGCCAGGGTCTCGCCGATAAACTGCGCCCGGGTGGTTTGACTCCGCTCTCCGAGAATATTAGCGATGTTCATTACGTCCGGGCATCCCGTCCTTGCATCGATACAGGCTTAACTTCCCTGATGCACGTAGGTAGAGCGTAGCCAGCGGGACATTAGCAAAACATAAATATGTTGCAAAGAATCTATAGGCTTCGAAGACTTACCGGCGTGCATGGCTATGCGCCGCGCACGCCGGCATATTGCGTTTCACGCAAGTTACTCGGTCGCGCTCGCCGAAAGGTTTTCGTAGTGCGCCGCTTGCTGACTCATCTTCTGCGCCTCATAGTCGAAGTACTCGTAGCGATTCTTTGAAGAATCAAGAGGCGTGGGGTACTTGGCAGCGGGCAGGGAAACGTTCATTCTGCGGCGCGCGAACCATACTATTTCGTCGTGGGCCTGATTGGCGAACTGCTGCTGGCGCATCCGGTAATAAGACGCGAGAACTCGATACTCTTCGGGAGTGTGCGCATTGCGCACCATGTTCTTCAGTTCGGACCTGCTGTAGCCGGCCCCATTGGCCGACGCGGCGCTTGCAATGCCGGACGTCAGGGCGAATGCAAGCAGCGTGTATGCAATTTGAATTCTCGTACGCATCGAAACCTCCATCTTCATCGAGAAGCATGGAACGCTTCAACTAAAGGAAGCATGAATAGGATGCGCGTGAAACTGGTTTTGCAGCGATGACTTACGGGATCTTTATGACTTTCGGCGGTGCAAGCTATTGATCCGGCCCCCTGGCGGGGGCGTTCCGATTGGAGGATAATCGGGGCATGGCCACATTGCCCAATAAGGAAGAACTCTGGACTGTGCGAGGGTACCTGCGCACGAGTTGGAGCCCGGACCGCGAGTTTGTGGATGGGCACATCGAGGAGCGGAACTTGGGCGAGAAAGAGCACTCCATTATCCAGGGCTACCTGACATTCCTTTTTAACCTGAAGAGGCAGGAGTGGGAGGTAAGAGTTTTTCCCGAGCTTCGCACGCAGACGCAGGCAAGGAGATTTCGCGTTCCGGATGTCTTAGTGGTGCGGTCAGGGCAGAAGTTCGATCGCCACGTGACCCAGCCACCGCTGATCGCTATCGAGATTCTTTCGCCGGAAGATACGCTGACCGCCATGCGCGCAAAGGCGGCGGAGTATCTGCAGTTTGGCATCGAAAATATCTGGATCATCGATCCCGAGCCGCGCATCGCCTACCGCTACGCCGAGGCCGCGCTTGAAGAGGTGCGCAGCGGCGAGTTGACCGTGCCGGGAACGCCGATCCGAGTCGTGCTCAGCGAGATGTTCGCCGAGCTGGATCGGGTTTAGAAAATCTCACGACAGCTTAACCTATCGCACCACGCGGATGTGAAGTTCTTTCAATTGCTTTTCCGTTACGGCGGTTGGCGCTTCCGCCATCAGGTCGATGGCTTTGGCGCTCTTGGGGAAGGCGATGACCTCGCGCAGGCTGGCCGCGCCGGCCAGCAGCATCACAATGCGATCCAAGCCCAGCGCGATGCCGCCGTGCGGCGGGGTGCCGTATTCGAGCGCGTCGAGGAAAAAGCCGAATCTTGCTTTTGCTTCCTCATCGCTAATCCCAAGCGAGGAAAAAATCTGCTGCTGCACATCCTTGCGGTGAATGCGGATTGAGCCGCTGCCGAGCTCGAGGCCGTTCAAGGCCAGGTCGTAGCAGTTGGCGCGAACGCTGGCCGGGTCGCTGACGAGATTTGCCATGTCGGCCTCAAAAGGCGCGGTGAAGGGATGGTGTGCCGGTTCCCATTTGGCAGAGGCCAAGTCGTACTCGAACATGGGGAAATCCGTAAGCCACAGGGGATGGAAGGCCTGCGAGCCGTCGATCGGATCGGCCGACGCGCTCCGCACTCTTGCGTTCTGGACGACTTCATCGGTGATGTTGAACGCGCCATGACGGTCAGCGTACTTTTTCGCCAGCTCGGTGCGGAAGTTGCCGGCAGCCGCGTAGACGTTGATCTCGCGCTCCGAAAGGCGGCCGGGGAATTTGGCGTCGCTGGCCTTGATATGGTGCGCCGGATCGCCGGCGACGATGATGATGAAGTCTGCGTCAATCGCGCCTGCGAGTTCGCGGACCTTTACCGCGGCTTCAGGGAAGCCCTTGGCGAGGCGCTTGAAGTCGTCAATGAATTTGGCGCCTTTCTTCTGGTCGAAAAGCGGATGGTTGTCTTCGCGCTCTTTGCGGCTTAGCTCGCCTACATTGGGGATGCGCAGGGCGACCACGGGCAATGCGGGATCGATTTGTAGAGTGGCGAGGGCCGCGTCAGTAAATGCCGGGCGTACATCGGTGAGTCCGGGCAGGCGCAGGTCCGGCTTATCGGTGCCGAACTGGCGCATGGATTCGTCGTAAGTTATGCGAGGAAATGGAATCGGCAAATCGACGCCCGCAGCGGCAAAGCCCGCCTTCATGAACTGCTCGACGACCGCGAACACCGTCTCCTGCTTGGGAAAGCTCATCTCCAGATCGACCTGCGTGAACTCAAGCTGGCGATCGGCGCGGAGATCCTCGTCGCGGAAGCAGCGAGCGATCTGGAAATAGCGATCGAAGCCCGAGATCATCAGGATCTGCTTGAAGATCTGCGGCGACTGCGGCAGCGCATAGAACTCGCCGGGATGAACGCGGCTGGGAACGAGAAAATCGCGCGCGCCCTCTGGCGTGGACTTGGTGAGGATGGGCGTCTCGATTTCGAGAAAGCCCTGCCGGCTCAGGTTGTCGCGGATGGCGAGGGTGATGTCGTGGCGAAGACGGAAGTTGCGCTGCATCTCGGGGCGGCGCAGGTCCACGTACCGGTACTTGAGGCGGACTTCCTCGTTCTGGATAGCTTCTTCCGCCGGCGAAAAAGGCGCCAGGCGCGTGTCGTTCAACACCAGAAGCTCAGTGGCCTCGATCTCGATCTCGCCGGTGGGCATTTTGGGGTTAATAGCGTCGGCATCGCGCCTGCGCACTTTGCCCACGGCGGCAACAACATATTCGGGGCGGACCTGCTCGCCTTTCAAATGGCCATCAGGGGTGAGCTCCTTATCTAAAACAATCTGACAGATGCCGGAGCGGTCCCTGAGGTCGAGAAAGATGAGGTTGCCGTGGTCGCGGCGGCGATTCACCCAGCCCATCAAGACTACTTGCTGGCCGGCGTCGGCGGCGCGCAAATCGCCGCAGTGATGCGTGCGTTCGAGATTCCCTAGAAAGTCGAGCACTACTTATATCCTTCAGTCACTTACTTGTCGAGAAAAAATCTGTGTCCCACTCTTTCGCCTTCTTTTTGGTGAAAGAATGTGAAACCACAAACCTAAACCGTGAGCTATTTCACTGAGCAAGAAACGCAGCCAGCTCCGCGCGCGGAACCTTTGTTTGTATGCCTGAGGCGAAGTCTTTCACTGTCAGAATACCGGATTGGAGTTCATCTTCGCCCAGAATGACGATGCGGCGGGCAATCTTGTCGGCGGCTTCGAAGGATTTCTTGAGACGAAAACTGCCGTCACCGAGCTCGATTGTGAGGCGGTCTCGGCGCAGCTCGCGGGCCAAAGCCAAAGCGGCGGCATTGAGATTCTCGCCCAACGGTGCAATATACGCGTCTGCCACCTGCGTCCCCTGCGGGGATGCATTCTTCTGGACAAGTTCTTGGGCCTGGAGAGTAAGGACCAGCCGGTCGAGCCCCATGGCAAAGCCGATGCCGGGCGCTTTGGGTCCGCCGAGGGCTTCGCTCAGGCCGTCGTAGCGGCCGCCGCCGAGCAGAGCGTTCTGCGCGCCCAGACCACCATGCGTGAACTCGAAGGTCGTCCGCGTGTAGTAGTCCAGGCCGCGAACCAGGCGGCGATTGAGCTTGTAGGGCACGCGGGCCTCATCGAGCGCTGCAGTAACCTGGGCAAAGTGGGCGCGTGAGGTGTTGTCGAGCGAGTCGGCGATCACGGGCAATGTTGCGATGATCGGCTGGTCCTCGGGAACTTTACAATCGAGCACGCGCAGCGGGTTGATGACGGCGCGGCGCTGGCAGTCTTGGCACATCCTCGGGGCTACCAGTTCGAGGGCCGTACGGAGTACCTGGTTGTAGCGTTCCCGGTCTGCGGAGGATCCGACGGAGTTCAGCTCAAGCGTCCAGCCCGCGATGCCCAATTCGTCCAGAAGGGTCGCGAGCATCTCGAGGACCTCGGCATCGCGCAGCGGCGACTCGCTGCCGGCCGTTGGAGGGCCGATAACCTCGGCGCCGATCTGCCAGAACTGCCGGTAGCGGCCCTTTTGCGGGCGCTCGCGGCGGAACTGCGGCCCGATGTAATAGAGCTTCTGCAACTGGCCGGTCTCGCCGAGTTTGTGTTCGATGTAGGCGCGGACCACCCCGGCGGTGTTTTCCGGGCGCAGAGTGAGGGACTGGGATTTCTCCGACTGCGCACGGGCACGGTCCTCCCACGTGTACATCTCCTTCGAGACGATGTCGGTCTCCTCGCCCACGCTGCGTGAGAAAAGGCCTGTGTCTTCAAAGATCGGCGTGCGAATCTCGCCGAAGTTGTACCGGGCGAAGACCTGGCGCGCGGTTGCCTCGATGCGGTTCCAGAGCGTCGTCTCCGTCGGCAACAGATCGCGCGTTCCGCGCACGGCTTTCAGGGTGGTCATATCCTGTCTAGTTTAAATGCGCAACTAAGACGCGCGGGCTCAGCCTCCGGAATCCACAAAATGTCCAGGTCTCGCCGGTTTCGCGGGCAGGCACAACCAAAAGCCTTACGCCAATGTGTCTAAAACCAAAGTAATAAGACTTTAGGTGTATCTCCTGATCGCTTCTTTATTACCAAAGATTCTCCATTTCCGCACTACAGTAATTACGAGACCATAATTCATCCTCTTCCGAATTGGCCCAGAGAGTGCGTCGGCGTTCGTGCTCCCTATTTGCAACAAGTCGGCGGCACTCCACTCGCCGGTCAATGTTCGTTCCGACCGCGCCCGTTCCGACCGTGGTGAGTGCGCTGGGCGGGAGAAGTATGGTCAGAAGAGCCTAAACGGAGACGCAGATGAGTTTCTTGACCGATAACAATTCGCGCCCAAGCTTGCGCTGGGCAGCCGACTCTGAAGATCGCAAAATGCAAGGATCGCAAACCGCAACTTCGGCCATGCGTCCTAAGCCAGGACACGGCCGCATGCGGCTTATTGGCGCGGCGGTGATGCTGGTGGCGGCCACGGGCGCGCAGGCGCAGTTCGGCTCTTTGCCGGTGGGTTCAAAGTCGGGCAACCAGGGCATCGCGGTGACAGCAACGGTTGCGGGCACGGTGAGCAGCGTGCAGGTTCTCACGCTGGGATCGGCCAGCGGTGACTTCCAAGTGGGCACGGGCTCGTCGACGTGCATGGACGCCAACCTGGCGGTTGGTGGCCAGTGCACAGAGTCAGTCACGTTCACGCCGGCAGCGCCGGGATTGCGGCTGGGCGCGGTGGTGCTGGTGGGCACTGTGAGCGGCAACCAAGCCGTTTTGGGCACGGCGTATCTTTCCGGAACGGGAACCGGAGGGTTGGGAGTACTTGCAACGGGTAACGTGCTGCCGGTGGCGGGGCAGATCGGGATGTATACCGGCGAGGTCGGCGATGGCCAACTGGCTACGCAGGCCGAGCTTTACCTGCCCGGCGCCGTGACGATCGACGGGGCCGGCAACATGTACATCGCCGACGGCGGGCATAACCGCGTTCGCATGGTGTGCGCCAGCGCGGCCAGCGCCACGATTCAGGGGACAAGCTGCGCAGGCGCGGGCGTCATTTCGACCATCGCCGGAGACGGCAATCCGGCGTACACGGGCGACAACGGACCGGCCGCCGGCGCAACCCTGAGCAATCCCGGATATGTGGCCCTCGATGGCGCAGGCAATTTGTATATCGCCGACAGCGGCAATAACGCGATCCGCGTGATTAGCGCGGCAACGGGAACGATTACCACCATTGCGGGCCATAGCAGCGGCACGGTGTGCGGCGCGCACAGCAATGCGGTTGGAGATGGATGCGCGGCCACGCAAGCCACGCTCAATATGCCGGAGGGCGTGACCCTGGACGGCAGCGGGAACCTGTACATCGCCGACACCAACAACCATCGCATTCGCGAGGTGAACGTGGCGACGGGCATTATCTCGACCATCGCCGGCAACGGGTTCATGAACGGCAACGGCACGGGTGGATACAACGGCGACAACATCGCGGCAACCAGCGCGGAGCTCAACTTTCCCTATGCAGTGGCCTTCGACTCCAAGGGCAACATGTATATTCCGGATTCGGCGAACAACCGCATTCGCGAGGTGATGGCGGTAGGCGGCGTCATTACACCGGCCAGCCAGATCGTCACCCTTGCCGGGACGGGAAACGCGGGCGCTATGGGCTGCGGGGCGGCGCCGGTGGCGGCTACGGCGGCTGACGTGTGGTCGCCCTCCGGCGTGGCAGTCGATGCAGCCGGCAACGTCTACATTGCGGAGACGCAGAACGCCGCCATCGGTAAGGTCAGCGCGGCCAGTGGGCTCATCTCGATCGTGGTCGCGAACTATTGCCGCGAGTCCTACGACGCGGGCGTTTTTGGGCAGGTGCAGATATACGGCCCCACCGGCCTCTTTCTGGATGGAAGCGGAGATCTTTACGTTGCTGACACGCTGGATATGGTGGTCGAGGAGGTCCAAGGCAACTTTGTGGCGCTCAATGCCTCAACGGTGTACCAGGGCCAAACCTCCGGGACACAAATCCTGACGGTGGAGAATGATGGAAACGCCGCGCTGGAATTGACCACAATCACCCCGGCAACCAACGCCGCGATCGATACGACGGTGGCCGACTCCTGCACCAATGGCGGGACCCTGGCCGTGAATGCAGATTGCAAGGTGGGCGCGGTGTTTGCTCCGGCGGCGACTCCCCTTCTCACCGTTGTTACCCCCGAGTCGCCGAATATCGATGTGGGCGAGGATGCGCAAGCCAGTGTCGCAGCGCCGAATTCGCCGCTGGACATCCAACTTCTGGGCGTTGCTTTGCCGGTGAGCGCAACAACCACCACTGTTACGTCCAGTCCCAATCCATCGGGATTCGGGCAGAGCGTCACCTTCACGGTGAAAGTGACGACGGGCCCCGGAACCGGCAGCCTGGCCGGCAAGGTGACCATCTCCGACACGTTCAACGGGACCACGACCAGTTTGGCTTCAGGGCTGGCGGTGAATGGTTCCGGAGTGACGACGTTTGCGATTTCGACGCTGGCAGTTGGTCAGCATTCGATTACCGCCTCGTACAACAACACCAATGACCAGGCCCACTGCGCAAGCACCTCGACGGCAGGGATTCAGAGCGTTCTGGAAGGCACATCCGTCAGTCTGACTTCGAACGCGAATCCGTCGAGCGTGGGCCAGAGCACGACCTTCACGGCAACGGTGTCAAGCCCCGGCGGCGGCGTAAACCCGACCGGCAGCGTGACATTTTATGACGGCACAACCTTGCTGAGCACCCAGAACCTGAATGGAAGCGGCGTGGCGTCCTACTCCACGACTACGCTCGCGACTGGTGTGCACCAGATGACTGCGGTCTACGGCGGCAACGCGGGCAACGACGTTCAAGACAGCACATCGAACACGGTAAATCAGGATGTGCAGGCGCCGACGACGATTGGCGTCGTCTCAAGCCTCAACCCTTCAACTTACGGCGCCTCGGTGACTTTTACGGCGACGGTGACGTCGAGCGCCACTATGCCGGCCACCGGATCGGTGACTTTTCTCGATAACGGCGTCCCGATCGGAACCGGTACGCTTACGGGCGGCTCCGGCGTAGCTACCCTGACGACCTCGACGCTCATCGTGGGCACGCATTCAATTACGGCAACCTATGCGGGCGACTCGTGCAACAGCGGCAGCTCGACCGCCCAGGCGCTCAACCAGGTTGTGAATCAAGCGCAAACTGTGACCACGGTGACCGCCGCGCCCAGCCCCGGCATTGCCGGAATGCAGGAAACGGTTACGGCGGCCGTGCAATTGGTTTCGGGCTCCGCGCCGCTTGCTGGCACCGTGACATTTACCTCAGGAACCACTACGCTGGGCAGCGCAGCGCTGAATGCGGGGACGGCCGCGGTGAACCTAGCCCTCGCTCCGGGCCCTTATCCGATTGTGGCGACCTACGGGGGCAACGCGAACGGCCAAGGCAGCGCATCGGCAGTGCTGCCTTATTCGGTGGTGCTGGCGACGACCGCGACCACTGTGACGGCGACACCGGACGCAGCCCTGGTTCTGAATCCCATTACGTTTGCGGCCAAGGTGACGGGGAACGGCGTAACTCCAACGGGCGCTGTGAACATTCTGGCAAATGGAACCGTGATCGGCTCCGCGAACCTGAACGCCGGGACAGCCACGTTCACTAATTCGGCGCTTGCGGCCGGCAGTTATTCGATTACGGCAGCGTACCTGGGAGACACGAACAACGCAGCAAGTACATCGGCCGCGATGAATGAAACCGTGGGGACGATCCCGACCACTACCGGCCTGGGCACCTCGTCGACGACAGGTTCCAATCCGCAGGTAATTCTTGTGTCGTCGGTCCTGAACAACGCCACCGGACCAGTGGCCACTGGCACCGTCACCTTCAACAACGGCGCCACGCAGATCGGATCGGCCACGCTGGACTCGACGGGCGTGGCGATGCTGACGCCGAACCTGAACGCCGGCCTGAATTACAGCATCGTGGCGGTGTACAGCGGAGACGCGGACCACAGCCCCTCTACGTCCTCGGCGGTTACGGTCTCGGAGCCCGCGACCGGATTCAATCTGTCAGTGACACCTTCGCCCGTGACCGTATCGACCTCACAGAACGTCACAGTGACAGTGAATCTGAGTTCGAACTCGGGCTTTACCGATTCCATCGGGCTGGGGTGCGCGTCGCTTCCAGCGGGAGTGAACTGCCACTTCTCCCCCATCAGCGTGAACCTGCCGGCGAATGGCATCGCCAGCGTCCAGCTTACAATCGATACCAACAATCCCTTGGGCGGAGGGGCGTCGGCCATGAACAGCCGCACGGGGAGCCGAAGAGTTTCACTGGCTGGCCTGTTCCTGCCCCTGAGCTTGTGCTTTGGATGGACCTTCTGGAGGTTGCGCCGGAGGAACGCGTCGCTTCTGACCTTGGCGCTGGTTCTGGTTCTCTCGGCCGCCTCTCTCGTGGCCACCGGCTGCAACAGTTTCAGCCAGAGCACTGCCGCGCCGGGCACTTACGTGATTCAGGTTACAGGTACGGGCACGAACAGCGATTTGGTCCATTACCAGGATGTGACCCTGGACATTACACAGTAGACTGCAGGAACGTGAAACCTTGGTGGGTGTAAAACAGGGCGGAGTTCCGGGGCGGTTTGAGTGCCAAGACGGCGCGGGCTTGGGAGAGAGATGAGATTGTTCGTTGAGTTGGGGTGCCGGCAAAGCGGGAAGCTGGGGTTGCGGATTCGGGACGGCGCGATGTTCGCCCTTTTGGTGTGCGTCCTATGGGTGGGAACGGCCAGCAAGACGCGAGCCCAGGTTGTGTTTGCGGGTGATCAGGGTGGGCTCAGGTTGACGGCCGGAGCAATGGGATCGGGCAGTACCCTCGAGTATGGCCAGCGGAAGATGCTTGGCATCACAGCATTTGCCGATGTGGATACGAAACGCCGGTTAGGGCTTGAGGCCGAAGGGCGCTGGCTGGAGTTCCACCAGACGGCGAATGTTCACGCTGAAACCTATTCGATCGGTGGCCGCTACCACCTCGATCTGGGCCGATTCGAGCCTTACGCGAAGGGATTGATTGGGTTCGGAGATTTCAACTTTCCCTATAACTATGCCCACGGACGCTACCTGGTAGTCACCGCAGGGGGCGGTGTGGAGTTCTGCTGGAAGCCTAGGATCTATGTCCGCGCCGCCGATTTCGAATATCAGGACTGGCCCCAGTTCACCTTCGGCAACATGACGACATTTAGCGTGAGCACGGGTCTGCGTGTGAGAATCTTTTAGCTGAAACGGTCCGGCGCCGCGGTGCGCAGCCCGAGTTCTTAACAAAATCCCGGCTTTAGTCATCATGGAGTGACCGGTCCAATGCGCTGACCGTGGGTTAGGCTGTGATTCAGGAAAGAGTCACAGTTCAGAGCCACAAGCGGAGAGGAACCGGTCATGAAGGAAAAGGTACGATTTTTGGGTTTGGATGTCCATGCCGAGACGATAGCTGTAGCGATTGCCGAGCCGGATGGTGAGATTCGCAGCCTGGGAACGATCGCGAATCGCGCTGAATCGATCCGCAAGCTGGTCAAGAAGCTGGGGCCGGTCGAGCAGTTGAAAGCCTGCTACGAAGCTGGTCCGACAGGGTATGTTGTTTACTGGCAGTTAGCCGAGCTGGGCGTAGCTTGCGAAGTGATCGCGCCGACGCTGGTTCCGATGAAAGTCGGCGACCGGGTGAAGACGGACCGGCGGGATGCCGAGCGGCTGGCCCGGAGTTACCGCTCCGGGGATCTGACGGCAGTGTGGGTTCCCGACGAGGGATCCGAGGCGCTGCGCGATCTGGTGCGGGCACGGGAGGCAGCCAAGCAGGACCAGTTGCGGGCGCGTCACCGGTTGACCAAGTTTTTGTTGCGCTCGGGCCAGCGGCCGGCAGCCGGGATGAAGGCATGGACGCTGGGATATATGGCCTGGGCGCGGCAGCTGCGCTTCAAGCAAGTGGCCCAGGAATCGACGCGGCTGGATTATCTTCACGAAGTCGAGCACATGGCGGAGCGGGTCAAGCGGCTGGAGCAGGCCATCACGGAGGCGGTCAAGCTGGCTTCGCCCCAGTTGCAGGAAGTGGTCAAGGGCTTGCAGGCATTGCGTGGCGTAGCGCAAATCTCGGCGGTGACCATTGCGGCGGAGTTGGGTAATATCTCGCGCTTTGAAGGCGCTCGGCAGTTAATGGCTTACAGCGGCACGATTCCCACCGAGGACTCCAGCGGCCAGCGAACCAGACGCGGGAGCATCACCAAGACAGGCAACGCGCATCTGCGACGAATCGCCGTCGAAGCGGCTTGGAGCTATCGACTGCGACCAGGTGTCGGGCCGGCGTTGCGCAAGCGGCAAGATGGCGTGGCGGAAGAGATCAAGGAGATTGCCTGGAAGGCGCAACATCGGCTGCACAAGCGCTACTGCAAGCTGGCTGCGGCAGGCAAGGATCAGAGAAAAATCATTACCGCGGTGGGGCGCGAACTGCTGGGCTTTATCTGGGCCATCGGGGTCAAGGCGGAAGCTGCCGGCAAGCTGCCGATGGCGGCCTGAGGAAGGGCAAAGGCAAAGGCAAAAGCAAAAACTTTCCAAAGAATGAAAAAGCAAAAACCTGACCCATGAACAGCATCGCCCAATTCGAGAACAGGGCCAGCCGCAGCCGGAGCAAGCACGAAGGAGAATCCTCGTATGCTCTATGCGACAGGCCCAGCCGGACTCGCGACTTTAGTCAGAGGCAGCTCCCGACGGATCACGATTATGCGGTTTCGACCCGCGAATATCAGACTGATCAATCGTCGCTCAAACCTGCCCCGACTGCGGCTGGCCGTGTTCTCGAAGAAAGGCAAAAGCAACGACAACAACAAAAGCAACCCCACAGGTGTGCCGGAGTTGACAGGGTCACTCCATATCAGAGCGGTTTCGCAATTACTGTGTCCGGCCTGCCAGCCAAAAGGCTTTTCCCCCGGGTCCCCGCGGACATCGGGGTCCCCGTCGAGCGATTCTGCTCGATGGGGTGAGGTTAGGTCCTCGTCCGTGAGGTGGAAGTAAAAGCCACCCTTCACTGTGGCCAGAAACGGCTACGTCAATTGCGAAACCGCTCTAGAGAGCGGCCTCCGATTCGGCGGCGCGTGTGGAACGGCCGGCCGGCAATGCAAGCAACCTGACCGGAGCGACCACGAAGCCGGCGATGAGCCGTGGTATGCGGCGGAAGTCGTCGGCGAGTGAGCGGCCGTCATGGTTGGTGAGGAAGACACCGCGGCGCATCACGTAGAGGTGGAAGAGAGCGGAGAAGGCGGCAAATACGCTGACAGCCAGCATGGCTCTGAAAGGAACCGCTGCTCCGGCGGCACGATGCGCAAGCCAGTCGAGGATCTGGGCGAGCGCGGGAACGCCAAAGGCGACAATCAAATTGCCGAGCCAACGGACGCGAAGCCCGAGGGCCCTCTGCTGCAGCCCCGCATAGATGCCGGCGGTGAGGGCGACGTAGGCGATTTCGACAAGGATGATGGAAAGACGGCCGTGAGGACGGGAGCGCGCCAGGGCCGCGAGATAAACCATGGAGCGGGCAGTTGCGCTGAGAAGTGCGCACTTCCAGTTCCAGCAGGAGAAGGCCTGGGCAAGAAAGGGAGAATGGCTGGCACGGAGCATAGGTCCATAGTGAAGGAAGTCTGCGAATGCAGCGTCAAGGCGAGGTTACAACGGGGTTGAGATTGCCGGCGTACCGTAATCGGGTAGATTCCTCCCGGATTTCGCTTTGGTTGTGATTCAGATCACAGTTCTCGGCCTACGCCCTTGATTACTCTCAATGTGAAGGCGCCCGTAGAGTGCGCCAATGACTGAGGAGGAGTTTCGTTATGGCTTATGTCGTGACCGATGCCTGTATCAAAGATTTTGTTTGCGTAGCGGATTGTGCAACCGGCGCTATCGCGCCCGCGGAGAGCGATCCCGCCGCCGCGACCGTATCGCAGGTCCATATCAACCCCGATGAGTGCATCGATTGCGGCAACTGCGCATCAATCTGCGCACAGAACGCGATCTATGCCGACAACGAGCTGCCCGCGGACAAGGCGGAATTCGCCGAGAAGAACCGCGCGTATTTCAGCTAGGCCGGAAAGCTATCACCCAACTGGAATTCCCTCGATCTTGCGACCGCGCGGCTCAAGAGCGCTCGTCGCTGCCTGAGAAAGTGTTTGTGTCTTCGACAGGCGCGGCTGGGTTAGATGGCGCTGCGTCTGGCGTGGCTGGCTCAGACGGAGCGGGCGCCGGGTCACTGGCCGGAGCCTTGGCGGGAAGACTGGCCGCGGGGGCTGCGGGTGTCGTAGTAGCGGGAGTCGCTTCCGGAACAGCCTGCGGGGGTTGGATCTGCGGTTTCGCTGCCGCCGGTTCGAGGATCGGCGTCACCGGCAACGTAAGAGTCTGCACCGTTTCCGGGTCGTCGCGCAGCTTCAGATAAAGGACGCCATGCACCGGGTGGGGAACAATGAGCTGGGCCCCGGTGAATTGGGGAGGCACGTCCATTGGGTTGTCGAACGACGGCGCAGTGGCAAAGGACGCAACCAGGAAAAGATTGGTTCCGCTCAACATGCAGGCCTTGGCCAGAGAACGCGGGCAGCGCAACTCTTTGAAGCTGGGCAGGCGCACCAGCGTACCCAGTGGCAACCAGTCGCTTGCTACGCCGTCGGTGGAGATGGCGCGAACGCGCACCGGGCCAAAAGCCGAGGAGCCGAAGCGGGCAAGGGGTTCCACGTTACCCACGGCGGTACGCGCATCCTCAAGCATCAGGCCGCCGTCCTTCAGTGTCAGGACGGTATGAAAGCTGGAGTCGGTCCCCGCCACTTCGACTTTTTCTTCGCGGGGAAAGGCCGGCGGCACGTTGGACTGGAGAAAGAAGACGAGTCGGTCCTCCACGGGCAGGTCGTTCGGGCTGCCAAGTTGCACGGGCGCGGCCGTTGACGAAGTGTCATCCGGTTGCACGCCTTTGCTGAGCAGGGTGACCTGCGGGCGCGGCGGCTCGACCGTGACAGGCGCGTTGAGTGTGCGGCCGTCCTTCAGTTCCACGTGGGCTACATAAGGCTTGCCGGCTTCCAGGCCGGAGGTGGATCCGGTCGCGATCATCGTCAACTGGTCGAGATCCTCGACGTGGTCCAGGGTGGAAGGAGCCAGCGTGATGCCTTTGATTTGCGCCTTTGCCACCTCGTCAAGCCGTGTTCCCAGGAGCAGAGCCGCCTCGTCGCCGGAACTGAGCGTCAACCGCTCCAGCGACGCGGCTGCCTCATAGGCGACCATCGCGATCCGGTCGGGTTTGGCCAGGCCGTACTGGTAAATGGCGACGCTAACCGGCCCCGGCGCTGCATCCTTGAGAGGCACGGCGACTTCCAGAGCCCCCGGCTTGGTCGACTTCCAGGAGAGTTCGATTGAATGATTTCCAAAGGTCTCGGATTCGACCTTCTCGACGCAGACCGAAGCCTCCCCACCGACGTGGAGGGTATCGTCGCGGCCCACGACCAAAGCAGTTTGATCGGCGGGCGTCAAAGTCCATTTGCCGGGCTCCGGTGACGCCAGTCGGAATCGCGGACCCTCCCAATCGTCAAAGCCCCACTTGCCGCGCACCACGCCGGTCAAATTGCCCTCCGGTAGCATGGTGTGCGCTTCTGCAGGGATGAGTCCGCCTTCGGTTGCGTCGGCCGCCATCGGAAGGTCAAACCCAGCGGGTTGCGCGACTCCCGCCGCGCTCTTGGGATCGCTGGCGGCCTCAATGTGCAGGACAAGATCGTGAGCCAACTGCGTTGCGAAGACCAGGGGTGCACCCTCGGCGGGCAGCGCCAGATCCGGTTTTAGCGCGCAATAAATTTGGTCGGGGTCGACCGGGTGAAGAGGTTCCGGCCGGGTTGAGCCGACGGGAGGCAGCGCCACCACGACCACCGACTTGGGATTGCGAAACGAAGGCGGCATATTCAGCCGCAGGTTCAGGCTGTCGGCCTCGGGCAAGGCCAGGGCGGGAATGTACTGGAAATGTGCGGTGTGCAACGAGCTCAGGATCCTGGCGGTATCGACGATGGCGCCGACATAGGGACTGTAAGCGCCGCCGCCAGCCAGGGACGTGGAGCTGAGCTGGTTCATCAGGTCCAGGGTGGATCCGGTTGCGAGTTGGTCGACAAGCGACTGCGCATTGGCGTCGTCCAGAACCATGCCTTCGGAGTTCTGTGACAGGCAGGAGGCCTGTTGGCCGGCGGGCTTTGAGAAGCAGCTTTCGTTGATCTTGATTCCCAGGCTGCGAGCTGCCATCTCAGTCCGCGTTTTCAACGCTTCGGGATCGAGTTGCGAGCTGGCGTTGACTGCCGACAGGTAGGCCTCAAGGCGCATCCGCTCCCAACTGGCTGCCTGCAGATCCTGGGCGGCCCGCACGAACGATCCCGGCCGGCCGCGCACTGCGTCTCGCAAGGTATTGAAGTCGCCGCCCGTCTCGGGAGCCAGAAAAAGCAGCGCCTGCTGCGCTTCAGCGGGAACTACGACAAAGACACCTTCGTCGCGGGCAACGCGGGTCCAGGTTTCCACCCGGGTAAACCACTCCGGCGGCGGGGGATTGGTGGATCCGCGCAGGAAGGCCATGACCAGAACGAAGTGCGTAGCCTGGCTTTCAGGCAGGTCGGGATGAATCCAGAGCCGGTCTCCAGGCAGCAGATTAGGCGTTTCTGAGATCGGAAGAGTGACATTTCCGCGCTTGACGTGCACATCGACTTTCGGGCCGGAGAGATCGAAGGGCGGGCCGTCGGCGTGCAGTAGGGAAGATAGCATGCAAAGGAAAAGCAGAGACTGCAGACAGCGCATATGCTCTATTTTACGAGTTTCCTCGCTTGAAGTAAGCGCGGCGCGGGCACGGTATTCGCATCGCAGCCTCAAAAAACTGCTGAAATTGCTGCCGGCGCCGGTAGTTTGAGCTAGAATCTTCTCACGAAAGCAGTGGGGGAATGGCTGTTGTCGTGCACAAGCGGACGAATATCATGGACCGTAAACCGTAGAGCTGTCCGCCGGTCCTGGCTTCGAAAATTGCTATCTGCCCATTGATTTGCTAGCTGGATAGACAAGTGCGCATACGGAACCAGTATGCAAAATGCTGATATCGCGTTTCTTTATTGCACAGAGCAAACGACTTGGGGCTCGTCTTTTTTCATTCCAAAGAGCATTTGAAAAGTTTCTTAGAACGAGGTTTTCCACGCTGATGCCTGCGGCGCAGATCCCGTGCCGGGTCAATAAACCGGCCGGCGAGGTTGCCCGTTCCGCGGCCATGGGGGAAAGTTTACGGAGAGAAAGATATGAAATCGACAAAAACTGCGCAAAGCAGCATAGAAAACGGCAGCCTGAGCATTCCCGCGGCCGAAGAGATTATTGAAGAGGCATTGAACGAGCTGGCCTATTCGCAAGATCCCGGCATGGCGCGTGCGCTCAGATTTCTGGCGCCTCCGGGGTATCAGGCCATCGTGGAGCTGTGCAGCGAGAACGGCCGAAGCAAGCGCCGCAACGCTTCGGCGGATATCGTGGTCGCCGGAGGAAGACGAAGTACGCATCTATTTTGAGCGCATCGAGGGCGACGAACCGGTCCCGCGCTTGAGCGCCTCGCCGCGCGCCGCGGCCGGCCGCGCAATGGAGGAGGAGGATGGTGAGTTGGAAGCGCCGCTGCCGGCCGATATCGACGCGCGCGTGAAAGAGCTGTGCGCGGCGCTGGCCGAAGCCGAGCGCGGCGGCCACGCCTTCATTGCACTCAAGTGGTTCCGCGATTCCTTTCTTCCGCGCAAGGCCTTCCGCTGGAACCAGCATCCGGAGACCCGGCAGGCGGTGCTGGCTGAGGCCATCCAGCGCGGCGTCGTGCTCACCAGCAAGATCGCGAACCCCAAGACTCCGGCGTATCCCACCACCACCATCCGCCTCAACCGCGCCGAGGCGGGCATGCCCGAGGAGGCGCAGCGCTTTCATCCGGTCGATGTGCAGGGAGAGCCGGTTGCCGTCGCCATCGATGAGGAACGGGGGGACGAGTGAGCTTCTACTTCCTTGAGGCCACCGCCTTCGCCAAGCTGTTTGTGCGTGAGGCGGGCACAGATGCGCTGATCCGGCTGATGGAGAGCGTGGAGGACAACCGCAAACTGATCTCGGCCGCGACGCCTCTGGAGGTCTATGCGGCCATCAGGCGGCGCGAGCGGACCGGCGCCATCACTGCGGGGGACGCCGCATGCCGCGCTCGATACTCTTCGCCTTGAATCCGCCCGCATGGTGCAGCAGCCGCTGAATCCCGGGGTGCTTGAAGCGGCGCGTCAACTGCTGGACCGCACCGCGCTGCGCTGGCCCGATGCCCTGCAACTGGGCGCCGCGCTCACTGCCCGCGACATGTTTCCCGGCACCGCGATCACTTTTGTCTCCGCCTCAGCGACACTGCTTCAAGCGGCAATGTTGGAGGGGATGGAGACGATCGATCCGGTTAGGTTGCCGGCAGCCGAAGTGAAGGATGCTGCAGTGGCGCAAGAAGCGGAGTAGGTTTGCGCTCTACAGCGGTTTCGCAATTACCGTGTCCGGAACCCAGATCGGCCAAGCGGCTTTTTCCTTGAGAAAAAGCCGCCTTGCACCGTGGCCAGAAACGGCTACACCAATTGCGGAACCGCACGAGCCGCGGAGAGCGAAACACCTGCGAACTCCGTCAGTCTATAGCGGTTCTCCAATTGGTGTAGAGCCGAGTCACAACCGCTAAGTAGCGTTTTCATCAAGAAAACGCCACATTGCACGCCCTTCAAAACTTCACGTAAATTGGAGAACCGCCGTAATCACTGCACGCAACAGAAAATCATGCTCTTCCCCTCCCTTCGAACGATCTGTCGCCTGATTTCGTTTGGATTTCTTGCCGCGCCGGTTTTTCTTGCCACCGGAGCGCCGGCGCAGGCCGTCTACGCGCCGAATTCCTCGCCGGTAGGGCGATGGAAGACCGTAGACGACGCTACCGGAAAGGTGAAATCGATTGTCGACATTCGCGAGGAGAACGGAAAACTTTACGGGACGATCGAGACCCTCTTCGATCCTCCGGTTCCCAAACCCACCTGCTATCTCTGTAGCGGAGCGATGAAAGACCGTCCGCTTGTTGGGTTGCAGGTGCTTTGGGGATTCCGGCAGGACGGCGATCGGTGGTCCGGCGGCCAGATTCTCGATCCCGAAAGCGGCAGAATTTATCACGCTTCGCTCGCGCTTGAGGACGGCGGCAAAAAGCTCAGGGTGCACGGCTACATCGGTATTCCTCTACTGGGCCGCACGGAACATTGGCTGCGTGCGCAGTAAAGCAGCCACTGTCCTGTCTCAGAAGTTCGCTTAATAAATCCTTACCTAAGTTTGGCAGGTGTTTATGTCAAACGGAGTCGAAGGACCTGCATTTGATCACCAGATTTTTGTTACGAACTTCTGGGACGCCACACCGGTAACCGGTCGTTCGTAACTCAAAGCCAGGAGTTGGAAGCCACCTTTCCGATATGATTTCGAGATGCAGGCAGCGGCCAATGCCGTTCCCTAGGTGACTTCATGACGACCTCAGCGCCCGATGTGCGCGACTCGAAACCGCAGTTGCGCAAAGCCATGGGCTTCTGGGATGTGCTGCTGTTCAACATCGCCACGGTGCTGGGGCCGCGCTGGATCGCCGCGGCGGGACACAACGGCACGTCGTCCATCAGCCTGTGGGTGCTGGCCGCGGTCTTCTTCTTCGTGCCCGGCGCGCTGGTCATCAACGAGCTCTCCTCGCGCTTTCCCGAGGAGGGCGGCATCTACGCGTGGGCGCGCGACGCCTTCGGACCGTTTCACGGATTCATCGCCGGCTGGACCTACTGGATCTACACCATCTTCTATTTCCCGGGCTGCTGCTGGCCAGCGCGTCGATGTCTGCGTACATATCGACCGGCCACGGCGCAGTGCTGGCGCAGAACCGCTCGTTTCTGATCTGGGTTTTCGATGGCGCATGCTGTCTGGTCGCGGTGCTGCTGAACATCATCGGCCTCAACATCGGCAAATGGCTGCAGAATGCGGGCGGCGTGGGCACCTATCTGCCGCTCTGATCCTGGCAGGCGTAGCCGTGGTCGTGTGCCTGCGCCACGGCTCGGTGACTCATTTCACTGTGGCCAACATGATGCCCACATGGAACTGGGACACGGTGAACTTCTGGTCGCAGATTGCGTTTGCGTTTACCGGCCTGGAGCTGGTTTCCTGCATGGCCGAGGAAGTGCACGATCCGCGCAAGACGCTGCCGCGCGCGGTCTTCGGCGCGGGCGCGCTGATTGCTCTCATGTACATCGCCGGAACCTTTGCCGTGCTGGCGCTCGTTCCCGCCGGCGACATCGATCCGCAAGAGCGGCGTCTTTCATGCCATCTCCGTGGGGTCGGCGCACTGAGCATTGGGTTCCTGGGAGTGCTGGCGGCTGTTCTGGTCACTGCGGGCAACGCAGGCGGCGTGGGATCGACTGTGGCCGGCGTCGCGCGCGTGCCGTTCCAGGTTGGGCATCGATCGCTATCTGCCCGCGGCCTTCGGCAAGATTCATCCCAAGTGGAAGACGCCGTACATTTCCATTCTCGTCCAGGCCATGCTATCCGCCGCAATTCTGCTCTTGAGCCAGATCAAGAGCCGCGGGGTGATCGCCGCTTATCAGGTGCTCGTCGATGCGGCAATCATTCTCTACTTCATTCCCTTCCTCTATATGTTTGCGGCGGTCATCAAACTTGCTCGCCGCAGTGACCGCAAGGAGAATCCGCACGCGGTCCTGGTGCCGGGCGGAATGGCAGGCGTGTGGATCTGCGGCGGCCTTGGTTTTGTGGTTGTCCTTATTGGAATCATCCTTTCCTTTGTGCCTCCCGGCGGGGCCGACAAAGTTGTGTTCGAGGTGGACGTGATCGGCGGGACCGTGGGCTCGATTCTTCTCGGCCTGGTTTTGTATTGGCGCGGAGCGAGGACGAAGCGGAGAGATGCCTGATCTTCGGCCGGCTTTTGGCAACTGAGATTGCGTTTACTCCTGCCGGAAGCGGTTGGCCTGCTCGAATTCGTCGCGGAGCCCGGGGGTGCGCAGGTTTTCGCGCAGGTGGGCGAGGCGCTGCTCGAGGGCCAGCAGGGCGCGCTCAACGGCTTCGGTGTTGGTGTGGGCGATGTCGCGCCACATGGAGTAGGGACTGGCGCCCAGGCGCGTCATCTCGCGCAGGGCGCGGCCGCCCACGTCTTTGAGCTCCGGCGCGCCGCCGACTTCCTCTTCGAGCAGCGCGCTCAGCGCCGTGGCCGTGAACTGCGGCAGATGGCTGACCCAGGCGACGAGCTCATCGTGGCGGACGGGATCGAGATCGATGACTTTGGAGCCCATGGCGGCGACCCACTCCCGCCAGCCTTTGACGAGCTCGGCTGAGTGTGGGGAACGCTGCGCGCCGGGATCGTCGGTAAACAGCCAGACTGCGCCGCGAAAAAGGTTGGCGTCAGCGAGCGTCGGCGCCGCCGCGCTCCTTGCCGGCCATGGGATGACCGGGGAGAAACGCCGCGCGTTCGGGAGTGTTGTAGAGTCGCGCTGCCGCCTCACAGATGATGCGCTTGGTGCTGCCCACGTCGGTGACCAGGTGCTCGGAACCAAGCACTGCCTGCAAGCTTTTCCATGAAATCGAGGGTTGCGTAGATGGGCACGGCGAGAACGGTGACTTGGCTTGCGCGCGCTGCTTCGAGCGGGTCGGCAGCGACGGAGTCGATCGCGCCCATGGTGAGCGCGACCTGCCCATGCTCGGGGCTGCGGTTCCAGCCGGCAATCGTGCCTTTGAATCCAGCAGCGCGCAGGGCGAGGCCCACCGATGTGCCCAGCAAGCCGGTACCCAGGATGGCGACGCGCGAGATCATGGATGTCTTTCAGCAGCGGAGTTGGCGTTGTTAGCGGAGCTAACGGAGTTAGGAAAAACTCGAACTCCGCTAACACGCGCGAAGCGCGGCTAACGCCGCCGTTGCCCGCTTCATCTTACAGTGTCCGGCCGACGGCTTGAGCGATGACGCGCAGCTCGGCGACCAGCTTTTCGAACTGGTCGAGATAGAGCGTCTGCACTGCGTCGGAGACAGCTTTATCGGCGTTGGGATGAATCTCCATGACGAGCGCATCAGCGCCGGCTGCTACTGCGGCTTTGGCCATGGCGGGAACCATGTCGCGGCGGCCGGTGCCGTGCGAGGGGTCTGCGGCCACCGGCAGGTGCGAGAGCTTTTTCAGCACCGGAATGGCCGCGATGTCCATGGTGTTGCGCGTTGCGGTTTCGTAGGTGCGGATGCCGCGCTCGCAGAGAATCACATCGTAGTTGCCGCCGAAGAGAATGTACTCGCTTGAAAGCAGCAACTCCTCGACCGTGGCGGCGATGCCGCGCTTGAGCAGGATGGGTTTGCGCACCTGGCCCAGCTCGCGCAGCAGGTTGAAGTTCTGCATATTGCGCGCGCCCACCTGGAAACAGTCGACATAGGGTAACATCGGTTCGATCTGCGCGATTTCCATGACCTCGCTGACGATTGCCAGGCCGTTGGCGTCGGCGGCTTCGCGCATTACTTCGAGGCCGGGAATGCCGAGTCCCTGGAACGAGTAAGGCGAGCTGCGCGGTTTGAAGGCGCCTCCGCGAAGAAAGCCCCCGCCCGCGGCTTTGACGCATTGGGCGATGGCGAAGATTTGTTCGCGGTCTTCAACGGCGCAGGGGCCGGCGATGACCGCAACCTGCTGGCCGCCGATCTTGGCGCCGTTAGGAAACTCGATGACTGTGCCTTCGGGGCGCCACGCGCGGCCCGCCAGCTTGTAGGGCGCGCTGATGCGGTGCACGTGAAGCACGCCGGGCAACATTTCAAACTTCGTCAGGTCGAGCCCCGCGGTGGGGCCAACTCCGGCGAGAATGGTTTGCATGGCTCCAGTTGTGCGATGCACGTTGACGCCCAGCTCTTCCATGGCGACGACCACGGCATAGATCTGTTCTTCGCTTGCTTTCTCCTGCATGGCGACAATCATTTTTTGTTCCCTGTCTCGGACGGCGGTGCGTCCGCGGCGTGGCCCGGCAGGTCGCCGTGGCGACCCAGGGCGTTCTTTTCTGAAGCTAATTCGTGCCTTTGCAATGCACGCATCACGTCGAGGATACGCTCGAAGATGTGCGTGAGCTCGATATCAGGCAACGGGCCTTTGTTGGCCGCGCGAATGTTGGCATAAACGATTTTCTCGCGATCCGGTTCGTAGACCGGAAGCGAAATGGCAGCCTTCAAATGGCCAATCATCTGCGCGGCGCGTGCCCGCTCGCTGATTAGCTCAACGAGCTGCCGGTCCAGGACATCGATTCGCATTCGCAATTCGTCAATGGTCATTGCATCCTCGAGTCAGCTTCTAGCTTTTAGGTAGCAGTTATCAGTTGTCAGTTTTCATTTCCATTGTGCGTTACGAGGCTCAGCGCTCACATCGGCGCTGTACCGACTGATCACTGACAACTGATCACTGATAACTGCTTTTTCACCGGGCCAGCGCCGCGTGAGGCAAGCGCAGGCCCTTGATAAATCGTGCCACTGCGCCGGGCGCCGATTCCGGTGTCGAGCGCTCTATCAGTTCGACGATGGCGCTGCCGACGACCGCGGCGTCAGCGAATTCCGCCACCTGCGCGACGTGATTCGCATTGGAGATGCCGAATCCCACGGCCACCGGCAGCTTGCTCCATCGCCTTATGCGCGCGACCAGCGAGGCGGCATCAGTGGCCACGCTCTGCTGCGTTCCGGTGACACCCACGCGCGAAATGGCGTAGACAAAACCCTTGGAGTGCGTCGCAATGGCCTCAAGGCGCTCGTCGGGACTGGTCGGCGCGGCAAGAAAAATCGGCGCCAGATTCACGCGGCTCATTTCGGCCAGGTATTCGCCGGCCTCTTCGACGATCATGTCGGTGGCCAGCACGCCATCCACGCCAGATGCAGCGGCAGCGTCGGCAAATTTGCTCATGCCGTAGCGCAGAATCGGATTGAGATAACTGAAGATGACCAGGCCGGCAGCAGGCCGGGCGGTGCGAATTTCGCGAGCGAGAGCGAGAACGTCTTTGAGGCTGGCTCCGCTGTGTACGGACCCGTGAGCAAGGGCGCGCTCCATGGCGCGCTGAATGATAGGGCCGTCGGCGAGGGGATCGCTGAAGGGCACGCCTAACTCAATCACGTCGGCGCCGGCGTCGATGGCCGCGATGGCGATTTCGCGCGTTGCGTCCAGCGACGGGTCGCCGGCCGTGAGATAGATAACGAGGCCCGGCTTGTGATTGAACAGTATCGGCATCTTCTCAGAGCTTCAGCTCGCGGGCCAAAATGCCCATATCCTTATCGCCGCGGCCGGAAAGATTTACCACCAGTATTTCATGAGCCGCCATCGACGGGGCAATGCGCAGCGCTTCGGCCACGGCGTGGGCGCTTTCTAGCGCTGGCAAAATGCCTTCGGTGCGCGCGAGCTTAACGACCGCATCGAGCGCGGTGGCATCGTCGCACGAGACGTACTCAGCGCGGCCGGAGTCGTGCAGCATGGCGTGCTCGGGGCCGATGGAGGCGTAGTCGAGACCCGCAGAGACGGAGTGCGTAAGCGCGATCTGGCCGTCCTCGTCCTGCAAGACGTAAGAATAAGTGCCTTGCAAAACCCCCGGCGCGCCGCCCCGGAAGCGGGCTGCGTGCTCGCCCAGCGCCGTTCCGCAGCCTCCAGCCTCCACGCCGATGAGCCGCACCTGCCGGTCGGGCAAGAATTCATAGAACGCACCGATGGCGTTCGACCCTCCCCCGACGCAGGCGATGATGGCCGTGGGCAGCCGGCCCTCCTTCTCAATGATCTGCTGCTTCATCTCCTTGCCGATGACGCGCTGGAAGTCGCGCACAATGGTGGGGTAGGGATGCGCGCCGAGAGCGCTGCCCAGCAGGTAGTAAGTGGTGCGGACGTTGGTGACCCAGTCGCGCATCGCCTCGCTGATGGCGTCTTTCAGCGTCTTCGAGCCGGACGAGACACCCCGCACCTCGGCGCCGAGCAGGCGCATGCGCAGCACGTTCAGCTCCTGACGCTCCATGTCCACGTCGCCCATGTAGACGACGCATTCAAGGCCGAGCAGCGCGCAGACCGTGGCCGTGGCCACGCCGTGCTGGCCCGCGCCGGTCTCGGCAATCACGCGCTTTTTGCCCATGCGTTTGGCGAGCAGCCCCTGGCCGAGCGCGTTGTTGATTTTGTGCGCGCCAGTGTGGAGAAGGTCTTCGCGCTTGAGGTAGATTTTTGCGCCGCCGAGCTGCTCAGTCAGCCGCTTGACAGAAATAGAGCGCCGTGGGCCGGCCGGCGAAGTCGGTAAGGAGCGAGGTCAACTCGGCCTGAAAGCCGGCGTCGGCTTTGGCGATTTCGTATTCGCGCTCGAGCTCGACAAGGGCGGCCATCAGCGTCTCCGGCACGTAGCGCCCGCCGTAGACGCCGAAGCGCCCGGGCCGCGATTCGGAGGGACTTGCCGGTAGAATGATGGACGCCATAAACACTCCTGCGCAGTTGCCCGGTAAATGGGGAACTTTCTAGTGTACCTAGTCTGCCTTCACGCTCTCAATTCACGTTGGAAGTAAAGTAATCTGAGCATCCGCGAGTTCGTGGGCTCTACGGTTCTGTCCACCTGCCTTCGATGAGTCGCGTACTCCGCCAGTTCGACCTCTTCTAGAGGTCCCAAAACGTCCCGTCTGTGCTACTCTGACGCTACCTAAAAACTGACGAAGAATCGGCCGTTGTCTTTTCGTCCAGGAGGGGCCTATGTTTAACTCGGTTCCTGGCACCCAGGGGACACCCTCTGCGCCAGGAGGGTCATCCGCCGCCGCTCCGCCACCAGCTAAGACCTTCCTGGCACCCCCCAATCTCCATTGGCTGCTAGTTGGGTTCCTCGGACTAATCTGCGGTGCCATTGCTCTGCCTTCCGATCTCCTGCAGGCGATGCCGCCGCTGCTCCTGCTGAACAGTTGGATGTTTGGGACCTTTTGGTTGCTCGTGCAGTCCGGCTTTATAAGCAAGGTTTCTGGAAACAGCCATCCATTGCTTCTCGCGCGCTTGGGTGCGGGGCTTTTTTCAGTCGGGCTCGCAACTATTTGGGCTGTCCAGATTTGGGAGAATGCACACGATAGGAGTTGGGATAGAGGATATGGAATTTCATCGCCGCCGGAGTGGCTCGGACCGGTCGGCGCCCTCCTGCTCATCTTCTCAATTGTCCTATATATTCTGGGCTGCTTTCGCCTGCGGGAGGCAATGGAGGAGCACTACTCCGAGGCCGAACCCATCGGCCTCGCTCTGAACGGTTGGATGACCTTTGTGTTCGGCGCCACTTATCTCCAGTATCATTTCTGCCGCATTGCGCGTTTGAAGGGGGCCGGCTTGGTCCAGTCCAGGTAATTCTCGCGGCAGATGCAGAATCTTGGGCTGTAGAGATTGGCACTACACCGGACTAGGAATTGGGGCAGGGCGGGTTGATGCTCGAAGGTGCCGTTTTCCTTTCGCAGCCCAGCAAGCGAACTTTGCTTGCTGGCGTAGAAGTAAACGGCACACCGCACATTCTCGGATTCATTACGTGACTTCCTAATCCGCTCTAGATGTTTGCGAACAGGAATTCGGTGCGTCCGTATCCTTTTACGATTTACGGTTGATCGGGCCGGTTGGTTACATCCGCTCCGCACGTGCGTTGGCGATGAAGGCCCGCACTTTGGCGGGATCTTTGTGGCCTGGGGCTGATTCGACACCGCTCACCACATCCACGCCCCATGGCCGCAGCGTGGCGACGGCGTCGGCGACATTTTCCGGCGTGAGGCCGCCCGCCGCAATGCACTTACGTGCGTTTGCCATTTGGAAGAGAGTCGTGGCGGCCAAGTCCCAATCAAAGGCAATTCCAGTGCCTCCGGTGGCCGCCTCGGTGCGCGAGTCGATAAGGAAGGCGTCGATCTTTGGGTCGGAGAAGCAGGCCTCAGGGGCTAAAGCCCCGGCGGGTCCTGCGCCGCTCCTGTACGGGCTGATGCCCCTAACCTTCACGCCTCCTGTTTGCAAAAGGTCGAAATGCACGGTGCGCACGATTCTCAGGGCCGGGCCGAAGCGTACGCGAAGCTCCGCCGGCAACTCCGGCGGAGCGTCGAAGTGAAGTTGCACGCCGGTTAGCGAGCAGGATTCGACGGCGGAGGCTATTTCTGCAAGAGTTGAATCGACAAAGACGCCGATCTTCTCGCGAGCCGCCGGCAAATGTGGGACAATGGCGGCCACCTGCGCAGGCGTGACGCGCCGCGGACTCGGCGCGAAGACGAAACCCACCGCATCAGCCCCGGCATCCGCGGCGAGTTGCGCGTCGGCCAGCGAGGTGTTGCCGCAGATTTTAATCCAGAGTGTCATATCGTCGGCTCGGGTTTCGTCCGCTCATGGTTGCGCGCGACGCCCTTTAGCAGTTCTGCCAGAGCCGCGCCGGGATCGGCCTGGCGCATCAGGCTTTCGCCGATCAGGAACGCATCGAAGCCGGCGTTGCGCAGACGTGCAATGTCGCCGGGAGTGGAGATTCCGCTCTCAGTCACGCGCACCACGCTCGGCGGAATGCGATCTACGAGCGCGAGCGAGGTTTCCTGGCTCACAGCAAAAGTCTTCAGGTCGCGGTTGTTCACGCCGATGGCGAGGGCGCCGGTTTCCGCGGCGATTCCCGATTCCAGCACGCGATCCAGTTCATCTGCAGTGTGGACTTCAACGAGCACGTCGAGCGAGAGCGAGTTCGCGGACTGGGCGAAACGTTTGAGCTCGGCATCGGTGAGCGCGGCGGCGATGAGCAGGATGGCGTCGGCGCGGTGGGCGCGCGCCTCGACGATCTGGTACTCGTCGACCATGAAGTCCTTGCGCAGGCAGGGCAGCGGCGCGGCGTCGGAAGCCAGCTCAAGGTTGCGCAGGCTGCCCTGGAAGTAAGGCTCATCGGTAAGCACAGAGAGCGCGGCAGCCCCACCGGCACGGTATCGGCGGGCCAGCCAGGCGGGGTCGAAGTCTGCGCGAATCAGACCTTTCGATGGCGATGCCTTCTTGATCTCGGCGATAACGGCAGGACCGGCAGCGGCCTGGCGGCGCAGTGCGGCAGCCCAGCCGCGCGGGTGGTGCTGGGCGGCGCGGCGTTCCAACTCGGCCACGGGCACACAGGCTTTGGCCGCTGCCAGAGAGGCGCGCGTCGAGGCCAGAATCGTGGCAAGAACCGTGTCGGTGCTGGTCGTCATGCGCTCAAATGAAGTATACGGGGCCTGAAATTAGGACTTATCGCCGTGAGCCGGCGCGCCCGCCACAGCCAACTCCCGCGCGGCCTTGCGGCCGAGGCGGATGCAATCGGGCACGCCGATGCCGTCGTATGCGTTGCCGGCGAGGCGCAGACCGGGCAGCGCGGCCACATGTGCGTTGATGCGCTGCATGCGTTCCCGGTGGCCCACCGCGTATTGCGCCATGGCGCGGCGCCAGCGCGAGACTTGAGCGTGCTCTGGTTCGACTGCGGCGCTGAACGTTCTTGCCCCCAGAATCTCGCTCAACTCGCGGCGGACGATAGCGACCAGAGCGTCGTCGCTCTCAGCCAGCAGCTCGTCGCGCTTCATGCCGCCAAGGAAGGCGCGGAAGACCGCTTTGCCCGGCGGTGTGCGGCCCAGAAACTTGCGATGGACAAAGGTGCAGGCCAGCATGGTGCGGCCCTCGACCGCTGGGACGAGGAAACCGAAGCCCTCGGGGAGCTGGCCGATGCCGGCCTCGTCGTATATCAGGTTGACGGTGATGGACGACGAGTAAGGAATGGCGCCGAGATCGCTGCCAAGCACCGGGTCGACCGCGGCGAGCAGAGCGCCGGCTTCCCAGGCAGGCGCGGCCATGATGAGCGCGTCAAACTCTTCGCTCGTGCCTCCAGTCTTCCGCCCCACGGACGAAGACCCGTCCGCGGGGGTCCCGGCTTCAACGCTCCAGCCTTCGGTAGTCTTCCTGATCGCGCTCACCGCCGTTGCTCTGCGCACGCTGGCGGGGTTCAGCCGCGCGGTGATTGCGTCCACCAACTCGCTCATGCCGCCGCGCAGCGTGGTGAATATGGCGGGCGCCGCTCCGCGGTTTGATCCTTTGGAGGAGTTTTTCGCCATCGCTCGCATTTTTTTGTGTGCGGCCAACATGCCGCGGGTCAGCGAGCCGTACTTCGTCTCCATGTCGACAAGGCGGGGCAGCACGGTTTGCGCGCTCAGTTGCGCTGCGTCGCCGCCGTAGATGCCGCTGAGCAGCGGGTCGGCAAGCCGATCCACGGCCTCCTGGCCAAAGTGGCGCTTGACCAGCGCGGCAACGGATTCGTCGTGGCCGCTGGGCCGCGGAGGATGCAACAGCTCAAACGCCATGCGCACCTTGGTGCGGAAACCGAACAGGCGCGTAAGGGCAGTGGGGATCAGCTTGGTGGGAATCAGGAACATGAGTCCGTCGGGCATCGCCACCAGGCGATTGCGGACGACAATATAGGTTTTGCGGGCGGCATCGTTTGAGGGAATTAGATCGGCGCCAAGGCCCAGCTCGCGGCAAAGCTCAGCTGCCGCAGGCTTTTCCGTGAGAAAAGAGTCGGGTCCACGCTCGAGCACGGCGCCATCCACAATCTCCGAAGCGAGCGCGCCGCCCAGCCGGGGCCGCACCTCAAAGAGCGTGTACTCGACCGGCGCCCCTGCCGCGCGCGCCTTTTCCAGCTCATAAGCGGCTGCCAGCCCTGCTGTGCCTCCGCCGATGATCGCAATTCGCATTCTTTGGCCCTATTCCATATTTACAGCATCGGCCGCTTTGCGCGAGTGCTTTGAGCGAATTAGGCAATGGTATAGGGCCGTGTGAGAATGACGGACCGATCTCGATTTCCGCCAGACATGCGAACAAACGCAGGCGCCGGCACGAAGGCGTTTGCCACCGCGCCCCGTAGGCGATGGGCGACGGCGCGAAGCTTAAAGCTTAACCAGCGTTCCCGGCTCGACCGGACGGCTGAAAGCCTCTGCCTGTTGCTCCAGTTCGGGGTCCCAGTTCTTGGGCTGGTAGATGCAGCAGGGTTCCTGGGCCAGCGGATCGCCGGTGAGGGCGTAGGCGCGGGCGCGGGAGCCGCCGCAGATCTCCTTGTACTCGCAGGCGCCGCACTTGCCTTCGAGCTTGCTGGTGTCGCGCAGGGCCTTGAAGATGGGCGCGTTGCGGTAGATATCGGCCAGCGGAGTTTCGCGGATGTTGCCGGCGTGGATGGGCAGAAAACCGCTGGGATAGACGTTGCCGACGTGCGAGATGAACATGAAGCCCTTGCCGTCGTTGACGCGGCGCGTGGCCCAGCTCGTGGTGCGGGTTGCGGCGTCGGCGGTGGGTGCGCCGGGCTCGTACGCTGCTGCGGCGGCCGGCCGGGTTGCCCCGGGATGGCCGTGGCCGTGGCCATCTTGCGCTCTTCCAGGTTGTGCTGCAGAAGGTAGCGGCGGTAGTGCATGGCCTCGGTGGTCTTGATCTGGAAGTTGACCCGGTGCGAAAGCTCGTAGATCTTGCCGAAGACCTGCTCGAACTCCTCGCCCGAGAGCAGGTCGTCGAGCTGGCCGCGGCCCACGGGAACCAGGAAGAAGACGTTCCACATGACGATGGCGAGCTTTTCGAACAGGTTGCAGAGGCTGTCGAGGTCGTGTGCGTTGTGGCGGCTGATGGTGGAGTGTACCTGGATGGGAATGCCGGCTTCGTTGGCCCACTCGATGGCCTGGATGGTGCGCGCCCATGCGCCGGGCAGGCCGCGGAAGGCGTCGTGAATCTCGGGGGTCGAGCCGTCGAGCGAGATGCCGAGCCGCACCAGGCCGGCCTCTTTCATCTTGAAGATGGCTTCGCGGGTGAGCAGCGGCGTGGCGCTGGGAGTGACCGCAACCTGCACGCCTTTTTGGGCGGCGTAGCGGATCAGCTCGAAGACGTCCTTTCGCTTCAGCGGGTCGCCGCCGGTGAAGACGAAGATGGGAATGTGCATATCGGCGATCTGGTCGATGAGCGCTTTGCCTTCGGCGTTCGTCAGCTCGTCAGGATGCGGCGATGGGCTGCGCGGCGGCGCGGCAGTGCTTGCAGGCCAGGTCACAGGACTGCGTGACTTCCCAGATGGCGAGGAACGGCGATTCGTCGTAGTTGATCCCGCCACGGGCGGGAATGTTGTGCATCGGCTGCATAAGACCTCTCTCAAGCCAGAATCTCGGCGGGCCGGGCCGGAACCGATCCAGCACCTGGGGACAGCGCCACGATTCCCTTCCAGAAGAGCAGTTTGGGTTCTGGTGGGGCTGTGATTGAGATCACTTTATATGCCCCATTTGGCACCGTGGTCGCGGCGACGCTGGACAAAACCGGGAAAGGGGAACACAATTTTGTCAAACGCACGGCAATCTAACGAGGTCTACCGCTATAGTTGCTGTGCAGCACGCACGAGAGCGTCCGGCAGGGCTCGTGGGTCGAAAAAAGTGAGTAAATCGGCCCTTTCTATGCGGCCAAACACCGCAAAATGTGCGACGGATCTGCGAACCGTTTGAACGCTCTCGAAGGAGGTTCCCATGGCAGCCGTACTGAAGCCAGGTTGGAGCAAACCCTCCACCATCCTTTTTGCCGCTGAGATACCGGCCAACGAAAAAGCCTTCACGTTTGCGCTGGCGCAAGCCAAGGAGTTCGGCTCCGATCTCATCCTCTTTCACGCTTATGACACGCTGGTAGTGGCCGCGTCAGAGACCTCGGGCGTCCGCTACTACGACTATGCCGCGGCAGCGCGGAGCGAGAAGAACCATCTGGAGCCGCTCGCGGATCGCGTTCGCGAGGCGGGCTTTGCCTGCGAGGTTGTAGTGCGGCCGGGACTGCCCGCCGACGAGATTCTGGCCTACACGCGCGAGCGGGAGATCGACCGGATCGTGATGGGCACACACTCTCCGGGCCCCATCGGCAAGCTGCTGGTGGGTTCGGTGGCCGAGGCGGTGTTGCGCACCGCCTGTTTGCCGGTTTATATCATCGGCCCCGACGTAGTTGACGGCGGCTACCGCAACTTCGCCACGCGCACCATTCTTTGCGCCGCCAGCTTGCACGAAGCCACGACCATTGTGGCCGCGTTTGCCGCGGAGCTGGCCGTGCAGCACGGAGCACGGCTGATTTTGCAGCATGTGATCCGGCCCCAGGAGCGCGCGGAGTTTCTTGCCGGCCGTTCGCTGGATGAGGTGGAAGCGGGCATGCTCGCGCTGGTTCCCGGCAAGCTGCAGAGCCAGATTGCCATCCAGACCATTGTCGTGCCCGGCGACCCGACCGAGGAATTGCTGTACCAGAGCAACGCTCAGCAAGCCGACCTGATTGTGCTGGGCGCGCAGGGCGCTTCGGCGTTCGCCGCCGTCACGCGGCACGGCGTGGTCTACAAAGTTCTGGCGCACGCACACTGCCCGGTTATCACGTTGTCGCCGGTGGTGCTGGCCGAGTGCGGATCGAAGTCAGAGAAGTTGCTCCCGGCTGAAGCCTATATCGCTGGCGTGTTTTAGCGCCCTCCGCATCTGCTAATTATTGCCGCGCCCACTTGAGCATGTCCTCGCGCATTCAGCAACCCGATCAGCGGATTTGCGCGTGACCCAAGCCATTTAACTTGGCGCAGCAGCCGGTTCAGGCGTAGCGCCCATTCAAATAATGCGCAGCAACCGCAGAATGACGACAATGGCAAGGATCAGGCTGATGCCGCCCCCGCCGTAGTAGCCCCATCCCGGTCCCGCCCGGTAGCCACCATACCCGAATCCAAAGATCAACAGAATGAGAAGAATCACCAGTAGCATGTCGCTCTCCTTCGAGCAGCCGCGCGCGTAATGCCGCGCTCGCACAAGTTTTATGCTGTGATGCTGGATCAACGGGCAAGGCTGCTCACTGCGCTCGAGATAATCCTGTGTCCCTCACTGGGCATAGGCATTTATTGAAAATTATTGCCGGTCAACGATCTCGCCGATTGAATCACGTCGATTAAGCGCGGCTTGAATGCGCGCAGCTGAGTGCATTCGTCAATGCGAGGGTTGCCTGGAGCGCAGTTTTTTTCGATGTTCCCGCGCTCCAATCGCACAATGGTTCGATGTCTACGCGCGCGAACAACCCGCATGTTCAATCTCGCGTCCAACAGTTCACTGTGGACGGAAACGAATCGTCAGGAGGCGAGCGATGCTTTGGACAATCTTTGTCATTCTTCTCGTGTTGTGGCTTCTGGGAGTTGTTTCTTCCTACACTCTGGGTGGATTTATACACATTCTGCTCGTGATTGCTCTGGTCGTGTTGTTAATCCAGTTGATCGGCGGGCGGCGGCCGGTGGTGTAACAGGGCAAGTTGCTTACGTATCACGTATTTTGCCCCGGTGAGCGAAGGGGCGCAAGACGAACCGAAGACAAATGCCACGGAGGTGGAATCATGAATAAGGATCAGGTGAAAGGCGCAGTCAACGACGCGGCAGGACGAGCAAAACGCCAGGTGGGTGAATGGACAGGCAATACCGAAACCCAGGCGGAAGGCGCTGCCCAGCAGGCCAAGGGGAAGGTCCAAAAGGCCTGGGGCAACGTGAAAGAAGCGGCGAAAGACGCGCAAACAGATGCCGAGCGTGAGCGGGAACGCGAGCGGGAACGGGAAGCGCAGCGCGAGCGGGAACACAATCACTCAGGACACAACCGCTAGGAAAGGATTCGGGCTACGGCGTCAGGGTCTGGGTGGTAATGGCTAAAGAATGCTGGGCCTTCTGGATACACCTAACTAAAGCTTGATATAAGAACGGAGGTCAAGAGCGGGCGACGGAGTTTAGAGGCCAGGCACAATGCTTCGAGACTTGATCGTCCGCTCTCTTTGTTAAGACCCTTGCTCGGGGAATCGTGTAACCGGACTATGCAGGCAAATCCAAGCCCAGGAAATTCAGGGTACAGAAAAAGGAATTGCGATGAAGATTGCCGGAGTGATCCTGATGCTCGTTGGAGTTGCCGTGCTTATTTACGGCGGGTTCTCTTATACGACTCACAAGAAAGCCGTCGATATGGGCCCGGTTCAAATCGATCGCGCACAGCATCACGATGTGCCCGTGCCCCCGTTGATGGGGGTTGCTTTCCTTGCGGGCGGCGGCGTGCTTCTCTATTTCGGCGCAAGGGGCGGCCGCTGACCCATATCTGCGGTCAAACGGGCACGTCGCTCGGCGCGGAGGTCTGCATTCAAAATGCGCTATACTTGGCGCAGAGGGTGACAGGATCGAACACCTGCGCGAGTGAGGTGCGTCTTCACACAGAGACTCCGGCTCACAGATGACCGACGTTCCGCCATCGGAGACAACGCGGTGGCGCGCGGTGGCTCGCGTGCTCCGAAGTCCCGTGGACAGTTTAAGTTGCGCCATCCTTCCCGCCTCCTGTGTTCTTTGCGGCTCGCCTCTGCCGCAGCTTTCTCCAGTGCCAATTTGCGATGTTTGCTGGACGGAATTTCCCGTCCAGAGCGGCTCTGTGTGCGCGCGCTGCGGCGACGCGCTGAGCGCGCCGACGGGGCCTTCGTTTTCGCCGCTGTGCAGGGTTTGCCGACTGGCGCCGCCGCCGTTTGCGCAGGCTGTTGCTTACGGCGCTTACCGGGGCCGCATGAAAGAGGCCATTCACGCGCTCAAATACGGCCGCCTGCACCCGGCCGCGCGCGGCCTGGGCAGGATGCTGGCTGAGGCAATTGCCAAACTGGCCGGCGAGGCTCCGGCTGAGATGCTGGTGGTTCCCGTTCCGCTGCACCGCGCGAAGTATGCGCAGCGCGGCTTCAACCAGGCGCGGTCGCTGGCCGCGCGAGGCACTGAGATTTTTGCGCAAGAGCCATCCCAAGTGGCGGCTTACGCTGGCTGCGAGCACGCTGATGCGGCTGCGCGCCACGGAAAGCCAGGCCGGGCTTACGCCCCGCCAGCGCCGGCTGAATGTGCGCGGCGCATTTTCGGTTTCCGATCCGTCCAAGATAACGATGCGGCACGTTTTGCTGGTGGACGACATTCTGACCACGGGCGCCACGGCGCGCGCCGCAGCACAAGCGCTGCTCAAGGCCGGAGCAGCTTCAGTTTGGGTGGCAACACTGGCGCGGGCGCAGCGCATGCAGGGATGGGGGCGCGGTTTCGTTTTCGACAACATGGAGGAAGGTGAATCGCTTCGCCGGTTCGGTGCGGGACGCACGAAGGGCCGGGTTCGGATTCATCATTGCAAGGACAACCATCTTTTTGACGAGGGGAAAAGAGATGTCGTTGGGAAAAGCCATGATTCATGCGCGCAAGCAGAAGGCGATTGCAAAAGCCGTGGTGATGGCCGCCGAACACGGGGTCGCCCACGGGACCCCCCACCACACGCACGCTCACATTCTGCAGATGCCGGTTCTGGTGCTGAACGCCTCGTACGAGCCGATCAATATCTGCGGCGCGCGGCGGGCACTGGTGCTGGTGCTCAAAGGCATTGCGCGCACCGAGGAGGAGCACGGCCTGACGCTGCACGCGCAGCGCGCGATCATCGCCATGCCCTCGGTGATCCGGCTGCTTGAATACCGCCGCATCCCCCACCAGACGCGCGCCCTCTCGCGCAAGAACATTCTGCTGCGCGACCGCAACACCTGCCAGTATTGCGGCGAAGCCTATCCTCCCGGCGAGCTCACGCTGGACCACGTGGTGCCGCGCTCGCGCGGCGGCAACTCCACCTGGGAAAACCTGGTGGCCTGCTGCCACGAGCTGCAACCGCCACAAGGGCAACCGCCTGCTGAGCGAGATCGACGACATGATCCTGCTGCGCGAGCCGCGCCCTTTCTCGCTGCACACCAGCCGCCAGATCATGCGCATGCTGGGCCGCAGCGACGACCGCTGGCGCAAGTACCTGTTCTATTAGGCGGCGGGCGCTTTTTTCATTGACTTCTGATGCGGCGCTGCCATATTATCCCCTCGCTGAGCGGTATTGCGCAGAGATGAGTGCGCCCACCCCCGGGGCGTATTCTGACCTCGCATTGGGATTCCAGAATGACAATCCCGCTTTGCACCTAAGTGGCTCTTCCCCACAGAACCAGCCACGCCACGCCTTATCATTCCGGCCATTTTGAGGCATTTTGGTATGACACATCAAAGCGAATGAGGAGAGGTCCAACATGGCAAAAAGAGGTAAGATTTTGCGCGACACGAGCGCAGGCACTGGCTTGCTCGTGGTCGAAAACCAGAAATATCCGTTCCCGCTGGAGGGCGTTTGGATCTCGCAGACGCCGCCCGTCGCGGGAATGACCGTGGACGTTGAATTCGATGCGGCGGGACAGATCTCGTCGATCCGCGCAGTCACCGACGCACAGCTTGCAAAAGAGAAAACCGATGCGGCCGTTGCAGTCGCCAAAGAAAAAGGGGCTGCGATCGCTTCCGGTGTGGCGGCCAAGGTCGGCGTGCCCAACCTGATCGCACTGGCCCTTCTGCTCATCGGTTGGTTCTTCCTGAGCGCCGTTTCAATTAAGACCCCGTTGGGATCGATGAGCTACACGTTCTGGCAATTGCTGGGATTCGTGAATGCGAAAAACGCGTTTGAGGTGATGATGCAGGCCGGGACAGGAAAATTCAGCTCCGGCATTTATGGACTGCTGGGATTCATCGCTATTGTAGCCCCGTTTGTTCAGTATTTCTGGAAAGACAAACGCGCGATCCTGGGTGGCGTTCTTCCCCTCCTGTTTATGTTGTTCGTCGGGATCATGGCCCACAGCGGTTACAACTCCGCTCTCGGGGTGGGGGCGGGCGTCGACCCGAATGACCCGATGGTGAAAGAGATGACCGACCAGATTTCGCAAGCTATCTCCATCGGTTTCGGAGTGTACCTGTCTGCGCTGGCCTGTCTTTACTTTGCCGGTATGGGCGTGAAGAACTTCATGGCGGCAAATGCGAGCAGCGCAGGGATGATTCGTCAACGGTCAGAGATCGGCGATTAGTAAATGCTGTTCCATCGGCGCCAGAGGGTACGCGCAGATGAAAATTCAATTGGCAATCATCGTACCGGCGTTGGAGTTCGGTCTGATGACGGCGCCCGTTCTCTGTGCTCGGCGCAGAGCCCATTCACCGCACTGGAAGATGCGGCCAAAGAGAAGGCGGCGGAAGCCGCCCTCACCAAGGTACTCAACGACAATTTGCCGCTGAAGCTCGACGCAAAGGACGTGTATCCCACCGTCACCACGCTTCCTGGCGGGCCGTTCAGCCCCAAACCGCTGCAACTCACGGCCGACCAGCTCGATCAGCCACTCGCTCCGGGGGACTACACCATCAACACTCTCGATTTCTGCTCGGAGTATTCCGTGCACCAGCCGGGAGGTGGCGTGGCGTACGTGCTCGGGCCCTACGAGGGCAAGGCCGCCGGGGCCATCGGCGCGCTCATCTGGCGTGGCACCGAGCAGTACGGCATAGCGCCCCAGTCGCTGCAGGCCGTTTCCTGGGCCATTCAATCGGGCCTCACCTACAACCAGATGCCCAAGAGCTACCAGGCCATCGTCGACCAGGTGATTCCCGATTTGAAGAACCAGATCACCGGCGACTTTGTCGCCAACCTCGAAAGCACCTACAACGGTTTGGCCAAGACCGCGAAGCTTCCTCCGCTCGACACGATGCTTGCCAAGCTGGGTGCGCCGGGCCGGCTGGCGCTCGATGCCGAGCGCCAGCGGCAGATTCTCACGTCGCAGAACACCAGTGACGAACTCAAGCAGCAGACGCTTTTTCAGGGGCAGGAGAGCGGCGTCTACACGCCGGTGAAAGCCGAAAGCGGCCCGTGGACCGAGCGCGTCAAGGGGCAAGTCTACATCAAGCTGCTGATCGCCGGCGGCAACATGGCGTCGAACAACGTAATGCAGATCCGCGTCATGCCCGCGCCGGCAACCACCGCCGGCAACACAGCACGCGGCCCGCACCTCCTCCGCACCGCCTACGGCGAGCCGCAATTAGCGGAAGTCATCGCCCTGGCTCCCACCCTCTACAACATCCTCGAAGGCTTGCTGGGATACTCGCAGGGTCAGGGTGCGCAGGCGCTCGGGCAAGTGCCGGTGGTCTCAAAGAGCGCGCCTGCGCTGCCTCCGCAGATCGCGGCGGACAATCCTTGCGGACTCAGCCAGGATGTCATTTCCAAGTACGAGAATCAGGCCGCAAAGGGAATCTGCGCGTGCAAGCCTTCGCAATGGAATTTCTGTCCCAACGCGCCTACAACGCCAACGCAGCTGTGGACAGCCCAGAAGAACTCTGGCAATGCGTTCGGCCTGTCGCTGCCTGAAGCACAAATTTATACCAATTACTGCATCGGCAACAAAGTCGACGGGATCATGTTTGTGCCCCAGCCCTGCCCGGACGGCAGCAAGATGCGCGCCCTCCAGTTCGTCAGGACGACGTGCGCAGACTCCACGGACACGAGCTGCCAGTCTGCAAATAAGGTCCACACGACCTGCGGCGACAGAAACCTGGGCGATTGGAACCTGGATGAATGCCCAAACGCCGGAGCGCGGACTCCCGGCAAGTGCCCGAAGGAGTACTACTACTGTCCCGATACCGATATTAAAGGGGACGGCCACGTGATAAGCGACGCGCCCACCGCCAACGCGTTGCCCAGTGGCGCACCTTATCGCAAGCAGTTCTACGACGTTTTTATGTGCGGTACGCAGATTATGGGCGCCTTCCAGTGGACTCTCACCGGCGTTCCAGCCTCCCAGGTTCAGACGTGCACCGCGCCGTGCCCTGAGGGTCAGAGCAGCTGTGATGAAGTTAAGGAGACGATGACGGGAACATACAGCGACCTGAACCGGGTCAACATGAATCCGACTATGGGGGGAAATCCGCAGGATCTCGCAAATGCGGTCTGCAAGATCAAGAACGCGGGGCTATTCGTCAATAATCCCTTACTGAAAGCCGTTCAGACCTTCGAGGGATGTGGTCATACGCCGTGACTCCCCCTTTGAGGCTCGGTGTGGTCCAAGGCTTCTGCGTATACCTGCATCAGTTGCTCGGCCCGCTGTACGCCGTGGCGGCGCAACCAGCGCAATAGGCGTATTGTCTCGTTTGCGATCCGTTGCCGGGGATGGAATCTGCGGGAGGGTCAACGCATGCTCGGCTGGCACGTGAGTGTTTACCGGCAGCAGGATGGGGGCAAGTCTCCGGCGACGTGGGAGTCAGCCGAAGGCGCGTGTCTTGCCGTCTGGCAGACGGATTGGGACGGATTGAAGTGGCTCGACGACCTGGTGAAGGCAGGCAAAGCCATCAATCTGGATGGCAACGGTTACCCCTGCCGATACACGGCAATGTCTGAGCACCTGACCTCGCGGATCATCCCTTATCCGCCAAGTGCACGGGAACACTGGCTGCTGGACGCCGGCGACTACGTGACGGACAAGTGGGCGGGGAAAACCGTCACCTACCCCGATGTCGCCGCTCAATGCCGCCCCGACGAATGGCTGATTGTTGTGGCCTGGGACGAGAGCTAAGGCGAAGCCACATATACTGTTTCCTTCGGCGTTGTCTTCATGCCGGCATTTTGAGTGGCCCGCAACAAAATTTGCCCTTTGGCGCGAAGGCCGCGCACGCCGCAAGCCACTGATTCCTCATCACTTCCTATCATTGCTTTTTTGCTCCACGATCCCTTTCGGTGTCCTGCTTTGAGACTGTTTCGCGGCGCCGCCCATCTAATAGTCAGGCGGAGCGACTCGCCACGGAAGGTGCGCTTGAGCCGCCCCGGAAGGAGCATCGGCTATGCAGAACTTCAAACTTCAACTCGCCGTTTCGATGGCGGCCGGAGCGTTGCTCGCGGCTTCCTCGGCGCTTGCAGCGGATCAAAACCAGGCGGGGCAGGGAAGCGCAGTGGTTACGATTCTGTCTAACAATGAAATTCCCGGCGGCATTCCCCAGGATGCCTTGCACGTGAAGGTTGACGGCAAGGATTCGACCATCACCGGCTGGACGCAGTTGCGCAGCCCGCAAAGCACGGTGGAAATGGTCGTGCTGATCGACGATGGCGCACGCGCAAGCATTGGCACTCAGTTGGGCGACATCGCGAAGTTCATCCAGGCACTGCCGCCAGATGCGAAGGTGGCCGTGGCCTACATGGAGAACGGCCGCGCCGCATTAGCCGGCCCGATGACAACGGACCACTCCGCTGTGGCGAAAGAACTGCATCTGCCCCTGGCGGGCGCGCCCGGCGTGAGCGCCAGCCCTTACTTCTGCCTCTCCGACCTGGCTAAGAACTGGCCGTCGAAGGACGCCCATGCGCGGCGCGAAGTGGTGATGGTCACGGACGGTGTGGACTATTACGAGGTCCACTACGATCCTGATGATCCCTATGTCGCGGCAGCCACCGCAGATTCGATTCGCGCGCGTTTGATCGTCTACTCAATCTACTGGCGCAACCAGGGCCTCTTAGGCCGCAGCGGCTACGCGGACTATGACGGCCAGAACCTGCTGGCGCAGCTTACCCAGGCGACGGGCGGCAACAGCTATTGGGAGGGATTCGGCAATCCGGTCAGCTTTGAGCCGTATCTCACCGATATTAGCCGGCGTCTCGACAACCAGTACGAACTGGACTTTATGGCTCCCTTGGGCAGCAAGCCGCAAATGGAGACCTTGAAATTGAAAGTGAGCGCGAACGTAAAGATCGACGCGCCGCAGCAGGTGTATATGCACGCCGGCGCGGAATAAGTCAGCGCAGTTCTCGCGATAGCTGACCGCGTAAACAGGCGCTCGAGCTTCATGCTATCCCGGGTCCCGAAATCGGGACCTCCGCCCCACGGACAAGAGCCTGTCCGCAGGGACCCCGGATTTCTGGCCGCACGGACCAAGACCTGTCCGTGAGACCCCGGACGTGGGCCCACCCAACGCGCCGGGAGCGCTCAGTAAGCGAGCGCGACGCGTCGCGTACGATGCGGCCTATTCCTTGGGCCAAGACCGATTGGCTTAAAAAGCCAGATCCGTGCACCCTAAACGCACTTTTTCGAATCTAGATAAAAAGTACGCGCAGCAGAAGAACGCCGGGTGCACGGTCCACTGACTGCATTCGGCGCCAGGTACGTCGCACTTCCCCGGCCAAGGCACAAATAGAACGCAGAAAAAGCTTGAGGAGACCGCTGTTGTCCGCGAGCGATTCTACATTCCCCGCTCCGACTCCAGGTTCCGCTGCTGCGGGCGGGCGAGGCGGATCGAGCGCCGGCACGCTGCCGGCGAAGATGGAAAATCCCGATCTGGCCGCGCATGTGCAGTGGAAGCCGAGGGTGAACCCATGGCTGATCGCGATGACGGTGGCGCTGGCGGCGTTTATGGAGGTGCTGGACACTTCGATCGCCAACGTGGCCTTGCCGCATATTGGCGGCGCTCTGGGCGCAAGCACCGATGAGGCCACGTGGGTGCTTACCAGCTACCTTGTCTCGAATGCCATCGTGCTGCCATTGGGCGGCTGGGCCTCTTCGGTCATGGGCCGGCGCAACTTCTTCGTCCTTTGTATCACCGGCTTCACCATCGCCAGTTTTCTGTGCGGCGCGGCTCCGTCGCTGCCCATCCTGCTTCTATGCCGCGTGCTGCAGGGCGCGTTCGGCGGCGGAATGCAGCCCATGGCGCAGGCCATCATGGCCGACTCGTTCGAGCCGCACAAGCGCGGCCAAGCCTTCGCGCTCTATGGCCTGGTCGCCGTGCTTGCTCCGTCGATCGGCCCCACGCTGGGCGGCTGGATTACCGACAACATTTCCTGGCGCTGGATCTTCTTCATCAATATTCCGGTCGGCATTGTGGCCTTCCTTCTGGTCACCCGCCTCGTCGAAGATCCGCCGTGGATCAAGGCCGATCCCTCGCGCCTGCGCAATATGGATTATGTTGGCCTCGGCTTTCTCACCCTGGCCATGGGCGGCATGCAGATCATGCTCGATAAAGGCGAAGAAAACGACTGGTTCTCCTCGTCGTTCATCTGCTTCTTCGGTTTTCTCTTCGTTGTTGGCATCATCGGCCTCTTGGTGTGGGAGTGGCGAAAGAAGGACCCGCTCATCAACCTTCGCCTCTTTCAGCTACAAGAACTTCGCCATCTGTTGCTTCCTAATGCTGCTGGTGGGCGGCGTGCTAAACGCCAACACCGTGCTGCAGCCACAATTCACGCAGCAATTGCTTGGCTACACCGCAACCACTGCCGGCCTCGCTCTCACCGCCGGCGGGGTAACGCTGGTAGTCATGATGCCGCTGGCCGGCATTGCCACCGGAAAGTTTGCTGCGCGCTGGCTCGCCGCCTTCGGCTTCGCCCTGATGGTGATTACCTTCCGCTATGCGGCTGATGTCACGAATCTGCAGATGAGCTTTGCCGAGGCCTCGTGGCTGCGTGTCGTGCAAATGTTGCCGTTGCCGTTTTGCTTCATCTCCATCACCACATCCGCTTACGTGGGCATGCCGCAGCGGGAGCTCACAATCAGGTGGCGGGGCTCATCAACTTCGTCCGCAACATCGGCGGCAGCATCCTTATTGCCATCACCAATGCCCAGGTGACTATCGCGGACCATGTGGCACGAGCAGCACCTGCAACAGGCCATGCAGCCGGGCTCCATCGCCTTTGAACAGAATCGGCAGGCGCTTAGCTCGTTCCTAAGCAGCGGAATCGGCGCGCCGAATGGCGGCGGCATGGCTCTGGCCCAGATCTACAACCAGTTGAACAATCAGGCGCACATGCAGGGCTACCAGGATGTCTACATGCAGCTTTCGTGGATGTCGATGGTCATGATTCTGCTGGCCTTTCTGCTGAGCAAGAACCGGCCCGGCGCAGGAGCGGGCGGCGGAGCGATGCACTAATTTCGGCTGCGAAGATATTGATTCGCGATCACGCAATTCCCGCGGCAGGAAACCGCTGTCCGCGTGCTGACTCGCTTCTGTGTCGGTTTCCATAGCCCTTTCCGCAAAATCGGCCTATAATTCCTCGCAGAATTCAATCGACATCAAGATGCCCGTTCTTTGACATCTGCCGAGGAGACTGTGATGTTGAAGTCGTTTCCGCTGATTTTTGCAGTTGCTCTAATCGTCCTGGCTACTACCCCCAGGCAAGGCCGCAGCGCACAAGCAGGCCCGCGCCAACGCAGGCCGCCGCGCCCGCGCAACCTGCCGCGCAGGTGAAGAATCCCGTAAAGCCCACGGCCGAATCGCAGGCGAAGGCGAAGGGCCTGTATCAGATCGACTGCGCCATGTGCCATGGAGATAACGGCAATGGCAAAACCGATATGGCGACCAGCATGAACCTTACCATCGGCGATTGGACCGATCCGACGACTCTCGCCGGCAAGGGCGACTGGGATCTGTTTAACATCATCCGCAAAGGCGGGAGCGCGAACATGCCTGCTGAGAGCGATGGCCGCGCCAACGACGAGGTAGTTTGGAACCTTGTGATCTACATTCGCTCTTTCTCAAAGCCGCATTCGCTTGTGCCTGCGACTCCCGGGAAATAGGCTTTCTCGCATCCGCTATCATCATGGAGCGATGGCGGCTACGTCAGACTTTCAAGGCAAAAGGGCGCTGGTCACCGGGGCCAGCTCGGGAATTGGCACAGCGCTGGCTCGGGAATTGGCCGGCAGGGGCGCCAAACTGATCCTGACCGCGCGGCGCAGGGAACGCCTGGAGGCGCTGGGGGCTGAACTCAGCGCAAAAGGGACCGAGACGCGCATCGTTGTCGCCGACCTGAACGATCCGGCCGCGCCGCAGCAGATCTACGATGCCACCGAGGGCGCCGGAATTGTCGTCGATATCCTGGTCAACAACGCCGGCCTGGGCCAGTATGGCGCGTTTCATTTGACCCCCGCCCAGCAGGAGTTGAGCCAGGTGCGCGTGAATTGTGAGGCGATGGTGGGGCTGTCGCGCCTGTTCGTGCCCCACATGGTTGAGCGGCGGCGGGGGTGGGTGCTCGTCCTCGCCTCGACGGCGAGCTTTCAGCCGGTCCCGTACCTTACCACCTATGCGGCCACGAAGGCATTTGACCGTTTCTTTGCACTGGGCCTGGCAGAGGAGGTGGCGCGGTTCGGTGTGAAAGTGGCCGCGCTTTGCCCCGGAACCACGGAGAGCGAGTTTTTCGAAGTGGCCCACGCGAGCGTTTTTCGCAGCCGCAACCTTCAATCGGCGGAAAATGTAGCGCGGCTTGCGATCGACGCTCTGGCGCGCGGCCGGCGGACCATCGTTCCGAAGGGCAGTGGGAAGATTACGGCGTTTCTGGTGCGTTTCCTGCCCGTTGGCCTGATCACGCATCTTGTAGAGAAGGCCGCGCGGCCGCCAGCCGAAGCGCCGCCATCCCGGTAGCGTGCGCGGCACCACGTAGCCGGTCTCGCGCGAGATCCCGAAGCTGGCACATAGTTCCGTCATCGTCTCCTCACCCCGTTCATACTCAAAGACAAACCGAAGCTTCTCGTCCATCACACTGCTCGTTTTCCAGGCCATGACAACGTTGTACCTGTCGCCACCTCTCGCTCGGCAGTGTCAGATATGTCCCCGGTTCAATATGTCAGCTATCTGCCCGGTCCGTACCCAATTGGTAACTCCACCCCTCCCCCTATATGCCGTACCTCCATATTTGAAAACAAAGGATTTACGGGCCGGCTATATACCAGGTATTACGGGGCTGGAAGGCTCGAGGGTTTTCGGCTCATTCCCGAGTTCTCCTAAGACAAGCTTAGGAAATCTGCGGAATTAATATGCAAAATTGGCGGATGAAATAATTGCAATGGAATGAGGTAGGCGGGACTAGTGGGAGTATTGATGGGGACCGAAGGGCTGAGGGGCGACACGGGCCGATTGCCGGGGGGACTGTCTGGTCGATTTCTCCGGATGGGCGGCGACCCTACTGGAGCCGCTTCCATCCCCGGTCCTCGAAAGTAGGGGCCGGGGGCGCCCTCGTTGTGATTCGGGAAAAGGAACGAGGGATCAGGGCCACCTGCCGCCAATTTCGCGCTTCAGACTGACGCGGGCCACACGTGGGTAAAAAATATTTAAGGAAATGCAACCTTTTGCCGGCATCCACATCTATATAAGTAATTAGCAGAGGCTTCCCCAAGATGTCCTACCAAAGAAAGGCTGTATCTCTCTCTTGAGGGTTCGTTAAGAACCTCTTCCCAAGACACCCCCCTGGTTTCCCCCCTAAAACTGCCTCTCGAGCGGGCCTACCGGAAGGTAGGCCCATATGCTCTCTCAGTGGAAATATTGGTACCTGACCGGATGTCAGAATTAATTTCGGGGATGAAAGCAAATTGAAAGGCTATCAGGGCAGGCTTGTAGGAATTCTCCTACGCGGATTCAGCCGGAACTTCTACACAACTTTCGGAATCTCCTGATAGTCGCGCACTTCGCCGTGTCCTATGATTGATTCAATTAGCAGAGGCTTCCCAAGTTGTTCCATCGGAAACAAGCAACATCTCTCTCTTGAGGGTTCTTTACGAACCTCTTCCCAAGACACTCCCTGGTTTCTCTCTGAAACTGCCTCTCGAGCGGGCCTACCGGAAGGTAGGCCCATATGCTCTCTCAGGTAAAGGCGCCTCCGATGCGATTGATCCAATGGCTCTAGAATCAAGACAGCGATGCGGTCCTCATCCGGCCTCAAACCGTCCTCTTTTCCAGCCCTTAAGGTGATCGATGCCCGGCTTGCTGAGGCAGGGCTGGTCAGAAGCCTGCGCGGCAAGCCGCCGAAGAGCCATGGCGCCGAACGCTTGGAACACGCGGAGCCGGAGGACCTGACTAGCCCGGCGCCGGTTCCCTGTCGCGCCGCCAACGGCGTGGAGTGGCTTCCGATTCCGGGGTGGAATTTTCCATGGCTTTGGTCGGGATTTAGTACCCGAAAGGGAGGTTTGAGCAGGGCGTATTGCGCTGAGGGTGCGCCGGGCGAGCTCAATTTGGGCTTTACTGCCGCCGATAACCGCGAGACCGTTCTAGGCAACCGCCGTCTGCTGGCCAAGGCCGTCACCGGCGACGCCGCTACGCCGATCGTCGCACTGCGCCAGTTCCACTCCAATCTCCTCGTTTGCGCCAGTGCGGCCGACGCAGGCCGCTCGCTCCCCCGTAAAGCGGACGGGCAGATGACCGGCGAACCGGGCCTGCTGCTCGCGATTCAGACTGCCGATTGCATCCCTGTTCTGGTAGCCGACCGCAAGCGTCACGTGGTTGCGGCATTCCACGCTGGATGGCGAGGAACCGTAAAGCGTATTGTCGAAACCGGCATCGGCAGCATGCGTCTTGTCTTCGGTTCTCTGCCGGAGGATCTTGTCGCCGCAATCGGTCCGGGCATCGGCGCGTGCTGTTACGCCGTGGGCGAGGAGGTTCTCTCGGAGTTCGAGTCGCAGTTCGCAACCGCGCGCGAGCTGTTTCGCGAGGTGTGCGATGTGGACCCGGTGCGGAAGAAGTACCCGATGCTGTTCCTGACCCAGCGCGCACCGGGGCACTTGGCCCTGGGTCCCAGCCTGCACCTGGATCTGATCGAAGCCAATCGCCGGCAGTTACTGGCCGCCGGACTCAAGCCCGGATCAATTCAGGCAGTGGGTGGCTGCACGCAATGCCACACAGAACTATTCTTTTCGCATCGGGCCTCGCGCGGGCACGCAGGACGGATGATGGCGGTGATCGGCATTCGTGGAACGCAGACGGGCCGGTCCAGCCGGTCATGAGTGGCTTTCTACGAAACCTTGGCAGCCTCGTTCGGGTTGACCAGGTCGCGCAGTTCTTTTGAGGGCTTGAAGTAGGGAACTTTCTTGGCGGGAACTTCAACCCGCGCGCCTGTCTTGGGGTTGCGGCCGATGCGGGGATTGCGTTGGCGGATGCGAAACGAACCGAAGCCGCGAATCTCGATTTTATCCCCGGCCTGCAGGGCGCCGATGACGGAGCCGAAGATGGTCTCAACGATCACTTCTCCGTCGCGCCGGGTCAAGTCCCCCAGGCTAGTTACCTTTTCCACCAGGTCCGCTTTTGTCATCTCCCTGAAACCTCCGCACTTAGCATAAACGGATTTTGCAAGGGAAAGCACGAAAAAGCAAGTCCCCTGTGGGAATTTATCCTTTGTGCATCAGCAAGTTGGCCGATTGCACGACCGGAATCACTCGGCAATTTTGGGTCAAAATCGCGCTGCTTTGAATGAAAATCGGGCTTCTGGCTGCTTAGACCGCCAGCGCCGAGGAGCGTCCGATCTGGGATACATTTATCATGGACACTCCGAGACAGAAATGAGCCATCCGCAGTACAGCATCGTCATTCCTGCCTACAACGAGAGCGCGCGAATCCTGGGCGCTCTCGAGGCGGTTACCGGCTGCATCCGCACGCGCGGCTGGTCCGCCGAGGTGATCGTGGTTGACGACGGCTCCCGCGACCAAACTGCTGCGCGGGTACGGGCCTTCGCTGCCGGCGCTCCCGAGGTACGGCTGCTCCAGAATCCCGGCAACCGCGGCAAAGGTTATAGCGTGCGCCATGGCGTTTTGCAGGCCCTTGGCGAAGTGGTCATGTTTACCGACGCGGATCTGTCGGCGCCGATCGAGGAGGCCGAGGGCCTGTTTGCCGCGCTTGCCGGCGGCGCCGATATCGCCATCGGCTCGCGCTGGCTTGAGCGCACGCGCCAAACGATTCGCCAGCCCTTTTACCGGCAGTTTTTCGGGCGCTGTTTCAACGGCGTTACCCGCGCCGTGATGGGGCTGCCATACGCCGACACCCAGTGCGGCTTTAAGGCCTTTACGCGCGCTGCCGCGCAGACCGTCTTTCAGCTCCAGACCATCGAGCGCTGGGGGTTCGATCCCGAGATTCTCTTTATCGCCCTCAAGCGCGGTTACCACATCGTAGAAGTGCCCGTGAGCTGGGCGCACGATGAGCGCACGCGAATGAGCTACCTCAAAGATGGAATGAGAATGCTCGAGGATATCGCCATCGTCCGCTGGAATGCCCTGCTCGGCCGCTACTCGAAGCAAGTGGAGCGCATTCATCGCGCGGACCTGGTCAAGTAGCGCTAGGCCCGGTTGCGCTATAGCATCTTCGGAATTACTGTAGACCGAAAGCACGCCCTTCAAGTGGCTTTTTCCTCAAGAAAAAGCCACTTTGCACGCTTCTTGAAAAGCCTACGTTGATTCCGAAAATGCCGTAAACCCATCCCTGAGTCCCTTGGGTCTTCTACAAAGCTTCCAACGTCCTCCTGAACAGGCGTCGCTGTGCAAATCCGCGCCGGGATAAAATTGAATATTGGGAGAGACGCTCACATGATAAGAAAGCTAGGGTTCGCGGTTCTGTTTTTCGCGCTCGGTTCCGTGGCTGCTTTGGCCGCAGACTTCAACGGGAAGTGGACTGCCGAATTCAACACGCAGATCGGCGTGCAAAAGTACACCTACGATTTCCATGTCGATGGTTCGACGCTGACCGGAACAGCCGCCAATGAACAGGGATCGTCGGAGATTCAGGAAGGCAAGATCGATGGGGATAACATCACGTTCGTCGAGAATCTGAACTTCGGCGGCAATTCAATCCGGATCGTCTATACGGGCAAGATCGACGGAGACGAGATCAAATTCACCCGCAAAGTAGGCGACTTCGCCACCGAAGATCTGGTGGCAAAACGCGTGAAGTAACGCGTCGCGATGCGAGGCCCTGTTACGAGGCCATGCTTCGGAGCCCTGCATCCGGAGCCGTGATGGTTTTGATTTCTCCTTGGGAGAGGGCTATATCTCCCCGGGCCCAGATCGACGGAGGTTCAGGCAGTTGCCGTGCGCGCCACCTCAAGCAAGCCGCGCGCTTCAATCTCGAACTCGCGCATCTTGTACTTTTGAATCTTGCCCGACAGCGTGGCCGGAAACTCGGTGACGAAGCGGACGTGCTCGGGAACCTTGAAATAGGCGATCTGGCCCTGGCAAAAAGTTCTGATCTCTTCTTCCGTGGCGTCCATCGAAGGCCGCAACCGTATCCACGCCACCACGATCTCGCCCAGCCGCTCGTTGGGAATCCCGATCACCTGCACTTCGCCAACCTTGGGGTGCGTGTAGAGGAACTCCTCTACCTCGCGCGGGTAAATGTTCTCTCCCCCGCGGATAATCACGTCGCGCGAGCGGCCGGTGATGTGAATGCATCCGTCCTCGCGCATGACTCCTAAATCTCCGGTGCGCAGCCAGCCGTCCGGCTGGATTACCTGCGCCGTGCCCTCCGGGTCGCCGTCGTAGCCCTTCATCAATGCGTAGCCGCGCACGCACACCTCACCCTGCTGGCCGCAGGGCAGCGTCCCCTGGTTCTCGAGCGATGCAATCTTGATCTCAGTTTGGGGCATGGCGCGGCCCACAGTGTTTACGCGAACTTCAATCGTATCCGCGGCGTCGCTCATCGTCACCACCGGCGAAGTCTCGGTTTGCCCGTAGGCGATCACCAATTCGCGGATGTGCATCTCTTCGAGTACGCGCTTCATCAGCTCCACCGGGCACGGCGCGCCGCTCATCATGCCGGTGCGCAGGCTAGTTGTGTCGTAGCTCGTAAAGTCGTCGAGCCCGAACTCTGCCACGTACATCGCAGGAACGCCGTAGACGCTGGTCGCGCGCTCGCCGTGTACCGCTTTCAGCGTGGCCCGCGCATCGAATGTCCAGTTGGGCAGGATGATGGCCGCGCCGGAGTTGACCGCGCTCATGGTTCCAATCACACAGCCGTAGCAGTGGAACAGCGGAACCGGGACGACGATCTTGTCCTGCTCGGTATAGTGGAAGCCCTGCGCCAGGAACTGCCCGTTGTTGACCACGTTGTGGTGCGTCAGCATCACCCCTTTGGGCAAGCCTGTGGTGCCGCTCGTGTATTGAATATTCGCCACATCGTCGACGGCGACGTGATCCGGCAGCCGCCCTTCGGCTTCGAGCAGCTCCGGCCACGCGGGCGAATCGAAGTAGATCGTGCGTTCGAGCGCCAGATCGAGCCCGTGGCGTGCGCGGCCCAAAATCTCCTCGTAATCGGCGTGCTTATCCTTGTGCCACAGGAAGAGCGCCTTCATGCGTGAGCGCGTGAGTGTAAACTGCAACTCGTGCGAGCGGTAAGCCGGATTCACGTTCACCAGCGCCGCGCCGGCCCGCGCGCAACCCATGTGCATCATCACCCACTCGATGCAGTTGGTGGACCACAAGCCCACCCGGTCGCCGCGGCGAATGCCCAGTGCCCAAAGCCCCCGCGCGACGCGGTCCGCTTCGGCGCTCAACCCGGCCCAGGTAAGCCGCTTCTGCTGGTGGCACGAGGCTACCGCCAGGCGGTCAGGATAGCGTTCCGCCGTACGGTGCAACAGCTCGCCGATGGTAAGTTCCACGAGCGGCCTTGCCGGCCCCTGCGCATAGCTCTGGGTAAAAATCCGCTCTTCAATGGGCATGTTTCTGCCTTTTCGGCGCCGATGAAGGGGCAGTGTGCGCCGCCCTCCACTCCTCGAATTGTAATCCGGCTTACACCGGCGAGGACCGTTCCACAGTGGGGAGCCAAGTTACCCGAAGTTCGGTATCATCAATGTATGAGCGCTGACATATTGGGCTCCCGCCAAACCGGCGCCTCCCAAACCCACGCATCCCGGACCCACGCATTCCCCACCCGGCCCTTTCGAACGGTCGACCCTCGGCTGGAGCCGGTCGCGGCAAAGGTGCTGGCCCAGGAACGGCTCACCGCGGACGATGGCCTGGCGCTTTACGGCTCACCGGACGTGCTGGCGGTGGGCTGGATGGCCAACCATGTGCGCGAGCGCCTGCACGGCGATGTGACCTACTTCAACGTCAATCGCCACATCAACCCGACGAATGTCTGCGTCGCGGCGTGCAAGCTATGCGCATTCGGCCGCAAGAAGGGCGACCCGGCAGGCTATACCATGGCCCTCGACGAAGCCTGGGAGACGGCGGCTTCAGGTTACTCTGAGGCGGTGACGGAGTTTCACATCGTCGGCGGCCTGCACCCGGACCTTCCACTCGAGTTCTTTCTGGATCTCGTCCATGGGTTAAAAAAGCGCTTCCCCAAGGTGCACATCAAGGCTTTCACCATGGTGGAGATCGCGTTTCTGGCGCGGCGCGCCAAGCTTACCGTCGAGCAAACGCTCCTGAAGCTGCGCGAAGCAGGCGTGGACTCGATGCCCGGCGGCGGCGCGGAGATTTTCGCGGCGCGGGTGCGCTCCTTCATCTGCGACCACAAGATCGACGGCGAAGAATGGCTGGAAACGGCGCGGACGGCGCACAGGCTCGGCTTCAAGTCCAATGCGACGATGTTGTACGGCCACATTGAAAACGATGCCGACCGCGTGGACCATCTGCTGAAGCTGCGCGCCCTGCAGGACGAGACGGGCGGCTTTCAGACCTTCATTCCGCTGGCCTTCCACCCGGAAAACACGCCGCTCGACCATCTGCCGGTAACTACGGGCCTGACCGACATCCGCCAGATTGCCGTGAGCCGGCTGCTCTTGGACAATTTCCCGCACATCAAGGCGTACTGGCAGATGATGACGCCCAAGATCGCGCAGATCTCTTTGCGGTTCGGAGCCGACGACCTGGACGGCACGGTGATCGAGGAGAAGATTTACCACGATGCCGGCGCCACGACGCCGCAGGGCATGACGCGCAAGGAGCTCTGCCGCCTGATTACCGAGGCCGGGCGAGTTCCGGTGGAGCGCGACACGCTCTACCACCCGGTGACCCGCACCGAGGACAGTTTTACGGTGGCCGTCTGATGTCTGCTTTGCTAAGCTAGACTTAGCTAAGGTGGCGCAATGCCTGCGAAAACTACTACAACTCCGGCCGTGACCGTGAACATCTTTCAGGCGAAGACCCAACTCTCAAAGCTGATCGAGAAGGTGGAGCGCGGCGAGCAAGTGATCATTGCGCGCGCCGGCAAGCCCGTGGCGCGGCTGACGCAGCTTGAGCCAAAGAAACGTCCCATCCGTTATGGCTTGATGAAGGGCGAAATCTGGGTCGCGGACGACTTTGACGCTCCGCTTCCAGATGAGGTTCTGGCCGAATTCGAGGATGGTCCAATCTTTCCGCCGGAGCCTCGCGCGCCGGTTAAGCCGGATCGAGCTGAGCGCCGAGTGAAGAAGGCCTGACTGTGCGCCTCCTGCTCGATTCGCACATCCTGATCTGGTTGATGGGGGAGGACGCGCACCTCACGGCGCAGGCGCGCGCCTTGATTGATGGCGCAACGGCAGTCTTTGCTTCCACGGTAAGCATCTGGGAGCTTGCCATCAAGGTTAGCTTGGGGAAGCTGCATTTAGACATAGAGCGCCTAGCTGGCCTTTTGGATGCGGCCGGAATCCACGAGCTTCAAATCACCAGGCAGCATGTGATGGCGGTGGCCCGCCTGCCGCTGCATCACCGGGACCCCTTCGACAGGCTGCTCATTGCCCAGGCTATTGCCGAGCACCTTCAACTCGTTACTGCCGACGCCAGGCTTGGCGCTTACTCCGGTCTGGTTGCGCTGGTCTGAGTTCACATTCAGCTATTTATCAGCCATCGCCGCCGGCGACCGAGATATGGTCGAGGGGACTGCCGGAGACGGCGACGATGTCGGCGTAGTAACCCAGTTTCTGCCACATGAACTCCGGATGCGCAGCCAAAGACGGCGCCGCCGGGAAATCTTCGCCGCGAGGTCGTGTGACATAATGGTTTAGCCTTTATTTCACGGACCTGTTCACCGATGCGGGCATTTACGAAAGGAGTGTCACTATGAAAGGCAACCCCACCGTACTCGAACACCTGAATCACGCCGTGCGTGACGAACTTACTGCGATTAACCAGTACTTCCTGCATGCCGAAATGTCAGAAAACTGGGGCTACAAGAAATACTCGAAGTACATCAAGAAGCAATCGATCGACGAGATGAAGCATGCCGAGGCGCTGCTGGAGCGGATCATATTCCTGGATGGTATCCCGAAGATGGAACCGATGGCCCTGACAGTTGGGCAGAACGTCAGGGAAATGATCGAATCCGACCTGAAGCTCGAACATGGGGCGGTAGCGTCGTACAACGAATCGATTCGTGTTTGCGTAGCCAATGGCGACAACGGTTCCCGGGATCTCTTTATGAAGCTGCTGAAGGACGAAGAAGGACACGTGGACTGGCTCGAAGCGCAGGTACACCAGATCGGCGAGATGGGCTACGAGCGGTATCTGATCAACCAGACCGAAGTAGACTGATCGCGAGCGGAATTCAGCCTAGGTCCCGGAGGATAATTTTTCCATGGCCGGAGCAGCTCCGGCCTGGGCCACGCTGACGCTGGGGCCGGCGATGCTGGCGCCGCCGAGGCCCTCGGCGTGGGAAACAGGCTTGGCCCGTTTGCGCCGGCGCGGAGTGGAAGCAGCGGGAAGCGGGGCGGGCAATGTGGCTGTCAGGGGATGGCGGCCAAGCCAGTCCAGCATGATGCGGTTGGCTTCTTCCGGCGCCTCTTCGAACACAGAGTGGCCCCGGTCCGGCACGACGACGAGCTCGGACGCGCGCAGTCTGCGGTGCAGGCGAATGCCCGAGCTAAGGCTCATGGTACAGTCACCGTCGCCCCATACCAGCAGGGTTGGAACCTGCGCGACGCGGCCCAGGGCGCGCCTGAGCCGGGTCCGCTCGGCGAACCAGCAGCGAAGGATCGACAGCACGTGGTGCACTGAGCCGGAGTTGCGCAGGACCTCGTTGTAGTCCTGCAAACATTTGTCGATGACGCGATCCGGGCCGCCATGCGTTTTCCCGAGCGCGATACGCTGAATCGGTGCGGGGAGATAGGGCAGCATGCGCAGGGCAATTCCCCCCAACAGGCTGCCATAGAGGCGCACCAGGTTATCGTTCGACCTGCTGTAGGGGTTGGCCGGCGCGAAGAGAATAAGCCTCCGCACCCGCTGAGGATGCATCGCAGCCAGCATCAGCGCGACGGCTCCCCCGTGCGAGTGGGCGACGATGTCGACGCTGGCGAGACCAAGCGCGTCCATCATCGCGACCAGGCGCTTGGCTATAGGCTTGAGGCGGGCGTCCAGCCCGTTGATCCGCTGCGATTTACCCATGTTCAGCAGATCGAGCGCATACACGCTGGCGCTGCCTGCGAGAGCGTTAATGTTGTTGAGCCAGTTTCGGCTGGAACCGACCAGCCCATGGATGAGGAGCATGGGCGGGCCGGTTCCAGCGTGCAGATAATGCAGGCGAGCGCTAGCTACGTCGACGAACGCTTCTGCGATCTCTGGTTGCGAGGACTCCTGCTCCATTGCGAGAAATCCTTTCTCACACTTTCAACCCGGCCCCCAGCTAAATACTCCCTCGGCAGGGGACATGTACTCCTACGCACGTTGGATGATGCCGGAGCGCAAAGCGTACCATGAATTTTGCGGACGGCTTAAAGGAATTTGCCGTGACCCTGGGCGCGGTGATTCATAAACGCCTGAACAGCGTTGCCCATCCGCGCAACACAACACTGCACACAAGGAATTTTGCTGTCGTGGAGGATGGAGCAGCTTTGGTAAACACCCACGCACCCGGGCCGCCGGATGCCCCGGATAATGGGAATGACCGGCGGATTGTCCGGATCGGCCATCGCGGAGCCGCAGGCCACGCCCCAGAGAACACGTTGGCGGCCATCCGCAAAGGGATTGCTCTGGGCGTTGATTTTGTCGAAGTCGATGTCCAGCGCAGCCGGGATGGACGCCTGGTGCTCGTGCACGATGAGCGCGTGGACCGCACCACCAACGGCGCAGGCCGGGTCTCCGGCCTCACTTGGGAGGAATTGCAATTGCTCGACGCGGGCGATGGGGAATGCATCCCGAGCCTGGAAGCGGCGCTGGCGGCGGCCAGTGGGCGCGCCGGGGTGATGTTGGAGGTCAAGGCGCCGGGAACCGGACCGGCGATCTACCGTGCGGTGCAGGAAGCGGCTTTTTCCGGCCCGGTGGTCTATGCGTCTTTCCTTCACGCGGAGATTCTCGAAATCCGCAGAATCGACCCGCTGGCGAGAACCCTTGCGTTGATGGAGTGGGTCCCGGCTGCGGGCGCAGCCATGGCGCTTGAGGCCAAGGCGGCGCTGGTTGGCCTCGCGTACGATTCCGCAACCGGCGAGTTCGTCGCCGCGCTGCACGATGCGGGCCTTGAGGTATGGCTCTACACCGTCAATGAACCCACGCTTATCACCCGCGCAGTCTCGCTTGGCGCCGATGGAGTGATCTCCGACCATCCGGAGCGCGTTCCAAAGAGCTGGCCAGGAGCTGGCGGCTGAAGCCAGATTGGCCGGCATCTTCGCAGCAGTACCGTTCGGTTATACATTGATGTGGGAGCTTACGTGCGACGGCTGCTCACCATCGCGGTATTTCTGATAATCGGCGCACCGCTGGTCTCGGCCGGCGATTTCGAGGCGGGCGCCTCACAATCAACGATTACGCCTGAGTTGTCCCCGGAGCGCGCCGTGTATCTCGCCGGATTCGGGCACAACCGCATTGCTACCGGTGTCCACGACGATCTCTATGCGCGCTGCCTCGCGCTCGGCGTCGCGAATCAAAAGCTCGTAATTTGTTCGGTTGATTTGAGCGGCTTGTTTTATGACGATGTGCTTGCCATCCGGCAGCAGTTCGACCGGATGACGCCTTCGGCATCGTTCCTGATCGTGGCTGCAACGCACACCCACGCCGGGCCGGATACGCTTGGCCTCTACGGTCCTAAACCGCTCGAAACTGGAGTCGACCTTAAATATCTGGACTGGGTGGAGGGGCGCATCGCTGCGACCGCTGCCAATGCCGTGCGCGCCATGCAGCCAGCCCGGCTGGAGTTGGGGCGAGACGATCATCCGTTGCTCGGTTTGCTGCAGGGCGAGGACCGGCCTCCGATCGTGAAAGATCCGTTCCTCTTCGTGATGCGCCTGATTGCGCGTTCCACCGGGCAGACGATCGCAACGGTGGTGAACTGGAGCGACCACCCCGAGGTTCTCGGCCGAAAGAATACAGAGATCACCTCGGATTACCCGCATTGGGTCCGGGCCTATCTGGAAACTCGACTGGGCGGCACGGCTCTGTTCTTTTCCGGTTCGGTGGGAAAGGTTTCACCGCTCGGTCAGGTCTCGCTGGTCGATCCGGAAACGGGCAAGATCGCCGAGGACGGGACCTGGCGCAAAGCAGAACTCCTGGGGACTGAGATCGGCCGGCTTGCCGAGCGCGCGCTGAAGAGCGCCAGGCAGATCGAGATCGACTCGCTCTCCATCCAGAATGAGACGATCTTCGTGCCGCTGCACAATTCAATCTTTCGCGCCGCTGAAGCTGCAGGCACGCTTGCGGGGCGCAAGCCCCTCTACACAGGCGGCAAGCTGGATCGAGCTACGGAAAGACGCGATTTACCTGAACTGGGGCGTGTGGATTGTGCGACGGGCCGCGACATTCGGACTGAAGTCGATTATGTTCAACTGCGCTCGCGCGGAACCGCCGAGGCGGAGATCGTTACCATTCCCGGCGAAATTTATCCTGAACTGGTAGATGGCGGCGTCGAACGCTATGCCGGCGCCGACTATCCTGAAGCGCCACTCGAACCCGTGCTGCGCGAGCAGCTAAAGTCTACCTATCAATTCATCTTCGGACTGGGGAATGACGAGATCGGCTATCTTATCCCCAAGGCAGAGTGGGACGAAGAGCCGCCCTGGCTCGAAAACGCTGCCGTACCCTGGTATGGCGAAGTAAATTCGGTGGGGCCCGATGCCGCTGGCGCAGTCCTGCGCGCGTTAGTTGCGCTGGTTCATCGGTAATCGCAGCAAGTCCACATTGCAGTGAGCTTGGCGTTCTCAAATTGAGAATCGCCAAGCCATCGCAGCAATCTATTCCTTCGCCAGTGCCTTGGCCGCCTTGTTCAGATCCGACGATTCGACTGCAACGAGTGCGCCGAAACGGCCTGCACCTGTGCTCAGAGCATGAATCGAGGTCACGTTGATCCCTGCCCCAGCCAATTTGCTCGCCAGCTCGGCGACCGCACCGACACGGTCTTCACCTTTCACCACGAAGGCCTTTTGCCTCTTGCCCAGGGCGAGGCCGGCTTTCTTGCCCGCCGCGCTGACTCCCGGTGTCTTCTCATCCACGACCACGATGATTTCGGCGTTCCGGGCCGTCTTCCGGTAGCCCAGCAATCCGGCCAAATTCACCCCGGCCTCTTTGAAAGCCGTCAAAACGCGAGCGCCTTCCCCGGTTTTGTTCGGCATCGTCGCTACGTAATACTCAACCCGTGAAATCTCGTCAGCCATTATCTTTCTCCCTCCATTGGTTTACGCAAATTCAATTCCTGTTTCTCGATGGCACGGCCTACGGCGAAGCTGGCCAGCAGCTCCCCGCACTTCCCAGAGATCTGTAATACTGCCCGGTCTCCCTAACTGAGCGAGAGACTGGCGATCTGAAAGCGGCTCTCACAACTGTAGCAGCCCAAAGCACTCTTCGAGGGGAACGGCTGTCATTTTTTTGAGTTCCGGCAAATAGTCGGTGAACTTTCCGTTGCTCCGGTCAGCGATCCGGGAGCCTGACGACCTCGCCGTCCTTCATCACAAAGCTCACGTGCTCGACGACGGAGATGTCGTCGAGCGGATTTCCCGGCACGGCGACGATATCGGCGTAGTAGCCCGGCTTGAGCTCGCCGATCTGGCCCGCCCAGCCCAGCAGTTTTGCCCCGTTGATTAGATCGGCCTGCAGCACCGCGAGCGGCTTCATTCCGTAGCGGGCCATCAGCGTGAGTTCGCGCGCCTGCGTGCCGTGCGGGAACGGACCTACATCGGAGCCCACCGCGAAGGGAACGCCGGCGGCGATCTGCTTCTTGAATTCGGCGATCTTGTAGCCGAGCATCGCCGATTCCGCGGCGGCTTGATCTTGCGAATCGCGATGCTGCGCGAAGTACTCGAAGATGGTGAACGTGGGCACGGCGAAGATGCCCTTTTCCCTCATGATGCGCATGGTTTCGTCGCTGAGCTGCGTGCCGTGGTCGATTGAGGCCACGCCAGCCTCGGCCGCATAAAGCGTGCCTGGCTCGCCCATGGCATGCACGCCGATGCCGACGCCGTGCCGAGCCGTTTTTCTTCCTCGACCGCCGCGGCCAGTTGCGCCTCGGTGTATTGGTAGGGAGTATGCAGCACTCCGTCAATCATGCGGTCCGGCCCGGTCTGGTAAATCTTGGTGAAGTCCGCGCCTTCTTTGTGCTGCTCGCGCATCACCGCAACGATCTCGTCTGCGGTGTTGGCATAGTCGGCGTTCGACAGCACATGCTGCGCGGGATTGAAGCGGTTTGCGTCCTCGTGCCCGCCCAGGATGTCGATGGCGTTGGCGCAGACGCGCAGCCGCGGCCCGGGAATGATTCCCTGGTTGATGGCGTCGCGCACCGCTGTGCTTGCCGAACCGGCACCCTCAGTGCCCATGTCGCGCTCGGCGGTAAAGCCGGCCATCAGGTCGGCTTTGGCGGCCTGCTCGGCCAGAATCGTGCGCCACGGTACCGACTCCTCGACCGTCTGCAGGTCTTCGGTGCCCGGATGCAAAAACAGATGTACGTGCGCGTCGATCAGTCCGGGCAGCAGCGTTGTGTCGCCGAGGTCAATCACCTTCGCTCCCTGCGGGTGGTCGACCGCAGTGCCTACGGCTTTGATCCGTTCGCCTTCAACGAGGATCTCTCCGGGCTCGAGCACGTGGCCCGTATCGACCTGGAGCAGGCGCGTGGCGTGGAGGACGATGGGCAGGGAGGCGGGCTGCTGCGCTGCCAGGAAGGCAGCAGCCACGAACAAAAGCGTCAGAGCAACAGACGTGCTAAGGAAAGCGAACCAAAATTGCTCGGAAAATTTTCGCATGAATACGAATATGCGCCTCCGCCAACGGATTTGTCGATGATGATTCCTGCTCGCGGTTGGTCGAATATCGCCTCAGTACGCCCCAATCCCCGTCAGGCTCTGCCCCAGGATCAGCGTGTGGATGTCGTGCGTGCCTTCGTACGTCTTCACTGATTCCAGATTCATGCTGTGTCGCATGATGGGATAGTCCTCGGTGACGCCGTTCGCGCCCAGAATGTCGCGGGCCAGCCGCGCGCACTCGAGAGCCATCCACACGTTGTTTCGCTTGGCCATCGAGATGTGCTGGTGCCCGGCTGTGCCTGCATCCTTCAGCCGGCCCACGTGCAGCGAGAGCAATTGCGCCTTGGAGATTTCGCTCGCCATCCACACCAGCTTCTCCTGCACAAGCTGATGGCTGGCGATGGGCTGGTCGTGAAATTGCTTTCTGGTCTTGGCGTAGTTGCAGCGCCGTCGAGTAGCAATCCATCGCCGCGCCAATCGCGCCCCAACTGATGCCATAGCGCGCCTGGTTCAGGCACATCAGCGCGGCTCTTCAGTGCCGGTCGCGCCGGGCAGCAGATTGGCTTCGCGGGCACGCGCACGTCCTGAAGCGTCAGGCCGCTGGTCACCGAGGCGCGCAGCGACCATTTGCCATGAATGTCGCTCGACGAGAAACCGGGCCGGTCGGTCTTCGACAAGAAAGCCGCGCACCGGGTCGCTGCCTTCGTCGCCTTCGAGCTTGGCCCAGACGACGGCCACATCGGCGATGGTGCCCGAAGTGATCCACATCTTTTCGCCGTTCAGAATGTACTCATCGCCGGATTTGCGGGCGCGCGTTGTCATGCCGCCGGGATTCGACCCGAAGCCCGGCTCGGTCAAGCCCGAAGCAGCCGAGCTTCTCGCCGGTGGCCAGCGCCGGAAGCCATGCGTTCTTCTGCTCCTCTGAGCCGAAGGTGAAGATGGGATACATCACCAGCGCCGACTGCACGCTGACAAAGCTGCGCAGGCCGGAGTCGCCGCGCTCCAGCTCCTGCATCACCAGGCCGTACTCCACATTCGACATGCCGGCGCAGCCGTAGCCCTCGAGATTCGCGCCGAAGAAGCCCATCTCGCCCATCAGCGGAACGAGCTCGCGCGGAAAGCGGCCCTCGCGAAAGCAGTCTTCGATGATGGGGACGATATTGTCTTCAACAAAGTCGCGCGCGGTGCGGCGGACGAGCAGCTCGTCTTCTGTGAAGCTCGCGATCGAGATGAAGAAAATCGAAACCCTGAAATTTGAATGCCATAACATACCTGCCTCATTGCAAATTGCCGGAACACGCAAGCCTAGCAGATTTGGGGCGTAACGGCTGAAGCCGAGGCAAGAGCGGGCATACAGCTACCCCGAGACCGGGGTGGTAGACCGTCTGTCGTGCGGGCCTCCAGGCCCACTCTTGCCCCGGAGCGATTACCGAATCACAAAGTCATAGCACTAGCCCTGCATCCATTCGGGAAGGCCGGAGGCGATGGACGCGCGTACCGCTCGCATCAGTTCCTCGCGTACGGCAAAACCTGCGGGGTCGATGGGCGGATGAAAGACGACGTGCGCAACTCCGGGATGAATGCGCAGGCTGCCCTTGCGCAGAATGGTCTCAGTGCCATGGATAGAGACCGGAATGCATGGCGCGCCTGCGTCCATGGCGAGGAAGAACGGGCCTTTCTTGAAGGGCAGCATGCGGCCATCGGGCGAGCGGGTGCCTTCAACAAATGTAGTAATGTGGACGCCTTTGGCGAGCACGCATTGTGCTTCGGCCACGCTGCGCTCGGCGTCGGCGCGGCTGCCGGTGCGGTCGACGGCGATGAACTCGCCCTGGCGGAAGCCGGCGCCGAGGATGGGCAATTGCATGAGCCAGCGCTTCATAAAGGCCGAGGTGCGGCCGGGAATGATGGAGATCAGCGCGGGCGGATCGAGGTTGGAGACATGGTTCGACATGAAGATGCAGGCGCGGTCGCGGGGCACGCAATCGAGACCTTCGACGCGGATCCGCACTCCCGCCAGGCGGCAACTCGAGGAGAGCATGAAGCGCGTGGCCTTGTAGAGCGGCAGCACATTGCCTGTCATCCAGCACCAGGGAATGAAGAGCAGCGCTGAAGGAATGCCCAGCAGAACCATGTTGGCGATGAAGATGAGCGACCAGATCATGCGCGCCTCAGTTTGATGCCGCGGGAAATCGCTCGCGCAGGCGCGCCGGAAGTTTCTCATAGATGCCGTCGAAGCCGCCATTGGAGAGGATGGCCACCACATCGCCGGAAGCCAGACGCGGCGCGAGGCCGTTGACGATGGCGTCGGCATCGGGAAACAGTTCGGCCCGGGCGCCCTCAGCCCCCGCACCCTCAGCCCCCGCACCCCCCCCCGCATTGACGGCGCGGACGACTTCTTCAGGGTCCAGGCGTTCGTCCTCGGGGATGCGTTCCTGCTGGTAAACGGCCGCAAGGGCGACGCGATCGGCAAGACGAAGGCTCTGGACCAGATCGGACGCGAGAACCTTGCGGCGCAGCGTGTTGGAGCGGGGCTCCAATATTGCCCAGAGGCGGGAATTCGGATAGACGGAGCGTAGCGCCCGAAGGGTTTCGCGGATGGCCGTGGGGTGGTGGGCGAAGTCTTCGACTATGGTGATGCCGCCGATCTCGGCACGGACTTCAAGGCGGCGCTTGACGCTTTTGAAGGTGGCGAGGGCTTCGGCGATGGCTTCCGTGGCGATGCCCTGGCCGGCGGCAAGCGCGGCGGCGGCGGTGGCGTTGAGCGCGTTGTGCTCGCCGGCAAGGTTCATCTCGAACTCGGCCCAGGCGGCGCTATTGTGAATCACGCCCCATCGCGTGCGGCCGTTTTCATAGCGCAGATTGCGGATTCGCCAATCGGCGGACTCGCTGAAACCATAGCGATCGATACGGCAAAAAGCCCGGCTCACGCATTCGGTTACGTTTTCGCTGCCATCGTAGGCCACGATGAGGCCGCGGCGCGGGACCAGATTGACGAGGCGCTTGAACGCGATTTTTACCGCATCGAGGTCGTCGTAGATATCGGCGTGGTCGAACTCGACGTGGGTCAAGATGAGCGCATCGGGAAAGTAGTGGAGGAACTTGGGGCCTTTATCGAAGAAGGCCGTGTCGTACTCGTCGCCCTCGACGATGAAGGCGCGCGTGGGGCGCAACTGAAAGCTGGTGTCAAAATTTTCGGCCACGCCGCCGATGAGGAAAGAGGGTTCCAGCGTGGGATTTTGGCGCGCGGCGACCTGGTAGATCCACGCCAGCATGCTGGTGGTGGTGGTTTTGCCATGGGTTCCGGCGACCACGAGCGACGAGCGGCTCTTGAGAAACTCCTCACGCAGCAGCGCGGCCATGGAGGTGAAGGGAATGCGCTCGTCAAGCACGCGCTCCACCTCGGGGTTGCCGCGGGAGAGCGCATTGCCGATGACGACGAGATCCGGTGCGGGCGAGAGGTTCGATTCGGCGTAAGGCTCCATGACGGGAATGCCGAGCGCGCGCAGCAGGTCGCTCATGGGCGGATAGGCGGCTTTGTCGGAGCCGGTGATGCGATGTCCGCGCAACTGCAACAGGCCCGCCAGCGAGGCCATGGCTGTGCCGCAGATGCCGCTGAGATGGATATGGCGCGGGGCGCTCAAAATCTCACCACCATTGCCTCGACAGCTTCTCGATTTCGTTCATAAGCCAGTGTACCTATCGAATAAGCAAAGAAAGTGTCCTGAAAAACTGGTGAGGGGTTGCAATTCTCAGTCCAGTACGCCTGGCCACCGCGTCAGTGAAATGCTTCGAGTTATTGCTCAGCAGCCAATCGGGTTTCGCCGCCATGGCCGAGACAAGCACGGGGACATCGGCCTCATGGCGAATGAGACTCCGCTTGGCCCGCACGAGTTCGGCATCCGGATACAAAATCGGTTCTGGATCTGCAAGATCGATCAGGCGATGAAAGTCGTCGATCAATCGGTCCGATTTCACGATGCGCATTGAAGATGCATGAAGACTCAGGTTCTCCGCAACCTCATCACGGACGACGTCTGCCAGTACGAGACGAGCGATCCTGGCAGCGCAAAGTGACAATGCTGCCTTGTCGAGCCCCCACTGTGCAACGATGCCGCCGAGGATCACGTTTGAATCAAGAAACAAACGAAGTCTGGGCCGCGCAATCACTTGGCGCGCGCCCGGCGCGCGGTCCGTCGGGCAACGACTGGTTTGCGTGCGGCGGAGCCATACCGGCGCTCATAGACGCGCTGCCGGGCTTCGGGAAGAGTTGCCAGTACATCCTCTGGCGTGAGGCCCGCGGAGGCCAGAGCAGAGCCAATGCGATTGCAAAGGCGCTCAAAGTGGTCCTGTTGCGGCATGAGGATGAGCCCGTTTCCAAGCCGCAGGACAGCGAACGGCGCGCCCGATTCAAGGCCAAGGTTCTCGCGAAATTGTTTTGGAACCGTGACCTGGCCCTTCTCGCCGATCCTGGTTGTCGCCAAATACTCAAGCACTGGTTGACTCGCCATATGGATCCACACTCCGGTAGGAATATCCTACCACGGTTCACAATTCCCTTATTGCACCACCGCCGGCTCCAGGAGATTGAGGCGCGCTTCTTCGCCGATCGTAAGCTCCGCCCCCACGCCGAAAGTGAGCGTGACATTCTGGCGCGAAACGTGGCCGCTGCGCAGGCCGATGGCGATGGGCCCGTCGAATCCCTCGAGCGCGTTGAGAATGGCGCGTTCGAACAGGTCGGGCGAGGCGCCAGGCGAAGTGCAATTGAGCATTTCGCCAAAGACGATGCCGCTGACGCCTGCGAGCTTGCCGGCGGCGCGCAACTGCCACAACATGCGGTCAATCTGGTAGGGCTTCACGCCTGTGTCTTCAAGAAAAAGCAGCGTGCCTTCGGTGCGCGGCTCCCAGAGCGTGCCCAGCAGCGAAACTAAAATGCTCAGGCATCCTCCATAAAGAGTTCCCTTCACTGCTTGCCGCGCGGTGCCGGGCTTCAATACACGCAGGCCTTCGGCAGCGCCTACACCGTAGGGCTCGCCCGCCAACGCAGCACGGAAACTTTCCAAATGTATCCCGTCTGCAAGACAAAAATCCGCGGCCAGCATGGGGCCGTGAAAGGCGGGCAGGCCCCACTCATCGAGCAGGTGCAATTGGATGCCGGTCAGATCGCTGTAGGCAAAGAAGGGCTTGGGGTGGTCGGCGATGATTTCAAGATTCAGGCCGTCGAGCAAATAATTCGACCCGTACCCGCCACGCAGGGCCATAATGGCGCTGGTGCTCTCGTCGGCAAAAGCCGCGTGCAGATCGGCCAGACGTTGAGCGGGATTTCCGGCAAAGTAGAGTGGCCCGTTTGTGAGCGCGTGTTGGTTTGGCTGAGGTCGATAGCCCAGGGCGCGGAGCGCTGCCAGACCGAGCTCAACGCGCTCAGGCTGCGCCGGTGAGGCTGGCGCGACGATGCCGATGGCGGCGCCGGAGGCAACGGACGGCGGTTTCATCAAGCGCGCCATCTCACCATGCCTCGCCGCGGGCAATGAGCGTCGCGGGCCCCGTGAGAAAGATCTCTTCGCTTGGTCCGCTCCATGCAATGGTTTGCGCGCCCCCCGGAGCGACAATTTTGAGTGGTGAAATGCAGCGGCGCAACGCAAGCACCGCCGTGGCGGCGGCCGAAGTGCCGGTGCCGGACGAAGTCGTTGGCCCAACGCCGCGCTCGAAGATACGAATCTCGATCTCGCGCTCGCTTTCAATGCGCACAAACTCCACATTTGTTTGTTGCGGAAAATCGCGATGCACGCAAATCTCCGCGCCCATGGTTTGCCAGGGCTTACCGCCAACGGCGAATTCCAGATTGTCGACGAGGATGACAAAGTGAGGATTGCCGGTGGAGACTTCGACGCCGACAACCTCCGAGCCGTCGGTCAGCTTGAGCGTGTGCGGCGTAAACTTGGGAACGCCCATGCTGGTGGTCATTTCGATCGTGAATGCGCCGTCGCGCTCGACGCTGTCGATGCGGCACACGCGCATGCCCGCATCTGTCGAAATTTCCAGTTCGTCGCCGGGCCGCGAGCCGAGCGCCTCGGCCATCCACGCGGCCACGCAACGAGTGCCGTTGCCGCTGATCTCGGCGATGGAGCCGTCGGCATTGTAGAGGCGGGCACGGCCGGATTTCATGCCCGTCGAGGCAAAAAACTCGATGCCGTCGGCGCCAATGGCGGTCGACCGCGCGCAAAGCCGCCGCGTGAGGTCCGCGCGATCGTGGTTGCCCGCAGCTTCTTCGGTAACGATCAGAAAATCGTTGCCGCAGGCGTGCGCCTTGGTAAAGGGAATCAATTTTCCTCCGCTCTGCGGAAGGCAAAGCGCGCGCCGATGGCTGCTTTAGAGCGCTTCCACAAATGGTTTTTCCGTCTGTTGCGTGCTCGTGCCGGTTCCTTGCCCGATGCTATCACCGTGCATGGCTGATTGTTGAGGCCCTGGCGCGGCTTTTGGGGACGCGCAAATGTGTCAGATGCGTGGCGACCCAGCCTCTGAATGCGGCGCTGCCCGCTCAAAACAGATTTGGAATGCGATCGACCCAGGATGCGGAGAGATAAACCGTCGCGGATGGCTGTCCCTCGGCGGAAAAGCGGCCGGCGACGGAGAGGTCGGCGGGATGCGCCTTGACCGCGCGGTCTACCGCATCGCCGTCGAAGGCCACTACGATGGCTGCGTTGGAGGCGGGCGCGGACAATGCAGTACGCCAGATCAGCAGGTCGCCCTCGTTGATGGTTTGGCGCAGAGGGATTCCGGTGAGCGAGACGATTTCAGGATAGGTGGATGTATCCATCAGCACGGGAGCCCCGGGGAAGGTCATGACCATCTCTTGGAGGAGCGGCGGAATGGCTTCGTCATAGGGCAGGCGCGCGTCGAAGTTCTTGGTGCTCTCGACGTAGACCACCGGTTCCTGGCGAAGCATGTAATAGAAATTGAGGCCGGCGAGCGCAAAGAGGACTGCGAAGGCAAAAATGGGAAGGCGCGGCGCGAGTCGCGCAAAGGGGAGACGGCGAAGCAAGCCGACGGCGAATTGCGCCGCGAAGCCCAGCCCAACCGCGAGCGCGGGCAGCAGTTCGAGGCCGTAGCGCGTGTTGTACCAGGTGTGCGGCCACCATACGGGGAGATAGATGGGCACAGACCCGTAGGCAACCGAGTACGTGTAGAAGGGGACGGGCAGCCAGAGAAAAAGCGTCCAGGCGAGGGCGCGGCGGTCATTAGCCTTCCTGGCGAAGAATGCTGCTGCCGTTCCCAGCGCGGCGAGCGCCAGCACAAGGTTGGCTGCAGCATTGCCGCGAGCCGCTGCGGCGATGGAGTCGAGCTGAGAAGATTTGAGGAAGAAAAGCAGCGCCACCCAAAGATTGTGCCAACCGGGATGCGGCGGCCAGCCTGGAACTGTGTTTTGGAGGTCATAGGCTGCAGCCGAGTAAGGCCCGCGCGCGAAGTAGAGCCAGTCGCCGAAGGCAACGGAGTTGTAGATAAACCAGAGAATGGGCGCGGCGGCAATGGCGAGGCTGGCCAGCCAGAAGGCAGGCGAACTGAGGCGGCCGCGCTCGCCCGCCGCGGCGCGCTTAAACAGGGTGAGGCTGATACCGGCCCATGCAAGCAGGGCGATGATCCAGCCGTCGTAGCGCGTGAAGATAGCCGCGATCAGCGCGGCGGCGATGCAGGCTTGTATGCTGGTCGATCGCGTGATGACGATGTTCGTCCGCGGAGCGCGCGGCGCGAGCGGATTGCCGAGCCAGGCGCCGCGGCGCGGACCTGGCGCTTCGAAAATGTGCAGCGGTTGGCGGGCGATAGAGGCAATGCGGCGGCTGGAACGAGTGGAGGAGCTGCGAGGAAGCGTGTAGCTGGCGGCTTGGGTCTCTTCCTCGAGGGCCATGCGCCACTCCACCAGCCAGACCACGATCCAGATCGTCTCGCAAAGGAAGAGCGGCTCGGTCATGGCCGTGGTTTGGAGGTAGAGGAGGTTGGGATTGAGGGCGAAGAAGATGAGTGCGAGAGCGGCCGCGGCGGGGCTGAGCCAGCGCCTGGCCAGGCGGTAAATGCCGGCGCAGGAGGCCAGGTAAGCGAGCGATGAAGGGATGACGCCCGCAAGTCCGGTGGCCCACCACTCGTAATTCTGCACAAAAGGAATGAGCAGAATGTGCGGCAGCGGCAGCCACACCGAACCGAGCTGAGAAAAACGTGGGGTCCGCGAGTCGAAGACGCGCCTCGCGATGTGGAGATGGGCGACGGCGTCGCCGTAGTTGAGCATTGCTCCGTTGCGCCAGCTCCAGACGATGGCGGCCATCGACACTATCAGGCAGCAGGCGAGAACGGCCCAGCCTTCAGCCTGCGTGATGCCCTTCTCAGTCAAGGTGCGTGATCTCGCGGAGAATATTGAAGCGCGCGTCGATCTCGGCGCGCGAGAGCTGCTCGATGCGCTCGGTGCCGAAGCGCTCGCAGGCAAAAGAACCCATTACGGCGCCGTAATACATGGCGTGGCGCCAGGAGGCAGGCGTGAGTTTCTCCTGAGAAGCAAGATAACCGAAAAATCCGCCGGCGAAGCTGTCGCCGGCGCCGGTGGGATCGATGACCTCTTGGAGTGGGAGGGCCGGAGCTTTGAAGGTGCGGAGCTCCTCGCCTCGCCCTTTTGGATTCGAGCTGTGGAATAACGTCGCGCCGTACTCTCCGTGCTTGACCACCAACACGCTAGGGCCGAGGGCGATGACGGCGCGCGCAGCCTGCACCAGGTTGTGGTTGCCGGCCAGCATGCGAGCCTCGGTGTCGTTGATCAGGAGCACGTCGAGGCCCTTCAAGACTTCAAGAAGGGCCGGACGATGGTCCATGATCCAGTAATTCATGGTGTCGCCGGCGACGAGCTTGACGGCTGGCATGGATTCGCGTACGCGGCGTTGCAACACGGGATCGATGTTGGCGAGAAAGAGGAATTCGGAGTCGCGGTAGGCGTCGGGAATCTTGGGCTCGAACGAGGCAAAGACGTTGAGTTCGGTGTTGCGCGTCTGGGCTTCGTTCAGGTTTTCGAGATAGGAGCCCTCCCAGAAGAAGCTCTTGCCGGCGGTGTGCTCGATACCGCGTGTGTCGATGTTGCGGGCGGCAAAGACAGCTTCCTGCTCGGAGCCGAAATCTTCCCCGACGACGGCGATGACGCGAACTTCAGTGAAGAAGCTTGCGGCGAGCGAAAAGTAAGTGGCCGCGCCGCCCAGGCAGCGCTCACGGCGCCCGGCGGGGGACTCAATGGAATCGTATGCGACGCTTCCGACGACGGTGATGGACATGGATTTCTCTTTTCCTCTTAAGGCAGAGTACCGCCAGGACTCCATCACAAGAAGCGCTCGACGCCTTCTTCGAAGTCCGCCAACGCCTTCTCGACACTGGCTCTGCGGTCCCTCATTTCTTTGGAATTGGCAACGGCTCTGAACTTGTACATGGCTGAGTGCTCGACCTCCCAGAAGAGTCCAAGCAGCATGGGCACAATCTGATACTCGCCCTGGATTTTGGAGCTGACCTCTCTGCAATAGCCGTAATACTTCGGCGCGATGATCTCACCCCGATTATTCTTGACCGGTTTAACGGCCCAATCCGCGAAATGCGGACGAAGAGTCAAATCGACCTGACCCAATCTCCGATTAGGAAAGATAAGCACACGAACCCCTGCCAAGTCGGGAAGATCGAGAATCGAGTACTCTTCCGCACGACTTGGGTCGAATTGCCTGCCCTCCGGGGTGGACGATCCTTTGAGGCGGGCCATCGTCTTCAAGGTGCTTTCGCAGTCCTTGACGCGGGATCGAACAACAATCTGTTCTGGTCCCCTCAGGTCATGGAGAATTGGAAGTGTGCGGAAGCGAATTTCTGTTTCAAGCTGCCAGAGAACGCGCTTGATTTCGGGGAGGCAATCGAAATACTCCTCGCGCAGTCGATGCTCTACGCTTCGATCTTGCATAAGACCTAAGCTGCTTCCAAATCTTCTTCGAGAATGCGCTGCACGCCTTCTGAGGGCTTGTCGTTGAAGTAAAAACGCCAGGTCTTGCCGTCTGTTGCTTCCTGAATGGCTCGACGAACCGCCTCCTCTGAACTGTCGTCGACAAACTCAAGGCTAAACGCCTTCTTCGCCACGCGATTTACATAGAGGTCCCGGTCGAAGTTGTAACGATAGTTCGCTGCGAACAGCATCTCAGACTTCTTCATCTTCAGCCTCGGGGTGAAGCAACTCTAGTGTCTCAAATTATACCGTAAGTCATCCTATTGAGCGCGCAGCGGTTACCAGCCGTGATATTTACCAAAAAGTAGCTTCAACTTTTCTTTCGCCTCTTGCGGAATGGCGTCGGGTTGCGTGAGCACGGCAAACTTTGCCGCCGAGGCGCAAGCACAATCGCGTTCGCGTGGCAGGGCGGCGACGGTGGCCTTCACCACTTTGCAGGCGTTGTCGGCATTTTTGTGTAGCACGGCGACGATCTCTTCGACGGTGACCGCATCGTGGCCCTCGCGCCAGCAGTCGTAGTCGGTGACCATGGCCACGGTGGCGTAGCAGATCTCCGCTTCGCGGGCAAGCTTGGCCTCTTGCAGGTTGGTCATGCCGATCACGTCAGCGCCCCAACTGCGGTAGAGGTTCGACTCGGCCCTGGTGGAGAATTGCGGGCCCTCCATGCAGACGTAAGTGCCGCCCAGCTTGCCGGCAACGCCGACAGTTTTTGAGGCCTCGGCTGCGGCTTTGGCCACAGTCGAACAGACCGGATCGCCGAAGGCCACGTGGCCCACGATGCCTCCGCCGAAGAAGGTCGCGGTGCGGTCGAAGGTGCGGTCGATGAACTGATCGGGAATGACGAAGTCAGTGGGCTTGTGCTCTTCCTTGAGGGAGCCGACGGCGGAGAGGGAGACGATGCGCTCGACGCCGAGCTTCTTGAAGGCGTAGATGTTGGCGCGGAAGTTCAGCTCCGAGGGCAGGATGCGGTGGCCGCGGCCGTGGCGCGCGAGAAATGCAACCTTGCGGTCTTCGAGCTCGCCGAGTACGAACGCGTCAGAGGGCTCGCCAAAGGGCGTTTCGACGCGCTCTTCATGAATGTTGGTGAATCCGGGCATGGAGTAGAGCCCGCTGCCGCCGATGATTCCGATTTCTGCGTTTGACACTTGCGTCCTCCTTGCAGTTTCAGAAAGAGTTCGAGACCGGCCTGACGCCGCCGGGATAATCCGCTGCGGCCGGGCCGGAACCGCTTATTGAAGGAATTCGGACCGAGGCGACAGTATCTCACTTCAATGCGCTCCGCTTGATCTCCGCGGTCCATCCGAATTCCGATGCAACCGGTTCGAGTCTTTGGAAAAGTTTCCTGACTCGTTCCTCGTGGGCGGCCTGTTGGGCGGCAGACTCCCGCTTCTGCCTCTGTTCTTGCTTCTGCTCGATGACCGCGCCCACAGCTCCGCCCACCGCACCGAACATTCCGGCTCCAATTACGCCCGCACTAGAAGGCGCGCTGGGTGCGGCCGCGTTCGGATTCAGATGCACCACCAATTGGACGTCGACCATATTCGGAGCCTGGTTCTTTAGCTCTGTACCGATTGCGGTGCAAAGTCTGCAGGGGTCCGCCTTTTTTCCGTTTACCCTGATCATCGAACCCTTGACAAACGCAATCGTGTCGAGATCCGATCGCTTATTGAATTCTTGTGACGCGAAATCTGCCCTGACCAACCCTCCAGGGATGGCAAAAACCATGCGCAGAACGGGTATGACAGTTTGCAGGGATTTCGGACCGCTTGTAGGCTCTGCGATATGCCGCATGGCCTTACAGGTGTGCTTGAAGCCGGCTGGTTCGTCTGGTATTTGGATGCCTGAGTCAATTTCGAATGCGAACACTCCCTTAACCTTCTCGTTGGTTGCAAGGTTCCAGAACACTCCGTAGGCATTGATCTTACCTCGCGCGACCTCCCGCCATTGACGGAGTGAGTCGAGCATAATCAAGAGCGAGCCGACCGCGAGCAGGCCGCCTCCGGCGGCGAGCATTGCCGCTTCGAGCTCAAGATCTTTGATGGGACGATGGTGGCCCAAATCATCGAAGACAGAAAGCAGACCAAAACTCGTGGGGATGAGAATTATGCCGCCTAGAGCGGCGGAAATTCCGCCGACCAACCGTATCCAGTGCAAGAACATCGTCCGCGTCGCGAAACCTAGCCACTGATTTGCAGTCATGGCGTAGAGATCTTCCATCATGTCTCCATTCCATTTCGAACTTTCGGCCATCAGACCCTGATTTGTGCCACTGCTCTCGTCCAAAACCAGGAAAACATCATCCCGCGGCCTGCTTTTTCTTTCTGCGCGCGGGGTGTACCCACCAGGCTACGCCGATGCCGAGGACGTAGAGCGCCAGCATGGGAACCGCGTACACGCACATCGTACCGGGGTCGGGGCTGGGGCAGATGATGGCCGCCACGATGAATACGGCGAGGATCGCGTAGCGGATGTTCTTCCAAAGGAAGCGCGGGCTGACGATGCCAAACAGCGCGAGAAAGAAGATGAGGATGGGCAGCTCAAAGCTGATGCCCAGGCCGAGAATGATCGAGAGGAAGAAGCCGGTGTACTCCTCGATGGTGACAATGGGGTTGAACTTGGAGCCGAAGCCGAGAATTAGAATCTTGAGCGCTCCGGGGAGCACAAAGAAGTAACCGAAGGCGGCGCCGGTGAGGAACAGGCCCACGGTGGCCGCCATAAAGGGAATGACGAAGCGCCGTTCTTTTTGATAAAGACCCGGCGCGATGAAGAGCCACACCTGATAGAGGATGAAGGGCGAAGCCAGAATGGCCCCGCCGATAAGAGCTACCTGGAGGTAGAGGTTCAGCGGGTCCATGGGATGGGTGTAGTTGAGCTTGATGCCCAGCTTGTCGAGCGGGGCCTGAATCAGGCCGTACAGCTTTTCGTGAAAGGCATAAGCGACGACGAATCCGATGGCGAGATAGATGGCGGAGTGAACGATGCGCTTGCGCAGCTCCTCCAGGTGCTCCATCAGGCTCATGCCGGGGAGTTCGACGCGCTCGGTGACGGCCTTGCGCGCCTTTTCGATGGCTTCCTGCGGATCAACCATGGTTAGCAGCCGGCTCCGATCTTTCGGCTTGAGGCTCCGATCCTGCTGCTTCAGAGTTGACGCTTTCAGGGGCCTTGCCCGGCTCGCCGGAGAAGAGTTCCTGTTGCTGGGGCTCGGTGCCGGGACGCTCGGCCGAAACGGTTTCGCCGGTCGAGGGCGGCTGAATTCGCGGTACGACGCGTGAGATGGCTGGCTGCTCGGCAGGCGCTGCGGCGGCTTCGGAGTGCGGTGTTTCGGTGTCGACGTTGGGGTCGCGAGGCGGCGGCGATTCGCCTTGTTGCAGGCCTTGATACAGGCCTTGATAGGGGTCTCCATACGGGACTTCGGGAGCGGCGGCCGGGGGTGCTTCCGAACCCGGCGCGGCCGCGTTGGACTCCGGAGCCGGCGAGATTGTTGGCTCTACTTGTTGTGGTTGCGGCGGGGCGGCGGCGAGGGCGCGCTGGCGTTCTTCTTCTTGCTTTTTGCGCCGGTCGGCCTCCTCGGCGTTGCGCAACTCCTCTTCCATCTGGAATTTGAAGTCGTTGGAAGCCTTGCGGAATTCGTACATGAGCTTGCCGACCTGGCGGCCGATCTGCGGCAGGCGGCGCGGGCCGAAGACCACCAGCGCCAACACCAGCAGGATAAGCGTGTCGGCCATACCGAGGTTGGCCATCAGGATTGGTGGCGGAGTTCCCATGAAAGATCATGATAACCGCCGTCGCGCAGCGGCCACAAACGGCGCAAGTTATACGCGTTTATTACGTTCGGGTTACAATAAGCGCAGATGGATTCGGGCGGAGCGAGGCGGAGCCCGCCGGCTGTTACCCGCGTCCATTGTATTAAGGGGCTGCAACAACCCCGTGGATGGTTTTTTTTCGGGTTCCGGACGATGTGCTGAGGGAACGGCGCACCGTCTCGAGTTCCGTGAAAAAACGCACTCACTGCAGCCGGTTAGCTTTCAACACCCCCGTCCGAAATGGACTGAAGGCGGAATATTGTGACCCTGGCTCTTGACGAATTATCAGCGCCTGCGGCGCAGGCGAATGAAACCTGTAGTTTGGAAAATTATCTGGCTCTCCCCGACCATTCGATGGACGGGCGCATTGCCGCGGCGCGAGCGCGGCTGGGCGCAACCACGGTAATTCTGGGCCACCACTACCAGCGCGACGAGGTGGTGCGCTTTGCAGACTTTACCGGCGACAGCTACAAGCTTTCGCAGACGGCAGCCGCGGCCGACGCCAGATACATCGTCTTCTGCGGCGTGCACTTTATGGCCGAGAGCGCGGATATTTTGGCGCGGAACGGCCAGCAGGTGATCCTGCCCGATCTGAATGCCGGCTGCTCAATGGCCGATATGGCGGAGATTTCCCAGGTTGAAGACTGCTGGGATGCGCTTGAGCGCTTCGGGCTTGCGGTGGAGACGATACCGGTGACCTACATCAACTCGACCGCTGCGATTAAGGCCTTCTGCGGCGAGCATGGCGGGCTGGTGTGCACCTCATCGAGCGCGAGAACGGCGTTGGATTGGGGATTTGCTCGCGGCAAGCGGATTCTCTTTCTGCCTGACCAGCATCTGGGGCGCAACACAGGGCACGCCATGGGAATTGCGCTCGATGAAATGGTGGTATGGGATCCGTGGGCCGTCCACATTCCGGGTGGACCGACCGCGGGCGGGCAAACGAAAAAGCGGCTCGCCGAAAGCCGCATTCTGCTGTGGAAAGGCCACTGCGCGGTGCATCAGCGCTTTCTGCCGTCCCAAGTCGATCAGGTGCGGGCCAGGTATCCGGGCATTCAGGTGATTGTGCACCCCGAGTGCCGCTACGAAGTGTGCCAGAAGGCCGACGCGCTGGGCTCGACAGAGCAACTGATTGCATGCGTGGACCGGGCGCCGACGGGATCGATGTTTGCCGTTGGCACTGAGATTCACCTGGTAAACCGGATGGCGCGGCGCTTTGCCGCCGAAGGCAAGAAAATCGTCACTCTGGATGACACCGGCTGCCTGTGCACGACGATGTACCGCATCAGCCCGCAGCATCTGGCGTGGGCGCTCGAGAATCTTGTCGAGGGCCGCGTGGTGAATCGCGTCGAGGTGAAGCCCGAGGTGAAGCACTGGGCACGCGTGGCGCTGGACCGGATGATAGAAACAGGGACAGGCAGTAGGAAATAGGCAGTAGTAAATAGGCGTAGGGAATAGGGACTAGTGGCCGGAGGCCCCGTTTTTCTCCTTTCTGGCCGAGGTTCCTATCTTCTATTCCTTCAAAAGAAATACCGCGCGAACTCAGCAACCTGCGAAGTTGCGAAGCGACGCCAACCTGCGAAATACCAAACAACGTATTTCGTCCCCCGTGGGTCTGCACCGCCGATGCCCGGCTATTCCCTTGTCCCTTAGTCCCCCAATCGCTTAGGCTAACCGGACACTCTTGACTCTCGGTCAAATCGAAACCACCCATTCACTCCGGACGTTGGGTCAATCCGTAAGTCTCTCCGATCACGCCCAGATCCCACCCCTCCGTCGCGGCGGCAAGCTGCGAGCGATCGAACGGGCGGATTTTAGCGAAGAGACCATGCTGAACCTTGTTCACCCACTCCTGATCGCCAATCACGCTTCGCCCCACCGATATGAGGTCGAACTCGTGGTTCGCGAAACGCCGGTTTAATTCCTTTAAAGATTGCTCCGCCGTACTCTCGATCTTGTCTTGGCCAAAAAAAGTGCTCATGACGTCCGCGCTCAGACCGACACTGCCGTTCGCTATGACCGGGATGGACGAGAAAGACTTGGTCCACCCAGCCAGCCCCAGGTCGCTGCCCTCCCACTCAGGTTCAAAGAAGCGGCGCGTGGAGACATGCAAAAGATCGGCGCCTGCATTGGTTAGAACTCGGACGAGGCTCTTAAGCTCGCCTGGGGATGCGACGATATGCGCTTCAAAATCGACTTCTTTCCATTGCGAGAAGCGAACCGAGATGATGAAATCCGGGCCGGTCGCCTCGCGGATTCCCGTGACAATCTCAGCCAGGTATCGTGCACGCGAGGTAATTGCGGCTCCGCCGTATTCATCCTCCCGCAAGTTGGTCTTTTCCCATAGGAACTGATCAAGGAAATAACCGTGCGCACTGTGGACTTCGACGCCATCCGCCCCGATTCTCTGTGCAAGTAGTGCGGACCCTACGTAAGAGTCGCGAATTTCGCCGAGTTCTTCACGCGTCGCAGCGCGACCGTTCGGCTTGCCTTCATTGAACAGTCCTGACGGGCTAAGTGTAGGATAGCCGGGAAAGGGGCCGCCTAGCTTCTCTTTGCGGATCGCTCCTTCATGGAAGAGCTGTGTCAGAATCAGGCCATTCTCAGCATGAACGGCGTCGACTGCTCGCTTCCAGGCGCTCGCTGTGCGCTCGACCAAAAAGCCGCCGTCGTGCCAAGTGGCGGACGGATGGCCGATCGCGAGGGCCTCCGTGATCAGCATTCCGATTCCGCCGGCAACGCAGCGGGAATAATAATCGATCAGTGCTTGGCGCGGCCCGTTGTCGACAACACAGCCCAACTGCATACCGGGAAGAACAAAACGATTCTTCGTCTGCTTTGAGCCAATTCGAAAGCTGGAAAACAGGTCGCGTCGATGGGAGGGCATCAATTATTCTCCTCTACTTGTACTTGCACACGGCAGGACGTAAGTGTCTTCGAACCAAACGTCTGAAAGGCTTGCAGCGCATGCTCAAGCAAAATGCTCGCCGAGCGGCAGAACCTTATCGTGCATTGATCGTGATACTTTCTTCCTCTAGCAGCAGTTCTCTTGTATTAGCGATTCGTTGACTTATATTAGTTGTCTCGACATGGCATGTCCAGCCCCATCGTGCCCGCAGCCAAGGCTATCGCATTGGGCTGAGGATGACTTTGTTCCCTCGCTCCCTGTTCCCCGCCTTCTACAGTTCTCCCCAGCTCAACTTGCTGCGCAGCGCGTCAAAGAAGCCGCTCTCGCCCAGGCGGACCAGCTTAACGGTGTGGCAGGAGCGGCAGCACCGTACTTCGTCGCCACGGCGCAACTCAACGCCCTGCTGGCCGTCGATGGTCAGCAGCGCCACATTCGGGATGCCTTCGACGCGCACGGTCAGCGACGCGTCACCCCGCACCACGATGGGACGCAGCGTGAGCAGGTGGGGACAGATCGGCGTCACCACCATGGCATCCACATTCGGGGTGAGGATGGGCCCGTTTGCGGCCAGCGTGTAGGCCGTCGAGCCTGTGGGAGTGGACACGATCACGCCGTCGGCGCGAAAGCTGGCTACGCTTTTGCCGTCCAGTTCCACGGCAAACTCGCCCATGCGCGCGATGTCCCCCTTTGATGCCACAATCTCATTAAGCGCCTCGAAGCTGGCGTGCTCGGCGCCCTCGCGCCATAGCGCGGCGTGCAGCATGGCCCGCTCATCCAGGCTGTGGCGACCCTCGCACCATCTCTCCAGAGTGGCATACAGATCGGCAAGACGAACCTCGGTAAGGAATCCGAGAAACCCGAGATTCACGCTCAGGATGGGCGTGCCCACGGTGGCAAAAATGCGCGCCGCGGCCAGCAGCGTGCCATCGCCGCCCAGCACGATGACCAGCGCCGGCGCCTGCGCGGGCAGTTCCATGCGATCGACCGCCGGAGCGGCCGCGGTGTAACTGCCACCTTCCAAGTCCAGCACCGGTTCGTAGCCGTGCTGCCGCAACCATGCAACCAACTCCGGCAAAAGCCGCGCGAGCTCTTCCCGGTTCGGCTTCGAAACAATAGCGACCGAGGCCATGCGTCCCAGTGTAACGGACCGCATCCGCTGGGGACAAAGGCGCGGTTCGGTGCATAATTCCGGCGAAAAACCTGCTGACATAATCGGAATTCTGACTGTATAGTGGTTTAACACCAAATGCGGCGTCTATTCGCTGGCTGCCCGCGGGGACCGGTACCGACAGTGACAGGCCTGAACCGTAGTGCTCAAAGTGCTACAAGGAAAGGGGTGTGTGATGAATTGGTATTCGATGGTATGGAGAAAGTATGCCGAATTCGATGGACGATCGCGGCGCACCGAGTATTGGATGTTCGTGCTGTTCAACTTTTTGGTCATACTGGCGCTGGCTGCGGTGGGCGGCATCGGTCTCGCGGTATCTCGGGATTACGGGGGTCTCCTGTTCACTCCGGTTGTCCTTTACGGTCTGGCGGCTTTGGTTCCATCGATCGCCGTCGCTGTGCGACGATTCCACGACACGGGCAAAAGCGGCTGGATACTCCTGTTGTTGATTGTCCTCGGCTTGATCCCGTTCGTAGGAATCATCGCCTCTGTGATCCAGATTGTTCTCCTGTGTCAGGACAGCCAACCGGGAGTGAACCAATACGGACCCAATCCGAAGTTCCCCGAACAGGCCGCCGTGATGTACGCCGGGAACGCAGCCTTCGCCCCGGCGGGGTATCCCGCGCAGCCGCAACCTCTCGCAGGCCAATATGGTGTTGGGTTATGCAGTCGTTGCGGCGCAACCATGAATCCCGGATCGCCGTTTTGCACCAGTTGTGGCGCGCAGGTTTAAGGTCGGCGAAGAGGGCGGTCGTCGTGACCCATAACCGGTTTGCGAATGCCGAGACTCCGGTTCACATCCGCCGCGCGTAGAGCAGAAACTCGCGGTTGCCTTCCGCGCCGGTGATGGGCGACGGAATCGTTTCGACGACTTGCCAGCCCAGCGATCGCACGCACTCCGCGACCTTGTCGACCGCCAGTTCGTGTGCGGCGGGGTCGCGAACGATGCCTCCCTTGCCTACATGCTGGCGCCCGGCTTCGAACTGCGGTTTGACCAGGATGACGGCCGCGGCAAGGGTGGGTGCGGCGGCCAGTACGGGCGGGAGCACGAGCGTGGCCGAGATGAACGAGACATCCATAACAAGCAAAGTGAGCGCGGAACCGTCGTGCGTGGTGGGCGCGGCGGCCAGCGATCCCGGCTCGAGCAGGCGCGCGTTGGTGCGCTCCATCAGGCGCACGCGCGGGTCGTTGCGCAGCTTCATGGCGATCTGCCCAAAGCCGGTATCGACGGCGGTGACGTGCGCAGCGCCATGCTGCAGCATGCAGTCGGTAAATCCGCCGGTCGAAGCTCCGACATCGAGACAGGCGCGGCCTGTCGCGTCAATCTGCCAATGATCGAGAGCTGCCGCAAGCTTCAATCCGCCACGGCTCACATAGGGCTGGTCTTCGCCGAGAAGGCGGATGGGGGAATCTTCCGCGACCGCCGTGCCCGGCTTGTCGATTTTTTGTTCCCGCACCAGAACCCGGCCGGCAAGAATCAGCGCGCGAGCGCGTTCGCGGCTGGCGGCAAGACCCCGTTCAACCAGCAGCAGGTCGAGCCGCATTCTTGCTAGTCTCGTCATGCGTGTTCTTTGCCAACTTGCTAAGACCGCGAAGCGGTCGCCATCTTGCCAATAAGAAAGAAATCCAGTCCCCATCCTGCCTCGACATTACTCATGCAGGTCTCAATAGCCCCTTGGGGATCTCACGGAAGCGAAACTGAGCCTCACCAGAAACTCGAAGGGCCGTTCCCGCGCGAGGGAATGGCCCTTCAGAGATTGCCTTGAGCGCCCTCCGCGCTACGGAATGGCCTGGCAGGCTGCGAGCGAGACCAGCGGCGCACTGCCCGGAAGGTTGCAGGGCTGCCCGTAGCCGGGAACGCGGCTGCTGTAATTGTTGTTGCCGCTGGAGCCGCTCTGTGTCGTCGTGCGCAAATCCACCGGGGTGCCCTCCACCAGAACCGTGGTGTCGATCAGGTCGGTCACGGTTGGGCTGGACTCGATGATGGTGATATAGGGGCTGTCGGGCGAGGCCACATAGATCTTGCTGTACTCGGAGTTCTGCGTGCCCGCTACGGTGCGCGGATGGCCCTCGACGGTGAGCGTCTTTTCCACCGTATGCGTGGAGAGATTCACCACTGTGACAGTGCCGTTCCCTGTCCCGCTGTCGTCGTTTTGATTGGCCGTGTATGCCTTGCTCCCGTCGTGGAGGACGGTTACGGCTGCCGGGTTGGGAGTGGCGGTATTGCCCACCGGGATGGTGTAAGTGGTTCCGAAAGTGGCGCTGTCGTTGCCGTACTCATCCAGGCTCACATCGATTACGCTGATCGTGCCGCCATCGTAGTTGGCTATCACAAGCTGCTGTGTGGCGGCATTGTACTCGGCATAAATCGGCCCTGCGATCGCCCTCATGCCGGCCGTTCCGTTGGGCGGCGTAACGCCGGTGGCAGTCACCGCGGTGATGGACAACGGCAGAACGGGATGGGTGAAATAGGTCTGTCCATTTTGGTTGGTGCAGCCGGCTGGCGGAGGGCAGCCGGTATCCAGCGTATTGTTCCTGATGTTGATGACCGAGAGTGTGTCGTCCCCCCGGTTCAACACATACAAGCGCTGCTGATCGGTGCTTGACACAGCGTAGACAGGGCACTTGCCCACCGGAATGGCTGGATCGGCCGTATTGCTGGAAGTTTCGATTGGAGTTGCCGCGCCGTCTGTGGAGACCGTTCTGGGCGAGAGGTTACAGGTCATGGGCGCGGTCGAGAGGATGTCCTGGCTGATGACGTATTCGCGCTGGCCGGAGGAAGTGGTCGGCGATCCGGCGATGAACATGGGCAATGAGTTAGGATTGGTCACCGTGCCGGTGACTGGAATGGCGCGTTGAAAAGCCTCGGGCGATCCCGTAAACTGATCGACCACGTTCCCATTCAGGTCGGTAACCCAAAGTCCTGAGGACGGCGGCATCAGGTTGACCGGCCGCGCCGTCGGAGGCAGCGTGGAGAACAAAACGTTCTTGGTTTGCAGCGACGTGGTGATGGCAAAGCTGGATAGCGTGCCGTCGCTGTTCAGGGTGTAGCCTGTTCCGCCGATCTCGTCCAGTGTGAAAGCTGTTGGCCCGGGACCGATGGTCGCCTCGGTCATGATCGCATCGCCCGAGTAATCGATAATCGTGACCACACCATCCGTACTGGGGCCGGTGGTCGAAATCACAACCGCATACGACGTCGGCTGCGCTGCCGGACCGTTGGTGGTCACCGGTGTCACCACGGGTCTGTAATTATTGCCGCAACCGCCGATCAGTGCGGATACCGCAACAGCCGCAGCAATCACACCAATCTGCGCAAACGCCGTGCGCGCCCGGCTTGCATTCATAGGAAAAAGCCTCATGCCTGTTCGTTCCCGCTTCCTTGTGATTGTAAATCAGGCGGATGGGCTGAGGTAGGCGGATCAATCTGAGACCGTCGCCAAAGAGAACGACCGGGGCGCCGGTGCGCTCTGGGTGTGGTTCTCCTCGTTATTCCTTCGCCGGATAGCCGATCGAATGTGCGAACAGTACCCGCTGTTCTGCCCGAAGCCCCAGTCGCTGAGTGAGGCCGGTCTTGTCGCAATTATGGAACCACGCCGCCAATCCCTGTGCGGCTGCGAACAAATACACGTTGCCCGCAATGAGGCCGGTGTCAACGTAATAGTAGGACCTTTGAATCTCAGGATCCTGCAATCCCGGCTCCTGATACCCGGCTGTGTGCGTGAGCCGGTCGATGTCAACAATGTATATCAGTTGAACAGGAGCTTGCGCGTCCATACCTCGCTGACCAGGATGGAGGGCATCGGAGCGCAGGTCGCCCGCGACGATCGGATTTAATCGGTTTTCGAGTGCGTCGTACACATAAACGCCCTCCCTGACAGCGACATAGAGGTCGATCTCCTGCGAGTTGCTCGCTGAAGCGGCAGTCCTGCCGGTAACTCCAAACGGGCCGGTCCTGCGATTCACTCCGCATGCGGCCCACAAAAGGTTCGAAAGTATCTGCAGGGATAGAGGCGTTGCACTGATCTCTCGCATAGTTTTTCGCCGTTCCAGCGCGGCGAAGACCGGCATGTCGCGGTCGCTCGAAGGCAAAGGAAGCTGAATAGCGGGCAAAGGCTGGGTCTCACTGAGTTGCATCACTAGTCCTTAGGTCTTTCGTGACAAATTCTTTCTTCCTCACCAATCAATGGTAATTCTTCGTCCTGCCCGTAATGTTGGAGCTGTCGGCAACCCCCTTCAGGGATGCATTCTCCCCAACTGGCCCACTGCGTAAGGCAAAGCCGCTCTTCCCGCCGCCTCGGGATACGATGAAGCGTGGTTCAAAAGAAACTGGCCTGGCAATCGAAGCTGGTGTTGCTCGCGGTGCTGCCCTTCGCAGGGACGGATGTTCTGCTTGCCTGCTTTTCGCGGACGGCGGAAAAGGCTCCCATGACGATTTGGGCCTTAGGGCTGAGCGCATTGCTGGGGCTGGTCACCTGGAGGCTGCGGGCGGCCACGCCGGCAGCAGCGGCAACTGGCGCAACCATCACGGCTAGCCTCATGTTTTCCACCGCCGTGTCCCCTTATGCCCCTTGGCACACAGCCCTGACGCCCACACTGGCGGTTTCAGTGCTCGCCTTTGCTGCCACCAAGGTGGGCCGGGCGAAAAAAGAACTGCTGGGCACGGCAGAGAGGCGAATGGGACGTTCTGCCTCGCAGGTAGCGGCCAATCTGGGCTTTGCTGCGCTGGTGTTGACCAGTCCCGTGCAGGACTGGCTGCTCGATTGCCGCTGGATTCCGCATCATTTCCCCGCGCAGGCGCCGTTTTTTGCCCTGGCGCTGGCTGCGCTGGCTGAAGCTGCCGCCGACACGGTCTCCTCCGAGATTGGGCAGGTGCTCGGCGGCCGGCCGCGGATGATTACAACCTTGCGCGCGGTGGATGCGGGCCGGGACGGCGCGGTGAGTCTGGCCGGCACGCTGGCAGGCGTGGCTGCGGCGGCTGCGGTTGCAGGCGCCGGAACCTGGGCCCTGCGCGGCAATCTCACTTTGTTCGCGATAAGCAGCGCAGGAGCCGTCTTCGGCCTCTTCTTCGACAGCCTGCTGGGAGCAACTCTGGAGGAGCGGGACTGGCTCAACAACGATGCGGTCAACTTCCTCTCCACGGCCAGCGCGGCGGGGGCTGCGCTGTGGATTCTGGTTGCGCTAGGCTGACGCTCCTTCAGCATGGACCCGCCAACCTGCTAACCTGCTGCCCTGCTAACACCGCCAGCTCCGCTAACCCCGCCAGGGCCGCCTCAGTACAGATGCAGCCGCCAAAGCGTGTAGCTGACGATCTCGTGGGCTATACGCTCTGCCTGCAGCGTCCTGCCCTCGGCGGCGGGACGGGACCGGGGCGAAGTCAGCACATTTAGTCCATCGGCGGCACAGATGGCATGGATGCGGAACATGTGGGTATCGTCACTGACCACCACCAGGCGGCGCAGGCCGTTGACGCGGGCGATGACGGCGATGCGGCGGGCCGACTCCTCGGTATTGCGGCTCTCTGTCTCGGCAATGATGTCCGACTCCGGAACGCCTTTGCTGATCAGATAATCCTCGCCCACCGAACCCTCGGTGAACTGGTCGCCGCCGTTGCCGCCGAGCGTGATGATGAGCGGGGCAGTACCGCGATGGTAAAGCTCCAGAGCGTGGTCCAGGCGCGCTCGGTAGACCGGGGAGGGCCGGCCATCGTACTCTGCCGCGCCCAGCACGCCAATGGCGTCGGCAGGCGCAGCCTGATCCTGGCCGGCGTAGCTCTCAATTTGCTTATAGACCCAGCAGCACCAGCCTAAAGCCCCCACGGCCAGCACGAGCAAAAGCAGAATTAGTCCGCGGATAACCCTCCCGCGCAGCTTCGCATTCGTCCCTTGCCCCATGCGCTCCATTGTAGGTTCTGCGCCCAGTCCCTCAGTCCCTAGTCCCCATTCCCTGTCTTTCTCACCGCTGCAGGACCATAACGATTTCGTGCGTGGGAATGGCGCCCTCGCGCAAGATCTCCCAGCGTCCGGCTCCGAGCGAGAGATCGACAATCGTGGTGGGCAGCGCATTTCCGGTCGGGCCACCGTCGACGATGAGCGGAATGCGGTCGCCGATCTGGTCGCGGACGCAGGCCGCGTTGGTGCACTCCGAAGCGCCCCGCAGGTTGGCCGAAGTGGCCGTGATGGGCAGCCCGAAGCGCTCCACCACCGCGCGCGCAATAGCCGCATCGGGCACGCGTATGGCCACGTTCCCGGTATTGGCCGTGGAGCGCAGCGGCAGCTTGGTTCCGGCGCGCACAATAATCGTGAGCGGACCGGGCCAGAAGCGGTCTGCAAGCTTGTCGAGTTGGGGATCGGTGTCGCGCGCCAATTCATAGGCCTGCGCCAGACCCGAGATCAGCAACGACAGCGGCTTGTGCTTTTGGCGGGTCTTAATCTGGTAGATCTGCTCGACGGCGGCGAGGTTCACCGGGTCCACAGCCAGGCCGTAAAACGTGTCGGTTGGCAGAGCGACCACACCCCCTTTGCGCAGGCAGGCGACAATGTAGTCGATCCGCTCCGGCTGGGGTTCATCGGGATGGACACGCAAAATTTCCGCGGACAAAGAGGCCTGCCTGAGTTCCCGAGGTTTGAAGACGCTACAAACTCGGAAACTATCACAGCACTGGCCTCGGTGCAAGTTGCGATTGAGCTTCCAGCTTCTAGCTTCTAGCCGCTTGCGCTCGGCACTTGGCCTTTTGGGGACAAAATCCGCTCGCAAACCTCAATGACACGACAGGCAGGAATAGCTAGTAGCTAGTAGCTAGAGGCTGCTCTTACAATCCTCACAGCAGTCCGAAAGCGGGTCCGATGCCTGTCCGCGTGGTCGAAAGCAAGCAAAATGCGCGCCTGAAGGAGCTGCGGCGGGTGTTGGCCGCGCCCGGTAGCGGCAAGTGCGGGCCTGCCGGCGGCGCCGGCGGTTTGGTGGGTAGCGCCAGCGGCCTCGTGGGTATCGAAGGGCTGAATCTGCTCAAAGAGGCGCTGCGCGCGGGCTTGCGCATTGCAACTGTTTTTGTGGCGCAAGGCCCAGATCGTGATTGGGAGCGCCTGCTCGACGCGGTGCCCTTGCCGCCTGAGACCGAAGTTCTGCTTTTGCCCAGGAAACTGCTCGATTCCGCACTGGCCACCGAAACGCCGCAGCCCATTGCCGCACTGGTCGAGCCGCCGGACTGGACCTGGACGCACTTGCTTGGCGGCCAGCAAGAGACCGCGCCGCTGGTCGTAGTGCTCGCCGGCCTGCAGGACCCCGGTAATCTGGGCACAATCCTGCGCTCGGCAGAAGCCTTCGGCGCCACGGGCATCGTGAGCCTGCCCGGCACCGTAAACGCCTGGAACCCGAAGGCTGTGCGCGCGTCGGCCGGCAGCGTCTTCCGCGTGCCGCTGCTTGCGGCCGGCGAAAAGGAGTGCCTCCAACGCCTGCGCGAGGCGGGCGTGGAGATTTTCTCGACCACCGCTCGCGCCGCCCGGCCCGCCGATTTGGTGGATATGGCTAGCCCGGCTGCTCTCCTCATCGGCAATGAAGGCAACGGCATCGCAGACGATCTGGCTGCGAAGGCCGACGCCAAAATCACCATTCCCTGCCCCGGCCCTGTCGAAAGCCTGAACGCAGCCGTCGCCGCCAGCGTGCTGCTCTATGAAGCGTCGCGGCAACGCGCGTCTGGGTGCCCCATCCTAGCCGCGCCTTTGGCGGCTAGGGTGGGAGAGCAACCCCCTAAGTCTCCTAAAAAGGTGCGGCAATGAACTTGTTCGAGGATCAGCCAGATCGGCCACTGCACTCCTCCAAAGGGCTGCTCCATGCAATGGCGCCGCTGGCGGAGCGGATGCGCCCGCGCAGCCTGGAAGAACTGGTTGGCCAGGAGCATCTCGTCGGCCCCGGCAAGCCGTTGCGTGTCCAAATCGAGCGCGACGACGCCAGCTCCATGATCTTCTGGGGCCCTCCCGGCGTGGGAAAAACCACGCTGGCCAAGATCGTCGCCGAAACCACCAAGGCCAGCTTCATTGAGTTCTCGGCCGTCACCAGCGGCATCAAGGAGATCAAGCAGGTGATGGTCACGGCCGCCAAGGCCGCCGAGCATCGCTCGCGTACCATCCTCTTCGTCGACGAGATTCACCGCTTCAATAAGGCGCAGCAGGACGCGTTTCTGCCCTACGTCGAGCGCGGCGCCATCCGGTTGATTGGCGCGACCACTGAGAATCCTTCCTTTGAAATCATCTCGCCCCTGCTCTCGCGCTGCCGCGTCTACGTCTTGCAGCCGCTCAAGGAGGAGCAGATCGCCGCCCTGCTGCGTCGAGCTCTGGCGGATAAAGACCGCGGCCTCGGCTCGCTCGCACTCACCGCCGACGATGAGGCTCTCTCGCTCATCGCCGGCTACTCCAGCGGCGACTGCCGCAACGCCTACAACACCCTCGAAGTCGCCGCGCAGTTAGCCTTGGAACCGGTCGCCGCGCCGTCTGATTCCAAATCCAGCCCGCGTCAGGGCACGACTTCAGTCGTGCCGCAATCGCAGCAAAGCGAGAGCGGGGCTTTAGCCCCCGAGGGAGGTCTTCCAAATCAACGCGCCCGCACCGCAAACCACATTGACCGCGCGATCGCCGCCGAAGCCGTCCAGCAGCGCGTCTTGATGTATGACAAATCCGGCGAAGAGCACTACAACCTCATCTCGGCTCTGCACAAAAGCGTGCGCAACTCCGATCCCGACGCCGCGCTCTACTGGCTGGGGCGCATGTTCTTGAGCGGCGAAGACCCGCTCTATCTCGCCCGCCGCATCGTCCGCATGGCCGTCGAAGACATCGGCCTCGCCGCTCCCGAGGCGCTGAATCTATGCCTCTCGGCCAAAGAAACCATCGATTTTCTGGGCTCGCCCGAAGGCGATCTGGCCCTCGCCGAAGCCGTCGTCTATCTCTCGCTCGCGCCCAAGTCGAACTCCGTCTACACCGCTTACGGCGCTGTGCAGGACGACATCGAGAACACGCGTCAGGAACCCGTTCCACTCCACCTGCGCAACGCACCCACGCGCCTGATGAAAGATCTCGACTACGGCAAAGGCTACCGCTACGCGCACGACGAAGAAGACAAAGTGGCCGACATGGACTGCCTGCCTGACTCCCTCAAAGGCCGCACCTACTACCACCCCACGCAGGAGGGCCGCGAGAAACAGTTAGCGGCGCGGCTGGAAGAGATTCGCAGGATCAGAGCGGGCAAGCGAGGAGCCTCTTAATTCTCTCTCAGAGACGTTTACTGCTGAGTGGGCCTACTTACTAACACGGTATTTCTTAACCGCACTCTTTCTTCTTGGACCCTTTTGGAAGCGACGTTTAATTGACGTTTCCTTGGATACGAAACGGATCCTCTTTCTTCCGTGCTCCTTTGCAGGCGAATCAACGCGCACCAGTTTTGCGCCGCAACCCCGGACGTCACATTGGTATCCGATTCGCGCGACTTTGGCCGCCTGGAAGTGATGCCCGACCCTTGGGCACGGATTTCCTGGGTAGATGTAGTTTCCATTCCGACATTCGTAATGCATTCAGTTCTCCTTTTTCGATTCATCCCCAAAAAGCAATGCGCCACCGGAAGCTCCTCCCGGTGGCGCAGTTTTTAGCCCCTCTAAGGGGACATCACAATCATCAATTTCTATTACGGATCAACTTACGCGATTTGTCAAGACGAACTCGGACGTTGGTCCCGTGGTCGGCGCATTATTCCCACGGATTGACGACGTACTTCGCGATGTCACCGAAGTGCTTCACGTTCCGCGTGGCGAGCGTCGCGTGCGAGGCCAGCACGATTCCGGCAATCATGGTGTCGCGGAGTTCTCCGGGACGGCCCATTCTCTGGCGGGCTGCAGCTAACTCCGCAGCTTGTTCGGCGGCTGCTTGATCGAAGAGAGCGATCCGTTGCTCGATCACGGCGGTCAGGATTCGCTCAAAATTGGCGACTCGCTGCACTCGACGCTTTCCGGCGGGCATAGCGTTCAGCCCGAAGCGAATCTCGAATACCGTGACCGACGTAGTCCAGACAGATAGGCGTGGCTGCTGGTCCAGCCAGCCGGCCACGACCAAGGGCGGGAGGTCCAGCATCAGTGCTGAGATGACGTTGGTGTCGAGGACGATCATTCGTCGAACTTGATCGGCTCAAGGGTATGGCCGCGCCACTCGTGAATCTCTTCCCCTTCCTTGAGGCCGATGCCTTGGCCGCTGAACAGGGCCACAATCTCCGAACCCAGCCCGCGCTTTGGCTCCTCCTCGGCTGCCGCGTTATTGATAATCTCGCGCACCTCGGCCTCCATGCTGCGGCCGTTGCGCTTGGCGCGGCGCTGCAGGCGGGCTTTGACCCGTTCATCGACTTTGCGGACCAGAATCTGCGCCATCGCCGTCCTCCATTGATAGCATGATAGCACAAAGCTGAAAGGCATAAGAATCGCGCGTTCAGCGGTATTTCCGTTCCCTGGCGCATTGGTTCTCCGCTTCGCTCAGTCTTCCCTCGTCGGCGTGTTGTTCTTTTTGGCGTCGCCGGTTTCTTTCTCTTCATCGGTTCCGGTTGAATCGGCAGTATCGACGGTGCCCAGCGAGTCATTGACTACACCATTGTCTTCAGTCTCCTCAATCTCGCCGCCGGGCATTTCATGGGTGGGTTTTCTTCGGGGACTCATTCGTCTTCTCCTCGAACTAAGATGCCGAAGACCCGGGGTTGCGTTGGGCTTCGGGCCGCTCCTGGAATTGGCGCAGCCGTTTCTCCTCTGCCGTGCACGGTGGCTTCGAGGAAAAAGCCGCGTGAATGCTGCGGATTCGGAACACCATAATTGCGAAACCGCTGTAGCAGGCGGCCTGCCCTGTGATTCCCCGTTCACAGAAACGGTGGTAAAATCGCCGAGTGCGCTTCCCCAAAAGATACTTTGCGCATATCCCCACATCCATCCCCAGGAGGTTTAACCATGAGCGAACGTACGAGTCTTGTTCCCCATCTCGTAGTAAGCAATGCCGCCACGGCCATCGATTTTTACAAGAAGGCGTTCGGCGCGACTGAAATTGGGCGCCACGTCGCGCCCGACTCCAACAAAATCATGCATGCTGCCCTCGATATCAACGGCGGCCGGCTGTTTGTGAACGACGACTTTTCCGAAGCGTTCGGCCAAAAGCCCACGACGCCCGACGCGCTGGGCGGATCTCCAGTGACCCTGCACCTGCAGGTGAATGACGCCAAAGCAGTTTGGGCCAAGGCGGTAGACGCGGGCGCCCAGGTTGTCTTCCCGCTGCAGGACCAGTTCTGGGGCGACCGCTACGGACAACTGCGCGATCCCTTCGGGCACAAGTGGTCGATTGGCCAGACCATCGCTATGCCAACTACTGAAGAACTCGAGAAAGGCGCGAAAGCATCAATGCGGCACGCGAAAGAGCACGCCCACGCGTAACAGCTCGAAAGAAAGATTAAGGGAAGATCACGACACCAACCCACCCTTGGCGTGAAAGGCAACTGCACGCCGAGGGTGGGTCCGGGTTTTCCAGTCACTTCGCTCTAGCCCCTTTGTTCCCGCCTGATTCACTCCGGATACTTGACCGAGCACCCGTACGGCCGCGTGTAAGCGTGGGCTACTGGCTTGCCCGCCATGGCCTCGCTCAGCGCGTCGTTCAGGTAGTTGTCCGCGCCCTTGATGTCGCTCACGTCGGGCGTGGGATGGTCGTCGATCGCGCCCTCATAAATCAGCTTGCCCTGGGGATCGATGACATACATCTCGGGCGTGGTCTTGGCGTCGTAAAGGCGGCCGAGCTTGCCCTCGGGATCCATCAGCACCGCGGTAGGATCGGCATGCATCTCAGCGAGATACGCATTCTCCTCACTGTCTGTCACATAGCCCTGCTTGCCCGGCGCCGATGAAATGACCGTGAACCACACCACGCCCTTGGCGGTCCACTCCTTTTGCAAGGCCTGCATGTTGCCGCTGATGTAATGCTTGTGCGTGTAGGGGCAGCCCTGGTTGTGCCATTCGAGCACCACATACTTGCCGCGATATTGGTCCAGAGTATGAGCCTGGCCATGCGAGTCGGTTGCGGTAAATGCCGGAGCGGGCGATCCCACCACGGCCTGCGCGCCGGCGGAGACGGGCGCGAGCATTGCCGCAAGCAAAATTACGCCTGCCACAGAATGCCATATTTTCATGAGAGCCAACCTCCTGAGGGGAATTCAGATGATCGAGTTACCGGAACTTCAGTTTACGGTAGTTTGGACGAATCAGCGCCGGCCTGAGTTGCAGGGCCCGGCAGCTTGTCCAGCGCGTCGGTCACGATGCCGGGAGTGAGAACCTGAGGCAAGAGTTGAGGTTCGACCCGGCCCGGCGTGTAGAGCGCATAAACCGGCACGCCGCTGCGCCCCAGCGCTGTGAGCGCCTGTGTAATGGCCGGATCTTCGCGGGTCCAGTCGGCCTTGAAAAGGGCCACTTTCTTGGCCTGAAACGCCTGCATGACTTCGGGCTGGCCGAGAGCGACGCGCTCGTTCACCTGGCAGCTCAGGCACCAGCTCGCGGTGAAGTCCACAAAGGCGGGTTGTCCGGCGGCGAGGGCACGGCTCACCGCATCCGCCGACCAGGGCTGCCACTGGCCTGCAGCCGCACCTTGACCGGCAGCCTGCAACGGCGCTCTAACCTCCGGCGTTTCGGCCAACTCCTTTGGCGCGGTCACGCTCACCACAACGACCGTAAGCACAATCAGCGCCGCAACCACCGTAGCCCAGCGCCGGGCCGGCCAGCGGCCCAGGAACCAGCCGGCAATGGCAAGCAACAAGAAGCCGGCGAGTAGCACAGCCAGCAGTGCCGCGCCGTAAGCCTGCGCCAGCACCCAGGCCAGCCAGATCACCGTGATGAAGATCGGAACCGAAATGGCCTGCTTCAGCACGTCCATCCACGCGCCGGGCTTGGGCAGCAATCGCGTCCACGCCGGCTGCGAGCGTCAGCGCGACATAAGGCGCAGCCAGGCCGAGAGCCAGCGCTGTGAACACGGCAAATGTGACGGCGGCCGGTTGAGCCAGCGCATAGCCAATGGCCGCACCCATAAACGGCGCGGTGCACGGCGTCGCCACGACAACAGCCAGCACGCCCGTAAAGAAGCTGCCCGCGTAGCCTTGTTTCGCGGCGAGCGAACCACCGGCGCTGGTCAGCGTAAGGCCGATTTCAAACTGTCCTGCCAGCGAAAGCCCCAGTAAGAACAGAAGCCCGGCCATCAGCGATAGGAAAACCGGCGACTGGAACTGGAAACCCCATCCGAGCACCGCTCCCGCAGCGCGCAGGCCGAGCAGCGCGGCCACCAACGCCCAAAAAGAAACCAGGATTCCGGCAGTGTAGACAAACCCATGCGCACGCAGCTTGTGCCGTTCTTCATTGCCCGACTGCACCAGCGCCAGCCCTTTCAAAAACAGCACAGGAAAGACGCAGGGCATCAGGTTCAGCAGCAGCCCGCCGAGAAAGGCGAGCCCGGCGATGCGCGCCAACCCTGTCAATGAGAAGGCGGGCAGCGGAGGCGGTGCCGCGACCGTTCCCGGCAGCGCGGTCAGCTGGTAGTTCCTCCCGCCGGAGAGCTCGATGAGGCCCATCAACTGCGCAGGTGCGGAGGTCAGATTCGCGTCCTTTTTGAGTTCCAGAATCAGGCCCTTCGCCGTGGGCGTGAGCGTTTGCGGCGCGGGATTGTCGAGAATGTCCTGGTCTTCGGGGAAAAATGCGGCCTGTGTCTCGCGCTGGCCGGTTTCCACGGCGACCCGGAAGCCTGTCGCTGTCGGCTGGAACGTGGCCTTATCGGCGGTCGGCAGCGGGGTGGGAAGGCGACCAATCAGACGGTTAAAGATGTCTCTGTCCGACGCCACTTGCACCACTTCCCTCGGTGCGCTGGGAACAGCCCGGGCAACCTTGAGTTCTGCCTTGCCCGGAATGCACACTTCACGGCAAACCAGCCAATCGACTTTGGCATTCAAAACAACCGGCCCTGGCTTTGTCGTCTTGGCCACATTGAGAGTCAGCGGAAAAAGCACCTCGCCCTCGTAGCCGAAATCCATCAGCGGGCCCAGAGGCAGCCGCTCGGGAGCGGGAAATTGCATTGGCCCGGCGGTAATTCCGGCAGGCAGAGTCCAATGGATGTGCGGTGGCTCTCCGGAATCTCCTGGGTTCTGCCAATAAATGTGCCAGCCGGGCTCAAGCTTGAAATAGAGCCCAGCTTCGGAACTTTCGCCGGGATTGAGCGGCCCCGCGGGGACTACGAGCTGCACATGCAGATGGGCAACTTCAGCAGAATTTGAAGCGGCGAATGCCGGCAGGCACACGCCAATCGTGAAGAACAGCGCCAAAATGGCGCGGAAACGGCGCAAGGAGAGTGGAGAAATGAACTTCATCTGGCTGGACTCAGTGTAATGGAGCGGGTCGCCGCAATTCCGCCGGCGCGCTCCTGCGCTCAGTCCCGGCGCTTGCGCGCACAGTTCTGGGCGCGCGCCGCTTCCTGTCGCTTCGTGTGTTCTCTATAGATGCAGTCATTCTGTACGCACTTGACGCCGGCGGCGCGAGCGCGCGATACGGCTTCGTCGTGAATCACTTCATCTTGAAGCCACAGGTAAGGAATGCCGAGGCGGATCACATCGTCCACGATAGGTGGCACGTGCTCCGAAGCGCGAAAAACGTCCACCAGATCGATCCCGGAGCCGGTCAGCTCGCGTGCTGCAGCCTGGGCGGCGTCGAGGTCCGCGTAGCACGGCCGTCCCAGCACTTCTTTGAGCGCGGGATTGACCGGGAAGACGCGATAGCCGTGTTCGGCCAGGTACTTTCCGACGTGGTGGCTGTCACGGTGGGGCTTGTCGCTCATGCCCACAACCGCGATGTTGCGCGCGCTGCGCAGCATTTCGTCGATGATTGCGGAGTCGTTCATAGGTTCACGGATTGGGAGTGGCCGGATCGCCTCTTCCGCGGGTTCCCATTCTTGCACTTAAAAACGCCGCCATGATGGGCGCGCCCTTGCATTAAATCATAAATTGAAGGTATCCTTACTTAACTTAAGCGACAGAATAGGGATTCCGGCGAGAATGGCGTGAGCTGCTCCTGACCGTGGGCGTTCGACGGCGAAGCCGTAAGATCCGCTTGTCCCTTCGATTCCTTTCCCTCTATCTCTGTCCCAAATAGGGGAAAGGGGCCTGCTGTATGGCCGTGGATTGGGACGCTACTTATCTCGTTTACATTCAGAGAAGAACCGTGTATGGTTTCTGTGCGGCGGCCGGCGTACTTTGCGTTTTATCGGCCTTCGCCGCCAGTCCGGCCTATGCACCCTGCCAGGGAGTGGATCCGGCGTCCGGCAGTGCAGCGGCAGCGGCGCTCGACCCAGGCGGATGCAGCCGACAGGTTGAAATTGTCAGCCCAACAGTCGACGGCCTCGTCGCTTCGCTGAACAGGCGTGGCCTCGCGTACAGGGACAAAGGCGAATTCGACTGCGCCATTCGAGAGTTCGAACGGGCCATCCAACTCAAGCCGGAGTACGCTGCGCTCTTCGACAACCGCGGCCTCGTCTACCGGGAAAAGGGCGAGATCGACCGCGCGATTCAGGACTTCGACCAGGCCATTCGCCTCGACCCGGGTAACGCGAGGGCTTTCAACAATCGCGGCATCGCGTACTACGCCAAGGACCAGTTCGACCGCACCATCGAGGACTACAACCAGGCTCTTGCCCTCAAATCGGATTACGCGAAAGCCTACAACAATCGCGGCGATGCGTATTTGGGCAAGGGCGATCTGGCCCGCGCTATGCGGGATTATGTCGAGGCCATCCGGCTCAACCCGCAGTACGCCGAGGCGCGTTGTAACCGCGGCGTCGTGTATCTGCGCCTGGGCGACTTCGACCGTGCGATTGCGGAATTCGACAATGTCATTCGGATCAAGCCCGATTTCCCCGCAGCCTTCAGCAACCGGGGCAATGCACTGGATGCGAAGGGCGAACACGAACGCGCAATTGAGGATTACAACCAGGCAATTCGCCTCAAACCGGACTACGCCGCGGCCTTCTATAACCGCGGCCTGGCTTTCTACAGTACAGGGGCGCGCGACCGCGCTATCGAAGACTTCAGCGTGGCCATCCGCCTGCAACCCGACTACCCTGAGGCGTTCAATTACCGCGGCAGCGTATACACCGAACAGGGACAACTCGACAGCGCCATTCACGACTTCAATGAGGCCTTGCGGCTGCAACCAGACGATGCCGGCGCGCTGCGCAATCGCACCGCCGCGTACGTGCGAAAGAGCGAGCGCGACCGGGCCGCCATGGAATCCGGAGAGCTGGTCGGCAAGCAATAAGAAGACTAGGGCTGGAGCCGGCGCTGCTGGAGCGCGGGCACACCGTTCGGCGACGAAGATCTGCGCTACACGTCCAGATCGTCGGATTCTGTTGCTGCCACGGCCGTTCCGCGCCGCTTTGCCAGTAGATACCCGCGCAGAAACGGCTCCAGATATCCGTCAAGCACCTTGTCGACGTCGCCGACCTCGACTTTTGTCCGGTGGTCCTTGGCGATGCGGTAGGGCTGCAGCACATACGAGCGGATCTGCGAACCGAAGTTGATGTCGAGCTTCGAGTCTTCGAGTTTTTTGCTGATGGCCTTTTTCTTTTCGAGCTCGTATTCGTAGAGACGCGAGCGCATCATCTTCATCGCCTTGTCGCGGTTCGAGTGCTGCGAGCGCTCGTTCTGGCACTGGACGACAATTCCCGTGGGGAGGTGCGTCATGCGCACGGCCGAGTCGGTGGTGTTCACATGCTGCCCGCCCTTGCCGCCCGATCTGTACGTGTCAATGCGCAGGTCATCGAGTTTCAGGTCTACCTGGATGGTTTCGTCGATCTCCGGCGACACGTAGACCGAGGCGAACGAAGTATGCCGCCGCTTGGCGTTATCGAACGGCGAGATGCGCACCAGCCGGTGCACTCCGCTTTCGCCGGTGAGCATACCGAAGGCGTACTCGCCAAGGATGGTGAAGGTAGCGGACTTAATACCCGCCTCTTCGCCGTCCTGGTAGTCGTTCATCTCGGTCTTAAAGCCCTGTTGCTCGGCCCAGCGCAAATACATGCGCAGCAGCATCTCGGCCCAATCCTGGCTTTCGGTGCCGCCCGCGCCGGGATGCACGGTGACGATGGCGTTAAGCGCATCGGCCTCGCCCGAAAGCATGGTCCGTGCCTCGAGCTCTTCGGCAAATGCCCCCAGATCCTTGATGCTCTTCTCCAAGTCCAGGAGAACATCTTCGCCCTCCCGCGCCAGTTCGAAGTAAGCCTCAACGTCGCCGGTACGGCGAACCAGTTCCTCGTCGTCGCGGATGAGCGCTTCCAGCCGCTTGCGGTCGCGCATCAGCGGCTTGCTTGCTGCGGGATTGTTCCAGAGAGCCGGATCGGCCAGCTTCTTTTCTATGTCGGCGAGTTCCCTGCGGATGCGGGCAGGGTCAAAGATACTCCCGCAGGTCGCGCACCTGATTGCGGACCGGAGCGTAAGCGAATTCGAGATCGTTCAATGACATTTTGACCTTATGACATAGCTTTGGAATTTCGAGTCAGCAAGTTAGCATGTCAGCGTACGGAATCAACATTCTCGACAGTTGGCGCCTGCGAGCCTTTCACCAACGACCAGCCGAAAACGCCTAATGCCAGTATGGCACACACCCACGCAAACACGTCGCCATGCGCGGTGTAGAAGGTGATGTCGTCGCGGAAGGCGAACTCGGCGGGTAGTGCGTCCGTCTGATGCCGGGGAATGCTCTGGCGCACGCGGCCGTAGGGGTCAATGACCGCGGTGATGCCCGTGTTCGTGTCACGCAAAATCCACCGGCGGTTCTCGACGGCCCGCATGCGCGCCATGTTCAGGTGCTGCCATGGGGCGCTGGTGTCGCCGTACCATCCGTCGTCGCTGATGTTGACCAGCACCTCGGCGCCGTGCCGCGCGAACTGGCGCACCTCGTCGGCAAAGACCGCCTCGTAGCAGATAAAAACGCCGTAGCGATGGCGTCCGCCGTTTTGCGTATCGAGCAGAAAGGTCTTGCGCTCTGTGCCGCGCGTGAAGGTCGAAACCCTGCCGGTGAGCTTGTGGGCAAAGGTGAGCAAATTCTGGAAGGGAATGTATTCGCCGAAGGGGACGAGGTGGATTTTGTCGTAGCGGCCGATAATTTGCCCGTCGGCTTCCGCGATGAGCGCCGAGTTGTAATAGCGCCACTCCTGTGTGGACTCGCCGCGGTCCCAGCCAATGCCGCCCACCACCAGCGGGGCTTCGACGTCGCCGGCAATGTTTACGAGCGCCTTTTCAAACCGCGGGTCCGTCTGGTCGAAGGGCGCGGGCGATTCCGGCCAGACGACGAGATCGGGATGCGTTGGGTAGGGCGGGCAGACGATCTCGCTCGTAGGCGCGCCGGTCTGGGGAATTCCGGCGATGTAGGTCTTGCACTGCTCTTCGGCCAGACGAATGAATTCGGCGATATGGCCGTCCCATGCCGGCCCCTGCCAGTTGTTCGCGGAGCCGACGTCGAGATTCGGCTGGATCAGCACCGCTGTCGCCGTCGGATCGGGATTAGGCGGCGCGACAAAGACGCCGCAGAAATCGGTGATGAGCAGAATCGCTCCGTAGCCAATCCAGGCCCAGCGGCCAGCGTAGCGGCTTTTGGACCCGCGGGCGAGAAACAAACCGCCGGCGAGAAGCGCGTTCACCGCAACCAGCAGAAAGCTGATGCCGTAGACGCCGGTCCACGGCGCGAGCTGGTTGACCAGTGCGTTATCAACCTGGGAGTAGCCGAGCTGGTCCCAGGGAACGCTGGTGATGTGGGCCGCGGCCAGCTCCAGAGCGGTCCACAGGAAGGGCGCGAAGATGAGGGCAAGGCGCGTGGAGCCGGTGGCTCGCCGCGCCAGCGCCACGCCGAGTCCGAAGAGACCGAAGTAGAGCCCCAGCACCATGCTGTACCCCGTGAGCAGCAGCGTGGGAGCCAGCGGCGGCATGTCGCCATAGCGCAGCATGGTGTCGCGAACCCAGTAGCAATTGCCCATATACCATAGAAAGCCGCAGAGATAGGCCATAAGAAAGGCGCGGCGGACTGGATGACGGCGGCTGGAGCTAGAAACGGTGAGGATAGCCCAAAGGAGCGGAACGAGCGCAAACCATGCGAAGACGGAGCGCCAGGGAGGCATCGGCCCGGCAAGCGGGAACGGCAGTTCGAGCAAGGCCGCTGACAGAACCGCGGCAGCCCAGGGCTTCCAGAATGACTGCATACAGGGCCGAGTGTAAAACATCCGGATGGGTTAGAATCGACAACATGTTGCTGGCCATTGTGGCAATGCGAATCTTGGAAGTGATGTTCTTTCTTGGCCTGGCGGGATCGGCAGTCGTGGTGCTGATCAGCTTTTACGAGGACGGGAAGGAACTGTTCGGCAAAGACTAAGAATTTTTCGCAGCACCTAAGGCCGACCTCCCGGTCGGCTGTCGTGTGGGCCTTCTGGCCCACACAAAGCGGCCGAAATCAGCGCCGTCCTTAAGCCTCCTTATCCATCGCGGCCTTGCGATCTTCCGGCGAAAATGCCGCAACCTTGCCTCCGCGCGCCGCACCCACATAATGAGAAACGGCCGCCATCGTGGCCGCAACGCCCGCTTTACTGGTGCTGTAACTCATGGCTGAAGGAAGCGGGATATTCATGGCCTCCGCCGTCGCAATAGCATCCTGATTCGCGCCCAGAAACACAAAATCCCATTTGTACTTGTCCCTCTGCTCGCGGATCATCTCGCTGATCTGCTGCAGGTTGTATTGCTTGCTGGCGTTCTCCAGGCCGTCGGTGAGCGTGACTACGATGACCTTGGATGGGCGTTCGTGTTCGGGGAGCGCAGCAAGCTCGCGGCCTAGTTCGACGATGGTGCGTCCCTGAGCGTCGAACAGCGCCGTCGAGCCGCGCGGCACAAACGTGTTCTGTGTGAGCTCGGGGCAGCTCTTGAGATTCACGTCGAAGACGGTTTCGTACTGATCGTCGAATTGCACGAGCTTGATCGTGGCTTCGCCCGGCAGCTCGCGCTGCCTTCTCATGAATTCGTTGAAACCCGCCACGGTCGATTCCTTGCAGCTTTCCATGGAGCCCGAGCGATCGAGAACGATCGCAATGCGCGTGAAACTGTCCCTCATTTTTCCTCCCTCCTTGGCTGGTTACTGGACGGATTGCTGGACGGATTAGTTGACGAGCCGGTTTTGGACGGCGGCGTGGCCAGCGTGTAGACCATCGCCTTCTCGACCTTGAGCGCGGAGGTGATGCTCTCGCCCGGCGGCCGCCTTCCGTTGTAGACGTCGCTGAGGTACTGCGGAGAAACCCCAAGCCTGGAAGCAAACTGCTGCGCGGTCTGGTCCCCCTGCTGCTTTTTCAGGAACTCCAGAAACTGATCGAGATTCATTCTCCTGATCGGCATGAAGCCAGTATACGTCAAATGACGTATACGTCAAGTGCCGTAGATTTTCTTGCCGCTCGCCGGCCTCGCCGCAGGCGCTCGAAGCAGGGGGCAACGCCCTGCGCGATGCAGGAAAAACGGGGACATTTCTAATGTGGTATGACACACCCTTTTAGATTCAAGTCTTTTCCAATCGAAAGATGAGCCTGAAGGTAGCGAAGGGTAGGCGAAGCGGGTTTTGTCCTTTCGTGTTTTGAAATTGATTCATGCTAGCAGCCGGGGCGGAGGGAATGTGGAAATCGCTGCGCATGCCCTTCATGTTCCGATGCCTTGTTCGAGCGATTTCCAAGGTATGTGGGAAGGGCGGAAAACACGTACTATCGTTTTCCGGGCTTTCCACGTACCGCCATTTCCTCCGCCCTTTGTGTCTCCCTTCAGTCCTACGCGGTCAACCGCCAGCGCTCGAACAGTTTTGCTTTGGCCTGTTGCATCCGCCGCGCCGCATCGGTATCGCTGATGGCCGCGGCGACCCTTTCGAGCGCGTTCATACTCAGTCCCCGGCGCAGGTATTGTCCTGGTTTGTGCAACAGCGACAGGGTCTCCAGCGGGGTCTGATAGCGCTTGTAACTTACACGCTTGCGCCCTTTCTCGTCGATCTTCACGTCCGCCTGAGCGCAAGGACGATGATAGTTCAGATACGGATTCAAGTACTCCTGGTAGAAGTCGTTGATGCGGTCTGCGTGGCTGGCATCGATGTATCCATAGCCGATGTGTTTGCGAATGACCGCGCCGTTCTTGGTCTCCACCAGGCCATTGTCGCCGCTCTGCCGAGGCCGGCTCTTGGTCTGTTCGACGCGCAGTTTTTCCAGCAGTTGGGCGACGGTTTTGTTGATGAACTCGCTGCCGTTGTCGGAGTGGAAGCCGAGGATGCGAAAAGGAAACTGACGCAGCATGTGCTCCAAAACCGGCTCCAGATAGGCCTCCGAGATGCGCGGCGTGGCGCCGGCCACCTGCCATTGCGTGACCTCATCGACGGCGTTGATGTGATAGACGCCCTTCTCCCCACCGTTCGGCTGATCGCCCTGATGCACCGTGTCCAAGCGCAGAAATCCAGGCTGGCCTTGCGGCTGCGGCTTGCGCCGCTCGCCGATCGACACCGCCGTGGGTCGCGTCCTGGTGTAGTTGAGAAGCCGCTCGCGGTAGCGCTGGTGGTGGCGCAGGTTGTACAAGTGAGCGACGGAAATCGTAGCCAGGCGCGCGTACTCCGGCCGCTTGTAGACCTCGAACTCGCGCTCCAGAATGCGCCGTGTGGCCGGGCCGCTCAGCATCTCGTGCGCTTCGTCAACCGCGGCCAGCAACTCGATGTCGGCCCGTGTGTAGAGTTCGGCGAAGCGTCGCCGCCGATAGACCGTCACCTGCACCCGCCCGCTGGCCGCGTAGCGCGCGATCAGCCGCGTTATCTGCGCCCGGCTCAGCCCAGTCATCTTCTCGACGTAACGCCGCAAAAGGCCCCGCGCCGCCTTGCCCTGTTGGGCGTATTGCCGTCCCACCAACACCTTCTCCACCCAGCCATAGAGCTGCTGGCGGTCTTCGGCCTCAAACCGGATGTCCTCGCTGCCCGTGACAAAACGGCCAATCGCCTCCAAACTCAACTCTTCTGCTCGAACCATGCGGATGTTCACTACCCAGCATGACCGACCCTTCAGGCTCATCTTGTATTGGAATCAAAGTCTTCCTTCAGGCTCATCTTGTATTGGAAGAGAGTATTCATTGACAGGCATTTGCTGGCGAATTAGACTCATCGCAGAGCGGTGGTTTCGCTCTTACGATTTCCAGGGTTTGGTAGAAGGCCCTGGGCCACCGGCAGCCTCGCCGGACCCCTCGCGATGGCCTCGACCCGAACGACCGTTGCACCACCGAACGACCGCGTAAGGCTCATCGTAGCCTCCTCGGTGATGCTCACTTTCATCTCCTTCTGGCGTGCTGCGGCCATCGTCCTCAACGATTTAGGTTCTTCAGCCTTCTACGCCGGCGGAATCGCCGAGCAGGCGGTGGGAGCGGCTGCGCCGTGGTTCATCCTCGGCATCATGCTCTTCAGCTTTGCCGTGCGCGCGGTGTATGTCGAGAGCTGTTCGATGTTTACGCGCGGCGGCGTGTACCGCGTGGTAAAAGAGGCTCTCGGTGGCGGGTTCGCCAAACTCAGCGTTTCCGCGCTGATGTTCGACTACATCCTTACCGGTCCCATCTCCGGCGTTTCTGCCGGGCAATACATCACCGGGCTACTGAACGAGCTGCTGACGGTCGCCAACCAGGTTCACTGGTTGCCCCCGGCCCTGATGAACGCCAACGGCCAACCCCTCCAGCTCAACATGAACTATACCTCGGCGCTGCTTGCCGCGATCGTCACGACCTACTACTGGTGGCAAAACATCAAGGGAATCGAGGAGTCGAGCGACAAGGCGCTGCGGGTCATGCAGATCACCACCATCATGGTGATCATTCTTCTGGTCTGGGGCGTCTATTCGGTTTTCATTCGCGGCGCGCATTTGCCTCCCTCGCCTGTCCCATCGCACTTGAAGTTCAGCGATGACGCGCTTGGCTTCCTGAAAGGAAGAGGGCTGCCGATCCTCGGCCTGTTCGGGATTCTGATGGCATTTGGCCATTCGATTCTGGCGATGAGCGGCGAGGAAAGCCTGGCGCAGGTCAACCGCGAGATTGCGCACCCCAAGCTGAGGAACTTGAAGCGCGCGGCCATCGTCATCGCTATCTACAGCCTCGTCTTCACGGGCGGCGCCACGCTGCTGGCGTCCATGCTGATCCCCAACTACGAACGGGTCCACGTCTATTCCGACAACCTGATCGCCGGCCTCGCCATGTATATGGTGGGACCCATGTTCTGGCGCATTCTATTCCGCGTCTTCGTGGTGCTGGTGGGCTTCCTGATCCTTTCCGGCGCCATCAACACCTCGATGATCGGCTCGACGGGCGTGCTGATGCGCGTAGCAGAAGACGGCGTGTTGACCGATTGGTTCCGCAAGCCGCATCCCCAATTCGGCACAAGTTACCGCATCGTGAATCTGGTGTTCATCCTGCAGATGGTCACCATCATCGCCAGCCGCGGCAACGTCATCATGCTGGGCGAGGCTTATGCCTTCGGTGTCATCTGGTCGTTTACCTTCAACAGTCTTTCCATGCTGGTGCTGCGCTGGAAGTACAAAGGCGAGCGCGGCTGGAAGGTTCCACCCAATATCCGCATCGGAAACGTCGAGATTCCTGTCGGTTTGCTTTCGGTGTTCGGTGTGCTGCTGGCAACAGCTACGGTCAACCTGTTCACCAAATCCATAGCCACGGCGAGCGGCGTGGTGTTCGCTGCCGCGTTCTTCATAATCTTCACGGTGTCAGAGCGGGAGAACCTGAAAAAACACGCCCGAACCGCGAAGGAGATGAGGGATCACTTCCAACTCGAGCACCAGGAGACGGTGAGCCGCGAGTCCGTTGCGATCCGGCCCGGCGGGGTGATGGTGACCATGCGTGACGCCGCCAACCCCCTGGCCTTGAAGTGGACGCTGGCCCGCACCCACACCGACGAGCAGGATGTGGTGGTGGTCAGCGCGCGCCTGATGGGCGCGGGCGGCCCAGAGTTTTTGAGCGCTGAGCAGCAGAGCTTCAGCGAACACGAGCAGATGGTCTTCACCAAGGCGGTCTCGGTGGCCGAGAGCTTCGGCAAGAAGGTGTCGCTCCTGGTGGTTCCGGCGGGAGATATTTCTGCCGCGCTGGCGCAGACCGCTAACTCGCTCGAGGTCGAGTCGATGGTTTCCGGCATATCGAGTTCCATCAGCGCTGAAGATCAGGCATTTCACATTGGTCAAGCCTGGGAGGCGCTGCCCGAGCCTAAGCGCCAATTCAACTTCTATGTCATCGGACCTGGCGGCGAAGTGAAGGTGTTCTACATCGGGCCGCACGCGGCGGCGTTAAGTCCGGACGATGTGCAACTGGTCCACCGCTTGTGGCTGAACATGCGCAGAGACCCTTCGCTGGCGGACCTGCATCATGGTGACATCATCAATTATGCGCTGACGCGTCTGGCCGGTCAGTACGCGCGTGAAAAGCAGGATATCCTGCGCGAGTTGCGAAACTGCCGCGCCGCCGGATCGCGCCCTACGCTGCGCCTGGGCGCTCGGGATCCACATGGCCCCGATGGAATCACGCAATCGCCGCGCGCGGTCAAGCAGACGCGGGATCAATAAAGCAAGGACCAGGGACCAGGGACTTCGACCTGTATCTTTTTGATTTGACTTTCGCCCCTCTTGCCCTTGATACTTCCTCTATGCCGAACTCAAGGGTAAGCGGAACTGTGGTCATGGCCATGTGTATGTGTATGCCATGCGGACCCCTCCGTGCGGCTCTTGAGCGGCAAACGCGTTAAGCGCGACCGATCTGAAGTCGAGCGGCCCGGGTCCCAAAGCGGATGCGGGCCGTTTTCATTGTGGCACGGCCCGCAGCCAATCCTCGCCGTTCCCAATAGCAGAGACCACACAAACCTGAGGAGACCATCATGTCGGAACCAAACCAGCAGCAACTTGCCACACTCGCCGTCCACGCCGGCCAAACGCCTGACCCCACCACCGGCGCGCGCGCCGTGCCCATCTACCAAACCACCTCCTACCTTTTCCAGGACGCGGACCACGCAGGACGCCTGTTTGCACTGAAAGAGTTCGGCAACATCTACACGCGCATCATGAATCCCACCAACGACGTCTTTGAAAAGCGAGTGGCGGCGCTCGAAGGCGGCGCGGCGGGATTGGCCACGGCCTCAGGGCAGGCGGCGGAGACGCTCACCATCATCACGCTGGCCAACGCCGGCGATGAGATCGTCTCCACCACTTCGCTCTACGGCGGGACCTACAATCTCTTCCACTACACGCTGCCCAAGCTGGGCATTCTGGTGCGCTTTGTGGATGCGGACGACTTCGACGGCTTGCGCAAGGCCATCAACAGCAAAACTCGCGCCGTCTATACCGAGACGCTGGGCAATCCGAAGCTCGACATCGCCGACATCGAAACGCTGGCCTCTATCGCCCACGAGCACAAGTTGCCGCTGATCATCGACAATACCTCGGCCTCGCCCGCTCTGGTGCGGCCTATCGAGTGGGGCGCGGACATCGTAGTGAACTCGGCGACAAAATTCCTCGGCGGACATGGAAATTCGATCGGCGGAGTCATCGTCGATGCCGGCAAGTTCGACTGGGCCGCTTCAGGCCGCTTCAAGGATTTTAGAGAGCCGGACCCCTCGTATCATGGGCTCTCGTATACTGAGGCCTTCGGTCCGCTGGCGTTCATCCTTAAGGCGCGCGTACAGGGATTGCGCGACACTGGCGCGGCGCTCTCGCCTTTCAATGCTTTTCTTTTACTGCAAGGCATCGAAACGCTGCATCTGCGCATGGAACGTCACTCACAGAATGCCCTGGCCGTGGCCAGGCACCTGGAGCAGCATCCCGGCGTGGACTGGGTCAACTACCCCGGCCTCGCATCGAGCTCCTATGCAGCCCGCGCCAAAAAGTACCTTCCCAGTGGGCAGGGCGCGCTGGTGACCTTCGGGATCAAAGCTGGAACGACGGGCGGCGGCTACGACGCCGGAAAGAAGCTCATCAACTCGCTCAAGCTCTTTTCGCTGCTGGCGAACATCGGCGACGCAAAGTCGCTGGTGATCCACCCGGCTTCTACCACGCATCAACAGCTTTCGGCGGAGGAGCAGGCTTCGACCGGCGTTACGCCCGAACAGGTGAGGCTTTCGGTGGGAATCGAGGACATTCGCGACATTCTGGCCGACCTGGATCAGGCGATTGAAGTAGCGAATGGCCAGAAGTTCAGCGGCAAAACCGAGGCGCTTGCGGCGCGATAAGAGAAAATAGAAAAGATGACAGACACGTACAACCGCAGCGGCGCCTCGCCGCCTGGATCCAAGATCGTGGAGCCCACCTACGAAGGCGACTTCGTGCTGGATGGTTCCCTGCCGCTGGAGTGTGGCGGCGCCTTGATCTGTCCCACGCTGCATTACGCTGTCTACGGCCGGCTGAATGCGGCGCGGGACAATGCTGTACTGGTATGCCATGCACTTTCCGGCTCGGCCCTGGTGGGTTCCTGGTGGCCTGAGATATTTGCTCCCGGCGCGGTCCTCTCGCTGGAGCGCGACTTCGTGATCTGCATTAATATGCTGGGCTCCTGTTACGGCTCTACGGGGCCCGGTTCGGTAAATCCCGCGACGGCCGAATCGTATGGGCCGGATTTTCCTCTGGTCTCGGTCCGCGACAACGTGCGAGCCCAGGCGCGCCTGCTCGATTCACTCGGCATCCGCAAGTTGCGGCTGGTGCTGGGCGGGTCTATCGGCGGCATGCAGGCCCTGGACTGGGCCATCCTTCATCCCAATCGCGTAGAGCGCGGCCTCATTATCGGCGTCACGCCGCTCTCGGCAATGGGGCTGGCGCTGAATCACCTGCAACGGCAGGCCATCCAGCACGACCCGGAGTGGGCCGGCGGGCGCTATCTGCCGCAACGCCCTCCGCGCCGTGGGCTGGCGCTGGCCCGCCAGATCGCCATGATCAGCTACAAGTCCGCGCCTCTGTTCGACGAGCGTTTCGGCCGCAATCCCAACAACCGCGGCGGCGAAGACCCCTGGGCGGCAGACGGCCGAGGTGGGGGCGTGACTGGCGGCCTCGTCGGCGGACGCTTTGACATCGCGGGGTACCTGGATTATCAGGGGCAACGTTTTATCGAGCGTTTCGACGCCAACGCCTACCTGGCGATTCTGCGTGCCATGGACACCTGGGATCCCTTGCGTGGCTGCGCCTCGCCGTCCGAGGCATTCGGCCGCATCGGCGCGCGGCTCAGCTTCATCGGCATTAGCACCGATTGGCTGTTTCCCGCCGCGGAAGTACGGCGCTTTGCCGAATGCATTCGGCAGGCCGGCGCACAGGCCGACTACCGGGAAATGACCAGCGATCACGGCCACGACGCCTTCCTGGCCGAACAGGCAGAGTTGGTGCGGCTGCTGCAATGAGCTCCCCGCACAACCTCGCCCGCCGGCGCGAAGGTTCTTCACAGGTTCCGCGCCGTCTGCCTCTTTTTGGGGACATCGCTTGTCAGCGGCTCTTTAGCTTTCTATAATCCTCCTACACAGCAATGGAAGCCGTGGTATCGTAATATCCGTTACCGAGGCGCTCAACCGCTATCCAGGATGGTTGCCATTTCGCTGGCGAACGAGTGCGTCCAGATCACCATTTCGGCATTTCCCAGGAGCATTGCATGAAGAAGTTAGTCTTTGCATTTGCGGTGGCATTGCTAGTCCTTTGCCTTCATTACACGCCCGCGCTACGCGCCCAGGACTCGGGCCAGGTCAGCCTGCCGCCAGAGCAGTTCAACGCTTACCAGAACGCCACCACACAGACCGATCCTGCTGCGAAGGCCGCTGCCCTCGAGAGTTTTCTGTCGACTTACCCACAGACTCCGGTCAAGACCGGTGTTCTCGACCAGTTGATCGATGTTTACCAGCAGTTGAACCAGCCCGAAAAGGTGCTCGACGCGGCCAGCCGCCTGCTGCAGATCGATCCCAACAATATGAAGGCCATCTTCGTTTCCGTCTACGTCAAGAAGACCCTTTGCAGCAAGAGCCTGGATGCGTCGGGGGTGAGCAGCGATCCGCAGACCTGCGACGATGCCGCGGCGCTTGCGCAAAAAGGACTCACGGCGCCCAAGCCGGCCGGCGTCTCGGATGACGACTGGAAGAAGCTGACTGGCGGCGCCTACCCCGTCTTTCACTCGGCCATCGCGTTTGATGATGCCGTCTCGAAGAAGGACTTCGCGGGCGCTATCAAAGAGTACACCGCCGAGTTGATGCTCTATCCGCCGGATGCAACCACCAAGCCCGGACTGGGACTTGCCGATACTCTGCAACTGGCACAGGCCTACGCCAAGCCCGGCGACTCAAGAGATGAAATAAAGGCCGTCTGGTTCTACGCGCGCGCCTGGGACTTCGCGCCTCCAGCTTACAAGGCCCAGATCCAACCTCAGCTCGATTACTGGTACAAGCGGTATCACGGCACTCTGGACGGCGATGCTGCCATCAAGACCCAGATCGGCGCCATCGAGGCTCAGGCTCAGTCAACGCTCTTCCCGCCCGCTAACTTCACCATTGAGCCGGCCCCGACTCCGGAGAAACTGGCGCACGTCGCCTATACCGGCGGCGATCCGACCAAACTAAACCTCGAAGACAAGGAGTTCATCCTGGCCAATGGCACGACGGAGGATGCCAATGGGCTGTGGGCTCTGATCAAAGGCCAGCAATCACCTGTTCCGGGCATTGTGATCTCCGACCCCGCTTCGGCTTTGAAGGTCACCGTGACCATGGCAGCGTCGCCCAAGCCGAAGGAGTTTGTGGTCAAGCTTTCGAACCCCGTGGCTTGCAACGCCGTGCCTCCTCCTCCCTCCGAGCTCAAGATTAAGGACGCTCAGGCCTACATTCTGGCCAATGGCGTAAAGGCCGATACCGACGCCATGGGAGATGTTTTGACCGACACGCCCGCGCATATCAAGAAGATCACAATCGAGCCAGGGGTTTCAGTGATCAACGTCGCGGTGACCCATGACGCCAAGGACAACCACGTCGCTGACTTCAACGTCAACATGAAGGTGCCGGCCTCGTGCAAAGAAGCGCCGGCGGCGGGTGACGAGCTCAAATTCCAGCCTTCCACCGAGCTCGACGCCACCTACGACACCTACACCAAGGTTGCAGCCGCTGGCTCTATGGCCGCGTCCGCGCAAATCGTGATGCGAGACGGTTTCCTGCAGTTGGAAAAGAAGACCGCGCCGGTGCATCACCCCGCAAAGCCTTCGCCTGCGCACCACGGGCAATAACCTGGCAGGTCCCTGGTCGCCGGTATCACCCGGCGATCTCCGGCCGCCTAACGCAGTGTTTCCGGGATTTGAAAGGGCAGTCCGCTTCGGCGGCCTGCCCTTTTTTTAGCGCGGCAAATCCCCCATTCCAAAAGGCTGGTGCATGCAATGCTTACTCGCCGAGCATGATGCGCTGGATTCGGGAGGCGCGGCCGGTCGTGGGGTCGCACGTGACCAGCGCGCCGCACATTTTAGGATTTCCCTTGGCGGCTTCGAACTTGCCCGGCATGCCGGTCAGGAATTTGTGCAGCACCAGGTCCTTTTCCACGCCGATAATGCTGTCGTAAGGCCCGCTCATGCCCACGTCGGTCTGGAAAGCGGTCCCGCCGGGGAGAATGCGCTCGTCGGCCGTGGGGATGTGGGTGTGCGTGCCCAGAACCGCTGTCACGCGCCCATCCAGATACCAGCCGATAGCGGCCTTCTCGCTGGTGGCCTCGGCGTGGAAATCGACAACGATCGCTTTGGCGCTAATGTCGGCCAGCAGCGCGTCGGCAACGCGAAATGGATCGTCGATCGCGGTCATGAAGACGCGGCCCTGGAGTTGCAAAACCGCGTAGTTCACGCCGCTCGCAGTTGTCCCTTCATAGACGCCGTAGCCGGGCAATCCGGGCTGAAAATTCGCCGGCCGCAGCACGCGGCGCGGGCGCTGCTCGCTCTCAGGGGCTGCCGAATTCAAATAATCGATCAGCTCGCGCTTGTCCCACACGTGGTTACCGGTCGTCAGAACATCGGCGCCCATCTCGAAGATGTCCTCGGCGATCTGCGGCGTCACGCCGAAGCCTCCAGCGGCATTTTCCACGTTGACGATGGTCAGGTCCACGTTGTGCGCCGCGCGCACGTGGCCGATGTGCTCGCGCACGATCCTGCGCCCCGCGCTGCCGAAGATGTCGCCGACGAAAAGGATGTTCAAGAAATGCTCCAAGCGGAGTTAGCTCGATCCTTCGGTTTTCTCGTTCGCTTGTTCCCTCGTTCCCTCGTTCCCTGCTTTCCGCATCAGCGGAAAGAGAATCACATCGCGAATCGATTTCGAGCCGGTCAGCAGCATCACCAGCCGGTCGATGCCGATGCCTTCGCCGCCGGTCGGAGGCAGGCCGTAAGCCAGCGCGCGCACATAATCCTCGTCCATCGCATGCGCCTCTTCGTCGCCGCGGAAACGCTCGGCCAGTTGCTGCTCGAAGCGCTTGTGCTGCTCAACCGGATCGTTCAGCTCGCTGAAGGCGTTACCCAATTCGAAGCCGCCCGCGTAAAATCTCAAACCGCTCTACCCAGTCCGGATCGTCGGGCTTCTGCTTCGAGAGCGGCGACACCGCGGTCGGAAACTCGTAGATGATTGTGGGCTGGATGAGGTGACGCTCGGCTACAGCCTCGAAAGTCTCGGCCACGGCTTTACCGTAGTAACTTTGCGCCTGCCTATCTAGTTTTCCACTGATCACGCTAAACGCATTGCGTAGATCTCTTTTGTGCAGTGCCGCGGTGTCCAAGTGTGATCCGCCCAGAGTAGATCCTTGCTGATAGGTGTCGAACTCAATCAAACTCTCTACTGGTCCATCAAGCAAACCGAGTACGTGGTCTGCCAGCGCCTTAAGGCTGGTTGCGTCAACTAGGTCATCGAGAGTGGGCGTAAATCCAAATTCCAGCCCGATGAATTTAATGATTGCTTCGCGCATCGTCAGCTCTTGCACGTTTGCGAAGTCGAGCTCGACATCGTTGAAGACGGTCTTGGTGGTCCCACTTACCTCTTCCGCCACGAACTTCAGCAAATCCTCGGTCAGCGCGATCAGGTCCTTGTAGCTCGCATACGCCTGGTAGAACTCCAGCATCGTGAACTCGGGGTTGTGCTGCGTGCTTACGCCCTCGTTGCGGAAGTTGCGGTTGATCTCATAAACGCGATCGAGGCCGCCCACGACCAGCCGTTTCAAATACAGTTCCGGCGCGATGCGCAGAAACAGATCCATGTCGAGCGCGTTGTGGTGCGTCTCGAACGGCTTTGCCGCCGCGCCTCCGGCGATGGGCTGCATCATCGGTGTCTCGACTTCAAGGTAGCCGCGGCTGTCAAAGAACGTGCGCAGCGCGCGCAGCACCTTGGCGCGCTTGACGAACACTTCGCGGCTGTCAAGATTCACGAACAGGTCCACGTAGCGCTGGCGATAGCGCAACTCCACATCGGCCAGGCCGTGATACTTCTCAGGCAGCGCGAGCATGGCTTTGGAAAGAAACGTCAGCGTCTCCACGTGCACAGTTAATTCACCAGTCCGCGTGCGGAAAAGATAGCCGGTAACGCCGATGTGGTCCCCGAGGTCGAGCAGCTTGTAGAGCGCGAACCCCTGCTCACCCACCGCATCGAGACGCACGTAAATCTGCAGCCGCGCGCCCTCCTGCTGCAAAGTGGCAAAGCCGGCCTTGCCCTGCTGGCGGATGGCCATGATGCGCCCGGCCACGGCCACGGTGACGCGATTGGCTTCGAGCTCCTCGCCCGTTGCCTTGTCCCACTGCGCGCGCACTGCTGCCAGGGTCGTCGCCGTCTGGTCCTGCCGCGCCGGAAACCGGTTGGGATAGGCCGCCTGCCCCAGCTTTTCGATTTCTTTCAGTTTCTCCTTGCGCAGCTCAAAGAGATTCTGTTCAAACTCGGAATCGAACACGGATGCTTCCTTCGTCTTCAGTCGTTTTGCCGATCGTTTGAAAATTGTCCAACCGCCAGTATACCGGCTGGCGAATGCGGCTCGCCTCGGCCTGCATCGCGTGACCGCTGCCACGCATCAACGTGACAACAGCCCGAGTACCTGGCTCTCAACTCAAAATTCAGTACCTCGACCTAGAAAAAGTAGCCTCCCTCATTTCGCGTGAATGCGCGCTCGTCGTGTATAACCACGATGATGCCTTTCAACAGCCCCATCCCGGAATCGAAGCGGCGCGGCAAGGCCGGCGACGGCGACCCACCCCAGCAAGCCAAAGATGAGAGTGGAGTCAGTTCCAGCATTCTCGGCGCCTGGGTGCAGGCGGAAAAAATGATGCAGATCGCGCTGATGCTCCCTTCGGCTGCCTTCATTGGCTGGCTGATCGGCTACGGCCTCGATCATTGGCTGCATCAGACGTGGATCGCCATGATCGGGATCGTGGTGGGAATCCTCTCCGGGCTCGTCGGCGCCATCCGCATGGCCATGGTTCACATGGCCGATCCCAAATCGGACGGCAAAAACGGAGACGGAGCCGAAAGCGGAAGTTCCGGCAACCCATCATGAGCGGCGAAATTAACCCTTTCAGCGAGATGACCGATGCGGATCTCGAAGGGCTGCTCCGTCGCGCCATCCGTATCACTCTGATTGTGGGCCTGTTGGCCGCGCTGGCAGTCTGGATCGCCTCAGGCTGGCGTAACGCAGCCACGCTGGCCACGGGCGCAGCGATTTCGACTGCCAGCATCTACGAGTGGCGGCGGCTGGTCCGGTTCATCATTGCCAAAATGGACAAAAAGCAGGCGCCGCGCGGATCGTTGGTCGCGGTGGTCTTCTTTCTGTTCCGCTTGGTGGTCTTTGCGGGCCTAATTTATGGTAGCCTGAAATGTTTCGGAGGATCGGGTTTGGCGCTTCTTTGTGGCCTGGCCTTAGCGGTTCTGGCCATCAGTTGGGAGGCAGTTCGATTGCTTCGCGACTGAGGCCCGTGCGATCCTTGTGGATAGATACCGCCGGGAACGGAAAGACATAAATACTTATGCCGGAAAGCCTAGCGTTGACTCGATTGTTGAATCATCTGTTCGGTCCCCTTGTGGCTGCAGTGCTCCAAACCATAGGCATTCATCCCGCCCACCCGGCTGCACCCATTGACGACACGTTTGCGTTGGAATTGCTGGTGGCCTGCGGCCTGATTGTCTTCTTCCTCATCGTGCGCCTGACGCTGTCTGTGGAGAATCCCAATCCGGCGCAGCAGATCGCCGAAATGATCCACGAGTTCGTCGGCAACCAGGCAGAACAGGTGATTGGCCACGGTTACGAGCGCTTCCAGGCGTTCGTCACCTGCGTGGGTCTCTTCATCGTGATCCTTAACTTGCTCGGCCTCATTCCGGGCATCACCACGCCGACCAGCAATCCGGTGGTTCCGCTGGGCATTGCGGTGCTTACATTCATCTACTACAACGCTCATGGCGTCCGGGTGCACGGACCTCTCGGGTATTTGAAGACATTCGCCGGGCCAGTGTGGTGGATGTCTCCGCTGTTGTTTCTGGTCGAGATCATCTCGCATCTCGCGCGCATGATGTCGCTCACCATCCGTCTTTACGCCAACATGCTGGCCAGCGATTTACTGACGCTGATCGCGTTTTCATTCCTCCCATTTGCGCTTCCTCTACTTCATGGGACTGCATTTTGTGGTTGCGCTTATACAGGCATATGTGTTCATGCTGCTGTCGATGATTTATCTGGGTATGGCGGTTTCGCACGAGCATTAAGAGCAGGTTTCAGGTTTCAGGTGTCAGGGTTCAGTTTTTCGTCGCCGGTGCGATTGAATTGGGGTTTGCAGCTTGCTTTTTCTGACCCCTGACACCTGAAACCTGAAACCTGACACCTAAGAAAAGATTCCGCCGGAGAGCGCTTCCGCTCCGGGCAAACGGACGGCCGCAAGCGTGAGGGGGCCAGCACGGTGAGCCTCAACCACCCACTGGCGGCCAATCTTAAGGGAAGCAGGAGAACAATGCGGAAACTTCAATATGTGTTCATGGCCCTGGCGGCGCTTTGCTTCGCCATTCCGGCCTTCGCGGATGGCGGCTCGACCGTCATGGATCTGGCTCCGGTCGGTGTCGGCCTTGGAATGGGCCTGGCAGCCGGCCTTTGCGGTCTTGGCCAGGGAAGGGCTGTAGGCTCAACCACCGAGGCCTTGGCGCGTAACCCTGGAACCCGGGCTGGCCTGCTGACGTTCATGATTATCGGCCTGGCCTTCATCGAGTCCCTCACCCTGTTTACCTTCGCCATGATCATCATCAAGGTGAAGTAAAACCAGACCGCAACAAGAAAAGCGGCCTATCCACGCGGATGGGCCGTTTTTTCACGAACGGAATTTTGTACCGTAGCTCGCTCCCTTGTCGGCCCTGCTTTCCATTCCCTATCGACTGGTCCCTGGTCCCTTAGTTGTGAAGGTTCAATACGTTGTTCCTCTTTTTGACCTTTGCCCCCCCTCCCCCTATATGACGTACCTCCATATTTGAAAACAAAGGGGTTACGCACAGGGTATATATCGGGATACTGGACCTCAAAAGGCTGCGGGATTTTCGGTCTGTTCCCGAACTCTGCCTGGAACCTTAAGACAAGACTAAAGAATCTATGGGATTAATCAGCAGTGAAAATACTCAATTAAGTCCTTCGGATTCAGTCGGCGTGAGAAATGGGCTCTTGACTTGGTCAGGGACTAGTCCGTGCCCTTATCACTGGCCGGCGCGCAGCATCTCAATCGCCTTCTGGTAACCCAATCCCACGGGCAGCGGCGCAAACCCGGTTTCCTCCTCCGAGGTGTCGAAGGTCCGGTTCCTGAAAACTACGCGGCCGCTCATCGCCATCTGGAACCGCACCGTCCGCCACTGGTCTCCACCCACGTCGGCCTGCTCGATTACGATCCAGCCGCCTTTGTTCAGCCGCCCCAGAATCCCCCAGCCAAAGTCCACGTTCTGCTGCAAATGGCCTTCCAGCCGGACCACGCGCTCGTGCGCGGCATCGATCCAGATTTCGCCTGCCATTTCAGTCAGAACCTGCGTTTCGAGGTCAGGCGCGGAGAAGTTCGGGTCGGGACGGAACATGAATTTTTCCACCTTTCCTGTGGGGCCCTGGCCGGGACCGGCATATTGAAAGATGAAAGCGCTTGGCAGTGCGCGCAGCACCTTCAGGGCGCGTCCGGCATCTGTCTCCTCAGCCTGCTTGCGGCGCTGCTGCTTTCCGGGATCGCCGGCGAGAGCGTCAAGGCGCGCTTCCTCCTGCTGCTCGTCTGCCCCGCTGAGTGGTTTGTCGTCGATGGCAACCAGCCGGGCGACGTCACCGTCTTTCGTCTCATAGATCTCCTTGGTGGTGGTCAGGCGAGGGCTGGATTTGCGCAACCGGTAGCGCAGGGGATGGCTTCGATCCTGGGCCGCCTGCAGTTCGCTGGCAAGCGCCCTCGCCACCAGAGCTTGCGCCTGCGCGGGCGGCAAAGCGTCTGCGGTGGCAGGAGCGGGCTGTCCGTTGCCGGTTACCGCCTGCGAACTGACCGGGACCGCCCAGGGAAACAGCAGGAAAAGGCAAAGGAATCGGCGCACAACAAATAGTTTAGCTGCTGAAGCATTTCTCCTTCGGATGTATCCCGAAGCCTCGACACTCAAGTTGCGATTTCCTCAAGAAATCGCAACCTGGCACGCCTCTCAAAAGGGTACGTGTGAAGGAGAAATGCCTTAAGACTCGTGTGTTCCGCGCCCACGCGCTGTGTGGTCTCCGCCGCGTCGTAGGTCCTCCCAGCATGCGAAATTGCGCAACTTTGCCTTCGCGAATTGAAGCAACATGGCCGGGTTGCGTATAGTTCGGGCAGGGCCTCTCGCGTTTCCAGCCACAGCGTGTCTCTGGGCCAAACCTTTTTGAGCCGGCCTGAGTCCCAATGAGCGGCGGAAGGAACCCGGCCGGAGAAAACACGGCGCCCGCCGGAACGCGGCAAAGGGGATCCACGGAGGGAACGAAACCATGGCAGTGGAGAATGCTCCTGCGCGCATCGGCAAAACCATCGTGATCTGCGGTGAAGTGAAGGGGAGTGAGGACTTGATTGTGGATGGACGGGTCGAAGGAACCGTCAGCCTCTCTGAGAGCCGGCTAACCATCGGTCCCAGTGCAAATGTTGCCGCGGACCTCTCCGCCAAGGACGTGTTGGTTATGGGCCGGGTGCAGGGCAATATTGTGGCCAGTGGCCGAGTGGAACTGCGCGCCGGGTGCAACCTGGAGGGCGATATCCGCGCCCTGCGCCTCGCCATCGAAGACAACGCCGTCTTCCGCGGCAAGGTGGACTTGACGCAGGGGGCTTCCAGACCGGCGGACAGTGCAAACGCACCGCGCACTGTGGGCGCCCTCTAAGGGCAGAAAAGCGTACCGGGCCGGTCATTCCATGCATCTGGCCATCTGGCCATGCATCTGCCCGGCGGCGGGAGGGATTCAGGGTGCTGCGCGGTTGGTTCCACAAGAAACAGGAGGGCGGTTCAACCGCTCCGGCTCCGGGGCTCATCGGTCCGCGCGTGCCACGCCACTCCGGTGGCTGGGTTGAGCTGCGCAAGCGGCTGATTGCCGAACCGGGCCTTCACGTTACCGACACCGGCTTTACCTCGCCCGCCAACATCAACTACCTCACCAGTCTGGGCCATAGCGTCTTCCTTGCCGACTTGGTCCACGATGCGTACACGGAAAACTGGCGCTTGGGTGAGAACGACGAAGGAGATCCAATCTGGAACGTCGAGGGCTATCTGAATCACGCACTCAAATTCTCGGGCCGTACCTTCGATGTGGTTTTGTTGTGGACCGCGCTCGACTATTTGCCGGAAGCATTCGTCGCCCCAGTGGTGTCGCACCTGCGCGCGGCCATGAATCGCGGCGGGCAGGTGCTGGCTTTTTTCCACACCCGGATGAAGGGCGAGGAAACGGCTCACTACCGCTTCCATCTGACGCCGGGCAACGACGTGGAAATGCAGTTGACCCAGCCATTTCCCATCCAGCGCGTATTTACCAACCGCAGCATTGAGACTCTGTTCACCGGCTGGTCCGGCCACAGGCAATTCCTGGCCAAGGACAGCGTCTCCGAGGTGATCATGACCCGGTAGCTCGCCCGGCGACCACAGCTCTAGCAAGAGGGAGGATTCATGGCAAACCAAAAGGCAACACGCATTACATGGCTCGGCCACGCCACCGTGCTGGTTCAGACCGCCCAGGGAACAAATATCCTGATCGATCCATTCATCGCGCACAATCCGAAATATCCTCAGGACTTTGTGCTGCCGTCGAAGATTCACTACGTCTTGCTGACCCACGGCCACGGAGACCATATCTCCGACGCGGTTCCTGTAGCGACGAAGCACGGTTCGACCGTGGTCGCGATCTTTGAGCTGGCGGCCTACGTTGCGGGCAAGGGCGTGGCCGATACCATCGGCATGAATCTGGGAGGCGCCGTCGCGCTCGATGGCGTGACCGCAACTATGGTCGACGCGAAGCACTCATCCGGCGCGCAGGATGAGCAGGGCGTTCACTACGTGGGCACTGCCGGCGGGTTCGTCCTGGAAGTGGCCGGCGGCCCGGCGCTCTACCACGCGGGAGACACCGCCGTCTTCGGCGACATGCAGTTGATTCGCGAGCTCTACCAGCCTCGCGTGGCCATGCTGCCCATCGGAGGCCACTACACCATGGGACCGAAGGAAGCTGCCCTCGCCTGCCGCCTTTTAGCACCGGAGGCAGTGCTCCCCATCCATTGGGGCACATTTCCGCCACTCAAAGGCACGCCGGACGAGCTGGCCGCTCTCGTCGAGCCTGGCGTGAAAGTTGTGCGCTCGAAGCCGGGTGAAGAATTCACGGCATAGGGAATTAAGGGCCGTGGTCACTGAAAATCGGGTTCTCTGATCTCTGTCCCCTGATCTCTGATCTCTGTTCTCTGTCCCCTGTTCCCTGTTCCCTGCACTTTGCTATCATCCAGCCAGGTGCAATCACAAGAATTCACATATCCTCCCTACAGCATCCCGCTGGTAGAAGCCTATGGCGGCCTCTTCGAGTCTGTCTTTGTGATTCTTCATCCCTTCGTCCGCGTCCCGCAGGCCCTCGCCTGGAGCGCCACGCGTCGTTACCCGGGCGACGCGCAAATCCTGGCCTCCGGCGCAAAGGTCCCGTGGGCCGAGGTTGCCGCGCAAACCGGGCTCGCCAACTGCGCGCGTCTCCATCAGGCGCTGCTCACCTCCATCGGTTCTCTCTCGGATCATCTTGCCGACCCGGCAGGCCGCGACGCGCTCAAAGAATTTCTCGAATCCCAGCCCGTCTGGATGCCCGTCGAAGGCCGCTTCGAACCCCTCCTGCAAGCAGACTTCCTTCACGCCTTCCGAGCGGCTCAAGCTGGCGATCTCATCTTTGTCCCCGAATTCCCGCAATCCGACCCCGTCGTCACCCTCCCCATCGCCGGCCTCCGCAACGGCTCTGTTCCATTTCCGGCACGCGGAACCCTCCTCGCGCCTGATCGTTCCTTCCTGCTCACGGTCGACTGGGACAGCTTCTTCACCCTCTTTTACGGGACCCGCTCCTTCATCACCCGCGTCGCCTCCGCACTGAACCTCGAGGGCTTCTTCGTCTCGCCCAACACCGAGCACGCCTGGTTCAACTACTCGTTCGGCTGCGCCACCGTCACCATCTCCCCGGAGCACTGGCAAACCGCCTGACAACTATCGGCCCTCACTGCGGTGTAAATTTGTCTTGCCGCTAGATTTTCCGCAGATTGGCGAACTTTTCCATCAGCTTTTTCATGCCGTGGCTGGCAAAAAGCACGGTCAGCTTGGCGTCTTCGCCATCGCCTTCGCGCATCAGCACGGTGCCTTCGCCATATTTCGCATGTATGACGCGCTGGCCTTTCTTCAAGCCCGTTGCGCCGCTTGTCGCGGGAACGTTCATCGCCGGGCGCGGGAAAGAACCGGGACGTCCCGTGCCCGATTTTCCGCCAAAGAAGCGCGCGATATTGTCGATGGACGGCTCCGCCGTTTCAGCCTTTGGACTTGTTTTTTGGCGAGGGGAGAAATTCGATGGCGCGATGGAGTGCGGAATCTCCTGGCTCTCGTCCTCGTAATTGAAGTGCCGGCCGTCGAAGTCGCCGGATTTCCCTTGGTTTCGGTTTGCTCCGTACGGAGACCGGTAGGCGGGAGTGGACCACGCCGGACTTCGCCCGCCGAGGTTCTCGACCAACTGTGCAGGAACCTCTTCGAGGAAGCGCGAAGGGACGGTCTGCTCCGGAGCATCGTAGCCGTAGCGGCGGCGGTAGTGGGCGCGGCTCAGGACGAGCGAGTCCATGGCGCGCGTCATGCCCACGTAGCAGAGGCGGCGCTCTTCTTCAAGCTCTTCAGGGCTTGAGAGCGTGCGTGAGTGGGGAAACAGGCCCTCCTCGAGTCCGGTGAGAAATACCAGCGGAAACTCAAGACCCTTGGCGGCGTGCAGGCTCATCAGCGTGACGCGGGCGTTGGGGTCGAACTGATCGGTATCGGAGGCGAGCGCAGCGTGGTCGAGGAACTCGGCCAGCGTTTCGCCGCGCTCCTCGGCGTCGTGCGCGGCGTTGGCCAGTTCTTTCAGATTTTCAATGCGGCTGAAGGCCTCAGGCGTGCCCTCCGTTTCAAGAGCTTTAATGTAGCCCGTGCGGTCGATGAGGAAGCGAATCAGCTCGGGCAGTGTGGCCGAGCCGCCAGGAGAACGGAACCCGCTCACCTCCTTCTCACCATCATTTGCGACCTCTTCGGCGTCCGAATCGAAGTCTGGGCTTGGCTGCGAATTCGCCCCCTGTGTTTTCGCCTTTGCCGCGTTCGCCTCGGCGGCGCCGAAATCGAAACCGGTGTCGGCGTCTCCGGCTGACGATTCGGCCACATCGGCGGCGAGCTTGCCGGCGAAGTCCGGATCCATCATGGCCTGCGCATCGAGAATAAGTTGGCGGAAGGTTTCGAGCGCCATCGAGGCGCGCGTGGGGACCAGGCGGTTGGCAATGGCCGCGACAATCGCATCCCAGGTAGAAACGCCGGTTTCCAGAGCCAGCCGTTCCATGGTTTCGAGCGTGGTTTTGCCGATGCCGCGGGCTGGCGTATTGACGACCCGTTGGAAGGCCATCGAGTCGTGCGGATTGCGGACGAGCCGGAGATAGGCGAGCAGGTCCTTGATCTCGGCGCGCTCGTAAAAGCTGAATCCGCCCACCATGGTGTAGCTGATGTTGTAGCGGCGCATCGCTTCTTCAACCAGGCGCGACTGCGCGTTGGTGCGATAGAGAACGGCGCAGTGGGGGCTTCCGCCCTCTTCACCTTCGGACGAGGTACGTAGAAACGCCTGAATCTTGTCGGCGATGAAAAGCGCTTCGTTTTCGCCGTCGGGCGCTTCGTAGTAGCCGATCAGCGATCCGCCCTGGCGCTCTGTCCACAGCTTTTTGCCCTTGCGGCGAATATTGTTGGCGACCACCGCGCCCGCGGCCTCGAGAATGATCTGCGTGGAGCGGTAATTCTGCTCGAGGCGCACGATGCGCGCGTCGGGAAAGTCCTTCTCGAATTCCAGAATGTTGCGGATGTCGGCGCCGCGCCAGGAGTAAATGCTCTGGTCCTCGTCGCCCACGGCGCACACGTTTTTATGCTCGCCTGCCAGCAGCTTCATCAACTCGTACTGCGGGCGGTTGGTGTCCTGGTACTCATCAACCAATAAATAGCGGTAGCGGCGCTGGTAGCGTTCGCGCACTTCGCCCGAAGCTTTGAGCAGGCGCACGGCTTCGAGCAGCAGATCGTCGAAGTCCATGGCGTTGTTTTTGCCCAGCTCGTCCTGGTAGGCCTTGAAGATGTGAGCCACGCGCTCACTGGTGGGATCTTTGGAGCTGAGGAAGTACTCCTGCGGATCGACCATGTGGTTTTTGGCCCACGAGATGCGGCCCTGCACGCTACGCGGAGTCATCTGCTTCGTGTCGAGCCCCATGCGCTTCATGATCTGCTTGACGATGCCTTGCTGGTCGTTTTCATCGAAAATAGTAAAGGTGCGGGTAAGGCCCTTGTTGCCGACTTTCAGCGCCTCGATGTCGCGGCGCAGAATGCGCACGCAGAAGGAGTGAAAGGTGGAAATGAGCGGCTTGGCCAGCGACGAGTGGCCCAACAGCCGATTGACGCGCTCGGCCATCTCGCTGGCAGCCTTGTTGGTAAAGGTGACGGCCAGGATGGCGTCGGGCGCGACGTTTTTCTCGCGGATGAGCCAGGCGATGCGATGCGTAATGACGCGGGTCTTGCCTGAGCCGGCGCCGGCCAGGATGAGCAGCGGGCCTTCGGTAGCCTCCACCGCGGCGCGCTGTTCGGGATTCAGATGTTCGAGGAGCGGCTGCAAGGTGAAGGTCCTGGCGGGAAGGTTCCTGTATCTAGTTTACCGTCCGGGCGCTTTTCCTGCGGCGGAAGGTTACGCGCTACGTTTTTGCGCGTTAACGTAGGTGCGGAGAACGGCATTCATGCGCGTCAAATGTCCCTTGCCGCCGGCCCGGAACCATTCGACCACATCGCTGTCGAGGCGCAGGTGAACTGAAGTCTTGCCTGGCGGCATGACGACACGTGCGGATTTCCAGAAATCTTTTCCCAGAGATTCCGCCTCAGGTGCATCGGGCCGCGTGTGGTCTCCGCCGCGCTTACGGATTGCCTCGATTTCGCTAAGGGAGTATCTCACTATAGTAGGTTTCTTTTTCATCTCGATTCGCCTTCTGCGCGCTGATTATGCGGATGCGGTTTTCACTGCGCCAAGTGAACACAACCCGGTACACGTTAAGTCCAACGCGCCCAAGTGAAACCCATCGGACTTCGTCGTAATCGGCGTGATCGTCAATGAGTTCGATTCTCGGGTTCTGAAACGTCGCTGCCGCGGTGAAGAACGTGACGCCGTGCTTCTCCAGGTTGCTCTTGGCCTTGGCTTCGTCCCACTCGAACTCAAGTTCTTGCTATGCCATCGCGCACCCCTATATGTCAACACAAATGTGTACACAAGTCAAGGCTAGCCACGCGCCGGGGGCGCGGGGCTAACACCATTGCGCTTACGGCCCGGGATGGAGCGGACTGCACCCTCTTCAGGTCAGCCTTGGTAACCGTATCCGAACCTGTGACTTGAGCAATTCGACGGAGCTCGGCCAGCAACGACTCGTCGTCATATTCGACTAGGAAATCAATCGCAAGACGGTTCATAGCAAATTATCCTACGCTCTCCAAAGCCGGCCATAGTCTTTTCCAATCGAAAGATGAGCCTGAAGGTAGCGAAGGGTAGGCGAAGCGGGTTTTGTCCTTTCGTGTTTTGAAATTGATTCATGCTAGCAGCCGGGGCGGAGGGAATGTGGAAATCGCTGCGCATGCCCTTCATGTTCCGATGCCTTGTTCGAGCGATTTCCAAGGTATGTGGGAAGGGCGGAAAACACGTACTATCGTTTTCCGGGCTTTCCACGTACCGCCATTTCCTCCGCCCTTTGTGTCTCCCTTCAGTCCTACGCGGTCAACCGCCAGCGCTCGAACAGTTTTGCTTTGGCCTGTTGCATCCGCCGCGCCGCATCGGTATCGCTGATGGCCGCGGCGACCCTTTCGAGCGCGTTCATACTCAGTCCCCGGCGCAGGTATTGTCCTGGTTTGTGCAACAGCGACAGGGTCTCCAGCGGGGTCTGATAGCGCTTGTAACTTACACGCTTGCGCCCTTTCTCGTCGATCTTCACGTCCGCCTGAGCGCAAGGACGATGATAGTTCAGATACGGATTCAAGTACTCCTGGTAGAAGTCGTTGATGCGGTCTGCGTGGCTGGCATCGATGTATCCATAGCCGATGTGTTTGCGAATGACCGCGCCGTTCTTGGTCTCCACCAGGCCATTGTCGCCGCTCTGCCGAGGCCGGCTCTTGGTCTGTTCGACGCGCAGTTTTTCCAGCAGTTGGGCGACGGTTTTGTTGATGAACTCGCTGCCGTTGTCGGAGTGGAAGCCGAGGATGCGAAAAGGAAACTGACGCAGCATGTGCTCCAAAACCGGCTCCAGATAGGCCTCCGAGATGCGCGGCGTGGCGCCGGCCACCTGCCATTGCGTGACCTCATCGACGGCGTTGATGTGATAGACGCCCTTCTCCCCACCGTTCGGCTGATCGCCCTGATGCACCGTGTCCAAGCGCAGAAATCCAGGCTGGCCTTGCGGCTGCGGCTTGCGCCGCTCGCCGATCGACACCGCCGTGGGTCGCGTCCTGGTGTAGTTGAGAAGCCGCTCGCGGTAGCGCTGGTGGTGGCGCAGGTTGTACAAGTGAGCGACGGAAATCGTAGCCAGGCGCGCGTACTCCGGCCGCTTGTAGACCTCGAACTCGCGCTCCAGAATGCGCCGTGTGGCCGGGCCGCTCAGCATCTCGTGCGCTTCGTCAACCGCGGCCAGCAACTCGATGTCGGCCCGTGTGTAGAGTTCGGCGAAGCGTCGCCGCCGATAGACCGTCACCTGCACCCGCCCGCTGGCCGCGTAGCGCGCGATCAGCCGCGTTATCTGCGCCCGGCTCAGCCCAGTCATCTTCTCGACGTAACGCCGCAAAAGGCCCCGCGCCGCCTTGCCCTGTTGGGCGTATTGCCGTCCCACCAACACCTTCTCCACCCAGCCATAGAGCTGCTGGCGGTCTTCGGCCTCAAACCGGATGTCCTCGCTGCCCGTGACAAAACGGCCAATCGCCTCCAAACTCAACTCTTCTGCTCGAACCATGCGGATGTTCACTACCCAGCATGACCGACCCTTCAGGCTCATCTTGTATTGGAATCAAAGTCTTCCTTCAGGCTCATCTTGTATTGGAAGAGAGTGCCATTTGCAATCCCGGGGCCATTTCGCTATCATCAATGGATACGCGCAGGGGAACCCTTGCGCAGTCAATTGCACCACGGCTTTTGAGCGTGGGCCTGAACGGCTAACGTTCCCGTCTAAGACGGGCTGGCAAAAGCGGTGGGAGACGAGGGAAGAATGGCCAAGACTGGCAAGAATATTGCGAAGGCGCGCGCCGCTGTCACCAGGCCGGCGTATCCGCTGCCTGAAGCAGTGAATCTCCTCAAGCAAGTGAAATACGCCAAGTTCGACGAAACCGTCGACCTGACGATGCGTTTGGGCGTGGACACGCGCCATGCCGACCAGATGGTGCGCGGCACCGTGGTGCTGCCGCACGGGCTGGGCAAGACGAAGACCGTGGCCGTGATCGCATCAGGCGACCGGCAAAAGGAAGCCACCGCGGCCGGCGCCGACTTTGTGGGCGGCGAAGAGATGGTCGAAAAGATCCAGAAGGAAAGCTGGACGGCCTTCGACGCGCTGATCGCCACGCCGGACATGATGAAGGTGGTGGGCCGGCTGGGCAAGGTGCTGGGACCGAAGGGTCTGATGCCGAATCCCAAGACCGGAACCGTGACCATGGACGTGGCCGCGGCGGTGAAAGAGATCAAGGCCGGCAAGGTGGAGTTTCGCGCCGACAAGACCAGCCTGGTGCACGTGCCCGTGGGCAAGCTGAGCTTCGACCCGCAAAAGCTGATCGACAATGCGACCACGGTGATTACGTCGATCGTGCGCGCCAAGCCTTCGGCGGCCAAGGGCAAGTACATCAAGAGCGTTACGCTGAGCTCGACGATGGGCCCGGGCGTTCCGCTGGATTCGGCGGTGGCGGACGCGGCTGGCAAGCGCTGAGAACAGGTTTCAGGTGTCAGGTTTCAGGGATCAGACGGTTCATCGATCCATTGGGAATGGTTCCTGACGGGCAAATTTGAAAGCGCGAAGATTTTGATTTGAGCGTCCGGATGCGGCGCGAGAGGCGACGACAGAGGCAAGGTCCAAAGCAAATGTCATGGTTCTGAAACCTGACACCTGAAAGCTGATCCCTGTTTTAGCGGAGCGAAGACATGGCAATTTCAAGAGCGAAGAAGTCGGAGAAGGTGAAGGTGCTGGCCAATGAGCTGGAGACCTCGACGACTGCGATTATCGGCACGTTCAGCAAGCTGACCGTGGCCAAGGATTACCAGCTGCGCAAGGTGATTCGCGAGGCCGGCGGCAAGTATCGCGTGGTAAAGAACAAGCTGGCCGCGATCTCGGGCACGGGCACGCAGGTTGAAGAGGCGTTGAAGGGCTTGAAGGGCGTGAATTCGGTGGCGTTTACCGCAGGCGACCCCGTGGCCCTGGCCAAGGTCTTTGCCAAGTGGGCGGGCGAGAACGCGGCAGAGTTCCAGTTCAAGCTGGGCATTGTGGACGGCAAGCTGCTGACCGTTGACGATGTGAAGGCGCTGGCGACCATGCCGGGCAAGGAAGAGATCTTTGCCAAGCTGCTTTTCCTTATCAATTCCCCGGCGCAGCGGCTGGCCACGGTGATCAATGCCACGGGCCGCGATCTGGCGGTGGTGATTGGCCAGGGCGTGGAGAAGGAAAAGTTTCAGGCGGCGTGAGAACAGCTCGTAGTTCACAGCTGCCGGTTGGGCAACTGCGAACTGTGGACTCAAGACAAGTTTTGGCTGTAGGGCAGGGGAGAAAGGGCGCGGGTCTGGCGCATCGGAAACTTTCAAGCTTGGCTTTTGCGGCCGGGGAAATACGAATTCAAAACGGTTTTGATTGGAGAAAAACATGGCGGATATCGCGCAGTTGGAAGAACAAATAGTAAGCCTGAGCCTGCTGGAAGCGGCGGCTCTGGTGAAGAAGCTGGAAGAGAGGCTTGGCGTTTCGGCCGCGGCGGCTGCTCCGGTGGTTGTCGCGGGCGCTGGCGGTGGGGCGGCGGCTCCGGCTGTCGAGGAGAAGACCGAATTTCAGGTCATCCTGAAGGATTTTGGCGCCAATAAGATCAACACCATCAAGGCAGTACGCGAAGTCACCTCGCTGGGCCTGAAGGAAGCCAAGGACTTGGTTGATGGGGCTCCCAAGCCGATCAAGGAAAATGCGACCAAGGAAGAGGCCGAGGCCATCCGGAAGAAATTTGAAGGCATTGCGACCGTCGAAGTCAAGTAACGGGCCAGGCAAACGGCACGGCACTTGCAAGGGACGCCGGGACGCGCTACGATATAGGTTGCGCGTCCTACGGGTTCTATTCGGATATTCCGGGGACTTGAACGGTTAGGCGGCGCTTAATCTCAAGCGGGAGTCCATGCACGCGTTCGTAGCCCTGGGCAGTGGAGAGCCTGATCGGCGCGGACGTCATGAATCGGTTAAGTTCTTTTGGGTCAATGGCATGCCATGAAGTCAGGCGAGGCAGCCGTTGATGAGGGTCGGGCAACTGGCAATACGCGGCGGAAGCGGATATTGCGATCGGCGAGGACAGTGGAAGAAAATTCGGATGGGAGCACTGGCATCGGGCCGCGCTCGTGAGGCATTGTGTCCTTACGGGCTTTTCGTGTCTCCCGGGTGTGCATCTAGGAATTTTTTCAAGATCTGGCTAGTATTTGCGCACAACCTCACATTGGCGGTTTCACCCTGATAACAGGGTTTCTTCCGTTGCGCTTTCTTCTTCCAATTGTGCGCAGTCTAGCGCACCTGCCCGATGTACTGCAATATCGACCACTTGTTTTTGACACGGCTGTCACAGAACCCTTCTGACCTGGGTTCACGTGGCATGACTGGAACGAGTTTTTCGGTTTGCCCGGCACTATGCGAGCGGGACTTTCATTGCCTGCTCAACCGTATTTCGATTTCGACAGGAACAATACCGGCGCCGATGAGACTCGGGCGCCGGACCGGCGCGGCCACTTTGAAGAGGGCGGACGCCGGAGCGACGAGGCTCAGGAGTGAACATGCCCAACGAGAAGCGCGCGATTCGAAGCCGGCTCGATTTTTCAAAGATTCCGACCGCAACCCAGATTCCCAACCTGATTGAAGTGCAGCGCCGCTCCTACGAGCGTTTCCTGCAAATGGACAAGCTGCCCAACGAGCGCGACGACTCCGGATTGCAGTCGGTGTTTGTGTCGGTTTTCCCGATTACGGACTTCCGCGGCATTTCGCAGTTGGACTTCGTTGACTTCTCGATCGGCAACTGGGAGTGCAAGTGCGGCCACCTGAAGGGACTGCACCACTTGCGCACGGCCTGCGTGCATTGCGGGGCCATGGTCATCACGGACCCCTTCCTGCCCAGCGACGTGCTCTGCCAGAAGTGCGGCACGTACAACAAGAACACGCCGGACTTCTGCAACAAGTGCGGCGACCCGGTGAGCCTGCAATTGAAGTACGACCAGCAGGAGTGCGAGGAGCGGGGCATGACCTTCTCCGCGCCGTTAAAGGTAACGGTGCGCCTGACCATCTACGACAAGGATCCCGAGACCGGCAATAAGAGCGTCCGCGACATTAAAGAACAGGAAGTTTTCTTCGGCGATATTCCGTTGATGACGCCAAACGGCACGTTTATTGTGAACGGCACCGAGCGAGTGATTGTTTCCCAGTTGCACCGGTCACCAGGTGTTTTTTTTGAGACCGCCAACAGCCGCACCTATTTCCTGGGCAAGATCATTCCCTACCGCGGTTCGTGGGTGGAGTTCGAGTACGACCAGAAGAACACGCTCTATGTGCGCATCGACCGTAAGCGCAAGTTTCTGGGAACGATCTTCCTGCGCGCGCTGGGTCTGCGTTCCGACGAGGAGATCCTGAAGACCTTCTACACCGTGGACCGGCTGCACATCGCTGACGGCAAGCTGCATTGGGAGGTGCCGCAGGATGCCACGAAGGGCACGCACCTGGTCGGCGTGAAGCCGGCGCACGCGATTCGCCACGGCAGCGAAGAGATTGCGCACTCCGGGCGCAAGATCACGCCGCATTCGCTGAAGGCGCTGCGCTCGGCGGGCATTGACAAGGTGGAAGTGGAAACCGCCGAGCTCGATGGCGCGATGACCGCGTCCGACGTCGTGGATACGTCCACCGGCGAAGTGGTGGTGGAAGCGAACGTGGAGTTGACCGCCGACCGCCTGCACAAGGTACTGGCCTCGGGCGCGACCAGCTTCGAAGTCTTCTTCCCCGACCGCGACGACGTGGGCAACATCATCTCCAACACGCTGAAGCGCGATTCGATTCACAAGCCGGAAGAGGCGCTGATCGAGATCTACCGCAAGCTGCGGCCGGGCGACCCGCCGACGCTGGACACGGCTACGGCGCTCTTCGAAGGCATGTTCTTCGATGCGCGCAAGTACGATTTCTCGCGCGTGGGCCGGTTGAAGTTCAACATCAAGCTGTATGAAAACCAGGACGCAACGCCGCTCGACCATCGCACGCTGACGCCTGAGGATTTCTACTCAACCATCCGCTACCTGCTCAAGCTGCGCAAGAACATCGGCATGGTGGACGATATCGATCACCTGGGCAACCGCCGCGTGCGCGCCGTGGGCGAGCTGATGGAAAATCAGTTCCGCATCGGCCTGGTGCGCATGGAGCGCGCCATCAAGGAAAAGATGAGCGTCTATCAGGAGCTGAACACGGCCATGCCGCACGATCTGATCAACGCCAAGCCGGTGATGGCGGCAATCCGCGAGTTCTTCGGCTCTTCGCAGCTCTCGCAGTTCATGGACCAGACCAATCCGCTATCGGAGATCACGCACAAGCGGAGGCTTTCGGCTCTCGGGCCGGGCGGCCTTTCACGCGAGCGCGCGGGATTTGAGGTGCGCGACGTGCACCCCACGCACTACGGCCGCATCTGCCCCATCGAGACGCCGGAAGGGCCGAACATCGGGCTGATCAGCTCGCTGAGCTGCTTTGCGCGCATCAATGAGTACGGATTTATCGAGTCGCCTTACCGCAAGGTGAAGGATTCGAAGATTCTCGATTTCATTGAGATCGTGAACGCCGGCGAAAGCGGCCTGCGCGTGGGCGATCACATCGAGAAGGAAGAGGCCGCGCGCCTGAATGCCCAACTGAAGAAGGCAGGCAAGCGCGCCATCGACTACATTCCCTTCAGCTTCTACCTTTCCGCGTGGGAGGAAGACAGGCACACCATCGCGCAGGCGAATATCGAGTTCAACGACAAGGGCGAAATCACCGAAGATCTGGTCAATGCGCGCCGGCAGGGCAACTTTGTGCTGGTGAACCGCGCCGAGGTCGACTACATCGACGTCAGCCCCAAGCAGTTGGTTTCAGTGGCCGCTTCACTGGTGCCGTTCCTCGAGCACGACGACGCGAACCGCGCGCTGATGGGCGCCAACATGCAGCGCCAGAGCGTGCCGCTGCTTGCGGCCGAGGCTCCGCTGGTGGGCACGGGAATGGAAGGCGTGACCGCGCGCGACTCCGGCGCCGTGATTCTGGCCAAGCGCAACGGCATTGTGGATTCAGTGGACTCCGAGCGCATCATCGTGCGCGTGGAAGGCGAGCACCATCCCACGCAGTTGTCGCGCGAGGTGGGTTCCGACATCTATCAGCTCATCAAGTTCAAACGCTCCAACCAGAACACCTGCATCAATCAGAAGCCGGTGGTTCGCGAGGGCGAGCGCGTGGTCAAGGGTCAGGTGATTGCCGATGGGCCGTGCACCGAGCAAGGCGAGCTGGCGCTGGGACGCAACGTGCTGGTGGCCTTTATGCCTTGGCGCGGCTACAACTTTGAGGACGCCATCCTTATCAGCGAACGGCTGGTGCGCGAGGATTATTACACTTCGGTCCACATCGAGGAGTTCGAGATCGAGGCCCGCGACACCAAACTGGGCCCCGAGGAGATCACTCGCGACATACCGAACGTGAGCGAGCACGCGCTGAGGGACCTCGACGAAAGCGGCGTGATCCGCATCGGCGCACAAATAGGCCACGGCGACATTCTGGTGGGCAAGGTGACGCCGAAGGGCGAAACCCAGTTGACGCCAGAAGAGAAGCTGCTACGCGCGATTTTCGGAGAAAAGGCCGGCGACGTGCGCGATGCTTCGCTCACCTGCCCTCCGGGTATCGAGGGCACCGTGGTGGACGTGCGCATCTTCAGTCGCAAGGGCCAGGAAAAGGATGAGCGCGCCAAGCTGATCGAAGCCGAGTACGTTGCAAAGCTCGAAAAGAACCTGGGCGACGAGATCCGCATTCTGACCGACGAGCGCCTGAAGCGCCTGGAGGCGATTCTTGGCGGCAAGGAAGTGCTTGCCGACCTGCATGACGAGCGCACGAACAAGCGCCTGATCACCAAGGGCGCGATTCTGGACAGGGACACGATCGAGCGCATTTCCACGAAGAATTTAAAGCGCATCCGCTACAACGACAAGGATCCGCGCGTCAACGAGCAGATCGACGAGATCGAAGAGATGACTTCGCGGCAGATCGAAGTGCTGCGCAAGATCACCAATGAGAAGGTGGCCAAGTTGCAGAAGGGCGACGAGCTGCCTCCGGGCGTGATTAAGCTGGTGAAGGTTTATGTGGCCATGAAGCGCAAGCTGAGCGTGGGCGACAAGATGGCAGGCCGCCACGGCAACAAGGGCGTGATTGCGCGCATATTGCCGGAAGAAGACATGCCGTATCTGCCCGATGGAACGCCGGTGGAGATCGTCTTGAACCCGCTCGGCGTGCCCTCCCGTATGAACGTGGGCCAGATTCTGGAGACGCACCTGGGCTGGGCCGCGCACGCACTGGGAAAGAAAATTGCTGGCGTACTTGAGTCCGAAGAACAGATGACGTTGAGAAGTCTGGAGCACGGCGGTCACGCTAACGCTGTACGCGAACTGATGAAGAAGGAGTTTGCGGGAACGGCTACGCTACGCCAACTGCTGGAACTCGACGACGAGATGCTGGTGCGCGTTGCAGCCGGCATGGAGAAAGGCATCTGGTTCGGGACCGCGGTGTTCGATGGCGCGCGGGAGGAAGAGATCAAGGCGCTGCTGGCCGCGGCCGGCTTGCCATCATCGGGCAAGACCGCGCTCTACGACGGCATGACCGGCGAGAAGTTCGAACAGCCGGTAACGGTGGGCTACATCTACATGCTTAAACTGTCGCACCTGGTGGACGACAAGATTCACGCGCGTTCCATCGGGCCGTACTCGCTGATCACGCAACAGCCGCTGGGCGGCAAGGCGCAGTTCGGCGGTCAGCGTTTCGGCGAGATGGAAGTGTGGGCGCTGGAAGCTTATGGCGCCGCATACATCCTGCAGGAGCTGCTGACCGCGAAGTCCGACGACGTCTATGGCCGCACCAAGATCTACGAGGCCATCGTGAAGGGCGAAGCGGCGATGGAGCCGGGCGTGCCGGAATCGTTCAACGTGCTGATCCGCGAGTTGCAGTCGCTGTGCCTTGACGTGGAACTGATCAAGCGCGCCGACATTGCGCGCAAGGCGCCCACGCCGGAAGTGGCGGCGGTGGCCGATTGAGATGCCAGCTTCTAGCTGCCAGCCTCTAGCTTTTTCCGAGCTGGAACTGGCAATAGAAGCGGTGCGAAGTTTGCGGAACGTGCAGGCCGTTGATTTAGACGGGCACATTCCGCCGGAAAATGAGCCGCTTCCCAAACCTGGGAAGCCAAGAGCTAGCAGCTAGTAGCTAGCAGCTAGAAACTGGAGGGTCGCCTTGTTCCGTTCAAACCCGTTTGAGCTTACCAGCCCAATTACCGACTTCGACGCAATTCGCATCATGCTGGCCTCGCCGGAGAAGATCCGCAGCTGGTCGCATGGCGAGGTCACCAAGCCGGAGACCATCAACTACCGCACCTTCAAGCCAGAGCGCGACGGCCTTTTCTGCGCGCGCATCTTTGGGCCGGTGACGGACTGGGAGTGCCTGTGCGGCAAGTACAAGCGCATGAAGCACCGCGGCGTAATTTGCGACAAGTGCGGCGTGGAAGTGACGGTGAGCAAGGTGCGCCGCGAGCGCATGGGCCACATCGAGCTGGCGTCTCCTTGTTCTCACGTATGGTTCTTCAAGGGCCTACCCTCGCGCATCGGCCATCTGCTCGACATTTCGCTGCGCGATCTGGAGAGCATTCTTTACTTCGAGTCCTACGTGGTGGTCGATCCCGGCGACTCGGGCGCGCGCGAGCGCGAGATCATCAAGGACGAGAACCGCTACCGCGAGCTGGACCAGCAGTTCCGCCCCTCCGGCTTCAAGGCCATGATGGGCGCCGAGGCTATCAAGGAACTGCTCAAGCGCGTGAGTGTGGATGAGCTGGCGATGGAGTTGCGCGAGCGGATGAAGACCGAGACCTCTGCGCAGAAGAAGATCAAATACGCCAAGCGGCTGAAGGTCGTGGAGGCCTTCCGCAAGAGCTCGAACAAGCCGCAGTGGATGATTCTCGACGTGCTGCCAGTGATTCCTCCGGAGCTGCGCCCCCTGGTGCCGCTGGATGGGGGACGCTTTGCTACTTCGGACCTGAACGATCTCTATCGTCGCGTGATCAACCGCAACAACCGGTTGAAGAAGCTGATGGACCTGCACGCACCGGAAGTGATCGTGCGCAATGAGAAGCGCATGCTGCAGGAGGCGGTGGATGCACTGTTCGACAACGGCCGCCGCGGACGCGTGTTGCGTGGCGCCAACAACCGCCCGCTCAAGTCTTTGAGCGATACGCTCAAGGGCAAGCAGGGCCGCTTCCGCCAGAATCTGCTGGGCAAGCGCGTTGACTACTCCGGCCGCTCCGTGATCGTCGTCGGGCCTGAATTGAAATTGCACCAGTGCGGCCTGCCCAAAAAGATGGCGCTGGAGCTGTTCAAGCCCTTCATCTATCACCGCCTGGAGCAGACGGGACAGTGCACCACCATCAAGCAGGCCAAGGAAATGGTGGAGATGCAGGAGCCGGTGGTGTGGGACATTCTTGAAGAAGTCATCAAGGACCATCCGGTGCTGCTGAACCGCGCTCCCACGCTGCACAGGCTGGGCATTCAGGCCTTCGAGCCGGTGCTGGTGGAGGGCAAGGCCATCAAGATTCACCCGCTGGTCTGCACTGCCTTCAACGCCGACTTCGACGGCGACCAGATGGCCGTGCACATTCCGCTGTCGCCTGAGGCGCAGATTGAAGCCAGCGTGCTGATGCTGGCCTCGCACAATATTCTTTCGCCGGCCTCGGGCCAGCCGATTACCGTGCCCACGCAGGACATGGTGCTGGGGCTCTACTACCTGACCAAGGCCAAGAGGGGCGCGAAGGGCGAAGGACGCGTGTTCGCCAATACCGAGGAGATCCTGATGGCTCTCGAAGCCGGCGAGGTGGAGACGCTTTCGCCTATCCGGCTGCGCTACACGGGCAAGGTGCTCGACATGACGACCGCCTACGACGATCAGGACATCACCCACACCGAACCCGTGGACTTCGAAAAGGAGTATCTCTCCACCACCGTAGGCCGCGTGATTCTCAACGATGCGCTGCCCGCCGGCATGCCGTTCATCAACGGCCTGATGAAGAAGAAGGGCATCGGACAACTGGTGAACTATTGCAACCAGAACCTCGGACTCGAGGTCACGGTGGGCATGCTCGATCGCATCAAGTCGCTGGGCTTCAACTACGCTACGCTCTCAGGTCTTTCCGTGGGCCTGGACGACATGGTCATCCCGGAGAGCAAGTACAGGGTGGTCGACGACGCCGACAAGAAGGTGATCGAGGTCCAGAAGCAGTACATGGACGGCGCCATCACCAACGGCGAGCGCTCGAACAAGGTCATCCAGATGTGGTCGGCGGTAACGGATCAGGTCGCGGACGAGATGTTCGGCAACATGAAGCGCGCCGACGACGAAGGAGCCATGAATCCGATCTACATCATGGCCGACTCCGGCGCCCGCGGATCGAAGCAGCAGATTCGCCAGCTTTCCGGCATGCGCGGACTGATGGCCAAGCCTTCGGGCGAAGTCATCGAAACGCCCATCACGGCGAATTTCCGCGAAGGGCTGACGGTGCTGGAATACTTCATTTCGACGCACGGCGCGCGCAAGGGCCTGGCCGATACGGCGCTCAAGACCGCCGACTCCGGCTACCTGACCCGGCGCCTGGTCGACGTGGCGCAGGATGTGATCGTGACCGAGCAGGATTGCGGCACGCTCGAAGGCATCTACGTCGGCTCAATCGTCGAGTCGGGCGAGATCATCGAACCGTTGCGTGATCGCATCATCGGCCGCGTGTCGTTGGAGCGCATCAAGGACTACGACGGCAACGTAGTGGTCGAGGTGAATCAGCCCATCGACGAAGACATCGCTTCGGCGATCCAGGGCGCGGGCGTGGAGAAGGTGAAGATCCGCTCGGTGCTCACGTGCGAGTCGCGCCGTGGCGTGTGCGCGCTGTGCTACGGGCGCAACCTCGGTTCCGGCCGCATGGTCGAGCTGGGCGAAACCTGCGGCGTCATTGCCGCGCAGTCTATCGGCGAACCGGGCACGCAGCTTACGATGCGTACCTTCCACGTGGGCGGCACGGCCAGCCGCGTGGCCGACAAGTCGCGGCTAGACGCCAAAAACAACGGCTACGTACGCTTCATCAACCTGAACACTGTGGAAAGCAAAGAAGGCGAACTGGTGGCCATGAACCGCTCCGGCTCCTTGGCCATTGTGGACGACCGCGGCCGCGAAAAAGAGCGCTACCAGGTCGTGTACGGCGCTCGCCTCCGCGTACGCGAAGGCTCCGCGGTCAAGCTCGGCGAAGTGCTGGCTGAGTGGGATCCTTACACCTACGCCATCCTCACGGAGATCGGCGGCGCGGTGCAGTTCAAGGACCTGCAGGAAGGCATCACGCTCAACGAAGAGGTGGACGAAGTGACCGGCCTCTCGCGCTGGGTGGTTGCCGACTCGCCCGATGAGAAGCGCCAGCCTGCAGTTGTGGTGAAGAACGCCAAGTCGCACAAGCGCTACCTGCTGCCGCGCGGTGCTCACCTGATGATTCAGGACGGCAGTGATGTGGGTCCGGGCGACGTGCTGGCCAAGATTCCCAAGGAAAGCACGCGTACCAAGGACATCACCGGCGGTCTGCCCCGCGTGGTGGAACTGTTTGAAGCTCGCAAGCCCCACGAGACGGCAATTATCTCTGAGATCGACGGCGTAGTCCGCTTCGGCGAAGTCAGCAAGGGCCAGCGCAAGATTTACGTCACGGCCGACAACGGCGACGAGAAGGAATACTCTGTGCCGCGCGGCATTCACGTTAACGTGCAGGAAGGCGAGCGACTGAGCGCCGGCGACCCCTTGATGGACGGCCCTTTGAACCCGCACGACATTCTCGCTGTGCTGGGCGAAAAGGCGCTGCAGGCTTACCTGGTGAACGAAATCCAGGAGGTCTACCGTCTGCAGGGCGTGGCCATCAGCGACAAGCACATCGAAGTCATCGTGCGGCAGATGCTGCGCTGGGTGCGCATCGACGAAGTGGGCGATACGACTTTCCTGCTCGAGGAGCAGGTTGACCGTTTCCGCTTCCGCGAAGAGAACGAGCGCGTGCTTCAGAACGGAGGCCGTCCGGCCATTGGGCGTCCGCTGCTCCTGGGCATCACCAAGGCGTCGCTCTCCACCGATAGCTTCATCTCCGCGGCCAGTTTCCAGGAGACGACCCGTGTGCTCACTGAAGCCAGCATCAACGGCGCGATCGACAACCTGCGCGGCCTCAAGGAGAACGTGATCGTCGGGCGCCTGATCCCCGCCGGCACGGGCCTGGAGTACTACCGCAACGTTCAGCTCTCACCGGAACTTGAAGAAGCAGCGGCGCGCGTGCAGCAGGAAGTGACGGCCGAGATCGAAGCCGCCGAGCGCGAGCTGGAAATGATGCGCCAGGAGGGCGAGGCCGAGGAGTTGGCTACCGAGTAGGAATAGTGGCAGGACATTGCCTGCCACTGCCCGCCCCATCCAAGGGAATTCAACTGGCAGCACTATAGAGGGTTCCCCTACCCTCTGTCGTTGCGCCAGGATATTCTTGTCGGCCGGCACGGCGTGATTTACGTGACCAATACCCAGGACGGAAGCGAAGGAACGGCGCGCAGCCGCAACTTCGAACCCGCTCGAGCAGCGCTTTCCGAGTTCAGCCCCTCGGAGAGTCGGCCTTTTCGCGGAGTTACCACGACCTGCTCCCACGATGACGATTCTTCAAAATAGAAGAAGCAATGAGAAGCACGATTTGTATCACCGGAGACGCATCCCCTGGCATGCTTACGGTGGGAACTCCGGATGAAGTCTACAAGTATTCCAGAAAATTAGTCGAAGAAATTGGCCCTTCGGGATTCATTCTTTCCTCAGGCTGGCCCCGGCTTCTGTAAAGAGCAAAAGCGAGAATGCTGTAATCGCCGAGATGCTGCGCTTCGATGGCGGGCATACAATCTAGTGTGGCGCCCCGGAAAGGACTTTTGGTTCGCCTATGACGCTTGCGCTTCCAGTTCCGGCCGAGCCGCAGCATTACCTGCTGGTTGAGAAGCTTCTCCTCCTCGCCCTGACCGTACTTTCCATCGCGATCTTCTGGAGCGGCTTCGGGCCCGTTCTCAAGAAAATCCTGGAATCGAAGAAAGATGCCGACTTCCGTCTCTTCCCCATTGGCAAACGGGTGCGCGACTTCGTCTGGGAGGTGTTGCTGCAGGGTAAGGTCATCCGCCAGCGTCCGCTGCCCGGCCTGGCCCACGCCCTCGTCTTCTGGGGCTTCTTAGCCTTCGTCCTGGTCACGCTCAACCACTTCTCGACCCCGTTCGGTGCCGGTTTCCTCGATCCCGAAAGCTGGGCCGGCCGCTTCTACTTTTACTTTGCCGCCGTTTTCGCGGTGGCCTGCGCCGTAGGCATCTTCGGCCTCTTCGTGCGCCGCTTTTTCGTCCGCCCCAAATGGCTCGGTGAGCTTTCCTATAAATCCGGCCTCGTTGCCTTGCTCATCTTCCTCCTGATGGTCACCTACCTCGCGGCATTCTTCGTCGGCAGCACCACTCCCGCTTGCCGCACACTCTGGTGGGTCCACACGCTGACCCTGCTCGTCTTTCTGCCCATCATTCCGCGCAGCAAGCACCTGCACCTAGTCTTGAGCCCTTTCACCGTCTTTCTTTCCCGCGGCGGATTCAGCCGGATTCCTCCGCTCAGCGGCGACGAGGACTTCGGCCTCATTGCCGGCAAGGATTTAACGCAGCTCGTCAGCCTGCAGGCTTACTCTTGCGTGGAGTGCGGGCGCTGCATGGAACATTGCCCGGCCAACCTCACCGGCAAGACCCTCGACCCCAAGCAGGTTATCCTCGGCGTCCGCGCTTATTTGAACGCCCTCGGGCCGGCTTCCGATCAGCCGCTCCTCGGCGAATACAACTCGCAAGAAGCCGTCTTCCAGTGCACCACTTGCGGCAGCTGCGAGTACCAGTGCCCGGTGGGCATCGAACACGTGCCCATCCTCATCGGGCTGCGCCGCGGCGCCGTAAACACCGGCGCCTGGGAAGACGATTACGGCGCCAAGCTCTTCCTCGCCCTCGAGCGCGGCAGCAATGCTCTCGGCATCAGCTCCTCCGACCGCGATAAATTCATCGAGAAGAACAACCTGCCCATCTACGATGGCACGCAGGAATATTGTCTTTGGCTCGGCTGCATGGGCGCCTACGATCCCAAGGGCCGCGAAATCGCCCTCGCCCTGGTCCGCGTGATGAACTACCTCGGCGCAACCTTTGGCGTGCTGCGCAAAGAGAAATGTACTGGCGATCCGGTCCGCCGCCTGGGCAACGATCTCCTCTTCCAACAACTGGCCGAGGAGAACCTTGAAACGATGAAGCAGAACAAGGTGAAGAAGATCGTTTCCATCTGCCCGCACTGCGTCCGCACCATCCAGGAAGATTGGAAGGAGTTCGGCACGCCCCCGCCGGTCGAGCATCACAGCGAATTCCTGGCCCGCTTCGCCGATCGCCTTCCGAAGCAATCCAGCGGCGAAAAAATCGTCTTCCACGACCCTTGCTATCTCGGCCGCTATCGCGGTATCTACGACGAGCCGCGCAAAGTCGCCTCGCTCGCCGGCCACGTCGTCGATGTTCCCCGTAGCCGCGAGCGAAGCTTCTGCTGCGGGGCCGGCGGCGGCCTCGTCTTTCTCGGCGAAGAGTCCGGCCAGCGCGTCAGCCAGGTCCGCGCCAAGGAGCTCGCCGACTCCGGCGCGCAGGTGATAGGTGTGGCCTGCCCCTTCTGCAATACAATGTTTCGCGACGCCCTGGACGCCCAGGGGCCCGCCGCGACTGACCTGCTCGACATCGCCCAGCTCGTCGCCCGGGGATTGCCTGTACATGGAGCCACATAGATTCGTCGAGGGCTCCGATCCTGATTTCCAAATGCATAGAAACTGAACCGTGGAGTGCCAAGAAACAATGAAAATCATCGTCGCCATCAAACAGGTTCCCGACCGCGATGCCCCCGTCCGCATCGCCGGCCAGTGGATCGATGAATCCCACCTGCAGTGGGCCATGAATGAGCCCGACGCTTATGCCCTCGAAGAGGCCTTGCATTTAAAGGAGAAGAGCGGCGGAGAAGTCGTCGTCCTCAGCGCTGGCCCCGAACGCGTGGGAAGCACCATCCGCGAAGCCCTCGCCAAGGGCGCCGATCGAGCCATCCACATCGCCTGCAACGATCTCGCCGGTCGCGATGCCCTCGCTGTCGCTCGGCTGCTCGCCGCCGCCATCCAGTCAGAGAAACCCGACCTCGTCCTCACCGGCCTGCAGTCGGAAGACCTCGGCCTCGGCCAGACCGGCGTTATCGTCGCCGAGCTGCTCGGCCTGCCCCACTCCACGCTCATCTTGCAGGTCGAAAAGACCGACGCCGGCATCAAGGTAAAGCGCGAATTGGAGGAAGGCTGGTTCCAGTCCATCGAGATGCCCACTCCCGCCGTCCTTACCATCCAGTCTGGCGGCAACAAGCTCCGCTACGCCACGCTCATGGGCATCAAGCGCGCCAAAACCAAGGAAGTCCGCGCCCTCGCCGCCGCCGATCTCGCTGCAGTCTCCGCACCCGTCGTCACACTCCAGGAAATCTCCCTGCCCAAAAAACAAAAATCCACGCAAATTCTCCCCGGTTCCCCCCAGGAAGCCGCGGCGGCTCTGGTCGAAAAACTCAAATTCGAGGCGCATGTCTTATGAGCGGCATCTTAGTCATTCTTGAAGATCGCGACGGCCGCATCGGCCGCATCAGTTTGGAAGCTTTAACCGCGGCGCAAGCCCTGGGCGCAACCCTCAGCCAGCCCGTCACCGCAATAGTAATTGGCGCGCAAACCGAAGCCCTGGCCACCGAAGCCGCAGCCCGCCACTCCGGCAAAGTCGTCCGCTTGGAGCATCCGCTCCTCAAGCCTTACACGCCCGACGGCTACTCGACCGCCCTCGAACAGGTCATCAAGCCTGAGTCGCCCGCTTACGTCCTGTTCCCGCATACCTACCAGGTGCGCGACTTCGCGCCCGCGCTGGCCACGCGCCTGGGCCAGGTGCTCATCGGCGACGTAGTGGCCATCGGCGACGGCCCCGTTTTCATCCGTCAGCTCATGCAAGGGCGCCTCAACGGCACTTATCGCCACGCGGGCAACGGCCCCTGCTTCGTTTCCGTGCAGGCGGGCGCATTCCGCGCCAACCCGGCCGCCGCGCCCGCTAGCGGCGCCACCATCACTACCTTCACGCCCACCCTCGACCCCGCGCAGATCCGGACCCAATCTGGCGAACCGTTCCGCGGCTCCTCGCAAACGGTCGATCTCGGCTCCGCGCAGCTCATTGTCGCCGTCGGCCGCGGCATCAAAGAAGCCGGAAACCTGCCCCTGGCGCAGTCGCTCGCCGAAGCGCTGGGCGCAGAGCTTGCCGCCTCACGCCCCATCTGCGACAACGGCTGGCTGCCCACGGAGCGCCAAGTGGGCTCGAGCTCGGCCAATCCGTCGCGCCCAGGCTCTATCTCGCCGTCGGCATCTCCGGCGCCATCCAGCACGTGGTGGGCATGAAAGCCTCACAGTGCATCGTGGCTATCAACAAGGACCCCGACGCCCCCATATTTGAAGTCGCCGACTACGGCATCGTCGGCGATCTCCTTGAAGTGGTCCCCGCGCTTACCGAGGCAGTGAAGTCCGCAAAATAATCAGACAGCAGGGGACATCGAAGAAGAGCCTGAGTGCACGAATTCGTGCCGCTCTCGACTGGAGTGCCCGCCGGGTGTTTCGTCACGAATACCCGCGTTTCGTCGTGGAATTTAACGAATAATCTTTCACTGCTTTCCGGCATACTACGCTAGCTGTCTAGGGTTGCAGAAATGACCGCCGCAACATTTTCTCTCTTTGCATCCACGGGAACCGAACAACCAGAGGACATAATGAACCCCTCTTTGCCCATGTCCGCACAGAGCTTCTTAGCGTTGTCATAGCACTGGTCGGGTGTACCGACCGCAAAGAGCGCCGGCGAGACATTGCCTGTAATGCACATGCGGTCGCCCAGCACCTCTTTGATTTTCAGAATGTCGGTCATCTGATCCGGATCCCAGATGCACTGCCCTTTGTCGAATTCCTTGAAGAAATGCAGGAAGCCGGCCCAGTCGTTGTCCATGTGCAGCCAGCTTCGAACGTTGATGGCCTGCATTGCGGGAATCAGCTTGTGATAGAACGGGAAGTAAAACTTCTCAAACGTAGCCGCTGAGATGAAGGTGCTTCCGGAGCGCGTTCCGCCGATGAATCCGTAGGCGCAGGGCGGTCCCGCCTTCAGCATTTTTATTGCCTGCTCGATCGAGGCGTCTTCGACGATTTCCAGCGCAGCTCTCACCTTGTCCGGTATCCGGCGCAGATCGCGGACGAAGTGATTCAGTCTGCGCGCAGCGCAGATCACCTCAAAGGCAGGCATTGGCAAGAGGCCGGTTGTGCGGATGCTGGACTTGCCCAGAGGGGCGAGTTTCTGCGCCAGTTCGCCCAGATATGCCGCGTCCGGCGGGACCAGGCTCTTAGGGTCAAAGCCGATCCTGCGATTCAGTTCCTCGACCATGTAGGGCCAGCCCTTATCGACGATGGTGTCGTAATCGGCTTCCGTCATCGGGCCCAGTTCGTCAAAGTTCCAAAGGCTGTCATCCGGCAGGTCGCGGCCCGGAAGCTTCACCTTGGCAAAGTAGCAGGCCCCGAAGGCCGCCTGGCTTGCCTCTGTGAGATATCCGCACATCGGCGCCTGGTCGATCTCGGCAAGGTCAGGCAATGCGGCCGCCTGAATCAGCAGATCGTCCACATACTTTGGTCTTCTGAAATAGTCGGCCAAAGTCGCTTCGGGATCCACATACTTGAAGTAGCCCTGGCCGCTCAGAAAAATCGGTATCCGGTCCGGCTTCTTAAGATTAAGGGCATCCAAGACTCTCTTGTCTCGTACTTTCGTCATTTCTTGTGGTGTCATCCGAGGTTTCGCTCCTTAATTGATATATTTCCTTAGGTTTCGTGAGGCCCGCATTGGTACCGGCCGAAATCGCGAGTTGCATCAGATATTAATCATCTGCGGCCTGGTGTCTTCCATCTCCAGAATATCGGTGGACATGATGAAGCCACCATCTTCTCCGCATGCCCTGGATAGGAGCCAGGCAGCTTGCGTTATTGCTGGAACCTTTTTGAGATCCGAATCCGACACTGGGCGCGAATCACGCTACAGCTACATTGCTCCACTGCTTAGCCAATCGCACCGCCTGCTGCGCGTTCGCCCCCCAGTCATCGGCGCCGACCGCTTTCGAGACGTTGCCATCAACCGGCCCGCCGCCGACCATGATTCTCACCTTATCCCTCATGCCTGCCGCCGCAACCGCCTTGATGGTTTCTTTCATGGAGTCGAACGCCAACGTGAGCAGGCCCGACAAGCCCAGCACCGTCGCGCCGCTTTCCTTCAACGCTTCCACAAAGCGCGCTGCCGGCACGTCCACGCCTAAATCGATGACTTCAAAGCCCGCCGATTTCAGCATGTTCACGACGATGTCCTTGCCAATATCGTGAATGTCGCCTTTCACCGTGCCCACCACGACTTTGCCAGAATACGTCGTTGCTCCCAGTTTCAGATGGGGCTCCAGAATCGCCCCCACCTGCTTGAAAATCTCTCCCGACATAATCAAGTCCGAAACAAAATATTCCTGGCACTCGAAGCGCCCGCCAACCTGGTTCATGCCTTCCTGGCAGGCCAGCAAAATATCGCCGGCGGGAACATGCTCGTCAATCGCTTCCCCAACCAGCTGCAAGGTCCGTTCTTCGTCCAACTCGGCAAGCGCTTTCGTGATTTCTGCGAGCTTACTCATTCTTTCCTCCAGTAATTCAGATTATCCTGCCAGCCCTCGCCTGCGCGAATCAGCTTTGGGCTTCGGGCGCGATTTCACCGAAATGGCGCCCATGGTTTCGTCCCACTTCTTGCCATCCTCCCGATTTTCGGTCAGGCGCCTTTTGCTTTCGCGGGATACGTGTAAAAGCCCGCTCCCGATTTCCGCCCCAATCTTCCCGCTGCGACCAATTGGCGCAAGGCAAGACTGGGACGGAAGCGCTCACCGTATGCCACCTGCAGCGTTTCGCACAGCGCAAGGACCGTGTCCAAGCCAATAAAGTCCATCAGCTCGAACGGTCCAAGGGGATGGTTAAATGCGAGCTTGCATCCCTTATCGATGTCTTCCACGGAACTGACTCCCTGCTCCAGGCACTGCAGCGCCTCCGCCATGTAACCGTTCAGGATGCGCGAGGTCACGAAGCCCGGGAAATCCTTGTCAACGACAATGGTCTCTTTGCCCAAGCGGGTGCAAAAGTCCGTGGTCTTAGCGACAATGTCCTTACTCGTCGCATAGCCGCACACGATCTCAACCAGCTTCATGACTGGCGCAGGATTGAAGAAGTGCATCCCAATTACCCGCTGGGGCTGGCGCGTGGCTGCAGCGATCCGCGTTACCGGCAGTCCGGTGGTGTTCGTTGCCAGGATTGTGCCATCCTCGCCGCAGATTTCGTCCAGCTCCCCAAAAAGCTTGCACTTCAGTGACAGATCCTCCGGTACAGCTTCGATGACAACAGATGCTCCCTTGACGTCTTTCCTGTCGGTCGAAAAGGACAACTTTTTCAGCCAGGCATCTGCAACATCGCGAGTTACCTGCGCTTTTTCGACCGCACGAGTCGCCAAGCCTTCGATATTGGCGCGGCTTTTCTTTAGAAATTGTTCCCCGATATCGACCACAACGATTTCCGCATCGAGTTGGCGTGCGGCCAGGTAAGCGATGCCCGTCCCCATTTGTCCACTACCAATAATGCCCACTTTTTCCATGACAAGTTCCCCTTTGCCGTTTTCCGGGCCAGACAAGCTTTTTGCCGTGTGGGCTCGGCGGAAATCTCCGCCCAATCCAGCAGGGCTTGCCTGGCAGTGTCGCGACCGCCTTGTCTAATTCAGAACTTTTCTTGTTCCCCAGAATAACAGCCTGCACTACAGAACTCGGCAAGTGTGGTATTTCAGATTGAGTTCGGATGCAGTTCGCGCGACGAACTGTCCGGGGTCGCCGCGGCTTGCGCCAAGATCGGATTGGCGCAAGCCGCGGCTTCCAGTTCTGCCAGGGTGAACGGCAATAGAGCGTGTTTCAAGGGCGCTCAAAAAGAGGTGGCTCTCAGCGTGTGCAACAGAAGCGCCGCGCCTGCTCCGCTGAGCCTGCGCACGTCCCTGCTTGCCGTCGAAAACAACCCTATCCAACTCCGGCCGATGGAAATAACGCGCCGTTGGTATGTGGCAAGAAACACGCGGCGGTAAAAGCGTCCATGTATCCGCGCTCGACGCTCAGTTCCATATATGTGGTGGATTTTGAAAGCTCATGCAGGCGGACTGACGCTGCTTTTGAAATCAGTGCGGCGTAGGCTCCTGCAAGAGATGAGTTTCCGATATAACGATACTTTTGGAGGGGCACATCGGGGAACATGCCAATGCGGATTGCATTCTTGAAGTTGATGCCACTACCGATTCCCCCCGCTACGGCAATGTGTTCGACATCTGTCGGCGAAAAGCCGAGTGCGCCCAGAAGGGTTGAAGTTGCGGAGAAGATCGCACCCTTTGCACGTATCAAATTGTCAATATCCACTTCGGTAATCGTTATGCTGCGCCCAGTTGCCGATTCATCCGCGAACGCCAAAACAAAGCTGCCGATGCCGTATTCGTCAAACTGGACGCGCTCGCCTTCACGAATAAATTTGCCTTTACCGTTAATGATCCTTGCATAAAACAACTCTGCAATTACATCGATGATTCCGGAGCCGCAAAGACCGACAGGCCGTACGCCGCCAATAACAGAGAGAGCGGGCTCCATTGACTCTTTGTCGATCACGCATGCCTCGATTGCCCCATCCATGGCCCGCATACCGCAACTGATATCGCCTCCCTCGAAGGCAGGGCCGGCCGAGCAGGCGCACGCGGTGAGAAACTCGTTGTTGCCGAATACTATTTCTCCGTTGGTGCCGAGGTCTATCAGCAGCGAAAGTTCCGGCTTGTTCCACATCGTACCCGCCAAAGTGCCGGCGGTAATATCCCCGCCCACGTAGCTTCCGATATTTGGCGCGAGATGAAGCTTCGCGTTCGGAGCAAGTTCGATGCCTAGATCCTGCGTGAAAAAGGGATCAATTTCGAAAAACGTGGGAATATAAGGTTCCATGCGCAAGGCATTTGCGTCCACGCCGAGTAGAAGGTGGTTCATCGTGGTGTTGGAGGCGACGGTCATGCGGTAAATGCGGTTCCTGGGGATGCCCGCCGCAAGGCACATAAAGTCAATGAGCGGCAGGAGCGTCTCGCCGACAATAGCCCTCTGAAGCCGCTCGACCCCGCCGGATTCCTGCTGCTCAACAATTCGATGGATCACATCCGCGCCATAGCGGATCTGCCCATTGCCGGTGCTGGCCTTGGCTAGAATCTTTCCGGTTTCCATATCGACGAGGAGACCGCACACCGTGGTCGTGCCAATATCTAAAGCCAGACCGCAGACAGGGAGCGTATCTGTTTGGGGCAGCAGATCGAGAATTTCAAGCGAATTTTCCGACCTCTCTGAGATGCATCGCAGCTTGAATTCATTTTGCCGAAGAAGGTTTGGCAATTTTTTAAGCGCAAAATATGGCAATTTGATATCCCGCAGCCCTGTGACTGCGCGGATTGCCCGCAAGAGCCGTTCATTGTCTGGCATGGTGTCGGAGAGGGTGGGCATCTCCATTTGGACCGTGAACGACCTTATGTCATTTTCTTTTGTGAGGCCCGCCTCTTCCATGGCGGCTTGAAGGGCATTGAACGTTGCCATCTCATCCACCGATGACAGATCGGCCACCTTCATGCGGCCGCGATAGGCGGACGCAATCTCAGGAACCATAACCACGGCATCGCCGCTCACGGTGCTGGCGCATGCGAGGCGCCAACCGGTGTCCCACGATGCCTTGTCTATATGTAGCGATTCCTTAGAGGCAAGCGCGCCGCTCAGAAGCCGGACTCTGCATTTTCCGCAGGACAGGTTTCCGGAGCACGGCGTATCGATGGCGACATTGGCCTTTCGCGCCAATGCCAGCAGGTTCTCGCCGGGGGGGGCAGAAATAGCGACCTCCTCGCCCCCCTCCAGTTGAAATGTTATCTTGCTATCGAGTCTCACAGTAAGTCCGAAAATTCCCGGAGCGAATGAGGAGATCGCCCACCTTTCGCGGCTTCACTCCGAGGATCGTCAGCTCCTATGCCTCTAGATCTCGAGATATGAATCCGCATAAAGCGTATTGTTGCGAATTATGTCGCAAGATCGGATGGTCTCATTCACCCGCTGCTCGCAGGGGTTCAGGATCGCACTACTGAGACCGTTCGCCATTGACATTGCGATCAAGACGGCATTCATGATCGGCCGGATGTTTTTCGGCATGCCGTTGGAAGCATTGGAAACGCCGCCTGTTGTCTTGAGGCCCATTTCAGTAACCAACCTGATGAACTCAAGCATTTCGAGCAGCCTTTCCTGCATTCCTTTGATCACGAGGTAGAGCGGATCGAACCACAGGTCTTCAGCTTCCATGCCCTGCGACATGCCCCTCTCCAGCATCTCCTGGCAATACGCCATGCGTTCGTCGTTGTTCGACGGTACACCCTCCTTGGAACATAGAGAGAGAATGATGGCGCCGTTCGCGGCAGCGACGTCGATATTTCCAATGCGGTCGCCAGCATTGGCGGAGTTGATGATCGGCTTGCCTTTGCTGCGGTTGTACACCGAGATACCAGCCTCGATCGCTTTCATGTTCGCGGTATCGAGCGAGAGAGGAACATTGTCGAAGTTTTCCTGAAGAAGCTTTACGGCCCACTTCATGAGTTCCTCGCCTGTACTCTCTGCGGGTCCGATGTTCACGTCCAGGTAGGCTGCGCCCGCATCCAACTGCTCCTTGGCGCGCTGTAGAATCGGTTCCGGATTCTTGTTTGCCATCGCATCGCGAATGGCCGGCGAAATACAGTGGATTCTTTCGCCGATCATGATAAATTTGGCCATTACTTGCTCCTTTTATTGGAAGTCTTTCAAGAACTTCACAAGCTGAATTGCCTCATTGGGGCCAACCACGATCTTCCAGCCGGGAAGCTTGCTTTCCAGGTCGCCCTTCAAGACAGCTACCTTGCCCGGCATGATCAGGGTGTGATTTTTGATCTTCGATTCGATTTCAAATTCCTGAATGAACTTCGCAATCGAGGCGGCAGAGAGCTTTGCTGCCGCCCAGGCAGTCAAAACAGAATAGCCGCCGGCGTCGGGAACCAGCAGATTGACCGGCACATGTGAGCGGTCGATCTCGCCGGAAACCACGAAGTAAGTGAGCGCGAAATCCACCGTGAGGCAGCAGACGGAATTCTCGTTTGCCCCGCCGATCGGATAAATTCCAGGATTTACCCTCATGGGTTTCTGCGGATCGGTAAAGATATTTTGCCGGAGACTGAAGAGCGGGAGTGCCTCGGCGTATCCGATGCGCTCCATGACGATGATCGAGCCATACCGCAAGGTAAAGATCGATGCGAGCGCTGTCTGTGTCACGATATCGCCGGGCGCCAACGCGGCCAGGTTTACGATGGAAGGATAGCCGAAAGTGCGATCGCCGTCCTTAAGGGCGGCTCGACGGATCTCGACTGCGTTTGCAAAAGCGTTCTTAATTGAGGCTGAGCCGACATCCAATATGAGATTGCGGTTGCCGGCGGCTTCCAGTTTCTCTACCGTGTTGTGCAACTCATTGAGATCGACGCCCGAGACGCCAAGGACGACTCCAGCGGATTTGGCTACCGCGTTCATCGCTTCCCAGTTCGCCGCGTTCGCTCCGCACAGTACGGGTTTGGATTCTTTTGTTGCCTCGACGACCGCCTTGGCAACCTCAGCATCGGCACATTCGAGAATAAGGGCCCGCCCCAGAGCCAGCGCCTTCTTGGCAATCTCGATGTTGCGCGCGGCGTCCGCGCCGCATTTCAAAAGCACGCATTCCACATACATCCTGGTGCTGATGCGTTCGTAGTCGACCTTTACCGTGTCGGCCAACAGTGCATCAATAGCGGAATCCGGCATCTCGGCAGAGAGGAAGATTCCGTAGAGATTCTGATTGATGAGCGTCTTCTCGTGGCGCAGCATGACGGTTTCCCCGCCCAGCTTATAAGCGCATTCTCCAACGCCGACCGCGATGGTTTTCATCGGAGGTTCCGTGGCCGCCGAGAGCTTAGCCAGAGCTTCAGCTGACATATGAGGGCATTCAGAGATAGAAGCCGCTCCTTGAGCGACTTTCATCGCAAACGCCATGCAAGTTGGCATGCCGCAATCCTTGCAGTTTGTCTTGGGCGTCAATTTGAAGATGTCGAGTCCCTTAAGCGCCATATCATGTCATCCTTTAGACGAGTGCGGCGATGAGCGCCGCAGTTTTCTCTACCGAGACTGGGTGCCGCAAGATCACGGCATCTGAGCCAGAAGCGAGGCAGGCGGCCGCTGTGACGGTCTCCATCTGAATTCCACGTTGTTCCAAATCGCCCCATTCGGGCATGTCGGCTTGCGGCATGATCGACTCCTTCACCGACCATGCTTCGGTGGAAACAGGGGTGATGACCGGCATTTGAAGCATGCCATCGCCCTGTTCCAGTGCTGCCGATTTGACAAGGTCCATTACAGAGGACAAATATTCAAACCCGTAGCCAGCGGCGGCAGAACCAAGGTTCATGACGATGCTGCCCTTTGGAACTCCAAGCTGTGTGAGAAGAATGTTGAGTTGTTTGGCCAGATTGATGTCCACAGCGGATTCTGCCGCTACTTTGTGCCCATAAGCGAGAGCCGTAGCGGCGCCGATCGTCTTGTAATTCTCCTCTTTTGCTGAAAGGAAAAGGACGTTGTGATCCTGAACGGCCGCCCCCAGGGCTTTGAATAGTTCGGTATCCTTCTCAGCATTTTTGCAACCGGCTATGCAGAGCGGTTTGGGACAGGCAGCGGCGACTTCTTGCGCGAGCTTGGCGCAATCCTCGACGGAGCGGTTAAGCCCGCCCGGGTCAGCGCCTTCAAAACGCAGGCAAACAAAGTCAACGCCATTAAGACTCGCTGCGCGCACAGCCCGTTCGGTCAAAGTGACCGCGCCGTCATAAGAGGCAGCAAGCAGCGGGAGACCAGCAGTGTCTGCGTCGGTGTCGGTGATCTCAACGCCCACTGCCGGAAGGTTATTCGGCTTAGCATCAAAAAAGCAGAGCGGGCGCGTATTTCCACCGCCTATCGTCACAGCACGCTCGCCGTCTCCAAAACTCACGACGCCATTTGGCGTGAATGTTTTCGGTTTTCTATTGAATGGCATAATTGCGTTCCTCGTGATTGTTGGTTGCGCATCCTGTTCCAAGACACACTGCTTCACCGAGAGGGGAGCACTCCGGAATCAGCAGAATATTTTATTCTACCGATCCCTCATGCTCCCCGTCCCACATCCTAAACTCCCCGTCCCTAGACCGTTACTGCCCGCTCCGCATCGACGGCCGCAGCTTCCGGTGAGGGTTCGGTGATGTCCCACATTGAAAGAGCAGGGTGGTTGATCTTAGCCAAGTGTTCCATCAGTTCGGTGACGTCCGTGGTTATGGTTTCGTCAGCGATCAGGTCCAGGAAGTTCTCAATTTCCAGGCGCTTGCCGATTAGCTCCAACTCTTCCTTCATCGCTTCCTTCAAGGCTTTTGGCATCCAGACAATTCGTCTATGACCGCCTTCGGCAGAGATGAACTTGCGGCTGGTAATGTAGGTTTTTCCAACCCCGGCGAAGCCTGGATTTTGCTGCCCGCCACCCGTGACTGAGGCCAATGTAGAGAACTTCATGCCCGCAGGCGTGTCGCCCATATACTCGCGATTCACAATCATCACGCCGTTGCACTCCGGCAACAGAGCCACCACTGCTTCGAAGCATCCGCAGCTGGTCATGGGATTTTCCATCATCGAATAGGCGTTGACGTTCTCGACGGTCTGCTTGGAGTTGGCCCACACGTATTTGTTGATATTCTCCCACTGGCCGCGCACGGGATCGATGCACGTGCCCTTCAGAATAGGCTGGTTTCCACCCGTGGGGTCGATCTCGTAAGCAGCTTTGCCGTCGAGCCAATTGTAGGCGCCGCAGAGGCCTAGGCGTTCAGGCGTGATCACGCAAACGTGAGAGGGCGCGAAGCTTTGGCAGAGCAGGCATGAATAGAACGTGTCTACCGAGTCATCGGTCATCTGTTCCATACGCTGATTGCGCGCGCGGTAGACCTCGCGAACCTGCACCAGCCGGCGCTCAACCTCTTCCTTTTCCGTGTAGAGCGTGACCTGAACCTTATCGACAATGGCCGGATAATCGTTGATAAGCCGGGCGTGGATTATATCTCCGAAGTGCCGGAGGGTGAATCCCTTTTCCTTGGCGGCTTTGCTGATACGCATCCAGTTGATGTCGCGCTGCCCCATGTGCCAGATACCCTCGCCACCGTTGATCAAGTGGTGGATCTGGCGCTCGAGAATCGGTTCGAAGTCGGGCTGCATCTTGCGGCCGGCCACTTCTACCCAAATACCGAGCGGCATTGCCGAGCCGGGCTGAACCGAATCGATATCCGGCCCGACAACAGTCATGCGCCCGTTTTCAATCTCGTCGAGATTGCGTGTGGTTACATATTCAAACGCCGGGGTACGATTACCGCCGAATTCGACGTGCGTATCTTCCTTGCGAATACGTTCACCCGCGAATGCCGCGCCGTAGGTAACCGGAATCGGGATCTTGGTGACCTTGACTTTGCAGCCACGCACCTCAAGGCACTTTTCAACGATGTGCTCAATGGGCACATCGGAGACCACGTGCTCATACGTGCAGATACCGGTGGGAAGAACTTCCGGAATATCCGTGTCGGCAATGGCTGGGAAGCCGTAAGAGATGGCTCCGGCGGCAGCCGCATATTTCTCGTCCGTCACTTCGCCCAGCGCCATGACGAAGGCGAAGACGCGGTCCTTGTTGTAGAGCAAATTACGCTTGGCGTCGCCGGGCTTGATGTTGCCGAAGGCCAGGGCGGCGCGATTGGCGAAGCCCAGAGCATAGATGGCCGCCGAGATCTCCTTGCCGAAGGGCACCAGGCGGGTTTCCCAGCCCATCTGCACGCCGGCCTCTTCCAGTTGTTCGGCGAACGAGACTCCGTTGGTGTGGCCGGCGATAAACGTGTAGAGGTTCTTCTCCTGCAGCTCACGGGCAATGCGGACGGCGTCTTCCTTGGTTGGAGCGGCGCCTACCACCGCGGCGAAACCGGGAGCCGAGCCATCGACGAACTCAATGCCACGCTCGCGAAGGATGACGTCGGATGCAGCTCCGAGCCAAATCCCGTTGACCGGATTCGGTCCGATCAGATACTTGCAGGCTTCGATAATCTCGAAGGCAAACAGCGTCGCCATTCCTGCGTCAAGCGTGTCGCCCAGGTAGGGGAGCCAGACTTTCTGGGAAGGAACGGCAGGCAGCAGCCGGTCACATTCGTCAATGACGCCCTGCAGGTCGGAGAGCTTGCTGACCTTTTCGCCGAGCATCGAATAGATGACAGGTAAGGCGTAGTTCGTATCCGGGAAACCCACGGCCGCGTCAGCCCCTTTTGCTGCGTAGGCGCGCGCCAGATAGTCCTTAGCCTGTGCTACAACCTTATGAGCTCCGCTAATAGCGGAGACGGCGATAAGCTTCGTGTTTACACTCATTTGAGTTCACGCCTCTCTTTCATACCAACTGCTTTGCGTTCCTTCTTCACGTTGATGCGCAACGCATCGCGCTTCTTCTCGATGTGCGCAAGAATCTTGTCGGCGGCCAATACCGGATCCGGCTCCCACTCAAACTTGCCGCCGGTAATGCCCTCCATCTCCTCGCGCAGCATACGGTCGACGTTTTCGCTGCCCTCCACGTAAAGTGGATGGCCCAGCACAACGTAGATCCCGCTGGCCACAAAATAGTGGCCGATGGCAACTGCCTTTTCGCTCATCCACTCGGGAGCGGCGCCCGCCACGGGCAGATCCGACAGATCGTCGCCGAGTCCGCCTTCGAGCAGCACGTTGGTCGCGGCCATCAGAATGCGGCTGTTATCCACACAAGACCCCATATGCAGCACGGGAGGAATGCCGACCACATCGCACACTTCGCGCAGGGTCTCTCCTGCCTTTTCCAGCGCAGCTTCCGGCGTCAGCAGTCCGGCTTCACCGCAGGCAACGGCAGAACAGCCGGTAGAAAGCACCAGAACGTTGCGCTTGATCAGTTCCTCGACCAGCCTTACATGCGCGCTGTTGGACTGAATCTTTGGATTGGTGCAGCCGACAACGCCTACGACGCCGCGAATGCGGCCGTCGATAATGGCGTCGTTCAGTGGGCGGAAGGTCTTGCGGAAATGCCCGCCAAGCATATTGAAGATCGTCGCGTTGGAAAAACCTGCCACCACCTCCATCGACTCATTGGGAATGTGGACACGCGACTTGTCGCGACGCGCAAAGTTGTCGATCGCCTTGCGGATCAGTTGCGATGCCTGCTCGTAACCGTGTTTCGGTTCGAATGTGAGCTGCTCGGCGCCCATGCTTTGCGCAATCTCAGAGGTGCTGACCAGTTCGGTGTGGAAACACTTGACGACCTGTGCCAGGGAAGGCATGACGCACTGCACATCGACAACCATGATCTCGATGGCGCCAGTCATGATCGCCAGTTCCTGCTGCAGGAAGTTGCCGACAACCGGCAACCCGTGACGCATCAGGACCTCGTTGGCCGTGCAGCAAATACCGCCGATGGTGATGCCTGTTCGCGCCCTTGGAGCGTGCGTAGGCCAGTAATTCTTCATCCTGCGAAGCTGCAGCCAGCATCTCGGAGAGCGCCGGCTCGTGCCCATGGACGATGATGTTGACCTTATCCTCGGCGAGCACACCCAGATTGACCCGGCTGCGGATCGGCTTGGGAGTGCCGAACAGGATGTCGGAGACGGTTGTGGCGATCATCGATCCCACCCATCCGTCGGCCAGGCTGCACTTGAGTCCGCCCATGATCAAGTGACGATAGTCATGGTCAACGCCCATGGTGGTGCGGTGCATCAGCTCGACCACTGCGGAATCGATTCCTGAAGGCGCAATCTCGAGCTTCTTCCACAGCTCCTGCCGTTTCTTAGGCGCCAGCTTTAGCGTGACGTTGGGCTCCTCCGACCATGCGAACTGGGACATAAAGAAATCCGCCAGGTCATTGGCGATTTCCAGATCCGTGCGGTCGGCCGTCGCGATGTCGAACTCTTTGGCTGCGTCGCGCAGGCACTTCGGATCGCTGATCTTGTAGTCCGTGGTTTTGCCTTGCGCCACGAACTTGAGCGTGCGCACCAACGTCCGCCCGTGGTCCGAATGGGCGGCGGTGCCGGCGGCTACCTCGCGCAATAGGTTTCGGGCTGCAATCGTGTCGGCATTAGCTCCGCAGACTCCCAACGGGGCTTTGGGAGTAATGCGGCATGGCCCCATGTGGCAAATCTTGCAGCAAATGCCTTCCGTGCCGAACTTGCACTGGGGCTTTTGGGCAGCGTAACGATCCCACACAGTCTGCATCTGGGAACCGCTGGCGATTACAACCATTTCATTGGTTGCCGGATCGTATGACACCGGACCCGTCTCTTTCTTGGTAGGGGTGGGTAAAGTCGTTGACATTAACTTATCTCCTGTCGACAAGCAAACATGGGCTCCAGCAAGGCTTTCATGGCCAATTTTGCCGGAGCATCTTGAGGGATCGCGGAAAATGCGCTCCCGGAGGCATCCAGTGCAGTGATATTGGAATCCAGCGGAATCGTCGCCAGCAGTGGCAAGCCAGTGAGTTCCACCTCACGCCGGACAATAGGGGGAATTTCTCCGCCAGGGGCACGATTTACAATCAGCCCCCGTTCTTTCACGTCCAACTCTACTTCGTTCACAAGGTCGGAAAGGCGGCCAACGGTGTGAACGCCGCGCACCGAGCAGTCGGAGACCATTATCAATTGGTCGACCGAGAGCAGTGTGCGGCGAGAAATGTGTTCGAGGCCTGCCTCGCTGTCGATGACCACGTGGCGATAGTTCTTCGTCAAGCGATCCAGGACGCCGCGCAGTACGTCGTTGGCAAAGCAATAACAACCGCGGCCTTCGGGGCGGCCCATGACAATTAAGTCGTATCCGTCTCGCTCAATCAGCGATTCCTGAACCCGCAGCTCCAAAAACTGCTGCTTCGAGACACCCTTGAGGCCCTGCACATCTTTCCGTGCGTCCTCCCGGATACCGCCTACTGTGGATCTCAAATCAATACCCAACGCCTCGTGCAAATTCGCGTTGGAATCGGCATCCACAGCAAGAACGGGCGTCTCTCCTTGCTCCACCAGCCAATTGATTACCAAGGCGGAAAGGGTGGTCTTGCCGACGCCGCCTTTCCCTGTCATCGCGAGAATCATAAATACCTTCTTCGAGAAAGCCCGTTTCCGAGGCTTTCGCCGGTTTGGCGCAACAGTGGGAGGAGATCCTCCGCATCCGCCACGAAAAGAGAACCGGTAAGGGCCACGTGAACGGCCGATTGTGGGCCGCTATGGAGCAAACGGCCGATTGCGGTGGCAGCGCATCGAAGCTCCAGGCTCATTGCATTACCTCCTTCGTGCGGGAGGCAATTGCGTCTTTCAAGTTTCGAAAAGGAGAAAGGAGATCTTCCTGGCCGAGATCGATCAAGGATTGGCCGAGCCGGTCGGCGAGCCCGATCCGATTGTCAAAGGGAATAACGCCAAGCAGTGAGTCGGCCCCAAATTCATCGGAAATCCACTGACGATCCGAATCTATTGCGACGGCTTTATTGAGCACTATACCGAAGCGTTGGATTCCGAGTGACGCAGCCATGTCTTTCACGCGATGCGCCGTTTCCACACTTCGTTTCCCAGGCTCGACGACCACGAGCATCAAATCCACGCCCATGGCCGTACCCCGGCCGAGGTGCTCGATACCCGCCTCCATATCCAAAATCACGACTTGTTTGGTCTTAAGGACAAGGTGCAGAACGAGGTTTTTCAGCAGGACGCTCTCAGGGCACGCGCACCCGCCCGCCGCCAGCTTTACCGCCCCCAGAACCAGCAGATCCACGCCAGCGTACCGCGTGGCGTATCGTTCGGCTATATCCGCAACCTCTGGATTGATTTTGAAGATTTGTCCGTACCCCTGAAGCTTGGCGCCGGTGCGCTCCTCGATCAGATGCTTTTCAGTCGAAATCGTGTGAACTGTCGATCTCAACTCAGGCGGCATTCCCAGCGCGGACGCCAGATTCGCGTCCGGATCGGCATCGATGGCCAACACCTGCTGTCCTTCGGCGGCATAGAGGCACGCCAGCGTACCTGCCACGGTCGACTTCCCGACGCCGCCTTTTCCCGATATTGCAAGCTTCACGCGAGGCTCCCGCGGGGGCCCTGCCGCTTCATTGGGGCCCAAAATGTTTACCTTTGATCGATCCTTACCGCCAGACAAAGCCCTGAACCGGCATCAGCCGTCCCAAGTCGTTCCCTGAGCTCCCCCTTTGCCGCATTCGTGTTTCGCCCGGCAATCGAACCAGGACGCATTTCTGTTCGGACGAGGCTAATCTCGCGAGCCAAACCTGGATCCCCGGGGACAGAGCGGCTCGTTGATGATCAATCTCGATGAAATTCTATTTTTGTTGGGACGAAATGCGTGTGATGCACATCACCTATCTATCGCCGCACTTCGCTCCGAGGACGGAATCGTACCGATTTATGGAACGCGCGTCCCCGGGTAGAGGAGGCCCGGTGAGCTCGAGGCATTCATTGGCTTTAGCCGCCGTTTCCAACTCCGTGTCCGTTCAGGTCCGGTTTGGGGCGTCGGGGGACCTCTCAAACTGCGTCTTCGGACTGATTCGTCCGGGCTATTGGCTTGCCCCGCTCGTTCAGCTCGATGCGGCAGAATGGGGTGTGATGGTCGTGAGGGAAAAAGAGCAACCACTTTTCGGGAATGGCGCGCGTATAGAGCCGTTTGCGCTGCTCGATCACCGTCAACGGGTCAAGGTCGTAGCTCATGCCCCAGGCCAGATCGAGATGGGCGCTGGTGGGAATCAGGTCGCCGACAAAAGTCGCTCGCCGGCCCTCGGAATCAAGATTGATTGCCATCATTTGCGCCGTATGCCCGGGATAAAGTTCTACCGAGATGCCCGGGAAAATCGTCTTGGGCCCTTCAAGCAACTCCATCTGCCCGCTCGCAATCAGCGGTTCATAGTTGGCCTCCAGGTAAGAGGCCCTATCGCGTTCCAATTGTTTCCGCCCATGTTCCGCCTGACCGCGTTGCGCATAGTAGCGCGCGTTGGGAAAGGCGGGCGCAAGTTTTCCATTCTTGTCCAGCGTGGTGTTCCAGCCGCAGTGGTCGAAGTGCAGGTGAGAATTGATCACCACGTCCACCTCTTCCATGCGGATGCCAGCTGCGGCAAAGGCCAAAGGCAGCAACTGCTGGGCGCCAAAAAACGCCCGCTCCTTCGGCGCCAGTTTGTTGCCCAGGCCGGTCTCGATTACCACCGTCCGCTTGCCGTCGCGGACCAGCAGAACATTCGTACCGAGCAAAATGCGGTTTTCCTCGTCGGGCGTGGCACGCTTTTGCCAGAGGGGCTTGGGGACTATACCAAACATCGCCCCGCCATCCAGCAGAAAGTAGCCGTCGCTGAGAACGGTTATCTCGAATTGCCCCAGGGTGACTCGACCGCGAATCAATTCCCGGCTGTCCTCGCGCTCGGCTGGGTGAACCATATTCGCGTTCATTGCCCTGCCCCCTCGGCAAATGCGCCTGCGGCGTAGCCGTTATAGGTGCTGATAGTGTCTGCCAGCGCCTTGGGGTCCAGACCCATAAGGCTTGCGAGTTCCTCGCGAAGCATTACTCCCTGGGATGGTTCAGTTGCCCACCACGTTGGTAAGCTTCTCGCGCATTGCGTTGTACTCGGTCTGCAAATAGGCTTCAGCCGCCGCCTGATCTTCGATGCGTTCGAGCTTTGCCGCAGTGTACTTGTATTCCGGGGTCTTGGAAACCGGGTCAAAGTGATCGACAGTAAGCTCGTTGCAGGCGCCAACCCACCATTGATATGTCATGTATACGGCGCCTTTATTGGCGCGATCTGTCACCTGAGCCCGCACCAAGACCTTCCCCCGCCGCGAGGAGATCCACACTAACTGCTGGTCTTTGATTCCATGCTTGCTGGCGTCGGCACTGTTGATCTGTAAATATCCGGGCTCGTCGGCCAGGGTCTGCAAGGCCCTGCAGTTTCCGGTCATGGTGCGGACGGAATAGTGCCCGACTTCACGCACAGTGCACAGAATTACCGGGAACTCTTGGTCCAGTTTGTCAAAAGGCGGTATCCATTCAGCCGCAGAGAGGATTCCTTTGCCACTGGGCATATCGAACTTGTTGCCGGAGTATAGATATTGGGTTCCGGGATGTTCGGGAGCAGGGCATGGCCACTGCACGTAACCGAGCCCTTCCATCCTTTCATATGTGGCCCCGGAGAAGAGCGGGCAGAGGGCAATCAACTCGTCCCAGATTTCCTTAGTGTTCTCATACTTCATCGGGTAGCCCAAGGCGGTGGCCAGCAGACTCAGGATCTCCCAATCGGGTTTGACATCGCCCTTGGGTTCAATCGCCTTGTTGAAACGCTGAAATCCCCGGTCGGCGCAGCTATAGACGCCTTCATGCTCCCCCCACGAAGTTGCAGGAAGAATAACGTCGGCAAAGACCGCGGTTTTGTTCATGAAGATGTCCTGGACGACGACCAGTTCCATCTCTTCGAGTGCCTCGCGAATTCCCGCGAGATCCGGGTCGCTTTGCGCCGGGTCCTCGCCGAAAACATAGTAGGCCTTGAGCTTACCCTGCTTTACGATGCGCGGAACTTCGGTAATGCAATAGCCTGGAGTCTCGGGGAGAGCGGAAACTCCCCACGCCCTGGCAAACTTTGCACGCGCTTCCGGGTCTGTTACTTTCTGGTATCCGGGAAAAACGTTGGGAAGCACTCCCATGTCGCAAGTGCCCTGCACATTATTCTGGCCGCGAACCGGACCGACGCCAACATTCGGACGTCCCAAATTGCCGGTCAAGAGCGCCAATGCGGCGAGGCCCTTCACCACGCTGACACCCTGCCCCCACTGAGTTACCCCCATTCCCCAGAGGATGGTGGCAGAAGGGGCCGCGGCATATATACGCATTGCCTGACGAATCTGCGCGGCAGGGACACCCGCGATCTCCTCGACATATTCAGGAGTGTACTTGGCCACAACTGCCTTGTACTCTTCGAACCCTTCGGTGTAATTGCGAACGTACTCCTGGTTATAGAGGTTCTCTTCGATCAGAACATTGCCAAACGCATTGACGATTGCCATATTGCAACCGTTCTTGATGGGAAGGTAGAGATCGGCGATGCGAGCCGTCTCAATGCGGCGGGGATCGCAAACCACGATCTTGGCGCCCTTCTCCTTTGCCCTCACGATGCGCCGTGCGACGATGGGGTGGGAATCGGCAGCATTGTAGCCGAAGACGAAGATGCATTTTGTATCTTCAATTTCGACGATGGAATTGCTCATTGCCCCGTTGCCCAGCGTGGCCTGCAATCCCGCGACAGATGGCGCATGGCAAACACGGGCGCAGTGATCGATGTTGTTGGTTCCGATGACTGCACGGGCGAATTTCTGCATGACATAGTTTGCTTCGTTGCCCGGTCCACGCGCCGAGCCAGTCAACATGATGGAATCGGCGCCGTATTTCTGTTTGATTTCATTGAGGCGCGAAGCCGTGAACTGAATCGCTTCATCCCAGGAGACCTCTTTCAAGTCTTCTCCGCGATGCCGCCTCAGAAGAGGCTTTTTCAGGCGAGGCGTCAACAGTTTTGTGTCATTCAGGAAATCCCACCCGTAACGCCCCTTCAGGCACAACTCGCCCTCGTTGGTAACTCCATTCGCACCTTCCGCGCCGACAATTGTTCCATTCTCCACGAGGAGGTTCATTTTGCATCCGGCGCCGCAATAAGGGCATACTGTCATTACTTTTTCAGTCATCGCTTCAATCCTTTTCCTGTGACGCTGCCAGTCGTCAATTAGCGCACGCACCGGCCGCTTTGATAGGTCTCGGCTTGCGTCCCCACCTGGCCCGCATAATCGCCCAGACTACCGCCAGCCTGCACCATTGCTGTATGCTCGCGCCGTTTGCGCGATGCTTCGGCAAGCACAATCCCATCAATGACGGAAATAGCCTTGGTCGGGCAAACCCCGACGCAAGCCGGACCCTCCGGGCGATGCGCGCAAAGATCGCATTTTACAGCTTCCACATGCGTGCCGGATATAATCGGCCGATCTGAGAGCAGCGCATCGCAAGGCAACACTTCGATTACTCCGAAGCGGCAGGCGATCATGCAGCTCTTGCAGCCAATGCACCGCGAGGGGACGACCTCGACGGAATTGTTGCGCAAAACCAGCGTGCCCGTGGGACAGACTACCGCACAGGGCGCGTCCTCACATTGGCGGCACTGAACAGGCGTGCTTACCATGGTGGTTTTCACCACCATCAGGCGCGGGTTGAAGGATGCAGGCGACATTTTAACCATTGCATCCGACCCGGCATGGGCCAGTACGCAAGCAATCTCGCAGGTGCGGCAACCAATGCATTTATTCGGATCGGCAATTACCAGTTTGTTCATTTGTGTACCTGTCTTCTCCCTGAACTCTCGTATATAGAGTGCCCGTCGGCAATATGTTAACTATGACCAGCTATTTTCGAAACTCTCTGCATTGGCGGCCATGCGCTTTCGCTTGCAGTCGAGGCAAAGGACTTCAGATTGCCCGTCGGGAAGCGCTTCCATGCGCCGAACCAGGAATTTTTCCGTTACGATCGGAGCGCGGCAGGTGGTGCAGGTAAGCAGCGGAAACCGCGCAATTGTCAGATTATCCAGCATGATGGCGCGCTCCCCATCGCTGTCTACCATGCGGATCATTCCGGTAGGACAGACCGTGGCGCAAGAGCCGCAGCCGATACACAGTTCTGAAAGCGCGTCAAATTCGGTGCTCACGTTCCGGCTCTGTCCCCTGCCCGAAAACGAAATTGCGGCCACACCGATCTTCTCCTTGCAAGCGCGCACGCAAAGGCCGCAGCGCACGCACAGGTCGTGCTCTGCACCCTCGCCATACGGAGTGGAAGTGACGCCGTAACGCTTTGCGATCGCGCGAAGCGATTCCGACTCCGGAGAGCGTCCGAGCAGGAGTTCAAAGATGACTCGGCGTGCGCTCTCGACAGCCGCAGTTTCGGTTTGTACGGCAAGCCCGTTTGAGACCGGCGTCATACAAGCTGCGGCCAATCCCGGCCGCTGGGTTGGGCCTTCAGCCCACACCACGCACACACGGCAGGCTCCATACCCGCCGAGGGCTTCGTGATGGCAGAGCGTGGGGATGTCAATTCCGGCCGTTCGCGCAGCATCCAGCACGGAGATGCCTTCCGGTACTTCGTGGGTCTGGCCATTCAGCGTAATCGTTGCCATGGTTAAGCCTTTTTCACCCCGCCAAATTTGCAGGTATCGAAACAGATTCCGCACTTGATACATGCCGCCTGGTCGATGCTATGAGTTTTCTTTTTCTCTCCGTGGATGGCTTTCTGCGGGCACTGGCGCGCGCATGCGGTACAGCCTGAGCAATTCTCGGGATCGATGGTGAACTGAATCAGGGATTTGCAGACTCCCGCCGGGCACTTCTTCTGATAGATGTGCGCCTCGTATTCGTCGCGAAAGTAGCGCAGCGTGGACATTACAGGATTGGGCGCGGTCTTTCCCAGTGCGCAGAGCGACATGTCCCGCATGACAGCCGACAATTCATTGAGGGCGGTGAGATGCACCGGAGTCCCTTTGCCGGTGGTGATATCGTTCAGCAGGCGGGACAACTCGCGCGTGCCCTCGCGGCAGGGGCTGCATTTGCCGCAGGACTCGTCCATGCAGAGGGTGACGAAGTATTTGGCGACGTCCACCATGCAGGTGTCTTCATCCATCACCACCATGCCGCCCGATCCCATGATGGACCCAACCGCGGTAAGGTTTTCGTAGTCGACAGGCACATCGATGTGCTCTGCCGGGATGCAGCCGCCTGATGGACCGCCGGTTTGAACGGCTTTGAACTTTTTATTCTTGGGAATGCCTCCGCCGATTTCGTAGATGATATCGCGCAGCGGAATGCCCATCGGCACTTCGACCAGGCCGGTATGATTGACCTTGCCTACCAGCGAAAAGATTTTGGTGCCCTTCGATTTGCCTGTACCGATTGCACTAAACCAAGCCGCGCCCTTCTCGACGATCTTCGGTATGGTGGCCAGGGTTTCGACATTGTTGATGCAGGTCGGCAATCCCCAAAGTCCCTTATCGGCGGGAAACGGAGGTTTCGGTCTTGGCTCGCCAATCTGGTCTTCCAACGAGGCGATCAGCGCGGTTTCCTCGCCACAGACGAAGGCTCCAGCGCCGAGCTTGACCTGAATATCGAAGTCGAAACCGAGCCCCATTACGTTCGATCCCAGATATCCTTTTTGCCGGGCCTGGGCGATGGCGTGGCGCAAGCGTTCGACTGCCAGCGGATACTCGGCACGGATATATACATATCCTTTGGAGGCGCCAATGGCGTAGGCGCCGATGATCATGCCTTCGATCACCGCATGTGGATCGCCCTCGATGACGGCTCGATCCATGTAGGCCCCGGGATCGCCTTCATCGGCGTTGCAGATCAGGTACTTCGTGCTACCCGGCGAACGGCGGCAAAGCTCCCACTTCACGCCGGTTGGGAAGCCGGCTCCGCCACGCCCCCTAAGGCCCGAAGCTTTGATTTCCTCAATGACTTTTTCGGGCGTAATGGAAGAAATGGCGCGCTTCGCGCTTTGATAGCCGCCGATCGCACAGTAGTCATCGATGTCTTCCGGGTCGATCGTACCGCAGGCTCCGAGCACGACTTTATTCTGCTTGGAAAAAAATTGCTCGTACTCTGGCCCGGGCACCATCCATTCCTTGACAGGGACACCGCCAACGATGTGTTCGTCGACGATGCGGCGGACCATATGCGGCTTGACCCACTGGTAAGCGGTCATCACGCCGTCGATCCGGACCTCTATAATCGCATTCTTGGCGCAAAGGCCCATGCAGCCGACCTGCTCCACGCAGTCCTTGCCGAAGGTTGCGTCGAGGCCCTTTTCCGCCATAATCTCCTGAAAGGCCTTCATGACATCTGGAGCGCCAGCCAGCACGCCCCCCAGGCTCATGCAGATCTTCACGTTGACAGAGCGGGAACTTGGCGCTTCGACGATATGGCGCTCGTTGTCTGCCGCTGGGAGATTCTTGGCTGCCGGTTCCGCAGGCAGCTCAGCGGCTCCAACCTCGTATTTCTTCAGGATTTCCGATATTTTTTTTGAGCTGACCGGCCCGTAGGTTTGATCTCCCACGACAACCACCGGAGAGAGAGCGCAGGCGCCAACGCAATGCACTTCATTCAATGTGAACTGCATGTCCGGAGTGGTTTCGCCTAGTTTAATTCCCAGCTTCCGTATCAGATCGTCCAGGAGTCGTAACGAGCCATTGACGTGACACGCCGTCCCTGTACAAACCTGGATCTCATGCCGGCCTTTGGGCGTCAAGCTGAAGTAGTGGTAGAAGGTAGCAATGCTATAGAGGCGTGTGATGGGAATTCCGGTCTTCTTGGCCAGATAGTAGAGCGCATCCTTGGGCAGGTAGCCAAAGTGCGATTGCACTTCCTGGAGGACCGAGATCAGGTTTCCCGTAACCTCAGGATAACGCGAAAGAACGCCGTCGATTGGTTCGGTGGTTGCCAGAATGCCGTCGATTGGGTTGGTGGTTGCCATTCAATGAGCATGCGCAGCGGGAAAGGCGGCGCAATTGCCTCCCATAACAGATGTGCTAAAGATTGGGGACAAAGACGCCCCCTTGTCTTCAGGATTTTCAACACAAGAATACTATTATATTATTATTGATGTCAACTGGAGTTTCCCTTGCTTGCGAAAAAAGGATGTGCACTGTGATTCCCCGCATTGTGTCTGTGACCGGAATCAACGAGTGGCGGGACGGAGAGATCCGCTCGCAGAACGACTACCTCGTGGGTGAGGAGCCGCTTGAGATTCGCATTGGCGATGCTGCCCTCAACGTCACAATGCGCACTCCGGGCCACGAACTTGAACTTGCGGCTGGATTTCTCTTTACCGAAGGCCTGATCTCAAGCCGAAGCCAGATTGCCTCCGTCCGCTTTGAGGCCAATGGCAGACAGAACGGCGCCAATCGAGTGCGAGTCGATCTGGCCGAAGGCATCACGCTCAATTCCGAGACGGCCCAGCGGAACTTTTATACGACTTCAAGCTGCGGAGTTTGTGGCAAGGCCTCAATCGATGCCGTGCGCGTGCGTGGCATTGAAGCTCCGAACACTGCCTGCACCGTCGATCCTGAAGTGCTCTGCCGCCTACCCGATAAATTATGCGAGTCGCAGGCGGCTTTTAGCCGGACCGGCGCAATACACGCCGCCGGGTTGTTCAATACTGCAGGCGAGTTGCTTGTTCTTCGCGAGGATGTTGGGCGCCACAATGCGGTCGACAAAGCAATCGGTTGGGCGCTCGCCAATGACCTGATACCGTTGCGTGACACTGTGCTTCTTGTCAGCGGGCGAGGCGGTTTTGAGATTGTGCAGAAGGCCCTTGTCGCCGGGTTGCCCATTCTGGCTTCGGTTTCGGCGCCATCGGACCTTGCGGTTAGCCTTGCCCGCGAGTTTGGCATGACACTGGTCGGCTTCCTGCGAGGCCGCCGCTTCGTAATCTATTCCGGAGCAGAAAGGCTCGTGGCCGGACTCCCGCTGACAGAAAACTGACTTTCACTGCACGGAGTGGCTGCACCCTCGCAGAGCAATTTCACTCTAAGCAGCCCGCAAACGGAACTGGCCGCGACCAGCTCTCAATCCCCTTCGGCAGAGCTGTACAGGGCGCAGGATGCCGGAAGCATCCGGCTGGCGGCGTGGCATTCCTCCCTCGGATCCCTTCCCGGGGTTCCCGCCTACAACGGAAGGAGGTCCTGCAACGCCAACTCGGCGATCCGCTCTTTCTGAATCGCTCCAGTCGGGTAGTCGAACTTCATGGCTTGGTAGTATTGCCTCTTAAGCCCCTCGGCATCGAGCGTTATACCCTTCAAGGGACCCGCTTGGAGGGCAGGCTTTCCTTCGACTCTCGGCGGCAGGATGAAGTCGCTCGGCTTGAAGCCTTCCCTCAGATTGAACGCGTGCTGGAGGGTAGCGATGCGCTGTCCTGACTTCACCAATTCCTGGAGAGTCGTGCCCCAGCCCGTAATGGCGTTCAACATCTCCACCATCGGGAACCCCAGGGCGCTGGCGCCAAACATACAAATTCCCGTTGTGTTCACCACATGCGTCCAGCCGCCCATGATCGCGTGCGCCTCTCCTTTTCCTTCTGGGTCGAACCTTTGAAGGGCAGGCGAGATTCCCAAAGCACTTACAAAGCCCGGGTCTGCCATTCCCTCCTCAATCATGGCTGTCGTCCCGCGAGTGTGTCTCGCCGGTGTTGGGTCGGAGACGTAGGTAGCGCCCCAACCGGGGGCGTTCCGCGGATCGTGCATGGGGAGCAATTCCCCGCCCACGTGCATGGCAAACCTTTCCGCGCCTTGGCCGATCTTGGCGGCTGCAATCTTCACACCTTCCGCCAATAGGTCGCCGATGCCTTCGCGCCGGCAAATCTTCTCCACTAGCTGGACGATGGCGCGCGAGTTCCCCCACGTCAGCTCTAGTCCGTCGGTGTCGCTCTTGGTAAGCAGCCCATTCTCGTAACACTCAATGGCAAATGAGACGAGTCCCCCTGCGGAAATCGTGTCCAGCCCATGGAGGTTGCAAATCTCGTTCATGGCAATGATCGACTCCACATCGTCGTTGAGACAATTCGAGCCTAAGGCGGCGATCGTCTCGTACTCCGGCTTGTGGACCGAGTGCGATGGATATTCCTGGCTGGGAACGTCCATGATCCCGCCGCAGCCAATCGGGCAGGTCCGGCAGGAGTACTTTTTTCGCTCGTACTTCGCCATTGCGTCCCATGCCGTTGCCCCCCACCTCTCTTTCGGGATGTCTCCAACGTTGTCTCCACCCCAATTCCGGATGGGGGCCTCCTGCCCGGCCAGAAATGGCATCATCATTCCGGCTGTTCCGGTCGCGTGCATCATTTGAAAGAAGGGTTGAGGGTTTTCCTTTACCTGGCGCACCATCTTCCCGACCAGTGCTTGCACCGCAGCAGGATCGTGAAGTCTGGGCTTGCCCGATCCAGCGCATGCGACCGCTTTCAGGTTCTTCGAGCCCATCACCGCACCAAGACCGGATCTCGCCGCCGCCCGCCCGCGATCATTCATGATAGCGGCGACCCGCGAGAGCTTTTCTCCCGCCATTCCAATGCAAGACACACGGAGAGCGGCGCTGCCATTCTCCTCCCGGATCATTTCTTCTGTCTTAGCGGTGTCTTTACCCCAGAGATGCCTCGCGTCCTTGATCTCGGGCTTTCCATCCTGGATCAGCAGGTAGACGGGATGCTCCGCTCTGCCCGTGCAAAACAGCATGTCATATCCGGCCGCACGTATTGCGGTCGCGAAATTACCCCCGCTGTTGGCATCTCCCCAGAATCCCGTGAGTGGAGACTTGCCCACAGTTGTGTAGCGGCAGGACGCGAGCGCGCCCGAAGCAACAAGAGGCCCGGTGCCGAATCCCAGGATGTTATCTGGCCCCAGAGGGTCGACCCCAGGTTTCATATGTTCCATCAAAACCCTGACGCCTACGCCGTAGCTGCCTATGTAGTCTCTCGCCATCTCAGGGGAAAGATCCTCTTCGTGTGTCTTGCCGTTGGTAAGGTCCGCGAAGAGCATCTTTCCCATGTATCCATACTGGGCTCTCATAGAGTCAGCCTCCTGGCGCAATGCAATCCTATTGTTAGAGCGTGTTTCTTAAGATACGCCGGAGGTTCGGCTTCGCGCAACAGCGCGCAGTGCTCTCGTCAGCAGCCCACGACGGCTAAGCTCAAGCCTCGGAGTCACCCACAATCCTCCCCGTTTCTTCCACCTCATAGCCGCCCATGGCTCGGACCTGCTCGATGAAACGGGAGGAGCGAATGATATCGAGCAGGAGACGCATGCGTGGATCATCCAGAAGCGAATTGGGGAAGACCAGGTCGTAACGCTCGCGGGTGATGGGGATGAATTCGAGATCCAGGGCCGTGGCCGCAGCCTGAATACCCAAACCTACATCGGCACGGCCGGAAAGCACCGCCATAGCCACGTTCATGTGCGTGTATTCCTCACTGCGATATCCGGCGATCGCAGCCGGTTTGATGCTATTCCGTTCGAGTTCATAGTCCAGCAGGATGCGGGTGCCCGATCCAGCTTGACGGTTAACGAAAGACACCTCGGGCCGAGCCAGATCCGCAATGCTCTGAATTCTCTTCGGATTCCCCTTGAGGACCATCAATCCCTGCAAGCGGTGCACGAGAGTCAGGAGCGTCACCGCTCTTTGGGTAATGTAGCGCCGAATATAGGATCGATTGTAGTCACCTGTCTGAAGATCGAGGAGATGCGAGCCTGCGAAATGAGCGATGCCTTTTTCGACCGCCAGCAGTCCGCCCATGCTTCCGACATTGCTGGAGGAGATGGTGATGCAGCCTGAGGATCTTTCTTTAATCAGGCTTGCCAACAGGTCTATTGTGAGGTCGTGAGAGCCAATCGCGATCAGTCTGCTGGCGAGAGCTTCCCGCGAGGTGAGCAGTTCGACCTGCACCCTCTCGCCTTCGGAGTAGCCACTAACTTCGGGAGGTACGCGGAGGATTCCATCGCTGCGCACCATTGAAGTCAGCAGCCCCGCTCCACCGCTAAGTGGAACAGCGACGACCCGGTCCTCGATCCTCCCGAGAATGACTCGAACATGTTCCTCGAGTCCCGGCTTGGAGGGTAGCTTGCGGCCAACTACGGCCTCGATCATCTCCGTCGCCGGTTGCACAATTCCCTGCATTCGATACAGCAGGGGGCCCACGAACTCGCGAAAGCAAATCGCGGCGGATACCGGGTAACCGGGGACACCGACCACGGGGTGGTCATTGACCGCTGCCAGGACGGTAGGCTTACCCGGCATGACCGTCACGCCATGCACCAGCAACTCGCCCATTTCCGCCAAAACCGTTGGCGTATGATCTTCAGATCCGGCGGAAGAGCCCGCGATAATCAAGATAAGATCGTAGCCCCCGTTGAGACCGGCGGTTACGGCTTGCTTGATCTTGACCGGATCGTCGGAAACAGTCTCGCCGATCACGGCATCGCCGCCGCACTCGGCAATCATGGACGCCAGTACCTGGCCATTCACTTCGAGAATCGCGCCCGGCCGCAAGGCCTCCGCCGCCTGCTCCGGCTGCACGATCTCGGTACCTGTGGGAAGAATCATCGCGCGGGGCCTGCGGAAGACATCCACGGAAAGGATTCCCCCGGCCAGGAGAACCCCCTGATCGTAAGGACTGATGCGATCGCGAGCCGGAAGAAGGATTTCGCCTTTCACGATATCCTCGCCTGCTTTGCGAACATTCTGCCAGGGGTAGACGGCTTCCCATATTTCGAAACGATCGTCCGCGACCTTGACATTCTCGATCATGACCACCGCATCAGTGCCCTCCGGAAGCGGTTCGCCGGTGTTCACCTGCACTGCTGCGGGGCCCTTCAAGAGAATCGCCGGTTTCTCCGGCAGCGCAGCGAAAGTTGCGGCCGCTTGGACGGCGATTCCATCGACCGCTGCGCCGTGGTACGCAGGTACGCTCCTGGCGGCCTTGACCGGGCCGATGAGGTATCGCCCGAGAGCCTGCCGCACCGGAACGGATTCGGATCCCATCAGGAGATTCTGGAACCGCGCGAAGAATATCTGCTTGGCCTTGGCCACAGACTTCAAGTTGCGATAGATACGTTGTTCACGTTTCAAGCGGGCATCTCCTTCCCTATTAAATGCGGATGACATCCACTTAAATGCCGATGACGTCCACGGCCGCACCCTCAACCAGGCCTTCCGCCTGCGCGGGGACTACGATTAGGCCATTGGCCCGGGCCATGGTAGAGAGCATCGACGATTTACCGAACAGGGGACGGGCAACATAATTGCCATCCGCCGCCCGCTCCAGCCTCACGCGAATGTAATCCTCCAAGCCGATGATGGAATGCATCGAGGCAGCGAGCGTCGCTCGTGTTCGTTCACCTGGCGGCCCCTTTTCGAGGCTGCCTCCCTGGATGTATCGGAGGAATGGGGAGAGAAAGATCATTGCCACGATCAACGCCGAGACGGGGTGACCGGGCAATCCGAAAATTGCTGTCCCGCCATGACGGGCCAGGAGCGTCGGCTTTCCAGGCCGGATCGCGACGCCATGAGCCAGGACTTCTGCTCCGGGCAACGCCCCCACAACTTCGACGATTAGATCGCGCATTCCCACAGAACTGCCGCCGGAGAGTACTACAACGTCGGCCTTCTCGAGGGCATCGGCCAATGCGGCACGAAGCATTCCGGCATCGTCCGGCACAATATCGAACGGAATGGGTATCGCGCCTGCGGCTCGAACCAGTGCTGAAATCGAGTATCCGTTCGCATCGCGAATTTGTCCTGGTTTCGGTTTGCGATCGACGGGAACCACCTCGTCCCCTGTCGAGATGACTGCCACTTTTGCCTGCCGAAAGGCGCGTACTGAAGCAATCCCCAGTCCAGCTAACAGTCCCAAATCCTGCGGCCGAAGAGGCTCGCCCGCGGGGACGATCAGTTCACCGGTTTTGACGTCTTCACCCGGCAAAAGAACATTAGCCCCGCTCGTGACCGGGCGTGTGACTTCTATGCTGGTTTCGTCAACGCGGCTGGTGTATTCCACCATCACAACGGCATCTGCGCCTGAAGGCAAGAACCCTCCAGTCGGGATATAGGCCGCCTGGCCGGAACCGATCAGGAGATCGGATAGTGCGCCCATCGCGACGGCCCCAACCACGGTCAAAAGGGCGGGGATTGAATCCGACGCGCCGAACGAGTCCGCGGCCTGCACCGCATATCCATCAACGGTCGAGCGCGCCCGCTCGGGTAGATCTTCGGACGCGACGACTCCCTCAGACGGAATCCGATCGAGCGCCGAGTTCAGGGAGATTAGTTCAGGTGGCAGTCTGTCAAAAGCGCCAAGTCTCTCGACGAGATCGTCACTGGTGATCACGTGAAGAAACTCGATCACGCTGGTCCTCCATACTGAGCAGACTCAACCCGAGCCAACGCAGGCAGGCTCTTCTTGACTCTGCCTTATTGTATCCATTTGCCGTCATTGATAGATCATCAGAAAATTCGCCGAGAGAGTGCGGTGTTTTCTCCGATGGTCACGAAATTGCCGCAATGTTTGTTAGAATCAATAAATACACTAGGAGTAGCTGTTCAACCGAATGGGGCTCACCGACATATACGGTCGATCGATCGACTATCTTCGCCTGTCGGTCACCAATCTCTGCAACCTGCGCTGCCGCTATTGCATGCCTGCCGAAGGCGTGCCGAAGTTGTCGCACGACGACATCCTGCGCTTTGAAGAATTGCACAGGATCGCCGTGCAGGCGATCGCCCTGGGGGTTAGGAAGATCCGGGTTTCCGGAGGAGAGCCTCTGGTGCGCAGAGGGATCGTGGAATTCCTGGGACGGCTCGCCAGGATACCGGGACTTCACGAGCTTGTGCTCACGACCAACGGAAGTTTGCTGCCGCGGTTGGCGCCGCGGCTTCGCGATGCAGGGGTGCATCGGCTGAACATCAGCCTTGATTCGCTCCGCGCGGATACCTATGCCACGATTACGCGGGGAGGAAACCTGTGCCAGGCGTTGGACGGAATTCAAGCGGCCGAAGACGCCGGCTTTCCCGCGCCGAAGATCAATGTCGTTGTGATGCGGGGCATCAACGACAATGAGCTTCTGGATTTCGCCGAACTCACTCATCGCAAGGCCTGGTCGATTCGTTTCATCGAATATATGCCGGCCACGATGGACCCGGAATGGAGAGCTCAGTCCATCATGGCTCCCGAGATTCTCGAAAAAATCAAGACCCGGTATGCTCTTGAGCGGATCGAAAGAGTCTCAATGGCAGGACCCGCAACCAACTACAAGATTCCAGGCGCGATGGGGACAATCGGAACGATCGCGCCTCTCTCTGACCATTTCTGCGGGAGTTGCAATCGACTCCGTATTACCGCAACGGGAGTGGCACGCGGATGCCTATTTTCAGACCGCAGTATCGATCTGAAGCCGTATTTGCTCCGCAGCGATGCGGAGCTGAAGAAGGCACTGCGCGAAGCGGCCGGGAACAAACCGAGGCAACACCGGCTGCTGGACGCACAGCCACAATTCACTTCGTTTTCCATGGTGCAAATCGGCGGATAATCGCCCAAGAGCGAGAGAGTTCGGTGAGAATATTGCCGGCCAGATTCAGAGTGCCCGCGACGGAACGCGGTCTTCGCAGTGCCGCACTTCGCCGCCTCGATCGCCTGTTTTATCCGCTGCAGCCCCATACCATTCCCTATCGCCGCTGGTGGAGTATCGGGCTCAGGACGGTGCACCTGATCGCGACAAGCATCCTGCTCGGCGGTCATGCTTTCAATGCACCAGCCGCGCAGCTTCGCCCTCTTCTTTATCTCGCCATCGCAACCGGATGCCTGATGGCTGGACTCGAGTCCGATCCTAATCTGCATTTTTTCGTGGAAGGCGCAGGAGCCTTGTTCCTGCTCAAGCTAACCCTGCTCTGCACGATCCCGTTTGCCTGGAGTTATCGCGTGCCGATCCTTCTCGCCGTGGTGATCCTTGCATCGGTCGGCTCTCATATGTCGGCAAAGTACCGCCACTATTCCCTTCTTTACGGAGGCGATTTTCACAACAAGAAAATTCCCGGTTGATCGCGGCTCGATCAGGCGCTGTGCACGAGCGAAACATTGATCCGAGGCCCGCCTTTTTGCCCTCGGCGACCGGAAAACCTCTCTACGGCTATATCAAATTTTAAAAGGATTTAGCCCCGCCCGCTTTCTGACCCGCCCGCCTCATGCAGAAACGCTTCTTTAAACCAGAGCTACCACGGCGACCCTTTGTGCAAGTCTTTGGGTACCCATGCGAAAGAACGATTGTATCGCCATGAATCGTATAAATACGAGCAGTATTGCGCCGTAATCGAGCCGCCATGTACAATTTGACTGGAAGAATTTAATCCGACGTCTTTCATGCACTCGACAGCAGGGTATCTTGCGGGCTGAGAAACCGCCCCTCCTCGGGATTCGCCCTGTTTCACAGCAGCCAGCAATACATCGCAACGCCTTCGATCTGGCGTCGCGAGTGATGAGGGAGCCTTCCCTTCAACTGCCTTCGCTAAGGCCTTTGCACCACTTCTTGAGAGGAGTTCCAAATGTTCCCGCTTATTCGCCATACTTTTATTGAATTTGCCTTGCTCTCGCTGAGCGTGGCCGCTTTTGCCCAGAACACGCGAGTCACCGGCGTCATCACCGATCCCAACGGAGCAGTCGTCCCGGCGGCTACGGTCACACTCACCGCCGAGAGTACGCACGCCGTTCTGACAAGCACGACCAATGAAGAGGGTGTTTATGTGTTTCACTCGGTGCCGGCGGGCGAATATGTCCTCGCGGTCGAGGCCACAGGCTTCAAGACCGCTTCCGCCAAGGCGACGGTGGCCGCGGGCCAGAAGACGGTCAGTTCCAACTTTGCTCTCGCGCTGGCCGGAAACACAGAAAACGTCACGGTCTCGGCCGGGTCGTTTCAGAACGCCTACCGCGTGGATAACGTCGCGCCGGCCACGCCGCTCGGCCCCACGCCCATCGTGAACCTTCCTTACACCATCAATGTGATCTCACGCCAGTTGATTGACGACACCATGTCAAGAAACTTCAAGGAAGTGGCCAAGTACCTGCCCCTGGTTTCTTTCCAGGAGATGCAGGGCCCCGAGATTCTGCGCCCTGAAACCCGCGGCATGCAGGGAACCAACATGCAGGGCGACCGCATGGACGGAATGGGATTTGCGGTCACCGTGCCTTTCGCGCTGGAAGAGTACAAGCAGATTGAGGTTGTCAGCGGCGTGGCCGCCTCCATGTATGGCCCCTCCAACCCCTCGGGCACCTTCAACTTCGTCACCAAGACTCCTACCGAAGAGCCATTTCACGAGGCCGAGGTGGAATATGAAAGCCGCAGCGTCGTCACCGGTCACGCCGATCTGGGCGGCCGCTTTGGCCCGGACAAGCTCTTCGGCTATCGCATCAACGGGTTGGTGGGCGATGGCACCGGCTACGTGACCAACAGCCAACTTCGCCGCCAGTTGGCCGACGGAACCTTTGATATCCGCCCCTTCGCCCACACCACGATTGGCGGCAACTTCAGCTACTACAATCTCTACCAGCATGGATACCCTGGCTGGTTCTCCTACAATCCGACTCTCAATCCTACGAAGACCTGCACTACTGCCTACAACTCAGGATGTTTCTCCAAACTGCCGGTGAATGCCCCCGACCCGGAGCGCCAGGGCTACGGACAGCGCTTCCTGGGCTCCAATACGAACAACCAGATCGCCGAGGTGCGGGCAAATCACGATTTCAACGAGAACTGGCATCTGTTTCTCGGAGTGTTCCATCAGATCAGCGTGCGCAACCTCACCACGGCGGTCAACGCGCTCTATGACTCCACGGGCGACTACCAGTCGGAAGCAGAAAACATATTCCAGGGAACGATCTCCGGCCGTTTCCAGGTGAAGAGCGACCTGGGATACGTAACCGGAAAATTCAAGACGGGCAAGGTCAATCACGAAGTAGTGTTCGGAAGCACCGGGTACAGATTCGCTTCCTGGCAGCCCAAGAACTCACTCACTGCCGCGAATGGAGCGCTGGGCGCGCAATTCCTGTGCGAGCTTGGCAACTCCAGCGTTTGCCATTTCAACATCGCCAACCCGATGATCGCAGCAAACCCCGGCTATCAACCTTACACGGGCGAATTCAGCCTCTACGTTACCAGCATCATCCATCAGCAGGGATTCAACTTCGGCGATACCATCGCGCTGACACCGCGCTGGCTCTTGAGAGTGGCCGCCAGCCAGGACTGGACCTGGACGAACAACTACACAGAGACCGCTGTGCCTCCCAGCAAGGTGAATACGGTGCATTCGAAAGGTGCCGGCAATTACATTTCCCAGAGCGCAAGCCCCAGCGGCAGCGTGATGTTTAAGCCGACTTCTAACCAGACCGCCTATGTAACCTTTGCGGATAGCATTCAGGCTCCCGACGTAGCACCGGCAAACTCCACGGGCGTCGTAGTTGCCAACGCCAGCCAGCCGCTTCCGCCCTACCGCAGCGTTGAGTTCGAGGCCGGCTACAAGATGGAATCGCGGAGGATCAACTTCATGGCCGACCTCTTCCGCATCCGGCGGCCTTTTGCGGACGTGGAACAGATTACACCCACTGCGGCTTGCACGAGCCAGTCCGTCTGGGTCAGCAGCGATATCTGCGAAATCGATAAGATCATCGGCCAGCAGCTCGACTACGGCGCGGAAGCCATGCTCTCCGGCAACGTCACCCATAGCCTGAGGATCATCGGCGGAATCACCGTGCTCGACCCCAAGCTGACGCAAACCTTCGTTCTTGTGCCGGTCGGCAATCGGTACGCATCGCCCACCTGCAAGGATCCCACGGGCGTACCCGCCACCGCTCTGGTTTGCCCCACTTACGTGACCAACAACAAAATTCTTGTGGGCGACTCCGATTACAAGTCCAATATCCTTGCCGAGTATCAGCTTCCGGCGCTCTCCACGGGGTTCTTCACCTTTGACTGGCACTATGTCGGCCGCCGCCCTGCCGACGACATGAACAGCTATTATGTGCCCCAGTACAACACCTTCGACTTGGGCGGCCGTTACAGCGCCAAAGTCTTTGGAAGGTTGACCACCTGGCTCGTCACCTTCAACAACGTCTCCAATGTTCACTATTGGTCGACTCTCGGCCCGGGCAGCATCACTGGACAGAGCTCTGCCGACCTCGCACACATGGGCGAGCCGCGCTTGATCACGGCTTCCATGCGCTATGAATTCTAAGTCTGTGACCGGATCGATTTGAACCTGAACCAAGGCTGGGTGCCTCAGGTCTCGATTTTTGGGACCTGGGATGGCACAAATCTTTAAAGTGCAAAATCGCGCAGTGTCTCAAACTGCCGGAACAGGAGAAATCCAGAATGAACAAGCAAACTCTTCTCCCGGTAGCAGGAATGTGCATCGCGCTGCTTTCTCCTGCCTATGCGCAGAACACTGGGTCTGCAACCGCTTCCTCACAGCCCGAGGCAGCGGCCAGCCAGTTGATCATCTACCATGCCGGAAGCCTGACCGCCGCATTCAAGAAGATTGAAGCCGCGTTCATGGCCGAGCATCCCGGCGTCGCCATCGTCGACAAGTTCGGCGGCAGCATCAATCTGGCCCGGCAAGTGACAGTCGGCGGCGAACCGGCCGATCTCTATGCCTCTGCCGACTACGAAGACATCGATGTCCTGCTCAAACCGAAGTGGGCAGATTACACTATTCGTTTTGCGCAGGGGGCGATGGTTCTTGTCTACAAAATCGACGATCCGAATCCGCCTGCCAAGGTCGGCGCAATCGCCGATCCCAGCGTCCCCTTCAATCCCAACAGCAACCCTCCATCGATTCCAAATGTATCGCCCAACTGGTACAACATCCTGTCGCAGCCCGGAGTCCGGATCGGAGGCGGCGATCCCTCGACCGATCCGGGAATCTACCGCGGTCTGCTCATCATGCAATTGGCCGAGAAGTACTACCACCAGCCGGGTCTCTATCAAGCACTTTACAAAAATGACACGTACCACGAAGGCGATAAGCCGCCCGCTACTCCCGCCGATCCCCGTTCTGTTTTCGAGCAAAGTGACTACCGCTTTGCCTATGAACACGGCGCCCTGGCGATGGCGCGCACCGATCCCAATGTGCGCCTGGCGCGACTCCCGGCCGAGATCGGCATGTCGGACTCTTCGCTGGAAGCCTTCTACAGCCAGGCTTCCCTCTCGATCTCGGGTCTCGCCAAAGACGATCCTCACGTCACCGTCACTGGCAGCCGGGTTACGTGGGGCATTACTCTTCTCAACAAATCAAAGAACACCGCAAACGCAATTGCGTTTCTCCAGTTCCTCTTGACTCCGGGCAAAGGCGGGGCCCTTCAACAAACCACCGGCCCAGAGCCCATTCTCCCGGCAGTCGTCAGCGTGGACGACTACGCGAAGGTTCCTGACACAATTCGCCCTCTACTCAAAACGATTCCGCAACCATAAGCATCGGCAGACCTCTTCGCCCATAGGCTTGAGATTCCGACTTTTGGAGAAGTTCGTGGAAGGCGTCGCGTCCTGACTCACAGAGGTCGAATCCCCCTCTCTCCGCCATAACTTTCCGCATCTTCCTAATTCCATTATCAAGTCATAGACAATAGGCGACTTGGACGAATTCCGCTTATCCGCACTGTCCGCGTTTTCCGTCTAGTTTGGCCCCCAGGGCGCTTCTTGCATGACAGCGGCGGGGTGCATGACAACGGGTTGACCGCAAGGATTGCCATTTCACCCCCGAAGCTCAGGAAGCAGGAGGCGCGGTTGTGAGAGTGGGGCCTGGAACCCTTCAACGGCTGACCCCGGAGCGGGAAGTTTCTGGAGATAGCTCAGATCACAAGCGATTGTGATCGTGGTCACAGACCGAGGCTGCAACGCGGGCATAGCGTCTCGTCCACACAAGAAACACGCAATTAGTTGTTGTTTGTGTGAGCCTCAACACGACGTCGGTGAGGTTCCCAGGGTGTGATGTGAGCTGCAACACAAGGGGTTACCATTCACCGTTGCTATATCTCGGATTCGATTCAGGAGGCACTATGTCTACGTTTAAGTTCTCTTTGGGCCAGGGGATGATAGCTTGTTGGGCGCTAGCAGTGCTTTTGATTAGCGCCCTTGCCGTCAGCAATTTGCAGGCGCAAACGACCACAGCCGTACTTTCCGGCACCGCTTTGGATACCACCGGTGCGGTGGTTGCGGGCGCCCAAATCCAGGCAACGAACGTCGGCACGGGCATCTCCTACGAGGGGACTACCGACGGGGTGGGGCGCTACGTCCTGCCGGAAATGCCGGTCGGTACCTACAACGTTTCAGCGCAGAAGACAGGTTTCGAGAAGATGGTGCAAACCGGGATCGTACTGACTGTCGGCGCGCACCCGGTGCTGGACTTTAAATTAAAGGTGGGCCGTACCTCGGAAGTGCTCGAGGTGCATGGCCAAACTTCCACTGTAGACACCACCACGGCTACAGTGGGCCAGTTGGTTTCGCCCGCCCAGATGGAGGACCTGCCGCTCAATGGCCGCAACTTCACCGACTTGCTTACCTTGGCGCCGGGTGTCGGGCTTGTGATTCCAGGCGCGACCGGCGGCGGCGTATCGGCCACCGCCTACGGTTTGGAAAATAACTACTCCGTCTCCGGCTCCCGTCCGGTGGGAACCTCCTATGTCGTAGACGACCTCGAGAGCGTAGACGCTGGAGACCACGGCACCGGGGTCGGCATCATCGGGACTTCTCTGGGCATGGATGCGATCCAGGAATTCTCGGTTATGACGAACACCTATGGCGCCCAGTTCGGCGGCACCGGCGCGGCGATCAACATGGTCACCAAGTCGGGCACCAACAGTCTGCACGGATCCGCATACGAATTCATCCGCAACAGCGTCCTGGACGGCTATAACTGGTTCGACGTCGCCGGCTATAAGCCGGCCTACAGGAGGAATCAGTTCGGCGGTTCGCTGGGAGGCCCCATCAAGAAGGACAAAGCCTTCTATTTCATGAACTACGAGGGCTTGCGCTCCCTTACGGGCGCAACGGTGCGGGCCGGCGTGCCGACCGATCTGCCCGACCTGTACGCGGCGTACGGCTACGAGCCAGGTGGACCGACAGGGTATATAAGTTCCCAGTTCGGGCCGATGGACGCGCGGTCGGAGGCTATCATGGCAACGTATCCGGCAGCCCAAAGCGCGGCGCAATGCCCGAATGTAACCCATGCAACCCTTTATCCCGGCCAAGGCCTCTACTGCTCGGTAGGCAACAATGTCCAAAACGAGGACTACGGCGTGGCGCGCGTTGACTACAACTTCGGCCCGAAGGACAGCTCGTTCGCTCGCTACACCATCGAGAATGCCTTTCAAATCGTTCCCTATGTGGAGTCTGAACTCCCTGGATGGCCGGAGGTCGACCACGAGCGGAACCAGTACACCAGCATTGAAGAGCGGCATGTGTTTTCGCCCACGCTCCTCAACGAAGCCCGTTTCGGGTTCGTACGGCTCAACCAGCAGACGGTGGGCGGCGGCCTCAACGGAACCGGCCCTCTGGACATGAATAACGGCATTCAGGATGCGGACTGGGCTCCCGGCGATGGGCTCACGCCTTTAGGTCCCCCGCCTTCGAGTCCGAGTTTGAACGCCACCAACCGCTTCAGCGCTGGCGATGACGTTGTCCTGACCAAAGGAGCGCACAGCCTCCACATGGGCGTCCTCTTTACCCACGTGCAATCGAACACCATGGCGGTCGGTTACGGCGGCGGCTGGGCAGACTTCATCGGCTTGGACGGCTCACCCGCGTTCGGGGGCTTGGGCGGAGCGCTACAGGGGGACCCGTTCATAGAATTCGCTTCTCCGGGCTCCAACTATACTTATACGACCCCCGCCCCGAACGCCACCACTTATCCCTGGACCCCGAATCGCTACTGGCGTCAGAATTGGCTGGCCCCTTACATCCAGGACGACTGGAAAATCGGCAAGCGGCTCACTGTGAACCTGGGTGTGCGCTATGATTGGGCCAGCAATCCGACAGCCGTCGGTATGCCGGTGTTCGTGCTCCCCAACTTACTTTCGACGACCACGTCGGAGAGCAGCTTTGTCACCGCGCAACATCCCTTTACCAGCAATCCCAACATGAAGAACATCGATCCGCGCGTCGGAGTGGCCTACGACCCGTTCGGGGATCACAAAACTTCCATTCGCGCCGGCTTCGGCTTGTTCCACGAGCCGATCACAGCGCGCACCTTCGGCTCGTCGTTTGACCCGGTTAGCCCGCTGTTCGATCTTACCTTCCCTGCGTTTTACGGTGTGTATCCCAGCTTGCCCTCGAGCCTCCTCACGAGCTACGGGCCGGGAGACGGCATCACCTGGTTTGGAGGCATCCTCAGCAATGTGAACCACGCGCCCTATGTAGTGCAGTACAACCTGACCATACAGCGTCAACTGCCGGCCGGAATGGTGTTCAACATCGGCTACAACGGTTCCGCCGGCGTTCACGAGTTCTCGCAGATTGATGCCAACCCTCCGCAGGCATGGAGCGATCTCACCACCGCACAACTGAACGCGCCGGGAGCCTTTGGCGCACCCTCGTTAGCGCAAACCTTCACCGATTTTGGCGCCCTCCCCACCCCCTCCGGCCAAGCGGCGCGGGGCACGGTAGACAACCCGTTTGTAGGCTCGCACGTGAACCCGAACTTCGCCGCGGTAGATGCGGAGGAGCCTATTTCGCATTCCAGCTACAACTCCTTGCAGACCAGCCTGACCCGGCAGTTTGTCCAGGGCTTGGCGGGCACGGCCGGTTACACCTGGTCCAAGTGCCTCGACACGGGCTCGGCCACCACCAGCCTGGAACAGGGCGAGTGGGCCGTCTATGACGCCTACAACCCGAAGCTGGATCGCGGTCCTTGCAGCTATAACTCCCCCCAGGTGTTCACCGCGAACGCTATTTACAGCCTGCCGTTCAAGGGCAATCGGTTGGTGAGCGGCTGGCAAGCCAGTCCCATCATCAGCCGCTTTGTCGGCCTGCCCATTAACGTGCAGAACATGCTGTTCTTCTATCAATCCAACATCGGAGGCTCGGTGGAAGGCGAGCGTCCGTCGAGGGTGTCCGGCTGCAATGCGATGACCAGGAAAGTCCACTCCATGTGGTTCAATCCCCAATGTTTCGTCGAGATGCCCTATGGCACCATCGGCAGTTCCGGCCGCGACTCGATCAACAACCCCAATTTCTTCAACTGGGACTTCTCGGTCATGAAGACCACCAAGATCACCGAGAGGGTCAGTGCGCAGTTCCGGGCGGAGTTCTTCGATATCCTGAACCACCCCAACTTCAGCCTGGGGCAGCAGCAGTACCTGCTGAGCACTACCTCAACCCTCACTCCCGTGAGTAATCCTAATTATTCCCAAATTAACAACCCGGCAGCGTATGAGCTCCCGACAGCCACCAGCGCTGGCGGCGCGATCTGCAACCCCAACCAAACAATTGGCGGGCCTGTGCCTGGTAACGGCCTTTGCTACGTCGGCACGACGGCTGCTGGGGCAACCTATCCTGGAAACAGCGGCGGCAATCGCGAGATCCAGTTCGCTCTGAAGCTTACCTTCTAGACTTCAGCACGATCCTTCAACCACAATTCCCGGCGGCAACCCTTCAGGGTTGCCGCCGGTTTTTTGTGGTATGCCGAGCATGTTCTTGAGCTCGAGGGTGATTAGAGACCGGTTAACAGCAGATCGCACTACTCGAGACGAATCCGTCAAACCTCGGTTTGCAGGTCCTAGAACCCTTCAACGGCTGCCCCCCGCAGCGGGAAGTTTCTGGAGAATGGTTCAGATATCACAGGCGGGTATGATCGCGGTCACAGGTCAGAGCGACCGAACGGACGTAGCGTTCTGTATTAATAAGCAAAGTCACCATTGACTGTTGTGTAAGAAACCCGTCGTAGATTATTGTGTCTGAAAACCCAAACACAATTGGTTGAGGTACGGCGGGTGTGCTGTGAACTGCAAACCAAGGGGTTACTATCACCGTTACTATTCGAATTCGATACAGGAGGCTTCATGTTTAAGTTCAAGTTCTCCATGGGCCAGGAGAAAATCGTCTATTGGGCGCTGGCTGTGCTTTTGTTTAGCGCCTTTGCTGTCAACAACTTACAGGCGCAAGTAAACACAGCCGTACTTTCCGGCACCGCCCTGGATACCACCGGTGCGGTGATTGCGGACGCCACAATCCAGGCGACGAACATTAATACAGGCATCGTCAATTCTGTCGTTACCGACGGGGCGGGGCGCTACACCCTGGAGGAAATGCCGGTCGGCACCTACAACGTTTCAGCGCAGAAGACAGGTTTCCAGAAGATGGTGCAGACCGGGATCATATTGACCGTCGGCGCGCACCCGGTGCTGGACTTTACGCTCAAAGTCGGTCATGCCGACGAAGTGGTTGAGGTGCATGGCCAGGCTTCCAGCGTGGACACCACCACGGCCGCAGTCGGCCAGTTGGTTTCGTCCACCCAGATGTCAAACTTGCCGCTGAATGGCCGCAACTTCACTGACTTGCTCACGCTGGCACCCGGCGTAGCGAGCGTGGCTTCTGGTGGCGGAGGAGGCGGCACGTCGTCTACCGCCTACGGTGAACAAACTAACTATTCCGTCTCCGGCTCCCGTCCGGTGGGAACCGCCTACATGCTTGACGACCTCGATGTCCGCGACGCTTTGGACCACGGCACCGGGGTTGGCGTGATCGGTACTTCCCTGGGAATGGAAGCGATCCAGGAATTCTCGATTCTGACCAACACCTACAGCGCGGAGTTCGGCGGCACGGGCGCGGCGATCAACATGGTCACCAAGTCGGGCACCAACGACCTGCACGGATCGGCGTACGAATACATCCGCAACAGCGTCCTGGACGCCGCGAACTGGTTCGACGTCCCCGGCCAGAAGCCGTCCTTCAAGAGGAATCAGTTCGGCGGTTCGCTGGGAGGCGCCGTCAAGAAGGACAAGGCCTTCTACTTCATGAACTACGAGGGCTTGCGCGCGGGTACGGGCATAACGACGCGCGGCATCGTGCCGACCTCTCTGGACAACCTGTACGCGGCGGCCGGCTACGTGCCAGACGGTTCCGGAGGGTATGTAGGCGGTCCCGGACCCTATGCGGGCCTGGAGGGGAGTGCGCTGACACAGCAGCTATTCGGAGAGTATCCGACAGCCCAAAGCGCGGCGCAATGCCCGAATGTAAGCAATACCGTCTTTCTGCCAGGCACGGGCTACTACTGCTGGAAAGGCAACCTTATCCAAAACGAGGACTACGGCCTGGCGCGCGCTGACTACAACTTCGGCCCCAAGGACAGCGCGTTCGCGCGCTACAGCATCGAGAATGCCTTTCAAAACATCCCTGCTGTGGAGGCTACGATCCCTGGATGGCCGGAAGTCGATCACGAGCGGAACCAGTACATCAGCATTGAAGAGCGGCACGTGTTTTCGGCTTCGATCCTCAACGAACTCCATTTCGGGGTCGTGCGGCTCAACCAGCAGACGGTGGGCGGCGGCCTCAACGGAACAGACGCTCTGCATACGGTTGCCGGCAGACAGGATATGGACTGGGCTCCCGGCGAAGGGCTCTCGGATTTAGGCCCCCCGCCTTCTAGCCCGAGCCACCCCGTCACCAATCGCTTCAGCGTCGGCGATGACGTTGTCCTGACCAAAGGCGCGCACAGCATCCACGTCGGCATCGTCGACACCCGCGTCCAGACGAATGCTAACGCGGTCGGTTACGGCGGCGGCTGGTGGGACTTCTTAGGCTTGAACGGCATCCCGCTGGCTCCCGGGTTTTACGCGGGCGGATCGATACAGGGAAGCCCGTTCCTGGGCCTGAACGCGGCCGCACCCGATTTCAGCTATACGACCCCCACCGGCACCACTTATCCCTTCACATCTGCGCGCTACTGGCGTCAGAACTGGGTGAACCCTTACTTCCAGGACGACTGGAAAATCAGCAAGCGGCTCACCTTGAATCTGGGTGTGCGCTATGAGTGGGCCAGCAATCCGACAACCGTCGGTGATCCCGTGTTCGTGCTGCCCAATGGCTTAGCTCCGGGCACTTCGGAGACCAGCTTCGTCGCCGCGCAACATCCCTTTGCCAGCAATCCCAACGCCAAGAACATCGATCCGCGCATAGGACTGGCCTGGGACCTGTTCGGGGATCACAAAACCGCCATTCTCGCCGGTTTCGGCATGTTCCACGAGCCGGTCACCGAGCGCACCTTCGGCGCGTCGTTTGATCCGTTTACCCCACTGTTCCAGTCGTATTTCCCTTCGTACTATCCCAACCTGCCGGGGCCGAACGTCGCCGCGCTGATCAATCCCTATAATCCGACTGCCGGTATCACCTGGTATACCGCCCTCCTCAACAACGTGAACAAATCGCCCTATGTCGTGCAGTACAACTTGACAATTCAGCGCGAGTTACTGCCCGGAACGGTGTTCAAAATCGGCTACGTCGGTTCCGCCGGCGTTCACGAGTTCTCGCAGATTGACGCCAACTCTCCGAACTACTTATCCATCGACCCCAACGCGGCGGCGGACCTTGCAACCGGAGACTACACTTTACCCGGCGGGGGTCAACCCACCGGGACGGGAGCGCCGGGCACGGTGAACAACCCGTTCGTAGGCACGCACGTGAATGGGAACTTCAACGGGGTAGATGCATTAGTGCCCATTTCGCACTCCTCCTACAACTCCTTGCAGACCAGCGTGACCCGGCAGTTCGCCAGCCACCTGGCGGGCAATGCCGGTTACACCTGGTCCAGGTGCATCGACATGGGCTCGGCCAGCACCAGCCAGGAACAGGGCGAGTGGGCAGTCTACGATGCCTACAACCCGAAACTGGATCGTGGTCTCTGCAGCTATAACTCCAACCAGGTGTTTACCGCGAACGCGATTTACAGCCTGCCGTTCCACGGCAATCGGGCGGTGAGTGGCTGGGAACTCAGCCCCATCGTCACCCGCTATCTCGGCCTGCCCATGAACGTGCAGAACATGCTGTTCTCCTATCAATCCAACATCGGAGGCTCGGTGCAAGGCGAACGTCCGTCGGCTGTGCCTGGCTGCAACGCGATGACTAAGAAGGTCCACACCGAGTGGTGGAATCCCGCGTGTTTCGTCGAGATGCCCTATGGCACCATCGGCAGCGCCACGCGCGACTCAATCACCAACCCCGGTTTCTTCAACGCGGACTTCTCGGTCATGAAGAACACCAAGGTGACGGAGAGGATCAACGCGGAGTTCCGGGCGGAGTTCTTCGGTGTCCTGAACCACCCCAACTTCAGCTTGGGGCAGCAGGCGTACCTGTTGAGCACCACCAGCACCATCACTCCGAACAATCCTGAGTATTCCCAACTTTCGGACCCGACAGCCTATGAGCCGCCGAACTCCGCCACCGGATTCGCCGGCGGCAAGATCTGCAACCCCCCAGTTGACGGCGTGCAGAACCCGAACGCGGCTGTTGTCGGTCCCTGCTACGTCTCCACGACGGCTGCGCAGGGAGCCATGAGCAATCGCCAGATCCAGTTCGCTCTCAAGTTGACCTTCTAGACTTGAGCGCGATCCTTTAACCACTATTCCCGGCGGCAACCCTCAAGGTTGCCACCGGGTTTGTTTTGGAGTGCCGGGCATGTTCTTGAGCTCGGGGGCGAAAGTCCCGTTTGAACAAAAGGTCTTCCAAAGTCCCAGGGACCGGGCCCGCTCGTCATCAACTTCAGCTTCAACATACCAACCTCTGAGGTTTGCGAATTCCTGTAGGATTTCTTTCGGACTCAAGAGTTGCCATAGACTGAACGGAGCCAACCACTCACAGAGGCGTTTGGGATGCGCTTGCCCTGCCAAAACGGGCCGGCGCCAGGCATTCCTTCCGGCTTTTGTGCGACAATGCGACTATAAGAGTTAGAGGAAGCCCGCGGGCAAGTTCAGAGCGCGTGGAGGAACATCGATGGGCGATCTACTTCAACCCTGGCACATTATCCTGCTGGCCATCGTTTTGTTTTTGCTGTTCGGGGTGAGGCGGCTGCCGGGACTGGGTAAGGGATTGGGCGAGGGATGGAGGGGATTCCGTGAAGGGATTCGTGGCATCTTCGATCCACTGCCGCCAGCGCCTCCGGCCCAGCGGCAGAGTACGGCTCCAGCGCCACCTGCGTCGAACGCTCCGGCCGAGCCGAAACAGAGCTGATTGCAGAGCCGCACGCCGGTTGCGCTGCGGCACATTGCAGAACCCGGCTTCAACAACAGGCCTGTACCAACGCACAGGCCATTGTGTTTTCCCTCTTTACTAAAAGTGATTTAGCTCACATGGGGTTGTGCGCTCCGACACATCGCTGCGTTCCGCTCCTGGAGGAGAATAGGGGTCGCTTCGAGCTGGGCTTTTGTCCAGCCGTCTGTTGCCATTCCTCAGCACGACTGGGAGCGGGGCGGGGGCCGGACCGAGTGAACCAATTTGTGCTGATGAACACGAGATATTCGGAGGGCAAAGTATGGCTGGCGACAAGAGCAAGAAGGATGAAGGCAACGGCCTAAACCGCAGAAACTTTCTGGAATCCGTAGGGGCGGTCTTTGCGGGGGGCGCACTGGCGGCCGGCTTGCCCCTGGCGACGGAAACGGCGGCCGCCGAAACTCCAGCGGTCGCCCAACCTCCAGAGCCCACCACCATCACCAATTTCCGCTGCCCGTTGTGCGCCAAGGATTTCAGTACCTTCGCCGCCTTGAAAGGTCATTTTGCCGCGGCCCATCCCGGCGATGTGGTTCCGGTAGTCAGCAAGCTGAATGTGAACGGGACAGACTACGAGGTGCTGATTGAGCCCAACTGGACGCTGCAGCGCACCCTCCAGCAAAAGCTGGGACTCACCGGCGCCAAACAGATGTGCGATCGCGGGGTATGTGGCTCCTGCACGGTCATTATCGACGGCCGGGCAGTGCTGTCCTGCACCACATTGAGCGTGGAGTGCGAAGGCAAGTCGATCGAGACCGTCGAGGGCATTGCCGCCAATCCCAAGTGGAACCCCCTGATTAATTCCTATACCAAGTGGGACGCTATGCAGTGCGGCTACTGCACGCCCGGTTTCGTGGTTTCGGCCAAGAACCTTCTGGACCACAATTCGAGCCCGAGCGAAGACGACTGCAAGCATGCCCTGGCCGGCAATATTTGCTGCTGCGGGACGTATCCCAGACATCCCACCGCGATTATGGAAGCGGCACAAGTGATGAAGGGCGAGGCATAGGATATGGCGGATATTGCCGGAGCCAATGGGCAAAGGACGGAATTCAGAATAGTTGGGAAGCCGAACCTTCCCGGCAAACTGTCCTACAACATTGCCACGGGCAAGGCGAAGTACGGCACCGACGCAACCGCGCCGAACATGCTGTATGCAAAATTCCTGCGCAGCCCTTATGCCTATGCAATCGTCAAAAGCGTCGACATTAGCAAGGCCAAAGCGCTTCCCGGTGTGGTAGACATCCTTACCTGGGAAGATCCCGACCTGAAGGATTTCATGAACGACGGCCCTCTGGGCTCCCAGGGCGGGCTCATGCTGGACAATATCGCCGACCAGGAAGATGCCGAAGTGGCGGTCGTCGTGGTTGCCGAAAGTGAAGACATCTGCGACCAGGCGCTTCGGGCACTCGATGTCGATTGGGACGTCAAAGCTCACATCGTCGATCCGCGGGAGGGCGTGAAACCGAGCGCACCGCCGATGCCCGGGCGCCCGGGCGTCAAAGGCAATATCGTCGCGGCCAGCAAGATTGACGGCGATTACGAGGCCGGATTCAAGCAGGCGGATCAGTTTGTCGAGTTTGACTTTGTCCTGCCGGCCATCACGTCGCATATTCCCAATCCCTCGGCGAGCATGGCCTACTGGTATGACGATCAAGGGGCAAGCGAAGGCAAGACCTTATGGATTGAGGGCATTTCCCAAGGCCGGGAACAGATCTCTCGCCAGAACAAGATTCCCTACGACAAAGTGATTGAAGCCACTCTATATCAGGGGGGCAAGTATTGCGACTGGGGATATCGCAAAGGCCAGTTGATTACTCCCTTGCTGGCCAAGCGGACGGGGCGCCCGGTGAAGTGCGTTTACACCCGGGAAAACATGTACGACTTCGGCATCAACCAGCACTGGGTCCATGCCAAAGTCGGCTTCAAGAATGACGGCCTGATTACCGGCGTCAAACTCTATACCATTGCCGACAACGGCTGCCGCGGCAGCCTGATGTTCGGCTCCGTCAGCGACCTGAACTACGGTCCCTGGTACACCACCAAGTGCAAGAACATCCACCAGACCATGGACGCGGTCACCACCAACCGCGGCAAGATGTATCTCAGTTCCCAGTTTTGCCCCTTCCAGTGGGACACCGTGACCGTCGCCAATCAGATGATCGCCGAGACGCTCGGCATGGACGTGATCGATATCGCCAGGCGGAATCTGCATGGGCCCTCATCGCAGGATGATACGAACCCGGTCCCCAGTTTTGAGGCGTGCGTTGAAGCCGGCAAGAAAATGATGAAGTGGGAGTATCACAAGCCCGGCGCCAGGAAGCTAGCCGACGGAAGGATGCACGGCATGGCCTTCCGCTACCAGATGAGCCCTCGCCACCAGATCTCCGGCTACACCGTTACCGTGTATCTGCGCGGCGGCAAAATCTATCTGCCGACCAAGGGCCCCTGCACCGGCATGTTCGCCACGGACGCGTTAGCGATGGTGCTGGCGGAAGAAACCGGCGCCAAGTGGGAAGATGTCGTTATCGAATACGATAACCGTGCCCTGTTGACTCCCGTTGGCGGTGGCAGCGATGGCACCACCTCCTCCGCCTGGGTAGTCAAAGAGGCCGCGGTTCAGCTCAGGATCAAGATCCTGGAAGCGGCGGTCACGACCCGCGGCGGAATGATGGGATTCGGCCCGCCAGCGTTCCCCCAAGGTACGAAAGTGGATGATCTCGATATCAAGGATTCCACCATTTTTCTTAAGTCCGATCCTTCCAAGAGTCTCCCCTTTTCCGCGATCGCGCCGCCAATGTCGCTGAACATTCAGGACAGTATCGCGGTCAGCGTGAATGGCAGGGCGCCTACGTCCCCTTGGAGCGCAGGCATGGGCCGGAAGCTCGACATCATGAATACCGTCTACTGCGAAGTGGCGGTCGATACCGAAACCGGCGCGGTGGAGGTGCTGCGGCATGGCGTGGTCTGCGATGCCGGCAAAGTCCTGCGCCGCACTTCGCTGGAGGGCCAGATTCAACAAGTCATGATGTTCAGCGAAGGCTGTCAGCTCAATGAAGAGTTCATCTGGGATAAGCAGACGGGAGTGCGGCTGACGAGCAGCATGTTCGAATACAAGAAGCCTACGATCCTCGACATCACCTTCCCGGAAATAGATCTGTTGGAAACGCGAGGGAGCAATGCCGCCTACGGCGCCAGCGGCATCAGCCACTCCATGGCTAACACCCATATCATCATCTGCGCCATTCAGAATGCCACTGGCAAATGGGTTGACCCACCGGCTACGCCGGACAAGGTCCTCAGAGCATTGGGGAGGGCATAGGATATGGCAGATATTGCCGGATACGACGGACAGAGAACGGAATTCAAGGTAGTTGGGAAGCCAAATCTTCCCGGCAAGCTCTCTTACAATCTCGCCGTCGGCAAGGCGAAGTTCGGCGCCGACGCCACAGCGCCGAACATGCTGCATGCCAAGTTCCTGCGCAGCCCGTATGCCTATGCGGTGATCAAGAGCATGGACATCAGCAAGGCCAAGGCGCTTCCCGGCGTGGTCGATATCCTCACTTGGGAAGATCCGGACATTAAGGCGCTGGCGGTTGGTGGGTATGGAAGCGCTCCCATCCCGATTCTCGACAACCTTGCCGACCAGGAAGACGCCGAAGTCGGGGCCGTTGTGGTCGCCGAAAGCGAAAACCTCTGCGAAGAGGCCCTGCGGCTGATCAAGGTGGAATGGGAGGTAAAGCCTCACATCGCCGATCCCCGCGAAGGCGTCAAACCGGGCGCTCCCGCCCAACCCTCGCGCCCCAACTCTAAAGGCAACGTTGTATTTGCCCAGAAGATCGATGGCGATATTGAGGTCGGCTTCAGGCAGGCGGACCAGACCATCGAATTTGACTTTGTGCTCCCGTCTTATGCTTCGCACATTCCCAATCCTTCCGGCAGCATGGCCTATTGGTATGAAGATCAGAACAGCGGCGAAGGGAAAGACCTGTATATCGAGGGCGCAACCCAGGGAGCCTCGCAGATTGCCGCTCTCTATCAGATGCCTCCCGACAAGGTGAATCAAGCCACCCTGTATCAGGGCGGCAAATACTGCGACTGGGGATTTCGCAAGAGCCAATTGATCACTCCGCTGCTGGCCAAACGAACGGGACGCCCCGTGAAATGCGTCAACAGCCGGGAGAATCACTGGGACTTTTTGATGAACCAGCACTGGGTACACGCCAAAATCGGGTTCAAGAACGACGGGCTGATCACTGCCGTCAAACTCTACTCGATCGCCGACAATGGCACCCGCTCCAGCTCGGCCTTCGGCTCCACCATGGACATGAACTATGGTCCCTGGTACACCACCCGCTGCGAGAACATTGAACAGAAGATGGATGCGGTGACCACCAACCGCGGCAAGATGTACCTCAGCGGCCAGCATTGTCCTTTTGCCTGGGATACCATGACGGTCGCCGAGCAGATGGTGGCGCAAAAGTTGGACATGGATGTGATCGACGTCGCCACCAGGAACCTCCATGGACCCGAGGCGCAGAACGATTACTCCCCGGTGCCCAGCTTTGACGCTTGCGTAGCTGCGGGCAAAAAGCTGGCGAAATGGGAGTATCACAAACCCGGCGCCAAAAAGCTGCCCGACGGCAGAATGCATGGCATCGCCTTCCGCTACCAAATCTGCCCGCGCCATGCCTTCTCCGACTACACCGCTACCGTCTACCTGCGTGCCGGGAAGGTCTACATCCCGACGCAAGGTCCTTGCACGGGGATTTACGCTGCCGACGCCGTCGCCATGGTGGTGGCGGAGGAGATGGGTGCAAAGTGGGAAGACGTGGTTCTCGAATACGACAACAAAGCTCCCTTCACGCCGGTGGGCGGCGGCAGCGACGGTACGACCGCGGCGGCCTGGGTGATCAAAGAAGCGGCCGGAGCCTGCAAAAAGCTGGTCCTGGAAGCGGCACTCGGCCCCGGCGGCATGATGGGAATGGGCCCGCGTCCCTTCCCTCCGGGAACTAAACCGGAGGACCTTGACACCGCCGATTCCAAGGTTTTCCTCAAGGCCGATCCTTCCAAGAGCATGCCTTTTTCCCAGCTCCAGAATCCTTACGACAACACCCGGCAAGCCATCGGGGCAACCTACAATGGGCGGCCTCCTCGCGCTGTTTGGACATCGATGGGGAAGAAACTCGACACCATGAACACGCAGTACGTGGAAGTGGCAGTCGACACCGAAACCGGGGAAGTGGAGGTCTTGAAACACTACGTGGCTGCCGATCCCGGAAAGATCATGCGGCGGACCTCGCTGGAAAGCCAGATCCACCAGGTCATGATGTTCAGCGACGGCTGCCAGCTCACCGAAGAATTCGTGTGGGATAAGGCCACCGGCGTACGGCTCAGCAGCAACATGTTCGATTACAAGAAACCCACCATTCTCGACATCGCTCCAACGGAAATGGACCTGCTGGAAACGCGGGCGGGCAATGCCGCTTACGGCGCCAGCGGCATCAGCCACTCCCTGGCGAACACTCACATCATTGTCTGCGCCATTCAGAATGCCATCGGCAAATGGGTTGATCCACCGGCTACGCCGGACAAGGTTCTCAAAGCACTGGGGAAGGCATAGGAGGAGAGAAAAGATGAAAGCTTTTAGCCATACCAACGCGAAGACCTTGGCGGAAGCCTCGGCCGCGCTGGCCGGCGGCAACGCGGAAATCATAGCCGGGGGCACCGATCTAATTGGCCGGCTCAAAGACAACATGCTGCCTACCTCTCCCACCGCCTTGATCAATATCAAGACCATTCCCGGTTTGGATTACATCAAGGAAGAAGGCGGAGTGCTGAAGATCGGCGCCACCACCCGGCTGGCGGATATTGCCGCCCACCCGGTGATCAAGCAGAAGTATACGGCCCTGGCGCAAGCGGCCGGACGGGTGGCGACGCCGCATGTGCGGGATATGGGGACGATTGGCGGCAACATCAACCAACTGCACCGCTGCTGGTATTTCCGCAAACCGGAGGACCGCTTCAATGACTGCGTCCGTAAAGGCGGGCAGACCTGCTTTGCGGTGATGGGGGACCATCGCTATCACTCGATTTTCGGAATGGACAATGGGTGCTTTGCGGCGCACCCCAGCGACACCGCGCCGGCGCTGATTGCCTTGAATGCGACGATAGTAACCACCAAGCGCCAGATCAAGGCGGAAGAGTTCTGGGAGGTGAAATGCCCGCAAAGCACGGTGCTGGCGCCGGAGGAGATCGTGACCGCGATTTATGTGCCGGCGCCGCCGGCGGGGGCCAAGAGCGCCTTCATCAAATTCGCGATCCGGAAGTCGATCGATTTTCCGATCGTGAACTGCGCGGTGCTGGTGGGTGGTGGAGCGCCGCGGATTGCGCTGAACGCGGTGGCGCCCAAGCCATATCGGGCGACCAAGGCGGAAGCGGCGATTGCCGGCAAGGAGATCAATGGAGAGACCGCAGAAGCGGCGGGAGCGGCGGCGGTAGAAGACACCATACCGCTGAACAGTAACAACTATAAGGTGCAAATCGCGCGCACCTTGGTCAAACGCGCCCTGCTGGCGTGCGCATAAGGAGTTGGGGGAATTGTGAGCTGCAAACTTCCGGCTGGTTTCTCTTTCGGCTCCGCCTCACCGCGGACTGAGAAGGGACCTTAAGGGTATTGCGTAGCCCGCTATTTCTTGAAAGACATGCTGGGGACGGCCCAGAAACGAGATTTGAAACAGATGCTCAAGGAGTCACGCTATGCCTGACGACAAGATGAAGGAAAGCGACGGATCGACCGAAAAGAAGAGATACTCCCGAAGAGATTTTCTGGTCAAAACCGGAACGGTGACAGCGGTACAAGGTTTAGTGGCATTAACTCCCGCCATAGCTTCCGCAACCGCAAACCCCGCGTCCGCGCCGGCCAAGAAAGAGCATGTTGAGTATCCCGCCTCTCAAGGGTACTTGGTCTATGACAGCAAGAAATGCGCGGGTTGCACCACCTGCATGACGAGCTGTTCTCTCGCTCACTACGGAGTCCAGAGTCTGTCGCTCTCGCGGATCCAGATTATGCAAGACTCGTGGGGCAAGTTTCCTTATGACGTCAAAATGGCGCCCTGCCGCCAGTGCGTGACGCCGGTGTGCGTGAAAAATTGTCCGGTCGGCGCCGCCTATGTGGATACCGAGAACGGCAACGTCAGACGAATCGACAGCAAGAAGTGTATTGGCTGCCAAACCTGCATCAAGATGTGTCCTCAGCAGCCCCATAGGCCGGTGTGGAACCACACCATCGGCAAGTCCTCAAAATGCGACCTGTGCATCGACACTCCATATTGGAGTGAGACGGGCGGTCCCGGCGGCAAACAAGCCTGCGTCGAGTCTTGTCCCATGAAAGCGATCAAGTTTGTCGCTGAGACCCCCGACCAGCAGGAGACCGAAGGTTACGATGTGAACCTGCGCAACGATCATTGGCTGAACCTGGGTCTGGTGGACAGCAGCGAAGTCATTCCACCCGTGTACGCGGAACGCATGAAAAAAGCGCCGGGAAAAGGGGAAGCGGGCGAGGCTGCAAACAGGGCACCGTCGATGCGTGAACCATGAAGGCGATCGAGTTTGCCGCTGAGGCCCCCGGCCAGCAGGGGACCAAAGGTTACGATGTGAACCTGCGCGACGATAATTGGCTGAACCTGGGGCTGGTGGACGGCAGTGAGGTCATTCCACCTGTGTTGGCGGAACGCATGAAAAATGCGCCGAGACGAATGGAATAGGAGGGGTGCAATATGGCAGGCGGATATACCGGCAAGATACTCAGAGTTAACCTGACCACCAAGACGATCAGTAAGATCGATACTGCCCAGTATGAGGCGTTCGGCGGTGGCCACGGCATGGGCTCTGCCATTTTCTTCGATCTGGTGGGCGACCAGCTTCCTTTTAGCGGCTTCGATCCCCGGAACGTCATCAGCATAATGACTTCCCCCTTCTCCGGAACTTTTGTGCCGAGTTCCGGTCGCTCGGAGGTCCAGGGCCTGGGGCCGATGCTGTATCCCATTGAATGGTTCGGGCACAGCAGTTTCGGCGGACGCTTTACCGCCCAGTTGAAATATGCGGGGTGGGACGGCGTAGTGGTGGACGGCGCTTCGTCGGACCCGGTGTGGATCAACATTGTCGATGACAAGGTCACGATCGAGAGCGCCAAGGGCATTTGGGGAATGAACACCTGGGACGCGCAGCAGGAGATTGCCCGGCGGGTCATGCCGAGTTCGCGGTACGGGGAATGGGCGGAGTTTACCGAACCCCATCTTGTCTCGCCAGCGAACACTTCCCACGTTCCGGATCCTTCCGGAAGAATGGCCTACTGGTTTGCGGAAAATCGCTTTACTACCCAGGTTCCCGCAGTGATCTGCTGCGGTCCGGCGGGAGAGAACAAGAGCCGTCTCGGATGCCTGGTGCATGGACCGGGGTCGCAGGCCTCGCTATGCGGGTTTGGGGGGGTCTTTGGCTCCAAGAATCTGAAGGCGATCAGCGCCATCGGCACCGGCGGGGTGCCCATTGCCAATCCCAAAGCGTTTATGGAAGCGCGGCTCTGGTTTCGCCAGTTCCTGTGGGATGTAGACGATCCTTACCAAGCCGACAAGTATGAAGGCCGCGGCCTGTATTCACTGATTAGCGGCCAGCCCAGCGGGGGCAACGTGCTCAATGGCCAACTCCCGCTGATTCCGGCGCGTGCCGCTGCTTGCGCCTCCTGCCCTCGCGGCTGCCGTATGCGCCTGGCTACCGGGGAGAGCAATGAGGCGGTGTGTGCGGGCACCATGGCGGTCAACGTGAAGTCTCCTCAGGCGGCGGGCAGTGCTCTCGACCCTGGCGCTGGCGGCTTTGGCGGCGGGGACTCCAAGCTCTCACGCGAGGGCAATGACTTGATGACCAAACTGGGCCTGAGCCATTGGCAGTTCATGCCGTTGCAGCGCTATGTCGTTTCTCTTTACAAAAGAGGACTGCTCGGCAAGGGAAAGAAGATCGACACCGATTTGCCTATGGATGACGCCGGCAGCATGGGGTACTACGACACCCTGATGCGGAAGATCGCCGCTCGCGTGGGTATCGGCGACGATCTGTCGGAAGCGTGCGCCCGTTTCGCCGAGAAACACGGTATGCTCCAGGACGACCTGAACAACGGAAACCTGCAGCTGACTTATTGGGGAACCTCGGAACACTACGACACCAGAGTTGAAACGGAATGGGGCTTTGGTTCGCTGTTTGGCGAACGCGACCTGATGCAGCACATGATGGCGAACTACCCTCTGCACTGGATGGCCGAGACCGGCTCTCCGTACCTCACGGCGGAGGAAGTGGCCAAGCTGTACACGGATGCGATGGTCCCTTACAACGGGGATCCGTTCATGGTGGACTATAGCGAGACCGGAAATTACTCGGATTCCAAAGTCAAACAGGTCGCCTGGGTCAAGCACTACGAGAAGTTCTGGACGGGAGCCGGAGGGTTCTGCGGCTGGCGCTGGCCGATGTGCATCACCAACAATACTCCCGACCATCGTGGGCCCACGCCGGACGCCGAACCGAAGTTCTGGAATGCCGTGACCGGCCAGAACATTACCTTTGCCGATGGCATGCAAATGGGGCACAAAATCTACACTCTGGACCGCGCCATCTGGGTATTGCAAGGCAGGCATCGGGACATGGAGAAATTCCCCGATTACGTCTACGACCAGGGGTCCAGTGGAAGCATTATGCCCATGTACCAGAATGGCAAATGGAGCTATGACACCGGCAAGGGCCGTACCCTGGATCGCGCCAAGGTCGAGGAGTTCAAGACCAAGTTCTATAAGTTCGAGGGTTATAACCCCGACAACGGCTATCCTACGCGGGACACGCTGGAGAAAGCGGGACTGGGGAAGGTCGCGGATCTGCTGAAAAGCAGAAACAGACTGGGGTAGGTTACCGGCCGGCTACGCCGCAGAGGTGCCCGGATCGTCAGCGGCTGCGGTTTTCGCCGCTGCGAGCCGGGTTGAGGAATATAAAGGACACCAGAGAGAAGAGGACAGTCTTATGGCTGAACCCACCAAAGCGGACGAAAAGAAAGTCTTAAGACGCGACTTTCTAACCGGCAGCGGCGCTGCCATTGCCGCCGGCGCTCTTGCGGCAGGTCTTCCCGCCACCAAGGCATTCGCCGCCGCGCCCGCGGACGTGCCGCCCCCGACGGAGGGCGAGGTCACTTACCCCGCCTCTACAGGCTATATCGTCTACGACAGCCGCCTGTGCTTTGGCTGTCAAAGTTGTATGTTCGCCTGTTCCATGGCTCATCAGGGGGAAGCTAACCCGACTCTGTCCCGCATTCAGATTGTGAAGGATGCTCCCTCCTTCACCACCTATCCTCGCGATATCGTGATGAATCCTTGCCGGCAATGCGTCTCGCCGCTGTGCGTGCAGAATTGTCCTACTGGCGCCGCGCATATCGACACCGAGCATGGCAACGTCCGCGTGATCAATCAGAAGAAATGTATCGGGTGCAAGCGTTGCATCCAATATTGTCCCCAGCGGCCGCATCGCACGGTGTGGAATCCGTATCTGCAAAAATCCTCCAAGTGCGACCTGTGCCTCGACGCGCCCTATTGGAGCAAAACGGGCGGTCCCGACGGAGACCAGGCGTGTGTAAGCATCTGTCCCGCCCACGCGCTCAAGTTGGTGCACGAACCTCCTCCGCAAATGGACGAGGTCGGGTATGACGTGAATCTGGCGCCGCCGCCCCCACCGGGGCCGCCGCGCCGTCCGGGAACGCCGCCAGCCACCACGCAGTCAGCGCCGAAGGTCTGAGCGAAGGAGAGAGAAATGGCAAACGGATACACCGGAAAAATTTTGCGAGTCAATCTGACGACCAAGGAGATCAGCTCGCTCGACACCGCCAAGTACGAAGAATTCGGGGGCGGCTATGGCATGGGCACAGCCATCTTCTGGGAGCTGTCGGTAGCTCCGGGCAAATCGGATCTGCGAGATCCGTACGACCCAGGGAATGTGATTTCCCTTATGACCGGCCCCCTGGCGGGCACGGGCGTCCCGGGGGGCGGGCGGACCAGCGTATGCGGCATCTCTCCGGAAACGTTTCCCACCTGCGAATTCCACAGTGGCAACTTCGGCGGCCGCTTCGGCGCCATGCTGAAGGCGGCTGGCTGGGACGGGGTGGTGGTGGAAGGCGGCGCCGACAAGCCGGTGTGGATCAACATCATCAACGACAAAGTCATTGTTGAAGATGCCAAAGAGCTCTGGGGCCTGGATACCTGGGAGGTACAGAACCGGATTGGCACTATGGTGGCTGGCCGAACCCGGTTCGGCGAAGAATGGCAGCATGTCGGCAGCGCCTACACCACGGGACGCCCGCAGATTGTCTGCATAGGCCAGGCCGGCGAGGCCAAGTCGCGGCTCGCGGCCCTGATCACCGGCAGCGGCGTCAGCGCGCGCAAGGGCGGCTATGGGGCGGTGTTTGGGGCGAAGAATCTGAAAGCCATCAGCGTCATCGGTACCGGCAATGTGCATATGGCGGATCCCAAGGGCGTGTTGGATGCCCGGTTGTGGCATATGCAGAATTCCCAGATCGTGACCGGAAGTTTCGGTCCGGCCCAGCCCGGGTCGGCGTCCTGTTCGGTTTGCATGCGGGGAGACCGGCGCCGCAACAGCTTTTCCGGCGGCGAAACCATGTGTGTCGATCAGTTCTGGCTCGACAACCCCGAGAAGGAAGTGAGGGCGACGGACGCCGACCGCGACCTCGCTTCCCAAGCGCTTATGAGGTACGGCGTCAGCGGCTGGTCGGCCCATTTCCTGGGCTTGTTCATCTCGGACATTCCCGGCGCACCGGACTTCTTCCATAAGAAGGTGCCGGTGGAAACGGGCATGGGCTGGTACCTGCGCTATCTCTACGAGATCGGCGAGCTGGGGCCGGGAAAAAGGATCGATTCCGCTCCGTTGCCCATGGATCAGTGGGGTGATCTGAGCTTCCGCCGGGCATTGCTTGACGCTGTCTCCAGGCGCGAGGGCATCGGCGATGCCTTGGCCGAAGGCTGCTGCCGCGCCGCCCAGAAGTGGGGACGGCTGGATCAGGATCTGGAAAGCGGTGCTTTGCGCTTCCCCGCCTGGGGCGCGACTGGTCACTGGACCCTGCCCGCCGTGGAATGGGCCTATAACTACCTGCTCGGCGCCGGCGATCCCTGTTGGCACGGGTTGGTGCAGTCCGTCGGCCCTCCTCGGGATGGCAGTTCCATTGAGCAGCACCTGGGGAAACTGTCGACCAAGCTGATCCCCTACGACGGCGATATTATGATGCTCAACTACGCCTGGAAGGGAGAAGAGGCCTGGAAGACCGGCATCTATTCCCCGCATAAAGCTAAGGAAGTGGCCTGGAGCCGGCACTATGCTTCCTTCTGGAATGAATCCATGGCTTTCTGCGAGATGTTCCTGCCGGAGCTCACCCAGAATAGTCCCGAAATCGAGATGAAGTATTACACGGCGGTGACGGGAAGCAAGAACTCCTTCGCCGACACCATGCGCATTGGCCAGAAGATCTGGACCATGGAACGCTCGATCCGGACCATGCAGGGACTCAGCCGGGAGAAGGAGAAATTTGCTCCCTTCATGTACAGGCCCGGCGCCGGTTGCATGACTTTCTTTGGGGGTGTTCCCATGTACGAAAATGGCGAGTGGCATGAGGAAGCGGCCCCTGATATGTACCTGGACGAAAAGGGAGTCGAAGACTTCAAGACGCATTTCTATGCCCTGGAAGGCTGGGACACTGCCCACGGCTGGCCGACCCGCAAGACCCTGGAAGATTTGGGCCTGAAGCATGTCGCCGACACCATGGCCGCCAAAGGCAGGCTGGGAGCTTAGATCGGCGGGCGGCTATTGGCACTTAGCAATGGGCCGGAATCGGACAGCTAAGAACTCTTGAGGAGCGAGGAACGCACGGCCCACAGTGGTATCTGGAGCCGAGCCTTCGGCGGTCTTTTCCTTCCGTGGCGTGAAAACGCTCTCGGTCTTGACGAAGGTCGGTCGTCCCTGAACTTCGGGGCCTGGCTGTCAACGGGGTGTGAGGGCAAGGGCGCCCGCACGACCTGCCGGCGGAGACACCGGCGCTACGTTAGGTGGAGGACATATGCGAAGCACCAAGTTTCTAGCGGCGCTAGCGGTTTGCGGCGTGCTGCTGTCGATTGGAGCCGCGCCGGCGCGGGCGGCGGATCCCTGCGATCGGGCTTGCCTGGAAAATCATGTCGACCAGGTGCTGGCGGCGATGATCGCGCACAATCCCAGCCAGTTGAGGCTGGCCCGGACGGTCCGCTATACCGAAGACGGCGTGGAGCTGAGAATCGGTGATGGACTGTGGGGCACGGCAACCGCACGCGGCAAATACAAATTGTATGTCGCCGATCCGGAAGCCGGCCAGGTGGGCTACTATGGAACGCTTTCGGAAAACGGAGCGATGGATTACATTGCGCTGCGGCTGAAAGTGACCGAAGCCCTGATCAGCGAAATTGAAGTGATTCTCTCGCGTCCCTCCATGATGATGGGTGGAGGCAATCCCATGGGCGCCGCCGGCCAGGCGATGGAGCAGCGAGGCCAGCCCCGGCCGCAGTTCCTTGAGACCGTGCCCGCAGCGGAGCGGATCAGCCGGCAAAAGCTGATCGAAATCGCCAACTCCTACTTTATGGGCCTGGCCAACCAGACGGGCAAAACGACCGCCCCATTCGCTCCAACCTGCGAGCGTTTGGAAAACGGCATGCAGACTACGAATCAGAAGGCCAGCACCAGCACCGCTGCCGGAGGCGTGGATGTGTTGTCGCTGGGCTGCGAAGGCCAGCAGAAAAGCGGATGGTTTGCCTTCGTGACGGAAATTCGCGACCGGCGCTTCCCCATTGTCGATGTCGAGCGGGGCTTGGTGATGTCCTTTGGCTTCTTCGATCACAATGCGGCCGTGCGCTCGTATGCGATGGCGGATGGCAAGATGGTCCCGAACATCTTGCAGTCCCCAACCACTATAGAAATCTCCGAGCTGTTCGAGATCCGGGAGGGCAAAATCGATCAGGTCGAAGCGGTGATCAATTCCGTACCGTATGCGATGCGCTCGCAGGTTTGGGACAAATAATCCGTGTCCCCGGCGGTTAGAAAAGGGCGTATCGGACTTCAAGCAGTTTCCGGCGCGGCGAGCCGGCGGCCAAAATTGGGGGGCATCGAATGAAACGCATCAGTCTTGTAAGTCTCTGTCTCGCGCTCGGCGCGCTGCTCGCTGCCGCGCTCGGCCGTGCGGAGGTGTCGTGTACCGGGGCGGGGCTCCACCAGGCCGTCGATCTCTACCTCGCCGCGCAGGCCAAGGGCGACATTTCCGGCCTGCCGCTCGCGGAGGGCGTCGGCTACTGGGAGAACGGGGCGGTCGCGAACATCAGCACGGGCTTGGTCACCAAGCCGCTGGGGATCGTTCATGAGCGCAGCTTCTTCGATGACGCCACATGCCAGACGTTCACCGAGTCGGTCGTGACCGACAAGGCGGCGCCTTACGTCTTCGTTACGCGGCTGCGCGTCAACCACGGCAAGATCGCCGAGGTCGAGATCCTATGGACCACGACGGGCTACTGGGGATTCGATGCCAATTCGTACCTGAAGCATACCTCGGAGGAGGACTGGACTCCGATCCCCGCGGACAAGCGCGATTCGCCCGCAACGCTGGTTGCCGCGGCCAACGCCTATCTGGATGCCTTCCTCGAGAAGAAGACCGATCTGGTGCCGTGGGGTTATCCCTGTGTGCGGCTCGAGGGCGGAATGTACACGGGCAAAGGCTCTCCCGAGGACACCTGCGCGGTGGGCGTTCCGGCAGGAGTCAATATCGCGAATCGCCGTTTCATCGTGGACCCGGAGCTCGGCGTGGTTCAGGTGTTCTGCACGTTCGGCGTCAGCGGACCTGCCGACAGCCATCTGTTCCGCGTGGTGAACGGCAAGCTGCGCTACGTGCACACGGTGACTCACCTGCTGCAGGCCAACTTCCCTGCTGCAAGTCAACCTCCGCCGACATCGCCGAAGTAATCGCCGAGCCCGCTGACTGGCCGGCGCGGATATTACTGCTCGAGGGGTAAACAGGTTCGTCGGCTCAATCCACAATTTTGCGGATTTTATTCCGCGAGTGTGGCTGGTCCACGCTGCAGCCGCGCCGAATGGCGATGAGTTCGGCCACGATGGAAACCGCGATCTCCTCCGGGGTTGCCGCGCCTATACTCAAACCGATCGGCGCGAAGACGCGCTTAAAGCTCTCCGGCGAGACGCCCTCAGCCTCGAGCTGTTTATAGACCTCCAGCACTTTGCGCCCCGAGCCGATCATGCCGATATACCGTGCAGGCGTATCCAGAGCCCATCGAAGAACACGCAAATCGTGACGATGGCCACGGGTGACGATCACAATGTACGAGCTGCCGCCGGGCGTCATTTCCGCCATGATTTCGTCCAGATCGCCAGCATGGATTTCATGGGCGTCGGGAAAGCGCTCGCGATTGGCGTAGAGGTCGCGGTCGTCGGCTACGACAGTTTCAAAGCCCGCCAGCGACGCCACTTTTTGCACGTTGTACCCGACGTGGCCGCCTCCGAAAATATAAAGTCGCGGTAATGGAATGATTGGTTCGATGAAGACCTGGAGCGAGCCGCCACATACCAATCCCGTGTCGTCGTCCGGACGCTGATTCAGGTTGAAGTTGAAAGTCTTGGGTTTCTCGTCGCGCATGACTTCCATTGCCCCTTTGCGCACATCCGACTCCACACATCCACCACCGACAGTTCCGAGAATCGACCCGTCTTCGCGGACGAGCATTTTGGCAGCCACCACCGACGGGATAGATCCGTGAGCGTTCACAATGGTGGCCAGTGCTGCGCGTTTTCCTTCGCGCTTCACCTTCGCGATTTCTTCAAAGATATCCACGAACTCACTCCTGTCGAAATCGAGTACTCGCCCATTCGCGGCTCCGCGACATGAAATTTCTTATTTTCACCGGCTTACCATTTCCGGCGTGGACCGATAAAATCCAGCAGCCTCGCGCAGACGATGCACAGTATCTGGCAGCACCAAAATCGCGCGTTCTATGTCTTCGACGGTGTTCTGTTTCCCAACGCTGAAGCGCACGCTGGAGCGGGATTGCTCGCCAGTAAGCCCCATGGCCATAAGCACACTGGAGGGATCCGCTTCTCCCGCAGTGCACGCAGCTCCCCTCGATGCGGCAACGCCAAGCTCATCCAACGCCAGGACGAGAGCATCCCCGCCCACATGTTCGAAGAGAATGTTCGAAGTATTTGGCACGCGAGGGGCGCCTTCCCCGTTGATGCGCGTTTCCGGCACCAGCCTCACGACGGCAGTTTCCAGGCGGTCGCGCAATACACCCATCCTCTCCACAGACCCGTCGCTGAGTCCGCTGCGCGCCAATTCACTTGCCCGGCCCAGCCCGACAATCCCAGCAACGTTTTCTGTCCCGGGCCGCCGGCCCCTTTCCTGATGCCCTTCGTGCAACTGCGATTTCAAAGGAGTGCCTCGCCGAACAAAGAGAGCCCCGGAGCCTTGTGGCCCGTGGATCTTGTGCCCGGAAATTGTAAGCAGATCACAGCGGATGTTTCGAACGGAAATGGGTACTTTTCCGGCCGCCTGCACGGCATCCGTGTGGAACCATACATCGGCCTCGGCAGCGATTTTACCGATTTCTTCCACGGGCTGCAGCACACCGGTTTCGTTGTTGGCCATCATGATGGAGATGAGACGCGTGTTTTTACGCAACGCTTGCCGCACACTGCCCGGCTCGACCTGACCATTACCGCTGACGCCGATCCGGGTCACCTCGCAGCCAAGATGCTCCAACCACGTGCATGTGCCAAGTATGGCGCTGTGTTCAATGGCCGAAGTGATGATGTGGTCGCCGGGACTCATCATTCCCTTCAAGGCCAGATTGTCGCCTTCAGTGCCGCCGCTTGTGAAGACAATCTCGGATGGCGAACAATCAAGCAGCGCAGCAACTTGCTCGCGGGCATGCTTCATATGTGCAAGTGCGCGCCGGCCGCAACCGTGGATCGACGATGGGTTACCAAAAGACTCTGAAAAGCACGGGAGCATCGCCTCAATAACTTCCGGTAAGACGGGCGTGGTGCTGTTATTGTCGAGGTACGCGATATTCATCTTGTTTTACCTTCTTTAATTCCGGGTCGCTCGTCGGTCGCGTGCCTCAGTGATCTGCTCTACCGGCCTGGCGGGAAGCGGAGTGTAGTTCATCAGCTTGATGCACATCCGCGGTCTGGAAAAATCGATGATGTTCAGGCATCCATAGTCCTGACCGATGCTGTGAAGCTTGGCAACAGATATTCCCAAAAGGTCGCACAGGATTAGACGGTTGACTCCCGAATGACCAACCAACAGGATGTTTCCCTGCGAACGATCGAGGATCCCGCGGAAAGCATCCATCACCCGTACGCGGCAGTCGGCAAAGCTTTCACCTCCCGGTGGACGCCAATTCTCCATGTCCCGCCCGCGTGCTGCGTAGTCTTCGGGAAATCGCTCTTCAATCTCGCGGAACGTGAATCCTTCCCAGTCACCAAGGTTGATTTCCCTGAGAGCAGGAATAACTTCAATTGATTTGGCACGGTCGCCTGCAATGATCCTGCACGTCCGCTCGGTACGCGACAGATCGCTCGAGAATGCATAGTTGAAATGAACCGGCTCGAGCCATTTACGCAAAGCCCACGCCTGCTCCACTCCTTCCTCACTCAAAGGGACCTCGTTTTGTCCGATGTATTCCTTGCCAGAAACCGAAATGATGGAGCCGTGGCGGACCAGATAGATAACAGAAGGTTTCATCGTGTGCTCTGCGGCCTTGACCTTCGCGCTCACCCGTTCACAACCTGATGAGGAATTGGAGTGCCGATCTGCCGATAGGTTGAATTCGATTCCTCGCCGGCGGCGAAGGAAAGTGGCGATCCAAGCCTTCTTTCCACAGCAAAGGCTACCTCCATCGCTGTCCTCATTCGCCGTTGCGCAGCTTGATGCGCAACTGGGTCGCAACTGAACCGATCGAGAGCAGGCTGGAAACGCTCTGCGATCGAAGCCGATTGTTCGCCGCGAACGAGTTTATCGGCGAGATAGACGATAGCTTTTTCGTCGAGCGTGAAGGAAAGTCCGAGGTCGGTGTGGGCGGCTACGACTTCCGCCACTTCCGGGAAATCCATTGAGCGCAGGATGGACGCGCCAACGGAAGCGTGATCCGCCTCTCCCTTCGCCAGATCGTGAAGCAATGCGCCGGCTTGCACCAATTCAGTGTTTAGAATTAGGCCGGTGGACTTGAGCGCAAAGGCAACGCGCTGCGCCACTTCGGCAACCTTGCGCGAGTGGCGAATGACATCCTCGTTCACATGCCGTGCGGCGAGAATTGCCTCGCATTCGGCGACAGTTGGAATGTTGCGGCGAGTCTCCAACGCGACTAGAGCGTTGTAGTCGGCGGGAGTGTCCATATCCATGTGGATCGCCTCATCCGCGACGGGCAGGTCGACGGCGCGGTGCTCGTGGCGCCGAAGCAGGGCAAAGAGCGGCCCCGATGCTTCATCCCGTGCCGCCTCGGCAAGGATCGACTGCGCGATCAGCGGCGGATGCCCGCGATGTCCCGCGAAAACCGGATACACGATCCCGTCCTGTCGCGGGCCAAAGGCCTCCGCCAATTGCCGAATCGTGGTTGCGCGAACAAGAGGGGTGTCGGCTGGCAGCACGAAGGCCCCCTTTGCCCAACCGGGCAACGCTCGACTGCCTGCAGCAATCGAGGAATACATTCCCCGGTCGAATTGCGTGTTCATCACGCAACGAGCCCCGCAGCGCTCTGTCAAGGGCCGCAACTCGTCCGCGCGGTGGCCTAGAACAGCAATCACCTCAGCCACTCCGGCGGCGCGAAGCAGGCTGATACACCGCTCGAAAGCCGAGATACCGGCCAGAGGCAGCAGCGGCTTGAACTCTCCCATACGCGAGGAAGTGCCCGCGGCCAGAACCAGGCCCGCCAAGCCCGCGACGCTGGGCTCAAAGTGCACGGGTTGGGCTGCTGGACTCATGATTATTCCCGGCCAGAATTTCTGTCAGTTTTGCCAGGCTCTCGATCACGATGGTTGGGCGTCGCGCCGTCTGGTTGGCCTCTAGCGACACCGCCCCGAACAATCAAAATCGTGTCCCCATCGGAGATCGGCATTGAGGTGAAAGGAAAGGACCCCCTGTGGCTCAACATCGTCGTTCGTGGTTAGCTCGTAAAGCTCGCCATTTACCGTCAGCCTTTTTCTTTTTGAATTCGAAATCCATAGACATTCTACACACATCTGGCCCGCTCCGGCATGCCGGGCCGTAGCTTCGCCGTTTTCTGACAGACGGCCGCATCCAGGGACGGCACGCCTTCGATTACATCGACTTCCTCGCTGACTTCTCCGGCGACTTTTACACGCTCGACGCCGCGGAACAGGAGAGCCGCCTGCGGCCCGACTCGGTTCCGCTGTGCTATAGCGCCTCGCAGCTGCTCGCGAACAAGTTTCTGTTCGAAGGATCCGAAAAACTCTCTCGGCGGCGGAAATGGCAATGAGTGGGAACCCATTTGGGAACCGAAGTTACTTAACGCGGCGAGACTGCAATGTAAGTGATTGATTTTAATGGTCGTGGAGAGAGGATTTGAACCTCCGACCCTCTGGTCCCTCATCAGCAAACAATGTGCTGACTTGTTGATTCGTTTAGGTTGGTAGTGCGTCTAGTTGGACCCAAGTTTTTGTCTAGGAGTTTAGGGGGAACCTCTGCGCAGGTGCGTGATTTTGTAGCGACGGCGCATTTGCAGTTGAATCTCTCGTTTTTGAAGCAGTTTTCTGTCGCAAACGGCTACCCGACATTGCGCCGCGCGATTTGCGGAGGAGTTGCGCCCGTCTGAGTTTAGCTGTGCCTGGGCATGGACATGTCTAGCCTCTTCTGGAGCATCCGGGAGTCGCCAGGATGAAGAGTTGGGAAAAGCTTAGCAGCAGAGTCGCTCGGGGGTGTATATTGCTGGGCACGAGGGGTGCCCAAAATGGAAATCCTCGTCGAGGATTTGGATTCGCTCTAGGAGGAAACTCAAATGAAAACCTATGGGCCAATCATCATGATTGCATTGACATTCGCGCCCTTGGCGGCCAATGCGCAAGCAGGCGGGTGCGGGGACCCGCGGGCACATCGCTCACAAATCCTCCGCCCGGGGTGAAGCCGGTGCAGGTACAGGTCGACACCACGGATCAAATCGAACCCCACACGCCCGGAGCGGCCAGCCGGGGAGAGATCACACAGCCTATTAAGGTCGCCGGCACAGTCGAGGAGCAACGCAGCGCGGCGACAAAGAAGCTTGGGATACCTACGGGTCGAAAATACCGGAGACTATACCGCCCAAGTGAATCAGGTTGGCCTTACGTTTTGCCCCGACACATCCTTTGCAGTTATTGGAAAGTGACGTCGGCTGAATTCACAATGATCTTACAAAAGTAAATGCCCCTCGGAACTGTGAGTGGGAGGAGGAGCCGGGAGCACATCATTTCACCCATCGGACCATTCAGAGCCTGAAGAGTGCCCAGTTGTCGCCGGCTGAGTCTCGTCGCACTTGTTTTGCCATGGATAAATGTGAACCATATATCTTCCGTGAAGCCAGGAGACCGAAATGAATGCATTAACTGCGCGCATTCCGGGGTTCTCACCTTTTCTCGTTGCTGTTGTACGGTTCGCGCAAACCTCCACCGGAAGCATGCCCGTGCATCCGTCGTGGGCATCGTTGTGTCGGGCCGGAGGGTTCCATAGGTTCTTTAGAATTTCGCCCGCTAAAGTCAGCAGATCGATCTTGCTCTCGCGCGCAGTTATTAGCGCGGTTTTCGTGCTAGCATTCGTTTCCCTGCCTTGCCTCCTACGCGCCCAGAACTCGAACGGCGCGCTTCGTGGAGAGGTCCAGGACGCCAGCGCAGCGCGAGTGGCGAGTGCTCGGGTCTTGGTGCAAGCCGCCGGGTCTTCGATTACCCGCGAAGCGGCTGCAAATGAACAGGGAGAATTTCGCATAGACGGACTGCCTCCAGGGACTTATCACGTTATCGTAACGGCCAAAGGCTTTGCGCGGGCTACCGCCGATGTGGAGATCGCGGTGAGCGCAGTACGCGATATCAACGTCACGCTGAAACCGGAAAGCGGACACGAGACGGTGAAGGTGCAGAGCATTCCTTCCTCGATCACGGCCGAAACGATTGACACTTCGAGCGCTGTGCATGGCGGCGTTGTTGGCAGCCAGGATCTCGAATCTCTTCCGCTGCCCGCGCGCAGTTTCGCCAACATTGCATATCTCGTGCCTGGAACCGAGCCGGTCGAACCGTCCGATCCCACCAAGGCACGCATCACGGCTGTCTCTACCGGCGGAAGCTCTGGCTTGAATAACGAACTTTCGGTCGATGGCGCCGACAACTCCGACGACTGGATCGGCGGCTTTCTGCAGAATTTCTCGCCGGACGGCATTCAGGAATTTGCGGTGCGCACCTCGAATGAGGATGCCGACACGGGCTGGACCACCGCTGGGTCCGTCGTGATCACCACCAGACGCGGCACTAACGATTGGCACGGCGACGGGGCTTTTTACGAACGTGCGGCGGCGCTCAACGCGCGGTTTCCCATTGAGAATCCGGCAGAAACCTGCACCGACGGAACCTGCGTGCAGAATCCAAAGCAGCCGTTTTCCCGCCAGAACTATGTCGGGACTCTAGGCGGCCCGGTCGATAAAAAACAAGGTGTGGTTCTTCACCTCATTCGAGCAGGTGCACGAAGATGCCAGCATCGCCTACAGCCCCGCGAGCACCGCACAATTCGCAGCGCTGAGCACAATCGCCTCTGAAGGCTTGATCTCCAGCGTGCCTTCCATCGCCGTTCCCACCACTGTTCCGATCCCTTTCCGCGACTATCTCGGCACGGCGCGTTTTGACTGGGCCGAGTCTCCGAATTCGCAGTGGTTTCTGCGCACCTCTGGAGACACGTACCTTACCCACAACGCGCTGGTGGAGCAAGGTACGCTGCCCTCCACCGGACTGATCACGCACAACAACTACTGGAACGCGGTGATCGGCAATGCCTATACTTTCAGCCCGACCTGGCTCGGCAATCTGGTTCTGGGCGCCAGCCTGTTACACCTTACGCAGACGCGTAACTCGAATCTGGGCTTCGCGTTGGCATTTCCGTTCAGTTCGACAGCGCTCACGATTTCCGGATTCGAAACATTCGGAGACAACCAGTTCGCCACTCCCATCACTCTGTTTCCCGATCTGCGCAACCAGGAGAAATACCAGTTGCGTTATGACCTGACTCATGTCGCGGGAAATCACGCTCTTAAGTTTGGAGTCGACTTCATTCACGAGCCGGTGCTTGGGGGGGCGTTCGCGTCTACTGCCGAGCAGATCATCAAGTATTCGGCCAACCCCGATTGTTACGTCAATCCGCCCGGATCCGACTGCGGTGGTATCACGAGTGCATTGCCATTTTATTTTGTTTCGCCAAGTTCTCAGTGTAATCCGGAACCCAGTGTTGCTTCCGGCATCACCTGCACTTATACTCCCGCGGGCAATGGCAGCTTCTCGCAAAACGTTCAAAGACTCGCCCTCTATGCCGAGGATTCCTGGCGGATTTCGCGTCATCTTACGGTTAACTACGGCTTGCGATACCAAACGACCTTCGGGTTATTCGAGGGTTCGGGCCGAACCCAGGCTGAGAATAGTACATACATTACGTTGCAGGCCTTGCAGATTCCAATTGTGCCCGGCGTGCCGCACGATTACCGGAAGCAGATCGCACCGCGACTCGGGATCGCCTATTCTCCGGGCGGGAGCGAGAAGACCGTGTTTCGCGCGGGATTCGGCTTGTTCTACGACGATCTGGCTCAAAATGGATGGGCAACTGCGTTCCAGGGAGTCAATAACACCAACGCAACTACGGGTACCTGCGGCCTTGCGGGCGACCCAGCTACATACGCGCTTACCGGCGCTGGTTGCCTGCAAGGCGGCACCGGGGCTACCGGCAACCTCATTGGTTCCGATTACAAGACGCCCTACGCCATTCACATTACGGGAGGAGCGGAGCACGCCTTCAACGAACACTGGCTGGCTAGCGCCGACTATACGCACGAGCAGGGAAATCACGGATACCGCGCCTTCCCATATACCAGCGGCACGAACTTGTTCACTCCGCTTATCTCCACTTCGGACCCGGACTATGCCACCGATCAGACGGACGTGGTTCCTAATGTCAATGTGTTCCAGTCCGATAACCGCTCCAGTTACAACGCCCTCATGTTGCATCTACAGGGCAATATGCGCCTCTTCAGTCTGGTTGCGAACTACCAACTCTCGAAGGCGCAGACCTGGGGTTGCCTGCTCGGCGAACTCTTTGACTACGTGGACGGCGTCTGCACGTTGCAGAGCGGGCCGCAGGCCGGACAACTGGATGCCTTCGGGCCCGGTGATTACGGTCCCTCAGGCGAAGACGTGCGCCATCGCTTTGTGCTCGCCGGCACGGTACATGTCCCGGCCGGTTTCGAATTAAGCGGTGTCACGCAGTTGGAGAGCGCCCGACCCATCACCATCACCAATGCAGACAACACGGCGCGCATTTGGGTAAACGGGGTGTATACCAGCCTCGACGAATTTCGCGGAACACCTTACATCCAGACGGACCTGCGTGTCACCCACCCCTTCAAGATCGGCGAGCGTTGGCAGATTAACCCCTTCGCGGAGTTCTTCAATATCTTCAACCGCAACAATCCCGGCGCCAATTACGCTGTCAACGTAACTCAGCTTCCTGTCCCTGCGTCCCAGATGCAGCCAAATCAAAGCGGCATCACGAACGTCAGTCTGATCTGCACCGTCGCCGACTGCTCCCAAACCGAGAGCATCACCAGCCTGAAGCAGTTAGAGATACCCGAGGGCGCTCTGGGAGATTTCTTCGGTCCCGGCACAACAGTTGGAATTCCGTTTGCCGCTCAGCTCGGCGTTCGAGTGACGTTTTAGCTCCGAGGCTTATGCCCGTTCAGAGTTGTGAAAGGCTGAAGGCTGTCTCAAAGAAAACCCGGTGGGTTCTGGACGGATGGCATTTTGGCGAACCACACCGCGTTCTACAACTGGAAGTCGAAGTATGGCGCACTGGATGTGAGTGAGGCACAGGCGAGGGACAGTAGATGATGCGCACGTACTCCGAGCCTCTGCACTTGGTTGCGGGCTGGACGAATCCGCGCTGGCGGACGAGGTCTCGGCTCGTCCGTCGCGGCAATTTGTGCGTTGTTCAATCGCGCGGGTTAGTCGACCGCGGGAAATCCGCTGTTCCAGATGGTGCTCGGCACATCTTTGTTTGGCGGCGGGTTGGTCGCACGAGGGCTGCAGTCCTTCGTCAGTGACGATGTGGCCGGCGACTGGAACGATGGCGGCTGCCACCGCATCGGCTGATTGTTGGAGGATGGATTGAAATCTTTGATGGTGTTGCCATTAGCCGGAAAGCCGACGCTGATGAAGCCGCCGTTGCTTTCAGGCAGGCAGGCCGCGATGCCATCCAGCGTCCACGCGTCCGTAGTGTTGGCGGCGGAGGATGTGCCCGCGATGAACTCAAGCTCGAAACCGGAGATGGATCTGGCCGAGACGCCGGCGGGCAGAGCGATGGTGAAGTTGCTCTCATTAGAGCGGCCGCCTGAAGCGCTGGGCAGGTGGAAGCTGGTGAGCTTGTAGCAGGCGCCGCAGGGATTATCGGGAGAACCGTTGTACGAAGGCCACGGATGGAACCAATAGTTCAGCGGAAAATCGAGCACCCTGCTTCCGGCGGCCGCGGGCGTACCTGTGGGCACCGTGATCATGGCATGGACTTCGCTGTTCCAGCGCACGTCGTCGCTGCCGGTGAGCAGAGTGATGTCGATGTTGTTGTCGGGCGTGGTGAGGAACGACTGAATCTGCTGCGCAAAGAACTTCGGACGTTCGTCGTGAATCGAGTGCCCGGTGTCGTTGATGAACAGCGTACGTCCGGTTGCGTTGCGCATATCGTTGGCCACGTCGTGCGTGAAGCCGTAGATATCCTGATGAGAGGTCAAGTTGGTTCCGGTATCGCCGAGGCCGTGGCCGGCGCAGTTGCCGGTGGAGATGGTGGGCGGCGGGGCAAACGGAGCGGTGTTGTTGCCATTGTCGTAGTCGTCGCAGGCGCCGGTCGCCAGCAGCAGGCGCGGGCGGATGAACCCGTACATGGGCTTGTAGGTGTTGCCGGATGCGTCCGTATTGTTCTGGAAGCTGAAGACGGCCTGTTCGGTGTCGATTGACGTCGTCCACAGCCGCGCCATCGGCGAGTAGATCTCGTAGCGGTCGAAGCGCGACTGGGTGATAAGGGATGTGGTGGCGCTTTTGCCGTTGGCATCGGTCCAGTCGTCGCGGTACCACATCTCAGGGTCGGGCGCGAGACCGCCAATCGCACTGGTGTCGGAAAAGTAAAGGTGCTCGAAGTATTGCACGCGGGTGTCGTCGCTGGGGTTGGAGCTGACTTTTTCGGGCTGCCAGGTTGGGCCGCTGCCCATGTTGGAACCGATGATGGTGCCCGCGTTGTCGTGGTAGCTGACCATGCTGGTAGGCGACCAGGAGACGATGGTGGGCTGGGCGCCGCTCGGCGCCGATCGCGGCGCTTTGAAAGCAAGTGGATTGTCGAGATGGAAAGGCGCCACGAGCGGATCCATGCCAAGAAGCAGCGAAGTGTTGCCGCCGAGGCTGCCTCCCATCACAGCCAGCACCTGGTTTTCGTTCAGGATCTTCTGGCTGTCGAGCGTGCGGATGAGGTTGTTGATGAAGTTGAGCGTGAAGTTCAGGACGGGGAAGTTGTTGAAGTTGGCAGGCGAGCCGCCGTTGGGGCCATTCTCAAAGGCGTTCGAGCCGGCATCAAGGGCAAAACGCGCGCTGCCGTTGGTGGGCGTCACCATGGGATCGTCATAGGCGCTCATGGGAAGGTCGAACGAGATGACGATGAGGTTATTGCTCCAGTCACCAAACCTGGTGAGGAATTCATTTGCCATGGGCACGGCTTCTTCAAGGCGCGAGCCGCCGCCGTGGATGTAGACGATCACGTTCTTGGTGAAGAGCTGGCCGTCGAGCAGAGAGGTGGGTGCGTCGTTGGGGATGGCCAACCTTCCAGAGTGCGACGCGTCGGTCGGAATCGCCGGAGCCGCGGTTGGCGCCTGGCCCGGCGCAAGTTTCATGAGCGTCGAGCCCGCCGCGATCATGTAACGCGCGGTGAGCGTGACCGCCTTGCTGCCCACCACCATGGGCACGGAAACATCGAACTGCGGGTAAGGCGCGGTGAACACGTTCACCGGTCGATGCGGTGTGTCGTCTTCGCCTGAGACAGCGATCCAACCAGAGTTCTGACGGAACTGGCGCCACTCGGTCACATTCGACCGAATCGCCCACAGCGCGGTGTAGGCATCTGTGAGCACTGCGGTGCATCCCTGCGTGAGCTGATCGCTGGTGATGCTGGAGGCAACGGCCGGCAAACCGGCCTGTCCATTCTTCACCAGCTGCACCAGGTCGCTTACCTGCGGGCCGCTGGATGACGGAGCAAATGCCGGGTCCCAACTGACGAATGAGTTGAAGGCGGCGCGTCCCGTGACGACGAGCTGCGCGAGGGCCGTGGAGCAGGCAGTGTTGGTGCCGCCGCAGCTCATGCCCTGCACGTTTCCGGGCAGGCTGAGATTGAGCCGCAGCCAGACGGCGCGCGCCAGCATCAGATGCGCGTCGTGCGATTGGGCATTGGTGCGGAAGAACTGGTTCAGGCGGCCGTCCTCCTCGTTCACGTTTCCGTTCCAGGCCGGCAGGCAGACTTTCCACGAGCTGGAACAGGAGCCGGATAGCATGCTTGTTTTGTCAGTGAATCCGGCGGGCGGCACATTGTAGCCCCAGGGCAGCCAGCCGTCGCCTACGCTCGGGTTCAGGTTCAGGTCTGCAGGTTCGTTGGGAGGATCGACGGGCATGGTCATGCCCAGGCCGGTCTTGGCTGCGGGCGGCGGCAGCAAAACGCTGGGAATGGTGCCGGTGAGGCGCACCAGGGGATTACCCGAGAAGCTCATCACGCGCTGCGGTGCGGAGCCGACATTCAGCAGCGAGACGGTAACGCTGTTGATATTCCAGTTGTTGTCGGTTTCTGTGAGACTGTTGTGCTCGATCTGCGTAATGAGAACGTGAGCGATGTCAGAAGGCTTGAGCGGCGAATTCAGCGTTGCCGTCACCGTGTTCGTGGTGTTGTTGGCCCAGCCGGAACCGGTGCCGTTGTAAAGCGTGAAGGACTGCAGCACGGTTCCGCTGGCATTCTCGAGCGCGGCTGTGGCCGCGCAATCGCCGCGCAGATCGGCGCCGCCAGTGCCGATGGTGAACTGGACAGTATTGAACTCGCCGGGAGGCGCCTGTGGCGGCACGAGGATATTGAAGCTGGGCATCGCGCCTGTAAGCCGGGTGAGCGGATTTCCGGAGGCGCTCACAATCTCCTGCGATCCGCCGCCTGAATTCGTCAGTCTGACGGTGACGTTGTTAATGTTCCAGTTGTTATCGGTCTCAAACGCGCCGTTGTGCTCGATCTGCGTGATGACAATCCTGCCGATATCCGATGGCTTGAGCGCCCGATTGAGCGTTGCGGTGATCGTATTCGTGGAGTTATTGGGGAATCCTGAGCCGTTGCCGTTATAAAGCGTGATGGTCTGCAGCGCGGATCCGTTCGAGGACTCGAGCGTCGCCGTAGCCACGCAGTCACCGCGCAGGTCGGCGTCGCCCGTGCCGATGACAAACTGAATGGAGCTGAAAGTGCCAGCGGGCTGCGACTGCGGCGGAGGTGGCACCGCGATGGGGTAACTGGGAACAGAGCCGGTGAGCCGCACCAGCGGATTGCCCGAGACACTGACGATCTGCTGCGCGCCGGAACCGTTGTTCGACAGGCTGACGGTCACACGGTTGACGTTCCAGTTGTTGTCAGTCTCAAACGCGCCGTTGTGCTCAATCTGCTTGATCACGATGCGCGCGATCTGCGCGCGCGTAAGTGCCGGACTCAGACTGGCGGTTACCGTGTTGGTGGTGTTGTTGGCCCAGCCGGAACCCTTTCCGTTGTAGAGGGTGATGGTTTGGAGGGCCGCGCCGTTGGCGGCCTCGAGGGTCGCAGTGGCTGCGCAGTCTCCGCGCAGATCGGCTCCGCCAGTGCCGATCACGAATTCGATTCGGTTAAAGGTTTGGGCGCGAGCGGTAGGTGCGGTGAAGACGATCGCGCAGAATGCGGACAGGAAAATGCACAATCCCAAACGGGATCGGAACTGCCTGAGGGGAAGTTGCATGGCTCACTCCTTGCGAGTCACAACGCAAATAGGTTCGCATGGAAACCAGAATCTCCATTTTTCTTTCCCGGCACGGCATCATGCTACACATTGAAGTCATTCTCGTCAAAGCCTTTGTTGGCCGAGATGTCTAGTTTATCTCGAACTCGAGGGATCATTGCCAACGTCAGCGGGCGCCGCCGCGTCGTTATCTCCGAGACTCGTGCGCGGCTTCCAATGAGCGCGGCTCCAGGTTCTTTCTCGTTAGCCCTTGCTGTTCCATGCGAAAATGAATTGCGGTAATAGGGTCTGGCGGATCCAGCAGGTGCCTACAGACTCAACCAACTCGGCAAGACTGTCCCCGCACTTCGAGCTCTCATACCGCCTATGATTTGTACCAATCATGGTGCAACTATGGTCCGGCTTTGGTCCGGCCCCTGCCCAATCAAGCCCAATTTTCGCTGATTTACCACGATTGAGTGCGCAAAAGACACACCTGTGGAAAGACGTGGAAATCAATCCAATCCGCGCAAACTATTGAATTTAATCAAGAAAATTGGAGGCGCGGGGCGGGATCGAACCGCCGCATAAAGGTTTTGCAGACCTCTCCCTTACCACTTGGGTACCGCGCCTTGGGCTGCTTGCGTCATGGGTTTCGGATCGTCCCAGACCGCTTTCAACCCGGCACAAATCCACCGGGGCAATGCGGAATGGAGCGGGAGACGAGACTTGAACTCGCGACCCTCGCCTTGGCAAGGCGATGCTCTACCACTGAGCTACTCCCGCTTGACGCAAATTCGAGTATACCGGGCCGCCGAAACCGGGTCAAACGGGTGCGATGCCCTCATTTGGCGCATGACTGAGCCTTCGAGCTTCCGCCAGGTCGGGACCCGACCCTCCGTGGAGCCACCATCTCAACAACAAACGCTATTCCATCGAGAGGTGAGCGGGCTCATCTTGCACTCCAAGTGACAGGCCGGGGCAGAAGTACGCAGAAGTATACAGTCGTATCTTACAAAAACTGCCCAACTGGCACATCGAGGTTAACTGTCGCGTTGAACCGTGTCAGTAGGCGTGCTGCCCTTTTTGAAAATAGGCGCAGCAAGACGACTTTGTTTAATCGATCGCTTCGCAATGCCGCTTCGTCCCTGCTGCCAACCAGTACGATATCCGGAGCGGTCTGCCACGCGCCCGCCTGTTCATAGAAACGGGCAAGCGGCGGGTCACAGGTAAAGATGCCAATGTCCAAATTACTCCGCTCTAAGTAACGGGTAGCCGTAGCGACTGTCCGCGATCCGAGACCTCGCTTCTGATAATCCGGGTCCGTCATGACGCAGCTGAGACCCGCCATATCGAATGTATGGCGGGTATGCCTGATCTGCTTCATAGCAACTGCGGCATAGCTGACCACTCTATCCCCAGCACAAATATAGAACGAGAGAACATCGAATACAGGATGGTGTAGCTTCGGCGCCCCCTTGGAGGTCTTCGTCAGTCCGCGCACCTGATACACACGCCGCTGTAATGAGGCAAACTCTTGCTGAAGGAGGATCGAGGCGCGGTGATAAGGGATTACGTCAACCATCCACGCTGTCGAAGCCTTCGACGATGTCATTAAGCGAGCCCCCTTCAGAACTCCTTACGGTGATTAGCATCATTTTAGAAAGCCATGACGGCCTGGAACTGACCCACTACCGGGAGCGCTCTTATCTATCATCTTAGCTTTCGAAGTTCAACGAATGCTGCTGTTCTTAAGGAGGACAAATGATTAATGGCGCCCACGTAATTGTTTACAGCAAAAACGCCGAGGCGGACCGTGCTTTCTTCCACCAAGTCCTCGGTTTCAAGTCAGTGGATGGGGGTCAGGGCTGGTTGATCTTCGCCTTGCCGCCCGCCGAGGCGGCATGTCATCCGTCCGCCGAGAATGGCGTGCACGAACTCTATTTTATGTGCGACGATCTGAAGGCCGAGATGGCTGCCCTCATGAAGAAAGGCGTTGTTTGCTCTGAAGTCCACGAAGAACGATGGGGTTCGATCACGAGAATGAGGCTTCCCGGTGGCGGCGAGATCGGCCTTTATCAACCCAAGCATCCGACGGCCTTAGGCGTGAGATGAACCGATCGTCAAATCGGTACGCTAGGCGGCGCCGCGCCCCGAAGTCTTTTCCAATCGAAAGATGAGCCTGAAGGTAGCGAAGGGTAGGCGAAGCGGGTTTTGTCCTTTCGTGTTTTGAAATTGATTCATGCTAGCAGCCGGGGCGGAGGGAATGTGGAAATCGCTGCGCATGCCCTTCATGTTCCGATGCCTTGTTCGAGCGATTTCCAAGGTATGTGGGAAGGGCGGAAAACACGTACTATCGTTTTCCGGGCTTTCCACGTACCGCCATTTCCTCCGCCCTTTGTGTCTCCCTTCAGTCCTACGCGGTCAACCGCCAGCGCTCGAACAGTTTTGCTTTGGCCTGTTGCATCCGCCGCGCCGCATCGGTATCGCTGATGGCCGCGGCGACCCTTTCGAGCGCGTTCATACTCAGTCCCCGGCGCAGGTATTGTCCTGGTTTGTGCAACAGCGACAGGGTCTCCAGCGGGGTCTGATAGCGCTTGTAACTTACACGCTTGCGCCCTTTCTCGTCGATCTTCACGTCCGCCTGAGCGCAAGGACGATGATAGTTCAGATACGGATTCAAGTACTCCTGGTAGAAGTCGTTGATGCGGTCTGCGTGGCTGGCATCGATGTATCCATAGCCGATGTGTTTGCGAATGACCGCGCCGTTCTTGGTCTCCACCAGGCCATTGTCGCCGCTCTGCCGAGGCCGGCTCTTGGTCTGTTCGACGCGCAGTTTTTCCAGCAGTTGGGCGACGGTTTTGTTGATGAACTCGCTGCCGTTGTCGGAGTGGAAGCCGAGGATGCGAAAAGGAAACTGACGCAGCATGTGCTCCAAAACCGGCTCCAGATAGGCCTCCGAGATGCGCGGCGTGGCGCCGGCCACCTGCCATTGCGTGACCTCATCGACGGCGTTGATGTGATAGACGCCCTTCTCCCCACCGTTCGGCTGATCGCCCTGATGCACCGTGTCCAAGCGCAGAAATCCAGGCTGGCCTTGCGGCTGCGGCTTGCGCCGCTCGCCGATCGACACCGCCGTGGGTCGCGTCCTGGTGTAGTTGAGAAGCCGCTCGCGGTAGCGCTGGTGGTGGCGCAGGTTGTACAAGTGAGCGACGGAAATCGTAGCCAGGCGCGCGTACTCCGGCCGCTTGTAGACCTCGAACTCGCGCTCCAGAATGCGCCGTGTGGCCGGGCCGCTCAGCATCTCGTGCGCTTCGTCAACCGCGGCCAGCAACTCGATGTCGGCCCGTGTGTAGAGTTCGGCGAAGCGTCGCCGCCGATAGACCGTCACCTGCACCCGCCCGCTGGCCGCGTAGCGCGCGATCAGCCGCGTTATCTGCGCCCGGCTCAGCCCAGTCATCTTCTCGACGTAACGCCGCAAAAGGCCCCGCGCCGCCTTGCCCTGTTGGGCGTATTGCCGTCCCACCAACACCTTCTCCACCCAGCCATAGAGCTGCTGGCGGTCTTCGGCCTCAAACCGGATGTCCTCGCTGCCCGTGACAAAACGGCCAATCGCCTCCAAACTCAACTCTTCTGCTCGAACCATGCGGATGTTCACTACCCAGCATGACCGACCCTTCAGGCTCATCTTGTATTGGAATCAAAGTCTTCCTTCAGGCTCATCTTGTATTGGAAGAGAGTCCCGATTGACCCACCCCGCGAATTCCCGTAGACTAAGAAATTGCGAGGGATGCGGCTCGAGTTGCCTTTAACCCCGCATCATTTTCCCTGATAACGGGGACCCCCTGAAATTCAGGTTTGGAGATTGAAGCAAAACTATGGCAAACCACGTATCGGCGCTCAAGCGCGCCCGCCAGACCGAAACCCGCACCGAAGTGAACCGCGCCAACCGCAGCCGCGTGCGCACCAGCTTGCGGAGTTTGCGCGAAGCGATTGCCAAGGGTGACGCGAAAGCCGCTCAGGAGCAATACCGCGCAACGGTATCGGCGCTCGACAAGAGCGCGCAAAAGGGCGTTCTGCACTCCAACACCGTCTCCCGCTACAAAAGCCGCCTGAATGCGCGCCTGAAGGCGATGGGGACCAGCGCCGCTGCTCCTAAAACGAAGAAGAAGTAGAGCCGTGCCGAAGGTCGCACAAGATGAGTGCGGGCTTCATCAGGCTGCGAAAAAAGGCAAATTTTCCGTCGAGTGGTGGGAGAACATCCCTCAGGGCCTAAAGGCTCCGTTGATTGCGCGCCAATTACGGCACGGCTGAACAGGTTGCGGAAAAAGGAGCCAAGTGAATCACTGTTTCTCCACAGGGATTTGGTTTATGTAAGAGGTATGCGTGGAGACGACAAGCAGCAGGCGGCGATGTTCAGTTATGTGACCTTGGAGCAGCGGATACCGTTGGATCATCCGGCGCGGCAGATTCGCACGCTGGCTGACCGGGCCTTGCAGCGGCTGGATGCGGAGTTCGACAAGCTGTATGCCGAGATTGGCCGCCCCTCGATTGCACCGGAACGGCTGCTTCGGGCAACTCTGTTGATGGTGTTGTATTCGATTCGCAGCGAACGGCAGTTGATGGAGCAACTGCAGTACAACCTGCTCTTTCGCTGGTTCGTAGGTCTTGAGATGGACGACGCGGTGTGGGACGTGACGGTGTTCACCAAGAACCGAGAGCGACTGATTTCGGGCGCGATCAGCCAGCAGTTGCTGGATGCGGTGTTGGTTGAGGCGCGGGAGCACGACTTGTTGAGCGAGGAGCATTTCACGGTGGACGGCACGCTGATCCAGGCCTGGGCTGCGGCGCGCAGCTTTAAGGAGAAGTCCGATCCACCCGCTCCGGGAGCCGGTTCCGGGCACAAAGGGGAAGTTCTTCTGCGCGATAAGGTGGAGTCGACGACCGACCCGGATGCGCGTTTGTATAAGAAGGCCACGGCGGACAAAGCGGTTCCGAGTTATCAGGGCCACGCGCTGATCGAGAACCGCAATGGGTTGGTGGTGGCGGCAGAGGCTACGCTGGCGGCTACCGTGGCCGAGCGCGAGGCGGCTCTGAGGATGCTGGACCAGACGGTGGCTGCCAAGGACAAGCGCAGCCCGGAGCAGCAGATCACGCTGGGCGCTGACACGCAGTACCAGGACGAAAAGTTTGTGCAGGATCTTCGCGATCGGGAAGTGGCGCCGCACATTAGCGAGTACACGCAAGGCGGAAGCAATATGGGCAAGAACAGTCTGAGCGAAGAGGAGCGGCAAGACGCACGACGGGCGATCAGTCAGCGCAAGCGCAAGCTGATCGAGCGCGTCTTCGGCTGGTCGAAGTTAGATCGTCAAGCGCGCCAGGTGAAACTCCGTGGGCTTGATCGGGTGGACTGGTTCTGGAAGTTGAGCATCACGGCGCAAAACCTGATGCGCCTGAGGAGACTGATTCCGATTGAATCGCTGGCCCAGTAGGGCCGAAGTGTGCCTGAAGGCCGGAAAAACGGCCTCCGGGCGCAAAACGAGGAGAGGAAACCGCAGCCAAACCAGCCGAAAAGACGGAAAATCTCCCCAAAAGAGAAAAACAAGACAGGAATGAGGGGTTTTTCCGCAGCCTGTGAAGCCGTGCCCTTTCAAAGCCGGGGGCGAGGAACCGCCTTCGATTCATGCTAATGTGGCTTGCCCACAAATTCCTGTGCTAATTTTGCGCTGCACCTGATCGCAAAGATCGAGAGTACGCCTGTCTGCGAATGAGACTTCTGCGTAGCCGGTCATTCGGCCAGAATCGACGAGATGAGTTGGAACGGCGGCGCACTATTTAGACATATATCGGCCGTGTCCCTCAAAGTAATCAGCACTGTATCGTTTTGATGCAGTCTCGGAAAGGCTTTCTTCGCCGGATCGACGGAGCGGCTCGTGCGCTCAGGGGCCTTTGCGCAGCAGCGGGCGGAGCACAGGGAACAAGGTATCGGCGATGATCGCGGAGCCTTTGGCAGTGGGATGGATGCCGTCAGCTTGAATCGTTCCCGGAACATTGACGAGATCCTTATAGAGCATGGGCACAAAGGCGACGTGGTGCCTGGCCGCCACATCGCGAAAGATCCGATCGAAGGACCGGATGTAATCCGGCCCGTAATCCGGAGGGAGCGTGATGCCCGCCAGCACGATGTGCACATGTGCGCGCTCAAGGGCAGTGAGCAATTGGTCCAGGTTGTTGCGCGTCTGATCGACGGGCAGACCGCGCAGGCCGTCGTTGCCGCCGAACTCCACAATCGCGATTTCGGGATGCAGTTCGAACAGAAACGGAAGCCCTGCAAGCGCATCCTTGGTGGTCGCGCCGCTCGTGCCCCGGTTGATCACCTTGTATCGGTAGCCCTGCGCGTCGAGCTTCATTTTGAGGAAGTCGGGATAGGACTGGCCAGATTGAAGGCCATACCCTGCGGTGATGCTGTCGCCGTAGCAGACCAGGATCGGCTGGCCGGCAGCACGGAGCATGCCCGCCAGCATCGACAGGCAAAATGCAACAAGAACCGCGCGCCGAACGTCCACGTATATAGTGTAGCCGCGCCCGATCGGTGGCATCGGCCCCGAAAGATCGGGAGAGCAGCCATTTACACTGCGAGTGGCGGGAGAGCAAATTGATTCAAGTCAAGGGCGTAAAGAGGTGGATCCAGAACGGCGCGCGGCGCGTCGAGATTCTCAAAGGGATCTCGCTCGCAATTCCGGCCGGGCAGTTTGTGGCCATCGTCGGCGCGAGCGGAAGCGGGAAGAGCACGCTGCTGGGTCTGCTTGCCGGCCTCGACACGCCCAGTGAAGGCGAGATATGGCTGGACGGCGTGCCCATCCACAATATGGCGGAAACGGAGCTGGCTCGTGTTCGCGGGCGCAAAATCGGGTTTGTCTTCCAGTCGTATCAGCTTATCCAAACTCTCACAGCTCTTGAGAATGTTCTGCTTCCTTACGAACTGAATATGGAAGGCAGCGGCCTGGAGCAGGCGCACCGCGTGCTCGGAGAAGTAGGCCTCGGAGAGCGTTTGGATCACTATCCCGTGCAACTCTCGGGCGGCGAGCAGCAGCGCGTGGCGCTGGCGCGCGCGTTTGTGGCCGAACCGCCCATTGTGATGGCCGACGAGCCCACGGGCAACCTCGACTCGGCGAATGGAAAGATGGTTCTCGATCTGCTGCTTGAACGGAATCGCAAGGCAGGAACGACGCTGGTGCTGGTCACGCACGACGCTGAAATCGCGAGCTGCGCCGACCGCAAGATCGTGCTGAAAGACGGTCTCGTGGTGGAAGATTCCAAGCCGGATCCGTTTCCGCCAGAGGCGAATCGCCCGCAAGGAGAAAAATGGCTAAGCGCGCGTTGAGCTGGCGGCGCGCCGCGGCCATCGGCTGGCGCGACCTGAAGTCCGCGCCCGGCAAGTTCGGATTTGTCGTGCTGTCGGTGGCCGTGGGCGTGGCCGCGCTAGTGGGCGTGCGCGGGTTGAGCGACAGCTTCAGGCAATCTTTGAACACCGAGGCGCGCTCACTGCTGGCCGGCGATTTGAGCGCGCGCATGTTTCACGCGCCCACGGCCGATGAGTCGGAAGAAATTGCGGAGATTGCCAACCCGCGCAGCGGAATTCGCTCCACGTGGGTCACAGAGACGATCTCGATGGCTTCCGTTCCGCCGGCTCCGGCGCCGCTGCTGGTCTCGCTGAAGGCCGTCGATCCCGCTGAGTATCCCTACTACGGAACTGCCGACCTGGAGCCGTCGATGCCGTTAGAGCAGGCCCTCAAGGGCGACTCGGCGGTCGTGGCGGATGAGTTTCTTATCCGGCTGAATGCGCGCGTGGGGCAAACGCTGCGGCTGGGCGGAAGAAACTTTACCATCACGGCGGCGCTCGAAGAGGAACCGGACCGCATCAGTAGCGGCGTGAGCATCGGGCCGCGGGTCATGATCTCGCAGGCCGCGCTGGCGCGCACCGGATTGCTGTCGCCGGGCAGCCGTGCTGGCTGGCGATTGCTGGTTAAGCTGCCGGACAATTCCAAGAATGGGCCGCCGCGAGGGCTAACCGCCGATGCCGAGGCCGCGGCGGTGCGAGCGCAACTGGAAGCCGCGCTGCCCGATGCGCAGGTGATGGACTACCGCGAGGGCAATCCCGCGCTCACCCGCGGCCTCGATAACGCAACGTCAATCCTGAGCCTCATCTGCCTGGTCGCGATGGTGCTGGGAGCTATCGGCGTGGCCATGGCGATGCACGCGCACCTCGAGCAGCGCATGGACATGCTGGCGATTTTGAAGGCCGTAGGCGCGGATTCCTCCGATCTGCTGCGTATCTTTCTCCTGCAGACGCTCGCGCTCGGGTTGGCCGGAGCGCTGTTGGGAGTAGCTGCGGGCGTGGGTGTCATGGTGGCGTTGCCGGCGGCGTTCGGCAATCTCCTCACCTTCCATCTTGCATTTCAATTTCCCTGGCAGTCGGCGCTGGCCGGCATAGCGACCGGGCTGCTGACCACGCTACTCTTCAGTCTGCCCCCGTTGCTCGATGTGCGCGCGGTGAGGCCGGTGCTGGTGCTGCGCAGGCTCGTCGAGGAGGGACCGCCGGGCATCGGCGTCTGGTTTGCCCGCTGGTGGACGCGCCGCCTGCAGCTCGGCATCGCGGCGTCGTTGGTTATTGCGTTGGGCTGCATCGCGTGGGCTCTCTCGGATTCAGCGAAAGTGGGCGCGTGGTTTGCGTTGCTGTTCACCGCCGCGCTGGTGGTTCTGCTGGCGATGGCGGCTGTGGCGCTGCGCGCCGTGCGATTCCTGCTCGATCGCACGCGTCTTCACATTCCTTCATCGTTGCGCCACGGATTGGCCAATCTCTATCGGCCGGGAAATCAATCCGCCGCGGTGCTGGCGGCGCTGGGCACGGGAGTCATGCTTATCCTCGCGGTTTATCTCATGCAGAAAGGGCTCCTGCGCGATCTGCGCGAGACCGCTTCGCCGCAGCCTGCCCAATGTGTTTCTGGTCGACGTGCGTAGCGACGAGGTTGCGGGCGTGAAAGAATTCTTTCAGCATCAACCCGGCGTGAGCCAGCCGCTGACGATGATTCCCATGGTGATGGGACGGTTCATCTCCATCAACGGCAAGCCAGTGGAAGAGATGAAAGATCAGCACTACCCGCGCCGCATGTTGGAGAGCGCGGAACTGAGCTGGGCCGATGCGCTGCCCGAAGGCGACAAAATAACCGAGGGCGCGTGGTGGACCAATGCCGGCGCAGCGCAGTTGGCAGTGAGCGACGGCGTAGCCAAGCGGCTGCACCTCGGCGTGGGCTCCCAAGTGGAACTTGAAACGGGCGGAACTACGCGGGCGCTGAAGGTCGCGGCGATTTATCGCGCCGATGGCCAGCACCTGGGCGCGCGCGTGCAGTTTGTTTTGCCTTCGGGGCAAATCGCGGACCAGCCGTCCACATGGTACGGCGGCGCGCACATAGATCCCAAACAAGTGGCCGCGATGGAGCGCGCGTTCTTCTTGGCTTACCCAACCATCACCATCATCAACGTGGCCGATGTGTTGCAACGAATAGAAAGCGTCGTTGACCAGATCACGTTTGTGGTGCGGCTGCTGGCCGGGTTCTCAATTCTTGCCGGGCTCACGATTCTCGCTTCGAGCATTGCCAGTACGCGCTTTCGCCGCATGCAGGAGGCGGTCGTTCTGAAGACGCTGGGCGCAACCCGCATGAGAATCGTCCGCACCTTCAGCGTGGAGTTCTCTGTTCTGGGGCTGCTGGCCGGCGCGGTGGGCGTCGTCTTCGCCAACGTGCTTACGCGCGTGCTGTTGCATCGGCTCGACGTGGCCTTTCAAATTGAGTGGGGCGCGACGCTCATGGCGCTCGCTGGAACCTCAGTGCTGGCCACGGCCACGGGCTGGATCGCAAGCTACAGGATTCTCGGCTTGCGCCCACTGGAAGTGCTTCGCGAAGAGTGAAACAGGGATCAGGTGTCAGGTGTCAGGGATCAGAAGAGCAGCCGATCGCCGGCTGCTCTTCCCTGAAACCTGAAACCTGACACCTGCTTTCAGAACTCCTCGGTCGTATCCACTGCCGGCAGAACATCGTCTTTGCGGGCTATCCACACATACATCGTGGGCAACAGGAAGACGCTCATGAAAAGGTTGGTCATCAGCCCGCCGACAATCACGATGGCGAATGGGCGAACGAGCAGAGAAGAATGCGGGCCTGGTTGGCGATTCTGATGCTTTCGTCGGGGCCCACGCTTTGTTCGAGGGTACCGCGCACCCACAGTTGACGGTGGCGGTCTCGATCTCTGACTCATATTGCACGCGCTGCAACTCGATGCGATCGAAATCGATCTCCGCGATGTCGCCGGCCTTGAAGCGCTCGTGGCTGATGTCGATGATGTGGTCGTAATATTCCAGGTCCGTTTTGGCCATTTGCAGAACGAATTTAGCCTCGAGCGTGTTCACAAATGCAGAGCGCAGCGTAAATAGCATGGTGCACCGCACTACCGGCGACGCGGTTCGTGGCATGCAAGAGGCGCATCCTGGCTGGATTGGCCCCGTTGACCACCCCCTGGAAATGCCCTTAAGATGAATGAGTTGGCCTTTCATGCGCAACGGTAACCGCACGGCAGCGAAGTCAGCCGCCAGGCGCGCTAGTTGCCCCCTCGTTCAACGGCAGGACAGCTGACTCTGGATCAGCATATCGGGGTTCGAATCCCTGGGGGGCAGCCAGTTTAGAATCACGCATTTACTCCTAACTTAAGCCCGCACGCAGGTAGCGTCCAGAAGTGACTGCTGGTTTGGCGGTGATATACCGGACGCAGGATACTTTGCACTAAAAGCTGAACGAGAGCTGCAGATCGATGTTGCGGTTGGAGGCAGAAGAGCTAAAGAAGCCTCCAGCCAGCGTATTGGACGTGCCGAACAGGGGCGATGTGAGGACGCTTACGGGGTTCGCCAGATTCACCTTGTTCAAGACATTCTGTCCCATCGCGGCGAAGGTGAGCGAGTAACGCCGGGGGACCGTTTGGCCACCCATCGCGAAGGGATTTCGGCCCGAGTTGCCACTTAAACCGCCGGGCCCGAGTCCGCCTCCGGGCATTCCGCCACCTCCACGTGGGCCGCCGCCCGGTCCGCCGCCAGGGCCCATTCCGCCCGGTCCGTTCCCCTGGCCTGTCCCCTGGACCTTTGGGCCGATACCAAACGTTTTACTGACTCTCGTGTTCAGGCTCCATTGCGAAGGTCCAGACCCGATGTTATAAGGAATTTGCTGCGCGCCGGCGGACGGGGTCAGGTCGAATGTTCCCCAGGCCGTCTTCATGACATTCGTACTGGTGCCGGTGGCATACGCCGGCCTCGCGTTGAACTGGTTGTCGCCATTGTCATAGCCGGTGGTGATGTTGAACGGCGACCCCGAACTGGCATTGAACATCGGGTTGACCGTGATGCCGAGCGGGCCCGTCAGAGTGCCGCCAAAAAATATCCGGTTGCGCACATCGAAGCTGGCCCGCCCATAATCCGCCGCCGGATTGAACTGGTTGGTCGGGAAATAGCTGGCGCCGGAAGTGTCGGCGTTGGCATAGGTGAGCGAGTAGAAGCCGAAAATGGACACGCGCCTGGCCGACAAGCTGTAGTTCACCATGAGCTGATTCTGCTTGTAAATGCCGCCTGACTGGAATTGGTCGACGTTGTCGTTCCCGTAGGCAGCGTAATTGGCGCGATTTCCAGTGCAAGTGGTGGCGCCGGTAGTGGTCGATACAGTGCAGCCGCCGGGCTCGTAGGCATTGATGTTGTCGCTGAGAAACTGGTGAACGCCACGCGAGTTGATGTAAGTCACCGAAGTGGTCAAAAATTTGCCGAACTGGTGTTCCACGCCGACCGCTGCCTGCATATTGAGGGCAGCCTTGAGGTTGGGGGCGATCAGGTCGATGGTGGGCGCGACGGCAGAAGTCTGGTTCAGGCCCCCGAGCTGGCTCGGAGTCGGGACATTCGAGGACCCCTGGTAAAACCAGGGGTCGTTGACCACGTACTGCTGCTGGTTGATGCCGTTCTGGCGGATGGCCGAGAGAATGGGGCTGCTGCCGCCCCCGCCGCCGGGGCCACCGGGGCCGCCGGGGCCCACGTTGCCGGTCCCGAAGCGGCTATAGAACCATCCGTAGCCGGCGCGAATGACGGTTTTGGACCTGGCTCCGCCGGGCGCCCATGCCATTGAGAAGCGGGGAGCCCAGTCGTTATGGTCGCCGATCCAGTTTTGCATTTCGTAACGCAGACCGTAGCTTAGCGTGAGGTTGGGGCTGTATTTGTAGTCGTCCTGGTAGAAGATGCCTATGTCGTAGGCTTTGAAGAGCGCGTTGGCATTGCCCACCGCCACGCTGTATTGAGAGGGCGTGTTGGCCTCATAGGCCGCGAGCGAGGTATACATGTACGTGCCGTTGAATCCCGCTATGGATTCGTTGGCGTCGCGGTTCAGCCGGTAGCGTCCGCCGAATTCGATGGCATGTTTGTTTCGGGCGATCGTGGTGTAGTTCTCCAACTCGAAGAGTTCGCTGTGGTCGCTCATCAATCCCTGGCCATTTCCGCCCTCGCTGAATCCTCCCTGGATCATGACCGAGGGAGCCAGGCTGTACGGGATCTGGCTGTTGGTGTTGCGATTGAACTGGAACCGAGTTTCATTGACCGCGGTTTCGCTGAGCACCTGACTGTCGCTAAGCTGAATGCTGTTCCCGTAGCCCGACGAGTTGTAGCCCTGGCTGGGGAGAGAGGCCCCCGATACGCCACTGTTGGTCTGCGTCTGGCGGTCCAGCATGTAGCGCACGGTCAGGGTGTTTTTCGCGCCCAACTGAAAATCGAACCGGGGGCTGATATCGAGGCGCGACTGCGGAGTGGCCACTGCCTCAGAGCAGTTGTATGCGCCGGCAACCGATGCGGCTGTGCAGTTCAAATTAGGGTACTGGGCCAGGAGTTCGGCGTTGGTGGTTGCATCCGAAACAGCCGTGACGATCGAATTCGAAGCGTTGTTACGGTCGAATACGCTGCCGTTCCAGGAGATCTTGCTGCCCAGGGAACCGCCCACGCTTCCCATGGCGAACACGGTGTGATACGCAGGCTCCTGGGTGACGAACGGGTTCAGCGCGTTGAAGGACGAATCGTTGCCCATGACCATCAAGTTGCCGTGCATCTTGTCGGTGCCCGGCTTGGTCAGGATCTCGATGCGGCCGTACCCCAACTGATCGTACTGCGCGCCGAACGGATTCTGATTGACGCGAATTTCGCGGATCGAGGACTTGGGCGGGAGGTTGCCGCCCGAGAAACCGTCGATGAAGATCTGCGCGCCGTTGGGGCCGGCCGCGGGGCCTGCCAACGCCGTCAGCTCGCTCTGCAACTGGTCTGGATCGTCGGAAAGCGCATTGAGGTCGTTGCCCTTGATCACGACGGAGCTGGCGTTACTGTCGGCAGCGGTGCTGATGCTCGCCGATTGATCGGACACCTCTACCTGCTGCTCCGCCACGGCAATCTCCAGGGTGACGTTTTCGAGCACGGGTTTTCCCGCCTTCACTGCGATGTTGTCTACCGTTGACGGCGCAAATCCGATGGCCGCGATGTCGAGCCGATAGGTGCCCGGCGCGATCCCCTGGAAGCGGAATGCGCCATCGCGTCCGCTCGTGGTGTTTTTTGGGGTTCCCGCCGCGTCGGTCAGTACAACCGCCGCCGAAGGAACCAACGCACCCGAGGGATCTGTCACAGTTCCGTGAACTTCGCCGGTTGCGATCTGCGCTGGTACTCGCGCCGACGCGACCCAGGCGAGAACTGCGCACAACGCGAGTTTCAGCATGGCTTGTTTGGTCATGATGCTTGCACGCACCCCCGAGGACAAACTGTCATATTCAGGAGACCTTGAATGAACCCGCCGTGCGGTCACAATGGGTAAAACTGTGTAACAAAGTGTCACTTCGGCTTTGACAATTTGTTACATTTTCGTTACGTCCTTTGAGATGGAAAGGCGTAGGCTTTATAGAAGAGTGTCACGGCCGTGGCAACCGGCTGAGACGCGGGAAGCGCTCCTTCCTGGAGCAAAGAAAACGCTAGTGGATGACATCCTGCTGATTGACGATGACGTGGAGCTCTGTTCGATGCTGACAGAGTACCTGGGGCGATATGAATTTCGCGTTTCCGCAGTGCATCGAGGCGACACCGGACTGAAGGCCGCGTTGGAAAAGCCATTTGCACTGGTTTTACTCGACGTTATGTTGCCGGGCCTGGATGGATTCGAAGTGCTGCGGCGGATCCGAGCCGCGTCTGCGGTGAGCGTCCTGCTTTTAACCGCTCGCGGAGAAGACGTGGACCGAATTGTTGGGCTGGAGATCGGCGCCGACGATTACCTCTCAAAGCCATTCAATCCGCGCGAGCTGCTGGCCAGGGTGCGCGCCGTTCTGCGCAGAAGCGCGACTCCCGCGGTGAAGCAGGATGCGACGCTGTTGCGCGCCGACGGTCTGGAACTGAACCGAGCTGCTCGAAGCGTCTCGCAAAATGGAAACAAGATCGACCTGACGGATGTTGAATTCGCGCTCCTTGAAGCTCTGATGCGTTCACCGGGAAAGGTTGTTACTCGCGAAGAAATATCGGAGAGCGTGCTGGGGCGCAAGTTCCATCCGTTCGACCGCAGCCTGGATATGCACTTGAGCCGCCTCAGACGAAAACTCAGCGAGAAGGGCGCGCCGGAGGAACAGGTGAAGACGATTCGTGGAGTTGGATACCAGCTCGCCGTCAATCTTGATCCGCTCGTGGCGAAGGACTGAGCGATGCGCGGCCTCTTCTTCAAGATATTCATCATCCTCTGGATTGCGCAGAGCCTGATCTTCGTGATCTCAACCGCCCTGATCGTGCGGCATCACTTTGAACGTCAGGATTTTCCCGGTCCCGATCTTCTCTCCGATGCGCTTTACAGCAGTCTCCAGCACGACGCAAATGAAGCCGTTCGTGTTTACGAATCGGGAGGCTGCGGCGCCCTGAGCGCATATGGCACGCGCCTTTCTCAGGCGATTGCCCTTGAAGACGCGACGGGCCAGGATCTATGTAACCCGTCTGGCAAAGGCGCGGCCGGTCAAAGGGCGGCGATCCCGGATCGAATCACTGGGAGACAGGTAGGTCAGCAGTACATCTGGAATGTTCCGGTTTCCTCCGCGAACGGAAAGCAGTACGTGTTTCTGCTGAGCCGGCCTCACGTGCCGAGCAACGATGGTTGGACTCGGGACATGCAGCGTTTCGCGTTCCCGCAACTGCCCGTGGCAATCGTGGTCGGCGGTCTTACAACATTCGCGCTTGTCTTGCTCTTTACCCGGCCGGTCGCCCGGCTCAGAAAGGCCGCCCGCGAGCTGGCAACGGGAAAGCTCCATGCCCGGGTAGCCTGGCGCACTTCGCAGTCTCGTTTATTCGCCGGAGACGAGATTTACGCCTTGATACAAGACTTCAATCACATGGCTGAACGGCTGGAGTCGCTGGTGGGCGCGCAGAAGCTGTTGTTGAGAGACGTATCGCACGAACTGCGGTCGCCACTGTCCCGGCTCAGCGTTGCTCTCGAACTGGCTCGCGAGGATGCGGACCCGGCCATGATGCCGCATCTGGACCGGATCGAGCGCGAGGCAGGACGGCTCAATTCGCTTATTGGCCAACTGCTGAGCTTGTCGTCGATGGAAGCGCTTGAAAAGCTCGAGAACTTCGCGCCTTTATCTCTGAATGGCCTGATCGAGCGGATGATTCCCGATGCAGAGTACGAAGCCCGGCAGCGCCAATGCTCCGTGGTCTTTCGCGCCACCGGCGAATGCAAGATTCTGGGCAACCAGGAGCTGCTGTACCGTGCCATTGAGAATATCGTGCGCAACGCGATTCGCTTTACAGAGAGCGGCTCCGAAGTTGAGATCAAACTCTCGGAGACGGCGAAAAACGGAAGCTCGTTGGCAGAGATCGAAGTGAGCGATCGCGGCCCCGGCATTCCCGAAGATCAACTCGACGCGATCTTCCGGCCTTTCTATCGCGTCGATTATGCTCGCAGTCCGGACACCGGAGGATTTGGCGTGGGACTGGCCATAGCGGAACGGGCGGCCCGGCTGCAACACGGAGAGGTGCATGCCTTTGCCCGGGACGGCGGTGGCGCAACCATTCGAATGAGCTTTCCGGCTATCGCAAGCATCCCCAACCAGAATCAAGAAATGGATATCGGGATATAGCCGAGCCGAAGCAACTGCAGGATGAGAATGGTCCGCCGATGTTTCAAGCGAAAAATTTGGCGAGTACAAGAATCAGAGCCGCTATATCGCCGCGTGCACAACTTGCTTGATTCGAGAGCTCGGCGGGGTGGTCCATCCGAGCGTGCCGCCCGGCCTGGGCTCGATTGCGAATTCACCAAATCGCGGCGCCGGCAGGGAACTCACCGGCGGTGAGAGCGGCAACATCAGAGATGGCCCCTGTACACTCCTATGGGGTCGCCGTGCCTTCAACGAACGACGCCCGCTCTCTCTTCGTTGTCAATCTTCTCACTGCGCTCGCTCAAGACTTCTGTTTCGTACACGCGGACCTTGTCTAGCCACTCGCTTCCGAACGGAATGTCTTTCGTGGCGCAGTAGTACTCCCACACGGCTTGCCACGGCATTGACTTCTGTTCTTCAAGCAGCGCCAGACGCGTTGTGTAGTCGAAGCTGGTTTCGGCATTAACCAGTAGCGCCTTCGGTTCGAGAAGCGCCTGCAACAAGGCCTTTTGCACATTGCGGGCGCCAATGACCCAGGCCGCTACGCGGTTGATGCTGGCATCGAAGTAATCGAGACCAATGTGAACCTTGTTTAGCGCGCCGGCACGGACAATCTCCTGCGCGATGGCTTGCGTGGCCTCGTCCAGTAACACCACGTGATCGCTATCCCAGCGGACCGGACGCGAAACGTGCAGCAGTAATTCGTCGATGAAACAGAGGGCGCTTGAGATTTTGTCGGCGACGCTTTCCGTGGGATGATAGTGCCCCGTGTCCATGCAGAGCAACGTCTTGCGCGTGGCCGCATAGAATGTATAGAAGTCGTTCGATCCAACCGTATAACTCTCTGCACCAATGCCGAAGAGCTTTCCTTCGACTGCTATCTTGTGATTATTGGCGTCAAAGGCGGCGACGATCCTGTCGAGCGAATCGAGCAGCCGCTTACGCGGCGCAAGACGATCGAAGGCCAGATCCTTATAGCCGTCGGGAACCCATATATCCATGATGGTGGTACTGCCCAATTCCTCGCCGAAATACTCGCTGATTCTGCGGCTGGCAATGCAGTGATCGATCCAGAACTTGCGCACGGCATCGTCTGGGTGGCTTAACGTAAAGCCTTGCGCGCTCATGGGATGTGAAAAACAGGTGGGATTAAAGTCGAGTCCCAGGCTGTTCTTCTTTGCCCATTCGACCCAATTGTGGAAGTGCTTCGGCTCGATCGCATCGCGTTCGACCCGCTCATCTGATTCGAGGTAGATCGCGTGCAAATTTACGCGCTTCATGCCGGGAATCAGCGATAAAGCGACTTCAAGGTCGTCGCGCAACTCCTGTGCGTTGCGTGCGCGGCCAGGGTGGTTCCCGCTGGTCAAGATGCCTCCGGTTAGAGCGCCATCTGGATTCTCAAAGCCCAGGACATCGTCGCCTTGCCAGCACTGGATCGAAATCGGAATTGTCTCCAGAATACCGAGTACCCGTTCTGTATCGACTTGCTGCATGGCAAAGCGTTCTTTCGCCAGGCGGTACGCACTTTCTATTCCCAGATTGCCTACGTGCATTTCAATACCCCCGAATCAGGCGCATTCATCAACTGCAGAAACGACTTCCAGGGTCCATCGGGAATTGACGCCTGGGGGCGAAATTCGCGCAGTGGAAATGAATGGCGAATGATTTGTCGCGCCGCTTCCAGATTCTCGATATCGCCCAGGGCGATCATCTGCGCGCAAAGATTACCCAGAGCCGATGCCTCAACCGGCCCGGCGCAGACCGGCAGTTGGCATGCGTCGGCGCAGAGCTGGTTGAGAAGATCGTTCCGGCTTCCGCCGCCAATGACGTGAATCTTTGTGAGTTTTTTGCCACGCAGGGTTTCCAGTTCCTCTTTCACTTTTCGATAGGAGAGGGCCAGACTATCGAAGACGCAGCGCGCCAATTGGGGCATCGAAACTGGTTCCTGCTGCCTAGTTTCCTGGCAATAGCGGCGGATCTCCTGACCCATCGAGTCAGGGTTTAGAAAGCGCGCATGGTCGAAGGTGACGATACTCTGCCATGCCGGTTGCCTTTGAGCGTCGGCCACGAGCTGGTCGTTGACCTCCGCGCCGTATTCGTGACACAAGCGTTGCAGGGGCCACATGCCAGCGATGTTCTTAAGCACTCGATAGCGGCGTTCCAGCCCGCCCTCGTTGGTAAAGTTCATCCGCATGGCTTCCGGCGAGGCGATTGAAAGCCGACTTTCAATCCCCATTAGCGACCATGTACCTGAACTGATGTATGCTTCGTCCTCGCTCTCGAGAGGCGCCCCCGCAACCGCTGAAGCAGTATCGTGACTTGCCGGAGCGATTACCTTAGCCCACCCGCGGCTGGTCTGGAGGTTTCCCAATACAGTAGCGGCATCAGCCGGGGGCAGCATCAGTTTCTTGCGAATTCCGGCGGCTTCGAGCAGCGTCGTATCCCAGGCGCCATCCAGGCCCAGCATCTGCGTCGTGGTGGAGTTGGTGTACTCATTCGATATTACGCCGCAGAGCCGGAAGTGAAAGTAGTCGGGGATCATCAACAGGTGCTCGGCGGCGTCGAGCCATTGAGGGTTCTGGTCCGCCGTTGCCGCCAACTGATAGAGAGTATTAAATGGCAGAAATTGAATTCCGGTGCGGCGATATATTTCCGGTGCAGAGATGCGCTCTTGGAAACGCTCCATCACTCCCGCGGCGCGCTTGTCGCGATAACAGACGGCCTTTCCCACCTGGCTCTGCCCACCATCGAGCAGCACGTAGTCCACGCCCCAGCTATCGACGCCCACGCTTGCAATGGGTGCTTGCGCGGCAGCGCGGCCGATCGCATCTCGAATGTGTGCTTCGATGGCGTCCAGATCCCAGCACTGGTAGCCGGTCGTGGCATCGCATTCAATGGGCGTAGCGAAGCGTCTTTGCTCGCTCAGGACCAACGCGCTATTTACGAACTCTCCGACGATGAGTCTCCCGCTGCCCGCACCGAGGTCGATAGCAGCGCAGCGAGTCCCGCGCGTTTGGCCGTTATTTCCCATCGGCTTTTCTCTTTCTACCTTTCGAGTTTCCCGAAGGCTGCCAGCGTGCTGTTTCTCGATTGAATCCTAGCATCTGAGCGGCTCGGATGTGGCCGCGAAAGACAGCCTGTGCTTCGAGCGCCCCGCAGAGTTCATCGTCGATCCAGGCGAAAAACGTCCCCACGAGTGCCAAGGGGCAGAGTTGCGCTCGTTTTTTGACTGCCGCGCCTCTGACGGCGCCGAAGGGAGGGCGTCCGGCTCAAGATCAATCATTTCTTGCCGATGCATTCATCACCACACGAATGCCGTCGGGAGGGGAATCATGGCCTTATTCAATTGGAGCGACAGATATTCAGTCCAGGTGAAAGGCGTGGACGATCAGCACAAGCATTTGATTGGAATCTTGAACAAGCTTCATGACGCGATGACGAAGGGACAGGGGGCGAGCGTGACCGGTCCATTGCTGCACGAACTTGTAGAGTACACGCAAACACACTTTGCCACAGAAGAAAGAATCATGGAAGGCACCAGGTATCCAGGGCTGGCGGCGCACCGCACCCGGCACCGCGAACTGACAACGCAGGTGGAAGACTTTGTTGCTCGCTCCAGGCGTGGAGAAGTCGCGTTGAATATCAGTCTGCTGAATTTCCTACGCGACTGGCTGAACAATCACATCATGAAGGAAGACAAGGGATACAGTCCATGGCTCAATGAGCATGGTGTGCATTAGGGCAGCGAAGCCGATAACGCGATTGGGACTTTGCTTGCTCGAAGAGCCGCGGGTAGGACGCCGGGCGCGAGTAAGATCAAGCCGGAGTGGTGGGCCCGGCCCGGCCCAGAGGGCGCCCCGGCTCCCTGTTCGTGCCCTTTCACGAGGCCCTATACCATTGCCTGATTCGCTCTAGAGGGGAAGACCTACGTAGTTTTCAGCGAGCGATGCCGCGGCAGCCCTTGAGCTCGTCACGTATTCCAATTCGGCCAATTGCCGCTTGCGATCGAAGGCCAGCTCATTCTCAAATCGATGCAACAGTGAAGTCATCCACCAGGAGAAGCGCTGAGCCTTCCAGATTCTTCCGAGACACGTCGCCGAATAACCTTTTAGCCGTTCCTCGTCATTGTCTTGATAGAACGCGCGCAATGCTGCGGAAAGATAGTGCACATCGGCAAAGGCGAGATTCATGCCCTTGGCGCCGGTGGGCGGCACGATGTGCGCCGCATCGCCGGCCAGGTAGAGCCGGCCGAACTGCAAGGGCTCCGCAACAAAGCTGCGCATGCCGGTTACGCCCTTTTGGATTATCGCGCCCTCGGCCGGATGCCATCCATCCCGGCAACTGAACCGCGTTTGCAGTTCGGCCCAGATGCGATCGTCGCTCCACTCGTTTATATCCTCGTCGGGACGGCATTGCAGGTAAAGCCGGGTAATGCGCGGCGACCGCATGCTGTAAAGAGCAAAGCCGCGCTCGTGATGCATGTACACAAGCTCGTCGCGTGACGGCGCCGCTTCCGCCAGAATTCCGAGCCAGGCAAATGGATACCCGCGCTCGTAAACCGTGAGAGCGCCTGCGGGAAACGACGGCCGCGATATTCCGTGAAACCCATCGCATCCCGCAATGAAGCCGCAGCGGATTTCATCCTCGCTGCCGTCCTTTCGCACTCGGATTGAAGGACGATTGCCGTCGAAGCCGTGAAGCGACACTTCGCCGCATTCAAAGCGGAGGTCTCCACCGTCTGCCAAACGGCGCGAGATGAGATCCTTCACTACCTCATGCTGGCTATAGACGGTTACGCACTTGCCCGTGAGTTCCACAAATGGGATACGATACCGGACGCCATTCAAGCCCAACTCGATTCCGCCGTGGCTCAGACCTTCCCGGTCGAGGCGTTCGCCCACGCCCGAGTCCCGGAGCATCTGCACGCTGGTGTGTTCCAGCACGCCGGCACGGATTCGCTCCTCGCAATAAGCGCGGGACCTTGCTTCGAGAACAATGGAGCTGATTCCATTGAGGTCGAGAAGGTGCGAAAGCATGAGGCCTGCCGGACCCGCGCCTACAATTCCAACTTGCGTGTCAAAGTGTCCCATCGCTCTCCGATTACGGCGTCTTTTCGCGATCGCCCAGCACTTCCTTTGCCGCATGAAAGGCTGCGTTTGCCGCAGGAACGCCGCAGTAGATGGCGCAATGCATGAGCACTTCACGAATCTCCGCAGCAGTCACCCCATTATTGGCCGCGGCGCGCAAGTGCATCCGCAGTTCCTCGCCGCGATTAAGAGCCACCATCAGCCCGATCGTGAGCAGGCTTCGCGTATGCGGCGGCAGACCGGGACGGGTCCAGATCTCTCCCCACGCATACCGCGTAATCAAGTCCTGGAACTCCGCATCGAAATCGTTTTTTGCCGCCTCGGCGCGATTCACGTGCTCATCCCCCAGCACGCTTCGCCGCACGCGCATTCCCGCCTCGTGGCGTTGTCTTTCATCCATCGCTGCGCTCCTTGGTTTCAGAGAAATTCGAGAACTGCGCCGGCAAATTCTCCCGGTGTCTCCCACGCGGACAGGTGCGCCGCATTGAGTTCGACGAGGCTGGAGTTTTTGAGAGCGGATTCGAGCGCCTGTCCCTCCGAGGGAGGCGTCGCCAGATCGTGTGCTCCTACGATCACCAGGCACGGCGCCTCGATGGCAGCAATTTCGCGTCTCACGTCGGCGTCACGGAGAGCGCCGCAACAGCCTGTATACCCCACCGCATTGGTGGCGGAGATCATGCGGCAAACTGCTTGCATTTCTTCGGGGTGCTGCTCCCGGTAGGCGGGCGTGAACCATCGATCCAGAGACGCCAAAGCCATCGCCTCCATGCCCGAGCTCTGCACATATGCGATTCTTTGGTCCCATGCCTCCGGTGGACCGAAGCTCGCAGCGGTGTTCGCAAGAATCATGCGGTTTACCCGCTGAGGCGCGTGGATTCCAACCCACATCGCAACCAGACCGCCGAGGGACAGGCCGCAGAGGTTCACGCGGCCGAGCGCGAGATGGTCGAGGAGAGATAGCAGATCGCTGCCGAGCTGCGCGGTCGTATAGAGACCCGGCGGAATGCTGCTCTTTCCGTGGCCCCGCATGTCGTATCGCAGAATCCGATAGCGATTCCCCAGTGAGGGAAGCACCTTATCCCACATGTGGAGGTCGGATCCAAGCGAATTCGCGAAAACCAGCACCTCGCCTTCATCGGAGCCGCTCCATTCGTAGTGGGTCCGCACATCGCCGTTCTCAACCGTTGCCATCCGCTCCTCCAAGTACTCGTGAAATGAAAATCTGTGCGCAGCCAAGGTAAGCGCGAGGGTCAAGGAGCCGATCGATTTCCTCATCGCTCAGGTGCGCTGTGACTTCAGGCAATTGTTTCAGAATCTCGGCAAGGTTCCTCTTCTCTTTGGCGGCGCGTTGCACGGCCTTGCGCAGAAGATCGTGTGCGGCCGATCTCCCAACCTTGGGCGCGAGAGCAGCGCTTACTGCTTCCGACAGGGGCAAGCCGAGCAAGCCGTCAATGTTTGACTTCATGCGCGCAGCATCCACCTGGAGCCCTTGCGCAATCTCGGCAGAATAAGCCAGGGCCGCTGCCGCCAGCCGGAAGGCATTGGGCACCGTCTCCCACTCCGCCTGCCACAATCCCAAACCGCGCTCGTGTTCCTGCGGCATCGCATGCAGCATGGTGGAAGCCAGCTCAGGCATTCTTGCATGCACCGCTAATACCGCTGCGCACGCCACAGGATTTTGTTTGTGCGGCATCGTGGAAGAACCGCCGCGCTCTTCTTCCCTGGCCTCGGACGCCTCACCAACTTCCGACTGCATCAGGAGGGCAATGTCTCTTGCGAATTTCCCGAGGGTTCCAGTCAGAATCGCGAGCACCTGCACTATCTCTGCAAGGTTGTCCCGCTGCGTGTGCCAGGGCAACACAGGCTCGCGAAGATCGAGAATGCGCGCCAACTCTGCTGCAACTGCGCCTCCAGCCGTTCCCAGCGCCGCCAGCGTGCCCACGGCGCCACCGAACTCGAGCACCAGCGCCCGCTCTGCAGACGAACGGATTCGATCCCGATCCCGGCGCAGCGCGGCGAGTGTGCCTGCCAGCTTCAGGCCAAGTGTCGTCGGTGGCCCCGGCTGCAACCACGTCCTGCCCAGAAGCACGGTATGCCGATGCGCCCGCACCTGATCCGCAAGGGCCCGGTCCAGCTCCTCGATCGCCGCATCGATCAGCTTCAGGCCGTCGCGAATCTGAAGAACCAGCGCCGAATCGAGAACGTCCTGACTGGTCGCGCCCAAGTGAACCGCACGCGCCGCGCTCTCACTCCACGCCTTCACCTTCGCAGTCAACTGCCGGACAAAAGGTATGGCAACATTGCCGGCATTCTTCGCTTCCCGTTCAATTGACTCCACGTCAACGAAACCGGCGCCAAAATCAGCGTCGGCCAGCGATTCCAGCGCCGCGCTCGAACCGGCCTCGGCGAGGCCGTGCTTCTCGAGCGCGCACAGGAGTGCCCATTCGAAGCGCATCATGGCGCGGAGTTGCGCTTCCTCGGAAAAGACGCGCGTCATTTCCGGCGTTGAGAAGAGAAACGAGTTCAGGCCGTTGCTCATTGGGCTAACGCCGCTATCTACCACTCGAAAAACACGGTCTCATCCTGGCCCTGCAGTACCACGTCCCACCGGTACGAGTTCGTCTCCTGGTTATCGAGTCGAGCGATGAGCGTACCACGGCGTTCTGCGGGGATTTCCCCTAGCACGGGATCGGCGGCGTTGCCAGGCTCGTTAGCGAAGTACACGCGCGACAGCAGATGACGAAGCAGGCCCCGCATAAACACCAGTACAAGCAAGTGAGGCGCCTGCATTCTTCCATCGCCCAGCGCAACCGCTACAGGTCTGGTCACCTTCGCCGCAAAGTTGCCGTCGTTGTCCGTCCCAGCGCGGCAGAAACCCTCTGGAAGTCCACCTCGGTCCTGCGTTGACGGCGGCGTCGTCCCTGCGACGCCCGGCGTCCAGAATTCCACCATCGCATCCGATACTCCCACGCCATCTGAATCGAGCACCCGGCCTCGAATTTCAATGCTGCCGGCCGTGCCGGCCTCGGCCGCAACACACCGATCGAGCATGTACTGTAGCCCAATTCGGAAATATGGCCCCACCGTTTGTGAACTCGTGGGGATCAGCTTCGCGCTCGTCGTCATCGGCGGGCCTCCTCAAATGGCGTGTCGCCCCGGCCGCGAAGCACGATATCCCATGCGAAGGCGAGGGCATAATCCGGTTCCGTGCGATCCATGTCGAGGCGGGAGATCAATCGCTTGCGCGCCCCTTCATCGGGAACGCTGTTGAAGATGGGGTCCAGCGGCTGCAGCGGATCGCCCGGGAAGTACATCTGCGTTACCAGGCGCGACAGAATTCCGGGATCCGAACAGCGAGAAGTGTATATGAGCCGGACGCCATGCGTTGTAGTGGTTGCCCCAGGGGTACGCTCCCGGCTTAATGGTCTTGAAAAAATAATAGCCTTTGTCGTCTGTCAGGATTCGGCCGGCGCCCGTGAAATTAGGATCGAGCGGCGCGTCGTGACCATCCACCTTATGCCTGTATCGGCCTGCGGCGTTCGCCTGCCATATCTCCACCAGCGCGCCTCGAACAGGCCGCCCGTCTTCGTCGAGCACACGCCCATGTACGAAGATGCGCTCGCCCAAAGGATCACCTTCATGCTGCGCTGTCAGATCGTTGTCATTCTTGCGGACCAGGTTGTGTCCGAAGACAGGCCCTGTCCTTTCGGTAAGCGTCTCGGGGAGAAGCACCAACGGCATGCGCGGCGAGCGCTCTATCGACGAAACATATGGCGGGTAGTGATAGGCAGGCTGCGTGCCTGGTATCGCTGGTTGTACTGGGTAGAGATCGATCAAGTTTCCTCCTTATACACGTTTCATTGCCAAAGAAGGCCGCTCTCATTCCGCGTCTCCCTGAATGCCGTGCGCAGCAGCCGTTCGCGCCTTCAGGTCGCGAAGTGTTTCCAATTCCTGCGCGGTAGGCGCCGGCGTTTGCCCGCAATCTTGAGCAAATTGTATCCGCCAGGACGTATTCGCCGAAATCGTGTCGCGTTCCACACCAGGGTGAATGCTGGCCACCGTTAGCTCGCGCGTGGCGGCGTCGGGGCGCAGGATGCAGAGATCCGTGATCACTGCCACCGGTCCTTTGCCGCGCAAACCTGCGGCTTCGCGCGCGTTTCCGCCGCCGAGAAATCCAACGGACGTGACGAAATCCAGCTTTTCAACAAAGGTCCGCTTGGATTGCTTGACGATAATGAGAACCTCTTTCGCCGAAGAAGTGATCTCCGGTGCGCCGCCGGCTCCCGGCAAGCGCACCTTCGGTTTATTGTACGTGCCCACAACAGTCGTGTTGATGTTTGCGAACCGGTCCAACTGCGCAGCGCCGAGAAAGCCTACGTCGACGCGGCCGCCCTGCAGCCAGTAGCGGAAGATCTCCGGTGTCGATACCACGGTGTCCGCCGTTTCGGCCAGGTTGCCGTCGCCAATCGACAACGGCAGCACGGGAGGCTTCGCTCCGATCGGTCCCGACTCATATATCAGCACCGCTTCGGGAGCGTGCGTGAGCCGCGCCAGGTTGGCGGCCGTCGAGGGAAGTCCGATACCCACAAAGCACACCGCGCCGTCGCGCAACATCCGCGCCGCGGCCACCGTCATCATCTCGTCGGAAGTGTATTCAATGCTCACCGATACGCCGCCTGAACCTTCGCATCGCTTTGCAGGCGCAGATAGCCGGCAAAGTCTTCAGTATTGAGAACGTGCCGATCGAGCCATGCAATGAAGCGGTCTCGATCGCGTGAGACCTGGTCCCACGCGCGATAGAATACGTTGTCGCGTTCATAGTACCCGTGCGCGTAGGAAGGCGTGGCCCCGCGAGGAACCTCCGAGACCGCCGTCACCACCCAACCGGGCAGAATGCAGGCATTTGGCGGAGCGTCGAGCGAGCGCACGCGCTCTTCAACAGTAACAATGGTCCGCTTTGCCGCCAGAACGGCCTCCTTCTGCACGCCCAGAATTCCCCACAAAAGAACATTCCCTTTCCAATCCGCCTTCTGCGCGTGAATGACCGTCACGTCGGGGCGCACGGCAGGGGTGGCCGCAAGCACTTCGCCCGTAAAGGGGCAGGTCACGCTGCGTATCCTCTCATTCACCCGCGGATAGTCTGAGCCCGTATATCCGCGTAGGACCGCGAAGGGCAGGTTTGCTGCTCCCGCCACATACGCATTCGCTAAATCGCTGTGGCTGCGTTCCTCGATATCGAGTGGCCGGGGCCAGCCGTTCTCCACCGCATCGCGAAAGCGGTGCAGAGACCCAACGCCGGGATTCCCGCCCCATGAAAACGTGAGTTTCGCGGCGCACCCGGCGCCGATCAACTGGTCGTAAATCACGTCCGGGGTCATGCGGATAAGCGACAGGTTCCGGCGCCGCTGGCGGATGATCTCATGGCCGGCGGCGAAGGGAATGAGGTGGGTGAAACCTTCCATGGCGATGGTTTCGCCGTCGTGCACATGGGCTGCAATCGCTTCCGCCAGGGTAAGCCACTCCGCCATCCGACCTCCATCGATTGACTACCGGATTATTATTACGCGAATGTTCAAGTTTGTACAACATGTGCGATAATCGGCTATCAAGGGGATCGCAAATGAGGGCAATGAAATCTCCAACGAGCGAACTAAAGAGCGCGTCGGCCGGCGAGTTTGCCGCGCAGGCGGGAAATCCCGATTTCGTTCTCTCGCTCGCCAGAGGCCTGCGCGTGATCGAGAGCTTCGAGGGCCATCGCGATGGGCGCAGCATCGTTGAGATTTCGCATTCCACGGGCCTCTCTCGAGCGTCGATTCGCCGCATTCTGCTTACACTGGAGTTGCTCGGTTATGTTGAGCGCTCACGCCAGGTCTATCGCCTCAAGACCCAGGTACTGCGCCTTGGCTTCTCCTTTCTTTCTTCGTCGTCGGTGGTCGAAGCTGCGCGTCCCGTACTCGAGCGCATCACCGAGCAATTGCACGAATCTTCCTCCATGAGCATGCTCGACGGCGGACAGATTGTGTACGTGGCCCGATCGGCAGCCAGCCGCGTGCTTGCCGCCGGGCTCTCGGTTGGGAGCCGCCTGCCTGCCTACTGCACTTCGATGGGCCGGGTCCTGCTCGCGGCCTTGCCTGACGCCGAACTCGAATCGTACTTGCGAGGAGCGAAGCCCAGGGCTAACACTCCGAAAACCATCATCCGGATTCCGCAACTGAAGAAGGCCATACTCGCCGCGCGAAGAGATGGCTACGCGATCGTCGACCAGGAGCTGGAGGCTGGCTTACGATCGATCGCGGTCCCCGTTTCCACGCGCAGCAACCAGATTGTCGCGGCAATCAATGTCGGAACTCACGTTTCGCGCGTCGACCGCGCCACCCTCCTGAACCGCTGCCTCCCCGCGCTTGAGGAGGGGGCACGCGCTCTCCGCGACATATTGATCTGATTTTGAGACCAAGGTCCGGGCGAACTTCACGCCGGCGAGTACCCTGTTCGCCATAGTCCCCGTCGCATTGGTGCAATCGTCATCCACACCGTTCGACCTTCAGTGGACGGCGGGGTCCTGTCGAAACTGTGAAATCGTCCGCCAGCTAGGCGGTCCCTTACTGTGCTGCCGTTGCCACCAAAAGCAATTCCTCGCCCGTGAGCGGAAGCGGATTGGCCTGCATGCTGCTCGCGCGCGCTGCTTTCTCGACTACTCCGGGCAAATCGGCTTCGGTGATCCCCCAGGCGCGCAGAGGCGGGACCTTGAGCTCGACACAAAGCGCGCGTACCCAGTCGATGCCGTCCTCCGCGCTTGCTTCATTCCGACCGGTAAGCAGGCGCGCGATGGCGGTGTAGCGTTCCAGGGCGGGATGCTGCGGCGCGCGCGCCCGCAACGCGGCTACATTGGCCGCCATGCCGTGCGGCAATAGCGCCGCGCAGAGCGCGCCGTGCGGCGCCTTCCACGAGCCTCCGAGCGGTGCCGCGAAGCCATGCACCACGCCCAGTCCGGCGTTCGCTAGCGCCAAGCCGCCGAACAGGCTTGCCAGCGCCATGTCGCGTCGCGCCTCCCGATCCGCGCCGTCATGGTACGCACGGCGCAGCGCACCGGCAACGCGCCTGATCCCATCGCACGCAAATAGCATCCACCAGTGGATTGGCGCGCGCGCTGACATACGGCTCGATGAGCTGCGTCAGGGCATCAAGGCCAGTGTATGCGGTGACCGCAGGCGGCAGCCCGTACGTCAGCTCGGGATCGACCAGCGCGACCCGCGGCAGCATCAGTGGACTTCGCAAACTCGCTTTGACGCCGTGCTCCGTCGATCCGAGCACTGCGTTGCGCGTGACTTCGCTGCCGGTTCCGGCCGTGGTCGGCACCGCAATGAAACGGCAGCGGCGGCGACTTCAATGGCGCGGCCCTTTCCCACCACCTCGAGAAATTCGAGCGGCTCGCCGCCGTTGGTGGCAATGGTGGCAATCGCTTTGCCGGCGTCAATTGCGCTGCCCCCGCCAAGCGAGATGACGACATCGCAGGCGGCATTCTGCACGCGCCGTGCGCCCTCGCGGACCAGGTCGACCGTCGGCTCGCCGGGCACGGCAAAGGTCTCCGCCGAGAGCGCCGAAACAAGCGACGCCGCACGCTCTGTCGATGCGCCGGTCACCACCAGCGGGCGGGTGCCGAAAGTGCGAGCCAGTTCAGGAAGGGTGGCAGCCGTGCCCTCGCCGAAGACAATTCGCGTTGCGGTCGCAAACTCGAAGCGCATGGTTCTACCAGCCTTCGGGGCCGGGGAAGACACGCGTTGTACTGCACTCTTTGGCGCGGCTCGGCCATCATGGGCGCGACCGCATCGCGCCACTTCGCGTAGTGAGCGGTCTCTTTATGCGCGGCCGCCGCTTCCGGCGTGCGGTAGACCTCGATCAGCACGAACCGCGTCGCATCGTCCTGCTGCTCGACCACGTCGAAGCGCGCGATACCGGGCTCCTGAACACTCGAGCGGGCGTTCTCGATGGTAGCCTGCCTGAAGTCCGCAACCGACTCGGGCTTGACCTGCACATGCACGTGAACGATAAGCATCGGACTTACTCTCCGCTCCTTATCCTACCGCCATACCGTCTTTCAACAGGCCCGCTTCAATGACCCGACTACAGCATTTTCGGAATTGGTGTAGACCGAAAGCACATACTCAAGTGGCTCGCCGCGGCGAGCCACCTTTCACGGTTCTAGAAAAGTCTATATGTATTCCGAAAATGCTCTAGGACCTGTTGCCCAACAGGATCAGCAACCGCTTCGCGGTGGTACAGCCAGGGAGGAATGAACAACAGAAATGGCGTCAATGCAACAAGCTACCGTTGATTTTTAGCCTGAGGTCAAAAATCAGGCGTCGATATCAAGCGGATCCAGCTCGTTCAAGGATGGCTCGGAATTCGCAGATGAGAATTCGGATTCGAAAAACGCAGGAATACTGGCACGCAAAGCTGCCTCCCGTTCCCATCTGGCAAACTCTTCCAGTCGCGAAGCCTGGCTTTCCTGATTGTGCACTGTGAGGGCTTTTGCCGCACGGTCGGGATCCTTCGCGGCGATTGCAGCGAGAATCTCGGCGTGCTGACCATGCGCTCGTTCCAGGTCTGCGATACCCAGACCCGCGTGACGCTGCGTAAACACTTCTATGAGTCGCCTGACGTCATTGAGGGTCTTCAGGGCGCGGAGATTCTCAGCGGCTTGAAAGAGGATGGTGTGAAACGCCATGTCCTGAACCTTGAAGCGCCGCGTTTGATCGCTGGTCAAAGAGGCCCCTTTTTGACCGAGTTCCCGTCCCCATTGCCGAATGGAGTCGCTCAGATCCCTGAGGCGTTCCATATCGGCATCGGCTAGTCCACGCATGGCTACTTTTCGAACGGCGTGGACTTCAAGAGCTTCGCGTAAATCGAAAAGGTCGATGATGTCCTGGCGGCTGAGTCGAGCGACACAGACAGATCCGTCGGCCGTCTGCTCCAAAAAACCCTCGATTACAAGCTTATGCAAGGCATCGCGAACGGGGGTTCTACTAACGTGCAGTTCTGCCGCAATTGCGAGATCGGAAATCGGAGATCCGGCGGGCAACTCGCGCGATGCAATCTTCTGCTGGATGTATACGTAAACTTTTTCCCGTATCGGGCGCTTAACCTTAACGCCATTGGCTTTGCGGGAAACGCGCGGACGGGCCATACCACCTCGAGGGTGCAGCTGAGTTCCCGGTGTTTGGGCAGTCAGGTCAAGACGCCGCTCATCCGGCTGCCGCTAGACTTCCGCCCATAGCATACTGCGAAAATAATAGCACACGAAAGATTGTTTCCCATGCGTATACGCACAACTTCAATTCAGGATTCTTGTCTGCCCGCAAGTGGGCCGGCAAGCAAGGCCTGCTTGTGTCCTGGTCTGAAAGATAGGCCAGTGCCCATTCGGGGCATCATGCTCGTGTTCCTATTCTTCCTTGATGCGTGGCGTTACCATCCACTTTGAGTCCGTCCAGGTTTCATACGGCTCAGGGCATGGAGGTATCGATTCCTGTGTTGTGTCTGGCCTGTATGGATTGTGATATGTCGTGGCCCCAACGTTTTCTGGAGATCCCGGAATCCGGCCTGTGTAGGTAAGCGACAGATCCTCCACCCAGGCATCCTTATATGTGCATTTGATTGTCCGGTACCAGTGAAGATGCCAGACCTTCCAAACGCCTTTCGTCCGGATAAAGTCCACCGCATAAGCGCCGAACGACCACAACGGAACCGGCATGCCGCCATCGGGAGGCACGACAGCTTCAATGCCCGGCGATCTCCACACGCCCTTTGCGGTCTTGCCGTCTCCAGCCACCACGATCATGGAACTGGTAAGGTAGTGAATCAGCAGGTTCCCAACCACCTGGGACATGCGCGAGAATTTGTTGAAGAAAAGCTGGACCGCTTCGGGACCGATGAACACGCCGCGGTCAGCAATTTCAACCGACACATCGGGTTGGTCAAGGGCATAAAAATCCAGCGCGCGATGCAGGGTCTTGGGCACCCAATTCACCGTGTATTGGCCCATTAAGTTGTTGATCTCATTCCATGCATGAAGACGGTCGTTCTCGCGTTCGAGAGCGGCAACCCGTTCCTCTAAGGACATTGCTTTTTCCATGGCATTTCCTCTTGTGTGACACGGTGCTTGTGGCTAAGAATCACTCGGCGACGGTCAGGCCGCCGTCGACGGGTAAGAGAACTCCGTTGACGTAGCTGGCCGCGGGCGCCAGCAGGAAGAGAATGCCTGCCGCAAGTTCTTCAGGACGCCCCGGGCGTTTCATGGGATTGCGCGCAAGCGTCTTCTCGAATACCCCTGAGTCGATGAAGGCCTCGTTGCGGGGCGTGCGGATGGGTCCACCGGGCAACACGGCATTGACGCGGCATTTGAGGCCGATGGTCGCCGCCTGAAACTTGGTGTAGCCGGCGATTCCGGCCTTGGCAGCGTTATACCACGCCGCGCCCCCGGCCACGATAGGGCCTACTACCGAAGAGATGTTGACGATCGCCGCACCCTCTCCCGGTTCGGTTGCGAGGAATGCCTCCGTCATCATCTGCACGCTGCAGAGAGCGGCTGTCACCGCATCCTTGAAAACCACAGTTTTGCCTATGGCGACCGGGCCGGCATTGTTCACCAGCAGTTTGGGCTTGCCAATACGCAGAGTTTCGGCCATACCGCGGTCCACGTCCGCCTGGCTGGCAACATCAGCCATCACGGGCGTGATCGAGGAGCCGAACTCACCCGCCGCGCGCACCGTTCGTTCCACGCCTTCGGGAACGATATCCCAGGCCGCGACCTTCAGGCCCTGCTGGGCCGCCAGAATGGTCGTAGCTTGTCCGATTCCACTTCCGGCGCCCGTAACAATAAGTAGGGTGTCTTTGGGATGAACCCACCCCTGCCAGTTGCATTGCACTTCAGTTGTCGTGCTCAAGATACCGTCCTCCTTCTTTACTCCGCGTATCCCCATCCATGGCAGCAGCCGTGCGCTGGCAGTCAAGGCGGAGCGGAGCTGATCCTTCAATCTCGCTATTCTAAGCCAGAAAGACCAAAAGTCAATATGCAGCAAGCGAAAAGAATACATAAATAATATTTTAAGAATTTCGCAGGAGTCCAGGTGATCGCAGCGCGTTACATAACACTATATAACAGTCGGTGCCGATGGCTGTACCTGTTTTTTATTGATACATAAAGCATTTATTATAAATGACCTAGTATCGAAATCTAGTCGTTGGTCGCGGCTTTGCGTACATTGTCCGTATACGCCGAATGTCTCGTATACATTCTTTTAAAATATTTCTTGACAATGCCAATAAAACTTGGATAATATTCACGCGATGCTCCGGAATGCAGGTTGCGATGCGTCTATCTGAGCGCCCTGCATTAAATATGACCGGAGCTTCGGGGGCACAGATGATTCACAGCCAAACGCTCGGAAAGTGTGCAAATGCATTGGGCTGCTTGCTGCTGGTTCTCGGAATTGCGCTTGCTGCAAGCGCGCAAACCGCGAACTCCGGCAAGCTGACAGGTACCGTCACCGACCCGAACGGGGCCGTGATTCCCGGTGCATCAGTCGTCGTACAAAATCAAACCACAGGTGAGCAGCGAACCTTAACTGCCGGCGACGACGGCACTTACAACGTGCCGCTGCTGCCGCCCGGCTCGTATAAGGTCACGGTCAGCAGGTCGGGATTCAAGACCGTTGTGAACACCGGCGTGGCCATCAACGTAACGGAAACAACCACCCTGCCCATACAGCTTGGGGTCGGCGCGGCGAGCGAGACTGTGACGGTTTCGACGGGAGCGGTAGAGCTGCAGACCGAGAACAGCGCGCTGGGAGACGTAGTCGACTCGCAGAGCATCGGCAGCCTGCCCATGGTTACGCGCAATTTTGGTGAAATTCTCAATCTTTCGGCCGGCGTTTCCACCTCCCTGGTCAATGCCAGCTCTGTGGGGCGCGGCGACTCGAGCGGTGAAGGCGGAGTCGGCTCGTCTTCTGCAGGCGCCAAAGATGTAAACGGCGGCCATGCCTATGACAACAACTTCATGGTCAATGGCATGCAGGTGAACGATCAGTTCGCCGTCGGAGTCTTTGGTGGCATCAACCAGACGGGCGGGTTCGCGGTGCCGAACCCGGACACGATTCAGGAATTTAAGGTACAGACCGGACTCTACGACGCAAGTTATGGCCGCAACGCCGGCGCCCAGATCAATATCATCACGAAAAGCGGTTCAAATCAGTTCCACAGCACACTCTGGGAGTACTTCCGCAATAACGTGCTGAATAGCAATGACTGGTTTGCCAAACTGACAGGCAGCCCGCGCGGCGTGTTGCGTCAGAACCAGTTTGGTTTGACGCTCGGCGGACCAGTCTACAAGGACAAGGTCCTCATGTTCGGCTCCTATCAGGGGACCCGGCAGGCCAACGGCATCGCGTCCCAGTGCTCGGGAGTAATTACCAACGCTCCGGGCACGCTCACCAGCGATCGTACCGCGACCGGCCTGGGTGCGGCCTTCGCCGGGCAGCGCGGTGTGAACGATACCGGCAGTGGCCTGGTCATTGCAGCGGACGGGTCGAATATCAATCCGTCCGCGCTTGCGCTCTTTCAGGCAAAGCTGCCCAACGGGAACTATGTCATACCGACCCCGCAGAAGGTGATCGGCGGACTTGGATTTTCCCAATTCAGCCAGGCGTGCTCCTTCAACGAAGACCAGCTCCTTGCCAATCTGGACTACCATGCGTCGCAGAAGGACACCATCTCTGCGCGTTTCATCTGGATCAACAGCGACCAAACAAATACCTTCAATGCGGCGAATGTCCCGGGAGTAGGCGAGCAGACAATCGGCCAGAGATTCCGCGTGGGTTCGGCGCACTGGACGAGAATTATCAGTTCCAACGTGGTGAATCAGTTGAACGGCGGCGTCTACACCATCGCCAACGGCCTGCCGCTGGTGAGAACCGTTACGTACCCATCGCTGGGCATCAGTACGCCGGCAGGGGGTCTTGGACTGATCAGCATTACCGTCGGTGGAGTTGCAGTTGTTGGAACTTCTTCGGGGTCTGCATACGCCATCATTAGCGCCAACCCGGCCAGCACGGACCAGCTGGGGTGGGAAATCAACGACATCCTCTCCTGGACAAAGGGCGCTCATAGTTTCCGCTTCGGTGGCGATCTTATCCGCCAGCAGCTGGACGACAACAACCTCTTCACTCCTGAAACCCTGAATTTCCAGAGCGTTCCTGATCTGCTGCTGGGACGGCCTGCCGGCGCCATCGCTTCGGGCGGAAACGGTACCACGACCAGCAACGTATATGCTTCAAGCTCCAACTTTGAGCAGACACCCTCAGGCCAGAATCTGAGCCCCCGCTATCTGCGCAGCTGGGATCTATCCGGGTTTGCCCAGGACGATTGGAAACTTTCGCAAAGACTGACACTCAATCTCGGATTTCGCTACGAATTTATGGGCGACATCATGGACGCGACGGGCAAGCTGGCCTTTGCGGACTCTGCACTCTTCAACCCCAACCCCTCCGGCCTGACCTATCAGGGATTTATCGTGGCCCACAATTATGCCTCAGTGCTGAACCCGCTGCCCACGGGAATCACTGTATCTCCCAATAATTCTGCTCTGGCCAACCACAACCAGAACACGTGGAATCCTCGCGTCGGATTTGCTTTCGAGGAGACTTCGAAGCTGGTCCTGCACGGCGGATACGGCATCTATGACATTAATCCCCCGATGGTGTCGATTTTCGCAGCGACCCAGCAGGGTGCGCCATGGGCAGGTACGACTCTCGGCGGCAGCGAATATTCGCAGAACACGGCGAATCTTCAGGATCCGTTCCCGCAGTGGACGGCGAATCCAAGCATAGCCACGTTGCCCAAGTTTGCCTCTTATGGCTGCACTGCCTCATGCGGGACAGGATGGAACCCCGATGCAACGTATACCAACTACACCAACTACTTCCTGAACCAGACTTGGCGGCCAGCCTATACCCAGACCTATACGCTGAACCAGCAGGTGCAGTTGCCGGCACGGCAGGTTGTGACCGTCGCCTACGTGGGCACGCGGTCCGTGCATGTTGCGGAACCGTATCACTTCAACCAGCCGCTCCGGGCCAGCGCCACAAATTCAGTGCGCGGCGCCACCACCAACACGCTCGGTAACATCCTGCAGAGAACGCCCTTTCTTGGCGTGTCCCAGGCTGCTCCGCAAATGGAAAACTTCGGAACCAACTCTTATAACGGTTTGCAGGTCAGCCTGAGGAAGGATACCAGCCACGGACTGCATTACCTGCTGTCCTATACCTGGTCCAAGGATCTGGACACCGCCGGACCCTGGGCAAGCCTCTCCCCGTATTACGGCGGAGGCGCAAGTCCCGGAAACGCGTACGCACCGCACCGTCTGTACGGCTTGTCATCCTGGGATAGGCCAAGGGTGTTTGTTGCCAGTTACACTTATGACTTTCCCAAATTGGCAGGTCATTACGGTCTAGCGAACCTGTTCGTGAATGGCTGGGAAATGGCTGGTGAAACCGCGATCCAAACCGGAACCTCCCTTACCGTTTACGGCGCCAATGTCTTCAATGCGTTTGCACAGATCCTCGGGCCGCCGGAACTCAGCGGCAAGTGCGGCGCTCGTTCCGTTCAGGCACCCGGAAGTTTGCAGAGCCGCATCAAGAGCAACGGCTATTTTAACGGAGCCTGCTACACAGACGATTACCCGGTCCTCGATCCTGGTACAGGGGCGACCGACTTCGGTAACGGAGGCATCGGCACTTCGCGTGGACCGGACCAGAACAGCACCAACATCGCGTTCATCAAGCACACCAAGGTGCCCTTCAAGGAAGCCTCGATGGAGTTCAGGGCTGAGCTGTTCAATGCCTTCAATCACCCGCAGTTCGCAAATCCGGGCGGCGAGCCTCCGGTGAGTGTAGTTGGTCCTTTCGAGAGCACGGTTACCAACTTCGGATCCATCAGTTCAACTTCCGTCAACCCTCGTGTTATCCAGTTTGCACTGAGGTTTAGCTACTAGAGCAACTTCGGGTCAAAGTAACTCTCAGGAGCGCGCCCACGAACTACCATTCGTGGGCGCGCTTTCTTGGGCGAAGGTCTCATGATGGCCGGGATATTAGAGAAGCTTCGATATTCACGAATCAGGCTTTTGATCGTCGCTGCACCTTTGGCTGCGTTACTGCATGCGCAGAACGCAAGCACCGCAGGATCTCCACAAGGCGCCGGCGCGGTCAATCGCATAGACCCTGCTTTGGATGCCTTGGTCTCAGCGCACGCACGCCTGGAGCTGCTGCACTCCAGGCCTTCTGGATTCTTCGAGGGCCCGAGTTGGGTTCCGGGTGCACCGGGCTACCTGATTTTCAGCGATATTCCCGGAGACACGTTGTATCGGCTCGAACCGGGCAACAAGGTTTCGGAATTGATCAGGGACGTTCAGCCCAGGGATGCACCCGTCACCGCGCCCGAGGGGATGATCGGCCCGAACGGGACGACCATCAGCCCCGCGGGGCTGATTACGTTCTGCGTGTTCGGTGGCGGCCGGATTGAGAGATTGAGCGCCACCGGCAAGCGGGAGGTCGTTGTCTCCTCGCTAGAGGACGGTCACGCTCTGACTCTGCCCAACGATCTGGTCTATCGCTCAGACGGCACTCTCTATTTCACGCAAGATGGCGGCGCCTATCTTGCGAAGCCGGGTCGAGCGCCGGTTCGTCTGGAGGGAACAAAGAATCCAAACGGTATCGCCTTTTCTCCCGACGAAAAGCATCTTTATCTCACGGAGCACCCCGACAAGATTGTCCAGTTCGATGTACAGGCTGATGGCTTGATCGGGAACCCAACGCTTGTTGTGGACATGAGCCGCGATGACCCCGCCGGGCGCCTCAAGGATACATCGCCGCGTTCCGGAGGCTTTGTGGATGGCGTGAAGGTCGACAGGGATGGCAATGTTTGGGCGGTAGGTCCGGGGGGCGTCTGGATTTTGACTGCGGACGGCCGCCACATAGGAACGATTCGGGCGCCCGTTGCCCGCTTCACGAATCTGGCGTTCGGAGGAGACGACGGAAGTATCTTATTCCTCACCGCTCCGGAGGGCGTCTATCGCCTGCAACTCGCGTCATCGCGGGTCAAACCGCAAGCTCACGTCGGGAAAGTGAAGTGATAGCCAGGAAACATGTGATCGATTGCTGATAGATTAGCCATTTTGAAAAGTTTGACGGTGAACCGGCAGCAATCAAGGCAACGGTAAGGTTGAGAGTGTTTGCGAGGGAGATAGATGAGCAAGGAGGATGTACATGGAACTGAAGGATCTGCTAAGTCTTGCCGACAAGCTCGAAGCCGTTGAGAAGGAACTGTCCCGGATGAAGTCGGTACAGGCTATTCAGAATCTCATGGGCAGATACACCACGAATCACTCTCAGAAGAACATGCATAAGACGGTGGAGTTTTATGCCTTGGACCGTCCCGATGTGTCGGTAGAGATCGCTGACTTGGGTATCTACGTGGGCGCAGAAGCCATCAAAACATTGTTTCAGAAGCAATATTTCATCCCGCAGCTTGAGGGGAACCTGCTCATTCACTACCTTTCCACGCCCATGATCGAAGTGGCGAAAGACGGGCAGACCGCGAAAGGCGTTTGGCGGTCTCCAGGGATTGAAGCCGTGGTCCCCTCGGAAGGAGGAGAACCCGTGCCGCTTTGGTGCTACGGGGCCTATGCGATCGACTTTATCCTAGTAGCGGGAGAGTGGAAGGTGTGGCATATGCATTGGTTCACCACCGTAAAGTGCAAGTTTCGAGACGGCTGGGTAAAGGATCTGTCCTATGTGCGCAGTAAGCCCAATCCCAACGCGCCCGCCGGGTTATTGCCTACCACTTATCACAATCCTTATACTCCCGATTCAATACAAGAGTCGATCCCACCCTGTCCTGCTCCATATGACACATGGCAGGACGATGCCTGGATGACCGGTGGACGGAAGTAAAGATTGTGGGTATTTACATGAGTCAAGATGCAACGAACTGTTTTGCAACGTGATTAATGCATCGCTTGCAGGCCCTGTCGGAGCGGGGGACAGATTATCTCGAACGAAAGGGAAATTGAGAAAAACCTGTTCCCTCGTCTGTTTGGGTTTCATTGATAAACAGGCCGAGCATGATTGAGTACGCTCCACGGCATGGTTGGCATTTTAGGCATTTTGTGTCCGGATAATTATGAATCAAACTATGCGTCACCTTTCACTGCTTCTCGCAGTCTTCTCAAGCACATACTCGCTTGCTGTTGCGCAGGCCCCAAGGACTGCGCAGTCCAGGCCGCACCCGTGGTCTGATTCCAGTTTGTCGCCGGATCAACGCGCTGACCTTGTCCTGCGGGAGATGACGCTGGATGAGAAGATTTTGCTTCTTCATGGGCAAGGTATGCCGTTCCTCGCCACGGGACCCACTGAGGGCAACGGCGGAGCCGGCTATACGAAGGCCATTCCGCGCCTGGGAATTCCAAGCATTCAGATGGCGGATTCAGCCTATGGCGTCACGCGGAATGCAGCCGCGGGACGGTACTCGACCGCATTGCCAAACAACCTTGGCGCGGCCTCGTCCTGGGATCCAGCTTTGATGTACGAGTATGGCGCGCTGATCGGCAGGGAACTTCGCGCGCAGGGCTACAATATGACCCTCGGAGGCGGAGTCAACCTTGCACGCGAACCACGCAATGGGCGCACCTTTGAATATCAGGGCGAAGATCCCCTTTTGGCGGGAACACTTGCCGGCAATTTCGAAAAGGGAATACAGTCCGAACACGTGATCGGCGAATTGAAGCACTATGCCGTCAACGATCAAGAGACTGGCAGATATTCGGCAAACGCAATCATCAATCAACGAACATTACAGGAGACTGACCTGCGTGCCTTCAAGATTGCTCTCGATATATCGGGCGCCGGCGCCGTGATGTGCGCATACAACCGCGTAAATGGCGAATACTCCTGTGAGAATGACTATCTGCTGCAAAATGTCCTGCGAAGGGAGTTCCACTTCCCCGGATTTGTGTTATCGGACTGGGGAGCTACCCACTCTGCGGTGAAAGCGTCGCATGCGGGTCTCGATCAGGAGCAGCCGAACGAGGATTTCTTTGGCGATAAGTTGAAGCAAGCAATCGAGAATCATGAGGTGTCTCAGGACGAGATCAATGAGCACGCCCATCGCATTCTGCGCACGATGTTTGCCGTGGGTCTCTTTGATCACCCGGTTACGAGAAGTGTTCCTGATGTTGAGGCTGGGTTTGCATTGGCGCAGGCGACAGCGGAGAGATGTATTGTGCTCTTGAGAAACGAGCACGCGATTTTGCCGCTTGATCTATCCACAGTTCATCATGTCGTGCTGATCGGCGGTCATGCCGACAAGGGTGTGTTGTCCGGCGGAGGCTCTGCGCAGGTTGATGCGCCGGGAGGATCGGCGGTGGGTTCGCGTAATGCGGATACAAACCCGCTTACCGCACTGCTTGTCCCCACGTGGATGCCCAGTTCTCCCATGCGCGCATTGATGGCGGCAATGCCTGGCGCAAGTGTCTCCTACGTTTCAGGAGACGATCTTTCCGAAGCGGCCGCGGCTGCGAAACAGTCCGATGTCGCTCTGGTGTTTGCTTATCAGTGGGAAATGGAGGGCATGGATCTGACTTCATTGAGCCTCTCCCCCGAACAAAACAAACTGATCGAGACTGTTGCCGCTGCCAACCCAAGAACGATTGTCGTGCTGGAGACCGGAGGACCTGTCACGATGCCCTGGATTTACAAGGTTGAGGCTGTGATCGAGGCCTGGTATCCCGGCATACGGGGCGGGGAAGCACTGGCCAGGATACTCGCAGGACAAATTAATCCGAGTGGAAAACTGGCGGTCACTTTTCCCGTGAGCGATGCCGATTTGCCTCACCCGCAGCTTGCTGCTCCACCTCCTGATTCGGATATTGCGCCGTTGTTGGCACGCGGCGACATTTCGGCTTTCATGCAGCGGCTCGCCCGAGGACTTGCTCCATTCGATGTTAAATACGATGAAGGACTAAAGGTCGGCTACAAGTGGTATGACGCCGAGAGGAAGCCTGTTCTTTTTCCCTTTGGATTCGGGCTTTCGTATTCCAAGTTCGTTTATTCAGGGCTCGGCATTGCGAACGACCATGTTATCGCGGTCTCGTTTAGCATCAGGAACGCCAGTACCCGAGAAGGCGTTGAGATCGCAGAGGTCTATGCCTCGCTTCCTGATTCCGCTGGCGAGCCCCCCAAAAGGCTTATCGGATGGGCTCGTGTGGAACTGGCCGCCGGTGAATCGAGGGCAATCACAATTCCAATAGCGCGAGACAATCTCACGGTTTTTGACGCGGGTGCAGACGGCTGGAGGCTCGTGCCTGGGAATTACACGGTCCAGGTGGGAGGCTCCTCGCGGGACATTCGTTTGCAGCAGTCGATCGGCCTGCACTGACCCGTTGTAAGGCCCGTCGCTCTCTCAGTTGCTATTTTGTCCGTAGTAGGCATCTTTGCCATGCTTCCGGAGATAGTGCTTATCCATCAGCGCCTGGTCAATTTGCTGGATGCTGGGATTCAGCAGCTCAGTGTGAGCAGCCATCATCGCACATTCCTCCATCACCACGGCGTTGTGCATTGCGTCGGACGCACTCTTGCCCCATGCGAACGGGCCATGCCCGGCAAGTAGGGCGCCGGGGACCGCGACCGGATCGAGACTGCGCTGCTGAAAGCCTTCAACAATTACCTTTCCGGTATTAAGTTCGTAATCCGTGCGTATCTCCTCGGGAGTCAGGTGCCGCATGCAGGGGATGCATCCGTAGAAGTAGTCGGCGTGGGTTGTGCCGTATGCAGGTATGTCCCGGCAACTCTGTGCCCAGGCAGTGCTCCAGCGGGCGTGGGTGTGAACGATGCCGCCAATCGAAGGAAACTTCCGGTAGAGTTCCAAGTGCGTTGGAGTATCGCTTGACGGTTTGTAGTTGCCCTTTAGGATCTTTCCTTCAAGATCGACGAGCGTAATGTCAGCCGCGGTCATGCCTTTGTACGAAACGCCGCTGGGTTTAATAGCAACCACTCCACGCTCACGGTCGATACCGCTGGCATTGCCCCAGGTGAAGACGACAAGACCATGCTCGACCAACGCCAGGTTGGCCTCAAGTACCTCGGCGATGAGAGGTTCCATGTTCATCTATCCTCTGCGCTGGCAGCGAAAAGCGCGGCGCGCTGTTACCCCCTGACTCGACTCTGAAGCCTCCGTTCCGCGGTGTGCTGCCCCGTGATGCCCGGCCGGCGCGCAACCAAGCCCAAAGCTGGAAGGCACAACCACCGGTTGAAGTCGAAAACCTTGATTGCATCATGCGGATTGTGCGGTTTTGCGAGAAGAAGTTTCATCCAGGAACGGCACCAGAACGCTGGCCACGACCAGGGCCCCTGCTGCCATCCAGAAGGGAACCCGCAAACTGAAGATGTCTGCCAGCCTGCCTCCGATTGCCGGAGACAGGATTCCCCCGATCATCTCGGATGAAGCGAGTGCGAAGGCCACGGCTTGTGCGCCCATGGAAAAAGGTACCGTCTCGGAAGGGATAATGGCAACGTAAATCGGTACCAGACCCATTCCGCAAGAGCCGGCAAGGACGCCGAGCAACAGTCCGATATAGCTGTGGAGAAAGAGCACAGAAAGAGGCATCGCCAATCCGATGGCGAGACCAGCCAGCAAAACCGATTTCCTGCCGAATTTGTCCGAGAGCCACGGCAGAAGGAGCGATGCCACGGATCCCGAGATGCCGGTCATGGCTACGACGACTCCCATGCGACTGGGAGACAGTTGCGTCTTCTGAATCAAGTAGAGGGGCAAGAAAGTCAACTGGAGAAAGATCCAGCTCCCCACCCCGGCCGAAATCCCGCCGCAAAGCCAGATGTTGCGATACTTGAAAAGCGCGCCAAGGCTTGACTTCGTCTTTGCTGCATGTGCCGACCCACTCGGCAAGGCCTTGTGGTCTTTGGGCTCACGCGTGAAAAAATACATCAGGCCCACCAGCAGGAGCGCCGGCACGCCAGTCACAAAAAATGCGTCGCGCCATCCGAAGCGGGTCGCGATCGCCACCAGCAGGATCGGGCCCAGCATCTGGGCAAGAACGAATGGGCAGAAGTTCTGCAGGAACCCGAGATTCAGACTTCGCCGGCTTGGCGTCGATTCAGCAGACATGATCGAAAGTGGCAGCGGAGTCATGGGGCCGTCGGCAATGCCCGTAATCAGCCGGCAAGTTGCCAGGAAAGAAAACGATGGCGCGAGTCTGGTGATGAACGTCATTATGGCGAAGCCGGCCGTACAAATAATCAGGACGAGTTTTCTGCGGTTTTTGGCTTCAGCCAGGGCGCTGATCAAGTAACCTGAGACGGCAATAGTCACCGAAAGTGCCGAGGCTAGCAACCCGATTTTCGCGTTGTTCAGATGCAGATCTTTGGCGATGAATGGAGCCAACACGAACACGGTCACTCGGTCCATGAGCATGCAGGCGACTACCAGGCTCAGTACGATAATTAGACCGTTTTCGTAAGTGGCAACCCTGAACTTGCGGGGTGCCTCGACATCCGTCAGTTCGGGTTGAAGACGATTCTCAGTCATAAAGGCTTCTTTACACGCCTCAGGCAATGGCTAATGGATTGATCGGACTACCGGTGCCCCCTGACAGCGGTAGAGGAGAAGCCACGAAAAGAAATTCGTACACGCGGTCTTCGGCGAGTTGCTCAAGCATAAGCAACTCCATGATGTAGCAGCCTCCATCACGGATCAATCGCAGATGCACAGTGCCGAGGGAGCCGTCCTCTGACGGAACCGCTTCCAGCGCAAAGTTGTCGGCTCCCACGGCCGCAAACCGCTTTTCCAGAACCCAGTCGGCGGCCTGTGCGTTCAGGCCTGGCTCGGACTGAAAGTTTGCCCCGGGATCTGCCGGATTGTAGCCGCGCAACCATCCTGTCCGCACCAGGAGGATGTCGCCTTCGCGGAGTTCCGTGCCCTGCGATTTCGCGCACTGCTCCAGCTCACTGGGGCCAATTGGCCTCTGCGCGGGCAGGCTTGGAACATCGAAGAACCGGCAAAGATCGAGTAGAACTCCGCGTCCGACGAGATGCTGCAGCTTCTCAATTCCCAGCTTCACGGCGCCGTCGCTGTGGACGGCGGACGATGAAATGCCATTGTAGAGCTGGCCATCTGTCCAGCAATGTGCAAGGGCGTCGATATGGGTTCCGTTGTGGACATGGGCGCCAAGGTAGTCGTCGCAGGCCTGGAAGGAGTGAGGAGTGGATGGAGATTGTCCTGCCTCGGCGTTGAAGCGATGATCGAGGGGGGGACGATTGGGCATTCTGGGCACGCCCTCCTGCTGGATCGGCAGCGCCAGCGAATACACTCTTCCTCTGCGTATGAGACCGGCCGCAGACTTCAGGATGCCGGCGTGAATGTAATTGGCGGTTCCGCGTTCGTCCTCTGGACCCCACTTTCCCCAATTTGATTGAGCGCTTTCGGGTGTCATCGCAATCTCTCTGCCTCCGGTCCGCACGGTAATTCTCAGGTTCTCACGCTGCAACTTGCAATCCTGAAGAAGCTCGTGAATCGCGTCGGATTCGCTGGAACTGCCTGGTCCAATCATCGCTTTCCCGCCTGCCTGCCGGCCGCTTGACCTGCAGGACAGTCACTTACAGGAAAGAGAGGAACGGAAGGTTTGTTTCGACCGAGAAACAATCATCGAAGCCTCTCGGGTACTGGTACATCAAGTCATCCTTATTGGCTGGATACACAAATTTGCCTCCAACCTGCCAGATGTAGGGCTTGAACGTGTACTTCAGGCGGTCCTTTTTCATCTTGTAGAGCATGAGGATCTCGGCGGGATCGGCCTGGAAGTTGGTCCAAATGTCGTGATGAATCGGAATCACGACATCTGTGTTCAGCGCCTCACCCATGCGCAGAATATCGCTGGCCGTCATTTTGTCTGTAATGCCGCGGGGATTTTCTCCGTAGGATCCGAAGGCCACGTGAATCTTATGGTCATTTCCATGCTTGGCGTAGTAGTTCGAGTAGTGTGAATCTCCGCTGTGATAAATGTTGCCACCGGGGGTCTTAATCAGGTAATTCACTGACTTCTCGTCCATGTCATCGGGCAGGCGGCCCACAATAGAGCCTTCCGGCGGACTGGTAATCAGGGCGGTTCTGTCAAACGATTCCAGGGCCAGGATTTCGATGTCCTTGATGCGCACCGTTTGGCCGGGCTTGACCGTGATGCAACGTTCCTCAGGCACGCCCCAACCCTTCCATGTCTCCACGCAGTACTTCGGGCCGATGAAGGGCACCGGGGATGGGCAGTTTTTCAGCACGGCGGCAGCCACGTTCGGGTCAATATGGTCGCTGTGGTAGTGGGTCGAAAGCACGGCATCGATTTCGCGAATCGCAAAAGGATCCAGCACAAAAGGACTATTGCGCAGGTTTGGCTGGAGTTTCTTGCCTCCCGCCATCCGAGCCATCTGGTGCTGCGGGGCGATGTTCTTCGTCTTGCGCGTTCGCTTCCCCGTTCCGCACCAAAAGTCGACGCTGATGTTTGTCGCACCTTCAGTCTTGACCCAGAGGCCAGTACAACCCAGCCACCACATGGCAACAGACGCTGGCGGCACCACTTCCTCGGCAATTTCCTCGTTAAGCCAAGTGCCCCACTCCGGGAAAGTGTCCAATACCCAAGACTCGCGCGTTATTTCATCAACCCTGCTCATCCGATCCCGCTCCTAATAAATAATTTCGCCTAAAAACACGTAACGAATGTACAAAAAATACTATGACAGAACGCAAAGTGTGTCAATGGTATTTTTCGGCATAGATCGAGCCGTCGAGCGCCATCCGCATGGCGTCGGTATGACGGAAAGATGAAGCAATTTCTCGTATCCGCAGATCTTCTCAAAGCTGACAGAAGGGAAGGTTTATATAGTATTGATAAATAGTCATTTAAATCATTTCCGCGCCGCCGATCGTACCCCTTCCCCAACGGACAGATGTGCGCCGCGAAGTCTCCGGGTACTTGGTTGAAGACCGTAAAACCCGATTGACAGCGGCAAAGTATTCTATTAGTATTTTTACGGAATTGGCATAGTGTTTTTAATCGAATTTCGCTTCGCGCCCGAGCGGGGATCTGTTCCCTGCCGGTTACGGACGTCTGGCAGAAAACACATTGGCACGATAACGCACGTGGCCGGGAGCTAAATCCATGAATACAAGTTCCGCAAATACGATCTCAGCGAATGCCGGATCGCCTGTCGCCAACCCTGCTTTGGCGATGCCCAAGTTGCAACTTGCGCTGGACAACACCGATATGGTCTCCGCACTTGGTCCCCTGCAAAAAGCGGCGCCCTATCTGGACGTAATCGAAGTGGGAACAATCCTTTGCCTGGCGGAGGGAATGCACGCCGTTCGGGAAATCCGCGCCCTGTTTCCGGAAAAAATCGTGCTGGCGGACGTGCGCATCGCCGAGGCGGGGGGGCTCATTTCGAAACTTGTATTCGAAGCGGGTGCGAACTGGGTCTCGGTGGTCAGCGGCGCCTCGCTCAACACCGTGGAAATGGTTGTAGCGGAAGCGCAAAAGCACGGTGGGGACGTGCAGATCGAGCTCTTCGACGGATGGACCATGGAGGATGCTCGGCGCTGGCATGATTTGGGGGTTCGGCAGGTGATCACGCACCGAAGCCGCGACCTGGAAGCAAAAGGGGAACTGACCTGGAGCCAACGGGACTTCGATGAAATTCACAGTCTGGCGGAGATGGGCTTTCAGGTGACAGTGACCGGCGGGATTGGCCTGAAAGACATTCCTCTCTTTGCCGGCGTTCCAGTATTTGTCTTCATTGTGGGTCGCGGGATTTACAAAGCTCAGGATCCTGCTGCCGCGGCAAAAGAGTTTCACGATGCGATTCACGCAACCTTTGGGAAGAAGTGACCATGGCGAGTACTCTGCCCATCGGAATCTACGAGAAGGCTCTTCCCAAATTCGATTCCTGGAGCCGGTCTCTGGAAGCTGCCCGGGCAGCGGGATTCGATTTTGTGGAGATGTCCGTCGACGAGTCGGATGAGAGGCTCGCAAGACTGGACTGGTCCTGTACGCAGCGGCGCGAGCTGCGCGAGGCCATCGCGAATACGGGCGTCCCGGTCATCACCATGTGCTTGAGCGGTCACCGAAAATACCCGCTGGGCAGCGCTTCTTCTGAAACCCGCAGTCGGGCCCTCGACATTCTCCGCAAGGCGGTCGGCTTGGCGGCCGATACCGGCATCCGCATTATTCAAATCGCCGGCTATTACGTCTATTACGAGCCGCATACCGCCGATTCTCTGCCGCGCTACCGGGATGGCCTTGTCAAAGGCGCCGAGTGGGCGGCGAATGCCGGCGTCATGCTGGCGCTTGAAAACGTCGAGGGCGACGATGTCATGTCGGTCAGCCGGGCCATGACGCTGGTTGAGGACGTAAACTCGCCCTGGCTGCAGGTCTATCCCGACATCGGCAATCTCGGCGAGCACGGCCTTGACGTTGTGGCGGAACTTGAGCGGGGGCGGGGTCACATGGTGGGCGTTCACGTCAAAGACACGCGTCCAGGTGAGCCGCGACGCGTACCTTTCGGTAAGGGAGTGGTTCCGTTCCTGGATGCGTTCAAGAAACTGGCGGAGATGAAGTTTGTCGGCCCCGTTATGCTCGAAATGTGGAACGACGATTCGCCGGATGCGATGCGCATCGTCGAGGACGCCCGTGAATGGGTTCTGGAGCGCATGGTCGAAGCCAATCTTATCTCCCGGTGAGGCAAGTTGGAGGACGAAGAAATTAATTGCCGCCGGTTGCAGGCACGCCTGCCCTCGCTGGAGGCAAGCGGGCTGCGCTGCCGCCGTGGTTGGAGAAGAGTGACTTCGATTGAGCGCCACATCTGGAATCGGTTGAAGAATGCCCACAATTTTCTTGTTCACGATTGCGGTTGAGAAGCGATGGCATCCGATAGGGCAGGCAAGATGGCACGGGAGCGCGCTGTAGAGTTCGAAACCAAAGGAGAGATCTGAGTGATGGCCAAGTACGACTTTATGAGCTTTGGTGAGGCGAATATCCGCATGGCTCCCCATGGGCATGACCGTCTCGGACAGGCGGAGGAACTGCAGCTAGGCATTGCCGCTGCGGAGCTGAACTGCTGCGTGAACATTTCCAATCTCAGCGTCCAGCGGCTGCAGCCCCAGCTCAAAACGGCCTATTTGACCAAGCTGGTGGACTTCTGGACCGGAAGCTACATCATGCAGCGCGCCCGCTCACATGGCGTCGATATGTCCAATGTGCTCGTGGAAGAATACGACAAGATCGGAAGGACGCGGAACGGCCTGGCCTTTATCGAGGTGGGAATCGGTCCGCGCCCGAGCCGCCAGCTCTATGACCGCGGCCATTCCGCGCTCAGCAAAATCAAGCCCGGGGATATCGACTGGGAAAAGGTGCTCGACACACGCTGGTTCCATACCACCGGCATCGTTACGGCCCTGGGCGAGTACACTGCCAGCGAAGTTGTGTCCGCGCTCAAGGCAGCGAAGAAGAATGGCGCCACCACCAGCTACGATCTGAACTACCGGGCAACGCTTTGGAGCAAAGACGTAGCGCGGAAAGCGGCGGAGAGCATCATGCCGCATGTCGACGTCATTCTGGGAAACGAGGAAGACTTCGACACCATGCTCGGCATCCGGGCCGACAACACCGACGAAAACTACTCCAGCCTCGACCCGGAGAACTATCGGACGGTTGCGGGCAAGGTCATGAAGCAGTATCCGCACATCGTCGCCGTGGGGACGTCGCTGCGCGAGGTGAAGAGCGCGCTTCTCAACAACTGGCGCACGGTACTGATGACGGCCAAGGGATTCTTCGTGTCGCGCAAATACGAGAACATCGAGATCTACGACCGTACAGGCGGAGGCGACAGCTTTGCTTCCGCACTGATCTGGGGCATGCTCGAGGGTCATTCGGAGCAGGAGATCATCGATTTCGCGGCCGCCTACTCCGCGCTCTGCCACACGGTTCGCAACGACTGGAACATCGTGACGCGCGAGGAAGCGAACGACCTGATGGAGGGTGGCAGCGCAAGAGTTAAGCGATAAGAGCTCCGCCGCCGCGCAGATGAACTCGATGTCGTCGCAATTGGAGAAAACCAATTGCGGTACGCGTTGCTGCAGGAACTCGGTTGGAAGAGGTGCAGGGTCTTATTGATTGAGGAGGGCGTTGGCCCAGCTAATATCTCCCTCTTTCACGGAGAGCATGAAGATGACAGATGCGACCTCAAATGCATTGCGCACCCTTGGAAGTTCCGACCTGAGACTTACCCCAATCGGCTTTGGCGCCTGGGCCATTGGCGGCGACTGGAAATTCGGATGGGGCTCGCAGGATGACAGCGACTCCGTTGCCGCCATTCATCGAGCTCTGGATTTGGGCATCAACTGGATTGACACGGCTCCCATTTACGGTCTGGGCCACTCCGAAGAAGTTGTCGGGCGTGCGTTGAAGACGGCAAGCCGCCGCCCCTACGTGTTCACGAAGTGCTCCAGAAGATGGCGTGACGACCAATCGATATACGGTTCGCTTAAGGCGGCATCGGTCGCGGAGGAAGTCGAGAACTCACTGCGCCGCCTCGGCGTGGATGTAATCGATCTTTACCAGGTGCACTGGCCTGCTCCGGATGATGAACTCGAAGAAGGCTGGGAGGCGCTGGAACGGTCGCGGCAGCAGGGTAAGTTGCGGTGGATCGGTGTATCGAATTTCAGCTTGGAGCAAATCAAGCGCGTGCAGCAGATTGCTCCGGTGACGAGCCTGCAGCCGCCCTATTCGATGCTACGACGCGAGGTAGAAACCGAGATTCTGCCATTTGCTCTCGCGAATAACATTGGGGTGATCAACTATTCTCCTATGTGTTCGGGGTTGCTCACCGGAAAAATGACGGTGGAGCGAGTCGCCAGGCTGTCGGCAAATGACTGGCGGCGAAATGTGCCGGAGTTCACAGAGCCGCAATTGAGCCAGAACCTGCGACTGGCCGAGTTGCTGCGCGAGATCGGCAATGCGCATGGCGTGCTTGCAGGCGTGGTGGCGGTAGCGTGGACATTGCATCACCCGGCAATCACCGCGGCGATTGTTGGCGGCCGCAGTGCAGAGCAGGTGGAGGAAACTGCTGCGGCGCTCAACTTCCGCCTCAGCGAGGAAGAGATGGTGCGGATCGATGAGTTCCTCTCGGCGAGTCCTGCATAGACAGATACATGTACACTGGCGCAGCAAGAACCAGGCGTCTTTGGCTTCACGAGGAGCGGCTCCAGCAATTTCGCGGACACGCTTACCGCTCACCGGATCGAGCCAGTCAAGATAGAACTTGGCGCCGGGGCTCTGCCAATTCACCTGGTGCCCTTCGATGACAATATTTTCCGGGTTCGGCCTGCCATCCTGGTTGCGGGCTACGGCATAGAATTGCCAGCGTCCGGCGTTCTTGCGATACTGTGTCAGGCGAGTTCTTCTGGTTGCCTTGCTGTCAACTTTACTGTCAACCAAATGGCGGGAGTAGTTCAGTGGCAGAACGTCAGCTTCCCAAGCTGAATGTCGCCGGTTCGATCCCGGTCTCCCGCTCCATAAAATCAATAAGTTACAGAAAATAGTTAAAGTAGAGAAAACCTCAAAACCCCGCTGATACAATTGACCAACAGTGGAACCGCACGGAGTGTCCATTATGAAGTTCAAAAGGCAGCGATATCAAAAGGGCAGTGTACGCAAAGTTACTCGTTCTCAAGGGTTTGCCTGGGAGTTCAGGTTTTATTATACCGACGAGGACGGGAACAGAAGAGAGAAGGTCCAGACTCTCGACTCGTCGGAATACGCGACGGAGTTCGAGGTTCGCAAGGCGATGGAGAGCCAGATGTCGGCGCTCAATGTCGGCACGCTCCGAGCCCAGATGGATTTGACATTCGGGAACCTGGTCACCAAGTACCTGAAAGAGGAACTACCTAAACTAAAGCTGTCTACGCAGGGCACCAACGCGAGCATGGCCAAGCTGCACATTCTTCCACAGTGGGAGGACCGCCGGATCGCCGACGTCGATGCCTATGCCGTTGACGAGTGGCTGACAGCCCTCACGTTTGGACAGGCCTCGAAGGTGAGAGCGCGGAACATGATGAAGCGCCTCTTCGACCTGGCGATGCTGTGGAAGTGGATCCCCCTCGGGCGCAATCCGATGGACCTTGTCAAAGTGAAGAAGGGTTCAAAGCGTCTCAAACGAGTAGTGATTATCAGCCCGGAACAATTCCGGGCGATAGTCCGGGCACTTCCCGAACCATACAATCTGATGGTGCTGGTATGTGGCTGCCTCGGCCTCCGGGTGAGCGAGGCGCTGGCGCTGAGGTGGGCGGATATCAACTGGGAAGCTGCGACGCTTGGGATCGTGCAGGTCTACACACACAGCCAGCTGCAAGACAGCCCGAAGACGGATGCATCGGAATCCGAGTTGCCGATTTTCCCGGCCTTATTCACGGCGTTGCGAGAATGGCAGGGACGACAGGAGCACAAAGACTCTTACGTGTTCGCCAGCCCACGTACGGGTAGGCCCTATAGCGCCGACACCATTCGTACCCGCTACCTCGGGCCGGCAGCCCTAAAGGTGGGAATCAAAGGGTTCGGCTGGCACTCGATCAGGCACAGCTACAAGTCGTGGATGGCCGCGGCAAAGATCAACCCGGCGCACATGAGAGATCTCATGAGGCACAGCGACATTGCCACAACAATGGACGTGTATGGTCACACCCTTACGCCGGAACTCCGGGAGAGCAATAGCCTCGTAGCCCGCCAGTTGTTCTGATGGGCTTGCAAGGGGTGGTAACCCGAGAGCCTGATGCCCAAGAAGTGAAGCATTATGCTCATTGAAAAGGCGATGGGGGTGTCCAGATCACCCTGGTTGTGCCGGCGCCGATTCAGGCAGCGTACTGCCTCATCCAAGCTTCAAGGTCCGGCCTGTAGAAGCGCCAAAGCGAGCCCAGCCGCTTATGCGGGATGTGAAGAATCTTCGCCCGACGCTTGATGGTTGTTGGGCAGCATTTCAAGAATGTTGCCGCATCCATCAAGGTCATCACATCCGATTCATTCGGAACATCGGTTGTCGGTGTTGTAGTTGAACCGCTCGAAACGCAGCGGCGACGGGTTGAGTGTTTTGTTTCCAATTGCAACCTCTTTATTGCGAGATTGCCGGAAGACCCTGACTGCTCGAGTGCAGTGCAGCCACCCAGACCGGCGGTCCAGGTCGGCGCTCTCCACAGCGGGTCGATGACATGGTAAACAAACCAAGCCGGCGCACAATGTGACAACTGTCGCACCAGTGCGCGAACGGTCCAATACTGTGAAGCCCTTAATCCGGAACCACCAGGTAAGCGGGATTTCGCACACGAATGAGTTGGGGGAGTCCACGCCGTCACTCTGCGGTCGCATCAGTGACCCTAAACCAAAGCAACATCATTCCAATCCAAGGAAGAAACATGCGTAAGAACCAAGATATCAGTGCGCCTTTTGAGATCGGCGACCTGGCGACAAGAATTGAGCGGTGGCCCCACGCCCTGACTGCACCTGAGCTTGCAGACCTGCTGGGCTTGGGCAAAAGGACGATTTACGACCTCGCGAAGCGGGGCGAGATTCCACACTACAGAGTGGCGAGCTCGATTCGCCTCGACCCTGCAACAACTGCTGCGTGGCTGCGCAATCGGGAAGTGGCCTTTCCGGAACGGAAGGGCGCATAAGCGAACTCCGCAAGGCAGTGAACATGGTTGTCGAGTTGAGGGGCAAGGGCACCGTTCTGATCGAGCTGCAGGTACAGCGAATTATTGCTCAATCCGGGAGCGAAGCGTTGCAGGAGCGCATGGCCAGGTTGGACCGGCTAATAGCTGAACTAGAGCCTGCTGACGCGATGACCCTATCCGTCGGCTCCGGTGCCTGTTTAGAAGGCTGAAGAGCCCTGTGGAAATCATGTGCAATTCGCGCAACCAAATGCGCTGAAACCCGCATGAAACACGGCTACTGATCACTTTAGCTTTGTCGGGACATACTAGGTAGGTACAGAGCTACCTCACCGAAGAGTGGCTGACTCGCCTTTTTCGCTGGCGGTAAGGGTAAGGCGGAATGGGGCTTCTGTACGGCGGGACCACATCTGATTCTCAAAGCAGCCGCAGATATGGCCGCCTCCCGGCAACTGGTCAGTAGCAACCAAACAATACCAGCGCCAGGGTTTCAGCGCGACGTTGTAGTTGTAGTTCTCTTAAAGAATCTACGCGGGACGGCCCTTTGGGGCCGACCCGCTACCGGAAAGGCAAGTGCGGTCCAGCCGAGGTGGGGCTGATTCGATCGTTCTACTCTTGCCAGAAAGTTGATCATGAACAGAAACTTCAACATCAACGGACTCCATTCAGCAGGGACTGACGCGGGCTTGGAGCCCGCTCGCGCCCAGGCATTCGTGCCTTTGGTGGACAGCGGTGGCCGTATAGAGTCCGTTACAGAGGAACAATCTATGCAGAACGGGGCAGCAGTAGAGAGCGCCGGCCGGACCAGCAAGGGCGGACGGCCGCGTAAGTGCTATGACTATCTTATCGGGACAGTCCACCACTTCCTGGTGATCGATCGCGTCTTCCGCCGTGCCCAGAACGAGCCCTATGCGGCTACGACATGCACTCGGTGCGGCACCCACACCGAGTGCCGTTTGCGCGACATCCTGAGCGGCCACACCAAGAGCTGCAAGTGCTTGCGGCCGGAGCAGTACCTCACCAATGTAGGGTCTCAGGCCGACCAGCTCCCTGAACAGAAAGTGGCCCAGATCTGGTCAATGCACTTCAGTGGCGCTGGCCGGTGGGCCATCGCCATAGAACACAAGCTGGCCGTGATTGTGGTGGACTTCGCTCTCCGGCGCTACCAGCGCATTCTGGACGGGATCATTAACACCGGCCGCGCGCTGCTTATGGCAGCGCGGGCAGTTACTCCGCAGGTGCTTGAATACCTCAGGAAGGCAGAATACAGGTTCCAAAATCTGCTCCGGCGCGCATCGATGAGATGGGCTGAGACCGAGAAGGCTGCTGAGGCCTGGGAACGGATGCAGCGGCGGTACGACCGGGATCACCCGAAGGACTACTGGTGGATGCACATTGGCCCTCACGACGAGGTGGAGTTCCTCAACGAGCAATCATGAGTTAGTGGAGACACAATGAAGTCAGTCAACCTCACCATCGCAGGTACCTGTACTGGCGATGCCGGTCCCGGCGGCTGGGCCTTCGTCCTCCGGATAGACGAGCACTCAATGGAGCGCACTGGCGGATCTCCGCAGACCACCAGAGGTCAGATGGAACTCAATGCCGTCATAGAGGGCCTCAAGGCCCTTCGGGAGCGCTGCCAAGTCTTTCTGAACAGCGACAATGAATATCTCCTCAACGGTATCCCATTCCGGCCCGACGAGTGGCGACACGCTAGGTATGCGCAGATGTGGAAGCGTTTGCCCGACCGCCTCCCCGATTGCGACCTGTGGCAGAAACTTGATCTGATCGCTAATAAGCATCGGATTCATCGCCAGCACATCACTGGCACCTTTTTCCACCCGGATAAAGCGCGATGCGACAAGTTGGCAGAAGCATACGCCGCACAGTCCCTCGACATCTCCTGCTGGGCTGCATTGTTGGATTAGATTGATGCCCGTGCTACAACACCGCGCGCTGAGTGTGGACGGAAGCCTTTGATAGTCGCGCGCTCTGTAGCAAGATCGAGAGAAGTAAGACGGCGTTTCCCAATGCAGTTCGCGGTACGCGGCCCGCATGGCAGACAGGACGCCAGCAGTAGACGATGAGCAGGCAATAGCGTCTCGATAGTCCTGAGCATCGCACCAAGGGTTGGCATCAGCCTGTTCGCCCTGAGCCTGGAGTGAGGCTCATATTGGTCCGGCGCCATCCGAACCGAGTAAAACAGCACCGAGACGCCCCGCGGCACCAGCGCGCCGAACAGACGGACTGGTTGTCGGCTTCTACGAACGTGATCGTCAAATACAGCCACGAAGCGTAGAGGGCGCTGATTAGACAGCGCGCCAAGTCAAGCAGTGTGTGAGTAGCGCGAGCTATAACGAAGGCACACATGAGGCCGCTCGGTAAGCGGCCTGGTTGAAGGGGTAAGGCGGGCAGCACCCGCGCCCGAAGCGCCACCAGAGAATACGGTGGTTGCAGCCTGAATCGACGGCAACCGGATAGTCCTCGGAGATTGACGACCAACTGGCGGAGAAGAGAATGCTCCTCTAACTAACTCAGGGAAACCAGCAGGGAATAGAACAAAGCAGACCTCCTTACTGGTTGCATTCACCCAAAGATGCTCTGCTCTGTACCCTTCGTGTGTCTACTCGACAGAAGTCGAGCAACACAACACAACAAACCAGCATACTTACATTGTCATAGTGCACACAGAGGCCCTCACGCGAGGGCCTTTTCTGCGTGTTCTGAATCGAATCTGGGGTTCGCACAGAAAGCTGGAATTCGATTTCCTATTGCAAGCCAGAGAATTGCAAATCCCCTCCGAGAAATCAATCAAGGCAAACACGCATCGGGAACAGGTCAACTGCTTCTCCGCCGCTGTACGGGTGGATTGCGCTCCGCGCGAGGCTGAGAATTCTTCGGCGATGAAGACACCAGGTAACAAGTAGTACAGGGAGGCTGGCTCATTTGGGTTTCAGCCCACCCGGTCCTAATTCACATGTTGCCATTCAAGGAGAATGAAATGACCACGAAGAAACAGCTCACACCTGAACAGATCGCCGTCCTCAACCTGATGGTCAATGGAGCATTCAGCAGCATCGCTATCCATGCCATTGGTGACTGTGTCTCCAAGGGTATTCACAAGGTTGCGGATGCAACTCAGTTTGCAACCGACAAGACCGCCTACGCTGCGGGTACTGCGCAGATCTGCGCTATCCCGGCAGCCAAGCATGTGTGGACCAGCATTACAGGCCTCTTCGCCAAGAAGATGGCCGTCACGCCTGCCTCCCTCTAGGACTACTCAACAACACAGCCAAGGCAGTGGAACTGACTGGCAACAGGAAGCCCCTGCCGATTGTTTTGCGCACAAAACAAGCGAACCTAATGGCACTCAACCGACCTGTGGAGAGGAAGGAATTGTATGTCAAGTAATCTGAGTTTGATGAACGAGGCTCTCGAATTAAGTTCAACCGACAACCAACTCAATGAGGAGTCTGTAGAGAACACGCTCATTGAAGACAAGCACGCATCAGAAGAGTTGGCTTTCTCTGGTGACGTTGCTGCTGCCAACGGATTTCCCGTATGGGAACACGAAAGTCGAATGGCATTTCACGTTCTGTTCGACGCGTCCGATCGGGATGCTCCGGATAAGATTCCAACCCGCGTTCGCCGGCCGTATCCTGGCCGGCCGGCCCTTTACAAGAAGGACGAGCATTTCATGAAGCATGAGACGCGTCAGGTGCTAGACGCCCTTATGCCCGAAGGCGCCAAGTATGGCGTCGTCACCTTCGAAGCGTCCGGCAAGGACGGGTGCAAGAACATGGCAGAAACGGCGAAGTATCTCTGCCGTCACGGCTGGACCGAAGGTGACGAACGCTTCCGTGTTGTCTATGCCGATGTCAACGGTACCGGGACCATGGTCCTGGTATCTGCCTCGGCCAATATCAAGCGCCTCAAGGATCTGGGAGTGTTCATCTCCTCTGATCCCAAGGCGCCGAAGCGGATGCGCCGGACCATGGCTGCTCACCAGGTGATGGTAGAAGCCAAGGTGATCCGAAGCTATGCCGCGGAGACCGGCCAGGTGACGTTAGCTCAGCTCAAGAATGGAAGGATCATCTCCATTCTGGATTTCAACATGAAGCTGCTTGACAATCAGGCAACCGCGTTCCTGGATGGCAGCGGCGTAATCAACCTACCCGGCTTCGACGGATGTGCGGCTACTCTTGTCGGGCCATTTGGTCTCGGCAAGGGAATTTATGCTGCTAACGAGAGGATGTCTGATTACGACATCTATCTCTATGGGACCAAGGATGAGGTCGTCTTTCACGGTGACCACATCTATATTGGTATGCTGCTGAAAGTCAGCAAGCACGATCTCATGACCGATCTTCAGACCATTACTAACGCAGGGTTTTACGAAAAAGACCTGTGTGTTCGTTCTGGTTATGAAGCCATGGACGAGCGCGCCAAGGTTCTCTTTGGCGACGATGAAGACGCCATCACTGACTACTTCGCGACGTTGGTGAATGTGTCAGACGAAGCTCGGCGCGACATGGATATGCCAAAGGCTGAATGGGCGCTCGTGCGCTCCATGAAGCTTCAGCATGAATCGAAGACGATGCCGGTTCTTTACCGGCGGATCTTCAAGCACGGATTCCAGGACTCTTTGGACATCAGCAAGGGGCGCATTCCCCTCAAGGGTGCGATTCGTGTCTATGCCCGTCCGAATCCGCTAGTCATGCTCCCAAATGGTCTGCCTGATTTCTCATCCGACACTCTCGGTGGTGAACTGGATGGCTTGCCAACCGTCTGCATCCCGGATCTCCCTGACGGTAAGGTGTTGCTTGGCCGCAATCCCAATACCAATTCAACAGAGATGGCGCTGGTTCGGAACATCACAGTTCCTGAACTCAGGGAGTACAGGGAACAGGGTTGGTGCTTCTTTGGCGCCAATGCCGGCGATATCACGCCGCTGCACGGCGGCCACGTCGGGCTGCTCTGCACGGCCGGCCTGCTGAATGGCGTTTTTGGCCAGGGCGATGACCGGCATATCGCGCGATGGAGATCGGTCAAGCATGTGACCACCTTCGTCGAGGAAAACGGCGATGAGCAAGTCATCCATCACCGGGAACGGTGGGCAAACGAGTTGCGCTTGGTTTATGCCGATGGACGGACTCTGAAGCTGACCGAGACGCCGGCAAAGCCCGAAGGAGAGGCCGATGCAGAACGCACACCTGAGGCTCGGGTTGCTTGAATACCATCGCATGACGGAGAAGACCTCGACCCGGATTCGGCTGCGGGTTGACCGCTATGTAGGCGAAGACCAGCAGGCGCACCTCATCAGTGTCTTCGGCAACGATTCCGACGTGGGCGCAATCACCGCGGCGGTTCACGAGAAGGCCACATTCACGCTGACCTTCCCGAATGGCGAAGTGAAGGAGGTCTCACTCGGCGAACACGCGTCCTGCTACAAGGGAGCCGTGAGCTTGCCGGACCGGAAGCATCCAGTGCGGCATCTGGTAGCTGTCTCGGAGGAGTTGTACACGAATGGCGGAGTGGGACGGACGATCCTACTCGGATACCAACGGTATCAAGCCTGGGCAACGTTGGTGAGCTTTCTCGGACTACCCGCCGAGCCGTCGTGGGCCGAGCACGTTCTTGGCGTTGTTGAGGCGGAAGAGCATATCAAGCCTCTCGACGGCATCGGATGCTGGCCAGCCGTGATCTCGGCCACGACCGAGGAAGTGCTTGCGTGGATCGGGGATGGCTTGCGTTCCCAGACGCTGAGCTTTCCAGATAGGAATGGGCCGATTACTTGGCCTCGATGCAACCCGGTGACAACCCTAAAATCATCCCCTGTGGACCTAAGATCGGTGTCTTGTGACCAAGCCACCTCCGAATAGCGTATCGCTCGCCCCAACTCGACAACTTGGAGCCTCGGCCAAATCGCCCTGGCCGGACCGCTCGCTGAGCGCATCGGCAATTTCGCATTGTTCCAGAAATACTTCGGTACACTGCGGCGTTTTCCGATACCGATCTCGCTCCTGGTCTGCAAGTCATTTCAATTGAGCTAGACGATGCGTTAAGATGGTCAGCATTCTTGACGGAAGATGCTCGGCGCCTGCGGCCAGGGCAGCCTTCCTCTATGATGACAAATAACCATGTCCGGTCCGGCTCCTATCCTTCCGCTACCAGTGCTCGACACCCGAGCTTCCGCTCTGGAGTCGCCCCATGTCGTGCGAGTTCTAGACCACATTCGGTTTGAGGTCATGGACGATCACCCGGATGGTGAAATGGATGAGTTCGCATGGTTCGCACGAGAATACCCGAGAGCATATCGGCACCACATGGAATGCGCTGAATTCCGCATCAACACAATAGCAAAGCTCTATGCCGAACTGCATCGGGAACTGGCGGTGAGACTCGACGGGGATGACTCGCTGCTGGAGTTGGCACAGAGCGACGTCCGTGTGAAGAGGATTTACTGGGATTTTGAGTCTTTTCTGTGTGAGATCGGAACCGCGCTCGATCTCTTGGCGCGGATCGTTGGGGTAGCTTACAAGCATGAAATGCCACCTAGCTTTAGTCGGTTTTGCCGGAAGGAAATCCCGGACGACCTGTTTTCCGCGTTGTTCCGCGCAGCGCAAGACCGATGGGTCAATCGGATGAAGGACTATCGCGACTGTTTTGTTCATTACACCCCAGCCGATACCCAACTATCCATACGGCTTGTGCGGCGAGCAAGGGGTTATGAGACCCGCTGTAAGTTGCCAATCAATCCGAACGAACGCGACATCACTCGCTTTCGGTTTCCGTTGAGTATCGAACTGCTGCGCTATGCGATTTCGCTGCGGCGCAGCATGCGCGCCCTCGACAAGGCCGCTGCGTCTCTCGTGAAACGCGCGTATGAGAAGAAGAGCTATCCCGTACGAACCCAGGGCCTGTTCACCGTCGGCCGCCGGGAACGTGGCTAAGGATGAGGAAACGAGGAGTGTGTGGGCAGCTACACAGAGTTTTCGGTTGGCGGATATCCGCTGGTGCAGACAAAGAGCTATGCGGCTCCCGAAGTTCTCTCGGTGTTCCGCGAATCGGACAAACGCGTGTTTCAGCGCATGTTTTCAGAACGGAATCCGATGGTTTGGGGAAGCGTCAAACCGGAAGATGACGAATTGGAAACAGTGGTTCTGTACCAGGCGTCTGCCGAGAAGATCGCTCAGCGGCTCGACATCATGGGATTCTCTCTGCGACGAGCGGAGCAGGATTTCGGTAGCTTACGTCGAGAGCGTATCGAAGAAATACAGCCCAACGAGGACGACCGTGAAGACGTCTGGGCGGAAAGCCGTACCGAAATCGAACGTCTCACCTTCGCGGACTACGCCGACAATCTGCGGTCGGTGATGCAGCGAAAGCTGCGTACGGAGCCGTTCGAAGATAGAAATGGGCCGGATGTCAGTGGCGCCGAGCGCTACATCCTCGATTACAACGAGGACTATCTCATGGGCTATTTCTGCTCGGACACGAGATTCTTAATCCGGGTGGCGTGTTCGCTTGTACCACCGGATGCGGTGGTCGAGCAGGATCTGACCGAAGTCGTCAACGCCGGGTACTACCAACCAGACGAGCCTATCTGCGAGAACGCACTCCGCACTCTCACCGAGGACTATCCGGTCAACGCAAAGATCATCATCTTGACAGAGGGTTCAAGCGACGCAGCGATCCTCCGCGAAGCACTTGGGCTTTTGTATCCGCATCTGATTGATTTCTATTCGTTCTTCGACTTCGATACGTCACGTGCTGCAGGAGGAGCGAATCAGGTTGTCGGCGTCTTAAAAGCATTCATCGCGGCCAACATTTCAAACAGAATGGTTGCTCTGTTCGACAACGACACTGCGGCACGCGAAGCCGCTCGCCCGCTCGAACGGATATCACTTCCCAAGAATGTCGCGGTGCTTCATTATCCGGCATTGGAGAGCCTTCGTTGTTATCCAACGATTGGGCCTACCGGGACTGTGCCTTTTGACGTGAACGGTCTGGCGGGAGGCATTGAGTTGTACCTCGGCAAAGACGTTTTGAGTTCGGATCATCCAGTGCAATGGAAGGGCTATTCAGAATCTATGAAGGCCTACCAAGGCGAAGTCATGCACAAAGCATCCTTACAAGATAAGTTCTGGCAGAAGGTAAAGAGCTATAAGGCGAAATCTGATCAGATAGAGAGCGCGGATTGGGTAGGGCTGGATCAAATCTGGATGTCCATTTTTGCAGCGTTCGATTGAACAAAGTACCACGTAGCTTAGGGGCGACCTGATGAACGTAATACGGCAGTTTCTCATCATTGATTCGCGAATCGGTACTGCTAAGTCGCCTTCGCGCAAGAAATCCTGAGCAGAAGAGCGCCGCCGACAGACCGTGACGCTCATTGAAGAGTTCTGTCGCTCTGGGTTGACGAGTTCCCTGATGTGTCGTCGAACCGTCGGCGATTTGTCTCCTGTTCCCGCATTTGCACCAGCAGCTTCCATCTCCTTTCCCAAGTATCGACTGAGTTTTCCCCAAAGTGTTCCCTCGTGAGGTGTCCGCGTGGAATCCACGTTTGATTAATGGAAGCCTGCGAACAGCGGATTATCAACGGAATGCTGAAGGCGGGTCTCACTGCAGGATCTGACGAGGCCATCCGACTATTGGACCGAGATGTCGAGGTGATTGGGAGCCCAGCGCGGGCCACCGAGTCGGACCTTTGGCCGGCAGTGTGGGCCCTCTGCAGTGCCTTGGAGAGACAGTTCACTGGGAGGATTCATATTAACGTCGGACTGAGGGGGCCGTTGGGCCAACCGGCGCGCCTTGGCAGTCGCTGCGTCTTCGAGGCGGCCGGCGCCGAAGTTGCATGCCTTAGGATATTCCTCGGCTGTGCGCCCCCGTTAGGGGAGGGTCAAGCGCTCGTAGGCGACGCAAGGGGCAGCGAAGTGCGGTATGGTTCCTTAGCCTCTGGGGGTGACAGTGCGACGCCCGAATCCTGCTTTGCCCTGGCAGGCTATTTGGGCTTTGCAGCCCTTGCTATTTCTGTCGGAATCCCTGCGTTTCGAGAGGGTCTGGCCTGCACGGCGATGACCCTGCCGTCAGGTATCGACGTCCCTGTTAGCGGCCTTGGGGACCTTGCCTTTCTGGGGCTGGGACATCTCGGCCAAGCGTATCTGAGCCTTCTATACTTTCAGAGAAGGAGAGTGGCCATTCCAGCCAAAATCACCCTCTTGGATGGCGGGACGTTCGAGGACGGAAATTGGCACACGCAGGTGCTTATCGAAGAGGATTCAAAGTGGCTTGGCGTTCCGAAGGCGACCTATTTGTCCGAAAGGCTCATTGGCTGGGGCTTCTCGCCAGTCCCGGACCAGGTGACGCTTAGTTGGGGTTGGAGAGCCCGGTCGGCCCGCTCGCTGACTGCGATCCTTGGGTTCGACAATTTTCCCGCTCGACGGATTGCTGCGGCCGCGGGATACTCTTGGCTCATAGAGGCTGGTCTAGGAGACTCCTTTCTGCAACCAAGACTCACGTGGCACTCAATACCGTCTGACAGCAGGCTTGCAAGCCGCCTCTTTCCAGACCGCGAGGACCTTGAGCCGGCAAGACCGCGAAATGCTTTCGAGGATGACCTGCGCTCTCGCTCCGGGTGCGGATACCTCACCTTCAATCAGGTCCAGGCATCGGCCCCCGCAATGGGCCTCTTGGCATCTGCATTTGTGTGGTCTGAATTGTTGCTGCGCGATGCAACAGGAAGCGACGAACCTATTGAAGGGGCTTCGGTGCTCTGGTCCCCCATATTGCCCTACCTCCGCCAGCGGATTCCGAATCCGGCCCGCGCCAGCGAGGCCTTAGGCCTTGTTGCGTAAACAATCGAGTGCTCTGGAGACCTGGCGGGGTTGTGCGGATCAATAGCGCCAAGCGCCCTTGTCTTCGTGGAACCCGTCGACTTCCGAGAACGTCGGCCACCACGTAGGACTCCTGGTGGGGTTCATTGCCTACAGTTCACCACTGGCCCGAGGATCCGAAAGGAGCGACGCGATGAGACCCGCTAGCAGGCCGTAGAAGATGAGTTCAAGCGATATCCGCTCCTCTTTCCAAGCAGGAAAATGCGGTCTCCAGAAGTTTTCACAGTCTTTCTGTGTTCCAATGGGGTTGAAAAAGGGGTTGCGAAGGAACAAGCTGAAACCCGCATATTCACTGGGTGAAACCCCTTTTTGGCCCCCGCTGTAAGAATTCCTTTGGTTCCATTTGCGTCCATTTCGGCACTTCATTGTTCTTGTAAGTTATTGATAATACACGCTATAGACAGTTTCCCAAGCTGAATGTCGCCGGTTCGATCCCGGTCTCCCGCTCCAGCCTTCGAAAGTCTCTTGAGACCCGCTAAGCTTCTACGGCAACACCAGAGTTGGTGTGCCCTGTCGAGGTTCGTGGAAGGCCGCTGCTCCCTGTTGGTTGCATCGACTCAGCGGTTGAGGCTCCGGGGTACGGCAACTCTGGTTTTGCGTTGGCCTCGCTCTTCGGAGGAAATACCCCGAACGCACCACAGGGTGAAATTTGGGTGCAAAGATTCTCAAAATGTGCCCCCGGCGGCCTTCGCGCCCGGAGCAGATTGCAGGGGCCGGAAGGGCGGGGAGACAGGTGTAGACTGGCCTTATCGACCGGAGAAACCATGGCGGGACGAATTTATTTGGCTGTTTCCCTGGTGCCGGTCGCGGGAGCGGCGCGATTGAATGCAGCTCTATGCCGGTCCCTGAAAGGTAGCCCATGGATTCATCTATGCTTGACCGGTACTGTTCCCCTTGCTACTCCGGCGCCATGTTTTACCGGGATTCGCGTTGCGGCGAATGTGCTGTGCTGAGACAGTTCCTGCTGGGCCGACGGGAAGGCAGCACACTTGTAACGATAGCCGTTGCGCAGCCCAAGAAGTCGGTGACGCGTAAGCTAAGCCCAGTTGTGCGGAGGCGCATTGCGAAGCCCCAGAGGAAGCGTTGGGCGGCGCCTAAGGCGGCGTAAGAGGCCGTGAAAGCTGCTCCCTGAAGAAGGCGGCAAAGAAGACTCCGGCCAAGAAGGCTTCTACTGCGAATGCAGAGAAGGCTGCTACGAAGAAGGCCGCTGCCCAAAAGTCTCCCGCGGCCAATAGGAAGATCGCTGTCCCGGAAAAGGCCGCTCTGTCTCGATGCGGCGCGGTACTGAGGCCGTTAAGCCGCCTCCTGCACCTTCATCACGAGACTGGCAATTGTCTCCTCGCCCTTAAGCAGCATCTGATGCGGCATGCCCGCCGGGACGTGTGCAACGTCGCCGGCGCTCAGGGTTTGGCTCACGCCGCCCTCGATCGCCGGTCCGCGTGTCTCTCCCGGCGCAACTGTCCGCGCCCCGGCTACAACTCCGCCCGTCACCAGCGTTGCGCTGCCGGAAAGAACTACAAATAAATCCGCCAATCTCTCATGCACCTCAGCCTCGCCGCTCCGGCTGCGAAACAAAAGCATGGCGAAGTGTTGCGGATACTCCTTCAGCGTCTCCGAGGCCGAACCGTCCCCGTGCCTGGCCATCTGGCGCAGATACGCCGCCCGCTCCAGCAACACGGCATGCGTCCAGTGATCTATCGGGCTCTTCGGTCCGCGCGGCTTTGGCGTCATATCGTCAAGCGCCACATCCTTCAAAATCTCTCTCGCGATCCGTTCCATCTCTTCTCCTCTTGCTTCGGCGAACCCCAAGCCGGAACTTGTTCGTTCACAGCCCCGCCAGTTTTCGCGCTCGCTTAAAAACCTTGAGCAGCATCTCCCGCGTCAGTTTTCCGGTATTGGTGTTCTGCAGCGAGGGATGATAACTGGCAATCGCAATCAATCCGTCCGGCAACTCGTACTCGGCTCCATGCGCGAACACCAATCCCCTCCGCGACGTCAATTTCCCCGTTCGCGCCCGGTGCGCCAGCAGCCCGTCGAACGCAATGCGCCCCAAACAAACCACCACCCGCAAATTCTTGAGCAGCCGCATCTCCTGATCGAGCCAGGAAGCACAGTTGCGCAGTTCCTCGATTGCCGGCTTGTTGCCCGGCGGAGCGCAGTGCGCCACGGCGCTGATCCGCAAGCCGGTCAGCTTCATCCCGTCGTCGCGCGAGGTTGCCGTGGGCTGCGACGCAAATCCGGCTGCGTGCAGTACGGGGAACAGAAAATCGCCCGATCCGTCGCCCGTGAACATCCGCCCTGTGCGATTTGATCCGTGCGCTCCCGGCGCCAGCCCGAGCGCCAGCACGCGCGTTTTTTCGTCGCCGAACGACGGCACGGGACGCCCCCAGTACTCCCAGCCGGCATAGGCCCGCCGCCGCACCCGCGCCACCTCTGCCGAATGCGCGCGCAGGCGCGGGCAAAGCTCGCACGCGACAATGCGCTTATTCAGGATTGCGAGGGTTCCGGCCGTAGTCATGAAAGAATTTTACTGCCGATCGTTCACTCCCGCGGCGCGCGCATCCGAAACAACCGCGGCAGATTTTTCAGTACACCCCGGGTATCAGCCGCTTCGTCGTCCGCATGTACTCAGCGTACTCACTGCCAAACGCGCCGAGCAGAGCTGCTTCCTCGATATGAATGCGATAAGCGACCGCAAGCGTGGGAGGCACGAAAGCCGCCGCCAGGCAGGCCCAGTCGTGCGCGTGCAATCCGATCGCGAAGAAGACGATCTCCAGCCCCAGATACGACGGATGCCGGACGAACCGGAACAGGCCCTTGCGCTGGATGGTCTGCTCGGCGTGCGTGGCCACATTGGCGCTGAACCATCTGCCCAGTGTCAAAATCGCGGTAATGCGCACCGCCAGCCCCGCGGCCAGCAGTGCAACACTGGCCGGCCGCAGCCAGCGATCCCCGGCTTGCATATCGGCGAGTTCAAGATGCTGCATCCAGCCGCTCAGGGTGAGCGAAAGAACGATCACAGCCCAAAGAAGAAACTGCGTTCCCCGGTCCTGGACCTTTGCTTCGCTGCGGCGGGTGCGCGTGGCGACGCTGACCACAACTTCAAGCACGATCCACGCCCCGTACAAACAGGTCCACAGCATTGCCAGGCTCATTTTTGAACTCCCGCAGTCCTCCTGCGCAGTATACGCGCGCCTGAAAAAGGTGGTTCCATCGCCGCATCGCTTCGCAAATGCAAAGCGCCCGCTGCGGCGCGCGCTCAGCGTTCTGTGGCAAACTTGGTGCGGAGGAATTTGCGCCATGAAACCCGCAAAACTGTTGCTGCTGGCCGGCGATTTTGTCGAGGACTACGAGATCATGGTTCCCTTCCAGGCCCTCCAGATGGTCGGCCACACCGTCGATGCCGTCTGCCCCGGCAAGAAGAAGGGCGATGTCGTCCGCACCGCGATCCACGACTTTGAAGGCGATCAAACCTACACGGAAAAACGCGGGCATAACTTCACGCTCAACGCAACGTTCGACGAGATCGACCCCGCGCGCTACGACGGCCTCGTGGTTCCCGGCGGCCGCGCGCCCGAGTATCTCCGCCTCAACCCTAAAGTTCTCGACATCGTCCGCCACTTCGCCAAGGCCAACAAGCCCATCGCCGCACTGTGCCACGGCCCGCAACTGCTGGCCGCCGCGGGCGTGCTGAAAGGCCGCAAGCTCAACGCCTATCCCGCCTGCGCGCCGGAGGTGGAGCTGGCCGGAGGAACGTTCGTTCCCGTCGATTTCACTTGCGCGGTGGTCGACGGCAACCTCGTCACCGGCCCGGCATGGCCCGCGCATCCAGCCTGGCTCGCCCGCTTTAATGAAGTGCTCGAAGCGCACTTGTCAGGGTGAGGGCGATGGCAATTTTGCTTCGCACGTCTGCTCATGCGCCAACGCGTGCGGCCTGGAATCCACCGGGGAAGGCGCATTCCCTGTGCCATACTGAATCTGTCTTCGCATTCCCCGGGATTTGAAGTCACTCCGCATGACCAGCCAACCCAATCCGGAGTTTCTGCGCCGCGCCATCGCGCTGGCCACGCAGAATGTCGAATCCGGCGCGGGCGGGCCGTTTGGCGCGGTCGTCGTGCGCGACGGCAAGATCGTTGGCGAGGGCGCCAACTCCGTCACTGCGTCGAACGACCCCACCGCACACGCCGAGGTCAACGCCATCCGCGCCGCCGCCAAAACTCTGGGAACCTTCACTCTCGCCGGCTGCGAGCTCTACACCAGTTGCGAGCCCTGCCCCATGTGCCTCGCTGCCGCCTACTGGGCGCGGCTCGACGCTGTCTACTACGGAGCCAGCGCCGCCGACGCGGCCCGCGCCGGCTTCGACGATGCTTTTCTTTACGCGGAGCTTGCGCAAAGACGCGATGCCAGCGCAAACTCCGCTCAACGCAATTGCTCGGCGACGAGGCGTGGGCCAGCTTCGCCGCGTGGATCGCCTCGCCCAACAAAATCGAATACTGAGAGTCGTTATGAGCACTGCTACCACAGCTGCAACTCCCGCTCCACGGCTTGATGCAAAGCCGTTGCTCGTCCGCCGCGCCGCCGTTCTCGGCGCCGGAACCATGGGCTCCCGCATCGCCGCGCATCTGGCCAACGCGGGAATCCCTGTCGTCCTGCTCGACCTTCCTCCAAAGCCCGGAAGCAACGAGCCGCAGCTCGCCCGCGCCGCCCTCGATACGCTCGCGAAGTCCAAGCCCGCCGCTTTCTTTGAGCCTTCGCTCGCCCGCCTCATCGCTGCCCGGCAACTTCGACGACGATCTGCCCAAGCTCGCCGAATGCGATTGGGTCATTGAAGCCGTCGCCGAAAATCTCGAAATCAAAACCGCGCTGCTCGGCTCGCGTTCTTCCGCATCTCGCCGCGCACGCGCTGCTCACCACCAACACCTCCGGCCTGCCCATCAGCCACATCGCCGCCGCTTTGCCGGGCCATCCGCGGCCGCTTCTTCGGCACGCACTTCTTCAATCCGCCGCGCTACATGCGCCTGCTTGAAGTCATCCCCACCCCCGACACCGATCCCGCCATCGTTGCTGCCTTCGCCGCCTTCGCCGATCGCATCCTCGGCAAGCAGGTGGTCTTCGCCCACGACACGCCCAACTTCATCGCCAACCGCATCGGCATCGCCGTCATGTTCAACGCCGCCAATCTGATGCTTGAGCAGGGCTACCATCGAAGAGGTCGACGCGCTCACCGGCCCTGCCATCGGCTGGCCGCGCACCGGAACCTTTCGCCTCGCCGATCTCGTCGGCATCGACATTCTTGCCCACGTCGCCGCCAACTTCCCTCAGGGCGTCACAGGCGGCAAATTCTCCGCCATCCTCGACGAAATGCTGAAGCGCGGCTGGCTCGGCGACAAATCAAGCCAGGGCTTCTACAAGAAAATCCGCGGCGCCGATGGCAAAGACGAGCGCCTGGTCCTCGATCTCTCCACCTTCGAGTACCGTCCTGCCGCCAAGCCCGCTCTGCCCTCGCTCGAAATGGCGAAGAACGCCGCCACGCTCCCCGAGCGCCTGCGCCTGCTGCTCGCGAACGATCCGGCCAAAGACAAAGCCGCGGCCTTTCTCTGGCCGTTTCTTCGCGTCGCTGTGGAACTTCGCCGCCGACCGCATCGGCGAAGTCGCCGATGACGCTCCCTCCATCGACGCCGCCATGCGCGCCGGCTTCAACTGGGAGCTCGGCCCCTTTGAAATGTGGGATGCGGCCGGCGTCGCCGACACCGTCGCGCGCATGAAGGCTCTCGCACTTGCCCGTCAGCGCTCCCGTGCAGGCTCTGCTCGCCGCTTCGCGCACAAGCTGGTACTCGCCCGACAAAGCCGACTGCTTCCAGCCGGCAACCGGCCAATCCGAGCCCATTCCCGCCATTCCCGGCCACGCCCGCGTCGCCGATTTCCGCCGCACAGCACGGCGTCGTCCGCTCCAACTCCGGCGCTTCGCTCGTCGATCTCGGCGACGGCATCGCCTGCATCGAGCTGCACTCGCTCAAGAACGCCATCGGCGGCGATGTTCTGTCTCTTGATCTCCGCCGTTCTCAATCCCTCGTCCGATGCGGTCCGCGACTTTGCCGGCTTCGTCATCTCCGGCGACCGCGAAAACTTCTCCGTCGGCGCCAACCTGATGCAGCTTCTGCTCGCCGCGCAGGAAGGCGAGTGGGACGAGCTGGCGCAGCGTCATTCACAGCTTCCAGCAGATGACCGCGGCCATCAAATTCTGCCCGCGCCCCGTCGTCGCCGCGCCCTTCGGCCTCACCCTCGGCGGCGGCGCGGAGATTTGCCTGCACGCCGCGCGCCGCCAGCCCCACGCTGAAACCTACATGGGCCTGGTCGAGGCCGGCGTCGGCCTCATTCCCGCCGGCGGCGGCACAAAAGAGATGTTGCTCCGCGCCTTCGACGCAGCCGCCGCGCTCGCGCCGCCCGATCCGCGCGACCCGCCTTCGCGCTTTGCCCAATCCGCCGAACTCGCCACGGCGCTCAAGCGCGCGCTTGAAACCATCGCCATGGCCAAGGTCTCCACCTCCGCCGCCGAAGCGCGCATCTCTCGGCCTGCTCTCGCCCGCCGATCGCATCACCATGAACCGCGAGCGCCTGCTTCTCGACGCCAAGGCGCAGGCTGCCGCGCTCGCCGAAGCCGGCTACGCTCCGCCGCAACCGCGCACGCAGATTCCCGCTCCCGGCACGGCCGCGCTGGCCACCATGGAAACCGGCATCTATCTCATGGGCGAAGCCGGCTACGCCTCCGAGCACGATCAGAAAGTCGCCCGCTGGGCCGCATACATCCTCGCCGGCGGCCGCGTCACGCCCGGCTCGCTCGTCAGCGAGCAATACTTCCTCGATCTCGAGCGCGAAGCATTCCTCTCCCTCTGCGGCGAGCGCAAAACCCAGGAGCGCATCGCCTTCACCCTCAAGACCGGCAAGCCGCTGCGCAATTGAATTGTTCTGGCGCGCAAAGAGTTGCGGTTCTGCCTCGCTCGAGCATAGAGTGCTCGTGAGAGTTTTCCATGGTTCGCGCGAGATTCAAATCGGGGCTGACTGCTTCGTTCCGCTGCTCCTTTGCTTCTGCTTCCCGCGCAGTCCGCCCGCAGGATCAGCCTCGGCTCCTCTCGACGTCTCCGGCCAGATCACCGTCGACGGCCGCCCCACTCCCTTACCTCATCCGCCATCTTCCCGTCAACTGCGTTTCCCCAGCTCCCGCCCGCCGTCCAGGAGACGCTCACCCGCCGCGGCTGCCTCATTCCGCAAACCTACGAAGCGCACGCAGCCCGGAAAATGTCGTCCACGCCAGCCTCGAGCGCCGCGGCTCCTCCGATTGGGCCGTCCTCTGCTCGGTCAACGGAACGGTCTCGCTGCTCGTCTTTTTTGGCGGCAACAGCGGCGAACCCAGCGGTCCTCGCCACGGCGCCCGAAACCGAGCGCCTGCAATCCCACGGCTCAAGCAACGTCCTCGGCTTCAACTGGGCCATCGATCCTGCATCGCCTGAGGAGGTTCACGAAGCGCAACTCGGCATGCGCCATCCCCCGCCGCGCCTCGACCACGACGCCCTCGCCGACTCTGTCATCGACCAGACGCACCATCTACCACTTTTATTTCAAAGGCAACTGGACCCTTATCGACACGCAGGATTAGCATCGCGTCAAGGGCTAACGGTTATCCTCTACCCATCGGTCGCGCAATCCCAATCGCCGACTCGCCGACTTGCTAACCTGCTAACTTGCTTGTAGGAGCCACTCATGCCGGAAGCCGTCCTCGTCGCCGCCGTTCGCACCCCCGTTGGCCGCGCCCCCAAAGGCGCGCTCTCCACCACTCGCCCCGACGACCTCGCCGCAACGGCACTCACCGGCGCTCTCGACCGGGTTCCCGCACTCGAAAAATCCGACCATCGACGACGTAATCCTCGGCTGCGCGCAGCCCGAGGGCGAGCAGGGTTGGAACATCGCCCGCATGGCCGCTCTGCGCGCCGGCCTTCCCGTCGAAATCCCCGGCGCCACCGTCAACCGCCTCTGCGCCTCCGGCCTGGAGGCCATCGCGCTGGCCGATCAGCGCATCCGCTCCGGCGGCGCGCGCGTCGTCGTGGCCGGCGGCGCCGAATCCATGAGCCTCATTCCCATGGGCGGCAACAAGCCCAGCCCCAATCCCTGGCTCGCCGCCAACTATCCCGCGTCGCTGCTCACCATGGGCCTCACCGCCGAGCGCGTCGCCCGCCATTACGGCATCTCGCGCGAAGACCAGGACGCCTTCGCCCTCGCGAGCCACCAGAAAGCTCTCGCCGCGCAAGCCGCCGGCCGCTTCGCCGAAGAACTCGTTCCCGTCACCGTCACAACCGCCACGCCGGGAACGAAACCGGGCAAGCCCGTCATCCAGGAAAAAGCATTTCTCCGCCGACGAAGGCCCGCGCGCCGACACCTCCGCCGAAGCGCTCGCCCAGCTCAAGCCCGCCTTTCACGCGCAGGGCACGGTCACCGCCGGCAACTCCTCGCAAACCTCCGACGGCGCAGCCGCCGCCGTCCTCATGGAAGCCGGCCGCGCGCGCGAGCTCGGCATTCAGCCCCTCGCCCGCCTCGTCGCCTACGCCGTCACCGGCTGCCTGCCTGAAGAGATGGGCATCGGTCCCATCACCGCCATCCCCAAAGCTCTCGCGCCATGCCGGCCTCACGCTCAACGACATCGAGCTCATCGAATTGAACGAGGCCTTCGCCGCGCAGGTCCTGGCCGTCATCCGCGCACTCGATCTCGATCCCGCCCGCGTCAACGTCAACGGCGGCGCCATCGCGCTCGGCCACCCCCTCGGCTGCACCGGCGCCAAACTCACCGCAACGCTTCTCGCACGAGATGAAGCCGCCGGAATGCCCGCTACGGCATGGTCACCATGTGCGTCGGCGGCGGCATGGGCGCCGCCGGCATCTTCGAGCTGCACTAATTGATTTATGCTGCTCACGCTTCCTGATCCCTGATCCCTGACCCCTGACACCTGAAACCTAGTTTTTAAAAAACTCCCCGTGCCCGCCGTTCGCCCATGGATCGTAGTGCAGCGCGAAGTTGGCGCGGTGTTCGGTGCTGGGATGGTTGTAAAGCCAGAACTCGATGAACGGGCTTGGATTCGGATCTTCCAGCCACGCTTGCCCCAGGGCGTTGAACGCGGCCACCGCGGTCTTTCTGCGGGTCGGGCACGATGCCGTGGATCGCCTCCTGCCCATAGACATCGGCCTGGTGCTCAAAGTGGCGGCTGACGGCGTTGACGGCCGGCTCCAGAAGAAGCTGGCGATCGAAATCGCAAACAGCAGCACCACAAATCCCGTCCGCGACGAAAGCGCACGGTGCTGCTCACTGGATCTTCCGGTCTGCGCCCCATCCATTTCGCCCCAAACCGCCTCACCATCCACGCCGCGAACCCCGCGCAGGCCCAATAGATGAAGAACAGCGCCACAGCGGTGCAGGCAAATCCCTTCAGGAATGTGGTGCAGCACGTAGTGGCCGCTCTCGTGGCCGAAGATGAACAGCACTTCGTCGTCGGGAATGCGCCCGGCTGTCGTATCCCACACCACAATCCGCTTGGTGGCGCCGATCCCGCTGACATAGGCATTCAGGCCGTTGGTCTTCTCGCTGGCCTTCATCAGATACATGCGGTCGGGCGGAATGTTGGTCCCGGTGCGCGCCACCACCTTCTCAAGCTTCATCCACCAGCGCGCGTGATTCTTTGCGAGAGCGGCTCAAACTTGTAGAAGAGGGGCTCGAGACCAGCAGGCTCAGCAAAGCAGAACCAGAAGCCAGGATCGGCAGCGTGACCAGCCCAGATCCCGAGCCAGTAGCGCCGCGGCCAGCGCCGCACAATCCAGTTGAAAAGCAGCAGAATCGGCACGCCGAACAGCAAGCGTCAGCCCCAGCGCCTTTGCCTCGTCGCCAAGCCAGCCGCCCCACCCCTGCACGCTGATCCCGTAGACCCGGCTCGTAGTGCTGCCCGATCCAATCCAGCGGCAGGCTGGCCAGCGCGGTGATAACAAGAAGGCGGCGAAAAAGACCACTCCCTGAATCCATCGCCGGCCCGAGATTTTCTGCGCCCAGCTCTCCAGCCCGGCCGCGCGCCCGCGTAGCCAGCAGCAGCCACAGCACAACGATGCCCCAGATCGATCCGGCAATGTCCAGAATGTTGCGGATGCGGCTGAGCGCGATCGCCTTGGCCAGCTTGTCCGGCGGCAGCGTATAGGCCTGCTGGGGATTTGCGGGCGCGGCAGCGAGCGGCGGCGGGCGCCGGTGCGGCCTGGCCTACGCCAGTCTGGGCGGCCGGCGGCATGCGTGACAGTCCCGCAAGTAGCGCGGCCAGACTCACCAACAACAACGCTCGGCGTCTAAATCTCATCCGCATTCCCCTTTTTCGATGAATGTGCGATATTTTTCGTGAATTCTGCGACAATCGAACATAACAGATGCCTTCACCTAAAACCGAATCCCCACGCCACAGCGATTCCATAGCCATTCCGCGGCGCCGCACGGCCCGATTTTTGCATTCTCGCACTCGCGGCCGCTGCCATTTCACTGCTTACCCTCTCGGTTCCAATTCGCGCACAACAGCCCGCCACACCGGTCCTCCACGCCACGGACCCGGCTCTCGAGCCACCCGTCCGCGGGCCCCGGTTCTGCTCGACGCCATGACCAGCCGAGCTTGCATCGCGCATTCACCTCGCTCGGCAAGCCTGCGGTTGCCCCATCCCTGGTACCTGCGTCAGCGGACGCCAGGGGCGGGATGGCGCCCGCCACCGACAAGCAGTTGCCGCCCTACTTCCTCAGCTACTCGGTCAGCGACGCGAGCTACGTCTCCATTCGCGCACAGTACGGCGCGCTGGCCGAGAGCTCGGCGAGCCACACGCGCGTGGCCGACGTGCAGGTGCGCGTCGGCGATCCCAAACTCGACAACACCCACGGCACGCATCGCGCCTCGGCCGTCAACAGCCTGCAACTGCCGCTCGGCGACGACCGCGAGGCCCTGGCGCGTTCGTTGTGGCTGGCCACCAACACCGGCTACGGCAACGCGCTCGACAACTACCTGCGCGTCAAGACCGAAGCCGAGGTTCGCGCCAAGGAAGAAGACACCTCGCCCGACTTCAGCCAGCAGTCTCCGCAAACCCACATCGGCGCCGTGGCTCCGCCCATCGTCATCGACCGCGCCGCATGGGAGCAGCGGGTGCGGGAACTGTCGCGCATCTTCCGCGACTACCCCGACGTGTACCAGAACATGGTCATTCTCACCGTGCAGAACGAGACCGATTATTTTGCCTCGTCCGAGGGCTCGCAAATCGTCGCGCCGCATCTGCTGGCGCGGCTCGTGGCTGTCGCCGTCACGCGCGCCGACGATGGCATGGATCTCTTCCGCGAGCAGACCTTCGAAGCCGAGACCGTCGACGGGCTTCCCCAAGCAGGCCGACCTCGAAGCCGCCATGCGCGATCTGGGCAAGAGTCTCGAGGCGTTGCGCAAAGCTCCGGTGACCGAGCCCTTCGACGGCCCGGCGATTCTCTCCGGCCGCGCCGCCGCCGTCTTCTTTCACGAGGTACTGGGCCACGGCTCGAAGGCCAGCGCCAGCGCGGCGACGAGGAGGGCCAGACCTTCACCAAGGACGTTGGCAAGGACGATACTCCCCGATTTCCTCTCCGTCGCCGACGACCCCACGCTCACCACGTTCGGCAAAATCTGGCTCAGCGGCAACTACCAGTACGACGACGAAGGCCAGAAAGCGGAGCGCGTCGATCTCATCCAGGACGGGGTGCTCAAAACCTTCCTCATGTCGCGTCTGCCCATCGCCAGCTTCAGCTCGTCCAACGGCCACGGCCGCGCCGAAACCGGCCACATCCCCACCGGCCGCCAGGGCAACCTCATCGTCACCTCCACTAAAAGCGTCTCCGAGGCCGAACTGCGCGAGGAGCTGATCGAAGAAGCCAAAAAGCAGGGCAAACCCTACGGCCTCTATTTTGAAGACATCTCTTCGGGCTTCGCCGTCACGCAGCGCAGCTCGCCGCAGGCCTTCCAGGTGATTCCGCTCGTCGTCTGGCGCGTCTATGTCGATGGCCGTCCCGACGAACTGGTGCGCGGCGTCAGCATCGTTGGCACGCCGCTGGCCGCCATGAAGCGCATTCTTGCCACCGGCGACAAGAGCGAAGTCTTCAACGGCGAGTGCGGCGCGGAGTCGGGAACCATCCCCGTCAGCGCCGTCGCTCCCGCCATGCTGGTCAGCGAGATGGAAACGCAGCGCCAGCCGCAAGGCACCGCGCGTCCGCCCATCCTGCCCATCCCCGGCGCGGAAAAGCAGGGAACGAGTGAACAAGGGAACATGGGAACAGGGAAGCAGGGAAGTGTTGATACGGATCGGACATTTGCAATTGGCGCCGATCCTCTGAATCCAGATCCTCTTAATAGAGGAGAGGCGCAATGAATCCATCTCGCCCACTGCTGGCGCTCGCCTGCACCTCCCTCCTCATGCTTCTCTTTTGCACACCGCGCATTATCTCCGCACAACAGACCCGCGCCGACGGCGAAAAAGATCCCGTCCTTAACGCCATGCTCACTGAACTCGACCGCAGCATGAACCAACTCCAGTTGCCCGGATTCGCCAAGCCCTTCTTCATCCAGTACCGCATCGAAGAAGCGGACGACTTCGAAACCAAAGCCGAGTTCGGCTCTAGCGAGGGCTCCTCACACGCGCATCAGCGCGTGGCGCGCGTCACGGTGCGCGTCGGCGACTACAAAACCGACAGCTCCGGCGCACGCGGCGACGGGTCTATCGAGTTAACGGCCCTCGACAACGATCCCGTCGCGCTCCGCTCGTCCCTATGGATGGCAACCGACCAGGCTTACAAGAGTGCTCTTTCCGCCTACGCGCAAAAGCAGGCGGCACTCAAGCAAGTGCAAACGCCGCCGCAAGCCGACGACTTCAGCCACGAAAAGCCTACCGTCTCGCTTGGCCCACCGCTCGCCCTGCAACTCGACGAGGAAGAATGGGCTCAGCGCGTCGCCCGCACGAGCGGCCTCTACCGCACCGATGCTCGAGTGAGCGCAAACCATGCCGGGGCCCCCAACGACAGGTCTTCGTCGTTGGGGTGGGATGCCGGGGTTCCCAACGACAGGTCTCCGCCCTTGGGGTGGGAGCGCGACGTGCAGAACTCGACGGCCAGTTTTCACGCCCGTTCCATCACCACATGGCTCGTCACCAGCGAGGGAACCATCGTCCGCAAATCGACTGCCGAATTTCAGGAGGCATTTGCCGTGGACACGCAGGCCGCAGACGGCATGCGTCTCGAACGCTCATTCGTCTCGGCTGGCCCTTCGCTTGCCGATCTCGACTCCGAAGCAGTCTTCAGCAAGCACGCTGTTGACGAGATCGCTTCGCTCGCCGATCTGCGCAAAGCCCCGCTCGTCGAAGAGGAGTACCACGGTCCGCTGCTGATGAGCGCTGACGCCGCCACCGATACTCTGCACAATCTGCTCGCCGCCGCAGTCACGGCCACGCGGCCGGCGCTGGGCACTGAAGCGCGCACCAACGGCGCCTTTGCGTCGAGCTTTCACGCCCGCGTACTGCCCGATTTCATGAATGTAGTCGACGACCCAAGCCTCACAACCTTCTCGGGCAAAGGCATCCTGGGCGCTTACTCGGTTGACGACGAAGGCGTTCCCGCACAGGCCGTCAAACTGGTCGAAGCCGGGCGCCTTGAAAATTACCTCATCGGCCGCCAGCCGGTGCGCGACTTTCCGCAATCGAACGGCCATGGCCGCGCGGGAATCACCGGCGCCGCGCGCCCCATGATCGGCGTGCTTAAAATCACCGCGGAAAATGGCCTCTCCGATACCGAACTCAATCAAAAGCTGCTCGATATGGCCAAGGATCGCGGCCTGCCCAGCGTCTATTTTGTGCAGACCCTGGGCGGCGCAGGCAAGCCGCGCCTGCTCTACCGCATAACCCCCGACGGAAAACGCGAGCTGGTGCGCGGCGCCGTTCTCGCAGACATCGACGACCGTGCCCTGCGCTCCAGCATCGAAGCCGCGGGCAAAGATCTGTGGGTTGCGAATTCCTTTGGCGATCCGCCGGTCACAGTTCTGGCCCCGGCGCTGCTCTTTGACGATGCCACAGTGCGCCGCGCCAACGAGAAAAACGAGAAGCTGCCCTTCTATCCCCCGCCGGAGTAGCGCGAACGAACTCCGGCCCGGTTGGCCCTGCTTCCTCGGCTTTGCCAAAGAGCTTTATCCTTGAGCGCAAGGGGCGCGATGGCACCGGAGAGCCAGCAAAATACCAGAGGACGCGCGGCGCTCCAGCTTTGGTACGGCTGGCCCGCCGATCTCTCCGAAGACGGCGTTGAAGCAGCCTGTGCGGCGCTCGTGAACGACGCCGAGCGCGAGCGTGCCGCCCGCTTTCGCTTCGACCGCCATCGCTGCGAGTACCTGGCTTCACATGCTCTGGCGCGTAACGCACTATCGCACGCCTACCCCCTGCCGCCGCATGCCTGGAGTTATTCCGTCAACCCCTACGGCAAGCCGTCGCCGCTTCCGGAGTGCGGTCTGCACTTCAATCAGTCGAACAGCATGGAACTGGCCGTTTGCCTTGTCGCGGCCTACGGAACAGGAGCCTGCCTCGAAGCCGGTCCCGAAGTCGGTGTTGACGTGGAGGCTTTCAGCCGCGCCGAGCAAATTGTCCCGCTCGCGCCCAAGGTCTTTTCTCTCGCCGAGCAGGCGCAACTCAACGCCTTGCCCGCCGCCGAGCGTCTCGATCGCGCGCTCTCTCTATGGACCCTCAAAGAGGCCTACATCAAGGCGCGCGGCATGGGGCTTGCACTTCCGCTACGGGGCGTCTCGTTCCTCTTTGGCGAACCGCAGGGAATCCATCTCGAAGTCGACCCCGGCGTGGACTCGAACCCCTCCCGCTGGCGTTTTTGCCTCCTTGAGCACGTCCAGCACCGCATCGCGCTAGCGGTTGAAGCGGCAGCCCCCGGCAACTCGAAAATCGCCGGCATCGAAATTCCTGACCTCGAAGTCCCCAAACTTGAGGTCTTTGCCGCGCGCCCGCCCTTCGCCGCGCCCACGCGTCTGCCCTCGGGCTCGGAAACCTGGTTTCCCCTCCTCACTGCCGCTTTCCGATCCCACGCCTTGGGATAGTCGGCAACCGGCACGTCCCGTTGCGCCCAATCCGGCAACTTTCCCGCACCCGGCCGTTAATTTCCGCATCCAAACATACGGCGCTGCTGTTGCGCGCGACCGACGCTACCGTTCCGCAATGGTCCCCAGGTCCATAAGTCCTCTGTTTTGTTGACCATTTGTCCACGATTCGCAAAGCACAATTTGAACGAAGGAGAACTTCCCGATGGCATATGAACTACCGGCGCTTCCCTATGACTACAGCGCGCTCGAACCCTTCATCGACACTGAAACGATGAAGCTCCACCACGACAAGCACCACCAGGCCTACATCAACAACGTGAACGCCGCCCTGGCCAACCACCCCAATCTTGCCGCCAAATCGGTCGACGACCTGATCAGCGATCTCAACGCTGTCCCCGAAGACATCCGCGGCGCCGTTCGCAACAACGGTGGAGGCCACTCCAACCACACAATGTTCTGGAACATCATGGGCAAGGCCAATTCTTCCGGCATCGGCGGCAACCCCTCGGGTGACATCGCCAAGCAGATTTCGTCCGATTTTGGAGATTTCGAGGCCTTCAAGAAGACCTTCAACGAGACCACGGCCAAGCAGTTCGGCTCCGGCTGGGGCTGGCTGGTTCTCACCGGTGGCAAGCTCAAGGTCATCACCACGCCTAACCAGGACTCGCCGCTGTCACAAGGTCTGTATCCGATCCTCGGCAACGACGTCTGGGAGCACGCCTACTACCTCAAATACCAGAACCGCCGCCCCGATTACCTCGCGGCCTGGTGGAACGTGGTGAATTGGGCCGAAGTCAACAAGCGATTCGCCAAAGCCAAGGCCTAAACGCAGGTTTCAGGTGTCAGGGGTCAGGTTTCAGGGATCGGTGAATAGCTTATGCCGCGTGGACACCTGAAACCTGACACCTGAACCCTGTTGGAGACAACCATGGCCACCATGCAAATGAGCGTGCGCGCCGAGGATCTTTCCCAGGTCCGCAAGGGCGTCGAGCGCATTCCCGATCCCTGCGTTCTCGTCATCTTCGGGGCTTCGGGCGACCTCACCAAGCGCAAGCTGCTGCCCGCGCTTTATCACCTCTTCCAGGCCAACTTGCTGCCCGAACAGTTCGCCATCGTCGGCGTGGCGCGCCGCCCGCTGGGCGATGAGTTCGCAGCCGACATGCGTCAGGGCATCGTCGAGTTTGGCGGTGCGGAAGCCGCCGATTCACGGCTCGACGAGTTTCAAAAACACATAGGCTACTCCGCGCTTAACTTCGACGATCCGGCAAGCTACGCGGGGCTCAAAGCGAACCTGGAACGCATCGACGAAGCAGCAAGGGACGAACGGCAACCGGCTCTTCTATCTCGCCACGGCGCCGGAGTTCTTTGCCGGCATCGTGGAAAACCTGGGCGCGCAGGAAATGGCGCGGATGACGTCGCAGGGGAAAAACCATGTCGGAGTGGTGATCGAAAAACCCTTTGGCCACGACCTGAGCTCCGCGCGCGAACTCAACCGGCAGGTCAACTCCGTTTTCGACGAGAGGCAGGTCTTCCGCATCGACCACTACCTCGGCAAGGAGACCGTCCAGAACCTGTTAGTCTTCCGCTTCGCCAACGGCATCTTCGAGCCCATCTGGAAACGCAACTACATCGACCACGTGCAGATTACCGTGGCGGAAACGCTCGGCGTCGAAGGCCGCGGGCCGTTTTACGAGAAGGCCGGCGCCCTGCGCGACGTAGTGCAGAACCACATGATGGAGCTGCTCGCCTGGTCGCGCTCGAGCCGCCCTCGAGCTTCGAGGCCGAAAGCGTGCGCCGCGAAAAGCTCAAGGTCTGGCAGGCGATTCCGCCGATTCCGATCCTGAACGCCGTGCGCGGCCAATACGGTCCCGGCATGGTGGAAGGCCAGCGCGTCGTCGGCTACCGGGATGAAGACCGGGTCAATCCCGAGTCGGGCACGGAAACCTTCGCAGCGCTACGCCTTGAAATCGAAAACTGGCGCTGGGCCGGCGTACCCTTCTATCTCCGCGCCGGCAAGCGCATGAAGAAGCGCGCCACCGAAATCAGCATCCAGTTCAAGCAGCCGCCGCTGTTGATCTTCAACCGCATGGGCTCGACCGGCCCTTGCAGCGACATTCAGCCCAACCTGCTCACCATCCGCATCCAGCCCGACGAGGGCATCGCGTTGCGCTTCGGCGCCAAGGTTCCCACCAGCTCTGAGATGGCCGTCTGCCCGGTCAACATGGATTTCAATTACGAAGCCGCCTTCGGCAAATCATCCGCGAATGGGTATGAGCGCCTGCTCCTCGACGCCATGCTCGGCGACCAAACGCTTTTTGCGCACCGTGACGGCGTCGAAACCAATTGGGCGCTCTATACCCCGATCCTGGACGCCTGGAAAAGTAAGACCCCGGAGGTGTTTCCCAATTACTTTGCCGGTTCCTGGGGCCCCGAGTGCGCCGATCACCTGCTCGAAGGCGACGGCCACGCCTGGCGCAACGACCTCGGACGCAAGTAACAGGGGTCAGGGATCGGGGGTCAGGGAACGGAACTCCATCTTCAGGAGCTGTCATTCTGAGCGACCGGAGTTCGCGTAGCGGACGAAGGAAGTCGAAGAATCCGCGGTTGCTTAAAGCTACGCCGATGTGGCGCGGCGGGCTTTGCCCGTAATCCGGTCGATCTGAATGCGGATCACGGCCGTGCGGCTGCCAAATCCGTTCTGCGCAAGATGCTTTTCAAACCTTTCGTCCTGCTCCGCGCCCTGCCCGCAGAAACGTTCGGTCAACAGCTTCAGTGCTCTGCGCTTTTCGTCCCCGTCGGTAACCAGCGCCGCGCGGCCAAAGACGATGGCGCATTCATATAATGTCGAGAACGATGACGGCGCCACCGTGGCGCTTGCCACCGCGCAGAAGGAGACTCTTTCCTCGTGCGCAATATTCCTGAGCTTGTGCCCCTCGAATGCGCTGTGGACATAGAGCGCATCGCCAACCAGCACGTGGTTGAGCGGCACGGCATAGGGCCAGCCGTCTTCTCCGGCGGTAGCCAGTACGCCATGATCCGCGCGCGCCAGAATCTCACGTGCCTCCGCTTCGGGCAGCGCCCTGTCAAGCCTTCGTATCTCTCGAAACGTCATTGTCCCCAACCTTTGGAAAGCATGCTTAGATAAGCCGAAACCCGTTCAGGCGTTTTGCGGCGTTTCGGTCAAACGTCAAAGTTGCTGAGCAACCTCTCCAGATGCCGATGCTGCCGATCAACGCATCTTCGAAGGCCCCGGTTCCATTTCTCAGTGCGACCACTCCCTGATAGACTTCCTGCTCGTTCTGCACTTCGAGCGTATCGGCCGCCAGTATCATTTCGATGTGATCGGCAATCTCCCCGCGCGTGCGTTTGTACAAACTTCCAAGAACCCAGACGATTTCGAGGATCGAGACCAGGCTGACGAAACCAGGATTCTCGTCCGTCAGGCGGCGTTCGACGATCTCCGTTGCCCGGCGCGACTGCACCGGATCATCTTGCGTCAGGTAACGCAAAAGAACGTTCGTATCGAGTCCCAACATTTTCAGGTCCGATCATCTTCGGGTCCGATCATTTCTTCCGCCGGAATCTCTCGGTGGCGCCTGCCCCGATTGCCTTGTCAATTTCCTCGGCGGATACCGGCCGCGCCAGCCTGGGAACGCTGCCTTTCAGGCGTTTCGCCGGAATTTTAGGCAGAATCATCACGCCGTCCGGATGGAAGAAGAACTTGAACCGATCCCCGGGATGGATCCGCAGCCGTTCGCGAACCGCCTTGGGAATCGTGGCCTGCCCTTTGCTGCTAAGTGTGGCTTCCATGACGAGGCACCCCTCTTTACATTTTATCAAAAGTAAAGGATTTCGGGGCGGTACGCCGAACCGCCGACTCGCTATAGCGGTTCTCCAATTGATGTAGAGGAAAGCCGCAACTCGTGAGTGGCGTTTTCCTTGAGAAAACTCGCACATTGCACGCCACTTGAGACTTCACATGAATTGGAGAACTAACCTGCCGACTTGCTCGCTCGCTGCCCTTTATCCATCGCGTCGTTCGCCAGTCTGTCCGCCTCTTTGTTCCCCCCGCGCAGCGTGTGCCGCATCTCAAACCCCTCGAGCCCGAGAGCCAGCCGTTGCGCCTCATCCCACAGCGGCAGCAATCCGGCATTTTTCACCCGGTAGACGCGCTTCATCTGCCGCACCATCAGCTCCGAGTCCGAAACCACCCGCAATCGCCGCACTCCATTCTTAAGCGCCCACTGCAGCACCGCGAGCAGCCCTTTGTACTCGGCGTAGTTGTTCGTCTGCCGGCCCAGATAATCGCTCAGCCGCGCCACCACCTCGCCTTCGGGGTCTTCGATCACCGCCCCATAGCCCGCTGGCCCCGGATTCCCGCGCGACCCCCCGTCGCAGTGCGCCGTATACCACCCGCCGGCCGCCTCCGCCCGCTCATCCCGCATGCCATCAAAGAGTTTTCCACTCATCACCCTCCCAGTGTAACGGGAGTAGTCGCCCTTCCCGTAGGCCGGAACGAACCCTGCAATGACGCTTCCTGGTCCCCAGTCCCTACGTCCCTAGTCCCTCAGTCCCTCAGTCCCCGCCTTCTTGTTCCTTGGTTCCTGCCTTGTTGACCAAACCCATCATTCCGCGTCTATTAACCACGCACGGGCTTTTGTCTTCCAGGAGCTGAGCCAATGGACGCAGACGCGATCGATTTTCCTCTCGCCTCGGTTCACGCGGCGGGAGTTTTGGCTCGGCCAACTGGGCGAAGGGTACAATCTTTCCCAGGTATGGCTGTGTCCAGGGCAATGGGCGGGGCAAGCCCGCGGAGCGAGGACGAAGCGAGCCGGAACCAGGTGCGTGTGCAAGCCCGCGCCCACGAGGCGGAACTGATTCGCGAGGCGCAGGCGGGGTCCCGTGCTGCATTTGACGCTCTCGTGCGTCAGTATGAGCACCAGGTTCTGCGGCTGGCCCTGCACCTTACCGGCTCCGAGCACGACGCCGAAGACATTTACCAGGATGCCTTTCTCAAGGCCTATCGTTATATCGGCAACTTCCGCTTCGAGTGCTCGTTTTATACCTGGATCTACCGCATCGTAACCAACCTCTGCCTGGACCAGTTGCGCCGGCGCAAGACCCGCCGCGAGGATCACGCAGTGGTGCTTGACCGCGCCGGAGACGAGATCGATGTGCTCGCATCCGTCTCCGATAACCGGTCGTATTCCAATCCCGCCCGCGAGCTGGACCGCAAGCTGCTTGGCGAGAAAATTCAAGCGGCGCTGGCCAAGCTCACACCGCGCGAGCGCATGGTCTTCGAGCTCAAGCACTACCAGGGATTGCGCCTGCGCACCATCGGCGAGATGTTGAACACCACGGAAGAGACCGCCAAAAACACCCTCTTCCGCGCCACCAAGAAATTGAGGGCGCAATTGGCGGAGTTGAGATAAGAGCCAGCTTCTAGCTCCTAGCTTTTAGCTGCCAGCCTCCCCCGGCCGGAACGGAGGGTGAAGCGGAGCAGATTGATTGACTGGGAGACGAAGCCAGGAGCTAGAAGCTAAGAGCTGTTTTTTGGGCTAAGAGGACGTAACTATGAATTGCGAACTCGCGCACGAACGAATCGTAACGGCGGCATACGGGGAGCTCGCCGACGAACATATTCACGAGCTCGAGCGGCACGTGGCCGGCTGCGGGGAGTGCTGGAAGGAACGGGAGCAGGTGCTGGCAGTCAAAGTGCTCGCCGATGCGCATCCCGTCGCGGAGCCGGATCCGAATCTCATTACCCGCGCCCGGCTGCGCCTGGACGAGGCGCTCGACACCATGCCGCCCAGGCGCTGGTACGAGCAGTTGGGCCAGCGCATTTTGAATAATCTTGCAAGCCTGCAGGCTGCGCCCGCCGCGGCGCTGCTGCTGCTGGCCGCCGGAGCCGGAGCGGGCGTTCTGGGCGGATATGAGTACGCGCAGAACCGGGCGGCGCATGAGGCAGCGGCGCAAGCCGCCGCGGACATGCCGGCCAGAGTCACATCCGCCGCCGCGCTGCCGGCATTGGCTAACGTAGCCGGCATTTCCGGCATCGTGCGCCATCCCAACTCCGAAATTGTCGATGTCAGCTACAACCAGCTCGTCCCGCGTCAGATCGAGGGATCGCTCGATGACCCGGTCATCCGCCAGTTCCTCATGCTGGCCACCCAGGATGCGGCTTCGCCGGGCCTGCGCGACGACTCCGTGGCGCTGCTCGCCGCCGAGTGCCGCGCCGGGCACAGTTGCCAGCCCTCGGGCATCCGCGATGCCCTCATGGTTGCGCTGCGCTACGACAAAAGCGCCAAGGTGCGTGAGAAGGCGCTCCAGGGCCTCGAACCGTACGTGGCCGAGGACGTGCGCGTGCGCGACTCCGTTCTTGAAGCAGTGCTCAATGACAGCGATCCGGCCATCCGGACCGCGGCCATCAATTTGTTGGAGCCCGTCGAGGCCGATACCAGCGTCCGGCAGGTGCTTTATTCGGTTTCCAACTCGGACGACAGTCCGCAAATCCGGAATGTCTCCCGGCAGGTCTTAAGCCGGGTACCGGAGACTCAGTAAGCTCGCATGACTTTCCGGCCCCTGCGCCGTCTTAAAGAGCGCGGACCGGACGAATACAATCGGGAGAAAAACCAGTATGAAGCACTTTTTGAGGCCTTCCCGCAGTGTCCAGTTGAGTCTTGGTTTAGCCGTAATCGCCGCTGCAGCGGCAGTTTTGGCGCTCACACCGCGTGTGGCCCACGCGCAGGCGCAGGAACTGGCGCCATTCTTTTCAGATCTCAGCCCCTTGGCGGCCCACGCCGCCGCCGCGGGTTACCTGGGCGTCGATGTGTCCGATGTCGATGCCGACAAGGCGCAGGCGCTCAAGCTCAAAGAAGCACGCGGCGCTCTCATCACGCTCATCGATCACGACGCGCCCGCCGGCCAGGTCGGGCTCAAGGTGAATGACGTTGTGCTCGCGCTCAACGGCCAGAACGTCGAGGGCGCCGAGCAGTTGCGGCGCATGCTCCGCGAAATTCCGCCCGGCCGCCAGATCAGCCTCGAAATCAGCCGCGACGGCAACATCCAGACTCTCGCCGTGCAACTGGCCGACCGAAAGGTTATGGAGCACGACGTGTGGGACAAGATCGGTATCGATGCCGGCGCCATTTCACCCATTCCGCCGTTGCCGGCGATGGGCATGATGGGCGGTGGCGATGCGCCCATCCCGCCCAGCGGCCTGCATATGTCCATCTTCACCGGCAGCCTCAACGTGGGCGCGCTGGTTGAGCCGCTCACCTCGCAGATGGCCGAGTACATGGGCGTCCCGGGCGGTGTCATGGTCAAGCAGGTGGCGCGCAAAAGCGAGGCCGCAGCCGCCGGCTTGAAAGCCTTCGACGTGATTCTCAAGGTTGGCGCGGACTCGATTGCCACCTCAGCCGACTGGGACCGCGCCCTCCGCTCGAACGTCGGCAAGCCCGTGCAGGTCACAATCCTGCGCGACAAGAAGCAGCAGACGCTCACCCTTCAGGTGGACTCGAAGCACCGCGGCGCTGTGGAATATGAAGATCTCTTCGGACCGGACAGCGATGCGATTATTGCCGAAATCTCTCCACTTCTCGATCCGGAATTCGCGAACGCGCTCTCCGCTCAGGCCGATGCGCTGCGCGAGAGCATGAAGGATTTTAAGCTCGATCCCGAGCAAACGAAGCAGCTTCAGGAGCAAATAGAACAGTTCCGCAAAAGCTTCAATCCCGACGCCTTCAAGATCGACCCTAAGCAGATGGAACAGTTCCGCCAGCAAATGGAAGAGTTGCGCAAAAGTTTCAGCCAGGACCAGATGAAACATTTCCAGCAAAACATGAAACAGTTCGAGCGTCAGATGGAGCAGTGGCGCGAGCAAACCCCCGGCAAATTCGTCTAGAGATCGCGAATTTTTATTTATTGACAGGGCGCCGCCGCATCACCGGGCAGCGCCCTTCGTGTCTTGCGCCGGCCCCTGGGGTTGCATATGGGGGAAGAGTCCTGCAAAAGCAGCTCAGGGATGTACACTTGCGGCGTTCGGGAAACCGTAATGGAAATCCTGGTTTACCTGATCAAGCGATGGAGGGCCTATGCCGGGAGCGCTGTATCGATATATGGCAGACGATCATGAGAGGCTTGACTCATTGCTTCAACGTGCCGTCGCGAAGCCCCGTGTGATTGATGCAGAGTCATACCATGAATTTCGTAAAGGCCTTCTGCGGCATATTTCCCTGGAAGAAAAAATCGTATTGCCTGCCATAGCCAGGTGGCAGGGCGGCAAGAAAGCAGCCATAGGGGAGCGGCTTCGACTTGACCACGGAGCACTTGTTGCGCTTTTAGCCCCTCCACCGACACCGTCCATCATGCTTACGATCCGGTCTATCCTCGAAGTTCACAACGAACTCGAAGACCAGGAAGGCGGCTTATACGAATTGCTGGAAGAAATGGCCGGGCCTGAAAGGGAGCAAATACTCGCTCAACTCAAGTCCGCCCCGCCCGTTGCTGTGTTGCCTAACAATGACAAGCCGGAAGTTCTTGAAGCGGCGAAGAAAGCAGTGGCAAGGGCTGGTCACGAATTCAAGGTGACCTCATAGGCTGCCAAGGAGTCTGCCGTTCACCCGTTCGGATTTGGATTTTCACCCTGCCATTATCTTCCCGTTGTTGGTCTACGCAGGGAGGAACTTGACTGCGACAAAGATGTTTTTACCGTACTGCTTTTGCAGCGGAATTAGAATGTAAAACCTTTATGCAGAAAAGCTTTTTGATCTGTGACCAAAGTCGCTGCTTGTGATGCGTTTCGTCAAGTCAACTGCGGTGTTGTCCTGAAAACACCGGATCAAGGGAATGAAATGGATTGCTATCTTGCTTGCGGATAGCCATCTCGGGCTATTTAGAGCCGAAACGGAAGATTTCATGCAAGGACTTGAAGGAGGAATATCATGGCCCGTACATCTGACGGCGTTACAAGCCTTTCTCCGTGGTGGAGACATTCGGTCATCCTCATAATGATCGCGGGCTTCTCGGTTTTATCCCTTGTCACGGTCCTGACCTATACGAATGCTCCACCGATCCCCGAACGGGCCGTGGATGCAACGGGCGCCGTAGTGTTTACCGGGGCCGACATCCAAGCGGGCCAGGAGGTGTTCTTCAAGTATGCCCTGATGGAGCACGGGACCCTGTGGGGTCACGGGGCCTACCTGGGTCCAGACTACAGCGCGGAGTACCTGCACCGTCTGAGCGAGATAACGCGGGATACGATTGCAACCGCAAAGTACGGTGAGCCCTTTGCGCAGCTTTCTCCGGACCAGCAAAGCGCCGCAGCCGCGCAGGCGATCGTGCAGCTCAAGGAAAACCGGTACGACCCGGCTTCCCGCACTCTACGGCTCTCACCCGGTGAGGTAACGGCCTACCACACGGAACTTGGCGAGTGGAGCGACTACTTTACTCGGAAGGATGCGGCCCCCGGTCTGCCCGCCAACTATATCCACGACCCCCACGAGTTGAAACACCTGACCGCCTACTTTGCCTGGGCGGCCTGGGCAACCACGGCACGTCGCCCTGGAAAGGATTACTCCTATACCAACAACTTCCCCTACGAGCCCATGGCGGGAAACCTTCCTTCCACCGATGCCTATGTCTGGAGCGCCATGAGCTTGATCACTCTCCTTGCTGGGTTAGGTTTGATCCTCTTTGTCGTTGGCAAATTCGATTACCTGGGCTGGAAGACCGAGGGCCCTAGCTCCCATTTCCGGCACTTTCCTCCCCCTGCGCTGAAGCTGACGCCCAGCCAGTGGGCTACGGGGTGGTTCTTCGCGGTCGTGGCCCTGCTCTTCCTGGCGCAATCGTTTCTTGGGGGCCTGATCGCTCATTATCGGGTGGAGACAGGCGCCTTTTATGGATTCGACATCGCCCGCTGGCTGCCCTACACCTTGGCGCGCACCTGGCATCTTCAGCTCGCCATTTTCTGGATTGCAACCTCATGGGTTGGCGGCGGCCTTTTCCTCGCTACGTGGGTCGGCGGCGAAGAACCCAAGCACCAGAAAACCGGTGTTTACGCGCTCCTCGGGGCGTTGGCGCTGGTCGTCTTCGGCAGTCTGGCAGGCGAATCCCTTGGCATCAACGACAAGCTGGGGAAGCTATGGTTCTGGTTCGGCCACCAGGGTTCCGAATACCTGGATTTGGGACGCTTCTGGCAGTATCTGCTGGCAGTCGGCCTCGTTTTCTGGCTGTTTCTGATGTTCCGGGCGCTCCGGCCAACCTTCAAAAACCCTGAAAAACGGGAGCTGTCCTCGCTCTTTCTTTACACCGCCGTGGCAATCCCTGTCTTTTATCTGCCCGCCCTTTTCTATGGCCCTAAGACGAACTTTGCGGTCATCGACAACTGGCGCTTCTGGATCATCCATCTTTGGGTGGAAGGATTCTTCGAGCTTTTCGCAACGGTGCTGGTGGCCACATGTTCTACCAGTTGGGCGTGATCAGCACCAAGACAGCCACGCGCCTGATCTATCTGGATGCCATCCTGTATCTCACCGGCGGGATCATCGGCACAGGCCACCATTGGTATTTCACGGGCCAGGGAACGCTCAACATGGGCCTCGCGTCGTGCTTCTCCGCTCTGGAAGTCGTGCCTCTCACGCTTCTGACACTGGACGCATGGGATTTCATCAAGTTGAGAAAGGCAAAATGCTCCGAGTGCGGTCAGGACATGGCCTGGACCCAGAAGTGGGCCATCTATTTCCTCATGGCCGTGGGTGTCTGGAACTTCGTCGGTGCGGGGATCTTCGGTTTCCTTATCAACATGCCGATTGTGTCCTACTTCGAAATAGGTACGTCGCTCACCGCCAATCACGCGCATGGCGCAATGTTCGGCGTCTTTGGCATGTTGGCCTTGGCAGTCATGGTTTTCTGCCTGAGGGCCATGCAATCCGACGAAGTGTGGAAGGAAACGGAAAAATTCGTCCGGTTTGGCTTTTGGGGCGTGAATGTGGGCCTCGCGCTTATGATCCTCCTTGACCTGTTCCCCGGAGGAGTCCTCCAGCTCTGGGATTCCGTGGCCAACGGGTATTGGCACGCGCGCCGCCTGACCTTCATCATGGGCGGCATCTACCACAAACTGGAATGGCTGCGCATGGTGGGGGATATGATCTTTCTCTTCGCGGGCGCACTTCCCATCACGCTCGGTGCATTGCGCAGCATTTGGAAAAGGGATCTCGCTCCCAAGCCATAAATGCTGCTTCCGCCGAATTCCAGTGAACAATCAACTGGGTTGTTTTCCGGCTTACGGCAATTCGGAAACTGGCCACTACGGAGAGGAGCGCAGCCCCGTCTACCTTTTCTGATCCTCTAAACTATCCCTCATGGAAGTTCTCTACGGCCTGCACCCGGTCGAGGAAGCCCTCCGAGCCGGCAAGCGGCGCTTTGACCACGTCCTGGTTGCCCGCGAGCGCCAGGATCTCCGTCTGGCCGGCCTCGTCGCCCAATGCCGCGAGATTGGCGTTCGGGTTCTGCAACAGCCGCGCGAGCAGTTGACGCTCACTGCCAAAACTCCCGCCCACCAGGGCATCGTCGCGTTCGTCCACCCGCAGGAATTTCTCTCCATCGAAGATCTGTTTGCCCCACCGGCGGCCAGCACCGCCGCACGCCTCGTCCTCGCTCTCGATGGCGTCGAAGATCCGCAAAACCTCGGCGCGCTTCTCCGCGTTGCCGATGGCGCCGGCGTCGACAGCGTCATCCTCACCGAGCGCCGCGCGGCCCCTCTGAGCGCCGTGGCCGTCAAAGCCAGCGCGGGCGCCGCCGAGCACCTGCGCATCGCTCGCGTCGTCAATCTCGTGCGCGCCCTCGAAGACCTTAAGCAGCACAACCTCTGGATCGTCGGACTGGACGAGCGCGGCGCCACCAATTACGACCAGTTCGACCTCACCGGCGATCTCGTCATCGTGCTAGGCCGCGAGGGCGCGGGCCTGCACGATCTCGTCCGCCGCACATGCGACCACCTGCTGCGCATTCCCATGGTCGGCGGCGTCAGCTCTCTCAACGTCTCTGCCGCCGGCGCCGTTGTTCTTTTTGAAGCTGCTCGCCAGCGTCGATCTGCCGGGTCGCCCACATCGCTTGTCCAAAAGTCTGCTGCACGCAGTGCTGCTGCTCAACCGAAGAAGCAAAAAGGCCTCGGTTCATGAATCTCCATCTCGCCCGCCTCGCGGAACAGCGCGGTTTAGGATCTCAGATTCTCCGGCATGTGAAGGGTGCGGGCTTTAGCCCGTTCATCAACTCACCGAAAATGAATTGGGCTTTAGCCCCTGAGGGAAACGCTTCAATTCGCCCGCGCCCCACGCTCACAGCGCGCTCTCTCATCGCGGCGTTCTCCATCTTCCTGCTCGCAATCCCCGCTTCATCCCAAACCACGCCCGCGCCGCCCGCCGACCAAAATCCCCAACCCCACGGCCAGGTCATCTTCTCCCGCTCGACAGACGAGACCGGCCAGACAACCACCACCGCCGGCCCCGCCGCGCCGCAACCCGGAGGCCAGGCCGTCACCGAGCCCACCGCAACCGACGATGAGCGCCAGGCCCTCACCTTCACCGCTTTCGACATGGACGTGCATCTGCACCTGGCCGAACAGCAGATCGCCGTCCGCGCCCTCGTCACCCTGCGCAACGACGGCAAATCCCCGCTCGCGCACATTCCTCTGCAAATTTCTTCCTCGCTCAACTGGGAGCGCATTCGCATTGCCACCCACGACGCTGCTTACACCGTCGCCACGCTGAACTCCGACGTCGACCACACCGGCCAGCTCCACGAAGCAGCCGTCCCGCTCGCTCAACCGCTCGCGCCCGGCGCAACTCTCCAGCTCGACCTAACCTACTCCGGCGCCATCGCTCCATCTGCGCAGCGCCTCATCGTTATCGGAACTCCCAACGACGTCGCCCTCCATTCCGATTGGGACTCCATCGGCGTCGACTTCACCGGCCTGCGTGGCTTCGGCAACGTGGTCTGGTATCCGGCTGCCAGCGTTCCCGTCATCCTCGGCGATGGCGCGCGCGTCTTCGACGAAATGGGCGAGCACAAGCTGCGCATGGCCGGCGCCCACTTCCGCCTGCATCTCACGGTCGAGTTTCCTCACGATCACACGCCCACGGTCGCCATCATCGACGGCCATCCCGCCCCGCTCACCGTCACTGAGCCCGACACCGGCGGCGCTGAAGTCTCCGGCGTCGCCACGGCCAACCTTGACAGCGCAAACCTCGGTTTTGAAGCGCCCAGTCTTTTCGTTGCCGTGCGCAGCCCGCACCAAGCCACCAACCTTACGCTCTGGATACGGCCCGACTCCGAGTCGCCACCTGCCGGAATCCCATCCGTCTCCCCCGAGACTGCGAACAGATATTCTTCCGCGGTGATTCAAGCCTGGTCTGACGCAGCCGCCACGGTCACGCCGTTCTTGCAAGGTTGGCTTGGCCAGACGCCTCGCTCTCAGCTCACCATCCTCGATCTGCCCGACCCCGAAGACGCGCCCTTTGAAACCGGCGCGCTGCTCGCGACACCGGTCCGCCAGGCCACGCCCGACGAGCTCACCGGCGTCCTCGTCCACGCCCTCACCCACGCCTGGTTACGTACTTTGAAGCAGTCGCCCCGCGCCTGGCTGGACGAAGGCGTCGCCCACTTCATGGGAACCCTCTGGCTTGAAAAACAGAGCGGCCGCCAGAAAGCCCTCGAAGCGCTTGAATCCGGCCGCACCGCCCTCGCGCTGGCCGAGCCCTCGAGCCCCGGCGAAAGCCCCGGCCAGCCGCTCGCGCAGGCCATCGCGCCCGTCTACTACCGCACCAAAGCCACTTACGTCTTCTGGATGCTCCGCGACCTCGCCGGCGACCCCGCGCTCTCGGTCGCTCTGCGCGCCTACTCGCCCGCCGAGGACGCCGCACACGAATTGGGACCAAACGCCACCGGGGTCGCGCAGCGGGGGGCGACAGGTCTTCGTCGCTGGGGAGTGGGGGCTCCGGCTACTTCGAAAAGCTCGTCGAGCAGGCCGCCGCGGACAGGTCTCCGTCCGTGGGGTGGGAAGCCAGGCCGCCCCGCGATCTCTCTTGGTTCTTCGCCGATTGGGTCGATGCCGACAAGGGCCTGCCTGACATTGCCATCGACAGCGTCTTTCCCACCTCTGCCACAGGCCCGGCGCCGCCCATACCGCATTCCACCAGGGAGCAGTCCAAGGCTTTACCTGCAGGGACTGAAACGGTATCCGGGCCGGATGCCGGCGACTGGCTGGTCGCTGTCAGCCTCTCCAACTCCGGCTACGCCGCCGCAGAAGTTCCCGTCACCGTGCGCAATGCAGAAACCTCCGTCACCCAGCGCGTTTTCGTTCCTGCTCGCGGAAAGGCAACTATGCGCATCCTTATTCAGGGCAAGCCAACTCAGGTCCAGGCCAACGACGGCACCGTGCCGGAAACCGAAGCCAGCGTGCACATCCGCAACCTCACCGACGCCGATAGCCCCACACCCTCAACGCCTCCCGGCGGCGGGCGGCAATGAGATGGCGTGGCGAATTGCCTTAGTTTTGGCAAAGACTAGAGGCTGTTCCCAGTCCCTCAGTCCCTGGCCTTTTCATTTCGCGCCTTCACCTTGAACCAGATCGGCGTGCCCTTGAAGCCAAACGAATCACGTATCCGATTCTCGAGAAACCGCTCGAAAGCAAAGTGCAGCTTGATTTTGCGGTCGGTAAAGAGCACAAACGTTGGCGGAGCCACGGCCGCCTGCGTCATATAAAAGATCCGCACACGCTTCGCCATCGGCACCGGCGCGCGCTGAAAGTCGATCCGCTCGAGAAACCGGTTCATCTGCCCCGTCGATACGCGCTTGCGCCGCTCTTTGGCCACGCTCACTACCTCGCGCAGCACGCGCGCCATGTCTTTTCTTTCCGGCCCCGTCCCCTCGAGCGCCGAAAGAAAAATCACTGGCGCATAGTCGAGATATTTGAGCGTCGCCCTCAGTTGCCGCTCGAAGATCGCGCGGTCGGCCGGCGGCTTTCCATCTGTGCGCCCCGTGGTCACCGCGTCCCACTTATTCACGATGAGGATCACGCTGCGCCCGCTCTCGTGCGCGTAGCCGCCGATGGTCGCATCGCTCGCCGTCACGCCCTCAGTAGCGTCGATCACGAGCAGCGCCACGTCTGCCGCTTCCAGGTGCCGCCGTGCCATCACCACGCTCAGCTTTTCCGCCATCAGCTTCGTCTTGCCCTTGCGCCGGATGCCCGCCGTATCTACAAACCGCAGTTGCGAACCGTCGAACTCCATCACCTCATCGACCGCATCGCGCGTCGTCCCGGCAATGGGCGACACAATCGCCCGCGTTGTTCCCGTCAGCGCGTTCAGCAGCGTGCTCTTGCCCACGTTCGGCCGCCCGATAATCGCCACCGATGTTTCGCGCTGCTCAAACTCCCCATGCGTGCGGATCTTCTTCTTTTCCTTCTCGTCCTCTCCCGCATCATAGGGTTCATCGCTGGCTTGCCGGCTTGCTGACTCGCCGACTTGCTCCCTTGTTCCCTCGTTCCCTTGTTCCCTTGTTCCCTGCTTTTCCGGAATCGCCTCTGCAATCGCATCCAGCAACTCGCCGAATCCCTGCCCGTGTTCCGAGCTCACTGCGAACAGATTCCGGATCCCCAGCCGGCGAAAGTTTTCCGCCTCCGCCGCCACCGCCTCGCCCTCCACCTTGTTCACTGCCAGAAACAGCGGCTTGCCGCCGCGCTGCAGCAGGCGCGCCAGGTCGTAATCGGGCGGCGCCAGCTCCGTGCGCGCATCCACCACCATCACCAGCGCGTCCGCTTCCTCCAGCGCCACCGCGCCTGCTCGAAGATCTCCACCGGAATCAGCTCCGGATCGTCGGGCACAATGCCGCCCGTATCCACCAGCCGGTAGCGCCGCCCCGCCCACTCGTACTCGCCGTAGATGCGGTCGCGCGTAATCCCCGGCTCGTCGCCCACAATCGACCGCCGGCTCCCCGTCAGCCGGTTGAACAGCGTGCTTTTGCCCACGTTGGGCCGGCCCACAATGGCCACCAGCGGCAGGGCCTGCGCGCCCGGCTGCGCCGGCACAACCGATCTACGATACGTCGGCAAGTTGAGTCTCCAATTGGAATGGTATAGATTCTTCCGTGAGGAACGTACTAGGCCCAAAGCCGCTTTACGCCGTACTCATCGAATATTGTGTCGCTGCTGATGAGCGTCAGATCCTGTTCCAGCGCTTGCGCAGCCAACAGCCGGTCGAAGGGATCCTTGTGGCGTAACGGCAGCAGTCCCGAAGCGATAACATGTCTCACCGTCAGCGGGAGAATGGTGCAACCGCATTTTCTCGCCAAGAGTTCGAAATTTTCAAGAATGCCTGTGGTTTCCAACTTCCCGGTGCCGGCTTTGATCGCCAATTCCCACGGCGTCGCAATGGATAATGCCAACGGCTGATCGGAGCCCACGATAACTTCGTGAACCCCATGCGGTAAGCGCTCTGGTTCCCGGAGGAACCAGAGAAACGTGTGAGTGTCGAGCAAAAAGTTCATCGATTTCTGTTCGGAGTCTCCAACGGGGCGTCGGCCAGATAGTCCAAGCCCATTTCACGAAGCTCTGCATCGGTGAGGGGGTCAAATGCGCCCTCTGTCCAACTCAGCTTTCCGCGATACGAGCCGGCAAGCGCACTCCGCGAGAACGCCGGGGCATGGATTGGCACTACTTTTGCCACCGGCTTCTTCCCCCTCATCACAATCACTTCCTGCCCAGCTTCAACCTCTTTCAAAATTCGCGAGAAATTCGTCTTCGCTTGATGGACCGTGTACGCCATGGACTAAGTATGCTTAGTCCACTTTGCGAAGTCAATCCATTCACGCTCGCGACGCACATATCTCGGAAGAAGATGAGCAGTTTCAAATGTTTGTGCTGCTGTCGTGGCCCCCAACGTGCCATCTTTTAGGCACGGGAGGGCGTCATGCACATCCACCCCGCTGCCGTCGGCCTTCATTCCATCAACACTTACGCCGCTGGAAACGTGCGCTCCGCCGCCGCACAGCGCGCCGCTGAGGTCCGCAAGCGCCTGCTCAAATCCACACAATCCATCGAATCCGGCGCCGATTCTGCGGCCACCCTTCTTGTCGGCCAATGGCTCGATTCCCGCCACAGCCAGGTCCTGCCGCAAGACGAGTACCACTCCACCGCAGCCGGCAAGGACCCCGACTTCGGCTGAGCCCCCTTTCCTGCCCTTCCCGTGACTTCCTGACTGGTCTCGGGATGCCCGGCTGTCGTATACACTTGAGCAACGCCCTTCGGGCAAAGGAGGTCGTCCCCATGCCAAAGTTCGTAATTGAGCGTTCCGTTCACGGAGTCGGTTCCATGTCGCCGGAGCAGATACAGGCGATCTCGCAAAAATCCTGTTCTGTGCTGCGCAATCTTGGTCCCCAGATTCAGTGGTTGCAAAGCTACGTCACCGACAACAAGATCTACTGTGTCTACATTGCGCCCAATGAGGAGATGGTGCGCGAGCATGCGCGCCAGGGCGGCTTCCCGGCAAACAGCGTCGCGCAGGTCAGAAGCGTCATCGATCCCACCACGGCAGAAGCCTGACCCGGCGCGCCCCTCCATGCACAAGCACTCAAGCGGGCCGCGGTCCCACATCTTCCACCGGCCCGCAATTTTTCCCTGTTCCCTACTTCCAATTCCCTATTCCCTGCTTTTTGAGATCCCTGATCCCTGAAACCTGTCCCCTGTCTGCTTGCCGCTATCATTAGAGGTAAGCGCCCGCCTCTGATGCCCTCCACCGACGCCACAACCCGCTCTCTGCCCACGCTCCACGAGTTCTTCTCGCCCGGCGGCATCCTCGCGCGCTCGCCGCTGCCTTACGAATACCGCCCCGGCCAGTTGGAAATGGCCAAGGCCGTCGAGCGCGCGCTCGCCGAGCGCCGCCATCTCATCGTCGAAGCCGGCACCGGCACCGGCAAAACCCTCGCCTACCTGCTGCCCGCTCTGCGCACCGGCCAGCGCATCATCGTCTCCACCGGCACCAAGGCCCTGCAGGATCAGCTCTACTTCCGCGACGTTCCCTTCCTCGAAACCCTCCTCGGCGAACTGCGCGTCTGCTACATGAAGGGCCGCGCCAACTACCTCTGCCGCCGCAAGCTCTTCGCTCTGCGCGACCAGCCCATTTTGTCGGGGCTGGAAGAGATCGACCAGTACCGCCAGATCGCCGAGTGGGAGCAGATCACCGAAACCGGCGACCGCGCCGAGCTGTCCGGCCTGCCCGAATCCAGCGCCCTCTGGCAAAAGCTCGACGCCCGCACCGACGCCTGCCTCGGCAGTCAACCTGCCCCGACTACCGCCGCTGCTTCATCACCGAGATGCGCCGCCGCGCCCTCGAGTCCGACATCATCATCGTCAATCACCACCTCTTCTTCGCCGATCTCGCCGTCAAGCGCGAGGCCGTGGGTGCGCCCGACGCCGGTATTCTGCCCGAAGCCGCCGCAGTGGTCTTCGACGAGGCCCACGAGCTCGAAGAGGTCGCCTCGCAGATACTTCGGCCTCTCGCGTCTCCAACATTCGCTTTGAGGAGCTGGCCCGCGACATCGACGTGCTGCTGCGCGGCAAGCAGGGCGCCACAACCATCCCCGCCCTCACCCAGCAGCTCCGCGAGCGCGCCCGCATGTTCTTCGCCGCGCTGCCCATCGCCGCCGACGGCCGCCATCCCTTCGACAACCGCGAAGAATTCCTCGAATCCTCCGGCGAGCTCTACCTCGCCGTCCGCTCCACGCTCAAGCTGCTTGAAGCCGAGATGGAGCGCCTCACCGAAGTCGACGAAGCCCCCGGCCTCGAGAAGCGCGTCGCGCGCCTCCGCTCCGAGCTCGAATTCATCCTCGAATCCAACGCCTCCAACATGGTCTTCTGGCTCGATCGCCGTAGCGGCAGCGCCGCCTCCGCATCATCGGATCGGCCCGCGAGCGGCGGACGTCAGACCGGCCCACGCTTCCAATCCCGTACCACCTACATCCAGGCCACGCCCATCGACGTTTCCGAGCTCCTGCAGCGAGCTGGTCTTCGACCAGATCCCCACCGTCGTCCTCACCTCGGCCACGCTCACCGTCAGGGCGGCTTCGAGCACCTTCGCCGCCGCCTCGGCCTCGCTGAAGCCCGCGAGCTCGTCGTCCCTTCTCACTTTCGCTACGGCGAGCAGGCCCTCCTCTATCTGCCGCCCGACATGCCCGACCCCCGCGATCCCGAATTCCCCGAGGCCGCCGCCCGCTGCATCGAGCGCGTTCTCTCCATCACCCGCGGCCGCGCCTTCTGCCTCTTCACCAGCTACTGCCAGATGCGCGCCCTCTACGAGCGCCTCGCTGCCCGTCCTCGATTTCCCCATCCTTCTCCACGGCACCGCTCCGCGCAAAGCCCTCCTCGAGGAGTTCCGCGCCACGCCCAACTCCGTCCTCTTCGGCACCTCCAGCTTCTGGCAGGGCGTCGACGTGCAGGGCGAAGCCCTCAGTTGCGTCATCATCGACCGCCTGCCCTTCGCCGTCCCCTCCGATCCCGTCGTCCAGGCCCGCATGAAGGCCATCGAGGAATCCGGCGGCCGGCCCTTCTTCGACTACCAGGTCCCCGAAGCCGTCCTCACCCTCAAGCAGGGCTTCGGCCGCCTCATCCGCTCGCTCTAAGACCGCGGCGTCCTCGTCCTGCTCGATCCCCGCATTCGCAGGCAGCGCTACGGCCAAACCTTTCTCCAGAGCCTCCCGCCCTACCGCATGACCGGCTCCATCACCGACGTGGAAGCCTTCTTTTCGTCGTAATGCGCGAACCCACCAACTTGCGCGTATTCCTACTTACGAAGCCTTCCTGATACACTCCGCATGGGCCCACCCCAACTCATTCCCCAAAATCGCAAACGGAGATCACCGATGACCACACCCTTCCGATTCCTCGGATTGCCCACTCGCATACTGTCCACAGGCGAAACCACTGGCGGAGCCTTCGGGCTCTTGGAACACTGGGACATGCCTCCCGGCTGGGCAACGCCCTACCACACACATCATCGCGAAGACGAAGCGTTCTACGTTCTCGAAGGAGAATTGGCCATCGTCTCCGACGGTAAGTGGTCCCTCGCCGGTCTTGGTTCCTATGTCTTTGCACCGCGCGAAATCCCACACGGATTCAAGGTCTCTGGTGCGGCTCCCGCAAAGATGCTCGTCCTCTGCGCTCCCGCGGGATTCGAGCATTTCGTTCTGGCGCAAGCGGTAGATATCGCTTTGCCTCCGGGTCCTCCCGACATGGCAAAGCTCATGGAGCTGGCCGCGAGCTATCACATCGACATTCACGGCCCACTGCCCGAGCAGCCTGGCGCTTAGCTGGCAGGCAGGGCGAGAGGCCTATCTCCCAGGGAAGCAAATCCATCACCACCCAAGCGGCGGAGATCCAGCCCTGCCGGTGGCCGAAGTACCGCTCGATTCTGAGACCTGGAAGAGCGCGCCCCAAATCCTGTAAGCCCCTAAATTGAACACGCACGCCGAAAATCGCCATGCCAACAGCCTCCGCTGCGCTATAATTTGTGCCGGTCCTCACGTCCGATTCCCAATTTGCGTGTTATGATCCGTTGCATTCCCACTTCAGTATCAGTCTCTTGCCACGGCAAGAACTGCAGGAGCAAGGCCCAATGAGAAGCCGTTCGATCGTTTCTATATATGCTCTTTTTGCATTCATTTTCGCCAGTGCCGCCGTTGCGCAAACCTTTCGGGGAAGCATAAATGGCACCGTCACCGACAGCTCGGGCGCTGCTGTTCCAGGCGCACAGGTCAAGGTCTCCAGCCCCGACACGGGCCTGTCCCGCACTACCGCCACCAATGACATAGGGGAGTACTTGGCCTCGGAGCTGCCCCTTGGCTCCTACAGCGTAACTGTTACGAAGGGAGGCTACGAAACCACCACGCTCACCGGTATCCCAGTCAGAGTGGGGGCGCCGACCCGCGCCGACGTGAAGCTCAGTGCAGGCGCGGTGCAGGAACGAGTCGAAGTCACCGCCCAGGTGCCGCTGGTGGAGACGGCCAGCAATACAACGGGCGGCACGATTGAATCCAGCCAGGCGATGGAGCTGCCGCTCAACGGTCACGACTATACCAAGCTCGTCGAACTTGTCCCCGGCGCCACCAGCGACCCGGTGGGATCGACCGAATCGGCCGGCTCCTACGGATTGTTCAGCCTCAACGGCAACCGCGGCCGCTCCAATAACTATCTGATCGACGGCACCGACATGAACGACGGTTACCGCAACCTGCCCACGATCAATCAGGCCGGCGTGTGGGGCGCGCCCGGCACCATCCTGCCCGTCGATGCGCTGGCCGAGATTCCCGTCACCGGCAACCCGGAGGCCGAGTTCGGCCGCAGTGCCGGCGCCACGGTCAATATCGTCACCAAGAGCGGAACCAATCACATTCACGGCAGCGCCTTCGAAATGTTCCGCGACGACGCGCTGGCCGCGCGCAACTATTTCAACCACCTGTCACCGGACGGCACGGTTCAGCCCAAGAACTCTTTCACCAACGATCAGTTCGGCGGCATGGTCAGCGGCCCCATCGTGCGCGACAGCACCTTCTTCCTGCTGGCTTACGAGGGCCAGCGCGAGCATGGCGGCCTGCCGCAACTGGGCACGGTTCCCACGGCCAATGACATTGCAACCCTGGGCGGCGCGACCAACCCGGTAATCTCAAACCTGCTCTATAAATACAAGGCCTGGGGAGCCCTGCCCCAGAGCAACGGCAACGTCACCTTCTCCACGCCCTTTCGCAATGTAAGCGACAATGCCATCGTAAAGGCCGATCAGCACCTGAAATGGTTCAGCCCCGAAGATCTCTTTTCGGGCCGCTACTTCTACGCCCATGGCACGCAGAGCTTCCCGCTGGGCATGCTGTTTACCGGCGCCAGCGTGCCCGGCTACAACACACTTACGCCGACACATATCAACATCGTTTCGCTTTCGTATACTTCGGTTCCGCGCTCCAACCTGATCGTCGAGGTGCGCGGCGGTTACAACCGCTTTGTGCAGCAGTTCCTGCCCCAGGACGCTGGTTTCGATCCGACCTCCATCGGCTTGAATACCTTGCCGCCGGGCGCTACGGCGACGAGCGACCCACGCGATTCGGGATTGCCGACGATCGCCGTCAACACCTGCAATGCCACAGCCGCCGGAGGCGCCGGCGTCAGCGCCAGCGTCACTCCCTGCTCGACCATTGGCTCCACGGGCAGCGATTCGCGTGGCCGCGTCGACTCCAACTACCAGCTTTTCGGTAACATCTCCTACACGCATGGCGTGCACAGCTTCAAGGCCGGCTTCGAATGGCGCCGCACTTCCATCAACAGCTTCATCGATTCCGGCCACCGCGGCAAGCTGGTCTTCGATTCGCTCGCCGATTTCCTTTCCGGAACGCTGGATACAAGCAAATCGGTCTCCGCTTATGGCGAGGGCACCGTCTACTCCTACCAGAATGGAAGCGGCGCCTACTTCATGGACGCCTGGCACATGAACCCCAGGATCACCATCAATTACGGCCTGCGCTGGGATTATTTCGGCGTCGTCGGCGCCAAGAACGACGCCTTCAGCCTCTTCGACTTCAAGACAGCCACGGTGAATCCGCTGGGCGCCAACGGAACGCCTTCTTCTCTCTATCCCAAGGACTTTACAAACTTCGCGCCCCGCTTCAGCATGGCCGACGATCTGATGGGCAACGGCAAGCTGGTGGTGCGCATTGGCGGGGGCATTTACTACGACAGCGCCTCGCAGGACTTCTTCGTCGGCAACCAGGCATATAACACCTACGGCGCCAACGCCGGCCCCTCATTCAACAACATCGAGTTCGGGTATCCGGCAGCGTCCACGATCCCCACCGACGGCTCTCCCATCTTTGGCGATAAAACAAACTACTCGCCGCAAAGCGCCTTCACGGTGGACCAGAGGCTGAGGACGCCTCGCTATGGCGCTTACAACCTGAATATCGAGTCGCAATTGACCAAGACGTTGGCGTTGCAGGTCGGCTATGTCGGCTCCCAGGGCCGTCATTTGTTCGCCTTCCGCGACCTCGACCAATACGCCAACGACAACGTGGCAGGCGCAAATGATCCCTGCCCGAGCGGGGACGCTATTACCTCCGTCGCCTATGGGGGCCAATGTTTCCCGACCTTCACCGTGGGCTCGTTCTCGAACATTCCGATGTATTACCTCAATCGGATCGAAACCGAATCGGAGTCGAACTACAATTCTCTGCAGACGACGCTAAAGATACAGAACTGGCATAATTTGACCTCGACGCTGAATTACAGTTGGGCGCACTCGCTGGATACGGCTTCGGACGGTCAGGACTTTGTGCCCAACGCCGCCATGCCGGAAGACAGCTTTAAACCTCGCGCCGAATACGCGAACTCCAACTTCGACGTTCGCAACCGCGTGCAGTGGTACTGGTCGTACAATCTGCCCGGCGGGGACAAGAACCGGCTGCTGGGCGGCTGGGCTCTGGACGGAATGTTCAACTTCGCCAATGGCCAGCCTTACTCGGTTCACTACATCGACAATTTCGTCAATGATTTCAGCAACAGCGATGAGTACTTCGGCCGCCTCGATATCGTCGATCCCGGCAGCCTCCACAAGGGCGCGGGCGGCGTGAATCTGCTGAACCTGGCGGCCTTCGCCGCGCCTTGCACCTGGTCCGGCGACGCGGTCACTGGCGCTTGTGTGAACAACACTGGCCATCCCGGCACCGAGAGACGCAATGCTTTCCGTTCGCCGAACTTCACCAACTTCGATTTCGCGCTAACTAAGAAGACGCGGATTTCCGAGAAACTGGCGATGGAGCTGCGCGCCGACTTCTTCAACATTCTCAATCACACGAACCTGAGCAATCCGCTGATGCCGAGCTTCGGCCTGGATGCCTTCAGCTTTGCGAATCCCACGGTTAACCCGGCCAACCCCGGTCAACTGCTGATGGGCGACGGATCGGAGCACATCCAAACCACGGCGACGCCGGACGTGGCCACCGGCAATCCCTACCTGGGCGGCGGCGGTCCACGCAGCCTCCAGTTATCGACTCACTTTACCTTCTAGGAGTGATTTGACGTTATGGGGCACTCAAGCTGAAAGCTGAATGCCCCATTCCTCAAAAAGGCTCATCTCTCAAGGGTCTTGTAGGGGTATAAATTAATCGCCGCGTCGATGGTGATGCTCTTCGCGGGGGACTCCAGCTTGGAGATTGTCGTCCCGAATCCCTGCGCGGGTGAGCACACAACGAGCGTGTCGGTGTAGTCCAGCCAGGCCCTTGCATCACCTAGTCCAAACTTGTAGCTTCCTTTCTCGTCGGTGATGGCCACAGCCGCAGCACCGCCGAGATCGCGCAGGCATTGTACGTCTTGGTTTCCCGCGTAGCAGCGCAGGAAACCGTCAATATCCCTTGGCCCTCCGCAGTTGAGGCAGCCGGGAAAGGGATTTGCCTGGAACAAATAAACAGAAACGTTGGGCACAGGCTGACCGTTGAAGTAAACCGTGCCATGGACGACGACGTTGTTCTGGGCTGTGAGATTGATAGCTGACAGGGCCAGAACGGCCAGGGTCGCCAGGGTTTTCATGGTCTGCACCCCCAAAGGACCCCATTTTTGGGATCGTTGTTGTCGGTGACGATGACGTGGCATTTGTTTGGCCAGTGGCCCACCAGACAATTTGACTCACTGCTGACCTGGCAGTCTGGATCATGGGGAAGATCTTTATCGTGGATCGAATCGAGCACCAACTGCGCAAATGTTGGGTCTCCAGGATCCTCCAGCATCGTGATGTCGGCTTCGGTTTCCGCCTGGCTATCGGCGCCCACCTCGTGCAACACCTGGGCAAGGAGCCCTCTGCGACCGGCACGACTCGGGTCTTCTACTTCGCCGTCGAACCTTACGGCAGCCCATAGATGAGGCATCAACGATTGCTGGTAATCTGTGGGAATTGAGGGAACTTTGCCAACATTGGCCATGAGGACATCCTGTGCGGCCCAAAAGTGCATTTGTTCCCAGGCAAAATGGAAACAGTTCACCCCGCGAGCCCCCATCGCGCCTTGCCCACCGGAAAGGTTCATGCAATTTTGCGCCGCGTTGTACGCTCCGTTCCAATCGTGAAGCTCGTTGTAGGCCGCAAACAAATCGCACTGAGGCTCGGGGTTGCGGCCGTCGACGGCGATGGCCTTCTTATAGGCCTGCACTGCTTCCTCGTACCTGCCCTGGTTGTAAAAGTCCGTTCCAATTTTCTCCTGGATGGTGGCGGCGTTGTGCATTGAGTCTTCGCATACGTCTGTGGGCTGATTGTGCGGACACTGCACGGCCAGCGTCTGGAACAGTGCGAATGCATCATCCGCCTGACCCAGATTCCACGCCATCAGGGCGTATTTGTACCAGACCTGCCCTCCATAAAATGCCGCTGCAATCGATTTATCCGTGCGCCGTGCCAGGTCGAGCCATGCCCTAAGATTGGCGGGACTATCGGGTAGTTTCGAGAGCTTGTTGTACTCATTGATTATCTTGTCCGCTTCCACCTCCGCGGGCGTCTTCTTCGGGGTGCAATTGTATACTTCGCAGTAGGATTTGGGCTGGCCGGCGGCGGTGCCCCTGCCAATAGAAACGCTGTTGCCACCCCCGTAGGTGTCGTTGCAATGCTGGCATACAAAGACGGGGATGTCGGTATTGCTGATGAGTTGCCCCAAGGCGGTCGAAGACCCGAGCAGAAGCGGAATTACAAGCCGCAGTCTCATGAAATACCTCGATTCGTACTGTTACCAAGTCCTCCAGCCGGGCACCCCGGAGCCCGTCCTGAGCGGAGTCGAAAGCCTGCCCTGAGCGCAGTCGAAATGAGCCTCGATTCTGAGATCTGAAAAAAACTGATCCCTGACACCTGATTGTCCTCACGCGTTCTCCGCTTCCTCCATCGTCGCCACCATGGGAATCACCGAATCCATCTTGGTGAGCTTCAGGACCTCCCGCACGCGCGGACTCGCTCCCACGGCGATCATCTTGATGCCATTGCGCCGGCAACGAACATATTGTGTCGCCACCATGCCCAGGCCCGAGGAATCCATAGAAGGACAGCCGGTCAGGTCCAGAATGTATTTCCGCGGCGGCTCCTCGCCCGGCTCCGCCGGCGAATCGATCACCTTGTTCAGCTCCATCGGAGACAGTGCGCTGTACACGTCGCGCACCGTCAAGCACCCTCTCAAGCACATAATCACGGTGCCCGGCGTTTTGCCCCGCTTGCGTTCGATGCTGAACGGAGCACTGTTCCACGTCTGCCACGCAAATTTCCCCATCGCAACCCCGCTTGTCGAAGCTTCCCTTGAGCGCTACTTCCTGGTCCCTAGCCATTAGTCCCTGGTCCCTAAGTCCCCAGTCCCTAAGTCCCTAGTCCCTAAGTCCCTGACCCCTGTTTTACTCGTCCTTCTTCAAATCCGCGCATGTGTCCTTATCGCCGCCGTCGCACGCCTTGCCATAAAAGCTCCGGGCCTCGGTTTCATCCAATGCCACGCCCAGGCCATTCCGGTAAAGGAAGCCCATCGCGCGGCAACCCGTCAACTCACCGCCGTCGCAGGCTTTGCGATAGAAGTTTGCGGCCTGAACGGCGTCTCTTGAAGCGCCGATGCCGTTCTGATAGAAGGAATCCCATCCAGACGCATGCCGACATTTCGCCGCCGTCGCATGCCTTGCGTTCGAAGCTCAGCGCCTGTGCCTGGTCCTGCGCCACGCCGTCGCCGCTGTACACCTCAGCGCCGAACGCCATGCAGCCGATCATGTCGCCGCCATCGCAGGCTTTGCGGAACAGGTCGTCGGCGGCGGAAATATCCATTTTTACGCCCAAGCCGTTGTGAGTTAAGTACGCCAGAGCCGTGCAGCCCTTCATATCTCCGCCGTCGCACGCCTTGCGATATTGACCCGCTGCGTCGCCATAGCTCTTGGCTGTGTTGAAGCCCTCGCGATCCAGGAAGTTGATCGCATGCAATCACGCTGCAACCTCGCGGTTCTCCGCCGTCGCAGGCATGACGGGCCACCGCAATCGCCTGCGCTTCATCCCTCGTTGTGCCCCGGCCCAGGTAGTATTCGGTTCCGAGATTGGAGCACGCAAACATCGTGCCACCTTCGCAGGATTTGCGCGTCAATTGAAACACCTGCGCATCGTCCTTCGGCACGCCGCGGCCCGCGAAATACAGGTAACCGAGTTGCCCGCAGCTGGTCAGTTCGCCGGCATCGCAATTGTGGCGGAAAAGTTGCGCCGCCGCCGCTTCATCCTTCGCCACACCCGTGCCCGATAAATACGCCAGCCCCAGGTTGATGCAGCCGTTCATGTCGCCGCCGTCGCAGCCCTTTTTATAAAGGGCGAACCCCTGCGGTCTCGTCTTTAGTCACACCGCGGCCGTTCGCAAGCGCGACTCCCAGGTTGGTGCAAGCCACCGCCGAGCCGGCATCGCAGGCCTTGCGATATACATCGGCCGCCTGCGCTTCGTCTTTGGTTACGCCCAGGCCATTCTCAAACATGTTGCCAAGACCTACGCAGCCCCTCAACTCGCCGCCGTCGCACGCCTTGCGAAACAGCCCCAGGGCAGCGGGCTCATTCTTGGTTGCGCCCACTCCATTCAACAGCATGAGGCCGAGCTGCACGCACCCCATTAGATTCCCGCCCTTGCACGAGAAGCGGTACAAGTGCACCGCTTCGCCTTCGTCCTTCTCCACGCCGCGCCCGTTGAGGTAAATGTTGGCCGCATTATTGCATCCCAGCAGTTGCTTGGCGTCGCACGCTCGGCGGTAAAGCCGCAACGCCTCCTGCGGGTCTTTCGTTACGCCCTGGCCCCGGTCGTACATCAAGCCCAGGTTGTTGCAGCCGTAAGTACCGTCGCCGCTCACGTCGCAGGACTTGCGATAAAAGACCGCGGCCTGCGCAGGGTCTTTGGCCACACCCACGCCGTTCGCGTAATCGTTGCCCAGGTTACGGCATCCCAGCGCAGACCCGTCATCGCAGGCCTTCTTATAGAGCGTCACTGCCTGGGCCTCGTCTTTCGTCACGCCCATGCCACTTTCGTACGCCCAGCCCAGTTGGCTGCACGCATCCATCTCCCCGCCCGTGCAGCCCTTTTGGTAGTAGCTCACGGCCTGCGCGGGGTCTTTCGCAACACCCTTGCCCTGCACGTACGCGTTGCCCACATTTTCGCAGGCTTTCATCAAGCCGCCGTCGCAGGCCTTCTTCCACCAGCTCAGCGCCTGGGCGTAGTCCTGTTTCATGCCACGGCCATAATCGTAGATCGCCCCCAGGCCGTTGCAGCCCATCATCACGTCACCGTCGCAGGCCTTGGTGAACAGCGCCTTCGCCTTCGCGTCGTCCTCGGCCACGCCGTGCCCTTCCAGATACAATCTGCCCAGCCCGAAGCAGCCATACAGGTTTCCCGCGTTGCAAGCATCCTGGTAAAGCCGTAGCGAGCTCTCCAGATCGGGCTGAATGGTCTCGCCCGATTGATAAATGTTTCCCAGCAGAACGCACGCGTCCGAATCCTTGGCATCGCATGCTTTCTGCGCCAGTTCCGCGGCCCGCGCGTAGTCCGTTCCGCCGCCCAGTCCCGTGCGAAAGCTCCGCGCCGCCTGCTCGCATCCCCAGCTTTCTCCGCCGTCGCACAGTTTCAGCGCCGCGTTCCGCGCCACCTTAAAATTCTTCAGCGGATCGTCGTCCTGCCAATAGAGCCGGCCCTCTTTCTTCATCCGCTCGAGTTCCGACGTCTCGTACTGTTGGCGCGCTCAGGTGGATGAGAAGCTCGCCGCCCTGGTCCAGATCGAAGTACCCGAACAGCGGGGTCTGCTTCGATCCCGAGTCAGCCCCCACCTTAAGCTGCACAAAAGCGCCCAGCTGGCTTGAAGTCACAAATCCCTTGCCGAAGCTGTCGGCGCTTCCCGTCTGTCAGTCCCTGAATCATCAGCCCGGTAAACAGCGAGTGACCCGCCAGCGGCCCGCGGTCGGCGGCCAGTTGGTCGCCCTGCGCGCTGGCAATCACCTTCCGGCTCACCTTCACCAGCATGTCCTTCTGGAATCGCGTATCGTCGCGGCTCGTCGAAAAATTTCTGCCCAGCGCCATGCCGCTGTGGCAACTGTCCAGAATCACCAGAATGTGTCCCGCTGGCAGCCCGCTGATTGTCCGCAGCAGCTCCTCGACGTTGAGGTAGTCGCTCCAGTGCTCGTTCGCGCCCGGCGCGCGCGCGTCCACCGGCACAATGAATCCCGCCGATCGTGTCTGGTCGCCGATCTTGTCTTCGCGCGTGGTTCCGTGGCCGGCAAAGAAAATTACCAGAGAGTCTTCCGGCTGCAGCTTCGCGCGAAGGTCGTCGTCGATCAGCGAAATAATAGCCTCGCGCGTGGCGCTTTTCTCGGTCAGCGGCTCGACCACATTCTCGAAACCGAATTTGCTGGTCAGCAGTTGCGAAAAGCCGGTCGCATCACTCACCGCCGTGCTCAAAATCGGCCAGTTTGCGTAGTGATCGATGCCAATCGCCACCACGTACTGGTGGCCGTTCTTCACCGTCTGATCCGGAGTCACGGACTCAAAACCGCGCTGCGCACTACTTGGCGCTGCCTCCTGCGCCGCGGCCCCTTGTGCACGCACCAGGGCTGCCGCCAAAACCAGCAACACCATCCCTGCTGCTTTTGAGGAAAATGACATTGAAAACTCCTGCTATCGAAAAGGCCGGGGGAGGCAACCGCCCTAAGTTGCCCGGGGGACGTCACTCATTCTATCTCTCTGCCCACCCGCTTCTCTAGAGACTGAGCTTGTTATGAATAAGTTTCCGTCGCAACCCGGATCGTTCGCGCCCATTCTGCGCTCGTGGCTTCGATCTCTAACTTCCATATAGGTGGCAACCTGCTCGTAACTGGAAATGAGCGTTTCCCGGCCGCAGGCCGTAAGTTGCGTTGACACAGAACATTCCCGGACGTATATTATCGAATATCAAAGCCGTTTGGCTCGGCTGCGATTCCCTACGGCTTCTTTAAAGGGTTCCCACTTTTCTCCCCAGGGGTGAGACCTATGAGCCAAAACTACAGACACAGGATCCTGCTCGTTGAGGACGACCCCGACTCACGCGAAGTCATCGCGATGCTGCTGATTAGCCAAGGTTACGACGTGTCGACCGCAGAGAATGGTCTAGCTGCGCTCTCGCAGCTCAACAGGGAAGTCCCGGATATCGTCATCTCCGATCTCAACATGCCGGAGATGTCTGGTTTCGAACTGCTTTCCGTCGTGCACAGCCGCTGGCCCTCGGTTCCGGTAATTGCGATGAGTGCTTCCTACGATTCTGGTGACCGCCTCCCTAACGGAGTAATGGCCGATGCGTTCTTCGCCAAGGGAAAGAGCCAATTCGAGGAACTCTTCAACAAGATAGACGAGTTGATTCGGACCTCGGTGGCGCCGGGAGTAAACCGCGTTGACGGGATTAGCGGTTCGCTGCGCGTCTAAGGGGCAGAGTGGTTTGCCCCCGGCGGGGTTCGTTCATGCCGGCGGGTTTGCCGGTACCGATCCGATGAGAAACTCTTTGGCTGGCAAGACGGGTGCCGGCCTGTTCACGGCGTTGACAACCAGTCGAACTTCCGCGCGCCTTTAACCTGCAGCCCGCCCAATCGAGCCTCCTGAGCTGTTGAATTCCGCCCTGCCTCCTATCCGTCCTGCCTCTTAATTTGATCAAATTGTGACTTAAGTCGCTTTTTTTCGCTTGCCCCCTCCCTTACTCTGAGACCAACAGGCAACTTCACCATCGAAAGGCGATTCCTCATGTTTTGTTATCAGTGCGAACAGACTTCAAAAGGCCAGGGCTGCCAGGTCCTCGGCGTATGCGGCAAGGACGAAAACACAGCGACGCTGCAGGACCTGCTGATCCATGCTCTCAAGGGTGTCAGCCAATACGCCCATCGCGCCGCACAATTGGGCGCCCGTAGCCCGGAAATCGATGTCTTCACCCTTGAAGCCATCTTCGCAACCCTTACCAACGTCAACTTTGACGCCGACTCTCTTGCTGAGCTGATCTATAAGGCTGCAGCCGTTCGCGACATCGCCAGGAACCTTTATCAGGCTGCCGCTGCCAAGGCCAGCCAACCAATCGAAACCCTCGCCGGACCAGCACTCTTCCAGCCTGCCAAAGATCGCGAACTCCTCCTCGCTCAGGGCCGCCAACAGCTCATCAACATCTCCTTTTCAAATGACGCCAAGGAGCTCAAGAACCTCGAAGAGCTCGTCGTTTACGGCCTGAAGGGCGTCGCAGCCTATGCCTACCACGCCATGATGCTTGGCTCCAGCGCCCCGGCCAGCTACGCCACGATCCACGAGCTTCTGAACGCGCTCACTGAAGAGCACTCCGCCGAAGAGCTGCTTGGCCTCGCCCTCAAGGTCGGCGAGCTCAACTTCAACGTGCTTGAGCAGCTCGACCACGCACACACTGAGACCTTCGGCGCGCCCACGCCCACCCCGCTGCGCATCCATCCCGTCAAGGGCAAAGCAATTCTGGTCTCCGGCCATGACTTGCACGACCTCTACCAGCTTCTCCTCCAGACCGAAGGCACTGGCATCAACGTCTATACGCATGGCGAAATGTTGCCCGCCCACGGCTATCCCAAGCTCAAGGCTTTCAAGCATCTGGTGGGGAACTACGGCGGCGCATGGCAGGACCAGGCCGAAGAGTTCGCCGCCTTCCCCGGCGCCATCGTCATGACCACGAACTGCATCCAGCAGCCCAAAGAGAGCTACAGAAGCCGCATGTTCACCATGAATGCCGTCCAGTGGCCCGGAGTGCAGCACATCGAGGGAACCGACTTCTCGCCTGCGATCGCCGCCGCGCTTGCCGCACCGGGCTTCGCCGAGGACGGTCCCGGCGACACCATCCTTACCGGCTTTGGCCACGCCGCGGTGCTGGGCGTTGCCGGCACGGTGATCGACGCCGTGAAGTCCGGCGCTCTCAAACGGTTCTTCCTGATCGGCGGCTGCGACGGCGCCCGCTCGGGCCGCGACTACTACACCGAGCTCGCCGAAAAGGTGCCTCAGGATTGCGTGATCCTCACCCTGGGGTGCGGCAAATACCGCTTTAACAAGCAGCAGTTCGGAACCCTCGGCGGCCTGCCGCGCCTGATCGACATGGGCCAGTGCAACGACGCCTACTCGGCGCTCAAGGTGGCCCAGGCGCTCGCCGGAGCCTTCAACTGCGGCGTCAACGACCTGCCTCTCTCGCTGGTCCTGAGCTGGTACGAGCAGAAGGCCGTCTCCATCCTGCTCACTTTGCTCTGGCTCGGCGTCAGGAACATTCGTATCGGCCCCACGCTGCCGGCGTTTCTGTCGCCCGCAGTCGTCGGACTGCTCAACAAAAACTACAACCTGATGCCGACAACCACGGCCGATGCCGATCTCGCCGCTATTATGGCGTGACACGAATCAACCGCATTCCTTCCCGGTTTCTTCCTGGAGGAGCGCGGTTGCTTACTGTTGGCGATACAGCCGCTCTCGCCGGACTCGCCATATCTCCGGGGCCTATAGCGGTTCTCCAATTGGTGTAGAGGGGAGCGACAACCGCCAAGTGGCGTTTTCATCGAGAAAACGCCACATTGCACGCCCTTCAAAACTTCACGTGAATTGGAGAACCGCCGTAAAGGGCATGAGCGGGCGCGATCTGAAGTGACTTATTCGCCCGCTCATGCCGCGGAGGTTGCCGCTTCCAGAAATGATCCCGGACTTCGCGAAAGTCAATACACCCACCGAAAATTTCTTCTAAAGGGACTGCGAATCAATCGCTTGCATGGGATGAAACTTTGCGCTGTATTTCCTCGAATCGATCTATTCTCATGGCATGGGCAAGTTGAACGAACCCTTCTAGGCTTGTGAGAGCTTAACTCCATTGTTTTCAAAAAGCTGCACCGAACTCCAGCGGGCTCAAGAAGTTCGAGAGGAGGCTATTCGCTAACCAACTGAATACGAGGGGCTTCTCTGCAGGATAGTTGCAATGGGGGGCGGGGGGCGAGGAGATATGCCCATAGTCCGGAACTATCGTCGCAGGGCGCCCACAAGGCCACCTGCCCGCACCCTTCAACTGAAGCCGCACCCTTCAATCTGATCTATGCCATCTGCATCACAAGAGTTTGGCGGGTCGGGCAACGTAACATAGAATCGTTTATGGCAAGAAGGGTGCACCCGTTTTCGATGGACCGATCCGCAATGGACCGAGCACTTGACCGAGCGATTGACCGGGAAGGGGTCGAGCGCATCGTGCGCCAGGTCATTTTTGAATACCTGGGGCAGGAGAAAGCCGGCGCCGGTACGGATACGCCTACGGCTTCTTCTTCAGCCGCGATGGCGGGCACAGCGCCCGGCCGCGCCGCGAATGCCCGCCTCTACACAACGCTTGAAGCCGAAGCCATCAAGAAAGAAATCTGTTCGGTGGGCCGCAAGCTGTGGCTGCGTCAGTTTGTCGACGGCAACGGCGGCAACATCTCTTTTCGCATCGGCCCCAACGAAATCCTCTGCACCCCGACCATGGTAAGCAAATACGACCTGACCCCCAAGGATATTTGCCTCACCGACCTCGAGGGCAAGCAGATCGCGGGACCCAAGCCGCGCACCAGCGAGCTTCTGTTGCATCTTGAAATCTACAAAGCCGTGCCAGGGGCCAAAGCGGTGGTTCATTGCCATCCGCCGCACGCCACGGCCTACGCCATCACCGGCCGCGTGCCGCCCAACCTCGTCATTCCGGAATTCGAGATTCTGGTGGGCAAGGTTGCCATCGCGCCTTACGAAACGCCGGGAACGCAGGCGTTTGCTGAAACCGTGGTGCCATACGTGCAGCAGCACAACACCGTGCTGCTCTCCAATCACGGCATCGTCTGCTGGGCCGACACGGTAACCCATGCCGAATGGTCCGTCGAGGTGTTGGAAACCTACTGCTGGACCCTGATGCTGGCCAACCAGCTCGGCGCTCCCATCTCGCGCATCTCTGACGAACAGGCCTCTGATTTGCTGGCCGTCAAGAAAAAGCTCGGGTTACCCGACGACCGCTTCGACACATCTCTGGAGCCAGCGCCGCGTGACCTCAGCCCGGGCAACGGCAGCGGCAGCGGCGCCGAGCTGAACACGCTGGTCAAGTCTCTGACTGACGCCGTGATGAAAGCCCTCGCCGCGAGGTGAACGGCGAAGGCTCGAAGCATTCGCAACTCACTGCGCCACCCGGTTTGGAGCAAAGGAGCTCACATGCAGATCGACGCGCATGACGTTCTGCTCGTCATCGACGTGCAAAACGACTTCTGCTCCGGCGGAGCGCTTGCCGTTCCCTTGGGAGACGAGGTAATTGCGCCCATCCTTCGCGTCGCGCCGCGTTTTGAGCACATCGTTCTCACTCAGGACTGGCATCCGCCCAATCACTCGTCCTTCGCCACATCCCAACCCGGCAAACGGCCCTTCGAGTCCATCGAGCTTGCCTACGGGGCGCAGACTCTTTGGCCGGCTCACTGCGTTCAAGGCAGCGAGGGAGCGAAGTTTCACCCCGCGCTCGATCTTCCGCAAGCCGAATTGATCCTGCGCAAAGGCTTTCGCGCGCGCGTTGATTCCTATTCGGCGTTCTTCGAGAATGACCGCTCTACGCCCACCGGCCTGGCCGGCTATTTGCGCGAGCGCGATCTCAGGCGCGTCTTCCTTGCCGGGCTTGCATACGATTATTGCGTGGGCTACTCCGCTCTCGACGCGCGCCGTCTCGACCTGCCCGCGTTCGTGCTGCGCGACGCCTGCCGCGCTATCGGCCTCGGCGGTTCGGTGGCTGCGATCGAAGCGCAGTTTGCGGGGGCCGGAGTTGTCGTTATCGAAACGGCGCAGCTTTCCGGCTGAGGCTGTCTGGCCTAAAATCGCAACAGGCCGCGACGAAACAACTGCGGCTTCCGCGTATATGTCCCGCAACTTCTACATTCTGGCCGCCACGCTGGGGCTCTTCGCCGTCATCTCAGGAGGCATGGCGCTGGTGCCGTCGAGTTTTCAGCCCGGATTGCCGGCCAATGGTACGCTCTGGCGTACGGTGGCGCTGCTTCTGCTATTGGCCGGCCTCGCGTCGGCACTCGTTGGCGCCCTGAGCAACCTTTTCGAGCAGGTGGATCGGCGCGGTGAAGAAACCCGCCGGGCGATGCGGCGCAAGCGCCAGGGTCCCCGCGAGCCATAAGCGCCGCGATCCAATCACAGCATTTTCGATTCTGCTCTTTACCAAAGTCAGGTGGCTCACCGCGGCGAGCCACCTTGCACGATGTTGCAATGTGAATATGTGAATCGAAAATGCTCTAGAATGTGGTAGTGCGGCTGGTTTCCCCGCACAGGATCGAGCAGACACCGATGTATGAAGTCACCGTGGAGGCAGATTTCTCCTCCGGCCACTATCTCCGCAACTACAAAGGCAAGTGCGAAAACCCGCACGGCCACAATTACAAGGTCCGCATCGCGCTGGCCGGCGCAATGCTCGACGAAACCGGCATGCTGCTCGACTTCACGCTGCTCAAGCAGGTACTTAAGCCCGTTATCGACCGCATCGACCACCAGATGCTCAATGACCTGGAGCCATTCACCGAGCTCAACCCCTCAGCCGAGAACATCGCCAAATACTTTTACGATGAGACCAACCGGGAGCTGGCCGGAATGACCGCAGGCCGAGTGCGCGTGAAAGACTGCACCATCTGGGAGACCGACAATTGCAGGGCTACGTATTACGAGTAGACGGCGCTATGCGATCTTGCGGCGGGCTTTCCGGCGTTGCTTTGAGGAGTCGGGCAATTCATCGCCTTCGCGTGGCGGCTCGCCCTTTTTCGGCCTCCGCAGGAGTTCCAATGCGCGTTGCGGGTCTCCGCGCTTCGCCCTCTCAGCAATGTAGTCGAATGTGGCGGAGGAAGCGATCATCTGTGCCACGGCCACGTTAATCAGTTGGTTTAGAGCTACACCTTCTGACTCCGCCAGTTGGCGGGCCGCTTCCATCAACGATGGCTGTAACCGAAGTGCAAAGTTGCTTCGCTTCATAGCATCTCAATCCTTTCCAGTGCCTCGCGCGGAGAGAGCACCATCAGGCCAAACGCTTCGGCGGCGTGGGCAAAGTCAGCGCCATTGAACGTCACGATTGCTTGCGCTCGACCGTTGAGGGCCGTATCCGAGGCCGGACGGTTTCCAGTTCGTGCGCGATCAAAACCGTCAGTTCATCTGGCTTGACTTCGACTGCAAATACTTAGTGAAGGGAATCTCGAAGTAGAACAGCTCATTGCCGTCGGCGTCGCGCAGCGAGCGCACGTAGAGCCTGGCGCCAACCAGCGGCTGAGTCAGCCCCGAGACATCGTAAAACAGAAAGCCGGCGCGCGTGGTATGCGGCTCGACGGCCAGCGCCGAATACTCGAAGGTGTCGAAATCCTGCTGAATCTCCGCATTGCTGGCCTTGGGTTTGGTATGGATGGGCGGCAAGGGGGCGGGCAGCGGGACCTTGCTCCCCATGCGGTCCTTGCGCGTCATCAGCCGTTCAACATCTTCCGGCTCGGCCGCCTGAATCCGGTCGCCCGATGCCGTCTCAAAGAGAATTCGCGCGTCGCGCAGCGAAATGGGACGGTCGCCCAGATTGGTCACAATCAGCCGCACCGGCATCACGTCGTGGTCAATGTAGTCGACGCGGAAAATCGACTCCTTTTCCTTGGTGTCGTAGGGTTCCACGGCGATGGCTACGTGCTCGTCGGAGTGCACCTCGACTGCGGCGAACGAAGTGGCCGGCTGCACCGGTGGCGGCGTATGGTCGGCGGCAATCACCGGCAGTGCCAACCAAAGCAGAAAGAACGAAATTCCCCGCAAAGTTTTCATCGTGAGCGACTGTATCATTCTAAGGTTAGCTACCCAATGGCTTCGAGTGTCTCAGTTTTGTTGCAATCATCCTTCGGGGCTAAACGGGCTGCGGAAAAAGGCAAATGCTTCGGTTGAGTGCTGAAAAAATATCCCTCAGGGCCTGAAGGCGCCGTTGATTTTGCTCCATTTACGGCACGACTAAAGCCGTGCCCTTTCGAAACAACGAGTTGTTCCGCAGCCTGTAGGTTAGACCGGCAGAAAGCAGATTGGGTTGAGTGTGATTCTCTTTTTCTATAACGTAGCACTGCTGGCGGCACTCGTAGTCAGCGCGCCATGGTGGCTTTGGGGAATGGCCACCAAGCACAAATACCGCCAAGGGCTGTTGGAACGCCTGGGGCTGGTACCGAGGCGACTGGCGACGCTTTTTGCGCCTGCCGGCGAGCGCCCGCTGATTTGGCTCCATGCGGTCTCCGTTGGCGAGGTTCTGGCCATCACCCGCCTCGTCGGGACCCTTGAGACTGCGCTGCCTGGCTATCAGATCCTCATCTCCACCACCACCCGCACCGGCCAGGCGCTGGCCCGTGAGCGCTTCGGGCCGAACCGCGCCTTTTACTGCCCGCTCGATCTGCCCTGGGCCGTCGGCGCCTATCTGAACGCGCTCAGGCCCCGCCTTTTCGTTCTAGCTGAAACCGAGTTCTGGCCCAACCAGCTCAGTGGCTGCTTTCGGCGGGGAATCCCCGTTGCAGTGGTCAATGCCCGCATCTCCGACCGCTCGTGGCCGCGCTACCTGCGCCTGCGCGGCCTTTGGAGCCCATTCCTCTTTCGCCTCAGCCGCGTGCTGGCCCAGAGCCCGACCGACGCCGAGCGCCTGCTCGCGATCGGCTGCCGTCCGGAATCCGTGGCCATCGCCGGCAATCTCAAATTCGATGTCCGCGCGGCGCAGGAAGCCGATGCCACGCGCATATTGAAGTCGAGGACCGGCGGTTTGCGGCTCATGGTCGCCGGGAGCACGCTCGAAGGCGAGGAATCCGCACTCTTAGAAGTGTGGCCGCGGTTAATCGCAGCCGATCCGCTACTCGTGATGGTGCTGGCTCCCCGCCATCCCGAAAGATTCAATGCCGTTGCAAGCCTGCTGGAAAAATCCGGAATTCCATGGTGCAAACGCTCTGATTGGAATGGGGAATCGGCGCAGCAGCTTCGTTGCGGCGAAATCGTTCTGCTCGACACCATCGGCGAGTTGGCTTCGGTCTACTCGCTTGCCGGCGCGGCCTTCGTGGGCGGCAGCCTGATTCCGGCCGGCGGCCACAATCCTCTCGAACCGGCACAGTTCGGCGTGCCCATCGTGATGGGTCCGCACTACGCCAACTTCCGCGCCATCGTGGATGATCTGCTCGGGCACAATGCTCTCCGCATTGCCGCCAGGGGAGAACTGGCCGCGGCGCTCGTTAACCTTCTTGGGGACCGTCCCGCTGCCGAGGCTATGGGCCAGCGTGCCAAAGAAGTGTTTGACCGCCAGGCCGGCGCTACCGATCGCTGCGTGGCGGCCCTCTGCGAGTTGCTTGCGGCAAATCGCGGGCGGGAGCACACACCGTGACGCCCGCGCCTGCCGCGCGCCCGCTGCTTTGGCCGCTCGTCCCCGCCTACCGGCTGGCGCTCGTTTTGCGCGAGTTTCAGTTGCGCGCGGGCCTCAAGCCCACCCATTGCTTGCGCTGGCCCGTCGTCAGCGTTGGCAACCTCTCCACCGGTGGGTCGGGGAAGACTCCTCTGACGATCACCCTGGCCAAGGCCCTCACGGCGCGCGGCCTGCACGTCGACGTGCTCTCGCGTGGCTATGGCCGGCGGCGTTCCACGCTTCCACTCTTGGTTGATTTCAATGGCACGAGCGAACAGTTTGGCGACGAGCCGCTCCTGATTGCGCGCGAAACCGGCGTGCCGGTCTTCGTCGCCGCCGAACGATACCAGGCCGGCCTGCTGGCCGAGAAAGCAAGTCAGCAAGTCAGCGAGTCAGCAATTCGGCAAGTTCGCGTCCATTTGCTCGACGACGGCTTTCAGCATCGCCAGCTCGCCCGCGACATCGACATCCTGCTCCTGAGCCGGCGTGACCTCACCGACCATTTGCTTCCCGCAGGGAACCTTCGCGAAGCGCTGTGCGCAGCAAAACGCGCGGCCGTGATTGCGATACCCGCCGACGAACCCGAACTGGAAGCGGAGTTCAAGTCCCGGGGCTGGAAGGGAATCATCTGGCGCCTGCGCCGCTCGATGGAAATTCCATCCGCCGACGATTCGGCAGACGGGCCCGTCGTCGCCTTCTGCGGCATCGCGCGCCCTGGCCAGTTTTTTCAAGGCCTCGAATCTACTGGCGTGAAGCTCGCCGCGCACGTTGTTTTCCCCGACCACCACCGCTACACCGCGCGCGACCTCGACGGCCTGGCTGCCCAAGCCCGGCACGCCGGAGCCAAAGCGCTCGTCACTACGGAAAAAGACCGTGTTCGTCTGGGTTCGCTCGGCGCAACTCTACCCGAGTCCATCCCGCTCAGGATTGCCCGCCTGCACATCGAGATCGAGAACCAGGACGCCGCTATCGATTGGCTCATCAGACGCGTTGCGTCGCGGACGTGAAGATTTGTGGTTTCGTGCATCCACCCCGAACCGAGGCATCCACAAATTTTCGATTGGCGCTGGATAGGCAACAACAAAAGCAACCGCAGGTCCTTCGACTCCGGTCGCGGCGGCGACCTCCGCTCAGGATGACAAATTGTGGGGTACTGGCAAGATGAGCAATGGCGTCAATCGCCTCTTTACAGCCGATTTTCGATGGGAATCCAGTGCGTCGGATAAACCGGTCCAATGTATTCGGCGCGGGGACGGATCAGCCGGTTGTCGTCCAACTGCTCGATTACGTGCGCGGTCCATCCGGCGATGCGGCTGATGACGAAGATGGGCGTGTAGAGATCGATCTCAATGCCCAGCGTCGCATAAGTTGAAGCCGAATAGAAATCCACGTTGGCGTTCAGCTTCTTGTCGGCGTTGATATAAAGCTCGATGGCGCGCGACATGTCGTACCACTTGGTATTTCCGGAGTCCTTGCCCAGTTGTTCGCTTATTCTGCGCAGGTGCGTGGCGCGCGGGTCTTCGGTCTTGTACACGCGATGACCAAAGCCGGAGATTTTTTGCTTGGCCGCCAGCATGTTCCTCACGTACTCCACCGGATCGGCGTCCTCCTTGTCGATCATGAGCAGCAGACGCATCACGCCTTCGTTGGCCCCGCCGTGCAGCGGCCCCTTCATCGCTCCAATGGCGCCGGTAATGGCGGAATGGATGTCGGACAGCGTTGCGGCAATGACGCGGGCGGCGAAGGTGGAGGCGTTCAGCTCGTGGTCGGCGTGCAGTACCAGAGCCATATCCATGGTTTTTACCGCAGTCTCCGAGGGCTTCTCGCCGTTGAGCATCCAGAGAAAGTTGGCCGAGTGCGATAGCGAACGGTCCGGGGGGACAATTTCCTTGCCTTTGCGCAGGCGGTCGTAGATGGCCACGAGCATGGCGATCTGCGCGGTCAGCTTGTAGGACTTGCGCACGTTGGCGTCGTGGGAGTTGTCTTTCTCGTCGGCATCGTAAAAGCTGAGTGCTGAAACCGCGGTACGCAGCACCTCCATCGGCGTGGCCGAGGCCGGGAAGGACTTGAGCATATCGATAATGCGCTGATCGAGCGAGCGCGCCAGCGTCAGTTGCGCCGTAAACTCGCGCAAGGCGAGCTCGTTGGGCAGCATTCCGTTCCACAGCAGGTAGGTTGTCTCTTCAAAGGTCGAGTGCTCGGCCAGCTCGTGAATGTCGATGCCCCGGTAGGACAGGACGCCCGCTTCTCCATCGATCCAGCAGATGCCGGAGTTTGCGGCTACCACTCCTTCCAGGCCCTTCCCTGCGACGGCAGTCGGCATAATCCTTAGAGTCCCCCTTTTTCGATGACGGTGAGGGCGTTGTGGCGGAGTTCCGAGTCCCAGGAGCAGGGCCGGCGCCAAAAAATGTGTAGTAAAGACCTTTATAACTTAGTCGTTCGGTGCTTGTCACGGAATGCGGGACAAAGGCCAGGGCAATCGCATTTCAAAATAGCTCCAGCAAGCGGTATAGGTAGTCGTCGTCCCAACCTGCGCGTTTGAACTTTCCTCTTAGGGAGCCCTTGGTTCCTTCTTTTTGCATGGCATTGATGGCCATGTGACGGAGTACGGCCAGATTATGCGGCCCGTGCCCCATCCGGGTCCGATCCTGATCCTCGTTCATGACCACATCCAGCCGCCAGTGAAGGCTGTTTTCGATTCCCCAGTGCTGTCGAACGACTTGGTTGAACCGTTCCGGCGACAGAACTTGACTGAGCAGATAGTAGGCAGTTTCGGTCGTGGTTTTATCCGCCGTTTCGCGTATTCGAACCACTTTACCGATAGCCTTCAGGCCCGGCCATTGATGTTGTTTTTCGAGCCAGTCGATCTCGGTTGACACCGTCGCCGTGCGCGTTTCGATGCGTCCGTGATCGGCCTCGACAACCGGCGCGGCGGCGCTTGCTTTCAACTCCGGATCATCGAGCAGCAGGATCACATCGTCAAACAGCGTGCCTTGATTGCCCTTCAGCGCCAGCGCGTAGTCGCCCTTCTGCGCGACGATTTGCTCGGCGATCGCGCGCTGACAGTTGAGCGCATCGGCGGTCACGATGGTGCCTTTGAGGGCCAGCATCTGGAGCAGCCTGGGCACGGCCGTAATCTCGTTGGACTTGGCATCGGTGGCGATCTGCGCCAACACCAACCGCTGCTGTGAGCCCCAGGCCGAGACCATGTGCAGGGCCGACTTGCCGCTGGCCCGATCAAACGATCTGCGCAACACCTTGCCGTCGATGGCCACCACCCCCTGCAACTGCTCGGAAAACTGCGCCATAAACCGCTGAAACGAATCGCGAAACTGATCCGGATCGAGATTGCGGAACAGGCGGCTGAAGGTGTCGTGACTGGGAAGTCCGTTGGCCAGGGTGAGAAAGCTGCGCAGAAATGGCTCCTTGGCCTCGGCAAACAGAGCCATATCCACCGCACCCTGACCGCCGCACAGCACGCAGCATAAAGCCATCATCAGAAGTTCGTGAAACTCATGCAAGGCGGCATTGCCGCTGCGCGGATCCTCAAGCCCTTCCCAACAGGAACCGAACTGCTCCAAAGTTTCTTTGCGGGACACGAAATCCTCCTGCAAGAAACTTCATGCCCGACTACCCTCTACGTAAGTGGCAACCCTGGTCCGTGGCGACATTGGTTCAGACCAATTTCAAATGCGATTGCCCTGGGACAAAGGCAGCGGCACAGTTTGAGCCACTGCGGTTCTGCTGAGCCGGCGCGGCCGGCCTCGAGGACCGAAGCAACGGGGGCGAAGCTGCAGAAGCCCGCCTATCCGATATATCCTGTAAGTTCCCAGGGAAATGCTGAGCGGGCGCGGACTTCTATCCACCGGACGCCGTTCGGCAGCGATTCCGAATCATGGGAATTTCGGGAATGAAATAGGCAATTTTCCCGAAAAGGCGTCTAACCGGAAAGGTTATCGCCATTGAGCCAGGCGCGGTTAGTTCGAAAAAAACCTGCCTGAGCATGAAAGGCAAGGAATGAGTGAAATAGAAGAGACCCCCGGAACTTACGACGAAGCCCCCAGAACCTACTCGGGCGCGTTCTTAGCGGCAATCGCTGTCGCCCTGTTGGCTGCCATCGGCAGCCTCGTCTGGTGTTACGTGCTCGGCGGCCGCCTGACAACTGCGCAAGCTGAGCTGGCCGATGCCAAACAGCAGAACACACAACTCGCCGCGGATCTGCGCGAAACCAACGCACGTTTGCAGGTCGCCACCGATGAGTTGGGCAAATCTCTGGGCCTCACGCAAAAGCAGTTGGAGGAGCGGGCCCAGGCGATCATTCATCAGGAGCAAGTCGACAGCCAGCGCCTGGCGAGCGCGCAGCAGCAGACAGCGCAACAGGTGAGCGCGGTCTCCAATGAAGTCTCCAACGTGAAGACAGACGTCGGCGGCGTAAAGACCGACCTGGGCAAAACGCAAAGCGACCTGGCCACGACGATCAGCCAGCTTCAAAGTGTGCGCGGAGACCTGAGCAGCACCAACAGCGTAATCGCCCGCAACCACGATGAGCTAGTGCTGCTGCAACACAAGGGCGACCGCACCTTCTATGAGTTCACCCTGACCAAGGGACAGAAGAAGCCCGTGGGGACGATCAGCATGGAGCTGAAGAAGGCCGACACCAAGAAGAACATTTTCACTCTGGAAATCACGTCGGACGACAAGCTGGTAACGAAGAGAGACAAGGGAATAAACGAGCCTTTGCAGTTTTACAGCGGCAAAGACCCGGCTCTGTTCGAAATCGTCGTCAACACCATCAACTCGAAGAATCAGGTGACCGGGTACTTGTCGGTACCCAAGAGCGCGCCCGCTCCGGTCACTGCTACTGCTCAGTAACCGCCACGTGGGGCGTGACGACGAGATTGGGCTGGTACTGGAAGGCGAAGGTATAGTCGAGTTTCTTGCGCGCGTCCCACTGCTGCCTGGTCAGCTCGGTGAAGGATGAAACTACCGTGCCCTCGACCGTTTGTCCGGGGTTGAGCGTGGTGTCAAGCGGCGAGAGCCCTGGGCCGTGCGGCACCGTAAGGCCAGGATAGGCGATAAATACCCGGTCGTAGTCACCCTTGTTCGCTGCATAGCTGGAGTGGATGCCGTCGTCCAGCGTGACGTTGGTCAATACATTTGTGAGAAAGAGCGGGTGATCGGTCTGGTTATGCAGCTTCACCTGTGTAAACACCAAGACCTCATCCACTCTTTCTTTGGTCATGGGCGCGCCGCTGGCGTCAAATCCTGAGGTTTCAACGTGCTGCGGGTGAGCCCACACCGCAACGATCTCTCCTGTGGCGGCAGGCGGCTTTTGTTCGGCAATCACATAGATTGCAATGAGCGCGGCCACCACAACGGTTGCGACAAGGAAGGCAATCAGCACATGGCTGGTGCCCCTTGTAAGCTCCTCGCCTTTCGCAGCATCATCGCGATCTTCCTGGTGCAGTAGGCTCATAAGGCCTCCGGTCACGGTGCGATTTCATCTTAGCTTGAAGAGGCTGGAATGGGCTATGGGGAAGGCGGGGAGCGAGGGAGCAAACCTCACCCTAGGCGCAAAAACAAAGACGCGCCGAGGGTGGGTACCCCGCCAACCGGCCTTGGCGTCAACTCTCGGTCTCTTTGGCAACAATTTCTCGGGGCAGATTGTCCACATCTTCACCGCGGGAGCTCGCCGCCGCGGGGACGCGAAGAAAGGAAGAGCTTTCCGGGCCACGAACGACTTGGGACTGGCAACATGTTGGTTCAAACCTCTACTTATTCTGCTTGAGCGTAGCAAAGAGGCGGCGGATTATCCATCGTTGCTATTTCCTGGGCCGGAGGCCGGCGAGAAAACCCTCCGCGTCGCGCGTGTTCAGAACGTCTGTCGGCTCGAGCCAGGCCCGCCGCAACTGCTTAACGCCAAAGCCCATCTTTCCCAGGTTGCGGCTATCGTGCGAATCCGAAGAGATCACGATCATGCAGCCCAGTTCCTTGGCCAGCCGCAGGTCGCGGTCGCAAAGGTCCAGCCGCTCCGGAGCGGCATTGTGTTCCATGGCCACGCCCAGTTCGGCCGCGCGCCTGAGCACCGCCCCCATGTCCAACGCGAAAGGCTCGCGGCGCAGCAGCAGCCGTCCAGTTGGATGCCCCAGAATGCGCACATACGGGTTCTCAATGGCCTGCAGCACCCGCGCCGTCATCTCCTCGCGGCTCTGTTCAAAGCGCGTGTGCACGCTGGCAATCACCACCTCCATCTGCGCCAGCACCTCGTCGTCCAGATCGAGTGCGCCATCGGCCAGGATGTCCACCTCAATGCCCGAAAACACGCGAATGCGGCCCTCCATCGCCCGGTCCACCTCGCGAACTTGCGCGATCTGTTCGAGCGCCCGCTTCTCGTCCAGCCCGTTCGTCATGGCCAGGTTCTTGGAGTGGTCGGTGATCGCGATGTACCGGTAGCCGCAGGCGAGCGCCGCTTCGGCCATCTCGCTGATCGAGTTTCGCCCATCGCTGGCCGTGGTGTGCATGTGCAGGTCGCCGCGCAGATCGCCCGCCTCAACAATCTGCGGCAGTTCATGCTGCGCAGCACTCTCAATCTCGCCCAGGTTCTCGCGCATCTCCGGCGGCATCCACTCCATCCCCAGCGCGGCGTAAATCTCTTCCTCGGTCGCCGCGGCCACGGTCGAGCTATCGTCGAGCCTCGCCAGCGCCCACTCGCTCAGCGTGTAGCCCATCTTCAGCGCCCGCTGCCGCAGCGCCACATTGTGCGCCTTCGATCCCGTAAAGTATTGCAGCGCAGCGCCATAGTGAGCCGGAAGGCAGCAGCCGCACGTCCACCTGCAGCCCCTGCTCCACGTAAAAGCTCACCTTGTTTTCGCCCTTGGCGATCATGTTGCGAATGCCGGGGTAAGCGGCCACGTAGTCCACGGCTGCAGCCGTATGTTCCGGGTCGCAAGCGGGACCTGTCGCCAGCAGGTCCAGGTCGCCCACAGTTTCGCGCCCGCGGCGCAGCGAGCCTGCGGGCGTTACCTTCTCAATTCCCTCAAATTTCAGCAGATAGTCTGCGATCCGCAGGGCTTCTTCCTCGGCCACGTCGATGCGGAAGCGCCCGGCGCTGCGCCGGTAATCCTCAATGCCCTTGCGCAGCTTTTCAATCTGTTTGGCGCCCATGCGCGGCAGACCTGCCAGCCGCCCCGCTTCGATGGCTTCGGCGAGCTGGTCGATGCTGCCGATCTGCGCCGCGTCCCATAGCAGAGCCACCGTCTTGGGGCCCATACCCGGCAGCTTCAGCAGTTCCAGCACGCCGGCGCCATACTTGGCCAGCAATTCGTCGCGCTGCGGCAGCGAGCCTGTGGCGGCAATGGCTTGCAGCTTGGCGGCCATGCCCTTGCCGATGCCGTCGAATTTCAAGCAGCCGCGCCGTTTCACCCGCGGCTGCAACCAGGTCCACGGTGGTTTGTTCGGCAGCCTCGGCGGCGCGCCGGTAGCTGCGGATGCGGAAGCTGTCGGCGCCGTCGATCTCCAGCAGGTCTGCAGTCTCCGCCAGCAGCCGGGCCATGGTTTTGTTGTCCATGGGGTGCTTCTCCATTCGCAGTATGGACCATTCGCGGCGGTTCAAGCCAAATTTCGCCTGCCACGGGTAAATCTACAGGGATTGCGTTATTGTTCGGCGCTGAGCTGCCCGGAAAGCTATGTTTTTTGAAATGTGATAGAAGGATAAACACCAGGCGCAGTTTGCCACAACCGCCGGGCGGCGGCCTCGCGGAGTCCCGGGGGTGCCTTCGACGCGCCTTAGGCGGCGTTGTGGGCGGCGTTATCCCTAAAGCGGACTACGGCATCCGCCTGGGGACCTTTTGGCCCTCGACTATATCGAACTCGACGTCGTCGCCTTCTTTGAGCGTTTTGTATCCGTCCAGTTGAATTGCCGAGTAGTGAACGAATACATCCGGTCCGTCTTCACGTCCGATGAATCCGTAGCCCTTGGCGTTATTGAACCACTTGACCTTCCCTTTGTACTGAGCCACAGGTTCCTGCCTTCCTTTTTGTTGCTGGGTGCGGCGCGTGTTCTAGGGGAATTCACGCCGACAAACAATAAGACGCCACAAGATGGCGAAAGGTTGATTTTAATTTCGGCCGATTCCGCAAATCCATTCCACAAAGTGAAGCGGATGGTTCTAGCCGCAGCGGCAAAAGTGCATCGGAATCTGTGGAAAACAGACGTCTCGGCGGCGCTTAGTTCTTCCGCCGGCCACCCTTCAGCCACGCATACAGGAGCACGCTGGTTAGTGTTTTGCCGTCCTGAATGGCGCCTTTTTCAATCATCTTCAGCACGTCGGAGAGTTTTACCAGGCGCAGCTCGATGTCTTCGTCTTCCTCCGGCCTGGCATCGCCGGCCTCGAGACCCTCGGCCAGGAAAACCTTCATGGCCTCGCCCAGAAAGCCGGGGCTGGCGAAGTACTCCACCAGCGGACGCCATTTCTTTGCCTGGTAGCCAGTCTCCTCGGCCAGCTCGCGCTTGGCTCCGGCCAGCGGCTCCTCGCCCGCGTCAATCTTCCCCGCCGGCAGCTCCCAAAGAAACTGGTTGGCTGCATGCCGGTACTGGCGCTCCATCACAATCCATGGATTCTTCTTGCTCTTCGAGTTCCCGCCTTTCGAATAGTCGACGGCCAGAATCACCACGCTGCCGTTATGTCGAATCACATCGCGCTCGTTCTCGCGCCCGCCTGGTTCGATCAGCTTGTCGTGCAGCACGCGAAACAGCGGCCCCTGATATACCACCTCCGAGCTAAGAACCGTGGCGCGCTCAATCGCTGCCCCGGCCTTGGCTGTTTTCGCCGCCTTCTTCGTCTTCGCCGTCCTGGCCTTCGTAGTCTTACCCTTTTTTTTGATGGGCATTCTTCCCTCTTTTTACGCGAGTTCAATTCAACACGAGTATACGCATTACGCTCCTCTTCCCGCCCCGGTCTTCCACCCCACGGACGAAGACCTGTCCGCGGGGGCCCCGGTTCTCCACCCCACGGACGAAGACCTGTCCGCGGGGGCCCCGGTTCTCCACCCCACGGACGAGGACCTGTCCGCGGGGGCCCCGGTTCTCCACCCCACGGACGAAGACCTGTCCGCGGGGGCCCCGGTTCTGCATCGATCCGGCCTGCCATGGCATCCTTAAAACGTGCCACCTGGAGAAATGGGGAACCGGGAGCACACGCGTGTGTGTGGCTTTTCCAGTCCCTGGTCCTGATGTCATTATTCTCTACGTCCTTAGTCCCTCGAAAGGCAGACGAGCCGCAAGTGAACGAATTGTCGACCGCAGACTGTTATCCCGTAACCGCGATGCCGGGGCAAAGCCGGCTCTTCGTGGATTTTTGCGCCGGTGCGCTCGGTGCCTTTCTTCCCTCAGACGACCTGAAAGAGCCGCGTCCTGCCCTCCCCGCGCACTGGCCTGAGCTGGTTCGTCTCCTGGCCGCGCAGAACCCGTCCCCTGCCGCTCGGCCGGCGATTGAATCGCTCACTCGGGGCGCCGGGGCCATCCTGACCGGGCAGCAAGTTGGTCTCTTTGGCGGCCCGCTCTTTTCCCCCTTCAAAGCCGCAACCGCCATCGCCCGCGCCCGCACGGCAACCGCGGCAGGCCATCCCCACGCCGCCATCTTCTGGCTCGCCAGCGAGGACCACGATTTTGCCGAGATCAACCAGGTTGCCTTCCCAACCAGCCGCGAGCTCGTGAATCTGACTTACGCCAAAGCGCCGGAAGTCGCTCTTCCGGCCGGCCGTATCGTCTTCGACGATTCCATCACGCCGCTTGTCGATCGCGCCGCCGAGATCCTCGGTCCCTCCGCCGCGACTGATGCGCTTACCGGCGCTTACAAGCCCGGCCGTACATTTGCCGAGGCCTTTGCCGATTTCTACTCAGCAATCTTCGCCGCGCAAGGTCTGCTCATCGTCGATGCCTCCAGCCGCGGCTTTCACTTGCTCGGCGCGCCAGTTCTGCGCGCGGCCCTGGAGCGCGCCGATGAGTTCCACTTGGCGCTCGTTGAGCGCAGCCATGCCCTCGAAGCTGCCGGTTATCACGCCCAGGTCGCCGTTGCACCGCAGTCGAGCCTTCTGTTTTTGATCGATGACAAGACCGGCGCGCGTCTTGCGCTGAAGCGCATCGCGCCCACCCCGAACGAGCCCGAGGGCCTTTGGCAGGCCGAGCGCCAGACGTACTCCCCATCGGATCTCCTCGGCATCTTCGAAGCCGAGCCGGAGCGCATCTCGCCCGCGGCGCTGCTTCGCCCTGTCTTTCAGGATTTTCTATTTTCGACCACGGCACAAGCCGGCGGTCCCGCCGAGATCGCCTACCTGGCGCAGTCCAGCGTTCTCTTTGAGCGCATTCTGGGGCGCCAAACGCCGCCGATTGCGCGCTTCTCGGCCACGCTTATCGAGCCGCCAATTGCGAAAATTCTTGCGGCGCCACGAATTGACTCTGGAACAGGTATTCGCTGAGGAGAACGCCGGCTCGCTTGCCCAGCGCCTCGCGGCCCGCTCCATGCCCATTGAAACCAAGCAAAAACTCGCCGCGGCCGGCAACGCTCTCGACGCCGAACTCGACGCGCTCGTCGGTTGGATGCAGTCGCAGGACAAAGGGCTCGGCCAATCGGCCGATACCGCAGCCGGCAAAATGCGTTACCAGATGAACCGTTTGCGTACTCTCGCCGCCAACTTCCAACTGCAGCGCGAAACCACGCTCTCGCGCCACGCCGAGACCATCTTCCAGGCCCTCTACCCCGGCGGCGGTTTGCAGGAGCGCGTGCACGGCGCCGCGTATTACTTTGCCCGCTACGGAATCGACCTCGCGGAGACGCTGTGCGAGCAGGCAGCGAGCCTCTGTCCGGGGCACACAGCGCTTTGGTTGTAGTGGCAAAACAGCGTTCAAGGATGAAGGATCGGAGATCAAATCGCAGAGCAGGCGGCGGCTGCCTTGCGCTGCGACTTGGCTGCTATTTCGTTCTGCAACTCAATCAGCGACACGCCTACTTTCTTTGAGGCCTCGGCGAAAGCTGAGCCGGCGGCCATTAATCGCTCGACCGCATCCTTGTTGCCGCCATTTACCGCATCCGCGACCTTCCCCGCCGCTAAGTGAAACGCGGCGTGATCGGCAAGGCATTTCGCGTGGGCCTTGCAATGTCCGTGCAATGCCTTGGCTTCGCCATGCAACCATTTGCCAACCTCGCAGTTGTTGTCTTTGGAAATTGCCATAACATCCACCGGCTCCTTCAACAACACGGCATTGCGAAATTTGAATTTCCACTGCGCATGTTTCTGGATTGCTTCATTAAAATCCACGATGGTCTCCCCTGCCCGGCATCACCCGTCCTGGCGGTTCCCTAAAGCTAAGGACTCCGGATTCCTTCCCAGGCAACACGAATACCATGCCTGCGCTCGAACGGCAGTGGCCGAAAGCTCGAGTCTGAAACGCTCGATCCCAATTCAGGAATGCTGCGAATACAATTCCGTTTTAATCCTCCCGAAAACCTGCCGAGATTTCCGTGAAGAGGCCTGCGCTTTTTTGGAGGCGTTGGTATTTTTCGCGGGAGAAGGCTAGTCGGTGGGAAGCTGTTTTTCCCCCTAAAATTAAGAGGCGGGCCACCGGCCTCGGGAGTGGAAGGACTTCCCGAAACCGGCTGCCCGCTGGACCCTGGACCGGGTCTAGGTGGTAATTCAAGTGTAGGCCTGTTTTGGGCAAAAGCAAGCATTTTTTTGCATTAATTTCCCGTTTCGTGACAGCTGTCACAGAGTGTGGTTTCATACGCCCTTTCCGCGTTGACTTGGGGGGCTGCCCTAATACAAAATAAGGGTTCTACCTGCGAAAAATCTCTCATCCGACAGGCATAGCGGCGTAGCATCTCCATGCAAGACATCATTAAACAACTCGGCGGGCTTATGGTTGGCGCCATTCCCACGGCCCTGCTGTTCATCGTGCTGGTTTTCGCCTATCAGTTCCTTGTGCAGGGACCACTGACAGCCGTTCTTGCCAGGCGCCGCGCCCTTACGGAAGGCGCCATGGAAGACGCCCGCAAGGCCATCCTCCAGGCCGAGGCCAAGGCCCAGGAATATGCCGAGCGCCTGCGCCAGGCTCGCGCCGATGTGTACAAGCTGCGTGAACAGCGAATCAAGCAATGGAGCGCCGAGCGCGACGCCGCCCTCGACGTTGCCCGCAAAGCAGCCACCCAGAAGGTGCGCCAGGCGACAGCCGAGTTCGAGGCCGAAACCGACGCTGCCCGACAGGCGATTCAGGCCTCAGTCGCCGATCTGGCTGACCTGGCCGTCCGCGCCGTCCTGCCGCTGCCGGTCGCTGCGGGGGGTTCCCGTTGAAATATTCACTACCGCACGTGCGCGTCTCGCCCCGTTTTTCCCCCCGGATTTCCACCTTGACTTTCCGATTTGCCGTCCTCATGGCCCTTGCCGCCGCGTTGACCGCTGTCCCGGTCTTTGCGCCCTGCCGCGCCGCCGCGCAGCAGCCGGCCGCCGCACCTGCCGCAACTTCGCCAGGTACGTCCGCCGCAGCGGAAACTCCCAAACCCGCTGAGGCTCCCCAATCTGCCGATGATGAAGAGCAGACCTTCCTGCACTCTTCCTCCGTGCAATCGATAGCCCGCCTCCTGCACCTCAAGCTTGACACCGCGGTCGATCTTTTCCTGGGAATTAACTTCGCCATCATCTTCTTCGCTATCGCCATCCCACTCAGCAAACGTGGCCCAAAAATCATTCGCAGCCGCTCCCAGACCTTGCGCCACGATCTCGAAACCGCACGCGAGGCCACTCGGGACGCGCAGGCCCGCCTGAGCGCCGTCGAGGCCAAACTCGCCGGGCTCGACGAGGAGATGCGCAACTTCCGCGCCCAGGTGGAGCAGGAGAGCCTGGAAGACGAGAAGCGTATCAAGGCCGCGCTCGGCGAGGAAAGCGCCCGCATTGTGGCCGCCGCCGAGCAGGAGATTGGCGTGGCCGCCGCTCAGGCCAAACGCGGTTTGCGCAACTTTGCCGCCGATCTCGCCATCGAGCACGCAACCAGGCAACTGGCGCTTACGCCGGAAGCCGACCGCGCCGTTATCGCCGAATTTGTGTCAGACCTTGCCGGCGATGGCGTAGCCAGGGGAGGGAAGAGTTAGATGCCCGCCTTCATTTCCCGATATGCCAGCGCCTTTGCCGATGTGGTCACCGCCGCCAAACTCCCCACCGACGCGATCGACCGGCAATTCGCCGATTTTCTCGCCACCTGGGACGGCAGCCCGGAGCTGCGCACTTTTTTCGTCAATCCAGCCGTACCGGCGGCGCAAAAAATTGCAATTCTCGACAAGCTGAACGCCAAGCTGGGCCTCCAGAAGGAGCTTCGCAACCTGCTTGCCGTACTTATCGCGAACGATCGCATCGCACATGTCGCTGAAGTCGCCTCAGCCTGGCGCCACATTCTGCAGGAGCAGTTGGGAATTCGCCCGGCGGAAATTGTTACTGCGCGCGAGTTGGCGAAAGACGAGCGCGATGGGCTGGTGGCCGAAGTGGCCAAGCTTGCCGGCGCAAAGATCGACGCCAGCTTTAAGCTCGACAAATCCATTTTGGGCGGCGCCGTGGTGCGCATCGGTTCCACGGTCTACGACGGCTCCGTGCGCGGCCGGCTGGACAGGTTGAAGGAAGCGTTGACAGCCGGCTAGCGCCGGCCAGGTTTCAGGGGTCAGGTTTCAGGGATCAGAAAAACGCCTGGCCGGCCCGGGAATCTTAGCAGTTTGTTGAAATTAGAAATTGGAACCGGGATGAAGGAAGAGGGTTAGTCACAAATTGGTGTTCTGCGCGGAGCGGCGGAAAACTGATCCCTGACACCTGAAACCTGCCCCCTGAAGGAACGTACATGGCTCAAATCAAGGCAGACGAAATCACGCAGCTTCTTCGCGAGCAGATCGCGAACTACGATTCGAAGGTCCAGGTCGACGAAGTCGGGACGATTACTTCGCTCGGCGACGGCATCGCCCGCCTCCACGGCCTCGACAAGGTCATGGCCGGCGAGTTGCTCAGCTTTCCGCACGGCATCGCCGGCCTTGCGCTCTCGCTTGAAGAAGATTCAGTGGGCGCCGTGATTCTCGGCGAGTACACCGAGCTGAGCGAAGGCAACGAGGTCAAGCGCACCGGCAAGATTCTCTCCGTCCCCGTGGGCTTGGGGCATGATCGGCCGCGTGGTGAACACGCTGGGCATACCGATCGACGACAAGGGTCCCATCGCGACCACGGAGACGATGCCTGTCGAGCGCCTGGCGCCGGGCATCATCGACCGCCAGGGTGTCCGCGAACCCATGGCCACCGGCCTGAAAGCCATCGACGCCATGATTCCCATCGGCCGCGGCCAGCGCGAGCTGATTATCGGCGATCGCCAGACCGGCAAAACCGCCGTCCTGCTCGACACTATCATCAACAACGCCAAGAACGACCTGATCTGCATCTACTGCGCCATCGGCCAAAAGCGATCGTCCATTGCACAGGTGGTGCAGACGCTTACTGAGGCCGGCGCCATGGGCCACACCATCATCGTCGCCGCCTCGGCCTCAGAGCCGGCGCCCATGCTCTATCTGGCGCCCTACGCCGCATGCGCCATGGGCGAGTACTTCCGCGACAACGGCAAGCACGCGCTGGTGATGTACGACGATCTCTCCAAGCACGCCATGGCCTACCGCGAAATTTCGCTCCTGCTGCGCCGCCCGCCCGGCCGCGAAGCCTATCCGGGCGACGTCTTCTATCTCCACTCGCGGCTTCTGGAGCGTGCCTCCAAGCTGAGCAACAAGCGCGGCGGCGGCTCGCTCACTGCGTTGCCGGTCATCGAGACCCAGGCCGGCGACGTTTCGGCCTACATCCCGACCAACGTCATCTCCATCACCGACGGGCAGATCTTTTTGGAAACCGATCTGTTCAACTCCGGCGTCCGCCCGGCCGTCAACGTTGGCCTCTCGGTTTCGCGCGTCGGATTTTCGGCGGCCATCAAGGCAGTCAAGCAGGTGGGCGCCACGCTCAAGCTCGATCTCGCGCAGTACCGCGAACTGGCGGCCTTCGCGCAGTTCGGCTCCGACCTCGACCCGCTCACGCAAAAGCAATTGGCTCGCGGCCAGCGCCTCACCGAGCTGCTCAAGCAGCCGCAGTTCCACCCGCTCAGCTGGCAGCAGCAGGTGGTGATTCTCTTCGCCGGCACGCAGGGCTATCTCGACGATTTGCAGGTCCCTGACATTCGCGCCTTCGAGGACGGCCTGTACAAGTACATCGCCGCCTCGCAGCAGGCGCTCATCGCTGACCTCACGGAGAAGAAACAGCTTGACGACGACCTGCGCAACCGCCTGCACGCAGCGCTCAAGGAGTACTCGGCAAACTTTAAGGCCGAATTGGCCGCGGTAACAGCATAAGGAACGAGAGATAAGAGGTCAGAGATCAGAGATCGGCAAGAGCCGCAGAATTGAAATCACGGAAACTGATCTCTGATGTCTGGGAAGAAAAATGGCTAACGTACTCGACCTAAGACGGCGGATCAGAAGCGTGAAAAACACGCGGCAGATCACCAAGGCCATGAAAATGGTCTCGGCGGCCAAGTTGCGCCGCGCGCAGGAGCGCGCCCTCGCGGCCCGGCCCTACGCTCGCATGATTACCAGCGTTCTTGAATCGCTCACGCGCCGCGCTGATCTCTTCGACGAAAGAACCGGCAACATCTCTCACCCGCTCTTTATCACGCGGCCCGAAAAGCGCGTTCTCGTGGTCGTTGTCTCCGGCGACAAGGGTTTTGCCGGCGCCTTCAACGCCAACATCCTCAAGACCGCGTATCAATTCATCAATGGCAATCCGGATAGGGAGATCGACATCGAGGCCGTCGGACGCAAGGGCCGCGACCAGATGCGCCGCCGTTACCCGATAGCCAGCTACACCGAGCAGACCGATGAGAACGGCCAAAAGCACCAGGTCAGGGAAAAGCGCCGGGGCCCCGTCGAACTTACCGGCGATCACCCCGGCATGTTGGTCAACCTCCAAACCTCGCGCGTCCTCGATCTGGCCTACAACATCATCGCCCGTTACGTCCGCGAAGAGATCGACGCCGCCTACATCGTTTACAACGAGTTCAAGTCAGTCATCGCGCAGCGTCTCGTCGTCGAGCGCCTGCTCCCGCTCATGAAGATCGGCATTCCCCAGATCGCCGGCGCCCAGGAGCCCACCGCCGAAGAGAAAGAGCGTGCTGCCGAAGCCGCTCTCTCGGCTGGCATCGCCATTGAGCCCGTCGACACGGCCGAGGCCGAAGAAGAAGTGCGCAAGTTCGGAACCGCCAATGTGGACTACATCTACGAGCAGCCCGCCGGGGAACTCTTCGCCGGCCTGCTCCCGCAGTACATTTTTTCCATGCTGTATCACGCCATGACGGAGTCGGTCGCCGCCGAGCACGCGGCCCGCATGACGGCGATGGATTCGGCAACCAACAACGCCTCCGACATGATCGACGCGCTCACGCTGCACATGAACCGCGTGCGCCAGGCCGCCATCACCAAGGAGATTATCGAAATCGTTAGCGGCGCGGCAGCGCTTTAAAGAAAGGCACAGCAAGAGGAGCACAGAATCGCACGATCGATTTGCAGCGCTTTCGAATTCAGCCTTGGAGTCACGATTGAAGATGAAGTTCTGGAGAAACATAAAATCGAAGAAGACCCTTCTCGTAGGGGGAACCATTTTGGGCATCGTTGCCTCGTCGGTTTGCACATTCTCGGCGGTTCAACTTTGCTGGCTCACGCCCGCTGAGCGCGATGCGGCTCGAACGGCGCTGACGACGGTAGACGGCTTGCGGGACGTTGCGTCGGTCAATGGCGACGACGCCGATCGGAGACTGAAACAGGCAGAGGACCAGGTTGAATCGGCAAGGCAGGCGGCGCGAACGGTGCGGGATCAGGATGTGGCCTTTGCGCTGATGCAGTATCTCAGCTCGATCGAGTTGGAACGCGGGGCGATGCGGATGCAAGGAATTGCGCCCGAACAGGTTGAGCCTCTCGCCGGGAGAAATCTGCAACTGGCAGGGTCAGCGCCCTTGACCGAAACCGGGCCAATCCACTCGGTGAGTTTGAAATTACACAAAACCCTCGATTAGCGGAAGAACGGATTTAAGAAGGCAGACATGGCAGAAAACAGCGGAAAAGTGATTCAGGTCTCCGGCCCCGCCGTAGACGTGCAATTTGAAGAAGCAAAGATGCCGCCCATCTATCAGGCGCTGCGCGTCACCGACGAGGGCTTCAAGGTCCCTACGCCCATCAACGTCATCCTCGAGGTGCAACAGCACCTGGGCGAGGGCCGCGTGCGTACAGTGGCCATGGAAGCCACCGACGGCATGGTCCGCGGCATGAAGGCCATCGATCTCGGCGGCCCCATCCGCATGCCCGTGGGCAAAGAGACGCTGGGCCGCGTCATCAATGTCATCGGCGAGCCGGTCGACGAGCTCGGTCCCATCGGCGCTACGCAGTTCATGCCCATTCACCGCCCCGCTCCGCTGTTCGACGAGCAGTCCACGCAGGAGGAGATGTTCGAGACCGGCATCAAGGTCATCGATCTCATCCAACCCTTCTTGAAGGGCGGCAAGATCGGCCTCTTCGGCGGCGCCGGCGTGGGCAAAACCGTCGTTATCATGGAATTGATCAACAACGTGGCCAAGAACCACGGCGGCTACTCCGTCTTTGGCGGGGTGGGCGAGCGCACCCGCGAGGGCAACGACCTGTGGACCGAAATGACCGAGTCCGGCGTCATCAAGCCCGGCGACTTTGCCCACTCCAAGTGCGCCCTGGTCTACGGCCAGATGACTGAGCCGCCCGGAGCGCGCCTGCGCGTGGCCCTGAGCGCACTGACCGTCGCCGAGTACTTCCGCGACGTGGAAGGCTCTGACACGCTTCTCTTCATCGACAACATCTTCCGCTTCACGCAGGCCGGTTCCGAGGTTTCTACGCTCCTGGGCCGCATGCCTTCGGCCGTGGGCTACCAGCCCAACCTGGCCACGGAGATGGGCGAGCTGCAGGAGAGGATCACCTCCACCAGCAAGGGTTCGGTTACGTCTGTTCAGGCCGTCTACGTCCCGGCGGACGACCTTACAGATCCCGCTCCGGCCACTACCTTCGCTCACCTCGACGCCACTACCGTGCTTTCGCGGCCGCTTTCCGAGCTCGGCATCTATCCGGCCGTCGATCCGCTGGCTTCAACGTCGCGCATCCTTACCGCGCGCGTCGTCGGTCAGGATCATTACGACGTGGCGCAGGGCGTCAAGCGCATTCTGCAACGGTACAAGGATCTCCAGGACATCATCGCCATCCTGGGCATCGACGAGCTCTCCGAAGACGACAAGCTTACTGTGGCCCGCGCGCGCAAGGTGCAAAAATTCCTGTCGCAGCCCTTCCACGTAGCCGAGCAGTTCACCGGCATTCCCGGCGCGTATGTGAAGGTTGCCGACACGGTGCGCAGCTTCAAGGAGATCATCGACGGTAAGCACGACGATGTCCCCGAGCAGGCCTTCTACATGAAGGGCGGCATCGAGGAAGTGCTGGAGACGGCAGAGAAGTTGAAGGCGACGGTGTAGGAACAGAGAACAGAGAAGAGGGATCTGGGTTCAGAGATCAGACGGCCCGCTTCGCAATGAACAAACTCTCTGATCTCTGTTCTCTGATCTCTTGCGATTCAAAGGAATCTTATGGCAGAAGAAAGCAATCAACTCCGCGTCCGTCTCGTTACTCCCGAGCGCACGCTCTTCGAGAGCGACGCCACTGCCGTCGAGCTGCCCTCGAAGTCCGGGTACATGGAAGTGCTCTACGGCCACGCGCCTCTCATGGCCGAGCTGGGCGCCGGCGACGTCACGGTTCACGGCGCGGCGGGAACTGAGCCGGGCAGCCCCGACGGCCTGACGCGCTACAACGTCAGTTGGGGATTCGTTGAAGTCCTGCCCAATCGCGTCACCATCCTCGCCTCCGATGCGCTCAAACCCGAGGAGATCGACGTGCAGCGTGCCGAGCAGCAACTCGACCGCGGCGAGAAGATGTGGAAAGAAGCCGGCGAAAGCGAAGAAGCCTACACCGAAGCTCTCCGCGTCATCTCCGAAGCCGAAGCCAAGATGGCCTCCGCCGCCGACGTGACCAAAGCGCACTGAAACGGATTCACGCGACAAGCTTCAGCAAAGAGCCCCGCTCAAGCGAGCAGGGCTCTTTTCTGATAGGGAGGATTACCAGACGCTCCGCGGGTAATGCTCGGTGATCGCTTCATCGGCAGAAATCAACGGCGCGAGTCCGTTCAGCCGGGCCTGGGCCACAATGATGCGGTCAAATGCGTCGCGCGTCCACTTCTCGTCGAGCGCGACTCTGGCCACGTCGGCAAAGGGCAGATCGCACAGGCGAAGCCCGAGCTCATGCTCCAATTTTCGCAGGATGTCTTTGCCGGGCAGCGTGAGCCTGCCGATCTCGTGCAGGTACTCGAGTTCGAGCAGCACCATGGGCGAGATCAGCAACTCCGCCCTTTGAATCAACTTTGCCGCGTCGCGCCCGATGCGTCCACGCCCGTGCGCAACCCGAATCACGGTATGCGTATCGAGATAAGCGATCATGCCGTGCGCCGGGACTTACGTGCACCGGTGCGGCCGGACGCCGATGCCGGCTTTGCCAGAGGCCCGAGCTTGCGGTCCCATTTCCGCTCCCAGTCGCGCATGATTTCTTTTTTCCAGGATTTGTCTTCAATGTCCACGCCCGGAGTGATGATCTGCATGGGCGTAATGCGGCTCAGCTTGGAGGGAGCGTGCTCGGGCACGAGCCGCAGCCGGCGGCCCTTGTGCGAGACCCAGACCTCTTTGCCGTCGAGGGCCTGATTCACGAGGTCGAAGAGTTTCTGGCGGAATTGGGTGATAGGGACATCCATGATCTTCGATTGTAGCATGACGTACATAAATGAGCGTACATCATGTACGCTCACGCTTCAACCCGCCAGTCACCTTCGGCGCGTCGTTGTTTTTGCGCCTGAGGTGGGATAGCACGCCCGCTTAAACCACAAGCCCTGCTCGCTGGAGCAGAGCTTGTGGTTTGTTCGATCCTCTCGCTTTTTCCTGTCTTACATGCACGGGGTGATGATCGGATCCTTCACTTCCTCGCGCTTATCTCCAGCCATGCGCACCCAGTCGGCGAAGTAGCAGGCGATCCTCCGGTACCGGCCGTTCGTGAAGCGATAAACAAACAGTTCCTGCTCTGTCGCGGAACCGTGCATTCCAAGCACAAGGTCGTGAAAGCCATTAGCCAATGTCGGCTGAACCGTGAAACTCTCGATTGCGCCGCGTTCGAGAATGACTTTGTAGGTTTCTCCAACTCGGCTGAAAACCCATAAATCGCAATTGCCGGTGGGGCTGCAAGACAGGTCGCCTGAACCCTGTGCAATCACCTCGGGAACGCCATCGCCGTTCAAGTCAATGAGTCTTATCCGGGTGTCCCCGGCAATTGCCAGCCACTCCTGTTCGGTATGCCTGACGTCGTAGGTCTTAAGTTGCACGACAATGGCCTGAAGCAGCGCGTTCCGCTCCGCCGGGCTGAGCGCCTTTGACAACTTGATGCTGTCCTCGCTGCCTAAATCCTGCAAATCGCTGGAATTCCAATGAAAAGCGCCATTTGGAGGCTTCGCGGCCGGTCGAGGCTGCTGCCCATTCGCCACTGCCACCAGGGCGGCCATAGTAGCTAGTACAACGATCGCGGAATTCATAGGCAGAATTCTACCCCTTGGCCTGCAGCACTTGCCGATCATGCCTCCCGCCCGATAAAGTGACATCCGAGGCTTCTCCTGCGCGAGCGCACCCCGTGCGTGCCGCAAACTGTATCCAACGCACATCAGCAAAGGATTCTGCATGTCTTCCTTGCCTGTTTCCGTTGCCAATCGCGATATCGACTCCACGCTGCGCGAAAACCGTGTCTTTCCGCCGCCCGCGGAGTTCAGCGCCAGGGCCCGCATCAAGAGCCTCGAAGAATACGAGTCGCTCTACAAGCAATCGATTGAGGATCCCGAAAAGTTCTGGGCCGATGTGGCCGGCGATCTCGACTGGTTCAAGCCCTGGGACAAGGTTCTCGAGTGGAACCTGCCCTGGGCCAAGTGGTTTGTGGGCGGCAAGCTCAACCTGAGCCACAACTGCGTCGACCGTCACGCTCTCGGGACTCGCGCCAGCAAGACCGCGATTATCTGGGAGGGTGAGCCGGGGGAGATTCGCCGGCTGACGTACGCGGAACTGCACGCCGAGGTGCAGAAGTTCGCCAACGCGCTCAAGGCGCTCGGCATCCGGAAGGGCGACCGCGTGGCCGTGTACATGGGCATGACGCCGGAGCTGGCCATTGCACTGCTGGCCTGCGCGCGCATCGGCGCCGTCCACTCGGTGATCTTCGGCGGATTTGCCGCCAACGCCATTGCCGATCGCGTGGCGGACTCGGGATGCGCGGCTATCCTGACGCAGGACACGAGCTACCGGCGCGGCAACGAGGTGAAGCTCAAGGCAACCGTCGACGAGGCAATGCCCGCATGCCCCACGGTGAAGCATGTGGTGGTGTTCAAGCGCACCGGCACGCCGGTGAACATGGTGGAAGGCCGCGACCACTGGTGGCACGACCTGGTGGCCAAGGCCGCGTCCGATTGCCCCGCCGAACCCATGGACTCCGAGGACCCGCTCTACGTCCTCTACACCTCCGGTTCCACCGGCAAGCCCAAAGGCCTGCTCCATACCACGGGCGGCTACGCCGTGCAGACCTACATCACCGCGAAATACGTCTTCGACTTGCATGACGAAGATATTTTCTGGTGCACGGCAGACATCGGATGGGTAACGGGCCACTCCTATGTCGTCTACGGCCCGCTGCAGAACGGCGCTACTGTCCTGATGTATGAGGGCGCGCCCAACTGGCCGGACTTTTCGCGCTTCTGGAAGATTATCGACGACCACAAAGTGACGATCTTTTACACCGCGCCTACCGCCATTCGCGCCTTCATCAAGTGGGGCGAACAGTACGTCGAAAAGTACAAGCTCGACTCGTTGCGCCTTCTCGGCACTGTGGGGGAACCGATTAACCCTGAAGCCTGGATGTGGTACCGCGAGAAGATCGGCCACAACCGCTGCCCCATCGTCGACACGTGGTGGCAAACCGAGACCGGCGCCATCATGATCGCGCCCATCCCCGGCGCCGTGCCTGCTAAACCCGGCTCGGCCACGCGTCCCTTCTTCGGCATTGAGCCTGCGGTGGTCACGCGCCCCGACGCCGAAGGCAAGTTCACAACCGTCCCTGCCGGCCATGGCGGGCTGTTAGTGATCAAGAGGCCGTGGCCGTCGATGGCGCGAACGGTGTATGGCGACCCCGAGCGCTACCAGAAAACTTACTGGTCCGACGTGCCCGGCTGCTACTTCACCGGCGACGGCGCCCGCCAGGACGCCGATGGCTACTTCTGGCTCATGGGCCGTGTAGACGATGTGATCAACGTCTCGGGCCACAGACTGGGCACAATGGAAGTCGAGTCCGCGCTCGTCGCCCATCCAAAAGTCGCCGAAGCCGCCGTCGTTGGCCGGCCGGACGATCTCAAAGGCCAGGCCATCGCCGCCTTCGTCACTCTCGAATCTGGCCACCAGCCAACCAACGAACTCAAAGACGAGCTGCGCAAGTGGGTCTCAAAAGAGATCGGCTCGCTGGCGCGGCCAGACGACATTCGATTTACCGAGACTCTGCCCAAAACGCGCAGCGGTAAAATCATGCGCCGCCTGCTGCGCGAGCTGGCCACGCACGGCGACGTGACGGGCGACGTGACGACTCTCGAAGACTTCACCGTCATCGCAAGACTGCGCGAAGCCGAAGAAGGCTGAGCGCGAAGCCAGAATCCTGGGCCCTGCACGTTGATTGCAGTTTTATTTCCCGGCAATTGCGTAGCGCCTCTCGAAGTCTTGAGAGGCCCCGGGCCAAATCGGGAGCGCCGATATGATTCTGAAGCAGTACTACCTTGGATGTCTGGCCCACGCCTCCTATCTGCTCGGCGATGAGCAGAGCGGCACGGGCATCGTCGTCGATCCCCAGCGCGACATTCAGCAATACCTCGCCGACGCCGCACAATTCTCGCTTGAGATTCGCCACGTCTTCCTCACGCACTTTCATGCCGATTTCGTAGCCGGCCATCTTGAGCTGCGCGACCAGTGTGGCGCGGCCATTCATCTCGGCGCCAGGGCGCAGGCCGAATACGCGTTCACTGCGATGAAAGACGGCGACACGCTCGAATTTCCCGGTCTGCGGGTCAAGGTCCTGGAAACGCCGGGCCATACCATCGAATCCATTTCACTCCTGGTCTTCGATCTTGCGAAGAGCGCGGACGTTCCCTATGCGGTTCTTACCGGGGACACGCTCTTCATTGGCGACGTGGGCCGGCCCGACCTGCGCGCTTCGCTCGGCTGGAGCGCCAACGACCTGGGCGCGCATCTCTACGATTCGCTGTGGAACAAGCTGCTTCCTCTTCCTGACGAGGTTCTTGTCTACCCGGCTCACGGAGCGGGCTCGCTTTGCGGCAAGAAGCTGTCGTCCGACACCGTCTCGACGCTCGGCGATCAGCGGCGGCTCAATTACGCGCTGCAGCCCATGGGGAAGGACGAGTTTGTCCGCCTGGTCACCGCCGATCAGCCCGACGCCCCACCCTACTTTACCTACGACGCGGTCCTGAATACGCGCGAGCGCGCCACGCTCGACCAGAATCTCGAAAAAGTTCTGCAACCGGTCAAGCTCGATCTCGTCATCGAGCTTGGCGATCAGGGGGCGCAGATCCTCGACGTCCGCGATCCCTCAGAATATGGCAAAGGCCATCTCGCCGGCAGCATCAACATCGGGCTGGGAGGCCAATATGCCACCTGGGCGGGAACGGTGCTCGATCGCGCCAAACCCATCGTGATTGTTGCCGAGCCGGGGCGCGAGCAGGAGGCCGCGCTGCGCCTTGGCCGCATCGGCTTCGATCACGTCATGGGATACCTCGACGGCGGCATGTCTGCTCTCGCGGCCCGCCCCGACCTGGTTTGGCCGACTGACCGCACCAGTGTGCTGATTGCCGCCGAGGAACTGGCTGCCGCCGATCCGCCTCTGGTGATGGATGTGCGCGCGCCTCGCGAATGGGCGGACAAGCACATTGCGGGCAGCGTGAATTTCCCAGTGAATCATCTTCAGGAGCGAATCGCCGAGGTGCCGCGCGATCGGCGCATTGTGCTGCACTGTGCTGGCGGCTACAGGTCGTCGATTGCGGTCAGCATCCTCCATCAACATGGCATCACAAATCTGATCGAAATCGCAGGTGGCCTGGCCGCGTGGGAGGCCGCACAGTTGCCTCTGGTTTCCTGAGGCCTGAGCGCCGCTCCAGAACAACGATCTTTGCGGTTCCGCAGCGGCAAAATCATGCGCCGCCTGCTGCGCGAACTGGCCACGCACGGTGAGGTAAAGGGCGACGTTTGAACTTACAGTCTTGAAACCGTAGTCGGAGCTGGTCTGCAATTGGAACTGATCTGCGCCGCAAACTGACCCAATTCCGGAACCCGCCGCAGAGTCCCAAACGCGAATGCGTGCTGCCCGGCCGCGCGCCAGTTTTCGTAATCCAGGGCTTTAATCTGCCGTCCATTCCAGTGTGAGTCATGCGGTCGAAGTGCGCTATCGCTGTCCGTGCTGCGGCTACAAGACGCTGACTGCGCCAGACGCCCTGGTATTGTGCCCGGTTTGCTGGTGGGAGGACGACGGCCAGGAAGACTCCGACGCCTCTGACGTACGCTTTACCGTCAACGGCCAATTAAGCCTCGATGAAGCACGCAAGTTCTACAGTCAGTGCGGCGCATCCCATCCCCGCTTCCTTCCTTACGTTCGTAAGCCCCAGCCCGCAGAAGAGTAACGTGACGTTCGCGGTACGATTCGGCATTTGGCATGCCGCGCCGGTTTGACCCCTCCTCGAAACCCCCGTACCATAAAGGGAGGTATTTCCCCCGGCCAAACGGCGCTGCATTGTCTTGAAGGGCAGCCCGGGGCCGCAAGCTCGACTGGCGCGCGCGCCCGGAAGGTACAACGTTGACTGCCAGCAGCACCCTCGAAAACAAACCTGAAACGGCTGATGCACAGCACGATCACGATCACGCCGAAGCATGAACACGCAGCACGGCCCGGTTCTGAACCCCGAATGCACCCGCGAGCTGGTCATCGACGTCCCCGCCGACGAGGTCTCAAAGGCCTGGCGCAGCGTGGCCGCCAACTACCGCAAATACGCCAAGATTCCCGGCTTCCGCGCCGGCAAGGTGCCGGAATCAGTCATCCGCCGCCGATTCGCGAGCCGAAATCCGCAAGGAAGTCATCGGACACACTGCTGCCCGAGCGCTTCAACAAAGCGGTCGCCGAGCTGGGACGTTCGCCCCGTCGGCCAGCCGCAGGTCACTGAGCTCACCGTCGAAGACGGCGCCCCGCTGCACGCCAAGGCCGTCTTCGAATTCCTCCAACCGTTCTCCATCGACGGCTACAAGGACGTCAAGGTCGATAAGCCCTCTGTCGAAATCACCGAAGAGGAATTCCAGCGCGAAATCGAGCAGCTCCGCGAGTCGCGCGCCACCATCGAGCCGGTCGAAGAAGACCGCGCCCTCAAGGACGGCGACTGGGCCCAGATCAGTTACAAGGGCCAGATTCAGCCTGCCGCCAGCGAGGCCCCGGTCGCAGCCGAGCCCACAGCCGGAGCCCAGGCCGGACCCGCAACTCAGCCCATCATCGGCGAAGACACGCTGGTCGAGATCGGCGGCAAAGACACCGTGGAGGCTTTCACCACCGCGCTCCGCGGCGCCAAGCCCGGCCAGGAGTTGAAGGCCGAGGTCATCTATCCCGCCGATTATGCCGAGCCCAAGCTGGCCGGCAAAACCGTGGCCTACGAAGTCGAAGTCAAGGCCATCAAGAAGCGCACTCTGCCCGAGCTGAACGACGACTTCGCCAAGGAGACTCGGCCATTACGAGAGCTATGCCGATCTTGAAGCCAGCGTTCGCGAGCATCTGGCCAGCCGCAAGCGCCGCAGCGTCGAAGCCGAAACCAAGGACCGCCTCTTCGCCGCGCTCGCCGAGCGCTTCACTTTCCCGGTTCCCGAGTCGCTGGTGCAGGAGCAGATTGACACGCGCCTGGAGCGCGGCCTGCGCGCCCTCGCGGCACAGGGAATGCAGCCCGAGCAGATGCGCAAGCTCGACTTCACCCGCCTGCGCGCCGCCCAGCGCGACAGCGCCGTGGCCGAAGTAAAGACCAACATCCTCCTCGACCGCATCGCCGATGAGGAAAACATCACCGTCAGCGACGAGGAAATGGACAACGAATTGCAAATCGCCGCACTCCAGTCCCGCGAGCCGCTCGATGCCCTGAAAGTGCGATTGACCAAGGACGGCGGGCTGGCTAGGATCAGGGAGCAGTTGAGACGCGAAAAAACTGCGTCCGTTTTGTACGAACGCCTGCCCGCGTAAGCTGAGCACGCATCGGGCTCGTGCGCTGAAGCCGGGAGAAAGCAGCTGAATATCGGCAGAGAAAGCTAGCAGCTAGAAGCTAGCAGCTAGGAGCTGAAAGAGGAATGGCATTGGTTCCCATGGTGGTTGAGCAGACGAGCCGGGGCGAGCGCGCCTACGACATCTACTCCCGTCTGCTGCGCGACAACATTATCTTTCTTGGTACCCCGATCGACGACCAGATCGCCAATCTCATCGTCGCCCAGATGCTCTTCCTCCAGGGCGAGGACCCGGAGAAAGACGTCTCGCTCTACATCAATTCGCCGGGCGGCTCCATCACCGCCGGCCTGGCCATCTACGACACCATGCAGTTCATCAAGAACAACGTGGTCACCTATTGCATCGGCCAGGCCGCCAGCATGGGCGCGTTTCTGCTGCTGGCCGGAACCAAGGGCAAGCGCTTTGCCCTGCCCAACTCGCGCATTCTCATTCATCAGCCGTCGATGGGCGGCCTCAGCGGCCAGGCCACCGACATCGACATTCATGCGCGCGAAATTCTGCGCATCCGCGAGATCACCAACAACCTCATCGCCCAGCACACCGGCCAGCCCCTCGACCGCATCGAGCGCGACGTCGAGCGGGACTTCATCATGAACGCGCAGCAAGCCAAGGAATACGGGATCGTGGACGAGATCATCGACCGGCCGCTCGCCGTAACGTAGCCGGAATATCAGGATTTGGATTAAACTCGTTTCAGGGGGAGCAAACCAGAATGAAAACGCGCACGGGACCCGAAGAAGCGTTGCGCTGCTCGTTCTGCCATAAGTCGCAGGACGCCGTCGCCAAGCTGATCTCGTCGCCCAGCGACTACCCTCGCGCCTATATCTGCGACGAGTGCGTCGCCGTCTGCAACTCGATCCTCGAAGACGACCGCGGCGACGCAAGCTCCCGCCACCACCGCCGGCCATCTCCCCAAGCCCACGGAGGTCAAGAGCTTCCTCGACGACTACGTCATCGGCCAGGACCAGACCAAGAAGAAGCTCGCCGTCGCCGTCTACAACCACTACAAGCGCATCCAGATGAACCGCGCGCGCAACAACGAAGTCGAGCTCGCCAAGTCCAACATCCTGCTCATCGGCCCCACCGGCTCCGGCAAAACCCTTCTGGCGCACACCCTGGCCAAGATGCTCGACGTGCCCTTCGCCATCGTCGACGCCACCACGCTCACCGAGGCCGGCTACGTCGGCGAGGATGTCGAGAACATCATCCTCAAGCTCCTCCAGGCCGCCGACGGCGACGTCACCCGCGCCCAGCAGGGCATCATCTACATCGACGAAATCGACAAGATCGGCCGCAAGGACGAGAACCCCTCCATCACCCGCGACGTCTCCGGCGAGGGCGTGCAGCAGGCGCTGCTCAAGATTCTCGAAGGCACCGTGGCCAACGTTCCTCCGCAGGGCGGACGCAAGCATCCGCACCAGGAATTCACCGCCGTCGACACCACCAACATCCTCTTCATCTGCGGCGGCGCTTTTGTCGGCCTCGAGCGCGTGGTCGGCCGCCGCGTCGGCAAGAAGGCGCTCGGCTTCCGCACCGTCGATGCCGACGCCGATCAGGCCACCACCCGCTCCCATCGCGACACCGAGCTGCTGCGCCGCACCGAGCCGCAGGACCTCATCAAGTACGGCCTCATTCCCGAGTTCGTCGGCCGCCTGCCCGTCATGGGCATCCTCGACGAGCTCGACGAAGCCGCGCTGATCGAGATCCTCACCAAGCCGCGCAACGCCATCCTCAAGCAGTACCAGCGCCTCTTCGAGTACGAGAATGTCCGCCTGCACTTCACGCAGGAGGCTGCCTGCGCCGTCGCCCGCGAGGCCATGGCCCGCAAGGTGGGCGCGCGCGGCCTGCGCATGATCCTCGAAGAGCTCATGCTCGACCTCATGTACCACCTGCCCTCGAACAAGCGCGTCCGCGACCTCGAAATCACCAAAGACATGGTCGAGCGCCGCGACCTGTCGCTCTGCCTGCTGGAAAAAGCCGGCTGACGTCCCGCTTTATCGGCTGGCTGGAAGGCAGATCGAAAATTTACGTCATCCTGAGCCAATAAAGGCCGCGCATCGCGCGGCCTTTGCAGTTGAATGCCTGCCCTGAGCTTTTGTCGGCCCGCTAACTCGTTAACTCGCTAACTCGCCGGCCCCCTGACTCGCTGACGCTCTTGCCCGCTTGGCATAGACCCACAGATAAAAACTTCCCAGCACCAGCAGGCTGAGCGGGACGGGATAGACGAGCAGAACAAAAGACGGTACAAATGCGACCGCGCTATGCTTCGCCAGGTACGCAATCAGCGCGATCCAGACAAACTCCCCGTTCAGCACAAAGGCTGCGGCCGTCACGCCCAGCGCCCAGCGCCGCATCCGTCCCCGTTCCGCCATCAGGAGCGCGCAGGCGGGAATCGTGAGCACGATGAGTTTTGCGTCGTAGAGACGATGGTAGACCGGCAGCATCGAGAGCGCCGCGATGGCTGCCACGCCGAGCCAATTCGCCTCTCTTCGAGCCCGCGCGCGCACCGCGCGGATCGCCCACAAGACAAGGAGTGGTGCGCAAATGGCGAAGCTGGCCAGGTTGTAAAAAAGCGCATTGTCCCAATAGAAACTGAACACAGTTTGCAAGTCGGTGATCATGTAGAATCCGCGCCCGCCAGCGCTGGCAGGCCCGGGATCGTTGATGCCCCCATGATGCGAGAAAGTTTTGAGATTCGCGGCCATCTCGCCAATCCAGTGGGGCGAGACATGCGCGACCCAGAGAACAGCAGGAATTGTGACAGCGGCCGTCACGGCCAGCGTCTGCAATGCCCGTTTCCGCAAGACTCCTCCAGCCAGCAAAAAGTAGAGCCAGATGAGCCCCGCATCCTGCGGTTTGAGACACAAGCTCAATGCAAGACAAACAACGCCCGCCGCGGCAAACCGTTCGCTCAGGAGGCAATAGACGGCGATGACGCAGAAACTCACTGCCAGGCACGCCGGATTGCCACACCCCAGCAGCGTGGAACTATTGACCAGGAAAAACCCGATAAGCAAGCCTGAGGCCACGGGCGCGGAACGCGCGCCCTCCTTCCACATCAGAAGCGAAGCAAGAATTACACAGGCCGCGATCAGCGCGTTCCAAAGCACGATCGCAACGTCAATCGGCAAAGCAGCGAAAGGCAGGCTGACCGCGAATTCACTTGGCGGATAAACGTTGTGCGAAATGACGAACAAATCAGGCGCGGAGCTTTTCGGGTGTGCGCCTGGGTTTGCACGGTAGTCGCGCAGGACCTGCGCCGGGTCATAAGGATCGCCACCGTCGAGAAGACACCGCGCGCTCGAGTAGGCGGTGCGAAAGTCCTGCATCGAGCCCGGCGAAATATACCACCAGGCGCCCAGCAGCAGAAATGCTGCGCAGCCGAGCAGGAGCAGATACAATCCGTCTTTTCGCGCCCCGTCTATCTCTCGCCCCATTTCAGCTCTCGCCCCACCCAGCCGCACTGTCCGCCCAATGCGCGCGTATTTGCGCAATCGGGCGCCGGCATTCGAGGAGTTTCCCCATTCTCTCGCCCCCTCCGCGCTCCGTCAACAAGCAAGGAATCCTGGCTGCATCGCGTTCCAATTGCTGAGGTTCGCCGCGCAATGCATGCCCAGGCCATTCGTAACACTCCGCAGTAACGTTACTTGGCGTTCATCTCATTACGGTTAGTGCCCGTTCGCCCGCCTTGGCGCCGCTGAAACCTTCTTCGCAAATCAATTAGCCTGTACAATTCAAAAATGAGCCTGCGACCGGCCCCGCTCGCCGGGCTGGTCTTGTATCCTCAAAGGTACTGCGATGACCGTTCCCCGCGAAAAAAACGAGCCGCGCAAGCTGCCCATGATGCCCATCCGCGACATGGTCATCTTCCCCTACATGATGACGCCCTTCGTGGTGGGCCGCGAGTCCAGCGTGCGCGCCCTCGAAGAAGCGCTCACCGGCGACCGCAAGATCTTTCTCGCCACCCAGCACGACGCCTCCATCGACGAGCCCAAGGCCAAGGACATCTACCAGGTCGGCTCCATCTGCAACATCGTGCAGAGCGTCAAAATGCCCGACGGCAACATCAAGGTCCTCGTCGAGGGCGTCGAGCGCGCCAAATCCATCGAAGTGAACGACCGCGACGGCTTCTTCGTCGCCACCGTGCGCACCGGCAAAACGCAAGTTCGAAATGACTCCTGCCGCCGAGCAGCTCATGCAGCGCGTCACCACGCTCTTCGAGCAGTACGTCAAGCTGCAGCAGTCGCTCAACTACGAAACCATCATCGCCACCGTGCGCATGGACGAGCCCGCCAAGCTCTCTGACACCATCGCCGCCAACCTGCAGCTCGGCATCGAAGAAAAGCAGGAGCTGCTCGCCATCTTCGATCCCGCCGCGCGCCTGGCCCGCATCGCCGACGTCCTCGACGTCGAGATCGAAAAGCTCGACCTCGACCGCAACATCCAGTCCCGCGTCAAGCGCCAGATGGAGCGCGCGCAAAAAGAGTACTACCTCAACGAAAAGATCAAGGCCATCCAGAAAGAACTGGGCCGCGGCGAAAAGAGCGAGTTCGACGAGCTGCGCAAGAAGATTGAAGCCGCCGGCATGCCCAAGGAAGTCCTCGACAAGGCCATCCAGGAGCTCAAGAAGCTCGAAGCCATGCCGCCCATGTCGGCCGAGTCCACCGTCAGCCGCAACTACATTGACTGGCTGCTGGCCGTGCCGTGGAAAAAGCGCTCCAAGGAAACCCGCTCCATCGACTACGCCGAAAAAGTTCTCAACACCGACCACTACGGCCTGGAAAAAATCAAGGAGCGCATCCTCGAATTCCTCGCCGTCCGCCAGTTGGTCAAGAATCCCAAGGGCTCCATCCTCTGCTTCGTCGGACCTCCCGGCGTCGGCAAAACCTCGCTCGGCATGTCCATCGCCAAGGCCACCGGCCGCAAGTTCGTCCGCCTCTCGCTCGGCGGCGTGCGCGACGAAGCCGAAATTCGCGGCCATCGCCGCACCTACATCGGCGCCATGCCCGGCCAGATCATCCAGCACATGAAGCGCGCCGGCACCAAGAATCCCGTCTTCCTGCTCGACGAGGTCGACAAGATCTCCTCCGACTTCCGCGGCGACCCGGCCTCGGCGCTGCTTGAAGTGCTCGACCCCGAGCAGAACACCACCTTCCAGGACCACTACCTCGACGTCGACTACGACCTCTCGCAGGTGCTCTTCGTCGCCACGGCCAACGTGCTGCACACCATTCCGGCCGCGCTGCAGGACCGCATGGAAGTTCTCCGCCTGCAAGGCTACACCGAGCAGGAAAAGCTCGAGATCGCGCGCCAGTATCTCGTCAAGAAGCAGCGCGAGCAGACCGGCCTGAGCGAGAAAAACATCGTCTTCAAGGACGACGCCATCCTCGAAATCATCCGCTACTACACGCGCGAAGCCGGCGTCCGCAACCTCGAGCGCGAAATCGGCAACGTCTGCCGCAAGGTCGCCCGCAAGGTGGTCAAGAGCGGCGCCAAGCACAAGGAAGAGATCACCGCGCAAAACATCGTCGAATTCCTCGGCGTGCCCAGGTTCCGCGACTCCGAGGCGCACGAAAAGAGCGAAGTCGGCCTCGTCACCGGCCTCGCGTGGACCGAAGTCGGCGGCAGCATCCTCACCACTGAAGTGCAGGTCCTCGACGGCAAGGGCAAGCTCACCATCACCGGCCAGCTCGGCGACGTGATGCAGGAGTCGGCGCAGGCCGCGCTCGCCTACATCCGCAGCAAGGCGCAGGCCCTCGGCCTCTCGCGCGAGTTCTACCGCAACGTCGACTGCACCTGCACGTGCCCGAGGGCGCCATCCCCAAGGACGGCCCCTCCGCCGGCATCACCATGGCCACGGCCCTCGCCAGCGCGCTCGCCAAGATTCCCGTGCGCCGCGACATCGCCATGACCGGCGAAATCACCCTTCGCGGCAAGGTGCTCGCCATCGGCGGCCTGAAAGAAAAACTGCTCGCCGCTCTCCGCGCCGGAATCTTCGAAGCCATCCTGCCCCGCGCCAACGAGAAGGATCTCTCCGAGCTGCCCGACAACATCAAGAACGCCATGAAGCTCCACTTCGTCGACACCATGGACGAAGTGCTGGCGCTGGCTCTCGAAAGCCCGCTCCCCGCACCGCTGCCCGCAGAGACCGAAACCCTCGCCGCCGTCCCGGCATCCGATGTTTCCGGCAACCAGCCCGCGCCCCAATAGTTCGTCAGCTCGTCCGCGCGCATCGCGCGCCATCTTATTAGTGACGCCCACTTTTCTCCGCAAGCCACGCGGCCCGTGCGCTATATTGGCCGTAGCTTTTCTTTTCCCCTGGAGATCCCGGATGCCCGACTCGCGCCCCGCGGCAATTATCAGCTACAGCCGCGAAGACTCCGAGTTCGCGCTTCGGCTTGCCCGGGACTTGAGGGCCGCAGGCGCCAGCGTCTGGATCGACCAGCTCGACATCAAGCCCGGCACGCCCTGGGATAACGCCATTGAAGATGCCCTGATAGCCGCGCCGCAAATGTTGGTCATCCTCTCGCCCACCTCCGTCAGATCTGAGAACGTGCGCGACGAAATTGCCTACGCCCTCAAGCAAGGGAAAATCGTCATCCCGGTCCTCTTTCTTGACTGCGTTGTTCCGCTGCGCCTTGAGCGCAAGCAGCACATCGACTTTCGTTCGGACTACGCGCGCGGCCTCGGCGCATTGCTCGACCATCTTCGCATCGAGCACCCTGACCGGTCTGTCCTCGACAAAGCTGCTGAAGATGACGCTGGACGCAGGGTTGCCTGGCTGGCACGTGGCGCTGAAGCCAGGCGCCTGGCTGAAATGAGAGAGCGCGAGCGCCACGAGGACGCCGCCCGCCAGAAAGAAACGGCAGAACGAAGAGCGATCGAAGAGGCCGAGCGAAAGGCGACCGAACAAGCAGACCGCAAAGCCGCTGAAGAGCAAGAGCGCAAGGCCCGCGAAGAAGCCGATCGCAAACGCCGCGAGCAAAAGGGCACGCCCAGGCCTGGTTTCATTCTCAGGAACCCCAGGCTCCTGCTTGCCATTTTCGCAATCGCCTGCTTCGCTTTGCTTCTCGATGTCGCTGCCCGCCACTGGTCCAGCTTCGCGGGCGCTAAGTGGGTCGCGCTCAAAAGCGGCACGACTGTCAATCTCATCTCGCTCGCGGGATCGAGCGACGGAAAAATCCTCTATACATGCAGCGTTGGCCGGCCATTTCTCATCTCCGTTGACTCAGGCGCAACCTGGGTGGATCGAAACGCCGGCGTCTCGTCGGAATGCGCTTCCATTTTCTCCACGTCCAATGGCAAACACATCTGGGCACTGGCAATGAACTCCGAAATCCTGGAGACGAGCAATGGCGGACTATCCTGGGATTCCACATCTCTCCCCCTCCCGGCGAGTCCGCCCAGCAGCGCGCCACCCAGCTCGCTCGACGAGGGGCTCGTACCCTCGCAGCGCTTTGTTTTGCCTCAGGGCTTCGTCGGAATCAAACCGCGTGCGCGTGTCAATCGAGCCAACACGCTCTCTACACCTGGCAAAACGGTTCCGTATTTCATCAATGCAATCTTCGGCGTCCCCGACGGCAGCCGCCTTTGGGCAGCCGGAACCAACGGAGATATCCTCGAGTCGGATAACGCCGGCGGCATCTGGTACTCCCGCACGAGCAGCACCACCTCCCGCCTGAACGCTATCTCCGGAACCAGCGACGGCAATCTCCTCATGGCTGTGGGCGACAACGGCGTCACGGTCGAGTCGCTCAACGGAGGCGGAGCGTGGCAGGAGCATGACAGCGGCGCCAAATTTTCCCTTCGCGCCATTTTCGTATCCGCGGACGCCAAACTCCTCTGCGCCGTCGGCGACGTCGGCGCCGTACGCATTTCGACCGACAAAGGCGTCACCTGGACCGCGGGCCAAGCCTCTGCCGGCGGAAGCTTCCATGGTGTCTTTGGTACGCCCGACGGTAAACACCTGTGGGCCGTTGGAACCTCGGGCGTTATCATCCAGTCCGACGACAGCGGCGTCACCTGGACCCTTCGTCAAAGCGACACCAAATCGAGTCTGAACGCCATCTTCGGCGCCAGCGACGGCAAACATCTCTGGGCCGTCGGGGACAACGGCACAATTCTCGAATCCCGGAGCGGATTCTATTAGCCCACGCGCATCTGCCCTCAACCCGCCACGGGTGGAATATTCCCTATCTATAGCTTCTGATCCTACGGTTTTTCAACTGACACACTACCAACAACCGCTCCAGCCGAGACGATCGGACAGTCCAGACGTATAAATGTATAATCGACGGCAGCCAGGAGCCCAAAATGGAAATTCCGGATAACTCCAGGGAGCTCTGCCAATGACCCGGGTTTTTTCCTCGGATTGTCGCGACCACTGTACAAAAGAACACCCTGACCCTTTTCCAGTTCACATCTTGAATAGAGTCGATCGCCCCACCACGGCCGTCCACGAAGAGCAGATCAAGCGTTTTGATCAGCGAGAAAATGGTTTTTCCCGCGCTGGCCGGGGAGACTTCGGGCCGTTTATCGCCCACGAGTTCCCGCGCTTTGGCCCAAAACACCCCCTGGGGGGCGCCCTGATCACCATGACGGGGATTCTGGGACATCAGGTTGAGGGAGAGAACCGTAAAGCCCTGGATCCTTCGGCCCGAGCCGGGGAGATGCCTCCTATGCATCTGGTAGCCCCAAGCTGCGCGCCGGGCACAGACGATCCGGCAGCCATGGCGCGCCACATCAAAGAAACCGCATATTTCCTTCGCGCGGATGCGGTTGGAATCTGCGAGTTGCCGCCATACGCGGTTTATTCCCACAGCGCATTGGACGGCAGGCCTATTGAACTGAAGCACAAGTACGCCATCGCCATCCTCATTGACCAGGACTGGCGCACGGCTGCGGCGTCCAGCGGCCACGACTATATCAGCATCTCGATGAGTTTTCTTGCCTATGCCAACTCCGCCTTCATCGCCTGTACGCTGGCGGACTACATCCGCCGCCTGGGCTATCCGGCGCGGGCACACCATGCCCGAAACTATCAGGTGGCCGTACCGCCCATCCTGCTATGGGCCGGTCTAGGGGAAATGTCCCGCATCGGGGACATCGTGGTGAATCCTTTCCTGGGGCCAAGGTTCAAGGCCGCCGTGGTCACCACCGACCTGCCCTTGGCGATCGACAAGCCCATCGACTTCGGGCTTCAGGACTTTTGCGGCAAGTGCAAGAAGTGCGCCCGGGAATGCCCGAGCGGCGCCCTCAGCGACGGCGACAAGGTGATATACAACGGCTACGAAAGGTGGCCGACGGATGTGAAGAAGTGTACGTCAATGCGGGTGGGGAATCAGAAAGGCGCGTCCTGCGGCACCTGCGTCACCGTATGTCCCTGGAACAAGCCTTACACTCCGTTCCACCGTGCCATCAATTGGGCGATGCGCAAGATCCCGATGACGAGAAATTTCGGCGTCTGGGGCGATGACCTGCTGGGCTACGGCAAACCCGACCCGAAGCGGAAATGGTGGCTGGACCTTGAAGACATGAAGGGCGACGGTGCGCTCCAGGTCCCCTCAACCAACGGGAAACAAGAGACGCCGTAACTGGAGTCACGCACCGCTGGCGGTTTTGGCCCTGTGCCCCATCCTTGTGACCTTCTTCTGTCGCAGGGACGGGGACCACAACAGCTGGGCACACTATTTGTGGAACCACCTTAGGCTAGCCCTTACGTTTCTCTCTCTCATGCAGTTTTTCCAGCGCGTCGCACGCCGCTTTTACCCCATTCTCGCGCGCCACTTCCTCAGCCACGATCCGCGCCCGTTCGTCAAATTCCGGCGTCGGCCAGCATCGCCCCCACCCTGCGCGCCACGCGATTCGGCTCGTACCCGTCCCGCTGGATCACCCGCGCCACGCCCATGCCGCCGCATGCGCCGCGCGTTGTCCGGCTGGTCGTGCGAGTAGGGCATAATCAGCATGGGCCGCCCCGCGCGCAGGCACTGCGCCGTCGTGCCCACGCCGCCCTGGTGCACCACCAGCGCCACGCGCGGAAACAGCCCGGAGTAAGGCGCGTACTCCGCCACGCAAATCGAATCGGGCAACTCCTGGTGCGGCCGGTTGCGCGGGTCCGTCCCGATCAGCAGCACCGCGCGCACGCCCAGCTTCTTCGCCGCCTGCGCTGACTGCTCGTAGAAATTCCCGGCCGCCAGCACCGCCGCCGATCCCAGCGTAAACACCACCGGCGGCCTCGCCCGCGGCCAGAAACTTCTCAAGCTTTTCCGGCAGCGCCGCATTGCCCGCGTCCGCATCGTAAAAGCAGAACCCTGTGATCAGCGTGTTTTCCGGCCAATCCTTCTGCTCCACGCCCAGCACGTGCGAAAACAGCGCCAGCACCAGGTTAGGCGAGTGCTTGGCGTCGAAGATCGGGTTCCTGCCCTTGGGCAATCCCAGCTCCCGGCGCAGTTCGTAAATCGGCTCAGGCCATTTGCGCGTCACAAACCGCGCCAGCCGCCGCATCGCGCGCCCCATGCCTTTGATCTTGTCGGCCCGCGCCAGCCTGGGATACGGCGGCAGCACCGGCGGATCGAACGCCGAGAAAAACGAAAACGGCGCCAGCACATAACTCGCCCACGGAATTCCGGTCACCTCGGCCACGATCGGCCCGGCATAATTCAGCTCGCCCAGCAGCAGCAGATCGGCGCGCTTGGGCTTCGTCGCCGCGTCCAGCAGATCGTCGTATGTCTCGCGCAGCACGGGGAACAGAAACTCGCGCAGCCCCGTCTCCGTACCCTTCTTCACGTCGTAGATCATCTCCACGAGCATGGTGTTTTCGGGATCGATGTCCGGCCGCAGCGCGTGGAATTCGAGGCCGAGCGGCTCGATCTTTGGCCGGTACACATCCGGCAGCGCCATCACCGGCGTATGTCCCCGCCGCTTCAGTTCCAGCGCAATCGCAATCAGCGGATTGATGTCGCCAAACGTCCCAATATTCGACAGAACAATGCGCAAGATTCAGGCTCCCCATGCTGAAAGATTCGCAACTTTGAGAGTAAAGCATCGGGGCCATGAATCGCGCCGTCGCTGGTGGGTCAGTTTGAAAACTGCTTTGAAAGGCCACGACCGGGGCACCGGGGCGTCCCCTGGGCCGGGTCGCGTGCCGAAAACAGCCCCAGAAAGAGTCAGGGCTTTAGTACCTGCGTGAGAACTCGTCCTAACCGCGAACTTGCGAACCTGCCACGCCGCAAAGCGGCGCAAACTCGCGGTATTTTCCTGAAAGACGCTCCTCTTCATTGTATTTCCGCGCAATGGAATCTGTTCTCACGCAGACACTTTAGCCCCTGAGGGACACATTCTCTCAAATGGACCCACTATCTTCCGCTAATTCGATTGTTGTGGCTTGGCATTCGCGCACGCCGGCGGCGTGTTTTTCAACGTCGGCTGCAAATCCGGCCAGTAGGGGCTGGTTTTGAGCACCGAGCAGAAATCCGCAAGGGAAGGAAAGGGGCTCTGCTGCGCCTTAGGCCCGGCCGCGTCGACAAGCTTCCACGCCAGGTCGGAGTGGCCAGTGTAAATCAGATCCAGCACCGTCTGCCACATCGTCGCTTCGATGAAATCGACATCATAGCCCTCGTTCGCCACATCCTGCGCCTCCCACAACGCCTTATCCCACTCCGCCGGCGTCGGCGCGGGCTTTTGCATCTTGTCCATGGCCAGTTGAAACCCGCCGCCCTTGTCATCGTCCACCCATCGCAGCGTGACTAGCTCCGACTTCGAACACGTAAGGCAGCTTGGCCAATACCCGGAGTTCCAATCGGTCGCGATGTAGTAGTAACGCGGATCAGCGCCAGAACGCGCAAACTGGCCCAGGCCGTCGGGATCCTTGAGTGTGGCCAGCAATCTGAACTTTGGCTCCAGCTCAAAGACGTAGTGAACGCCGCAGCAATGCGCGGGCCCGGCAAAGAAGAGCGAAACGATCATGTCCGGCCGCCCGCGCCCCGTCACGTCTGTCCCGTTTGCGAGCGCCGCAATGTTGTACTGTGAATCGGCGGGCTGCCCCAGGATAAAGGTCTCAAGTCCAGGGCTAACGACGCTGTGCTTGTAAACGACCTTGCCGCCGCTCGTCGCTTGGACGCACGCGCCATGGCTGCTCTTGTAGGCCGTGAACTTGTACTGCCCAACCGTCGCAGCGTCCGGCTGATTCGTGCTTTTACACGCCGTCGTCGGATTCTCCGCCGGGACCTGCGCAAAGAGCGGGACTGCGGCCGCAATCCATATCATCCCCCCCAAAGACGCTCGTAAAAGCCGCCCTGAACACGCCAGACCACGCAACCTTTCCCGCATAAGCTCACCTGCCCCGCTAATTCGATTGTTGTGCCTTGGCGTTGGTACAGGCCGGCGGAACGTCGTGTAACGTCGGCTGCAAATCCGGCCAATAGGGGCTGGACTTGAGCACCGAGCAGAAATCCGCAAGAGCAGGCAACGGGCTCTGCTGAGCTTTCGGGCCCAGCGCGTCCACAAACTTCCATGCGAGTTCGGAATGTCCCGTGTAGATCAGGTTCAGCACCGACTGCCACATCGTCGTTCCGATGGTATCGGCATCGCCCGCGTTCACCGCCTTTTGCGCCGCGCTCAATTCCTTATTCCATTCCGCCTGCGCGGGCGCGGGTGTTTGCATCTTGTCCATGGCCAGGTGAAATCCGCCGCCTCTGGAATCGTCCACCCATTCGAGCGTGACCAGCGCAGACGGCGAACACGCGAAGCAAGTTGGCCAATACCCAAACGTCCAATCGGCCGTCAGGTAGTAGTAGTGCCCATCCTTGAAGCGCTCAAAGCGCGCCCCGTCGTCGTCGGAATCGTTCAGCGTGGCCAGCAGTTTGAACTGCGGTTCCAGCTCGAATACGTAGTGGATGGTGCAGCAATGCGCCCCGCCGGTAAAAAGCGAAACGATCATGTCCGGACGCCCGCGCCCCGTCACGTCCGTCCCGTTCGCAACCGCCGGAATCTTTGCCTGGGAATCGGCGGGCTGCCCCAGCGTAAAGGTCTGAAGGCTGTCGACACTATGGCTGTAAACGACCTTGCCGCCGCTCGTCGCCTGCACGCACGCGCCATCGCTGCTCTTGTAGGCCGTGAGCTGAACCTGCCCAACCGTTGCAATGTCTACCTGATTCTTGCTCGTACACGCCATCGCCGGATTCTCAGCCGGGCCCTGGGCAAAGAGCGGGACCGCGGCCGCAATCCACATGATCCCCGGCAAAGACGCTCGAAAGCGCCGTCCTAAACTCGCTGAACTACGCAATTTCTCCCGCATGAGCTCACCTGCAATTGCGATAAAGATAGCACCTTTCGCGCGCGTGACCACTCAAAAACCGGCTTACCGCTTGGCCAAATGCTCGCCGCCAATCGGCGCCAAATCACAATTTCAAGCCCTCGAAGGGGCTGTTGAACGCCCTATTCATGTTGCGCACATCGAGAAATGTTATTCTCATCGCGTTGTCTCAGGAGCTTTTCCGATGAATTTCAAGCGCCGCAAAAACCATTTTGTGCCCTTCCTGTCAGCCGCCGCCCTGACGTGCAGCCTGTTCGCATCCGCCTGCGCCGCAACCGCGCAGCCCGCAGGGCCGGAGCAGCCCTACCACGTTATCGACCACTGGAAGATCGGCGGCGACGGCGGCTGGGACTATCTGCTTGCGGACCCCGGCGCGCACCGCCTCTACATCGCGCACGGCCCTCGGGTTGAAGTCATCGATACCAGCACAGGGAAATCCATCGGCGGGATCACCGGCCTCCATGGCACACACGGCATCGCGCTCGACACCGCGGGCAAGTTAGGCTACATCTCCGACGGCGGCGGCAACGCCGTGGTCGTTTTCGACCGCTCCACCCTCGCCACTGTCGCCACCATTCCCACCGGCCAGAACCCCGACGGCATCGTCTTTGAGCCAGCCACGCAAACTGTCTGGGCCTTCGATGGCCGCTCTCATGACGTCTCCGTCATCGACACCGCCTCGCGCACCGTAGTCGCCACCATCCCCTTGCCCGGCAAGCCCGAGTTTCCTGCAGTCGACGGCCAGGGCACGGTCTTCGACAACATCGAGGACAAGAGCGAAATCGTCCGCCTTGACGCCCGCACCAAAGCCATAACCGCAACCTGGCCCGCCGGCTGCGATTCCCCCTCCGGCCTGGCGTTCGATGTTGCCGGGCATCGCCTGTTCCCGGTCTGCGACGGCAAAAAGATGTCCGTCATCGACTCCACCACTGGCAAGCTGCTCGCCAACCCCTCCATAGGCGACGGCCCCGACGCCGCCGGCTGGGGCGCAGCGCACTCGCTCGCCTTCGCCTCTTCGGGTGACGGCATTCTCTCCGTCGTCGACGCCTCCGCGCCCGGCTACCCCACAATCGAGAGCCTGCCCACGCAGCACGGCGCGCGTACCATGGCCTACGACTCCGGCGCCGACCGCATCTACCTTGTCACCGCGGACTTCGGCCCGCGTCCCGATCCAACCCCGCAGAACCCGCGGCCCCGGCCTGCCGTTGTCTCCGGCAGCTTCACCGTCATCGTCGTCGGGCGGTAAGCACAGGGATCAGGTGTCGGGTTTCAGGTTTCAGAGGTCAAAGTCAAATCGCGAATACCGAGCCTTCTATAAAATTACATTCTGTAGGGAACTGGCAACTGATCCCTGAAACCTGAAACCTGAACCCTGTCTCTATGAAGCTCCTCCTCGTCATCGTTGCAGTCGTCATCGTCATCGCCTCCTTCTTTGCTGACTACAAATGGCGACGTTGGATCGCAACCCGCCGCGACCGGGACAACACTGACCCCACCTCTCATTCCTAGCCACTCAATCCCTAGTCCCTTAGTCCCGAGTCCCTGAGTCCCTGCCTCTCCCATCTCTCCCGTTACAATAGCTTTAGGGAGCCGTCCAACCAACATGCGATCGACCTTTGCCGCTCACTTTCCCATGCGCGCGAGCCGCGTCCGCCGTGCCGGCCTTCACTTCGCCTTCTTCTCTGCCGCGCTGCTCTTTGCCGCGTCCGCCGCCCACGCCCAGTTCAGCGCGCCGGCCACCACGCAGGTCCACGACCCCTCCGCCCTCAAGCCGCCCGCCGGCGCGCGCGTAGCCATCGTCGAGTTCGAAGACCTCGAGTGCCCCGACTGTTCGCGCGCCAACCCCGTCCTCAAAGACGCCGCCACCAAATACAACATCCCCTGGATTCGTCACGACTTCCCACTGCCCTTCCACGCTTGGAGCTTCCAGGCCGCGGTCAACGCTCGCTTCTTCGACACCAAAAGTCAAAAGATCGGCGACGACTATCGCGACTACATCTTCGCCAACCAGATCTCCATTGAGACCCTCGACGAGCTCCGCCAATTTACTGAGAAGTTCGCGGCCAGCCACGGCGTCGCTCTGCCCTTCGCCATCGATCCCATGGGCAAGTTCTCCCAGGAGGTGAAGGCCGACCAGGCGCTCGGCCAGCGCATCGGCATCAATCACACACCGACCATCTGGATCGTCACCAACGCCTCCAATGCCGCGCCCTTCGTCGAGGTCGTCGACCGCAGCAAGCTCTTCCAGATCATCGATACTGCCCTCGCTGAAACCCGCGGCCACTAAGCAGTTTTCGCGGGAAGTTGCGTTTCCTGCGCGTGCGCAAGCCCCCGTCATTGGAACCCAAGTATCAATTCGTGCGAGTTAAGACTTAACGTTCAGTAGGACCCGCCTGAGCCACGCCTGCGATTTTCTCCTTGCCAGACTTTCCTCTCCGCCTGTAATGATGGCCGCAGGAGGTTTTCCCATGACAAGAAGCAAGCTCGTATTAGGCTCCGTTCTGACCTTGGCAATCTTTGCAACAGGCGTCTTGGTCGGGCGGACTCAGGTAACTGCGTCGGCTCCGCCAAGGGTCACGGTGAGCCCAAATTATAAAAACCTGCAAGCGGCACAGCGCGCCATCGTCGAGGCATGGAATGCAGCGACCTTGGCCCAGAGAGCCAACGCCAACGATGCCCAGTTCCGCAGCGAGATCGACATAGCCGGAAGATATCTCAATCAGGCAAACGATGAGCTCGAAGTGGCAGCCGAGACTGAGGCCAACCACAGCCGCTAACGCCAACCGTCCCCCTGAAAATCGGGCCCTGTAGCGGTTCTCCAATTGGTGTAGAGCAAAGCCGCAACCCTTGAGTGGCTCGCCGCGGCGAGCCACATTGTACGCCCTTCAAAACTTCACGTGGATTGGAGAACCGCCGCGCGGTGGAATATTCCTATCTTTTGCTTTTTATAGCTTTTCTATAGTTCTTTATGGCCTTCCTGACCCCTGACCCCTGATCCCTGAAGATCTCCGGCAGCGTTAGCTGCCGGAGATCTTCACCAGCACCTGCCCGTTCGGCGCAACCATCCGCGTCTGCGGCGCGCGCCAGTGGTCGATGTGGCTGATCCTGTGCACGCAACTGATGGTGCAATGCGGCGCGCAGCTCTTGGCCGTCAAAAACTCCCGCTTCAGGTCCGCCGTGGTGTACTCGGCCAGCGGCACGCCCGGGTACCCTTTCTGCTGCGAGCAGTAGTGCACCAGCCCGTCTTCGCAGATATACAGGTAGCGCGCCCCCGCCCGGCAGCGCCATTTGTTCGGCCGCCCCCGGGAAATCGCCGCCTGATAATCGTCAAACTGCGAGTAGTTCAGCCTCTTCCACCCGCTCATCTCGTGGTACACCCTGGCCTCTTCCGGCTTCAGCGGCTTCACCTGCCCGTCCCCGTCGTGGATAATCCCCACCGTCGACGCGAACCCCAGCTCCAGCGCCCTGCGCCCAATCACCAGCGCGTCGTTGGGGTCGCGAATCCCTCCGCCCACCACCGAGTTAATGTTCACATGGAACTCGGCAAACTCCGCCAGCATCTCCAGCTTCTTGTCCAGCACCTTCAGGCTCTTCTTTGAAACCTCGTCCGGCATCAGATTGTCGATCGAGATCTGCATGTGGTCCAGGCCCGCCCTGTTCAGCCGCTCGATCCGTTCCGCGGTCAGCAGGTAGCCGTTCGTAATCATCCCCGCAATCGCGCCCGTCCCTCGCATGCGCCGGATAATGTCGTCCAGCTCGGGATGCGTCAGCGGCTCCCCGCCCGAAATCCCGATCATCGCCGTCCCCAGCCGCCCCAGGTGCTCGACCCGCCGGCACATCTCGTCGAGAGGGACAGGCTTCGACACCTTGTCGTACTCATTGCAGTAGGCGCAGCTCAAATTGCAAAAGCGCATGGGGATAATCTGCACCAGCACCGGGTGCGAAGTCGACGCCAGCGCCCGCGCCACCATCGCGTACTCGCGCACCTTCCGCTTGGCCGCAATCAGCCGCCCACGCACCGTATCTCTGCGTCGAATACCCATCTTCTCTATTGAATCACAGAAGCGCCGACGCCAGCAGTCGGTCAAATTCCCGGTTTGCAGCGGCCCCGCACGACGGTTCCTAATCCGGAATAGTTTGGACGCGAATATTCACAATCCTCCCCCCCGCCAATTATGACGCAAAGTAGAATGAGGTCATGGGTAAGGTTCTGCGACTGTTCCCGGAATTCGACGAGGAATCCGAGCCAGATTACTCGCAGAACCCGCGCAATCTTTGCGAGGTTCTAGTCGGTGATGCAAGCAAGATACTGGCCGGCTTTCCTGAAGGCCTCTTTCAGACCGTCGTTACATCCCCGCCGTATTGGGGCCTCCGTGACTATGGAGTTCAGGGACAGATCGGCGCGGAAATGGACGTTACCGAGTACACCTCAAACCTCATCCGAATCTTTCGGGAGGTGCGCCGGACCCTCGCGATTGACGGAACATTTTGGTTGAACATCGGCGATAGCTACACGAGCGGCGGAAGAACCTGGCGAGACGAGGACGCAAAGAATAAGGGGCGAGGCATGTCATACCGCGCCCCAACGCCTAATGGCCTCAAACCAAAGGACCTGATCGGCGTGCCTTGGAGAGTGGCGTTCGCATTGCAAGCCGACGGGTGGTATCTCCGAGCTGACATGATTTGGAATAAGCCCAATTGTCAGCCGGAGTCTGTCAAGGATCGTCCTACGCGCTCGCATGAGTACGTCTTTCTATTCTCAAAATCCGAGCGGTACTTCTATGACCATGAGTCGATTCAGGAGCCGGCGCAATGCAATTCTCGAAGTCGCAAGAACAGAAGAAGCGTATGGAATATCAATACTGAGCCCTACGCGGGCGCACATTTCGCTGTATTCCCAAGATCGCTGGCGCGGCTATGCGTGCTGGCGGGATCAAGAAAAGGCGACAGAGTGCTCGATCCGTTCTTCGGCTCAGGCACGACGGGAATTGTGTGCAACGAGCTCGAGCGTCAGTGCACAGGCATTGAAATAAGCGAAGAATATGCAACCCTAGCTAGGAATAGATTGCTCAAAGGGCGTTGATTCAAACATCCAGGTGGCGTGGACGATGCACAGATCCTTTCTTATGCTTTTGATCTGCAGTTTTCGTTCCGTGCCAGCATCGAAATAAAGGGCAAACTTGAGCTTCCCTTCGGCGTCATAGACGTTTCCGTATCCGGGTTTAGGATCCTGCTTGCTTTTTGCCTGGATGACGAGCTCTGCGTTTGCGCCCTCCAACAGGAGTGCTTTTGGAATCTCAACGAGTTCGTATAAGTGCGATCTCGGTCCCGGCAGGAGACGGCGGAACTGGAAGATTCGCTCGTAGCCGTGCATATGCTCCAGGTACATATCGCGAAGAAGAGGCAATTCCCACGGCCCCTTGCCGAGTTCCATGAACTTGCTGATGTGCAATAAATCTCGACGTATGCCTGTGTCAGCCTGCGTCTTTAGGCTCACCGGAACCCCTTTAATGGTTATGTCGTGACCGCGGTTTGTTCTGTTTCCAACAAGTTCAGCGTGAATTCCTGAGCGATTCAGCGCAGCCTCCAACGCGAATTCAAACCTATCTTTGCTCAAAGCTTGCCGACTGAACGCATGGTGTATCTGGAGCGCATCTCCCATCATTTCGAGAACGGCGGGCGTGACGAAATCCGAATCATCCTTCCTGCGGAATTCATGGGGAAGATGAAACTGCTGAATTACACCCCTCACCCAAATGAGCTGAGACGGGGTGAGTTCGACAAGGGCCTGTGCCAGCGAACGAACAAGATTCAGGTGAGATACCATTGCAGCCCATTGTAGTGTCCGAAAATGGGACACTGGCCAGCAAATGGCAAGATCGAACCTAACGAAGCACCATCCAAGACTAAGAACCAGCCCGCCCGGGTTCCGACTTTGTCGGGCTGGAATGGGGCGGAAAACAAAAGCCGTCCCGCCAGCTCGCCGACTTGCGAACCCTCCGCTCCGCCTCCACCTGGTTCACCAGAATATCGGTGATGCGGGTCAGGTGGCCTTCGATCGCCAGAAGCTAGGAGCTACCAGCTAGAGGCTGGCTTTCCAACTCGCATATACTCTCGGCATGCCCCTCGCCGGCAGCCAACTCCTCGCTCTTCTCATCGCGGTCAGTTTTGCTGCCGGGCTCAATGTCTACGCCACTGTGGCTGCGCTTGGGTTGCTGGCGCATACGCGATTTCTGGCGCTGCCTCCCGAGCTTCATGCGCTTGCTAGCTGGTGGGTGATCGGGGCCGCCGTTGCGCTCTTTGGCGTGGAGGTCTTCGCTGACAAGATTCCCGCCTTCGACCTCGTCTGGAACGCCCTGCACACCTTCATTCGCGTCCCGGTGGCTGCGCTGCTGGCGTATCAGGCCACGGCGTCCCTCTCGCCCGGCGAGCAGCTTGCCGCCACGCTTGCTGGAGGCTTGATCGCGCTCATCGCCCACGGCGGCAAAACGGCGGTGCGTGCCGCCGTGACGCCGTCGCCCGAGCCGTTCTCCAACATCGGGCTCAGCGTGGGCGAGGACGCGCTTGCCGTGAGCCTTACATCGCTTGCCGCCTGGCATCCCTATGTGGCCGGCTCCATCGCCGCAGTGCTGGCGATTGTGACCCTGCTGTTCATCCGCTGGGTGTGGCGGGCGCTCAGGGGGCTGTTTCGCGGCGCCGAGCGGGTAGCGGAGGTCCGATAGCCTTCCGCAAATGACCACTAGCGTGCAAAAACGCGCAAAAACGTGTCAGAAATGAAAAAGTGGCCATTTAAGGGCCGCTAAGCCCTGTTTAGACGCACCTTTGGGAAATTACTCGGTGCTACTTGCTCTTATTCGCAACTTTTCTCGGTTCTAACTGGTAATTGTTCGCAACTATTCTCGGTATTTGCCTCGAAGAATCGCACCCTCCCGAGCGAACATTCGGGGGGCAACCGTAACCACTTGAGCGAACATTTGGCCGGTCTGCCACACCCCTGGAACGAACATTTGCGCTGATTCTAAATAAGTTGTTTGGCTTCAGCGCTTTCCACAGGCCGCACGCGTCCTCGCAGCGCGCCCCTCGTGCAAAAGTCCGGATCTGAAATTGAATCTCTCCCTCGCTCCGCCAACTCGCCGTCTCGCTGCTCCGCCAATCCACCGGCCCTCTGTCCCGCTGACTTGGGCCTTGCTCAGTCACCACAACTTTTGCACGAGAGTCAGGGTTGAAGAGTGGTAGCAGGAGGTTGGATCGGTAAGCCGCGAAGCCGGTTTTGCTGGTCTTCCCGGGCGGTCTTATCGTCTAATGAACAAGATGGCCATCGCGTCCGTACGCCCATTTTTCACCAAAGCTTCATCGGTTATCACCGATGATCAGGCGCGGCAGGAGAGCCTTGCCGTCGCCGAAGGGCTCAAACGCCAGAAAGCCGGGCTGCTCGACGAGTTGATTGTCCGCTACCAGCACCGGCTGCTGCGCTACCTGTTGTTTCTCACCGGGAACCGCGAGGCCGCCGAGGATCTCTTTCAAGAGGTCTGGATGCGTGTGCTGGTGCACGGCGGTCAATTCAACGGCCGGGCACGGTTTGAGACCTGGCTGTTCACCATCGCGCGCAATCTCGTCATCGACCAACGGCGCAAGCGTACCATGAGCAGCCTGGATGAGCTGATCGACGGCGCAAACGGCGACGACCGGTCAATGTGCTTCGAAGTGTCTGCGGACGACCCGACCCCCTTTGACCGTATCTCCAACCTGGAGGACCGGGAAAAGATCGCGGCGGCACTGCTTGAACTGGACACGCTGCACCGTGAAGTGCTGGTGCTCCGTTTCTACGAAGAGTTGTCGCTCGAGGAAATTGCCAAGGTGACACGCGCGCCGCTTTCTACAGTAAAATCAAGGCTTTACCGTGGAATGGCGATGATGAAGCCCAATCTGCATTATGCGGCTGAGCGCTTTCAGGAGGCAGTGTGAGAACGGCTGAATTGGCCGGAAACACGGCTGAAAATCCGGCTTCGAGCGCGATCGCGTCCACCGAAGACGCCAAGCGCGATCTGCTCGAAGCGCTTGCCGGCAAACATGCCGGCCGCGACCGTGCCGTGGCCGAGAACACCCGTAAAGTGGTGAGGGCTTCGCTCGGCGTCATGAAGGATCAAAAAGCCGGTCGCCGCCGCACCCGCTCACTTGTCCTGGCGTCCCTTTTGCTGGCCCTGCTTGCCCTGGGGCCCTTTGTTTGGCGCGTTGCCGATGACCTCATCGGCGGTGAGCACATCGGCGACATTGCCACCCAGGCCAGCCTCTGGGTCTGCATCCTCTGCCCGGCAATTCTGGCCGCTGTTCTGGTGGCAGGCTGGTCGCGCAACAAGCCCTGATCCGGCCCCCCATAAAATCGGGGTTGTTGTTCAATGAAGAGCAACTTCTGTGGCCTCTTCTCCGTCCCTTTAATAAAGGGGTTTAAGCAGCTCAATCCCTTTCTCTGAAAGGCCCTCCATGGAGAGGGAAGGCCGATGCACGATCCACAATCTATTCGCGTGAACGAAGATGAGCGGATGATTCCAGTCTGGTCGATCATTGCGGCCGGTCTGGCGTTTGTTCTTGTCGAGTACTATTTTTGGGTGATCGCGCCTGAACAGCGCCACCATGCGCCGCCGCCGCTCGGCTTGCGCCTTTACTTCAACATCTCCTGGGGAGTGGTAGCGGCGCTCTACTTCCTCATGGTCGGCTACATCAGCAAGGACGCGCCGCGTCGCGCCATGAGCACGCGTTTCTGGATGCTCATTTGCTTCGTGATGCCGGCAGGCATTGGCGCGGTGCTTTACTTCCTTCTGCGCCAGCCACAAGTTTCACGCTGCCCGGACTGCGGAACGCATGTGCAGAGCGACTTCCATTTCTGCCCGCAATGCAACTACCAGCTCACGGCCAATTGCGGCAACTGCTACCGCACCGTCCGCGCTACCGATCAATTCTGTACCCGCTGCGGACACGAACTGGCCGCCGACCAAACGCCGGCACGGCTCCGCGTGCTGAGCGAATAGGTTCCACGTTGACCCCGCCCGCCCGGCTTCCTACAATCGAAGTTCCGGCCCGATGCCCATCTCCGCGCTCATTATCGACGACGAACAACTGGCCCGCGACGAGCTTAAGTATCTTCTTGACTCGGTGGGCGGCGTGGATGTGGTCGGAGAGGGAGCCAATGGCCTCGAAGCCGTCGATCTGATCGAGGAGCACCATCCCGATCTCGTGTTTCTCGATGTGCAAATGCCGGGCCAGGACGGGTTTGCGGTGATCCAGCGGATTATGGAGCGCAATCGGGAGCGCAGCCGGGCCAGGACTGCGAATATGTCTGGTGTTGGAGGGGAGAAGGACGCCGCGCCGTTGCCTCAGTTCGTCTTTGCCACGGCTTTCGATCAGTACGCCGTGCGCGCCTTCGATGTGAACGCCGTCGATTACCTGCTCAAACCGTTCGACCGCGCCCGCGTTATGGAGGCGGTGGAACGGGTGAAGGGCCGCATCGCCGCCGGCGGGGCAAATGCAGGGGGTGCGGCTGGCGCACCCGACGCCGAGATCGAGTCCCAGCTTGACCGGCTGCTGCGTTTGTCGAACCGCCCACAAGGGCGCGGAACGTGCGCAGCCGCCTGCCAAGCTTATCGTGCAGGCGCAGAGCCGTCTGCTGCTCGTCGATCAGACTGAAATCTGTTTCGCCGCCATCGACGAAGGCGTCATTCGCATTGTGACCCGAGCCTTCGAGGGCCAATCGAAGTGCCGCACCCTTGAGGAGTTGCTTGAGCTGCTCGATCCGGCGCGCTTCTGGCGCGCCCATCGCGGTTTCGTGGTCAACATCGACCAGATCCGCGAAGTGATGCCCTGGTTCAAATCCAGCTACCAGTTGCGCATGAACGACAAGCAGCAAACCGAGATTCCCGTCAGCCGGGCGCAAACCAAGCGGCTGCGGGAGCTGTTCAATCTATAGAGGTTTTCTTTTCTCTGGCATCTCTCGCCCAGGCAACGGGCGAGGGTGATTGCGGGACGGCGCGGCTTCGCTGTTGGCCGATCTTTTGCTGAGACGGACATTTCAGGCGCTGGCCTGGCTTCAATCATACCGCTCAAACACGATCTGCTTTTTGTTCCAGCCATAGCCGGCCAGTAGCTCGCGCATGCCGGAAACCATAAAATTGAGCCCGCAAATGTAGCAGTAGATGTCGAACTTCAGGTCGGCGGGCGGAATCGCCGGCCCCGAAGCCGCTGACCCCGAAACCGCTGACCCCGAAGCCGCTGACCCCGAAGTCGCTGAATCGACCGGCGGCGGAGACAGCGGCTGGCCCAGCCGCGCGGCGCGATCTTCGATGATCCTGGAAACATGCACTTGCACGTGGCCGCGCAGGCCGGTCCAGCTATCGAGTGCGCGGCTCAGCGTGGGCAAATAGTGGAAGTTCGGTACGCGGCGAGCGAGGGCCTCGAACTCTTCCCGGTAATAAATGTCGGTTTCGTGGCGCGTGCCGTAGACCAGCCAGATCTCTTTGCCGTTGCTGCGATCGAGGCCGCCCTCGGGAAACAGCCACTGCGTATAGGCGCGCATGGGCGCGACGCCGGTGCCGGTGCAAACCAGAATCGAATCGGTGATTGGCTCCTGCAGCACAAAGTGCCCATGCGGCCCGTGAAGCTCGATCGTCGAGCCCACAGGCAGGTCGGGCAGGTCGGCCAGGTGATTGGAAAAGAAGCCCTCCTCCACCCGGTTGACGCACAGATCAAAGCGATTCCCGCGCGAAGCCGATGCAATCGAGTAGGCGCGCGTCTGCCGCTTGCCGTTCCCATCAAAGGCCATAGCAGAGACAAACTGGCCGGGGGCAAAGTCGAACTGTTCAAGTCCATCGATCTCAAACACGAAGTGATAGCACTGGGCAACTTCTGAGAGGCATTCTTTGTGCGCTAGTCGCGCAGTAAATAGCTCACGTGCCAAAGGCGTCCTCGCTTAACAGGGAAGTTTGGGGGCCAATACCGCAACTAGGGAGATTATAGGTTGCAGGGGCCCCTGCGGCCTTGTGCATGGTCGGGAATCGTCTCGGCGGCCTGCGGTTCAGATCCCGGTTCTGTTTAGGGCGCGCTCATCACCGGCGCCTCGAGTTGGAATCTTGACCCGGTCCTGAATAAATCGTGATCGTCGCGGGCTGGTAGTCGGCCGGCTTCGCCTTCATGATGTTAGGCACGAAAGTTTGCGGATTGCGGTCGTAGAGCGGAAACCATGTGCTCTGAATCTCGACCATCACTGTGTGGCCGGCCTTGAAGACGTGATCTACGTCGTGCAGGCTGAATTTGTACTCGCGGATGGCTTCGGGCTCGAGCGGCGTGGGACGGTCGAATCCCGATAAGTACCGTCCGCGGAAGATTTCGGCGTTGGTCATCAATTCGTAGCCGCGCATTTTCGGGTCCGGATCGTCGTCGGGATACTCATCGATCAGTTTCACCACGATGTCATTGTCGGAGCCAGTCGTGGAGGCAAAGATGTCCGCGACGACCTCGCCCGTAAGCGTCAAATCTTTCGTTAGTACGGGCAACTTCCACACGGCCACGTCCTTCCGCTCCGTCACGAAGTGCTGGTCTTCGGTGAGCCAGTTGTACCACTGCGAGCCGTTCGAGTAAGTGGGCTGGATAGGCCGGTGACGGTAAGGAACCGGATCGGCGGGATTGCTCACGTAGCTGGTGCGCGCGCCAGTCCCCGCCACTTCCAATCTCGACGCGCTCCAACTCAGCCGGCCATTGCCTTGAAGGTGGAGGCTTGTTGGCTTGGATTGCGGCGGCGGAAAATGTGCGTAATCGTGCCAAGTGTTCGAGCCGATCTGAAAGCTGGCCGTGTTTTCAAGATCGAAACCGGGCGCGTCTTTGAGGTAGTGGGCGAAGAACTTTGCCTCGATCCGGGCGCGGAACTCCTTGCCGATCGGCTCGCCATAGTCGAGATTGCCCAGGTGCTGCGACGACGACCCCCAGGAGCCGTGCCGCCACGGCCCAAGAACCAAAAAATTCTCATGACGCGTATCGTGCGGCTCCAGCCTGGCGTACTCCTCCTGCGGACCCCACATATCTTCCTGGTCGTAATAGCCGCCGACGGTAAGGGTGGGCACGGCCACAGTGTTGAGAGCATACTCCACGCCGCGCGAAGACCAGACGGAATCGTACGCTGGGTGATCGAGGAAGAGCTTCCACGTGGGCAGCAGCGTGGCGCCGGATTGCTTCACGTCCTGAGCAAAGCTGCCGCGTTTGAGAAAATAGTCGAATCCGTCCACAGGCTTGCCGGCCTTGTCTTTGCCGTAATCGACGTTTGTTTCTTCCTTGCTCGATTCCATCGCCAGCACGTAGTCGTAGCCGTATGTCTGGCGGAAGGCGCCGTTGTGAAAGAAATCGTCGCCGATCCAAACATCGATCATCGGCGCCTGCGGTGAAATGGCCTTCACCGCGGGGTGCGGATCGATGCCGGCCATCATGGCCAGGAAGCCGGGGTAGCTGGTGCCCACCACGCCCACGCGGCCGTTGTTGCCGGGCACGTTTGCGAGGAGCCAGGCCACGGTGTCGTAGGTGTCGGTGCTCTCGTCGATGATGGTCTTGGGTGCTTTTGAGTCGCGGTGATCGGCGAGCGGCCGCATCATCACGAACTTGCCCTGGCTCTTGTAGCGGCCGCGAATGTCTTCGCCTACGTAGATGTAGCCGTCGCGGGCCAGCTCCGGACGCTGCGCAAAGAACGAGGCTCGGCTGGTCTCGTCCACGCCATACGGCGTGCGCTCCATCAGGAAGGGCAGCGGGTTGGCGATGTCGGAGGGCTTGAGAATCACCGCGTGGAGCTTGATCCCGTCGCGCATGGGAATCATGACTTCGGTGCGAACGTAGTCGTGGAAGACGTGGCGAACGGGCGGGCCGGTGCGGCTGTAGTGGGTACCGGGGGCATCGGAAAATGAAACGGTTGCACCACGCCCTGAAGAATCCAGAGCGAAGGTGACGGTGGCGTCTGAATCGCTCACGGCGAAGATCGCGGCGCCCGCTGGCTTGAGCACGGTTGGAACCGCGCGTTCGGACTCAACCGTCAGCTTGCCGTCTTGTACGTAGAAGCTGTAGCTCTCGCTCGGGTCGGCTGAATTGGTGTACTCGCCTGCAAAAGCCTCAAGATTGGCTGAGGGCGCTCCTTGCGCGGCGGACTGCGCAGGCCAGGCAACGCAGCTTGTGGCGAACGGCAGCGCAAAGCAAAGAAGAGCGGCGCGGAGCTTGAACAAAAGACAAAGCCTCCTCAAATACGGCGCCCGAAGCGCTAATGTGTATGGCTGTGACCGATGCCTGTGGCCACCAGCCATCTCCTTGGGAGGAGTCACGCAACCCTCCAGTGCCTCGCAGCCGATGTGCTCGAATTGGATGGTCGTGTGGCTGATTTGAAATTGCTCGCGGAGCAGCTGATTGAGTTTGGCCAGAATGCACGCGCTCTCAGAAGGCGGAATGTCGGCGATGGTCACATGGCAGGCCAGGGCGCGCGACTGCGAGCCCAGGCTCCAGACGTGCAGATCGTGCACGTTGACCACGCCCTCGACGGCTTCCATTCCGGAACGGATCCGGGGCAGGGAAACGCCGCGCGGCGTGCCTTCGAGCAGAATGTTCAGCGTTTCGCGCACGATGCCGACGCTGGACCAGAGGATGAGCGCGGCGATGAGCAGCGAGAGAACCGGATCGATCCAGTTGCTGGCCGGTGAGCAGAATGCCCGCGCCGCCGGCGATGACGGCCGCCGTCGAAAGCGTGTCGCCGGCCATGTGCAGAAACGCGCTGCGCAGGTTCACGTCGCGGGCCACGCCCCACAGCAGCGCGGCGATGGCGCCATTCATTGCAACGCCGGCCGCAGCCACAATCATCATGATTCTGGGCTGCACGGCGACCGGGGAACTGAGCCTGTGCACGGCCTCGACGGCGATCCACAGCGAGATGACGATCAGCGTGGCCGCGTTGATGAATGCAGCGAGCACGCCGGCGCGCTGGTAGCCGAAGGTTCTTGCGTGGTCGGCAGGGCGGGACTGGAAGTAGACGGCCGCAAAGCTGAGCAGGAGAGCGAGAAAATCCGAGACGTTGTGGCCCGCCTCCGACAGCAGCGCCAGCGAGTGGGCGCGCAGTCCGGCAATGAAAGTGACCACGACATAAGCGAGCGTGGCCGCCAGCGAGATGCGCAGAACCAAAGTTGTCCGGCTTGCGCCCTTGCCAGCGGGCGCCGCGTGGACATGCATGAAGTTAGTCTAACCGGGGGTGGGTGCAACAGGGAAAAAGGGAGCGAGGGAGCAAGGGACAGAGGGAGCACGGGGTCGGGGGAATAGAGAATAAGGAACAGGTAAGCCTGAAAGGCTCGCGTGAAAACTCTGCTGCTCCCTCGCAGTCGCGGATTCAAGCATCCAGATGGCTGATATCCAATGGATCGGGATCGTCAAAAGACGGCAATTGCGGCAGCCCTTCCCGCAGCCCCGTCCAGCCTTCTGCTACCACGATGCTGTTTTGCGGATTGCCGGGCTGGTAGCGCACCGAGCACGGAAAACCGGCCCTGCACCTGGGCCGTGTCCACCACGTCGCGCATCGCGGTAATGTCCTGCGAGCATTCGTAGTCCACGCCGGCAATGCGGTAGTTGAAGAGAAGCATGGTCAGCGTGCGCCCGTCTTCCGCTGCCATATCGTAGATGTCGAGCAGCATGCCGTCGACAATCCGCCCCGATTGCACCAGGAACTGCCGCCGCGCGCGTTCAACTTCTTCAGCGCTGGGGCGCTTGCGGAAAACCAGCCACGCTGCAATCGCCGTAAGAGCGGCAGATGCGGTCAGCCAGGCGGCAATCTCCCATTCGTATTTGTTCAGGAGGATCATTCATGGATGGGACTCCGCCCCGGGAGCCCCAATTTGAGGATAGCGCAGACGCGTGGCGGCCAGCTTCGGCTCATCTTCACAAACCCGAGCGCAGTAACCGCCTGAAACCGCTCCATGTCCGCGTAAATGACCTATACTCTAGGTTGCATCACGTGGGGCAGTCCCCGTAGGGCGCGTCTAGGCTTCTCCTGGTTTTGGACGAGAGGATCGCAGTGAAAGAGCAACCCCAATTCCACTCCACCACCGTCATTTGCGTGCGCCGCAACGGCCAGGTGGTGATGGCCGCCGACGGCCAGGTGACCTTCGGCGACCACGTGCTCAAGCACTCGGCCAAAAAGATTCGCCGTCTTTTCCAGGACAAGATTCTGGCCGGATTTGCCGGCTCCACGGCCGACGCTTTCAACCTGTTCGCGCGCTTTGAAACCAAGCTCGAACAGTACGCCGGCAACCTGAACCGCGCCGCCGTGGAGTTGGCCAAGGATTGGCGCACCGACAAAATGCTGCGCAATCTTGAGGCCCTGCTGCTGGTGGCCGACAAGGCGCAGACGTTTCTGATCTCCGGCTCGGGCGACGTGATCGATCCCGACGAGCCGCTGGCGGCCATCGGCTCCGGCGGCAGCTACGCCACGGCCGCGGCACGCGCGCTGATGGAGAACACCGACCTGGGCGCGCGCGAGATTGCGGAAAAAGCCATGAAGATCGCCGGCGAAATCTGCATCTACACCAACGACCGCGATCACGATTGAGGAGCTGAAGAGTTAGCGGAGAGTCTCCGCTGACATTCGTCCATGGCCATCTATCTACCCGCATCCGCCGAAGAACAGGACCTCTCGCTCGACGAGTTGACGCCGCGCGAGATCGTCGCCGAGCTCGACAAGCACGTCGTCGGCCAGCGGGCCGCCAAGCGCGCCGTGGCCATCGCGCTGCGCAACCGCCAGCGCCGGCAGAAGCTGCCGCCCGATATCGCCGACGACATCATGCCCAAGAACATCATCATGATCGGCCCCACCGGCGTGGGCAAAACCGAGATCGCGCGCCGCCTGGCCAAGCTCACCAACTCGCCGTTCCTCAAGGTCGAAGCTTCGAAGTTTACCGAGGTGGGCTACGTGGGCCGCGATGTCGAGTCGATGATCCGCGACCTGGTTGAGATCGCCATCGACATGGTGCGCGAAGAGCGCCTGGAAGAAGTGGAAGACCGCGCGGAGATGAACGCCGAGGAGCGGCTGCTCGATGTGCTGCTGCCGCCGCCGCCCGCTGCGCCGCATGGCGCAGGAGGGCCAGCTTTCGCTGCCCGGCAGCCGAAAGCCATCAGCGCTCGCGCGAAAAGCTGCGCCAGCAGTTCCGCGAGGGCAAGCTCGACGACCGCATGGTGGAGATCGATGTGCGCGAGCGCAGCATGCCGCAGTTCGGCATCATCACCAACCAGAACCTTGAGGACATGGAGATGAACCTCAAGGACATGCTGCCCAACATCTTCGGCGGCGGCACGAAGAAGAGGAAGATGAAGGTGGCCGACGCCTTCGACTACCTGGTGCAGGAAGAAGAGGGCCGGCTGATCGACATGGACGCCGTGAATCGCGCGGCAGTGGAGCGCGTCGAGTCCAACGGCATCATATTTCTGGATGAGATCGACAAGATCGCCGGGCCGCGAGAGCGGGCACGGGCCGGACGTTTCGCGCGAAGGCGTGCAGCGCGACATTCTGCCCATCGTCGAAGGCACTACCGTGAACACGCGCTACGGCATGGTGCGCACCGACCACATTCTCTTCATCGCCGCCGGCGCATTCCATGTTTCCAAGCCCAGCGACCTGATTCCCGAATTGCAGGGGCGCTTTCCGATTCGCGTGGAGCTGCAATCGCTGACCGTCGACGATTTTCTGCGCATTCTTACCGAGCCCAAGGCCTCGCTGACCAAGCAATACTCGGCGCTGCTTGAAACCGAGGGAGTGCGGCTGGAGTTCGCGCCCGAAGCCTTGCGCGAGATGGCCGAGTTCGCCTTCAAGGTGAACGAGACAGACGGAAAACATCGGCGCGCGCCGCCTGCATACCATCATGGAGCGCGTGCTGGAAGACGTGAGCTTCCTGGCTCCCGACGTGGCCCGCCGCGCCCCCGACGAACAAAGCCGCTGCGGCGCTCTCCGCGGCCATCAAGAGACGAATCGTCCACGCCGCTGCCCTATCAGGAGCGCATGACCGCCTCCGGCCCCGAAAAGGTCTTCCTCATCGACGACGCCTACGTCAAGCAGATGGTGGCGTCGATCGTGAAGGACCAGGATCTTTCCCGCTATATTCTCTAGGAAGCGCTTGTGCGAGGCTCAGCCTGCGAAAAGCCCGCATCTGCGGTAAAATCAATCTGGAGTCGTCAATGTGTGCGGTGCGATGGAAGCCGCTCCGGGTTCGTTAACGCAATTGGCTAGGGACAGTATTCAGGGCTTGAAAAATTCAGAATCACACGTTCCAACTTGCAGCGCATGATCGATCCCGAGGCTGCAAGAAATCGATCGGGGAGTGGCTCAGCCTGGTAGAGCACCTGGTTCGGGACCAGGGGGTCGGAGGTTCAAATCCTCTCTCCCCGACCATCTTATCTCGCACAATTCAGTTGAGTTAAGCCACACAAGCGGTTTTTTCATTGTCCTCAAATCTCGGTACATTCGGGACTTTCGGGACAATTAAAAGACCGAACTCCGGAAGCTCAATAATGTCCTCCGGCTTCTCGTAGTCCACAAGCAGCCGGTCGATCAACTCCTTGTCCACACTCATCCGATCTCCTCTCACCCTGTTGTACAGAGTTGAAAAGATCGTTTACACAGAATTATTTACACGCTCAGTGCAGGAAGCTCTTGTTCTTCTTCTTTCTCTTTTTGGCCGGATAGTGTGGTTGATGGCTTCTCTAACTGCCATACCAGCATGCGGGAGTTTCCGCCTGCTGGTGGCTAGTTCAGGTTGGAATATTTGTATGTCGAGGGCGGGGATCCCTGTTTTGCCTACGTACCCTTGTAGGTTTTGAGACACTTTTCAGGTTTTTAGGGGATGGTCGGCCCGCTCGAGTATAGGAAATCATCGATCAATCAGGTGAATTTCTCTCAAACCGGAGCCTGCTTCACCTGGCCCCAGCGCATTTCAAGCACAGGTTCCTTGCGACTCGTGATCGTCACACGCCGGATGCCGCACCGAGCAGGCTGATAACGGCGGCCGTGCCCTCACTGAATCCGCGACCATCTGGATTGGCCTGATCGGCGGTGAGAGGAGTCGCGGGCGTAAGGCCGGGCGTGGTGCCGTCCCAGATGGAAGACATCTTGCCGAGGCCTCCACCGGTCAAGGCATCCTCTATCACGCCGAAGGCGGTATGTGCGTCGCTGAGCGCGACGTATGTGGGTTCGGTAGAGTTGGCCGGGATGCCGAGCCGGTTTGCCATCAGGCAGCGACGAAGATCGCGAATGGCGGAGGAGTGTCCATTTTCGAGTTGCGTATCGGAGAAGACCATATCGCTGCTGCCGTCGAAGGTGAGTCCGCGGCGGCGGAAGGTAGAGCCTCCGATCATGGCCCAGATATCGTCGATGATGATGACGTTCGTCTCTACCCGCGCGAAGCGGCCGGGAAAGCCGATGGGGTGAAAGAGCACGAACTGCGTCGAAGAGGGCGGCGAACTGGCGGCCGCTGACATGCTCTGCACGATGGCGAGCCGGTCCTGCACCTCATAGCTGGCCATGCCCTCGTATCCCTTGGCGAAGTCCGGAGATTTATTGACGCAGACGACTGCGCGCAGCCCGGGCATCTTCGCAAGTTGGTCGATGAGCGTTGCGATGAGGTCAACGGCGTACGGTTGCAGGGTTGCGCTTGGAGAGCCGGAGATATGAGCGGTAGAACAGAAGCCGGGTGTCTCGATGTAGATGAAGTGGCGCGCAGCCTGCAGCGCCGATTCGAGCGCCCACTGAGCGTCGCGTCGGCCGTAGCGTACGCTGGTGAGTTCGCGTTCAAGCTCGATGGCGAGGCGGCGGGCCGAGGCTTCGGCCTGGCCTAACGTGCCCGAGCCTGGAGGATTTTCAGTGGCGGGTTTCGGGGGCACCGGCGAGGTTTGCAGGGTTTCGAGTGCGGACGTCACAGCGGAGCCGTTGGAGATGTTGTTGGTGATCCAGTTTGTGACTGCGGTGCTGATGACGTTCACGTCCCAGAGCCCGTAGAGTTCCGGGCTCTCGCAGTACGGGGCAACGGTCTGGAGCAGGGCGCCTGCCATAGTCCCGTTGGTGGCTCCGGGCTGCTCGCCCAGGACGACAGCGGCGGCGTCTTCCGGCGTGTTCCAGCTGCTGGAGGCGAGCGTGACAAGCCGCGGGATGATCTCCTGCGAGCGTCGCAAGGCATGCCGCGCGATCTCGTAGGCCAGCACGCCGCCGTGTGTGCTGGCGGCGATGACGGAGGTTTCACGGCCACCGAAACTGCCAGGCGCGCCGATGCGCGAGAGAGCGCAGATGGTTTCGGGCTGGATTCTGCCGCCGCCGATGACGCCCGTCCACGTGCGTGCAAAGGACGGAGAGCCCGAGGTGGATTCAGGGCCAGCGCCGGCGGCCAGAAGCTCGCGGCGCGCCATGGTGGGCAGCCGAGGAGCGTCGCGCGGGGTGCCTTCGCCGGTGAGTGCCTGGACCCAGTCGAGCAGGCTGGTCGGCGTGGGCGAGATCTTGCCGATCTTGCCGAGTCCAAGGATTCCCGCGTTGCTGATTCCCTGGAAGCCAGCGGAGCCGCAGGGATTGAATCCTGTGTCGAGCGACAGCGGAGGAGATGTGATCAGCGAGGAGCCGATGTTGACGCTGAGTCCGCCATAGATGCGCGTGTTGCCGTTGGGCAGATTAACGGCCATGTCGAAGAGCAGAGTCGCGGAGCCGGGAAAAGAGACCTGGCCGGTGAGCGGATCTCGCAGGGAGAGCGGATCGCTGAGCGACATAACGACGGTGCCTTCGGCGGGGACTTCGCGGCCCTGGCCGTCGCCGCGGGTGAAGGTGGCGTTGGGCTGGAACTGGGCGGGATAGACGCGCACCCAGGCGGACGGTGGGAGATTGCCGATCTCGAGCACAACATCGCCGGAGGTCGGCAAGTTGGTGGCCGTGGTCGCCCAACTCGCGAGCAGGGTCATCTGGTTTTTCAGGTTGATGGAGAGCGTGGCGCTGTGGTTGACCGTTATGCCGGGAGGGAAGAGCGGCCACTGCGAGGAGAGACCCGGCGCGGGCGGGATGGGGAAGTTTCCATCGATGGCCTGCGCGACGACTAGGGTGAGGTCGGACTCAGGTGGTGAGCCAACGGTTGATTTGGAAGTGGAACCGGACTCGAGCGCTGTGTGAACGGCTCCGAGCGTGTTGTTGCCGTCAAGGAGAAAGGAGATGTTCTCGTTGATGTGCACGGGTGCATAACGCTGAACGGCGACTGCAGGGTCAGCGGATGAGGCGGGCCAGACGCCGTTGAGGTAGGACTGCAGCTCGACGACGCGGATCGTGTAGTAGTCGCGCGCGAGGCTCACGGTGGGACTGCCGGAGGGTACTTCGGGCGCAGTGAAGCTGTCCGTGAGGCGGCCGTTTGCGGCGGAGCCGAAGACAAGGCGGTCGTGATCGAACTGCGGGAAGGAGGTGGCGTCCACAGGGTCGAGGCCGATGGTTGCGGGGCTGCCTGAAAGCTCGTAGAGAGCGGACTCCGAATCGACCGAGGTGAGTCCCGTGAGGTGCGTTGGGTCAGCGGTGTAAGGGCCGCCAGCGGGAGTGACCAGGCGGATACGTGTGACCTTGGTGGACGCGAGCGGAGAGGAGCCGCCAGTGAGGTAGTTTGTGAGAGGAATGGGGCTCTTCGGCGTGGACCCGAGTGCGACCGCCTGCAGGCCGGGGTAGCGGGTGAGGATGGCCTCAAAGGCGGCCATGACGGCAACGGGATCGATCTGCAGGCCGTCGCTGTCGTAGAAGCGGGCGGCGCCTGCGAAGCCGAGGTCTGCCCAGGCCTCGGCAAATCCGGTGAATCCGGTTGCAGCGATGGTCTGGCTAGGGAAGAAGATGTAGCGGGGGACTGGGCGGCAGGAGAGACCGCGGTCGCGCTCTGGACGGGTTGAATCGCTGGCCTGCAGGATCTCGCAGTATAGACGGCCGAGCCGCAGCCATGCCTGATCGGGGACGGTGAGCAGAACGCCGGGTGCTTCTTCGGCGGTGCCGTCGGCCAGCAGAAGGCTTACGGGCGGCCGCTGGCTCGCGGTGATGTTGATGAACGCGGCGTCGAGAGGCGCGGCCCAATTGGAGGTGGAGGTCATTGTCATGATCGGCGGGTCCGACGACGAGGATGCGCTGGTGTCAGCGACGGTGAACGAGGGGCTGGAGGCGCCCTCCGGAGACCAGTCCGGCGCGAGCCGCGGCATACCGAGACCGAAGGCCTGTAGACCGCCGTACTGGAGGGCCTGGCCGATCTGTGTTGAGTCCATGCGGTCTCCTTTCGACTAGAACGAGACGGTAGATTGACGGGCCAGCGGATCGGTGAGGCGGAGGACAAAGGTGTTGGCCTGCGCTGGCGAGTAGGGGAGGAGGATGTAGAGATCCCACTCGCCACTTGCGTTGGGGGCAGAGCGCGCAAAGGAGATCGAAGCAGGCGGAAGCAATGGAAGGCTCAGGGTTCCGGTCGGGATGAGGTTTGGTGCCTTCGCGGCGTTCTGCTTCAGGGTGAGCGGCCCAGCGGGACTGCCTACATGTACGAGTTGCAGCAGTTCCACGAGGGCTGCACCGACCGGGCTCGCGGCGGCGGCGGGGAGATCGGTCGTGAGCTTGATCAGGGCAGCCGATTTAGGGGCCGAGATGGAGACGGTGAAGGACAGGATTAACGGAGGACCGGCGGGCAGGGAATAACCAACCTGCACGCTAGAGTAGGGCGACTCGCCCCGGTAAGCGCCGTTAGGAGGATCGTCCTCGCCGACCACCGTTGCACGGTAGTAGTACGGGTACCAGCTGGGGACGGCTGCGGTGTCGAGGAGCGATTTGCCGGTGAGGGGACTGCCAGCGAGCGTGGTGCCGTTGTAGTCCTGCCACAGCGGCGAGTTCTCGTCGTATTTCGCCGGACCCATGGTCGATCCGTTCTGCGACAGCATCTGGCTGCGTATGCGGAAGAGGCGATAGCCGGCGGGCGCGGCGCTGGTTTGCACCGGCAGAACGATGACCTGAATTCCGCTCGGCGAGGCGGAGGAGCGAAGCATGATGCGTGGGGTTCCGGGGGTGTTGCGGTGCGGAACGGCGAAGATCGCCACCGACGGCGAGCGGGTGCTTTCGACGTTGTTCTGGCCGATGGCAGAGATGCGGTAGACGTACATCGTCTCGGCCGAGCCGGGCAGTGTGATCTCAGTGCTGCTGGCCGCGATGGGACTCTGGGTGAGCCGGGCGAAGCCCTGCAATGAGGCGTCCTGGTAAGTGTCCAACAGGGTTTTGAGCGTGGTGGCGCGCGTCGGGTAGGGCGTTCCGGGTGGTGGATCCGGCGTGCCAGCACCTGGAGGCAGCAGATGCAGCAAAGCACTCTCGGTGGCCTCCCAGACGTAGTAACCAAGCGCGGTCGGGTCGACCTGCCACTGGAGCACGCCGCGGGCTGTGCCCGTGGCATCGGGAAGAGCGGTCCAGTTGATCGGCGGCGGCGTGAAGGCGACCACGGGTGGGTTGGGGTTGAAGGCGCGGACGATCTTGCCAATCAGCAGCGGAGGCGGCGCTGGCGAGGCCGGTGTGCTGGAACTGGGCCGGTCGATGGGATCGCTCCAGACGCCGGGCCGGACCTCCTCGGTGGCGGTGGCGTAGATGAGGAAGTCGAGCTCGTTTGAGGTGGAGAAGTCCAGTTCGATCCCCGTCAGGTCCACACGGTACTGGATCTGGTTTGGCGATGCAGGAGCGGGTGGGCTTCCCAGGCCGAGGATGGCGACCGGACCGTTGCTGGTGTGTCCGCTGGTGATCGTGGGAATCACATTGAGGGGGTTTACGGTGTCCGGGTCGACGGCAGTGTAGGAGAAGGTGAGAATCGCGGGCGCACCGATGGAACCTGTGTTCTTCATGGCAAATCCGCCGATGTACGCGGGATCGAGCGTGGTGGCAATCGCGGGGACGAACTTTCCGGTGAAGCGAATCTGTCCAGGGGCACGGTCCTGCCAGTCCCAGCCGAAGTCGATGCGCAAGGTGGCGGGGACAATCGATGAGGGTGGCGAACCGGCGTTGGCGGTGTACAGAAACTCGGCGCTGCGTAGACCGGGCTTTGTGACCGGTGGCGGTGAAAGCGAGGTGCTGGTGGAGGCCCAGCCGGACCATTGGCCGAAGATGTCTTGCGCGGCGACAAGGTAGCGATTGTTGATCGCCGGAGCGGCAAGGGGGAGTTTAGCCTCCAGGTCGGAGAACGCGGGGTTCTGTTGATCGGGCGGCGTGTCCGGGTCAGGGTTCGCTGGAGGCAGTCCGACGAAGACGTCGTAGCCGCCGACTGCAGCGGGGCGCGGAGCGTTGAGCACCTCGGACTGATTGGAGGCGCGGCTGGCAAGGATGGCGTAGCCCTGCGGCACGGGTGAGGCGTTCCAGGTGACCCGGATGGCGGCGGGAACGGGCTGGTCCCTCTGCAGCGGCGCATGGATATCGCTGACCGCGGACGTGAGCCCTGAGGGTTCGCTCACAGGGAGTTGCCCTGTGGAGAGTGCAGCCAGTGTGAAGGTGAAGCCGAAAGGAAATACATACGGTGCCGTCACCATGTAGTCGAAGTTGCCGTAGTTGTCGGCGGGCGGATAGGTGGGAGGCGGAGGGTGCACGATTATGTCGGGTGTCGGGGCCGCTGGAGCTGGGGTTGCGGCCGATTGAGGAGGTGGCGCTAGGGCCACAGAGCTGGGTGTCGCGGCCACTGAGGTGGGCGCTGAGGGTATTGGACCGGGCAGGGGCTGGGCAGGTGTGGGCCGGAAGATGATGCCCGCGACGACGGTTACGTTGGAGCGTGCAGATCTTGAAGGGTCTTCGGCGCTGGTGGCGATGATGCTGACAGGGTTGGAGGCAGGGATCACGGCCGGACCCCTGTAGAGCCCTGTCGCGGTGATGGTGCCGACGGTCGGGTCGCCGCCTGGAATTCCGTTGACGCTCCAGACTACGGTTTTGTTTGTGGCTCCGCTGACGGTGGCGGTGAACTGCTGCGCGCCTCCGACGGCTACGGTTGCGGGGTTTGGGGTGATGGCAACGGAGATCTTTCCGGTGTCGGTTTTTGGCGGGATGTCGAGGGTGCCATAGCCGAGCCCGACGGCAGCATAGGGATCGGTGGATACCGCGAGCATGGCGACACCCGTAACGGACAGGGTGACCTGGCTGGGCGAGCCGGAGGGAGAGGCGGTGGTGGCGCCGATCTGGCTGAGCCCTTCGGTGAGGATGACTTCGGTGTATGCGGACTGCATGCGGGAGGGGTCCGCGTCGACCGAGTTTTCGAGGCAGTGCTCGATCATCGGTACGAAGCTGTCCGGATTGCGGATGTTGGTGATGTAGGCCGATGCGTTTGGCTGGGGCCATGCGGGCAGAGGAAAGTCTGCGATGCCGGTTGGTGGCGGCGCGACTTCGAGCAGTGCCGTCAATAGAACGCGAATCTCCGCGGCCAAGACGCCCGTGAGAGTGGGCGGCGTCACGGGATTGGGCCAGATGCCCTGCGGATTTGTTTTGTAGAAGGAGCCGATCTCGTTGGCTTCGAGCGGCAGGCCGACGGTCTGGATCCGGGTCCAGTCGGGCAGGTTGGCGTAGATGTTTTCACCGACGGCCTTGATGGAGGCCACAGTGCCTGCTCCCGAGATGCTGAGGGAGGCGATGCCGGGGCAGCGGAATTCGGCAGATCCGTTTTGGGTGAGGGTGAGCACCTGGTTGGGAATTGGGAGATCGTTGACGTCCATGGCCTGGATTGTGAGGCTCTGGGAGGCGGTGACTTGTACCTCCACCAGCACGACATAGGCAACGTCATTGCCGGGCAGCACGGCGAAGGTCTGCGCCTGTGTGGTCACCGGAGTTGGGGTCGAGAGGACAATGACGGCAGAAAGGCCTTCCAGCGTGTTTCGTGTGCGACGAAAGACCTGGAAGGGCTCACGCGGGAAGCCAAGATTCGGAGTGGTGGACCAGCGCAGGGCGATGACGCTGTTCCCGTTGCTGGAGGCGAAGTACTTGCCTCGGACCTCGCCAAGGTTGCGCTCCTTGGAGGCGGCGAGCAGGTTGCCGGCGCGCAGCGTGAAGAGGTAAGGCCAGACGAGTCTAGACATGGTCGTACTCCCAAGGCGCCTGCGGTGCAATCAGCAGTTCGATGATGAGCGCGGTCTGATCCGGAGTTCCATATGTGGAGCTAGGGAGACGATGGAGCCCAAGGCTGACGGACGTACCTGCAGTCGGAGGCGCGAAGCCTGCCTTGAACATGGCCACTGTGCGCGTGCCGCCTGGCGAAACGATGAAGCTTCCAATGGAGGCCTCCGCGGGCGAGCCAGCCATCTCGGTGACCTCCAGAGCCGGAACAGAGTTGATTGTCACGATCTTGAAGGATGGGTCGGTGGAGATGGGCATGGTGAAGCCGGGTTCGGAGCGATAGCGCCAGAGCGGCTCGATGGCATCGATGAGGATGGCATGAGGCGCATAGCCCCCCAGCGACGCGAGCCAGTAGACGACGATGGAGTTGGCGGATGGAGGCGGCAGCGCCTGTTCGCCGGCGCTGACGAAGGCCTGCTGGATCTGCAGATCCGTGAGGACCTGCGCTCCGCCAGTAAGCGGGAAGCCGAGCGCCGATGAGAGAGCACAATGGGTGATCGGCTTGCCGCTGGCTGTGAATGAGGCTGCGAGCGCCTGCATGCTGGCATATCGGCCGGTCGAGAAGTTGCGGCGGAAGAGCGGCCTGACGGCTCCGCCCGGAGAACCTGAAGGCGGAGCCGCGGGGTTGGTGAGCAAATCGAAGGTGTAGCCCATGAGTGGACGCAGATAGACGGGCGCCGTGAACTTCAGGTTCTGATATACGGAGATCGAGGCGTTGATGCAGGGGAGCTCCTTTGCCAGTTGCAGCATAGAGTCGTAGGTCGCCTGGCCGATGCCGTCGAACGCCTGCAATGGCGAGGGCGATCCGGTCAGAATGGAGCCTGCGGGCGATCCTTCGGGCAGGCCGTCGGCGGCGTGCAGATCGGCAGTGAGTTGATAGCCGTACGCTTCAAACAATGAGAAGACAGAGCTGTCGTTGAAGATGAGGTCGAGCGGGTCTTCGTAGAAGAAGTACTCCTCACCTTGCCCGGGTGAGGTGCACAGCACGTAGGCGTCGAGCGTGGCAGGCGGGTTGCTGTCGGTCTGGAACTGATATGCCTGCGTGCCGGTTGTGGTCACGGGGTTGGAGGAGCCGGGCTGAGTGTTGAGTACGTTGTAGGCGACAGTGATGGTATAGACCGTTTTCGGAGCAAGCAGCGGGACAGGTGAGCCGCCATCGAGGTAGGTGGAGATCGCCTGGATGGCGCTCTGCTGGATCGAGATGGCGTTCTGATAGCGGACGGCCTCGCTGGTTGGGCAGGATTCGATGGCGCCCACGAGAACCCTGGCCGGGAAGGTCAGCGGGGAAGTGACCGCGACCTCGATGGTGACGCAGGCGGCCAAGGGAACAAACTCGACGAAGAGCATGATGGAGTTTGGCTGCTCTGCCAGGAACTCAAGGACCGGAAGGACTTCGGCAAGCCAGGGATTGGTGCCCCATGTGGAGGGCAGGGTCGTTGACGCAGTGGCAACGCTGACGATGGTGGGGTGCAGTGCTGGCAGCGGGTGAGAGGCGATGCGCACACCGGACGCGTTCAGTTCATTGATCGCTATCCAGCCTTGGTTGGTGGGATTCTGCATGAGCTTGTACAGCTCTCCGCTGACCGAGAGGAGCAGGCGTATGCGCTGCGAGGCTCCGGTGGCGAACCGGAGCCACCGAATGCCGTCGAGCAGCGAGGCGGCTTGCTTCTTCGCGTTATCGGCGTTGGTCGCTGCCGGAAGGGCATCGGTCTTGATGAAGCCGGCGGCGAGATCGATCTGTAGGTTGCGTTTTGTGAACTCGGGGAGCTGCACGGCGCGGTAGCAGGGATCGCGCCGGATGATCTCGGCAAGGCTGATGCCGACGATCTGTGCGGGCAGAAGGCTTTCGCCGACAAGTGGAAGGCCCAGGGTGAGGAGAAGCGATTCTGCGGCGCTGAGGGTGGGCTGCGTTATCTGCATCTGCGTGGGAACAGGCGCAGTGCGTACGGTGTTCGGTGGATCGGGGTACGGGATGCCGATGAGCAGCCAGCCGTTGGGGGATGGACCGATCCGCTGTCCGCAGAAGGCCCAGAAAACGCATGCGGCGGGCGCGACAGCGGTGCAGGTCTCTCCCCATGTTGCATTGAGCGTGCCTGTGAGCTGCGAGGAGCGTTCCAGCGCGCTGTTGGTAACGTTGGGATTGCGGCTGAAGAGCGCCAGATCAACCTGCCCCTGTGAGGTGTCATTGGCGGGTTTGTTGGGCCGCCATGCGACGGGCGGCGGTGGAAAGCCTGAGGGCAGTGCGGGGCTGATGGAAAGGCTGATGATCTGGTACTGGGCGAAGCTGCCGCCACCGAGATTGGCGCCGGGTGCTCCGGGATAAGTTGGGCAACTCGGAAGCGTTTGCGTGAAGGATGAGGCAACCGCCGAGACATCGACACCATACTGCATTTGAATGACGGGCACGGTGTCGATGGGAACGATCGGTAGCGGTGCACTTCCACCGACCACAATGGCGCTGCCCAGGCTGGCATCGATGGGGCGATCTCCTTGTCCCTGGGCGATGACGGGCGCGAAGCTCTGGAGATAGACGTTGGAAATGAGCGGTGGTGGAGTGGGCGGCGTGGAGTCGTTCCCGATGGAAAAGTCGACACACGCCGAGATGCTGAAGAAGAACAGGCTGACAGAGCCGCAGACGTGGACGTGCAGATAGACGGGATTGGGGGCCCTCAGCAGGAAGTCGCCGGTAGCGCTGATGTTGACGACGATCAGATGCAGCGAGCCCTCCATGTGGATGTCGCCGGTGATGAAGAGCGTTGGCGAGAAGGAGATGCCGAAGTCTGCCGAGGCCGCCACCTTGAGATAAACGCCGGAGGATTGGCTGCCCCACATGATCGAAGCCGAGATGCCCATCGCAACGGCGACGCCAGGCAGGCTGCTGTTTGAACCCGGAGGGAACGGCTGGATCGCTTGTCCGCCAATCATGAAGTAGCCGCCGCCGCGAACAATGCCGAGGATCGTTGCGCTGGCGGGGGTCTGAATGGTGCCGATCCAGAAGTGCCAGGTGGATGGGTCGATCCAGCTGAAGTAGAGCGAGATGGGGATCTGAATGGAGAGCAGGTCCTGGATCGCGAGGTTGATCATCACGCCGAGCGTGATCTGGCCTGCGCCGATGTCGATGTCCAGGATGCCGACGATGCCGACGTCGAGCTCGGAGGCGTCCATGCCATCGGGGTCGACGCCCGGGAGATCGGCGATGAACTTGAGGTTGACGGTGATGATAATGCGCGGACCCGGGAGCTCCAGCAGGAACATGCCGCGCATGTTGAGGAGGTAGCCGTCGGAGCTCCCGAGGATAGCGCCCACGCCGAAGGCCCAGTTGTCGATGACTGGGGTCCAGTACTGAGTGGTGCCGTCGCCGGACTCGATGAGATAGGGCTGGCCCTTGGTGCTCATGAGCCAGCGAAGATCGGGCCCGACTGCGTCGCCGGGAATGGGCGCGCTCAGCAGGCGGTCGTAGTGCATGCCAAACAATCCGAAGATTCCAAAGAGCGAGAGGCCTGTGGTTCCAAGCGTGATGGGAGCAGGGAAGTCGACTTCAAAGCCGAAGTAGAAGGCCGTCGCTTTACGCGCTCCCTGCGTGACGGACTGCACGCCAATAGATGCGACCATGCGCAGGCTGATCGGGCAGATGGTGACGTCGAGGGTGCCTTCGAAGCCGCCGTCCAGGATCTGCACCGATCCGCTGCCGGTGATGGTGTCGGGGATGTTGACCTTGACACCGGAGGGCGTGATCGATGGGGTGCCGGAGCCGTCCAACGGGACCTTGACCGAAAACTTGTCGACGGTGACGATGCCGAGATCGGCCTTGATCTCGATATCGACCTCAAGGGTAAGCGGATTGAAGCGCGCGATGCGTGCCCCCGCGATCTTGAGGAGATCGCCGAGCGCTCCCGGCAGGTTGAAGAGGCCCGGGTCGCTAAGATCGAGCGAGTAGCCCTTGCTGGTGTCGAGAACGATCTGGAAATTGACCGGATGACCGAAGTGGAGGCTGACGCCCACGGCCTGGTAGCGAACCTTCAGCGGTTTGGTGGACTTGATCTTCAGCAGATCGATCTCGATGCCGAACTGCACGCTGTAGTCGAAGGTCAGAGCAGCGTTGGTAAGCTTGCCGGCGGGGATGTTCTCGCGCAATTGCAGGGATCCGCCGTAGAGCGTGATGGTGGTGGTGCGGATGATGTCGAGTGCGGCGATGACGACGGGAACACCGAGATCGACGGCGATCTCGCTCCACTGCCCCGCATCGCTGGGATCGAGCGCAGAGGTGGCGGCGCTCAGGATCGGGGTGAAGATCATGATCGAGCCCAGGATGTCCTTGAGCATGTTGTCGCTGGGGTTGGTCATCTGCAGCAGGCCGTTGGCGTCGGCGGGCACAGCGCCCAGGGTCAGCGTCTCGGTCAGATCGCCTGTTTCAAGGTCGTAGGTGACGTTCAGATCGAAGTCGATTATGCCGCTGGGAGGGCTCGAACTGCTCGTGGCGGCGGGGGTGTTAGTTACACCGAGCGAGTTGCTGCCGGTGGCAGGCGATCCGCCCGGAACGGCGGATTGCATCTGCGCTGCAAAGTCGTACTCGCCGGAGATGTCGGCCAGCACGACCGTGTTCTTTTCCAGGCGCAACTGAATGCTGAGCCGACGCAACGCGTGCGGCTTGGGATTGGACGGAGGCGCGGGCGGTGCAGGCGGCGTGCCTGTGGAGCCGTTCGACTGAGTGACCGTGAAGTTCAGATTGTTGCTGTACGTCTGTGGCGTGGGTGCCGTGGAGTCGGTGACGGTGATGACAAGCGCGCCGGTCTCCTGCTCGCCGGATGTTACTGAGGGCGCCTGCGCCAGCCGCTGTGTGTTGTCCCAGAGCTGCTGGCCGCCTGATGCCGGCGGTGAAGCGGGACCCGGGCTGAAATTTACGGACTCCTTATAGGGCGGAATGCCGCCGGCGATCTGCAGATACAGAACACCGGTCGAGGGCATCGTGAGCGACCCACCGTGCCACACAGATGGGCTGAGCTGGGACCCAGTGTTCACGGTCAGCTGGTTTGAGCCATCCCAGGCGGTGACGGTCACGGCGAAGGCGTCGAAGATGAGATCGAGTTCGGCGTCTAACCAGATCTCGCCCGCGAAGGAGATCAGTACATCGCGAACGACAAAGTTCAGCGCGAGGTCCTTGTCCGAATCCGTGTAGTAGACCTGGATGGCCTTGATGTAGAGACCCTTGAAGTCATCATCTGTGCCAAAGAACTGGAGGATCTCCGGCGGAGCGCCGTTGGAACTGAGGTCAAGGATGATGGTCTGGACGCCGAAGGCCACGCGCCCGGAGGAATGAATCGCAAGCGGCGGAACCATGGTCGCAAGCTGACCTTCGGCGAGATCGTTCGGAGCATCGAAGCCAGGGTCTCCCCACGCGGCGACCTCAAAGTCGGGTGCCTGGCTGAAGTCTTCCACCTGCGAGTAGCGCAGAAGAATCTGCGGCATCAGAATTTCGACATCCGTGTGCGGAGGCGATCCAGGGTTGGGCGAGATGGTGAAGTCGGCGTTCTGCACGGCTGGGAGCCAGTGCGGCCCGAGGTGGAACGTGAGCACCGTCAACAGCAGGTCGAGTTCGAAGGCGATGCCTGGAAAGTCCGTAGGCTGGGACGGCGAAGCAATAGACCCGAAGACGTTGTCCTTGAGCGGCTCCAGCGAAGGAGGGAAGACCATGGACGGAATGTCGTTGATGGCGGTGTGAACGAAGGTCGAGCCGGAGCGCGGGATCAGCAGCCGGAAGCGGAAACTGATGTCATGAAAGTCGAAGATCGCGCCGCTGGGATCGGTGTGCTGTGGAGGCTGCGGAGGCGAGCCCACGGGAAAGTAGACCGTTCCTGTATACAGAACGGCGTTGTCGTCGCTGGTCGTCTGATAATCCGCGACAGACAGGAGCGAGAGATATTTGTCGATGTATTCAGGGAAGCTGAAGCCGAGCAGGAACTGCGGCGCGAGCAGATCGTAGAGAGCCAGGGAACGGACCGAGGCGCTCATGATGTGCCGCCGCGTTGTGGCGAAGATCCGCGCGAACTGCGTAGCGAGCGAGGCTGGTCAACGGTGTCGACGCAGCGGATCCAGCACCTTGGGGATGCGAAGGGTACCGGGATGGACTGCTGTGCTTTCAAGTGGCCTCCCGTTAGGTGCCGCGCCGGATGAGCGGTGATGCGGTGCCTTGGGGACAACGCGACGAAAGATCTGCGGTGCTGTGAGTTCGCAAGAGTAGAGGCCCGGAAAAAGATCGGAACGGGGAAGATGGCTGGCGCGCTGGGCACCATCGCAGCAACACCTTAGCGCATTCGCTCCGGGATGGCAAGCGAATTCTAGAGGGCCTTCACTTCGCGTCGTTTACAGCCATCAGCCTCCAGAGCCAAGCCAAGGTATGGCTGGGCTTGGACCTCGGCCAGGCGCTGGATTTCAGCCTGGTGCGTCTCCGAGAACTGCTCGTCCGTTGCAGGCTGCTGCAGATCGTCAAAGACGAGGCAGCCGGCTTCTTCGGGAGCAAAGTGAATACCAGGCCACGCTTCTACGCCGCAGTAGAACGAAGGAACATCGAAGCAATTTCTGTTGAATACGCGGGCGTGACGCATCCAGAAGAAGGTGCCGTGGTAGTGCCAGGGGCTGAGGTTTCGGTGCGCTTTGAAGCGGCCGAACCTGCGGAACGAGCCGGTGAGCGCGAAGCGCTCAAGGTGCTTGCTGACGAGCGCCGAGTCATCGAGCGCTGCCCTGTAGCTGATTTCGGCCCATCTGCGGATCGGTTCTGGAACATCTGGTTCGTGTTTCACGCCCTTCGCATGCGCATAGAAGGTCGCTTCGTTGATGTCCGTTGAGGCTACGCGCCGAAGCATGGTGGGAAATGTCGCGGCCTCGCCCGAGGGGTGGTTGCGGCTGACGAGAAACTCGCAGCCCAGCCCCTCGAGAGCGGCTTGCACTGCCATTGGGTCGTCTGACCGGTGATCATGCACGATGCTGACGATTCGCCGCCCGTTGAACAGATCGATGCGCTGCTTCAACTGCTCGATGTTCCAGCGCCACATGGCACCGCGCACCGGCCATACGTGATAGATGAGGTTGCGTCGAGGCTCGGCCGTGAATGGAAGAGATTGGCTGGGGTGCGGCGCCGAAAAGGATGTGCAGGTGGATCGATTTTCGATCAACCCTGCGGAGGCCTGAGGTGTGCTCGAAGCTGGCGCTTTTTTCGGGCGCTCCGGTGGCGCAAGGTGAGGGTATTTCGCCAGGCGAAAGATAAAGGTGGTGTCGTTGACGTGCATCCAGCGAACGCGGTTTTGCATGAGACGTTCGATCATCTTCCAGTCCCAGGCGAGACCCTGGAAGGGAAGCTTGCCGCCCAGATGACGCGCGAAGATATCGCGCCGGAAAAGTGGCTGGCCCAGGTCGATGCGGCCGTAGGCAGGCGGCGCGGCGTTGATTGTCGCGCGGCCGTCATACATGCAGCCGCTGTACGCGAAGCCAAGGCCAGGATCCTGCTCGAGCGCCGCGAAGAGCTTGCTGAAGTGGTCGGGCTTGTACCCGTTGTCGTCTGAGAGAAAGCACACGTACTTGCCGGCCGCGAGTGACAGTCCCGCTTCCGCTGGCGTGCGGCCCCAATCGTTGGCGCGCGAACGCAGATTCACGAAGCGAAGACGGTGACGCCCATCCGACGCGCGCTGCACGAGCGCCTCGATCTGAGTGACAACGGTTGCTGAAGGTGCATCGGCGACGATGATCTGCTCATAGGCGTCAAAGGCGAGATTCTGCACCGAGCGCAGGCAAGCATCGAGGCAAGTAACCCGGTCATAGACCGTAGTGACGATACTGATCAGCGGGTTGACTTCAGACTGAGACTCATAGCGGGGATCGAAGGTGCGCGTTTCCGGTTGGGAGACCTCGTGCGGAGGTGGACCGATGGCCGGTTGTTCGGGCTCGGGAATGGTGACCTCGAGCTTCCGAAGGCGCGCGCTTCCTGACTTGATGCCAAGGAAGCAATAGCCTTTGGGGAGCAGCGAATCGTGGACTTCGAACACGTCGTTGCCATTGAGTCGCAGGCGAAGAGTTCCACGCGTCCAGGTCAGCGCGATCGAATGCCAGATGTCAGGAGCCAATTTGAAGGAGTGAAAGATGTGCTCGTGACGCGCAAGGTAGGCGTTGGCACCGGAGATCATGACGTGATACGAGTTGGATGTTTGATCGCGTTGGTCCAGTTGATGAATCTTCGCGACGACGCTGGCGCCCGGCTCGCTCAGGATCTCGAAGAATAATCGAACATCCGCATAGGATACGAGACCGACAAGGCCAGCTTCGCTGCCGGGTGCAGATGGACGTTGCGCTTGCAGGCGTACGGTATCGTCGGTTGCTTCTGCAATGGTTGACTCGGGTTCCCATCCAGGAATGACCGGCATTGGGTGCGCCGGTTGTGAAGGCGGCTTCAGAGGCAGCAGAGTTTGCGCTGGCATGCTGATTGCCGCTGAGGTATTCCACGAAGGAGCGGATTCCATGCAGCTTGCGAGCCTGAACGCTGTATAGAGTCGATGAGTGTAGGTGTGGCCCGCGAGACGACGGATACATGCGCGCCGAACAGAGTTAAGGCGCGTTGGATCGTTCAGCAACGCTTGAATGAGCGCGACCATCTCTTCAGTGCCGTCGAAGACAGGCATCTCCGGGCATAGTTGCTCGATCTCGGTGCGCCGCTCCGAAACGACGAGCGCGCCGCATGCCAGCGCTTCGTAGATGCGCGGGTTCATTGATACCGCGGCGACGTGCTGCCGGTTGAAGTGATGTACGGTGCGGAAGATGTTTACAACGATCTGTGTTTGTTGATATAGCTTTGCGGTCTCTATTGCGGAAATGTTGAGCGAGGAGGTGAGGCGCTTTACCTCGGGGCTGCGCCAGGGGCCACCGATGGCGTAGGAGAGAAGCCCGCTGCGTGCGAGTTCTGCGAGCATCTGCTCGCGTGCGGGGTTAGCCCCACCGATAAAGCCGACGCGGTGCTCGCGCGGGCTGGGCCTGTAAATATGGTTTGCAGCGTCGTAGCAGACGGGCAGATAGTGCGCATTCCTGTGACGCTGGATTGTAGAAGGATCATTTACAAACGTTGTGTCGAAGTGCCGGGAGAACTGGCTGGTGTCATCTACCTCGTAGGGTTCGTCGAGGAGCCAGACAGCCGCCGGGCGATGATGCGGCGCGGATTTCCAGTGCTGAGTGTATTTGCGCCCATGCACGAGAAACAGCAGATCAGGGTCAAAGCTCTTGATGCTGCCTGGCAACAAGGGATCATCCCATAGGCTGCAGGCGCACTCGATGTTGAGATCTTCGGCAGCGTGCCGCAGGCCTTCGGAGAAGACATCGCCGCAGGACAGGAAGCGGTAATTGACGAAGAAGACCTTGCGGCCGCGCATCGCGTCCGCGGCGGCTGCAGGTATCAGTGAGCTGCGTGCGAACTGCTCGGGAGAGACCTTGGGGAAGGCCGTCAGGAGGCTATCCGGACTAAGGTTGAAGACCTCCACGCCGAGCTGGCGGCACGCATGTGCCAGCGCCTTATACTCGTTGTTGATCTGATTGATCTCGCCTGCGAGGGAGTGGCGCCCGGTGCTTGCAAAGAAGTGATGGTCCGTGAAATCAATGCCGATGAGGCCGATTCGCTTCGCGCCCATGTGCAGCGCGAGGCAGAGCGCGACATAGGGCGAGTTCCGCGTGTAGGGCAAGCTATTGGCGTCGGACAGCTCTGTGCCGCCGCGGCGTCCCAGTTGGAAACGAACGATGTTTGGGTGCGAGATATTGAGATCGAGCTGCGTGAAGATGGCTTGCGCTTCGCTTCGCTCTACGTATGTGAAGCGATCTCCGGAGAACTGACCGCGTGGATTGATGACGACGAGATAGTCGGGCTGAAAGAGCCTTCCGACATCGTTGACGCCGATGCTGGCGAAGCGCTCTGGCGCAACGACGGTGGGCAACGAGGAGCCGCAGCCGCAGACGAGCATCGTCTCGCCCCGGTGATAGTTCCTGAAGGCTGCGAAGTCGCGTGGGATGGACGTGGTTCGAGTTGCCTCTGGCGCGGGCTGGGGCGCCGGGGCCGTGAGCGGCGCCTGTATGACAACCGGCTTCGGTCTTGCCCTTTGCTGGATGCGCTCCTTCAGCGCGGGAAGGAAACGCCACGTGGCGCGGTCTTCGATGTCGGGTGCCTGATAGATGTTGAACTCCGTTGGCGATCTCGCCGGCGCACCGTCGGCGTTGCCCCGGGCGATGCGCCGCAGGTACTCCTGTCGTGATTTGGTGTGGTAGTGATTGATGCGCAGCCGGGAGTGACTCGGTCGCTCTGAGTGAGGTCCTTCTATTTGAGCGCCGGATTCACCGAACGTCCCGCCAGCTACCTCGAACGTATGTGGGTTCCTGCCGGGGCACAGGATTCGATCCATGCGAACGATGCTCTTGATGTGGCGATTGGGTGAAAAGCTGTCCGGCGGCCGCAGCGTGAACCGCTCGACGACCAGTCCGGGACCAGGCTCCTCCTGGCCGGAGGCACCGAAACACATCCAGTTCACACCAATTGCACCCCACTGAGGCTCCGCAATGGCATCGATCGCCTCGCTGACCCTGGAGTAGCAGGGAGAGAAGAGAAACTCATCGCAATCGAGAAACGCAACCCACCAGGGCATTCCGGCGTACCTGGCAATGAGGTCCTGGTATGCCTCGATCTGGCAGGGTGGCACATGCGGCCAATCCTTAAGCTCGACGACTCCCTCATCGATGTATGGCTGCAGAACAGAAAGGTAGTCGTCAGTAGACCGGTTCTGATAGAGGTGGAAGCGCTGGACTCCCACCAGCGAGTGGAACTCGATCCACTCGCGCAGATACGGTGCTTCGTTCTTGAAAATTGCGCAGATTGCCAGGTGCATCGTTCCTAACTCACTCCGCGGAGTTGAACGGCGGGGATGCCCGACAGCTACATTAGGCGAAGCGCGCGGAACCCGCGGGCCTGCGGAGTCGTAATGGTAGCACAGGCATGGAGGGCCAAACCAGCATGTTACTGCTAATCTGTTTCATCTGGCGCCGACGAGCGGCGGTACAATTCGCAGCGAAAGACGGCAGGTCGACAGGTACCGCGCTCAACCGCGGTTCGTTTACTGTGGCATACGATTATGGCTCAAGCGGCCTTGTGGCTGATTGCAGCAGCCCGCGGTCCACCAATACCGGTGGTTTGCGATGGCGGGTGTGGAGTTCGTAGTCGTATGCCCAGCCGATCAGATCGCCATCTTGCCATTTGCGCGTGCTTATCTCGATGCCGAATGGCAGACCATCCGGATAGAACCCAGCGGGTGCCGATAGTCTGGTTGCCGAATTGCAGGATAGCCAGCCCGAGTTTTATGCCTGGCTCACAAAGACGCTTCCTGCGATGTACTGAAAGGCTTACCGCTGGGACGACGAGATGAGAGAGATCGCGAAGTTCCTGGAGCCAGAGCGTGGAGCAGTTGGCATGGTCACTGGCGCTGCCGATCTGTACAACCATATTGCAGCCGAATGGAGAGAAGGGGCGCAATCCGAGATCATCTCTGCTCTCGACAGGTTTGCCAAACCGCCCAGGTAGGTGGAGGTGCAGCTTATCGAAGTTTTCCGGCCATTTTCGTCGTGACTAAAGTCATGCCCTGAGACCAAACGGGCTCTTGAAGCGCGCTCTGCGAAGAGGGCGGTGTTGCTAGGATGATGTCACCAACCACCACCCACGGAGAACGCATGGACCCTGCTGGCTCATTTTTGAGAATTGGACTCAGCACTCGGGGGCTGCTCCGGGCTTCAGGACTGGATCTCGTGCGCGATGGTGCTGATCCTATTTACTTTTGTTGGGCTGGCGGGTTGCACCTCGGCGATACAGTCGAACTCGTCCTCTGGAGCAGACTCAACACCGGCGATTACTTCCTTTACGGCGACTCCGACAAGCATAAATTCCGGTATAAGCAGCACGCTGAGTTGGGCGACGACTGGCGCGGCCAGCATCGCCATCACGCCCGGAACGTTCACGTCCACATCAGCGAGTGGTTCAACGAGCGTTAGCCCAACGGCGACGACCACCTACATGTTGACTGCAACCAATGCGGGCGGCTCAACCACGTCTGCGCTTACCGTTACAGTAACGACAGCGGAAAAACCAACCATCAGCTCGTTCACAGCGAGCCCCACTAGTATCACTTCGGGCTCCAGCAGCACGCTGAGTTGGGCGACGACTGGCGCGAACAGTATCGCCATCGCGCCCGGAACGTTCACGTCCACATCAGCGAGTGGTTCAACGAGCGTTAGCCCCACCGCGACGACCACCTACACATTGACTGCTACCAATGCGGCCGGCTCAACTACGTCGACGCTTACCGTTACAGTAACGACGGCGGAAAAACCAACCATCAACTCGTTCACAGCGAGCCCCACTAGTATCACTTCGGGCTCCAGCAGCACGCTGAGTTGGGAGACGACTGGCGCGACCAGTATCGCCATCGCGCCCGGAACTTTCACGTCCACATTAGCGAGTGGTTCAACGAGCGTGAGCCCAACGGTGACGACCACCTACACATTGACTGCAACCAATGCAGCCGGCTCAACTACGTCGACGGCAACGGTCACCGTGACGGCCTCCGGCGGTCCATTGACGATAACCACTACTTCGTGCCCAGGCGGAACGCAAGGCGCGGCGTATGCCGGCTGCACAATAACCGCCAGCGGCGGCACTCCGCCCTACACCTATTCGCTAAGCACGGATGTCATCGACTATCCCCCATTGCCGGAGGGGATGTCTCTCAATGCAAATACGGGGAACATCGGCAGCTCGCTGATCGGCGGTCAAGGCACATACATTCCCGAATTTGTCGTTACGGACTCGGCAGGCGCACAGGCGACTCAGGACATCGGCTTCGCCATTAACGGTAGCAACGCGTTCCTCGCCAACATCTTCCCATCAACTTCTATCTTTCATCATCGAGTGGACTTGGCCACGACCGGCTTGCCCGTGGACACTTCCCCCGCGGCGCCTATGTACAACGGTTATCTGTCTGCGACGGTCAAGCCGTTCTTCGGTGATGAGTATGCTAATTTTCCCAACGGAATACCGGCTATCGAAGTTCCTTACAATCAGCCGGACGTGTCGGTAGCAACTACTTTGTATCAATCCTATTTCACCTCCGGACCGATTCCAGCGTATGCTCCGGTCGAAGGCACCGCCAACGCGGTTAACACGGGTGGAGACATGCACGTTCTGGTCTACCTGGAGGCCGGCGGTGGAAACAATCCTGCTCTTTACGAAATGTGGCAGGGAATATACGAGGACGGTCCCTGGACCGATTCCTCCAATGCGCTTTGGCCCAACGTAGCTTCGAATAACCTGACGACCCAAGGGAATGGAACATCCGATGCCGCCGGGCTTCCGGTAGGCCCACTGCTGGCCAATGCGGATGAGGTCATCGGAACGGGCACACCCAATGCGCCTAACGGAACGATTCAGCATCCCATCCGATTCACGCTCAACCATATGTTGAATTACTGGGTCTGGCCAGCTACGCAAACAGCGGGCGTCGGGTATTGCACAACTGCGAGCGGGGCTGACATCCCCGTGGAATCGGAGATTTCGCAATCCTCTCCCCCAGTAAGCTGCAGCATGTCCGGAGCGGCTGGAGAGATCTACCGGCTGAAGGCTTCTGTCGCGACTCCCTCCTGCGCCGCCAAAAGCCCGCAAGCGGCCATTATCATCACCGCATTGCGAAACTATGGAATTATCCTGGCCGACAATGGAGACAGCGGAGGGCTGATCGGCACCCCCGATGCTCGCTGGAACAATGATGATCTCTCGTGCATAAGGAGTCTTACGCTTTTGGACTTCGAGCCGGTGAACGTCTCGAGCCTCATGGTCAGTAATGACAGCGGAGCTACAAAACAGTAACCAGACTGCCCGGCTGCAAGCGCATGGCTGGCGCGTTCGTCGACCTTCTGAACCCGTTTCGGCAATTGGACATTCTTGGGCGTGCGTGCGGCATGTACTGCTGCTGCCGCTTTTGGTCGCCTTCATATCTAACGTGTGGAAGCTGAACCTGCAGTTCATCCTCGAAAGCGTGCAACTGGCGTTTACATTACCGGGCGGGAGCCGACGATGTTCTGAACAGTTATTAACATTACTGCCTTAACTGTGGTTTACAAGTCGTGAATCTGGCTCGTAGACTCATGAGAAGGCGACGCTTCCGCCGTAGTCCACATAGGCCGTTGAGCCGCGCAGAAAATGACATTAGCGTCGTGCAGGGAAGAGTGTGGGTATACAAACCAGGGACAAGTCGCCTGTTGCAACGCAGGTAACGGTCGCCGGCGCAGTTGTTGTCACGCACGAAGACATGGACCGGGCGCAGGACCGTTCCCGTGTGCGGACGGCACGGATGGCGCATGGGCTGCGCGGAAAGGCGTGGCTGCTGTGGCTGCTGATTGGGCCGGGAATCCTGGTGATGCTGGGAGAGAACGACGGGCCCAGTATGCTGTCCTATGCTGCCACCGGGGCGACGTACGGGATGGGGTTCTTCCTGCCGTTTGTCGTGCTGACGTTCGCCATGGCGCTGGTGGTGCAGGAGATGACGGTGCGGCTGGGGGCGGCGACGCACCGGGGGCACGCGGAGCTGATCTTCGAGCGATTCGGACCGTTCTGGGGCTGGTTTTCGATGATCGACCTCGGAATCGGGAATTTTCTGACGCTGATCACGGAGTTCATCGCGGTGAGGGCGGGGCTGGGATTTTTCGGCGTGCCGCCCTGGGCGGCTATCCTGCTTGCGGTGATGGTGCTGTATTCGGCGCTGCTGAGTCACCGGTACTGGACGTGGGAACGGCTGACGCTGGCAGCGGCCGCCTTCAACCTGATCTTCGTTCCCGTGGCGCTGATGACGCATCCGCACTGGAGCGCAGTGGCGCACTCCTTTGCCACCTGGCAGCCCGTGCCGGCGCTGGACAGGAACATGGTGCTGATCGTGCTCTCAGACATCGGAGCGACAGTTACGCCATGGATGCTGTTTTTCCAGCAGAGCGCGACCGTGGACAAGGGGATGACCGTGAAGGACATCCACTTTGGACGATTAGACACGGCGCTCGGCGCGGCACTGGCAGCGGCGGCGGCGTTGGGAGCTATTGTGGTGACGGCGCCGCTGGCGGGGCACATCAGCGCGGGGAACTTTCAAGCGGCGCAGTTCGCGCAGGCGCTTGAGCCGGTGATCGGACACGCCGGAGCGGCGCTGTTCGCGCTGGGGATGGTGGAAGCAGGGGTGGTAGCGTCGATTACGATTTCGATCTCCTCGGCGTATGCCTTCGGCGAAGTGGCACAGAAGCCACACAGCTTGAACCTGCCGCTGGGCGAGGGCAAGGCGTTCTATGCGGTGCTGGGCCTGTGTGCCGCGGCGGCGGCGGGGATTGTGCTGATTCCAGGGTTGCCGCTGGTGTTTGTGGTGCTGGTGGTGAACGTGGTGGCGGTGCTGGCAATGCCGCCGGCCCTGGTGTTCTTGTATCTGCTGGTGAATGACAGGGAGATTATGTGCGGCGTGGAGAGCCCGCGCTGGGCCAACATGCTGGCCGGCGCGGTGGTGGTACTGTTGACGGCGGCGGGTGTGGTCTACGGGGTGAGCGTAGTGGCTCCGCAGGCGCTGGCGTGGCTGGGAGGTCGATAGGTGACGATGAGCGGGAAACGCGAGTTCAGCAAAGCGGACACGGGATTTGTGCTGTCGACACTGGAACCAGATCAGCTGGCCGAGGCCAAGCGCGTTGCCGTGCCGCGGCGGAAGCTGCGCGGCGGCGAGCTAGCGCTGCTGTGGGCACTGCGGGTGTACGTGGTGTTCATGATGGCCGTGGTGTTCTGGCAGGCGTGGATTGCGGTGCGCTAGATCCGCCTCGGAGAAGCTCATCCGGATCGGCACGGGGCGGAGCCCGCGCGGATGCTCGATGCTCAATTCGGGTTAGAACAATTCAATGGCGGGACGGCTGTGGTCGCCGTCGGAACTTCCTCCGGCGACGGCAAGATGGGTGATGGTCTGGCTGGCCATACGATATTTCTTCAGATGGTCTGCAAGCATGACCTTGAAGGTCTCGTCGAAGACGCCAGCCCACATCGGATCGCATGGCTTTTCCATGAGGTACAGCAGGTGGTTGCGCATCTCCACCATGGCCTCCTGCACATGCTGCATCCTCTGCCGCATCACGTCCTGAAACTGAATGTGCCCCAGCGCCTCAGACAGGCGATTCACGCTCTCCTCGTAATTTGCATTCACCTCGTTGATAACCTCGAGCAGCAGTTGGCTGTTCGTGCTGAAATCCTGCTGCATGTCTGCTAAGTCGGAGACCAGGAGGCTCATGGCGTCCTGGCCTCGTGTTCCTGGAGCGAAGCCCTGGCCTTACTCATCTCCGTATCGACCTTCTTGCAGGTGGAGTGAATCTTCTCGGCAATGTCGGCAGCCGCCTTGGTGGACAACGCCGCCAGGCTCCTCACCTCATTGGCCACCACGGCGAAACCACGGCCGGCGCCGCCCGCTCGTGCCGCCTCGATCTCGGCGTTAAGGGCCAGAAGATTGGTTTTTCCGGCGATGGAGGTGATGACCTTGATCAGTGGGGTTAACGAATCGATTTCGCCCGAGATGCCATGGATGCGCTCAAAATTTTGCTTGAATTCATTGATTCTGCTCCTCCAACTGGATCTCGATCGCGGCGATCACCTCACGGTTTTTCTCTACCCTCATCTTTGTGCTTTCGGTCAGATCCTTGCCGCTTTGAATAGATTGAGCTATGTGCTCTCTTTGTTTGTTGGCCTTGGCATTCAAAAGATCGATCTGTTCAATCACCTCCATGACCTCGCGCTCAGATTCGGCCAGCGAATCGCCAATCTGATCGTGCATCACATCGATGTAAGGCTGGGAGTCTCTTAGTTCGTCTCTCATCGCCGCGCGCTTGATGGCCATCATCGCCAGCTCGGCCTTGCTCATTAGTCCCGCCTGGCCGAGCTCGGCAATGCCGCGGCGCGCCTGTACCCAGTTCCACCATTCGAGGATCCAAAGGGGAATGATGAAAAGGGCCAGCGCGAGCAGGCCGGCCTGTCTCCAATAGGGCGCGAATGCCGGTCCAAGCATTTCGGCCAGCAGCAAATAGAAGATCGCGATACACACAGTTCCAGTCGCCGACTGAAAGATTAGCCGGATGCGGGCGCGACGCAAGCGATAACTGTTTCGAACCCCCAATACCTGGTCGGGCGCTTCCTGGGAAGCGCCCTGGTCAGACAATTGATTGCGAATCTGGCCTGCTGCAGACGCCATGTTCTCATGCTCCCGGCAATACCTGTTTGATGACCTTGATCAAATCATTGCCAGATAACGGCTTCACCAGCCAGCCGGTGGCGCCAAGACGTCGTCCCTCGTCACGTTTCGCGCTCTCGCTCTCGGTGGTGAGTGTCAAAATTGGAAAGAATTTGCAGCCGGGGAGCGCACGAACCTTGCCGATCAATTCCAGGCCCCCCATAACCGGCATATTGATGTCGGTTAGGATGAGATCCGGCTTGACTCCGCCTTTCAACTTGTCGAGCGCCTGCTCGCCATTGCTGGCGGTTTCCACTTGAAACCCGTTCAACGACAGAGTGCTCTTGAGGCTCATGACCATGGTCAATGAATCGTCGACGACCAGAATTGTCTTTGCCATGTGAACCCCTCAATCGCCGGGTTTCAATACCGGTTCAAGCCATACGCGCAGTTCGGCATTCTTCGGCCAACCGGATATGCTTGCCTTGGCTGCCATCAGCACTTGCAGGTTGGCGGTGTGCATGTGGCTGCAGGCGGATAGATCGACCTTGGCGGCTGGCCTCTTTTGTAGCCACTCGAGCAGCCCTTCCGCTTCCTCCACACTTACCTCGTCGCGAAATAGGACGCGACTCCTTTTGAATTCGATCGGCATCAAACGATCTCCCGAATGTTGAGAATCATGAGCACGGAACCATCCCCCATGAGCGCCGAACCCGAGTAGGCAGACAGACCCGACAAAAAGCCGCTGAAAGGCTTCTGAATGACACCCATCGTTTCCTTAAATCCATCGACAATCAGGCCCAACTCCGCGCCCCCCGCCTGAACGAGTAGTACAGCTAGTTCATCGTCAGAATTCAATCGAGGGATAGTGGCGATCCCTAGAAGAGCGTTGAGGCTCTTCAACGGCACGATGCGCCCCCGCAGAACGGCGGTCTGGCTCTGGTTGATGGTGTGGACTGAGTTTTTCGGAACGCGAACCGTCTCTACCACATGCTCCATGGGCACACCGAAAAGCTGCCCGTCGGATTCGACCACCATAACCTGCGTCACTGCCATTGAGAGGGGCAGCGAAATCCGGATCGAGGTGCCCTTGCCCACTTCGCTATTCACGACCACCGCGCCATTGATCTTTGCCATGGCGGAGCGAACCACGTCCATGCCCACTCCGCGTCCGGAGAGGTCGGATACTACTTTGGCGGTGGACAGGCCCGCGGCGAAAATCAGATTGATTGCCTCCTGATCGCTGATGCGTTCAAGAGCCGCTTCGTCGATGATTCCTTTCTCGTAGGCCTTCTGTTTGATCACGGCCGGGTCAATGCCTTTGCCATCGTCGACGATCTCGATCGCGACACGGTCTGCTTCCTGTGCGGCGCGGATAATCAGCTTGCCCGTTGCCGGTTTACCCGCGGCAAGGCGAACCTCCGGCGTCTCCAGGCCGTGATCCAGGCTGTTGCGAACGATATGAATGAGAGGGTCGGCAAGAGACTCGATGATGTTCTTGTCGGCTTCGGTCTGCTCGCCTTCGAGCACCAGTTGAACTTCCTTACCGAGTTTGCGCGAGATGTCGCGCACCAGGCGCGGGAAACGTTGAAAGACGAAGGAGACAGCCATCATGCGGACTTGCATGATGGCGTCCTGCATCTCGTCGGCGATGCGGTTGATCACTGAATGCCGGCCCTTGATTTCACGCGAAATTTCGCGGTCGCCGAATTGCACCTCCGCCCGCTCGTGCCAGATACGGCAGGGAGTTCTTTTCGACCACCAGTTCCCCGATCAGGTTCATCAGCCGGTCGATCTTGGCCTGATCGACTTTGAGGCTTCTTGGGCCCGTAAGAGAATCCTCGGTGCGCCGGCCGAATTTGAGCCCATCGTCCGCGGTAACCTTCTCGGGGTTGCTTTCCGGCGGGTGACCGGCATCCGCGGTCCCTTCAGCCTGAGCTGTGGCAATTCTGCCTTCAGTGCCAGGCACGCACGGCATGCTGGCCATCGGCCGTATATTTTCGTGCGCAGCGAGCCATGCGTCCAACCATGCCAGCAGCACTGTGTTGTGGCCGCTCGTGAGGGATTCATCGAGCGCCGCTTGAATGTCGGGCCGGCCAGATGTTTCTCCGCCTGCCTGGCTCAGATTGGCCAGCACTTCTGCAGTTGCTCTGAGCCGGCCCGCGTGCCATGCGGGGCGATCGTCGAGGAGAAGAACCTGGCGCTGCGCCGCGAGAATCTTCTGGTAGGCGTCCTCGTCGTCTCCCGAGAGGGGTTGAGCCGGATTTCGAACCGATGCTGCATTGCTCGGCCGATTCGTTTTGTCTTGCCCCTCCGCGAGCCACAGCGCAGCAACGGCGGTTATCTTCACCTGATCCGGTAAATAACGGTAATACTCGTCAAGTTCCTCGCGTGGAACATTGGCGAGCAAATCGAATCCGAGCAAACAACTGTAAGTATCCAGTTCACCCAGCGAAGGTAGCGGCTCAGGCGCAAAAACGCGGCCCCACATGAGTCCGGGAGTCTGCCGTGCGATATGCAGCGGATCGTCCCCATGAAAGAAGCATTCCCGCTGCGGTCTGTAAGCAATCCAATGCAGTTGATCTCCTTGCCGGCACTCAGCAAGAGCCGCCCTCAGCACGGCTTCGGGGATAGCCGTGAGTTGAGGCAGCATGCTGCTCGAATCGTCGCCAAGCGAGGTCTGTGCGTTCGCGGCCAAAGAATTGGGGCCGTTAGAAGCGGTAACCGCGGCCGTGTCCTCGTTCGCTGTCACGCTCGGCATCAGCTTCCTCAACGCCTCCGCCATGAGCTGTGATTCGAGAGCGCGCGGCGCACCGATCTTTTCCGTAGTCTCGACTTCGCTCAAAAGCAGGCCGACATAATCCATCGCTTCCAGCAAGCGGTCCGCCAACTCCCGCGAATAGACTCGATGGCCGCTTCTCACCATGCCCAGCAGGTCTTCGCCTGCATGAAGCACGCGCGTCATCTCAGGGAAGGTGAACAAACCGCTGTTGCCCTTCAACGTGTGCACGCAGCGAAACAATTCGTTGAGGATGACCTGATCGTTGGGCGAGTCTTCCAGCTGCATCAGCTTTTTGGCGGCGGCTTCCAGCAGATCGCGGGCTTCGGAGAGAAACTGCTCCAACAATGGGTTCAGGGGCAAGGAATTCACGGGTGTGAGGCTCATCGTATTGCCTCCCCAAGCATGAGATGGACATAGCAGAGAAGCTGCGGCTGCCGGACGGGTTTGATGAGATAGCCGTTGGCGCCTGCCTGGTAAGCCGCTTTCTCGTCGCCTGCCGCAGCTTCGGTAGAAACCATGATCGCCGGCTGTTGCGCGATCTCCTGCTGGCGCAACTCGCGCAGGAAGCCGTATCCGTCGAGTTTGGGCATGTTGATGTCCACGATGTAAAGATCGAAGGGTGCTTCGAGGGCCTTCTCCAGGGCCTCGATCCCGTTCCATGCCTCTTCCACCATGTAACCGGCAGATTCGAGAATGCTGCGGTGATACATGCGCACTGTGGCGGCATCGTCGACGATCAGGATGCGTTTCATCGAGATTCCAAGCCTTTCTGGTAAACGATCGCATCGGGAAATTTGCGCACTTTGAATAAAGAGGAGATGCGGCTCATGGATTCGGAATGACCGAGGCAGATAAACCCACCGGGATTCAGCGCTTCGTAGAAAGTTTCCGCCGCCGTCGTGCGGGATACGTCGTCGAAATAGATCAGCAGGTTGCGGCAAAAGATGACATCGAAGTTGCGGTAGCAGAGTGTGTCTGCGGGCTCCGCGAGATTGACTCTGGTAAACTCGACCGCGCGGCGCAGATCGTCCGAGAGCTGATACTCTTCTCCGGCGCCCTTGAAGTATTTCTCCAGCCAGGGGGCCGGCACATTCTGCACCGAGCGGAATGAGTAGCGGCCGGCGCGCGCACGGCGCAGGATGCTGGTATCTATATCGGACGAGATGATCTCAACATCCCACTGGCGAATTCCGCTCCACTGTTCCAGCAGAAACATGGCGATCGAATAAGGTTCCTCCCCGGAAGAGGAGGGAATGCACCAGACGCGAATCGCATCCGAACTGGTTTTGTGCCGGACAATCTCCGGAAGGATGGAATCGACCAGACACTTGAATTGGTATTCCTCGCGCAGAAAATAGGTCTCGTTCACCGTCATCAGATTGGTGAGCTGTTGCAGTTCTTCGCCCGACGCCTGGAAGCGCAACATCGTAAAGTAGGCGCGAAAGTTCCCGGTGCCGGTGGCCTCGATGCGTTCGACCAGGCGCTTGTCCACAAAGTAGCGCTTGGAGGCTTCGAAACTGATGCCGGTCCGGCGATAGAAGAACTCCTTGAACTTGAGGAAGTCTTCATTCGTGATGATCGGCCCGAATTCCGATAGAGACGCGAGTGCACTCATAAGAGGTCAGACCTCACGAATGCGTTTCAGCGCCAGATCGGCGGCAAACTGAATGTAGGGTTCGGATTGAAAGCGGGATTTGAGCCGGACAAGCGGATCGATCGCCGCCTCTGTGCCCACCTCGCAGAGCAGGTCCACCGCTGTTGCGCAGACGTTCACGTGCGCGTCCCGCTCGATCACATCGGTCAGCCAGGTCTCCACCTCCGGGTGCTGCTTTGAATCGAGGATATTGACGGCGAAGATCCGCACATCCGGATCGGGGTCGGCCAGAAGAGACCGCAAAACGGGCGCCACATCGCCGCCCAGCTGCCTGAAGGTCTCGATGACGTCATTGCGCAGGGCGGCGTCCTCGCTGCGCAGACATTCGGCCAGCCCGCCGATGGCCGATGGATCGTTGAGGCGAACCAGAGAATTGAGGATCGCTTCACGCACCGCCGCATCCCCTTCACGTTTTAAGCGGTTCACCAACGAATTGGCAGCATCGAGGCAGTGGACGATATCCTGGGCGGCCTCTCGGCGTGCGCCGCTGTCGGCGCCTTCCAGTGCAGCCGCAAGTTCCTCGCGGTTCCGCGGCTGCTCCGGCCGGCCAGGCTCGCCAGAGTGAGTTACTTTCCGTTTGACAAGAGCCATTGTTTCTTCCTTATCAATCTACGATTAAGTTCTTAGCGCAATTCCGAAGATGAATATCAACTTACCTCCGGCACAGCTCAAGTCGAGTCGAGCACGATGCGGTTTTGTATCAGGGCGCGACTTCAGTCATTCGAGTGCGATCTGGTTTTGTATCAGGGCGCGACCGGGGCACCCACCCAGTGGGTGGGTCGCGCGCCGAAAAAAACTCAAAATAAAACTAGGGCTTTAGCCCCTGCGTGAGAACTCGTCCTAACCGCGAACTTGCGAACCTGCCACGCCGCAAAGCGGCGCGAACTCGCAGTATTTTCCTGAAAGACACTCCTCTTCATTGTGTTTCCGCGCAAAGGAATCTGTTCTCACGCAGACACTTTAGCCCCTGCGGAACTCCCTGATCCGCAACCGCTGCTTCCGCCCGCTCTCGCCGCCGGTCGACTGAGCAAACCTGATATTCATCTTTCCGAATTACTGTGGAACTTTCTTGAGGAAAAAATCCACTTGCCAGCTGCTGTTCGTACGCATTCGGAAAATGCATCACCGGCCTGCCCAGGCTGAAAGCTGCGCGGCGATTCTTTCGGCGGCTAGCACCATGCTGGCGCCGCCTTTTCTGACCAATTCCGCAGGCATCCCGTATACCACCGCCGAGTCTTCCGATTCGGCAATGGTGCGTCCGCCGCGTTTTTTGATTTCAGTGAACGCATCCGACCCATCGTGCCCCATGCCGGTCAGCAACACCGCCGTAGTCCGCTTGGGGTCGTAATGTTGCAATACCGATCGGCCCAGCAATTCGACCGAGGGATGCCAAAGGAACTCCGGATTCTCCGGCAAGGGGAGAACAGTCAGCCTTCCTGCGCGGTTTGCCAACAGCGTGTCCGCTCCACCCCGCCCGATATAAACCTTTCCGGCCTCGATGGCCAAGGCACTGCCCGCCTCCATAACCTCAAGAGCGCAACACTGATTCAGCCGGTCGGCAAAGGCCCGGGTAAAAGCGGCAGGCATGTGCTGCGCCACCAGCACCGGCCAGGGAAACTCTTCCGGCAATCCCGACAGCACAATCTCCAGCGCGCGCGGCCCGCCCGTAGAAGCTCCGATGACCAGCAGGCCATCGCAGGATGCCGCCGGTCCATTAGGCGGGGAAGGCTGTTGCACCGCCTTCCGGCGGTCCTCCTTCAGGCGCCGCACCAGCCCGGCCGCGGAAAGTCCCTTCCCTCTCGGCCGCGCCCGCGCCGCGCCTCTAACTTTGGCCACCAGCAGCTCCGTGATCCGGTCGATGGACAAAGAGATGGTTCCGCCAGGCTTGGCAACATAATCGACCGCGCCCAGATTCAGTGCTTCGAATGTGGCCAATGCTCCTTCGTTGGTGAGTGAAGAAACCATCACCACCGCAACCGGCCTCTCGGCCATGATGAGGGAAAGCGCGGTCAATCCGTCCATCTCCGGCATGTTGATGTCCAACGTCACAACATGCGGCTGGAATTCCCGGTTTTCCCTCACCGCTTCCTCGCCGTTTCTCGCCTGGCGGATCTCGAAGTCCCCCTCGGCCTGAAACAGAGTTATCAACTGACGCCGCATCAGCGCCGAGTCGTCGACAATCAGCAGTTTGATCATGACTTTATCCCGTGACAGTAGCGAGCGCTTTCAGCTCCTTTTTCGCCATCAGGTGAGGCGGATCGAGTAGCTGCACCATCCGCTTCTGCTTTTCCAGATTGGCCATGCGGCTCAGCAACCGGCTTTGCTCCGCGGACAATTGCGGCGCCGGTTCGATCGCGGCCTTGGGAATTCTCAAGACCTCGGCCACTTGATCGACGATGAAGCCGGTTCGCACGCCGGAGATGAGAAACACCATGATCCGCTGGCGATCGGTACGCTCCACCTGTGTGAGACCTAGCCGCAGGCGAAGATCGATCACCGGCAACACGGTTCCGCGAAGGTTGATGACGCCCTCGACAAATGAAGGCGCTTTGGGAACCCGTATCAGTTGATCCGGCACGCGCACAATCTCCTGCACGCTGGCGATGGGCGCGCCGAACTCTTCCTTGTCCAGGCGAAATACCACGACTTGCTCGTCATCGTCCAGGTTGCCGTCCTGCTTTGTGTCTTCCCGATCGCTTTCCAACTCGCTTTCGTTCACGGCGCTCACTGCCTCCCTGATCGCGGAATGGCCGAATAGATTGCGCGCGGTCACGATTGACACCAACCGCTTTCCGTTGTCCAGCCGGCAGATTGAGGTGACCTCGGCGAGGTTTCCTTCGCGGGCCAGCATGGCGGGAAGCGCGTCCACTCCGGACTTCGAGACCCGCAGCACTTCGCTCACCGCATCCACCACCACGCCCACCGAGACACCGCCTAGTGTCAGCACGACGATGCGGCTCTTTTCGTCCAGATCGCGGTGCGGCAAAGCGAACATGCTGCGCAGGTTGACCAGCGGCAGCAGACGGCTGCGCAGGGTCATCACGCCGAGAACGTGAGACTCGGAGCGCGGCACATGAATCACCGCTTCCGGAACCTGCACAATCTCCTGCACATCTTCGATGGCGATGGCATACTCCTGACCGTCGACATCGAAACTGACCAGTTGCAACTCGTCGCTCGAGTCTTCTTCCTCGCTCTCTGCGCCTGCTTGCGCGGCTCCCGCCACGCCCGAGTTTCTTGAGATGGACGCGATCTGCGAGAACTCCCGCTCGATAAGCCTGGCAAAATCCAGCACCATGATCATCGCGTGGCCGCCCACATCCTTGATTAGGCTGGAGAGCATCTCGGTATTCACCGTGGTTTTGATTGAGCCCACGTCTTCGATGTGGCCGGCATCGACCCCGACCACGCTCGAGACACGGTCTACGACGAAGCCCAGCGGCTGGCCCACATCCACCACCAGGGCGCGAGTCGAGTCGTCATGAGCCAACTCAGGAAAGCCGAAGAGGCGGCGCAGTGAAATGATGGGCAGGACTTTTCCCCGCAGGTTCGCCAGCCCTTCCAGCGCAGGAGGCGCCAGGGGTACCCTCACCACCTGTGGGACCCGGATAATCTCCTTCACCGGCACCATGTCGGCCGCGAAGACCTCGTCGCCGGCAATGAAGGTGACAAACTGCTGCGTGCCCTGTTGCGTACGGGAGGCGGTCTCGTCGATCTTATTCTCCTCGACGGCCGCCTCAGCCGGTTGAATGGCGGGAGCGCGTTCGACGATCGGATTCTCGTCGGCGCCCGCTCCATCCGGTTCTATGGCGGGGGCGCGCTCGTCGAGGGGGCTATCCTCGAGAAGCACCGCCCCATTTCCGTGATGCTTCGATGATTTTGTCGTCATGATGGCGTCCCCTTACGCTGCGCTCTGCAATTCGTCGGCCAGGGAAGAGATCTCTTCGATGGCGGAGGCCAGGTCCTCGGCTCCCTTTGCCTGTTGCTGGGCGGCGCCGGCTGCTTCGGTGGCTGCCTTGTCGGCTTCAGTTGCCGCGGAGGAGATCTGCTCGATGCCCTTCTTTACCTGCGCGATGGCAGAGGCGATTTCGTTCGACGCGGCAAGAATCTCCTGAGTTCCGGTTTCAATCAACTGAATGTCGGACTCAATCGACACCAGGTCGGCGGTCGTGGTCTTGGCTTTCTCGACCTCGGAGAGCGCCGCTGCCACAATCTCGTTCAGATCGCGTCCCACAACTCCAATCTGATCCTGCACCCCTTTGACCAGGTCCTTGATACGGTCGGCGTTTTCCGACGAATCGTGGGCCAGGTTGCGAATGTCGGTAGCCACAACAACAAAGCCCTTGCCGAACTCGCCGGCCCGCGCGGCTTCAATGGCGCCATTGACGGCCAGCATGTTGGTCTGGATCGACACCGTGCTGATGGCCTCGACAATCTTGTCGATGCGCCGCGAGACCAGTTCCAGATCGTTCATCTGCTTGATGCTGGAGCGGGAGGCTTCCGCCGAGGTGGAAATGCCGGTAATCAGCGCGTTGACCGCCGTTTTGTTTTCCCCCAGCAGGTTCTTGATGGCGGCTGCCTTTTCGGCGCTGACGCTCGCGCGTTTCTGGGCGACGTCCAAACCCTTCTCGATTTGGTTGGTTGCCGCGGCGGACTCTTCGGAGGCCGAGGATTGCACTTCGGCGCCTTTACGGATCTGGCCAAGAGCGGTCATGATCTGTGCGCTCGAGCGGTTGATCTCTTGCACCGCTGAAGACAATTGCTCTGAGGAGGACGCCACCTGCTCGGCGCTCTTGGCCACATCGGTCGAGTTCTTCAAGTCCTCTGCCAGTTCCGACAACGCCTGTGACGTCTGCTCGCACTCGGCCAGGGCCTGAGCCTGCTCTGCTACGGTTTTGGCGGACTCTTCGGCGGCGGAAGACTGCTCCGCGGCAGCGGCCGCGATGTTCTGCGAACCTTTCAGCGCCTGCTGGGCGGCAACATTGGACTGACTGGCATTGGACGCGATCTCCTGGATTCCCTTCACGATTTCAATTGCATCGGCGCGTATCTGTTCCAGTTGCGCCGTGATCGTTTTGCCCTTTTCCACTTCTTCTTCCATGGTCTTGGCGGACGAGTTGATGCCGTCGGCGATCGACTTCACATCCGTCTGGATCTGCCCCACCAGATCCTGGATCTGCTTGGCGCTCTTTTCCGACGTCTCAGCCAGCGTGCGAACTTCGTCGGCAACGACCGCAAAGCCCTTGCCGTGTTTGCCGGCGCGAGCGGCCTCAATGGCCGCATTCAAAGCCAGCAGGTTGGTCTGGTCGGCAATGCGCGCAACGGCCTTGACGATGTCGCCGATCGTAGCGGCCTGCTTTTCCAATTCAGCAACCAGGCGCACAGAATCGGCCTGACGCTGGGCCGCTACTCCAACATTAGTGATCAGCCCGGCCACGTCACCGCTGGTCCGGGCGATCAGCGTTTGGCAGACCTCGCCCTTGCCGCGGCTGACGTCGGCATTCTGCAGTTGCTTGGTAATGGAGACACCCACCTGCTGGAACGCGGCCAGGGACTCCTGCGCCGCGCTCGCAGCCTCTTCGGCGCCTGTGGCAATCTGGTCGCTGGCGCGCTTCAGTTCTTCGGCAGCCGACGACGCCTCGGCGATACCGGAGGCCAGTTGTCCGGTGGCTGCGGCGATTCGTTCGGCAGCCTGTTGCTGTTTGGCGAGCGTCCTGGCCTTTTTGCGCTGCGCTTCCGCCTCGCGGGCAGTTACAAGCGAGGGCTTTCCTTCCGTTGAAGCTGATACTGCCACTGCGGCAGACTTCTTGACGAGTGCCATTGTCCCTTCCTTTCGTGCTGATGTTCCAGAGTTAAGGCCCGCGATCTTTCCAGTGTGGAATGCGCGAAGCAGCGAGAACTGCATCGGAAATGTGTCGGCGCAGAACGGATGCGCCCGGTGGTTTACGTCTCCAGTAACGGCCAAAAGGAGAAATTTCACAATCTGAAAACAGGTCAATTTAGCTCGTAGAGTACGATTTCCTTCTGAATCGGAAGGCCGGTCCAAAATAGAACACCTATTGTCAGGTGGCGTGTCGGATGTCACAACAGGGCCGTGTAGCTCTGTGCTATCGACCACTCGATGTCATCTACGTCCATTGCGCGCAGATGAGGCCAAAAGGCCGTTCCTGATTGCTTTCGGGGCGCTGTTTGCGCAGATCGAACTAGAATTGTTGCATGGCCGAAATCGACGAGAACGATCTGCAACAGCAGTTTGCCAGCGACAACTACGCGGGAATCTGCCCCGAGGCTTGGGCTGCGATGGAAGCCGCCAATCGCGGGCATGTGACGTCCTACGGCGACGACCCCTGGACCGCGAAGGCGGCGGACGCGTTTCGCAGCCTGTTTGAGGCCCCCTGCGAGGTCTACTTCGTCTTTAACGGCACGGCGGCCAATTCGCTGGCGCTGGCCTCTCTCTGCCAGTCCTATCACAGCGTGATTTGCTCGGACCAGGCGCACGTGGAGACCGACGAGTGCGGCGCGCCCGAGTTCTTCTCCAACGGTTCTAAGCTGCTGGTGGCGGCGAGCGACACAGGCAAGCTGACGCCCGATGCGATTCACGACCTGGCCACGAAACGCCAGGATATTCACTACCCCAAGCCGCGCGCAGTCACCATTACGCAATCTACCGAGACGGGCCGCGTGTATAAGCTCAAGGAGCTGCGCGATCTCTCCGATGCTTGCCGCGCACTGGGGCTCTCTCTGCACATGGACGGCGCGCGCTTTGCCAATGCGTGCGCGAGCCTGGGCTGCTCGCCGGCGGAGATGACCTGGAAGCTCGGCGTCGATGTGTTGTGCTTTGGCGGCGCGAAAAACGGTATGGCAATCGGAGAAGCGGTGCTGTTTTTCGATCGCGCGCTGGCCACGGATTTCGATTACCGGTGCAAGCAGGCGGGACAACTGGCATCGAAGATGCGGTTTCTGTCAGCGCCATGGGTGGGAATGCTCGAGAGCGGGGCGTGGCTGCGCAACGCCGCGCACGCCAACCGATGCGCGCGGCAGTTCGCGGCGCAGATTGATGGAATTCCAGGCGTCACGATTGCGCAGCCTGTTGAGGCCAACGCGGTATTTCTTGAGGCGGCCGATGAGGTATTCGCGCAACTGCGCGCGCGCGGCTGGAGTTTCTATACCTTCATTGGCGGCGCGGCGCGCTTCATGTTTTCCTGGGACAGCGATCCCAGGCGCGTGGATGCGCTGACCCGCGATTTGAAGCAATGCGCGGCTGCTGCGCAACCCGCATAAAGCGCGCTGCCGCGGCAGGCGATTCGAGCCTTAGGTTTTTCCGGCAACCATTGTCAGCGCATCGGCAGCATTCGCGGCCACGCGCAGCAGTTGCCGACTGCGGACCTCGATGAAACCGGCAGCAACCGCGGTGTCGAGAAAAGCCAGCAGCCCGTTCCAATAATTTGCCGTGTTGATGAGGATGCACGGCTTGGCGTGCAGGCCTATCTGCGCCCAGGTGATGGTCTCGAGCAGTTCTTCAAGGGTGCCGAAGCCGCCCGGCAGCACGAAGAAAGCATCGGCCAACTCGTGAATGCGGGCCTTGCGCACATGCATGGTGGGCACAATTTCGAGCGAAGTGAGACCCTTATGCCCGATTTCGCGGCCGTTCAGCTCGTCGGGCAACACCCCGATGACCGAGCCGCCGTGTGCCAACGCCGCATCGGCCACCGCGCCCATCAGGCCGCGGCTCGCACCGCCGTAAACCAGGCCAAGACCGGCTTTTGCAATGACGGCGCCGAGAGCCGTGGCCTCGGCCAAAAAGGCAGGATTGTTTCCGAAGGCCGATCCGCAAAAAACGGCCACGCGGCGAATGGGTTTGGCTGAGCCGGTCATCGTGATTTCAGAATACCGGGCCAGGGAGCGGGAACATTTGTCAAAAAGCCATTGCGGGTCGCCTTGTATCAGGGCACGACCGGGGCACCGGGGGCTGTGCGACAATGGAGGCAACGATGACCAGCTTCTCTTCTGCCGTCGTTCCCGTTCCAACCACCGTAACTCCGCAGTTGCTCGCCGCACACGGCATCACGGCGGATGAGTACAACCGCATCCTCGCGGCCCTCGGCCGCACGCCCTCCCTCACCGAACTCGGCATCTACAGCGTGATGTGGAGCGAGCACTGCTCCTACAAGTCCAGCCGCGCGCACCTCAAACGCCTGCCCACCAAAAGCGACCGCGTCGTCCAGGGGCCCGGTGAAAACGCCGGCATCATCGACGTGGGCGACGGCTGGGCCTGCGCCTTCAAGATCGAAAGCCACAACCATCCCAGCTACATCGAGCCTTACCAGGGCGCGGCCACCGGCGTCGGAGGCATCTTGCGCGACATCTTTACCATGGGCGCGCGTCCCCTGGCCGTCATGGACTCGCTCCGCTTCGGCCCCATCTCAGAGGATGGTTGCCCCGTCCTAAAAGCGTCCGCCGCGGCGGACGCTTTTAGGGTGGGAAGCGATTCCGACACGCAACGTCTCATCCACAAAAATCACTCCATCCTCGAAGGCGTGGTCAGCGGCATCGCCGGTTACGGCAACTGTTTTGGCGTGCCCAACCTTGGCGGCGAAACCAAATTCGAGCCCTGCTACAGTGGCAATCCGCTGGTGAACGCCTTCGCTCTCGGCCTCGTCCGCAAAGACGAAATCTTCTATGCCAAGGCCAGCGGCACGGGAAACCCTGTCATTTACGTAGGCGCAAAAACCGGCCGCGACGGCATCCACGGCGCCACCATGGCCAGTGAAGAGTTCAGCGAAGGCTCAGAGGCCAAGCGCCCCAACGTCCAGGTCGGCGATCCGTTTATGGAGAAGCTGCTCCTCGAAGCCTGCCTTGAAGCCATGCAGACCGGCGCCATCGTCGGCATTCAGGATATGGGTGCTGCCGGCCTCACCTGCTCCACCTGCGAGATGGGAGCGCGCGGCGGCGTCGGCCTCGATGTCGAGCTCGACCTTGTCCCGCAGCGCGAAACCGGCATGAGCGCCTACGAAATCATGCTCTCCGAAAGCCAGGAGCGCATGTTGCTCGTCGCCGAAAAAGGCCGTGAAGACGAAGTGCTGCGCGTCTTCTCGAAATGGGGCCTCGACGCAGTCATTGTCGGCGTCGTCCAGCCCGAGCCGCGCCTGCGCATTCGTCATCACGGCGAGCTCGTTGCCGACATTCCCAATCAATCGCTCACCGACGACGCCCCGCTCTACCATCGCCCCATCGGCACATGGAAGGCGCCCGTGCCTCTCGACCCCTCGGACGAGATCCTCTCCGAATTAGACAAAGAACGCGACTTCACCGCCGATCTGAAAAAACTCCTCTCGAGCGCCAATGTCTGCTCCAAGCGTTGGGTCCACGAGCAGTACGACAGCATGGTGCAGACCAACACCGTCATCGGCCCCGGCGGCGAAGCCGGCGTGATGCGAATCAAAGGAACAGGAAAAGGGACTAAGGGACTAGGGACTAGGGACTCAGGAACTGCCCGATCCGAAGCTGCATCGCAACCTGGTTCTGTAACAGGGCACGACTTCAGTCGTGCCGAAAAAGCACCGCTGATAAAAAGAGGGGCTTTAGCCCCTGCGGAAGCACAACCCGAGCGCGGCGTCGCCATGGCGCTCGACGGCAACAGTCGCTGGTGTTATCTCGATCCCAAACTGGGCGCCATGCACGCCGTCGCCGAAGCCGCCCGCAAAGTCGCCTGCACCGGCGCAACTCCCGTGGCCGCCACCAACTGCCTCAACTTCGGCAATCCCGAGAAGCCCGAAATCATGGCGCAGCTTACGGCCGCCATCGACGGCATCGCCGAAGCCTGCACCGCGCTTTCGACGCCCATCACCGGCGGCAACGTGTCTCTATATAACGAAACGCGTGGCGAAGGCATTTATCCCACGCCGGTCCTTGGCATTGTCGGCATCCTCGACGACGTAACCAAGGCCGTCCCCGCGCATTTTCAGCGCGAGAAAGACGCGATCGTGCTGCTGTGGCCGATTCCACGCGGCGAGGAGCCAGACCCAAAACTCAAAGTTCCTCTCAACCCGCCGCCCATCAGCCAAATACCGCTTCCGGCTCTTGAGCTCCAACCGGAGGCGCGCGCGGAGGCAGATGCAACCGAGGCGGAAGCCGCAGCCAATCTCACCGCCTTCGGTTCTTCTGAGTTTGCCAAAGTCTCTCTCGGCGCCATCTGGGGCACTCCGCCCGCGCTCGACCTCGAAGCCGAGGCCAGCCTGCACAATCTGCTGGCCGTGCTCGCCTGGCGCAAACTCATCCGTTCCGCGCGCGATATTTCCGACGGCGGAATTGCCGTGACCCTGGCCCAGGCCGCATTCGCCAGCAACATCGGCGTCACCGTCGAGCAGGACCCGTCGCTTCTTGCCCACCCGCTCTTCGGCCTCTTCGCCGAGCCTGCCTCCACGATCATCGTCACTGCCGATCACAAAAACCTCTCCGAGATCGACGCCATGGCTGGCGAGTACAACTTTTTCTCTGCACGCATCGGCGTCACCGGCGGCCATCGGCTCGAAATCCTAGTAGACGGCGAGTCCTTTATCTCTGCTCCGCTCGAAGAATTGCGCGCCCCCTGGGCCTCGGCCCTGGAAGCCAATCTCCACGGCGAGGTTCTGCCATGACCCGGCTGCTCTACCAGGGAATCGCAGGCCAACCCGACACCTCCTCAACGATCTCTCATCCTGAGCATCAACAACAGATCTGTCATCCTGAGCGAGGTCGCCACGGCGACCGAGTCGAAGGACCTGCGGTTGCTTCTGTTCTAGTCCCTGGTCCCTTAGTCCCTCAGTCCCTGCAATTCGTCGCCTCCGGCGACGAATTGCACGAAGAATGCGGCGTGGTCGCCATCCACAACCATCCCCACGCCGCGCGGGAAACCTATCTCGCGCTCTACGCCCTGCAGCACCGCGGCCAGGAATCGGCCGGCATCGCCACCGCCGACGGCTCGCGCCTCGCCAACATCAAAGGCATGGGCCTGGTGAGCGAAATCTTCACCGACGACGTTCTCGCCAAGCTCCCCGGCCACATGGCCATCGGCCACACGCGCTACTCCACCACCGGCGACTCGGCGCTGCTCAACGCCCAGCCCATCCGCGTCGACTCCACCAAGGGCCTCATCGCCATCGCGCACAACGGCAACCTGGTCAACCTCGGCAACGTCCGCGCGCGCCTCGAGCGCGACGGCGCTTACTTCCAAACCACCTCCGACTCCGAAATCATTGTCCAGCTCATCGCGCACTCCCACGCCGGCACGCTCGTCGACGCCATCGCCGACTCGCTCTCGCAGATCGATGGCGCTTTCTCCATCGTCATGATGACGCGCGACCGCATCTTCGCTGCCCGCGATCCGCGCGGCTTCCGCCCGCTCTCCATGGGCCGCATGAAAAATCCCAGCGGCCCCGACACCATCGTCTTCGCCAGCGAAACCTGCGCCTTCGATCTGCTCCGCGCCGAGTTCATCCGCGACATTCTTCCCGGCGAGCTGGTCATGGTCTCTGAAGACGGAGTCACCAGCCGCCAATACTCCACCGGTGTGCCGCAGGCAAGCTGCATCTTCGAGCACGTCTACTTCGCCCGCCCCGACTCGCGCATCTTTGGCCGCTGGGTGCAGGAGTCGCGCGACCAGATGGGCCGCCAGCTTGCGCGCGAGTCCGGCGTGCCTGCCGATATCGTCGTCCCCGTCCCTGACTCCGGCGTCACCGCGGCGCTCGGCTACGCTGAAGAGAGCGGCATCCGTTTCCGCCTCGGCCTCATCCGCAATCACTACGTGGGCCGCACTTTTATCGAACCCGAGCAGCGCGTCCGCGACTTTGGCGTCCGCCTCAAGCTCAACCCCGTGCACAATCTGCTCGCCGGCAAGCGCGTCATCCTTATCGACGACTCCATCATCCGCGGCACTACGAGCCGGAAAATTGTTCGCATGGTGCGCGGCGCCGGCGCAACTGAGGTTCACCTCCGCATCAGTTGCCCGCCCACTATCTCACCCTGCTACTACGGCGTCGACACGCCCTCCAAGCGTGAACTTATCGCAGCCAATAAGTCGGTCGAAGAGATTCGCCAATACATCGAAGCCGACTCGCTCGCGTACCTGTCTCTCGATGGCCTTCTGGCCGCCGTCCGCGACGAGCACAAAACCGGCTACTGCACCGCCTGCTACACCGGCAACTATCCCACGCAGTGGGTGGATGTGGAAGAGATCCTGCCTGCAGCGGTAGGCACTTAGAGTCAGAGTTGAATGAAACTCCAAGGCATGAGCAGTGGAACAATTATCAAAAATGCTAGGAACTTGAGGCCGCACGGAAAGGCTCGAGAGAAATGTCGTCGCTAGTTGGCAGACTCGTCATCATTTTGCTGCTTTTCACCTGTACAGTCGTCCAAAACTCTCAAGCGCAGCCGCCAGCACCCACAAAGGTGATTCTGGATCACGAAACATTCAGCCCGCAGGCGATCAAGGAGTTCGAACCCGTCGCAGCCGAAGTCTCTTCCTTGATTGACAGCCTTATTCCGGGCTTTGCTAGGGGCTATCCTCCCGCCGGAATTATCTGTTTTGAAGCTCCACTAAACTCGGGGCAGGCGTGGGGAGCGAGCCCACCGCCAATCACGCTCACAGGGCCAAAGCTTCCCGGCGAGCCAAACGGGACGGTCGCCGGAACGATAAGAATTGCGCTATTCCAAGTCCAACCGAAAGATAAATTTAGATTCGCCTTCCAGCTATCCCATGAGCTTGCGCACGTCAAAATGGGACCTATGAGCGACAATTACCTCGATGAGACGTTCGCCGTAGCGGTGTCATATGAAATCCTTCGAAGGCTCGGCTACCAAGGGTATCTGCTGATCAACGAAGGATTATATATTCAGGATTTGCCTCTACAAATCCAAAAATCCGTTTCATACGGCAATTGGAAAGATGCACAAACCTACTGGCTCGATCAAGGTCAGAAACAAGGCGAGAGCATGGGAGATCGGCCATTCCAAATGCTGGGTGCCCTCCTTCTGCTCCGTGGTCGAGGCCCCCAATGGGAAGACTTGCTCAACATCTCATATTATGCGAGCCGCAAGACGCGAGCTAAAAGCATTGGGTTTCAAGTCCAACCAGATGGAAGAACAGAAATAAAGCACGGCGCAGCCTTTCGAGCAGCTTTTACGAAGGCCGCGGCAAGCCGATTTGACGAAAGGTGTCCAATGGAGTACATCTAAAGAGTGCATACCGTGGTCGAGATGCCGGGCTATCTCAGGACCGCGGAGACAATCTTTACCCCAACGGAACTTGAGCGGATCGTATCCATGGTTGCGGCGGACCCGGAGTGCGGCGACATCATGCAGGGAACCGGCGGGTTCCGCAAAGTGAGGGTTCCGCGCGGTGGCATGGGAAAGCGCGGCGGCGCGCGTCATTTACATCGCTCGCGGCGAGGCATTCCCGGTCTTCCTCGTCGCCGCCTATACCAAGAACGAAAAGGCCAATCTAACTAAGAAAGAGCGCAACGAGCTAGCCAGACGCGCCGATGAAATCTTCACGAAGTATGGGAGGTAAACCATGACAAAACTGTTTGACGACCTGATGACCGGATTGGACGAAGTGGACGCCTTCCTGGCTGGCAAGACAGACGGCTACAAGGTCAATCTGCCCGCCGAGGTTGACGTGAAAGGCATAAGAAAGCGCCTGAAGATGACACAGGCCCGCTTTTCGAGCACATTTGGTTTCTCGCTCGACGCGGTTAAGCATTGGGAAGGCGGACGGCGCACGCCTGAGTCCTCGGCCAGAGCCTTCCTCACCGTCATCGCAAAGAATCCAGTCGCGGTCATCGCAGCCCTGCATTCAATCGAACAACCTGTTCACAACTCCACACGACGCTCGATATCTCGCTCTTGAAAGTTTGTTTGCTTCGATCCGCCGCTCCGTCACACTGCTTCTTCCGCCAACTCCGTTCTGGCGCCAACGGGCCGCCGCGCCAGGCTGCGCGCCAGCCCAAACATCAGCGCCGCGGCCATCAGGCTCGGGACAATCAGCCAGCGCAGTCCCATCCAGTAGCTGCCCGTCGCGTCCTTCATCACGCCCATCCAGTAGGGGCCGATAAACCCGCTGAACATGGTGATGGTGTTCATCGCCGCAATGCCCGCGGCGGCGGCCCGCCCGGCCAGAAATACGGTGGGAATCGCGACTGCCGGCCCCAGCAGCGCGTAAAACGCCATCAACGTGCACGTCAGTGCGAACACAACCAGCCAGGCCGGACGCGCGTAGCTGGCCACCAGATAGCCCGCGGCCATCACGCAGCACGGCACAATGCAATGCAGCGCGCGATCGCCGGTACGGTCGGAGCTGGCGCCGCCGAAGAGCATTGCTGCTGCTCCGGCAATGCCCATGGCGGCTGTAAGGTAACCCACCTCGCCCACATTCCATCCGGTTACAGCCTGCAAAATGGCCGGCGCTGAAAACCCATAAGCATAGTTGCATGTGAGCGCGCCAAGAAAAAAGAGGCCCATGATCCAGACCTTCGGCGAAAGCAGCGCCTGCAGCACGCCCGCCTCGCGCCCTAGATGCGCCTGTGCGTTGTCCGCATCGAGCTGCCGCGCGATCCATGTCTTCTCCTCCTGCGTCAGCCACGTAGCGTGCGCCGGGCCGTCCGGCAGCCCGCGCAGAATCACCAGGCTGTACAGAATCGGCGGAATGCCCTCCGCCAGAAATAGCCACTGCCATCCCGTCAGCCCCATGCGGCCGTTCAGTCCCAGCAGCCACCCGGCAAGCGAACCCATTACCGCGGAACTGAGCGGAAGTGCAATGTAGAAGCGGCTCACCGCGCGCGCCCTTACGCGAGCCGGAAACCAGAGCGTCAGATAGTAGACCACGCCGGGGAAGAATCCCGCCTCCGCAATTCCCAAGAGCAGCCGCACGCCATAAAACTCCCACGGTGTGCGCACCAGCATCATGGTCGTAGCCAGAATTCCCCACGTAAACATGATGCGCGCCAGCCAGCGCCGCGCGCCAAAGCGAAGCAGCATCAGGTTCGACGGCACTTCGCACACCGCATAGCCGATGAAGAACAGTCCCGCTCCAAGCCCGTAGACCGTGGCGCTGAAGTGCAGGTCGCTGTTCATGCGCAGCGAGGCAAAGCTGATGTTGATGCGGTCGATAAAGGCCAGCCCGTACCCGATGCCAATGATGGGCAGCAGGCGCAACGCCGCCTTGCGCTGGGCCGATGCGCCAATCGCAGCCTGCTCTGCGATCGGATGAAGCATGGCGGAATCGTTACCCGCAGCCGTCATCGGCGCTCGCCTCCTGGTTGCTTCGCCTGGTTGCTTCGGTTGATCGCCGCGTCCGGTTGGCCGTCCGGCAGAGGAAACCCGTTGAGCGGTGCGGATAGGCAAATCGTTCCACGGGTGGGAAGCCGCGCTGAATCGGACTAAATGAGTCTACTTTATCGGCAGGCAGCTTGAGAATGTTTATTTAGCCTGCCGCACAAACGGCCATTGGGAAAACACCCATTGCGCCGAGCCAAACTCTTTTTGAAGGGTCAGGCATTAACTTTAGTAATGCTCAATTACGGCTATTTGAGTTCTAATATTGAACTCAAAGGAGTTATCATCACCCTAACGATACTCGCTTGGCAGGCAGTCATAAGCTGACGCCCACACGGGGAGCTTTCGCCCGCAACTGAACCACTTTTGTTCATTGAGGGCGAAAAGAAACCTGCGTGTTCAGCTCTTTTGCAACCCGCCAACTTGAGATTTAAGTGGAAAGGCGGCTGGGTGACTCAAGCAACACTTAGCACCGCGAGTTCAGCAGACCTATCAATGGCATCTCCAGAAAAAAAAGCTCCGTTGCCGCCTGAAACGCTTCCCAAGGATTTCAGCAATTGGGATCGCGGAGCTTCTGCTGTGCCTGTTCCTGTTAACTCTGGCGAGTGGGAGACCTGGCAGGCCGCTCATTCCGCCGGCAAGCCTCCAAAACCGTCTGACCAATCCGCTGACCGCGACCGAATCCTGGAATCTCTGGTGGACGCGCCGCGTGTTTCCGGTTCAGCCTTGCCCGCGCCAGTCTTTGTTAAACAACAAAGGAATTTCATCGATTGGGAGAGCGAAGAATTTCCTTCGGCTATACCGGTTAACCGTAGTGAATGGGAAGCCTGGCAAGCCGCTCATTCCTTCGCCACGTCTCCAAAGCCGCTTGGCCAATCTGCTGACCGGAATCGAATCCCGGAATCCTTGTTGCAGAGGCCGCCTGTCTCGGGTTCACCGTCGCCCGCAACAGTCTCTCTTCAGCCGCAAAAGTCGGCGAGCGAGGTGGTTGGTCTATCGCCCGCGTCTGACGCCAGCCGTTCGACGAACGAGGTTCCCGTAGTTCCGGGTTTGCCAAACGCTGCTTCGGTGGATGGAATCGGCAACTCACCCCAACTCACGGCCACATTGCGGCGCGACGCTGACGACGCTCTCTTCGAGATGTTTCGATCGAAGAAAATCGAGGGTGAGGAAGAGCGGAAGACGGCAAGGAAGAAGTCGATGACCGTTCCTGCCATTTGCGCCGCTTCGATTCTGCTTCCGCTCGTCCTCATGATCCCGCTGTTCCATCATTGGATGAAGCCCGCGGCGAAGCAATCTGTTCAGCCACCCCCGACAAAATCCGATACTCAGCCGCAGTCGATCGCGCCGGCGCCGCCGGCCAGTGAACCGTTAAATCAGGACAAGCCGCTGGCAAAGACCCAGGGAAAGCAGGCAACGGATAACCAGCCGGCCAACAATGAGGAGGCAGTCACGCCGCCCGAGGTGCCGGCGGAAATGATGATCGGCCAACTCGCCGCGCCGGCACAGATTCCGCAGGAAATTAAGCAGGCAGTCGCGGATAATGGGCCTCCCCCCGCCAGCTTTGGCGCCACCGGCCCGGATGATCTTGGCGGCGCCGGCGCAATGAACGGAGTCTTCAATGGCCACGCACAGCCCGTCATTAAAGCCGCGCCTCCCAAACCGCTCGAAATTTCACTTGACGTCGCGTCTCGAATGCTGATTCACAAGGTGCGGCCCTTTTATCCGCCCACGGCTAAAGCAGCCGGTGTGTCTGGCTGCGTAGAGCTCCACGCCACTATTTCAAGGAAAGGCACAATTAAGGATTTGCGCGTTGTGAGCGGACCGGCCATGTTGCAGCAGGGCGCCGTCGATGCCGTAAAGACCTGGCGCTACAAACCATACAGGGTCAACAACCAGCCGACCGAAGTTGGAACAAAGATATTCATAACTTTCCCTGGCAAATGACGTACCAAAGCCCCAACGTTGCGCAGAGGCACAGCCGGGCGCTATAGCAATTTCTGAAGATGAATATCAACTTACCTCCAGCACAGCTCAAATCGAGTCGTGCACGATCTGGTCTTGTATCAGGGCGCGACTTCAGTCAGCCGAGCAGGACCGGGCGCGACTTCAGTCAGTCGAGCACGATCTGGTTTTGTATCAGTCCCCCACCGGCATTTCCGACCTCGATGGATGAAACGGGGTGTTATAGAGGATGTATGCGTTTCCGGCACAGAGTCGTTCGTTCCCTGGTTAAGGCGGCATGACGGGGTAGTTTCTTTCTAGTCCTCCACCGGTCTTACCGACCCTCCGTGTATGAAACGGGTTGCTGTATTCGGTAGAGTTTTATTGTGCGGCTGGCACAGAGGTCGGTATTTCCTTGGTGCTCTTAGCCCGTTTTCTAGTCGGACCCGGAACCCTTGAGCACCCCCGCTTGTCGCCACGGACGTTTTTGTCCCGGAGCACGTTCTTTAGATTTCCCGTTACGGGGTTCCACGCCAGACCGCACACACGGAGGAGTCATGGAAGTTCTTCACGCGCACTGCGCAGGTTTGGATATTCACAAGGAGACCGTGGTGGCCTGCGTGCGCCACATGAGCCGCAGCAAGGTGAAGACCGAAGTACGCACCTTCGCCACCATGACGGGGGCGCTGTTGGACCTGTCCGCATGGCTGGCAACAGAGCAGATCACCCACATCGCCATGGAAGCGACGGGCGTCTACTGGAAGCCGGTCTGGCACATTTTGGCCGATGGCGAGTTTCAGCTCGTATTAGCCAACGCCGCACATGTCAAGAACGTGCCGGGACGCAAGACAGACGTCAAGGACGCCGAGTGGCTTGCCGACTTGATGGCCCACGGATTGATCCGCCCCAGTTTCGTGCCCGATGAATCAACCCAGCAGATGCGCGACCTGCTGCGCACCCGCAAACAACTGGTGCGCGAGCGTTCCAGTCACACACAGCGTATCCAAAAGACCTTGGAAGATGCCAACATCAAGCTCGACTGTGTAGTGACCGACATCCTCGGTCTCTCGGGTCGCCGCATTCTGGAAGCCTTGGTAAAAGGCGAGACTGTTCCACAAGCTCTGGCCACACTTGCCCACCGGCGCATCCATGCTTCGACAGAGGAACTGGAGGCGGCTCTGCGTGGCCGCGTCACGACGCACCATCGCTTTCTTGTCAAGCTCCACCTCGACCAGATCGACGCCATCGATGCGGCCATAGAGAGCATCGACAAGGAGGTCGATGGCAACATCGAACCCTTTCGCGCAGCTGCCGAACTGCTAACCGAAATCCCCGGCATCAGCCAACTGGCTGCCCGCGTTGTCTTGAGCGAGATCGGACTCGACATGAGCCGGTTCGAGACCGGAGGCCATCTGGTCAGTTGGGCGGGTCTGTGCCCGCGCAACGACGAAAGCGCCGGCAAGCGCCGCTCCGCGCGCATGAAAAAGGGTGCGCCTTGGCTGAAAACGATTTTGGTTCAATGCGCCTGGGCAGCCTCGCGCACCAAGGGAAGCTACTTCCAAGCCCAATATCACCGCCTGCGCTCACGTCGCGGCTCGAAGAAAGCCATCTGCGCAGTAGCCGCCTCACTGCTAACGACCGTCTATCACATGCTCAACAACGGAACCTGCTACCAGGACCTCGGAGCAAACCACTTCGATCACCAAGACAAAGCCAGACATATCAAGCGACTGGTCGGCCGTTTGGAAAATCTCGGCTTCGAGGTCAAAATCCTACCGAAGGCGGCTTGAGACGCAATCAGTTTCTCTTTAGGGCGCGACTTCAGTCGCGCCGCAAACAGCTGAAAATAAAGATAGGGCTTTACAGGTTGCGGAAAAAGGAGCCAAGTGAATCACTGTTTCTCCACAGGGATTTGGTTTATGTAAGAGGTATGCGTGGAGACGACAAGCAGCAGGCGGCGATGTTCAGTTATGTGACCTTGGAGCAGCGGATACCGTTGGATCATCCGGCGCGGCAGATTCGCACGCTGGCTGACCGGGCCTTGCAGCGGCTGGATGCGGAGTTCGACAAGCTGTATGCCGAGATTGGCCGCCCCTCGATTGCACCGGAACGGCTGCTTCGGGCAACTCTGTTGATGGTGTTGTATTCGATTCGCAGCGAACGGCAGTTGATGGAGCAACTGCAGTACAACCTGCTCTTTCGCTGGTTCGTAGGTCTTGAGATGGACGACGCGGTGTGGGACGTGACGGTGTTCACCAAGAACCGAGAGCGACTGATTTCGGGCGCGATCAGCCAGCAGTTGCTGGATGCGGTGTTGGTTGAGGCGCGGGAGCACGACTTGTTGAGCGAGGAGCATTTCACGGTGGACGGCACGCTGATCCAGGCCTGGGCTGCGGCGCGCAGCTTTAAGGAGAAGTCCGATCCACCCGCTCCGGGAGCCGGTTCCGGGCACAAAGGGGAAGTTCTTCTGCGCGATAAGGTGGAGTCGACGACCGACCCGGATGCGCGTTTGTATAAGAAGGCCACGGCGGACAAAGCGGTTCCGAGTTATCAGGGCCACGCGCTGATCGAGAACCGCAATGGGTTGGTGGTGGCGGCAGAGGCTACGCTGGCGGCTACCGTGGCCGAGCGCGAGGCGGCTCTGAGGATGCTGGACCAGACGGTGGCTGCCAAGGACAAGCGCAGCCCGGAGCAGCAGATCACGCTGGGCGCTGACACGCAGTACCAGGACGAAAAGTTTGTGCAGGATCTTCGCGATCGGGAAGTGGCGCCGCACATTAGCGAGTACACGCAAGGCGGAAGCAATATGGGCAAGAACAGTCTGAGCGAAGAGGAGCGGCAAGACGCACGACGGGCGATCAGTCAGCGCAAGCGCAAGCTGATCGAGCGCGTCTTCGGCTGGTCGAAGTTAGATCGTCAAGCGCGCCAGGTGAAACTCCGTGGGCTTGATCGGGTGGACTGGTTCTGGAAGTTGAGCATCACGGCGCAAAACCTGATGCGCCTGAGGAGACTGATTCCGATTGAATCGCTGGCCCAGTAGGGCCGAAGTGTGCCTGAAGGCCGGAAAAACGGCCTCCGGGCGCAAAACGAGGAGAGGAAACCGCAGCCAAACCAGCCGAAAAGACGGAAAATCTCCCCAAAAGAGAAAAACAAGACAGGAATGAGGGGTTTTTCCGCAGCCTGTTTAGCCCCTGCGGAACGGTTCTTCACTAATCCGGCTGCAAACCCTGCCTTTTTCCGCAGCCCATCCAGACCGGGGTCCCCAGCGACAGGTCTTCGTCGTTGGGGTGGTAGACCGGGGTCCCCAGCGACAGGTCTTCGTCGTTGGGGTGGTAGACCGGGGTCCACGATTACCGAATCATAAAGTCACGGCGCTAGGCGGGCATCACAACCAGTTATTTGTTCTCGCTACCCAGTCGCAGGGCATTGGGTTCGAGTCGGCTGGCGCCCTGGAAGGGAAGCATCCAGCCAGGGTATTCCGGCGGTAGCTGGCTCACCTGGTCGAGCTGCTCGAGCTCTCCGGCACTGAGCTTCAAGTCTGCCGCGGCCAGGTTGTCCTGGAGCTGATCGGTGCGCTTGGCGCCGATGAGGACCGAAGTGACGACTGGTTGATGCAGAAGCCAGGCTAGCGCGATGCGGGCGGGCGAGCAGCCGTGTGCCTCGCCAATGGGGCGCATCACGTCGAGGATGCGCCACGCGCGTTCCTTGTCTACGATGGGAAAGTCGAACGCGGAACGGCGGGAATCTTTGGGCTTTTGGTTCTCGCGGCTGTATTTGCCTGAGAGCAATCCACCGGCCAGCGGGCTCCACACCAGCAGGCCTGTTTTGGTGTGCCGAAACATGGGTACGAACTCGCGCTCCAGATCGCGCCCGGCAATCGAGTAGTAGGCCTGGAGGGTATCGAAGCGGGCGTAGCCCTTGAACTCCGAGATCGCGATCGCGCGGGAGAGTCTCCACGCCTCCCAGTTACTGGCGCCGATGTAGCGCACCTTGCCCTGTTGAACGAGATTGTCGAGGGCGCGGAGGGTTTCTTCGATGGGTGTAATGGCGTCGCTGCCATGGAGCTGGTAGAGGTCGATGTGATCGGTGCCGAGGCGTCTGAGGCTGGCCTCTACGGCGTCCATGATGTGCCCGCGTGAAGCGCCCACGTCGTTGCGGCCGGGGCCGGTGCGGCCGAAGACTTTGGTCGCGATCACGACATCTTTGCGGGCAATGCCGAGGTTCTTGAGCGACTGGCCGAGAAATTTCTCGCTTTCCCCCTCAGAGTAGACATCGGCGGTGTCGAAGAAGTTCACGCCGGCGTCGATCGAGCCTTTTATGAGGGCGTCGGCGCCTGCCTGGTCCACCTGGCCAATGTTGCTCCAGAACCCGGAGCCACCGTGAAAAGTCATGCAGCCGAAGCAGATGTTAGAGACGAGCAGGCCGGTGTCGCCCAGTGTCTTATATTGCATGCGGGAGGGTCCTTGTCCGATAGAGTCGGCTAGGCTCATTGGATGCGGCGCCACGGCCGACGACTCGGAAGGTTTGGGAGTTTTAGCGTCTATACCCCTGGGAAATATGACTATCGCATGCCTGGCTGCGACAAATCGCAGTGCCGAGCCCCAGCAAAGGAACGGGTTGTTAACCAAGTTATTACCGAAGCATAGCCAGCCGAGTAGGCGACCATTCGCCCGGAACTCCGAATAATGAGCAGAGAAAGGCTCGATGAGCATATCGGGCTGTCGCAACCATGTGACCTCGCGAAACTTCATGAATATCTGTCGGATCCTACCTCCGGCAGATCCTGGAACGCGGCTATGGGAACACCACAATACTGTTCTCTAACGCCGAAAGCAAAATCCGCAGGCTCTGAGTCGTTCTTCCTCAACGCCTGCTTTACCGCACCGGATTTGATCGCCTTCACCGTCATCGGAATATCGCCGTGTCCGGTAATGAAGATGATGGGAATGCACTCGCCGGCGTCTGCCAGCTTCCGCTTAAGCCATGGATTAGTGTGATCGCAGTCACAGACAGAAACCCAATAGAACCGTAAATCTTGACCTCGTTTTAAAAGCAGGCTGGAGATCACGGGGCTGATTTCAATCTCTCAAGAGGTGCGAATATGGGAGCGCTGCCCAACTCACTGCCTCGAGCTTTGGAGTCTAACGGCGTATCGCGCCGCGAGTTTCTCAAGTTTTGCCAGTTGATGGTCGCCACGCTGGCCCTCCCCCCGCGATATCTATCGGCGGTTGACAAAGCTCTCAGTCAAACGACCCGTCCCGTGCTGGTTTGGCTCGAATTTCAAGATTGCGCAGGCAACTCGGAATCGATGCTGCGCACCAGCGACCCAACAGTAACCGAATTCGTACTGAACCTTCTCTCCTGGGAATACCACGAACTGATCATGGCGGGCGCCGGCAAACAGGCCGAAGCGGCCCTCGAACGAGTGGTTCAGGAACATAAGGGCGAATACATCGCCGTAGTAGAAGGTGCAATCCCGACGGCGGACGGCGGTGTGTACTGCACGGTGGGCGGCAAGACCGCGCTCGACATTGCGACGCACGTCTGCTCCAATTCGGCAGCGAACATCGCGGTGGGGGCTTGCGCGTGGGATGGAGGGTTGGTTCGAGCGAACCCGAATCCGACTGGCGCTGTGGGATTGCAGGAGGCCATCCCCGGTGTGAAGGTTATCAACCTAGGCGGTTGCCCTCACAATCCAGCTAACACGGCAGCCGTCTTGGTCCACTATCTGACGTTCCACGACTTCCCCGCTCTCGATCAGTACAACCGCCCGTTGTTTGCTTACGGCAATATCATTCACGACCAGTGCGAGCGCCGCGCTCACTACGATGCGGGCCGTTATGTTGAAGAGTGGGGCGATGAAGGTCACCGCAAGGGCTATTGTCTTTATAAGATGGGCTGCAAGGGTCCGCAAGCAACCTACAACTGCCCAACCGTTCGCTGGAATGACGGGACCAGTTGGCCCGTAAAGTCGGGCCACGGATGCATCGCCTGCGCTTCGAATCGTTTCTGGGATACCAAGTCACCCTTTTACAAGCGGCTGCCCTCGGTGCCGGGATTCGGTGTGGACGTCGATGCGGGGGAACTCGGGCTCTGGCTCGCCGGCGGCATGGCGACAGCGGTGGCCTTGCATGGGATCGCCAGCATCGGGCGAGCGCAGATTCGTCCACACGGAGAGAAGCGGCGTAGTGGGCCCACCGAGATCGCCACAGGAGACAGCATCGTGGAGCGTGAGGGACCACAGGGAAAGTCATAACCAGAATCAGACCGCGTCTCCTGGTACACCTACGAGACGGTGATGGTTCGTTCGCAACGGATTGGTGCGGCAGTGATAAAACCCACTTCGCCAAGGTCGGGTTTAGCGCGGATTCCGGAAACGGAACTGGTCCGTACCTACGTCTGGGAGAAGCCGGTTCGCATCACTCACTGGCTGATTTTCTTTGCCATCATATCGCTTTCGTTCACTGGTCTGTATATCCACCACCCGTTTCTGCTCTCTTCTGGCAACGCCGCTTTTTTGATGGCGAAGATGCGATTCGTGCATGTGGTCTCCGGATTCGTGCTGATCGCAGCGTTCATTTTACGGTTCTACTGGTTTTTTAGTGGGAATTTCTGGTCGAGGTGGTCCGCCTACATCCCTATCCGACGCGAGCAGTGGCAGGGCATCGGAAACATGCTCGAGTTTTACTCCTTTCTGCGATTCAATCCCGGCCTGAGCGTAGGCCACAATCCTCTGGCCGCACTGTCATACTTCTTTATCTACCTGTTTATCGTGGTCGAAATCCTGACAGGCCTCGCCCTATATGACCAGGTTTTGCATAATCCCGTCCTGCACCAGTTTATTGGTTGGCTGCCACTGCTTATCGAGATCCAATACCTTCGCCTGATTCATTACTCGCTGACGTTCGTGTTCTTCGCGTTTGTCATCTTCCACGTCTACGCTTCGATTCTGGTTTCGAACGAAGAAGAAAACGGACTGCTGGACAGTATCTTCTCCGGCTGGAAATTTGTGGCCGCCGGAGAACTGCGCCATGAGATTACGAACATCCCGGAGGCCCGGGGCTTTGTCAAGCGCCACCAATTGCTTCCGCAAGGCACGTCCGAGGAGGAGCGTGCAGGAAAGATACCGAAACCCCGGCCCGGTCCCAGCCCGGTAGTGCTCTATCGTAACTGGATCAGTTACGCGGGAACGGGGTTTGCCGCCGTGGGCGTGCTCGTGTTCGCCATTCTGACTGCTTATCACACGATCGGAGGCGGTGCGCTTACCGAACCTTATGGAGACCTGGTCATCTTCTTCGTTCCACCGATGTTTGTGATTGTAGGCGTCATCATTATTTTGATTGGCATGTACGTTCAGTGGATCCGCTGGCGCATGTACAAGCCGCTATCTTTTGCGCGCTACCCGAAAATGGACCTCAATGTGGCCAGCGAGAGAAAGGCTCTTCTGGTAGTCGCGATAGCAGCTGCAATCATCTCGGTTCCAGCGATTTATGGAGTGCAACGGGCGTATCGCTACACGGATGCGGTGTCATTCTGCGGTGCCTCTTGCCACTCCATGACCCCGGAGTATGTGACCTATCAGCGATCGCCCCATGCACATGTCGCATGCGCAGAGTGTCACGTCGCCCCTGGCAATGCAGGCTATGCTGCCTCAAAGATTCGGGGCATGACAGAACTCGTTGAAACCATTCAAAACGACTACCCAAGGCCGATTCCGGTTCCTGTGGAGGCGTTGCGTCCAGTGCGGGGCAATTGCGAACGGTGTCATTGGCCAACTCATTTCTTCGGCACGCGCGAAGTGCATCGCGTGTACTTTCTTGCCGACGAGCAGAATACGCGCTGGGAGATCGATATGTTGATTCAGGTCGGAGGCGGCGGAGCGCTCACGGACATGTCGCGAGTTGGAAGTCACTGGCATGTCGCGAGCAAGGTGGAGTATGTCGCGAGCGATCCCGAGCGCCAGAATATTCCCTGGGTGCGGGCCGTCGATCCAAAGACGGGAATAGCAAGGGTGTATACCACCGGGCCGCAAACATCCACCACATCCCCCGCCGGCGAGATCCGAACCATGGATTGCGTGGATTGTCATAACCGGCCGAGCCACATTTTTCGGACGCCGGACCGGAGTATGGACGTGGACCTCGCCGATGGCGCTATTGATCCCTCCCTCCCATTCATCAAGCAGCAGGGAGTGGCCGCGCTCACAGCGACTTACGCGAATCGAGAGCAGGCGATGCGGGGCATCGAAAACACACTGCTTAGCTACTATCAGAATTCCTATCCTCAGATTTACTCCGGAAAGCAGCAAGCGATCAAGGCCGCTATCGTAAGTTTGCAAGGCACCTACGACCACTATTTCTTCCCGTCGATGAAAGTGCGGTGGGACACCTATTTCACTAATGACACCCACTTCGATTCAGCAGGGTGCTTCCGCTGCCACGACGGCCAGCATAAGAGTGTGGACGGAAGCGTCATTCCCTCCGATTGTGGCACCTGCCACACGATTCTGGGACAGGGCAAAGCGGGGAGCGTGCAGTACGCCACAGGACCGAAAGGGTTGTCTTTCAAACACCCCGTCGACATCGGCGGTATTTGGGGGTCGCAGCCGTGCAACTCCTGCCATACCGGAGGAGCGCTGTGACCATTTCACATTGCGAAAGCCACAGGCGGATGAGCGCAGGCGACAGCTGCGAAATGGAGTTCAGGAGCAAAGAAGCTTAGGGGGAAATATGAATGGAACACGAGCATTGAGGGTTGTTGCTTTCATGTCAATTTCGATTGGCGTTGGTATCCTCAGCCACCCAGCATGGGGGTTCGTCGTCTTCGGAATTCTGGTGTTGGTCGACAACTTTGTATTCAAGAGCCAACCGCCTGCACCAGCGGTCCGCGTTGCTGACGAAGAGGAAGTCACTCGTCAGTAGCACGTCCGGTTTCCGACTGACCCCTGGTTGGTGTCATTTTCGGAGTGCCGTGGTTCAGGGCGAGTGCGAGGCAAGCAAGAGGGTATGAGCAAGGGCTGGAGCAATCGCGGCATGGTGGTTGCTGAGGCGGCGACGACGCTTCGTGCGCGACGAGGTGAGGACGAAGACGATGCCGATCGAGAGCAAGTTGCTGGATAGCAGCGAGGTGTAGGGAGGATAGCATGGCGCGGATTGTCGTCGATCCAGTAACACGTATTGAGGGACATCTCCGCATTGAAGCTCAAGTAGACGACGGCTTCATAACGGATGCATGGAGTTCGGGAACGATGTTCCGAGGAATTGAGTTGATCCTGCGCGGCCGAGACCCGCGAGAGGCCTGGATCTGGGCGCAACGGATCTGCGGAGTGTGCACGATGGTCCATGCGCTAGCCTCGGTCAACGCAGTGGAGGACGCACTAGGCATTGAGATTCCCGACAATGCGCGCCTGATCCGCAACATTATTGCCGCGACGCAGACGATTCAAGACCACGTGATCCATTTCTATCATCTGCATGCCTTGGATTGGGTGGATGTGGTCTCGTCCTTGAAGGCGGACCCAGCGAAGACGTCACAGCTGGCGCAATCGATCTCCGATTGGCCTAAGTCGAGTACAACATATTTCAAAGGTGTTCAAGAACGCATCAGTGCCTTGGTTGCGAGCAAACAACTGAGTCTTTTTGGTGCCGGCTATTGGGGGCATCCCGCTTACCATCTTCCACCTGAAGCAAACCTCATGGCCGTTGCGCATTACCTGGAAGCACTACAGTTCCAGAAAGAGTTCATCCGGATTCACGCGGTGCTCGGTGGCAAGAACCCACATTTGCAGACGTTTCTGGTCGGAGGCATGGCGACATCGCTCGATCCGAACGAGCCCAATGCGACCGTCAATCCGGAACGAATAGATTTTCTACTCCAAGTCGCCAAATCTGCTCAACCGTTTGTAAGTCAGGTGTTAATTCCGGACGTGCTGGCAGTTGCGGGTTTCTACCGCGATTGGTTCGAACGCGGCGAGGGTCTTGGGAATTTCATGTCCTATGGAGCCTATCCGCATAGCAGCATCAAAGACCCTGCGGATTTCTTCCTTCCTCGCGGCATCATCCTCAATCGTGACCTTTCCCAGGTCCACGCAGTCGATCCCGGCAACATCACCGAATATGTTGCTCATTCGTGGTACGAGTATACGAGCGGGGACCAGACTGCAAGACATCCATACGAAGGCGAAACGAACCCGCGATATACCGGTCCCAAACCTCCGTATGAATACCTCGAGATCGACCAGAAGTATTCCTGGCTGAAAGCTCCTCGTTATGAAAACAACGCTATGGAGGTAGGACCGCTGGCCCGGTTGCTGGTGGCGTACGCCTCCGGGCAGCCGGACGTCAAGCAATTGGTGAACTCCACCCTGACTACACTGAAGGCTCCGCCCACTGCTCTGTTTTCGACACTTGGACGTCTCGCGGCGCGCGCGCTTGAAACGCAGCTGCTCGCAGGTCGCCTTGTTGGCTGGATCGAAGAGCTGAGCAGCAATTTGGCGACGGGAAACCTGCGTATCCACAATGGTGAAAAATGGGACCCGAGCTCTTGGCCTGAAACAGCACGAGGATTCGGTTTCTTCGAGGCCCCGCGTGGGTCGCTGGGACACTGGGTGGAGATTGAAAATCAGGCAATCAAGAACTACCAAGCTGTCGTGCCGTCGACCTGGAATGCAGGTCCACGTGATGCCCAAGGCCAGCGCGGCGCATATGAAGCCGCGCTCATTAAGACGCCGGTTGCGGATCCAGAGCGCCCGCTTGAGCTTCTCCGCACCATTCACTCCTTCGACCCGTGTTTGGCTTGCGCCGTCCACGTTGTCGACCTTCGTGGGCGGACTCATGCCCGTGTAGAGGCCTGACGCGGGCGGAACCTGCAAGGCGTGGCGGAGCCGAAGGAAATCGAAGAGGCTGGCGCCATGCCTATGGCAATGGTCACAAGATTCGCAAGCAAGGATTAGAAATGCACGATCTCGTTTCCTCAGATACGGTGGTGATAGGAGTTGGCAACTCGATCCTTTCCGATGACGGCGTCGGTGTGCATGCGGCACGACTGCTCCAAGCTGACCCGCGAGTTCCCGCGAGTGTGACAATTCTCGATGGCGGCACGATCGGCCTCGAACTACTTCCGTATACTTCGGACGCATCTCGTTTGCTCCTCCTCGACGCGCTAAACTCAGGGGAGGCTCCTGGAACACTTACTCGGATGACGGCGAGAGAATTGCTCGGCACGTCGATTGGATGGAGCGTTCATCAGTTGGGCATTGCCGATCTGATTGCCGCTCTAGCCCTGGTATCGAGCAAATCACAGGAGATTGTTGTGCTCGGCGTGCAGCCTGCCAACATGGATTGGGGTACGTCTTTATCTCCTGCCGTGGAGGCTGCGCTCAAGCGTCTGGTAGATGCAGCGTTGACACAGCTCCAATCTTGGGAATTGGGGTCAGTGGATGCTGGATCGAGCTTGCCGTTCGTGTAGAGAGGATTCCGTCCCACGAAAACGCCTGCAGCATCGGCGGCGCGAACGATCGGGTTGTACGTCGGCACGAAGACGCTCTCGTTCCGGAGGGAGAACGAGTCGATGCTGGCCTGTTTGGCGTTTTTCAGCGCTCGTTCGGCAAGTCTGCCGATCTCAGTTCCCAGCAGCTGTGCTTTGCGCCAGGTCCGGTTCTCGGCGACTTGACCTGTCTCTGGATCGACCAGTGAGACCTGACCAAGCGGTTTACTCCGGTCGAGTCACCGGCAATCCGGAAGTAACCCTCAACTGGGGTTGAAAGACCTGAGCACTCAGTGGACCCGTGCACAACGACCGAGTGCGGACCCTACCCGTCTAAAATCCCGTGTACCTGTAGCGTACTCAAGAACCGCGTTTCCTGCGTTTTGATAATTTTGAGCGTCCAGTATTTTTCAATAACTTATTTAGAATCAACACGGGCAGGCAATCCGACCCCCTCCCGGCACCAATTACCATGTTTATCTGCCCAATGGCGTGTCGCCTGAGCCAGGCGCGCTGGTGTAAGCCTGGAAGGCAAGTACGTCATGCAGACCGTGGAGCGCAATCTATCTCCGGTTCAGGCCGTGGCCGCCTATAAGGAACTGAACGAAGTCGAACGCAGCTTATCTCATCTCAAGGGCTTGCTGCTCTCCTCACCGTCCTGAACAGAGTGCCCGAAAAATGACACTGTCCGATGTGGAGATACCAAAAACAATGACGCTGTAATCCAGGTCGTTCGCGACCACAAAGAAAAGGAGACGACATCAAAATGGCCGAGAGCAAGTACGGAAAGTACATCGTCAGGGAACCCTTGGAAAAGGGTTCAGTGCCGATGCTTCACATATGCGCGGAAAAGGACTGCCTTGGAGCCCAGTTTCCCGGTTTCCCGGTTGAAGTCCAGCTACTCACCATCACCGAACCGAGGTCATTTCCCCATCCGCCCCACGCCCACGATGCCGACGAGATGTTTTTCATCTTCGGCAGCGATCCCAAGAATTACTACGATTTCGACGCCGAAATCGAGGTGTATTTTGGCGAGGAAAGAGAAAAACATATAATTAACTCCACCTCTATCGTCTACGTCCCCAAGGGAGTAGTACACGCTCCGATCGCTATTACCAAGGTGAATAAACCTTTTCAGTGGATGCATGTTCTTTTTACTCCCAAGTACAACATGACGGCAGGTGACATTACGCAGCATCCTGCGCACCCTCGTGAGCAATATTCACCCGAAGAGAAAAAGAAGCTAAGGGGCCGCTAGCTTTTGTATTCGCGTTTGAGCTTTGGTCTTAGAACTTATCCGTAAATAGTGATGAGTTTGGTTCGGGAAGTTGAATCTCTCGTTTGCAGCGACTGGAAGACGGCGATGATGGACTCAATATGGCCCAAATCAAGTCGTGGACAGTTTCGGATAGTTTGTGGAGCAAGGTTGAGCCGCTGATTCCGGTACGCCGGCGGGAGGCAGGTCGAAAGTACCAGCGCAAAGCTGGAGCTGGACGCAAGCCAATGTCTTCCCGGCAGGTATTTTCGGCGATTGTTTACGTTCTGCGGACCGGCGTTCAATGGAAAGCATTGCCGCGCGAGTTCGGTTCGGCCAGCGCGGTGCATCAATACTTTCAGAACTGGTATAGGGCTGGTTTTTTCCAGAAACTGTGGCAGGCTGGCCTGGCCGAGTATGACGGAATGCAGGGCATCGCCTGGCAGTGGCAGGCAGCCGACGGAGCCATGGGCAAAGCGCCGCTTGCAACCGAATGCGTTGGTCGGAACCCGACCGACCGGGGAAAAAAAAGGGCGCAAACGCAGTCTGTTGGTCGACGGCCGTGGAGCCCCGCTGTCGATCGCCGTCAGCGGCGCCAACCTCCACGACTCCAAGCTGCTGGATCCGACGCTGGCCAGGGTCGTCGTCGAACGTCCTGAAGTTACTGGCTGGAAAGACCAACAGTATCTTTGCCTGGACGCTGGCTACGTGGGCTATCCGGTGAGCAAGATCGCCCGCAAGCATCGCTACTACCCACGCGTCAAATCACGCGCTGAAGAGCGGCTCATAAAGTATCGCTATCCGGACTCCAAACCGCGCCGCTGGGTGGTCGAACGCACCCACTCCTGGCTCAACCGCTTCCGCAAACTGCTGGTCAGCTTCGAAAAAACCGAGGCCAGCTACACGGCTCTGCTGCAACTCGCCGCTGCTCTTATCTGTTGGAGGCAAACTATGGTTATTTACGGATAAGTTCTTAGTACCGGTCTCATAAACCAACTTTTTCAACTCGCCAGCTTTGTGGGACCCGCCTTGTTGTCGGGTCCCATGCTTGCTCGGCGCTGCACATTGCCCTTTATGAGACCGGTTGCAGTACCTCTCCATTTAACTTCTGCACAAAACGCGCAGAAACAGGGAAAGTCATGCAGTCATCGGCCGGGGGGCGTGGACGAGCCCTGGAACACCTTGCGCGCGGTGTCCAGGAAGCTGAGCACAACTGGTGAGGTTTCTCCCTTCCTCCAGGCCATGTGCACTTCCAGCGCCATAGGTTCATCCAAGGGAATGGAGATGATGCCCGCGCCAAAGCTGGGGAATTTCAAAGGTGAGCCCGCCAGCACGTAGACCCCTTTGCCGGCTGCGACCAAGGCTGCTCCTGCTTCGTGAGGCAACGACGTAGTGTGGGACACTTTCAGCTTGAGGCCTATGTCGGAAGCCATCTGCAACACCATACGATTGCTGGTTTCGGTTTGATCGGGCAGCAGCAATACCTGGTCGGCGAGCTGCCGCAAGCGTAGCTTTTTGTGTTTGGCCATGGGGCTTGCTTTCCGCACAATCACCCGAAAACGCTCGTCAAATAGCCGTTCGGAGCTGATGTGCACCTGATCGATCGGCGGCCAGGAGATCCCGATATCGATTTCTGCTCGGCGCAGGGCTTTGTCTTGCGCGTTCGCCAAAAGGATGTCCTGGTATTGCACGTCCACCCTGGGAAACTGCCGAGCGTATTCCGTGACCAGCTTCTGAATGCTCTTGACCAGGGGAATGCTGACCCCGACTTTCAGGTAGGCGGGCTCCGAATTTACGCTTCGGTCTACGGATTCGGCCAGGGCCGCAGCCTGGGTCAGCAAACTTTGGGCCTTACTCAACACCGCGCGGCCGTTATCGGTCAACTGGACTTGCCGCCGATCACGAAGAAGCAGGACGGCACCCAACTCTTCTTCGAGTTGGCGCACATGCCGGCTGACAGAAGGCTGGGTGACGTGCAGTCGCTCTGCCGCCCGGCGAAAGTTCAGGGCTTCCGCAACCGCAACGAAACATTCTAGTTGCCGCAATTCCATCCTCCCACCCCCTGATAACCCCGACGTGCCTTGGCGTTGTAAGCCCGCTTTGTTTTCAACTTGCAATCTGCGCTGAGTCAAAGACCCAACACATCGGCTTGCCCGCATCCTCTACCGCAGCCTCTCGCCCCCAGCATTCACTATTCATTTTCGTCGATAAGCCCTCGGGCACGAGGTATCAGACGGGACTGCCGGGCGCAATCATCTCGACAGCCGCGAAATTTGGTTCTCGTTGCGGTTCGAGCTGTGATAGAGGCTGAGAGGAGAACCTCCGACAGCAAAAGGGAAAAACACGAGCCCGCCGGGAAAAAGGGCGCAAACAAAGACCACCGGCCAGCCCCGCTGTGATGTCAATTCGTTATCAGTCCTGAAAACAAGAAATCATTGGACGCCGCCGCTTTCCTCTGCAATACTCGCTTTACTTTCACAGCACTGGCTTGGGAGGCGCGGAAGCAAGGCAATCCCTAGGCAGCCGGCTCCAGGCTGCGAAATCAACTCATGAAATGAGAGCTGCAAGACCGCAGCGCAAGGAAGGAATCGGATTATGGCAGGAGTAGCGTCCCCCGCATCAGTGGCTCTGCCCGGAACAGATACCACGCAGGCCGTCTTGGATGTGTACGCAAAGGACATCAGCTTCGTCAATCCCGTGCGTCCCGCCGGTGTTGTGCGGCCGAAAAATGCCGAGGAAGTGCAGCGCATTGTGGAGTTCGCCAACCGGACCAGGACACCGCTGGTTCCGGTAAGTTCGGGCCCTCCACATTTCCACGGCGACACGGTGCCCAGCGTTGGCGGCGCGACGATCGTAGATTTGAGCGGCATGAAAAAGATCGTTAATGTCCAGCGCGCCAATCGGGTGGCAATGTGCGAGCCGGGCGTTACCTTCGGCGAGCTGAGAGCGGAAGTTGCCAAGCATGGCCTCCGACTGAACATGCCATTGCTGCCCCGAAAAACCAAGTCGGTGGTCGGCAGCCTGCTGGGACGCGAGCCGGTGATTATGCCCAAGTATCAATGGGACATCTCCGATCCCTTGGCCTGCGCCGGTCTGTTCTTCGGAACGGGCGACGAGTTCCGGACTGGTCAAGCGGCCGGTCCCGGTACGATCGAGGAGCAATGGGCAGTGGGAGGAGTGCAAAAGGCCCCGTATGGTCCGGGGACGCCTTCCTTGCACCGCCTGATCCAAGGAGCTCAGGGGACTATGGGCATCGTCACATGGGCCTCCATGCGTTGTGAACTACTGCCGAGTCTCGAAGAGCCGTTTGTGCTGGGAGCTTCACAACTCCAGCCGTTGCTCGAACTGGGCTATTGGCTGATCCGGCTGAGAATGGCGAACGAGTGCTTCATTCTCAATAACACCAATCTGGCCGCGATCTTTGCCGAGGATATCCCTAACGACTATCAGAACCTGAAGGCCACTCTGCCCCCTTGGATCCTTTTCTACACCGTAGCCGGTTACGAGTACTTCCCGGAGGAAAGGGTCAGCTCCCAACTTAAAGATATTATGACGATCACTCAGCGCTTGGGAGTGGAACCGGTCAAGGCCGTCGGCGCCGTCTCGGCGAATGCCATCCTGAAAGCGGCCCAGCAGCCTTCGGCAGAGCCCTATTGGAAGCTTCGCCCCAGGGGAGCTTGCCAAGACGTGCCCTATCTGACCATGTACGAAAAGCTGGAAACCCAAGTCGCCGCGATGAGCGGTCTGGCTGAAAAGGCCGGCTACTCCGCCGCCAATCTGGGAGTTTATATTCAGCCGGTAGTCCAGGGCACAAGCTATCACTGTGAGTTCAACCTGTTTTACGATCCCGAAAACCGGCAGGAACGGACGCGGGTGAAAGAGCTCTCTTCCCATGCCGTCGGAAGCCTGATCGACAAGGGCGCATTCTTCTCCCGGCCGTTCGGAGAAGCTGCAGGAACGGTTCTGAATCGAGACGCGGCCACCGTTGCCGTTTTGAAAACATTCAAGCAGATCTTCGATCCCAATCAGGTGATGAATCCCGGAAAACTCTGCTTTTAATAGCCGGCGTAAGCGAAAACAAACTATCAATCAGAAAATACTGGAGGGAGCCGCGATGGGATTGGAACAGTACAAAGGCGATATGGAGATGTGCTGCCGGTGTTCCGACTGCAAGTTTGTGCCGATGCAGAAGGTCGGCGGTTATCAGTTTGTGAATGTCTGTCCAAGCATCTCGAAATACAACTTCCACAGCTACTCCGGCGGCGGCCGGCTGAACATCGGCGCGGACATGTTAAAGAACGGGATGACTTATACTGACAAGCTCCTTGACATTGTCTATAACTGTCAGATGTGCGGCGCCTGCGGAGCCTCGTGCAACTATGCCATGGACATGGAGGTCAACGAGCCTATCGGCGAATTCCGCATCAAGTGCGTCCAGGATGGCCGGACCAACCCCGCTCTCGATAAGACCATCGCCGGCCTGCGCCAGCATGGTTCGATGGTGCCAGTGGCGGGAAAGCGCGGTGACTGGGCCGCCGGCCTGGGGTTGAAAGATGCCACCAGGGAGAAGGTTGACGTCCTCTATCATGTCGGCTGTCTGACCAGCTATGACCCCAATCTGCAAAAGCTGGCCCGGGCCACGGCGAAGATTCTTGAGAAAGCCGGCGTCAATTTCGGTATAGCCGGCGATGCCGAAGTCTGCTGCGGCGGCCGCGCCTATCAGATGGGCTACCAGGAAGATTTTCTCGCTCAGGCCAGGAAGAACATGGCCCTGGTAAAGCAAGCCGGCGTCAAAACCGTTGTCACCGCCTGTGCCGATGGATACCAAGCCTTCAAGGTGCTCTATGACAAGTTCAACCTGAAGGAAGGCCTGGAGGTACTGCACATCTCCGAATACATTGCCAAGCTTATCCATGAGGGCAAGCTCAAGCTCGAAAACAAAGTTGACCTCTCGGTCACCTACCATGACCCTTGCCGGTTGGGCAGGCTGGGCGAACCCTGGGTGCACTGGCAAGGAAAGAAAGTTCCCGGTGACCGCTTCGTTTTCGATCCGCCCAAGACCTACCGCCGCGGTACGAATGGCGTCTATGAGCCCCCTCGGGATGTTCTTCAGAGCATTCCCGGCATAAAGCTCACAGAAATGGCCCGGATCAAGGAATACGCCTGGTGCTGCGGCTCCGGCGGGGGCGTCAGCGACTCGAACCCCGAGTTCGCTCAATGGACGGCCCAGGAGAGAATCGAGGAAGCGGCGGCAACTGGAGCCGAAGCGCTCGTGACCGCCTGTCCCTGGTGTGAGAAGACCTTTGAGCAAGCCATTCGGGCAACCGGTAGCCGCCTCAAGGTCTATGACATTGTCGAACTGGTCGAGAAGGCAATCGCCTGAGGAGGATGATTTATGGCTTTGAGCAAAGGAATATACACCGCCTTCGAAGACGTGGTCGGACCGGAGTACATCTGCGCCGACCCTGTCATCATGCCGTCGTATCACTCGACCGAATTTGCCGCGGTGATCCTTCCCGAGAACACCGCCGAAGTGCAGGCCATTGTCAGGCTGTGCAACCGATACAAATTAGTCTTCCGGCCGATTTGTACGGGCTGGTCGGGCCAGTTCGCCAAAGGCTCTGTTTTACTGGACCTGCGGCGAATGAACCGCATCGTGGAAATCAATGAGAAGAACATGTATGCCGTCGTGGAGCCGTATGTGATTACGGCGCAACTGCAAGCCGAGCTAATGAAACGGGGCTTGCATCTGAACGTGAAGGGCGCCGGGACCAACTGTTCGGCGATGCTCCGCGGCCATGGGCATCTGGACCAGACTACCAGCGGCGACGATCGCAATCATTTAGCCATCGAATGGGTCACCCCGACGGGAGACCTCGTTCGCTCGGGATCGCTGGGATCCGGCGACGAGTGGTTCTGCGGCGATGGGCCGGGCCCCTCGTTGCGGAGCATCTTGACCAGCGCGGTGCCGCCTGGGGTAACTCCAGGCGTCTTTACCAAAGCTGCCATGAAGATCTACCACTGGCCCGGGCCGGCTCGCTTCCCTATTCAGGGAGTGTCACCGAACTACACCTTGAGCGAGATACCTCCCAACTTCATGGCGCGCTATTATAGCTTCCCATCGGTAGAGAAGATGTGGCAGGCGGAGCGCAAGATTGGCGAAAGTGAAATTTCCTTCGAACTAATGGGCTTCAACGTGGCCATGGTGGCCGCCAACATAACCACCTGCAATGAAGAAGAAGAGCCAATGTTCCGGCAACTGAGTCAGGCCGTGCAAGGTCCGGGATTCTTCGTCATTATCGCCGGCAACTCTGCCCCCGACTTTGAATACAAAAAGCGGGTCCTGCAACAGATCGTGGGCGAATCTGAGGGAAAATCATTGACGCAGCTCGAAGATCCCAGGCTGGAAGGTATTCTGCTGTGCCAGTGCGTAAGAATCTCCGCCTCCATTCGGGAAACTTTCCGGCCCGGCGGCGCCTTCAAGTCGATTCCGATCATGGGCCAGCGAGACTTGACTATCAAGTGGGCCATTGGCGCCGGCCAGGCGAAACGTCCGTTGATCGAAAAAGGCCTGATCGTTGACGATGGAGGCGCCTTCTTCGGTTGGGGGGTGGAACAGGGGCATGTGGGCAAAACGGAAATCTTCTGCAAGTTCGACCCGCAAAATGAGACTGCTTTGAAAGCAGTGGAGCAATGGCAGAAAGAGCAGGGAGACCGCGCCTTTAGAGAGCGCTACTTCGCTTCGTTGATGGGAGAAAAAAATCCCGATATCAGCAAAGGCATGTGCAATTACGATGTGTGGTGGCACAAGATTCAGGAAGCACTCGATCCCAATCGCGTGTCGCCGGAGCCAGGCGCGCTGGTGTAAGCCTGGAAGGCAAGTACGTCATCGAGACCGTGGGAGCGCAATCTGTCTCCGGTTCAGGCCGTGGCCGCCTATAAGGAACTGAACGAAGTCGAACGCAGCTTATCTCATCTCAAGGGCCTGCTGCTCTCCTCACCGTCCTGAACAGAGTGCCAGAAAAATGACACTGTCTGACGTGGAGACACCAAAAACAATGACGCTGTAATCCAGGTCGTTCGCGACCACAAAGAAAAGGAGACGACACTAAAATGGCCGAGAGCAAGTACGGAAAGTACATCATCAAGGAACCCTTGGAAAAGGGTTCAGTGCCGATGCTTCACATATGCGCGGAAAAGGACTGCCTTGGAGCCCAGTTTCCCGGTTTCCCGGTTGAAGTCCAACTACTCACCATCACCGAACCGAGGTCATTTCCCCATCCGCCCCACGCCCACGATGCCGACGAGATGTTTTTCATCTTCGGCAGCGATCCCAAGAATTACTACGATTTCGACGCCGAAATCGAGGTGTATTTTGGCGAGGAAAGAGAAAAACATATAATTGACTCCACCTGTATCGTCTACGTCCCCAAGGGAGTAGTACACGCTCCGATCGCTATTACCAAGGTGAATAAACCTTTTCAGTGGATGCATGTTCTTTTTACTCCCAAGTACAACATGACGGCAGGTGACATTACGCAGCATCCGGCGCACCCTCGTGAGCAATATTCACCCGAAGAGAAAGAGAAGCTAAGGGGCCGCTAGCTTTCGAGAGCAGCAGGAAGCCGGGGGTTACTCGGCTTCGCTTCGACTCGGGACAATGGATACCTGCACCGAGATGCTGCTTCCAGTTCGTAGTTCAAGACTTTGGTTCGGGTCTCGAATAGCAGGTGTGCCCCCCATCTCTGCAACATTCGAAATGGAAGAGATTCTCTACGAAATGCGCCAACTTCCCGCCGGCCTGAACTGTGGCCGGTGGGACAACCCATGGTGGATCTGGTCGAGCAGTGCAAGGTGGCCTGCAGGGCCAGATAGGCAGTTTTTGCCCAACTCTGTGGGGCACGCAGCTTTCGTTCGGACTCGGAGCAGCGGGTACAATCCCCGAAACACGTCTTCCAGTTCGTCATTCAAGGCCTTAGAGCAACCTCCGCAGGTTGATATAATTGGCGCAACTTAAAATTGGGAGAAACCAGAATGAGGATGATTTCCGAACCGGCGCGGGAAATAAAGGTCCTGAAGGAAGCCGACGTTGTCGTCGTTGGTGGCGGGCCGGGCGGCGTTGCGTCCGCCATAGCCGCGGCCCGCATGGGGGCAAAAACCGTGCTCATCGAAAGATATGGCCACCTCGGAGGGATGGCTACCGGGGGCCTGATTAACATCTTCCCCAATCTGAGCGACATCAGCGGAAAACAACGAATCTTCGGGCTGAACCAGGAGATCATCGACAGGATGAAAGCCCGGAATGCCGCTTTTTCGCCGGACCAGAAAGACTGGGGAACCACCGATCGAAGAATCGTCGATTATTATCTGGATGCGAACATGGGATGGTTTTATGTGCGCAAGGATCCCAATATCGGCGGCCAGGAAAGAGTGCACTATACCGCTGTCCTGGATCCTGAGGTACTGAAGGCCGAGCTCAATGACATGGTGGCCGAATCTGGAGCCGTCTTGTTGCTGCATTCGTGGGGAACCCGTCCGATCATGGAAGGAAACTCGGTGAAAGGAGTCTTCTTTGAAAGCAAGTCGGGACGACAGGCGATTCTTGCCAAGGTCGTCATCGATTCCACGGGCGATGGAGACATATTCGTTGCCGCTGGCGCGGAGTTTGACAGTGAGCTTCAGAGCAATTTCCGGACAGCCCTGGCCTTCTCCTTCTGGATTGCCAACGTGGATGTGGGTAAGCTGAATGATTTCCGGAAATCGCAGTGGGAGAAGTATACCGAGTTACTGCATCAGCTCACAGAAGCAGGCGGCCATTCCCATTACTTCAATGGCCTCTTGAAAAACCAGGAAGGAGTGCTCTGGTTCCACGCCATGGATATCAAGCCGGAGGCTTCCGATGCCATGGATGTGGAAGAATTGACCCGGTGGGATGTGAAAGGTCGCAAAAAGGCGCTAATTACTTATGAATTCCTGAGAAAAAATATGCCCGGCTGCGAACGGTGCTTCCTCATGCAGGCGGGTCCTCAATTGGGCACGCAGGGCGGCCGGCGCGTTATCGGCGAATACATCCTCAGTCCGAAAGACATGGAGTCGGATGAAATATTCGAAGATACCATCGCGGTTTTGGCCAACAACGATAATGGCGCCATCTCCGCAAAACACCCGTCGATCTGCATTCCTTACCGGTGTCTGGTTCCGGTGAAAATTGACGGGCTGCTGGTTGCTTGCCGCGCGTTTTCGTCGAAGGCCAGCGTCAATCAGTGGTTCAACATCATTCCCCCATGCATTTGCTATGGCCAGGCTGCCGGCACAGCCGCCGCGCTGGCGGTCAAAGCGGGCATTCCGCCGCGCCATGTCGACTACAAAGAGCTGCAAGCCAATTTGAGGAGACATGGAGTGGGCCTGCCCAACTGAGAAATCTCCCTCAGGGCCGGAGAATTGGGCTGAGCAGCGCGGATGGCGCTGCCCGGCCGTTCTCTGGTTTGAGTCTCTCACCGATCTGGAGGATGTTATGAAGTTTGTCATGATTGCATCCACGGCGCTGGCTTTGCTGTTGGGCGCTGCCGCACACGCCGGCGAGGCGGCAGCGGCCCTGTCGACTGAGGAACTCGGCATCACCTGCGATCGTGCCTGTCTCATCGGGGTGATGGACCAGTATCTCGCGGCGATGATCGCCCATAATCCGGCAGAAGCCGCATTCGCGACGCACGTTAAGTTCACAGAGAACGGGGTGGTTCTGCCGATCGGCACGGCGGCATGGCAGACCATGGACTCGCTGGGCGCCTTCAAGCAGTATGTGGCGGATCCGCAAGGCCACTCGGTCGGCTTTCTCGGGACCATTATGGAGCGAGGCCACGAATCAATCCTGTCGGTCCGGCTCAAGCTGAGCGATCGGGTAATCGAAGAGGCCGAGCAGATCGTCCTGCGCAAACGACCCGGTTACGACCTTGACGACCCGGCCGGCTGGGACGAACGTACGCAACCCGGCAGCGGGCGGACGTATATGGCTGCTGACTGGAATGACACCCTGCAACCGAGCGAACGGGTCCCACGCGACCGCATGATTGCGATTGCCAACAGCTACTTTTCGGCCATTCAGTTGGGCGCCGCGACGCCGGTGCCGTTCGCGCCCAATTGCTATCGGATCGAGAATGGGGTTGTCACGTCCGGCGCCGCCACCGCCGGTCCGGACGCGTCGACTGGGCTTGCCTCGGGCGAATTCGCGCGCCGGCATTGCGCCGAGCAGCTCAACATCAAAGGCTTTTTCGTTTTCGACGATGAGGTGCGTGGGCGCCGCTTCCCTGTTGTGGATGAAGAGAAGGGCATCGTCTTCAGTCAGGTTTTCTTCGATCACGCCGGCAAGGCCAAGTTCCATATGGACAGCAATGGGAACAAGGTCCCCATGAGCACCGGCGGCGGCGGAGATTTGCCGAATTCAATCCTCATCAACGAGATTTTCTGGATCAAGAACGGCGTGATCCAGCACATAGCCGCAAATATCATTACCGTCCCCTACGGCATGCCATCAGGCTGGGAGAAACGAGATACGGGATCCGATGAAGCCCGCTGAGGCTTCCGGAGCCGCGGTTTTGCTGATTCGAGGCGAATATGGCGGGGCGCTGCGTAAAGATGCGGCGAACGGGACTCCCCAGAGCTACCTTATAGTGACACTGAAATGCTCTAGTGGATAGTGACGATAAATCCCATCCGATCCAGAATCGCTTTCAAGGACTGAATCTTTTCATCCGTGGGCAGCGCCGCCTCCAAGACAACTTCGTCTTCGTCGATTCTCTGATACTTCATTACTCCCAGGTTGTGGTAAGGAAGTAACTGGATCATGGTAACCGCATCGCCGAGAGAGTTACAAAACTCGCCTGTCCTTCGGATGTTTTCTTCCGCGTCGTTAAAACGCGGAATCACCGGAATGCGGATTTGCAACTTGCCCCCGGCTTGGGCGATTCTCCGGGCATTCTCATGAATAATTTCGTTGGGTACACCCACCACCGCCTTATGCTGCGCGCTATCCATATGCTTCAAATCGAAGAGAAATAAGTCGGTATAAGGCAGCACGGCCTCGACGCTATTCGAGGAAGCGAATCCGGTGGTATCGAGCGCGGTGTGAATGCCGCGCTGCTTGAGAGCCTGCAACAACTGGAGAGTGAATTCAGCCTGCGACAAGGGCTCGCCGCCGGAGATGGTCACTCCGCCGCCGGAGCGTTGGTAAAAGGGCAGATCCTTGCTCACCCGCTCCACCAGAGCTTCAACCGTGTAATCCTCGCCGCAGAGATAGAGCGCATGCGGATGGCAGGCCGTGGCGCAATTCCCGCAGTTGTCGCAGAGGGAGCGGTTGAGGCGAATCAGCTGTATATCTTCCTGGGTGATGGTATGCTGGGTAACCTTACCCAGTGTTATTCCACTCTTGGCGCATGCCGTGAGGCACTTGCCGCACTTAGCCGTGCCGATGCAGCGCATGGCGATCCAGCTTAACTGCGGATAAAACTGTTGCGACTCGGGACTATGACACCAGGGACAGCGCAGCGGACATCCCTTCAAAAAAACCGTCGTTCGGATGCCCGGCCCGTCCTGCACAGAAAATCCCTGAATGTCGTAAACCCGCCCGGTCAATAATTTCTCCATCGTGATTGGAAAATTCTCCCTTGGTTGAATCGTCAGACTAATAATTGGATCGTCAGCGCCGATCGGAAAGCACAGGAATCTTTGGCGTCTGCCGAACAAGCCGTTGTTTAGAGGCCCAGTTCCGTGCGCCGGATAATATCGTCCTGGCAGGCCTTGAAGACTTCCACAAAGTAAGCGCTGAAGCCCGCGATCCTGACCACTAGATCTCTGTGCTCCTCGGGATTCTTCTGCGCCTCCCGCAGAACCTTGCCGCTGACAATGTTCAACTGGATCTCCATGCCGCCCAGATCGAAATAGGTCTTCATCAGGTCAACGAGTTTGGCTTTTCCGGACTCATTGCTCAGCGCGGTGGGATGAAACTTCATGTTCAGCAGCGTGCCGTTGGAGAATTTCTTCTGGTCGATGATGGAGACGGATTTGAGGGTCGATGTAGGGCCGTTCTTATCCATCTGCTGCACCGGCGAGATACCGTCGGCCAGAGGCTCTCCGGCCTTTCTTCCATCCGGAGACGCGCCGGTGATCATGCCCAGCAACACATGCACCGTGACCGGATAAAGGCCAGCAGCCCAGCGGCCGCGCGGTCCGGTGGCCGAGTTAATCGCATCTCCATAAACGTCGGAAGCCCATTTTGCAAACTCGTCGGCGTAGGCGTTGTCGTTGCCGTAATGGGGAACTTCGTTCAGGATAAACTGGCGCAGATCCTCTTTTCCTTCCCAGTTACTCATCAGGGCGTCATAAAGCTCGCGGGCGGAAACCAGCTTCTTGTCGTAAACCAGATACTTGACGATCGCCAGGCTATCGGCGATGTTACCGATGGCCACGCCTGCGTTGCCTGTCGAGTTATACTTCGCTCCGCCTTTCATAACATCCTTGCCGGACTCCATGCAGCCGTCCATCATCGCCGAAAGCAGGGGCAGAGGCATGTGCTCCGAGGCCACATATTCAAAGGTGTTCTCCAGGCTCACCTGCCAGTTGGCAAAGTACTTAATCTGCTTTTCAACGGCCGCCAACACCTCGTCGAAGGTCTTCATCTCATAGAGGTATCCGGTCGGCAGGCCGGTCTGGCCTCCCTGTTTGCCGCGAAAGTCGGGCATCGTGTTGTAGCCGTTGTTGATGGCCAGCAAAAAAGCATTGAGCAAGTTATAGAAGGATTCCGCGCCGCTGCCGCCCGGGCAGGCGAACTCATCGCCGCAGCTTGCCGGCTCGACGCAGCCGATCAGACAATAGTTGCGCGCGCTTTCGATAGGCAGACCACGAGCCATCAGCGCGGGAATGATGGCATCGTCGCTCTCGAAGGTGGGCACGCCGCCGGCGATCTGAGTTACCGTTATCGCGGCATCCCATAGCTCTTTGGGGGTTCCCTTATGAACGCGCAAGGCTTGCGGAGGATCGTGGAGAACCAGACGCGCCGCCGACTGCAACATCATATAAGTCACCGGGTTGGTGGCATCCTTGCCTTCCTTGGTCACCCCGCCCAGAGTCATCAGTTGTCCGCTGGTGTATCCGGGGCCGGAGAGGGTGGCGAAGTAAGGCCATATCTTATTCATCTCCGCAACCTTCAGATAGAACAGGTCGAGCATCTCCTGGGCCTGCTCGTGCGAGATGCGTCCGGCGTCAATGTCCGCCTCGTAGTAACTGCCAAGATACTGATCCACGCGCCCAAAGCTGATGCCGTGCTGCTGGCCATCCAGACAGAGACCTATCTGGTAGAGATACATGCACTGAATCGCGTCATGATAGGTGCGGCAGGGATTCTCCATGATCCAGTTCAGAGAGTCCGCCATCGCTTCCAGTTCCTGCTTGCGCGCCGAATCGGTTTCCTCGGCAGCCAGCCGCTGACACTCCTGGGCGTATCTCTTTGAAAGCGTAATCATGCCGTCAGAGACCAGGACCACGGCGCGATAAAAGTTATAGCGGGAGACGCTGTCTCCCATCAGGTTGCCTTCCATGGCGTTCATCTTGGCCTGCGCCTCGGCGCGGACGGCGCCAAACCCCTTGTGGAGCGCCTTGTCGAAGTTAGCGGCAAAGTGGCCGACCGGATTCCTGCTGGTGCCCTTGGTTCCGTAGAGAAGAACGCCATTGCCTTCCGCGCCGAAGTAGCCGTCCGGAATATACTCGTCCACCTTCGCGCTCAGACATTCCTTACGCCAGAACTCGCCCGTTTCCAAAATATATTTGGCGTCCTCGTCGTCGATGTCATAGGGATCGGTATCGCGCTTGGGAATCGTTCCGGCTTCGAGTTCGTCCAGGAGCCAGCCAAAGGAGAATTCCGGATAGAGCGCGCAGGCATGATAGGAGGTCGCCTGCCAGCCGACAATTACTTCTCCCTCATTGATAAGCACCGGGAGTTTCTCGCAGAGATCCTTGAAGTTTTTTGCCCGTTTCAGTATGCCCTGCAACTGGGGATTCTCTTTATAAAACTCGGTTACGATCTTATAGCGGGCGACGCAAATCTTCGGCCGGGTCGTGCGGTACTTCTGGCGTATTTTGGCGACGCGGATGGTGGTCGGGCTCAAGGTAAAGGCGGCCGCAGCGGGACGGACGGCGCTCGAAGGTGGTTCAGAAATGGCGCGGCTCATAATAATTCTCCTCTTATTGAATCTGGAAATCGGTCTTCACCCAGTTTGGGCAGCGCTTGCTGCGACCCCGGGCAATAAGCTTTGACCGGATTCAAATCGCCTCGATCATGACGGCAGGGAGGCTCGACTCACTTGGACAATCAAAATATTCTGACTTCTCTGGACGCAATTATTGCACAAAACCAGGGGTTGCGCATCCGATTCTGCCTGCGCCGCCCGCTCAGAGAACGAGCGAAGGAATCAATGCGTCGACTGGGCATTAACGAAGTATGTGTCCCAAGAGTAAAGCGTTAATGGAAATCGAGCTTTATTACGCACTTAGAAGCACGCAAAGAGCCGATCCCATCGACATTTGCATCATTGTCCCGTTTTCGTGAATCCGGGATAACGCGGTAAACATCTCTAATGAACATTGGTTTTCAGGCTTCCCCAAAAGCGGACAACCAAATATTTAGAAGAATCTCAAGCGTATTGGAGATGAAGATGGTCGTGAATCAAATTCCCAGGCAAAGAACGATCGTCCTCAGTGTTGCGGCGCTTGCTGCTTCTGCGGGATTGCTAAGTATTAGCTGTACGTTGCTCTCAGGTTGCGGCAGCAAAAGCGTTTCCGCGTCAGGCCCGCCGCCGGCGATGCCGGTGTCGGTTGTAACAGCCGAACAAACCGATGTGCCTGTAACGGGCGAGTGGGTTGGAACGCTCGACGGATACGTCAATGCCCAGATCCAACCACAGGCAAATGGTTACTTAATTCGCCAGGATTATCGTGAGGGCTCGCAGGTCGAAAAGGGGCAGGTTCTGTTTGAAATCGATCCCCGCCCTTTTCAGGCGGCACTGCAACAGGCAAAGGGGCAACTGGGTCAGGCGCAGGCGCAGCTTGAACTGGCAAAGATCAATGTGAATCGAGACACTCCGCTTGCGGATGCGCATGCCATCGCAAGAAGCCAGCTTGACAACGAGACTCAGCAGGAATCTCAGGCTGAAGCGGCGGTTGTGTCGGCGCAGGCAGCGGTTGACACAGCCGAACTAAACCTGGGCTTTACACAGGTAAGATCGCTCATCACCGGTGTGGCTGGCCAGGCAACAACTCAAGTGGGAAATCTCGTTAGCACGCAGTCTGTGCTCACTTCGGTATCACAGCTCAATCCCATCAAGGTTTATTTCTCGATCAGCGACAGCGAGTATCTTGCGCTGGTGCGGCGAGCTCGCAAGGGCGGCAGCGATCTGCTTCAGGGAAGCTCGAAGATTCCTCTGACATTAACACTCGCGAATGGCGAGGTGTATCCGTATGAGGGGCGCATCGAATTTGTCGATCGCGAGCTGAATGCGCAGACAGGAGCCATTCGAATCGCTGCAACTTTTCCCAATCCTGGCAACGTTCTTAGACCTGGGCAGTTTGGAAGGGTACGGGCGAAGACAGAGATTCACCATAATGCAGTGCTGGTCCCACAGGTTGCCGTCACAGAATTTCAGGGGCTCGAACAGGTTTACACCGTCGCGGATAATCACACTGTCCACGTGAATACCGTGACGCTTGGACCTCAGTACGGGAGTAGCTGGGTGGTTGAGAGCGGCCTCACCGGTGGTTCCCTTGTTATCACCGACAATCTTCAAAAGCTCCGCGAGGGCGCCCGCGTCAACCCGCACCTGACGAAAATCTCTGAGCCCGCCGCTTCTCCTTCGCCGCAGCCGGCTGGAAGGTGACCCATGTCAAAATTTTTCATACGCAGGCCCATTGTGGCCATCGTTATCGCCATTCTTACTGTGATTGTCGGTTTGGTTTCAATGCTCCAACTGCCAATTTCACAATTTCCCAACATTGTTCCTCCTGAGATTCTTGTTACTGCAACTTATCCAGGCGCCGATGCCAAAACTGTTGCTCAGGCTGTGTCAACTCCCATTGAGCAGCAAATGAACGGCGTGGACAACATGATTTACATGGATTCGGTCAGCGCCAACAACGGCGTGGCTCAACTGTTTGTCGATTTCGATGTGAAGACCGATCCTAACATCGATCAGGTGCTGGCGCAGTTGCGCGTCGATCAGGCCCAGTCGCAGCTGCCGCCGGAAGTGACGACCGCCGGCCTCACGGTGCAGAAGGCGCTTACTTCGCCGTTGATGCTGGTCGCGGTCAACTCGCCCGCCGGCAAATTAAGCCAGGACTTCTTGACGAATTACGCGATCATTAATCTTCAGGATCAGCTCGCACGTGTCAAGGGCGTCTCGCGCGTGCAAGTCTTCGGCGGCCAGTACGCTATTCGTGTCTGGGTCGAGCCGGACAAGCTGGCAAAGCTCGGAGTTACCGCGCCTGAGGTGATCTCCGCAATTCAGACGCAGAATAACGTGAACCCCGCAGGGCAAATCGGCGGCGAGCCCATGCCGCAGGGGCAGGAGTTCACCTACACCGTGCGCACGCAGGGACGCCTCGTAACGCCGGAGGAATTTGGCAATATTATTCTTCGCGCCAATCCCGACGGCTCGATCCTGCACCTTCGCGACGTAGCCCGCGTCGAGTTGGGCGACCAGGCCTATTCGCTTTCGGCCCGCTACAACCAGGCGCCGTCGGGCGTGATGGCAATCTATCAGCTCCCCGGGTCCAATGCCGTTGAGACCGCTGCTGCAGTAACACAGCGTATGAAAGAGCTCTCGGCCACTTTCCCGCCGAGCATCACTTACAGCATTCCGCTCGATACAACCAAAGCCGTCACATCGGGAATCCGCGAAATACTTTACACACTTGTTGAGGCGCTCGGACTGGTAGTCATTGTTGTCTTTATCTTTCTTCAGGGCTGGCGGGCCACTCTCATTCCATTACTGGCTGTGCCGGTCTCATTGATTGGAACCTTCATCATTTTCCCGGCGCTTGGATTCTCAATCAACACACTGTCGCTGTTCGGCCTTGTGCTTGCCATCGGCCTTGTCGTTGACGACGCGATTATCGTCGTCGAAGCGGTCGAACATCATATCGAGGAGGGGCTCGATCCCAAGGCGGCTACGGAAAAAGCGATGGAGGAAGTTGGCGGCCCAGTAGTCGCTATCGCGCTGATCCTCGCGGCGGTCTTCATCCCCACGGCGGCCATCCCGGGAATAACCGGGCGTCTCTACCAGCAGTTTGCGGTCACCATCGCCATTTCAGTGCTGATCTCGGCTTTCAATGCGCTCACACTCTCTCCAGCGCTGGCTTCGATGCTTCTCAAGCCCAAAGAGGAAGGCCGAAAAAGAGGATTGCTTGGCCGGGGGTTCGATCTCTTTAACAAGTTCTTCGGGCGCGCCACCGACAACTTCATTGGCACCTCTCGCATTCTGATTCATAAATCGGCTTTCGCAATGCTCGGTCTTGGTTTGGTTGCAGCGTTGGCGGTAGTTCTCGGCTCCAGCTTGCCGGGCGGATTTCTTCCCACCGAGGACCAGGGCTACATGTTCCTCGCCTTGCAACTTCCCGATGGCGCCTCTGCCCAGCGCACCGACGCCGCCGAGCAAAGAATCACTGGCGCTCTCTTGAAGACGCCTGGGATTGAAGGCGTGATTGCCGTGACCGATTTCTCGCTGCTTACGCAAGTGCAAAGCACAAACGCCGGATTCTTTTTCGTCAACCTGAAGCCATGGGCCGCGCGCAAGACAAAAGACCAGCAACTGCAGTACCTGCAGGCCAGCATTCAGAAGCAGCTTGCCGGCGATCCGGATGGAATCGCGTTTGCTTTTCCGCCGCCCTCCATTCCCGGCATTGGAACTTCGGGTGGAGTAACCATGATTCTTGAAGATCGATCCGGTTCTGACGACCCGGCGACACTGACCAAGAATGTCTTTGCATTCCTTGGCGCCATCTCCAAACGACCGGAGATTGCGGCCGCGATTCCGTCATATCAGCCTGCGGTGCCGCAACTCTATGCAGATGTCGATAAGGAGAAAGCCCTCGAGCAGCAAGTCGATCTCTCGAATATCTACACGACCATGCAGACTTTCATGGGCGGTTATCTCGTGAACTATTTCAATCGCTTCGGACGCCAGTGGCAGACGTACGTGGAAGCGGAAGGCACATCTCGAACCAACATCGCGAATATCGACCAGTTTTATGTTCGCAGCGCCAACGGCAGCCAGGTTCCCCTCGGTTCGCTGGTCAAAGTCAATCAGGTCACGGGTCCTGAATTCATTTATCGCTTCAACGAGTTCAACGCCGCTCAAATCAACATCACGGGCGCCCCAGGGTACAGCTCTTACCAGGTCAGGAAGGCACTCGAAGAAGACTTTCATGAGACGATGCCCCCAGGGTCAGGCTTTGATTACTCCGGCATGTCGAACCAGGAACAGCAGGCGGAAAAGGGCATACCATCGTGGGCAGTTTTCGGTCTCTCCATCGTGTTTGTGTTCCTGATTCTGGCGGCTCTGTATGAGAGCTGGACTCTGCCATTCAGCGTCCTGCTCAGCACGCCGGTCGCGATCCTGGGCGCGTACATCGCGCTCCATGCGAGGGCATTCGAGAACGACATCTTCGCTACCATCGGGCTCGTGATGCTTGTCGGACTTTCGGCGAAGAACGCCATTCTCATCGTCGAATTCGCCAAATTGAACTACGAGCGCGGACAAAGCATCTGCGAAGCCGCTCTCAACGCCGCGCGCCTTCGGCTCCGGCCCATCGTCATGACTGCTCTCGCCTTCATCGTGGGCTGTTTGCCGTTGTGGGCCGCGACCGGTTCAGGCGCTGCTTCCCGGCGAATCCTTGGCACTGTCGTCGTCGGGGGCATGACGCTCTCTACCGCACTCGGCCTGATCTTTATCCCTGTGACATTCGCCGTGGTCGAGTATCTTTCGCATCGCTTCGTCAGAGGCGGCAAGGGCACCACAATGGACTCCAGTCAAGGTATATGCGGGCCCACTGCAGAGCCGGCGCCAGATGCTGGTCTTCCGCAGACAGAAGGAGGTCGTGCATGAGCCGCTTTACTCCATCTTCACGATTCATTCTTTTTGGCGCTCTCGCAGCCGGGTTGAGTGTTCTCGCCGGATGCACTGTCGGGCCCAATTACGTCCGGCCCAATTACACGGCGCCATCGGAATTTCGCGGCGCCGACGACACAGCCGTGACGTCGGACGCCAGAGGCTCTCTCGGCGACGAACAGTGGGCGACCGTCTATCGCGAACCTGAACTGCAGGACCTGATTCGCAAAGCTCTCGACAACAACTACGATGTGCGCATTGCAGCTCAACGCATTCTTGAACAGCAGGCGCAGGTCCGCATCACGCGCTCGCAAGAATTTCCGTCCATCACGGTTGGCGGCACTGCCATCGGCGCAACGTTGCCCTCCTCTCTCGGCACGAAACTACCCAGTCCGCTTGTCGAGGGATCATTGTCGGTGTCGGCATCGTGGACGCCTGACTTCTGGGGTCTCTACCGTAGACAGACCGAGGCTGCGCGCGCTCAACTTCTGGCCCAGACCTGGGCTCAGCGAGAAGTCCGTCTCACGCTTGTTCAACAGGTGGCAACGGCCTATCTTCAACTCCGCGCCCTTGATCGCCAGCTCGAGATTACTGAGCAAACGATCAAGGTCCGCCAGGAGTCTGTCGATTTGACAAAGACTCTCGAGAGAGGGGGCTCCGCGCCGTTATCCGACGTTCGCCAGGCAGAACAACTGCTCTATACGGCAACTTCGCAGGTGCCTAAGCTTGAAGAGCAGATTCAGCAGCAAGAAAACGCGTTGAGACTGCTTCTTGGCGAGAATCCCGGCCCCGTGGTGCACAGAGATCCGAACGCATTGACGCCGCCCCCGCAGGATCTTCCCGCCGGGATACCTTCGCAACTGCTCGAACGGCGGCCCGATATTCGGCAGGCAGAGGCTACGCTGATTGCAGCCAATGCGCAGATCGGTGTCGCTCGTGCCCAGTTCTTTCCGAATCTGACCATCAGCGCCTCCGGCGGGGTGGGTGGAGACAGTCTCTCGCGCATCTTCGATCCGGCAGGAAAGACGATATACGGCATCGGCTCGTTGGCTCAACCGATTTTCGAAGGCGGCAAGCTTCGCGGGCAGCTCGAACTCTCAGAGGCAACCAAAGAAGAGATGGTACTGAACTATCAGAAAACCATCGCCGGTGCCTTCCGCGATACGTCCAATGCATTGATCGCGCTCAACAAGCAACGCGCCAATCGCGAAGAGCAGGAGAAACTTGTTGCCGCTGCCGAGGACGCAACTCGTCTGGCACGGATGCGCTACCAGGCCGGTTCAACCGGTTATCTTGAAGTGCTGACAACCGATTCCAATCTGTACACGGCTCAACTGAGCCTGGTGAATGCTCAGCAGGGCGAGGCGCTCACGATCGTGCAGCTCTACGGCGCCCTCGGTGGAGGATGGCAACCGTAACCCCGAGTAAGGAGACGAATTGCTCCGGATCAATGCGTCTGTGCGAGAACCGCGCCGGCGATGGATTCCAGAGGAAGGACCTTGTCGACGCCGTTGAGCTTGATGGCTTCTTTGGGCATGCCGAAGACCACGCAGGTGGCCTCGTCCTGGGCGATCGTCACAGCGCCAGCCTGCTTCATTTCCAGCATTCCGCGTGCTCCGTCGTCGCCCATTCCGGTCAGGATCACGCTTACGGCATTTGGTCCCGCATAGCGGGCGGCGGAGCGGAACAACACGTCGACCGAAGGCCGATGGCGGCAGACCAGCGGTCCATCCTTGATCTCGACGTAGTAGCGCGCCCCGCTGCGCTTGAGCAACAGGTGATGATTGCCGGGCGCGATCAGGGCGCGTCCGCGGATAACGGTATCGTTGGTCTCGGCCTCCTTCACAGTGATGCTGCACAAGCTGTCGAGCCGGTTGGCGAAGGCGCGTGTGAAAAGCTCCGGCATGTGCTGAACAATCACGATGCCGGGCGCATCCGCGGGGAGCGCTTCGAGCAATGTCTTCAGCGCCTCCGTGCCGCCGGTCGAGGCGCCGATCACCACCACCTTTTCCGTGGTCTCGGCCATGGCGTGCGTGGCGGGAGAGAGAATGGCATCGGCCGTCAGCTTGGGCTCGACCGTCTGGCTGGGACGGAGAATGCGCAGCTTGGCTGCGGCTGCTGCCTTCACGGTCTGGCAAAGCGTGATATGCGATTCCTCAAGAAACTGCTTGGTTCCGAGCCGCGGCTTGGTGATGATATCCACCGCGCCGTATTCGAGCGCCCTGAACGCGCTCTGCGTGCCTTCGTCGGCCAGGCTGGAGCAGATCACTACCGGAATCGGGTGCTGGCTCATGATTTTCTTCAGGAAGGTGAGCCCATCCATGCGCGGCATCTCAATGTCGAGAGTGATGACATCGGGGACCTGCTCGGCGATCCGGTCCGCGGCCGCAAAGGGATCGCCTGCCGTGGCGATAACCTCGATCCCCGGGTCTGACGAAAGCACCTCGCTGAGCGTCTGGCGCACCACGGCCGAGTCATCCACAACGAGCACGCGAATTTTCGGTGCATCTGCCATTGGTCTCCTTATCGGCGCCGTCCCGAACGATGGACTGTGCGGAGTGCCTTTCGAGATTCCGGCATCGTGTCCGAATCGAGCCGGCGCAACAGGACTTCCCCGGTTCCGGTCTGGAACTGAATAGTCACTCCCTCGTTCCCCCCGAGCCTGGATGCGGCCACGGAAAAGCCTTCTTCTTCCAGCGCTCTCAGCGCTGCTTCGCAGTTGAGCCTGCCGACTGTGGGCCGGGAATTGACATCGGTGACCGATAGAACGTCGCCTCCGCCGAAGACCTTCACCTGAGCCTCTGAACGCAGAGCGCCAAGCGAATCCAATTGCCGCGCCATGTCGCGGATGGTGAAGTCCACGTAGCGGCGGCCGGCGGCGACGGTGATTCTGCCGAACGAATGCGCCGGGCAATGCGGCAACATGGGATGGCAGAGCGCGCCAATGCCAAGCCGCGGGACCATAAAAACAATGCCGACACAGGAACCCAGTACCGTGCGCAAAATCGCGGGCTGCGAGACAAGATGCGATTCGCCGGGCTGCACATAAACTTCGGGCAATGATCCTTCACTCTCCGGCATCGGTCCTCCTGTAGAGAGCCGGAGCCACCGGAATCAGGGGAAGATTCAAATCGTGCAGAGTTTCGGCGTGACCAACGAACATGTAGCCGCCCGGCACGAGGTAGCGCGTGAGCTTCTCCAGAATTCGCTGTTGCGTGGGCCGGTCGAAGTAGATGATTACGTTGCGGCAGAAGATGACGTCGACCTTCGCTTTCAGGCCGTAGTCCGAATCCATAAAATTGAGACGCTGGAACTCGACAAGACGGCGCAGTTCGGGGACCATACGCACGCGGTCGGACCCGGGCTCGCGGCCGCGCAAAAAGTATTTGACTCTGAGCGCGGCCGGCACGGGACCAACCACTTGCCTGGTGTAAATGCCGAGCGCGGCTTTCTTGAGCACGGCAGTCGAGACATCGGTTGCCAGAATGCGAAAGCTGAAACCCGGATGGGCCAGTGCGTACTCACTGAGGACCATCGCGAGCGTGTATGGCTCTTCGCCGGTCGAGCACCCAGCGCTCCAAAACGAAAGCGTTCTTCCAATTGAATTCGAAGACGTTAATTCCGGCAACGCTGTCGCCGTCAGAAATTCAAAATGCCGTGGCTCACGAAAAAAGTCGGTCTTATTGGTGGTGACCACGTCGATCAAATACAGCAATTCGTTTTTCAGGCCGTGATCGGAAAACAGGTAGTCACAATATTCGCCGTAGGAAGGGATGGCGAGGTCTTTCAATCTCCGCTTTATGCGCACCTCGAGCATCGTCTTTCGCCCGGCGCCCAGAGCGATGCCCGCCTCGTCGTATACGAGCCGGCAAAGCCGCGAATAATCCCGCCCCGATATGATTTCGTCGCGATTGTGCATGGTGTGAGATTGGGCGGCCTCAAAAAAACCACTGCAGCCGCCCCATCTCCCTCTTACGCGGCCACTTCCACGAGGGCCCTGCTCGATTCCTGGGCGCGCGCCACGGCCAATTCTTCGGCCGAGAAGACGCGATCGATGTCAAGAATCATGATGAACTGCGTATCGCGCTTGCCCATGCCGCGGATGAAGTCGGTGCGGATATGGGTTCCTATACGCGGCGCCGGCTCAATCTGCTCCGGCTCCAGGTCAATGACTTCCTCAACCGAGTCGGCAAGCGCGCCGATGACGATCGATTCGTTGTCGAGCAATACCTCGACGACCACGATGCACGTGTTGCGCGTGTTCTCCGTTTTCGACATCTCAAAGCACAGCCTGAGGTCGACAACCGGGACCACGCTGCCACGCAGATTGATCACTCCGGCCATAAAATCCGGCGTGCGGGGGATCGCGGTGATGGGCGTGAGATCGAGCACTTCTCTCACCTTGGCCACATCGGTGGCAAACACCTCGTTGCCGAGTTTGAAGGTAAGATACTGCCGCGTCTCAGTGATTTCGCTGACACTCATACTTCAACTCCTCTCTTCTCGTGAAGACTGGGGCGGAGCTCCGCATGGAGGCCCGCCCGGGAGCGAAACGCAATGGCTTCGCCCCTTCGCGGTCAGTAACGCTCGAACTCAGCGTCAACTTCATCGTGTTTGTCATTCAGCCGCAGATTGACCCCGGCCTTGGCCGCCGTCTTCGCGGCCGGCGCCGTCGCGTGGCCGTTTGGCTTTACCGGCTTGGCCGGTGCTGTCTGAGCGTGCTTCACGGTCCTTGTGCCCACGGCTCTGTGTCCGCGGCCGCTTTCCTCATCTCCGGTATGGAAGAAGGACAGCGCGCTGACAAGCTGATCGGACTGGCCCGTCAGCTCCTCGGTGGTTGAGGCCATCTCCTCGGCGGCTGAGGCGTTCTGCTGGATCACCTGCTCCAATTGCTGCAGCGCCTTGTTGATCTGCTCGGCGCCCGTGTCCTGCTCCTTGCTGGCGGCAGTGATCTCCTGCACCAGTTCGGCCGTGCGCTGAATATCGGGCACCAGCTTCTCCAGCATCTCGCCGGATTTTTCCGAGACCTTCAGCGTGGTGGCCGACAGCTGGTTGATCTCTCCGGCTGCCTTCTGGCTGCGTTCCGCCAGCTTGCGCACTTCCGCAGCGACCACGGCAAAGCCCTTACCATGCTCGCCGGCGCGCGCCGCTTCAATGGCCGCGTTCAAGGCCAGCAGATTAGTCTGGCGCGCAATCTCCTCGATGATCGAGATCTTGTTGGCAATCTCCTTCATCGCGGCGACTGCTTCGAGCACCGACTTGCCGCTTTCCTGCGCGTCCTTGGCCGACTTGTTGGCGATCTTGTCGGTCTGTTGCGCGTTGTCGGCGTTCTGCTTGATATTCGAAACCATCTCCTCCATCGAGGACGAAGCCTCTTCGGCTGCCGCGGCCTGAGCGCTGGCGCCCTTTGATACTTGCACCGACGCAGTGGAGATGGACTGGCTGGCTGACGCCACCTCGCCGGCAATGGACCGGATGTCTGAGACGGTTTGCGTAAGGCCGGAAACCATGGCCGATAGCGCCTGCATCAGTTTGTCCTGCGCAGACCGTTCCCGAATGTCCACCGTCAGGTTGCCGCTTGAGATTTCTTCCGCGGCCCTGGTGATGTCGTTCATGGCTACAATCAGCGTGTTCAGGTTGTTTTTGATCAGGTTGAAATCACCATGATAGGTATCGGTGATTTGCGAAGGAATGTCGCCCTTCGAGATCTGCTCCACATATTTTGCGGAGACATTCAGCGGCCCAATCACCGCGTCGAGAATGGCATTCACGCCGCGAATAATTTCGGCGTAAGCGCCCTGGAACTGATCGTGCTTTCCCCGCTCCGCAAGCCGGCCCTCGTTCGATGCATCGGTCAACCGCTCCAGTTCCTTGTGCAGGCTCTGGAGCACGATGCCGACATTGTTGACCGCGACCTTCATCTTCTCGTGATCGCCCTTGTAGGTTTGCGCGATCAGCTCGTCGATTTTGCCGCTGGAAATCTGCGCCAGGATGCGGTTGCCTTCGCCTATTGGAAGCAGGATCGCGTCCAGCATGGTGTTGACGCCTTGAACGATCTCGGCAAATGCGCCCCTAAACTGATCCAGCTTGCCGCGCTCGGAGAGCTGCCCGTCGCGCGAGGCATCGATCAGCCGCCCCAACTCCTTCTGCAATCCCTGGAGAACAGTTCCGACATTGTTGACCGCGACCTTCATCTTCTCGTGATCGCCCTTGTAGGTTTGCGCGATCAGCTCGTCGATTTTGCCGCTGGAAATTTGCGCCAGTATGCGGTTGCCTTCGCCGATAGGCAAGAGAATCGCGTCGAGCATGACGTTTACGCCGCGCACGATTTCGGCGAATGCGCCCTGGAACTGATCCGGCTTGCCGCGCTCGGAGAGCTGCCCGTCGCGGGAGGCTTCGATCAGCCGCGCCAACTCCTTCTGCAGTCCTTGGAGAACAGTTCCGACACTGTTGACCGCGACCTTCATCTTTTCGTGGTCACCCTTGTAGGTTTGCGCGATCAGCTCGTCGATTTTGCCGCTGGAAATCTGCGCCAGGATGCGGTTGCCCTCGCCGATTGGCAAGAGAATCGCGTCCAGCATCTCGTTCACACCCTGAATCATCTCCCGTTGCATGCCATTAAGGAGGGTTGCCTTGCCGCGTTCGCTCAGCCGGCCCTCCTTAGACGCGTCCACCAGACGCATGATCTCCTCGAGCACCAGCGTGAGGTCTTCCTCGTGGTCCGTTCGTTTGCTCATGCGTTCGCGGCTTCCATGCGCTTCTTCATCGTGCCCGTTGCCGCCGTTTCCGTTGCCGGCGCCATGCCTCCGGCGTTCACTCAATACTGCGGTTGCCATGAAATCCTCCCCATTCTCTCCCGAACATTCTCTGCTCAATCCGCGATCCGCCGGCAAGGTTGATCCATTCGGCAAGCGATTTGTGACGGATAGAGCATGAGACTTCGTTGGTTAATTTGCCAATTGACTTGCACTGGCGCCCGGTCCAGCGCTGCCGGTGCCCTGAGGGGCAGTAAACAAAACTCCGCCGCTCGCGCGGCCGCTTCCGGTTCGAGATGCGTGCCCTTTTGCGATACATCGCTCAGAGCGGACGGCGTCGTGGACCAGGCGTTCGGGATCGAGAATCAACGCCACGGTTCCGTTGCCAAGGATGGTTGCGCCAGAGACTACCTGGACCTGGCGGTAGAACCGGCCCAGATTCTTGATCACGGTCTGGCAGTTGCCCAGCACCCGATCGACCACAAATCCAAACCTGCCCTCGCCGGTTTCGACCAGCATGATCTGCTCGATCGCCGGCGGCTGGGTGAGGATGTTGAAGTGCTGGCGCAGACTGATGTAAGGGATCAGCTCGCCGCGCACATTGGCAAGGCGCTTGCCGTTGGCGCGTGCGATGTCGTCGCGCGTCAGCTCGATGCACTCGAGAGTGGTGGCCAGCGGCAGCACAAAGAAGGCCTCTTCCACGCCCACCAGCAGTCCGTCGATGATGGCCATGGTCAGGGGCAGGCGCAGGGTCACGCTGGTTCCCTGGCCCGGCTTGCTGGCCACGTCAATGGCGCCGCGCAGGCTTTCCACTTTTTGCCGAACGACATCCATCCCCACGCCGCGGCCGGAGACATCGGTGACTTGTTTGGCGGTCGAGAACCCGGGCTGAAAGATCAGTGCGAAGATCTCGTTTTCAGCCGGCTGCGCGTCGGCGGCGAGCAGCCCTTTCTCAACCGCGCGCTGGCGCACCCTCTCTCGATCGATTCCGCCCCCGTCGTCCGAGACTTCGATCAGCACGCTGGCCCCCGAGTGCCGTGCGGAAAGATGAATCGTCGCCGCGGGCCGCTTGCCGCTTGCCGCGCGCCGCTCCGCCGATTCGATTCCATGGTCCATGCTGTTGCGGATCAGGTGCATCAGCGGATCGCCCAGTTGGTCGATCACCGTCTTGTCCAGTTCCGTATCCGCGCCCTCGATGGTCAGCTCGACGTCCTTGCCCAGGTCGCGCGCCAAGTCGTGCACCAGGCGGCGGAACTTCTCGAAGGTGGCGCGAATGGGTATCATGCGGACGTTCATCGCGCTCTCACGCAGGGCAGAAGCGAGGCGCTCCACCTCTTCGGAAACCTGAGCGACCTCGGGATCGTCCCGCCGCGCCGACAACTCGCTCAACCGGGCCTGCACGGTGACAAGTTCGCCCACAAGGTCGACAAACTGGTCCAGCTTGGCGGCGGGGACGCGCAGGCTCGATGCGTTGTCCGGTGTGTCGTAGTTGCGGCGGCCGGGAAGCCCGGAGCGGCGCTTTCCTTCGAGCGCCTTCTCGGTCAAATCGGCTTCACAGACGGCTTCCGCTTTCTTTTCGCCGGCCGCGGTTTTTCCGTCGGGCTCGATGGTGAGCTCGCAGGAGTCCTCGACAAAGATGAAGACGTCGCGGATGGCGTCCTCGCCCACGGCAGTCGAGAGAGCCATCTCCCAGGAAACATAGCAGCGCTCTGGATCCAGTTCGCCGAGAGGGGGAACCGCCGCCATGCTGGCCCTGACCGAAAGCCCGCCCAGTTGCCCGAGCTCGCGCACCAGAAGTAGGGGATTGGCGCCTGAAAGCATCAGGCCGGGTCCGGGAGCAAAGTGGATGCGCCAGTTGCCGAGCGGCCCGGCGGCGACAGCGGGACCATCGGAGGATGGCTCGTCCTTTTTCGCCGGCAGCGCGCTTTCCTTTATGCCTGCCAGGCTCCGCACGCTCTCGAGGATGCCGGCGCAAGCGGCCGGGTCGGCGGGCCTGGCGCCGACCGATCCGGTTTCCAGCAGGGCGCGAATCTGGTCCAGCGCGGACAATGTCAAATTGACCAGTTCCGAACCCACGGCCAGCCGCCTGTTGCGTACCTCGTCGAAGGCCGTCTCCAGATCGTGGGTGAACGCGGCCATGCGTTCGAAGCCGAACATGGCCCCGGAACCCTTGATGGTGTGCAGGCCGCGGAAGATGCGCCCCACAAGCTCCGGGTCGGTGCGGTGTTCATTCAACTCCAGGAGTGCCGATTCGAGCTCAACGAGAATTTCGCGGGCTTCTTCACGAAAGCTCTCCTTGAACTGGTCGGCGTTGCTCGGAATTGACGAAGCCATGGCCCGGTAAATCACCCATTCTGTGAAAATGCAAGATGTTCTTTCAAGCCCGCGTCGGCCAGGGCAGCGGAAACAGCTTCCGGGACCTGCCCGGCAAAATTGAGCGCAACGGCCGCTCTTTGGGCTTCACGCTGCGCGGCCCAAAGCAACTGGACCGCCGTAACGTCGAGGCCGACGACGCTCGAGAGAGCCACCTCGACGGCATTTCTGCGCTCGAGCGCCTCCAGGAGAGCCGCCTTCAAATCCGCGGCGTCCGAAATGTCGATGGCGCCTTCAAGATGGATCAGGCTCGAATTTTCCCCGTGAGTGAGGGCTACGCTCATCTCGGGCTCCCCTCTGGTGCTGATCGCGGTTGAAATTGGGCTGAAGTTCGTCCGCATCGGGCCCGGAACCAAGGCAATGTGGCGGACCGCACAAACCCGTCATCGACCCTGTAGGTGCAATTCAAGAGTGGAAAACGGACAATTCCCGGTTAAGTTTCTCTTAGAAAGAATTGCGACAACTTTGCGGGGTCTGATTTGGATCGCGATGATTTTTGATATCGAGCTCTTGCCCTAACGCATTTTCACAGTTGCTGTAAGCCGAAGCCGCAACTATCAAGTGGCGTTTTCATCTCCGGGGTGGCGAAGCCGGGGGGCAAGCGATTGTTGCTTGCTGGGGTGGAAGTAAACGCCACATTGCACAACACGCAAGATGCCTCATAGTAACTGTGAAAATGCCTTGAAACAGTTCGATCGCGGGCCGGCTGTGGTCGCTCGTAACCTCGCCGCCCGAAACGGCAAGGTGCGTCACGGTCTGGCTGGCCATGCGGTAGCGGCTGAGGTGCGCAACTAGCATCTTCTTGAACGTCGTGTCGAGCTGGCCGTGCCAGTCCATGGATTGTGGTTTTTCGCTCAATAGCAGAGTGTGGTCGCGCATCTCCAAGAGCGCCTCCTGCACATGGCCCATTCTTTGCCGCATCACGTCCTGGAACTGGATGTGGCCCAGGGCCCCGGAAAGCCGATTGACGCTCTCAGCGTAGTTTGTCTCCACCTCCGAGATCACCTGCAACAGCAATTCGCCGTTCTTGGAGAACTCCAGCTGCATGCCGCTGAGGTCTTCGAGTAGATGGCTCATGGAGTTCTTTTGCTCGTGCTGACTTAGAGAAGCCTGGGCCTCGACCAGCTCCCGCTGCACGTTTTTGTAGGTGGAGCTGATCTTGTCGGAGATTTCGGCGGCCGAGCTCGATGACAGCACGGCCAGTTGCCGGACCTCATTCGCGACCACGGAGAAGCCGCGGCCTGCCTCGCCGGCGCGCGCTGCCTCAATCTCCGCATTCAAAGCCAGCAGATTGGTTTTCTGGGCGATAGAAGTGATGGTTTTGACGAGGGGAGTCAGCGCGCACACCCCGTCGGAGAGTTTCTGAATGCGCGTGAAGTTTGAGCGCATTTCCTCGTTCTTCTCGTGCAGCTGCACTTGTAGGGAAGCGATAACCTGCTTGTTTTGTTCAGCGCGTTCGTGAGTTTTGTCCGTCAGTTCGCGGCCGCTGGTGACGGAGCGGGCGATATGCTCCCGTTGCTGGTCGGACTGGCTAATGAGGCGGCTGATCTGCTCGATCGCAGCGACGACTTCGCGCTCCGATTCGGCCAGGGAATCGGCGATCTGATCGTGCATGACGTCAATGTAAGGCTTGGCGGCGCCGAGCTCGCCCGCCAGTACCTTGCGCTGGTCACGTAATTGCAAGCGTTCGCAGCGGCTCATTTTCCCAAAATCCCCAAAGTCGGCGGCGATCAAGAGTGCATGCCGCCAGGCCGCCAAGAGGGTGGCAAGAGCGGGAAGCAAAGTACACTCGATCTCCAGCGCGGCGATGCGGGCGCGAAAGGGAGCCAGATCCGGCCCAAAAACATGGGGGAGGGTGAGCCAGAACGCCACCTGGCTAAGGATGTACAAGAAAAATGTGAGCAGGAGGCGCCAGCGAACATTGCGAAGATGCCGGTCGTCTCGCTCCTTCAGCCCCCCAATCTGAACGGCGCAAGGGCGATACCTTTCGAATTCACTTCCGCAGCGGACGGTGCATTGGTTCCTATCCTGGGCTTTCGGCATCCGTCACGCTCGCGGCAGGACTTTCCTGATCACAGCGATCAGTTCGTTGCCCGATACCGGCTTGACCAGCCAGCCTGTGGCTCCTGCGCGCTTGCCGTCGTCGCGCTTGGCGCTTTCACTTTCGGTCGTCAGCGTGAGGATAGGGACGAATTTCAGTCCTGGCATTTTCCGCACCTTTCCAATCAGTTCCATTCCGCCCATGACCGGCATGTTGATGTCTGTGAGGATCAAATTGGGCCTGGTTCCGGATTGCAACTTGTCCATCGCTTGCTGACCGTTGCCGGCAGTGACGACCTCAAAACCGTTCATGGTCAGGGTGGCTTTAAGACTCAGCACCATGGTTGCCGAATCGTCAACGACCAGAACTGTCATCGCCATCACAATTCCTCATCGTCCTCGCTCGAATCGTGCCCGCGCGGACCCGCACAAAGTCCTTCCAGTCGATCTGCAGCACGGTACCGGCAAACCGGCCCCGCCAGTTCGAATCTAGGTAGATCATCGGCAGCAATTGCGCCAGCGATAGCGCTGCTTAATCGATGAAAAAACCCGAATGTCGATGCTGCCGATTGACATTGACCATCGACCACCGGCACGTCAATTCGGCGCTGTCCGTTCGCGCATGCTTGCGGGTACCCTTGGCGACGATGGGGATACGATCACTTCTTTTTGGATCGCGAGTGGATGACCGGGATTATCGGAGTCAGGACCGGACACGCCGAAGATTAGAAACGCAAAAAATGCAAGAAGAGCGAGCGCGACCAGCGCAACGGCAACGAAAGCCAGGATCTTCTGATGCCGCTGCCAACGAATATGCTCATGCCAGCCGCGCGTTTTTGCGTCACGCCGGACTGCGAAAATCTTCAAAAAGCTCACGTAGCCCCGTTGATGGCAGGCGCGGCAACGTACAGGATAGTGGAGAAGCGGGAGATGGCCCGCGTCTGCGAGACGAAGACGAGAAGGCCGAAAGTTTTCGGCTCCGCATGTACAGGAGTTTGACGGCATAGCACCTCCTAGCTCATGGTGAACACCGCGGCACAACTTTTTCAGTTGGAGCATTCCAGCAGGACAGTTCATTCTGCATCCCGGCTTGGGTCAATTTATGGCCGGAGACAGAACGTAAAGCGATACAGGAAGGAGTTTTCCAGGAAGCAGTCTTTCATGTAAGGCAGTATAAGAAGCAGTTTATTCTTCCATCTTCCTCGCGCGCAATTCTAGCACAGTTGAAGGAAACTGACCGCGACCGGCGGCGATCTCCGTGACCGATACGTGACGGCTGATTTTCGGAACCGATTGCAAACAGGGCTTTTGGGGCCGCCCCATCCGATGCTTTCCGGTATTAGTCTGTCCCAGAAGCGGTCGCCGTCCCCCTGCTGCGGCGGACGCGCATTGCCATGCGCCGGATGTCGATATCCGGCCTGGCTTGGGGCTGGCGGCTTAATTCAAACTATGCGAAACAGTTTGCTTGTCGAGTAATCAAGCGTATATCCTCACAGATAAGTCTGGCAGGCAAGATGAAAACACCAGTTGCATCGACGAGTCTCATGAATGGCGACCGTGTCGCCGTGGTCGGCGGTGGACCTGCCGGTTCGTTTTTCGCCATCCATCTTCTTCGCGAGGCCCGTCAACTCGATCGAAAGATCGAGGTGGTTATCGTCGAGAAACGCCGTCCGTCCGACCTGAACTTCGAGAGCTTTCAATGCCGGGGATGCAACTATTGCGCGGGCATTATCTCGCCGAGGCTAAACGAGGTCCTCATCGAGAACAATATTGCCGTTCCGGAAGATATTGTCCAGGAGCGGATTGACCACGTCTGGATTCAGGGGCAATGGAAGAACTTCCGTCTTCAAGTGCCCGAACACCACCGGATGTATTCCGTGTACAGGGGCTCGTTGCCCGGCAAGAGGGGTGGCAGGCCCACGGGGTTCGATGGGTTTCTGCTCGGTGAAGCGATTAAGGAGGGCGCGCGCCTGGAGTTTGGCGATGTGCAGGGGATTTCATATGATGCGTCCGGGATGCCTGTCCTCGCCTTGAAGACGCTATCAGGAGAGACCGTCTCGCTCAGCGCCAGTTTCGTGGCTGTCGCGACCGGAATCAATCCGCACTATGGCGTGAATAATGGCGCTGATGCGCTCATCGCCTCGATGAAGCAGTTGAATCCGTCGTTCGCTCCCGGCAAGTTGCGGAGGGCCCTGATCTTCGAACTCGACGTGGGCGAGGAGTTTCTCGAGCGCAACCTGAATCGAGAGATCTACTTCATCGAGTACGGCTCAAAGCATCTCGCCATCGAGCATACAGCGCTTATTCCCAAGGGCAGATTCCTGACGGTGGCCATGATCGGCAGGTGCGTGGATGAAGCGAACCTGCCGCAAGACAGCCGGCGCATCATCCAGGAATTTCTGACCCTGCCCCAGGTTGACCGCATCCTGCCCGGCATCGCGGCGGCGCCCTATGCGTGTATTTGCGCTCCCAGAATGACCGTGGGTACCGCGGCGTCTCCCTTCGGCGACCGGTTTGCCGTAATTGGGGACGCAGTAGGGTCGCGATTGAACAAAGACGGCCTCTACTCGGCCCACATAACGGCCAGCAAAGTGGCGCACGTCGTCCTTCATGACGGAATCGACCGGCAGTCTCTCGCCCGGGGCTACGGAAAGACCATCAAATGGCTCGTGGACGACAACCGTTCCGGACGGATCGTATTTGCCATGAGCCGGGCTGCTTTCGCAATCCCGGTGATGAGCCGCATTATGTATCAGGCGTTCGCTATCGAGTACAAGGTGCGCGACGAGCGGAGCCGGCCGTTGAGCGCAATGCTCTGGAAGATCGCCAGCGGCACCGCCGACTACGGAGAAGTGCTTCGGGAGATGTTCAGTTCGAGAGTGCTCAGATCCATTCTGGTGGGCGCCGCGGTCACGTTGAGGAACGTGGCCGTCGAGTGGATTCTGGGCATGAAATGGGGAAAGTTCGGCCGCTATCCGGCCGTCGTGGCCATGGAGAAGCGCGAAGCCGTCAAGGAGATACTCGCCTCTAACCTCGGAATGCACCTGGACCCATCGCCTGACTTTGAGCGCATGTACTCGATCAAGATCCGGGGCTCCGAAGCGGAGATCATGGAAGAGCTCGCCATGTATGGCCAGCCGGACGCGCGGTTCGTCAAGGTGCGATTCGTTGACATGAGGCAGATTCATGGCACGCCCAACGAAGTGGGATCGGTCATTCGATACCGTGTACCGCTCCTGAAACTGGCCGCGGAACTGAAGCTGACCCGCAAAGTGCGCTCTGAAACCCTGCTCTACCAGGCAGACGATCGGCTCGTGGACCACGGCAAACTCATCTTCGACATTTCGCCCACCAGGGATGGAAATCGCAGGCTCTGCATCTACGCGGCTTTCGACTACAAGAAAGGCAAGAGTCTCGCGAGCCGGATGATGTGGAGGTGCGGCAGATTCCTCTTCCCCGAGTTCGTGCACGACGTGGTATGGAACCATGCCGTGTGCACCATCAAAGAGGAAATCGAGCGGAAAAACGCCCCCGCCGGCTCGGAAACGGAAAGCCCTGATCTGCTTCAGGTCACGCAATGACGGCCGCGAACCTCGATTGACCCCCGACCTGGCCCAAAACCAAAAACCAAGCCGGTTTTCACTGGCTGAGTTTTTTGGGGGCACGGCTGAGTACGAATAGCAGGACCGCCGCAGCGACCGAGAGCCAGCCGAATACGTTGCCGATGCGCGTGTAAACCGTGGATAGCGGGTTTGCCACCGTCACCCTGGCCAGCAGAGAACGGCCGGGCATGGCACTGCTCGGAATCTCGGCAAGAATGTGGCCGTAAGGGTCGCTCGCCGTCAGCAGTCCCTCGCCGTGACGCGCGAATGATGGTGTAGCCGTTCTCAACGCCGCGCATCACTGTGGTGCGCGCCTCCAGCCAGCCATCCAGATAAGCGAAGTCCCATGCGGGAACCAGCATGACGGCTGCGTGGCGCTGGCCATAGGCGCGGCCCAGCGCGGCGAAGTGCATATCCTTGCAAATCGCCAAGCCATAGGTCTGCCCGGCGATGGTGGCGACGGAGTAATCCGCGCCGGACAAATAATGCTCGCGACGTTCGGGCGGGGCCATGTGGTGCTTTTCATAGCTCGCGGCGAGCAGCCCATCCGGCGAAAAGAGCCACGCCCAATTCCTGGGGTTCTTGCCGTCGTCGATGCCAATGCCAACTTCAAGCGATACGCGGTTTTGCCGGGCCAGCGCGCTGAAGTGTTGTTGCCACTCGACAGCCCGGGGAGGAGCGAGAACCGCGATTTTTTCCGGGAGAACGACGACCTGAGCGCCTTGAGCGGCGACTTCCTGCACGCGATTGTCGTAACCCTCAAGGATATTTCCGGCGTAGGCTGCGGATGCTTTCACGCCGATCGGGTCATCGATGGAGACAATGCCGAAGGTGGTCTCAACGCCGTTGACAGGCTTTTGCGAGCGCGGGTAGCCATAAACCAGGGCAGAGGCCAGCAGAATTGCCGTGAGCGTATAGGCGATCCAGCCGTGACCGAGAGAGCGGCCATATGCGAAGCCCACGGCGAGAACCGAGGGGACAAGCGAGATGAGAAACAGCAGTCCGGCGGTGCCGAAGAGAGAGGCGATCTGGACAATGGGCAGGCGATCTGCCTGCGAATAGGCCAGGCTGCCCCAGTTGCCGTCGGGCAACAGAGCAGCCATCAAGGTATCCACGGCCACGCAGAAGACGGGATACGCGAAGACGGTCCACCAAGCGCGGTAGCGCACGATGACTCTGCGCGAGGCGAAGATAAGAAAGTTCCAGAGCAGGGCTTGGGCGGCGATGGCCAGGATCACGAAGCGCAGCGGCATCACCATGCGGTAGTAGTGGAAGTTCGAACTGGTCCCGATGACGGCGGCGAGCGCGACCATCCAGCGCGCGTCGCGCGGGCGGAATTGGATGGCGATGAGAAGCAGCGGAGCGGGAGCGAGCCAGACCAGCCACCAGACGGGATGCAGGTCAACCACAAAACGCAGAAGCACGCCCGTGGCTGAAGCCAGAGCGATTTCGAAGAGGATGAAGCCGGATCGGGGAAACATTCAAGCGTTTTTATAGCTGTGCAGAGGAGGCGTGTCAATGATGGGATAAAGGACCGGAGCGCGCAAGAGATATGGGAACTGTGCCCAGACCTCACGCGGCCTCGCTTAATGCGGGCGGCCGGGTAGGACGAAGTGTTCCGCGCAGCGCGGCTCGTAGGAGTCGCCGGGAACTTTGATGGGGCTGTCGTAGGGTGCTGGCTTGCCGTCGATGAGGCGCTGAGAGTAGAGGGCGCGCGCTCCGCAACTGCAGTAGGCCATGCACTCGGTGATGCTGCCGCCGTAGGCGTTCACCAGCCAGGAGAGATTCAGCATCTCGCCGAAGGGCATGGCGCGGAAGTCGAGGTCGAGCCCGGCGACGAGGACGTCGTGGCCGGCGTCGAGCAGGTGCTTGGTGAAGAGGAAGAGATCGTCGACAAACTGGCCTTCATCGATGGCGATGCACTCCACGCGTTTGCCGATCTCGACCTCCTTGTCGCGGATGACTTCGAGAACCTCCCACGGGTCGGTAGACTTGAAGGTGTAGGCGTTCATCTTGCCGCCGCCGTTGGGATTGCGACTTTCGACCACGCCGGGACCGCCCTTGGTGTCGTCGCTGGGCTTGAGGACCATGACATGTTGTTTGGCGTACTGGCGGCGCATGTCGGCGCGGCGCTGCAGCTCGGCCGTCTTGTTGCTGCGCATCGGTCCCATCATGATTTCGAGCTTGCCTTGCACGTGCGTGTCTCCTGGAGCGGCTCCGGATTCCCATGATAGCGCGGCAGGAAGGGAAGCTGGTGGCGGCTTTTCTGCCAGTTCTTGAAAACGCAGGTGTTGTCCTGCTGATACAGCAAATCCTGCCACTCATCCTGGGCCGGACTGCAGGAAAGACACCGCAATACAGAGTTTGCAATGATATCGGCTGCCACCCCTGGGAATAGCAACCTGAAGCTTCGGTCCGAACTAAGACTCCGTCTCGCTCTTGATATGCGCTAAATGGCGATTCATCCATGTGAATGCAACCCAATAAACAACCTTTCCAAGCAGTTTCTTCCAGCAGCTCACTGCGAGATCGAGCGATTGGAAGTACTCATCGTCGGCCTGGAAGAATCCCGGATCAGTCGCGGGCGTGGCCTTCATGGCATAGAGTCGAAGCACCTTTGCGAGCGACAATGAAGCAGGGCGATGGGATAAGGCGTTCTCAAAGCGCCTGACCGCTTTCTCGAATTTTCGCTCGACAGCTTCCCTACCCTGCCAGCCGCGACGGGGCGAGGGCCATACCGGCACTCCGAGCTTGGCAACGATTTCAAACCCTGTGTACCTAAACCACGAAAGGGCCTTCAGCGTATCCCCAGTAAAGGAACTGGCAGTCGCCACCAGCATCGCGGGCTTTCTCAGAAAGGCAGGCCGGTGCGCAGTATAGGCGATTCGATCCATCATGTTCTTCATCAGCCCGGTCACGTTGGCTGTGTACGCCGGAGACACGAAGATCACGCCATCCGCCCGTTGCATCTTACACACCAAATTCTCCCGCTCGTCTTTGAGAGGGCAGTATTTCTCCCCTCGGGATTGGCATAAATAGCAGCCACGGCAGGTCTGCAGGTTAAGCTCACTGAGGAACAAATACTCAAATCGCACGTCGGGATTCTGTGTCAACCGCCGCTCGACCTGCTGAACGAGCCGATAGCTGTGCCCTTTCCTGGGACTTCCAATGACCGCCAACACCTGCATGCGAGCTCTCCAGAGCAGCATACACCTGACGGGCAACTGTCTCTATCGTCGCGACGTTTCAACCGCTGAAAACCGATTCTGAGTGGATGGTCGGCTGACCCTCAGTTACCCCATGTGCGGGTCTGGAGACCGGCGGTACGATTCCGCCTACGGCGCGGGGTATTGCTGCAGCGTCAGGCGCTCGGCGTCGACCGCGGCTTTCATCACACCGCAGCTTTCGAAGAAGTGTACCAGGTCGGCGGAGAGCGCGCCTCCGGGCTTGTCTGGCGCGTCAGATGCAGCCTGGCTCGAGGGCCGGGCCGGCTGAAGCGTGTTCGCCATGCGCATGGAGCCGCCGCCCTGGGCGTCGAGAATGAGCGATGTGAGCTTGCGCGCCAGCGGCAGCGGAAAGCTCTCCGAGACGAAGACCAGTTTGCCGCGCGTGGTGATGACGACCGGACCCTCGTTGGTCGAGTAGACCTGCTCCACCGATCCGTCGTCCGCCTGCGCCGACGGGCTTGCGGCCGTCTGCAACTGAACGCTGGAATACTTCCGCGCCCAGGTTGTTGGCGTAGAGCTTGGCGAAGACCTGCGCGGAGTCGGCGTTCTTCCAAACTGAAAGATAAAAGATGGCGAGGGATTTGGTGCTGGCCTGCTCGGCCGGAGTGGTTGCGCTGCGCAGTTGGCCCGCCCAATAGAGGCCGCCGTCCCAGGCCGGAGTCAGATCGCGGGCCGCGTTATCGCCGCCGAAGAGTTCGGTAATGATGTGCACGTCGAGCTCGCCCATCTGGCCGATGTCGTAGGGCTGGTAGAGCGGATCGACCAGGGGGTGAATGTCGGGCAGCAGAGGGATGGCGGGGATGTGCTTCTTCTCGTACTCGCGCGGGTTGATGATCTCCCAGCTTGAGGTCGGCGGGCGGTCGAGCGCGCCGGCAAAAGCCGCGGTCTGGCCCTGGTCCATCCACACGTCCTGCTCAAAGCTGAGGCCCTCGCGGTAAGGGAAGAGCATGGATTCCGACAGCAGCAGCGGTGCGCGCGCCATCACGGGCGAGTCGTCAGCGGGGTTCATCTGCGACTTGATGATGTCCAGCACCTCGGGATCCTTGATGAGGCTCTTGCCCATCGGCTTGAGAATGTAGTCCATCATGACGGCTGTGGCCTGGCCCTCCGCCACGGCATCGCGCGCGGTGTCCATCTCGTCTTTGGCCAGGTGGTTCTGGTCGCCGGCCGCGTCGTGCGAGACGTCGTCTGGCGTCTGGTCGTCCCACTTTTCCAGGTCGGAGTGCTGGTCCTGCAGGGCGTGGGTCAGCTCGTGCGCCATCACCGGCTTTTGCTCCTCGGGTTCCACCCAATCGAGCAGGTTCACGGTCTTGGTTTTCGAGTCGTAGTAGGCCTCGATCTGCTCCTTCAGAAGCGCCAGCAGAAAGGGCTTGAGCTCGAAGTCGTGGTCGAGAGCCCGAATTTCTTCAGCACGATTTCGTCGCGCTGCATGCGCTTGGCGCCTTCGTCTTCATTGAATTTTTCGTCGAGATACGCTTCCACGGCGGCGCGGGTGGTGAGTTGACGCTTGACGGTGCTCTTGATGGGCAGGCCGGTCTCATCCGAGGAGAACTTGATCAGCTCATCGACCAGCGCGAAGAGCTGCTTGGCTTGCTCGGGCGTGATGCGGGTAGCGGGCTTGGCGCTTTCACTGCCATGGGACGGGACCATCGGCCCGCCGCTCCCGCGGGCGGGGTGGGCTGGGCCGGCGAAGGGGCGGCTTGCTGGGCCATGGCCACGGTTACTGCTGTGAGGAAAAGCAGGATGGCCCAGATCGCTCCGCGCCAAGTCCAGTTTGCGATTGTGTGCCGGGCGATTATCCGATTTCCTGCGGGCATTGGTTCTCCTGTGAGCTTCCGTACTCCCCTCGGGGTTTGGCCGCTTCCCTGGGCCACGATTCCCGCTTCTCTCTTCAAGGCTATAATCAGGATGCGGTTCCGCGCCAGGTTTCACTTAGAAATCCTGCGCCGGACCGCGGAAAAGTCATCCCATGACAGAAACCGATCGTCGCCGTAAACCTGCAGGCCACCGCGCTGGCCGCAATGCTCGAATCTTCCCGTACGCCCCATGAACTTGTTGCATACCGGGGCGCGCTGACCCCACAAGAGTTGGACGCGCCAGAAGCGGAAACAGCGGCGCTCGCCCTGGGTGCCGCAATCCACGATCTGGGCTGGATGCGGCGCGTGGCTGTCGCGCGGAGCCGACCGTTTTCGCTGGCTGAGCGGGATGGTGACCAACACCGTAAACGATCTGTTTCCAAACACCGGTGCCTGGAACCTGGTGCTGAACGCGCAGGGCCGCATCCAGGGCGACCTGACGGTGTGGCGGGAAGGCGAGGAACTCTCGCCCCAGCGGCGAAGCCCGGCGGGTAACGTCAAAGAAAGCAGAGCCGGCAGCGCCACAAAAAGTGAAGTCGGCGGCGAAGATCGCATGTTGGGAACTCCGTTTGCCGGGGAATCCGGCCTGGAACTGGAGATTGCAGCCGGCCAGATAGACAAATTGCTTGACCACCTCAACCATTTCATCATCATGGACGACGTGGAACTGGTTCCGTTGGGCGAGGAGCAGGTGGGTGAGGCTGGTTCGGAGACGGCCATAGGACTGACCGGACCGCAGGCCGATGAGGTGCTGGAGCGGGTGGGCCTGCCAACGATTGGGAGCCCCATGGCGGGAACCAGCGTGGAATGGAACGGTTGGGACCTGAGGATTTTGCGCGACTACGGTGTGCTGGCGCCGCACTACGAGTTCTGGCTGCCCTCGGCGGGGCTGGTCAAGCTGTGGGCGTGCCTGCGCACCGGCGGGGCTACGCCGGTGGGCTCGGCCGCGCTGGAGGCCTTTCGCATCGCCGAGGGGATTCCGGCCTACGGCATCGATATGGCGGAGCGCGACCTGCCGCAGGAGACCTGCGCAGATGCGGGCGCTGCACTTCGCCAAGGGCTGCTACCTGGGCCAGGAGATTGTGGAGCGCATCCGGTCGCGCGGCAATGTGCACCGGCATCTGCGCCCGCTGGAGCTGGCCGGGCCCTGTGCCCTCGGGCGGCACGGAACTGACGCTGGAAGACGGGAAGGCTGCCGGGCAGATCACCAGCGCAGCCGAGCTGCCGCTCGACAATGGCCAGCGCATTTTTGCGTTTGGGCATGATGAGGGCAGAGGCGGAGGCACGCAGTCAAAGCTTCCAGTACAAGACTGGAGCGGGCGCGGGAACGGCCCAGATTCTCGCCGCGCCGCCCAGCCTTTGAGCAAGTCGGCAAGTTAGCAGGTCGGCAAGTCAGCGAGCAGGGAAGGTAACTAACAGAACGGAAATTGAAAACTATGAGCGAACCCCCGAAGTTTGAAGTGATTGACCGCCGCAAGATGAAGGCCGAAGAAGAGGAAAAAGAGAGCGGGCAAGCGCCCGCGCCGCCGGCCCCGGCTGCACCGCCGCCCACCCCGTCAACGACCGGCGCGCCGGTGCCCGGGCCGCGCCTGGTGGTGAACGAACCGCGCCGCGAGACCGCCGCAGAAGACCCGGCGCCGCCCACGGAGGAGCAGGAACTGGCAGACGCAATGCCTCCGCCGCCTACCGCACAGGAAAGCCACGAGCAGAAGGTGGCGTACGACGCCTCGGCGCAACGGCTTGAAGACCTGATTCGCGCGCAGAATCCCGCCGCGGGTCCGCAACCGCCGATAGCTTTCGAGCACCTGGTGCAGCAGTTCTACGTTTCCGCCATGCTGCAGATGGGGGCAGGCACGCAGGAGGGCCAGCGTCCGCGAGTCGACATTGTGGGCGCGCGGGCCACCATCGACCTGCTGGCGATTCTGGCTGAAAAAACCCGCGGCAACCTGACTGAAGCCGAGGATCGCATGCTGCAGTCGGTGCTGTTTGAGGCGCGCATGGCATTCCTGGAACTGACCAGCATGATGACTGTGCAGAGTGTGGCGCCTCCGCCGCCCGTGAAGAAGTAAAAGGACAGGGACTTAGGGACGTGGGGCATAGGGACCACGAGTGGTCAAAATTCTGATCACTGATCACTGACAAATCACAACTGTGGAATGGCGCTTGCCTTTCGCGGGAGGCAATGGAAGGCACACTCACATTTTTAGGCACGGGAACCTCGATGGGGGTTCCGACGCTGGGCTGCTTCTGTGCGGTGTGCACCTCGACCGATGCGCACGACCGGCGGCTGCGGCCCTCCGCGCTGCTGCGTTGGCAAGAGACTGCGGCCGAATCATCGACGGGCGGCGAGCGCGTGGTAGTCATCGACACCGGACCTGACTTCCGCGAGCAGGCGCTGCGCCAGAGCGTTACCCACATCGATGCCGTGTTCTACACGCACTCGCATGCCGACCACATTCTGGGGATGGACGATCTGCGCCCGCTGAGCTTTATTGCCTCTCGTCGAGGCGGTCCTATCCCGCTTTACGCCGACGCGGAGACTGCCGCGGTCCTGGAGCAGGTCTTCGCATATACCTTTTCGCCGGAGGCCACGTACCCTACGCGAGCGCGCGTCGAACTTAAGCGCTTGGCCAGTTGCAACGCGGTGCACGGCGTAGAGTTTGTCCGCATTCCGCTCATGCACGGCGCGATGCCGATCGCCGGCTTTCGCTTTGGCAACGCAGCTTACATGACTGACGTGAGCGCGATTCCCGAATCGAGCTTTGCCTTGCTCGAAGGCCTTGATGTACTGGTGCTTTCGGCACTGCGCCATAAGCCCCACCCCAGCCATGCCACCCTGGAGCAGGCGCTCGCGTGGGCCGAGCGCATCGGCGCGCGCCAAACATGGTTCACGCACATTGCCCACGATCTGGGCCACGAAGAAACCAACTGCACACTGCCTGCAAACGCCAGGCTGGCTTATGACGGGTTGAGCGTGCCCGTGATTCTATGACACGCGCGGCGATTCCCATCTTTCGTTCGCTGGCCGGGATTCCGGCGGGCTTCGGCCCCGCAGTGGCCGCGATTGGCAACTTTGACGGCGTGCATCTCGGCCACCGGGAGAATCTTTCGGCCGTTGTCAAGGAAGCGCGAAGCGCGGGAGCGCGCGCTGTCGCCGTTACATTCGATCCGCATCCGGAGCAGTTCCTGCGTCCTGCGCGGGCGCCGCGGCTGATCACGCCCACGCCCGAGCGTTTGCGGCTGCTGGTGGAATCGGGAGTCGACGCTGTGCTGCTGCTCAATTTCGACGCAGCGCTGGCGGGGCTCGCGGCGCGCGACTTTGTCGAGCGGGTTCTGGTTGCGGCGCTGGGCATTCGCAGCGTGCACGAGGGGCAGAATTTTCGCTTCGGGCACGGCGCCCGGGCCGGCGTGCGCGAGTTGGCCGCGCTGGGCGCGGAACTGGGCTTTGCCGTGCACGTGCACGAGCCGGTGCGCGTGCGCGGCCTTGACGTTTCGAGTTCCGCGGTTCGCGCGCTGGTGGCCGCGGGCGACGTGCGCCGCGCGCGCTGGATGCTGGGCCGGCCCTTCACGGTGCTCTCCACGCCGGCCTCGGGGCGCGGCATTGGCTCGCGGTTACTGGTGCCAACGGTGAATCTGGCGCCGTATGAGGAATTGCTGCCGGCCCTGGGCGTGTACGTCACACGGCTCAAAGTGAACGGGCACGCATTTCAAGCGGTGACAAATGTCGGCAACCGGCCGACGTTCGGCGAGGCGTCTTTTGCCGTTGAGTCGCACATTCTCAACTTCGAGCCGGTCGAGATGGACGAAAACACGCTGATTGAGCTTGAGTTTCTGCTGCGCTTGCGCGGGGAGCGGGAGTGGCCCTCGCCGGAGGCGCTGAAGGCGCAGATCTTCAAGGATGTGGCCCGGGCAAAGCGGTATTTCCGGCTTGCCGGGAGCTAAAGCATTTCTCGGATTCGTATAGAGCGAAGCCACCACTGTCCAGTGGATTTTTCCTCAAGAAGAATCCACATTGCACACCGCTTGGCGACTCTACATAAATCCGGAAAAGCCGTAGGTCTCTGACGTCTTAACTTTGTACCGATCCTAGGTGCCCCAGGCCAGCACGAATTGAAAGCGTATAAGTTTTTGATTCTAAAATAGCCCAAATAGCCAAGACAGCCCAAATGATTGCATGGCTAGCACAAATTTGCACAAACTCTTCCGAGCGATTTGACCAGCCTGATCTCTTGCGCACGCGGAGCAGATTGTTAACCAAGTTCTTACTGAAGCATAGCCGGTAAACCGCCCGGAACCTCGAATTTGTTTCCCAGGCGGGAGATTTGCGTCTCGACGATTTTGTACTCGTTGACATCACCGGTGGCATGGGGTGCGATTAAAGGCCGAAGCCGCGGCTGCCGATTCCTCTGCTATGAGCCGCTCAATGTGTGCCAAGTTTCTGCACGCGGGCGTTGTGATGGGGTTTCAGGCTCTTGCGGCTGTCGCACTTTCACAAACGCAGGCCGATCAGGACCTGATGAATATGAATCTGGAAGACCTGTCGCGGGTGAAGGTCTTCAGCGCCTCGCGTCATTTTGAGGACGCGCGCAGGGCGCCATCTTCGGTCAGCATCCTTACTGCTGCCGACATCCGGAGTAACGGCTGGCGAACGCTGGGCGATGCGTTAGAGAGCCTGCGCGGATTCTATACATCCTACGATCGCCTTTACCCTTACCTCGGGGTCCGCGGCTTTATGCGCCCCGGCGACTTCAACTCGCGCGTTCTGTTGCTCTTGAACGGTCACCGCTTAAACGAGAACGTCTTCGACAGTGCGATGATCGGAACCGCCTTCTCGCTTGATCTTGACCTTGTCGATCACATTGAAATCGTGCGCGGGCCGGGGTCGTCGCTTTTCGGCACTAACGCTGTGTTCGGGGTGATCAATGTCATTACCCGGAGCCCGGGCGCGGAAGCGGCGATTGAATCGTCGGGCAACACCGGCTCATTCCAGTCGCGAACGGGCCGCGTCACATTGACGGCCAGCAAAGGGAGCCGCTCCGGTCTGCTATCGGCATCGTACCTGCACGATCCTGGCCAATCCTCGCTCTTCTTCCCCGAGTTCGCCTCCCCGTCCACAAACAACGGATACGCGGACGACATGGACGGTACGCGCCTCGACTCGGTCTTTGCAGATCTGCGAAACGGCAGTTTTCGACTGCAGGGTGCATTTTCTGACAACATCAAAAAATTTCCCACTGCGATCTTTGGCACCTTGTTCAACAATCCCCTGGACTGGCAGAGAGATGTGCGCGGTTATGTCGATGCCAGTCTGCACAAAACCGTCGGGTCGGGAACCGATATCGATCTTCGCATCTTCTACGATGCATACAATAGCAACGGCAGCGGCGCATTCCAGCAATCATGGTTCGCCGGCCAGGCGTATGAGAAGGGCCGCGCAGACTGGGCCGGAGCGGAAGCTAACCTGACCCGCGAGTTTGGCCCACACCGGATTACTGTTGGCGCCGATTACGAATACAGCATGCGCATTCTCCAGCGAGACGTGATTGTCGGGATGGGCGACCTTTCGCGAGTGAACGATACATCCTGGCTCGCTGCCGTTTATGGAGATGCTGAGCTCAACTTCACTCCCAGGCTTATCGTTCACGCCGGGGGACGCTATGACCAGTACAGCACCTTCGGCGGCACGATGAGCCCTCGGCTGGCGCTGATCTACATGCCCGGCACACGGACGGCAGTGAAGTACATCCTCGGGACGGCATTCCGCGCTCCCAGCGCCTACGAGCAGTTTTACAACGACCCCGTCAACATCCTTCCGCCGCCAGTCAAGCTTCAACCGGAACGGATTCTCAGCAACGAGCTCGTGTTGGAAGAGAATCTTCGGCCCTGGATATCAATCACCGTCGACGGTTACTGCAACGAACTCCACAATCTGATTGACGAAGTTCCAGCCAACAGCACGGGAATGGCATGGTTTGTGAACGACGGGCGAGTTCACGCACTGGGAATAGAAGCGGAGGTAGCTGCCGAGCGCACGTCCGGAATAGGCGCGCGCATCAGCTACTCGGCCTCCGCGGCCACCGACGCCGAGACCAATACGCACATGGCAAACTCTCCGGTGAGCCAGGTGAAGTTTAACGGAAAATTGCCGCTGTCGAGGCACGCCGTTGCGTCGGTCGAGGTTTTGTATGTGGGCTCTATGACCGACTATCGCGGGACAGTTGTGCCCTCCTACGTTCTGCCAAATGTCACCGTGAATACAAACCCGCTGTGGGGCGGCTGGGTGTTTTCTTCGAGCATGTACAACGCGGCCAACCGCCGCTGGTTCTCCCCTATGGGCCCAAGCGGTCCCGAGGATCAAATCCAGCAGGACGGCCGAACCTGGCGCTTCAAGCTGACCTACCGGCTGCCGGTCAGCCGGAATCGGGACAGCCGATGAGCCACGCTCGAGTACACGTATGGGCGACGTTGGCGATCCTGGCTGCTTTCGTGGTGCTCCCACTTCCCCTTGCCTCAACACAGGAGCGCGACGAAAGTGCGGTGAGAGTAGCCTACCTTTACAACCTGATCAAGTTCGTCGAGTGGCCGAGCCCTCAAAACGATCTGCTGATTGGCTACGTAGGTGTACCCGCCACCGGCGAGGCGCTGCTGAAATCGCTCGACGGCCGCAAGAGCGACACTCGCACTCTGCACGTGGTTCTCTTTCCGCACGACGATGCGCTCGAGAAATGCGGAGTAATCTACTTCGGCGATGCCTCTTCAGACGAAATCCGCAAGACGCTGGCCAAGATCGACGGCCGTGCGGTACTCACGCTTGGGGATACGGAGTCGTTTCCGCAGCATGGCGGGATGATCGGACTTGTCAAGGCCGATGACCACATTCAAATTGTAGTGAACATCATATCGACGCAGCGGGCAGGCTTAAGAATCAGCTCTCGCGTTCTCAACCTGGCCACGATCGTGCGACCGGACGGGAAGGGTTGAGATGCGCATTGGAAGCGGAAGCAGCTTCGCGCACAAAATGACCTGGATGGCTCTGGTCACCAGCGGCATCGCCTCCGCCACGCTGTTGGCGAGCCTTCTGGCATACGATTCGATCAGCGCCCATCTTCAGATGCAAAGCCGTCTGGACACCCTTGCTGACATCGTCGGGCAGAACTCTACGGCTGCCCTGTTATTTGATGACAAACCCGCGGCGCGCGAGATGCTCGAAGCACTTCGAACAGAATCGCCCGTCGTTACCGCATGTCTGTATTCGCCCGCGGAGATTCTGTTTGCGCAGTACCTGCGCGAGCCGGGGGTGCGACCGTGTCCTCAACGCATGGACGGGGAATGGAAAACGCCCAACGATTTTGCAGCAGCAACGCACAGGCTGGGACGGGGCGGAGATTTTGCGGGAACTATTTACATCGAATCGGACCTCAGCGATATGCGGAAAAGGTGGATTCATCTCTGCGATATCGCTTGCGGACTACTCTTCGTGGCCCTGCTTTTGAGCACTCTGTCCGGATCGGTTTTGCAGCGCCGCATCCTGCGGCCCATCGATGAATTGGCCGCAGCCATGCAGGCCGTTACAGCTCACCACGATTTCAGCGCCCGCGTTTCGCCTTCCGGAAAGGACGAAATCGCATTGCTTGGGCGTGGATTCAATTCCATGCTCGCGGAATTGGAAAAGCACGCCCAGGAGAAAGCGGCCTTTGAAGCAAAACTCGAGTACCAGGCTCTTAATGACGAACTTACTGGCCTTCCAAATCGACGCTTGATGGCTGACCGTCTTAACCACGCGCTGGCATCAGCCACACGCGACCTAAGCTGCGTAGCCCTGCTCTACATTGACCTGGATGGATTCAAACTGGTGAACGACAGCCTCGGCCACTCGGTGGGAGACCTGCTGTTGGCCGATGTCGCCAAACGCCTTCAATCGCGCGTGCGAGATTCCGACACACTGGCCCGCCTTGGCGGCGACGAATTTGCCATCATCTTGAGCGGAGTCCGATCGAAGGAACAGCCCGGCCGAATCGGGGAACAGCTTCTGGAGGCTCTTGGAGCACCATTTTCTATCGAGGGGCACGAGATCAGGATCGGCGCGAGCATTGGGATCAGCCTTTTCCCCGATCACGGAATCAGTTCCGTTCTGCTGTTGCAGAACGCCGATAGCGCGATGTACGCTGCCAAGCGCGCCGGCAAGAACCAGGTTGCTTACTTCTCTGAAGATCTGGGGACGTCAGTTCGTGAGCGCCTGAACCTGGAGCACGAACTGCGTTACGCCCTGGAGCATGGCGAAATCAGCGTGCACTATCAGCCCGAATTCGAGCTCGGCACCTACGACATTGTTCGCTTCGAGGCGCTGGCACGCTGGAGCCACCCGACGCTCGGACAGATCCCCCCTGCGAAGTTCATTCCGATCGCCGAAGAGTCTGGTCTCATTGTGGAACTCGGGGCTTACGTGTTGGAGCTTGCGTGCCGCGAAGCGGTGCGGTGGCAATCTACCAACTCGCATCCCATCCAGGTTGCCGTCAATGTCTCCAGCATTCAATTCGCGCGCGCGACCTTCGTGGATGAAGTTGTCGAGGTCCTTCGCAGCAGCGGCCTTTCTCCCACCTTGCTGCAAATTGAGTTGACAGAGTCGGTCATCGTCAACGGTATGGAGCACGTGACCCAAGCCATGAGCCGCCTCTCCAAACTGGGCGTGGGCATGGCTGTAGATGATTTTGGCACCGGCTACTCATCGCTCAGTTACCTGCCCAACCTGCCGTTCCACGCCCTCAAAATCGATCGCTCGTTCATCAGTGAATTGGAGCATCGTCCCGAGCTGAAAGCGATGATTCGTTCGCTGGTCATGCTGGCGCACAGCCTTGGAATGAAGGTGATTGCCGAGGGAGTTGAAACCCGGGGCCAACTCGACCTGATCGAGAAACTGGGGGGGAATGAAGTCCAGGGCTACTTGCTTGGCAAGGCGACGGCTGAGCCGATGGCTTTTATTAATGCGAACTTGAGCAAGCAGAAGGAGGAAGTCGCCCATAGCTAAGGTAACAGTGCTTTGTCGTAGCCCGGCCCGACAGAGACGACGAAGCGCAATCCAGCACGAGAATTCTGCATAGTATCGAATGGTCGCCTACTCGGCGAACCGGAAGTTATTGGTTGGGCAATAGTCCTTCGGCCCAAATGTAACCTATCCTCCTGCCGGGATCGGCATAGGGGGGAGAGTGGCCTCTCCTCCCCTGCCACACCACCGGACATGCGGGTCCGCATCCGGCGGTTCGAGAAGTTGAGGTCAACAGAGGCGGGGTATCCCCAGTTGGTCGGCCCATCTGAGATTCAGCACGGTATGCAGGAGCAATCCGCTATTGCGCCACCAGCGGCGGGTGTGAGCCGCCACTTGCGCCGCTACGTCGGACGAAGCTCCCCGCTTCCGTAGTTCGCGATAGGTGGTCGTGCCGCGTGTCCATTGCTTGAGTTGGATGGCTCGTATGCGGTGGCGTATCCATTTGTCCAGATCGCTCCAGACTCCGGGAGTATCCGCCAGCCGGAAGTAAGCCTTCCAGCCCAGCACATACACACGCATTTGCTTGATCACCGCGTTCAGGCTGTGCCCGCCGGAGCGGCGGGTCAGTTCCCGAACGCGCTGCTTGAACGTTGCCATCGCCTTGTCGGCCACCCGGCGTTTTATCTTGCCGCCCGCGGCCACCCAGAAGCTGTAGCCGAGGAACTTGCGCCGGAATACGCTGGCGACCGTGCTCTTGGTCTCGTTGACCGTGAGACGCAGCCGTGCATAGAGACGCCGCAGCAGTTGCATTACCCGCTCACCCGCACGGCGGCTGCGAACATACACGTTCGCGTCGTCGGCGTAACGAACGAAGCAATGCCCCCGCCGTTCCAACTCCTTGTCCACTTCATCCAGCAACACGTTGGCCAGCAGCGGAGACAACGGGCCGCCCTGCGGCGTCCCCTCGCTACGCTCCATCAGCACCCCGCCATCCATGACTCCGCTGGTCAGATACGCCCGCACCAGCCGGATTACTCCGTCATCGGCGACGCGTTTCCGCAAGCGGTCGATCAGGATGTCGTGATGCACCCGGTCGAAGAACTTCTCCAGGTCCACATCGACCACGATCCGCCGTCCCTGTTGCACGTAGGACTGCGCCGCTAACACCGCGTCCTGCGCGCTCCGGCCCGGTCGGAACCCGTAGCTGTGCTGGCTGAAGGTGGGATCGAGAAGCGGCTGCAACACTTGCAACATCGCTTGCTGGATCAGACGATCCGTCACCGTCGGGATGCCAAGCTCGCGCTGGCCTCCCTCCGGCTTGGGGATCGTTACCCGTCGCACCGGCTGAGGCCGGTACCTCCCATGCAGTAGTTGGTCGCGGATCGCAGGCCACCCGGCACGCAGCCGCTCAGCGGTCTCGTCGATGCTGAGACCGTCGATACCCGCAGCGCCCTTATTGGCTCGTACCCGCTTCCATGCCCGCTGCATGTTCTCTCTGGCCAGCACTGCCGTTAGCAGTCCCGGCCCTGTGTCCTCCACTTCATGACGCGGGCCCGGGGCTTCGTCGCTGCCCCGCACGGACAAGGCTTCACCCTGCCCCTTGCCGGACCGCTCCGCTTGCGCGGACATCTGACGCCTTACCCTCTGCATCGTCATACTGGATTCCACTCCTTCTCGTTCGGCCCTTCACCGGCCTGCGCCGGCTACTACGGCCTCGGCTGACTTCTCGCTCCGGTTCGACACCGTTGCCCTTTCAGGCACAAGGCGAGATCTCCCCAGGTAAGAACGCACTCCTTCACTGCACGGCCGCCGGATCTACGCCGCCGAACCTTGGTCACGAGAGCTTCGCGATCTCTGGCTCGCTCGCCCTGCCCGGCAACGCCTTCTATCCGGTTCTTGTTCATCGGCCCGCAGCTTCGCTCTGCGCTTCCTCCCCACACTCGGTCGCCCTCATGCAGTTGCGCTTCGCTTCGCTCGCCGTAACCAGCTTGTGACGGGACTTGCACCCGTAAGAGTGCGCCCATGCTGGGCGCACAAACACGAATCGGGCCCGGGAGCAACTCCCAGGCCCGCTGACTCGCTGACTGGCTGACTTGCTACTGTTGAGGCGTCTGTGGTTGAGGCGCCTGCGGTTGCTGTGCCGGCGCCGGCGCGCCAGGCACAGGCGGGATCGGCGTGGGCTGCGGCGTCGGCTTCTGAGCGGATTCTTCGTGCTTCTTCTTCTCCTGGCTCTTGCGTGTCTTCTCGGCGGTCGTGGCTGCCGCCTTCTTTTTCTTATTCGTTGACGTCTGGCCCGAAAGCCCCAAAGGAGCCGACTGCGTCTGGCGGTCGGCGACCTCGGCCGCATCCGGCGGCGCGGGCGCCAGCGCATCCCCCTGCGCTCCACTCGTTTTGGTCTTCTTCTCCGTCCGCGCGCGGGCGCTGAAGCGCGTCTTCTGCGTCGGTGCGGTGGCGCCCTCGAGCGGATTGGCCGGCTGCTCGGTATTCGAAGCCGTCTCCGGCAGCGCACCCGCATTCTCCGTGCCCGAATTCGCCGCTGCCGTGGGCAACGTCTCGCGCGGCGCCTGCCCATAGCGAATCTTTTCCTTCTTGCCCGGCTTCTCCGTGCCCGCTTCGCCCTTCTTGCCTTTTGTCTTGGTCGCAGGCGCAGGCGCGCGGCTGTTCCGGCGCGGACGCGGCCGCGCCCGATTTCTGCCTGAAAGTGCGCGTGCTCTCGCGGAACCGGGTTCGTTCCACCTTGGCCTTCTTCTTCGGCGCCGGCGGCACATACGCGCTGTAAACCGGCTTGGTCTCGTTAGGGCTGGCGCCCGTATCCACATAACCGGGCTTGATGTCGATGAATGCATCCTCGCGCATCTTCGTCAGATAGGCGCGAATCGCCGGCTCCATCTGGCTCATGTAGAAGGCCTCTTCCACGTCCTGCTGCACTTCCTTATAAGGCCTTGGTCCTCCCGGCGTGTGCTGCACGACCTTGAGGACGATGTAGCCCTGGCGGGTAAGGATCGGATCGGTGTATTGGCCGGCTTTCAGGTCGAACGTCTGGTCCTCGAGCACCTTGGGAAGCTGGCCCCGCTTGTACTGGCCCAGATCGCCTCCCTGAGCCGCCGTCGTGCCCTCGCTGAAGCTGCGCGCCAGTTGCGCAAAGTCGCCGCCCGCGTGCAGCCTGGCCTCAATGTCGTCCGCCTTCGCCTTGGCCGCAGCCACCTTGGCCGGATCGTCGGCGCTCGCCGTCGAAATCAGGATCTCGCTCAACCGCTCGCTCTCCGGCTGCGTGTATTCCTGCTTGTGCTGCTCGTAGTAGCGCTCCGCTTCACCGGGCGTGATCTGAACGTGCTCGCCAACCTCCTGCCGCATCACGTCCTGCGTGATGATCTGGTTGCGGATGTTGGCCTTGAAATCCTCGAACGATACCCCCTGCTCCTTGGCGGCCTTTTCCAGGTCGTCAATCGATTCCAGGTTGTATTGCTTGCGGATCTCGTCCAGGCGCTTGATCAGCTCCGTTTCGCCGGTAATGCCCAGTTCCTTGCCCTTCGAGAGCCACAGTTGCTGGTCGATCAGGTTGCGCAGCAATTCCTTGTGCTCGGCCGACATCTCCTGCAGCGTATCGCCGCGCTGCCGAGCCTCCTGGTCCAGTTCGCGCCAGCGCGCGATCGTAATCGGACTTGGTGATGATCTGGTCGTTGACGCGGGCGATAATGTCCTCGACAGTCGTCCCGCCGTATGGGCTCTCCGGGTCGTTCGCCTGGGTCTGCGCCAAGGTGGTTCCAACGAGCAGCACCGTGCCGAACACGATCGCCGCGGAAATTCGAAAAAGTCTGAGAGTCATATTTACTCGGCAACGGCGTCATTTACTGCCTGATGCTATAGACGCCATTGTAAATCCCCGAGGCAGCAGCAACGCGATTCTCTCTCAACCCCCGCCCGCCAGGCCCGATTTCCACCCCACCAGCCCGCCCGCTACCCGATCCCCCACCCTGCGCGTCAAATGCATAGTGGTATACTTTAGCCGAAGACGGCTCCGCGGGGTTTGCGCGAGCGGCTCTTCCATCTCCCTGGCCTTGCCGGAACCGGGCAAGGTCAATTTTTATCGAGCGGTAATCCAGCAGCAGCCGGATTCGCTCTCGGGCGATTGGAGATCCGTGTCCAAGCGCCAGGCACCCGGCCTGTCTGGAGGTTCGGTCTGTCTATGAGCTCCCCGCGCCCGCCGCGCAATCTTCACCGTCGTCCTCTTCTTCGCCGTTTGCGCCGTTGCCGGCACCGTCCTCGAGCGCAAGGTCGGCGCTCAGTCCTCACAGGACGAAAGCCAGCTCCGCGACAGCCTGAAGACCTTTACTGACGTCTATGCGGTCGTCGAGCAGAACTATGCCGAGCCCATCACAGGCGACAAGGCCGACGACGCCATCTACGATGGCGCTATCCCCGGCATGTTGCAGGTTCTTGACCCGCACTCGCATTTCTACGATCCCAAGGCCTATGCCCGCATGCGCGAAGACCAGCGCGGCCACTACTACGGCGTCGGCATGGTCATCCAGCAGCAAAACAACAAAGTCTACGTCGTCACTCCCTATGAGGACACGCCCTCCTTCCGCGCCGGCATTCACCCCGGCGACCAAATCTTCGCGGTCGACGGCAAATCCACCGACGGCTGGACCTCCGATCAGGTTGCAAAGGCGCTCAAGGGCCCCAAGGGCACCCACGTTCAGGTCACGATGGTTCGCTATGGCCAGCCCAAGCCGCTGGTCTTCGACCTCATACGCGACGAGATTCCCCACCCCTCCATCGACCTCAAATATCGAGATCCGTCCCGGCATCGGCTACATTCATCTCACCCAGTTCCAGGAGACCACCGGCGAGGAGATGGAAGACGCTATCAACAGCTTCGGCAACCTCAAGGGCCTGGTACTCGACCTGCGCGAGAATCCCGGCGGCCTCCTAAGCCAGGCTGTGGACGTCTGCGACCACTTGCTCGCCAAAGGCCAGGCCATCGTCTCTCAGCGCGGACGCGCTTACTCCGATCAGAACTACACCGCGACCCACGGTAATGGCGGCAAAATCTTCCCCATCGTCGTGCTGGTCAACCGCGACACCGCTTCGGCCGCCGAGATCGTCTCTGGCGCCTTGCAGGACCACGACCGCGCCCTGATTGTCGGGCGAAACCACCTTTGGTAAGGGTCTGGTGCAGACCGTATACAACCTCAGCGAAAACTCCGGTCTCGCGCTCACCACTTACCATTACTACACGCCCTCCGGCCGCCTCATTCAGCGCAACTACGAGGGCGTTTCGCTCTACGACTACTACAACCACGCCGGCGCGCTCGCCCCCGACTCCTCGAATCGCGAGGTCAAGCTCACCGATTCAGGCCGCACTGTCTACGGCGGCGGCGGCATCACTCCCGACGAAAAGATTGAGACGCCCCAAAACAACCGCTTCCAGGACGAACTGCTCTATAAAGACGTGTTCTTCCACTTCGCGCCGGTATACGTCGCCAATCACACCATCGACAAAGACTTCCAGGTCGACGACGCAGTGCTCGCCGATTTCAAGAAGTTCCTCACCGGCCAGGATGTCGATGTGGACCGATGCCGATATCAACGGCGTCTCCGACTGGGTAAAGGCGCGCATCAAAAAGGACATCGTCACCATTCAGTTCGGCCAGTTAATGGGGCTGCGCACCGTGGCCGACTGGGATCCCATGATCCAGAAGGCGCTCACCTACATGCCCGAAGCCCAGGCCCTCGAAGACAACGCGCATAAGGTGCTCGCCGAAAAGGCGCAAGCCCGCGCCAATGAAAACCCGGGCGCAGCCGCGCAACCGTAAGCGCGCGACACAGCCTCAAGCCAGGCAAAAGGCCATCCCGTTTGGGGTGGCCTTTTTTACCGCTGGGCCCGGACGCAGTCGTCCTTGCGTTTCGGCGGTATCTTGAGAACTGAGGACGTGATGCTGTGGAGATTGCATGAAGACAACAATTTGGGATTGGGAGAAGACGACAAAAGGAAACCGGGAACAGCGGGCGGGCACATTCGACGAGATTGCCGAGTTGTACGATTTGGTACGGCGTGAATGTCCGGAACAGTTGTTCGATGATTTATTTGCGAATCTTCCCCTCGAACCAGCAAAAACGGATGTGCTCGAAATTGGATGCGGAACCGGGCAGGCGACGCTGCCGTTGGCGCGCCGTGGGTGCCGGGTGATTGCTGTTGAGATGGGTGCGAACCTGGCGCGGATCGCGCAGCGCAAGCTGGCCGGGTTCGAGAAGGTCGAAATCGTCAACTCGCGATTTGAGGAGTGGGAGCCGGCACGCCGGTTCGATGTGGTTCTGGCTGTGACCTCGTGGCACTGGCTCGACCCTATAATGCGCTATCGAAAGGCGGCAGCGTCGCTTAAACCGGGGGGCACGCTGGCCTTCACCACGGTCAGCCCTGCATTTCCGCCGGGATTCGATTCGTTCTTCATCGAGATCCAGGACTCCTATGAGGCTGTCGGCGCCGGCAGAATGGAGTTTCCGCAACCATTGCCCGATGAGATCCAGGATGCGCGCGATGAGATTGAGCAGAGCGGATTCTTTGTGGACGTGCGCGTGGTGCGGCGGCTGGGGACGCAGGAGCTTACGGCGGACGAGTATGTGGCGTTCATGACGACGGCCTCCGGCCTCCGATTGATGGAGCCAGCTAAGCGCGAACAGTTGTTTGCGGAAATGCGGCGGCTGATCAACATGCGGCCAGGCGGCCGGATTTTGATACATGACCTGACAATACTGCACCTGGCGCGCGTGAAGAGCCAGGCGTGAGTTTGAATCGCGGCGGAGGAGTGTGGCGCCGACGCCGCGGGCCATGAAACACTCCGGATGTCAAACGCGCCAAACCTCATCGACGCAGCCTGCGTGACAGGCCTTCAGCGCCGACACCCCGACCTGCGCCAGACCTCCGGCGCAGGCCAGAACGGCGGAAACTGCCGCCTACTTCGGTGGCGGCTGAGGCGTGAAGATCTCACGCTTCTGGGTGGGTTCCGGTTTCGGCTTCGGCTTGGGAGCCTTCTTCGCTTCTTTTCTGCCTTTATCTTTGCTTCCCATGCGTCCAAGCATGACACAAGAGCCCGGCGCTGAAAAGGTCTGATCATCCTATCTGCACCAGGCACGCTACCCGCTTCGCTCATCCGGCCTCCCCTACCGGTCCGGCCCACGAGGGAAAGAACTCCGTGCCCCATCCTTTCGCCTTTTTTGCGGCGAAAGGGTTGCGGTTTTGCCGCCAGGGTGGGAAGCCGCTTCAAATCAAGCGAAATGTTGGTTTTGGGGGTGCGCGGAACCGGCCAAATGTTCGCTCAAGTGGTTGCACTTGCCCCGCGAACGTTCGCTTGGGAGGGTGCGATTCTTCGAGACAAATACCGAGAATAGTTGCGAACAATTAGCGGTTAGAACCGAGAATAGTTGCGAATAAGAGGGAGTGGCACCGAACAATTTCTCGAAAGTGCGTCCAAACAGGCCTTTGCGGCCCAAAATGCGCACTTTTTCTACACTTTGAGCATGTTTATGCACGCGATTGCTGTCTGTGCGGATGAGCCAGTGGTCAGGCCGTTGTTGCAGGTGGTTTGACCAATTCCAGTGATGCCGTTGAAATTGCCATCCGCATCCGTCGAGTACAGCCGGTAGAGGAGCGGATTCACGTTGCCGATCTGGCCGTGCCAAAGGCCGTCGTGGTCAGAAAAAATCCCTGCCAGGAGTTGCGACGAAAGGCTGGTGCCGCCGACCGGGAACCAGCCAGGTGGAGTCTCGCTGATTTGGGCACAGACGCTATTGGGCGTAGCGGCGCTTCCGGTGCAATACTCCGCATACCCCGTATATGGGTCCGCGTTGGCCGAGATGTCCGGAACCTCCCGGCACGGCTCTCCCCGCGCCGCCAGCGCGCAGCCGTCTACGCTGAGGGCCCGCGCCGCAGAACTGAGCGGTTTGTCTCTACGCGCTGCGTCGGTAAAGTTCTAGGGAACCAAATTCTACAGAAAATTTGCGCCCGGCTCACCGGCCCAGTGAATAGATCACGTTCACCGTCGTTTCTACTTCAACCGGCTCACCATTCAACAGGTAAGGCTTGTACTCCCAATGCGAGACTGCCCAAAGCGCTGAGGCAGCCAAGGACGGCCACGGCGCAGAGACGACGTGCAAGTCGTAGATACTCCCGTCCCTGCCGATTACGGCCCGCAAGATAACCGTGCCGGAGACATGAGCATCTTTCGCATCCTGCGGATAAACGGGCATTTGTTTCTTGTTCAAGGAACCCACGGCAACGGCAGAGGACAAGTCCACTTTGCCGACTTTCTCAATTTGCGCATCGGCAGGCGGCGTCAACGCAGCATTGGACGGAGCAATTCCTTCGACCGTGTCCACTGTGGCGGACAGAATCTTGTATTTCCCCTGGTAAAATCCGACCTCGCGTGCAAGAAACTTTCCTTGTATTTTGACGATCTTGTCGAACAATATCTCAAAAGATCCCATAGAGGTACTGGCTCGTAATACCGGCAATTGAGGATCGAAACAATAGGTCGGAAACAGGCCGAGGGCTATGTTATCCGATCCAAAGCGAGGCGGCATATTCGGAACCAGCATGATGCAGGGAAATTTGGTGCCTGCCGACGCGAGGGCCTTGAGTTCAAGGTGGACATTACCGGGGTCCAGATCGTCAGACGTGGGCAGGGGTGAAAGCAGCGCGGATTGCAATTTGTTTTCGAAGTACTTCAGCGGCTCGCCTGTCGATTGATAGGCATGTTTTCCGTCCGCCGTATGCCAGTCCGTATGCGTTGCCCCCGGCCGCCTCCACGTGCTGCGGTATAACTTTGGTGAAACCCACCAATACTCGTACGTTCCCTGCTCTGTGGGGTCACCCTTCTCGTCATAGAGTTGATAGGCCGCCTTCAGATGCCACGGCTTGAGCGCGGGATCAGTGAAATCGTAAAACGGCGCAGCAGCGTCGATAATGGCACGCGGAGCCTTTGGCAACGCAGGGGCAGCGGGCGCTGAGGTTTGGCCGAATCCCTGAAACGCAACTCCGAGACAGAGAACAACAAAAATTTGTGAGCGCATCTCGACGACAGCGTATCACGCCCGCTGACTCGCTGAGTCGCTAATTTCGAGATAACCTAAGGTCGCCGATTCGGAAGCGTTCAAAACAGGTTGGCCGATTTCATATTGGCCCTGTGGCGGAACTGACCTGACTTCGGGCGTGCCGATGTTACCCCGCTCCATCCCCCACTGGTGCGCGCAGTGGGCCTCAGGACAAACGAGTGACTCCGGGAAAACCGTCGAAACCTCGATCGAAACTCAGAATTCTCTTGATGCCGTGGATTTGCATCATGGCGAGGTGTACTGCATCTCGCGCGGACAAGCTTTTCTGGCCCAGGACGATCTCCTTCGCTCGTTCGACTGCCGTCTGGTCCACCGAAAATACTTCATCGACGACTCCCAGCAAGGCATGAAACGCAGGCTGAATAGCATCCGGCCGCCCAATCGAAACATAACGGTGAAGTATCTCCTGCAACACTTCCGCGTCGGTCGCCAACCGCTCTCGGCCGCTCACCAATTCATCCAGCCAACGCTTCGCATCGGCCTTGTGAGGATGGGCGGCTCCCACTAGATACATGGGGATGTTTGAATCGACAAAGATCACGAATGCACACCCGATCCGTAACCCTGCTCGATCTCGTCGAGCATACGGTCGATATCAGTGGTAGGAAAGTCCATGCGTGCCGCGGCGCGAATGACCTCGAGCTTTGACGCAACCTCGCGGCTGGGTTCGCTCCTGCGGGCTTGAACGAGTGCCTGCCGCACCCATTCGGCAATAGACATGCGGCGCAAACGCGCCGCGCGCTGTATGTCGCGATATTCAGGGTCCTGCACGATAACCTGCAGCCTCTTAGCCATAGGATGAGTGTATTTGACTCATTGCGATGAGTCAAGCGCTTCCTCGTCGCAGCCGTGTTGTCGCCAATCGGGGAATTTCGGCCGATGCATGCAGCCGTCCTGCGCCAGATTTTGTGCTAATTTGTGCTACGGGTCCATAGCCGATCTTGAGGATTCTCCGCGGGCGGGCCCGAGCGGCCGCACCTTCCAATCCGAGGCGTTCTCCCTGATCCATGCCGCGATGACGTGCCCTGTGAGTTATAAATCTCTTTACGGGTAGTGAGTGGGAGAAGATATGACGACATCGATCAAATTTGGCACCTCCGGATGGCGGGCGATTGTGGCCGACGAGTTTACTGTGGCCAATATCCGGCTGGCGGTGGCGGGAATTGCCGCCTATGTGAAGACGCTGCCCGCGCCGCACCGCGTGCTGGTGGGCCGCGATCCGCGATTTCTGGGCGAGAGCTTTGTGGCCGAGGCGGCGCGCGTGCTGGCCGGCGCGGGCGTCACGCCGATTGTGATTCCCGAAGCCGCGCCTACGCCGGCCATTGCCTATGCGGTGCGCACGCTGAAGACCTCGGGGGCCATCAACTTTACCGCCTCGCACAATCCGCCGGAGTACAACGGCATCAAGTTCTCCACGCCCGACGGCGCGCCGGCGCTGCCCGAAGTGACCGAAGCAGATTGAGGCGGCGATCGGGAAGATCGCGAGCGCAGCGGCGCCGCGCATTGCCAAGCCCGAGCCGCCCGCGGAGGGATTCGAGACCGCCGATGTGAAGCCGGCGTTCCTGAAGCGGCTGGCCGAGCTGGTGGACCTGAAGGCCATCGCCAAGTCGGGCATCAAGGTGGTCTACGATCCGTTCTGGGGCGCGGGGCGCGGCTATCCGCTCCGATCTGCTGCGCGAGGCGGGCGTGACGGTGGAGACGGTGCACGACTACCGCGACGTGCTCTTCGGCGGCCACGCGCCGGAGCCCTCCGACGAGCTGCTGGGCGACGCCAAGGCGAAGATGAAGGAGATCGGCGCGGCGCTGGCGATTGCCACCGACGGCGATGCGGACCGCTTCGGCATTGTGGATGGGGACGGAACGTTTATCCAGCCCAACTACGTCATCGCGCTGCTGTTCGACTATCTGGTGGAGACGCGCGGCTGGAAGAACGGCGTGGCCAAGAGCGTGGCGACGACCAATCTGATCAACGCGCTGGCCGAGTACCACAAGGTTCCGCTCTACGAGACGCCGGTGGGGTTCAAGTACATCGGCGAGCTGATCGATCGAGGACAAGATCGCCATCGGCGGCGAGGAGTCGGCGGGGCTGACCATCCGCGGCCACGTGCCGGAGAAGGATGGCGTGATTGCCGGCCTGCTGGTGGCGGAGATGGTGGCCACGCGCGGCAAGAGCCTGGGCGCGCAATTGAAGGAGCTGTTTGCCAAGGTTGGTTCCTTCTATCCGGTTCGCGAGAACTTCCACTTGACCCCGGAGGTGAAGGCCGCGTTCACTGAGAAGTTGAAGGCCGATCCGACGGAGCTGGGCGGGCGCAAGGTTGTCGCAGGTGGTGCGGACCGACGGGCTCAAGCTGATTCTGGACGACGGCTCGTGGGTTTGCTACCGGCTGTCGGGCACTGAGCCGGTGGTGCGGGCCTACACCGAAGCGCGCAGCGAGCAGGACATGGAGAGCGCTGAGGGCGGCGGCCGAGAAGTTTGTGCTGAGCTAGAGGCTAAACGCGGATTGAGGATTCGATGCGGGACGAGAATGTGCAGGCAGAGAAGAATGCGCCGGGCACGAAGCCAGTGCCGATGCGCAAGCGGGCGCTTGACTGGGCGCAGCGCTTGTGGCGGCCGGCGGGAACCGCGATCGCCGTGGTGCTGGCGCTGCTGCTCACCTGGCACGTGATCAACGGCAGCCATGGTCTGTCGGTCTGGCAGCAGAAGCGCGCCGAAGACCGCGCACTTGCAGCAGGAGATCAAGGACCTGGAGCAGGAGAACGCGCGAAATGCGCCAGCAGATCGAGCGGCTGAAGTCGGACCCCGACGCGATTGAGCGCGAGGCGCGGGAAAAGCTGCACTACGCCAAGCCCGGCGAGGTAATCTACACGCTACCCGAGCAGCCGCAGGCGCAGCCGGGCAGGAAATAAATCGCAGTTCTCATAGCGCAGTTTTGCGGAGAAGCGCAATTCCATGGCGCGGCGCGTTCGCAGCCGGAGTTCGAGCGCTAGTGACGCGCGAAGCTCGAAGCAGCCCTGACTGATAAAATGGAATCTGCCACGCTGTGCGGCTACAGCGGAACCAGAGTAGCCGCATCCCGGAGGCACGTCAGCCGAGTGGCTCGCCGCGGCGAGCCAGCTTTAACGATTGAACGCAAGGACATGTTTACTCTGGTTCCGCTCGGATGTATTCACTCCCCACACCGGCCTGCCGGTCTCAAGCGGCCGGACTCACGCGAAGGAAAACCGCACCTGTGAGCCAGACGATACACAATATCGCCATCATCGCCCATGTTGACCACGGCAAAACCACTCTCGTTGACGCCATGTTGCGTCAGTCGGGCACATTCCGCGCCAACGAGCAGGTGGTCGAGCGGGTGATGGACTCAAACGAGCTGGAGCGCGAGCGCGGCATCACCATTCTCGCCAAGAACACGGCCATCAACTTATGCCGGCGGCAAGATCAACATTGTCGATACGCCGGGCCACGCCGATTTTGGCGGCGAGGTGGAGCGCGCGTTGAAGATGGTGGACGGCGTGATGCTCCTGGTGGACGCGGCCGAAGGGCCGCTGCCGCAGACGCGCTACGTGCTTTCGAAGGCGCTCGAAGCCAAGCTGCCGCCCATCGTGGTCATCAACAAAATCGACCGGCCCGATGCGCGCCCGCAGGAAGTGCTGGACGAAATTTACGATCTTTTCATCGACCTTGATGCGGAGGAATCGCAACTGGAGTTTCCGGTGCTCTACGCGGTGGCGAAGGACGGCACGGCGACCACTCGATCCGGCCAAGCCCGGCGTAGATCTGCAGCCGCTCTTCAAGACCATCGTGGATACGATTCCCGAAGCTACGGGCGATGCGGACGGCACGTTGCAAATTCTGGTGACAAATCTCGACTACTCCGATTACTTCGGCCGCATCGCCATTTGCCGCGTCTTTCAGGGCACGCTGCATGCCGGCGACGAAGTGAACATCTCGCGGCGCGACGGCTCGCTTTACAAAACGCGCATCACCAAGCTGTTCACCTTCAGCGGACTCAAGCGTACCGAGATCGAAGAGACCACGATGGGCGACATTGTGGCCGTGGCCGGCGTGGAGGGCATCACCATCGGCGAGACCATCACCAGCGTCGGAGAATCCCGCGCCGCTGCCGCTGATCGTGATCGACGAGCCGACCATCGCCATCCAGTTCAACGTGAACACTTCGCCGTTTGCCGGCCGCGAAGGCCAGTACGTGACCAGCCGCAACCTGCGCGAGCGCCTGGAAAAAGAGCTGCTGACCAACGTGTCGATTCGCGTGGAAGAAACCGGCTCGCCCGACGCATTCAAGGTGCTGGGCCGCGGCGAGCTGCAATTGGCAATTCTGATCGAGATGATGCGGCGCGAAGGCTTCGAGCTGATGGCCGGCCGGCCGGAGATCGTGACCAAGACGGTGGACGGCGTGCGCATGGAGCCGGTGGAGCACCTCACCATCGACGTGCCCGAGCGGTTCACCGGCGTGGTGATTGAGAAGCTGGGGCCGCGCAAAGGCGAGATGAACAAGATGCACAATCACGGCTCGGGCCGCGTGCGGTTGGAGTTTCGCGTGCCCAGCCGCGGGCTCATCGGCCTGCGCTAGCGAGATGCTGACCGAGACGCGCGGAACGATTGTGATGAATTCGCTCTTCGACGGCTACATTCCCTACCAGGGCGAGATTCCGCAGCGGCCCACGGGCGCGCTCGCAGCCGACCGCGAGGGATTGACGACCACTTATGCGCTGAATGGCTTGCAGGAGCGCGGCCGGCTCTTCGTCGGACCGGGCGTCGAAGTTTACGAGGGGATGATCGTCGGCGAGCACTCGCGCGACAACGACCTGGACGTGAACGTGGTGCGCGAAAAGAAGATGACCAACATGCGCGCTTCGACCGCCGACGACGCCATCCGCCTGGTGCCATACACGACGCTCAACCTGGAGCAGGCCATCGAGTTCATCGCCGACGACGAGTTTGTCGAGGTTACGCCCAAAGTCGCTGCGCCTGCGCAAAAAGATTCTGCAGGCCAACCGCCGGCCCAAGCGGTGGAAAAAGTAGAAGCGGCAAGCTGACGCTGCCCGTCTTTGGCATAGAACTCAAGACTGCCATCGTGAGCGACCGCAGCACCGCGGCGGACGAAGGAAGTCGAAAGCCTGCCATGAGCGAAGATCGCGATAGCGATCGAGTCGAACGGGATCGCGGTTGTTTTCCATTACGGCAGCTTCGAATCCAGCACTTCCTGGGCGCGCGCCGCGCGCCATGCGGCCAGCCGATCGTAAAGCGCGGCATCGGTCAGCGCCAGAATCTCCGCCGCGAACAGCGCCGCATTGGCAGCTCCCGGCTTGCCAATGGCGAGCGTAGCCACGGGAACGCCCTTGGGCATCTGCACCATCGACAGCAGCGAGTCCAGGCCGTTGAGCGGCGTGGCCGCAATCGGCACGCCAGCACGGGAAGCAGCGTCTTGGCCGCCATCACGCCGGCCAGGTGCGCCGCGCCGCCGGCTCCGGCAATCATCACGCGCATTCCCCGCTCCCGCGCCGTTTCAACGTATTCGAAGAGTTGATCGGGGGTGCGATGCGCGCTCAACACCCGCGCCTCATGCGGAATCTCAAGCGCGCGCAGAATCTCTACGGCAGCCGAGAGCACTTCGTAGTCGCTCTTGCTGCCCATCACGATGCCAACCAGCGGTTGTTCGCTCATGGGGCGATTATACGAAGCTCTCCACGGAGTGGTGCCCTACGCTCGCCACGCTTATGCCATTGCGGCTAGGGTGTCTGCCTTCATGTCATGCCGGTGCCACGCCTCCACGGCCACTTCGATCACCGCAAACAGCACGCTGACCGCGGCCAGAAAGCCCTTGGCGCGCTGCCAGTTCTGCTCATGGCGGTCCATGCGCCGCTCCAGATCCGCCATGCGGCCGCCGTTGCCGTCGCCCATCAGGCCGGTCATCTGCGTCTTCAGCACGCTCAGATCGCTCAGCACCTGGGCTTCGAATTCATTCATCATGCGCATCCGATCCGTGACTCCAGTTTCGGTCAGCTTCGCATCGACTGCGACTCGCGACTCGTTCACGTTATCCGTTCAGCGGCAGATTAATAAACAACGCCGTTGAGAACTCCGAATAATTTGGCGGCGTCGAACCGTCATACATCCGGATGTAGAACCGGTCGCTCGCCGAGACGCGCGAGAAGGTCAGACTCCGTTGCGAGCCGCGCATCACCAGCGCCGGATCCTCGCCCGGCATAAAGGCAAAATCGCGCCGCCGGATCTCAAATCCGCCGCCCGTAGGCGGAGTGACGCCGGTATTCACCGTCACCGTGCTGCCGTTCAGCGTGGTCACCGTAAGGCCGTTCAGATTGGCGAGCACGGTAGGAGCGATCGCTGCCGGCAGCCATGTATCGGCCGGCACCGTGGCGCTGGTCTTGATGGCCAAGTCGTCGGCCCAGTCGTTGGCAAAGGCAATCGTCATACTCCACTAAGTCGGGATAACTGGCGCTATAAGTCACCTTCACCGTGCGCACCACGACCTCCGCGTTCAGGTTGGTCGAAGGCGCATTCAGAAGCAGCGCGTCGCCCGGCCACACATCGGCGGCAAAGCTGGTCCGGTTCCCTTTGTAAGTGCCGCTCCACAGCGCGCTCACGCTGGCCGCCGCCTGCTCCATCGCCAGGGCCGCATTGCGGCAATCTGCGGAACTGCGCGCCGGGGGACTGGTCACCGAGCCGATCCACGCGGCCACGGCGGGCGAGCCGGCCTGCGCGAGCGCTTGCTGGCTGGCGGTGTTCACCGCGCGGCCCACGGCCCTGCCGACCGTGCGATAACTCACCGCAATCTGCTCGCCGGCAACCGGCGTGAACCCGGTGTAGAAGACAACCTTGCCGGTGCGCTCCAGGTGGCATTCGGCGGCTTCGGCCGTCGTGCCAACGCGCCGCGTGTACGCGCCGCCGTTCGGCGGAGTGCTTACCACCCAGCCCGAGCCCAAGATTCGTCAGGTTCACGGCGCGCATGGTTCCGATCAGATTGATGCTGCTGGCCGGCACCACCATGCAGGTTCCGGGCAGGTTGGCGACGGCCGCCGTCATAGAGCGTCACCGGCGTCGCGCCACGCCGTTGACAAACTCCTGAATCTCCAACTGGATCTTGCCCGGAGCGACGACCCATTCGCCGCCGGCAGGCGATTAGCCCGCTATCTCCAAAGGAGTAATAGATCGCCAGCGCGCGCTCGCACTCCGGGCAATGGACGCGGACGCGCAGCGTATATTGGTTGGCTGGATTCACCGCAAAGGTTGTGCCCGCGGGCGTGCCCTGCACGATGGGCTGCAGCGTTACCGCCCCGGTGCCCTGCTGCGCCGTCGCCTGAAATCCCGCCGTGCAATCGGCTGCGGTCTCCAGTCCGGTAAAGAAACCGGCCAGAATTCCGGTGCTGCCCGGCGAAAGAGTCACGCCCACGGCTTCCAGCAGCAGCGTTCCGCCCATCTCGACTGGATCGAGCCAGCTCAGCAGCGTCTGCCCGTCGATCCCATTGCCGCCGTTCATCGCCAGGCCGCCGGGGCCCAGCGTAAGATAGCCCGTCCCGCCGGAGACTGCCCCACACGCGTCTGATTGATTTGCGGCTCGTTGAAAAGCTCGCTGATGATCGTGGACTTCGAGCTGCGGGAAAGTATGGGTCTGCGGCCAGATTGAACTGCGTCGTCACTCCGTCGCCCAGAAAATACTCGGTTACATAGGCCACCGGCTCATTCTCGCCGCAAACCGTTACGTCGTTCGCCAGTGCGCGTTTTACGCTGGCCGTGAAAGCCAGGCTGGCCAGGTTCAGGCTGCCGTCGGTCTCGTTCAGCGGATGCACGGTCGCCTGCACGGCGGAGAGCGTCAGCGCGCCACTCAGCGCGCGATATGCGGCCCGCGCCATGGCTGGCCACTTGCCCGGCGCTCTTGCTCCAGTTCGCGCCCGGCTCGGGAGCGAAGTTGCCCACCGGCGTGTTTAGCGAGAGCCCCTGCGTGGAGAGCGCCGTCGATCCGGTATGAGTCACAAGCGAGGCGAGCAACGCTCCGGCGTTCTCCCCCGTCGTGCCCGCGCTGGGCGGCATCAGCAACTGGTCGAGCAGCAACTCGTCGCTCACCGCCTGGATCGCGATCCGGTAGCGCGGGCCTTCGAGGCCCAGCCCGGCGTATTCCGGCAGCGGACTTACCGCAATGTAACCCGTGAAGTAAGTCGTGCCGTCGTCGCCGGTCACCGCGATGGACTGGATAGCGCGCGGGCGCCGCAAGGCTGCCGTTGGCAGGCAGGCTCAGCCATAACTGGCAGATGGAGGGCTCATTGAGCTTGCGCTCGATGGTCAACGGACGCGCGGCATCGAGCGCCGCCGTGTAGTCCTGCCCTTGGATCGTAATCTTCATTGTGACTCTCTGACCTGCTGGTAACTCTGACTCACTGATTAACTCGCTGCTCTACATCAAGCGCATTGGCCGCCGGCAGAAAGCTGCGGTAACAGACCACCCGCTCGCCATCCAGCGGATCGGTGACCGGCAGCGCCAGAAACTGTCCTTTGAGCAGCACCCGCGACTGCCCGTTTTGATTCTTGCCGTTGAGCGGAGATAACTGCTTCCTCCGCGCCGGTCATGGTCTGCAGCCTTGGATAGTGGAAGAAGATTCTTTCTCCCTGGCTGCCCTGCATCACGAACAGCGCCGACCACTCCTGGTAGAAGCTGCCGCCTTCGCGATCCACAAATCCAGTAACCGCCTGCAGCCTTGGCGCCCGCCGCCGGAGCGCCGCCGGGCAACGGTTCGGCCAGGGTAAGTCCGGTCGAGCTCACCTGCGAAACCAGCGCGACATTGAAGGTGACGCGCCGAATATAATCCACATCGGTCAGCGCCTGGCGCACATACGCGCCTGCAACCGGCGAGCCCACAAATCCCGTCTGCCCGGTGTAATCCACATCCACCGCAACGATCGAGCCGGCCGTGAATTTTGCCGCATCCGTGGAGGCCAGCAGCGATGGATGTTGCCGTCGAACCGCTCTGCGGAGTAACTGCCGGCAGTCGCCTGCGCTCCATCCGCTGCCGGAGCCGCGCCGCTCGCCGGCGCAAGCAGGTTCATATGCTGCGAGCCGGTCGCCAGCGCCATGGTCAACTTGGTCCAGCTCAGGAACTGAAGACTTACTTGCGCCTGCAAGCGTCTCGCGCACCTGCTCGAGCGGTGCTGCCGGAATGCCGGTCAGCAACGGCGACGTCTTACTCGCCGGCTTGCGCGCAAAATCCTGAATCCATCCCAGGCTGATCCACGGAGCCGGCGGAGCATCGAGGCTGAACCGGCCTTGCTGCGACGGATCGAAGAGCACCGGCGTTTGCGCTGCCCGGTTCACCGGCGCAAAGTACGCTCGCACCCGCCGCGCCACCGGCGCAGGAGCCGAAAACCAAGTCGCGGCCATTTACTCCCCCTGCTCCTGGTAGCTGTAAACCATCACACTCGCCTGCGGCTCAGCCGGTCGCGCTGGATCACGATCGGCGCAAACACCGGCTCATCCCAAAACACCTGCGTCAGCATCGCCGCCGGCGGCGTGGCCGTGTAATTGAGCTTCGGCGTGTAGAAGGGCTGCAGCATCGCCATCAATTCCTCGTCCATCTCGCTCAGCGCCCGGCCGCGATCCAGCCCGCCGAAGCTCTGCGTTCCGCAGGTCTGGTAGATGATTTCGCACTGCTCGGCCGCCATCGTCGACGCCAGATCCATATCGACGCCCAGGCCCAGCCAGCGCAGAACAAACACGTCGTTGGGAAGCTGGCTGAAGGGAGCTTCCGCTTCCTCCACCAGGATTCCCGGCCGCACCGCGCCGCGCAGCAGGATCGTCCGCTCCGGATTGATCGTCGCCAGCCGCGTGCGCAGCGCCATATAAAACGAATCTTTCGCATTTTGCATAGATGCTCCGATCAGTGAACTCGCTCGTCGTGCATTCAGTGACACCTGTTGTAGCGCTATCGCGCAGACTCGACGGCCACTGTCGTGATCCCGAACTCGTTCACTGCCTTACACCGCTTGCTGCCGCGCCTCGCGCAGAAGCAGCCGGTAGAGATAGACCTGGCCGAAGGCTTCGTTCGAAGCGATCGACTCAATCAGATAATCCTGCCCGGCCACGGTGACCGCCAGCGTCATGGCGAACAGGGATTGCGCCGAAGCGAGATCGAGCGCGTTCACCTGCTGCTCCACGCTCGTTGCCGACACCAGCAGCTCCCACTTCGACTCTCCGCCTTCCTGCCAGGTCGGCCGCAGCTTGCGCATCAGCACCGGGCTCACCGCCACATCGGCAAAGGTGGTTGCCACCAGCCCCACTTCCGACATGCTGGTATCCGTGTTCGTGCCTGTCACGCGCAGAAGGGCCGTGGTTCCCGCCACGCTGCGCAGCAGCGCATCGGCCAGCATCTGCGGCGCTCCCACCGGGTTGCGCGGCGCCGTATCGCTCATCGCTCACCCCAGCCTGTTCGCAACGTACGGATTCAGCCAGGCCTGCACCGTCTCGTCGATCAGCGAACTTGAGAAATACTTCATCTGCATCGTGTCGATCTTGCTCATGCTCGCGTTCAGCGCCGGCGTCGCCTGCGCATTGCGCACAATCTGCGCGCACGCCGACTTCACGTCGTCGCCGATCGTCGCCAGCCCGCCGTGTAAGTCACCTGCACTTCGTTGTAGGGCAGCCCCAGAACATTCCACGGCAGCGTCAGCTCGCCGGTGTTCGGGTCGAAGTCCACCAAGCGTGGGATCGATCGCCGTCCATTGCCCGGGCAGCGAAAATGCCCACGCAATCTCAAACAGCGGCTCGCTGCGGAAGCTCTCCGCGCCGCGGCTTCGCGTAGCGGCCCTCGATGCTCGACCATCGGCGTCGTCGCCGGCGCCAGCGGCGCCAGCGGCAGATAGCTCAGCCGCACCGTCTGCGCGCCGGCGGTCACGCGCAGGCGCTCGTGTACTGGATGACGTTCAGGTCCGGCCGCCTGCAGTAGCTGTTGATCAGTGCCGTCGCGGCCGTAATCCAGTCCGCCGTGGTCCCAGCCGGCAATCCATAATTCGGGTAATCCGCTGGCTGCAGATATGCCATAACGTGTCCTTTCAGTGTCGGGATTCAGTGACCAGTAATCAGGGAACAGGGATCAGCAGACAAAGCAGCGCGCAATCTTGCGACCGCGGCACGCTTGCTGCAGTCTGCTAGCTGTCCCTGGTACCCTGGTCACTTGATCACTGCCGTTTCCTACCGGTCCACCAGCACCTGGTAGTGCGCGAAGTTGGCGCCCTTCACCACCGGAGCGCCGAACTTGACCGCGACATACTGGTAGGTCAGCGAGTTCGGCAGGCCGAGCTGGAAGATGCGCGGCGTCGGATCGCCGAGCCAGTGGTACTCGATCAGGTCCTCGGTCACGATGTAGGCCGGCAGCACCGCGTTGCCCGTTCCCGGCGTGCCCGTGTAGCGCAGGCTCCAGTCGGGAATCAGCGGCAGGTCGCCGGCCTGCGTCGAAAGCATCTTCACGCGGAAGCCGCCCGTGATCTGGTCGGTGTTCAGCACCACGTTGTACTCGCGTCTTCATCTCCTGGTCGATCAGGTCCAGCAGCACCGGGTTGGCATAGATCGCCGTCGGCCGCACATGGTAGCCGTTGCTGGCCACCATCTGCGCCACCGCGGTCTTGATCGTGTCCACGATCTTCATCGACGGTGGTCACGGTCACGGAGTTGCCGCCGGCCGCGATCTGCGCCGCGCAGCCCATGTACTGCGTGGTCGTGGGCGCGCTCAGGCTGGTGTCGTTGCCGTTCCACAGGGCCACGTCGTGCGCCACCATCACGCCGCTCACCGTATCCACCAGGTCCTTGGCCTGCAGATAGGCAAACTGCTTCTGCTGGTCGCCCAGCTCGATGTCGAAGAGGTTGTAGTTGATCTGCGCCACGATGGCCTTCAGCGGCACGCTCAGCTCCATCGCGCGTCGGGCTCACCACCGTGGGCAATGATGCTGCGCGGATTCACAAAGCCGGCCGTGCCCGGATTGGGAATCGCCGTCTCCTCAAAGAAGCGCGACGGATGGCCGGTTGCCGGAACCTGCTTGATGCGCTGCCCAAATGGGCTCGACCGCCGGCAGATGTCGAAGATCTCGGTCTGATACAGCGGAACTTCGATAGCGCCCGGCCCGATGTAATCTGCTGCCGCGTGAATGTCTGCAAAGGTTGCGTTCATAGGCTTTTTCCGCCCCCTCCATGGGGCCGTTGCTTCAGTGATCAGTGATCAGTGGTCAGTGATCAGTTGACGTCAGTCAGCAGTCAGGAGCAGCGGTCACAAATGACTGACCACTGATCACTGACAACTGATCAACTGCTTCTTACGCGATCGCGCCCGCCCGCAGCAGTTGCGTCTTCACCGCGATGCGCTGCTCCAGGCTCAGGCCGGACAGCGCCGCATCGAGCGCGCGCACATCCACCGGGCCGTCGCCGATGCCGTGCTTGGCCAGCATCTCGGCCGTCGCTGCAGGCATGGTCCGGCGCAGCGGGTTCAGTGCGTTCTGCGGCGCCGCTGCCTTCACCTCGGCCAGCTCCCGCTCCACCGCGGCCAGCTTCTCGGCCAGCTCCGTTTCGCGCCGGCTCTGTTCCACGGTTGCCGAGATCCTCTCCACCTCGCCGGACAGCGCGCCCTGCCGCTCTTCCAGCCAGCTCAGCGTCTTTTCCAGCAAGGTGGTTGCGGCTTCCAGCCGCTCCACAATGTTCTTCTCGTCTGTTTCCATGTCTTTCCTTTCCTGTTTCCAGTGAATTTCTGCGCCGACAACTCGGTTCACCCGCCAACAAAAAAGGCTCCGCATCGCGGAGCCTCTTCTGCTAACTCGACTACCTGCTAACTTGCTGACTTGCTGACTCGCTGACTTGCTAACTCGCCATGCGGAAGCTTGTCGCCCGGTAAGCCGCCTTTTCCCGCAGCAGAATCGCCGCTCCGGTAAAGGTGACGCGGGTCAGCTTCCACACCTCGGCCCGCATATCTTCCACGCGCGCATCGGCCAGTTCGTAGCTCATGCCCATCGACCTCCGGCGCGTGCGCCGCAATCGCCTGCGCCACCTCGGGAAAATCGCGCGCGTACAGGTACCCGCGCACCACCAGCCGCGGCCCGATCACATCGGCCTCGGTCAGCAGGCCGATCTTGCGCCGCGCATCGTGGCCGTCCCAGCCCGGCCGGTAATCCACGGCCATGCCCAGCAGCGAAGGCAGCGCCTTCTCCGCCGCCTCGCGCGTCAACATCACGCGGTGCCCGCGCGCCCCGGCCGGCGCTTTGTCGCTGGCCGCATTCACCACCGTCAACACTCCCTCGAACGGCACCCGGTTGGGATGCCCGTCCACATGAGGAATCTGTACCGCCATCGCTTCCAATCGCATGCGTCTGCTCCAGCTTTCAGCCTCTAGCTCTGAGCTCGGATCCGTCATCGTTCGCTTCTTCGCGGTTCCAACCCGCACTTAGTCACGCTAAGTTCTTCACTTGGCACGACTAGCTTCGCTCGCAGCCAGATGCTAGTCGCTGCTTCTCCTGCTCCAGCGGCCCCAGCCCCCGCATCGCCCGCACTTCGTTCACCGTCAGCACGCCGGCCTGCAGCAACTGCACCTGCACCTGCCAGCTCCGTCTGCTCGTCGCGCGCGCTCAGCTCGTTGAAGACAAACTCGAACTCCCGCCAGCCGATGCATTTGCCGAAACAGATCGCGCGTGATATGCCCGGCCAGCAGCATCGCCAGCGGCGAGATCGCGCCGCGAAATGCCTCATCGGCCATCTCCGAGGCCGTCGACTGGTTCACGTCCGCCTCCAGGCCCAGCATCAGCGGCGGCAGTCCAAACGCATTCGCCACCATGCGGATCAGAAACTCCTGCCATGCCAGCCGCAGATCCGCATCCGTCCCCTGCGCAAAGCGCAGCACCTCCGGCTTCTGCTCGGTCGAGATCAGCGGCACCCGCCCCGTTCCTTCAATCTCGTCCTGCCACCAGCGGATCAGCCGGTCGTGCTGCGCCGGCGTGGCCTCGTTCAGCCACAGCGCATACTGCGCCACCGCGTTCGCCGCCAGCTTGCCCGCAAACCGGTGCGCGCTCAGAAACTGGTTCACCGTCTCGAACGCCACTTCCAGCGGTCCCAGCCCGAAGGGCGTAAAGCTGCGCGGATTCATGCGGATATACATCAACTGCCGGTCGAGCAGCTCCACTGCGCTCGACTCCAGTTGCCCCGGCATCGCCTGCGCATAGCGCGGCGTATCCTCCTGCGCCGTCCCACCTGGCGTTGATCCGGATCGAGGCCCCATCCACCGGCCACAGCATCGCCGGCCGCTCCGGGTCGCCGGTCGGCTCCATCTCGATGGCCCCGAAGCCGCCCGTCAGCGCGTCCTCGATCGACCTGCTCGATCAAGGTGCGAAAGCTGTCCGCCGCATTCGGCTCTTCCAGCGTCCGGCGCAACGCCCGCAGCTTGCGCGCCGCAAAGGCCACGTCCTCCGGCCGCACCCCGCGCCGCACCCGCACCTGCCAGTCCATGGCCGCAATGCGGTCCTTGATCACGTTGATCGCCCGCCGCACCACCGGCGTCTCCGCAAACCGGCGCAGGTTCACCGGCGTCGGCTTGGGCAGGTGCCGCCCCGGAAACTGCACCGGACTCAGGATCGCGGGCAGCGCCAGCGTCTTGCGCTCCGCCTCTGCAGCCGCAGCCAACTCTTCCTGCCGCGCCAACTCCGTCTCACGAGCCTGTCCGCCGTGGCCATCCCGCCCGCCGCTGCGCCCTGCCGCCAGATCTCCCGCAACTGTTCGCCTACCTTCACGCGCACCTTCCTTCAAAAAGCAAAAGGCATGGCTCATCAGCCATGCCTTTTTGAGTGATCATTCATCAGTGGCCAGCGATCAGCGATACGTTCGCCGTTCAAACCACAGCGTCGAAACCCCTGTCATCCATCAACAAAATCGATCCTACCGCAAAGCCAGGAAATTATCTGCAAACTTCTCGCAAAATTTTTTTTGGAACCCCGCAGTGAGTCCCTCATCCATGATCTACGCTGCTGGTTTGAGGCTACGCAGTTCTGCAATTCTGGTTCTTGGTTCACAAATCCGTTATTACACGATCGACATCACGCAAACACTTGCGGCTCTCCGTTCCCCCAGCCGCTGACAACTGAGAACTGAGAAGCTGTGAAGCTAGCAGTCTACAAGCTCGCCTCGTCCCTGTTCCCTTGTTCCCCGTCTTCACAGCAACTCCCGCCGCGCCGTCTCCGCCACGCGGCCCATGTCCGAAGTGGTCAGCACCCGGATCTGGTGCTCCTCCATCGTCTCCACGCCAAAGCGGTACATCTCCAGCCGCTCCGGCTCTTCATCCGTCGCTCCCACGCGCGCCGCCGGCTCAATCACCGCGGTCAGTTCCAGTTGCGCCTTTTCCACGCGCTCCACGCCGGCCCGCAGGCCTGCAGCCGAAAACGCCAGGACCTTGGCCATCTCCAGACCCGACCCACGCCCGGCTCCAGACTGACCGCATGAAACATGCGCACCATGCCATTGGGCCTGTAGCCCACATCGATGCGCAGCGGATCGCCCGGCCGCGTATACTCCGAGGCCGCGATTCTCTTTCTCAACAGGTCCCACACACCGGCATGTTCGAACTCCGTGCGCATCCGCGCCTGGATGGCGGCCCGCCCGCTCAGCCTCGGCGTCCGCTCCCGCGGCGGAGGCTCGACATAGAGCCGCATCAGCTCTTCCATTCCCGCGGGAACGCTCTCGGCCAGGTAGGCCTTGGGTTCGGTCATCTGCACGTTCAGCGAAAGCGACTCCTCGAGCAGCCGCATCAACTTTCCTGCAGGCCCGAACCCGGGTCCAGACGCCAGGCCCGAGCCGGCCTCGGCGTCGCCCTCAACCTGCAGCCGCCTGCGCAACTCGGTCTCCATCCCTTCCAGCAGCGCCGTGTCGGCATCGGGGTCCAGGCAGCGCACCCGGCGCCAGTCGCGGGTGAACCGCACCTCGACGCGACCCGGCTGATCCAGCGTGGCTCGCTCGCGCAGGATCACGCCGATGTGCACACCTTCGTTCCGCACCGCCTCCGGCACATACCGGAGCAGTTGAAACTCGCACATGCGTCTTGTTGTTGCGCTGCTCATGTTCAGCTTCCAGCTTCTAGCTCCTAGCTCCTAGCCTTACTCTTCGGCCACTCGTCGTTCCTGAAATCTTTTTCTCCACACTTCAATTTCCGCCCGAAATCCTCATCAGACTTAGCTCGAAAAAGCTGGAGGCTAGAAGCTAGGAGCTAGAAGCTGCCTTCTTCAATTCACCCTCCTCTCAATGCTAGTCCCCCATCGACCCCTCTTCCAATCCCCCTCCTCCACTTCCCTGCCCTTCTCGCCCCATTTCGGAAATGGCCTCCTATCCGAGTTCCCAAATGCCTCAATCAGCTCGCGGATTCGGCTGCGCCGCGCCAGCAGTTTCTCCACCAGGGATTCCATGGCCTCCAGGTCGCCACCGTACCACTCTGGAGGGACCTCATTCGCCGATTTCCAGATCGTCTCCGCGGGCATGGTCTCCAGGCGCGTCAGCCAGGGCTCAAAGGACTCCCATCCGGCGATCTCACGGTATACGTCGTTGCGATAATAAACTCCGCGCAGCGGCGCATCCTCAAAGCGCCACTCCCCGGCATGGAAGCAATAGCCGAAGTCAATGAAGACGGCCTTGTAGCGCCGCTCCCGCTGCTTGCGCGTGAAGACAGCCTGGCGCCCGTTGGCGTTGCCCGTCCACTTATCCAAGGCCAGAATGCCGGCGAACTCGGCGAGATTCTTCACCTCGGCTAACTGCTCTTCAGGCAGGTAGTCCACCACCTGGCCCGGCATCGTGCCGCCCGCGAAGCGCGACCCGAAATGCAGCCCCGACTGGCAGCGCACGCGTGTGCGTCCCAGGTCGATCTCGAGCTCCGGCGTATTCTCGATCAGCCAGCTCGAAACATCCACCAGATCGCACTCCGGCACGGTGAGGCCAACCGCCGCCGCGAGCCGCGAGGCCAGAAACTCGTTGGCCAGCACCCTCAAGTGCTGCGGATTGTTCTGGAACTTCACAACGTAGATGCGGCCGTCCGCGCCCAGCATCAACTGGCCTTGCGCGCCTCCCCGCATGCGCCGGATCTGCTGCACCGCCAGAACCGCCACTAAAGTCTCCCGTCCCCCAGCCCCGATGTTGTCCGAATGCTTTCTCGCATTCTACAGCGAACAATGGCCATCGGGCGGTCCTTCGGCTATCGATGGCCTGGCCGCCTGAATGCAAGGTCACTCCGGGCTACGCCTCCCGCGCACCTGCTGTCCCATTCAAAACTCTGAGGAAAACATGTAAGTTATATATTTTAAACGAGTTTTATTGAATAAATGCCGCATTCTTCCGGAAAATGGGTTAACTGCACCTCGCCGGCCTGCGGACTGGTTTGCTTTTCCGCTATTGCCGCGTTGCTCGATGGATAGCATCTCTGCATGGGCGGCATGTGTGCGACTCGGTGGCCGTTTTTTATTCCCTCTCAGGCGAACTGGAGCATACTGAAAAGGAGAGGGGCCAAACAATCTGGAGCTAGAGGAGCCGATGCTTTCGATTCGCCAATCACGGATCGTCACATTTGTTTTCATCGTCTGAGGCGCACCTTGTTCGAAGTACGGCCACGCGCAGTCGGCATTGCTCATGGAGGAGCCGTACGGCATCTTTGGAACCCTGAACTCAACCGTCCCGGGCTACCGGCGGGCGAGCCACACGGCCAAGGGCATTGACGAGTCGTTGCTCACCACTCCCTACGCCATCCCCATTGTGCTGCTGAATCCCTATGTTGCCGGCGGGCTGTTTGTCGATTACCTGGTGCGCGGCCGCTATCATCCGATTCCCGAGCATCCCGAGGTTTTGGGGCCGGATAATTTATCTCTGTTGACAGCGCCGGCCACGATCCATGAGATTGCAAGTGAAGGGGTTGCAACGGACAGGTCTTCGTCCGTGGGTTGAGCGCAGGCGCATGGCCCCCCGGTTCTGTTCCCGGCGGCACTGCGGCAACGCAGAAAGCCGGGGGAGTCAATCTCATCCTGCGAGGAACTGGAGCTGCCAATGAGTAAATCGGAGTTGCAGAATCTGAAGAGCCATGCGCGGTTCGATCCGCCCTATCATTTCTTCCTGACCTTCGTTTTTCTCGCCAACGTCGTCATCGCCATCGTTTATGCGGTGCACCATCTGTGCTTCTACTCGGTTTGGCTGGTGGTGCTCTCGGTGGCTGCGTTCCTCATGCTGTTCAAGCTGCGTCTTTATCCGCTCAAGGTGCAGGACCGTGTCATCCGGCTTGAGGAGCGGCTGCGCCTGCAAGCGCTGGCTCCGGTGGAGTGGCACTCGCAGATCTATCGCCTCACCGAAGACCAGTTGATCGGGCTGCGTTTTGCTGCCGACGATGAAGTAGTGGAGTTGGCCAAGCAGGCGATCGAGCACAATCTGAATCGCAAGCAGATCAAGGAACGCATCAAGGACTGGCGCCCCGACAACTGGCGCGTGTGAGCGATCGGATGCCCCACCCGGCGGGTTGGAAACCGGCCGGATGGCTGCCGAATCACGCCATCGCCAACGAGTGGCTATCCTTTGTACGGCAGAAGGAACACCCCAGTCTGCCCCTGAATTAATCAGCCGGGTGCCCCGGATTCTCGGTCTTCGCAACGGACTCCGTGTCGAGCTCATGCTCGTGCCGGTAGTGCTCCACCGGCATCTTGCCGTCCCACCAGGCCCAGTTCATGGGATACACATCGGGATCGAAGAAGACCTGGTAGAAGTGCCAGACGACGATCGCCAGCGTGGCCAGGATCGCCTCGTAGAAGTGAACGGCCGTGGCCACATCGACCCACCAGCGCGCCAGCAGGTTGCCCACCCACACCTTGGCCCACATCATGATGCCGGTGAGGCCCATCAGCGCCGTTCCCCACACCAGCGCCCAGTACTCGGCCTTTTCGCGCGTAGTTGAAGCGGCCAAACTTCGGCTTCTCGCTGCTCAGGCCGAGGTAGTAGCGCATGGTGGCCCACGCGTCGAATGCGTCTTTGGGCCGGGGCGCGATGTCGCGCAGCAGCCGGCGGCCTTCGCGCGCGATGGCGAGATAGAAGACGTGATAGATGCCGGCGGCGATGAGCATGACGCCCGCGATGCGATGGATGATGCTGCGCAGATGCTCGCCCATGCCCAGCATGTGCGCGAACCAGGAGTCGGGGAACTTGAGCGCGAAGCCGGTGATGACCAGAACGATGAAGCTGGTGAGCAGGATCAGATGCTGCCAGCGCTGATTCACGGTCATGCGCGTCATGAAGGGATTCTGCATGCGCCGGCGCGCCACGGCTTTGCTGCGCCAGATGATGGCGTTGTGCAGGAACATGGCGCCGATGACGAGCAGGATGAGGGGGATGTAGATCCAGCGCACCCAGCGCACGGCGATGGAGTCGATGTCGGCGGTGCGGACGCCATCCTGGAGATGGACTGGCGTGCAGCGTGAACTTCTGCGTGACGCCTTTGTGGCACTTGCCGCAGGTGGCGTCGAGATTGGCGCGATTGATGGTGGAGCGGGGATCGCTCGAAGGCAGAATGTTGTGCACGCCGTGGCAACTGGAGCAGTTGGCCGCGACCACCGAACCGCCCTCCGCGGCCAGGCCGTGATAGCTGTCGAAGTAGCTGGTGACGCGGTTGCCGGGCACGCCGAACTCCTGCGACAGCCGCACGCCCTCGTGGCAGCGGCGCGCAGGTGTCGCGCGAGAGATTCTGCTCGGCGACCGGCGAGTTGGGATCGGTGTGGCGCCTTGATGGAGTGGATGCCGTGGCAGTCGGTGCAGACCGGCGCGAGCTTGTTGCCGCGCGCGATGGCCTGCCCGTGAATGCTCTGCATGAAGGTGTTTGCGACGTCGGTGTGGCACTTGCCGCAGGTGGCCGGGCACGTTGAACTTGTAGATGGGCGACTTGGCGTCGTTGGCGGGCAGAATCTCGTGCGCGCCGTGGCAATCGGTGCAGACCGCGGCCTTCTGCGAGCCGTTGGCGACGGCGCGGCCGTGCACGCTGTCCTGGTAGGAGAGGAAGGGCTGCGCGCTTTCGCCGTTCGACTCCATGAGGAACTTTTGCCCGTGGCACCGGCCGCAGGTGGCGGGAATGTTGGCGTGATTGACGGGCGACTTGGGATCGCCGCCGCCGTCGATTTCGTGCGCGTCGCCGTGGCAGTCCTGGCAGCTGGCGGGAATCTTTCCGGCTCTTGTCCACCCTCGGCGTGGATGCTGTGCGTATACGCGCCCTGGCGTCGGCGTGGCACTGCGCGCAGGTCACTTCTGCGGGGGCGTCTCGTGCGCCAGGCTCTTCACGTCCTTGTGGCAATCCACGCAGGCGAACATGCGCCGTGAACGGAATGCTTGAGCTTGTCTGGTCGACGAAGAGACTGACTGTCGTGCCGTTTTCGCTCGTGGTCGTGAGCGTGGGGTCGCCGTGGCAGGTGAGGCAGTCCGCGTCCTTGAGCTTTTGCGCGGCTTGTGCGGTGGAGGCCCAGGCAAGAAGAAAGAAAACCAGCGTACAAGTAAAAAATCGTCGGCCGTTCATGTTTTGAGCAGATGCTTTTGCGGGAAATCCTGCCGTGACTCGTGTCACAGGCGCACTTGCTACGCGTCACAAGCGCACTGTGCTACGTGTAACAAGCGCGCTGTGCCAAGAGTCAACCTACCGCAACATGTCAGCATCCAATTCGCGTAACAGGCTTGCCAGCATTTCCGGCAAGCCCAAGAGCCTTCGTCAAGAATCTTCAATTAGTGGCAAGGAAATAGCTTCTCAGGAGGAATGCGATGAAGTGTGTATCTTTCGTTTCGAGCATGTGTCTTTTGTCGATAGCGTCTCTACTCGCCGCCCAGAGCGCACCCCCCGGCGAGGGCAACCATACCTTTAATCACGGCGAATTCGGAGCTTATGGCGATCTGTTTCGCGTAGCGCCGTCAGGGGCGCCCGCTCAAAATTACCTCGGCCTCGGCGGCCGGGTGGGATTCAATACCGGAACCCATGTTGCCCTCGAAGCAGAAATGAATTACGACTTTGAGCGGAATTACACATCCACAACCACAAGCGGGCCCACTACCACGGTAACGTCCACTACGGTCACCAGTTCGGTGCGGCCCATCACGGGCCTTTTCGGTCCCAAATTTCAATTCGGAACCTCCGGGCCGTTCCGCGCCTTCGTCGAGGCCAAAGCCGGCTTCATCGATTTCAGCACCGGCTGTAAAGCGCCTGCCGGATCACCCGGCTGCTTCACCACCAGCCTGTCGGCATTTGGCGGCAGCTTGACGCATTTCGCGGCGTTTCCAGGCGGCGGCATTGAATCCTTTTGGGGACCGCTCGGCATTCGCGTGGAGGCAGGCGACGAGCTATGGTACAACGGCTACAACGGCGGCAATCTCTACAACAATCTGCGCGTGACGTTTGCTCCGACATTCCGATTCTGAAGTGCCGAAAGCAATTTTGGCAAGTATCGCGAGCGGGGCGAGTGGAAGAACGTCCACTCCCCGCTCTCATTGCTTTCGGCCGGCTGCGGCAGTTAGCTGAAATACGCAGTCAGCGTCAGCACCAGCAGCGTCAGCCCGATGAAGATGGCGGTGAATCCGACCACTTTGGAGAAGTTGAGCAGCCAGACCGGCGGTGCAATGCCGAGCCGCGATTCCAGCTTGCCCTCGGCGGCAACAGGCGCTGATACTCAGCGGGCGCTTGTGCTTGAACTCTTCTTCGCTCTCCACGCCGGTGAAGATCACCATGTCCATGGGAAAGCTGTCAGGGCGCAGATGCGTATTGACGAAGTGGATGGAGAAGATGAACAGGATGGCGAGCAGCCCCTCTTCGCTGTGAATCACCAGTACGGCGTTCAGCGCCCAGCCGGGCAGGAAGTGCGCGAAGAACGGCGCAAACCACATGGCGTATCCTGAGAAGCCGATGACGATCATGCCCCAGAACACCGCCCAGTAATCGAACTTCTCCCAGTAGGCGTAGCGCTCGAACTGCGGCTTGGGGCCCAGGCCCAGGAACCAGCGCATGTGGCCGAAGAGGTCCTTCACGTCCTTCCAGTTGGCCACCATCGAGGTCGACCCCCAGAAGATTCCCTTTTCGCGGTGCAGGATGCCGCGCTGAAAGACTTCTTTCACGTGGATCAGAAACGCGAGGGTCAGCACGATCGCGCAGAACTTATGGAAGAAGAGAATCGCGCCGAATCCGCCCACGCCGGTCGGCGAACTTGCGCGCCCAGAAGCTCTCGCTGAAGCGCATGGGCAGCCCCGTGGCCGCCAGACCGAGAAACGTGGTGAACAGGACCGCGTGCATGTAGCGCTGCTCGCGCGTGAAGCGCACGAAGTAGCCGGCCCTGGCGCCGTGTTCCGCGCTTGCCGCTTGTTCCGACTTTGTCGCTTGCTCCAGACTCAGGCATTCTTTCCTCCATTTGCCGGCCTTGCTCTTGACCTGGTTATAGCGCGCGCGGATCAGCCACAGGATGGTGTGAATCATGAAGAAGGTGAGCACGCTGGCCAGCAGCAGGTTCATGAACAGCCGCACGAAGTAAAGCGCCGGATTCAGCTTGCGGTCGTGCGCGTTGGCGTGGGGCTGATACTGCACGAAGCTCAGGTTCGCGCCCGCATGGCAGCGGCCGCAGGTCGTCACCAGGTTGGCCTTGTTGATGGGCGAGGACGGGATCGGACGCCGGCCGCACGTCGTGCGCCCCGTGGCAGTCCCAGCAGCGCGCCGTCTCCACGTAGCCGCCCAGCGAGCCTAATTGCGAGTGGAAGGTGTCGCGGTAGGTGGAGAACTTGTCCTTGTGGCAGTTGCCGCAGATCGGCGTGGACTGCATGCGGAACGCCGCTTCAGTCGGCTGCAGGATCGCGTGCGCCGTGTGGCAGTCGGTGCAGACCGGCGCGTTCAGATTGCCCGCCGCGACGGCCTTGCCGTGTACGCCCTGCTCGTAGTCGGCGTCGATCTTGGCGTGGCAGGTGCCGCAGGTCTTGGGAATGTTGGTCTTGTAGGTCGGGCTCTGCGGATTGTTGTGGCTCAGAATGTGGTGCGAGCCGTGGCAGCTCTGGCAGTTGGCCGCCACCAGCAGCCCTTCCTTGCTGAGCGCGAAGCCGTGAATCGAGTCCATGTAGATCGGGTAGACACTCGGCAGGCCGTGCTTCTTCGCCATGCCGCCGTTGCTGTGGCAGTTGCCGCAGGTCTTGGGAACATTGAGCGGATAGACCGCCGAGCGCGCGTCGGTCTTGGGAAAGATCTCGTGCGCGTCGCCGTGGCAACTGGTGCAGGGATGCTCCTTGCCGTCGGCATGCACGCTGCCTTCAGTGCGGCAGCCTGATCGGCGTGGCAGGTCTTGCAGTCGACCGGCGCGATCTTGTCCGGATGCGGATAGTCCTTGATGTCGGCATGGCAGTTGCTGCACTGCAGGCTGCCGTGAATGCTGGCGCTGAATTTCTGGCCGTCGACGGCGATGCTGTGTCCGGCGGCGTCGGTCATGGTGGCGTCGCCGTGGCAGGTCAGGCAGTCCGTCTGCGCATGAAGGGCGCCGGGCGCAATCGCCAAAATGGCCAACCCGGCCGCTATTACTCCGCTTTGGATGAAAAATAAGGCTCTATACATTGCGGCTCGGATCATTCTGCCGTCTTCCTTCCCCAGGCAAAAAAGGACTCATCTCCTTGCTCGCCGGTCTAGCTCAAGTGCGCAATCCTCCCCGTCACTTGAAACTGGTTCTTGCGGGGGTTCCACTTATCAGATCAAACTATTGAGAAGAAACACGCAGTGATAGGTATCACAGGCGCGGCAATACAGATCACAAAACAGCGTTCGGCCATCACATCTCAGTGATCTGCCCTGGTGCGCCAGACCACACCCTCCGCTCCAAGCGCCGGACAAAAACAGGTGTAGGACAATTTTCATGGCCACCTATCGGGTCGTTCTCTGTCGATCCGAGGAAGGTTTCAGCGTCTCCTGTCTGGGCCTTTCTGGCTGCCGGTCGCAAGGGGCCAGCGAAAAAGAAGGGCTCGACAATATCCGCTTGCGATTCGCGAGTTTGTCGAAGCTGCTGAAGAGTTCCGAAAGCTCTTGTAAACCTCAGCATCTGCTCCCACTAAATTCTTTTCGCCGTAGAACATCTCTTCCCGATTTTTCCGCCGCAAACCTCCTTCGAGCGCCTGTCGAGGTGATGCAGGTCACATGCTGCCGCATATCCGGTCGAAGACAATTAATGCGTTGAAGCAGTCCGCAATTGCATTACTCCCAAGCCGCCGCCGTTGAGTGGCCCGCCGCGGCGGGCCACCTTGCACGGAGCCTGAAAGCGCACGAATCGTGGAACTGCTTTGCTTAGGAGCCACTCGATGGGCACAGTTGCGGTTCCCGAAACGAAAACCATGCTCACCCTCCCCGGGGATGCGGTGCGGCAGATTCAATGGCGCTTTGCCGACCGGTTCGACCTGCAGATGCTGGTGCAGTCGGCGCGCGGCGTGGCGCGCGGCACCGTGGCGCGCCTGGTGGCCGCCGGCGAGCGCAACACCCACGAGTGGACTGCCGGCAAAGACGAGATGATGGAGGCCTTCGACCGCGCCGGCATCACCGCGGCATTTATGGAGCCGGAAGAGGGCGGATTCATCGTCGGCCCCAAGAACCTCGCGCTGGGCTCTGGCGGCCTTCGAGCTGGCGTGGGTCGATGGCGGCGCGGCCACTGCCAGCCTGGCCGGCTTTCTGGCCCTCTCGCCCATCCACGAGCGCGGCACGCAGGAACAAGTGACGCGCTACAAGACGCTGTCCGCTCCTCCGCAGCCCGGCGAAGACCGCAAGCCCTGGCGCGGAGCCTTCGCGCTCACCGAGCCGATTCCCTACGTGGGCGTCGATACCGGCATGCTGAGCGGCAAGGTGCGCGTGGCCGAGTGGAAAGACGGCGAAGAGCCCATGGCTGCAGGTGGACAAGCGCGGCCGCTTCATCACCAACATCGCCTTCGCCAACTTCGTCACCGCGGCCGTCAACTCCGACGACACGCGCATCAAGGGCAGTTGCGTGGTGATCCTGGAAGAGACCGACGAAGGCACCTTCGACCGCGGAACGCCGACCAAGAAGCTGGTGCACCAGCTTTCCTCCACCGGCGATCCCGTCTTCAATCTGAAGGTTCCGGCCAGCCGCATCGTCGGCGGATACACGGTGAAGGACGGCGTCATCGTCCCCAACTTCAACCACAGCGAAATCATCGAGGCGGTCTTCCGCCGCACGCGCGTGCCGGTGGGCCTGATGACCGCGGCCAAGCTGCTTTCGGCGGTCGAGCCGGTCATCCGCTACCAGCGCCAGCGCTTCCGCGGCGCCGAGGGCGCCAAGCCCGGCTCGGTGCGCTACGAGCAGGGCATCCAGCAGCGCGAAGATGCGCTGCACCGCCTGGTGGATGTCTGGGCCGCCGGCGAAGCGGCCGCGTCGCTGGGCTTTGCCGCGGCGCGGCTCTTCGACGAGCTCGATCCGCTCGAAAAGCAGAAGACCGCAATCCTGAAGGAGCGCGGCATCCAGGGCGGGCGCGCGGAGATGAAGGCGCTGAGGGAAAGCGAGCAGCGGGCCATCGAATTGCTGGCGCTCAAAGACGGACAGTCCGCGCCGCGCCGAGCTCGAAGCCGATCCGCTGGTGCAGTTCGTGCTGAAGGACGCCGAGGCCAACGTGCTGTGCCCGGCCACCAAGCTCTGGAACACCGGCCACGGCGCCAACATGATGCGCGAGGCCGTCAGCCTGATGGGCGGCTACGGCATCACCGAAGATTGCCCCGGCTTCCTGGCCAACAAGTGGATGGATGCGCAACTCGAAGCGACCTACGAAGGCCCTGAAGCCGTGCAGCGCCGCCAGCTGACCGTCACCATGACCTCCGAAGTCTTCCTGCCGCAGTTCCGCGCCTGGACCGCGCGAGATGCGCCGCATCGCCAGTCGACCATCCCGGCACCGGCGCCTGCACGCTGGCTTCGGCCATGAAGATGTGGCTGTGGACGCTGAACTATCTGCAGAAAGCCACCGACCCGACAGGCGACAAGCTCTATCACGGGCAGCGCCAGGGCGTGACCTTTGCGCTGGCCGATGCGCTGTGCTGGCTGCTGGCCTCGCGCTGCCAGATTCTCGATGTGCTGGAACTGGAGACGCGCGGAGCCGACCGACGCCGTGGCTGCCGAAGGCCTGGCCGGCACCGTGCAGTTCCTCAGCGACCTGTGCCACACGCAGGCGGCGCAGGCGGCAGGCGAAGTCTCGCGCATCTGCGCCGAGCTGGTCTTCGGCTACAACCGCCATCCCGCATGGGACGAGGAAGAGCACAGCAGCTGCTTCCTGGCCAGCGAGCTGGAAGAGCTCGAAGAGACCATGCCCGGCATCATGGCCATGGCCGTCGATGTGCTGGCAGCCGACGGCAGCCATCCGCAAAAGGCCGGGCCCGTGCGCGGGTTGCGCCGGGATCGAGCGAGTTTCTGCGCCTGCAGAACAAACTGACGCACGTGCCTGAGCGGCTCGCGGCTGGCCAAGGACCGCGCCGCCGAAACCGTGAGCAAAGTCATGATTCCCGAAGCGCTGGATTACCCCGCATGAAGGACGACATAAATCCAAGCACGAACATGGGTGCCCCAGTCCGTGCGGGTGGAGGTCCCGAGTTCGGGACCTGGGAAGCCTTGCCGGAAATCGACCGCCAGACGATGGAAGTCGACATCGCCTGCGCCGGCTTTGGCCCGGCGATGGGCGGATTTCTGACCACGCTGACGCAAGCCTGGAGCGAGAACCCCGCCGATCCCGCGTTCGAAAGCAAGGTCGCGCCGGGCATGCCGCTGCAGGTGCTCTGCTACGAGCGCGCCGACGATCTTGCCGCCGGCGTCAGCGGCGTGGTCACGCGCGCCGAGGGAATTCGCGCCAGCTTTCCCGACGCTCGATCCCGCCGAGATTCCCATGGCCGCCGAGGTCAAGCAGGAGCGCGTGCTCTATCTGCTCGATCCCATCGGCGCCAGCCGCCGCTCGCGTCGCTTGCGCATTGCCGATTTTTTTCTTGGTCTTGGAACAGGCTGGTGGCGTGAACGACCATGCCTTCGAGCTGCCCTGGACGCCCGCGTTTCTGCACAAGCACGGCGGGCTGGTGCTCTCCATCGGCCAGTTCAACCAGTGGGTCGGCTCGCAACTGATGGCCAGCGGCCTGGTGCAGATCTGGCCGGGAACGCCCGGTCAGCGGCCCCATCTTCTCCGCGAATCCAGACCGCAAAAGTTCAGGCGTCGCTGGACTGCGCCTCGCCGATCAGGGCGTCGACAAGCACGGCGCGCCGGCCGAGGGCTTCATGCCCGGCATGGATGTGCGCGCGCAGCTCACCGTCGTGGGCGACGGCCCGGTGGGCGCGGTCGGCCAAAAGCTCGACGAGCGGCTCGGCCTGCCCGCCGGCCACGCGCGCCGCGAGTGGGCGCTGGGCATGAAGTTCGTCATCGAGCTGCCCGAGGACTCCACGCTCGAAGCCCGGCACCGTCTGGCACACCTTCGGCTTTCCCGAGCCGGAGATCTTCGGCTTTCTCTACGTGCATCCTGACCGGCTGGTCTCGGTCGGCATCTTCGTGCCCTCGTGGATGGGCGATCCCGCGCGCACCGCCTATCGCTATCTGCAGCACTACATCCAGCACCCGCTCCTGTGGCAGCACCTGAAGGACGGCACGCTGCGCTCCTGGGGCGCCAAGTCGCTTGAGGAGTCCGGCAAGCACGGCGAGCCGTTCCTCACCGGCGACGGCTTCGCGCGCATCGGCGAGGGCTCCGGCTCAACCAACATGCTCACCGGCTCCGGCGTGGACGAGGCCTGGACCACCGGCGTGCAACTGGGCGAAGCCGTGCTCGAGCTGCTGCGCGCCGGCAAGCCCTTCACGCAGGAGAATCTGGCCGCCACCTATGAAAAGCGACGCCGCGCAAGCTGGGTCGAGCGCGGAGCGCGCGAAGCGGAGAACGCGCGCAACGGCTTCCATGGCGGATTTGTCCGCGGCTCGATCGGCATGGCGCTCGCCGGGCTCACCGGCGGCCGGCTCTCGCTCAAGGCGCACATTCCGCCGGCGCCACAAGCAGATTCGCCGCTTCGGCATCGCACTGGCACGGCAGGACTCAAGCTGAAGCAGGCCGCCGCAGCTGGCCCTGGACGACGGCCGCCCGCTGCACGATGCGCTGCTGACGGCGCGCGGCTGGCCCGAGATTCCCTTCGACGGCCGACTGCTGGTCACGCATCAGGACGCGCTGCTGATGGGCGGCAAGGTGCAGGCCATGCCGGGCTTCGCCGATCACGTCGTCTTCCTCGACAAGCAGTCTCTGCATCGCCTGCGACGAGAAGACCTGCATCGCCATGTGCTCCGGCCAGGCCATCACGCTGGGCGCGGACGGCGCGCCCGCATTCGAGCGCGAAAAGTGCGTGCACTGCGGCGCGTGCCTGTGGAACTGCGCCCAATCGCCCGACGGCGAGCACAGCAACATCGAGTTCCGCGCCGGCGCAGGCGGGCTGCACTCGGCGGAGAATTAAGAATCCGGCTTTCAATTTACACAAATACTGTCATCCTGAGAGGAGGTCGCCGCGGCGACCGGCGTCGAAGATTTGCGGCTGCCTTGCTGCTACCTCCTCACAAGATTGCCGGGTGCTCGGATACTGAAAGACCCTCAAATAGTCAAAGATACCGCAACTCTATCGGGAGGACGAGTTGCTCCTTCCTGCCGAATGTGGTCTGGCACTGCACTGTTGATCGGGATATTTGAGCAACGCTATCGCGGGCGCCTCCGAGTCCCCTTCCGGCATCGGGATTCAACGCATACTGCACCAATTAAGACTAGTGGCTGAAGGAAATATACATGGCGAATGCTACTCCACATCGTCGTTTGCGCGGGGATCGTTCCCGATCCGCTGCAAACACTGGAACCCATCACAGCGCCCACCGGCCCCGGGATCAAGAACGAGATGGTCCTGCCCGCGGTGCTCGACCCATGGGCCGCGAGCGCGCTCTACGAAGCCGCCAACCTCGCCGCGAAGAATCCCGGCAGCAAGCTCTGGCTGGTCTCGCTCGGTCCCAAGGCCAAGCTGCAGCAGGTGATGATGACCGTCGCGCAGAAGGTCGCCTTCGAGCTGGTTCCCATCGACGGCCCCATCGGCGGATTCCCCGATGCGCACGCCACGGCCGCGGCTCTGGCCGAAGCCATCGCCGCCATTGCCCGGCCTCGACCGCGAGCGGCTGCTGGTCTTCGGCGGGTGGGAGTCGGCCACGCGCGGCGCGGGCGTCACGCTGCAGCTCGTCGGCGAGCGGCTGGGCATCACGGACCAGTTTCAGGGCGTGGACCAGATCGACCTGCGCGACGACGGCTCGTTCGAGGTGCTGGAGCGCGTCGAAGGCGGCAAGCACCAGGTCTCGGTCTGCGCGGGCGCGCCCGCGGTGCTGGGCTGGGCCACGGGCAATCTGGCCGAGCCGCGCAACAATCCGCAGGTGGGCATGGCGAACATGCGCACCATCATGCCCGCGCTGCAAAAGGCAAAGACGGCCGCGCTCGAAGCCAACAGCCTGCGCTACGTCTCTGTGAGCCTGCCCAAGCAGCAGCGCGACGACCCGCGTAGAGAAGAACATGAGCGCAGAGGAGATTGCGCGCGAGCTGGTCGAGTGGATCGGAGCGGAGTGATGGAATCGATTCTGGTATTGACCCACGCCGATGAAACCGGCTCCGCGCTGAGCAAAGCCTCGCTCGAAGCGGTGACCGCGGGCAAGGAACTGGCCGCTCGGCTCGGCGCGGCTGCTCGCCATCGGAATCGTCGCCGTGGACCCGGCGCCCTTATCCAGGGTTGCCGTGCGCAGCACTTGCGGTCTCCGGCGAAGCCTTCGCGCAGGCGCGCTATGCAAGCGACGCGGCGGCCTGCGAAGCTCTTTGCCGCGCCGCGAACGCATCGATTGTCTTCGCTCCGCAGAGCTCGCGTTTTGCGCGCGTCATGGCCGGCGTTGCGCATCGGCTCGGCGGCTTCATCGACACCCATGTCACCGCCCTCGCCGGCGCGGAGTCCGACCCGGAATCGATTGGGGCGACGCGCTGGTTCTACCGGCAGCGCATTGAGGCGGTGGTGAGCCGCGCGGCGCGGCCCTGGTTCCTGCTCCTGGACGCCGGAACGCATGCAGCCTTTGCCGCCGAACCAGCGCGCATGCGGCGCAAGTCGAGCAAATCGCCGTCGAGCTGCCTGCGCTGCGCACAACGGTCACTGGCTTTCGCGCGCCAAAACAGGAAGAGCAGACCATTCGGCCGGATGCGAAGCTGCTCTTCGTCGCCGGAGCCGGCTGGACCAAGAAGCAGCCGGATGGGCAGGTGCACGCCGCGGAAGCGGGCGAGCTGATTTTGCAGTTCCTGCGCGCTTCGGGGGCATCGCTCGGCAGTTCGAAATCGCTGGTCGACCAGGGCGGCGAAGGGCAGCCGGTTCTCGCCTTTCTTACGCATCTGAACCAGGTCGGCCAGACCGGCTCCACGCCGCGCCACGCCAAAGGTCTCGCGACCTGCTGCCATGGCGAGGAGCCGCACGTCGTGGGCTGGCGGTTCATCGGCGAGCGGCGCGCTGTTTCGCTCGATCCCAACTGCGGCTGGACGCGCGGCAAGGCCGATGTGGTCTACATAGCCGATGCCTTCCAGGTAATGGCGAAGCTGAATGAGCTGCTAGGAAGCAGTCAGTAGGGAGCAGGCGGGCAATCGCGTTTGGACTTGATCAAAACCAAAGCAGCACGCAAGCCGTAAACCTCTATTTGGCCCCCCGATTCTCACTCGAAACGGGAGCGGATAGCCCCTGAATATCGCCCTGCTTTGCCGGTCGTCCGGCCTGGGACGCGAATTGCCACCTTTCCACAGCTTGCCCCGGAGCACCAACCCCTCGTATCATCCGGGCAAGAGAAATAGCCATGAGCGAAACGGAAATTAACACCGGCTTGCGAGTGAAGGGGCGTCTGATGTCGGCCTCGGAGATCGAGCGCACCCTGGTGCGCCTGGCCCACGAAATCGTAGAGAAGAGCAACGGCAGCGAGGATCTGGCCCTGGTGGGGATCAAGCGCCGCGGTGTTCCGCTGGCAGAACGGCTGGGCAAGCTGATCTCCGGCATTGAGAAGCACCCCGTGGATACGGGGGTGCTCGATATCCAGTTTTACCGCGACGATCTTTCCACGGCCGGCATTCGCCCGGTGGTGACGCCGGGAGCCATCGGCTTCAATGTGGAGGGCCGCGACGTAGTGATCTGCGACGATGTGCTTTACACCGGGCGCACCGTCCGCGCCGCGCTTGACGCGCTCTTCGACCACGGCAGGCCGCGCCGCGTGCAATTGGCTGTGCTGATCGACCGTGGCCATCGCGAGCTGCCGATTGAGGCCACCTATGTGGGCAAGCATGTCCCCACCAGCAACCGCGAGATCATCGAAGTGAAGTTTCACGAGGTCGACTCGACCGAGCAGGTTCTGCTGGTGGAGAAGACCAGCTGAACACGTGGCTCTCGGCCTTCGGCTGAAAGCTGATAGCGAATCGCTGCTTCTTGAACCGGATCGGAGCACGGAGCTCCGGTGAAAGACCAGAATGAACTTAGCCCTCGCACGCCGTACGCTTCACACTCCGCCCGCTCCAGCATCTCCGTTTCCCTACCATCCCGGCTCGCTGCTTTCGGTTCTGGACCTGAGCGTGGCCGATGTAAGCCATCTGCTGTGGCGCGCCACGGAGCTTGAGAATGAAAACCCGCTGCTTCGCGATCAGGTTCTTGCCAAGCGGCGCATCGCGCTCTTGTTTTACGAGTCGTCGACCCGCACCAGAACGAGTTTTGAGCTGGCCTCGAAGGCGCTGGGTGCGGATACTACGTTGGTTTCAAGCCTCAGCTCCAGCATTGAAAAGGGCGAATCGCTGAAAGACACCGGGCTGACGCTGCGGGCGCTAGGCGCTGAAGCCATCATCCTGCGCCACAATTCTTCCGGGGCGGCGTGGCTGCTGGAGGAGTCGACCCGCCTGCCTGTTGTGAATGCGGGCGACGGCATGCACGAGCATCCCACGCAGGCGCTGCTGGACCTGCGTACGATTCTGACGCATCTGCGGCCGGGGATCGGCGGGGTTGGGCCGGACACGCTGACCGGGGTGACGGTGTGCATTGTGGGCGACATTCTGCACAGCCGCGTGGCGCGCTCGAACATGCTGCTGCTGCCGCGGCTGGGCGCGCGCGTGTTGCTGTGCGGGCCCAAGGAGCTGCTGCCGGAACAGGCGGCGCGTTCAGGGCCCGGCATTGAGATCGAGCGGAATTTCGATACGGCGCTCAGCCAGTCGCAGGTGGTGATGATGCTGCGCATTCAAGCGGAGCGGCTCGCAGGGCTGCAACTGGATCTCGATGAGTACAAAGCGAGCTACCAACTGACCGGGCAGCGGCTCGCGGCGCACGGGCCGAAGGCGGTGGTGCTGCATCCGGGGCCCATCATTCGCGGCATGGAGATTACAGCCGGTGTAGCCGACGGCGTACAGTCGGCGATTCTGGAGCAGGTTCACAACGGAGTGGCCATCCGCATGGCGGTGATGGAGCGGGCCCTGCTGGCGACCGGGCAAGGAGGCCCCGCATGACGGCGCTGGCGATTTGCGGAGGGCGGCTAGTCGATCCGGCAGCCGCTGTCGACGCGCTGAAAGACGTGCTGATCCGCGATGGGCGCGTGGCTGAGATTGCAGGCACGGGGAAGCTGAAGAACATGAACGGTGCCGAGGTGCTGGATGCGGCAGGATTGGTCGTCGCGCCCGGGCTCATCGATATGCATGTTCACCTGCGCGAGCCGGGGCAGGCGTACAAGGAAACCATCGCCACCGGCACCGCCGCGGCGGCCGCGGGCGGGTTTACGGCAGTCGCTGCAATGCCGAACACTTCGCCGGTAAATGACTCACCGGAGATTACGCGCTGGATGCAGGCGCCGGGGCGCGGCGCGCAGATAAGGGTCTTTCCCATCGCCGCGGCGACGCGCGGATCAAAAGGTGAAACGATCAACGATTACGCGGCGCTGAAGGCGGCAGGCGCGGTCGCCGTCACCGACGATGGACGGCCGATCCTGAAGGATGGCACGATGCGCGAGTCTCTGGCCGCGGCCGCGCGCGTGGGGCTCAGCGTGATCCAGCACGCAGAGGACACGCGCCTGACACAAGGCGCGAGCATGAACCTCGGTCCGGTTTCGTTCAAGCTGGGCCTGCGCGGCATGCCACTCGAAGCCGAGTCGAGTATGGTGGAGCGCGACATTCGCCTGGTGGCGGAGATGAAAGACGCGCGTCCGCATCTGCACGTGGCGCACACGTCTACGGCCGCCGCGCTCAATGCGGTGCGCCAGGCACGGCGCAATGGGCTGCGTGTTACGTGCGAGGTTGCGCCGCATCATTTTCTCCTCACCGAGGAACACGTTGGCCTGTACAACACGCACGCGAAGATGAACCCGCCGCTGCGCTCGGCTGCGGACCGCGACGCCATGATTGAAGGGATTCTCGACGGCGTGGTGGACGCGATTGCGACCGATCACGCGCCCCACGCGATGCACGAAAAGGAAATTGAGTTTGATCTGGCGCCGAACGGGATTATCGGCCTGGAAACTGCGCTTGGCCTCTGTCTGCGCTGGCTGCACGGCGAGTGGAAGATGCCACTCGGGCGGATTCTGAGCCTGCTCAGCGCGCAGCCTGCGGCGCTGCTGGGACTGAAGGGGCGCGGGACGCTGGCCGTGGGCAGCTTTGGCGATGTGGTAGTCTTCGATCCCAAGGCGGAGTGGATCTACCGGGCAACGGAGTCGAAGTCGAAGGCCAAGAACACCCCCTTCGACGGATGGACGATGCAGGGCAAGGTGCGCTGGACCGTCAGCGAAGGGCGCGCCGCGTACGTGGGTGCGTAGGCCGGCGCTCAAGGTTTCACCTGCACGCGACGAAAGGCTCGTCGGTTAACCGGACAGATTCGATCTGCTCGATATCGCCGTTTCCGAGCGTCCAGCCCGTGGTATAACCCTCAACATGAAAGCCCTTCGCACCTTACTACGGCTTGCGTGCGCGGCCATCCTCGCGGGTGGGCTCAGCACCGCAGTTCAAACCCAGCACGGAAGCGGCTCCGCACTCCTGCTGGCTCAGTCGCCTTCAGACCAGGCCGGGTCCGTCGAACTCGATCAGTTCCTTTTCGTTCAGGCGCCCGAACCCGACAATGGCAAAGGCGGAATTGATGTCATATGGCTCCCGCAACCCTTGCAGAAACTCTGCCTGGGCAAAACCGCCACGCAATGCGCCACTATCGACTACTGCATCCGCACCACGAATCGAGGAGACTCGCGATGCAGGAACATTGGCGTCGACTTGGCGCGTATACCTCCGTATCCGCCCGATACGCGTCCGCTCCGCATGATGACTGTCACCTTGATGTATCTTTCACCGGCGAAATTCGAGCAACTCCAGGACTTTTACAAGAGCGCGCCCAAGGCATCACTGGAACGCATCTCAATGAGCGCTCGCATCAAGGCGCGGAATCCGATTCACCAGGAAACCCGGCTTCGATCAGCTCGAACTCCTGGAAGTTCTCGCCGTGCCGCCCTTCTGAGCCGTCCTGGCCGCCGTTGCGGCATATGCAGCTTCGCCGTTACCTCCGTCTGCCCCGCGCTGGTAGGCTACGGCAAAGGAGCACTGGCAATGCTGACGATTCCCGGTGCAATTGCGTACTCAGATTGGAGCTTGCTGCTGCTGCGGCTCGCGCTGGCGCTGGTATTCGGGGTGAGCGGATTCAGTCATCTGAAGCGGCCGAAAGAGCGGGCAGCGAGCATCGGCATGAGCGTGCCGTTCACTGTATTTCTGGGCGCCGTGGAACTGGCCGGAGCGATCGGGCTCGCCGTTGGGTTCATGGCGCAATGGGCGGCACTGGGCCTGATTCTCGTGATGCTGGGCGCGATCTACAAGAAAGTCGCGGAGTGGAAGACCGGCTTCTGGGGCGAGAAGTCCATGGGCTGGCACTATGACGTACTGATTATCGTAATGAACCTGGTGATCGTGACCATGGGGCCGGGAAAATATAGCTTGTAGCGTAACGGGATCTCGCGGGCTGGGGCTGTGCGGCCGCGGCGGTATGCTGGTTGCAATCCGATGAAGGCTGCACACGGAATCTTTGACGACATTTTTTTTGCGCTTCTGCTGGCGATTCCGCTGATCGAGTGGAAGTGGACGTGGCCGCGCTATCTGACGCGGCTGAAGACGGGCGCGCCGGGTGTTCGCAGCCGGTTCTACCGCACGCTGATTGCGGAAGAATGGATCGCGACGGCGTGCCTGCTGTGCTGGTGGACGCTGCGGGCGCGGCCTTGGAACGGATTGCTGCTGGCCGGGACGGCGACGCCGTTTTCGATGGGCATTCCGCCGCCGCTGCGCCTGTGGGCCGGGCTCGCGCTTGTCGTGCTACTTGCCGGCTATCTGATTCTGCAGAAGAAGGCGATTTTAGCGCGGCCGGACACAATGGACCGCATCCGTCCCAGGCTCGCCTATGTCGCGCCGCTGCTGCCGCACACCGTAGGCGAACGGCGGCTGTTCTGGCTGGTCTCGCTCACTGCAGGCGCATGCGAGGAGATCTTCTTCCGCGGATTTTTGATCTGGTATCTCATGGCGTGGATGGGACCGCTGACGGCCGTGCTGTTGAGCTCGGTGCTCTTCGGCGCGGGGCACATCTACATGGGATGGGCACAGGCGCCGAAGACGGCGGTGATAGGGCTGATCCTGGCGTTTTTAACACTGAGCTCAGCGTCGCTCCTGCCGGCCATGCTGCTGCACGCTGCGCTGGACTGGAACTCGGGAGAGCTGGGATACCGGGTGCTAAGCGAACAGGAACAAGATTCTCTCTTGGGAGTCAAGCATTTTCTGTAGGGCTGGCTTTGGATTTTCAAGGCATAACGGGTCTATCGCTCGGATGGTCTGTTTGGGGGGCAAGCGAGGTTATCCCGCTTGCCCTCGGTTCATCCTTACGATGAGCCCGCCAGGCTATCCCTCGGCATGGTTGCTTCCCAGCAGAGCCCGCTTCCGTTTCACCTGGAAGCCGATTGTAACTCCGTTGCTATGCTGAGCTGCGGAAAGAGTTTCCGTCCGTCGTACGGCGTTCGTGTTTTGAAGATTCCATAGATGGCGTGGAGGATTTTGCGGGCGACGGCGATGAGTGCTTGCAGCTTGGTTTTGTGGCGTTGTTGCAGAGCTTCGTAGAAGGCTTTCATGTGCGGGTCCCAGCGCACCGCGGCCAGAGCCGGCATGTAGAGCGCGCGGCGCAGATGGCGGTTGCCGGCATGGCTGATGCGGGGACGCTTGTGCACCGAGGTTCCCGAGTTGTGATGCGCCGGATCGAGTCCGCTGTGCGCCACCCACTGCCGTGCAGTGAGTTGCGGTGACAGAAGCGCGGTCTCGGCCAACAAGTGGATGGCGCTGATATCTGCGATGCCGGGCATGGCGACCAACAGGTGGAAGCGCTCGTTGAGCGCGGCATCGGCGCGAATGATTTCTCTGGCCGCTTTTCGCATTTTCGCTATGCGGCAGGCAAGTGATCGTAGACCTTGCGCGAGGTCGTTGACCACCGCGCGCGGCGCTGTGAGTGATGCTTTAACGGCATGGAAACGATTCTGATCATGGGTTTGCTGCGCAACCAGCGCATCGATATGCCGGGCAGCCGTGCGCAGGGCAAGCCCACTCGAACTGGGCGCGGACCAGGGTATGAACGGCATGCGCTGGCTGTATTGCGCAAGCACGACGGCATCGGCGGCATCGGATCTTAGACCGAGCACAGCGTCTGCGCAAAGCGGTTGACGAGCTTTGGGTTCAGCACTGCCACTTCCACCTGCGGGGCTGCATGCAGCGCCAAGGCAAGATCGAGCGAGTAGATGCCAGTTGCCTCCAGCGATACGCGCACGCGGGCCTGACGTTTGCCCAGCCATACGAGAAGTGCCTTGTGACCCGCAGGCTGGTTGGGAAACTCCCGCTGCTGTGTGGCTTGATCCTGCTCGATCACGGCGACGGCAAGCGTCGCGGCGCTTACATCGATGCCGCAAAACACGGCTGTTCGTGAATCTTGGGATGGATTGTTCATAGACCTCCTTCGGCGTTAGGATGGTCTCGGCTGCCGTCCCTATCCGCGCTAACGGACTCACTGTGCTGCGCCAACCTTGAACATGCAGGCTCAAAAGGCCTCCGATTCTCCACGGCGTACATACAGAGGGACGGCGGCCGATCTAGCGCACAGGCTCAGATCGCTCTGGCCTAAGGACGGGGACGGCCTCTCCGCCGAAACGTGAGTCTATCCTCACGCTCGATTTCGGAAGATACCAGGGACGGGGGGCTAGTGGATTAAAGCGCCGCAATCAGCCCTTCCGGCGGTAAAGAACCTGGAATTCGTAGCCGGAGTTGGTGGGGAACAGGCCGGCGACGTGGCGCAAGCGCTCGGCCAGAGCCGGAGCGGCGAGGAGCGGGTACTCGCGCTCGCGCAGATCGTGGTAGTCGAAGTCGACGGCCAGCGAGAGCATATAGACGGCAAGAGCGTCAGAGAAGGTCGACTCGAAGAAGGCATTTCGGGCGCGCTCGTCGATAGTGGCTGGTGCGCTTTTTTCTGCGGGTCGAGAGTCAATTTGGGGGTTCTGGGCGCGGCGGCGCGTTTCCCACGCATCTTGACTGGTTTCGCCGCGCACCTGGGCCTCGGCCTGTGACCAGACCAACGTGGCGAAGCTCTCGGGAACGCCGGCGGCCTCAACAAAGTTGTGCGCCACGTTGATGAAGAATTCGAAGGCGAGGCCGAAGCGGTCTTCAACGAGGCGCGTCGAGAGGAAGACCGCCTCGCGTATCGCCGAAGGCGGCGTTGCGATGGCAGACGGCGCGGTCGCCGAGCTCGACGGAGAAGTTGGGCGCGACCAGGTTCTCGCCGGTATCGGCAATGGCCAGGGGAACGAAGTAGTAGGCGCGTTGCTTCAGTGCATCGGAGAGCGTAGCGGGCACGGCGCCGACGAGCCGCTCAAGATCCGCGTCGGAAATGCGGGTCTCGCCCCAGGCCGCGTAGCGGACGCCGTTGGGGGCCTCCTGAACGGCCACCTGCGTGGCGACTTTCTCCGCATGCCACAGTTCGATTTGCGCACCACTAGCCATGAATTTGTATTCTAGACGAGAGAGGTCACGGAATGGCGATGCAATCGGCACAAGGCGGAAGAAGGGGGAAGGTTTGGGGGTTCCCGCTGGAGGGTTTCAGCCTGTTCCAGAGCCTGCTGCTGGCGATCGCGGCGGCATTTTTCACATTCTTCGCCACCACCTGCATTGCAATCTTCGCACTGTTGATCTGGAGCCTCTTTGACCCGCACGCTCTTAGCCACGCCGCGGACACGTACCGCTATGTTGGATTTCCGGCAGGCATCCTGGTGCTGGTGGTGGCCCTGCCGTTCTTCCTCACGCTGTGGGTAAGGGCGAGGGTGCGGAAGTAGCGAGCTGCCGCTGGGCTGCATTTCTTCTGGCGTTAAACCGGCTCATGCGTTCGTTCGGCTGTGTTCGTCTGTTCAGTCTGCCGTTTCGCTTTGCCTATGTCTCTGTAGCCAGGATGAACGCCGGGGATCAGCCCTTGCCGATCGGCGATTTTATGTAATAGCGCCTCCAACTGCGCGCATTCGCCGGAACTGAGCCCGGCGCACATCAGCTCGTTATGCTGCCGCGCGAGTTCACCGATCGTACGCAGAACCTCGCTACCCTTCAACGTGAGCTTGAGGGAGTAAAGCCGCCGGTCCGTGGCGTGCGTTCCACGCACTACCAGCCCGCGCGACTCCAGGGCATCAATCAACGCAACCAGGCGGCTCGCGTGCATATTGAGCGTCTTCGCAAGGTTCTGCTGGCTTATTCCCTCGGAGTGCCTCAAGAGGCGCAGAATCCCTGCATCGGCCGGCGCGAGCTTCAGCGGTGCTAGCAGCCGCGCAAATTCCTGCGCCGAGCGGCCGCCTACCTGCGACAAGAGGAATGCGGCCCGGCGTGGCGCGTTTTCCTTTAGTTTATTGGCCATTGCCGATTATTATTTCATAGCTAAATCGTTCCCTCTGCGTACGAGTGCGATGGCGTGCACATCTTCTCGTCGATGCGCCCTGCCGATACAGTGCGTCCGGCTCGGCCACGCGTATTTCGCCTGCACACATTGTTGAGCACGTCTCATGTTTGTCCCGCGCGGTGCCTCGCGCGAAGCCAGCGCTCAACGACAATCCAGTTGACTGAAAAGCCTATCCAAAATGCAATCCCAAAAAAATGGCGCGGACCAAGATGCGTCAGCCGGCTTGTAGCAAAGAACACGCCCATGACCGGCCGAGTGGTCGCGATTCCCAGAAGAATCCCCACCGCTCTTGTTAGCCACCGTTTCTTCAGCAATAGCTAGCCGTGCGCCTTGTAAATCCACGCCCGCAGGAGCGAAAACAAAAAGAGGCAGTCGAAGTGCAGTACGGCGCTGCGTTCGATCTATCCGCCAACGGAATACACGCTCATCGCGTAGGCGGTGATGCCGACAACTCCTCCCAGCGGGAATAACAAGCGTTCAGGCCATGCAATTGCTGAGAAGCGGCGAAAAATCACGAACGGCGTCAGCACTACAAACGCCAGGGCCGGCAGAATGTGCGCCAGCGTCAAAGCGGAATGGGAAGCAAAGACGCGATCCAACTCGGCCAGTTGCGGCGGCTCAGAAGCCGGCGGAAATTCAAGTGCCACAATTCGCCGTGCGACCACATCGATAGCAATCGCTGTGCACGCCCAGAACCCAGCGCGGAGCCATAGCGGCGCGGAGATACTGTATATCGGGTGCGAGTTCTCGTCTTTGGGACTTCTGCTCAAATATTCCTCCCGTCGGCCACAATCTACTGAGCGGGAGTGGGCGCATTTTGCACTATCTCGCGATTTCTCGTCAGTACTATTGCGGCCAAAAGCATCCAAACGTAGCCCACGAATCTCGTAATGGGAATGAAGAAGTTTGCCGGATAGGCGATAAGGCTGAACCAGGAGAGTTCTCCCGATAAAGCGATAAGCATCCCAAGAGCCACAAGCCACCGCGGAAGAAGCCTCATGAAGTAGCTTGTGACGGACACTCCCGCAGCCAGCAAGCCGAATCCGACCGCGTAAAACACTCCGCCGAACAGGAAGTTCAGAAAGTCGATAGCTTTCACAACTGGCGCCGAAGCAGTTACTTCAGGCACTGACATTATCCAGCCTGCCATTCCGGAAAGAAACAGGGCGATCGCCGCGACGAGGCCGCCGAAGAGAGCGATGTTTACACCGGCAGCACGGACGCGCATGAAGCGCAATCGGCTGACGGTCGCAACCACGAAAATCCCAAAGGGGACGGCCGAGCCAAACAGGAAGAAATTGCTCACGCGTACAGCCGTTAGGTTTTGCGCGAAGAACAGGCGCAATGCCTCGGCTGGCGCAAAGGGGGTTACGAATGGCGCCCCGTGCCGGAGCGTCGCGCCCGCCACGAGACCGGCTGCAAAGAGGACGATGTGAACGGCCGCGAGCAGAATCAGTGAAGGGCCACGGAATCGACGAGTCGCTTCGCTCATATAATCATTATTATAACGAATGATTGTCTTATGCAAGCGTTATCAAACGAAATTACCCCTGAGAACTATTGGAAACCCTCCATCATGCCGCTTTCCCGGTTCTCGGAATCGAGGACTCGGGGCACCTTCGGAACAAGGTCCGATCAGCCAAGGCAAGGCCAAATCTGCAAGAATCCGCTTGATCGGGTGTGGGCCCCGGTATGATCCTGTATTGGCAATAGAGGAGAATGCTATGAGCCGAAACTCAATCTACTCACTTGTCGTGTTGTGCGCTTTGAGTGCCGCCACAAGCCAGGGACAGACGAAAAAAACGGTCAACACCGCAGCCGACCTGCCCCGCTTCAGTTTTCCTCTGGCCGAGCCCGCGAGCGTGCTGCTGGTCGCGGACGATACGAGTTTCAACGCCTTCGCGAAGCAGGTGGGCGCGGACATAGATTCGGTTCTCTCTGACTACACCATCTCCGATAAGGAAACTTTGCGCGAGCTGCTCGGCGCCCGGTCTGAAGTGCAACTGCTTGCAGGGGACACCAAAGGCGAGCTTGCGACACTGGATCAGATTCGCGATCTCCAGGATAAGCCCGCGGCTAAGCTCACCGCCGGCTTAACGGCGCGCGCAATGGCCGAGGCATACGAGGAGACCGGGGCGGGAAGCGGTGCGGCTTTTGAGCAGGCATTTCAACGTCACTTCTCTGCAGCCATCAATGCACTGCCATGGGCTACTACGCAGGATACGGTCAAAGGGATGAGGCGCGGATTCGAGTTGCGTTCCACAAGCCTGCTGGTCAGCGATGCCAGGGCGGACCTCGATCCGCAGGTTGCCAAAACCGGTGGACTGGATCTGCCGGGAGCCGAAAGCCTGCTCAGCATGCGCGTCGCGGAAAAACTTTTGCCGTTAGCCGAGAGCGCCCTGGCCGTGCTTTCGCCCTACATTGCCGCGCACGACGTGAAAAAGCCCGACATCTGGGCAGCCCGTGACTTGACTTTGACGCCGGATGAGAAACTGACTCCGGTGCGGATCGCGATCTTCGATTCAGGCGTCGATACTTCGCTTTATCCAGGGCTGCTGTTCGTGGACCCGAATCCGGGCGCGCACAGCCCACATGGGCTCGCATTCGACACGCAGGGCAATCTCTACAACGGCGATCTACAGCCGCTGACCGAGGAGCAAAAAGCCGCATATCCGAAGTGGCTCACGATGGCGCAGGGGCTGGATGATCTGCAAAACGGCATCGACTCGCCAGCCGCGGCGGATGTGCGCAAGACTCTGTCCAGCATGCCTCCCGATCAGCTTGCCCCGCTTCTCAAGACGTTCGACTTCATAGGCCAATACATGCACGGCACGCATGTGGCCGGCATCGCGGTGCGCGGCAATCCGGCGGCGCGGCTGGTGGTGGCACAGTTCAACGACGGGCTACCCGATCTGCCCTTTACGCCGTCGATTGCGTGGGCCGAGAAGTTCAAGGCTGATTTCCATGAGGTCGGTGAGTACTTCCGCGCGAACAACGTTCGCGTGGTCAACATGAGCTGGGCCGACAGCCAGGGCGAGATTGAGCAGTGGCTCGACAAGACCAGCACGGAAAAAGATCCCGATAAGCGCAAGCAGCTTGCGGCGGAGATCTACGCGGTCTGGCGCGATGCGGTGGAAGGAGCCATCAAGGCCGCTCCCGATACGCTTTGGGTCAGCGCCGCCGGCAACTCCGACAGCAATGCCAGCTTTCTGGGAGACGTCCCCGCCTCGCTCGAGCTGCCCAATCTGATCACCGTCGGCGCCGTGGACCAGGCCGGCGATGAGACATCCTTCACAAGCTACGGAAAGACCGTGGTGCTCGATGCTGACGGGTACGAAGTGGAAAGCTATGTGCCCGGCGGCCCGCGGCTCAAGGAATCCGGCACATCGATGGCTTCTCCCAACGTAGTGAACCTGGCCGCAAAACTGATCGCGCTGGATCCAAAGCTGACGCCGCAACAGACCATCGCGCTAATGAAGCAGGGCGCTACGGCGAGCGCCGACGGTCGCCTGCACCTCATCGACCCCAAGGCCACGCTGGCATTGCTCGATCGAGAGCAGAGCTCGCGCTAGGGCGGTTCCAAAGTTGCGGCACACAAAGCCCCGTGCCCCGTCTGGGCGCCCTCTGGGCCGGGCACGCTTTTTTTCTTGCGCAGGCGTGGGAGGCCACGAAAGATGAGTCCACAATTCGTGGAACCGCAATAAGCGGAGCGGCCAATCCCAGACTGGAATGGCCACTCCGATTTTCGGCGGAGCTACAGACCCGCGGGCTTTGGGTTCTTGCGATCGAATTTCGCGATTTGAATCTTGCGCGCGAGGCCGAGCCGTGCCAGCAGCCAGATTCCCCAGAAGTTGGGGTCGATCTCGTACCACCTGAGTCCGTGGCGCGCGGAGACGGGATGGGCGTGATGGTTGTTGTGCCAGCCCTCGCCGCCGGTCAGCAGAGCTACCCACCAGCTGTTGCGCGAGTCGTCGTGGGTCTCGAAGCGGCGACTGCCCCACATGTGGGTTGCCGAGTTGACAAGCCAGGTGGCGTGCAGGCCGAGGGTGACGCGCAGCAGAACGCCCCAAAGAACCATGGCGATGCCATTCACCCACCCGCCCCAATACCATCCACCGGCCAGAAGCAGTACACCGCTTACCGAGATCGGCAGCCAGTGGTACTTGCTGAGCCACACATGAAAGCGGTCGCGAATCAGGTCGGGCGAATAGCGCGAGAGCGCCGCGGTCTGCGCGTGCAGTCCTTCGCCAAAAAGAACCCATCCGGTATGCGCCCACCAGCCGCCTTCGCGCGGCGTGTGCGGATCGCCTTCCTTGTCGCTGAGCTGATGATGCAGCCGATGCGTCGAGACCCAGAAGATGGGCCCGCCTTCGAGAGAGAGGGTGGCGAAGAACGACATGACGTATTCGAGCCACTTTGGCACGCGATAACCGCGGTGCGTGAGCAGGCGGTGATAGCACATGCCGATGCCCACGTTGATGGCCAGCACGTAAATCACAGCCATGACCACGAGGCGCTGCCAACTGAACAAGAACAGAGCCGCCAGCGCACCCGCGTGGAAAAGGGACATGACCAGAAGCATAGGCCAGCTTAAGCCCTGCCTCATGGCAGCGGCGCGGCCCATATGAATCTCGCGCTTCGCGGGGACGGCGTGCGCTGTGGCGGGAGGCACGGTTTCTTCAACTACGGAATTGTGATTGGAGCAGATTTCGGACGCAGACTGAGACTCGGGGAGCGGTGCGGTGAGGGCTGATGCCATCGGGGAAGTCCTTTGAAAAAGTGGCTACTAGCCCACTTGTTTATCTCAATTATAAGGCAGAGCTGGCACAAAGTCGTGGAGGACTCTCTTCCAATACAAGATGAGCCTGAAGGCAGAATTGATTCCAACACAAGATGAGCCTGAAGGGTTAGGCATGCTGGAGATTGAACATCAGCGTGCACGAAGCAGAGAAGTTGAGTTTGGAAGCGATTGGCCGGTTCGTCGAGGCCAGCGAGGAGATCCGGTTTGAGGGCGAGGACCGCAGCAGGTCTATGGCTGGGTGGAGCAGGTGTCTGGTGGGGCAGGAGTACGCCCAACAGGGCAAGGCGGCGCGTGGCCTGGTGCGGCGTTACATCGAGAAGATGACCGGGCTGAGCCGGGCGCAGGTAACGCGGCTGATCGCGCGCTACACGGCCAGCGGGCGGGTGCAGGCCGACCGTCTACCGGCGGCGCCGTTTCCCCGAACTCTACACGCGGGCCGACATCGAGTTGCTGGCCTCGGTCGATGAGGCGCACGAGACGCTGAGCGGCCCGGCGACGCGGCGCATTCTGGAGCGCGAGTTCAGGTCTACGGCAAGCAGGAGTACGCGCGGCTGGCTGCGATCTCCGTCGGCTCACCTGTACAACCTGCGCAAGAGCCAGCGCTACCGCGAGCGGCGTCTTGAACTACATCAAGACGCGGCCCACGGCGGTGTCGATCGGCGAGCGGCGCAAGCCGCATCCGCAAGGCCAGCCCGGCTATCTGCGCCTGGACACGGTGCATCAGGGCGATCAGCCGAAGGCGGGGAGAAGGGCGTCTATCACATCAACGCCGTCGATGAGGTCATGCAGTGGCAGGTGGTCGGGCTCGACGCCGCGCATCTCGGAGGCCTATCTGGAGCCGGTTTTGGAAGCACATGCTGCGCCAGTTTCCGTTTCGCATCCTCGGCTTCCACACCGACAACGGCAGCGAGTTCATCAACCGCACCGTCGCCCAACTGCTCAACAAACTGCTGATCGAACAGACCAAAAGCCGGCCCCGGCAGAGCGGCGACAACGGCCTGGTGGAGACCAAGAACGGCGCGGTCATCCGCAAACACATCGGCTATGGCTACATCGATGCCGGCCACGCCGACGCGCATCAACAGACTTCTACCGGGAGTATCTTGAATCCGTATCTGAACTACCATCGCCCTTGCGCCCAGGCCGACGTGGAGATCGACGAGAAAGGGCCGCAAACGCGTACGTTACAGGCGCTACCAGACTCCGCTGGAAACCTTGTTGGCGCTGGACAAACCGGCACAGTACCTGCGCCAGGGACTCAGCATCAACGCCTGAAACGCATCGCCGCGGCCCTCAGCGACACCGATGCGGCACGGCGCATGCAACAGGCCAAGAGCAAGCTATTTGAGAAACTGCGGCTCACCGCGTAGGACCGAAGGCGAGACACAAAGGGCGGAGGAAATGGCGGTCCATGGAAAAGCCCGGAAAACGATAGTACGTCTTTCCGCCTTTCCCACAGACCTTGGAAATCGATCGAACAAGGCATCGGAACATGAAGGGCATGCGCAGCGATTCCCACATTCCCTCCGCCCCGGCTGCTAATCTGACTCAAAATCAAAACCCGAAAGGACCTTCCCCAGTTCGCCTGACCTTCGCTACCTTCAGGCTCATCCTTCAATTGGAAAAGACTGGAGGGTGGGCATGGGATTAATTGCCCGTTGGGGCCGCGCTGGTGTTGATGGCATCGGGGCCGGTGACAAAAAGCCTGGTAGCCTGGCCGCGCAGCACTCGGTAAAGTGCGAACTGGCGCTGGGTTGCGCCGCGCAGCTCGAAAAGAAGCTCGCCGCGATTGTCGGCCATAGCGTCAACAGCGTCGACGAGCCTCATGTGGGGCGTGTCGTCGAGGTGCGCGGCATCGGTCACATTTTTCACCAGTACGGCAACGTTGCCATAGAGATCGGGCTGCGCAATGAGGGTGACGAACTTCATTGGCGCGCTCGCGCCATCGGTGTGCGCCGAGAGAACCATCGTGGCTCCGGAACCGTAAGCCAGCTCAAAAACACGGAATTGCTCATCGAGAAGCGGGGCGGGGGCCGGCGGAGGCGGCGCAGGCTTGGCGGCTTTATGAGTAGTTGTCGTCGTAGTCTTTTTCGGCGCGGGCGCGGGCGGCGGATTCAGGCCCAAGGCAGTGCGCGCCAGATCTTCCATGCCGGCCTTCATTTTGTTTTCGTCGTCAGGGTTGGCCCAGATGTAGTCCCACACGTGCAGCGGTTGACTCTGCGCGTCGGAGACGGCGATTTCCTGATGCATTTCGGGCGGCATGCCCATGAGACTGGGCAGCACGGGCGCGCCAAAGCCGGCCGACTTGCCGCGAAACAGGTGCGGCCGGTCGGAATCGGTGACAGTGGCGACGTCCGACACGTAGCCCTCGTCTTCCGTCTTCTTCTTTTTCAGCTTGGGTTGATTGGAGTCGCTTGTCGTTGTGCTGCCGCCCGAGCTACTGGTGGAACTGCTGGTCGAGCTGCTGCTTGAGGCGTCGGGGCTGCGATGCAGTGTGGGACGGTCGGGATCGGAAGGCTGCGTAGAATCTTTGCCAGAGGATCTGTTCCCTGTGCCGGAGGTGGCGTCGGCGTCGCCGCCTGTGCTTCCCGTGGAGCTGCCGCTTGTGCTGCTCGTGGATGTGTCTCCTCCCTTGTGCAGCGTGGGACGGTCAGGATCGGGCGGAGGACCCTGCGAACCCGAATCGGATCCCGCGTTGCTGCCTCCACTCCCACTGCTGCCGCCGGACTCTCCGGCATGATGCTTGCGGTGCAGCACGGGCGTGTCGCTCTGCGCATCGTCTTCGTCGATCTTCGCCACTCGCACCGGCGCGGCCTTCGGCTTGGGCAATGGCTTCAACTTGCCGTATCCCACCCATGCCCCTGCTCCCGGGCGGCATTATCAATGTCGAAGAGGCCCACGGGTTTGCCGTCCTGCTGGAGCTGGTACTCAACCTCGCCTTCGAGCGCGAGCGGCTCGGGCCGGGCAAGGTAGATTCCCCCATCCTGGAGTTCCTGGCCGTCGTAGACGCAGACTGGGACCATACGGCTGGCCTTGGGGTGATCCGCGTCGCCCGTCCACTCGAGCACGGCGACGGCGCGCAACTCGGGCGTGTTTTTGTTTGCGTTGGTGATCTGGCCGGGATATTGCGCCCGCGCCGGGAGCGCGGCGGCCAGCGCGGCAGCTACCAGCGCCGTTGCCGTTATCCACAAGCGAGTTGGGCACTGCGATGACACTTTCCACTCACCTCGACAATAATCGAATCATCGAATCCCGGCGGTATTTGGCGCCGCACCACGCATCGAGAGGATATTCCCCATGGAACTCAACGAGAAAGTCGCCGACTTTACCCTGCAAACCGACGAGGACAAGACCGTAAAGTCTCTCCGATTACGCCGGCAAGCCGGTCATCCTCTTCTTCTACCCTAAAGCCGACACCCCCGGCTGCACCATCGAGGCCTGCGGCTTCCGCGACACCTTCAAGAAGCTCCAGACGGCTGGCGCCGTGGTTTTGGGCATCACCCGCGACACGCCGCGCGACCAGGCCAAATTCCGCGCCAAGTTCGACCTGCCTTACACACTCCTTGCTGATGTAGACGAGAAAGTGTGCAAACAGTTTGGCGTATTGAAGGAAAAGAACATGTACGGGAAGAAAGTGATGGGTATTGAGCGGACCACCTTCCTCATCGGCCCCGACCGGACCCTCTGCACATCTTCCCCAAGGTTAAGCCCGAAGGCCACGCCGAAGAGGTTTTGTCACTGATCAAGGAATGGAACAAAACGCACAAATAGAATGCGGAAGGCGCGCTCAGGCGTGGCCGGGCCGAATCCTTAAGCGCGCGTTCTTCGAGGCGCCGCCGGAGCGGGTGGCTCCGCTTCTGCTGGGCAAGCTGCTTGTGCACCGGACGCGGGGCGCTTTGCTGGCAGGGAGAATCGTTGAAGTTGAGGCATATCTGGGCCCGCACAACGACCCGCCCGACCCGGCCGCACACTCCCATCGCGGTCCCACGCCGCGGAATGGCGTACTTTTTGGTCCGCCCGGGTACGCGTATGTCTACTCGATCTATGGCAGGTATTTTTGCATGAACATCTCCTGCGAGGTGAAGGGCCGGGCCGGGTGCGTGCTGCTGCGCGCGCTGGAGCCGGTGGCCGGTCTGAGGCAAATGGCGCGGAGGCGAGGTTTAAGGCCCGGCGCGCCGCCGCGAGAGCTGACATCAGGCCCCAGCCGGCTTTGCCAGGCCCTTGGATTGAAACGAATCACGCACAATGGCCTGGATCTGATCCGCACTGCCTCGCCCCTTCAGGTGCGCGACGACGGGTGCAAAGTGGAGGAAGTCCTGATCACGCGCCGCATCGGTATCCGCCATGCCGTCGACCTTCCGCTCCGCTTCGCCGTGGCGGCAAATGCCTGCGTCTCTGGCCCGAAAGGGCTGGGCAAAAGTGCATCTTTCCCGAGGCCCGCGCCGTCTCTCAAATCCAACCATCCCCACCCCCATCGCGTCAGCAAAAGCATCTCCAACCCTGAAAGGAAACCCCGCACGTGAAGCTTTCTTCCCTGCTCCCGTCTGCCGCCGCGCTTGGTCTGTTGGCCGCGGCTGTGTTTGCCGCCACCACCGCAGTGCAACCGACGCAAGAACAGCCGCCTCCGCAAGCCGCTCCGGCCACACCCGGCGCCGCCGGCCCGCCGCAGCAGGGTACGCCGCCCGGCAGCCCACCTATGCGAAACGTCCCCCCGCCAACCAACCTGAAAGTGTTGCCGAAAGACCTGACGGGACGCGAGGTCCGCGAAATCATGAAGAAGTGGGCCGGTTCGCTGGGCGTCGAATGCGACACCTGCCATGTGGCCGATCCCAGCCACACAGACGCGCAAGGCCGCCCGCGCCTGAACTTCCCCGACGATTCCAAGCCGGAAAAGCAAATCGCGCGGCTCATGTACACCATGACGCAGCAGATCAACTCTGACACCATCAGTAAGGCGATGGACATGGACAAGGATAACGAGGGCTCGCCGGTGACCTGCGGGACATGCCATCGCGGGCACAAGATGCCCGAGGAGTTTGTGATTCCCAAGGAAACTCCGCCAGGCGGTCCGGCCGGAGGTCCTCGAGAGCCGCCTGGCGCAGCACTGCCGCCAGAAGGAGCGCCACCGGCTAATTAAGATAGGTTTTTTTCGCCGGGCGTCCGAACTTGGGCAATCCTTTTGGCACTTCCACGTAGTTTCCTAGCCCCCTGCACGCGAGGTTTTTGGGGGATTTCGAACAGCTATATGTGAAGTTTCAATACGTTGTTCCTCTTTTTCGAGCTTCGACCCCCCACCCCCCTATATGACGTACCTCCATATTTGAAAACAAAGGGGTTATGGTCAGGGTATATATCGGGGATAACGGAGATCAAAAGGCTGCGGGACTTTCGGTCTGTTCCCGAGCTCTGCCAGGAATCATAAGACAAGAATAGAGAATTTACGGGATTAGTCAGCAGTGAAAATACTCAATTAAGTCCTTCGGATTCAGTCGGCGTGAGAAATGGGCTCTTGACTTCGTCAGGGACCAGGTGTGGAGGCTCAAGTTGTTGTTCCTTGTATGGGCACGACTTCAGTCACTATTGTGCGTGGTGGCGAAGCCGGGGGGCAAGCGACTGTTGCTTGCCGGGGTGGAAGTAAGCGTCACATTGCACGCCCTTCAAAACTTCGCCTGAATTGGAGAACCGCCGTAAGGGGATATTCTTCAAGCGCTTGGCCCCAGTGAGCCTTGCCCTTGGCTCCTGGATGAATTTTCCGCTTTAATTCGGGCTCAGTTGTCTGCCATACTTGTATGTGCCCACCAGGTACGTCCAACCCAAATATCAAAAAATGAGGTTGCATCGATGTCGGCAAAGTATGTCTTTGTGACGGGCGGAGTTGTGTCCAGTTTAGGCAAGGGTCTCGCCGCGGCTTCCATCGGCTGCCTGCTTGAGAGCCGCGGTCTCCGCGTCAACCTGATGAAGTTCGACCCCTACCTCAACGTCGATCCCGGCACCATGTCGCCCTTCCAACACGGCGAGGTCTTTGTCACCGACGACGGCGCCGAAACCGATCTCGACCTCGGCCACTACGAGCGCTTTACCCACGCGCCCCTCTCGCGCGACAACAACTACACCACTGGCCGCATCTACGAGCAGATTATTCTGAAGGAGCGGCGCGGCGACTACCTCGGCAAAACCGTCCAGGTCATTCCTCACGTCACCAACGAAATCAAGAACGCCATGCGCAAGGTGGCCGCGAACGGCGCCGATGTCACCATCGTCGAAATCGGCGGCACGGTGGGCGACATCGAATCGCTTCCGTTCCTCGAAGCCATCCGCCAAATGCGCCAGGATCTGGGCCGCGAAAACACCGTCTTTGTCCATCTCACCCTCGTCCCCTTCATCGCCGCCGCGCAGGAACTCAAAACCAAGCCCACGCAGCACTCCGTCAAAGAGCTGCTCTCCATCGGCATCCAGGCCGACGTCCTCATGTGCCGCTCCGATCGCAACCTCAGCCGCGAGATCAAGCAGAAGATCGCCGCCTTCTGCAACGTCGAAGAGAAGGCCGTCATCGGCGATATGACCGTCCCATCCATCTACGCCGTGCCGCTCGGCTTCGCTGAGGAGGGCGTCGACGCGCTGATTCTCAAGTACCTGCACAAGGAAGCGCCCGAAGCCGATCTCACTCAGTGGCGAGGCTTGATCGATCGCTGCTACCACCCCAAAGACGAAGTCTCCATCGCCATCGTCGGCAAATATGTCGAGTACGAAGACAGCTACAAGTCCCTCAAAGAGGCGCTCACGCACGGCGCGGTTGCGCAGAACCTGCAACTGAACATTCATTGGATCGAGGCCGAAGGACTTGAGTCGCAAACGCCCGAAGACCGCAGCTACGAATCGCAATTAGAAGGCTTCGACGGCATTCTGGTTCCCGGCGGCTTCGGCAAACGCGGCATCGAGGGCATGTTGAACGCTATCCGCTATGCTCGCGAGAAAAGCGTGCCCTTCTTCGGCATCTGCCTTGGCATGCAATCCGCGTGCATCGAGTTTGCGCGCAACGTCTGCGGCCTCAGGGGCGCGAACTCCAGCGAATTCGATCCCGCCACCGAGCACCGCGTCATCTACAAGCTGCGCGAGCTGCTCGGCGTCGAAGAGATGGGCGGGACAATGCGGCTGGGAGCCTGGACCTGTATTTTGCAAGCCGACTCGCTCGCCTCGCGCGCCTACGGCGGGGCAACAGAGATCAGCGAGCGCCACCGTCACCGCTACGAGTTCAACCGCGAATACGAAGCGCTCTTGACCGGCGCCGGACTGCGCATCTCGGGCGCCACTCCCGACGCCACCTACGTCGAAATCGTCGAGATCCCCGGCCATCCCTACTTCCTCGGCTGCCAGTTCCATCCCGAATTCAAATCCAAACCCCTCGAGCCCCACCCGCTCTTCTTTGAGTTTATCAAAGCCAGCTACAAAAACCGCCTTGCGCGCCTAACGCACCAAGCCGGCGTAACTCCAACTCTCAGCAGCGCGCTGTCGTCCTGACCAAGGCCTTGTCATCCTAAGCGAGTCCGCGCAACGTGCGAGCCAATTCCTAATCCGGTCTAGCGCGCCCCCGAAACTCCCCACGGCATGTTACGTGGGCGTGCGCAGCAGCAGATAGCCGCCGACGAGTCCGAAGAGCACGTCGGAGGACCAGGCGGCCATGACGGCGGGCAGGTAATTCACGTTGCCCATGGCGCCAAACAGGCCATTGACGACCCAGTAGGCGAGCGCCACGGCGATGGCCACGGCAATGCCGGTGAGCGAGCCGCGGCGGCCCATGGAGAGCGCAAAGGGAATGGCCAGCACGGCCATGACGATGGCGATGAGCGGGTAGGCGAGCTTGTGCCACAGCGCGACGCGCAGGCGCATGGTGTCAAAGCCGCTCTGGCGCAGGTCGCGGATGTAGCGGTCGAGCTGGCCGAAGTTCATCTCCTGCGATTGCAGGTTCTCCTTCTTGAAGTAGTCGGGCGTGCGCGTGAATCTCAGGAAAGGAGGTCTCGAGGAAGGTCGCGGTATGCAGTTACGTTGGCGCCCTCGATGTCGCGCACCCAGCCGTTCTCGAAGAGCCACTCGCCGGTGTCGGAATCCCAGATAGCGCGCTTGGCAAAGATGCGCCGCGAGAGCGGAAGGTGGAGGGATCGAACTCGAAGACGGAGAGATTGGCGAACTCGTTGCGCGTCGGGATCGAAGAACTGGTAGTAGAAGATGCGCGCCGGGCTCGCCGGGACGCGGCTGGCCGAAGATCCACTTCTGCTCGGGGTGCAGGATAGGTCTGCGGCGGGCGGCCCTTGATGATGTTGCGCAGCGCCTCCTGCCGGCGATTGGCCTGGGGCAGATAGTACTCGTCGAAGAGAAAGAGGCTCACGGCCAGGAGCGGCGATGGAGACGATGGGAACCACCAGCCGGTAAAGGCTGATGCCGGTGGCCTTCATGGCGACGATCTCGCTGTTGCGATTGAGCACGCCGAAGGTGACCAGCGCGGCAATGAGCACGGCCAGCGGCGCGATCTGGTAGAGCATGCTGGGCGTCAGATTGACCAGATAGTCGCCGACAGTCGACGAGCGGGATGTGGTTGCGGAGGATGTCGCCCACCAGATCGAAGAAGGTGAAGACGATCATGAGCAGCACAAAGCCGGCCAGCACCAGCAGGAACATCCTGAGGAACTCGCGCACGACGTACTCGTCGAGGATGCGCGGAAAGATGCCGCGGGGCCTGTTGCGGGTCTGGCGCGCTGCGAGCGCGGCTGCAACCTGTCGAGGAGTCCGGTGAGCTGGAACCCGTTCGTGCCTGGCGCGGCGCCTTGAGCTTGGGCAAGCGCGAGACCCAGGCTGGCGATGGCGGTCAGGATGCGGCCGCCGCTGGCCATCTGCCAGAGCAGAAAGATGCCGGCTGCGGCAAAGAGCAGGTTGGCCGACCACACCGCAAGGAAGGCGGGGAGCCTGCTCTGGCGGCCGAGGGCGATGCCGGTGGATGAGAGAAAGTAGTAGACAAAAACCAGCAGGATGGTGAAGACGAAGCCGGAGCTCTTGCCGCCGCGGCGCGAGGCCACGCCCAGCGGAACGCCCACCAGCATCAGCACCAGGCAGGCGGCGGGATAAGCAAAGCGGTTGTGCAGCTCGATGAGGAAGCGCTTGCCGTCGGGGCCGTGGATGCGCTCGAAGCAGCGCGCTCATGGGCAAGGCGTAGATGGCCGTGTCCATGCGGCCCAGGTGCACGTCGCTCTGCTGGCTCAGCGCCAGAGGCATGTCGGTGGTGGTAAAGGTGGAGATGTTGTACTGCTCCCGGCTGGTCGGCCACGGTTTCGTCGCGCAGTCCGTCGCGCAGCCGCATGAGCAGCTCCTGCGCTGTTGTCGTTGACCACGGTGGCGGAGGCGGCGGTGGTGATCACGGGATTGGCGGGATCGCTGACGTCGGCCATGAAGACCTGGCGCCAGTTGGCCGCGCCCGTGCCGGCGCGCACGTCCTGCACATAGAGGACGAAGTTGTGGAAGTCCTCGTAGAAGACGCGCGGCTGAATCTCGTAGGAGGCCTGCGAGGTTTCCAGAGCCTGCTCCATCTCGAGGATGGCCTGGTTGGCGCGCGGCGCGAGATAGAGCGAGTTGCCCAGCCCCAGCAGCGTGCCGGCGACGGCCACGATGGAGGCGACGCGCACAAAGTAGCCGATGCCCAGGCCGGAGGCGCGCATGGCGATGATTTCGCTGTCGGCGGCCAGGCGGCTGAGTCCCAGCAGGATGCCCCCAGCACCGCCATGGGAATGGTGACCTTGAACAGGTTGGGCAGCGTGAAGAGGAAGACCTCGAGCGACGTCGGCCCAGCGTGGAGCTGTTGCGCACCACCATCTCAAGAATGTGCGGAAGCTGCGGCATGAACAGGATGAAGGTGAAGAGCGCGCAGCCGATGAGCGTGTGGGAGAGGATCTCGCCGAGGATGTAGCGGGTGAGGATGCGCACAGACAGGCCCTGAGCTAGTTTAGCGTGCTGGCAGGCGCCGGACGATAGGATGCCGGCTGCCAGCGCGCGCAGCCGCAGGCTGTTCGCCAGCACGCAGACCGAACTAGCGCCATGGCCGCGGCGGCCAGCCACGGGCGTGAGCAGGATGTGGAAGGCGGGATAGAGAACGCCGGCGGCCAGCGGAATGCCGACGCAGGTTGTAGCCCACGGCCCAGCCCAGATTCTGGCGCATGATGCGCAGAGTCTGGCGGGCCAGGTCGAGCGCCGCAGGAATGGCGGAAGGCTGCGCGCGCAGCAGCAGCACATCGCCCGCCTCCTGCGCCAGATCGGCGCCGGTGCCCATGGCGATGCCCGCGTCGGCCTGGGCCAGGGCGGCTGCGTCGTTGATGCCGTCGCCCACCATGGCCACGCGCAGGCCGGATTGCTGCAGCGCGCGAATGCGGGCCAGCTTGCCGGCCGGATCGAGGCCGGCTTCGACTTCGGTGATGCCTGCCTGCTCGCGCGATGGGTGCGGCGGCAGCGGCGAGTCGCCGGTGAGCATGAGCACGCGCAAGCCCGGCATGACGCAGCGCGGCAACGGCTTCGGCCGCGTCGGGGCGCAGCGCATCGCGCGCATCGAAGTAGCCGGCCGCGGTGCTGTCGAGCGCCATCCACAGGCGCGTAACGCCCGGCTCCGGCGGCGCAACGCCGGCCGGCAGCGCGATCGAAGAACTCGCTGGAAGAGTGCTTCGTTGCCGAGCAGGCAGTCGTGGCCTTCCACCGCGCGGTGAGGCCGCGGCCGGGAAGAATCTGCACATCCTCCGCGGGCTGCCAAACCAGTCCGCGCGCGCGCGCGTAATCGACAATCGCGTGGGCCAGCGGATGGTTCGATCGTTCCTCGGCCGCCGCGGCCATGCGCAGCAGCTGGTTCTCTTGTCTTGCTCCCTCGCTCCCTCGCTCCTTGCTCCCAAGTCCCTGTGTCCCTGGCACCCAGGACCTGTGCTTCGAGCACCGGCCGTCCCACGGTCAGCGTTCCGGTCTTGTCGAGCACGACAGCGTCGAGATGCGCGAGCCGCTCCAGCGCTTCTCCGCCTTTGAAGAGCACGCCAAGCTGCGCGCCGCGGCCCACCGCCACGGTGAGCGCGGCAGGAACGGCCAGCCCCATGGCGCAGGGGCAGGCGATCACCAGCACGGCGACAGTGTTGGCCAGCGCCAGTTGCAGCGAATGCGCCGGCGATGAGCCACACCACAAACGTGACGGCGGCCAGAGCCAGCACCACGGGCACAAAGATGGCGCTGGCGCGGTCGGCCAGCCGCTCCATGGGCGCGCGCGAGCTCTGCGCCTGCTCCACCATGCGCGTGATCTGCGCCAGCACCGTGGCCTCGCCCAGCGACTCGGCGCGGCAAACCACCGCGCCGTCGTAGTTGAGCGAGCCGGCCAGCACGCGGCCGCCGGGCTCGCGTTCGAGCGGCGTGGATTCGCCGGTCAGCATGGATTCGTCCACCGTGGTGCGGCCTTCGAGAATCGCTGCGTCCACCGGAAAGCGCTCGCCGGGCAGAACCAGCACGCTGTCGCCGGGCTGGATCTCTTCGAGCGGCACAACAGCCTGCGACGCCGTCGACGATGCGGCGCGCCGTGACCGGGCGCAGGCGCGAGAGCGAGTCGAGCGCGGCCAGCGCGCGGCGTTTGGCGCGGGCTTCCAGGCTCTTGCCCAGCAAGCAGAAAGCCGAGAATCAGCAGGACCGCGTCGAAGTAAACCTGCGCGGCCGGGCGCGGGCGCGATGCGTGGCATAGGCGGAGTAGACAAAGGCCACGCCGTGCCCAGGCTCACCAGCGTGTTCATGTTGGTGGCGCCGTGGCGCAGCGCGCGGATGGCGCTCAGATAGATGCTGCGGCCCGCCCAGGCAACGATCGCCGCCGTGATGAGCAGCAGCAACCAGCGCAGCAGGCTGGCGGGCAGCGCGTAGAGCCACGGCAGGAGGCGCATGAGCAGCATGATCGGCCGCGCCCATCTCCGCTGCCCAGCGGCATGGCCAGCAGCATGGCTGCAGCGCCGGCGGCGAGCGTCACCCATGCTTTTCGCGAGCTTGCGGAATCGTCGGCGCGATCCTGGGCCGGTGAGCCGGAATCGCCGGCGCGGGGCAGCACGGCGTCGTAGCCGGCCCCGCGAATGGCCTCGACAAGTTGCTGCGGGCGCGGCCAGCGCCGGGTCGAAAACCACGCTGGCGCGATGGGCCATCAGATCGACGCGCGCCGATTCCACCCCGCCGTCGAGCGCAGAGCCTCTTCCACATGATGCTGGCAGGAGGCGCAGGTCATGCCCAGCACCGGCAGAGTCAGCGATTCTCGAGTGTGCGAGGCCACTTGTCGATCCGATCTGGCTGCGTCCAAACCTGCAGGTTACGATTCCAGATGCGCGGTGTAGCCGGCCTTGGCGAGAGCCGCAATGGCAAGATCGATCGCGTCATCGCCAGGCGTCGACTTCTGGGTCGAAGTGAGCCTGGCCGCTCCCACGCGCACCTCGTTCACCACCACGCCCGGAGTCGCGGCAAGCGCCTGGCTCACGCGGCGCACACAGGAGCCGCAATGCATTCCATCGATTTTCAGCGTGAATTCCGCCATCTTTGTCTCCCGCTTGGTATCTATTTGATGATAGCGGGAGGGGTGCGATGCAACGACGGCGTTGCTCGTGGCTGAGCGGGCGGCATGGGTTCTAAAGAGAGGATCGTGGCATGGAATGGAAGGTGCAACGAGAGTTTCCGCAGGCGCCGCTGGTGGGCGTGGGCGCGGTGATCGTCCAGGAGGCCGGGTGCTGCTGGTGCGGCGCGGGCAGCGAGCCGCTGAAGGGCCATTGGACGCTGCCGGGTGGCGTGCTGGAGGTGGGCGAGTCGCTGGCCGCCGGGGTCGCGCGCGAAGTGAGGGAAGAGACCGGGCTGGAGGTGGAACCGATCGAACTGGTTGAGATTCTCGACCGGATTCATCGCGAGGGCGAGCGCGTTCGCTTCCACTACGTGATTGCCGATTACTGTGCCGAGTGACGGGCGGGGAACTGCGCGCGGCCTCCGATGCGGACGCGGTGCGCTGGGTGGAACGTGCGGAATGGAACAGCCATAGCGCGCTGGTGCTCGATCCCATCACGGTGCGCGTGATCGAAAAAGGCTGGCAGATGGCGCAGACTGCTCAAGAACGGAGGAGCGGTAAAGCGATGAGCTCGGCAAGGAGGGTGCTTTGGCGAGCGGCCGCTCTGGCCGTGGTTTTGCTGGTCCTGATCGGCGGCGTCGGGTTCCTGCTGCGCCCGGTGAGCTACTTCGATGGATGGATGTACCTGCAGCGAGGATCTTACCGGGATCGAAAGCCGCACCGTGCGGGTTGAGGGGCACCGCGTGCATTACCTGGTGCAGGGCCCGGCGAACGGGCCGGCCGTCGTGCTGGTGCATGGACTCGGCGGGCGCGCCGAAGACTGGCGTAATCTGGCGCCGTATCTCGCCAAAGCCGGCTTTCGCGTCTACATGCCGGACCTGCTCGGCTACGGGCGCAGCGACAAGCCGGCGGATTTCTCCTATTCGGTGCGCGACGAGGCCGCGGTGGTTGTGGGCTTTATGGACGCGCTGGGGCTGAAGCAGGTGGACCTGGGCGGATGGTCGATGGGCGGATGGATTGTGCAGATCGCCGCCATCGAGCATCCTGAGAGGATCAGCCGGCTGATGCTTTTTGACGCGGCCGGACTCTACCGAAGCCGGACTGGAATACTGCGCTGTTTACGCCGACCACGTGCCACGAACTGGACGAACTGGATGCACTGCTGATGCCGCATCCGCAGCCGGTGCCCGGCGTTCGTGGCGCGCGACATTCTGCGCACTTTCGCGGCAGGATGGCTGGGTGATCAAGCGGGCGACCGCGGCGATGCTGACGGCGCGGGACGTGACCGACAACCTGCTGCCGCAGTTGAAGATGCCGGTGCTGATTGCGTGGGGCGATCTGGACCGCATTACGCCGCTCGATCAGGCGCAGACGATGCACCGGCTCATTCCGCAATCGGAGCTGGAGGTGTTCGCCGGCTGCGGACATCTGGCGCCGCTCCAGTGCACCAGCGAAATAGGTCCGAAGGTCGTGAATTCGCGCAGGAATGAGAGCACTAAATCAAGAGCCGACGGATTACGCGCATGGTTGACGCGCTCGCATCTGCTCTGCGAGATCGGGGCCATGCCGTACAAAGGAAAGATTGAACTACGCCGCAGAGCGCAAAATCCGGACTAAGAAACAAGCCTTACTATCGGCTGGCTCATTGGCCCATTTGGATTTGGGTGTATTTTCTGGCGCCCGGTCCCCTCACCTTCAGCCTCTTTGCCCGTGGGTTCCATTGGGTCAACTGGGCGTGGCTCGGCTGCTGGTGCTCATCGGCACCGGAATTGCCGGCGTCTTTGGCCAGTTGCCGGGTGTCGAGCCGGCGCCGTACATTCTTCGCTTCGACGAGGACAAGCCCAATCCGCTCTACCGGCGCGTCTGCTACACCTTCGCGTGGAACGCCATGCTGAACTTCGCGCTCCTCAATATGGCCGGGCTGGCCTACGCGGTCGTCACTGGCGTATGGCGCCTGAAGCAGATCTATCTCTACTCTTACTCACCGTTGTGCGCCTTCATTCTGCTTCTGGGGATCGTGGGCAAGCTGCCCCGCGTGGGGCCATCCACAAAGGCGAGGGAGCGGAGCGCCGCTATTTTTACGGCTCGGTTTGGGCCGTCACGGCGGCGCAGACCATCTTGCTAATGCTCTGGAAGACACTGCCCGAGACGCGTACCGGGAGCCTTATCAAGCTGGTTGTTTTCGTGGGCGTACTGGCAATCATGGGTTTTGCGGCTTCGCGTGGAATGCTGCCGCGCACGCGGCCCATTCTGCCCGGCGAGCTGATGGTTTCAGACTGAGCCGCGGCACCTTGTCGGCTCGTGCACTGCCGGGGATCCGCCCGGTCTGAAATGCCGGAGGTCCCCGGTCCGTACCCTCGGTTTATACCCCTACCCCCCATGGGGTTTTGGGCTTAAGCGCCTTGCTTTGAGTAAGATAAGGTCCGATCATTTACTCCAGCCGATTGATAGCAAAGGGCTTATTTCATAGAATCCCCAGAGCAAAGGGGTTACGGCGCCTTTTTTCAAGCCAAATGTTATTCTTTCCGTCAGCATTTGGCGATCTTCCATTCCAACCGCGGGACCGCTGACGGGCACGGGGCTTGGGGTCGGAAGCAGATCAGGAAATGATTGTGCGCCAAAGAGCGGTAATTATCTGCAAATCGCCGCAAGATTTGTTTCTCGTTCGCGGTTCGCTGTCTCGGCTACAGGTGATCTTGATCATTTGACCGTTCTGCCAGGGAGGTATAAGAAGGTGCTATGTGCTTAGCGATTCCGGGAAAAGTGGAAGAGATCACCACCGACGGCATGCTCCGCATGGGGCGGGTGAACTTCGGCGGGGTTGTGAAGAAGGTCTGCCTGGACTACGTGCCCGAGATCGAAGTGGGCGACTACACCATTGTCCACGTGGGGTTTGCGATCTCGAAGATCGATGAGGAGACTGCCGAGCAGACGCTCGCGGACTTCCGCGCCCTGGGCGTGCTCGACGAGGAGCTGGCGAGCGAGGAAGAAGCTTTTGCGCGCGCGGCGAAACGGCCGCAATCGAATTGTCCGGATGGGAGTTGTGAGACGTAGCGGAGCTAGCGGAGTTAGTGGTGCTGTTCCTGGCTCCGCTAACGCCGCTAACACCGCTAGCTCCGCTGACTATGAAGTACCTGACTGAGTTTCGCAACGGCGAGATCGCGCAGAGGATGGCGCGGGAGATCGCGCAGGTTACCACGCGGCCATGGAAGATCATGGAGGTCTGCGGCGGGCAGACGCACTCCATTATCAGGAACGGGATCGACCAGATGCTGCCGCCGGGGATCGAAATGATTCACGGCCCCGGCTGCCCGGTATGCGTGACGCCGCTGGAGCTGATCGACAAGGCGCTGGCGATTGCCGCTCAGCCGGGCGTGATCTTCTGCTCCTTCGGCGACATGCTGCGCGTTCCCGGCACGGAAGGCGACCTGTTTCAGGTAAAGGGCCGCGGCGGCGACGTGCGCGTGGTCTATTCGCCGCTCGACGCGGTCGATCTGGCGGCGAAGAATCCCGACAAGCAGGTGGTTTTCTTCGGCGTGGGCTTTGAGACCACCGCGCCGGCCAACGCCATGAGCGTGCACCTGGCGCAAACGGCGCGGGCTGAAGAATTTTTCCGTGCTGGTTTCGCACGTGCTGGTGCCGCCCGCCATTGCGGCGATTCTCGAATCGCCGGGAAACCACGTGCAGGCGTTTCTGGCCGCGGGCCACGTGTGCAGCGTGATGGGCTATTGGGAGTATCCGCCGCTGGCGGAGAAGTACGGCGTGCCGATTGTGGTCACGGGCTTTGAGCCGCTCGATCTGCTGGATGGCATTCGCCGCGCGGTGGTGCAACTGGAGGCTGGACGGCACGAAGTGGAGAATGCATATAGCCGCGTGGTCACCTTCGACGGCAATCGCGCGGCGCAGAAGTTGCTGGGCGAGGTTTTTGAGGTGACGGATCGCGCGTGGCGCGGGATCGGCGTGATTCCCAGGAGCGGCTGGCGGCTGAATGCGGAGTATCGCGATTTCGACGCCGAGCAGCGCTTCCAGATTACGGGAATTCATACGAAGGAGTCGCCGCTTTGCCGCGCGGGCGACGTGTTGCGCGGAGCCATCAAGCCGGCCGAGTGCGCGGCATTTGGAAAAGAGTGCACGCCGCGGCATCCGCTGGGAGCGACGATGGTATCGAGCGAAGGCGCTTGCGCAGCGTATTACAACTACGGGCGCTTCCTGTCGGCTGAAGAGCTGGCCGGCGCAGGCTCGGTGCTATCGGGAGCGACGCGTGGCTGAACAGCATCCCTCAGGGGCTAAAGCCCGCATCCATTTTGCGGTATTTGCGGCACGACTGAAGTCGTGCCCTTTCAAGACGAGTTTCTCCGCATCCTTCTTAGCCCGAGAGCGATTTGTCTGCGACCCCTGCTGCGTCGGAGCGATCCATGCCTGAGAGCTCGCCGCCGGACTTCGCCAACTGGAGCTGCCCGCTGCCGCTGGCTGATTACCCAACCATCGTGATGGGTCACGGCGGCGGCGGCAAGCTGGGCAACGAGCTGGTGGAGCATCTTTTTCTGCCGGCGTTTCGCAATGCGGCTCTCGAAAATCTGGGCGACGCGGCGGTATTGGAAACCGGAGGCGCGCGGCTGGCGTTCAGCACCGATTCCTTCGTCGTGCAGCCGCTTGTTTTTTCCCGGCGGATCGATCGGCGAACTGGCGGTGAACGGGACGGTGAACGATCTGGCCGTTTCCGGCGCGGAGCCGAAGTTTCTGAGCGCAAGCTTCATTCTGGAAGAGGGATTCGCTCTGGCGCAACTGGCGGCGATTGTGGATGCGATGGCCAAGGCCGCAGCGCAGGCCGGCGTGCAGATTGTCACCGGCGATACCAAGGTGGTGGAGCGCGGGCACGGCGATGGCTGCTACATCACCACGGCGGGGGTGGGCGTGCTGCGCGCGGGGATTCAGGTGGGTCCGCATCGCGCGCTGCCCGGCGATGCGGTGATTGTGTCAGGAACCATCGGCGACCACGGCATGGCGATCATGAGCGTGAGGGAAGGCCTCGAATTCGAGAGTCAGATCAGGAGTGACTGCGCGGCGCTGAACGGGATGATTGCCGATGTGTTGAACGTGGCCGGCGCGGCGGTGCACGCCATGCGCGATCCCACGCGCGGCGGATTGGCCTCAACGCTGAATGAGATTGCGCAGGCCTCCGATGTGGGGATTGCGATCGACGAGGCACACGTGCCGGTGCGGGCTGAGGTGCAGTCGGCGTGCGAGCTGCTGGGGCTCGACCCGGTTTATGTGGCCAACGAGGGCAAAGCGGTGTTCTTCGTAGCGCCCGAAGCGGCAGAGGCCGTGCTGGCCGTACTGCGCGCGCATCCACTGGGAAGAGATGCCGCCCGCATCGGCCAGGTGACCGCGGAACATAAGCGGATGCTGGTGGCGCGGACAGCGATGGGCGCGAACCGCGTGATTCCCACCATGATCGGCGAGCAGTTGCCGAGGATTTGCTAGAAGCAGCGGACCCCTCCTCCGCTGCTTTTTGCGCTTTGCGTTTATGGATTCGGCCTTGCGGACGGCAGGTCCGGCGAGGGCGCCTCGCGCTGGGTAAGCAGAATGCGCTTCACCTTGTTGCGATCGATGTGCTGAATCGCCCCACCGACGCGAACCTGCACATCCATCCCGGTAATGGAATCAAGATCGCCATTGAGGATGGTTCCGTCGCGCAATTCGACCGAGTCGAAAGAGGCAGTGCCGAGTTCATAGCTCACCGATCCGCCGGAGACATCGTTGGGACCTATCTCCAACGGGAAGGTTCCAGTGAAAAACCCTTCCTTCGAGAATGTGAGTGTATGCTTTCCCGGTCCGACGGTGACGAGTCGAGGGGTGGTGCCCTGCTCAACACCATCCAATTTGAGGTCCGCACCCTGCGGCGTCGAGCTCACGGTGAGCGTGACAACCTTTGGCGCCTGCGATATCGCCTCAAGCGTGACCGAAACGGGAGTGTCCGAGGCCGTAACGGTGGTTTCGAACTTGACGGTCTCGCCCGGGCTGACGTTGTTGACCTCAATTCCGTCTTCCCCCACGCGCGTCTTGTCCTTGTTGAAGAGGTAGACGTGGAATTGTGCGTTAGCGATCCGTTTTGACGACAGGTTCTGAGCCGTTACATCCATGACGTACCCGTGGAGCGGGCCCATGCCGGGAAGAGGCTTGAACCTACTGAATGTAAATCGGAGCACTGGCGTACCGGCATCGGGCCAATCGATCGTCGGCAGCGGAGCGTCTTTGTCCTTGGCCAGGATCGGCAAGACAACCGTTCCCAGCAAGGCAATTAACAAGGCATGGCGAAACGTGGGTCTTTTCATGATCAAACCATCATAAGCTTAAAGAGCGAGGAAGCGAGAGAAAGCGACGACAAATTTCATGAGCAGCTGCTGAGGATTTGCTAGAGCTTTCAAATACAGCGATAGTGCCGCACTGTGCGCGGCGCGGACACTTTGTCTTGCTTCGAGACAGTGCAAAGTACCTTGGTGATTGGCTCGCGAAAATATAATTCGAAAACGACTAAAGCTCTCTAACTTTCGCTTTACATTAAGAACAACTCAGACCGCGGAGTCGATATCGAGCGGCAACCCCACATGATCTGAAGAGCCACGCGCTCTCACGATGTGCCGCCGCTGACGCTTCCCGGCCTTGAAAGAGAGATCAGGAAAAAATTGACCGGACAAGGTTTGTTTCTGGCCGGAGCGTTCGCGCTCGCGGCAACGGCATCGTGCGCTCAAGCGCAAGCGCTCGTTATTCACGGATTGAATCGTATTGACGATGCGCAAGCCGTCACGCTCGAAGGCAACGTGCATCCGCTGGCGCGAGCGGAGTTCGACCAGGGCGTGCTGGGCCTTGAAACGCGGCTGGAACGGATGGTGCTGTTGCTGAAGCTCTCGCCGGCGCAACAAACACGGCTCGACGCGCTCGTGGAGGCGCAGCAGAATCCCAGTTCGCCGCTCTATCACCAATGGCTGGCGCCGGCAGAATATGGCGCGCAGTTCGGAGTGAGCGACTCAGACTTGGCGCAGGTAACGGCGTGGCTCACGGCGCAGGGATTCACGGTGGACGAGATTCCGCAAGGGCGGCAACTGGTGGTGTTTTCCGGCACGGCCGGGCAGGTGTTCGACACGTTTCACACGGAGATGCACACTTATCGGGTGAATGGCGCGGAGCATATAGCCAATTCACAAGACCCGCAGATTCCGGCGGCGCTGGCCGGCGTGGTGAGCGGCGTGGTTTCGCTGCACAATTTCAGGCGCAGATCGGAGATGAAGGCGCGGAGGGCGCTTGAAGCGCGGCCACAGTACACGGCGGGCAGCACGCACTATCTTTTCCCCGCGGATTTTTGGACGGTGTACGACTTGAACCCGCTGTACACTGCGGGGACGGCCGGAACGGGAAGCACGATTGCGATTGCAGGGCGGAGCAACATCAACCTGAGGGACGTGGCGGCTTTCCGCGCGATGGCGGGCCTGGCGCCGAGCAGCCCCACAGTGATTATTGACGGAGCGGATCCGGGACTGGTCGAAAGCGATCAGGGCGAGTCGACGCTGGACGTGGAGTGGAGCGGTGCGGTCGCGCCTGACGCGGCTGTGAGCCTGGTGGCCGCGGCGTCAACGCAGACGACGGACGGTGTAGATCTGGCCGCGCAATACATTGTGAACCATGCGATGGCGCCGGTGGTGAGCGTGAGTTATGGCAGTTGCGAGCGCGAGATGGGCACAGCGGAACTGGCGTTTTACAACAGCCTGTGGGAGCAGGCGGCGAGCCAGGGAATGAGCGTGTTTGTGGCCTCGGGCGACGCGGGCGCGGCCGGGTGCGAGGCGGGTGCGGACACGAAGGGATCTGGGAACGCGGTGAACGGGATGTGCAGCTCGCCGTATGCGACGTGCGTGGGCGGAACGGAGTTCAACGAAGGCGCGAATGCGGCGCAGTACTGGGCCGCTGCGAACTCGGCGGATTACGGATCGACGCAGAGCTACATTCCCGAGGAGGTGTGGAACGAGAGCGCGTTGAACGGCGGGACGGGGCTGTGGGCGTCGGGCGGCGGCGCGAGCACGGTGTACGCGCAGCCCACGTGGCAGGCAGAAGTAAGCGGGGCAGGCGCAGCGAACGGGATGAGGGCAGTTCCGGATGTAGCGCTTTCGGCTGCGGATCATGACGGCTATTTCATGGTGGAGAACGGTTCGTATTGGGTTGTCTCGGGAACCTCGGTGGCGTCGCCTGCGTTTGCCGGCGTAATGGCGCTGGTGGTGAACAAGCAGGGCGGCGCGGGGCAGGGCAACGCCAATGCGCGATTGTATGCGCTGGCGGGCGCGGCTGCCAATCCATTTCACGCGACGCCTTCGGGCAACAACAGCGTCCCGGGAGTGACGGGGTTTACAGCGGATGGCGCGGAGTACAACCTGGCCACGGGACTGGGATCGGTGGACGCCGCATTGCTGGTGAATGGCTGGAGCGTGAATGTGAAAACCGCGCCGATCGCCCCGCCGAGGAGCGGCTGCTTGCGGTTCGGCTTGCTGCCTGCGCGATGCAGACCGACGCCGCGGATGCCATTGCTCTATGCCACTTCTCCCTGAGGCCGAGGGGCTCAATCGAAAAGCGCGAAGGACCGCTCCAACCGGGCGGGCAATGTATCGGGGGCGTCGGGAAGATTGGAGGCGATCTCGAGGACGGTTGCGGGAGGCGTGGCAAGGGCTTTGAGGGCTTTTGCCGTAGCGGGCCAATCGATGGTTCCATCGCCGGGCCACAGGTGCTCGTCCTTAACGGCGTGGTTGTCGTGAACGTGAACGGCGACGATGCGGGCGCCGAAGGTTGCGATGGCTTCCGCGGTGCCGACAGTGATATGCGCGTGGCCGAGATCGAGGCAGACACCGACGTTGTCAAGGTGGCCCATTTCGAGAATGATGGCGAGATGCTGAGGAGTGGTGGCCTCGCTGAGCAGATTTTCGACCAGCAGGCGGACGCCGAGCGGGCGGGCAAAAGCGCCCAGGTGCTCGAGCGCGGTGAGCCGCAAACTCGATGGTGCGCGGCGACCAGGTATCGTCGCGCTCGCCGAGATGAACAACGAGATTGCGCAGCGGGATGTGCTCGGCGGATTCAAGCGCGCGCTTGATCTCGTCCATGGCGTCGATGCGGCGGGACTTGTCGGGGTGCAGCACATTCACTCCCGGCGCGCCGGCGCGGCCCATCTCGCGGTCAGGGAAGAGCGGGGCATGCATGGAAAAGGGCTGGAGCGGATTGGAGCGGAACCACTCGGCCAGTTCGATGACATGCTCGCGGCTGGTGTAGTCGAAGTGCTGGCGCGCGGCAAAGATCTCCACCGCCTGCGCGCCGGAGCGGGATGCGAGTCTCAAGCAGGCCCGGATGCAGACGGTGATTCAGAAACAGATGGGTCGAAAGAACGCGCAGCATGTATGAGAGCCCTCTTGCGCCGGACGGATATGGAACGGAAACCGGACGCTAATGTTATTTTCGCATTCCTGCAAGGGTTGCTCTTCGTGTAGCGTAATGAGCGGACGGCGAACTCGATGCGGACCGGGGACTGCGCATTGAGTTCGAAATCATCGGTCCATGGGAAACGGCGCGGCATTCGCCTCTCGCTCACCGTCTATCATCAGAATTGTCATGATGAATTCGAGATTTTGTGTCCGGCGTGTGAGGGTGTGAGCGCGTGAGCGATGTTTTCTGGATCAATGGGAGTCCGCCTCCATCGCTCGCCATTGTGACTTGCCCGCAGGGCAATAGCTGGCTTAAGGACGGACTGCTGCATATTCGGCAGAGCGGCGTGGAAACACTCGTTTCGCTGCTGGAGAAGGATGAAGCCGCATGGCTGGGCCTTGCACAGGAGGGCGCGCTGGCCAGGGAAGCCGGCATGCAGTTCCTCTCCTATCCGATTCCCGATGTTCATGTTCCACCGAATGTTTTGACGTTCAGGTCGTTTGTGACGTTTCTGGCGATTCGGCTTCGCGCGGGTGAGCGGATCGGCATGCACTGCCGGGGAAGCATCGGCAGGGCTCCTCTGACCGCGGCGTGCACACTCATCCACCTGGGCTGGAAGGCAACGGACGCTTTGACGGCCATTGAGGCTGCGCGGGGCTGTAGGATTCCCGACACGGAAGAGCAACTGCATTGGATTCTCGACTACAAGGCGCAATCATGAGCGGAACGGCGCCCAGGCCGATTGTCGACCTCAGCTTTCCGCATCGATGGCAGGCAGAGGCGCTCGAGGCGCGGCCGCTGATTCTGCCTGCGCGACGCTTCGTTTATCCGCGAGAGGCGGAAGAAGTGGAGCACGGCGCGCTGGAAGTGCTCATCCGGCCGGAAGGCGATGACGGGAAAATCTTTCTGGCCACTTGCGCGCTGGGGTTTCGCGATCCGGCGGTTCCGACTGGGCTATGGTCTGCTCCAAAACCAGAAGAAATCTGCGCGGTTGCGGGAGGGTATGCATACCTGATCGACACAACTCGGCCGGAGCGGTTCACGATGATTGCTTACCGGCCGGTGCTGGAGATTCGACCGGTGGTGGGCGAGGACTTGCTGCTTTTTGTTGGGCATCATTCGATTCTGGCGCGGGGACGCGAGGGGCAGGCGTGGGAGTCAGAAAAGCTCTCGGACGAAGGCGTAATGGTTACGGGAGTTGAAAACGGCGTGCTGCGCGGGACCGGATGGGAGATGAGGACGGATCAGGTAAAGCCTTTTTCGATTGATTTGCGGAGCGGGGGAGTATCTAGACTTCTGACCGCATGATTTCGTGTTCCGCTCTGCTAGGTTCGTGCTGTCCCAGGTCTCAAGAGCGAGGCACCTGATTGCGTGACAGCGTCGGCTCCTTCAGGCTGAATACATGGGTTGTGGTAGTTTCTAATCCTGGAGGTTCGCAACTCTTAAGGACGTCCATCGATCCGTTTCCTTGGGTGGCTACATCTGACCAAAACAGAAGGATTCGATAAACAGGCATCGATGTTTACGGGAATCATGCTGGCTTTGCGGCGCGTTGATGAATGGCATAAAGCATAAACACAGCCCAGATCAGCAGACAGGCGATCACTTCATGCCGCAGGAGAAGGAAAGTCCCAATACCGGTGATATGGGAGCCCATCCAATCGCCGACCATTTGTTGACCAGGCACTAAGAACACGGCGAAGCATGCCCAAAGCCAGCGAAACCTGCGCGGAAGCGCCAGGAGCGCGGGGATCGCGAGGCATAGAATGCTGGCGTCGTAGAACCGATGATACGCGACAATCGTCGATGCCGCCGCCGTTACCGCGATCGCCGCCCAGCGGTCCTTGGTCAGCACGACCGCCGCTGCGGAAAGCAGTAAGATCGCTAAATACAGAAGAAAGATCAGGCTTTTTCTCTGCCATTGTTCGGGAAGAAGCGCATCCACGTTCAAGAGTTGATAACTAAGTGGATTCTCGTATGAGCCACTGCCCAGACCGGAACCCCTGCTTAACGAGGCCATGCCGGCAAGCCACATCGCCAGTGACCCGGCTTTCATTCGAAGGATGGCCGCCACCATGACAGTGCAACATGCAGCCGCTGCAGTGGCGAACCTCCGCCAGTCGGTCCATGCTGCCAGGAGCACGAACCACAGGGCCAGATGCCATTTAAAACAAGCTGCGATCCCCAGCAATATGCCTGCCAGCCAAGGCTGCTCGACGGTCAAACTGAGCGCGACGAGCGAACAAGTGAGAATGCTAGTTTGCCCCAGGCGCAGTGCTGTGTGCACCGGCGCAAAGGCCAGTACGAAGCACGAGATGCGTAGATCCCATCCAGGTGTCACGCGTGCCAGGCGCACACCGGCAAGAACGGTCAAAAAAATCAGCAACGATTCCCAGATGACTCTGGCTACGCCCAATGGCAGCCGCGCCAGCGGTGAGAGCAACAGCAGAGTTGCGGGCGGATGCACCTGGGGGTCGACGACATAGTGCTGGGCCGGAGCATTGTCCAGGGAACATGTGGCGAGATCGGCCGGTAAATAAGGGTTGCGGCCGAGGGTCCAGCAACGAGATGAGTCGAGAATGCGAACAAAGTCCTCTGCCCTCTGGTATCCCCGCAAGGGACCTCGCGCAACAAAATAGACGAGCGCAAGCAGGCATACGGCGTTCCAAAACAGCGTGCGCCCAATCGCCTTTCTAGTCAAATTGTTCATTGTGAACAGCCAGATCGTGAGCGATATGCGAATCAAAAATGCTCTAAGTGCCGGTGCCGGTAAAGACCACGGCTATGGTGCGCAGGATGATTTTGAAGTCCAGCCACACGCTCCAGTTGTCAATATAGGTAACATCGAGCGAAACGTATCTCGTAAACGATGGGTCCTGGCGCCCCTGCACCTGCCACAATCCGGTGATGCCCGGGGTGACGTTGAGCCGGCGCAGATGGCTTAGATCGTAGTTGACCACCTCGCAGGCCAGCGGCGGACGCGGACCGACGATGCTCATGTCGCCAACCAGAACATTGAAAAACTGCGGCAACTCGTCGAGCGAATATTTGCGCAGGAAGCGTCCCAGCCGGGTGACGCGCGGATCGTCGGAAATTTTGAAGAGCACGCCGTCGCGCTCGTTCATGTGCATGACTTCGGCGCGGCGCGTATCGGCGTCGCGGACCATGGTGCGGAATTTTATGCAGCGAAAAAGCACGCCTTTTTTGCCGATGCGCTCAGAGGTGTAGAAAACCGGGCCAGGCGAGTCCAGCTTGATTGCGATAGCGACGGCAACGAGCAAGGGCGAGAGAACAAGCAGCGTCAGGACAGAAAAGACGGTATCGAAGGCGCGCTTGAAGAGCAGCCCCAGTTCCGGCACCTCGCCGCGGTGCAGTGGAATGGTGGGAAACTGGCCGATGTATTCGATGGGGCTGTTCCACGCCACACCGTCGTACATATCGGGGACAACGCGCAGATCCACGCCGTGGACGCGCGCCTGATCCAGCACTCCCTGCACGATGCTGCGTTCGCAAGGGGTGGCAAAGAATATTTCGTCGATAAACTGCTGGCGAGTGTGTTGAAAGAGCGAATCCAGCGTGCCAACGACGTCGCTTGTGGCCGCTACTGCGCGCGAATCGGAATCGGGAAGCTCGATGAAGCCCTTGAACGTGTAACCTAGATGCCGGATGCTCTCAACGTGTTGACGGAGCGCGTGCGCTTCTGGCCCGGTGCCGACTATTAGTACGTTGCGCGTGCCCAGGCCGCGGTCGAAGCGCCGATAGAGCATGATGCGATTCACCAGGCGCCTGAAACCCACCGCAACGGCCACCAGACCCACTGTGCCCAGTACGATGCCGCGGGGAATACTGTCGGCGCGAACCAGATAGAGTGTGCCGGTGAGCAACAGACCGGAGGTGAGGCAGGCCTGTGCGCTTAACCTCTGCTCATGTAGAAAGTTGGGCAGGCGCGCCGGCGTGTAGAGATGCAACCGCCGGCTGGTTACGATGAGTGCGAACGTAAATCCGCACAGCAGACCCAGAAGAGTCCACGTCGGATGGCCGTGAATCAGGACGCCCTGCCGGATGTCTCTCGCGCCCTCCACAGGGTTGGCATGAAGCTTGTGAAGCGTGGCCACCATCGCGGCCCCGAATACTGTCACTGCATCTAAAACCATCCCCAGCCTGGTGACGCCACGCGCGCCGCGCGGAGTGCTCCCCGGAACCCCTGCTTCCCATTCGGCCGACGAAGCCAGAGAAGACGATAGTCTTTGCCAAAAATCCGAACTCGCCATATGAAATACGCGACCTCAAACCTTTCCAAGCGCCTGGATAGTGGCTACTGTGGTTGATCGGAAATTAAAACTATCAAGACACAGGTGAAGCAGATGATTGCGTGTGGGATTCCATAACGGAGTCCCTGATTTGTCCCTGTTTCGGCTGACACGGCGGAGCGCAAGGAGTTGCGTGCAGCGAACCCTTCCCGGCCAGTATTCACCGGGATTTGACCTGCATTTTATGTTGCGTTGCGGACGGCTGCGGACAGACCGTGAAATCAGCTTGCCGTCAAAGGCCGTCAGCGAGTTAGTGCAACCGGAAGATGATCCGAACAAACATTTACGTAAAGGCCAAGCCCTTACCGCAAGGTTTGAAGTTCCTCAGGCGTTCAAAAAATGAACGACATCAAAGCATCAAGTTCGATGCAGGTCCTTAAGAATTGTTTGTATCGCTTTCTTCCATCCGTGGAAATACAACGTTAATGGCAAATGGTTAACCTGAGCTTCGCCCATCGCACGGTAGGATAGCAAGAAAATTACGGAGGCGATGGGTTACGAGAGAGAACCTGCCTGGTTACCAATTCGAGGAATCGGGGTAGATCGATTGTACCGCGGATTTTACCGAACGACAATAAACTCTTTATTCCGAAGGTAATAGGTAGGCGTCCAGTGTAAGAAACTCGCGGATGTGCGGGTCGGTCGACGCAAGAAAAGCCTGGAGCGGGCCGAAGAACTGGGCCTTGCCCTGGTGAAGAAAAAGCACACTGTCGGCGAGCAGCTCGGCAAAGCGCGTGTCATGCGTGACCACAATGCCGGTAAAGCCGAGTTGACGCTTCAACCGCTGGATCAGGTTTCCCAGGCGACGAGCGATGATGGGATCGACCATGGTGGTCGGCTCATCGTAGAGCACGATCTCAGGCTGGGCAGCCAGCGCGCGCGCCATAGCCACGGCCCGCTTGCGCCCCGTGGAGAGGCTGGAAGGCAGGACATCGGCCACATCCTCGGCGCCGACCAGGCCAATCAAACGGTCGACGATCTGTTCCAGTTGGTCCTCAGCCAGTCCGCCGCGCTCGCGCAAGGGAAAGGCCACATTCTCGCGCACGCTGAGCGAATCGAACAGTGCGCCATTCTGAAAAACCATGGTGACACGCTTTCGAATGGCCCGCAAACCCTCCTCGTCGAGGCTGGTGATGTCCTCTCCCTCCACGCGGATCGATCCGGAGTCCGGCCTGAGAAAGCCCATGAGCAGGCGCAGCGACACCGACTTACCCACGCCGCTGCGGCCCAGGATGCACAGGGTCTCGCCGCGGCCCACTGAGAAGCTCACATCATCCAGCACCGGGCGGCCATTGAAAGAGATGGAGACGTTGCTAAAGTCGATGATGGGCTCAGAGGGGGCGGCTTCCGGCGTCGCGGCGGGCTCGGGCTTGGCTTCCGCGCCGTCCGCCAGTGCGTCGAAGTCCGCTCCCAGCGGCGTTAGAGGCTCGGGATGGGAAGAAGCGTCAGACATTCCCGTGAAACCAGATTACGCGATGCGGCAGAGAGTTTCGGCCTGCTCGACGTCGCCGGGGGTGTTCAGATTGAGGAACCATCGGACGGGAGGCAGGCCTAGTGGATGCGTGACCTGGCCGGATTGAGCAAGGAATTCGACCTGCACCGCGCTGATGGCCTGGCCCTGGCTGGCCGCGGCGGCTTGAAAGGCGGAAAAACAGCCGTCGTTCCCAGCGTCCAACGCGGCTTTCAGCGCAGGCAACACAGCGCGGCCAAGGACCGCCGGAAAAGTCTGGCGAAAGCCGGCGACTGAGGGAACCGTAACGGCTTGGCCGGTGATTCTGGCGTGATGGAGCAGAAAGGCGATCAGCGCGGGCGGCAGAAGGGGCAAATCGACGGGCAAAAAGACGGCGTAGCACGCTGAGGTTGATGCTAATGCGGCACAGATGCCGGCCAAAGGTCCCAGACCCGGTTCGGGGTCCTCGACGACCGGCGCAAATGCCTCAAGAGCCGAGCGGGAGCTCGGGCGCGCGCCTGCGATTGAGGCCGGAAGACCGGCTTGCCGGAAGATCGAAAGCGCGTGCGCCACCAGAGGCCGCCCGCCAAAGAGCAGAAGTGCCTTGTCCTGCCCCATACGGATGGATTGGCCGCCGGCGAGGACAAAGCCAACGGCGTCGAGCCGAGCCGTGGAGGCAGCGGTTTCCGTCTTTCCTTCTCTCAATGTCAAATTGCCTTCCGCCGGCCCCCCGTCCGTCTACGCGGCGATGCCAAAGGGCGGGATATGGGGAATCTTCTTTCGCTTTGCCTGCGCAAATTCATACGACGATTGCATATCAAACCAGAAGCTGGGATGCGTTCCCAGCGCCGCCGACAGGCGCAGCGACATCTCCGCGGAGATGCCCGCGCGGCAATTGAGAATCTTGGAAAGCGTCACACGCGAGACGTGAAGATGCTTGGCCACGTGCGTAATGTTCATCCCTTCCAGGTATTCCTGAAGCACCTGGCCGGGGTGCGCCGGATTGTGCATTTCCGTGGGCATATCGTCTCCTTAGTGGTAATCGCGATAATCGAGCAGAACGGCATCCTCGCCCTCAAAGGTGAAGGTCAAACGGTAGTTGCCGTCGACCCGGAGCGACCAGTGCCGTTCGCTGCCTTGCAGCCGATGCAATCCCCACGATAGCGGGGTTGCCAGATCGGACGGCTGTTTTGCTTCGTTGAGTGCGGTCAATTGCACCCTCAACTTGTTGGCATGACGCGGTTGAATCCCAGCCTTGCTGTCGGTCTTGTAGAACTTCTCAAGTCCGGCATGGCGGAACGACTTGATCATCTGTTAACTATAACGCTACGGTTTACAGTTGTCAAGGAGTATGCCGAGGCCGTCACAGCCGCCCATCAGATGCTTCTGCTTGACAACCGTTAGGCTACAGGCTACAGTCGTTGACGCGAAGGAGAAAACGCGATGCCTATGAAGAATCCTCCCCATCCGGGGGATTTCATCCGGACGGAGATTGTCGAACCCGCGGGATTGACCGTGACGGCGGCGGCGGCGGCGCTGGGCGTCTCCCGGCCCACATTGTCCAGCTTGCTGAACGGCAAGGCAGGCTTGTCGGGAGAGATGGCGCTGCGCATCGAGAAGGCCTTCGGCGTGAAGATGGATACGCTGATGCGCATGCAATCGGCCTACGAGATTGCCCAGACACGGAAGCGCGAGAAGCTGATTCGCGTACAGCCGGTGCGCCGCGCGGCTTGAGATGCGAGGCCGGATATAGTGAGTGGTTTCCCAAGTCCGAAAATCCGGACCTGACCCACCCGCCCAGCCTTGAGTGAAAGAACCCTGTTGAAAATGGGCCAGCAGCAGCCGTGAACGCGCCCTGTATATCCCGTCGTTAAATTGCTTCGTTGCGTTCGGATGATGGGCTTATCCGATAATCCCGTACGGCGATGCCCGTACTGGCCAATCCTCGAATATGGGAAGGCCACCAGTATGTTCCGGAGAGCCTGCCGAAAAGCGGGCGATCCTCGCTAAAGTGCTTAAAGTGACCACGGCAGATGTGCAGCGCCTTAGCCATTCCCTGCTGTTCTATGCTTCCTTCGACTGACAGGACGCGCGTAGCCGGTTGAATGAGAATTGTCTTGTAGGTCACCAATGGATGGACCTGGCCCCGATGCTTTCGCAAATGCTTCTTCTGAAGCCCTGCGGGAGGGGTGTTATCGACGAGCGTCACGCCCTTACAGTGCATGAATGTGAGCGCCAAAGACATCGGTGCCGACATGTTAAGCACAACATCCGCTGCGTCTCCCTCTACAGGCTGACCGGTCGTGAGATCAGTGGCCCAGATTATTGGATCGTCTTTTACTACTGCGGATTCGCCGGTCTCGAGGACTGGCAGTGTAATTCGAAACACTGGCCCATAGGCCCTTCTTGAGGTTTCGTCGAATATGTCTCCGACAAGCAGCCACTTGGGAGCCCTTTCAAACGGCACTCCCTTCAGTTCAGCCTCTACCTGCTCGAATTCAAGCGAACGGACAAACACGCCATACGTGCAAAGTTCCGGATGCAGCGGACGCGCTTTGGACTCCATCCAGAAAGCTTGAAACGGGGGAGCTTGGTTGAATGACTTTGCGATAGAGGCGTATGCACGTGAATCCACGTAATGCTCTTCAAAGAATGCGGTCACATTTGAAAAATCAATCACGGGGCAGTCGAAAAACGACTCGTACATTGGGCCGGTGAGATTACAGGTTCGCGATAAGACGACTCGGTCTCGCAACTTACTCATATGACATCCTCCGCTTGATGACACCGACGCGATTCGGAGAGACTACCACATGCCACGCAAGCGTTGGCCGCCTGCCCTTACTCTCACCCGAAGGTGTTCGGCCCTACGTATCCAAAATCTGACGCAGAGACAAGCCCGACCTCTTTTACATCTCCAGTTAGGAAGTCCCTCCCTTTTGCGGTCAGAGCAATATTCAGGCGCCCGTCCAGGGTTGTGTCGATGTTGATAAGTCCCTTTTCTGCAAGATAGTGAAGCTCCCTACGAATTACTACATCCCCCACCTCGGTGTCGCCGCAGTGAGATATCGCCACGTCGTCCATACGTTTGGGGTAAAGACGGTCCAGAAGGATCAGAATGCGTGTGCGAAGAGTGCGAAGTTCAACGGCGTACATCATCGTCGCGACTGCTTCCTTCCTTTTTTCAAGCATCGTTTCCACCTTTCATCGGGGACCTCGTGCTTGCGGCGGAAAGATGTCGCAAGTGCGTGGCCCGAAACAGCTCTTGCAGTTCCCGTTCCCTGCTCCCCGCTTCTTCAGTGCCCCCACCGCTGGTTCGCCTCTTCCGGCCTGGCATAAGCATGGTCACGCCGGAGACCGACAGCACCATTCCCCACCAGAGATTCGCCGGGTTTCGATTGTGAGGAGACCTGGGCGACGGCTTATTTGCCAACCTCCTCCAGAAAACGGATCAGCGAGACAATCCCCAGCTCAAAGTTTTTCAGATGGAACTTCTCATTGGGAGCGTGGATATTGTCGTCGGGCAGGCCGAAGCCCATCATCACGCTGGGTGCGCCCAGGTGCCGGTCGAAGTCGCCAACGATGGGGATGGAGCCGCCGGAGCGGATGAAGACCGTGTCCTTGCCCCAAACCTCGTGCAGGGCGCTGGTAGCGGCCTTAATATACGGGTTGTCGACGCGGATCAGGCTGGGATCGCCGGTGTGAATCAACCGCACCTCGACATCCACGCCGGCGGGGGCGATCTTTTCCACGTAACTCTTGTAGAGATCGAAGGCCTTGGCCGGTGTCATGCCGGGAACCAGTCGCATCGAAATCTTTGCCGACGCCTTGGCGGGAATCACCGTCTTGGCGCCCGCTCCGATAAAGCCTCCCGGCATGCCGTGGACTTCCAGCGTGGGACGCGCCCACGTGCGCTCTAGCACGCTGTAGCCGGCTTCGCCCACCAGTTGCTTGGAACCCACTTCGTTTTTGCGGTACTCTTCCTCGTCGAAGGGCAGGCTGCGCCACGCAGCCAGTTCCTCGGCGCTGGGAGGGATGATGCCGTCGTAGAAACCGGGAATGAGGATGTGGCCGTTTTCGTCCTTGAGTTTGGCGATGATGTGCGCCAGTGCGAAAAATGGGTTGGGCGCCGCGCCACCGTACATGCCGGAGTGCAGATCGGTCTTGGCCCCGCGGACTTCCAGTTCGGTATAGATCATGCCGCGCAGGCCTACGCAAAGCGTGGGCAGGCCGGGGGCAAAAAGCTCGGTATCGCAGATCAGGGCGAAGTCGCATTTCAACTCGGGAGGCTTGGAGGCGACGTAGCTCGCAATACCCTCGCCACCAACCTCTTCTTCACCCTCGAACAAGACGCGCACATTCAGCGGGAGCGCGTGGTTGGCGGCCAGCAGCGACTCCAGCGCCTTGACCTGCGCGACCACCTGGCCTTTGTCGTCGACCGCGCCGCGCGCGTAGAGATTGCCGTTGCGCTCCGCGGGCTCGAAGGGCGGCGAGATCCACTCGTCGATGGGATCGACAGGCTGCACGTCGTAGTGGCCATAGACGAGCACAGTAGGTTTACCGCCAGCGTGCAGCCAGTCGGCGTAGACCAGAGGATGTCCGGTGGTATCGATCAGCCGCACGTTCTCCAATCCGATGCGTTTGAGCTCGGCAACCAGCGCCTCGGCTGTCTTGCGGCAATCGCCTTTGTGCTCGGGCAAAGTGGAAATCGAAGGAATGCGCAGCAGCACCTTCAATTCATCGAGAAAGCGGGGATAATTCTGGCGTGCGTAGGCAACAGCCGGCGAAGACATAAGAATAATGCTCCCTTCCAAAACAGAATAATGCCGCAAGGCGGCGGGCAGGGCTGCTGGCCACTGGGTGCAGGCAAGTGCATTTGGCGAGAGTGCACCGCAAGAAGGTAAGCTAATAGTCAAGCAGGAAGCCCCTATGCAGCACGAAGTGAAGGTCCTTATAGCCGAAGACGAGCCGAATGCGCTGGCCGGCCTCGCCGAGTTGATCTCCGGATGGGGATACCGCACCGAGACTGCGCGCGACGGCGTGGAGGCCTGGGAGAAGGCGCTCCAATGGAACCCGGCTATTGTGGTGACGGACCTGAAGATGCCGCGCATGGATGGCATCGGCCTGTTGACCAAGCTGGCCGAGGGGGCACCGGGGCTGAACGCGAACCTGGCGGTGGTAGTGCTCACGGCTATGGGATCGATCGAACTGGCCGTGGATGCCATGAAGCTGGGCGCTTACGACTTTCTGCAGAAGCCGGTGGATGCCACGCGCCTGAAAACCATCCTGGCCAACGCCAGACGGCAGCGCGAAACGGCGATCGAACTGGAAGTGGCGCGGCGGCGGCTGCGCGAGACCGGAGTGCTGGGCCGGCTGGTGGGCAACTCGCCCGCGATGCGCGAGATCTTCGGGCTGATCGAGCAGATTGCGCCATCGAACGTGCCGGTGTTGATCACCGGCGAAAGCGGCACGGGCAAGGAACTGGTGGCGCGCACGCTGCACGACCTGAGCCCGCGCAAATCGCGGCCCTTCGTCGCCGTGAACTGCGCCGCCATTCCCGAGACGCTGATCGAGAGCGAGCTCTTCGGCAACGAGAAAGGCGCCTTCACCGGCGCGGTAGAGCGGCGGGCCGGCTGCTTCGAGCTGGCCTCGGGCGGAACGCTGCTGCTGGATGAAGTAGGCGAGATGCCCTCCGGCACTCAGGCCAAGCTGCTACGAGTACTCGAAGAACGCAAGTTCCGGCGGCTGGGAGCACGCAACGAGCAGGATACCGACGTGCGCGTGCTGGCGGCCACCAATCGCGATCCCCGCCAAGCCGTTGCCGAGGGGCACCTGCGCGCTGACCTTTTCTACCGGCTCAACGTTTTCAACATCGCCATGCCGCCGCTGCGCGAGCTCATTGAGGACCTGCCGGCCATGGTGGAGGCCATGGTGAGCGAGATGAATGAGAAGCACGGGCGCAGGGTTTCCGGCGTGTCGGCGGCAATGCTCGAGAGGCTGCAGGCCCATAATTGGCCGGGCAACGCGCGCGAGCTGCGCAACACCATCGAGCGCGCAGTCGTTCTTTGCCAGGATGGCGCGCCACTCGATCCCGCGCACCTGCCGCAGGGATTCGGCAAGGAGCAGGAGTTGGGAGGTCCCGCAATGGACGGCAACTCGATCACGGTGCGCGTGGGCGCCACCGTGGACGAAGCCGAACGGCTACTGATCCTGCGTACGCTCGAGGCCTTCGGACAGAACAAGACGCGCGCCGCCGAAATTCTTGGCGTAAGCCTGAAGACCCTGCACAATAAGCTCAAGGAGTACAGCCGGGCGCGGCAGGACAGGGCGAGCTGATCTTTCCCCAAAGATGCGGGGCAAATGGTTAAAGCGTGTTTCATCAATCGGCTTTTTGTCCAGGCACAACTTCAAATCCAGGGCCCCCGAGGACAATCGGATTCTCCAGCAGCAGAGGTGATCGTTGTAATCGCGTCAGGGCACGACTTCAGTCGTGCTGCAACCGACAGTTAGATATGGAGGGCTTCAGCCCCTGTTATGTCGAAACCTTCCCGAGTCGCGGATTCAAGGAGCGCCACGGAACGACCGCGGACATTCTTTGTGACCAGCCGAACTGCAGGCGGCAGACCCCTGCTCCAGACCGAGAGAATGGGGAACCTTTTCGTCGACGTCCTTCGCTCCTACGTGACTGCCGGAAAGTTCAAGGTCCACGACTTCGTTGTCATGCCAAATCATGTTCACATTCTGATGACAATTCCAGGCGCCTTGAGTCTTGAAAAAGCCATGCAATTCGTTAAGGGCAGCTTCTCGTTTCGCGCCGGCAAAGAGCTCGGATTTCGAGGAGACGTTTGGCAGCGAGGATTTTCCGATGAGCAGGTAAACAATGACCAGAGCTTTAGATGGCATCGCGCGTACATCGAGAACAATCCAGTGAAGGCTGGTTTGGTGGGTTCGCCGGAAGAATACACGTTTGGCTCAGCTTTTTTGAAGAGGCAGAAGCGGGCAGGGGCAAATGAGACTCGCGAGAAAGAGGTTCATGCGAGTGAGTCATAGCACAGGGGCTAAAGCCCACATTTTTATGCCTCGCTTACGGCACGACTAAAGTCGTGCCCTGACGCGACTGCGAGTTTTCCCCAGGGTGGAAGGCCCATAATCTGTTAAGGCAGAAGCGCCGTAATCCATGGGCATGAAGACCAAACTCGTGCTGGCCATTACGGCCCTGGTATTCCTCATTGCCGGGCTGGTCTCGCTGGTCTACGTGCATCAATTGCTGAAAGCGGCTGTGCTCGAGACCTACGACACCAACCTCATGGTGGCCGAGCAGGTGCGGTTTGCGCTGCAGAATGCGCTCGAAGCCGGACTCAAGGGCCAAACGGTCGATCCCAACGATCCTGCCGAGCTGCGCGAGCTGGTGGCCGCGACAGTACAAAGCGATCCCACATTGCAAGCGACGATGGTAGCGGTGATCCGCTATTCGTCGACCGTGTACGACGTCAACATCGGCGACAGCCAGGGCGTCACTCTGTTGAGCACCAATCCCGACAACCAGGGCAAGCCGCTGCCCTCGCGCCCCGACTATAAGCAGTTGATCAAGGCCGGCCCCGTCGAGGTGATGAAGCAGGTGTTCGCCCAGCCTAAGGTCTTTGACGTCGTGGCGCCGCTTGAAAGCAACGGCAAGCCTTTCGCCACAGTCCACGTCGGGGTTCACACTTCGCTGCTCCGCGCCGTCTACGAGCCGCTGCTCAGGAAAGCATTTTGGCTGATGGGAATTGCGCTGATTGTCGCACTGCTTGCTGCCTTCCTGTTGAGCAATCTGGCGCTCAGGCCGCTGGCGGAGATCAGCCGCCAACTCGACCGCCTGACCGCTGCCGGAGAAACGCCCGCCCGGGAAGAACCTGCCCAGAAAAAGCCCGAGAAGGGGCAGGACGTGGCCGCGCTCGTCTCCACCAAGATCGAGAAGATCGGCCAGCGCATGAAAAACGTGGAAGAGGTCTACTCCGCGCTGCGCGAGAACCTCGACCAGATTCTGGGCAATCTGCAGGACGGCATTTTGCTGTTCACTGAGGACAAGCGTGCAGTGCTTGTCTCGGAGGCGGCGCGCCGGTTCCTCGGAATCGAACGGGACACCATTCTGGGTAGCCAGGCGCGCGATATCTTCGACCGCTCCACGCTGCTCGGGCGGCCGATGTGCGATGCCATTGAAGCCGGCGTGAACATGGTGAAGGAAGAGATTCGCACCGAAAACGGGCGGCGCATCCAGGCCTCTGTGGACTTTATCTACGATGACGAAAGCCGCCGCGGGCTGGGCGCGCTGGTCACGCTGCACGATCTGGAATCGGCCGCTGAGATCGAGTCGGAACTGGAGCTTTCGCGGCGCATGGCGGCCATCGGGCGGCTCACCTCGGGCGTGGGTCACGAAGTGAAAAATCCCATCAACGCCATCGTGGTGCATCTGGAGCTGCTGAAAGCGAAACTGATCGATGACAGCCCTTCGGCGGCGAAGCACCCGGCGGCCAGGCATCTTGAGGTGATCGACGCGGAGATTCGGCGGCTGGACCGCGTGGTGCAGACCCTGGTGGACTTTTCGCGCCCAGTGGAACTACAACTGCGCGAACACGATCTTCGCCTCGTCATCGGCGACGTGCTGGCTTTGGCCGCCGATGAGTTTTCTACGCACAATGTAGCGTTGGACAGCCGCATGCCGAACCAACCCGTAATCGCCAAAGTGGATGCCGATCTGTTCAAACAGGCAGTGCTCAACGTGATCCAGAACGGCGCGCAGGCCATGCCGGAAGGCGGCCAGCTCAAGGTGATTCTCGAAGAAGACCGGAGGGGAGAGGGTTCCGCTTCGCCGGCGCCGGGAAATGGACTGGGGCTGGCCAGCGATAAATCCGCGCCATCGGCGTGGAAATTCGCCTTGTTGCGCATCGCCGATGAGGGGCCCGGCATTCCCGAGGAGATTCGGGGAAAGATCTTCGATTTGTACTTCACCACCAAGAGCGGCGGCAGCGGCATAGGGCTGGCCATGACTTATCGCATTCTGCAGTTGCATCACGGCAGCGTAGACGTACAATCAAGAGAGGGCCGCGGAACGGAATTTCGGCTGCATATTCCACTCATTTCCGCGGAACGGGGACGCCGGCATCTGCAGGCGGCAAATGTTGAAAACGAAAAGGGGTTAGGAGGATGAAGTCTCCTGCCAAGTGTGTTGTGTGCCTGCTGCCGATCTTGCTCACGGGCTGCTCCCATTGGCCCTTCCACAGGACGCAGCAGGCGCAAACCCATCCGCTGGCTCCGCCCATCGAAATTCCCCAACCGCTTGAACTTGCATCCATCGAGATGCCACCCGACCTGCTCGTCATCCCCGGCGAACCCCTCTACAACATGAGGGAAGAGACGCAGCCGATCACCCCCCCGCCCAGGCACAGGAGGCCGGCAAATCCGACTCCTGAAGAAAACACAAACGCCCCGGAATCTGCGGCAAGCCCTGTGGCCGGCGTAAGCGCCCTTGGCGAACTCTCCTCCGGCGACCCCGCCAACCTTCGCCAACAGACAGAGAATTCTATAGCCGCTATCGAGCGCGGGCTGAATGGCTTTAACCGCCCCTTGAATGAACCTGAGCAGAGAAGCGCCGCGCAAATCCGGGAGTTCGTGAAGCAAGCCAGAGCGGCTCTGGCCTCAGGCGATGTGGAGGGGGCGCACACGCTGGCTGCCAAAGCCCAGGTGCTGTTGACGGAACTTACGCACTGACGAAGACCAGAGCCTGAGGGAAAACGCGACATCGTCCTCGAATCCCCGCGCCGGCTTCGATTTCTCTTGGTCTTCCGCGCCTGCGCCGTTATCATCACTGCATGGCGCCGCTTCCTGCACGCCGGAGACCTCATCCGCTCTGGCGAGCGTTGGTCGAAGTCGCGTTCATCGACTTCCTCTTCTATTCCAACCTGCTCATGGGCGAGTTCACCGCCAGTAACAGCAGAGGCAAAACACTGGCCTTCGCCCTGCACGACATCTTTACCCGCACCAACTTCTTCATCGCTCTCGTCAGCGCCCTGATCGGCTACGTAATCTTTGAGTTCCTCCGCCGCAAGCTGTGAAGAGCAGGGAATAGGTGTGACCTTTCAATAGATTGTCCATTCGACCTAAAATAGCGTTTTTCAGGCATGAAAGCCCCTTCCTTTCCGGTCGACCGATCGGCGTCGCGCTTTAGAGGCAAGACACGATGGCTCGTGGAAGTTCGAGTGTCTGATTTCGAATTCCAGCACTGAAGCATTGGGCCTTGGCGGGGCTGCGAACGGGCGCGCTCCCAGAGGCAATACGGCCTATAATCAACCTGTTGTGACATGCAAATTGCGAGCACGATTGGTACCGATGCGGTGGTCTCCGGCCGCGGCGGCTCTGGTCGTCGCCTCTCTTTTGATCCCTGGGATTCTCGCGAACGGGCTGGGCTGGACACAGGCCCCAGGCGCGGGCGAAGCAGGGCCGGCAGCGGCAGGCGGCGCCAGAGTGCTGCTGGTGCTGCCCTTCGACAACCGCACCGGCCAGCCGAGCCTGGAGTGGATTCGTGAGGCGGCGGCGGAGATCCTGAGCACTCGCTTCGCCTCGGCAGGCTTTGAGCCCACCAGCCGCGAGGACCGGATCTATGCGCTGGACCACCTGGGGCTGCCGCAGGGCTTTCAGCCGTCGCGGGCGAGTTCGCTGAAACTGGCGCAGACGCTGGACGCCGATTCGATTGTGGTGGGCAGCTACACGACCGACGGAAGCGGAATTGTGGCTGTGGCAAGGTTGGTGGACGTGCCGCAACTGCGGATGACGCCGGAGGTGAGCGCTCGCGGCGAGATGAAAGACCTGATCGCCGTATTCAGCACGCTGGCGTGGAAGCTCACCCGGCAGCTCGATCCCTCGTTCAGCGTGGCCGAGGAGACCTTTGTGGCAGCAGGCAACGGCGTGCGACTGGATGCCTTCGAGCAGTACATTCGCGGCATCACGGAGCCGGACCAGGCAGAGCGGTTGCGGCATCTGGAAAATGCTGTGAAGCTGAGCCCGGGGTTCGGTCCCGCATGGATGGCGCTGGGCCGGGAGGAATACAACGGGAAGCAGTACGAGGATGCGGCCAAAGCATTCGCCAAGGTGGATCGCAACGCGACGGATGGCTTGGAAGCTGGGTTTTACCGGGGGCTATCGCTGCTGTTTTTGGGCGATTATGCCCATGCCGAGCAGGCGTTTGCCGACGTGGCCCGCGTGTTGCCGCTGGCCGAGGTACTGAATAACGAGGGAGTGGCCGTGAGCCGCCAGGGCCACGACGGCACGTCACTTTTTATCCAGGCTGCGGCCGCCGATCCCATCGCCGCCGATTACCACTTCAATTTGGCCGTGAGCCTGAAGCGTCACGGGAATCCGCCAGCGGCTGCGAATGAGCTGGCGCAGTGCCTGAAGTTGCGGCCGAACGACAGCGAGGCGCAGTCGCTGGCTGTGGAATGGAAGCTGCCGGGGGCAACGGTGGGGGCGGCCGCAAGCAGGCCTGCCGATCCGGGCGCGGGCGCCGATCCGCTGGAGCGGATTGTGCGCAGCTTTGACGCGGCCGCCTTCCGGCAGGCGGCGGCGATGCTGGACCAGATGGATGCCGGGCGGCTGGCCGCGTTGACGCCGCGCGAGCGGGCGCGAACCCTCTGCGCGCAGGCGAAGGACTATCTCGAGCGCGGCCTGCTGCTTGAGGCGGAGCGGCTGTATCAGGCCGCCGCGGCTGCTGACGGCAAGAGCGCAGAGGCGCACGCCGGACTGGCCGAGGTGCGCGAACGCAGCGGCGACGGTGATGCCGCGCGCAAGGAGGCGCACTCGGCCCTGGAACTGGGGCCTCCGCCGATGCGTATCTGGTGCTGGCGCAGTTGGATTTTGCTGCAGGCTCATTGACCCGAAGCGGACGCGGAAGCGGGAAATGCGCTGAAGCTGGACCCGACGAGCTCGGCGGCGCAGGAGTTGTTGCGGCAGATTTTGGCGAGGATGGGGCAGAAGTAGAGAGGCAGTGCAGTTAGCGGGGTTAGCGGAGTTTTGCGCTATCCCATCCTTGCCGCAAAAAACAGAAGCGCGCCAAGGATGGGGCACCCGCGCAAATTAGCAAGTTGGCGCCTGGTTTTACGGTTGGCCGTTGAAAGGGGCGAGCCATGAGACGGATTCTTGGAAAAGGCACCACAGCTGCGGGGTTGATTGCCGCCGGATTGTGGACCGCTCTGGGATTATGTTTGAACGTTCATGCCGTGGCGCAGCAGCCGGTCGTGGACAAACTGGTTCTCGCCGACACCATTCAGCCGGTGAGTGCGGGCGAGCTGACCCGAGCGCTGGCGCGCGCCAACAGCGACGGGGCGCGGGCGCTGCTGATCGAGATGGACACGCCGGGCGGACTGCTGGACTCCATGCGCGCCATGGTGGGCGCCATTCTCGGCTCGCGCGTTCCCGTGATCGTCTATGTGTCTCCTGCGGGCGCTCGCGCCGGCTCGGCGGGGTTCTTCATTCTGGAGTCGGCGGACGTGGCTGCCATGGCTCCGGGAACCGAGGCGGGCGCGGCCCACGTGGTGTTCGAGATGGGCAAGCCCGACGCCACCGAGGAACAGAAGGTGGAGAACGACGCCGAGGCGTTTCTGCGCTCCTACGTCACGCGGCGCAACCGCAATGCCGAGGCCGCTACGGCGGCGGTGCAATCGTCGCACTCCTACACCGCCGAGGAGGCGCTGGACCAGCACCTGATCGACCTGATCGCGAACAACGATGACGAATTGCTGAACGCGCTCGACGGCCGCGAGATTACGCGCATGGACGGATCGAAGATGACGCTGCACCTGGCCGGCGCGCGCATTGTCGTCATCCAGCCGACTGCTGCGCGAGAGATTGCTGGGCTGGCTGGTCGATCCCAACATCGCGCTGCTGTTTCTGGTGGGCGGCGCGCTGCTGATCTATCTCGAATTCAATGCGCCCGGCACCATCGTTCCCGGCGCGCTGGGCACGCTGATGGTGCTGCTGGCGATTTTCGCGCTCGAATCTGCTGCCCATCCGCTACACGGCGGTCCTGCTGCTGGTGGCGGCGATGGTGCTGCTGGTGCTGGAGGCCAAGTTTGGCGGCCACGGCGCGCTGGCCATCGCCGGCATCGTCTGCCTGACCTTCGGAATGCTGACGCTGGTGGCCGCGCCGGTGCCGGAGATGGGCGTCAGTCCGCTGGTGGCCATCGGCGTGAGCGCGGCGTTTGGCGCGATTACGGTCTTCCTGGTGCGCCTGGCGGTGCGCGCGCGGCAGCGCAAGGCGCGGCTGGGCGCCGACGCCATGGTGGGCTGCCCGGCTACCGCCATGGAGCCGCTGGCGCCGCAGGGCCACGTGCTGGTGGAGGGCGAGATCTGGCGGGCCGTGGCCAGCGCGCCGGTGCCGGCAGGGACCGCGTTGCGCGTGGTGGGCCACGACCAGTTCCTGCTGCACGTGGAGCCGGCTCAGACGCCGGCGAGACCCGGAACGCAAGCCGGCATAAACAACATGGAGTACAATCCGTGCTGAGTGAGGAAAGGAAAGTCCCATGTCCATAGGTGATCTGCCTATCCCGATGCTGATCGTCATCGCCATCGTCGTCCTCTACCTGCTCAACTCCATCAAGATTCTGCGCGAGTATGAGCGCGGAGTCATCTTCCGCCTGGGCCGCGCTCTGCCGATCGCCCAAGGGGCCCGGCATCATCCTCGTCTTCCGGCCCCTCGACCAGATGGTGCGCATCTCGCTGCGCCAGGAGGTGCTGGAGGTTCCGCCGCAGGACGTGATCACGCGCGACAACGTCACCCTCAAGGTGAACGCGGTGGTCACGCTCTACGTGGTGAATCCCAACGACGCCGCCATCAAGGTGGCCAACTACGTCTACCAGACCTCGCAGTTTGCGCAGACCACGCTGCGCTCGGTGCTGGGCGAGGTGGAGCTGGACGAGCTGCTGAGCCATCGCGACAAGCTCAACCTGCAGGATCCAGTCCATCATCGACCAGCGCACGGAGCCGTTCGGCGTCAAGGTGATCTCGGTCGAAGTGAAGCAGGTGGACCTGCCCGAGCAGATGCTGCGCGCCATGGCCAAGCAGGCCGAGGCGGAGCGCGAAAAGCGCTCCAAGATCATCCACGCCGAGGGCGAATTCAACGCCGCGCAGAAGCTGGTGGACGCCGCCGCACTGATGGCCACCCAGCCCATGACCCTGCAGTTGCGCTACCTGCAAACTCTGACCGAGATCGGCGTCGAAAAGAACACCACCATCGTCTTCCCGCTGCCGCTGGAGATGATGACGCTGTTCAACAAGCTCGCAGGCTCGGCCAAGCCGGTATCGGGACAGCCGTGACAAAGAGGCTTCCAGCCTCAAACTTTTCGCTCTTAGCTTATTGTGCGCAGGACGAAGACCTGAGACGATAGCCCCCAGAGTGGATGACGAGAAGCCAGGCGTGAAAGGCTATAGCGGTTCTCCAATTGGTGTAGAGCAAAGCCGCAACCCTTGAGTGGCGTTTTGCTTGAGAAAACGCCACATTGCACGCCGCTTGGTGACTCCACAGAAATCCGGGAAATGCCGTAGAAGCCAGAGGTCATTCGTTCAGAGGCGATCTATGCGTGGATATTTCGACGAGAAGGAACCGGAGCCTGAGGAAGCGGAGCTTGAGGAACCGGAACGCCACAGCGAGCTGATACTCGGCTGGCGCGCGCTGGTGGGGATTGTTATCTGCCTGGTGCTGATTTGCGGGCTGTGTTTCGGAATTGGATACACGCTGGGCAAACGCCGTTCCGCGCCGGCAGTGGCCGCCGCCACGCCGCATGCCTCCGAGATCCCGGCTCCCGATCAGGAGCCGTTGCAGGCGACCGGCACGGTTCCCAAGCCCTCAGCGGATGCGCAAGCCCCTGTGCCCCCGCCGGCTCCGCCGGACAACGGTGCGCAGCCTTCTGCACCCGATGGGAGCGCGGGCGCGAACCCGGCGCCTGCGCAGCCAACACCGGCGCCGGACAAGCATAGCAGCCCGCCGGCGCGAGCACCGGCGGCGCCGGCGAAGACTCGGGCACGGCCTGCCCCTCCTTCCCCGGCCAATACGCCACACGTCGCGCAGACGACTGCGCCGCCCAACGAGCATGCGGATCAACCCGCGCAGTCGGAGCCGATGGTGCAGATTGCCGCAGTGTCGAACCAGGGAGATGCGAATGTGCTGATGGGCGCCTTGCGCAATCGCGGTTATACGGTGACGTCGCGCCGCGAGCCGGCGGATGGGCTGATTCACGTCCGCATTGGGCCGTTCAGCAGCCGCGAAGAGGCCAACCGTTGGCGCAATAAGCTGCTGAGCGACGGATACAACGCGGAAGTTCAACAATAGGGCGGAGCGGAGTTGCCGGGGCTAGCGGAGCTAGGCCGGCTGTCGTGCAGGCCTCCAGGCCCGCACTTGCCCCGGAACGATTACCGAATCACAAAGTCATAGCACTAAGGCGGGTTGGTTACGCCTCCTCGCACTATTCATGTATCCGAAGAATTGCTCATGGCTTTGCCTAACTCCGGCTATGTAAAAGCCCGCTAGCCCCGCATCCACTCCGGCAGCGCAGACGCAATCACCCCCCGCACCGCATCCGACAGCTCATCGCGCGTCGCGTAATTCGCCGGATCGAGCGCCGGATGGAAGACAATGTGTGCGGTTCCGGGGTAAATGCGCCGGCTGCCCCATGGAATGATCTTCTCGGTCCCGTAGATCGATATGGGGACGCACGGCGCGCCGGATTCCATGGCCAGGAAAAACGGGCCCTTCTTGAAAGGCAGCATGCGGCCGTCGAGGGAGCGCTTGCCCTCGACAAATGTGGTGATGTGCAGTCCCCTGGCGAGCACGCGGCGGGCCTGGGCGACACTCTGCTGCGCGGTTTCGACGTTGCCCTCGCGCTCCACCGGTATGAATCCGCCCAGCCTGAAGGCATAGCCGAGAATAGGAATCTTCATCAGCGAGTCCTTCAGGAAGATCGAGGTGCGGCCGGGCAGGTTTGTGAGGAGCACCGGCGGGTCGAGGTTGGAGACATGGTTGGCCATGAAGATGCACGCGCGGCCGGCGGGAATCTTTTCCTGGCCTTGCACTTGAATTCGAATGCCCGCGATTCGGATTGCGGTGCGTGCGGTGAAGCAGCCGGCGGCGTAGAGCGGGCCCACACGGCCGGTGACGAGCGCGAACGGAATGAGGACAATCGCCGCGGGAAGGGCAAGTACGAGGATGGTGGCGAAGACGAGGAGAGAGAGGATCATCGGGTCAAATGGGCGCGCAAGTGCGAGTATCGCACTGAAGGCAGGGTCAGGTGTCAGGTTTCAGAGTTCACGGTTCAGGCACGTAGGGAATAGTTTAAGAGAATGGCGTGCGAACGGGAAAAGCAAAAAACCTATGAAGGAAAAAACAAAAACGACTTGACATCAACCAGCCGTCTCATAGGAGCCCCTGAGGGACCGTCTCCGCCCATCTGGCTGCAAACCCCGCCAGAAGGGCCGAACTCCCCAGGCTGCCGGGTCAGCCGTTGCGCGGCATCGGCTTCTCGTGAATGACCATCCAATTTACGCCATACTTATCGCGGAACTGGCCAAAGCGATGTGCGAAGAAGGTCTCCTCCATCTTCATGAAGACTTCGCCTCCATCCGTGAGCGCCGCGTAAATGCGCTCTGCCTCGGCGCTGCTGTCGACTGAGAGCGTGAGATAGGCGCTGCGCATGGGCTCAACTTTCGGCCCGTCACTGGCCATCACCATGGAGTCGCCCAACATGAAACGCGCGTGCATCACCCCATTCGGGTCAAGGCCCGGCGGCAAATTCTGCGGCGCGCCCTGCGGACTCATTTGAGCAAACCTCGATATCACCAGAATCTTCGCGCCCAAATGCTGCTCGTAGAAATGGAGCGCTTCCTCGCATTTACCGGGGAAGTTCAGATATGTACTCATCTTCATCGCTTCGATTTTCCTTTCGGGGAATTCGTTTTTCGATGTTTGGATGGGGTATTGCACGCTGGAATCAGCGGAGTGGGATCGCGCTGCTGCCAGCGGCGATAGGTTTCGGCGAGCACGGCGGCGCGATTCTTCTCTATCTCGTCAATGGCCGCGCAAGACGCCTCTGTATTTTGATTGCGCGCGCCCCAGATCAACATCTCCAACACAATCGGCGCCAGCGCAATGCCCTTTTCGGTCAGGCGGTAATGCGCGCTGCGGCCGTCTTCTGCCGCCGACTCGCGGGTCAAAATGCCGCCGGCTTCGAGTTTATGCAGCCGGTCAGCAAGGATGTTGGTGGCAATTCCTTCGCCGGAACCCTGGAACTCGTGAAACGTGCGGTAGCCGTGCACCATCATGTCGCGCACGACAAGCAGCGACCAGCGATCGCCCAGCAAGTCGAGGGACATGCTCACCGGGCATCCGGAGCGGTGTTTCGTCTTGGATATCATGGCCACGCCAGCATCCTACAGAATTAACTTGCAGATTGCAATCTAATTATGTTAACGATAGATGGAGGTATTTTGAGCGCACGCAGAGCTGCCTCCGCGCTGGCCCACCCACTGCGGAAATCCCGACAAGGTGGTTCCTCATGAGCACACTGAACGGCAATCCGCGCATCACGCCCTTTCTCTGGTTTGATGCCAACGCTGAAGAGGCCGTCGAGTTTTACTGCGGCATCTTCAAGAACTCGCGGCGCCTTAGCGAATTGCGCAACACCGGCGACGCGCCCGGGCCGAAGGGCGGAATCCTTACCATTTCGTTTGAGCTCGACGGACTGCGGTTCACGGCGCTCAACGGCGGACCGCATCACCAGCTCACGGACGCGATCTCGTTCATGGTGCGCTGCGATACGCAGGAGGAGATTGATTACTACTGGTCGCGGCTCACGCAAGGCGGCACGGAAGTGGCGTGTGGCTGGCTCCGAGACAAGTTCGGTATGAGCTGGCAGGTGACGCCTGCGAACTTTGGCGAGCTTCTGAAGACTTCAAAGGCGATGCAGGCCATGATGAAGATGAAGAAGCTCGATATCGCCGAGCTAGAACGGGCGGCGCAGGGGCAATAGATCTCGCACACTCCTGTAGGGGGTCAGTTTGACCGGCGGACAGCGCTTCGACAGGTCGGCGACTCCTAACCCCAATGCGCGTTTTCTTCTGGCCAATTATGCGGAGGCTAAGAATCCCACCGCAGAAGCAGGTCCGGCTGCTGTTCCTCGTTACGGGCACCGTCGGTCCGATCAATAACCGAGAACCCTCGCTTCCTGTAGAAGCGCAGGGCGCGTTCGTTTCGTTCGAAGGTCCAGAGCCTCAGAGTCTGCGCTGACTGTTTTGCCGTGTCGAGCAACAACCCTCCTATGCCGAGTCCCTGATGGCCGGGCAGGACGTAGAGATGGTTAATCCAGCCGCCACCAAACGCAATAAATCCGACACATTGCCGCTCTTCGTCCAGTGCGACAAAGACAGTGTCCTTTCCAAAAACGCGATTGGCAAAGAAGTCCAGATCCTCGTTTGCCGAATGGAGGTTCGGTAGGTACGGAAGAGCCTGGTTCCGCGCGGCTCTGCTGATCCGCGAACAGTCAGCAGCTCTAGCAACTGCGGCGAGTTCAATCGTCATCGAGTTAATACCTTACATTACTGGCGGCAAATGGTTTCCACATCACGCGGACATGTGGAAATTGGCAACTTCTCGGCATCTGGTCAGAGAACGCCCAAAAGGCCGACGAGTCGGGGCCGTCGAGCCCTTCCGGGATGCTCCCGATTTCAAACCGGCCCACAACCCGCATTCCTCTACCACACAATCACTCTGTTATCCTGATTGGTTTACCTGATTCGGGGAGGGAGCAATGCCGGAGCACAGAGCGCGAAAGCATCATCAGGACAGGGTGGCCGAGACGCTGCGACTGGAGATCGGGATAATGATCGAGGGCGAGCTCTCCGACCCGCGCATCGACCTATGCTACGTGAGCGAGGTGGCGCTGAACCCCGGCGGCAAGTCGGCCCGCGTCTACGTGGCACTGGACAGCGCGGTAAAGGATATTGCCAAGGCCGAGGAGCAGACGATCGCCGGTCTTGAAGCCGCCAAAGGGTACATTCGCTATGAGCTGAAGGAGCGGATGGGCGTGCGGCACGTTCCTGAGCTGACGTTTATCGCCGACCGGTCGGGCCGTTTCCAGTCGCGCATCGAGGAGCTGATGAGCCGGTCTCGCAAAACCGCGGCGGGAAAGCGCGGTGAGCCGCAACAGGGGTCTCCGCTCCACTAATTGCATGAATCGCTTGCCACAAAACACAGGGGGTAATGCGTTAGCATTTACGCCGGAGGAGACTTCTGCCCGTCCCCGATCATCCTTGGGCCGAGAGCAGGCTCCAGAGAAATCTGTTAGCCTTGACCCTATCGAAATGCCGTAATGTTTCCGCGTTTCAGCTGCGCGGAAGATATGCAGGCTTGGTCTGGTCCTCCATCCGTCCTGCCTGGAACCAAGGCTCTCGTCCTGCGCTTGAGCAGGCTGGCGCACGCTGCCTGGAGAACTGCCGGAGATGGAAAACCCCACGAAATCATTGGGTGCGGATTCGCCGGCACATCGACGCTGGAGCATCCCTCGCTGGGCCACGATCTGTGAGGCAACGGTCTTTCTCGCCTTTACCGTCTTTTTCCTTCTTTACGGCCTTACGCCAATACTAGGTGGCGATGGCCTGGGCCTGGTGGGCGCCGACGAGCCGCGCTATGCCCAGATCGCGCACGAGATGCTGGTCCGGTTCGACTCTGCGCACACGCTGAAAGAGCGGCTGAGCGCCTGTGTGACTCCGTACCTCTACGGCCATCCCTGGCTGGAGAAGCCGGCCCTTTACTACTGGCGCGCGATGTTCCTGTTTCAGGACTTCGGTGTCCACGACTGGAGCGCGCGGCTACCCTCGACCACATTCGCCTTCATCATGATCGGCCTTATCTACCTGCACATGCGGCGATTCCGTCCCGGCGGCCATCTGGATGCGGCACTGATTACGGTCGCCTGTGTCGGCATCATCGGCTTTGCCCGTGGCGCCTCCACCGATATGCAGATGGCCGCTCCCCTGGCCATCGGGCTGCTCGGCTGGTATGCCTGGTACGAAACCGGCTCCAAGTTCTGGCTCTACGACATTTACTTTTTTACCGGGCTGGCCACGCTGGCCAAGGGGCCGGTGGCGCCCTTTTTGGCCATTCTCATCATCTCTGCTTTTGCCTTTTTGCGCCGGGAGTGGAAGATCCTGCTACGCTCGCTGTGGTGGCCGGGGGTGGTTCTCTATTTTGCCATGGTGCTGCCCTGGTTCATCGCCGTGCAGCATGACAATCCCACCTTCTTCCGTGAGTTCTTTTTTGAACACAACCTGGAACGGTTCGCGACCGACCGCTACCAGCACTATCAGCCATTCTGGTACTACCTGGCGGTGATGGTGGTGGCCTTAATGCCGTGGACCGTGGTCGCGGTGCGCGCTCTGATCGACGGCATCCAAACCTCTGTGGCCGAGTGGCGGCTGCGCCACTTCAGGGCGGGAAAGCCCTTACCCACGCGCCCCGGCGACGCCTTTCCCGAATTTCTCGTGCTGTGGGCGCTGATTCCCGTCGTCTTCTTCTCCTTCTCGCGATCCAAGTTGCCTGGCTACGTTCTCCCCTCCATTCCACCCATCACCATCCTTACCGGAGACTACCTTTTCCGCCGCCGTCAGCAGGGGCTGAACCAATGGATTCTTTTTGGCCATGCGGCGGTATGCGGAACCATGACGATGGCCGCGTTGCTTTTGCCCTGGTTTGTGGTTCACGGCGCGGAGATGCCGCCTGCGCACGCGCTTGCAGCCGCTGTGCTGGCCGCTACGGGCGCCGGCCTGCTGATTCTGATTGTGACTAAGGGCTTTGGCGTAGCCCGGCTGCGGCTGGCTACCTGCGGCGTCATGGTGGTGCTGGTTCTTTTCCTTTACGGGGTCGGCCCATTCTTCGGCATGCCCGGGATTGCCGCAACCAAGCGCGTGATTCATCTGCTCGACCGCTCCTACTCCGCACGGCCGCTTGCCGAGCGCATTGCGCAAGTGGCGCCCGCAAACGAAACCGTCGCGGTGTTTCGCGTTCGCCGCGATGTCGAGTATGGGCTCTCGTTTTATCGCGATGGCGAAGTGGCGAACTACGAGGCGGGTGGCGTGCCCAGCGAGCAGCACATACTTGTTGCGCGGGTGTACGGACGCCATGGCGTCGACCTTCACACCCAGGCCGACTTGGAAGAGTATCTTGAAGGCCGGCAGTATGAGCAGCTCTTTAGTTGGCCGGAACAGGGGCTGGAAGTTTACATGGTGGGCAGCCAGTAATCCCAGGCCTGCCAACTTGCGGCTGAGTGGCGGATTCGTGTCAAAGTGGCGAGAATGCAGATAACGGGCGCTTCCATCGAAATTCTCGACCTGCGGCACTTCGCGGCCCCTGTGCTGCGTCCTGTGCTCGAGGCGGAGGGCGAGTTGTGGCAGCAGCGGCTGCACTGGGACTACCACTCCTCGGCGCGCCTGCTTATGCAGTATCTCGACAACCACATGCTGCCCGGCTACGCAGCCCTTGAGGCCGGGCGCGTGAAGGGCTACGTGTTCTGCGTCTACGAGGAAACCAAGGCCGTCATCGGCGATGTGTTCGCTCTGCCGGCCACGCCCAATGGCGCCGGCGGACTGTCCGGCTCGGCCCACGCCACAGAAGAAACGCTGCTCAGGCATCTTTTCGAACTGCTGCTCAACTCGCCTCACGTCGATCGCATCGAGTCGCAACTGCTTTTGCATGCATCCGGATCCCATTCCGATGCCTTTCGCGCCGCCGGATTCCGGGTCTTTCGCCGGCTTTTCCTGGTGCAGGCCTTAGAGGGGCGATGGAACGCGCCCCAGGCGGGTTTACCCGGCAATCTGGAAATGCGCCCGTGGCGCGACGCGGACCTGGCGCCGGCCTCGCGTCTCATCTGTGAAGCCTATCGCAGCCATCCCGACAGCCTGATCAACGATCAATACCGTTCGGTCCACGGCTCCATGCGCTTTCTCAACAATATCGTGCGCTACGCCGGCTGCGGCAGCTTTGTCCCGCAGGCGTCGTATGTAGTGGTGGAGCGCGCCAGCCGCGAACTGGCAGCGTTGGTGCTGGGCTCGCGCGTCAGCCCGCAAAGCGGGCATCTGACGCAGGTGTGCGTTCACCCGGCGTACCGGCGCCGCGGGCTGGCCCGTCTGCTGCTGGCCCAAGCCGCATTCAGCTTCGTGCGGCTGGGGGTCTCCGGAAATCTCACTCACCGTGACGGAAGCCAACTCCGAGGCCATCGATCTGTACAAGGACGAGGGCTACCAGAGCGCGCACAGCTTCGATGCGGCGGTGTGGCAGCGGGAAGCGACGGGCTGATCTCACAAGACGCCGCACTCTCGTCGAACTCTTCCTGCGAGAGCAGCAGCGACGGATCTGACTTCTTCCTTCGTTGTGGCCTGGTATATATCCATCTCGAAATGTTCGATTTAGCGGTGCGCGGAACCGGCCAAATGTTCGCTCAAGTGGTTGCACTTGACCCCCGAATGTTGGCCTGGCAGGGTGCGATTCTTCGAGACAAATACCGAGAATAGTTGCGAACAATTAGCGGTTAGAACCGAGAATAGTTGCGAACAAGAGGGAGTGGCACCGAGCAATTTCCCAAAAGTGCGTCTAAACGGGCTTAGCAGCCCTAAAATGCCCACTTTTGCTGCATTTTTGACATGTTTTTGCGCGAAGAAGATTGCGAAGCGCGGAGGCGATTCATCTGACCAACGCCGTTCGTGGATTGCGGCGGGTGGAAATCGGGATTCGCGCGGAATAGGGCGCATTTTTGCGGCGGAGCGGCAACGGAATTTCGTGCAATCGTTCAAGCCGCGCGCTGCGTCCCGCCGCGGCTCACGATGTCGATGACGGCGCGGCTGAATGCGGGAATGTCGTCGGGCTTGCGACTGGTGATGAATTGACCGTCCAAAGCGACCTCCTTGTCGACCCAATTGGCGCCCGCGTTCACAAGGTCTGTCCTGATCGACGGCCACGAAGTCACTGTCCTTCCTTTCACAGCGCCGACTTCGGCCAGCATCCATGGGCCGTGGCAGATCGCCGCGACGGGTTTGCCCGACGCCACAAACTTGCGCACAAAGTCCACGGCCTTCACATCCACGCGCAGGTTGTCCGGGTTCATTACTCCGCCGGGCAATACAAGGGCGTCGAATTCCTCCGGCTTGGCCTGGTCGAGCGTCTTGTCCACGCGCACGCTCTCGCCCCACTCTTTCATATTCCATCCTTTGATCGATCCGCCCTTGGGAGCGACAAGGACGGTTGTGGCGCCGGCCTCGTCCAGCGCTTTCCGGGGTTCCGTCAGTTCCGCTTGTTCAAAGCCATCTGTCGCAAGGATGGCAATCTTTTTTCCGTGGATAGTCGAAGCCATAATAAAGATCTCCTCTGCACCTCAAAATAAAAATCTCCTGTGTACTTATGACGCGGGTCCGCAGATGCGGGTTGCCGCAGCCGTCGCGGGCAAACGTCCTTTCTGTTCGCTCAATGTGCCCGTATCGGTGCAGATTAACGGCATCAATTCACAGATGCTTTTGGATCAGGCTTTCGCCGCGGTCAAGTCTTTCCGGCCGATGGACGAGACCGAGGTGGCGGCTCTCATTTCCAAATCGGAGACGGATGCTGTAGACGGCAAATACGAGCTGTTCAAGACCACAGCCCACTTCGACAGCACTGCGCGCCATCCCGACTGGCTCGGATCGGATTCGGAACCAGTGCAGAACCTGGCCCCGCAATTGCCGGGGTGAGCGAATCTCTTTGTTCTGCGGGAGACGAAGGCATCTCACCTTGCGGTTACGCCCTCGCCCTCGTCAGCGCACCAAAATCGGCCGCCAGCTTCTCCATGCTGAAGGCTTCCAGGATGTCGCCTTCCTTCAAGTCGCTGAAGTTGGCGATGCCGATGCCGCATTCCATGCCGTTGGTCACTTTGCGCGCGTCAGCGGCGCTGCTTCAGAACGCGGCGGAGGTTTCTCTTTCCATGCAGAACGGCGACGATTTCGAGCGGAGAGGTCTCGGGCCTGTAAACGACGGCGTAGTTGGGATACCTGGTCGGGGTCCAGAAACGAAGAGGGCGGGCGGTAAGATCGGGGCGCGCATGGCCGAAAAGTGGATTCTTTGCCACAAGTGAACAAGCGTCAAAGATCGCACTCTCTACGCGATCTGCGGCTTCTTCGCTATCCTCGGCGATGTAGGACCATATCTCAAAAATATCCGCTTTGGCAAGCGGCGTCAGGACATACCGGTTCATCGCCTGGACGAGCGCCAGCCGTCCTTCATCGCCTGAACTTCAAGGCGGGCCTGTGCGCCGTCAATCAGTTCGCCGTGTTCGGCCTGCAGATAGCCTTCCTCGATGTGGGCCGTGAGTGCCTTCCGTTCCTCTTCGGTCCAGCTCTCCTCGGCATCCTGCGCCTCAAGGGCGCTGCGGAGCACGTCTTCCGCGCTCGCATATGCGCCGGTGGAGAGCCGCTTGTTGATGAGCAACTCAAGCTCCGGGGGGACATTCAATTGCATTTGCAGCTCTCCTTTCCTGGTGTCTCTATCCTACGCTACGCCTTCGCGCTCGTCAGCGCGCCCAAATCGGCGGCCAGCTTTTCCGTGGAGAAGGCTTCGATCATGTCGCCTTCCTTCAGGTCGCTGAAGTTGGCGATGCCGATGCCGCACTCCATGCCGTTGGTCACTTCGCGGGCATCGTCCTTGAAGCGCTTGAGCGAGCCGATCTTGCCCTTGAAGACCTGCTCGCCGCCGCGCATCACCTTGACTTCGGCGTCGCGGCGGATCACGCCATCCTGCACGCGGCAGCCGGCGATGGTGCCCACCTTGGGAATCCGGAAGACGTTGAGCACTTCGGCGCGGCCCACGTAGTTCTCCTTGAACGTCGGATCGAGCAGGCCCATCATGGCCAGGCGAATCTCGTCCTGCAACTCGTAGATGATGGAGTGCAGGCGAATCTCGACGTCTTCCTGCTGCGCCAGCTCGGCGGCCTTGCGCTCCGGGCGCACGTTGAAGCCGATGATGATGGCGTTCGAGGCCGTCGCCAGCAGCACGTCGCTCTCGGTGATGGAGCCGACGCCGGAGTGGATGACCTTGACGCGCACCTTCTCCGTGGACATGCGGACCAGCGAGTCGGCCAGCACTTCCACCGATCCGGTCACGTCGCCCTTGATGATCGAGCGGCAGGTCCTTGACGCCGGCCTGGCGAATCTGCTCCGCCAGTCCTTCCAGCGAGACGCGGGAGCTCTTGGCAAGCTGCGCGTCGCGCTCCTTCATCTTGCGGTACTGGGCAATGCCCTTGGCCTTGTCGCGGTCGGCGACCACCAGGAACGTGTCGCCGGAGTCGGGCATGGCTTCAAGGCCGAGCACTTCGACCGGCGTCGACGGGCCGGCTTCTTCGAGGGCGCGTCCGCGATCGTCGAACATGGCGCGAACCTTGCCGAAGGTGTTGCCGACAATGTAGCTGTCGTTGAGGTGCAGGGTTCCGTCCTGCACCAGGACGGTGGCCACGGCGCCGCGGCCGCGATCGAGCTTGGCTTCGAGGACGCGAGCCGACGGCCTTGCGTCCGGGCGTGGCCTTGGGCGCCTTGATGTCGCTGACCAGGCAGATCATTTCCAGCAGCAGGTCGAGGTTGATGCGCTTCTTGGCGGAGACTTCGACAAAGACCGTGCCTTCGCTGGCCCGCGCCGCCCACTCTTCGGGAATCAGGCCGCGATCGGCGAGCTGCTTCTTCACGCGATCGGGGTTGGCTTCGGGCTTGTCGATCTTGTTGACGGCCACGATGATGGGAACGTCGGCGGCCTTGGCGTGGTCGATGGCTTCGAGGGTCTGCGGCATCACGCCGTCGTCGGCGGCAACCACGATGACCACAATGTCGGTGACCTTGGCGCCGCGGGCGCGCATGCGGGTAAAGGCTTCGTGGCCCGGCGTATCGAGGAAGACGATCTCGCGGCCGGAAGCCGGCGAGCCTTCCTTGGCGAACTTCACCTTGTAAGCGCCGATGTGCTGCGTAATGCCGCCGGCTTCGCCCGCGGCCACATCGGTTTCGCGGATGGCGTCGAGCAGCGAGGTCTTGCCGTGATCGACGTGGCCCATGACGGTGACCACAGGCGAGCGCGGAACTTCAAGCTCGCCGGTGTTCTCGGCTTCGAGAACTTCTTCGATGGCCTGGTTGGCGATCTCCTCTTCGTAGCTGATGACGGTGGCGGCGGCGCCGAACTTGGCGGCCACGTCCTTCACCATCTCGGCGTCGAGCGACTGGTTGACGGTGACGAAGACGCCGCTCATCAGCAGCGTGGCGATCAGGTCCTTGGCGCGGACTTCGAGCTTTTCGGCCAGGTCCTTCACGCTGATGCCCTCGGTGACGGTGATTTCGCGGGTGATGGGCAGCGGCTCGGCGCTGTATTGCACGCCGCCATAGCGTGGCGGCGGCACAAAGCCCTTCATCGGGCCTTCTTTGGTCTTGGGATACTGCTGCTGGCCTCGGCCGCGGCCGCGTGAAGGGGCGCGCTGCGGGCGCGGCGCTTCGCCGGTCGGCGGTGCGCCGCCAGCGCCGGGGCGTGCGCCGAAGCGCCGGGACGGGGCGCTCCAAATCCAGGGCGCGCGCCAAAGCCGGGACGTGCGCCGGGAGCTGCCGGGGCCGCCGGGCCCTGCAAACCGCCGGGCGTGTGCGCGTGGGATGCTTGGGGCGCGGGCCGCCGGGGAATTGTCCGGGAGCGGCAGCGCCGCCGGGCGTGCGCTGCGCGAAGCCGCCGGGTCCGCTTGCCGGTCTGCGATCGAAGATCGGCTTGCCGCGCTGCAGTCCGGCTCCAGCGGTTGCGTGCTGGCGGGCGGTTGGAGACGATGGACGCCTTGTAGACCGGCCGCGGGCCGGTTTGCGGCATCACCATGCGGCGCGGCAGGAGGCGCGATGTGCGCGTGGCCCTGCCCGTGCTGTACCGCGGGGGCGGAGTCGTGGACTCCGCGGCGATGGCGGGAACCGAGCGCCGGCGCCGTAACTGGAGGAGACTGGAGCTTCAGCGAGGTGCAGCGCGGCGCAGCAGGAGGCTCGACGACGGCAGCCGGCGGCGTCGGCGCCGGCGGCTCGCTATACTGCGGCGGAGCGACGACGGCAGGCGGTCTTGGCGGCCGGCTGTTCTTCGCGCGCAGCCGGGGCCGCGGGCGGCTTGACGACCACGGCGACCGGGGGCGGCGCAACGACGACCACCGGGCGGCCGCGGGAACAGCGCCTGCGGGAGCCTTGGCAACCACGGCGCCGGCGGGCGGACGCGAAGCGATGGCAGGCGGAGCTGGGGCCGGGGGGCAATAATGGGCGGCGCCGAGCGCGGCTGCGGAACAATCTTGCGCGGTTCCGGGGAGCGGCGCCGGAGCTGCTGCAGCCGGAGCCGCAGCGGGCGGGGGTGCGGCAGGCGCGGCAGGCGCGGCGGGCGCGGCAGATTTGGCCGGCGGAGCCGCTGCCGGCTTCACCGGCAAGCGAGCGTGGCGCGCCTCTTCTTCCTCTTCCTTCTTCTTGGCCAGGATGGCCTTCATCACATCGCCGGGCTTGGAGATGTGCGAGAGATCGATCTTGGGGACGATGGCTTGCCGCGGCGTGACGGGCGTGCCGCAGCGCCTGCATGGGCCGCGGGTCTGCGCGTCCCGCGCAAAGTGCGCGCGAACCTTCTCCGCCTCGTCCAGCTTCCAGCGAACTGGAGTGCGTCTTGCCGCCAGCCAGGCCGAGTTCCGCCAAAACGTCGAGAATCTCCCGAGTCTTGACTTCCATCTCGCGCGCGAGATCGTTGATACGAACCTTACTCATCCGCCTCTTTTCAATAATGTGCTGCCAAACCGCCCTTAGTCGCTCATAGCTACCTCATGGCACTGGCTGCTCTTTCAAACTTTCGTGATCGTTCGCATGGCCTTGGAAGAGCGCGGCGCATCTTACGCGCCGTCCTCTTTGGCCGCCTCTTCCTCGTTCGTTCCAGTCTTTCTGTTCCGCTTCAGTTCCGGCAGCTCCACCTCGTCAGCCGGCGGAACATTTTCCACTGCCAGTTCGGCCGCGGTCAGGCTCTTCTGCTTCTGCCAGGTCCTCTGCCAGGCTCTCGTCGAGCTTCGTCAGCGGAACCTCAGGTCTTCAGTTTCCGCCTCGGCTGCACGCAGCGCTCTCAGCTTCCTCAAGAACTTCGGCCGCGTTCTCCGCTTCGGCGGCCGACGTCTCCGCGGCCGCATCCGGCGTCGGAATCTCCGACGCGCTTCTCCGAATCTGGCCGTGCTCGGCAGCGGCTTCTCCAGCAGATGGTCTGCTTCGGCCGCCTCGGCCGCCTGTGCCTGCCTCGCCCTCTTCAAAGCGGCCAAAGTAGTGGCGCACCGCCACGCTGATCTTCTCCAGCGTCTTTTCGCCGATGCCCGGAATCTCTTCGAGCTGCTCGGGCGTCATGTCGGCCAGGCCCTCGACCGTGGTGATGCCTGCCGTGACCAGCTTCTGAATGATGCCGTCGCCCAGCTCGGTCACCTGCTCGATGGGCGTGGTGGGAGCGCCGGCCAGAGCCTGCATCTGCTGCTCGACTTCCTGGCGCTTCTCTTCTTCGCTCTTGATGTCGATCTTCCAGCCCAGCAGCTTGGCCGCCAGGCGCACGTTCTGGCCCTTCTTGCCGATGGCCAGCGACAGCTGCGTGTCGTCGACGATCACTTCAAGCTGCTTTTCGGTCAGATCGGCGATGGAAACGCGGCTGACCTTCGCCGGCTGCAACGCCTTTTCCGCGAAGGTCGTAATCTCGTCGCTGAATTCGATGATGTCGATCTTTTCGCCGCGCAATTCGCGGATGATGGACTGCACGCGCATGCCCTTCATGCCCACGCATGCGCCCACCGGGTCAACGTCCTTGTCGCGGGACTGGACCGCAATTTTGGTGCGCTCGCCGGCCTCGCGCGCAATGGCGCGAATGACCACGGTGTTGTCGTAGATCTCGGGCACCTCGGACTGGAAGAGGTTCTGCACCAGCTCCGGCGCGGCGCGGCTCACGATCACCTGCGGACCCTTGGCCGCGCGGTCCACCTTGAGCAGCACCACGCGCACGCGCTCGCCGATCGTGAACTGCTCCAGCCGCGACTGCTCGCGCTTGGGGCAGCGCGCCTCGGCCTTGCCCAGGTCGAAGATAACGTCCTGGCCCTCGATGCGCTTGACGGTGGCGTTCAGGACTTCCTTTTCGCGGTGCGCATACTCCTGGAAGACCGTGTCGCGCTCGGCCTCGCGCACCTTCTGGAAGATGATCTGCTTGGCCAGTTGCGCGGCGATGCGGCCCAGCGGGCTGGTGTCGCGATAGATGCGAATCTCGCTGCCCACTTCCACGCCGGGAGCCATTTCGTTGGCCTCGGCGAGCGTGATCTGGTTGACCGGATCCTCAATCTGATCCTCGTCGGCGACCACTGTCTTGTAGATGTAGGCTGTAATCTCGCCGGTATCCTTGTTCAGTTCCCCGCGCATGTTTTCCTGGGTCTTGTAGAACTTGCGCGTGGCCAGGGCAATGGCCTCCTCGACTGCGCCGACAACGATGCCGGGGTCAATGCCCTTTTCCTGGCTCAGGAGCTCGATACTTTGATACAAAACGCTGGTGGCCATACCGCTTACTCTCTTCTTTTTCCCGGCGCCTGATTCCGCGCCGCTCGGTAAAGTTTCTTTCCTTCCGTCGATTTCGATGCAGGAACCAAGCAACCGGAAAATTCCCGCCTTCTGATCCCTGTTCCCTGCTTTTAAATCTCCGGAACCAGTTCGCCTTCTCGATATTTCCGAACGCGATCTCGACCGTATTCACGCCGGCCTTGCGGCTCTTGCTGTTTTGCTTCACAGCGGCAAGATCGAGCGTGATCGTTTCCCTGGGCGCCCCGGATCCGGGGTCCCCACGGTCCGGTCCCGGACTGTGGGGTGGAGGTCCCTCGTCTTTGAGGACCTGGGAGGCCAAGCCCGCTTTCCCCATCAACCTTCCCTGCCAGTGCCGGTTGTTGCGGATCGGCTCGAAGGTCCGTACCTTCACAAGGCAGCCCACAAATCGCTCAAAATCCGCTGCCCGAGTCAATTTCCGATCAAGGCCAGGAGAACTGGCTTCCAGCGTGTACGCCGCGCCGGGAACCAGGTCTTCCACGTCAAGCAAAACTCCAAAATCGCGGCTGAAAGCGGCGCAATCTTCGTGCGTCACGCCGGAAAGCTGCTCGACCGCCAGCCTTCCCTCCCGGAGCCGCTCCGGAAGGCCCGTCGGACCGTCCTCGTTCCGTGCTGCATCCAAGCCAGCCTTGAGCTGCGCGCGGCCCTCTGCATTCTTCTCGAGATAAACGCGAAGGGTGCGCTCCTTTGCCGGGCCGATAAACTCGATGTCGACCACGTCGAGCCCGTGCGAGGCAGCCACCCTTTGCGCCGCCGACCGGATTTCGTCCAACTTGACCGCCATCGTTCCCAACGCCAGCGGGCAAACATCGCTCGCCGGGAATCCCATTCCTTCACCCGTCGTGCGACCCGCCGCGCGGGACGCTTGCCGGGAATTTGGCCCTTTTGCTAACTGCAGACTCATGATTATTAAAGGGTTAATATTCAAAAGGTCCGGTGTGCGACTCCCGGCTGCTTGCCCCAAATAAAAAGTGGGCTATAAGCCCACTCATCTCTCCGCCAGCCGGTGCGCACACGGTAGGAACCTGGCGGACAAACGCGTCTGCATAGTCAGAATACTGCGAAACGCATCGAAATTCAACTCTCACTCTCTCGCCGTGCCGGGGGTGTCATTGCACCTTAGGGAATACATCCGCAACCAGGAACAGGAAGATCAGCGAATGGACCAACTCAACCTATGGAAGTGAACTTTCCACGTATAGGTGGCCCACGCAATCGGGGCCGCGTTAGCGTCCCCGCTCAAGCCACTTCTCCTGCAATTGGAAAAGACTCGGACTATTTTGGTCCCAAAAAGGATCGGGGCCTACTTCAGCCGCGCGCCCAGCGGCACCTCTTCCAGGAATCCGGCCAGCACCGGCGCGCCGCCTTCGAGCGAAGCAGCCAGCAGCATTCCGTTCGACTCGAGGCCCCGCATCTTGCGCGGAGCGAGATTGGCAACGATCACGATCTTGCGCCCGATCAGCTTTTCCGGCTCGTAATACTCCGCAATGCCGGCCAGAATCTGCCGCTTCTCGTAGCCCAGATCGACTTCAAGCCGCAGCAGCTTGTCGGCCTTGGGAACGCGCTCGGCAACCAGAATCTGCGCCACGCGCAATTCCACTTTGGCAAAATCGTCGATCGTGATCTTCTGCGATCCGGCATTGCAGCAGCGCCAGGCTCAACCGGAATGAGCGGTGCGTCAGCCGGCGCAGGCGCCGGTGTGGAGCTCAATCGGCTGCTGGCCAGTGGCGCCGGAACCTGGTGCACCTGCGCAGTCTCGACGGGTTGCGCGGATTCTACCGGCGCCGCCGCAGTGGGCGTGACCGCGACATTGGCGCGAGCATCGGTCTTGTTTGTCGTCGTGGTGGTCAATACAGAGGCCGCTGCGGGCGCGATCACCGGGGCTGCAATCTCTTCCTGGCGCCGTCACTTCTACGGCGCTCTTGCTGTTCTCGTCTTCAAGGTTCTGCATACGTTCCACTGCGTCCTTTTCCGCGCGGGGAAACAGCGGCGCGGGCTCGCCAAACTTCGTTCCCGCCTTCAATCCGCCCCACGCGAGGTCGGTCAAAAATCCCTTCTTCGCCGCGTCAGCCAGCTCGCCCTGCCCAAGCTGCCGCCAAACCTTCGCTGGCCGCATCGGGCACAATGGGATAAGCCAACGCCGTAATGATGCGAATGGCCTCGGCCGCCGTTGCCAGCACGCGCGCCTGCAGCGCGGCATGATCTGCCTCGGAGCGATCCGGCGGCTTCTTCCACGGCGCGTTGGCCGTCAGGTAGCCATCCGTCTCCGCCACCAGGGCCCACAGCGCTCTTCAGCGCTTCAGAGAAATTCAGCTCATCGAAGGCCGGCCCAAACGCGGCAATCGCGTTCTCCGCGCTTGCGCGCAGCGCGGCTTCGGCCGCAGTCTCCGCGCCAGCCTCCGGCACAGACTCCGCCAAAGTACTTGTGCACCATGTTCACCACGCGGCTCACCAGGTTGCCGTAGCCGTTGGCGAGGTCGCCGTTATACCGCTGCACCAGAGCGTCAAATGAAAAATTGCCGTCCTGCCCGAAGGGAATCTCGCGCAGCAGGAAGTACCGCAGCGCATCCGCGCCCAGAACCGTCCTGAACCGTCTCCGCGCGCACAATGTTGCCGCGCGACTTCGACATCTTGCCCTGGTCGAAGAGCAGCCAGCCGTTGGCCCGCACCGAGCGCGGCACGGGAATCCCCGCCGCCATCAAAAACGCCGGCCAGTAGACGCAGTGGAACCGGCTGATCTCCTTGCCGATCAGATGAATGTCCGCCGGCCAGAACTTCTCGAATCGTTCCTGGTCTTCGGATCGTCCGAGCCGTAACCAAGCGCCGTAATGTAGTTGGCCAGCGCGTCCAGCCACACGTACACCACGTGCTTCTCGTCGCCCGGCACCGGAATGCCCCACGAAAAACTCGTCCGGCTCACCGAAAGATCCTTCAGCCCGCCGCGCACAAAGCGAGATCACCTCGCGCCGCGTCGACTCCGGCCCCATGAACCCGGGATTCGCCTCGTAGAACTCCAGCAGCTTGCGCTCGAAGGCCGAGAGCTTGAAGAAATAATTCTCCTCGCTCACCGTCTCCGTCGATGCGCCCGCAATCGGGGCAGAGCGTGCCCGGCGGCCCGTCCACATAGGCCTCGTCGGAGACGCAGTACTGCCCCGTGTACGAGCCCTTGTAGATGAATCCCTTGTCGCGCAGCGTGGCGAACAGCTTCTGCACGCCGCGCTTGTGCCGCTCCTCGGTGGTGCGGATGAAGTCGTCGTAGGTCAGCCCCAGCCGGTCCCACAGCCCGCGAAACTCGCCGGCGATTTTGGTCGGCAAACTCCTGCGGCGTGCATCCGGCCAGCCTTGGCCGAGCGCTCGATCTTCTGCCCGTGCTCGTCGGTGCCGGTCAAAAACCACGTCTCGATGCCCAGCGCCCGCTTGCGCCGCGCAATGGCGTCGCACACGATGGTCGAGTAGGCATGGCCCAGGTGCGGCCGCGCGTTCACGTAGTAGATCGGCGTGGTCAGGTAAAAACGGCTCGAATTCGAATTTGGATTGGGTCATGAGAAGCGCATTCCGTTCGCGCTGCAATCGTGCAGCGGAGTCACTTTCCATCTTAAGGCATTGCGCAGCGCCTCTTCAGCCTGCCGGCGTGCCCGCGGCGACGCAATGCCGAATAAGTAGCGGCCGCGTCGCAGGTGCTAAAATCACCTAGAAAATCAAGGATTTTCGAGGCTCTCGCGTGGTTCTGGAACTGCAAAAGCGGCTCGGCGACGCAGCATTCGCGCCGTGCTCAAAGAGAAATACGATCTCGAAATCGAGAACATTCCCCTGGAGACGCCGCCCGACCTGCGCTTCGGCGAGATCGCCACGCCCATCGCCTTCGAGCTGGCGCGCAAGCTGCGCAAAGCGCCCAAGATCATCGCCCAGGAGATCGTCGCCGCGCTCGGGCGCGGTCGAAGGCTTCGCCGGATTCGAAGTCGCCGGCGCCGGCTACATCAATGCGCGCCTGGACCGCGCTGCGGCAATTCGCGATGGTGGCGCGCGCCGAGGGCGTTCGTCCCGCCTCGAGCGGGTCCACTGCCCTCGTCGAGCACACCACCATCAATCCCAACAAGGCCGCGCACATCGGCCACCTGCGCAACGCCATCCTCGGCGACACCTTTGTGCGCCTGCTGCGCGCCGCCGGGTAAAAAGTCGACGTGCAGAACTACATCGACAACACCGGCGTGCAGGTTGCCGATGTGGTGGTCGGCTTCCTGCATCTCGAAGGCAAATCCGCCAGCCGAAGTCCGCGCGCTGATCGTGCGGTGCGAGCAGCAAGCGCGCATGCAGCGGGCAGATCCGGCGCAATTGACTACTACTGCTGGGACCTCTACGCGCGCACTTCGCAGTGGTACGAGCGAGGGAACGGACGAAGAGAAGGCCGCGCGCAAGAAACTGCGCCTCGACACGCTGCACCTGATCGAAGCAGGCGGCAACGAAACCGCCGAAATCGCCGACCTCATCTCAACGGCCGTCCTGCGCCGCCATCTTGAAACCATGCTGCGGCTCGGCATCGAGTACGACTTTCTGCCCGCGCGAAAGCGAGATTCTGCACCTCAAATTCTGGGAAGCGGCCTTCGAGCAGCTCAAGACAACCGGCGTGCTCTACTTCGAGAACGAAGGCAAGAACAAGGGCTGCTGGGTGATGACGCGGCCGGGCGCGAAGACCGACTGAAGGCGAGACGGACGAAGACGCCAAAGTCATCGTCCGCTCCAACGGCACCGTCACTTACGTCGGCAAAGACATCGCCTACCACCTCTGGAAGTTCGGCCTGCTCGGCCGCGACTTCGGCTACAAGCGCGTTCTTCACCTATCCCGATCACGAGTGCTGGATCTCGGCCGAACACGGCGAGGAGCCCCATCCGCACTTCGGCGGCGCCACGGCCATCTACAACGTCATCGACTCGCGCCAGTCCGACCCGCAGGCCAACGTCATCCAGGCGCTGCGCGGCATGGGCTACACCGACCAGGCCGACCACTACACGCACTTCAGCTACGAGATGGTCGCGCTCACGCCGCGCTGCGCGGTCGAGCTCGGCTACGACGTCTCCGAAGAGGACAAGGAAAAACCCTACATCGAAGTCAGCGGCCGCAAGGGCTTCGGCGTCAAGGCCGACGACCTGATCGACAAGCTCATCGCCGCCACGCGCGCCGAAGTCGACGCGCGCCAGACCGGTGGAACCGGACCGATGCTGAGGCCGAGCGCCAGAAGATCGCCGAGCAGATCGCCATCGGCGCGCTGCGCTACTTCATGCTCAAGTACACGCGCAACTCCGTCATCGCCTTCGACTTCAAAGACGCGCTCAGCTTCGAAGGCGAAACCGGCCCCTACATTCAATACGCCGTGGTCCGCATCCGCAACATCTTCCGCAAAGGCGATACCACGCCCGAAGCGGTGCTGGCGGAGTTCGAGAAAAAGCGGAGTTAGCGGAGCTAGCGGGATTAGGCGGCTATCTCGTCAGGCGAGGAGAACGAAGACATCTGGGCACTGTGGCTGCGCGCCGGGCGTTTTTCTCTGGTTCTGGAGCAGTGCATTGCAGCTTCCGAGCCCGCCTATCTCGCCAAGCACGCCTTCCAGCTCGCCCAGGAATTCGCCAACTTCTACCATCGCCACCACATCCTCACCGAAGAAGACCCTGCGCGCAAAACATTTCTGCTCGCCACGGCCGCCGTCACGCTGCGCGAACTAGTCAAGTCGCTCGCGCTGCTCGGCATCGAAAGCCCCGAGGCAATGTAGAGGCAGAGAACAGGGGTCAGGTTTCAGGGATCAGTCAGTTCCCGACGGGTTTTTGCAAACGGAATTCAGTCAGGACGCTCATCGGTTGAAGCGGAGGAATTGTGCTCGAAGGGAAAGTGGCCGTAGTAACAGGCGGGGCCAGCGGTATCGGTCGCGCGATCGCGCAGAAGATGGCCGAGGCCGGTGCGCGTCTTGTGGTTGCGGATATCGCCCCTGACGCTGCCGAGCGAGCAGCAGCCGAGTTGACCAGGAGCGGACCGAAGGCCATCCACGTCGCCGCCAACGTGATGCGGCCCGACGACGTGCGCCGCATGGTCGACGAGACCGTCAAGACTTTCGGCCGTCTCGATATTCTGGTCAACAATGCGGGGCTGCAGCACGTCTCGCCCATCACCGAGTTCCCCGAGGAGCGCTGGGACATCATGATCGGCGTCATCCTCACCGGCAGTTTCCTTTGCACGAAGTACGCCTTGCCGCACATGATCCGGAACAAGTGGGGGCGCGTCATCAACATGGGCTCTACGCAGGGCAAGGTGGGCACGCCGTTCAAAGTGGGTTATGTTGCGGCGAAACACGGAGTCCTCGGACTTACGAAGACCGTCGCCCTGGAGATGGCCGAACACAACATTACGGTCAACGCCATCTGCCCGGCATTCGCCCGCACGCCGCTCGTCGAGGAACAAATTGCCGCGAACGCCCGCGAGCACGGCATCTCCGAAGCCGAAGTCGTTGAAAAGCTGATGACCGGCCCGGCCGCGATTCATCGGCTGCTCGAACCTGCCGAGATCGCGTCTCTCGCGCTTTATCTATGTTCCGGCCAGGCAGCAGGCATTACGGGCGCCGCGCTCGACATTGACTGCGGATGGACCGCGCGGTGAGGAAGTAAATTTCTACATCAGCTGTGAGTTTCACGCATTCAGAGAACTCGATGTTCGATCTTGCCACACTCGAAGCCGAACTGGCACCCACGCTCTTTGGCGGCAAACTGCATTTTTCCCGCGCCACCGGCTCAACAAACGCCGACGCGTTGGCCGCCGCGCGCCGCGGCGAGCCACACGGCTCGGTTTACTTCGCCGATGAGCAGACCGCCGGCCGCGGGCGTGGCGGCCACGGCTGGCATTCGGCCGCGGGCGAGGGGCTCTACGTCAGCGTCCTCCTGCGCCAACAGATTTCCGCCACGCGGCTGCTGCTGTTGCCATTGGCTGCGGGCCTCGCCGCCGCCGATGCCATCCACGCCATTTCCGGCCTGACGGCAGATTTGCGCTGGCCCAACGATCTCCTTATCGGTCCGCGCAAAGCAGGCGGCATCCTGGTTGAAGCAAGAAACGACTCCGAAAGGCTGCTTCATGCAGTGGTCGGCATTGGCATCAATGTGCACCAGCGCAGCTTTCCCCCTGGCCTGGCCACCCCCGCAACTTCGCTCGACATCGAATCGCGCCGTACCCACTCGCGCCAGGCGCTACTCGTAGCCCTGCTAAAATCGCTGCAGCGTGAAACCTGCGCCCTGGCCGATCCGGCAGCCGCCGCAGCGCTACACGCACGGGTGGAACAGGCTTCCACCTGGACTCGCGGCCGCAACGTCGAAGTGCATGGCCCGCAAGCCTGCACCGGTGTCACGGCGGGCCTTGACGAGAATGGTTTTCTGCGCGTCAAGACCGCGAATGGATTTGTAACTGTGCAGACCGGCGGCCTGCGCGAAAAGACTAGCTCCTAGCTACTGGCTTCCAGCCGATGCCGGAGCAGAACCGATTCACTCGGCCTTTCAAGGAAATAGCCAGGAGTTAGAGGCTAGAAGCCCGGAGCTGTCTTACACATGCTGCTTGCTCTCGATGTCGGCAACACGAATACGACGCTCGGGCTCTACAAGCTCGATGGCGAGAAGCCGGAACTCGCCGCGCACTGGCGCGTCACCTCGCATCCCACTCAAACCGTCGACGAATACGGAGTATTCTTCGTGAATCTCTTTGAGATGCACGGCATGTTGCCCAGCCAGGTTGAGCACATTATCATCGCCTCCGTTGTGCCACCGGTCGACTCCACTCTGCGCCAGGTTTGCGAATCCTACTTTCACATTGAGCCCATGTTTGTTGAGCCGGGAATCAAGACCGGCATGAAGATGCTCATCGACAACCCCACCGAGTTGGGCGCAGACCGCATCGCCGACTGCGTCGCTGCCTATGAAAAGTACGGCGGTCCGTGCATCGTGGTCGACTTCGGCACCGCGACCAAGTTCGAAGCCATCTCCGCGCGCGGCGAATATCTCGGCGGAGCCATCGCACCGGGCCTGGGCCTTAGCGCCGACGCGCTCTTTTCCCGCGCGGCCCGCCTCTACCGCGTCGATATCAAGCGCCCCCCCAAAGTCATTGCCACCAACACCGTCGGGCACTTGCAGAGCGGTCTTTACTACGGCTACATCGGCCTCGTCGACGGCATCATCGAGCGCATGATCGCCGAGCTCGGCCAGCAGCCGCGCATCGTAGCCAGCGGCGGACTGGCGCGCATGATTGCTACCGACTCGCGCTACATCCACGAGATCGACGACCAGCTCACCCTTGACGGCCTGCGCATTCTCTTTGAGCGCAACCGCGCCGCCCGGCCGCGTAGCCGCTAGAGCCCCGACAAAACCTCTCTAGAACCGGTCTCATAAACCAACTTTTTCAACTCGCCAGCTTTGTGGGACCCGCCTTGTTGTTGGGTCCCATACTTGCGCAGCGCTGCACATTGCCATTTATGAGACCGGTTGTAGGCTCAGGCACATTTTCGCGCAACGATTCGGCCGTCAGCTCATCGGCTCTGCGCAGGCCGGGAAACATCACGGCCCAGAGCCCGGAAACAACCAGCGCGCCCACCCCGCCAATGACGGTAGCCCGCACAGCACCCCACCACTGCGCGGTCAACCCGCTTTCAAACGCGCCCAGTTCGTTCGACGCGCCGAGAAACAGCGAGTTCACGGCGCTCACGCGGCCGCGCATCGCGGGCGGCGTGGCCAATTGCAGCAGCGAGCCGCGGATGATCACGCTGATGTTGTCGGCCGCTCCCGCCAGGGCCAGCGACGCGAGCGACAGCCACATTGCGTGCGAAAGGCCGAAGACCACCGTGGCCGCGCCGAAGATCGACACGCAGATGAACAGCTTGCGCCCTGCGTGACGATGGAGCGGGAACCGCACCTGGATCAGCGACATCGCCACTGCGCCCACCGCCGGCGCGGCGCGCAACATCCCCAGCCCGCGCGGGCCCTGATGCAGAATATCGTGCGCAAAAATCGGCATCAGCGCCGCCGCTCCGCCCAGCAGCACCACAAACAGGTCCAGCGAAATCGATCCCAGAAGTAGCCGCGCGCTCCGCACATATTGAAAGCCGGCCAGCAGCACCTTCAACGAAAGGTCGCGGTGCTCCATGCGGCCGGGGCGCACGTCGAGCGTGCTCACCAGCGCCACGAACCACACCAGTGTTCCCAGCGAGAACACGTACACAATGCCGGCGCCCTCCAGCCGCGAATCGGGCACAAAATGCGTGAGCGGAAAGGTGAACAGCAGCCCGCCCAGCGCCGGTCCGGTAATGTTGGCGAACTGGAAGATCGCGCTGCCCCACGTCACGGCATTGACAAAGTGCGCCTTCGGCACAAGGTGCGGGACGAACGCCGAGCTCGCCGGTCCTGAAAACGCGCGGCCCGTACCGATGAAAAACAGCACCGTGTAAATGGCCAGAATATTTTGCGTATTGCCGCGCGCCAGCAGGACCAGCGCGCTTGTCGAGAATACCTGCAGCGAGTAGCAGACCAGGATCACGTGCCGCCGGTCGAATCGGTCGGCCACGTGGCCCGCCGGAAGAAGAAAAATCAACCCCGGCAGAAATAGCGCCAGCCCCGTATACCCCAGGTCGATGGCGCGATGCGTAATGGAATACACTTGCCACGCCACCGCGACCATCTGCGCTTCGGCGCCCAGGATCGCCGCCGCGCGAGCCAACTGGTACCGTCTGAAGTCACGAGAGGCAAAGGCCTCCAGGCCGCGCCGCGGCAGTGGGGAAGCGGGCTCCATGGTCTGTTCTCAGGGTATAACGGCGCGCTTGTCACCCGGCGCCTCGCGGAATCATGAAACAATAAATCAGTGCCCGCTATGAGCGACGAAAACATCCCCCGAACCGAACCTATTTCCACCGCTCCCGAACCATTTTCGGAATTGATAACACCCGTTCACGACCAGAGCCAGGACACTCAGCCAATAGCGGCAGAAGAACCTGCTCCCGAACCTGTCGGGGAACCCACCCGCACGCCCGCTGAAGGCCAAAGCCTGAACGCCGAGCCCGCCGCGGCGGAAGAACCTACCGAGTCATTCGCCGACGTGCTCTCGGCCTTCGAGCGTACGCCACTCGCATCGCGCCGCAACCAAACAGTTGCAAGGCACGGTCGTCTCGCTCTCCGCCGATCAGGTCTTCCTCGACATCGGCTACAAGACCGAAGGCGTCCTGCCCCGCTCCGGCTTTCGACGAACAACGCCGAAGACGTCAAACCCGGCGACACATTCCCCGTCTCCGTTACCGGCCGCAACGAAGAGGGCTACTACGAGCTCTCGCGCTTCCGCGTCGCGCAGCCCCGCGACTGGTCGGCCCTCGAAGCCGCCTTCGCCGAGAAAACTGCCGTCGCCGGAACCGTCACCGCCGTCATCAAGGGCGGCCTCAGCGTCGACATCGGCGTCCGCGCCTTCATGCCCGCCAGCCGCAGCGGAACCCGCGACGCCGCCGAGCTCGAAGAGCTCGTCGGCACCGAGATCACCTGCCGCATCACCAAGCTCGACGTCACCGATGAAGACGTCGTCGTCGATCGCCGCGTCGTTCTCGAAGAGCAGGCCCGCGGCGCGCTCGCCGGCCGCCGCGCCGCGCTCAAGGAAGGCGACACCGTCACCGGCACGGTCCGCACCCTCATGCCCTACGGCGCATTCGTCGAGATCGAGCGGCCTCGACGGCCTGCTCCACATCAGCGACATCTCCCGCGCCCGCGTCGCCAAGCCTGAAGACGTGCTCTCCGTCGGCCAGGAACTCACGCTGCGCATCCTCAAAATCGATCCCGAAACCAATAAAATCTCTCTCGGCCTCAAGCAGCTTCAGGCCGAGCCTGGGAGACCGCGCCCGACCGCCTCCTGCCCGGCCAGCGCATCGCCGGCACGGTCACGCGCCTCACCGACTTCGGCGCATTCGTCGAAATCGAGCCCGGCCTCGAAGGCCTCATCCACATCTCAGAGATGTCCTGGGCCAAAAAAGTCCGCCACCCCTCCGACCTGCTCAAGCAGGGCGACCGCGTCGACGCCGTCATTCTCTCCGTCAAGCCACGAAGAGAAGCCGCATCGCGCTCGGCCTCAAGCAGGCGCTCGCCGATCCCTGGCTCGACGTCGAGCGCAAATTCCCCGTCGGCTCGCAGATCGAAGGCCCCGTCACCAAGATCATGAACTTCGGCGCATTCGTTCAGATCGCCGAAGGCATCGACGGCCTGGTCCACATCAGCGAGATCGTCGCCGACCGCCGCATCAATCATCCCCGCGACGTCCTGCGCGAGGGCCAGCGCGTCAAAGCCCTCGTTCTCGCCATCGACGCGGAAAAGCGCCAGATCAAGCTCTCCATGAAGCAGCTCATCCCCACCAGCATCGACGAGTACATCGCCGAGCACAAAGTCGGCGACACGGTCTCCGGCCGCGTCGTCGAGCTCTCGCCTTCGGGCGCAATCGTCGAACTTGGCGAAGGCATCCGGGCCGCCTGCCGTGCGGGCAGCGCGTGCCGCACCCGCGGAACGCTCGCAGCGCCGTCGCTCACGTCCACCGCTGCGTCGGCACCCGACCTCTCGCAGCTTTCCTCGATGCTGAAAGCCCGCTGGAAAGGCAACGCTCCCGCGCCGCTCAGCCGAGCCCGAGCCGCTCGCCGAAGGCCAGATCCGCACCTTCAAAATCGTGAAGCTCGACGCAGAATCGAAGAAGATTGAAGTGGAGTTGGCCGCAGGCTAAAGATACACCTCATCCACATAGCACCATCGCCAATCCTCGCCGCGCTCGGCGGATTGGATCAGCGGGTGCTTAGCCTCATGGAAATGCGCCCGCGCGTGACGGTTCTTCGAGGAATCGCAACAGCCCACGTGCCCGCACTCCAGGCACATGCGCAAATGCACCCACGTGTCGCCCATCTTCAGGCACTCCTCGCAGCCCTTGGTGCGCGGCTTGATCCCTTTCACGATACTCGCAACGTGCGTGCAACTCGCTGCCATCTTTTCACCTCCTTCAATCTGCCCGCTAGCCGCGCTAAGGCCGCTAGCTCCGCTGATTATTTCGCCGTCCACGGATCGTAAGTGCCCACGCTCCAGGAGTGGCCTTCGGGATCCTTCACAGCAAACTCGCGGCTTCCGTAGTCGGTATTCTGCAGCGGGCGCATCACTTTCGCCCCGGCCGCTTGCGCACGCGCGTACACCGCGTCTGCGTCTGCAACCACAATGTAGGCGCTGCGCGTCTCCACGCCGCCAACGTCTCCCGGCGATTTAAAGTTCCGGCCGTACTCGTCGTCCTTCTGTGAGACGAGCATGATCATGCCTCCGCCCAGCGTCAGTTCTGCGTGCGCGATGGTTCCATTTGGGCCTTCATACACTGCGTGTCTCAGGCATGGGGAAGCCTCCGCGGGCAGATTAACGCGAAATCCGCCCCAAGGCAACCGCACGCAACCCCGGCTCCATCCGCTATCCTTGCCTTCATGCCCCTTCCCGCGCGCGATTCCGAGCTCGTCCAGATCGTCGACGCCGAGCTCGCCGATACCGCCCGCCGCGCCGGAGACTTTCTTGCCTGCCGCATCGGCTGCACGCAGTGCTGTTACGGGGCCTTCGCCATCAACGCGCTCGACGCCGCGCGCCTCCGCGCCGGCATCTCCGCGCTCCGCTCCGCGCAGCCTGCGCTCGCCGCCGCAATCGAACGCCGCGCCCGTGCGTGGCTCGCCGAGCACGGCAGCGACTTCCCCGGCGATGCCGAAGCCGGCTTGCTCGGCACGTCCGACGCCGATCGCGCCAGCTTTGAGGAGTTCGCCAACGACGCCGCCTGCCCCGCGCTCGACCCCGCCACCGGCCGTTGCGATGTCTACGCATGGCGGCCCATGACCTGCCGCGTCTTCGGTCCGCCCATCCGCATGGCCGGCCCGGACGCAGTCGAATTAGCCGAAGTAGACGCAGCCGAAGGCGGCGAAAGCGGGGAGGGTCTCGGCCACTGCGAACTCTGCTTCATAGGCGCAACTCCAGCCCAGGTCGCGGCCTGCGAGATGCCCGTCCCGCACGAATTGGAAGCTAAACTCCTCAACGAGATCGGATCGACAGACGAAACCGTGGTCGCTTTTGCGCTGCTGCGGTAAGGGTAGGGTCAATTTGAATTTGTTTTGAAGCGTGTGGACTTTAGTCTGGACATCAACTGGGGGAAAAAATGAGGGCCTCACCCCACGGGACGGTCGCAACGAAACTGAGGTACTGCGCCTGGAAATGTTCCACTCCGCATCCGCGATAAACTGATCCTTGGAAACTCCCATGCCAATGCGCCCCTGCCGGGTTGAGATTCGCACCCGCGCCCTCGAAGAGAACATGCGCTTTCTCGCGGGCCTGGCCGGTCCCCATGCCGAGCTGCTGGCCATCGTCAAGGCCAACGCCTACGGCCACTCACTGGCTCTTTGTGCTCCGGCCGTCGTGCGCGCGGGCGCTCAGTGGCTGGGCGTCACCAGCGTGGAAGAGGGTATCGTCGCGCGCGCGCTTTGCCCTCAGGCTCGCGTGCTCGTCATCGCCGGCAGCTTTCCCGGACAGGCTGCGGCCGCGATCCAATTCCAACTGACGCCTGTAGCGTGGGAGCCCTGGCAACTCAACGAGCTCGCAGCCGCCGCGCGCGCCCAGGGAACGCAGCCGGGCTCATTGCCGATCCATCTCGAAATCGACACCGGCATGAGCCGCCAGGGCGCCGGCCCCAATGACCTCGCCGCAATCTTCCCTCACTTTGGCCCCGGTTCGCCGCTCCGGCTTGAGGGCGTGATGACGCATCTGTTCGCCGCCGATGAAGCCGACGGCCAAATCACGCAATCGCAGCTTGCGCTCCTAGACGAATCCATGAGCCGCATCTCTGCCGCCGGCCTCTTTGCCGAGTGGCTCAACGTCGGCAACTCCGCCGCTTTGCTCGCCGGCCAGGCGCGCCCGATCGCCGATCTCGCCGCCCGTCACGGCATGAAGGCCCTGCTGCGCCCCGGCCTCGCGCTCTACGGCCTCATTCCGCAATTCGACCCGTCCTTCGCGCCGCCTGAACCCTCCTCGCTCGCCGCTGCCCGCGCCGCTCTCCAGCCCGTGCTCGCATGGAAGGCGCAAGTCGTCGCCGTCCGCTCGGTTCCCGCCGGGGCCACCGTCGGCTACAACGCAACCTTCGTGGCCACCGAGCCCATGCGCCTGGCGCTCGTATCAGTCGGTTATGGGGACGGCCTCGACCGCTCGTTCGGCAATCGCTTCAGTTTGCTGGTGCGGGGCCAGTTCGCGCCTCTCGTGGGCCGTGTCAGCATGGATCAATCGGTGTTGGATGTGACGGAGATTCCCGGCGTCCAGGCCGGCGACGAGGTCCTGATTCTGGGCGCGCAAGGCGCGGAAACCATCACTGCCTTCGACCACGCCGCAGCTTCGGGAACCATCCCCTGGGAAGTCTTCACGCGCATCGGCGCACGGGTCGCGCGGATCGCCGTTTAGCGTACTTCTCTTTGCGTCAATTTCGCGGGATTCAGCTCGCTAAAGATTCAGTCGCCGCCGGGCAGACCCTCGCCGCGCACATCGCTGCCGCGATCATCGCCTCTGTGCCAATGCATGAATTGAGCAACATGTGGTAAAGCCCGCGCGAGCACCACTCCTGCTGGTAAAACTTGCGGATCACCATGGCGCGGCGCTTGTCGGAAGCGGCCAGGTGCTGCTCCGCGTGCTGCGCCTGATGCGGAAACGCACGCGCGAACCATTCCTTCTTGGCGCTCGCCGTGGCGTACACAAAGATGTGAAAGCATCCTGGCACTTTTGCCAGCGCGCAGGCCGCACCCCGACCCACCAGCACGCAGTTGCCCTGCTTGGCCGCATCCTGAATCTCCTGCTTGATCAGCTCCAACATTCGCTCGGAGTCGAAGATGTGCTCCACTGCCGGGCTCATCGTCGAGAAACCCGAATCGTGCCAGAAGGCTTTGCCATAGCGGTAGTACCACGGGTCGAGCCGTTCGTCGAATTTAGCCGCCAACTTGGGATCCACGCCGGCCATGCGCGCTGCGCCCTCCACCAGGGCCGAGTCCATCAGCCGCCATCCCAGCCGCGCCGCCAGGTCGTGCGCAAACTCCCCGCCATGCGAGCCGTACTCCCGCTCCACCGTGATTACTGTGACAGGCGTGTTCGCCATTTCCTTGTGTCCCCCTGCGCAGGAGCATACAACGAAAGCGGGTACTTTCGGCAAGAAGGCGAGATTTCCGCCTCATTCAAGGACGTCTTATACCGCAAAGAGGGATCAAGGCAATTTACGGGGTTGGCGGCAACGCATCCGAAACCAAGCATTCCTTTGCGAAACCGGATAATATTTCGAGAACGGTCCCGACTCGAGACATGCCATGCCAAATCGCAAGCTGAGCTCATCTGCCATCGTCAATATCGAGGATCTTCGCCGGATGGCCGAGCGAAGAGTCCCCCGATCGGTGTTCGACTATCTCGACGGCGGCGCAGACGCCGAGGTCACGCTCGAAGGAAACTGTCGCGCCTTTCGCGATACAACATTTCGTGCGCGCAACGGTGTCGCGGCCTATAACTGCAAGACCAGCGTAAGCGTGCTCGGCCAGGAAATCGCCTTCCCCGCCATCTTTGCTCCCGTAAGCTACATTCGCCTGATGCACGCGGACGGCGAGGCAGGCGTTGCCCGTGCGGCCGGTCAGGCAGGCACCATCTACGCGGTTCCAACCATTTCCGGCCACAGGCTGGAGGCTGTCAAGGCCGCCTCAACCGGTCCGCTCTGGTATCAGTTGTATCTGATTGGTGGCCGCGCGGCGGCCGAGGGCGCCATTGACCGCGCGCGCCGTGCCGGCTACTCCGCATTGGTGCTGACGCTGGATACCCCCGCCTCAGGCAATCGCGAACGCGACCCGCGCAGTGGCATGAAAGAGCTTCTTGCTCCCGCTTTGCTGCCCAAGGCGCGCTTTCTGCCCAACATCCTCGCCCATCCCCGTTGGCTGGCTTCGTTTTTGCTCGATGGCGGTGTTCCGAAAATGGGGAATGTTGTGATTCCAGGAAAAGGCCCGATGGACCTGGTCGCTGTGGGACCCGCTCTCTCTCACGCGGGAGCGAGCTGGGAAGACCTGCGCTGGATACGCGAGTTGTGGCCGGGTCCCATCGTGGCCAAGGGGGTTCTTACCGGCGACGACGCCCGGCGTGCTGCGGATGAAGGCGCTCGCGCGGTGGTTGTTTCCAACCACGGCGGACGACAGTTGGACTGTGTCTCTCCGTCGCTCGATGCGCTGCCCGAGGTTGTGGATGCGGTCGGCGGCCAGGTTGAAGTCCTTATGGACGGCGGCGTGCGCCGGGGCAGCGATATCGCCAAGGCTATTTGCCTCGGCGCTCGCGCGGTGCTCATCGGACGCGCTTACGCCTATGGGCTTGCAGCCGCGGGAGAGGCCGGCGTCACACGCGCAATCAAGATCCTGAAGGACGATCTCGATCTCACCCTCACCCTGCTCGGATGTCCGTCAATCGATCAGCTTGACGAAACGTATCTCATTGCCGCGCGCCGCAGATAAACCACCCTTTCACGGAACGACTCGCCCAGGGTAATCATTGGAACGGCGGCTCTCGTTATTGCGCTACCGGCTGCTGCGGCAATGCCTTCGGCGTCTTCAGGTGCCGCGCGTTGGGCGGCGCCGGGGTTCCAGGCGGCGCTGGGGCTGGCGGCGTTGCCGGTGCGGCCAGGAACGGCTGCCCTTTTTTGATGTGCAGATCGCCGTTATCCGTGTTCAGCGTAATGCGCGCCGTGCCCGAGCCGATCCGCCCGTTCACCGTCTTGTCCTCTTCGCCGCTCACCGTGAGGCCATAATCGGTCACAATGTCACCATTGTGCGTCCGCCCGCTCACCGTAGCCGAAGCATCGGGCTGCAATGCAATCTCCACGTCGCCTTTGCTGTTTTTCACGTCGACGCCAAAGTTTCCTGCCGGCTCAACCGCAATGCGGCCGTTGCGGTCCTCCACAATGCTGTCGCCGTAAATCTGGCTCAGGTCGATGTCCTTCGAGTGCGAGACCGCGCGCACCAGTCCCTTGGCGCCGGTAATGTGCAGATCGTCGGAGTCGAGGGTCAGGTCGCCGGGCAATTCTCCCAATTCAACGGTGGTCACCGAAGTGTGCAGGTGCACCGGCCCGCCGATGGCTTCCAAATGCACGTCGCCATCCAGGTCGCCGTCCTGCGTCACCGAGCCTTTGATATCGGAAAGAGTCAAATCGTTCAGGTCTCCGTTGAGGGTCAGGTCGCCCTGCACATCGTGAGCGGAAAACTCGTCGTGCTTCCCGCGGGTAAAGTGCGCCACAACGGGGCCGGTCATCGAATTCAGGTGAATATCTCCGCGCGTCGTCACGTCGATGCCGGCGCCCAGTCCCGTCGCGGTCACGCTGTCCCATCCATCGTTCACCGTCACTTTGGCGGATTTCGGCACCGTCACGGTCAGGTTCACTTTTCCCTTCGAGTTGCTCTCGGATTGGATCAGCACGGCGCTGCCGCTCACCGTCACGTGTGCTGCCACGCTGTCAAAGATCTTTTTCGCGTCGGCATCGGAGTTGGCATATGCCACTTCGTGCGCCTGCACCTCCAGCGCCGGCTCGTCGCCCGCGGTAATGCTCACGTCGCCGCGCGGAATCAGAATCTCAATCGACGCGTTAGCCGGAATCTGCCTGCTGTCGACCGGCTGGTCGCTGTCGTGCTCCGGCATTCCGAAGGTGTTGAAAAAATCGTTGTCGCCGACAAACCCGAAAGGCCCCCGGAAGTGGTTGTGTGCCGCCGCCAGGGCGCCTACAATGGCCAGCACGACGAGAATCCCGATGAAGCCGCTGCTGCGCCGCACAGGCGTCTTCCGGCGCATATCCAGCGCCCATTCGGCCAGCAGCGCAAGCCCTGCCCCAATCAGCAACAGCGGCCACCACCGCCCGTACCAGGTCCAGAAGGAGCCGGAATCGATGTGGCCCGTGACCACCAGCAGAGCAATCACGCCAACACACACAAGAATTACCGGACCCACCACGGAAGGCACGCGCGGTCCGTATGCGCCCCTATAACTTGCTTTCAAAGCGTGCTGCTGCGCCCGCCATGCATTGCGTTGCGCGCGCCATGCGGCCCGTTGCTGCTCGCGATACACGCGCCACTGCGTTTTCGGGTCGTAAGGCGGAATCGGAGGCGGCGCACCGCCGCCCGGTGGCATATTCGGGGGTACGGTGCTCATCGCTGGCCTCCATTCACGCCGTTCTCGAAGTCATGCGGTTGCGAGGGCACAATCACCGTGCCCGCCGGCCCTGCGCCTTGCCCGGCCGCTGGTGGCATTCCTTGCCCCGCTGCTTGGCCCACGCCCGAATAGGTCGATCCGAAAAATGGCGCGTAGCCCTCTGCAGCCAAAGCCGCCCGTTCTGCCAGCAGCAACAAGCCAATCATGATCAGCAGCAGCGGCCAGAACAGACGCCAGAAATACGGGATCACTCCCGCCTGATGGAGCAGCGCCAGCACTCCAATCAGCAGCAGAATGGCCGGCCAGCGCAAGCGCCGAATCAGAATATAGCGGCTCATTTTTGCCCTCCTTGCGAATTCCCATGCGTGTCCTGCATGCGCCGCACGATCAGCCACACGCCCAAACCGATCAAAAGCACGGGCCAGATGAACTGAAACAGCCGGCCTGAGAACCAATCCAACTGCCCCACCAAAAACAACAGTCCCAGGGCAATCAGAATCACCGCCCCGATCGGCTCTCTGCGCCGCCAATGCACCGGCGGTACGGGTGGAATCGGCGGAATCGGCGGAATGCCGGGCCCCGTATACTCTGGTGGCGCATACGGTCCCTGATATGGAACCTGGTACGGAGCCTGGTATGCAGCCTGATTTGGAGCCTGATTCTGAGCCTGGTACCCGCCCGCCGGTCCCGGGACCGCCGCACCCGGCCCAGCGCCCGTTTGCGTTCCCTGCGGCGTTCCCGGTTGCGGTCCCGGCTGGGGCCACTGCTGCGCCCGGCCGCCTCCACCGAACCAATGGCTCACCTCATTCAGGCCCAGTGGATCCGGCAAAGGCTCGCCGTCGCGCCGCGCCTTCGCCGTGTGGTAGGCCTCGAACACCTGGTAGAAGATCCACCCCGCAATGAAGATGCCAAACACGCCGTATACATGAGCGGCACTTACCAGCACGGCGAAAATGACTACGTGAACCAGGCCTTTGATGAATTGGCCGTTGTACATCGCGCCCACGCCGGGAATCAGTCCCAGGAAAGCCGCCAGCACCGGGTGGGGCGCGCCCGCGGGAAAAGCCACATAGGTGCCCTGTACGCTCTGCCACGCCGTCCAGCACGGTTCGCAGAAGATCTGCCCTCCCGCTGCATTGCGCACGCAGCCCGCGCACAGCGCCTTCCCGCAATTCTGGCAGTACGCGGTCGCACTTACGCCGCTGTGGTTTACGCAATCCATGGCTTGCCCCTTTCCCACTCTCGCAATGCTGAGCCGCCGCACTGCGCACAACCGTTCTGCAAGCACAGGGAAGGTTCTGAGAACTCACTCGCCGCGCCGCTTGCCGGCTCCGCCGCCGGGCTGCCCGACTGTTGCAAAGGGTCCTTCCGCAACTCGCCCCCGTTGTGGTCCGGGCTCTGCCCCGGATTTTGTCTTGTCTGGCCCGGCGTCACCGGCTGCGCCTGCTTGCGCTGCTCGCCCTTGCCTTCGCCGCCGCCTTGGTCGCTCAGCTCCCGCACCCTCGATTCCACCTCGTACACAAACCGCAAATGGTCGTAATACCGCACGATCGGCACCGAAGCCATGGTCAGTTCCCGTTCCACGTACGAGCGCACGGCCTGGGGCCGCAGGTCGGCCAGCCGCACTCTCGTAATACGAATATTTGCCAACCGCACTCCAGTCATGTTCAGCGTCAGCGCGATGGAGAAGAACGCCATTGCCGCCGTCATCAGCAGCCGCGGCTGCACGCTCGAGCGCATCCGCGCCCAAAAGCCCGGTTGCTGCCAAACGGGCGGAACAAACGCCGGAACTACTCCCGTCCCCGCGGGAACCGGCATCGCCTGGCCAGCCCATCCTGAGCCCGCCGCGTGACCCGGCCCTGTGTGCGCCAGGATCCTTTCGAGCAGCCCTTGTGGAACTTCCGGTTCGGGCGAAAGAAACTCCAGCCATTCGCGGCCCTTCCGCGCCTCTTCATACAGCGCCGTGCAGGCGGGGCAGGCAGCCATGTGCGCCGTAAACGTCGCCTCATCCTCAGGCTTCAGCAGCCCGTCCAGCGCATCCGCCAACTGCGTCTCCCACTCGCCACAGGCAGCGGAGCCCGGAATGTGTGTGCGCTCTGCCATGGCTACATCACCTCCTTCTTAGTACGCTCCAGCAGCCGCGCCAGTTCCGCGCGCCCTCTGCTGATGCGGGACTTCACGGTCCCCTCGGGAATCCCCAAAACTTGCGCAATATCTTTGTAATCAAGGTCTTGCAAATCTCTCAAGATCACCGCTTCGCGCAGCTCCACGCTCACGCGCGCTAGTGCGTCCTGCACAATCCTGGCCAGCTCCTTGCGTGCCGCCGCTTCGTGCGGCGTGGGACCCGCGGAGGTCAGCCGGTCAATAGGTCTAAGCGGCTTCGACTCCTCTGCCTGCTCCCAGCCTTCGTCCAGCGAGCCCGTCGCCCGCAGGTTGCGCGTTCGCCTGAAATTGTCCACCAGCAGGTTCCGCGTCATGGTGGCGATCCACACCGCCAGGCTGCCCCGTGCGCCATCGTAGCTACCCAAATTCGAATAGATCTTCAGGAACACATCCTGGGTCAGGTCCTCGGCGTCTGCCGCATTCCCTGTAAAGCGGTAGCACAGCCCGTACACACGTTGATGGTGCATGCGGACCATCTCGGCCCATGCGCCCGAGTCGCCGTCAATGCAGCGGCGGACGATTTGGCTCCAGTCTGGCTCCAGAGCTCTCACCTCCACGCGCGCCGCGCGGCTTACCGGCCCCACAGCCGCGGCGCTGGCACATTCTTCATGGACCCTTGGCCGTTCATAAGCCTTGTCCCGGGAACGGGAGCGCGCCGTTCGAGCACCCCAACCCATCCCGCTCCAGCTTAATGTACCCACGCACTGCATAACCGGCTGGTACGCGAATTCCGCGCGCTTAGTTCCGTCGTCGCAGGCAGCCTCGGAAAACTCAGCCCGCATACCGGGCGGAAGACGGCAGCAACTCGGGAAAATGCCGTAAACTTGGCTGCACAGGAGGCGAACCCGTGGAAGACTGGAAATTCACCCAGAAAGATCCCTCTGAGGCTCTTGCGAAGCTGCACTTCTTCTCCATCAAGAAAAAACATGCCGCCGGCGAGGTAGAAGCGCGCATTACCGTCAAGGAATTCGCCACCGCCAAGACCACCGACCTGAAGTTCTTCGCCTCGGCCGACATCGAGTTGAATCAGAAGACCATGCCCTTCCAGCCCTGCGGTTGGAGCGAAACCCTGATGGGCGCCCTCACAGAATGTCTGCGTAATCTCCGCAAGTTCGACTATGAAGGCCCCGAACTCGCTGCCGGCCCATCCGACTGCCGGCCACTGCCAACTGACAACTGACCCTGATACCTGACGCCTGTCCTCAATACTTCTGCTGAATCTCCCGCTTCAACCGCCCTTGACGCGTGTCCTTTCAGATGATCGACTGGAGCAGGAATGGCTGAGCCCACCTATCTTCCCCGCTTTACTCTCGACGATTACGAAAAGCTGTTTGCCGATCGCCATCTTCTGCACGGCGTCGTAGCGAAGTGGGCTGGTGAGCGGCCAGATGCTCCCGCCATTCTCAGCGCCGACGGCAGCCGCCAGGTCACCTGGAGCGAATTCCACCGCTTCACCACTGCATTGGCGGGTGAATTGCTGCGCCTCGGCTTCAAGAAGGGCGACCACATGGTCACGTTGTTGCCCATGTCTGTCGATCACATTCTGCTCGAATATAGCTGTTTCAAAATGGGCGTCATCGTCGCCCCGCTCGATCTGCATTTAACTCCCAATGAAGTGATTCGATCGCTGGAAATCCTTCGCCCGCGTGGCTTTGCCGGCCTGGGCGTAAACCCCGCAAGCGACCTTCGCCCGATGTGGAGCGCCGTCGAGGCGCAGTGTCCATGGATTGAGCATTCAATTGCCCTAGACTCGGGCGTAGCCGCGGACGCACCCGCGGTCGAGGCAATCCACGGCACCCTTTCCTTTGATTCGCTTGCCGAGCCGGCGTGGCACTCCCTCACTGCCGTCGACCCTGCCGCCGTGGCCAAAATCGCCGCTACAATCACGCCGGACGATGGCGCGCTCGTCATCTTTACCACTGGCTCAACCGGCTCGCCCAAGCCGGCTCTGCTTTCGCACCGCAATATCACAGTGCAAAATATGTGCGTGTCCGGCAGTTTTTTCGGCGGCGACAGCGGTTTGCGCACGTTGGTCAACCTGCCCGCCTCTCACGTCGGAGGCCAAACCGAGTCGTTGATGAGCACCTTCTTCGGCGGAGGCACGGCGGTCCTAATCGAGGTCTTCGATGCCGGCCGCTCCCTGCGCGCCATCGCCCAGCACCAGGTGCAGATGCTGGGCCAGGTTCCGGCCATGTTCAACCTCGAGTGGATGCTGAAAGACTACGCCCGTTACGATCTTTCCAGCCTCCGGCTTGCCGCCTATGGAGGCAACAGTGTCTCGCGGCCATTCGTTGAGCGGGTTGCCGCCATGGCACCCATTGTGGGCACCGGGCTGGGGCTCACCGAGTGCGCCGGCTTCTGCACCTACGTTCAAGCCAACGCAACCGATCACGAGATGATTGTCGCCGGGCTTGGCCACGACATGCCCATCTACCCCTGCTCCATCCGCCAGCCCATGCGGCCCGGTGGCGACGCCGGCGATGAGCTGCCTGCCGGCGAGATCGGCCATATATGTTTTCGCGGTCCGCAGACCTTTCTTGGCTATTTCAACGATCCTGCCGCCACAGCCAAAACAATTTCGCGCGACGGTTTTCTGTATACCGGCGATCTCGGATTCAAAGACGCCTCGGGCCTGCACCTCACCGGCCGCGAGAAGTGGGTCATCAAGTCGCTCGGCTACCAAATCTTTCCCGGCGACGTGGAAGCGCACATCTCGGCCCTTACGGCGCAAGTCGCCAACTGCGTCGTCGTCGGCGTAGCGCACGAAGTGGTTTCAGAAGCTCCAGTGGCGGTGGTGGAAAAGAAACCCGGCGTCGAACTAAGCCCTAAGGAACTGGACCGGCACGCGCGTTCTCTGCCGGCGTACATGCGCCCGCGCCATTGGATCGTTCTCGAATCCGGCAACTTGCCGCTGAATCGCATGGCTAAGCCGGACTACCTGCGCGCCCAGGAGATGGCCCGCCAGGAGATTGCGCAGTTACGCGCCCGCGGCGAGTGGGATAGCAGCTATGTCAAGGGCGAGCAAAACGACTGATCAATATGCGCATCGCGCCGATAATCGCGCGGCGAATGCGGCCGCGCCGGCCGGCGTGTTGCCTGTCCCCCGTCCCGTGCCGCAAAATTAACTTGCAAGCTCGAAGTAACGCGTGTAATTTAGGCTTCGCTGCAAGTCCGATTCCCCCGTTCTCCCGGAGGCAAACCATGAAAATGATCTCCCTGTTGCTCTGTGCGCTTATCTTTACCTGCGTATCTGCGCCGGCCCAGGAACTCTCGCAGGCTGATCGGGACAAGGGCGTCAAGTACCTCGAAGAAACACGCGACGGCGCGGTCGCTGCCGTCTCGGGCCTCTCCGATGCGCAAATGCATTTCAAGCCGGCTCCCGACCGCTGGTCAGTCGCCGAGTGTCTTGAGCACATTGCGCTCGCCGAAGACTCTCTCATGATGAACGTCTCGCAAAACGTCATGAAAGCCGGCCCCGGCGCATCCGATCGCGATTTCGCCAAAATCGACGCCAATGTTCTCGCCATGATCCCCGATCGCAGTCACAAGAGGCAGGCGCCGCCGCAGCTCGTCCCCACCGGCCGCTGGACGCCCGATGAAACACTCAAGCATTTCCTTGCCAGCCGCGAACAAACCATCGAGTATATGAAGACCACGCCAGACCTGCGCGCCCACGTGGCCGATAGCCCCATGGGCCAGCTCGACGCCTACGAGTGGCTGCTCTTGATCGGCGCCCATAGTAGACGCCACACCGAGCAGATCGACGAAGTGAAGGCCGATCCCAACTTCCCCAAAATGTGAATGAGCCAGGCATTTTGAAAAAGCCCCGGCTTCCATCCCTGGAAAACCGGGGCTTTTCTGATCCCTGTTCCCTGTTCCCTGTCTCTCAATACCTCTGCTGAAACTCCGGATCCACGGGATTTTCAAACAGCGACGCATCGCGTGTGACAATCGTCAGGCCCGAAGGCGTAACAAAATAGCGCCGCTTGTCTTCCACCGGGTCGTAGCCGATTACCGTCCCTTCGGGAATGTGGACATGGCGATCGATAATCGCCCGCCGGATGCGGCAGTGCCGGCCGATGTTGACGTGGGAAAATACAATGCTCGCGTCCACGTCCGAGTAGGAGTTCACTCGCACGTCCTGTGACAGGACCGAGTTGTACACCGACGCGCCCGAAATAATCACGCCCGCGGTGATGATCGAGTTCACCGCCATGCCCGAGCGTCCCGGTTCGCCGAATACGAACTTCGCCGGCGGATACTGGCGCACCCGCGTGCGGATCGGCCAGGTCGTGTCATATAGGTTGAAGACCGGCGACACCGAGCACAGATCCATGTTGGCGTCGTAGTAGGCGTCCAGCGTGCCCACATCGCGCCAATAGAGCGCCTGCTTCTTATTCTCGTCCACAAAGCTGTAGGCCATCATTCTCTTCTCGCCCAGCATATTCGGCAGGATGTTGTGCCCGAAGTCGTGCTTCGACTCCGTGTCGTCAGCGTCCGCAATCAGCGCCTTCAGCAGCGTCTCGGTGTTGAAGATGTATATCCCCATCGACGCGTCCACGGCGTTGGGATTGAATGGCGAACGGAAACTGGTGGAAGCCGGTTTCTCCTGGAAGCCGAGCACTTCCCCCGTTGCGCCCACCTCCACCACTCCATACCGCGAAACTTCGTCGGGAGGGATCGGCAGTGTCGCCAGCGTCACCTCAGCCTTCGTCTCGTTGTGGTAGGCCAACATGCGGCTGTAGTCCATTTTGTAAATATGGTCGCCCGACAGAATGATCACGTGCTTGGGCTGCTCGCTGCCGATCGAGTAAATGTTCTGGTACACGGCATCCGCTGTCCCCATATACCAGTTGGCCCCAGTGCGCTGCATGGGCGGCATCAACTCGAAAAACTCGCCCAGTTCCTGGGCCACAATCCCCGTCCACCCCTCGCGGATGTGGCGGTTTAGACTCAGCGCCTTGTACTGCGTCAGCACGTACACCCGGCGCAATCCTGAGTTGATGCAATTCGATAGCGTGATATCGATAATGCGGTAATGTCCGCCAAACGGCACCGCGGGCTTGGCCCTGTCCCGCGTCAATGGAAACAGCCGCTCCCCTGCTCCGCCAGCAAGCAACACTCCGAGCGTGTCTTTCATATCCATAGAACTCACACTCCCGATTCGCTTCTGATTCGCTTCAGGCCCGTCGGTTCCGGCGCGGCACATGAGTTTCGCTATCCGGAACGGCATCTTTACTGGCGGCACTCTTCTTTAAACCGCTACCGAACGCAGGAGGATAGCACACAACCCATTGAACTTGGCAGCCCCGCCCACTCTCGATTTAAACCTGCGGTCGTGAATCTATCGTGAAACGGCGCGGTCGAATGCCGGTGTGGAAATCCCGGGAAAGCAATCAGGGACGGGCAAGCCCCGCAAGGGCGAATGAAATGTGGAACCGATCTTCAAGAGCGCGGCAAATGCCGCGGGTGGTTCGCTGCTACCAGCCGGAAGCCCAGTTCGCCTTTTTCGTCGACCGCTTGATCCTGGTGAACTTGTATTCAATTCCCACGGAGATGGCAAAGTTCACGTCATATTGTGAATACGAAGCTGTTGATGGCGGGGGCTCTCTGAAGTTGTAGTGGGTCATCACCGCATCGGGCGTTACCCGGAACACCCAACGGTCCGACCGGTTCAGGTCGAAGTGACCGCCGATAATCGCCGCCGGTGCAATCTGGTTGTAGTAGAAATCGAAGTATCCCGGCGCCTGGCCCAGCAGATCCTTTTCGAAATTGCCGTAGACCCCGCCAAACATGGCGTGCGCAATAATTGCCCCATGCTTGTTGTGCGGACCCAGCCACTCTGCGCCGCCAACGAAGAAATACTGCTTCACCATCGGCCCTTTGAGATCCCCGCCGTTCGCGTTCTTGTCGTTCGGCGCAGTGCCGCTGGTGCCCACATAGGCTCGACCCGAACCCTCGATTCCCCAGTTTCTGCTCAGCCAGAATGAGCCTTCCCCGTCCAGTCCGCCCAGGTTCGACCCCTGCAGCAGTGTCGGCCCCGCCTTCATGTGGTCGTACGCCATGCCCAGCGATACTTCATAGCGGTTGTCGTAGCGCACGCGGGCCAGCGGATCGAGCGGTGAGTACGTGCCATAGTTCTGATTCTGGTTGTCGGGATTCTGCGTGGCGGGCGTTGGCGTCGGTTGGCTCTGGCTGCTGGAACTGGAGCTCTGCGCCTGCATGCTCACCCCGGCATAGAAGCACAGTGTGAGAATTGCAGCAAATGAACCGGAAAACCTTACTTGGCGAGGCATCACCAATCAGCTTACAAGACCCGCCCGATGCTGGACAATGCTGCCGGCGCGTTTCCTCCTTCGCTATAGCTCACAAGGCTCCATCTGCCGCGACCACACCAGGTAGCGCACCGTCTTCAGGACCTCCAACAGGGTGGCCGCCGTCTCAACCCCCGTGCGGGCCGGCTCAAGCTCCGGTGCAGCGTGCACGCGCCACTCCACCGGAAGCCGGCTGAAAATCATTCCCGCGCGGGGTAGGTGGCCAGGGCTTGAAATCACCTCCGCCGACCGCCATCCGTGGCTCCGCATCATCCGCACCGAGTCGCAGGCGTTCTCGATGGTATCTCGAGCCTCCGGCTCGACAAAAACCACCTGCTCCGGAATCCCCTGCGCCTCCGCGGTCCGCGCCATCACCTGCGCCTCCACAAAGCGGTTGTGCACCGCCCCTCCGGTAAAGATCATCCTTGGCGCAACGCCCCGCTCATACTCGTGTACCGCCTCGGTCACGCGCTCAAGCTCCGTCAGCGTCGGATTGCCATCTGAGTCCGCCGGGTTGCCCAACACAACCAGCACGTCAAACCGGCTCAGCTCCGTATTCGACTTCGGCGCCAGGGCCCGCGCCAGCACCGCCCACGCCACCACCCCCAGAACCGCCGCCACGCACGCCACAATTCCGCGCCCGCGCCAACTCAGCCGCCCACGGCGCCTGGCGCCGGATCTCCCCCGCGAGCGCCCCTTCTGGGCGCCCCATCCTCGACGCGTCTTTGTTCTTGCGCCCAGGGTAGGTCCGGAAACCCGCCGCGCCCCTGTGCGCCTGCCTGGTTTTGTGGAACTCAAGACGGGATTGCCTCCCACTCCACTCTAAACTCCGGCAACCCCGCGCCGACCCGCCAACACGCGCGAAGCGTCGCCAACTCGCCAACGCCCCATCGCGCAGGCGGCTAGCCCGCTATCTCGCCGTTCTTCTCTCCCCACTCCGAAAACACAAACTCGCCCAGCGGCTTTCGCGTCCGCGGGCTCGTCTCCTGCTTAATCATCCCCTCGTCGCCCAACTTTTCCGGCTCGCCCTGGTATCCCAGCGCAATCACCGACCCCATCGTGTACTCTTCGGGAATCCCAAACAGCTTCTTCGCCTTCTCCGTGTCGAAGCCCGCCATCTGGTGCGTCGCCAGTCCCAGTGCCGCCGCCTGCAGCGTCATATACGAGGCCGCCGCTCCGAGGTCGTACAGCGCAACCCGGTTATCCACGCCATTATGGCTGAATTTCGTCTTCGCCGCACCCATGATCAGAACCGGAGCGGACTGCGCCCACTTCTGGTTGAACTCGCCCAGCGATTCGAAGATTTTCTTGTAGGCGCTCGAGCCCTTCCGCCCCACCAGGAAGCGCCACGGCTGTTCGTTGAACGACGAAGCCGCCCAGCGCGCCGCCTCAAACACCTTGGCCAGCAACGCCGGGCTCACCTCGCGCTCAGTAAACGACCGCGGACTCCACCGCACATGAAACAACGGCAGCACCCCTTCCACCGGCGGCGCCTTCTTCAATGCATGAACCTCGCTTGCACTCAAACTTGCCTTGCCCTGCTCCTTCACTGTCACGTCTGCTCTCTCCTTCACCGAAACCTCGCGCCGGGCTCCCGCCGCGAAAAAAATCCTACGCCGATGCCCGTGCTTGTCATTGGATTCCGCCGATCGGGCGCAAGATTCCCCAAGCCGCAGCAAATGTTGGAATTAGTGGTGCGAGGACCCAAGCAAATGTTCGCCTAAGTGGTTCCATTTGCCGCGCAAACGTTGGCTCGGAAGGGTGCGATTCTTCGAGACAAATACCGAGAATAGTTGCAAACAATTCGTGGTTAGAACCGAGAATAGTTGCGAATAAGAGCGAGTGGCACCGAAGAATTTCTCGAAAGTGCGTCCAAACAGGGCTTTGCGGCCCTAAAATGGCCACTTTGGCTACACTTTTCGCAGGAAAATGCAGAGATTAGAGATCAGAGATCAGAGAACGGGGGTCAGGGGTCAGAAAGGCAGGGACCAAGGGAACGAGGGGACGAGGGACTAAGGGACTAAGGGACCAAGGGAACAGATTTTTACGAAGAGTGGGATAGGACAAAGCTCAGCCTTCCATTCTTTCCCCGGCACGAATGGTGGGCGACCCATCCCGGCGTTTCCGCCTTTTTTTGAGGAGCAGTTTCGCGCCCCTCCGCCCCGCACGCGATCCGGAAGCGATGAATCCCCTGCGGGAACGGCGTTTTTCGGGAGTGACCCACGGCTTTTAGGCTCTCGTGCTGTCCATGGTTCCCATGAAATGGGAATATAGCGCACCGTGATTCCTGTACCAGGAGATGAGCCGCCCGTCTTTTTGTGAACGCGCGAACATCCCGTCTGTCCGTCTGTCCCCGGGTTTGGGTTTCCCGGGTTTCCGGGTTTCCGGGTTTCGGGTTTTGTCCCCGGGTTTTGGCGTTTCCAATTTTTTTGAGGAGCAAGTTCCGCGCCCTTCCACCCTGCACGCGATCCGGAAGCAATGAATCCCCTTGCGGAAGGGGCATTTGCGTTGCTAATTCTCTTCGAGAAGAAGGCTCCCCTTGCCGGGTTGTGGGCCGGGTAATGAGGCCGGGCTTGAGCGCAAGACAGGGGTCAGAGAGACAGGGACCGAGGGAACGAGGGGAGTAGGGAGTAGGGACTAGAGACCAGGGGTCGGGGATCAGTCCCCGATCCGAAGCGTAGGGTTGTGCTGTCCCAGGCTTACTACCCCGGTCCCCGAAGGCGAGGGACCGGGGGCACCCTCATCGTGGTCTGGAAAGGTTACCGGGACCGGGCCGCCCGCCCAGCGGCTACCTGGCTGATCGGCCAACATCCCCTGCCGGGCGTCGAAGGGATGACTTATACTGCTGCGGATTGCTCTCGGAGATCGCGCATGCCCACAGCCACACCATCCCCTGCGGATCAGCCGCTCTACGACCTTGTTAACGGACTGGCTCCATCGACCATTGCGGACGCGATCGCGCGCATGCAGGCCGTCGACGCGCTGCTGCCGGTGAACGATGGCCTCAAGTGGTTCAACCGGCTCTATCTCATGGTCACGCAGCAGGTCGATCTGCACCCGCCCGGAGGCGCGTGGCAAAGCCCAGTTTGGCTCACTCGCCTCGATGTTGTCTTCGCCGGTCTCTATTTTGACGCCGTGGCCGGATTCCTCGGTGGAGGCTCTGTGCCCTCGGCATGGAGCGCGCTGTTTGAAGCGCGCTACCGCACCGGCATCGATCGCATCCAGTTTGCTCTGGCAGGCATGAACGCCCACATTAATCGCGACCTCGCGCTGGCCCTGCTGACCACCGACGCCGAATTGAGCGTCATTCCGGCTGCAGACAGCCCCGAGTCCGCCGACTATCAGTCCGTCAATGACTTGCTTAAAACCGTGATGCCCTCGGTGCTGACCATGCTCGCCACGGATACGCTCGGCGTGCTCGCAGAAGACACTGGCAAAATCGGCCGGCTGCTCGCTTTCTGGGACATCTGCAGCGCGCGCAACCTTGCCTGGGACTTCGCCAACCACTTGCGCGATCTAACGGGGCTCACTCGCGATGCTGCGATCACAGCGCAAGACGCAACTACCGGCGCCCTCGGCCGGGCCATCCTCGCCGTCTGAATGCTCTGCGCAAGAGCCAGCCTGGCTGCATATGGTTCTTTTGAACGTGCCTGTCGAGATGGCCAAAGCCGACAGCCAGCGGACCCTACAAACCGCGGAACCGGCCGGCCAGCATCCTGCGAATCAAAGGCTCAGAGTTCGACCGAATGGGTTCTGGCAGAGTGCTCGAGTACCTGCTGAATGTGCACGTCCACTTGCCTGAGCACCGCAGGCGACACAGCGCAGCCGTCGGTTTCATAGCTGAGAAGGGGCATGCTGTGTTGAATGCTGAGAGGCTTGAGGATGGCCTCGGAGATTCTGAAGGGAAGACAGTTGAATGGCCCGATCAAGATGATGCCGTCGTAACCCTCGAATTCCGCGTTCAAACCCTTGCCGACCGTGGGCGTAACCTCGCCGAAGATCCGCGGCGAGATGTGTTGTGAGCTCTTATCGATTAAAGCAGCAACGTCGTTGGAACTGGAAATAAGAAGGCCGGTACCAGAGAATATCTCGCGGTAGTGTTGCTCGGCTCTTCTTCCGGACTGATATCCCCACCATTGATGCAGATACTGTTGTCCGTCGGGTTCCAGCATCCTTGTGCAGGCTTTGGCGAGGGCGAAACCTCCCGGCTTCAGTCCCCAGTCACTGGCCCTTTGCCGCATGCCGTCATAGGTGACATAGAGGAATAGCTCGGTGAGATCGACTGGCTTGAGGATGATTCCGCGCGCAGCATAAAGGTCGCGGACCCCATCCATGAAGAATGGACTGAAGCGGGCGAAGAAGTCACCTGTGACGACCACCTTGGGGCAGGCAGCGGGATCTCGCGCCAGCGGCAGCTCGGTCAACTGCTCAACAAACGCGGGGAGCTGGGAAGAGAATTCAGCGAGCGTTCTTGCCTTGAGCCTGAATTGATTCCACTCGAGCTGAAACTGCTCGATGCATCCGGGAGCGCCCACTACGCGCAGAACATTGTCGATCTCGACGAGGATGTCGGCCAGCAAAATAGCGGGGGACATATGGCTCATTAGAATGGCGGGCCCGAAGCCGAGATAGCCGTCTTCCGAACCAGGGGAGACCATGAATGCATCGGCCAACCGATGCTCGACGATGAACCTTTCGAAATACTCCAAATAAGCTTCGGATGCGCAAGGAGCGCCACCGCGCATCATGAAGAGGCCGACGATATCGCCGGGTTTGCGATCACGATGGATTTTGAGGAGTTGCCCGATGGCGAGCGGCAGCGGAAGACACTCGCGGCCCGAGGTGGACTGGAGGCCGAGGTCGAGCTGACCGCGATCGATGGGGACCTCCTGGCCCGCGTGCAACCCGAGCCAACCGAGGGCCATGGCCGCGGACTGCTCGTGGTATTGGGAGAAGTTAAGAAGATGCAATTTAACGCGCGGGTCAGTGAGCGGCACGCGCTCGCCGCTGGAACTGAGAACGATCCCGTCCGTCAGCAGAGTGCAAGGGATAAACGGCCGGGCAGGTCTCGTGTGAGACGCGCGGTAATTCTGCACCACGTCGAGAAAGGCCTCAAGGCGCGTTTGCACGCCTGCGTCGGCGGTGTGAGCGTCGATTTCCAAAATGAGATACGGCTTGGATCCCAAATGGGATGCGAGCACCGAGTGCGTGAATGCATCGATGGTGCAACTGAAGTTGCTGACAACGAGGAGAAAGAGGTTGGGATGCTGTTTTGCGAGCAAAGCCGCGTTCAAAATCTGATTGGCAAAGTGCCAGGCCGTTGGCCCTGCCCCAACCGGCTCAAGACAATCGGCGGGAATGACGAGAACTCCCATGCTGGAAAGTTTCTTGCCTACGGATTGCGAGGCCTCCGGCGTGAAGGCGTTATAACTGTGGCCCGCCAATAGGATCGCGGGGCTACCGGCAGCCAATGCCTGATCGAGAGCCTGACGGCCCATCTGCATCAGGGCGCGCTCGGCATCCGTCTGATGGCGCACAGCGGCGGCCCAGGCTTCGTTGGCCGAATCCCGCGAGATTCCGAACTCATGCACGGCCATCTCTGTCATCGCGGTGTTCTTCGCGTAGCCCAGGGAGAAGTCCAGAATGGGCGCCAGGAATTGCGTATCGGGAAATGCTTTGGCGAGGAAATAAGGGCCGGCTTGAGTGATCGGGCAGAGATACGAATCCTTGGGAGAGCCGTTTTGAGGCATGCGCGCCAGTTGCGGAAGGAAGACCACGCGCACGTTCTTCTGCGCCAGATCGAATACTGCACCGTGTGCGATCTGCGCCGGCAGACAGAAGCCGGAATTCGATTTTAGATCGCCCCGCAGATCTACGGCGGACAACACAACTTCCATTCCCAGAGCGGAGAAGAATGAAGAATAGAGGGGGAATAAGGAATGCGTGGTCAGGGCGCGAGGAATGCCAATGCGTGTCTCCGTGATCCGTGGCTTTTGGTTGGGCTGACCGAACGACTCTTGAAGATACGATCGCGCGGCGTCAAGTGCAGGACCGACGTCCCAGTAATCGCGTGTTTTCGGTTTCTGAACTGGTTCTGTGCCGCCATGTTTTTGAACACCATAGACGATCGCGGCGCGCTGTTCGACCAGGTCCGGGGCAGGCGCAATGCGGGCCTTTCTCTTCCACACACTCTCGTAGAGGCTGCAGCGGCCGCCGAAGGGAAACTTCCGGCCAGCTACCTCGAAGCGCTCGATGCTGCAATACATCTTGCATGCCTGGCACGTGAATCGGCCTACGAGTTTCATCTCCGCCGCGGCAAGAGTTTCGAGATCGGTGGCCGTGCCAGGCACGCATCCTGCGCGGTCCAGCGCCAGCAAAGCCACGCCCAGGGCACCGAGCAACTCAGGATTGGCCGGGATCACAATCGGGCGTCCCACGCGCTGGGCGAATGCATATCCAACCGCCCGGTTCAGAGCCACCCCGCCTTGCAGCAGCACCTTCTCGCCGACTGGCCGCTGCCCTTTCACTTTGGTCAGGTAGTTGTCGGCGATGGCATAAACCAGCCCGGCAAGAATGTTGTCGCGCTTCTGGCCCTGCTGCTGGGCGATGCGAATGTCGGAGTTGATGAACGCCGCGCAGGTGGCCTTGAACTTGACTGGCGAGGGCGCGGCAATTGCGAGGTCGGCAATTTCGGTCACGCCGACCCCCAGATCGCTCTGCGCGCTTTCCTCGAGGAAGGACCCAGTGCCCGCGGAGCAGGCGTTGTTCATGGCATAGCCAATGGGCACGCCATTGCGCAGGTAAATGTACTTGGCGTCCTGGCCGCCGATTTCAAAGATGGTGTCCACGTCCGCGGCAAAGTGCGTTGCGCCGGCGGCGTGGGCCGAAATCTCGTTGTACACTCGCTCAGTTCCCAGGAACGCGCCAACGAGTTCCCGGGCCGAGCCCGTTGCGCCGACCAGACCCACAGGGCGATTGCCGACCAGGACAACGAGTGCCCTGATGCACTCCCGAACCGCGGCCACAGGATCGTCGTGCGTGCGCGCGTAATGCGAAGCCACGATGGCTCGCGTCGCAGGATCGAGCAGGACCGCCTTGGTCGTCGTCGAGCCTGCATCCACACCCAACACCATGGGACCATCGGGCGGCAATTGCAGGGGTGGAGCAGTCATCACCTGCACCTGGTCTGCAAATTGATAGAGCGGCGGAAGCGTATCGAAGACCGGTGGATGTGAAAGGTGCGGGGATTTGTAGAGTAGGATTCTCGCGAGTGAGCAATGCGCTGCCCCAGGCTTCGAACCACTCGCTCTCAGGCAGGACGACAAGCTCGGACGCTGGAAGTTTCTCGCGCAGCGCCTCAAGAAAGGCCGCATTGCGCGTCACGCCTCCGATCAGCAACACGCGCCGCAGGGAGGCTTGTCCTTTCTCGAGGAGCGCGACAACCTTGCCGGCCATGCTTTCGTGCAGCGTCTTCAGGATGTCAGCGGGCGTGGCTTCGTGGCGATTGAGCTTGTGCGTCACATCGGACTTGCAATGCACGGTGCAGCGCGAAGCCAGCGGGACGACCTCTCCAGAAGACGCCAGGCCGATTGCAGTATCGATGTCCAGTCCCATTCTGCCGATTAATTGCACGAAGAATTCACCGCTGCCCGCCGCACACTTGTTGTGCGACAAGACATTGGTTACTCTTCCACCGGCGAGCGTATAGACCAGAAAAGATTCGCCGCCCAACGATGCCACGGCGTCAAACTCGCTGTCTGCGCGTTCGCGCACTTCGCGGAGAGCGCGTTGGATTGCGGCAAACTCCGAGATGTGGCCGAGATGACCGGACACGCCGAAATACTCGGCGCCCTCAAACTCTGGCGCAGCCAGCAACCGATCAAGAACATCCAGGGGGCGTCCCTGATGGGCTATCACCTTTGCTTTTTTGACGTCGCGCTGGACCGTAACCACCTTGACCGTCAGTGCGCCGATGTTGATGCCTATGAAAGACATGGCGGCTCAGTTCTGCGGACTTAAGGTGAAAAGATCTTCGCGGACAGGCGAAAACTGGAGATTCTGTCTACTCAATCCTCCGTGCGATGAACTGGACATCCAGTTAGCGGAGAACGACATTTCGCATGGAAAATCGCGGACAACCGCGCTTATAGTGCTTCAAATGGAGAATCGTGGAAGTGACCCACATCACTCTCGTGGGTTGGAAGGGGGGCCAGACTCGCCCGAAGCGTAGAGTTGTGCTGTCCCACATCTCAAAAGCGAGATATCCACCCCACAGATGTGGGGCACCCGGCACGCTAGTGCTCTGTCCGCGTGATTCTCGAATCAACCAGAACCAGCGCGGGTCTCAAAGACCCGCACTACAGCCGATCTGGAGATCGGCGCTACAGCATCGGCGCTACAGTTTTGACCGTTGCGAAATCACATGTGGCGCAGGAGATTGAATGGAATTCCGAACTGGAACCAGAGAGAATTTCCGCGTGCCCTGTTTTCGACCAGCATATCGTGGTTCCACTTAAAGACCAGTGCGCCGTGCCGGCCCCAGGGAAACGTTACCTGAGGGCCGAGGTCCATTTGGCGGCCCTTGTTGCCGATGCACTGTGAGCCATCCACGTTGGTGGTCACGACGGTTGCGCCATTCTGCGTGTCGTTCGTTGTCTGCTTGTAGTAGAAGCCCTGCATACCGATGCTTGCGCCCCGGTGTCCAATGCGCTGCTGGCCGTCGAACTGCCAAAGGAATTCATTGCCGCTATGGTAGTGCGTCGCGTGGTCGCCTTTGTTGATGAGGTAATCGAAACCGGAGGTGATGTTCTCGGCGTCGTGGTGGGGTGTCAGGGTAACGGCCGCGCTCGGAGTGATCGCCATGTTATGTTGCCCAACGTTGGATATCGATCCGGCCCGATATCCGGGAGCAATGGGCTCAAACTGGAGTCCGTAGCTCCAGTGCGCGATGCCCTTGTGATTCAAGATGTTGAAAGGGACAACATTGACGTTGGCTAAACCATAGTTTGAGCCGGAGCTGTCGCCGATGCGCAGGCTCTGATAGAGGGACGGCGCAGCGATGTGGCTTTCCCATTCGCCTCCGAATATCTTGATGCCCCAGTTATGCGATAGCTCTCCTGCAACTGCGAAGGCCCTGACGCTGAAATTCGTGGGAATCTTTTGGCCGTGGCCGTCCACCAGTTCGTTCGCGTTCAAGAACAAGGTGTACTCGCGAAGCATGGTGTGGCCGGGGCTCGGCACACCCGCGGCAGTGGCGTAGGATTCTGCGCCGAGGGGCCAGATGCTTCCGCCATTTTCGGTGGCGCTTGCTGCCGATGCGAGGCTGAGAAGAGCGGCTGCAACTGCGGCGAAGTGAAGAAAATTCTTATGAGCGGTAGGCATCGTAACCTCTGTTGAGCAAGCACACGACACCCGTTGAGCAGCGGCTTGCGCCTCCAACTTAAGATCAGGTGAGAAAAGAGCTCGTTTCCGTTCCGGGCTTAGCTGCCCGATAGCGCTACGGAAACCGTATATATACATTGAAATCCAGTTTGGAATGCGCGTCCAATATCGTTTTTGGCGGCTAACGATAACTAAAGCGTATCGAATTCCGGAATTGATAGACTGATGTATGTAACGGAAAAAAGAGGAAGTTAATCGGGATGATCGAGAATCGGCAGCTACGCTATTTCGTGACTGCCGCGCGCCTGTTGCACATTACCCGGGCGGCGGAAGCGCTGCACATTGCCCAGCCGGCGCTTACGCGCAATATCCATCAGCTCGAAGAAGAGCTCGAAGTTGCGCTTTTTCATCGGGTGCACAAGCGTATTTCGCTGACCGAAGCCGGACAGACTTTCCTGGTCGAGGCGGAACGCCTGCTGCAGCAACTCGAAGAAGCCGCCACGGCAGCGCAGAAGGCAGCTCGCGGCGAGCTGGGAAGACTGGTGATTGGATTTGTCAGCACCGCGGGACTGGTAGCTGTGCCGAAGTTGATCGCGGCCTTTCGCAAGCGCTATCCGGGCCCGAGGATCGTATTGAAAGAGCTTGAATCGGAAGAACTGCACGAAGCGCTGCGCAACGGGGTCGTCGACGTGGGGCTGCAATATGGCCCCTGGGAAGAAGGGGAACTCTCGGTCCGGCTGCTCGAAGCGGATCACTTCGTGGTGGCGCTGCCTCACGATCACCGCCTCGCGACCGCCGACCCAGTGAACCTGCGCGATTTGGCGGACGATTTTTTCGTGATACCGAACCGCGCCACCGGCGGCCCGATGACCGATGCGATCCTGGAAGAATGTTTGCTTGCCGGATTTCGGCCACGGACGGCGCACGAGATTACGACGACGACGATTCAAACCACGCTCGGTCTGGTGTCGGCCAGTATCGGCGTCTCCTTGATTCCCAGCGCCTTGTGGCCATTTTCGAGAAACGGCGTGGTGTTCCGGCCGATCGCAAAAACGAACGTGGCGCTGCACCTGAATCTGTTGTGGCGCCCACAGAACACAGCCGCCGTGCTGCGCAATTTTCTGAGCACAGTGGACGGAATGAACGCGTGTTAGCAAGTTACTGCGCCTGTCGCTGAGAATCGAAGTTGCTGAAGGTGCGACTTTTCAAGCGGGCAAGCCAGTGTTCCTCTGCGCGAGGGCCGGGCGTCTCTTACCGAAACCGGTTGTTTGTTCAAAGGCGTGCGCAAGTTGCAGGACACTGAAATCTTGTTTGTCGCGGCCGACGATCTGCACGCCGACGGGAAGACCTTCGGATGTAAAGCCGGCCGGCACAGAGGCTGCTGGGTTTCCGGTGGCCGAGATGTACCAGCAGGACTTCATCCAGTCGATGTAGTTGTCGAAGTGCACACCGGCGATCTCGGTTGGATACGGAGTGTTGACATCGAATGGCGGCAATTGCGTGGTGGGAAGGATGAAGTATTCGTACTTCTCGAGGAAAGCCTGGAAGCGGCGCCATACGAGGGTATGGGCAACCTCGGCGCCGGCGATGTCCTGGCCAGTCAGCTTCATGCCTTTTTGGATTTCGTCTTTGAGTGTGTCCTTGAAGCCGTCGGGGTTTTGCTGCAACATCTTGCCGTAGCTCGCGGCGGCTGTCCATGCTCGAAGAGTGCGGAAGGAGATCTCGGCGGGAGAGAAGTCAGGCTCGCCCTGCTCGACGATGCAGCCGAGTGATTCGAACGTAGTGCGATGCGCGTCGACGACGGTGCGGATACGTGGGTCGAAGGGCACGCCGCCGAGGTCTTTAAACCATGCGACATGCACACCTTCGAAACTGCGATCGAGCGGGCGGGCGAAGAGATCGCCGGCCTCGTTGATGGCGAGCGGCGTGTTGGGGTCGGGACCCGCGATGGTGCTGAGCGACAGTGCGAGGTCGGCGACTGAGCGGCCAAGGCATCCGTTGGTGCTGAGCGTGGACCATCCAAAGCCTGCGTTGGGATTGGGGATGCGGCCGATGGAGGGGCGGAATCCGACGACGTTGCAGAATGCTGCGGGATTGCGCAGTGACCCTCCAGCATCGGACCCGGTGGCGACGGGCACCATGCCGCAGGCCAGCGCGACGGCTGCGCCGCCGGAGGATCCGCCGCAGGTTTTGCTCAGGTCGTAGGGATTGCGAGTTGCGCCGAAGACGGTGTTAAAGGTCTGCGAGCCGGCGCCGAATTCGGGTGTATTGGTCTTGCCGACGATGATTGCGCCGGCACGCCTCATCCGTTCGACGACGATGTTGTCTTCGGTGGGGATGTTGTCCTTGAAAAGCGGCGAGCCGAAAGTGGTGCGGATGCCGCGGGTTTCGATGAGGTCCTTGTGCGCGACGGGCAGGCCGTGCAGGGCCCCAAGCTTTTCGCCGCGCGCCTGCATCTCGTCGGCACGTGTGGCAGCTTCGATGGCCATCTCTGCGACAAGGGTGACGATAGCGTTGACCTTGGGATTGACGCGGTCGATCTGCTTGAGGTGTTCGTCGAGCGCTTCGCGTGCAGAGAGCTTCTTCGCACGAATGAGTTGGGCCATCTCGGCTGCGCTGGTGAAGCAAAGCGGGGAGGCTGCGGACTCAGCTTTAAGAGATGCGATGGGGAGGAGGGCAGTGGCGGCAACCCCTGTCAGGACTTCGCGGCGAGTCGGCTTGTCTGGGATCATGTAGGCGAATCTATCATTTGGGAACGGAACGGCAAAAGTCGGACCGCGAAAATCGCATTCCTCTGCGACCAAATCTCCGGGCGGCGGCAAGGTCATGTCGCCTTCCTACCGCCAGAAATCCATCTCCACCCCCCAAAAAATCGCGCAACGTTTGCGGTCCACTGTCTGAGTGGAGACAAAGTAGGCCTATTCGTTGCTTCGGATTGTCTCTCGCCGGGGATGCATCCTTTTCCCTCAGGGGCTAGAGCCCCGCTTCTGTATTGGTTCAATGTACGGGCTGAAGCCCGTACCCTTCACTGAACCCCTGCCCTTCCGCTCCATCCCTCTACCCCTGATCCCTATTCCCTAGCCCTAGCTTCACGGATACATCCTGTGCAGCGTCCTCGCGAAGGGGATGGTTTCTCTGACGTGGTCGAGGCCGCAGACCCACGCCACCACGCGCTCGATGCCCATGCCGAAGCCGGAGTGCGGCACGGTGCCGTAACGCCGCAAATCGAGATACCACTCGAAGGCCTCGCGGGGAAGACTGTGCTCCTCAATGCGCGAACTCAGCAACTCATAGCTCGAAACGCGCTGCGAGCCGCCGATAATTTCCCCATAGCCCTCGGGCGCGAGCACGTCTACGCATAAGGCGTAGCGCGCGTCTTTCGGATCGGGTTCCATGTAGAAGGCCTTCACATCGGCCGGATAGCGGTGCACCATCACGGGCCGGTCGAATTGCGAACTGAGCCAGGTCTCGTCGGGCGAGCCAAAGTCGTTGCCGTACTCGAAGGGCGCCTCGAGATGCCCGTCCTTGTGCGCCTGGTTGAGCATCTTTGCCGCTTCGTCGTAACGCAGGCGCGGGAACGGCGGCTGGACCGAGGCAAGCTTCGCTACATCGCGCCCGATCACCTGCAACTCCGGCGCACGATTCTTCAGGACGCTCTGGACGATATGTGAAATGAACCGCTCAGACAGTTCCATCAAACCATCGAGGTCCATATACGCAACCTCGGGCTCGACCATCCAGAACTCGGTCAAGTGGCGGCGCGTCTTCGACTTTTCCGCGCGGAAAGTTGGCCCGAAGCTATACACCTTGCCCAGCGCCAGGGCCGTTGCCTCCAGGTAGAGCTGGCCGCTCTGCGTCAGGTACGCAGGATCGCCGAAGTAGTCGACCGGGAACAGCGTGGACGTGCCTTCGCAGGCGGCCGGCGTCAGGATGGGCGGATCGGTGCGAACGAAGCCATTGCTGTCGAAGTACTCCGCCGCGGCGCGCATGATTTCCGCGCGAATGCGCAGAATGGCCGACTGGCGCGGCGAGCGCACCCACAAGTGCCGCTTTTCCTGCAGAAAGTCGACGCCGTGCTCCTTGAGCGTGATCGGGTAAGGGTCAGACTCGGGCACGCGCTGCACCACCTCGACGTCTTCGACGTCGAGCTCATACCCTCCCGGCGCGCGCTTGTCCGCACGCACCTTCCCGGTGACGATCACCGACGACTCCTGGGTCAATCCTTTGAGCGCAGAGAAGACTTCCGGCGTCACGCTCTTCACATGCGCCACACCCTGGATCGATCCGGTGCCGTCGCGAAAGATGGGAAAGAGCAGCTTGCCGCTTTCGCGCAGGTTGTAGAGCCAGCCGCGAAGGGTGACGGATTGGCCCTCGTGCCGGCCGATCTCGGCGATGGTGGCGATGGGGGCGGCGGGCTTGGCGGATTCGGCGGTGGCAGGTGCTGATTCTTCAGGCATCGTTCTTCCTCCAGGGCTGCTTGGCTGGACTTATCAGGATAACGCGCAGCAGAGGATCACCGGTTTCGCGTCAGTGGATCAGTTTGAGACGAAAAATCCCGGCGGCCGCATCTCGAATTAAGCTAAAGCTGTGAGGCGCGTCGTCATTCTTGGTCCAGGAGCTTCAGGGAAATCGACCCTCGCAGTGCGCTTGAGTCAATTAACAGGGCTTCAGGTCGTAGAGCTGGACAAGGCATTCTGGCGGCCAGGTCTGGCGCCGACGCCACGCGTGGATTGGATCAAGATTCAGGAGGCTCTTACCGCAGAGGATGGATGGATTCTCGATGGAGACCTGGGACCGTATGATGCCGTAGAGGTTCGGCTCCGGGCGGCAGATACCATCATTTTCCTGGACTTCTCGCCCATCCGATGCGTTTGGCGCGCCCTGCGGAGATCACGAGAGCGCGCGGATTTCTGGATCTGGCTGCTGCGCTATCGGCAACAGAGCCGCCCGGCTCTCCTCAAAGCAATCGCTCGTTGTGCGCCTCACGCAACATTGCATGTCCTGCGCACACCCAGGGTCGTTCGACGATTCCTCGCAGATGCCGCTGTCGTTCAGCCAGACCCGCAAAATTCGTGCCATAGCAAAACATTTTGATCTGGACGACAAATGCTTCGAAAGCGCATCCTATGAATATAGTGGCGGCATGAACCAGGAAACAGCGATTAAAGACCATCTAACACCGGGCGGCGAGGAAATGCACAAGACCGTCGCGGATTCCGGCACTGCCGAGCGGTTCATCACCGAAAAGCACCTCGGCGGGCGCATCCGGCGTCTGCGTCTCAAGAAGTCTATGGGACTGGTGGAGTTGGGCAGGCACACGGGGCTTTCGGCGAGCTATCTGTCGCAACTGGAAACGGGCAGGGTGGTGCCGACGCTCAGAAACCTGGCGCGCATCGCAATGGTTTTTTCCAAAGACCTTTCATATTTCTTTGAAACCGAGCCGACGGCGATGTTCCGCGTGCACCGCAGGAGAGACCGCGTGCGTATGCCGCAAACCGGCGTGGAGCCGCCGGCGTATACGTTTGAGAGCCTGGGCTACATGGTGCCGGACCGTCACATGGACCCGTACTTTGCGGAGTTTCTTCCGCTGCCCGAGAACGTGGAACCTAAGGCGCACATGCACGCGGGGTCAGAGTTCCTCTATGTGCTGGGGGGCGAACTGACGCTACGGCACGGCGACCAGGAAACGGTGCTGGGGGTGGGCGACGCCGCCTACTTCGACGCGAACATGCCGCACTCCTACCGGGGTTCGGGAGGCAATCCGGCTGAGGCCATCATCGTCACCCTGCATCAGGCGCCGGCAGTTCACTCGCTGCCACAGCGCCCGCAAGCCACAGTGGCCCCGCGCCCAGCGCCAGCCGCCGCCACGGTAAGAGCCGGCAAGGCCGATGACAAGCTGGGCTGAGCAGCGCAGAAGATCCCAGGGTCCGGCCCGGTTCCGATCCCAGTTGATTTTCTGCAATCCGCCGAAAGATCCCTCTAATTTTCCGGGCGGTTCAACTCGTCATACGTAGGGTAGGGCTCGGGCTCCGTGCTGGTGGACATGGCGGCCAGAGTTTTCAGGTCGGCCTGGACCCTTTCCCACTCCCCTTGATTCTGCTTAGTGACGATCGGCGCGTTGGGATCGGAGTAGTAGGCTTCTACATCGCTCTTGATGCCTGGAGGAATCGGCAGCCTGGGGTCGCGGGTGAGGCGGTGAAGAAGATTGGCATACGTCTTGTCAGTCAGAGAGTAGCCGCCGGGCTTGACCACTTGGCCGGTGTCGAGATCGCGATTGGGCAGAGGATGCCGTGGGTCGAGCAGTCCCAGCGCCGGAGGGGAACTGGTGGCGCCGGCGGGATGCGCCCGGCGCGCTTCGACCGGCGTAAAAAGAGCCAGCCGGGCACGCAACACGGTAGTGGAAGAGACGACACTGTGCATGTAATCGGCTTCGGCGGCCGGGGTAGGGCCTTTCACAGCGACCAACGCGAGCGGACCGAACTTAGGCAGCACGAAAAGCAGGCCTGCGAGCAGGCGAGTCTCAATACTGGTTCTTTTGTGGCGATAGGCGGCCCAATTGTAGAGCGTGGCGGCAGCAGCGGCTTCTTTTTCAATTTCCGCGGAGTCGGGCGTATCTGGCTCCGGTGGCTCCTGTCCACGATGCAGGAGAGTGACTGCGTAAGCTATTCGGGGAATCAGAGTGCGCGTGGCAAACCTATAGCCGCTGACGTTGAAGCGGCGGCCATGTTTGATGCCGAAATATTCGGTCATTCCGTACGTTTGGTAGAAGGCCAGCGCAAGCTGGCGGGTTGGAACTTCAATTCCGATGTGGCGGAGGTAGCCCAGCGGAGCCAATCGGTGCTGCGCGATCTGGTCGATGTCGAAGGCGAACTCGACCTGGACGTGCTGATGCTTGCCCTCGGCGTAGTTCACATTGCTGCCGTAGCGCGCCTCCAGCTTGGGAAACTCGAGAGCCACAGCGCGGTTGGTCGCCAGGGAGTGACCGAAGGAATCGCCCACATAATGCGAGAGCGCCCCCACGGCAAAGGCGAGCTCATTGGCGTTGTGCGCGTTGCGGAAAAGGTTGAGAACAAAATCGCCGCTGCGGACGTAGTGAGTCAGGTCGGAGAAGAACTTTTCGCCAAATGGGTAGTAACCCATATCCTGGATCACGCAGCCGCCATAAGCATAAGCGTGAGCGCGGTCCAGTTCGGCCGGCGTGAGGTTGGGGTAGTGGCTGAGCAGCAGCGGTACGATCGAGTCCTGCCAGGTCAGGTCGATGAGTTGCTGGTGCGTGAGCGGGGAATACGCGGCCGCATGCTGCAACCATAGGATCGGCAGCAGCAAAAGCAGCAGCGAATCGATTCGCAGGTGTTTGAAGCGCATCGTAATCGGATCGGGCGAAGCGCCGTTCCGTGATCGATTGAGGAATGGGAAGCAAAAACCCGAATTTATTGTACGCAAAATGCGCTCTGCCGGGTAGGCGCCCACAGACTGTTCCCTGTTCCCTGCTTTTTCAGTCCGCGTACTCCACTTCCTCCACCTTCGCCGCCTGGGTCAACTTCACCGGATAGTAGGAGTTGCGCGTGTACTGCTTCACCATGCGGTTGGTATTGAAGTACGAGCCATTGAAGGCCAGGGTCGTCCGCATCACTCGCGCCCACTGCTCCGGCGCCGCAAGATACAGCGGCACGACCGCGGTTTCCAGCTTCCGGTAAAGCGACTGCGCCTCTTCCGCATCGTTGGCGCCGTCCTCAATCGCCCATCCCGTCACGCCCTCGATCCAGCCTTCGATCCACCACCCGTCCAGAATCGACAAACTCGGCACGCCGTTCATTGCCGCCTTCATCCCGCTCGTGCCTGAGGCCTCATACGGCCGGCGCGGCGTATTCACCCACACATCGACGCCCGCGGTCAGCAGCGCGCCCAGCTTCCAGTCGTAATTCTCCAGGTAAACGATGCGTAAATTCGTGTTCGAGTACTTGCCCGCCTCCGATACGACCTGCTGGATCAGCGCCTTGCCGGGCTCGTCCTGCGGGTGCGCCTTGCCGGCATAGAGAATCTGCAATCCTCCCGCCTTGGCCGCAATCAGCGCCAGCCGCTCCGGATCGGTGAACAGCAGGTTGGCGCGCTTGTAGGTAGCGACGCGGCGCGCAAACCCCAGCGTCAGCACCTTGGGATCGAGCAGCAGCCCCGTCCGCGAACCCACTTCGGCCAGCAAGTTCTCTTTTGCCCGGGCGTGCGCGGCCAGAATCTTCTGCTCGGGCAGGTCGATGGCATTGCGCAGGTAAAGATTGTCGCGCCGCCACGCCGGAATCTGCTCGTCCAGCATCTTTTGCACGGGCTCGGAGATCCAAGTCGGCGCATGCACCCCGTTAGTGATGGTGTCGATCGCGAACTCCGGAAACATGGCGCGCGATACCTTGCCGTGCTGCATGGCCACGCCGTTCGCGTAGCGCGAAAAGCGCAGCGCCACCAGCGTCATGTTCAGCAATCCGTCGCGGAAACATCCCAACCGTTCCAGGCGCGCCGTCCGGTCACCGCCCAGAATGCGAATCGCCTGCTCGGTCGAAAAGCGGTCGTGGCCCGCCGGTACCGGCGTGTGTGTCGTGAACACGCATTTGCGGCGCACCAGTTCGACATCCGCTTCAGTTGCCGCGCCCGAGGGTCCCCCGCCCATCTGGCTTTCCAGCAGCGCCAGCGTCAGCAACGCCGCGTGTCCCTCGTTCATGTGATAAACATTCACGTGCAGCCCCAGCGCACTCACCATGCGCGTGCCGCCCATCCCCAGCACAATCTCCTGCTGCAATCGGTAGTTGGTATCGCCGCCGTACAGGTGATCCGTCAAGCCCCGGTCCCATCCCGAGTTTTCCTCCAGGTCGGTGTCCAGCATGTAAATCGGCACTACGTGTCCAAAGCACCCCTCCAGGTCGTAGCGCCATGCCCTCACGGTCACCGTCCGGCCTTCAATCGCCACCGTCACCCGCGCCGCTTCCTCGGTCGAAAAATCCGCCGGGTTCCATGGCTGCACGCTTTCAGTCTGCATGCCGGTAACGTCGAGATGCTGCTCGAAATACCCCTTGCGGTGCACCAGCGTGAAGGCAACCAGCGGAACGCCCAGATCGGCCGCCGAGCGCAGCGTGTCGCCGGCCAGCACGCCCAACCCACCCGAGTACGTCGGCATCGACGAATTCATCGCTACCTCCATCGAGAAATAGGCAACCTTGCCGGCGTTGGGGAATGTCTCGTGAAAAAATGGTTTGGGCTGTGTCGATGGCATATTTTCTATTTCTCTTAAGGGCCCCCTGATCAGCGAATTGGCTTTAAAAATACACAAGGCAACCAAAACCGGACTGAAGCGCGCGACCCCCCGCTCTCTTTATCGGGGCAAACATCAATCAAGTTTAACAAGGAAGCCAGGCCAGACAATGCCTCCGGGCGGTTGCGAAGATGGTTCTTTTGGGTGAGGTGCGCAATAAGCGGCCCTCGAACCGGGGAAGGAAAATGCAGGAGCATCCGCCCTACCCCAGCCGGTGCGCCCCTCCGGATGCATGGCAAATATGAATCTGCGGTACGATGCCCGTCCGCGCCGCGTAGCGCGCGCCCAGCGCCTCGGCAAACCTGGCCGCCTCGCTCTGTTCCACGAGATTGATGGTGCAGCCGCCAAAGCCGCCGCCGGTCAGCCGCGCCCCGATCAGCCCCGGCAAATCTGCGGCGAGTTCCACCATGGCGTCGGCCTCCACGCAACTGCCCTCGAAGTCCTTGCTGTAGCTCCAATGCGCCTCGCTCATCAGCTGCCCCAGTTGCTTCATGTCACCGCGCAGCAGCGCGGCCCATGCGGCCACCGTGCGCAGGTTTTCGCCGATCACGTGCCGCGCCCGCATCAGGCTCCTGGGCTCCATCTCGCAACCCCACTTCTCCAGATCTTCCGGCGTCGCGTCGCGCAGGAACTTGACGCCCGGCCGGTGGCCGGCAATCACCGCGCACGCGGACTCGGATTCGCGCCGCCGCGTCGGGTAATCGCCGCCCGCCACCGAGTGCTTCACCATGGTGTTGGCGATAACCAGCGCCACGCGGGCAGGAATCGGGGCCAGCTTGAAGCTCAAATCCCGGCAATCCAGCAGCAGCGCGTGGTTCTCCTTGCCGTTCACGCTGATGAACTGATCCATGATGCCGCAGTTGGCGCCCACAAATTCGTTCTCTGCCCGCTGGCACAGCCGCGCCAGCACCGGCCCTGTTATCGCACCTGGAAAGCTGGCGCCCGTTAGCGACAGAAGCGCCAGCGCCGTCGCCACCTCCAGCGCCGCCGAGCTTGACAGTCCCGAAGCCAGCGGCACATCGCTCCACACGCTCAAGCTGAACCCTGGAATCCTCGAACCCTCTGCGGCCAGAATGGCCACCACGCCCATTGGGAAATCGGTCCAGTGCGAGGTCCGCTTCGCCTGCACCCCGTCGAAAATTTTCTCTTCGCCCTGGTTCTGTGAATAGAGAACGATCTTGCCGTCTTTGCGCGGCGAGATGCCTGCCAGCGTGGCAAAGTCGATCGCCGCCGGCATCACAAAGCCTTCGGCGTAATCGGTATGCTCGCCGATCAGGTTTACGCGTCCAGGCGCCGCAAAAATGGCAGGCTCGGCATGGAACCGCTCTCGGTGCATGGAACGCAATGCTGCTGGATCGTGCACCTCTTCATCCCCTGTCTGAATTCAAACGCAGAACTGCAGCGGTTGTGGATCCGGGAGTTCCGCAGGGGCTAAAGCCCCATCTTTATTTTCGGCTCTTTGCGGCGCGACTGAAGTCGCGCCCTGATACAAAACCGCATCGCGCTCGACTCGATTTGAGCTGTGCCGGAGGTAAGTTGATATTCATTTCCGAGAAATGCTAAAGCGGGTGCGTGGCGAGTTGCGCGGAGAGGCATTCAATAATGCAAAACTTCCGCGCAGGCCGCGCTCAAACGTTCCCAAATCTCGCCCAGCCACGCTTCGTGCTCCGGTTTCATCAGTACTGAGCGCAGGCAGGTAACTGAGGCGCCATCCTTGTTCGCGCGCTCGGGAAAAGCAAACCACGACTCCGGCAATTCGACTAGAGCCAGGTGAAGTCCCCGTCGAGCACACGCGTCGAAAACGTTTCGCGCCTGCTCAGATGCCTTCCAAGGGTCTGCCGCACGCAGTGCCCACACCACAATGTCCAGCTCCGGTGGGCCGCCGGCCAACGCCTCAAATCGCCCGTCGCCGCGCAGTCTGCGGTCCAGTTCCATAGCTGCTCTGCGCCCGCGCTTGAGACCCTCGGCAAACTCTCCGCCCGGCACGAGAGGCAGCAGCCGCCCGGTAGCCCACAGGGCCACCGCCGCCGCACCCGCGCGCGAGCACTCCAGGCTGATCTCGCCCAGATGCAGTTGCTTCGATGTGAAGTAGGTATACGGCGAATCGTGCTTGTAGTAGCGGCCCACGGCCGGGTCGCCAAACAGCACGCATCCGCAGCCGTAGGGCTGCAACCCGTGCTTGTGGGGATCGATGGCGATCGAATCGGCCTGTCCGACGGCCGCGTAAGCACGCCGCGCCGGCTCGTCCAGCGCCTCCGCGATTAGCCCGAAGTAGCCGCCATAAGCCGCATCCACATGCACCCTGAACCCGTATCGCTTTTTGAGCTCCAGAATTTCTTCGAGCGGATCGACCGCGCCCATCGCCGTCGTGCCCAGCGTGGCCACCACCGTGCCCACGTCGCCCTTGCCGAGCTCGGCCTCGAGCGCGTCCAGACTCATTCGCCCTCGGTTGCCGGTGGCAATGCGGGCATAATCGAGCTTCAACACTCCTGAAATCCGTTGGTGGGTGTAATGCGCCTGCTCGGAGCCCACAACTCGCCGTCCCGGCGCCAACTGCCCCGCGATCCACAATGCTTCCAGGTTGGCCAGTGTCCCGCTCGAGGTCAGGTGGCCCAAAAACTGCTTCCACCCAAACATTCCGGCGATCTCCGCAACCGCCTCGACCTCCATCTCCGAGCTGGCCCGGCCACCGTCCCTGGCGTGATTGTTGGGATTGATCTTCATGGCCAGCGCGTAGGCCGCGCGTGCCACCGGATGCGGCGGTTTTAACATCTGGCCTGCATAAAGCGGATGGAAGTACGGGTAGTTATCTCCCAGCCGGTGCGCTACGGTCTCTAAGACCTCCGCCATCGCTTCGGCGTTCGAGCCGGGTTCAGCGTCGAACGCCGGCAGCGCGCCGAACTCCGCCTCCAGGATTTCGGTGGCGCAGGAAAGCAAACCGGGGACCGGATCTTGAGGCATGGCCCACCTTACCACAGGCCGCGGGAGGGTGTTAAGTTCCATATTGATCAATGGGTTCCGAATCAGGAAATCGAAAGTCACGTGCGGAGGCACCTTGCTGCAGATATTTTTTGAGGGGGATGATACAATGGAGTAGCGTTAGAAACGAACCGGGCGTTAGCAGCACTCGCCCAAAAAAGCAAGATTCTGCCAGTGGCTCCGATTCATCCAGCGCAATTCAATCCAGGAAAATACGAACACAATGGAACAAGGAACTGTGAAGTGGTTTAATGACGCGAAGGGCTTTGGTTTTATTTCGCGGCAGAACGGCGAAGATGTCTTCGTGCACTACTCTGCGATCAACTCGAGTGGTTTCAAGAGTTTGCAAGAAGGCCAAGCGGTGCAGTTCAACGTAGTAAAGGGCCCCAAAGGCTGGCAGGCGGCTGACGTACAGCCTCTCTAAGCAAGTCCGTTAGGTCGGATTCCGGCAGGATCTGACACGCTCCACAAAAGGGCTTGGTGCGCTCCTGAATCTTCAAGGCGCGTTCCGAGTCTTTTTGTGTCTGCGCGCAGCCCGGATCACAATTTTGCCGCTCCTGGCAATCAGTTCAGCCGCCAGAAAGCGGCGTTCAGCGCGGTCGCGAAAGCGACCCACACCAGGTACGGCACCATCAGAAATGCAGCAAGAGGCGAAACCCTGCCGAATGCCAGGGTCGTCGCGCCAATCGCCAGCCAGAGCAGCACCACCTCAACCAGCGCGGCGCCCAGGGCATGTTGGCGAAAGAAGATCCACGACCAGGCGAGATTGAACGCCAGTTGCAGGAGAAACAGCGCCAGCGCCCAACTGCGTGCGTGCGTCGGCGCTGTGAGCCACACCCGCCAGGCGGCCACTGCCATCGCTGCGTAAAGAACGGTCCAGACCGGGCCAAACACCCAGTTCGGCGGCGCAATCGCCGGCCTCGTCAGCGTACGATACCATCCCTTCACCTCGGCGGCCGTCCATCTCCCGCCCATGCCCGCCACGGCAAAGCAGAGTACCATCCACAACAGCAATCCAATCCAGTGCACTGCCGTCTCCTCACACCATCAAGATCTAAGTGCGCAATCTAAGTGCGCACCCCCGGAACCCGCGCTCGACGTCACCCCCGCCATCCTTCTATCCTCAAAGTTAGCTCTCTCGCCGCACGCGGCCAAAATGGAATCCAGCACATGAGCAAGAACACGATCGCCGTACACCTGCCCGACGGGGCCATTCGCGAAGTGCCTTCGGGCACAACGCCCCTCGAAATCGCCAACTCGATCTCGCCGCGCCTGGCCGCGGCCTCGGTGGCCGCCCGCCTCACTCCGCTCGACGGCGCTGCCGCCGCGAGGTCGGCCGACGAGCCGTCTGAGGCAGCCATGTACGCTGCCGAAGACTCGGCCGCCCCGCGCCTCGTCGATCTCTCCGCTCCGCTCACCGCCTCGACGCGCCTCGAACTCGTCACCGAGCGCGATCCCGACGCCCTCAAAGTCGTGCGCCACTCCGCCGCGCACGTGCTGGCCACGGCTGTCCTCGAGCTCTTCCCTGAAACCAAGCTCGGGCACGGCCCCGCCACTGACTCCGGCTTTTTCTACGACTTCTACCGTGAGAAGCCCTTCACGCCCGAAGACCTCGCCGCCATCGAAGCCAAAATGGCCGAGGTTGTGGCGCGCGACGAGCCGTTCGTGCGCGAATACGAGCCCCGCGAACAGGCTCTCGCCGAATTTGAGCGGGACAGCGACTTCATGAAGACTCACTTCGTGACGAAATTCACCACGCCCGGCGACCAGGTAAGCTTCTACCGCAACGGCAAATTCATCGACTTCTGCCGCGGACCGCACGTGCCATCGACAGGCCGCGTGAAGGCCTTCAAAGTCACCAGCCTTGCCGGCGCCTACTGGCTCGGCGACGAGAAAAATCCCCAGCTCCAGCGCATTTACGGCACGGCTTTTTTCTCACAAAAAGATTTGGAGGCCCACTTCGCCCGGCTTGAGGAAGCCGCGCGGCGCGATCATCGCGTCCTGGGCAAGCAACTCGACCTCTTCAGCATCCAGGAGCTCGCCGGCGCCGGCCTCATCTTCTGGCATCCCAAGGGCGCCATCATCCGCAAGGTCATGGAAGACTGGATGCGCGACGAATGCCTTCGCCGCGGCTACCAGCTTGTCTACACGCCGCACGTAATGCGCCGGGAATTATGGAAGGTCAGCGGCCACGAGGGTTTTTACTCCGGCAACATGTACACGCCGATGGAACTGGATGACGCCGAGTACCGGCTCAAGCCGATGAACTGCCCCGGCCACATCCTCATCTATAAAAACTCGCCCAAGAGCTACCGCGACCTGCCCGCCCGCTACGCCGAGCTCGGCAATGTCTATCGTTACGAGCGCTCCGGAACCATGCACGGACTCTTGCGCGTGCGCGGCTTCACGCAGGATGACGCCCACATCTTTTGCATGCCCGAGCAGATCGAGAGTGAAGTGGCCGCCTGTATTGACTTCGCCGAAGCCGTCCTCAAAACCTTCGGCTTCTCCGAGTTCAAAGTCGAACTGTCGACTTGGGATCCTTCGGACCGCGCCCACTACACGGGCGACGACGACAACTGGGCCCTCGCCATCCGCTCGCTCGACAACGTGCTCAAGGCGAAAGGCATCGCCTACAAGACCATCCCCGGCGAAGCCGCCTTCTACGGCCCGAAGATCGACGTCAAGCTGGTTGACGTGCTGGGCCGCCTGTGGCAGCTCTCCACCGTTCAATTCGATTTCAATCTCCCCGCGCGGTTCGAGCTCGAGTACGTGGGCGAGGACGGCGAGCGCCATCAGCCCGTGATGGTGCACCGCGCATTGTTCGGGTCGGTTGAGAGATTCTTCGGCGTCCTCATCGAGCACTATGCCGGAGCCTTCCCGCTCTGGCTCGCGCCGGTGCAGATCGGTCTTGTGCCCATCAGCGAGCGCCACGCCGCCTATGCCGAAAAAGTCGAGGCCGAGCTCACGGCCGCCGGACTCAGAGTGGAAACCGACGGCCGCAACGAAAAGATGAACGCCAAAATCCGCGACTTCGCCAACCAGAAGACGCCCTACATTCTCGTCTTCGGCGACAAGGAAGAAGCCGCCGGCTCCGTCAGCGTCCGCACCCGCGGCAAAGGCGACCAGGGCGCGATGCCGCTGGCCGATTTCATCGCCAAAGCCAAATCGCTGGTTGCGGGCCAATCGACAGAACTCTAGCGGTTTTGCGCGATTCGGAGGATACTATCTGCATGGCAACGCAGCCCGTTTTCGAGAAACCGGTCAGCGTCGAAGAGTACCTTTCGACCGTCTACGAGCCCGACTGCGAGTACGTGGACGGAGCCATCGAGGAGCGGAATGTGGGCGAGTTCGAACACTCTTTTTTGCAGCTTTTCCTCGGCAGTTTATTCGTCGGCCACCGGAGAGAGTGGGGAATTGTCGCGCTTTCCGAGCAACGTGTCCAGGTGAAGCCGAACCGCTATCGAATTCCGGACCTCGCAATTATCCGGGCTGGCCTTCCCCGAGAGCCAATCCTGACAATTCCGCCTCTCCTCGTCATCGAGATTCAATCGCCGGAAGACACATTGCGTCGCACCACGATCAAGGCCGGTGAATACCTCGCCTTCGGTGTCGAACACGTCTGGGTGATCGACCCGCAGGCCCGCGTCGCCTATCGCGGCACGCCGAAGGGCCTTGAATTGGTTCGTGACGGAGAACTGAGCGTACCCGGCACGCCGATCCACGTCTCGGCGCAAGAACTCTTCGCCGAACTAGACCGCGTCTAAAGGCGGGGCCGCAGAACTTTACATGGGCTCAGTGCGGTCAAATTCCGTCCACACTTTTACCGGCGGATCGATGCGGATCAGAAGGAAGAAGCGATATAACTTTCCTGATAAACCTCTGCACCGCACTATGACGGGCGTTCTGTCCTGAAACTTGCCGTTACTGAACTGCTCGTCCAAGAGAGCGGGCATCAGCGACATCCCTCCTGGTTGATCGGCACCGATTTGAGTTGTCGAGACAACGGAGGGGATTTCGCCATTCGAGGCGATCAGCGGGACGCATTCGATATTGAGACACACGCCGTCGCCTTTAATTGGGTCGACTGTGACATTGAACCCAGGTGCCGGGCCGATATTTCTGAATTGGGCGTTCAGGTTCAAACGTTGGCCTGGCACATAATCCCCCGAGTGGATTTCAAAGAGGACAATCGGCCTTAGGCCGGCTTCAAGCTGGTCTTCCGAAATTTTCCGCTGACGCCGCGTTTCGTTTGTGTAGAGGACAAGAGCAAAGAAAGCGAACATCGCAGCCACTGCCGCAGTTGCCTCAGCACTCGCGATATATCGCTGCGTCTGAAGTCCATCCGGCAGAGACAGACCTCCGCGCCACGCGCAAAGAGCGGCAACAACGCCCACGGCCCAAAATGCCACTACGTCGCCGCGCCCGTTGAGCCACTTCGGGGAATGAATCGACTTCATGCGGTCCAAGATACCACCCGCTCAACCCCGCCGCCACAAGAAAATTGTGCGCCCTGGACGAATGGGCCGTCGAGGCCGTACAGACAGTCTTTGATCGCCCAGCCATTCACCCCGGGGCATCCGCTGGCGCGGCCATTACTTTGCGGCACAAGGAAACGCGTTCTCCATAGATTTCAGGATAAGTATTTCTGTAAGAAATTGCGCCCGCTCCGGGTGATCGCGGATAAACCTCAACACAATTCTGACCATCTGGCCGCCCTCGACATTGTCCGGACGGCAAAACAGCTTCAATGCATTCTGCTTCGTCTTGAATTCAGCAAGTCTGCTACTGAGTTCGATCCCGTCCACAACGCCACGAACGTACGCCATGCAATCCATCGCGACGACAACTTGTTCGTTGGAGAAGCTGCTGTTGCCTGGTTCGTCTGCCGCGGAACAGAGACGTACAAAAGCATTCCCAGAGTCCTCAGGGAACTCTTGCGTTTGGGCAATGAGAAACGCAGGACAAATGAAAAATGCGAGGACGATGAACGCCTTCATGTGCCTAATCCCCCGGTCGCGTGATACGAAATCGGCTTCGGAACCGCTGGCGATATTATCTCGCAAATCCTCACGCATTAATCGCCATCCCCTCTACCGCCGCATACCCATCCAGCATTGCCTCGCTCAGCGTAGGATGCGCGTGGATGGCAAACATCATCTCCTCCACGGTTCCTTCGAGCTCCATCACCGCAACGGCCTCGGCGATCATCTCTGTCGCCTGCGGCCCGATAATGTGCACGCCCAGAATTTCGCCGTACTTTCGATCGGCAACCACTTTCACAAACCCGTCGTGGCTGCCCACGATCGTCGCCTTCGAGTTGCCTGCAAACGGGAACTTGCCCACCTTGACCGCGTAGCCCTTTTCCTTCGCCTGCGCTTCGGTCAGTCCCGCCGAGCCGATCTGCGGATCGGTATACGTACAGCTCGGAATACGATCGTGCCGCACCGGCCGGTACTTGCGCCCTGCAATCTTCGCCATCGCCACCATGCCGCTCATCGCGCCCACGTGCGCCAGTTGCGGCAGCCCGGCCACAATGTCTCCAATGGCAAACACTCCCGGCTCCGCGGTCTGTTGCGCCTCGCCAACTTTAACCAGCCCGCGCTCCAGCTCAACTTTTGTCTTTTCCAGGCCAATATTTTCGGTTTGCCCTGCGCGCCCTACGGCCACCAGCACCTTCTCGGCTTCTTTCACCTGCGGTTTTCCATTTACATCCGTGTAGCTCACGCGCACACCGGCCGCGGTTTTTTCCACCTTCTCCACCTTGGCGCCGGTGTTCACATCGATGCCGCGCTTCTTGAAGACCCGCGCCAGCTCCTTTGAAATCTCCTCGTCCTCGACCGGAACCACGCGCGGTAAAAACTCCAGAATCGACACCTCGGTCCCGAAGCTGCGGAAGATCGACGCAAATTCCACGCCCACCGCGCCCGCGCCGATGACCACAAGCGACTTGGGCGGCGCGTCAAGCGACAGAATTTCAATATTGGTCAGGATCGTCTCGTCCGCCTTCAATCCCGGCAGCAGCTTGGCCTCCGACCCTGTCGCCACAATTACATTCTTCGCCTTCACCTGGCTCTTCACGCCACCGGCGTCCACGTCCACCGTGTGCACATCGCCGTTCGCTGGACCCGTCAACCGCCCGAAGCCCGCAATCACCGCGATCTTGTGCTTCCTCATCAGGAATTCAAGGCCCTTCACGTGCTTGGCAATAATGGCGTTCTTGCGCGTGAGCACCGCAGCCCAATCCAGCGCCGGCGCGCCGTTGCCCTCCCCGCCAAATTTGATGCCGTACTCGGCCGCATCCTTCAGATAATCCCAGAGCTCGGCGTTGAACAAGAGCGCCTTGGTCGGTACGCAGCCCACGTGCAGGCACGTCCCGCCCAGCTTGGGGCTGGCGTCAATCAGCGCCACCTTCAGCCCGTACTCGGCCCCGCGAATCGCCGCCGTGTAACCCGCCGGCCCGCCGCCCATGACCGCCACGTCATAAATCGCCTCAGAAATCGTCTCCGCCAAAGGAACCTCCCTTACCTGCACTTGACTTTAAGCGCCTCATTCCCATGCTTAGTCTAAATTGGCTGCCGTGGATTGAACTGCCAGGCACATCGGTGTTTCAACCAAGCCCGTCACGTACCGCAGACGGCGCAGCGAACCCTTGTCCGCAGGTCAAAAGAGGGAGGGGCGGGCAGATCCGCCAAGAAGCGATGTGTTGACGTTCGCGATGGTGTGCGTGCCTTCAGGGCCGCCCCATGCGAAGGCGAGCGAAAGAGCGGGAAGACCGCCTGCGCGTAGCGTCACTCCTGCCGAGAAGCTGTGAACGAGATTGCTGAACCCAACATCTCCGCGGCTAAGAAAGACATTGCCCTCGTCGGCGGAGAAGGCGAAGCCGACCGGTCCCCAGATGGAGTGCTCGAAGCCTTCGCGCAGCAAGAGGGCGTTGGGCGCACGAAAGCGATAGTCGGGGTAGCTGGGAAGCCAGGTGTTGCCGTTAACATCGGATCCGCCAAGCGTTGGCTGGAAGTAGAAGGGAACCACACTGCCCGCCGAAGCAATGGACTCCGTAATCAGCAGGCGCACTTCCACTGAGCCTTCGCGGTTTCGTTGGATGGCAGCACACTTGGTGGCCCCAAGGCTCGCAGCGCAATCGTCGGGACCATTCGTGGTCTTGGCGCCGTACGATTCTTGATTGCGGTAGAGCGGGACAATGTGATCCAGGTCCACGTTAAAGCGGCGGAAAGAGTAGCGCGAGTTAGACGGAGCCACGAACTGCAAGAAATTGCGCAAGGTAGTCGATCTGCAAATGATCGTTGAAAAGCGCGGGCTCAAGGCGCGCGCCCTCGCCAAACTGGATAAATGCCGGCTGTGTGGCGAGTCCGGGTGCGCTCGCTTCGCTGAAAAGCTCCTCGATGGAAGGCGCGGACTCGTGATGGTTCCCGCGCAAATCCACAAATCGCCCGTTCACTTCACCCAGCAGCGCAACATTAAGGCTGTGCAGCACTGGCACAATCGCGTTGCCGCCGGCAATCGTTTCTGTCATGCCGAAGACTGAAGCGTTGGCCTGGAGCGAGTTTGGCCCCTCGCCGAAATAAAACAACTGGTCGAGCGAGATTGCTTGCACGCTGAAGTTGAAGACGGTATATGGATGCACGCTGAGATTCGTCTTGGGCGGCGGACCGGTGGTTGTTGCGATGGGTTTGATCTTCACAATTGGCGTGTGAATCGCCTTGTAATAGAAGCCTGCGCGCCACGAAGTATTGTCCGATGCGATCGCGTCGGCGTCCCAGCTTGTGCGCCAAAGTTCGTTCGGGGTCTAGTTGCCGACATAGGCGCCGCCCGCGCCGAAGCCATTTTGCGGAGCGATGCTGCCCACGGCGATATGCAGTGGGTGGTCGGTGAACAACAGTTCCGCGCATCCCGGCACAGCCTTGAGCGAGAAGTCTTCGCAGCTTTGCTTGAAGCGGGTGGCTTCGCCGCGAAAGTCTGCGTGAGTGCGGCTCTCCTGGCCGCACGCCACGCCCAGGGCCGCTAAAAGGAGCATTAACGTGATTGGCAGCTTCCGCAAAGGTCCTCCTAACTGCTGGATTTCCGCCGGGACGTTTTCCGGCCTTGCGGGTGAAGAATCCTCGTGACAGTGGCAATGTAGGACGCCGCTTCAGCCTCGGTGTGAATGTCTTCCGGGCGCCGGCCGTCGCGCTTTTCCTTGGGAAGCCTACCGCTCTCCGCGTGATGAAAGTGCTTGAGCTGTTCCTCAATCAAAGTGGAGATGGGCCTGTTTCTGTTCATTGCGGACGCTGGAGGGATCGGAACCCGGATAGATGTGTAATCGCCGGGGGGCATCGGCGGAAGTCCCTCCCAGAGAACTCGCCTTTGCGCGGCGGCTTTTTTTGTCGCCATATGTGCACCTCCTTCATCGAAATTCAATCGAACTTGCGTCCGGTCTCCCCGGATGACTTATCGCTCCTCTAGGTGCTGAAGACAAGGTAGTCAGTCCGCATGGTGTCGAGCGACAGCAGATCGAGAAATGTCTGCGAGTTCTGCTCTCGCGCAGTCCCGATGGTATTGCTGCCGGTGAACTTTCTGGTCACAGTATTCGGAATCGACGCGTGTTCAAACACCCTGTCGATGCCCACAACCGTGCCTTTTGGGATCCACGGTGAAATGAGGACCGCGGGCACGCGAATACCCAGACGATCAAAGTTAAAGGTATAGTTCAGTCCGGTATCGGCGGGTCCGGCAGTGTGGCCGTCTCCCGAGCAGGGTGGCGGCGGAACATGATCGAATATCCCACCGTGTTCGTCATACACCACGAGCAGCGCGGTGCTCGCCCACAGATTGGGATTGCTTCGGATGGCGTTGTAGACCGAAGCGATGTAGAGCTCGCCAGCCTGCACGTTGTGGTCCGGGTGCTGGTCACAAGCGAGCTGCGCGCCATCGTTGTTGTCGTGGTCGGTATAATTCGGCTCGATAAAGCTGTAGTCGGATAGAGTTCCCGCTTTGCAATCGGCCAGAAACTGGTCGTAGGTCCCGAAGAGCTGGGGCTGGTGCTGCAATAAATTGACAACCTCAATCGTCGAACTGGCCTGGTCGAAATAATAGAGCTTTGCCGTGCGGCCCGCGTCCTGAAGGCGTTCGTAAACGCTCTTACCCTGTGGATAGAAGATATTCATGCCGACCTGCCCGAACGAGGTGCCATAGTGCGCAAAGGCACGGTTGCAGACGGTCGGCCCCGGAATGGAAGCGAACCAGCGGTTGAAGACCGCAAAGTTGAGGGCCAGGGTTGTGAGCACAGGCAGCTTGGTTTCGGGGAAGTAGTACATGATCAGTTGCGAGTGCGCCAGGTCCTGCCGCTGTTGGTAGTAGCTCTTCACAAATCCCTGCATCGTTGCCGCGCTTCGGGTCGCGTCGCCGTTGAATATCTGCAGGTCGACCGCCGGAAAATGGTGATTGGGGTCGGGATCGAGCTGGCTCTGAAATTCGGCGAGGGGCTGCACATACACCGGATTGCCCTGCATATCGGGGTTGAACTGCGTTCCATCCACGCCGTCGATCAGCGGGTTCACCGCCTTCAGCGAGCCCAGCATGTGGTCAAAGGAACGGTTCTCCATCATGAGCACGACAATATGCCTTAACGCATCCAGGCCTGGAGGCATGTCGCTGCACCTTCCACTCGCGGCTACCGGCGCGCTCGCGGCCGGCGCTCTCTGATTGTGTGGCTTCGGGGAATCTTGCCAAGCTGCGATGCGACCTGAGCGTCTATCAGCGGGCCCGGATCGCCAGATCAGCACACGCAGCTAACCGACCCCAAATCTACCATGTTTCACGCAGTGAGAGAAGTAATTCCTTCGATTCCTCGCAATGAGGCGGCCTGCTGGCCATCCGGGAAGGATCGGGACAAGGGAATCATGAGCAAGTGCCCCCAGAAGGTACTGCCGCCGAAGATTTAAGTGGAATGCACGCACTTGATATTCCGCGTGCTGCGCAGCACGCTACTCGGCGTGAAAGACAACATCGAACAGCAGCAGGCTCGCCGTGGTGAAGATGATGTCGTAGCCCAGGAGCATCTTGATCCAAAGGGTGGGGTCGCTTTCGCCGGTGAAGATTGCCGTGGTTGCCTGCACCATGGCCAGCAGCGCGGGAATGAAAATGGGAAAGAGGATGAGCGAGAGCAGCAGCTCGCGGTTGCGGCTGCTCATCGCGAGCGCGGCAAAGAAGATGCCGTTACCGACCAGCGCCCATGTGCCCAGCGGCAGCACCAGCACGAGCAGCCACGCGTCGCCCGCGATGCGCAGGTTGTAGAAGATGACAAAGAAGGGCGCGAGGATGACCTGCACGATGGTGACGAAGAGGAAGTTGGCAATAGCCTTCGACAAGTATAGCTCCGCTGCAGGCGAAGGAACCATGCGCTGCGCGTCCATAACCTGGTGACGGATTTCGCGCGCCCACGCCTGATTGAGCGCGCTGACCGACGCGAACATAGTGGCCACGCAGAGTACGCCTCCGGCGATCTGCTGCGAAAATGCGCCGCGCGGATCGAAGGCGATCGAGAAGAGCACGACCACCAGACCCGAGAAAAACAGCATGGAAATCATGGCGTCGAGCGAGCGCCACTCGATACGCAAATCTTTGGCGAGATGGGTCCGGAGAGCGCGCATCATTTGTGTGCTCTCCGGTGAGGTTCTGCCGAGGGGCCAGGATGGCCTCCCACCCTATCCGTTTCGCTTGAGGCGCGAAGCGGATAGGATGGGGCACCCTCATTTGTCTTATCCTTCGTCAGGCCGGCGGTTGCGACCGGTGCGTCGAGCGCGGCGGCGGCGCGCAGATAATCATCGGGAGCGAGGATCAACTGCGTGCCGCGGGTTCCGGCGGAGACGGCGATCTTGTCGAAGAGGATCGCGGTTTCATCGACAAAGACCGGGTAGGGTTTTTTCGCGCCAAAGATGGTAACGCCTCCGCGAATGTAACCGGTGAGCGGCTGCACGTCCTTGAGCGGAGCCATTTCGGCTTTTCGCCATCCTGCTGCACGCGCGAGTTTCTTGAAGTCGAGCTCGGCGTCGCCGGGGATGACGGCGAAGACAAAATCGGAATGGCCGTCTGTGGTCAGCAGCGTTTTGAAGACCTGTTCCGCGGGCATGCCGATCTTTTTCGCGACAGCGATTGCCGAAAGATCGTTTTCGTCGACTTCGTACTCGCGCAGCTCAAATGGGATGCCGAGAGATTCCAGAAAGCGTGCGCCGTTGGTCTTCATCGCGTGGGGCTCCCCGGCTCAAACGAAGCCACGCGGCCGGCGTGCAGGGTGAGTACCCAATCGGCGATGGGCGCGGCAAGCTCGCGCTGGTGCGTGGTGAGCACGATGGTGCGGTCGCTCTGGCGGAAGCCGGCGAGCAGCGCGACCATTTGGCGGGCGCTTTCAACATCCATGTTGGAGAAAGGCTCGTCGAGGAGCAGCAACTCGGGGGCGGGGAGCAGAACGCGAGCCAGCGAGGTGCGCTGCCGCATCCCCTGCGAGTATTGGCCGAGGAGACGGTTCAGATCGGGGTTGAGTCCCACCTGGCGCAGGGCTTCGGCCGGAGTGAGGCAGGCGCGGCCGGAATAAAGACTGCGGAAGTAGCTGAGGTTTTCCTTGGCGGTCAGCTCATCGTAGAGCATCGGTGCATGGCTCATGTAGCCGATGCGGGCGCGCGCCTGCTGCGGTTCGGAGCTGCCGAACACGCGGACCTTGCCGTGGCTGGGGCGCAGCAGACCGGCCAGAATGCGCAGAAGAGTGGACTTGCCCGCGCCGTTTTCGCCGAGCAGCACGTAGCAGCGGCCGGGCTCAAGATCGACTGAGACTTGCCGGAGCGCGGCGAAGCTGCCGAAGAGTTTCGACACCTGATCGAGCCGGGCGCAGAGCGTGGTGCGGCCGGCCTGGGAGTCGGTAGCGTTCATTCGATCAGTTTGCGGCGGTCTGGGTTGAAGGAGAAGGAGGCGGCGCCGCGCTCGATGCAGTGGACGGCTTTGTTGCGGCCGGAGCGGGCGGCGTTGTGCCGGGCTGCGCGGGCGCGTACTTGCTGGCGCACTTGGCCTGGAGTTCTGTGGCGTGGAAGACGCCGTCGCGCCCATAGGTGCCAATAGCCAGCGCCTCGGCGTCGTCCTTGAAGGTGTCCGGGGGTGGCTCCGACCCTTTGTAGGTCACCTTGAGCAGGCGTCCGCCACCGGCTTTGGGCGAATGGCTCTCAAATTCATTGAGCACAAAATCCACGTGGGTGCCGTTCTGCTCGATTGAGCCGGGCTGGACGAAGCCATCGACGCGCAGATTGCTGTGGTAAGCCTTGTCGCCCATGGCGTGGAGCTCGGCGATGTGCACGAAATAGCTCTTGCTGGACCCGTAGCCTGTGTAGGCCAGCCAGCCGATGGTGACGAGGATGACGGCAACCGCAATGCCGATGCGCAGGGTGTTTGATGAAACCTTCATAATTCTCCACCTTTAACGATACGGGGAGGAAGGCGCGGGGTCAAGGTGGCGGGGAAAGACAGGGAGTAGGGAACAGGGAATAGGAAGTGGGGAATAGAGGCGGTGGGGGCGGCCCGCCTGCATGAGGGGCATCGGCTGAGATGTCAGGCGCCGCGGCGAGATTTTCTGGGCTCACCCAAGCGATTATGAGAGATGGCTCTGGCCGGTTGCAGTGAGTCCGCAACAGCCGGAACGACGATCATTGCGACCAAGACAAGTTCAATCACCAGCTCGTACATGGAGGTACCTCCACAAGTCGGTCAGTTTTCGACCCACCAGGCTCTCTTCAGGGGCCTGAGTCCGTACAATAGCGCTGCATTGAGTCAGTAGGAAATCACTCCTATGGGGGGTGAGCATGGCGGATTGGGGGCAGTAAGGCGTTTAGAACGGGTTGCCAGGGTGCCCAATGCTCCGCATGAAAACCAATTTGCTCTGGCAGAAGCAAAACGAACGCCGCTTTTCAGCCAACGGCAAGCTGTGAAAGCTGCCACTCGGGGGTTCACCCCAAACGAAGTCAAGAACCCATTTCTCACGCTGACTGAATCTGAAGGACTTAATCGAGTATTTTCACTGCTGATTAGTCCCAAAAATTCTTTAGTCTTGTCTTAAGGTTCCAGGCAGAGCTCGAGAACAGACCGAAAATCCTGCAGCCTTTTGATCTCCGTTATCCCCGATATATACCCTGAACATAACCCCTTTGTTTTCAAATATGGAGGTACGTCATATAGGGGGAGGGGGGCAAAGCTCGAAGGAGCCCGGCTTCGCGTCAGCGTGCCGTGTCGAGGGCATTAGCAGCATGATCGAGCGCCTGGGCCAGAACTTCCAACTGCTGCGCGGCCAGGCCGGAGTTTTTGGCATCGATGGCCTCGTTGACGCCGGGGATGACGACGGCAGAGTAGCCGGTGAACTCGCCGGGGGCGTAGATGGTATGACGATACCAGGGGCGGCCGGGCAATCCCGCATCGGTCAGCAGCGCGGCCTCGGTTTGCCTGAGCGCGAGATTCAACCTGGCCAGATTGCCCGATGGAGCGGCCTCAATGGCGTAGTCTCGTTGCGCGGCAGCCAGCAGGCGAGCCGCAGCGGCTTCTGCCGGGCCAAAGTCGAGCGATGAAAGGCCGTTGCTGGCAGCCTTGCGTTTGGCCGCCTGAATATACGCGGAGATTTCGCGCGCGTAGGCCACGTAGTCGTAGGGCAGCACGTCGGCATCGGCGATGCGCAGCGCCTCGAGGCCGAGGATGCGCGCCATTTCCTGGAGATAAACGAAGTGCGGATCGGCGTTTTGCGTGTACCAGGCGAAGTTGTCGAAGACCGAGTGATATACGCCGTAAGGGCCGGTGGAGGTTATGTCGGTGGCGGGCACGCCCGCATGTTGCAGGAAGGCCGTGTAGTCAGAGCCCGAGCCCAGATCGCCGACGTGTACTTCTTCGCCTTCGATAGGCGGCGCATTTGAGCCGCGATGCTCGTTGGGGATCGGTTGGCTGACGCGCCACCGCTGAAAGACCGTCCCGCCGAGCGGGCTGGGAACGGAACGCGCGATGCCGCGAACAAACTCCTTGAGCGAGGGTACGGCGGAGGCCTGAAAGTCCGGGCCGGAGACGCCAATGTCCACATTGAAGTAAGCCACAGCCCGATCGAGGAGCCGGCCCTGCTGCTCGACCCATTCCGTTGAGCCGATAAGCCCCTCCTCCTCGGCGTCCCAACTGCAAAAGACGATGGTGCGTTTGGGCCGCCAGCCCTGGCGTAACAAAACTCCCACGCCGTGCACTGCTTCCAGCATGGAGGCGGTACCGCTCGATGGATCGACCGTGCCATAGGCCCACGCGTCGCGATGATTTCCGGCAATCACCCAGGCATCAGGCTCCTGCGCGCCCTCGATTTTTCCGATCACGTCCCAGATGACCCGCCGCTGGTAATCCTGCTCGGAGACAAGGTGCACTTTTACCCCGCCAGGCCCCACGTGATAATGGAAGGGCAGCGCGCCCTGCCAGTCGTGTGGCACGTCGGGTCCTTTCAACGCTTGCAGAATCGGGGACGCATCGTGAAAGCTGAGGGGAATGGAGATGATGCCGGGCTGGTCCCCCTCGGGACCGGTAAAGTTCCGGATTCGGGCGGAGTCGGGCCGGTCGAGAGTCGAGGCCACGCCAGGTGTCTCAGGATCGCCGGGATATTTGAACAGATATTGCACCGAGCCGCGCTGCACGCCGGTCTCAGGCCGCCACGGTCCGATGGGCCAGGCATCGCCCTTGTAGTAACCGTCGTCCTGCGGATCGGAATAGAGGAGCACTCCGACGGCCCCGCGTTGCTCGGCCAGGTAGACCTTGACGCCGCGAAAGTTGTCGCCGTAGCGGCAGATCACAATCTTGCCGTGCAGGTCGATATGCTGCGCCGCAAGTTCGTTGAAATCCTCGAGACGCCCGTAATTCGCGTAGACCACTTCGCCCTTGACGTCTCCCGAACCTGAGGAGCCGTTGAACGGCATCACCACGCGCGGATCGTCTTGGTAGCGGTCGCCTTCGACGTGTTCGCGCGTGGGTCCGGTCATCAGCAGATGGCCGGCAGGGTCGTAGGCCTCCACGCGGACGACTCCGGGCCGGTTGATCAGCACGCGGTAGGGAACGATGGTTGTTTCCAGCCCAGCCGCGCGGAACTTCTGCGCCACATACTCGGCGGTCTTGTGGTCTTCAGGCGTCGCCGCCAGGTGCGGTTCGGCGGTGAGCGTCTTGAGTTCCTCGCCGGCCAGCCTGGGGTCGGGCACAGCCAGGAACTTCTCCTCGATCTTTGCTTCCGTGCTGAAGTCGGCGTATCCCAGGACGGCCGGCGCCTGCGCCTGCGCCGGCAGCAGACCGGATGGCAGGCCCACAGTCAAAACCGCCGGAAAGAGAAAAAATACAAGCGCCATGCGCAGGCTCATCGAATGGCCCCTGGAAGCGAATTGAACCAATTATCGACCTCCAGTCATCAGACCACAGGCTGTGCGCAATGCGCGCAGCGGCGCGCCGCAAGCGGAATCTCGCTCAGGCATTCCGGGCACGGCTTGGTTGTGGGCGCGGCCGGGGTTTCCTTCTTCTTCATGCGCGCCAGCAATGCATTCATGGGCAACACAAAAACGAAATAGATCACGGCCGCCACGATGACAAATTCAATGGCGGCATTGACGAAGTTGCCGATGGTGATTACGCCGTTGCCCATGTGAACGACGAGATAGCCGAAGTTCGGCTTGCCCACCGTGGCGCCGATCAACGGGTTGATGATGTCACTGACCAGCGAGCCCACGATCTTGCCGAACGCGGCGCCGATAATTACGGCGACCGCGAGGTCCATTACGTTTCCGCGCAAAACAAAATCTCGAAATCCTTTCAGCATTGCTTCCTCCGGCGCAGCATAAGGTCAACCGGCTTTGTGGCGGGATGGGCCCAGGGTTACCGCGAAGATTTCCGGTTAAGCGTGCGCTCTGCTCATGCTACACGGTGGCGCACCCGCTGCGCACTGTTGCGCGGCCCGCTTATGGCACGGCCAGCAACACCACGATTGCCGCCAGGATCATGAGGTCGGCATAGAGCAGAATGAGTACGCCTGCATGGTAGAGGCTCCAGCGGCGTTGCAGGCAACGGGCCGTCTCCGCCATGCCCCACGCGGCGAACAGTAAGGCGAGAAACTGCCAGCGCGAACCGTGCAGATTTTCAATGTAGGGAAACCCGGCCAGCCGCAGGCTGGCCGCGAACGCGCCGAGAGAGAGCACGATGGCGCGCACCAGAGACCTTTGCCGCAAGCGAAGGATGGAAGAGCGGAGATGCACAACCTTTCAATGTATCGTGGTGGCGCGCCAACCGCTGTATTTCATTTGATAGCGGAATGTGCTATCATTTTATTTGTGCACAGAGGGTAGAACGATTAAGATTCCTCTGTCATGAATAAAGCGCAACAGAGAACTCTGAACGCCATATTTCAGTGCCCGACCAAGGCAGACATTCGCTGGTCCGCGATTGAATCGCTGATTCGTGCATTGGGAGGCGAGATTACCGAGCGTGCGGGGAGCCGTGTTGCGGCAAAGCTCAACGGAGTGACCGCCATCTTTCACCGCCCTCATCCACGGCCTGAGACCAAGAAGGGTGCAGTGGATGCGGTGCGCCAGTTCCTTATCAACGCGGAGGTGAAGCCATGATGGAATACAAAGGTTACACTGCCGGCCCTATCGACTTCGATCCGGAGGACAACACCTTTTCCGGGATCGTTGCCGGGCTCAGGGATGTGGTTCACTTTGAGGGAAGCACGGCAAAGGAGTTGACTCGGGCATTCCGCGAGAGCATCGACAGCTATCTGGAGCTATGCGCCGAAACCGGCCAGCAGCCGGATCGCCCCTTCAATGGAAAGATTCTGGTGCGCACCGAACCGGAGTTGCACCGGAAGGCGGCTTTGCGCGCCGCGGTTGAGGGCGTGAGCCTGAGCCGCTGGATTTCGCGGCAGATCGAGAGCGCGCCGTAGGGGGAAGCCGATGGATTCTTTGTCGTCTGTGTAAGAACAACTTCTCGTATCAGGTTGTCTGGCGTAGCTCCAGTGGCATGAACGGCGATATCATCCTGCTAACGGAAATCAAAGAGCAACTTCCATGCCCTTATCGGCGTTTATCAATGGAGAGCGACAGATCGCCTCACTTCTCGATCCATCGGAATGGGAAATTCTGCGCGCCAAAAAGCCGGCAATCGAGTTGGGATGCGGGAGCCTAGGCTTCATGCGCGTCAGCAAGCTGGGCACTCAACATTTCGTACATGCGCGGCGTTGTGACACATGCACAACGGCACCGGAGAGCGCCGAACACCTGTTCCTCAAGAGCATGATTCTCAAATCTGTCCGAGAGGCCGGCTGGAATGCAGACGTTGAAGTATGCGATCCCAACGGCAAGTGGCGCGCCGATGTGATGGCGAGCAAGGACAAAGTGCGGATTGCATTCGAAGTGCAGTTATCGACAATCCCCTTCTCTGAGTTGGCCGCACGTCAACAGGCCTACGCCGATAGTGGCGTCCATGGCTGCTGGTTCTACGGCTACGGCGCAATCAATCCACCGCCGCCAGTAAAGACTGATGCTCCTGTCTTTCCACTTGGCTTCATCGGTGAGAATTCATTCCCAGCTTTAAGGAAAGGGCAGGCGCCTGATCGCGTCAAAATTGGCAACCATGAATTGCAGCTAACCGAAGGCGTCGTGGCCCTCTTGAGGCTGCAGTTCAGGCGTTGCGCCAAGCAGCGCGTGACCACGGCTGAAGGAATCACGATCTTTCGATTCCACGAATGCTGGGCCTGCCACCGGGATTTCGATGTGTTCTGTCCGACGCAATGCCCTGCAACCTGTGACGATCACCTGCCGGCAGACGAATTCCAGGACCCGATTACCAGCCCATTGAAGGACGCCGGCGCGCCATGGATCGTCCGCAAGGTACAACAGTACGTCGCGACACATCCGGAGATGAACTTGATGGTCAGCTATCCGGGGTGGCACTGGGCACGGAGCTCCGGGCGAAAGCACTTCACCTTTTGCTGTTTTCACTGCGGTGAATTGATCGCAAGCGAGATCTACGAACAGCTGCTCGAAGGTGACCTATGCTCGCAGAGCTACGATTACTTCCTGGTGCCCATTACGACGGTCCCGCTAAGAACCAAACAAGAGTTCATAGACTCTCCGCACTGGTGCTATTCGAAAGTGCGTCGTTTCTGTTCAGAACCCAGTGTTGGCGCAGGCCCATAGCATTCAACTTCTGACTGGCTAGCCGCTTTGCGCGGCTTCACTCAGGATGACAATCTGTTTGAATGAGCAGAGAGCAGGAGACGACGAACTCGACTCACGCACCGCGCCGCGCACGGACAGCCGTGGCCAGCTCCGCAAGCAGCCCGCGCGTTTCCTTCCACTCGATGCAGGCATCGGTGATGCTTTGGCCGTAAACCAGCGACTGGCCGGGGATGAGTTTTTGCGCGCCGGCTGCCAGGTTGCTTTCGATCATGACGCCGAGGATGTTCGGGTTGCCGGCGGCGATCTGGGCGGCGACATCTTTGCAGACTACGGCCTGGCGGCGGTAATCTTTGCCGCTATTGGCGTGGCTGCAGTCGATCATGATGCGCGGCCGGATGCCGGCTTTTTCCATGCGGGCCGCGGTGTCGGCGACACAATCGGCGGTGTAGTTCACGGTTTTGCGGCCGCCGCGCAGGATGATGTGGCAATCGGGATTGCCGGTGGTGACGAAGATGGCCGATTGGCCGTGATGCGTGTGGCCGAGAAAGGTGTGGGAGTAGGACGCAGACAGCACCGCGTCAATGGCCACCTGCACATCGCCGGAGGTTCCGTTCTTGAACCCCACGGGACACGACACGCCGGAGACCAGTTGCCGATGCACCTGGCTTTCGGAGGTGCGCGCGCCGATGGCGCCCCACGAGACCAGGCCGGCAATATACTGCGTTGAAATCATGTCGAGGAACTCGGTTCCCGCGGGCACGCCCATTTCGGCAAGATCGAGGAGCAGACGGCGCGCGAGGCGGAGACCGTCGTTGATCTTGAATGTGCCATCGAGATAGGGATCGTTGATGAGGCCCTTCCATCCGATGGTGGTGCGGGGCTTCTCAAAGTAGACGCGCATCGCAATGCGCAGCTCAGGGGAAAACTCCTCGATCGCATCCTTGAGCAGGGCCGCGTATTCACGCGCCGCTTTGGGGTCGTGAATGGAGCACGGCCCGGCGAGAACAAGGAGGCGGTCGTCGCGGCCATTGAGAATTTCGGTGATTTCATTGCGCGCGTTGAAGATCGTGGTTGAGGCAATTTCGGTGACCGGCATCTCCTCCTCAAGAAAGACGGGAGGGAGGACCACCTTGGTCCATTGAATGCGAAGATCTTCAGTGGGATGGAACATAGCTCCATTGCGGCGCGACGACGGCCCTAATAGAAATTTACCAGCCGCAAACAGAGAGAAAACGCCACCACCAGAACGAGGCAACTTTGGCCGGTTGCGTCTCGCCCGGCCCCGCCTAGAACGGCTTTGTCTCCACCAGCGCGACGGCTGCGCCGGCAGCCACGACTCCGATGACGATGGGCACCAGATGGGGAATATGGCGCCCAGGCTCGGAGCCCTCGCCGATGTACTCTTTGCCCTTCTTCACTTGCGCCACGTCGGCATAAGCGATTGTCATCTTCCGGTTGCTGTCGGCGCTGGTAAGAAGGAAGGTTGCATCCGAGAGCTGGCCCAAAGAACCCAGGGCTTCTGAGTCGTCGCGAAGGTCAACCTCGAGAACAGTGCCCGTATGAAATTTGGCGAGGCGCTTTTCGATTTTGCGCGCGTGCTTGTCGAGTTGTGCGGCCGATTGCGCCTGGCTGACAGCGACGGTGGCGATCCATGCCATGGCAATGGCAACGACGACGAGCGACTTACGACCAAAGAAACTGAAAAATCTGGTCATGGGGGCCTTCCTCGAAAAAAAGTGCATCGACTGCGGTTCAATCTTCGGGTCCAGGTTGGAGCCGCGGTAACCGTCAGTGTGTTCCACAATAGCATCAAATGAAGCTGCCGAACGACCGTTAAGCGCGGAGCATTACGGAGGTAATGGAACAGAGAGAATGCGCGGCCGGGCAGCCGGCAGCGGCCGCTGCGCCAGTCTTTTCCAATCGAAAGATGAGCCTGAAGGTAGCGAAGGGTAGGCGAAGCGGGTTTTGTCCTTTCGTGTTTTGAAATTGATTCATGCTAGCAGCCGGGGCGGAGGGAATGTGGAAATCGCTGCGCATGCCCTTCATGTTCCGATGCCTTGTTCGAGCGATTTCCAAGGTATGTGGGAAGGGCGGAAAACACGTACTATCGTTTTCCGGGCTTTCCACGTACCGCCATTTCCTCCGCCCTTTGTGTCTCCCTTCAGTCCTACGCGGTCAACCGCCAGCGCTCGAACAGTTTTGCTTTGGCCTGTTGCATCCGCCGCGCCGCATCGGTATCGCTGATGGCCGCGGCGACCCTTTCGAGCGCGTTCATACTCAGTCCCCGGCGCAGGTATTGTCCTGGTTTGTGCAACAGCGACAGGGTCTCCAGCGGGGTCTGATAGCGCTTGTAACTTACACGCTTGCGCCCTTTCTCGTCGATCTTCACGTCCGCCTGAGCGCAAGGACGATGATAGTTCAGATACGGATTCAAGTACTCCTGGTAGAAGTCGTTGATGCGGTCTGCGTGGCTGGCATCGATGTATCCATAGCCGATGTGTTTGCGAATGACCGCGCCGTTCTTGGTCTCCACCAGGCCATTGTCGCCGCTCTGCCGAGGCCGGCTCTTGGTCTGTTCGACGCGCAGTTTTTCCAGCAGTTGGGCGACGGTTTTGTTGATGAACTCGCTGCCGTTGTCGGAGTGGAAGCCGAGGATGCGAAAAGGAAACTGACGCAGCATGTGCTCCAAAACCGGCTCCAGATAGGCCTCCGAGATGCGCGGCGTGGCGCCGGCCACCTGCCATTGCGTGACCTCATCGACGGCGTTGATGTGATAGACGCCCTTCTCCCCACCGTTCGGCTGATCGCCCTGATGCACCGTGTCCAAGCGCAGAAATCCAGGCTGGCCTTGCGGCTGCGGCTTGCGCCGCTCGCCGATCGACACCGCCGTGGGTCGCGTCCTGGTGTAGTTGAGAAGCCGCTCGCGGTAGCGCTGGTGGTGGCGCAGGTTGTACAAGTGAGCGACGGAAATCGTAGCCAGGCGCGCGTACTCCGGCCGCTTGTAGACCTCGAACTCGCGCTCCAGAATGCGCCGTGTGGCCGGGCCGCTCAGCATCTCGTGCGCTTCGTCAACCGCGGCCAGCAACTCGATGTCGGCCCGTGTGTAGAGTTCGGCGAAGCGTCGCCGCCGATAGACCGTCACCTGCACCCGCCCGCTGGCCGCGTAGCGCGCGATCAGCCGCGTTATCTGCGCCCGGCTCAGCCCAGTCATCTTCTCGACGTAACGCCGCAAAAGGCCCCGCGCCGCCTTGCCCTGTTGGGCGTATTGCCGTCCCACCAACACCTTCTCCACCCAGCCATAGAGCTGCTGGCGGTCTTCGGCCTCAAACCGGATGTCCTCGCTGCCCGTGACAAAACGGCCAATCGCCTCCAAACTCAACTCTTCTGCTCGAACCATGCGGATGTTCACTACCCAGCATGACCGACCCTTCAGGCTCATCTTGTATTGGAATCAAAGTCTTCCTTCAGGCTCATCTTGTATTGGAAGAGAGTGCGCCTTGACAGCAGTGGACTTTACTCTCTAAAATTAGCTGGGGCGTTCTGTCATTTTCCGGCATAAGTCTCAGCATAAACAGGACTTATTCGGCCAGAAGCACGATCCGGGAAACACGGGAAAACGCAAATGGTTTCCGTGTAACAGACCGAATGGAGAGCTAAAGAAAATGCCCGATGCGCGCGTCAGCCCGCGAGAGCGGCTGGTGCTGAACGCCATCATCGAGCTATACATCGCGACCGGCGAGCCGGTGGCCTCGCAGGCAGTTGCGCATTTGTTTGCCGATCGCGAGGGCCTCAGCTCCGCCACCGTGCGCAACGTGATGGCCGCGCTAGGTGAGGCAGGACTGCTGGAGCAGCCGCACACCTCGGCCGGCCGAGTTCCTACGGCGGCCGCATTTCGTTATTACGTGGAGCAGATTACGCAGCCGGGGCGCTCGGCGGCGGGGGCTTATGGCGGCAGTCCCTTGCCGCGAGGTGGAGATTCACCGTTGAGCGAAGCCCGCCGCGGGCAGATTGAGGAGAGCTATAGCGGTGTAACCAGTTCGCACGAGTATCTAGAGCGCACTTCGCACGTGCTGGCGCTGATCTCCAGCGGGCTGGGCGTTGCGCTGGCCACCTCCACTGCGGGCCAGGTTCTGGAGCACATTCACTTTTCGCGCCTTTCAACGGGCCGCGTGCTGGCGGTGCTGGTTACGCAGGCCGGCGCGGTGCAGGACCGCGTGTTGGCGCTCGACCGTGAAATGACGCATTCGACCTGGATACCGCCGCCCGCTATCTGAACGAGAACTTCCGCGGCTGGCCCATCGAGCGCATTCGTGCGGAGGTAGCGCGCCGCGTGGAGATGGAGCGCGAGGCTTATCGCCAGTTGCTGGCGTCGGTGGAAGAGCTCTGCCGCAAGGGCGCGTTGGCCGGCGGCGAGGCCGGACCCACAATCTTTGTGGACGGAATGGCGAACCTCATCACTGCCGAGCTGGATCGCGAACGCCTGCGCCAGATGCTGCTGGCGCTGGAAGCCAAACAGCGGCTGGTGGAACTGCTGAACGCCTACGTGGACGGCCGCCAGCAGGAGGTGCGCGTGGTGGTGGGGCTCGACGAAGCTTCGCCGGCCATGCAGGACCTGGTGCTGATCGGCGCTCCGGCCCGGCTGGGCGGCGCCAATCTGGGCACGGTGGCCGTGATCGCGCCCACGCGCATCCAATATCAGGAGATGATTCAGGCGGTGCGCTATATTGCCGGACTTTCCGAGCGCATCCTCGATTTGCCGGCCGCATAAGCGCGGCAGCCGGCGCCGGCGATCGGCTCGCCCATTCCAGGCTGGAGCGCGCTCCTGGCTGGGACGGAAAACTGCAGTTGATGGAGAGCAGAATCATCCAATACAAGAGCGGAATCATCCAACAAAGGACGTCATCGATACTTTCGGAGAATGTGCTGAATTATGCTGAAGCAAGAGACAAAATTGACCGCGGAGCAAGCAGAGGAAACTGAGGAGCGCGGGCAGAAGACGAACATCGTCCCTGCGGCTGAGCTGCCACCGCCGCCCGCCGGAGAAAATCTTTCCTCCACCGGTTCCGTTGCGGAAGCCGCCAGCGCTCGGGAGGGCGTTGGACCAACGGAAGTGGAAAGTTGAAGGCGGAGCGCGACCAGCTGCTGGATCGCCTGGCTCGGCTGCAGGCGGAGTTTGAGAATGCCCGCAAGCGCGCGGAGCGCGAGCGGGCTGAGTATCGCGACTATGCGGCGGGCAGCGTGGTGGAGCAGTTTCTGCCGGTGCTGGACAACTTTGAGCTGGCGCTGAAGGCGACTGGCTCGGCGCACCAGTTGCGCTCCGGCGTGAGCCTGATCGTGAAGCAGATGGAAGAGGTTCTCGAAAAGATGCAGGTGAATGCGATTCCCGCGGTGGGCGAGGCCTTCGATCCACGCATCCATGAGGCGCTGGGCACGGTGGAGCGCGACGATATGCCCGACCAGCACGTGGCCGAGGAGATTCGCCGCGGCTACAAGTTGCGCGAGCGGCTGCTGCGTCCGGCGCTGGTGCGCGTGGCCCACAACCCGAAACAGGTAAGCGAGTGAGTTCTAATACAAGAGTGAGCAAAGCAGATTATTACGAGGTTCTGGGTGTCTCCCGCGACGCCAGCGATCAGGAGTTGAAGAGCGCATACCGCAAGCAGGCGCTGAAGTACCATCCTGACCGCAATCCCGGCGACCATGCGGCCGAAGAGAAGTTCAAGCAGGCCAGCGAGGCGTACCAGGTGCTGAGCGACGCGGACAAGCGCGCCGCCTACGACCGCTACGGCCACGCGGGGTTGGGCGGCGCAGGGTTTTGGCGGCGGGTCCGTTTGCCGGCGGCGTGGACATTGGCGACATCTTCGGCGATCTGTTCGGCGAGATGTTTTCAATGGGCGGCGCGGCGCGCGGGGCATCGCGCGGCTCGACGGCAGCAGCGCGGCGACGATCTGCGCTTCGACCTGACCATCGACTTTGAAGACGCGATCTTCGGCGCCGAGACCGAAGTGAAGATTCGCCGGCTGGAAACCTGCGCGCTCCTGCAATGGCCGCGGCAGCGCGTCAGGGCGCGGCCCCAGTGTTTGCAGCCAATGCCAGGGGCGCGGCCAGATCCGCTATCAGCAGGGATTCTTCTCCGTGGCGCGCACTTGCGGCGCCTGCGGCGGCGCCGGCACAGTGATCAGCGATCCTTGCCCGACCTGCCGCGGGGAGGGCCGTGCTGCGAACGAAGTCAAGCTCAACGTGAAGGTTCCGCCGGGCGTGGAAGAGGGAACCCGGATCCGCTACACGGACGAAGGCGACGCGGGCACGCGGCGGCGGGCCAAAGGGCGACCTGTACGTCATGCTTTCCATCCGTCCGCACGACTTTTTCGAGCGCCACGGCCATGACCTTTACTGCGTGATTCCCATCAGCTTTCCGCAGGCTGCTCTGGGCGCGGAATTCGAGATTCCCGGCATCGACGGCGCCGATCAACATCAAGATTCCCGAAGGCACGCAGAGCGGCAGGGAGTTGCGCGTCCGCGGCCGCGGGGTTCCTTACTTGAACGAGAAGGGCAACGGCGACCTGATCGTCAAGTTGATGGTGCAGATTCCGCGCAAGCTCAACCGCGCGCAGCGCGAACTGGTGACAAAGCTGGCCGAGACCATGACTGTGGACAACAAGCCCACTTCGCCGGGGCTGATGGAAAAGATGAAGGATTTGTTCAGCTGAGAAACAGGGATCAGGAGACAGGGCTCAGGGTTCCCACGGGTTAATGACGGGAATACCGACGGCAAGAAACGGCGCTGTATCGCGCGTGGCGACGGCGAACCCGTGAACGGCAGCAATTGCAGCGATCTGACAGTCGGCCACCGAGATGGAGTAGCCACGTGCCGAAGCACGGCTTGCGAGCGAGGCATAACGCCCAGCCGCTTCACGTTCAAAGGCGAGAAATCGATCGGCGAAGTAATTTGCGAGCAAGCTCTGCATCGCAGAAGCCATATCTTTTTTTCGTTTTCCATCGGGAAGGCGCGCGATACCGAGTAGTACTTCCATAAGGACAGGCGCGCACAGATACAGTGTTTGTTTCGGCTGGCGATCGACCCAAGCGATCGCAGCCGGGTCTGCCAGTGGCTTCAGCGGTTCCGAGATGACATTCGTGTCGAGAACAATCACGAGAAATCCGCAGGCTCGACCGGTCTTTTATCCCGCTTGATGTTGAGCTCGATGCCGCCGAAGCGTCGCCCGAGCGCGGCTAACTGGGAGCCGAGCCCAATTTCCGCGCTTGAAGACACCGCGTCCTCCAAAATCTTCCGAATCTCGGCTTCAGTGCTACGCCCATTGCGGGCAGCGCGCAATTTGAGGGCACGATGGGTTTTCTCCGGAATGTTTCGGACAGTCACTGCTGCCATGGTCTTGTTGCTCCTTCGATCTCGATCGCAATGATAGCATTATGCAGGCAATGATATCAAGGTCGATAAATTTCAAATGGCCAACAGGGCGATGGCCGCGACTGCAGCGCCTATCGTCAGGCTCATGCGGTCGGTCAGTGCGAAGACGAGAGGGTCCTCGTTGAGTTCGCCGCGCGAAGCCAGCAGCCATACGCGGCACAGCCAGAGAATCATGAACGGCATAATGAGCCAGAGCAGTTGCGGACGGTGGTAGAGTTTCATCACGTCGCTGCTGCTGATATAGATGGCGAAGATCATGACCGCCGCAAAGGCGCTGGAGGTGCCGAAGCTGCGCAACTGGTCGATATCGGCAACGAGATAGCCGCGGCCATTGCGCGGCGGCAGCCCGGTGCTGCGCAGGTTCTCGAGTTCCGCAAAACGCTTGACGATTGCCAGGGAGAAGAAAAGGAAGATCGCAAAGCCGGCAAGCCAGGGTGAGATGTGCGAATCTGTGGCGGCGCTTCCGGCAAGCAGGCGCAGCGTGTACAACCCCGAAAGCACCAGCACATCGACCAGTGCGATCCGCTTCAAATACCAGGAGTAGGACAGCGTCGCTCCAAGATAAAGAAGCAGCCAGCCGTAGAACCCCACAGGCAGCAGACGCGCGGCGGAGAGCGCCAAAAGCAGCGAAAGAGCCACAATGCCAATCCCCGCAAAGGCCGAGAGATCGCCGGTGGCAAAGGGGCGCTGGCGCTTCTGCGCGTGACGGCGGTCGTCTTCGATGTCGAGCAGGTCGTTGACGATGTAAGCCGACGAAGCCGTGAGCGAGAAACAGCAAAACGCCAGCAGCGCGTCGAGGAGCCGATTGACAGCAATCACATGCGCCAGCAGCAGCGGTAGAAAAATGAGCAGATTCTTCGCCCACTGATGCGGGCGCAGAGCTCTCAAAACCGACCACAGCGGACGATCGCGCTGAACGAACGTGCGCGCAGGGCGAATGCCGCGCATGCGCAGCCTCAGCCGCAAGCGAAGGCTGGGATTGGCCACCATGGGTTCGGTTGCGTGAGCCAGCAGCGGCAGGTCGGGAGCGTCATTGCCGATGTAGTCGTAGGCGCCGTTGCCCAACTGGCCGCGCAGGCGATCGAGCTTTCTGGTTCCGGTCAGGTTGACCTGGCCGTCGCTGGCGAAAACGCCGGTGAAGATGCCAAAGTGAGCGGCGACACGCTGGGCCAGACCCACATCCGCGCCGGTGACGAGATAGATGGCTCGGCCACGCGCCTTCTCCTCGTGAAGAAATTGCACCAGCTTGCGGTTGTACGGCAGATGCGCAACGTCGAGGGGGATACGCGCGGTGATGAATGCTTTGAGCGCGGCCTTGCCGTCGAGAAGGCGGCCCGGCAAGGCGAACAGAAGCGCCGGTTGGGTGCGCACGAGCACCAGAAAGGAATCGATGAGGGTATCGGATTTGACGAGCGATCCGTCGAGATCGACACAGAGGGGGCGCAGTGCTCGAACGGGGGCTTCCGGCGAAGAGACGACCTGGGACAACCGTTCACCTCGTCAAGAAAGCGGTCACTGAATGAGGATGCGGCTCCGGATTGCGCCGGCCATGTTATCTGGAGGGCGCGCTGGACTGCTTCATGGTCCGGAACGGCTCAAGTATACACGGGTGCTCGCCCAAATCCGACGACCTACAGGCCGCAAGAATTCGCGCGAGTGCGCTCAAAAAAACTGACGGTAAGGGATTTTGCGGAAAAATATACCTGCAGGTGTATGGAAACAGTGTGCATGACGACCTGCAGGTGCACGGAATTAGCGAAAATGACGGATAGAAATTGCGCGTCGTGCGATTTTTCGGGATTTGGAGAGGGATTTTGGTAGTGGGACGGCGACTTCAGCGGACCGATCTTCCGTCAGCGAGTGAAATGGCGTCCTGGTAACAAATCAGGACGCGATCCTCCGCGGGACCTGGAGGGGGAAAGGTTCGTTTCTATCCCAGGTCTCAAAGTCGAGACCTGGGGCACTTAACTTCGTGGCAGAGCCAAGATCCAAGGACATGGGCCACCCGCCTAGCATCTAGAAGCTATTTTTTCGTCCCTGGTCGTAGACGGGGCGAAGATCGCGGTGCTACAGTACTGCCAAATCACTCCCCGGAGGAACCGGCTATGGCCTCGACTCAGCCAGACGGCTCTGCGACCAAGGCTCCTCATAATGGTCCCGATATTCTTATCCTGATTCAGGTTCTGGCCGTTGCGGGATGCGGCCTGATCGTTCTGTATGCGCTGCGCTTCGGGCCGACAGGCGAGGTGCTGCGCATCGCCGGCGTGGGAGTGCTGGTGGGCGCGGCGGCTCTGGCAGCCGGGGTTCTGACGGGATTCATCTTCGGCATTCCGCGCGAAGGCAGCCCGAAAAAATCCGGCGATCAGGACTCGGCTACATCGGATGGGCAAACGAATCCGATCACGTCCAATTCCAACCTGGTCGAAATCTCCGACTGGCTGACCAAGATTATTGTGGGCGTGAGCTTGGTGGAGTTGAACAAGATTCCCACCAAACTGGGGGCTCTCTCGTACTACGTGGGCAGGAGTTTGCAACCGGCACAATGCTGCGGGGCGCCCGCGTGTGCCGACTTGATCCTGAGCGGCCAGTCGGTGGCGCTGGCCGTCATGGTCTTCTATTTCGCATTGGGATTTCTGTGGGGCTATATCTGGACGCGGACCAAATTTCAGCGCGATCTGGAAGAGCGGTATAGGAAACTGCAAAAGGAAAAGGACAACGTCGACCTGGTTGTGCTGGCGCAAAAGTCGATGGAAGAGGGCAGGCTGGACGAAGCCATGAAGTGGGTCGACGAGGCCCTCAAGAACATCCCCAAAGATGGCCGAGCCGTGTTGACCAAAGGCATGGTCTTCAAGCTCCAGGCCAAGCGGTCGGGTTACGCGAGCGCGGAGGGAACGAGGCTTCTCAACCAGGCCCTGTCATGCGCCGACCGCGCCATCGATCTGATGTCGCCCGAGACCAAGGCCGAACCCACCTACAACAAGGCGTGCTACCAGGCGCTGCTCGGCTTCGACAAGAAAGAGGTTCTTGCCGCCTTGCAGGCAGCCTTCGAACTCAATCCCGGACTGCGCAAGATTGCCAAGACCGACGACGACCTGAAGACACTATGGGACGATGCTGATTTTAAAAAGCTTACGGACGAGGGCCCCGCGCAGGGCAGTTGACTGCGTGCGGTGACCGGACTAAAATGAGGAGTGAAGAGCTGGAGGTAAAGACGATGAGAGATACAGGATTCAGGCCCATTCCTCCTGTGAAATAGTCGCGCTGAGCGATCGACCGAGGCGTACGCAGCCGAGAGGGCCTGCGTACGCCTTGTGCTTTAAGAGTGGTTCCAGAGTTCACGTGAAAATTTCTGCGCAGAATTAGGCGCGTTTTCTTGCGGCGCATTGCGAACGGGCCTTGCCACAGCAGGGGCTAAAGTCCCGACTCCTTAAAGAAGCGCCCTTCGGCGCGCGACCCACCCACTGGGCGGGTTCCCCGGCCGCGCCCTGATACAAGGCCACAACAGGGTCACGTCGACTCGCGGTCATCAACTCCGAGTTATGGCTGTTCTGGAATTGCTATAGCGGCTGATGCGGGTGTGGGATGGTTTGGTGGAGCTGGTCGGGATCGAACCGGCGACCTCCTCGTTGCGAACGAGGCGCTCTCCCAGCTGAGCTACAGCCCCACGAATGTATCTATCTTAGCAGCAGGAGACAATTCCTGAAAGCAAGGGCTTACCGCGTTCGGGGTTCAAAGTCTAATCGATTAGCAGAGATATCGGCGCAGGCTTTTGCTGTCAAAGCCCGGGGGCAATTCGATGCGCGTGAGTGGACTTTCGGTTTTCGCCGGATGCCTCCTGATACTCGGAGCGGCCACTGTTCGAACTCAAGAGCCCCATCAGCCATTGCCGGCCGGCCAGCCCATCGTGGAACTCAAACCGGGCGAGGGAAATCTTTGGGACCACCGGCTCGGCCCGACGAACGCGGTGCATGTGAGCCCGATTGAAGCTGGCACGCTTCGCTTTGAAACCTATTTGACCTTCGAGATTGTTGTTACGGCCGAAGGCCGTGTAGAGTCTGCGGAGCCAATCGGAGATGAGAAGCGGCATGTCGAAGAGGCTCGGGCCATAGAACTGGCGCGTACGTTCAAGCCGTGGACGCGAGACGGCAAGAGCGTTCGCGTGCGCGCGACAGACTACGTTGCGTTGCTTCCGCCGGAACGGTGGGCATTGGTTCCGCGCAGTTTTCCTGAGCCGTGGGGCCTGAAGGGCGTGAAGATTCAGCTTTCGCGCACACAATGCTTTGGAAGATGCGCGGCCTATTCGGTCACCATTCGGGGAGACGGAAGGGTCCATTTCAGTGGAGAGAGGTACGTTCTGAACCCAGGCGATCACGATGCGCAGATTTCTCCCGCAGCGGTAAGGGAGTTGGTGAGCGAGTTTGAGAAGGCGAAGTTTTTCGCGGCCGGCGACAAATACATCGCCAAAGTCACTGACAACCCAACCTACACGTTGACCTTGACCGTGGGCGGGAAGACAAAGACGGTGACGGACTATGTGGGCATCGAGGTTGGCTTGCCGCTGGCGATCTCGGATCTGGAAAACGCCGTAGACGATACCGCAGGGACCCAGCGCTGGATTAAAGGCAACGACCAGACACCAGCGTCTCTCGATCAGGAAAATTAGAGCGGTTTCGCAATTGACGTAGCCGTTTCTGGCCGCAGTGAAGGGTGACAATGGGACTCGAGCGAAACCAGAGCAGATGTATCCCGGAAGCACTGCAGCCAAGTGGCTCGCTGCGGCGAGCCCGGTTCCGCTCTAGTTGCGTGTTGCGTGCGCTGCAGAGGCTATATCCTGCGCCAGCAATTGGGCAAGGGCTTTTTCGGGGCAGAGATGGTGCGCTTCGCGCTGGTCCAGCTCCGCTTCGGTCTCCACGCACGACGCAATGGTAATAAAGCAGTCGAGGCAGCGGGTGTTGTAACTGCCGTTCTCGTTTTGTGTGCGGCTATACATGGCGTTCGGAGGAAATATCCCACGATCTTACCCGCGCCTCGATTTATCGGGAGTGACTTTCATCACCATCGCATGTTTACGGCGGTTCTCCAATTCACGTGAAGTTTTGAGGGGCATGCAATGTGGCGTTTTCTTGATGAAAACGCCACTTAGCGGTTGTGGCTCCGCTCTACACCAATTGGAGAACCGCTATAACCCGCTTCGCGCCGCGCCCGCACTGCTCTCTCAGTAGGCCGGCGTGCCCACATTCTCCCACTGGTTGGGGTTGCGCTGGAGATGCCAGCAGGGATCCTCATCGCCGTGGGGAAACAGCGAGACGACACAGGAAACGTTCGCCGTCCCAAGATAGTCGTACTCGGTCTTTTGCCCTTTGAGCGGAATCGTCATAAAGCGGCTGACGGCGACCGTCGATTGTGGCGAGCCGCGCAGCTTGTAAACCGCCCAGTCGATCGCATAGGCCACGAGCGCTACTGCCGCGAACGCCACCAGCACGCGCAGGAACCACAGGCCCAGCCAACGCATCATCGTTCTCTCTCCTCGAGTTGCCGGCCCAGTTCCTTCAGTCCTACGCCCGGTCAGCCTACGCTTCCGTCAGAATCGCCGGCGTTGCCTGCAACTGGCGCACTGCGATTGATTTTGGATTACAGCGGGACCAGAGTAGACGTATCCGGAAGGCATGTCAGCCGCGTGGCTCGCCGCGGCGAGCCACATTCATCAACATTGCAATGACACGCTTACTCTGGTTCCGGCCTAGAACTTTGCCGACGCCGCCCGCGGCGAAATCCCGCTCACCACCGCCGCCAGCGCCTCGGCATACGCAGCCGCGCCGATCAGCGCCGCGCGGCTCTCCAGAATCACGCGCACCGGCATGTTCACCAGCAACTGACTCAGCCGCCCCTTGTCGGTGAACGCCTTCATAAACGTGCCGTCCTTCAACTTCTCCAGAATCCGCGGCGCGATACCTCCGCCCACATACAGCCCGCCCACCGACATCAGCTTCAGCGCCAGGTTGCCCGCCTCTGCGCCGTAGGCCGAAACAAACATGTCCAGCGCCTTTTCGCAAATCTCGCTCTTAGCCTTCAGCGCCGACTCCGTAATCACCGCATTCGGATCCTCGTGCGTCATCCGCTCCGCCAGCCACGCCGGCTCTTCCAGTCCTCGCACCTCGCGCAGAAATTCGTAGATGTTCGTCAGTCCCATCCCGCTCACTACGCGCTCGTAGCTGATGCGTCCGTTGTATTTGTTGGCAAGAAAGCGCAGCAAGTCGAACTCGTCCCTGTTGCGCGGCGCAAAGTCCGCGTGTCCGCCCTCAGAGGGATAAGGAACGTAATTTCGCCCGTCCCAGATGATAAAGCCCTCGCCCAGCCCGGTCCCCGCCGAAATAAGCGCCCGGTTGCCCACCTGCCGCGCATCGCCCTCGTTCAGCGTGTAAATCTGTTCCGCATCTAGCTCCGTAATCCCGTACCCGCTTGCCTGCAAATCATTAATAATAAACACGTTATCAATTTTCAGGTCACGCGCCAGCTCGCGCCTGTCCAACGTCCAGGGCAGGTTGGTCAGCCGCAACCGCCCATCCCGCACTGGCCCCGGCACGCCAAAGCACGCCGCCGTCACCTTTTCCGTAACCAAAAACTCCTTCACGATCGCTTCCAGCCCCGCATACTCCCTGGCCGGGAACTGCTTATCGCGCACGTGCTTCAGGTCGCCCGCGATAAAGTCGAACAGCGCCAGGTGAACCTTGGTGCCGCCTACATCGCCTGCCAGAATCATTCAATTCCTCTCTAAAGCACCGCAGCCTTGCGCATCCGGCGCGGGCAGCAGCGCCACCGTGGCACAGTTCAGAAGCAAGCTCAGTATACCGTTTACCGGTGTAATCAGTTGGCTGGGCAGCCGCTCCACGTCGCGCGGTCCCATCAATACCTCGTGCAGAATCTGCGCTGTATCCTCGCTGCCCGCCCTGCCAGCGCCGCCGCATCCAGTTCCACGTAATACACAATCTTTAATTTATGGGGCAAGGAGAATGCTGCTCTGGCTTCTACGTTAAACGGATGCGTTGGGGAAGTCGTGCGTTGGAGCGAACGACCTTTATGGCAAGGGTTTTTGGGTCGTGATCGAATTATTTCAGAGGTACCAGAGATGAAACTACGCGGAAAATGCGTAAATAAGAATTGCTCATACCGAGGAATTGAACGCTCTCGAGAAGTAGCTCATATTCCTGACTATGGAACACAAGAGGACGAGCGTGAGCGTCCAGGTAGACTGGAGGCGGGGAGTGAGTCCGCGAAACCACCGGACGAACCGCGGTATGATACGGAGGTCCGTGTCTACCTGAATCAATTCGATTCGAACATGGTAAATGGCCGCAATATAGTTGGAGATTTGCAATCAGTGGCCGAGTGCTGCCATCTGGAAGCGAAAGGTTATGAGTAATTCGTGCCTGTGTAATGAACTGGCTGGCCCCGGCCTTGCCATCCACCTCGGTTGTTTCGGCCAAGTGTGGCTCTTCGAAGGTGCGCCACCAGAGGCGTGGAGTGCCATCTCCAAGAATCTGGTACGCCGGAGTCTGGCTGCGGGAGAGGATCTTTTCCGGCAGGGCGACCCCGCCGAAAGCATGTATCTGATCAAGGTGGGGTCTGTGAAGCTTTGGAAGATCACAGAGGAGGGGCGCGTCCTTACCCTCGATATCCGCAAGGCGGGAGATCTCCTCGGCGAAAGCGTCCTGCTAGAGAAGGGCGAGTACCCGGTAGGCGCCACGTGCATGGAATCCACGATGACCTGCGGGATCAATCGAGAGAGTTTCGAGAACTTGGTCGAGAAATATCCGAAGGTCGGGCTGGCGGTGATCCGAAACCTCTCCCTCCGAATCGACCACCTCTCCGGGAGGGTGGGGGCCTTATCCGAGCCGAATTTGGAGGCCCGACTTTACGAGGTCCTGGTTAACGTCGCGCAGGAACTTGGCACCCGCGCCTCCGGAGGCTGGACGATAGCCTTCCCGCTGACCCACGAGGAAATCGGCTTCCTCGTGGGTGCTCACCGTGTAAGCGTGACCCGCACGCTCGGGAAACTCCGTGACATGGGAAAGATTCGCACCACCGGCAAGCTTCTCTTCATCAGCGATTCCGCCGCGGTAAGTTGAATGCCGGCAAAATCATCAACCGGTCCGCCACCACGCATTCCCCCCCCAGTTCTTCATCATTTCCCTATTCATACTATTCTCCGAAAGTTTGAATCGGCAGATGCGTAGCACTCTCAAATATGTAAGGTTTGTAGCCCCTGCTACCGACTGTGTTGCCGAGAGCTGCTAGGGTGAAGCCGTGTCAGTAAATCACGTGGGTGGTGGTCGAGCTTACCGCTGTTCGGCGAGTGACACTTGCCCCAATAACCCGGGCTGCTCTGCCAGGGTCCGGCAATTCAAAGTTTGGAGGCACTATCATGGTAATCATTCCTAAGCACGTTCAGGATTTTCTGCCGGGCAAGCTGGCATGGGTGGCAACAGCCTCCCGTGACGGAGAGCCCAACGCCACTCCCAAAGGAAGTCTCAAATTGGTGGATGAGAATCACGTGCTTTTCGCCGACTTGTTTTCTCTGAAAACCAGAAGAAATCTGCTGGAGAATAACAAAATTGCCGTCACGGTTGTGGACACAGCTACGAACAAGGGCTACCAGCTCAAAGGGACTGCCGAGATCGTAACGTCTGGTTCCTTGTTTGAAGATACAAGCAAGCAGCTCCCTAAAGGCTTACCGCCTGTGCACCACGTGGTGAAGATCACCGTGGAGGCAGTCTTCGATCAGTCAGTCGGACCCGACGCAGGCAAGCAAATCGCCTAAATGCGCTCGGCAAGGCCCAGGGTGACCCGGTGATCCCAAGATGGGTATTGTCCTGGCCGGACGGCGTTTACGGCATTTTCGGAATCAACGTAGACTTTTCAAGAAGCGTGCAAAGTGGCTCGCCGCGGCGAGCCACTTGAAGGGCGTGCTTTCGGTTTACAGTAATTCCGAAAATGCTATAGCCCCTGACCCCTGAAAACCTGACGCCTGAAACCTATCCTTAGCGCCCCAAATACACCCGGAACTGCGTCTCGATCACGCCCGCGGCGCGCGCCAGCCTGAGCTTCGACACGTTGTACTGGTATAGGCTCTCCACCAGGTTGCTTTCCGCGGTGGCCAGCGTGGCCTGCGCCGTCACCAGCGGCAGGTTGTCGTCAACGCCGGCGTTCACGCGGTCGGTTTCGTCGCTCAAGGCCCGCGTAGCCAGGTCTACGTTCGATCGCGCCACGTCCACAAGCTGCTTGCTCGCGTTCACGTCCAAGAGCGCCGCGCGCACCTGCTCGTCGATGCGGTCGCGCAGGTCGGCAAGCTGCGCTTTTACGGCGTCCAACTGCGCTTGCGACGCGTCCTCATCGCCGCGCAGCCGCGCCTCGCGGAAGAGGGGAAAGCTCAACGTCCCCACAGCGGAGAAGTTGCCGTGCGTGCCCGCTCCATCCACCGTGGTGCTGCCGTAATAGCTGTTAAAGCTGAGGGTCGGCAGCCGCTGGGTGCGATAAGCCGTGTGCACCGCCTTGTACAAAACAACCTGGTTCTGCAGGTTCTGGTAGTCCTGGCGCGACTTGTATGCGATCGCCCGCACCTCTTCCGGTGTCTCGGAGGCCAGCTCGCCGTAGGGCGCTGGATCGGTCAGGGCAATCACTTGCCCGGGATCGATTCCAATCTCGCGTTTGAGCAGGATCAGGTCCTTCGCCTGCTGGTTCTCGGCAGCGATCAGCGCCTGCTGCTGCGCCTGCAACTCGACGCGCGCGCGCAGCTCGTCCAGATTCGCCGCCGTGCCGGCTTCGTGCTCGGCATGAGCGTGGTCTTCGAGCAACTGTGCCTGCGCCACCAGCGCCTTTGCGTTCTCCACTTCGCTCTCGTCGGCAATCGCGCGCAGATAGGCCGTCGCAACGCGCTGTACCACCTCGCCGCGCGCCCTAATCCTGGTGAAATCCGCTGACCGTTCCGCCGCGCCCGCCGCCTTCCACGCGCCAATCACCGGCCCGGAAAACAGGATCTCGTTGTAATGGATTTTTCCGTCGGTCAAGTTGACGCGCACGATGTTTGTAAGACCCGCCGGACTCTTACCCCCAGGAAACCTCGAAAGCTCATCGGGCCTGAAGCCGACGGCTGCAAGGTCGATCATATGGTAGCCGGTGTCGCCCGTCAGCGTGATGGTGGGCAAAAACTCCTGCATTGCCTCGTTCTTTTCGCCGTGCAGCGACTTTTCTTCGTTCTCGGCCTCTTTCAGCCCGAGATTGTTCCTGAAGCCACGTGCGACCGCATCGTCAAGCGACAGCTTCAGCACCTCGCCGATCGCCGGCTGTGCCGTTACGCTGCCCCAAAAGGGATCGGTGGCCGACGTCGGGTTCTGTGCCTGCGCCCACGAGGCCAAGGCAGCGCCGATGGCGGCAACCAAAACGGCCGCCAGCCTCGCTGCGTCCCATCTGAAGAAAAAATAATGCCGTCGATCCACTCCCATCATTCTCTCAGATGAGCCCCACGGCCGTGAGGCCTCACCCGCCCATGAACATGCCGCCGTTCACGTCCAGCACGTGCCCGGTGATGTACGACGCCGCATCCGAGGCCAGGAACTTCACCGCCTGCGCAACATCCTTGGGCGTTCCCCGCCGGCCCAGCGGAATCGTCGCCATCATGGCCTTGCGTCTGCTTCCTCGTTCAGCACCGCCGTCATGGGCGTTTCAATGTATCCCGGCGCCACGGCATTCACCGTAATGCCTCGCGACGCCACCTCGCGCGCCAGCGACCGCGTAAACCCGATCAGCCCCGCCTTCGACGCCGCGTAGTTCACCTGTCCCGCCTGCCCGGCGCGGCCCACCACGCTGGCGATATTCACAATCCGTCCCCAGCGGTTCTTCAGCATCGGGCTCAGCAGCGCCTGCGTCAGCAGAAATGCGCCCGTCAGATTGATGCCGATCACGCTGTCCCAATCGGCGCGCTTCATGCGCAGCATCAGGTTGTCGCGCGTAATCCCGGCATTGTTCACCAGGATCTCGACCTTGCCGAACTTGTCCAGAATCGCCTTTGCCCCGGCCTCAATCGATTCCTGGCTCGACACATTCATGGTGAACGCCGCGCGCCGTCGCGCCTGCCGCCGTCAGTTCCGCGGCCGTCTCGGCCAGCTTGGCCTCGTTCATATCCGCCAGCGCCAGCGTCGCTCCGGCCGCGCCAGCTCCACGCGCAATCGCGCGGCCAATCCCCTGCGCCGCGCCCGTCACCAGCGCAATTCTTCCCTGCAAATCCGCCATGTCTTCTCTGGACCTCTCCGCGCGCTCCCCGGCTCAAGCCGCGCCTTTCCATAGCTCATTCTTTCCAGCGCTCATTATAGATGGGACATTCCGGGCGAAATAAATGGAGTGGATTTGGGCGAAATGAGCGAGTTGCCGGTAGCCAGGAGCCAGCAGTGACAAGCCAGAACCTATAAGCTACAGAACCTGCGAGCTACAAGCTGTTCTCTGACCCCTGAAACCTGAAACCTGACCCCTGTTTTTACGTCGGCGTCGCCGCCACCGTCACCGGCCGCGCCGGCCAGCGCAGGACGCACCAGCTCCGCCGGCCAAACATAAACCGCCAGCCGCCGCGAGTAGTGCAGCACCGGCTCCATGTTCGGCAGCTCGATGCCCAGCCGCCGCGGCCAGATCGTTGCGCTCGATCTCCGCCTCCGCCTCTTCCAGCGGCCACGGAACATGGTGCAGATTGGCGCGGATCGGCTGCCCTGCCCGGTTGGTGCTGAACAGGCAGTGGCCGCTCCGTCAAAAAATATTCGAGCGTCCCGCGCGCGCATCTCCGCCGTCTTGCGGCGTCGGCCCCAGTCCCCGGTAGCGCGCCTTGAAGATCACCTGCCTGCGCGAGAACCGCCTCCGGCTGTAGAACGCAAACTCCCGCTCCGATCGCGGCTCCAGATGCATCTCCGCCAGGAAATACGGCAGGTGATAGACGGCGTGCGCCGCTGCCACCGCCAGCAGGTTGCTGGAGTCCACTGAGAAGCAATAAAAGCCCGGCGTTCCCGTGAACCGGTCGCGGACGTAGGTGCGCAAATTCAGATCGGGAAAGCTGCGCAAGCCGGGGATCGAAGGCATGCCGCGGATTTTGATGCGGTCCAGCCAGAACGGCACCGCGCCCAGCCACGCCGACCCCTGAAACGTGTCGGCTTCCAGCCACTCCGGCAGCAGCGCCTCAATCGACTTGACGCGGAATCGGCCAATGCGCAAAAAGCAGATCGTTCCAGCGCTGGGTCATCGCCCAGCGCCCCGGCGGCAAAGGCCGCGGCTTGTGCGACGTCCGCACCAAATACTCCCGCATGGCTGCTCCCAGGACCTGGGGGCTCCCGCTCTAAGGCATCTCGAAAATGCTCTGCCGGCGTTTTGCCGCCCGAAAGTGAAGCTAACCCCCGCCCTCCACGGCGGCCCGGCCTCACCCTTATGCCGTATTCTGTCCGCGAGACCATCCTCATGTCCAGTGAAACTTTCTCCGCCCCCGGCGCTCGTAACCAAACTGAAGTCTTCGCCGTCCACGGCGCCGACCCCGAAATCCTGGCCTTCGCCATGGCCAAGTACTCCCGCTCCGCGCTTTCCATGCGCGAGTCGCTCGCCGAAATCAGCTCCCAGCGCGCCGAGCAGTTCCTCAACACCTTTTATTTTCAATACGGCCACCGCTCCATCGCCGACCTGGCCCACATCGCCTTCGCCGTCGAGCGCCTCTCCCTGCTGGCCGCCATCGTCCTGGTCGACGAGACCCGCTGGGACGGCCAGGAGCGCTCCACCCGCTACCAGAACTTCCTCAAGTCCGGCTGGTATCTTCCCCGATTTCGGCGAGCGATTCCGCATCTGCCGGAGCTCTACGCCCAGACCATCGGCAACCTCTTCGCCGCCTACCAGCGCACCACCGCCGCCGTCCTCGATCTCCTCCGCCGCCGCATCCCGCGCCCTGAAGCCCTCAAGCCCGAAGCCTACGAGCGCACCCTCCGCGCCCGCGCCTTCGACGTTGCCCGCTACCTGCTTCCGCTGGCCACCAACACCTCGCTCGGCCAGATCGTCAGCGCCCGCACTCTTGAAACCCAGGTCTCGCGCCTGCTCTCCCACCCCGCCGCCGAGGTCCGCGTGCTCGGCGAAAAGCTGCGCGAAGCCGCCACCGGCCCCGCCTGGAATCTGAACGCCGCCGCCGCCAAGCCTTCGTCGAAAAACTCGCAAGATCAGAGGCTCTGCATCAGGGCACGGCTTAGCCCCTGAGGGCAGCCTCGCCGCCGAAGCCGCCGCAACTCTTCACCCGCGAGGTCCGCACCGCGCCCACACTGGTCAAATACGCCCAGCCCAACGACTACCTCATCCAAACCCAGGCCGAACTCGCCCAGGCCGCCGCCGAGCTCCTCGGCGACCTCCCCATCGCCGCTGCGCCGCTCGTCGATCTCGTCGAGCGCACCGAGTCCCTCGAAGTCGAGCTCGCCGCCACGCTCCTTTACTCCGCCAGCCACCACCCCTACCGCCAGATTCGCGACCTCGTCGCCGGGCTTCCCGCCGCTCGCATCACCGAGATCATCGAGCTCGGCCTGCGCCATCGCGGCAAGCACGACGAGGCACTCCGCGCCTTCCACGCCGGCGCCGCTCTCCGCTTCGACATTCTCATGGACATCGGCGGCTTCCGCGACATGCACCGCCATCGCCGCTGCACGCAGATCATCCAGGGATTCACCGCGCTGCACGGCTACGAGAACGCCCCGGCCTGCCGGCGAACCTGGCCGCCGAAGTCGACATTCTCGCCGAAGCCGGCGTTCTCGCCGAATACCGCTCCGCCATCGAGTCCGCTCACCGGCCGCCAGCGTGCAGTCGCCGCCAAGCCAGTCCAGCGCCAGAAGCCGCGCAATCCGCCACTTTACCTGCTGCCGCTGGCCACGCGCATCCGCGCCTCTTCAAAATGGACTTCGCCGAAGCCCAATACATCTCCGAACTCCGCTCCGGCGCCCGCCGGCCACTTCAGCTATCGCCGCGTCGCGTGGGAGATGTACCTCGCGCTCAAGCGCCAGCACCCCACGCTCGCCCGCCACATCCGCGTCACCGACTTCACCCAGCCCATCGACATCTTCCAGCGCTGAGGGCGGACGGGGACGCGAATTTTGGGAATGAGAGTACGCAGGCATCAAATCAAGCCGAATGTTGGCGTTGGCGGTGCGCGGAACCGGCCAAATGTTCGCTCAACTGGTTGCACTTGCCCCGCGAACGTTCGCTCGGGAGGGTGTGATTCTTCGAGACAAATACCGAGAATAGTTGCGAACAATTAGTAGTTAGAACCGAGAAAAGTTGCGAATAAGAGCATGTAGCACCGAACAATTTCTCGAAAGTGCGTCCAAACAGGGCTTTGCGGCCTTAAATGCACACTTTTGTGCGTGTTTTGACATGTTTTTCGCGAGTTGTGCGTGCCTGTGGTGGCGGGGACCGAGGGAACGAGGGAACAGGGGAACGAGGGAACAGGGAGAGGAGTATTTTCTTCGCCGGCCACCGCAAGGGCGGACGCGGCACGGGCGCAGCGATTAAAATTCAGGCATGAAAGTTTGCTCGAGTGCCGACATTCCGGAGGGAGGCCGTATCGTGGTTGACCTTGGCTCCCGGACGATCGGCATTTTCCGCCTCGAGGGCAAGCTCTACGCCTACGAGAACGTATGCCCGCATCAAGGCGGGCCAGTGTGCCAAGGTACGATTCTTCCCCGTGTGGTGGAACAACTGGAGCCGGACTCCAAGGCTGCAACGGGGTTCCGCTTCGATCGCGGGGACATGCACATCGTGTGTCCCTGGCATGGATTCGAATACAGCATCGACACCGGTAAACATGCAGGTACGTCCAAGTTTGCACTTACCCGCGTCGAAGTCTCCGAGTCGAATGGAGAAGTCCATGCCGAGGGCTGAAAGCATCACCGATCTGGTGACTGACGCAACGCTCGCCTATGCTCGCGCCGTGGAGGAGGCGGGCACGGAACTGCCTCCGTTGCGGCCTGAAGTAAGCACCACCGACGCGATGACGCTGGCCTGCGCGCTGTTACGGTCGCAGAATCTTACTCCTTTCGACCTCGCCCTCTGGTTCTCACGAAAGAGCGACCCGCAATGATGAAGCCCCGCGACACACAACAGATCACCATTCACACGGACACGCGTGAGATTCTCTTGAACGCGCGTAACGACATTGGCCGATATGGCCTGGACAAATACTTCATCGTCGACGTCGACTCCCATCACGTGGAGCTGGATACGTGGGGAGAGATCCTGGAGTACATCGAGGATCCCGTACTGCGCTTCAATGGCCAACAAATGGCCAAGAACTGGCCGTATGCCGCGAACCTGGCGTTGAGCAACCATCCTCCGGGAATCACATTTCAGGACGTCTCCGGACGCATTCCTCACATGGCGCAACTCGGCGAGCATGTCGAGCCTTCGCCGGTTCACCGCGACGTAACGCTGGTCCGCCGGGCCATGGAGTCGATGGGGATCGCGGTGCAGATTGTGTTTCCCCAGCCAATCCTGGAGATAGGCTTGCACCCTTCGCCGGAGTTCGAACCGCAGTTGATCATGGCATACAACCGGTGGTTTACCCAGCGAATTCTTGCCGCCGATAGCCGCATCAAATCGATGATCGCGCTGCCTTTTGCAAATGCCGACGCGTGCATGCGAGTCATTCACGAGTTCGCGGATAAGCCGGGCGTAGTCGGATTCATGATCACCAGCCAGCGCACAGCCGAGTTGTGGAAGCCGCAGTACATGCCGATCTACCGCGAGCTGGAGGAGCGCGGACTACCGCTTGGTTTCCACGCCGGCCCCGACTACGCGGTCGGCCGCCAGATGAACCGGTTCATTTCTGTCCACGCACTGTCGTTCGTAACATGCAACATGGTGCACCTGACGAACTGGATCATGAACGGAATGCCGGAGCGTTTTCCAAAACTGAACCTGATCTGGATCGAGAGCGGGCTTGCCTGGTTGCCTTTCCTGATGCAGCGTCTGGACCATGAGTTTTTGATGCGCCAGTCGGACGCGCCCCTACTGCGCCGTTTGCCCAGCGAGTACATGCGCGAGATGTTCTACACCTCCCAACCGCTGGAAAAGACGAACATGCGTTTACTCGAATCGACGTTTGAGGCGATCAACGCGGAGACCCAGTTGTTGTACTCATCGGACTGGCCGCATTGGGATTTCGACACCCCCGGCGTGATCGCGGGTTTGCCTTTCGTGAGCGCGGAGGGCAAGAAGAATATCCTGGGAGAAACAGCTCGCCGCCTCTTTCGCTTGTGACTTTTTCACCGAAGTTCCTGCTTCCGGCATTCTCGTTGCCAGGGTGAGATCGCCCGCGGCTGCGGGCCAGAGCCGAAGAATGTTGATTGCCGTTTCCGGCACCTCCTGTATACTGCGCTCTGCCAGGCTTCCCCTGAGCATTGCTGGCCAAATCACACCTGGAGATCGAAAAATGAACAAGAGATTGCGCCCCATTCTCATGGGGCTGTGCGGGTTTGTTGCGTTTACCTTGTGCGCCATGCAGGCAAGCGCTCAAATGACTGAAGTGAAACCCAAACCTCCCATGTACAGCTACGTTGCCGACTGGCAGTATCCCCGTTCCAGTTGGCCCGACGTGGAGAAATCAAACTCTGCGATCAACCCCGTCCTCGCCAAAGCACTGGCCGACGGAACCATCATCGGCTATGGCGCCGATAAAAACCTCGTGCACCAGCCCGACACCGAGACGCACGACAATTGGTGGTCTGCCATGTCGATGGCCGGAATCGTGAAGGTGCTGGACCAGATCTCAAGCACCGAAACCATGACCAGCGCCACCAAGCACTGGGACAGCATCTACGTGAGCCGCTACTACAACTGGAAGTCCGGCTCCTTCAAGGGCGCTTACACCCACGAGTCGACCTACAAGTTCAAGGAAAGCGCGCCCGACGAGGGGCTTAACATGCTGGCCCAGAACCTGATCGTGCCGCTGCTTGAAAAACAGCTTGCCGCCGGCACCATCCTCGAATACGAAATCGACACGCCGGCCATTCACACCCATGCGCCGGGCACGTTCTACGTGGTTTACATCACGCCCACCCCCGAGGGCCTCGATACGGTGCAGCAGGCCATCCGGGAAAGCCAGAAGGCCAACGAGCTTGCCATTGAGGCATTCGGCGACATGATCGACGACACCGGCCATCGCGACGAGCTGGACAAGAGCGACGGCGTATACAAATAACAGCGTCATAACACTGGGCCTCGGATCGCAAAGTTATCCCCGGTCCCCAAAGGCGAGGGACCGGGGGCACCCTCAGCCTTTTTGAGAACGGTCACCGGGACCGGGGCCACCTGCCGCCAGGTTTACACCGCTTGATCCCGACCGGGGAGTGGGCGTGAGGCAAGCGGCTCATTCAGAGAGCGAGGGAGAGATGAGATCTCATTTGAGATGGACATGGTTCAGCGTAATCGGGGCACTCGCGTTGCTGGCAACATCCCTGGCTGTGGGAGCTGGGACCGGCCAAAACCTGGTGATTAACGGCGACTTCGAAAACGGCAACACCGGTTTTACTACGGGATACAGACTCGGCGACGTTTCTGGTCCAGGCGCTTATTCAATCGACACCAACCCGTCGAAGGCGCTCGGGGCCTTTGGGGATTGGTGTAATTGCGGCGACCATACGTCGGGAACTGGAAAGATGATGATCGTGAATGGGGCAACCGACGCCTCATTGCAGGTTTGGGAGGAGACTGTATCTGTCACGCCGTCGACGAACTATATCTTTTCATACTGGGGAGCCGAGGTAGATCACGACAGTTCGTCGTTGCCTCACTTGTCGCTGAAGATCAACGGCAGTGTCGTTGGAAGCAATACATTTCCGGAGTACCCTCCCGACAACGGAGGTCAGTGGCAAAACTATCAGTTCACATGGAATTCGGGTTCCAGTAAAACCGCGGATCTGGCACTTTTTGATTTGAACACCGACGTGTCGTGGAACGACTTTGCGCTCGACGACCTCAGTTTCAGCGCTGGTCGAGTTCCCGCCGCCGGAAATGCAGCAGCGCCTCACAACGCTCCGGCTTCCGGCCCAATGAGCATCCAAGCTCAGGTGACGAAAATGTCTGATGATTAGTCCTGATATGACGGCTTATTGCGAGGTTTTCTGAGAGCCCGTTATCGTCCTGGGCGGATAGCCGGCTATGCTTTAGTGTCGCCCACTCGGCAGTTAGTTATCGGCCAACAGATACTTTGAGCCGTGATTGCGTTGCACCTAATATAGGAGATTCTGTCAGAGTCCAAACGCACCACAATCAGTCAACCTTCCATCCGCACACCACAGGGACTAGGGACCACGAAATCTACAGCGACAAGGGCTACATCGGCCCGCCGCTCTCGCAGGTGGGAGCGCGGCTTAACGCGGCGTGGATCTTCCACTGGCTGAAGAATCCACAGGCGCTTCGCCCCGGAACCACCGAACCGAAACAGCAGATAAGCGACGACGTCAGGCAACGCAAACGTCGAGTATCACTATGGCAACCGGTTGTCAGCAGCCATGGGGTGGTTCCTGACATCGGGAACCGCGGATGGAACTCACTATGCCCCGGGCTCCGTCACTGGCAGCGCGAATGGAAGCCCCAGAAGCGCAGGGTATATCGGCAATTTCTTCTGGTGGCCAAAGCAAAATATCGACCTGGCCGTTCAGTACACCGGCTATGCGCGCTTCAACGGAGGAAACACCAACTACGACGGAAGCGGGCGCAATGCCAGCGATAACAATACGACCTATCTGCTGGCGCGGTTCGTCTTCTGCGAAGAAATGTCATCGGGAAATGCATCCCGATCTGCTTTCCCTCGTTTGGCGGAGCCCGTCTCACCTTCAGGCAAGTTCTCCACTTCGTGCGGGCTGACTGCGACCTCCTGTCAACGACAGAACAGCTCCATCGCTCTGAAGAAAGAGAATCATCGATGAATTCAAGAACGAATTCGCTCAGCCTTCGTGCGGGAATTCTCGCGCTTTCATTTCTCATTCCAACCCTGGCCACCGCACAAGACCCCGCTCCGGCTCAGGCACGACCACAGAAGCCAACATCGCAACTTCAGGCGCCTGCCGCTCAACAACAAACCCCAGCCTCGCAGGCCGATCCGACCGACGCACCCTCGCCTGCCACACAGCAACCGCCGCTCTCCGACCTCGGTCTCCGATTGACCATCACACGTGACATGCACCGCTTGAGAGGCAATTTCACGCAAGTTATTTATAATAAACGATTTAATTGGTGCCGGGAGGGGGGTGGATTGCCGGTTTGTATTGATTCTAAACAAGTTATTGAAAATACTAGACGCTCAAGACTATCAAAACGCAGGAAACGCGGTTCTTGAGTACGCTACAAGTACACGGGATTTTGGAATGGTAAAGCTGCACAAAGTCGCTCTGCACGAGTCTTCTGAGCGCTCAGGTCTTTCAACCCCCCGTTGATGGTCACTCGGGATCGGTAGTGAGTCGCCCGGAACCACGGAACGCTGCTCCCTTACACTCGATTCGATACTCGGCGATTTCGAAGAGATTCTGCCTCTTCGTTTTGCAAACGGAGGGTACTAATGCCACGCACTGCTTCAGTCGTCCGTTTTTACACAATCAAATTTACATTGACAATTTCTATCAGTCTGAATAGCATCGCGACACTTGCTTCTCCAGCTCCCCGCTAAGAGCAGCAGGTGGGTCCCTTACGTCGAGGTCAGACCGCCCCGAAAGACCATCGAAGCCATTGCCGAATCGTTTGAGGCGGGACCCTATTATCCGCCAGCTTTCGATGTAATGATCGCTTGCAGCGGTTGAAAATGAACTAGCGAGCGGAGGTCCGATTCTCGACACATTTCATTCGTGTCTTGTTTTTTATCATGAGGCTTGTTTCCTTCGTTTGAGCCGCGCTCAAGAAACACCTTCGACGATAGCGGAGAATGATCCCGGCGTCACAGAACGGACCAATGGAAATGCAGAGCAAGGACAAAGAGATTCTTCACACGAGCTCTGATGCGGGAAACACGCTTTGGCATTTTGTTGTTTATGTTTGACGCAACGGCAATGACAGGCTACTAAGATGGCGGAAATTGCCCACTTGGGCGAGAGGCGAGATTGCGAAGCTGTACCCAGAGCGGTTTCTTCCGCTTCCAGCAAAGGAGTGAAGACATGAGGCCTTCCAAAGTGCTTTTGCATGTGGTTGGGTTGGTTACAATGTTGATCCCTCTGTCGAGCGTGCAAGGTCAGGTCAGCTTCCCCGGGCCTGAACTCCTGGGGCGTCCGACGGACGAGTCTGTCACGATCAACGTATTGGCGAGCTCCGCCATACAGGCGTACTTCGAATATGGCACGCAGTCGGGGGGAGAAAACCAGACGAGCCCAACTTCGGGAGCTGCCGCCAACCCGCTTTCTGCGGCGGCCAATCAACCACTTGTGGCTGTCATCAGCGGTTTGACACCGGATACACAGTATTACTACTACATGGTGTACCGGCAGAGCGCTACGTCCTCCTGGATCACAAGGCCGGAATACTCCTTCCACACGGCAAGATCCGCGAACGACACATTCACGTTCACGGTAACTTCCGATTCTCACATCAACATCGAATTTGGCAACCCCGCCCTGTTTCAGCAAACCTTGCAGAATATTGCCGGTGAGAGCCCTGACTTTCACCTCGACCTGGGCGATACGTTCGCCATGGACGACGGGTGCATTGCGCCGTGTACGAATGTGACCACCCAGGCTCAAGCCAATAGCAGCTACCTCAATATACGAACCAACTACTTTAGTATTATTAGTCCTTCGGTGCCGATATTCCTGGCTCTGGGCAACCATGAGCAAGAGGAGGGTTGGCACATGGGCGACACGGGCTTCGCAGTCGAACCACCCATCATGAGCGCAAACGCGCGGAACGAGTATTTTCTCAATCCAGATCCATTGCTCAGTTCCTTCTACACGGGCAACACCGACACGAGTTACATGGGTATTACCACCAGCAGCGATCACACGATTCAGGATTACTACGCATGGACCTGGGGCGATGCGCTCTTTGTGGTCATCGATCCTTACTGGTATTCGACCACCAAGCCTTACGTCGGAGATGAAGGAGGGGGAGAAAGCAGCACCCCGGGCTCCGGTAACCGATGGGACTGGACTCTAGGAGTCGCGCAGTACGAGTGGCTCGAACAAACGCTGCAAAACAGCACGGCCGAGTACAAGTTCATCTTCGCTCATCAGGTAGCTGGAGGGTTGGACGACTACGGGCGAGGCGGTGCCTACGCGGTACCTTATGTTGAATGGGGAGGGGACAACGACGACGGGACTACCTGGGCGTTTAATACCAACCGGACCGACGTGAATGCTGCGTGGACCGTTCCCGATTCACCAGTTGCTGGTCAATACCCACGTGACAGCTTTCTTCCACGGCCACGACCATGAGTACGCTCATGAGCAGCGCGACGGTGTCGTGTATCAGGAAGTCCCCATGGCTGCCGATGCAACCTATGGGTACGGTTTCGGACTATATACGGTAGATGGTGTGTATACGTTGAAAGTTCTCCCTAACTCCGGGCACCTTCGCGTGACGGTTGATCCAATTAATGGTGTGACCGTCCAATACGTGAGAGCGTCTCTCGCGGCCGCCGGCGGAACCAACGGAGCTATCGCCGATTCGTACAACATACCTGCGCCGGCAACGTCCGGTTCGCCCGCGGTTTCATCGCTGGCACTGAATCCGACAACCGTGGTGGGAAGCGGCGTGTCCTCGACCGGCACGGTGACGCTGAGCGGCCCGGTTCCTTCAACCTCAAGCGGGGTTCAAGTTACCCTGGCAAGCAGCAACCCCAACGCAGCGACGGTTCCGTCTCAACCAATTTCGATCCCTGCCGGTTCCACAACAGGGACGTTTATCGTGACTTCTCAGCCGGTCACTTCTTCCGCCGCTGCCACGATCACGGCCACGGCCACCGCCAATGGCTCGGGCTCGGCGCAAGCAACGCTGACGGTGAACCCCGCGGCCACGGGCCTCGACATCTTTGACCTTGAATCCGACGAGAGTCGTGGGCGGCGGTGCCAACTCCACCTCCACCGGCACCGTAACCCTCAACGGATTCGCACCTGCGGGCGGTAACGTCTCGTGGCGCTCACAAGTAACAGCAGCAACCCCTCTGCGGCCACCGTTCCGGGCAGCGTCACGGTTCCATACAACACCACTTCGAACACATTTCACGATAGCCTCTAGTCCCGTTACAGCGTCAGACCCGTGGTGACGGTCACCGCCGACGCTCAATGGATCAAAGCACACCGCGACGCTGACGGTCAATCCAATCCCCAAGCTTCACTCCGGTACGAATCAATTCCGGCGGACCGGCATACACAGATTCTCTGGGCGCAACACTGGACGGCGGATGCCGGATTTTACAGGTGGCAGTCCTTACTCGGTGACAAATACGATTACGAATACGGCCGACCCGAACCTGTACAAGACCTCGCGCTATGGGGCGTCATTCAGCTACGCCATTAGCGCGCCAGCGGGCACGTATTCGGTAACGCTCAAATTCGCAGAGCCCGTCTGGTCGGCCAAAGGGAAGCGCGTGTTCAACGTAGCGATCAACGGTACGACGGTCCTCTCCAAGTTTGACATCTTCGCCGCTGCCGGAGCTGAGTTCAAGGCAGTGGACGAGACATTTCCCGTGACCATGACGAGCAGCGGCACGATCACGATCAAGTTCACGACGGGTTCGGCCGGCAACCCACTCGTGAACGCGATTCAGGTGGTCGCGTCTCCCTAGGATCCTCTTGGACACCCACCGGTTGGGAGAATGAACGAGGACCTATCAAGGGCAGCTTCGAAGGTTGCAGTAAGAAAAGCAGTGCACACCACAAAGAGTGGAGATTATAAAATCTTGTAAGCCATTGATTATAAACATGTGAATTGGTGCCGAGGGGGGCGGATTGCCGGTTCGTGCTGATTCTAAACAAGTTATTGAAAATACTAGACGCCCAAAACTATCAAAACGCAGGAAACGCGGCTCTTGAGTACGCTACAAGTACACGGGATTTTAGGCGAGTGGATTCTGCATTCGGTCGTTTTGACCGACCGCTTGATTTTCAGGTTGGCAATTCTGAGAAGGAACCTTTGAGCCTATGATCTTGGTAACTCGCTCAAATTGCCGACGCCAGACCAGACGCGTGGGGATCGAAAAGTGCCTCAAAGACTGCCTCGATTAGCGCTTTGGGCCGTTAGCAACAATTGAGCGGTTCGTTGGATTCATCCGGGATCGCGGAAAACGGTTGTTTCAAGGCTCCCACGAAATCTCGAAGGGGAGAATCGGCCATCAGTGCCTGCAAGCGTTCACATCCGAGCTTTTGCATTACATTGCGACTGCGGTGGCTTGATGCAGTTCTAAGCGGTCTGCTTGGCGCGGAACTCATGCCAACGTTGGTACTGATCCAATTGCGCATCAGATGCTCGGCCTTTCGGTTGGTATGCGAGCACAGGAGGTGGTGCCAGCTGTGAGTACCTTCCACAACACCGAAATTGGGCCACTCCTACCATTTCCACTTGTACTTACAGGTGGGCGAATGGTCCGTCAGCTTGTGGAAAGCAACGCATGCGCGGCAATTGCTGTGGCGTGGACAGGCCGAATTGTCGCAGAGGCATTTGGCCTGATATTTCATATCCGAAGTGATCTCAAAGGCCACCTCCTGGTTCATGCACCAGTGGAATCCATCATTCGGGCATTCGCTGCCGAGCGTTCTTTCACTCATATCATTCATCCCTTAAGATCGATCGTGTAGATGCTGTTTTGGTCTGGCTGATCTGATACCACAATACTGGAGTCGAGATTCAGGGCCGGGCGAATCCCGCAGACTCCTCTTACATGCGCCGGCCCGTTAGGCATGCGGGGGCTGGCTGGTGAGCACTTGAAATCTCCGATCCTGTGGTCAGAATCGTAAACAAAGTTTGCCGTCGAAGATCCCCGCACCGCGGTCCGCAACCAGTAGTAGAGACTGCAATCGTCGTACACGTAATTATCCGGCCTGCCAATTGCCGCCGGAGTTGGAGCGACGGCGCGCATACGCCCATCGTTGAATAGCGGAAAACGAAAGCCCTCCACGACGGACTGAGCATCTTCCAGGCCCAACTCGGGAGCGCTGAGCAGGAAGACCCTGGCCTTCAGGTTGTATGGGACCGGTGGCCCATGATGGACTCTACCCGGCGCCGGATCCATATGGCAGGGGACATCCACTTCATAGATGGAGTCGACAAACTCCCGAGAAAACCAGGTCAGAAAGCCAGGATCGTCTTTGTATGAAAAATCCATGGCAAATCTGGCTTCAGTCGAATAGAACGGAATCTCATAAAAGTCCAGACGGCCGTGGTCGAGATTTTCCGTTATGGGCGGAGCGTCGAAGTCATGAGAGGGCTCACACCAGTCCTTCCTTCTGGCATTGAGCCACTGGTGAATATTGCTAAAAGGATAGAAGTTATTGCCGAACTGCCGCCGAGCCTCATCAGGATTGTCCGGCTCGGCAGCATCAATTGCGGCCAGCTTAATCGCGCAATCTGCCACCAGGGCGGTTCCCTTATAGCCGGTGTGGTTGTGCGCTGCGACCAGAAAGACTATCCCGGATTTCTGCTCCTTGACCTTGGTGCCGATCGGAACATTCTTCAGAATCATTTTCCCTCCTCTAGCCGATCAGGTACAAACCTTGAATGTTGAGGGATGCTTCGACGTGCAGATGGGAATCGACGTTGACCATCGGCCTGATGCCAAGCCACGGGCAGCAGCAAAATTTGTGGCTATAGGGACAGGACGTGTGGGCGTAGTAGGTGAATCCCTCATCGTTTAGTTTGGGGGTGCGTAGCCAGTACCAAAAAAGATTCCTGACGGAAAAGTACGCCGGCTGCCAATCGGAGTTCGCGATCGCGTCCGGCGAGGGCGTGGCGGTCCGGATTCTGAAGTCGTTGAAGACCGCGATTTTACTGCCTTCCTGGAGAGGATCTGAAGTGCGGATGCCCGCCTCTGCCGTGCTGAGCAGAAAAGCTCGCGCTTTCACGAATTCAATGCTGGCTTGTTGGCTGTCGGTGCAGGGCACGTCGCTCTCGTAGAGGGCTTTGCGGAACTCCTCGCCGAACCAGGAGAGGAAGCCCGCTTTGTGCGCATAAGGGTTGTACCCGTGACGATCATAGGGGTTCGGCCGCTTGGCGATGTTCTCCTCCGTCGGAGCGGCGTCATATGCGTGGGCGGGCTTGTACCAACCAACCCCTTCGGCGTTCAACCATTGATGCAAATTGCTGGAGGCGTAATAGTTGTATCCGGTCAGATGCAGACGCTGGTTAGGGTTGCTATCCTCGGGAGCGTCCAGGCAGCCCTGCCCGATCACGTGGTTGGCGACCAGCGTGGTACCTTCATATCCTTTGTGTCCGTGCTCTCCCACCAAAAAGACGATGCCGCTGGTCTTTTCGCGAACCTTTGCGCCCACAGCCAGTTGTTCGAGGATCATGAACGGTTCTCCCATCCCATTTTTCTAGTACGGCTCTTACAAGGTGCAATCGATCCCATTTAGCCTCTTACAATGTTTCAGTTCCTCTCCTGCCGTTCGGGGGGTCCGAACGTTTGTGGTCATCTGACGTTGCGTCGGCCCGCCTTTTTTCAATGTCTGAGACAGCACCGCTCCCATGACAGCGGCGATAGCAAAAACTAGAATGGAGAGTTGATAAGTTCCAGTTTTTTGCAACACATATGCGCTCGTGAAAATACCTAGGGCGCCGCCAAACGCGCCGATCCCCAACCACAATCCTGCCACTCTGCCCACGATGCCTTGTGGATAAGCCAGCGTGGTATAGACAGCGGCAGCGGGATTCAGAAATGCCACCGCTAAACCGGCAATGAACAAACTGACAATAAGAATAGGTGGATTTCTATAAATCCAGGGAAATAGAATCGGCTGTGCCTTGCGGCCCGAGAATTCGCGTAGCAGCATGCGCAAATCCTCCACTATGGTCTCGAAACATCGAGCGCGCATCCAGCGCTGGGTCTATTGATAAACCACTGTCCACGGGGTAGATTGTTGGTCATGTAGCTCCATTGACTGCCGGTTCGTACGATGTAGCGCAAAGCGTTGAACATCGCGGGCAAAGGGCAATCGCGCTGCTCGGAGTCCTCTCGGCACAGGGCCAGATACGGCGACACAAACGCCCACTCCTCGTCGCTCACATCGCTGGGATCGCCGATTTGCCCCCTGTTCCCCATGCCCCCTTCGTCAGCGATTATGGGCCACTCGGATATTTCTTGATTCCAAAGGGATAAAGCTAATAACAGCTCTAGGGGCGCGATCAATAGCTCCGGTTGATTAGTCGCCAACTCGGTAGTTATTGTTCGCTTAACAAATACCATGAGATTGGACCCGTACCGGAGGGGCTGCCAGAGTGCAAATGCACCACAATCAGGTGACGTTCCATCCGCACGCTACAAGAACCGGAGAGTAGGGATAACCTGTAAACTGTTGATTATAAAATAGTTAGATAGTGCCGGGAGGGGGGGTCGAACCCCCATGACCACAAGGGCCGGCAGATTTTGAGTCTGCTGCGTCTGCCAATTCCGCCATCCCGGCTTTGGGTGGGTCTGCTGCTCCCAAAGTATCGCATAGCCTTGGCCTATTCGCCACAGCCATGATGACCCACATGGGTAGGGGTCCTTGCATTTCCGGCTATGCGGCAGGGCATGGACGTCACAAAATGAGCCAGCCCCCTCCGCGGAGGCGATATCAGCGTAAAGTATTGGCATCGCGATTCTCGCCTGGAAGGCCCTCGATGTCTGAACCTACCCCGCAAGCCCGTCTCGCAATGACCACCACTGTCGACCCCGAGGAAGCTGCGCGCCTCGGCCGCACGCTCGTCGAGGAGCGGCTTGTCGCCTGCGCCACGCTTGTCCCCGCGGTTCAATCCATCTACCGCTGGCAGGGTCAGATCGAGTCGTCTGCCGAAACCCTGCTCCTGCTCAAAACCACTGCCGATCGTTTGCCTGCTCTCGAAGCCCGCCTTCACGATCTGCACAGCTATCAAACGCCTGAGTTTGTAGTGCTTGCGATCGAATCCGGAAGCCACCCCTACCTCGCGTGGCTTGAGGCCAGCCTACGCGAAACCTAATGGCAGGTTCTGTCAGCCCGCTTCAACACTCGGCCCGCCGTCACTCTATCCGATATTCTCCGTCACCCTATCTGATATTCTTTGGTAAGCTTGTCCGATGCGCTGGTTAATACTTGTCCTTCTCGTCTCGCTCGGGGCCCTGCTGTTTGCGGCTGCAGGTGTGGCTCGTCACATCTGGCTGCGGCGCGGCAAGCCCCGGAGAGAGCCCTCCGTGGCAATCGAACCAGCCGAGGAGCCCGACCTGAAACCGAACTGACAGCGTTTTTCCGCTCGGCCGGACAATGCCGCGTGAAAACAGCCGCCGGAGCGCGGTGGTACCCATGGCCACGTGGCCGCAACGAACAATCGTCGTAGTTTCATTTGCCGAAAGGATTTCCCCCATCGTGAGCAGCCAGCAACCGGAAGTCACCACTCAAGACTCGAGTCCAGCCATACCATTGGAAATCTCCATCGCCCATAGCCCGGATTCCGACGATGCCTTTATGTTCTACGGTCTGGCGACGAACAAGATTCGCGTCCCCGGCTATCGCTTCACGCATACGCTTTGCGATATCGAGACCCTCAACCGCCGCGCGCGCGACGAGGCCTTCTACGATGTCAGCGCCATCAGCTTTCACGCCTACCCCTACATCCAGCAGAACTACACGCTGATGGGCTGTGGCGGCAGTGTGGGCGAGGGCTACGGTCCCATGATCGTCTCCAGTCACCCGATTTCGCTGGAGGAACTGAGCCGAATCAAGATCGCCGTTCCGGGTGTCCTCACCACCGCCTATCTCGCGCTCAAAATCTTCAATCCGGCGATCGAAACCGTCACCCTCCCCTTCGATCGCATCATCCCTGAGATCCTGGCGGGCAGCATCGACGCCGGCCTCATCATTCACGAGGGCCAGCTCACCTATTCCTCCAACGGTCTCCTCAAGGTCATCGACCTCGGCGTCTGGTGGCGCGAGACTACGGGACTGGTTTTGCCGCTTGGCGGCAACGCCATCCGCCGTTCGCTCGGCGCAGAGGCGCACGAGATCATTTCCAAGGCGCTGCGCGACTCGATCAAGCACGCTTTGGAACACCGTGAGGAAGCTCTCGAGTATGCCATGCAGTTCGCCCGCGACCTCGACACAGGGCTGGCAAGCCGCTTTGTGAGCATGTATGTGAACGAGCGGACGCTCGACTACGGTCCCGACGGCCGCGAGGCCATCCGCAAGCTCCTCGATATGGGACACGAAAAGGGCATCATCCCCATCGCCCCGCAGGTGGACTTCGTCGACTGACGGGCGGCGCGCAGGCGCGAACAGAAAACGCCAACGGGGACCCGCATTTTTGCGTCCGCGGTGGGGTGTTTCGTTAAGCCCCGTGGAATCAAGCCAAATGTTGCTTTTGGGGGTGCGCGGAACCGGCCAAATGTTCGCTCAGGTGGTTGCGCTTGCCCCGCGAACGTTCGCCTGGGAGGGTGCGATTCTTCGAGACAAATACCGAGAATAGTTGCGAACAATTAGCGGTTAGAACCGAGAATAGTTGCGAATAAGAGCGAGTAGCACCGAACAATTTCTCGAAAGTGCGTCCAAACAGGCGTTTGCGGCCCTAAAGTGGCCGATTTTTCTACATTTTTGACATGTTTTTGCGCGTTGGTGCTGTCTGTGCGGCCGCACTCGCGCGAGGAACGGGTGCCCCATCCTTGCCGCAGCCTCACGTGGCAAGAGTGGGATACCGCGAACCCGTCCAGCATTGTCATCGCTGAGCGAGGTCGCCGCGGCGACCGAGTCGAAGGACCCGCATTTTCCGCCGTCCTACAAGCCGACTTTTGGTTGCCAATCGGATCTCGGTCAGGGCCTGGAGCTCGCGGTCATCTCGGAGGCCCGCGCCAGTGCTTGCGTGTCGACATACTCCCGGACCTTCGTCAATTTGCCATTTCGAACGGTAGTGTCGAAGACCCAGTGGTCCTCGAATGTCTTATTCGTGGCTTTGATTCTCCCCGTAGCGAAGCCGACGACCAGAACCCGGTCTCCCTGCGCTATGAACTCGGGGGCCTCTGGGTACGAAGTTTCCACCGTCTCGTTAGCCTTCTGAAGCACATCCGCCAATCCCGCGTGCCCGCGGTGAGTGCCGGCCAGCGGCCAGTCCTCGCCCGGAATGATCCACTCAATATCTTCGGCAGACAACGCCAGCAAACCTTGCTTATCGCGGCGGCCGAGTGCCGCAAGAAAACTCTTCACAATCTGGACATTCTTTTCGATGCTCATCGAAATCTCTCCTTTTCCCTTCAAGCGTGTCCGATCTAATCGGACGTTTCGGAATCATCCTTCTAGGGCCAAATCACGCGGTTGTAAATCGACTACTGCTGCTTCTTGAACAAACCCTGGAAGATGAGCAGACCCCAAGTTTGGCCGCGTGCGTGCACCAGCGCGCCACCCTCGTTGAACTTTCCCAGCTTGACGGGTGCGAACCCAAGTTTCTTGGCCAAATCCGCCACGGGAGCGATAGCGTCCTGGTCATCGCTCGACAGAAAGACGACCCGGTGGCCGCCCTCGACGATCGGGTCGGTAGCCAGTGTGGCCGCAACCAAATGGTTAAAACCTTTCACCAACTTAGCGCCGGTGAACGACTTCGCCACGAATGCGGAGGACGGAAGACCGTCCAGCTCCTCAGGTGGGAGTGGAAACGAGTTCATCGCGTCGATGACGGTCTTGCCTTTCCAACTCGGCAGGGCCTTCGCAATCTCGCGATGTTGCCCGAACGGAACCGCCAGGATGATTGTGTCGGCCTCGAGTGCATCCCGCAGCGACTTGGCGACGACCGTGGGTCCAATCGCCCGAGCCTCCGGCGCCAACGCCTCGGGGGGCCGGCGACTCGCAACGGTCACGTCGATGTTTTTACGGGCGAAGGCGTGGGCGAGGGCCTGGCCTATCTTGCCGAATCCAACAATTGCATAGCTCATATGTTCTCCGATCTCCTGTTAGGACTAAAAGTTCGAGAAGCAACCGCGCCGGGGTCAGACCTGCGCCATGCCTCCATCCACTGCGAGATCCACACCGGTGATGTAAGAACTTTCATCAGAGGCGAGGAACACGACTGCTGCCGCAATCTCCTCGGGCATGCCTCTGCGACCCATTGGGATCTGCGAGGTGAACTGGGCGACCGCTTGCTCGGCCTGTTCAGCGGTGAGGCCCGTCGTCGTCGCCAAGGCCGGGGTATCGATTGCTCCGGGGCTCATCGAATTCACGCGGATCTTGCGGTCTTTCAGCTCCAAAGTCCAGGCGCGCGCGAAGTTGCGCACAGCCGCCTTACTCGCGGCATAGGCGCTAAACCCTGGCAGCCCCAACACGTTCGAGACCGAAGAGGTCAGGATAATCGAGCCCCCGTCTTTGAAGAGGGGAAGGGCCTTCTGCGCCGTAAAGAACAGCCCCTTCACGTTCACGTCGAAGGTCTGGTCAAAATGGGCCTCAGTAGCCACTGCGAGCGGTGCGATTGTACCCGCGCCCGCGTTCGCGAAGAGTACGTCGATGTGACCATGTTTCTCTTTCACGACGGCATAGAGCCGGTCCAGATCTTCCAAGCGCGACACGTCGCCCACGACCGTCGTAACGTTTCTCTTGATGAGGGCTGCGGCCTCCTTCAGCTCTTTCTCTCGTCGCCCAGTGATCACGACGTGCGCACCTTCTTCCACGAAGCGCTTGGCCGTGGCCAAGCCAATCCCGCTGCTTCCGCCTGTGATAACCGCAATTTTGCCCACCAATTTTTGTCCAGGATGATTACTCATATGTTTTCTCCCTTTTGTTTTTCTGTTGAATTTACGGCCAGGCGTAGTGCGTCAGATTTGCGCCAGGCCGCCGTCGACTGCGACCTCGCTGCCGGTCATGAAGCTGCTGTCGTCCGACGCGAGAAAGGCCGCCACCGCCCCGAGCTCCGCCGGATCACCCATACGCTGGAGCGCAGTCATCGCGCCGTAAGCCTTCAGGCCTTCCTCGCCCAGCGCTGTCGCCGCGAGTTCGGTCGCCACCGCCCCGGGCGTCAGCACGTTTACCCGGATGCCGGTGCCTTTCAGGTCCTCCGCCCAGGTCCGCGCGAGGTTGCGCACGGCCGCCTTGCTTGCGCTGTAGGCGGTGAACGCCGGGGCGCCCGTGGTGCCGGCGCTCGATCCGGTCAGGATGATCGAACCGCCCTTGCCCATCAGCGGCAGCGCCTTCTGGACCGTAAAGATCGTACCCTTCACATTGACATCGAAGGTTTCGTCAATGTGCTTGGCGGTGATCTCGCCGAGCTTAAGCTGGCTTCCCACCCCGGCATTGGCGAAGACGATGTCGAGGGTTCCGCGCTCCTTCTTCACCGCCGCGTAGAGTCGGTCGAGGTCGGCCTCATCCGAGACCGAGCCCTTCACCGCGCGGGCATTGGGCCCGAGGTCGGCCACAGCGGCGTCGAGCTCTGCCTGCCGGCGGCCGAAGATGAAGACGATGGCGCCCTCCTCGATGAAGCGCTTCGCTGCGGCGCGGCCGATGCCGGTAGCCCCACCCGTGATCACTGCAACCTTACCTTGAAGCTTTCCCATATTTACTCCCTTCGGAATGTGTGAAGCATTCGGTACATTAAGGTAGATTCTTTGGCGGCGGACGAAAACTGCCCAGGAGTCCAAATTTTTTGTCTATTCGTCCAGAATGAGGGCTAAACCGAGCTGTTTTGCACCTTTTGATGGAGCTGGGACGCGCGGCTCGGGGAAAAGGAGTGTAGGAGTTGTGACGCTGGAAGGAAGGAGAATGTCCGTCATGAGGCCTCTTCTACGTGATGATGCGCTTGTCCGACAAACGAAGCTGAGCAGTTTCGTACAGTTCTCACAGAACACTATGGCTTTCGAGAGCAGATGGAGGCTCAGTTGGACCCGATAACAGACATCTTCAGAACGATGCACGTAACCGCTTTCGGTCAGCACAGGCTCGAAGCCACAGCCCCATGGGGCTTGATACAGGACAAGCAGACCGAAGAAAAGGTCACGCCCTCCGACAACAGAATTTCACCCACAGATTTGGCGCACTTCGCCATGCTGTCGCGCGGCAACTGCTGGCTGAATGTGGAAGGGAATCCGGAGCCGATTCCCCTCACCGGTGGCGATTGCATTTTGCTGGGCCGGGGGACTTCGATTGTTTTGCGCGACAGCCCGCGAACACGTCCAAGGTCAACCTTCCGCGAAATCGGGGCCAGTGCCAACAGCAATGTCGCTCATTATGGAGGTGGTGGCGCACCGACGACAATCGTCTGTGGGTCCTTCAGTTTCGATCGCGCCAGCCTGAGGCCGATCACTCAGTTATTGCCGAGCTTCATTCTGATTAAGGCCGAGCAGGCACGCACGCTTGCTCTTCACGACACAATGCGAGCGCTGGCGTCAGAAATGGCAGAACAGGCGCCGGGATCTGAAATAGTCGCGAATCGGCTAGCCGAGGTCCTGTTTATCCAAATACTCCGGGCGCATATCGCGTCGGGACCGGAACGTAACAAAGGATGGCTTCGTGCGATCTTCGATCCTCAAATGGGCACTGCCCTGAGTGCCATTCACGATAGTGTGAATACACCCTGGACGGTCGAATCCCTGGCCGAAGCGGCGGGCATGTCTCGCTCCGCATTCGCAGCGCGTTTTAAAGAGCTACTCGGACAAACACCGCTGGAATATGTAACCGAGTGGCGGATGCAGAAGGCGATGCAGTTACTCGAACAGCGTGACAAAAAGCTCATAGACGTCGCTCGGTCGGTCGGTTACGAGTCCGACGCTGCGTTCAGTAAGGCGTTCAAGCGAGTTGTCGGGGCCAACCCTGGTGAATACCTCAAACGTGGTTTTGAAGGCCAGGGTCATGCCGGAATGGCGGAAGATTTTTGAAGCGGAGGATTCTGACTTTAGCGGTGGGGCCTGGGTGCCATGGGCGGCTCTGGAACCCTCGTCCGCCCAGTTGACGACAAGCCTTCTACTGCTATTCGACGATCTGCCAGCCCAGATCGCAGTTTGACTGGTAGCCCTGCTTGAGCGAGCTCAGTATTGCCTTCTTGGTCCCATCCGGATTGACCCGGAGGACCATCCGCCAGGCTGTGCCGTCGAACGAGAATTTGAGCCGCGCCTTGGGCAGGTTGTCGAAAACCACGGTGCCGCCATAGGGCACGGGCGGCCCTTGATAGTGCAGCACTCCTGTGGCAGGTTGCTGCGAAGGCGCGGGGTGCTGGAACTGCGGAGTGGGCGCTGCGGGATTCACATGGGCGCTTCCCGATTGACCCGAGCCCGGAGTTGCCGGAGCAGTGGTGTTTGCATTTGCGGCTGCCGTGCCGCGATAGTTCGCTCCGACGGCCTGGATGACGCCGGCCGAGGCGCCCAGGCCTCGCAGCTGATCCGTTATCTTGCTTGTAAGAGCGAAGTCGACCCCCCGGCTCTGAATTCTGCCGATGAGTTCGGAATCCTTGAGCCCGCCAATCTTGAGCGCATCTTCCAACCCTTTGAGTGTGATCGGTTTGCTGTGCCCGGTACTCTGGGCAAAGGCGGAAGCGCAGGCCACCGCGAACAGCGCCAGACAAACGGCCACCAGCAACGCACTCCTTGCGAATTCAGGTCTGACAGTCTTCATTCGTCGAGGGCCTTCAATGCTTTATCACGCTTAGAGTTGTTGGGTTTTGGTTGGGGTGTGGACGGCGGCGAAGCAATCGGCGTGCTTTTGATGGGCCCCGGTTCAGTAGTGATGGGCTGCAAACCACTGGACGGCGAAGTGTCGGAAGAAGATGGAGGAGGGGGCGTGACCGCAACGGGCCCGGAATTCGATGGGGATACATTCTGCTGGATGGGCGGATTGGTCACCTGTTTGGGCTGCTCTCGTCTTGAAAGAAGTCCGAAACCAACTCCCAACCCGATGGCGACCAGCAACGCAGCCGCGGCCAGCAGCGGCACCTTGCGCAAACGTATGAACGCCGCCACCGAGCCTTCACCCTTGCTGGCACTCTTGCCGGGGAGTTCCTGCTTCCGGGGCTCGGCGCCGTTGACCGCTGGAAAACCGTTGCTGGTGGCAGCGCCCGTGGTCTCGCCGGAGGTGTGTCCTGCCGTCCCCAACTCAGCAACCGCCACCTGTCCAACCAGTGCGATGATCTCCCGTTTTTGAATACGAGCGCCGCCGGCCACGCTCTGCAAGGCCTCAATGAATTCCTCGCATGTGGTGTAGCGGTCCGCTTCCTGCTTGGCCATCGACTTCTCGACGACAGCCTCGATTTCCCGAGGAACGCTCACTCCAACTTCCGCGAAACCGGGCGCGGCGTTCTCCAGATGCATGTGCATCAGTTCGTACTCGTTTTCGCTGCGGAAGGGAAGCCGCCCGGCGAGCATCTCGTAGAGCACAACGCCCAGAGAATAGATGTCGGCCGCTGGCCCGCCCTCTTTGCCCTTGATACGCTCCGGCGCGATGTACTCCATGGTCCCCACCAGCGCGCCCTGCCGGGTCTGCCGCGCTGCTCCCAAAACGCGCGCGATGCCGAAGTCCATGAGCTTGACCGAGCCCCAGGTAGTCAGCATGATGTTGGCCGGTTTTACATCGCGATGCATGATGCCCATTTCGTGCGCCGGCTGCATCGCCTCAAGGATCTTCACAAACAAGGGCACTGCGGTTTTGTAGTCCAGTGCGCCATGCTCCTGCTCAACGCATTCCAGCGTTTTGCCCGGAACATACTCCAGGATCATGTAGAACTGATCGCCTTCCTGAAGAAAGCTGTAAAGCATGGCGATGCCCGGATAATTGAGTTTCGCCAGCGTGACGGCCTCGGTGCGAAAACGCTCCAGAAGATTCTTCTGGTGCGCGATCTCAGGCCGCAGCACCTTGATCGCAACCTCGCGCTCGATCATGGTGTCGATCGCCTTGTACACGGCGCCCATGCCGCCTTCCCCGAGCAACTGGGTTACGCGATACTGCCCAACAGTGTCCCCAACCATCATGGCAATGCCTCCACTTTCCGCTTGCCGTCGCTCAACGCATGAAAAAAGGCTCGACCACGGAGAACAGATTCACGGCAACACCTCGCACACTTCCCGGGGTGAGGCCTTTCGGCTGTTTTGCACGCATCTCCCCATTGGGGTCGAAGGGGAGCGGGACCTTTGAGCCCACTCCCCTTTCGCCGCGGCGATCTTACTGCACGCCGCTTACCTTGCCGTTGTTAAATGTAACCTTCATTCCGTTGTAGTAATAGATTACCTTCGGCCCCAGATTCGCGACCTTGGTTGGCGCGCCGAGAGTCGCCGTTACCTCGTCGGGAGTCTGGCCCAGCCCAACGCTTGCAGGCGCTGCCGGAGCGGCGGGAGCTGCAGCCTGACCAGGACCAGCCGGCGAACCGCCGCCCTGCGACGCATCGCTGTCAGTCTGATCCGCCTGCTGGGTCTGCTGCTGAATCTCAGCCCCGGCATTGGGATCGGGCGGAGGCGCTAAGGCCGCGTACTGTGCATCTACCGGTTGGCCCTGCGCCGATGGAGGCAACGCGGGTACTCCGCCAGTGCCTTGCTTGGCTTGCAATTCCTGCAGGCCCCGGTCGATGGTTGCGCGCATCTGGTTCTGCATCTCCTGCAGGTCGTTTACAGACACCGAAACCGTGTTCCCCTTCGCGCATTCCTGGCCGCCCTTGCTGGCCAGCACCGTCAGGTCCACCGCGGTTGCGTCCGGCGGCTGCGCGCCTGTCAGCGCCAGTGCGTCGCCGTCGCTCAGGGCGCACTCGGCCTGCGATGCGTCCACCACATCCAGCGCGCTGCCGACCACGAAGGTATGCGCGCGTCCATCGCTCAACATGCGCGCAATGCCACTGGAGCCGGGGTCCACATCCTGCTGCTGTTTGTTCTGCGCTGCTTCCTGGTTCTCGAGCGCTAATTGCTCCCTCACTTCGTCGGCGATCTGCTGTTTCACCTCCGGCGTCAGCTCCGGCTGCCCGCCCGCCGCCGTCGGCGCGCCATCCACCTCACCTCCTTGCTGCTGCGCTGCATAGGCCGCCTGCAAATCCTGCGAAACCATGTAGTCCGTCAGCCAGAACGCGGCTGAGGGGTATACGGGATACGGCTGGAAGTAGTAGCCATAGTAGCCAAACCAGGGATTTGCGCCCCAGCCCCACGCAAAGGTGATGGGAACGGCCCACGGGTTGTATGCCCAGCCGTAAAATGCGGGCTGGAAGTAGAACCCTGGCGCATACACGTTCAGATAGACGCCGCGGTACGGGTATCCGTGATAGAAGTGGCTGTACTCGTGCCCATTGTAGTAATAGGTGCGCCGCGCGAAGTCATGGCCATGGTAGCTATAGGGCCGCTGCACGTAGCCCGGACGGCCCCGCTCAGCAAAAACCCGGCTGTGGTCGGAGTGCTCTACCATTACCGCGCGGTTGCCGTTCAAACCGTGGTGCACATCCATACCCGTCCTGGGGTTGTGTACGTCGCTCACTCTGCCATTGGGACGCGTGCGCACAACGCTTCCATTCGCGGCGACGTGCTCGTTGGATCCCCTGGGCATAGGGGCGTGGCCAGCCGGCGCCGGTCCAGGGTGCGCGCCGGGACCGCCTGGCGGATGGCTGGCGCTGGGGCCTCCAGGACGGTTGGCGCCAGGGCCCGCAGGTTGGTTGGCGCTGGGGCCTCCAGGACGGTTGGCACTGGGGCCCGCAGGTTGGTTGGCGCTGGGGCCTCCAGGACGGTTGGCGCTGGGGCCTGCAGGCTGGTTGGCACTGGGGCCTGCAGGATGGCTGGCGCTGGGGCCCGCAGGGTGGTTGGCGCTAGGGCCTTCAGGGCGGTTGGCGCTTGGGCCTTCAGGGCGGTTGGCGCTAGGACCTGTGGGACGGTTGACGGTGGGACCCGCGGGGTGATTCGCACTGGGGCCATTCGTGGTCGGGTGGCTCACCCCACCGGGTGTGCCCCCAGGGCGTGACGCGGGAGCCGGTGTCGCCGGCCTGGCAGCAGGCCTAGCAGCGGGCTTCGCAGGAGCCGGCGCCGATTTCTTGTTTTCCGCGCTTGCCATGACCGCACTTCCCAGAAACATGGCAAGCACGACTGCTATCGAGAAGTTTTTCATGGCCCGGTGAAGCACTGGCATCGTCATTCAAGTCCTCTTTTCCTGTTGTGGGTCCGAGCTCGATCGTCGAGCCGCGGACATTCTACTCAACATTGCTCACTTTTCCGTTGGTAAACGTCACCTTCATGTCCTTGCGCCGGGCCCGTGGGAGCTGCCGCTGGAGGCGCTCCGCCCTGACCACCCTGACCGCCTTGATCGTCCGCGGGTGGCGCCACCGTCAGCACCTCCGCAAGCCTTGCCATCGCATTGTCCACTGGCGGCACCGATCCCCTGTCGAACGGAAATTTGATCTCCCCGTAGAAGCGAACGTCGTTATACGGGTCGCTAAATGTACTGACGAGAATGCCGTCCTTTTGGACGACGATCCCGGTAACCCAGAACTTTTCCCCGGCTACGAACTTTCTCGACGCGCAGCCGTTGTTGGCTGCATCGGCCGCGGTGCCACCGCCGCCAAACGGAAGCCGGCCCCTAAAATAGGATCTCGCGGCATCCCTGGTGCGATTATTCAAATTCGCGGTCAGAACTCCGTTGCTATAGGTGTTTGAGAATGCGTAGGAGGAGGCCGAGCTGCACATCATCAGCCCATCTTTATGCAACACCACAATGTCGCCCGCGGTCACAATATCGGTTTGATCGGCCGTGGCCTTCGTCAGCTTGATCTCGGAACCGAGCTTTTGCTGAATCGCTGCAGGATCGCCGGACTGCGCGGAGAGCTGGAAACCAGCCGTCAGTAGAAGACAGGCGATGGCAGCGAAAGGAGGCCTTTTGCTGGGTGACATGAGCCAACTCCATTTTCAGAGGGTGGGGGAAGTTGCCCTACAAGAATGGGGGAAGTATAGCAGAGAAGCGCTGCACGTGACACGCAAAACAAGCTCTGCGACGGGGGCCTGCCGGTCCTGCGGCCGTCCGGTCGCTCAGCAGTGCACAACCCCGCCGCAAGCTGATGATTCCTCGACTGAAACGATGCATCTCCGCCGTCTCAGGGGGTAGCCGCCAGAAAATTACCTTCGGGGTCAGCTTCCTATCCCAAGGCCATTCGGGCAAGCTCAGAATCTACTCCACGTTGCTTACCTTTCCATTGGTGAAGGTCACCTTCATGTCCTTGTAGTAGTAAATTTGTTTCGCTCCCAGGTGGGCCACGCGCACCGGCTGTCCAAAGGCCGCGGTCACCTGGTCCCTGGTTTCGCCCAATGCGATGGTCGGCGGAGGCGCATCGGCCGGCGGCGGAGGGGGCGCGATGTCAGGCGGCGGTGGTGGGGGAATAGGCGCCGGAGCGGTTGCCTGCGCCGGTGGAGGTGTCCCGCCCTGGCCGCCTTGATCGCCCGAAGCCGGAGCCACCGTCAGCACCTCGGCAATCGTTCCCATAACGCTATCGGCGGGAGGAACTTCCTTCTTGTTCGGGAAGGGGATCTTGAGGATGGCATAGTACCGCACATCGTTATAAGGATCGCTGTAGAGACCTATGGATGCGCCATCGTTTTGCACCGAAACTGCAGTCACCCAGCACTTTTCGCCGGGCACGAACCGCCGCATTATCCGATTCTTCCCGCTCATCATCATTTGCGTGCCAAAGCCCTGTCCGATTCTTCCGTCCTTGTACACATTTGTGGGCGGCACCACCGAAGCCACGTCGAACATCAACAAGCCCGGCTTTTGAATGACAACAACATCGCCCGGCGTAACGATATCCGTGCGGTCGGCTGTTGTCGTGGTCAGCTTGAACTGGGCGTTGAGTTTTTGCAGGATCGCCGCAGGATCGCCGGATTGCGCAGGAAGCTGGAAGCCAAGCGTCAGTAGAAGGAAGGCGATGACGGCGGAAGGAAGCCTTTTGCTGGGTGACATGAGCCACCTCCGTTTCAGAAGACGGGGAAGTTGCCTTAAAGGTTTCGGCGGAAGTATAGCAGAGAAACCGGGCGAGTGAATCGCCCGGCAAACGCCACGGTTCTATCGCATGCATCGGCGGATGCCCAGCCGGTGCGGCAGAGCGCAATGCCGCTGCAAGCTGCAGATTTGTAGACTGAGGCGATGCCTTCTGCCGTCTCTTGGATTGCGGACGAGCAATTACCTTCGAGCGTACGTTTCTACCCCAAGGTCATTCGAGCAGCATTAGAATTTCAGGACACTTTCTAAGTTTTTTCTAATCTGAGCCGATGCATGCAACAGGAGATTTCGACGGATGCCGCCACTTACCGCCCCAACATTCCTCCTCGCATCGCCTGAGCCGGCACTTCTTGCTGCCATCGAACCGATTTTGTCCGCCGCCGGAGAACGCGTCGAAGTTGTTCTCTCTGCACAGGCAGCGCTGACCTCGATGACCGCGCCTCGCCCTCCGGACCTGGCGCTCGTCGACGAGAGCCTCCCCGGCATGCCCGTTGGGCAACTGCTCGCCGGCGCGCGCGCACAAGCGACCGGCGCACGTTTTCCCATTGTCCTGATTACAGACACCGTGACCGAGGCGTGGATCGATCGCCTCGCCGAAGGCGCCATCGACGACCTGATCCTGCGCTCCGCGGAACCTTCCTATTGGCAACTCCGCATCGATTTGGCGCTGCGCAATCAGCGCCTGGCGCAGGAGCTCGAAACCCTTCGCGACTCCGCCATCCGCAATGCCCAATTGGACCGCCTCACTGGTGTCTACAATCGCGAGGCGCTGCTCGCCACGCTCTTCCGCGAGACCGACCGCGCGCAGCGCATGAACAGCGACATGTCCTTGGTGCTCCTCGATATCGACGATTTTGGCCACTGGAACTCGCGTCTCGGCGCGGAAGCCTGCGATGAGCTCCTCTGCCAGGTAGCAAACCGCACCGCTTCCCTGTTGCGCAGCTACGATCTGTTGGGCCGGCCAGGCATGGACGAGTTCCTGGTGGCTTTGCCTTCCTGCGGCCTGGTCAACGCGATGGCCCTTACCGAGCGCCTGCGCGTGGAGGTGTTCTCCTCGCCGTTCCACGTGGCCGGCGAAGCCATCCGCCTCTCCGCTTGCTATGGCATCGCCGCCAGCCGTGGCCGCTCTCCGGTCGTGGTCCTGCGCGAGGCCGAAAAGGCTCTCGAATGGGCCAAGGCCGCGGGCCCGGAGACGATCCAGTGCTTCGGCAGCCCGCCCGCCAACACGCCGACTCCCGTCACGTTTTTGTCTTCCACCACCGGCGACGAACTGCTGGCGTGGTAGGCCAAATGCGTGGCGAGCAGACCCCCAGGGCGCTGAAACAGTTACTTCCGGTTAGCCGGTCACCCGCCACGGATCGCGTGGCTCAATTCAGAACCGCCTCATTGGGCGGCGAGGGGTGTGAGCATCTGCCGCTCGCCGCTCAAGAGAATGCGCATTCACCATGCCTGTGTTGCCAGGGTGTTCTCGACGGTGACGGCAAAGAAGGCATGGCCAAACTCGGTAGGATGTTCTATGTCCCAAAAGAAAGTGTGATCCGGGTCGCCGCAAACGGGTGGCGCAGGATTGAGGGCCGAAGGAAGGCTCGTACAGGGCATAGTGATGTTGGTAAAACCGAAGTGGGTCGGGTCGGTTACCACCGCGCTTTCCAGGCTGAAGACATCGAGGCGGACGATGTGAATGCCTTCGATGAAGCTTTCCAGGGCTAGCAGACCGTTGAGCGATTGATTGGTGGCATTTGTTGCTGCAGTGGCGAACGTGGAATTGCGGGCAGCAGCGGGGAGTAAACCGACGTTGAACAAATTGGGGATGAGAAAGTAGCGGGCGCCGGCACGGCGGAGCAATAGCTCACTTTCGGAGATTCCAAGCGCAATTTCAAATCCCAACTGCTGGGGCGAGCCAGACACGGAGTTGAGAATGTCGTTGCCGCCTCCTTCGATGATGTAGAGAGCGTTCGGATCGGCTTTGCCGTCGACACTTTGGAGATAGAGCGCAACTTGCTGGGGTACGCTGGGAATTGTGCCTAACAGAGTTGTTACCGGTGCAGTGACCTCAGCGCCGCCAAATGCGAAATCCGTTCCGCCGGCCAGGGAAGGCTTGAGCGCGCCTAGTTTCAGAAATCCGGCAACGTGGTCGACCCAAATGGGACCGTTGGAGAAGCGGCCCGCATAGTATGGGGCGGCAGGCTCGGCGCCGTCGGTGGCTGTGAAATCGTTGCCCACATCGCAGTAGCTGTCGCCGAAGACGTAGAGGTGGGTGAAGGTTGGGGTCGCGGCCTTGCTGGTCCAGGGCATCGCGCCGAGGACGACGCTCATCGTCACAGTGCAAAGGATTCTGCGCATGGTGTTTCTCCGTTCTCCTTATTCAGGTGTGATTGGCTATTGGGCCTTGGCGGTTTGAGTGTCCTCGGCCGAGCCTGGTGGGAGTGTGCAGGGAAATGCCTCTCCGAGGACGATAATGTTTTAACCTACCGCGACGCGCAAGGCAAGAAAATGTTTAAAGGCTGGCCGCGACTGACGAAAAATTCACAGATTGCCCACCCGCGGGACCCGTGTTTGCCTCGTTGCGGCTCGACTCTGCAACTACCGGTTGCAGAAACTCCTGAAAGACCTCGTTCGAGAGCAGCCGGCCTCGCGCGGTGAGCTGCACCCGTGCGCCGTCGAAGACGAGAAGCTCGTCTTTTGCGAGCCGCGCGACGGTTTCGAGCGCTGGATCAAGCAGCTCTTCGCCAAACTCCGCACGCAGCGCATCCACATCCACTCCGGCATTCGTGCGCAGGCCCAGGAACCACGCCTCTTCGTGCTGCCGCGCGACAGTGAGCCACTCGGTTTCCATCGCTCCCGTTCCGGCAAGATATGCGGATAAATCGTCTGTCGTAGTTGTGCGCAGAACCGAGCCGCTGGCAGGGGCTAAAGCCCCGCTCGATTGATTCTCAGTTTCGGCACGGCTGAAGCCATGCCCTGATACAAGGCCCGGCTCGCACAGCATGGCCTGGGATCCCGGTCCTTCTCGCGTTCTTGTCTCTGCAGCAGGGGTGGGATCGCTCCGCAGCATCGACGACGCATCCAACCCCACGCCCAGATACGGCCGCCGCTGCCAGTAGCGCAAGTTGTGTTTCGACTCGAACCCCGTCCTGCTGAAGTTGGAAATTTCATACTGGTGTAGCCCCGCCGTCTCCAGCCGCTCGATCGCCCGCTCGTACATGCACGCAATCGCATCGTCGTTCGGCACCAGCCGGGCGCGATAACGCGGGCCGCCCGCTAATACTTCACGCCCCAGCCGCGAGTCCTCGTCCACCTCGAGCATGTACACGCTGGCGTGAGGCACGCCAGCGTCCGCCAGCGCCGCCAGCGACTCTTCCCACGACGCGAACGTCTGCCCGGCCAACCCTGCAATCAGATCGACACTGAGGTTTGCGATTCCGGCCGCGCGCAACCGCCGCAGGTCCCCGTCGACAATCGCGCGGTTGTGCAGCCGCCCGCTCGCGCGCGCCTCGCTGTCCACAAACGACTGCACGCCCATGCTCACGCGGTTCACGCCCGCGGCCGCCATCGCTTCCAGCGTTGCGTCAGCCAATTGTCCTGGCGCACACTCCACGGTGATTTCAGCGTCCGCGTCGAGAGAGAACTCCGCGCGCATCGCGGCAAATAGTTTTACCAGCAACTCCGGAGCCAGCAGACTGGGCGTTCCGCCGCCCAGGTACACTGTATCCACGCGCTCGGGGAACTCCGCGCCCAGAGCCGCAGCCCACGCTTTCGCGCCGGCCAGGTCCTCGATCACCCGCTCCACATATCGCGCGTGTTCGCTGGCCGGATACACCCCCGAAGCAAAATTGCAGTAGGTGCACTTCGACCGGCAAAAGGGAATAGAAACGTAAATCCCCAGCGCGTTGTCCGCGGTGCGATACATGAAAAGATTGTTTCACGCGGATGAGCGATCCGCCGGGCGCGGAAAATCCAGTTCCGCTTCATGCCATCATGGTAAGAAGGAGCTCCAGATTTGAAAGCCTGGCCCACCCTTCCCATCCTCGTTCTCCAGGGTCTCCTTTTTCTTGCCCATTGGTTCGTCTATTCCACCTGCATCGCCTTCTGGCCCGGCCTCAGTCCCGCTGCGGTTGCCGATCTGCGAGCCACAATGTTGGTTCTGGCTTTCAGCTTCGTACCCACAAGCCTGCTTGCCTTCCGGTTCCACAGCTTTGCCGTCCGGTTCCTCTACTGGATCGCGGCTATCTGGCTCGGCTTTCTCAACTATCTCTTCTGGGCGTCCTGCCTCATCCGGCTGTGCTGGCTCGTGTTCAGTCTTGTCCCCCTGTCGGCAGATCCCCCCGGAGCCCGGCCGCTGCTCGCCGGAGTTCTCTACGCCTTAGCTGCTCTGGCCGGTCTCTATGGTCTATTCAACGTCCGAATCATCCGCATCCGCCGCATCGGAATCCGTCTTCCCAACCTGCCCGCGTCCTGGCGCGGCCGCAGGGCCGTTCTGCTCAGCGACCTGCACTTGGGCAGCATCAACGGAGTCCGTTTTTGCCGGCGCATGACAGTTCTGGCGGCCAGCTTCAATCCCGATATTGTCTTTCTTCCCGGCGACATCTACGACGGCACCAAAGGCGACCTCGACCGACTGATCGCGCCCCTCAAGCAACTTGACCCGCCATATGGCATCTATTTCTCCACGGGCAACCACGAGGAGTTCCACAACACCGCGCAGTATCTCGACGCTGTCAGGCGCGCCGGCATCCGGGTTCTTGCCAATGAGCTGGTGAATGTCGACGGTCTGCAAGTCGCCGGCGTGCTCTATCGCGATTCGTCCTCGCCGCTGCACATGAAAGCCGCAATCGACGGCCTGCGGCTGGACCGCGCCGGGGCCAGCATTCTCCTCAACCACGCGCCCACGCGCCTGCCTATTGTGGAGCAAGCCGGATTCAGCCTGCAGCTCTCCGGCCACACCCACGGCGGGCAGCTCTTTCCCTTCACCTGGCTCACGAGGCGCATCTACGGCCGCTTCACCTATGGACTCGAGCGCTTTGGCGCGCTCCAGGTCTACACTTCCACTGGCTGCGGAAGCTGGGGTCCGCCCATGCGCGTGGGCACGCGCCCGGAGATTGTGGTGATGCAATTCGAGTAAACGGATTTTGTGCTATATTGTAGATACATTGCTACATGGAGGTGCGCCGTGGCTATCACCACCTTATCCAGCCGGGAATTTAACCAGGACACGAGCCGCGCCAAGCGAGCTGCGAAAAAGGGGCCGGTTTTCATAACGGATCGTGGCCGTCCCGCGCACGTGCTGCTCTCCATAGAGCAGTACCGGAGTATTACGGGCAAGAAGAAGACTCTCTTGGATGCCCTATCGATGCCGGAGGCCGCCGGGATTGACTTCGAACCGCCCCGGTTGAGCGGTAAACTCTTTCGTCCCGCGGACCTCTCGTGATGTATCTCCTCGATACCAACGTCGTGTCGGAGTTGCGTAGAGTGGACGCGGGGACAGCCGATCCACATGTGAAGGCATGGTCGGAGACGCTGGACGCCGAGTCAACGTTTCTTTCCGTCATCACGGTTCTGGAGTTGGAACTGGGCACGTTGCTGATGGAGCGCCGTGACGCGAGACAGGGAGCGATGCTTCGCGTCTGGTTGAACAATCGCATATTGTTGGAGTACGAAAGACGAATTCTCCCCTTCGATGCGCAGATTGCAAAGCGATGCGCAACCTTGCACGTGCCAGATCCGCAGGATGATCGCGACTCTCTCATTGCCGCAACGGCGCTAGTACATAGCATGACCGTCGTCACCCGGAACGTCTCCCACTTCCAGCGAACCGGTGTGCCAACCCTCGATCCGTGGCGTTCATAACTCAGTGATCGCGTTCACACGAGAACAGTTGGGGGAGTGGCTACGATAGAGATGCAACCACCTAAAAAGTTTCCATCTGGGAGGGGACCATCTTGAATTCCGAACATTCCGCTCCAACTTATTCGCATAAATCCACCGTGCGTACCAGCCTTTCCGGGCTCGCCCTGCTCATGAATCCCCGCCTCAACAAAGGCACGGCATTTACTGAAGCAGAGCGCGACGCGTTCGCTCTCCACGGACTGCTGCCACCTCACGTGGGAACTCTCGAGGACCAGCGCGAGCGCCGCATGCGCGTTCTCGACCGCAGGCCCCTCGCATTTGGCAAGTACATCTACATGCGCGACCTTCAGGACAACGACGAGACACTGTTTTACTCTCTCATTGCTCACCACATTGAAGAACTGCTGCCCATCGTCTATACACCGACAGTGGGCCAGGGGTGCCAGCTCTTCTCGGAGATCTGGCGCAAGCCGCGCGGACTTTTCCTCAGCTATCCCAACAGGGAGCGCATCGATCAGATCCTCGCCAACACCCGCTACGACGACGTGCGCTGCATTGTGGTCAGCGACGGAGAGCGCATCCTCGGTCTGGGCGATCAGGGCGCAGGCGGCATGGGCATTCCCATCGGCAAAATGGCGCTCTACACCGCGCTGGGCGGCATCCCGCCCGAGCACTGCCTGCCTGTGTTGCTCGATGTGGGCACCGACAACGAAGCGCTGCTCCAGGAACCGTTCTATATCGGCTGGCAGCACAAACGCATCCGCGGCCAGGAATATGACGATTTTGTCGACACCTTCGTCACCGCCGTGGAACGCCGCTGGCCCCACATTTTGTTGCAGTGGGAGGATTTTGCCGGCGACAACGCAATTAGCCTTCTGGAGCGCTATCGCAACCAACTCTGCACCTTCAACGACGACATTCAGGGGACCGCTGCCGTGACCACCGCCACGCTGTTCGCCGCCGTCAACGCCACTGGCATTCCGCTCCGGGAACAGACCATCGCCATGTTCGGCGCCGGCTCGGCCGGTGTCGGAATCTCCGAGATGTTGATCGCCGCCATGCGGCAGGAGGGGCTGAGCGAAGAGCAGGCGCGCAGTCGCATCTACGCCTTCAACCGCTACGGTCTGCTTGTGGAAGGCGGCAAGGGAATTCGCGCCAGCCAGCAGCATTGGGCGCGTAAGCACGAGGAAGTAGCCGGTTGGAAACTCTCGGCCGCAAGCTCAGAATCGGGAGCAATTTCGCTGCTCGACGTGGTGCGCAACGCCCGCATCACGGTGCTGGTCGGCGTCAGCGCACAGCCGGGCGCATTTACCGAGGAGATTGTGCGCGAGATGGCGCGCCACACGCCAATGCCGGCGATCTTTCCGCTTTCTAACCCCACTTCGAAGGCCGAAGCCACGCCCGCCGATCTGCTTCGCTGGACCGAAGGCCGTGCGATCGTCGGCACCGGCAGTCCCTTCGCGCCTGTCGAAGTCAACGGCAAGCTCATCCAAATCGCGCAGGTCAACAACTCCTACATTTTCCCGGGCATAGCGCTCGGCATCCTCGTCTCGCGGGCCCGGCGCGTGACCGACGCCATGATCATGGCTGCCGCCAAAGCGCTGGCTTCGCTGTCGCCCGCGCTCGCGGACCGGAGCGCCCCGCTGCTGCCGCCCATCGCCGACGCCCGCAAGGTCAGCATGGTGGTTGCCGAGGCAGTCGGCAAACAAGCCATTGCTGACGGCGTTGCCAAAATCGGCGCCGTACACGACTTCGCAGAGCATTTGCACGCCTATGTGTGGGAGCCGGTCTACCGGCCCTATGTGCGGATCGATAGTCCCTGGTAAAACATCCACTGGCGCCTCGGTTTCCGAAACCGGAATCCGGGGCGCCGGTCGGAAACTATGGCTTTTGAACCGCCGCCGTGCTGCCTAGCCGCTTCAGCTCTTCCTGCGCCGCTCGATTCTCAATGTAGTTCTTCGGGCAGTTATCGCGCGCGGCTTTGAAGCGCGCCAGCGCCGTCGCCCTCTGCTGATGGAACAGCGCATCCTCGCCGGTGTAAAAGTTCGCCTCGCAAACCTGCCCCTTCTGCGTATCGGCGTCGGAGTTGGCCGCGGCCACCATTACCTCATCGGATGTCATCTCTCCCAGGTCGAGCTTCAGTACCGGCCCGGGCCATTTCGACAGGTTTGCTGCCGACACCACCGGCGCGAGCTGCTGCGCATCGTTCTGCCCCTGCCTTTTCATGGCCACATGCAGCATCAGCGCCGCGTAGGTCGCACTGTAGGAAGACGGTCCGGCTGAGATCACGTGCTCAAAGTCCGCTATCGCTTCGGTCAGGTTCTGCTCAAGAAAATAAGCGCAACCCCGGTCGTAGACCTCCAGCATGCTGTCCTTGTCCAGGCGGAGGGACTGGTTGTAATCCTCGATCGCCCGCGCGAATTGGCCCTTCCGCACGTAGGAGTCACCGCGGCTCCTGTATCCATCGGAGTCGTCAGGAACCTTGGCGATGTACTGGCTGAAATCCTCGATGGCGAGATCGAAATCGCCCAGATGGTTGTAAGCGAGGCCCCGGTTGTAGTACGCCAGGGAATACTTCGAATCGATGTGGATTGCCTGGTTGTAGTCCTGGATCGCTCGCTCGTATTGATCCTTATCCTCGTAGGCGTTGCCGCGGCTGTTGTAGCCGTCGGTGCTTTCCGGTTTCAGTTCGATGTTCTTGTTGAAATCGGCGATCGCGTTGTCGTATTGGCCCCATTTCATATAGGCAAGGCCGCGCTGGTAGTAGCCATCCGGGTCGTTCGGTTTCAATTGTATGTACTTGGTGAGATTCTGGACGGCGTCGTCGTACTGTTCCTTATGGGTATATGCCCGGCCCAGATTGTAAAAGGCAAGGTCGTGATCCGGCTTGATGGCCAGTGCCGCGTTGAAATCCTGAATCGCCTGGTCGTACTCGCCCTTCTGCATGTAGGCGTGGCCGCGATTGTTGAAGCCGTCGGCGTCAGTCGGGGCCAGCTTGGCGTACGTGTTGTAATCCGCAATCGCGAGATCGTACTTACCCTCAGTGTCGTAGGTGTTGCCCCGGTTGTAATAAGCGAGCGCGTGATTCGGGTCCTGCCGGATCGCCTCGGTGTAATCCGCGATGGCGCGGTCGTCCTCGCCCTTGTCGGCATAGGTATTGCCCCGGCTGTTCAGCGCACTGGGGAAGTTTGGATTCAGTTGCAGAGCCTTGTCTAAATCCTGAAGAGCGCTGTCCAAATCCTTCTTGTCGCGGTAGGCGATTCCTCGGTTGTAGTAGGCGTTGGCGAGGTCGTTCGTCGTTTCCTGGTTGGCCTGGATCAGCGCCGTGCATCCGGCGACGCTGGTGTCTGGGTCGTCGGCCTTGCACTTGTTCCAATTTTCGTCCCGCGTCTGCCCCATTACGGCTACCGCCGCGCCAAGCAATAAACACGCACACAGAGATCCCTTGCCACTCACGTTTGTTACCCCCAGCTGATTTATAGAAGGCAGCAACAGGATACACCCCTATTTGCTGCGTGCGCCCTGCAACTTAAGTCCGCTGGAGCTCCAGCGCAACGCAAAGGGACGCGCGCCGCGCAAACAGGACGGAGTGACCTGCAATTTTCAACCTATTTTCCAGCCGGAGAGAAGAAGTTACTCGCCTTCCGACGCCACCTCTTCCAGCAGCCGCTTCCACGTCTTCTGGTTTTTGCGAAAGCCCCTCTTCAAATCCTCCAGAATCCGCCCGAAGTCCGCATTGGTGCGCAGATTGTTCCACGCCGGGTTCTTCTGGAACCAGGGATAGTTCTCGTTGCCGAGATAAATCGCGCGGCGCAGCCAGTGCAGCGCCTCGCTGGAGTCGCCCTCGACAGCAAAGTACGTGGCCAGCCGGTAGGCCATCTCGCTGTCGGCCTCGGCCGCGGTCAGCGTGTCGTCCTTCACGAGCTCGGCGCCCCGCTCCCGTTCGCCCGTTTGCACATAGCACAGCGCCAGCGTGGGCACCGCGATGCGCAACGAAGGATCGTCGCGAATCACGCCCTCCAGAATTTCGATGGCCTTGTCCAGTTTGCCCAGGCGCATCTGCTGGTAGCCCGCCGACGTGCGCAGCAACGGATGGCGCGGCTCCAGCGCCAGGCCTTTTTCCAGTTCGTCGCCGGCCAATTCGATCTGGTTCTGGTAGTGATACACGCGGGCGCGATGGTTATAGAGAAGCGCAGCGTTGGCCGGATTCAGCTTGAGCGCGCGCCTGAATTCGCTCAGCGCCTCGTCGTACATACCGTCGCAGCGCAGCACAACCCCCGCCACCATGTGAACGTTCCAGTCGTTGGCCGCTCCCGACAGCAGATTGGCGAGCCCGTGCCGCGCCGACTCCTTTTCGCCGCGCGACAGCAGCGTGACGATGCGGTAAAGATTGGCCTCGGTCGAGGCCGGGTCCAGCTTAAGCGCCTCGTCGAACGCCCTCCGCGCGCGCATCACGTGAATTTGCCCGCCGAAGCCGTGGCGTGCATACTGCAGCTCGGCAATGCCCAGCCCGCTCCATCCCGCGGCGAACTTTTGGTCGGCCGCGATCACGCTCGTAAACAGCGCGTGCGCGCGATCCAGATCGGCGCGCGAGCCCGTGCGCACAATAAACGAGCTGAGCAGCGCCCGTGCCTGCAGATATCTTTCGCTCACCGGCCCCGGCAACGATTCATCCCGCGGCGACGGCCGCGGAGCGTCGATTGGCGCAGCTTCAATTCCGTCGGCAGCGCGCAATCCGTGCAGCGTGGCAAACACCTCGTTTGAGATCTCCGTCTGCACCGCGATCAGGTCCAGCGACGCCACGCGGATCGCTCCGCCCGTGCGCACGCGCTGCGACGCCACGTCGAGCAGTTGCCAGTTCAGGTCGAACCCGACCTCTGAGCGCACATAACTTCCCGCGAGCACAAACGAAACCAGCAGCTTCTGGCCCAGCGCCAGCGGGTCCATTTGCCCAATGGGCAACTGCATAAGCGTGTTCGAGGGCCGTACCACTATCGCTGGAATCCGCGCCAACCGCGCCGCAATTGCGTCCGCCAGCGCGTAACCATAAAGCGGCGCAACCTCCACTGCGCCAAGATTGGCAAAGGGCAGCACCACCAGCGAGTTTTGCGCCGCGCGGTCGCCTGCCGACTCGCGAAATCGCTCCGCCAGCATCGAAAGCAAACCCGTGGCGCGCTTCTCTGCCTCTGCGCCCGACGGTGTTAAATTTGCCGCTGCAGTGGCCGGAATGATCCCCGTTTCAATCTGCAGCGCCTTCATAATCGTCCGCAGCCCCTCGCGCACTTCGGCCGCCGAAGCCATCCGCGCCCCCGGATTCTTTTCGAGGCACGCCGCGATCACGCTCTTCAGCTCCGGCGAAATTCCCGGCACAATCTCGCTCAAATCCGGCGGCTCAAGAAACTGGATGGCGCGAATGGCCAAAAAATCCTCGGCGCCGGGCCGCGCGAAGGGATGCCTTCCGCTGGCCAGCTCATACAGAATCACGCCCAGCGCCCACACGTCGGACTGAACGCCCGAGTGCCCAGTGACAAACTGCTCCGGCGCCATGTAGCGGATGGTCCCGCCTCGTGCGGTATAGGTGGACGCGAACGAAGCGTCTTTGGCCAGCGCCGTCTTCTGGGGGTCGAAGTTCCCATCCTCCGGCCGCAGCCGCCGCGCGAGCCCGAAGTCAAGAATCTTTACCAGGCCGCCTTCGCTCAGGATCACATTTTGCGGCTTCAGGTCGCGATGAAAGATGCCCAGCCCGTGCGCCGCCTGTAATCCGTCGGCGATTTGAATGCCCACCGGCAAAACCAGTTGCAGGTTCGCCGGCCCACGTTCGATCAACTCGCTCAGCGGCTGGCCGGGTACGTACTGCATGGCGATATACGCCTCGTCGCCGCTTTCGCCCACTTCGTAGATGGCGCACACATTTGGATGTTCGATCGCCGAGGCCATGCGCGCCTCGCGCAGCACCGTCGATCGCATCTGCTCGGCCGTCAGCAATCCGGTGTGCAGCATCTTCAGCACCACTGGCCGCTCGAGCAGCGTGTCGTTGGCCGCGTACACCATCCCGCTGCCCCCGGCGCCCAGCCGCCGGAGAATCTCGTAATGCGCAATCGTTTTCCGCTTCATCGCTCATCTCAAGTCTACGGCGGCTCTCCAATTCACTGAAGTTTCAAGTGGCGTGCAATGTGGCGTTTTCTTGATGAAAACGCCACTCAAGGGTTGCGGCTTTGCTCTACACCAATTAGAGAACCGCTATAGCACTTTGCGCTCGACACGTCAGCGGCGTTTCCTACTCCCTACTCCCTACTCCCTTTTTCCTGTTTCTCCAACCGCATCTGCCCGCGCCGGCCGAGCGTAAGCACCACAATTCCAAACACCAGCAGCGCCAATCCCCACCAGAGATTCACATCGATGCCCAGGCTCTTCGCATAAACCGCCGCATTTTCGCGCGTGGACAGGCCGAACGCAGTCAGAATTGTTCCCGTCAGGGTGAAAAACATTCCCGTGGCAATGCGGGGGTCCACTTCAAGCGTTGCAGTTTGGCCCGTCGCGGTCCGCCCCGTCGCGCTTTGTTTTGTGACGATCGCCGCCGGATTCTTCGCCGCTTGTTTCTTCATGGCCACCCTCCCTCACCGAAAGAACAAACTTACCGCAATCGCCGCCAGCAGAATCGCCGCGGCCAGCGCCTCCGGCCTTTTCCACCATCTCGCATGCGCCGGCGGCCGCTCCGTGAGCGAGTGCACCAGCCCCACCAGTTCCGCCTCAGGCCGCGCCTTGGTGAGTACGCTCACCACCGCCGTCACCAGCAGGCTCAGGCAGAACGCGAACACTGCCGTCCCCACATTCAACGCCATCTCGCTCGGGGGATGGTGCAGCACCGCAATCCATCCGCCATGAATGCCGGGCTGCTCACCCGCAGGCAGCGCCAGCCCATGGTGCAGCAGGGCCCCGGCCACGCCGGCGATCAGCCCCGCAAAAGCGCCGCACCCCGTGGCGCGCTTCCAGAAAACCCCCACGAGCAGCGTGGCAAACAGCGGCGCATTCACCATCGCGAAGACCAGCGCCATGGCGTCCAGAATACTGTTGAATCGCATCGCCGCGCATGCAGCTCCAATTGCAAGCAACATGCCGCCCATCGCTGCCCACCGTCCAGCCTTGAGGATTTGCTTGTCGCTTGCGCCTTTCCGCAGGAACCCCTGATAGATGTCGCACGCGAAGACCGCGGTGAACGCAGTCAGGCTCGCCGCCACGCCGCTCATCAGGCAGGCCATCAGCGCCGCCAGTCCCAGCCCCAGCATCCCCGTGGGCAAAAAGTGCAACAGCATCGCCGGCGTGGCCATCTCGTAGTCCAGCACCGCGTGGCCGTTTGCACCCATCACAGGTTTTTCAGTCGCGGCATCGGCTTTTGCCGGAACCAGCCCCTGCCCCGCCTCCTCCGCTGGCGGCACGATCGTAATATCGTGATAGATCGCGCCATTCTCGCTGTGGATCACAATCGTGGTGCGCGGCGTCGGCAGCCCAACGGCAATCAGCCCCGGCAGAATCAACACCAACGGCACAAACACCCTTGCCGCCGCGGCAAGCAGCGGGGCTCTCCGCGCCGACGCCACATCCTTAGCCGCCATCGCCGTCTGCAACAGCCTGAAGTCCGCGCACCACACGCCGCCCCCGATCACAATGCCCACGCCAACTACCAAAGCAGCGGCCCCAATTCCCAAAGGATGCCCGCCCGCATGTCCTGCGCCGCTCCATTCGTGCTGAAAACCTGCCGGAACCGCGGCCTTCAATCCGCTCCATCCGCCAATCTTTTCGAGGCCCAGCAGCGCCACTGGCAGCATGCCGGCCATTACCACGCAAAACTGCAACGCCTGGTTGTACATGGCAGCGCCCAGCCCGCCCAGCAGAACATAGGCCAGCACCAGCGCGGCCGGCAGCGCGATCGCAAACAGGAGAACTCCTGCCGGCGGCAGATTCCACGCGTTCCCAATGCGATCGAACACATGTAGCGCCGCGAAGACTCGCGCCATGGCATAGAGCGAAATCCCCGCGCTGAACAAGGCCATCGCGGCAAACAGGCAGGCGTTCAGCGCGCGCGTCTTCTGGTCGAAGCGCAGCCCAAGATACTCTGGAATCGACCGCACTGCGACTTCCGCTGCCCTGGGACCGGATTGCGATAACGGACCCGACTTTCTTCCGTAGTAAATCGGCATAAGAAAAAGGCCCGTAAGAATCATCGCCGGAATCGAGCCAAGCGCGAACAATCCCACGCTCGCCAACCCGTACCGGGCCCCCGCGGCGCCCATGGCAAGCAACTCCTGCGAACCCAGCCCGGCGCCCAACATGGCCATGCCGCATAGCCAGCCCGGCAGTGCGCGGCCCGCCTGCAAATATTCTCTGCTCCCCGTCATGAACGGCTTGAGCGAAAAACCGGCGGCAAGCACAAAGAAGAAATAAATCAGCAGGATCAGCCAGTCGGCAGCGGCAAGATTCGGCACAAACGGCTCCTTCCATCCCGATGTTACAGAACCATTGCGGCGCAACTGGTGCAAGCGCTGGCAATTCTGGAATCGCCGGCCCCTCAGCACGTTCGCGCTCCGAGCCCGGCGCAAGCGCACAAAAAACGGCGGCAAGAGAGATCCTCTTGCCGCCATGGGTTTTTCAGCCGCCTGTGTTTCGCTCTTTCGCTGAAGCTCTCAATCCTCGGCCGCGGACACACCGCGCTAACCACGGCCTTGCGGATTACTGAACGTCTCCCGTACCGGAAGGCGCCGGTGCAGGAGCCGGAGCTTCCTGAGGAGGCGCACCCGGTGCTGGAGGTACTTGCCTGTGGAAGTAGAACTGGTTGCCCTGCCCGTCCATGTCCGGCCGCTGTCCGCCTTTTCCCCATCCCTCGCGCTGCTGACCGCGCCCTTCGTCCTGCCCGCGGTCCATGTGGTTCTGGCGCATGGTCTGCAGTTGTTTCCACTGGTCAGGCGTCAGCTTGCCGCGCAAAGCCAGCAGAAAACGCGCATTCGCCTTTTCGAGCTCGGCCCGCGCCTGCGCCACTTTGTCAATCTGCGCCAGGATCGCCGCCTGGTCCGGCGTATCAGCCTTCATCAGCGGCTCCATCTCCAGCTCTGCCTTCTTCAGGCTGGCCTCGAGATCCACCAGCTTCATTCGATGCTCCTGCAGAATCCCGTCCATCGCCTTGCGCTGATCGTCGGTCAGTTTCAACGCCGCCACGGTCCGTGGGTTATTCCAAAACTGCCCGCCCGCGCCGCCAAACGCGCGTTCCATGGGAGGCCGATGCTCGCCGAACCCAGACCCCATGCCTGCACCGCCGGCCATGCCTTCCCCACCGCCGCCTTGCGCGCACGCGAGCCCGCCGGCAATCAAAAATCCCGCTACCGCCAAAACCAACCGTCCTGCCATCGTGAACTTCATCTCCCTCTCCTTCTGTTGCGTTCCTGGGGAAACTCCCTCAGTCTTCTGCTGTGCCTCTTACCGTGCCCCGTCTTCGTCCATCATTTGCGCCAGGGGTTCCATCGCCGCCGGAACCTCTCGCGATACATCGCTGTCCACTGTCGCCAGCAGATCCTTGTCCGTCGTGAGCGCATTTGCCGCGGCTGTCTGTTCGATTGCCGCGCGCTCCTGCGCGGCCTTTTGCGCCGCCGCTTCGACAGCCGCTATCCGCGCCAGTTCGTGCCGGTGATGGCGCTCGTACACCGCACCGGCCATGCTCCCCGCCGCCAGCACGCATCCCAGCGCCCAGCTCGCCGCCCGCCGCCAATTGTGCCGAGCCGTCCTCACCACCGTTGTCGGCGGCCGGCTATACGCCGCTTCGCTCCATGCATCCACGCTCGCCTTAAAGTGCTTTAGCGCCTCTGCCACCACCGGATCGTCGATTTCTCCCGCCCACTTATCCTGCATATTCATCGTGTTCCTCTCAGCTCCGCGCGCACTCTCCCCAGCGCCCGCGAAAGATGCGCCTTCACCGTGCCTTCGCTCAACCCGGTGGCTTGCGCAATCTCACTCAACTCCCGCTCTTCCACGTAGCGCAGCAAAAACACCGTCCGCTGCCGCTCGCTCAGGCCTTCTACCGCCTTCCAAACCTGCGCCACCTGTTCCCGCGCCAGCAGTTGCTGTTCCACGGTGTGCTCGCCGCTTGGCAGCCACTCGCTGGCCTCGTCCACATCCACCGCATTGCTGCGCGTGTGCCGCCAGAATTGCACTCGCCGGTTACGCCAGTGGTCTTTTTGCAAATTGATGGCGATCCGCATCAGCCAGGTCATCGCGGTCGACTCGCCGCGAAAGTGTTTCCAGTTCCGGTGCGCCTTCAGGAAGCACTCCTGCGTCAGCGTCTCGGCCAGGTCCACGTCCCGCAGCGATGCCAGCAGAAACCTGAAAATCTGCGGCCGATGGGTCTCGACAATGCCCGCAAATTCCCGCGCGGCCATCTCCTCTGCCGCATTCGCGGTCATCGGCTTAGCTGCTGTTCCTGCTGCCATCACTTTGGTAGACGCCCCATCGCGGCGCAAGTTTACAGCCTTCCCCACTCATTCTGTGCCTACTTGCGCTCTTTCTCTCGGCCCAGCAGTGTCTTTTTCGCTGTGGCGGCTATCCCAGCAGCACGCAAGTTCGCAATCCGGCCGATGAGCTTCACCGGAACCGGTTTGGAGAGTGGGAAATGTACCGTCCCCTTGCGCAGCTCATAGCCCCTGAGCTCATCTTCGAGCGCCCCGAAGAATGTCCCTGATGCGGCAAACAGCGAATAGTGTTCCTTGAAGCCGGCGAAATATAGCATCGACTTTCCGTGCAGCTTGTATCCGGGCATGCGATAGCCGATGCCCTCCACCGCTTCCGGGACGGCCCTCCTAATCGCGGCGCGCACCTGTTCGAGCTTCGGCCGCACCGCCTCGGGCTGAGCGGCAATGTACTCGCCAACCGATTTGGGAACGCTTTGTTTCATACCCTTCATTCTATGATTTCTGAGTCCAATGAACGGCGGCTGAAGGGTAGAGCAGGTGGACTGGCTCTCTCATCACACGCTGCAGCTGCGCTCAGTCTATGCGCCGCAAGGCCGCAATGGGCAGTAACAGGGCCGCAAGATCGCCGCGGCCCGTAGTTTCTCGACCGCAGTGGCGTCTCCCGCCTGGCTGCTGCGCCACTCGGCGGTCAACCTGTCCATCCCTGGCAACCTGCTCCGTCAAGCGCCTCGAAGAAGACGTCAACGCGGCTGCGTTTCGCCTCACCGGCGCCGAGTTGGCCGAAATGAACGAGGTGGTCCCAAAGCCCTATTGGCTACGATGACCGCGGCGCGGCGGAATGTAGTGGAAGCGGATCAAGTAGATCTTCTCGCCTCTGCCGTGCCTGGCCACCTTGAGCAGATCGAGGACGCCGAGAAATCCCGACTCGCGAGCCAGCTCCGGTGTGATATCCGGGAATCCGATCGGTTCAATCGAGTCCACCTCGATCTCGCCGTCTTCCATACGGTAGCGCCCGCCCACTCGCACATGCGGCCGCAACCAAATGCGCACGCTGCAAGTAATCTCGCCGCGCCGAACGCCATCACGCAGCCGCTTGGCAAACATCATGCAGAAAGTCTACCGGGGCGAGTGTTTGTTTCAAAACAGACTGTCCCTTTGCGCGTTTTACGGCGGTTCTCCAATTCACGTGAAGTTTTGAAGGGCGTGCAATGTGGCGTTTTCTTGATGAAAACGCCACTTAGCGGTTGTGGCTCCGCTCAACACCAATTGGAGAACCGCTATAATCGCGGCAAGGATTCAGGGACGCACCCCTTCACCAAGGTTCTCGCCGCTGCCGCCGGTTGTGCTCTGCCCCGCGCATAAGAAAGACCGCCGGTATGGTGAACAGGGAGATGAACCCCATCAGGTAATACGCGTCCGCATAGCTCAGCAGCGCCGCCTGCTGCTGGAGTTGCCCGTAAATGAGCCCGCTCGCTTTGTGCGCCGCCGTCACGTGATCGAAACCCTGATGCGCAAAGTAAGGCGTCAACCGCGCCAAAGCCTGCTGGCTGATTGCGCTCGAGGACGTGATTCGATCGCCGAGTACCTGCTGGTGAAACTGGGAACGTCGCGCCACCAGCGTAGGCACAAAGGAAATGCCGATGCTGCCGCCAATATTGCGCACCGCGTTGAAGAGGCTCGCTGCGTATCCCGTCTCCGCCCTCGGAATCGGGCTCATGGTCAGCGTAGTCAGCGGCACGAACATGAGGCCCATGCCGCACCCCTGGACGATCTGGATCCAGCAGAGGTCCCAGGTTCCCGATTGGAGAGTCATCCGCGCAAAGCCGAAGAAGGACAAGCTGACGAGGGTGAGCCCGATGAACAACATCCTGCGTCCGTCCCAGCCCTTGCCCAGCAGATAGCCCACCACGGGCGTGCACAGCGCAATGCCGATACCTTTCGGGCTATTCCAAATTCCCGCCGTTGTCGCCGTCCAGCCCAGCAGGGTCTGCATGAAGAGCGGCAGCAGCACCAAGCTCCCGTAGAGCGCGAAACCCAGGATCGTGTCCAGGCCGACTCCCGCGGCAAAAGTGCGGTAGCGCAGCAGGCTGAAGCGCACAATCGGGTCCTCGGTCGTCAATTCGCGCACCACAAACACCGTAAGGCAAACCAGCGCAACCACGCACAGGACGCGAATCAGGTTCGATCCGAACCAGTCCAACTCCTGTCCTTTATCCAGCATGATCTGCAGCGCGCCCATGCCCACGGCCAACATGCCAATGCCCCACACATCCACGCCGAAGCGTCGCTTGAGGTAGTGCGGATCGGAGACGTACTGCGAAATCAAGAGAAGACTCAGCAAGCCCACTGGCAGGTTGATGAAGAAGATCCAGCGCCAGGACCATGTGTCGGTAATCCAGCCGCCCAGCGTGGGACCCAGGATGGGCGCCGCGATGATGCCCAGGGTCCAGAACGCCATCGCCTTGCCTTGCTCCCTGCCGGGGAACTCCTCCAGCAGCACCGCCTGCGAAAGCGGCTGCAGGCACCCGCCGGTAGTGCCCTGCAGAACGCGAAAGACAATCAGCATGGGCAGATTGGGAGCCAGCCCGCACAGCAGGCTCGACAGCGTGAAGCCCCCCACGGCAATCATCAGCAACCGCTTGCGGCCCAGTATGCCCGCCAGCCACCCGGCGATGGGCAGAACGATGGCGTTGGCCACCAGGTAGGAGGTGAGCACCCACGTGGCCTCATCCACCGTCGAGGAGAGCGAGCCGGCGATGTGCGGCATGCTGACGTTCACCACCGAGGTGTCCAGCACCTGCATCACGGCGCTCGACATCACCGCGATGGCGGTCATCCAACGATGCGGGTTTATTGCCTGGCCATCAACTAATGAACGAACAGCAGCCTTTCCGCCCGGCGGCGTTGCCGGAAGGGGGCTCTCAGCCAGAGCGGTGTCTGGCAGTCCGGGAACCAGGAGATCAGCCACGGCTGCCTGCCTCACGCCGGGCGCAGAGCGGCGGGCTCAGAGCTGCGGTCCAAAAAGCGAAACCGGGAACGGACGCGACGTCAGCGATGCTTCGTGTGCGCACAATCAAACCTCCGCGCTCGCGAGCATCTACCCAGCGAGAGGGATTCCAGATCTGAAGATGGAAAAACCAGTCGAAGATTACCCAAGTTTACCGCATCGTCAGTTCACGCGCCACGCCGCCGCGCCGTGGTGCGCAACATCGGAACCGGGTCCGTCCAGCACCTCGAAGAGAAAGTCGGCGCAGACTCGCGGACGCCGAGTTTACTGAATTCAGCGCTCAAGTGCCGAAACCATACTGACTGCGCGGCTGAAGGGTATTGAAGAGCCGGCGTTGAGTATCGGGCTGACCCCGCTGACTCAAAACCTACCGTTTTTCATAGATCGATCCTCTTCTCCGTAAACACGCTCTCGTTTTTTGCATTCAATCTGTGATATCCTTCACTTGCCGGTTGACATTTTCGCGGAGCCCGAAGTCCATATCACATGTATTCTCAAAAGATTGCGGCCCGCAGTCGTTGGCGTGCCGCTATATCTTCCCTGCGTGGCATCTGACGTGCTAACAATGAGTTCAGTCGTAGAAAAGCCCCTTCCCATGGAGACAAGCCTTCTCAATCGCGTGCAGGCTACGCTGCTGGCCTTGGCCACGGCGGCTCTGTTCGTGTTGGCTGTTTTCAACATCCTGCAAGAGCGCCAGTTCCAGCAGCCTGACGACGGCGTGTGGTGGCGCGAGGCCACTGGCGGCCTGCAAGCCGAAAGAGTTCTGCCCGACATGCCCGGTCGAGCGCGCCGGCATCCAGGCGGGAGACCTGCTGACCGGAGTCAGCGAATGCCCCCACCACGCGCCGTGACAGCCGTCTCGCGGAGTCGCCGATCTGGAACGCGCACTCTACCGCACCGGCCCCTACGGCCAGGTCTACTACACCATCACCCGCGACGGCATTCCCCTGGATACGCCGGTCAAGGTCATTCCCGAGCCGCTGGACCGCAGCCTGGAGCAGGGCCTGCGCGTCATCGGCCTCATCTATCTCGATCATCGGCTTCTACGTCCTCTTCCGCCGCTGGGGCGCCCCGCGCGCCACGCACTTTTACCTCTTCTGCCTGGTTTCGTTCGCGCTCTACGCGCTCAAGTACACCGGCCAAGCTCGACGCGCTGGACTGGACCGTCTTCTGGACGAATGTCGTGGCCGAGGCGCTGCAGCCGGCGCTCTTCCTGCACTTCGCGCTCAGCTTTCCTGAGGAGCGGTTCAAGAACGTCCGCCGCCGCTGGCTGCTGCCGCTGGTCTACGCGCCCGGCGCGGGCCTGCTCGGCTTGTGGCTGCTGGTCCATCGGCCACTGCGCGAGGCCACCGGGCTGCTTCTCGCACCGGCTCGACCAGATCGCCACCGCCTACGACGCCGTCGTTCTACGTTGCTCGCCGCGCTGCTCTTCCTGCGCAGCTACAGCCGCGCCGACTACGCCGCTGCTGCGCCAGCAGTTGAAGTGGCTCACCCGCGGCACTCTGCTCGCGGTGCTTGCCCTTCACGCTCTTTTACGCCATCCCTTTTCTGCTTCGACCTGAATCCGCCCCGCCTGCTCACCAATCTGGCCGGCCTGTCGCTGGTCTTTCTGCCGCTCACTTTCAGTTGGGCCATCGTCCGCTACCGGCTGATGGACACCGACCTGATCTTCAAGCGCGGCGTGGCCTACACGCTGGCCACTGGCCTGATCGCTCGGCGGCTACTTCGGCATCATCGCGCTTATCGCCGTGGTGGTCCACAACGCCTGCCGGAGGCCGTGCGCGAGTGGGGCGCTGGTCATCGCCATTCTGGTCACGGCCGCCGTCTTCGATCCCCTCAAGCGCCGCATTCAGGGCTGGGTCGACCGCGCCTTCGACCGCCATCGCTACGACTACCGCAAGGCGCTGGTCGAGTTCGGCCGCGGCCTCAGCTCCGAGACCGACCTCCAGGCGCTGCTCGATTCCATCGTCGAGCAGTTGCCGCGCACGCTTCTTGTCGCCCGCGTCGCCGTCTTCCTGGCGCAGGATGATCGGGCGGCCTGCGCCTGGCCGCCTCCCACGGCTTGCCCGACGAGGTCGAGCGCCGCGCAGAACAATCTGGCCCTCGGCTTCCTCGATTTCGACCGCGCCAAGGACCACTCCCACATCTTCCTTGAAAACGCGCAGGCCGCCCTGCATCTGCCCCGAAGACCAGCAGCGCACCGCGGCGCTGCTCGACCTGAACTACTATCTGCCTTGCCGCGTGGCCCCGGGTGCAGCTCGAAGACGGCGAGACCGCCAGCCGCACCATCGCCGTCATCGGCCTGGGCCGCACCCTGGGCGGCGACTTCCTGTCCAGCGAAGACGTCGAGCTGCTCGAATCCCTGGCCAGCTACATCGGCATCGCCCTCCAGAACGCCAGCCTCTACGCCCGCCTGGAAGAGAAAATCGGCGAGTTCGAGCGCCTCAAGGAGTTCAACGAGAACATCGTCGAATCCATCAACGTCGGCATCCTCGCCATCGACCTCGACGACCGCATCGAAAGCTGGAACGCGCAGATGGAGGCCATGTACGCCCTCAGCCGCGCCGAGGCCATCGGCCAGGCACTTCGCGCCGTCTTTCCCGTCGGAGTTCATCGAGGCGATCGAGGGCTTCCGCAACGAGCAGGGCGTGCATCACCTCTACAAGTTCCGCCTCACCACGCGCGCCGGCGAGCAGCGCACCGCCAACATCGCCATCGCGCCGCTGCTCTCGCGCGACTTCGTTCCCGTGGGCCGCATCATCCTGGTCGACGACATCACCGAGCGCGTCACGCTTGAAACGCAGCTCGCCCAGGCCGACAAGCTCAGCTCCATCGGCCTGCTCGCCGCCGGCGTCGCCCACGAGATCAACACGCCGCTGGCCGTCATCTCCTCCTACGCGCAGATGCTCGCCAAGCAACTGCGCGGCGACGCGCGCCTCGGCCCGGTGCTCGACAAGATCACGCAGCAGAGCTTCCGCGCCGCCGAAATCGCCAACGGCCTGCTCAACTTCTCCCGCACTTCCACCACCGAGTTCCGCTCCACCGACCTGAACCAGGTCATTCGCGACACGCTTTCGCTGCTCGAGCACCAGTTCAAGACCGCGCAGATCCTGGTCGATCTCGATCTTGCCGACGAGCTGCCCCCCATCCACGGCAACCCCGGCAAGCTGCAGCAGGTCTTCCTCAATCTGCTGCTGAACGCCAAGGACGCCATGCCCGGCGGCGGGCGCCTGCGCGTCGCCACGCTGGTCAACGGCCACGTCGAAGCCCTGATCTCCGACTCCGGCTCCGGCATCGCGCCCGAGCACCTCAAGCGCATCTACGATCCGTTCTTCACCACCAAGAACCATGCCCGGCGACAGGCGCGGCACCGGCCTGGGCCTCTCTGTCTCCTACGGCATCATTCAGGAGCACGCCGGCAAAATTCATGTCGAAAGCGCCGTCGGCGCCGGCACCACGTTTCATCTCGAGTTTCCGCTATTAAGGAATTCCGTCCATGCCTGAGCAGTCTGAGGACGACTGCCCTTGAACGCGACCCGTCTCCGCGTCCGCAGTCAACGGCAATGCACCCGCTGCCTCCATCCTGGTCATCGACGACGAGGCCGGCATCCGCGAATCGCTTGAAGTGCTGCTCTCGCTCGAGGGCTACGCCGTCAAGACGGCGGCCGACGGCGAGGAGGGGCTGCGCCTGCTCGATCAGGACGAGCTTCGACCTGGTGCTGCTCGACCTCGCCTTGCCCGGCCAGAGCGGCCTCGAGCTGCTGCCGCAGTTCAAGGAGCGCCAGCCCGAGCTGCCGGTCATCATGATCACCGCCTACGGCACCGTCGACAACGTCGTCGAAGCCATCCGCGCCGGCGCGGAAAACTTCGTCCAGAAGCCCTGGGACAACGAAAAGCTGCTCGCCGACATCCGCTCCGCCGTCGCCCGCCACCGCGCCGAAGAAGAGAACCTTCAGCTCAAGCGCACCCTCAAGCAGCGCTACAACTTCGCCAACATCGTGGGCAAGAGCGAAATCATGCTGCAAGGTCTTCGACCTGGTCGCGCAGGTCGCGCCCAGCCGCTCCACCGTCCTGATCCAGGGCGAGAGCGGCACCGGCAAGGAGCTCATCGCCAAGGCCATCCACGCCAACTCGCCGCGCCGCGACAAGCCCTTCGTCCCCATCAACACCGGCGCCATGCCCTCCGAGCTGCTCGAGTCCACGCTCTTCGGCCACGTCAAGGGCGCCTTCACCTCGGCCATCGCCTCAAAGAAAGGCCTCTTCGAAGTCGCCAACGGCGGCACGCTCTTCCTCGACGAAATCGCCACCATGGGCATGGACACGCAGGCCAAGATCCTGCGCGTGCTGCAGGACAAGCGCTTCATGCATCTCGGCGGCATTCAGGAGATCCAGGTGGACGTGCGCATCCTCGCCGCCACCAACGTCGATCTGCGCCAGGCGGTGCGCGACGGCCGCTTCCGCGAGGATCTCTTCTACCGCCTCAACGTCATCACCGTCGACCTGCCGCCGCTGCGCGCCCGCCGCGAAGACATTCCGCTGCTCGCCCAGCACTTCCTCGAGTTCTACGCCAACGAAAACAGCTTCGCCTCCGCGCAAGCTCTCCGCCGACGCCATGCGCGCCCTCATCGACTACGACTGGCCCGGCAACGTCCGCGAGCTCGAAAACTCCATCGAGCGCGGCGTCGTGCTCTCCTCCGGCCCCGTCATCGGCGCCGACCTGCTCCCCGGCCACATCACCGGCCGCAGCTTCCAGGACGCCCTCCTCGAGCACAACCCCAACGCCTCGCTCTTCGACATCCTCGAAGACATCGAGCGCCGCATCATCATCGAGAAGCTCGAGCGCTGCAACTGGAACCAGACCGACGCCGCCGAGCAGTTCCGCATCCCCCTCTCCACCCTGAACCAGAAGATCAAGCGCCTCAACATCGAGATCCGCAAGAAGGGCAGGGAGTAGAAAAGCAGGTTTCAGGTTTCAGGGGTCAGGGTTCAGGGTTCAGAGAAGACGGCCGATGGGCCGGCGAACTGCGAGCGGTAAACTGTGGACCGGGAACTGACACCTGAAACTTGACCCCAGTTTTGTGGCCTACTTCCTCTTCAAATCCGAGCCCGATGTCTACTCCTTCGACGACCTCCTGCGCGACGGCGAAACTGTGTGGGATGGCGTCACCAACCCTACCGCTGTCAAACACCTGCGCGAGATGAAACCCGGAACGAAATGGATCTTCTACCACACCGGCGACGAGCGCACCGCCGTGGGCACAGGCACGGTACTAAGCGTCGACGCAGCCGATCCGAAAGTTCCCATAGTGCGCGTCAAGGCAGGCAAGCGCCTCAAGCGCCCCAAAACCCTCGCCCAGATTAAAACTGAAAAGCTCTTCGCCCGTTCACCACTGCTCGTCATCGGCCGCCTGTCCGTGGTCCCGCTCACGCAAAGAGCAGTGGGAGTGGTTCGTCGCGTGAACATCTACTTTTGTGTTCTTTCGGTATCGAGATTTTGCTTAAGGTCTCGAGCTATTTTCTCAGCGACTCTAGCCATAGCCGCGTCCCAGTTTGAGGGAAGCGGCATACTGGGACCAGTAGCCTCGAACTCTTCTTCTTGCGGAGCCGAGATCCCGCTCGATACTGTGGCCGACGCGCTCACGGTTGTCCGATTTGACCACCCCTTTGCAGCGGTCTTAATGCCCTTCAAATCGACAGAAAGCACATAGTCCGGAGCCCCGGAACTTTTTTCATTTCGATGAAAACCGGCGCGTTCCAGAGCGACCCGCAGGAAGAATCCCATCTGAAGCGAGTCCTCGTTGTAGTACGTCCGTGTCCCACCGCGGATTTCGTCTGACAGGCTCAGCTTTACTTCGACTGTCTTGCCTGTTCCCTCCTCGGTGAATTCGCTGGAATAGGCTTGATTCAGAGGATTCGTGAATCCAGTGAGGTCGGCCCGATATGACGAACCGCCTTCCTCGCTGGTTTCCATCACAGGAAGGGCAACAATTCGGTCGTCCTCATCTAGAAAGCTGCCAACCCAGGAAACCAACCTGCCATTTCGAAAAAAGAGCACCCTCACCTTAGGCGGGATATGACGGTTGGCAAACCTCAGCTCGAAGCGGAACGGCACGAGCCAGCCACAAAAATCCTTGTTCCCATCGGGATAACACCAAGGTATTGGGGCCTGCGCATGCACGGGAGATAGCGCCCCCACGATTCCCGACTGAAGCAAGTCTGCCTGGGTAACATGTGTTAGCAGAGATTCTTCGCCCGCGATCTCCTCGGCCGGGCGGGGGCCGCAGAGGCGCTGCTCTGGCTTCGTTGAGGTGGCAAGGAGCGGAGCCGCGGCTAACAGGAAAATTTGCAAGGTTGCAGCGAACAACTTCAAGGCGTCCACCTTTCAGGACCCGAGTCCCGCAACGCGCGGTTAACATCCGGAATGCCTCCAATATAACAAAGGTAGCGGGAGGCTCTTGCCCCACTATTCGGGAGGCTCCTGCCCCACTATTGGGGTACGCTGAATCTCGCCTCCTTCACTTCGAGTTGGGAATTGGCTGCGGCTACAGCGGTTCCACAATTGCTGTCCCGAAGCCACAACAGCCAAGTGGGTTTTTCCTTAAGAAAAACCCACCTTTACCTTCGCCGAAGATGGCTACATGTATTGTGGAACCGCTCAAACTAAGCCCGGCCACGCCGGTCGCCCGGCGGCTGCAGCGGAACCAGAATAGATGTAAGTTAAACCGCGCAAGATCGACCTCTAAGCACGCTTCTGCCCTGTCAGCGGTCTGTTCCTTGGTCCCTATTGCCTGTCTTTCCCCAGCCACGCCTTGGTATTCAGCAACTGCCTCTGGTCCAGCGCCCAAACCTTCCCCGTCAGCTCGTCGGGCGCCCGGCCCTCGCGCGCCGACTTCTCGAATTCGCTGGCCATAGCCTGCATCTTGGCGTCCAGATCGTCGAGGAAGTTCAGCACCAGCGCCTCGGGAATCATGGGCAGCTTGGGCGAGCCGAACTCCAGCTTGCCGTGATGCGCCAGAATCATGTGCAGCACGAGCGTGCGCAGCCGGTCAGGGAATCCGGGCAGCCCGGCGATGGTCTTCTCCACCAGGTCCACGCCCATCTGGATGTGCCCAAGCAGTACGCCCTCCACGGTGTAGTCGAAGCCCGTCTCCCACTCCAGCTCGCGAATCTTGCCGATGTCGTGCAGGATTACGCCGGTCACTAATAAATCCCTATCGATCAGCGGATAGTGCGCGGCGACGCGGTCGGCCAGGCCCAGCAGGCTCACAACATGCTCCAGCAGCCCGCCCAGCCACGCGTGATGAAGCTGCCGCGCCGCCGGCGCTTCGCGATAGGCCTGCGCAAGAGCAGTGTCTGCTAGCAGTGCGTTGAGCAGCCGTTTCAGGTTGAAATTGACCAGGCTCTCGACGCACGCCTCAAGCTGCGCCCACAGCGCGCCCACATCGTGGGTGGTCGCGGGCAGCATGTCCATCTTGTCGGCCTCGTTCGCCTGCGCCTTGCGCAGTTGGTCGACCTTCACCTGCGCGCGGTCATCATAACGGGAAAAACTGCCCCGCACCTTGACGATGTCGCCGCGCTCAAAGTCTTTCGCGATGCGCGGGTCGCCCGGATCCCATACGCGCCCCTCGATCTGGCCGCTCTTGTCGCCCAGAATCAGGTTCAGGTACGGCTTGTTCGATTTTGTGGTCCGCTGCTGTTTGGCCAGGACGAGGAAAAAGCTGTCGAAAGCCTTGCCTTCGTCGAAGCCCAGGAGATCGCCGATATAGATGTCTTTCATTCTGCCCGCAAGCATACATCATGTCATAGTGATGTCAGCAAAAAGGTAAACTGACAGATTGGCGACAAACCACTCGGAACGGCGTCAATGAGCACATTGGCCTCTTAGCAACGGATGAGCCACTCTGAGGCTTCACTGGAATCAAGCTGTCCGGGGGCGCTTCACCCTGGCCCGGATAGGGGAACACTCGCGGACTTAGCGCTCCAAATCACGGCATTTTTTCATGACGACGATTTGAGCGGTGCGGACATCAAAAAACGTATACACGGAGCATCCACCAAATCAGGAAAAGGCCGACCATTGCGGCCAGAAAATAACCGATCCATTGGCCAGGCGTTTTCGGGTTCCCAAAATTGAACACGTTGCGATAGTAGCATCCGTGCGGCAGACCCAACCACGAAGCGGGCGCCGACCTATGCACCATCCAGGCTTCTTCGCGGTCATGCCAAGCTCACCTAACGTATTCTGAACAGTTATCGAATTACCCAGGGGTCAAGAGCCATGTGTTCGTTTAGGGGAACCGGAAACGCGCAACCTCCTCGCGCGATCCGCAGGTTGCACCCTCTGGGAAGCACGCCAGTGCTTGGCGTAATCATTGTGCTCGCCCTCATGGTGGTGAGTGTCGCGCGCCATCCCTCAAGCCTTCAAGGCAATGGAAATCGACTATTGTGGTTGGATGTCGCGCTGCTGCTGGCATACAGGATTGCTGCGATCTGGGTACAGAACTGAGGCAGGCCTGGGGTAAACGTTCTGATTCGTATGGGCACGATAGCTGGTCTCATGCTGGGAGCCGTACTGGTCGCCAACCACATAGTTGAACTGTTTGTACCAGTCAGAAACTTCGCTCTTGTCATTGGTCCCGTTTTCTTGACGCTCCTATTGCTTAGCGCGACAGGTTCAGCCGCCTGGGAGCGAACGAAATCACTCCTGTCAGCAGTGGTAGCTGGCGTGTGGTGCGCAATTGTGGGTACCCTCATCTTGCTCTGTGTCGGACTGGTCTTGGGACTCGTTCTGCAGGCGCGCGTCGAGGAGTGGCTCCGCGACGCATTTGCCGCAAGCGGAATGAATGACCCCGCCGGATTCGTCGTGAAGAATACGCTTGAAGCAGCCTCAGAGGCTCTCTTCCGAATGCCGCCGGTAGCGCTGATCTTGTCGCTGATTGGCGCATCAGCAAGCGCAACGATCGCCAGACAATCAAGAGCTGCGATCCTCGTGACCATCTATTCTGCGCCGCTTCTGTTCGTAGCGGGTGCGACCGCGCTGTGGTACGCAAACTCCCTACCGCGTGCCGCGCGCCCGCCATTCATCTTGACTGGAATTCTTCTTGCGAGCGTCGCTCTGTCGGCTGCGGTCCTCGGATAGATCTCCATGCTCTCGCGCATGGGTCCATCCTCGCCGCCCGCTATGCGGACACTTCATTTGCTAAAAACACCGGACATATTATTAGCTAACGACAAGAGCGAAGCCACAACCGCTAAGTGGCGTTTTCATCAAGAAAGCGCCACACTGCACGCCCTCCAAAACTTCACGTGAATTGGAGAACCGCCGTAACCTGGGATGGCACGCCGTTGCGTTTCCACGCGAGCGAACCCGTTACAATTCTGTCGCAGGGGTTCCACTTGCCGGTTTTTCGCGCGTTGCTGGTTGCCGTTTTCGCGCTTGCCGCCGCCGCCCATGCCGCTACGCGCGTCCGGGCCGCGCCAGTCCCTCCTGAAATGCGCTCCGGCTTCTTCACCGTAACCGTGAACGGGCAGCGCGTGGACGTGGCCTGCGCGGCTTCGAACTACGACTTCGTGAGCTTCGATATCACCGGCCCCGCCGAGATCTCGATTACTGCGGCGGAGCCGGGTTTTTGGGATGGGGGCGTCGATATCGAGCCGTGGCGTCTCGGTTTGCGCGCTTCGCGCGAGGGCGCAACCATCCGCTTCCGGCTCCCCGGCCCGGCCAAGATTTCCATCTCCCGGCCCGGCGACTTTTTGAACGATGCCAAGATGCTGTTTCTCTTTGCCGGCTCGCCGCCCCCGCCGCCGCCCTCCGGGGCCAACGTCCCTGTGGTGCCCGCGGGCGTGCATCGCGAAAGCCTGAATCCGAAGAGCGGCGATACCATCTATCTCGAACCCGGCGCGTACGTCTTCGGCAGCCTGAACCTGTGGCAGGTTGAAAACGTGAAGGTGCTGGGCCGCGGCGCCATCGTTTACGAGGGTCCGCAGGACCCGGCTGCCGACGAGGGCTGGATGCAAAAGCCCGACTGGCATTGCATCGGCGCCTACCAGGCGCACAACGTCGAGATCGACGGCCTTACCTGCATCGTCCGCTCGCGCACCTGGTCCATCCAGATGAAGGATTCGTCCGGATTCACCTACGACGATCTGCGCGTGATCGGCGGCAACCCCGGCAACGCCAACCAGGACGGCATGGATTGGCTGGGCGGCGGCGACACCGTGGTCCGCAACGCCTTTCTTCCGCGCCTCCGACGACGATCTGGCGATGCAGGGCAACTGGGACGGCTACACCCAGGCCGACATGGTGCGTCCCGGCGCACGACGTCGACAACATTCTCGTCGAGAACAGCGAGCTCTCCACCAGCATCTCGAACGTTGTGCGCGTTGGATGGCCGCAAAAAATCTTCAACTCGCGCAACTTCACTCTGCGCGACTCCGACATTCTGCATGGCGGCATCGGCGCCTGCGGCCAGACCTTCGGCCTGCTCGGCTTCTGGGGCGCAAACGGCGCCAGTGGCGACCACTCCGGAGTTACCTTTGAGAATCTGTTTCTCGACAACTGGTACTCGCTGGCGCAAATCGAGCAGGAGCAGCCCATCCTGCATGGATTCGTCTTCCGCAACATCTGGGCGCTCGATCAGCCGCCGCTGGCCGAGTCCACGATTACCGGCGACGTGTCGAGACGTGACCTTCGACAATGTGAAGTACGGCCAAACGCGCGTGACGAGCGACGCGCAATTGCCGCTGGTGGCAGCGGGCGGCGCCGCGGAGCCGCAGTTTGCGCCTGCGCCCGCACTGGTTGCGGCTTTCACCATCGATCCGCAGGTCTTTGCGCCGCGGACAAAAGGTGACGATTCACCGCGCAGCACGCGCCCGGCGCGCGCTACACCTGGCTGTTCGGCGACGGAACCCAGAGCCACCGCCGCCGCGTGCGCCATCGCTTCCCCGACGCGCTCGGGACCGAACTCGACGGCCAAAACGGCGCGGGCCGCTTCAGGGTTCTGCTTCATGTGACGGATAAGACCGGCCACCAGGACTGGGCCGCACAGGGCGTTGTGGCCGTCGCGCAATGGCACGACGCTGTGAATGCCGCCGCATCCGCCGCGCCCGGCCTGGCGTGGAAGATTTACGCCGGGGAGTGGACCGGACTGCCGGATCTTTCGCTTCTGCAGCCGGCGCTCACCGGGGAGTCACCGAATCTGGAGGCGAGCGCGCAGGGCCTTACGCAGCTACGCCACGGCGTGGGACGGCTTCGTGAACATTCCCGCCGACGGCGGCTACACTTTTCACCTCATCGATCGCGACGGTGCGCGCCTTGTGATCGATGGCATGGAAGTGGCCAGGACCGGCACACCGTTCGCCCAGGTCTGCGGGTCACCGGGCAACGCGCTCCGCTACGACCGAGGCTCGCTCGGCCTCCGCGCCGGCCCGCACGTCCTTCACCTTGAAGGGCTGAATTCGGCGAGCAGCGGCGCACCGCGCCTGTTGTGGGAAGGCCCGGGTCTGTCGCTCACTGATGTGCCCGCAGCCGCGTTCAGCCAAACAAAGCAAGATCTGTCTGGCAGATAGAGGCAACGGGAGACGCCGGCACAATTCCAAACCAAACTGCAGATTCTCGGGGGTTCCGGATTAGGGCACGCTCGCATTCGCGTGGGGCGGCTTGACTGAGAGTCCGGCCGCGCGCCTATCATGATTTATCCTGATAAATCCATCCGCGTGAGGCCAGATGCCTGTACGCACGACAACCAGGAACCCCGCCGTCCTCTCGTATTACACGATGCGCAGAGCTGTGGGTCTGATCGCATTGATACTTCCTTTCGCGCTGGCCGTTGGTTGCACCCTATACGGACTCATAGGGCCCGATCATGCGCTGCCGCAACCGATCCTGGAGCGTTCCGTCAGCGATTACTACTACACACCCATGCGCAATTATCTTGTCGGAAGCCTGTGCGCCATCGCGGCCTTCCTGGCCTGCTCTCGCGGATATGACCTGACCGACGAAATCAACGGCTACCTGGCCAGCTTCTTTACGCTTTGCGTCGCGCTGATTCCCCCTGTGGACCCACGAAGCTCTGCCTACACGGCAATGCAAGTCGAGATCGGCTTCGTGCACAGCGGTTTCGCCGCGTTCATGTTTCTCTCCCTGGCCTACTTCTGTATTTTTCTCTTTCGCAAGTCTTCACCGGAGAAGACGCTGACTCGCCGCAAGCGGCACAGAAACAGGATCTACGGAACCTGCGGTCTGATCATCGTAGCCTGCATCGTCGTTATGGTCAGCCTGACGATCAGGGCGATAGCCGAATCGCTTCGACCTTCCTTTCTGCTCTTCTGGTGCGAGTCCCTGGCGCTGGCTGCCTTCGGTGTAGCCTGGCTCACCAAGGGTGAAGGAATCCTGCGGGACAGGCCACAGGACCATACCCGGTTTTTGTGAGCTGATGGCCTTGCTGGCTCGCCCTGGGCGTAATCAATCCGGCCCATGTCTGGGGCCGCTCGGAAGCGTGAGAGAGCGCGATTGGCCCTCGCCGAAGGCGCTCAATGCGCAACCAAGCCCTCGTAAGGAAGAAGAAGGCGCTGAGAGCCTGCCTTGAGGTTATGCCTGCGATTTTGCCTTAAGCGCGTTCATAACCCGCTGTGGCCTGAACGGCACCTGACGCAAGCGCACGCCGACGGCATCGAATACCGCATTGGCAACGGCCGCCGGCACAGGGCATATAGAAGGCTCGCCCGCTCCGGTGGAGTCGATTTCCGGCCGATTGACCAGTACGATCTCGGTGTCTGGAATATCGGCAAAGGTAATTACGGGATAGCTTGACCAATCGAGGCTTTTGACTTTGAAGGCGTCAAAGTCGACCTCCTCAAACAGGGTCCGGCTCACGCCGAAGATGAGATTTCCCTCGACCTGGTGCCTTACTCCGTCCGGATTCACGATCCGGCCGCAGTCGTGAGCTGCCGTTAGCTTCTTCACGCCGATCTTGCCGCTGGACTTGTCTACCTCAACGCAGGCGACGATCGCGGTGATCGTGCCGCCGCGGTCGTTAAGGGCGACGCCCCACCCCATAGCCTTGGCATTGGAAGCTGCTGAAGGAGGCTTAACGCGATTCTTCCAGCCCGCTTTTTCTGTTGCGGCCAGCAGGACCTCGGAGCGACGCTTGTTGAGATAAGACAAACGGAATTGGACCGGGTCGGTTTTTAAGTCGGCGGCGATTTCATCCATGAACGACTCGGCGGCAAAGCAGCTTCCTATCCCGTACGGAGCACGCAGATTTTGTGTTCTTAATGGAATGGTCTCGGCGAAGATCCATGGAATTGCGTCGCTGCGTAGTTTCCTGTTCTCGAGATCGTAGACATCCCCGCCCCCTTCGGCCGCAAACCCCCCTAGTCCGGGGAAAACCGGCTTAAGACCGATTTGCTTGGATCCGAGCGAGGGATTCGGCGAATTCTCCGTCCACGGGAAGCTTCGATCGAGAAAGTCCCAAACAATCAATTTGCCGCTGGCATCGATGCCGGCCCGGATGGTGGTCAACTGGGCCGGACCCTTAGCCTCCCAATGGTTCTCTTCATCGCGCATCCATTGGACTCGCACCGGTTTGCCGACAGCCCGGGACAACAGAGCGGCATCGACAGCGCAGTCGTCCACTTCCAGCCGGCCATAAGAGCCCGATCCACCGCGGTAAATAAAACGTACGTTCTTTTCAGGGATGCCAAGCGTTTTGGCCACCATGCTCCGCGTATCAAACGGTCCCTGGGAACCAGACCAGACGGTGGCAAGGTCCCCTTGAACATCGGCAACTGAGCATGCGGGCGCCAACATGGAGTGTCCCTGGAACGGCCAGTAGTAGGTAGCTTCATAGCTCTTAGTCGCCCGGGAGAAGCCGGCAGCCACATCGCCCGTGTCGGGAATCCCGCCAAACATGGGCATGTTGCCGTAATCGACTTTCTTGGTGTTCTTCAGATAGGCATAAAGCTCGTCCTGGTCTGCCGGCATCTTCGTGGATGGAGTGGACCAGGTCACTTTCAATGCGGCGGCCGCCTGGATGGCAGCCCATTCGGTTTCCGCAACCACTCCCACAAAAGAACCCTGGCGGACAACTTTCACAACGCCTGCTATGTGCTTGATCGAGTCTTCATCGACTTCTGTTGGTTGGGAAAGAACCGCGTGCGGACGCACCATGCGGCCATGCAACATTCCCGGCAGGCGGACGTCCTGGCAAAACGTGAACTTCCCAGTAAATTTGTCGGGCAAATCGACCCGAGGCACTGAGGCGCCGACGATCTTGTAATCCTTCGGATCCTTGGCGGGAACATCGGGAGCCAGGACCATTTGCATACCGGCGCCGCTGGCTTTGATCCTCACATCGAAGCGTTTGCCTCCCAGCAGCTTCCCGTAGGAAATCTTTCGGGTTGGATCCGTCACCGAACTCACGACCCCGGCGTTGACCACAAGTTGACTTACGGGCGTTTCCAGACGCGCCGATGCCAGCTTGAGCAGTTCCTGCCGCGCTGCTGCCGCCGCCTGGCGCAACTGGGGTCCGGCGCCGCTAATCGTTCTGCTGCCGGCAGTAACGAACTGATCAACCGTCTTTGCCGTATCGCCCAGATCCATCCTGAGCCGCGCAAAAGGGACGTCCAATTCTTCCGCAACAATTTGTCCCAGCGAAGTCTGGATGCCCTGCCCATATTCGACCTTGCTGGTGAATACCGTGACAGACTCATCCTCGGCGACGGCTACCCAGGTGTCCAGCGAGGCCGAATCGGGTTCGTTGCCGGCCATGGCGCCGGTTTGCGACATCGCACTTGACACCGGATCTGCCAGGCTGACACCGACAACAAGAAGGCCCGTATCCTTTAGAAAATCTCTACGAGACAGCGGTCTGGTTGACATAGTGGTTCCCCCAATCTCCCTTGCTTCTGGCCCTATGCGTTTTCGTGGGCGGCCTGCCGTACGGCGCGAACGATGCGATTATGATCTCCGCAGCGGCAAATCACGCCTTCCAACGCCGTCTTGATCTGCGTTTCGGTCGGGTTCGGATTCTTATCGAGTAGGGCTTTGGCGGTCATGATCATCCCGTTACTGCAATAGCCGCATTGCGCCGCCTGCTCTGCCAGGAATGCTTGTTGAAGCGGGTGGGAACGATTAATACTGCCTATCCCTTCCAGGGTCGTGATGCTTCGATTCTGCGCCTGAGAAACAGGGATCAGGCAAGATTGAACCGCTTCTCCATCCATGATCACCGTACACGAACCGCATTGGCCGAGACCGCAGCCGAACTTTGGTCCCTGCAATTCCAGGTCGTTTCGCAGTACATAAAGTAGAGGTACATCGGGATCAGACTGAACGGTCCGCGTTTTTCCATTCACCTTCAGCGTTATTGTTGCCATGGAGAATTCCTTCCTTTATCTGCAGAGTTTCCTAAAGCTCGCCGTGACTGCATGACGGCGCTACGCGGCTGCCACGGCCGCTTTCACGCGCGGAAGCAGTGCCAGTGCGTGATCCCGCTCAATCGCCTGAAGTTTCTCCAGTCGCTGATCGCTTTGATCGTATGCTAGCACTGAATTTTCCTTGCATCCGCCGCTAACCCTCCAAATGCGACCGAAGCCTCGCACATAATCCCGGATTGCCGTTTTAGCATCGCAACCCGAGACTAAGCTTTCAATTCCCTGACCCCTACTCCGCCTCCGCGAGCGGCTGAGTGCTGCCCTGGAGGTACGCAGTCAGGGCAACGGCGGCACCAATCGAGCAGCCGATGGCGTAGATCAGAACGGCATTGCTCCGCGAACCGGTGAGGTTCCTGAAAAGTAAAATCGACAAGGGACTGGCGAACTGGCCGAGGAACCAGGCCGTTTGCCAGAGGCCCGAGCCGCGCGCTCTCACCGCCGGGGTCAACTTGGAAAGCGCCCAGGTAAGCAGGCAGGGCAGAGCGATGCCGGAGCCGAGTCCGTTGATGGCTGCCCCGATATCGGTGAAAAGAAGGCCACGGGATAGAGCCATCACAAAAAATCCGACAGCGGAGAGGGTGAAGCTGACCGTCAGTTTGCCCACTACCGGCAACCGCATCAGTTTGAACAGACCCGAGCCCAGGAGCATGAACAGCACGGCTAAAGCGGTTTGAAATCCGATCGTTTTCTGATCCGTCACGCCGCGCTCGGTCAGAATGAAGCTGAACTGCACGAGCAGGACATAGAACGCGGAACTGGCCAAAAAGCCGAGAATGCAGATCCACGCCATCGGCGCCCAGTTATACCTCTCTGCCGCAGGCTGCGCAGGAAAAGACGGCCGATGAAAGAGAGTTTCGGCGCTTGCCTCGGGCCCCATCGTCTCCCAGGTACCGAACAAGCAGAGCGGAAAAAGGATAAACGCCACGCCGTACATCAGGAACGGCAGGCGCCATCCGCTCTGGCCCAACAATCCACCTACCGCCACCATGACGATCGCGATGACGCCGCCGCCGCCGGACTGAATTGCCAGCCAGCTCTCCCGCTGGCTCAGAGGAAAGTAGTCGGCCACCAGAGCGGTGGTGCAAACCATAATGATGGATTCTGTGATTCCTACGCCGGCCCGCGTGATCACGATGCCCAAAAGGGAGTTCAACGCCATCGGCGCGCATCCTACAAAGCCATAAACCCCGACAGCGAACAATAAAATCCGCCGCTTGCCGATTCGGTCGGCCAGCAACCCTGCCGGCCAGGCGCAGATCGCCACAAACAGCGCAGGTAACGTGGCCACCAGCGATATGAGGAAATCGACATGAGGATCGCTGCGAAAATGCTGCGTAATTTTGGGCAGCACAGGAGAAAGTACGACGGTGGCGATCACCGCCAACCAGTTGACCGAGGTCAGCGTCCAGCCCTGCACCGCCCCGGCTTTTTTGCCGGTCCGGGGAGAGAGGCTTGTCATTGTCATCGAACTCCTCTACGGACAAAAACCCACGGCTCCCCATCTCGGGGCTGAAGCGCATACCCCAATTTGCCCTGGTGTATGGAGGTTTATTTGCATTTTATATCTTAGCTTGTATTAAGCACCCTCGCAGTTCGGCTTCGAGGCGAAATCGAGCAGCCCTCGTGCGCAGCGCATAAAAAGCAAATCCTCAGGGATGTGGCGCGCGCGCGGCGGTATTTTCGAATAAGACAGCTTCTGGCTTTGGGGTGGTCCTGAGCAAATTCGAAGAATCCTGACGGAGAAACGCTATTGATATTCACTCTCTCGATGCGTCAGGGGTTTGGGGCCAATGCTGGCTTGACTTCGGCTTTGTTTGCCGGATTCGTCGCTGGCTTTTGCGTGGGAGCCAACGCGGGCTTGACGGCAAGGGTGCGTTGCTGGACTGGCAAGGCAGCCTTCGCCGCGGCCCCTTGCACGGGGAGCTTTGCGGGCGGCATGATGTCAGCTCTGGTTAGCGCAGCATTTTCGTCGTCGCCGGGGAACTGCTCGTCGTCCTTGCCGGCGATGGCGGCGCGCATGAAATCGATCCAGATGGGCAGCGCCGCTGGCTGCGCCGGTCTCTTTTTTGCCCAGCGATTCGCGGCTGTCGTAGCCCACCCACACGCCGCAAGTGACGGAAGGCGAGAAGCCCAGAAACCAGGCGTCGGTAAAGTCGCTGGTGGTGCCGGTTTTGCCGCCGAGGGGATGGTTCAACTGCGCGGCCGCCGCGCCGGTGCCGTGCTCGGTGACGCCGCGCAGCAGGGTCATCATGGTGCGCGCCGTTTGCTGGTCGATCACCTCGTCGACTGCGGGTGTCTCCTCCCACAGAGTGATGCCGTCGGCGTTCGAAACTTTGCGGATGAGCCGCGGCGTGCACGCGAATGCCGTCGTTGGGGAAGACGGCGTAGGAGGCCACCTGCTCTTCGAGCGTGATCTCGACCGCGCCCAGCGCTATCGGCAGATAGGCGGGAATGTTGGAGGTGACGCCGAAGCGGTGCGCCATGTCGATCACCTTGTGAATGCCCACGCGCGCGGCCAGCTTGAGCGCGGGAATGTTGCGCGACTCGGCGAAGGCGTTGGCGACGGTCATCGCGCCCTTGTAAGTCGTTCTCGTAGTTGTGCGGCACGTAGCCGCCGAAGCTGACCGGCCCGTCGACAATGATGTCGGTGGGCTTGACGCCGTCTTCGATGGCCGCGGTGTAGACGTAGGGCTTGAAGCTGGAGCCGGTCTGGCGTTCGAGCCTGCGTGGCGCGGTTGAAGACCGAGAGCGCGTAGTCGCGGCCGCCCACCATGGCCAGCACGTCGCCGGTGGTGTTGTCGATGGCCATCAGCGCGCCCTGCGCGCCGGAGTCCTGCTCGAGCGTAGCGCGGCGCGCGCCGTCTTCGAGTGGCCGCAGTCAGGTGCACGTAGATGAATGTCGCCGGGCTTGACCAGCGCGTCGCCGTAGCGCAGGCCCGTCCATTGCCAGTCGGCCGGCAGAAGGACAATCTCCGAGCCGGCCTGGCCGGGTGGGCCGATGCGCGCGTGGATTTCGAGCGGAAGCGCGCGCGTGACCAGCGCATGAACGTAGTCGCCGGGGCCGGCGCTGACGGCCCAGTCGGGATGCCGGTAGTCGTCGAGCGTCGCGCCGTCGGCGAGAACATTTTCGAGCTTGCCCTTCCATCCGTGCCGCCGCTCGTAGGCGGCCAGGCCGTCGGCCACGGCGCGATTGGCCGTCTGCTGCAGATCCAGATCGAGCGTGGTGTCCACGCGCAGGCCGGCCTCGTGCACCTCCTCGGCGCCGAAGCGCTTTTCGAGCTCGCGCCGCACCTCTTCCTGGAACCAGGGCGCCACCGAGCCCTCAGGCTGCGCGATGTGCAGGCCGAGCGGAGCGGCGCGCGCCTGCTCGGCCTGGGCGTGGGTGATCACGCCGTCCGACTCCATCTCGCTGAGCACCAGGTTGCGGCGGCGGAGCGCGCGGTCAGGATTGAGCAGCGGCGAAAACGCCACCGGCCCCTTGGGCAGCCCGGCCAGCAGCGCCGCTTCGGTCAGGTTCAGATCCTTGGCGTGCTTGGAAAAGAAATACTCCGAGGCGGCTTCGAAGCCGTACATGCCGCTGCCCAGGTAAATCTGGTTGCCGTAGAGCGTGAAGATCTGCTGCTTGGTGAAGGCGCGCTCGATCTGGATGGCGAGGTAGGCCTCCTGAACCTTGCGCATGGCGGTGCGGTCGGAAGAGAGAAAGAGGTTGCGCGCCAACTGCATGGTGAGCGTGGAAGCGCCCTGGGCGCGGCCGTGCGTGCGGATGTCGTGCCAGGCGGCGCCGGCGACGCGGAAGACATTGATGCCCCAGTGCGACTCGAAGTTCTTGTCTTCAATGGAGATGACGGCCTGGCGCAGGACGGGCGCAAAGCCGTCGTAGCCGACCACCTCGCGGCGCTCCAGCGCGAAGGAGCCGATGATGCGGCCCTTGCGGTCGTAGAGATCGGTGGTGGTGGAGGGGCGGTAGTGCTCAAGGTCGTCGATCTGCGGCAGGTCGACGGAGTAGACCAGCGTGAGGCCGGCCAGCGAACCGGTGACGGCGGCGAGCACGAGCAGGGCCACGAGGGCGGAGCGTCCGGCCAGCTTGCGGCGGCGCCGGTCCGGAGGGGCAGATCGGCGTGGCGGCGCGGCCTGGTCAATGGGCGCGCTTCAAACTCCCGTACAGGGGGCTGTTTGGGGGTGGTAGCCAAGCTGGTCTGGCCTCACGGGCACCGCTCCGCAAGATGCGGAAGGGTCCCTGACTCTAAGCCTAGCATTGTAGCGAAAATGGGGAAGCTGCGCCTGAAGGAACGCGTACCACGCAGTGCAAGGGCGGGAAAGAAAGAAAGGTGTAAATTCAAGAGTCTACAAAACAAAGGCAGCGAGTTGGCTCTGCTGCGCGGAATCGCGAGTTGGCAGGTTGGCTCAAGGGAGCGGCCCATCCAGTTTTCATCCCTCGCGGGCCGGCGAAGCCGATGGGAGACTTGCGCCAGTTTTCTCCTCGAAAAGCCGGCGCGAGGATGGGGCACGGAGTATCAGTGGAGTATAGGTATTGTTGCGCCGATCAGCCGTTCTTGGCCTTCAGCAGCGCAAGCGCCTGATTTAGCGGCTCGTCGCCATTCGAAGGCGGCATGGGCTCGTTATCGTCCTCGGGCGAGGCGACCACAACATTGGGCGTGACGGCATCGTCCTGAATCTTTTTGCCGTCGGGGCCCTCATACTTGGCCACTGTCAGCATCAGAGCGGCGCCGTCGGGCAGGTCGATTGTCCGTTGCACCGAGCCTTCGCCGAAGGTGCGCTCGCCCACCACGTCGCCGCGCTTCAGTTCCCTCGATGGCGGCGGCGGCCAGTTCAGGCGCGCCATAGGTGCCGCGATTCACCAGCACGGCCACCGGCGCGTCTGTGAGGCATTGCGCAGGATCGGCAGTGAAGGTCTGTTGCGGAAACTTCTGGCCTTCCAGCGAAGCCAGAGTTCCCTGCTTGATGAAGAAGTTGGCCAGCCGCAATCCCTGCTTGGGGTCGTCGCCGGTGGTGTCGCGCAGGTCGAGCAGAATCTTTTTGCCCTTGCCTGCACCTTTGATTTTGGCGGCGATATCGTCGACGCGAGCCGCGGTCAGAACGCCGGGCTTAAGGTAAAGAATGGTCGCGTTCTCATAGAACTGCTCGCCGCATCGCAGGCGTGGCCAGCACGGCGCGGGTCAGCGTGATCTTGTCGGGGTCGGGCTTGAAGGGCCGCACAACCGAAATCGTGACCGTGGTTCCGGGCTTGCCCTCGAGCATGAAACGGATCACGGCCAGCGGCAGATCGTGGGTGGACTGGTCGCCAATCAAATCGATTACATCGCCGTCGCGCAGATGCTCCTGCTCGGCAGGGCGAGCCGGGCAGCACATTGACCACCGTGGCGTAGCCGAAGCGCTTGGAGACGGTGAGTCCCACCTGCGCGATGTCGGTCGCGGGGCGGTCCTTATAAATCTTGTACTCGGCCGGCGTCAGATAGCTGGAATCGGGATCGAGCGAGTCCAGCAGGCCGTGCAGCGCGCCGTTGGTCACCTCGGGGATATTGGGCTCGGTGACGTAGTAGTTCTGGATCTTGCGCAGAACCTCGGCGTAGACGCGCATCTGGCGGTAGGCGGCATCCTGCTCGTCGCCGGCATGCACGCCGAACCATCCGAACTCGCCCAGAACGTAGCCCAGGCCGAGGCCGGCGAAGATTACCACGGAGATCGCAAAAACCAAACGCTGGAAGAATCGGGACACACACACCACCGGAGGGCGCCTCACGGGGAAGCCGGCCGCTCATACCTTATAGACGCAATGATACCGCAAGTTGGCGTCAGGGAATCGAGCGCGGGAGGGGTCAAAGCCGATGGTGAGGCGGTTGCCGCCGGGGAGGCGCTGGTAGGCGAGGCTGCCGGCGAATTTACGCATGAGGGGGATTCCCCGGCCTCCGAGCTGAAGCTGATCGATCGGACGCGGAGCGGGCGTTTCTTCGGCGGCTGAAGGCGCAAGGGGATCGAACGGCGGGGCCTGATCTTCAAGGGTGAACATCAATTCCCGGTTCCCGGCGGATGTGGAGCAATCGACGGTGATGGGCTGGTCCGGCCTGGCCGCGGTATCCGTGGCGAACGATGTTCGAGAGCGCTTCTTCAAGGCAGAGCTGAATAGCGAATGCGTGTCGGCCGGGATGGCGTATTCGGCGGCCAGCGCCTCGACCCAGGGCCAAAGCCGCGCCAGCTCGTCGAGCTGACTCTTGCAAGGTCAGGCGCGGCTCGGGCTTGGCTGTGTGTTCTTCGGGCATAGTGGCCGCCGGCCAAAGTGCGGGACTCATTGCAAAGCCGCGATTGCGGCGGCCAGATCGTGGTGAATTGGCAGCAGGGAATCGATGCCGCGAGGCTTTCAGAACCGATTCCACCATCTCAGTGGGCGCGAACAGGACGACTTTGCCGCCGCGGCTACTGACCGACCGCGCGGGACGCACGATGGAGCCCAAGCCCATCGAACCAAGGAACGAGACCTTTTGCAAGTCGATCAGCAGCTTTTTGCTGCTGCCCGCGACCAGATTCATTTTCAGATCCACAGCCGCGGCTCCGGCGATGTCCATGCGTCCATCCAGCTCGACTTTGGTGATGCCGCCGTCCAGTTCTTCCGTGGAAATTTGCATTTCCTTCTTCCTTTTCGTTTTGCGAGGCTTCGGGGAAATCTGCTGAAGCGGATCGTACCGTAGGATTGTGACAATCCGGTTACAATCGCGGCGATTCAGAGGGTAGAAAAGATGTTGCCGCTCCAAGACAGAAAAAGTGTCGCGTTTTGTCGATGGGCACCGTAATCTTCGATTGCGCTTTGTTCTGCACCATCAACTGAATCTTCAAAGTCTTGCTTCTTTTTCGCTTTGAAATTGTCGCTCACGATATTCGAGTCCCATTCCTGGCCGCCGCTCTTGAGGATCACGCGAAAGTGACTGCACGCCCGGAGGGACAAACAGGTTATCAAGGTTAGCGCCGTCACCGGTGACGAAACTCAGATAGGGCTTCTTGTCCATCTTCACCGTGAACTGCAAGCCGTTGGGAAATTTGGCCAGATCGATCTTCAGCTTTCCGCTTGTATTGGGATCGGGTTTTCGCGGATCGAAGGCCACGGGCGCCGGAGCCGGATGGGGACTGGGGGATACCGGAGGCGGCTCGGATGTTGCGGCCGCAGGCGGCGGTTGGGATGCAGGGGCTGCAGGCGGCGGGGTAGGGTTGGTCGAAACCGCCACTGGTTTTCCGGCGGATGGTTTCGCCGCGCCGGGCGGTGCAGGAGCAGGGTTTGCCGCCGGCGCCGGCGAAGTTGCCGGAGTCTTGCCCTGATCGGTGACGGGAGTGGGAGCGGAAGCGGCAGAGGGTGCGGTTGCGGGAGCGGGCGCCGGTGCGGGAGCGGGCGCCGCGAACAATTTCGGCGCCGGCTGCGGAGCTGGAACTGTTTGCGCCTGTTGCTTTGGCGGGGCAGGCTGGTTGCGATGGCCGAGGAAGTACCATCCACCGGCTGCTGCCGCGGCCAGAAGTACGACGGCGGACACTGCGGCAAGAACGCCCAACTTTGCCGCCGGCTTTTGGGGCTTGGCCGCCGATTTTCCGGCCGTTGTGAATGCATGCTTTTGCGCTGCCGCTGCCGGCGCCTGAGCCGGAGGATAAGGAATCGCGTTGGGCGTCGCGGCGAGCGTGTTATCGGCTCGGCCCGCGGCGGACAGAACTCCGGGCCGCAGCGCGGAAGCACCGGCATTCGTGCGCACGGCCGCCAGATCCTCGCGCCAGCTCTTCGCCGGTCTGATAGCGGTCAGCGGGATTTTTGGCCAGGCACTTCAGAATCACGGCTTCAAGCCGCGCCGGGATGGCCGGATTGAGCTTTGCGGGCGGAATCGGCTCGGTGTAGACCACCTTGTACGAGACGGCCGTCATGGTCTCGCCGGGGAACGGCTGCTCGCCGGTGGCCAGCGAGTAGAGAATCACGCCCAGTGAAAACAGGTCGGCGCGGCCATCGATGGGCGCGCCGGTGAACTGCTCGGGCGGCATGAACGACGGGCGTTCCCAGCATTTGGCCGGTGGTGGTGATCTCGCTGGCCACAAGCTTGGCGATGCCGAAGTCGGTGATGCGGGGCCGCTCGCTGCCATAAACCTCACGCGAGGTCAGCAGGATATTGGCGGGCTTGATATCGCGGTGAATCACGCCCTGGCGGTGCGCGTAGCCGAGAGCTTCAGCGAGATGCTGGCCGATCTCGCAGACGCGGTCGAGCGTAAACCGCTCGCCTTTTTTCATGGCGTCGGCGAGGGTCGTGCCCTCGACAAATTCCATCACCAGAAAGGGCGCGCCCTCATGCTCGCCCACGTCGAAGACGGGCACAATGCCGGGATGCGCCAGAACGCCCGAGGCGCGCGCCTCGCGCTGGAAGCGTGCGCGGTACTCTTCGCTTTGCGCGCCTTCGAGCGCGGTGGAATGGATGGTTTTGATGGCGACGATGCGGCCTACGGCGGGGTCGCGTGCCTTGAAAACGCTGCCCATCGCGCCGCGTCCCAGCTCCTCGACAATCTCGTAGCTGTCCAATGACTATTCTGGGATGGCCATGGAGTGGATTGTATCAATCGCAGGGAATGAGGGAACGAGGGAACGAGGGAACAGGGAGGCAGGGATCAAGGGATCAATCGAACGAGGGAATGGGGCAACAGAAATTCAATCTCAGGCTGCCACGCGGTAGCGCACTACCAGCAGAGTAATATCGTCCGACTGGCTGGCGCCCTTTGTAAAGGCGCGCACGGATTCGAGGATCGACTGTTGCAGCGCTTCAACGGGCGTCCCTGCGTGGCCGTCAAGAGCCTTCGACAGGCCGGAGACCTCGAAAAGCTCGTGGTCGGGGTTCTCCGCTTCCGTTACGCCGTCGCTGAAAAGAACCAGCGTATCTTCCGGCTCGAGCTGCATCCGGGCTGAGGTGAATTCGGCTTCGGGAATCAGGCCCACGGGGAAAGATCCCTCCGTGTAGAGTTCGCTTACTTTGCCCTGGCGCAGCAGCAGCGGCGACGGATGGCCCGCTTTGATGTACTCGAGCATGCCGTCGCGGCCCAGCACGCCGATGAACATGGTGGCGTAGCGGCCGACTTCGGAGTGGAGGCAGAGGAGACGGTTGATCTGGCTGAAGACCTTCACGGGGTCCGCGCCCATCGACAGGCCCGACAAAGCGCCCTGCAGCATGGTGGTGACGCAGCGCCGCGCCCAGGCCTTTGCCGCTGACGTCGGCGATGAGAATCGCGGTGCGGTCTTCGCTGACCGGAACTACGTCGAAGTAGTCGCCGCCGACCTCGGTGCAGGGATGATGCACGCCGGTTACGGCCAGATAAGGATAGTCGTGCAGGCCGTGCGGAACGAGCGCCTGCTGGATGTTGCGCGCGATCGAGAGCTCCTGCTCCAGGCGCTGGCGCTCGCGTTCCCGCTCCACCAGGCGCGCGTTGTCCAGAATGCTGGCGGCCTCGACCGCGAGCGCGTCGAGAATCTGGCGGTCAATGCGCAGAGAACGCCGCGATGCGCCGCGAGTCGAGATAGATGACGCCGAGCAGCTGCGCCGGCTTCAAGCGGGGCGCCCGTGTCGGCAGTGGCGCGCGACGAGGCATAGAGAGGGATGGCGACCACGGCGCGCAGTCCTTGCAGCACGATGCTCTCGGCGCCCTTCAGGTCGAGACCGGCCAGGTCAAGGTTCTCGGTAATCACGCTGGATTTGCGTCCGATGGCTTGATTGATTGCGGTCTGGCTTGGATTCAGAGTCTCCGGCGGCAAACTTTCGCCTTTGTTTCCGCGGGCCAGGCGAACGCGTAGCGTGCCGGCGGCATCGGGCTCCATGAGTATTCCGCGGTCGGCGTGCGTGATGGAAATAGCGTGATCGAGCATGGTTCCCAGCACGGATTCGAGCGGAAGCTGGGAGTGCAGGAGCGAGGTCGCCTCCAGCAGAAGATTCAACTTGCTCAATCCGCCGGGCGTTGACGTTCCCGTCAAGTCGGAAAAGGAGCCGATGCGCGTGAGAAGGTTCTCGACCGACGCCTCAGGGGCCGCAGCGGTGTCGGGGGCCGAACGGAAGACAATCTCATAACAGCCGTCGATGCCGAAGGTAATGACATCGCCATCGCGCAGCGCGTGCTGCTCCACTTTGGCGCCGTTCACAAACAGGCCGTAGCGGTTGCCGCGGTCTTCTAGCCGGTAGCCGGATTCGCCAACGACAATCGCGGCGCAGCGGCGCGAGATGCGCCCGTCGGAAAGCTGCAAGTTATTGTCGTTTTCGCCGCGGCCAATCAGAAACGGACACTGGGCGAGGTCGACGCATTCGCGGGAGTTGTCGGGCCCGACTACTTCGAGCTGCGCTTTTGATGGGGGCAATTGTTCGGCCATGGCATTCAACGTGGCCAAATTGTAGCACTCGGGGCCGAGGAGGCTTGAAAGAAGAATGCGCCGCCGTGACGCAATTTGACTTTGGGCTTCAGCCCGGCAACAGGTTCCGATGGGCGCGATACCGGGCGTCTGCGCCCCGTGCAGACGTAAGCCCGTACGGGGGGGGCGTCCAACGCGGCGGGTGCTTTGCCCCGTTCATGCACTTTTCCTGACAATCTTATGGAAATTGCAGGCGAATACGGCGTTGCTCCCGAAAAAATCATTCTCGAAGTCACTGAAACCGGTTTGATCCGCGATCTCTCAAGTACACTTCCCGGACCCAGAGAGCCGGATGAACGACCGAAGAAACTCCTGTTTCGTCTAAAATCCTGTGTGTAATACGTGTGCGGAAACCGCGTTTCCTGCGTTTTGAGCGTCTCGTATTTTCAACAACTTATTTAGAATCAACACGAGCAGACAATCCGCCCCAAACCCCTCTATTCATCGTTACCCGCTTGTGGCTGCCTTGCTGGCAATATCCCGCAGCCCGGGCAGAACATCTCCAACAGCACAGGCGGCAGCCGAAGCGGCACCCAGCCCAAAGTAAAGTTTGCGGTAAAATGGATACAACCGTTCATAAACCTCGACCGCGTGCGGCTCGGGAAGGATCGACGTGAACTTCAGGCACAACGCGCCTTGCGCTTCCTCAATGCTGGGAAAAGCTTTGGCGGCAAGCATTGCAAAAATGGCAGATCCGAGGCTGGTGGGCACACCGGCCGGAACCAGTACCGGCTTGCCCAAAACATTGGCGTAAACCTGATTAAGCACCAGGCTTTTTTGCGGAACTCCTCCGCCATTGATGACGCGGTCCACGCGAACTCCGTGCTCCGCCAGGCGCTCCAGGATGATGCGGGTATGAAAGGCAGTGCCTTCAATGGCGGCGAAGAGTTCGTCTTGCGCGGTATGGATGAGATTCCATCCCAGCGTGACCCCGCCCAATTCCGGGTTGACCAGAACGGTGCGATCTCCATTGTCCCAGGTGAGCCGAAGCAGCCCTGTCTGTCCGGCGCGATAGGCTTCGAGCCCCTTGGACAAGTCGGCGACTTTGGCGCCGGCACGCCGTGCGATCGCTTCGAAGATGTCGCCTGTGGCTGAAAGCCCAGCTTCAATGCCAAAGTAGTGCGGATGAATCGAGCCCTTCACGATGCCGCAGACACCCGGGATCAACCCCGTCTTCTTGGCGATGGCCATGATGCAGGTGGACGTGCCCACCACGTTGACGACATCGCCTTCGCGGCAGCCCGCGCCGATTGCATCCCAGTGCGCGTCAAAGGCGCCCACCGGCACGGGAATGCCGACACGCAGGCCCAGCGCTTCGGCCCAGTCTGCAGCCAGATGTCCGGCCAGATGATCCGATGTAAGATAGTCGCCGCTGAGCTTTTCCCGTATCCCGTCTAGAAGCGGATCGACCTTGGAAAGAAACGACTGCGGCGGCAGACCGCCCCACTTCCGACTCCACATCCATTTGTGGCCCATGGCGCAGACGCTGCGCTTCACCTGCTTTGGATCGCCGATTCCACACAGCGTGGCGGCCACCATATCGCAATGCTCAAACGCGGAACTGAGCTTGCTGCGCTTGTCGGGATTGTTGCGCAGCCAGTGCAGCAGTTTGGCAAAGCCCCACTCGTGCGAGTACACACCGCCGCACCAATCGATGGCTTCCAGTTTCTCCCGATGCGCCAACGAGGTAATTTCGCTCGCCTCTCTCTTGGCGCGGTGATCGCACCAGAGATAGTAATCGTCCAGGGGACGCATGTTTTGATCGACGGGAATTATGGTCGACCCGGTTGTGTCTAAAGCAATCGCCTCCACCAGGGTGCTGTCTATGCCCGCATCCCTGGTTGCTTTTCGCGTGGCCGCCGCCAGTGCGCGCATATGATCGTGATGCGATTGCGTCGCGTAATCCGGATCTTCGCGCTTGCGATGCAACGGATATTCTTCAACTGCCGCACCCAGGCGCCCGCGCTCACTGTCGACAACGGATACCCGCACACTCAGGGTTCCGAAGTCAGCTCCCGCAACGATGGCCATGTTTCTATCCTTTCGAGGCTAGTCTTCCAGGCACGGATGGTAGTAGCTCTCCCAGCCCAGGTAGCGGGCCGCTTCGTGCACGGCTTTGGAGACGTCGCTGAAGTTGGCGGCTACATGGTGCTCAAAGCCCTGGCGGCAGATGTACTTGAGCAGTTTTTGCAACTGAGGAATCTCGGCCACGCCCGCGCCGCCAAAGGTCTCCAGTGGATCGTCGGTGAAGCGGCCCGCGCCGGTATAGCCGCGTATCACGCCGCGGCGATCGTCGGTGGAAAAGCGCGCAAAGCTCATAGCGCCGGCCTTGACACGGCCCACACAGGTGCCGAAGGTGTTTTCCTTGCCCACCGTGCCGGCGATGATAGCCTGGTAGTCCATCGTCGGGGCCTCCGCGAAAAAATGCTTGGGCAGGTTGGAGCAGTGGAAGCAAACGCACTTGTTGGGATCGTTGCCGTAATTATTATTCCAGTCCAAGCAGCGCCGAAGGGGTGCCGCTCGCCAGCGCCATCATATACATGCTGAGCACGCCGGGCACGTCCACCTCGCAGGCCGAGGGAAGCAGGTTATCGCTCATCATGCTCATGATGGTGCAAGGGACCACGCCAAAGAACTCCTCCATCGAGGTCCAGCACTGCACGGCGCTGATGGCGACGTGGGCCTGTTTCATCCAGCCGTCGACGACCGCGCCCAGCTTGGCCATCTTCAGCAGCGCCGCGTCTGGAATGCCGGAGGTGCTCACGTATTTCTTGATTGCCGCGAGCTTGGCCTGCGCAGCGTCGTCGGAGTCCTTCATGCGGTTGATGCGGCCGAAGATCTCCGACAGATCAATGGGCTCGATCGAGATGCCCGCGGTTTCGAGAATGCGCTCGGAGTAGCGCACCGTGTTGAAGGCCGCGGGGCGCGCGCCGATGGCGCCGATGCGCAGATTCTTGAGGCCCTTCACGATGCGGCAGACCTGGCGAGAACCATTCCAGATCGGCCTTGAACTCGGTCGAGGCCAGGCTCTCGGTGTGCAGCGTGGTCAGCGAGTAGGCGATGCCATACTGCATCATGTTGTTGCAGGCGCTCATCTTGCCGCAGAAGCTGTCGCGGCGCATGGCGATGGTCATGTTGTCGGCGCGGTCGGGCGTGGCCTGCACCAGCACCGGAACCTTCAGCCCGGAGAGGCGGATGGCATCCACAATGCCGCGCTCCTCGCCGAAGTTGGGCAGCGTGACGATGATGCCGTCGATCTCCTCGGCGTGCTTCTTGAAAAGCTCGGCGCAGCGCTGGGACTCGTCATAGGTTTCCACCGCGCCATACTTCGATTCCTGCGGGCTGAGCACCACGGTGTGCTGCGCCCGCAGCCTCCAGCGCCGCGATGATCTCTTCGCGGCCGGTTTTGGCCAGGTGATCGGGGAAAAATCCGCGATTGCCTACGATGATTCCAAATGTCATCTTGCGTTGCGCTGCCATTTTCTTCCTCCTTCAATGGTTGTTCTTCGCGATCTACTTCCAAAGTCACCGAGCCTGCGCCTATTTGCGGGCGCGGCCGGGGCGAAACTTGATGGTGTAAAACAAGCCGAGCCCGCCAGCAAGCCGCCCCACCAAACCGGTGTATGCAGATTGGTCAGCTGCACGCCCGGCGCATAGCTTCCTGTGGTCCACTCAAAGACGCCATAGCCCAGGATCATGACGCCGTAAATGACGAGCAGCACGCCAATAAAAAACCAGATCGGAATTCCGGAACCACGCATAAGCTTCTATTCCTTCCCAGTTGATTTTCACGTCAATCTTCGCTGCCGCCGTCGAATTCCCTCCCGCTACCAGAACATGATGTTGAGCACGGCAAAGATGATGACTGCCACGCAGGCCCACATCCATTCCCGCTTGTAGAACGGCACTGCCTTTTCTTTGGGAAGCGCAGTGGCGCCGTAGACCAGGCCGTCCAGCTCCGCCACCGGCTGCGGCTTGGTGAACATGCTCACGACCATGACCACGATGGCGGTAAAAAGAAATGCCCACAGGGCGCGAAAAATGTTTTCGGCCATAGGCTTGGCATCGGGCGAGAGCGCAATATTGGCCAGCGCGGCCGGGTTGAGCTTGACCCACATGAACAGGCTGGCCGAGGAAGACGATGCCCAGGAGCAGCCCCAGAAGCCCGACAGCGCCGTGGCGCGCTTCCAGAACATGCCGAAGAGAATCACGCCCAGCAGCGGCGCAACAAAGATGCTGAACAGCGCCTGCACGTAGTCCATGATGCCGTGCATGTGCATGACCACATAGGCGGCGCAGATGGAAACCGCCACTCCGATCATGGTGGCGAGCCGGCCCACCAGCACATAGTGGCTGTCCGACCCGCGCTTGTTGATGAGCGGCTTGTAGATGTCATAGGTCCATACGGTGGAGAAGGCGCTCACGTTGCCGGCCATGCCGCTCATGAAGCCGGCAATCAGCGCAGTGATGCCGAGGCCGAGAAGGCCGGGGCCCAGGTAGCGCACCATCATCAGAGGCAGGGCCTCGTTGTAGCTGTGCAGCTCCGTGTCTGGAGCCGCACTCAGCACCTTCTGTTGATAGGCCGCCGGCAGCGTGCTCTTGGTGGCCATGGCGGCGGTGCAGGCGGAGGGGTCGATCTGGCCGGTCGTCTGGCTCGCCGTGCAGGACTGCACAATGTCCTCGCCCACCAGCAGTCTGCGGGTTCCGTCGGGATTCTGGAGCAGCACCAGGCCCAGCAGGCCGGGCAGAATCACGATGAACGGAACCGCCATCTTGAAGAACGAGCCGATGATGGGCGCCATGCGTGCGGCGCGCAAATTGTGCGCTGCCAGCACTCGCTGCACCACGAGAAAATCGGTGGTCCAATAGCCGAAGCTGATGACGAAGCCCAGGCCAAAGACGATTCCTGTCCAGTGGACGCCCATGGGATTGGCGGCAAAGCTGCCGGTGTCGCGCCACAGGTGGAAGTAGCTGTGGCGGAGTGCAGAGTTGGTGAGAATCTTCGCCTTCAGGCCGGTCCATCCGCCAGCCTGCACCATGCCCAGGATAGGCACCAGCAGCGCCCCGCCCCAGATGAGCACGAATTGCAGCACCTCATTAAAGATGGCCGAGCGAAGGCCGCCCAGACCGACATAGAGCGCCACCGCGACCGATGAAACCAGGATGCTGAAAGTGATGTCCCAGCCGAGAACGACCTTCATCACCACGGCCATGGCGAACATGTTCACGCCGCTCATCAGAATCATCTCGATGGCGAAGGAGATGGCGGCCACGCTACGGGCCTGCTCGCCGTAACGAAGGTTGAGATACCCGGGGACAGAATGCGTTTTTGAGACGTAGTAGAAGGGCATCATCATCAGGCCCAGGAAGAGCATGGCGGGGATAGCGCCGATCCAGTACCAGTGCGTGGCCAGGATGCCGTACTGATACGCCGCAGCCTGCCCAGCCCATCAGCTCCAGCGAGCCGAGGTTGGCGGAGACGAAACTCAGGCCGGCGATCCAGGCGGTCATCTCACGGCCGGCCATGAAGAAATCTTCGCTGGTGTTGGATCTCCCCTTCAGATAGAAGCCGATCCACAACACCATTCCGAAGTAGAGCACGATTACCGCGATATCGAGCGACCGCAGGTGCGCCAGGGGATCTGTAGTGAGGAGTAAGAAGGCCGCCTGAGACGGCGTCGCAATTTGGTTCACGCATCCAAGCATCATTTAATTCGTCCCTTCCGCGCCGCCAGGATGATCTCTCAGTTTCGGTCGGCTTGCCCAGGGGTCTACGGCGGTTCTCCAATTCCTGTGGAGTCTTTGGATCGAGCAATGTGGCGTTTTCTTAAGGAAAAACGCCACTTGACCGCATCGGTTCCGCTCTCACATCAATTGGAGAACCGCTATATTACCGGCGGTTCTACCGCACGCCCGGTGAAATCTTCGCCATTCGTCATTTCTGCCCATAGGTTGCTGTCGGTCCATGTTTTCGGAAATAATGCTGGTTCAGAAGAGCCTGCGACATTGCGGAAACGTCAGGGTTCAGCAAAGTGGTGTGAAAAGCCATCTGAGCCACATACTCAAGAACAGCGGCCGTGTGCACCGCCTCGGCTGGAGTTCTGCCCCAGCAAAACGGCGCGTGGCCGGCCACAAGAACGGCGGGCATGGCCTCTGGATCAAGCCCTTCAAAGCGCCTGCAGATTGCCAGTCCGGTATGGCGAACGTAATCGCCTTTAATCTCTTCATCCGTGAGCCTGACGGTCACCGGAACCGGACCGAAAAAATAGTCGGCATGGGTTGTGCCCAGCGCGGGAATGGGGCGTTCCGCCTGTGCCCACGCTGTGGCAAACGCGGAGTGTGAGTGAACCACGGCTCCAATTTGAGAGAAGTGTTTGTATAGTTCGAGATGCGTATCCAGATCCGAAGAGGGTTTGAGCACGCCGTCGACGATCTTCCCATCGAGGCCCGTAATCACAATGTCCGAGGTCTGCATCTCCTCGTAGGAAACTCCGCTGGGCTTGATCGCGACCAAGCCTTCCTTGCGATCGATCCCGCTGACGTTCCCAAATGTGTAAAGGACAAGACCCGCCTGAACCAGTTGACGATTGGCGTCGAGCACCGCAGTTCTCAATTCCCGCAACAACATACTCATCCTCTGAACAGGTTTGTTTACTGCTGGTCCTCTCCTTCAGGCGACCACGGGCCTTGTGAACTGAATAGCTGATCGAGCGCCGAGTCAATTACGCCCATGCGTAGGACCAGATCAAATACAGTGAAGCGGCGCCGCATCCAGCAACACTGCTGATAACTCAAGCGCAGGCGCTCCTGGGAAATGCCTATCTGCCCGGGAGCAAAGGGACAGCCGGCACGGCGCAGCATATCGCGCAGATCGCGGAACGGGATCAGCTGCGCAGTGAGTCTCGGTCGGAGTTCCCCCCAGTTTTCCTGAAGCCGTTTCAACTGGATGCGAAGAGTCTCCGCGGAGACGTATTTGGCCCGGGTTTCCTCTTTCGCTCTAATCTCCAGCGGTCCTGGGCCGAACAGCTTGTGAATTCTCTCTTCCAGTACGGCCAGAGCGGGCCAAGCCCTCACGGCGGCCTGGATGTCGAAACTATGCAGGTCCATGCGCAGCAGGTATTCATAAAGAGCCATCGAAGCCAGGACGCCAATCCCCACCTTGAAGCCGTGCGAAGGAGCTTGGCCATGGAAGGTGTGATGTTGCATATCCCAGAGATGACTGAACTGGTGTTCGGCGCCCGAAGCAGGCCGGCTGGAGAGCGTTGCCTGCATGGCGAATCCACTCATCACCAGTCCGTAAACCAGATGCCGGAGGGCCGACGGGGCATTGGCTGCAATCGCGTCCGGTGAGGCGAGCCAGAAGCGGAGAGAGTCCTGCACAGTCTGCCAAGCCTTTCGGTCAATCGGTTCTACCCCTGCCGCGTCCGCCAGAATCCAGTCGGCGCCAGCCACGACCTTGGCCATCAGGTCACCATAGCCCGAGGCGTTCATGCCTTTGGGAGCCTGGGCCATGACGTCAAGGTCGGCCAATACGGCGCGGGGGGCGGGACAATCAATCGTCTCCTTGGAGCCTTCTGTGGTAATCGATGCGCCAAAGGCGGCATAGCCATCCATGGAAGCTGCTGTACCAACCACCATGTAAGGACGATTAGTCTGGTGGGCCGCCAATTTAGTCAGATCGTTGACGGTTCCGGATCCGACGGCGACAGGAATTGCTGCATGGGAGTTGAGCGCGGCCACCAACTCCCGGACGCACTCGTCGTCAGCATAAACATGCGGGCCAAAGACAAACGGCTTGCGCAGTGCAAAATTCTCCCCGAGGAAACTCGCCGCGACATCCCGACCAGCAGCTTCATATGTGTTTCCGTCTGCAACGATCACAGCTTCCTGAGATCCGAACAGGGATGAGAATATGCGGCCGGTTCGATGACGAACCCCTTGCTCCACCGCGAGGTACCGGGTATCACGCGCGGCATTCAATGCGCGCTCAATGACTCCCTGTTCCATCTCCAATGCGCCTTTGCTCACGCGATAATTTCCCCGATAATCTGAGTGTTAGTGTAGCGCAGGTGTGAGGGGCCCTGGATCTCTGAACCTATCGGAATTAGGATTCTTAGGGTCATCATCAATCTCTCTTTCCATTTCCATCTGATCCCGTCCTCCTTTTCGAAGGATTGCAGCCAGCTGCCATCACACTCTCGGGCGCGCTGCGAAGACTCGAAGATGAGTGGCCTAGAGTCTGTTATTAACTTTGGGGCAGAAAGCGTTGCGAGCGAGAATCCGGTCAAGCGAGGAGATACACGTGAATGGTGTAGTACGACTCGCCCCCGGCCTCATCGATGGCACGGTTCGCCTGGGAGCCAGGGATGGTTTGCCTGCCGCGTCAGCGATAGTTGCAAAGGAGCGCCATCCCGCTGCTATCGTATTCTAAGCGCACTACACAGAATGATTGACTGTAACGATTTAAAAGCCCGCGGTCGGCGGAAGGTCAAGGGGTAAACCGTGAAACAAGTGGGTGTAATGGTTGCAAACCTGATTGTCGTCGCAATAGCGCTTTCGCCTGGTGCGCAAGGAGAAGTGAAGATGTCGACCTGGGGACATACCGCGGAGGGAGTTGCCGTTCCGATTTACACGCTGACGAGTGGTCAGATCGAGGTTCGGGTAACGGCGTATGGAGCGCATCTGGTGAGCGTCAGAACCCCGGATCGCGCGGGCAAGATGGCGGACGTTGTGCTGGGATATGACACGTTGCAGGGCTATTTCAACGACAGAAAGACTTACGATGGAGCCGTTGTCGGGCGCTACGGCAATCGCATCGCGCTGGGCAAGTTTACCCTAAACGGAAAGACTTACCAGATTCCCGTGAACAACGGCGCCAACGCGCTGCACGGAGGCCCAAAGGGATTCGATCAATACGTTTGGGAGGCGCAGGAAGTGCAAGACGGAGTCGAGTTCACGCATGTAAGCCCCGACGGCGACATGGGATTTCCCGGAACGCTGACAGCAAAGGTGAAGTACACCCTCAAGGGAAGCACGCTACGCATCGACTACTCTGCCACCACCGACAAAGCGACGGTGTTGAACCTGACCAACCACGCGTACTTCAATCTGCATGGCGACGACAAGGGCAACATTCTGGACCAGCGGATTGAAATCGATGCCGACCGGTACACGCCGGTGGACGCGGGCCTGATTCCAACCGGCGAAGTGGCGCCGGTGGCCGGGACGCCCATGGACTTCCGCAAGCCGGAAGCGATTGGAGCGCGGATTGACGCCGACAACGAGCAATTGAAGCTTGCCGGCGGATACGACCACAACTGGGTGCTGAACGGCAAAATCGGCATACTGCATCTGGCAGCGGTGGTGACCGATCCCGTGAGCGGGCGCAAGCTGACGGTGGAAACCACGGAGCCGGGCGTGCAGTTTTATTCGGGCAATTTCCTCGATGGAACATACACCGGCAGGTACGGCGTGAAGTATGAGAAGCACTCCGGATTCTGCCTGGAGACGCAGCATTTTCCCGATTCGCCGAACCATCCGGACTTCCCGAGCACGGTTCTGCGGCCGGGCGAAACGATGCACTCGACGACGACGTTGAGCTTTGGTGTGGTGAAGTAGGGTTTTACAGCAGAACCAGAATAGCTGTACCCCCAACAGCACGCGCTCTGAGTGGCTTTTTCCTCCGGGGTCCCCTGCGGCAGATCCTCGCCGCAGAGTGGAAGTAAAAGCCACCTTGCAGACTTTTCACTTGGGTATGTGAATTCTGGTTCTACTACTAGAGCACCTGGGCTAATACCAGAGGGTCAGGATCGCCGGTCTGTAAGTTATTGAAAATAGGCGGGCCGGTGTGGGTCTATCGCTTTTACGCAGACCGAGACGGGCACAAGGTGACAATGCTGGTGTCCGGAAAGGAACTAGTCGAGCCTGAGTTAGAAGGCCCCCATAACGTGAGAAACCAGGAATGTATCTATAAAACAAGTCCCAACTTCAGCTATATCCTGGAGACTAAGGTGAAGGATATAACAGGAGGGAAGGTGACTTATTCCGATTCCGCTGGCAAGGAGAAGTCCGTACAGGCCGACAGTATCGTGCTCTGGTCGGGACTCAAGCCAGGTTGGACGAGGCCGGGAAGTCCTGGGATTGAAATGGAGCGACATCGACCCCAAAGCACAAGCGATTTCTGTGCGGAGGAGTTGGACTATGGACCGGGAAGGGCGACCCAAGAGTCGGGCAAGCAAGGCACCGGTACCCTGTATCCCTGCTTTGGCTGAGTACATCGCAGCTTGGCGGAAGGAATCGCCCTATGCCGGCGATGATGACTGGTTTTTTCCAAGTTTTCGGAACAAGGGCAAGACTGCGCGAAGTGGGTCCAGCCTAGTCACGGACCACATTACGGCTGCCGCCATCAGGGTTGGGATCATCAAGAAGGACGAGAAGCGTCCATTTGGGTTGCATGTGTTTCGTCACTCCCTTGCAACCAGCTTGATTTCCTGGGGCTTGGACATCAAGACCGTTCAAACCTTGCTGCGCCACGCGAATCCTACCACAACCCTGGCGGTCTACGCGCAAGGAATTGACGCCAACCGCTTGGCCGCTCAAGGCGCCATGATGCGCGCCGTTCTGCACCCTGTTTGCGACGTGGTTCAATAGCCAATTGCGTGGGTAATCAGGGGGAAGGATTCCGGGACACCTGCTAAACCATTGATTTTATGGTGGCGGGAGGCAGGATCGAACTGCCGACCTACGGGTTATGAATCCGTCGCTCTAACCATCTGAGCTACCCCGCCCCGGAGAGGGAATGCGACCGCGCTCAACGCGCAACCCCGCATCCTCTTCGATGATACTGGCGCAGAAAAAGCAGGTCAAACGATCCTACCCGCTCCGCAAGCGCGCGATTGCGGAAAGCGGCGTGATGCCGGGGCGCCGCGCCCATGTACACTTTTCTCGATGATCTCACGCCGCATTGCAGCCGTCATTCCCGCGCGGCTCCATTCCACGCGTATGCCGCGCAAGGTGCTGCGGCCCATCGCCGGCCGGCTCATGGTGGAGTGGGTATGGCGCGCGGCCAGCGCGAGCGGCCTGATGGACCCCGTGGTGGTGGCCACCGATGCGGACGAAGTGGCCGAGGCGTGCCATGCCCGCGCGATTCCAGTGGTAATGACCTCGGCGGATTGCCCCAGCGGCTCCGATCGGGTGAGGGAAGTGGCCCGCCAGATCGACGCCGACATCTATGTCAACATCCAGGGCGACGAGCCGACACTGACGCCGGATTTCTTTCTGCCGCTGCTCCAGCTTTTTGACCGGCCGGAGGTCGAAGTCTCCACACTCGCCGTGCGCTGCCCGACTGAGGAGTTCACCAATCCCAACGCCGTGAAAGTGGTGACGGCATTCGACGGCCGCGCGCTTTACTTTTCCCGCGCGACGATTCCCTTCGACCGCGACGCGACGGGATTCGCCGGCTATCGCAAGCACCTGGGCATCTATGCCTACCGCAAGGCCGCGCTGGAGCGGTTTGCTGCGCTCCAGCCCTCGCCCCTTGAAAAGCTGGAGCGGCTGGAGCAGTTGCGTCTGCTCGAAAACGGCACCGATATTTATGTTGCCGAGGCGCCGCGCGACACGATCGGCGTGGACACGGAGGAAGACCTGGTGAGGGCGGAAAAGCAGCTTCTAGCTCTTAGCTCCTAGCTTTTAGCTGGACGTTGGCTGGTGGAGTGCATTGCCGCTCAAGTATGGGAATGGGTTCTGGGCAGAGAGACGGCTTGAGTCAAGGCAGGAAATTCCGAATTGCGCGCAAGAATCGGAGTGCGGCCGATGCACAGATCGGCGACGATGGATTCCATGAACAGTATTCCGCAAATCGCGCCAGTCAACGCAACGACTCATTTGGTTATGATGCAAAAACTCAATTCGTCCGACACGCCGGCTGAGGGCATCGCCCCGGAGACTGCCTGGAAACAGCTACTCGCCCGCGATGCACAGGCGCGGTTTTTCTACGGCGTGACGACGACGGGCGTCTTTTGCCGCGCGGGTTGCGCCAGCCGCAGGCCGCTGCGCGCCAACGTGCGCTTCTTTCGCACTGCGGCCGAAGCGCAAGCCGCCGGCTTTCGCGCCTGCCGGCGCTGCAGCGCCGCCACTGCGTGGGGCAGCCTTTTGGACGAAGGGCGTGCAATAACTGACAAGGTCCGTACACACATTGAGACGCATCTCGACCGGCCGGTGCGGTTGGCGGAGTTAGGCCGCGTGGCCGGCTTGAGCCCGTTCACCGTGCAGCGGTTCTTTAAGCGCGAGATGGGCGTGAGCCCTTTGCAATACCAGCGCGCGCTCAGAGCCGGACGGATGCGCGCGGCGCTAAAAAAAGGAGAATCTGTGACCGATGCGATCTACACTGCCGGGTTCGGCTCATCGAGCCGCGCCTACGAGGGGAACCAACTGGGAATGACACCGGCGCGCTTTGCACAAGGCGGCAAAGGCGAGCGGATTTCACACACAGCGGCGCGCACGCCATTCGGTTGGGTGATTGTGGGTGCCACGAAGCGCGGACTCTGCTGGCTGTCGCTTGCCGCCACCAAAGCCGATGCCGAGTCCAGCTTGCGCGAGGAGTTTCCCGCGGCTGAGCTGCGCCGCGATCCGGCGCTTTCGCGGCTCGTGGATGCGGCGCTTGCGAGCGTGCGCGGTTCCACGGAACTCCTCCAAGACCAGACCACGACGGAGTTGGACCTGCGCGGAACCGTCTTTCAATTGCGCGTGTGGCAGGCGATCAAGCAGATTCCGCGCGGCGAGACGCGGACGTATAGCCAGTTGGCGCGCGCCATGGGGATTCCTAAATCGACACGCGCTGTGGCTCGCGCATGCGCGACGAACCGGGTCGCGTTGGTTGTGCCGTGCCATCGCGTGGTGGGCGCCGATGGGTCGCTCACCGGCTACCGCTGGGGCGTGGAGCGCAAGCGACGGCTGCTGGAAGCGGAGGGCGCGCGGGTTTGAGGCCGACCGCCGCTCGTCGCTTTCCCACCCTTCGCGCAAAGGGCGCGCGAAGGATGGGGCAACCGCATTAAATCGCGCGAAAATCGGGGCGAGCCATTTACCGAAGAGTACATGTGTGCGAAAGTCCGGGTCATTTAGGCACCCAAATTAAGTGGTAGAACTGCAACCGCAGACCCCAAGGTCCGTAGGGTGGTTTCGCGATTCGTTTCAGCGATTCATGGCGCAATTCTCGGAGCAACTACAGGGCGTGGTGGCTATCGACGGCAAGGTGCTGCGTCGTTCGTTTGACCGGGCCAGCGGCAAGTCGCCGTTGCATATGGTTTCGGCCTGGGGTTGCCGGCAGCGACTGGTGCTGGCGCAGATCGCCACCGATGCCAAGTCGAACGAGATCACGGCTGTGCCCAAGTTGCTCAAGCTGCTAACGCTCAAAGGCGCCATCGTGACAGCCGATGCGCTGAACTGCCAGCGCGCCATCGCCGGGCAAATCGTAGAGCAGAAAGGCGACTATGCGCTGGCGCTGAAAGCAAATCAAGGCACGCTGCACGAAGATGTAGTCCTGCTCCTGGATGATCCGGAACTGAAGGCGAGCCGCACTGCGCCGCTTGTCGAAGCCGACCATGGACGCATCGAAACGCGCACGGCAACGGTGTCCACCGAGATCGGCTGGCTGCAAAAACAGCACCAATGGCCGGGGCTAAAGGCCATCGGTAAGGTGGAGCGAGTGCGCGAAACAGCGGAGAAAACCACTACCGAAACCGCATACTACCTGCTCAGTTCGGAACTGAAGCCAGAGCGATTCAACGAAGTTGTACGTCAACACTGGAGCATAGAAAACAGCCTGCACTGGCGGTTAGACGTGGTAAGGCAATGGGGATTCTCTTGACTTTCACCCCATGTACGCGAGACAATCGCTGCCTAATTGGACGTGACCAATCCGCTTCCCTTTCATGCCCGTTCTGAGGTCCGTTCAAATCACAAAACAAGGAGGTTGATATGAGCACTGCTCAGGCTGCGGCCATCAACATGGATCAACTGAACGCATTCCTGGGGAAGTTTGTCGGCGATCTCGGCGCATCGGTTCACGCCGGAATGGTGGTCATCGGCGAAAAGCTCGGCTTATACAAGGCGCTTGCCGACGAACCCGCAACCTCAGATGAACTGGCGAAGAAAACCGGGACCGACGAACGCTATCTGCGCGAGTGGCTGGCGTCTCAAGCGGCTGGGGGATACATCACTTACGACGCGAGCACGCGCCGTTTCGGTCTGACGCCCGAACAGGCATTTGCGCTGGCTGCAGAAGATAGCCCCGCATATTTACCTGGCGCCTTTGAATTGGCGCTCGGATCTCTTGCCGCCGTGCCTCGCATCGCCGAGTCGTTCCGCACCGGCGCTGGAATGGGCTGGCATGAGCACGAGGATGGCGTCTTTCACGGATGCGAGAAGTTCTTTCGGCCCGGCTATGCGGCGAATCTGGTGAGCACATGGATTCCGGCTCTCGACGGCGTGCAAGCGCGGTTGGAAAGAGGGGCGCGCGTCGCGGATGTTGGTTGCGGCACCGGATCGTCGACACTTCTCATGGCCAAAGCATTTCCCAAATCGGAGTTCTTCGGTTTTGACTATCACAACAAATCCGTCGAAGCCGCGCGTGACAAGGCGAAGAAAGAAGGTCTCGGCGATCGAGTCACCTTCGATGTAGCGAAGGCCAAGGAGTTTCCCGGCTCCGGATACGACTTTGTCACGGTCTTCGATTGCCTGCACGATATGGGCGACCCGATTGGAGCGGCAAAGCATGTGCACCATTCGCTCGCACCGAGCGGGACTTGGATGATCGTGGAACCTTTTGCCAACGATGAGCTCAAGGACAATCTGAATCCCGTTGGACGCGTCTACTACTCGTTTTCGACGCTCCTCTGCACGCCTTGCTCAAGATCCCAGGAAGTGGGGCTTTGCCTGGGCGCGCAGGCGGGAGAGGCCCGAATTCGCGACGTGATCACCTCCGCGGGTTTCTCCAAATTCCGGCGAGCCACCGAAACGCCATTCAACATTGTGTACGAAGCCCGCGCGTAGGCGCGCTCTCCTCTCGGGACTCGAGCAAGAAGCGAATGCAGCGAAGCTCGGCAAACGCCAGAGTCGCCTTATGCAGATTTCGTTGCTACGGCTAGCAGCGTCTGAAACTGCGGCGTGTCCGGTTCTTTGTCGACGACCGACGCCTGCACCTCGGTGAAACCGGCTTTTTCGAGCATAGATTCGAGTTCGGCCTCGCTGAAGCCAAGCCACTCGTCGGCGTACATCTCGCGGGCTTCTTCAAAGCGGTGTTTGACGAGGTCGAGAATGACGATGCGGCCGCCTGGGGCGAGAATGCGGCGAGATTCTTCAAGCGCGCACGCAGGGTGCAGAGCGTGGTGCAGCGACTGGGAGAAGAAAACCAGATCGACTTCGCCGTCGGCGATGGGAATCTCTTCCATGTCGCCGAGGCGGTAGTCGACGTTCTTGACGCCGTGGCGGAGGGCCTGCTCGCGGGCGACTTCGATCATTTTGGCGGAGCTGTCGACGGCGATGACTTTTTTGGCGTGTTGGGCGAGAAGCAGTGCAAAGGCGCCCTCGCCGGCTCCCAGATCGGCAATGACCATGGGCGGGACGAGGCGCAATAAAGCTTCGGCCAGGCTCTTCCAGGATTTGCCGGGAACGTAATCGCGGCCGAGGCGGCCAGCTACGGAGTCAAAGAAGGCGCGCATTTTGTCTCGGCGCTTTTTGAGTACGCGGCGCATGGCGGCCTGATCCTGTGCGGCTTCGGGGATTTCGGCGGCGGCGCGAGCCAGGAGGGTGTCGAGAAAGCTTTCCTCAGGGGCTAAAGCCCCTTTAATTTGATTAGCCTTATCGGCGCGACTAAAGTCGCGCCCTGTTACAAAGCTTTCGCGGTCGAGTTCTTCGGTTGCGATGCCGGGAGCTTCAACGGTCTGGGCAGCGAGGCGGTAGAGATTGCTCTTGCCGGTGCGACGGTCTTCGACCAGTTCTGCCTGCTTGAGTTGAGAAAGGTGGGTGGAAATCGTGCTTTGGCCCATGGCAAGGATCTCTTGCAGCTCGGCAACGGAGAGTGCTTCTCCCTTTAGAAGCAACAAGATGCGCAGCCGGTTGGGATCGGCCACCACCTTTAATGTTTTGACGATTGACGGCATGGTGGAGTTCTGATACATATCAATATATCACGATGTGACGATGAGAGAAAAAGCGGCGTTAAGAGGGGAAGCGGTGCTAGTGGAGTTAGCGTCCCCTGGCCACAATTTGGCGAGTTGGCATCCGCTGCGCGGATGTTCGCGAGTTAGCAAGTTGGCGAATGCTACGTGGATGTTGGCGAGTTGGCGAGTTGGCGGACGGGCGAAGCCAGCTTCTTTCGTACACCAACCGATCCGGAAATTTATTGGGAAGGAATCCAAGGAGAATCTTTATGGCAACTGCAACCGTTGAAAAGATCGGAGTCGATTACAAAGTAGCCGATATGGCACTGGCAGATTGGGGCCGCAAAGAGATTGTGATCGCCGAGCAGGAGATGCCGGGCCTGATGGCGATTCGCAACAAGCATGCGGCGGAGAAGCCGCTGGCCGGCGTGCGCGTGACCGGCTCACTGCACATGACCATTCAGACGGCGGTGCTGATTGAGACGCTGACGAGCCTGGGCGCCGAAGTGCGCTGGGCGAGTTGCAACATCTTCTCGACGCAGGACCACGCGGCGGCTGCCATTGCAGCGGCGGGGGTTCCGGTGTTTGCGTGGAAGGGCGAGACGCTGGAGGACTACTGGGAGTGCACTTATCGCGCGCTGACGCACAAGGGCGGCAAGGGGCCGGAGCTCGTGGTGGACGACGGGGGCAACGCAACGCTGCTGATTCACAAAGGCTATGAGTTGGAAGATGGAGACGGCTGGGTGTATACGCCCAGCGGCAACCACGAGGAGCAGGTGATCAAGGATCTGCTCAAGAAAGTTTTTGCCGAAGACTCTCAGCATTGGCATAAAGTTGTCGCGGAATGGCGCGGCGTGTCGGAGGAGACGACGACGGGCGTGCATCGGCTCTACAAGATGATGGAGCAGGGCAAGCTGCTGGTTCCGGCGATCAATGTGAACGATTCAGTTACGAAAAGCAAGTTCGACAACCTCTACGGTTGCCGCGAGTCATTGGCTGATGGGATCAAGCGCGCGACCGACGTGATGGTGGCAGGCAAGGTCGCGGTCATCTGCGGCTATGGCGACGTGGGCAAGGGCTGTGCGCACTCGCTGCGCGGCATGGGCGCGCGCTGCATCGTGACGGAGGTCGACCCCATCAACGCGCTGCAGGCGGCCATGGAAGGATTCGAAGTTGCCACTGTCGAAGACACGCTGGGCCGCGGCGATATTTACGTTACCTGCACCGGCAATACCGACATCCTTACTTTAGAACACATGCAGAAGATGAAGGACCAGGCGATTGTGTGCAACATTGGCCATTTCGATAACGAGATCCAAATTGACAGGCTGAATGCGGCGGCGGGCGTGACGAAGCTCAACATAAAGCCGCAGGTGGATTTCTACAAGTTTCCCGCCGGACATGGAATCTTCGTTCTGGCCGAGGGGCGGCTGGTGAACCTGGGCTGCGCCACGGGCCATCCGAGCTTTGTGATGTCGAACAGCTTTGCCAACCAGACGCTGGCGCAGATCGATCTTTGGAAGAACCGCAACAGTTACAAGGTGAACGTTTACACGCTGCCCAAGAAACTGGACGAGGAAGTGGCGCGGCTGCACTTGGAAAAGATCGGCGTGAAGCTGACCAGGCTGACCCAGAAGCAGGCCGACTACATCGGCGTGCCGGTGGAGGGTCCGTATAAGACGGAGAACTATCGCTACTAGGGACTGAGGGACTAGGGACTAAGGATATTCGTGCCCATCCTTTTCGGGGTTTCTTGCGAAAGGGTGGGAAACCACCGGGCTGGATTTCAGGTGATGGGGTACAGCGCGCATGAGTTCGAAGCTAAGATTTTCGTTCGAGTTGTTTCCGCCACGCACGGAGGAGGGCATGGCGAAGCTGCGGGCGGTAACCGGCCAGTTGGCTGCCGTGCGGCCGGACTTTTTTTCCATCACCCATGGGGCGGGCGGAAAGGATCAGGAAGGCACGTACGAAACGCTTTTGACGGTGGTGAAGCACACCGGCGTAGAAGTAGCCCCGCACATGACCTGCGTGGGTTCGACAAGCGCCACCATCGCCGCGCATCTCGATCGCTATCGCGATGCGGGAGTGAAGCGGATCGTGGTGCTGCGTGGCGACCTGCCGGCAACGGCGTTAAGTTCCGCTGCCCCCGCCGAGTTCCACTACGCCAGCGATCTGGTCCGCTACATCCGTGAGACGAGGGGGGACGAATTCAAGCTCGAAGTGGCCGCATATCCTGAGATGCATCCACAGGCCCTGAGCCCCTCCGTGGACTTCGAATTCTTCCGGCGCAAGGTTGAGGCCGGCGCCGACGCGGTGCTGACTCAGCTCTTCTACAACGCCGATGCCTACTTCGACTTTATGGAGCGGTGCGACAAGGCTGGCATCAGGATTCCTATTGTGCCGGGCATCATGCCCATTGCCAGCTTTTCCAGTGCCGTCCGCTTCTGCGCGGGCTGCGGCGCAGACCTGCCGCGCTGGGTGCGGCTGCGTCTTGAAGAGCTCGAAAACGACAGGCCGGCGCTGGTCGACTTCGGGCTGAGCGTGGTGACGCGCCTGTGCGAGACGCTGCTCGCGAGCGGCGCGCCCGGCCTGCACTTCTACACCGTCAATCAGGCCGGCCCTACGCTTCGCCTGTGGAGGAATCTGGGGCTGCAGGCGTCAGAGACAGGAGTCAGTGGTCAGGGATCAGTTAAAACCTGGTCCATTGGCCAAGGTGCAGCTACGCTCGCCGCTCGCGGCGTTTAAGGCCGACGCTCTTCCCCTACCTTGGACGTGGGCCTGCCGTCAGGGGGCTAAGAGAACGCAATCCGAATTCCGGTGAAGGGGCACCCGCCATGAATTAACCTTTGCGTGGGGAGACGAAGCACCGGATGACGCACCATTGGATATCACTAATTGCGCAATACAGCAGCGTTGTGGGCTTCATGATCGGGCTGCCGATCATGGCGGCCGCCTACTATGAGTCGTTCAAGGCGCGGCAGGAGGCGCGGCGCGCGCGTGAGGGCACGCTCGACAGCAGCAACTGCCTGGAGTTTGTGGCTGGCGACGGGACCTGCATCAACATTGTGCCGCTGGAGACGCTGCACTCGCTGCCGCGTGCGGGCGATGTGATTCTGTTGCCCGGCGACGGAACGGGCGTGGATGGAAGTTTTCTCACCGGCGCTTACCTCGTGGAGTCTGTCGAGCACATCTACACGCGCGCGGAGTACAAAGGCTGTCGGCCTCAGGAGGCGCGGCTGACGAAGGCCGTCGCACAGGTGACGACGCTGAATCCCGCGCTGACGGTGTGACTGCTTAGCAGGAGAAATGCTTTAGCGGCTCTTACGCCGGACGAAGCGGTGATAGAGCCGCCACAATCCGCTGTGCAGCAGGTACGTTTGCTCGGCCTTCAGCGCCGCGTAGGAACGTTCCACATAGATATCGAACTCCGGCGGCCAACCGATCATGGAACGGCGCTCGGAGTAATCGCCCTCAGCCCACTTTGACAGCAGCGCCTTATAGCCTACCACGTGCGTCACAAAGTCGAGCAGGCACTGCGGCATCTGCTCCTCGACGATCAGGTGGGCATTTTCGATGATGATCTTCTCGCGAATATCGTTCAGAGGCATGAAGATGGTGGTCATCCACAGCGCCCACTCCTTCAAGTCCTCGTCGCGGATGGGATGGCACTTCTTCTTGCCCTGCTTATCGAGGAGCGACTGGTAAGCGATGTTGCCCGCCACGGTGGCCACATACAGCGGGCCGTAGAACTCGTTCAGGCGCTGATTGACCAGCCGCAACTGGTCGGCGCGGCGCGCCATGATACGCGTGCCCCAAAATGTAACCAGGTAGCCTGCGAAGGCCAGCACAACGGTGAGCACGGCTGCGTTTTGCAGGGAACCGGGCAACGAGATCGATGACGGATCCATCAGTTTGGATGACCTTGCCGGAAAGTATACGCGCTGGCGGGGTGGATGCACCGTGATTGGGGTAGGTCGGGTTGAGAGGGCGTGCTGTTCCACCCTTTTCGCAAAAAAAACGCGAAAAGGCTGGGGCACGGAAGATGGTTCCAAATCGCTACTTCGAGTGGCTGGCGGGAACGGGCTTAGATTTCTCCGGAACGACCTTAATCTCAAAGAGCTTGGGCCAGAGCTTGCCGGTGACGAAGAGCCGGTCGCGTGCGGCGTCGTAGGCGATGCCGTTCAGCACCGCTTCAGGGTCCGAGACCTCGCCCGGCGCCAGCAAGCCGGCGAGGTCGATCCAGCCCAACACCTGGCCGGTGGAGGGCGAGATGCGGGCGATCTGGTCGGTGTGCCACACGTTGGCGTAGATCTGGCCGTGCACGTACTCCAACTCATTCAGTTGGGTCACGGGAGAGTCGCGATCTTTGACTACGACGTTTCGCACCTCGCGAAGAGTCTGTGGATCGAGAAAGTGGAGGGTCGCGGTTCCATCGCTCAGGATCAGGCTTTTGCCGTCCTCCGTAAGCCCCCATCCATCGCCAGGGTAATGCAGCGTGTGCAGCGGCCTGAAGCTGAAGCGGTCATAGACAAAGACAACGTGCGACTGCCAGGTGAGCTGAATGAGCGTGCTGCCCCACGGGGCAAGCCCTTCGGCAAAGTACTGGCTGGGGACGCCCGCCGATTGCAGCACGCGTCCGGTTTCGAGATCCACCATACGCAGCGAGGAGCGCCCGTTGAGGCCGGTGCTCTCGTACAAATGACCGTCGACAAAGACCAGCCCCTGCGTGTAGGCCTGAGAGTCATGCGGATAGGTGTGAACGATGCGATAGGTGTCGGCCGCGAAGAGGGCAGAGGCCGTGATCGATAAGAGGAATACGAGCGTGCGAAAGAAGTGTGAGAAACGCATGGGATGGATTCTAGTTTAAGCGACTGACCCTGTGAATTTGTGTGTTCGATTTGTGTAGCCTGCGGCTCTGCCCGCGGGAAAGTTAATAACAGGCTCTAGAGCAGTCCGCCGTGGAAACGCCCGAAGCTCCGCGCAGCCATGAGCGACATGAGCAGCATGCCTGCTCCAACAGCGAGTACCTGCCAGGTTTGATGAAGGCTGAAACTGCCCACACGAGCGACGAGCACGTAAGCGACGGCGAGGTTGAACAAGCCCCACAGGACATTCACGGTTGACGACGACAGGCCTTTCCCCGGCGGCTTGGCGAAGGGACTTTGAAAAGGCCGTCCCGAGATCCCGTTAATGAAATGGGGCAGTGCATTGGCGAGAAATGCCCCGCCGAAGAAATAACTCAGAAAGAAATACCAGTGCATCGTGGCTCCTTTCAGATGAATGAGCAACTTGTTACCAAAGCCCTAATTCGCCCCGAGGTAGATGAAGCGGGCCAGGAACAGAGCGGCGATAACGTAGAGCAGCCAGTCCTGGCGCCGCGCCTTTCCCGCGAACAGGTGCAGGACCGCCCAGGCAATGATTCCGAAGCCCAGGCCGTTGGCAATGGAATAGGTAAACGGAATGAGCACCAGCGTGAGGAACGCGGGAACGGCCACCAGCGGATCATGCCAGTGAATCTCGCTGATGGCGGCCAGCATGAGTGAGCCCACCAGAATAAGCGCGGGCGCCGTGGCTGCCTGGGGCACAATGCCCGCGAACGGCGCGGCGGCGATGGCGCCAAGAAACAGCAGGCCAGTGACAATCGCGGTCGACGCCCGAGCGGCCGCCCGCAGCTACGCCCGCTGTCGACTCCACGTAGCTGGTCACCGTCGAGGTTCCGATAAGCGAGCCAAAGATGCTGGCCGTGGCGTCGGCGAAGAGAATCCGGTTCAGCCGGGGAATGGAGTGGTCGGGAGCGATAAGCCCGGCGCGCTTGGTGACGGCCACCAGCGTGCCCAGGTTGTCAAAGAGGTCGACAAAGAAAAAGACGAAGATGATTTCGAGCAGCCCCTTGTTGACGGCGCCCATGATGTTCAGCTTGAACGCGGTTTGGGTGAGCGCCTGGAATCCGCCGGCCGCCGGCGTCCAATGGACCATGTGCAGCGCCCAGGCGAGGCCGGTCACACTGAGCACGCCGATGAGGATGGAGCCTTTCACCTTTCGTGCTTCAAGAGCCACCATGAGAATGAGGCCGAGGAGAGCGAGCCAGGCGGTGGGGTTGCGGATATTGCCCATGGCCGACGAGCGTGTTCGGGTCGCGCACCACCAGGCCGGCGTGCTGGAATCCGATGAAGGCGATGAACAGTCCGATGCCGCTTGCGACCGCGGCATAAAGCTGGTGAGGAATGGCTCGCAGAATCATCCGCTGGATGCCGGCTACGGTGATGCAGAGAAAGATGACGCCCGAAAGAAACACAGCGCCCAGCGCCGTTTGCCAGGGCACGTGCATTCTGAGGCAGACGGTGTAGGTGAAGTAGGCGTTCAAGCCCATGCCCGGCGCGAGCGCAATGGGATAGCGCGCGACAATGCCCATCAGGATGGAGCGCGAAAGCCGCCGAAAGGCAAGTGGCTGCGGTGGCTGCGGACAGCGGCAGCCCGGCGTCGGCCAGGATGGCCGGATTCACCAGCACGATGTAGGCCATGGTGAGGAACGTCGTGACGCCGGCCAGAATCTCAGTGCGCCAGTTAGTTCCCAGGCGGGCAAATTCAAAGTAGGCTTCGAGTCGTTTGAGCATAGGCGTGTGTGTTTAGAAAAACACAGAGCCCCCGCGACGCAAAGGAAAATTTGTGCGCAGATGGCAGAGGGGCGGCGCTCTCAGTGCGCCGGCTCGCGGCTAGTCGAGCAACACTCTTTTTGCACGGGCCGTAATCGCGCTTCATCTTTTCCATTTGGAAATCCTTGGCGCCGCCGCTATCCCGTTGGCCCTTTTGCTTTGAGCCGTGGACCTGAACGATGTCTCGCACTTTCACGCCCGCACTGACGCCGGTGAGAGCATAGACCTATTGGCTTTTGATCTCATGAATCTCCAGGCCATCGGGGCCATTCGTGACGCAACCCTCGAGAGTGTGATGAGACTTATTGACCTCGACCAATACCACAGCGCCGACAACGACGACGGCTACCACGCCAACGGCAGCGCCCACCACCCACGGGGCGCCCCGGCGCCCCGATGGGGCACGGAGCCTTGGGTAGATGTCGAGTGCCGGCGTACTGGAGGGGACGGCCAGCCACTTGTAAAATAGAGGTGACGACCAGGAGGGACCAGCAATGCCGGCCTACGAGTACGAATGCGCTGCGTGCGACCATCATTTTGAGCAGCGGCAAAAGATGTCGGAGCCACCTGTTTCACTTTGTCCGGAGTGCGGGGGACAGGTGAAACGGCTGATCAGCGGCGGCGCCGGGGCAATTACCAAGGGAAGCGGCAGCTCATCCGGTGCGGAGCGCATGAGTTGCGGCATGGGCGGCGGATGCTGCGGCCTGGGCGATGGGCGCTGCGGGGATATGGGCTGCGAAAATTAGTGTAATGACTTTGTAATTCGGTATCCGTTCCTGGGCAATCGCGGGCCTGGAGGCCCGCACGACAGCCGGTCTACCACCCCAACGACGAAGACCTGTCGTTGGGGACCCCGGTCTACCACCCCAACGACGAAGACCTGTCGTTGGGGACCCCGGTCTACCACCCCAACGACGAAGACCTGTCGTTGGGGACCCCGGTCTGGGACAGGAAGCGGACAGCTTCACCGCTTCTTTGGGAAGCCAAGTGACAATGATATTCGCGGTGCGAGGCTCGCCGGCGAGCGGCTTCTATTGGACCAGTTGGGACTGGATCTTGCCGTAGATCTCATCCGAGGCGTTCTTGACCTGGTTAATGACATTTTTCATATAAGTCGCGTCGGCCACACGTATCGAGCCATCGATCCGTACCGACAGGTCGTCGTCGGCATCGAAGCCGATCTTCACCTGATCGAACTCGTGGTTCATCTTGAGCAGCTTGTAGCGGAAATCGGCCGTGGCCGGCATGGTCGCCTTCGGGGTCACCGTGACAAAGACCACCAGATCGCTGTCCTCGTCGCCGCCCAGAGCGATAATAACCTTGATGTCCTTGAGGTGATCGCCGGTGAAATGAACGACAAACACGGTTGGGGAACTGGTCGTGACGTAGGCGAAGCCGTCTTGCTTCATGAGGCTGACAAGCTTATCGATCGTCGGCTGGGGGACTGCTTGGGCGTTGACCGGTAAAGCCGGGGTAAACAGAGTGGCAGCTAACAGAACGGCGCATCCGATGCGGGGAAAGTGCATGGTCGAAACCTCCAAAAGAGCCGGTATGGAATGTAGGCAGTATATCCCGGCAAGCGAGCGGAAGAAGAAAGAATTCTTGCCGCGTTAGAGCAGCTTTGCGGCTTCCTTGGCGAAGTAGGTGACGATGAAGTCAGCCCCGGCGCGGCGGATGCCGACCAGCGACTCTAGCATGGCGCGGTCGCGGTCGAGCCAGCCTTTCTCGAATGCCGCCTGCAGCATCGAATACTCGCCGGAGACCTGATAGGCGCCCATGGGCACTCCGAAGCGCTCGCGGGCGGCGCGCACCACGTCGAGGTACGGCATGGCCGGCTTCATCAGGATCATGTCCGCGCCCTCATCGAGGTCGAGCTCGATCTCGCGCAGGGCCTCGCGCAGGTTGGCGCCATCCATTTGATAGCTGCGCCGGTCGCCGAACTGCGGCGCGGAATCGGCCGCCTCGCGGAACGGTCCGTAGAAAGCGGAGGCAAACTTCGAAGCGTAGCTGAGGATGGGCGTTTGCGCGAAGCCGGTGTCGTCGAGGGCAGCGCGGATGGCGGCCACGCGGCCGTCCATCATGTCGCTGGGAGCGACCACATCGGCGCCAGCCTTGGCCTGGCTGACGGCGGTGCGCGCCAGCAACTCGAGCGTAGGGTCGTTGTCCACTTCAAAGCCGTCGCGCCCCTTGACCACCACGCCGCAGTGGCCGTGGCTGGTGTACTCGCAAAGGCAAACGTCGGCGATGAGGACGAGCTTTTTGGCGGCCTCGGATTGCTTGAGCTCGCGCAGGGCCTGCTGCACGATGCCGTTCTCCTCCCACGCGCCCGTGGCCTGTTCGTCTTTGTCCGCGGCAGGCCGAAAAGCAGCAATCCGCCGATTCCCAGGCCCGCAGCCTCCTCGGCCTCGCGCACTGCCTCGTCCACTGAGAGATTGAAGATGCCGGGCATGGAACTGATGGGGTTCCGCACGCCCTCGCCGGGGCAAATGAATAAGGGGTAGATCAGGTCGCCGGGCTCGAGTGAGGTTTCGCGGACTAAGGCCCGCAAGGATTCCGTGCGCCTCAGGCGCCGCATTCGGTTAGTTGGGAAACTCATGTCTAGATTGTAAGGCAGGGATCAGGTGTCAGGTTTCAGGTGTCCGGTGTCAGGTTCCAGGTGTCAGGGATCAGGGAACAGGGACGCTGTTCTGAAACCTGATCCCTGAAACCTGACACCTGCTTCTTAAAGCTGCTCGTAAAGCGCCGAATTCCGGTAGCCGAGCAGGATGATCAGCGTGGCGATGCCCAGAGCCGTACCGAGAGGAATTCGGATGAGGCAAAGAATAGCGGCCACAATGGCCACCACGCGCCCCCACTGCGTGCGCTCCAGCAGGCCCCACCCGGCAACGGCGCAGAGTATGACCCGAACCGATAAGAGAACCCAGACGAGATGAGTCCAGGCCGGCCCGAACCAATTCGGAGACATGGGACCGTGCATCCAGGGACCGAAGCCGCCAGAGAAAATCGACTTGACGAAGGCGATGCCGATGAAGCCCAGGATCAGCGAGAGGCCGGCGTAGACGATCCACAGAATGCCGAGCACTCGCACTTTGCCGGCGTAGTTTTCCAGTTGGAACTGGAGGTCGGGTGGGGGCGGCACCGCCGGCGGCGCCGGGCGGCCGCATTGCGGGCAGACCCCCTGCCCAGGCTCTAGCGCTTGACCACATCCGCTGCAAAACATGTTGCCTCCTCATGCCGCAGTTTGCGAGCATCGTATTGCCTGCCAGTATGCTACGCAAGAATGCCGGGAAAGGTTCATTAGAGTCTTGAACGGCGCAGGAGAAGGCGTGAAGCAGCCCGGCGTCTTTTTAACCGCGAATTGGCGTAACGTGCTGATGCTGAATTACGCGGTCGACCCAATTCTGGTGCGGCGATTCGTCCCCGCGGGCACCGAACTCGACGCCTTTGAGGGAGATACCTACGTCAGTCTGGTTGGATTTGAATTTGAACGTACACGCATCGCTGGATTCCCGATTCCGTTTCACGGCTCGTTTGAAGAGGTGAACCTTCGCTTCTATGTGAAGCGCGAGGCGCGGCGGGGCGTGGTATTCATCCGCGAGCTGGTCCCGAAATATGCGGTCGCAGCGATCGCACGATTTCTATATGGCGAAAACTATTCCCGGGCGCCAATCTCCCATCGGATTCGCATGCAACCGGGAGGGCAGGTTGTGGAAGCGGAATATTCCTGGGGCTCAGGCCCGAACCTTTGTTCGATGCGGATCGAAACTGAGAAACCGAGTTTTCTTCCTCGCGAGGGATCACTGGAGCAGTTCATTACCGAGCATTATTGGGGATACTCTGCTCAATCCGACGGTGGCTGCTTTGAATATGAGGTCCAGCACCCGCAATGGCGCGTGAGGCAGGCGAAGGACGCGAAATTCTCAGGCGATGCCGCTCTATTTTATGGTGCTGACTTTGGGAGGGTATTGATGCGCCCTCCGGACTCCGCATTTCTGGCCGAGGGCTCTCCGGTAAGTGTGTTCAGCGCAACCGAAGTTCGATAAGCCGTCAGCCACTCGGCCAAAAAATCCCAAAGCCGGGAAAAGTTTCTACTTGCCAATCGCGCCCGCGATGCGCACCCACCGCTCCTCATGGCGGTTGTCGCGGTAGAGGTAATCGGTCACGCGCCCTTGCGCGTCGCGCTCAAACGTCAGGTGGACCTCGTTGGGCGGAACTCTTGTCGCCGGGCCGGAAGAACGTGTCGGCCGACTCCGCCTCCAGCCCCACGACCTGGCCGTCAGAGCTCCTCTCGAAGAGCTGGTCTGCCCTGGCGGAAGATGGTATTGACGGCGTGGCCGTTGGGTTCGCGGTACTCGCCGGCCAGGCTGTCGAGCTGCGCCGCAGTCAGCTTGATGGTGGGCGGGCGCAGCGGAACCAGGATGCGCTCGGCAAAGGTCTGGTTGGCGACGGGAATGCGATGCGCGAGCAGCCAGCGCGGCAGCTCCGGCTCGTCGTAGGCGCGGGTCCAGCAATCGTGCTTGAGCCCCTGGTAAATCCACAGACGGATGTCGCCGCCGGCTGCCTTGAAGGCGTCGAACATGAGCTCGCTCTGGCGCGGCGACACCACGTGGTCGAGGCTGCCGTGGAAGAGCCAGACCGGCGTGCGGCCCACGGCGCGCGCATACTCGGCGGGCAGGATCGAAGCCTCCTGCCAGCGCTCCGGCTCGTAGCTCCAGAAGATGCCGCTGGCGGCAATGGCGATGGCGGCCCAGCGATGCGGATGCAGGCGCGCCAGCTCCCATGCGCCGTAGCCGCCCATCGAGAGGCCGGTGAGATAGGTGCGCGCCGGGTCGCCGTGAAACTCGGCCGACTCCTGGTCGAGCGCGGCCATGGCCAGGTCGAGCATGGCGGGATCGGTCCAGTGGGCGGCCTGCGGGCACTGCGGCATCACGATCACAAACGGCCAGCGGTCGGGGTGGTCGCGCACTGCTTCGGCAAGGCCGATCTGCGTTTGCCACATGCCCTCGGAGCCGCGCTCGCCGCGGCCGTGCAGGAAGAGGATGATGGGCCATTGCTTGCCGTCGTCGCGCCGCCAATCCTCGGGCAGGTAGACCTGAAAGCGGTAGGTGACGCCGTGCAGCTCGATGCTGCGATTGAGGAAGCCCGTATCCTGCGGCGGCTCCGGCGTGGCGGCGATGAGACTTGGCCGCGGCATGCCGCCGGCTACGGCCGGGCCATAGCGCGCAGGCCAGCGCCAGGCAGGCCGCAGAGATTCGGAGCAAGCGGGGCATCTGTGACTTCCATCATAATGATTCCCGGGCTACGCGGCCCGATTCACGTGCCGGTTGCGCCTGCCGAAGAGGCCGGACGGCTCATATGCCCGTCTGGTGCGAATCGGCATGCCGTATTTCCTTTCGGCTTTCCTTGCAATTTTCTTACGATTTGCATGAAACGAATCGGAATTGCGATGCTATGTGAAGTCATGACCACACTTGAAGCCGGAGACACGCTGGACCACTACCGCCTGGACGCGACGGTTGCGCGCAGCGGCATGTCCACGCTCTACCGGGCCACCGACCTGCGCAACGGCCGGCAGGTGGCCGTCAAGGTTCCGCACCCGGAGATGGAGGCCGACCCGGTTCTGCTGGAGCGCTTCCGCCGCGAGGAGGAGATCGGCCAGGAACTGGACCACCCCGGCGTGGTGAAGACCTACGACGGCGAAGAGCGCAGCCGGCTCTACATGGTCATCGAGTGGGTGGAGGGCCGGCTGCTGCGGGCGATTCTGAACGAGGAGCGCAAACTGCCTGTCGAGCGGGCGGTCGAAGCTTACGCTGGCGATTTGCGACGCGCTCGACACCATGCACAAGCACGGCGTGGTGCACCGCGACCTGAAGCCGGAAAACATCATGGTCGGACGACGCAGACCGCATCAAGCTCATCGACTTCGGCATCGCCATGAAGGAAGACGCGCGGCGCATCACGTATGCCGCGATTACTCGCCGCCCTGGGCACGCCCGACTACATCTCGCCGGAGCAGGTGAAGGGCCAGCGCGGCGACCAGCGCAGCGACATCTACGCGCTGGGCGCGATGCTCTACGAGATGCTCACCGGCCAGCCGCCGTTCACCGGGCCGAATCCGCTGGCGGTGATGAACGAGCGCGTGCTGCACGATCCCGAGCCGGCGCGCGAGCTGAACCCGGAGATTTCGCCCGAGCTCGAGGAGATTCTCTTTCGCGCGCTGGAGCGCGACCCGCGCCACCGCTACGCGACGGCCGGCGAGATGGCCTGGGAGCTGGAGCACCAGGAGCAGGTGGGCGTGGAAGACGGCCGCGCACCGGCCTGCGCTGCGCGGGCGCGGCTTCTCCCGCGGCGCAAAAGATGCTGCTCTACGCCGGGCTTGGCGCTGGTGCCGGTGGTGCTGTTTGTGCTGATGCTGCTGCTGGCGCGGCGGTAATGTAGGTACGTACTTTGGAACCGCTTAGATAATCCAGCCTTACGCCGGCAGTTGCTTCAGCAGCGCGTTGGCGCGGCGAAACCATGGGCGCTCGCGACGGCGCAGGTAGCTGGGCATGGTCGGTTTCTTGTCCAACACCTTTCGCGCCCACTCGCGGGCCTCGGCGCTGCGGCCCTGGCGGGCGAGAAAATCTGCAAAATTCAGATACGTCTCCGAGAGGGTCGACCGCTCGACGGCCTGCCGGAAGCACGCTTCGGCTTTTTCATTTTGCCCGGTTCGCGCATAGGCGTGGGCCAGGAGGCCCAGCGCGCGATAAAAATCGTGGCCGGGATCCTTGCTAACGGCCATTTCGAGATCGGGCAGCGCGGCGGCGGCGTCACCGAGCAACAGCGCGCACACACCGCGCCGGTAAAAGCAATCCAGCGTATCAGAGCGAGCGGCAATGGCCTTGTCGAAGGCGGCGCGGGCAAATTGGAGCTTGCCCTCGTCCATGTAGAGGTCGCCGAGCTCTTCGTAATTACCAGACGATGGATTGTCGCGAATCTCGAGTTCGAGCTGGGCGATGCGCTTACGGCGTGGGAAGGTCTTGAACGATTGCCGCAGCAGGCCAAGGTCGGGCAGGGCCTCGGCAAATAGATAGATAAGCGCGCCCAGCGGCCCGAGAAACAGGATGATGAAGATCCAATAGGTATCGGGCCGGCGGCGGATGAAGTGGACGATCGCCGCGGCCTGCAGAATGAGGCCCCACGGGTAGAACAGGTGGCCGAGTAATCCCATGCGCTTTCCATCCTAATACGCAGCTTACCGGTACGACTCGTCGCGGTGGATGACAAACTCCGGATAGGCTCCGCCGCCGAGCTCGTGCAGGTCCATGCCGATGCGCTCGCCGTCGGGATCGACGCGGAAGGGAACGATGCGGTTGAGCAGCGCAAAGAGCAGATAGACCAGCGGCAGCACCAGGCCGAGCAGCGCGGCGATGCCGACCAGTTGCGCGAGCAGTTGGCCTGGCTGCGGCGCGAAGAGGCCCGCGGCCACGAGTCCCCAAAGTCCCGCGGCGGCGTGCACGGTGATGGCGCCGGAGGGGTCGTCGATGGAGAGCGCCAGCTCAAGCAGTTCGACCAGGAGCGGCGTGACGATGCCGGCGACGACGCCGACAAGAATAGACTCAACCGGCGAGACGATGCCGGCGCAGGCGCTGGAGGCGACCAGTCCGGCCAGCCAGCCGTTGGCGCAGAGGCTGGCGTCGGGCTTGCCGAAGCGGACGCGGGTGACGGCGAAGGTGGCCGCCAGGGCGCCGCGAAGCGCGAGAGCAGCGTGTTGATCGCGGTGACCGGCAGCGCGGCGAGCGGCGCGTGCAGCCAGAGGATCGCGCCCGCGGCGTTCCAGGCCAGCCAGCCCACCAGGGCCAGCAAGCAGCCGAAGAGCACATAGACGGCGTTGTGGCCGGGCATGGCGGTGGAAAGACCTTCTTTGGGAAATTTGCCCTTGCGTGGTCCGGCGATCCAGACCACGGCCAGCGCGCTCAAGCCGCCGAGCACGTGCACGGTGGCCGCGCCGCCGCCATCGAGAAATCCCGCGCCGAGCCCGAAGTTCACGCCCAGCTTGCGCCAGCCAGCCGCCGTCCCAAATCCAGTGCGCGGCGAGAGGAAAGACGAATGGCGGCCAGAATCGCGGCCGACGCGCAGCCGGCCGCGAGCCGCCAGCGATCGGCTCCCGAGCCCCAGGGAATGAGAGCGGCCATCGCGACGGCCAGAAACTCAAAGAGCAGCGCCAGCTGAGATTGCGGCGCTGCTGCCCCAAGGCCGCGGAGCAGAAACGAACCCGCGCCAAGCCAGTTCCAGGGCTTGCCCGCCGCGTGGACGGTGAATCCGGCGCTGCCCGAAACGCCAGGCAAGATGCCCGGCGAATGAGGCGCCGACGAGCGCAAAGACGATGGCGGCGACCGCCACGATGGCGAGGTTGCCCAGAAGCGCCTGCGCTGCCGAGCGCGAGCGGCCCAGGCCGGTATTGATGAGCGCCACGCCGGCGATGGCGAGCGGAGCAAATGAACAAAAGCGCAAGCGTGAGCGCGAAAACAGCATCGCTCATGGACGGGAGCGCGGATGCGATGGGATTCATGGCAGCCTCGCCCCGCGCGCCAGCATGTGGCCGCGCACCGCGACAGCCAAACCCATCCCCTCGACCGCCAGACCGCACAGCACAAATACAGTTCTCGCGCGCCGGGTCAGGAAACAGCACCAGCGCAGCAAGGGCGAGAAAGAATCCGGCTGGCATCACCAGCAATCCGGCGTATTTCATCATGTTTTCCTTGCCGTTCCTCTTCGTCCTCGCACGGGGGGCGAAATGCGGCGAATGGGTAGACAGCCGGCGGGCGGGTTCAAACTCCGGAAATCCACACTGCTGGCTCCAGGAAAATCCGCATTGCCGAATGAATTTTGTTGAGATCGGCTGTTACGCCCTTATAAATTCTAAATGATCGGGTTGTTACCATCTAAAGATCATGGCCCGATGCGCCGCTTCTCTCTTCTCCGGAGGCTTTCGCAAATGAATGTTGTAGCACGATTAGTGTCGAATCCGCTGGGCGCACTTGCTGTCCTTACGCTGGCGGCGTTTCTTGAGGTTTTTGGCGACTCGTTTTTTCAGGTTGGTTTTTACCGCTCGTCGGGATGGGGGCGGGTGCTGGCCTTTGCGGCTGGCGCGGCCGTCCTTACCGCTTACGGATCGACAGTAAACGTGCCGCGCTGGGACTTTGGCCGGCTGCTCGGCGTTTATGTGGCGCTGTTTATTGTGATGGTGCAAATTGTCAACAAGGTGCGCTTCGGACAGGCTCCGACTGTGCCGATTTATGCGGGCGGCGCGCTCATCGTGGCCGGCGGGCTGCTGATGGCGTTCTGGAAGGGGTAAACACGGCAAGTCGGGGTTCGTGCTACCCCATCCTTGCCACGATGAGACTGTGGCAAGGATGGGGCACCCGGCTATCGGGAAAGGGTTGAGCGCGGTAAGTTGCGGCTGGAGCTATGCGGGGCCGGGCGCAAAAAAAATGCGCCCAGCGTGGGATATCCGGCATCCTGAAAGTGCGAGCGCGGATTGGGGCAGCGCAGCAGCGCCGGTTCGCGAGAATTGCGGCGAACGCGGGCGCCGGCTTGGTAACCTCTTCATCGTCGTCTCAACCTCTGTGCGAATGGGGCCAGGGGAAGGGAGAGGATTACCCGATAATCGCTCTTGTCACAACCGGTTTTCTTTTCAGAGCTTTGCGAACCGGATTCTCACAGATTTTTTTATAATATTCGCGCACCGCGCTTGGTGCGTGCGGCATCGAATTTGCTATAGTTGAGGTTTCGGGCTTCCCCGCCCTCCCATGAGAATTTTATCGAAGATCGTTTCTTGTACATCCACCTATGTGACCGCCAAAACCCGCGGCACATACCTAACGGAAGTCAAACCGGGAATCGTTCATGGCGCAAATATTCGACCGCAGCTCCAATGCACTGGCTCGCATGAGCCTGGTGTTGACGGGGCTGATCGTGATCGCCCTGGGGGTCACGCTGGACCAGCTGCAGCGCTCGCCGTGGGTGACGCGGCAGGGCCAGCGCCCGGACCAGCCGGTGCCCTTCAGCCACAAGCATCACGTGCAGGGGCTGGGGCTGCAGTGCCAGTACTGCCACACCACGGTGGAGAAGTCGAGCTACGCCGGCATTCCGCCCACGCGCACCTGCATGAACTGCCACGCGCAGATCTGGACCAACGCGCAGCTGCTGGAGCCGGTGCGGCAGAGCTGGGCCACGGGGCAATCGATCCCGTGGATCAAGGTGCACGACCTGCCCGACTTTGTCTTACTTCAACCACGAGATTCACGTGAACAAGGGCATCGGCTGCGCAAGCTGCCACGGGCGCGTGGACCAGATGCCGCTGATGTACGCGCAGAACACGCTGCAGATGGAGTGGTGCCTGGACTGCCATCGCAATCCGGCGAAGAACCTGCGGCCGACCAGCGAGATCTACAACATGGCGTGGGAGGAGCCGGGCGAGGATCAGGCCGGTGTGGTGCGCGGCTGCGGAAGACAAGACGGGCGTGCCGACGGCGCAAAGCGTGAGCTGCACGACGAAGGATCCGGCGGAGCGGCGGCCGAGGTGGCGTCGCTGCAGTTGCCTGGCGCAGGCGCGAAGGGCCTGTCGGGCGACGTGGCGGCGGCGACGATGCCGGCGATGCGCCGGCCTGTACAAGAAGTTCACCAGCCAGGACGAGCTGGGCCACTTCCTGCTGGATCACTACAAGATTCGCACCCCGAAGGACCTGACCAGTTGCGAGGTGTGCCACCGATGAGCGGCGTGCAAGAAGACGAGAAGAACGGGGATGATGCGAGCGGCCAAGAATTCCTCAGGGGCTAAACCCGACTTTCGCGGCGGTTCGGCATGAACTCGGCCCGATCAACCGATCTTTCAAAGGCGGCATGCGCCTAGCAGTGGCAATGGCGAGTCGAGAACGCAGCGGCCATGACGCAGCCCGATGACCCTGGCTCGCAGGTGCGCGCGGAGCTGAAGGGCGCGAAGGGCAAGAAGTATTGGCGGTCGCTCGACGAGCTGGCCAATACGCCGGAGTTTCAGGCGGCGGTGGAGCGGGAGTTTCCGTCGGCGGCGCAGGAGTGGGTGGACCCGGTTTCGCGGCGCGGCTTCCTGAAGCTGATGGGCGCGTCGATGGCGCTGGCCGGGCTGGCCGGTTGCACCAAGCAGCCCGACGAGCCGATCTATCCCTACGTCAAGGCGCCGGAAGATCTGATTCTGGGCAAGCCGATGTACTTTGCCACGGCGCATCCGTTCGTCGACCGGCGCGGTGCCGCTGCTGGTGAAGAGCGACGAGTTCCGGCCCATCAAGATCGACGGCAACCCGGAGCACGCTTACAACCAGGGCGGGTCCGACCCGTATTACGCAGGGCACGCTGCTGGACCTCTACGATCCCGACCGCTCGCAGCAGGTGACGTATCGCGGCGAGAACCGGGAGTGGGCGGAGTTTGCCGAGGCGTTTCGCGATGAAGGTGGCCGCGACCAAGGACGGGACGGGGATTTACTTCCTGAGCGCGACCATTACTTCGCCCACGCTGGCGCGGCAGTGGAAGGCGGTGCAGACGGCGTATCCCAAGGCGAAGCTGGTGCAGTACGACCCGGCGATTGCGGGAACGTCGTCTGCGCAAGCGGGATGAACGTTCAGTATGACCTGAGCCGGCGCCGACGTGATCGTTTCGCTCGGATGCGGATTTTCTTTCGGGCGCGGCCTATCCGGGCTTCCACAAGCTGGTGCGCGACTATGCCGACGCGGCGCAAGCAGCCGGAAAACGGCATGAACCGGCTCTACGCGGTCGAGAGCACGCCGACCACGACGGGCATGAAGGCCGAGCATCGGCTGGGGCTGCGCGCGAGCGAGATTCCGGCGTTTGCGGCGGCGCTGGCGCAGGCTGTGGGCGTTGCGGGCGTGAGCGCTCCAGCGTATGCATGGACCGACGAGCAGCAGAAGTTTCTCGCCGCGCTGGCCAAGGATCTGAAGGCCAACGCCGGCAAGAGCGCGGTGATTCCGGGGCTCTATCAGGATCCGTCGGTGGCGGCGCTGGCGCTGGCCATCAACAGCGCGCTGGGCAATGTGGGCAAGACGGTGCTTGTCGCGTCCGAGCCGGCGATTCCGCATGCCCAGCGACCAGATTGGCGATTTCAAGGCGCTGGTTGCCGATCTGAATGCGGGCAAGGTGGATTGGCTGGTGATTCTGAACGCCAATCCGATCTACGACGCGCCCGCCGATCTGGATTTTGCCGACGCCTTCAACAAGGCCAAGATCGTTGCGCACCTGGGCTCGCATGTCGACGAGACGGGGCAGATTTCGCACTGGCACATTCCCGCGGCGCACTATCTGGAGTCGTGGTCGGATGCGCGCGCGTACGACGGCACGGTTTCCATCGTGCAGCCGATGATCGATCCGCTCTATGGCGGCAAGACGGCGCACCATGTCTTCCAGACGCTGCTGAACGAGCCGCATGCTGAGCCCGTATGAAGCGGTGCGCGAGACGTGGAAGCCGGTGATCAAGGGCGACTTCGAAACCGGCTGGCGCAAGGCGCTGCACGACGGCTGGATCGACGGACACGGCGTTCGACACAGGCCGCGAATGCCGGCGTCGAGCCGCGTTCAAGCGGCACAGTTCCCGCGCCCACGCCGAAGGATTCGCTCGAGATCATCTTCCGGCCCGATCCGAATGTCTACGACGGCCGCTGGATCGAACGTGGGCTGGCTGCAGGAGCTGCCCAAGCCGGTGACGAACCTGAGCTGGGACAACGCGGCGATCGTTTCCGGCGCGACGCTGACCAAGCTGGGCCTGGAAGAAGACGACATTGTCGAGCTCACCGTGGGCAACGGCAAGGTGAAGGCGCCGGTGATCGTGGCGCCCGGGCCATCCCGACAACTCGGTCACGGTGTATCTCGGCTACGGCCGCGAGTTTGCGGGCCGCGTGGGCTCGGGCGCGGGCTTCAATGCGTACCTGATCCGCAACACCTGGGCGCCGTTCTACGCCACCGGCTCGATCCGGAAGGTCGAAGGCAAGTGGGGCATCGCGATCACCAAGAGCCACTACCAGGATCATCGCGGCGAAGACGTTCGGCGAGCAGGGCAACGGCAACAACTCGCTCGAAGCCGACGAGGCGCTGGGCGAGCGCGGCATCATCCGCTACGCCACGCTCGACGAGTTCAAGGCCAACCCGAACTTTGCCAACGAGGGCGAAGGCCACGAGACGCCCGAGCCGCGACACCTCGCTGTTCCCCAACTGGGCGTACAACGAGGCCAACGCCTGGGGCATGTCGATCGACATGAACAGCTGCACGGGCTGCAATGCCTGCATCGTGAGCTGTTATGCCGAGAACAACATCGCCGTGGTGGGCAAGCAGCAGGTGCGCATCGGCCGCAACATGCAGTGGCTGCGCATCGACACCTACTTCGAAGGCGATCTGGCCGCGCCGCGCGCGCACTTCCAGCCCATGGCCTGCCAGCACTGCGAGAACGCGCCCTGCGAGCAGGTTTGCCCGGTGGGCGCCACGGTGCACACGCCGGAAGGCCTGAACATGATGGTCTACAACCGCTGCGTGGGCACGCGCTACTGCTCCAACAACTGCCCCTACAAGGTGCGGCGCTTCAACTTCCTGCTCTTCTCCGACTACGAGACCGAGAGCCTGAAGCTGATGCGCAACCCCGACGTGAGCGTGCGCTCGCGCGGCGTGATGGAGAAGTGCAGCTACTGCGTGCAGCGCATCTCAGGCGGCCAAGATCGAGGCCGACAAGGAGAACCGCAACGATTCGCGACGGCGAGATCGTGACCGCCTGCCAGCAGGCCTGCCCGGCCTCGGCCATCATCTTCGGCAACATCAACGACAAGAACAGCCGGGTGGCGAAGCTGCGCGCCCAGCGAGCGCAGCTACCAGGTGATCGCCGACCATGAATACCCGTCCGCGGACGCAGTATGTGGCCGAAGTGTCTGAATCCGAACCAGGAACTGGAAGAGACGCCGGTGGAACACGCGCCGGCGAAAGGGTTGAAGCTGACACGATGGCAACCAGCGAAGTGAAAACCAGCAACGATCCGCGACGATCGATCCCGGCAACCGGAGAATACCGGGTCATCGCGCCGGGCCAGACCTTCCGGTCGGTCACCGAGAAGATCGCGCGCATTGTGCTCACGCCGCACACGCCGCTGGGCTGGTTTGCCCTCTTCACCGTGGCCGGCGGCGGCGCCACGATGCTGCTGGTGGCCGTCACCTGGCTGTTCCTGAAGGGCGTCGGCATCTGGGCCATCACGCAGCCGGTGGCCTGGGGCTTCGCCATCATCAACTTCGTCTGGTGGATCGGCATCGGCCACGCCGGCACGCTGATCTCGGCCATTCTGCTGCTGTTCAAGCAGGGCTGGCGCAACTCCATCAGCCGCTTCGCCGAGGCCATGACGATCTTCGCCGTGGTCTGCGCCGGCATGTTCCCGCTGATCCACGTCGGCCGTCCGTGGCTGGGTTACTGGATGCTGCCCGCTGCCCTTCACCATGACCGTGTGGCCGCAGTTCCGCTCGCCGCTGATGTGGGACGTCTTCGCGGTTTCGACCTACGCGACCATCTCGGTGGTCTTCTGGTACATCGGCATGGTTCCCGACTTCGGCACCTTGCGCGACCGCTCGCAAGTCGAAGATTGGCGCAGTATTTCTACGGCATGCTCGCGTGGGCTGGCGCGGCTCGGTGCGCCACTGGATGCGCTACGAGACGGCCTCGCTGCTGCTGGCCGGCCTGGCCACGCCGCTGGTGCTCTCGCGTGCACACGGTCATCAGCTTCGACTTCGCCGTGGCGGTGCTGCCCGGCTGGCACACCACCATCTTCCCGCCCTACTTTGTGGCCGGCGCCATCTACTCCGGCTTTGCCATGGTGCTCACGCTGGCCATTCCGCTGCGCAAGTTCTATCACCTGGAAGCGCTGGTCACCGAGCGCCACATCGACAACATGGGCAAGGTGATGCTGGCCACCGGCTTCATCGTGGCCTACGGCTACGGCATGGAAGCCTTCATGGCCTGGTACTCGGCCGTCGCACTGGGAAGCCTTCATGTTCTGGAACCGCGCGTTCGGGCCGATGGGCTGGTCCTACTGGGTGCTGATCACCTGCAACCTGGCGATTCCGCTGACCACGCTGTGGTCGCGCAAGCTGCGCACCAACATCCCCTTCATGTTCTTCATCTCCATCGTGGTGAACACGGGCATGTGGTTTGAGCGCTTCGTCATTGTCGTCACCAGCCTCTACCGCGACTTTCTGCCCTCGTCGTGGGGCACCTACCGCGCCACCAAGTGGGACTACATGACCTTTGTGGGCACGCTGGGGTTGTTCACGTCCTGTTCCTGCTGTTCGTGCGCTTCCTGCCCATGATTCCCATGAACGAAATCCGCATGTTGCTGCCGGGGGCCAAGATCAAGCCCAAGGCGGCAGCGGAGGCTGGTGACTGATATGCCCGCACGCGAAGGAACCTACGGCCTGCTGGCCGAATTCGATACGCCCGAGCGACCTGGTGCGGGCCGCGCGGCAGGCGCGCCAGGACGGCTGGCGGCGCATGGACTGCTACACGCCCTATCCGGTGGAGGAAGCGGCCGAGGCCATCGGCTTCCATCGCAACAAGGTGCCGCTGCTCACGCTGATCGGCGGGCTGATGGGCTGCGCGGCGATGTTCTCGCTGGAGACCTGGATCTCGGTGCTGGCCTATCCGCTGAACATCGCGGGCCGGCCGACTGTACTCCTGGCCGGCGTTCATTGTGCCCGCCTACGAGTGGACGATTCTGTGGGCCGGGCTCTCGGCGGCCTTCGGCATGCTGGCGCTGAACGGGCTGCCGGCGCTCTATCATCCGCTGTTCAACGCGCCCAACTTCCGCGACGGCGCGACGACGGACAAGTTCTTCCTGTGCCTTGAGGCGCTGGACCCGAAGTTCGATCTGGTGGAGACCAAGGCGTATCTGCAGAGCTTTCAGCCCGATCTCGGTGGTGGAGGTGGAGTACTGATGAGCGTCAGACAGGGATCAGGGATCAGGGATCAGCGATCAGGCCTCCGTGCCCCGTCCTTCGCGGCTTTATCGCGAAAGGGTGGGAGCACGCGCTGATCGCATCGCCGCTGCGCATGGCCTGCTGCTGCTGCTCGTCGCCGGCTGCCGCCAGGACATGCAGAACCAGCCGAAGATGATTCCGCAGCGCGGCTCGGATTTCTTTGCCGACCATCGCGGCGCGCGTCCGCAGGTGCTGAACACCGTGGCGCGCGGCCAGTTGCACGAGGACAGCTACTTCTATACCGGCGTGGTGCAGGGCGCCGAACGGCTATCGCGAGGAGCAGAACCTGATGCCGTTCCCGGTGACGCATGGAAGTGCTGAAGCGCGGGCAGGAGCGGTTCAACATCTACTGCACGCCGTGCCACTCGCGCGTGGGCAACGGGCTGGGCGAGATTGTGCAGCGCGGCTACAAGCCGGCCGCCAATCTGCACGACCAGGTGCGCCTGTCGCAGCCGATCTCGCACTACTTTTACGTGATGACGCACGGCTACGGCGCCATGCCGGACTACTCGGCGCAACTGACGCCGGCGGATCGCTGGGCGGTGGCGGCTTACATCCGCGCGCTGCAACTGAGCCAGGCGGCGCACGGTCGAGGATGTGCCGGCGGGCGTGCAGGTCGAGAATCTGAAGGACTGGCCGCGGAGAAGGACATGCCCGAGTACGCCGCAGCCATGGCCGCTGCCGTCGACGGCGGTGCAGGCCTATCCGCCGATCGCAAGCGAGGGAACGCCGGCCATGGCTCCGGCCAATCCGGCCGACCCGGCGATCAAGATTCCCGATAACGGCAAACCGGCCCCGGCAGGGACAAGAGCGCAGGACAGGACTAAGGGACTAAGGACGAACGGAATGGCTCACGACGCAAATCGCACGCCAAGACGCTTCCCGCCGATTTGAGCGCGCCGGCCTTTGTCGACGGCTGGAAGACGCGCGCGCTGATGGTCGGGGCGGTCTTCTCGGTGATCGCCGTGATTCTGGCGTTGCTGGGCCAGGCGCAGGATGGCCTGGGCTGGGATCACGTGCTGCGCGCCTGGGTGCTGGGCACTGATGCTCACCTTCGGCTTTGCAGTGGGCGGGCTGGCGCTGCTGATGGTGCAGTACTGCTCCGGCGGCAAGTGGGGACTGCTGCTGCGGCGGCCGCTGGAGGCCATGAGCCGCACGCTGCCGCTGGTCTTCGTCTACTGGGTGGTCGTCGGCGATCTTCATGAAGCGGCTTTACCTGTGGGCGCAATTCCCAACGGTCGAGCGACACGGCGGCGGCGCTCAAATCCGGCATCATCAACGAGATTCAGGCGCACTGCATCGACTTCAAGCGGCCCATGCTGAATCCCGATCGCGTTCATCGTGGGTGAGCCTGCTCTGCTTCGCCATCTGGGGCTTCTACACCTGGCGGCTGAACACGCTGGGCCTCGAAGCGCGACGCGACCGGCCCGGAGACCACGCCGTACTGGATCAAGAAGTTCGAAAACATCAGCGGCCCCGGCATCGTGGTCTACGCCCTCACCATGACGGCGGCGGCCATCTACTGGGTCATGTCGATGGACGCGACCTGGTACTCGTCGGTCTACGGCCTGCTGTTCCTGGTCGGCCAGGGATACGCGGTGCTGGCGTTCTCGATCATCGTTGCCGTCTCGCTCTCCAAGGCCGAGCCGTTCAAGACCATTCTGCGCCAGACCGAGCAGCACGACCTGGGCAAGCTCACGTTCGCCTTCGTGATGCTCAACATCTACCTGGCCTTCGGCCAGTTCCTCATCATCTGGTCGGGCAACCTGCCCGAGGAGATCCACTGGTACCTGGACCGCATCCGCGGCGACTGGGGCGTCATCATCACGCTCGACTTCATCTTCCACTGGCTGATTCCGTTCACGCATGCTGCTGTCGCGCGACCTCAAGCGCAACAAGAAGCGGCTGGTGCGGGTGTGCCAGTGGATGATCTTTGCCCGGGCCTTCGACATGTTCTGGCTGATCGAGCCGAACTTCAAAGACGCCGCGCGCAACCTGCACTTCAGCTGGGGAATTCTGGAGTACGTTGCGGTGCCGGTGGCGATGGTGGCCTTCTGGGTGGCCTATCTTCTGCACGCAGCCTGAAGACGCGGCCGCTGGTGCAGGTCAACGATCCGCATGTGGCGGAGATTCTGGAGCCTGAACATGCCCACGCATAACCAACCACGATCCCGGCACACGAGCCGGAAAAGCACGAAGTCGACGCGTCGGCGGGCTACGAGCGCAGCGACGTGAACGTCACGGGCATCGTGGTGTTTCTGACCTCGCTGGCCATCTTTGTGGCGGTGACCGGGCTGCTTTGCTACGGCATCGGCAAGGTGATCAACGCGCGCATGAACAAGGAAGACGGGCCCAACAGCAAGTGGACCAAGACGGTGGATGTGCGGCAGCTGGGCAACCTGCCCTCCAGCCCCGAGCTGCAGAACAAGGTGGCGGAGACTGACGCAGAGCTTCCCCACGCCGCGGGTGCAGACCGACGACGGCAACCAGGATGTGGCCGACCTGCACGCGCGCGAAGATCTGCTGCTGGACAACTACAGCTGGGTCGATCAGTCGAAGGGCACGGTGAGGATTCCCATCGAGCGGGCCATGGAGCTGATTGCGCAGCGCGGATTGCCGGTGGCGCCGGCGGTGCGAAGCAGCAGCCGCTGATGACCGGCGACAGCGAGCCGACGGTGGCCGTGCCGCTGACCAACGGATTTGCGCGCACCGGCTATGAGCAGGAAGCAGGCGGCAGACGAAGCCGTGAAGGCGCAACGCGAGAGCAGAAGTAGGCGAGACGAGGCGAGCTACAGGAGATCGGCAAGGTAGCGAGTCAGGGCGTCAACGGGACGGAAGGAAGCAGCATCATGCAGGCGAGAGCACAATCCGGAGAAGCTGGCGCAGCGCGGCGCTGGCCGCGGCCGGCGCGATTGTGCTTTCGCTCGCCGCTCCGCTTGCTGACCGCGCAGGTTTCCAGCTACGGCGACAAGCAGACGGGGCCGGCCAACGACAAGCCGCCGTCGATTCTGAACGGCGTGGGCATCGCGCAGCACCTGAACCCGCAGTTGCCGCTCAACCTCACCTTCACCGACGATGCGGGCAAGCAGGTGCACGCTGGGCAGCTACTTCGGCAAGCGGCCGGCGATTCTGGCGCTGGTTTACTACCAGTGCCCCATGCTGTGCTCGGAAGAGCTGAACGGCCTGACGAGCGCGCTTGCAGATGGTGCAGCTACGTTCCCGGCAAGGACTTCAACATCATCGTGGTCAGCATCGATCCCACCGAGGGCACGGACCTGGCCGCGGCCAAGAAGCGCGAGATACGTGAAGCGCTACGGCCATCCGGAGACGGCGGACGGCTGGCACTTCCTGACCGGCACGCAGCCGAATATCGACGCGCTGACCCAGGCGGTGGGCTTTCAGCTACGTGAAGCTCACGGTGCCCGGCGGCAAGCTGACGCAGTTTGCGCACGCCAGCTCGATTCAGATCGTGACGCCGGAGGGCAAGCTGGCGCAGTACTACATGGGCGTCGAGTACTCGCCCAAGGATCTGCTGCTGGGCCTGGACGAGGCTTCGTCGAACCGCATCGGCTCGCCGGTGGACAACATTCTGACTTACTGCTACCACTACGATCCCACGACCAACACGCACTCCCTGATCGTTGCGCGCGTGGTGCAGCTGGGCGGGTTGGTGACGGTGTTGCTGCTGGGCGGATTCATGTTGGTGATGTTCCGCAGCGATTACCGGCACGGATCACCCGGCCGGGACAGGAGCATGCACGGGACAGGCAAAGAAAGTGAACGGATAACGGAATGGACCACATCAGCCCAGTACTCTGGCAGTTTCTCGTCAAGTGGATGACGAACTTCGCGCTGTTTCCGCCGGAGGCGTCGAAGATTGCGCCGCAGATGGACGCGCTCTATTTCTTCATGGTCCTGGTGAGCCTGGTCGGGCTGACGATCGTGGTTCTGCTGATTGTCGGTTTCTCGATTCTCTACAGCAAGAAGCGCCATCCGGTGGCGGTGCAGATCGAAGGCTCGACGCTGCTGGAGGCCACGTGGACCATCATTCCGCTGGGCCTGTTTCTGATCATGTTTGTGTGGGGCGCGCTGCTTTACTTCCGCATCTACACGCCGCCGGCCAACGCCATGAACATCTACGTGGTGGGCAAGCAGTGGATGTGGAAGGCCGAGCATCCGGGCGGCCAGCACGAGATCAACGCGCTGCACGTTCCCACGGGCCAGCCCATCCAGCTGACGCTCATCTCGCAGGATGTGTTTCACAGCTTTTCGATTCCCGCGTTCCGCGTGAAGCGCGAGGCGATTCCCGGCCGCTACACCACGGTGTGGTTTGAGGCCACCACGCCCGGCACCTATCACCTGTTCTGCACGCAGTACTGCGGCACCAACCACTCGCAGATGATCGGCGACGTGGTGGTGATGACGCCGGACGACTTCAAGAAGTGGCTGGCCAGCTCGACCAGCGGCAACTCGCTGGCGCAGAACGGCGAGCGGCTGTTCGCCAGCCTGAGCTGCAACGCCTGCCACAACACGCGGCCCGACGCGCGCGGGCCGAGCCTGGCCAATGTTTACGGCTCCAAGCTGACGCTCTCCAGCGGCCAGACCATCACCGCCGACGACGCTTATCTGCGCCAGGCGATCCTGAACCCGTCGCAGCACATCACCCAGGGCTATGCGCCCATCATGCCCACCTACCAGGGCCAGATCAGCGAAGAAGGCGTGATCGCGCTGGTTGAGTACATCAAGAATCTCGACTCCGACTATCGCGTCCAGCAGACGCTGAACACCACCGATACTGCTGCCGGAGAGCGGAGGACAAGCGCCGGCAGCCGGGCAAGCAGCCCGCGGCGCAGAAGGAGGTGAAGCAATGAGCGCTGCCACCATCGTCAGTCTTCCCGATCAGTCCACGGCCAGGATTCCCAAGATGAACTTCCTGACCAAGGAGAACGGCCTGCTGAGCTGGCTGCTGACCGGCGACCACAAGCGGATCGCCACGCTCTACCTGATCTCGATTACGTTCTTCTTCTTTATCGGCGGCGCGCTGGCGGGCCTCATCCGCCTGGAACTGCTGACGCCGCAGACCGACCTGATGGCCGCCGACACCTATAACAAGGTGTTCACCATGCACGGCGTCATCATGGTCTTCTTCTTCCTGGTGCCGTCGGTGCCGGCCACGCTCGGCAATTTCCTGATCCCCATGATGGTCGGGGCCAAGGACCTGGCGCTGCCCAAGATCAACCTGCTGAGCTGGTATCTCTACGTCATCGCCGGCGTCATGGTGCATCTACACGATGGCCGCGGGCGGCGTGGATACGGGCTGGACCTTCACCACTCCGCTCTCGACGCACTATCTGAACACCCACGTCATCTCCACCGGCCTGGCGGTCTTCGTCGCCGGCTTCAGCTCCATCTTTACCGGGCTGAACTTCATCGTCACCATCCACAAGATGCGCTGCCCCGGCATGACCTGGTTCCGGCTGCCGCTGTTTGTGCTGGTCGAACTACGCGGCCAGCATCCTGATGGTGCTGGGCACGCCGGTTCTGGCCATCACCCTGGTGCTGGTGGTGCTCGAGCGCACGGTGGGCATCGGCGTCTTCGATCCCGCCAAGGGCGGCGACCCGCTTCTCTTCCAGCACTTGTTCTGGTTCTACTCCCACCCCGCCGTCTACATCATGATTCTGCCCGGCATGGGCGTGATCTCACGAGGTGGTTTCAACCTTCAGCCGCAAGCGCGTCTTCGGCTACACGGCGGTCGCGTTCTCTTCGGTGGCCATCGCGGTCTTCGGCTTCTTCGTCTGGGCCCACCACATGTTCATCATGGGCATCTCGAACTACGCGGCGCTGGTCTTCTCGCTGCTCACCATGCTGGTCGCGGTGCCCTCGGCCATCAAGATCTTCAACTGGGCCTTCACGCTCTACAAGGGCTCCATCACCTTTGAGACGCCCATGCTCTACGCCTTCGGCTTCATGGGCCTGTTCACCATCGGCGGCATGACCGGCGTCTTCCTGGGCACCACGGGCACCGACATTCACCTGACCGAGACCTACTTCATCGTGGCCCACTTCCACTTCGTGATGGTGGGCGGCATGTTGATGGCTTTCCTTGCGGGCATTCACTTCTGGTGGCCCAAGTGGACCGGGCGCATGTATCCGGAGAAGATTTCGCAACTGGCGGCGGTGGTCACCTTCATCGGCTTCAACTTCACGTTCTTCCCGCAGTTCATCCTGGGCACGCTGGGCATGCCGCGGCGCTACGCCGCTTATCCGCCGGAGTTCCAGGTGCTGAACGTCTTCTCTACCGCCGGCGCGACCATTCTCGGCGTGGGCTACCTGCTGCCGATTCTTTACCTCACCTGGTCGCTGAAGTACGGCGCCATCGCGGGCGAACAATCCCTGGCAGGCGACGGGCCTGGAGTGGCAGACGCAGTCGCCGCCGCTGACCGAGAACTTTCCTGAGATTCCCATCATGGATCACGAAGCCTACGACTACGAGTGGCTCGAACGACAGCAAGAGAAAGAGGTGGCCAGTGTCGGATAGCACCGCAATTGCCAGCAGCGCGCGGGCCGAAGCCGGCGATGCCATCACGAGAGCATCCGCCCTATCAGCGCCATCATTTCGAATCTGTCGACCAGCAGTTTGACGCCACCAACTTTGCCATGTGGCTCTTCCTGCTGACGGAAATCATGTTCTTCGGCGGGCTGTTCACCGCCTACCTGATCATGCGCAACTGGTATTACCCGGCCTTCGTGGGGGCTCGCACCAGTTGAGCATCTTCTGGGGCACGGCCAACACCGCGGTTCTCATTGCCTCCAGCTTCACCATGGCCATGGGCGTGTGGTCTGCGGAGATGCGCCGCAAAGGCACGCTGCTCCTTTGCCTGAGCTTGACGTTCATGCTGGGCCTTGGCTTTCTCGGCATCAAGAGCATCGAGTGGCACGAAAAATGGGAGAAGCACCACGTCCCCGGCTTCCACCATACAGCGTCGCGTCGTTTCTCGATCCGGCCTCGGACCCGGAGGTGTACAAGGAGTATCGACGACAAGCCGCTGCCGCCCGACATGGCGCAGAAGACCGAGCTGTACTTCTTTCTCTACTTCGCCATGACCGGCATGCACGCGCTGCACATGATCATCGGCATTCGGCATCCTGGGATTCATGATCTTTCGGGCCCGAGCCGGGGCCTACACCACGGGCCACGTGACGTTTGTTGAGAACTTCGGGCTGTACTGGCACTTTGTCGACATCATCTGGATCTATCTCTTCCCGCTGCTGTATCTGATCAGCAGGCATGGGTAGGGACTAAGGGACTAGGGACTAAGGGACTAGGGACTAGGGCTAGGGAACGGGGACAAGGATATGAGCGAAGAGCACGCACAGACCGAACACGAACATCACATTGTCAGTCCAAAGACGTACATCGTCATACTCTTCGCATTGCTGGTGGGCACGGCGTTCACAGTGTTGGCGTCTTACTTCGATCTCGGCGAGTGGCACATCGCTCCGGGCCTTACTCTTTTCTGGAACCCGGTGGTCGCGCTGGCCATCGCCTCCACCAAGGCCATCCTGGTGGTGCTGTTCTTCATGCACGTGAAGTACAGTCACAAGCTCACCAAGCTCACCGTGGCCTCGGGCATCTTCATGTTCCTGGTGCTCATCGGCATGACGCTGACGGACTACATGACCCGCGCCTGGGGGCGGTGGTAAGAAGACAGTTGTCAGTGGTCAGTTGTCAGTTGTCAGTGATCGGTAAAGGGCCGTCTGCGGGCGGCCTTTTTGCTTGAGAGGGTATCGTCGCTGCCGTCATAAGGGATGCGTGGTGCGACCGCGCGCTTGTGTCGCAGGTCACAACCGATGCCGGTTTGTGCTGTCCTATAGCCCTGTCCTATAATGGGTCACTGTTTCATTCCCGGAAGCTGTGTGTTTCGTTGAGCGTTATCCGATGGATTCCGCGCTCATCCCCATTGGAAGATTTTCATCAAAGGGGACGCGCGAATCCGAATCCGGATGCGCGTGACGAATCCAATGTTCGTTCCGATATCGTTCGATCCGAATTGCACGGCTGCTGACAGCAGGCCTCGGAAGCGCGTCAATCGCGTGCACCGCGCGCGCCTGTGGCACGCAAGCCGCGGCGCGTGGGCCCGCATAGCGCTGGTCGCGTGGCTGCCGATTCTGCTCTCGCCTCGCCAGGCCGCCGTCGCGCAGACTCCGCTTCCCAGTGCACAAATCAAATCCACACAACAACAAACGCAGCAGCCCCCGCACGTGCCCCCGCGCGTTTTGGAAGCCGAGCGTTTTCTCGCCCAGCGCGGATGGACACCGGGCCATCGCATAACGCCACGAGCTTCAGGCGGGCGCAGAGGCGCTCTGATGAGCCCGGCAGCGTGGCAGCCCCAAAGCACAACTGGTTCGTCAACAAGCACGTCAAGCAACCCGGCAACAAACGCGTCAAGCAACGCAACTTGGACAGCTCTCGGCCCCACCGCCGTTCAAACCCCCAGATTTCGGCCTGGTCACCGGCCGCGTGGCCGCGATTGCGCTCGACCCCTCCGACCCGACCGGCAACCGTCTCTACATCGGAACCACCGGCGGCGGCGTGTGGGTGGCGCAACAACGCGGGCGTCGCCAACGCCGTCCTCAATCGTCTTTACTCCGCTCACCGACACGGTGGCGCCCTGGGCGGAGCCGTCGGACGCCTCCATCAGCATTGGCGCGCTCACGGTGCAGCCGGGCGGGACAGGCGTGATTCTGGCCGGCACCGGCGACCCCAACGATGTGCTCGACTCCTACTACGGCGCCGGCATTCTGCGCTCCACCGACGGCGGAAACACCTGGAGCCTGATCCAGCAAGACGACGGACGTGGAAGACGGCCTGAGCGCCGCAGGACTACAGCTTCGTCGGGCGAGGGCTTTGCGGGCTTTGCCTGGAGCACGGTGAATCCGCAGGTGGTGGTGGCCGCGGTCTCGCAGGCCTATGAAGGCACGCTGGTGGATGCCGGACCGGCCAACTCGAGCTACGAGGGGCTCTATTACTCCTCGGACAGCGGCGCCACCTGGCACCTGGCCACCATCACCGACGGCACGGCGAAGACGTGCAAGGCCCGCTCGATGCATTCGCGTCGCCGGACGGCAACGCCGCCACAGCGGTGGTGTGGAACCCGGTGCGGCAGTTGTTTGTGGCCGCGGTGCGCTATCACGGCTATTACCAGTCGGCCGACGGCGTCACCTGGACGCGCATGACCGCGCAGCCCGGCTACCGGGCTCACCACGCTTCATGTGTCCCACCAATCCGGGCAGCATCGGCTCCATCGCCTGCCCCATCTTTCGCGGCGCGCTGGCGGTGAATCCGGAAACCGGCGACACCTTTGCCTGGACCGTGGACCTGAACAACCAGGACCAGGGACTGTGGCAGGACCAGTGCGCGATCAGCGGCGGCGCGTGCAGCAATCCCGACCATCACCTTCGCCAAGCAGTGGAACACGGCGGCGCTCGAGACCAGCACCCTCGAGGGAGCGGCGACCATTGCCAACGGCAACTACAACCTGGCGCTGGCCGCGGTTCCCTCGCAGCAGGACACGCTGGTGCTGGCCGGCGCCAACGACCTGTGGAAGTGCAGCCTGGCCATGGGCTGCGCGTGGCGCAACACCACCAACTCCACCACCTGCATGAGCGCGCAGGTGGGCGAGTTCCAGCATGCGCTGGCCTGGAACGCGGCCAATCCGCTGGAGATTTTTATCGGCAACGACAGCGGGCTCTGGCGCTCGACGGATGCGATCGGCGAAACCGGAGCGGCCTGCTCGGCGACGGATGCCAGCCACTTCCAGAACCTGAACGGCAGCCTGGGCTCGCTGGCCGAGGTGGTGAGCCTGTCGCCGGTGGTCACCTCGCCTTACAGCATGATGGCCGGGCTGGGCGTGAACGGAACAGCAGGCGTGAAGAGCACGCGCCGTGACCGCTGACTGGCCGCAGATTCTCTCCGGCTACGGCGGCCCGGTGGCGATCGACCCCACCAACAGCAACAACTGGTACGTGAACAACGAGCCGGGAGTCGCCATCTATCTGTGCTCGCAAACCGCGCCCTGCACGCCGGCGGATTTCGGCACGAGCCCGGTGGTAACCGATGCGGATGTGGGCGGCGACGGCGACACCATGCCCACGCCGGCGCCGTTTCTGGTCGACCCGCTCGACCCGACGCAGTTGCTGATCGGAACCTGCCGCGTGTGGCGCGGGCCGGCCGATGGCGGCGGCTGGAGCGCGAGCGAACGCCATCAGCCCCATTCTGGACAGCGGCGCGACAGGTGTCGCCTGCAACGGCGACGCGCTCATCCGCTCCATGGCCGCCATGGCGCTCGCGAGCGGCGGCGAGATCATTTATCTGGGCATGTACGGCTCCGCCAACGACGGCGCCAACCTGCCCGGCCATGTTTTGAGCGCGATTCTCAATCCCTCCTCGGGCGCCGCGCCCGCGTGGAACGATCTGACGCTCAATCCGTGGTCAACGACGCGCACACGCTGAACTACTACGGCCTCGACATCTCCAGCGTCGATCATCGACCCCCACGACCCCACCGGCAACACGGTCTACGTGACCGTGGCGGGAATCGAAAGCCCGGGGCAGGAGATTCAGGTGGTGTACCGCTCGACCAATGGAGGGGCGAGCTGGACCGACATTACCGCCAACCTGCCGGCAGCGCCGGCCAACAGCCTGGCCGTCGACCCGCAGAACGCCAACACGGTCTACGTCGCCACGGACCAGGGCGTGTACTTCACCACCGAGGTTGCAAGCTGCGCGCAATCGCTGTCGAATTGCTGGTCGGTGTTTGGCTCCGGATTGCCCGACGCCCCGGTGGTTGCGCTCAGCGCCGCCCCAGTCACCGCTTCCGCGCCGGTGCTGGTGGCGGCCACCTACGGGCGCGGCATCTGGCAAACCCCGCTGTGGAGCGCCGGCACGGGACTCACCTCTGCGTCCGCAAACCCTCTTCGCTCACCTTCGCAAGCCAGGTCTTCGGCACCTCCAGCGCCGCGCTGACGGTGACTCTCGAAAATACCGGCAGCATCGCCCTCGTGCCTACCTCGATTTCGATGAGCGGCAGACTTCAGCGAGACCGACAACTGCGTGAATGCATCCATTGCCGCGGGCGCGAGCTGCTCCATCCAGGTCACGTTTACGCCGCAGGCACCGGACCGCTCACCGGCGAGATGACCATTTATGCCAACGTCTACGGCGGGCAACTGACGGTGGATCTGACCGGAACCGGGCACCGTATCCGGCGTGGTCAGCCTGACGCCCATCAACTGTGAGCTTCGGCCAGGTGGAAGTGGGAACCACGTCGGCGCCGCTCCCGGTCACGGTCGCCAACAGCAGCGCGGCGGCAATTCCCATCAGCAGCGTCTCCATCACCCCGCCGTTCGTCATCGCCAGCAACTCCTGCGGCACAACCAGCCTGGCGGCGAACTCCGATTGCCAGGTGAAGGTCGAGTTTGCGCCCACTGCAGGCCGGCGCCGCCACCGGCCTGCTCACCTTTACCGACGGGGCGGGCAACGCAGACCGTGGAGCTGACCGGGACGGGCGAGGCTGCGCCCACCGACATCCTCAATCCCACGTCGCTCACATTTCCCGTCGACAGCGGATGGCCAGCTTTCCGCCGCGCTGTCGGTCACGATCACCAATACGGGCGACCTGCCGCTGACCTTTCCCGCCAATCCGGTCTCAGTGAGCGGCGAGTTTCAGCAATCGGGCACCTGCGCCACGCAATTGCCGGCCCACTCGACCTGCGTCGTCAGCGTGATCTTTGCTCCCACGCAGGTGGGCGCGCTCACCGGCACGCTGACCATCGCCGACGCTCTGCGCACGCAGACCGTGACCCTGAGCGGAACCGGCCTGGCGCCGGCGGCGTTCAGCGTCAATCCGGCGAGCCTCACCTTCACCAACCAGCAGCCGGGCGTGGCCAGCGCGCCGCAGACGCTCACGGTCACGAACAACGGCGGAGCGCCGATGGCCAATGTCGGGTTCCAGCTCACCGGCGCCGCCGCCTCCAGCTACTCCGTCTTCTCGCACTACCTGCGGGGCGCTTGCTCAATAACGGCAGCAGTTGCACGGCGCAGATCGTCTTTACGCCGGGCGCTACCGGCGCCATCGCGGCCACGCTCGCTGTCTCTTCGTCCACCTCCGGCGTGGCGCCGGTTTCGGTGCCGCTCAACGGCTCAGGCCAGCTCGCCACCGGCCTGGCTACGAACCCGTCGCAGATCACGTTTCCCGTGGTCAGCGCGGGCCAGTCCAGCACCGCGCAGACGGTCACCGTCACCAACTCCTCCAGCTACGCCATCGGCTCGGTCTCGCTCGCGGCTCCCGCGCCATTCAGCATCACGCAAAACACCTGCACCGGCAGCCTGGCGGCGGGCGCCAACTGCACCGCCTCGGTCGTCTTTCAGCCCAGCGCCGGCGGCTCGGCATCCGGCGCATTGACGGTCAGCTCCTCTGCCGTCGCCACGCCAGCCACCGTGGCGCTCTCGGGAACCGGCTTCGATTTCACCGTCGCCTTCACCGGCTCCTCCAGCCAGACCGTGGCCAGCGGCCAGCAAGCCAACTACACGCTGGTGATTTCGCCGGCCGGGTCGAGCGGCGACATTCAGCTTCGCGTGCGGCACGCTGCCCGCGAATGCGCTTTGCCTCTTTAACCCCGCCAGCGAAACGCTCAGCGCCGGCGTCGAGGGCAATGTCGTAGTAGAAATCTCCACCGGCAGCGGGTCGACGGCTCGCCTCGAAAAACCGGGCCCTGATAAACTCGGTCTCGACAAATCGGGTCCGGGCCGCACCGCTTTCCGACGCGCATTGCCGCTGGCCTGCGGGCTGCTGCTGCTGCCGTTCGCCGTTTGCAGGCGCCGCAGGATAATGTTGCTCGTTGCGCTGCTGGCGATCATGACCGGAGGCATCACCAGTTGCACTGGTGCGGGGATTAGCAAAGGAGGCAGCGGTGGTTCGGGCGGTTCCGGCGGCCAGGGGGCGGCTCGGGCACGCCGGCAGGCACATACACGATTCCCGTCAGCGTCACATCCAACGGCATTTCGCAGCAGGTGAAGTGAGCCTCACGGTCGACTGAGCGGGCGGAGCAGCGGATTTACGCGCGGCCAAAAAAGAAATCCGCGACCGGCTACAGCGGAACCAGAGCAGATGTATCCCGGAGGCGCGTCAGCCAAGTGACTCGCCGCGGCGAGCCACCCTCACGACTTAACGCAAAGATACGCTTACTCTAGTTCCGCTCTATACTTGAGCTTCGGGAATCAAAAACAAAGTCCGCGAAGAATCCGCAACGATTCACGCGTAGACATTGGAGTGAGGATGGATCAGCGCATGACTGCCAAAGTAACCGTCGAAGACGTGGAGCGCGTGGCCGAACTGGCGCATCTGGAGCTGGCGCCGGAGGAGACCGAGCGCATGTTGCGCGACCTGAACGCCATTCTCGACTACGTGGCCGAGCTGAACGAGCTGGACACATCGGGCGTGGCGCCGCTGGCGCAGGTGAGCGAGCTGGAGCGAGCATGGCGCGCCAGCGCCGCTGCGTCCCGACCGCAGGTGCAGCCTTCGCTCGATCGCGCCGTCGTGATGCCGCAGGCGCCGGAGACCGACAAGGCGTTCTTCAAGGTGCCGAAGGTGATTGAGAGATAGGGACCGAGGACTGAGGGACCAGGGACTGAGGGAACAGGGAACAGAGAACAGAGAACAGAGAATAGAGGGGCGCGATTGGCGAGCGAGACAAAGACTGCGGAAACCTTTGTAGAGAAGCCGAAGACTCTGGCTGAGTTGCGCGCGGAGATCGCCGCGGGCCGCACCAAGGCCACGGACCTCGCCGCCAGCTACTACGAGCGCATCGAGAAGATCAATCCGCAGCTGAATGTCTACCTGAGCCTGACCAAAGAGCGCGCGCTGGCGCAGGCCGCGCGCATCGACGCGCTGGCCGCCAAGGGCGATCCGCTGCCGCCGCTGGCCGGCATTCCGGTGGGCATCAAGGACGTGCTGGTGATGCAGGGCGCGCCGGCGACGGCGGGATCGAAGATCCTCGAAGGCTACCGGCCGCCCTACGACGCACCGCGGTGGCCAAGCTCGAGGCGGCGGGCGCGGTGCTGCTGGGCAAGATCGAACTGCGACGAGTTCGCCATGGGCTCGTCGAACGAGAACTCGGCCTACGGGCCGGTGCGCAATCCCGTCGATACGGAGCGGGTTCCGGGCGGATCGAGCGGCGGCTCGGCGGCGGCAGTTGCGGCCAACCTGGCCGTGGCCACGCTGGGGACCGACACCGGCGGCTCCATTCGCCAGCCGGCCAGCTTTTGCGGCGTGGTGGGCGTGCTGCCCACCTACGGGCGCGTCTCGCGCTACGGGCTGATCGCCTTTGCCTCTTCGCTCGACCGCGTGGGGCCCTTTGCCGCCAACGTGCGCGACGCCGCCACGCATGCTGGGCGTGATCGCCGGCCACGATCCCAAGGACGCCACCAGCTCGCCGGCTCCGGTGGCGGACTACGCCGCCGAGAGCGACAAGCCGGTCGCAGGGCCTGCGCATCGGCGTGCCCGGCGAGTACTTTGCCGAGGGCCTCGACCCCGAAGTGCGCGCGGCCATCGAGAAGGGAATTGCCGCGCTCGAAGGCCGCCGGCTGCACAAGTCAAGCCGGTCTCGCTGCCGCACACCAAATACGCCGTTCCCACCTACTACCTGGTGGCGACGGCCGAGGCCAGCGCCAACCTGGCCCGCTTTGACGGCGTGCGCTACGGCTACCGCTCGCCCCGCTCCGCCACGCTCTCCGACATGTACTCGCACTCGCGCGACGAGGGCTTTGGCGCCGAGGTCAAGCGGCGCATCTTGCTCGGCACCTACGCGCTTTCGGCCGGCTACTACGACGCCTACTACCTCAAGGCGCAGCAGGTGCGCCGCCTGCTGGCCGAGGAGTTTCTGCGCGCCTTTGCCGAGGTGGACGCCATCGTCACGCCGACCTCGCCCTTCCCGGCGTTCAAGCTCGGCGAGAAGACCGGCGATCCGCTGGCCATGTATCTGGCCGACATCTACACCGTGACGGCCAGCCTGGCGGGCATCTGCGGCGTGACGGTGCCGTGCGGCGCAACCAAGGCCGGCCTGCCGGTGGGCATGCAGGTGCTGGCGCGGCATTTGGGCGAGGGCACGGCCTTCCGCGTGGCGCGGGCGGTGGAGCAGCGATCTAGCAACAGGCTATAATTCCTCAAGGATTCAAGGCTTCATTGATATTGCAGTATTTTTTCACGGGGCATGCCCGTTTTCTCCAGACGCGCGAGTTTCCGGCTGTTGAACGGGAGCAAGCGTCATGAGCAGGATTTCGGAATGCGATTCTGGTTCTGGCGGCGATCTTTGCTGCGTCTCCGGCGGCTCCAGCCGCACCCCGCAAAACGCACACGGTAGTTCTCGGCGCAGGCAGAAAGGTGCCGTACTCCAAGGCCGGCGATCCGGCCGGCGCGGCGGCGGCGAAGACGCGCTGAAGATTCGCGCTCTGCTGGTGGACGGCGTGCTGAAAGAGTGGACCACCGGCGACGCGCACGACGTGACCGACCGCAGCTTTGTGGTGCGGCGGGTCATCCGGCTCAACGACGCTTGCCCACCGACAAGCCCGGCGACAAGCAGGAGCACTGGGTGTGGCAGCGCGGGCCGTGGCTGCTGGTGGACCGCGTGACCGGCCGCGTGACCGCGCTCAAGCTGCCCGATTACGATCCCGGCGTGAGCCAGGTGAGCTGGTTCCGCGACTATGGGGCCTATTGCGGCGTAACGCCGAGCGGCAAGAGCCTCTATGCGGTGGTGGCGCAGGTGGCCGCGCGCAAGCCGGTGCTGGCCAAGAAGCTCGCAGCGTTGGATGCGGGTACGCAAGTGCGCCGATCGCGAAAATGCGCCACCCACGCCGGCTGCGCCTTGGCTCCAGCCGCCCGGCCTGCGCTGCGCCGAGTGGCAGCGCGAGCCGCTGCGCGTCACCTTTCATCCCGCAGGCAAAGATGCGGTAAGCTACGACATCGTTCCCGGCTCGGCGGTGCTGGTGGAAGACACGGGCGACGAGGAGGAAACGCCGGCCGCGGCTCCGGCGAAGTAGCGGGCCGGCAAGTTCAGCAGGCCAGCAGGTCAGCTCGTCAGCGAGTTATCATGGCGGTGGCGGCATGGAATCCTTCGACGAACTTTTAAGTCAGGCTGAAGCGGCGCATGGGCACCTGTGCGCGGGACAGATTCTGGGCGTGCGCATGGCCCTGCTCGGGCTTGAGCCGACTGGGCATTCAGGCCGATCCGCAGCGGCGCCGACCGCAAGCGCCTCGTCACCTATGTCGAAATCGACCGCTGCGCCACCGACGCCATCGAATTGGTCACCGGTTGCCGTCTGGGCAAGCGCGCGCTCAAGTTTCGCGACTGGGGCAAGATGGCCGCCACCTTTGTCGATCTCGCCTCCGGCCGCGCCATTCGGATTGTTGCGCGTCGAAGACTCGCGCGAACTCGCCGCCCGGCTCTTTCCCCACCTGGAGACCATGAAGTCGGCAGCAGATGCAGGCCTACCGCGAATTGCCTGATTCCCAGCTCTTCCGCGAGCAGTGGGTGCGCGTCTCCGTACCCGACGCCGAGCTGCCCGGCCACAAGGGAGAGCGTATCGTGTGTTCGCGCTGCGGCGAGGGCGTGAACTTCGGCCGCTTCACCCTGGTCAATGGCGAAATCGCTTTGCCAGCCTGCGCCCATCCCGAACTGCGCTACTGGGAGCCGGCCGCGCCGGAAAAGTGAGTCCGGCGAAGGGGCCGCTGCGCCTCTCTTCTCTCCACCAGTTCCAAAGCGACCACAGCATGAAAAAGATCGCCAGGCCCACCGGAATCAACAGCAGCGATTTCTCATGAAGCTCCACCGTCATAGAGACAGTTCTTCTTTCCGTCCTCCGGCGCGCTGCCTGAACGCTCCTCAACCATGCACGCCGGAAGACCCATTGCTTCCAGATGACGCCGTTTCCCGTAAGGGCGGAGTAGCCATTTCGTAAGGGATGCATAATACCAACGCGCCGCCTGGCCGCCGCCGGCCGAACCCGCAGAGTGTGCCGCTGCCGCACCTTGACACCGAATAGTCCGCACATTTCTTATCTATCTAGGTATTCTTTTGGCAACCCAGGGCGGGACGGGCATGGCGCGAGCCGGTTTTTCCTGCCTGGATTCCACAGGGATGCTGTGTCGAACAGGAAGCAGGCGGCAGTAGGGTTACAAAGCGCATGCGGGCGGGGATGGGTTCGAGGTTCCCGACCTGCGCAGCCGAACCCTCCTTCCAGAGCCCGGGCCATTGACGATCCGGGCCTCTAGAACCTTTCCCGGAGACCAAATTTTGAGACGATTTTTTCGTCAGGCGCCGCCGGTAAAGAACGTGCGCGCCTGTGCCCCAGGCCGGTTAACGCCGCCCTGAGGTGAGCAAAGGACACGAGCGAAGGATGAACCTGACGACAAGTTTTGCAGTGTGGGCGGCTGGCGCCGTTCCAGGAGCGGGTGGCGGCATTGGCATGCTGCTGCCCATTTTGCTGTTTATCCCGCTGCTCTATCTGCTCATGATCCGTCCGCAACAAAAGAAGCAAAAACAGTGGCAGTCCATGCTGGCGAGCATCAAGTCGGGCGACCGGGTGACCACGGCGGGGGGCATCAGGGGCATCATCCTGTCGATCAAGGACGATTCGATCATTATCCGCGTGGCGCCAGACAACCTGAAATTGGAAGTGGCCAAGAACGCCATCGCATCCGTCACCACCCAGGACGAACCTTCGGCCTCCTGAGTTTTTGGATTAGAGAACCAGAACAATGAAAAAGAATCTCAAGAATAAAATTGCCCTGATCGTTGCTGTGCTCTTGATCTGCCTGTAGGGCATCTTTGGCATCCCGTCGGGGATCAGCGGCAAGGCGTTGCTGAGCGCCATGTCCAACCGGATTCATCTTGGCCTGGACCTGCAGGGCGGCGCCCACCTCATCCTGCAAGTGCAGGTGTTGCAGGCAGTGGACGCGGAAACCGATAACATCGAACAGGCGCTGCGGCAGGATCTCAAAAAGGGCAACCTGACCTTTTCCCAGGTAATCAAGCCCGATCCGCTTCAGCAAGATCCGGTCACGCACAAAACATCGGGCAAGCCGGAGGTGATTCAAATCCAGGGCACCTCGCCGGCGCAATCGAACGCCGTGAGCATACTTCTGCAGGGCAGCAAGTATGCCAACGAATTCGATGTTTCCGGCGGCTCCGACAACAACTGGAAGCTGACCATGAAGCCGATCTTCGAGAACGATCTCGAACGGCGAACGGTCGAACAGGCGATCGACACCATTCGCGACCGCGTGGATACGCTGGGCGTGAGCGAGCCGCTGATTCAGGAGTACAATCTGGGCGCCGACCAGATTCTGGTGGAGCTGCCTGGTATCAGCGACCTCGACCAAGTGAAGAACGTCATCAAATCCACGGCGCGGCTTGAGATTCACCCCATCGTCGGTGATGGCGGCGGCTACGCGGATGAGCAGGCGGCCCTGGCCAGCGTTGGCGGGGCGCTGCCGCCTGACGAGTACATTGTGCCCTGCCTGGGAGAGATGGCTTGCGGCAACAATCCCGGCACGGTGTTTATTCTGGAGCGCGCTCCGGTGGTGGCCGGCAGCGACTTTCGCTCCGCCGTTCCCTCCGTCAACTCGAACACAAACCAGCAGCAGGTGAGTTTCACGCTCACTGACGAGGCCGGCGACAAGTTCTGGGATTACACCAGCGCCAATGTTGGCAAATACATGGCGGTGGTCATGGGCGATCACGTCAGAAGCAACGCCGTGATCAAGAGCGCTATCCGCGATAGCGGAGTGATCGAAGGCAGGTTCAGCCAGGAAGAGGTAATGGAACTCTCCAAGCTGCTGCGCACCGGCGCACTGCCTGCCGATCTCTACTACATCGAGGCCAGCACGGTGGGAGCGACGCTGGGCGCCGACTCCATTCGCGAAGGCGTCACGGCGGCGATTGTCGGCGTGGTCCTGGTCATGATTTTCATGCTCATCTATTACCGCAGCTCAGGCATCAATGCCGATCTGGCATTGATCTTCAACCTGATCATCCTGCTCGGCATCCTGGGGCTCTCCAGCGCATTATCCGGCGCTGGCGGAGGGGGCCTTACGCTTACGCTCACATTGCCCGGCATCGCCGGAGTCATTCTCACCATCGGCATGGGCGTGGATTCGAATGTGCTGATCTTCGAGCGGATCCGCGAAGAGATTCGCGCCGGAAAGGCGGCGTCGGCGGCTGTGGACCAGGGCTTTGCCCGCGCCTGGGTCACGATTATCGATACCCACGTCACCACCATCGTTTCGGCGGCCATTCTGTTCATGTTCGGCACCGGGCCGGTCAAAGGATTTGCTACGACCCTGACCGTAGGTCTGGCGGCCAATCTATTCACAGCGGTCTTCGTCTCGCGTGTCATCTTTGAAGCGCATTTGAACAGGTTGAAGCCAGGCGAGATGGTCTCCATTTAAGAAACCGGGACTGCGGGACCAAGGGACTGAGGGACCAGGGAACAAGAGACTGAGGGACCAAGGAAACCGCGGATGGCACACGCGCGAACCTACAGGTTTGGTAACGGGGCATGACTTTTGGCCGTGCCGAAGAAAGCAGCAAAATGATCAGGGCTTTAGCCCCTGAATTTTGAAGGGAAGAAAAGCAGTGGAATTTTTTCGCAGCCCCAATGTGAACTGGCTGGGATGGAAATGGTACTTCCTCGCCTTTTCCATGATCTTCAGCGTGGCCGGCATCGTGAAGATGAGTTGGAACATGACGCACATCGGCAGCCCGGTTCCTCTGGGCGTGGACTTTCGCGGCGGCACGCAGGTTGAAGTGCAATTTGCCCAGACTCCCGACATCAACGCCATTCGCCGCGCGATTGACGCCTCGGGCGCGAAGGATGCCAGCATTCAAAGTTTCGGGGACGCGGCGAATCGCGAAGTGCTCATCAGCCTGCCCGAAGAGACCAACGAAGCCGCCCTCGACACGGGCCGCCAACTGATCGAATCGGCGCTGCAGGCCCACTACAACAATTACTTCGACCCGAAAACGGGGGTGAAAGTCGACATCGTCGGTCCCACCGTGGGCCATCAGTTGGAGAAGCAGGCTACTCTGGCCACGCTTTATTCCATGGCGGGCATGCTGGTCTACCTATGGTTCCGCTTCCAATTGATCTACGGCGTGGCCGCGGTGGTCGCCTGCTTCCACGACACACTCATCACTGTCGGCGCCTTCGCGCTCACCGGCCGGGAGATCTCGCTCACCGTCATCGCCGCCATCCTCACTCTCGTGGGCTACTCGATGAACGACACCATCGTCGTGTTCGACCGCATCCGCGAGAACCTGCGTTTGAGCCGCCGCGAAGCGTTGCCCGACCTCGTGAATCGCAGCATCAACCAGACGTTGAGCCGGACCGTACTCACCTCGGGCCTCACTTTTATCACCGTACTTTCGCTGTTTATTTTCGGCGGTCAAGTGTTGAACGGTTTCTCGTTCGCCCTAGTGGTCGGCATCGTCATTGGCACGTATTCCTCCATTGCCGTAGCCGCTCCAATGCTGGTGGCCTGGCAAGAGTGGCGCGCAAAGAAAGGCAGAGCCATCTCGCTCCCGGCCGCGAAACGGTCAAAAGGTTAACTACGGCCAAGGCGCAAGTCCAAAGTAGGGAAGTTTAGTATTGACCGGCGCGTTTGTCCCTCAGACGAAAGACTTTCGGGCGCCGTGGCGAGATCGAAAGCTGTGCCGCCGGAGCCAAAAGGCCGGATTGGGCGAGGCCAGAGGGATACAAAATTTGCACCAGTTTTGCAGCACCTTTTACAGTGGTGTGAAGTTCTGATAGAGTTGACGTGCTCCCAAAAGCCTATTTTTATCTCCGGGAACATTTTTGGTTCCCGCAGTGTCTAAGTAGGAGTAAACCAAACCCGATTCCGAGGCTCGCCATGTTTGAAGATTCCACGTTTGAATCCGGAGGCAAGATCAAGGGAAAGAGTGGTCGCTGGATGCTGGTCACGGGCTGCATCGACCTTGCGATCCTCATTCTTTTGATTTTGATTCCGCTCATCTATCCTGAGGCGCTCCCAGCGGCGTTGATGCAGACGCTACTGTTTTTGCCGCCGCCGCCGCCGCCGCCGCCACCACCACCACCGCCCGAGATTAAAGTGGTCCACGTGCAGTCGGAGATGATGAACAACCAGCTCACGGCGCCAACGCGGATTCCGCATAACATTACCATGGTCAGCGAGAAGGAAATGCCGCCTTCCAGCTTTGGCGTGGCTGGAATGGAAGGCATGGGCGGAAGCGGTTCCGGCGTCATGGGCAGCATGTTCGGCGACACGGGCCCCAAGGTCAAGGCGGCGCCGCCAAAGAAAGTCAATATTTCAGCCGGCGTGGCTGTGGGCATGCTTCTTCAGAAGACACAGCCGATCTATCCGCCCATTGCCAAGGCTGCCCGCGTCTCCGGGACGGTGGTGCTGCAGGCCACCATCTCCAAGCAGGGGACCATCGAAAATCTTCACGTTGTCAGTGGACCGGCAATGCTGCAGCAGGCGGCCATGGACGCCGTCAGGACCTGGCGTTACAGGCCTTACCTGCTCAACAACGAGCCTGTGGAAGTTGATACCACCGTCAACGTAATCTTCACTCTGGGTGGGTGATGCGACCTCTGGCTCCCTGCCGCGTTTTTGGCAGGGAGCATTGCTTTTGACCCGAATGCGAATCGCCAAAGAGCCGCATTCCATGTAACCACCCGCCCGCGCGGGTTTGTATCAAAAATTACAAGAATCTCCATAGGAGGAACGATTCAGTGATTCTCGCTCAGCTCTCGCATTTCGCTTCGCACGCAGTCAATAGTCTGGCGCTGTTTCAGGAAGAGGGCCAGTCCGTCGGCTTCAGTCCCCTTCAACTTTGGGGGCACATGGCATGGATGGCCCGCACCGTAGCTATCATCCTGTTCGTTGAGTCGGTCTGGTCGCTGGCCGTCATGATCGACCGTTACCTGTACTTCTCTGCCGCTCGCAAGCAATCGCGCGAGTTCGCGCCCAAAGTGGCTGGCGCCCTGAAAGACAGCAAGCTGGAAGAAGCCATCAAGATCGCCGACCGCAGCAAGAAGTCGCACTTGGCTGAAGTGGTCACGGCCGGCTTGCAGGAGTTCCGCGCGTCGGCCGGTACGGCGACCGAGGATACCATCGCCAGCGCGGGCCGCGCCCTGGAGAGGGCCGAGGCCATCGTGCACGCCAAGCTGAAGAGGGGCCTGTCGGTCCTGGCCACCATCGGCTCCACGGCTCCTTTCGTCGGGCTGTTCGGCACAGTCGTCGGCATTCTGCACGCATTCGACGCCATCGCTACCCAGAAGACCTCGGGCATCGGCGCGGTCGCGGGCGGCATTTCGGAGGCCCTGGTCACAACGGCGTTCGGCCTGCTCGTGGCCATCCCCGCCGTCATGGCGTTCAACTATTTCACCGGACGTGTCGAGGCTTTCGACGTGGAGATGGATAACTCCTCGAGCGAGTTGGTGGACTACTTCATCAAGCAGAGCCACAAGCGCTAAGCGAAGCGGCTGCCGGCCTGAGCGAGAGATTCGCCGGGCGGGAGTGATCACTCCTGCCCGGCGGTTTGATGCTCGCGCGGGTTGCTTGAATTCGATCAAGGCCGGACCGGTTCCGGCAAATAAAATCAAACGTACGGAGCCCCCACAATGGGAATTTTGGTTCGCGACGAAGGCAGAAAAGTCACTTCCAACATCAACGTCACCCCCATGGTTGACGTGATGCTGGTGCTATTAATCATCTTCATGGTCATCACTCCCATGTTGTTGCACAAGGTCGAGATCGATATGGCCAAGGCGGAAAACTCGATCGCCATGCCGGACGCCGACAAGGAAGACGCGATTGTCGTCGCTGTTACGCGCGATGGCGGGGTCTATCTCGGCCAGAATAAGATCGATCCCAGCCAGCTCGGCAACGTAGTGCGCGAAAAGCTGGCCGAGAAGACCGACAAGACGATCTTTGTCCGCGCGGATGCGCGCGCGCAGTACAAAGCGGTTGAAGACGCCATCGACGACGTGCGCACGGCAGGCGTGGAGGAAGTTGGCCTGTTGACGCAGAAGCGCGAAGGCGAACTCTCCGGCGGCGAGTAGCGCAGCGCACGGATGGTCTTATTAACTCAACGATTTTAAGGAAACGAGGAGTTTAAGCTATGGCAATGACTATGGGAGGTTCGGGTGGCGCCATGTCCGAAATCAACGTGACGCCCATGATCGACGTTCTGCTGGTGCTGTTGATCATCTTTATGGTCATCGTACCAACTACGCCCCACGGTCTGGATGCGCTGGTGCCCCAGCCGCCCAAGAATCCGCAACAGCAACAGCCCAACAACGACCGGACTATCGTGGTTCAGGTTCTCTATGTTGGCCCGCGCCAGGCCCCAGCGTACAAGATCAACGAGACCGACGTGGCGCACGCCGACTTACTGGCGAAGCTGACTGATATCTATGCAAATCGCGCTGAGCGCGTAATGTTCGTCAAGGGCGACGATGATGTGAACTTCGCTTATATCGCCGACGTCATCGACATCGGCAGGGCCGCCAACGTGGATCACATCGGGTTGATGACGCCCAAGATTCAGGCGGGCCAATAAGCCGGCTGTGTCCGGACGCACTTGATCCGGACGCGGAAAAGAGTACAATTTTTTTGTCCTGGTTACGGTACCTCCCGCCCGCGGCCAGTTACAGGGTATTCCAGGCGCGGCCCGGAGGCCAATGCCTGAAGGAGAAGGAAACGAACATGAATGGATGTACACGTTTTTGCGCGCTCGCGGTTACTTTGATCGGCATGGTGCTTTCCATGAGCGGGTGCAACATCGTCCATCGGCTTCAAGCCCGCGACCAGTTGAACAGTGGAGTGGAGGCTTACAAGGGCGCTCACTACGAGCAGGCGATCGAGTGTTTCCGGAGGGCGACGGTACTCGATCCGACCCTGCCCATGGCAAAGACCTATCTGGCCACGGCGTTGTCCCAGAATGTTGTGCCAGGGATGACGACGCCCGAAAACCTGAAGGTTGCCAATGAGTCCATTAATATCTTCAAAGAAGTACTGGCAAAGGACCCCAGCGACGTCAACAGCATGAAGCAGATCGCGGCCATTTATTTCAGCATAGGCGATATGGACAATGCTGAAGTATGGCAGAAGAAGGTTCTCGATGTGGATCCCAAGAACCCCGAAGCGGCCTATACGATCGGCGTCATTGACTGGAAAAAGGCGCACCAGAACAAGCTGAACGCGCTACAGGCCGCCGGCCTCAACGATGATGGCAAGGGCAATGTGAAGGCCCCCAAGAAGGTCATGGAGCCGCTGGCCAAGGAAAACGCGCCGCTGATCGAGGAAGGCCTCAAGTATCTCACCATTGCTGTGGACAGCCGCCCTAATTACGACGACGCCATGCAGTACTTGAATTTGATTTACCGCAACAAGGCAGACGTGGACTACGGCGATGCCAAAGCTGTGAACGAGGATCTGGCGATGGCCCAGGACTGGACGACGAAAGCCATGGGCACGCGCAAGGCCAATGAAGCCAAGAAGAATCAAGGACCGGGCGGAATCACCCTGGATGATAGTGGTCAAATGCACTAGACCGTGCACCATCGCGAAATAACGAACGGCCTCTGCCATGCGCGGAGGCCAATTCATTGAGCCGACGGCCACGGGGTTGCAATGTATATCGCCCCGACGCGCCGCCTGGCTCGTTCGGCTTTTTCAAAGAAAAAGGACCGTGATTGGGTTCGTCTGCGGGGCGCGCGAAAACGGCGCGGCGCGAGCCGTGCCGCCGGCGCAGGCACCGAGCATTTCGGACGAGGCATCGACAAACAAGGTGACGCCACCCTGATGGTCATCGATGCTTCGATCTAGTCGATGCGTCTGGAGAAAAGATCTCGGGGATGGCTGATGCGCGCCCAGGCCGTGAGCCGTGGCGCTGATTTTTGAGCATTTTCGATTCAAGTCTAGCGATTGCGGCATCGTGCAATGTGACGTTTTCTTGAGGAAAACGCCGCTTGGCCGTCTACGTTCTCGAAAGAGCAGAATCGAAAATGCTGTAAAACCGAGCCGGTTGTGTAAGCCGAAGGCAGGATAAGAGCCTGTGTGAACCGCCACTTGGCCTGGCGATGGCGTCACCAGGCCAAATGACGTGGACGGTCAGCAGGAGCGCGCTCGTCTATTGGTTTTGGGGTAGGCTTTGGGTAATGCGGGTACCATCGATCTTTATCCTGTAAATGTTGTAGGGCAACACTCGACGGTCCTTGCCGTCTTTTTGAAAGATGGCCTGACGCTCGATTTGATTGCAAGTGAAATATAGATAACCATTGGAGGCCAGCGTCAGGGTGTCCGGCCAGAGAATACGCGGGTCGGAGACGAGAGTATCGATGCTGCCATCCGTGTTGCGGCGATGGATGGCATCGTGTTCGTAGTCGCTGATGTAAACGCGTCCTTGGGCATCGGATTCAAGTCCGTCTCCGGCCCCGCCTTTCTCGCCCAAATCTTCGATGGTTTTCTCGGTGTCTGCTTCAGACATATTGGGGTCAGACAGCGCATCCACGCTGACGCGGAACAGGTGCCGGGCGGTCAGCGGGCAGTAATAGAGCCATTTGTCCGGGCCTCCCGGTTCCCCGGTAATAGCAATCCCGTCCGAGCCTACGCGGAGATATTCCGGCGCATGTCCGGGGATGTACTGAGCGGTGACTTTCCCTTCGATAACCGGCACGAACATCGAGTCGGGATGAGTCGTGGGGCTTTCGTGCAATCTCCGCCAGCTCTTGCCAGTCGCCAAATCGACCACGATGATACCGAACGCACCGGAATCGGTAATGTAGGCCATGCCTTCCTTGCCCCTGGTAAGATCAAAGCGCACATCGTTGAGATAGGTAGCCGGCCAAGCCACGTCTCGCGGGAATAGGATCTTTTTAAAGATTTTGTTGGTCGCCAGATCGATGCCGATCAACTTCGGTCCCCCGTAGGTTGTCTCTCCGAGTAGGACGCTGCCCGTATCCAGTATCCAAAGGCGTTTTCCGGTCGGGTCGACAACCACGCTCTGCACCGAGATAAGATGATTCTCCTGGTCCTTCATATCCATTTGGTTGATTTCGGCATCGGGATAGGGGACGGCCTTGCCGTTGACTATTTCGCCCACGGTGAATGGAGGGTTTTCGCCCCACTGCGGATAATTCACGAAGATGCGGCCTTCGTTCGAGACAGTAATGCCGGTTGGGATCGCCCCGTTAAGGGTCGCCACTGATTCCAGCGTCGCGCCATACGGTCCCTGCCTGGCCTGTTGCTGTCCATAGCAGAGACACCACGACAACAGCAAAGTAGTCAGAGACATACCTAAAATAGCTTTCATTTGCTTTCCCGAGTAGGTGATATTGATGGAGCGAGGCGACTCTATACCAGAGTGACGATGGAAGATGCCGACTATTGCGCGCCTTGCTTCAGAATCTGCTCGGCGAGATAGTTGCGCACCCGTGCTTCGTCCAGCAGCATCTCGAGATAGGCATTCTTCAGCAGTTGCTCGTTGTTTTCGTGAAGCAACTGGTGAATAGCCTGCCGCACGCGCGGATCGTTCAAATCCCGCTGCCCGGCGGGATCGCGCGCAATCAGCTTGTAAATAGCGTAGCCGGCGATCTTGTGCCCTGGTCCTGCGTCGTGGATCGGCAGCGGGTCGGTGAACTGGTCCGGCTTGAGCTTGCTGATTGCGTCGTACACCGCCGGATCGCTCTTAAGCTGCGATTCCCTGGCAAAACCCATATCGCCGCCAATCGATGCGGTGTTCGGCTCCTCTGAGAATTGCGCCGCAACCGCTGCGAAATCCTGGCCGCTTTCCAGTCGGCTGTACAGAGCGTCGATCTTCTTCTTTGGGTCGGCATCGCCCGAGGCCTTGTTCTGCATGTTGCCGCCCTGCTGCGCGGGCGCGTTCGTCACCACGATCTCCGCCAAGTGGTATTGCGGCTCAATCAGGTCGAACTCCGCCTTGTGCGCGGAATAATAAGTGTCAATCTCCGCGTCGGAAATGTTGATCTTCGACTCGATCTCTTTGTTGATCAACTTGGTCTGGGTCAACTGCCGGCGAATGTCGCGCTTCAAGTCGTCCAGCGACATGTTGCGCTGCTTGAGCAGATTCAAGAACTGATCCTGCGTATAGGGCGCCTTGAGCTCCGTGAGCCGCGCGTTCACGTCTTCGTCGCTGGCGGTCAAATTAAGCTTGGCGGCCCGCTGCTGCAGAATCTCATCCTGAATCATCTGGTGCAGAACATTCAGCCGCCGAATGTCAGCCTCCTGGGGTGACAGTGCTTGCGGGTTGTCGCCCAGGCTGATCTGGTAGTTCCGCTCCAGTTCGGCTCTCAGGATCTCCTTGCCGTTGACGGTGGCCACTACATCCGATGAAGGCGAACGGTGGCAGCCGGATACGGCGAAAAAAAAGGCGGCGCCGCATAGAAGAACCAAGACAAGACGTGAACGCGGACTAAAAATCGACGAGACTTGCAAGCTGATCTCTCCTGCGGGGCTTCGCGAAACCCCTGGCATTCAAGGATAAATCCCGAAACCGGCGCGGGGATAGTCCCTGCGCGTTATTTGCCGGGATCGTCCGAGCCGGGTGAAGATGCCGGCGAAGCTGCCCCAACCGGGGCGGCCGGAGGCTGTTCGCCCTCGGCGCGCAAGGCGCGGTCAATCACGATCCAAAGCTCATTCTGAGAGACAGCGCCGCCGTTCACCCGCTCGCCGTTCACATAAACGGCCGGCGTTCCTTCAATTCCCAGATCTTGCGCCAGCTTCGCGGAGGCTCGCACCGCCGTTTCGTCCTGCTTCGCAATGCAGGCGTCGAGGTTGGTTTGGTCGAGCTTGCCCAGCGTGGCCTCTTGGCGCGCAACCCGATCCAACGCGGCAAGGCTCTTCGCCAGGTCGTGACCCTGGCCCGTGATCTCCTGCCCGTGAGCGTGAAGGTAATCTATGTAGGTCCAGTAAATCTCGCCACTCTGCGCGGCCAGGCAGTTGGCGTCCACGGCTGCGTGCATGGCCCAAGGGTGCAGCTCGGGGATCGGATCGTCCTTGTACACGAACCGCACCAGGTCCTTGTAATGGGCGAGCGTGCCCGGAAAGAGTTCCTCATGCATCATCGCGCAGTAGGGACATTCCAGGTCATCGAAGTTGACCAGGGTCACCTTGGCAGCGGGGTTGCCACGGATGGGGCGTTCGGTGATCGGAATGGCATCGGCAGGGTCTTTCGTCAGATCGAAGGTATCCAAATGAACCAGCTTGGTATTGTCGGTCGAGATCAGAAAGTTGATAACCTGCGTCTTGGAATCGTGCTTGAGCGTAATGGGCAGGGTCTCATAGCCCGTAAATTGGCTCGGGCTTCGCGCGCCAATGCTCAAATCGTAATCGGGAGGCAAGCCGAATTGAGAGCGAACCAGCACCTCAATGCGGTGGTTGAGCGTTGGATCGGGCCCGGCAGGCGGGAGGATCTGGGCTTTGCAGCCCACGGTCAGGCCGAGAACCAGTAGTCCGGCCAATAAACGAAAACGCAGCAATGTGATTTCCTCTGAGGAAAGAATAACCCAGCAGGATGCTTTGCACCCTGCGTGCATCTTCGATTCGTTTGGCCTTAATGGGTGGATGCCGAGAGTGGGAAGAAGCAAGCAGGATCGGGTTGACAGGGATCGGCTTATCCAATCTGGCAGCGAAAAGCCGGCAGCCAACCCCTGATCCGTGACCACTGACTATTGACAACTGTTTCTAATACGCCGGCGGCAGCGTTGGATCGCGGAACACGGAGTTGCTGCGCCGGATGTCGCCCACGCCCCCAAAATTCGCCAGAGTAAAGCTGTAGAGCCATTGCGTCTCATTGCGGCCGGTCGTGCCCACCGTGCCCAGCTCAAAACGCCGGTAACCGAGCGCAAGCCCGCAGCAATCCCAGTTATAGACAGCCTGCACGCCTCCGTATTGCAAATCGTGCGCTACGAAGTCGTAGCCGCCGTTGAATGCCAGGTTGAATCCATTATCGCTCGGCTTGCCGAACTCCAGAAAGGGCTGCACCTGCTGGCTCTTGATGGCCGTAGCGACGCTGGTGCTGGTGCTGGCGGTCTCGTCGACGGCGTTCAGCAGTGCGTGGCCGATGCCCAGCGTGGTGCGGCCAAAGCTATAGCCCGCGAACAGATTGTTCGCGGCAATTTGCCCGCGTATGGTGTCGTAGTCCAGGTCCCACTGGATGCGGAGGTTGTCGATGGCGTCGAAGCGGATGCGCGAAGTGATTGGCGCAATGTTGCGCGGCGAAGTCAGAAAAGTAGCCGCCATCAAGTCCAGCGTCGAGTCGAAGACGTTTCGTCGGCCGGGAATGAGCGCGCCGCCAAAATTGGGATCGATGAAATACTCCTGCGCAATCTGCCAGCTCGCCCACTCGCGGGGCTCTTCCGGGCAGGTCTTCGCTGCTCGATCCCCATCGTCCCCGTCCTCTGCGCCGTCCGTGGCGCAGGGCCGCTCGCCGGCGGGCCGCAGATAAAACCGCTGCGTCAGCGAAAAGCCGGCTTCATTCACATTCGTGGCGATGTCCGTGGTATCGAACAGAAGGACGTCGCGGGCGTTGGCAGCCGATCCCGCCCACATACCGGTAATTCAACTCAGGCTCGATCACGTGGCGCAGCTCCCGGTGCCAGAAGGGAAGCTCGAAATCGCGCTCCAACGCGGGCGGCCGGACGTCGATCGAAGCTTCAAGGTCCGAGCGGTTGAGCGGAGCGTGGCTGATCGTTGGAACCACAAAGGACCCTGTAAGCTGGGGTGTCTGGCTGATGGTGTAGAACGTGTCGCGCAGCGCAACCTCGGGATAGAAACTCCATCCCCCGACGTGAACGGCATGGAAAGATGCGGATAGAAGTCCAGCCGCCCTACGTTGCGGAGTGGAAGATAGGCTCGGAGCGGTTCAGATAGCCTACCGACGATCCCAGGCCCCAGTAGAGCGGCGAATTTCCCAGCGGCCGGTCCAGCACATCGTAGCGGACCAGCGGCAGGCGCAGAATCTTCACTTCATCGCCATTCGTGGTGCTGGCAAAGGATTGGAAGCGGTCCAGCCAGACGGACGGAACGATTCCATTGTGGTTGTGTGTCAGCACAACGTCGCTTGCAACCTCGGAGCTGATGGCCTGCGAGTAGTTGTCGTCGAACACCAGCCGGTAGACGTAACTCGACAGATATTCCATGGTGCCGGAGACGCGGGTATTTGGCGAAAGGTCCTTGCGTCCCAGCACCGTCACGTCGACTCCGCCCTGGTTCACCAGCTCGTAGCCAACGGGACCGGCCAGCCGGTCTGCGGGCTTGGCGGCAGTGCTGGCCAGTGTGTTGCCCACCTCCTCCTCGACGCCGCGATCGAGCAGGGCATTCCAGCGCGCGATCAGGTGGTCGAGCCCCGGGCCTTTGTAGCGGAAGTCGCCATTCGGCGCCCAGCCGCGCTTGCTGTAATACTCTGAGCCGATCACCATATCCATGCTGCGGTTGATCGCCCAGTACACTTGCTCGCCAAACGTGTATCCGCGGATCGACGATCCGTTGCTGATCACGGGCGTCAGCAGTCCGCTCACCCGCCCTGTATCGTTGGCCGGATGGCGCAGATAGGGCAGGTAAAAGATGGGAAGCCCGAGAAACTCGAAGAACGCATTCGATGTCGATGCCTTGTCGTTTTCCAGTTCGATGGAATGCGCGATAATTCGCCAGTCGGGGTGAGGAAGCCGGCAGTTGGTGATCGAACCGTCAATCATCCGGTATTGCCCTCGCCCGTCTCGAGCAGCACGCGGCCGGAGAACAGCAGCGGGTTCGGCGTCGTGTACACCACCGTGTGACCCATCGCGCGCACGCCTTGCGAGCCGTTTACGTTGTAGAAGCGCGCGGTGTGCATGTTCAGCCGCATGTCGCCGTGCGTGGCGTTGATGAGACACGTCGTTGGGTCCGCCGGTAATCTGCAGATGGCCGTCGGCTTCCAGCTCGGTGGTCGTCCGGTTATAAACCACTTTGTCGGCGCGAATCACGTAATCGCGGTAGTGGACCACCACGTCGCCGGTAAGGGTCAAAATATTGCCCGCCCACTCCTGATGCTTCGCTTCCCACTCGACGGGCGTTCCCGTTGCCGGCTCTGGCTCGGGCTCCGCGACCGGCACCAACTCCTGGCCGGGATCGTCGGGCAAAGCGGTAGGAGCCGGGGCGCCGGTGTTCTGGCCCTCGCCGCCCCTCGCGGCCTGCACCGAGGGTACCGCATTGGTTAACACTTGCGGCGCCTGTGCGCCCAGTTGCAGATGACAGACGGCCAGCAGCGTGATACATACTAAGTAACGAGGTCGCATCCCAAGACCAAGATCCGGTGTAAGGCTCAGCATAGCAAAGCCGGCTGCAGAACATGGGAAGTGCTCCACGTTGCTCTGGCAACTCGACAAGGCGGGTCGACTGCACGGTCTTGGGGTCCCAAACCATGGTCGCGCCCATCTTTCTCCGTGATCGTCTCTCCTTGGTTTTGTAGCACTGTCCGCGTTGTCCCGATTGCGCTTCGGGTTTTTCGCGGGCGATTTTCGCGGTGCAGGCTTCGCAAGCCGGCCTCGCCGCGCCGGGAGGGTCACAGGAGCTTTGAGCACATCGGCAAATTCGGCAAGTCTTTTCCCAACGTGGAAGCAGGAAGTTAATCAGCGTGTCGCCGCTCATATGCGCAGCAAGACGACGCCGGCGAACGGGTCCGCGCCGCCCTTGGAAGGCCGGCCGGCGATTGTCACGCGCGCCGCGCAAGCCGCCGCGCGGGTGGCCGAGCGGTTCGCCCATGCTCCCAGCTACAACCAGATGCTGGCCGATGAAGCTCGCGCCGCGGTGCGCGCCGCCAAAGCAGCCTCCAGGGCCGCTCAGGAGGCACAGGCTGCCGCCCAATTGGTTCTTGAGGGACTGGAGGCCGTCTCATCCGCAGAGCCTGACTGGAACCCGGAAATCCGGCCCGAGCGCCTCGCTGGGCCGGTCATCGTGCAGGTGCCGCACGAACTGCCCGAACGCCTGCATCTTCACGAAGCATCGTTGCAAGAAACCCCATTATTTACCCCTCGCTGGGAGCCGGACATGCCAGCCAGGCGGGTCGATTCCGCGTTCACTCTTCACCATCACGCGGCCAAGGCTGAAGGCCGCGCTAAAAACTCGCGTGAACCCGTCTCGTCCCTCCCGGATTTACCCTTTCTGGACTCGCCCTTTCCTGGCGCTGACGATATTTACACCGTCGAGCCAGCCCAGCCCATTTATGCGAATCTCATTCAATTCCCGCGCGAGATGATCGCCACGCGCAAGGTGCGCCCGCGGCTGGCCGAGGGGCCGCTGGCTGGTTCGGAATCCGCGCCGCAACTGAGCATCTTCGAGGTGGATCCGGCAGCCATTTCCACCGAGCCCGCGGCGGCCGTTGCGGAGGCGTCGGCCGCGCCAGATTGGATGCGTTGGGAGTTGATGCGCCCGGAGTTGCCGGCTATCGAGCTGGAAGAGCAACCGCGTAAGGAGATCTTCGAGGAACCTGCGCCCTATTCGTCGGCCCCTGACCTGGAACTGGCGCCCTTGACCCGGCGTCTGCTCGCAATCGTCGTCGACTCCGCCCTCATTGCAGCGGCCATTGTGGCGCCTGCAATGTTGGTTGCGGCCAATTCAAAGGCTCTCCCCGGCCCGCGCATCGTGGAACTGAGCGCCACGCTGGCTTTGCTGGCCATTGGCGCCGCTTATCTCACATTTTTCTTCACCCTGGCCAGAGCAACACCCGGCATGAAGTACGCCGGCATAAGGCTCTGCACACTAGACGGCCTCAACCCCAGCCGTGCCCAGCGCTGCGCACGCCTGGTGGCCCTGCTCCTGTCGGTTTTGCCTCTCGGCCTGGGATTGGCCTGGGCCCTCTTTGACGACAACCGCCTCACCTGGCACGACCGCCTGTCGCGGACCTATTTGCGCAAACGGTGAGGGCTCTCAAGAAAAGCTGACGCCTTGCTGGGGCTCAGGCTGCGCTCGACTTTTACCTTGAGTACGTTGAAGTTTTGGATTATCCCGGCGATCCGGCCCTCGATTATGCGCAGATACGCGCCGACCTCAAGGCGCGCGGGACGATCATCGGCTCAAACGATGTGCTCATCGCCGCTCACGCCCGCTGTTTGGGACTGACGCTAGTCACCAACAACACGCGCGAATACGGACGCGTTCCAGGGCTCAAGATCGAAAACTGGGCCTGACCCCTGTTCCCTGATCTCTACTCCCTATTCCCTGTCTTTTCGCCCAGCGCCCGCAGCGCGCTTACGCCCGCGCCAATAAGCGCGGTTTCATCGTCCTGTGGCAGAATCTCCAGCGAAAAGCTCTGCAACGGGCTCATTCTAACCATGGATTCAATGTGATTGCGTAGGCGCGGCAGCTCCAGGAAGCCGACGTTGCTTCCGGTAAAGTAAAAACGCCCCGGACCCGCCAGATGAATAAACGAAGCGGTCGCAGCCGCCAGCGCGCGGTGCCACAGGTCGACAAATTCGAGGCAGCGCGGGTCGCCCTCTTTGGCGTGGGCAAACACCTCTTCCGGCTCGAGATCCAGGAAGCGCATGCGCATGGCGCGATAGCCCATGATGCCTTCCAGGTGGCCGGCGCCGCCGCATCGGCAGTAGCGCTCTTTGGGGTCGAGGGTGACGGTAATGTGCCCGCCCTCCCACACGCCCTCCACGAAAGGCCAGCGGCCATACCCGATGCCGTTGCCGATGGTCCACACGCGGGTCAGCTTGTCCAGCCGGCCTTGCGTGGCGGCCACCCCGGCGGCAATGGCGTCGGCATCGTTGGCCACGTGCACCGGCGCCGTGATTCCATGCTCCGCCAGCGCGTCCGCCAGCTTTTCCTTGAGCCGCATGCCCTTGATCTGCGTCAAGTTCGGCGATTCCTCCACCACCCCCGACCGCACAATCCCGGGAACCGCCACGCCGATCGCGTCGGCGGGCGTTTTCCCGCTGCCCGCCAGCGTTTCGATGTGCCCGGCGATGATGTCAACCAACTCGCCAGCGGGAATCGCGGCCAGTTCGTCCGGCGTTTCGGGCCTGTTAGTCGATTCAGGGCCGCCGGGATAGCGCAGCAGCTTTCCGACCAACTGCTGATCCTCAAGCCTGCCGGACACGATATGTTCGGTGATAACCACGCCGATGGCTGTAGTCATAATGCCCTCCTGGAAATTGAAGAGATCGCGTGTTAAGCCAGGAGCCAGAGGCCTGAATCCAGCGGCCAGCTCTTTACCCCGACTGATATTTGTTCAGGCGGCCCAGCCCATTGAATGCGGCCACCTTGTAACACTCCGCCAGCGTGGGGTAGTTGAAGACGGTCTCGATGAAGTAATCCACCGTGCCGTCCAGAGTCATCACCGCCTGGCCAATGTGCACAAGTTCGCTTGCGCCCTCGCCGATAATGTGCACGCCCAGCACCTTGCGCGTGTCGCGATGAAAGATCAGCTTCAGCCTTCCGGTAGTATCGCCGCGTATCTGCCCGCGCGCCACCTCGCGGTAGTAAGCCATGCCCACTTCGTAGGGCACATCTTCGCCTGTAAGCTGTTCCTCGGTCTTGCCAATGAAACTGATCTCCGGAATGGTGTAGATGCCGTACGGGTAGAAGCTGGGATTGGAAGACGCCGCATGGTCGTTGAACGCGCGCGATGCCGCAATCCGTCCCTGCTCCATCGAAACCGAAGCCAGCGAAGGAAAGCCCACCACGTCGCCTGCGGCATAGATGTGCGGCACTTTGGTCTGGTAGTGTTCGTCGACGGCGATGCGGCCGCGATTGTCCGCTTCCAGGCCGGCGGCGGCCAGGTTCAGCTCGTCCACATTGCCCTGCCGGCCCACCGCATACAGCAGCGCGTCGCCTGAGACCTTCTTATTGCTCTCGAAGGTTGGCAACAACCGTGCCGGCGCCCAGTTCCTCCACGCTTTCCACTTCTTCGCCCAACCGCATGGTCACGCGCGCGTCGCGCAGGTGGTAGCTGAGCGCCTCGATAATCTCCTGATCTGCGAACTCCAGCAGCCGGTTGCGCTTTTCGATCAGCGTTACGCGCACGCCCAGCACGGCGAACATGCAGGTATATTCCACGCCGATTACACCGCCGCCCACGACGATCAGCGTCTTGGGCAGGCACTCCAGGCCCAGAATCTGGTCACTGTTGATGATGGTTCTTGCCGTTGACCGGGACCTTGTCTGAGACTGCCGGCCGCGTGCCCACGGCAATGATGATGCGGTCGGCTTCCAGCGTGGCATCGGTCTGTACGCCTTCCACCCGCACCTGGTGGGGATCGACGAAGTGGGCAATTCCGTGCACTACGTCGATGCCGTTGCGCGAGAGCTGCGCCTCGGTCACGTCGACTTCAGTTTTGATGACCGCCTGGACCCGAAAGGCCAGGTCCGCCATGGTGATCTTTTCCTTCACCCGGTAGTTCACGCCATAGATGGCGTGGTAGTTGTAGCCGGAGAGATGCAGCACGGCCTCGCGCATGGTTTTGGAAGGGATGGTGCCCGTGTTGATGCACACGCCCCCAACCACTTGCCGGGCCTCAATAACGGCTACGCGTTTGCCTATTTTGGAGGCGGCCACGGCGGCTCGCTGCCCTGCGGGCCCCGAACCAATGACGATGAGGTCATACTTCACCGCGCTCATGCAAATCTCCCTCGGGTGCCATGCAGCATTGGTTCCGGTGTGCCGCATGGCTGCCGGGCGGCATGCCTTACCACGCGCCACCGCATGTCCAGAATAACCGGGCGGCAGCCCAAGGCTCATATTAGAGAAAAGAATTGGTGAGGAAGTTTTTCAAGAGACGGGGCGATCTCCGAAATTGCCGGGCGACGTCACGAATCCGGCCGGGGTCGCGATGCCCGGGTTATCAGGCGGGGCCCCGGTGAGAAGGTGAGCTTCTCGCCGGGGTTTGCAGATCTGGGGTTCCCGCCTGGCTCAATCCCGCGGAGCGCAAGGCCGACATAGTGCACCCGATCCGTGAAAAGTCAGGCCTACGCGGGCTGCAGTTTGTGTTGCGGAACCGCACTCGGCTTGCCGGTGAATATTCCGCCGCTCTGCGCCTCCCCCTCCAGCCGGAACTGGCGGATCATGCCCTCCAGATCGCTGGCCAGCGACGCCAGGTTCTTCATTGTTTCAACGGCCTGCTCGGCGCCGCGGGCGGTCTCACCCGACAATTGCGAAATCTGTCCCGCGGAGTCCGAAATCTCGCCCGCCGCGGCCGTCTGCTCGGTGGCGGCAGTGGCAATCAGGTCGATCTGTTGCTCCACCTGCTTCGACGACTCGATGGTGGCCTCCAGGCTCTTGCGGGCATTCGAGGTCTCCTCCATGCCGCTCTCCACTGCCGTGTGGCTGTCGGACATCACCTGCAGCGTCTCCCGCGTCTCCTCCTGGATGCTGCGGATGGTTCCCGCAATCTCCTCGGTGGCACTCTTGGTGCGCTCGGCCAGCCGCCGCACTTCGCCGGCAACCACCGCAAATCCGCGCCCATGCTCTCCGGCGCGCGCCGCCTCAATGGCCGCGTTCAGCGCCAGCAGGTTGGTTTGCTCGCTGATCTCCTGGATGACGTTCACGACCTTGCCGATCTCCTCGGAGCGGTGGGCCAGCGAGGTCATTTTGTCTGAAACCGTCTTCGTGGCAGTGGCAATCTTCTCCATCGTGACCGCCGCGGCCTGCATCACCGCCCCGCCCTGTTCGGCCGTTTGCGCCGACTCGCGGCTGGCTCCGGCCGCGTTCTCTGCGTTGTGGCTGATCTCGCCGATGGTGGCCGTCATCTCCTGTGCCGCCGCGGCAATCTGGTTGATCTTGCTCGATTCGGTGCGCGCGTTGCTGGCGCTCTGCACTGCGCGCGCGCTGATCTCGGTTGTGGCTGCCGACAGCGTCTCGGCGCCCTTCGCCACCGAGCGCATCACCGCGCGAATCGACTCCATTGAGGAGTTCAATGTCGCGCCGCATTGGCCAATCTCATCGGTTCCCGTCACGTCTGCATGCGCGGTCAGATCTTTCGCTGCCACCTGTTCCAGCAGCCGGCCCAGGTACTCGATGCGCGGCGCCGTGACCTTTGTGAGCGTGATGCCAATCAACGCGCAAAGCAGTACGATCAGCAGGTTGGCTCCGGTGTTGATCCAGGCGGAGCGGATGCTTTCGCTGGTGACTGCGACGGCCTTGTCCATACCGATTTGCGCGTGGATGCGAACCCCATTGTCCGTCGCTGCGAGAGCCTCATTCAGCCAGCCCGCCAAAGCATCCGATGAAAGAAGGTCAAGCGCGTCGCCTGCCTTGCCGGCGGCAAGCAGCGCGACGCCGCGATCGCTCGCGTCCTGGTACTGCTTGATGGATCCCACAAACTTCTCGTATTGTTCACGCTCTTCAGCGACGATGGTGGGCGCGATCTTATTCAACGATTCCTGATAACCGGAGATGGCCTGCTGACGCTTCTCGCTGTGGTTCGAGGTACATGAGGGTGTCTGGCACAGCATCATCTCCAGAGTTTCGCGCCTTTCTATATTGACATCGTTGCGGATGTCGCCGATGAGAATCATGGAGGGAAGATGTTCCCCGCTGACCTCGGCGCTTTTTGCGGCGATGTTCCTTAGAATGATAAACGTGAAGGCCCCGAGCAAAACGCAGAGAGCGCAAACGATACCGAATGCGATGATGAACTTGCGCGAGATGGGGATATTGCGGAGCATGGACATGCGGCGTCCTTTCTGAACGGATCACTAGCTCTATCGGCGGAATGCCGGTATGCCTTGAGCGACCGAATCAGAGAGCCAGCGAGCCGGCGAGCGAGAAGTTTCGCAGGGGGATTTTTTCGGGAGGCGCGCAAGCCCTAGTCAAATCAAGCGAAATGTTGGCTTTGGCGGTTTGCGGGACCGGCCAAATGTTGGCTCAAGTGGTTGCAGTTGCCCCCCCGAATGTTCGCTCGGGAGGGTGCGATTCTTCGAGACAAATACCGAGAATAGTTGCGAACAATTAGCGGTTAGAACCGAGAATAGTTGCGAATAAGAGCGGGTAGCACCGAACAATTTCTCGAAAGTGCGTCGAAACAGGGGTTTGCGGCCCTAAATGGTCGCTTTTTTCCCCATTTTTGCATGTTTGTGCGCGTTGTTGCTGTCTGTGGGGCCGCACTCTCACGGGGAGCGGGTTGGTCCATTCTTCCGCTGTCATTCTGGTCTTCCGCTGTCATCCTGGGCGAATCGGACCCAACCGGGGCCGATGAGCCGAAGGGCCTGCCTCTTGAAACTCGCGCCGAGGTGGGATAGCAAACCGGCTGAGGGCCGCTCGTGACCAATTGATGATGACTTGCACCAGGACTTCGCAGGACAGATCCAAATTCGGGGTAACTTCCGGTTGGCCGACCACACATTCGGAACCATCTCAGCAAATGAGGCCCGATCGATGGGGCCGTAAACTATAGTTCAATTCGGGAGTTCTGAGCACCCGAGACTCGGTAGCACATTGGCCGAGAGGTGCGTGGCGCGATGCAGAGCAAACCCAACCCGGAGATCGAGGCCGAATGCATACGCCGTATCCAGGCCGGCGAGAAACATCTCTTTCATGAGCTCATCCGCCCCTGCGAAAAGCCCGTCTATTTCCTGTTGCTATCGATTTTACGAAATGAAACCGAGGCCGAAGATGCCGCACAGGAAACGGCGATCAAGGTATATCGGAACCTGCATCTCTTTCGCGGGGAATCGCAGTTCCGCACCTGGGTGCTGTCCATTGCCCGGAATGAAGGCCTGGCCCGCCTGCGAAAGACCGAAAGCCGCCGCGAAGACTCGCTCGACGCCATGACCGAGGACTCAGGGGACTTTACGCCGGCAATTTTGACGAGCTGGCGAGAGGTGCCCGCCGAAGAGCTGGAGCGGCAGGAAGTTCGTACCCTGATTCGGCAGGCAATTGACGGCTTGCCAGAGATTTACCGTAACGTCATACTGTTACGAGACATCGAAGAGATGGACGTGCGGGAAACGGCTGCCGCGCTCGAAATCAGCGAGTCGGCCGTAAAGGTGCGTCTGCACCGTTCGCGAGCCTTGATGCAGCGGGCTCTGGCGCCAAAATTGAAAGGGTTTACTTCCAAACGAAAGGCGCTGTTTGGGTGGTTCAAATGAGGATCGACTGCAAACACGTTTGGGAGCACATCTCCGCATACATTGATGGAGAAGTGGACGCGTCCCTGCGCGCGGAAATCGATAAACATCTCGAAACTTGCGAGATTTGCTCTGCGGTCCTTGACTCGACGCGAAATGTGGTCGTTCTGGTGGCCGACGATCGGGTGTTTGAACTGCCCTCCGGATTCAGCGAGCGGCTTCACGCGCGGCTGGACCGGGAGATCGCGTTGGAAGGTGATTCGACAACACTCTGAAACGGCGCGCGCCGGCACAGGTAAGCGGCTATGAGCTGCGCTGAGTGACCGTCGTTTGGGCCGGTGGAGCGCGATGAAGGATCGCGTGAGTCCAGACCTCAAGCCCGACCAGCGCGAGCGTCAAGATCGCCATCGCCACCTGTAACCGCTCTGACAGGCGCTGCTTCTTGCTCAATTCGAGTCGCCGCCATCGCGCTTCAGGCCGGTTGCGCTGCTTTCGCACCCATGCGAGCACGAGCAGATTGACCACTGCACCCAAAACAGCGATAACCAGCATGGGAATGCGGATGGAGTCGCGGTGAAGCGGGACGAGAGGCCCGGCGATGCTACCAGCAGCGAGCGCAGCCAGGCCAATCCCCACGCGAATGCTGTTCACCGTGAACACGGCTGTGCAGAGGCTCTGCAGCAGGGCCATTGTCACGCTGGCGCCGGTCACAATGCCCATTCTCTTCGAAGTCTCCAATCGGCCTCCCGAGCGCCCTGTGAAGCCGACTGGCTCCGGGCTCAGACAGGGTATCGCATCAGACGTCGTCAGCAAAACCGGATCCCAACTCGCGCATGCGCCTAGAGCCTGTTATTAACTTTCCCGCGGGCAGCGCTCGGAGCCAATTTTGCCCAGGTCTAGGAGCGAGGAGCGACGAATATCGGGAATCTTCGAGCGACGAGCGACAACGAGATGGGCAAAATTGGCCCCAGCCCTACGGGTTGCGGCGCAAATCGGGCCATACTTCGTTGTCGTCCTAGGTAGTGGTCCAGCCACAACCGTCGTCCTCCGCCTCGTCTGGCCCGATTTTCGCTCGCAACGCTGCTCGCGCGAAAGTTAATAACAGGCTCTAGACTTGGCACATCTCCGATAGAAATTTTCGCACTCTTTGTCACCTTGCCTGTAACTATTCTTTCGTTTGGCCACTCCAAGAGTTTGTACGCCGAAATCTGCAGGATGGGCGGCTGCTCTTCCTGGTTCCCCTAAATCGCGGAGACCCTCCGCTCAACCCACAAGACGCGAGGTCAACAATGAAAAACCAATGGAATGCTCTGCTCCTTTCTGCTGCGCTGGCTGGTCTCACCAGTGGGACCGCGGTAACCGCCCGCGCCCAGAACACCACCCCCTCCACCAACGTGAAGGTCGCCAAGGCGGGCCTTCGCTACACTGGCTTCGGCCAGCAAACTGACAAGCACTCCTGTAAAGGCAAGAACGACTGTAGCGGCAAAGGCGGCTGCAAGTCAGGCGACAACGGCTGCAAAGGCAAGAATAGCTGCAAGGGGAAGGGCGGCTGCGCCACTGACGGCTCCAAGCCACCAAGCTTCGTTTAGTCCCCTTGGGGACCGGCGGCGAATCTTCGATTCCTCCAACAGCGCTGTCCGGTCCTCAAATCCCTTCCCCTTTTTACAAGACACTGACCTCCGATTTCAGTTCTTTGATGACCGAGTGCGAGTTATGCCAGGCAATCGATTCAACGCGTTTCAGGACCACGGTGTCGGAATCGGGCTCCGCATTCCGCACTATGAGCACATCTTTTCGCGCAAACCCATAGTGGACTGGTTCGAAATCATTTCAGAGAACTTCATGATCGATGCCGGCCGCCCATTTGCCGTGCTCGACCAAATCCTTGAGCGCTACCGCGTCGTGCAGCACGGCGTCTCCATGTACTTCGGTTCGGTGACCGAACCGGATCCAGAACACCTGCGACGCTTGAAGCAACTCGTCCGGCGAACAAAAACTCCATGGCTGAGCGACCACCTCTGTTGGGGAAGCGTCGACGGAACCTACACCCACGACCTGCTTCCGCTGCCCTACACATGGGAGGCGGTGGATCGCACCGTAGAGCGCGTGCGCAAGGTCCAGGACTATCTCGAGATTCCCGTCGCGGTCGAGAACGTCAGCTCCTACGCCGCATTCACTGCCTCCGAGATGACCGAGTGGGAGTTCCTCACCGAAGTCGTCGAGCGCGCCGACTGCGGCATTCTCCTCGACGTGAACAACATCTACGTCTCGTCGATGAACCACGAGTTCAATCCTCTCGATTATGTGAATGCCGTTCCCGCACATCGCGTGGCGCAGATTCACATAGCCGGCCACTCGAAGTATGAGAAGTACATTCTCGATACGCACGACCATCCTGTGATCGATCCGGTTTGGAATCTCTACGCGCGCGCCATCGAGCGCTGCGGGCCGACGCCGACGCTGCTCGAGTGGGACGACCGCATTCCCACGTTCGACGAAGTGCATGCGGAGGCAAAAAAGGCAGAGCGCTATTTGCACCGAGCCATGTCCGAAGTAGCGGAGGAAGCGCGATGAATCATCACTTTGCAACGCAACAGCCGATGAACCTGCGCACCCTGCAGCGCGAGATGGCCGCCGCCGTGATGCAGCCGCTCACCAGCGACGAAAGTATGCGTTCACACTCAGCCGATGGGCGGTCGATGGCCGAGGTTGCGGAGTCGTTTATCGCGCCGAACAGCCGTCTCAGCGCTTTCGAACGCCTCGAGATCTACAACCGCCAATACTGGTTCCGTGTTCTTGGTGCGTTGGCCGAGGATTTTCCCGCGTTGCATGCCGTTGTGGGCCCGCGCCGATTTGAAACGATCTCCGTCGCCTATCTCACCGCGCATCCAAGCCGCTCATTCACGCTGCGCAATCTCGGCTCGCACTTGCCGGAGTGGCTCACCGCGCATCCCAAACTCGCAGGGCGGCGTCATCGTCTGGCTCTCGACGTTGCCCGCATCGAGTGGGCCTTTGTAGAGGCATTTGACTCCACTCAGCGCGAGCCGCTGACGGTCGATCAAATTGCGACCCTCGACGGCGATTCGCGTCTGGCACTGCAGCCGCACTTGCAACCGATCGCTCTCAGTTTTCCGGCAGACGATCTTGTGCTCGACTTGCACAAGCAACAGAAGCGCCAGACGAGCGAAGCTGGCATAAAGCACGAAGACAGTTCGGAGCAGCCCCTCGAATTGCCGCAACTCCGCCCGCGCGCTAACTGGCTCGCTGCGCATCGCGTCGACCTGAGTGTCTACTATCGCCGCCTTGAGCGCGAAGAGTTCCAGATGCTCACCGCAATTCGCCAGGGACTGACACTCACCCACGCCATTGAGGCGGGCTTTGCCGGTTCCCGCATTTCGGCGAAGCGCCAGGCGCAGAAGGTGCAGTCGTGGTTCAGTACATGGGCGGAGCTCGGCTGGATTTGCGCGCCCGAGCTCGAATCGCCGATCAAAGCGTGAGCGGCGTTTCAGATTGAACTTTTCGCGCGCCGTGTTGCGTGTAAGAGTCCCCCCTGGGTTGAATTCACTTGAAAGCGGCTTCGCCGCCAGATCGAGGAGATTGTATGCAAAAGATTGCCGGAAGGATCGGGACCTTGTATTCTCGCGCGGCTCGCGCGCTCGGAGCTTTGCAAAGCCCACTGCTGCTTGCCATTCGCCTCTATTGGGGTTGGCAATTTGCGCAGGATGGCTGGGGGAAACTCACCCACCTGAGCCGCGTCGCCGGCTTCTTCGCCTCGCTGAACATTCCGGCGCCCACAACCACCGCGCTCATTGTTTCCCTCGTCGAACTCGTTGGCGGCATTCTTTTCGCCGCCGGCATCGCCTCGCGTCTCGTGTCGCTCATTCTCTTTGTCAATATGACGGTGGCCTATTTGAGCGTGCCCGACGATCGCGTGAACTTCTCGCACATCCTGTCGAATCCAAGCGATTTTTATGGGGCAACGCCCTACACCTACTGGTTCGCCGCCCTGCTGATCCTTATCCTCGGTCCTGGCCTGATTGCGGCTGATACGTGGCTTGCCCGGCTATTTTCCGCAAGGCACGTTTCCGTCTAAATGGCAGCAGGAGGGGCCGTATGATTTCCCACCGAATAACGAGGCGCCCGGAGAAGTGGGCAACTCTCGCCGCAAGGCTTAAGCATCGCTGGATGCTCCCATTCAGTGCGTTCGAATGGCTTTCGGAGTGGGTTGCATACGCGCTCAGCCACTGGAGCTTGCTCGAAATCCTCGAATACCTCGGAAGCTTCTCGGTACTGATCGGGGTTATATTCTATTTCAGCGAGTCAGGCGACCGCATCAAGCAACGGCACTACCAGGCCTGGCAGGTCATTAACACCGCGCAAGATAAGGGCGGCAGCGGCGGACGCATTGAAGCTCTGCAGGAGCTCAACGAAGACAAGATTCAGCTTGTCGGTGTCGATGTCTCCTCGGCTTTCCTCCAGGGAATTCACCTTGAGCACGCCAATCTTTTGCGCGCCAACCTAAGCGCCGCCGACCTGCGCGGAAGCGATTTCCGTTTTGCGGACCTCACCTTCGCGGATCTGCACGCGGCCAATTTTCGGGGCAGTAACCTTGAAAACGCCTCCTTCTCGGACGCCGATTTGGAAGACGCGGATCTCGTCGGAGCAAATCTGGCTGGAGCGAAGCTCGACAGAGCCGACCTCACCGCAGTGGACCTGCGTTCGACCAATCTGAAAGATGTTCAGTGGAAAGAGATCCGCAGCATCAAAGCGGCTAACATTGCAGGCGTAAAGGCCGCGCCGGATGGCTTCATGCAATGGGCTCTGCAAAATGGCGCTGTCGATTCCCCGTCCGCGGACGAATAGACGCACCGATTCCCGCCGTAAGGTGGCTGTAACGGGCAGGACCAGGTGTAGCAGGTCAGCACGCTTGCCTCACGCGAACGGTTCATCGGTGACTCGCCCGATCTCCAGTCCCTTTCCCCTATTCCCTACTCCCTGTTCCCTGTTCTACCCTCATAGCATGGAATTCAAAGTCAGCGAGCTGGAACGGGAGCCGATCGACTTTGACCTGGAGCTGGCTCCGGGAGCGGTCGATTTCGGCAGCGAGGCCGAGCAGGTGGGCGATCTGGCCGCATCCGGCCGTGCCGAAGTGATTCACGAGCATCGCGGCCCCAAAGACATTGTGGCCGACATCCGCCTCAGGGGCCGCTTTGCGGGAAAATTCCAGGTTCCATGCGCCCGCTGCATCGAGCCGGTGGAGATTCCGCTGGCTGCCGATTTCGACCTCATCTTCCGCCCCCTCGGCGCCGATTCCGGCCCGCCGGAGCGCTCCATTACAGCGGCCGAAGCCGAAATCGGTTATTATCAAAAGGACAGTCTGTTGCTTGAAGATGTGCTGCGCGAGCAGGTGCTTTTGTCCCTGCCGGTCAGGACGCTGTGCAAGCCCGACTGCAAGGGACTTTGCCCGCGCTGCGGAGCCAACCGCAACAGCCAGCCATGCTCCTGCGATGCGGGTCCAAGCGACCCCCGATGGGAGGCGCTGCCGGGCTGCGCGGCCGGATCAAGTCCTGAAAAGACAGCCTTTAGCTCTTAGCTTTTAGCTCTCAGCTTTATTACGGGGAAGTCAGGGCTAGCCGTTCTCCTGACGAAGAAGCTAAGAGCTGACGGCTGTAAGCTGATAGCTGAAAGGGAAAAGACATTATGCCGAATCCGAAAAGGCGCCACTCCACGCGCCGTACCGCCCTCCGCCGCTCCCACGACTTTCTTACCGCTGTAGGGCTTTCAGAGTGCCCGAACTGCCACGAAAAGAAGCTGCCCCATCGCGCCTGCCCCAAATGCGGAGCGTACAAGGGCCGCGCCGTTCTGGACGTCAAGGAAGCCAAGTAAAATTGACATCGAAACCGATGCTCATTGACATCGCGCTAGACGCCGTAGGTTCCGACAAAGCTCCCGAGCCGGAGATTCGGGGAGCCATCCTCGCTTGCCGCTCTCTGCCGGTGCGGGTCCATCTGATCGGGCCAGAGGCGGAGTTGCGCGACCTGCTCGACGAGCATCTTGAAGACGAAGACCTGCCCATCGTCATCCACCACGCCTCGGAACGGATCGGCATGGACGAGAAGGCCGCTCACGCCGTGCGCACCAAGCGCGACAGCTCGATGCGCGTGGGCCTCAAGCTGGTGCGCGAGGGCAAATGCGCCGGTTTTGTCACCGCCGGCAACACCGGCGCGGCCATGGCCACGGCCAAGATGGTGCTGGGCGCGCTGCCCGGCGTCGACCGGCCGGCTCTGGCCACTCCCATGCCCAGTTCCACCGGCAATCCATGCGTGCTGCTCGATGTGGGCGCGAACGTGGATTGCAAGGCTCACAACCTGGAGCAGTTTGCGGTGATGGGCGAGATCTATGCCCGCACCGTGCTCAAGATCAATGAGCCGCGCGTCGGCCTGCTCTCCATCGGCGAAGAAGAGACCAAGGGCAACGACCTCACGCGCGAGGCCTTCCCGCTGCTCAAGGCGCTGCCCATCCGCTTCATCGGCAACGTGGAGGGCCGCGACATCTTCAGCGGCCTGGCCGACGTGATCGTCTGCGACGGCTTTGTGGGCAACGTGGCGCTCAAGACCAGCGAAGGCGTGGGGCGCTTTGTGCGCGAAGTGCTGCGCGAGTCGCTCACCCGCACAGTGACGGCGCAAGTGGGCGCGCTGCTGTCGCGCCGCGCGTTCAACGACTTCCGCCGCCGCCTCGACTACCGGGAATACGGCGGCGCGCCGCTGCTCGGCGTGCGCGGCGTCTGCATCATCGGCCACGGCTCCTCGAACGATCGCGCACTCTTCAACGGCATCCGCGTGGCCTACGAGTTTGCCAAGGGCGGCACAACTGCCCGCATCGAGCAGGAGTTCGCCGGCCTGCCCAAGCAGCGTTCTGTCAACGGCGACAGACCCGATGCCACGATTCAGTAAGCAGGTTTCAGTGTTCAGGTGTCAGGTTTCAGGGGGATTCCGAGTTAATCTCGCCGCTATGCCCACACAGCAACTGAAGTTTGACGCGAATCTGCTCGACCAACTGGCGTGCCCCGCCTGCCAGGGCAATCTTCGGCTCGTAGATGCGCGCCTGGTTTGTGGAGGTTGCGGCCGAGCCTACCCCATCGTGGACGGCATTCCCGCGCTGATCGTGGGGCAGGCTGAAACGGTCGCCTTCCGACCGCTAACAACTCCGCTGACAAAACGAAAGCTATAAATGGCCGAAACTGAGACTACCGAGACTGGCGCAGCCGTAACGAAGACTATGGCGCCAGGCCGTTTCTGGCGTTGGACGTCGAAGCAAACGGCTTGGGCATTCTACGAATGCGCGCGAAATCAATTCTATGTCTTCATCAATATTTATGTCTTTGCGGCATATTTCACCGAGGTTGTCGCCGTTAATCCCGTGAAGGGGCAGGTATTGTGGGGTTACACGCTCTCGACGGCCGCCGTGCTTATTGCCATCTCGGCTCCCCTTTGCGGCGCACTTGCCGATGCGGGTGGGCGGCGTAAACCGTGGATCTTTGGCTGCCTTGTTTTGGGCATTCCCAGTACGGCTTTGCTCTGCCTCGTCAAGCCGCATATGACGTCTGGAATCGCCTGGGTAATGGTGGCCCTTATTCTTGCAAACTGCGGCTACGAATTATCGTCGGTTTTCTTCAATGCCTTGCTGCCGAGGGTCGCGCCAAAAAGCCGGTTCGGTTCGGTCAGCGGGTTGGCCTACGCCATCGCCAATTTCGCAGGCCTGGTATTGTTCGTCCTCTATCTGATCGTCGCCCACTCCGCGACCGGGATTCTGCCACAAGGGAAGTATTATGAGGAGCGAGCCGTCGCGTTGTTCGTTGCGCTTTGGTGGCTGGTGTTCTCGCTGCCGCTGTTTCTCGTGGTGCCGGATGTCGAAGGGACCCGGGAACCAGCGGCGACCATCATCCGCACGGGCCTAACCTCGCTTTATCACTCGGTCCGCACCCTCCGCCAGCATCCTGCCGTCGCGAATTTTCTGCTGGCGCGGATGGTCTTCAACGAGGGCTTTATCGTCCTGATGATGTTTCAAGGTGTACTTGCGGGCGGCGTCCTGGGTTGGACGGCGGTACAGCTTTCCGTGATGGGAGTGGCCTTGAGCGTTTTCGCAGTTGCCGGCTCGTTCATTGGCGGCTGGTGCGACGACCGTATTGGTTCGCGCGCGACTCTCCGGCTCTGCATTTACGGCCTGATCATCGGTAACATCATGCTGGTTTTTATTTCGCCCAGCAGTGTGATGCTGTTTCATGTCAATCCGACGCCGATCGGCGGCGGTATGTTTCCGCGCGTCGCGGATCGGGCCTTCTTCCTGGTCTTCGCCCTTATCGCCTTTGCCGTCACCGGAGGGCTTGTCTCCAGCCGCGCCATGCTGGCCAGATTGTCACCAAAAGACATGCTCAATAAAATGTTCGGTCTTTACTCTCTATCCGGAACCGCGACATCATTCATGGGACCTCTCGTCATAGCGATCCTGACAGGGATTTCCGGTAAGCAGCAAACAGGGATTGCCGCGGGCTTAATTTTCCTGGTCGGCGGATTGATCTTGCTGAACCGCGTAAAACAGGACGCTTAGAGCATTTTCGCTTCACTTGTTGACATTGCGGCCTCGGCGGTGCGGATCCGGTGAAATACCTTGTTTGGTATTTCGCAGGTTGGCGCCGCTTCGCGGCTTCGCAAGTTCGCGCGGTATTCCTGATAGGAAACGGCTACCGTTTCATCCCTCCTTGATAGGAAACAGTTACCGTTTCATGGCCATGACCACAGAATAGTGGATGTTATTTAGCGGAATTGCCTAAAGCGGTTCAGCATCCTTTTGGTAATACGTCATTGACACCTTTTCCATAAAAGCCCCGGCAGGCCGATTCTCAATAGCTCCGTCGCTAGTCACGCCAAGAAACTTCCCGGTCGATCGCCGGTCAGCGAAGTTGAAGAAGAAGACGGAAGCCACTGGGATAATGAATTCCCGGAAGGTAAAGATGTATAGCTGGTCGTCGAACTTATAGTAGGAGGCCATGTCCACGTCGCCCTGACCGCGTTGCACCCCAACGAGACACTGCCAGCAGTACCGCTCCGCATTCAGATAAATATGCTCGTAAGTGTGCCCCGGGCCGTAGGTGGAAACTTCCCGCAGGCCGATAAGGTCCCTTGTTATCGCCGGCTCAAAGCTAGTGGGCGAGATGTTTACGCCATCGAGCGTACCCGTGACGAACTTTTGGGCAACTCGCGGCTCGCCTTGGTAGGTGCCTTCGTCACGAACAATCGAGCGAATCGAAAGCACGCGGCCTGTCTTGAAATTCACGATAAGCGTCAATGCTTCCTTAGGCCGGAACGTAAACGTGACATCTACGAAATAGACGTCGGGGGCAACCAGAATGGCTTCGTACCACTGCTCGCTCGCCGATCCTGCCTCGGTCCAGGTCAGGGCGTGCTTCTTCGCGCAAAGAAAGTCCAGCTTACCGCCATCCTTTAGCGCGATAAGAACATGTTTTCAGACGAGGGCGTCGGTCGCGGGAAGCCGGTTGGCCGCAATATCGGAAGTGGCAAAGTCTTCGTAATTCTTCCAGTCCGCAGGCTTTTGCGTGGTCGCCGCAGCGCTCATAATTCTCTCCTCTATTCTCTATCCATCACACCGTGCTGTTTGGTGTGTGTCCCGCAAGCACAGCCTGCAAAGAATCGCTATGGCATTTCCTTCTTGTTAGTTCATCATCACGGTGGCCTTAACCGTTCCGGCCTTTCTGTTGGCAGCCAACTCGAAACCGCGGCGTATGTCATCCAGCGGCACGCAATCTGTCAGCATCGAGGGCCAGAGCAGAGGGTCCTGTTGGAGCAATCGCATTGACTCTTCAAAGTCGTTCTTGCCCGACGCTCGCGAGTAACAGTTCGCCCACTGCAGGCGCGCTTCCTTGTGCAGAAGCGTCAGTCCCTGGATGGGCACGGGCGCGAGCGTAAGGCCGAGTTCAACTACGGTGCCTCCCGGTTCAACTGCGGCAGCGGCAGCGGCAAGCGTCTCGGCGTGGCCTACCGTGTCTACCACGAGTGCTATAGGCTTCTCCTTGCCCAGAGCGTCCAGGGCGCTGGCGGTTGACTGGTCTTCCATAAGCACGTGGGTAGCGCCGCAGGCAGCCCCGAGTTTCGCCTGGTGCGGATAGCGAACCGCGAGCAAGATTTCATTTGCTCCCCATGCGCGAGCGGCAGCTACGGTAGCGAGCCCGATTATGCCCGCCCCGAAGACAAGAACACGCATGTCTTTTTGAAATCCGCCTACGCGCAGCCCATGAACAGCAACGGAAATCGGTTCCGTGAGCGAGGCAGTACGAAAATCGAGCGCATCGGGAATGCGATACAGACGCCGCGCAGGCGCCACCACGTATTCGGCAAAAGCACCGTCGGCGTGAACGCCGAGAATCCGAAGACTGCGGCAAATGGAGTCCCGGCCCGAGGCGCAAAAGCTGCATATGCCGCACGTAAGGAGCGGTTCAATGACGACCCGCTCACCGCCGGAATAGCCGGATACTCCTTCGCCTACAGCCTCCACCTCTCCGGTCGCTTCGTGTCCGAGAATTGTCCCCAAGGATATTTCCGCAGCCTTGGCGTTTAGCGCGTTCACGTCGCTTCCGCATATGCCACAGGCGCGAACACGAACCAGCACCTCACCCGGGCCGGGCGCCGGTACCGGCCGCGTCTGGATAACGATGTTGCCGGGGCCGGCATAAACACCAGCGTTCATCATTCGCTTTGTCATCGTACCGTCTCTCTGCGACTAGAACGACCGTTGCACGCCGCGTGGCGCCTGGCCACGGACGCAAGTTGGTTTCTCACCGGCTGGATGCGCCTTTTTCCGATCGTTCACGTCTGCGCCGGTGGCGGAGCCTTTGTGCCGGCTCCGCTGGGGCTTGTCACGCAAAGGGCGGCAAGGCGCATCGCCGACGGGGCAGATCTCGGCTCTACTGCGCCGATCATCACCGTTTGTCGCCCATATTGAGACTCCATCCGCCATCGACCTTGTATTCGGAGCCGGTCACCTGGGCAGCTTCGTCTGAAGCAAGATAGAGGACTAGATACGCGACGTCGTCAGGCTCCCCCAGCGCACCCAGCGGTAACATGGCCTTGGCCGCATTCCGGGCGGCCGCGAGTTCATCATGCAACTGCGGCTCAATGTATCCGGCGATATGCAGAAACATGCGCGTGCGGATGAGGCCGGGGTGCACGGAATTGCAGCGGATCTGGTTGCCATTGCGCGCGCCCCACGCCGCCACGGATTTGCTCAGATGCGCGACCGCCGCCTTGCTCGACCCGTAGGCGGTATTAAAGGGCGTTGGAAAATAGGTCACCATCGAGGCGACGTTGACGATTGATCCCCGCTTTTGCCGCTCCATCACCCGCATCACTTTTTGACAGCCGATGAAGATGCCGTCGAGATTCACCGCATGGACGCCGCGCCATTCCGCGAGAGTCGTCGCCATGAACGAATTGTTCACTTGATCGCCCTCGATGCCGGCGGTGTTGACGAGGATATGGATACCACCATATTTTTTATCGGTCTCGTTTACCACGTGCTCCCATTGCGTCTCGCTGGTGACATCGAGCGACATGAACTCGGCTCCGATGGCCTTTGCGACCTCCGGACCGTTCTTGGCCATGTCCGCGATGACGACCTTGGCGCCCTCCTTGACCATCAGTGCCGCCGTTGCCGCGCCGATGCCGCCGGCGCCACCCGAAACCAATGCTACCTTGCCGCTTACTCTACCCACGTGCGTTCCTCCCTTTCCTTGCGTTGCTTACTATGTGCGTTCCTCAGTGCCATGCTTTGCTTAGTCTTGGATGCGCGGATCTTCCATGAACTCGATCACGATCCCATCCGGATCCGTGGTGTAGACGCCCTTCAGGCCCTTGGCCGGCCCGTCGGCGTGTCCCGGGATCGTGGGACTGACCGGGATGACGCCTGCCTGGCGGCATGCCGCGATGACGCCTTCGATGTTCTTGACACGGAATGCCAAGTGAAGCGCACCGGGATCGCATGGGCGCGACTTCACGCGGGCGCGGTCGGCGGGACTGGTGTATTGTAGCAGTTCCAACGTGTGCCCCGGCGCCTTGACATAGGCGATGTCGATTTCTGCTTTCGGCACGCCCGTGATGCGCTCGAACAGTTCGCCGCCAACGTGGACCTTTTCGGTGACCTCGAGGCCGAGGACGTCGCGGTAGAATGCGATGGACCGATCAATGTCGGAAACCGTGACGCCGGTATGCGCGGCCGCCATAACTTTTGCTTTATTCATGATGTCCCTCCCTATGAGCCGCTCTTCGCCGGCTCCAGATCGACCACACAGATTTGTTGGCCGACTTTCGCGATCTCGCCTTCGGGAACCAAGACTTCAAGCAGCTTGCCGTCGCCGATCGCCTCGACCTCCTGTGTGACCTTTTCCGTCTCGATCTCATAGAGGATATCGCCGGTCCGAAAGGATTCGCCTGGCTGCCTGTGCCATTTGGTAATGGTAGCCTCCTCCATGTTCATGCCGACCCGCGTAAGCTTCACGCTGACTTTCATGCGCTAGGCCTCCAGCGCCGCGGTGACGGCGGCAGCGATCGACGCCGGATTCGGCAAAAGGCGCTGCTCGCCGACTGGGGCGTACGGCATCGCGACGTTGGGCACCGTGACGCGCTTGATGGGACCCTTGAGCGCGCGGAAGGCTCTGTCGGCAACGATGGCAGCAATCTGGCTCGCCGCACTGCATCGGTCACGCGCCTCGTCCACTACCACCAGATGCCCGGTCTTTTCGACGGAGCGTATGATAGCGGCCTCGTCGAGCGGAACCAGGGTCCGGGGATCGATCACCTCGACCGCGATGCCTTGTTTCGCCAAATGGTCCGCCGCCTCGAGCGCGGGTCTGACCATGTGGCCGATCGCAATTATCGTCGCGGCTTGGCCCTCGCGCAGAACCGCGGCTTTGCCGAACGGCACCAGATGATCGCCGTCCGGAACCTCCCCTGTCTCGCCGCCGCGGCCGCTCGCCTCCATGAAGAAGCTCGGATCGTCACCGCGGATCGCCTGTTTCAGCAGCCCCTTGGCGTCGGCTGCGTTCGACGGCGTCAGCACGTTGATGCCGCCGAGATTCATCAGCAAGGAATATGGCGTGTCGGAATGCTGGGCGGCGTTGGAGCGTCCGCCACCATAGCCGCACAGGACCGTGATCGGCAGCGTAAGCTGCCCGCCGGTCATGAGCCGCAGCTTCGCCATCTGGTTGGCGATGGCGTCGAACCCCGTATAGATGAAGTTGGAAAACATCATATGGAGGACGACGCGATAGCCGGCGGCGGCGGCGCCGACCGACATACCGGTCAAGGTCGCCTCGCATATCGGCGTGTTGCGGATACGGTTGCGGCCGAATTTAGCCAACAGACCGCGCGTATCTCCCATCATCGCAAGCTCGACGTCCTCGCCGAACAAAATCACTTTGGGATCGCGCTCCATCTCCTCGAACAGCGCGTCGTTGACCGCCTGGATGTAGCGTCTCTTCGGCATGATGGTCTCCCTACGCGCGGTGCCCGGCGAACATGAGATCAAAGCTGAGTTCGGGATCGGCTGGTTCCCCGGCTTCGGCGTAGGCTGCGGCGTCATCGACGATGCCGGCGACACGCGCCTCGATCGCATCGACGACGCTTGACGTTGCCGCATTCGTGTCGAGGAGATGCGCCTTCAGCCGCGCAACCGGACATTTCCTGGTCCATTCCGCGATTTCGCCGTCATCGCGATATTTCCCGCCGCCGAGCAACATCGGCTCGGCCTCCATATGACCGCGGATGCGATACGTCTTCGCCTCGATGAAGGAGGGGCCTTCGCCGGAGCGCGCCCGATCGATCGCCTCCGCCGCCGCGCGCCACACCGCGATCACATCGTTGCCGTCCACCACTGCCGCGGGCATGAAAGCGCGCGCCCGGTCCGCGATCTCGCCGGCGGTGACTTCCTTCGACGGCGTGAATTCCGAAAACTGGTTGTTTTCGCACAGGAAGACGACCGGCAAGCGCCATAACGACGCAACATTCATCGTCTCCATGAACACGCCTTGATTGGCGGCGCCGTCGCCAAAGAAACACACCGCGACGCGCCCCTTGCCGTCGAGCTTCGCCGCGAACGCCGCGCCAGTTGCGATTGCGAGCCCGCCGCCGACGATGCCGTTCGCACCGAGGATGCCCTTCGACAGGTCGGTGACATGCATCGACCCGCCCATGCCTTTGCAGATACCCGTCCGCTTGGCCCAGATTTCGGCCATCATCGCTTTCGGGTCGCCGCCCTTGGCAAGAAAGTGGCCGTGCCCGCGATGCGTGCCGGTGATCCAATCGGTCTCGTCGAGATGGGCGCATACGCCGACGCAGCATGCTTCCTGACCGATATAGAGATGGACCGCGCCTGGCAGTTTTCCCGCCGCATTATCGTCGCGGAGCCGTTCTTCCATCCGCCTGACCAGCAGCATCCGCTCGTACATCGCAAGGAGCTGGCTCTCGCTTGGACCGCTGTTCGTTAGGTTTGTCGTCATGCGTTCATCCATCGAGAGGGCATTCTTCTCTGGAAAATGCTGCACCCAATGCATAGCTCTTTGTCGATTTTTGCGATCAAACCATCGCTATGCGCGATAAGCCGATTATCAGGCTACAAGGCAAAGCATCTTCTTTACGGCCGCCGCCGCCGCGGTTTTATCGTAGCCGTATTTCTTGCGTAACTCTTCACCGCTCCCGAAACCAGCATAGACCTGCGGGATGCCGAGACGTTTGAATTCCTTCGGGTAAATGCCCTCATCGGCAAAAGCATCCGCGATAGTGGAGGCCAGCCCGCAGTCCATCAGGTGGTCTTCCAGCACGAGGATGTTTTTTGTTTCGGTGACGGCTTTGAAAAGAATCTCCTTATCGAGCGGTTTGATGGAATACATATCCACAACACGGGTATCGATTCCTTCGGCCGCCAGAAGATTGGCAGCTTCGAGTGCTTCGAAGACCATTTCCCCGTGGGCGACGATGGTAGCGTCTTTACCTTCGCGCGCTGTGAGCCCCTTGCCGATCTTATAGACATACTTGCCCGGCTCATAAAGCATGTGGTCCTTCTTGCCCTCTGCCAGACGCAGGTACATCGGGTGCGGATAGTCCATGCTGAGGAGCATGATGTCCCGCACCATGTTCGGGTCGCCGATCGAAAGGACGGTCATGTTGACCAGCGACTTCATAATGCCGATATCCTCCATCGCATTATGGGTGGAACCGGCGCCGGAAGTCAGGCCGCCCCCCGTCCCGATAAAGCGCACCGGCAGGTCCTGGTAGCAAATGGCGGTACGGTTCTGTTCGCAGGCGCGCATTACCATGAAAGGAATCATGCCGTATATGAAGGGTATATTGCCTTCCAACGCTAGTCCGGCCGCAATGCCGGCGACGTTTTGTTCCGCCACGCCGACATCGATGTATCTTTCGGGGAACTCTTTTTTGAATTCCTTTAACGAGCTGCCTGTATCGGCAGTAATCGCCCAGACGTTCTTATATTTCTGAGCTAGTTCGACGATGGTGTCGCCGGTCACCGACCTGGCCGAGAGAATAGCGCCCAAGGTGAAGGTAACTCTTGTCATTTCGAACCCCCAATCTGGGCATAATCGGCTTCAATGTCGGCCATGGCTTTTTCCTTATCGGCTTCGCTCAAGGCGCCGGCATGCCAGGCAAGGTTACGTTCCATAAACTTCACGCCTTTGCCTTTGGTCGTAGCCGCAATGATGACGGTAGGTTTGTCGCAATTCGACGGAGGCAGGCTATCGAGTGCATCGACAATCTGATTCATATCGTGACCGTTGATTTCGACCACGTTCCAGTTGAAAGCTCGCCATTTATCCGCGTAGGGCTCGAGGTGAATGTAATCGTCGTCAAAGCAGCCCATGAGCTGCTTGTTCCTGTCCACCACGCCGATAAGGTTCCCGAGTCTGTAAGAGCTCGCGGTGTTTGCGGCTTCCCAGATCTCGCCTTCGCAGGTCTCGCCATCGCCCATCATGCAGAATACGCGGTGTTCTTCTTTCTTCAGCCGGGCGGAAAAAGCCATCCCTACGCCGATGGCGAGGCCCTGGCCGAGCGAACCGGTAGAGCATTCGACGCCGGGAAGCTGAACCTTGCAGGGGTGCATGCCGTAGGCACTGTCCATCTGGCCATACGTCCTGACGATTTCATCGTAATCGAAATAGCCCCGCAGAGACATCGCGATATACATGCAGACGGCACCGTGCCCTTTGCTTAAGAGGAAGCGGTCCCGCGCGGGGTCTTTGATGTCTTTTGGGTTGACATTCATGCCGTGATGAAAGAGCCCAATCAGCAGGTCCGTCATGGAGAGGTCCCCGCCAATGTGCACGGGGCCTTCGTAGCTGCCGCACAAATGAAGCAGTTTCTTGCGCATTTCATACGCAATTCCTTGCAGGCGTTCGACTTCTTTCCGATCGGCCATGAAGAATGCCTTTCTGCAACGGTTTTACTTGAACGTGGATTCCATGCGTCAGACGCCGGACATTAATATTACCCTGACCCTTGGTTTATAGCGGCAGTATAGAGGAACAAGATCGGACCTGCAAGCCACCCGATCAAGAAGGCCCCTGCATTTCCCGGACAATTTGGCCAGCAATACGTCAATGACGGGTGGTAATTTTACGACGGCTCAGATCGCAAGCGGTGTGATGGCGGATACAGATCAAAGCTGCAAGACGGGTGTAGCGTGTTGCAAATCACAAGAACCATGCGATTAATTGTCGTGTGTTTGAGCCCCCCGCAATTCGGGTGGGGTTTCCAGGGTGGGACTTGTTCTGCAATACAACGGTTACTAGTTACTATTTTCGGAATCGAGAGAGGAGACACATGTTTAAGCTGAAGTTCTCTTTTGGCCAGTGGAAGATAGTCTGTTCGGCTCTGGTCGTGCTATTGTTTAGCGCCCTTGCAGTCAGCGACTTGCAGGCGCAAGTGACCACAGCCGCGCTTTCCGGCACCGCTACGGAAGCCACCGGGGCGGTGGTTGTGGGCGTCAAAATCCAGGCGAAAAACATTGACACAGGCATCGCCTATTCCGCCGTTACCGACGGACAGGGACGCTATTCGATCCCAGAATTGCCAGTGGGCACGTACGAGGTTTCGTCACAGAAATCCGGGTTCCAAAAAGAAGTGCAAACCGGGATCGTGCTGACCGTCGGCGCGCAGCCGGTGCTGGACTTCAAACTAAAGGTGGGCCGTGCCGACGAAGTGGTCGAGGTGCGTGGCCAAGCTTCAGTAGTTGAAACCGAAACGGCTGCAGTCGGCCAGTTGGTTTCGCCCAACCAGATGGCGGAGCTGCCGCTGAACGGCCGCAACTTCACCGATCTGCTCACCCTGTCGCCAGGCGTGGCGACTGTGCCCATGACCGGGGGAGGCGGCGGCCAGTCGGCCACAGCTTACGGTTCGCAAACCAACTACTCCGTTTCCGGTTCGCGTCCGGAAGGTCTGCAATACCTGCTGGATGGCACCGATATCCGCGACGCATTGGACCATGGCGCGGGCGTCAGCATGATGGGAACCTCCCTCGGCATGGACGCGATCCAGGAATTCACGGTAATGACTAACACCTATGGCTCACAGTTCGGCGGCACCGGCGCGGCGATCAACGCGGTCAGCAAGTCGGGCACGAACAACCTGCACGGATCGGCCTACGAATATATCCGCAACAGCGCCTTGGACGCCATGAACTACTTTGACGTCCCCGGCGAGAAGCCGTCCTTCAAGAGGAACCAGTTCGGGGGCACGCTAGGGGGCCCCATCAAGAAGGATAAAGCCTTCTACTTCATCAACTACGAGGGCCTGCGCGCGGGTCAGGGCCAGACAGGCCGCGGCGTAGTGCCGGTCACCGACAACAACCCGGACGGCGTCGACGCCACCCTGTTCGAAGACAACAACATGATGCCAAACGGCCATGGAGGGTGGGTAGGCGGTCCGAGTTCGAACGTTCCGGGCGGGGTGATGCCCCAGTCGATTCAAAATATATTCGCCTTGTTTCCGGCTTCCCAAAGCCCGACGCAATGCCCCAATGCAACCAACATCCTTCTTCAATCCGGCGAGGCGCTCTCTTGCTCCGTTGGGACTCTTATCCAGAACGAGGACTACGGGCTGGGCCGGGTCGATTACACTATCGGACCCAAGGACAGCCTATTCGGACGTTACGACATCGAGAATGCCTATCAAAGCGTCCCTTATTCGACAAATATAATTTCGACCGCCATTGCGGGATATCCGGAAATCGACAACGAACGAAATCAGTACACCACCATCGAAGAGAGGCACACGTTTTCGCCGAAGATACTCAACGAAGCCCGTTTGGGGGTCGTGCGGCTTAACTTGTTGACGGCGGACGGCGGCCTCAACGTAACCGACGGAAGCACCGCCTTGGACCCGGTCTCCGGCAGGCAGGATATGGCGGTTACTCTCGGCGGTGGGCTTTCGCAACTTGGTGCGTTGCCCTCGAGTCCAAGCCACGACGTCATGAACCGCTACAGCGCCGGCGACGATGTCACCATGACGTTGGGCGCGCATACCCTCCACTTCGGCGCCACCTTTACCCGCGAGCAGACGAACGATTATTGGTTACAGTATTCCGGCGGCGATTGGCTTTTCGATAGCTTGGGCGGGGCTGCCGGTTTTGCGCCTTTCCCTGGGGCAGGCGGCTCGTTGTTCGGCAGCGACCTCTTTGGATTGAATCTTGTCGGCCCCGGTTACTCCTATCCCGCCCCGAACGGGAAAAATTATCCCCTCAACCCGGAGCGCGACTGGCGTCAGAGTTTGCTGGAGCCTTACATCCAGGACGACTGGAAAATCAGTAAGCGGCTTACCGTAAATCTCGGCGTGCGCTACGAGTTTGCCAGCAACCCGACGACGGCCAATGGATCCAATTTCGTGCTCCCCGGTGCGACCAAATTAGGCAAGACCAGCATACTTTCGCCGACGTCGACGGAGGCCAGCTTTGTCCCCGCGACCCATCCCTTTAGCAGCAATCCCAACGTCAAGGACTTCGATCCGCGCATCGGAATGGCCTTCGACCCGTTCGCGGATCACAAGACCTCCATTCGCGCCGGCTTCGCCATGTACCACGAGCCGGTCACCTCGCGCACCTACCAGACCATGGCGCCGAACCCGACGGAACCGACGACGGAGACTTTCTTTGCATCGAATTTTCCGAACCTGGACACGAGCTTCAGCCAGGCTGAGAGCAGCATCGTTTGGTTTTACGGGCTGCTCCCCACTGTGAATACGGCGCCCTATGTGATGCAGTACAACCTGAACGTGCAGCGCCAGTTGTGGTCCGGAACTGTATTCAACATCGGCTACAACGGCTCCACGGGTGTGCACTTGTTCCAGTGGATTAACGCTAACCCTTCGTTAGCATACGGCGATGCCACCCCTGCACAACTGAACGCGGCGGGACCTGGTGGCTCGCCCTCGATAGCGCAAACCTTCACCGATTTTGGCGCCATCGCCGCCCCCTCCGGCCAAGGGGCTCGGGGCACGGTGACTAACCCGTTTGTGGGTATCCACGAGAACGGGAACTTCGGGTCGTTTGAGTCGAGTCAGCCCGAGGCGCACTCCAGTTATAACTCCTTGCAGACCAGCCTGACCCGGCAGTTCTCCAGTTCCCTGGCGGGCAATGCCGCTTATACCTGGTCCAAGTGCCTCGACAACGGCTCGGCCACTGTCAGCAGCGAGCAGGGCCAGTATGCCACCTTTAACACCTACAACCCGAGCGCGGATCGCGGTCCTTGCAGCTTTAACTCCAACCAGTTGTTTAGTGCGAACGCTATTTACAGCCTGCCGTTCCACGGCAATCGGGCGGTGAGTGGCTGGCAAATCAGTCCCAAATTCAGCTACTTTAAAGGCCTGCCCATCAACGTCCAGACATTTATCGGCTTGTATCAATCCAACATTAACGGCGCAACCGAAGGCGAGCGTCCCAATCTCGTTCCCGGCTGCAACCCCATGGTAAGGAAAGTTAGCGAGTGGTACAATCCGGCATGCTTCGTCCTGGAGCCATATGGCACGATCGGTGACGTTGGCCGCGACTCGCTGAACAACCCCAATTACTTCGACTGGGACTTCGCGCTCATGAAGGAGACCAAGCTGACCGAGAAACTCAACGTGCAGTTCCGGGCGGAGTTCTTCGATATCATCAATCACCCCAACCTCAGTTACGGCTCGCAGATTCTCTCTTGGGGCATCGCTAATCAAATCACCCCGCTGAATCCTGGCTACTCACAACTTTCGAACCCGGCCGCCTACGCGCTCCCGACAGCCACCACCGCTGGCGGCGCGATCTGCGGTAATTATACCGGCGCGTGCTACCCCACCTCGACCGCAATTGGCTCGACCGTGCCCAGCGCCCTGGGTGGCCAGCGTGAAATCCAATTCGCGGTGAAGCTTAGCTTCTAGACTTCGGCGCGACTCTTACCAACCACTTTCCCTGCGGCAGCCCTCAAGGTTGCCGCAGGGAAAATTACAGATATCATCCCCTGATGTCGTTCGTCGTGTTCTGAGCAGATATTCGACTTCCCTATCACCTTGGAATGTTGCGCGCCTCGAGATGTACCGATCGAGCGTGGCGCATTCGGGCGGCCAACAGCAAAAGATATTTGGGCGCACAATACCGCCGTTTGCGCGGCGAGGCTGGGAGCGCCTAAGGCCATTGCGGCCATGGCCCACAAACTGGCCAGGGTGGCATACAGGATGTTGAAATTTGGCCAGCAATGCGTCGATGAAAGCAAACTATTTTACAGCGGCTCAGATCGCAAGCGGTGTGATGTCGGACACAGATCAAAACTGCAAAGCGGGCGTAGCGTGTTGCAAATCACAAGAACCATGCAATTGATTGTTGTTTTTGTGAGCCCCCTACCAATTAGGGTGGGGTTCCCAGGGTGTGATGTGATTTGCAACACAAGGGTTACTAGTTACTATTCTCGGAATCGAGAGGAGACACATGTTCAAGTTTAAGTTCTCTTTTGGCCAGTGGAAAATAGTCTGTTCGGCTCTGGTCGTGCTTTTGTTTAGCGCCCTCGCCGTCAGCGACTTGCAGGCGCAAGTGACCACAGCCGCGCTTTCCGGCACCGCCACGGAAGCCACCGGGGCGGTGGTTGTGGGCGTCAAAATCCAGGCGAAAAACATTGACACAGGCATTGCCTATTCCGCCGTTACCGACGGACAGGGACGCTATTCGATCCCGGAATTGCCAGTGGGTACGTACGAAGTTTCGTCACAGAAATCCGGGTTCCAAAAAGAAGTGCAGACCGGGATCGTGCTGACTGTCGGCGCGCAGCCGGTGCTGGACTTCAAGCTAAAGGTGGGCCGTGCCGACGAAGTGGTCGAGGTGCGTGGCCAAGCTTCCGTAGTTGAAACCGAAACGGCCGCAGTCGGACAGTTGGTTTCGCCGAACCAGATGGCGGAGCTGCCGCTGAACGGCCGCAACTTCACCGATCTGCTCACCCTGTCGCCCGGCGTGGCGACTGTGCCCATGACCGGGGGAGGCGGCGGCCAGTCGGCCACAGCTTACGGTTCGCAAACCAACTACTCCGTTTCCGGTTCGCGTCCGGAAGGTCTGCAATACCTGCTGGATGGCACCGATATCCGCGACGCATTGGACCATGGCGCGGGCGTCAGCATGATGGGGACCTCCCTCGGCATGGACGCGATCCAGGAATTCACGGTAATGACTAACACCTATGGCTCACAGTTCGGCGGCACCGGCGCGGCGATCAACGCGGTCAGCAAGTCGGGCACGAACAACCTGCACGGATCGGCCTACGAGTTCATCCGCAACAGCAAAATGGACGCCGAGAACTACTTTGACGTCGCCGGCGTGAAGCCGCCCTTCAAGAGGAATCAGTTCGGGGGCACGCTAGGGGGCCCCATCAAGAAGGATAAAGCCTTCTACTTCATCAACTACGAGGGCTTGCGCGCGGGTCAGGGCCAGACTGCCCGCGGCGTGGTGCCGGTCACCGATGACAACCCGGACGGCGTCGACGCCACCCTGTTCGAGGACAACGGCCTGGTGCCAGACGGTGAAAATGGGTGGGTAGGCGGTCCGAGTTCGAACGCTCCGGGCGCGCCGATGCCCTCGCTGGTCCAGCAGATATTCCAATTGTATCCGGCTTCCCAAAGCGCGACGCAATGCCCCAATGCAACCAACATCCTTCTTCAATCCGGCGAGGCGCTCTCTTGCTCCGTTGGGACTCTTATCCAGAACGAGGACTACGGGCTGGGCCGGGTCGATTACACTATCGGACCCAAGGACAGCCTGTTCGCACGTTACGACATCGAGAATGCCTATCAAAGCGTCCCCTATTCGACAAATATAATTTCGACTGCCATAGCGGGATATCCGGAAATCGACAACGAACGAAATCAGTACACGACCATCGAAGAGAGGCACACGTTTTCGCCGAAGATACTCAACGAAGCCCGTTTGGGGGTCGTGCGGCTTAACTTATTGACGGCGGACGGCGGCCTCAACGGAAAGAACGTCTTGGACCAGATCCAGGGCAGGCAGTCTATGCAGTTTAATCCCGGCGGTGGGATTTCGGGAATTGGCGCGTTGCCCTCGAGTCCGAGCCACGACGTCATGAACCGCTACAGCGCCGGCGACGATGTCACCATGAACCTGGGCGCGCATACCCTCCACTTCGGCGCCACCTTTACCCGCGAGCAGACGAACGATTATTGGTTACAGTATTCCGGCGGCGATTGGATTTTCGATAACTTGACCGGGATACCAGGAGCATATGGGTTAGGCGGCGCGTTGTTCGGCAGCCCCCTCTTTGGACTGAATCTTGTCGGCCCCGATTACTCCTATCCCGCCCCGAACGGGAAAAATTATCCCCTCAACCCGGAGCGCGACTGGCGTCAGAGTTTGCTGGAGCCTTACGTCCAAGACGACTGGAAAATCAGTAAGCGGCTTACGGTAAATCTCGGCGTGCGCTACGAGTTTGCCACCAACCCGACGACGTCCAATGGATCCAATTTCGTGCTCCCCGGTGCGACCAAATTAGGCAAGACCAGCATACTTGGGACGGCGTCGACGGAGGGCAGCTTTGTCCCCGCGACCCATCCCTTTACCAGCAATCCCAACGTCAAGAACATCGATCCGCGCATCGGACTGGCCTTCGACCCGTTCGTGGATCACAAGACCTCCATCCGCGCCGGCTTCGCCATGTACCACGAGCCGGTCACCTCGCGCACCTTCCAGACCATGCAGCCGAACCCGACGGAACCGACGACGGAGAATTTCTTTCCAGGCCCAAGCTATTTTCCGGCCTTGTACACGAGCTTTGCCCAGGCTACGGCCCCGAGCGCGGTCGCGGGCGCGGCGGGCAGCATCGTTTGGTTCTACGGCCTGCTCCCCACTGTGGATACGTCGCCCTATGTGATGCAGTACAACCTGAACGTGCAGCGCCAGTTGTGGTCCGGAACTGTGTTCAACATCGGCTACAACGGTTCCACGGGTGTGCACTTGTTCGAGTGGATTAACGCTAACCCTTCGTTAGCCTATGGCGATCTCACCTCTGCGCAACTGAACGCGATACCCCCTGGCCCCCCTGCGCCCTCGATAGCGGGAACCTTCGCCGGCACCGGCGCCACCGGGGCAGGGGCGCGGGGCACCGTGACCAACCCGTTTGTGGGTATTCACGAGAACGGGAACTTCGGGTCGTTTGAGTCGAGTCAGCCCGAGGCGCACTCCAGTTATAACTCCTTGCAGACCAGCCTGACCCGGCAGTTCTCCAGTTCCCTGGCGGGCAATGCCGCATATACCTGGTCCAAGTGCCTCGACAGCTCCTCGGCCACTGTCAGCAGCGAGCAGGGCCAGTATGCCATCTTTGACACCTACAACCCGAAGCTGGATCGCGGTCCTTGCAGCTTTAACTCCAACCAGTTGTTTAGTGCGAACGCTATTTACAGCCTGCCGTTCCACGGCAACCGGGCGGTGAGTGGCTGGCAAATCAGTCCCAAATTCAGCTACTTTAAGGGCCTGCCCATCAACGTCCAGACATTTTTGGGCTTGTATCAATCCAACATTAACGGCGCAACCGAAGGCGAGCGTCCCAATCTCGTCCCCGGCTGCAACCCCATGGTAAGGAAAGTTGGCGAGTGGTACAATCCGGCATGCTTCGTCCTGGAGCCATATGGCACGATCGGTGACGTTGGCCGCGACTCGGTGAGCAACCCCAATTACTTCGACTGGGACTTCGCGCTCATGAAGGAGACCAAGCTGACCGAGAAACTCAACGTGCAGTTCCGGGCGGAGTTCTTCGATATCATCAATCACCCCAACCTCAGTTACGGCTCGCAGATTCTCGCTTGGGGCAGCGCTGAAGTAATCAACCCGACGAATGCTAACTACTCACAACTTTCGGACCCGACCGCCTACGCGCTCCCGACATCCACCAGCGCCGGCGGCGCGCTCTGCAACTCCACGAGGGCAATTAACGGGCCTCCTGCCGGCGCGTGCTACCCCACATCGAGCGCAATTTCCTCGACCGTGCCCAGCGCCCTGGGTGGCCAGCGTGAAATCCAATTCGCGGTGAAGCTTAGCTTCTAGACTTCGGCGCGACTCTTACCAACCACTTTCCCTGCGGCAGCCCTCAAGGTTGCCGCAGGGAAAATTACAGATACCATCCCCTGATGTCGTTCGTTGTGTTCTGAGCAGACATTCGACTTCCCTATTGATCCGGCCCATAAATAGTGCTGACGTTTCCCACCCATGCGCCAGAAAAAAGCGCATGGATGGGGCACGGAATGACCGTGTTTAAGGGCCGGATCAATATCGCCTTGGAATGTTGCGCGCCTCGAAATGCAGCGATCGAGCGCCGCGCTTTGCCTCGCTCAATAGCCGACCGTGAAACGTTGCCGGCGATGCTTAGGTTTTTCGATCTCATCGGCCATCGCTATCGCATAGTCTTCAAAAGAGATGCTGCTGCCTTTCTCAGAGGTCAGCAACTGGTCTCCTCCCAGGCGAAACTTGCCTGTGCGCTCACCGGGTACGAACATCGATGAAGGCGAAAGAAAGGTCCAATCCAGCTCCTTCTCCTTGCGCAACAGATCGAGGAAGGCGCTACCCGCGCCGGCCTCCGGCTTGTACGCCTCAGGGAAGTCCGGCGTGTCGATCAGCTTGACTCCGGGCGCCACCTCGAGGCTTCCCGCCCCGCCAACCACGAGATAGCGTTTCACTCCGGCAGCCTTGACAGCGCCAATCAGGATTTGAGGATCGCTCGCCGTAAAATGAACAGCGCTAATGACGATGTCGGAACCTTTGAGAAGCGAAACGAGAGCATCCTTATTTGAGACATCGCCCTGGATGGAAGTGACGTTGGGCAGTTTTGCGACCTTCTCCGGGTGACGGGTAATCGCTGTAACGTGGTGGCCGCGGTCAGTAAGCTCCTTGAGAATACAGGAACCTGCTCTCCCGGAAGCACCGATTAAAGTAATAGTCATGATCAGCTCCTTAGGTAATTACCTGCATGGTGCAACCTGGCATCAAACACCGGGTTGAATGAGTATCTTGATGGGCTTGCCTGTCTTATGCAGTTCAAATGCTTCCTGAATATCATTTAACGGCACGGTATGGGTGATCAGCGACTTCAGATCCAGCTTGGGAAGCATGGCCAGCGCCCGCGGGAACGAGTAAGGAGAAACGAAAGTGGAAGTGATGGTGAGTTCTTTAGCGTAGAGGACGAATGGTGAAACGCCGATCTCTACGTCTTTTCCGTAGACTGCCGCCCAGAGAATCGTGCCACAATTGTCTGCCAGGGAGATACACTTCTTGGCGACTTGAATATTGCCCGAGGCATCGATTACAGTATTGAAACCCCGCCCGTCCGTCAGCTTTTTACCGACGGCTTCGATGTCCTCGCTAAAAGGGTCGAGAACGACATCGGCACCCAGCCTTTTCGCCAACGCCCGTTTTTCCGCAACTGGTTCCGAAAGCATCGTCTTGGCCGCGCCGGCTTTCAGCGCCATTTCGAGACAGAGCAGGCCGATAGGCCCACCGCCGCAAATGGCGACGCTGCTGCCGGTGGTGACTTTGGCCCGGTCAATCGCATGGACAGCCACTGAGACCGGCTCCAGCAGTGCGCCAACCTCCAGGCTGATATCGTCAGTCAGCGGATAGATGGCGCTTTCCGGGTAGACGGCGTATTCCGCAAAACATCCCGACGCGCCTTCGGCAGTGGGACAGTAGTGCTCCATTCCGTTCTGGCAATACCAGCAGGCGCCGCAGGACCCGCGGAAATTCATCGCCACGCGCTGACCGACCTTGACGCCGCTTTTTACTTCGCTGCCGATCGCCGTAATGGTCCCGGACGCTTCATGCCCGAGAATCCGGGCGACCTTATAAGCTTCCGGGGGGAACAGGCCGAAACGCTGCTCCAGGCTCTCTGGGTCGGTGCCGCACAGACCGGCATACGCGATTTTCACCTTTACCTGGTCGGGCCGCATCACCGGATCGGGAACCTCTTCCATGGCGATAATGCCCGCTTGACGGGTCACAGCTGCTTTCATGTTCTGCTCCTTTTTCCAGTCCCGGCCTGCCTTCCTCCGGGACGGCACATCGCCCAAAGGGATGGTCTGTCGCGCGAAGATTTGGCCGCTGCTCCCCATGGTAGCAGGATTGCGAGGGATTCCCGGTTGTGTGCGGGGGTGATTTGCGACGAAGGCTGTGCGCAAAAGCAGGCCGATCGTGTTGCGAAGCAGCGTCAGGCACAATCGATGGCCGCGATAGCCTCACGGTGGTTTCGGTAAATTCCGGCTGCGAATGCCACAGCGCGAGCAGCGGCTTTAGAGCAGAACCAGAATTCACGTGCCCAAGCAAAGAGTCTACACGGTGGCTCGCCGCGGCGAGTCACTCAGGGGGGCGTGCCACCGGGTACAGCCATTCTGGTACTGCTCAAATGGCGCGGATTCCATGTTCCCGCCATGGAAGCGCCGGTCAGATTCGTGCACAGACTGACTTAGTCTCCGTGTACAAGTCAAGCCCAGCCTTGCCCCACTCGCGTCCCCAGCCAGACTGCTTGTATCCACCGAAGGGCAGAGCTGAATCGAATACGCTGAAGCAGTTGATCCAGACGGTGCCGGCTTTCAGTTGAGCCGCCAAACGATGCGCCTTGCCGATGTCCCGCGTCCAGACCGCGGAGGCCAAGCCATAAATGCTATCGTTGGCAAAGCGAGCAACCTCTTCTATATCTCCAAACGGAATTGCCGTAACCACGGGTCCGAAGATTTCCTCGCGAACCACCTTCATGGTCGGCCTGACATCGACGAGAACCGTCGGCTCAACAAAATATCCTGGGCCACTGATCTTCTTCCCGCCGATTAAAGCCCTGGCGCCGTCCTGGGCGCCCGATTCGAGATATCCACTAACCCGCTCTTGTTGTTCTTTTGAGATCAACGGGCCCAGATTGGTCGCAGGATCGATTCCCGGGCCAATCTTGTAGCTTTTTGCAATATCCGCGACGCCTTCCACCACTTTGTCGAAAATACTCTTATGGGCAAACAGGCGAGAGCCGGCGGCACAAAGCTCGCCCTGATTGAAGAAAATAGCCATGGCGGCGCCCGGGATTGCAGCTTCCAAGTCGGCATCGGAGAAAACGATGTTGGGAGACTTTCCGCCCAACTCCAGAGAAACCTTTTTCAGATTTCCGGTCGCTGCATTCACGAGTAACTTGCCAACCTCGGTCGAACCGGTGAAGGCAATCTTGTCGACATCCGGGTGTGCGGCCAGCGCGGCGCCGGCGGTCTGGCCATAACCCGGAACGATGTTGACTACGCCGTCGGGGAAACCAGCCTCCATAACCAACTCGCCCAAACGCAGGGCTGTGAGAGGAGTTTGCTCCGCCGGTTTCAAAACGCACGTGCAGCCCACAGCGAGCGCCGGACCAAGCTTCATGGACGCCATGATCAGCGGAAAATTCCATGGAATGATCTGCCCGACGACGCCCACGGGCTCGCGCGTGGTGTACGCCAGAAATTTTCCCCCAGGCGCAGAGATGGGAATCGTGGTCCCCTCTACCTTCGTCGCCCAGCCCGCGTAATAGCGAAAGGCGTCGACGGCACTCGGCACATCGACAAGGCGCGAGAAAAATACCGGCTTGCCATTATCGAGAGTCTCAAGTTCGGCCAGTTCTTCGCGGTGTTGATCAATTAACTCCGCAAGCTTCCACAGCAGCCGTCCTCGTTCCGAAGGCGGCATTTCTGGCCAGGGGCCGGACTCAAAGGCCTTGCGGGCAGCTTTCACAGCCAGATCGATGTCGGCCTTATCGCCCTCCGCTACGTGAGCCAGGACCTTGCCCGTCGCCGGATCGTAGGTTTCAAAAGTCTTGCCGGAAACAGCGTCAACCCATTTGCCTGCGATCAACATCTTCCGCGGCTTGCGGATGAAGTCACTCACTTCGCTCTGGATTTGCGGGACTACCTTACGGATTTGCGGGGCTACTGTCGTGGCCATGTTTCCTCCTGCCGATGTAGAAGATGCTTCTGCTCTGCGATTCGATTCGTGAACCTGGTCTTCCCTGTCGTGCCAGACCTCAGGTGTCAAAATCAACTGGTACTTCGGCTCACGTGATAGGTCCGCCACGAGGCGGGGCACGAGAATGCCTCACCTGCGAGGCGGAAGGATCGGAGCCATGAGAGGAGTCCAGGGGAACCTTGAACCATCCAAAGGGTAGACCAGGCGACAGGCTGCTGTCAAACGTTTTGTATGCATAAACCGAAGAATGTCCATCGAGTCGAATAAAATCCAGAAAATCTGGGCGCTTTCTCCTAATAATGTATGCAAAATGAGACGTCTATGGAGCTAATTCCCCCTTCATTCTTCTCGGAATTGAGACCGGTCCCGGGGCGTTCGGAAGCACAAGGCCGAAATCGGTAAGCGGAAAATGGGTAGCGGGTCAGTTTGAAAGGGATCGTGTCTCCGGGGCTAAAGTGTCTGTATGGGAACAGATTCCTTTGTGCGGAAACGCAGTGAAGAAGAGTGTTTTTCAGGAGGTTCCGCGAGTTCGCGCCGCTTTGCGGCGTGGCAAGTTCGCAAGTTCGCGGTTGCGACGATTTCTCACGCAGGTGCTAAGAAACCGCCCCTCGGCGGCTAGAGCCGAGCGGGTTCATTCGGCTCATCGGCAGTGATACCTTCAAGGAATGCCTTTAGGAGTAAATCATGAACGCTGGCGGGACCCCATTGAACAGCACAGGCCGGCGGAAGCAGCCGCGTTTTGAGGTTTACGACGAGCCGGGCCATTTGATTCGGCGCGCTCAACAAATCGCAGTCTCGATGTTCCATTCGACGGTGGGCCGCGGAGTCACGCCGGTTCAATATTGCGTATTGCGAGTGCTCCAGGAACACCCCGGCATTGATCAGGTAACGCTTGCCCGATTGTGCGCCCTTGATACTTCCACTGCGGCGGATCTGGCAGTGCGTTTGGAGGAGCGCGGTCTTGTGAGGCGAGTGATGCCGATAAAGAGCAAGCGCTTTCGCCTGCTTCATCTGACGCCGGAGGGAATTGCGCTTTTGGAGAAACTGGTTCCTAGAAGCAGGCTCCTGACTCGCAAACTGCTGAAGGCGCTTCAAAAGCAGGAGCAGAAGGTTCTTGTGGACCTGCTCAGGAAGTTCGTGCACTTAAACAACGAAGAAAGCCGCGCACCGCTCGACCGCCGGTTGCTGGAGTTGCCCAAGAACAACTCCCGCTCGAGAGCTCCGGTTGCTTCCCGCCGGCGCCTGGAGCGATCCCCGAAGTAACCCATGCGCCTCGTCTTTTCCTTCTTGTATGCTGCTCGAAAATTCGCGCAGAACCCGTAGCCAAATCCATTTTCGTTCCGTATACTGAGGGTCGCGTCCGGAACTTTTTGAACGGCCGCTGATTTTTGTGAGGGAAAGATGAACCAGAAGAGCCTTGAGGATGTGTTGCAGTTTACTGGCAATGCGGTGAACATGTTGCGCAATTCGCAGATCGGCGCTTACGTTTACCCGGTGGTTCCCGCCGAGTACTCGAACTGGCGCGAGGAACAGCGCGCGTGGCGAGAGAGTGCAGTTCTCTTCGACCAATCTCACCACATGGCAAATATCTATGTCGAAGGTCCCGACGCGCTCAAAATGCTCTCCTATCTGGCGACCAACAGCTTTGAAAAGTTCCCGGTGAACCGTGCGAAACAATTTGCTCCGTGCAGCTATGACGGCTTTGTGATCGGCGACGGCATTCTCTTTCACCTGGAGGAGAATCGGCTGGTCTTCGTCGGACGGACGCCGGCAGCCAACTGGATTCAATTCCATGCCGAAACCGGCGGATTCAATGTGAAGATTGAAAAGGACGACCGGTCTCCTTCCAACCCGAAAGGCAAGGCGGTGATCCGCTCCTGTTACCGATATCAGATTCAGGGACCCAATGCTCCGCAAATCCTGGAGAGGCTCAACGGCGGACCAGTTCCCGAACTGAAGTTCTTCCACATGGGCGAAATCAACATTGCTGGGCGCAAGGTGCGTGCGCTGCGCCACGGCATGGCTGGCGCTCCAGGACTAGAGGTTTGGGGACCGTATGAAGAGCGGGAGGAGATCCGCGAAGCCATAGTCAATGCCGGCAAAGAGTTTGGACTCCGGGAAGTTGGTTCGCGAGCGTACGCCAGTAACACGCTTGAATCGGGATGGATTCCATCCCCTCTGCCCGCGGTCTACACAGGCGAGAAGATGAAGGCGTACAGGCAATGGCTACCGGCCAACAGCTATGAGGCGACAGGCTCGCTCGGCGGCAGCTTCGAATCGAGTGCGATCGAGGACTACTACATGACGCCCTATGCGTTGGGCTATGGGCCATTTATCAAATTCGATCACAACTTCATTGGCAGAGAAGCACTGGAAAAAATGGCGAGTACACCGCAACGAAAGAAGGTCACTCTGGCTTGGGACGCCGAGGATGTCGTGAAGGTTTGGGCGTCGATGCTGGATTCGGGCGAGGTGTACAAGTTCATTGATCTGCCGTTGTCCAACTATGCCTCGGCATCGTACGATGCGGTTCGGAGCGGCGGGAAGACGGTCGGATTCTCTATGTTCACCGGCTACAGTTATAACGAGCGATCGATGTTGTCGCTGGGCGTGGTGGACCCGGAGGTAGAGATCGGAACCGAAGTCGCGATCCTGTGGGGAGAGTCGGGCGGCGGTTCGCAGAAACCAACCGTCGAGCGTCACAAGCAGATCGAGATCCGGGCGGTCGTCAGCCCTGTACCGTACTCCAAGGTAGCGCGGGAAACTTATGCCAAAGGCTGGCGCACAGTGCAAGCGGTGTAATCATCGAACCCTCGCGTCCTTAATCCAGTCGAGTGTCTTGTTTACACCGCCAAAGACAAAGAAATGAAGGCCTGCCACACCAGGCGGGAGAGAAACATTTTCTCCTGGCTCGGCGAGGTTGGCGATGCCCCGAACGATGGGCTCGGGTCCCTTCTCAGTAACCAGTTTCGCGAAGGAGGGATGGTCTGTGAGCACGTGCAGCGACTTTCCGACTCCGCAGTGCACGGCGTAGCGCGCGAGGGTAACTATAGAGGCGGGACCGGCCATGCCAATGCGCACGGAAACGTCAATATGCTGGGCACGGATGCGTTTCAGCCAAGCCGCGATCGGCTCGGCTTCGAAACAAAATTGAGTAACGATGGAAAGCTCGAGACCATTGCTGTGGGCGAAGTCGAGCTTGGCCGCGAGCGCCTCGTCGAGAGTGGTTTGGGAGATATTGGGGTTGCCTTCAGGGAAACCGGCTACGGCCATACGGGTGATGCCAGCCTTTTGAAAAGCCCCCGACTGCATCACCTCCAGACTCGAGGAATATGGTCCCGCCGGCTTCGCGCGATCCCCGCCGATCACGAGAATGCGATCTACGCCGCCGTCGCCCGCCAGACGGGCGGCAAGCTGTTCAAGCTGTGCGAAACTTTCAAGATGACGGGCGGCGATGTGAGGCACGGGACAGAGGCCAGCCTTGCGCAACTTCGCTGCAGCCTCAACCATACGCATCGGATCTTCGTCGGGAATCCAGGTGAGGAAGACTTCAGTTCCCGGATCTGCGCGATCCAGTGTCGCGTTCAGAGCCTTGGCGTGGCTGGGAACAACCTCGATGGAGTAGCCGGTGAGCATCTCCGCGATGCCGGATAACACTGCCCTTTGAGTCATAATTCCCCCTAATTCAGTATACTGAATACAATGGCCGGACGGCGCCCAGTGCGAAAACCTTAAATCTCTGAAGAGGAAATCTCCAGGTTCTCTCCGCCCGGCCGCGAGGCGGTGCGCGCCATATTGATGCTTGTCTTTGCTACGTGCGCGTGTTCGATCATGAGTCCGTTAACTCTGGCGCCTTCGCCATTTTCCAGTGCTTGAACGATCGCATGATGCTGCCGGTGCGCGTAGAGCAGGTGATCGTACATGCGAGGAAGATCGACCTGGTCGAATGCTATGGCATGCGCTCCCGAAAATGGAATTCGATCATTGCGTTCAATGGCTTCCGCGATTACTTTGCTGCCTAGCCCTTGAACAATCAGCGAATGAAATTGCTTGTTCATGTCGCCATAGCGACCTTCGTCCTCCAGAACCACATGGCCCTTGCGAAAAAGCGCGTCGCCGTCGCGAAGGCATTCATGAAGCGACTGGATTAGCCGGGGGGGCGTTCCTTGTTCCGCAAGCATACGAGCGGCCAGACCCTCGAGCGCGCCGCGAACATCGATGGCGTCCATGATCTCTTGCGGCGTGAACGCACGTACAACGAAACCACGGGTATCCAACCGAGTGAGCACGCCCTCTTGCGCAAGGAAAGGCAGCGCTTCACGAACCGGAGTTCTGGAGACCCCCAATTTCATGGCCAGCTTGACCTCTCTCACTCGCTCGCCCGGAGGGAGGTCGCCGTGCAGAATCATTTCGCGAATTCTTACGATCACGCGTGAGTTCTTGGCAGACATTTTGCATACAAAATATATCAGAAGACGACGGAACTCTGGCATCGGCAACGGCGCACGACTACAATTTCCACCGCCCTCTTGCCAGTCTTAACCTCAATCGACCCGTCACCCGATCTGGCTTGTCGAGGATCAACCTCTTGAGCCTTCACACCTATGGCGGTTAACCAATTGGTGTGGAGCGGAGCCGGAACCGCCGGTAAGACGTGCGGGTGCTAAAATCTCCAGCAAATTGTATCCAATCGAATGGAGAATATTTTCTTGGGACGCCAAGCTCTGGGTACTGAGGAACCATATCCAAGGCTCCATATGAAGTTAAACCTATTATTTTCACCATTTGCATGCTTTCTTTATTGTGCCACATGGAAGGAGATCGCAAACATTTAGCTTGACATCATCATAGGTAATGTATACATAATTTGAATTTAGGTGACAAAACACTTTCCCCATTGTATTGTGGGCAAAAATCCTCAACGCCGTCCTCAGGAGCCAAAGTGAACCACAATAACCTGGAAGAACTCTTGGAAGCCGTTGGAGGCCCCGTGAAACTGTTGCGGAATTCGCAAACGGGCCCCTATGTATACCCTGTCGTTCCGAGCGAATTCTCAAATTGGAGAGATGAACAGTACGCCTGGCAACATAGCTGCGTCCTCTTTAACCAGTCTTACCACATGACCGATATGTACGTGAAAGGCGAGGACGCGCTGAGACTGTTATCCCATATAGGCATAAACAGCTTCGATAAATTCGAATCCAACAAGGCAAAACAATTCGTCGCATGCAACTACGATGGCTACGTGATTGGCGATGTGATTCTCTTTTATCTCGACAAGGATTTGTTCAATCTCGTTGGGCGTCCCTCGGTTCACAATTGGGTTCAATACCACGGCGAAACCGGAGGCTACAATGTGCAGTTCGAACGGGATGAAAGATCTGTAGCCCGGGGAGGGCCGATTGTACGCAAGGTTTACCGGTACCAGGTCCAGGGGCCGAATGCCATGAAAGTCGTCGAGAAGGTGACAGGCAAACCCGCCCCGGAGTTGAAGTTTTTTAATATGAGCACGATTACTATAGCGGGGCGCGCTGTCCGCGCGTTGCGTCATGGTATGGCCGGACAGCCGGGCCTGGAGTTATTTGGTCCCTGGGCCGACGGCGAGGCGGTGAAAGCCGCAATTGTTGAAGCGGGTCATGAATTTGGGCTTCGACAAGTCGGGGCCAGGGCTTACTCGTCCAACACTCTGGAGTCAGGATGGATTCCGTCGCCGATGCCGGCAGTTTATTCCGGCGAGAAAATGCGCGCCTATCGGCAGTGGCTGCCGGCCAATAGTTACGAAGCCGTTGCATCCCTTGGCGGCAGCTTCTATTCCGGCAACATCGAAGATTACTATCTCACTCCCTACGATCTGGGCTATGGTCCAATCGTAAAGTTCGATCACGATTTCATCGGAAGAGATGCGCTTGAGAAGATGGCGAACGGGCCCCATCGGAAAAAGGTGACACTCGCCCTGGATAGCGTCGATGTCACGCACGCCATTAGCACTATGTTCGAGAAGAAAGATCGCGCGAAGTATTTTGATTTCCCCTCAGCCGTCTACTCCACGTTGCCTTATGACAAGGTCCTGCATGACGGCAAAACGATCGGCATTTCCACTTGGTGCGGGTATAGCGCAAATGAAGGCCGGCTGCTCACCCTTGCGATGATCGAGAGCGAGTACAGCGAGCCCGGTACTGAAGTTACGTTCGTCTGGGGAGAAGAAGCCGGCGGTTCATCCAAACCAACCGTCGAGCGCCACGTCCAGACCGAGATTCGCGCGATAGTCAGTCCGGTTCCTTATTCCGAAGTAGCCCGCACAGCGTACGCCGATGGATGGCGCACAGCTCGACTGAAACGCACCACGGCATGATTACTGCGGGGGTCAGCGAAGTCCCGGACGGCCCCAGTTGCCGATCCCGCGGGCAGAATCCCTTCTGGCATCGTTGACAGTGATCGCAAGCGCGCCGGAGCTGCGCGGTCCCAGCAGGCAGGCGAAGGTCTTCTCGTGGCGCCCGGAATAGTGGGCATTTAGATGCGTCTGCCCTGAGTAGTTGACTGTGTATAGTACACTCTTCACGTAGTGTTTACCGGTCCGCCGCCTGCGCGGAAACGAAGGCAAACCAAACTACGGAAGGGGGTGCAGAAAATGCCACTAAAGTACAAGGTGTTTCAGCATGGAGCTGACAGGGACACCGGCGCAAAGCCAAATTTCAGCGGGACTTCAACCGTGTTCTATGGAGAGAAGGATGCCGTCCTGATCGATGCAGCGATGCTCACAAGCGATGCACATCGGCTCGCCGCCAATCTGATTGAATTGGAACGGAACCTTACCCATATCTATATTTCGCATTACCATCCGGACCATCATTTTGGCGCCTGGGTGTTGCGCTACGCATTTCCGAATGCAAAGATCGTGGCCCTGCCCAGCGTGGTGAAAGACATCGCGGTTACCGCCGAGGACAAAGTGAATGCATGGGGCCGCGTTTTTGGCAAGAACGTACCTGACCGGATCATGGTCCCCGAGCCTCTTTCCGAAGACCACATCATGCTCGAAAGCGAACGCATCGAATTTTCAGACGACTGGGATGGCGACAGCGCCAACAATACAATGATCTGGGTTCCGTCGCTACGCGTCGCCTGCGGGACCGATGTCGTATTCAACGAATGTCACTTGTTTACGATCGAGTCGGATGCTGCCCGCCGCGTCAAGATGAGGAACTCGCTTAAGAAGTTGAAGGCAATGAACCCCCGGGTCGTGATTCCCGGTCATTGCAACCCCGCGAAGCTCCATGCCGATGATGCCTCCGGCATCGACTTCTGCCTGCAGTATTTGGATGTATACGAAGAAGCACTGGCCAAGGCAAAGACCGGGGTTGAGCTGGCCAAGGCGATCGATGCACGGTATCCGGGAATGAAGACCATGCGCTATGTCGTTGACTGGCAGGCATGGATTCTCTTTCCGGATAGCTGCACGGAAGACATGTCCAAGCTGCCCATCCTTTTCGTAGACACGAGCGGAAACGAGATGGGGAGTGAGTTTGACAAGGATTCTGTCAAGGCCAAATCAGCCACATAGGCGCGGCCAGCCTTCCGGCTCCGCCCCAATCGTCATGCACTGGAATGGATCGGCGCGAACAAAAAATCTTCCAAGCACGCGCAATTTATTGAGGGTGTAGCCGTGGCAGAACGGTAAATACATCCGCAATCGTTTTGAATTATGCTCTGAGCTGGCGTCGATTGATTGCATTCACCAGCCCGAAGGCCGGCGCTTCCAGGCGTCAGGCGCGCCAAATCGGCAACACACACAAGAAAGGAAACGGACATGCGACTCAAAGGAAAAGTAGCCCTCATTACCGGTGGCGGTTCAGGGATTGGCCGGGCATTGGCACAGCGGTTTGTCACGGAAGGGGCCAAGGTCTGTATCGTGGGCCGGCGCGAAGCCGCACTGGACAAGGTGGTGCAGTCGGCGCCAACGGGTGCTATGATGGCATGCGCCGGCGACGTCACGATCATCGCGGATACGCAGCGCATGGCTGCTGCCACTTTAGCCTGGGGCGGCAAAATCGATGTGGTCATCAATTGCGCCGGTATCGATCCCCCCGGAGCGGTAGCCGATGTAGACCCGGCTCTTTTCCGCAAGGTGCTGGAGATCAATGTGATCGGTCCCTTCCATGTGATGCAGGCAACCATCCCGCACATGGTCAAAGCCGGAGGCGGGTCGATTATCAATGTCTCGTCGCTGGGAGCGCTACGCTGTCTTCCCACGATGGCGCCGTACTGCACTTCCAAGGCGGCGCTGAACATGCTGACCCAGCAGGCTGCGTTGGACTATGGTCCCAAGAAGATCCGCTGCAACGTGGTTTGTCCGGGCGGCACCAGGACCGAAATGCTCGTCAACGCGGTTGGTCCTTTGGCGAAGGCGCTCAATACCGATTACAACGGCGTAGCAGCGATCCTTTCGGCTAACTTGCCCCTGCGCCGGTTGGCCGAACCGGAGGAAATGGCCGGCGCTTGCGTGTTCCTGGCGAGTGACGATTCGTCGTTTATGACCGGCGCGGTTCTTATGGTTGACGGCGGCGCTAATATCGTGGATGTTTCAGGCGCAGCGATGAGCAGCCAGGGCTTTAACTGGGGAGCGGCGGAGTAAGGCATCGTAGACCCGAGCGGAAGCAAGAACGGTGAGACTGCACTGGGTTTCGCGAATTCAATCTGACGACGGATGGGCCGGAAATAGAAGACAACAAAGACCGATGCGATGCTGATTCGCGAGGCCTTTCAGCGTGGCTGCCAAATGGGCCTTGTGGTGGCCACGCTGAAAGGCGAGCGAGTCAGCACGCAGACGGTCTCCAACCTGACGCGCGATCTGAGCTGCGCACCACCAACACCATCGACCGCTGGTTCGTCGAAGTCCGCCGCCGCACCCGCCCCATGGTCTGCTTCGTCAACGTGCAATCCGTGGACAGAATCATCTATTCCATCTTCCAGAGATTCAACCTGGAATGGAAAACCCGCACCCTTCGCGTATTTACACAAGCAGCTTGACGGCACCGTCTAGCAATGCAGGATTTTTGCAGATTCAATGCCTTTGGTAGCATTCCGCGTGTCCACCACCAACTGGGACTGTTCGACAATAGCAGGGTAATCGTATGCGGAATGGTCGGTTACAATCACCACCGCGTCATACTGGCCGAGATTCTCGAGCGGAGTGTTGGACATATTCAAGTTGTAGTGGCGGCCTCGGCCTACGGTAGGGAAGTAGGGGTCGTTGTAGGACACGACGGCGCCTTCATCTTGCAGCAATTCAATAATCGTAAGCGAGGGCGATTCGCGCAGGTCGTCGATGTCTCTTTTGTAGGCCAGGCCCAATACCAGCACCTTCGATCCCCTGATAGATTTCGCCTGTCCGTTGAGGCCCGCGGCAATCTGCGCAAGCACAAAATACGGCATGGCGGTGTTGATTTCGCCGGCCAACTCGATAAAGCGGGCGCGGAAGTCGAATTCCCGCGCCTTCCAGGAAAGATAAAAAGGATCGATCGGAATGCAGTGGCCGCCCAACCCAGGACCTGGGTAGAAGGCCTGGAAACCGAACGGTTTGGTCTTGGCCGCGTCGATGACTTCGTGGATATCAATGCCCATCCGCATGCAGAGCTGCTTCAGTTCGTTGACCAGCGCAATGTTCACGCAGCGGTAGATGTTTTCCAGCAGCTTTGCCATCTCTGCCACCGCTGGACTGCTCACCTTCACGACCTGGCGGAAGATGGTTCCGTACATGGCCGCGGCGAGCTCTGTCGCCGCAGGGCCGCAGCCGCCCACAATCTTGGGAATGTCATGGCGAGCCACTGTTTCATTACCCGGGTCCTCGCGCTCAGGCGAAAAGGCGACCTGCACGCCCGGCCCATCGAGCATACGCGCAACTTTCAGGCCGTGGGGGTTGCCGGCCTCAAGAATGGGGACGACGATTTCTTCCGTCGTGCCGGGATATGTCGTGCTTTCCAGCACGATCAATTGGTTCTCATGAATATGAGGCGCGATCGACTGGATCGTCCCGGTCACATAGCTCAGGTCCGGCTCGTGATGCTTGTCGAGAGGCGTAGGCACACAGATAATCACCGCATCCATTCGGGCGACCTCCGCGTAGTCCGATGTGGCGCGGAAACCGGCATTTTGTGCCTCTTGAATTGCCTCAGGCAGAATGCGTACGAAGTAGGACCCGCCGGCGTTGAGGGTTTTCACCTTGTCCGGCGCGATATCGAATCCGGTCACTCGAAATCGCTCGCCGCTGAAGAGCAGCGCCAGCGGCAATCCGACGTATCCCATCCCGATAATCCCGATACGGGCCTCACGGGTTTCCATCTTGCGCTTTAATTCAGCCAATCGGCTCGGGATAAGAGTTTCTGTGCTCATGATGGCAGTCATTGTAAATGCTCACAATTTACAGGTTTACGATCGAGGGCATATTTAATTTGGCAGTTTATGGCACATAGACTATTCAGCAAGCCGCCTAGCAGCGTCGCTAGACTTCACCCCCGAAAGAAGCTCATTTTGCCTTTCATAGGGATGAGCAGGGGACTGCGGCATGTTCTGCGTTCACTTTCGAGCAGCGGGTTGGTCGAGCTCAGTCTGCGCCGGGCCAAACGGATGGCCTCGGGTCGCTAAATAGAAAAGCAACTCAACGCGATTCGATACATGCAGTTTTTCGAATGCCCGAAACATGTAATTCTTCACCGTGTGCTCGCTCAAATACAGTTCGCTGGCAATGGCCTTGTTTGTTTTCCCTCTGGCGGCGAATTGCACAACCTGGAGTTCACGCGCGGTAAGAGCTGACAAGTCATCTCCTGCTTTGCCGGAGGGAGCAGGAATTCTCCTCAATGCTTCCATTAAGAAATCCGTGCCCGCCTTTCCCACCCAGATGTATCCCCGTGTCACATGCTCGACGCAATGGGTGAACTCGCTCATAGATTCCCGCTGTTCAAACACCCCGCGGGCACCGCAGCGAAATGCCTGGATAACCGAGTCGTACGACAGCTCATCGACCAGGACAATTATGGGAATTTTGGGGTGGTCACGGAACACGCTATCCGCCAGGTCGAAACCGGTTCCCGCAACCGAATAGATATCGGCGCTTATGGTCACGAGAGCCACATCGCCTCTTCCCAGTGCTCGCGAGAGCTCAGGGGGGGTAATGACGGCAGCGTCAAATCCGAAATTATGATGAAGCGAATCGGCCAGCAAGCCCCCTGTCAGGGCGTCGCGGCCAACAACCAAAGCTTTGCGCGATGTCTTTTCCTGGGGTGCAATATGCACCACTCTCTCGCGCCCAGTAACGTTCGAAGGCATTGGCTCTCTCCTAACAAGCCCTGCAAGAAACGTTTCCCAAGCTATTCCACTCTGTATGAAGGAAAAGCTCCCGAGTCCCCAATTTCGGATGAAAGGAAGAACTTACCGCAGTCCCCAATTGCACCAGTGTAATTCGGATAATTGCACGTCGGATGAATGCCCGTCGTTCACCCACAATCGAGTTCGTATGAATTCTGACATCCGGCAGCAGGTGGGTAGGGAGCCGGTATGTATGTTGAAGAATAATATACCACATGGATCAAAGGCAATAACACTTTAGTTACCAGGACTGCAATCTTTCGTAATATATCTTTTCGTCCTTTTGGGACTCATACTTTCTTCTCGGGTCCTAATGGGCCCATTGTCCTAGAGGCGGTTGGGTTTGAGGGCTATTTGTCCTGCAAATGGAGAAACTGGGTACCAAGACTATAGCCTCCCTTCTCTCAAGATTTTCAAACGATCGGCGGCTTGCGACGTACCAAACCATGACGTATCTTTGCCTCTGTATGCAGGGGTCCCTTATGCAAGTTCGTCACAAGCCTGCGAATGTGGTTCGGTTTGATCGCAACAGGCGGTCAGCTGCGCGATACAAGCTGCAATTACCGGTCATCTTCCACTGGAACGAAGACGGCGAGCACACCGGAGGTGGCTTCACCTCCGACGTTGCGCTTGACGGAGCGCTCATTAACAGCAGCATGTGTCCGCCTGTGGGATCTGATGTTCGCATTGAGGTCCTCATTCTTTCGCCGGTTTGGGGCGGTGTGGAGATGAGAATCGAGTGTGTTGGGAAAGTCACGCGCGTCTTGGAACAAGGAGACGTGATGAGCTTTGGCGTTCGAGGCGATTTCGATGACGATCACCTCACCCCAAGCTTAAGGCTCAGGGAAACATCGTAGGTAACCCGGGGAGTCATCGCCGGTAACCAGTCGCTCGTTACCCTTTCGGTAGCTGTTTTTGGGGGGCCGAGGGGACGGAATTCAGAGGCGGATGTGGTCCGCCAGGCCGCTTTGAGGTCGAACAAGAAGTTAACCACAGGTTTTTTTGAAGCGCGACGGTCTAGTGCCGAGCGTCAAGGGAAAGAGCAGGGCGATGTAGCCCACAGGGCGAAGCTATGCATTCATTACGGGTTGGGTGCAGTACCGATGAAGCAAAAGAAAGGCACTCGCAATGCTGACCGCGCTGAGCGTTGACGAGAGAAGCCGTCTGGATGCGGCCTGGTGGGCGGTTTACACTCGCCATCAGCACGAGAAGGTCGTGGCGGAAATGCTCTCCGCGAAGGGATTTGATGTTTTTCTTCCGCTCTATCAATCTACCCGCCGCTGGAAGGACAGGAGCAAGGTGCTTTCCTTACCCTTATTCCCCTGCTATGTTTTCGTTCGCGGCGGCATTGATCGCAGACTGCAGGTCGTGACAACTCCGGGAATCCACATGATTCTCTACCGGGGTGAACGAGTCGCGATAATCCCCGATGCGGAGATTGAGGCACTTCAAAGAGCGGTTGAAGGGCCATTCTGCATTGAACCGCATCCTTTCTTGAAGTGCGGCGCGCGCGTTCGGGTCACAAGGGGCGCCCTCGCGGGCGTTGAGGGCATTTTGGTTCGCAAGAAGAATCTGTTTCGTTTGATTCTTTCTGTGGAGATGCTCGCGCAGTCCGTGGCCGTCGAAGTCCACTCCTCCGATGTGGAGCTATGTGGCACCAGGAACCAGGGATGGGAACTGCGATCGTCGTTGGTTTGCGCTGCCCCGAGCCGGTTCTTAAACGAAAATACACCGCAGACAACAGCATCATAGACGGCTGAGTCCTTGATCCCTTAGTTTGCGGATTGGACGGAACTATATTCGGCTTCATCTTTGCACGAGTCGCCGCGCATTGATCGGATCTGCGATGCACAATTGCAATTTAGCGCTGAAATCAACCTCTCCAGAATGGTCGAGGAAGACCGTTATGAAAAGTTGGCCCGCCTGGGCAATCAGATTCAACTTTCTTCTCTTTGTGGTTCTCTCCGGAAGTTTATGGGGACAAGCCGCCCGCTCGAACCAAGCTCTCAGCGGGCCCTCTGCTGCCGCCACTTCCCCAGAGCCGCAACCGGATTCGCCTTCAAGAAGAATCCATGCCGACGACTCCTATATCATCGGCGGGGATGACGTACTGTCGATCAGTGTGTGGAAGGAACCAGATCTTACACGAGTGATTCCGGTGCGATCCGACGGAAAGATCTCGTTGCCGTTGATAGGAGAGGTGCAAGCAGCGGGACGGACACCGGCACAGCTCCAACAAGACATTGAAGTCAGCCTCCGGAGCTACATCACTGAGCCGCAAGTGACGGTAATCGTCCAGGAGATACGCAGCGAAAAGTTCAACATTTTCGGCCAGGTGGGTAAGCCCGGTTCTTACCCATTGGCCGCGGGTACAACCATAGTTGACGCGCTTGCATTGGCCGGCGGGTTCAGGGATTTCGCGAAGAAGAAATCCGTCTACGTCCTACGCCAAAATCCCCAAGGCGGGGAATCCAGAATCCCTTTTAACTACCAGGAATTTATCAAGGGAAAGAACGTCAGCCAAAACATCAAGATTAGACCGCATGACACCATTGTTGTGCCGTAGGGTTTGTCTATGTCTGCACGAGTCATTATCGCTCTTCTATTGTTCGCGGCAAAGCTGTCGTGGCCCCAGGTGGAACCGAGCGGAACGGGCGGCGCCGCGACCACGGACAATGACACCCAAATGATGACGCCGCCCCCGGTAAGCGGCGACGCTTATCCGACAACAGTCGGCTCAGAAGAGCGATCCAATTACTTGTCGGCCAGCATAGCCCTAAGCGGGGGGTACGACAACAATGTCTTCCCGGGTTCGACAGCTTCCTCAGTGAAGAACGACGGTACTTTTTCAATTCTCCCCACATTCATGCTGTCTCAATCGACTCCTCGACAACAGACAACTCTCAGTTACGGTCCAAGCTTCGTCGTTTACGAACCTACGACGGACCTTGACACGATTGATCAAGGTGCCTCCCTAACCTATAGGTATCGTTTCAGCCAGCAACTCACCCTAAGCCTGGGGGACACCTTCTATCGGACTTCCAATGTCTTCGATCAGTCCTACACCTTTTCCAGCGGAGGGGTCACTGGCTCAACGCAGACCCCGGGGGCAACTGTAATTGCTCCTTTCGCAGAGCTGATGTCCAATACAGTGCGTGGCCTCGTGAGCTATCAATTCGGGAGAGATGGTATGGTCGGCGCCAGCGGTTCCTTCTTGAGGACAGACTATCCCAACCCATCTAACTCATCGGGCCTTTCCAATTCCAATGGAAGCGGCGCCGCAGCCTTTTACAATCGGCGCCTATCGCGTTCGCAATACCTTGGCCTCCAATATCAATTTTCCCGAACGACCACAAACGGAATGAAACAACAAAGCGCCGGGCTGAATAATCAAAGCACAACGGAAACGCATGCGCTGCTTCCTTTTTATACGATCTATTTCCGCCGGACAGTCTCCGTCTCAATTTCGGGCGGCATTGAACATGCCAGTGTCCTGGTAATTCAGTCACCGGCCTCTACGACCTCTGCGTCGTGGTCGCCTGAAGCCGAGGTGAGTATGGGCTGGCAAAGTACTCGCGCGAATCTTGCGGCGTACTATGCTCACGTCGTGTCTGCAGGCGGAGGACTCATTGGCGCCTACAACTCGAATGCATTTGGTGTTTCCGCGGGCTATAAACTTACTCGAAGCTGGAGCGCAGGCTTGTCAGCAAATTATTCGAACTCGAGTACACTATCTTCTCAGACCAGTTTGTACACCGGCGACGGCGGGACCTCGATTGCAGGACAAGCCTCCCTGTCGCGCATGTTTGGCGAACGCTTTGGAGTAGGGTTCGGATACCAAAGGCTTCACGAAGACTTTTCCAGCATCGCAGCCATTTCTGAGGATCCTGACTCTAACCAGGAGTACGCGCGGTTTACTTATCAGTTCAGGAAGGCACTGGGGAGATAACAATGCCTGATGTGTTGGAAGAGCAGCAGCCGGGAAGTTTTGACCTCCGACGCTTGATGGAGATCGCCCGCCGCCGGCAACTTCAATTCCTTATCGCTCTGTTTGTCGGTTGGCTCCTAGTATGGGGATCAAGCTTGGTAATTCCTCCGCGCTATAAGTCGAGCACTCTGATCCTCGTAGAGCAACCGACGATGCCGCAAAATTACGTCCTGCCCAATATCAATGACAATCTTCAGACTCGACTGCAGAGTATGACGGAGCAGATTCTTAGCCGGACTCGCCTTCTCATGATTGCTCAAAAACTTCACTTGTATAGCGCCGCTAAGGGGAGGCTCACCGACGATCAGAAGGTTGCAAGTATGCGCAAGGACATCGGTATCGAGCTGGTGCGAAGTCAAGGAGGAGAAGGTATTACGTCATTCACAATCTCGTACTTGGCCGGCGATCCGCATTTGGCGCAGCAAGTAACGACGGAGCTTACAGGGCTTTTCATCAGTGAAAATCTTAAAGTGCGTCAGCAGGAGTCTGAGGGCACGACGAGTTTTTTGGAGAAGCAACTGGAAGATGCCCGCGAGACCCTGTCAGAGCAAGAAGCGAAGGTTCGGCAATTCGAAAGCCAGCACGAGGGAGCTTTGCCGACGCAAGGAGCAAGCAATCTTCAAATCCTATCCGGCCTGCAGTCTCAGCTACAAAGCGAGCAGGACGCCCTGAATACCGCAAAACAACAACGCGTCTACCTAGAGGCACTGCTGGAGCAGGAACGGACATCGCGAGCGACAGTTCGATCCAGTACCGATCAGACAGGTCTTTCAGCGCCGACAGACTTGGCCACAATCGACGAGCAACTCGACAAGTTGAGAGCGCAACTCGCAGAGCTTAGTTCTAAGTACACAGATCGCTATCCGGACGTTCTAAGGCTAAAGGAGCAGATAGCGAAGATGGAGGTGATGAGGGAGAATTTCATCGCCGCTTCTAAGTCAAAGGGTACGGATGCAGTGGATCCTCCAACGTTGAGCGCGGCCGGGCGGCAATTACAGGGGCAATTGCAGGCCAACCAGCTGGAAATCAAGAACAGGGAAACTTCAATTGAGAGACTAAAGGAGCGAATCGACGAGTACCAAGGGCGCCTGAACATGGAACCCGCGACCGAGCAGGAACTCGCCGACTTGACCCGTGGCTATGACCAGTCCAAGTCAAACTATGACGATCTGTTGAAGAAGAAAGACCAGTCGGAAATGGCTACGAGCATGGAGGAGATGCAGCAGGGTGAGCGGTTCACCATGCTTGATCCTCCGAGTTTGCCCTCAAAACCGGATTTTCCCAATCGGCTGAAATTCTGCGGTATTGGGTTGGGAGTGGGCTTGGCTTTGGGCTTCCTTGTTGCAGGGGGATTTGAATTTATGGATGATCGCCTGCATAGTGAAGAAGAAATTAAAGCACTTTTGCCGATCGCAGTTATTTCCGAGATTCCCGCGATAACGAGCCCATTGGATGAAGAGAAAACAAAGAGGAAATTGGCTTTTGGGTGGACCATGACTGCACTCGTCGTGGTCATGATCGCCGCCGGCTCTGCGTTCAGCTATCTCCACAGTTAGGATTTGGCTCCCGATGTACAAAACTTTCTTCAATTTCAAGCGCAACCCGTTTGACCTCACGCCAGATCCGACCTGCTTTGTCGCAAGCAAGCAGTACGCAGAGGCGTTGGCGGCGCTGTATTATGGCGTTCGGCGGCACAAGGGCTTTGTTGTGGTTACTGGGGAGGTGGGCACCGGAAAGACTTTGCTGCTTCGCTGCCTGCTCGACCTTTTGAAGGAGAGCAAGGACGTTGCCTACGCGTATATCTTCAATGGCCGCCTTTCACCGACGGAGTTTCTGCAGTATATTCTCGCTGATTTCGGCCTTGCGGCTTCCGGTAAGAATAAATGCGACCTTTTGCTCGACCTGGGACAGTTTCTCGTCTCGCGATGCAAGAAAAAAATGACCACGGTGCTCGTCGTGGATGAGGCGCACCATCTGTCTGACGACATACTTGAAGAAGTTCGTCTTCTGTCAAACCTGGAAACGACCAACGACAAACTGCTGCAAATCGTGCTCGCGGGGCAGCCCGAACTCGACCAGCAACTCGACTCTGTCGGGTTGAGGCAGCTTAAGCAAAGAATTGCAGTTCGAACACACCTTCATCCCCTGGATGCCGACGAGACAAAGCAATACATTGAGCAGAGGTTGCAGACGGCCGGGGCGGACCCCCTCCACGATCAAATTTTCACAGAGCAGGCCATCGCGGCTGTATTCGGCTATTCTCGTGGCTTGCCCCGCCTGATCAACACTATCTGCGAGAACGCCCTAATCAGCGCCTATGCCAAGCAGTTACGAAGTGTGACCCCGGACATGATTGAAGACGTGGCTAGGGAATTTCGCTTCGATATGGCCCGTGTGTTCCCTGAGGAGGTTTCCTTGAATCGCACCCCGCCCGGTGAAGAATTTTTCCAAGCTACTCGGATCTGGAAACGTCGGGAACCCCTGAAGGAGCAAAGATGAGCAATATCTTTGACGCGTTGCAAAGGTCCGAAAATGAGCGAGCAGGGAGTGATTCGTCGCGGCCGACAAAAGCGACGGAGTTGCTGCAGCGTGCCGAGCGGAGGGCGGTGTCGAACTGGAAAGCCAACGTTTCCGATGTGGGGACCGAAGCGACAAGGTTCGCCGATAACACTGAAATCGCTGCACGAGACACAATTTCTCTTGCTGGAGCAGTCGCGGTTGCGCCGGGTAATGCGGACGGGCTGTCGGCAGATGAGCGTGCGGAAGTTCTAAGCCGAGTCCAGTCATTGCCAATTTTGCTACCTTCACAAAGCCGGTTAGTCTGCCTTACGGATAGGGAGAGCCCGACAGCCGAAGCCATTCGGCTACTGGGCGTGCGATTGAGAGACATGCGTAGGAACCGGCCGTTGAAGAAGGTCTTGATTACGAGCACAATCCCGCAGGAAGGCAAGAGTACGCTCGCTGCCAACCTTGCCTGTGTTCTTTCCCATGCGCCCAGCGAAAAAACGTTGTTGATAGAAGGAGATCTGCGCCGTCCGTCTCTGTCACAGATGTTGGGCATTTCAAAGAGACCCGGCATATGTGATTGGCTACGGGGAAAACTTAGTCCCCCTGCCGGTATCTACCATCTTGAGGAAGCGGGTTTCTGGCTATTACCTGCTGGCGATGCTACAAACAATCCCATCGAACTTCTGCAATCGCAGAAACTGCCGACCATGATGGCGCAGATTGCTGCGTGGTTTGATTGGATCATTATCGATTCTCCTCCTGTGCTACCGATGGCCGATACCAGCATCTGGATGAGGCTCGCAGATGGGGTCTTGCTGGTTACCCGCCAGGGAACGACAGAAAAACGACAGTTGCAGAAGGGGCTTGTAGCGATAGATTCGACGAAGCTGCTCGGTGCACTCTTGAACGGCTCCATGGCTTCTGCTTACAGCGGTTACTACTACCGATCGTCCCTCGCTTCCTGACAATCTGCCACTCAAACGGTTTGGCAATGCAGCTCAATTCGAACGTCGATGGTCGCCACGAAAGGAGAATTTCGTGACCTTGTCAAATCAGACTAATGAACCGAATTCCGCCGACCCGCTGCTGGAAACTACGCCCGCAGTGGAGCGCACACCTCTGGACGAAGAGACATTCAGAGGAATGATTGCCATTGAGCGCAAGCGCACGGAGCGTTCCAAGGCTCCCTTCCTGCTGATGTTGCTGGAGGCTGTCAACGATGAGAATGCGAACAAGAACAGGACAACCCTTCGCAATGTGATGTCAGCGCTGCTTTCCTCCAGCAGGGATACTGATTTGATTGGTTGGTACAAGGAAGGTGTAATCGTGGGCGCGATGTTTACAGGCCTCGTCGTGAATGACAAACGGGCGATTCTGGATACTTTCCTGACCAAGGTGACTGCGAACCTGCGGGACGAGTTGATCCGAGGAGCAATTCAATCAGGTCCGAATATCTTTTCACATCTTTCCCGACGACTGGGACCATGAGAAGCCTGGACGTCCAAGCAATGCCGCCCTATATCCCGACTTGATTAGCCGTGACAAGGGAAAGCGCACCGTCCTTTTGATCAAACGCGCGATCGACATCGTCGGAAGTGCAACGCTGTTGATCCTCTGTGCGCCGCTGCTCGTCGTCATCGCTCTCGCCGATTAAATTTACTTCGAAAGGTCCCGTGTTCTACCGGCAGAAGAGGGTCGGGCGATATGGCCAGACTTTTACCTTCCTCAAGTTCCGCTCAATGTACGTGAACAACGATTGCAACGTGCATAAGGAATTTGTGACCCGACTCATTGCAAGTCAGCCCGTCGCGAAAGGGCAAAGCGGAACCGAGCGAGGCACTTACAAGCTCACAAACGATAAGAGAATCACGCGTGTGGGGAAAATACTCCGGCGCACCAGCCTTGACGAACTCCCGCAATTCCTTAATGTTCTCATGGGCGATATGTCGCTTGTCGGGCCGCGTCCTCCGATACCATATGAGTTGGCTGCTTACCAAACATGGCATAGGCGTCGATTGCTCGGGCGTGAAGCCCGGAATTACAGGGTTGTGGCAAGTCATGGGTCGAAGCAGCGTTCGATTCGATGAAATGGTGCGACTGGATCTCCGGTACGCCTCGACGTGGACTCCGTGGCTGGACTTTAAGATTCTGCTGCGCACTCCAAGGGCAGTAATTAAAGGGTCGGGCGCATACTAAATTAAAGATTTTCGAGTTATTTGGGGCCATTCACTTCTTGCAGCGCCGAGGCGATCTGGAGGAATAGCGGGCCAGCCGCCGTAAAGAAGAGCCTCCCTCCTAAATCATCGAAACAATAGGAGCGATCCACCGCGCGCTTTTGGGATGACTCACAAGTTTGGCATGCACACATTGAAGTAAGTGTGTAGAAGTAGAGGAAGCTAAGAAGGAGGTAAGTATGGACTTCGGTGTAATTGGATACGGCTACTGGGGTCCGAACATTGTCCGAAATCTGGTGAGTCTTGAGGGTACGGAGGTCCGTGCAATTGCGGAAATAACTCCGGCGGCGCAAGCGCGCGCACGGAAGGCATATCCGGGAGTTAAGGTAACTGCCGAGCGCGAAGGAAGTAATCACTTCGCCGGACATCGATGTTGTCGCAATTGTTTCGCCCGTATGGACACACTATGAACTGACAAAGGCCGCACTGCAGAACGGAAAGCATGTATTTGTCGAGAAGCCATTTACCAGCACGGCCGCCCAGGGAGAAGAGCTGGTCAACCTCGCCCAGCAGAAGAATCTCAAGATTATGGTCGACCATACGTTTCTTTTCACTGGCGCGGTGAGGCGAATTGCGCAGCTTATCGAAGAAGGCGCGCTTGGGAAATCTATACTATTACGACTCCACGCGGGTCAATCTCGGCCTATTTCAGCACGATATCAATGTGCTCTGGGACCTCGCGCCGCACGACCTTTCGATCATGGACCATCTCATCAAGGCCAGCCCCGAGGCGGTCGTGGCCACTGGGCAGGGACATCTCAATGGACATGAGGATGTGGCGTTACATGACGCTGTATTTTCCGGATAAGATCATAGCCCATATCAACGTCAACTGGCTATCGCCAGTCAAGGTCAGGACCACTCTCATCGGCGGTGAAAAGCGAATGATCGTGTGGAACGATCTTGAGGCTGACGAGAAGGTAAAAGTTTACGACAAGGGTGTAAAGATCACGAGCCGGGAAGGCGTTTACGAACTGCTGGTAAGTTACCGCTCGGGAGATATGTGGTCGCCGCAACTGGAGCAGGTCGAAGCCTTGCGCCAGGAGCTTGGCTATTTCGTGGAATGCATCACGAGCGGGGCAGAGCCATTCAACAATGGCTGCGCTGGCCTTAGGGTCGTTCGGATGCTTGAAGCTGCCAGCGAGTCTTTGAACAAGAAAGGAGCCTTTGTCCGCCTATGAACCAGTACAACTCTGTTGCTGCAGACGTGAAGCTCGGGGAAAACGTTCAGTTGTCAAAGTTCGTGAACCTTTACGGATGCGAGATCGGAGACGAGACGAAGATCGGGGCTTTTGTGGAGATTCAGAAGAATGCCCGCGTCGGCAGGCGCTGCAAGATTTCGAGTCACTCGTTCATTTGCGAAGGCGTCGGCATTGAGGACAATGTGTTCATCGGCCATGGAGTCATGTTTATCAACGACACATACCCGCGCGCCACGAATGCACAAGGAGAACTTCAGACCGAGGCCGACTGGAGAGTCGAGCGGACCGTCGTAGGGAAGGGCGCATCGATCGGCTCGAACGCCACGATCTTGTGCAACGTCAGAATCGGTGAAAACGCGATTGTGGGTGCCGGGAGCGTCGTCACAAGAGATGTTCCCGCAAACGCGGTGGTTGCGGGAAACCCTGCAAAAATTCTGCGATTCCTGCAGCGACGCCGAGGCGGGCAAGGTCCCTGACGGCGTACCGTTTCTTGATCTGATCACACCGCACCTCGAGCTTGAGCGAGAGATCGTAGGGGCGTTTCGGCGCGAGCCTTCGCACTGCAGGGTTTGTCGGCGGTCCAGTTGTCGCGAGCTTTGAGGAGGAGTTCGCAGCATTCTCAAACTGCAGCCATGCGATCGCCGTCAGCAGTGGTACGGATGCATTGCGCTTTGCCATCATGGCGTGTGGCATCGAAGCGAGGCGATGTGGTGGTGACTGTGCCCAATACATTTATCGCTACGGCAGAGGCCATTTCACAGGCGGGCGCAATACCTGAGTTTGTCGATGTCGACGAGCGCACCTATAACATTTCTGTGCAAATGCTGGAGCGGTTTCTCGAGAAACAATGTGTCCGAAACAGTGACAGGAAGCTCATCAGCCTAAGGAGCGGGAGGCCGGTGACGGCTGTTGTGCCGGTGCACCTCTATGGCCAAATGGCCGACATGGATGCGATCCTGAACCTGGCGGACAAGTACGGTCTGACAGTAATCGAGGATGCCTGCCAGGCGCACGGCGCAGAATACTTTTCGAAGCGGTACAATCGCTGGATGAAGGCCGGGTCGATGGGCCGCGCGGCTGCATTTAGCTTTTACCCAGGCAAGAACCTGGGCGCATGTGGCGAGGGTGGCGCGGTCACGACAAACGATGCAGGCGTAGCGGAAAGAGTCAGGATGCTGCGCGATCATGGCCAAGTAAAGAAATACTTTCACGATCTGGAAGGATATAACGGACGCCTGGATGCCATTCAAGCTGGAATCCTGCACGCAAAATTGCCCCATCTAGAGGAGTGGAACAGGCAACGGAGGGACCGAGCGGCGGAGTACAACCGGCTACTATCGGAGGATCGGACTCTAAGCGTGCCGTATGAGCCGCGCTGGTCTCGCGCAGTGTATCACCTATACGTAATCCGCACCTGCTACCGCGAGGGTCTGATGAATCATTTAAAGCAGGCGGGCATCGGCACGGGAATCCATTATCCTATTCCATTACATCTACAAAAGGCATATGTCTCGCTAAACTACGGCGTGGGTGATTTTCCAGTGGCGGAGCGTGTCGCTAGAGAAATCGTCTCCTTACCAATGTTCCCACACCTGAGCGATAGCCAGCAGGCTCAGGTAGTTGGTGAACTTCTTGCATACCAATCGAAGACTTCTCGTAATCGAGAGCCGAGCGATCAGAGCCAACTGGCGGGTAAGCTGAGCGCATAGATGGTAAGGTAGATTAGCCGGGTTATCTAAATAGGTATTGACGACCGGAATTCCACAAAACCAATCAGTTTTGCGATCTCGTGGGGAGCGCCTGTCAGTCCCTCGTCGTCGATGGTTATCAATCTTTGCCTTTGCCAACGTGCAGGAAGCACTTATCCCTTATGTTAATTTCGAAACGCGTTATTCCCATCGTTTAGTAGGAGGCACCTGCATGCAGGTTCGAATCGAGTCGAAGTATCTCGACGAGGTCCTTGTCGTCGTGCCAGATATTTTTCGGGACGGGCGAGGCTTCTTTTCGGAGACTTTTCGTGTTGATGAGTTCAAGGCGCTTGGCTTGCCGACTGAATTTGTCCAAGACAACCATTCAGGATCGGCCAAAGGTGTTGTACGCGGCCTGCATTTCCAGTGGGAACCGCCGATGGGGAAACTCATGCGCGTTACAAGGGGCTCTGCATTTCTCGTTGCGGTAGATATACGCAAGGGCTCACCAACCCTCGGGAAATGGGTGGGAGTCGAAGCCACAGCAGAAAATCGCCGCGCCGTCTGGGCGCCGGCAAGCTTTGCTCGAGGTTTCTGCGCTCTCACTGAGGGCGCTGAAATCCAATATAAGTGCACGGGTATCTACAATGGCAAAGCCGAATCATGTATCCGATGGGATGATCCCGCAATTGGCATTCAATGGCCGCTTACAGATGTGATCGTTTCGGAAAAGGATCGGAATGCCAGGACACTGAATGAGTGGCTTTTGTCTCCTGAATCGGATAACTTTCAATACCAAACAGAAGCAACACTTTACTCGTCAGACCGGAGGTAAGAGATGAGACTACTTATTGCTGGAGGAGCCGGATATCTGGGCTCGGTCCTGATTCCGAAGCTTTTGGAGCGTGGCTACAGGGTTGATGTCGTTGACCTCTTCTGGTTCGGTAATCATTTGCCAGCCGAGGCGGGCATTCTCAACAAGGACATCTTTCAGTTGACTGTCGATGACCTGGCCCCGTACGAGCAGGTAGTGTTCCTCGCTGGGTTATCGAACGATCCGATGGCTGAATACTCCCCCTCCAAGAATTTCATTTTTAATGCCGCCGCGCCCGCATATCTGGCCTACATTGCGAAGCTTGCCAAAGTTAAACGGTATGTCTACGCTTGCTCATGCTCGGTATACGGATATACCGAAAATGAGCTCTACGACGAGACACGCGCCGTCAGTTCGAGCTATCCCTATGGAATCTCGAAGTTACAAGGGGAACAGGCGGTGCTTCAATTTGTGGCCGACGACTTCTCGGTGATCTCGCTGCGCAAGGGAACTATCTGCGGCTACAGCCCACGCATGCGGCTCGATCTGATCATAAATACAATGTTCAAGACCGCCATGCGCGACGGCACAATCACTGTAAATAATCCCTCCATTTGGAGACCAATTCTGAGCATCGAAGACGCCGCTACGGCATACATCCGGGCAATCGAGGCCAACTACAGGATATCTGGAGTCTTTAACCTTGCATCCGGCAACTACACGGTTGGCGAGGTGGGTGACCTCATCAAAAGCGCCGTCGAGGAGCGTCTCAACGTTCACTTAAACCTGTGCATCAAGCACATTGAAGATTTCCGGAACTATAAGGTCAACACGGAGAAGGCGGCCAATGTTTTGAGCTTTCATCCCTCCGGAACGGTTAAATCAATCGTGGATAATCTTATCGATAACATGTCCAAATTCCAGGACTGGGATAACCCGGCATACGCGAACATAGCCTGCTTTAAGTCCATCGAGAAGAGCCTCGCAATTCACGACATGGCGGCAACTCTGTGAAAGTTGCCGTGGTTGGATCAAGCGGACAGCTAGGTTCCGATATCGTGGCGGCGTTTACCGAGCGCGGAGACGAAATTGTCTCCCTTACGCATTCAGACATTGAATTGTCCGATCTGGGATCTGTGAAAAACTGCCTGGGCCGGAGTAACGCGGAATTCGTCGTCAACACAGCTGCGATGCATCACGTGGAACATTGCGAACAGGACCCAGAAAGCGCGTTCGCCGTAAATGCAATTGGAGCACGGAACCTGGCCCTTGTAACACGGGAGATGGGCGCTGCGCTTATTCATATCAGCACCGATTATGTCTTTGACGGTAGCAAAGGCGAGCCTTATGTAGAAGAAGACGCCCCTTTGCCGCTGAATGTTTACGGCACCTCCAAGTTAGCCGGCGAATGTTTTGTTCGAACGTTGAATCCGAAACATTTTCTGCTTCGAACCTCCGCGCTTTACGGAAAGCATCCGTGCCGGGCGAAAGGCGGCCGGAATTTTGTGGAGTTAATGCTCAAACTTGGCCGGGAACGGGGCTCCGTTCGTGTTGTGGATAACGAGCATGTTAGCCCGACTTCTACGATTGGTTTGGCCCGGCAGGTTGTCGCATTAAGCGGGTGCAGGGAATATGGCCTCTATCATGCCACGGCCGAGGGTAGCTGTTCGTGGTATGAGTTTGCGAAGGCAATATTTGTTGCTGCCAAATTAAATGCTCAGGTGGAGGTAGCCGACCCGTCGGAATTTGCCGGTAAAGTGCCGCGGCCGTACTATTCCGTTCTGGAGAATCGGCGTCTCAAAGCCGCGGGGCTTAGCGTGTTTCAGTCGTGGGAGGCCGGACTCGCCCAGTATCTCAGTGCCGCCGCTTGACTGGGATTCCGCGCGCCGCGCAAGTCTCGCGTCTCTGCATCATGAGACGCGTCTGACACTCTTTCTTATCGATTGGCGAAGAGATACGTGAGCAAATTCACTTGTGGAGCTTGAATATCAGCGGCCTGCGCAAAGAGATGCACTCTAAAGGGAAGATCCGATCGACGCCGGTCTGCATTATTGTCGAGAATTTGCCGGTACCGCTCGATAGGCGCGTCTGGAGTGAGGCACTTGCGCTGCGCGACGCTGGATATTCTGTTTCCGTAATCTGTCCAAAGGGGAAGAATTCATTTACCGCCGGCTACGAGAGTCTCGAAGGGATACATATTTATAGGCATCGTTTCTATGAGGCTTCGACGACTCTGGGATATTTGCTTGAATACAGCATGGCTTTAGCTGCCGAAATGTACCTCATGTTAAGAGTCTTCAGCCGGACCAGGTTTCGGATTCTGCATGGGTGCAACCCTCCAGATACTATATTCCTACTCGCCATACTAATGAGACCGTTTGGTGTGCGTTATATTTTCGATCATCACGATTTGGCTCCAGAACTGTTTCTGGCAAAGTTTCGAAGACATAACCCATTGCTCACCGCGCTTATTCGCCTTGCTGAAAAGTGCTCGTTTAGGGCGGCTAAAGTTTGCATCGCCACCAATGAGTCCTTTAAGGAAGTGGCTATGATACGCGGTGGAAAACCGCCCGAAAACGTGTTTGTAGTTCGGAACTGTCCAGACCTGACAAGGCTTTGTCCGGTGCCGCCTCGGCGCAGTCGCGAGTCCGGGGAGCTGCGGGTTGTTTATGTCGGCTTCATGGGAAGCCAGGATGGCTTGGATCTTCTGCTTGAATCCATCGAGCATATTGTCAAGCGTGAGAAGCGAGAGGACACGAAGTTTGTACTAGTCGGCGGCGGCACGATGCTTCCGGAACTCCGGTCAATCGTAAACCGGAAGGAGTTGAATTCTTTCGTCACATTTACCGGTTACGTTTCCCACGACGAGGTGATTGGCTATCTGTCCAATGCAGACATTGGTGTTGCCCCCGACCCGAAGAATTCGTTGAACGACCGGTCGACAATGATCAAGATTTTTGAATACATGGCACTGGGGCTGCCGGTAGTACTCTTCGACTTGAAAGAGGGGCGCCGTTCGGCCGGTCCGGCGGCTTTGTACGCTCAGCCCAATGATCCAATCGATTTCGCCAAGCAAATCAGCACTTTGCTGGACTGCAAAGAGCTTCGCGAAAGACTCGGTGCACATGGCCGCAGGCGGATCGAAGAAGGCTTGAACTGGAACAATGAGAAGGCCGTTCTGCTCGATGCCTATCGTATGGCATTGCAGGCCGAGTAGCGCTGTGCGAGATAACGGGAAAGTTTGCAACGGATGGCAATAGGTCGATTTGGTCAAGCCGCAGCGCGCTGCATACTCGGAACGTTGGCGTTGCTTGTCTTCGCAATGGCAGCTTCATGCTGCTATGGGGCTGACTTTGTTTTCATTCGCTCAAATGACCTCTCGGGTTCAGAGCAAGAAGAGATGCAGGCAGCCGCGAGCTTCTACGGACTTAATCTTAGAGAGGTCACGGCGAATGCCGGCGCTAACAATGCCGCAATTCAAGCAGCAATCGCAGAGAAAGAGACCGTCGGAGTGGCCATGGATGCGGGTGCCTTGTCCGCCGTTAAGGAAAGCGCATTGCTGCAAGCTCTCAATCGCAGGGCCGGCAGGAACATTCCGCTGCTTATTCTAGGCGTCGGGCCAGATGCTGACCAGGCGGCTCTCAGGGCTTGGTCAGGTGGTGCGGTGACCAAATGCACGCGAGTCAAAAAGTTGCCGGACTCGCAATTTACGTTTGGTAGCATTGCGGATGTGACAGGACAACTTGCAAATGTCAGTTTTCCGTATTCCCTTGGGGACGTCTCATACTTTTCCCTAGCCGATAGCGCAACAACTCAACAAGTTGAGGCTATACGCGGCGGGGGCAAGAGTCTTCCTGTGTTTATTGAGAACTCGATCGGACGCCAGATGGTGTTCGTGGCTGCCGAAGAATCCAAAGCAAGCAATGTTGTCGACAAACAGGACGTCGTCAGCGCCTTTCTCCAAATCGCGCCGGCCATGATCTTTGCGAAGTATTGTGCGGGTGAACGGGGCTGGCACGCACTGCATTATTACGCAAACTTTACCATTGACGATCCATGGTTGCGGGAACCCTACGGGTACGTGGACTATGAAATGCTTTTGGGGGAAATGAAGGAACACAACTTTCACACTACAATTGCTTTCATCCCCTGGAACTATGATCGCAGTCAGTCCGAGGTCGTCTCAATTATTCGAAATCATCCCGATCGATTCTCGATCGCCATTCACGGAGATAACCACGATCACAAAGAGTTCACTGACTATCGGACGAAGCCTCTGGCGGTCCAAGTCGCCGACCTCAAGCAATCCTTAGCGAGAATGGAACGATTTAAGGCTCTGACAGGAATCCCCTACGACAAAGTAATGATATTTCCCCACAGTATCGCTCCGGAGCAGACGCTGGAGTCACTCAAGACTTACAACTACTTAGCTACGGTCAATTCGTCAAACGTTCCTCAGGACACTAAAAGGCCCGCAGGTCTGACGGAGGTCCTGCGACCAGTTACCTTGTCGTTCAAGGGATTTCCAAGCATTAGCCGTTACTCGGCGGAAGTGCAGTGTCCGGAAGCTTACTTCGAGATAAACCAGTTCCTTGGAAATCCGCTCTTTTTTTATGCCCACTCGGATTTGTTCGCGACAGGTATCGGAGCCTTCGATCATGTGGCAGACGAGGTGAACAAACTTGAGCCGGCGACGGAATGGCGCAGTTTAGGGGATATCGTAAGGCATTTATATGTTGTAAGGCTCAGAGACGATTTTAATTATGATGTGCTGGCTTTCTCGAGCGATATCTGCCTGGAGAATACCAGCGGGCGGAGCTCAACCTTCTACGTTCAGAAGCAAGAGATTGGCGGGCAGACGATAGATTCTGTCACGGTGAATGGAATCGCCCACCCGTACACACTTCAAAACGGCCAGATTACCCTGGCTGTGGCTATCCCATCGGGTGGTACACGCTGCGTCGCCATTCAATATGCAAATGATCTTCAATTGAGCGCGATCGATGTATCGCACAAGTCTACCGTCGTTTACTTGCTCCGAATGGGTTCAGACTTCCGAGACATTTATTTGGCGAAGTCCGGCGCCGGCCTCGCGGCCATTCGCTTTTACAACGAGCACGAGCTAAGACCTACGGAAGTCGTAGTGTGCCTCGCCATTTGTTTTGCTGGGTTGTCTTACGGGGCGTGGCGTATTGTGGTATTTGTCAGAAGGCGCCCGGGATCGAGTAAGGATCGTACGAACCACGTTACGGTCTAAATTGCCGGCCAAAGGACCCCCACCGCAAACGAAGTATCTGATTAGATGAGCTTGTTAAACGTGTGCTGAATAGCCAGATGAAGCAAGGGTTATGAGATGCAGTGTACCTACGTCATTGTTACTCCAGTTCGCGACGAGGAAAAGCACATCGAGTCCACATTGGAGTGCGTACTTCGCCAGACGATACGCCCTGTTGAGTGGGTGATCGTCGACGATGGTTCGACCGACAAAACAGGCGAGATCGCAGACCGATACGCAGCGCAACATGCATGGATCCGGGTCGTTCACCGTGAGAACAGAGGCTTTAGGAAGTCAGGCGGCGGCGTGATGGAGGCTTTTTACGATGGCTTCAACACAGTGCATTGCAAAGACTGGAAGTTCATCGTAAAGCTGGATGGAGACCTGAGTTTCGCGCCGGACTATTTTGATAAGTGCTTCGAGTACTTTCGGCGGGAACCTAAGCTTGGAATCGGTGGCGGCGAGATCCGTCACGATATCGCCGGTCAGATGAAGGTTGAAGAGAATCCACGGTTCCACGTCAGAGGAGCGACGAAGATTTACAGGAGGGAGTGCTGGGAAGCAATTGGGGGGCTTTGGCCAGCGCCCGGATGGGATACGATCGACGAGGTAAAGGCAAATATGAAGGGATGGAAGACTTATTCCTTTACGGATCTAAGTCTCCTTCATCATCGCTTCACAGGGAGTGAGGAGGGGTTGTTTCGCGATCGGATCAAGCACGGAGTGGCCTGCTATGTGTCCGGGTATCACCCTCTTTTTGTCGCGGCAAGTTGCGTGCGGCGCCTGACGAAGAAACCGCGCATAATTGGCTCAATCGGAATGATGTACGGATACATCAGATCCCACTTTACCCGGCCCCCGCGGTTGGATGAGCGGTCCTATTTCGCCTATATACGAGGCCAGCAGTTGCGGCGTCTCTGCGGAATGCAGTCAATCTGGAGGTAATTGTCATAGCGGCTGGTTGACAACTTATGTGCGGAATTTGCGGCAAATTCGAGTTTGACCGGGAAACGTCCGGCACCGCCGATCTCGTTAAAGCGATGGCGGATACGATCCGGCACCGGGGTCCCGACGACGAAGGCTATTATGTCTCCGGACCGATAGCACTTGGTTTTCGGCGGCTGTCTATTATTGACCTAAAGAGTGGCCACCAGCCGCTTTCGAATGAGGACGGCTCGATCTGGATCGTCTTTAATGGGGAAATCTACAATTACCGGGAGCTGCGAACCTTCCTTTTGAGCAAAGGACATGTATTTAAGACGCAGACCGATACCGAGACAATTGTCCATCTCTACGAAGAGATGGGGCCGGATTGTCTCCAGAAACTGCGTGGGATGTTTGCATTCGCCATCTGGGATAGCAGAGAGCAGACGTTGCTTCTGGCGAGAGACAGGGTAGGCATAAAGCCCCTCTATTACCATGTGACGGACAAGGCCCTCGTATTTGGATCGGAGATCAAGGCGATCCTGGCGGATCCGTCCATTCACGTAGAGATGGCCGCTGATATGATCGACAGATTCCTGACCTTCCTTTATCTGCCCGGCAGAGAGACTCTTTTTAAAGGAATTCAAAAGCTGGCGCCAGGACATTATCTTCTGGTCAAGAATGGCCAATCCTCGATTCGACAGTATTGGGATCTCGATTTTGCCAAGTCGTACCGCGGTGGAAATGATGAGCAGACGGAAGCTGACCTGCTGGAGCTGCTCCGGGAAACTGTCGATCTACACATGATCGCAGATGTTCCGGTCGGCGTTCTCCTGAGCGGTGGCGTGGATTCAACCGGCGTGCTCAGTCTCGCCGTAGATGAGACAGACAGGAAGCTGAGCACTTTCACGGTCGGATTCTCGGGGAAAGAGGTCGCTGATGAGAGACCGTATGCAAAGCTGGCCGCAGAAAAATTCGGTACGCAGCACTATGAAATGACCATTACGGCCGCCGACTTTGCAGCTTTTCTGCCAAAGTATGTCTGGCACATGGAAGAACCGGTCTGCGAACCGCCGGCGATTGCTTTGTACTATGTCTCAAAATTAGCGCGGGAGCACGTCACAGTGCTGCTATCAGGGGAAGGCGGGGACGAAGCGTTCGCCGGATACAACAACTATCGCGACTTAGTTTGGCTCGAACGTATCAAGAGGGGCGGCACTTGGCTGAACAACACCCTGGCCGGCGGAATGTCACTGGCGAACTCACTTGTGGGTTCGCGCAGAGTCGCTAAGTATGTACCGTTAATGAAGGATCGTTTTCCGGATTATTACTACAGCCGCACTTCAAATCCTCACAGCTTCACAGGAAACGGGTTGGGCAAGGTCTACTCCGCAGACCTCATGCAAGCTGTGGACCGTGAGCAGAGTCTCGAACCGGTGCGTCGACTGCAAGATTTTGTGCGAGGGCAGAAGACTCTCGATGCGATGCTCTATATCGATACCAAGACCTGGCTACCGGATGATCTGCTGATCAAAGCAGACAAAATGACAATGGCCAACTCCATCGAACTGCGTGTGCCTTTGTTGGACCACCGAGTGTTGGAATTCGCGGCGTCTTTGCCCCCCCGCTTGAAACTAAACGGTCACAACACGAAGTATATTCTAAAGAAGGCACTCTCAAAAAGAATCCCCAGGGAGATCAGCAATCGAAAAAAGGCGGGATTTCCTGTGCCCTATGGGTCATGGCTTCGGAAGGACCTTAAAGATGTCGTTTGGGATGTATTGATGGATGGCCGGACGATGAACCGGGGCTATTTCAGCAAGGTTGCGGTCGAGAACTTGCTGAAAGCGAACGCCAACGGCACGGACTACTCCAAGGAGATATTCTCTCTGCTTACCTTGGAACTGTGGCAAAGGACATTTCTGGAGAAAGAACAAGTTGTCCTCTAGTGGATTTCGTGACGCCGCGATGAATGTTGCCGCGGACGCCTTCTGGCGCATTCCTGGTTCTTTCGGGGCCGCGCGTCTGCTCGGCCCTTCCTATTCATTGCGATGCGTGGTCTTCCACAATATTTCGGCCGCGCAGTCGCCATTCACAAAAGGGATCAGAGTCACAGTCACGCCGGAGGATTTTGAGAGAACGCTGCGATTCCTTTCTGCAAATTATTCTCCTGTGGATTTGCAGGATGTTTTGACCGATTGCGGCGGGCGTGGTTTGCCATCGCGTGCTCTCCTCGTTACGTTCGATGACGCCTACGCATCGGTTGCAGAATGCGCCGCGCCCCTTTGCAAGCAATTTGGTGTGCCGGCGGTGTTTTTTGTAAACGCCGCGTTTCTAGATAATGAGCGGCTCGCGCCGGACAATCTTGTCTGCTACGTGGCCGACGCGCTGGGAATGGAGACGATCAACACGGCAGTCCGAGCGGTCAGGGGCAACGAAGCGGCCGGAGTGAGATCTCTCTCCGAGGTTTTTGGTATTTTTTTCCCGAGTCTTTTGCTTGCTGAAAGAGAAGTCTTTCTTGAAACTCTGCGGCAGTTAGCGGGTGTCAACGAGAAACGCTTGGCGAAGGAAGCGAATTTATACCTGACCCGTGAGGAGCTTTGTGGACTGGCGTCGTTTGGCTTCGAGATCGGGAACCATACCTATACACATACCCACTGCAGATCGCTCTCAAAGCGGGATTTTGCGGCAGAAATCGACAGGAACAAGGAAGAACTGGAAGCCGCGACAGGAAGAAAAGTAAACTCATTCAGCCAGCCCTATGGTTCCTCCAGGGATCTCACTCCGGAATTGATGGAGCATCTCAAACGCTTGGGGCACCAAGCGGTCTTTTTGAGCGAAAGCGTCGCCAATCCCAGGAGGCCAGACGCCTTTCAGCTTGATCGGATCAGCACTTGCGCCGCGAGTGATGATAAGCTGTTTCTCGAGATCGAGATTCTCCCTCGGCTTCGCGCAATACGAAACCGGCTTTCTTGACGTTCCGGTATAACCTGGCGTGAGTTGATCTATTCGCTTGTGAACCAACAACCACCTTTGAATCGTGATGACGATGTCATCGGAAAAGAGTGAATAACCATGCCTGAGAAGCAGACAGCAATGACCCGCGATGAATTCCTTTTGGAGATGGACGAAATCCTTGGGCTGCGTGCCGGGACTCTTCGCGGCGACGAAAAGCTCGACGAACTACAGAACTGGGACTCGACCGCGCTCATTGAATTGATTGTCCTAGCGGAATCGGCGAATGATGTGCATATCTCTCCCGAACAGGTTGTTGGTTGCACGACGGTAGCCGATCTGTTGCGGTTAGCGCGGGTGGCCAGGAGCCCCTCTTCACAGCCCAGCGAGCCAGAACCTTTGTAGGCGTGAAAGGGCCTAAGGGGTAAGAGGACTCATGGGATACCGGCACGGGGCTGATCGATAAGACTTCAACCAGCTTTCAGGCCGGAACTGATACGTGCAGTGGCAGCAGAGGCCCTATGCAGCCGAAGATTCTAAGGGACATACAGTTCCCTATCACAGCCGCGAACATCTTGCGTAGACGCCATGCCCTTAAGAAGGAGCTGCTCGCGCAGCCCCATCTAAATCCTGCGAAGATCGCAATTCTGGGCGGCTCGACGACAAGTGAAGTCAGAAGCATGCTGGAATTGTTTCTTTTGACTCAGGGAATTCAGCCAACGTTTTATGAGTCCGGCTACAACCGCTTCTCCGAGGACGTTCTGTTCGAGAATCCCGACTTGTGGAGGTTCAAGCCAGATGTGGTTTTTGTTCATACTACGTGGCACAACATTTCGCAATTTCCCGAATTGATGGAGCCTGAAGACGAGGTTGACGATCGTGTCCGCAGGGAAGTCGCCAGGTTTGTGACGCTTTGGGAAAAGATTCATTCGGAGCTTGGCGCGTTGATTATCCAGAATAACTTTGATTTACCGCGCCTGAGGCCATTGGGAAATTTAGAGGCGTCTGAGCCGTTCGCACGCGTAAATTTCCTAATGAGGATGAATGCCGAATTTGCGGCCTATGCGCGTCAGCACCCAGGACTCCTGATTAACGATATTCATTATCTTTCTGCGCAATTGGGCCTGGAGGAGTGGCACGGTCACACCTATTGGTACAACTTTCATATGGCGGTGAGCCCCACGGCGACCGTCGCCCTGGCGCAGAGCGTTGCCGCCATTGTGAAATCCGTTTACGGAAAGTCTAAGAAGTGCCTTGTTCTCGACCTCGACAATACCCTTTGGGGCGGTGTCGTTGGCGACGATGGCGTACAAAACCTGATATTGGGGCGCGATCATCCTGTGGGCGAAGCGTTCCTGGACTTTCAGCAATATGTAAAGAAATTGCAGCGTCGTGGCATTATTCTGGCCGTATGCTCGAAAAACGACGTCGAAAACGCAAAGGAAGGCTTCTCGCACCCGGACAGCATTTTAAAGCTGGAAGATTTCAGTGCCTTTAAAACAAATTGGAACCCGAAACCGGATAACATCCGCGAGATCGCGGCAGAACTTAACATTGGACTTGATAGCATGGTGTTTGTCGATGATAATCCGGCGGAGAGGGCTCTGGTTGCAGACCAGTTGCCCGAAGTTGCAGTACCGGAGGTGGGCTCCGATGTGAGCCGTTTCGCAGAAATACTTGAGTCCGAACGCTTTTTTGAAGCGCACAGAGTGGTTCGGGACGATCTGAATCGTTCGGCGTACTACAGCTCGAACGCCCAGCGGAACTTATATCAGGCGGGCTTCCGCGACTATGGAGAATTTCTCGCGTCGCTCGAGATGACCGCCGAAATCGCACCGTTCTCTTCGGTATATCTCGAACGCATCACGCAGCTCGTCAATAAGACAAATCAGTTCAATCTGACGACTAAGCGATACACGAGCGCCGAGGTCGAGACGATGGCTCGAGACTCGAATTTTGTGACTCTTTATGGCCGGCTTTCTGACCGGTTTGGCGACAATGGCCTGGTTTCAGTTCTGGTGGGGCGCGTGGTGGGCGCCTCACTGGAAATAGACCTTTGGCTGATGAGTTGCCGGGTTCTAAACCGCGAGATGGAACTCGCCATGTTCGATGCTCTCATCGAGCAGTGCCAGGCTCGGGGGGTTCACACGATTGTCGGAGTTTTTATACCGTCGAAGAAGAATAAAATGGTTGCCGATCATTATCTGAAGCTGGGTTTTAGTGCAGGCGAAGAAGGCTGCGAGAATTTCCAAACGTGGCACTATGATGTGCCGCAAAGCCAACAACGGAAGGCCAAGTATATCCATAGAGCGACCATGACCTCGGGCTCGATTTCAGACGACGCGTCGATGCGTGGCCCTGAGGCCGTGCTCGCTAAGTCCTGAGCTTTCGGCAGCAGGTCGCGATGTTTGGGCGCGGTTGCTTTGTCAGTGGTGCGAATTAGTGCCATAGGTTGATTCAATATTCGTGAATAATTCAACTTGGGAAGTCGAAGTAGATCGGGCAAGCTCCGTGGAATGGTCGCGGATGCTCGATTTATTCGAAGATGCGAACATTTATCAAACTGCTGCTTATGGGGAAGTTCGCTGGGGTGAGAGAAGTCTGAGCCGCCTGGTGTTAAAGCGCGACGGCGAAGTAATGGGAATAGCCCAGCTCAGAGTCATTCGCCCCACTCCACTCAAATTTGGCATGGCTTATCTGCGTTGGGGCCCGCTGTGGGAACGGCGCAGTTGCGCCCTCGATCCCGAAGTTCCGCGTCGTATGGCGCGTGCGATTGAAGATGAGTACCTGAAGAAGAGAAAGCTCTTCGTCCGCATTCTGCCGAATGCTTTTGCCGGATCGCCGAGGGCCGGGATATTTAGCTCCGCTTTTTCGAGGTTTAAAGGCGAAACTGCAGCATCCAAGGAAACGTACCGGACGTTTTTGCTAGACATTGCCCCACCGGTTGAGGAGCTGCGGAAGAGGCTCGATGGGAAATGGCGAAACATGCTGAAGCAAGCCGAGCGGAACAGTTTGACAGTAACTTCGGGGCGCGGGACTGAAGAGTACCGGGCCTTCTGCGGGATATACTCGCAGATGCGCAGGCGCAAAGCCTTTGAGACGACGGTAGATGCTGAGGAATTCGGACGCATACAGGAGGCTCTCCCCGAGGCCCAACGCATGCAGGTTTTGATTTGTCAAGACAAGGGTGTTCCCGTGGCCGGCCTGATTGCCACGGCGATGGGCGAAGGCGCCATCTATCTGCTTGGGGCCACGAGTGACGCGGGGTTGAATTCCAGAGGCGCCTACCTTTTGCAATGGACTTTAATTTGCTGGCTTAAAGAGCGCGGCATTCGATGGTACGACCTTGGAGGCATTGACCCGGAAAGAAACCCAGGCGTCCATCACTTCAAGAAAGGACTCTCGGGTGTGGACATTTGTCAGATTGACCCACTTGTTGCATCGGTCAGCATTGTTTCCTCGGGAATGGTCAAGGCAGGCCTGGCCTTGCAGTACATATTGAGCTTGCCGTTGAGATTACAACGCATGAACCGCGTCCTCAAGGCGCCTGCAGCAATCATCTGAGCAAATGTCACCGACAACGGAATCAGTGGAACTCTCTGTCGTCATTGTCGCTTGGAATGCGAAGCGCTATTTGGAACTGTGTCTTGAAAGCCTGGCCAAGGATCCCCCTCGGCGGACGATGGAGGTACTCGTCGTCGATAACGCTTCCGCCGACGATACCGTCGAAATGGTCGAGAGCAGGTTCTCGTGGGTGAAGTTGATCAAGAGCAAGGAGAACCTCGGCTTCTCCAAGGGCAACAACGTGGCGATCCGGCAGTGCCAGGGACGTTACATCGCGCTTGTGAACCCGGATGTGATTGTGTTCCCGGGATGCCTGGACGCACTTGCGGACTTTCTCGATCAGAATCCAAAAGTCGGGAATGTGGGGCCGCGTGTCTTCAATCCGGACATGTCGCAGCAAAGCACATGCCGGCGTTTCCCCACGCTCTGGAACAATTTTTGTTCGGCAACCCGCCTGGAGAGCATATTTAAAGGCCGCCGTCATTTTGCCGGCGAGCACATGTTCTACTTCCCGCATGATCGCACCCTCGCCGTGGATGTCATTGTGGGCTGTTTTTCGATGATTCGTCGAGAGGCTTTTGATGATGTGGGACTGCTGGACGAAGGCTTATTCATGTATGGCGACGACGTGGATTGGTGCAGGCGAGCCCGGAATGCCGGGTGGGAGATTGTCTTTTATCCGGGGGCACAAGCGATCCACGACCGCGGCAAAACCACGGCGCCGTTTCCGGCTCACTTTGCCGTCGCGCAGCAGCGCTCCATCTTGCATTACTGGACCAAGCACCACACGATCCTGGGCGTTTTCGGAATCTGGAGCATCATGCTCTTCCATCACTTGCTGCGCTACGCGATCGCGGTAGTGTCAAACATTGCACACTCCAATGAAGGGCCGCAAAGCGAGGTGCGAAAGCAAGTGAGCGGCGCGTGCCTACGGCAACTTCTTTATGGCAGTGTGCCAAGTAAGCCAGAGGAACAGTTAGCATCGTGAGCCTTTCGAATTCGATTTCGCGGTTTGTTGATTATTACAGACGCTGCGGTTTAGGGGCGACGTTATGCCGTATTGGTCTCGCTGGAAGACGTGCGCTCTTTGCAGGTCGCATGACGGTGTTTTATTGCGAACTTGATGAGCGAATACTGCGCGCTACAAGCACGCCCAAAACACTCGAAGTAGAGCGTGTCAGTGCTCTGACTGAGCTCAGTAAAGAGCATTTGCAAGAGATGACCAGCTTCTGGAACCGAAAGCTGGCAAACCGAAACATCCGGAGGCGGTTCGAGAAAGGAGCGTCGCTGTGGTTGGTAAAGTGCGACGACCGGCTGGCAGGCTATGGCTGGACCTTGCAGGGAAGCACGATTGAACCCTATTTCTTTCCGTTGATGCAGAACGATGTTCACTTCTTCGATTTCCACGTGTTTCCGCGTTATCGCGGGCGTGGGGTCAATCCATACCTGGTTGGCCAAATTCTCGACTGCCTTGCAACGAATTGCAGGGGCCGGGCATTCATCGAGGCGGCTGAATGGAATAACGCGCAACTGTCGTCTCTCCAAAAAACTTCATTTCGCTGTTTGGGTTCGGTTCGATCCTTCACGATCCTCGGCCACAAATGGGTTTCATGGATAGGGAACGATGCTGCTGTGCGGATCCACAAGCCCGCGGATTCAACAGTGCAGATTTCGAAAACGGCGAGGTCGAATGAGCAGTGAGCAGCTAGAGGGTCTCAGTCCTCCAGTGCCAGTCAAGCTTCACCACATTGGCTTTGTAGTGGCGTCAATCGAGGAAAGTGCCGAGTCTCTTGCGCGATCTCTTGGCGCGACCTGGGATAGGAAGATTGTTTTTGATCCGCTGCAAAAGGTCCGGGTGACCTTTCTGAAAGGATCTTACGCCCATGATTCTCTCATCGAGCTGGTAGAACCGTGTGGTCCTCACTCACCGGTATCCCGCTTTCTCGACTCTGGAGGTGGTCTGCACCACTTGTGCTACGAGGTGAGGGATCTGGAATCGCACCTCGCGTCCAGCAAATCCGTCGGTACCATCATTGTCGCCCCCCCCGTCCCCGCGGTGGCTTTTGGCGGGCGCCGTATCGCATGGGCGTTGACAAAAAAGAGGCTGCTCCTGGAGTTCCTTGAATCATAAAAGATTAAATTTCAGACTGTTGCCGAACAAGGTGTCTTGGCCCGTCCTCTTTCCCTAACCGGGGTCCGTTCCCCTCTTGCCAACCCTAATTTGACCGTTGTTCGTCGAGGTGACTCTCGTCATGTTGACACCCGGAGGACACAAAGGTAACCTGTCGGTAATAGAGCTTTGGACGAAATACAAGACAGAAATGGCGTTTATGCCGTGATTGCTGTGCAACTCACTGAGTCGCTTTGAGCTTTAGTGCCCTGGCACCTGGGAAAATTAGGAGATTATATGCAGTTTCGTTTGAATAGAGTGTTGTTTGTCCTTTTGATTCTTAGTCTTGCGGTCGCTCCTTGTTTTGCGGCCTGCCACGTCATCACCCCTTCGGGCTCAGGCGCTCAAACGGGAGCGGACTGGAACAACGCATTCGCCGGCATTCCCGCCACCCTCACGCGCGGGGACATTTACTACCTGGCCGACGGTACATATCCGCAATACACCTTCAGCCAGGCCGATTCCGGTACAACGACGATTGAGTTCCGGAAAGCCAAGGCTACAGATAACTGTACTGCAACGGGTTGGAACACGAGCACGATGGGTTCGTCTCAGGCGGTGTTTACCCGCTGCATTGGTGCCTATACCGACTACGTCATTTTCAATGGCAACGGTACGCAGAAGGCTCAGGGATGCGGGGGCGCACCGGGAAGCGCCGTCACCTCGAGCCCTCCCAATCCCTCCGACTGTGGCATCAAGATCGACAACAGCGGATGCACCGGCGCCGCGAATGCCTGCAATGATCCGATCTACATCAGCAACCCGAATACCAGTTCCTCTGTCAATTACGTCACCTTTGAATACACGGAATTGCTTGGAAATGGAGACAATTCCTCGGATCAGATGGAGATCTTTGCACCCTACGGATCGACCGGCGACACATTCAACCACGTCTACATGCACAACGCCGGGTGCGTCTATTTCCAGGATGGTCTCGCCAACCATGTTACCTCCAATTCTTACTTTTGGGGCACCGAGGTGAACGGGGCGACCGGGGGCTGTCATGGCCAATATATGTTCGACAACAGCTCGGATAGCGATAGTATCGAAACTGGCAACGTCTATCGGGATATCACCGGGACGGCCATCTGGACATTCGCAAACTGGAGTGAGACGCACGACGGCTGGTTATTTTATAACAACATCATCTACGACTCCTCTCCCGCGGCATCGTGGGCGCCCTATCTGAGCGATGGAATCATCGCCTGCATCAACGCCGGCACGAACTGCACGAATTTTTACTTCATGCAGAACACCATCGTCAACATCAACGTTCCGGGCATCAACAACGAAAACACGGGCAGTTACACGGTCGAAAACAACTTGTGGTACGGAAACGCCAATCCACCCTCGTTCAATGTGGGGACGGGAGGCACTTACACGGTGAATCACAACTCGTGCTTGAACTCGGCGGGAGCGTGCCCGGCGGGAACCTCGAACGTCACCGATACCGCAGCGCCGAATCCGTTCGTGAACTGGACGGCGGGGAACTTCAATCTGGCATCGGACAATGCTGACTGGAACAACCGTACACCGTTAAGTGCGATCTACACGACCGATATTAACGTGGCCACCCGTACGACGGATCGCGGTGCGTATCAGTACGTTCCGTCGGTGACTCTAGCCCCAAATCCGCAGCCTTCCCTGAACGTGCAGGCTGCCCCAAATTAAATCCCTGCTCTGGTACGTTGCATTAGTGAGCTTAGTTATAATTTTGAATTCTCATAAGAGCTCTCTATCGCCACGACGGGTCGAGGAGCAGTTAGACCGGCTACGCTAGCATAACCCATGGAACCTGCGCACATTCGGTTCGGAGGCGGCGCGGCCGATACGCTGCTTCATCCTCTGGTGGCGGTGTGGATGCTCATCGCCATCGTGCTGCTCCTGGCCCTTCCGCGCCGGAAGGCAATTGTACCCTTTTTATTGGCCTTTTTCACGATCCCGCTCGGACAAGTGATCGTGATCGGAGGCGTGCACTTCCCGGTCTCGCGCATCCTGATTATGGCCGGATTGATTCGAATCATGCTTCCCCGGGGAAAGGATTCGGTTGCTAAGTTTCCCGGTGGTTTCAATGCCATCGATCAAGCGGTGGTGATGTGGACGGTTTCGCTTTTGGTTGTCCAATCTCTCCAGTGGGCGGATTCGCAGGCATTCATTAAGTTTGCCGGGGATTTCCTGGACGCGCTGGGGGGCTACCTCGTCGTGAGGTATCTGATTCCCGACCGCGAAACCGTCTGGCTCACGATCAGGGTATTCGCATTGCTCTGTTTGATACTCGGCGTTTTTATGATCAACGAGCATTTCACGCGAAAGGATGCGTTCTGTTACCTCGGAGGTTGCGGCATCGATGCAGAGGTGAGAAACGGGCACGTGCGCGCGAGCGGAATTTTGGGAACCATCCAGAGCGGAACGTTCGGGGGCGTTCTGATTCCCTTGTTTCTCTGGCTTCGAACGGATAGAAGATCTCGCTGGGCAGCAGGAGCAGGAATTGCCGGGGCGACGGCGATGGTTATTACTTGCGGCGGAAGCACGGGGCTCATTACCTGCGCCGGGGGCATCATCGGGCTGTGCTTCTGGCCTCTTCGCAAGAAGCTGCGGATCTTGCGGTGGGGATTGGTTGCGGTTCTGGTGGCACTGCACCTCGTGATGCACGGGCCGGTCTGGTCTCTTATTGAGCACATTGACTTGAACGCTGGTTCCTCGAGCTATCATCGCTATATTCTGATCGATACACTGATCCGCCACTTCAGTGAATGGTGGCTCCTGGGCACGAGAAACAACGGCGACTGGGGATGGCAGACGTGGGACACGTGTAACCAGTTTGTCGATGTCGCGGTGCGGGGCGGTCTGTTGGCTCTGGCGCTTTACATTTTAGTTCTCAAGCGGAGTTTTGCGGTCCTCGGCAACGCCAGGAAACGAGTGAGCGGCGACCGCAAGCAGGAATGGTACCTTTGGTGCCTTGGATCATGCCTGTTTGCCAACGTAGTGGGGCAATTCGGAATTAATTATATGGTTCAGCTCCAGTTGCTTTTGTTCCCGTTGCTGGCGTGTATCTCCATCGCCGCACTCGAGATTCGCCGTTCGATCCTCCAAAGCAAGGAACAGCTAAAAGAAATGCCACTCGAGCTACCACTTCTTACCAGTTCGCGATGAACTGAAATGTTCTTTCTCTGTCTTTCGGGAACATTAGCTGCTAGGTGCTCTTCGCCCAGGATGCCAAATCGGATCGATCATGAGGAATGTGTCGTGGAGCAGCTTGCAACTGCTCTGTTAGCAGGTCGCACGGGAAGCGGACCGAATTAGCAGCTCAGGTCTCAACTCTCGCTACGACCCGCCGAGGAGGACTCAATGCCAAAAGTCTCCGTTATCATTCCCACCTATAACCGGGAGGTTCTCTTAATGGGAGCGGTCGAAAGCGTGCTCCGGCAGACTTTCTTGGATCTCGAGGTTATAGTGGTTGACGACGGTTCCACCGACGAGACCCCGCAAGCATTAGAGCGGTTTCTTGCAGAGAGGGCCAACGATAGACTCCGTGTCAAATACTTGTGGCAAGAGAACCGCGGGCAAACTGTGGCAACGAATAAGGCCATGGAGGTTGCAGCCGGAGAATGGATCGCCTTCCTGGACTCGGATGACCGCTGGTTGCCGGAAAAGCTGGCGCTGCAATTTGAAGCCTTAAATCGGGTCGACTCTCGGTGCGCTGCATGCATCACCGATGTTCGGTATACAAATAACCCAGCTTTGACAAAATCGGCCTTTGAACACGTTGGAAGCCCTTATCCGGGCGACTTCGGCATCATGGTTGATCCACTGAGACGCGTTGTCGGCGGATGGCACGGGTTGTACGTTCAAGCGCTTATTGTTCGCAAGGAGATCCTGGCTACCGTAGGAGAATTTGACCCTAGCTTGCGGCTCAGCTATGACCTCGATTTTCTATTCCGACTTGCAGCCTTTACTGATATCTGTTATGTAAATAAGCCCCTGGTGGAGATTGACCGCACTCCAAACCGGCCTGACGGATTGATAGAGCGTTTCCAGGACGAGAAATTTCGTTTGGGACACTATCAGCATCTCTACGAAAAGTGGCTCAACGAGGATCGAAAGTCGAAGCTTGGCGTTGGCAAGCACATTTGTACCCAATTGCAGAGCATCCACGCGAAGTGGGCCAGCTTTTATCTATTAACCGGCGACAACCGGAAAGCGCGTAAGGCTATGTGGTCCTCGGTACGGTATAACTTGACGGGGAGGATGGTTTGCAAATTCCTATTGACCGCCATGGTGCCAAGGCTGGCGAAGAGGATTGTGGTCAAACGGCGCCAAGATGCCTCCGAGCTCGTCTTTGGCTGAAACCATGACCGCTTTTGGCTGCAGCATTTGTCGGAAGCTGTTGACAACGGTGCGAGCCGGGCGAAGAAATCATCAAGGTCGCCTGAGAGATTCGGCATCGCAGAGCGTAGATGGCGCCAGACTGCGTCCGGGGCGAAGTCTATGTCTCGCCGAATGTTGTGGCGAAGAGGTGTAATGAGTATCCTTAGTGGATTGACCTGGTATTACAGCCTGTACGGATTTCGGGGCGTTTTCGCCATTTGCTCCTATCGTGCCTTTGGACGGCCCAAGGAAATCAGCGTGCGCCCCCCGGGAATTCAATGGCCGGTGCACATTCGCATAAAGACTAGCGACGAGTTGATATACAAGGAGACCCTCCTGTGCCGACAGTATGCGATTGATTTACCATTCCTTCCCAAAACAATTGTCGACGCCGGGGCTAATATTGGCACTGCATCGATATACTTCGCGCAAGCCTACCCAGAAGCAAGGATCATTGCAATAGAGGCTGAAGCGTCCAACTTCGAAGTCCTCGTTAGGAATGTGCGGCGTTATCCGGCGATCATTCCAATTCATGCAGCGCTTTGGAAGCACGATGGCGAGATTCAGCGTAAGCGCCCCCGAACCTTCTACTGGGGCCTTCGGGCAATGGGGATATGTTACTTATGAAGGGCGCGGCAGAAAGGTTCGGGCGATTACGATGCATACCTTGATGAAGGAATTGAGCGTTCCGGCTATCGAATTGGCCAAGATCGACATCGAAGGCGCTGAAAAAGAAGTGTTCCAGGACACCGCTTGGATGGCGGGCATGAAGTGCTTAATGATCGAACTACATGACAGATTCCGACCTGGGTGCACTGAGGCTGTTGAGCCAGCGATGCGTGCGTTTGTATGCTCCCAGCGAGGCGAGACAACGTTTTATATGCGAAGGACATAGACCGCAAACACATTTTTCAGCACTCGCGATTCTTTCGGAGTTTCGAAGTGAAAGCTCGACAACAAGTGCTGTAGCTAAGTGAGCATTCGTCTGGAGTTGACTTCGTGCGTCCCAAAGTCTCCGTCATTATCCCGACGTATAACCGGGCCACCAAGGTAACGGGCGCGATTGAAAGCGTTCTGGCACAGACGATCCCCGACCTGGAAGTGATCGTCGTGGACGATGGTTCATCGGATGGGACACGACGGACACTGAGGGAAGTTTATGGGGACCAGATCCGCTACTTTGCTCAAGCCAATCAAGGCGTCAGCGTGGCACGGAATAAGGGGATAGCGGAAGCGAGGGGAGAATGGATAGCGTTTCTCGACTCTGACGATCTATGGGAGAAGGAAAAGCTCGAATGGCAGTTTAAGGCTTTAGAGCGATTCGCGCCTGAGTGCGGTGGATGTTATACGGATGCGCGATTATTGAACCACGCGGAAACGAGAACGCTTTTCCAAATGGCTGAGAATGGCTATCGGCATGAAGCTGAGATGGGCGTCAACGCGGACGTGCTTCGGTTGCTGGTTAGACCGGGCGGAGGCGGGATGGTTGTCTGCCCATCCTCTCTCTTAGCTCGCGCCGATGCGGTAAGAAAGACGGGAGGGTTTAATCCTATTCTGCGGTTCAGCGAAGACAGCGATTTTCTATTTCGATTGGCGCTGGTCACACGCTTTTGCTACGTGAGCCTTCCACTCGTTCGCAAAGATCAGGGACCGGTAGAAATTCGCCATGCGGGAGTGGCTGCGGAGTGGAACAGGCTGGAATTCGTACTTGAGCAAAGTCGGACCCGACTCGAAGGTCTCCTGCGATTGAGCGACGGATTGCTTAGGCCGGTTCACAAGCTGATTCGAAAACAGCTTGGCTCCACGCATAGCGGACTCACAAACTGTTATCTTGAGACGGGAGAGTACGCCAAGGCGCGCCACGCCGTTTCGCAAGCGGTGCGATTTGACCTCACGTTCAATGTCGCGATGAAGTGGCTGTTGACGTGGATAAGTCCTAGTTTGGCGCGCAAGACTGTACTGCATCGCCTCGATAGAAAAGGGGATAGGGCTCCAGTTTTATGAGATTTCCCCAATTGAAAAAAAGCCTATGAGCGAAAGTATATCGATTGTACCGGCATCGGAGCCGAATATGACTGCCGCAGGCGGCGAGCGAGCAAGCCTTGGGAGGCAAAGTTCTGACGTGTGTCCTCTCTGCGGCGCGGCCGGTCCGCGACTGTGGGTCCAGGCGCCCGACAGGCTCCATGGCAGGGCGGAGAAGTACACGCTGATGCGCTGTGCGGCATGCTCGCTCGTCTGGCTAAGCCGTCCGCCAAGACCTGAGGAGATGCACCTGCACTATACAAAGGCCTATCATAGGTTGATTTCGGCTGCGGGCGATAACCCTGCCAGGCGTTGGAAGACACGAAAGGCTGACGTTGTGCGGAATAAGCAGTCCGGCGCTCTGCTCGATTTAGGCTGCAGTTCCGGGTCCTTTCTTGAACTCATGGGCCGCGAGTCGTGGAGACTGTATGGCGTCGAAATGTCATCGGATTGCGCGAAGGCGGCGGAGGCCAGGTGCGGTGCGCAAGTGTTTGTCGGAGACATCCTCGACGCGCCTTTCCCACGTGAGTCGTTTGACGTAATTACCTGCTTCGACGTGCTTGAGCATCTATACGAACCTCGGCGAGTCATGGAAAAAGTTGCGGAATGGCTTAAACCGGGCGGGATTTTTTTTGTCCAGGTTCCCAACATCGACTCAGCCGAGTCGCGTGTTTTTGGAACCTATTGGCACGGGCTGGAATTGCCGCGACACTTATTCCACTACTCGCCGAAGTCTCTCAAATTTCTGGCCGAGTCTGCGGGGCTCCTCGATGTATCGATCGATACGCGCCGTAATCCCGCCGTGGGAACGAGCCTGCGCTATGTCTGGGATGATGTTTTCGGCGCTGTGGGCGTGCGGCGGACTCCCGTTGCCTACCGCGGCAAGGCGACACTTCCCTGGCGAGCGGGGCGAAAGCTGGTGCGTCTGACTATTTTGCGATTGCTTTTGGCCATAGCGCCGGTGGTCGGTGACGGCGAAGCCATTCATGCTATTTTCCAGAAGGAAGATTCTGCCGTTTGAAAAGAAGTTTCCGGAATCGGTGCGCAAGATGCTCCGGTTGCGATTAAGGTTTGTTTCTGTCTCCGCAGATTGTTCAAACGCGCGCACTGCATGCAAATCGGCGAGGGTTGCCGGTTGTATTCATAGAAACTAGTAGATTGGTGATTGGGAATGGATGTAATACGAGCCTATAACCGCTCCAGGGAATTCGTCGTTGGCCTGATATCGGGAGATGCTCTTAAGGCCAAGACCATGCGCGGCGGAGCTTGGCTGGGAATGGGAAGCGTGACGGAGCAGGCCGTAAGGTTTGCCCGCAACATGCTTCTGGCGCGCCTTCTGGCGCCAGGGGCATTTGGCACTATGGCGATTGTCTTTTCCTCCGCATCGCTGCTGCAGACCCTAACCGACGTCGGGGTTGGAGTCGCCATCATTCAAAATCCTCGCGGTGATGAGAAGGCATACTTGAATGCGTCGTGGTGGCTCGGAATGGGGCGGGCCATCTTTACTTACTTCCTTATCTTCGCAACCGCTCCCTTCATCTCCGAGTTTTACCGGCGTCCGGAACTGTCGGCGTTACTCCGCGTTACGTTAGTAGGTGTGCTCTTTACCGGTGCCACGAGTCCTCGCTACGCTTTCGCACAAAGAAAAATGAAGTTCGGGCGAATAGTGGCGATCACAAATGGAGGCGGCATTTGTGGTGTGATTGTTACCGTGGTTCTGAGCTTTTTTATGCGCGATGTATGGGCCCTGGCGTTTGGCTACTGCAGCGAGAACATTTTCCGTTTTCTCCTGTCCTATGCTTTGTGTCCTGGGCTTCCGTCGCTCGGGTGGGACCGGCGCGTCATCCGAGAGTTACTGACGTTCTCGCGAGGAATCTTCGGCTTAACTTTGATGATTCTCATCACCACGCGTGCAGATGTCTTTGTCTTGGGAAAACTTTACTCGTCGGCTGCCCTCGGGCTTTATACGATGGCCGTAGCTCTTGTTTTAACTCCCTCGATCTTCTTCACAAATATGCTAGGACAGGCTCTCCTACCCGCCTTATCCAGCGTTCAGGAGGACACGGTCCGCCTCAACCGCATCCTTTTGACGGTGACCTCATGGCTTCTGATGTTAGGGATGCCGGCCGCCGTTTTCGTATCGTTGTCAGCGCCGTCCCTCCTGAGAATCGCGTATGGCGCACGCTATGCTGCGGCCGCCGGCCCCTTATCCGTTGCATCCGCTGTGGTATTTGTGACCGTTTTGAATTCCAGTACCACCTGCTTCTTATTTGCCAAAGGTCGCCCTGCAGTGCATCGGCGCGCCGTTTTTGTTACCGCCGTTGTTATGCTGATCGCAGTCTACCCCGCCGCTAAATTCCTGGGGCCGGTTGGTGGCCAAATCGCGGCGCTGGCTGCAGGGGTGACTGGATTTTTATATCAACTGATTCTTCTGCGTTCTGTGACCGGCTTGAGCCTGCTTCAGTACGCATCGGCGTTCGTAACACCAGCCCTCGGATCAGCCGCTATGCTGGCAATCGTGCTTGCAGCCCGCGGCCTTGGCTTGACGGCAAGGCCGGCCACGGACATGGCCCTTTGCGCCACGAGTTGTCTGGTTGCCTATGCAATCTGCGCGTCGGCTAAACTACGCGCTTCAAGAAGACGCATTAGCTCGCAAGGCGAAGCGAAAATGCCGGAATCATCAATCGCCTTGTAGGCGCAAATACATTGAAATCAATTGCAGGGAAGAATAAAGAGCATTCTAAAAAGCATCACCGGCCGTTTAAGGACCCGCTGGATTTATTTTGGAGGGGGTTAATAAGATGAATAGCCTCTGGCTCCGCTGGTTCTATCCATTTGCGTCGTTTGGGCTTAGTGTGTCGATTTATCTCTCGAACAATCAGGCTAGTCCAGCTACCTGGAGCCGGATCGGAACCCGGAGAGATCATTTTTAGCCGCCCGAAAGCTGTAGCCTGATAGGGGATTTAATTCAGTGAGCAAGAAGCCCATTGTATCGGTTGTGATCCCGACGTTCAATCGAGCTCAACAGGTGCAGGCTGCGCTGAACAGCGTACTTGCCCAAACGTACCGGGAATTCGAAGCAATCGTAGTGGATGACGGCTCCACGGACGGGACGAAGAGTGCCCTTCAACCGTTGATCGGGGCACAAGGGAGCAACGGAGAGCAAGTTCGCTATTTCTATCAACCCAATCAGGGCCAGAGTGTGGCCAGGAACAAGGGGGCCGAGGAGGCGCGCGGAGAATGGGTTGCGTTTTTGGACTCAGATGATGTTTGGCTTCCTGACAAGCTCGAGCGACAGCTGAAGGCGATTGAGCAATTTGAGGGCAAGAGTTGGGCCTGTGTAACAGACGCGCGGCTAGTTGACAATCTGGGTATGGACACGACAGCTTTTCGAGAGGCAGGCAGGCGTTACGAGGAGATGGTTGTGCTGGACCAGAGTGCGGTGCAAAGTCTCGTAAGGACACGCGACCCCTTCTGGATCAGCACCCTTCTGGTTCGCGCAAGCGTGGGGAACGAGGTTGGGTGGTTTGATTCTCATCTCAAATATGCAGAGGACCACGATTTTCTTCTTCGTTTGTCTCTCGTTACGCCCTTCTGTTACGTAAATAGGCTGCTGTGCTTAATTGACCGGAGCAAGTCCCCGGAAGGATCGGGATGCCGCCCGTGGGAAGATGTCGAGGTGCGGCTACGGGGCACGCAGTCGATGCAGGAGAAATGGTTGAAATTGGGTTCGAAACTCCCGCCGGCCGTTCGGAAAACGGTCGTCCACAACATAAGATGCGTCCACAGTGCATGGGCGAATTGGTATCTGGAAAATAAACTCTACGACGATGCGAAGGAAGCCGTATGCTCGGCATTAGAGTACGAAGTAACCGCAGGACTCTTGATCAAATGGGCGCTGACGAGGTGTGCTCCAAGCGTCGCCAGAATGATCGCACCGCGAATGCGAGTGAGTTATTATCAGCGCTGAGCCCCGCCTAGGTTTTGCTGTCTGCGCGATTCCCAAAAGATCGAGGCAAAGGAGTACAACGTGTCTATCGCGAACTACGGTCCGGGCTTTGAGGATCCATTAGGCCTTTTTGGACGCGGGCTTGTGAAACTTTATAGTGAATGGGTTAGACGTACCTATCCCTTTGCCGCAATTGGGCGGAATGTCTCTTTTCATTTCACCAGTAAAATGTGTCGCAAGCGCGCGCCCAGAATTAGCCTCGGTAATTCGATAAGCTTGAGAGAGTACGCGTGGCTCAGCGTCGCCACTGGAGACCCCAGAGGTGAGCCTACAATCGTGCTTGAAGACAATTGTCACATCGGCTTTGGAAGCATCATATCTGCCAAAAATAGAATTTACCTGGAGCGCGATGTGTTAGTCGGCCAGATGGTCCTCATTGTGGACCACAATCACGCGTATGAAGATATCAGCATGCCGGTTATCGATCAAGGGATAACCGAGGGTGGCAAAGTCCGGATTGGCCAGGGAAGCTGGATCGGCCATGGGGCCGCTATCATATCCCCGAGAGGAGAGCTGACGATAGGCCGCAATTGTGTAATCGCGGCGAACTCCATGGTGATGCGAAGTATTCCCGACTACTCTGTGGTCGCAGGATATCCCGCGACGATCATCAGACAATACGATCCGGAAAAGGGAGCCTGGCGTATCGGTGGAAGGAGAATCGCAGCCGCACCGGAAGCTGAAAACGCGCCTGCATTCAGTTCTGCAGGTCAAAACGGCAATTGAGTGTATTACAACAACTCCGAGAGGTCTGACGTAATGACCCTGAACGTAACCGGAGAAGACCCGTTTTCTCTGTGCAACAAAACGGTTTTGGTCGCCGGAGGCACGCGCGGGATCGGTGAGGCCATTTCACTGCGTTTCGCTCGGGCAGGCGCTACTGTCATCGCGAATTATCTTCGCAACGAGCAGGCTGCGGAACATTTGAAAGCCGTTGCTGCGGATGAGCATTTAGCTATTTCACTGTGCCGTGCCGATTTGACAAGCGAAAGAGGATTGGAACAGCTTGACCATTTTCTTCAAGAACAAGCTCCGCATCTGTCGGGATTGGTCTATTCTGCGGCGACCGGTATCCATCGCCCCATGGATGAACTCACCGAGCGCCATTTCGACTGGACCTTTAACCTGAATGTCCGCGCCTTTTTTAGACTCGTCAAGGCTACGAAGGCACGCATGCGCGGAGGCTCCAGCATCGTTGCGATCAGTTCCTGGGGCGCCACGCGCGCTCTACCTTATTACTCATTAGTCGGGTCGTCCAAAGGCGCGCTTGAGGCTTTAGCTCGGCACCTCGCCGTGGAATTGGCGCCGGCGGGCGTCCGGGTTAACGTACTTACGGCCGGAGCGGTGCTCACAGATGCCTGGAAAGCGATGCCAAATAGCGGGGAGCGAATTGCCGAAACCGTACGACGCACCCCAATAGGGCGCTTGGTCACGGCTGAGGAAGTTGCCTTTGGGGCTCAGTTTTTGTGTTCTGACGCGGCTGCAGGGGTTGTTGGTCACACCTTAATCCTTGATGGCGGCGCAGGAATCTTGGCTTAGGTCTAACGGAAGTCAATTGACGGTTCAACTTAAGAACAGCGAGGGGAAGGATGAGCGATGCAGATGGCGTTTTTCGTAAGGTCCAAGAGGCCTTCAGGATTTCATTCGATGTCGATCCGCAGCAGGTGACGATGGAAACCAATGCGAGTGATATCCCGCTCTGGGACTCGGTGGGGCATCTGACTCTTGCAAGTAACTTGGAAGAGGCCTTCGGGATCAGCTTCGATGTGGACGAGTTGATGGAAATGGAGAATGTTCGCGAGATTGTGCGCGTCATTACGCCGAAGCTTGCGGAGACAGCGCGCAGTGTTATTGAGTAGCGAAGGGAATTTCGTTGGGCGCCTCATTGAGCGCCTGGGTCCCCATTCGTGCATCATCGATGCGGCCACCGGCCAAACGATTGGTCCCGAGGAGTTGCCAGGGCTGATTGCCGCCTATGGCTCTTCCTTATTATCCGCCGGTTTGAAGGCGGGCGATCGGGTGCTGATTGGTTGCGCTCTATCCCCTCCAAGCGCATTGGTTTATCTGGGTGCGATGTATGCGGGGTTGGTGGCAGTGCCAGTAGACGAGCGCACACTGATCTCTTCAGCGCCCTTACTTGTGGAGGCAACTGGCGCTAAAGCCGTGTGGAGCGAATCAGGTCTGGGCGGGGAGGCTTTTTACAGATCTTCCGTTCTTTGTCTGGAAGGCGACTTGGCTAGGGAAATCACTGAAATCATGCCGCCCGCCGCCTGCTCGACCTCGGATTTAGCGGCATTGATGGCCACCTCTGGTTCTACCCGCGTCCCTCGGTTCGTCATGGTCAGCCACGGGAACCTAATTGCCAATACCGAGGCCATCATTCGCAGCCAAGGCTTGGCCGCCGATGAAAAAGCGATGCTTATCCTCCCGGTGAGCTACTGTTTTGGCGCGAGTCTGATCCACACGCACCTCTATCAGGGAGGCGCTGCGGTCTTTGATCGGCGTTTCATGTTCCCCGACAAGGTGCTCCAGGCCCTCGTTCAATATGGTTGCACCACATTTGCCGGAGTCCCGACGGTCTATAACGTGCTTCTTCGGCGATCGAATATCCGCAGGATTCTCCTCCCTTCCTTGCGGCGCTTTCTGCAAGCCGGCGGAGGTTTGGCTCGCGAGAGAGTCAGTGAGATGCGAGAACTGTTCCCCCAGGTCAAGTTCTACGTAATGTACGGCCAGACGGAAGCAACCGCTCGGATTTCATGTATGGATCCGGATCGTTGGCATGAGAAGCCGGGCAGTGTTGGCCAGCCGTTAGATAACCTCGTGGTTTCGATCGTTGATGAACAAGGAGCTCCTGTGCGGACAGGCCAGGTCGGCCAACTGCGTGCAAAAGGACCATCGGTCTGTTCAGGCTATTTCAACGATATTGATGAGACGCGTCGCGTTTTCCGTGACGGTTGGTTGTGGACGGGCGACTTGGCTCGCCAGGATGACGACGGTTTTCTGTGGATCGAAGGACGGTCAGGGGCATTTCTGAAAATCCGCGGTACTCGCGTGAGTCTTGCGGAAGTGGAAGCAAGAGTCACAGCAATACCAGGGGTATATGAGTGCGGGGCCTGTGCTGTCGATCATCCCGAGGCGGGAGAAGCGCTGGTTTTGTTGATCGTGCCCGATCGGGGAGCGAGTCTCGCAAGGGAAGAAATCCGCCACAGCCTTCCGGCTCATTGGACTCTCGATTCGATTCGGTTCGTCTCAGAACTGCCAAAGACTTCTGCGGGGAAGATCGCACGCTCAGCGCTCTCGGTTTTGGGCAAGGAACTTCATGGAACAGCTTAGTGAGAAGATAGAGCGGATTCTGTCGATCCTTCCTTATAGTCAGCCGCCTGATGAGAGAGAGGCTGCGCTGCTCAATCTACTAAGGGACGAACTTGAATTTGCCTGCCAGCGGCACGCCGGTTATGAAAACTATGTTCAGCATTGGCCGGTGGACTATCGATCGGCGAGCCGGGTTGCCGATCTTCCATTTTTGCCTGTCGGAATTCTGAAAGCGAATCCACCGCTCTCTTTCGTGAGTGCCGATGAGGTCAAGAGGACCCTGACATCGAGCGCCACGACCTCGCAGTTGCCCAGCCGGATTGTGCTGGATGCTTCAACCTCGCGGCGAATGACCAAAGGAGTCGTAACGATCGTCCGGGATTTCATCGGTTCTTCCCGGAGACCTTATTTGGTTGTGGACACCCCCGACTCCATGCGAGGAGACAAGGCTCTGGGGGCGAGGGGCGCGGCTATACAGGGATTACAACCGTTTGCCACTCACGCAACCTACTGCCTCAATGTGAACGAGCAGGGCGACTTGACACTCGATCAAGACAAGCTGAAGGAATTCGCCGAGAACCACCACAACGACGAGGTGCTGGTGTATGGCTTTACATTCATCCTATGGAATCATCTGGTGAAGCCTCTTTTGGCGGAGGGTGTCTGTCTCGATTTGCCGAGGGTTCGGATTCTGCATAGTGGCGGATGGAAGCGTCTGCAAGATCAGGCGGTTGAGAAGACGATTTTCAACGAGCAGTTGGCGCGCGTGTTTGGCTGTTCTCCGGACTGCATCGTCGATTTCTACGGCATGGTCGAAAGTGTTGGGGTCATTTTCCCGGATTGCTCCGAAGGTAACAAACATGCGCCTGCATTCGGCGACGTGATTGTGCGCAATCCGCTAACGCTCGAAACCGTCGCGGCTGGAGAACATGGAATCGTCCAGGTCTGCAGTGTTTTGCCAACCAGCTTTCCTGGGAATTTGCTGCTAACCGAAGACATGGCCCAGGTGATCGCTTACGACGGTTGCCCTTGCGGAAGGCGGGGCATCAGCTTCCGGTTTGCAGGACGAATTCCCAAGGCGGAACTCCGTGGTTGCGGCAATCTCGAAATCAAACGATCGGCGATGAATTAAATGACGACTCTTTCCGTCGCGGGACTGATTCACACTGTTCAATCGCCCGCGGAGATTTCCAATGCGGCAGTCGAACTTCACAAGGTTGCATCGAGCGAGGAAATTTCGCCAAATGAAGTGATGACCGTATTTGAGTCCTGGGCCAGGAGCCTCGACGCGCGAGAGCTCAATGAAATCCCCGGAATCGTTTTCCTCCGCATGTGGCTCAGGCGGGGAACATTGGAACCAATTATCGCGCGCGAACTCGGGTCCAATAGCCTGGATGGAGGGTGGACGGAATATGGCCGCGCCAGGTGCAGGGCATTCCCGTTGGGCGTGGTTGGCCACTGGCCCGCAGGCAATGTCGAAATCCAGCCGATTCTATCGATGACCTGTGCGCTTTTGGGGGGCAATGCGGTGCTAGTGCGCATACCGGGAGATCTCGTCGACTTGACCCGGCTCTTGATGGAAAGGTTGGCGCAAAGCGATTCGAGCGAGCGTTTAACTCGACGCATCTTTATGGCCGCCTTCGAACATGGCCGCCAGGATTTGCACGAAGCCATGGCGCGGGCCGTTGACGGAGCGATGATTTGGGGTGGAGAAGAGGCCGTTTTACAGGTTCGGTCCTTGCCATTTCCCCATTGGGCGAGGATAGCGGTCTTCGGGCCCCGGATATCTGTTGCTGCGATGGACGCCGGGGCCTGGAACAATCCGGACGAACAGAACACATGGTGCCTGCGCATGGCGCGGGATATCTGGCAATTTGACCAACAGGCTTGTTCGTCACCGCAGGTTTTGTATCTTGAAAAAAGGCCGGGCCAATCCACAGCCCAGTTCCTGTCGAACTTGCAGCGCGCGTTTGAGAACGAGAATCGGGCGCATCCGCGACGGAACATTGCTTCTGCTTTGACTTCAACAATCTCGCAGGCGCGCGCGTCCTGGTTGTTGGGTGACGCTTCGCATAAGGCAGCCTTTCCGATCGGTCCGGATTGGACGCTGCTTATCGGCTCTGGATCGGAACTTCCTCAACATGTTCAAGGGAAGACCTTAACCGTATTGGAAGTGGACGATTTGATCGATGCGGTTTCGAAGTTAGATGGAAACGTACAGACGTTGGGTCTGGGTATGGCCGACGCGGAAAAAGAGAAGAGGCTTGCCTTGTTGGCCGGACGAAGAGGAGTGGACCGAATCGTCAAATTAGGGCGCATGCACACATTTGTTCCCCCGTGGGACGGTGTAGATCTGATCCGGCCGATGGTTCGGATGGTCCGTCACGTCTGCTCGACAGATTGAAATCTTTTTGAAAAAGGAAGCTCGATTTATGGGGGATGGCGAGGCATTTCTTCGAGGTCTGGATTTAAAAGCCAAAACGTTTGCGGCGGCTGCGCGAGCCACCACTGAGGCCAACGACGACCTTTGCTCGTGGCTATTGGATCCGCTTGCACGATGGGCGAAGGCTGCCTACGGAGAGCAAGCCTTCGAGGATGCGGCGAAGGGTTATGCCCAATATTGTATGGGTGTCTGGAAATCGCAGCAGCGCTACGAGAAAAACGGGCGGTACACGCCTGAACCCATGCCTGAGTTAGTCTCAGAGGTTTATGAGCACGAAGGCTACATGGTCCCCTACATGTGGGCCGCAATTCTGATTTATCCCTTTTGGCCTTCGATGATCAACCACGTCGAAATGTATCGTGATGATTTTCTCAAAGCGTTGCCGCCGAAAGCTAATCTCCTGGAACTGGCTTCCGGCCACGGAGTCATGGGTCTCCTGGCGGCGGAGACGCGGTCCGACATTCAGGTAAATGGCTTTGATATTAGCCCGCCAGCGGTGGCCGTATCAAACCGTCTGCGTGGCGTCTCCGGGCACCAGGACCGCGTGACATTCCAGGTGAAGAATGCGCTCAAGCTGGATCTCGAGGAAGGCAGCGGCAACTATCAGGGAATCATCGCCGCTATGCTGGCTGAACATTTAGAGGACCCCCGCCCCTTATTTGAGGTCATTGCCCATCATCTTGCTGACGACGGGATTGTTTTTTTCAGCACAGCCTTGGAGTCAGCTCAGCGAGATCACACCTTCGAGTTTCATTGTGAAAGCGAGCCATTGAAGATGGCTGAAGACGCCGGCCTTCGCGTCACGAAGCTGATCTCCGATGCAGGATCCCCTGTGCCGGGCGGTCGTTTCTTGCCGCGTGCGTTGGGCATGATTTTGCGCAAGCGTTGATTGATCCAAAGTACATGAAGCAATGCTCGGGTGTGTGAATGGAATTCGAACAGAATGCAGAGCAAGATCTCATAACCATGTCGTTCGATGAAGTGAGAACATGCCTGAAACAGCGTTTCCCAATGCTTATGGTCGATCGCGTCTTAGAGTTGGATCCAGGGAAACGCGCCAAGACCCTTAAAAACGTCACCGGCAACGAGATACAGTTTCTCGGACACTTCCCCGATTTTGCGATCATGCCTGGGACTTGCATCATTGAAGCCATCGGGCAAAGCGCTTCCCTTTTGTTTAGCCACACAACAGGAAAGGGCATAAAAAAAGGGGAGTTTATGGCATTGGCGGGGGTTAACGATATGAGGTTTTTGGCGCCAGTGCTACCGGGGCATACGGTGATTATGGAAGTGAAGATCCTTAAAATGACGGAGGAAGCCGCCTTGATTGAAGGAATCGCCTCCGTGGAAAATATAGTTGTAGCGCGCGGCAAGCTAAGCTTTGCCCGGATCCAGGTGTAATTTTCCCGAACCGCGACTGCCTGGTAGAACTTGGTTTCTGTTGCGGTGATGGCGTGGAACTATCCAACTCTCTTCTTCTAGACGCACGACACACAAGCCTTGATCCCGCCGAATGCGAACCATGAAGATTACAGCAATTCTATGTACGTATAATCGCTGCGACAGCCTGGCGGAGGCGCTGGAGAGCCTCGCTGCTTCGATCTTACCCGAGACCTGCGAATGGGAAGTCTTGGTGGTGGACAATAATTCGAGCGATCGAACGCGCGAAGTGGTCGAGCGGTTCTGTCAGAGATATCCGGGGCATTTCTGTTACCTGTTCGAACCGCGGCAGGGCAAGTCACATGCGCTCAATGCAGGGATCCGCGAGAGCCATGGCGATGTGCTGGCCTTCGTAGATGACGACGTGACCGTTGAGCGCTCCTGGCTGCAAAATCTGACTTCTGATTTGCGCAGCGATAAGTGGGCTGGCGCTGGAGGGCGCATCCTGCCCAAGTGGCCCTGCTCGCCGCCATCATGGTTTCCGGAGAACCAGTGGTACGGAATGGCTCCTCTTGCGATGTTCGACCTTGGCCTGGAAGCCGGGCCGCTGACCGATCCTCCATTTGGCACAAATATGGCCTTTCACCGCAGGATGTTTGAGAAATACGGTGATTTCCGGACCGATTTGGGCCCTCGGCCGAACAGCGAAATCCGCAGTGAGGACACCGAATTTGGCCGTCGTTTGCTCGCTGCTGGTGAGCGGCTAAAATATGAGCCTACTGCTGTCGTCCATCACGCAGTCCCGCAGAAAAGGCTGCAAAGAGAATACTTTTTGACTTGGTGGTTTGATCATGGCCGCACTGACATCCGGGAAGCTGGCGCTGCTGGGAACGGAAATTGGTGCGTCGCCGGAATTCCACTTCATCTGTTTCGCAAGCTTGCTGTCGGGGTTCTACGATGGATGGTCACCGCCGTGCCATCGCGACGATTTACTTATAGGCTCACGGTGTGGTTGCTTGCCGGCAGGATGGTCGAGTCTTACCGCCAATCGAGGAAGGGCGAGCACAAGCCAAGAGAACTTTCGAACGTCTGAACGCGAATTTGGCCTGCATTTCGATTTTGATTCTCAAGCTGGATCCATAAAATCGCCGTCAACATCGGAAGGGGCGCTATCGTCGAAGTGCCGCGCGACGGAGCAACCGCAGCACTCGAATTGCATTGAAACAGTTAACAGCGGAACCCTGCGTTAGAATTCGTGTAGAAAGGGACTCCTGACGCGCTTCTCCGGAGTTGACTGCGGGATCGCCTGACAAATGCTTTTCTATGAAACCAAGCTGCCGGGCGCATTCGAGATTCACCTCGAGCTCCATCCCGACGACCGCGGATTCTTTGCGCGGACCTGGTGCCAAATGGAGTTCGAAGCCCACGGCCTCAACCCGAGACTGGCGCAATGCAGTATTTCGTTCAATGCGCGAAAAGGGACCCTTCGTGGAATGCACTTCCAGGTCCCACCCTACGCCGAAGCTAAGCTTGTGCGCTGCACGAAGGGAGCAATCTACGACGTCGTACTGGATCTGCGCCCGCAGTCACCCACGTATCGCCAATGGATCGGCGTGACTCTGACGGCCGCAAACCGCGCCATGGTTTATATTCCGGAAGGTTGCGGACACGGTTTTCTTACACTCGAGGATCAGAGCGAAGTGTTTTATCAGATGTCGGAGTTTTACCATCAAGAGTCAGCTCGCGGGGTGCGATGGAACGATGCGGCATTTCGAATCGCTTGGCCGTTTGCGCCTGAGATCATTTCCGAACGAGACCGGACATATCCGGATTTCCAATGACACCAGGATCTCTGAAAGATCACGACACGGAGGAGTCAGCGCTGCTCGGTGAGGAAATGTATCGATTCGCTAGCGAACTCTATCCCATATGCCGAAGCATTACGGGTGACGGCATCCGGCAAACGCTGGCGAAGATCGGAGAGCGAATTCCGCTTGCCGTTTCTGAGGTTCCAACGGGCACCGAGGTGTACGACTGGACGGTTCCCAAGGAGTGGAATATCCAGGACGCATATATCAAGAATCTGCGCGGAGAACGCGTGGTCGACTTTCAGCAGCTAAACTTACATGTTATGAGCTACAGCGCCCCGGTGCACGCCACACTCTCCTTAACGGAGCTTCGGCCGCATCTGCACACGCTATCCGACCGCCCCGAATGGGTTCCTTACCGCACGTCGTACTACCGCGAAGATTGGGGATTTTGCCTGACTCACAAACAGATGCTTGCCCTCGAGGATACGGAGTACGAAGTATGCATCGATTCTTCGCTTGAAGAGGGAAGTCTCACGTACGGGGAATGCTATTTGCCCGGGAAATCGACCGAAGAGGTGCTCATATCCTGCCACGCTTGTCATCCGTCTTTGGCCAACGACAATCTGTCCGGCCTGGCCGTGGCGACGGCATTGGCCGCGTCGCTTGCGGGTCGGGAGTTGCGCTATTCCTATCGATTTCTGTTTATCCCCGGAACGATTGGAGCGATCACGTGGTTGGCGCGCAACAGCGATGTGGCAACTAGAGTGAGGCATGGGCTAGTGTTGACTTGCGTGGGTGACGCTGGCGGATTTCATTACAAAAAGAGCCGCCGTGGATCCTCGGAAATCGACAGAGCGATGGGGCATGTTCTACGGCACAGTGGCGAACAGTTCGAGATTATCGAGTTCTCCCCGTATGGTTACGACGAGCGGCAGTATTGCTCGCCGGGTTTCGATCTGCCGGTCGGTTGTCTCATGCGGAGCACATGGGGATCGTTTCATGAGTACCATACATCGGCCGACAATCTTGACTTTATTCATCCGCAACAACTGGCGCGAACACTTCGCGTTTGCCTGTCAGTCTGTGACGTGCTGGAAAGCAACGGCTATTATCTCAACCAAAACCCCTTTTGCGAGCCACAATTAGGCAAAAGACACCTGTATCGCAGCACCGGAGGGGAAACGATCGAGGCAGACGTGAACGCACTCTTGTGGGTTCTGAACCAATCCGATGGACAGCGCTCGCTGCTCGAGATTGCAGAGCGCTCAGGATTGGCATTTGACTCGATTGCCAAGGCAGCGAAGCTGCTCCAGGATAACGGACTGCTGATGGAAACGAAATGCATTCCGTATGACGCTAGAGAAAAGGAATTGTCGCCTAACATGAAAAACGGATGACAAAACAATGAGAGTATTGCTGACTGGACACAAGGGGTACATCGGCGCCGTAGCGGGACCCGTCTTGCGGGACGCTGGGCACGAAATCGTCGGGCTGGATACAGACCTGTATGCAGGATGCGATTTCGCCGCCGCTGCTGAAATCCCCGAAATACGAAAAGACATTCGCGATCTCACGCAGGCCGACCTCCGTGACTTCGATGCTGTGGTGCACCTTGCGGCACTCTCGAATGATCCGGTTGGGAATCTGGATCCCCAGCTGACGTATGACATCAACCATCTTGCATCTGTCCAACTGGCGAAGCTTGCAAAACAAGCAGGCGTTAAGCGCTTCGTTTTTGCCTCCTCATGCAGCACGTATGGCGCAGCGGGTGATGATTTCTTAAACGAAACCTCCGAATTGAATCCCGTTACCCCATATGGCGAATCCAAGGTGCTTTCCGAGCGCGATATCGCGGTGCTCGCCGACGATGCGTTTTCGCCAACATACATGCGCAATGCTACCGCATATGGCGTTTCCCCGAGAATGCGGCTTGACATCGTGCTGAATGACTTGGTCGCAACAGCCTTTACCTCAGGTCGAATTTACATTAAAAGCGACGGGTCTCCATGGCGCCCGATTGTTCACATCCGCGACATCATCGGTGCTGTGGTTGCAGTGCTCGATGCGCCTCGCGAGACTGTTCATAATCAAACCTTCAATATTGGCCGCAATGAGGAAAATTTCCGCATCCGCGAACTCGCCGATATCGTAGCCGAGGTCGTTCCCAACTGCCACATTGAGTACGCTCCTGGGGGCGGTCCCGATCTCCGCTGCTATCGAGTCAACTTCGACAAAATATCCCGTCTGGTTCCGGCATTTCGCCCGCAGTGGACGGCGCGTAAGGGCGCTCAGGAGTTATACGAAGCGTGCAAAGCCGCCGGGCTTACGTCAGAGGATGTAGAGCAAGGACGTTATTTGCGCCTCAGCGAAATTCGGCGTCTACAGCGGGCGGGGAAGCTGGACAAAGCACTGCGGTGGATCGGCCGGCGCACCGAAGACATGGTAGCTTCCGAGACCAAATCAATGGAGCTTTTATGACATCGCCATCGCTTCTTCCGGAAATCGGCACCCCGGCTAAATACGTGACTTGCCGCTTCTGTGGGAGTGACCTGCGCCGAACATTTATCGACTTAGGTATGTCGCCCCTGTGCGAAACATATCCTTCCGATGCAGAACTATCTCGCGGCGAGATGTATTATCCGCTCCATGTCTACGTCTGCGAACAGTGTTGGTTAGTTCAACTGGAAGAGTTCGAGCGCCCGGAGAACATCTTCAGCGACTACCCTTACTTTGCTTCGTTCTCCGATTCCTGGCTCCGGCATTGCGAGAAATATTGCGGTGACATGCAGCGGCGGTTCGGACTGGGCAACGGCAGTTTTGTGGCTGAAGTCGCAAGCAACGATGGTTATCTTCTCCAGTATTTTGTTCGTGACGAGATTCCGGTGTTGGGAATCGAGCCAGCCGCTAACGTGGCCAAGGCTGCAATCGCAAAGGGTATCCCGACCCTGGTGCAATTCTTCGGCACAGACGTAGCTCGGGAACTGGCTGCTGAAGGCCGCACCGCCGACCTCGTAATTGGCAATAATGTCCTTGCGCAGGTGCCAAACGTGAACGACTTTGTCGAGGGCCTGCGAATTCTGCTTAAACCGGATGGTGTGCTTACACTTGAGTTTCCGCACCTGCTGCGGATGATCGAATGCAACGAGTTCGACACCATTTACCATGAGCACTTTTCCTATTTTTCCCTAATCAGTGCGATCAAGATACTCGAAGCGCACGGACTACGAGGGTTCGATGTTGAGGAATTGAAGTCGCACGGTGGCTCGCTGCGTGTGTTTGCATGCCGCGCGGACAGCCGTGATCACAGCCTTATGCCAAGCGTCCAGAAAGTCATCGGCGACGAAGTCGAGGCCAGACTCGACACGGCGGGGGGGTATGAGAGCTTCGCAAGGCAAGTGAAAGAGACCAAACTGGAGCTTGTCGGCTTTTTGCTCAAAGCCGCCGAACAGGGAAAGAAAGTTGCAGGCTACGGCGCGCCTGGCAAGAGCGCGACACTACTGCATTACTGCGGCATTGGAAAGGACTTGATCGAATACACTGTTGACCGTAACCCCTACAAGCAGGGCCGGCATCTCCCAGGAAGTCGCATTCCGATTTATCACCCGGATCATTTAGGTGAATTCAAGCCCGACTATGTTGTGATTTTGCCTTGGAATCTGAAGGACGAAATCATGGAACAACTCGAATTCATCCGGGAGTGGGGTGGATGCTTCGTTGTGCCGATTCCAAAGTTGGCGGTTCATTGAAATCGTAAAACGCTGGCCCAATGTATTGAAAGAGTGTTGCGACGTGATGATTCTTCTGAAAGTTAGCGAGGTGGGCGAATGAAAGTCGTTCTGTTCTGCGGCGGCGAGGGAATGAGACTCAGAGGTTATTCGGAAGATGTTCCGAAGCCCATGGTAACCATTGGTTCCAGGCCAGTACTGTGGCATCTCATGAAGTACTATGCGCATTTTGGACACAAGGACTTCATCCTTTGTCTTGGGTACAAAGGGAATGTGATCAAGAACTACTTCTTGGAATATGAGGAGTCTGTTTCCAATGACTTCGTCCTATCACAGGGCGGCAGGAACTTGGAGTTTATGCAACGGGACATAGATGACTGGAAGATTACGTTTGTCGACACAGGGTTGCGGTCCACTATTGCGGATCGCTTGCGCCTGGTCGAACCTTATCTCAATGGTGACGAAGTCTTTCTTGCAAACTACAGCGATGGCCTTACCGACTTTTATCTGCCTCGGATGATTGAGGAGTTCTCCCGCCGAGATGGATACGCCGCCTTTCTCTCGGTGCAGCCCCGATCAAGCAGCTTGGACACAGTTCAATTATGCGACGATGGACTCGTTCAAAGTATCAAGTGCATGAAAGACGCGAACGTCTGGGTAAATGGCGGGTTTTTTGCACTCCGGCATGATGTTTTTCGATATATTCATCCGGGAGAAGAACTGGTCTACCAACCGTTCACGCGGTTGATTTCGGAACGCAAGGTCTGGTCACAGCGTTACGATGGCTTTTGGCAATGTATGGACACCTTTAGGGACAAGCAAATTCTGGACGAACTGGAGGCTTCAGGCACCGCTCCGTGGCGCGTGTGGAGGAACGGGAAGAAAAGCAACGAGGCGGAGCAGGCAAACGCATGCTTAAGCTAAACCTTCTTCCTCGGGACAAAGATTCCCTCATGATCCTCTGCCTGGGGGCGCATTCCGATGACATCGAGATTGGCTGCGGCGGAACTTTGTTGCAACTGAAGCAAACAATTCCCCAATTGAGGCTTTACTGGGTAGTCTTTAGTGCATCGGGATCTCGCCGCCGCGAAGCCGCGAGAGGAGCAGAGATATTTGCGCCTGGTTGCGATAAGAACCTTGTACTCAAAAACTTCAGAGATGGATTTCTTCCGTACAGCGGAGCAGGAGTGAAGGACTGTTTCGAGGAGATGAAGAACCAGGTGAATCCGGATCTGGTCTTCACTCATTGGAGGCACGATGCACACCAGGACCATCGGCTGGTTTCCGAGTTCACCTGGAATACATTTCGAAATCATCTGATATTGGAATACGAAGTTCCAAAGTACGATGGGGATATCGGACAGCCGAATGTATTCGTGCCACTCGAACCATCAATCCCTGACCAGAAGGTGAACCATTTGCTGACTATCTTCGGATCGCAGCGCACGAAACCGTGGTTCGCTCGGGAACTCTTCATGGGGCTGATGCGAATTCGCGGAATGGAATCAAATTCTCCCAGTGGCTATGCTGAGGCATTCCATTGCCGGAAACTGGTACTTGGGTGATGCATAACCGCGTTGCCTAACGCAGATTCAAATGTTGGCAATGACTGTGCAACACTTAAGAAACGGTTGCGGTCCCTATCCGGCTCAATTGCCTCGAAATGTCTCTACGGGGCGTACGCAGCAATGACCTGTTACAACCTCTGGCTATGCGATTCACGCTCTTAAGTTTCCATCGCAGTTGTTTTACGGGTATGTTGATCAGAGCGAAGGATAAGTGGGAAATGGCAAACCTGATCGCAATGAAAAAGCACGACAGAACATTGAGAAGGGGACGATGATTAAGAATACATCTCAGGCACTTTACTCGTTAGGGTTGCAAGTACCACGTTTCGCTTACTTCCAGGGAGATGTTCGCCCATGGGAAGAAGCGACCCTTCACATATCCTGTGAGGCCGTGACCCGAGGTCTCAATGTCTACGAAGGGTTGAAGGGTTACTGGCAGGCGGAAGAGCACGCTTTTGGTATCGTTGAAATGCGGCGTCACTACGAGAGGCTGACTCGTTCAGCTAGGCTTCTGCATATCCCTGTTCCGGTCAGTTATCAGCAATTTCAGGATGCATGCAGGAAACTGGTCCGACGGCTTTACGAGCCCGACAAGGACATGTGGATTCGAGCAGCCCTCTATGTTATCGAGGGGCACTGGGGTGAAGGGACCGTCGCAGACCTCGTTCTGACCGCCTTTCACCAAAAGAAACTAGCGCCTTCCCCGGTCAGTGTAGGCGTTAGTACGTGGCAGAGATCAAGCGACATAAGCCTCTCGCCTCGCATCAAAACGAGCACCAATTACCAGGTAGCCAGGTTGGCACGCATAGAAGGACGAGGCCGGGGTTTTTCAGAAATGATACTGTTAAACCAATATGGCCGAGTTGCTGAAGGCACCGGGGCTTGCTTGGTGTTGGTTCGCGACGGGTGTCTCATCTCACCTCCTGCCTCAGAGGGGAGATTAGAAAGTATCACTTTGGAGGTCGTTCGGAGGATATGTGATCTGCACGGTATCTCCTTCATCCAGCGGCCAGTTGATCGGACCGAACTGTATATAGCCGACGAGATGCGTTTGGTCGGGACACTCGCTGAACTAACTCCAATCGCTCAAGTAGACGACTATAAACTCCCCGAAGTATCGCCGCTAACGGACCATATTGCCGCGACGTTCTGGGACGCCGTTCGCGGCGGCGCAACCCAGAAGCTGTTAGAGTTAACGATTGTCTGAGCTGCTTTGTCGATGGCGGTTCATGCCACCCCGGCTACTTGGAGAATGTTGTAAACCCGCCGTCAAGAACTCGCGTGAGCATTGTTGTTACTGAGTCTGTGCAAGAAGACTCGTGGGCATGCTGAACTGGAGCCTCTTCATCCGGGGGTGGATGAGTACCGAAAGTAAAACCGTTCGCCAAGGAAGCAAAAGTTAAGCACGGGGAACACTAGAGATCTATGAATCAACCTACACCACTTGTCTGCGTGGTAACGCCGTTTTATAACACAGCGGAATACCTACCGGAATGCATAGAAAGCGTCCTGCGGCAATCATATACTAACTGGGAATATATTCTTGTTAACAATTGCAGCACAGACAAATCAGCCGGCATTGCAGAACACTACGTGCAACTTTACCCTCAAAGACTCCGCCTGGTGCACAACCCCATCTTTCTATCACAGATTCAGAACTATAATGAAGCCCTTCGCCTGATTTCCCCTAAGAGCAAGTACTGCAAGGTCGTGCAGGCGGATGATGTTATGTTCCCGCAGTGCCTCGAGATGATGGTAGACATCGCGGAGCTGGACCCGTCGATCGGCGTCGTTGGATCTTATGCGCTGGAAGGCAGGTTTGTGTGCTTTGACGGAATTCCCTATCCCTCGCCTGTGATGAGTGGAAGGGAGGTGTGCCGTCGGTTTTGTAAGGAAGGTGTGTACGTCTTTGGCTCTCCGACCCAACTCCTACTTCGTACAGATCTTGTGTTGGGCCGCAGGCCTTTTTATGATGAATCGTACATACCTTTTGAGGATGCGGAGGTGATTTTTAGGTTGTTGGACGAACATGACTTCGGTTTTGTTCATCAGGTACTGACATTTAGCCGGCGGGACAATCATTCAATAATGCAAGCACTAATCGACCTGGACTCACCGCTTGCATTCGAGCTCTGGATGTTAAGAGAGTTTGGCCGCAGGTGTTTGGAGCCGAGCGAGTATCAGGAGAGACTTAGGGTCATAGAACGCAGGTATGCGCAAGTCCTCGCTGACGGTATGGTTGCGATAAGGGGCAGGGAATTTTGTAGCTTCCATCGCACCATGTTGCGGAACATGGGCTATCGGGTCTGGACGATGAGGGTATGGTGGCTCTTATTCCTGTGCATTTCTGACGTGGTGTTTAATCCAAAGTGGGCGGTGTCCGCGTTTGCGCGCGGTCTGCGATACTTTTGGATGAGGCGGCGTTCACAGTCAGCGGGGGGTGAGCCGCGGTAGACGGTGTGGTGATGCCGAGCTGCAGGACCGGGCAGAGGAGTGACTTAATTCTGAATTGGTGATGGGATTGCCGCCGAGAGGTTATGCTTTCGATGAAGCCTTTCCGAGGGGTGCGCAGCGACGTCGAGTGAACGCTCGACTCATCACACAAATATCACAAGTCTGGAAACAGTTGGGGTCATAATGAGTGACTTGTTGGAGTTGTATCGACATCGCGAACTGCTCTACGTAATCGTTCGTCGCGACATCAGGGTGCGCTATAAACAATCGATAATGGGCTTTATGTGGGCCATTCTTATGCCTATCCTCATCGTAATGTCGGGTATCATAGTTCGATACGCCTACGCCCTGGCAGCACACGTGCCTCTGAGGACAGCGGATATCGCCAGCGTGGCGGTTAAGTCGCTTCCCTGGGCCTTTGTCGTGTCGAGTATCCGATTCTCATGTCTTAGTCTCGTCAACAATGTGAATCTGGTCACCAAAATTTATTTTCCCAAAGAGATATTCCCCATTGCTTCGGTGATGGCCAGTTTTTTTGACTTTCTCGTCGCCTCGGTCGCCCTGCTCATTTTTCTTATCGCTGTGCGCGTCGGTTTTGGAATCAATCTTCTATGGATTCCCGTCCTGCTCGTGGTGATGATTCTGATGGCTATGGGCGTGGGAATGATCGTTTCGGCCGCCGCCCTCTTCTTCCGTGACGTTAAGTTTATTGTAGAAGTATTTCTTACTTTCGGAATTTTCTTCACGCCTGTGTTTTATGACGCCAGCATGCTGGGCAGAAAAGGCCAATGGCTTCTGCTGAATCCGGTAAGTCCCATTCTTGAGGGATTCAGCGCGTGCATTGCTTATCAGAAACCGCCGAATCTTCCGTGGCTTGCGTATGCCATGAGCTTCGCGCTAGTTTCGTGCGTCGGCGGGTATGCCTTCTTTAAGCATCTTCAGCCAGCCTTTGCGGAAAGCATTTGACCGGAGAAACGTGATGACGGATGTCGCACTTCGCATGGAGAATGTTTACAAGAAATTCCGCAAGGGAGAAGTTTACAATTCGCTTCGTGACTTGTTGCCTGCATTAACGGGGAGGATGTTTCGTCAGCAGGGCCTTAGTGGGAATGACAAGCGTGAATTCTGGGCGCTGCAGGACATTTCCTTTGAGGTGAAACGCGGAGAGTCTCTGGGCATCATCGGACCGAACGGAGCCGGGAAGAGCACCATTCTGAAGATTTTGAGCCGCATCATGGAACCGACTAAAGGCTCAATGCTCGTGAATGGCCGTCTTTCAGCACTGATTGAGGTGTCGGCGGGCTTTCATCAGGACCTGACCGGACGGGAAAACATCTATCTGAACGGGACGATCCTGGGAATGACAAAACGCGAGATCGACTCGAAGATCGATCAGATCATCGAATTCTCCGGTATTGAAGAGTTCATCGACACCCCGGTCAAGCGCTATTCCTCCGGCATGTACGCGCGGCTTGGATTCTCAGTCGCGGCGCATGTCAATCCCGACGTTCTCATCGTGGATGAAGTTCTCAGCGTGGGCGACTACGCCTTTCAGATCAAATGTGTCGAACGGATGAAGGAGGTGATTCGAAGCGGAGCTTCAGTCCTCTTTGTCTCACACAATCTAAAGACGATCGCGGAATTCTGCCAGCGGTGCCTGCTTCTTGAGCGCGGAAGGGCAGTTATGATCGGCCAGGCACACGATGTCGTTTCCGCATACTTGAATGGTCCCTCTATTGCTCGCGTCGAGGACGCCGAGTCAAAGCCGGTGGCAATCTCGAAAGTTATGGTACGTAACAAACGCGGAGAGTGTGTCGAAATTGAATCGGGCGAGAAGGTTTGGGTCGACGTTGAATTAAATGCGCACGAACGCTGCACGAAAGTGTCCGTCAGTATTTACATTATCGATAGCGAAGGTGAATACGTTTTTAGCACTTCGACGGAGCGTCTTGGACAAGGTACGTTCACTCTTGATGCGGGTGATGCGTATGCTTGTACGTTTGAGCTCGATTTGAATATTGTGAGTGGGATTTTCCGAGTGGCCATCACGGCCTACAGATACGATATCGAAAGAGCATACGATAGGTGGGAACCGGCGGCGACCATCCATGTTCGTTCTGACGAAGGTGTGCGCGGATATGCAAATTGCTTTCCGAAAGTTACTCGTCAGGAGATCAACAAAGCATCTACGCATGTTTTTGGAAATGGGTCAAGGGAGGTAATTGACGCGGGCAAACCTGTTTTATAAACATCGCGTGACGGCCTCTGACCACGATACTCTATTGGTACTTTGTGAGCTTAGAGAGTCAGAAAAGCTGTCGATTTAAGGCATTCCTGTGAGGTTGGTTCGTTTTGCTTAGCTGTTTGTGACGGTTGTTGAGTACGATAAGACGCCTGACTTGCTCAAGTGTTGTATGCTATTTCGAGTAAAAGACGGCGCAAGTCTGGAGATCTGACTCTAGTTGTTTTTCGGCAACCCACGCAGATGAGCCTAGGCCAGTTGCTCCTTTCAATTTTAAAAGAGCACTTGCTGAAGGGTTGTAGCCTCCTCAGGGTTTCGATTGAGGAGGATCCTTTGAAATTGCTCGAGTACGCAAACGAGTCGAACTGAGATTTGGAAAGGAACGCGAACGAACATGGCAAGATTTAGAAGAGCGGTACGCAAAGCCATCAATTCTGTATTGATTCCAATGGACTACGAACTGCTGCCGAGATTCAAAAGAGACTACGTGAGGTCGTACCAGCCCCTAAAGCAGACGCTCAAGGCGGCGAAGGAGGCTGGACTGTCAGTCGGAGACTACCTCGATGCGAAATTCCAATTACCAGGAGTGACGCAGACGACGATTGATCAATTGGAAGCGTGTGAGGTTTTTAAAGGGGAAGTGCACCGCATATGTGAAATCGGGCCGGGTTCGGGCCGGTATCTTGAAAAGGTGCAGCGGTTGTGCGGTCCGTGCCCGTACGAGATATATGAAACAGACGCACTGTGGAATGATTGGCTGGTGCGAAAGTATCCCGTAATAAGCCACGATGCTGACGGGAAGAGTTTAAGCGCGACGGCTGGAGGTTCGGTGGATATCGTGCACGCGCACAGGGTGTTTCCGTACCTGCCATTCATCATCCAGTGTCGCTACTTTATTGAAATGATTCGCGTGGCGCGTCCAGGGGGCAGGATTGTCTTTGATACGATTTCAGAGGATTGCATGGCGGAAGGCTTGATTCAGCTCTGGATCAATGACGATCGGTACGATCCGTGCATGATGCCAAGGGAATTCGTGATCGACTTCTTTGCAAGGAGGCAGTGTTCACTTCGATCGAGCTTTTTCATTCCTTTCTTGCCCGGAAAGAGTGAATATTTTGTGTTCGCGAAAGAGGAAGGCTAAAGTGGAGAATCTGGATAGTTTCAAATAATGCATGCGGGCGGATCCATGAATCGCGCGATGCATGGTCGGAAGAACTCTGCTCCAATTAGCCCGGAAGGTAAATAGGGGGAGAGCTGGGCCGGGCAACGGGTTAGCAAGGGACAATCATGAGTTATGCGAGAAGGACGGGGATTGGTCTTTTAAACCTGGCCGTGGATGCGTGTATTGCTCTTACCACGCGCTGCGTGCTTAGCGAATTAGGCAGCCGGAACGCCGAGTGCATCCTCAGATAGACAGGACCTCTATTCGCGCGGCTTACTCTCTTTCGACATTTGGGCGCGAAAGGAGCGTGGCTGTAACTTTATCGAAATGCGGAAAGCAGAGCAGGAAGTGTTATTCAAGGCCGCACGGAAAATCTATGAGGGCCAAATTGCACCAGCTTCCACGATCGCTAAGCTTAAACGAAAGTGTGAAGCCATCAGGCACACCAGAAATGGTAGATACTTTAGTGCAATGTTATACCCGGTGATCAGGGCCGATTGTCTGCGAGTATCTTATACCAGTCGCGTGGGCTGGAGTTGGCTTGAAAACGGCAGGGGCTAAGGTGATTAGAGGTTCTGACAGCAAGGAACGCGATGCTTTAGCGAAGTACCTGGCTGGCGGCACTAAAAATGAATAATGGGGGGAATTGATGGAGATTATGCATGCGCCCGCAGACACCTCAGACGTGATAATTATTGGCTCAGGTGCAGGAGGCGGTGTTATTGCTAAGGAACTCGGCGAGGCAGGGTTGAAAGTTACCGTACTGGAAGCTGGAAGGCGATACAAGCCCTACGATGACTACGCCACACATGCTATGGATTTTGAAGTCCGGGCACTTGCGGTCTTTGCGCCAGAGGATGCCCGCCGTGATCGATATACTTCCGGTGGTACGAGTGTGTTTTTATATAGTCGCGTCAAAGGTGTAGGTGGCGCGACCCTTGGATACCATGCAATGTGTCCGAGGCTACATGAATCTGATTTTCGGGTTCGGAGCGAGGATGGGGTTGCGGATGACTGGCCAATTGATTATGGAGACCTTGAACCCTACTATACGAAGGTTGAGTACGAGCTGGGCGTGTCGGGGCCGAGCGGCGCCGACGCCAACCAGTTCGAGCCACCCCGCTCTCGACCCTATCCCACTCCACCGCACGATTTCAACCTAGCTAGTCTCGTTGTGAAACGGGGAGCCGACAAGTTGGGTCTACATTTGGTGCGTGAACCCCTTGCTATCCCCACCAAGGACTGGGAGGGTCGGCCGGCCTGCATCAATGCCGGGACATGCCGCATTGGCTGCAAAATTTCAGCAAAGTCGAGTATCGACGTTACATATATACCCAAAGCCGAGAAAACGGGAAAAGTAGATGTTCGTACTGAATGCATGGCTCGGAAAATCGCAGTTTGGCCCGATGGAAGAGCACGTAGTGTAGTCTACTTCGACCCTCAAGGACGTGAATGCGAAACCTTTGCGCGCGTCATTGTAGTGGCCGGAAATGCTGTTGAGACTCCGAGATTACTTCTATTGAGCAAATCAAGCTTGTTTCCTGACGGACTGGCCAATACGAGTGGACTGGTCGGGAAGCGTTTTACAGAGCACTTGTCAGTGTTCGCTTATGGCGTGTTTTCGGACCGGGTGGATCCATGGCGTGGCGTGCCGACTGGCGGCATAATTCAGGACTTTTACGCAACAAACGGGAGGAATAGTTTCGTGCGCGGGTGGACTACTTCCGTAGAGATGGAGCCTTCTTGGCCTTTGGGTATCGCACAAAGCATCCAGGGTTGGGGAGCTGGACACAAAGCGCGTGTTAAAGAACTGTTCGGCCACAGGGTGGGCTTGTGTTCGGATGGAGAGCAATTGCCAGACGAGCGCAACCAAGTCAAGCTCGACCCAAGGGTCAAGGATGCTTACGGATTACCGGTGCCGCTGATTATTAACAACCACTATCAAAACGACCTGGCAATGATCGATGACATTTCGCGCAGGCATAGGGAGATACTCGATGCCGCTGGTGCGAAAGACATTTCCGTTGAGGCAATTACCCCAGGAGCTTCCTCACACTATCTTGGCACTTGCAAGATGGGCACCGATCCGAAGAGCTCGGTAGTGGACGCATGGTGTCGCACACATGACGTGCCTAATCTCTTTATAGGAGACGGTAGCGTTTTTGTTACAGGCGGTGGAGTCAATCCAGCTCTATCGATCTCAGCGCTGGCTACGCGCACTGCTGCTGGAATAATCGAAGCATTCAAGCGTGGTGACTTCCTGTGATTTATGTATCATTCTGGATGCTTGACACGGTATCCCAGTGGCCGACGACCTGGGCGCCGCGGAATTTATTGTTAAGTACTGTGCGTGGGCATTGCTTGAGATGTGTGCCATTATGAAGCCCGGCCTAAGCGAGTACTGTGTCTCTACGAAAGAAATCGATTGATGGATCAATGTAACTGCCGAGCGAGTTGGTAAGGATGCACGGTACGGCGAGTGGGGTCGGTGGTGACTGGGATATACTGGGAATCGTAAAATTGGACAGTGGATATGCCGAGATTGAGGAGTATCGCAAGGGATTGTTTTCTTGCCCCCTACCGCGCCATTAGGTCTTTCGCAGCGCGGAGCATTAATCGTGAACTGGCGGTGCGCGATGCCTGCCGCGGTGAGCGATCCATGCGGTGGTTCACGGAGGGAGAAGCGGCCGTTGCGCTGGCGCTGGGAAAGATCATTGTTCCTTCGGACGAGGAGACACCAGGACTCGACGATATCGATGTGCTCGGCCCGGCGGCAATCGTCTTGTTGGACAAGTTGCTTAGCACGGACCGCACAAGACAGCAAGTTTATTCCAGAGGGCTTCTATCGTTCGATCTATGGGCGAAACGGGAGCGTGGGTGTCAGTTCGCGGAATTGCCAAACGCGGATCAGATTTTATTGTTCTCGGCAGCCCAGCGTGAAAATGAGCATTGGTCAGCAAACGCTTCTCGAGTGATCAAGGCATGGCGTCGACTCAGTAGCATTGCCAGTATAAGCAGTGGAAAGTATTTTGCCTCGCGACTTTACCCATATATCAGGAGCGATTGCCTTCAGATCTTCTACTGCAGTCGGGTAAGCTGGGTATGGCTGGAATATGATGGGCCGCCCATGGACAAAGGCTACCCTGGGTTGGCGGCACGGCAGTGAATGCGGCGGTAGTGGCGCTGAATCAATTTGCTGTGACCGAGGCCCACGGCGACAAACTGAAGATAGGAAACTTTTGACCGACTTGTATGAGCACATCAGCGCGGGCGTGAGAATCTAGGTGCCGAATATTTCATAGCGCAATCTCGGTGGATTCTAGTACCTGCACTTGGACTGGTGTTGTTTATTGTTTTGTATCCTTGGCGTGTACTTACGCGAGTCGATGCGGGAGCGTTAAAAAGAGAACTGCTGAGGCTATTGAATCAGGTGCCTTATCTGGATAGAGCTTTGGGTGTTCCTGTAGTTAATCCTCCATTCCGGTTTTAAGGGACGCGGCAATTCTTGGCCCTTAGTGCGGACAAAAAATACTTAGTCGACACAGTCACAAATGAGCCTGTGTTTATTACCGGTGCCGCTTCAGATGCGGCGAGGTGTGTGCAGAGGCAGCGAACTGAGCAGTTGAAAAAATGATGTGGTTTTGGCCGGACGCTGATTGCACTCGCGAGAAAGACAGTCTAACGACTACTCCGAGATACGCCGACGACATGAAAAGTGATAGATCCTCGCAGAAGGAGCGAACGGTTCGCCGCGTGGGCTTGATTAGTCCCTGCTCGGGGAATCTTGGCAATGCTGCGATCCTATCGTCGATGATTGCAAACCTTCGGTCTCGCATACGAGATGTGGAGATTGTGGGTATAACACTGAGCCCGGAAGACACGCGCCGTCGCCATGGAATTGCCACTTTTCCCATTACAGGAACGACGCATGGAGCGTATTACATAGCCTCATCAACGGTTTACCGTAGCGAGCGGCACACGAAGGCTCGCTTGGCCCTATATATCAAGGAGCGGCTGAAGCGGATTTCTTGGTTGCGGGGAGCGGTGAGAACAGCTCGAGCCGTGCGGCTGGAGTTAAGGCATATTTGTCGCTCCGGACGGTTGGTGAAAGCACTGGATCGAGTGATCGTCACTGGCGGCGGGGCACTGGACGATCTCTGGGGAGGTCCGTGGGGACACCCTTGGACGTTATTTAAGTTTGCTTTTCTTAGCCGGGTCTTCCATGTTCCGTTTTTGTTCGTCAGCGTAGGAAAGAGCTCTCTAGAACATTCGCTTAGCCGGAGGTTTGTTAGCGCCGCGCTCCATATGGCGCAGTACCGCTCCTACCGGGATCATGAGTCGCTTGCAAATGTGCAAGCAGCGTTTCCGCAACTCAGGGGAACGATGTGGCCTGACCTCGCTTATGGCTATTGCTTCCCCGAAATACTCTTGCAGCGCAAGCGAGCTTCGTATGACAAACCGCTGGTGCTTGCCGTTAGCCCCATTGCCTTCTGCGATCCTCGGGTATGGCCCGTCAGCGATATCCAGCGCTATTCAAGGTATATCAATCAATTGGCGCATTTCTTGATGCAGGCGATCAAGCAAGAGCACAGGCTGATTTTGTTCGCTACCGATGGCCCCGATTCCAACACAATCAACGATCTGATGGGGATTCTGGCGGCCGAATTGGTTGATACTAGGAGGGTTGAAATACTTCCGGGCCCGCCCCAGCAAACTACCGAAGGTCTATTGCAGAACATATGCGACGCCGATGCGGTGATTGCCAGCCGTCTTCACGGGGTGATTCTTTCACACCTGATTGCCATACCCGTTGTTGCGATTTCTTATGACCGCAAAGTGGATGTTCACATGAGCGAGATCGGTCAATCCGAATACTGCTTAAACATCGATGAGTTCACGGCTGAGACGTTGGCCGAACGCCTGGCGGTACTACGAGATGCGAGGGAGTTGGAATCGGCTCGTCTCAGGCGGGCGGTTCAACTCTATCGAGAGCAGGCCAACGCACAATACGACCTTCTATTTGGTGATCGGCTTTCGGATTCCGCAGGAAGCCAGAACGCAGATCTGGATTTGACGAAGGTGCAACTGTGACCCGAGCTCCGCTCTTTGAGGATGGGCGACTCGGCCGGAAACCTCTGTGCAGGAAATTGGTAAGCCATTCAGGTAGACCAAATCACCCGCCAACTCATATGCACCGACGAATCCGACTGAGCGGCGTTTCTCGGCCACTTCCACCATGCGTTTTATCCATTCCGGAAACAGCCAGTCGTACTGGCGACTACGGTTCTGCAAGGCCGCAAGTATTTATCTCCTGAAGAGTACAACGCTTGCCTCAGAGGTGCCGAGAGATGCTATTTTCGCTACCTGGCTAAATGTGCGTGCGCTATCCATGGCAGCGGAAAGGAGTTTTGGAAGCTTCATCGAAGTGCACTGGCAACGATAGGTCATGTTCTCGATTGACGTATTTTATATAAGTGGGTCCCTCGAGGCAGTTTTAGAGAAGTCCTGGAGTACCTTTTGGAGGATGTGGGACAAGGACACCCGTCAGAACCCGAACAATGGTCGCGCCCTGCAGCAGACTGAGACAGCAGAGTAGGCAGCTCCCGCACCTTGATCGTGGGGAATAGGCGCACAATTCAGCTGCTGGTGAGGGCGTCCGGATGTCGGAAAATGGTGCGGAAAGAATGGGCCAACCGCTGGTTTCAGTCGCTATGATCGTATGCAACGTCGATCGCTTTCTGGCAGAGGCGATCGAAAGCATCCTCAGGCAAACGTTCCGGGACTTTGAGTTTATCATTGCCGATTTCGGCTCAACCGATGACTCGAAGTCGATTATCGCCCGGTATGCCGCGAGCGATTGCCGAATAAGATTCCACGAGATACCCTACTGCAGTCTGGCCGAGGCGCGAAATGCGGCCTGCTCTCTGGCGCAAGGTAAATTTTTGGCGATTATGGATGCGGACGACGTCTCGCTCCCCGAACGTCTCGAGTGGGAGGTCGACTTCATGGAGACACATCCGGAAGTCGGCGTGGTCGGAGGGGCCGTCGAGTGGATTGACCCCGCTGGCCGTTCGCTGCGAAAGATGCCGCGGCCGTTTAGAGACTGTGATATCCGGTCAGCGCTTCTTCACTACTCTGCATTTTGGCAATCTAGCGTCCTCATGCGCACGAACGCTTTTATTCTTGCGGGCGGGTACCGGATACCTTTCGCCTCTGCGGAAGACTATGACTTGTGGCTGAGAATCGCGGAACGGTTCCAGATCGCCAACCTCGAGGAGGTTGTACTAAAGTACAGGATTCACCCGTATCAGATGTCGCTGAGCAAGCGGAGAGCCCAGACCCTATGCAGCCTCGCCGCCCAGACGGCCGCGACATCAAGACGAAATGGCAGACCAGACCCTCTCGACGGCGTAGACGAAATTACACCCACGCTTCTGGCGGGGCTGGGTGTGACCGAGGCCGAACAGGAGACTGCGTTCGCCTTGGATTGCACGTGGTGGATCCGCAGCCTGCTTGCCGCAGAGCAGGATGAACTCGCACTCAAATCAGCCGTTGAGATGCTGAGCCATGATTGGCGCTACCTCGAGCGGCGCCAGATTTCAGACACGCACGTCATCGTTGCGAGCCTCTATTGGAGGCAAAGGAATTTCTTAAAGAGCTTCTTTGCCGCGATCCAGGCAGTAACGGCACGGCCAGTCGTGGCAGGCCGTCCCTTGAAGCTGTTTTTGCATTGGTTCAGACCGCATTCGGTCGCAGATGCGATAGTTGACTTGGATAGCCGGGTCCAGCGGTAACACAAGGCCTTACCAGCTATCCCTTGCGACCCCTGGGAAGATTCACATCTGCTGTGATTCGTGTTCTCTTCAAGGGTGGCGAGGGCTGGCGTTTATAAGCTACTCGCTCGATTGGGAAAGGCTTGCAAGGTGGCGGCACCCAATGAAGCCGGAAAACCGGGAGCTTTCTGGGGATGTGGAAGAACGACTTCTCCCGCATCCGGCTACGGGGTGCCCGATTCAAGAGACTCTAGCTCGAAGTTGCGGCGAGAAGGTGGTCACTGCCAGATGACACAGAGCGTACTGAAGGCATCGATCTTCTCAGGCAAGTTCAAGTGGCTGTTTTCTGTTACGATCTTCGCTTTTTGCGTGGGACCCACTTTTATTAGTTACCAGCCATATCAGTTCAGGTGGGATGACACGGATTATATGGAAAGAGCCGTAGCGGTCAGCCGGGCCTTCTGGTCCTGGAACGTGCATGGAATAGGCGCAGCGATGATTAGCTTACGGCCGCCGGCCATGACGTTTATGGGTCTGCCGTGGGGACCGTTGACCTCCTGGGAAGCTGCTGGGAACTGCTTCATTACGCTTGCCGCCGCGATATCGCTTTTGGCAGCCTTGTGCTTGTACTTATTGTTGCGCATCGGCGTGAAGCCGACCTTTCTCGCCGCAGCCAGCGTTTGCGCGGTTGCCTCAGTTGGGCCCTACCCCGCGGGAGCACCCCTTCATGCGGTCGCGACGGGCTTCTATGCGGATAGCCTTTTTGCGTGGACGACTTTTGCGGCACTCCTGCTCATCCCTTATCAAGCGAGAACGTACGACACATCAATTAAAGGCGCAGTAGCCCGGGGTATTCTATGGGGGGTTATACTCTCATTGGGGGCGTTGACGAAACTGGATTTTCCCTATTTTATATTGCTGATTGTACCTACTCTATTTGTCCTGACGCTTCGTCGCGGAGGAGTGCGGGTTGCGGTTGCATCGCTCATCGCGTGTGCATGCGTGTCAGCACCGGCTGTATTCTATTTTCTTCGGTGGGGACGGCTCGCTTTCTTGAATGCGAGGGCATCATCCTTTGGAAGCCTCGCAGGTTTCTACTATATCCCGCTTTCGCAATTTCTCGGTGATACCTTCCGACGATCGCCAGGCTTGCTGCTTTCCCTGGCGCTGACGATTTCTGCGCTCACGTACCTTGTGATCAAAAGGAGAACAGCCCTGTGGGGGCCGGATTTTCTGGCCTTTCTGGTTTTGATTGGCTTTGGGATCGTTGCGCTCGCTTCCTCTAACAGGGAGATTCGCCTCTTACTTCCGGCAATCGTGGCGCTGCCGTTCTTAGCAGGGATACTGATGTCCGGCAAAGGAATCCCCGTCCCAAGAAGGCTCGCGGCAGTCATCGCGGGTCTGGTCTGTTGTTGCCTCACTGTGGCTGCCGTGCCAACCCGGTATCGGGCTAGCAGGGAAAGTCTCAGCAAGTGCGATGCGGTCTTGACCGAGGCCACCAGGTGCAATGCGCGGCGTATCCTGATGGCTACCGATAGTCCAACGTTCAACAAGAACCTGATGGATCTCGCTACAGAATTCTCGACCGCGGGAAGTCCGGCTGACACCGGGACCTTGTCCTATCGAGCAGTATTTGACTTTCCGATCGAAGAGGATTTCGAAACCATAAGCGAATCAGATGAAGTTGTGTTTCAGGAAGAGGGCGAGCGAAGTCCGCTATTCACAAACCAGCGCGACTCAGATTATGAGCGGTACCTCCAGCAACATGGATTTACCCCCATAAGGGTCGGCAGCGATCTTATTGTCTACTCAGCGCGCTGCAGGCCGTGACCTGGCGAACCAATATCCACTCGAGGGGAAGAGATGAAACCAAGTCCAGTTTCTCCGGTCAACCATGAAGCCGAAAACGCGCCTCGCCTCGTTCACGAGGCGAGCGCTAGGCGGTCAGGTATCGACCATGAGTTGCTGATTCCAGCCGACGACTCCTCCGGCCGCACCTGGGCTGCCGCGCGCACGGAAACGAACCGTATCCTGTTTATAGCGTCCGATTGGCGCGGACATATGATATGGCCCGGGGGAATCGCCTCATATGTAGATAGCCTAGCGCAAGGCTTAATGAGCCTTGGGGACTCCGTAAGAATGCTGGCGGTTGTTCGGCCCCATGAAAACTTGCCGATCGACTTTCTGGAACCTTACGAACCATGGGCGATCCCATTCCAACTGATCCTTGACGACAAACCCGCGAATGTGCTGGGCCGAAAGTTTGTCAGCTTGCTGGATACTCTTCGGTGTCTGAGCCCCGCTTGCAGGCATGTATTGAGCAGGACCTCTCTCTTTGCGGCATCGACCGAAACGATCGCAAGACTGGAAAAAGTTCTTTCAATCGAAAAACCAACGGCGATTGTCTTTGTGAATTTCGATCCATTCGTCTATCCGCTTGCCTTGTCTTTGCTGGACAGTCGGCGACCGTACGGGATCATCGCTCATGGTTGCGAAATTGCGCGGCTACAGAAGAACAAGATAAACGATCTCGTTCAGAGGAAGACGCTGCTTGAAGGGGCTTGCTGGATTGCGGCCAACTCCTGGCATACGAAATCGGTGCTGCTAGAAAATTGGCGGATTCCGCCTGAAAGAATCAAAATTCTTCATCCACCGATATCCGATGAGGCGATAAGGGAATCCGCTGTCTTGGAGCCTGCGTCTAGGAGGGATGGCGCTCTTAGTCTTGTAACAATTTGCAGGCTGGTGAAAGGTAAAGGAATTGACATCGTTTTGCGCGCCCTGAAGATCCTCTCTGCAACAGGGATTCCCTATCGATATGCCATCGCCGGCGATGGCCCCGAGAGAGGTTTTCTCGAGACGCTCGCCGTTGAACTTGGACTCCGTGACAATATCCAGTTCATGGGCGCAGTACATGGGGAGGGGAAATGGCGTCTGCTTCAAAATGCCGATGTCTTTGTTATGCCTTCGCGGTTCGACCCGGCTCTTCCGTGGCGGGAAAGCTTTGGGATTGCATTTGCTGAAGCTGCAGCATTTGGAGTTCCGGCAGCCGGATCGAGGAGCGGTGGCATCCCCGATGCTGTGATCGACGGCAAAACGGGCCTTCTGGTGCCGGAAGAGTCTCCTAAGGACTTGGCGGATGCGCTGACCTTCTTTTACCGAAAACCGGAATTGAGGAAAGAGATGGGCAGGGCTGCCAGGGAAAGAGCCAGAAGGCAGTTTTCGCCGGAAGCCATTGCAACCCTCTTTCGAGATGGGTTTGCCAGCGCAGATCACCGATAGATCCACGCGGCGCAGTCCGCGTTATTTATTATCTACGCAACCACATCTCTAAGAGATAAGTTCTACTTTAGCCTAATTCGCGATTTAATTAAAACAGCCCTGGATCAATGCACAAGTCTGGTGTCGCAGGGCGAATTGGGATGTTTTGACTTTCTGTCGACCATCCTTGAACGTCTCGCATTTACTTCTCGATTGCAATCTCAAAAGTAGAGCTAGATTCGAGTTGGAACTCGAATTTCCGTGCCGGTGTGTCGAATCGGAAAGTCTAGAGCAGAGTAAGCGTACGCGGAGTCCCTCTTGACCGGAGGTAGATTGTGTCATCAAGTGTCCGCTTGTTTTTTAGCGGACACTTGATGAGTGTGTCTTAGGCAGCTTGTGAAGCGTAGTTTTGGAGCGTAGGCGCGAGGTTCCAGGGCAGAAGGTCCTGGATGTGGCTCACCGGATGATCGGCGATGCGAGCCAGCACATTGCGAAGGTAGAGCTCCGGATTTAACCCGTTGAGCTTCGCCGAGCCTATGAGGCTGTACATGGCGGCGGCACGTTCTCCGCCGCTGTCGGATCCTACGAATAAGAAGTTCTTTCGACCGAGCGCGACGGCTCGAAGCGCCCGCTCGGCGGCGCTGTTGTCGATCTCCAACATTCCATCGTCGATATAGCGTGTCAGTGCACGCCAACGCGATAGGGCATAGCGGATCGCAGCTGCTGTCTCGCTCTTCGATGACAGACTGCGTTGTGCCTTTTCCATCCACCTTCGCAGTTCGTCGAGCAGTGGCTTGGATCGTGCTTGCCTGGCGTGCAAACGAAGATCGGCTGGCTTGCCGCGGATCTCATCTTCGATCGCATACAGGGCGCCGATCCTGTTCAGAGCCTCGGTCGTGGTTGGCGACTGGTGCACAACATGGATCTCGTGGAACTTGCGCCGTGCATGGGCCCAACAGGCAGCCTCGTAGATGTCTTCTCCATACAGGTGATGAAAGCCCGCGTAGGCGTCGGCCTGAAGAGCGCCCTTGAAGGTCTTCAGATGCTGGCGGGGATGTTCCCCCTTGCGGTCCGCCGAGTATGCGAACCATACGGCGGGAGGGGTCTGTTCGCCAGCCGGCCTGTCGTCGCGAACGTATGTCCAGAGACGGCCCGTCTTGGTCTTCCCGTTGCCGGGAGCAAGAACAGGCATCGGTGTATCGTCGGCGTGCAGCTTGCGACCGCCGAGAACATGCTTCCGGATCGCATCGACCAGCGGAGCCAGTAGATCGCTGCTCGCGCCCACCCATCCGGCCAGCGTGGAGCGGGAGATCTCCACGCCCTGCCGGGCATAGATCTCAGACTGCCGGTAGAGAGGAAGATGATCGCTGAACTTGGACACGATCACATGCGCCAGCAGGCCAGGTCCGGCAAGACCGCGCTCGATCGGACGTGAAGGAGCAGGGGCTTCAACGACGCGATCACAGCCTGTGCAAGCGAACTTCGGCCGCACGTGGCGGACGACCTTGAAGCTGTCGGGGATGTACTCGAGCTGTTCAGAGATATCTTCACCAAACTGCCGCAACTGGCCGCCGCAATCGGCACAGCAATCGCCGCTCGGTGCATGCCTGACCACTTCGCGCTGAAGATGCTCCGGTAGAGGCTTGCGCTCAGGTCGCGCCTTCGGCTCTTTAGTCGGAGACACTCGTTCAGCTCCGGCTTCAAGCTCGGCATGTGTCGTCTCGTCATCTTCAAGCTCCAGTTCCATCTGCTCCAGCTTGATGACGATCTTCTCGCTCCTGGTACCGAAGATCACATGCCGCAGCTTGTCTACCATAAGCTTCAGATGTTCGATTCGCTCGCTGCGGGAGCGCAACTCATCAGCCTGTTCGGAGAGTGTCTGTCGATGAGAATCGAGTTCGGCTTCGAGCCGGCGAACTTCAGCATCCCGATCTGCGATGAGGGAATCGAGCTTCTCCTGTTGCGCAATGAAAAGGGCCAGCAACGCATCACGATCAAGGCTGTTCAGATCGGAGACAGGAGCGCGATCCATGGACAAAGTATGCCACGGATCAAGCAGGAAATCATCCACAAAAGGTGCATGAATACAGGAGAATCAGCTTCGTCATCAGACGGCAACTTCCGGCTGCCATGTTCTCTCAACTCTCCGCCAATCGATGCCTTCCAGAAGCATGGAAAGCTGCGCACGGCTGAGCAGAACTGTTCCGCTCTCAGCCTTGGGCCAGATGAATCGTCCCCGCTCCAGTCGCTTCGCGAACAAGCACAGACCATCGCCGTCCCACCACAAAAGTTTTACGATATCGCCTCTGCGCCCGCGAAACAGGAACACATGCCCGGAGAAGGGCTGCTGCTGAAGCACAGTCTGCACCTGAGCGCTGAGACCATCGAAGCCGCGCCGCATGTCGGTCACGCCGGCAGCAATCCAGATCTTCGTTCCAGTGGGTAGTTGGATCACTTGCGCAGACTCTCAAGGATCGTTCGAATCAGAGCAGGATCAGCACCACTCTCGACGCTGATCATCGCCGGTCCGGGAAGCTCGATATGGATCGAGCCCGAACTGCCCGCCTCCACATGGAGCGGTTGTCCGGCAGCTTCGATCCCAGGCTCGCTAATACTTGAGACTGTCACTGGCAGCAGCGCCGAGCAGGTCTCGATCAGTTCGCCGCGTTCAAACGCACGCCGCCACTTGAACACCTGGTTGGCGTTCAAGCCGTGCGCCCGCGCTACCTCGGCCACACTCGCACCAGGCTCCAGCGTCAACTGAACGATCTGACGCTTCTCCGATACCGATCGCCATCTGCGAACACGACGCCCTGAACTCGAATCCTCTGGGTGAACCATGTGGCAATGTTCTGCCCTGGACCGCGCCTAGGAAAGAGGGGAACGCTGGACGCTTACAGAGCAGATTCGAGACTTGCAATAGAAATCCGATCGAGCAGAAGTGTAACAAGCTTTTGCCAACCGAAATGTTCTAAGTTATCCGTGCTGGGTCGACCGCGTATCTCACTTTAGTACCGAGGAAGTCCAGTAATCGCTGCTTGAGAGAAACAAAGCAGAGCGCTATAATGCCTATAAATAATCAAGAGGTGAGTTTTGGAAGCTCAAGTTTCTAAGGGCACGAGGAATTCGTCCCTGGAAGAGTCTGCGTCGGAGAATGGCTTTGTTTTCAGCAGTATGAGTCGCGCTGCTCTTTCCGTGCCTCTATTTGTCGCCTTGCTAACGCTGTGTGTTTACGTTTCGCCAGTCGCGGCACAATCCGCGTACTTTTCGGGAGTCACGACAACACTTTCCGCCAGTTTCGTTCATCCGACGGACGTTGCCGTCGATAGCAGCGGGAACGTCTACGTCTCCGATCGGACCGCGGGCACGGTAAGCGAGATTCCGGCAGGCGGTGGCGGTGTCAGCACTCTGGCAACTGGCCTTAACGATCCCTTCGGAGTGGCAGTAGATGGCAGCGGAAATATCTACGTTGCAAATTATGCTCACGGTGCAGCAGGTGCTGGCACGGTCCAAGAGATTCCGGGGGCCGGTGGCAGTCTTATCACGCTTGCCAGCGGCTATAACGCGCCCGACGGTGTAGCTGTGGACAGTAGTGGCAATGTTTACTTCGCAGATTATGGCGACAGCAATGTTTACGAGATTCCTGCGGGCGGTGGCAGTATCACGGCGTTGGGCGGCGGATTCAACGGACCCGAAGGTCTGGCGGTGGACCGGAGCGGGAATATATATATTGCCGACGTGGGCAATGGCGCCGTGAAGGTGATGGATAACACATGTAGCAGTTCGGACTGCGTCACCACGCTGGCGAGTGGATTCAGCGCGCCTGAAGGCGTAGCAGTCGACAGAAGCGGAAACGTTTACTTCTCGGCCGCCGGCACGAACTCATTGCAGGAGATCGTCGCAGTCGGCGGTACCATCCCTGCCTCGCCCGCGATCATCACGCTCGGCAGCGGTTTCAACCATCCGATTGGTCTTGCGGTTGACTATACAGGCGATGTCTTTGTCGCGAATTATGGCGCGGCTTCTGTCCTGAAGATTATGACCGCTGGCATCAACCTCGGCACAGCGGCCGTTGCTACCTCAACGCCTCTATCGCAAACGCTGCCATTCAATGTCACCACTGCCGGCACCATGAGCGGACCGGCCGTATTGACCAACGGCGCGGCCAGTTCAGATTTCTCTTTGGGAAGTACAACGTGCTCCGGATCTGTTTCTGTGGGCACATGCACGGTCACCGTCAACTTCACGCCCACTGTCTCGGGAACGCGCACCGGCGCAGTCGAACTGCTGAACAGTGCAGGCACGGCAACCGTTGCCACGGCATACCTCGTCGGGTCGGGCACAGGTCCGCAGATCGCCTTTGGTCCGGGCGTGCCGGTCAATCTAGCCACGAACACCCACTTTGGAAGTCCACAAGGCGTGGCCGTGGATGGCAGCGGCAATGTCTATGTCGCCGATTCCGGAGCCCCCGGAGTGTATAAGATTCCGCCAGGGTCCACTACGGCCACGCCACTCGGCTCGGGGTTCGCCAGTCCCACAGGAGTAGCGGTTGATGGGAATGGCGACCTTTTTGTGGCCGATCCAGACGGCACCACGGGAAATAAGGTCACTGAGATTCTGGCCGTGAATGGCAGTATCCCGGGCACGCCGACGATCGTCCCGCTGGGCGCTAGCTTCGATTTTTCGGCTCCGTCGGGCGCGGCGGTCGACAGCGCCGGCAACGTCTATGTTGCCGACCCCGGTACCAATAGTGTCTACGAAATTCTGGCGGCTAGTGGATACAGTGTGGTCACAGTCCTGAGCAGCAGCTTTAACGGCCCTAGAAGCGTGGCTGTTGACGGCAGCGGGAACGTTTACGTCGCGGATTCAGGCAACAACGCAGTAAAGGAAATCGTTGCCGTCAATGGCCAGGCCACGGCTTCCTCGGCGGTTAATCCGCTGGGCGGCGGTTTCACTTTCGATTCCCCCAACACCGTGGCGGTCGATGGCAATGGAAACGTCTACGTTGGCGACAAGGCTGCCATATATGAGATTCCAGCCGGGACCAACGAGGTCAACACACTGGCCGGCGGACTTTCCACCGCTTCCGGCGTCGCGGTGGACGCGAACGGCAACGTCTACTACAGTACCGGGGCCACGCAAGTGGTCGAACTAGCTCTCGCCACGGCGCCCACTCTCAACTTTCCGCAGACCAGCGTTGGCGGGACCAGCGCTACCCAGTCGCTAACCCTCGAGAACAACGGCAACGAGCAGTTAACTTTCACCGGGCTCGCCTTCCCCAGCGATTACATTCAGGTGGCTGGAACCGGAACTCCGGCAGATTGCTCGTCAACCACCGCTCTGGCGCAGAACGCAGTTTGTAATCTGGGAATTGCTTTTAAGCCGACAACGACCCCAATACCCGCAACAGAAACCATAGGGCTCACTGCCAACTCCCTGAATGGCGCGCCCGCAACGCAGTCCATCACACTGAATGGCACGGCAGTTTCCGGTCCTACTGCAAATATTCAGATCAGTTCCGAAACATTGGTATACGGTTCCCTGGCTTCTTTCACGCCAGTGACAGGCGCAAACGGTACCAGCCCATACTCCTATAGTGTCTTGCCGGCTCTGCCAACGGGCCTGACCATGTCTTCGAGTTCTGGCGCGATCTCTGGGACACCAATGGTGACCAGCGCCACGACCAGCTATACGGTGACGGTAACCGACTCCAGCAACGCTACTGCCACAGCGAGTTTCAGCCTGACGGTGGCTGCAGCTCCGCTGACGATCACGGCGAGCAGCGGGTCATTCACCTATGGGGGTACGGTTCCGGCGATCATGGCGAGCTACAGCGGATTCGTGAACGGGGACACCTCGACCAGTCTGACCACGCAGCCCACTTGCACGACCACTGCGACGAGTTCCAGCCCGGCCAGTCCGCCCACTTACTCCAGCAGTTGCTCGGGAGCGGCAGATCCGAACTACACGATCAGCTACGTGAACGGCAGCGTGACGGTGACCGCGCGGTCGCTGACCATCACGGCCAGCAGCGGCTCATTCACCTATGGAGGAACGGTTCCGGCGATCGCGGCGAGCTACAGCGGATTTGTGAACGGGGACACATCGGCCAGTCTGACCACGCAGCCCACTTGCACGACCACTGCGACGAGTTCCAGCCCGGCTAGTCCGCCCACTTACCCCAGCAGTTGCTCGGGAGCGGCAGATTCGAACTACACGATCAGCTACGTGAACGGCAGCGTGACGGTGACCGCGCGGTCGCTGACCATCACGGCGAGCAGCGGGTCATTCACCTATGGAGGGACGGTTCCGGCGATCACGGCGAGCTACAGCGGATTCGTGAACGGGGACACTTCGACCAGTCTGACCACGCAGCCCACTTGCACGACCACTGCGACCAGTACCAGCCCGGTCAGCCCGCCAACCTATCCCAGCAGTTGCTCGGGAGCGGCGGATCAAAACTACACGATCGGCTACGTAAACGGCAGCGTGACGATAAATGCGGCTCCGGTGACGGCGACGGCGGGCAGTTACAGCGGCGTATACAATGGGTCGGCGCAGTCGCCAACGGCATGCGTGTTGACGGGGCCCTACACCACCGGCCTGAACTGCACGGACAATCCGTCATCGGTGGGTCCCGGGGTGGACTCGGGAACGGTGATGCCGGCAGTGAGCGGCGTCAACAGCAACTTCGCCATCACTACTGTCAATGGCTCGTGGAGCATAACGCAGGCCAGTTCGGCGGTGACGATTTCCTTCGCAGGCGCCACGAACAACGGCGGCGGGAGCTACAGTGCCATCTATAGCGGCAGTCCGTTCACACCCTCGGCAACGGTGAACGGCGTCGGCACAGGCATTACGCAGACTGTGACGTGGAGCGGAACCTGCACCACAGTGACGGAGACGATGGTTCCTGGTTGCACGGCCATGGCAAGCTATGCGGGAGACGCCAACCATACGGGCAGCAGCGGTTCCGCGACTCTCGCCATCAGTCAGGCGACACCGCTGGTGACGATGTGGCCGACGGCCAGCGCGATCACGTACGGCCAGACGCTGGGCGCCTCGATACTGAGCGGAGGCACGGCATCGGTGTTGGGCAGCTTCGCGTGGACGGCGCCGGGTGCGGTGCCGCTCGCGGGCACAGATTCTGAGAGTGTGACGTTTGTTCCCTCCGACCCGACGGACTACAGCAGCGTGACGGGCACGGTGAACGTGACCGTCAATCCGGCGAGCTACATCGTAACGGTGAGCACGGACGATGCGGGGACGGCATCGAACTGCACGCCGCAGAGCACGCCGGGGCACGGCACGGATGCATCGTGCAGCCTGCGCGATGCTTTGCTGGAAGCGGCGGCGACGGGAGGCGGCAACATCGGCTTCGACGCCACCGCGTTCAGCGCAGCGACCACGATCGAGCTCAGCAACGGCGCCTTGAGTCTTCCTTCGGCGACCACGATCGCCGGGGCCACAACGGGCAGCGGAGCCACGCTGGCCAACCTGGTGACGGTGGACGGCCAGGGAGCCTCGACGGTGTTTACGGTGGTCTCGGGAGTGACGGGGGCGTCGCTCGCCAACCTGACCATCCAGCACGGCAGCAGCACCGTATCCGGCGGCGGCATCGAGAACGCTGGCACGCTCACGCTGAGCGGCGACAGCATTATCGGCAATACAGCGTCCGGCACCGGCGCCGGGGGCGGCATTTACAACAGCGGCACACTGGCGGTGAGCGGCAGCACGATCTCCGGGAATACGGCTGGGGGCAACGGCGGCGGCATCGTCAACAGCGGGACGCTGACGCTGGTTGACGACACCATCTCCGGCAATAGCGCTTCCGGCTCGGGCGGCGGCATCTACACGAGCGCCACGCTGGTTGTGTCCGACAGCACACTGTCGGGGAACACGGCTGGGACGGCTTCGGGCGGCGGCGGCATCGACAACGCCGGGTCTGGAAGCGCAGCGCTGGCCAACGCGATCCTGTCCGGCAACAGTTCCAACAGCACAGTCGACGATTTCGACGGCGCCGCGTACACCGATAACAGCGGCAACGTGGTGGGCGTGGCCAACGGCGCGACGGTGAACGGCAGCGCCATCGCTCTTGCTCCGCTGGGCAGCTACGGCGGACCGGCGCAGACCATGATTCCGCTTCCCGGCAGCGCGGCCATCTGTGCGGGGCTGGCGAGCGCCATTCCCTCGGGCGTGACGACGGATGAGCGCGGCCTGCCCAACAGCAACGCAAGTTATCCCGGCTACCCGGCGTGCGTGGATGCCGGCGCAGTGCAAACGAACTACGCGCTGATCTTCACTACGCAGCCGGCAGGCGCGGCAGTGAATGCCGACTTCGCGGCGGGAGTGACGCTCAATGAAAGCGGCAGTCCGTTCCCGCCTGCGGTGACGATTCCGCTGACGCTTACCGGCAACGGAACGTTGAGCGGCGGAACGGCGGCGACGTCAAGCGGAGTGGCCAGTTACACGCTCCAGGTGAGCGCAGCAGGATCCAGCGACGCGTTGACCGCCAACCTCACGCTGAACGGCGGGCCGACTCCGGCGGTGGCCATATCGGCGGCCAGCAACAGCTTTGCTATCGGCCAGGCGACGCCGACGGTGGGTTTGTCTGTTTCCCCGGCTTCGGTCACCTACGGCACGCAGGTGACATTTACAGCGACCGTGCCCACGGCAGCCACGGGAACGGTGACGTTCTACAACAACGGAAGCAGCGCGCTGGGCACGGGGACGGTGAGCGGCGGAGTGGCCACCTTCTCCAGTTCGACGCTGACGGTGGGGTCGTATTCGATCACCGCCAGTTACTCGGGCGACAGCAACTACAATGCAGCAACATCCAGCGCACAGTCGCTGACGGTGAACCAGGCGACGGCGACGATCAGCATCAGCGATCTTCCCGCCAGCGGAGTGTACGGAGGCAGCTTTACGGCCAGCTACAGCTACTCGGGCAATGGCTCGCCGACGGAGTCGGTGACCTCGAACTCGCCGGGTGTGTGCACGGTGTCGGGCAATTTGGTGAGCTATGTGGGCGTTGGGACATGCTCGCTGACGGCGAGTGCGACGGCGACCACGGACTACACGGCGGTCACGGGCAGCACGCAGGCGTTTCCTGTGACTGCGGCGGCGTTGACGATCACGGCGAGCAGCGGGTCATTCACCTATGGAGGGACGGTTCCGGCGATCACGGCGAGCTACAGCGGATTCGTGAACGGGGACACTTCGGCCAAGCTGACGACGCAGCCGGCGTGCTCGACGACGGCGAGCAGCGGCAGTCCGGTTTCTGGAAGCCCGTATCCGAGCAGCTGCACGGGGGCGGCGGACCCCAACTACACGATCGGCTACGTGAGCGGCAGCGTGACGGAGAATGCGGCTCCGCTGACGATCACGGCGAGCAGCGGGTCATTCACCTATGGAGGAACGGTTCCGGCGATCACGGCGAGCTACAGCGGATTCGTGAACGGGGACACCTCGGCCAAGTTGACCACGCAGCCGGCCTGCTCGACGACGGCGAGCAGCGGGCAGTCCGGTTTCTGGAAGCCCGTATCCGAGCAGCTGCTCGGGGGCGGCGGACTCCAACTACACGATCGGCTACGTGAGCGGCAGCGTGACGGAGAATGCGGCGGGGTTGACGATCACGGCCAGCAGCGGGTCGAACGTTTACGGTAGCGCACCCGCCACGCCCACGGCCAGCTACAGCGGGTTCGTGAATGGTCAGAGCACCAGCAGCCTGAGCAGCCAGCCGACGTGCACGACCACGGTGACGGCGACGACAGCTGCGGGAACCTACCCGGGGCCAACACCTGCTCGGGGGCGGCGGACGCCAACTACGCGATCGGCTATGTGGCCGGTACGCAGACGGTGCAGGCGGCGACGCCAATCGTGACGATGTGGCCGACGGCCAGCGCGATCACGTACGGCCAGACGCTGGGCGCCTCGATACTGAGCGGAGGCACGGCATCGGTGTTGGGCAGCTTCGCGTGGACGGCGCCGGGTGCGGTGCCGCTCGCGGGCACAGATTCTGAGAGCGTGACGTTTGTTCCCTCCGACCCGACGGACTACAGCGGCGTGACGGGCACGGTGAACGTGACCGTCAATCCGGCGAGCTACATCGTGACGGTGAGCACGGACGATGCGGGGACGGCATCGAACTGCACGCCGCAGAGCACGCCGGGGCACGGCACGGATGCATCGTGCAGCCTGCGCGATGCTTTGCTGGAAGCGGCGGCGACGGGAGGCGGCAACATCGGCTTCGACGCCACCGCGTTCAGCGCAGCGACCACGATCGAGCTCAGCAACGGCGCCTTGAGTCTTCCTTCGGCGACCACGATCGCAGGGGCCACAACGGGCAGCGGAGCCACGCTGGCCGACCTGGTGACGGTGGACGGCCAGGGAGCCTCGACGGTGTTTACGGTGGTCTCGGGAGTGACGGGGGCGTCGCTCGCCAACCTGACCATCCAGCACGGCAGCAGCACCGTATCCGGCGGCGGCATCGAGAACGCTGGCACGCTCACGCTGAGCGGCGACAGCATTATCGGCAATACAGCGTCCGGCACCGGCGCCGGGGGCGGCATTTACAACAGCGGCACACTGGCGGTGAGCGGCAGCACGATCTCCGGGAATACGGCTGGGGGCAACGGCGGCGGCATCGTCAACGGCGGGACCTTGACGCTGGTTGACGACACCATCTCCGGCAATAGCGCTTCCGGCTCGGGCGGCGGCATCTACACGAGCGCCACGCTGGTTGTGTCCGACAGCACACTGTCGGGGAACACGGCTGGGACGGCTTCGGGCGGCGGCGGCATCGACAACGCCGGGTCTGGAAGCGCAGCGCTGGCCAACGCGATCCTGTCCGGCAACAGTTCCAACAGCACAGTCGACGATTTCGACGGCGCCGCGTACACCGATAACAGCGGCAACGTGGTGGGCGTGGCCAACGGCGCGACGGTGAACGGCAGCGCCATCGCTCTTGCTCCGCTGGGCAGCTACGGCGGACCGGCGCAGACCATGATTCCGCTTCCCGGCAGCGCGGCCATCTGCGCGGGGCTGGCGAGCGCCATTCCCTCGGGCGTGACGACGGATGAGCGCGGCCTGCCCAACAGCAACGCAAGTTATCCCGGCTACCCGGCGTGCGTGGATGCCGGCGCTGTGCAAACCAACTACGCGCTAATCTTCACTACGCAGCCGGCAGGCGCGGCAGTGAATGCCGACTTCGCGGCCGCGGTGACGCTCAATGAAAGCGGCAGTCCATTCCCGCCTGCGGTGACGATTCCGCTGACGCTTACCGGCAACGGAACGTTGAGCGGCGGAACGGCGGCGACGTCAAGCGGAGTGGCCAGCTACACGCTTGAAGTGAGTGCAGCAGGATCGAGCGACGCGTTGACCGCCAACCTCACGCTGAACGGCGGGCCGACTCCGGCGGTGGCCATATCGGCGGCCAGCAACAGCTTCGCTATCGGCCAGGCGACGCCGGCCTTCACCAGTCTAACGGTCTCCCAGATAGTCACCTACGGGACGAGCTCGATCGCTCTTTCGGGCGTCATTTCGGCGGGGTCAGACTATCCTCCCTCTGGCGAGACGGTATCGATCACCATCGGTAGCACGACGGTGACACCTTCGATCGGGGCCAACGGGGTCTTCAGCGCCACCTTCGACACGCATGCGATCCCGGCGTCTTCGACTGCATACACAATCACGTACAGTTATGGGGGCGACGCGAACTTCAAAAGCGCGGCGGATACGAACACCACGCTCACCGTGAAACAGGCCGCGCTGACGGTAACGGCGTCAAGCTCCACGGTGACCTATGGCGCCGCGGTGCCGATGATCACGCCGACCTATAGCGGGTTCGTGAATGGGCAGACCAGCTCGGTGCTGACCACCCAGCCGACCTGCACAACAACCTACACGACCACGAGCGACGCGGGAACCGCGCCGACCACAAGCTGCTCGGGCGCTGCGGCGACCAACTATAGCTTTACGTATGTCTCGGGCACGGTAACGGTCAACCAGGCCGCGCTCACCGTGGAAGCCAACAACGCGACAAAGGTCTATGGCACGGCCAATCCGGTTTTCACGGGAAGTATCGTCGGCGCCGTGAATGGCGATGCCTTCACTGAGAGCTTTTCGACTTCGGCCACAACCAGTTCCAACGTCGGGAACTACGCGATCGTCCCAAGCGCGACGGGCGCAAATCTCGCGGACTATTCGGTCGCCGTGCAAAATGGCACGTTGGCCATTACGGAAGCAGGCACAACCATCTCGCTGAGCGCCGGTAGCGCGTCAATCAACCCCGGGCAGAGCGTCACGTTGACGGCCCAGGTCGTATCCGTGACAACGGGCACGCCTACGGGTTCGGTCAACTTCTACGATGGGGCCACCTTGCTCGATACGGCGGTTCTCACCGGAAACACGGCATCCTTCTCAATCACAACTCTATCTGCCGGAACAACACACCAACTGACCGCGGTATACAGCGGCGATTCCAACTTCCTCACCAGCAGTACTTCTTCGTCAATATCCATCGTCGTGGCCGCGCTGAACTTCAGCGTGACGCCGGTGGCGCCGACGAGCCAGACGGTGAATCCAGGGAGTGCGGCAACCTATCAGGTGGTCGTTGCTCCGACCTACGGGACCTATCCGGGAACGGTCACCTTCACTGCAACGGGTCTGCCCTCGGGAGCCACGATCGTATTTTCACCTTCAACGATCGCGGCCAATGGCGGTCAGCAAACGGTAACCGTCACAATCCAGACCGCGGCGACCTCTTCGCGGTTGCAGCCAGATCCGATGTCTCCGCGCAGTCGCGTGCCACTTGCGCTTGCGCTCTTGCTGTTGCCGCTGTTTGGCGTACGCAGGTTGCGGCGCCAGGGGAATAAGCTGGGCCGCATGCTATGCATTCTGCTGCTCCTGCTTGGTAGCGCGGCCACTCTAGTTTTCAGCGGATGCGGCGGGAAGTCTCATCTTATGCAATCGCCTGAGACTTACTCTGTCAATATCACGGCGGCGAGCGGCAGCTTGCAACAATCCGCATCTGTTTCGTTGACCGTTCAATAGTGCGGAAGAAACATGGCATGCAGAGTGCGTTCGGCAACTTGTTGATCTGCGGAACGATGCAATAATGTGCAACCAGTGGTGCCAGCGCATGATGAAGCGTTGGTTGCGACGCGATTGCACGGCTGAAAATGCTGTGCAATCGCGTCGTCACGAATACCGCGAAATCCACGTGCGGCTGGTGCCGGCGCCGGAACCTGGCAGCAAGCGCACTTTCTCACATTTTGGATCAAGCGGCACTCTCAGATTCTCGAGCTTGGCGCCTATTGTGTCGTTGCGCTTGCCATGTTGGAAGATGTGCTTGTGACACCGAAAGCGTCGACGCTCTCCACGATGTAATCGTAGCTCTGCCCATCCTGAGCCGTGGTGTCCACGTAGGAGGTCTGTGTAATGGCTGAGGCATTCAACTGCTGATAGGATGAGTTGCCGCTGGGTGAGCGATAGACGTTATAACCGGCCACGGGATCGGAAGAGGTGGTGGGCGGATCCCAAGTTACGTTGACCTGGTTGGATGAGGACGCCGTCTCTCCTGTGCCGGTGAAGGCGATCACGGTGGAGGAGCCGGTGGAGGAGTTGCTGGTCAGGGTGAGCGAACCGGAAGCCGTCCCGGCGGCGGCAGGATTGAACTCGACGCTCAGGGTCGCAGTCTGATTGGGACTTAGGGTGAGCGGGAAGCTGGTCCCCGAGACGGTGAAGCCGGTTCCGGCCACGGTGGCCGCGCTCACGGTCACAGAGGCGGTGCCCGAAGAGGTCAAGGTCACTGACTGCGTTGCCGGATTATTCAGGACCACATCGCCGAAGGCGATGGTGGTGGCGTTGATGCTCAGCGCCGGCGCCGTGGCCGGCGCGGCCGGCGCGGCGGCGCTTGACGAAGCCGGCCTGAATGCCACAATTTGATCGGTCCAATTGTCAGATGAATTCGTGTAGGGTGAGTTGGTGGCTGCTGCCGCCGTTTGAACCCAGTATTCCGGCCAAAGGTACGTAACGGGCGCACTATCGGTGAGAGCATAATTGACGCCGGCCGTGGGAATCTGAGTCGAGGTCATAAGATTTCCAATCACCAACTCTCCAGCAGAAGCGGGGGCTAGAGTCGAGCCGGACGTGGGGTTTGGCGTGGACGAGTTGTCCTGTTGCTGCGCGATCGTCGTATCTTGCGGCGAGGAGGTAGCCGCGCCCGTCCAGGACTGGCAGGCCATAGCCTGGTAGCTCTGTGCCCCTCCGGTCCACGCCACGGAGACGGAATAGCTGCCGGCAGCGGCATTGGCCACAAAGTAAATCCCAAGCTGCTGCGTCATCGTACTGTTGGTGTGAAAGGCGATGGCCGGGGAATACGTGCCGTTGGAAGGATCGGACACTGAAGTCAACGTTGCGCCCTGCTCCAGGCTCACTTCGCAAACAATCAGATCTCCGGCGGCAACATTGGTCAACGATACGCTGATGGGAGAGGCTGTAACATTCACGCCAACATCGGTCACGCCATGCGCATTCCGCGTAATGGCTGGCGCGGCGGCGACTGACGAAGCCGGCCTGAATGCCACAGTTTGATCGGTCCAATTGTCAGAAGAATTCGTGTAGGGTGAGTTGGTGGCTGCTGCTGCCGTTTGAACCCAGTATTCCGGCCAAAGATACGTAACGGGCGCACTATCGGTGAGAGCATAATTGGCGCCGGCCGTGGGAATCTGAGTCGAGGTCATAAGATTTCCAATCACTAACTCTCCAGCAGAAGCGGGGGTTAGAGTCGAGCCGGACGTGGGGTTTGGCGTGGAAGAGTTGTCCTGTTGCTGCGCGATCGTCGTATCTTGCGGCGAGGAAATTGCCGCGCCCGTCCAGGACTGGCAGGCCATAGCCTGGTAGCTCTGTGCCCCTCCGGTCCACGCCACTGAGACGGAATAGCTGCCGGCAGCGGCATTGGCCACAAAGTAAATCCCAATCTGCTGCGTCATCGTACTGTTGGTGTGAAAGGCTATGGCTGGGGAATATACGCCGTTGGAAGGGTCGGACACGGAGGTCAACGTTACGCCCTGCTCCAGGCTCACTTCGCAAACAATCAGATCTCCGGCAGCAACATTGGTCAACGATACGCTGATGGGAGAGGCTGTGACATTCACGCCAACATCGGTCACGCCATGCGCATTCCGCGTAATGGCTGAAGACGTGGCGGTGGCGGCGGCGGGGAGACAAGCGAATAGGGCCGTGAGAAGCAGCCCCACGCAGAAAAGATGGAAGCGCTCAACTCCGGCGCGCCCGGTCGCGCGGCGCAGGTTCAAACGTTCAGAATGGTTGCATAGAGATGCGTCTTGTGCCGCAAATCTCTTCTGAGAATGGTTTAGAACTGTAAGAGGGCTCAAGTATTCCTACCTTTGTAAACGTATACATAGACCCCTCCCTGCCGGCGCACGCGATCCTTTTGCGTGCCCGCGATACATCTTGTTCAAGGAGGAGATTGCTAATTTATTTGGTCAGCACTTTCTATCTATCTATCCAGCACTTTTCCATATCGACAGAATAGTGCGAAGGGTTGAGAGGGAGCAGTGACGCTAATCACTCCCGTGACAATCCGCTGCGCGCTTGACTGCTCTTTATTTAACTGCTCTTTACCGGCACCAAGCTACTGGATCGTTGCGCTTGCCATGTTGGAAGAAGCGCTTGTGACACCGGAAGCGTCGACGCTCTCCACGATGTATTCGTAGCTCTGCCCAGTCTGGGCCGTGGTGTCCACGTAGGAGGTCTGTGTAATGGCCGAGGCATTCAACTGCTGATAGGATGAGCTGCCGCGGGGTGAGCGATAGACGTTATAACCAGCAACGGGATCGGAAGAGCCGGTGGGCGCATCCCAGGTCACGTTGACCTGGTTGGATGAGGACGCCGTCTCTCCTGTGCCGGTGAGGGCGATCACGGTGGAGGAGCCGGTGGAGGAGTTGCTGGCGATGGTAAGCGAACCGGAAGCCGCCCCGGCGGCGGTGGGATCGAACTCAATGCTCAGGATCGCAGTCTGACTGGGGCTCAAGGTGAGCGGCAAGCTGGCCCCGGAGACCGTGAAGCCGGTTCCGGTCACTGTGGCCGCGCTCACGGTCACAGAGGCGGTGCCCGAAGAGGTCAAGGTCACTGACTGCGTTGCCGGAGAATTCAGGACTACATCGCCGAAGGCCACGCTGGTGGCGTTGACGCTGAGCGTGGAGGTGGCTGCTGAGATCGTCAGCGTCAAAGCGGCGCTCCCGGTTCCGATACTATTCGTCGCGCTCAGTGTTACGGTTGATGTTCCCGCAGTGGTGGGGGTGCCTGAAATCAACCCTGTGCTGCTCGTGACCGTCAGCCCCGCGGGCAAACCGGTGGCGCTATAACTTGTCGGTGAGTTCGTCGCCGTAATCCGGTATGAAAAACTGCTATTCACGGTTCCGCCCGTCGAAGCCGCGCTTGTGATTGTCGGCGCTGTGGCCGGCGCGGCGGCGCCCGCCGAAGCCGGTCTGAATGCCACAATTTGATCGGTCCACCTGTCAGAAGAACTGGTGTAAGGTGAGTTGGTGGCCGCTGCCGCCGTTTGAACCCAGTATTCCGGCCAAAGGTACGTAACGGGCGCACTATCGGTGAGAGCGTAATTGGCGCCGGCCGTGGGAATCTGAGTCGAGGTCATAAGATTTCCAATCACCAACTCTCCAGCAGAAGCGGGGGGTAGGGTCGAGCCAGACGTGGGGTTTGGTGTGGAAGAGTTGTCCTGTTGCTGCGTGATCGTCGTATCTTGCGGCGAGGAAATTGCCGCGCCCGTCCAGGACTGGCAGGCCATAGCCTGGTAGCTCTGTGCCCCTCCGGTCCACGCCACGGAGACGGAATAGCTGCCGGCAGCGGCATTGGCCACAAAGTAAATCCCAATCTGCTGCGTCATCGTACTGTTGGTGTGAAAGGCGATGGCCGGGGAATACGTGCCGTTGGAAGGATCGGACACTGAAGTCAACGTTGCGCCCTGCTCCAGGCTCACTTCGCAAACAATCAGATCTCCGGCGGCAACATTGGTCAACGATACGCTGATGGGAGAGGCTGTAACATTCACGCCAACATCGGTCACGCCATGCGCATTCCGCGTAATGGCTGAGGATGTGGCAATCAACTGCAATGCAAAGTTCTGAGAAACGCCGCCCGCACTCGCGCTAAGCGTTACCGTCTGCGCGGTCGCAACCGAGGCCACCGTCGCTGTATAGCCTACACTGGTGGAATTTGCCGGCACCGTCACTGTCGCCGGTACTGTCACCGCCGTACTGTTGCTCGAAAGGCTCACGACCAATCCGCCGCTCGGCGCCGCGGCGTTCAATGTTACGGTGCAGGCGTCGGTCCCCGAACCAGTCATGGAGCCACTCCCGCAGGTGACTGCGCTCACGGTGGTACCCGTGCCGCTGAGGCTGACAGTGGTTGAAGCTCCGCTAGAGGAGTTGCTGGTCAGGGTGAGCGAGCCGGAGACTGCGCCCGCCGTGGTGGGATCGAACCGGACTGTGAGCGTCGCAGTTTGACTGGGACTCAGGGCCAGAGGGAAGTTGGCTCCGGAGACCGTGAAGCCGGTTCCGGCCACGGTGGCTGCGCTCACGGTCACAGCCGCAGTGCCCGAAGAGGTCAAGGTCAGCGATTTGGTGGTGGCTGTATTCACATCCACGCTCCCAAAGGCCAGGCTGGACGAACTGACACTGAGCGTGGGTACGGCCGCGCCAAGTGACACGGCGAAGGTCTTTGTCACGCTGCCGGAACTGGCAGTCAGGGTCGCGGTCTGCGCCGTGCTGACCGAGGAAACCGTCGCCGTAAAGCTTGTTGTTGTCGAGCCTGCGGCCACAGTCACCGAGGCCGGCACGGTGACAGACGAACTGTTGCTGGCCAGGCTCACGGTGAAACCACCGCTCGGCGCCGCTGCGCTCAGCGCGACCGTGCAGGAATCAGTTCCCGCACCGGTCATCGATCCGCTGACGCAACTTAGCGAGGACAGACTTGTGGTGGGCGCGGGCGCAGCCAGTTGCAGGGCGAAGGTCTTCGACACGCTGCCGGAACTGGCAGTCAGGGTCGCGGTCTGCGCCGTGCTGACCGAGGAAACCGTCGCCGTAAAGCTTGTTGTTGTCGAGCCTGCGGCCACAGTCACCGAGGCCGGCACGGTGACAGACGAACTGTTGCTGGCCAGGCTCACGGTGAAACCACCGCTCGGCGCCGCTGCGCTCAGCGCGACCGTGCAGGAATCAGTTCCCGCACCGGTCATCGATCCGCTGACGCAACTTAGCGAGGACAGACTTGTGGTGGGCGCGGGCGCAGCCAGTTGCAGGGCGAAGGTCTTCGACACGCTGCCGGAACTGGCAGTCAGGGTCGCGGTCTGCGCCGTGCTGACTGAGGAAACCGTCGCCGTAAAGCTTGCTGTCGTCGAGCCTGCGGCTGCATTCACCGAGGCCGGCACGGTGACAGACGAACTGTTGCTGGCCAGGCTCACGGTGAAACCACCGCTCGGCGCCGCTGCGCTGAGCGCGATCGTGCAGGAATCAGTTCCCGCACCGGTCATCGATCCACGGACGCAACTTAGCGAGGACAGACTTGTGGTGGACGCGTGCGCAGCCAGTTTCAGGGCGAAGGTCTTCGCCACGCCGCCGGAGCTGGCAGTCAGGGTCGCCGTCTGCGCGGTGCTGACCGAGGAGACGGTGGCGGTGAAGGTGACTCTGGTGGTGTACCCCGTCACCTCTATTGAGGCGGGTACGGTTACCGCGCTACTGCTGCTGGCCAGGCTGACAGTAAATCCGCCCCTGCCCCCCGTCCCGCTCAGCGCTACCGTGCAGGTGTCCTTTCCCGCTCCGGTCATCGATGTGCTGGTGCAGTTGAGTGAGCTAAGGGTAGCGGCGGTAGCGGCGCCGGCGGGGAGGGAGGCGAATAGGGCCGTGAAGAGCAGCCCCGTGCAGAAAAGATGGAAGCGAGCAACTCCGGTGCGCGCGGTCGCGCGGCACTCGCTCAACCGTTGGGGATAGGCGCATAGAGATGCGTTTTGTGCCGTAATTCTCTTTTGACGCGGATTTAGAACTGTAAAACGGCCCATGGGTGCCATCCTCTGAAAACGTATACACAGACTCTTCCCTCAGGGAGCACGCATTCGCTTTGCGTGTCCGCGCAAAATCTTCTTCAGGAAGAAAGCTGCGGTTATTTATATATCGATAGGATCTATTAAAAATTGAGGATGGAACAGTGATGGTAATCACATTTATGGTTACCGTAGTACCGCATTAATCAATGCTATTAATGATTACTATAGACTGCATTTAGATCGATGCAGCAGAGCGAGGGTAATCACACCTGTGATTACCCTCGCTGCGCGCTTGACTGCTCTTTACCCGTACGAGACTAAGGGATCGCTGCGGTTGCCATGTTAGAAGGAGAGCTTTTGAAACCGAAAACGTCGATGCTTTCCACAATGTAATCGTAGGTCTGCCCATCCTGAGCCGTGGTGTCCACGTAGGAGGTCTGTGTAATGGCCCAGGCATTCAACCGCTGATAGGATGAGCTGCCGCTGGGTGAGCGATAGACGTTATAACCGGCCACGGGATCGGAAGAGGTGGGGGGCGCATCCCAATTCACGGTGATCTGGTTGGATGAGAACTCCGTTTCTCCTGTGCCGGTGAGGGCGATCACGGTGGAGGAGCCTGTGGAGGAGTTGCTGGTCAGGGTGAGCGAACCGGAAGCCGTCCCGGCGGCGGTGGGATCGAACTCGATGCTGAGCGTCGCAGTCTGACTGGGGCTCAAGGTGAGCGGGAAGCTGACTCCCGAGACCGTGAAGCCGGTTCCGGTTTCGGTGGCTGCGCTCACGGTCACAGATGCAGTGCCGGTCGAGGACAGAGTCAGGGATTGGGTTGCCGGGGAGTTCAGGTGCACGCTGCCGAAGGCTACGGTGGTGGCGTTGACGCTGAGCGTGGGCGTAAGCGCGGCCGTGACCGTGCCCAACTGCAAGGCAAAGCTTTCTGCCACGCTGTCCGCGCTGGCAGTGAGGGTCGCGGTCTGCGCGGTGCTGACCGGCGATACGATGGCCGTGAATGTGGCGCTGCTTGCGCCTGCGGCCACGGTCACTGTCGCCGGCACAGACACGGCACTGTTGTTGCTGGCCAGGCTCACGCCGAACCCGCTGCTCGGCGCCGCAGCGCTCAGCTTCACTGAGCAGCTGTCGCTTCCCGCTGCTGTCATTGAGCTTCTCGTGCAGCTCAGCGAGGACAGATTTGTGGTGGGCGCGGGCGCAGCCGGAGCCGCTTCCAGTTGCAGGGCGAAGGTTTCCGTCACGGTGCCCGCACTGGCGGTCAGGGTCGCGGTCTGCGCGGTGCTGACCGGCGAAACGGTGGCCGTGAATGTGGCGCTGCTTGCGCCTGCGGCCACAGTCAGTGTCGCCGGCACAGACACGGCACTGTTGTTGCTGGCCAGGCTCACGCCGAACCCGCTGCTCGGCGCCGCAGCGCTCAGCGCGACCGTGCAGGAATCCGTTCCCGCTCCGGTGATTGATCCGCTGGCGCAACTTAACACACCGAGATTTGTGGTGTTCGTCGCGCCGGCGGAGGTTCCCGTGCCGTTGAGCCCGATCGCAATCGTTCCATCGGTGGGTGAGTCACTGGTAATCGTCACCTGACCCGACGCCGCTCCCTTCGCAGCGGGGGAAAAATTAACATAAAACTTATAAGTGCCCCCGGCGGGTACCGTAATGGGAAGGTCGCTCGCACCGCTCGCTGAGAATGACTGCCCCGTTACATTGACCTGGGAAACTTGTACTGCCGCTGAGCGCTGATTTACGAGCGAAACAGTCGTGCTTGCTGATTGGCCCAAAGGCACCGCACCAAAAGTGACCGTATTTGGTGTTGCCTGAAGAGATCCAGAATTCGCAGCGTCCACGATCAGCCCGCCAGCACAGCCAGATAGGGCAAACGGCAGGCAGCATGAAACAAGGACGACGAGAAATGCCCGCCAATGGCAGGACGGTGCGATGTGTGCCCGCAAGGGCTCACCGCATCGATTAGGCTCGGATAGGTGGCGAGGGGATACGTCGGCCGTGGTGAAGTTACATCCAAACGGCGCGCAAAAAGAAACGTCGCGCAAATAATTCATCACTCAATGAAACCTTTACAAATCGGTAAATTTTCTAGCGTTGGTCCCTGGTGAGCTTGGGACTCAGTTAAGAATGACGTTAGCCTGATAGCCTGTTTAATGCCTTGCGTCGAACAATGACAGTGTTCTAAGTCACACCTGTAGCGCAGTACATTCGTAAATCAGTCCTTCTGACCGTTCTCAAGACTGACCTTAGTGGGAGTGGATATAACCCTCAGAGCCGTTTCGCCCTCGTCGCGGGAGGAATGGATTTGGCTGTGGAAATCTTTTTGAGGGCTGTCCTAGCCGAACTTCGAGTGTTTTCTGGCAGGTGCCGCACGACCCGCTGAGCGCATCGCGGCGTTTTCGCCGAATCTACAAAGACAATCTACGGATAGATACAAAGCCGTTTCTCCTTCGAACGCAGATCCGCGAACAACCAGCGCACCTATCAGCCATCGCGTGCATCTTGCGAATGGACTTTTGAATCTGGGTAACCGCTGCGAATCGAGCAATCCCAAGACCAAACTGGATACTTCTCGGCTGATCTCCCTATCCTTCTCGTAGAAATAAACTTAGAACCAGTTAGCTAAAGGGTTCAGGGAAGCACAGCCCCATCGCATGCGTGTAAATTCTTCAAAAAAGTGCATTTTTTTCCGGCATGAGACCAGAGCCCGGACGCGCAATGCTCGTTACCGGCCCGAGCATTGCGGCCTCGTTTTCGAGCAACAGAGGCTGAGTTATCGCGAGTTCAACGCGCGGGTGAATCGATGGGCGAATGCGCTGCTCGAACTGGGCGTCGGGAAAGGAGACAAGGTTGCCACCGTCCTGCCGAACTCTCTGGAGTTGCTCGAAACATACTGGGCCGTGGCAAAGATTGGCGCAGTGGCAGTGCCACTTTCGCCGTTATTGCGCGGTAAAGCGCTGGCCACTCTGATTCGCGATTCCGACGCGACCACAGTGATCGCCGGCGTTGATACTGCCACTGTGTTGGATGGCATCAGGGCGGAGATTCCTCTGGTTCAACCCGGACGCTACATTCTTGCCGGAAATGCATCGGCGCCCGGCTACCAGTGTTACGCCGCGCTCACTGCGGCGGCCCGCGAAACGGAACCTCCAAAGGCCGCGATCAGCGACGCGGATCCTTACAACCTGATCTACAGCAGTGGCACAACCGGACAGCCAAAGGGAATTGTTCACAGCCATTTTATCCGCAGCATGTATGCACTTGAGTTTGCATCGGCGTATCGCATGAGGCCGGAGAGCGTGGCGATGAATGCCGGAACGATCGTGTTCAACGGGGCCTTTGTCACGATGATGCCGGCAATGTATCTGGGTGCGACTTTCGTTCTCAACCGCCGGTTCAGCGCTGAATCGTTCATCGAAACGATCGAGCGCGAACAGGTCACTCACGCGATGATGGTTCTGTCGCAAATCGTCGCAGTGCTGAACTCAAGCAGTTTTCGTGCGGCAAGGCTTTTATCGCTTGAAATGCTCTGCAGCGTGGGAGCGCCGCTGCATCGCGAACACAAAGAAGAGCTGAATCGGCATCTGCCCGGTCGATTCCATGAGTTGTACGGATTGACGGAGGGCTTTGCCACGATTCTGGATAAGAACGACTACCCTCGCAAGCCCGAGTCCGTGGGAGTGCCGCTGCCGTTCTCCGAAATGCGGATCGTCAATAGCGAGGGAAAAGAAGTGCCTGCGGGAGAAGTGGGTGAGATCGTTGGGCGCAGTCCGCTGCTCATGGATGGTTACTACAAACAACCTGCTTTAACGGCCGAGACCATCGTCGACAGTTGGCTGCACACCGGTGATTTGGGTTATGTGGACGAGGACGGTTTCCTGTTCATGGTTGACCGCAAGAAGGACATGATCGTCTCCGGCGGCGCCAACGTGTACCCTAAGGACATTGAAGATGTGATTCTGCTGCACCCTGCCGTGCGTGAAGCGGCAGTGTTCGGCGTGCCGCATGAAAAATGGGGCGAGACTCCCCTGGCCGCTGTCGTTCTTCGTGGTTCAATTGCCATTCCAGCGGAAGAGTTGACGGACTGGGTCAACGCTCGCGTCGGCGCAAGCTTTCAACGCGTTAGCGCGGTTGTTATCATGGAAGATTTTCCCCGCAGCACGGCGGGGAAAACGCTGAAGCGCATCCTGCGGGAACCGTACTGGCCCAAGTGAATGAGAGGAATCGCTAGCCGAGGGTTGCGGAGCTGGAGGGCAACTCTCCGGCGTTGGAGTTGCCCTGCGTCAGCCACCGCAAACAGTGGTTTGGTTCCCCTCTTCTTTTACGGCCTCAGGCGGCAGCCTTGAGGGGCGGAATCCACGCGCGCTGCTGGCTTTCCGCCACACCTTTATGGGTCAGCGTGCCCAGCCACGTATTGAGCCCTTCGGCGAGACCGGCGTCCTGCCTGAGCGCCTCGCGCGCTCCCAAGTTGGCGAGGCGCAAAACGTAAGGGAACGTGGAGTTGGTGAGCGCCAGTGTGGAAGTGTGCGGCACTGCACCAGGCATATTGGTCACACAGTAGTGCACTACGCCATCGACCATGTAGCTGGGGTTGGAGTGCGAAGTGGGGCGCGCAGTTTCAACGCAGCCGCCCTGGTCGATGGCCACATCGACGATGACCGCACCCTTTTTCATCTGCGAAACCATGGCGCGCGTGACCAGCCTGGGCGCAGTGGCGCCGGGGATGAGCACGCCGCCGATGACGAGATCGGCTTCGCGCGAGGCCTGCGCGATGTTGTAGCTGTTCGAGGCCAGCGTGCAGAGCCGGCCCTGAAAGATGTCGTCGAGCTCGCGCAGGCGGTTCAGGTTCACGTCGATGAGCGTGACCCTGGCGCCGAAGCCGAGAGCGACGCGCGCCGCGTTGGTGCCCACAATGCCGCCGCCCAGCACCGCGACATGCGCGGGAGGCACGCCCGGCACGCCGCCCAGCAGGATGCCACGGCCACCGCTTTCTTTCTCGAGATAGCTCGCGCCAACCTGTACACTCATGCGGCCGGCCACCTCGCTCATGGGCGTGAGCAGCGGCAACGTGCCGCGCCGGTCGCGCACCGTCTCGTAGGCGATGCCGATCACCTTCGAATCGAGTAGCGTATCGGTCAGCGAGGGCAGCGGCGCGAGGTGCAGATAAGTGAAAAGGACGAGGCCGTCACGGAAGAAGACGTACTCTTTCTCAATGGGCTCCTTGACCTTGACGATCATCTCGGACTTGCCCCAGACATACCCGGGCTCGCCAACGATCTCCGCGCCAGCGTTCTGGTAATCCTCGTCGGGAAAGCCCGAGCCCGCGCCGGCCTGTGTCTCCACCAGCACCTTGTGGCCATCCTCGGTAAGCGCCTTGGCGCCCGCGGGTGTAATACCTACGCGGGCTTCGTTGTCCTTGATCTCTTTGGGAACGCCGATAATCATATGCTGCTCCTTTTCATGGGTTCGCGCCTCTTAAATTGGCCAAACCCGGCTCGGACTCCACTACGCAATCAGTAAGTAAGCAATACAAATCGACTTGCACTCGGTATAGGCTTCGATCGCGCTGCGGCCATTAGATTCTTATCCTTTTTCTCAGTTGCCGCGCGCCCGGCAAAAGGCGCGCGTGCAGGGACATCCTGCGATTGAGCCTTCCGTACTAAGAAGGAACGGCTCGTGCCGTGCAGGCCGCTCCTTCTTCGATTTGTTCAAGCGGCAGCCGGTCAGCGCCGATCCAACTTAGCAAATGCTTCGCGAAGCACATCTGCCGCACGATCCACATCTGCCTTGCTGAAAACCAGCGGCGGCGAAAGGATGATCTTGTGGCCGACGGAACGTACCAAGACGCCTTGACCCTTGCAGTATTCGTAAATTGAGATTGGGAATGGATGGCCCGGCGGATAAGCTTCCTGCGACTGCTTATCCATCACCATCTCAATGCCTATCATCAAGCCCTTGCCACGTACATCGCCGACGGATGGGAAGGGGAGAAGTTCCTGCTGCAACCGGCTTATGAAATAAGTCCCCTGCTTGCCGGCGTTCTCGGTCAGTTGTTCTCGTACCACGATGTCCAGACTGGCGATGCCAGCGGCACAAGCAACCGGATGGCCGGAGTAAGTGTAGCCGTGCATGACCAGCGCATAGGGCGAATCGCTGTTCCAGGCTTCGGCGACGCGGTCGTTCACAACCGTCGCCCCGAGCGGCACGTAAGCGGAACTAATCCCCTTGGCGAAGTTCATAATGTCAGGCTTGACGCCCCAGCCGCGGCTGCCCAGGAACGACCCGGTACGGCCGAACCCAGTGACCACTTCATCGGAAATCAGCAGTACGTCGTTGCGATCGCAAACCTCCCGGACCAGCGGCCAGTAATTGGGAGGCGGCACGTACACCCCGCCGGCCCCTTGCACCGGCTCGGCGATAAAGGCAGCGACCGTCTCTGGACCGAGGTATTGGATTTCGCGCTCCAGTTCCCGGGCGCAGATCTTGCCCAGCTCCTCGGGATCCTTCGTCCAGCGATTGCGATATAACACCGGGCTTTCCACCTGATGGAAATCAGGCATGCCGGGACCGTAAGCCAACCGATAGATGTTGATGCCGCAGGCCGACATGCCCCCGAAATGCAAGCCGTGATAAGCGTCCTTGAGCGAGATGATTTTCACTTTGGAAGGCTTGCCTTTGAGTTTCCAGTACTGCCGCGCCAGTTTGAACGAGGTTTCCGCTGCGTCCGATCCCCCTGAGGAGAACAAGACTTTCGCGGCGTTCTCGGGCTGCAATAGATCGATGAGCTTGGCCGACAGTTCAATCGAAGGCGGATTGCTCGTGCCCGCAAAAGTTGAGTAGTAGGCGATGCGATTCAACTGGTCAATGATTGCCTGGTTCATCTCGGGCCGATTGTGCCCCACGTTCACATTCCAAAGACCAGCAGTGCAATCCAGGTAGGTGTTGCCGTCGACATCGGTGACATGGACCCCGGATCCGCTGGCGATAATCAGCGGCGGATTCATCTCCGTCATCCGCGGAGCAGTCATCGGATAAAAGGTATTCCGCGTATTGTTCTCCTTGATGGAGCTTACTGACGTAGCTTCTTGCAATATTTGCGGGTTCATTTTTCTCCCTCCGTTTTAACAGTTCGTGGAAATCGCGCGCCTGTATGACTCTCGAATCCGATTACACCGGATTAGGAACAGAATCAAATTCCTTACGTGAATTCCTAATCTGGCCTGGCGCCCGGTACAGCGCCAGATTCAGAGCGATCATAGGCCTGTAGGTGGTTCCAATGTGTGCAAAGTTTGTACTAAAACGGTTCTGTGGAAGCGAAACGTGATCAAGAAGGCCATCCTATGCAAGAATCCAGCGAACTGGTCGCAAGACCGGCGGCACTGAGCGCTGCTGCCGGCTACGTGCCGCACTCATGGGTCCCAGCCACATAGGCTTCCATATTCGCCGGAGGCGTATTGAAAGGAGCGTCGCACCCGGGATTCATGATGAAGCCCCTGGGCCCGAGATCGCGGATCAATTCCTTGACGTATTTGTAAACATCTTCCGGCGTCCCTGCCGCCAGTAGCGACGATGGAACGTCTCCGAGAAATACCATGTGGTCGCCTAAAATTTCTTTCGCCCGGCGGATGTTCGTCGCACCATCCAGCGCAAGTACGCAGCCCTTGGGCAATTCGAGAAATCGGGCGATGTCCCGATCCCAGTTCTGGTCAAAGTGCAGTACGCATCGAATCCCCCGCTCGTGCAATTTCGTGATTAGTTCGTAGTAGTAAGGGAAAATAAGCCGGTTCCAGATCTTCGCTGAGACCATCGCGCTCGCCGCTCGCCAACCGCCCACCCAGGTACACTTCACACCGCAAACATCCGTCGCTTCAATAGCACTCTGAATATAGAAAGGCTGCATAACATCGAGGGCGGCTTTAACTTTGTCCGGCATGCGATAGCAATCGAAAAAGAATTTTTCCATCGATCGCGCCCCACAGAGCGCCTCAAAAGGAATGGTGGTGGCTGTGCCGGACAGCACTGCATAGCCCCGCGAATAATAACGGCGAGGCAGGTCCGCATAGTTGGCCGCGATCCACGCATTATGCTTCTCCAGCAGATCCGGCTTCTGCACCTGGGCAAGCATAGTGGATGCAAACGCCTCCCATCCTTTGTTCAGGATGACGTCGTAGTCTTCCACCTTCATCGTTTCTTCTTCAAGTACCTGCCACAGGGTATTTTCCGGCAGCTCACGTCCGGGAATATCGACCTGGGAAAGCCATAAACTGCTTAGCTCGCAGGGAAGTAGACCGACGGTCATCGCGTTGATGCCATCGATATCGCCCAAAGCGTCCATGGCATCCAGGTCTGCCCTCCAGGCCGCATCGGGATCTGTGCAGTATCTTGAAAGCGGCATACCTTGAGAGATGGGAGCATAGGCGGTGCCGAAGAAAAGAATTGGAATGCGGTCCACCGGTTCATAGTTCAGCGCTTTTCGGATTCGAGCATCACGCTGATGCCAGAGTTCCAGCCTGTCTTCAGACATCTGCCGCCCTCGTTGTTGGCAAGTGCGCTCAAGAGGTTGCAACTTGTCCAAGTTGTCATTCAAGAGCTACTGGGTCTCTGACCGCGCGATTTCACTCATCGATCTCGTGCCTCTCACAGGACTCAAATTCGAGATCTCCACCCCGCGGACGAAGAACTGTCCACGGGATAGAATTGAGCGGTCAGATATCAAACGACAAAAACCTGCTCCTTCAAAATGCGTATCTCAAGGCAAATTGCACGAGCCGTGGCGTACCGATGACCTGGTTGACTTTTCCAAAGGTGGTGCTGCCTGCCGCTATTGCGGGCTCTATGTCGACGGGATACGCCGGGTTGGCGAACGATGTCGTGTTCGTAAGATTGAAGAACTCAGCCGAAAATTTCACTTGCTGGTGCTCTCTCAAGTTGAATGACCTGTTGACCGAGAAATCCAGGTTTATCTGGCGCGGCCCGTGGAAGCAGTTGCGCGGAACGTCGCCAAATCCTGTTGAGAGGTCAGGGCTGTTGGGAGCGGGGGGAGCGGGCACAAATGCATTGAGGTTGAGATAGCCACCCAGACGGCTTTCCGTGCTCCCGGAACTGAAGGCGTTGGAACAACCGAAGCCAGGTGCGAAGTCGGGGGTTACCAGGTCGGGACTGCTAAGGCCGCCATACACGCTGCCGCCGGCCGAATCCACCACTGTGAAGGGCGTACCGGTCTGGAGAGTAAACACACCGCTGAACTCCCAGCCACGCAACGCCTGCCCAGCGAAGTCGTGTCGCTGGGCAAAGAATGGCGAAGCGTAATCATAACTGGTTACCCAGCGCTGACGCCGGTCGAAATCCGAAGGCCCATAAGAGGCAGCGCCGGTAAGTTGATTGTTAAGGCGCGAGTCGAATGCCACGGAAGCGTTCGAGGTATCGTCGAAGGCCTTGGAATAGGTATAGGCGCTGTGCATCGTCAGCCCTTCGGTGATACGGTGGGACACGGTTACATCCAGGCCATTGTAGTGGGAGTTTGCGTCCTGGCCGAACTTTTCATAGCCAAAGGGCGAAGTGCCCAAGTTGGGAGACCGCGCTACCACGTTGGCAAAGGTGTTTTGCGTAATGGTATAGGTCTGACCATAAATTGGACTGTTCGGATCCTTCACCGTCAGAGTGATCGGTTGACTCGGGCTGGCCAGCGTGGGTTGGTTGGCGTCATTCACCTCGCGCAAGTGGGATCCCTTGGAGCCAAAGTAACCGACTTCGAGTGTCCAGTCTTTGCCGAGAGAACGTTCTACAGTGAGGTTCCATTGCTGCATGGTGGGTGACACAAACTTCCGGGGGATCTGCGGCGCAAAGTCATAGAGCGAGTTCCCGCTGAAACAGGGAGCTCCGAAAGTGGTGTCGTTGGAATGGGCAATGTCATCGCAAAGGCCGTCGGCGCTGAATCCCTGGAACAGTGAAGCGGTGGGAACAGAATTGGCATTTATCTCGCCGATCGCCGGCACCTGATTGGGAGCCTGACTAAAGAAAGTGGCCAGACCGCCTGGGTTAGGATTCATTCCTGCCGGCGCAACCTGGGGCATTACCGGTGGGGTAAGGATCATGTTCTCCAGAGCGCCGATATCTTCGCGGATCGTGTAGATGCCGTAGCCGGTGCGAATCGAGGTGGTGTGGTGGCCGCCCACATCGTAGGCCAGGCCGATACGCGGTTGGAAGACTTTTGTATAGTTGTTATCCAGCCCCGTCCGCTGTGCGGTGCCCGCTACGCCCGGCAGTTTGAACTGATCAATGCACTTGGGCCAGAAGAAGCCCTGCCCGGTGGATGCCAGGAGGCTCGGATCAAAGTTGCCTTCGTGGCAAAGCGCATCGTAGGGCGCTCCGTTGAAATCGACGCGGAAACCAAGGTTTACGGTCACAGTCTTGGTAACGCGATAATCGTCCTGAGCAAATGCGGAGGAGTTTGGGATTTTGTAATCGTGATTGGCGAGGCCGCCAGCGACCAAGGTTCCGGGAGCAAGGTTGCCAACCAGGAAGTTCTGGAAATCGTTATAAAACCCAAAAGGAGATGGGAAGGGTGAAAAGAAGAGGAACCCATCGTCGTCAATGGGATTGAAGCGGCGCACGTCGGCGTGATCATACCCGCCACCAAAGCGGAAGCTGTGACCCCCATGCACCCAGCTCAGGGTCTCGATAAGGGAGAGCCCATCAGAGAGGCTCCACATGGGGGAGCTGGGGAAGGGGCCCATTTGAAATCCGAGTGAGGCAAAATTCAGCCGGTACATATCGGACGAAACGTTATTCGTGGGCCGTTCAATTCCCAGGTCCTGCGCCGTCACCGGAGCAATGTTCCGGAACTTGTATCCGATGACATTGACACCGAAACGGATATCGTTCACCAGGTGGTCGGTAAAGACATGAGTCTCCGCCAGACTGCCAAAGCGGTTGCGCAGCGGAATGTCGATGGGGAAGTCCAAATTGTTCTGCAACCCCACGCCTCCGTTCAGCAGCTGGAATGAGTCGCCGCCGAACGGCTGTTTCGTTTCCGAGTCAGAGTAGAAGAAGCGCCCGGCCACGCTATCCTTACCACCGTTGAAATTACGGTCCCAGTTCGCGGTAAACTGATTGTCGGTAAAGTGACCGGGAAGGCTGACACGGAAGGGAACGATGTCTCCGGGAGCTGCTGAGGCCGAAGGCAAGGGAAAAAGGTATCCACCGGCGTTCGGGCCAAACTGGTTGCTCTTGAATTGCAGCAGAGCGACGGCCATAGGATCCAGAGCTTCTACGGGCACTCCAAAATCGTTCGCCAAGGCGATCGCCGAGGAGCGGTCCGCCGCTGGAATGTAAGGAATGTTGGTGCTGATGATTGTCCCCGGTGAATCACCGCTCTGCTGGCGGGTGCCCTGGTAGTTGAGGAAGAAGAAACCCAGCTTCGCACCCGTCCCGACGGGCCCGCCCACGCTGCCGCCAAAAATGTTCTGTTGAATTGCGGGCCGTTTCAGCCCATATCCTTTGAGGAAGAAATCATTGGCGTTGAGCACCGTGTTGCGGAAATACTCGAACGCGTCGAAGTGAAAACTACTGGTGCCCGTTTTCAGAATGGCATTGATGTTTCCGCCGCCATTGCGGCCCTGAGTGGCATCGTAAAGGCTGGTGCCGACCTTGAATTCCTGGACTGAGTCGGGACTGGGAAGGGGCGAAAAAGTAAGTTCGCCCTGGTTGGTGGGGTCGTTGGCGCCGAGACCCTCAATCTGATAGTTGTTATCGTCTTCCCGGCCGCCATTCACATCGATGCGGACATCGCCACGGCCCAACTGCGCAGCAGCGTTCAAAGAGGAAGATGCTCCCGCAGAGAGGGCCAATAACTGCTGAAAGTTGCGGGTAGCGAGAGGGAGCTCGCGAATGGCCGAGCCGGTGAGCGAATTTCCCGATGTAGCCGTTGTGGTTTCGAGAGCTTCTCCCTCGACTTCGACGTTCACAGTTTGGACGTCAGTCGTCGCTTTCAGAGTTATCGGGAGGCTCGTCGTTTCGGAAACGCGCACTTCGACGTTTTTCACCACCGTCACGGCAAAACCGGGAGAGCTGATCTTGGCGGTATAGGTGCTCGCCGGAAGGAGTGTGAAGGTAAAGAGTCCTGTGGAGTTGGTGGATTCTGTACGCACTGTCTCTCCGGTGGTCGTGTTCAGCAACTGAACTTGCGCACCCACAATGACGGCGCCAGTCGCATCCTGGACTTCACCAACAAGCGCGCCCGTTGCACCGCCTTGAGCTAGAAGCTGGAACGGGACAGCCAGGGAGACTGTGAGAAACGGAACGATCCAGAACAGAATGCTTTTTTTCACTTGCCGAGCCATAGGAGCCTCCTTAAGGCGGAAATGGATTCGCGTCCTTGGAATGGGTGTGCCAAATGATGCACCCTGCCATTTCCGCGATCTGTGATTACTTGCAATGCTGGAATCGCAGCACGGTTCCAACCTCTGCTGTTCGCGCTACCCCGCGCTGGATTTGCGAAACGTATCCTCTATCAACGTCGAACTCGGTATCGATTGCGGTGCTGCGAGTCTATCGTCGGTCCCGTGAGAACGATATAAAGAATCGCGAGCCGCCGCTGCTGAGTAAATGTTCGAAACTGCGGCGCTACATCCGCGCCACAATCGGCCGCAGAAAAAATCCTGATCTCATCGGGAATCGAGCATCCTGCCAAAACACTCCCGCAGCTTGATTGCTGGTGCTGTGGAAGAACGGCTGATCCCATTACGTGATATAGCGCACAATCTAGTCTCCTGTCTCAAGCTATGACTGTGATGCCAATCACAATGTCGCAATTGAAGGCTTGTTTTGAAGTGAGAATGGTCACTGGAGAGGGATCATAGGTCTCGAGGCGGTTCCAATGTGTGCAAAGTTTATGGTAAAAGGGCTCTATGGGAACGAAACGTGATCAAGAAAGCCATGTTTTGCATGAATCGAGCGAACTGGCCGCGAGACCGGGGGGGCAGAGCAATGCTAACAGCCTTGACGAACTGGATGCGGCCATTCTGCGCTATCTGGAGCGCCACGGCCGCGCCACCAACTACGAGGTGGGCGAAGCTGTGGGACTCTCGGCTTCAGCGGCTTCGCGGCGGATCCTCGCGCTCGAGAGTTCCGGCGCTATCCGCGGTTATCGCGCGATAATCGACGACCGGCTTCTGGGCAAACCGATGACGGTCTACATCCGCGTGATGCTGGAGAAGCAGTCGGCTGCCGTTCTTGGCGCATTCGAAACGGCTGTGCGCCGTTGCAAGGATATTGTGAGTTGCCATCTGCTGGCCGGCCAGTACGATTACATCCTGGTGGCGCGCGTGGCCGGGATAGACGATTACGGGCGACTGCATCAGAATGAACTGTCGCGGCTGCCCGGGGTGACGCGGCTGGAGACGAGCTTCACGATGCGCGACGTGCTGGAGGGAAAAAACCGTTAGCCGGCGTGGGGGCCTGGAGGCCTGCAGAACAGCCGGCCTACCACCCCAACGACGAAGACCTGTTGTTGGGGCCCCGGCCTGGAGACCGGCGGTACCCATGGGCGGCGTCTCGTAAGGAATGCAGATTAGCGCGCTCAAATCGGGCGATTGGCGCAATGCGGCCTGAGGCCTCTTCGGCCATCCAGTTCCAATGGATTATCCACCCCGCGGCCGTTGTCCGGTTTCAGAGCTTGTGCAGACCCAGGCGTGCGAAGCGCGCAGGGTCGGCACGGCGGAGCCGTATGGTGAGAAGAACGCCAATCAGCGCCGCGAGTGGGATCAGCGCCGGCAGCACAATCGCCAGCTTGCGAGATGCTCCGGTCAAGACATCAAAGTGGGCGAACGCGAGGAACACGATGACCGCAAAGGCAACGCCGGCAACGAGCGGCGCCAGAATGGACTTTAGTGTGCCGTGCGCGAGCGTCGGGTTCCGCAGAAAGAATGCAGGCACGGCGAAAGAAACGAGTGCCATCAACACGATGACGCCCAGAGTTCCAACGTTGGTGAGCCAGGAGAACAGGGTTAATACTGGATCGCTGCCTGACACCGCAAAAATCAACACAATGCTTGCCGCCAGGAGCGACTGCAGGACGGAACCGATATGAGGACTCTGATGAATAGCGTGGGTTTTGCCCAAGCGGCTGGGCAGCAATCCGTCGCGGCCCATGGCGTAAAAGTAGCGTGCCACCGAATTGTGGAAGGCCAGCAAGCCGGCAAATACACTGGTGACAAAAAGAATCCGCAATAGGGTGGTCAGCCATCCGCCCACATATTGATTGGAGAGATCGAACAGCAGATGGGTGGGATCGGGTAACCCACGAATTGTACTGACCACCTTGGCAGGGCCAATGCCCGTGACTACGCACCAACTCGACAACGCGTAAAAGCCGCCAATCAAGAGCACAGAGAAATAGGTGGCGAGCGGAACCGTCCGTTCGGGATTTTTAGCTTCTTCAGCATATATGGTCGTCGCTTCGAAGCCAATGAAGGCAGCAAAACAAAACAGCAGACCGATGGAGGGCGAACCGCTGGCAAAAGCGTGCGGGGTGAAGGATGTGCCGCTGAGGCCGGCAGCGCCCCCGAACCTGATAATCGCCAAGTCCAGGATCAACACTCCAACGTATTCGCCGACCACCAACGCGCCCAGAACTTTCGCGGATATATCAATCTGGCGATAGCCGAGCACGGCGATAACCGCCATGGCCACGTAGGCATAAAGCCACCAGGGAAGATACACGCCGAAGAGACTTTGCAGCAAGCCGCTGCTGGCGGCTCCGAACATTCCATAGATGCCGATCTGCATAGTGTTGTAAGCGACAATGGCGATAATGGCGGCTGCTCCGCCAACGGTGCCGCCAAGGCCGCGCGTCGTAAAAGCATAGAAAGCGCCGGCGTTTGTGACGTAGCGCGCCATGCTCGTGTAACCGAGCGAGAAGATCAGAAGGACTGCCAGCACGGCGACAAAGGTGGCGGGAATCCCGGCGCCGTTGCCGAGGAGCATGGCGACTGGCACTCCGCCTGCCATGGCGACCAGCGGACCCGCGGCCGAGACTACGAAGAAGGTAATGAACCCCACTCCCAGCACACCGCGTCGTAGTTCACCGCCTTCCCCACTGTGCACAGGTAATGCGGATTCCGTTGCAATTTCTCCCATCCTGTATTTCCAATTCCCGGCCATCTGGAAAGTCGCAGATGGACGAAGTAAGATCTTACCGTGAGCCCGGCCGCGCGACTGCGGAATGCAAGTAAACGCGGGAGCTGGCGTAGAACACCTGCGTCTACGCTATTTCCTCGACGGGTGCAATTGTGAGCTTCCCAGACTTATACACTATCGCAAGTGATGTCGCAACACTTTGCGAATCGGAGAAGGCCGGTATGAAGAAACCAAAACCATTTATCCCAGTGGGGCAACTTGCGAAAGCATTCGCGCATGACAGCTTTGCGTTGCCTGTGAGCGAGGATCTCGCCGGAAAGAGGATGAAACTTCACTTCGAGGACGGGGCGCTCGCCGAATGCAGCTTCGAGACCATGGGCAAGCTGGTGTGGAAGCCCGCTTCCGGCGCAAAGAGCTCGCAGCCAACAGAGGAGACTTGCACAGTCACCAGAGTGCGCAAGGCAATCTATTTTGTCGATTTCGTCAAGCACGCGGAACGAGCAACCACCCTCAGCCTGGTGCTGGATCTAAGCCGAGGCATTTTTACGGTTGTGGAGGGCCGCTTACCGGAAAAGAAAGAAGCCAGGAAAGACCTGCTGAGCCGGGTCGATGCCGGCCGTGAACTGACAGACGTGGCCGCAATTTTCCGCCATGGCGCAATCGACCGCTCTTTTGGGCCTCGAACTCCATGCCATACCGTGACTGAAGAATTGGTGGGGAAGCGTATTGAATATTCTTACAGCCCCACGGAACGCTACGAACACATTTACCTCAACGGAAGTTTCTACACATGGCATTGTCTGCTCGGTGCAGAGCAGGGGCTGGCCGACACGGACTGTTGCCATAGCTACAAACTGGCGCGTAATTTGTACCTTTTCGTGTGGCGGGAAAAGATCGTCCCCACTCTCGGCATTGTGGTGGTGGATCTGAATGCGATGAGAACCACGGGAAAGATCTTCGGGTACGAAGGTAACAACTTCAGGAAGGCGGCTAATTTCAGAATCGGGGCCCGGGCGCGCTTGCGGACCATTACACCGCCACATGTGGCGCGGCGCGAGACGCTGCATTTGTGACAGGTGCTCTTTCATTACGAATTATTCCTTGTCTCCCTGCATCATGCACGGGAGCTTCGACTGTGCGCCCGGAACCTTGCCGCAAAGGCGGAACTAGCACCTCCGCTAGGCTTCATTCCTGAAGGAGTCGCTGGCGGGCCCCCAGGGTTTGTCCAGCTCCCCGGCCAGCCACGACTCGCCACGCCGGTAGAGCTCTTCGACGGCCGGTCCGCGCCAGCCGTGAGGCATGCCGGGGCGAACGCTGAAGCCGATCTTCTCCTGGAGATAAGCCAAGGCAGCGTATTCGGCGGGGAACTTGTTGTAGAGCTGCTCGTCGATGCGCAGCTTCTCGCCGAGAATGACCGGATCGATGCGCGATTTGTCGAAGATTGTTTCGCGCAGGACGAGGCCCCAACGGCCGTCGCGCTTTTCCCAGAAGTCGTAGTGGCGGGCCATGCAGCTTACGTCGCAGAGCACGCCGTCGACCCGGTCACGTTGCTGAATCTCCATTTTGGTTTGCGAGATGGCGCGGCCTCCGTTGACCTTGACCGCAGTACCGCCGAGCAGATGCAGGATGCTTCCGCCCCGCTCCATCAAGTCACGGCTGCCGGCGATGAATTCTTCGAAACCCGCCTGTTTCCAGGAGGCGGTCATGCGGCCGTCTGGATGCCAGACTTTGCGGAACTCATCCCAGTGCGCCGTGTCGCGCCAGACGACCCAGTTTTCAATGAGCTCCCGGATGATGGCCCGGTCCTGCTTGTGCTGATCTTCCATGCGCGATTCCTCCCGGTGGATGCAGCAACGGCCTCCACGTCCTTATGACCGCCGCTCCTTCTTTACGAATTGCTCCTTGTATACCGTGGGCCGCCAGTCAACTCGGTCAGCAACTCGGCAAACACTGCATCGAAGCGGTCGATATCTTCCTCGGTGGTGCAGGGGGAGACCAAAGTCATATTGTGAAAAGGCGTCAGCAGTATGGCGCGATTCAGGAAATAAAGATGGATCAGTGCCTCGATTTCATCATTGCGGGCGGCGGCCGCCTCACTGCCATTGCGCGGCGGCGTGGGACGATAAAGATACTCGACTCGCGAGCCGACACGTGTGACGTGCCAGGGTAAGCGGAACTCCCGAATGCGCCGCCCAATCAGATCTTCAAGCTTCGCTGCCAGGCCATTCATACGCTCATACACCTTCTCGGTCATTACCTCTTCCAGAGTTGTCCGAATGGCCCGCATAGTTAGAGCATTCGCCGCCAACGTGCCACCGAACCCGTAGTGATTGATTCCCGGGCCGCTGGTCAGCGCTTCGATCGCCTTCCGGATCGCCTCATTCATTCCGTAGACGGCGCTGGGAATCCCCGCGGACCACACCTTGCCGATCACGATCATGTCCGGATCGAGCCCGTACAGAGCGGTGCAGCCGCCCGGGCCGGCACAGATCGTGTGGGTCTCGTCGATAATCAGCACAGTCCCCGTCTCTCGTGTCAGGCGCCGCAGAGCCTCGTGGAAGCCTGGGGCCGCGGGCACCATTCCGATATTGGTCATCATCGGCTCGGCCAGCACGGCGGCTACGTCACGCGACTCCAAAGCCGCAGTCAGAGCGGCGACATCGTTGAACTCGATCAGCTTGGTCGTATCCTGAAATGCGACGCCGTTCGGACTGATCCCAAATTGGGGAACCATCTGACCGTCTTGCAGTTCAACCTGCGTCTCATCTACCGAGCCATGGTACTTTCCGTTAAACACAAGAACTTTGTCCCGCCCGGTGACGATCCGTGCCAGACGCAGGGCAAAGCGGTTGGCGTCGGTGGCCGAAACTGCGACCTGCCAGCAAGGCAGCTTGAAGCGCCGTGCCAGTTCCTCGCCCACAAAGATAGCGTCTTCAGTGGGCAGCATATAAGTGGCGCCTTGAGACACGATCATATCGGCAATAGCGCCGGCCACGGCTGGGTTGGCGTGGCCGAACAGAGCGGCCGAGTCCCCCATGCAGAAATCGATATAGCGATTGCCATCTGCATCGAGCAGGCTGGCGTCCTTGGCCTGTGCGGCGAATATCGGATAGGGGCCGGCCCACTGACTCATCCAGTGCAAAGGAACTCCGTGCATCAGGTGACGGCGGGCACGCTCATACAGGGCTCCCGATTTCGCATGAGTTGCGCGGAACCGGGCCTCCTCGCGTTCATGGAGCAGGCGAATGCAGGCTGGGTCAATCCCATGAGAAGCCGTTTGCTGAGCGGATAATGCCATTGCTTCAACCTCTTCCATTGCGCCATAGCGCGGACCCATTCGCCTAATGCCAATGCATCGGCGCGTGCCAACGTTATGAACGCACTATAGGATAGTCGCCGCGATAATTCCAATCGCCGCCGCATTCTGGCTGGACGCGTGAGCCATGGCCGGAAGAGACTCTAAGGTGGAAAAGATCAACGGCGGAAATCTGAATCGCTGTCTCGTTTCCGGAAACTCTTGAGGCATCCTGTGCAGGTGATTGGCTGATGATAACTGGAAACTCCACCCAGCAATAAACAATCCTTCAAGGGCTCGCAGATTGATTTACGGTTAAGGCTTCCGCACGCTCTTCAGCCCTGAAAGCATCTTGCAGCCGCCCCTGCAACTGATATAGATGAGCTAGACGGCTCCAGAAACTGGGCACCTGGGGAAATAGGGAAACGGCCTTCTCTTCATAAGCCGTAGCTTCTGCTAGATTGCCGGAACTCTCCCAGACCATCGCACGGCCGTCATCAGCCTCCGCAGTAATTACATTGGCATCTTCGGCTGGTGCTGAATTCTGCGCGCTATCAAATGCATGCAGAGCATCCGCTGGCCTTCCAGCCTGCAAATAGGTATAGCCAAGTTCGAGCAAATCTCCCTCAGAGTTCTGATGCAGCGAGGCAAGGTGCTCAAGGGCATGGATGGCCTCAGGGAAGCGGTTCTGGGTGCGATACATCTCGGCCAACTCGCTCCAGATGACGTCTCGGTCTTCCAGAGCAGCCGAATTCAGCAAGTCCTGCTCGGCTTCTTCCATATGGCCAATCAGCTGAAGAGCTCGGCCGCGATAAAACCAGATTGCGGCGCAGTCGCTGAAGAGTGCTAAAGCTCGATTGGAGGCCACCACCGCATCCTGGTTGCGGTTGAGAGCAAGTAACAGAGATGCAGCGTTAGCCCAGCGGTTGAACTGGTCCGCGCGGCCTGCCACCATGCCGTCAGGCGGAATCCGGACGGTAGCACAGTCAACCGGAAAGCGATCAATAAGAGGCTGGTTCTCCGGTGTCCGCCGCACAAATACCGCAGAGACTTCATCCATATACACTGGTCGCCAGTTCTGGCTGCTGCAATACTGCGGTAGGACGCCGGAGACGTATTTCAATCCTGTATAACGCGCCAGCGCAAATACCATTGTATTAATGCCGTAGGAATCGGCGGTCTCAAGAAGCAGCTTTGAATCGGGGCCTGCGAGTTGAAGCTGCTGCAAATGCGCCAGAGCATCCTGTCCAAAGGGAAGGGCGCGCCCGTCGATGTAATCGGCGTACCCTTGTCCGAGCTTCCAGAGCAGGAAGCCTCCCTCTTCATAGCTGTTGAATATCTGTGCCGGCAGCTTCTCGCGCTGGATAAAGTCCATGGCCCGTTCAGGAAACCACCATGAGAGCCCGGCGCCAAAGGTGGTGATCTGATCGCCTTTCAAGTAGTAGTAATTCGTGACCAGATCTGACGAGCGCAGGCACACCAATAAAAAAAAGGCCGTGGCCAGGGCTCCGCCCATCAGCCTGTTCAGCTCTGGTTTGCGGAAGCGCCAGCGCGTGTTTGACAACTCTGCCGTAAGCACGGCTCCGCCAACCACCACCACGATTGCCGCCAGTTCCGCTACGAAGCGAACATGCCGGAGGGTCATCCAGAGCAGGGCGGAAAGCAGAATGGCGGCGAGCCACTTTCGGCGAAGCACAGCTACAAGTAACGCAAGCGCGGCCGCGGCCAGCAGCCATTCGGCGGCGCTAGCCGGATCGCGGAATTCCAAGCCCTGTTTTATGGTTCCCCATCCGAAGGTTACGCCGGCCCACTCTGTAATACGCACAGAGTGGACAGTCATGGCTGTTTGCTGCCGGGCGATGGCGCGGTAAATGTACCAGCCCCACGGATTGACCAGCGTCGCAGTGAACATGGCTGCCAGCCAGACAAGCAGGAGCGTTAGCCTGCGGCGGTTTCCCCGGCCCTGCTGTCCACGGAGCAGGCGAACGGCCTCTGCTGCCGCAAATAAGCATGACAGCGCAAGACCGGAGATGAATCCAGGATGTAGATTGACCCAGACAACCATAAATAGAGGCAGAGTCCACAACCTGCCGGAGCCGAACTGGTAGTACTCCCAGAGCACTGACAGAAACATCGCGAACAGCAGGATTGTGAACATATCGGCTCGCGGAGTCGTGCGGGCAGCTATAGCAGGAACTGCAAGGATGGCCAGTACGGCATGAACACCCGATGCCCGCCGGAGCAGCAGGGCGACCGAGCCCATGCACGCCAGCGCCCCCAGCCAGGAGATCAGACTGTACCCTCCCAGTAGATATGCACCGTAGAAGATAAGTCCCGATCCAACAGGATAAATCCACGGTTGACCTGCGGCGGTATAAGAGAAAATGTCGGTCGAGAAGACTGCATGATGCTGAGCAACCCAGCGTCCTGTTGCCAACTGCCAGAACAAATCAAAATCGCTGGTCTTTCTCAGGCCCGCAAGCAGTGAGTAGACAAGGGCAGTTATCAAAAGGGCAAGAAGCCAGACCTGCTTGCGTTTCGAATTTGCAGATACCGGCAGAGCGCCCTCCTCTGGGGGCATTGCGTCCATGTTCATCCTCCAAATATCCCGCTTGATCGATGGTCATTTTATACCATCCGGTTACGTGCAGATCGAAGAAGAACGGCGCGTGCGATGTCTGACGGATGCTCAGGGTTTCGCTTCCGCCGAAGGTTCCGATGATGCGCTCGGGCCCAAGTATGCGCCGTGCCTCGGACGGCGAAGGGTCGCCGGCGTCTACATGAACTCCGTCAAAATTCGCGTTCTCAAGCAGATCGACACGATCATCGAGAATTAACTTGAAATGCAGAGGAGGGATCGCGGCGCGAAGAATGGCTGAATCTGTCAGGAGTTGCAGCTGCGAAACTCAGATGTGACAGCTACATTGTCGCCTTCGTCCCTAATGCGCAGAGCCAGGCCCCGTCGCGACTAGCAATACGTTACACAACAGGTTGTGGCAGGGTGAGTGAAGCAGATACCCAGCTAGAATCATTTATATTCGCGGTCATCTCATAAGACGAGGTGACTCACTATGTGTGTAGCGCCGACTTTTGAATTGACCTTTGCGGCCCGGACGGAGTTGGAAAAGCTGTCGCACCGGCGCACAACTTCTGTGCGTGTAGTGCAGCGGGGCCGAATCGTTCTGTCGGCCGCCGATGGGATGCAGAACAAGGAGAGTGCGCAGCGTCTGGGAGGTGCGCCGCGCATGGCAGCTTCGCCGAGAAGCTGGAAGCCATCGATGGCCGTGACTTCTGGTGGGGATTCAAAAACCATGTTCTGCAGCAAGTCAGTGACTTACGGTCGGCGACGATTCACGCCTAAGTGGTTGCCAGGAAGAAGAGCCTAAACCGCGCAGAGGCTACACCGGATTAGGAATTGGTGTAGGGCGAGTTGATGCTCAAAAGTGCCGTTTTCCTTTCGGTGTCCCCAGAAAGCGAACTTTGCTTGCTGGGATAGAAGTAAACGGCACCCCGCACATTCTCGGATTCCTTACGTGAATTCCTAATCCAGTTTAAAACACAGTTCCAGCGGTACCGCCGTACATTTCGTTCGACTCCTCCCCATGGCACTGGCGGCAGAATTGCGCCGTCTGGTTGGATGCGGGGTTGGGATCGGCTGGGTTGTAGGGCGCGCGCAGAAAGAACGTAGTCGCATAGTAGCCCGCCGGCAGGCCCGTCGTCGGGCCCTTGGTCACTTTGACCACATTCATCACATGCGGATTGTGGCATGTTGTGCACATCACCACGGCGTTACCGTTGTACGCGCTCGGCTCGACAAAGAATCCGTAGTTGGAAACGAACCTGCTGGAAGCTGGCCCTCTCATGCTGATCACACCGCCGGCGTTAGTGCAATCCCAACCCGTGCCGCCGCAAGCGACTGATGCATTGAGCCCCATCGGATGTTCGTTGAGATAATTCCCCGCACCGGTGCCATTATTGCCGAGCAATGTCGGTATCTTGTTAGCGTTTCCGTAGGTTGCGGGCAGCTTCTCATAAACCGCGTTCTTCATCATGGTGCCCTCGGCATAGTTACCGTCGTGGCAGGTTAAGCAGGTGAGCATGCCGCCCACGTCAGGCGTCGTAGCCGACATGCTGGCCGGCAGAACTTCTACATATTTGCCTCCGTCTGTTGCAATGGTTTTGCCATAAAGACTACTCGATTCTTCGCCCCAGAGAGCGACATTGCCGGTTGTGGCGTCGCCGGATTTGTTGGCGCCGTTGCCTCTTGCGCCGCCGTGTGGCGAGTGGCAAGCCGCACACCCACGGCCATAGTTTAGATGGGCGCCGAGAACGTCAGAGGTTGGCACGGTCATCTGGGCTCTCGAAAATCCCAAGGTTGCCATAAACAGAAGGGGGGCAAAGAGATACCGTTTCATGGAAAGCCTCCTGATGCGCATTTCATTTAGAAATGCGCCGCAGCAGAGCCACGCCCGCGCGTTGGCAACCAGCTCTGCGATTCACTGCCTGCCTTATCGGCAGTAAGCAAAATCTCATTAGAGGCAGCACAGAATTTGGGATTTCGGTGAGTGTGCGCGACGCTATCTACCGCTGTTTTTGCGGGCAGGGCGGAAGGCGCTTCAAATCAAGCGAAATGTTGATATTAGCGGTGCGCGGGACCGGGGAAATGTTCGCTCAGATGGTTACGGTTGCCCCGCAAACGTTCGTTCGGGAGGGTGCGATTCTTCGAGACAAATACCGAGAATAGTTGCGAACAATTGGTAGTTAGAACCGAGAATAGTTGCGAATAAGAGCGAGTAGCACCGAGTAATTTCCCAAAAGTGCGTCTTAACAGGGCTTAGCGGGCAGAAAATGGCCAATTTTGGCCCATTTTTCGCATGTTTTCGCGTGCTTTTGCGCGTCTGGACTTTTTATCTAAGCTTTCATTGCGGCTTAAGTCCGGCTTGCTTGTTCGCCTCAGCCATCATTTGTTCGACCTGATCTTTAGCGGCGTAATTAGGATTCTCTGCCAGCAGCTTCTTCCAATCGGCCTCTGCGCCCGCAATGTCCCCCTTCCCCTTCCACTTCACCACGCCGCGGTTGAAAAGTGCATTGGGGCTATTGGGGTCGTAAGTAAGTGCCTTGTTGAATTCCGTAATCGCGGTGTCGGCGTCTCCCTTATACCAATAGGCAGTCGCCATATCGGTCCGCACAGACACATCGGCAGGCTTGACCTTGAGAACGCGCCCGTAGAAATCGACAGCGGTCGAATACTCCTTCGCGTCGTAATAGATGTTGCCGATGCTGGTCAGCAGATCTGGATTATTGGGATCCGATTTGAGCTTTTCGAGCAGCGGCGCCGCCTGAGCGTCAGCCATTTCTTTCAACCGAGCAGGATTTGCCATCTGGGAAGCTGATGGATCGCCCTGCGCCGGCGTCGCGGCCGGGGCGGCTTCTTGAGATCCGGCGGTCGCCGGGCTTTGCCCTCCGCGGGCGAACCAGCCGCCAGCGATTCCCATCAGGAGGCAGATAACCATCAAGGAAATCGCCTGCACGGCTGTCCATTGTTTTTGGGGAGTGGGGATTACGTTATTCATTGCTCCGGGCTCCATGCGGCGTTGTTTGGCCGCTCAGCATTGCTTGCACGTCGGCAATCTGCTTTTGCACTATGGCTTTGCGGTCCGCGCTCAATTGCGGATTCGACTTGAGCAATTGCTGCCAGGCCGCAAGGGCGCCCTTGCCATCCTGTTTTCCCTGCAGTTTGATCATGCCAAGGTTGAACAACGCATCGGCGTATCTTGGGTCATGGGCCAGCGCCTGGTTCAACTGCGCGATCGCTCCATCGACATCGCCATTGCTGTAAAGGCTGATGGCCAGCTTGTTGTGAAAGACGGCGTTGCCCGGGTCCGCCTGTACAGCCCGGTTATAGTAAACGGCCCCCTCAGTGAACTGGTGCATGGAATCGTAAACAGCCCCAATCTGGCCGAGCAGAGCGGCATTGTTTGGGTCGCTCTTCAATTTCTCGAGCAGAGGTGCTGCCTGCCTGTCGGCTGCCTGTTTCAGATCTGCCAGCGTGTGACCGCCGGAATTCTGGCCCGCGGCGGCTGGTTGTCCGGCGCCGGCAGCGGGCCGGGCAGTGGATAGAGGCGCGGACGAGTCCGAGCCACGCAACAGATATCCCATTGGCAAGCCCACAATCAGGGCGAGCACTGCCATGGCGTAGACATACCTCGGCTCCACTGTCTTGCTTACAGCCGGCGCCGCGCTCGCCTCGTTGGTGATTGCCGGCGGTTCCCCCGTTAGCGTTGCCCCCTCCTGGACCGGACTTGGATCGGGCTTCTTCTTTAGTTGCAACATCTCGCTCCAACCACGCTGACTGTACGCCGATCCCAAGTGCGGAAATCGATCTGCGTCCCCAAATGCAACGTGAACCATGTACAGAAGAGCATCAGGCGCCCCGCGAGAAAGTGATCACGATCACATGAACAGGCAAACACGACCGAAAATGAGACGGGTTATATCGGCGGCGATCAAGGAATTCAATAGGGGGGATAACACAAAAGATGGGCAAGTTTATGCACCAAAGTGACGAATGTCACATAAACACCCTGCACGAGGGTGATAACTGTCACATCAAGCCAATCGAGAAGGGTGTTCTCAATCACATCACCGGGTCCTGTATGAGTTTAATCTGCAGTGGACGATCACCGAGGGTGATCTGTTGGAGTCAAGCTTTGATCCCGAATCCCGGGATGCACGCGGGACCAAAGGTAATAAGGAAACTCCAATCAGGCCCGCCTCAAGGTCAGATCGATCGTAAAGAACTACAAGCCAAGGAGGCTTTCATCGATGAAACGTTATTTTCTAGTTCCTATGTTGTTTCTGGCCACCGCGGCGTTCGCGGGAGCCCAGAAGGGCGCGCCGACGTCTGACGTTCTCGGCGCTCACCTCAACTACGGCCGTGGTTGCGCGGCCTGTCACGCACCTCACAGCGGCGCATGGGGCAACGGCGCCAACAAATCCAAGGACAGTACCGCGGGCACTTCGATCCTCTGGGGCCAGGATGTCGGCAGCCTGTTCGGCAAAACGATCGTAACCGGCAGCACGAACGGCTCAACCGGCTACACAGAAGTCCTGCCGGCGAATATGACGGCCGGGACGCCTGACGTGAACGGCCTGCTCACCTGCCTGAGCTGCCACGACGGCAACTATGCCACGGGCGCCATGATGAAGAACCAGGTCTTTGAGTCGCTGCCCGGAACCTACGGAACCTACAACAATATCCCGACCCTGCTCGGAGCCGATGGCGACGGCGCAGGAAACTATCTCGCCAACCACCCGGTGGGCCTCAATGCCTTTGTAAGCTGCGGCGGCCAATGGAACTGGGATTGCACCGAAACCAATGGCAAAATCAGCATGACCGGGACAAATTCCGCCGCGTTCGTCAAGAACTACGGATTTTTTGTCAGCCTTTCGGCTTACAACAACACCGCCGTGGTCACGTGCACCACCTGCCACAACCAGCACTTAATGAACGTGGTCAACGTGACCGACGAGCAAATCAGGCATGTCGCCGCGGCTTCTACCAGACCATGTTCTTCGTTAGCGGTCCGTACAACCCGAACGATCAAGTCGCCGGGAGCAACCAGACGGCGCAATTCTGCCGCCAGTGCCATGGTGGCGAAGCGAACGAGTCGAACGGCGCCCTCGCCATTCCAACCACGATGTAGAACTTTGTTCTAGTCACTTCTCAATGCACGAGGGGAGGGGGCGATCAATTCCCTCCTCTTTTTTGCCTGATCCTGAGGTCAACAATGAATCACAAACTTCCCTATTTGCGTCCTTCCTTCTGCTGGCGCTACTATTGCCGGCGCACAGGTAGCCTCTCATAGCCCCACGGTCTTCACGCCGGCGCCCGTTGCCGAGGGAGGAATGACGCCACTCACCGCGGTGGGCAAGCCGGTAGCGAGAGTGAACGGTTCGGTGCTGACCGATATCGACCTGGTGCGCGAGGAATACTCGATTTTCCCCTATGCTCGCCAGCACAACGGAATTCCCAAAGAGCTTGCGCCGCAGATCCGCAGCGGCGCCCTGAAGATGATCATCTTCGAAGAGCTGGTTTACCAGGAAGCGCTGCGCCGCAAAATGACGATTCCGGCCGCGAAGATGCAGCGTGCCGAGGCGGATTTCCGCAGACAGTTTTCCACACCGGAGGAATTCAATCACATTGCTGCAGAGCGAGTTTCAGGCTCGCAGCAGTTGCTCGAGGAGAAGATCCGGCGCTCGCTGCTGATTGAAGCTCTTCTGAAGAAGAAATTGAAGATAAAAGCAGCGGTCTCTCCGGCCGAGGTCAGGGCATACTACGATAAGAACCCGGCCCGCTTCCAACATCCGGAATCGTTCACATTCCAGACTATCTCCGTTCTGCCTCCGGCGAAAGCCACTGCCGACCAGTTGAAGGAGGGACGCAAGCGGGCCGAGGACGCACTGCGCCAGGCCAAAGCGACGAAGACGGCCGAAGAGTTCGGGCTGTTGGCGGAGAAGATCTCCGATGACGATTACCGCGTGATGATGGGCCAGCACAAGCCTGTCCCGGTCAACGAATTGGCGCCCCAGGTGGTTAAGGCGCTGCGCGCCATGAAGCCGGGCGACGTGAGCGATGTGATTCAGATCGAGCAGGCCTACACCATCGTCCGCCTGCAGGCGCACACACCGGCGGGCAAGACGAAATTTGAAGAAGTGAAGGCGCAACTGGAAAAGGAGCTGCAAGGACAAGAAGGCCGAACCAGCTTCGCGCCGCGCTCGACAAGAAGCTGCAGCAGAACGCAAAGATCGAAGAGATGTAAGAGGCTGCGGAAGGGGACAGGGAAAGAAACCGAGATTCTCAACAGCCTGTTTAGAAACTGTGAATGTGAAGGGGACGGGCTTCAGCCCGTCCGTTGAGAGGGTAAAAGCGGTCCGGCTTTAGCCGCTGAGGGAGTCGGGAGGGCAGAAAAGCGGCCCTCAGGGGCTAAAGCCCGATATTGCTTGCCATTCGATGTACGGGCTAAAGCCCGTACCCTTCGCACCTGACCCACTTTTTCAACAGGCTGTTAGAGGCGCGCAAGAACTCTGAGAAGTTGAGGATGGCATAGAGTGACGAGTTCTTTGCGAGTCGCGAGGTGCGTGCTTATTGGGCTTCTGCTGCCGGGATTGCCTGTTGCCGCGCAGGTCCGGCTCGGCGAGACCAGCACAAACCTGAGCGGCACGGTCTCCTCGGGATATACCGCGGATTACGGGAATATGACCGGTTCCGCCCACGGCTGCTCGGTCGGAGGCGAGGGCGAACTCTCCGGCTCTTTCTACAATCCCAATTTTCTATCCTTCAATGCCTCCTATTTTCTAAACCAATCGCGGGCGAACTCCAACTTCCAGTCCATCTCCGATGCCAGCGGCGTCGACCTTTCCACCAACATCTTCGGCGGCAGCCACTTTCCCGGCTCGATCAGTTATTCCAAGGCTTACAACAGCGAAGGGAACTACGCTGTTCCGGGCCTGGCCAACTATGTGACCCATGGCAACAACGAGACGTTTGCCATCAACTGGAGCGAAACCCTCCCCGGCGTGCCCAGCTTCTCGGCAGCTTACCAGATGGGCAGTGGCAAGTATTCGGTGTACGGGACCAACGACGAAGGGAGTAACGCATTTCATTCGCTCAACCTGCATTCGGGTTATACAGTGGCGGGCTTCAGCATGGGCGGCTACTACAGCAAGGGAGGCGGCCACTCGCTGATTCCGGAGGTTGTGACCGGCGAGGCGAGCGGAAAAAGTACAGTCAGGTGACACCGCCTACGGATTCAATGTCACCCACCAGCTGCCCCTGCACGGCTCAGTCACGACCGGCATCAGCCGATCCAGAATACAGCACCGATTATCTGGGATTTCAGCTCCAGCGGAACCATCGACATGATCAACAGCCATGCGTCGCTGCACCCCACCAGCAAGTTGGCCCTCTCGGCGAATGCGAATTACTCCGACAATCTGAGCGGACAACTGATCAGTCGGTAGTTGCCGCCGGCGGGGCGGTTCAAGGGCTCAACTCGAACGAGTCGTCAGATTCCCTGGACCTCGAGGCGGTCGCCAGTTACAGCGTCTGAGCAGAATCTGCAAACCTCAGTCTTTGTCGAGCGCCGCTCCCAGTCTTATCTGGGAGACGGATTACGGAGTGAGATCCTACGGCGGAGGCGCCAATTACGCGCGCAAACTTCTTAACGGCAATTTCAACGCCGCGGTGAGCGTGACCGGCAATAACTCGCAATACCAGCAGCGCGAATACATTGGGCTTTTCGACTACCGCAGAACTACTCCAGCCGGGTTCTGGGCTGGAAAGTGAACGGGTCGTTCGGCTATGCGCAGAACGTGCAGACCTTGCTGGTCACCTACATGAACTCGTTCTACAACTACTCGGGCAACGCAAGCAGGCGCTGGGGAAGTCTAACGTTAGCGGGGCGCCGGCGGCTCGCGGACCGCGTTGACCGAGCAAGCCGGGACGGCGAGCAGCAGCCAGAGTTACAACGCCAGCATGGGCTATGGCCCCTGGCTCACAGCCACCGGCAGCTACTCCAAATCAAGCGGGCAGGCGCTGGCGACTGGGGCGGGCCTGGTGCCAGTGCCGGTGCCCTCGCCCATTCTGCCTTCGAGCCTGGTGAGCCTCTACGGCGGAGACGGTTATTCGCTTTGGGCTGTCCAGTTCTCCGGTAAAAAGGCTGACAATCGCGCGCCAGCTACGCCAAGTCGATCAGCAATACTACCAGTGACGCAGGCTCGCGTCCAGCGAACCAGAACGACCAATATCAATGCCCTCATCCAGTATCAGGTCCGCAAGTTGGGCTTCACCAGCGGATACTCCCGGCTGGAGCAGGGCTTCAGCGGCTCCGGGGCGCCGCCGGAGAGTATATCGTCGTACTACATCGGGGTGTCGCGTTGGTTCAAGTTCTTCTAAGAGCGAAAGCGGCGGCGACGCCTCGGGCGCAGCCCTGATCCTGGCTGGCGTCGCGCTGCTGCTGAGCTCCGATCTGGGCATCCCCAAAATCCAAGCCCAGGCGGCTGCGCCGGAGAAATGGGAGATGTCGCTGGAGGGCGGGCGCAAGCTCTCCTGGGAACGCAGTTTCAACTCGGAGTCTCAGGTCAAGCCCGAACCGCGGCTTCTGGAACAAGGTGGTCGACGTCATCGCCGGCGCGCCCGACTTCCGCTCCATGGTGCGTCCTTACAGCGTTGCCACCGATTCGCGCGGACGAATCATTGTGACCGATCCGGGCGCGGCGGGCGTGCACATCTTCGACTTCACGCAGCATAAGTACAAGTTCATCGAGCGCCAGGGCGAAAGCAAGGATCCGATGCTTACGCCGCAATGCGTCGCGGTCGATGCCCAGGACAATATTTACGTAACCGATTCGGATGCGGGCGAGATATTCGTCTTCGAGCCGAGCGGAAAGTTTCTGCGCGCCATCGGCAGCCTGAAGGGCGGCGAAGGCTACTTCAAACGGCCGACTGGAATCGCCGTGGACTCGGCGGCGCAGCGAATTTACGTCACCGACACGCTGCGCGACGAGGTATTCATCCTCGACATGCAAGGCAACGTGCTGCAAGACCATCGGCAAGACGGGTGAAGCCGAGGGCGAGTTCAATTTCCCCACCGAACTGCGCCTGGATGGGCCGAACCTGATGGTGGTCGATGCCATGAACTTCCGCGTGCAGGTATTTGACCGCTCCGGAACCTTCCAATACGCCATCGGAAAGATCGGCGACAGCACCGGGGCCATGTTCCGGCCGAAGGCGGTCGGTGTCGACTCGGAAGGCGATCTATACGTGGTGGATGCCTTGTGGGGCGTGGTGCAGGTCTTCAACCGCCAGGGCGCAATTGCTGTATTACTTCGGTTCGCAAGGGCACGCACGCGGGAGAGTTCCAGTTGCCGGCAGGGTTGTTCATCGACCATGACGACCGGGTTTTTGTAGTGGATTCATTCAACCGCCGCGTGCAGGTGTTTCAATACTTCGGCCTGAAACAGCCGGCGAAAGAGGGAATGCAATGAAGCTCAGAATATTGCTGGCCGGACTGACGATTCTGCTGACGCGGAGCCACTCTGCCTGCTCAAATCACAGGCGATGTGATCGGCGTGCACGACCTGGATCCTGGGGCCCGGGCAGGCACACCATCGCCCATCACCGGCGCCCGTCCCGACTTCTGCGCCTACTGCCACGCGCCGCACTCCGGGCTGAACTCGGGCCTCTGGAACCAGAAGCTCACCACCCAGAACTACACGGTGTACAGCAGCACACACTGAAGTGAACGTCACCAGGCAGCCCACGCTCGGCTACTCACAGCAATCAATGCCTGAGCTGCCATGACGGTACCGTGGCGGTTGGGGACACCGTGGCCTACGGCCAGGTCACCACTCGAGGATCGATGTACGCGGCGGACGTGTTCGGCAGCAACCTGCAGCCATCTCACCCCTTCAGCCTTACGTTGCCTTTGAAGGACAATATCGACCTGGTCGCCTCGCTGGTGGCGAGCGGCCAGACCGCCGACCCAACTGGAGCCGTGAAGCTGATCAACGGAAACGTCGAGTGCACGTCCTGCCACAATCCGCACGTGCAGGCCAAAGACCTTGTGTCGCAGAATTTTCTGGTGAAGGACAGCTCCAGCGGCCAGATGTGCCTGGCCTGCCACGATCCCACCCGGCAAATCGTGGGCAAAGTCAATCCTCTGGCCGATTGGTCGGCCAGCGCGCATGCCACGTCCGCCGACAAGATTTCGCCGCAGGCCTTGCTGGGAAGCTACCCCACGGTGGCAGCCGATGCCTGCATCTCCTGCCATGCGCCGCACAACGCCAGCGGGACGGCGCGGCTGCTGCGCGGTGCAGAATGAGCAGGATTGCATTGCCTGCCACAACGGCGGCGCGAACATCTCTCCGATGGCAGCCTCCAATGCCAACGTGTTTGCCGAGTACGCTACGCCCAAGGTCGGGCATCCATTTCCTGCTTCGACCAACCCACACGATTCTGCTGAAAACACACTGCTCAACAACAACCGTCATGCCACCTGCGTTGACTGCCACAATGCACATGGGGACGCCCAAGTCGGGAGCATTCCCTCCTCCGCCGCTGATCCGCATCTCTCAGAAGGATATCGCGGGCATCAGCGCCACCGACGGGATCACCGTGCTTACCCCCGCCGTCAATCAATATGAGAACTGCCTGCGCTGCCACGGCACCAGCACCGGCAAGCAGGTGTTGCCGATTTATGGATATTTCCCGGTGCGCGCAGTCTCGGCGGGCGACCCCCTGAACCTGATTCCGCAGTTTGCGATCACGGCCACCTCCAGCCATCCCGTCATGCATACCAGCAACAGCGCTCTCCCGCAACCCAGCCTGCTGGCCAACATGTTGAATCTCGACGGCGTCACCCAGGGCCGCGCCATGGGCACCCAGATTTTCTGCACCGATTGCCACAACAGCGACGACAATCGCGAGTTCGGCGGCGCCGGACCGAACGGTCCTCATGGTTCCAAGTGGACCCACATTCTGGAGCGCCAGCTATGAATTCAGCCAGGCGCCCACACCGGGCCAGCTGATCACCAATCTCTTCCCCAATCCCGACACGAGCATAAATGGGCCTTATGCGCTGTGCGGTAAGTGCCACGACATAGCGAATCAAATCCTCCAGAACACCAGCTGGAAACAGCACAGCAACCACATCAATGCCGGCTTCAGTTGTTCCGTCTGCCACACCGCCCACGGCATGGGCGCTACAAGCGCCAACTATCACCGGCGAACGGCTGATCAATTTCGACGTGAATGTCGTGGCCCCAAACGCCACGCTTCCTATTTCTTACAACCGCGCCTCGAATACTTGCGCCCTGGTATGCCACGGCACTGCGCACAATCCCGACGGCACGGTTGCGGCCTCTGCCAGCTTGCGCAGGCGAATTGGGGGCAAAAAATAAATTATGCTTAGCATTCGTTCTCGTTTCATTCCGTTTTTTGTGCAACATTCTTCTTTTTGGGGAGGTCGTGTGAGACCACTCTTTCATCGCTTCCGATGCCACAACACAGTGGTCTTCCACGGCCACCGCAAGTTAGCCCTGTACGCCGGTATTCTCTTCGCGCTGGTCGCACTTCTGCCGCGACAAGCTGCAGCCGCGGTTCATCCCGTCCCGCTGGACAAAAACGTCGATGCGGCAAAGTGCGCCGAGTGCCACGAGGACAAGACCAAGGGCAAGTTCGTTCATTCCGCCATTGCCACGGGCTGCCTGAGCTGCCATGAGGTTCGGCGTCACCAAAGACGTTACCCACATCAAGCTAATCACCGCTACTCCGGTCGCACTTTGCATTACATGTCATGCGGACAAGAAAGCGGCTGACATCAAGGGCACAGTACATCCGCCCGCGGTACGCGACTGTCTCGCCTGCCACGATCCGCACTCCAGCGATAATAAGAACCAGCTCCTCAAGCCGGAATCGGGCGGGAAAAAGAGAATCTTTGCCTCGATTGCCACAAGACCGGGCTCAACGTTTCCGACAAGGGGAGCCGGCACGCCGCGCTCGATATGGGCTGCGACACCTGTCACGTCACCCACAAGACCGGAGAAGAACCGACAGCCGAAAACCGTTTCCATTTAACCAAGCCCACGCCGGCGCTTTGCGTGGATTGCCATGATATAAAGGATGCCGACTTGCAAAAGGCGCATCAGAACCAGCCCTTCGGCACATCCAACTGCCTCGAGTGCCACGATCCTCATCAATCGGACGCTCCCAAATTGATGGCGAAGTTTGTGCATGCACCGTTTCAGGGAAATGGCTGCGACACGTGCCACGCGCCGGCAAAAGACGGAAAAGTGGTGCTGACGCAACCCGACGTCAAGTCGTCTGTGTGTCATGTGCCACGACGACAAGGCCAAGCTGATCGATTCGGCCAAGGTGCCCCATCCTGGGGCGGCAGGCGATTGCACCGATTGCCACAACCCGCACGCCAGCAGCCAGCCCGGATTGCCCAAGACCGACGCGGTGAGTATTTGCCTTGGATGCCACAGCGACATCGAGCGATCTGCGCAAGAAATCCGTCCATCATCAACCCGCATTCGAACTGGGCTGCGCTACCTGCCACACGCCTCACGGCGGAGAAAACGATCATTTGCTGCGCGCCACGGGCAACGCTCTTTGCCTGGAGTGCCATGGTCCGGACTCAGTACCACAGCGGGACGATGCAAATCACCTTCTGACGATCTTCAACGGCACAGTGAAGCTCCCATACGACTACTACACAAAAAACAAGGTCCCGGTTCTGCCTCTGCGCTTTGGCCTGGGGCACCCGGTCGAAAATCATCCCGTCTCCAACGTGATGGACCCAGCCAATCAAAACAAAGTGAAAACGCCGCTCAGTTGCCTTTCCTGCCATCAGCCGCATGCCTCCGCCCAGGCCGGACTTCTGGTGAAAGATCAGACCAACAACATGGCGTTTTGCGACATGTGCCATAAGAATAGACTTAATATGATGGAGACCACCGTCCCCGCAAACTAACTGGAGTTTAAAATGATTCACTGCCTTCTCAATTCGATTCGTACCCCCAGACAACGCGTCGCGCTTCTCCTCGCCGCGATATGCATGACTTTGCCATTTTCAGCCAGTGCGGGCAAAAAAAAGAAGACCGATACAACCGCCGCTGCGCCAGCGGTGGGTCCGCGCAAGTTTCCCTTCGATCCCACCAAGCTGGTGTGGCCAAATCCGCCGGACATCGCGCGCGTGCACTGGGTCGATTACTTTGCCGGGCAAAAGATTGACTACACTCCCGTAGCCAATAGCAAGCCGAAGGCAACGTGGATGGATCGTCTTGCTGGCGGCCAGTCCGATGCCGAGAAGTTCAATCCCAAAACCTTTCCATTTCAAATGATAGGCCCCTACGGGATCGCCGTCGATTCCAAGGGTTTGGTGTATGTGGCCGATCAACGTGTTGGAGCCGTTTTTATCTTCAATACTGAAACCCACGATACAGAGCTCATCAAAAACGGTTACGAAGCCCACTTCGGATTGATCAACGGGCTCGCAATCGACGACGACGACCGGCTTTTTGTCTCCGACGGCAAAATGCACCGCGTCCTGATCTTCAATCCGAAGCACGAGATGGAGAATCAGATCACGGAGGGACTGGTAGACCCGGTTGGCCTGGCAATCGATACTGAGAACCGTTTGCTTTACGTCGTGGACACACAACAGGATCAAGTCATTGTCTACGATGCGGACACTCTCAAGCTGCTGCGACGCATTGGCACAGGCGGCAAGAACCATGAGCTCACCTCGCCAGGCGATTTTGGTGCACCACAGGGAGTGGCGTTGGATCAAGATGGCAATGTGTATGTGACCGATACTCTCAACAATCGGGTCGAGATCTTTGACGCCGACGGAAATTTCATCAGCGTTTTCGGCAAACACGGCGATGGTCCAGGATACTTTGCCAGGCCCAAGGGCATCGCTGTCGATAGCGATGGGCACATTTGGGTAGCCGACGAGATGGAAGACCGGCTTCAAGTCTTCAATCGGGAAGGGCAGTTGTTGACGTACATCGGCACTGGACATGGAGATTTGCCGGGCCAGTTCAGGACGCTGGTGGGAGTCGCGATCGATAAGAAGAACCGCGTCTTCACCTCCGAGCAGGAACCGGGACGGGTGCAGATGTTCCGCTATGTCACCGACGCCGAAGCCGCAGCGGAAAAGACGCAGCGTGATGAGGAATTGAAGAAAAAGGCCGATCAGCGCAACAAAGCCGCAGCCCCGGCGCCGACGGCTAAGCCGGCGGAAGCGCCTCCAAAGAAGGCTCCCGATACGGCACCAGTTGCGCCAACGGCTCCAGCTGGGCCCGTTCCGCAGTCGAGCGCACCGTCTACCCCACCGGGAAAATAAGGCATTTTCCGAAGTAGTGTGTTTGTCGGCGCCGATTTCAGGCATGTTCTTTGGCCCCGGCGCAGATTCTTAGGGTGGGCCCTAGCCCAAGTTCGTCACGAAATGGCATTGAGCGGCTTTTTTCGAAGATGTTTGTCGCGTAAGTGGTTGTAGTTCAGCGGCGGTGTTTTGGAAACGCGATGTAGTGCAGACCTACCCACTTGATTGTGCGTGTGGACGTGGCAAGATGCGGACAGCATGTTTCTTGGCTCGCACCGGGGATGGAAAGACGGCAAGCCGCATACGTATTGGTCCGTGGGGTGGGAAGCGCTGGAACGTGGGATACAACTGGAAGAACAGCCTGCGCGAGTAACACAACACCGCCGAGGCGGTCAGCATCTTGCGCCGCTTGCCGCCCAGCTCTACTTCATGCGGCGAGGCCACGGGAGCCGCATCCTGCCTCTGCGCCAGCCGAACAGCAAGACTTTCAGGCAGCTTAGAATCGGTCGTGTTTCGCATCGGGTACTGCTCAGAAATTACTGTAAATGAACTGGGATGTGCTGGCGCTCTGGGTGAGGGTCAAAGCGGATACGCTCAGCAATGCCAGCACATACACGGGCGGGACCCATACCCAGCGCCAGCGGGCGATGCGCGCAATGTGGGGATGGGCCGAAGCGTCCGCCTCAAGGGCCAAGGCCTCGATGATCAGCAGTACCAATGCGTATCCGCTCGCCACTCCGACAACCAGCAGATACAGGCTTCCGTCGATAAAGTGCGAAGAGTAGCTGGAAGGAGACATCACAGCCAACAACATTTGGCCTGCCTGCGATAGAGAGTTGGCGCGAAAAAAAATCCATCCCAAACTGACGAGCGCAATAGTCGTGACCCAGGCGATCGGAGTCCATATAGCCAGCGGCTCCCATCCAAACCTGCGTTGCAACTGCTGCACCAGGCGGTGCGAGACGAGAAGCACTCCGTGATAAAAGCCCCAGAGCACAAACAGCACACTTCCTTTGTGCCATAGCCCGAACACGACCATCGCAATGACCAAACTGAGGTTTCGCCACCAGATTTCGCGGCGCAACGTGGCCAAGCGCAAGAAGACATAATCGCGAATCCAAAACGACAATGACATGTGCCAGCGCGTCCAGAAGATCGATGGGCTGGTCGCTTGAAACGGGCGGGCAAAATTCTCGGGCACCGTGAGACCAAGCACCCTGGCAGCGCCGACCGCCATGTGCGTGTAACCGGCGAAATCAAAGAAGAGCTGCAAGCCATATCCGAAGGCCAAACACCAGACGTCGGTCCCACCCCACCGCGTCGCGCTGTCGAACGCCAGGTTGATCCCGCCGCCTGAACCGATCCCCTGGCCCATCAGCCGACCCACCTGAATCATGAAGACTCCGATCGCGATGCGGCGGAGCCCTTCTGCAGTGTCCTCCCAGGCCAAAGCTTTCTCGGAGCGAAACAGGGGAAGCATGTCGGGCATGCGGCAAATCGGCCCCGAAGCTACGATAGGAAAGAACACCATGTACAACGCGAACTCAAAGAAAGACGGATCAAGCTCCTCGCCGGCATAAAGGTCAAACAGATAACTCATCGCCTGAAACGTCCAGAACGATACGCCTAGTGGCAAAACAAGATGAGAGAGCCTTTGCAGGAACGGCAGAGAAGAGGAGGCAACGGCTCCTGGGAGATACTTAAAACTGCTCAACAACGCCAGGTTCAATACAATCCCGGTCCATAGCGCGACCTTGTTGGGGTTTCGCCGAACCCATTCTCCCAACAGGAAGTTCATCACCGTGGAGGAGAAAAGAACCGCCGCAAACCAGCCTCCCCAGCTGATGTACATTGCGTAACTGCTGACGAGAAGTGTGGCCTGTCGTACATTTTGTGAACGGAACCAGGCAAAGACCACCAGGTTAAGCAGCAAGACCACGCCGTACAGGATTCCCTTGAACAACATGCGGCACCTACGGAAGACCCGCTCAATTATAATTTAAGACCTTGGACAGCGTGACTGAATTTCGCAACCTCATCCATGCGCTCAACGCAGCACCGGCTGAGCGTCCCTTTGTTACCGCCTGGATTGACGAAGACGAACAAGAGACAGTAACTTTCGGGGAGTTCCGCCGCCGCGCCTGCATGCAGGCTGAAGCGCTACGCGGACACGGCCTGTCCGCGGGCGACCGCGTGGTCATTATCATGCCGCAAGGCATTGCCGCGATGGCATCGTTTGTCGGAGCGACGATGCTGCACGCTGTGCCCGCATTTCTGGCTTATCCCAACTTTAAGTTTGATCCCGCCAAATACCACTTCGGAGTAGCTGGAGTAACAGCAAATCTCGGGGCAAAAATCGTTCTCGTCGATGAAGAATTCCCTGAGAACCTGCTCGGCCATGTGTCCCTGACTGCGGATTCGACACTGGTTCGCGCCGTCGCCAACAATGTTCCTGGCGTGGAAAGTGGAGTCGCCAATAGCGACTTTCCTGCCGACTGCATTGCGCTTATTCAGCATTCGGCAGGCACGACCGGACTCCAGAAGGGCGTGGCCCTGTCCCACGCCGCCGTTCTAAAGCAGCTTGAGCACCTTGTACGAGCGCTGAAGATTGATACAGAGAGGGACGTTATCTATAGCTGGTTGCCGCTCTATCATGACATGGGGCTTATCGCCTGTTTCATGCTTCCGATGGTCTGCCACCTGCCCGTCGTGATGCAGTCGCCGTTGGACTGGGTCATGCAGCCTGAAGCGATGTTGCAAATCATCAGTCAGAAGAAATGCACTCTCGCCTGGCTGCCGAACTTTGCCTTCCAATTCGTTCCCCGACGCACGCCGAAGTCCCGATGGGCGCAATACGATCTTTCCTCGATTCGTGCGCTTATCAATTGCTCCGAACCGGTCCGGGCCACCAGCATGAATGAATTTCAGAAAGCATTCGTGTCGATTGGGCTGAAGCCTGGTGCTCTGCAGTCATGCTATGCAATGGCCGAGACTGTTTTCGCAGTGGCTCAGTCCGATGTCGATCGGCCCTCAGGCCCTGCTCGTATTTGGGTCGATGGCGGGCAATTTCGCTCGGCACACCGTATCGTTCCCGTCGGGGAAGGAACTCCCGGGGCGATTTCATTCACTTCCTCGGGACAGCTGCTGGCGAACACCGAGGCTCGCATTGTGTCCGATTCCGGAGAGATCCTCGACCGCGGATACGTCGGCGAGATCCTCGTAACGAGCGACTGCCTGTTTGCGGGCTACTACAATCGTCCGGATCTCACCAAAGAAGCGATTGTCGATGGCTGGTATCGTACCGGCGATCTTGGGTTCTATCATGACGGTGAACTGTACGTGGTCGGCAGAAAGAAAGACCTTATCATTGTTGGCGGAGAAAATCTGTACCCGCAGGATATCGAAGAGATTGTCGCTGGCCACGACGCGATTCAAGATGGGCGGGTCATTGCGATGGGTTTGTACAGCGCCGCCCAGGGAACCGAAGAGATCGTCGTGGTTGCGGAAGTGAAATCCGAAGAAGTGCTTGGAAACTCCATGGAGATAGAACAGGAAATCCGCAGCCGCATCATAGCCAGTATTGGCGTGGCGGTTCAGACAATTTTGTTAAAACCACCCAAATGGATCGTGAAGAGCACGGCCGGGAAACCGGCGCGTTCGGCGACTCGTGAAAAATTATTGAGGGAGCACCAGGAACTCAACGTAGAGCTTTTGGAGAGTAATTAGCAATGACTGCCGAACAGCAGATGATTGAACAGGTTAGTCGACTGATCCGGAAGCCGGGCGTGAAGATTGACGAACAGACTCCCCTGGTTTCCTCAGGATTAATTGACTCAATGGCCCTCGTTGATTTGTTACTGACCCTTGAAGATCTCACCCGCATGCGCATTTCGGCCGGAAAAGTGCGCGCCAAAGACATGGATACCATCGCCTTGATGTTTGAGACCGCACGGCGCGTTGGGAAGCCTCGAAAATGAGGGCCGCACTGCAGGAGCCGAGGACACCAGGGGCCTGCAAGCGAAACCCCAAATGCAAATTCTTGACACGAGCATCAGGATGCTAGAAATGGGCCTTTCTGAAGAGACTTTAATGGGCAAACTTCCGTGGCGGCGTTGGCTGCTCCCCGTCGCCTCCACCATCCTCGTTCCAATTGTGCTGATCGGATTGACCGAGGCCGCATTGCGGATCTGCGGGGTCGGAAATTCCACGAACTTCACCCGTCCCTGCACCGATCATGGCCTCCCTGGCTATTGCGACAATCCCTCGTTTACTACTGGATTTTTTCCGCCAGGCATGGAGCGCACACCGCGTCCGTTATTCATTCCTGCGGCCAAGCCTCCGCAGACATTTAGGATCGTCCTTCTGGGCGAGTCGGCCACCTATGGAGATCCCGACCCCACCTTCGGATTCGGCCGGTACCTGGAGGTCATGCTCCGCGAGCGATATCCGGGAGTGAAGTTCGAAATTATCAATGCCGGCATTACCGCCATCAACTCCCATGTGATCTTGTCAGCCACACGAGATTTGGCGCGGCATCAGCCCGACCTGTTCATCATCTACGCCGGCAATAACGAAGCCATTGGGCCGTTTGGCCCGGGGACGGTTCTGACGGAGAGCGGCATGGGCCTGCCGTTTATCCGCGCAGAGATCTTCTTCCGCTCCACGCGGATCGGTCAGCTCTTCTCAAAGCTCCGCCCGGTACAGCAATCCCGACAGTGGCGCGGAATGTCGATGTTTCTCGAGAAGCAGGTTCCCGCCGATTCCCCGCTGATGAAAGATGTGTACAAGAATTACGCATCCAACCTGCGCGACATCATTACCGCGGCTCGCAGTTCCGGTGCACGGGTGCTCGTCGCTACGGTGGCAACCAACCTCAAAGACTGCGCTCCGTTCGCTTCGGAGCATCGCTCCGGGCTCACTCAGGAGGAGTTGCGTTCCTGGTCGGCGCTGGTTCAGCAGGGCTCCGATCTGGAGAAGTCCCAATCCTACGCCGAAGCGTTGAAGGCTTTCCAGGCGGCTGCAAAGATCGACGACCAATACGCAGAACTCGAATTCCGGATCGCCCGCTGTCTGGTAAGGTCGGGAGATGACCAGGCAGCCAAGCAATATTTTGTTCGCGCCCGCGATCTTGATACGCTTCGTTTTCGTGCCGACACCAAAATCAACGATGTGAACCGCTCCGTGGCGTCTTCTATTTCAGGAGTCGAGCTGGTGGATGTCGAATCGCTCTTCGGCCAACAGAGCCCCAATGGAATCACCGGCGATGAGTTGATCTACGAACACGTGCACCCGACTCCCCGCGGCGCTTACCTGCTGGCACGCGCCTTGTTCCTCCAGATCTCAAGCAAACTGCCGGCCGAGTTGGTTGGCCAGGCGAAGCCAGCCGTATCGGATGTTCCATCGGAGGAGGAATGCGAGCGTCTGCTCGCTTTCACGCGATATGACCGTGCGCGGGCTGCAAGCCTGGTGCTCGATATGCTCTATAAGCCGCCGTTCACCAACCAACTCAACCATGACGAACAGGTCGAGCGGATGCAGGCTGAGGTGCAGTCCCCAGTCGATAACTACGATGACACCATTGCGCAGTATCAATGGGCCCTTGCGCAGGATCCGCAAGATCGGCTTTTGCGCCTCAACTACGCATTTCTGGTTTATATGCGTAGCCCAGAGAGCGCAACGGATCAATTCAACGCGGCCATGCCCTACGACAACGCCCCGGTGTTATGTAACTGGCGGAAGTTTAACTGACCTGACCGGCGACAATCGAAACTCTCCGCCTCATCGCCAGCTTTGCTACTGAGCGATGGGTCCAAAATGCTACCCGACGCGAGCACACGTCGGGAGCGGCTGCCCCTAGTGTTGTGTCCCAGAAGTAACTGTATTAAGTAGCAGGGACACTCTCTCCTGCCCCGTTTTTCCACGGGTCCACTAACAGCATGAACCGCGAAGGGTATTGCTGCTTCAGATCCGTCGGCGCATCGAACATGGAAGCGGCCGAATCCTCGAGGATAGCCGGAGCGAAAGGACGGAAAGGTTCGCGGAATTTGATCTTACTGTTGACGATCTGCTTCATATCGTCTCATCGCGGGTCAGCTAATATGCTGCGATTTCCCAAAGAACGCGGCCCCCACTCAAATCGCCCCTGAAACCATCCAATCACTTTACCGTCAATCACGTCCTGAGCAGCTCGCTCGATTAATCGCTTCTCATCTGTGATCTCTTCTGCGCCGGTGCCGGCCAAGGCTGAAGCGACCTCCGTGTCGTTGTAGGAGCGCCCCCAGTAGGCGTGTTCCATAACAAAGTTCCGCGGTTTGCCGAGCAGTACGTGCCAGGCATACTGGGCAGCGCCGAGCGCTCCGCCAGAGTCACCGGCGGCCGGGTTGAATGAACAGCCGCTCAAACCCTGTCCACAAGGAGATCTACGCCACGCTCGGATGCCCCTGGAAGTGATCAAGCAGGTCAGAACTTGGCACGATGAGGTCCCTGAAATAGTGACGGGATTAAATACTATCTTCCTGAGAACAAAGGATCGCGTCCCGGATAACGCGGAAGTCGGGCTAAACAGCGTCCTTCCTGGATTGTTTGGCCGCATACATGGCGTCGTCGGCGCTACTCAGCAGGCCATCCGCCGTATCTGCGTCTTCAGGATAAAGTGCGATTCCGACGCTGGCCGAACCACGCACCAAAAATTCTTTCCCTTTGAATGGCTCGTCGAAGCAGCATTCCAACCGTACGGCAATCTCCTCCACCTCGGCGCGATTGCGCACCTGGGAAACCAGCACCGCGAACTCGTCTCCGCCCAGCCTCGCCAGGGTGTCGCAGGGGCGCAGCTGCCGCTTCATGCGTAGCGCTATCTCCTGCAGATATTGATCTCCAGCCTGGTGCCCGAACTCATCGTTCACCTGCTTGAATTCATTCAAGTCGAGATAAATCAGGCCGAAGATGGCTGCCGATTGGCGTGCATGCTGAATCTGCGTGTCCAGCGCCCTCTTCATGACGAACCGATTTGGCACGTCGGTGAGCAGATCGAACTCTGATCGGTGCACGAGATCGGAGTAGAGCCGCGAGGTTTCAATCGCCAGAGTGGCCAATCCCGCGGCCATCGCGAGGGCCTCCTTCTCTGCGGGGCTGGGCTTGGAGCGCGCGTGGAATGCGGTAAAGATTGCGCCCAAGGGCGGGCCGGATCGGGAGGCAATCGGATGCTCGACCGTGCGCAGCGAGTTGGAAGTGAGGTCTGCCGGCCGGTTTCCCAACGAGGCTCCATCCTCAATCCGGCACCAGCACGCAGCGCCACTCAACCGGACTGAAACCAGCTCCGTGATCCGCTCCAGGATCTCTGCCAGCGGCTTCGAATGGTTGATATCTTCCAGAATCCTGCTTCGCCGCTGCTCCACGTACGCCAGCGATCCGATCTGGCGGCGAGTCTTGTGCTCGAGGTACCATCCGCGCATACCCACCGCGAGCGCCACGAACAGCAGCAATCCGGCCAAAATCATCGAGCGGCGCACATCGAGCCACGACGGTTTGCCAAGCACGGCGATATCGTCCGGGGAGCGCAGCAGAATATTGAAGTGCACAACTTGGCCGTCAGGAGTGGGGTAATCCTGAACGCAGATGCCGGTGACGCGAATCCGCGAGCCCACTTGCACCTTTTTCATCGGTGCCAGAGGCGGCGGATCCGCGTCCGCCGGATGGCGGTAAATGGCCTTAAATTCGTAATTGTCCGCGACTAGAACGTACTGGTCCTGTGCGGCCTCCGTGACTACGGCGGCAACCTGACCTTCGATCGATACCAAGTCGAAGATGTGCCGGCTTGAGGTCAACTGACGCCATGATGCCGGCTGCGGGCTCACGGGCACCGCAATCCCGCGATCCAGGATCTCGCCCGATGCCAACTGCGGAAAGCCGTTATCGAGAGTGGGAAAGCCAGTGGCGTCAGCCAGTTCCCCGACGCGCACCGGTGCGAAGCTCGTGGTCCTGATCCACAGGCTGGCGTCGCCTTCTTTTATCACCAATGCCACGCCGGGTTCGTAGTATGTCACCACGCCGGTCACCTTGACGCGGCGGGTCAGGTCTTTCACGTGATAGGCGTTCAGTATCTGATCGATGGGCGTCGCCGCGAGCGACCACGGACCGGCGGCGGCGAGCTTCAGGACTTTGATATTCGCGATGCTGGGAAGTTGCAGCACCACGCCGGTCAGTTGCCGCTTGCTGTCGAACTGTGGTGCGGCCACGCCGGTTAGCTCGACCTCGGCATCGAGCAGGTTTGCCAGCGCCTGCGCATTGCCTTTGTTTAGATACACGTTCATCGACCCGTCGTCGGTAACAACATTCAGGGTTGCGCCCGGCTCCTGCGCGGTGGGAGGGTCATCCAGATTCGCGGCGCGCACCACGCCGCGCGTGGTCACCAGCACCGAATCGTACTGCGACCGGAGGAGTTCACCGAAGGTGGCGTGCGCCGGTTTGGGCAATGCGCCGTGCCCAATCACGGTGATGTCGCTGCTTTGCACAATGGGGCGGAAACTGTCCGCGGTCACGCCTTTGATCAGGACGCGATCGCCGGGAAGCAGGCGAGCGGCGGTGGTTGACGCTACGAAGATTCCCGTGTTGCCGTCCTGGACGAACAGGTAGTTTCGATCACCGCAGAAAAAGGTAACCGTGGCCTCGAAGGCGACAGGCAGTCCTTTGCCCGCCTCAGCACTACTGAGCTGCCGAATAGCCGTCAGCGCCGTCAACGGCGTCTGCGCAGCTACGCCTCCCGCCAGGATGCTGGCGAAGAGTATGGTAGCGGCGGAAGCAAGTCGTCTCGTCAATTCGAATTTCGCCCCTTGGTTGCGATCCTTACACTTTTCACGGAAAGTGGGGCCCGTTTTGCCGCCTTCCGCAACCTGGTGAGAGAGGCAGCCGGAGTTTTCCGCAAATGGAACAATCTGGGGAGACTGCTTCGGTCCATTTTACTTCTACCAAAGTCATTGAAAATAGCACTTTTGGTGCGAGGAGCTTGGTATAATCCATCCGCCGAGGGGTCGCTGTATCCGCAACTTCGTCCGAGGCTTGCGGCCGCAGATGCCATGCCCGGCCCAACTCCTTTCGAACGAGGCAGCGCCGTGCCTAAAGGCCGTGAACCAGCGCTCAGTTCTGCCCGATCCGGTGGCATTTCGACAGGCGGCCCCGTGCAGCCGGCGCGCCATATCCGCGTGATCGGAGTGCCGCTGGATCTCGGCGCCAGCCGGCGCGGCGTGGACATGGGGCCATCCGCAGTCCGAGTCGCCGGGCTCGAAGCGCGCCTGGAAGCTCTCGGTCACCACGTCACGGATGGCGGCAACATCCGCGTTGAAATTGCCGAGACGCAGAGCCGAGGCGACAAGAGCGCCCAATACCTGAAAGAGATTGCGAAGACCTGCGGCCGCACGGCTGAAGCTGTTTTGGCGTCGCTCGAATCGGGGATGACGCCGCTGCTGCTGGGCGGCGACCATTCCCTGGCAGCCGGCTCAGTGGCGGGCGTAGCTGAGTTCTATCGCCGCCAGCAGCAGAAGGTTGGCCTGCTTTGGATCGACGCCCACTCCGACATCAACACACCTGAATCCTCGCTGTCGGGCAACGTCCACGGCATGCCCCTGGCCGCGCTGATGGGACTGGGACCGGAACCGCTGACCAATCTCTTCGGCCACGCGCCCAAAATTGCCCCTGAAAACGTGGTCCTCGTGGGTGTGCGCGATGTCGACCAGGCCGAGCGAGAAAACCTGCGCCGCGCCGGCATGACGGTGGTCTACACCATGCGCGACATCGACGAGCGGGGCATGAGATCGGTCATGGAAGAAGCGTTGCGCGCAGCCGGACGCGGGACTTGCGGTTATCATGTTTCGCTGGACATGGACTGGATCGATCCCGAAGAGGCGCCCGGCGTGGGCACGCCCGTGCGCGGCGGCGCAACCTATCGCGAAGCTCATCTGGCCATGGAGATCGTCGCCGACCACGGACGCCTGCTCAGCTTTGAGATTGTTGAGGTGAACCCGGTGATCGACGAGCACAACCGCACCGCCGACCTCGCCGTGGAGCTGGCCTGCTCGGTATTTGGCAAGAAGATCCTGTGAGGGGTTTTACCGGAGATCTCGTTGCAGCTCATCCCCCACTATCTACCCTTCCTTACCATGTCTTGTAACGCTGCGGCAACTGCTCTTTTCAGCTCTCGGAACCCCACTCGTTAATATGGTATTGGACCTGTAACTAACGGGATACGCAGTGCTTTATTGGCCGAATTAAGACGGTATTCAATTGTCAGCCAGGACGGGCACAACTTTCATGCTCGACGCGAAGACACTGCCGGTTTCACAAGCGGGCAGTTTCGATTCAGGTACGTCGTCGAGACCGAACATGAACAGTCCGGATCAGAAGTGCGCAATCATTATCGGAACGGGTACAGCGGCTTCATTGTCAACATCAATTCGAAAAATGCGCCAGGGCTCCGATCCTGAAGGAAACCAAAGTCGCCCCATGAAACAGCTTACAGCCATCATTGTCGGCGCAGGACCCGCCGGGCTCACTGCCGCTATCGAACTTCAGCGTCACTCGGAGATCAAGCCTATAGTGATCGAGGCCAGCCAGGAGATTGGCGGGATCTCGCGGACCGTCCTATACAAGGGCAATCGCATGGACATCGGCGGCCATCGCTTCTTTTCGAAGTCCGACCGCGTGATGCAATGGTGGCTCGAACTGATGCCTGTTGAGGTGGGCGCCGCGGAAGCGGGTCAACTTCGCCATGAGGGCCGACAGAGGGATGATCCAGCAGCGAATGCAGCCCCCGATCCTCAAACGGAAGACCTGGTCATGCTGGTCCGCTGCCGCAAGAGCCGTATTTATTTTTTGCGTCGCTTTTTCGATTACCCGATCCGCCTTACCGCCGCCACGTTCAGGAATCTTGGCCTCACCCGTACCCTTCGTTGCGGCCTCAGTTACATGCGCTCGGCACTACTTCCTCAGCGCACGGAGCGGTCACTCGAAGATTTCATCATCAACCGTTTCGGCAAGCAACTTTACCTAACTTTTTTCAAGTCCTATACCGAGAAGGTTTGGGGTGTGCCCTGTCACGAGATCAGCGCTGAATGGGGCGCCCAGCGCATTAAAGGGCTCTCGCTGAAGAGCGTGGCGACGCACTTCCTGAAGAAGACGTTTAGCCGCAAGCAACCGGACAGACATCGCTCAGAAGCGGACAGAGACTTCGCTGATTGAAAGGTTTCTCTATCCCAAGCTCGGTCCCGGCCAGCTATGGGAACATGCGGCCTCCCTGGTGCGCAAAGCCGGAGGCGAAGTTCACCTGGGGCTGGCGGTTGACCGAATCAACGTCGTAGACAACAAGGTAATTTCGATTGAAGGCGTCAATGGGGCGGGAGAGCGCGCTACCTTCGCCGGCGACTATTTTTTCTCAACCATGCCGGTGCGCGATCTGATTCGCGCCTTCTCGACTCCGCCTCCCCCCGCGGTAATCGAAGTGAGCGAAGGCCTGGTGTATCGCGACTTCATCACAGTAGGCCTGCTGGCCAGGAAGCTCGCGGTGACCGAGAAAGACGGCACTTCGCTGAAAGATAACTGGATCTACATCCAGGAGCCCGACGTGATGGTCGGGCGGCTCCAGATCTTCAATAACTGGAGTCCCTGGCTGGTGGGCAACAATGACAAGGTTTGGATAGGACTGGAGTACTTCTGCAACGATACCGACCCCATGTGGAAGCTCTCCGATGAAGAGATGGCAAAGTTCGCCATTGCGGAAGTGGCCAAGATCGGCATTCTCAAGGCGGAAGACGTAGAGGACTCTCATGTTGTTCACGTCCCTAAAACCTATCCGGCATACTTCGGAAGTTACGACCGGTTCGACGTGATCCGCAATTATGTCGATCGATTTGAGAATCTTTTCCTGGTGGGCCGCAACGGCATGCACAAGTACAACAACCAGGACCATTCGATGCTGACCGCCATGACCGCCGTGGAGAACATCGTGAACGGCGTCACGACCAAGGACAACATCTGGGCCATCAATACCGAGATGGAGTACCACGAAGAAAAGGCCGTGAATTAAATCGCGGCGTCGCTCTTTCGAGAGACAGCACATGAGTTCAGTTGCGGCCTATCCGGCGGCCGGGACTGCGATCAGTAAGCGAGTTGCTCAAATCTGGCGATTTGCGCAAAGGTCGCCTGGTTCATATCAGCTCCCTGTTGCCAGTCGCGGTACCATTTCATGGTCCATTCCAAATTCGCTTCGATCCTCAGACGCGGCCGCCAGCCAAGTTGCCTTCGGGCTTTGCTGGTGTCCAGCGTCAGAGAGTGGTCCTCGTGCACGCTTGGAACGGAATCGCGTATCCAGGCGGCTCCCTCGCCCCACATTTCCACAAGTTTTGTCGCCATGCGCTCCACCGGCCACGCATCCTCGTCGTTCGGGCCGAAGTTGAACGAGGAGCAAAACTGTGAAGGCGCATCGAGGAGTTTCTCCGCCAGCAGCATGTATCCGTTGAGGGGTTCGAGGACGTGCTGCCATGGCCGAACTGCCTTTGGCTGCCTGATAAGCACGGGCTGACCAGCCTGAAATCCACGGACCAGGTCCGGAATCAGGCGGTCCTCCGACCAATCTCCACCCCCAATCACATTTCCCGCACGCGCAGTGGCCAAGGCGACACGATGCTCATCCAGACGGTTCACAGGGAAGAAGGAACTGCGGTAGGTCGAGCACACGATCTCGGCGCAGGCTTTGCTGGAGGAGTACGGGTCAAATCCGCCAAGAGTGTCGGTTTCGCGATAAGGCCAGATCCATTCCTGATTCTGGTAGCACTTATCTGAGGTGATGCATACCACCGCGCGCACGCTCGAAGACTTTCGAACGGCCTCCAGCACGTGAGCAGTGCCCATGACGTTCGTCGAAAATGTGCCCAGCGGATCAGTATACGAGCGCCGCAGGATGGGCATCGCGGCAAGATGAAAGACCACCTCCGGACCAAACTCCTTCATCGAGGATTCCAGCTTGGCGTAGTCACGAGTATCGCCGCGAATGTCATCGAGAACTGTGGCCACGGATGCTGCCGTAAATAGATTGGGTTCAGTTGGCGGGTCAAGCGCATATCCCCGTATCTGAGCTCCCCGGCGCGCAAGCCAGAGTGCGAGCCAGCCGCCCTTAAACCCAGTGTGACCGGTCAGAAAAACCCGTCGACCCCGCCATTGGTTTACCACGTCTTCCACGGTGCTCTCCCGCTGGCCCAAAGTTCCTCCAGCTTCTGCTTGTCACGCAGGGTGTCCATGGGCTGCCAGAAACCGCGATGGAAATAAGCCTGCACCTGCCCCTTTTTGGTCAGGTTTTGCATCGGTTCGCTTTCAAACATAGTTGCTTCGCTATGGATTTCTTCTAAAGCCGCGGGTGAGAGGACAAAGAAACCGCCATTGATCCAGCCGCCCTCTCCTTTCGGTTTTTCCTGGAATTTGGAAATGGCCGTTCCCTGAATGACCAAACCGCCAAAGCGGGCGGGAGGCTGAACAGCTGTCACCGTCACCAATTTTCCGTGTTTTCGGTGAAAGGCAATTGTCGCGGTAATATCGACGTCGCTAACGCCGTCTCCATACGTAACGCAAAAGGCTTCCTCACCCTTCAGATAGCGCGTTACCTTTTCCAGCCGGCCTCCGGTGCCTGCGTTGTCTCCGGTATCCACGAGCGTGATCTTCCATGGTTCGGCAACACTCTGGTGCACTTGCGAGCTGTTTTCCCGCATGTCGAATGTCACATCGGACATATGGAGGAAGTAATTGGCGAAGTACTCTTTGATCAGATAACCTTTGTATCCACAACAGATGACAAAATCGTTAATTCCATGTTGGGAATAGATTTTGAGAATATGCCACAGGATGGGCCGGCCGCCAATCTCTACCATAGGCTTGGGGCGCGTACCGGTTTCCTCACTCAGCCGTGTTCCCTGCCCGCCAGCCAGAATAACTGCTTTCATTCCAGTACCTTAGCACCCTTTGGATCAGCATTCGCTGCGGCAAATCAACAGTAGGGTCCGTTCGTAGATTGTGTTCGCCAGCAAATAGCGTACACCACCGGGTTCTGATTGTGTATGCTTAGGTTACTCATTGTCTATGGCGGATAGAGCAGCACATCTTCGGCGGCAAATCCTCGATCTTTCCACCGAGTATTTTGCTGAAGCCTTTCCTGTAGCCGAGTTCATACCCGGCCAATCGCCTGTGCCAGTGTCGGGTAAGGTGATTGACGGCAGCGATCTGAGTTCTGTGGTTGATTCGGCACTGGATTGCTGGTTTACGACGGGGCGTTTTGCCGAAGAGTTTGAGCGAAGACTCGCTCGCTTTGTTGGAGTCCGCTGCGCATCGCTGGTCAACTCCGGATCATCTGCCAACCTCCTCGCCATCAGTGCGCTCACCTCGCCAAAGCTCGGTGATCGCCGGCTCAACCCAGGCGACGAAGTGATCACTGTCGCCGCCGGTTTTCCTACGACAGTCAATCCGATCGTTCAGAATCGGCTTGTACCGGTTTTCGTGGATGTTACGGTGCCGACCTACGAGATTGACGTGAGCCAACTCGAAGCGGCGCGCAGCGAGAGAACCAGGGCGGTGTTCGTTGCGCACACGCTGGGCAACGTCTTCGATCTTGACGCGGTCACCGCCTTTGCGAAAAAACACGACCTGTGGCTGATCGAGGATTGCTGCGATGCGCTGGGCTCCATCTGGAAGGGACGCCGCGTTGGATCCTTCGGCGACATCTCAACCATCAGCTTTTATCCCGCTCACCACATCACCATGGGCGAAGGCGGCGCGGTGCTCACCCAACGGCCCGATCTGCAGGTTCTGGTCGAGTCGTTCCGCGACTGGGGTCGTGACTGCTGGTGCGAACCTGGTAAAGAGAATACCTGCGGCAAGCGGTTCGATTGGCAACTGGGCGATCTGCCTTGCGGGTACGACCACAAATACACCTACTCGCACATCGGATACAACATGAAGGCTACCGACATGCAGGCGGCGCTAGGGCTCTCCCAGATCGAAAAGCTGCCCATCTTTATCGAGCGGCGCAAGGAAAACTTCCGCTATCTGTCGACCGCGCTCAAATCGATGGAAGACTGCCTGATGCTGCCCGAGGCTACGCCGGGCTCGGATCCCTCGTGGTTTGGCTTCCCGATCGGAGTTCGCGAGGATGCGCCGTTTACGCGCGAAGAGATCATCCGCGCTCTTGAAGCGAAGAAGATCGCCACGAGACTGCTTTTCGGCGGCAATCTCCTCCGGCAACCGGCATACGAAGGCTGCGAAGTTCGTGTCGCTGGCCCTTTGCCGAACTCGGATTTCGTGATGAACAACGTGTTCTGGATCGGCGTATATCCGGGACTGACCAAACCGATGCTCGATTTTGTTGCGGAGACGATTACGAGCTTTGCCGCTCGAATCAAACCGCTGTCGAGCCCTTTGAGCAACGCATGAAGCTACCCAAATGAAGCTCTCCGATTACATCTTTGCCCGGTTGCGCGAATGGGGCGCCCGCCAGGTGTTTCTCATTACCGGGGGAGCGGCCATGCACCTCAATGATTCCATCGGAACCAGCGGCCTCAATTATCTATGCACACACCATGAACAGGCTGCCGCGATGGCTGCCGAGGGTTACGCCCGCATAACTCAGACGCCGGCCATCTTGAACGTGACTGCCGGGCCGGGTGGAATCAATGCCCTCAACGGAGTCTTCGGCGCCTGGACCGATTCGATTCCTATGCTGGTTCTCTCAGGCCAGGTGAAGCGCGAAACATGTATGTCAACCTATGGTCATACCGGCTTGCGCCAATTGGGAGATCAGGAGGTTGACATCGTCCGCATGGTGAGCGGCATTACGAAATACGCGGTCCTTGTCAGCGAGCCCGAATCGATTGCCTATCATCTGGAACGCGCCTGGAGCCTGGCTCAAAGCGGCCGGCCGGGACCATGTTGGCTTGATATACCGGTTGACGTACAGTCGGCACAAATCGATCCTGCGTGCCTTCGCCATTACGATCCGTGCGAAGATGCTTTGATAGTTGACCCTGCGGTGGTGAAAGCGCAAGTTGCCGATGTCCTCGCACGTATCGCACGTGCGCGGAGGCCCGTTGTCTTCGCCGGCAGTGGGGTCCGCTTGAGCAGTGCGCTTTCCGAGTTCGAGCAGGTCATCCGCGCACTTCACATTCCCGTGGTTACGGCCTGGACGCATGACCTCATTGCCACCGACGACGAACTGTTCTGTGGGCGTCCTGGCACCATCGGCGAGCGGGCGGGCAACTTTACAGTGCAGAATGCGGACGTACTCTTAGTGCTCGGTTCACGACTGAACATTCGTCAAACCAGTTACAACTGGAACTCCTTCGCACGCTTTGCCACGAAAATTCAGGTGGACGTGGATGAAGCGGAGCTGCGCAAGCCACTGCACAAACCGGATGTGCCCATTCACTGCGATTTGAAGCTTTTCCTGGCTGAAATGGCGCGCCAGCTTGAAGATAGGTCGAATCTCTGCCCAAAGCACGAGGATTGGCTGGAACGGGCGCGTCAGTGGAAGGTGAAGTACCCGGTCGTGCAGCCTTCCCAGAGGGTTTCTGGGCCCCCGCTGAACCCGTATGACTTCATTGATCGGCTCTTCGAACTGCTCGGTCCTGACGACGCCGTGGTCTGTGGCAACGCCACCGCTTGCATTGTTCCCTACCAGGTTGCGAAGTTGAAGAAGGGCCAGCGGCTTATTTCAAATTCGGGTTCTGCTTCAATGGGCTACGATTTGCCCGCGGCCATTGGCGTGGCCGTTGCCAGGCATGCACGCACGATTTGCCTGGCCGGGGATGGCTCTTTGCAAATGAACGTCCAGGAACTTCAGACCCTCGTCGGCTATAACCTTCCGGTCAAATTATTTGTGCTGAACAATGGAGGATACCTTTCGATTCGCCAGACGCAGACCGGATTCTTTGAGGGGCGCAGAATTGGCGAGGGGCCCGACAGCGGTGTCACCTATCCAGATATGATGCGGCTCGGCGCTGCCTATGGTATCCCCTCGTTCGCAATCGAAAAACTCGACGATTTCCGCACGATTACGTGTGAGTTGCAAAAACCGGGCCCGACGCTCTTCGACGTGCGTCTCGATGTAAGCCAGGGATTTGAACCCCGGCTTCGCTCGCGGATCCTTCCCGATGGGACGATTCTCACCCCGAACCTGGAGGATATGTATCCATTCCTCGACCCCGAGGAGTTGGCGTCGAATATCGTCGTCGAGGAAAACCAGTGAATCTCCAGATACCTCAGTTCGTTCTCTTTGATCTGGACGGCACACTGCTGGACTCGCTCCCGGGAATTGCATGCTCTGTGAACTACGCTTGCCGATCGGTTGGCCTACCCGCGCCGCCCCTTGACCTCCGCTGCCTGCTCGGACCGCCCATAAGGACGATCCTTTCAAAAGTAGCGCAGACCAATGATGCGGGGTTCTTGGACAGGCTCGAATCCGCATTTCGTTCCCATTACGACACGGAAGGCTGGCGGAAAACCTCGAGTTTCGAAGGTGTACACGCGGCGCTCGAAGCCCTGAAAACCGCTGGGCATCGGCTCTTGGTTGTTACCAACAAGCCGCGTCACATTTCGCTGAGAATACTGGAGCGCGAAGCGCTTTTGCCTTTCTTTGAGCGAATTTATACGCCGGACTCGCGTCAGCCTCCTTATGCGTCCAAAGCGGAGATGCTCCGTGGCTTCCTGGACGACTTCCAAACATCACCCTCGAATTGCCTGATGGTTGGAGATACAATGGACGACATTACTGCGTCAGCTGCGAATCGAATGGCGGCAGCACTTATGGAACAAGGGTATGGCAATGTTCCCCCTGGCGTGCCGGTAAGGTTTCGCTTGCGGAGTTTTGCAGAACTCCTCGCCTGCCTGGCCCTGGAGAATGCCAAATGATAGATCGTGACATGTTCGAAGACCTCTTTGTGCTGGAGATGGCCAACAATCATCTCGGCAGTCTCGACCGCGGCATCAAGATCGTCAGCGCCTTCTCGCAGGTCGTGCGTTTCAACAATGTCAGAGCCACCATCAAGCTCCAGTTCCGCAATGTCGACACTTTCATCCATAGAGATTTCGTAGACCGCCAGGATCTCCGCTACGTCAAAAAGACCCTCGACTCTCGCCTGACAGACGATGACTATGCAACCCTCGTGAAGGCCATCCGCCAGGCAGGTTTTATCGCCACTGCCACACCCTTCGATGAACGCTCCGTCGACCTCTGCTCCAATCTCGGAATTCCCATCATCAAAATCGCTAGTTCCGACATGAACGACTGGATCCTCATCGAGAAAATCGCCAAAACCAAAAAGCCGGTGATCGTCTCGACCGGCGGTTCATCCCTCAAGGACCTCGACGATATCGTCACCTTCTTCACCAACCGGAACATCCCCATCGGCATCAATCACTGCATCTCGCTTTACCCCTCCGAAGACTCCGAGCTGGAGCTCAACCAGATCGACTTCCTCCGCGCTCGCTATCCCAACCACACCATCGGATTCTCCACCCATGAGCACTGCAACTGGACCAACTCCATCCTCATCGCCTATGCCAAGGGCGCCCGCATGTTCGAGCGCCACATTGACATCCAGACCGAGGACGTGAAAGTCTCCCCCTACTGCAGCCTCCCGCATCAGGTGGATGAATGGTTCAAAGCCTTTCACAAAGCAAAAGAGATGTGCGGCGCTCCGGGCACCCAGAAGCGCATCCCTCCCAAGAAGGAAATCGACTACCTCGACGCCCTTGTCCGCGGCGTCTATGCCGCCACCGATCTGCCCGAGGGCCACTGCCTCGCAGACGAAGATGTCTATCTCGCCATTCCATTGCAGCAGGGACAGCTTTCATGCCGCGAGCTGATGCGTGGTGAAATGCTTCTCAACCCCGTCAAAAAGGACGCCCCCATCCGCATCGACGACATCGAAAGCCCCTACTCCCAAATCCCCTCCCTGCGCTCCACCATCTACAAGCGCGGCCTCCCTATCAACGAATGATCTCCGCGCCCGCTCACCGACGCACGCCCCTCCGATACTCCAACCACGGATCGCTCCTATGAAGCTGCCCTCCGAAGACCTCGACCTGATCGTCGCCGGCACCGAAGGCCTCTGGGACGAGGTGCGCGGCCGCCAGCTCTTCCACACCGGTGGCACCGGATTCTTCGGTTCCTGGCTTGTTGAAAGCTTCTGCCATCTAAACCGCCGCCTCCGCCTCGACGCCCGCATCACGATCCTCACTCGCAATCCCGGCGGCTTCGCCAAGAAATCCCCCCACCTCGTCTCCGATCCCGCCGTCACCCTCCTCGCCGGCGACGTTCGCACCTTCGCCTTCCCCGACGGTGAATTCCCGTTCATCATCCACGCCGCTACAGAGGCCCGCGCCACCCAGGCCGCCAACGCCCCGCTCGAAATGCTCTCCACCATCGTCGCCGGAACCGAGCGTGCCCTTCAGTTCGCCGCCAGCCAGAGCGCCACAAAGTTCCTCCTCACCAGTTCCGGCGCCGTCTATGGACCTCAGCCTCCCGGCCTCACCCACGTCCCCGAAACCTTCGCCGGCGCCCCCGACCCACTCCTCCCCTCGAGCGTCTACGGCGAAGGCAAGCGCCTGGCCGAACTCCTCTGCGCCCTCTACCAGCACTCCAACCCCGCCCTCCAATGCAAGATCGCCCGCTGCTGGACTTTCTGCGGACCCCATTTCCCCCTCGACGAGCACTTCGCCATCGGCAATTTCCTCGGCGACATCCTCGCCGGCCGGCCCATCCGCGTCCGCGGCGACGGCGCCCCCCGCCGCTCCTACCTCTATGCCGCCGACCTGGCCATCTGGCTCTGGACGATCCTCTTCCGCGCTCCCGCCCTCACCCCCATCAACGTCGGCTCTGATCGCGACCTCAGCATCCTCGAGCTTGCCCAGACCATCGCCGCCGTCCTCAACCCCCAAACGGAAATCACCGTTGCTTCTCAAGCTCTCCCCGGAGTTCCTCCGCCCCGCTACGTCCCGTCCATCGACCGTGCCCGCAACCTCCTCAACCTGCGTCCCACCGTTCCCTTAGAGGACGCCATCAGCCGCACCGCCGACTGGCACCGCCAGGCACGGAGGCTCAATGACTGAAGTGTCCACCTGTGTCGTCTGCGACGGCCCCATCCAACACGTCAAGCGTGCCCTCGTAGCTCCGTTTCTAGCCAGACGCATGTGGGACCGCGACCCCTTTTGCGTCGATCTCGTCAGGTGCCGGGCCTTGGCTTCATGTTTTATAACCCCCGGCCCGAAGACGCCGATCTGCAACGCCTCTACGGCGCCTACCGCTCAGACGAGTACCGCAAAATGCGCCACGCATCCGAACCCTGGTACACAAAGAGGTTCAATGCGAACCTGGCGTCTCCCTCGCATTACGCCATGCGCCGCACCACGCTCGCTCCCATCTTTCAGCAGCATCTCAACGGCCGAACGATTGACAGCGTTCTCGATTACGGCGGCGACCACGGCGACCTGATGCTCGGCCTCTTCGGCAGCGCGCAGCTCTTCCTCTACGACATCTCAGGCGCCGACCCCGCCCCCGGCGTCACCGCCATCCACGACCCCGCCGCATGCCGCGCCAGCCTCATCATCAACAGCAATGTCCTGGAGCACGTCGGATTCCCGCGCGCCCTGGTCTCCGACATCCTTAAGGCCGCACCCTCCGGCGGCCTCGTCTTCCTCGAAGTTCCCTGCGAAGCCGCCCTCGGCATCCGCAGAATTGTCCGGCGAACCGCGCAGATGGCCGTGATAGCCGCGGCCAGGCCGTCCCTCGCGCGCCACGTGCTTCGGCCCGCCACCCTCTACATGATGCACGAGCACGTCAATTACTTTACCGAGCACTCGTTGACCACCCTCATGCGGGTATGTGGTGGCAAGGTCGTCGCATCGGGAAAATATCCCCTTGCTGCCGAAGCCAGCGACGAAGGAGTGGTCTGGTGCCTCGCTGAAAAATCCTCCTGACCGCGCGTTGCGCCGCTTCGCAATTTTCACGCCGCGCGCCGCTCCAACGCGGCCGGTTCCTCAACATTCTCCATCCTCGTCGCCCGGCCGATTGCGTCAGAACCGCTGCCAGGAATCCGGTACCGAAGTTTCGTTGGTCCGTCAGTCTACAATCGGCGTAGGTCTCGGCGCAAACCTTTGAAGTGCGATTGAGGTGCCGCCATTAGCGCTCGCGAGCAAGCAAGACCCGACGCCATTGCGCCGAGAGGCGGAAGCCATGCTCTCTGCCGAACTTCTTGCTGCGGGAGGAGACCCCGAGTTTCCGCATCACACGAGTTTGAAAGCATTCTTGCGTCTCGTAGGCGCAGGAGACCATGCAGAATCGGACGTGATTGCCCTAGCCGCACTTGAATTGGCCCACGAGGCCAACCTGTGTCGGCCAATCCCAGCCATGGTTGCTTGGATTTCAGAGTGTGTTGCAAGGGGGCAGCGGGTCGTCGCTGTTTCAGACACCCGTTCCTTCTCGCAGTTCTAGCCGCCTGCGCGAACTGCCGGAGCGGCCTTTGATCCCGCGGCTTCATAAGTTGAGGCAGTCTCAGAAATTGATTCGTTCTCTCTCGGTGACTAGCGGTCGATTCAGCACAAATGTGTGGATGGAGCCAACGTACTCGCCAATGATGCCCAGCGCGATCAACTGTACCGATCCAAGAAAAAACAAGCCCAGGACAACCGGAGCGACGCCGACATCGAATCTGCTCCAGAAGACAAGCTTGTACGCGAGGTAGATCATTCCGATTAAGAAGCTGATTGCGGCGGAGACGAAGCCGCACCCGATCACCAGGCGCAAGGGCACTTTGGAAAGGTTGGTGATACCCAGCATGGCGAAGTCATAAAGGGAATAGAAGTTGTTCTTGGTGATGCCGCGCTCGCGGCGCTTCTGATTGTAAAAAACCTTGGCACAAGGCAGTCCAAGCTCCGCAATCATCCCCCGTAAGAAAGGGTAGGGATCTGGAAAGTTGTTGCGGATCTGCTCCACAACCGAACGATCATAGAGCCCGAAGCCTGTAAAGTGCTCCAGGATCTCCACATTGGTGAGGCGGGCAACCAGGCGATAGTAGGCTGTGCGGATGCGATACATCAGGCCGCTCTCATCACTCGAACTCTTGATTGCGGCTACGATCGGAAATCCCTTTTCCCATTCGCGAATCATTTCCACGAATAGCTCGGGCGGATCCTGAAGGTCTGCAGCGATCGATCCAACCGCATCTCCCTCAGCCTGCAGAAACGCATGCATTCCCGAGCGGTCGGGGCCAAAGTTGCGTGCGTTGACGATCACTTTGACGCTGGAATCTTCGGCAGCCATCTCGCGCAGTACGGCGACTGTGCCATCTTTTGAGGCATTATCGGCAAACAGATGCTCGAAGCGATACTCGGGAATCTGTGCCGCCATCGCCATCACGCGCCGATGAACCTCCCGCACATTGAGTTCTTCGTTGTAGCAGGGGGTTATGATGGTGATGACTTTTCTGGTCATCCGCTCTCCCTCCGGGCAAAATAGGGTCCGTGCGGCTTATGAAAAGCTGGGTGCTGATCGATTCTACTCGGAGTTTAGCATAGACCTGAAGTGGGGTTGCCATGTGATCTTTGAGTGTCCTAAGAGTAGCGGCTCTACTGGTGGGTAGATGCGAAGGCCATCCGGCGGAATGGGGATGCGGCGCAATATCGTGGCTTGCTCCTGTCCAACGGCGCGAACACGACCGCGCCGCACACAAAAACCAGTTCCACCTACAAGCCATAAAAACAGGATTGACATGCGGCAAGTAACCATAAGAGAGTAGGAACAGGAGCTTCCGCAAAGAAGTAGGAAGCCGTTGTGAAGGTAAAGTCACCATCATGGTAGACAACTTGCTTGCCGAGCCGGGGGCGCGAAACCCTCGGGATACGCGAGAAGATGCCGGCGCTCCGCGAGGTGAACCTGCTGCCACGAATGAGGCTATTGCGAATCTAGCGCAAAACTGGTGGAGGATCGGGGACGCAGCGGTCCTGCTCGTCTGGGTGTGCGTTACTTACTTCACCATCCGCTACCACGAAAAATGGGCCGACGAAGCGCAGGCCTGGCTCATTGCCCGCGATCTCGATCTGCGCACCATCTGGTTTCACGAACTGCGCTACGAAGGCTCTCCCGGCCTGTGGCACACCATCCTCTGGGTAGCGCAGCACGTCTTCCACGCCGGATACGGCGCCATCGGCTACATCGGCTTGGCCGGCGCGACCGCCGGAGCCGCGCTCCTGATTTTCATGGCGCCCTTCCCCCGCTACATCCGCTGGCCGCTCGCTTTCACCTACTTCATGGTTTATCAGTACGCGGTGATCGCGCGCCCCTACACGCTGCTGCCCCTGCTGGCATTCGCCGCCGCCATGCTATTTAAGGATCTCAAGCATCCCGAGCGCATGACGGTGGTGCTGGTGTTGCTGGCGAACCTGAGTTTGCACGGTACGATCATCGCCGCCTGCCTCGGGCTCGCCTATTTGATCGAAGCCGTTCAATCGTGGCGCACCCTCGAACCAGGCGTACGAGTGCGCTATCAGATTTGCGTCGCTGCGATGGCACTGACCTTTCTGTTCCTCTTCATCATCTTGAAGCCGACCCCGGACATCGAGGAATTTGTGATGAAGACAAAATTCGAAAAGTTGCCGCTGGCCGTACAGGCGAAATATCCCTCAGCGCCGCGACAGGCCATCACAGTGATTTCCGGCGCCTTCCTCGATTACTCGGCGCCTTCCATTTTGTTCGCTGTGTACGCCGGGGCGTGGTGCTTCATGCGCCACAAATTCCTCGCCTACGCGCTGCCGGTCGGAGCCATGATCGCCTTGTACGCCGTCGTGCATGGAGCCCCTCACCATCAAGGAACGGTATTCGTCGCGGCCATTGCCGCATTTTGGATCGCCTGGCCTACCGCCGAAGAGCAGCGCGTCCTCAGCCGACGCGAACGTTGGGCAACACGGGGCATGATGGCACTGTTGCTTTGCCTCTGCGCCGTCAACATCTGGGACTCAGCGGTGGTGATTAAGCGCGAGTATCTCTATCCCTACAGTGGCGCGGAAGACGCCGCAAACTATCTGAAGTCGGTGGGAGCCGTCAAGAAACCCCTATTCGGCTTTCTCTATGGAACGGTCGGCGTGCAGGCTTATTTCGATCACAACATCTTCGCGAACCTTCCGACCGCGTATTTTCATCACGGCTTGCCCCTCGCCGGAACCAGTCTCGACGTGGACGAACTGAACCGAGTCAATCCCGAATATGTGATTGCCTATTCCCAGGACCCGGAGCTGATGAATATTGTCAATATTCCATGGTTCACCACGCGAGGATACGAGATCGTGCACTTTTCGGACGGGTACTATCTTTTCAAGCGCGGCGTTTTCGAAAGAGACGTCTACTTCATTCTCCGCCGCACCCACGCGAACGCTTCCCCCGAGTCGGAGACGCTCCCGCCCCGCTAATCTCAAGGTAACGTGTGGATGATGAAATCGGTTGGCTCAACCTCGCGTCCCTCGAAAAACATCGATCCTTTCGAGACGTGTACAGAACGATCCGCCACCATCGGCTTACCGAGGCCGTGTTCACAAGAGCGAGTGATGATTGTGATTCTGCTTTCACTGATTCGATTTCGACCATTTTGTCTACAGAATGTCCACCACACTAACTAAGACTCTGCACTCCGCACTGCACGGAAGGACTTCATTTTGTTTGAGTTTTACGCCAAACGGCAACGACCGACTTGCCCACGGAATGCAGTAATAGCCTATCGAGGACTCGCGATACCGGGACTATCCACTGGTCCCAAATGTGGAGTTGCCCTTTGGTCGGCATCGATTGCCGGAGCAGACACAAATTAGCGACAGAAGCTGTCAAACCAGCGGAGTCGAGATAGATCATTTTCTCCAGCCTCAGGCCGGTCGGAGAGATCTCATCCAGCATGGACCGGTTGTAGCGGCGGAAATGACCTATGGCGGCATCAAATGGCGTGAACAGCCACTGGTGAGCCGGAGCTAAAACGATAATTCGCCCGCCGGGCTGGAGTAAGCCCGCCGCGAGTTTCAGCTCTTCCCGGTCGTTTTCAATATGCTCAAGAACATCAATGTAGATGATGGTGTGGAACCGCTGGCTGGCTTCAAACGTCTGTAGAGTGCCACACACAGTTTCATACCGGCGGCGCGTCGTCTGATAGAGATTCTCGGTTAGCTGAGCAGTGAGCTGTGAATCGGGTTCAAGGCATACCCAGCGTCCATCCCCGCCCATATCCAGGAACGGCGTATTCGATCCGATACCCGCCCCGACCTCAATGACGTCGCCTTTGATAAAAGGCCGAATCTCCCGTGACCAATATGACTTCCAATTGGCCACAGCAGCGAAAAGCTCTAGCTCCGAACCAACATAGGTAAAATCAGTCACGCCGGTAGATGTCCCGGACCTTTCCGACAAATAGAGCGTAGTCGCGGATTGGCACAAAGCCGAGATTCGTTCTGCTGGAGAGCATAAAGAAGGTAAAAATGGTCGCTATGGTGATGAGCTGAACAAGGATGATTGCCAGTATACCCGCTGCAAAGGTAGCCCAGCCCGGTATGGCCTGATTGGTAAAGAGCCGGACGATAACGACGACAACAATTCCGATTGTAGCCAGAATTGAGCCGACGAGAGAGCCGATCAGCAGCCGCACCCCGACAATGTCTCCGAACACTGAAATCGCGCTCAACCCGTGAGTGACCAAAGCGACGAAGTTCATCGTAGACTTTCCCGCGATCCGGCGACCCCGTGGAATCGGAACCATAGTGTACAAAAGCCTTGATCTAAACACGGCAGCGGCGTAGTGATTCCACATCTCAGGGAGAGTGACAATCGTACTAAGGTACGCTGACGGCAGAATGCTGAAGTTCCCGACACGCACGCTGAGTCCCGTCATAACGCGATGCAGAGACTTGTAGAGCCAATAAAAGGATCGGAAAACAAACGATTCCGCCCGGCGGCTCCGTTCGGCAAAGATCGCCTTCCTACCACCAGTCTCCGAGAACGAGCGGATGAGTGCTAAGGCACCACTCGGTGTATCCTCGCCGTCAGCATCCATCACCAAAACAGCATCGCACTCAGTAGTCTGTTCGATCTGGGCAAGACCAATGGCAATAGCTCTCTGATGACCGAGATTTCGTCGCAGGCGGAGTATGCTTATGGTTTGCACAACCGCGAAGTCGGATTGGAAGTCCTCTGGATTGCAGTCGTGGGCCGAGCCATCGTCAACAAGCAAGACATCAATCGCACACGGATACGAGGAAATTGCCTGATCAAGCCGTCGAATAAGCTCTGCGGCACAGGCCCAGTCGTCACGGAGAGGCATAAGAACAATGACATGCATGTTCTCGTCGCGGTCCATCTCGTGTCTGCCTCCCTCAGGATTCATTGTGCGACATCACCCGGTTCGGATTCCAGCACGGTGACCTTTGCAGGACTTCTCAAGGACCACCAACCAAGAGCCAATGCAAAAAAGAGCGCGACGCCCGCAACGGCAAATCCGTACGCCCATGGTGGGCTGAAGGTCACCCGAACCTCCTTCGTACCAGCCGGTACGTTCAGTGCGATACGTCCCCAATCGTCAGCAGTGGCTGAAATCTTGGAACCGTTTGCGTGGGATTGAATCTCTTGCCGCCACAACATGTTCAGGACAACCCGACCTCCCTGGGGTATCACGGAGGTCGTGATCGTTGCGCCAGCGCCATCGAACATCACTGGCAAGGGGGTTTCAGGCTGATTTTCCGAGAACGCCATAGGCCGAGCGAGAGGGAGTTCACTCAAAAAGACGGTGTCGCTTTGATAGACGAGAGTGGAGTTCCTCAACGTCAACATCGTTCTTGGGCGGCTCCGTTCCGGGTCTGGGGGATCATACTGCAAGACGTACTTCACGCCGTACTCAAATAGGGCTCGCTCTGGGTCCCTATCGATGTGTTGAACCATCCGCAGCACCGTAGGCGACACCGATACTAGCGGGTCATATCCGGACAGATTAAAAGCTCCATACACCGTTGCCCACTCGTTCATAAACGAATCCACAAAATGAGGATCAGGGCTGCGAACTCCCCCATACGGAAACGCCTCTGCGGTTTGTCCACCTGAGAATCTGATAGGCAACACCTTGGGGTAGTAAAGATCGCCTTCTGGCACCAATCTGCGGGCAATATCCTGGTCAGGTCCTGGGAACGGTTGGAAGTTGTAGATGCTAAAAGCTGCGGTGCAGAGCGTGCAGTGATAAGCCAATACCGCCCAAGTGAAAATAGCGAGCGGAACCTCTATTTGTTCCGACCACCGCTTGTTTCGCATAAGGCGTTCGAGTGCGACCGCGCCCCCAACCACCGAAAACAGCACGATGTACCCTAGAAATTTGAACGGAAATCGAAATCGATTGAACCCCGGTAAATACGTCATTCCGGTCCAGAGCAGTCCGCGATTCCCAAGTGCAAGGACAAACGCCAATAGCGCACAGAGGAACCACACATTTCTTCCTGCGGTGCGTTTTCCCCAGCGCATTGCCAACAAGGAAAGCAGCAGGATAGCCGCTACAACCATGAACAGAGTTCCCGAATAGTACATTTCCCCGATGGGGTAACCTTTGCCCCACCCCATCGGGTGGGGCGATGAACTCAACGAGTCAGGTATAAACAAACCCTTGAGGCCGCTCACAATTCCTGTATTTTCCGGATACCGCGTCACGTTGTAGGTTGCCAGCATTTGGGGGATAAGGATCGGAGCAGCAATCGCCAACCCGACAAAATGTGCGGCAAGACATGGAATCAAAAGTCTTACTCGGACGATCCCCGTAAACATCAACAGAACGATCACCACATCGATCAGCATCACGCTGTATACCCATATCTGAGTGAACCCAACATGGGCCGAAATCCCAATCGTTGCGCCAAAAGCGGCAATCCATTTCCAACCCACCTTGCCGCGAACCAGTTCTTGCACACACACGACCATCAGCGACGTCCAGAGCAAGATTGGGCTGAATTGAAACCATGTGCGGGAGAAAATGAGTGCGTATCCAGAAATGTTGCAGCAACTCGAAGCCAGCATTGCGATGGAAGGCCGGCAACCCTCACGCCGGATAGCCCAGTACAGCGCACAATACCCAAGCAGCAGGTGGACAAACGCGAACACCTCCAGCGTCGCGTTCTCATTGTGCAGGGCCGTTCTCGCAAGCCAATACGAAACCAAAGTGAAAGGATAGGTAAGAGCGTAGTACCCCAGAGACGTATTCGGTGAACCCATGTACTGATGCGGATTCCATGTAGGAAAAACGCCGCTGAATAGGCTTCGATAGGCTTCCAAGATGGAGGGTAGATTTACCGCCAGATTATCGTCTTGGGTGAAGTAATAGGGGTAGGTCTTCTCCAGTAGGAGTAGTGCAATGAGTACACCCAGAAAACCACCCATCGGCCATAGCAATCGCTCGCTTGCGGAGTACTCTGGGCCGTCTGCCGACTCCAGCAGCAGAGGGGCGACCACTCGTTCCATCCTCAATAACCGAAACACCGCACACAGCGTCACTACGATCAGCGCTAACAGCAGCGCAGAGTCGCCCGAACTCGGCCACTGTTGTCCGGCCACGCGGCCACCCACATACCCAGCAAGCCCCAGCCCTCCCCCCAGGACCAGCCATTGCCAATACGGACGGCACTCCAGCTTCGAATAGTCCGGTGACGTCGAAGCGCTCATACGCGAATCTACTGATCTAATGTCACTTGGTACTTCTTTAGCCGTCACGCAGATCACCGCTTCCTGTAACCGTTCATCGAGGAAACCAAGGGTGGTCGTGGCCTTGCTCCCCACCTGCACTTGTGAAGCGCCCGAGGCGATCCGAGCTCCCTCCCGCACCCAAGTGGGGCAGGATTGGCTCCCAGTCAACGCCTGCCGATGCGCTGTCAACGCCGGTTTGTACCGGCGCTGACAGCGTCAATTTGTTTTGCCGAGTGGAACAGTGCCCATAGTTTTGCACCCAAGAATTTGTGCTAGCGCTTCACAAACAGCGCCGCCAATTGATCCTGGTAGACCAAACTGAAGCGCGGATCGGACATCAGCAGACCGGCCAGCGGCTGGCTCTTCTGCAACAGGACCACGCCCGCTTCATTCAAGTAGGGATCGGTGGCGTACGATTCTCCGCCGTCCTCCGTCTCAAAGAAAAGGCGATCCAGGTCGTCGCCATACAAGTCGTTGCGGCCGTCGATGGCCACCGGATAGTCCGGCATATACCAGGTGAGGAAGCCGCCCCAGTCGAGCGTATTGTAGAGCGGTCCCGGAGCCGGGTGCTGACGCAGATAATTCAGCGCCTTCACCGGATACATGCTGCTGATGGCGCGGTCCAGGCCGCGCTGGTTGAAGTCGGCATCGCGGGCAACCAGTACCATCGCCAAAGCCACGAAGGCCGCCACGCCGGATTTTTCCAGCCAGGTTTCTCCCCTGCGCCACTCCGTCTCGGGGGCGGGAAAATCGGCGATGCACGCCGCCGCCGCGATGCAGATGAACCAGGAATCGCGCATGGTGCGGAAGCCAACCACGCAGGCCACAATCAGCAAGGCAAGCTTGAAGGGATCGATTTTCTTCTGCCATCCGAGAGCGAAGAATCCGGCGCCGGTCAGCAGCAGTTGCACGTAATGGCTGTAGGCGCGGAAGTTGATGGGCTGCAACTCCTGAATCATGACATAAGGAACTCGCGCCTTGGAGTACTCAAAAATCACCTGGTACAAGTGATACGAGTACGGCCCTATGCAACTCGCAACCACACAACCCACGAAAATTGCTCCGAGGGTCGTGGTTGGCAGGGTTGGCGGTAGCACGAAACCGGGGACGATTCCACAGACGACCCGCTACACGCTGTAACAAGTTCACGCCAAGCAACAGACCGACCAGGAAAAGTCCATAGAGAAACTGGATGTGAAGATTCGCCCAAAGGACAAACAGCGGCGGTAACCAATAAAGCAGTTGCACGCGACCGCTGCGATTCGCTTCCAGTGTGAGCGTTAGCGTGACCGTGAACAGGACCATCGAAAAGAACACGGGCCGAGGCATCAGGTTATAGAGGAATGCCGAGCAGGTGACTGTAGCCAGTGCGCAGGCCCACCAGAACCGTCCGGAAAGACGGCGTGCCATCCAATAGATGCTGTAGGCTACGGCCAGGGTCAGCAACACTCCATACACGCCTATGCCCACCAAGCCGAACCACTGGTAAGCGCGGGAGAGCAGTACCTCATAGCCCCAACTGTAGGCCACCCAGGGCCGATCGGCGGCGGTGCGCGAAAGGATGCCGGTGTGAGGAACCGCAAGGTGCTCGACGATCCAGTCGCCCACTTTCAGATGCCACCAGATGTCCAGATCGAGAACGCAGAATTTCAATAACAGGGCACGCGTAGCCACGGCGGTCAGCAACCCCGCCAGGACGAGCAACTGAAGCGGCCGTCGTTGTAATAGTCCGCGCAACTCCTGCGCAACGCTCATGGTCTGGACTTCCTCAAAATAATGGGTAGTGGGCTAGTTCTGCGTTGCCGAGCAAGTAAGCCGCGAGCTGCGGGTCAACCGGTTTGCTCGTAACCCGTAGCTCGCGGCTCCGCAACGGTAAACAACCGGCGCTCCAGCGTCTTGGATGGGATTGCTGCGGTGCTGGAACTCAAGCTTGCCCCCTTGGCAGCGGAGTGAATACATTACGGGTTCGGCAGATTGTTAGCTGCCCTGATATTTCTTATGAACTTTTCGACTTGTTCAAATTGGTGGAATTGCTGCCACTGAGCCGGAATCTCCTTTTTGGGGCCGATTTGTCTGAATTGTACCGCTCCCGAGTGGAATCGCACAGAATGCTGAGCCATAACCGGACCTCATTGCCCCGGAACCGGTGGCAACTCAGCCGCGTCATCTTTACAGCCTGCTTGCCTTCGTTGATCCATTGCTCGGCCTTGCCGCGCTGGTTGTTGAAGTGGACGACCTATTGCGCTTCGAGGTTTCAGAGTGGTGAATCAAAAAGAAAACGGGGGTTTACACTAGTGGAGGCCGTTTTATTGAATGAATACGGCGAACCAATAGGAAAATGGCAAAAAAACTCCGTGTAGGCATTCTTTTTGGCGGGCGCAGCGGCGAGCATGAGGTTTCGCTGCTGTCTGCGGCATCGGTTCTGGGGGCGATCGATCGCGAGAAGTTCGACGTGACGCCCATCGGCATCACGAAAGAGGGCCGCTGGCTGGCGGCCGCGGACGCGCACGGTCTGCTGAAAGGCTCAAACCACGGCTCTGCTGCGGAAGGTCCGCGTCCAAACGGTCCTGGTCAAAAAGCAATACAAAAACTGCGCGCCGGCGATCCCGAGGCTACGCCCGGGGCCAAGCTGCTTCACGAGGGCATTCCCACGCTGCTGGCGCCCGAGCCGGGCCTTCAGGGGCCGGAAGGAAAAGCCATCGAGGTCGTCTTTCCGGTGCTGCACGGCACCTTTGGCGAGGACGGGACAATTCAGGGGTTGTTCGAGCTGGCGGGCATCGCCTACGTAGGCTCGGGCGTGCTGGGCTCGGCTGCAGGGATGGACAAGGACGTGATGAAGCGCCTGTTCGTCGAGGCGGAGTTGCCCATCGTAAAACACATCACGCTGCTGCGCGCCGAGTGGGAGAAGTCGCCGCGCAAGACGATCGCCCAGGTGGAGGGGGCGCTCCCGTATCCGGTTTTTGTCAAGCCGGCAAACCTCGGTTCGTCGGTGGGCATCACCAAGGCGCACGACCGCAAGGAACTTGGGCCGGCGCTGACGCTGGCGGCGAAATACGACCGCAAGCTCATCGTGGAGCAGGGCGTGGGCGGCAAGCCACCCCAGAGACGAAGACCTGCCGCTGGGGACCCCGGCGAGCCCCGCCGCAGCGTGCAGGCGGCGCGAGCACGCGAGCTCGAGGTTGCGGTGCTGGGCAACGATGACCCGAAGGCAAGCGTTGTGGGCGAGATCATTCCCGGCAAAGAGTTCTACGACTACGAGGCGAAGTATCTCTCGGAGGGATCCGTGCCTCTAATCCCCGCCCCGCTAAGCAAATCCGAGACCAGAAGAATACGCGAGATGGCGGTTGCGGCATTCAAAGCGTGCGATCTCTCCGGCCTGGCCCGCGTGGACTTCCTGATGGAGCCCGATGGCAAGCGGCGCATCTTTGTGAACGAAGTGAACACCATGCCGGGGTTCACCGAGATCAGCATGTACCCCAAGCTGTGGGAGGCGACTGGGCTCAGCTACAAAGACCTGATCACGCGGCTCATTGAGCTGGCGCTGGAGCGGCAGGCAGAGAAAAACCAGACGACGTACAGCAGGGAAGAGTGAAAAACAGGGTTCAGGTGTCAGGTTTCAGGGGTCAGAGATCACCGGATAGGAGCCAAGGAACAGTGAAGTTCTTCTCGGTGTCTAACCGTATAGGCTCAAGTAACGCTAATCGGGCAATGGAAGAAACTGACCCCTGCAACCTGACTCCTGAACCCACTGCGCAGCATTTATCCTGATCCCGAGGGACTTTCCGAATGACTTTGCTCGATGCTCCTCAGTTCGATGCCGCGCGTGACAAGCGCAAGACCCTGATTCTCCAGATCGGCTCGGGTGCGCTGGTGGTGCTGTTCGTGGTGTGGTGGCTGGTGGCGGGCCGGCCCATTGACTGGCCGTGGAACTGGAACCATTACCTGTTCGGCCGCATGAAGGTGAACAAGTTTCTCACGGCGGTAGAGGCCAACGACCTTGCCCAGGCCTACGGCGTTTGGATCGACGACAAGAACTGGCAGCAGCACCCGAAGCAGCACAGCGTCTATCCCTTCGACCGCTTCCAGGACGATTGGGGTCCCAGCAGCCCGGATAACGAATACGGCGCCATCAAGAGCCACAAAATCGTGCTCGCCGGGCGCTACGGCAACGGCGTGCTGGTGGCCATACTCATCAATGGCCGTAAAACCGACGCGCTCGACCTCGCTTACGACCCCAAGAGCGGTCAACTGAGCTTCTCGCCGCCGGGCGTGAATCTGTATCTGGGGCCGTAAAGGCAGCTTCATCGGTGCCCCTACCCCCCAAAAAATGGTTTTTGGCTTAAGCGCTTTGTTTTTAGCAGGATAACGCCCGATCATTTTCGCCACGGGTAATTATCCCTTGACAACAAGTTATATCCAGTGCATGAGATGACTCCTCAACTAGTGAACTAGCGTAGGCCGCCACACAGATGGTCATTTATCCAAAGCGGCGAATTCGTGGCCTTTTCGGGGCAAATCGTAGGTTCCGAGTTTCGCCAACGCCATGATTGCCCACAAGATAAATGATGCCAACAGTGACGACCTACACTAGGCCAAGAGGGGAGATCGGGACGCTTACGGCGATATTGCGCCTAATTGGAATCAATCTCCCACTTTCTTTTGTCAGATGACAACGCCACACTCCGCTGGTCTCTGATTGCCGGTCTGCTCGGCCTCTCCGAATGTTCGAATGTTCTCAAATATTTGAAATCTCTTTGGCAATCGTTGCGACTTCCGATTGTTCAAGCCCCGGATAGATTGGCAGGCATAATATTTTGTTGGCAGCATCAGTCGCATTCGGCAAGTTGTCTTGAGACGCCGATGGCAATCCCCGGTACATTGGGAAATCCGAAATGAGGGGATAGATTGTAGATGTCTGAAATTGCCTGGATCGCTTTGGTGTCACATGGGTGTCCATAACAATGTACCGGCATGATCGCGGTCGTCTGAGGAGTAATCGCAGCCTCGATTTTTAACGGATCCAAATTGAGAGTATCGGGAGCCACATCAACGAAAACGGGCTTAATTCCATTCCAAAGTAGAGAATGAGAGGTTGCAACGAATTAGTATGGTGTTGTAATGACCTCTCCTGTTATACGCAGAGCTTGCAGTGCGGTCACAAGAGCGATCGTTCCATTCGTGAATAATGCGATATGGTTGACTCCCAAATATTCGCCTAATGCTGCCTCCAGCCGAGTGTGAAATGGACCGCCATTTGTCAGGATTCTGCTTTCCCATATCTGTTCCAAGTATGGGATGAACTCTTCCAAAGGCGGCAGTTCCGGCTTAGTTATGTAGATCGCTGCTGTTTTGATCACAGAAGCCCTTTCAGCTGAATTGTTCCAAATTTAGGCAAGACGGATTCCATCCACGCCTTGAATCTGACGGGCAATACGGCACAATATGTCTTCCGCATGAATCTACCCTCAATCGCCTACGCGATCGATCGTGCAGGTTTGTGAGTGGCGCAGATATCACTGACCACGTGCGTCCGTCTCACTTATCAGCCATTACATTGCGTACAAAACGACATCGTCTGCGACATCCTTGTGGATTCTAAGGTGAAATGTGTAGTCGTTTCGCAACGACCGTATGAACCTAGGGATTTCAACGATGTCTTCTCGCCTGTGGTACACCGCTACGGCCAGTTTCGGTTTGAGTCTCTTGACGGTTTCGGCCGCTCCCGACAAGACATCTATTTCGCTGCCCTCGACATCCATCTTGATCAATGTGCTGTCCCCACAGATGTTGTCTATCGTATCGCATGCGACTGTCGAGCCGCCGCCGCCCGTCACGAACGATGTTGCCGTCCCCAGGGAATCGAAGCATAAACTCCCCTTCCTGCCGAAGGCGCAACAGGGCACGACTGCAACATTCTTCAAACCCTCCGCTGCGATGCAATCCTTCAATTCCACGAGGTTTTTCGGATCCGGCTCCCATGCGTAAATTTTTGCGTACTGGCCGCCCACTGCCTCGACAAACCACCGTACCGAATCCCCCGTGAACGCACCGCAGTCCACCAAAATCTCCTCGCTCGAAAGGGGCATAAAGTCCCCCCCAAAATACTGATAGCCTTCCCGGAGGGACGACAACGCATGCAAGTTCCCGTACATCTTGTTTTCAAGAAACGCGACAAGGCTCTTTTTGGACAAATTGTCAGCAAGCAAATCGAAAATAGCCCGGAAATCGTCCCAGTGGGCCTGGATGAACTCCTCATCCATGGCAGGCCCCCTTGCATAGCCGACATTTGGAAATACAGAGCAGACTTGGTCATGCCTTTCGAAGTAGGCTAGACTTGGTGACTTCGTGCCGATTGCAACCGCCACGTCGAAATGGTCCAGCGAGCGGGCAACATCCGCGAAGCGCCGGACCCCAACACCGTGGAATACTGTGTCGCCCGTATAGAATGGGTCATCGACAAAGACGGCGATAGGGCCCCGCCCAAACGGTGCAATTGTTTGGTACAAACTTTCGGCGCAATTAGCAGCGCCGTAGAACACAATGGGATTTGGCGAATTCTTGATTCGCTCAACGACGATCTGTTCCTTCCGGAATATGATTAATTCATCGAATTTCATACGCTATACTGCTTTCTATGCGATGTCTCAAGACCTGATAGGGATTCGGAACAATCCGCCTGCCAGCGGTTCATCTCTGCCCGATGCCTTTGCCGTAGTGACATAAAGATATTGATAATCATCGCCGCCGAGGCAGCAGGAAGAGGTGTTGGCGCATGGGAGTTTTATCTCACGCAGTTTCTCACCCGTTTCCGGATTCCATTTGCACACGCGGCCACCACCCCATTCCGCCACCCAGATCATGTCGTCCACGTCCACGCACATCCCGTCCGGCCACACATTTCCCTCCACTTCAATGACATAGCGGTCAAAGACAACCTCCCCCGTTTCTAGATTGTACTTGTAGCGTCCGACCTTCTTTGTCGGGGTGTCGATGAAGTACAGGATGTCGCCTGCCTTCGAGAACCCGATGCCGTTGGAAATTGTCGTGCCTGTGATGAGCGTCCGCGCTTGTTTACCGTCATAGGAAAACAGCCGCCCACGCCCTGGCAGATCATCCGCCTCGCCCTTGGTGCCGACCAGGAAACGCCCGCAAAGATCGAGCTTACCATCGTTGTAGCGCATCGCCGGATTGACCTCCATCTGCACGAGGAAGGTTCTGTCACCCGTCTTGGGATTGATCCTGTAGATGCCGCTCTTTTCGGCAGACAGCAGCATTCCACTTTTCTCAGCGACCACGCAACCAACTGAGCCGTCTGTTCTGAATGAGTTCACTTCGCCCGTTTCGGGGTTGATGCGGTAGATGAGGTATTGCTCAATCGAAACGCAGTAGATGACCTTTTCAATTTCATCCCAGCACGGACCCTCGAGCAAGGTAGAACCGCTGTAGAAAACCAATTCCGGATTCTCGTCCACGTCGCTATATCTCCAGCCCGAATTCCCGTAGCAGGTTGGGCACATCGTCCTCGTAGTGAGAGATCCGAGCAATCTTCTTCGCAGGAACGCCAAGCCCACTCAGCTTCTTTACCATCTTATCGGCAACCGTTTCGTCTATGAACGCCACTACGACGTGATCGTAGGCCATGCTGTGAATAGACGAGAGGTCATCCACGGCAAGGCCAAGGGACCGATATCGGGCGAACAACTCGTCCACCCAGCCCGTCACCTGGAAGTGCTTGCTCTCCTGTAGCCGCTTAAAGAGATGCTGTCCAAAGGTCCCCGCACCGCAAATGACTATCTTGCCGCCAACCTGGACATCATTGAATGGGCACAGTTCATGTTGGGCGCTCCCGTCGGACTTCAGCCCATTGGATCGCACGGTCAGCAGGCTGAGAAGGAAGAAGTCAAGTTGTGGGAGAAGCAACTTGGCATGTTCCGATTCGCGGAACCGCTTCCTGAGATACTGGTACAGGATGCCAAGCTTTTGCACATCCTGCTGCGAATTTCCCCGCGTCTTGACTGACGAGTCCACGCGCTGGCGATAATGGTAGTGTGCCGAGTCTGTCACGCAGACCACTTTGGAAGCCAATAGACATGGATACACACAAGCGGCATCTTCCCCGATGAAAATCCGTTCATCCACGCTCATCTGATTGTCAAAAAGCACAGTGCGGCGGAAAAGCTTATTCCATATGAAGGTAAAGAGTCCAAACTGCGAGAATTTGCCACTATACAGCATTGTGGCATATATATCGTTCACAAGCCTGTCGCCACTATACACGCCACAGGAGACGGTGTTTCGCAACACCTCCACCACGCGACCATCCAACTCTTCCTTGTGACCGGAAGCCACCACGTCCGCCCCGTGACGAACCGCATGGGCGATCATGTCTTCGTACATTTCCGGTTCTACCCAGTCATCGCCGTCCACATACCCGATGTACTCCCCTGCGGCCACCGCCAGCCCCGCCTTCCTGGCGCTGACCAAGCCTCCATTCGGTCTGTGAATGACTTTGATTCGCCGATCCGACCGGGCATACGAATCGCATATTTCGGGACAGGCATCTGGTGAGCCGTCGTCCACAAGGATCATTTCAATGTTCCGATACGTCTGGGCGATCAGGCTCTCGATGCACTGGCCTAGGTAGGCCTCCACACCGTAGATGGGTACGATCACGCTGGCACACGCTTTGTCGCAACAACTACTCATCAGGATGTTTCCCATGAGCACCTAGATTAACAATCCGCCCGTAATACCCAGATTTGCGCCGGAGACTATCGTGGACTCGTCCGATAAATGAACCCCCATGTCGTCGAACTTTTCGGGCTCGACCCAGTCGTCCGCTTATATGTACTCACCGCCGGTGATGCGAAAATTTGAACCAGTCATCATGGATGAGTGGTCAGAGAGCAAGTACAAGACTCCCTGAACATAATCACTCGTCTCGAGCATTCTGCCCATGGGAATGACTCTCGAGGCTTCTTTTCTCAGTGCGGGTTCCGAAACTCCCTGCGCTGACCTCAGGGCAACCTCTCCCTCAGTGGGAGTCCAGCCCATCGTAAACAAGTTGCACCGAATGTGTTCCGAGGCATAATTGTGGGCAATGTGCTCTGAAAGAGTCATCAAGGCGCCCTTCGAACACGCGTAAGCCGCGCGGTCTTTCTGCCCCCCCCAGGCGTGCCCTGAGCCCACTAACACAATGGAACCCCCGCCACTCAACCTCATACACCGGACTGCATTCTGGCAGCAGAAAAATGCAGCCCGGAAGTTAATATCCATGATTTCATCAAAGGTCGCCTGATCGCAGCTATCGAGTCCTGAAGCCCAGGTAACGCCGGCATAATTAAAAAAACCGTCCACCCTTCCAAACCGCTCCATGGCCTGATCAAAGAGCTTCTTGCAGTCGCCCGTGTCCCTCAATTCCGTGTGGACAAAAAGGCCCTCGTGCCCCTGAGTTTCTATCATTCTGACCACAATTTTCCCCGCCATTTCGTCGCGGTCGCCAATAACCACCGAAGCACCTTGGGATGCGCTCTCCTCGGCCACTGCGCGGCCTACGCCCTTTGTGCCGCCGGAGATTACAATAACCTTATTCTGGAGCAGCATGTTCATGCAACAGATCCTTAAGTTCAATCAGGCAGAGCATAGAGTACCAAGTCTGCATAGAGCGAATGCATACGTAATGCCAGACGATAAGCCGGATTGCATTTCTTGATGTAGCTAGGAATGGTGACAAGATCGTCGCGCTTATGGTAGACGCTTATTGCTAACTTAGGCTGGTATCGTTTGACCGTTGCGACCGCGCCTTTTAGCATCTCCATCTCGCTTCCTTCGATGTCAGCTTTGATATAACTGCATCGGCTTCCATCTAAGACATTGTCCACACTATCAGCAGCAACGGCGTGCGGTCCGCCAATCCGTGAAAATTCGTCATTGCCGGCATTGAAATAAAGGATACCCTTGCCAAGATGGGCCGCACTTTCCACGATCTTAAGCTTTATTACATTGGCTGTGTTTTCTCGAAGGCATTTAAGATTTTGTGAGTCAGGTTCAAAAGCGATTATCTGTTCATAATGTCCACCTGTCCTCTTAACGAATTCAGCAATGGTGTCTCCAACATATGCTCCGCAATCTATAAACACTTCGTCTGTTGCTAGATTTATGATGTTTTCTGGAAAATACTGGTTTCTTTCAATAACAGGCATAACATACGTTATATCGCCGGTCCGTTTGAAGGCTACGAATCCTTCCAAGGTCTGTTTTGAAAGAACATCCGTCAATTCATGCGCGAGACTTGCTGTGTGATAGTTATTCGATGCGAGGAAGTTCCCGTCTGGAGGAAAACATTGATAAGCTAATACATCAAAATATGGAAGATAAAGTGTATTTACTTGATCATCACTCTCCAGCCTTCTTATAAGACCTGCATATACTGGTTGAAATCCAGCGACGAGGTTAACAGTGCCAAGGCGCTCTTTGATCAAAGAGAACCTTTCAACAACGGCTTTGCCAACCATCATCCCGGGCATCCAGTAGTCATCCTCTAGTGCTACAGCTGCAACGGGGATTCCTGCGTGAACCAGTTTTTGTACCAGAATTCTAGCTAGCTGACCGTGACCGAAGACAACAAGTGGTAGCTTATTATGCTGTATTTCAGATTTCAGATCACAAAGAATCTTTTCCTCTGAAATGCCCATCAATTTCTTAAGCATGAGATTCTCCTAACGCCGAATCCACATCGAATCCGTGTAAGAGCATGTCATTACCCGCGGAGTCGTGTACGATCACAGAGGACATGTAAAACCTAAGCCTATCGCCTAACTCTTCTTTGCTGTGGCAGACGATATATAGCCGGGCAAGCACCTGTTTCTCGGTTCCGACCCACTCTCGATTTACAGTATCGCCTTCGTAGAGTCTTTGGACGATACTGACCACTGCCGGGTCTTTGGCCGCGGTTTCAAGGCCTTTGATTTTACCTATTGTGCCCGCCCTGAGCAGGAACCAAAGTGTGGCGGCAGGTTTACCTCGAAAATATGCGTCGTCCACGGCGGCAAGATCCAAATCGCCCTGGGAGCCTGTGAGGGCGAAACTGATGAGCATTTCCCGCTGGTCGAAACCGTGGATGGCCTTCATCAGCAGATGGGGGGCCTCGCCTTGGAGTCGGAAGCCCGTGTCGTAGACATAAAATTCGCCGTCTTCATAAAAAGCCGACAACATGAGCACGCCGTTGTTAATGCCCATGTCCCGGAAGAGTCGCAAGGCGTTTGGGTGCATCCTTTCAAAATATTTACGGATGTGCCGGGAAGGATAGGTTCCGCCAAGGCAAACACGGCTCGAGCCTCGTTGTTCATTCGTAGTGTACCGGTCATAGACGCATGAAGCGCTGCACACTCCGTCTTTGAATGTGTAGTATAAACCCATGTCGTCGCATTCCATGTATTTCTCGACAATGAAACGCTTGCCGCGGGACGCCGAAAGAGCTTTCGCCACGGCCGGTACGAGTTCAGCGGCCGTGTAACAAACGGTCATCCCGGTCCCGCTGGCACTATCCACCGGTTTGACCATGACAGGAAATTTTATCCTGTCCACATCCTCTTTTCTGACGCCTGCATCGAGGGAGTATTCCGGAATGCCATGGATTCCGTATTCCTCACACTTGGTTTTGAAACGGTCTTTCTGAGAGAAAACATCCACGATTGCCTGCGTTGCATAACACGGGAAGCCGAGGGCATCACATACCTTGGCGTAGGATGAAACGAGCATGTCGGCCACCCCCACAAGAACGCCACCCACGCCCTCGGCCTTGGCCAGCGCTATCAGGCCTGGTACATCCAAGCCGTCCACGTCGCATGCCTTGTCGGCGAATTTTTTCGCATAAGCATGATGGTCATAGTCGGTGACGACGGTGTAAACGCCCAACTCGCGGGCCGTGTTGACGAGCGCGGCAGTCTCCGGATTCGCGCCCAAAATCAGTAGTTTTCTTCTTCTGAGGTCCATAATTGTTAAGAATTATCCGTCATTCGCGCCAAAGTTGACTATTGATCAATTGGGCCGAGGTGCGGAACATGAGTAGCTGGGGGAACTGGCGAACCGGGAGTGTCATCAATAAATCCCGCCACTTCAGGGCCTCCTTTTTTCGCTGGCATAATCAGATAATCGAAGATTTCTCTGCCAAAGCCGCCAGCACCTGCAATCACAACGGAACGTATTTTACTTTCAGTTAAGAGCACCGTGCCCCCTTGGTACCTTTTAATTCTCTCACGGTGCATTGTTAGCAAGACATTTCAAAAACACCTGTTTCTGGAAGGGTGAAACCGGCCGATTTCGGCACCGCAGAATCAGGCACTTGCAAGGGTGGATTCCGGCAGGTTTTTGGAAGGGCGCTGGAGCGCAAGGCAGGCGACCCGGTCACCGAAGGCGAGACCTTGGTTGAGATTGAGACCGAAAAGATCGTCTGCGAGGTGGAATCGCCAGCCGCCGGAACTCTCGACAAAATCTGCGCCGCCCCCGGCACAGTGGCCCCGGTGGGAGAGACGATCGGCGTCATTTCCTGAACGTCTGAGCAGATGGGGTGGTTCGGAACATCGCATCCCCGTTGAAGATTTTATCCGCAGGCATTGGGGATCGGATAAGGTAGTCGCGCATGGCACAATATTCACACCCGCGAAGTTGTCCGGCTTTAACCGCTGCACGCTTCGAGGCTGAGCGAAGCGAAGGATTTGCGTTTGCTCGTGCAGAGAAACCACATCCTTCGGCTCCGTTTCGCTCTGCCTCAGGATGAGGGCCTCGACATTCGATTGCTGTACCACATCCGGGAGATTTTGGAGAAGGACTACGAAATTGTTTCGATCCATGCCAGCGGGTTTGGCGATAAAGCGGCGATGGAACTGGTGCCCCAAGGAGTTTTCAAGGCCTTCGTGGACCTTGTTCCGGGAGCCTTCAGCGATTATCTTCTGGGCGGAAACCGGTCGAATAGCGGCCCCGGCCGTCTCGATCTCGCCATGCAGGCGCCGATGCCGTACATATTTTGTCCCGGCGGCTTCGACATGATTAGCTGCGGCCCCCTGGAGAGGAAAGACAACCACGATCCTCTCTGGGTCTCAAGGAAGCTGGCGGAAAGAAAACTGGTGGTGCAGGATCCTCCCAGGGTACAGGCCCGGACCAGTGGCGAAGAGATGGAGCAGGTAGCCATCGCTGCCGCGGAAAAGCTGAACCGATACGATCACAAATCGAGGGTCAAAGTATTGCTTCCCCTCAAAGGCTTTTCTTCCCTCAGCATGGAAAGCGGTGCACTTCACGACCCGGCTGCCGATCATGCGTTCATTCGTGCTCTGAAGGCGCATCTTGATCCCGCGATCGACTTAATTGAGGTGGATTCAGATATTAACAGCCGCGAGTTTGCGCGGGCGGTGGCGGCGGCGCTGGGAAAGGCCGTTCGGGCGGCACATGCATAGGGGTGAAGAAAGCATGCTGAATGGAAAAACCCTTGATTTCCGGCACACCGCAATAGGAGAGTCACAGCAACATGAATAAGATCGAGTTTGTCGATCAAACCATACGGGACGGTCAGCAGAGCCTCTGGGGTTTCACCATGAGGACCGATCATATCGCGCCCATCGCGGAAACCATGGAGATAGCAACCGTTCAAACCTATGTTTCGCGGTCAAGCGAATCAATCGCAGAAGATGAGCTATTCTGCGCCCGTGCGATGTGATTACTCCCGAGGGGGGAACAGGGGGGGATCTGCCGCATCTCAGAAATAGTCTTCACGATCAACCACGGCGAGACCAGACTAAATGATTCAAGAACCAATCTGCCAAAGTCCCACGCCGTAGGTCTCAGGTTCCTCACGTCCACCATGAAATCGATCAGCGCCAATACAAAGATGTTGCGTCTCTGCTCCGGCATGAGTTCCAGGTAATAGCGCATGTGATGCGCAACCAACCTCTGGATATTGACCATGCTTTTGATCTGAACGGAGTTTTGCGCTGACACCCTGTAGCTGCCCAAAACCTCCTTCAATATCTTTCCCTTACCAGAAGTAAGAAATTCCCACGCGTAAAACAAATCCAATGTTTCAAAATCGGTCTCTCTGGTCTTGCGTGCACTCCGGCGATACATGACCGCGCTATGTGCGGCCACCGAACCCAGACGCAAACAATGTTCCAGTGTGACAACTCCATCTGGAAACAACGCAAGAGGATAGTTCTCACCTGAAGCAAAGCCGCCATCGTCGTCGATCAGATTGATCCTGTGCCAAACGACCGCAAAATCAGGGTTCGCATCCAGAAAGTCAGCCTGTTTTTGGAGCTTTCCTGGCAGCATCAGGTCGTCGCCATCAATATGCGACACATAAATCGAGCGTGCCATGTTGTGCACGTCGAGAAAGTTCTTCGTGCCTCCAATGTTGACCGGTCGCAGGATCGGCTTCACCACTTCCGGGTAGCGCTCTCCAAATTCCTGCACGATCGCCCGCGTTCCATCTTTCGAGCAGTCATCGGCAACCAGCACTTCGAACGCGAAATCGGTCTTCTGATCAACAATGCTTTGCAGGCATTGGCGAATGTATCGCTCATGGTTGTAAGCCATAACACAAACCATAACCTTGGGTTCACTCGTCATAAAACTCCCTTAGCAAAATCGCGCCCGCCATCGATCGAGGATGATCCCCCTCATCAGTGAAGATGACGCTCCAGCAATCACCAGCAACCCCACACCAAACGAAAACACCAGCACAGCCACTGGCGCCCGCCCCACCGGAAACAGCACCCACGGGCGCGCAATTGTCGCACACAGCCCGGTAGCCAATGCAACGCCGGATACATCCTTGAAGAGCCAGAGTTTATGCAGGCCTTTTGCAAATCGCCGATGCACAATCGGCACATAGAACATAAAGAAGACCAAGTTCGCGCCCAGCCATGCATAACCCGCACCAATCACGCCGTACCGAATGGTTGCCGCAATCAGCGCCGGAATCAGTAACACCAAATAGACTGCGCTGCCAATCAAATGCAATTTCAAATCCCCCTTGGCAAATTGCAGGTAATAAGGAAAAGCACCCAATGCCATTAATCCGTTTCCTAGAGCGTACAGCCTTAGAACGGGTGCCGCACTCCGTGCTATCGCGGCGTCACCTGTCCATGCCCACAGCGTCTGTTCCGGGAACAGTGCCAACACAAGCGCAACAGGTATTACGATGACCGCCATCAATTGAGTCGCATTGCGATACAAAACAATCAAGTCGGCCTCGTTGCCCTCGGCGTTTAACGTCACCATGCGAGGTATCAGCGCCCCGCTGATCGGCACGCTAATCACCGTAACGCTGCTGGCAACCAGCACCGCCAGCGTGAAGTAGGCGTATTCGGACAGCGGCAACAACTTTGACAGGATCAGCTTGTCTGTCTGTGTCGCCATCACCCACACCACACTCGCAAATGCGATAGCCAGCGAAAAGTGAAGAACGCCACGCAGCGGACGCCAATCCCACGGCAGCTTCTTAGTCGCATCTATCGCAGGCAGAAGGCGATACGTCTTAATAACAAGCCATGCCACCTCAAGCACCGCCACCGCCAACTGGTAGCCAAAAAACTGGGTCGGTCGAGTGCCCACATAAATAAAAAACGGAATGACCAGCACAAATCGGAATGTCGCAAATGTAATGTTGAACCCACTCAGCCAAACCAATCGTTCAAAACCGGTGATCACCCCGCGATAAAGCTCGCTCACCCAGCGCAACGCGATGATGATCCCGATCAGCATCAGGGAGTGTCGTACTTCGCTTAACGAGAGTTGTTGTACCTTCAGCCAGCTCCTCGCAATATAGCCGGAGCCGGCAACCATCGCGGCCGCTCCCAGCAATGCGATGCCAACAAATATTCCTTCAAGCGCCCGCAATAAGTTTCTTAGGCTCAGGGGGTCAACTGCGTTGCCGCGAAAGCGGGCCGTCTCCCGCGCCATAGTCGGTGTCAGTCCCATGTCCAGCAGCATGAACCACGCCTGAAGCATAGCGTAGTACCCAACCAGGCCATAGGCCTCCGCGCCCATGTACCGCACATACATGGGTACCAGTACAATACCGATCAGCATGACGTAAATCTGACCGGTATAGCTCGCCATGATATTTCGCTTAAGGAGGGTCAAGTCCGAAGCCTCCCGCAAAAATACTGCCGCGGAGCACCTGGCCGCTGGCGCAACTTTGCGCCGGATGGAACAATTGCTCGTGTATTGTCGTGGACGGACATCTAGACGTGATCGCCTTGTGCGCGCTCACCCTTCTCGCACATCAGGAAAATGCTTGAGCACAAATTCGGGTAAAGCTGCCCGAGCTTATAGCACCCCTCCAGATATGGAATAAACTCTTCCAGCGGAGGCAGATAGGGTTGGGTGACATAAATTGGTTGAGGCTTTATCAATATTTGCTCCTTTCAATCCTCACGGCCTGACGCCGCAGAGTTTTGAGCCTTGTTCCTGTAAACCGTTGTCCGAATTGCAAAGGAGCGACAAATGTGGGGCCTCTTCAACCCAAGAGAGTAGTATAAACCCACCTGTTTCCGACCGTGCGGCAGGCGGCGGATCATACCTAAGCGCGGCCGCTCAACGCCCCAGCGGACCGGGCGGAATGCCTCGCCGCAGCCCTCACAACAGCCGCGTCAGTCGGATAAATCATTCCTGGAAACGATTCAAGAGTTCACCGGCCTCCCAAGCTTCCGGCGGATGGCCCCATCCGCCAGCCCACGCGCTTGACGCATATGCCGGATCCGCATACGCAGCCTGCAGAAAGCTCAGGGCTTCCTGGCCTCGATGTAAAAGGAGGCGACCCGGCGAATCTCGTCCGCGAGATCGTAGGCCGGATCGTAATCGACCACCTTCACATCGACAAAGCCGGCGCCTCTCAGCAACCGCGTCATCTTATCCGGGTCGTACAGCACTCGATGTTCCCAGCCTCTGGCGGTGAGGTCAATGTAATCGATCGCGGAGCGGAGCTCGGGCGCCGGCAGGTCGTTTCCTATTGAATCCAGTAAGCTGGAAGCCTTGGCAAAATACTCGGAATCGCCTTCCATATAGGCGCGGATTGGGATTCGGGCGTCCGGCACTGCTGCTCGGAACACACCGCCTTTCTTCAACACACGCAAACAATGCTTCATAAGTGCAAAGCCATCCGTCGTGTTCAGGTGCTCGAAGAAATGGCTGGAATAAACAACGTCGATACGCCCATCCTCGAAAGGCAGTCCCCTGCGCAGGTCGTAATTGATGACGACAGTTCCATCTTTGGAAGAAGAAGGTTTAATTCCCGCATCTATGTTGATCCAGCCAGGGTGAATATCGGCGCCACAGCCCAGATTCAACACCGATGTAGATTGCGGGAAATTCGATAAATTAAGCTGTCTGACGGGGAGGATTCTGCTACTAATTCTTAACAATCTTGATAAGATTCTTTCACGAAGCGACGCCATCAGCAGATCCCCACCCACTCGGAAGCAAAAGTGGCTTCACCATCATAAAATTCGCGTCGATCACCACCGTCGATCGATCGCCTGTCTTGTCGAGACGGCCCATTCCGCAGCGTAGGCGCCATTCGCCTTGTTTCTCATCCACAGGAAGCCGAACGTCACGCCTGGAGGTGTGAGTCTGAAGATCGCATTAACCACGAGATCTTCAATGCAAAGAGGCGATTCACCAGAGTAACATCAAACCAGCATTCTTAAGCGGTGAAGCGCTCAGCAGTTCATGACGAAGGACGGCCACCCAGCGCCTAAGAGGACCGAGCGATGGAAGTCTCGTGGCAACTCCGGCAAATTTCTTTGAGCAGCCTTGTCACGGGGACCCTAGAAGCCGCGATGTCCCAACCCATCCACCATTCCCAAGGTTTCGAATGACAAGCTATCGCACCCCGGACATCTTGAGGTTAATCAAGGTTCCTGGAGTCGCCGTCATCACAACAGCTTGCCCTAATTGTACCTGAACGCGTTTCGCGCTTTCACACCGCATGGCAGCGGCGGAGCGGGTTCCGAAACAACCCATGTACTCAAGTCTGTTGCCGGAGGACATCACTTGAGTTACATTGACCGCAATCGTGCCGAAAAACCGGCACGAACCGAATCACGCAGGCCGAAATTTCCAACTTCCTGCAGCTCAGTGTTCCGGGCGGGTCACACCCGATGGGTAAACGCGTGGTTGTCTATAATGATTTCAATGCCACAATCCAACTGGTACCGGCGATCGTGAGAGAGTACTCCTATGACCGAGACAGACATCGCGATTCCGGCGCACAATTGTTCCGCATGGTTGGACGCACTGATTGAATCGATCCTCCAGCAGGATGTCGTTACCTGGCGCATCGTGGCGCGCGACGATGCGTCCACCGACGACACCGCCGCCCGCCTCGCCGCCTGGCAACTGCGACTCGGTGATCGAATGGCGATCCTGCCTCCCGGTCCCAACCTCGGCATGATCGGCAACTATGACGCTGTGCTGTCCGCAACGACCGCCCGCTGGGTGATGTTTGCAGACCCGGACGATGTGTGGAAACCCGCCAAGTTGGCGGCGGACATAGCTGCCATGCGGACAATCGAGTCCGCAAAGGGGAGTGATACTCCCGTCGTCGTGTGCTCTGACGCGGAAGTTGTCGATGTCCAACTCCACCCCATCGCCACCTCGTACTGGAAGTGGTCCCGTATGGACCCAAGGTTGTGCAGCGTCTTCCACCGTCTGTTGGTGGACTCCCCGGTGCTCACTTCCACGATGATGGTCAACCGAGCCCTGTTGAATATGTCGCTGCCCATGAGTGGTGCAGCGGCTTGCCCTGACTGGTGGCATGCGCTGGTGGCCTGTGCGTTCGGAAATATCATCTGCTTGCCTCAGCCAACCATCTTGTATCGCCGCCACCCGCAGAACGATTCTGTAGTACCCACTACCGCCAACCTCGCGACAGCGGCCGCCGGAGTCCGGAGCGTGCGTGCTCGCGTCGAGGGACTGATACAGCAGTTCGCTCCTCAAGCGGGAGCTTTTGCGGGAAGATTCCACGAGAGACTTTCCTCTGACAATCTGGCGGCATCGCAGGCTGCAAGCCGTTTGCCTTGTGCCGGTGCGCTGGTTCGCCGGTGGTCTGTTGTGCGTCACGGACTCTGGTTTGGCTCCCCTATCAAGAATGTCGGACTGATGCTGTTTATGTAAGCTACGGAGGTAGATGCTGCTCTGAAACAGGGTTGGTGCCAGACGCTAGTGTAGTCCGCCACACAGATGGTCATTTAAACAGGGCGGCGTGTGCACGGGTGACTTTTTCGAGGATGTCAGAGGCTTTCGCCGCGCAGAGCGGCATCCGCTTTCCACAAAATCCGTGCACCACATGCCCCTTTGTGGGGCTCTGCCTCGATCAGTCAGACTTGGTCGAAACTGCACTGGTGCGCAAGCCCGGAGTTGACCTTGGTCTGTTTGACGAACTTTCGTTTTAGGCCGATGCCGATGCCGCCCAAGCTCAATCGCAAGCGTGCTCTCTTTGTTTTGACCAAGATCGACGAGATCCTGGCTTGGGAAAAGCAGAAAGAAGAGGAACGCGACACGCGCTTCGTCGATCTGGGCAGGTATTTGTGCGAGGTGAGGGCGGGTCAGTACTGGCGGCTCCAGATCTTGAGGTCGTTCGATGAATTTCTGCAAAGACGTTTTCCCGATTCGCGCCGCACCGCTTACTATCTGATGTCCATTCACGAACACTTGCCCCCCCAGATCCGGCGGGAGTTGAAACGGGTGGGCTGGACCAAGGCGGCGGAGTTGACCAAGGTCGCGCGTTCGGACGGGAAGGACTTCGATTGTGCAGCATGGATGCACAAAGCCCGTTCCTTACCCCGGGATCAGTTCAAACGGGAGGTGGACCAACACCTCACCGGCAAGGACACCGAACCGACCGAGATCATCTGCTTCAAGTTCTATCAGAGCCAGATCCCGGTGATCGAGCAGGCCATTAAGACGGCAGCCCTGACGCTGGGCACGGACAAATTGGAGATGATCTGTGCGGATTTCCTGGCGGGAGCCAACCTCGACAGCGGACAACCCAACGTGCTCTTGTCCTCGATCGCACGGCTTTTCCAGTTCCTGCCCGGCGAACAGAGGCAGGCGTTTATCGGGCAGATCGGCGGCCGAGTCCCTACTGCTCAAAAGTTGACAAATGGTAGGGAGTCCCTCCCTTTTTGCGATTAAAGGGTTTCTTCTCATGTACTTGCGCCGGGATCACTTCCCTCACCCCATTGATAACAAAGGGGTTATTTCGCAGGATCCCCAAGACAAAAGAGTTAAGTTCACGGTGGTCAGTGGTCAGTGGTCAGTTTTTCGTGCTGAGGCTGGCCGGCTCGGATGCAACTGAAAACCGCCTTTGGAACAATTGTGCGACAAGAATGCGAAATTATCTGCAGGGCGGCGGGAGAATCTCAGGGCCAAAGTGATGGGATGGCAAGGCGAGTGGTTGTGGATGGGGACGGCGTCAGGACCGATCCGGATGCCTTCAATAAAGCGCGCTGAATGAGTGCATTGGGCTGTTACCAATAACCGACAATTGTCTAGTTTTCGCGCGGTTGGAGCGTGACAGATATTCCTGCCAACGCATAGCGCCTCGCATCACAGTCAATACCGAGCGGTTACGCCAATCCGAAGGTATCGACTAGTACCTTCGTCTTAATAGTGAATTTGCAGATTTCCCTGCACTATAGATATGTACTGGGGTGCGTTCGGCTTCCCGTGCTCGTCGTTTAAAGTCACTTACGAACTGCAGGGCCCCCAGGCAGAGAGATCGACGAACCCCGATTCCCTAAGATTCGCTTCCAAGCCAGACGTTTTCACGCCCACGCGCCGCGCAAAGATAGGCATGATACGGGGCTTAAGCGTCGAGAACATCAACGACAAGACGTGTGAATTCAGGAATATGATTCGCGGCTCCGCTAAGGGCAAAGCGAATGGACTTCCTGATCAAGACGAGGCATCCCGCGGGAGCTCCTCCAAGCTGCCCGTGAACCCTGTTTAGAGGCTCACGACCGGCAGGAAAGGCTTCCTTCGCAAAAGGTATCGAACGTCACGCCATAGAGAACATGTGATTCTGTTGGCTGACGCTCGCAATCAACAAACTGTGACTTTCGATTCGGTCGAACGCAAAGGAGAGAAGAACATGGCAAATGCGACGTATGAAGTCCAAGCTAACGACGCCGCCAGCGAGGCGAGCGTCGCGAAAGTCGACATGAAGTTCGAAATCGTCGTTATCCCCGTCTCGGATGTCGACCGCGCGAAGGAGTTCTACGCGAGGCTCGGGTGGAGACTCGACGCCGACTACGACAACGGTAAGGACTTTCGCGTGATTCAGTTCACGCCGCCTGGCTCCGGGTGCTCGGTCATCTTCGGCAGGAACGTCACCGGAGCGGCTCCCGGCTCGGCTCAGGGTCTTTATCTGATCGTCGATGACATCGAGGCCGCGCGCAAGAACCTGCTCCGTCGCGACGTTGAGGTCAGCGAAGTGTTCCACGGCGCCGGCGACGTGTACGCCGGCTCAGACGAGCCCTACCTGTTTGGGCGGATTCGGGTCAGCGGTCCTGATCCCGCGCATAGCAGCTATCGCTCGTTCGCCTCGTTCAGCGATCCGGACGGGAACGGCTGGCTGTTCCAGGAAATCACGACGCGGCTTCCCGGTCGCATCGACTCAACGGCGACGACTTTCGCGTCGGCGAGCGATCTGGCGAGCGCATTCCGGCGTGCGGAGGCCGCCCACGGCGAGCACGAGAGGCGCATCGGACAGCGCGACGAGAACTGGCCAGACTGGTACGCCGCCTATATGGTGGCGGAGCAGTCCGGCAAAGAGCTGCCGCAATAAACAACTACGCCGCGGCATCGCTCCCGGCGCGGTCATCGCCACTCTCGATCGCAGATCCCTGATCCCGCATTCCGGATAGCGCATTCCTGGAGGAAACATGAGCACCGCAACCACCACCATTACCGTCCGGCGCGAACCGGAACTACTCGGGCAAACTGTCGTTGTTATCGGCGGCAGCGCCGGCATTGGGCTCGAAACAGCTCGACGAGCACGCGCTGAGGGGGCCAGGCTGATCCTCACCGGCCGGAATCCCGAGCGCCTCCAGCTCGCCGCCAGCGAGCTCGAAGCGCAGAGCATAGCGGCCTTCGACGCCAACGATCCTGCTGCACTCGAGCGCTTCTTCGCCGGCCTGCCGGCCACCATCGACCACGTGATGGTGACAGCCGGCGCGCCACAATACGGGCGTCTTCTCGACATGGACTTCGAGCAGGCGCGCCGCGCCCTCGACACCCACATCTTGCAGATGATCCAGGTGGCCCGCAACGCCGTCCACAAAGTAAGACCGGGAGGCGCGCTGCTGTTCATGGGCGGCACCGGCGGCCGCCGCCCTGGCATCGAACTGGGAATTGTGCCGACTGTTACCGCCGCGCTTCCCGCCCTCACCGCCAGCCTCGCGCTCGAGCTCGCGCCCATCCGAGTCAACCTCATCGCCGCCGGCTTCGTCGACACACCGTTGTCAGCGTCGCTCCTCGGCGATAAGCTCGACAACCGCCGCAATCAGCTTCGCGCCACGCTTCCCATCCGGCGCGTCGTCTTACCGGCCGACGTCGCCGCGCTCGCTGTTCACATCATGACCAACACGGCCCTCACCGGCGCCACTTACGACATCGACGGCGGGCAACAACTCGTCGCCGCGTAGCTAAAGAAGCCAGCAAGAGCAGTAGCGACCGCGGTACTCAAAACCAAACCAGAATCCCGGAAGTCTTGGGAAGCGAAAAGGAGCCTACATGTCCACTATCCATCTGCACCAGACAACCACTTTGACGCCCGAGCAGTACATCGCCGGGCTCACCGACTTCGGGCCTGGCCGCTCGAAGCTCTTTGGCAACAGCGCCGACCAGTACCTCAAGGTGCATGACCGCGGCCCCACCCAGGCCGACGTGACGGAAGGCTCGGGCGGCATCTGGGAACGTCTGCACTACGACTGGTCCGATCCCAACCACGTCGTTCTCACGACGACCGACTCCAACACGTGGGGAGGTGCGTCTGGCCACACCTACACCTTCACGCGCCGCCGCGACGGCATGACCAACATCGACGTGGTCGTCGTTCGCGACGGCAAGAACTTCAAGGGATGGCTGCTCGGGCTGGTGGTCGGCACGATCGGCAAGGGGGTCCTGGAGAAGGCGTTCAAAAACTCCGTCAAGGCTATCGAGGCCCGGAACGACGCGGCGCGCGAGAGAGGCGCAGCGTGGAAGCCAGCAGAGGAGGCCGCCAAAGAGGGCAAGCTTCACATCGAAGGCTCCCTCCGACCGCAATGAGGCATTTTGATGCCATCGTCATCGGGACCGGGCAGGCAGGCCCGTCCCTGGCTGCGCGCTTAGCGGCCGCGGGCAGGTCAGTCGCCATTATTGAGCGCAACAAGTTTGGCGGCACTTGTGTAAACACGGGATGTATTCCGACCAAGACGATGGTTGCGAGCGCCTATGCGGCCCATCTTGCCCGCCGCGGCGCCGAATTCGGATTTCAAGTCAACGGCGATGTGCGCGTCGATATGAAGCGTGTCAAGGCACGCAAGGACGAAATCTCCGGACGGTCGAGAACGGGCGTAGAGCAATGGTTGCGTGGACTCGAAAATTGCACGGTCATCCAGGGCCATGCACGCTTTGCGTCGCCCCACTCTGTCGTGGTCAACGATGAAGTCCTCGCAGCCGACAAAGTCTTCATCAACGTTGGCGGTCGCGCCACGGTTCCCGACTTTCCGGGCATTCACAATGTGCCATTTTTCACCAACTCCTCAATGCTCGATGTCGACTTTGTGCCGGAGCATCTCGTCATTGTCGGCGGAAGTTACATTGGGCTGGAATTCGGTCAGATGTTTCGCCGCTTCGGGAGCGAGGTCACGATTGTGGAGATGGGACCGCGCCTGATTGCGCGTGAAGACGAAGATGTTTCCGAAGCCGTGCGCAAGATTCTGGAGCTTGAGGGCATCCGCATTCGATTGCATGCGGAATGCATATCGCTGGCGAAGCGCGACAGCGGTATATCAGTCGCCGTGGAATGCAAGGAAGGTGCGCCGGAAGAATCAGGCACTCACGCTCTTCTGGCGGTGGGTCGCACTCCCAATACGCACGACCTCGGTCTGGATCGGGCCGGAATTGCGACGGACGAACATGGCTACATTATCGTCGACGATCAATTGCAAACCAACGTGTCCGGCATCTGGGCACTGGGTGACTGCAACGGCCACGGCGGCTTTACCCATACCGCATACAACGACTATGAGATCGTCGCCGATAATCTCCTCAACGCAGATCATCGCCGCGTGTCAGATCGAATCCACACCTACGCCTTGTATACAGATCCGCCGCTGGGCAGATGTGGAATGACGGACGCGGAAATACGCAAGTCGGGGCGCGCAGCGCTGGCTGCGAAACACCCGATGAGCCGAGTGGGCCGGGCCATTGAGAAGGGCGAGACGCAAGGCTTCATCAAAATCTCGGTTGATGCGGAAACAAAGCAGATTCTAGGAGCGGCGATTCTTGGAACCGGCGGCGATGAAGTGGTGCAGGTTTTGCTGGACGTGATGTATGCCAAGGCGCCGTATACGGTAGTGCAGCGCGCCATGCATATTCATCCTACGGTCGCCGAATTTCTCCCCAGCGTCTTATCCAAACTTGAACCCTCTGCGTAGAAGCAGTTTTGTACAGATCGCCGAAGCATTTATCGAAAGTGCCTGAGCGACAGGGCTCGAACCGCGGCCTCCTGCGTGACAGGCAGGCGTTCTAACCCGCCGGTTGAAAGCAGCGTAGGCCCTCGCTATCAATGTCTGGGTGTTTGCCATAAGTATGGGTAGTGTAGCTAGGGCCTCGCCGCTTCGGCCTGGTGGAGTCCGCCGCCCACGACGATCGAGGAGTGCACCCACATCAGCTTCAGCCACCCGACGATCGGGAACGGTTGCGTGTCGTCAACATTGACTTGCGACCGCGGAAGGGTGCTCAGCGGCGTGAATGGCACAGCGTGCGTAGTGACGTTCGGCGCCGGAAGCGGGTTGTATGTGCGGACGTACAGGTTTCCGCCGTGCGCGATGCTCTGGTAAGCGCTCACCGCGTCGATGATGAAGGCCGTCAACCCGCTGTCCCCCGGGATGTCTGAGCGAAGTTTGTCGATGCTCCACGCGACCTTGGTGAACGGCGGCTCCGGCAAAGTTGGATAGCCGGCCGAGTTCAGCGCGAGGATCACCTCGACCGCGTTGGGGTCGGAGAGTGACTGCTGCACCTGGACGCCACAGGACTTGTTCGTCGTAAAGCTATAGCTGCACTCCAGGTGAGCCGGTCCGAATGCCGCCGATACCGCTCGCGGCGCTGTCGGCACGGGAGGGCGCACCACAAACGACACCAGATGAACGCCGTCGAACGGCTTGGGGAAGATCGGCGGGTACGCGACAATGTCACCCAGGGTTTCGATTCCGATCTTCGTAACGTAATCCTTCAGGGTCAGATTCTTGTCGCTCCCAGTGGTGAACTTCTGCGCAGCCTGGAAGGGGCGGCCCCATAGCTGCATGAGCGTCATGGCGCTCGCGTCCGGATAGACCTGGGCGCCCTGAGCATTCACGGCCTGGGCCCGGGCGAGCAGGAGAGGAGGATGGATCTCGCTGTGGAAGTCATTGTGTCCTGCATCCACGATCCACCGGCCGAACACCGCCACCCGGTCGCCTTGGACGGCTCGATAAGGCTCGGGCACCATGCCCGCTTCCACCTCCGTGGCGAAAGCGCCAATCGCGGGCAGCCCGAGGCCGCGGACCTGGTTGAAGGCCTCGCTGACTTCCGAGTCGGTATTCGCGTTCGCAGGGGGCCGGTTCGACGGCGCCAGCAGATTGGTATACGGCGCGTCCGGCACAATGCAGAATTCGAAATCGTAGCCGAACGGGTGCGTGAAGGGGAGATCGTTTTGGGAAATTTCGACCGCTAAGGCGAACCCCGCCACGCCGACTTCGTCGTCCTGTTCCAAAGTGGGGTTGAGCACCGACACCCACTCTAAGGGGTGGGAGTCACCATCGAATTGCGCTCCTCCCACGACCTGCGACGACCAGTTGCTGGCGGAAGTGTTGTATGGCGGGTTGGCCCAGTCCTGGCCCTGGATTGTGGTAATGTGCAGGAGGTGTGGCAGCGGGCCGGGCGACACAACTGCCGGGCCCGGCGCCGAGGCGCTGGCTATTCCCCAGTGGCCAGCCACATACTGCTCGTTTACGACCGATCCCCGAATCCAGACTTCATGCAGCGCTGGGGTTGTCACTTCATGCGGCGCTGGGGTTGTCACTTCATGCAGCGCTGGAGTTGTCACTTCATGCAGCGCTGGAGTTGTCACTTCATGCGGCGCTGGGGTTGTCCCGACCCGATGGGCGAGCGCGGCGACCTCACGCTCGGCGAGAAAAACCTCCACGTAGGCGATACCGGCGAGCCTGAGCGTAGACACGTCGGCATAATTCTCCATCAGGTCGGCCGAGCGCCCGTACCCGCCCGCGTTGTCGGCTAGTTCGTAGACGAGCGCGACCATGCCCGCTGGAACCTGGATGGAAGCAACTTTATCGAGAGGGGTGCTGGGACCGGTAAGCGGGTATGACCCCACTCCCAGGGTCGCGCTGCGACCGCCGAAGTTGACGGCATCGTAAAGCGTCACATCCATAGTGCGCCCCCTTGAGTTGTCAGATTCGTGCTCGGACTACCCTGGCGACGTCGATGCGCCAGCGACGCCCGGCTCTAACGCTGAAAACGACTGCGATCAGCGCCATCGCCGCGGGGATGGCCCACTCCAGGGCACCATCCCCATAGTCCCAGTGGACGCCGAACGACTCGAGCCAGTCCGGCCAGACAACTGCCAAAAGCGCGGAGAAACCTGCCACGATGGCCAGAACGGTTTCCAGAAGGGCACACCGCGATGGTAACCATGAAGTCTTCATTGGACCTCCGGAACAGAAAGCGCCGTGCACTGACTACTTTGGCCGAGATGCCTCACTCTTGCCCGCGACTCGCCAGAAGCCGGGTAGGGGAATCGATACCCGAGGTTGCCGTGGCCGGAACGCTCAACACGTTGGAGCGCTACACATCACGGGCAATGTCCGATATTTTAGCAACGAGGAATTCGTTTCTGTCAAGAGATTTATTTGGTGCGCGCCGCCAGGCTTGGTCACCCGCCGATAAGGGAAGCTCCTCACGGCGCTGCTTCCGTCAGGACTTCGACTCTTTTGCTCATCTTGGCGGTGCGCTCGATTTTGTCCCAGTTGAACGGTTTGCCGTCGATGGCGCGCTTCAGCGTCTTGAACAGGACGATCGAAAAAACCTGGCGGTATGCGAAGCGCTGCAGCCAGATGTGGAAGAGCAGCCAGCCATCGCCTTTGTTGGCGGGGTGACGGCGCTCCAGGCTGAATGCCGCCGTAGAGGTGATGAAGTCGATAAGCAGGAAGCCGAGGAAATACACCACAAGCTTTTCAAAGCTGGCCGCGGAAGCCGCTTCAGGGTGGAAATGGCGATTGACGAGGTAGTTGACCACTCCGGCCAAAAACATGATGTCGATGAAGGGCGAAACCAGCGGCAGAAGCATCTGGAAGATGAGGATGTTGGGCAGGGCAAACAGACCCATGGCCTTGTTGCGGACGAACGCGGCGCGATGTTTCCACACCGCCTGCAGGATGCCGAACGACCAGCGGAAGCGCTGCCGCATCAGGCCCCTTGCGTCGATGGGCGCTTCAGTGTAAGCCAGTGCGCGGTCCTCGTAGTCGACTCTTAGCCTCTGCTCGAGCAGGTTCATGGTCAGGTCGGCGTCCTCGGCCACGGTGTTCAGCGGATAGCCGCCCGCGGCCTTCACTGGCGCGGTGCGCCACGCGCCAATGGCGCCGGGAACGACGGTGACGACGTGGAACAGGTCGAGGGCGCGGCGCTCGAAGTTCTGGCTGGTGATGTACTCGAGAGCCTGCCAGCGCGTCCACAGGTTCACGCGATTGCCCACTTTGGCGTTGCCTGCCATGGCGCCGATCCGCGGGATCCTCGAAGTGGGGGATGAGCTTGGAGATGGCGTCGGTGGCGATCACGGTGTCGGCATCGATGCCAACGAAGATCTCCTCGTTCATGCGTTCCAGGCCGTAGTTGAGCGCGGCAGCCTTGCCCCCGTTGCGCTTGGTAAGCACCTGCACGCGCCCGGCGGCGATCTCCTGAGCGTAGGCGGCGGCGGCCACTTCGGCGGTGCGGTCCAGCGATCCGTCGTCGATCACGATGACGTGGAGGTTCTTGTAGTCGGAGTTGAGCACCGAGCGGATGGTGCGGACGATAACCGTTTCTTCGTTGTATGCGGGGATGAGAACCGCAACGCGCGGGTTATAGCCCGCTGTGGCCTGGCGATGCGGCTTGCGCAGGCGGTCGATGAAGGCGAAGAGGCCAACGACGATGAGACGCGCGCTCATGAGGATGTCGCCGACGAAGAACACCATGACGATGAAGTTGCCAATGATGTCGAGAGCGGAGAAGGCGATGGAATCGGGGATGGTGCGCATGCGCTGCCAGAAGGTGAGCGGAGGCATCACCTGCGCGGTGGTCTTGCCCATGAGCGCGGAGACAGGAACGAGGGTATAGCCGTGGGCGCGCAGGGCGTCAATCAGCGGTCCCAGAGATTCGACAGTGACCGAGCGATCGCCGCCGCCATCGTGCATCAGGATGATGGAGCCGCGGAACTGCGGCTTGGTCTTCATGGTCTTCAACTGCGCGAGGACCGAGTCGATGATTTCCTGCGGCGTCTTGCGCGGGTGCTCATTCCAGTCGTCGGTGTCGATCTTGCTGCCGATAATTGTCAGGCCGTCCTGCTGAATGCGCCAAACGGGCGCGGCCTCGTCGTCGGTGTCGGGCTCCTCGTCGTTATCGTAGGGCGGGCGGAAGTAGAGCGGCTGCAATTCCCAGCTTGCTTTCGAAAAGGCGCTCGGTGAGATTGATCTCCAGATCCAGTTGGCGCGAAGAGATTTCGCTGATGTCGGGGTGCGTATAGGTGTGGTTGCCGATCTCGTTGCCTTCGCGGACGATCCGCTGCATCAGGCCGATGTTGTCGGCGCGCCTCGGCGCCGATGATGAAGAAGGTGCCCTTGGCGTTCTTCTGCTTCAGGACGTCGAGGATCTTCGGCGTCCACTTGGGGTCCGGGCCGTCGTCGAAGGTGAGCGCAAGCTCGTTGGGATGGTAGCCGTACTGCTCGATGGTATAGGTGCGCGGATACACATCCATGTGCTCGTCGGCGATGAGCTTCTTGCGCGGGTCCGGCTCGTCGGTGTCGACTTCCACGGTGCGTTTGCCGGGCTGCGGCAGACCGGTGACGCGCAAAATATCTCCGTCGCCCTCGGTAGTCAACGTCGTGGCCGGGCTGCACGGTGCCCAGCGCTTGCAGCGATCCCGGATCGCTGGGCCGGTCCCAGACGCTCCATAGCGAGCTGTCTTCCTCGCCCAGGCGCCAAAGAGCAAAGGTTTGCAGGCCGAGCTGCCGCGCCGCGCGCATCTCGTTCAGGAGCGTGACCCCGTCGAGAAACCACACCACGTGGCGCTGGTTATTGTCTTCGTCGATGTACTCAAAGTGAGGATTGAGCGTGTCGTAGTCGAGATCGAGGTCGGCATCGGCGTCGGATGCGCGCTGCCATGCATCGGAGACGGAAAGGTCGTCGGTATTCAGAACTTCGGGTTTAGGATGCCGGCGATCCTTTGGATTGGGGATAGAGAGCGTCCAGTCGTAGCCGTAGTTGCCCACCGCGCAGATCAGCTTGTCCTTGGGCACAAATTTGAGCACGCTGACGAGATTGGCGACAAACCACGTCTGGCTGGCTACGGGCCCCGGATCGCTTGCGACCTGGTGCTCGTCGTAGTTCATCAGCACAACGCCGTCGGAGTTGGCGGCGATGGTTTCGAGATCGCTGTCGCTGGTGGCAACGGCTACGTTTACATAAAGCCGCAGATTGCGAGGGTGCATCTGGGCATACAGCGCCTGGATGAAGCTCAGGTAGGCTGGATCCGCATCGTCCGGGATGCTTTCAATGTCGAGCGAAAGGCCGGCGATAGACCGGGATATGTGGTGAGAAAGCCCATGATCTCGCGGCGCAGGGCAGCGCTCTTGTCCGGGTCGGCGAGGACACCGCCAACGCCCGTGTCCCAGCTTTGTGTGTGCGGATTGAAGTTGTTGAGGTGGGGGAAGATTTCAGTGTCGGTCCTGGCCGCCTGAATGACCCGCTTGACCTTGCTCTCGTCGTCGGGATCGTGCACCGTGGCGCCTTCGATCACGGGATACTCGCGCAGGTTGTCGCCGCTCATCATCATCAACGTGCCGCTGGGTGAGTCCACGTGCAGCCATTGGGGGAACAGCATATCGATCTGGTGGACGTGCTCCTTGAGCGAGGAGTAACTGGCCTCGTCGTCCTGCACGTAATAGGCGGCGCGCAGGCTTTCGCCTGAGTTGAGGGGAATATCGGAGGGTTTGCAGGGCGGTTTTAGCGGCGTGCCGGACGCTGGTTCTTCGGGGCGTGCAACAAAATCGGCCGTTCAGGCAAAGCACGGTAATTGTGCTTGGGAATGGGCAGCAAAAGCTCGGGCAAGTGCTGGTTACGGAGCACATTAAAGATAAAACCGGCCACCACCAGCGTGGACACCACGGCTGCCGTATCTAAAATGCGTCGCAGGCGCTTCCAGCGCTTACGTTGAGGGTCGAAAAAGATCTGTCGGTCGGGCATGTCCTCGGGTTGTGCCGGCTACGCGAATCCCACGCAGACAAGCTACGCTATACAGTACGAATCGTATGGAAGCTGCCGAAGAGAGTCAATCGAGGGCGATGTGGATGGCGAAAAAGATGGGCCAGGCTCGCGCCGCACTGCCTGCGGCGCTGGCCGTTGCACTGCCTTTGGCGGCGGGCCTCGCGCTTCGCCTGTGCATGCTGAAGAGCCTCTTCCAGGTCAACGGCGACACGCTGATCTACGGTGACCTGGCCAAGAATCTGCTGCTGCACGGTAGTTTTACCCTCACGCTGCCCAGCGGCGAAATATACCCCACGCTCATCCGCCTGCCCGGCTATCCGCTTTTCCTCGCCGCCTGCTTCAGAGTTTTTGGGATGGAGAACTACTTTGCTGCCGCCTGCGTGCAGATTGCGCTGGAGCTGCTGGGCTGCCTTCTGCTGGCCGATTTCGTGCGCCGCATCGTACCCCAGCCGGCCAGAGCAGAACCAGAATTCACGTGCCCAATCGGAGGGTCTACAAGGTGGCTTTTTCTTGGGGAAAAAGCCACTCAAAGGGCGTGCCATCGGGTACAGCCATTCTGGTTCTGCTGTAGCCGCGGAGCAGCGCTGGCATCGCTTTGGCTCGCCGGCCTTTGCCCCTTCACTGCCTCGTACACGGCGGCTTCGCTTACCGAGACGTCCACGCTCTTTGCGCTGGCGCTGGCGATGTTGGCAATGGCCCGCTTTCGGGAACGGCCGGGCTGGCCCAATGCGCTCTGGTTTACCTTCGCGGTCACCTGGGCCGCGCTCCTGCGGCCCGATGGGGCGCTTGCCGCCGTAGCCTTTGCACCGGCGCTTGTCATTGGCTTGCCTCGTGGGGCCATTGCGCCGCGGAAGTTGATGCGCGTGACGGTAGTCTGCGTTCTGCTGGCGCTGGCGCCATTTGCCGTGTGGACGGCCCGGAACTGGCGCGTTTTTCACGTCTTTGAGCCGCTGGCGCCGCGGCTGGCCAACGATCCCGACGAAAGACCCAACCTGGGATTTGAGCGCTGGGTGAAGACGTGGTGCCTCGACTTCGTTTCCACTTACGACGTTTACTGGAATGTGCCGGGGGACAAGCTGGACGTGAGCGAGCTGCCCAGCCGCGCCTTCGATTCGCCCGCGCAATATGCTGAAACGACCGCGATCGCTGCCGACTACAACAGCCACGGCATGGTGATTACGCCAGAGATTGACTCGCGCTTTGACAAGCTGGCCCGTGAGCGCATTGCCACGCATCCGCTGCGGTACTACTTGGGTCTGCCGCTGGGGCGGGTGGCGGATATGTGGCTGCGGCCGCGCGTGGAGAACCTGAATATCGACACGGACTGGTGGGTTTTTGCGCGCCATAGCACAGATACGGAATTCAGTTGGGCGTACGTTGCGCTGAATGCGCTGTACTTGCTACTAGGACTCGCCGGCCTATGCCTTCGGCCACGCTTCTGGGGCGCTCTGCTTGCGTACATGCTGCTGCGCAGCGCTCTGCTGCTTACCATTGCGGGGCCCGAGGCGCGCTATACACTGGAGTGCTTTCCCATGCTGTTTGCCGCGGGCGGAATTGCGGTAGGCCGGACAATCGAACGGTTCTACTTGTCGAAAGCGAAGGCATTACCGGGCACTCCCTGATTCACTTTGACGTCGGAATAAGAGCAGACATAGGACTGCCCTTCGCCCTCGTCGAAGACCTGTTTCAGGCTCACGGCACGCGAGGTATCCAGCCAAATGGTGACCTTGTGAATCGTCTTGACGATCTCGGGATCCTTGGCGACCAACTCAAGCTTGTCGGTGGTGACGCCGTCAATCGTCTCCGTGCCCAGGTACTTGATCGTCCATTTCTCTTCGAGCTGTTTGCCGCTGGCGCCGAAGCCGAGCATCAGGTAGCTCTCGTATTTGCCGGCCTGCGTATAGGACTTGGCGTCGCTTTCCTTGCCGGTATCGGAGACGCGAAGCGTGCCGCCTGACATGACGTACGTCTTTGCCGTCGGGCGGTTGTTGTGCTCGGTCAGATGGGCGGCCATCTGGAAATGATTGCCGTTGCGCTCATAGTAGGCTGTCCCGGTCAACACGTCCTTATCCGGGATTGGTTCAGTCTGGATGGTGTCGAACTCGACATGAGCCGAAGTAGTCTTAAATCCCTCGGCTGCGGCGTCAAGCTTTGCGAGCACGCTCTTGAGGTCGTCGGCACGAACTGCCTGCGCAGCCAGCAGCGCTCCAGCCAGGAGCGCGAAAAACGTAATCTTACTTCCCTTGGGCATCGCATTCCTTATCTTTTGACGCGCGTTCGTGCCGCGAGGTTACGGCCTGTCATTTCATTCTCAGGCATCGGCATTGCGAACGACAATCGTGGAGGCGAGGTCGAGCCCGAAGGCTTTGGCAGCTCCACGGTCGAGGGCGAAAACGAAGTATGGCGCGATTTGCGCCGCAACCCAGGGCACCCCGGCATGAAATATACTCGAAAAGCGACAACGCTATTAAATACCCCCTGGGGAAGACCATGCTGCAACCCGTACTCGAGTTTCTCTGTGAAATCCGTTGTGAACTTACGCCTCCCCTGGAATTTGGATCGACTTACAGCGGCTTTCGCCGTGTAGTGGACATTCAGGGGGGAGTTTTCGCCGGGCCTGCTCTGTGCGGCGCCGTCCGCGGCGGCGCCGACTGGCAGGTGACACGCAACGACGGAGTTATAGAACTTCAGGCGCATTACATTCTTGTCACCGACGATGGTGTGCCGATCCAGGTGCGAAACCGCGGCCTTCGCCACGGACCGGAAGAGGCGCTTCGACGTATCGCAGCAGGCGAGAATGTCGACGCGCGGGAGTACTACTGCCGAACCACACCGGTCTTCGATGCACCCAACGGAAAATACGACTGGTTGAACCGCAGTGTCTTCGTTGCCACGGCCCAGCGATTCGCCACTTCCATTTGCCTGCACGTTTACCGCGTTGGCTGAGTTAGGTGTCAAAGCCTTCCGGTAATGCCTTGTCGAAGTGCGATTGTTCATCCATCGGGATGACAGGCCCGAAGCAGAAAATTCGCTATCGATGTGCCCACACCTTCCAGGCCTTATTTCCCTCGGCGTCGGTTACCGTCTCCCATTTCTCCACGAAAACGGCATCGCCGGTGACCGGCTCGATGACTTCGCGCAGCACCTTTTTCACCTGCTGATACGAGGCGCCCGCGGGAATGTTCACGTCCGAGGCTTGCACGGTGACGATGACGCCGACGCCGCTTCCTACCACCTGCATAGGATGCACAGGGCCGGCAACCAGCGGCGGCTTGGCCCGGTAGTCCCACAAGTGCGGGGTGACGAAGATGAAGATCAGAATCAGCGTAACCATAATGTCGTAGTGGAACGATCCACGCGAATAGGTCCAGTAAAAATAACTGCTGAGAATCTGCTTAAAGCTGCGCCTGGGCTGCGAACCCGCTGCGTTTGTGGTCGACGATGCCATTACGGCTCCCTCACTATCTTCTCGAGCCCGCCCATCCAGGGACGAAGCGCACCGGGAATCGTCACTGAGCCGTCAGCCTGCTGATAATTTTCAAGAATTGCCAGCCAGGTGCGTCCCACGGCGAGGCCGCTGCCATTGAGCGTGTGGACGAATTCCGGCTTGGCCTTTGGGCCAGACGGCCGGTAGCGGATGTTGGCCCGCCGCGCCTGGAAAGCGTCGAAGTTCGAGCACGAAGAAATCTCGCGGTAGAGGTTCTGGCCCGGCAGCCAGACCTCGAGATCGTAGGTCTTGGCGGATGAGAATCCGGTGTCGCCTGTCGAGAGCAGGACGCGGCGATAGGGCAATTCCAGAGCCTCAAGAATCTCTTCCGCGTCGCGGGTCAGGCGCTCATGTTCAGCCTCCGAGTCCTGGGGCCGCGTAAACTTGACTAGCTCGACTTTTTGGAACTGGTGCTGGCGGATGATGCCACGCGTGTCCTTGCCCGCCGCGCCAGCCTCGGCGCGGAAGCAAGGCGTGTAGGCCGTCAGCGAGATGGGCAGCCGCGCCTCGTCGAGGATTTCGTCGCGATAGAGATTGGTGACGGGAACCTCGGCCGTTGGGATCAGCCAGTGGTCGCTGTCCTTGTATTCGCCGCGCGTGGCGGCATCGGAGTCGGCATCGGAACAGCGAAAGAGGTCTTCGGCAAACTTGGGCAACTGGCCGGTGCCGAAGAGGGATTTCGAATTGACCATGAACGGCGGCAGTACCTCTTTGTAGCCGTGCTTTTGCGTATGCATGTCGAGCATGAAACCGATGAGCGCGCGTTCGAGGCGCGCCCCCGCTCCCATGTAGACGGCAAAGCGCGCGCCGCTGAGCTTGGCGGCGCGTTCAAGATCGAGAATGCCGAGCGCTTCGCCAATCTCCCAGTGCGGCTTGGGCACGAAGTCGAATTTGCGCGGCTCGCCCCAGGTCTTGACGGTCTTGTTGTCGGCTTCCGAGAGGCCGACGGGAACTTCGTCGCGGGTGAGATTGGGAACGCGGGCGAGAGACTGCCGCAACTGCTCGTCGAGCGAGGCCGCAGTCCTGTCCAGCTCGTCGAGCGAGTCTTTCAGGGCGCGGGTTTCTTCCATCACAGCCGCGGCTTCATCATTCTTGCCGGCCTTCTTCAGCGTGCCCACCTGCTGGCTCAGTTCGTTGCGGCGGGCTTTCAGTTGTTCGGCGACGGTAATGGCCTCGCGCCGGCTCTTATCGAGAGCGCGAAAATCGCCCAGCAACGCGGCTGGGTCGGCGCCCCGCGCGCGAAGTTTTGCTTCCACCAACTCCAGGTTGGCGCGAACGAATCCTAAGTCGAGCATTCTTCTCTATTTTAGTGGATGGGGGGCGTTGGCGCTCCTGACCGGCGGCCGAGTCCCTACTGCTTAACACAAAAAGTAGGTGAATTTAAAGGTGCAGGGGGTACTTATCGGTAAACACAGACCGCGAGTGCGGCCACCGCCGGCCTGTTGACTCGCTAACTTGCTGCCCCCTGATGCCTAACTGCTGACCCCTGACTAGAAGCTAGAAGCTGCTCTTCACGCTGTGGCCCGCTGCTGTTCGCGATGATGCCCCAGCCGCACGCTCACGATCTTCGACACGCCCGGCTCCTGCATGGTGACGCCGTAGATCATATCGGCGCCCTGCATCATGCGCTTGGAGTGGGTGACGATGAGGAACTGCGTATCGTGGCTCAGCGAGTGGAGCAGGTCGGCGAAGCGGCCCACGTTGGTCTCGTCCAGCGCCGCATCCACTTCGTCGAGCACGCAGAACGGGCTGGGCTTGAACTGGAAGATGCCGACCAGCAGCGCGAGCGCCGTCAGCGACTTTTCGCCCCCTGAGAGCAGCAGCACGTTTTGCAGCTTTTTGCCCGGCGGCGAGACGACGATATCGAGCCCGCTCTCGGCCTGATTTTCCTCGTCGCTGATGCGCAAAAAGGCCTGTCCGCCCTGGAACAGCCGCGCGAAAACCTGCGCGAAGTTCTCGTTGATGCGCGCTAAGGCCTCGTCGAACTTGGTGCGCGAAATCTGCTCGATCTCCTTGATGGTTTCCTGCGTGTTTTCGATCGACTCCATCAGATCCTGGCGCTGCGTCAGGAGGAAGCTGTGGCGCTGGGCCGTCTCCTTGTACTCGTCGAGCGCCATCATGTTCACCGGACCCATTTGCTCGAGGCGCTCGCGCAGGGCGCGGCAGGTTTCCTCCTCGGCGGCGAGTTCCTCGGCGGCGAGCCGTCCGATTTCGGCATCGGCGCGCAGCACCTGGGCCTCGACGTTGACCTCGGGCAAGGCAGCTCGCCTCAAGATGCTCGAGATCGGAGCGCAGCTTGGCCAACTCGCTTGAGAGAGTGGCACGGTCCTCGCGCAACTGGTCGAGCGCGGCGCGCCCGGTCTTCAGTTGCGTTTCCATCTCGGCCAACTGCTGGCGCAGAGCCTGCGCCTGCTCGGCAAGCGACTGCGCCTGAGCCAGCGCTTCGGCCCGCGCGACCGTGAGTTCTTTCTGGCGCTGGACGAGTTCGGCGTTCTCGGCGATGCGCTGCTCGCGCTCCGCCGTCGCAGCCGCGCGCTGCTGCTCGATGGATTGCAAGCGCCGCTCGAGATCGGCATGGAGCCGGTCGATGCGCTGGAAGGCCGCTTCCGCGCCGCGCCTCCGCTCTTCCTGTCCGGCCAGCTCCGCGGTGATCTGCGCCGCTTCCTGCTGCAACGCCTCGCGGTTTCTGGCGCAGCACTTCCAGTTGCGCCTGCTGCGTGTTCAGAGTGCTATCGGCCTGCGCGTGCTCGGCGTCAAGGCGCGCGGCCTCCTCGCGCTTTTCCGCAATCGCATGGCGCTTGGCCTCGCTCGCGTCCTTGTTGCGCGCGGCCTGCGTCTGCCACTCCTCCAAACGGCGGTCGATGCGCTGCGTCTCGGCTTCCATCTGCTTGAGCGCCGCGCCCAGGTTGGCCGCTTCGCTCTCGGCCTGCCGCCGCTCCTCGCCGCGCGTCTCCAGTTGCGCCGTCAGCTCCTCGATTGCTCGGGTCAACGCATCGGCTTCGCTTTCCGCCTGCGCCAGATCCGCTTCCAGCCTGGTCAGCCGGCTCTCGGTCTCGCGCAGTTCGCGCTTCAGCGCCAGCGGCCCTTCACTGGCCGGCTTGCCGCCCGTCACCGTGGAGAGATGGAAGCACTCGCCCTCCGGCGTGAGGAAGTACGCGTGCGCGTAGCGCAGGGCCAGCCGCTGCGCTTCGACGGCATTCTCCGCCAGATACCCATGCCGCAACTTGGGCAGAATCCCTTCGAGCGAGCGGCCCAGCCCGTTGAGCACTTTGATGGTATCGAGCAGCGGCGTCACGCTCGGCTCGTTGACTTGGGCGTCACCCGCCTTGAAGAGCTCGCCTTGCGCATCGGAGTTGATGAGGAAGGTCGCGCGGCCATCGCTTGTCTTCAGCAGCCGAACGCCCTCTTCCGCAGCGCCCCAGTTCTCCACTACCACGTAGTTCAGCTCTTCGCGCAGAAACTCGTCTACCACGCCTTCGTGCTCGCCGCTCACCTCAATAAAGTCCGCCAGCGTGCCAACCGGCGCCACGGAAGGCCCGAGCGCTCCCGGCTTGAGCAGGCGCCGCACCGTGTCGGTAGCGTAGCCATGATTGCGAATGAGAGAGGTGAGCGAGTCGCGCCGGCCTTCCACGGCAGCCTGCTCGCCGCGCAATTGGTTGGCGTGAGCTCGCCGCGCATTTTCTTCGGTCCGCTTCGTCTGCAGTGTCTCTCGCAGCGCACCAATCTCAAGCTCCAGCCGCTTGACATCCGCGTCGGCCGACTCAAAACGCGACCGCGACTGCTCGCTCTCCACGCCAAGACGTTCCAATTCGTTGCGCGCCTGGCCGATTTCGCCGCCCAGCCGCTCGGCTTCGCGGTCCAGCGCGGCCAGGCTCTCTTCGCCCTGCGCGATGTAGTTGCGCGCGTTGCCGGAAAGCGTAAGCAGGTGCATGGCGTGGCGGCGGCAAGCCTCCAGTTCCCGCTCCGCGGTAAATACCTCTTCGGCCGCGGCGCGCGCCTGCTGTTGGCGCTCCTCGACCTGTTGCCGGAACGCGTGCGCTTCGCCGGCCGCCGTCTCAAGGAAGCTGCGATGCTGCTCGCGCTCCTCTTCGACTCCGGCCATCTGCAAACGCGTCTGTTCGAGCTCCGCCGTCGCGGCTGCACTGCGCGCTTCCAGTTCGGCCACGCGTTCCGTATTGCCGCGTTCCCGCGCCGTGGCGCGTTCCAACTCGAGGGCCGCTTCGCTCGCCTTGTCTCGCGCTGCCTCGCCGTTGCGCTCCAGCTCGTATCCACGCTCGGTGAGCGCGTGCTGGCTGGTTTCTTGTTGGGTAATTGCCTCAACCGAAGTGTTGATGCGTTCGGTCAGTGTAGCGATCTCCTGCCCCAACCGCGCCTGATCCGCATCCATCGTCGCCATGCGGCTGGCCAGCACCACGCGCAGTCGTGCGCGCAGCTCTTCGCGCACTGCGGCATAGCGCTCTGCCTTGGCCGCCTGCCGCTTCAGGCTGTTCATCTGCCGCGTGACCTCTTCAAAGATGTCGTCCACGCGGGCGAGATTCTGCTTCGCGCTCTCCAGGCGCAGCTCCGCCAGCCGCTTTTTGTTCTTGTAGCGCGTAACACCGGCGGCTTCCTCGATAATGGCGCGCCGTTCGTACGGCTTTGAGCTGAGCAGTTGCCCGATGCGCTCCTGCCCGATGATGGCGTAGCTCTCCGGCCCGAGCCCCGTGCCCATAAAAATATCCTGGATATCGCGTAGCCGGCATAGCTTGCCGTTGAGCAGGTACTCGCTTTCGCCGGTACGGAAGAGGCGCCGCGTGATCACCACCTCACCCCTTTGCGGAGTGGTGTGGAACTTGCGCCGGCGAATTTTGAGGAGCACCTGCGGCACCTGCGGTGCGGCAGACTCTTGGATTGATGCTTTGGCTGGGGAGGCATGCGTCGCAGCGCCCTCCTCGGCCTCTTCTTCGATCACCTGCCCGGGCTGCTCGTTGGCAATGATCTCTTCAGCCTCGGCGGCGCGCCGGCGGCGCACTTCGTTCTCATCCCAGTCGGCGGGCCCATCATGATCGATCGCCACCTCCGGCTCAACCGGAATCGGCCCTTCGTAGGCCTCGGGATCGATCATGGTCAGCGTGACTTCGGCCATGCCCAGTGCTTTGCGGTCACGCGTGCCGGCAAAGATCAGGTCCTGCATGTGCGCGCCGCGCAGGCTCTTCGCGCTTTGCTCACCCAGTACCCAGGTCACTCCGTCCAGGATGTTCGACTTCCCGCACCCGTTCGGCCCCACCACCACGGCAATTCCCGTCCCCGCCACGGTCAGTTCCGTGCGGTCGCAAAAGCTCTTAAAGCCGAGGATGTGAATCTTCTTTAATTTCAGCATCGATTCTCCGGAGAATGGCCCCACGCCGCAGCCCAGCGGCTGCGATTCCTCGATCGATCTTGCGCTGGAAGGATTGCCGCTTGATTACAGACTTTACGGAGGTGTGAGCGCAGGGTCAACGGCGGAAACGCGGGTTCTTGTGGATAAGGAGGGGCGGAATTGCGGTTCGTCGGAAACTTGTGGATTGCCGGGTTATTTTTGGCATTTCTGCCGGTTATATGCCTATTTTCCACAGGTGCTCAACCGGCTTCAACTGGCGTTGCGCTAATAACCAGGTTGATTCTGCCTGTGGAACAAGGCTAGTGTCCTGTCTCTAAAGTTCGCAGCATAAATACGCGAGACCTGAGGCGTTCATTTTTGACCCTTGCAAGTTCGAATCCACTCGGCAATTTCTGGCCAGCTTTCCTCGAGGGTTTTGGTCCCCATGAACAGGCCAATGTGTCCTCCCGAAACAAGCTTCTTGACGATGTGGTTCTTGTGGGTCCCAAGATATTTCTCGGCATCGAAAACCTGTTCCTTAGGCGTGATGTCATCCTCGTCACCGGCAAGGAGATAAACCGGACAGGTAATGTCCTTCAAAGACAAGCTCTTTCCAAGCCCGATGAATTCTCCTCTGGCGAGGCGATTCTCTTTGAAGAGCTCCTGGACTGCCTGAAGATAAAAAGCGCCGGGCAAATTGACCGGGTTCTCGTACCACCGCTCAAATATTTCGGTGCGCTCAATATAGTTCTTCTCCTCTATGTGTTCGTAGAGATCGAGGTATTTCTCCAATTGCTTCTCCGGATGCATGCTCTTCCAACCGGCGACCATAAACTGCCCAAGCAAAAGGCCGCCACCGGCTACCACTAGCTCCTCAAAGAAAAGCATCGGCAGCTTGTGGGCGATCTTTTTGATGGCGCCGTCACCGGCGTCGGTGTCGATAGGCGCTCCCGCAAGCACCAAACTCCGCACTTTTTCAGGAAATAGCGCAGTGTACATCGCGCTCAACCAGCCGCCCTGGCAAAGGCCAATCAGGTTTACAAGGTTGCCCAACTTTTGCACAGCTTTGTCAAGATCGCCGAGATATCTGTCGATGTCGAAGTCTTTCATCGCCGGCGTGGCGCTCTTCCAATCCGTCACCAGCACACGCTTCAACCCGCCAGCTTGCAGAGTCTCAACCAAGCTCTGACCCTTCGCGTAATCGGCGATTGTGGAGCTGTGCCCTGCATAGGGAGCGTCGACCAGGACGGGTATGTCCGTGCTCCCTTTCTCGTGCGGGGAAAAGTCACGCAGCCGCATGGTCTCGAGGTCCATGAGTATGCGGTTTCCGGTAGCCCATTCGGGTTGTGGCGGGAATGTGATTTCCTCTGCTTCGGCAAGAAAGAGGAGATTGTCCTGATACATCTTCAACCCTTCCTCCTCGAGTTCGATGGCGGCTGCAAGGGGCCAGAGCGCTGGAACGCTGTGCTCCTGGCGATTTTTGGTAGCGGGCCGTGCGGTTGCAGTGGATCGTGGGTTTGTAGTCGTACTCATGTCTTCTTTCTCCTGCCTGCGTTGTCCCCGAGTGATAATTCATTATCGCTGTTGCTGACCGGCTTTACAGCGTGATGGGAGTTACATCCGCGCGCTTATCTTACCCCTTCTTCTCCTTAATGCTTCCGCGGTCGCCCAAAACCTCAACTCTTCTCGATCGTCAGTCCCGTCCGCTCCGCAATCAGCCGCGCCACCTTCGCCGGCCTGAAAAATGTGTACGACGTATATCGCGCAACACTGCCGTCTTTTCCGGCCACGGTGAACTGGTACGCGTTGCCGGCACGTTTTCGCTGGATGGACGCAACGGTCTCCCAGGGCATGAAGAGGTCTGCGGGCTTCTTTTTCGTTCCCATGCGGAATTCCACGCCGCGCTCGCCCACCTGCACGCGGGAGTGCGCCATCGTACTTCCCGTCTGCCACATGTACGGGCAGAGCACGCCGATGAACAAAGCCCCGAAGAGCCACGAGACAGCATTCGAAATCCGGTTAAAGTTCCACGGCGTTACCTCCGTTGGAAACAAGATTGAGCCCACCATCAGCAGCATGCCCAACGATATGATGGCAGCGGCAATAGACAACAAGAAGAGAAAGCCGAGCAGAATCCAGTTGTTCCGCACCACAACCGTCTTCGCGCGCAAACTCGCAATCTGCGAATCGACAAATCCGCCTCCGTTCACCCGCCAACCTCCTCTCGAAGTGTGCCGTAGAGCATTTTCGGAATTCATATAGACTTTTTTAGAACCGTGAAAGGTGGCTTTTTCTTGAGGAAAAAGCCACTTGAGTATGTGCTTTCGGTCTACACCAATTCCGAAAATGCTGTAGCCGATCGGTCTGGATTCTCATGCAGGGTCCACGCATCCATCCCATCCCCATTCGGATTCTCATTGGTGTCGATAGTCTAGATGTGGTTGCCGGAATAGCGGACCCATGTACAGTCGTGCATATTCGAGTCCTTGCAGAATGACCCGAATTCGAATCGATTCCGTTCCGGTCAGGCAAATAGTCACTCAAGAGCAAATACGGAAATAGTGTGAGGGTGCATCGCGCGGAAAAGCATCCCTCCACTGCCGCTGGCCCGCGCGAGCCCGAGATCCGGCACGCGCGGGCCAGCGAAAACTAGAGCCTTCCGTTTTGCCGATGCGAACACTCCGCTCTGGATCAGGCAAGATCGTACCGATCCGCGTTCATCACTTTGCTCCACGCAGCCACGAAGTCCTCCACAAACTTCTCCTTCGAGTCGTTCGCTGCGTAGACTTCCGCGATTGCACGGAGCTGGGAGTTTGAACCGAAGACGAGATCGACACGGGTGCCCGTCCACTTGATTGCGCCCGTCGTGCGGTCGTGCCCTTCATAAACGCCTTCCTGAGTTGAAGAGGGCTTCCACTCTGTAGACATGTCGAGCACGTTGACGAAGAAATCGTTGGTCAGCGTCTCGGGCCGGTTGGTGAAGACGCCGTGTTTGGATTGGCCGTAGTTGGCATTGAGGGCGCGCATGCCGCCGATGAGAATCGTCATCTCGGGGGCGGTCAGCCTTAGCAACTGCGCCCGATCGACGAGCAGAGCTTCCGGCGTGCTGCGGTGTGCGCCGCTACGGAGGTAGTTGCGGAAGCCGTCTGATGGCGGTTCCAGTACGGCGAAGGCGTTCACATCGGTCTGCCTCTGCGATGCATCCGTGCGCCCCGGTGAGAAGGGAACCTTCACTTTGTGGCCGGCCTTTTTCGCAGCTTCCTCTACGGCCGCGCAGCCGGCAAGCACAATCAGGTCGGCGAGCGAGACTTTCTTGTTGCCAGTTTGCGAGCTGTTGAAGTCCTTTTGGATCGCCTGCAGCTTCCTGAGAACTTTCGCCAGTTCGGCCGGCTGGTTCACTTCCCAATCCTTTTCGGGCGCCAGGCGAATGCGCGCGCCGTTGGCCCCGCCGCGCTTATCGGAGCCGCGGAAGGTGGACGCCGAAGCCCAGGCAGTGGTGACCAGTTGAGAAATCGACAGTCCGGATGCGAGGATTTTGGCTTTGAGAGCGGCAATGTCGCGCTCCCCAATCAGTTTGTGATCCACTGCGGGAACCGGGTCCTGCCAGATCAATGGCTCTTTGGGAACCAACGGCCCCAGGTAGCGGGAGATGGGCCCCATGTCGCGATGCGTGAGCTTGAACCACGCCTTGGCGAACGCGTCTTCAAGCTCCTTCGGATGCTCAAGGAAGCGCTTCGAGATGGGCTCATAGATCGGGTCCACCCTCAGGGAGAGGTCTGTGGTCAACATCACCGGCGGGTGCCGCTTGGCCGGATCCTGAGGGTCGGGAACAGCGTCAGCGTCAACCCCGCCCTTGGGAGTCCACTGGTAACAGCCAGCCGGGCTCTTCCCCAGCTCCCATTCATAGCCGAAGAGATTTTCCAGGAAATTGTTGTCCCACTTGATGGGGTTTTTGGTCCACGCGCCCTCGAGACCGCTGCCGATGGTCTGGTTGCCGTTGCCGCTGCCGAAGGTGCTCTTCCAGCCGAGCCCCATCTGCTCGATGGGGGCAGCCTCGGGCGGGGGGCCGACATACTTGTTGGGATCGGCAGCGCCGTGCGTCTTGCCGAAGGTGTGGCCGCCGGCAATCAGGGCAACTGTCTCCTCGTCGTTCATGGCCATGCGGGCGAAGGTCTCACGGATGTCCCGCGCCGCGGCGACTGGGTCCGGCTTTCCATTGGGGCCTTCCGGATTGACGTAAATGAGGCCCATCTGCACAGCGGCGAGAGGGTTTTCAAGCTGACGATCGCCGGTATAGCGCTCGTCACCGAGCCACGTGCCCTCTGGCCCCCAGTAGACGTCTTCTTCGGGCTCAAAGACGTCGGCGCGGCCACCGCCAAATCCGAAAGTCTTGAAGCCCATCGACTCCATCGCGACGTTACCGGCGAGAACAATGAGGTCGGCCCAGGAAAGTTTCTTGCCATACTTCTGCTTGACGGGCCAGAGCAGGCGGCGCGCCTTGTCGAGGCTTACGTTGTCTGGCCAACTGTTGAGAGGCGCAAAACGCTGCTGGCCAGAGCCTGCCCCGCCGCGGCCGTCGTTGATGCGGTAGGTGCCTGCGCTGTGCCACGCCATGCGAATGAAAAACGGCCCATAGTGGCCGTAGTCGGCAGGCCACCAGCTCTCGGACTTGGTCATTAACGCATGAAGGTCTTTGATTACGGAATTCAGGTCGAGGGTCTTGAACTCTCGCGCATAGTTAAATTCTTTGTCCATGGGGTTGGACAGAGGGGAATGCTGGTGGAGGACCCTCAGGTTGAGCTGATTCGGCCACCAGTCGGCATTCGTCCAGGCCCCAGCCGCCTGGCTGGGCGCCCCGTGCATTACCGGGCATTTGGTTTCGGTTGCCATGTCTTGCTCCTTATCGCTGGGACAGAGGTCCCTGCCGTTGTGTTGAGTCTTTTTCTCCAGGTATTTATCCGTTTTCGAATTCATACCCCCGAAAGATTGCGGCAAAATACGAAAACATTCTGGTTTATCCATCCGTGGAATCACCGTCGGACCCGCATACTGACGCGCGGCCTCCATCCGGTAAAGCCACACCTACGACACTCTACGGGAAGCGTGCTGCGCAGCGCACTTCGCGCACAACCCCCGAACAATCACTTCGCATTCGCGAAGAATCCGCTTGCCCAGGGACGCCGAGGCAGGACGGGGCACGTCGTACCATTCCAAATCCTCCACGCTGCCACAGCCGTCGCAAATGAAGTGGTGATGCTGCTTGGCCTTAACATCGAAGCGCGCGGCGCGGCCCTCGACGGCCACTTCACGCACCAAACCCGCCTGCACCAGGTCCCGAAGATTGTTATAAATGGTCGCCCTTGAGGAGCGCGGGTCCAGGCGATTCACAGCCTCGAAGATTTCCGGAGCCGTGGGATGCCCGGTGTGCTCCATCAGGAATGCCATTACGCCGTAGCGCTGCGGAGTGCACCTCAAGCCGCCGGCCTCCAGGCTACGCCTTATTTCTTCGGAACCCATGGAAATTAGATTCTATCTAATGTGACATTTTGTCAAGGTGTCACTCTCTTTGGCACTGGGTCAAGTGTTTTGCACAGGCCCTTGCGCTCGCTTTAGCGCTCAAGCATCATAAGAGCATGGCAGAGAGCAAACGCGACTTCGCGCAGAATGCGCTTCGAGTGGTTGAGATTTCGACGGGTGAATCATTAAAGCCGGTAGAGAAGAATGCTTCTGCTGTCGCTCTGGGGCGGCTGGGCGGATTAAGAGGGGGCAAGGCGAGAGCGGCAAAACTAAGCGAATCACAACGTCGTGAAATCGCCAGCAATGCCGCTCGGAAGAGATGGCAGAAGGAAGGCTAAGGAGTGGCCTTCATTTCCTCTGGAGGTTCGATTTCCGGTTTATCATCGGATGCCTCTACTGCTTCATCCTCAATCGCGGCCTCCGACGCAGCACCCTTCCTTGGAACCTTCTTAACATGATTGGGATACCATGCCGCCAATCCCCACTCTCCCTGCATGTTGATGAGGTCGCCCACTTGGCTTTCCCGGCGGCGCAGGATGGCATACACCGTATTGTATTTGCTCTTGGGTAGTCCGCCAGCTTCCAAGGCATCCATGAGCGCTTGGGTGGACAGCTTTTGTCGTACGTTGCCCAAGTGAATCACGGTAGCTTCAGGAATACTTTTGCCGAAGAATGCGTCAGGTGCAATTTTCCCCCCGCCTCCACCTGTAGGAGTTCCGGGTGTCGGGGCAGTTCCTAGGCCGCTCATGCCAGCAACTGCTCTAATCCCTGCCAACGTAGCTTGCAGATGCTCGATTTTTGCCTCAATATCGGCAATCACAGCCTCGTAGTCAATCGGTTGGGTTCCCATGGTTCCCTCACTTTTCATTTGGAAACCAGCATAAACACTGGTAAAATGAACGGAGAGCCGCGCGGGGCGGACCTCAGAAGATCAACCCCGCTTGGCAAGATGGTTCCTGCGGTGTTTCCATAGCCGCTCGCCCTTTTTAGGGGCGGAATGTTATGGGCATTGGGGTTCCCCTCTCAAAATGGCCGTTGGCGTCCTAAGCGCCTTCGGCCATCTCATTTATAAATATACAGCAGGATAGATAATCCGCATCAATGAAAAAACAGGACGGGATGTGGAAAAGCGAGTCCTAATTGATCTTATTGATTTCGATTATTTATCCTAACAAAGCATGAGCGCTCAAGCATGCTACAGGCATCATGAGCCGCCTGAGCACAGCAGGGGACTGGGATCTCTGACCACGTTTGGAGCATCCAATAGGCTGCTGGGCTGCTGGAATCGAGGTCGATTCTCGATGGCCTGATGCGGACAGCATAGGGCCTTGGATTACCAAGGTGGGAAATATAATTCCCAATTCGGTGTATGCAAATACCGCATGGATTGGTATAAACTGCACGCATACGAGATTTGCGGAAAGCAAGAAGTGAATTCGCGTTCCCAAGTTGGGAAAGTGACGGATTTTGGAAATCTTGATGAAACTCAACCTGCCTAAGCGCGTATTTGGATATATACGCGCAATGAGTTGAGGGCTGGCGTGAGGATATTACGATGAAATCGGCTGTTGCTGTTGTTGATCGAGCCTTCCGGGGAACTGGAAGACATAAGAAAATCTCCGCACAAATTCCGATCCTCGTTCGTATTTGGCACGAAGACGGCGTGTGGAATGCGAGTGCGTTCGATCTTCCAATTGTGGTTTTTGATGAAAGTTTGGACCGTGCTCGACAATATTTTAGTGAGGCAGCATGTTCTCACTTTATGACCCTAGTGGAATTGGGAGAGGTTGAGAAAACCGCAAAGGAATTAATTAAGTTAGCCAGAAAGCGCGGATTTTACGAGCACAGAATCAAACCTCGCGAACTTGTCGAACGAATCGATTATTCGTTCGACGATCTGTCTCTCTGTGCCGCCGTTGGTTAGATCATTTGGACAAACTACCGACCCAACTTCGATGGGCGCAATTCGTAAAAGCGCTCGAAAAACTCGGCTATACAAGAAGTAAGAACGTTGCTGGAGTCGGTCGCACATTCACCCATAAGACTCGCACCCCCAAAGCTGTGTCCTTCCATGAGCCGCACGGTAGCACTCCCATACCAAACGGAACGCTTTCTGAATACCTTCGAAAATTACCTCTCAGTCGTGAAGATTTTTTTTCGTTGCTAGAGGGCCTACGGCAAGAGAGCGCCAACACAGAGGAAGATCGATTTAAAAGATATACGGACACCAGCGGTCTCATCACCTCGGTGTGCAGCAAATGTTACGGTAGCGTTATCCAATCGTTTCAGGCTCAGGAAGTGGATGCAGCCGAAGCCGCTCATCCATGCTTCCGCTCCGAAGTATCCCTCGCAGACTAACAGCCCTTCGCCCATTTTCTGAGGCTGTGGAAAACATCTGACCCACCACACTCTCTTTGTTGTCACTCTTTTTGCTGCGCTTCCGGGCAGAGGACGGCCAGTTACCGCTCGTCGGGCAGGCGCCCCGCGACTCCGAACGAATGGACCGTCGTTTCCGCGCCCAAATCGCATCGAGTGCTAAAATCGATCAGTGCCGGGTCCTACGCGACGTAATCCCGCCAACCCCGCCAGGTCCGGAAGGAAGCAACGGTAACGGGCTAGTACGGGCGCAGTAGGTCACCCGGTACTTTTTTGGCGGTTTTCTCTTCCATGAGTGTTTTTGCCCGGCCTGCCGGTTCCCCGCGCGCGTGTGCGCCGCAAGGAGAAATGCATTGAGCCTGACCGTTCGCCCCGTGGTGGGCCGGCGCGCCAAAATTACGGCGCTTGGTACCTACGTCCCTCCCGATGTTCTTACCAATAAAGATCTCGAAAAAATGGTGGAGACCAGCGACCAGTGGATCATGGAGCGCTCGGGAATCCGCGAGCGGCACGTGCTGGCCAAAGGGCTGGGCTTGAGCGATATGTGCACTGAGGCGGCGAAAAAGTGCCTGGCGGCGAGGGGCATAGGACCGGAGGAGCTTGAAGTCATTCTCGTGGGCACGGTCACACCCGACATGATGTATCCTTCGACGGCCTGCCTGGTGCAGCACAAGATCGGCGCGCCGCACGTGTGGGGTTTCGACGTGTCGGGCGGGTGCTCGGGATTCGTGTATGCACTGCAGGCCGGTGTGAGGATGGTGGAGAGTGGCGCGTACAAGAAGGTGCTGGTGTGCGGCGCGGACGCCAATACGAGGATGACCGATTACACCGACCGGACGACTTGCGTTTTATTCGGCGACGGCAGCGGAGCGGTGCTGCTGGAGCCGGCTGAAGAGGGGGAGATCGGTTTCATCGACGCGGTGAACGAGATTGACGGCGCGGGCGGGGTAAGCCTGTACATGCCCGGGGGCGGCAGCCTGAACCCGGCCAGCCACGAGACCGTGGATAAGAAGATGCACTATATCCATCAGGACGGGCCGGCGGTGTATAAATTTGCCGTCCGCAAGATGGCCGAGGCTTCGGCGGCCCTGTTGGCGCGCAACGGCATCACCAGCGCCGACCTGGGCTGTTTTATTCCCCACCAGGCGAACAAGCGAATTATTACGGCCACCGCGGAGCGGCTGGGCATGGCCCTGGACCGCGTGATTATCAATATTGAAAAATACGGCAACACGTCGTCGGGAACCATCCCGCTGGCCATGGAGACAGCCATCGAAGAGGGCAAGCTGAAGAAAGGCGATCTGGTGCTGCTGGCCGCTGTGGGTGCGGGCTTCTCGGTGGGAAGCGTGCTGCTGCGCTGGGAGATCTGAAAAAAAGCAGCTTCTAGCTCCTAGCTCGGTCCCATTGTACGGTGGATGACATCGGTGCCGACAGAGAGCGCAAGAAGGGTTCGAGGACGGTGTTCTTTTCGCTGGAGCTCAGAGCGGCGCATGAACAATGAAGAGCTAGAGGCTAGTAGCTAGCGGCTAGAAGCTGCTTCATCATATACTGTGCACCACAAACGCTGGCTCCGGGAGCCCGCGGGACGAAGCAAAGCGGAGGGCAACCATGGATGTGGCATTGACCGCAAGAAAAGGGAAGATCTCCAAGGGGATGCGCACACAGGCGGAGGAGGGGATGGAACGCATAGGCCGCATGCTGGGCCGGAGCGCGCGCGCCAGCATCACCTTCAGCTCAGAAAGGCATGTCCAGATTGTCGAGTTGACGATACAAGCCCGAATGCAGAAACTTGCCGCGACGGGCAAGGCCGACACGCCGGATGCGGCGCTCCGCCAGGCCATGGCGCACGCCGAACTTCAGGCCCAGCGGTTCCGGGACAGGCGCCTGGGAAGCAAACGCCTGCCCAAAGGTGAAAAGGTGCTCACGGCTCCGCCGGTGACACGGCCCAAGGCGCGCGCCAAGCTGGTTAGCGACGCCGAAGAGGCGCAGCCGTTCCCTTCCGCAAACAATGCGCGAGCATCCATCGCGGTCCACTCCTTTCCCGCCCGCGCTACGGTCGTCGAGCCGCACGTAATCAGGAACAGCGAGGCCATCGCGCTCAAGCCGATGACCATTGAAGAAGCCGTCAAGGATACCGAGTTCCGCGACCGCGAGTTGCTCATCTTCCGCACCGTGTCTGGAGACATGTATGTGCTCCATCGCCGCCGCGACGGCGAAATGGAGTTGGTGGAGATTCCCTAGGGCCTAACGAACCAGGAGCGCTCGATCCGGGGCGCCCGCTGCTCTGCAGCCGTGCCGATCTCATCTTTGCGCTACTGCGCGGCGCAGGGTCCGCGTTCGTTTCCCATTTCGAAGCCGGGAATGCGCGGCGCACGGAGTTCGCTTGGAATTCGCTCTGGGGCGGACTTTGGTGGCACGTGCTGACCGATTTAGGGGATGGAAGGCCTGCACTGTGCCGAATACGATCTGGTATATGGCAGCACCTGTAGTCAGGGCCCGGATGAACCCGGAACAGAAGCGCACGCAAGCGACAACGGGGGCGCCTCCCAGGGAGGCCATTGGATTGAATTTTCAGGAAAACGCGAACCCCGACGCACAGTTGGAGGTTCTCAACGGCCTTCCGGTTCTGGTTTTTCTTGAGCGGGCAGGGAAGATTGTCTTTGCCAACACGGAAGCGCGCGAGATGCTTGGCTTGACCGACGGAGCGTGGTTTCACTGCGCGGTCGAGGACGTTCTGTGGGGACTGTTTCCCGGAACGGCGGAGCCGCAGACGCTGTTGACGGGCACGCGGCGCGGCAGCCCGTTTCATGCCACGCTACCGGCGAAAAATGGCCAACTGATGCCGGTGGAAGGCACCTACAGCATTTTGAATGCGCAGATGCGCGACGCGGTGATCGTGGCCCATCCCAGCGAAGGACGCGACCGCGCACCCAAATCGCGGCTGATGGAAGACGTGCTGGCCAGCCTGCCCGAGGCCGTCGCCATCGAGCACCAAAGCCATATTTTGTATACCAATCCGGCATTTACCCGCATGTTCGGCTACACCGCCGAGGAAGCTGGCGGCGGCAGCGTGCGGGAACTGATTGTTCCGGAGACGCGCTTCAACGAGAATGCGGCGCTGCTAAAGTCCGTGGACGAGCGCGGCGGCGCCACGGTGGAAACGGTGCGCATGAACAAGGCAGGCGAGCTGGTGGATGTGAGCCTGCAGATCGCGCCGCTGCTTGTCAACGGCGCCAAAGTGGGCTACGTGTTCACCTTCCGTGACATCGGCGATTACAAGCAGACCGAAGCCAAGCTGCAGCACGACGCCATGCACGACGTGGTGACGGGATTGGCCAACCGCGCCCTATTTCTTGACCGGCTCAATCTGACGTTCAGCCGCCGCGCGCGCAATCCCGATCATGGCTGCGGTGTGATCTATATTGACCTCGACCGCTTTAAGGAAATCAACGACGCACTGGGACATGCTGCCGGCGATGTTCTACTGACGGCGGTTGCCGGGCGGCTTCGCTCCTCGCTGCGCCCCCAGGACTCGGCTGCGAGGCTGGGTGGGGACGAGTTTGCGGTCTTGGTGGAAAACATTGTCAGTGCCAACGACCTCGAGATTGTGTCCGAGCGCATATTGCAGGAGATCAAGCGTCCTTTCGACATCTTTGGGCACGTCATCGAGGCCGGCGCCAGCATCGGGGCGGCCATGGCCGGACCGGACCATACGGCGCCCGAATTACTGATCCGCGACGCGGACTTTGCCATGTACCGCGCCAAACAAGCGGGTGGCAGCCGCTACGAGGTCTTCGACAAACACCTGGAAGTGTGCGTCAGCAGCCAGCAGGAGCGCGAGCGCGAGCTGCGCACCGCATTGGACAAGCGGTTGTTCGCTTTCCGGTATCAGCCAATTTACCGGCTTGCCACCGGCAAACTGGAGGGATTCGAATCGTTGTTGTGCCTGCGCCGGGCCGACGGCACGGTGGAGAATTTCAGCGACCTGCTCGATATTGCAGAGGAAACCGGCATTTCCATCCTCCTGGGGCAGGAAACACTCGACGCCGTATGCGGGCAGTTGCGCAGTTGGACCGATCGCTTCCCGCATCAGGGTCCGATCGTGACCATCAACCTGACGCGCCGCCAACTTTACCATCACGACCTGATCGCGCAATTAAAAAAGGCTCTTGCGGCCAGCGGCGCCGATCCTTCGCGGCTCATGTTCGAGGCGTCGGAGAGCGCATTTAACGAGAACCCGGATGCAGCGGTAGCCATTCTGCAACGCCTGGCGGACTGCCACGTGCGCGTTGCTGTGGACGATTTCGGAAGCCATCTCGCGCCGCTGAATTACCTGGTGAATTTTCCCGTCAACATGGTGAAACTGGCCCCCAGGCTGACCGCGGGCGCAGTTTCGCCCGGCCGGAAGCAAGCTGTAATGGAGTCGCTCATCCGCCTCGGCTACACATTGGGCTTCGAGGTTGTCGCCCAGGGAATCGAGACCCCGGAACAGCTCACGAGGCTCGTGCGCATGGGTTGCGCCTTGGGTCAGGGGCCGCTGTTGAGTGCTGCTCTGGAGCCGGCGCAGGCGCTTGAGCAGGCTGAAACCGGCTACCGGACGATCATGCCCACTGCCTGAATCCAGCCGCATGCGGCGTACTGTCCTTGTCTCCCCGGTGTAGCATGAACCCATGACGCCCAGGAAGTCCGCGCACAAAGCGGCCCCATCGCAAGCGGCTGCACGCAAACGGAAAGCCGGTACGCCAACCAAGGAGTTGGTAATTGTTACCGGAATCTCCGGCGCGGGCAAGGCTTCGGCGCTCAAGGCTTTTGAAGATCTTGGATTTCACTGCGTCGACAATCTGCCGCTGGAGTTGCTGCCCCACTTCGCCGCATTGGTCAGCAGGTCTGCCGAAGTGAAGCTGGCCGCCATTGTGGTGGACGTTCGCGAAGGCTCAACCCTCGATCGCCTGCCCGATATTCTGAAGAGCGTAAAAAAACTGCTGCGCACGCGTGTGGTTTTTCTTGACGCTCAAGACGCAGTGCTGGTCCGGCGCTACTCCGAGACGCGGCGTCCGCACCCCCTTGGCCGTTCGGAGACGGTGTGGCGCTCGATTGTGGAGGAGCGGCAACTTCTTGACCCCATCCGCAACGTAGCGGACACGCTCATCGACACCTCGAACTTCAACGTGCACGAACTGCGTGCCGACATCCACGCCCGCTTCGGCCATCAGGACGAAACCAAGCGCCTGTTGGTTTCCTGTCTGAGCTTCGGTTTCAAAAATGGCGTCCCGCTCGATGCAGACATGGTCTTCGATGTGCGTTTTCTGCCCAATCCTCACTTCGTGGCGGAGTTCCGCAAGAAGACAGGGCTCGATCCGAAGGTGGCTGCGTACGTCCGCGGCTTTCCGCAGACGGAGGAGTTTCTCGATCGCGTGACCAAGCTGATGCTTTACCTTCTGCCGCATTACGTGGAGGAAGGCAAGAGCTACCTGACCGTGGCCTTCGGCTGCACCGGTGGCCAGCACCGCAGCGTGATGATGGCCGAAGAGATCGCCAGGCGTATTGAGAAGGCCGGCTACCAGGTGAAGGCGCTGCATCGGGACATGGTGCGCGGCTAGACCAAATTCGAAAAATGAATATCAACTTACCTCCGGCACAGCTCAAATCGAGTCGAGCACGATCTGGTTTTGTATCAGTCCCCCACCGGCATTTCCGACCTCGATGGATGAAACGGGGTGTTATAGAGGATGTATGCGTTTCCGGCACAGAGTCGTTCGTTCCCTGGTTAAGGCGGCATGACGGGGTAGTTTCTTTCTAGGGCGCGACTTCAGTCGCGCCGAAAACAGCTGAAAATGAAGATAGGGCTTTACAGGCTGCGGAAAAACCCCTCATTCCTGTCTTGTTTTTCTCTTTTGGGGAGATTTTCCGTCTTTTCGGCTGGTTTGGCTGCGGTTTCCTCTCCTCGTTTTGCGCCCGGAGGCCGTTTTTCCGGCCTTCAGGCACACTTCGGCCCTACTGGGCCAGCGATTCAATCGGAATCAGTCTCCTCAGGCGCATCAGGTTTTGCGCCGTGATGCTCAACTTCCAGAACCAGTCCACCCGATCAAGCCCACGGAGTTTCACCTGGCGCGCTTGACGATCTAACTTCGACCAGCCGAAGACGCGCTCGATCAGCTTGCGCTTGCGCTGACTGATCGCCCGTCGTGCGTCTTGCCGCTCCTCTTCGCTCAGACTGTTCTTGCCCATATTGCTTCCGCCTTGCGTGTACTCGCTAATGTGCGGCGCCACTTCCCGATCGCGAAGATCCTGCACAAACTTTTCGTCCTGGTACTGCGTGTCAGCGCCCAGCGTGATCTGCTGCTCCGGGCTGCGCTTGTCCTTGGCAGCCACCGTCTGGTCCAGCATCCTCAGAGCCGCCTCGCGCTCGGCCACGGTAGCCGCCAGCGTAGCCTCTGCCGCCACCACCAACCCATTGCGGTTCTCGATCAGCGCGTGGCCCTGATAACTCGGAACCGCTTTGTCCGCCGTGGCCTTCTTATACAAACGCGCATCCGGGTCGGTCGTCGACTCCACCTTATCGCGCAGAAGAACTTCCCCTTTGTGCCCGGAACCGGCTCCCGGAGCGGGTGGATCGGACTTCTCCTTAAAGCTGCGCGCCGCAGCCCAGGCCTGGATCAGCGTGCCGTCCACCGTGAAATGCTCCTCGCTCAACAAGTCGTGCTCCCGCGCCTCAACCAACACCGCATCCAGCAACTGCTGGCTGATCGCGCCCGAAATCAGTCGCTCTCGGTTCTTGGTGAACACCGTCACGTCCCACACCGCGTCGTCCATCTCAAGACCTACGAACCAGCGAAAGAGCAGGTTGTACTGCAGTTGCTCCATCAACTGCCGTTCGCTGCGAATCGAATACAACACCATCAACAGAGTTGCCCGAAGCAGCCGTTCCGGTGCAATCGAGGGGCGGCCAATCTCGGCATACAGCTTGTCGAACTCCGCATCCAGCCGCTGCAAGGCCCGGTCAGCCAGCGTGCGAATCTGCCGCGCCGGATGATCCAACGGTATCCGCTGCTCCAAGGTCACATAACTGAACATCGCCGCCTGCTGCTTGTCGTCTCCACGCATACCTCTTACATAAACCAAATCCCTGTGGAGAAACAGTGATTCACTTGGCTCCTTTTTCCGCAACCTGTTTAGCCCCTGCGGGTCCCCGGCCGTGCCCTTTCACAAGGCCCTATACCATTGCCTGATTCGCTCTAAGGGTCCTGGGTCGAGGCCAGGGCGGCAAAGGTGAGGTCCTGGGCGTCGGAGTGGTACTGCTCGCGCCACAGGTCGAACAGCCGGCCATAACTGAGCGTCAGGTACTCCGCAGGGTCGACCCCGAGACGCGCCGCGGCGCGGTCGATCCACTCGGCAGAGCCCTCGAGTTCGGCGTAGTCGCCAATGGGAGTCTCGTCGATAACGCAGTGGCCTTCGCCATCCTGCCACTCGGTGCGCCATTTTTCGTAGCGGAATGCGGCGGCGAGGCCAAGCGATAGAAAGAACTCGGCGAGCGCGTTGCCGTCGGCGATCGCGGTTTCAGTTTCAATTCGGTGTTTGTGACGGTCTTCAGCAGGCGTGCCGGCCGGCAGCCGCTTGTTCGTCAGTGTCCAGCGGCCCGCATAGCTGCGGATGCGGAGGATCTCGGTGCGCAGGCGCAACAGGCGGCCGGGTGTGTCGTAAAGGACGTTGCTCTCAAAGCTGCGCGGCGTTTGCAGGCGAAAACCGCTGGCCTCCAGGCGCTCGGCGAGGGCGGCCAGATCGGCGACGCGGAATTTGATTTCAGTCTCGATGGCCATCGTCGTAGTGTGAACAGACCCCAGACCGTGAGTATAAAGGCCGCTACGGCGTTTCTCCAGTTACTGCGAAGTTTCAAGCATCATGCCATGTGGCGTTTACTTCCGCCCCGGCAAGCGAAAGCCGCTTGCCCGGGGGCCCGGAGAGGAAAACGCCACATGATTACATCGGCTCCGTTCGGCACCAACTCGAGAAACGCTATGGCCGCAGCCGGCTCGCGAAGGCGACAATGAAAGAGTGAAGACATTGCGCCTCACCGTCGATCCCAGCCAACTGGAAACCTCAGAGGCCGAAGCGGCGCTCCGTTGCGCTGCCGCGATTCTGCGCGCGGGAGGGCTGGTGGCGCTGCCCACGGAAACGGTTTATGGGCTGGGAGCGAATGCGCTGGACCGGGCAGCGGTAGAGAGAATCTTCAAGGCCAAGCAGAGGCCGGCGTGGGATCCGATCATTGTGCATATTTCCAGCGAGGCCATGCTGGAGGGGCTGGTGGAAGAGGTTTCGGAGACGGCGCGGAAGCTGATGAAAGCCTTCTGGCCGGGACCGCTTACGCTTCTGTTGCCGCGGACGGCCGCCGTGCCGGACGCAGTAACGGCTGGGCGGCCACTAGTGGGTGTGCGCATGCCATCGCACCCGGTGGCGCTCGCGCTGATCCGGCGCGCAGGCGTTCCGGTGGCCGCGCCCAGCGCCAATCGCTTTGGCCACGTGAGCCCCACCACCGCCGCGCACGTGCTGGACGATCTCGACGGGCGGATCGATGCGGTGCTGGACGCGGGCCCTACGCCGCGCGGCGTCGAGTCTACGGTGCTCGATCCCTCGTCAAGCCCGATGACGATCTACCGGCCAGGCGCGGTGACGGAGGAGCAGATTCGAGCCATCGCGGGGCCGGTAGAGGTTTACCAGAAAGCAGAAGCGCTGCCGGAGAAGTCGGCGGAAGCGCTGCCGTCGCCGGGCGTGGGACTACGCCACTATGCGCCCAGGGCACGGCTGGTGTTGATCGATGTGCCGTTGTTGGGGTCGCCGATTTTCGGCACGCCGCTTGGGGAGTTGGGCGCGCGGCTGGCGGAGGCAGCGAGCGCCGCATCGGGTGAGCGGCTGGGCGTGATGTTGCCTGAGGGAGTGGCCGCGCCGGCCGGCATCGCCGCCGGGCGCGTGTACGCGTGGGGCAGTTGGAGCGCGCCGGAGGAACTCGCACAGAGGCTTTACGCCGGGCTGCGCGCGCTCGATGCCGCAGGATGCACTGTGATTCTCTGCCCGCTGCCGGCGGCGGAGGGCATTGGCGCGGCGATACGGGACAGACTGAAAAAAGCAGGTGTCAGGGATCAGGTTTCAGGTGTCAGGGAATAGAGATCGAAGATCGCGGATCAGAGAAAGGGCCATTCGCTTTGGACAAACGTCAGATGAGGAAAGAGAATCAGGGCGTGCGAACTGGCCACTGACGACTGGAAACTGACCGCTGGTCCCTGACCGCTGAAACCTGACCCCTGAAACCTGACCCCTGAAACCTGACCCCTGTCTTACCCGTTGTCGCCCAGCTTGTACATGTACTTGATCGCGGACTTGTAGATGAGGGTCTTGGTCCGCCCGCGCACCTTGAGCGAATTGCGATCGTACCACTCGATGCAACCGTCCAGACGCTCGCCGTCTTCCAGCACAATCACCATCGGAGTCCGCGACTGGATCTGCTTCTGCAGGTAGAAGAGTTCGGCGTGGTGGTTGGATGCATCTCTCTCCACGGCAAAAGCCGGGAAGCGGAAGGGCGGCGGCGCGGGGAGGTTTTTTCTCGTGCGCATGGGAAGCCGGCCGGGTTCGAACCCACGCGCTGAAGGCAGAATCGAGTTTATGCTCATGGGGAACGATCCTTCCTCAAAAACTTGAAAAACCGTAACCGCCGCGATCTTTCTCAAAAAATCGTTCTACCAGTCCGCGGAAACAGCACAAATCGCAACAAGAGCAGTACAAAGACCTTTGTTCTACGCCGCAGGAAGATGCACCATGACACTCTCGCGCTGAAGGGAGATGGTGTCTCAGCGTTCCTGCCTGAACGGGAGAACTCGTATTCAGAAGATGCCTGGAGCCTATCGGAGGTTGCACTTTCATTCTGCGGCGAACCGGGCGCGGCGTCAAGGCCGGAAGGCAGGGAACCAGTGACCAAGGGAACGAGAAGGCAGGGATCGGAGAGTAGGGAACAGGGAACAGTGTTCAGAGGACGGTGTTGGCGGCGAGGCTGACTGCCATGGCGTCAAGCGAGAGCGAACGCAGCAGGTTGCGCCGCATGCCCTGTTCCACCTGCACCAGGGCGCGGGCTGCGCCGTCGATCCAGTCGACGGTGAGGCCTTCGGCCAGGCGGGGGAGTTCGGCGGCAAGATCGACGTTGCGGATCAATGCGGGGGTCCCGGCGACGACAAGCAGCAGATCCTCGACGAGGCTGCCCAGGGCGCGGAGAAGGTTGACGGTCTTTTCCTGGCCATCGGCGCCGGCGCGGTAGCTCTCGGTAGCGTGGAAGAGAGCGGAATAATCTGGCTCGCGGAGCGCGGTGCGCAGGATGACGAGCGCATCCTGACGGCTTAGAAGATAAGCGCTCAGGTCGAGCGAGAGCGCGCGGCCCACGGCGCCTTCGGCGAGGCGGGCGGCCAGTGCGCGCTCCTGCGGGCGTAATTCGGGCCGGCGCCTGGCTAGCAGATCTTCGATGGTCGGCGGCTGGCAGCGCGCCGAGACGGTGAACCACGGCGCGGGAGCGAATGGTGGGCAGAAGCTCCTGGGGATTTTCAGTGAGCAGGATGAGCGTGGAGTGATCGGGCGGCTCTTCGAGCAGCTTGAGCAGGCTGTTGGCTGCTTCTTTCATGAAGGCCGAAGTGGTGAATATGGTAAATGCGCGCCGTGCCTCGACGGGCGGGCGATAGTAGGCGGCGTGGATCGCCTGGCGCACCTGGCCGAGTTTGATGAGCAGTTGCGGCGGGTCGGGCGGAACGACGAGAACGTCGGGGTGGGTCTGGATGAGGATGCGCGTTTCGCGTTTGTCGGTGTCGCGCATGTCGTCGCGGGCACTGACGGCTTCGTCCACCAGCGCGTCGAGATTGGCGGCCGCGGCGATGCGCGTGCAATTGGAGCAGACGCCGCAAAAGTCGGGCAGGCCGTCGGATTCGGCCGGCTTGAGGCAGTTGACGGCCTGGGCCAGCATAAGCGCCAGAGTGTATTTGCCCGCGCCACGCGGCCCCGCAAGGATGAGCGAATGCGGGAAACGGTCGGAGCGCACGCTCTCGCGCAGGTGCGTGACGGTGGCCGTGTTGCCGACGAAGTCCTGGAAGCCCACGGAGTGAGAATAACAGGGGTCGGGTTTCAGGTGTCAGGTGTCACGGTCAAAGATGATTCGAGTTTCTTATTGGTTGGGGTGGTCGTGGCGCCACTTCCAGTATTCTTTCTGCTCGGCGTCCTTGCGCTTCTCATAGTCGACGTGGTCGCGATGGGATTCATGCTCCCACTGTGTGTAGTAAACATCCTCGCCGGGCCCGTAGACGCGTGCGTGTACCGCGCAACCGGTGGTGAGCGCGGGCAACGCGATTGCCGCCGCCAGCAAGAGCCGGGAAAAATTCCTGAACATCGAATGCATAGCCACTCCTTCCGCTACGAATCCGATGCCGCGAAGCGCCGTTCAGGTTGGCTTGGTCTGCTCAATGTGTGGTAGCAGGCGGATTTTTGTACTGGATCAGCTCAAAGCAGTTGCCGGCATTGTCGCGGACAAAGGCAAATACGACGCCTGGGGTATCTACCGGCTCCATGGCGATTTCGGCGCCCTTGGCTTTCAATTCTTTGATGGCCGCCTGGACGTCGGAGACGCGGAAGGCAAAATGGGCCAGTCCGTTGACGCGCAGGTCGGTGGAAGGATCGCGGCGGTATTCCGGCAAGGGTTTGGCGCCGTCAATCTGGAACAGCTCTATATTAAAATTGCCGCGCTTGATGTGCACCACGGTCATTCCCTCGCCCTGTTTCATCCGGAAATCGACTTCGAATCCCAGCATCTTGTGATACCACGCCGCCGATTCTTCAGCATTCGGCACGCTGATTCCGACATGATCGGGGGATATTTCGAAACTCACCCGGTCGTCTGGTGCATGGGCGTCCTGGGCTTGGGACAGGGGAGCGTTCACATTTAAGGCCATAACGAAGATTGCGAAGATAATCCCAATTCTACACAGCTTTTCGTTCATGCAAGCACCTCCTCAGGAGCCGGTATCGATACGTCGACAATCATGGGTTCCTCACGCTTGTTCTGTCCCTTTACCGGCGGAAGCATCGAGCAGAAGGGTAAACTGCTGGCCTAAGCTAGAGGTTTGCAAGGAAGCTGGACGGGAGCGTGGCGGTGACGACGACGCGCTCGCCGTGCTGGGTGACTTCGGCGGTTTTCAGCAGATCCCTGAGGGCGTTGTTGGCGGTGTTTTTCGCGAGCGGCGGGGTAAAACTGCGCGCCAGGGTGACGAGCGTGGCGAGGGCGGCAGCCTGGCTGGCGGCCTTGTCTTCGCCGGGAGCGATTTCTTCTACGCGCACGCGGAGAGAGCCCGGCACGGCCAGAGCCGGCGCCACGCTGGCGATGATGGTGGAGTCGGCCTGGAGCGGCAGAGAAAGCCCGAAGACGTTGATGGCGCCGCTCTCGGAGAAAGGCAGTCCGATTTGGCCCACACCCCAGGCGACGGAGAGCAGGGGCACGTCGTGGTAGTGGCGCCCCAGCAGCGAGGAGCCGGAGAAGGGCAGCGCGGCGGCGCGATGGCGGTCGACGATGGAGTGAATCTGCTCGGGCGTGGGCGTGTTGGAGACGGCCACCGTGTCATAGCCGATTTGCGCCACGCGCACCGTGCGGCCCTCGGAAGGGATGCTGTAGATGGTGTGGCCGGCGTAGGTTTCGCGCGAGGTGGCGTGGGCGTCGAGCCATGTATTGAGGCGCTCGCCGGTGATTTTGCCGACGAGCACCATGGAATAGGCGACGGGACCGTTGGGGCCGTTGGGATCGGGCATGCGGTGCAGCGCGATGGCTACCTGGTCGAGGTCGCGCTCGGGATCGATGCCGATGGCATTCAATGAACTGCTTGTACTCGGGCACGCGTTCGGGCGGCTTCAGGTTCTTATGGAAGAAGGTGCGGATGGGCTTGAGGTTGATGTAAACGATGCCGTCGGACTCGGGCAACAGGCGCGCGGCCTCGGGCGGCGCTTTGGAGCGCAGAAAGACGGCCACGGCCAGCAAAACCAGGACCGCGGCGACGATGAGAAGCGTTCTGCGCGTGCGTCGCTTCATGCTGGAGTGACCGGAGGCATCAGGAAAAGGCTAACACCTCCGGCTGCCGGCAAAAGGGGAATCATGGGCCGGTCTTTTCGAGATTCGGCGCCAGGTTGCGCGATTCTCCAGCGCCGGTATCGATCGTCCGCTCCCAGGGCTCGTAACCATCCTTCGTGATTCTGATGGAGTGTGTGCCGGGCCTGAGCTTGATCAGGCTGGGCGTGTTGCCGGCATCGTAGCCGTCGATGGTGATGTCAGCTCCTGCGGGGCTTGAAGAGAACTGAACGGAGGCGAAGAGTGGAGCGGGAGCCGGTGCGGGCGGCACGGATTTGGGGACAGGCGGCGCGGCGCGAATGCTGGATAAGTTGACGTTTTGGAGCGGATCGAAGAGATCCAGGACGGCTTGATCTGCCATTATCTTCCCAATATGCTCGTCGCTACCCGCCCCGTGATTGGGGAAAATGTCGTGCGTAGGAACGGTCTTGACCAGCAGGTGATCGCTGACCCGGTAGACGTCGATCTCCATGTATAGCTTTGTGAACATGGAGCCCTTATCGAGACGGGTGAACTTGCCTTCGACTACCAGAGAGTTGGCCGCGTCAGCGTCGGACACCGCAGCTCCCTCAGTGAGGGCTTGTCTCGTAACCTTCCAAAAAGTAAATCCTTGTTTAAACGACGCCTTCTCCAGTTTTAAGCGAAGTTCATCACAGAAAGCATTGATGAATTCCTGCGACTGGTTCACTCCGTTGGCATTGGTGAAGTGATTGACGACGATGGTGTTGAATTGCGGCGGCTTGGAGGCGTTGGCAGGAGGTGCAGCCGCCAGAGCAAAACAGAGGAGGAGGAAACAAGGCGCAAGGCGATTCATCACAGGTCTCCTTTCCCGGCGCGGATTCGGCTTCGGATCACGGGTTGGCTTTCTTGAGATCGGCGATAAAATTGCGCGTCTCTCCGCCTTGGGTTTCGATCGACCGCACCCAGGGCAAATAGCCTGTCATCGCGATCTTGATGGCGTGCGTGCCCGGCTTGACGTTGACGCTGCTAGGCGTGCTGCCCACATAGTTGCCGTCTATTGTGATCTCCGCCCCGCTAGGGTCGGAGGTCAGTTGAACGGAGGCTACTGCGTCGGGGCCGGAAGGCGCGGTTCCGGGAGCAGGTGTTGCGCCAGACGCAGCGGGGCTGGAGCCGGGCGCAGCGGGAGGAATGCTCGACAGGTTGACGCCTTCGAGCGCTTGATATATCAGGGCTGCGGTAGAGTGTGCTGTGAATTCAGCATAGGGCTTATCGCGGTGATCGCCGTTGGTCATGAAGTAAGCTGGTCCATCCCATGTTTTGACCAATGCATGATCGCTAAGCCGGTAGAGGCTAAGCTCCACGTTCAGCTTCCCCGGCGTGACGAAGCCGCCACTTTCGTGCGAGAGGAACTTGCCGTCGACCACAAGCGAATTGGCGGCCACGGCATCGGGAACGACGGTTCCCTCGATCACGGCCTGGGCGGAAACTTTGTACTTCACCAGTTCCTTGCAAAGGTTGTCAGCGAACATATTGATGAAATCCTGCGACTGGGTCATGCCGTTGCCATTGGTGAAGTGCTTGACGACGATGGTGTTGATCGGCGGTAGAGGGGCGTCTTTGGCGGCCAGCGGCGCGGCCGCAAAGAGAATCGAGAGCAGAAGAAAGAACGGAAGCAAAACGTTTCATGATGAATTCCCTTCTCAGTGCAGATTCGGCTGCGAATCATTGACCTGTTTTTTCCAGATCGGCGGCGATGGTGCGCGCCTCTCCGGCGCCGGTATCGATGGACCGCTCCCAGGGCGTGTAACCATCCTTTGTGATTCTGATGGAATGCGTTCCCGGCCTGAGCTTGATGAGGCTGGGCGTGTTGCCCGCATCGTTGCCGTCGATTGTGATTTCCGCTCCGGCGGGGTTTGAAGAGATCTGAATAGAGGCAAAAACCGGAGGCGCAGCCACTACCTTTGCCGAAGCCGGTGCGGGCGCAGCGGGCCTGGGAACGGGCGGTCCGAGAGGAATGCTGGACAAACTGACTTTCCGGAGTGCCCACACGATGGTTTCGGAGACCTTCTCTCCTTCGACCTCCGCCAGGTTCTTGACCGCTCCGTGAGACACGGCCTGATCGTGCGTCGCGATGGTCTTGACAAGCGCGTGATCGGTGACACGGTATATGTCGATTTCCATGTAGAGCTTTGTGAAGATGGCGCCTTTATCCAGGCTCGTGAACTTGCCTTCGATGACCAGCGAATTGACGGCGTCCGCGTCGGACACCGCAGCGCCCTCGCCGACAGCCTGGTGGGCAACCTTATACTCCTGCAACCCCTCGCGCAGGCCCACGCTGAATTCCTGAATGAATTCCTGCGATTGGCTTACTCCATCGGCGTTGATGAAGTGGTTGACAACAATGGTGTTGAATTGCGGCGGCTTGGAAGCTCTGGCGGAGGGTGGCGCGGCGGCGAGGAGAAGACAGAAGGTGAAGAAACAAGTCCCGGGGCCCTTAATGGCGTATCTCCCTTTTCATCACGAATGAGCGAGAATTTTACTTCGTTCAATGGAGTCCGATAAGTGATTGGCGTCACGGTGGGGTTGCCGTCGGACTCGGGCTGCAGGCGCGCGGCCTCGGGCGAGGCCTTGGAGCGCAGAAAGATGGCCACCGCCAGCAAAAGCAGGACTGCAGCGCCGATGAGAAGCGTTCTGCGCGTGCGTCGGTTCATTCTTCCGGTCAGCAAAAACCGTCAGAGATAACCCCAACACTGCGGACGGGGGTTGAGTTCGGTCGGCGAATCACTCACCAGGACCGGGCAGAGTGCTTCGCCAGCCAGCCGATTCAGTTGGTTGGTGGCGGCGGTGGTGGCGCAATCGCCACCACCGCCGGAGCGGGAGCGGAAGCCGGTTCAGGCGTGGCAGAGGCCGATTGCATTTCCGCATTCAGGCGGATGTAGCCGCTGGTCACGTTCAGACTGCGGCTCCAATCCGCGAAGCCCCTTTTCCGGATGGTGATCTTAAGGGACTGTGCAGGGGAGGCGGGCATCATTCAATGATGCTCGCCGCATAGATTTTTCCGCTGCTTCCCAAATTGGAGCTGCCCACAGCACCAGGGGGCAGCAGTCCGTACTCACCTCTCCCGAGTTCCACTGGCAACGTGATCCGGTAAACGCGCGTTGCAATCTTTTCCGGTTGAAATTCAAGGGCGTCGCGGGCTGCGCCGCCGGAAACGTGCATCACACCTCCGGTTACGGAACGAAACTCGCGGGAGTCTTCATTCACGTGCAGCCGCAAGAGCTGGTACTCGGTAATATCAGTCCCGTCCGGGACATAGACCGCCAGTACAACTGGGAAGGTCAAGCTCATCTTCGCATGAGCACCTTTGATGTGACCATTGATGTCTCCCTTGACGAGGCCCACGCTGCCAATGCTCTTCAAAACGCCGCCGGTCTTGAAATTCACAATCTCCGGCATGAGCGGGGTCCAGGCTCCGTTCGTGTCTTTGTAGTAGACGCCGACGTCGTCAATTCCGGGCGGAAGGCCCGCACTTGCGGCCGCTGCCGGTGCGGACGCGGGAGCAGCGGAGGGCGCGGATGCCTTCATCAAAATTGCGGCGATCACTTTGTCGCTGGCGCCCGCGGCCTTCAGGGCGATCAGGCCGTTTGCGGAGGTGTCGTAATCGCCTGGCGAGGAGTTGATGGTAGTGACGATCAAATCGTCGGACAGCCCGGCCTTCACCAGCTTGACGACGGCGTCGTTGTTCATCGCCTGCTGCGCGATGAGTAATGGGCAAACTACCAGAAGGAAAACGGCGAAAAGACACTTGCGCATACACTTCTCCTTATCGTTCACAACGAGAGACATAGGCCCTGGGATTGCGCACGAATTATCTACCCAAGTGGCGGGTCTTCGCAAGCGCCTCTTACGCCAAGTGCGATGGGATGGGTTTCGGCGAGGAAACAGCAATGGGATGGGCTCCGGCGAGGACAAAAAACCGACCACTGATCAATGACCCCTGATCCCTGTTCTCTGATCTCTAATCTCTAACATGCGAAAAATGCAGCAAAAGTGGCATTTTAGGGCCGCAAACGCCTGTTTGGACGCACTTTTGGGAAATTGCTCGGTGCTACTCGCTCTTATTCGCAACTATTCTCGGTTCTAACCACTAATTGTTCGCAACTATTCTCGGTATTTGTCTCGAAGAATCGCACCCTCCCAGGCGAACGTTTGGGGGGCAGGTGCAACCACTTGAACGAACATTTGGCCGGTCCCGCGCACCGCGAAACCTAACATTTAGTGCGATTTACATTGCGCGCTCTACACTGCCTCATTTTCCCCCTTTGCGCGGCGCGCTCAGACGGTTTTTCTAGGGTTACGGAGAGCGTTTGCTCGCCCCGCTCCGCTATGCTAACCTTAACTACTGTGCCGTAGTACGCACGAAGTGGGAGTGTGTCCGTGCGTTCTTTGGGACTCCGGAAGGCTTTCCGGTGGAAAACGAGCTGGCGTAGCTCAGCTGGTAGAGCATCTGATTTGTAATCAGAGGGTCGGGGGTTCAAATCCCTTCGCCAGCTCCACGTAACGGGGGTAGAACGGGGAGACCAAAACGGCAAGAGTTTACCGGCGAGGCGGATTTTGGCGAGCGCCGGGTCTTTCAACTCCGCGGCGATCCCACTGAGTTGCATGCTCCGAAGGTCCGGGAAGTTCGCCGGCGGTTGCGGCGTGCGTGGAAGCGGGTTGGTACGAGGAAGCTTGGTTTCACAGCTTGGCAGCAGACCAAGATGGAGGCCGGCGGGTTGGGCACAGGTGGCCGAGCGGTTAATGGCAGCAGACTGTAAATCTGCCGCTCATTCGAGCTACGGAGGTTCGAATCCTCCCCTGTGCACCAGAGTTTTGAGGGATTGTAATGCGCGAGGCAGCGGCAGCAGGGGATTGAAAACGCCGCTCAAGAGCGCAAGATGACAGGCCCTCAGAGTGCCGGTTCGGATTTGGACCGGAAGTATTGGATGGCTCTGGCGATGTTTGCGATTTTGGCGGCGCTGGTTTGGTTCACCATGGGCGAGGGCACGGTGCTCGTCTTTGGCAGGCCGGTGGAGATGAGGCTGATTCCGCTGATCGTGATTGGCGGGTTGGCGTTGCGCACGGTTTTAGCGAGGCAGGCGGAGAAGATTCGCAGGAAGGGCAGCTCCTAGCTGCTGGCTTCTAGCTTTGATTGCGGGATCGAGCCGATGCGGCTGATGCAAGCAAGATGGAGCCAGGGGCTAAAAGCTAGGAGCTAAAAGCTTGAGTTTAGAGGGCTGATGTAGCTCAGTTGGTAGAGCACTCCCTTGGTAAGGGAGAGGTCACCAGTTCAATCCTGGTCATCAGCTCCAGAAATGCAGCTTCCAGCTTCTAGCTACTAGCCGGTGCAATGGTGGAACGAGCCGATGAGGCTGGCATCGGAAGGAAAAGCTAGAGGCTAGAAGCTAGGGGCTGGAAGCTGTTTTTAGCGGGAGTAACTCAGTGGTAGAGTCACAGCCTTCCAAGCTGTTGGTCGCGGGTTCGAGCCCCGTCTCCCGCTCCAAAGATGCAGCTTCTAGCTATTCGCTCGTAGCTTCTGGCTTTTTCCTGGTGGGATGAGCGTCTGATGACTGAGGCAGCAAGGTTCGGCTAGAAGCAGGCAGCTAGAAGCCAAATCGAGGGTTGCGAAGGATGTTTGAGCAGGCAGCGATTGCGGTCAAGGATGAGCAGGGATATGCGCAGCTTCACGCGCTGATCGATGCGGCGTTTGACGCGCGCGACGTGGAAGTCTTTCTGAATCGCGTGAAAAAGGCCAAGCTGCGGATTCGCGATTATGAAGGCATTCTTGAGCGCGGGCTGCTGGGCAAGGAAGCGATCGGGTTTTACCAGGCGTTGCCGGTTTCAGACCAGGCGCTGACCCGCGAGCGCTATTTGCGGCTGGTGGAAGCGGTGCCGCTGGAACTGCGGCAGAGGTATTTGAAGGTGTACGCGTATTACTGAAGAGCAGCTACTAGCTTCTAGCTCTTAGCTTTGGGCTTCGAGCGCCAGAATGAAGCTAGAAGCTAGAAGCTGCTTTTAGGTTTTTTGGGGCTGGAGCCGGAATGCCGGCGCCCCGAGGAGAAACGGGCAACACGAGCTAGGAAAGGATTCGAGGCTTTTTATGGCGAAGGAAAAGTTTGATCGCTCGAAGCCGCACGTGAACGTGGGGACGATTGGGCACATCGATCACGGCAAGACGACGTTGACGGCGGCGATCACGAAGGTATTGCAGAAGCACAATCCGAAGAACGTGTTTCGCTCGTTCGACTCGATTGACAACGCGCCGGAAGAGCGGGAGCGCGGCATCACGATCGCGACGGCGCACGTGGAGTACGAGACGGCGAACCGTCACTACGCGCACGTGGATTGCCCCGGCCACGCCGACTACATCAAGAACATGATCACCGGCGCGGCGCAGATGGACGGAGCGATTCTGGTGGTGGCGGCGACCGACGGACCGATGCCGCAGACCAAGGAGCACGTGCTGCTGGCGCGCCAGGTGGGCGTGCCCTGCATCGTGGTGTTTCTGAACAAGTGCGACGCGGTCGAGGACGAGGAGCTGATCGACCTGGTGGAGATGGAAGTGCGCGAGCTGCTGTCGAAGTACCAGTTCCCGGGCGACGACGTGCCGGTGATTCGCGGCTCGGCGTTGGGCGCGCTGAACGGCGAGGCGCAAGTGGGAAGCCAAGATCGACGAGCTGATGGAGGCGGTGGACAAGTACGTTCCGCGGCCGGACCGCGCGGTGGACCAGCCGTTCCTGATGCCGATCGAGGATATTTTCTCGATCTCGGGGCGCGGCACGGTGGTGACGGGCAGGATCGAGCGCGGCAAGGTGAAGGTGGGCGAGGACGTGGAGATCGTCGGCTTCCGCGAGACGCGCAAGACGGTGTGCACGGGCGTGGAGATGTTCAAGAAGCAGTTGGACGAGGGCATGGCGGGCGACAACGCGGGCATTCTGCTGCGCGGCACTCCGAAGGAGGACGTGGAGCGGGGGATGGTGCTGGCCAAGCCGGGATCGATCACGCCGCACACGAACTTCAAGGGCGAGGTGTACGTGCTGTAGAAGGAAGAGGGCGGGCGTCACACGCCGTTCTTCAAGGGCTACCGGCCGCAGTTCTACTTCCGCACGACGGACGTGACGGGAGTGGCGGAGCTGCCGGAGGGCGTGGAGATGGTGATGCCGGGCGACAACGTGCAGTTGACGGTGGAGCTGATTACGCCGGTGGCCATGGAGAAGGGATTGCGGTTCGCGATCCGCGAAGGCGGCCGGACGGTGGGCGCGGGCACGATCTCGGAGATTATCAAGTAAAGACGTGAGATCAGAGAACAGTGAACGAGTGAATAAGACGGGAATAGTGAACAGGGATCAGCAAGAGTGAACGGGCGAAAGTAGCCGGATCACTAATAACACTGATCACTGATCTCTGACGACTGATCTCCGAAGGGAATTGGACATGCGGGAAATCATTACAATGCAGTGCACCGAGTGCAAGGAGCGGAACTACTCGACGACGAAGAACAAGAAGACGGTTACGGGCCGTCTCGAGTTGAAGAAGTTCTGCAAGCGCTGCCGCAAGCACCAGGTGCACAAGGAAACGAAGTAAAGCAGGGATCAGGCTTCTAGGTGTCAGGTGTCAGGGAATGCGGCGCGGAGAGCGAAATCGGCTCGTCACGCGAAGAGACTGAAGCTCTGAACGCTGAACCTGACACCTGCTTTACAGGGGCGTAAGCTCAACGGCTAAACTGCCGGTCTCCAAAACCGGACTTGGGGGTTCGAATCCCTCCGCCCCTGCCAGAGAAAGCAGGAACAGGGAACAGGGATCAGTAAGAACAGCGCTGAGGAAAGCCAAGAGGTTGAATCGGCGAAACGGACTGACCCCTGAAACCTGAACCCTAAGAAGGAATGAAGTATGGCGACGAAAACAGCAATGGCAAAGAGGCGACGAGCGGCCAAGGCCAAACGGCAGGAGCCGGAGCGCTTGCAAGAGTTTGGCGGCGGCGCAGTGGGCAAATGGAATGAGTTTACCCGCTTTCTGCGCGATGTGCGCGCGGAGATGCGCAAGGTGGTTGCGCCCTCGTGGAAGGAAGTGAAGGTGACGACATCGGTGGTGATCGTTGCGGTCTTCCTTTTTGGCATCTTTTTCTTTATAGTGGACGGCGTTTTCAGAATCGCCGTGCATGGGTTGCTGGGCAAGCTGGGCGGATTGCAGTAGCCGGCGGAACCCGGAATCGAGAGTGGAATGGCAGACGAGCTAGAACAACCCGTAGAGGCGCAGGCGGAAGCGCAGGCCGAGGTACAAGGCGGCCGAGTGCAGAGCCGCCGGCCGAGCCGCCAGTGGCTGCAGCAGACGCGCAGCCGGTGCGCAACGAGCGCTTCCGGTGGTACATTCTGCACGCCTACTCGGGCTTTGAGCGCAAGGTGCGTGAGTCGATCGAGAGCCGCGTGCAGGCCTTCGGACTGAAGGACCGCGTGGGGCGGGTGATGATTCCCACCGAGCCGGTGACGGAGATTATCAACGGCAAGAAGCGCACCGTGGAGCGGGTATTTCTGCCCGGCTACGTGCTGGTGGAGATGGAGCTGGACAACGAACTTTGGCACGTGTTGAAGGACACGCCGAAGGTGACGGGATTTCTGGGCACCGGCGACAAGCCGGTGGCGCTGAGCGAAGAAGAAGTGAGTTCGATTCTCTTCCGCAGCGAGACGGCCAAAGACAAGCCGCGGATGAAGATCAAGTTTGAGAAGAGCGAGCAGGTGCGCATCACCGACGGGCCGTTTGCCAACTTCAACGGCGTGGTGGACGAGATCAACGAAGATCGCGAAACGCTGAAGGTGATGGTGACCATTTTCGGGCGCTCGACGCCGGTCGAACTGGAGTTCGGCAAGGTGGAAAAGATTGAATAAGCAGCCTCTAGCTTCTAGCTTCTAGCTTCTAGCTGGCGATTCTATCTAGCGATTGCCAGTTAGAGGCAAAGCAGTTGGCTGAGACTTCAAAATTTGCAACAAGACGAATGAGCTAGTAGCTAGCAGCTAGAAGCTAGAAGCTGGTTCCGAAGGAAACAGTATGGCACCTCCGAAGAAGATTACCGGCTACGTAAAACTGCAGATCGAGGCCGGCAAGGCTACGCCCGCGCCGCCGGTTGGCCCGGCGCTGGGCCAGGCGCAGGTCAACATCATGGAGTTCTGCAAGCAGTTCAACGCGAAGACGCAGAACAAGGAGATGGCCGGACTGATTATTCCGGTCGTCATCTCGGTTTATGCCGACCGCACTTTCAGCTTTGTGACCAAGACGCCTCCGGCGGCGGTTCTGCTGAAGAAGGCGGCCGGCATCGAGAAGGGCTCGGGCACGCCGAACAAGGAAAAGAAGGGCAAGGTGACCGAGAAGCAGGTGCGCGAGATCGCCACGCAGAAAATGCCGGATTTGAATGCGGCGTCGGTCGAAGCGGCGATCAAGAGCATCAAAGGGACGGCGCGATCGATGGGGATTGAAGTGGTGTAAGCCGCGAAATTGGAATAGTGCGGAAGAGCCGGCGTTCGTCGCCGGCTTTTTCATTTGACGCATGAGGTGATTCTATGAGCCAGTTAAAGGCTGACGTTGACGGAGACCTTCGCGAGGCGCTTCAAGAAAGTTGGGCCGTCAACGAGCGGATGATGCAAATTGTTCTTGAGAATCTCGATCCTGCAGCGTGGCGCGCTAAACCGCCTGGCAGCAAGGCGCGGACGATTGCCGCGATTGTCGCGCACGTGCACAACATCCGACGGAAATGGGTCAGGCTGTCGGCCGCGCATCTCAAGCTGCCTGCTGCGCTCGATCGCGCCGGCTGCACGCAGAAGGTGGCCAGGGCCGCTCTCAAGGAGAGCGCCGCATGCTGCTCGGAGATGCTTGCGCAGGCGCTGGGCGGGTCGCAGAGGCCGGCCAAAACTTTTCGCCGCGACGGCTGGGCAAAACCGTGGCCCGCGGGCGCGGCGATGGTGGCCTTCATGATTACGCACGAGGCGCATCATCGCGGCCAGGTGTGCATGCTGGCGCATCAACTGGGATTTCCGTTGCCGGTGAACGTGGGCGCCGGGATGTGGGTTTGGGAAAAACTGTGGAAGGATTGCGGATTCACGGGTCCAAGATGAGGGCTGGGCGCTGCTTGGAGATGCGGGTTTGGAGACCCGCATATACGCGTCGGGCCGGACCAGCGTGATGGAGGCTCTGGCGCCGATTTGTTCCTGAAGCAGCTTTGCGGTCTCGTCATACGGCGGTACGATCTGAACGACGTCGATCAGGTCCTGCCATGGCGCCATGAGTTCCGTTAGCGATCCTTCACTTCGTACCGGGCCGCCATGCCGGCCAGCATGTGATCGCTGATGTGGCAGTGATAGAGCCAGATGCCGGGAGCATCGGGGATCATGTCGGCCGTGACCATCTGCGCAGACGTGATCGCAATGACGTCAGTGCGCTGGCCGGCGACGAGGACGGTATTGCCGTGCCAATGAGGTGTGTGCCCGTTATTAAAGTCGCCGAGAGTGGCGACGTACCAGCGCACATGGTCGCCTTTGTTCATGGTCATCATGGGCATGTTGCCGTAGATGTAGCCGTTGATGCACCACTTGATATTGGTGTTAATGAAGCCCGTGTTGGCGGAGATTGCATAATATCCGGTGGCTGTGAGGAGGTTGAATTCCGCGCGATTTACGCCCTTGGGATCGGTGGTGTGATCGCGGATATTGTCGTCGAGATACCAGCTTTCATTTTCGTTGATGGCGATAAACATGGTGGCGAACTCGTGATCCACATCCCTGGGGCGGCCATCGGGAAGGGCCATACCGCGGCGGGTAATGACGATCATGCCGAAGAGGCCCGAGGCTACGTCACGCAGCTCGTCGCAATGCGAGTGATAGAGCCAGAAGACGGAGCTGGGATCGTTCGGGCCGGGGCCGGAGCGCTCGGGAACCTGCCAGGTGTAGGTGTGGGTGGCGCCGGGCGCGACGCAGGCGTCTCCCTTGTCCGCGCCGCTCGTGCCGTCGTTGTAGTCAGCGCCCTCGGAGTCCTTTTGGTAGAGGACACTGTGCGGATGCATGCCGAAGGGATGGGTCGCGTTGTTCCTGAAGACGACTTTAATGGTGTCGCCGACTTCGCCACGCAGAATGGGCCCCATGATGCCGAGATATTGATCCTGAGGGCTGCGCGTTTTGAGCTGAGTGAAGGTGGCGTCGGTGTACTCGTGGTAGACGGCCTTCTTGTTGACGCGGCCGATCTGATGCGGGCCGGACTCGGTGAAACCTTTGGCGACGGGGTCGAATTCCATGCCCATGGCTTCATCGCGGCCCGAGGGCGCGTAGTCCCATTGCACCTCATCGGCAGCGATGTAGTAAGTGCGCGTCCTGCCCGCATGGGCTGCGGTTGCAGTGTGACGATCGCGAGGCTGCGCGCAGAGAAAGGCGCCAACCAGGCATATCGCAGCCATCGCCGCACACGGAATCCTTCGCTGGCTCATTTTTTCCTCCCTGGGGAACCGGTCAGAGTCGCTTTAAGCCACCCGCCTACGACTCGGTTGGTTGTATGCCCATAATATCGATCTCCAGGCCACCGAAGTCGGGATGGTCGTTTTCGCGGATGCGATAGGCCACATCGATGAGGCTGCCCTGCTCGAGGCGAAGCTCCATGGCGCGCTCGGCAAGGCCCCAGCCGACGGCGCGGATGGAAGCGATGGGAGCGGCGCTGGGCGGCAAGCGGGGAGTAGATTGGTTTGGCTGCGGCCCGGGGGCCTGCGCCAGTTGGAGGGAGAGATGGCGATCTTTCATGATGCGCGGCGGAGCGAGCAGGCACGCGGAGCGGGCGATGAAGATGGGCTCGGGATTGCCGTGGCCCAGGGGTTCGAGCTTGCGCAGCCATCCAGCCAGCACGGGCGTGATGCGATCGAGCGGCAGCTCGGCGTGAATGCGCAGCAGGCGCTCAGGCTCGCGTGCGGCTAGGTGCTCGTTGGCGTAGAGGCGCAGGCGCCGCTTGAGCGCGGGCAGGGCCGCGGCGGGCAGGGCGAAGCCGACTGCGAAGGCATGGCCGCCAAAGCGCGTGAAGAGATCGGCGCAGGATTCGATAGCGGCGAGCAGGGGAAAGCCGTCGACGGAGCGGCCGGAGCCGTGCGCGATACCGCCATTGGGGCCGTCTTCCACGCTGACGACAATGGCCGGCTTGGCGGTGCGCTCGACCACGCGCGAGGCAAGGATGCCGATGACGCCGCGATGCCAGCCGTCGCCGTCGATGACGAGAAGCCGGTCAAATGCGAGCTCGCCGTCTGCTTCCGCGTCTGTCTTCAAGCGGGATTCAATTTGAGTGAGCGCGGCCGCTTCAATGTCGCGGCGCTCGCGATTCAGGCGCTCGAGTTTGGCGGCGAGCTCCGTGGCACGGTGCGAGTCGCGCGTGGAGAAAAGCTCAATGACGTCGGAGGCGACGTCCATGCGGCCGGCAGCGTTGATGCGCGGCGCGAGGCGGAAGGCGACATCGTATCCGGTGAGTTGTTTGCTGGCGGGGTCGAGCGCGGCGGCTGCGAAAAGAGCGCGCAGACCGGCGCCTGCGGGGCGGCGCAGCTCGCGCATGCCGAGCGCGGCGATGGTGCGGTTTTCGCCGCGGAGGGGAACGGCGTCGGCGATGGTGGCGATGGCCGCCATCTTGAGAAAGCTGGGCAGAGTTTTTTCGCGGCAGCGAGCCGAATCGCGGCGCTCAAGCAGAGCCTGCGCGAGCTTGAGCGCGATGGCCGCGCCGCAGAGAGATTTTTCAGGGTACGCGCAACCGGGCTGGTTGGGATTGAGGATGGCGAGCGCGGCGGGCAGCATCGTCGTGCGCTTCCGGGAGATGGTGGTCGGTGACGATCAGATCCATGCCGAGCTTGCGCGCGGTCTCGGCCTCGGCAAAGGCGCGCATGCCGGTGTCGACGGTGACAACGAGCCGGACGCCCTCGGCGTGGGCCGCCTCGAGCACGCTCGATCGCATTCCGTAGCCGTCGCGCAGGCGATGAGGGACGTGAAAACGCGCGAGACCGCCGAGCATTTCAATGGCGGTTTTGAGCAGGACGACGGCGACGGTTCCGTCCACATCGTAGTCGCCGTAGAGAAGCACGGTTTCGCGCGCAGCGATGGCGCGCTCGAGACGGTCGACGGCCGCGGCCATGCCGAGCATGAGGAGGGGATCGTGCAGGTGGGCCGGCTCGGGGTTGAGGAAGGCGTAAGCCTGGGCGGCGCTGGTGATGCCGCGCGCCAGGAGCAGCTCGGCGAGCACCAGTGGCAGGCGCGCCTCGCGGGCAAGGGAAGCGGATTCGCCGGGGCGGGGCTCGGCGAGGAGCCAGCGCTGCGGCGGAGAATTCCCGGGCGCGGCAGTGGCTTTGTTTTCGGCCCCAGCGGAGCTCACGCGGACTATTCGTCCTCGTCTTCGTGCGAATGAGCATCGTCGATCACGATGTCCTGAAAGCTTTCGAGGTTCTCCAGGAGATCCTGATAGCGCTCGTACCATTCGGTGGTGGTTTCGTGGAGAAAGACGAGCCCCTGATAGATGAAGCCGAGCTGAATGTAGCCCAACTTGCCCGCGTACTTGCGCAGCCACTTGGCCTCGACAAGTTCGGTGGCTTCTTCATCGGGAAAATTCATTTCGCCAGCTTCTTCGATGAGCGCGTCGAGCTCCTCGCGCTCCAGCGTCATTTCGCTGAAGGTGACGAAGGGAGCGCCCACGTGCTTGGCCATCTCGACAAAATCTTTCCATGCGTCGGGATTGCCGTGGGCTTCCCAGAGGATGGAGGGAATGTCCTCGGTGACGTAGCCGGGCAGTCGTTGCAGGCCATGGCCCTCAATAAAGGCCACCATGTCGTCTTTCAGCGATAGCAGGTTGTCGGTTCTCATCGTCAAACACCCATTTTCGCAGATGGGGGCGGGGTCGGCGAGGGCGAATGTGGAAACCCCTGGCACGGGGCTTTTTGCGGCCGGAGGTGGTGCGGCTGGCCGCGGACAGAGCGGGAGGCTTTACTCTGGAATTGTCCATCCTGAGGAGGAACGCCACTTGCCCGCATTCGAACGCCACGTCTTTGTCTGCCACAACACTCGCCCGGCCGATGCGCCGCGTGCCTCCTGCACCACCGACGGCAAAAGCGATCTGCATGCACGATTGAAGAAACTGGCCGATGAGGCCGGACTCGGCCAGAAGGTCAGGATCAACAAGTCCGGGTGCCTGGACCAGTGCGAGCACGGCCCCACGGTGGTGGTTTACCCCGATGCCGTCTGGTACGGCAATGTGAAACCGGAAGACGCGGCGGAGATTGTCACGGAGCACCTGGTGGGCGGGCGGCCGGTTGAGCGGCTGCGCGTAGCCGAGGAGTGCCTGAACACCAAGAGCTGCCCGCACAGGGCGTAGAACAGAGTACAGGGACCAGGGACCAGGGACCAGGGATCAGGGATCAGGGATCAGGGATCAGGAATTGGCACGCCTCGCTGCTGTTCTCTGGCAGAAGCCTCGGCGCAACGCCTTGGCGGTGTACAGTATGCGGGGTGGTGCTGTAATCTGAAACTTCGCCCATGATTTTCTCCCGTGACTACATTGGCTATCTTGCTCGCCGCACGGTGAAGCATCTGATCGATGCCAAGATGATTACCACTAGCGACTCGAAGGTGACCGAGGAGCGCGTGAATGCCGCGCTGCTCGATGAGCTTGCGCTGGAGGATCGCATCAACGAAGAGGTGCGCGTGATTTTGGACGCCTACTCCGAGGAGATGCGCAAGAGCGGCGCGCAGTACGCCGAGATGTTCAAGAAGGTGAAGACCGAGCTGGCAAAGAAGTACAAGGCGGTGCTATGAGAATCAGCCGCGACAAGGTCAATAAATTGGCGCACACCGTTGCGGATACGCTGGCCGAGATCGACCAGGTGGGATTTCTTGAGGACCGCAACACCATTCGTCAGGAGGCGCGCAAGGCGCTGGAGGTTCTGCTCGCCGAGGAGGCGCGGATCGACAGTTCAGCGCGGCTGAAGATCGCCAACCAGCGCAAGATCATCCTGGAAGGCTCGCAGGAGTGGGACATTCTGTACCGCAAATACTACAATGACGAAGTGCGGAAGCTGGGGATCTGATCGTTTCCTGGGAGCATCGATGGGACGTTCCCGGATTTGCCCTGGGGATCGTCATAGCTTGACGACACCGGGCGCGTCAACTCAGTCAGTCAGTCTTTTCCAATCGAAAGATGAGCCTGAAGGTAGCGAAGGGTAGGCGAAGCGGGTTTTGTCCTTTCGTGTTTTGAAATTGATTCATGCTAGCAGCCGGGGCGGAGGGAATGTGGAAATCGCTGCGCATGCCCTTCATGTTCCGATGCCTTGTTCGAGCGATTTCCAAGGTATGTGGGAAGGGCGGAAAACACGTACTATCGTTTTCCGGGCTTTCCACGTACCGCCATTTCCTCCGCCCTTTGTGTCTCCCTTCAGTCCTACGCGGTCAACCGCCAGCGCTCGAACAGTTTTGCTTTGGCCTGTTGCATCCGCCGCGCCGCATCGGTATCGCTGATGGCCGCGGCGACCCTTTCGAGCGCGTTCATACTCAGTCCCCGGCGCAGGTATTGTCCTGGTTTGTGCAACAGCGACAGGGTCTCCAGCGGGGTCTGATAGCGCTTGTAACTTACACGCTTGCGCCCTTTCTCGTCGATCTTCACGTCCGCCTGAGCGCAAGGACGATGATAGTTCAGATACGGATTCAAGTACTCCTGGTAGAAGTCGTTGATGCGGTCTGCGTGGCTGGCATCGATGTATCCATAGCCGATGTGTTTGCGAATGACCGCGCCGTTCTTGGTCTCCACCAGGCCATTGTCGCCGCTCTGCCGAGGCCGGCTCTTGGTCTGTTCGACGCGCAGTTTTTCCAGCAGTTGGGCGACGGTTTTGTTGATGAACTCGCTGCCGTTGTCGGAGTGGAAGCCGAGGATGCGAAAAGGAAACTGACGCAGCATGTGCTCCAAAACCGGCTCCAGATAGGCCTCCGAGATGCGCGGCGTGGCGCCGGCCACCTGCCATTGCGTGACCTCATCGACGGCGTTGATGTGATAGACGCCCTTCTCCCCACCGTTCGGCTGATCGCCCTGATGCACCGTGTCCAAGCGCAGAAATCCAGGCTGGCCTTGCGGCTGCGGCTTGCGCCGCTCGCCGATCGACACCGCCGTGGGTCGCGTCCTGGTGTAGTTGAGAAGCCGCTCGCGGTAGCGCTGGTGGTGGCGCAGGTTGTACAAGTGAGCGACGGAAATCGTAGCCAGGCGCGCGTACTCCGGCCGCTTGTAGACCTCGAACTCGCGCTCCAGAATGCGCCGTGTGGCCGGGCCGCTCAGCATCTCGTGCGCTTCGTCAACCGCGGCCAGCAACTCGATGTCGGCCCGTGTGTAGAGTTCGGCGAAGCGTCGCCGCCGATAGACCGTCACCTGCACCCGCCCGCTGGCCGCGTAGCGCGCGATCAGCCGCGTTATCTGCGCCCGGCTCAGCCCAGTCATCTTCTCGACGTAACGCCGCAAAAGGCCCCGCGCCGCCTTGCCCTGTTGGGCGTATTGCCGTCCCACCAACACCTTCTCCACCCAGCCATAGAGCTGCTGGCGGTCTTCGGCCTCAAACCGGATGTCCTCGCTGCCCGTGACAAAACGGCCAATCGCCTCCAAACTCAACTCTTCTGCTCGAACCATGCGGATGTTCACTACCCAGCATGACCGACCCTTCAGGCTCATCTTGTATTGGAATCAAAGTCTTCCTTCAGGCTCATCTTGTATTGGAAGAGAGTCAGTCTTGACATGTTTACGGCGAATGCTATAGACTTTCTATCGGGCTCTTTCCAGGAGCTTTACAGGCATTTTCCCGATCTTCCTCGAAGTTAAAGCGATGATCTAACCCAACGCGCGCGTGTAAGGAGGGCATCTGCTCTCGACTGCTCGATTCCTTCAATGCAAAGACTCACTCGCCGGTTGATCGCCGGCGAAAGGAAATCTGTCGTTAGACACCACCTGTTATTGGGGAGGTTTTTCGGTGCCCGAAACATATCAGCAAAATACAGTGCCGTTCGAAAGCGGAGCGGAATTCGACCCTGCGTCGAACGGGACGGTTGATCACTACGAGTTTCTCCAGATAAGCCCGAACGCCGATGCGGAAACAATTCAGCGCGTCTATCGGTTTTTAGCAGCGCGTCTGCACCCGGACAACCCGAAGACCGGAGATCCTGTAAAGTTTCGTCATCTGAAGGCTGCTTATGACGTGTTGTCTGACAGGTCGCGCCGCGCCAAGTACGATGCGACTCGCAGGCCGCAGGCACCACCGCAGCCATTTTCGTCGTCGGTCGACTTCATGGACGACCGCGAGGGCGAGTTAAACCGGCGGCTGGCGGTACTGGCGGTTCTTTATCACCGGCGGCGTACGAATCCGAATTATCCTGAAGTCTCTCTTGCCATGATCGAAGATCGCATGGGATTTCCTCGCGACTACCTGGACTTTACGCTTTGGTATCTCTACAAAAAGGGCTATATCGGGAAGGCAGACAATGCGCAACTCACGCTTACGGCCGAGGGCGTGGATTTTGTGGAAGCGCAGCGAGCCGAGATGCCGGTCCTGAACAAAATGCTTACCAGCGGTTCGCCAACGACGACTGAGGAAACGGCATCGTCGAACGGACAAATGCCGGCTGTTCCCAAGCTGGAGACGCACGAGGTTGTGGATATCGAGCAGTCTGTAATTACTTCCGGGCCCATCATTCTGCCCGCATCGATGGACCAGGAAGTGGAACGGCGCGTGGGCAGGCGAGACCGGCGCTTCGGCGCACTGGATCGGCGCGCAATCAAAGTGGAGCGGCGTTTCCATGCGGGAGATCGGCGCGAACGTAAAGACGGCCTGCGACATAGGGCGAACTAAAATGCACCTTTTCCGGCTGCAGTTCAGTTCATGCACGGTGTATCAAGAAAAAGCCCGCTGATTGAGCGGGCTTTAGCGTCAAATCTCTGGTAGCGCTACCGGGAATCGTTGCTCGCCCGTCCCGGATTTCCCACCATTAATGGAAGAACTTCCCCCGTTCACAACAAAACGCCGCCACACCCTGACCTCAGCTTTCCCGGACCTGAATCTCTTTCTTGATTCCTGAGTGCGCAAGGAGGCTGACACGGCTCGTTAGGAGTGGCCTATAGAATGGCGACGACGCGAGAGAATCCAGCGGAACCAGCCTTTATCTTGACTGGGAAGCAGCAAACCGTAAATCCAAGGTTTGGAAGCTTGTCGAGGTTGGCTAACTTTTCAATTTGACAATATGTGCTGTCCCGGCCTGCCTTGTGTCCTTCCCAGATAATGGATGGGTCGCCTGTAGCTGCGAATCGCTGACGCGTATAACTAAATGGCGCATCCCAACTCCAAGCGTCGGTACCCACTACCACCACGCCCCGCTCACAAAGCCAAAGTGTCGCCTCCCTCCCAAATCCGCAGCCGGCGGTAAGGTAGTCGCGAGTCCCGTATAGTGCGCCGGCCGATGTGTTCATGAGGATGATGTCAAACGGTTTCGGTTCGTAAGAAATTGTGGCAAAGGTTCGCTCTAGTTCGGAAGCGGTCACTACATGTCCTGAGGGTGCCTGGGTGAAGTCGAGTTTGACGCCCGGCCTCATGAACCAATCGAGTGGCAGGTCATCGATGGTTAAGGCCCTCTCTCCATGATTCATGGTCGAAGCATAGTGCCAAGGCGCGTCCACATGGGTGCCATTGTGGGCGGTTATGATCAGGCGCTCCGAAGCCGGCCCTTCGCTGTCGGGGAGGTCACACGACCTAAGGCCAGGGAACATCGCCGCCATCTCCTGCGCTCCGACCGCATGGTCGTGGTATTCAATACGCGGGCCAAGCCCTGGTGGATCCACAGGCAAATCGTTTTCGATCGCGTGGGAAAGGTCAAGGAACAAGGTGCACCTTCTTTCGATTTGCGATGAGAGAGGCTTACTCCCCCAGTGGGCTCGCTTGATTACCTTGAAGAAAGCGATGTATGGAAAGTGTTCGTTTGGGCTAGATAGGTTGTGCGGTGACGCCCAGTACTTCGTGAACCATTGCGAATCGCTCCGCGTGGTGACTATTCTCGATCTCCCAATCTCCGGTCTGCACAGAGAGATTCGTCACTTTGCGACAACGTTCGACGCGCCTGGCCAGAAAACCGGCGATCTGCTCCGGAAACGGCCGCGGCTTAGAAAGCTCCTGTCCAAGCACGACGGCGTCTTCAATAGCCATACCGGCACCCTGTCCAAGGTGCGGCGTCATTGTGTGAACGGCATCGCCGATGAGCAAAACGCGGCCTCTATTCCATTCCTCACAGAAAATTGTCTCCAGGGGACGGTACACAACCCCATCATTGTCCGTGATTGTTTCGCGAATCTCCGCGACAAGACCCCCGAAGTCGGAAAGGCGCTCCCGCATCTTTTCAGCCAATTCTTCGTGACGGAAACGAGTGTTGGGTGCCTCTTTGGTGGTCACAAAGAGGTAGCTCTGGTTCTGCGACATTGGTACGATTCCAGCGTTTCCACGAGGGCCGTAGTAAATCCCAACGTAGTTCGAATCCTTCGGCCGAGGGAACGCACAACGCCAAACGCTCTGGCCGGTCAAGCGAGGTTTCAACTCAGTTCCCAACATGAGCGTGCGCACATGGGAGTGTGCACCATCGCAACCGATGAGCAGGTCGTAAGAACCCATTGTTCCGTCTGAAAACGTCACACTCAGGGTTTCGGTTTGGTCATTCAACGCGGTAACCGTTACACCCATGCGAATGATCGTGCCGCGCGATTTGGCGGCTGCGAGCAAAACCTCGTGTAGAGCGAGCCGAGAGACACCCAGGCTAGCAGGATATTCCGGGCCTGCCAAGCGCGGCTGAGGAATGGTGGCCTTGAGTTGGCCATCAGGTTCGAAAAGTCTAACTTCCTCAAAGGGGGCGGATACCCCAAGGTACTCTTCAAGTAAATCCAACTGCGCCATCGCACGAACTACGTTCGATTGCTGGATGATACCGACTCCGTAAACTGTCCATGCGGAGTTAATCTCCACGAGATTCACATCGCAACCGATGTCTCGCAGGGACTTTGCCGTACACAAGCCAGCGATGCCGCCCCCTACAATCAAGCATTTCATTTTGTATTCCATGCGGCTCATTTCCAACTGCTATCATTCAGTTTTGGCGCGGTCAAGAAAGACCGATCGCAGTCGATGTTCGGCATCCGGCGATCAGTCATGGCAGGCGTCCGGGCTTGAAATAGAGCCTCTCACAGGCTTCCGCAAGAGCCCGATCAATGCGATCGAGAGTGCGTCGGCGCTCCTCGACCGCTGCTTTGGTTTGCCCACGGGTTGGCATCGATTTCAAGATCAGCGTCTGGGACCGCCCCTTGAGCCGCCGGCGGGAAAGCCTCCATCATGGCGTGTGGCGCATCCAGATTCCGGTACATTGATAGCGAGCCTTCGCTCGGAAACCAATGCACAGGTTTCCAGTCCGGAACATAGTTGCGATATCCTCCGGTGTTAATCTCGACACGAATGCCACTGGGTTCCCGGAAGTACAGGTACGCCTGTTCTCCAATACCGTGACGACCGGGACCGAACTCGATATGCACGCCGTTTTCGACCAACAAGTCTGCTGAAGTAAGCAGTTCGTCGTGCGATTCGACCCAGAACGCCAAATGGTGCATCCTGCCTGGAATCGGAGAGAAGTCAATACCGATACCCAAGTCGTGGGATTTTTCGTTTGTGGTTGTTACACCGAAGACAATCCGGTTCGGGTCGTGCTCCATTGACGTAGTCGCCATGAACCGAAAGCCCAACGTGCCGCAGAACCAGTTGGCGACTGAGACGACATCCTGGGTGGCGACCGTCAGATGGTCGAGTTGACGCGGAGCGATGCCATGGTTGGTGGCCTTTTGCGGCCGCTCAGGGTAGGTGGACCGCAGCCCTTCCGGCGCCTGGTAGCGCTCAACCTCCCAGAAGATTTCGATCGGATGCCCTCCGGGCCCCTTGAATGCGTACGCAGGTCCGTGGTGCGGGGACTTCGGAATCCAGGTTCCTTGAACGCCGGAGGCTTCGATGCGGCGAACGGCTTCTGCAAGCTCCTCCGGACCATGGGTCCGCCATGCTGCATGTGCCAGCGCGGGTCGGTCTGCTCGTGAAAGAATCAAGCTGTAGACGTAGTAATCGCCCCAGCAGCGCAGGAAGACGGAGTCGCCTTCACGCCCGGATTCGGTCAGCCCAAGAACCTCTTTGAAGAAACGAACGGACTCCTCCAGCTTCGTAACGTGGAGTTCGACGTGGGCCAAGTGGGATAAAAGGCGGGTTGCCATTAACACTCCTTGTGTGAAAGTTTAAAAGGAAATCCGCTATACCAGCGACGAAATCCTTTTTGTCGATAAAATCTAAGGGAATGACGAAATGTTTGTCAACTTGGCGCCACGAATACGACAGCCCGGCGTGGCGGAATTCCCAATCAGCTGTGCGCCAGCGCAAGGAGGTGATATGTACGAGCCGTTTCCCGGAAATTATGTATGGAATCTGTCCATCAACATCGCTCTCCACGGAGGCGCGAACATGGGAGAGCTCGATCGTGCCATTCGACCGCTGCGCGAAGCTGCATTGCGTGGGGAAGACGCGGGAACTGCACTTTTCTTCGACAGCTTAGTAAAAGTCGCCCACCAACTTCGGGCGAACGGTGAGGTAGACGAGACAAAGGGCCGAAACCTCTCAGCGAGCCGGAAGTATCGTCGTGCCTCAACCTATCTCCAGACCGCGGAGCGGATGCAAGCTCGGGACTATATCCCAAGAAAGGAGGCCTACAACCTCTCACTCGACTTATTCCGGCGAAGCGTGGAATTGGCTGGCGAGCGAACGGAATTCCTCGACATTCCGTTTGGCGGCAGCAAATTTCAGGCTCTATTCGTGCCCTCGCCCACCGCGGGAGAGCGAGGACCCTGCCTTATCTCTGTCAATGGCCTGGACAGCATGAAGGAACAGGTCTACAACGCAGACATAGCTCGGGGATTCGTTGCAAGGGGGACATCCTTGCTCATTGTCGATCAGCCTGGGACAGGATCGGCGTTGCGCCACCATAACCTGCACGTGATTTACGACTCCGAGCGTTGGGCTTCCGCTTGTGTCGATTACCTGGAGACGCGCCCTGATGTTGATCCGAAGCGCATCGGGATCTTCGGCCTTTCTTTTGGCGGCTATCATGCACCGCGCGCCGCAGCGTTTGAAAAGCGGCTCGCACTCTGTGCGGTGCAGGGAGCGAACCACAATTGGGGCGATCTCCAACGCAGGCGTCTGGTCCGAGAAGGTGAAAACCCCGTTCCGCACTACTGGGATCATGTCATGTGGGTGTGGGGAAAGCCCGACATGGCGTCGTTTTTGGAAGAGATGCCGCGGGTCACTCTGAATGGCGTCGTAGAGAAGATAAATGTACCGTTCCTCGTCACACATTTCACCGGCGACCGACAGATCCCCGTAGGCGATGCGCACCAAAGCTTCGAACAGGCCACGGGCAGTCCCAAACGCGAGCTACGCATCTTCACCGAGAGCGACTTCGAGGTGGAACATTGCGGCGCGGACAATGGAAGCGTAGCACCAGACTTCATCGCCGACTGGGTTGCGGAAACCTTCGCCGAAATGAAGGGCTGAGGTGTGCGCTGGCCCGTCAACTTGAGAAACACGCTATCGAATTGGATGGCAGAAAAGTATGGGTTCCACCGGACTACCGATCGTTACGGAAGGATAGTTCCGGCGAACCAACTTCATGAGTGATTTCGCTGATGGAATCGTGGGGCTTGGCTTTCAAGATGCGTTCCAGCAACTTGCGGTAAGCCCCCAATGTGGCTTTGCATCGACCATGGCTGTCAAGCGGCAATTCGGAATAGAAGCTGGACGAGAATGTGCCCTAACGACCCACCGCGCTGGATGCATTCCTGATGTGCCTAGAGAGGAGTTCTATGAAACTGGCAACAATTAGTACCGGGACTCCGGATGGTGAGTTGGCAATTGTCTCATGCGATCTTGTGGAAGCGATCTGCGTTCCAGACGTGGCGAGAACCATGCTGCAGGCGCTTGAGTCTTGGGATCAGATCGCGCCCGTGTTGCAGGAACGCTACGAACAGCTAAATCGCAGACAAATCTCGGGCACAGTGCGGTTCGACACGAGCCGTGCGCTTGCCCCATTGCCCAGAGCGCTGCAGTGGCTGGATGGCTCCGCCTTTCCCTCGCATGGTAAGAGGATGGTTGAGGCGTTCGGCCCTTCGCATCCTCCAATCGCAACTTCGCTGCCACTTATGTATCAGGGGTGCCCGGATTTCCTCCCACCCGAAGAAGATGTAGTAGTGGGCGATGAGCGTTATGGCATTGACTTTGAGGGGGAAGTGGCCGCCATCACCGGTCCCGTCGTCATGGGAAGTACACCCGAGCAGTGTGCAGCTGCCATTCGTCTTCTAGTCTTGGTCGACGATGTAAGTCTGAGAGTGTTGCAGCAGCCGGAGATGGCGACCGGGTTCGGCATGATCCACTCTAAGCCGGCTTCGGTCTGTTCGCCGGTCTGCGTCACACCGAATGAACTCGGTGAAGGATGGGTAGACGGTCGGGTCGCGCTCTCAATGAAGGTTAGCTTAAACGGAACTCTCGTCGGGAATATCCCCGGTGTGGAAATGCAATACAGCTTCGGTGAACTGATCGCACATGCTGCGAAAACGCGATCTCTGAGTAGCGGAACGATGGTTGGGTCCGGCACATTCTCACATAGCAATAGCTCCGTTGGCACCGCATGCATCGCGGAGGTGCGGGCGCTAGAGAAGCTGCGGAGCAGCGGAATCAAGACCGGTTGGCTTCGATACGGAGATCGGGTCCGGCTGGAGATGATGGATGTGCGCGGACGCTCCATATTTGGAGCCATCGACCACAGCTACGTTGGGCCCAGGTGCGGGGAGATCGGTTTGGCTGCCCACGTGCTGCCTGCGGCTCGATAGAGGCTGTTCCGTCTTCAACCAATTTGGGACATCGTGAAAATCGATCAGTAGGCACCATACTCCCGGGTTGCTTCAACCCACACATCGATGAGATCGGGTTTGCAGTCCTGCAAGTCGCCAATGGTGGGCATCATAACGAAACCTCCCCCTGCGCCCACTTCACTGCACATCAACTTGGTATGCTCGCGTACTTCCTCGGGGGCGCCACCGATCAGAAGGCAGTTCGGCATCCCGCCTACAATGCACATTGTGTCGCCGATTTTCTGCTTCGCTTCGATGAGGTCCGTGCTCTGGAAAATACCGTCCGTCTTCGCAAGGACCGGCTCTCAGTCATAGCGCCCATACCGGGCAATTGTATCCATCATCGCCTTGACATTCTCGTGCCGGGAGTCGACGGGCATCGTGCATCCATTGCTGAAGATGTACCCGCCGTCTTTTCCAACCACATCGATCAGTTTCTTGCAGTATTCCGCTGTTTCCGTTGCGCTGCCAGTGGTAAGCAAAGCCGGCAAGACGTCTCCTGCAAGACAAACGTGGTTCTTGAGAATCTCCTTGGCGCGAAAGATATTGGACGCGCCGTCGGTTTCAACGATGCACTTGCCTTTGGGCAATTCCAGGAACCTCTCCATTTCGCGATCCCAGTTGGTATCCAGATGAAAAACCGGGGTCAATCCGTTCTCAATGAGCTTTAAAGTACCGTCTTTGAGGAAAGGCCAGGAGAACTTGTCGAACATTGCTCTGCGAAGAAATGTTGGAGTGCAACGGGTTCCAACAACAAAGATGCGCGGAATTCCTGAACGCCTGGCACTCTTCACAGCCATATCGATTGTGTCTTTTTGAACTTTCCACATAATATCGACCAGTTCATCGCGCAGGCGATAGAGGTCGGTGTTGAACTCGGTCATCCCCCGCGTCATCGAGAACACCTCGAACGGGTAGGCGAAGGTCCCGCCATAATAGAATGTTTGTCCGCGCCGGTAGGCAGCGTTGGCATCTTTTTGGAGCAACCGGTTGCGGCGCCACTCCCATAACAGATAATGAAGGAGTCCTTTATCGGGCCGGATACGCTTGGTTACCGCCATCATATATTTGGCCATGCCCGTCTTCATGACGGCACGCAATTCCTCTTGCGTGGCCAAGGACTCTTCATGGATCTGGAAGGGACTATCTTCCGGCAGTTCTTCTCCGGGGAGCGCCACTTTCTGGAACCAGCGGTTGCGCAGTATCGGGCCATATCCCATGTCGGCAAATGCCGATCGAATGCAGTCCCAGATTGGATAGGCAGCCTTCAGCTTATCCATGCACTGCTGAGCCAGATCCCAATCGTTCAAAAACTGCGCCTGGGTGACTCCGGCGAATCTGGCTGCATACCCAAACACAAAAAGCGAACAGACGATTCTGTCAATGGGTTTTAGCTCGATGGTTGCTTGCAGCCGCTGCTCCGGCATCATGCCCGGTGTAGCAATTGACCTTTGTCTTTCGTCGGAATTCAGCACTTCACAGGTACTCATCATTCTCGCCCTCTGGATGTTGCCATGAAGCAGGCAATGCCCGAGATTCCATCAACCCTCCGGGCGTGCCGATGAGAGCACCCCCCGCACGGGGAAAGATTTCAACGGCTTCGGTCCGCGCCGCGTGCTAATCCGCGTTAACGGCAGCCCTCACCGGCTTCGAGGGCTTGAGATAGTTCTCGTACTTCTTGAATCGTTCTGGAATCTCGTGCGCGTTGGGATGCGGGACCAGCGAGCGCCCCTGGAGGTCCTGCCCGTGCATGAATTTGCCTGAGAGCAGAACATGGGAGTGCGGCCTGTCCTCTTCACTGACATCGAACTTCACCTTTCCATCGGTGACGGTTAGAGTTCCGCGCACGCCGCAAATGCCGCAGATTGCGGGGTAGTTGCTATCGCCTTCGCGGATCTCCACCAGCTTAGAGTGGCAGATGGGGCACAGGCCTGGTTCGCCGATGTAATCCGCGGGGGTGAGCTCGCGCTTCAAACACTCAGCGAGATGCTTGCCCGAGTTATGCGCCCGGGTCAGCAAGTCTTCGCGAAAGAGCATGGATTTGGGCAAGGCGACCCAGTTGGCGATGATCTTATCCAGGACCTCAACCTGCATGGGAAAGACGAAGAGGTGCAGCAGAGGAGCAGCCAGGGTATCCCACTCGCTGCCGCCGACGCCGATGAGGATGGCGCCGCGCTGCTTGAAGAAGCGCGGGTCGGGGCCGGTACCCTTGGTAATACCCTTGGCCTGACGCATGTCGCGAGCAATCATCTGGAATGCCATGTCGTGCGACGGACCCATGCGATCGTTCAAGCTTTTCAATTGGCCGCTGGGACTCTTTTCATAAATCGGCGAGCCCACCACCATGCCGTCGCAGTCAAGGAACTTTTCGTTGAAGAAGTTGAAATCGTCGTTGCGAATCACGCAATGTCCGGAGCCGCCCTTCTCGAACAGATCGATGACGCAGGAGTTGCATCCGGTGCAGGGCTTTATGATGAGGTCGTGCAGGCGCAACAGTTCCACTTCGGCACCGGCTTCTTCGGCCCCCATCAAGGTTTCCTTGACCAGAATCTCCGTGTTGCTGTTGTTTCTTCCGCAAGTAATACCGAGAATCTTCATGATCATTCCCTTTCAGTCGCCACGGCGATCTATGCCACGGGCATTATCGATTGCCAGATCCAGTCACGAGTTCGGGCCCTGTTTACTCCCATCGGTACGGCCGCTCAAACGTCCTCGAGCAGCGATGAGTTGCGTTCCCTTTCTCAGCCGTTATCCGGCGCAGCAGCCGCGGGCTTTGGCCGCGGCAGAATGTAGTAAGCCAACGCCGGCAAAAGAATCATAGCTCCGAGCATGTTCCAGATGAACATGAAAGCCAGCAGGATTCCCATGTCGGCCTGAAATTTGATGGGCGAAAACGACCAGGTAATGACGGCCACGGCCAGGGTAAAGCCGGTGAAGAGCACTACACGGCCTGTAAAGCAAAGTGTGCGGTAGTATGCTTCCGAAAGCGATCGCCCATGGCGAATATGATTCAGGGTCACGCTGAGCATGTAGAGCGCATAGTCCACGCCGATGCCCACGCCAAGCGCTACCACGGGAAGAGTGGCCACCTTCACGCCCATTCCCAGCTTCGCCATCAGCGCCTCGCACAGCACCGAGGTCAGCATCAGGGGCAGAACCGCCACCACTACGGCACGCCAGGAACGGAAGGTGATGAAGCAAAGCAGAATCACCGCTCCGTAGATCCAGAACAGCATTTCGTGCATGGCCTTCTTCACCACGATGTTGGTGGCCGCATCGATGCCGCTGGTTCCCGCGCCCAGCAGGAATTTCGCATCGGGCGCATTATTTTTGGCCGCGAAGGCTTCCACCGCATTGACAACCCGGGTCAGAGTCTCGGCTTTGTGATCCCTTAAGAAGACCGACAGCGTCAGCATGTTGCAGGGATCGTTGTAAACGCCTCGCGGCGCGTTGGCTGTGATCGTGTCGATCATGTCCTGGTTGCGCGGAAGGTCGTACCACAGCATGCTGCCTTCGTTATAGGAGGTGAAAATCTCGCGGTTCAGCAAGGCCAGCGAGTTGGTGGACTCGACGCCTGGCAACTGGCTGAGTTGCCATTCCAGGGTGTCCACCCGCTCGAGCGTATCGGCGCGACTGCACTGCTGATCGGGTGTCTCCACCATCACCGCCAGCACGTCGCTGCTGGCGCCATAGTTGGCATTCAGGTAGGCATTGTCCTGGTTGTATACCGATCCTGGCCGCAGTTCTGGCGCGCCTGGATCGAGATCGCCGACCTGAAGATTGCGCCGCACTACCAGTCCCAGCCCGGCCAGCACAACAGCCACCACGATCGCCACTGTCGCCCACTTTTTCTGTGTAAACACGTCGAGGAGCTGCCACAAGGGGTTTTTCTTGCCGCCCGACTTCTCAGCCAGCTCGGTGTGAAGGCTGCGTTTGGCAGCTTTGGCACTCACGCCCACGTAGCTGAGCAAAATGGGGACCAGGATCAAGTTGGTGACGATCAGGATGGCTACGCCAATGCTGGCCGTCAATGCCAGTTCTTGAATCACCTGAATCTGGATGATGGCCAGCACTGCGAAACCCACGGCGTCAGCCAGCAGAGCGGTCAACCCGGCCAGGAAGAGCCGCCGGAAGGTGTAGCGCGCAGCCACAATCTTGATCGTTCCGCGTCCCACGTCCTGGAGAATGCCGTTCATCTTCTGCGAGCCGTGGCTCATGCCGATGGCGAAGATCAGGAAAGGCACCAGAATCGAATATGGGTCGAGCACAAACCCCATCCAGGCCAACAGTCCCAACTGCCACACCACAGCCACCAGCGAGCAGACGACTACCACCGACGTAGCCCGCCAGCAGCGGGTGTAATACAGAAGGAAGCTGCCGCTGATCAGAATGGCCATCGCGAAGAAGATCAGGAATGAGTGCAGTCCGTCGATCAGGTCGCCCAATACTTTGGCGAAGCCGGTGATGTGAATCGCGACCTGCGCGCTCGAATATTTCGTCCGAATCGCCTCCAACTGCCTGGAAAGGTCGCCGTAATCCAGCGGCTTACCGGTGGCCACGTCGGTCGACAGCAGTGGAATAAAAACCACGCTCGACCGGCCGTTCTGCGCCACAATCTGGCCCACTTCACCCGAACGCTCTACGTTGGAGCGGATCTGCTCGATCATGGCCGGCGAGCCATCGTAGGTGTCGGGAATCACCGGCCCCGATTCGAATCCTTCCTCGGTCACTCCGCGCCACTGCGTCGAGGGTGTCCACAGTGACTTCATGTACGCGCGGTCCACGCCCGGCATCAGGAAGACGTCGTCGTTGATCTTGCGCAGCGTTTCCAGGTAGTCCTTGTCGTAGATGGTGCCGTTTTTTGCTTCTACGGTGATGCGCACCGCGTTGCCGAAGCCGCTTAGATCGGCCTTGTGGCGAAGATAATTGGCGATGTAGGGAAATTTGGTCGGAATCGTCTTTTCAAAGCTCGCGTTCAGTTTCAGCCGTGTGGCCCCGAAGCCCAATACCAGCGTGATGATCAGACATACGGTCATCACGATGCCGCGGTTGTTGAACAGGACCTGCTCCAGGGGCCACCCGGTGTGAATGTCGAACTCCTCCAGTGTTCGAATGACCGGTTGGTCGTCCAGTGCACATGCTACCTTCACTTCGCGCCTCCGCTCTGGCTGCTGGCCGTCATCGTTCCCACCGGAACGGGAATCACCCCGCCGTATCCCACCGTCAACAAAACTCCATGGCCCTCGTCGGCCAATCCGGCAATGGGCGGCAGGCTGCCGGAACGCAGCGGCCGCAGGCTCACGCCTTTGTCCTGGCTGGCCAGCAGCATCCCTGCCTGGTTGGCAAAGACCAGCGTGCCGTCGCTCATCACTGTTGCGGCGCTGAGTGAGACAGGGATTGGAATATCCACCTTGGTCAAGCTCCTGCTCTGGTCGGTCGAGCGGTAGGCATTGCCCTTCATGCCGCCCAGAATAATCTCACCGGCCGGCAGCAGCGTCAGCGTGAAGTAAGTCCCCTTGTACGGAGTCTCGACGCGCGTAAACTTATTGCCGTGATCGGTCGAGCGCAGGACCAGCCCCTGCTCGCCAGCCATGTACATCGTGTTGCCTTGCTCCGCGATGCCGTAAATGTGCAAACCGCGTGGATTGTCCACGTGACCCATCCAGGACTTCCACGTGAGGCCGCCGTCATCGGTCTTGAAGATCAGCCCGTAGGCCCCCACCACGTAGCCTGTCTTGTCGTTTTCAAAGAGCAGATTGAGAAACGGCTTGTCCGGGCCGTCGCTTACCAGTCGCTGGGCGTCGGTTAGCGCGCGCTGCACCTCGACGTTACCCGGACCAGCGTGTTGTGCGTCGGCCTGCGCTGCATCCACGGCCAATTGCGCTGCGATTCGGCCGTCCAGTTGGCGGCTCCATGTCTGGCCGCCGTCGGCGGTGTGCAGCACCACGCCGCTGTGCCCAACCGCCCAGCCCGCAACCGGCGTCGCGAACTTCACGCGCGTCAGCGAAACGCTGGTGGGCACGTTAGCTTGCCGCCACGTGCGGCCATGATCGTCTGAGTAGATAATCAGGCCCCGTTCGCCGACCGCAACGATCCGGCTCCCGGCCATTGTCACATCCAGATAGACAGCCTTTGTGGGAGACAGTGCATCCACCGCCGGCCGGTCCATCTCATCCACCACCTGCGCCGCCAGCGGCGCCGCTGCCAATCCCCACGCAGCCACAAAAAGGGAAAATAGAAAGAGCAGCCTTCTTCGCATCCAATTCTCCAGGCTCGCCATCGATTCGGAAATATTGGGGCGGGCCCTGACCCGCCCCAATTGTCTAGCGGATTCCTTCGCCGGCCAACGCATCGCCGGTGAATGTGCTGTCGGGCCAGTGCTTGGATTCGATCTTGTACTGCTCGGATTTCTGGTTGTACATGTTGGCCGAGTACCAGGCGCCCGAAGTCATGTCATAGAAGCCAAAATTGAGGTCAGAGACCGCCGGCAGGTCCGGCAGGTCCATGGGCAGCGTCCACAGCGTCTTCCACAGGTTGCCCTTCGAGTCCCACCGGTCGCCCAGCACCGCCTGCCAGGAATCCTCGTCGATGTAGTACAGATTGCGCACTGCCTGGTGACGGTGTCCCGGGGCCAGCGTCGCCTCCACCACCCACACCCGGTGCAGCTCCCAGCGCACGTAATCCGGGTTCAGATGGTGCGGCATCAGTACCGTGGTGTCCTTGGTGGGCTGCATGATCTTGTTGTCGTTATACGGAATGTACATCTCCTTCTTGCCGATCAGCTTCCAGTTGAAGCGATCCATGCGGCCCGAGAAGACTTCCAGCTCATCGAAGCTCATCACTCCGGCCGTCGCTGGAGTCGGCGTGTCGCAGCATGGATTGGGCAGCTTCCGGACCCGGCGCTGGCCGGTAAGGTAGACCCATGAGTTGGTATTGTCGTCGTCGAGGTTCTCGCGTCCAACGATCGCCTCGCCGGCGCGGATCGGAGGCCCGGAGTTGACGAGCCGGAGCAGCCAGTAATCGCCGTTGTACTTCTTCATGTAATCGTCGTAGCTGCCCAACTCCTTGAAGAAGTACGGCATGGCCTGCTCGGCCTGGCCGTCGGTGCTCAGCACCAGCCGCCCATCGGCCGTACCCAGGTACTGATCCACATCGAAGTGCCAGTCTTGGCCGCGCCAGTGCAACTGGTGATTCCACATCGCCTGCGCGCCGGTCTTCGGAATCGGGAATGGGATGCCGCCGTAGGCATTCACCGGGGTCGGTCCTGAGTGCCGTTCTTCAATCTTCGCTCGCGTGGCGTTTTTGAAGGTATTGTCATAGACCCACTGCGGCGCTGCCGCGGTGCGGTGCGTAGGATACACATCCACGCGGTATGTGGTCGGATAGCGCTTCAGCATGGCCTTGGTTCCGTCGGTCAGCTTGTCGGCGTACTTATCCATGTTCTGCGCGGTGATCGAAAACAGCGGCTTCTCGTTGGCGAATGGGTCGCCCCGCCGCTCGCCATGCCAATATCCGGGCGGAACCGTTGTCATGCCGCCCGTCCATGCCGGAATGGTCCCATCCGCATTGCCCGCCTTTTCGCCGCCCAGCGGGGTGAGGGTGGTCTTCAGTTGTTGTGCTTCCTGTGGCGTCGCCTGGGCGATTGCCACCACACTGCTCGCAAGCAGGCCCGCCGCACAGATGAACAATGCTTTTTTCAGTTGACTCATCCTCGTAATCCCTTCTTTACTTTGCATGGCTTTTGTAGTTGAAGCCGATCGTGCGGCTGAATGTGAACCGGATGTTGTACCGGTCGGCCAGGTCCTGCTTCATGCTGTAGTAATTGTTCGGGCCCAGGAAGCTCCCCACCTGCCCGTAGTAGCCGGTTAACGTAGCCCCGAAGCGCCAGTGATCCAGATAGGCGATCGCCGCGCCGACGCTGAAGTCGCCTCCCTTGTCGGGCCCAAAGGTCAGGATCTCAGACGATCGTGCTGTCGGGAAGAAAGACGCTCCCACGGGGATCGAAAGGTCCATTCCCGGCAGGAGTTGCCGCCATGTGGGTTCATAGGTAGTGCGGATACCGACGGCATGCTTGCGGGTGCTTGGATCGAGCGCCGCCGGATTCTTGTTGATCGACTCCAGCATGTTCCAGGCGATTTCGCCCACCCACGATGCTTCTTTTGAGATGGGTGAAGGGCCGAGGCTGGCCAGCCAGGAAACGTTGCCGTGAACCGACTTGCCCACCGCGTACAGCGGATTGGCGTTGGCGTCCGGCTTCGGCACGTATCCATAACTCAAGACCGATGCATCCGTCTCCGCATCGCTCACCAGGTCCTGGTTGAAGTGCGCCCCGAACTCGGCCGCGTAGTTAAAGGCACCGTGCGTCTTGGTTGCGCTGACCGCAATGGCTTTCACGTTCTCCGGATAGGCCCAGTAGTAGTTGCCGATTTGCCCGGCCATGAACTGCGCAAACGACTGATTTGAGCACGAAGCCGACGTTGGACAGAGGGGCTGCAGGTAAGGATAACCCACCTTTTCGTGATACTGGATTCCGTAAATGCCGGCGTCCCACCCATCGGGCAGTCTCACCTTGACTTCCACGCCGAACTGGCCGTAGTTCTTCGGCTCGCGGTCCTGTGAGTGCCAAAAGGCAAGAGGTCCGGTAACGATGGGAGGGGAATCTGGGCCTGTCGGAATCACCAGCGGAGCTCCCACAATCAGCCGCTCGTCGCCGGCTCCGATGATGTCCGCAAACGAATAGAAGCTGCCCACAGGGGGAAGACGCGTTGGCGCCCAACGCAGCTGGTAGTAAGCTCCAACCGCGAACTTCGGGGTCGCCTGCCATTGCATCGATACCTGCGGCACCGGCAGGATCAGTTCCTTGAATTGTGTTGTCGGGTCGGTAAGAAACTGCAAGGCATCCACCGGCGACATGCCGCCAGCGATACCGTTGTCGCCGAAGAACAGGCTCTCGCCCCACTGCAGTGCATACTGGCCGCCGCGCACGCTCAGCTTGGTCTTACCGATGTTGAACTTGCCGAAGGCGAAGGCATCCAGCAGCTCCTCATCACCCAGCACCGTGGCCCGCGCCGGTTCCGTCCACCGGTTGTAATTCACGGAATAGGCGTTAAAGGTTTGCGGCGAGTTGTCGGCGCTGTTTCCAAGATAGGCCGCGTCGCCCCATCCCGCCGCGCTGGCGTGGATGCCCACGTTCCCGTAGGTCATGTCGATTTCCGTGAATATATCTCCCCGGTCGGCCATGATGCCGCGGTCGAAGGCCCGGTCGCCGTCGTCCAGGTTGGTGTTCGATACGTTCGTTGCCGGGTCGATCAGCTTGTCGTTCTGGCCCGTCAGGCGCACGCCGACGCTGTACTTGATCTGCGCGTCCCAGTTGATGACCAGGTTCCGTTCAGACCCGGATCGTTCGGCTGGCGGGCTGACCGGCTGGGGTTCTGACGCGGTTTCCTGAGCCGGGGCGGATTCGGCAGTTGCGATGGCTACAGGAGCCGGTTGGGATGCTTCAGGCTTCGCCTCTTGTGCGGCAAGAGGTGGCGCAGCCAGGGTTGCCGCCATAAACGAGATGGAAAGCAGTCCCGGAAGAATTAGAAAGCGACTACGCACGGCACTCAGAGTTGTTTGCAAGGGGTTTCTCCATCATTCTGCGTTGGCTTGATCTCGAAACTGATTCGATTGTCAAGGTTGAAATGAAAGGGAACCATCAGGGCGGAGGAAGGGAACCAGTAAGAACATCGGTGGCCTGCGCGATGCTGCCATCAGCTTCACCGGCATACTTGCTCCTTGGCGCAAAGGGACAGTTGTAACACAAGTTTCCCAAACGCACGATTGTCCGTCTTGAATATGCAACCATTATCAGCCCAGGCAGCGGCCTAAGTGGAATACTTTGTTTCACTGAAATGCCAAGCTCAGAGGTTGCAACTTGCAAGGACGCAAATCGATACCTCCGGCGTTGGAATTGCATCTTCACTGTGGTAAACTCTGACCTTGCCCCCGAAAATGAGGCCTATGCAAACCTTTGACTTCAGGTACCTTCGCTACTTCATTGCAGTCGCGGAAGAATTGAACTTTACGCGCGCGGCCGAGCGCCTGCATACCGTTCAACCCTCGCTCAGCCAGCAGATTCGTCGCCTGGAGACTGAAATTGTCGGCACTCCCCTGTTCTGGCGGCAAAAGTACCACCTGCAATTGAGCGCTGCGGGAAAGGTCCTGCTGGTTGAGGCGAAGAAAATCCTGCAACAAGTGGATGAAGCTCTGGAGGCGACGCGGCGTGCGGCGCGAGCCGAGAGTGGGAATCTGGTGCTCTCATTCTTCCCAGGCGCAGAAGGCAGATTCAAGGACTTCATGCTCCGCGTGCACGCCGGGTACCCGAACATTCATTTTTGTATCCGCAGCTTGCAAAGCTCAGAGCAGGTGCAGGCGCTGGGTGATGGAAACGTCGATCTGGGGTTTATTGCCGGCCCGATTAGCGACGAGGCCATCCAAACGGAACTGGTCGATCGCCAGAAGATCGTGGCCATTCTTCCTTCCACACACCGCCTCGCCAAGATGAAAACCGTGCCGATCAAGGAACTATCGGCGTGGTCGCTTGTCCTGCCCGGTCGCCACGTGTCATCGTTCACCCGGCTCATTGACGAGGTTGCAAAGCAGAACAACGTGAAGTTCACCACCGCGGTTGAGGTGGATAATGTGCTGGCTGCGGTGAACGAAGTGGCCAACGGCGCCGGCGTAGGACTGGTTCCAGAGTATGGCACTTACTTGTTGCCGAAGGGGCTGGTTAGCCGGCCATTACAGATGAAGACACAACCCACGCTCGACCTGTTCCTTGCGTATCGCAGCGATAACCTGTCGCCTGCCCTGCAACTGATTGTTCGGGAATTCCACGAATACATGCTGTCCAAGAGCCGCGAGCAGGAGCGATCTGCACAGTCTGCCGAGGATCGGCATTCTCATCCGCACCAGGATCCCCACGCCGCATTGTCGGTTGAGAACGGCTCGGAGTGATTTGCATCGGGCCGCGGCCCTTGCTTTGAGCGATACTTGCCATCAACGCAAACAGCTTCAGATAAGGACCTCGACCAAGTTCGTAACACTGCGGTGATCTTGCTCTGCCGCTCGCTTTGCGGCGGCCCTGATCATCGGAGAAATTCGAAGGGTCATGACCGGAACCCGCTGTTTCGGGCCAGTCGTAACTGGAAACGCGGTTTGGGCTGTTCTCGTCAACCCAGGATCATGACCAGGCAAGATCGGCAAACACTGGCCGACATTTCAGAATTCCAGATTTTTTTAATTTTGGGCGTGCTTTTCATGATTCGCTCATCCTATTGAGGAGTTTATTGACGGCCTCCGGGGCGTGTTCTACGCTCGTGACATACTTCACAAACACGGCTTCATGCATGAAGGCCTGCATAACCTGACTCCCACGAGTACGAGGACAGGCGAAAGCAGGATGAGGAGACGGACGATATGACAACTTCTCGTGGCGAGGTGGTCGAACCCGCGCGAACCACAAAGGTCTGCAGAGAGACGGAAGTCCTGGTGGTAGGAGGAGGTCCTGCGGGAGTCGCCGCCGCGGTGGCTGCGGCGCGCAATGGCGCAGACACTACCTTGATCGAGCGCTACAACCATCTCGGGGGAATGGCCACAGGCGGATTGGTCATCCTGCTTCCTCACATGAGCGCGGGGACGGCGGAACAGGAGGTCGCCGGCGTTTGCCAGGAAATAGTGGACCGGCTGGACGCCATAGGAGGCGCGCGCCATCCTGAGCGCAAGCAACTCGGGTCCGACGACCCTGAACTGACAAACCGCCTAAAGCATTACCACGACTTTGTGGTGCGCGGCCGCGTCCGGATGAGCGTGATTGTGGACCCGGAGCTGTTGAAATGTGTTCTGAACGACATGATTGAAGAAGCGGGGGTCAAGCTTTATCTTCATTCCTGGGGCAGCCGGGCGCTTAGCGATGGGAATAAGGTCGAAGGCGCGGTCTTCGAGAGCAAGTCCGGCCATCAGGCCATCCTCAGCAAGCTGACCATCGACACCACGGGCGATGGCGACATCTTTGCCTCGGCGGGAGCGGAGTTTGACGGCGCCATCGATCACAACCTGAGAAGCGGCATGCTGGCCGTCGTCTTCAGGTTAGGAGGAGTGGACTACCTCAAGTACAGCACCTTCAGGCATACCGATCCGGAGGCATGCCAGAAGATCCAGGCTGAGATGCGGGCGATTGGCGGCTTCCCTTTGCTGGCCCTGGCTACCCACCGCGACGACCAGGTTTGGGTGAACAACTGGGTGCCGGGGAATGACTGCCTGAATGTCGAACACCTTACGGGAGCGGAGGTGAAGGTGCGCAAGGTCATGCTGAAGACCCTGGAGCTTTTGCGGAAGCAGATGCCGGGCTTCGAGCAAAGCTATATTCTGGATACCGCGTCGCAAATTGGCACCAGGGGCAGCCGGCGGCTGCGTGGCGAATACGTGGTTACGCGCGACGATGTGCGCGCGGGCACGGTATTTCCCGATACCATTGCTGCCGTTCCGCCGTATGCGGAGAACATCTCCCAGACCATTCGCAACAAATGCATTCCCTATCGCGCCCTGGTTCCCATCACCATGGAGAACCTGCTGGCCGCGGGCCGCTGCTTCTCATCGGACGTGGAAGCCAACGATCTGCTGAACCTCATCCCCTTCTGCGTGCAAATGGGCGAGGCTGCCGGAACCGCGGCGGCGCTGGCCTTGAAGAACCACACCAGCCCGCGCCAGGTAAGTTACCAGGAATTGCAGAAGCGGCTGCTGGAGCAGGGAGCCTGGCTGCCGCGTGAAGTGCGTCCCGGCGAGGACGCGGCGAAGGGTGCTACTGGCGAGCAAGGGGTAGAGGAAGAAAGGGCCAGCCTGCTTGGGGCGGGGCCGCTCCATTAACCGGCGTTCAAAAGGAAGTTCGGGATGAGTGCAACGGCAAGTTCACCCAGCGTTAAGGTGTGCGAAGCACCTCCGCCCCAGGCCATCTATCCCGCCGCGGGCTACCTGCTTGCTCTGCTGACTCTGGTCGGTGCGGTGAACTCCTTGAACCGGACCATTTTCGGGGTAGTACTGCAGTCGATCAAGACCGAAATGCATGTTTCCGACACGGTGATGGGCCTGGTGGCAGGTCTCGCCTTCGCGCTCTTCTATGCTTTTATGGGAATGCCGATCGCTTACCTGTCCGACCGGTACAATCGCCGCAACATCATTGTTATTGGCATGACTTTCTGGAGTGCCATGACGTGCCTGACCGGCCTCGCCGCCAACGTCTGGCAGTTGGCAGTGGTTCGCTTCCTAATGGGCGCCGGAGAAGCCTCCAGCGGTCCGCCCTCCAATGCCATGGTGGTGGACCTCTATCCAAAAGAGAAGCGTCCGTTCGTGCTTGGGATTCTGTGGGCAGGAGCGAGTCTCGGCGCAATTGTCGCTCTTGCAGGGGGCGGCTGGGTCAACCAGCACTATGGGTGGCGAACCGCCTTCGTATGGTCGGGAATTCCGGGGTTTGTTTTGGCGGGGTTACTGCTCTTTACAAGAGAGCCGGTTCGCGGGGCCTCGGACAAAGGGAAGGTGTCTCTCGAGGTTAGTTCGTTCTGGGGAACCATCAGGTTCCTGGCGACATCGAAGACCTACGTTCTTATGGCGTTCGGCGGGGTGGTGATGGCGATCGGGATGTCGAGTCAGGGCGCCTGGGCCGTTCCGTTCATGATCCGGGTCCATCATTTCACCACGTCTTCGGCCGGAGCCTTTCTTGGACTGAATCGGGTTGCAAGCCTTCCTGGCTATCTTCTGGGTGGATACTTCGCCACCGCATTCAGCAGGTGGGACGATCGCTGGCGAGTCTGGGTTCCTGCTCTCGGGTGCGTCCTGGGAGTTCCCGCGGGGGTGCTGTTCGTATTTTCCAATGTCCCCTGGATCATGTTTGTGGGATTTGCATTGATGGCATTTTTCACATCCATGCACTTCGGCCCCTTGATGGCGGTATGTCAGACAGTAGTCAAGGTTCGTATGCGCGCGGTGGCGGTGGCGGTGTTTATCTTCATGGTGAATTTCATCGGGCAGACCGTCGGACCTCTGGGCATAGGCATCATGAACGACAAAATGGGTCCGATCTATGGTGCGGACGCCATTCGCTATTCGATGCTTTGGTTCGGCACGCTTGTCGGAATCGGCGGGGGCGCATTCATGTGGATGGCCGCTCGCTACTTAGAGGGAGATACGGAGCGGGCGCTTCAAGGGTAGAGGAGGCAATCCTTTACGGGCAGCCGACGTCTTCGATCGAACTGGTTTTGAGTAACGCAAGACCGGATATTCGCCCACTGAGGATGTGGGAAATAAGAGCGGCCTAACAGAGACCTCTCAGGCAGCCTACAGTGAATCGAGGTTGTCCAAAATGGGTGTGTACCATTTTGCGTACCACGAAACGCGCTTTTCCCCGCTAATCCCCACCAACACGTTTTCGGGGCAAACGAAAAGCCCGCTGATTTAGCGGGCTTTAGGGGATGTTTGCTGGTAGCGCTACCGGGAATCGAACCCGGGTTTTAAGATTGAGAATCTCACGTCCTAACCCCTAGACGATAGCGCCTTTTTTTCAATTAGTTACAGACGATTTTCCGCTTAGTAGCACTAATGCTAGAGTTCATTCCGCCGGAAACGCCCGCAGGACGGCTCGCACTAGCAATAGTGCCAGGAATCGTCAGAGAGCTCGAGACAAGAACGGAATGGAGACCAAGCGTCATCCGGTAAGCCTTAAACAGTATCGCAAGGTGAACGGAAAATGGCAATTCATACTCTCTTCCAATACAAGATGAGCCTGAAGGAAGACTTTGATTCCAATACAAGATGAGCCTGAAGGGTCGGTCATGCTGGGTAGTGAACATCCGCATGGTTCGAGCAGAAGAGTTGAGTTTGGAGGCGATTGGCCGTTTTGTCACGGGCAGCGAGGACATCCGGTTTGAGGCCGAAGACCGCCAGCAGCTCTATGGCTGGGTGGAGAAGGTGTTGGTGGGACGGCAATACGCCCAACAGGGCAAGGCGGCGCGGGGCCTTTTGCGGCGTTACGTCGAGAAGATGACTGGGCTGAGCCGGGCGCAGATAACGCGGCTGATCGCGCGCTACGCGGCCAGCGGGCGGGTGCAGGTGACGGTCTATCGGCGGCGACGCTTCGCCGAACTCTACACACGGGCCGACATCGAGTTGCTGGCCGCGGTTGACGAAGCGCACGAGATGCTGAGCGGCCCGGCCACACGGCGCATTCTGGAGCGCGAGTTCGAGGTCTACAAGCGGCCGGAGTACGCGCGCCTGGCTACGATTTCCGTCGCTCACTTGTACAACCTGCGCCACCACCAGCGCTACCGCGAGCGGCTTCTCAACTACACCAGGACGCGACCCACGGCGGTGTCGATCGGCGAGCGGCGCAAGCCGCAGCCGCAAGGCCAGCCTGGATTTCTGCGCTTGGACACGGTGCATCAGGGCGATCAGCCGAACGGTGGGGAGAAGGGCGTCTATCACATCAACGCCGTCGATGAGGTCACGCAATGGCAGGTGGCCGGCGCCACGCCGCGCATCTCGGAGGCCTATCTGGAGCCGGTTTTGGAGCACATGCTGCGTCAGTTTCCTTTTCGCATCCTCGGCTTCCACTCCGACAACGGCAGCGAGTTCATCAACAAAACCGTCGCCCAACTGCTGGAAAAACTGCGCGTCGAACAGACCAAGAGCCGGCCTCGGCAGAGCGGCGACAATGGCCTGGTGGAGACCAAGAACGGCGCGGTCATTCGCAAACACATCGGCTATGGATACATCGATGCCAGCCACGCAGACCGCATCAACGACTTCTACCAGGAGTACTTGAATCCGTATCTGAACTATCATCGTCCTTGCGCTCAGGCGGACGTGAAGATCGACGAGAAAGGGCGCAAGCGTGTAAGTTACAAGCGCTATCAGACCCCGCTGGAGACCCTGTCGCTGTTGCACAAACCAGGACAATACCTGCGCCGGGGACTGAGTATGAACGCGCTCGAAAGGGTCGCCGCGGCCATCAGCGATACCGATGCGGCGCGGCGGATGCAACAGGCCAAAGCAAAACTGTTCGAGCGCTGGCGGTTGACCGCGTAGGACTGAAGGGAGACACAAAGGGCGGAGGAAATGGCGGTACGTGGAAAGCCCGGAAAACGATAGTACGTGTTTTCCGCCCTTCCCACATACCTTGGAAATCGCTCGAACAAGGCATCGGAACATGAAGGGCATGCGCAGCGATTTCCACATTCCCTCCGCCCCGGCTGCTAGCATGAATCAATTTCAAAACACGAAAGGACAAAACCCGCTTCGCCTACCCTTCGCTACCTTCAGGCTCATCTTTCGATTGGAAAAGACTTTCATCCCCGTCTCCCGCGATGTCAACGGTGATCCCGACCCACGGCTGATTCTCCTGGGTGGGCGCCCCGTTGATTAATTCGAAGGGCGGCACGCTTTCCGTCGCGACTCCCACCCGCGCAACAACGCCGCAGCAGGCTCTTCCCAAAAACGAAGGGCTGGCATAGAGCCAGCCCTTTGGTTGAGCCTAGTTGGCAAGAGGCCGGTATCGTCGATCTGCTGTCATGCCCTCACGCAAATGCAAAACAAGAAATACAAATGACCGAGATAGTAGACCTACGGACTGACGTCAGCGAGAAGGATACATGCGGTTCCTTCTCGTTCTTCGCGCTATAGCCAGCGCATCCTTGCATCCCGGTTGTACTTGAGTTGCGCAAAAGGCGCGCTAAAGGTCCCTCAATGTGAAGTCCAAGGGTGGAGCTTTCTTTCAGGAATGCAATTTTAGGACAGTGGCGTCTGATTTTCCAAGGGGGAAACGCAAAATATAGCTTGAATTCTTCGTGAATCAAGCTGTTTTGCTGCAATTTTGTGGAGATGCAGGAAACAGAGAACAGGGGAACGAGGGAATAGGGAGTAGGGAAAAAAAGAACACGGAACAGCGAAATGCGGCATGAAATGCCATTCCTTCGAGAGCCGCCAGTGCGTCTCGGGGAAGAATAAGACACGGGGCCTTGGATACGACAACTCTGGAACCGTACTGGGGCAGTTAAGGAGCCGCGAAAAGCGGTGGGTCAATGACCGCTGCCCCCCGCTGCGCGACCCCAGCGAAGGCGAAGGCCTGTGCGGACGTTGAACGGCAGGCTGGGGTAGCCGATGGGCGCGATGTGCCGATTGTCGAGCAGGTTCTCAGCCTGGGCGTAGATATCCATCCATTTGAACAATTGAAAGCTTCCGCCGAGGTCGAGTTTCGCATAGCCGTAGTCGAGATTGCGGTTGGGGAGCAGCAGACTGTTGCCGCCGAAGGCGTCGGCATACTCCAAATAGGTTGAATCGTCGGTGCGGCCGGCAAAGGCGGAGGTGAAAACGCCTGTGAATCGCCTGGCCGCGTAGGTGGCGGTGAAGAAACCGGTATTCTGGGCACGGCGAAAAGGGCGCGCGCCGACCAGCGGCGAAATCGCGCCGATGGGAATGCCGTTGTAAGTGGGTGGGCCGATCCCGATCAGCGTCTGGTTGTCACTATCGAAGGAGCGCTGCACTACCGCATCGAGGTAAGTGTAACCGCCGCGCAGGAAAAGGTTGCGGCCGATGCCGCTCTCGACGTCGGACTCAACGCCCTGCGCCCGAAACGCCTCAGTGTTAACCGCCAATCCGTGGTTGTCGGCGTAATAGTAGCCGAGCGCGTTTTCCAACTCAGTCTTCTCAGCCGCGGTTAGTCCAGGGAGCAGGTTGGGCAAAAGCATTCCGCCCACGTATTCGATTTCGCTGCCGAACTCGTTGTGAAAGTAACTGGTCGCGGAAAATGATGTGCTCGCTGAGGAACGACTGCTCCACGCCGCCTTCATAGGTTCTTGCAGCCGGAGCAGCCAATGGGCCAATATGCAGTTGCTGCGCCACGGACGGATAGCCGTTCGTTATCAAGAACTGATAGAGCGAACCGAACTGGTCGGTCAGCGCGGGCTCGCGCACCGCTTCGCCGAAGTTGAAGAGGATGCGCGTGCCGCTGAAGATGCCATGGCGCGGACGAAGAGCATAATAAGAAACTCCGGCGCGCGGCGATGTCTGAACGCCGAAGAGGGAGTAATGCTCAAGGCTGCCGCCGAGCGTGTAGAAGAACCGCTGCTTGAAGTCCCCGTGCACCGACGCCAGATAGTCGTAGTTTTCGCGCTCGGCCGTCTCGTGCGTGGGATAAGCCAGTACATTTTCCAGCCCGCGCTCGTCCTCGTAGTGAAAGCCGATGAGGCCCGCAAGGTGCGGCGTAAAAGTGATATCGCCTTGATAGACGAGCTGGTCGCGGTTGGAGGCCAGTTGATAGGTGTAAGGGTAGGTTTGCGCATAGTCAAGCACGGCTTGTCCCGTTGCCGAGTAGCCGTTGGCGCCTGTAATCGTCACTTCGTCGCCGAGGCTATCGCCGTGGGCATCGAAGTCCCCGCTGCCGTCCTGCTGCCACAGGCTGTATTGCTCGCGCTTGCGTGTCAGGCCATAGCGAACGCTGTTGTGCAAACTTGCCGTGGTCTGGTTGTCGAGGGCGCCGCTCAGAAAAAGATCCTGATCCTTTTCGCGTGGCGTCGTCAGCGACGTGATAGAAGTCCCACGCGTTGGGGACGCCGGCTGCGGAGACGCCGTAGTGCAGCGTGCCGCGAATCTGCGTGGTACCGTTGGGTGCCCAGCCCAGGTTGGCTGCGCTTGTGGCCACGTGAAACTCGTCCATGGGCAGATCGTTGGCGGTTTGCAGCCAACTGAAAGCGCCCAGGTAGTCGAGCTTGTTGTGCGCGCCGGCAAGCTCGAGTTCCTCGCGCGAGGTGAAGAGGTTGCCGGCATCGCCCTGAAAGAGCAGCGAAGGAAAGCTGGTGGTGCCGTGAGGGGTGGTCAGGCTGCACCACGCCGCTTTCCGCGTCGGCGCCGTAGAGGTTGGAATCGGGGCCGCGATAGACTTCGGCGCTCTCGACGGCCGTGGTGGAGAGCGGGCCGAAGTCGAATCGCCCGCCCAGATCGCCGGCGTCGACCCCATCGAGAAGAATCTTGTTGTCGTCGGAATCGCCGCCGCGGACAAAAAGCGAGGTTTGCGCGCCGAGCTGGCCCTTTTGCACCACGAATGTGCCGGGCATGAGACGCAGGACGCTCACCAGATCGTCGCGCAGTGCCAGATCGAGCGGACCGAGCACGGTGGTGGCGGCGCTGGTTTGCGGCTGCGGCGTGGGCGTGCCGGTCGCGGTGACGACGATGGACTCGCGCACCCAGGCCGGCTCAAGAACAACATTGCGTTCGATGGAGTCAAATTGGCCGGCATAGAAGTCCGGCGTTTGCAGCTGACGAAAGTTCTTGGCAGAGACGACGAGAAAGAAGCGGCCACTGCTCCCGGTGAGGATTTCGAAGCTGCCGTCGGCCGTGGAGACTGCCGAGGCAATGACTTTTCCGTTACTGACGAGAGCAACGCTGGCGCCGGTAACTTTGGCGCCGGTGGCGTCAGTGACTACACCGCGGATGGATGCAGCCGAAGAGAGGACGGCACATTGGGCGAGGATGAACAGAGCGAATGCGTAGGCCCGGAGGCGGCTGGAGTCTGCGCGCAAGAAATTGAAAGCCGGCATGAAAGCTCCTTCGTTCCTCTCGGAACGTGAAGGCGGTTTGGCGCGCCGCCGACCGGTCTCCTGCCCTGCGAAATCTCCGGTCGTCTTCCCGAAGCCGAACCAGTGGGGTTCAACTCCGATGGCTGAGTGGGCATTCCCGCGTTGTGCAGGGGAGCCCTGGCTACAATCCTGCCTCGTTCCAATACCTTGATAGGACGGGAACAGAAGCAGGTGCGCTCACTGTTGCGGGGCAGTGGCGGAGTTTGACTGCCTTTCCGGACATCCAGGCGATAATGACGGTGGGTTGAGCCGCAGGGCAGGGTTGCTGCAGTGATACCATGGAAGCGATTTCCATGACATCAACTTATAGCTGGGACGGAGCACGAAGTCAAAGTGGGCTGCGAGAGCGAACAAGTGCAGATGTCAGCCGACCACGGCAATGGTGACCCCGGGAAGACTCGAACTTCCGACACGCAGTTTAGGAAACTGCTGCTCTATCCACCTGAGCTACGGGGCCACTTTTATAGAGCATTACTATTATATGAGTTACTCGAACTTTATGAACCCTATCCAGAAAAGGTCTTACGGCGGGTGACCGATTTGGTGACCACTTCATTTTCGCGTCTTGCCACTCTTGTGCTCTTCTTCGTTGCCCGATCGGGCCGGGAAGCGGGCACGAGCCGGACCACTGCGGCACGGTTATGCTGCGGCGCCAAGTGCGCGTAGCGCATGGTCATCTGAATGCTGCTGTGTCCTATCAGTTCCGCAACCGTGCGGAGATCAACCCCTGCCAAAACCAACCTTCGTGCAAAGGTATGACGGTTGCAATGCCACGAGTAGTCCTTGATCTTTGCTTCCGTCAGCGCCTCGTTGGTCCAACAAAAAACCGTGCCATGACCTGCTGCTGCACTACGGAGGAATGATTCTGACTACGGTCTTATATCCGTTCCGCACCGCCTGCAAGCTGATTTCATACGTCCCGGCCCGGCGCGGCTGATATACAAGGGCAGGCCGGAAGCAGGCCAGGCATGTTCCATCTTTGTACCGCACGCTTGGATAAAGGATCCCGTTTGACTGTTGTGCGAGCAGTTGTCGCGCCAGGAGTTGCGACGGCATGTAGCATTGCGGTACGGGTTCGGGTTGAAGGAAATCCGCATACTCTTCCGCCGGCTCCAGAATATGAAAGGGTCCGTGAAAGTCGGCCTGCCAATCGTCGTATGAGGAGACCTCTTCGTTCGGCCGTTCCTGGGGTAATCCAGGAACGACCATTTCTGAAAGCCGCTTCGCTTTGTGATAGGCAACTTCTGCAATCGAAGTCTCTGCCCTCTTGGCTGCATACCAGGCGCCACGAGTCGTGTCATTGAACCGAGATCCGGATGGGCCGGGATGAAGAAACGCCGCGCGAATAATATGAGCGTTGGGAATCCCGTATACCAGTTCGAAATTACTGATTCCGCTCAGACCGTAGAGCTCGCCCTGAACACGCTCGTTGGTTGCGGCATCGAGCCGTGCGGCATCCGCAAGCATCGCTTCATCGCCTGCGACCTCTTCCAAAACGGTTCCGGATTCGCTGTATCGGGAAGGAATAAGCCGGTGCATTCCTTGCTGGCGGAGCTCCCGAACCGGAGGCGTCAACGTCCGCCCCGCCAAGCGTCCAGCATCCGGCGGACCTCCGCCATGCCCGGCTGGCCGTGGCGAAGCATGTAGTCGACGGGAGCCTGGCCGACGAAGAGGGGACCGCGGTTTTTGAGCGTGATCCAGCGATCCGCCCACGGCTTGCCGAAGTAGATATTCAGCGCCTTGTAGATTCCGATGACAAGTGAAATCCGCGTCAAAGTGTCCTGGTCGAGCTGTTTGCCCTTGGGTTTTGTCTTCCACGCATGAAAGGTTGAGGATGCCACGCCGCCCAGCAGTCCTCGCGCCTGGCCTTCGTTCAAATCCCATTTCTGCGCGATGTTCACAAAAACCTTGATGGCGTTCTCGCTTAACTTCCTTCGCTCCTGGGTATCTGTGAGGTCAGGAGCCTGATCGAAGGAGTACCCGGCGACATTGGGAGCAGCTAGTGCCGTTGCCATATGGTAATCTCGCCTCCGAGATAAATTATTCTCGATTTCGAGAAAATTAGCAACTGGAATGGAAAACCCGCACCCTCCGCGTATTCACACAAGCAGCATGACGGTACATGTGGCAGCTCCCGAATACTACGATGATTTATCCATGTATACTTTAATGACCCACTCAGTAAGGCAGGCCATTAAGCTTGTCGCTCTGATCGAAGAGAGCCATCGGCGATGCGCACTACGATGCGCGTCATTCTGCTTTCTGTGGACGATCTTCATGGATTTGTAGATGATTCTCCGGCGCCGGTTTTCTTCGGCCAGCTTTTTCTGTGCCGTGTGGCAGGGGGTTCAGGGGAGGCCTGCAGTGGCCCCGCGACGTATGCGGCCCTGCAGTCCATCACGCCGAACCAAATGCGGGGCCAGGTCACAGCTTTGTTCTTGCTCGTCTTCAACGTCATTGGGTTCGGCCTGGGGCCCACCATTATTGCTTTCTTTACGGATTTCGTGTTCCACTCTAACGCCAAGGTTGGCTACTCGATGGCGGCGACGGTCGCCATCTTGGCGCCCCTCGGCGTTCTGCCGATATGGCTGTCTTTGAAGCCCTACGGACGCTGCACCGCCGAAGCACGAGCCTGGAACTAAGAAGAATCAGGGTAATTGTTTAGCGTGTTTCTACATCGGAAGGTGTTACATTCCGGACATTTGTTCATCGCTCTGGCGCAGTATTTGACTTCTTGAAGTCCGCACGCAGAGTGTTTGCGAGGGGCAAAACGAGAGGTTTACTCCGGTGCTCCGCAAATGTTAATCCTGTGAGCAGGGGTTGCGTATCCGGCTGCTAGAAGTACCGCTCAAAAATCTGTCATGTGGGTCCTCGCAGGTCGTGCGTTAGGGAGGTCAGAGGGTTGGTCCAGGATACAATGTCCCCGGAAAATGTCGAGATAGAACCTCACGCTGACGAAAACATCCATCGGCTGCGCAGCGGCAATATTTGGCGGCTGCTGGTGCAATACTCCGTTCCTGCGATCATCGCCTCGACGACAGCCTCTCTCTATAACATTATTGACCGGATCTTCATTGGGCAGGGAGTAGGCCCAATGGCCATTGCCGGCCTGGCGCTCACTCTGCCCCTGATGAATATGGCGGTGGCTTTCGGCGCTTTAGTCGGCGTGGGGGGCGGCGTGCTCATTTCGATACGCTTGGGGGAGCACAAGCCCGAGGAAGCCGCTGAAATCCTGGGAAACACCCTTTTCCTCAACCTGACTTTGGGACTTGGATACTCTATCGTCTGTCTGGCGCTGCTCAAGCCGATTCTGCTGTTCATCGGGGCCAGCGTGGGGACGTTGCCCTATGCCGGGCAATTCATGCGGATTATCCTTATTGGCAATGTCTTCACGCATCTCTATTTCGGACTGAACAACGCTACGCGGGCCTCCGGGTATCCGCGTAGGGCCATGGCCAACACCTTAATGACTGTGGCGGTCAATTGCGTCCTTGCCTTTGTGTTTATCTTTGTTTTTCATTGGGGAATCCGGGGCGCGGCCTTCGCAACTGTTCTCGCCCAAGCTTCCGGAGCGGTTTTCGCGTTCCCTCATTTCCTGCACCAGAAGAGTACCGTGCGGTTCTACCGCAAATGCCTTCGCCCAAAACTGACGATTATTAGGGGAATCGTCGCCATTGGCATGTCGAACTTCGTCATGATGTTCTGCGCCAGCATGACCGCCGTCCTCTTTAATGTGCGGATGTACCGTTATGGAGGCGATTACGCCATCGGGGCATTTGGCATCGTCAATACGCTAGCCATGTTTTTTGGCATGATGAGCATGGGCGTGAATCAGGGAATGCAGCCGATTGCCGGCTACAACTTCGGGGCGCGCCAGTTCCACCGAGTGAAGGCTGTCTTCCGCAACGCAATCGTGGGGACCACCTGCGGGATGACCGGTGGCTTGCTGCTAGCCGAGATCTTTCCGCATGCCGTGGCCGCCGCATTCACCCGTGATACACAACTTATAGCTCAGACCGTAAAGGGCATGCGGCTCTTCCTCCTCATGTTTCCCCTTATCGGATTCCAGATGACCACCTCGACGTTCTTTCAAGCCATTGGCAAGGCCAGAATCTCGCTGGCGCTGGCCCTCTCCCGGCAAGTATTGTTTCTGGTGCCGTCATTGATCATTCTGTCCTCGATCTGGGGTCTCACCGGGGCGTGGCTGGCCGGGCCTGTTGCCGATCTCGCCGCTTTTATAACCACAGCGATTGTGCTCAAAGTGCAGTTTCGAAGTAAGCGACTATTCCAGGCCGTCTGGTAAGTGATGGCCGGTTGTGGTGGAACGATTGGTCGTGTCCACGAGCCTTCGAAGTGGGCACGTGCGGATGAGATGGGTCGGGCACTGGGTTTGATCTCGCCGGTGTATACGTCCTCGTGGAAGCCCGCGATGAACTGCTTTTCCGAGGGCCCACTCTTCAGCATGCCGAACCTCCTCGGCTTCTCTTCCGAGGTTGATCGGCGATGTTTCAGGAGCGCCCCTGAATGACTTGGGAGTAAGATAGGGGCAGACGTAGTAAAGTAGCCGCAGTGAGAGGACATCACAATGGAAAAGATTTTGCGCATCAATATGTCGAACTTGAGCGTCAGTTCTGAAGAGGTACCCGCCAGCTGGGCTCAACTCGGGGGCAGAGCTCTCACTTCGACCATTGTTTCTGCGGAGGTGCCGCCCTCCTGTCATCCTTTGGGACCGAGCAACAAGCTGGTTTTTGCCCACGGGATGCTCAGCGGAACAACGGCAGTAAACACCAACCGTCTCTCTGCCGGCGCCAAGAGCCCTTTGACGGGGGGAATCAAGGAGAGCAGTGCTGGTGGCACCAGTGCTCAGATGCTGGCGAAGCTCGGGATAAAAGCCCTCATCATCGAGGGCGCCCCCGCACAGGACGCCTGGTATCGGATTCACATCGATAAGTCTGGCGCCAGGATTCAAGAGGAGAAAGAACTCGTCGGCAAGGGCAACTTCGCCGTGTTCGACGCGATGGGAGAGCAGGTCGGAAAGAAGTGCGGCTGCCTCAGCATTGGGCCCGCGGGCGAATTCAAAATGACCGGCGCCAATATTTCGGTCCGGGATAAGGACGGAAAGATTCGCAGCCACGGCCGCGGTGGACTGGGCGCGGTCATGGGATCGAAGAAGGTAAAGCTGATCTCAATCGACGATACGGGTTGCAAAGCAATAACGCTGGCGGATCCGGAAAAATTTAGGACAGCCGCGAAGATCTTCTCCACGTCGATCCTGAATCAGCCTGGAATCACGCACGGGATGAAGCCCCTTGGGACGGCGATGTTAATCAATGTCATCGACGCGGTTGGAGCTCTGCCGGCATACAACTTCCGGAACGGGCGGTACCACAAACATGACAAGGTCTCCGGCGAAACCATGCGGGAGACGATTCTTGCCAGGGGCGGCGAGCCCAGTCATGGCTGTGCGCCCGGCTGCATTATGCAGTGCTCCCAGGTGTACGTCGATCAAGAGAAACAGTTTGTGACCTCCGGGCTGGAGTACGAAACCATTTCCTTGCTTGGTCCAGGTTGCGATATAGACAATCTTGACCAAATCGCCGCGGCAGACCACCTGATGGATGACATTGGCGTGGATTCGATCGAAATGTCCGGCGCCATGGCCGTGGCCATGGAGGCAGGAATCTTGAAATTTGGCGATGCCGCCGGTGTTCTGCGGCTGCTTAAAGAAGAGGTTGCGCTTGGGACGCCGCTGGGCCGTGTGATCGGGTGTGGCGCCGGTACCACGGGCACCGTGTATGGCGTGACACGGGTCGCGACCGTAAAGAACCAGGCGATTCCAGCCTATGATCCTCGTCCGATCAAGGGCCAAGGCATTACCTATGCGACGTCGCCCATGGGCGCAGACCATACCGCCGGATACGCCATTGGTCCCACTCTGGCTGGCGCAATTGACGGGCATAAGAAAGATGGGCAAGTCGAGCTCTCGCGGCACTTGCAGTTTGCCGCCGCGGCTGTTGATTCTTTCGGAATATGCCTCTTTGCGGACATGGCGATAGGCGGCGACCCGCAGTGCGTCCCGGCACTGGTGGATATGCTCAATGCGCGCTCCGGCGAAAATAAGACCGCAGAGGATTACATACCCAAACTCGGCTCTTACGTTCTCAAGCTCGAGCACGAGTTCAACTGTGCTGCCGGTTTGACCAGTCAGCAGGACCGTCTTCCTGAGTTTTTCAGCGAAGAGCTGCCCCCGCATAACCTGGCGTGGGACTTCACTGGGCAAGAGATCGATGCATTTTGGAGTTTCTAGATGCGCGATCTTTGTTCTACAGCAGTTCTCCAATTGGTGTAGAGCGGAGTCACAACCTCTAAGTGGCGTTTTCATCTCCGGGGTCCCCGGCAAGCGACTGTTGCTTGCTGGGGTGGAAGTAAACGCCACATTGCACGCCCTTCAAGACTTCACGTGAATTGGAGAACCGCCGTAGGCCGCGGTCCACGGGCCGTAGCGGCGGCGGAGCCTGTACCCCGAACGAACACCGCGCGCAGACCGGCTACGCCCTTCCGAAGAGTTCAACGGGAATTTCGTTTGGACCCACGGAGCGGCGCCCTCGTGGGGCCCCGCTCCGAGTGTTTTATGCATGCCGGCCATTGTGAAATGTGCCTAGCTATATTTGGCTTTGTCCATCTCTCTGCGGGCGTCGATGTATCGCAGCATTGCGGCGTGCCGCTTGGCCACTCCTGCGGGGTCCGACTCCTCGGGCGGAAGGGCGTCAATGACCTGCTTGAAGGTCGCCTCGAGGCCGCTGCGGGCTTCCGGATAAGGAATGATATAAAACTGATTTTTCTTCACAGCTTCGAGCACATGCCCGGCAAGCTCCTCCGGTTCCATTCCCTGCGAATAAATTTCGTTCAAAGCTCGGATTTCGTCCTCGTCTACCTGGTACCCGCTCTTTGAGAATCGAGCTGGGCGCGTATGGATCGACTCGCCGATGTTCGACTTGATGTTGGCGGGACAAAGTACCGAAACACCGATGTTGTATTTTCCCAGCGCGTCGCGCATTGCCATAGTGACGCCATGCACCGCGAACTTCGATGTGGAATAAATTCCTGCCATGCTGCCGGTGAAAAAGCATCCGAGGGAAGCTGTGTTGACGATATGTCCGCCCTTTCCCAGGGCAATCATGCGCGGCACAAAGGTTTGCATGCCATTCAGGACACCCCAGAAATTCACGCCCATGACCCAGTCCCAATCGTCGTACGTCGCCCGTTCCAGAGGCCCGAAGATCGACACGCCAGCCGTATTGAACAGGAGTTGCACAGGGCCGAAAACCGCTTCCGCCTCGTCTGCCGCAGCCTTCCATGCCGAACGGTCCGACACATCGAGCTTGATGGCATGCACCTCCGCTCCGCGCTCCCGCAATTCGGCGACGGCTTTATCCAGATGGTCCTGGCGTATATCCGCAATGACGACCTTGCAGCCCGCTGCCGAAAATACCTTTGCCTGACCGAGTGCAGCGCCGCTGCCGCCGCCCGTGATGAAGGCTACTTTCCCGTGGAATTCTTCCATACCTCTCTCCTCGCTCCTGGGACTGTGAAGCTCTCGTTGCAGTCCTTGCTTCGCGGTAAGGTTTGCACCCGCCCCGGCTCTGCTTCCGCGGCCGGTGCACTCTACGGAATACCGCACAAGCCATCTTTGCAAGTCACGGCGGCCGGCATGCGTAGCGGCTTCGCGTCACGGCGAATTCCGCACTTCGGGCGCCACTTATCGACGGCCGCGCTGCGCGTGTAGGTGAAGTCCGTGGTGATCCACATCGGATTCGTTTCGCCGCCGGCAACCAGGATATTTATATCGTCCGGTGAGTGACGCGGCGCGATCAGCGCGTCTTTCGGCAGCTTGGCCAACGAGGCAAACGGTTCCACGCCTTGCTCCGCTAATCGCTTCGCAAAGCCGGATTGCTGCCCCTCCCAATAGTGCCCGGCCGGAACTTTGGAGTTTTCCACGATCCATTTGCAGGCTTCCCGCTTGGTTTCAAAGCCTTCAGCACGCAAACCTTTAGCCACCAGCGGATCGACCACAAATGTGACGCTAAACCCCATCGAACCAAAGGTGGAGATAACGTGAGCCATCTCCTTCGCTGGCCCAATACCGAAATTCAACACGTTCCATCCACGGAAGATGCTGACGACGCTTTCGTCGGCGCGGAAGCCCTTCTGGACGTGAAAAGGCTCAAAGACACTTTGCTCTTCGTTTTCGCCGAAGCACATATTGTTGTAATTCAAATTATGGCCCAGCGAAGCCATGAAGGTCTCACCCGCGCGGGCATCGCCGAAATTGATGGTCATCAGCGTCCACGCTCTTCCGATTACGGAGTTCGCGAAATTGAAGGGGCTCAGCGCGGCGGTGCCACAATTCATACCGATTTCGTTGCGAATTGGTCCGTTGACAACCACCATGCGCCCCCACGAAGTTGTCGAGCTCGGCATCGAGGGTTCCTGCGTTGCTGCGATCGCGAGGATCACAGGAAGGTGTTCCGGCTGCGCCCCGGCCATCACCGCGATGGCAGCCACTTTTTCAACCGTGTATTCGAACTTTTCCTGCTGTGGCGTGATCAGCATGCGGCCCACGATCTCATCCGGAGCATGATCTGTTCCTGTGAGCATCTCGGCTACGCGCTCTTCCGTGGGGAGCACGATGGGCAGGCCGTCGGTCCAGCCATTCTCGACGAATTGCCGGTAGATGTTTTCGCCCGTATCCGGTGCAACCAGTCGCGGGTGCCGCGGCTTTCGGACTATCTCGGGGTGCTTTTCCTCTTCCGTCACTGGTTGCGTGAGGGCGCCGATCACTTCCTCCATCAGCGGCCTTGCGGTGAGGGGATTGTTCCCTTCGATGTATTCGCGCAGCACGGCGCGCGACATGCCCACCACCGGGTACGGTGGATAACTAAACCGCGGACGCATGCCGCGCGCCCGCGCATCGCGTTCCACGAAGTTGGCGAACCGCGCGGTCACCATGGGAACAGTAGGTATGCCAAACTCATCTTCGAGCGTTCTGCTGTAGTCGGCGACACTCGCCGAACAGCCCTCTCAACCACCAACACCTAAAATCGCTGCGTCGGCGCCGCCGGATTTCATCTCCGCCCAGAGTTCCGGGTCGTCAGTAAACATGGTGCCGCGCTTGTGCCGCAGCACGGTTTTCACGCTGGGCATGTTTTTTTGGAACCAGTCTTGCATCTCCGTCATGAACTCGAAGCTGCCGCCAAAGCCTGTTTCGACAAGATAGACAGTCTTGCCGTCGAGCGCGTCCAATCGCGGCGCAAGCGACGCTGGCTTCAAGTCGCTCGTTGGTTGCGTAATAGGATCCAAAATATCGCCGGGCTTGGATTGCGCATCTAGCCGGCGTCCAAAGATGCCGGTAGGCTGCCCACGGGGATCGAGAACCGTCAATCGCCCATCCTGTTCCATTGAAGTCCTCCTCGATATCGGTTACCGCTAAGTTCTGGCAGCGAAAGCGGACTTATCGAAACGGCGATCCAAAGCTGCCGTCCCTACTTCGCTACCGCCGTTTGGATTGCCTGTTTAAAGATCGGATTGGAAGTCAGAAACGGAATTGCCGCGGCTCGCGTTTGGTTGATCGCCTCATCGGGAAACGACGCCAGCATCGCCTCCATCCGCTCCGCCACGCCCTCCTTGAATTCGCGATGCGTAAAGATGTAAAGATCGTTGCGCTCGATGCCGCGCAGCACGCGTTCTCCACACTCCTCAATGCTCATCCAGGGGGGAGGACCGGATGGCTGGGCCGCCGCCATCTGCTGCCGCCGCTGCTCTTCGTATGCCAGGAGACCGCTCTCCTTCTTATATTTTTCCGGGCGAAGCTTGCCGCCTTCCCCGATATTGGTCAAAACCGGCCCCGGACAAAACGCCGACACGCCGATGTTATCCCCCGCCAGTTCGCTGCGCAGCGTCTCCGATAATGCAATGACGGCTGCCTTAGCCGTGTTGTAAATCGAGCAATTCGGAACCACGATCACGCCAGCCATGGACGCCGTGTTGACGATGTGCCCGCCTTCTCCGTGTTTCACAATTCGCGGCAACAACGTGATCGTGCCGTTGATCACGCCGCCGAGCAACACGCCGATACCCCAGTCCCAATCCGCGTACGTGCCCTGTTTGAAAGGCCCGGTAATGCCAATTCCTGCGTTGTTGCACAGCAGATGGATTTTGCCAAATACGCGCTCGGCCTCGGCTGCGGCACTCTCGTACGCCGTGCGATCGGTCACATCCAAGAGGATCGCGTGCACGCTCTTCTCTTGTGCCCGTTCCTTGAAGAGAGCCAACGCGTGGTCGAGGTGGTCCTGCCGCATATCGGCAAGCACGGCTTTCATGCCGCCTTGAACGCAGGCCATGGCGATGCCGAAGCCGATGCCGCTGCCTCCGCCGGTGATAAACGCAACTTTGTTGTGCAACTCTCGCACTTTTTTGAACTCCTTGTGCCCGCGTGAAAGCCTCTACATTGTCGCTGCCGGCGATGGCAGTCGAGCGATCCGGCGCAGTATCGTTCTGAATCGACGCCGGTTCAGTTGATCTGGTTTGCAGCCACGCGGGCTGTCTTGAGCCCGTCGCGCCGCATCTGCTCGAACTTGAGACGAAGGTCAGGGCCTTTATCGGTGGGCAATGACTCAAGAACCTCATCGAAAAGATCCTGGAGTTCATCCCTGAACTCGCCATGGCTAAAGATATAGAGCTGGTTCTTCCGGATGCCGGCCAGAACCCTTTCGCCCACTTCTTCCGGCGCCATCCCCGCCGTCGTGTTGAGTTCCGGCACGAATGCCATTGCCTTCACGTTCTTCTCGATGTTCGACGAGGCGAGTTCCGGCGGCCGCATTTTCTCGCTCTCATAGATCCCGCTATTCATCAGGCCCGGGCAGAACAAGGAAACGCCAATGTTGTACTTGTAGAGGCTGTACCGAAGGGCTTCAGTGAGCCCACGCACTCCGAACTTGGCCGCCGTATAGGTGACTGCGGCAGCACTGGGAAGGAAAGCCGCCATGGACGCGGTATTGACGATGTGTCCGCCTTCCCCAAGCTTGCGCAGGCGGGGAATGAACGTCGTCAATCCATTGACCACTCCACCCAAATTGACGCCGAGAACCCAATCCCAGTCGTTGTAGGTGAGGTCCTCAACAGGGACAAAAAGGTTGATGCCGGCGTTGTTACAGACCAGGTGAACCTTGCCGAAAACCCGCTCCGCTTCGTCTGCTGCCCGAGCGAAATCCTGGCGGTTGGTGACATCGAGGCGAACCGGATGCACACGGGACGGATCTAACTGAGTCATGGCCTGATCAAGGCGGTCCTGCAGAATGTCCGCGATCACGACTTTCATCCCGGCTTTTGAGAACACACTGGCCATGCCGAAGCCGGCGCCGCTGGCTCCGCCGGTAATGAATGCTACCTTCCCTTCCACATTCTTCATCGCCTATCTCCTACAAAATGAAATTAACAAACCAAAATTCCTCTACGCCGCCGGAAATTGCTTTAACGACCCGCTCAGCCAGGCATTACTCATTCTCTGGGGCCCGTAGTTGTGGAGACCGCAGTGTCTCGATGAGCTGCGGGTTGTTCGTGGTTGGTGTAGCCGCCATGACGGCCTGATAGCGGGCAGTAACGGCGTCGCGCCACTCGCCGTGTGTAACGATGTAAAGATCGTCGTTCTTAATAGCTTTGACGACCATCTCTCCCACTTGTTCGGGTTCCATCCAGGTATCGGACACGATCCGCCTCTCCAACCGAGCCTCAGACTCCTTGTAGCCGCTATTCTGCTTGAAGCGATCGGGACGGTTCTTCCAGGCCTCGTGTATGTTGGACTTGATCGGTCCCGGGCAGAGCACGGTAACGCCGATACCGGTGGAGGGCAGTTCTGTATGCAACGACTCCGACATCGCGATCACGGCGGCCTTGGTGGTGGTATAGATCACCATCCACGCCGGCATGGTGGTCGCGGTCATCCCGGCCAGTGAAGCCGTGTTGACGATGTGCCCGCCTTCGCCGTGGCGGCGGATACGAGGCAGGAAGGTCTGCACGCCGTTGACAACCCCGACAAGATTGACGCCGATGCCGAAGTCCCAATCGTCGTAGGTAACTTTATCGAGGGGACCTTCCAGGCCGACACCGGCGTTGTTGACCACGATGTGCACCTTGCCGAAATGGCGCTCCGCCTCATCGGCGGCAGCCGCCATGGCAGCGCGATCGGTAACGTCGAGGCGGATCCCATGCACCGATGCCCGCTGCTTCTGGCTGTCGAAGTACGCAAGCGCGCTGTCGAGATGATCCTGGCGAAGGTCGGCAATGACAACCTTCATACCGTTGCGCACGAATACCTTGGCGATGCCGAGGCCGATACCGCTTGCGCCTCCGGTTATAAATCCGACTTTCCCTTGCAAATCCTTCATGATGTCTCCTTCAGATACCAAACGCGATCAGCGGCATTCAAAGTTCTGTGCGTCTTCCGCATTTCCCTGCCCCTTGTACTGAGCGTGCTTCGGGTAAGGACACAACGGGCGGCTGCGCCCTGGGAAGGCCTTGCCGGTCGCGAGGACCGACGTGGGCGCGATCCCCTTTTCTACCCAGTTGACCATTGCACCTAACAAATCAAACTGATCAAGCGCTGGGCCTCCGCTACAGTGGGCCATTCCTGGAACGAAATAGAACTGGCTCCACTTTGATACGGCTTCGGGTCCGCCATTATCGGCGACCATGCCCTTGTAGTAGTCAAAAGTATCGAGCGGTGAAAACCAGGGATCGCTGTCGCCGTGGTAGAAGATCAGTTTGCCGCCATGCGCGGAGAAAGTTGTGAGGTTTGTAGACGTCGAATCCACCAGCGGCTGAACAGCCGTGAGCGCTTCCTTATCGACATCAATTTCCATGGCAGTCGGCGCGGGTCCGAAGATGCCTGGGCCCGGCACAAGTAATCCTGGAGTCGGGGGGCCCGACGTGATGCCAGCGTCGTAGAGGTAAGCGGGATATACCTGGATGCCGCTCGCGGTTTTCGGGCCGCCGATGGCTTTCTTGACGGCGGCGGCCTTGTCCGGAGTCAGGCAGGAGTCGCTCTGACCCTTCTTGCAAACCAGCGTCTCGGGATCGAAATCGCATGCCAGCGGATCAGAGATCATGCCGTCGACGATACCGTCTTTGGCGTCGCAGCGCTTCATGAGCCCGTCCATAATGAGTTTTCGGTCGGCATCGGTGATGGCCTGCTCGACCAGCGGTTTCCCGTTCGCATCCTTCGGAGCAATCTGATTGAGGACAACAGGGACCCACCGCGCGAAGGCCAGATTGGAGAATCCAGTGCGCATGGCTGGATCGCCCGAGATGATGCCGTCAAAGGCCGTAGGATAGCGTTGCGAGAGCACCATTCCTTCCCGACCGCCGGTGGAGCATCCGGCGAAATACGAATAGGAGGCAGGTTTCCCGTAGTATTCGGCAATCAGTTGCCTTGCCAGGGCGGCAACCTGGGCATTGGCAAGATATGCGAAGTCCAGATAGGCCTGCTGGTCTTTCTCGAAACTGAAATCAAACGGCCCTCCGTGGCTTTTGTGGCCGGTGTCCGTAGTGACCACCGCGAATCCACGCATCAGCCCGGGAGTGTCTCCGGCGGCAACCAGGCCAAGCGGCGCTTGAACAAAGCCATTGCCGCCGCCTCCACCTTGCATTAAGAAGTCGCTATTCCATTTGTCCGGCATCGCCAAAGCAAATCGGATTCCGAACTCCTCGCCGCCAACTCCGGTGCGGCGATCGATGACGCCTTCGACTCGGCAGTATGCGGGAAGCGGCGCGCTGTGAGCGGGCCCCCAAGGGCTGGGCTCTGTGGTGCCGGCGGCAACCGGCGCAGCCTTGGTGATTTCCACTCCGGAAGCCTTGAAGTTCATCAGGCTGGCGCAGGCACTAGACTGCTGCGCCCACGCACATGTAGCCCACGCGAATGTGGACCAAATTACCAACCATCGTAATTGCGAACGCATCGTGCTTTGCTTTCTCGCGGCGATTATTGCACGGGGGACTGCTCCGACATCAGCGCTTCGCCGCTGTGGCCTGCGCAAAGATGGGGTTGGAGGTCAGGTACGTAATCTCAGAAGCCCGTGCCTGATTGATCGGTTCATCGGGAAACGCGGCCAGCATAGCTTTCGCCCGTTCCGCGAAGCCTTCCTTAAATTCCGGGTGAGTGAAGATATAAAGGTCGTTGTTGCGGATGCCGCGCAGCACTCGTTCCCCGCATTCTTCAATTGACATCCAGTTGGGGGAACTCGGCCTCTTTTCGAGTTGCCTTTCCAGCTCCGCAAAGCCGGAGTCCTTCTGGTACTTTTCGGGCCGCGTCTTTCCGGTCTCCTGAATGTTGGTCGCCACCGGGCCCGGACAAAATGCAGAGACACCCACGTTACTTTCCGCAAGCTCGCCGCGCAGAGCTTCCGCCAACCCGATCACACCGGCTTTGGCCGTGGAGTAGATGGCTGACCCGGACAGCGGCAGGACGCCGGCCATGGACGATGTATTGACGATGTGTCCGCCCTCGCCGTGCTTGAGAATGCGCGGCAGAAAAATGGTAATTCCATTTACCACACCGCCAATCATGACGCCCAATCCCCAATCCCAGTCGTCAAATCTCGATTGTGCTATGGGGCCCACCAGCCCCAGGCCGGCGTTATTCACGAGAAGGTGAATCTTGCCGAAAACCCGCTCAGTTTCGTCCGCCGCACGTGTGAACGCTGCGCGATCGGTAACGTCGAGACGGATGGGATGAACGCTCTTCTCCTGGCCTTTCCCCTTGAAGTAAGCTATTGCCTCGTCGAGATGGTCTTGCCGAACGTCAGCGATCACAACCTTCATGCCCGCGTTGACGCACGCCATGGCTATACCGAGGCCGATGCCGCTTGCCCCACCGGTAATGAAACCAACCTTCCCTTGCACGTCTTTCATATGAGAGATCCTATCGCTGTCGCGTGGCAAAAGTGAACTGAACCTTCAATCCCAAGCACCTCAGGGCAGGCTCTGAGATCAGGGGAAAGTCGAAATCGCGACCTCAGCGGCTAGACGATTTTCAAGATTGCAGCGGGGCAAAGTTTTTCACCTCAGCGGCTGAAGCCGGTTGTCATCGAATCGTTGCGCCAGCGCGACCGCGCCGCCCAAAATCTGCCTTACGGCAAGAGTTGAATCGAGGTCAATTCCGGTTACTTCACATCGTACCCGGAAGCATTTGTGTTGGCGTTATGCCGCTTCTGACGGGCAAAACGACGGCGCGCCGCCGTCGCGTCCTCCTGATAAATCCCGCTCTTGGGCCGCCATTTATCGATGGAAACCGTTTGCGTGTAGAAAAAGTCGGTGGTTAACCACAGGGGGTTCGTTTCGCCTCCCACCACAACCGTATTGATGAAATCCGGATTGTTGTAGGGGCTGATGAGCGCATCGTCCGGCAACTTAAACCATGATGCGTAGGGCTCCGTACCGGCATGAGCCATCGGCTTGACAAGCGAGTAAACCACATCGGAAGAGAAGAACTGCTTTTTAGGCATTTTGAAGTTCTCGGAGATCCACTTTGCCAATTGCTGTGGGTTCTCGAATCCCTGCTCCTTGAGGTGTTTCGCCACCAGCGGGTCCATCACCAGCAGGATTTGCGAATGCAGCCCCGGAAAGGCCTGCATGATCAACACAGTTTCCTCCTGCATGGGCCGGACACATCCCGCCGCTCCCATGCTGTTGATCGCACTCCAGCCACGGAACAAACTCACCGTGCTCTCTTCCTTCTTGAACCCCTTCTGCACGTGGAATGGCTCAAATACGCTGCTTTCCTCGTTCTCGGCAATGAACATATTGTTGTAGTTCATGTTGTTGCCGGTTGAGCCCATGAAGGTCTCGCCCAGACGAGCATCGCCGAGGTTGATCGTCATCAGCGTCCAGGCGCGCCCAATCACGGCATTCGCGTGGTTGAAAGGACTCAGCGCACCTAGCCCCGAGTTCATCCCAATCTCTTCCCGGATCGGTCCGTTTACGACCGCCATCCGCCCAAACGAAGTCGTGGAACTCGGCATCGACCCTTCCTGACTTGCCGCCAATGCCAGGATCACAGGTAGATGCTCCGGCTTGGCGCCCGACATCACCGCGTTCACCGCCACCTTCTCGACGGTGTATTCCAGCTTCTCCTGCAGCGTCGTTACCGTCATCCGGCCAACCACTTCGTTCGGGTCCGCCGCCGTCCCCGTCAGCATCCGTGCCACCCGCTCCTCGGTGGGAAGCACGATCGGCATGCCGTCGGTCCACCCGTTCTCCAGGAACAGTTCCTGCAGGTTCTCTTCCGTGTCCGGCATCAGCAGGCGCGACCGGGACACACTGCGCACCGGCTTCGGGTTCCGCTCTTCCTCCGTCAGCGGCTTGGTCAGTGCTTCCACTACTTGCGGCATCAGCGCCTTGCCGCTAATCGGGTCATTCTCCTCCACGTACCGCTTCAGCACTTCCCGCGGCCGTCCCACCAGGGGATACGGCACGAAGCTGAAGCGCATGTTCATGCCATGATTTAGCGCGTCCCGCGCCGCAAAGTCGGCAAACCGCGCGCTCGCCATCGGAGCCGTCGGTATCCCGTACTTGGTCTCCAAGGTCCTGCAATGTTCGGCCACACTGGCCGTGCAGCCGTCTCAACCACCCACCCCGAAAATCACCGCGTGACCTTTGTCTTTCACCATGGCCCACAGGTCCGGCTCATCCACGAACATGTTGAACCTCTTGCGAACCAACTCAGTTTTCACCGAGGGTAGATGCCTGGCAAACCACGCCACCGTCTCTTCCAGAAAGTCATACCCACCGCCAAACCCCACGTCAAGCAAGAACACCGTTTTCCCGTCAAGGCTATCCAGACGCTTGGCCAACGGCTGCGGCTGAACGACAGCGGTAGGCTGACCCCTGGGATCGAGCACTGTGATTAGCGCGCGTGTTGACTGAACTGCCATTCCTGCCATCTCAAACCTCCCTGACCGGATTCAAGTTGAGTTCCACCGCGACCCGCATGGTCGGGGCGACGTCGCTAGTGTATTTCCTTGTCTTCGTCCTTAAGATATTGCTCATATTGCCCGGCCGTCAACAAGCCCTCGACCGGCGCCGCAGAGCTGAGCTTGATTTTGATGAGCCACGAGCCGTGAGCGTCGGCATTGACCTTCTCAGGCGTTTGCAGCAGTGGGCTGTTCACCTCGGTAACGACTCCACTCGCCGGGGCGTACAGTTCCGATACCGACTTCATCGACTCCACGCTTCCAAAGCTTTGGTCTGCGTGAACCTGCGCGCCAACCGCCGGCACATCGAAAAAGACAATTTCACCCAAGGAATATTGGGCGTATTCAGTGATGCCGATCGCGCCGATGTCACCGTCCTGTTTGATCCAAAGGTGCTCCTTGGTGTACCTCAAATCGAGTGGGTAGGCCATTTCTTTATTTCCCCCGGTGTTTGACTTCAGCGCGCATTTGCAGATGACAGAATCCGATCCCGGCTCTGGAGCACTTCCGGAACTGGCGCCGACTTGAAGCGTGCTGGCGAGTGTCGCTCCAACTTAGCAGAACTGCCTGTGGAAATCGTTGCGCAATTTCGTGCAGTCTGATTTCCTCCTGGTTTCCAGAGCCTCGCTCAGCAACGCATCCAGGTAGGCCAGCAGATTCAGATCAAAGCGATGGAACCGCATTGGCCAGCATCTGCCCTGAGGATCAGGGCGCTCATTCCGCAACCATCAGCGCATCAAGGGCCAGCGCGCCCTGTCCCTCCGGATAGACCACAACCGGATTGATATCAGCTTCTTTAATACTCGGGTTGGACCGCATCAGTGCGCCCAAGCGGCAGACGATCTCGGCGGCCGCGCGCACATCAAGGGCCGGCGAACCGCGAAAGCCGCGGAGTAGAGGCGCGCTTTTGAGCCGGTAAAGTTCCTCGACGATCGCCTCCACGGAGAGGTCAGGCGGAATCAGGCGCACATCCTTGACCGCTTCCGCCAACACTCCGCCGAAGCCCACCAGCAGCACTGGACCCCAGTCCTTGTCGCGGTTCGCGCCCACAATGAGCTCCACGCCGCGCTGCCCCATCCTTTCGACCAGCACGCCGTCAAGCACCAGTTCCGGCAGCGCGCGCGCGATGTTGCCGTAGAGCCTTTTCCAGCCTGAAGCCAATGCGTCCGCATCCGCGATATTCAGAATCACGCCGCCCACATCGCTCTTGTGCGAGAGATTGGCCGACTGCGCCTTCAGCGCAACCGGAAATCCGATGCGCGCGGAGATCTCCTGCGCCTCGTCCAGTGTCCGGGCGAACGCGCCGGCGGGAACAGGAATGCCGGCCGCGGCCAGCACCTCCTTGCTCTTGTACTCCGCCACGGTGCCGCTCGCGGGCAGCTCGATCTTCGCAAGCTCGATACCGGGACCCGCCTGATTTCTTTCCAGCTTTGCCGTAAAATCTGTCAGGCGAGCCAGCGCCCGCAAAGCGCGCTCCGTCGTTGGGAAGACAGGAACACCCATCCCGCGCAGTTCCTCCACGTATGCCAGGGAGATGTCTGCGCCCTCGTCGAGGGCCGCGAAAATCACTGGTTTAGCCGCGTTGGCGGCCTTGATGCCGTTAATGATCGCGGGAAACTTGAGGCCGCTGGTGCTCTTGTCGGTCATGATAATGCTGAGCACCAAGCTACCGTAATGATCGTCGGAGAGCATCGGGACAATCACGGTCTGGTAGAGCCCAGGGTCAACAAGCCCCTGCGCCGTCAAATCAAAGGGATTGCTGGGGGGGATGAATTCAGGAAGCGTTTGCCGCAGAGCATTCTCGGTAGAACTGCTGAGCGCCGGAAGCTCCAATCCAATGGATTCGCAAAAATCCAGAACCAGCGCCTTGAATGCGCCGGACTCCGTGAGCACCGCAGCGCCGCCGCGCGGCAGCGAGGAACAGCGGATGAGCAGTTGCGAAACGTCCACCATTTCCTCGAGCGTGTTTACCACAAGAACGCCGGCATGCGCCACTATGGTGCGCATGGCTTCGTAGTTGCCCGCCATGGCGCCTGTATGGGTTGCCGCCGACGCGCGTGCAGCGCTGCTGCGCCCCGGGTGCAACAGCACAATGTGTTTGCCCAGTTCCCGCGACCGGCGAACCAGTTTCAGGAATTTCTGCGGCTGCCTGAACTGCTCCACCAGCAGAGCGATAGCGCGCGTGTGTTCATCCTCGATCAGGTACTCCACGTAATCTTCTGCCGTGTTCGCCGCCTCATTGCCGGTGGATACCGAGTAGGAGAGGTCAATGCCGTGCGTCCTCAAACTTACGCCCAGCACGGCCGCCATGGCACCGCTCTGGGAGATCATGGCGATGCCGGACCGCTCGCCCAGTTTGGCCACCGGACCTGAAACGAAAGTCAAAGGCGTGGCATCGACATAGTTCACCATGCCCAGGCAATTGGGTCCCTCGACGGCCATACCGTGCTCCCGCGCGATGCGAGCGATCTCTTCCTGGTCGGCGCGCCCCTGGGGACCACTCTCAGCAAATCCGGCGGAGAAGATAATGACGCCCCTGACCTGGCGCCGGGCGCAGGCCTTGACTGCTTCCAAAACACCGGTGCGAGGAATGGCCAGAACAGCGCAATCCACACCCACAGGCAGATCGTCGACCGAGCTCACACACCGCCGTCCATTGATTTCCGCCCGCTTGGGATTGACGAGATGGATTTCGCCCGGGAAGCGGGCGCGCTCCAGATTGATGAATACGCTGTTACCTAGCGCTCCGGGGCTGGCCGAAGCACCGACGATCGCCACCGACTGTGGGCGCAACAAGCCATCAAGGGCGGGCCGCTTTGCGGTTGCTGGCGAAGACATAGGAATGGCTCCTCTCATTCGGGTGTGATTGTGCCGCGCAAGCGGCGGTTTGCCGCCGGCGCAGCTAGCGCGTTCATGATCCGCGCCACTGCGTCGGAGGGTTCTCCAACTGCTTTCACCTTGAACTGACATTCAGCATAGAGCGGGTTTCGGCGTTTCAACAGGGCTTTCAGACCAGCTAAACCAAGGGTGCGATTCTCCGTTGCTTGCATGTCGTGCGCCCCCCGCATCCGCTCTGTGAACTCGGCGGGCGTGGTGTCAACCCAAATGGTGAAACATCGCTGTTTGATTCTTTCCCAACTGTCCCGGTCCGTCACGATGGATCCGCCGGGCTCCAGTACGCAACCTTGGGAAGTAGCAAAGACCTTTTCAAGCTCCTGACGTTCCAGCCACCGGTAGTAAGCTTCGCCGTGCATGGCGAAGATCTCTCCCACCGGCATGCCCGCCGCTGCCTCGATACGCCGATTTAGTTCCAGGAAGTTGGTCTTGAGCTTCTTTGCCAACTGCCGTCCGATGGTCGATTTTCCGGCCAGCCGCACGCCCATCAGCGCAATCAAGCGTGCTGCAGGACGGCCGCCCTGGCGTTTCTCCAACCATTGTTGCATCTCGTGCAACTCGCCGCTGTTGAGGCGGCTCAGCGAAGACCAGACCTCGGCCTGCAAGGAGCGGTCCGTGGCGTCGGGCGGGATCAACTCATACAAGGTGCGATTCAAAGCCAGGGCCGCCATCGCCAAATTAACGATCGAGATGTTGCCTCGGCCCGCTTCGAGTTGGTTGACAAAACGAGGAGAAAGAGAGGCCCTTTGGGCAAACTCCGCCACCGTCAGGCGGGAGGCGATCCGGCAGTTTCGTACTCGCTCGCCGAGGCGAATCAGAAGGCTGGCCCGGCTGTCCATATACGTGTCCATGCGGTCAAATGGCTCTCGTCGGGTGCGCACTATATTACGCTTGTCATCATTGTGATATACGTACTATATATTACACTTCGCGCTTTACAAGAAAGTTTTTCAAGATCGAGATTTTGCCCGGGCCGTACGGAATCCGCCGCAGGACGGCGGGTGAATTACTGCGGCTCTTAGGAGAATGCAGAAATGCTGACGAAAGCCTATGTGCCCTATCGCGCCTACTACAGTACTCCGTTCACCCGCTGGCAAGGAGCGCTGGCCAACGAGAACGCCCTCATACTTGGCGCAGGTACTTCGAAGCGCTTCCTCGAGTGCCGCGGCTGGGATGGAAAGATGTTCGACTACGTCATCCTCGGGAGTACCGTTTATCAGAAACAGTGGTTCTACGGCGGCTCCTGGATGGCTGCTCTTATAGGCGCCACGGAGTCTCCCGGAGTCCTGGTAAGCCAGGCGTGTTCGACGGGCACCTTTGCCATCTATCAGGCGGGCATGGGCGTCGAAACCGGCTTGTTCAACAATTGCTGGTGCCTGATGGCAGATCGGATGTCGAATGGCCCGCATACCGTCTGGCCTAACCCGAACGGTCCCGGCGGGCAGCCCATCCCGGAAGACTGGGTGATGGACAATTTCAAGACAGACCCCTGGGCAGGCGCCGCCATGATTCAAACCGCGGAGAATGTAGCCCAGGAACACGGCTTCACGAGGGAGCAGTGCGACGAGTTGGTGCTGATGCGGCAAGAACAGTACTACGATTCTCTGGCAAACGATCGCGCTTTTCAGCGGCGGTACATGTTCCCCGTCGAAATCAAGGCTGGGAAGAAGACCGTTCTGGTCGAAGCCGATGAAGGCGTCTTCCACAGCACAAAAGAGGGCCTGGCCGGGCTGAAGGTTGCAGTCCCCGGAGGCATACACACCGTGGGGGCGCAGACGCATCCTGCCGACGGCAACGCCGGAATCGCCGTAACGACCCGGGAGAAGGCGCGTGAGTTGAGTGCCGATCCCAAGATTGAAATCCAGGTCCTTTCGTACGGATATGCGCGCACCAAGAAGGCCTTCATGCCCGCTGCCGTGTCGCCATCGGCGCAGGCGGCGCTGCGCAATGCCGGACTGCAAGTCGCGGATATCAGTGTAGTCAAGACCCATTCCCCATTCGCTGCAAACGACCTGACAATGGCGAAGGTTCTGGGCCTGAAACTCAGCGCCATGAATAACTACGGCAGTTCGCTCATCTGGGGCCATCCGCAGGCGCCTACTATCGTTCGCCTTGCGATCGAGGGCATCGAAGAACTGGTCATTAAGGGAGGAGGCTACCTGCTTTGTTCCGGCTGCGCCGCGGGCGATACGGCAGCCTCAATCATCATGAAGGTCGGCTAAGGTTCATTGCATGAATCGCGTCGGCAGATGGAACGCCAAGGACGCAAAGAACGCAAAGAGGCGCAGAGAATTTGGAATGACGACCGTCGCTTCTCGCATTTCGTGGCGCCCGTGCCGCCCATCGCGTTCGTTTTGTTGCAGCTATTTCTCCGAACAGAGTTCTTGTTACGCACAACCCAACACAACAGGGCAGACAGCCTACCGGAGCGGTTATGAACACTGAAGCGGTTATGAACAAAGTGGTTACGCTAAGAACAGAAGATGGTGTTGCCGTTATTACTTTCGACAATCCCCCAGCCAACGCCCTCAGCTTGAACGTCAGGGAAGGGCTCGAGGAAGCGTTTGCCGCCGCGAATGCCGATGCCGGCATTCGCGCGCTGGTGATCATCGGGGGGGGGAAGGCGTTTAGCTCAGGCGCCGACATAAACGAATTTGCCGTTATGCTGGCCAGCGGCAAGAACGACAGCCCTGAGATGCACGGGTTCTTCCACCAACTGGAAAGCAATCCCAAGCCCGTGGTCATGGCGATCCACGGCCATGCCCTGGGCGGAGGGTTGGAACTTGCCATGTCCGGGCACTACCGGGTGGCTAGCGCAGACGCCTTGGTAGGCCAGCCGGAATTAAACCTGGGCATTATTCCGGGCGCCGAAGGGACACAGCGTCTTCCTCGTCTTGTCGGGCTCGCAAAGGCGATAGAGCTATGTCTTACTGGAGCGCCAGTCAAGGCTGCCGAGGCTGTCCAGTTGGGCATTATTGATCGCGTGATTGAGGGAGACCTGCTCGCTGGGGCGGTGCAATATGCGCGGGAGGTTGCGGGCGGGACCAGCCATCCCGTGACCAGCCGCCGTACCGACAAGCTGACGCCCAGCGCTGCCGAAAATGACGCCATTCTGAAGGCGGGACGGGAGCAAGCCCGTAAGACTCGCCGGAACCTGTATGCGGCCCAAGCTGTTATGGACGCTCTCGAAGCCGCAGTGACTTTGCCCTTCGACGAGGGATGCAAGCGCGAGCGGGAGATCGTCGCGAAGTGTTTCACGCACGATCAGGCAAAAGCTCTGATCCATGCGTTTCTGGCGGAGCGCGCGGTATCGAAGATTCCAGGTATACCTTCCGGCACACCGGTCACCGAAATTCGCAAAGCCGGCGTTATCGGCAGTGGCACCATGGGGAGCGGTATCGCCATGGCGTTTGCCAACGTCGGCATTCCGGTTCTTCTGAACGATACCGAAGAGGCAGCGCTCGAGCGCGCCATGGCCAACATTCGCAAGATCTATGAGGGTTCGGTGAAAAAAGGCCGCTTCTCGCAGGAAGTGGCGGAGCAGCGGATCGCCATGATCCATCCCCAGACCACGCTGGCGGGCTTTGAAGACGTAGACATCGTGATCGAGGCGGTCTTTGAAAACCTGGAGTTGAAGAAGCAGATCTTCGGAAAAATCGACAAGGTTGTCAAGCCGTCTTGCTTGCTGGCGTCAAACTCGTCTGGCCTGGACATCGACGAGATCGCCAAAACAACATCCCGGCCGCACGCGGCTATTGGTTTGCATTTCTTCGTTCCGGCGAATGTCATGCGCCTGGTCGAAGTCGTGCGCGGCCAACTCGCCTCCCCGGAGACGATTGTCTCGGCAATGGCGCTCGCCAAGAAACTCAAGAAGGTGGGCGTACTGGCCCGCAGCACTCCGGGTTTTATCGGCAATCGCATGATGTTCCCGTACCTGAGGGAAGAAATGCTCCTGGTCGAGGAAGGAGCCACGCCCTCGCAGGTGGATGGCGCGCTGGTTGAATGGGGCATGGCGATGGGCATGTTGGCGGTGGATGATATGGCCGGGCTGGACACATCTTACAAGGTCAGCTTAGCCAACCGTCACCTGCTGAAGCCTGGAACGCGTGAGCCCCTGATTCTCCCAAAACTTGTCCAAATGGGCCGCCTGGGGCAAAAAACAGGCAAAGGATGGTACAAGTACGATGAGAATCGCCGCGCCTTGCCGGACCCCGAAGTGCAAGCGATCGCCGAACAGACGGCCAAAGAAGCCGGAATCCAGCGCCGCGCCATCGACGACCAGGAGATCGTCGAGCGCTGCATCTACGCCATGATCAACGAAGGAGCGCGTCTTTTGGAAGAAGGATGCGCGATTCGCGCCAGCGATATCGACACCGTCTACCTCGCGGGCTACGGGTTTCCTAACTACCGCGGTGGCCCGATGTGGTATGCCGATACCGTCGGACTGAAGAATATCCTCGCGCGGATCGAAGACTTCCGAGCGCAGCACGGTGAACTACTGTGGAGTCCTGCTCCGCTCCTTAAGAAACTCGCAGAGGAGGGAGGAACGTTCGCTTCACTCGACGAAGCGCTCATCGCCCGCGCAGCTCGCGCCTAACCTTGTCGCGCCGGCATCGCAGGCTTGCTCTCCTCCCAAGTTTCCGACCGCATGATTTTGTACCAATGTTGGGTGCCCCAGGTCTCGATTTTGAGACCTGGGAAAGCATGAACTCAAAGTACTTCTTTACGACGGTCAGAGACCTAGCGCTGGCCTCCGAAAAGTGTAAGAAAACGCCGCCGGCCCCGACAGCATAGCGGGGCATGCTGAGAGCAGGGTATGTCTCCGGTTCAATCCGTCAGGTATGTTCCCGGTCCGTACCCGAAGCGAAAGCTGCATGTCCCTGGTTCCTGTTGCTCTCGAATCATGTACTTTATAGGCCGGCGTACAATATAGAGAGCCCAATTAGCATCGGTACCGCATGATTCTGTAATCACCGCCACGTAGCGCTGGTCTCCAGACCGGGGTTCCCAACGACAGGCCTTCGTCGTTGGGGTGGTAGACCGGTTGTCGTGCGGGCCTCCAGGCCCGTACTTGCCCCGGAACGATTACCGAATCACAAAGTCATAGCTCTAGGAACGGGGACAAAATGGATTTTAGTTTTACACCAGAACAGCGATTGTTGCGTGATAGTGTTCGCGAGCTCATGAAGCGCCACGCCAGTCCGGAATATGTTCGGCAGTTCGAGCAGGATCAGAAGTTCCCCTACGATCTTTACGACGCATGGGTAGAGGCGGGGCTGCTAGGCCTGTCTTTTCCAGAGGAATATGGCGGCCTCGGTGGGTCGGTTGTGGACGTGATGGCCGTGACCGAGGAGATAGCCAGAATCAGCACCGATCTTGTGATGTCTTACGGCGCCGCCATCTTCTGCGGTTTAAACATCGTGCACAACGGCTCGGAGGAACAGAAGCGATATTGGATACCCAAGCTGCTGGATGGAGACATCAAGCTGGCGATCTGCATGTCGGAGCCGGATGCCGGCTCGGACGTGGGAGCGATGCGCACAGCGGCTGTGCGCCAGGGTGATGGCTGGCTGATTAACGGCCAGAAGCTCTGGACATCGGGCGCGGGGCTCAAGAACACGGTGATGTGTGTCTATGCAAAGACCAATCCGGCGGTGCACTATCGCGAGGGAGTGTCACTTTTCCTGATCGACAACGACACTCCGGGCGTACAGTACCGTAAGCTGGAGATGCTGGGCCGAAGATGCTTTGGAACCTATGAGGTGTTTTTCCAGGACGTGAGCGTGCCGGCGGACCGTTTGGTCGGGGGCGAAAACCATGGCTGGCAGTGCATGTTGTCAGGCTTAGACGTGGAGCGGCTGGCCTCTTCGGCGATGAACATCGGGGGCGCGCAAGCGATAGTCGATCTGGCCCTTGAGTACAGCAAGGAACGCGTTCAGTTTGGCCGGCCGATAGGGACCTTCCAGTCAATCGCACACATGATTGCCGACATGCAAACCGAAGTCGAGGCTGGCCGTGCGCTGATGTGGCGCGCAGCCGCGATGATGGAAAACAAGGAGAATGCGTTGAAGGAAATCAACATGACGAAGCTGTACTCTTCCGAGCTTTACGTCAAGGTTGCCAACCTGGGGGTGCAGATCATGGGCGCCTACGGCCTCAGCGCGGAATATGACATGCAGCGGCTTTTCCGCAACGCCAGAAGCGCGACAATTGAGGCAGGAACGTCGCAGACCCAGCGAAACCTCATCGCCGGGCTAATGGGCCTGAAGTGCAGATAACGATGATGAATATACTCGTTTGTATTAAACAGATTATCGATCCGGAAGTGCCGGTCCGCGATTTTCGCATTGACGAGGCCAAACTCCAAGCCGAGCGCGGCTCCGCCAAACTCGTAACCAATATTTTCTGCGAAAACGCTCTGGAAACCGCTCTGCAATTGCGTGAGCTCAGCCCAGGTTCCAAGATAACGACATTGTCTTACGGTCCGCCGAGCGCCGAGGAATCTCTCCGTAAAGCAATCGCCATGAAGGCCGATGGGGCGGCTCTTGTCAACCAGGAAGCTGAGAACCCCGATCCGCTCACCGTCGCCCGAGTACTGGCCGCCGCGGCACGCAAGCTGGGTCCATTCGATGTGGTCATGGTGGGACGCGAGGCGGGTGATTGGGGCGCGGGCCAAACCGGATCATTGTTGGCTGAGGAACTCGGCATGCCGTGTGTGAGTTTCGTTGACCGAATCGAGCTTGACGGCTCCAGGCTGAAGATCCGGCGGCAAACCGATTGGGGCTGGGAGTTTCTGCAGTGCGAAACGCCGATTGTGCTGACGATTACCAATGACGAGCATAATGTCCCACGCATTCCGAAGGTCCGCGACGTGATGATGTCGGGCCGCCAGCCGCTGACTAAACTTGCGCTTGGCGACCTCGGCTTGAACAACCCGGCTGCGGATGGCGGCTATTACGACGTGGTCAAACTGATCATCCCGCAGAAGGAAAGCAAATGCGAGTTTGTCGTAGGAGACACCCTGGAACAGCGAGCGGAGAGCTTGGCCCGGAGTCTCGCAAAATTGTCGGGCGCGTTATAACAAAGAATTGTTGAGGTTTTCTGCTTCCATGAACGATGTCCTTGTCTGTCTTTTCTCGGTATTTGGCTTTGAGAAGGCCGCGAAAGGGTTGGTCGGCGAAGGCCGCCGGCTCGCGGCTCGATGTGGCGGGGCACTGCGCGTTATCTTGGTTGGCGACGGCGCCATCGCCTCCGAGATTGCTCACTTAGCCGATTCAGTCATTGTTGCGGACCAGGCCGAGCTCTCTGAGTACCAGCCAGAGTCCTGCTTGGCCGCTTTGACCGAGATCTGCAAGAATCAGCAGCCCAAGGCGGTTCTGTTCGGCAGCGACACCTACAGTCTGGAAGTAGTCGCGCGTCTCGCACACCGTCTCGGCGGCAGCGCAGTATGCGACGGAAGTGCGGTGAGGCTGGACGGCGGAAAGATTTTTGTCACACGGCAGGTGTATGGCGGCAAAGCTCAGGCTGAGATTGAATTAAAGCGCTCGCCGGCTGTCGTCTCGCTCCGGTCGCGCTCTTTAGCTCCCGCCAGCCCGAAGGATGCGCCGGGAGAAGTCCGGCATGTTGTGTGCACCCTTCCGCCCATGCACACCCGCATCATCGAACGCAAAGTGGATGATCCCGGCAATGTGAGACTCGAGGACGCCCGCGTTATCGTCGCCGGTGGACGGGGTATCGGCGGAGCGGAGCCCTTCAGCACCGAGCTCCGCCAGTTAGCCGACATCCTGGGCGCGCAGATGGCAGCCAGCCGCGCCGCCTGCGATGCGGGCTGGGTTCCCGCCACCTGGCAGGTAGGGCAAACCGGGAAAAAAGTAGCGCCCGAACTGTATATTGCGATCGGCGTCAGCGGCGCCAGTCAGCACATGACTGGCGTATCGGAAGCAAAGAATATCGTTGCCATCAACTCCGATCCCGAAGCTCCCATATTCAAGTACTGCAGCCTTGGAATGGTGGCCGATTATCGCCAGGTTATACCGCTGTTGCGCTTGAAACTGGAGTCACTGCACAAATGAATGCCGGAGAACCAACGCGCCAAATCTACTGGAACATCTCTCACATTTGGCTGATGTATGTATTGTTTCTGCCCACCCTGTTGGTTGCGATGTACGGAGTGTACCGGCGCGTAAGCCGCTGGCGGCAAGGCCGTCCATTGGCGCGTTTCAATCACCCCCTCCAGCGCATCCGGCTACTGTTAACGCAGGTTCTAGCGCACCAGCGAATCATGCGTGCCCCATTCATGGGCCTCTTGCATGGAATGATCTTCTTCGGCTTCCTGGTTCTCATCGTGGCTACCACCGTAGTGGCCCTCGATGCTGACGCCGGAATCCATATTATGCATGGGCAGTTTTATCTGTACTTCCAGTCTCTCACCGTCGATATTTTCGGTGGATTGGTGCTACTGGCAGTCGTGGTGGCTGCAGTGCGCCGCTGCTTGTGGCGGCCCAAGTATTTAATCTTTTCGAATGAGGCGTGGGGGATACTGGCTCTTCTTTTTGCAATTGTACTGTCTGGTTTTCTGCTTGAAGGCTGGCGTATTGTGGCCACCAACGATCCATGGGCGGCATGGTCGCCTTTGGGCCAACTGGTAGCCTCTCTCTCCAGCAAAGTCATGAGCGTGAGTGCCATGCAGCAAGCTCATGCCGTGCTCTGGTGGGGACATCTGGCATTGAGCTTCGTTTTTATTGCCTGGTTTCCCTACACCAAGATGCTTCATGTCCTGACCGGTCCCCTGAACATTTACACCGCCAACCTGGGTCTGCCGGGCGCCTCGCTGAAGACTGTCGACTTTGAATCCGGAACATCTTTGGGTGTCAATTCCCTTGGCGCATTTACCTGGAAAGATCTTCTCGATCTTGATGCTTGCACGGAATGTGGACGCTGTACCTCAGTTTGTCCGGCAAATACGGTCGGGAAAGAGCTCTCACCGGCTGACCTCATTCTGCAACTGCGGAGCTTGATGCACAGCACCCAGACGACGCCCGGCAAGGCTGATGGTCAGGACACTCCCGCTCCCCTCATAAGAGCGAAGGAGGCGATTTCACCAGAGCGGCTGTGGCAATGTACAACGTGTGGCGCCTGCGTCGAGGCTTGTCCGGTATTTATCGAGCAGATGCCGAAGATCGTGGATTTGCGCCGGTATCTTGTGATGGAGGAAGCTGACTTCCCGGCTTCCATTCAGGAGGCGGTCACGTCGCTGGAGGCGCGCGAGCATCCATTCCGCGGCACCCAGGCAACGCGACTCACATGGACGGAAGGTCTGGAGATCCCTTCTATAAAAGACCAGGGGAATCCCGAGATTCTTTTCTGGGTCGGCTGCAGCTCTGCCTTAATCGATCGCAATCAAAAAATCGCCCGCGCCACTGCCAACTTGCTCAAAGCCGCAGGGGTACAATTTGCCATTTTGGGGCGCGAAGAAAAGTGCTGCGGTGATCCCGCGCGCCGCATAGGAAACGAATTTCTCTTCGAGAAGCTTGCCGGCGAGAACATAGCGACGCTGAACCTCCACCGGGTCAAAAAGGTGGTGACCGCGTGCCCGCATTGTTTCAACACTCTCAAGAACGAGTACCCGCGCCTGGGTGGAGAATTCGAAGTGATTCATCACAGCGAATTCCTGGCCCAACTGGTTCATGACGGCCGGCTAAAGCCACAAAGCGCAACTTCGAAGATCACCTTTCACGATCCTTGTTATCTGGGGCGGCAAAACGGTGTATTTGAAGCGCCACGCCAAATTCTGCAGCACATCTCCTCAAGAGCACCCGTGGAGATGGCAAGGAACCGCAGCAATGGCTTTTGCTGCGGTGGAGGAGGTGGTATGAGCTTCGTCGAGGAGCCGCCCACCCAGCGTGTCAATCAAGAGCGCGCGGTCGAAGCCCTGGCGACCGGCGCCGATACCCTGGCCGTTGGCTGTCCCTTCTGCATGACGATGATGGAGGACGGAGTCAATGCGCGCAAGGGAGACCAAAGCATGTGCGTGAAGGATATCTCCGAACTACTATGGGATGCGGTGCAGGCTTCGGAGACGGCCAGCACTAACGCCTAGACGAGAATGTAGAATTACGAATTAAGGTATCCTAACGGTGCAGTGGTGTCCGTAGAATTTGCCCCCGCAAGCAACCAAAGGGGCAACGCACAATCGCGACACGGGTTTGCGACAACGAAGAATGGGGGCGCACGTCGGATTTTTTCGATAAGATCACGCCGCCCGAATTTGCTACGAGCGGCGCTGCCAGAAATCTTCGAAGCGTCTACTGAGTTTATTGCAGTGGATGGCGATAATTGCGTCGGCGGCCCTTTAACTGAGCCGGCAAAACCAAACTACGGAAAGAGGTGCAAAAAATGCCACTAAAGTACAAAGTATTTCAGCATGGAGTTCACACCGACAACGGAGCAAAGCCGAATTTCAGCGGGACTTCAACCGTGTTCTATGGAGAGAAGGACGCCGTCCTGATCGATGCATCGATGCTCTTGAGCGATTCACATCGGCTCGCCGCCAATCTGCTTGAATTGGGAAAGAACCTTACCCATATCTATATTTCGCACTTCCATCCGGACCATCACTTTGGCGTTTGGGTGTTGCGCTATGCATTCCCGGATGCAAAGATCGTGGCCCTGCCCAGCGTGGTGAAAGACATCGCAGTCACCGCCGAGAATAAAGTGAATGAATGGGGCCCCGTTCACGGCAAGAACGTACCCGACCGGATCATGGTCCCCGATCCTCTTTCCGAAGACCACATCATGCTCGAAGGCGAACGCATCGAATTTTCAGACGACTGGGAGGGCGACAGCCCCAACAATACAATGATCTGGGTTCCGTCGCTGCGCGTCGCCTGTGGTACCGACGTCGTGTTTAACGATTGTCACATGTTCACGATCGAGTCGGATGCTGCCCGCCGCGTCAAGATGAGGAACTCGATCAAGAAGTTGAAGGCAATGAACCCCCGGGTTGTGATTCCCGGTCATTGCAGCCCCGCGAAACTCCATCTTGAGGATGCCTCCGGCATCGACTTCTGCCTGCAGTACCTGGACGCATACGAAGAAGCACTGGCCAAGGCAAAAACCGGGGTTGAGCTCGTCAAGGCAATTGATGCACGGTATCCGGGAATGAAGACCATGCGCTATGTCGTTGACTGGCAGGCATGGGTGCTCTTCCCGGATAGCTGCACGGAAGACATGTACAAGCTGCCCATCCAATTCATAGACACGAGCGGAAACGTGATGGGGAGTGAGCTTGACAAGGATTCTGTCAAGGCCTAGTCAGCCACATGGGCGGGGCCAGCCTTCCGGCTCGGCGCCTATCGTCATGCGCTGGAATGGATCGGCGCGAACAATCAATTATCCAAGCACGCGCAATTGTTTCTTGAGAGGGTGAAGAAAATGGGTGAAAAGAAAGCAGCTTCAGAGAAGAAATACGGCGTTAAGGCCGAAGAAAACGTGATGGTGACCACTCGCGATGGCGTGCGCGTGGCTGTGGACGTTTATCGGCCGGATGCGCCGGGCAAGTTCCCGGCATTGCTCGCGCTGTCTCCTTATGGAAAGAGCGCGCAGGTCTTTCAAACGCCGCCGCAGCCCTTCGGCAAGTCGATCTTTGAGGCCTCCGTCGAATCCGGAGATCCCAATTTCTACGTTTCCCGGGGATATGTCTACTGCATCGGAGACCTGCGTGGAACGGGCGATTCCGAGGGAGAGTATCAGGGCGTTTTTTCGCGTCACGAAGGCCAAGACGGCGCCGATATTGTCGAGTGGCTGGCCGAGCAGCCCTGGTGCGACGGGAATGTGGGCACAGCCGGTATCTGTTACTTCTCCTCCATGCAGCTACACGTGGCCGCGGAGCAGCCTCCACATCTCAAGTGCATCGCGCCTTGGGAGATCTTCGGAGACGACCTCTACAATCACGGCGCCTATGAGGGTGGCGTACTCAACATTTTCTACTACGGTCTTTACACCGGAACCTATCCAGCCCGGTGTGGATACGCCATCAAGAACTGCACGTCCGCGATGATCAGGAATACGCCGAAGGAAGAGCTGGAGAAGCTGGTGGCCAAGTATGCAAGCGATCCGGACTTGCGGCAATATCCGTATCTCTACCACCTGTTGAAATATCCGGAGAAGAACCCGATACTCTTCGACTTCATGCTGAATCCGCTGGACAATTCTTTCTATCGCGAGCGCTCGGTTTGTGAGCGGCTGGACAAGATCAACGTGCCCTGCTACGTCGGCGGACCTTTCTTCAGCTTCTTCACCGAGCCCCAGGTGAACGTCTTCAACCGCATCAAGGTGCCCAAGAAGATGTACCTGTACACCGACATGGGTACCCGGCCCTGGAGAGCGAACCACGACGAGCTGCTGCGCTGGTATGACTTCTGGCTCAAAGGCATGGACACGGGCATCATGGACGAGGAGCCGATCCGGTACCACATCACCGGCTCCGAAAAGTGGTCGAGCGCAAAAGAGTGGCCGCTTGAGACCACGCAGTGGACCGACTTCTATCTGGGCAGCCTGGGCCAGCTCCAGGCAGAGCCGGACTACTTCAATCCCCACCCCGATTCCTTCGTGCAGGAGCCGCTCTACGTCTCCGAAGAGCGGGCACGGGTTCAGTACGCTAGCGCTCCGCTCTCCGAGGACTTGCAGGTGACCGGTCCGCCGCGCCTTACGTTCTTCTGTTCGATCGACACGAAAGACACTAACTTCCGTATCCAGGTGCGCGATACGGCGTCGGACGCCACGTACCCACTGGCCCAGGGTTGGCTGAAGGCCTCTCACCGCGCGCTCGACGCGGCCAAGACCACTCCCTGGGAAATTGCTCACGATCACACCAAGGCCGTTCCTGTGGAGCCTGGCAAGGTCTACGAATACACCGTTCAGCTTCGCCCCATGTCGCACCTGTTTAAGGCGGGAAGTCGCGTCATGCTGGATATATCGAGCATCGATGTGCCGACCGATCCGGAAACCTACGACGTGATGTGGCACGTGTGCAACAGCGAAACCACGCTGCACAAGGTGTACAGGGACGGCGACCATCCGTCTCGTCTGGCGCTTCCAGTGATACCGGTTCGCGCCAGTGCCGGGAAAGAAGACTTCTTCAGGGAAGTGGATGAATACGCAACCGCTCTGGCTGCGGAGAAGCGGTAAGCGCCGTTTGGCGGCCTGAGAATGCTGGCCAAAGAAGAGGAGCCGAACTCTTCTTCTTTGGCCCGGCAGGACGCCGTGCCAATGCGGTTGTAAAGCTGCTGTTCCGATGAAAATTGGCCGTCTACAAAGCGGCCGGAGGATGGAATACACACAGTGGCAGTGGGTCAGCGTAAAGAACAACGCGCCAACGTATCCCTTCTGAAGACGCTGGTGCAAACGATCAGGCTGAAGTCTTCGCGCAGAAAGCTTCAGACCGCTGGAGTTGATAGACAATGAAGATCAGAGCGGCAGTAACGCGGGCGCCGCACGCGCCCATGAGCCTGGAGACGCTGGAGATTGAAGCTCCACGCGCGGATGAAGTGCTGATCCGGATCTCCGCCACGGGCATTTGCCACACCGACATTGCCATGCGCGATCAGGTGTTCCCGGTGCCATTGCCTATCGTACTGGGGCATGAGGGATCGGGAGTGATCGAGGCTGTCGGTTCCGATGCGGCAGGCTTGGCGGTGGGCGATCATGTGGTGATGAGTTACGCCGCATGCGGCGGAGATTGCGCGCAGTGCAAGAGTGCGGCGTACTCCTATTGCGAGCGGTTTTTTCCGCTGAACTTCGGTGGGGCCCGGCCGGACGGCAGTACTTCCCTTGGCTCCGGAACGGAACGAGTTCACAGCCACTTTTTCGGACAATCTTCCTTCGCGGAGTACGCGGTATGCTCGGCGCGCCAAGTCGTGAAAGTGCCCAAAGATGCGCCGCTTGAACTGCTTGGACCGCTGGGGTGCGGGGTGATGACCGGAGCGGGAGCGGTAATCCACGCGCTCGGCGTAGGGGCCGGGGAATCGATTGCCGTCTTCGGCACGGGGTCGGTGGGGTTGAGCGCAGTGATGGCGGCGCGGCTGGTGGGTGCGGAAACGATCATTGCCATCGATGTGAACCCGCAGCGGCTCGCGCTGGCAGAGGAACTGGGTGCGAGCCATACCGTGGATGCGCGCACACAGGAGCCGGAGGCGGCGATTCGAAAGGCGCTGCCTGGCGGGGTGCGGTATGCGCTGGATACGACGGCGCGGCCGGCGACGATCCGGGCGGCGATTGCCAGCTTGTCGGCGCGGGGAACCTGCGGATTGCTGGGAGCTTCGGCGCCGGCCGATGTGGCCTGCTTTTCTCCGATGGATATGGTGAGTTACGGCAAGTCGGTGCGGGGCATCGTGGAGGGCAATGCCGTCCCCGCGATTCTGATTCCTCGGTTGATTGAGTTGTACAGGCAGGGACGATTCCCGTTCGACAAGCTGGTGAAATTTTATCCATTCGAGGCGATTAACGAGGCGATTCACGATGCAGAGACGGGTAGGACGGTGAAGCCGATTCTGCGGATGAGAGAGAATTCTGTCCAGAGTTAGAGCGCCATCGCCGCCGGCAGATCGAATGGAACTAGGTCATCACGCCGCACGCTATCCGGTAATCTCCAGTTGCCACGCTTATCTGCACTGCCAAAATCGCCCTGTTGCCTGAATTTTCGAAGAGGCTCATACTAGCAGAAACGACATTTGTGAAAGAGAGGTAAGGATGAAGACCAATCAGGAGCTATTGTGTGAGCGCAAGGAGAGACTCAGGAAGGCTGTAGCCTTGGAGAAGCCGGACAAGACGCCGTTTATTCTTATGGCCGATGCTTTCTGCGCCCGTCACATGGGGGTAAAACTGTCTGACTTCTGTTCCAGTTTGAAGTTTGCCAATCAAACCATGCTGAATTCCTGCAAGGCATTGGGCGATCTGGAGGGCATGACGTCGGCCTTTCCGGCTGGTCCTATCTTTACCCTGATCTTCATGACTCATGTGAAGCTTCCGGGCAAGGAACTGCCGGACGATTCTCTCTGGCAGCTCGACGAAAAAGAGGTCATAACCGTCGAAGACTATGACACCATCCTGCAGAAAGGCTGGATGCCTTTCATGACCGATTGCCTGGTCAACCGGCTTCACTTCCCTCTCGAAAAATCCTTGGCGGAGCTGGCCGAGGCGCCCCAGTTGGTGCAGAACTTTGAGGACGCCGGCTATGTGATCTACTCACCCATCGTGGCCACGGCGGTTCCTGAACTGCTTAGCGGCGGGCGTTCCATGCCCAAATTTATTCATGACCTCTATAAAATTCCCGATAAGGTGGAGGCCGTCCTGGACGTGATTCAACAGGAAATGCTGCCGGTATTGCGGCAACAGATCCGGCATACGAAGGCTTCCATCGTCTTTCTGTCTCCGGCCCGCGGCGCCAGCGAATTCTATTCTCCCAAGTTATGGGAGAGGTTCGTCTGGAAATACATCCGGGAAACCGCCGAAGTGATCATTGAAGAAGGCGCCTGCATCGACATTCATATCGATTCGAATTGGGAGCGCGACCTTCACTTCTTCCGCTCCCTGCCCAGGGCCAAATGTGTCTTTGAGAGCGACGGCGTGACCAACATTTACAAGATCAAAGAGGTTCTTGGCGATCATATGTGCATCAAGGGCGATGTTGCGGCAACGATGCTGACTCTTGGTTCTCCGGATGACGTCTATAACTACTGCATCAAGATCATCCGCGACATGGGACCGGGACTTATCCTGTCCAGCGGCTGCTCCGCGCCTCCCGACGCGAAGGTCGAAAACATCAAAGCTATGGTTGCCGCCGCCGGCGGCCACTAGAGCTTCTTGAAACAATGAAGCGTAATTCGGAGCGGATCCAGGCGAGATCTAACTGGTGAGTGAACCTGATTAGCAGCAATGAGTTTGGCGCACAGCAGTTCTGGATCCACTCTGTAGCGGTTCTCCAATTGGCGTAGAGCGGAGCCACAACCGCTAAGTGGCGTTTTCATCAAGAAAACGCCACATTGCACGCCCTTCAAAACTTCACATGAATTGGAGAACCGTCGTAGAATCGGTATCTGGCTGATTTTGCACGAGGGAGTTCGCTACGAAGAACGAGGTCGGCTGTCATCAAACAATCGCAGGCCAGGCACACGGCGAGAATGCCCCGCCAACTTCGCAGCCTCAGCTATAGGATCGAAGCACCGCAACTCGCGTCCGCCGTAGCATAAGTGCGGAATGATTTTCGTTCCAGATGGGAATGTCCCGCACTTGGGACTCTTCCGCGGAGCGGTTCATTCCACCGCCCTCTTCACCCGCAAATTCCGCTATAGAGCAGGTTTTATGAAAGTCTTAAACCCCTGCACCTGCCACCGTCAGCGCCGGTTCTTCTTTCCAGACTGGCGGCTTCAACGCGATCAAAATGAAGAAGCATATCACGCACATTACCGCTATGGCATAAAAAGCGATGCGATAACTGCCGAAATGATCGTAGACATATCCGGCGCCATAGGATCCAACGGCTGCGGAAATGGTGCCACCCACCATGAGAGCACCGAGCGCTGAAGCGTATGCCTTGTGCCCGAAATAATTGGCGGGCAGGGTCATGACGCAGCCGAAACATGCTCCATACCCAGCGCCCAGCAGAATCGCAAAACTCCAAAGAACGGCGGGATGGGTAGCTTTCAGTGACAAGAGCATCCCCGCGCCAACTGCAAGCGAGGCTACAGCCCAGATCAGTCGTGGCTCGATGCGATCCCCCAACGCGGCAACCGCCAGCGTGCCGAGCAATGCCGCGGCCGCCCCCACCGAAACAAAGAATGCCGCCGCCGCGGGGGTATTCCCCAGGTCCTCCAAATTAACCACGCCGTGGGCCAGGAAGGCGGCACAGCCGGGGCTAAAGCCAAACAAGGCCACTAGCATCATCCAGAATGTGGGTGAGCGCCAGACCTGGGAAGGGCTCCAATCCTCCCGGCAATGATAAACGGTTCGCCTTGCTCGGGCAGGAGACGCGGCAGAAGCAACTTCCTCATCGGCCCTTCGGCCATCCGGAAACTGACCAAGCTCGGCAGGCCGTTCTTTGACGAAGAAAAAGGCCAGCAGCATGGCGCAGATACTGCCCGCCACGACCGACCACCAGGCCGCCCGCCAGTTTCCGCCCGTGGCCACGATCAGGCGATTCAGCAGCGGGGGCCCCACTATGCTGGTAACGGTTCCACCGGTTAGAACCACCGAGATGGCAAACGCCCTTCTCTTATCAAACCACTGCGCGATGCCCGATTGCGCTGCCAGCGGACCGCCGGTCATGGCGCCCAGGCCGACGATCAATCCGAAAACGATGAAGAACTGAATGGCTGTATGCACAAAGAGAGCCATCATCAGAGAGCCCAGCAGCACCAGCACGCAGCCAGCGATCAGCGTAAAGCGCACGCCCTTCTTATTGATGGAATATGCTACCAGCGGTCCGGGCACACCGGTCATGATTGAAAAGAGGGCGTAGGCGATGCCGAGCACGCTGCGGTCGAAGTGCAGATCGGCAGCCATATAAGGGTTGATCACGATGGCTCCGCACAAGGGGAGACCGAAATTGGTGAATGTGATTAGCCACATGACCACGAGCAGCTTCCATCCATAAAATTTCACTGGTCCACCCCTCCGCTTTTAGTAATGTAATGATATATGACGAATCCCCTTGCAAGATTCCTCAATGGTTTATCCGCAGCGGGCGTGCAAGGCGCCGAAACCGCAAGTGCTTGAATTCCGCTTGAGAGTATGGATTGGCGATTACAGATGGAAGCTGCCCTAAACTCCGCTAGCCTGCCAGTTCACGCGATGTAATCTCGTACTCAAAGCTGACTGGGTCGAGGGGATCTAATCGTCCTTCCTTCGTCTCAGCCTGTGGATACATAAAGAACGTCAGGGACGGGCCGCTCGAACCAGGCAGCGCCACGTCCTGTGCATAGTTGTACGCCATCCAGTTCATCTCCCACGATCCGCAGAGCCGTTTACGCACTGCTTGCACTTTGCTGTCTGTGATGGCGAGATTGCCGGGGGGTTCCTCGAGAATGACCTTCCGAACATCCGCCGGATCCATCGGCGCCCAGCCGAAGCCCGTGAGAAATACTTCGGCGCGGCAGTGTTGCGCTTTCTCAACACGGTCCGATGACGTGCCCAGGCATTTCGCCTCAAAATAGGATCGGCCGATCCGGATGCCATAAACGTCTCGTGCAGGAATGCCGGATGCTCTCACCAGGCCGACAAAGAGAGCGTTCAGATCCGCGCACTTGCCGCTGAGGTCACCCATTTCCAGCATGGGCCGGATGTCGCCCCTGCCGCATCCGCGCACCTTCGGATTGCGATAGGTGTTCTCGACGATCCACTCGTAAATGGCGCGCACCTTCTCTACATCCGTTGCCGCTCCCTTTGTGATCTTGTCGGCTGTCTCTTTCACAATGCCGTCCGTAGGCACATAGCGCGTCGGCTCAAGAAACCTGGCGACATCGTGCGAAACCGCGTGATGAGTGGCCTGAGAAGGCGACTCCAAATCGACAGACCAGTTGCGGGTACTGATGCGTTGCGTCGCGGCCAAAACGGGGGGGCGATCGGCGGGAAAATCGGCCATGAGCATTTTCATCCCCGCCCGTCGATCTTCATGAATCGATGTCCTGCCCCCATCGCACTGCACAGAACTGGAAAGCACCTTTTGAAATCCCGTGTTGTCAGCCAAGGGCTGCGGCAACCATATTCGAGTGTGCCCTGAAGGTTTCAGCACGCGAACGCTCGTAGTCACTTCATACGTGCGCCATGCTGTGTCCTCTGATTGTGCGAGAAGGGCGCGCCTGCCAATGCCGGCAGCGGGCGCCGCCACTGCCATAAGACGCAAAAACTCTCTGCGAAGCATAGAGACCTCTGGGGATTCTGCCAACGCCAATCGCTGCAGATGTTCTGCTTCGACGTATAACACGAACGCAGAACCGTTGCCAAGACGCGTCACAGAACTGTACGAACACCTTGCCTGTTCGCCGTAACGCGCATACGATCGAGGTATTCCAGCAGTGGAATGGCGTGCTTGCGCGTAAGCCCAGTAAACGATTTGAAGCGGCCCACGTCGAAGGTTTGCCCGCGCGCCTTCATCAGATCCGCCCTGAGCTTTGCCAACGCATCCGCGTGGATCAGTAGATTGTCGGCTCCCATGCGGACGAGCTTGCCCGAACGAATCAGCGAAGTAATCAGCGGTGGCAGTTCTTTAGGTGCTATTTTCAGCGCGGCGCCCACTTCACTCACAATCGGTGAGGCGAGCCCAGCAGATTGGTATAGCCCTTCCACCTTGGCCAGAAGTTCTGTATTTTTACCGGCTGCAGAGTCGCCCGCATCGATCGATATCTGAGTACCGGCAACGTGTACCCTGTTTGTTTGGACAAGTTTACCGATGGCAAGATTAAAGACCCACTCCTGCAGCCGCGTCTTAGAGAGAAGTTCAGCACGTGAGCTCGATCGGGATTCCTTCCGCATGAGTTCCGTTAACAGGAGCTCGGCTGCCTGGGCATGAGCTTCCTGATGCAGGAACCGGTCGACGTGCGCTACATCGACTGTGGCTCCGATCACCTGGTTGGCTGCAATCAGCGTAGTGGTCACTCTCCGGATCGCATCGGCACGGAGCCCCGTCTCCTGCTCCAAGACCGCGAGGCTGATTCCCTCCATCCCGCGTCGTCGCACCCGCGCCAGGATCTGCTGCTCGATCGAGGCTTCGCGGATTTGGCCAAGCCACTGCCGTGCGGCCACTTTCCGCCAACGCTTCATCGGATTCGCATCGAGAACACGACCTCCGCCAATGATCTCGGAGGGCGAAGGCTGCCTCAGCACGAAGCGGTCGCCGGGAACCAGCACCATCGGTTTGCGCAGCCGCAAGCGAGCCAGCCGGCTCTGGCTCTCGTCTTCCTGGTCGCTCCCGTACAGGAGCACCGTGGCCAAAGTCTCGGACGTGAAGGCGTGCATCCCCAATCGACTGCGATGCCTGAGTGGACGTGCGCCCGGCAATACGGTCAGCTCAACGTCGACCGTACTTACGGGAGAAAGCCTACCCTGCTGCACAATGGTGTCGCCGCGATGCACCTCGGCAACTTCGATTCCGGCCAGGTTCAGTGCAACGCGCGTGGGGGCGTGCGCCTCCTTTTGAGAGCAGCGATGTACTTGAACCCCGCGCACCCGCACAGTACGGCCTCCAGGCTGGAGTTCGACAACATCCCCTACCTGCAGGCTGCCATCATGCAGCGTGCCGGTAACGACGGTACCAAAACCAGGGATGGAAAATGCGCGGTCCAGAGGCAGGCGAAGCAAACAGTCCTTGCTATGCTCCGGAACGCTCAGAGCAAGCTCCAACAGCGCTTTTTTGAGATCGCCTAAACCCTCGCACGTGCGCGCAGAAACAGGAATCAGGGGCGCGGATTCGAGAAAAGTGTGCTCGGCAAAACTTGCGACTTCACGGCGAGCTTCTTCAAGACGTTCGGCGCTGACTGCATCCTGTTTCGTCAAGGCGATGATGCCGTAGCGGACTCCCAGAAGACTGCAGATGGCAAGATGCTCCGTGGTCTGTGCCTTCACGCCTTCGTCGGCAGCAACCACCAGCATTACACAATCGATCCCGCCTGCCCCGGCTAGCATGTTGTGAATGAAGGCCTGGTGACCGGGGACATCGATCAGTCCCAAATGAACTCGCCTTCCCTCGCCGTCTTCAAGATTGAGATCCGCAAAACCAAGATCGATCGTGATGCCGCGCGCTTTCTCTTCGGGCAGCCGGTCTGTATCCGTTCCCGTTAGTGCCAGGACCAGCGCCGTCTTACCATGATCGATGTGGCCGGCAGTGCCCATCACGACAGAGCGCGCTGCGAAAGCGGTTTTCTGTCGCGGAGTTTCCTCGGCCGGCTTCATGGGTGATCCTTGAGATCGCGGCCTGCGCTCTCAACCGCTTCCTTAAGAAGTTTCGTGAGCTCCATGTCGGCGGCGGGCGGAACCGTCCGCAGGTCGAGCAGAACGCGCCCTTCCTGGGAACGGCTAATTACGGCAGGTTCGAGATTACGCAGACGCGCCGCGAACGCAGATTCCGATTCCGCTGGATGGCGTAGGCTGACTGCAAAGCTTGGCTGCGAAGCTCCCGGTGTTGTGCCCCCGCCCATTACGCTGCGCGTCTCCACAACATCGACAGAGATCCCGCTGGAGGCAAGCGCCTCGGCCATCGCAAAGCAACGTCTTCTGATGGCGTCAGCAGAAGTGCGCATCATCTGAATGGCCGGCAGAGTCTCTTCCCTGCCGCTGAGATACGCCAACAGTGTGACTTCCAACGCAGCATAGGTGAGCTTATCGACACGCATCGCGCGAAAGAGCGGATTTGATCGGATTCGATCGATGTAGCGCTCGGCTCCCGCAAGGATGCCGCACTGGGGCCCGCCGAGCAACTTGTCGCCGCTGCATGCGACCAGCGCGATACCGCTGACCACGCTTCGCGTCCAGGAACTATCGCTCTCGATCCCGAGGTCGCCTAATTCAACCACGGCTCCGGTGCCCTGGTCTAAGAACACCGGGAGCGACACGCGTTCGCCAAGATCACGCAGCTCTTTGAGCGACGGCCGCTCCGTGAATCCCTCGATACGAAAATTCGAACGATGCACGCGCAAGATCAGCCGGGTCTGAGACGTGATCGCTGCTTCATAGTCTGAAAGCCTGGTGCGGTTGGTCGTGCCCACCTCACGCAGAATCGCACCGGATTTGCGCAGAATATCCGGGACACGAAATCCGCCGCCGATTTCGATAAGTTCACCTCGCGAGACGATGACCTCGCCGCCTTCGGCCAATGAATTCAACGCCAGAAAACATGCCGCCGCGCAGTTATTCACCACTGTCGCGGCCTTCCCTGCAAAGGCTTCCTGGTTGGAGTTGCTGCGCAGAGCGAGCACCTCGAGAATCAACCGCTCCACGTGCACATCGCGGCGGCCTCGTTCTCCACTCTCGAGATCGAGTTCCAGGTTGCAGTAACCGCGAGCAATGTCGCAGATTTGCTGAAGAGAACGTTCTGAAAGCGGAGCCCGCCCGAGATTGGTCTGCAGGATCACCCCAGTTGCATTAATGACTGGCCTCAGTGAAGTGCGCATGGCGGTTCGCAGATCTTGCTCAACTCTCGATCCAAGCTCACTTAGTTCTTGCTCGAGCGAAGATTCCGTATGCCGTCCTGCACTTAGATCCTGGCGCAGCTCGTCAAGTGCCGACCGCACATACTCTAGAACCAACTTACGGGGGTAACTCCGCTCGAGCGCCACAAACTCCGTTCTTTCCAGGAGTTCTCCAATTTGGGGCAACTTGCGGAACAATTGGCCGGGTTGCACTGGCATCGTCTCTACCTGCTGTTGCTTAGAATAGTACGATCCTCGGCGCACCTTCCACGGCTGCACCAATCTGGCGCGTTTCCGGGTAACCCGCGGCCTGAAGTTCCTTCACCATCTTACTCGCTTGCCCTGCTGCAACCGAAACGAGTAGTCCGCCTGCCGTCTGCGGGTCGAAGAGAAGTGTCAGCAGGTCGTCTGCGATGACTGCGCCCTGGCCCACCTCGACCACGCACTCGGCAAAGTCGCGGTTTGCCAGCAGGCCTCCCGGAATGCAGCCTGATCTGATCGCATCGAGCGCGCCTTCCAGCGGGCGGATGGCTGCGGTATCGATATGAAGCTTCACATTGCTGCCGAAGGCAAGCTCGCGGGCATGACCCATCAGACCGAAGCCGGTTACGTCCGTGGCTGCATGAACATCGAATTCTGGCCGGGTGATGACTTCAGCAGCTTCCCTGTTGAGCGCGGTCATGGAAGCGATTGCGCCTTCGACCCACAATGGTTCTGCCCGGCCCTGCTTGAGGGCAGTCGTGATCACGCCGGTTCCAAGGGCTTTCGTGAATACCAGTGCGTCCCCTGGCCTCGCGGTTGTGTTCCTCAATACCCGGTCCGGGTGAATCAACCCTGTTACGGCGTAGCCGAACTTCATCTCCTCATCGCGGACGCTGTGGCCGCCTACGACGATGCACCCGGCATCTTCCATCACCGAAAGACCGCCGCGCAGAATCTGCTCGAGAATGTCCTTGTCGCGGTCCTGCGGGAAGCATACCAACGTGAGAGCCGTCAGGGGGCGGCCGCCCATGGCGTAAACGTCGCTGAGTGCGTTGGTGGCCGCGATGCGTCCATACGTGAACGGATCATCCACCATGGGAGTAAAAAAGTCGACTGTCTGCACCAGCGCATGGTCGGAACTGAGGCGGTAGATCCCGGCGTCGTCTGCACTCTCAAAGCCCACCAGCAGGTTGGCATCTTTCTGTTTCGGCAAGCGCGAAAGTACGTCGGTCAATGTACCGGGAGCCAGTTTGCTGGCACATCCGCCGGCTTTCACTGTTTGGGTCAACCGGACATTGGTAGGACCAGCAACAGAATGGGAATCGGTCATCGGCATGTATCCTAATAGTACTAGCAGGCAATTGTCGTAGTACTGGCAGGCAATTGTCGAGCGGCCGGCACAGATGGGGTTTGATAGGCAGCCGAATAGAGAGCGGCCGCAAGGTGCTTCATTGGCCGTGCAATATGGAAGCGCTTGGGAATCCGGTGATCCTCCCGGTCTTCAAAACCGGCGGTCGCCCGCTTCGGGCAACGGTGTGTTCGACTCACACGCGCTTCCGCCAACTTCTGGCGAGCATTTCTTCAATTCTGTGCGACGCCCAAATAGATGGTGAACGTCTCATTGACTCGATAAATTCAAGTCCCCTGGAAACTTTCCATCACGCGCCCGGCGCACTGCAGAGATCGAGTCAGAAGCTGATAACTTTTTCGCACTCCTCGGTCCACGTCACCAGCTCATCCATACTGCTGCGCCGAACCTGAGGGATCAGCGATTCTGAGGGAATGCCGCGGGCCTCCATGCAAGTGCCGCAGGCCGTGATCGTTGCTCCGGCCGCCGCGATCGTCCGCAGCATCTCCTGTGGGTTGTAATCTGCATGGGCAGGATTGAGCCCAGCCATCCCGCACAGAACCCCATCGCCCAACAGAAACACTCTGATCTCCGCCTTGCGCGAAAGAGCTGCCGCCAGCCGCAGACCATTGTAGGATCGCTGGTTTCCATAAGGGGAGTCATTGAAGACGAACAGGTACTTCATCGTTTTCCTCTCGTTAGCCAAGCCGCGATCGAACCGCCGCACGCTCTGCCTGGCGCGCCGCAGTGCTTCCCTGCAAAGCGCATCCGATGGCGGCCACGATCTGCGGATCTTCAGGAACATGCAGCTGGACCCGCAGGCGGGCAGCCAGCGCATCCACTACGGCTTGGTTCAAGGCGACCCCGCCTGCAAAAAGAAACTCGCCCGCCCCGCCAACTCGTTGGGCCAGAGACGCGGTGCGAACTGCAATCGATTCCACGATGCCGCGAGCGATATCGCTGCGCCCGACGCCGCGCGCGATCAGGCTCACCACTTCCGACTCGGCGAATACCGTGCAGGTGCTGCTGATCGGGTAAGCCCCGGTCGATGCTTCGGCGAGAGATGCGAAATCCGCCACCTGAGTCGCCAGGGCCATCGCCATCACTTCGAGGAATCGCCCCGTGCCGGCGGCGCATTTGTCGTTCATCTCGAAGCGCAACAGACGGCCCTCGCTATCGACAGAGAGCGCCTTCGTATCCTGGCCGCCGATGTCGATCACCGTCCGGCAAGAAGGAAAAAGCCAGTGCGCTCCCGTCGCATTGGCCTTAAGTTCCGAAACGGTGTCAGCGCCCGTCTTTTTCGCAAATAAATGCCGGCCATAGCCTGTTGCGGTGATGCAGTCGTACTCTTCACCGGCCAATAACTCGCGGCAAACTGTCAGCGGATCGAACGAGTTCTCCCGTTTCTTGGCCGTGAGAAGCCGGCCATCTTCAAAGATAGCCAGCTTTACCGTCCTCGATCCAATGTCGATGCCCGCGCTCTTCATTGGCAAAGACGCTCGACGAATGCTTCAACCCGCGTACGGATCTGTCCCGTATCTTCCTGGCTGTAGTCGGTATCGATGCGGAGGGTTGGAATCGATTCGCGCTCAAGCTGCTCCACCATGGGGCCGGCTTCCATCTGATAGGGCTGGCAGAACTGGATGGTGTAGTGAATCACGCCATCCACTTTGCGCTCGCTCGCGATCTCCCGGACATAATCCAGACGCGTCGGATTTGGAGTGAAAACGGCGCAGTCGATCTGCAGATAGCGTTCAGCGAGCTGGCCGATGATCTCCTCCACGCTCTGGCCGGTTTCCGGAGCCAGCCAGCGCGTGCTGCGTTCTCCCACGCAGCTCTCTTCGCCCACAATGACGGCGCCAGCCGATTCGACGATCGCGGGAACCTTCCAGTTCGGCACCGCCATCGGACAGCCGGAAATGACCACTCGCGGACGGTCTGCCGGAAACACGCCCTTGTTCTCGGCGGCCCGTTTTTCCAGCTCATCGCAAAGGGCATTGACCGCGCCCGTGAACCGCACTGGGTCGTCGTAGAACGAAACCTGCGAAACGAGCAGGGAGTCCAGGCCGGAAATCGGCGCTGGACAGGCGCGCCGCACGGCCGCCAAACGCTTCAGCGCCGCGCGCTTGGCGTTCACAGTGGCCACCGCCGCTTTCAGCTTCGCCAATTCCAGCTTGCGCCCGGTCACTTCCTCCAGCTTTGCTGCAAAGCTGCTATATTCGGCGCGCAGCAGAGCCTTCCCAGCCTCGCTCTTTACTTGCGGCAGGTCGATCACATGTAGATTGGGGATGAACTGCCGGAGGATTTCGTAGGCTTTCTTCTTGCCGTCGCAGGTATTCTCGCCAACCACCAGGTCACAGGCCTCGACGTAGGGGCAAACCTTCCCCAGCTTGAATCCGAATGCCGATTTGATCAGCGAACAGGTGTTGCGGGGCAGCACCTGCTCCACAAGGTCGGTGGCGAAATCGGCGCCCGTGCAAAGCCCTACCGATACGCCGTCCAAAGCAAGGATCAGCTCTTCGGGAACAAAGGTGCAGTAAGATCCAATCACCTTCCTGCCCTCTGCCTTGGCGTCCAGCAGCTCCTTCACTCGCAGGCCATGGACCTCGCTCATCACGAAGTCGAAGTACTTCATTCCCTCGGGGCGGTTGGGCTGGGAAAGGAACAGCGTTTGATATGCCTGGCCTAAACCGCTCAGCAAGGCGTCATGCGCCTCCAGGTCCAGGCCCAGATCGGACCACATTGCACGATAATCGCTCATTCCTTCGTCTCCTGACGCCGCGCGGGCGCACTCCGGTTCCATCGTCGATTGGCAGGGGGCCGGCACTCTCCGCCTGACAATCCATGGGCTGCCACTGACAGAGAGGCATCTGGGAAAATGCCGGACACGATAGTGATTTTCACAAGAATATCACGCCAATACAATCGCAGGGAGGGTTACTCAAACTCGGGATTGGATGGGTGCTGGGGAAGCACAGAGCTTGCGTTGCGAAGCACAAATTCACGGGGTCTGAAAGCTAATCCCACACCAGCGCCGCATCGGGAAAGGCCCGCGCAGTCTCGCTCTCCGCACCCGGTTCCGGCTCAAAAATTTCGCCTGCCTCAATGCGCGGAAGAAAAAACCGCTCCACCTCGCCCAGCACATCGCCGCCCGTGCGCGCATGGTAGATCGCCGCGCGCAGCTTCGCGCCGCCCGGCACGCCATGCGTGAACCACGTGGCAAACTGCTTCATCTTTCCCGCCGGGTCGCCCATGCGCGCGTCGCGCGGCAAATCCTTGGTCGCCTCGGCCTCAGCCAGCAGCATCTCGAAATAGGCGCGAATCATGCGGTAGCGATCTTCCACTGTCGGCCGCTCGTAGCTGCCCGTCGCCGTGTACTGCGCAATCTGCCGGAAGATCCACGGATTCGCCGGCGCCGCCCGTCCGATCATCACCGCGTCGCAGCCCGTCTCGGCCACCATCGCCGCCGCGTCCTCCGGCGTGCGGATGTCGCCGTTGCCGATCACCGGAATCCCCACCGCCTGCTTCACCGCGCGCAATCCACTCCCACTGCGCCTGGCCGCTGTAGCCCTGTTCGCGCGTGCGCGCATGCAGCGCCACGGCGTTCAGCCCCTCGGCCTCGGCCATCCGCGCCAGCTCCACGCACACAATCTGCGTCTCGTTCCAGCCCATGCGGAACTTGACGGTGAAGGGAATCGTCACCGCCTTGCGAACGGCGCGAAAGATCTCGCCGATCTTCGGCAGATCGCGCAGCAGGCCCGACCCGCCGTTGCATCCCACCACGCGCTTGGCCGGGCAGCCCAGGTTCAGGTCCACCGGTGTCGAAGCCCGTCTCCTCCACAATCCGCGCCGCTTCGGCCAGCGTCTCGGGATTCGACCCGAACAGCTGCGCCCCGATGGGATGCTCGTCGTCGTAGAACGTCAGATAGCGCCGCCGCTTGGTCTCCCGCATCCGCGCCAGCCCATCGGCCGACGTGAACTCCGTCATCAGCAGCCCGCATCCCGACTGCGCATTCGTGACCGCGGCATCAATCTGCGCTCGAGCTTCCGTTTCCTGATCCCTGATCCCGTGACCCCTGATCCCTGGTAAACAAACTCGCGTGCCGAATAAATCGCCGGAACACCGTGTCCGTGACTCCGGCCATGGGCGCCAGCACCGTCGCCGGCCGCACCACCACCGCGCCCAGGCGCACCTCCGCCGGAACCCGCGCCTCCGCGGGCATCGCGTGCTCCACCGGATTGTCCCAGTCCTTCTTCACCGTAAATCCCGTTGCCTGCCATAGGTGTTCTGCCTATCCCGGCAACTCAGAGACTTGATAAACGAAAGGCTTACCGCGTGAGTTCGGATCCCAACCCGCCTCTATGGCCGCGCGAATATGAGATTCCACTCGCTTTGCATGAATTGCCGGCCGCTGTGGATCGACTCGCGTCCAGCCATTCTTTTGTGTTCTCACCGCCGGATATTCCAGAAGCAGCTCGCGACGTGCAACACCCGCGACCTGCACGTGAATCGCCACACCCTTCCAGCGATCCTCGCCGCACCACCGCTGCTCGCGGTGCAGATTCCAAAGCAGCGAAAAACCGTCGATATTGATCTCTGACTGAATTGAACGCTTCGGTCGCGGCATTGTTTATGTCTCCGTCCGCACGAACAGCTAGAAGCTAATGGCTAGGAGCTAGAAGCTGTCTCTTTCCCCAGACAAACGTAAGCCTCCGCCGCGGCGGAGGCCCACTCTTCAAAATCCGTCGCAGCCGGTTACTTGGCCGCCGCTGCTATCGCCTTGTCGCTCTTGGCATACTTCCGCCGGAACCGCTCCACGCGTCCCGCCGTATCCACCAGCCTCTGCTTGCCGGTAAAGAACGGGTGGCAAACCGAGCAAATTTCCACGTGAATGTCGCCCTTGTGGGTCGAACGCGTCTCAAAATTGTTTCCGCAGGCGCACATCACCCGCACCGCGGCGTAATTGGGATGAATCTTTTCCTTCGGCATCTAAAGACAAACCTTTCCTGCAATTCTTCTCTATCAATATTGTAAGTGGATTCGCCCGGTTGCGCAATTCGGGGGCAGGGAGGTTCCGCGTCCCCAGGAAAGCAACCAGCCTTTAGCACGGGACTGCGAACCACTGACGGTTTCCGGTGAATCACGCAATCTTACTGAGCACAAACCGGCTACGAGCTACAGGCTACAGGCTGGTGCCTGGCCGTTCCGCCGCTGCCCTCCCGCAACCAGCTCCGCCCTCGCCGCGAGGCCAATCGCCATGGCCATCACCCGGTCGTCGTGCGTCCCCGCCCGCGCGCCCGAGCTCCCATTCGCCAGCCGCACAAAGCTCCGGCACTCGCCCAGCAGCCGCCGGCTCTGGAACCGCTCCGGCTCCTCCACCAGCGCCGCATCCAGCCGTCCCAGCATCGCCGGCCGGCTCACGCTCGTCGTCAGCCAGCCCGCCTGCCCGCTCTGCCGGTAAATCCGCCCGTACTTGCACGCCGTCTCCGCCAGCGCCAGCACGCCGCTGCCGTGGTTGTTCCGCTCCACCACCAGCCACGCGCCGTTGTACTCCGTCGCCAGATCCGTCACCAGCCGCGCCAGCTCCAGTCCGCCCACGTGCCCGGCAAACTCCGCGCATTGCAAGCCCTGTCTCCATCTCCAGCACCTGCGCCGCGGAGTAGTCGCCTTCGCTTCCGCCGCCCGCCGGATCCACCGCCACCAGATACTCTTTGCCCTTCACCGGCGGCAGCCAGATCTCCAGCTCGCCATTCTTCCGCCGCTCCACCGGCTCCGGAGCCGTCTTCAGCCGCGCCTCCACCGCCGCCAGCTCAAACACGCACTCCCCGCTGGCCAGAAAGCAGCTCTCTGCGTCTTCCGCATACTCCTGCGCGCGCCAGCCCGCGAAAATCCGCCCGAATCTGCCGCCGGTACCGATCTGCTTCAGATCGTCAGCCCGTGCTCCGTCCATCAGCGCCCGCTCTTCGTCGGTCAGGCTCGCCTCGTCCACTGCCTCTGCGCGGTAGCGCCGCTCCATCCACCACGGGAAAAAGTGCCGCACCATCCCCGTCTCACCGGCCTTCAGCCACTCCTCGTGGAAGCACCCGCCCACTCCCTGCGGCGTCGACTCCAGAATCAGCTCCGCTCCTGGCGCCATCGCCGCGCGCAATCCCGCCAGCGTCTCCGCCGCATCGCCCGGCCAGCGCGCCAGCTCGAGCAGTGCAGGTTCTGCACCGTCAATCCCCGCCCCGCGTTCCGGTCCGCCGCGCTCACCACGCGGTACTGCGCATCGATCTCCGGAAACACAATCTGCCGCACATTCGACCGCGACGTCCTCAGCGTCCCTTCGCGCAGACTGTCCGGCAGCCAGTCCACAAACCGGTGCACGATGCGGAAGATCTCCTCCGCCGCCTCCTGCGTATGCGCCACCTCCAGCGTCAGCGTTCCCGGCTGCGTAATCGTCTTCAGAAAGAATCGCGCCGCCACCCACGTCGTCATTCCCATCTGCCGCGCCTTCAGCACAATGTTCTCGCTGCCCCGCCGCTGCTCAAACGCCCTCTGCACCGCATTCGCCTTCAGCTTCTCCGGCTTCCCCTCGCGCGTCCTCACCACCAGCAGCTTTTCCGCCAGCGCCATCCCCGCCGTACGCCCGCGCAGCATCTTCCGGATGCTGGTCCAGAATTCTCCCCCAACGCCCCAGCTCCTCCCGGTCCATCTCTTCCGGGTCCAGGTCCAGGCACAGCTTCAATTCCTGCGCCTGCAGCTCGCTCTCTTCTCTCGCTTTCATCGATCCCCCTGGACGACCGCACTCTTTCTCCGCTCCTGCGCGAGGCTGAACGATAGCCCCTGATTCGCGCCGCACAGGACCTCACCGTGTGCACCGTTCCAGCCGTCAGCGCCGTGTTGACCGTAACCGTGATCGCCGTCGCGCCCTCTGTCCAGCATTGGGCTGGTGATCACAGCGCTTGCGCAGTTCCGGCAAACGGCATACGCGCCGTCGCGGGAGCTAATGTTCGTATTTGTGGCTGCCAGCGCTTCGTGTCAATTCCATCCGCGGGCTTGGGGAATTTCTCCAGAGCGCCTTGCGCGTTTTCAGAAAGCCGCTGCCACAGGCAGGCGCGGTCTGGACACCCGCTACAGTCGCCAACGCTACACCGGATTTGGCATTGGTCTAGGGCGAGCTGATGCTCAAAAGGTGCCGTTTTCCTTCGCCACAGCGGAGCAGCGAGCAGCAGCGGGATGAAATTGCGGAGTTTCACTTGTCCGTGCCTCCGATCTCCGGCGAGAAGGTTCTTCATATCGGCTTTGTGGCCCAGCCGAGTAGAGCATTGCACAAGTTGGCGTGGTCGCCGCGTACATCCGCGCGTCTTCGATGTTGCCTTTGAAGTAGCTCGGCACGCCAGAGTAACTGCGTGCTCCGCCGTCACTTGTCCGTGCCCCCGATTGCGCCCACATACCCAGAAGACATCGTTGCCGTTATATTTTGGCTGCTGGACGCGCTCAACACCTTGTAGATAATTCCAATGTAGCTGCTCCCGTAATAGGTGCCAAACTGAGTACATCCGCTGCATGGTGTTGGGGCATGCTGCCCTAAATAAGTAAAGTAAGCCAAATCGGCGGAGCCGGATGGGTCTACGGGAACAGAGATAGACGTTGTGGGGTTGTTTTGATAAGTTCCGGTTGCGCCATCGACTGCCCCGACGCCGCCTGTGGTGCTGAAACACGCGATGCTCCGGTTGGTAAACCCCGGATTACCCAGCGTCGTGGTGCTGGGCGATTTAGTTATGTTGAAGGAATCGAAGATGGCAATCGAGAAGCTGGAGATACTTGTAAGTACGAAATTGCTGCCGTTTTGCGGGTAGGTGTTTCCCCCGCTGCTCCCATTGTCGCTGATCGAGAATGTAGCAGGATGTCCCGCTGCCCACACACCACAATGAATACTCTCGCCTGCTGCGGGGTTAGCACTCCATGTGCAGGAAATTCCGCCGCCCGATGCGTTGATAGCAACGCAAGTCTTTCCTGTAGCTACGATGCTGCCAGTACCTTGCTGTGGCACAAACGCGCCAGGAGAGAAAATACCAACCTGCATATAAGGGTGCGGCGCAAGTGTAATGGCGACCAATAAGCTAATCAGGCCTGTCGAGAACAGTTTCATCGTGTCACCCTCCAATTCAGCGTCGCTGCGCTCGGCGTGATCGACGCGCTCGTGCTGTTGCACACCGCGAAGTTAACGGTGTTCGATGTGACCCACTTGTAGATAGTGAGCACCGCCCCGGTCGCGCTCACCCCGTACCCGGTGTAGGCGGTCGGGCTGGCGTTGAAATCCGCGGCTAGGGTATCGGTTGTCGCTGCTCCTGTAGCAGTTGCCGTCACGGTTGACGCGCAGGAGCCGGGAGCAATCGCGGAGGTTCCGAGAGCCGCTGTCCCGCTGGCGATGGTCTGAGTTATCGTTGCTGTCCCGCTCGGAAACGTGAGGGCGATATTCCCTGTGCCGCCGTTACTCGTGGAAAGCGTGCCGGTGACTCCGCTTGCCAGCGGCAATCCCGTCGCGTTGGTCAGAACAACGGCGCTTGGGGTTCCCAGCGCCGGCGTAGTCAGCGTAGGGCTCGTTGCCAGCACCGCGCTTCCGCTTCCTGTCGTAACCGCCGCTACCGGCTGCCCGCTGCTATTCGTTCCTAGCACCGCCGCACCCACAGGCACCGAGCCACCGTTGATCTTGCCTACGCTTGTCGCAGTTTGTGTGCCCGTCACGTCCCCGCTCAGCGAACCGGAAAAGTTCACCGCACCGGCTGCTCCGGGCGTCCACGCTGTGCATACTCCGGATGTCACAGCCGTACAGGTGGCTACCTCACCCACAGACGCGCCGCTATTCGTCCAATCGGCCAGATTACCTGTTTTGAGTGGCGTGACCGCACCGGTGGAGGGATTCAGAATGTTGAATCCTGGTGCATCGATAGGAGCGGTCGTCGCCGCATGACCCGTGCCGCCCGTATAGTTCTGCGGCACCGTCGCGTGCAGCAACTGCTGCCTCCAGCGTTCGATCTCGCCCTGCATCACGCCGTTGTAAGCGGGATTGTTGGGGCCGGGTATAAGTATCCAGAATGGCTGGTAGACATTGATGCTGTTATTTGATACCACTACCCGAAATTGAAGCTGAGTGCCACCTGATGCTGTGCAGATAGCTTCGGCAACTACCGGATGCCACCAGTCACCCGTATACCAGCCACCATAGTTATTTGAATAGACGCCACTCCAGACGGAAGCCCCTTCCGGTTGAATAGAGAAGTTAATGTTATCGTTGTTTACCGTCCCGCTCGGGCCTGGGCTGATCCACGCTCCATAGAGAACTCTGTCGCCCGCATAGTAGACGGAATTGATGTAACCCATATTTGCGTAGCCGGAACCGCTCGAACTTACTTGAACCGCATTCTTGCCTCCTGTCGGGTCGAGGATTCCTGAAGTTAAAGTGAGAGCGCAATCCCAACCGCTCGGATAACCGGCACAACTGGGGGGAGCAACCGGCAGCGTGGTATAAGGAATCACCTGCGGGCCAAACCCCGCGCCTTCTCCGCGCAGTTCCGCGTCCAGCGTACCTTGACTTTCCACCATGCCCATCGCCGCCATGTGACCATAAGGCAACTGCGCGCCAATCATAGCCTGAGCATTGACTGTGCCTACGAAATACTTGTTCAGGCTGACCGGAGGTCCGTAAGGTCCAGCGGCTCCGCCGTCGCTTTGCACCTCGATAACCGGCGTATTCGGATTGTTGTCCGTCATAGAGACGTAGAAAGCAACCGCTCCACGAAAGTTGTCTTGAAGAAAGATATTGTGAAGCTGGATGGGCTGTGTTGGTTGGACCACATTGCGGTTGTCGATGTTGATGAAACTCGCGGTCGGCTCTTCGAGGTATCCGCCAAAAATCGCCGGTACAGAGTTATTGAAGTTGCCGGTGCCGTTACCGTCCTCTTCGATGCCGCCGCTTACGAAGGTTCCAAACCAAATTTGGGTCGGGCCCCCGACGCCATCCCCTGATGCGTCTTGAGTCAGCCTCAAGCTGTATGGATACCCCACCGTACCGCAATTGTTAGCGCACTCGCCCAGGCCGAGTGAATCGAATTCGACATTGTTCATGTTGCCGAACGAAGCGCTCGACCATTCCATTGGAATAGAAGGCATACTCTGTCCCACTTGAGCAGGCACAAAGGAATCATTCTCGAAGTTATAATCATCCCCGCCCTGCACCCACATCGCCGCGCCCGCGCCTAAGAACGTGATGTTCCTATAGTCGTGGTTGCCGAACGTGTTCGTCGGTGTTGCGGCGCCCACTTCGTTCCATTGATCGCTGGCCGCATGTTTGTGTGCGAATGTCGCTGTGCCTGAAGTTCCGTTCCAGCCGCTCACCCAAACGGTTTCGAAGTCATCCATGCTTGCGCCGGCAATCGTGCATCCGGTCGCTGTCGTGGTGGCCCCGGAATAAGCAGAGACCAGAAGCGTGCCAGCAGGAAAATCGGCGTACTGGACCGGCTCTCCTGTACCATCGAGGGTTGAATCGGAGCAGCCTGTTACTGCGATTGTTGATCCTGCAGAGATGCGAAGCTCCTGTCCGCTGTCGCCGCTCGAATCGGAGCAGTTCGAGATAGTAAAGACGGTGCCCGCTCCCGCTGTGCGCGAAGCAGAGGCGGTACAGGTCATAGGACCGGCAACGGTCATAGCCCACAATGCCCCGCTCACCGGCACAGGACCGGAAGTAAAAGCCGGCGTGATGGTGACGGCGCTACGCGTTGTAGTAACTGCCGCGCCCATCGTGCCGTAGGTCTTCGGACCCGCGATGACGGCGTTCGATCCTGCCATCGTGAAGGAACCATAAGGATAGCCCCCGCCTTCACCTAACCATTGGATGTTGGCTGGAAGAACGCAAGTGCTTCCGCAGTTCAGATTGCCTTGTAATTGAACCTGGATAATGTCCGCGTGCCCAGACGGATATGTGATGCTGGATCCGTTCCGCAAATAGCAACCCGTCCCGCCGCATGGGAGCAATATCTGGCAGGAATTTCCTCCCGTTCCGCCGCCCATAGGCGGGCAAGCGTTGATCGCATTTTGGAATGCGGTATCGATAGGAGTTGCGTTGTCAATCGTCGCGCCGTAGGCGCGAATATCCGCATAAGGTGAGGTCGCTGGCATCGTGTTGCCGGTCAGCGGACCATTGAACGAGGGAGCTGTCAGCGGTCCGCTCAACGTTCCGCCGCTTAGAGCGAGTCCGCCCAGATTAGCCAATGCGCTGCCCGCAGTCGTCGCGCCTGTCCCGCCTGCAGCGAGCGGAACTGCGCTCATGCCCCCAATCGTTGTGCCGCTCGCGGTGTAATACGCAATTTGCCCGCTGTTGCCGGAATTGATCGTGCCGCTTGTTCCCCCCGATCCAGATCCGCATGCCGTGCCCGTATTGGTCAGATAGCCCGACTTATCCACCTGCAGGCAAAAATGTCCCGACGAGGCCGCCAGCCCAGGAAACTTGATGCTCGTTGGCCCTAGAAACGCGGCGTCCAGGCTTGCGCTCGATCCGGAATAAATATCGGTCTCCGCTCCCGACCCGCTCTCGTAATTCAGCCGGATATGTCCAGTCGAGTTACTGGCATTGATGTAAGTATCTCCGCTGTTCGTGCTCTGGTAAGCCTTGAAGCTATCCAATCCGCCCGTCGCGGAGTTCAGCGCCCAGTTATTGCTCGCGTCCTTCACCATGTACCACTGGCTGTTCCCATTCCAATCCTTGTAAGTATAAGGATCCCTTTCTGGCTGGTCGTGAGTCCCGGCCAAAGATAATAGTCCACCTCCGCGTCCGCGTTGTTGCGCACCGTCATCGTCCCAGCCGATTGCGACGTCCCGCCCACCTGCAAGCGTCCCGTTGAACTGCGCATTGCCCGCATTGTTGATCGTCGCCACGGTCGTCTCGCTCGCTCCGCCCGAGCCGAAGATCACCCCGCCTGTTCCCGAGTTATTCGACCCGTTCAGCACCACCGCGCCCGTCCCGGCCGCATTGATACCGTCTGGTTATTCGTGCTCGATTGCCCGTTGTTATACTGCCCGATCGACAAGCGGTACACGTTGTTCAGTTGATCCAGAATCTGGTAGAACTGCTCGCCTGCCGTTCGCGTCGCTCAACCCTGTCGTCCACCGGTAGCCATAGTCCGTCTGGTACTCGGTCTCAGCAGCCCGCGCTCGTTCCCCGCGCCAATCCCCAGCTGATAGTGATTGGTCACCGTCGCGTCCTGCTGGCTCCCGTACCAGTCGCCATTCAAGCCGTTGAAACTCCGGTGAAACGTATCCAGGAAGCTGTTGCGCGTGCCGTTGTCGGTCAACTGGCCGGTGAACATCGTTCCGCCCGTCATCCAGTTGTTGTAGGCGCTGCCCGCGTCCGCCACCACCTGGCTCGTCGAGTTCTCGTTCCGCAAGCCCACGATCGTGTTGTTCTGCGCATTCGGTCCCAGGTGCAGTGCCGTCGCGCATCCCTCCACATCTCCGCCGGTAAACGTGTTTCCATCGCCCTGCTGCAGGTTGATTCCATAAGTCCCGCCGATCGGGCTTCCGCTGCTCGTCGGGCAATCGATGTGCAGCCGCACAAACGTGCTCGCATTCATCCAATCCGTCGTCGCCGGATTCGCCACCTGGTGCCCGATCGCATTCACCGCCGTCTGGAATCCGCTGAACTCGTTATCCGAGGAACGTTCCGCCCGTGTAATTCCCGGTCCCGTCCAGCGTCATGCCCGTCTGGTTCGAGTTACCCAGGAAGTACAGGCTCTCTAAGTCCAGTCTCCTGCGTCCGGTACGCAACCAACCCCTGCGCCGTCGCGCTCGCTGCGCCGGTCGTGTTAATCACCACGTTGTCCATGTGGAAGCCCGAGCGTATCCGCCGCATAAGTCGGGTCGCCCACCTGCACCATCGCTCCCGTTCCCGAGTACGCGAAGCACCGTTCCGCCCTGGCTTCCGCTCGCCGTGTCCCGCCCCGCAGCGCGCATCCGCGCAGCGACACATTCCGCGTTCCCGCCGTCACAACAATCTGGTTGGCCGTCGTAATCGTCGCGCACGGCAGCAGCACCGTCGGTATTCCCCGTCGAGATCGTCAGGTTCGACCCCATCGACAGATTGCCCGTAAAATTCCGCGCATCGCACGTTCCGCCGTAACTCGCGTTCACCGCGTTCACGCACGCCTGCAACTTCGCGCCGAAAGTCCGCGCCGGGAAACTGATCCACCTGAGTACGCGCTGCCCAGCGTGACTGCTTCCCACCAGCGCCGCATAAGTCCCGCCGCCCGGCAGCGTTCCGCCTCCGCCATCCAATTGCGTCCCATAGCTCTGCGAGCTCGCCGCGTTCCACACCGTGTACCCGCCGTTGCCCTTCAGCAGATTCCCGGCAAAGAACGTCATGTTCTGCCCGCCAATCAGATTCACCGGCGCCGCCGTATCCCAGGTTCCCGCCGCATTCACGCTCGCCGTCGTCGTCGCCGAGCAGCCCACTCCGCCCTGCGTCACCGTCACGCTTCCAATCGCTCCGTTCGCTGTTCACCGTCGCCGTCGCCTGCGCCGTGCAGCTCCCGCTGAACTTCACCGGAACGCTGCGTTCCATACGGATCCAATCCCAGCCCGTGCTCCGTGCCCACCGTCACCGCCGTCACCGCGCCGCCCGCCGCCGTCACCGTCAGTGCGGCTGCACCGCGTTCCACGACGGCATCACCACCGCATTCCGCACCGTCCATCCCTGTTGCGATTGCCCGCTCCGCCAAGATCCAGCACCAGCCCCGTCGGCGGCTCGCCCGTCGCCGCCGAATTCCCCGCCATCGCCACCACGTTATCCAGCACGTTGTTCGATCCCGCCGCCGCCGTAAACGCGTGCGTCGCCTGGATCGTCATGTTCTGCCACCGATTCGAGTCCGCATTCAATCCCGCCGGCGCCGTCACCGGCAGCGCCGGAATCGCAATGCCCGTATTCAGCCCGCGAATATCGATATTCCGGAACTCGCTCCACTGCGGCCACTGCGCCAGGTACATGCCGCACGTATGCGTCGAGTGCGCCCCCGGATACTGCGCCGCCATCGGGTCCACGCCCGTCGTCGCAATCTCCACGTTCTCAATCTCCGCCACGCTGCAGCCCGTTGCCGCCCGCGCCCGTCGCCGCCGGCATCGCAATCGCGCAATTGCCCACCGCACCAGCCCGCGCCGGTTCCCGCCGTTCCGTTCAGCCCGTTGCCGCCCGGCGAAAAAATCGAATTCCTCTCCATCGGCCGGCTCACCTGCGCAGCTTCCCGCCGCCGCGCGTCCCTCCGCCGGCGAGCAGGACACATCCACGCTCTGGTCCACATAAATCGTCAGATCGTGCAGCCGCGTGTAACTCAGCATGTTCGTCGCTGTCCGGCGCCGTCGCCAGCACATCCTGTCCCGGAAATCCCATCAGCGCCGACACCTGCTTGCCCAATCCGCCAATCGACTCCCCATGCCAGCTCAGCGTCCGCGTCTTGCATGTCCCCTGCGGAATCGTCAGCGCCACGCCGTGCGCATTGGCATAGTTCGATCGCCGCCTGCAGCGCGTTCGTGTCGTCCGTCACGCCGTCGCACACCGCGCCGAACTCCTTCACGCTGCGCTCCGTCTGCTGCGCGCCCGCCGGTCCGCAAATCCGTCACCCGCACGCCGTTCGGATTCGTAAACGTGTCCGTCCCCGCATACGTCGGCGGAATCTCCATCGCCCCATTCGTTCCCGCCGCATTCATCGCCGCCTGCAGCGTCGTCTGCGCGCTTCCCGCCGCCGGCGCCTGCACCCCGTTCACCGCCGGCGTCGTCAGCGCTCCCGTCATGTTCCCGCCCGCCAGCGGCACCGCCGTTGCCACCTGCGCATCCACATAATGCTTGTCCGCCGCCTGCAACGGCTGCGTCGGATCGCCGTTCAAATACAGCGGCCCGCTCAGCGTCCCGCCCGACGCCGTCAGCAGGCTCTCCGTCAATTCCGCAATCGCCTGGTCCACATACGCCTTGCTCACCGCCTGCACCGCCTGCGCCGCCGGCATCACCTGCGCCTGCACCTGCGCCAGGCTCGCCTGCGCCGCCGCCGGAACCACCCAGTACTGCGTGCTCGTCGTCCCGTCGCTCATGTAGTACACGGCCGTGTAGTACTCTCCCGCGGGCGTCGCGCCCAGGTTCGGCGCGAGGTTCACGCTCACAAATCCGTCCGGCGCAATCGTCACCGTCGTCGAGTCCGCCGCCACCGCCTGGCCCGCCGCGGTCGTAAACGCCGGCCAGCTGATCGCCAGCGTTCCCGCGCCCGGCTGCCCGTTCGCCAGGTACACCGTCCCCTGCACCGTCGTCGTGCTCACCGCTTGCGCGCCCGCTACTTCCGCGCCCACCAGCCCCATTGCCAGCAGTGCCACTGCCGCAGCCCGGAGAAGGCTAGCCCGCAGGGCGGGCAGTAGACGGTAGCCCCAGGCGCAAGCCTGGGGAACGCCGGTCCAGGTTCCGGGTCGCGGCCCCGTAGAGGCGACAGAACATTCCCGGCCGGCGATCACCAGGCAATGATTGTTAAGAATGCCTGCCTTGAACCTGCCGAAGAGATCCTGCACCTTGCTTACCCCAAAAAGCGTTGAACACCGCAACCGCGCGTACTTCATGAGATTCATTCCCATCGCATCCTTCTTCTTCAGATCATGTTTCAAAAAATCGCTTGCCGCGGCGAGTGCCTACGCAAAGCCCCTCCGCTGTGCCAAAAAACATACCGTAAAAGCAGAGGGCTTCGCCACCGAGCGAAGCCCCCATCGTACCAATCGACACTTCCAGATCATGCGCTGCCGCTTTTGTTCTAGCTCGTCAGCCCGCCAACTCGCTAACTCGCCATCGATCCCGTCCGCGATTTACGCCGTCTCGCTGCGCCTGGTCAAGCAAAAAGGGCAACTCGCATCGAGTTGCCCCTTTGAGTTGCCCTTCCGTTCCCCCGCGCTCGCTCGCCCTTGCGCCTGGCCCAAAGAGATCGGAAAAGTCTCCTTGACTCTTCCGTAAGTCAGTACGATTTCAGTACGGATGCCCTTAGCTTAACCGATTCGCCACAAATTCCCTGCAAACTTTTTCCCACTTGCGCAAATTTATTTTTCAGGGTCATAAGTCCCTGCCCACTCAGCTCCTTTTTCCTTCCGTCTCTCAGTCCTTACGTCCATGGTCCCTATGTCCCTGTCTTTAATCCTGCGCCAACTAATCATAATTTTCTGCAAATCGGATTGAGAAATCATCGGTCAGAAATCGGCTTGAGGACTGTGGGCATGTGGGCTTGCCCAAGGATAAAGGTAAAATCGGCATTTCGGTTGACTTTGAGCCGCGTCAGGCCTCTTTCCGTGCTATAAAGACCTCATTCAGTTATTGTGAAGCTGATTGCCACAAAGGGAGGAAGAAAAAATGAGGACAGGTCAATTGCGGCTGGCTGCTTCTACCGCTCGCATAATGTTGGTGTGTGGGCTCGTTTTGTTTCCCCTGCTCACGCTGCGTTCCCAAACCGCCCCACCGCCTGACTATAACAGCTCCACTCCGATCCAATACGGAACCAGCTATTTGAACGGACTGAATCTCGAATCTGCGAGTTACGGGGCCTACCTCGATACCGTAAACGTCTATCAAAGAAGCCGGGAGTCGAAGATTACCCAGGATTATGAGGCGTGTTACGCGGCAGCGACAAATGCTGCCCAGTCAAAAACGTGCCAAACTACTTCGCAGTCGCAATCGTCCGCCCTTCAACTGGAACTATCGAAAATAAGGAGCACTTCTTTGGTGGAGCATGCGAGCCGCCAGAATCAGATCAAGCAATACTGGGCCGCGAAATCCCCCAATCATCAATGAATTCCAGGACTCCCTGGCCGGAACCGCAACTGGCTCGCCCGATGCGTCGCATGCAACCACGAATGAACTTGTGCGGCAGCTTGTTCCCACCTTTCCCCTCGCGGATGGCTTTACTTCGCCGATGCGGAAGTGATACCTTCCGGAGAAGCCCTCCCCGGCCCCCGTTTTTCACAACAGGAGAATCCCCATGTTTTGTCCCAGCTGTGGCACAGAGTCCCAGCCGGATCAGAGATTTTGCAAGGGTTGCGGAGCTGCCTTGGGAGCTCTGGGCAACGGCGAAAGCCTCTCTCCGGTCGCTGCCGCCCCACTCGTGCAAGCCGTTCCGCTGCCATCGCAATCTCAGGCGCAGTACCAGCCATCGCCAGTACCGATACCGTATCCCCAGGAGCAAACTCCAGCGCAGTACCCGCCGCCACCAGTCACAACACCGTATCCGCAGGCCCCGCCGCCTTATCCGCCCCCAGGGCCGCCAATGTACCAGCCGTACCCAGGCGGACCGCAGCAGGTGTACTACATGCCGGTGGCTGCAGTGCCTTATCGCTTGTTCGACTCCGGCGCCGTGCTCCTGGCAACATTTTTTGGCAGCCCTCTCGCCGGCGCCATTCTCATGGCCGTCAACTACGGCAGACTGGGCAAATCCGGCAAGGGCTTTCTCGCTGCCGTGCTCGGGTTGATTGCTACTGCGCTGCTGATCGCGGTTGGATTGAGCCAAAACAAAGGTTCCAGCGTGCTCGGCATCGTGTTTCTGCTTGCCACCTGGCAGGTCGCAAGAATGGCGCAGGGCAAAGATGTTGAAGAACACACCGCGCGCGGCGGACAGCTCGGTTCCAAATGGACGGCCTTCTTCATTGGCGTCGCCACTCTTGCAGTCTTGTTCGGCGTGATCTTCGTTGCCATCTACGTCAATCAGTCTCACAATCAGACTCAAACCCAGACTCAAACCCAAACTCAAGCTCAAACTCAAACTCAAACTCAAACTCAGAATTTCGTGACCATTGGGACCAAGGACCAGGTCATCTACTCTGGCACGGCCACCAAGGACCAGGCCACGGCGCTCGGGAACGCACTGAAGGCTGATGGATACTTCCAGGATCAGGGGGCGACCGTGCTGCTGGACAAGGAGACCGGCGGTACCACCATCTCTTATGTGGTGAAAGACGGTTTCTGGAACCAGGCGGGGGTCGTTGCAAAGTTCGACGAGCTTACGCGGGAGGTGGCTTCGTCGGTGGGCGGGCTTCCTCTTAACGTGCAGCTAGTGAACGACACCAAGACCGTAGAAAAGACCTCGAGCGTGGGCAGCGTGGCTTTCGGCAACGACACGGTGGTTTACGAGGGCGCGGCCTCGCAGGCCGAAGCGCAGGCGCTGGGCCAAAAACTGCAATCGCTCGGTTTCCTCTCGGGCAAGGGCGTCGATGTGCTCCTGGGCAAGCACACCGGCGGTACGACGATCGCGTTCGTTGTGAGCGACGGAGTATGGAACGATGCCAACATGGTGAGCGGTTTTGAAGACATTGTGCGCCAAGCCGCCCCGGCCGTTGGCGGATTGCCGATCAAGATGCTCCTGTTAAGCACTACTCTCCAAAAAGAGAAGGAGGAGGAGATTCAGTAGAGAGCCGAGCCGGGCACCGGCGGCAGGCGGTTTGCCGATTGACCTGCACCTTGTAAACACGCAACTCCAGGTAGAGAAGGACGAGGTAATCAATTAGAGCCAATTAGCCACTGTCATTTTTCACGACCAGTGGCCTGCGGCAGAGTTCTTGCTATAAAATCCGATTCCATCGGCGGTCGCCGTATCGTCTTCAAATCCCCCTGCCGTGGAGGCGCTTGTGTCAGCTCCCGACGTAATCTTGAAAAACGGTAAGTTTGCCGAAACGTCGCGGCGGGATGCCTGGTGGCTTTCTCCCACTGCCGTTTTTCTCGGTCTCGGCGCATTTCTGGTCTATGCGAACTGGGCAGCTTTCCAGAACAGCCATTACACCTACGGGCCATATATCTCGCCGTTTTACTCTCCCGAGCTGTTTGGCAGTTCCCCACACGCTTTGTTTGGCCCCAAGCCGGCGTGGTACCCGAACTTCTTGCCATTTTCTCCGGCTCTGCTGATTCTCTGGATCCCCGGCCTGTTCCGCGTCACCTGCTACTACTACCGCGGCGCGTATTACAAGTCGTTCTGGGCCGATCCTCCGGCCTGCGCGGTGGGCGAGCCGCGCAAGAGCTACCTGGGAGAACGAAGCTTTCCGCTGATTCTGCAGAATTTTCACCGCTATTTTCTGCGCCTCTCCTACATTATCTGGGGCTTTCTCGTCTACGACGCGGTGAAGTCGTTCTTCTTCCCCAACGGATTTGGAATCGGGGTCGGAAGCCTTGTTCTGGTCGTGAACGTTGTGCTTCTGGCCGGATATATCTTCGGGTGTCATGCATTCCGGCACATGGTCGGAGGCTGCTTCGACCAGATCTCCGATCACCCCGTCAGTCATAAGCTCTACGATTGCGTAAGCTGCTTGAATGCAGCCCATAAGAAATGGGCGTGGGCGAGCCTCCTTTGGGTCGCGTTTTCCGATATCTACGTCCGCTTCTGTTCGATGGGCATCTGGCATGATTGGAGAATTCTCTAGATGCCGGAGTTCCAGCGGTTCTCCTGCGATGTGCTGGTGATTGGTGCGGGCGGGGCAGGGCTTCGCGCGGCAATCGAAGCCGGAGCCAACGGTGCGACGGTTGGAGTGGTGTGCAAATCGCTGCTCGGCAAGGCGCATACGGTAATGGCCGAAGGCGGCATTGCGGCAGCGCTGGCCAACGTTGACGATCGCGATAACTGGCGGGTCCATTTCGCCGACACCATGCGCGGCGGCCAATACCTCAACAACTGGCGCATGGCCGAACTGCACGCCAGGGAAGCGCCGGGATGCGTACGCGAATTGGAGGCATGGGGCGCGCTTTTCGATCGCACTCCGGATGGCAGGATTCTGCAGCGAAACTTCGGCGGACACAAGTATCCGCGACTGGCTCACGTCGGCGACCGCACCGGCCTGGAGATGATACGCACGCTCCAGGATCACGGCATTCATGGGGGGATGGAAGTCCACATGGAATGTACGGTGCTCAGCCTGCTGCTTGATGGGAACCGCATTGGCGGAGCTTGCGGCTACGATCGCGAGAAGGGCCGGTTCTATCTCTGGCAGGCGAAAGCGGTGGTGCTGGCCACCGGCGGCATCGGGCGCGCGTTCAAGATCACCAGCAACAGTTGGGAATATACGGGCAACGGCCTCGCCCTCGCGTACCGTGCCGGAGCCGAACTTCAGGACATGGAGTTCGTTCAGTTTCATCCCACCGGCATGGTGTGGCCGATTAGTGTGCGCGGCATCCTGGTCACCGAGGGCGTGCGCGGCGAAGGCGGCGTTCTGCGCAACAGTGAAGGCCGCCGCTTCATGTTCGACGACATCCCCGATCTCTACAAGGAGCAGACTGCGGACACCGAGGAAGAAGGCTGGCGGTATACGCAAGGCGACAAGAACGCGCGCCGTCCGCCGGAACTGCTCACCCGGGATCACGTAGCGCGGTGCATCAATCGCGAGGTAAAAGCGGGCCGGGGCTCTCCGCACGGCGGCGTCTTCCTCGACATTTCCTGGATCGGCGGCCGCCTTCCGAAATCGGCCGAGCATATCAAGCGCAAACTCCCCAGCATGTATCACCAGTTCAAGCAGCTTGCCGATCTCGACATCACCAAAGAGCCAATGGAGGTCGGTCCTACGACTCACTACATGATGGGCGGAATCCGCGTCGATGGCGATTCGCAAATGTCCACGGTTCCAGGGCTCTTCGCCGCTGGAGAGGTTGCCGCAGGCCTGCACGGCGCCAATCGGCTGGGCGGCAACTCTCTCTCTGACCTCCTTGTATTCGGCCGCCGAGCCGGACGCTACGCCGCGGCCTTCGCAAAGGCCAATGGTCCGGCAGCGATCGACGAAACAGAGCTTCAGGCCGCGGCGGCGCAGGCCCTCGTTCCCTTCGGCCACGGCTCATTGGGCGAGAACCCATACCAGATTCAATACGATCTGCAGGAGGCTATGCAGGACCTGGTCGGGATCGTGCGCTTGGAAAGTGAAATGCTGCAGGCGCTCGAAGTGATCGCGCAATTACGCGCCCGGGCAGAGCGAGCAGGCGTAGTCGGCCATCGTGAGTACAACAATGGCTGGCACACGGCGATCGACATCGGGAATATGCTGGTCGTGTCTGAGGCCGTTACCCGCGCGGCGCTGCTGCGCAAGGAGAGCCGCGGAGCGCAGTTCCGCGAAGACTTCCCCGGCAAAGACCCCGAGTGGGGAAAGTACAACATCGTTATCAAGCGGGACGCAGTTGGCGCGATGCATGTGGAGAAACACGCGCTTCCGCCAATGCCGGACGACTTGAAGAAAGTCATCGAAGAGATGAAATAGCCGGGAGGCAATAGAAATGGCCGCAGCAGCGAAATTTCGCATCTGGCGCGGAAATCTCGACGGCGGCGCTTTCCAGGATTACACTACGCCCGTCGAAGAGGGGATGGTGGTTCTGGACGCGGTGCACCGCATTCAGGCGCAGCAGGCGCCGGACCTGGCCGTGCGATGGAACTGCAAGGCCGGCAAGTGTGGATCGTGTTCCGCCGAAATCAACGGCATGCCCAGGCTCATGTGCATGACGCGGCTCAGTGATATCGACCTGAATGCGCCGGTCACCCTGGAGCCGATGCGCGCGTTTCCGGTCATACGCGATCTGGTCACCGACGTCTCCTGGAACTTCCGTGCCAAGAAGACCATCAAGCCATTCAGGCCCCGTCTGCCTGACGCGCCCGACGGCACCTGGCGCATGCAGCAGGTTGACGTCGAGCGCGTGCAGGAGTTTCGAAAGTGTATCGAGTGTTTCCTCTGCCAGGACGTATGCCATGTCTTGCGGGAACACCACAAGCAGGATGAGTTTATCGGCCCGCGTTTGCTCGTTTACGCTGCCGCACTCGAAATGCATCCATTGGATACCGAAGACCGGATCAGCGATTTGCGGCACAAGCACAGCATCGGCTACTGCAACATCACTACCTGTTGCCGGCAGGTGTGCCCGGAGGGCATCACGATCACCGAGAACGCGATCATTCCTCTTAAAGAGCGCGTGGTTGATCGCTACTTTGACCCCCTCAAGAGCCTCTTCCGCATCCTCTGACCGGAAGCCCCTTCTCCCTGAGCGGGAAATTGTTCATCTCGGCGGGCTGTCATGGGCTTCGAACACAACCCCGTCCGGCTCCAATTCTTCCCATCCGAAGGCTGGGTTCTGCAACAGGCGCACGCAACGATTCCAGCGCAGGATGGCATCGTCGTTTCCTGCCGGACGGATCTTTTCCGCCTCCGCGAAAGAGCGAAGAGCCAGCTCGAAAAGCGTCAACACTGCAGCAGGCGGCTGTCCGGGTTTGAGCTGCGCCTTAGCGCGCCGTTCATACAGAATCCCGGTGTAGTAGTGACGCTCGTACGGATCTGTGAGCAGTTGGAAGATCTTCTCCGCTTCCCTGAACCGATCGGATCCCCCGGCGAATTCGTCGGTAAGGGCGAGCCCGAGCAAACGCAATGCCATCTGATGCCGCGGCTCTACGGCCAGAACGTCGTGGCAGATCGATTCGGCTTCTTCTGGTTCGTTGAGCGAGCGATAGAGTTCCGCCTTCGCGATGGCCTCGGGTATTCCGCTTGTCGAAATGTGCTTGAGCTTGTAGTCCATATCCACTCCCTCCACGCCAGATTCTCTTTGCAGCGCGACTTTTTCCGCCAGGCTCGATTTTTCCCCGCATGACACCTTCAATGTGCCATCAAATCGGAAGCGAGAAGCCCCGATCTCAATGCAGCGCTTGAAAAACGATCTTTCCGGGGACGAGCGACATACCAGAGGCGGCGTTCTCACTGAGTTGTGGAACGCCCTGGTTTGCTTTCTTGACCACGACATTATGCTTCTTTTCCCAGGCTTAGTCCAATCTGGCTGAAGCCGCCACTCGAGTCCGCCGTTGAGAGTCTTCTGGAGCCATCAGGAAGGTCATTTCTATTCTTCAAATTTATGTCTGCTATCATCACCGAAGATAGCAATTATTAATACCATCCTTCGCCTCGGGCGAGTGCTGAGGGTACAGGATGAATCGTGAACGGGTGGTACGCACTTCGTGCCGTGGTTGCCATGGCGTTTGCCAGGTGCTAGTCCACATGGATGACGCCGGCCGAGTCGTCCGCGTCAGCGGCGATCCGGAAAGCCCCACCAGCCGCGGATTCATCTGCCCCAAAGGTCTGGCAGCGCCGGAACAGCTCTATCATCCCGAACGGATCCTTCATCCGATGCGACGCACCGGGCCGCGCGGCTCGGGACAGTGGAAAGCCATCGGTTGGGACGAGGCGCTCACGGAAATGGCTGATGTCTTCGATCGGGTGCGGCGCGAGTCCGGTCCGGAGTTCGTCGCTTTGAGCCAGGGAACCGGCAGACCGTACACGGAGTTCACCGGGCGTTTTATCCATGCTTTTGGTTCCCCGAACTTTATCAGTCCCGGCCACAACTGCTACCTGCCCCGAAATATTGCCGCGGCGATCACGGTGGGCTGGTTCCCGCAGCCGGATCTGTATGGGTTTGGCGGAAGGATGCCCGAATGTATTCTCCAGGTGGGCGAAAATGCCCAGGAGACGGGCGCGGCCGACGGCTATTGCGGCGCTATGATGCGACGCGCCGAGCGCTCCGCCCGGCACGTCATTGTAGTTGACCCGCGGCGTACGTCCAGCGCCAGAACAGCAGAGTATCACTTGCAACTGCGGCCGGGAACGGATTGCGCTCTCGCGTTGGCCATGCTCCACGTTGTGATCGGCGAGCTTCTCTATGATCGCGAATTCGCCGAACGCTACTGTACGGGCTTTGAAGAGTTGGCGGCGCACGTTGTGCCGTATTCGCCTGAATGGGCAGAACCGATAACGCAGGTTCCGGCCAATATTCTACGCAGTGCGGCCCGCGCTTTCTCGACCACCCACCCGGCTTGCGTGTTCTGGGGCAACGGCATCGACATGAGCGTCAATGCCTTCCAAACCGCGCGCGCCTACCTCCTGCTCATGGCGATCACCGGCAACCTGGACGTCCCGGGCGGCATGGTGCAGTGGATTCCGCCCGAGGATATTCGGGCAAAGTCTCCGATGGTCGACCATAGCGTCGGCGGCCAGCAATTCCTCACGCCCCAGCAAAAGGCCAGGATGATCGGGGCGGGGCGCTTCCCGTTCGCGCCCGGCTGCCATCAGCCCACTTTCTGGCAAGCCTGCATCAGCGGAGCGCCTTATCGTCCGCGAGCCCTCTGGCTGGTGGGGACCAATCCTTTAGTGACAGAGACTCGCGGCGACTTGATTGAAACCGCCCTGCGTGATCATTTCGAATTTACCGTAGTCTCTGATTTCTTCTTCACGCCGACGGCCGAACTGGCCGATCTGGTGCTGCCGGCAGCCCATTGGCTGGAACAGGACGATGTCGTCTACTTTCACAAGATCTGGTGCGTGCTGGAGCGGCGCAAGGTTGCGCAAATGGGCGAAGCACGCGACGATCGCGCCGTGATTCTTGACTTGGCCCATCGTCTGGGACTGAACGAAGCCTTTCCCTGGAGCGATTGGCAGGATTACTTACGCTGGATATTGGCGCCGTCCGGTATGAGCTTTGAGCAGTTCGCTGAGCAGGGTATTCGCAGGGGCAAAATGCAGTACCGCAAGTACTTGCAACAAGGGTTTCCGACCCCCAGCGGACGTGTTGAGCTGGTGAGTTCGGTGATGCAAAAGGTGGGACAACCGAGTCTTCCGGTCTATGTTGAGCCACCGCTTTCGCCGGTTTCGCAACCGGAAATCGCCAGGGATTACCCGCTCGTGCTGATCTCCGGTTGCAAACTGCTTCCGTTTTTCCATTCAGCCGGCCGCCAGATCCCATCACTGCGGCGGCTTCATCCGCGGCCTCTGGTGGATTTGCATCCGTCCACCGCTCGTCGCCTGGGACTTGCGGAGAACGATCCCGCCTTGGTCAAAACACCCGACGGTGAGGCGCGATTCTATGTTCATCTCGATGATCGCCTGGCCGAGAACGTAGTTCACGCCGAACATGCCTGGTGGTATCCAGAGCGGAAAGAGACCAGCCATGGCTGGCGCGAGAGCTGCGCCAATCTACTGTACGGCCATGAGTTTTTCGATCCTCAGTCGGGTGCAGAGGCAATCCGGGGCGTGTTGTGCCGGGTCGAGTCCGCCCATGATCGGTTCCATGCCCAGGCCCATGCCGATTGCGGCGTGTGACCACCGCTACTGGCTTGCCGGTCCGCTGACTTGCTAGGAAGAAACCGCGCGCGAACTCGCCAACACGCGAAGTCGCAAAGCGACGCCAACCTGCGAATTACTAAACAACGTCTTTCATCCCGCGGGTCCGCGTCGCCGAAGTCGGGCTGACTCGCTGACTTGCTGACTTGCTGCTACTATCTCCCCTATGCCGCTCTCGCCTCGCAGCCTTCGCTGTGTTGCCCTGGCGCTGCTTCTCTGCGCTTGCTCCCTGCTGCCGGTACATGCGCAAGACGCCAACGCCGTCGCCCTCCCAGCAACCCGCCCTGCTGCTGAGCAGCTCGATCAGATCCTCCCCAACCTGAACCGCAGTCTTTCCATCGGTCAGGTTGCCATCTCTCCCGACGGCAAGCGTCTCGCCTGGTTCCAGGGCGACGAGATACGTGTTGCCCCCATCGACAACCTCATGCAGAGCCAGCGTGTCACCGCGGCTTCGCCCACTCAGCCCTGCACTGAATCCGATTTCTCCTGGTCGCCCGATTCCGCCGCCCTCGCCTTCCTCTCCGATTGCGCCGATTCCAACGGGCAAATGGACCTCTATCTCAAGCGGTTGGACGGCAATCCGGCAAAGCGTCTGACTAGTCTCCACGGCTACGTCCACGAGCCGGCTTTTTCTCCCGACGGAACCAGAGTTGCCTTCCTTTATGTCGAAGGTGCTTCCCGCCCCGCCAGCGCGCTCGCCGCAGAGCGCCTGCCCGCGGGCGTCATCGGAGAAGATCACGTCGAAATTCAGCGCGTCGCCACCGTTGCCGCCGATGCCGCCACGCCCGCCGTTCCAACCTTCGTCACGCCCGCCAATCTCCACGTCTTCGAGTTCGACTGGTCGCCCGATTCGAAATGCCTTCGCCTACATCGCCGCCGATCCACCGGGCGAAAACAACTGGTGGATCGCCAAACTCTACACGCAGCCCCTCGGTGCCCCATCCTACGGCTCCGCCGCGTCAAGCGGCGAAGCCGTAGGGTGGGAGACCACGCCCACACCCATTCTTAGCCCCGCCGACGTCCCCGGCCCCTCCACGGCCTGCAAATCGCCGTTCCCCGCTGGTCGCCCGACGGAAAAACCATCGCTTTCATCGGTGGCCTCATGAGCGACCAGGGCGTCACCGGCGGCGATGTCTGGATCGTCCCCTCCACCGGCGGCCAGCCTCGCGATCTCACCCCCGGCCGCCAAACCTCCGCCCAGTGGCTCACCTGGGACGGCAACGGCGCAATCTTCGTCAGCGAAATCAATGGCGGCAACTCGCAACTCGTTCGCTTGCACCTTCCTGCCACTGCTGCGGATTTCACGTTCTTTGACTCACCCGTCTTCAGTATTCCTGCCACAGTCGGTGCCGGCGTCCTTGAAGGTAGCCTCTCCGCCTCTGCCGACCGCTCGGTCTTTGTCTTCCAGGCGAGCTCATTCAGCACTCCACCCGAGATTTTCAACGCCTGGGGCAAGGTGCCTGAATCCGTTCATTCGGCTGACGTCGCCCACATCGCCCAACTCTCCCACTTCAACGACGGCATCCAGCCCGCCTGGGGCAAATCCGTCTCCCTCACCTGGAAAAATGACCATTTCGATGTCCAGGGCTGGCTCTTGCTGCCCGCAAACTACGATCCCGCCAAAAAGTATCCGCTCCTCGTCGAAGTCCACGGCGGGCCCGCCTACGCCGTTCTCTCCCGCTGGGACGGCGGGGCCGGCGGCTTCAGCGCCACCGCCTTTTCCGCCCTCGATTACTTCGTCCTCATGCCCAATCCCCGCGGCAGCTTCGGTCAGGGCGAGGCCTTCACCCAGGCCAATCGCAAAGACTTCGGCTACGGCGACCTGCGCGACATTCTCGCCGGCGTCGATGCCGTCCTGGCCAAGTACCCCGTCGATCCCAACCGCATCGGCATCGCCGGCTGGAGCTACGGCGGCTTCATGACCATGTTCGCCGTCACCCAAACCCATCGCTTCCGCGCCGCGGTGGCCGGGGCGGGCATCTCCGACTGGCTCTCCTACTACGGTGAAAACTCCATCGACCAGTGGATGATTCCCTACTTCGGCGCCTCCGTTTACGACGACCCCGCAGTCTACGCCAAAAGCTCCCCCATCACCTTCATCAAGCAAACCCATACCCCCACCCTTCTGGTCGTCGGCGATCGCGACGGCGAATGCCCCGCCCCCCAGTCCTTCGAGTTCTGGCATGCCCTGCGCGATCTCCACGTTCCCACGCAGTTGGTCGTCTACCCCAACGAGGGCCACGGGTTTGTCGACCCCGCACACCGCCGCGACGTCGCTGGAGCGCGCTGTCGACTGGTTCGCCCGTTACATGCCGTAGAAGCAGGGACCAAGGGAGAAGGGAAATCTCTCGAAACAAAGAACCAGGGAGCGAGTTGTGAATCTCCGAAATGAAACATAAGCCTGTTGCGTTGCCTTCTTGTTCCCTTGTTCCCTGGCTTCGTTGCTCGCCCTCCCGTCCCGCCGGCGTCTATGGAACAAGAGAACCGCCCAAGCCTCGTCCCATGCCAGAGGTGGCCCTGCCCTGATACACTTTTTCCTTGGAGCTTTCAGTGTGCGTTTCGCCCTTCAGCCGCATGCGGCAGCGTGCCGCCGGGCCTCTGGCTTGGGTGCGATTCGCCTGTTGCGGGACAGCCCAGAGCATTTAAAAGGGTGGTTATCACTCATTTTTCCATTACGTGTTCTTTAAGACCGTTCCGCGAGTTCGACGGTGCGGGACGGGGAGGATTCATGCGGCGGTTCTTGACGCTTATTTGTTTGCTTGGCCTGGCCCTTCCGGCCGGGATTTCCATCTCCGGTTGCACGCGCAACCCGGCGGGGAACTATTGCAACGGCCTCGGCTACGGTCTTACTGTCACCGAGGTATCGCAAATCACGCTGCAGCCGCAGATCGCAGGCATTTCGCTGGCCTACGGGCAAACGACCCAGATCCAGTCGCCCTCCGCCACCACCTGCAAAGGCACCTCTGTCTCGGTCAGTTCCAATTCCTACAGCTACGGCACCACCAACAATCAGTTGGTCGACATCTCGCCTGCTGGCAGCATCTGCGCCGGCACCTGGAACCGCAACACCGGCGGCGGCATCGCCGACTACACCTACTGCCACTTCCCCAATCCCTTGCCGTCCACCGGAGGACTGCCCTACGCCATCGCCTATATCACGGCCACTGCCGACTCGGTCACCTCCAACCCCGTCGCGGTATACATCCACGCGCCTGTTACCAGCATCAGTCTGGTCACCAACTCCCTCTCCAGTCTCTACTCCGGAGCAGTGTTTCTCGCAGAACCAGCAGGCGCAGCTCGATGCCCAGGCCTGCTACGTGAGCAATGGCACGCAATACGAATTTTGCGCACCCGTCTTCCGTTACTTCAGCGAATTATGCGTGCCAGGGCGGCCTGGCGCCCGGTGTGACCTCTGTCCCCAGTTGCGGCTCGTCTATCGGCACGCTCAACTTCTCTGTCGGCACCTCCTCCGTCGCCAGCATTAACGCCACTACCAACGTCATCACCGCGGAGCAACCCGGCACCACCGTCATCACCGCGACCATCGCGCAATCGTCTTCGTCGGCAGGCTACTTCTCTACTTGCCCGCCCAAGTCCATCAAAGTCTCCCTTGCCAATGGAAGCACCAAAGGCGTCGTCACCCAGGGCGTTCAGCAGAATCTCACAACCACGGTCACCGATACCCAGGGCAATCCCATCACCGGCCTTGCGCTGACTTATCAGTCCACCAACCCCATCGAGATCACTACCGGCGGCAGCGGCTCCATCACCGCCGCTTTCCCCGGTGCGGCTTCGATAAATGCCGTGTGCGAGCCGCCGGGTTGCAATCCCGCGCCGATCAACGAGATCGGCTTGAACGGCACTGGTTTGTCCATTTCCTCCAACCCCGTCAACATCATCGTCCCCGGCACCACAAGTGATTTCGTCTGGTTCGGCGCCCCTGGCCAGTCGCAGTACTTTGCCTCCATCGAACTGCTCACCGGCAACCCCGGCGCTACCGTGCGTCTGCCATACGTGCCCAACTCCATGGTGATGGACCGGCGGGGCAACAGTCTCTACTTCGGCTCGGACCGCGAGTTGATGATCTACTCGACCGCCGCCAACAGCCTTACCACGCAGAACACAACCGTTCCTGGCGTAGTGCTGGCCGTCTCTCCAAATGCCAGCCAGGTGCTTGTCAACGATCAGATGCGCGGTCTTTTTTATCTCTACAACACTTCCTCGAGCTCCCCCATAACAACTTTCGGCGGCCTGGGAGCCGCAGCCTCCTGGACGCCCGATTCAAATACCCTTTATATCGTCGATAGCGCGGCAATCGGAGGCAATCACACTAACACTCTCTATGTCTATAACGCCGACACCGGCTGGAGCACCTACCCTCTCACCGCTTCCGGCGGCGCGCAGAGCCTCGCCATCACCGTCCCCGGCGTAGGCGCTTATCTCGCAGGGAACCCCGATACCGTCGCCCACACCTGGTGCCCCAGCGGCACAGTAGGCAATAACGCCACTATTCAGTTCTATCCGCAAACCGATTCCATTGCCGTCCAGACCCAAGTCCTCGGCGCCACCACGGACGGAGATCATATTCTCGGTGCGGCGCTTAGCGGCGGAAGTTCCATCACGCTCAACGATATCGGCGTCAGTATACCGGCCACACTATGCCCTGAAGCCACCAGCGGCACACCTCCCAACCAGGTTCAACTGCTGAACCAGCCCCCGGCGACGGCGGCATTCTCCACTAACCCAGTACTCAACGGATCCACGATCCTCAGCGCCGGAACCAACGTCAGCGTGTCGGCTGTCGATCAGGTTGTCACCGGAGCGGCGCCAACCACGGCCTCTGTTACCACGGCCGCTCCCATTGCCTTTGTCACCTACAGTACGCCGGGCAATTCCACGGCAACCGCGCAACTACCGTACTATCTGCCTCAGCCGAGCGGTCTCGGCACTCTCGGCTATGTCACGTTCCAGTACCCCAAGGGCGTCACGGCCTCTGCCACGGCGCCGCTCGCAGGCGCGTTCTCTCCCGATAACTCCATCTTCTTCGTCTCTACGCAGGGCGACAACGAGATTCACTTCATAGCCATTCCCACCAACGTGAACTCGACCACAGCGCCGCCCACCGACACGCAGCAGGTGAGCCCCAATCTACCTGCCTGCACACCGGTCTCCGAGGGCGGTGTCGACGCCGGCTGCCAGTATCCGGCCACTCTACCGGCGCCTACCTCGACCACCTACGTTCCCGCCACGGTCATCGAGGTCAAACCGCGCTCCGTCACGTAACCGCCGCTTCAGCGGGCGCAAGATAGATCGCGATCGGTTTCATTTCTGCGCGGGTCGGCAACGACGGTGGGGAACTGGAAAAAAGCCGTGCGCGAACTCGCCAACATGCGAAGTCGCGAAGCGACGCCAACCTGCGAAATACTAAACAACGTCCTTCATTCACCGCTGGTTCGCGCCACCGACGCCCGGCAAGGACTGCACTATTTCCGAAAATGCCGTAACTCGCTGACTCGCTCACCTGCTTCCCCCCCTCCCGTTCCCGCACGATAAAATCAACTCATGATTAAAGGCATCTCTTTTCTGCGTCCTGCCGGCAGCGCGGCGGCCTACGGCCGGTTGGCGGGCTTTTTTGCCGCGCTGGGCTTCGCCACCGGAAAGGGATGGCAGGAAGACGGATCGCGCGGCGCATCGTTCCTCGCTCCCCTCGGCAATCTCGAGTTCGTCGACGGCCGATTTCCATCCACCGCCGATGTTCTGGTCGAAGTCACCTCCCTCGACTCCATCCACCAGGCCGCCGAAGCCTGGCTCCGCGTCAATGGCGGTGAGCCAGCCGTCGCGCATCTCTCACCCGTCACGGAAACGCACTGGAAGTCGCGCCTCTTTACCGTTGAGCCCGAGCCCGGCTTCCGTTTCAGCTTCTGGGCCTGGTCCGATCCCGCGAAAGGCAAGCCCGTCGCCATCGAGGGCGATCTCTCCGCGGCCGGAATGAAATTCGCCATCGTCGTTTCCCGCTGGAACGCCGTCGTCACCGACCGCCTGCTCGATGGCGCTCTCGATGCGTTGTTGCGCAGCGGCGCCGGCCGCGCCGATGTCGAAGTTGTCCGCGTTCCCGGTGCCTGGGAGATCCCCGCAGCCGCCCGCACTCTGGCCAACGCCGGACGCGCCCACGCTATCGTTGCGCTTGGTTGTTTGTTGCGCGGCGAAACCGCACACTACGAGGCCATCTATAACGAAGTCGCGCGTGGCATTGGCCAGTCCCAGCAGGAGACCGGTATTCCCCACAGCTTCGGCGTGCTCACTTGCGAAACATTGGAGCAGGCCCTGAATCGCGCTGGCATCAAGGCCGGAAATAAGGGGTTCGAAGCCGCCCTCGCCGCCGTTGAGATGGCCAGCCTGCGGAAAAAATTGCAACACGGCGGCCGCGCTTGACCAGCCGCCATCGCCGCAAGTCCCGCGAACTCGCCATGCAGATGCTCTTTCAGGCAGACATCGGCCACCAGACCTGCGACCAGGTTCGCGCTACCTTCTGGAAGGCCGGCGATCCCGTCGAGCCCGAAGTCAGTGGCTTCGCTGAGGACCTCTTCCGCGTCGCCGAGGACCGCCGCGAAGAGATCGACGCGCTCATCGTGGCCCACTCCAAACACTGGCGCCTGGAGCGCATGCCCGCCGTCGACCGCAACCTGCTGCGCATGGCAGTAGGCGAGTTGCTTGGCTTCAAAGGCACCCCATTTCCCATCGTCATTAACGAGGCTCTCGAAATCGGCCGCCGCTACTCTGGCCCCGAGTCTATCAACTTCCTCAACGGCATCCTCGACTCCATCGCCCGCAGCCTCATCGCCAAATAGCCGGCTGTCGTTTCTCAGACACAGAGAACGGCGCCTATAGCAAAACCAGGGATGCTGTAACCCGAAGCCGCTGCACCTAAGTCGCCGCGACCCCAAGGAGCGGCGACCTTCAAAAAAAGCTGAATAGGGCACACCTTCTCTGGTTTTGCCGTAGGGCGGAGTCCCAAGGCGCAATGCTGTGCGATGGAAGATCAATCGGCGTGCGGCGAAAACCAAATTAGTTCTTGGTGGCGCAATCCCAATGCTCGTCGGCCTTTCCGTCCTTGATGCGCCAGGTGTCGAACCACGTGGTCGTATAGGGCTTGCCCGTGCTGTCTTTTCGTTCGGAGACGCTGAGTACAGTGACGAGGTCACCCTCAGCGAGGACAGCAACGATGGGAGCCTCCAACCTGGCAGGGATCGCCTTTGGAGTGACCTTCAAAACCTCAGTGAAAAACTTCACGACACCGTCGAGGCCCGATTGTGCGTTCGGGTTGTGTTGAATATAGCGGTCGGTCAGATACTTGCCGGCAAGTTCCCAGTGATTCGCTTGCAAGAGGTCGCGGTACACGCCATAGATCACCATCTTGTTGGCCTGAAGTTTGGGATCGGGGCTCTTGAAGAGGGCCTCGACATCGCGCGCGGGAACGACCGGCTCCTGTGCACGCAGTACCGGCACAAGCGCCCCCAATAGAAAAAGGAAAACGGGCAGCTTTCTCATCGCGTCTCTCCAACGATCAAGATAGCAGCCTGCGCTCAAATTTTCTCGCGCGCAAAAGAAGAACCGGGGCAAGATAGCCGTTTTTCGAGAGGCAGCATACGATTTCTCAAGCGTAGCGGAAAAAGCTACGCCAGCTTCATCCCCAGCCGCCGCGCCCGCTCCACTGTCCGCGCCGAAAGCGTGGGACGCGGCTTGCCGGCTGCGAGCCCCACCCATAGCTTGCCTATAGGCTTTGCGCCCAGCACCCCCGCGGCCACCCGCAGCGCCCGCGGCGCCCCCGTCGTCAGCGGAATCAGAAATCCCGGCATCCCCGCCGTCGCCACCAGCACTGCCTTGCGCGGTTGCCGCTTGTTCCGCAAAGCAGGTTGATTCTGTCCCCACGGCCAATACACATACCCCAGCAGCCGCTCCAGAAACCTGCGGAAGATCGCTGTCACGTTGTAGTAATTCACCGGCGAAGCCAGCACCACCGAATCCGCCGCCTCAATCTCCTTGAGCATCGGCTCCAGATCGTCTTGTTGCCTGCATAAGCCCCGCTCCGCTCCCGGCTGTTGCGTGCACTCCCGGCAGTTCCTGCAGAATTCAATGTGCTGGTCAGTGAGGTGGAAGGTTCGTGTTTGTGCGCCCAACACGCGCGCGCCCTCCAGAACCGCTTCAACAGCGCGATCCGTGACCCCGCCGTTGCGGTAACTGCCCACAATCGCCACCACTCGCGCGCTCATTCACCCCTCCGATTCTCTGTGCTCGCAGATTAGTTCAGTCCCTGTGCGCTGCGCCGTGACCCGGCGCACGTTGTTCCGTCGACTTTGGGCATCTCGCTTCAACGCCTCAGTCCGCTTCCCCTGCTATCCTTGAAATTGTGATCGCGCGTTCCCGTTTCAAAGGAATTTTGGCCATGGGCCTGCTTTTGGCCTTCTCTCTGGTGGCCTGCCATAAGGAGGAACAGGCCGTCGAGGTTGTGACCAAAACCGCCGTCAAGGCCGAGCACCGGGCCCAGGAGGCGGCTACCGAACGCGACCAGAAACGCGCCCAGCTTGAGCTGATTCCTCTGCCCACCAAAAGCCTCTACATCGATATCCACGACCCGGCTGCGTGGGCCAATCCGTTTCTCTCGGTCGGCGCCGACACGCTGACGCTGCGCGTCATTCAGCCCGATGCCAACCCCAGCCCGGTAGGGCAGGGAACGCTGCTCCGGCCTGCGGCCGCGCGCCGCCAGGAGCTCCAGTTGCGGCTCTCCGATCTCGGCGAAGCCGTAACCGCCATTCCTGCCGGCGCGTGGCCTTATGGCCGCGTTATCGCCGTCGCCGAATCCCCCTCTGCCGCGCCCAAAGACCGCCCCATGGTCCGCCGCAACGTCGAAGCCGTCATCCGCCAACTCAACGACCTCGGCGTGGTCGTCGAAGAGTGGCCTGCGCGCTAACGCGCAACGCCGCTGCCCCAACGCGATACCATTTTCCTGTGAGCCCTTCATCTTTTTCCGTCCTCCCAAATCTTCCTCTGCTCGCCCATGAGCGCTTTTCCGCGCACCGCGAGCTCGAATCCCTGCTCAAGAAAACCCTGCGCGGCGAGGTCCGGTTCGATCTTGGCTCGCGCGCCCTTTACGCCGCCGATGCCTCCAACTACCGCCAGCTCCCCATCGGCGTCATCTTTCCCCGCGACGCCGCCGACGTGGAGGCCGCTCTCGCAGCCTGCCGCGCAACAGGCGCCGCCGTTCTGCCGCGCGGCGCAGGGACCAGCCTCGCCGGCCAGTGCGTCAACGTGGCCGTGGTCTTCGACTATTCCCGTTTCATGAATTCGCTTGAGGAGCTAGACCCCGCGCAAGCGACTCGCCCGCGTCAGCCGGGCATCGTTCTCGACCGCTTGCGCGACGCCGCCGAACTCCATCACCTCACCTACGCACCCGACCCTGCCACGCACTCCCGCTGCACCCTCGGCGGCATGATCGGCAACAACAGTTGCGGCGTGCACGGCCTGCTCGGCGGCAAAGTTGTCGACAACGTGGAATCGCTCGACATCGTTCTCTACGACGGCACGCGCATGACCGTCGGCGCAACCACGCCAGCCGAGCTCGATGCGCTCGTCCGCGCCGGCGGCCGCGTGGGCCAAATCTACGCAGGCCTGCAGCGGATTCGCGACACGTTACTCCGTCTCAAGTCCGCGAAAAATTTCCCCGCATCCCGCGCCGCGTCTCCGGCTACAACCTCGACGAGCTGCTGCCTGAAAACAACTTCCATGTCGCGCGCGCGCTGGTCGGTTCAGAGGGCACCTGCGCCAATGTCGTCTCCGCCACGCTCAATCTCACTGCCAGCCCGCCCTTCCGCGTCCTCACCGTGTTCGGCTTCAACGATCCGTTTCTCGCCGCCGACGCCGTTCCGCTCGCCCTCGAGCACAAGCCCATCGGCCTCGAAGGCTTCGATTCCACTGCTGGTCGATTTCATGCGCCGCAAGGGACTCGCGTTTCAAGGTCTCGATCGGCTTCCCCCCGGCCTCGGCTTTCTGCTCGTCGAAATGGGTGCATGGAGCCGCCGAAGAAGCTCATGCCCAGGCCGAGGCTATCGCACGCGCCTCGCAATCGTGGCCCTCCCCGCCCGATGGCCCACATCTGCACGCCCGAAGAGGCCGAGTCTGTCTGGCATGTACGCGAATCCGCTCTCGGCGGTATGGTCTTTGTTCCCGGCGAGCCCGACCGCTGGGAAGGCTGGGAGGATGCCGCCGTTCCTCCCGCGCAGCTTGGCAACTATCTGCGCGCCATCAATGGCCTCATGGCCGAATACGGCTTTGCGCGGCCCGCTCTACGGCCACTACGGCCAGGGGTGCGTGCACATCGCGCATCAATTTCGACTTCGCTACTCCAGAAGGATTAAGAAAATTCCGCGAATTCATTGATCGCGCCGCGGACATCGTCTGTTCCTTCGGCGGTTCGCTCTCCGGCGAACACGGCGACGGGCAGTCCCGCGCCGCTCTCCTGCCCAAAATGTTCGGTCCTGAGCTCATCGAGGCCTTCCGCGAGTTCAAGACGCTCTGGGATCCCGACAACCGCATGAATCCCGGCAAGCTCTCCGATGCCGTGCGCGTCTACGATCCCACGGAGAATCTGCGTCATTCCACTAGAAACGAGTGCCCCGGGTCCCTCGCACTTGGGGACCCGGGAAACGCACTTCGCGTTCGAAAAGGACAATGGCTCCCTCGAGCGCGCTGCCGAGCGCTGCGTTGGCGTAGGCGCCTGCCGCAACACGCCAGGGCGGCGTCATGTGCCCCAGCTATCGCGCCACCGGCGAGGAACAGCACTCCACGCGCGGCCGCGCCCATCTGCTGTGGGAGATGCTCGCCGGAGCGCTGCGCGACGAAGGCTTCCAGAGCCAGGCCGTCCACGAGGCCCTCGACCTCTGCCTCAGTTGCAAAGCCTGCAAATCCGAGTGCCCGGTGCAGGTGGACATGGCCGCCTACAAATCGGAGTTTCTGGCGCAGCGCTACAAGGGCCGCCTGCACCCGCTCCACCACTACATTTTCGGATTTGCCGACCGACTTGCCCGCTACGGCTCGCTCGCCCCGGCCCTGACCAACGCGCTGCTCACCGGCCCGCTCACCAGCCCGCTCATCAAGCGCATCGCCGGCGTAGCGCAGGAGCGGCAACTGCCTCGCCTGGCGCGGAAAAGCTTCCAGAAGGCACGAAACTCGTCGGGCGGTCCACGTCCGTGGGGTGGAGATCTCGATTCTGAAACATCGGAAACCACAAAGGCTAACGGACCGGGTGCCCCATCCTTTCCGCCTCCTTCAGCGGAAAGGGTGGCGAACCACGAACCCCCATCGCCCTCCGCTCGAAAAGTTCTCCTCTGGCCCGACACCTGGAACAACTACTACCACCCACAATCGCTCTCCGCGGCCGAAACCGTTCTCACCCAGGCCGGCTTCCAGGTTGAAACCCCGCAGGGCCACATCTGCTGCGGCCGGCCGCTCTACGATTTCGGCCTTCTCGCGGCCGCCCGCTCCTATCTCGCCAAAGTTCTTCGACCGCATGGCTCCGCAAATCGAGGCTGGCCTGCCCTTCATCTTTCTCGAGCCAAGCTGCGCCAGCGTCTTCAAAGACGAGCTGCTGGAACTCTTCCCCAACGATCCCCGCGCCAAGCGCCTGAGCCGGCAGGTCTGGCTTCTCGCCGATTGCCTCGCCGCCAGGGCGCCGGAGTTCGCTTCCAATTTCGTCCCGGGCCGTCTCCAGGGCGCGCACATTCTGCTTCACGGCCACTGCCATCACAAAGCCGTCTTCGGCGGCCCGGCCAGCGAAATCGCGCTCCTCCGCCAGGCCGGCGCAACGGTCGAGCCCATCCAGGCCGGATGCTGCGGCATGGCCGGCCCCTTCGGCTTCGAAGCCGACAAATTCGAAGTCTCGAAGACCATCGCGAACGAGGGCCTGCTTCCCGCCGTCCAATCCGCCGCCCCAAACGCCATCATCGTCGCCGACGGCTTCAGTTGCCGCGAGCAGATCGATCAGCTCGCCCACGTCAAGGCCCTCCACTTCGCTGAAGTTCTGGCACGCACCTGCGGCTGCGGCAAATAATCTCCCGACTTCCCGTCTCGTTTGCGCATCTGATATATCTGGAGGGTCGCGTGAAGGCGCACTCTGTGCATCAGCCCGCGAAACCTAACTTCAATCAGAGATCGGGTTGCACTAAGCTGGAGTGTTTTGTTACGCTCAGGCAGCCTTGAAGCGCAACGAAAGGAGAGTTTTCGTTATGGCAGAGGAAAGTAAATCTTACGGTTTGGCTTGGTTCTTGGCCGGATTGGGAGTGGGAGCGCTCGTGGGCATTCTCTATGCTCCTAAGAGCGGCCGTGAGACCAGAGAGGACATCGCTACCGGCGCCCGCGAGGGCACCGAATATCTGCGTGCCCGCACCCGCCAGGCCGCCGAAGAGGTTAGCGCACTGGTAAACAAGAGCAAGGAGCAGGTTGCCGCTCTTGTCGACAAGGGTAAGGAACAAGTGAGCGAGTACGTCGATCGCAGCCGCGAGGCCATCGATCGCGGGCGCGCACAATGGGAAGAGTTTGTAGAGCGAGGCAAGAATCTCGTCGCCGACCAGACCACACGGGTGGGTGCGGCCGTCGACGCTGGCCGTCAGGCGTACAAGTCGTCAACCGATGAACCCGAAACCCACGAATTTTAGGAGCCGGCCGTTTCTGGTTTTTGTTCATGCCCGGCCTCATGCCCCTTTACTATCCCTTCCGGCGCTGGACGCGTGAGCGGTTGCTCCCGCGCCGGCTCCGGGTAGAGTGTGTCCCCGTTCCCACGGAGTGCGCACTTCAACGGTTTGACTTAAACACGAAGAGTTTCTGCGTGAGAGCATAACAATGCAAAGTCTCGATAGCCAGACTACTCAGATGGTTTTGATATGCGCGGTCGCGCTGGTGTTGCTCTTGCAGGTGATCGTACTGCTCGCCATCTTCGTCGTCATCATCAGAACGGCCCGCACAGTGCGCCAGGAACTTGAGGATCTGCGTTCCTCGGTGGCGCCGATCATTGACAACACCCGCGACCTGCTCAAGCGCGTGGCCCCCAAAATCGAACAGACAACCAGCGATCTGGCTGCTCTTACCCACACCCTGCGCACGAAGGCTGACGACGTGCAAATCGCGGCCGATGAGATCGTCGAGCGCGTCCGGCGCCAGTCCAGCCGTCTCGACATGATGTTGTCCGATGTCCTCGATGCCGTCGAACGCGCCGGCGTTTTCATGGCCGACACCGTAGCCAGGCCCATGCGCCAGATTTCGGCGATCATGGCCTCCGCCAAGGCGGTCATCGAATCGTTGCGGACTGTGGCTCCTGCGGCCGCTCGTTCGCGATCGAATCAGGCGCATGGCGATAACGATAGGTTTGTGTAACCCTGCGTCCCGTTTTCACTCGGCTCTCTACAGCATTTTCGGAATTGGCGTAGACCGAAAGCACATACTCAAGTGGCTTTTTCCTCAAGAAAAAGCCACCTTTCACGGCTCTAAAAAAGTCCATATGTATTCCGAAAATGCTCTAGGAGCAGCCGGAGGCATGGCGAGGAATGCGCGTATTCGATCCTGCCCAACACGCGGCGAGTGACATCTACAAGCTCATGATCGGCATCGTCGTGCCGCGTCCCATCGCATTTGTATCCAGCTTGGATGCCGCCGGCGTGAGAAACCTTGCGCCCTTCAGCTACTTCACCGCATGCAGTTCCAATCCTCCCGTGGTGTGTTTCTGCACTACCCTTCGCTCCGGCCCGCAACCCTGCAAAGATACTTTGCGCAACATCGAGTCCACGGGCGAGTTTGTCGTCAACATCGTCTCCGAGGAGTTTGCCGCGCAGATGAACGTGTGTTCGGCAGATGTCCCGCCTGAGGTGGATGAATTTGCGCTCTCCGGTCTCACTCCGCTTGCGAGCGATCTCGTCAAGCCGCCCCGCGTGGCTGAAAGCAAAGCGCAAATGGAGTGCCGCTTGCACCAGGTTGTCCACGTGAGCGACAAACCCGGCGGCGGCATCCTGGTGCTAGGCGAGGTGCTGCGCTTCCACGTCCTGGAGTCGCTTTTCGATGATCCAGAGGGGGGCTACAAAATCGATCCCGACAAGCTCCTTGCCATCGGCCGCATGGGCGGCCCAACCTACACCCGCACCCGCGACCGCTTCAACATGGAGCGGCCCAAATAACGGCTGCGGCGCATTCCAGCCGGACGATTCTCAGCAACAATCCATCCCCCGCCCACCACTTCATCGCCGTCGTAAAACACGGCCGACTGCCCCGGCGTCACCGCGCGCTGCGGTTCGTCGAACGTGGCAACGGCCTCGTCCGCGCCCGCCGGCTCCAGCGTAGCCCACGCCGGCTCGTGCCGGTGCCGGATCTTCACCCGCACGCGCATCGGCCCCGTCAGCTCCGCAATGCTGATCCAGTTCAACCGCCGCGCTCGCAGCGTGCGCGTTGCCAGTTCCGCGTCGGCGCCCACCGTCACGCGATGGCTTTTGGGATCGATACTCAGCACGTACAGCGGCGAAGGCGACGCCACCCCCAGTCCCTTGCGCTGCCCCACTGTGAAATTGAAGATCCCTTCGTGCCGCCCCATCGCCTCGCCGTTCGAGGCCACCAGTTCGCCCGCGGTCTCAGGCACGCCCAAGCCCTGCTCTTCGAGATACGCCGTCAGGAACTGCTTGTAGTCGCCGCCGGGAATGAAGCATATCTCCTGCGAGTCGGGCTTCTCGGCCAGCGTCAATCCATGCTGCCGCGCCGCCTCGCGCACCTCCGGCTTGGTCATGTGACCAAGTGGAAACAGCGTGCGCGCCAACTGCTCCTGCGTCAGCCCAAACAGAAAATACGTCTGGTCCTTCTTGAGGTCCGCAGGCCGCTTCAGGATCCACCGTCCTCGCTTTTCATCGTACTCATTCACCGCGTAGTGGCCGGTCGCAATCCGCTCCGCGCCGATGCTCCGCGCCGTCTTCAGCAACTGGTCGAACTTGATGTGGTTGTTGCACAGAGAGCAGGGAATCGGTGTCCGCCCAGCCAGATACTCCTCCACAAACGGCCGCACCACGTCGCGTTCGAATCGCTCCTCCTGGTTCACTACGTAATACGGAATCCCCAGATGCTCGGCCACGCGCCGCGCGTCGTACACATCGTCGAGCGAGCAGCAGCGCCCTGCCTTTGGCGTTTCGGGAATCCCATGCTTGCCCTTGAGCCGCGTCTGATCCCAAAGCTGCAGCGTCAACCCGACAACCGAGGTGCGAGAATCGCCCGCGCTGCCGCCCGCGCGCGCGAGAATGGCCGCCGCCGTCGAGGAGTCAACCCCTCCGGACATGGCTACCGCAATTGTGCTCTGCTCGGTCATAGGAAAGTTAACAAGCCTCTAGCGTCCTGCCAAAAAGTTCGCATCAAAAAACGCTGTCATCCTGAGCGAAGTCAGCCGCGGCGGACGCAGTCGAAGGACCTGCGGTTCGGGCCTTCGGCTTATGCTTCGAACTTCTGGAACGCCACGCGAGCGCCGCTGCCTCCGCGAACCCCGCTGCCTTCTTCACCCCAGCGTTCCCGTCGCCACCGGCGCCAGCGCCCGCAAATGGCCAACTGCCTCCGGAACTACGCGCAACACGTGATCCACGTCCTCTTCTGTCGCCGTCTTCAGCAGGCTGAATCGAAGGCTGGCTCGCGCCGCGTTCTTGTCCAAGCCCATCGCCATCAGCACGTGGCTCGGCTCGGTCGAACCCGAGTGGCACGCCGGCCCTCCGCTCACTGCCACACCCTTCAGGTCCAGCGCGATCACCAGCGCCTCGCCCTCCACCTGCTCAAAGCGGATATTGGTTGTGTTCGCCGCACGCGGCGCGCCTGCGCCATTCACACCCGTGCCCGCAACCGCAACAATTCCAGCCTCAAGCCTGTCGCGCAGAGCCGCCACCCGCGCCACTGTCCCATCCTCCAGGCTCTCCATCGCCAGCTCCACGGCCTTGCCCAGCCCCACAATCCCGGCCACGTTCTCAGTGCCCGCGCGCTGGCGCCGTTCGTGGCTGCCGCCCACAATCAGCGGATCAATTGGCGTTCCGCGGCGTACGTACATCGCACCCACGCCCTTGGGCCCGTGCATCTTGTGCGCGCTGATGGAGCAGAGATGGCACCCGAACCGCCGCACGTCGAATGGAACCTTACCCGCTCCCTGCACCGCGTCGATATGGAAGTAGGCTCCCGCTTCCGCCGCAATCTTCCCGATCGCTTCCACCGGCTCGAGCACGCCCGTCTCGTTGTTGGCCAGCATCACGCTGATCAGGGTTCTGCGGGAATCGCCGAGCACCGTCTGGGGCCGCACCGCCCTTCGAATCTCCTCGGGATCGATGAGCCCGTTCGGCCGTGGCGCTACAAACGTCACCTCCGCCCCGCGTTCCGCCACGCGCTCCGCCGCACGCAGCACCGCCGGGTGCTCGATCGACGTCGTGATCAAATGATCGCCGGCGCGCACCAGGCCGAAGATTGCTGTGTTGTCGCCCTCCGTGCCACCGGAGTTGAACACAACCTCCGCCTCGCGGCAGTTGAAAAAGCGTGCGAGCGTCTCGCGCGCCCGGTCAACCGCCTTCCGCGCCTGCTGCCCTAAGAGATGAATTGACGACGCGTTCCCGAATTGCTCCATCCAGTATGGACGCATCGCCTCCAGCACCTCCGGCAGAAGAGGCGTGGTGGCATTGGCATCGCAATAAACCCGGCGCATGGGGAAGCACTCCTGCTCTAAATTGTACGGGCAATCGCCCCGCCGTGCGAATGGGCGTTCGTCGCCCCGTCCGCCAGTTGTATGTCCGCGAATCTCCCGCTAACTCGCCAACTCGCTATGACCGCGAAGCGGTCGCCAACTTGCTAAATGACAAAAAGCCCTGCATGCCTGAATACTTCTTATACAGCGCTCACTAGCTCCTGAGGGACAAACGCGTTCGATCTGGCTCACTGCCTGCGTTCCTCGGTGCGCCGCTCCACCCAATTAGAATGCGAACAGTACACTTCCACCTGATCGGGAGCTCGTCCGCATGAGCGAAACCTCAACGCCAGCCCCAAATCCTCCTCCAACTCCCCGCATTCTCATTGTCGGAAACGCCGGCCAGCTCGGCCGCGAGCTGCAACGAATCTTTGCCGGCATCGGTCCCATGGTCGCCGTTGATCGCGAGTCCGTCGACCTCGCCGATGCCGATCAAACCCGCGCTCTCGTTCGCCATGTCGCGCCCGGCATCATTCTCAATGCCGCCGCCCACACTGCCGTCGATCGCGCCGAATCCGAGCGCGACCTCGCCTACGCCATCAACGAGCAGGCGCCGCGCGTCCTTGCAGAAGAGGCGCTTGAGCGTAACGCACTGCTTGTCCACTATTCCACCGACTACGTTTTCAACGGCAGCAAGCCGGAGCCATGGGTCGAAACCGACGCGCCCGATCCCCTGAACGTTTACGGCGCCAGCAAGCTGGCCGGCGAAAACGCCATCCAAAACATCGGAGGCAGGTACCTCATCTTCCGCACCAGTTGGGTTTACGGCCCGCATGGCAACAACTTTCTGCTCACCATGCTTCGCCTTGCCCGCCAGCGCGACCGCCTCTCGATTGTTGACGACCAGGTAGGCGCGCCGACAACTTCTCTCGAGCTCGCACGCGCCACATACGCCATCGTCACCGGCATCCTTGCCGGCCGCTTTGGCGCTCCCGAGGATTGGGCGGGCCTCTACCACATGACCTGCACTGGGGCGACCTCCTGGTTTGGGTTTGCACAGGCCATCTTCGCTCGCGCCGCCGCGCTGCTGGGAGCAAAAGCACCCGAGCTTACTCCGATTGCCACCAAAGACTATCCCACTCCCGCCGCACGCCCGCGCAACTCCGTCCTCTCGAACGCCAAGTTGCAATCGCGATTCGATTTCCAACTCCATCCCTGGCAAACCGCCCTCGACGAAACGCTCCAGTCGTTGCGCAATTCCGGGTAAGCCGGACGAATTGTCCGATCTATGTTTTTAGCAGTCTTCGACCGAAACTTCCCTCACGCCCATTCGCCTTGCCGCATGAGTGGCTCGACCGCGCCTGTATCCGTAACGCCGTCGATATCCAATTTGTCCGATCCGATCATCCAGTCCACATGTATCAGGCTGTCGTTCACGCCCTTGGCCGCAAGCTGATCCGGGGTCAGCTTGTCTCCATCGCGCAGGCAGCCGGAATAGGCTTGACCCAGCGCGATATGCGACGCGGCATTCTCGTCGAAAAGGGTGTTGAAAAACACCAGCCCGCTGGATGCAATGGGCGACGAATGCGGCACCAGCGCCACTTCGCCAAGCCTCCGTGCGCCATCGTCGGTTTCAATCAGCTTCTTCAGCACTTCCTCGCCCTTGGTCGCTTTCAACTCCACAATGCGCCCGCGCTCAAAGCGCACGTGTATGCCCTCAATCATCGTGCCCTGGTGCGAGAGCGGCTTTGTCGCCGTAACGGCTCCGTCGGCGCGGTCTTTGTGCGGAGCAGAGAACACTTCTTCCGTAGGCATGTTGGGGATGCAATAATTCCCGTTTCCAGCGGTTGTGCCTCCACCCAGCCATAAATGGTCATCGGCCAGCCCCAGCCGGAAATCTGTTCCGGGTCCGCGATAGTGTAGCGTTGCGTAGCGCTTTTCGTTGAGCAAGGCCGCGCGGCGCTGCAAGCCGGCATCGTGCGCTTTCCATGCGCTCACCGGGTCGGCGGTGTTGATGCGCGTGGTCGCGAAAATCTCCTCCCACAATTTGGCCAGCGCCGCGTCCGGCGCCTCGCCGGGATACATCGCCGCCGCCCATGCGGGAGTCGCACTTGCCACAATCGTCCAGTTGATCTCGTGGCGCGTAATCAGCTCCAACGCAGGCCTGTACGCCTGCGAGACGGCTCGATTCGCCCGTCCCACGCGGTCTGGATCCTCATTCGATAGCAGTGCTGGGTTTCCGCCTGCAATCGCCAGCCGCGCGGCGCCGCTTTTGAATGCCGCGGCCATTCCCTCGTATAGCCACTTTGCGGCATGGTCAAAGCTCTCGTTTGCGGCCGACCGGTAGCGCATCAGCGTTGATTCGTCGTCGCTGAACAGAGTGGTCACCAGTGTCGCTCCCGCGCGGTAGGCGTGCTCCGTAATCCGCCGCGCCAGCGGCATCGCATCGGTCGACGCCGTCATTACCAGTTCCTGCCCGGCCTTCAAACCAAGCCCGACATTCACAGCAACCTGAGCAAGCAGGTCAAGCTTTTCTTGATGTGTGCGTTCTTTCATCCTTGGTTCACCTCCACTCATCGCTTCTTATGCCTCGAGACCTACTCAAAATTGGATGGCCCCAAGCCGTCCATCATACATAAACCACCCTTTGTGACGCCCGCCCTATTGATGCTCTCTCATAACAGCCTATAATTGGACCCGTTCCCTGAAAATCGAGGTGCCTCCATGCCATCCAAAACCTCCCGCCGTAATTTCATTTCGGCTAGCCTCTCCGCTGGTCTGCTGGCCCCCTTGGCCGGCGCAGCCCCCGCCATCGGCGCGTTCAACCCCTCTGAAAGCGCCGCTCCCGTGGGTAGCCCAGTCAAGCTCGCCTACAGGACCCTGGGCCGCACCGGCCTCAAGGTCACCACCGTTGGGTTCGGCTGCATGATCACCTCCGATGCCAGCGTCATTGAGCGCGCCGTAGATCTCGGCATCAACTACTTTGATACTGCCCGCAACTACCAGCACGGCAACAACGAGCGCATGGTGGGCGCGGCCCTGGGCGCCAAGCGCAAGCAAGTCGTACTCTCCACCAAAACGGAGGCACACGACAAAGCCGGCATGCTGGAGCATCTCGACCAGAGCCTCCGCGAGCTCAACACCGATTACATCGACATCTGGTATCTCCACGGCCTCGGCAGCCCCGCAGACATCGCCGACGACATGATTGAAGTGCAGCAGAATGCAAAGCAGCAGGGCAAAGTGCGCTTCATCGGCGTCAGCACCCACAGCGGCCAGCCGCAGCTCATCCCGTGGATGGTCCAGAAGAGCGTCTTCGACGTCGTTCTCTCCGCTTACAACTTTTCCATGGACGCCGCGATGGATCAGGCCATCGACACCGCCGCTAAAGCCGGCATGGGCGTCGTCGCCATGAAGGTCATGGCCGGCGGATTCCGCAGCGCCAAACCCGGCAGCCCCCTCGCGCAAAAGTTTGCCCAGCCCGGCGCGCTTTTCGCTGCACTTAAGTGGGTCATCGACAAACCCGGCGTGGCTACCACCATTCCCAGCATCACCGACATGGACCAGCTCGACGAAAACATTAAAGCTATGGCGCAGCCGTTTGCCCCTGCCGACGAAAAGCTCCTTGCCGCGCACCTCGAACAGATTCGCCCGCTCTACTGCCGCATGTGCGGCAAGTGCGAGGGCGCATGCCAGAACGGTCTGCCCGTCGCCGATGTTCTCCGCTGCCTCACCTACGCAGAGGGGTACGGCCAGTTTGCCCTCGGGCGCGAGCGCTATCTCGAGCTTGCCTCCGCGCGCTCAACCCGCTGCGCCGATTGCGCCTCCTGCACGGTCGACTGCCCGCACGGCGTTCATGTCGCCCGCCGGATGGCCCGCGCCCAGGAGCTCTTTGCATGAGAGTCTTTGCGCTGCTGCTTACCGTCCTGCTTTCCACCGGCGCAGCCGCCGCGCAGAGCTTTCTTGATTGCCACTTCGTCCCCGGCTGGGAGCAATCCGGCGCAATACGCCAATACACCTCTGACAATCTCTACGAATACAAAGATGGCGGCGCCGAAGGCTATCTCGTCTTCGGCTTTGTTCGCATGACCGGCATCGACTGTAAGATGGGCGCTAACACGCTAGCCATCGATCTTTCCGAGATGACCGACGCCGACGCGGCCTATGGTATCTTCGCCGCCAATCTCGATTCCACCCAGCCCACTACCGAGATCGGCATGGGAGGCCAGGTACAAGCGCAGAGCGCCAGCTTCGCCAAGGGAAAGTACTACGTGGAGATTGTCGAAACCGCGGCCGGCCCCACGAACAACGATTCGGCCACGATGCGCGCCTTCGCCTCTGCCGTTGAGGTGCGCCTGCAAGGCCGCGTCACACCGCCCGCGCAGCTGCTATGGTTTCCGGCGGGCAATGTCGAGCCCATCCGCATGGTTCCTGAGAGCGTCCTGGGCCTGCGCGAACTCAAGCGCGGCTATATAGCGAAATACAATCTCGGCCAGGCCTTCATCGTCCTTGAAAGCACGCCGGACGCCGCGGCGCTCGTGCTCAAAGCCCTCCGCGCGCACTTCAACGGCGCGTCACCCGCATCCATCGGCGACGAAGCCTTCCAGGCCCAAGACCAGTATCTCGACGGCGTTTGCATCTTCCGCAAGGGCCGGGTCCTGGCCGGTCAGGTTAACTTGCCCTCACCGCAGCAAGCCGCATCGCAAGCTGCCGTGCTCGCAGGTCGCATCCCGTAAGTTGTTCGCGAATTGATTCGGCGCGGCATCGTGAACCGCCCCTCAGCGCCGCTAACCGACGACGCTGGCGCAAAGCATCTCCAGAATCTTCTGCGCCGCCACTGGAATCGCTGTGCCCGGCCCGTAAATCCCCGCCACGCCCGCGTCGTACAAAAACTTGTAGTCCTGCGGCGGAATCACGCCCCCCACCACCACCAGAATCTCATCGCGCCCCAGCGCGCGCAGCTCCTGAATCAGTTGCGGCACCAGAGTCTTGTGTCCCCCAGCCAGGCTCGACACTCCCACCAGGTGCACATCGCGATCCATCGCAGATCGCGCCACCTCGCGCGGTGTCTGAAAGAGCGCCCCGATATTCACGTCGAATCCGATATCCGCAAATGCCGTCGCAATCACCTTCGCGCCGCGGTCGTGCCCATCCTGGCCCATCTTCGCCACCAGAATCCGCGGCCGCCGTCTCTCCTCGCGTTCAAACTCCTCCACCATTTGCCGCGCTTTGCTGAACTCCTTGCCATTTGCGCTCGCTTGGCGGTACACGCCTGCAATGGTGCGTGTCGTCGCCTTGTAACGGCCCCACACGTCTTCGAGAGCCTGCGAAATCTCCCCCAGCGTCGCGCCTGCCCGCGCCGCGTCCACGGCGTGTTCCAGCAGATTCCCATCGCTCGCCGCAGCGCAGCGTTTTAGCCGTTCCAGCGCCTCGCGCACCGTCTTTGCATCGCGCTCGCGTCGCAGTTGTTCCAAACGGCTAACCTGCGCTTGGCGCACCGCTTCATTGTCAATATCGAGTACCGGAATCTCCCTTTGCTCGGGCGCAGGAAAAGCATTCACGCCCACCATCGCTTCGAGGCCGGCGTCGATCCGCGCCTGCCTCCGCGCCGCCGCCTCTTCGATCCGCATCTTCGGCAATCCGGTCTCGATCGCTTTCACCATTCCCCCCAGCCCTTCGATCTCTTCAATTAGCTTCCACGCCGCGTGCATCAGCTCGTGTGTCAGCCGCTCCACATAGTACGATCCCGCCCACGGGTCCACTACATGCGTGATCCCGGTCTCCTCCTGCAGAAAAAGCTGCGTGTTGCGCGCGATTCGCGCAGAAAAATCCGTGGGCTGCCCCAGCGCCTCGTCTAATGCATTCGTGTGCAGCGATTGCGTACCGCCCAGGGCCGCACTCAGCGCCTCGACGCACGTGCGCATCGCGTTATTGTATGGGTCCTGCGCCGTCAGGCTCCGTCCCGAGGTCTGCGAGTGCGCCCGTAGCGCCAGCGAGTTGTGATTCTTCGCGCCGAAGCTTTTCACGATCTTCGCCCACAACATGCGCGCCGCCCGCAGCTTGGCAATCTCCATAAAGTGGTTCATGCCTATGCCCCAGAGGAACGAAATCCGCGGCGCAAACTCATCCACTTCAAGACCGGCATTTACCCCCGCGCGCAGATACTCCAGCCCGTCGGCCAGCGTGTATGCAAGCTCCAAATCCGCGCTCGCGCCCGCTTCCTGCATCTGATAGCCGCTCACCTTCATGCAGTTGAATTTCGGCATCTTCCGCGCGCAGTAGAGGAGGATATCGCCCATAATCCGCATCGATCCCGCGGGCGGATAAATGTAGGTATTGCGGGCCATGAACTCCGTCAAAATGTCGCTCTGGATGGTCCCGCTCAACTGCTCCGGAGCCACGCCCTGCTCCTCGGCGGCGGCAATATAAAACGCCATGATCGGCAGCACCGCACCGTTCATTGGTATCGATACCGAAATCTGCTCCAGCGGAATGCGGTGGAACAAAATCTTCATGTCGAGAATTGAGTCGATGGCCACACCCGCCTTGCCCGCGCCGCCGGTTGCGCGCTCGTGATCGGAGTCGTAGCCGCGCTGCGTCGCCAGCTCCAACGCCACCGAAAGTCCGCGCCGCCCTGCGGCAATGTTGCGGCGATAAAAAGCATTCGACTCTTCCGCTGTCGAAAACCACGCGTGCTGCCGAATCGTCCACGGCCGCATGGCATGCATTGTGCTGCGCGGCCCGCGCAGATAGGGCGGAATTCCCGCCGCGTACTGCAAATGTTCGAGTCCCGCCAGATCCTCCCGCGTGTAAAAGCTTTTCAGCGCCATGTGCTCGGGCGAAAGCCATTCCTCGGCCTCCCGCGCCTCCCTCTTCGCCGTCGCGGATTTCCAATCGATCTTCGCAAAATCCGGCCGCAATGTAAGCTCCTAGCTTCTAGCCTCTAGCTTGTATGCGCTCATTTCATATCTCTAGCTTTTCCATTCAAAGAAGAATTCCCGATCCGTCTGGAGAAAGGCTGGAAGCTAGCAGCTGGAAGCTGGTGGCTGGTCTTTGATCCCCAACCGCTGCTGCCATTTCGTCAACACTTCCAGCGGCTTGCTGCCCGAATGAACAAAGTCCGCGATTCCCGCTGCCGCGATCTCATCTGCGTTCTCTGGATTTCCCGCCACAATTACCGGCGTTTCCCGGCCCAGGGCCTTCATAATCGGGATTAGCTCAGCTGCCAGCGCCGCATACTCTCGATCGGCGCTGCACAGCACAATCAGGTCGCCTTTCGCAGCCGCAATCTCCTTGGCCTTTTTGAATCGCCGCGCCGCAATCTCAAAACCGGCGCAGGCAAAGAAGTTCGCCGCGAAGTTGGCGCGCGCCAGGCGCATCTTCACATCTCCGATCTCTGCAAGTAGCACTCGCGGCGTTTTGCCTCCTTGAGCCGCGTGCCTCTCGGTGCGCAGGCGCAACTCCTCATACGCCCGTGCGCCGCGCCTGGTCTCGTTCATCCGCTGCTCGTCAATGCGGCCCAGCGCCCGCTCAGCGTGATTGGCATACTGATTCGTTCCCACCATCACGCGCCGCCGCGTCGCAACGGCCTGTTCTCGCGCCGCCAGGGATTGCTCGAGCTTCCGCCCAATCGCGCCCTCCGCGTTCGCTTTGCGGTATCCTCCGCGCGCTTCGATCTCCTGCATTCGCTTCCAACCCGCGTGTGCAAGAAAATCGGTCAGCCTCTCAAGGTAATACGAGCCGCCGCCCGCGTCGGCTACGCGGTTCAGCCACGCCTCGTGCTTCAGCAGCAATTGCGTGTTTCGCGCCAGCCGCCGGCTCTCCTCGTTGGGCGCTTTGTAGCACGCGTCGAACGGCACCACCGTCACCGTGTCAGCTCCGCCAAGCACCGCAGCCATCGCTTCCGTCGTCCCGCGCAACATGTTCAGGTGCGGATCGTAGACCGTCTTGTTCCACTTGGACGTGCGTGCAGCGATACGCGCGCGTGCCGCTTCGCCGTTCCCGCCAAAGCTCTTTACCACTCGCGCCCAGGCCATGCGGAACGCCCGAAATTTTGCAATCTGGAAAAAGTAATTTGCGCCCACCGCGAAGTCAAATTCAATCGCAGCCGCCGCGCGGGCCGCACTCACCCCGCGCTCCTCCATCGCCGCCAAAAAATCCACTCCTGCAGCAAGCGTCAATCCAAGCTCGTCGGCGGCTGTTGCTCCGGCTTCCTCAAACGCTTCGCCATGAATCGCGAACGGCGCAAACCCGGCCGGCGCGGCGTCAATTACCTCGGCCGCAAACTCCACGCTCGCCAGCGCATCGCATCCGGTCGAAATTTCCGCCTCGATCCGCCGCTCCCCCGTCAAATTCTCGCGCAGCCGTTCGATCAAAAGCCGGATCACCCGCTCATTCGCGCGCTCGAAATGAACCGGGACTTCGCCCCGATTCATCAGCAGCACTTCCAACTCACCGGCATCCTCGACCAAAAGTCTGCTGAACGCAATTCCTTCAGCCCCAGCCGCAACTGCCCCGCACGCTGCGCGATTCGCCTCTTCCGCATCCGTCGCGTCGATCTCCTCGCGAATTCGCCAGCCGCCCGTTGTGCGCACTCCGCGCCGATACGGAAAATCTCCAGGCGCCGCATCCAGGCACGCCAGGCTCTTCACATCCTCCGCACGGTAGTAGGGCTTTACCGCCAACCCCTCCTCCGTGCGCCAGATCAATCTCTCTTCGTAATTGGCCCCCCTCAGGTCGCGCGCGATCGTTGCTTCCCAGGCCGCGGTGCTGACCGGCGGAAACTCCTCAAGCAAATGTTCAGTCGTCATCTTCTCTCACTTGCCTGACGCCCTTTATTTATGCAAACAAACCGCCAAAATAGAATTCAATCGCTCGCACACTTTCGCGGCAGCAGAAACAGGTTCGCTCGGGGCCTCCCTCATCGGCCCCTAAGGAGCCCAGCTATTCGAGTTCTACAACAATCTGATTTACCTTGACGGAATCGCCCGCTGCCACTCTTACGATCTTCACGATTCCCGAGCGTGGCGCAGTAACATTGGTCTCCATCTTCATGGCCTCGATAACCAAGATCAGTTCGTTTTCCACGATCGTTTGTCCAGGCGCTACGTTCACTCTATTGACGACGCCAGACATGGGGCTGCGGCAGAACTTATCTTCGTCGCCCGTTTTCTCCGAGTCCGGGGCTTGCGCGGACGCTGCCGGCGCAGGCACCGAATGCACTGTCGTGGGAACCAGAGGATATGACATCCCGTAAAACGGATGATGAGAAGCGTCGTCGTCTTCGATGACTTCGACTTCCACCTCGTAGGTATTGCCGTCAATTCCAATCTGGAGCTTCAAGTGATTCTTCCTTCCCTCGAAAGAAATTCCCTGCGGGTTTATCGCCTCAAACGCGGATTGTGAGAGGCTTGAATGGACACGCGCCCTTGTTGCGCCCACGGATTGACGATTCCATAGGGCGATTGCAACGTTCTGGCCGAGCGGACACGGACATTTTTCCCAAGGTATGCGGTGGCGGCCGCGGCCAGCAGCACCTGGATCTCGGAAGTGACCTCCGCCTGTATCGGCGTACCGGCAGTGGTTTGCGCCGTCTTCGCCTGAGCCGCTGCTGCATCGCGCGGCGCCGAGGATTGGCTAAGTTCCGCGATCCGGGCTTCAAGAGCCTGGATTTGCCTGCTTAGTTCGCGCAATCGGCGCTCGGCGGTTTGTTGCCGCTCGGTCAGAGCCTGAATCAACGCTGCCAGATTCTCTTTCACGCGCCGCTCCTCGTTATAGTGGAATCAATCCGTGTTTCTTATGAGGACGGGTTTCTTGCTTGGTGTGCAGCGACTCGAGCGCCCGCGCCAGGCATCGCCGGGTTTCGGCCGGTTCGATCACCTCATTCACCAGTCGCCGGCCGGCCGCCACATACGGGGTCGAAAACGTCTCCCGGTACTCTTCCACCATCTCTCTGCGCCGCGCCTCCTTGTCCTCGGCGGCGTCGATCTCCTTGCGGAAGACGATCTCTGCCGCGCCCTCGGCGCCCATCACCGCAATCTCCGCCGTCGGCCATGCCACTACCCGATCCGCGCCCAGAGCTTTTGAGCACATCGCAATGTACGCGCCGCCATACCCCTTGCGCAGCACCACAGTGATTTTCGGCACCGTCGCCGCCGAGTACGCAAACAGCAGCTTCGCTCCATGACGAATGATTCCGCCCCGCTCCTGATCCACCCCAGGCAAAAATCCTGGCACATCCACAAACGTCAGCAGAGGAATGTTGAATGCGTTGCAGAAGCGCACAAACCGCGCCGCCTTGCACGAGGCATTGATGTCCAGCACGCCGGCCAGCACGCACGGCTGGTTGGCCACAATTCCCGCCGGCCTGCCCGCAAGCCGTCCAAATCCGATCACGATATTCGGGGCAAATCCGGGCTGTATCTCCAGGAAATCCCCCTGGTCCACCACGTGCGCAATCACGTCGCGCACGTCGTAGGCGATCTTCGCGTCCGCGGGAACGATTCCGTTCATCCCCGCATCGGCCTTCAATCGCCCGTTGAACGGCGCCCGCGGCGGATCCTCCAGATTGTTCGACGGCAAAAAACTCAGCAGGCGGCGGCAAATCCGGATCGCCTCCTCATCGTTCTCCGCGATCAGGTGCACCACTCCCGAGTAGTTCATCTGCGACTGCGCGCCGCCCAGCTCCTCGGCCGTCACCTCTTCGCCCGTCACCTGCTTTAGCACCTGCGGCCCGGTAATGAACATCCTCGCCTGCCGCGTCTGGATGATGAAGTCGGTCAGCGCAGGGCTGTAGGCCGCGCCTCCTGCGCACGGCCCGCAGATCAGCGAAATCTGCGGCACCGACCCGGAGAGCAACACGTTGTGATAGAAAACCCGCGCATACCCGGCCAGGCTGTCGATCCCCTCCTGGACCCGCGCCCCGCCCGAGTCGTTGATGAAGATGAATGGGCTGCCGGTCTTCAGGCTCATGTTCATCATCTCCACAATTTTGTCGCTGTGGGTTTCGCCCGCGGCCCCCCCTGCCACCGTGAAATCCTGGCTCGCCAGATGCACCTGCCGCCCGTCAATCGACGCACACCCGGTTACTACCCCATCGGCGGGCAGCGCACGGCCCGCCATTCCGAAAAACGTCGCCCGGTGTTCGGCAAACAGCCCGATCTCTTCGAAGCTCTCCCGGTCCACCAGTCTCTCGATCCGCTCCCGCGCCGTCAGCTTCCCTGAGGCGTGCTGAACTTCAATCCGCTCCTTGCCCCCGCCCAGTTCCACTGTGTTGCGCCTGGCGGCAAGTTCGGCAATCTTGTCGCTCATCGTCTTCGGTTTTGCATCCCGATCTTGCGCCATCCCTGCTCCTGGATTCTTCGGTATGTAATGTCTACTTTTCCTGAGCCACCGTTACCCGGTGCTCTTTCCCATTCAGCGTAATCACGTAATTCACGGTGGCGGCGAGCGATTTTACGCCCTCTGCCGTCCCCGCCTGAGCCTTTGGCTCGGCTGCCGCGGGTGCCGTGGGATCCTTGCCTAGATTCTTGCATCCCTCGGGGCGCGCTTTGAAGAACTTGGGCGCAACCTGCGGGAACATTGCATAAGTCAATACATCTTCATCCGAGCCATCGTTTCCTTCCAGTCCCTTAGCCATCGCGCTCAGGTTGTCCCACTCCGGAGTCAGCAGATCGGCGGGGCGGCAGGTAATTGCAGGTTTCTTGGCATGCGCCTCGGCCATTTTCAGCACCTCGGGATTCTTTTCACCGATTGTGCTGCCGTAATAGCCCAGCATCAGGTCGGCAAATTCCCCGGTTAACACCTTGTACTTGCCTATCAGCACATTGAAGACCGCCTGCGAACCTACAATCTGGCTCGTTGGCGTAACCAGCGGCGGATATCCGGAGTCCTTGCGCACCCGCGGCACTTCTTCCAGAACCTCCTGTAGACGGTCGCTGGCGCCCTGTCCCTTGAGCTGGCTCTCCATATTCGAGATCATGCCGCCGGGGATCTGGCTCTCGAAGATCGCCGTATCCACGCCCATGTTTTCGCTGAAGAACTCGCGATAGCGCGGACGGATCTTGGCGAAGTGATTCGATACGCGCTCCACCCTTTCTAAGTCGACGCGGGTCTCGTAGCCGGTGCCCGCGAGCATCTCCACCATGCTCTCCGTGGGATTGTGTCCCGGTCCCAACGAAAGCGAACTGACCGCGGTATCCACAATGTCGCAGCCCGCTTCGATGGCCTTCATCAGGCTCACCATGGTTACGCCGGTCGTAGCATGGGTATGTACATGAACCAGCGTATCCTGCCCGCAGCGCTGCTTGATGCCTTTCACCAGATCGTAAGCTGGCTGCGGCTTCAGCAGCGCGGCCATGTCCTTGATGCAGATCGAACCGCAGCCCATCTCCTTTAGCTGCTCGGCCATCTCGGCGAAAGCCTGAACTGTATGTAACGGGCTCACCGTATAGCAGATCGTGCCCTGCGCATGCTTACCCGTCCGCTTCACGGCGTCGATGCTGGTCTTCAGGTTGCGCACGTCATTCAGCGCGTCGAACACGCGGAATACGTCCATGCCGTTTTCCGCGGACTTCTCAACAAATCGCGCCACCACGCCGTCTTCGTAATGGCGGTATCCAAGCAGATTCTGTGCGCGCAGCAGCATCTGCAGGCGGGTATTGGGCATTAACTTGCGGAAGGTGCGCAGCCGTTCCCAGGGATCCTCGTTGAGAAAGCGAATGCAGGAATCGTAGGTCGCGCCTCCCCAGCATTCCACTGACCAGTAACCGGCTTTGTCCAGGTCTTCGCAGACGGGCACCATGTCTTCCAGGGCCATGCGCGTAGCCATCAGGCTTTGGTGGGCGTCTCGAAGAGCTAATTCCGTAATCTCAATCACGCGGGTCATTGCGATTCTCCCAAAATGATTCTAAAACTCCAAATGCCGCCGCAGGCTTGACGCCGATCGCCATTCGACCCGGCACTCCTTCCATCCATTATGGACTAGTACCGTGACCGGGTGATTTCGTAACCGTCCCCACGACTTGGGGTGCCCCAGGTCTCGATTTTGAGACCTGGGAACGCACAAATTTACACGGTCACGGTAATAGAAGCTGATTCATAACTCGGGTGTGAAGCCGCCATAGTATATCCGCTCGACTCGCCGCGGCGAGGAGCGCGGAACCCACAGATGCACGTCGGTCAGCATGCAATACCAATTCGATCGCTTCATGCCGACACCTCAGTTAACTTCACCGGCCTGTGCTCGTCATACGATTTGCGCGCTGCCAGCGCCATCACCACCGGAACGCGGCTGTCGGCGCCCGTCACCGGTGTGGGCTTGCCTTCGAGCACAGCCTGAACAAATAGTTCGAGCTCCAGCGCAAAGCTCTCGGTGTAGCGCTGCATAAAGAAGTTCAAAGGCAGATCGGTATACACGGATTTTTCGCCGCTGACGACTACCTGATTCGGATAGGGATTCTCTGTGGCGATCTTGCCTTTGCTGCCCAGGATCTCAACGCGCTGATCGTACCCGAAAGTCGCCTTGCGGCTGTTGTCGATGGTGCCGATCGCGCCGCTCCGGAAGTGCAGCACAACCAGCGCCGTGTCCAGATCGTCTTCGCCCTTGAAGGCCGGATCCACCAGCACGCCACCGGCCGCGTAAATCTCCTCTACCTCGTCGCCCATCAGGTAGCGCGCCATATCGAAGTCGTGAATCGTCATGTCCAGAAAGATTCCGCCCGAAGGCTTGAGATAGGAGATGGGCGGCGGCGCGGGATCGCGGCTGACTATGTGCATCAGGCTCGGCGTTCCAATCTCTCCGTTCGCTACCGCCTGGCGCACGCGCATAAAGTTCGAGTCGAAGCGGCGGTTGAATCCCACCTGCAGCTGCACTCCAGCGGCTTCGACCGCGGCCAGCGAACCGTCGATCTTTTTGAGGTTCAGCGCAACCGGCTTCTCGCAGAAGATGTGCTTGCCCGCCCGCGCTGCCTGCACGATCAGATCCGCGTGCGTATCGGTGGGCGCGCAGATAAGCACCGCCTCAATTCTGGGATTGGCAAAGATCGCCTCGGCCGAGGCCGCGACTTCAGGAATGTTACACCGCGTGGCCAATACCTGCGCCGCATCGGCATTCACATCGGCAATGGCCAGAATCTCGGCCTCCGGCAAACGAAAGGCCAGCGTCTCCGCATGAACGCGCCCGATGCGTCCCGCTCCGATAATTCCAAAATGAAGTTTCTTTCCGTTCATGAAATGCAGCTCCTGGCCTCTAGCTTCCAGCCTCTAGCAGCCTGTGGTGGAAGACCGGTTTTGAAAGGGCACGACTTTAGTCGTGCCGTAAAGCCCCAAGGATCAACGCGGCTTTAGCCGCTGAGGGATGGTTTTTTCGGGATTTCGACTTTTACCACAGGCTGCTAGCTCTTCCTTCCCAAGCGGAATCCGCGGGTTCATCCGCAGAAAAGCTAGAGGCTAGAAGCTGGCAGCTAGTAGCTGTATTAACAAAAATTCTCCTCAATTGACCGGATATACTCCCGGCTGCGCGCCGCGCTCTCCTTCGGCGTTCCCATCCCCGGCAGAATGTCCTGCTCCACCAGCACATATCCCCTGTAGTCGCGCTCAGCAAGCCAGCGCAGCAGGGCAGGGAAGTCCACGCACCCCTTGCCCAGCTCGGGGTACAAGCCGTTACGCATCGCTGTGAAATAGTCCCATTCCTCTTCGCGGCTGCGGCGCGCGATATTCGGCTCCAGGTCTTTCAAATGGATGTACCAGATCCGCTCTTTGAAGCAATTGAGCGCGGCGACGAGGTCGATATCTTCGTGGCCCGCTCCGTGCACGTAGTGGCCGGCGTCGAACACCAGTCCCAGTCGCTCCGGGCTGGAAAAATCCAGCAGCGTCGCAATCTCGTCCGGCGTCTCCACGTAACCCGCGCAGTGGTGATGAAACACGGTGCGCAGTCCCGTCGCGTCGAATACTGCGCTCGCAATCCCGTCGGCGCCCCGCGCAAAGGTCTTCCACTCCTCCTTGCTCAATCCCGCGCTTGGCGTAATGCGTCCGGCCAACTTCGTGCGTATGGGGTCAGTGCCGGCGTCGTCGGCCAGCACCAGGTAAGGCGCCCGCGAGGTAGCCACCGCGCTAATCAGCTTGGCAGTCTTCACCGCTCTCGCCGTGCCTTCGGCATGCGTGGCCAGATTCTTGAGCGCCACCGGCACATATGCGCCCAGCATTACTATGTTGTTCCGCCGCGCCAGTTCTTCGCTCAAACGCACCGGATCGGTTGGCATGTAGCCCCAGTCGCCCAGCTCCGTTCCCGTGTATCCCGTCTCCACCAGTTCGTCCAGCATCTGGCTAAACGGAATCGCCTTGCTCTTGTCCTGGTTCTCCATCGTGCCCCACGAACAAGGCGCATTCCCAACCAACAGTTCTTTCATACGTGCTCCCTGCCTAGTCCTTTAGTCCCTTAGTCCCTCAGTCCCTGCTCTTCAGAACTTCCTGCTCCACTCCTTAGGCCACCGTTCCACCACCACCTTGGTCTGCGTGAAGAACTCCACGGCATGATGCGCCTGCGCATGCAGGTCGCCAAAGAAGCTGTCGCCCCACCCGCTGAATGGGAAGGTCGACATCGGCGCTGCCACGCCTACATTTATTCCCACGTTGCCCGATTGCACTTCATAGCGGAAGCGCCGCGCGTTGGCCCCGTCGGTGGTAAAGATGCAGGCCATGTTGCCATATCTGCGCCCATTCACCAGCGCGATCGCTTCTTCAATGGTCTGTGCGTGGATCAGGCTCAGCACCGGCCCGAAGATCTCCGTCCGCGCCGTCTCCGCATCCGGTGGAACGTCGTCCAGCACCGTCGGCAGCACGAAGAACCCGTCCTCGTAGCCCTCCACCTTGCGTCCTCGCCCATCCACCAGCACGCGTGCGCCGGCCTGTTCACCCTTGGCGATCAGCCCCTCGATCCGCGCCTTGCTTTCGGCGCTGATCACCGGGCCCATCTCCACGCCTGGCGCGGCGCCGTAACCGGTCTTGCGGCTCTTCGCAGCCGCGGCAATCTGCTCCGTCAATGCGGGCCGCGCGCCGCCCACCGTAATCGCAACGGACGCCGCCAGGCAGCGCTGTCCCGCGCAACCGAACGCCGAATCCGCCAGAATCCGCGTCGTCATCTCCATGTCCGCGTCCGGCATCACTACCACCGGATTCTTTGCCCCGCCCTGGCACTGCGCGCGCTTGCCGTTGGCCGCGGCCCGGCTGTAGATGTATTTCGCCGTCTGTGTCGATCCCACAAAACTCACCGCTTTGATGCCAGGATGGTCGAGAATCGCATTCACCGTGTCTCGTCCGCCATTCACAAGCTGCATCACGCCCGGCGGAAACCCCGCAGCCTGAATCAAACTGAAAATCTTCTGCGATGTAATTGGCACGCGCTCCGACGGTTTCAGCAGGAAGCAATTTCCCGCCGCTACCGCATAAGGGAAGAACCAGAACGCAATCATCCCCGGAAAATTGAACGGCACAATCGCCGCCGCCACACCCAGCGGCTGCCGGATCATGTGTTCGTCGATGCCTGGCGCAATGTCTTCAGTGTTCGTTCCCTGCATCAGCACTGGCATGGCGCACGCCGTTTCCACGTTCTCCACGGCGCGCAGGATCTCGCCCTTGCTTTCGGCCAGCGTCTTGCCGCACTCGTCGGTGATTGAGAGCGCCAGTTCGTCGCGATGCTGCTCCAGCAGTGTCTTCAGCTTAAACAGCGGTTGAATGCGCTCCACCACCGGCGTGCGCCGCCAATCCAGAAACGCCCGTTGCGCTGCCTCCACGGCTGCGTTCACATCCGCCGCGGGCGAAAGCGGAACCTCCGCCAGCACCCTGGCCGACGCCGGATTGATTACATTCAGGGCCTCGCTCGCGCTCGAGACGCGCCACCCTCCGTCAACGAAATTCTGTAGCCGCTCCACGCAGTATCCCTCCTGATAGTTCCCGCCGGCATCTCCAGCCCGCGGCGGACCAAGCGCCAACCTGCCAACCAGCCACGTCGCTTGTGCGACGCCAACTCGCCGCCTTTGTCCTATCTAGCGTGACGTTCACTTACTCCTTGTTTCAAACTCCGCTAACCCCGCGAGCTCCGCTGACTCCGCTGCTCTCAGAGGTGATAACGTTCGCCTTTTAACCATCGGCACCCTCGGGTCCTTTTCCTTCCACTCGCTCCTCACCCACGCATAGTCGGGATCGTCCGACGCGGCCAGCGAACGCGCCGACCCGGCGAGCGCGTTCAGATAATACACGTTGTATCCATGCGCGGCCGCCACGGGATGGTAGCCCTCCGGCACCAGTACCAGTTCGCCGTCGCGCACTGTCATCGTCTCGTCGATGCGCCGGTCCGCGGTGTACACCTTCTGTACCGCGAACCCCTCCGGCCGCTGAATCCGGTAGTAATAAATCTCCTCCAGATCCACTTCTCCCGGCGGGTTGTGCACATCGTGCTTGTGCGGCGGAAAGCTCGACCAGTTGCCCGCCGGCGTAAACACCTCCACTACCATCAGCCGATGCGCCAGAAACGTAGGCGGCAGCATCGAGTTGATCTGCCGCGTCGCATTCCCGCCGCCGCGAATCTCAATCCCCACATGCGCAGGCGTCACCAGCCGCGCCGGATACTCCTCTTCGGCCTTCGCGTAGCAGAAGGCCAGATCGCAGGCTCGATCCGCGCTCACCGTAAAGCGCGTGCCGATGGGCAGGTACAGCGTGTACGGCAGTCCGTCGAAAACCGTGGCGCGCTGCCCCATCCCTTGCCATTCGCCCCGCGAGCTCTTGACCGAGCAAACACCTCCCAACACCACAATGGCCAGCTCACGGCCGGCAGTCTCGCCGCCGGCAGTCTCGCCATTGTACGTCTCGCCCGCCTCCAGCCTACGCGTTTCAAACGACAAATACTCATAACCGAAATCCTCAATCCGGTTCCGGAATGCCTCCGGTCGGACCAACAATTCACTCATCATCTCTCCTGGGGAAAAATAACCAAAACAACAGCTATAGCATCTCTCGGAAATGAATATCAACCTGCCTCCGGCACAGCCCAAATCGAGTCGAGCGCGATGCGGTTTTGTAACAGGGCGCGAGTTCACTCGCGCCGCAAACAGCTGAAAATAAAGGTAGGGCTTTTAGCCCCTGCGGAACTCCCGGATCCACTACCGCTGCCTCCGCTCGCTCTCGCCGCCGGTCGCCTGAGCAAACCTGATATTCATCTTCTCGGATTGGTATAGAGCGATGCCACCACCGTTTCGTGGATTTTTCCTCAAGTAAAATCCACATTGCACGCCACTTGGTCACTCTACGGAAATCCAAGAAATTCCGTAGCCCGTGCATCAACCAGATGGTGCGGCTCTGGGTATTGGTCGCCAACTGCACGTTCACGGCAAGGTTGAAGCCGCAGTTGGGCATCTCCATTACCCGCTCCGTCACAGACCATCCAGCCGTCTGGGCATAGAATGGAGCTTCCAAAAAAAACGCGCCCGCCGCGGCGGCGGAACGCCAGAAAAGGGAGACCGATCGATGCAGGGAAATCAATTGAAAGTTGTGGCGTTAAATGGCAGCGCGCGCAAGGACGGAAATACAGCCATCTTGCTCCGGTACGTGCTAAAGGAACTGGAGAAAGAAGGAATCCAAACCGAGCTTATCGAGATGAGCGGAGCCAATATCCACGGGTGCCTGGCCTGCCGCGAGTGCTCGAAGAAAAAGGACGGGCGCTGCGCGCAGACCGGCGATATGGGCAACGTGTATATCGAGAAAATGCAGCAGGCAGACGGCATTCTTCTCGGTTCTCCGACATATGTCACCGACGTATCGGCCGAGATGAAGGCGCTGATCGACCGCGCCGGCCTGGTGGGCAAATCCAACGGCGGCATGTTTCGCCGCAAAGTGGGGGCTGCCGTAGTGGCCGTGCGCCGCGCCGGAGCCATCCACGCCTTCGATACGCTGAACCACTTCTTCTTGATAAGCGAAATGATCGTGCCCGGCTCGTCGTACTGGAACATTGGCATCGGTCTCGAAAAAGGCGACGTGGAGAAGGACGAAGAGGGCATTCGAACAATGAAGACGCTGGGCCAAAACATGGCCTGGCTGATGAAAAAGCTCAAGGATTAGCAGCGGGCTAGCGCCAAGCCCATCCATCTTTCCCTCTTTACCCGATAGGACTATCCTTAACGGGTGGGAGCCGTCCCAATCCGGGTGGCCAAGGCGAATGTCTCGTTTTTTCCTCCCCCGGGAACGATCCGCGCTCGTGCTGTTTGGGACGTATTTACACCCCGACGGGCAGGAAGTTCTGCAACCTGATAAGACGGATTCGAGCGGAAGCCTCCTGCCTCAACCAAGGAGGAATCCATGGAAAAAAGCCAGCCCGACCCCGCAATAGAGAGCGACGTATTGCACATTGAGAGCAAAAGCAAGCTTTCGCCCGAAGAGATTGCCAAAGCCATTGCCCACCACAACCGGCACCATAGCCCAGATCAGCCGCAACAAGCTGCGGCGAAGATAGCAAAGACAGCGGCCGGCAAGAAACAGAAATAGAACCGCGAGCCAGTCCATTCGCCTGGGTGCCTTGCCAGGGCGCAGGTGCGAAGGGATACCCCTGGGCCGGGCAGCGTGTTCGTGTCTTTGCGCCCAGAGGAAGAGGAGCATAAAATCTGTGCTATTACCTTCCTGGAGCAATCGATGCCAGTTCGACGCTTTGTTGCACGGTTACGCGACTGTAAGAAAGAAACGGTGCCAATGTTGCAACGCATCGCAGCAATTGTCGCCGCCGTGGTCATAGCGGCAACCCTTCCAGGTTTGCTCGCAGCCCAGGCGGATCACGCTCCAGCGCAAACCTCAAATGACGCCACTGTCTGCATTTTTCAACCCGCCGGTTCCGGATTTGGGACGACCGGTGTCTATCTTGACGGCGACTATATCGGAACGCTCCATGGCGGCCGCTACTTCTGCTTCGCTCTGGCGCCAGGCCAACACAGCTTTGTAGGTGCTACCAGCGGGGGTAAATTCTGGAAGGGGTCGCTGACCGCAACGCTTGCGTCGGGAGGCCTCTATTACCTGGAATCCAGCACCGCGTATAAGCGCTTCAAACCGGCCCCAAATCGCCACGCATTTAAGGAACAGTCAGCCGACTTCAAGGATCTCGGGAGCAGCGCGAAGGTCAGGTGGGTATCACTGCCGCTGCCAGGGGTGAACGTGAACAGGCAAGCTGCATCTCCCGCGCCTGTGACCAGTCCCCCTTCACCGGCAGTCGCGTCAGTCGATGCCAGGCAACTGGAGGCAAAGTACCCGGATGCTGATCTTGCCGTCCAGGAAGTTAGCCAGGGAATATATGAATTCACGGTCCTCAAAGGAAATGTCAAGATTGGCAGCATCAGTTTTGACCAGGGAGGACCTGCGCTTACAATGGCGCCGTCCTATCTGGGGAAAAACCTCGTCTTTATCGGAAATATAACCAATTTCGTTGGAGCCGCCAGTCGCGACATGCGATCTCGCACGATCAATGCTGCATCGCTCAGCTATGATCCCAGCGTGCAAGTAAACCCGCCGTTGGCGGACTTGGGAGTTGTCGCACTCAACGATTCGGGGATCGTCAAATCCGATACCGCAAAAAGCGGCTGGATTAACTGGACTTGCACGGTGAAGTTCGACGATTCAGGAAGAACCCGCACTGTTCGTATCGAAAACATCAGCTTCTGGGTTAACCGTGGGGGCGAAAACTGGCTTTCATTTTCGATTGGGAAGGCCCATGAAGTGCGGACCGACGGAACTTTGGGAGCAGAGGTTCCTGTGACGGCAAAGTTGGAACGAGACGGCGCTAATGGCAGCGTTACGATCCTCGTGGAAGATAAATATCCATTCCGCCCGTCGATCGAGGATTCCCAAACGCTAGCAGTTATGGCATTACGTACAGCGCCTCCCGGTGCAACGACAGCTGCGGGCCAGGAGAATGGAGCTGTTCCGGCCAACCACCCCGATGTCAGGGCCGGGGCTGGGCCGACAGCTTCGAATGATGCCACGATGACCGGATCTCCAACAAAAGTCGTTCATGATTATTTGTTGGCCGCAGCTACCACTGACGCATCTGCTCGTAAACTATTTCTCTCTGCAACTTGTGCTGTTGACATCGCCGACGAATTTAGCGCCAATCTAAAATCTGGCTGGACCTTTTCTGAAACCGACCTTAGCCTCACGAACGACGGGATCGATTCGGCCAGCGGCAAGGCCAGCGTCTCGGCACAAGTAGTTTACAAGGGAGGCAATCCTCCGACGTTCATGGCAACGAGCCACACGTTTTTTTTGGTTCAGGAGGGCGGATTATGGAAAATCAGTGCGATCAATCCGCCGCCTGCCAGGGGCGGTCCCGGTGTTTCTCCACTTTAGGAACGGTCGGCTTCGGGAATCACCCAAAGCTCTTCACCTACGCTGGTTTGATAGGGGTTCAAACACAGATTCACGGGGTCGAAGACTTTTGCGCCGGCGACTCGGCGATCCTGCGCAACTGCCTCAGGTGATTCAGATCGTGTCCGGCCATTGTTTCCACCACGTTTTGGAACGTCATCGTGCCCCGCTCGGGATGCGTCATTGTCCTGCTCGCCGCGGCCGGCAGCGCCGCTTGCATCAGCCCCAGGTTCCATTTGCGCATCGCTGTGAATGTTTCGAGCGCCAGTGAGGCCTTCACGCCGTGATACATCGCGGCCCACTTCTCCTGGTCGAAGGGCTGGATGGTCGGCCCGTCCTCGGCGAGAGTCTGGCGCAGCCGGAAACCGAAAACCATCTCGCAGTCGGCCAGGTGGCTCACAATCTCCGCCGCGCTCCATTTGCCGGGCGCGGGCGCCACGTTCACCCCAGGCGCGCCAATGACCTCCAGATACTCTCCAATCGCATTCGCCGTCAAAGCCAGAATCGTCTCCACAGGCCGTCCATCAAGAAATTTCTCGTATGGGTTCAGTCCACTCATGGTCTTTGCCTCCTCAAAAGTCTATTGCATTCCGGGGGTACCCACAGGTGCTCTCCGCCAGAAAGTCGCGGTGCAATGGCCGCCGTCCCGTTGGCGGGCCGCGGAAATGGCGGTAGCGGGTCAGTTTGAATCCGCTTTGAAAGGGCACGACTTTAGTCGTGCCGTAAAATGCCGCAAAAAATGAAAAGGGCTTTAGCCTCTGAGGGATGCTTTTCATCAAACTGAGACACTATGGCAAACGGCGTCATATTTGCTTCACGCACCCGGTTTCGGCGATACTTAGGTGTTGCGACTCATGCGGCCGGGTGCATCTGTCCGGCTGTTGCTGCGCAGGCAGTCAGCCGCAAACAGCCGTCGGCCAGCCGTACCGCAGCAAAGCTCAAGAAACTCGAAAGGAACCGTATCTCCGTGGTTATGATTCGTTTGGCGCGCGTTGGCGCCCCCAAGCAACCCTATTACCGGATCGTGGTCATCGAAAAGGACCGCGCCCGCAACGGCCGTTCCATTGAGGTCGTCGGCACCTACAATCCCCGCACCAACCCGGCTACGGTCGACCTGAAGCACGAGCGGATCGCCTACTGGCGCAGCAAGGGAGCCAAGCTTTCTCTCATAATGGAAAAGCTGGTGGCCAAGAACCCGGCGAAGGTTGCTGAACCGGCACAGGAACCGGTCCAGGAACAAGCCCAGCAGCCGGTTCCCGACGCGGCGTCGGCCTGATTCGTCACGCCCTGTGCGGCTAGCGAATGCCCGGACGGCCAAACCCGGCGCACAAATCATTGCACTTAGCGCGCAGGCGTGTTACGATTCGCGCACGGTTTCAAAGTCAATCAAAAATCGCAGATGGTCAGGGGCAAGATCATGACCCAAGTCGATATGGTGCAGGTAGACGAGCTGGTCCGCGAGATCGCGCGGGCCCTGGTGGATGAGCCGGCAGCCGTCGAAGTGGAATCCGTCAACCGCGATGAAAACACCGTTCTCAAACTCCGGGTCGCGGCGCAGGACGTGGGCAAAGTCATCGGCAAGCAGGGGCGCACGGCCCGCTCGGTGCGCACGATCCTCGGCGCGGTGAGCATGAAGCTGCACCACCGCTACACGCTCGACATCCTGGAAGAGGACGACGAAGGCTGAGATAGGGCTGGCCGCGCCCCTGGCCGTGCCAGGAGGCGGAGATGACCGCTGGCGACCGAGCCGTGGGTGTGGCTGGCGCGGATTCGCCGCCCGCAGGGACGCAAAGGCGAAGTCTTCGCCGAGCTTCTTACCGATTTCCCCGAAAAATTTGCTGACCGCCGGCGGCTTTGGCTGCTGCCGGAAGACCCGGGTGCCCCTGGTCCCTCGCTTTTGGGGACCGGGGAGGCCAAGCCAGATCTCCCAGAACGCGTCAGGTCGAACTCGCGAACCACTGGCTGCACAAGGGCGGCGTCGTGCTGCACTTTGCGGGGGTGGATTCCATCTCCGCCGCCGAATCCCTCACCGGCCTCATCGTCGCCATTCCCCGCGCCGAGCGAGCTGCGCTTCGCCGAGGACGAGGTCTATATCGCCGACCTGATCGGCTGCGCGCTGCTCAACGTGTCCAAAATTGACATGGCCGGCGCCGAGCCCATTCCCGTTGGCGAAATCGAGGACGTGGACCGGACCGCGGGCCCAGTGCCGCTGCTCATCGTCCGCGGCCCCGCCGGCGAAATTCTCATCCCTTTCGCCAAAAGCTACCTGCGCAAAGTGGACGTCGCGGCCAAGCGCGTAGAGATGTCGCTGCCCGAGGGCTTGGTCGACCTGAACGCCGCGACAGAGAATTAACTTGCTGGCTTTCTGCACTACTCGAACGCCAGCGGCTTCCAAACTCCATCCTGCTTCAGCGCCAACTGAATCGGCCGCGGCGGGCCCTTCGGCGGAACCGTCACCTCAATCCACAACTCCTGGCCGGGCTTAAGCGGCACCGGGCTCTCCGCATGCTCGCCAATGTAGAAGTTCACTGGAGAGTCCAGATGCATCTCGTCGCAAAGTGCGCCAGGCCAAGCCGAAATCTCCTCTCCCGCCGTCAAATCCTCCTTGCCTTCCGCTCGAACCGCCGCCAGCCGGTTGTTCACCACCTTCAGGTTCGCGCGGAACACCACGGAAGACCCCCGCATTGAGAAGGCGCCGGGCTTGACCGCGCCATTGAAGTCGCGAGGAAAGGTGGCCAGCTTGGCCGAAGGCAGCGTGCTCTGGCAGCCGTCCACCGTGAGCTGCAGGCTCAGGTAGCGTCCGCGCATGGGCGATTCGGGATCGATGGCGGCGGCGCGCGTCCACACGCGCGGGCAGCGCCAGCGCTGATACAAATACTTGGCCGCGATTGAAGAGGCCAGCGCCAACTGCACGACGAGCAGCGCAACCGACACGCCGGAGAATCTCAAACGGCCGATCTTCATACCCTATCCCCCTTCGCCTCTGTTGCAGCATTTTGCGCGAGTGCACTCGACCGCGCCACGTGGACCAGGATGCGGCGGCGCATCTTCTCCAGAGCCCATCCGCCGGCCAAAAAGAGTACGCCCAGCCCGATCAATCCCAGGGAGCGGTATTCATCGCTGTAGATGTCGCTGAAGTAAAACCAGCCCACTGCAACAGCGAAGCCGGCAATGCCGAGGTTCACCAGCGCGCGCGAGACCAGCCGCACTCCCCACCCGCAGAGAAAGACTGCAAACGCAGCCACCAGCGCGTGGGCTAGCAAGGTTGGGATCGCTGCGGACATACGTGGTCCTCAATCCGCCAGGGTAGTTATAGCTCTCGGTCCAGGTGCGATAGCACCACGGCAGCGCGATCGCAAACCCGATGGCCGCGGCAATGGGAATCAGCCCTTTGTGCCCGTGAAAAGCGGCGATGATGAGCGGCAGCGCGGCAATCGCAATCCAGACCCAGACGAGCGTGCCGAAGGGAATAAAGCTCTGCTGGTTGGACCACGAAAGCCAGCCGCCCAGCATCAGCACAATCCCATAAAGGCCGGCGATGGTGCTGGCCGCGAAGAGAATTCCCTGCACCGCCTTGCGCCGCGAGCCGAGAAAGAACGTGACGTAAAGGACGGCCCACGTGAAGCACATCCGGCCCATGTAGGCGTCATCGCCAATGTACCCCTGGGCACGGAAGCCGAGTCCGCAAAAAATCCAGGCAGGAACCAGCACCAGCGCCAGCGTTTGCTGCGCCTGGTCGCGCAGCAGCGTCCATCCGGCCAGCGCGGCCAGCGCCCAAAGCAACACTGCGGCTGGCCAGTGCTCCTGAATGTTGAAGATCTGCCCCACCAGCGCGATGGCCGCGCCCGTCGCCACGGTTCCCACGGCGTGCAGCGCCGAAGAAAGCCCGCGAAAGTTTGTCCGCGCCATGCCCGCCGGCAATATGAAAGACGGCGACCATGGCGATAACCAGCGCATAGCGCGCGCCGGGTCCCAGTTCGTCCCAGTGCGCTGAAACAAACAGCACCACGCCGCAGGCCAGCAGGATGCCGCCCAGAATGAGCGCCGTCACTCCCTGCCAGCGCAATCCGGTCGGGGAGCCGGCGCCGAGCTTGGATTCGTGCGCGCGAATGCGGGCGGCGGCCTCCGCATCCAGAACGCCGGCCGATTGCCAGCGGGTTAACAGCGGTTCAATGTCAGCCATGGCGATTGCGCACCATCATAGGTCAGATGTCGGCCAGGGGTAAAGGGGGAACGACCGGGAGCGGCAAGAGTTAGCTCTTGACAGTGGCCGCGGCGTTCGAGATGGTACAAGTCACCGGGCGGTTCAGGTTCCCAGTTATCGCACCGGAGCAGGACGCGGCGAAGCAGGAGGTCGGTCCCTATGCGCCACGCATTGCATGGAGTTGTGCGTTCCCGCCCTTTCGCACCTTTTCCTCGAAGAGCCGCGAAAGCATGGCGCACGGGCATCGCTCACGCCCTGGCGGCGGTGGCTTGCGCGGTGATGGCCGTGTTGCCGGCACATGCGCAGGAGGCGCGGTGGGCGCAGTTAAGGCATCAGGCGCTCCAGTTCGAAGGCCAGGGGAACTATGCGGCGGCGCTACCGCTCGAGCAGCAGGCGGCACAGGTGGCACAGGCGACGTGGGGCCCCAACGATCTGCATCTCGCCGTGACCTTGAATGCGCTCGGGATCGACGACCGGAATGTGGAGAAATTTAACGATGCGGAGACGAATCTGAAGCGCGCGCTGGCGATATTTACCAGCCTCGAAGGCGCGCAAGGCAAGGACGTTGCACCCGCACTGAACAATTTGGGTCTGCTTTACCAGACGCTGGCGCGATTTGCCGACGCGGAAAAGGCGACCCGGCAGGCGCTCGCCATCCAGCAAAAGCTGCTGGGCGAGAACGATCCGAACGTAGCCACCGCTGAAAGCAACTTGGCATTGATTTACGTGCGGGAGGATAAGTACGGCGATGCAGAGGCGCTCTACAAGAAAGCGCTTGCGACCGACGAGAGGTTGGGAAACTCAGCGGCTATGGCCACCGACCTGGCCGGACTCGGCAATTTGTACATCGAGACGGGCAAGAACGCGCAGGCCGAGCAGGCAGCGCAGCAGGAGCTGGCAGCGCTGGTAAAGGCCTATGGGCCGCAGGATCCGCGCGTTGCTCCCGCACTGAGCGACCTTGGCGTTGACCTCGCACTCGATGGAAAGTTTCCACAAGCGGAGCAGGCTTACGGCAAAGCGTTGGTGCTCGAAGAAAAGGCAGCGTCGCCTGACCTGGCCGGGATTGCATCGACCGAAGAAAACCTGGGATCGCTCTTCCGCAATGAGGGCAAGTACCCACAGGCGGAGTCGCTGATGCTGCAGGCTCTCGCCAGCCGGGCCAGGGCGTTGGGACCGAACCATCCTGATGTTGCTTCTGTGCTGACGAGCCTAGGGCTGCTCTACCAGTACGAGATGCGCTTCAGCGATGCGGAGCGGGCGTTGCGCCAGGCGCTGGACATCGACGTAAAGGCGCTGGGGCCGGGAAGGCTGCAGATGGCGCGCGACATGAGAAATTTGGCAGATCTTTACGGTTCGCACGGAGAGTCGCAACCGGCGGAGCAACTCTACTATAACGCCATTCAGATTTATCTCAAGGTCCTCGGGACTGTCGGGTAAAGCCGTGGCCGGCATGGCGTTTGCCGGCGCGCAACAGTTTCTCAACGACGGGAAGCTGGAAATGGCCGCAAGGATGTTCAACACGCGGGCGGAGATGTATCGCAATGCGGAAGGTGATTCAAGCCTGGGGGCCGCGCGAAGTGCATGGAGAATCTCGGAGCTATCGCGGAAGACCTGGGCAAACACGATGACGCAGAGGCCCTCAACAAGAAAGCGCTGGCAATTTTTGAAAAAGGTGTCGGGCCCGGACAGCATCGACGTGGTTGAAATCCTCGCCGGACTTGGCAGAACCTACAAAACCGAAAAGCGGTTTGCCGAGGCCGAGCCGATGTACCTGCGGGCGCTGAAGATCGACCAGGCCCATTTGAAGCCGGACGATCCGGACGATGGCGCGATCGAGCTCAATCTTGCGGCGCTCTACTTTGCCTGGGACAAACCGGCGCAGGCGGCGCCGTATTTCCAGAGCTACCTGGGAGCACCTGATGGACAAGTTCCGCGCCAACGCGGCGACGATGAGCGAGCGCGAACGGCTTACCTATTTTTCGGCGCAGCAACTCATGTTTCCGCTGTTCTTCAATTTTGCGGTCAAGTACCACAGCCGCATGCCGGAGCTGGCAGGGCAAATGTACGATGTGCTGCTTGAGGAGAAGGGGCTGATCGCTTCCAGCTCCGCATCCATGCGCGCGGCAGTTGAGGCTAGCGGCGATCCGCAGGCCCTGGCGATGCTCGACAAGCTCTCGAGCGACAGGGCGCAGATGGCGGCTCTCATGCAGTCGACCGCGGGAGATCCGGCGAATCGCATGGCCCAGATCAACCAACTGGGAGACGAAGCGAACACGCTCGAGCAGACGCTGATGAAGCGCTCGGCGGCGCTCAACCGGCAACGGGCGCAGAACGCCGCGACATGGCAGCAAGTGCAGAAGGCGCTCAAGCCGGGCGAGTCGGCGGTGGAAGTGACACGGTTCCCCTATGACGAAGGGTTTGGACCGGCAGCGGACCTGGTTTATGTAGCGTTGATCATTACGCCGGAGGGCAAGGAGCCTGAACTGATTGTGCTGGGAACCGCGAAACAGTTGGAAGCTGGCCCCATGCTTGCCTATCGCGCCGGCGTGGGGCAATCGCGCGGAGTGGAGGCGGTAGAACAGCCGGCGGCTCCGGGGCAGCAGGCGAGCGTCGCCAATACCAGCGCCGCCTATGCGGCATTCTGGAAGCCGCTCGAGCCTGCGCTGGGCGGGGCCAGGCGGGTGTATGTTTCGCCCGATGGCGTGCTGAACACAATTCCCATGGGGTTGATGGCGGACTCCGACGGAAAGCTGCTGATGGAGAAGATTCAACTGCGGATTGTCAATAGCACCAGGGACCTGCTCCTGCCAGTCCGCGCGCCCGGCGCCAGGAGCGCGCTTTTGGTGGGGAATCCGAAATTCGATTTGACGGCGGCACAGCAGCGTGCGGCGCTGGCGGAGTTGAAAAGTGGCGCCAACGCCGGAACAACTTCGCAGCATGCCGATCCGGCTCCCGGCACGCCCGCCAATGCCGTGCAGGTTGCGTCCCGCGCAGGCGAGCTGAAGGGCGGCGATTTGAAGCCGCTGCCCGGTACGCAGGTTGAACTGGATACCATCGGCAAGCTGCTGAAAACCTCAGGATGGCAGGCGACCGAATACACGGGCGACCTGGCCCTGAAGGATGCGGTGACGCGGGCACGCTCGCCGCGCGTGGTGCACATTGCCACGCACGGGTTCTTCTTGTCGGATGAAGAACTGAAGGCGAACGCGGCTGCGCAAGGCAAAACGCCGAATCTGAATGAGGATCCCATGTTGCGCTCGGGCCTTTTCTTTGCGGGCGCGGATCGTGTGCGGGCCGCCGCGGCTCCTGAGGCCGGCCTCGATGATGGCGTGTTGACCGCCTACGAGGCTAGCCAGCTCAACCTCGAAGGCACGGAACTGGTGGTGCTCAGCGCGTGCGAAACCGGGCTCGGCCAACAGAGCAACAGCGAAGGCGTCTTCGGCCTGCGCCGCGGACTCGAGGAAGCCGGAGCCGATGCGGTGCTGATGAGCATGTGGTCCGTGCCCGACAAGGAGACACAGGAACTTATGGCGCTGTTCTACCAAAAATGGTTGGGCGGCCTTGACAAGCCCGAGGCGCTGCGCCAGGCCCAGTTGCAGGAGCGCGAAACCGTGCGCCGGCGCTACGGCAAGGACCTGCCCTACTACTGGGGCGCATTCGTCATGGTCAGCCGCTAGAAGGCTCCTACGCCCTGTCAACCCTTCCCGCTCGTTCCTTATCCCTCTCCGCCCCGGAACTCCGGCGCCCTTCCGCCCCTAACTCTATGCGCCTTCCGGCTTTACGTCCATTTCGTCCTCGTTCCTTTGGCCCTTTGTTCCCTTGTTCCCGGCCTTGCATAAAATAACCTTGCTTCCCGCTATGCTTTAAACATCCATTCGCAAACTTCGAACACAAGCGGCAATCCGGCGCACGCATGCACAGGAGCTGTGGCCGCGGAGGGTAAGAAAACCATGACCAAGAGAATCGCGAATCTGGACAAACCGAAAAAGCAGCGCGCAAAAACCAAGCGCAAATCCCCCGGCCGCAAACCCGCGGCCAAATCCAAAAGCCGCAAAACCCCACCCGGCAGCGGCGCCATGAGCCTGCGCAGTTCCATCAACGCCCTGGTCAGCCAGCAAGCCGACGAAATCGCCAAGGTCCTCGTCGACAAAACCGTCAAGGGAAACATGACCAGCGCGCGCATGGTCGTCGGGCTCTCCGGCGCCGACCAGCCGCCCGACCCTGTCAAGAAAGAGAACGGCGGCCTGAAATTGATCGACCTCCTCGAGTCCGACACCGAATGGGACCCCGATTCGGACCCCGATGAACCCCACCCCGGCTGCGAGTGGGACGGCGCCCGATGGGTCCGCCCCGAACCAAGAGCCGCCAACCCAGACGAACTCCCCCTGCCCGTATAAGCCGGGCACCCCACCTGGGCCGGGTGTCCCATCCTGGCGGCGTCTTTGTTTTTGCCGCTAGGGTGGGACAGCACGCACGGTCGCGAGTACTAGAAATACCGCGCGAACTCGCCAACCTGCGAGGTCGCGAAGCGACGCCAACCTGCGAAATACCAACAACGTCTTTCATCCACCGCGGGTCGGCGCCGCCGATGCCCGGCTTTCTCGCCCACCTGCTAACTCGCAGATTTGCTCACTCGCCGCGTCGTATACCTCTTCCTCCAAATCTCCCGCTCCACCAGTTCCATCGCCCGATCCTCCAGCGACCTCTCCCACGGTACCAGCCCGTACACCAGATCGCATCCGAGCGCCCGCGCCATCCTCTCCAGCCGTTCCAGGCTGATCTTCCGATTCTGTTCCGCCCGCTCCATCTGGAACACCATCTTCGGCGAGAACTCCATCGTGTCCGCAATCTGCGCTGCCGGAATCCCCACCGCCAGCCGCATCGCCCGCAGCCACCCCTCCGGCGGACGCGCCTGCAATCGCGCCCGCCGGTACAACCGCACCTTCCGCTCCAGATCCAGCCTCGCCCTCTCCCGCAACATTCTCCGCATCGTCCCACGTCTCCTATTCCCTACCGCCTACTCCCTACTCCCTGCTTTCCCGTTCCCTCGTTCCCTGCTTTTCTGACCCCTGACACCCGAAACCTGACCCCCTTCTCTCCGCTTTTTCGCGCACAAACTGGCGCAAAGTGGGCATTTTAAGACCGCTAAGGCCCATCATGACGCACTTATGCGAAATTCTCTGCAAACCTTCGGCGTAATTCGGAACTTTTCTCGGTTCTAACCGCGAATTGTTCCGAACTATTCTCGGTATTTGTCTCGAAGAATCGCACCCTGGCAGGCCAACGTTGCGTGGGCATGCGCAACCGGTTGAACCAACATTTGGCCGGGTCGAAGCACCCGCAAGACCAACATTCCGCTTGATTTCACAGGCTTTCCCGCATTCTCCATAAAATCGGCAGCGCTTCACCCGCGCCGGAAGCTTCTATCATCGGGAGTATGCGCTTCGATATCGTCACCATCTTCCCGGGATTCTTTGCTGGCGTCTTCGAGCACGGCATTGTGCGCCGGGCGCAGGCTGATGGCCTGATCGAGATCGGGCTGCACGATCTGCGCGATTATGCGCACGACCGGCATCGCACCGTGGACGACCGTCCGTTTGGCGGCGGCGAAGGCATGGTGCTGAAGCCGGAGCCGCTGGCCAAGGCGCTGGAAGCAATGGGGATACGTCTCAAGGTAGAGCGCGATGCTGCAGCAAGGACGCGGGTGATTCTGCTCTCGGCGCAGGGCCAGGTGTTTACGCAGGCCGTAGCGCGGGAGCTCGCGGGCCAGGAGCGCGTGGTGCTGATCTGCGGCCGCTACGAAGGCGTGGACGAGCGCATCAACGAGCTCTACTGCGACATGGAGCTGTCGATTGGAGATTATGTGCTGAGCGGCGGCGAGCTGCCGGCGGCAGTAGTGGTGGACGCAGCTATGCGGCTGATTCCGGGCGTGTTGGGCAACGAGGCATCAGGGCAATTTGAAAGCTTTGGCGCAGCAGACTCAGAGATTGCCGTGGATGTGGACGGCGTTCCCAGGTCGCAGCACGGAGCCGGAGGGTTGCTCGATTACCCGCACTACACGCGGCCGGCGGAGTTTCAAGGATTGCGCGCGCCGGAGGTTCTGCTGAAAGGCGATCACGCCCAGATTCGGCGCTGGCGGCGCGAGCAGCAGTTGCGCAAAACCCTCCGCAACCGCCCCGATCTACTGGCTGGCACAGCGCTTAGCGATGAAGACATGCAGACGCTGAAGGCGATACGCGAGTCGCTGCGAGGGGCTGCGCAACGCTGACCACCGCTCTAGAAGGGTTTGACGGGCTCGGGTTGAACCGGCCCCACCTGGCCTGTGGCGATGGCGGCGACGTAGTAGTTTTCGCCGCGGATGGGCGCCCCGGCAAGGCGGCGGAGCATGGCGAGTTGTCCGGTATGAGTGAGTGCGTCGGCAACGGGACCTTGCATCAGTCGCTCGATGTCAGCCTGAAGCGGGGCAGAAGAGGCCAGGAACGCATCGAAGGCGGCGAGCACGGCGAAGAATCGCTGCTGCTCCTGAGGCCAGGCGAGGGGTTGGGAGCTATGCCAGGCGGGATTGGCCTGAGCGATACCGAGTGCCCAGTGGAGCAGGTCGCCCATGTGGGCGAGAATCTGGATGGGCTGTCGGCCGGCGCCTTCGAAGTTGGCAAAGCTTTCGGGCGCGTTTTCAAGGGCGCGGACGGTGCGGTAAGCCAGCGTGGCGAGGGTATGGCGAAGGAGACTGCGCTTTTCATCCATAAGAGAACTTTAGCGCAGAGGTGAACTCGAGGCGAGCTATCACGAGTTGACAAGGGGCAGGTGGCATGCGGGCCGGGATAATGGGGCGCGGGATTAGGCGCGGGCGGTAATCTTTGATAAACTGAATGTTCTGAGTTCAATCGCAGGAAACTACCATGTCAATCCATCCCGTAATGCAGCGCCTGGCTGAAAAGCTGAAGCGCACCGATTTGCCGGCGTTTGTGCCTGGCGACCAGATTCGCGTTCAAGTGAAGATCAAGGAAGGCGATAAGGAGCGGTTGCAGGCCTTTGAAGGCTTGGTGATCGCCGTGAACCGCGGCCCGCAAGGGACGTTTACCGTACGCAAGATGAGCTTTGGACAAGGTGTGGAGCGCATCTTCCCCTTCAACTCCAAGGTGATAGACAAGATCGAGAAGATACGCAGCTACAAGGTGCGGCGCGCAAAGCTGTTCTATCTGCGCGGGCTGCGCGGCAAGGCGGCGCGGCTGAAGGAAGTGGACCGCGTAACCGGCAAGGTACGCGCGTAGGCTTCCGGCACATCGTACCCCAAAAAACCTGCCCTCGGCCCATGCGGCTGGGGGTTTTGCTTTTTATACTCGATGCATGGCCAAGAGTCCAGCATGCGGATGGGCGTTGGAAAACGCGGCGCGGCGGCGCGGCGCGGCGCGCATCGCCGGACTGGACGAGGTGGGCCGCGGGCCGATGTTCGGGCCGGTTGTTGCCGCAGCCGTCGTTCTTCCCAAAGGCTGCCGCCTGCAAGGCCTGACGGACTCAAAACAACTCACCGAAAAACAGAGGAATGAATTTGACTTGAGCGTTCGCGCGCAGGCCCTGGCTTGGGCGATTGCGGCGGTGGACGCGGAGACGATCGACCGCATCAATATCCGGCGGGCTTCGCTGCTGGCGATGCGGATGGCCGTGGAGCGGCTGGCGGTTGCGCCCGATTTTCTGCTTCCGGATTATCTGCTGATTGACGGGCTGGACATGATCGACTGGCCGTGCGAGCAGCAAGCGGTGGTGGGGGGCGACGCGCGGAGCATTTCGATTGCGGCAGCGAGCGTGCTGGCGAAGGTGCATCGCGACCGGCTGCTCGTGGAACTGGACGCGGTGTATCCCGGCTACGGATTGGCCCGGCACAAGGGCTACTGTGTGGCGGAACACCTGGAGGCTTTGCGGCGGCTGGGACCGACGCCACTGCACCGGAAGAACTGGGGTCCGGTAGCGCAGAGAATGCTCTTCGACTGACAAGCCGGCTAGCGGAGTTTGCGGAGCTAGTTTTGCAACGCTCAGACGGCGACGGCTTGCACTTTCTTGCGGTGCTTCATGAAGGTTTGGACCGGCCGCGCGATGAGAAGCACGGCGAGGATGACGGTAATGGTGATGGGCGTGATGACGCCGGGCTTGACCTGCCACCAGTAGTGAATCACTCCACAGATTGCAGCGATGTAGACGAGCTTGTGCAGGAGGTTCCAGCGCTTGCCGCCGAGCTTGCGAATGGCCCAGGTGGTGGAGGTGAGCGCGAGCGGCAGAAGCAGCAGGTAAGCGGCCACACCCATGGTGATGAAGCGGCGCCTGGTGACGTCGCCAAGCATGGCAGGGACGTTAAAGCCTGAGTACAGCGCGACGTAGGTGAGCATATGCAGCGTGGCGTAGAAGAAAGCGAAGAGGCCGAGCAGGCGGCGGAATTTAATCAACCAGTTGAAGCGAGGCGAGAGGCGCCGCACTGGCGTGATGGCCAGCGTAATGGTGAGCAGGCGCAGCGTGGCCAGGCCGGTTGCGAAGGCCATGGCAGCCGTGGGGTCGGGGCCGAGGCTGTTTTGGACGGCGCCCCAGACGAGCCAGCAGAACGGCGCGAGGCAGGCGATCCAGGTGAGCGTTTTGAGAGTGATGAGGGTAGAGCGTTTCATGGCCTTCCTCGAAGCGGAGCTAGCGGAGTTAGCGGTGTTAGCGGGAGGCTAAGCAGCATCAGAAATTCTCGGAGCCTGGTTGAATCTGCATAAATCACCGTGACACGAATGCTGGCTCCGCTAGTGCCGCCAACTCCGCTAGCTCCGCCTCAAAAATTCTTTCGCAGATCCATTCCGTTGTACAAGTATCCCACCTGATCGGTGTAGCCGTTGAACATGAGCGTAGTGCGGCGCTGCTCATAAAACGGCAGCCCGATGCGGCGCTCCGTCTTCTGGCTCCAGCGGGGGTGGTCCACGTTGGGGTTGACATTGGAGTAAAAGCCGTATTCGTTCGGGGCCTGATCGTTCCAGGTGGTGGGCGGCTGCTTGTCGACGAAGCGCACGGTGACAATGGACTTGGCCGATTTGTAGCCGTACTTCCAAGGCAACACCACGCGCACGGGAGCGCCATCCTGGTTGGGAAGGGTTTCGCCGTAGAGGCCGAAGGTGAGCAGGGTAAGCGGATTCATCGCCTCATCCATGCGCAGGCCCTCGGAATACGGCCAGTAGATGGTGGCGTCCTCGTAGGCCCATTTCTCCACGCGGCGGTCGTAGTACGAGAGGAATTGGACGTATTTCGCCGAGGGCAGTGGATTGCACTGCTTGATGAACTCCGAGAGCGAGTAGCCGACCCAGGGAATGACCATGCTCCATGCCTCGACGCAACGATGGCGATAGACGCGGTCCTCAAGCGGCCGGAGCTTGAGCAGGTCTTCGATATCGAAAGTGAGGGGCTTGGCCACTTTTCCCTCGACTTTTACGGTCCAGGGGCGCGTGGGCAGGCCACCGGCGTTTTTTGCGGGGTCGCCTTTATCCACTCCGAATTCGTAGAAGTTGTTGTAGTGGGTAATGTCGTCGTAGCTGGTGAGCTGTTCGCCTGTGGTGGTGATTGGGCTGTGCACGGTTTGCAGTTTGGTTCCTGCAAAGGCGGCTGTGCGAGGATCGAATACTTGGGCCAGGCGCCCGGCCGCGAGGGCCGCGGCGCCCGTGGCGGCCGCGCCTTTCAAAAAATGGCGGCGAGTGAGGTAGCGGAAGTATGTGTCCCGGGGTGTGATCTCGGAGAAGGGGATGCCGGGCGGTTTGCCGATGAGCATTAACTAACCTCGCGCGTGCAGACATTTCGCGCACTTATTAGACACCGCAGAGGGGGCAGACGTTACAGAATTCTTCAGGCGCGCTTGGTGCGCCGCGCGACGACCCCGAGTGCTAGAATCTTGAGTAATTTCATCCTTCGGAAACCTCTCGCGCCCGCGAAGAGAGAGGGAGTATGTACAAAAACATTGCCGTAGCCTACGACGAATCTCCTGAGGCTTGCCGGGCTCTGACCACCGCGATTCGTCTTGCGAAAACTCTCGGAATCGGCTTGCAGACGATAACCGTCATGGAAAAGCTTCCGGCGTACACCGGGTTTGCCACCAGCGCGGATCCGTCCCTCACGGTCGTTCTCGAAGAAGATCGCGTAAGGTACTATGAGCAGATGCAGGCGGGGGCCCGAGCCGCCGGGCAGCACGAAGGAGTGGAAGTGATTGCTCACGTGGTTGACGGTGAGGCTACCGATGCTATCGTGAGCTTCGCTTGCCAACACAAGATCGATCTGCTTGTCATCGGGATACATCGCCGGTCCGACCGCGTTTCGCGTATGTGGAGCACGGTGTACACCATTGCGCAGAATGTCCCGTGCAGCGTGCTGGGCGTGCACTGAGGATCGGTCCTTTTGCCGCGTTTTTTGTGCATGGACGCTTTCCCACCATCTCCTGCGTTGAATTGGATTGCGCGGCGCCGAGGTTGCCTTCCCCGGCAGTGCCCCTCCGCGAACGGCCATTGCTGAAGCCGCGGGGCTCGAATCAGATAGAGTTGCGAGCCGGAGGCAGCTATGATGGCGGTAATATTATTGAGCGGAGGAAGACGGAATGGGAGGTCTGATTCCCCTCGGCGACGCGTCCCGGCGTCCCTCGCGCTTCCCCGCCGTGACAGTTTTCATCATCCTGGCAAATGTATTTGTTTTCGTTCAGGAACTGGCCGGCGGCGATCGCTTTGTATACAGATGGTCCGCCATTCCCACCCGCATCGTCTTCGGACATCGCTGGATCACGCTTCTCACTTCCATGTTTCTGCATGGCAGTTGGCTGCATATCGCCGGTAATATGATCTACCTCTGGGCTTTTGGTCCCGCGATTGAGGACGCAATGGGCCGGACCCGCTATCTGTTCTTCTACTTTGTCGGCGGTTTTGTGGCCATGTTCGTTCAAGTCGCAGCTAACCCACATTCGCGCGTTCCCACGCTGGGCGCCAGCGGTGCCATTGCCGCGGTCATGGGCGCATTTATCGTCACCTATCCTCGCGACCGGATTCGCTCGGTTCTCATCATCCTCATTTTTGTCAGCATCGCCCGGATCCCGGCGGCATTGCTCATCGGCTTCTGGTTCCTCATCCAGTTGGTTGACGCCGGCGCGGTGACGAATGTGGGGACCGGCGGCGTGGCGTATCTGGCGCACATCGGCGGCTTTCTCTTTGGTGTGATCACGGCGCGCATCGTCGAACGCCCGCACCGAGTGGCCTGGCCTCACGATGTCGAGTGATTCCGCATCGAGTCGCGTTAGCGAAGTCTTCTTCAGCGTTGCCTAACAGCCTGTGGGTGGAAGTCCGGTTTTGAAAGGGCACGACTTTACAGGCTGCGGAAAAACTCGAGCTCATGCGCTTTGTAACAAGGGCACGAGTTTACTCGTGCCGATAAGGCCAATAAAATGAATTGGGTTTTAGAACTTATCCGTAAATAGTGATGAGTTTGGTTCGGGAAGTTGAATCTCTCGTTTGCAGCGACTGGAAGACGGCGATGATGGACTCAATATGGCCCAAATCAAGTCGTGGACAGTTTCGGATAGTTTGTGGAGCAAGGTTGAGCCGCTGATTCCGGTACGCCGGCGGGAGGCAGGTCGAAAGTACCAGCGCAAAGCTGGAGCTGGACGCAAGCCAATGTCTTCCCGGCAGGTATTTTCGGCGATTGTTTACGTTCTGCGGACCGGCGTTCAATGGAAAGCATTGCCGCGCGAGTTCGGTTCGGCCAGCGCGGTGCATCAATACTTTCAGAACTGGTATAGGGCTGGTTTTTTCCAGAAACTGTGGCAGGCTGGCCTGGCCGAGTATGACGGAATGCAGGGCATCGCCTGGCAGTGGCAGGCAGCCGACGGAGCCATGGGCAAAGCGCCGCTTGCAACCGAATGCGTTGGTCGGAACCCGACCGACCGGGGAAAAAAAAGGGCGCAAACGCAGTCTGTTGGTCGACGGCCGTGGAGCCCCGCTGTCGATCGCCGTCAGCGGCGCCAACCTCCACGACTCCAAGCTGCTGGATCCGACGCTGGCCAGGGTCGTCGTCGAACGTCCTGAAGTTACTGGCTGGAAAGACCAACAGTATCTTTGCCTGGACGCAGGCTACGTGGGCTATCCGGTGAGCAAGATCGCCCGCAAGCATCGCTACTACCCACGCGTCAAATCACGCGCTGAAGAGCGGCTCATAAAGTATCGCTATCCGGACTCCAAACCGCGCCGCTGGGTGGTCGAACGCACCCACTCCTGGCTCAACCGCTTCCGCAAACTGCTGGTCAGCTTCGAAAAAACCGAGGCCAGCTACACGGCTCTGCTGCAACTCGCCGCTGCTCTTATCTGTTGGAGGCAAACTATGGTTATTTACGGATAAGTTCTTAGCCCCTGCTAAGCTCATTTCCACCACAAATAACCGAGTTGAGGAGTTTTTCCGCAGCCTCTGCAGTCGTGCCGTAATGGTCGCAAGATGAATGGGGCTTTAGCTCATTTGGACGCGGTGGGCGCCAGAAATCGCCATTCGATGTAGTTGTCGACGAAGGAGTCCTCGATGCGCACGCCGCCGCATTTCTCAATCACTCGCGCCGAAGCGGCATTGGTATCGCGGCAGGTAACCAGAGCATGTTCGATGCCCAGAGCCGCGAGTTTCTTGAGAGCCAACCGCAGCGCTGCTGTTGCCACCCCACGGTTGCGGTAGGACGGGCGCACCTTGTATCCAACATGCCCTCCGATCTGTTCCAGGCGCGGCGAGAGCAGGTGACGAATGAATAGTTCGCCCAGGATGCGCCCCTGCGCCTCAATGAAATAGGAGTCCATAGGAACTATATCGGGGCGCGGATAGCCCCCGGCTTTCATGCCGGAAAGCAGCCCATAATACGCGGGGTAACCCTGCCAGGCGATGGCCTGATCTCCTGTGTAGACCTGGGTCTCGCCTGCCGCTTTGTACTCCTCCAGCATCTCGGCAAACTCCTGATCCCTTCCCGGCGTGATCGGCGTGAGCACAATTCAAGCCGCGGTTTTTCTATCGGTCTTCGCGCTCATCGGTCTCCTGCTCTCCGTTGGAACGGCCACTGTTGGAGCCGTCGCGCACGAACCAGATAGAGGATAGTTCCGGATGCGGCGATACCCGCGGCAACGCCGAGCTCCATCAGGGCATGGGCGCGGTAGACGAGCAGAAATCCGAATCCTAACATAGCGGCCAATGGCGGCAGCGGGTAGAGCGGCATGCGGAACGGGCGAGGAAGTTCGGGACGCCGGATGCGGAGAAGGATGACGCCGGCCTGCTGAAGGAAGAACTGGAGCAGTATGCGCGTGATGACGAGCATGGTGATGACCTGCGTGAGCGTGAAGAAGCAGAAGACGGCTCCGACGAGGCCTAGGGCGACGAGCGAGCGGTGCGGAATGCCGTGCCTCGGGTGCACAGCAGCGAGAAAACGGAAGTAGTTGCCGTCGCGCGCAGCGGCGTAGGGCACGCGCGAGTAGCCGAGCAGCAGCGAGAAGACACTGGCGAAGGCGGTCCAGACAATAAGGGCGGCGATAGTGTAGCCGGCCCAGCGGCCGAAGGCTGAACGGGCAATGTCGGCGACAAGCTGGACGCGGAGGGTGGCAGATCCGGCGGCGTAGGATGCGGCGGCCCGCAGCGAGGGCAGCACGGCAAGGTTCATCGCGATATAAAACACGGAGACAATGAGCACTGAAAGCATGATGGCCCGGGGGATTGTGTTTTCAGGCCGGCGGACCTCGCCGCCAAGGAAAGTGATGTTGTAGTAGCCCCAGTAGCAGTAGGTGGCGAGCAGCGTGGCTTGGGCGAGGCCGCCGAGAGATCCCGCCAGCGATAGCGCGGGCGCGGCAGGCATGTGCCAGCCGCCGGTTGCCGCGGCATGGGCGAAGCCGGAAACGATGACGCCGGTAAGTGCGGCGATGACCCCTGCAAAAAGCACCCAGGCGAGACGCGTGATGGATCTCAGGTTCCGGTAGAGCAGCGCGGTGACGAGGAGACAGGCAGCGGCGGCGGCAAAGTTGGAGTAGTGGAGCGCGTGCAGAGCGGCGATGGGCGCGGAGTCAAGATTGGGCCAGAAGACAGCAAGAAAGCCGGAGAGTCCGATGCAGCCCGAGGCGATCGAAAGCGGCGCGGTGAAGCCGACCTGCCAGACGTAAAGAAAGCTGAGCCAATTGCCGGGGCCATCGGGGCCGTAGATCTCTCGGAGGAATGCATAGGAACCACCGGCGCGCGGGAAGGCGGCGCCAAGTTCGGCCCAGACGAGGCCGTCGGCGATAGCGATGGCAGCACCCAGAATCCATGCCCAAACGGAGAGGCGGTAGCCAGCCGCGGCGATCACCAGCGGCAGCGTGATGAAGGGACCCACGCCGATCATCTCCAGCATGTTGAAAAGCACGGCCGAGCGCAGGCCGATGCGGCGCTCGAGGGTTGCGGAGGGTGAGGAGGATTGAATCATTCGGCGGCTGTTTAACAGATTACGGCACGAATGCCATTTACTCGGCGCGCCGGCGAAGCGCGAGGCATTGACGAGGGGCTGTGCGTTCGAGGAGACTGAGGGCGCAAGTACACGTGTGCAATTGGGGGTTTGGCGATGCTGGAGGGCGACGGCGGCAAGGCATCGAGAGCTGCGCGGTTGACGGGCGCAGGGCGCGCGCCACGGCAGCCGTCAACTAAGGACAACCGGCAAGCCTCGCAGCAACCCTCGCAGCAAGCCTCGCGTCAACCTTCGATCAAGGACATCGCGCGGCTGGCACGGGTCTCGCACCCGACGGTATCGCGCGCCTTGCAGAACAGCCCGCTGGTGAACGTCGAGACGGCCGCGAAGATTAGAAAGATTGCCGATGAAACCGGATACCGCGCCAGTGCGGTGGCGCGAGGCCTGGTGACGCGGCGGACGCGGACTATCGGGCTGGTTGTGACCACGGTGGCCGATCCTTTCGCGGGCGAGGTAACGTGCGGCATCGAGCAAGGGGCCAACGATCACGGCTACGCGGTGCTTCTGGCCAACTCGAATGCCGATCCCGAGCGGGAGCGCAAGGTGGTCCAGGCGCTTGCCGAGCGGCGCGTAGACGGGATAATCGTAACTTCATCGCGCGTGGGAGCGCTCTATCTGCCGCTGCTCAAAGAGTTGAACGTTCCCATTGTTCTGGTGAACGATCAGCATCCCGGTGCGTTTGTACATTCGGTTATGATTGCGAACCAGGAAGGAAGCCGCGCGGCGAGCCGAGCACCTGATTGGGCTGGGACATCGCAGGATCGCGTATGTTGGTGATCGGTTCGGCTATCAATCGGATGCAGAGCGGCTCGCGGGCTACAAGGATGCGCTGGTCGCGGCGGGGATTCCGTTCGTTGACGAGCTTGCCGTCGAGGGCGACGGCCGGACCGAAGCGGCGATCGAGGCGATGAGCGGATTGCTGGCGCTGGATAATCCGCCGACCGCGGTGTGCTGCTACAACGACATGACAGCTTTGGGAGCAATGCGGACCATTTACGCCCGCGGACTGCGCGTGCCGCAAGATGTGTCGGTGACGGGATTCGACGACCTGTTTTTTGCGGCGAACCTGCAGCCGCCGCTGACGACGGTGCGGCAGCCAATGCGGCGCATGGGAGAGATGGCGATGGAAGTCCTGTTCAAGCTGATGTCGGGACAGGAATCGGTAGCCCAGATCAAAGTGGAGGCTGAGCTGGTTGTAAGAGGGTCGACGGCGAGACGGTAAAACGGGGACCAGGGACGAGAGACTAGCCCCGCTTGCTTAGAAATGAAACCGGTACCTTGCCTCCACGGCAATCATCCGCGGATCGTTCCAGTGGAATCCACCGATGGTAATGGAGTTATCGAGATCACGCGATGATTGGTTACGTTGATGACGGTACCGGATATCTTCCAGTTTTCGTCCAACGCATGCCCGATGGACGAATCGAACGTCGTGTGCACCGGCAAATATTGCCCGTTATACGGGCCTTCATTCGCGCCCGCCAGCCCATTCGAGAACCCCGACCCGTAGTACACATTGCTTGAAAACCACGTATGCGCCGGCAGGTTCGCCGTGAATCCCGTGTTCAACGTTTCGCGCTGGTCGTGATCGAGCGGAAAGTAGTTGGGGCCGAGATCGCAGGCGGGGTCGGTGGGGATGCTGCACGTGAACCCGCCGATGATATTCCCGCGCTGCTCTGCGATCTGGTTCGAGTAAGTCACGTAAAACTGCCCAGAGCGCCACAGCTCGGGCGAATGCAGCGTCATCTCCCAGGCGCGAACCAGCGCCCCATCCACGGCGATGGGGAAGTACATATTCGATTCGCCGAGGTTCGAGTGGTCAAGGAAATTGTTCACGCGGTTCTTGAAGGTGTCCACATCCAGCATCCATCCCCGGTACGGAATCTCGATGCCGAACTGGTGCTCCTCGTCGCGTTCCGAAGGCAGCGGCGTGAACGCATTTTCGCCGCCACGGCAAGCTGCTCGCGTAATTCAGCACCGAGCTTGAAACCGTCAGAATCGGCGCGGGCTGGAAGAAGTGCCCGTAAAATCCGCGCAGCACCCAGTTCAGCCGCGGAATCCGCACCGTCGCGCCGATGCGCGGATACGTCGCGCTCTCGTCCAGCTCGCGCGCGGTAGATCGAAAAGCGCTCGCCGCCCAGCAGCGTCACGTACTGGCCCAGGCGCAAATGGTCGGCGACGTAGAACTCCACCAGCCCTGCGTTGGCATTGGCAGGTGTGTTCGGAGTAGAAGTGGGCGGCTGCCGTCGTATTATCCGTCACGCCAAACAGGTCGTTTTCCTTCTGAGAGAACGAGTACATGCCCGCCGGAAAAGCTGTTCCAACCCACATCGAAGCGCGCGTCGGCTTGCGCTCCCGCATAGTTCGAATTCTGATGCCAGGTTGTCGCCGCCGGATAGTCCGTCGGCGCGCGAATCGTAGTTAGATTGGTTGAAGTGGTAGAACGGCGCCACGGAAACCAGCGCCTTGGGCGAAATCGTGTGCACCCAGTTGGCAATCACAAACGCGTCGCGCTCCGTTTGTCCGTCGCGCAATCCCCACGAGCAGTAGTAGCCGGAGTTGCCGTTCGGACATTCGTAATCGTTTTGGCTGGGGTCGTAGGGAACTTGAAAGTAATCCTGCCGGAACTGCCCGTCCACGCGGAGTCTGATCTTTCGGCGTCTGGTTGTGGATCAACGACACAAACCCGCTCTCGGAGTTGGTCGCGTCGTGGTAGATCGCCGCCACCGGCGTCGCCAGCCCGTAGTTCGACCGCGAGCCCGTCGCGCTTGCGTACCATGCGGTCTTCTCCGAGTGATCGCCAAACGAGAATTGCGCCTCGCCGGTCGAGAGATTGCCCGCGTACAGCATCAGCTCGCCGTCGCGGTTAAACTCAAATCCGTTGCGCGGCAGCACATTGAACATTCCGTAGGTGCGGTCGCCCAGGTCCGCGTCGTAGCTGCCCCGCTCGGTCTCCATGGAATCGATGTCCTTGGGATCGATCTGCGGCCCCACATTCGACGCGATCTTGGTGTTGGGAATCGCCACGCCGTCGATCAGCCAGCTCGTCTGGTGTCCGCCGCGCATGTGCAGCATGTCGTGCGTCATGTACGCGCCGGGAACGTAGTCGGTAATCATCTCCGTGCCGATGGTGCGATCCGCGCCCGGAGTCTCTTCGATCGTCTGGCGCGTGATCAGCGTGGTAGGCGTCGCTGTATCGGCCGCGCTGGCCGTCGCCGTGCACCACGACCGTCTCGGTGCGCCGCCAACAGCCAGTGGAATGTGCAGCACGGGGTTCGTGCCCGAAGCCACGGTCAGCGTCTGCGTCGCAGGGCCAAAGCCCGCTGCGGCGACGGTCAGCCGATAGACGCCGATGGGCGCTTGCGGCAATTCGAATTCTCCGTCGGCATTGGTGGTGGCGTGCAGCACAAACTCTGAGTCCGCGGCTTGCAACGTGACTTTTGCGCCGGCGACGGGCCGGTGCTGCGGATCGTGCACCACACCGTGCACGTTGGCAAAGACCGTAGCAAATGCGGGAAGCGGAAGCGGCGAGCAACAACACTGCTGCAGGGGTAAGAAATCCGTCGCATGATAGAAGACCTCCGCACAAATCTGGCTCGAACGCAATCGCCGCGCTACGGCGATTGGCCAGTTTGAAACCGTTTTGAAAGGGGCACGAAAAACTTAACTGCGGGCGCTTTGTGAAAGGGCACGAGCGGGGCACCCACCAGGCGGGTGGGTCGCGCGCCGGTTAGGCCCAATCAAATCAGCGGGGCTTTAGCCCCCGCGCGCCAAATGGATAGACAAAGATTGCCGCAGGTTAATTCCGTGCCAATGTTTTCAGCTAAGTTTCAGTCGAGGAGGAATGCAGGAGGTCCGCGCCCGGCGTGGCTGCGGCTGGGGCTTGCGTGCAAAACGGCGCGCAGAAAAGCCGGTGCGATCGCCCGCGCCGGCGCTAAATGCGGCCTGGCCGCTGCGGCTGTCATTGCATGGATGGGCGCCAGCATCGCAAATGTAGAGCCGGGATAGCTCCGGCAAGTGATGGGAACAGTAAAGCCCGGCCTGGAATCTTTCGCCATCGCGGCCATGCGCATGGCCATCGCGCAGTGGTGCGCCCCGTGCCGCCTGCAGCACTGCGGCAGGCCTGCGTCCTCGCTGCCGTCGATAAACGCCGACAGCGAACCCAGCCCGAAAAACAGAATCAGGAAGATGGAGAAGCCGCGCCGCATCTGAATTTCATGCTAGCAGACACTGACCACTGAGCACTGACCACTGTTCACTGTCCACCGCCTCTCTCAGTTATCATCGAGGCATTGCCCGGTTTCGCCGGATCGATTCATGTCAAGAAGCAATGAGAGGAAATTCAGGTGCCTGCAGTCGACAGCTCCGCATCGCCGCACAACGTTTCTGCTTCGCACGTGGTTTCTGCCGCCCCTTCGCGCAAGTCGCGCTCGGCCCGCCATCTGCGCATCGCCATCTTCGGTTTTGGCACTGTCGGCAGCTCTGTGGCGCGCATTCTCGTCGAATCAAAGCCGCAGGGCCTCGAGCTGACCCACGTCTTCAATCGCGGCGTTGCGCGCAAGCGCGTGGCCTGGGCTCCCGCAAGCGTCGTTTGGAGCGAAGACGCCGATGCCGTGCTTGCTTCCGATGTCGACGTGATTGTCGAGCTTGCCGGTGGCCTCGATCCCGCCGGCTCCTGGGTGCGGCGCGCGCTCGAAGCGGGAAAAAGCGTCGTCACCGCCAACAAGAAACTCATCGCGTATCACGGCATCGAACTGGAGCGGCTGGCCGCGGCCAAGGGCGGCCATCTCAAATATGGCGCCGCAGTCGCCGGCGGAATCCCCGTCATTCCCGGTCTCGAACAGGGCATGGCCGGCGACCGCATCGAGCGCATCCAGGGCATTCTCAACGGTACCTGCAATTTCATCCTTAGCGAGATGGAGAAGGGCGCGGAATTTACAAAGGTGCTGGCCGAGGCTCAGGCCAGGGGCTATGCCGAAGCTGATCCCACTGAAGACGTGGGCGGATTCGACGCGCGCGCCAAGCTCGCCATTCTCATGCGCCTTGCCCTCCGCGCCGAAGTCGATCCCGAGGAAATCGTTCCCCGGTCTCTCACCACTATCACGCCCGTCGACTTCAGCTATGCCCGCGACCTCGGCTGCACCATCCGCCAGGTTTCGCGCGCCGAGCAGGTAGAGGGCCGGCTCGCAGCCACTGTCGGACCCATGCTGGTTTCGCTGCATTCGCCGCTGGCATGGTCGCAGGGAATGGAGAATATGGTCATCGCCACTGGCCATTACGGAGGCGATGTGGTCTTCTCCGGCCACGGCGCAGGCGGCCAGCCTACGGCGGTCGCCGTGGTCAGCGATCTTCTGGCTCTAGCTCACGGCTCGCGCCGCGTTGAGGTTCCCTCCGCCCCGGCCCGCGTAGGCGCCGAGTTCGAGGTTCCCCATTACATCCGCTTCCTGGTCAAAGACCGGCCTGGCATCGTCGCCGCCATCACCACCGCGCTTGCCAACGAGCAGATCAACATCCGCGCCATCGTGCAAAAGCCCGGCTATCCCGCCGACGCTCTGCCCTTCGTGGTCACGGTCGAGCCGTGCAAGACCTCCGCGCTGCAACGCGCCCTGGCCCCGATCCGCACCATGGATTGCATGTTGGTCGAACCGCTGGACCTGCAGATGCTTGAGTAAGAACAGAGGTCGCAATGATCGGCACCATCTATCGATGTGAAATCTGCGGCGAAGAGAGCAGCAATCCGATGCGATGGATTGCGATCCACTGCAACAGTGCGCAACTGACCATTTACAAGTGGACCAGAGAAGCTGCCGACGCGCCCGGTGCGCGCCATTATTGCGGCGAAGCTCACGCCCAGGTCTACGTCAGCCGCTGGCTCGAGGCCGCCTGCTCCTGAGCGCTTGCCGCGTCACACATGCGTTTCTTCTTGACGCGTCTCCATCGCAAGCGTAGCATCACCGCAGGGCCGATCCCCATTCCCCAAGTCATCTTTTCCTTGCGGCAAATTATCTGACTTGGTCCATCCCTCCGGGTGCTGTTCGAGGGCATTTCCTTTCTTCCTTCCCGAATGCGCAGCTGATTATTGGGCGCTAGCGTTACACGCTTTTTCACCAAAGGTGGGAGACGGCCTTCGAGCCTTGGCCCGCCTTCTTGCGGAATCTCCATGCGGCGGCTATGCCGACTCGGGGCTCTGCATTCCCATTCCCCAGGTTTCCCCAACGGCTTCCTGAAGGAGAGTCAATGATGATTTCGAATACGTGCGTGCGCCCCATGGCGCTTTGCCTCTTCGCTTTCACGCTTCTCACTCCCATTGCATGCAAGAGCGCCGGGGGCGAAGGCTCCAGCGGAAATGCCGCCAGCATCTCCGGCCCGGTCACGATCCTGCCCGAATACGATGCGCGCGCGCCCAGGACCTGCTCGAAAGTGACGAGTCCGCCGTCGCCCGAGCAGGCAGCAGTGATGGTCCAGTGCACAATGGACGGTCTTGGCGCGACAGGTTTGGCGCTGATTCAGGACGTGAAGCTGGAGATGGGTTCGCCGCGACCGTTCGTTTACAACACCGACGCAGGCCTGGCAGGAATCGATCTGAATGCCCGGGTTTATCCGCTGCGCGGCAGCTATACGGGTTACTTCTGCACCAAATGGGGCGGAAGCCTGGTGCCGATTGGGCATAACTGCGTTGTCAGCGCGGTGCCGGTGGCCCAGGGATGGTGCTGGAAGACATCCTTCGGCGACTGGAGCTGCAAGATGCAGGGAGGCGCTCCAAAGATGGAGAACGGCGCCGGGCCGAAGACGTTCTAGCACTTCGCGGAGTTCAGTAAAAAGCAAAGGGTCCATGCGGGATCTCGACCCATGCAACCTGATCTTCGGCGGAGGCACCCGGCGCAGAGCGCGCCGCGCGGGAACTTTCGTTCCATCCATCCTGCTGGTTTATCCAGGCTTTCCAACGGAGTGTCGACTATGTCTCTATTTCTTCGCAAGCGCAATCTCGCGCTGTATGTCATTGCCATCAGTTTTTTCGCCGTCCCTGGCCCTTTGAGCGCGCCAGCTCAAAGTGATGGGAGCGACCTCTCCGGTCCGCCGCAGATAGACGCCACGTACGCATCGAGGGATCCGCGGAAATGCACAAGCGTAATCGCACCTCCCAATCAAGCGCAAGCTGCGGCCCTCATCCAGTGCACGATGGAAGTGGCCACCAGCATAGGCTCGAGGTTGATGCAGAACGTGAATGTCCAGTTTGGCGCGCCGCGAAACTTCCAACCGGAAACAGATAGCAGACTGAAGGAGATCGATGCGCAGGCGCCGATCCTTCCACTGACCGGCAGGGCGATGTCGTACTTTTGCTCGTCGGTCGCCTTCGGCCTCTACCATGCCGGCACGAACTGCACAGTGACCCCGATGCCGCAGGCTAATGGGAGGTGTTGGAGAACGACCTTTGGCGACTGGAAGTGCAGCCTGGACGAGCCAATTGCGGATTCGCGGTCTGGACAGGCGGGACCTACGACTTACTAGGGCCGTTGCCGGCCCGGCAGGCCGCAAAAATCACTGTCTTCTGCGCGGAAGCTTCCGGCGTCAAATGCGTCGCGGGGGAAACTTTTGGCTCTCTATCACGCAGTTTCATCAGCGCCAACTCGTGATGCCTGCAGGTGCGGCGTAATAGACCATGGTTTCGTGGAATCGTGCTTGTTGCGCTTTGCGAACCGTGCGCAGTTAGAAGCTAAGAGCTGCAAACTGCTTCTACCCGTCCTCTTCACCGGCCCGGTCGACTCCCGCACCGCCAGCTCCGGGCTCATCATTTTGATGCCGATCTCCCTTCTCCCCGCGGAACCCCGAATCGGGAATGGCGCGCGGGTCTCGCACGATGGCCACCCACTTTTCGCCCTCCCTCCAACGATCGGCGCCACCCCGCTCCAGGGCTGCCCAACCCCGACCCGGAAGATTTCCACTCCTATACGCTTGATTTCGCAGACTTGTAACCTCCCGTTCATATTCCCTCATTAGCCTTTTCGATGTGGATTCCAGCGTGCCAGAGATTCGAATCGCCCCAGCCCAGCCTCAACCTGAGCCCGGCACGGTCCAAGCACCCGGTCCAGCAGTTGCAGTGGAGCATTCTGCAATTCGCCGTTACCTGCTCTCGCGCGGAAACTCCGCTATCGCTGACACCGGGTTTAAGGTCCTCATGGTGCTGTGCGCGCTCAGCATCTTCGGCATTGTCGTGCTCATTGCCACGGAGTTGGTGCGCAGTTCTCATATGGCCTGGAGTGCGTTCGGCTTTCAGTTCTTCTTCAGCGCCTACTTCGATCCTTCCACCGGCCTGCCTACTTATTGGGATCCGGTAAACAACCACTTCAGCGCCCTGCCTTTCGTTTACGGAACGTTGGTTTCCTCCCTGCTGTCGCTGGTGTTCGCAGTTCCGCTGGCCGTCGGCGTCGCCATCTTCCTCACCGAAATGTGCCCAGGCTTTTTGCGCGGCCCTCTGTCCTTTCTTACCGAGCTGCTGGCTGCGATTCCAAGCATCATTTATGGCCTGTGGGCTGTGTTTGTGCTTGTCCCCCTGCTCCGCGAACATGTGAACCCGGCGCTTGTTAAATTTCTTGGCTGGACGGGCCTCTTCACCGACGAAAATCCCACCGGACTTGGCTATCTCACCGCCTCCGTCATTCTCGCCATCATGATTTTGCCCATCATCTCCTCGCTCACGCGCGAGGTGATGTCGGCCGTGCCCCACTCGCAGCGCGAAGCGGTGCTGGCGCTCGGCGCCACGCGATGGGAGATGATCCGCATGGGCGTCCTGCGCAACGCGCGCATCGGCATTGTCGGCGCCATCATCCTGGGACTGGGCCGTGCGCTCGGCGAAACCATGGCCGTGGCCATGGTCGTCGGCAACACGCCTGAGATTCATCGCTCCTTGCTCTCCAACGGCAGCACCATGGCCGCCGTGATCGCCAACGAATTTACCGAAGCCGTCAGCGATTTACATCACAGCGCCTTAATCGAGATTGGCCTGGCGCTGTTTATCGTCACCATCTTGGTCAACGCCTTTGCCCGCCTGCTCGTATGGGCGGTCACGCGCGGCGCCCCGGCGCATACGAACTAGAAACAGCAGGATGCTCGTGGTGGAAGAGAAGCGGCTGCAAGCTAGGAGCTAGAAGCTGATAGGAGAGAAAGTGCGGACGGAATTTCACCTGCGTGCACGTCTGCGGGGTATGGCCGACGGCGCCGTTACGGCCCTGGCGGTGCTGGCCACCATCCTCGTCGTACTGCCACTGGCAGCCATCTTCGTCTATCTCATCCTCAAAGGCGCCGGTTCTCTGAATCTCGCGTTCTTTACCCACATTCCCGCGCCGGTTGGCGAAGTGGGCGGCGGGATGGCCAACGCCATCGTCGGTTCCGCAGTTCTGCTGGCGCTGGCCAGCATTATTGGCATCCCGATCGGCATCGGCGGCGGCATCTACCTGGCCGAATTCGGGCGCGGCACCGGGCTGGCCCACGCCATCCGCTTCACCGCCGACGTGCTCAATGGCGTTCCTTCTATCGTGATGGGTCTTGCCGCCTACGCGCTCCTCGTCGTGCCGCAAGCGTCATCTTCTCGGCCACTTCTCGTCCGGTGGCGTGGTTCTGGGCATCATGATGATTCCCACCGTCTGCCGCACCACTGAGGAGATGCTGCTCATGGTGCCCCACGCGGTGCGCGAAGCGGCTCTGGGCCTGGGCGTGCCCAATTGGCGCTCGGTGCTTTCCATTACCGTGAAAACCGCATCGCCCGGAATCATCACCGGCTGTATGCTGGCCTTTGCACGCGTGGCCGGAGAAACCGCGCCCCTCATCTTTACCGCCTTGGGCAACGAGTTCTGGAGCACTAGCCTGAAGGAGCCCATCGCCGCTCTTCCACTGCAAATCTGGATTTATGCCATCTCACCCTACGACGAATGGCACCGGCTGGCGTGGGCGGGAGCGCTGGTATTGATTTTTCTCATCGTACTCGCGGTATCTCTGGTACGGTATTTCACTAGCCGCGGCGTTTTGAAAGGGGCAAGCTAAGTGGGTGTTGCCATCGAAGTAGCCAATCTGAATGCGTGGTATGGCTCCAATCACACGTTGCAGGACGTCAATCTGAATATTCCCGCCAATCACGCCACGGCATTGATCGGACCCTCGGGCTGCGGCAAGAGCACCTTTGTGCGCTGTATCAACCGCATGCACGAAACCAATCCCATCGCACGCGTTACCGGCACTGTCCGCATCGGCGACCTCGACATCTACAACCAGACCACCGCAGTCGAGATTCGCCGCCGCGTGGGCATGGTCTTTCAGCGTCCCAACCCCTTTCCCACCATGTCCATCTATGACAACGTGGCCGCCGGCCTCAAGCTCAACGGCTACTCCAACCGCAAATCGCTCGACGATATCGTCGAAAAATCGCTCAAGAACTCTGCCCTCTGGGACGAAGTGAAGGACGATCTGAAGAAAAAATCCGGCGCCAGCCTTTCCGGTGGCCAGCAGCAGCGCCTCTGCATCGCCCGAGCCCTCGCCGTGGACCCCGAAGTGCTGTTAATGGACGAACCAGCCTCGGCCCTCGATCCCGTCTCCACTTCCAAGATCGAGGACCTCATATTCCAACTAAAGTCGCAGTACACCATCGTGATTGTGACGCATAATATGCAACAGGCGGCCCGCGTGGCTGAGAAGACCGGCTTCTTCCTCAACGGCCGCATGGTCGAGTTCGACTCGACGCACAAGATCTTCACCAATCCTTCCGACAAGCGCACGGAAGATTACATCACAGGCAGGTTCGGATGACACGGATACGCTTTCAACAGAGTCTGGAAGATTTGAAAGAGAATCTTCTGGTCATGGCCGGCCTCGCCGAGCAAGCCATTCAGCGCGCCATTGAGGCCTACCGTGTCCGCGACCTGTCGATCTGCGACCTCGTCAGCCGCAGCGAGATCGCCATCAACCGCATGGAGCGCGACATCGACCAGGCCGCGCTCGACCTGCTCGCCATGGAGCAGCCCATGGCCATCGATCTGCGCTTCATCCTCAGCGTCATTAAGATCAATGCCGATCTGGAGCGCGTGGGCGACGCCGCCAAAAGCATCGCCGACCGCGTGCGCCACCTGGCACAGATGGCCGCCGTCGACCTGCCCGTCGACATTCCCCGCATGGCCGCGCTGGCCGCCGAGATGGTGCGCAAGAGCCTGCAGGCTTTCATCGAAACCGACGCCGAGCTCGCCCGTGGCGTGCTTTCCATGGATGACGCCGTGGACGAGATGAATCGCACTGCCTTCAAAACGCTGACGAAGGTGATGGAGGAGCAGAGCCACATCGCGCCCCAGGCGCTTAACGCCCTCATGATCTGCCGCAGTCTCGAGCGCGTGGGCGATCACGCCACCAATATCGCCGAGGACGTTATCTTCTGGGTGCAGGGCACCGATGTGCGCCACCCCAAGAGCATGGCCGCTGTCAACGCCTCCGCGCCTGTCGCGCCGGCCCCCGTCAACACCGCTCCAACCAAGAACTGAAGGCGTTCATCCCAGAGCTGAAGGCGCTTTTCATTTCCGTGCAATCAACAAGCCCCGCTTCCTGCCGGGCTTTGTTGTCGCGCCGCCTCCACAGGCTGCCCACTAATCCGGTAAAACTCCTCGAAAGCGATCGCCGCGCGAGTTTCGTAACCGTCTCGTTCACGCCTGCTCCGGTCACGAGACGATTACGAAATCACGGAATCCGGGCATCAGAACCTAGAAGCTAGAAGCTAGAAGCTAGAAGCTAGAAGCTAGAAGCTAGAAGCTAGAAGCTAGAAGCTAGAAGCTAGAAGCTAGAAGCTAGAAGCTGCCTTCCTCAGTGTGTCGCCGTCGCCGTGATCTTCACACCCATCCCGTTCAGCTTGCTGCGCGCCACGCGCGCCTCCGGGGTTTGCGGATGCCGCTGAATGAGCACACGGAGTTCGTGAATGCCCGCTTCCTTCTTGTTCGTCGCCAGCAGCGCCAGACCCTTGTGCAGTTGCGCCGCGGGGGCTTTGGCGTTGCCGCTGAACGCCTCCAGCACCTGGTTATAAAAGCCGATCGCATCCGCGTAGTTCTGCTGTTGGTAGGCGATCTCTCCAAGATAGAACTGCGCGGTGCCGGCCTGATCGTCCAGCGGATAGGAGTGCACAATGTCCTGGAATTCCCCGGCCGCCACCTGATACTTTCCTGCGTTGAAGTCGCGCACACCGGCCTGCAAGGTCTCCTGCAATGGCGGCGCCTGTTGCATAGCAGTGGTCCCAGGCGCGCCGCCCGCCGGAGCGTTCTCCGCACCGGCTGACGAACTTCCTGGCTGACCAGGAGCGGGAGCCGCTGCACCGCCCGGCTGCCCAACTGCGGGCGGCGCCTGCATATTCTGGATCTGCGCCTGCAAATCCTGCAACGACTTGTCGAGCTTGGCGATGCGCGCCTTCAACTCGTCCACTGAGTCGTTCAGTGACTGCACCTGCCCCGATACGGTGTCGATTTTGCCGTTTGCGGCGTCGTTCTGCGTGCTCAGCTTCTGCTCCAGAGCATTCACAGCCGTAGTCATCTGGTTGGCTTCGTCGGCCGTCTGTTCCGCCAGGTGCTGCAATACGCCCATGCGCGTGTCCAGCGTGGATTGCAGCCGCTGCACCATATCCGTCAACTGCTGCACCTGGGTTTGCAGCTCCACGATCTCCTTTGACGTCGCGTGCGCGGGCGCGGCAGAGGAAACATACAAAAGACCCAATGCCGCCGCCGCGAGCAAACCATTGCGGGTTGTGCGTGATCTGTGCATACTTCAACCTTCCATCGATTTCATTGTCTGGCGTGAGCCACGAATCGAAGGTGCCCCACCCTTTCCACGTTTTTTGTGGAAAGGGTGGGATTGCTCGAACCTCCGCCTTCTACCCCTCACCTGGCGCCAGCCATGGGTGGTACAGCACACGCTCCCGAGTTCGTGCTCCATCTATTGCCCGAAGCTAAAAGCTAGTAGCCAGTAACTAGAAGCTGGAAACTGCCCTACCGGTCCATCGCGAACCCGGCTCTGCGGTTCAACTGCCAGCACTCCTCGTTCGACTCCGCGCAGAACGGCTTCTCCTTGCCGTAGCTGATCACGCGGATGCGGTCGGCCGCCACACCCGCCGTCACCAGCGCAGTTTTGGCCGCTTGCGCGCGATTCTGGCCCAACACCAGGTTGTACTCGTCCGAGCCGCGCTCGTCGCAGTAGCCGCCGATCACAATCTTGATCTTCGGATGCGAATTCAGGTAGTCGGCGTCTTTCGCCAGCGTGGCTTGCGCGTCGCTGCGGATATCGTAATTGTCGTAATCGTAGAAGATGTCCTGCATCCGCGCCTTGAACTCTTCTTCCTCGGTCATGCTCGTGGATGGCACCGCGACCGCCGGTGGCGCATTCACTGTTACACGCGCCGAAGCGTCGGCCGCGCCACCGTCTCCGCGCGCAACCAAGCGGTAGGTGGTCGACTCGGCGGGTGTCACGGTCTTTACGCCCGCTGAGGGAACATCGCCGATGCCGTCGATCGATATCGAGGTGGCGTCGGTCGTGCGCCAGCTCAATTGCACCTGGTCTCCGGCAGAAATCACCGTAGGTGTCGCAGTCAATTGCGCGGTGGGTGCGGGCGCGGTCGCGGCTGGAGGAGCCGTTTCCGGGGGAGGCAACGGCTGTTTCTTCTTGTTGCACCCGGAAACAGCGGCTAAGGCAACACACACAAGAGCGCACGTCAAAACCCTATTGCGGCTTTTCAACGGAGTACTCCTTCCAAAAAAGATCGAGTTAGTCAACCCGGCAACCACGCCTTCTTGTCGCCCCGTGTAACACCGTCGGATTTCAGCACCGATAAAATAATAGTCCATGCGTCCGGGCCGGCGCGTGCGCAACGAACTCATCTAGTACCGTGACTTGGCAATTTCGTAATCGCGCTCATAAACTTGGGTGCCCCAGGTCCGGGGTAGAGGTCTCGATTTTGAGACCTGGGAAACCACGCTCGCGGTACCAGCCCCGCTAGCTCCGCTAACTCCGGCTGTCCCCACATCTCACTTCCAGCTCCAGTTGGGCATCGAGTTGTCGCCGGAATTCGTGAGTTGGTGCTCTCCGGTGCCATCGGCCAGCATCGACCAAATCTGCGTGCGGTGCCCGATCTGGCGCTGGAACACAATGTGGCGTCCATCGGGCGACCACGACGGAAAATCGTTTGTTCCTGCCTCGTGCGTGCCCTGCAGCCAGCGTTTGCTGGCGATGTCCATCACGTAGATGTCCTGCCCGCCCGGATCGCCGGGGCCGTATTTTCGGTTCCAGCTAAAGGCCAGCAGGCCCCCGTTCGGCGCCCATGAAGGAGAGATGGCATAACCACTGTCGGTCATACGCTGCACGTTGGCCCCATCCTGATCCATGATGTAAATCTGCGGTTCGCCCGTCCTTCCGCTCACAAATGCAATCTGGCCGCCGGTACGCGGATTCCAGCACGGCGAAACATCCGAGCCGAAGGATGTGATCTGGTGAAGACTGCCGCCGCTCGCATCCGCGGACCATATCTCCGGATGCCCGGACCGCGCCGAAGAAAATGCAATCTTCACCCCGTCCGCCGACCACGCCGGCGATTGGTTGCTTCCACTCGCTACGCCTGCCGGGAAGCTCACCACGCGGCTCAGATCGAGCGAAAACATGCGAATCGCCCATCCCTCGCTTCCCAGTGAGGCAAAAGCAATTCGGGAGTTATCTGGTGAGATGCGGGGAGAGATCGAAATGCTGCCCAGATGCGTGACGGCATGCTGGTTTGCCCCATCGTAATCCATCACCCAGATCTCTTTCGATCCGGTGCGGTTGCTCACAAAGTAGATCTTGGTTTCGGCGATGCCGTTGATGCCTCCGCCCAGCCGGTCGATGATGTCGTCTGCGAACCGGTGCGCGACCGTGCGCGCCATGTCCTGGCCGGCCGCTTCGTTGTATTGCTTGGCCAGCACCTGCGGGCTGCCCGCATTGCTCGCGTCGTAAAGCCAGCCGTAAACCACCAGCCGGCCATTGTCGCTTGAGAGCGCGCCAAAAGCCACCATGGCCGCGCTGGCCGGCGCGGCCGACCACTGCCCCAGCACAATCTCCTGCGGCGAGCCCGGCATCGCTTGCGGTGCAAGGCTCTTTGACACCATGTCGAAGATGCCCGCATTCTGGAGGTCGTTATAGAGCGTGGAGTCGAAAACGGCCTTCAGCACCGGGGTCTGGGGATCGTTGCCCACCGGCTTGAAATCCGCCGCTGCCAGGCGGATGCGCTGGTTGCCCAGGTTGGTTCCTGTGTGCACCCAATCCTGAGCCGGCAACTGCGGCGCTCGAAAATACGCCAGGGAAAGCAAAAACAGGGGCAAAACCCGGATTATTGCCTTCATGCGATGTGCAATCCTTCCTTTTTGAGCTCCTGGCTTCTGGCCTCTAGCCTCTAGTTTTGACGCGCCGGTTTCGGCAACGCACCAACCGCCGTCTCTTTTTCCATTGGAGTGACCATCAAACTAGCTAGAAGCTAGGAGCTAGAAGCCAGAAGCTGCTTTTCAATACTCGCAGTAGTACCCGACCTTCAACGTGCTCTGATTATAAGCTGGCGGCAGACTGCCGAATGTGTCCACGCGCTGGACGGCGCGCTCGCACGAAGTGTCCAGCGTGGGGCTGCCGCTCGACCGGTCCAGTTGCATCTCGCTCACGCTTCCATCGCGGTGAATTGTGAAGATAAGATAAACGCGCGCGCCCTTTGGCGTATGCGGGTCCACCTCGTACCGGTTCCAGGCGCTTCCCATTTTCCGGTTGATCTGATCGACATACCACGGAAACAAATTCGCAAAGCCATTGTCGCCGACCGTCGTCGGCCCGCCCGACCCGGGTTGCGTCTGGTGCGGCATCAATGAGCCTTTCTGTTCCCCGTATTGCGCCACATTCTGCTGCGGTTGGTGCTGTTGCGTCTTCGGCGTGTTCTGCTGCTTGGGCTTCACCTGTTTGCCGGGAATCGGAATCGCCGTCTGATCCACGCGTTCCTGTTTCTTCGGGCTCGGCGCCGCTGGCGCTTCGCTCGGCTTCTCCGTAGCCAGAACATTTTTGTTCAGCTCGTCGGCCGGCAGCGGCAGCGCGCTCGAAACCAGGTTCACCTGCATCGCCTCGCCCCCGCCTGGGCCGCCCCATAGATTGTGATGAAACAGCCCCAGCATCCACGCGTAACAAGCAAGGCTCGCGACAAGCGCGACGTGCAGCACAATCGCGCCCGCCGCCGGACCCGCAATCGGCTCCGGCGTCAGTTCCCGCTCCAGGTGCCCGCCCTCAAGAACGCTGTTCATAAAATCTAAGCTGTCATCCTGAGCGAGGTCGCCGCGGCGACCGAGTCGAAGGACCTGCGGTTCGGGAAGCCGATCGGCCGACAATCCCCTCCGCCAACTCGCTAACTCGCCAAAGCGCCTGCTACCCACCGCTCCCCGACGTCGCCTTCGTCTCCAGCGGCTGCGTCACGATCGACACATTCGTAATTCCCGCCTGCTTCACCGCATCCATCACGCTGGCAAATGCCCCAAACGGAACCGTCTCATCGGCGCGCAGGTAAATCGACTGGTGCGCTGGATCGACCCCAGCCTGGTGCAGTTTGCCCGGCAGATCGTGAATGTTGATCGGTTGATCGTTCAGGAAAATCTGCTGCGCGTGGTCGATCGTAACCACCATCCGCTGCTCGGTAATCTGTTTCACCGTCCGCGTCTTCGGCACCGCGACTTCAATCCCCGACTGCAGCACCGGCTCGGTGATCATAAAGATCACCAGCAGCACCAGCACTACGTCCACCAGCGGCGTGATGTTGATCTCCGCCAGCGATGTCCGTGTTTGCCCGTTGTTGGTTGTGAATGCCACGCTCAATCTCCCGAAGTCTCAAATCCGGCATGGATATTGGGTGCCCCACGCTCAGCCTCTTTGCCGGGTGCCCCAGGTCTCGATTTTGAGACCTGGGATAGCACGAACCTCACCTTGCCATCATCGAGCCTCACGCTCAGCCTCTTTGCGGCGGATCGCTTAACACGCGCGGTTGCGCCGGTGTCCGCACCGGAATCTCTTCGAGCGAGTTCAGCAGCTCGCGGCAAAAATCGTCGATCGCCGCGGCAAAAACCCTGATCCGCGCAGTGAACTGGTTGTACGCCACCACCGCGGGCACGGCCACAAACAGCCCCGCAGCCGTGGTGATCAGCGCCTCGCTGATGCCTGGCGCCACGGCCCGCAGCGTAGCCGCGCCCGACGTGCCCAGACCGTGGAACGCGTCCACCACACCCATCACCGTGCCGAATAGCCCAATAAACGGGCTCGTCGACCCGATCGTCGCCAGCCACGTCATCCGCCGCTCCAGCGCGGTCACCGCTTCGCTGGCCGCTGTCTGCGCCGTGCGTTCCAGAGGGGCCAGACTGGTCAGCTCGCCCGACCCTCCACTGTGGCGCTTGTAGGTCTCGTATATGTCCTCAAAGACCTGTGCCAGAGGGCTGGCGCTGTATTCAGTCGTCAGTGCTGAAACCTCCTGCAGCCGCGTTGCCTTGCGGAACGCGCGGATGAACTTCCGGCTCTGGCTGGTGGCCTTGCTGAACGACGACCACTTGCCCAGGATTATCGTCCACGAGTACAAGCTGGCCACAAGCAGCAGCAACAGCACAAAGATGGCGATCGGCCCAATGTTGCTCATCATCTCTGCCAGCGCGCTGAAGCCCTGCGTCGCCGGCGTCGGGCCATGGCTCCCGCCGTTGTCAGCCTGCAAGAAGAACGCCAATGTCACCGTAAGAATCGCCAATCACCTCATTACTCACGGTATCAGACGGCGTTCCCGCGCCCAAGTTACCGTTTGGGTGCCTCGATTCCGCCTCCACGCCTCATTCCGCTGCCCTTGCACCCCGCCATTCATGCTATGCTGCGCTCGGATTGTTCCACCAAAGTTTGGGTGCCCCATCCTCGGCGCACATTTGCTTCTTGCGCCTGGGGTGGGAGGCGAGGCTGGTTCTTGCAACGAACCTCGTCCAAGGTCAGGAAGAATGCTCGTCGAGCTGCGCGCTGAAAACTACGCTGTCATCGATCACGCCATCGCCTCGTTCGGTCCCGGCCTCAACCTCCTCACCGGTGAAACCGGCGCCGGCAAATCCATCCTCGTCGACGCTCTCACCCTCCTGATGGGCGGCAAGTCCTCCGCCGACGTCGTCCGCCACGGCGCCGACAAAGCTGTCGTCTCCTGCGTCTTCGAGTCCACGCCCGGCGCTGAAGCCACCCTCGAAGAAAACGGCATCGACTCTGGTGGCGCCGACATCATTCTCCGCCGCGAAATCCTCTCCACCGGCAAGGGCCGCGTCTTCGTCAACAACCAGCCCGCCACGGTTCAGGTCCTCAAGCTACTTGCGCCCGAGCTCGCCCTCGTCCACGCGCAAACCGAGACGCTTTCGAGCTTCGATCTCGCGCAGCAGCGCCTCCTCCTCGACCGCTTCGCCGGCATGTCCACTGACTCCGTCGCCGAGACTCACGCCCGCTGGCGCGACGCCCTCTTGAAGCTCAACGACCTCCTCCAAGGCGAGCAGGACCGCCTGCGCATGGTCGATCTTTGGACCTATCAGCACAAGGAAATTGAAGCCGCCCATCTCCAGGCCGGCGAAGACGAGGCCCTCGAAACCGAGAAGCGCGTGCTGGCCAACGCCGAGAAGCTCTACGCCGCTGCCATGAGCGCCTTTGACTCGCTCTACGAAGGCGGATCGAGCGCCGAGGCCGCTCTCCGTGCTGCAATCCGCAACGTCGAAGAGCTGGCCCGCTACGATGCCCGCTTTACTGACCCCGTCCAGCAGCTCGCCAGCGCCCGCGCCACCATCTCCGACATCGCTGCCACGCTCCGCGACTACGCCGAGGGCATCAACGCCTCGCCCGAGCGCCTGGCCGAGATCGAAGACCGCCTGGCCCTCCTTGACCGCCTCAAGCGCAAGTACGGCAAGACCGTTGCCGAGGTCATTGCTTTCGGCGAAGACGTCGCCCGCAAGCTCGCCGAAGTCGAAGACCGCGACGAAATCCTCAAAACTCTCCGCGCCGATCTCGATGCAGCCGCGGCAGCCTATCGAAAAGCCGCCTCCGCCCTCACCGCCGAACGCCAGGCCGCCGCAGCCAGGCTCGCCAAACTCGCCGAGGCCCAGATCAACTCCCTCGCCATGAAGGTCCGCTTCCAGGTCGCCGTCACCTCCGCGGAGCAATCGCCAGCGGAGGGAGGTCAGGGCTTCAGCCCTGACAAAAAGAATGCAAAGTCGTCCGGGCCTTCAGCCCCGGAAACCGATGCAAGAAAGCAGAGTCTCGTAACAGGGCACGACTTCAGTCGTGCCGAAGATGGCGCAAAAAATGAAGGGGCTTCAGCCCCTGAGGGAGGCTCCTCATGGACCGCGCAAGGCTGGGACGAAGTCGAATACCTCATCGCCACCAACCCTGGCGAACCCCTCAAACCCCTCACCGAGATCGCCTCTGGCGGCGAGCTCTCCCGCGTCATGCTCGCCCTTAAAGTTACTGTTGAAGAATCCTCGTCTAAGTCGAAGAAAAAAACCACCCCGCGCACGCTGGTCTTCGACGAAATTGACATCGGCATCGGAGGCCGCGCCGCCGAAGCTGTCGGCCAAAAGCTCAAATCCCTCGGCCGCGTGCAGCAGGTCCTCTGCGTCACCCATCTCCCGCAGATCGCCGCCTTCGCCGATCAGCATCTCGCCGTTGAAAAGCGCGAGAAGGACGGCCGCACGCAAACCCGCATCCGCGTCCTCGACGACCGCTCCCGCATCCACGAAGTCGCCCGCATGTTATCCGGCGCAAAGGTCACCGAAACCAGCCTCCAGCACGCCACGCAAATGATCGCCGGCAGCCGGTAGGCAAGAATTCTGAGGACGGTGTGAAGTTAGGAAATGGCGGTTGTAGCCGCGTTTCTGGATGCCAACGCCCGCGTGTAACCACAATCAGCAATCTCTTAATGAAACCTCCTCACCGCAAAGCGCCTACAATGCGTCAGTGCATAGGTAAAAAACCGAAGACGACCTGGGGAACGGCAAGCAAGTCACCACTGCAGCCTGCGGCCTTGATGGAATTTACGTCCATCTTCACCCGCTAAAGACGGAGATGAAGGCAAATGAGGACGGGATGTGTGAACAAGGGGCGAATCCCACGCGACATCCGCTAACTATGTATAATCTCAGTGATTTCCCTTGGGGCTGCATCTCTTGAGAAATGGGGAAAAAACGAGCAACGGACTCGAGCGCCGCAGCCGCGATGGCTTCGGACTGTCGCCGGAACACCTGCGCACTCTGCGCGCGCTCAAGACACCGCTGCGCATCCAGCAGTTCGTCGACGCGATTCCTTACCAGTACGCGAACACGGCGTGGTCTCCGGCGCGCGTGCTGCGCGAGCGCAAAGGCCATTGCCTTGAGGGCGCGCTCGTGGCCGCGGCCGCTCTGCGCGTCCAGGGCCATCCACCGTTGCTCATGGATCTTGAGGCCGTCCACGACGACGACCACGTCGTTGCCATCTATCGTCAGCGCGGCCTTTGGGGCGGCATTGCCAAATCGAACTTCGCCGGGCTGCGCTTCCGCGCGCCCATCTATCGCACCTTGCGCGAGCTGGCACTCAGCTACTTCGATCACTATTACAATCTGCGCGGCCAGCGCACCCTGCGCGCCTACTCGCGGCAGGTGAACCTTGCGCGCCTGGATCGCAAGCGCTGGATGACATCGGAAGAAGACGTTTGGTTCGTCCCCGAGGCCCTCATCGCGGCGCGGCACTACGCGCTCATTCCCGACAAGGTTGCACGCGAGCTCCCACGCCTCGACCGCCGCAGCTTCCAGGCCGGAATGCATGGCTGGGTGAAGCACTGAAAAAGCAGGGAACAGGGATCAGGGATCAGGGAGATAGCAAGCACCCGCAACTGCAAGAGATTGCTTTTGCCGCTAAGATACAATTGTTGCGTAGCGGAAGAACCTTCGCGACTGAGCTGCCAAACAACCGATAACCGGAAAAATCACGGAGAATAGCCTTATGCAATGTAACAAGTGCGGCGCGTCGATTGATCAAGGGGAAGAAAAAGAGCTTCGGGACCAGATACTTTGCGAAGACTGCTACATCGAGGCTCTTTCACCCGTGAAAATGTGTGATCCATGGGCCCTTTACAATTCAAAGTCGCTTGACCGGAACACAGCGGAACCCCCTCCATTGACCTCCATTCAATCCGAGATACTGGACATCCTGAAAGGTGCGGGGAGCCTGGACCCATCCGTCGTTCTATTGCGTCTCAACGACAAGCACACGATTAAAGAAGTGGAACGTGAGCTCTCGGTCCTTCGACATATGGACAAGGTCCGTGCCGAAAATGCGGGAGACCGCATTCTTTGGAGAGCATCGTAGGGTGCGGGATAGCACGAATCCAAATGCGTAGCGTTATCCGAAGATCGCCATCACAATGTGATTCACCGCGAACGCCGCGCCGTAAGCCAGCGCCAGCATGTAGAGGAACTGCACTGCGGGCCACATCCAGCTATTGGTCTCGCGGCGCACCACTGCAATCGTCGACGTGCACTGCATGGCGAACGCGAAGAAGATCATCAGCGCCAGCGAGCCGCCCAGCGTCATGTCGTGGTGAAGAGCGGTTTGCAGATTGAGCGCCTGCGTGCTCGGGTCCGCGCCGTAAAGCGTGCCCATCGTGCTCACCATCACCTCGCGCGCCAGCACGCTCGACACCAGGCCGATACCGATCTTCCAGTTGAATCCCAGTGGCGCAATCGCCGGCTCAATGAAGTGTCCCAGCCTGCCGATCACGCTGTCCGCCAGTTGCGGCGCGGTCCACGCGCCGGTGGCCGTATGCATGATGGGCAGGTGCGCCATCACCCACAGCGCAAGTGTCACGCCCACAATAATCCTTCCCGCATTCTTCAAGAAGATGTGCGCGCGATCCATCAACCGTAGCGCCAGCGAGTAGAGCGTAGGCATGCGGTACTGCGGCAGCTCCAGAATGAACGGCGTATCGCTCGACTTGAGAACCGAGCTCTTCAGCAGCCGCGCTGTGGTGAATGCGGCCACAAATCCCGCCAGGTAAAGCGACAGCATCACCAGCGTGCGCAGCCCGAGAAATCCGTGCAAGTAGTAATAGTTGGGCACGAACGCCGCGATCAGCAGCAGATAAACCGGCAGCCGCGCCGAGCACGTCATGAACGGCGTTACCAGAATCGTCGCCAGCCGGTCGCGCTTGTTCTCAATGGTGCGCGTCGCCATGATGGCCGGAACCGCGCATGCATAAGCCGAGAGCAGCGGGATAAAAGCCTTGCCGTTGAGCCCGATCGTCCGCATCACGCGGTCGGCGATGAGCGCCGCTCGGGCCAGATAGCCGGAATCCTCAAGAATCCCAATGAAAAGAAACAGCAGCAGAATCTGCGGCAGAAACACCAGCACCGAGCAGATACCCTTCCACAAGCCGTCCAGCACCAGCGATTGCAGCCATCCCACAGGCAGCAGCGGCCGCACCAGCTCGCCCGCGCGCGCCAGAATGTCGCCAAACCCGTCAGACAGCGGCTGGCCCACCGAGAAGACCACCTCGAATACGCCGATCACAACCAGCATAAACAGCAGCGGTCCCCAGATGCGGTGCAGCAGCAGATTGTCGATCTTGCGCGAGTTCTCGGCCGACAGCGGGGCCTGGTAACCCGTGCGGCGGCTTACCTGCGCCGCCCAGCTATGCGTGCTGGCCGCGTTGCCCATCACCGGCAGCGTCAGCGGCTTGGCCTTCTCGCCGTGCCCGTTCTGCTGATTCAGAAACAGCGGAACCGCATCGATGCCAGTTCCACGCACCGCGCTGATCTGCGCCACTGGAGCGCCTAGCTCGCGCGCCAGCTTGAGCGTGTCGATCTGGCCGCCGCGCGACTCCATCAGGTCGGTCATGTTCAACAGCACCAGCGTGGGCAGCCCCACCGACAGCACCGGCGCGGCCAGCATCAGTTGCCGCGTCAAGTGCTGCGAGTCCAGCACAAGCAGCACTGCGTCAGGCCGGGGTGTGCCCGGCATGCGCCCGCGCAGCACATTCACAGCCACGCGCGCATCTTCTGAGTACGGTGTGAGCGAATAGATTCCAGGCAGATCGATGAGCGTCAGATCTTCGCGGCCCACCCCGGCCATCAGTCCCATGCGCTGCTCTACCGTCACGCCGGGGTAGTTCGCAACCTTTTGCCGCAGCCCCGTCAGCTTGTTGAACAGGGTGGATTTTCCTGAGTTCGGCGGTCCGATTAAAGCAACGGTCTGCAGCGCGCCTGGCGGCGCAGCCACGGGTGGCTCAAAGGCAGGCGTCTCGCAGCAGGCATTCATCGCGCGGCCTCAAGCAGCTCTGGGCCGTCAGCAATCCGGGCGGACACAGCCTCAGCTTCCCGCACCCGAATAGCCGATGCGGTCTCGTGCCGCAAGGCAATCTCCATTCCATCCACCAGGTAAACCGTGGGGTCGCCCGCCGGCGCCCGGCGCAGTGCCGTCACCAGGGCGTCAGGAACAAAACCCATATGCATCAAATGGTTCTGGACAGATTCAGGCAGGTCGAGCGCAACCAGGATCCCGCTCTTACCAACGGTCAATTCGCTCAGTGTGCTCACGTGCCGCACTCCCATTGGCCGCCCGCCGCGGCGCAACACAAAAATACGACCAGAATAGTCGGATTTCAGTATACGGCCCAATGGTGGGCGGTCGCAAACAGATTCTTTATGGATTTTTTGTTGGGACATTCCCATGATTTCGATCTCCAGGAGGGGACAACTGGCCGGGAACCCCCAGCCCCTCCCTGGCCCCCTGGCGGACCCTCTGCTCAATTCATCGGAACAATGATTTACTTTTAGCAGCGCGAATTTTTCCTGAAAGTGATACAGATCACAGTTGGTGAGCTGTGCAGCCCGGTCTTCCACAAGGGGCAGGGAGACTCGGGAAACCGGCGCCTGCCGTTCTGGTGGGAAAATAGCGTAGTTGCATCAATCGACAAGGCCCGGGCGTTTGTCCAAGGCAGAAATTGGGAGATCGTCGGCAGTCATGGCAAAGCGGCAATCGGTTCCTCTATCGGCTCCTCCTGCGCATTGTTTCGTAAAAGAGCTTCCCGGCGAGATTCCTCCATCGTTTCCGGCCATGAAGCGGCTTTATGAACTTGCCACAGAGTTGTTCGCGCTGCGCCCTTGGGAGCAGCTCGATGACAGTCAATTGATCCTTGTTCGGCAAGGCAGAAGCGGCGAACTTCGCTACTGTTTCGTGATGGGCGCGCTTGGCGAAATCTATGCGATGCACGCATATATAGGGCCGGAGGGCTATCGCCTTCATTGCCGCATTCAAGCCGGGGAGAAAATTGAGTCAGGAGCATTCCTGGCCGCGCTTCATAGCGTGTACGTGGACTTCGTTCCGCGGTCCGAATTGAAGCGTCAGGATCGGGAGCTTCTGGGCTGGCTCGGCCATCCGCAGAAAAGGGGCCTAATGTCCCCGATCTTTCGCGCCGGCCGGCCTGGTTTTCACCCATGGTTTGTTACGGCGGAGGAAGCGGAGACATTGGCTGAGTGCATCCGCGGTACGGTCGTCGTATGCAATGCCGTCCGCCGTGGGAAGGGCAAACGGTTTTGGAGCCGCGCCGGCGTCTTTCCCATGGTCGTACCGGAAGACGGCGCAGAATCTCCGCTGCGGATCGAGCTTGTCGAAGCACCGCTGCCTGAGGAACAGCCCATGCCTCAAGCCAGGGTGGACGAGGCGAAGTTGTCGCGACTGCGCGGCCAGGATCTCCCGATGCGCGGCGTGATGGAACTCGACTATATTTTCACCGTCAGTCAGGTTGGAGAAGCTAATGAGAGAAAGACCTGTGCTTGCCTTTCGCTGGCCGTCGATGCAGCCACTGGGTTTGTCCATGCCCCGCACACGACCGATTCCCGTCAGGCCCCAGGGGACTCCTTGGCTCAAGCGTTTCTCGATGCGGTTCAGGCGACGCGCGTGCTTCCCAATGAGGTCCGCATGCGTACCCAACGGCTAGCGGATTGCCTCGCGCCGCTTCTCGGATCATTCGGTGTCCAGGTCCGGGTTTCGCCAAAGCTCCCGGCTTTGGATGCGGCGCGAGCACATTTGCTGGCCTTTCTCACGGGAGGGCATTGACGGCGGAAGGCGTCTTGTCGTGCGCGGACCGTCGGCTTGGAACGCCGATTGCTGGTACAGCCGCGCCGCACGCAAATTCCATCGCCCCACCCTCGATGTCGAGTGGGAAGCATTGGTGGCAGGGCTGTTGAGCGAATGAACGGGCGCGCACCAGGCGATCAGGTGTAGAATTGCCTTTCCGAATCAACCACACTGGAGAGACCCGCCATGCAATATCGCTCGTTTGGAAAGTTGGATTGGAAGGCTTCGGTTCTTGGCTTTGGCTGCATGCGGCTCCCCACTGCGGAAGGGCAGAGTGAAACTGCAAACGTCGATGAGGCAGAAGCCATTCGCATGTTGCGCCATGCCATCGACCATGGCGTGAATTATATCGATACCGCTTATCCCTATCACGAAGGCAAAAGCGAGCTTATCGTTGGCAGGGCGCTGCGGGACGGTTATCGCGAACGGGTGCGCCTCGCTACCAAGCTGCCTGTCTTTATCCTGCAGGGCCCGCAGGATTTCGATCGCTATCTCAACGAGCAGTTGGGAAAGCTTCAGACAGACCACATCGACTTCTACCTGCTGCACGGGCTCAACAAGGCCACGTGGTCAAACGTCGTTTTGAAGCACGGCCTGCTGGACCTGGCGAAGCGTGCGCTGGCCGATGGGCGCATCCGCCACCTGGGCTTCTCGTTCCACGACGACTACGCCTGCTTTGAAGGGATCGTCAACGGCAGCGATCTGTGGAGCTTCTGCCAGATTCAGTACAACTACATGGACATTGAGAATCAGGCCGGCACGCGCGGGCTCAGGCTGGCCGCGGAAAAGGGCCTGGCGGTGGTAATCATGGAGCCGCTGCTGGGCGGAAGGCTGGCCGTTCCGCCGCCTGCTATCGCCGAGACGATTGCCGGCGACCCTGCCCATCGCAGCCCGGCGCAACTGGCCTTTGAATGGCTATGGGATCAGCCGGAAGTCTCGGTTGTGCTGAGCGGCATGGGCGCGATGAGTCAGCTCGTCGAAAACCTCCGCTTTGCCGATTCGGCGCGCGTGGGCAAGCTCGGCCCGGCCGATCAGGCGCTCCTCGCTCGCGTCCGCCAACAATACCAGGCGCGCATTCCAATCCCGTGCACCAAATGCGGCTATTGCATGCCTTGCCCCAACGATGTGAACATTCCAGCCAACTTCGACCTCTTCAACTATGCCCACGCCTACGAGGGTGTGGAATCGGCAAAGTTCCGGTACAACCACTTGCTCAAAGAAGGCGCGCGCGCAGCCGCCTGCATCGATTGCGGCACCTGCGAAGCATTATGCCCGCAGCACATTGCGATCTCCGATTGGATGCCGAAGGTGGCCGCGTTGCTGGCGTGAGGGCGCCGCTTTGGAACGCCGATTAGCGGTACGGCCGCGCCGGCCGCAAATTCCATCGCTCCCTCGAATCCGTGTGGGAAGCACTGGTGGCGGGGCCGTTAAGCGGGTAAACTGGCGCGCACCATGAGATCTGGTATAAGATTCTCCTTCCGAATCAATTACACTGGAGGGACCCCTCATGCAATATCGCTCGTTTGGAAAGCTCGACTGGAAGGCTTCGGCTCTTGGCTTTGGCTGCATGCGGCTCCCTACCGTCGATGGGAACCCGCACGGTTCCGATATCAATGAACCCGAAACCATTCGCATGTTGCGCCATGCCATCGACGACGGCGTGAATTACGTCGATACCGCCTATTTCTATCACAACGGCCAGAGCGAACTGGTGGTGGGCCGTGCGCTCCGCGATGGTTATCGCGAGAAGGTGCGCCTCGCTACCAAGCTTCCTGTCTATTTCGTGAAGGGCCCAGAGGATTTCGACCGCTTTCTCAACGAGCAGTTGACCAAGCTGCAAACGGACCACATCGACTTCTACCTGATGCATGGGCTGAGCAAGGCCACTTGGCAAAACGTCGTCTTGAAGCACAATCTGCTCGCCGAGGCGCAGCGGGCGCTGGCCGACGGCCGCATCCGGCATCTGGGTTTCTCGTTTCACGACAACTACGAGGCCTTTGAAGAGATCGTCAACGGCAGCGACCTGTGGAGCTTCTGCCAGCTCCAGTACAACTACATGGACGCGGAGAACCAGGCAGGCACGCGCGGGCTTAAGCTGGCCGCGGAAAAAGGCCTCGCGGTGGTTGTCATGGAGCCGCTGATGGGCGGAAGGCTCGCCGATCCGCCGCCGGCTATCGCCGAAACGATTGCCACCGACCCGGCCCATCGCAGCCCCGCGCAACTGGCCTTTGAATGGGTGTGGGATCAGCCGGAAGTCACGGTAGTGCTCAGCGGCATGAGCGCCATGAGCCAGGTCGTCGAGAACCTCCAGATTGTCGAATCGGCCCGCGTAGGCAAGCTGGGCCCAGCCGATCACGAGCTCATTGCGCGGGTCCGCGAGCAATACAAGGCGCGCATTCTAATTCCGTGCACCAAATGCGGCTACTGCATGCCCTGCCCCAACGACGTCAACATTCCTGCCAACTTCGACCTGTTCAACTATGCCAACGCATACGACGACGTAGACTCGGCCCGCTTCCGCTACGGTTTCATGCTCAAAGAAGGCGAGCGCTCGGGCGCCTGCCTCGATTGCGACACCTGCGAAAACTTGTGCCCGCAACACATCCCGATCTCCGACTGGATGCCGAAGGTGAATGCCCTGCTCGGGTGATTGCGCCGAGCCTCCATGGGCTGCGGGAAAACTCGATTTCGGGAACTTTGTAGAAGGGCACGAGCGGGGTACCCACCCAGGTGGGTGGGTCGCGCGCCGAAAAAGCCAGTCAAATCATCGGGGCTTTAGCCGCTACGGGACGGTCCTTCACTCATTCGGCTGCAAACCCTGCCTTTTTCCGCACCCTGTCCAGACCGGGGTCCCCAACGTCGTTGGGGTGGTAGACCGGCTGTCCTGCGCGCCTCCAGGCCCGCACTTGCCTCGGAACGATTACCAAATCACAAAGTCATGGCACTTGTTTGGTCGTGCCGTTTCAAGCGCTTTCTGGTTCAATAGCTTGCGGCAGCGCCGTGGAGGCTTGCGGAAGATCGTATAGGCCTTCGGAAGCAACTTGGAATTGGAGGCGGTCGACCAATTGCGCGATGGTCCGGATGACATGCATGAGAACCCGTTCACGTTCAGAGAGTTCGCCTGCGAACCCGGCTGATGTGGAATCGATGCGTTGAACGAGACTCGACGGCGTGCTAATGCGGTGAGCGCGGGTGGCAAGCTGGCTCTCAAGGCTATCGGCCATCTGGCGGAAGATGCGCGCACACTCGAAGCGAAAGTCGTTCTCAAACCTTCTGTAGGGATGCGGCTTCGGGTCGGCGCCTCCGAAAACACGGAACTGGACCAGCGGGACCTCGAGCAGGTAAAAGCTGCGTAAAGAGGTTTGCCAGCGAAGGATGCGATCGCGGGCGGCCATCTCTCGCGCGCGGAGCGAACCGGTTTCAAGGGGAACGGCGTCGGATTGTGCGTTCACTTCGCCAAAACGACGATAAATTTCTTCGCGCTGGCGTCGAATCTTCAAAATATCCGCGGGATGATCGCTGCGCGGAGAGGAAGACGAGAAATCCGCCAGGAGGCGAAGGTTGGCAACAAAAATGCGCACCATCTCATCGGCGGCAGAGTGCGGAAAGAGGCGCTCAAAAACGAGCCACATCATGGTAACGCCGAGCAGCACGCCGAGTACGCGATCGCGTGCGACGGTGAGGTTGGTCTGGAAGGAGAACTCGCTGAGTTGGATGAGGTAAAACGCGAAGGCAAATTGCAGGCCTGCGTAGCCAAGCCGGGTGCCGGAAGTTGCAATCCACGCAGCCACACCGGTCATAACGGCAAATAGCACGGTGAATCCGCCGATGGAATCGATATAGGGAAGAATAAAGATCTGAGATCCGATACCTGCAATCACGCCACCGAGAACAAATCCGGCGACGCGCAGTATTTGTCTCTGACGTGAGGCGCCGATGGTGGTGAGCGCAGTAAGTATGCAGGTAAACACTGAGGTAGACAGTCCGGGCCAGTCCAGCGCTACATAAATGACATAGCAGAGCATGGAGGCCGCAGTTGCGCTAAGGGCGTAACGCAGATACTCGGGATTAGAAAAGGCGCCGGGAATGAAGATGCGGCCGGTGCCGGATGAGTCCTCCAGGGGTTCGAGATCGGGATCGGGGGCATGCTCTTCGCTGAAGATGGCAGGCATGAGCGAAACCGTGGATTCGATTTCAGACAACAGCGGAGTGCCGGGACTTGGCCTTGGCTCCAGGGCTGCCTCACAGGGTTGGCCATGGGTGCGAAGGCATTGGCGAATGTCGGCGACGCTATGACTGATGCGGTCGGCACGCTGCTTGAGCTCCACCGGCAGCGAGGGAAAAGCACCAGCGAGAACAGCGCCAAAATCAATGGAACGAGCCACCAGCGAAACCAGCGCACTCATGCGTGTGCGATAAAGCTGAGTGTAGCTTGCACGGGCCAGGTTACGGCGCAGCGCACCGACCCCCACCATGGCGAACTGGGCAAGGCCCGCTCCCGTAGGTGCCGAGACTGGCCGCCCGTTGGCGTAATCTGCCATCAGATTCTCGATGAGCGCGAGGCGGGTTTCAAGACCTTCCAGCAGCTCGTCGCCGCCGTGCAGCGCGCGGAAGGCGATTTCAACGCCCAGCGTCACCAGCACCCCGATAAGCGTTGCCAAAACCAGCCACAGCGTAAGCTCTATGTTCTTTTCCGCGGGGCCGGGCAGGTACCAGATGCCAAGAACGTTGGCCACGACCAGAGAGATGCCCACCGCTACAGCGTAGTTCGCAAGGCAGCGCAGCAGAAAGAAAACCAGAAAGAGGCTGCAACCTACCCAGAGAAAATGGGTTTCGGGAGCGGAAGCAAACAGCCGCGCTCCCACAGGGATGAAGAGGGTACCGAGCAGAAACGCACCCAGCAGCAAGATCGCCGAGCGGGCCGTGGAGACTAGATTTTCACGCGAAAGGATAAATGCAGCCAATGCGCCAATAAGGTTGCCCGGAATGCGGAAAGTTTCGATGATGATCATAGTCAGCGTGGCAGAGATGACGATGCGCGCTACGATCGCGCCGCGGCCGGGATAGGGCGCAAACTCCTTCTTGAGGAACTCGGGGAACCAATCCGTGAAGCGTTCCCGATGCGGAAGATGAATGGGCTCGGAAGCCATCTCTAATTCCCCGGCTCGTGAGGCGCAGAGCCGCGGATGATGACGGTGGCGGATTCGCCCAGGCGGAAAACATCGGACGGGCCATGCAGAATACGTATCCGCACGGGAAAGCGCGAGGCCAGATGCACCCAGTTGAGGGTGCGCTGGACGTCTGGCAAGCCCGGTGTAGTGATATGGCCAACCAGGTCCGTGTCGGGCGTAACACCGAATCCGACGCTATCCACCCTGCCCTCGTAGCGAACAGAAGGGCGCGACATCACATACACGTCGGCGCGCATTCCGGGCTGGATGTGGTGCAGTTGCGTTTCACGGAAGTTTGCGATGACCCACCAGGTGCGATTGTCGATGAGAGTGAAGACCGGTTTGCCGGCACTTGCGTAGTCTCCCTGCGAAATGGTGAGGTTGGTGACGCGCGCGTCAAAAGGAGCGACAACGTGGCAATTGTCGAGGTCGTACTGGGCCGTATCTATGGCCGCCTGCTTACCGGGAAGCTGTCCTTCGAGAGGTTTCAGCGTGGTTACGTTATGCGTAGCCTGCTGAACCTGCTGATGGCTCTGATCGAGCACAGCTTGCGCCTGTTTGTATTGCGCTTGAGCAGCGAGCAGACTGGCCTCGGCCAAAGCCAGTTGCGACTGGGCTTCATTGGCAGCCTGCGCGCGCGAAATCTGCAACGTGCGAGCCTGATCCACCTGATCGACGGTCACAAACTGGCGCGCCAGAAGCGGCTCGATCCGTTGCAGATTGTCCGAAGCATATTTCAGTTCGGCATTGGAGCGCTCGACTGCGGCCTTTTGACGGGCAACGTCGGCCTTGGCTTCTTCCACCGCGGCGTCGGCGTGGGCCACGCTGGCTTCCGCACTCTGGACGTTCGCCTTGGCGACATCCACACCACTGGACTTGCCCGCGATGAGACGGCTCTCATCGCTGATCTCGCCTTGAAGAGCAACCCGCTCGGAGTGGGCGTGTGCAAGAGCGTATGCGTAGGGGCGGTCGTCAATGTCGAACAAGGGAGCGCCGGCTTTGACCGATTCGTTATCGGCAACATACAGGTGCATCACCGGACCGTTTACCAGCGGAGCCATACCGATGAAATTCGCAAAAACTTCGGCGTCGTCGGTGCGCGGATTCACGTCCACCAGGTGTACCACGAGAAGCGCGACGAGCGCGGTCGAAACCATTACCCCGATGCTGATGGCGCGTCCGATGATGTGAAGGCGGCTTTGCTGCATGGTTCCTCCTTCGATCAGTTAAAGAAGATGAGCCAAAGCATGCAGGTGAATAACAACGCAAGGCATGGATACACAACGATCGGCCAGAGGATCTCCTTCTCCAGTCCAAAGCGGGCGAAGATGCGGTTGGCAATGAAGGCAAGGCCGATGCCAGCGAACAGGCAAATGAGCCACGACGGGAAAAAAGATCCGAGTATGTTGAAAGTGGGCGCACGCCTGCAGCCCGCGATTTCAGTCGCGAGCAATGCGGCCGGAAAAATCGACATGCGCTGACGAAGGTTCACAGTTTCGCGTCGCTCCCGTTCAATAGTTTTGCGTTCATGGCCCGGGGCTCCAGTGCTGTGTCTGGATGAAATCGCCTGTTTGAAAAGCGAGGTTGGTTACTTCAAGCAGCAGTTGCGTTCGAGCGGAAACGTCCTCCGATCGCGCCTGTGCCAGGGCTTTTTGCGCAGCAACCACATCCAGCAGATTGCGCACGCCGTAACCATACGATTCGTGCGCAGCTTCGTACGATTCCTGCGAGGCAGTCAGCAGGGCGGCTGCGGCCTGCTGTTGCCTGAGCGCGGTTTGCTCATTGCTGTAAGCTGACCAAACCTGATCGGCGATCTGGTCGCGGAGTGCGTCAATTTGGGCCTGTGCTGCCTTCTTGTCGGCATTGGCTTGCGCCAGACGGTATTCCCGGCGTGCACCGTCGAATAAATTCCATCGCAATTCGAGTTCGGCGGTCCACACCTCGCCTTCAGCGTAACTTCCGGGAAAGAGATTAGTTTGACCGTAAGCGCGCCCGAGGCCGCCATCCCCTTTGAAGCTGAGAATTGGAAAGTACTCTGATCTCGCCTGTTTGATAGAAGCATTGGCGGCGCGCAGGCTCGCCAGTTGCCGCAATAGATCGGGACGCTGGCGCAACGCTCGATCCATCTCCTGGTCGAAAGAGCTGGCGATGGAAGCCGGGAGCTTCAATTGCTCGATGCCTTCAACCTTGAAAACCGTTCCCGGGTCCAATCCAAGCGCGGTTGCAAGGTCGCCGCGCGCGATATCGACCGCTCCTAGAGCCGCCTGCAGGTCGAACTCTGCCTGCGCACGCGCCGCCGTGGCCTCAAGCTCGTCCGGCTTTGTGGCCAGCCCATTTTGAAGGCGCGCCGTTGCATCTTCTTCAACCGCCTTGGCGTTTTCCAGGCTCGCTTCAGCCGCCTCACGTTGGCCTTGAGCGTTCAAAAGCCGGTAGTACGCCTCAGCCACCTGATAAATGATGCGCCGGTGCGAGTCGTTGAAAGCCAGATCCGCTGCCAGCAGGTTTGCTTTGGCGGCGTCGATCTCTCCGCTGCGCCCTCCGAGATCGAACACCAGGTACTCCACCTGTAGAACGGGTTCAAAGGCCCCTTCTGTCTGGCGATTGAAGTACTCGCCAACGAGCGCAGCCTGCCGAAGCGAGACGGCAAGAGCAACAGCAGTCAAGGTCGGATAAAGCGCGCCGCGCGCAACGCCCAGCTCTGCCGCTTTTGATTTAGCTGCCTCCCAGGCCACGCGCGTTTCGGGATTGTTTCGCTCGGCAAGATCGACCAACTCTGCGAGTGTGTAGGTCTTGTCAGGGTCCAATTGGATTGACTGGCGCTGCTTTCGAGCTGAATCGCGTTCCACACTCTCGACGCCCCTGGGTTGCCAGACGACGGCAGGCGAGGGCGGAGATCCCTGGGCGCAAAGCTCGCCCGGCAGCATCGCGGACACCGACAGTGCCGTCGTCAAAAGCCAACCCTTTGTATTCAGGTGCATGGGGAAGACAAATCCGTGTCAGGGCGCTTAAAAAAGGGGGTTCACCCTGATTTCTATAGGTTACCCGATTCCAATCGGAAGTCACGCAGATTCCAAAAGGCTTCAGCTTGAACCCTTCAAAACCTTGGAATTTCGGCAGTATTGACCGCCCACACGGAAGCTGATCGACAGGGTTGAAGACGCTATCCCCCGCACGTTCCTTTGCACCATATAAACATCGGTTCAAAACGTGGGATTTTAGCCCCTCCCTGTGCCTCCCATCACAGCGGTTCACTGCTTCAGAGTTGAGACTCTCGATAGCGGCCGATCTTCCCAAAAGTCGCACTATGGAGCGAAGCGAATGAGTGAACAAGACACTGTGATTCCCGCAGTAATCATGGACGGGAACGAGGCAGCGGCCTCCGTAGCGTACCGGCTCTCCGAAGTCGTCGCCATCTACCCCATCACTCCCTCGTCGCCCATGGCCGAGTGGGCCGATCAGTGGCGCTCGGAGGGTAGGAAGAATATCTGGGGCGCGCTGCCCATTGTGGAAGAGATGCAGAGCGAAGGCGGAGCGGCCGGCGCGCTGCACGGCGCTTTGCAGGCCGGGGCCTTCGCAACCACATTTACGGCATCGCAGGGCCTGCTGCTGATGATCCCCAATATGTATAAGATCGCAGGCGAACTCACCCCGGCGACGATGCACGTCACTGCCCGCACCCTGGCTACGCACGCGCTGTCGATCTTCGGCGACCACTCCGACGTAATGGCCTGCCGCACCACCGGCTGGGCCATGCTGGCCTCCAACTCCGTCCAGGAAGTTGCCGACCTGGCCCTCATCGCGCAGATCGCTACCCTCGAATCCCGCATCCCCTTCATCCATTTCTTCGATGGCTTCCGCACCTCGCACGAAGTGGGAAAAATTCTGCCGATCGGCGACGACACCATCCGCGCATTGGTCGACGACAAATACCTCATCGCCTTCCGCAAGAACGCTCTCACGCCCGACCGCCCCTTCATCCGCGGCACGGCGCAGAACCCCGATGTCTTCTTCCAGGCGCGCGAGGCATGCACGCCCTTCCATGCCGCTGTTCCCGGCATTGTGCAATCGGTTATGGAGCGTTTTGCGGTCGAGACCGGCCGCTCCTATCGCCTCTTCGACTATTACGGCGCCCCCGATGCCGAGCGCGTCATCATAATCATGGGTTCGGGTGCCGAAGCCGCCGAAGAAGCCGTCGACGCCATCACGCGCCAGGGCGAAAAGGTCGGCCTGCTCAAGGTCCGCCTCTACCGGCCCTTCGATAGCAAAGCTTTTCTGGCCGCGCTGCCCACCACCGTCAAGTCGATCGCCATTCTCGACCGCTGCAAGGAACCAGGCGCCACTGGCGAGCCGCTCTATCAGGACGTGCTGACCGTGCTGGCCGAGAATGCCGCCAAACTGCCCTTCGCCATGCCCACTGTCATCGGCGGACGCTACGGCCTCTCATCGAAAGAGTTCACGCCGGCAATGGTCAAAGGCGTTTTTGACGAATTAACCAAGCCCACTCCCAAAAACCACTTCACCATCGGCATCAATGATGACGTGAGTCACACCAGCCTCGACTACGATCCGGCGTTCTCCACTGAAGATCCGAAGACCGTGCGCGCGCTCTTCTACGGCCTGGGCTCCGACGGCACCGTGGGCGCAAACAAGAACTCCATCAAGATCATCGGCGAACAGACGGACAACTACGCGCAGGGCTACTTCGTCTACGACTCCAAGAAGTCCGGTTCCATGACCACCTCGCACCTGAGGTTCGGCCCCAAACCCATCCGGTCAACTTATTTGATTACCCGCGCCAGCTTCGTGGCCTGCCACAACTTCAGCTTCCTGGAGAAGATGAACGTGCTCGAAGCCGCCATGCCGGGCGCGGTCTTCCTGCTCAACACGCCGTACTCCGCGGCCGAAGTGTGGGACAACCTGCCAAAGACCACGCAGGAAGAGCTACTGCGCAAAAAGATCGAATTCTATGTGATCGACGGCTACAAGGTGGCGCGCGAAGCCGGCATGGGTACGCGCATCAACACCATCATGCAGACCTGCTTCTTCGCCATCAGCGGCGTGCTGCCGCGCGACGAAGCCATCGCGCAAATCAAGAAGGCGATTTACAAGACTTATGGCAAGCGCGGCGAGGCGGTAGTTGCGAAGAACTATGCCGCCGTGGACCACGCGCTGGCCCATCTTGAAAAAGTGGAGCTGCCTGCGGCGGCTTCATCCGGCTTCGACATTGTAGGGGTCATCTCCGGCAAAGCGCCCAGGTTTGTTCACGACGTTCTGGGTGAGATTGCCGCGGGACGGGGCGACCTGGTTCCGGTCAGCGCAATCCCGGCCGGCGGCGCATACCCCACCGGCACGGCGCAGTGGGAAAAGCGTAACATCGCGCAGTTCATTCCGGTGTGGGACCAGAATCTGTGCATCCAGTGTGGCAAGTGCGTGATGGTTTGCCCGCACGCAGTCATTCGCGCCAAAGTTTACAACGCCGAATTGGGCGACAAGTCTCCGGCAACCTTCAAGTGGGCCAAGCCCAAGTGGCGCGACATGGAGGCTGAGCGTTACACACTGCAGGTGGCGCCTGAAGATTGCACTGGCTGCGCGGTTTGCGTCGACGCCTGCCCGGTAAAGAACAAGAGCGACGCCAGCAAGAAGGCCATCAACATGGCGCCGCAGGCTCCGCTGCGCGAGCCGGAGCGCGAAAATTGGGAGTTCTTCGTCAACCTGCCCGAAGTCGATCGCGCCAGGCTGTCGCACTCGCAGGTCAAGGACATTCAACTGCTGCAGCCGCTTTTTGAGTTCTCCGGGGCCTGCGCAGGTTGCGGCGAGACGCCCTACATCAAGCTGCTCACGCAGTTGTTCGGCGACCGGCTCTACATCGCCAACGCCACAGGCTGCTCGTCGATCTACAGCGGCAACTTGCCGACCACCCCCTACACCAGCAACGCGCAAGGCCGCGGCCCCACATGGTCCAATTCGCTGTTTGAGGACAATGCGGAGTTCGGCTTCGGCATGAGAACGGCGCTCGACCAGCAAAGGTCCTTTGCCGAGACTTTGGTGGCGCGGCTTGCCCCGGCCATCGGCGCAGACCTTGCCACCGCCCTTGTGGGCGCGTCGCAGAAGACCGAGACTGAAATCGACGCGCAGCGGGAACGCGTGAAAGCGCTTCGTGCCGTGTTGGACGGAAACAGTAGTTCGGATGCAATCAATCTGCTGGCCATTGCCGACGCGCTGGTCCGCAAGAGCGTGTGGATTCTGGGCGGCGACGGCTGGGCCTTCGACATCGGCTTCGGCGGGCTCGATCACGTGCTCGGCTCGGGCAAAAATGTGAATGTGCTCGTGCTGGATACTGAGGTCTACTCGAACACCGGCGGCCAGGCCTCCAAGGCCACGCCGCGCGGCGCAGTTGCCAAGTTTGCCGCCAGCGGCAAGCCAAACAGCCGCAAAGATCTGGCTATGGAAGCGGTGAGTTACGGCTCCGTTTACGTCGCGCAGGTGGCGCTCGGCGGCAACGACAGCCACGTCATCAAGGCCTTCCAGGAGGCCGAGGCGCACCAGGGGCCGTCGCTCATTATCGCGTATTCATGCTGCATCGCTCACGGATACGACCTGGTACATGGGCTGGAGCAGCAGAAGCTGGCCGTCCAATCCGGCTATTGGCCGTTGATGCGCTACAATCCCGGTTTGCGCGAGGAAGGCAAGAATCCCTTCCAACTCGACTCCAAGGCGCCGTCGATACGGCTCAAGGAGTATGCTTACCGCGAGGCCCGCTACACCATGCTGGCGCGCAGCAATCCAGAGCTGGCCGCGGAACTGCTCACCGAAGCCCAGGACGATGTCGAGCGCCAGTGGCGCGTCTACTCCGCGCGCGCGACGATGCCGGGCCGCGGCGAAACGCCCCACATCGCGCCAGTGGAAAATCCTCAAGATAACTCTGCGGAAAAGTTGGCGGCCACGGCTGCCGGAGGTGATGAATGATCGATATATCCATGCAATATCTCGGCATGAAACTCAGCGGCCCGATTGTGGTCTCCTCCACGCCGCTCTCGGAGACGATTGACAATGTTCGCCACATGGAGGATGCGGGGGCTTCCGCCATTGTGCTGCCATCGCTCTTTGAAGAGCAGTTGACGCTGGAGTCGCAGACGCTCGACGAAGATTTGTCGCGCGGCACCGAGACCTTCGCCGAATCGCTCAACTATCTTCCCGACCTCAAAGACTACCGGGTGACGCAGAGCGGATATTTGGAACATCTGCGGCGTGCCCGCGAAGCAGTCGGCATTCCCATCATCGCCAGCCTGAACGGCGCAACCACCGGCGGCTGGGTGCGCTTTGCAAAAGAGATGGAGCAGGCCGGGGCCCATGCCATCGAGCTGAATACCTTTGCCTTGGCGACCGACAGCAGCCAGACCTCAGCCGCGCTTGAGCAGCAATTGCTCGAACTGGTAAGCAGCGTTTGCAAAACGGTCACGGTTCCCGTGGCCGTCAAGCTTAAGCAGTCGTTCACCAGCTTGCCGCATCTTTGCGCGCAGCTTGAGGAGGCGGGCGCCCGCGCGGTGGTCATCTTCAATCGCTTCTATCAGCCGGATTTCGACATCGAGACGCTGGAAGTACGGCCTACGCTGCGCTTTTCCACTCCCTCCGAGCTGTTGGTGCGCTTGCACTGGGCGGCCATTCTCTATGGCCATCTCAAGGGCGACATCGCCATTACCGGCGGCGTGCACTCCGCTGAAGATGTGCTGAAAGCAATCATGGCCGGCGGCGACGTCGCTATGATGGCCTCCGCGCTGCACGTTCACGGCATCGACCATATCGGCCGCGTGCTGGCTGACCTGCGCTACTGGCTTGAGAAGCGCGAATATGCCTCGCTCGCCGAAACGCGTGGCTGTTTGAGCCGTCGTTCCGTGCCCGACACCTCGCCCTATGACCGTGGCAACTACATCAAGACGCTCAGCTCGTATAGCCTGCGGCAGACAGTAGCTGCGTTTTAACCCGCATTCAACCCTCCCGTGACCGGCGGCTGCGCATCAACGCGCAGCCGCTTTTTCATTTGCGCGCGTGAGGCAGCTAAGCTCGCTACATAAATACCGCTGTCATCCTGAGCGACTGGAGTCCGCCGTGCGGACGAAAGGAGTCGAAGAATCTGCGGTTAGGCCCTTCGGTTTGCCCCTGTGTCCCATTCAGTAGCTGTACCCAACGCGCCGAGCCCCATCCTTGCGCTTATTTCTGGCGCAAGTGTGGGAGGCCACGAATGGTGGATGCCCATTCACGGAGCCGCTCTAATTCTCAAGAAATTGCAGAACCGTGGCTTCCAAAATGCCCTGGGCTTCCGGCAGCGCGGCCTTGACATCTTCGCTGAAGGTTTCTCCGAACTCTGTCGAGCCGATGCCGATCGTCAAAAGCATCGCGCGCGTTGGTCGGTAGCCATAGAACGTGCAGGTCAAGCCAAGAAGCTCGGGTGCCTCTACGTGGTGTGTCGCTGCTCCTGAGTCTCCAGTCTTCGCTTCGACGGGGATGAGACGAACGTGCCCGGGACCGGAATCGACCGAGCTATCGACAAAGAGCACGGTGTCGGCGGCTGCAACCTCTTCCGCCAGTTCCGGCGTCCATTGTTGCCGCGACACGACGCGCACGTCTGCATTGTTGCGGAATCGCTCCGCAGCCCACTCCGCGAGGAATGGCCCCACTCCATCGTCGCTGCGCGTCGTGTTGCCGCAGGCAAGAATCAAGCAGCGGACAGGATTCGGATCCTGCATATGCAAAGAGTAATGCCGGCCACGAACGGCCGTTGTTTCCCACTTCTCTGGGGTCCGCAGGTTTCGATTTTGAGACCTGGGAAAGCACCATGAATGGTAAATCCGCGGATCAGTCCCTTACCACCCGATCCACAACCTCGCCATCCGCATTCACCAGCGTGACCGCCAGCGGCATCTGGCCGAAGGCGTGCGTCGAGCAACTCAGGCACGGGTCGAAAGTCCGCACCACAGCCTCTACGCGGTTCAGAGCGCCCTCTGTGAACTTGCCGTCCTTTACAAACGCTTTCGACACCTGAAGGACGCCTTTGTTCATGGCGTTGTTGTTATGGCCGGTGGCCACCACCAGGCTGGCCCAGGTCATCTTGCCATCCTCGTCCACCTTGTAGTGATGATTCAGCACCCCGCGCGGCGCATCGATCTGGCCTGCGCCGTCAAGCCGGTTCACGCCGGCGGTAGCGAGCACGTGCTTATCGAGGATTTGCGGATCGGCGAGAATCTCCTCGATCTTCTCCAGGCCATGGAGGGCTTCCACCAGCCGCGCGTGATGCTGGTAAAACGAGCTCTCGACCGGCCCGGCCGCCAACTGCTTGAATTCCGCCAGTTCCTTCTCGGCCCGCGGAGTCCCCATGGTCTTCACGTTGTTGAGCCGCGCCAGCGGTCCCACGCGATAACACCCATCGGGATACCCAAGCGCCTTGTAGTAGGGGAATTTGGTGTAGCTATAGGGCTCGACCGCTTCGCCGAATGCCTCGGTGAACCGGCTGGCGTTCATGCCGTCCTCGATCGTTTTGCCCTCGGCGTCGATCAGCCGCAACGCGCCGTCGGTGATCTCGAAAGACTCGTCCTCGTTGATCAGGCTCAGGTAATTCGACGGGAAGTTCGCGAAGACCTCGATCTCCGCTTTGAACTTGTCCGCGATTTGCTTATACGCGCCCAGAGCCAGGCCGACGCTGGCATAGGCATCCGGAATCATGGCCAGAATCTTGTCGCGCTTTTCCGCCGTAAGTGGCTCCGTTACGCCGCCGGGCACAACCCAGCCCGGATGCACGCGCTTGCCGGCGAGCAACTCGATGATGCTCTGCCCGAAGCGGCGCAGGCCAATGCCCGCAAGCCCCAGCTTGGGGTTGGCCGCCGCCACGCCCAGGATGTGGCGATTGGCGGGGTCGGAGTCCATGCCCAGCAGCAGATCGGGCGAGGAAAGATGGAAGAAGCTCAGCGCATGCGACTGCACCAACTGGGCCATGTTCAACAGGCGCCGCAATTGCGCCGCGGTGTACGGAATCTCGACCGACATGATGGCCTCGCAGGCTTTGGCCGAGGCAAGAAGGTGCGAAACCGGGCAAATGCCGCAGATGCGCTCCATCAGGGCGGGCATCTCATAGAACGGCCGGCCCTCGCAGAAGCGCTCAAAGCCGCGCACCTGCGTGATGTGGAAGTGCGCGTCCTCCACCTCGCCCTGCCCGTTAAGCTCGATGGTGATTTTGCCGTGCCCTTCAAGACGTGTTACCGGGTCGATGGTAATGGTCTGGCTCATTGCGCTCATCTCCAATTCGTTAAGCTCCAAAGTGTGTCAGCGCTGGAACATCCAGGGGTCCGCCGGTGGCCAGCGCGGTCAGTGCGGCAAGGAATGTTTCGGGCGAGGGCGGACAGCCGGGCAGAAAAACATCCACCTTCACAAACTCGTGAATGGGGCGCACCACCTTGAGCAGCTTGGGCACAATCTCGCACGGAATCTGCTGCTGTGCGCTGGCGTTCTCGATGTAGGCGCGATCGAGAATCTTCTCCGGCCCGATGGGATTGCGCATCCCGGGCACATTACACGTAATCGCGCAGTCGCCCATCGCCACCAGCGTCTTTGAGTGGTCCCGTACCTTCTTGATCTTCTTCTCGTCGTCCACCGAGGCCACGGCTCCCTCGACCAGAACAATATCCACGTCGTCAGGGAACTCCTTGGCGTCTACGATGGGGCTGTAGACCACATCCACTGCTTTCGCCAATTCCAGAAGCCGCTCGTCCATGTCGAGAAACGACATGTGGCAGCCAGAACAACCGTCTAGCCAGACTGTCGCTACTTTCAGTTTGCTCATTATGTTTCCCTCATCAGGCTCAAATAGGGCAGAAAATCAGGATCTTTCGGTGCCGATCCTGCTCTTGACGAACATGGTTCCAGCACGGCACACGTGCACATACTTGCCCCAAGTGTGGGGCCGGAAGATTTCGTAATCCGTGACAGCAATCACGGATGCGTGTGTCTATCCCATTTGCCGGCCCCGGCTTCCGCCATACCGGGAATGGATGAATCGGCGTCGCGCTCCCAGCCGCCGGCGATGTGTTGCAGCGCACAAAGGCGCGGAAGGGCGGTGCAAATGTTGGGCAGGGGATCACTTGGAGGATCCGCGTTCGCCGTCCCAGAATCGCGGCGCAGCAGATTCGAGACGGTGCGCCGAGGCCCTCTCAGGCAAATATCGGCAGGCTATTTGGCGCCGGGGAGCTGCAACTTGTAATCGCTGTAGTCGATCGTCACCACAGTGCGCCCGAATAGCAGGCTGTTCGATTCGGCGCGGGCATGCGTGGCCATCGCAAAGCCGCTGATGTTTTCGTATTGGCGCATCAGATGCGTCGTTCCCGAAAATGCCGAAGGATTCTGTGACGCGACGCCCTCGATCTGAACGAGAGATCCGTCTCGCGTGTCCGCCCAGAGGGTTCCCTCGATCAGATTCGGAGCCTTCTGTCGTGGCGTAATGGCAAGCACGTAGCAGTCGCGTCCATTCAGTTTCTGCACTCCGCCGGCCTTCAATTTCATCTCGTAGTTGGCCGAGGTGAACCAGGACTTCTCTATATTGCCGGGCTCGTTGATCGTTCTCTCGTTATCGATCCCCGGCTTCAGTCCGTACCGCAGCACAATCCCCGATCCGCTCTGCGACAGCACGGTGTACTCCTTGCCCACACCCTTCTTGTACGTGTCTTTCACCGTCATCTCCGCCGCGGGATGGGTTTCGTCCTGACCTCTGTACACGGCATAGTGCTCGATATCCGTGAATCCCAGCACATTTTCATAGCGCGCCTGGACGGCAGCATCGATCAGGCGAATCACTGCTTCCTCATTCGGTTCCTGCGCAGGCGCCGCGGCGATTGCGAGTGCGGCCAGAAGAGAAACCCGCGCCGCCAGAAGAGATATCCGCGCTATCGCTCGCGCCGCTTTCCGTAACAAGGAATCCATCGCGCTGCTTCCTTCCCCAACTTCCAAATTATCCGTCTTCCCCCTTGCCAAGTTGAAATGCTGCCATTTGACATGTGATTGGATGAGCGAAAAGCCGGGAACGCAACCCATGCGCTATGCTGGTTTCCTGTGCGAGGCGCAAACTTGGGGCGCAAATCTCAACCAAAACTAGGACGGCCCGAAGGGCAAAGGCGCGAGGCCCTCACGGTGCGCGGTGTTGTCCAGGGCGTCGGCTTTCGGCCCTTCGTCTATCGCCTCGCACAAGAAGAGGGATTGGCCGGTTTCATCGGCAACGATACAGGCGGCGTGACAATCGAAATCGAAGGCCCCGCCAATCGCATCGAAGCTTTTCGCCGCCGCCTCCTCGCTGAAGCTCCGCCCCTCTCGCGCATCGATTCTGTCGTTGCCCAAGACGCTCCTCCGAAACAAGAAAAAACCTTCCGTATCGTCGCCAGTGAAGCGCGCGGCCAGGTCTCGACCGGCATTCCCGCCGACGCAGCCACCTGCGCGGACTGCCTCCGCGAGCTGCTCGATCCTCTTGACCGCCGCTACCGCTATCCCTTCCTCAACTGCACCAACTGCGGCCCCCGCTACACCATCACGCGCAGCATTCCCTACGACCGCCCGCAGACCTCGATGGCGCGCTTCAAAATGTGCGCCGCGTGCCAGGCGGAGTACGACGACCCCACGAATCGCCGCTTCCACGCGCAGCCCAATGCCTGCCCGGTGTGCGGACCGCGCGTCTGGCTGGTGGGCGGCGCTAACTTGCCAACTCGCGACTTCCGCGAAGCGGAAGCTAACTTGTTGTCTCATGATGATCCAATCACTCAAACCATCGATCTTCTTCTCTCCGGTCAGATCGTCGCCATCAAAGGCATCGGCGGCTTCCACCTCGCCGTGGATGCAACCAATGAAACCGCCGTCATGCGCCTGCGCGAGCGCAAGCATCGCTACGGCAAGCCGCTCGCCATCATGCTGCGCGACCTTGATGCAGCGCGCGCCGTCTGTCTGCTCACGGCTGAAGAAGAAACCCTGCTCCTCAAGGTTTCGCGCCCCATTGTTCTTGGGAGCCGGCGCTCGAATTGCGGTATCGCGCCCTCAGTCGCCCCCGGAATCCCGTGGCTCGGAGTATTCCTGCCCTACGCGCCGTTGCAGCATCTGCTCTTTGCCGATCCCCGCGTCCGCGCCTTAGTAATGACCAGCGCCAACCTCAGCGAAGAGCCCATCGCCATCGATAATGACGAGGCGCTGGCGAGGCTCGGGCAAATCGCCGACGCCTTTCTCATGCACGACCGCGAGATCCTCCAGCGCTGCGACGATTCCGTGATGGCCGTGGTCGATGGTGCACCGCAGTTGATTCGCCGCGCACGCGGCTTCGTTCCGCTCGCTGTGCCGCTGCCATTCGACTCGCCGCCGCTACTGGCCGTCGGCGGACATCTCAAGAACGTCTTTACTCTCTCGCGCGGCCGCTTCGCCTACCAAAGCCAGCACCTGGGCGATCTCGAAAATCTTACCGGCCTCAACTTCTTCCGCGAATCTCTTAGGCACCTCATGTGCACCTTCGAAATCGAACCGCAGGTGGTCGTGCACGATCTCCATCCCGGCTATCTCTCCACCGCGCTCGCCAAAGAGTGGGCTGCAGAACGCAATTTGCCCCTCATCGCCGTGCAGCATCATCACGCGCACATCGCCGCCTGCATGGCCGAGCACGCGCTCCCGGGGCCCGTCATCGGCCTCGCGCTCGACGGCACCGGCTACGGAACCGATGGCAAGATCTGGGGCGGGGAAGTGCTCATCAGCCATCTCGACAGTTTCAACCGCTTCGCCCACCTCGACTACGTCCCCATGCCGGGCGGCGAGGCGGCGATTCGCGAGCCGTGGCGCATGGCGCTCGGTGCGTTGCACGCGGCCGGCTTCGACATCGAATCGCCCGATCTGCTTGCTCTTTTTGGTTGCGGCGAGCAGGAGGCGCACGTTCTCCGCCGCATGATCGACCGCGGCCTGAACGTGCCCCTCACGTCCAGCCTCGGCCGTCTCTTCGACGCCGTCGCCGCCGTTGTCCTTAACCGGCGCGAGGTCGACTACGAGGCGCAAGCCGCCATCGAGCTCGAAGGCTGCGCCGCCGACGAGGACGACGACCTCTGTCGCAGCGAGTACACCCTCGAGTTGTGGGACGGCGGAGAGGCGGGCGGTCCTAACGTAATTCAGACAAACCGCATGTGGAAGACTCTTCTGAGCGACCTGCGATCCAGCGAAGATCCCAGCCGCATCGCCGCCCGTTTTCATGCCGGAGTGGCGGAGGGGTTCATCAACGCCGCCGGCAATGCGCGAATCGAGTCTGGGATCAATTGCGTAGCGCTCTCCGGCGGCTGCCTGCACAACCGCCGCCTCGCGCGCCTTCTGCGCGCCGGACTCCAAGCGGAGGGCTTTCAGGTCTTCCAGCACGTTCAGGTCAGCCCCGGCGACGGCGGACTCAGCTACGGCCAGGCCGTGGTTGGTGCGGCGATGTTCATGAAGGGGTCAAATTGAGATCGGTGGTCAACCACTCCAAGCGCACGAAACGCGCTTATCCCACATTTCTCACAGGATGCGCAAAAGTGTAGCGCCGGCCTCCTGGCCGGCTGTGGTGTGGGTCTCCAGACCCACACATTTCCGCTGTCGGCCTGAATCCGTTGTTTCGAGGCCAGATTTTTTCATTTCGCTTGGTTGTTGTGAGAAATGCAGGTTATAGCGGTTCTCCAATTGGTGTAGAGCACGCGGAGCAAATAGGTTTATCCTGAAATCCGCACCAGTTCCTGCGCTTCCTCGCGAGGGCCGAGGAGCGACATGCGCGGAATGCGCCCGCGTACCATGGCCACTTCGTCGCAGCGGTGCAACCGCGGACATGCCTGGCAGTCCTTGAAGATCTTGTCCGGCAGTTCGGACTTGTCTTCCACGGTGCGGAAGCCGAACCTGAAAAAGAAATCCGGAATGCGCGTGAACAGGCACACGGACTGGATTCCGTGCATCTCCGCCTCTTCAATCAGCGCAGTCACAATGCGTCCGCCCGCGCCTTTGCTTTTGGCCTCCGGCTTAACCACGATGGAGCGCACTTCGCACAGATGCGGCCCGTAAAGGTGCAGCGCTCCACAGCCAAGAAAAACGCCGCCATCGGACTCGGCGATGGTAAAGTCGCGAATGTTTTCGCAGATCTCGGCAAATGGCCGCTTGAGCAGCGTCCCGTCGCCTGAGAGCGAGTTCACGAGGTCGTACACGTTGGAGGCATCGTGCAGCAATGCCTTACGCACCAGCATGAATGACCTCCCCAGCCCTGGGCTTCGCCAGCGCCGCTACCCGTTCCGATGCGGCTGCGAGCGCCTCCCGCACGCGTGTGCGCGCGGTTCCTCCCACCACGGCGTGGCAATCCAAAGTTGCATCCAGAGAGACGGCAGCAAAAAAGTCTTCGCCGAACTCCGAGCCGAACTGGCGCAGCTCTTCGAGCGTCAGCTCTCCCAGTTCGACACCCTTCTCCAAAGCATAGCGAACGGAGTTCCCCACCTTCTGGTGCGCGGTGCGGAACGGCACGCCCTTGGCTGTAAGGTACGTCGCCGCGGCCATCGCGTTCAGGTAGCCCCGCTGCGCTGCCTCGCGCATCCGCTCAAAGCGGAATTCGAGCGCCCGCGTGAATCCAGGCAATACGCTCAACATGCCCTCGAGAGTATCGGCAACCTCAAAAACCGGCTCCTGCGTCTCTTGCAAATCTTTATTGTAGGCGAGCGGCAGACCCTTCAGCAGACTAGCGAGCGTCGCGCATGCGCCCGCCAGCCGTCCGCACTTTCCGCGCAGCAACTCCGTGAGGTCGGGATTCTTCTTTTGCGGCATGGCGCTCGATCCCGTCGAGAAACTCTCCGGCAAATCGACGAACGCAAACTCGCTCGTCGCGAACAGCGTGATCTCTTCGGCAAACCGCGAGATGTGAATGCCGACGAGCGCCGCGTCTTGGGCGAATTCCACGGCAAAGTCGCGATCGCTCGTCGCATCCATGGAATTTGCCGTGGGCGCAGTGAATCCCAACTCACGCGCGGCAATCGTCCGGTCGAGTGCCAGCGTCGCTCCAGCCACAGCCCCCGATCCAAGCGGACAGAAGTTCAGCCGCGCTGCGCAATCCTGCAACCGGCCCGCATCGCGCAGCGCCATCTCCACATAAGCCAGCAGCCAGTGCGCAACAAGCACCGGCTCGGCTCGCTGCAAATGCGTATAGCTAGGCATCACGGCATCGCCGGCGTCGCGCGCCTGTTCCACCAGCGCCTGCGCCCACGCTGCCAGCCCGTCCACAGCGAACCCGATCTGTTCGCGCACAAACAGCCGCAGGTCCGTCGCGATCTGTTCGTTGCGGCTGCGCCCGGTGTGCAGCTTCAGTCCAAGCGCGCCCACGCGCTCCACCAGCTTGAGTTCGACGAAGTGATGTATGTCCTCGGCCGAAGGATGCTCGCGCACCAGCGCCTTACCTGCATCGGATGCGTGATCTCCTGCAATCGCGTCCAGCGCCGCGCGCAACTCCGTTGTTTCACTCTTGGTCAAGATTCCAGCCTCAACCAGCGCCGACGCATGCGCCTTGCTGGCAGCAATCTCCTCGGGCAGCAGCCGCCAATCGAAGGGAAGCGACCGCTGCCACGCCTCGAATTTCGCGTCCAGCGGCTCGCGAAAGCGCCCCGACCACATCTTCCCGGATTGTTGTTCATTCGGCATTGCTTTAAGCGTACTTCCTGCTATTCCTTCTCGTTACCGTTGTTGAGCCGGGGCATTTCGCTCCCTTTGCTCAGCGTGAGCAGGCCGGTTTGGGCGTACGTGAGCAGCTTTTCCCGGGTGTCCGTGATGTCGAGATTGCGCATGGTGAGTTGCCCGATGCGGTCGCGCGGGGAGAATGCCGACTCGGTCTTCTCCATGCTCAGGCGCTCGGGATGGAAGGTCAGGTTGGGCGACTCCGTCGAGAGAATGGAGTAATCGTTGCCGCGGCGCAGTTCGAGCGTGACCTCGCCGGTGATGGGTTTGGCGACCCAGCGCTGCGCGGCTTCGCGGAGCATAATCGCCTGCGAGTCGAACCAGCGGCCCTGGTAGAGCAGACGCCCGAGCTTGCGGCCATTGTCGCGGTACTGCTCGATAGTGTCCTCGTTGTGGATGCCGGTGATCAGGCGCTCGTAAGCGATGTAGAGCAGGGCTAGCCCCGGCGCCTCGTAGATGCCGCGGCTCTTGGCCTCGATAATTCTGTTCTCAATCTGGTCGCTCATGCCCAGCCCATGCCGGCCGCCGATGCGATTGGCTTCGAGGAGCAAAGCGACGGAGTCCGGGAAATGCCGGCCGTTGAGGGCTGCGGGCGAGCCCTCCTCGAAGCCGACGGTGACCTCTTCGCGCTGGATCTCGACGTCCTCGCGCCAGAAGGCCGTACCCATAATGGGTTCGACGATCCTGACCGACGACGAGAGTTGCTCCAGGTCCTTAGCCTCATGCGTCGCGCCAAGCAGGTTGGAGTCGGTGGAGTATGCCTTCTCTGCGGACATCTTATACGCGAATCCTGCCCGCTGCATGAAAGCGGACATTTCCGCGCGGCCGCCTAATTCGTCGATAAAAGCAGCGTCAAGCCAGGGCTTGTAGACCTGCAAGCTGGGATTGACGAGCAGGCCGTAGCGGTAGAAGCGCTCGATGTCGTTCCCTTTAAAAGTCGACCCGTCGCCCCAGATGTTTACATCGTCCTCCTTCATGGCGGCCACTAGCATGGTTCCGGTGACTGCGCGGCCGATGGGCGTGGTGTTGAAGTAGGCAACGCCGGCGGTCGTGATGTGGAACGCCCCGGCCTGCAGCGCGGCGATGCCTTCGCGAACCAGCGGGCCGCGGCAGTCGATGAGGCGCGCCTTTTCGGCGCCGTATTCGAGAGCCGCGCGCGGGATGGCGTCGTAGTCGGCTTCGTCGGGCTGGCCCAGGTTGGCCGTATAGGCGTAAGGGATGGCGCCCTTCTGCTTCATCCAGTGCAGGGCGGCGGAGGTGTCGAGCCCGCCGGAGAAGGCGATGCCGACCTTCTGGCCGGCGGGCAACGATTCGAGAATGACGGTCATGCTTGTGAAACCTCAGAAGAATTTGCTGATTGCTTCCAGCTTCAGGTAAGTGAGAGCTCTTTTTTCATCAGCATACAGTCCATAAACGAGCCGTTTTTGAATCGGTGGAGTCCGCGTCCGATCTCTTCGAAGCCGTTCTCCTTGTAGAACCTCACAGCTCCCAGCGAAGCATCGACGTGGATTTCACCCGCTCCATTCTTAAGAGCTTCAGCCTCGGCCGCCTTGAACAGCGCGGTCCCGATCCCTTGTCGCGCGACCTCTCCCCGAACGTAAATCCCCGTGCGGTGCTTGCCCTCTCTGCTGTGATAGACAGAAAAGCCCAGAACCTGGCCTTCTGATATGGCGACAAAATGCGGGTCTCCCTCTTCCATCCCACGCCGGTATCTTTCGCCGTCGCGCGGCGCACCCCAGATAGCAACGATCTCGGGCGAATAAAACTTGGCGCCCAGGGAATGGATCGAATCCATATGTGTTTCCGCTATTTGGTCGGCGTCGGCCGGTGTCGCCTGCCGGACCGTAAAACGCAAGACGGTCAATTTCCCTCCCTTTTTTGAGAGACTGCTCTCTGATTATTGAAAACTCTGTACATTCGCCAGCCCGCCCAGCAGCAAAAGCAGCAGCGCTTTCTGCGCGTGCAGGCGGTTCTCGGCTTGATCGAAGACGATGGACTGCGGGCTGTCGATCACGGCGTCCGTTACTTCCTCGTTGCGCCGCGCGGGCAGGCAGTGCATGAATACCGCGTGGGATGCGGCTTTCCGCATCAGCGCCTCGTTCACCTGGAACGGCCTGAAGATAGGCGCTCGCTTGGTCGATTCGTGTTCCATCCCCATGCTCACGCATACGTCGGTATAGATCGCGTCCGCGCCGTCCGCCGCCACCTGCGGATCCTGCAAGAGTCGCAGTTCGCAATGATTTGCCTGCGCGATTTCGCGCGCCGCCGTCACAATCTCTATGTCGGGCGAGTAGCCGCGCGGCGTGGCCACGGTCACATTAGCGCCCAACTGCGCTCCGGTCAGCATCAGTGAGTGGCACACGTTATTGCCGTCGCCCACATACGTGAAATTCAGGCCCGCGGCCGTACCGAAATGCTCCTCAATGGTCATGAAATCGGCCAGCGCCTGGCAAGGATGCTCAAAATCCGAGAGCGCGTTGACCACCGGCACGCGCGAATTCGCGGCCATCTCGGTAATCGTATCGTGTGCATACGTGCGCAGCACGATCACGTCCACCCAGCGCTCCAGGTTCTTCGCCACGTCGGCAATGGTTTCGCGTTCACCGAGGGGCGAATTCGTCTGGTCCACGAAGATTGCGTTGCCGCCCATGGTGTTGATGCCGGTCTCGAAAGCCAGGCGCGTGCGCAGACTGGCCTTCTCGAACATCAGCACCATTTGTTTGGCGTCAAGTGCGTGCCGGTATTCGCGCGGATTGCACTTGACGTCGTGTCCCAGCTTCATGATGGCGCGCACCTCGGCGCTGGAAAGATCTGCAATCGAGCACAGATCCTCGCCGGCCATGCGGGCTGCCGCGGCAAGAACGTCGGGGTCTTTCTGCACTTGAATGGCGTGCTCCTTGCCCTCCATCGTCGTTCTGCTAGCCATGATGTTCTCCTCCTGCGGGCGCCGTCGCGCTTTGCGCGGCAACGAGTGCGGCGAGGACCTCGTCCAGAGCCGCGATGACTATATCCACGTGTGCATGCTCCAGTATGTACGGCGGCAAAAAACGCAGTACGGTGTCGCTGGTGCAGTTAATCACAATATGCTTTTTCAGCATCTCCGTCACAGCCTGCTTGCCTACCTCGGGCGAATCGAGCTCCATGGCCAGCATCAGGCCCATGCCGCGCACCTCCGTGATGCAGGTGTGCTTCTTGGCGAGCTCGCGCAACTGCTGCTTGAAGTACTCTCCGGTTTCGGTCACATGCGCCATCAGGTTGTCGTTTTCCATGCGATCGATGAAGGCGATGGCCACGGCGCAAGCCAGCGGTCCGCCGCCGAAGGTTGTGCCGTGCATTCCGGCGTGGAAGGCGCGCGCAACTTCGTTGGTGCACAGCGTAGCGCTCATGGGTATGCCGCCCGCCAGGGGCTTGGCGAGCGTCGTAATGTCGGGCTTCACGTCGTAGTGCTGATAGGCGCACCACTTGCCCGTGCGGCCGCAGCCAGCCTGAATTTCGTCAACGATCAACACAGCGCCGGTGGAGTCGGCCAGTCGGCGCGCTTCAGCGAAGAACTCGGGGGTGAGCGGGCGCACGCCGCCTTCGCCCTGCACCGCTTCAAGAAGAATGGCGCAGACATCGTTTGAAAATTTACTGCGCAGATCTTCTACGTCGTTGAAATTCACGAAGTCGAAGCCGGGAACCACGGGGCCGAATGGAAGGCGGTACTTTTCCTTGTAGGTCGCCGAGATCGAGCCGAAGGTCCTGCCGTGAAAGCTCTGATCGAGCGCGAGAAACTTGGTGCCGATCGTCTTGCCTTCCTCGCGTAGCAGGCCCGCATACGCGCGCGCCAGCTTGAGCGCAGCTTCAACCGCCTCTGTGCCGGAATTGCCGAAGTAGACGCGGTCCATGCCGGTCAGCCGCGTCAGCCGCTCGGCCAGCCCGGCCATCTTGTCGTTGAAATAATAATTCGACGCGTTGATCAGCGTGCAGCTCTGCTTGGCAATGGCCTCTTCGATGGTTTTCGAGCGATAGCCGAGCGCGTTGACGCCGATGGCGCTCAGCAGGTCGAGATAGCGCTCGCCCTTCTCGTCGATCAGGTACACGCCTTCACCTGCGACAAACAGAACCGGGAAGCGATCGTAAGTGTGAATGAGCAGCCGCGCCTCCGCGGCCTGAATTTCTTCGAGTTTCGACATTTTCTCTCCTTATGCAACCATCACTTCTGTGCCGTGCGCCACGCGGGAACTGCACAAATCGGGCAGGGAACCGGCAGCCTCGGCGGGCAGAATCCGTACGCGCTTCACGCCGTTCAGCAAGGCCTCCCGGCAGGCGCTCAACTTGGGCAACATGCCGCCGGTGATAACGGCGCTCTTTGCCATCTCCGCAATCTGGTCGATGGAAAGCCATCGCAACACCTCGCCGTTCGCGCCCTTCACGCCGGGAACATCGGTGAGAAAGACCAGCGCGTCGGCGCCGCAGGCAATGGCGCAGGCCGCGGCCATCTCGTCGGCGTTAATGTTGTAGTACTCGCCGTCAAATCCAAGGGCCATCGAACAAAGCACCGGCACGCCGTTCAACTGCCAGATGGCCTCAATCCAGCGCGGATCGCTGGCGGCAATCTCGCCCACATAGCCGAGATCGGGCACGGTGCGCTTCTTGCGCGCGCGGAAGAGCAGTCCATCGCCGCCGCGAAAGCCCCATCGCCGGCTGGCCCAGCGCGCCCAGCGCGGCAACCAGCCCTTTGTTCACGCGCCCCGCAAAAACCATCAGTGCGGCATCGCGCGTTTCCGCGTCGGTCACACGCAGCCCGTCAATGAACTCGCTTTGCTTGCCCAGCGCCTTCAGCGTGCGCGTCAACTGCACGCCGCCGCCGTGGACCACGGCAACCTGGTTGCCGTCGCGCGCCAGCTCGGCAATGGCCCGCGTGCAGCCTTCCAGCAGCGACGGAGTCTCGAGGCCCGCGCCTCCCAATTTGACCACGTACTTCATTGCCTGCCCTCCGCTTCCGCTTTCATTCCAGTCCTTCGCGCCTCAGGCCAGCCCAGCATCACGTTCATATTCTGCACGGCCTGGCCGGCTGCGCCCTTCAGCAGATTGTCGAGGCAACTCACGATCACGGCGCGCGTGCCGCCCGCGTCGAGCTGAAATCCGATATCGGCATAGTTCGTCCGCACCGAGTACTGAATCTGCGGCAACGCCTTCTCGTAGAGCCGCACCATCGGGCTGCCGGCAAAAAACTCGCGATACACCTTTGCCACGCTCTCCCGCGTCTGCGCCTTCTTGAAGCGCACATAAATCGTCGTCAAAATGCCGCGCGGAATCGGCAGCAGATGCGGCGTGAATACAATCTCGTCCGCCGCCACGCCGATCTGCTCCAGCAGTTCGCCGGTATGGCGATGGGCAAAAACGCCGTACGCCGAAAGATTGTCTGCCGCGGACATAAAGTGCGTCTTCGCCGTGGGAGCCTTTCCCGCGCCGCTCACGCCGCTCTTGGCGTCGGCCACAATGCCATGATCGAGATCGATCAGCCCCGCCGCAACCAGCGGCTTCAGCGCCAGAATGACCGATGTCGCATAGCAGCCGGGGTTGGCAATCAACCGCGCGCCCGAAATCTGCTTGCGATGCAACTCCGGCATGCCGTAGACAGCCTGCGCCTGCGTGGCAGCCGCCGCTTCGCTTCCTTCGTCCTCAAAGGCGTAAATAGCGCGGTTTGCCGCTTCCCTCAGCCGCCACGCTCCGCTCAAATCGATCACGCGCAGGCCGCGCTCGAGCGCCTCGGGAACCCACTCGCGCGACTGCTCATGCGGCGTGGCGAGAAACAGTATTTCCACGCCGCGTTGGGCAAGCAGCTCCCAGGAAAATGGCTCCAGCTTCAACTTGCCGGTTCCATCGTTGCCTGCCAGTTGCGGATGAATCTCGGCCAGCGGCACGCCTCCGCGCGCGAGGTCTTTCGCTTCCACGCGTCCGGCAAAAACCGGCGGCTTGGCTTTCAGGCGCGGATGATGCAGCAACAGCCGCGCCAACTCCCGCCGGCGTATCCCGTCACTCCCACAACCGCTGTTTGTATCGTCTTCGTCATGCTTCGAGCATCGTCCTTAACCGGGCTTCCACTTCGCCCGCGTGCCGCGTGTCCGTGCAAATCACCAGAACCGTGTCATCTCCGGCGATGGTTCCCACCACCTCCGGCCATCCCTCCCGGTCCATCGCCGCCGCTACCGGCTGCGCTCCGCCCATCACCGTTCTCATCACCACCTGATTCATCGCCTGCCGTACGCGCAGGCCAAAGCTGTCGATCATCTCGGCCAGCGTAGGGGTCTGATCGTCTTCCGCCACCATGGCCGCGCCATTGCTTCCGTGGCCATTGGGCAGCGAATAGCCGCCGGGCCCCTTGAACAGCCGCAGCTCGTGAATGTCCCGCGACAGCGTCGCCTGCGTCACATGGATTCCGCGGCGCCGCAGCTTCCGGCGCAACTCGTCCTGGCTGGCCACAGGCGCGCCAGCCAGCACTTCGCGAATCAAATTAAGGCGTTGAACCTTCATTTTACGGCACCGGTCGCCCTCGCGGGCAAAGTAAAGGCGCGGTTCCCGGCGGAAACCGCGCTTGAATAAATATACAACAAAATTGGATAAGTATGCAAGGGGATTTTTCAGCGTGCTCATGCACTTGGTGCAAGGTAATTTGGCGCATAAATATGCCTTTGGGACCACGGATTCATATTGATGAATGACTTGATGCAAGGCATACCCCGGTGGGAGGATTGGGGTATGTCTGAGAGCAAACGCGGGAAGGGCGGCGGAAACGCTCACGTCAGGGCAATGGCCCGAGCTGCTGAAGAACAAGAGCCCCTACCATCGGAATCCAAATCGCCCGAGGCTCCATCTGTGCAATCGCAAGAATCGCCTAAGGAACGCGGACCATCCGCCGTTGAGCGGTTCTTCATTATTTCCGAAAATGTCTGGATTCTGACCGCCATCTCTGTCATTGCAGGACTTGCTGGCCTTTTCGTCGATGGGCGCTGGTTCGTGCTTTTTTGTATTCCCACCGCCTTTGGAGTCCACCGATCAAAGGGATTGCGCGGTCTGGGGCCGAGACCGCAGTGTGGAATTTATGCGCTTATTATCGCAGTCAGCGCGGGAACTTGCTGGTGGGTAGGCACCGGCGTGAACAAGTCTCGCGAACACATACCAACCGTGAAAGAGATTGGGGATTATATTCTTTCCGTCTTACATCCAAGTCCCGTGAATACGTTGCCGCTGCATGGGTACGCGACCTTGAGGGAGTTATTTGAGAACGGCTGGCCTAATCTTCCCGCTTACTACGACAAAACCACAATAGAATTCACAAAGCCGGAACCTCCTCACCGAGTGGTTGTTTTCTGGCGCTTGAATGGAGACTTTATTGCAAGATCGAAGTTCTTTGATCTCTATTTTGAAGAAGCTACTCCACCAAATTACGTAGTTGACGCATGCAAAGCGATTGCTAATGACTACGAAAAACTTATAGATATTGCGAACCACCATGTCGATATTTCCGGTCGAGCACCTGACGACACCTCACCGACTCATATGAGGGATATGGTCTTTTCTAAGCGTTTTTTCCTCTACTATGACGCCCAAGAATTCTCCATTCCTCAAAAGAATGCTATTGAAGAATGGTTCCAAGCAAAAGGATTATCTATTCAGTTTCGAGACCAGACCTATGCCTTCCTGCACCGGGACGACCATGCTTTTAGAAAAGACCAGTTAGTTCCTAACTCTATTCTCCTTCCCGATGTCGCAGCGAAGCCAGGGCTTGTGATATTCGCTGAGAAGTTAGATAAGTGATCAAGCCGCAGTGAGCCTCTTGTATTCCAGCAGGGGAGCCTCAAGCAGTCTCACCATTGTATCGCGGAACGAATAGGGATTGTGGCGATTATTGAAGCGAAAAAGCTCACTTCAGATCCCGCCAGTTCGCCCCCACCCCGACATCGGCCACCAGCGGCACCTTCAGCTTCACCACGCCCTCCATCTCCGCACGCACCAGCGCCGCAACCTCCTCAGTCTCGTCCAACGGAACTTCGAAGAGCAATTCATCGTGAACCTGCAGCACCATGCGCGTCTTAAGCCTGCGTTCGCCGAGCTTGCGGTCGAGAGCAATCATCGCCAGCTTGATCAGGTCCGCCGCCGTCCCCTGCAGCGGCGAATTGATCGCCGTGCGCTCGGCAAATCCCCGCTGGTTGGGATTGCGGCTCTCGATATCCGGAATCGGCCGCACGCGCCCAAACATGGTGCGCACGCTGCCCTCTTTCCTCACCTGCTCCAGAGTGTTTTCGATAAATGCCTTCACGCCCACGTAGCGCGCAAAATAACGCTCGATATAGGCTCTGGCGTCCGCCTGCGGAATCCCTAACTGCGCCGCCAGCCCGAATGCCGAAATTCCGTACACGATGCCGAAGTTCACTGCCTTCGCCCGCCCGCGCGTCTCCTTGTCCATGGTCTCAATCGGCACGCCGAAGACCTCGCTGGCCGTCAGCGTGTGAATATCGATCCCTTCTGTATATGCGCGCGTCAGCAGCGGGTCGCCCGAGAAGTGCGCCAGCAGCCGCAGCTCGATCTGCGAATAGTCGGCCGAAAGCAATTGCGTTCCAGGCGCCGCCGTGAATGCCGCTCGAATCTCCCGTCCCAGCTCCGTCCGAATGGGAATATTTTGCAGATTCGGATTCACCGACGACAGCCGCCCCGTCGCCGTAGCCGCGGCTTGAAACGTTGTGTGCACACGCGACTCGGCATCGGCCAGCAGCGGCAACGCGTCAACATAATTCGATTTCAGCTTCGATAAGTGCCGGTACTCCAGCACCAGTCGCGGCACCTCGTGCTTTTCCGCCAGAAACTCCAGCACGTCCTGCGCCGTCGAAACGGCCTTGTTCTTCCCTCGGCTTGCAGGAGCGGGCAGCCCTAAATGTGTAAACAGCACCACGCCAAGCTGTTTCGGCGAGTTGATATTGAACCGCTGGCCGGCCAGCTCGAAGATCCGCTCGCCTACGCGCGTCAATCTCACCACTGAACTTGTCCGAAAGGCTGCTCAACGCAGTTGTATCGATATGCACGCCGGCTCTGCTCCATGCGAAAGAGCACCGGCGCCAGCGGCAGATCGATCTCGGCGTACACGCGGGCTACGGCGGCCTTCTCAACCTCCTGGCGCAGGGCAGGAGCGAGCGCATGAATCCCCGCTGCCGCCGCAGGCAGCGAGGAGGGCGCCATTTGCCCATTGCGCGCGGCCACGTCGGCCAGCGACTGCGTTGCGTGCGTGGGGTTCAGCGCGTACGAAAGCAGCATGGTGTCGTCCACCGTGCCGCGCAGCGCAACGCCCACCCCATCCAGAACGTGCAGCGCCAACTTCCAATCGTGCGCCTGCTTGGGCACAGCGGCGTCTTCAAGCAGCGCGCGCAGCTCCGGCGTCAGCGCCAGGCACAACGCGCTCGCCCGATCGGCGCAAACTCCCACGCTGAAGCGGGTCTTTCTTTCAGCGGCCTCCACCACATCCAGCAGCGACAGCGCCGCCGGCGCCGAATCCTCCGTTTCCTCCTCTAACGGCTCCGCCGCATCCAGCGCGAAAGCAAATCCGTGTTCGCGCGCAGCAGCGTAAAATGCGGCGGCCTGCTCCGGCGACGGTTCATCGATCAACTCGACCGAAACCCCGCTCGGCGCAGGCGCCAAGGTCGCGCAGCATCGAGGTGAACTCAAGCTCGGTAAACAGCTCGCGGCAGGCCTCGATGTCCGGCGACTGCGTCTCCATTGCACCCAGGTCCAGTTCGAGCGGCACATGGGAGTCAATGGTCACAAGCTCCTTGGATAACAGGACGGAGTCCCGATTCTGCTCGAGCGACTCGCGGTACGCTTTCCGCTTCACCTCCGCTGTCCGGTCCAGCACCGCCTGCAACGCTGCCAAACTCGCGGATCAGCTCCACGCTCCCCTTATCGCCAATGCCGGGCGCGCCGGGAATGTTATCCACTGAATCGCCGCGCAGCGCCATCACATCCACAACTTTTTCCGGAGGAACGCCCAGCGTCTCCGTCACCTTGGCGGGATCGAGAATCAAATTATCCTTTTGCGGATTCAGGACCTTCACCTGTGGCGTAACAAGCTGCATCATGTCCTTGTCGCCGGAGACGATAAAGACCTCGTGCTCTTTTTCCGCTGCTTCGCGGGCCAGCGTGCCGATCACATCGTCGGCTTCAAAGCCCTCAGCCTCCAGAATGGGAATGCGCAGAGCTTCGAGCGCTCGCCGAATATAAGGAATCTGCCGCCGCAAATCCTCGGGCATTGCCTCGCGCTTGGCCTTGTAGCCCTCGTAGCTCACGTCTTCAAAGCTCTGCGTCTTGCTGTTCCACTTGCGCAGCGGTCCCATGGTGCGCGCCCGCTCGTCGCGGAAAACCTCGCCGCTCACGTCGAATACGGCGGCAAAATACTTCGGCGCAAAGTCCTGGCGCAGCTTTTTGATCATGTTCACGAAGACATAGGTAGCCGCCGTGGGCAGTCCCGAGCGCGTCGACATGGGCCGCGAGCGCTGCATGGCGTGGTAGGCGCGAAAGATGAACGACATCGCGTCAAGCAGGAAGACGGGCGGCTTGGCTTGGCCGGTCACGCATGAGAGTTTAGCAGAGCAGAGGCCTCAGCTGCGGAGCTCTCAGTCAACGCCGAAACAATAGAGAGTTCGACTGTGCGAGGCAGTGAGGACGTATTCGCCGGGAGCCAGCGGCGGGGTAGTGATCTTGATCGATCCGGAACCGTAGCGAACGAATGTTACAGGCAGGTTCCCTTCCGAGAGGTTAGTCGTCGTGGAGCCAACAATAGGGGTGTGATACCCCGTCATATACACGAGCTCTCGGTGGTTCCTTTTGCTCTCAAATTTTCTCAGGACAAGGACCGTGGAAGGATCGGTTGCGGCAACCGTGTTAGGAGATCGAACGACAAAATCGAGCGCTTGATTTGCCGCAAATCGCACCGAGGACTTCGAGCCGGAAATCACCCACATGCCCTTCACGGTGGTGACAACAATGCCGCCCGATTCATGGCGAATGGTTGCCAGCTGCTGCTCAAGGGGAATGAGTTTGCCGGCATCCAGCCGAAAAAACACATCGTTGAAGTCAGGCTCAAGCGGCGCCTGTTGAGCGAATCCGGCGACAGACAAAAGTGCAACGGCAGAGAGCGCACCAAAGAGTGTCTTGACGGTTTTCATAGGGGATTTTCCCCCGTCCGATCCAAGCATACAACAGAGCCGTTTTCAGTCAACAAACATGCAATCGCCATAGCTGAAAAATCTGTATTTCTGTCGCACCGCATGTTCGTAAGCGGCCAGCACCCGCTTGCGGCCGGCAAATGCGCTCACCAGCATCAACAGGCTCGATTTGGGCAGGTGGAAGTTGGTCAATATCGCTCCCACCAGCCGGAACTCGAAACCTGGCGAAATAAAGATCTCCGTCGCGCCCGAATGCGGCCTGATCGGGCCATCCTCGACCTGGCCTCCTCCAGCCGCAAGCGCAGCGCTTTCGAGCGTGCGCACCACGGTCGTGCCTACGGCCACAATGCGCCGACCCTCCGCCGCGGCTCGATTGATCGCATCGGCAGCCGCAGCGCCAATCGTATACCGCTCGCGATGCAGGCGCACCTCGTCCACGCGCTCTACACGCAACGGCGCAAACGTTCCCAGCCCCACGTGCAGCGTGACGCGCGCAATCTCGACACCTCTGTCGGCAAGCGCATCCAGAATCTGCGGAGTAAAATGCAATCCGGCCGTCGGTGCGGCCACCGAGCCGCGCTCGTGCGCAAACACAGTCTGGTACCGCTCGCGATCCCCATCCGCGTCATCGCGGCGGATATACGGCGGCAGCGGCATGTGGCCGATCCGATCCAGCACGGCAAAGAAATCGTCAGGACTGGAATTCCCGCGGGGCGGAGCAAATTTGAGCCGCCGTTCGCCGAACTTTCCCCGCTCCAGCACTTCCGCTTCGAGCGCGATCTCGCCAGAACGCGCCGGGAAAACCAGCCGCTCGCCGATGGCGACCTTTCTGCCCGGCCTCACCAGCGCGCGCCACTCGTCTTCGCCTTCCGGTTCAAGCAGCATCACTTCGATGCGGCCGGTGGGCTTCTCATGGTCGCGCTTGAGAGTCCGGCCGGCGTAAAGGCGTGCGGGAATCACGCGGCTATCGTTGAGCACCAATAGATCGCCTTGCCTGAGAACTGCTCCAAAACCAGAGAAAAAATCATCCCGCAGAGCGCCGGTCCGGCGGTCCATCACCAGCATGCGGCTCGTGCCGCGCTCTTGAGCAGGCTGCTGCGCGATCAGCTCCGGGGGCAGATCGTAGTTGAAGTCCTCAACTAGTAACCTACTCATTGCGGGACCTTCCCCAAGTAGGCGAGCGCCTGTAGCCGCGCGCGTTCGATGGCAGCGTTGAGTTCTTCGCGCTTCTGCTCGAACCGTTCTTCGGCAAGGTCCGCAGGGACCTCCGTCCAGCGTGCCCAACTCACCATGATCCGCGTAAATGGTTTCGGCACCAGAAATCGATCCCACGACTGCATTGTCCACGCGCGCTCCGGCTGCAAATGGAAGGCGCCAACGCGCGCGCCTGTCAAATGCGCCAGCCTGACCGGGCCCATTTTGGTGCGATAGATCGGCCCCCTCGGCCCATCGGCGGTAAAGATGGCAGGCTTGCCATTTTCAATTACCTGCTTCAGTCCCAGCAATCCCTCGCGTGCGCCGCGCGAGCTCGAGCCGCGCGTGGTTTTGAACCCGAACAGCTCAAGAATGCGCGTGATCAGTTCGCCGTCGAAGCTGCGGCTGACGATGATCGTGGCGCCGGTGCGGCGGTAATAAAAAGTGCAGGGAAGCACGCATTGGTGCCAGAAACAGAAGATCTCTGCTCCCGCTCCTTCGCCGTAGGGAAGAGGCGTTGCGCCCTCCTCGGCGATGGTTTCGAAGCGCCACGTGCTGCCCACCACCCACAGCAGCGCCCAAACCACGCGCGGAACTAGAGCCAGCGCGACGCGCTGCCGAAGCGTAAATCTGGGGCTGGCTCCAATGGTCATTGGGCTGATTCTACGGCATCGGGGAGTCGGCGGGATGAGCGGGTAGCGGGGTCTTGCAATTTGCGCCAACGGGCGTACAATTGCCGGGAATTCGTTTTCAAAATGGAGATTCCGGTTGCTGGCTGCCACAGTACTTGCAGCCACAATCGGGGAGTTGTGTGCGGCCGTGGAAGACTTCGACGGCTCACGGAGAGATTTGAATGAAAATTCTAGGTGTGGTGGGCAGCCCGCGAAAGGGCGGGAATACGGAAATACTGATGAGGGAAGTCTTGCAGGAGGCTCATGAGGCCGGCTGTGAGACGGAGATGTTCCTCATGTCCGAGAAGCGGGTGGCCCCATGCGATGCGTGCGCAGGGTGCGTCGAAACCGGTTCCTGCGTGATTCAAGATGATATGCAGGAACTGTACTCAATGTTTGACAGGGCGGATGGAATCATCATCGGCAGTCCCGTCTATCTCGGCAGTGTCAGCGCACAGACAAAGGCGATCATGGACCGGACGTTTTCGCTGCTTAGGCGGCGTGCGCTGAAGGGCAAGGTGGCCGGATCACTTGTCGTCACCCGGAGAGTAGGCGCAATTCAGACTCAATCGCTCATATACTCCTTCTGCGTTGTCCACGGTATGGTGTTGGCTGGCGGTGCGATCGGTTACGGAAGAGAAATTGGCGATGTTCTGACGGGTGTTGGTGGCGGAATCGATAGGTCGGCCTTGGAAGAAGCTCGCCGCCTGGGCGCCGATGTTGTCCGGTTGGCGAAAAGACTGGGGGGCAACCGAAGCTAGCCCTGGCTGGTTCGGCGGCGTCTATTTCCTGGATTTAATTCAATGTCCGAATCGTCCGCTCTTCACGTTTATTTAGGGCGCGAACTGCCGCGGCCGTGTATTTCTTTTACAAGCATTCGAGTTATGAAGCATTGGAAGAACGTGGAGCGAAGTACACGATTCGGATTCCGGCCAACGACTGCCTGTTGCGCGACATTGCAGAGTTGCTCATTCGGCCGGTAGGGCGCCAACGGGCGTACAATTGCCGGGAATTTGTTTTCAAAATGGAGATTCCGGCCGAGAGTTCCGAAAGAGAGCATGAACATGTTCAAACTCCAGTGCGCGCGGATGCGACGTGCAGCAGGCCCCGTTCTTGCCGTTTTCCTGGCGGCAACCTTACACGCCCAAACCTCAACCGCGGCACAGTCCGGCTCGGCTGCGATCGACGCACTGCTGGCCAAGGCCGCCACCATGTACTACTCGACCACGAAGCCAGGCCTGAACGGCTTCGATTGCGCTGTCCATCCGGATTGGCACACGCTGTTTGCGAGCGCCAATCCGGGCACGGCCATCAGCGACAGCGACAGCCGGGTGACGCTGCTGAACGGGGTGGCGATTACGCTGCATGCGCGTTTGAAGGGCGGGTCCACGCTGGATTGGACCCCGGCTGCGGGTAGCGCCACCGACGCGGATTCCACCGTCCTGCTGAACCAGGAGCACAAGGGGACGGAGCAGACATTGCTGGGCTTTCTGCAGATGTGGAAGCCTTTTGTTGACGGCTCCGTGGTGCCCGCCAATTCTTCGGGTCTAACGGTGACCCATGCATCCGACACTCTCGCGCTGCACTCCACCTCGAACGGGACGGACTTGACGGAGGTCTTCTCCAACGATCTCTTGCTGGAACATTACGATGTGATCATGGGCGACGGCACTTCGGTCAAGTTCGAGCCGACCTACAAAGCCACGGCGCAGGGGCTGCTGGTGGAGCGCTTCCTGGCGCACATACAGCCGGCGGGCAATTCGCCGGGTCCGGCGCAGGAGATCCACGTGGGCATCGAGTACCAGACCATCGAGGGGTTTCCCATCCCGCGGCAACTGAACATGGAAGTGGTGGGCACAGGGATTTTCAACATGTCGCTCGATGGCTGCACGGTCATCCGCCAGTAGTAGTAGATGCCTGCGGCAAGGCCAAATTACTGCCGCTAAAAGTGAAACGGCTCCCCTCTTGGCGGGAGCCGTTTTTTTGATCTCTTGAACGTCGGCTTCTTGGCCCGATAAGCCGGCACTCTCACTGAGATCGGCGACATTCACATTTAAAGCAATGTCGGATGCCGCCACAGCATAGCCGCAGAATGATTTTCCACCCCGTTTGGTTAGCTTTCCGTTGCGTCGCTGGCAGCCTTTCCTGGCTCGGCCTCCGTATCAAACCTCCTTTCCGGGGCAATATAGATGCCCTTGGCCACAAACTCCTGAATCGTGAGGCGGGGATCCCGGACCGTACGGTTCTTGGGCGAGCATTCGGCGAACTGATTCGGCGGGTAGACGGTCGGCTCGTAAATCTTTCGGTACACCTCATTGCGCAACAAGGTCTGAAAATTCCGGCTCGGGTCCATTCTTCTCCGTCGCAGTTCTTCAAGATTGATCACCGAGCTGATGATCGCTTCGCCGGGGAAATCCGCATATGCCGTCACCATGCCGTTGTAGTTGACGATCATGGATTTGCCGGGCGCGAAATATTTCGGCCGGCGCGCGTTCAGCAGCGCGCCCCACTGGGCTGAAACCACATAACACAGGTTCTCCCAAGCTCGCATTCGATTCATCATTTGCCAGGTTTCGATCGGCGGAGACATGCAGGGGTCCACCAGTGTGGGGTGCAAAATGACCTCCGCTCCCTGTACGCCCAGCGCACGCGCCGTCTCCGGCGTGTGGCCGTCCATGCAGGTGATCGTGCCCAGTTTGCCGATCTCGGTGTCCGTTACCGGGAAGAAGGCGGATAGCGAATCGCCATACATCGCCACGTATTTGTCATACACGTCATGCGGACTGACGGACAGTTCATAGTGGGCTGCCGGCGTGAACTTGCGATACTTATGGATGATTTCGCCTTTGGGAGAAATGATGAAGTGGGTATTCCAAAAGTAGTCGTCTTTAATCCAGTCGGGATCCCGCTCCAGGGCGCAGCCCGCGATATAAACACCGTATTCCTTGGCTTTTCTTTGGAACCTCTCGGTCTCTTCGCCGGGGATCTCGATCAGTACTTCATTCACATAGTGATCGAACGGCCAGTGCCCCTCATGACCGGTGAGAAAGAATTCCGGAAACGAGATCAGCTTGATGGGCGCCCAATTCCCCTCGTAATGCTCCTTGGCGCTCGGCTGGCACTGCGGAGCCGCGTCGATCAACTGCAAGTTACGCTCCAGGTTCTTGTGGATGTCTTCCCGTTTGGAAACGGCGATAATTTCCGGTTGCATGGCGACGGCGGTATAAATATCGTACTTTGCCACTTAAACCCTCCTCGAATGCTGGCCCCCCATGATGGTAACCGGGATTTCCATTCTCTCCTCCCAGTTCGCGATCAGTTTACACCCAGCCTCCTCGCTGCCGATGGTTCCAGCTTCAGAATTAAAATCGAAATGTAGGTTATAATGGCTGGTCTGGGAAAGAGGATAAAATGGCAGAGACAAAATACGGTAAGTACATTGTTACGCAACCCAAGCTGGGCAGAACGTCCGAACATCCGCCCGGCGTCAGGACTGAGATGGCCTATTTAGATAGTAAGGTCGTCCCTGGGGCACTCTACACAGAGACTTTTTGGTACTTGAAACCCACGAAAATTTCGCCCGCTGCCCACACTCACGACTTTGATGAAGTTGTGGCCTTTTACGGGACCGATCCCGAAAATCCTCAGGATTTGAATGGCGAGATCGAGTTCTGGCTGGAAGACGAACCGCACCTGTTGACCAGGACCTGCCTATTATTTATTCCTAAGGGGATGAAACACTGTCCCTATGAAATCCGGCGCGTGGACCGCCCAATCTTTCACTTTTCCACGGGAAATTCTACCAACTACGTGCGTTTGGGCGCCTCTTAAAATCACAAGGAGTCATAAAGAATCGCAAGGGCCGCTATAGTTCCCATGGAATAATCTAATGATTATGGGGCGCCGCACTGCGGTGTTTGGCTAGTTCCGGGGTAATAACAATAGTGGACTATTCGCGGCGTTACGAGAGAGCTCTTGTCGGCATCCTGTTTTGCACCTGGGGCACGGTTTTTCTTGACCGTATGTCCCAGCTTTATCTCGCTCCGTATTTCGCGCCGGTTTTCCGGCTCAACGACCAGCAAATCGGTTTCCTGGCATCCATTGTCTCGATCTTCTGGGCCTTCGGATCTTTAGTTTTCGGTGCGGTTTCCGATCGCTTCGGGCGGCGCAAAATCCTGATTCCCGCAGTCCTTTTCTTTTCGGCTCTCTCCTGGGTTTCAGGCCTGGCGCGAAACTTCCACGAATTGCTGGCAATCCGCGCTTTGATCGGCCTGGCGGAGGGGCCATGCTGGGTTGCGATCGGCGCGCTCCTCGAACAATCGTCTCACCTGTCGCGGCGCGGTCGCAATGTTGGCATCGTGACCAGCGGCGCCGCCTTGGTGGGTCTATTCGGTGCGCCCATTTTGACCACGCAAATTGCTTCGCGATTTGGCTGGCGCTGGGGCTTTTTCGTCACCGGCATTCCGGGGCTCCTGTTGGCGCTGCTCATCTGGAAGTACATAAAGGAGCCGGAGCCAACCGCCGCTGTAGTGGCGCTGCATAAACGCGGCACGCAGTTATCCCACTACTTCACAATCTTGCGCTACCGCAACATCTGGTTGACGGCCATCGGCGCGGGCGGCTTTATTTCCTGGCTTTTTCTGCAAAACACTTTCGCGCCACTCTTAATCACCCGCGATATGCACCAGGACCCGCGCACGGCGGGCTTCCTGCTCGGAGCCGCGGGCCTCGGTAGCTTCTTCATGGGTTTCATACTCCCATCGGTGTCGGACCGCGTGGGACGCAAACCGACGCTCTTGGTGCTGGCCGCGATATCGTCGTTGTTGCCGCTGGCGCTTCTCGTTCGCCCGCTATACTCGCATCTTTGGCTGCTGGCGGCGATTCTGTTCGTCACACAGGGCGGCCAGGCTATCGCCGCCCTGGTGGTCGTGCTCATTCCTGCCGAGAGCGTGCCACCGGAATTTACCGGCACAGCCATCGGGATGATCAACATGGTTGGCGAACTGATAGGCTCCACCGTCGCACCTACGCTGGGCGGCACGCTGGCCGAATCCTACGGCCTCCGCACCACCATGCTCATGGCCACTGGCGGAATGCTTCTGCTGCTCCTCGTCGTGCCATTCCTTAAAGAGACAGTCCACCCGCGCTCCCGCACCGCGCCATCCGGCGGCGCGGCCTTCTCATGACTCTCAATAATGTTTTCGTCCGCTGTCGGAGTGCGCCCTCACGAGTAGCGCAGCCAGCGCAGCAGCTCGGGCAGCGTGGCGCGCTTGCCATACATCAGAATGCCCACCCGATAAAGGCGCGAAGCGAACCATATGACCGCCCAGATGGAGAAAACCATCAGCGCGAGCGACAGCGCTATCTGCCAATAGAGTGACGGCGACTGAAGCATGCCCACGCGCGGCACCATCACCAGCGGCGCGGTGGGTGGAAAAATTGATGCGGCAACCACCCAGGGCGAGTTGGGATTGTTCAACAGGAAGGGCAGGATGGCAAAGCTTGTCCACGTGGGGATCACGGCCAGCGAGATGTACATCTGCAAATCCTGTGCGGTTTCACAAGTGGCCGCGAGGCCTGAGAAGAATGCGCTGTAAAGAAAAAAGCCGAGAAGGAAGTAAACCGGAAAGAGGATGGCCTCGAGCAGCGTGAAGTGAATCTTCACCTCGCCATGGACCAGTGATCCGATCAAGGCCGGGCCGCTCAAAATCGCTGCCGCGGAAATCCAGATGGCGATCTGCGTAAGTCCCACCGCGCCCACGCCGAGCAGCTTGCCAGTCAACATATCGTCAGGCCGTGTGACCGCCAGCATCACCTCAAAGATGCGCGAGCTTTTCTCTTCGACGATGGAGCGAGCCATGTCCATGCCGTAGAGCAGAATGGGCATCGTCATCAGGAAGGTCATCAGCATGGCCTTGAAGAAGGGCGTCATGCCCTGGCTCTTGCCCGTTTTACCGTTGCCGGCCACCTGCAGAGTTTCAATGGGAACAGACCTGACGAGATCGTGAACCTGCTGCGCGCTCAAACCCTGCCGGGTGAGGCGGAAATTGAGCAGGGCGTCATTGAGCGCGGCGCTCAGGCGCGAGGTATCCATCAGATCGCCGGACGATTCCGAGTAGTACGTGGCCTTGGGAGCGCCTGACGTCGAGTTCTCGATGATGAGCAGACCGTCGATCGATTTGCTCTTCACGCGAGACATCTCGTTGGCGCGATCCCCGTCGGTGACCGGGGCAATGGTGTCAACCATGTAGCCGGCGCGTTTGTCGTCAACCAGATTGGAGCGTATATCGGCAGCAAGCTCAGCGCTGTCGCAGGCGACCACGATGTGCTTGCTTTTGCCCATCTTGCGGCCGGTGATGGCGGTGACTCCGAGCAGAAAGAGAACCAGCGCCGGCACCAAAATGGTGGAAAATCTGAAGGCGCGGCCGCGTATCTGCTCAACGTACTCGCGCTTCGCTATAAGCAGCATGTTACGCGGCAACAGATTAGGCATCGGCCTTGCCTCCCACGGTCCGGATAAAAATCTCTTCGAGCGAGGGCTCGACCAGCTCAAAGCGATAAATCGTCGCTCCCGCCGCCGCCTCGTGCAGCAGCTTCTGCGCGTCTCCGCGCGGCTTCAGCGTGATCTCCGCGTGGCCGGAGTAGTTGTTGGCCTCCGCGATCTCTTCGCTCTTGAGAAATTCGGCGCTTCCCTCGAATTCCACAATCACGTGGTTGCGCTCGTACCGGCTCTTGATCTCGCGCATCCTGCCGCTCAACACGGCCTCGCCGTTGTTGATCAGGCAGATCGCATCGCAGAGTTTCTCCACCTGGTCCATGCGGTGCGTCGAGAAGAGAATAGCTTTACCTTTGGATCTGAGTTCGAGCAGAGCGTCCTGCAACAGCGTGGTATTCACGGGATCCAGACCGCTGAAAGGCTCGTCCATCACTACCAATCCGGGGTCGTGCAACAGCGTGGCGATAAACTGAATCTTCTGCTGCATGCCCTTTGAAAGATCCTGCGTCTTCCTTTCGAGAGCGTCTGCGATCTCCATGCGCGCGGCCCAGTTGACGGCGCGCTCGCGTGCGTCTTCAGCGGCCAGGCCATGCAGCCGGCCAAAGAAGACGAGCTGATCCAGAACCTTCATCTTTTTATAAAGCCCGCGCTCTTCGGGCAGGTAGCCTACGCGGTCCAGGCTCGTGCGCTCAAAGGGCTTTCCGAACAGGTCGATGCGGCCCGAGTCAGGCATCGTGATGCCCATCATCATGCGAATGGAACTGGTTTTTCCGGCGCCATTCGGACCGAGCAGACCGAACATCTGCCCAGCGTCGATAGCCAGGCTCAAATTGCTGACAGCGACTTTGCCCTCGTAGGCCTTCGTGACGCCCGCGAGTTCAACAACTGGCATGGATTCTCCTGCCGCGCTGGTTGTGGGTTGGATGCATGGTGGACCGGGAAATGGCGTCAGGAGCAGTGTAGCAAACGGCTGCACCATGGGATCGCTCGCGAGGTGCCTCGAATTCGGGTTATTTCCGGTTTGGCGGTTATCGGACTGTGGGATCAAAAACAGGTTAAGGTTATGTGTTCCGCCGCATTCCCCTCCAGAATCCCTTGCTGGTTCCGATTAGGAACCGCCGAGTGCACCATAAAGGCTAAAGCCATCGGCACGTGGGCTGTTGTGGGTGTATGCTGGAAATAGCGGGCCTACCTTCTCGCCTCTCGCACTCCAAGCTCTGCCCCAGACGAGCACAGTTCAAATACACAACCGAAAATGGAACTGCAATGAGCATCCTCAAAAAGTGCGATGCAAAGAATCGTCGGTCTGTGAGTCGTAACAAGAGCCGATATTCGTCGAGGCCGGTAGAACAAGCCGATATAGCCAATCCATCAGAGGTTAAGCAGGACGGACCACGGGCGAGCAGACTGACTTTTGTCGAAGACTTCACAAGGGAACATTCTCTTTCTGGCGCGCACACCGCTTCGATCGAGATTCCAGGCAGTTTTTGAACCATGACCGCATCGAACGGCGGTTACAGCATTTTCGGAATTGGTGTAGACCGAAAGCACATACTCAAGTGGTTTTTTCCTCAAGAGAAAGCCACCTTTCACGGCTCTAAAAAAGTCTATATGTATTCCGAAAAAGCTCTAGTCCGGCAGAGCGCCGGTGAGGCGTAATTATGGAATGCCCAATCTGCAGGGACCGGGAACGAGCTTATCAGGCTGGTCTCAGCGAGTACCTCGAGGCTCGTTCCTCAGCATGCTTTCAGGTCGGCAAATGGCGTGCGGCCTTCAAGAATGTTGAGATGGAGCGTGCCAAGAGCGACCTGGAGGAGCACCGGCTTGTGTGCGTCTTCGCCATCAGGGTGCTTGCACCTTTGTCGGAATAGGTCACATCTGGGAGTTTGAGACAACTGGCGGCATGGTTTTGTGTAAGTCTTCTTCTGTCGTTGGTCCAGGTCTGGCTGTGGTAGTGGCATGATCGTTTCTGGGAGTAACTTGGCGATAAATGCCAATCGAGACGGCGAAACAAAACTGCCTCCTCGCAACTTGCGGAACTCCCATCAATCACATCAGCCTGCGGCGGACCAAATCCAGCGCCTGCTGGCTCGCCCATTCGCGAATGCGCTGGCGGTCGCCGCGAAAAGTTCGCTCCATGGCATCCGTGCCCTGCGCGTCCGACACTGCAATGTGCACCAGACCCACCGGTTTAGATTCGGTGGCGCCCGTGGGGCCGGCGATGCCGGTCACGCCCAATCCTATGGTTGCCCCGGTGCGCAGGCGGATGCCGTGCGCCAGCGCTTTCGCTACCTCGGCGGACACAGCGCCGTACTGCGCAATCATTTCCGCTGACACGCCGGCCAGCGCAGTCTTCAGGTGGTCGGAGTAGACCACCACCCCGCCGAGAAACGACCGCGAGGCGCCGGGAACTCCGGTAATCCGCTCGGCAACCATGCCGCCGGTGCAGCTTTCGGCCACGGCCAGTGTGGCCTGGCGAAGCCCGAGGTAGTAGAGCACAATCTGCTCCAGCGAATCGCCCTGCGAAGAGTAGAGCCAGTCCTCGAGCGTCTCTTCGATGCGCTCGGCGAGCTCGTCCACGCGCTCCTGTGCGGCCTCCTGCGTCGGCTTGGCGCACGCAAGCGTGATCTGCAGGTCGCCGGCGTGCGCCAGCAGCGTGGTTTCGACGTCGGTGTAGGTGGTGTAAACCGGAGCCAGCAGCTTATCTGCCTGCGACTCTGGAATCATGGCCGCTTTCAAAGTGCGCACGGCGATCGCGCGCGGCGGCACAACTGCGCGCAGCCGCGGTAGGCATTCGGCGTCAAACAGCGGCTGGCACTCGTGCGGCGGGCCCGGAATGAGCATCACGAGTTTGCGATAGCCGCTGAAGGTGGTATCGAGCCACTGGCCCGGAGCGCTGCCATTGGGGTTGGGCAGCAGCGTCGCGCCCTCCAGAACATCGGCCTGCTTCAGATTGTTCTGCGGCATGGCGATGCGCCACGTGGCGGCGCGGGCATGCAGAGCCGCAACCTGCGCAGCGTCGCGCCGCAAAGTCAGTGAGAGAGCCTCGGCAACAGCCTCGCGGGTCAGATCGTCTTCAGTGGGTCCAAGGCCGCCCATCAGTGCGAGAATGTCGCTGCGGCCCAGTGCCGTGCGAATGGCATGCACCAGATCCTTGCGCCGGTCACCCACGATGGTCTTGAATGCGACGCTCACGCCGATGCCATTGAGCTTCTCCGTCAGGTAAAGAGAGTTGGTGTCCTGCCGGTACGGCGTGAGCATCTCGGAGCCAACGGCGATGATTTCAGATTTCATAGAGGCAGGTTTCAGGTGTCGGGTTTCAGGTGTCAGCGATTCGAAGTCAGGGATCAGCGGAAAGTCAGGTCACGCCATCCGCAGCGAGTCCGTACCGATGCATCAGGTCCAATCACTGGAACCTGAAACCTGACACCTGAACCCTAAAAAAGACTCAGCCCTTCAACTCCCAAATCCACATCATAAACGGAATCGTTGGTGGCTACGACCATAGTCCCAAGGGGAGAGAATGCAACGCCCACCAGGTTATTTCCCGCCAGCACCAGCGAAGCCTCGCCTTTCGGCGTCACGCGGACCACCCCGTGCCGTCCATGCAGGCACGCGGCCACGTACACATCGCTCTCGCGTCCAATCGCAAGCCCCTGCGGCCGGCCCAGCCCACGGTACCAGGCGCGCGTGTCGCCGTTCGGCTCAATTGCCCAGATAGCTTCGTTCGACGAGAGCGACGGCGCGGTGACAAACAGCGTACCGGCCGCGTTCACAGCCAGGTGGTAGGCCGACACGCTCGGTTCCAGCGTGGCGTGGACAAAGATCTGGCGCTGCGGATTGATCTTGAAAATTGTGCCGCTGCGGTCGCCCACAAACAGGTTGCCGTCGGCGTCGAAGGCCGCGCCGGTAGCTACTCCCATGCCTTCGGCATACACGGTAAACTCACCGGCCGCGTCCACGCGATAGACGTTACCCTCGGCGCGAGAGGTCACGAAAAGGTCGCCATCGGGATTGAACGCCAAACCCGTTGCATTCAGGATGCCGGTGACAAAAGGAGTGGCGCGGCCATCGGGGCTCACGCGCACCACGGAAACGGGCGTAGCCTTGCCTCGCTGGCCGGAGATGGTGGCATAAATCATGCCGGAACGGCTGACAGCCGGGCTGGTCACGGGGTGCAGGCCGTCGTTGAGCTGCCGGGCAACGCGCAGAAACGCGGCATTGGCCGAGCCTGCGGGGCTGCGGACTTCAACCAGGCCCGCGGCGGCCTGCGCGGGTACGCGAAAAGCCAGGCGCGTGGGCCGGCTCATCAGCATGTGCGCCACTTCGCCGTCGACGAACACCGTGGGCAGCCCCGAGTTGTGGGGCCCGAGAAAGACGCCAATCAGTTCCACCTCGCCCATGGGCAGTGAGGCGGCAGGCACAACGTCGTCGACGCGGGGCAGCGAGTTGACGCCGGGAGCGGATTCGGAATTGCGCGGCATAATCGATCCCTAGAACCAGATGCGCAGAAATGACGCTACACCCAAAGCATACAGCCCGGCGGCCACATCGTCGAAGACAATGCCCCAGCCGCCGGGCAGCCGTTCGAACCGCCGCACCGGAAACGGCTTGGTGATATCGAACAGGCGAAACAGAACCAGCGCGATCAAACCGTGTCGCCAATCGGCCGGGCTGCCCGCGAGCGCAATCCATTGGCCGGCAACTTCGTCGATCACCACGAAGCCAGGGTCGGTGCGCCCGCATTCGCGTTCCACAATGGTCGCCGCGGGCACGCCCAGCACCAGCGTCAACGCTATCCCGATCGCCAAAGCCAGCAGCAGACCGTGAGCCGAAAGATGCAGCCGCCACGCTGCAGCGCCCCACAAGAGCACCGCTGCCACCGAGCCCCATGTGCCCGGTCCGGGCTTGCCGAAGCCCGCGCCGAAGAACGTCGCCACGGCCCAGGCCCACTTCGTGGCGTGCTCGTTTTGGACATTTTTCTGGTTTTGGATTTTTCCCTCGCTCTGGCCACCATCCGCGGGAGGGCTTTCAGTCTTCATCCGATCCCCTCGTGTGGCCGCCGCCGAGCCCGCCCAGATCTTCCAGAACATCGGGATCGAAAACCGGCGAGCTGATCTTGTAGACGCCCGAGGCCCACTTGCCAAGGTCGATCTTGCGGCAGCGGTCGCTGCAAAACGGAAAGTCCTCGTCTTTGAGCCGGACAATCATCCCGCACGTCGGGCATTTCAGCAGCTTCACGGATTTTTTCTTAGCCGGCATGGGCATCGCCGCGGGCCAACGCGCCGCGTTCCACACCTATGTTAGCGCGTGTGCCGGGGGCGCTTGCCTGTGCGGCGCTCACACCCCTCTTTTTCCCCCGCCGGTTTCCACAGGCTGCGGAAAAGCTTGCTGCTTTGAAAGGGCACGGCTTTTGAGCTTGCTGAAAAACTCAATTGCGGGGGTTTTGTATCAGGGCGCGGCTTCAGCCAGTCGAGCACGATGCGGTCTTGTATCAGGGCGCGAGTTTACTCGCGCCGCAAACAGCAAAAAATAAAGATAGGGCTTTACAGGCTGCGGAAAAACTCACTCATCGAAAGGTCTTGTATCAGGGCGCGAGTTTACTCGCGCCGTAAACTGCGCAAAATGAGTGCCGGGCTTTAGCCCCTGCGGGACACTCTTTGTGGAATTCATCCAAATCCATGCCTTTTTCCGCAGCCTGTTTAGCCCCTGAGGGACGCATTTCGGAACTACCGCGAATCCTCGAGCGGGAAACACAATTCGAGCGGTCAAAGACCTACATCCCTTTCAGCAGCCCCTCCAGCCGCTTCAATCCCTCTCCGCGCGCCGTCGCATTGGCCGGATTCGTATCCGCCGGATCCTCGCCCGCGCGCATGAATCCGTGCCCCGCGCCGTCGTAAATCACCGCATCGTACTTCTTGCCCGCGGCCGCCATCGCCGTCTTCGTGTCCGGAACCGTCGCCGTAATGCGCGCGTCATTACCCGCGTAGAAGCCATACACCGGTGCGGTAATGCCGGCGAAATCCCCTGGCGGAGGGCCGTAGAACACAAACGCCGCGCTCAGGCCCTTGCGCTCGGTAGCAAATCGAAACGACTGGCCTCCACCCCAGCAAAAGCCAACCACGGCCAGCTTGCCGTTTGCCGCGGGAAACTTCAGCGCGTAGTCGGCCGCCGCATTCAAATCGGCCGTTACGGCGTTGGGATTGAGCCCCGAGACCGCCTTGATCGCCGCCTGCATGTCAGGGAATGCGCCTGTCCCGCCGCCGTTCGGCCCCTGGCCCGAGAGTAGATCGGGCGCAATCGCGATGTAGCCCATGGCTGCGATATCGTCAGCCATCGAGCGCGCCCAGTCGGTGAGTCCGAAAATCTCGTGGATGAGCAGCACCACCGGCGCTTTGTGGCTCACCTCGGGATAAACCACAAAAGCATTCACCGTGCGGCTGCCGTAAGTCACTTTCACCCATTCCTGGTGGCGCGGCGACTTGTCGAGCTTCTGCTTTGCCCAGTCCTGCGCGGAAGCGGAGGACGCGCCGACGGCGAGCGCCGCAAAGAAGAACAGGGATACGAAGCGAGCGAACCGGGGAAGACCAGTTTTCATGGCGAGAAGTCTAGCAGAAGGACAGGGATCGGAGAAACAGGATGGCCAAAGTAGAGCAACGCCCCAGGATTTAAGTGATTATGCGGAATCCCATCAGCAATGGCGGGGTTTCAGTTTTATGGCCCTTTGGTAACGCATACGCGTAATGGCCCTAAGGGAGCATTTACTGGCAAAATTCTTTCCGGTCCAATGGGATGCACGGGGAGACTCAATTCGCTTAATTTTCGCGATCTCCCCTTGCTTAGGGGCCTGGCACTGACCTTCCCGGCCCCTGGCAATAAAATTCCCAACAACGCACTAAAAGGACACCGCCCAAATTCACCGCAAAGGTCCTTCGAGGGTGTATAAGGTTGCGCATGGGGCCGGTCCATGCAGAACTGCTGCGTACGCAGGTCACAGCGTCCTGACAGGCAGACTCCTGATTCGATTGGAGGACATTATGTCGCCGCGTACGATTTTCCTGAGCAGGTTGTTCGGGCTCAGCTGCATTCTCGTAGCATTGCCCATGATGTTTCACAAACAAGCCGTCATCGAGATGGACACAGTGTTTCTCCGCGACCCATCCATAATGTTTTTAACTGGTGTTCTTACGCTCGTCGCCGGGCTGGCGACGGTTCTGGCGCATAACATCTGGTCGGGCGGCGTGCTCCCCGTTGTCCTGACCATCGTTGGTTGGTTAACCCTGATCAAGGGCTTTACGTTTTTGCTTCTGCTTTCTGAAGATGCAGCGGGGCTTTACCTCGGGACGCTTCACTACAACCAGCTTTTCTACGTGTACATGGCAATCTGTCTCGCGCTCGGCGTCTACCTCACCTACGGCGGATTCGCGGCAAAAGCCCATTCTCGGATTCCTGACGTGAATTCTTAATCCAGGCCAGGCCTCGATCCTGAGGCCCGGGATCGCACGCGAATCCACCGCTACGCCGCCGCCGGTCCAGCTTGCGGAGGCTCCGCCGCCGCAGCATCAGCCGGTGCATCCATCCCAGTTCCCGTGTCAAGCTTGCGCATCAGCATCGCCGCCAGACCCTCCAGAACTCCACCACCCGAACCACCGCCGCCGGCCACCAGAATATTGGGCACGAACGGAACCGAGCTCTTCACCAGTGAATCGATGGCGTTCACAAGAGCCGTCGATCCCTGCCCAAGCGCCGCGACCTGTTTTTGATAGGCCTCGGCCCGGGCCAATCCCACCGCCCTCACTTGAGCGCCCTGGGCTGTTCCGGTTCGCTCAATGTAGGTGGCATCGCCATCGGCCTCCGCCTTGCGCGCCTCGGCGTTGTTCTTCTTGATATCCACGCCCACAGCCGACTGCGCCAGTTGCGCCTGCATGTCGGCAGTGCCGCGCGCCTTCTCGGTCTCAATGCGCTGATCCTGCGCCGAGCGCTGCATCTTGAATGTTGCCACCTGCTGGTTGGCGATCTCCCGCTCCGTGAGCACCGTAACCAATTGCGCCGGGTAAACCACGTCCTGAATGTAAACCCCCCGCGTCTCGATCTCGTACTCGGCGAGTTTCCTTTGGATGTATTCGAATGCCTCCTCCTGCACAATCTGGCGCGTCTGGATAAATTTGATGGCTTCCATGCCGCCTATCTTGTCGCGGAACAGGTTGCCCACGGCCGCCTGCAACACTTCGTTTACCAGGTTCTCCATTGACCCGACCATGGAGATGACGCGCGGGGCCTTGGTGTCCGGAACGTGAATCAGCACCTGCAAATCGATGGAGAAGACAAACCCCTCATTGCTCTTGGCGATGATGGGCTCAAGCTTCGCGTCCAGACCGTGAGCGCCGGTTACCTCCTTGGCCCAATCGAGCTTGAGAATGGCTGTGAGTACCACCTTGGCGTCGTAGATGCGCGGGTTGATGGGATATTTGCCCGTGCGCAAGGCCTCCTGCCAAATGCCCTGGTGGCCGGGCCGCACCAGGCTGCCGAACTTGAAGTCCGCGCCGGAGGTGTCCTGCGTGGGCAGGCCAACGTACGCCTTGATCACGGCTACCTGGCCCTGCTCCACAACCAGCATCGGAACCTGTTCCACTCGCAGCAGGAACGGGTTCAAGTTGTATGCGCCGTATAGCAGCGGGTCGTGCTGCAGTCCGATTTTGCCGCCCGCATCCATGAACTTCTGAAAGTCCTGGTAGTTGTTGTGCAGGTTGTTCTTGCTGCCAAGAATCAGGGCCATCATCTGGGGATCCGTGGTGCCGGGGACCTTTTCCAGCTCCTCGACGTCGGCAAATGTGCCCAATCGGCTGGCGATGGCGCCGGCCGGCAGCGGCTCGCCCTCCTGCGTGGTCACGATCCCGATCATATCCATCACTTTTCCGCCTTCGCAGGGTTTGGGCGAGATGCGCGTGACGTCGAGCTGAATTTCGTCCAGTCCGAAGGCTTGAAATGTGAGGCCGCCTTGCTTGAGGGCCACCCATCGGTAATCGTCCGAGACCGGGATGCCGAAGACACGCGGCTTGGTGATGACCAGAAAGGCGATGGGGTGAACGGGAGCCAGAGTTCCCGGCGACAGAACCGGCCTTTGCACGCCCTTCTGCCCGCCCTTGGTGACGAAGGTAGCCAGATCGCTGAAGTTCCCGAAATCGGGTTTATAGATGCCCGATTTTGCGCCAATGGGCGTGGGCTCGCCTACTTGAGCGATGACCACGCCAATCTGTCCCGCAGGCACCTGCACCCACGGATGTTTGGTCACGGCGTAGATCATGACCCATTTGAAGCGCAGTCCGGGCATCAGCAGCTCAGCCTGGTATCCGGCCTCGCCGTTGAAGGCCACGGGATTGTTGCCCGGCAGCTTGGCGCCGAATCGCTTGCGCACCAGGCCGATTTGAGTCGGCCCGATGCTGTAGACGGACCTGGAAACGAGAATGAGAAAGAAAAAGACGAGTGCGATGACGAGCACACCGGCCAGAGATGTAAGAGACTCTACGCCAAACATGCTTCCTCCTTGCTGACTGCCGTTCGAGTTTCAGCCCTGCTGCCGCAGAAATTCCCGGGACGCTCCAGACTACTCCTGCCCGAAGAGATTGGCGCAAATTTTATGAGATGGAATGCGCCGTCCGCCCATCGTGCTCGCAAAAAAGAAGCGGGCCGGAATCGAAGTCTAGCCCGCATTTCTCACAGGATGCGCGAAATTGTAGCGCCGGCCTCCAGGCCGCCTGTGGTGTGGGTCTCCACACCTGGGGTGGTAAGACCCACACATTTCCGCCGTCGGCCTAAATCTGTTGTTTCGAGGCCGGATTCTTTCATTTCGCCTGGTTGCTGTGAGAAATGCAGGCTAAACGCATTTCTCGGAAATGAACATCAACTTACCTCCGGCACAGCTCAAATCGAGTCGAGCACGATGCGGTTTTGTATCAGGGCGCGAGTTCACTCGCGCCGCAAAGCGACAAAAAAGGAAGCGGGGCTTTAGCCCCTGCGGAACTTCCGGATCCTCAACTCAACCGCCAGTCGCATGTGCAAACCTGATATTCCGCAGAATCTGCCGTAAACGGCAGCGGCGCCCAGCTTGCACTGGGCGCCGCTCCTTTTCCGCTCGGATCGTCCGTCCGAGTCTGAGGCTAGAAGACGATCTTCGCCGTGAAAAGAGCGTTGAACGGCTCGCCGGGTCCGACCCCGGGATTGCCTAGATCGCCGCCAATAGTGGTGGCGATCACGCCTCCACTGCTGGTATTTACGGTCGGGAGACCGACCCAACCCAGGTTCGTGCGGTTGAAGATGTTGAACATGTCCGCGCGGATTTGGAGGCTGACCGATTCGCGGATCTGGGTGCTCTTGAGCACCGCCAGGTCGAAGGCCCCGTAGCCGGGACCGTAGTTCTGGCCGCGGCGCGTCGGCGAGTAAGTGCCCGCCGGGGCGTCCTCGAAAGCGCTGGGTTCGAACCACTGCACGTAGGCCCCGCTGGTTGACGTGGCGGGCACAAATGCGTGGCTGATGCCTGCCGTCGGATTCGCGATCTGCACGGCGCGGTCGGCGTTCTCTCCATTACCGCTGGGATTGTGGAGGGAAGAGATCGTGTAAGGGAACCCGCCGTGGAAAGAGAAGCCCGAATCGACCTCCCAGCCCTTGGTGAGACGGCTCGGACTGCCGAAGGTAGGCACGTTGTAATCCAGCGTGCCGGTCAGGGTCTGGCGCACATCCCAGTCGGAGTTCCCGTACTCCGCGGCCTGGTCGAACGAATTCTGCGGCAGGTAAGGCAGCTGACCGGTCTCGTAGTCGAGCGTGTGGCCCCACGTGTAGCCGACGGAGCCGGCGAGGCTGTGCCAGCTCTGCAGGCGCAGCGAAGTCTGTAGTGAATTGTAGTTGGAGCCAAGATTGCTCCTGGCTTCGTTGATGGGGCCGAAGTTGGGGAACTGGCTGAAGTAGGGCCGCGAGCACTGAAGATCGTTGCCCGGTTGAGTGGGTGTGGCCCCGCTGTATTGTGGAGCGCATGTCGTGGAGGTGTAGGGAACGGAGACGTTCAAGCTGTTCAGTGCCCCGGCGTTGATGTCGACGATGCTCATCAGATGCGTGCCCTTGGTGCCGACGTACCCCAATTGCCAAACGACCGCCGGCCCGAAGCTCTGCTGCACATTCAGGTTCCAGGACTGCATATAGTCGGGGCGAAAGTGCCTATCGAAGGTGGAGATCGTCGTAATGCCTGACGACCCGGAAAGCGCCTGCTGGTAGCTCGGGTAGATCGGAACGTTGTTTTGGATCACCGCATTATTCGCGGCGGCGGTCACCACCTGCTCGTCGCCGGCCGGGTTCGCCTGAGGCCCGAAGACCGGGGCGCCGTTTGTCAGGACAGTGTCCTGCAGAATCGACTTCATAAAGATCGAGTCGTTGTATATTCCGTAGCCGCCACGCAGCACGGTAGCGCCTCTGATCTGGTAAGAGAAGCCGACACGCGGGCTCCATCCGTTCTTGAACCCGGGGTAGATATTGGCCACATCCGGGCCTACGACCGCAAGGCCTGGGGACGTGCCGGTCGTTATGGAAGGATCGAAGATGGAAAGATTCGGTTTGCCGGTGTGGACCGGGCCCTCGTAGTCGTAGCGCATGCCGTAGTTGACGCTGAGCTTTTTCGTCAGCTTGTAGCTGTCCTGGCCGTAAATCGAGAACGTGTTCACGTAGACCAGGCGTACAGGGTCGCCCTCGACGATGCTAGTGTCACTGGAATCGTAGCATCCAGCCAGAAAGTCGGCCAGGTAATAGGCGTTCGGGTCTGTGGAGAGCCCGTTAATTGTGGCCTGAGTAGGCGTCTTGGTCTTAAGGGCTGCGCAGGCAGCAGCAGGAGTTCCGCCTAATAAAACAGTCCATGGCCCCTGCGTTCCGTCGAAAGTAAGCAGTCCGCGCTCGCCGGTGTAATAGAACGCATTTACCTGCGCCTTGCGGATCTCGCCCCCAAAGTGGAACTGGTGAGCGCCCTTGGTCCAGTTGAAGTCTTCATCAAGATGGCCGGTGATATCGGTGCGGCCCTCCGGCGCCGTGGGGCCGAGAGGATCGAATCCGCTGCTGCTGGCAGTCAGGGCCCCGGCCGCGGAGGGAGGACCAATGATCAGGTTGGGAGCGCCGCCCAGGGCGGAACTGGTGACGCCGGTATCCAGTCCGAGCCCCACTGGGTTGAAGTTGTTGTCCGCATCGGCAAATACCTGCTGGAAGTAGCTGACGCCGGCCCCGAGCTGGTTAGTCATCGAGGGCGAAATGACGCGGTTATAGACCAGCGAATAGTTCTGAATATGAGTTCCGGCCCTCTGGAAATAGGGGGGGAGCTTGGAATTCAGTGGAGCCGTCTGGATGCCCTGGCCGATGAAATAGGTGAAGGCCAGGTGGTCCTTGTCCGTGAAGTTCTCATCGACCTTGCCAATGCCGTTGTAGCTGTATCCCGTAATGATGCCGGTGGAACTATAGTTGTTCGGGCTGTCAGAGCCGTTGAGCGCCGAAGCAGGCCATAGGCCGGGAGTACTCCCGTTGCCATTGAGCAGGTTCATCGAAACTGGATTCTCGGCCACGCCATAGGCACTCAGCACGGCCAACGCGTCAGTTTGGTAAGCGGTCGAAGGCTCAGTGCCGGTTGCGGCCGCGCCGATGTCGAACCACTCCTTCTCGAACCCGATGAAAATGAAAGTCTTGTTCCTGCGGATGGGCCCGCCGGCTGTGAACCCGTAGTGCTGGTCGCGTGTTTCTTCCTTGCCGGTAAATGGATTGCTCGCTTGGAAAAACTCGTTGTGATTGATGTAGTAGCCCGACCCGTGGATGGAGTTGGTGCCCGATTTGATGGTGACGTTGGCCGTTCCGCCTGCGGCGTGGCCGATTTCCGCGGTGCCGGAGCTGACGAAGGAGAAGTTCTCGATGGCTTCTATGGGCAGCAGCACGGCGGCAATACCGTTCACGCCGCTCTGATTGACGGCATCGATGCCCCACCACAGGTCGTTGTTGTCTGTGCCCTCGATCTGCCAGTTGACGGAGTTTGTGCGCGTGCCGTCGACGCTGGAAAACAACGCCCCTCCGTTCGATCCCTCGCCGGCGAAGCCCGTATTCTGGGCCAGCATCTGGGTAAAGTCGCGATTGCTGTTGGGCAGGCTCTGGACCTGCTGCTCGGGGATCGCATTCGCCTGCTCGTCGGTGACCGTATCGAGGGTTAGCTGGTTGGCAGTCACTTCTACGGTTTGCGCGGTGCTGGCGACGTTTAGCTTGATGGGTAACGTGTAGCTTTCACCCGCCAGTACGGCCACCTTGTCGACCTTGACCGTGGCGAATCCGGTTGCCGTCACAGTGACGGTATAGTCGGCGACGGGCAGGTTCGCGAAGGCGAATTCGCCCGCGCTTGAAGTCACCGTCTTGTACGAAGTACCGGTCGCGGTTTCCACCGCTGCAATCTGGGCGCCAGGCACCACGGCGCCCGACGCGTCAGTCACCGATCCGGTGATGCCGCCGCGAAATGTCTGGCCGTAGCTTAAAGCCGGCAGTGCGAACAACACGGCCAGCGCGAGAGATAGTACCGGGAATAGACGGAATAGGATTCGGGGGGTCATTGCGCTTGTCCTCCAAAGTTAGGTTGGATTGTTTTCTCGCGCGCTCTAGCGGCCAAAGGAGAATATGCACGCAGCCGTAGACGCGCTTACGATTGCACTGGGGACTCTCGCGTTTCGCCTGCTGCGAGAACGAGATGAGGTAAGGCGTGGAGCCCTTGGGACTTAGTATAAAAGCATCAAATAAAAAGGTTCAATAAAAATCGCAAAGGGGAATCTGCCTGGCAATTCCCTGACCCCTGTTCTGACCAGCTAACCCGCAAAAGAGAAGTACCGCGCGAACTCGCTAACTTGCGAAGTCGCGAAGCGACGCCAACCTGCGAAATACCAAACAACGTCTTTCATCCACTGCGGGTCCGCATCCTGTTCCCTGATCCCCGATCCCCGTTCCCTCATTCCCTTGTTCCCTTAGTCCCTTAGTCCCTTAGTCCCTCGTTCCCTGCCTTTCTCACCACTGACCCCTGCATTTTTGGGCCAAAAATGCGCATTTTAGGGCCGCAAAGCCCTGTTTAGACGCACTTTCGAGAAATTCTTCGGTGCTACTCGCTCTTATTCGCAACTTTTCTCGGTTCTAACCAATAATTGTTCGCAACTATTCTCGGTATTTGTCTCGAAGAATCGCACCCTCCCAAGCCAACATTTGCGGGGCAAGCGCAACCACCTGAGCGAACATTTGGCCGGTCCCGCGCACCGCCAAAACCAACATTTGCAGGCTGTTGAGGCCTTCCTGAAAGCGCGCGCTAAATTGCATCGGAGGTGACACGGGCGACTAGATCGTAGTCGTGGGCTTCAGTGATCTGGGCGCGGTAGAAGCAGCCGGGCTCGAGCGCCGGGAGCGGGCCAAAGTCGTTGATATAGACTTTGCCGTCGATCTCGGGCGCGTGGTATTGGGTGCGCCCTTCCCATAGCAGCCCAGTCTCGGCGCTTTCGCCTTCGGCGAGGAGCAGCACCTCGCGGCCCAACCATTCCTGCTTGGCGCGGCGTGAGATGGACTGCTGGAGCTTCATTAACCGCCGCCGCCGCGACTCGATGGTGCGCCTCGGCACCTTGGCATCGAGCGCGTGGGCGCCGGAGCCTTCTTCATCGGAGTAGCTGAAGACGCCGAGCCAGTCGAACCTCGCCTCCCCGATGAACTGCTCCAAAATCTCAAAGTCCCGGAGCGATTCGCCGGGGAAACCGACGATGAAGCTGGTGCGCAGTGCGATCTGTGGCACTGCTTCGCGAACCTTCTCCAAAGTCTTCAGGAAAATCTCTGCGCCGGCGCCGCGTTTCATGCGCTTTAAGGCGGCGGGCGACGCGTGCTGCAGTGGGAGGTCAAGATACTTGCAGATATTGTCGTGCTTCGCGATGGTCGAGAGCAGACGGCCGGTGATGCGGTTCGGATAGGCGTAGAGAAAGCGGAGCCAGCGCACGCCGTCGATACGGGCGAGTTCGTCGAGCAGCGTGGCGAGACCGTCCTTGAGGCCGAGATCTTCACCGTAGCAGGTGGTGTCCTGGCCGATGAGCGTAATCTCCTGGACGCCGCGCGCAACGAACTGCTGGGCCTCGGCGACGACGGACTCGAAGCGCCGCGAGCGGAATTTGCCGCGCAGGTTGGGGATGACGCAGAAGGCGCAGGGGTGGTCGCAGCCCTCGGCGATTTTGATGTAAGCCGATGCACGCGGCGTAGAGAGAAGCCGCGGGGTCTTTTCATCATAGAGATATGTGGGTAGGGAAGACGATGCACCGGCCCAGACGTCGCGGTTGAAGCGGCCGGAGCGTTCGCGGCGGTCGCCTTCGGGTCGGGAAGTGGGCGATACGTCAGGATGCTTGTGCGTGCCGGCCTGCGATTCTTTCCCGGGTCTGGCGTCGGCGTGGGCGCTGTTGAGGATGTTGAAGAGCGAGGGCGCGGTGGCGGAGGCGGGCGCGAGGCCGGCGGCTTCCAGAATCGATTCGAGCTCGCCGGTGCCGACCACGGCGTCGACTTCTGGAATGCTTTTCATGATCTCGTCACGGTAGCGTTCCACCAGGCAACCGGCAACGATGAGCTTTTTGGCGCGGCCTTGAGTTTTGTGGCGGGCCATTTCGAGAATGGTGTCGACCGACTCCTGCTTGGCAGTGTCGATGAAGGAGCAGGTGTTGACGACGAGAATCTCGGCGTCTTCGGGGCTGGCGGTCAAGCGGGCGCCGGCACGGTCGAGCAGGCCCATCATGACCTCGGAGTCGACGAGGTTTTTGGGGCAGCCGAGAGAGACGAATCCCACCCGGGGCCCCCAGGAAGCGGTCTTTGCTTCTTGGGGTGGAACGGAAGGGGCCGCGGGGGGAGGGATTTGGCCACTTGTTTATTGTAGTTGACATTGGGCTCAAGAGTGCGGGAGGACCAAATGATCGCACGGCATTGGCGTGGCTGGACGAAACCCGAGAACGCAAACGGGTACGAGGAATTTTTGAAGGGTAAGGTGCTGCCGGGTTTGCGAACGACTGACGGTTACCGAGGCGGCTATGTTTTGCGCCAGGACGGCGAAGAGGAATGCGAGTTCGTAGTGATCAACCTCTTCGATTCCCTGGAGGCGGTGAAGCGCTTTGCGGGGCCTGAATTCTCAGTTCCCGTGTTGGAGCCGGAAGCAAAGATGTTCCTGAGCCGGATCGAGACGTTTGCGGCGCATTACGAAGTGCGGGCGTGCACGGTTTGAGGCTCAGCTGTTATTGCGGTAGAGCATGTCGCGAATGGCGCGACGGCGCAGGGCGTTGACTTCGGACTCGATTCTGCGGTCGACAGGGTCGGTGCTGGTACGCACGAGTTCGGAATCGGTGGACTCGGGTTCGCTGCAGGCGGGGCAGCGATTGGCGAAGCCGGGTTTGCCGGGCCGCAACTCAAACTCTTCTCCGCAAACGACACAGGTTTTGATTGGGAAGGGCATAACGGAAGTATTTTAGCGAAGGTTGGTTGTGGAAATCGATAGGGCAGCGAGTCAGCAAGTCAGCGAGTTAGCCGGGATTCCCACACTTTCACCAGAAAGAACGAAACCCTGGGATACCTGCGGGCGTGGACGCCGCCAGCACACCCGGACAGGAGTCCGGCGCTGCACCTCTAGTTCGCTAACACCGCGCGGTAGCGGACCTTGCTCTTCTTGACCTTTTCGATGGCTTCGTTGGCTCTGGCCATAGGGAAGAGCTCGGTAGTGGCTTTTACGCTGTGGCGGGCGGCAACATCGAGCATTTCGCGCAGGCGGAAGGGGCTGCCGACGGGGCTCCCGCCGATGGTGCGCAGGCCTGAGATCAACGGAAAGGCATGCACCGAAACCGGTGAGGGCGGAGCACCGACAAACCACAGCGTTCCGTTGGGCCGGAGTGCCATGAGATAGGCGCCCCAGTCCTGGCTGGCGCTGACAGTGGTGAGGATGAAGTCGAGCGAGCCGGCCACTTCTTTCATGGCCTTGGATTCGAGGCTGTTGACGAAGTGGTGGGCACCGAGAAGTCGAGCGTCCTCTTCTTTGCCGGAGGAGGTTGAGAAGGCGGTGACTTCAGCGCCGAAGACGCGCGCGAACTGGATGGCGATGTGCCCAAGGCCGCCGATGCCGACGACGCCGACACGCGAGGATGGGTTCACCCCATTGATGCGCATCGGGTTGTAGACCGTGATTCCGGCGCAGAGCAAGGGCGCAGCCTGTTCGCTGGCCAGAGTGTCGGGGATGGGGATAACGAAACGTGCATTGGCGCGGACGCGGTCGGCATAGCCGCCGTGGCGATGCACGCAGGTGCCTTCGGAGTTGGCGCAGAGGTTCTCCTGGCCGCTGATGCACCACTCGCACTGGCCGCAGGAGTTGGACTGCCAGCCGAGGCCGACGCGCTGGCCCACCGCAAGCGAACTGACCTCGCTGCCCACGGCCGCAACGTTGCCAACAATCTCGTGGCCGGGGATAAACGGATACTGGCTGGTTCCCCAATCGTTAGCGATCAGGTGGAGATCGCTGCGGCAGATGCCACAGTGGGTGACACCGATTTCGACTTCGTGAGCCCCGAGCTTGCCTGGGTCGTAGCGGAAGGGTAGAAGCTCTGCTCCTGCCGCATGAGCTGCAAGTCCTTGAATTTGAGCCATGTTTTTCGGCGTCCTCGCTGATTGGTGTTCCGGCCCGCAGAAATCCCCAAAGCGTTGGCTTGGCTGGGAAAAGTCTTGAGTTTTGCCAACTCTAGTTTAGACCGCCGCCCGGCTCGATATGCAAAGTGAGGATATGGAAACCGGAGAGGACGCCGCCGGCGGGCGCTTCGCCCGCGACCTCCGCCGATTCGCCATTCAGACCGGCTTCCTGCGTGTTGCGGAGGGGCTCGAGGGCGTTGGCCACCGAGAGAGGCAGACTGGTGAGTGTCTGGCCATTGATTTCGCCTTGCGCCTCGGGGGCGAGCAGGCTGACATAGATGCGGTCGGCCGGATGCTGATTGCGCGCCTCAGCTAGTACCGTCTCAAGATCGACCGGCGGAGCGGGGACGCGGGGCTGGAGAAGGGTGCGGTCGAGCGTGGAGGCGTCGGACACGAGGAGGCGCAGATTGCCTTCGGCGAGGCGTGCCGGCAGCTTGACTGCGATGCGGACATTGTGTTCGGGCTGCTGCCAGGGGCGGACGGTTGCCTCGACCTCGACGGTGTCGCCGGCGTGGACGATATCGCTGGATACCAGGCGCGCCTTCACGAGCGTGACCTGAACGTGCCGCGGAATCGCCTGGACGTGAAGATCGATCTGGCGGACCACGCCTTGCCGTGCGCCGTTCGAGTAGAGACGCGTGAATCGCTCGCCGGCAAGGAGGGCGATCTCGAGCGGTGCGGGCGTCGCCTCGCCGGCCGAGGCCCAAAAATCAAGCGGCACGGGTCGGAAAGCCCGCAATATCGATATTTCCGGTGAGGTGGTAGCTGAGCGATGCGCTGCTCTCGTTGGTCTCGATCAGCGACTCGTACAGAACCACCTGCACGGCGACCGGGGTGAGGCACGGCAGATCGAGGATTTCAACGTTGACATTGCGGTTGATTTTGCGCGGCCCAGTTGGCGCATCGACTGAGATATGGACTGGGATCATGTGCGCCCGGGCGCCGAGAATCCCGCGAATCGCCGACTCGCGATCGTCGGTAAAGGCGCCGACGGTGACGCCGGTATTGACGATCTTGAAGGAGTTCAGTGGCGAGGCGAGGGTGGTGACGACTTCGGCCGTGGTCATGGGCAGCGAAACCGGCCCGGCGCCCAGGACGGGGTGGCCGCAGGCGAGCAGTTGCCTGCGGATCGATGCAGGTCACGGTGCAGGTGGCGGCCACCTCGAGGTCGCCGCGAATGAGTTGCATGCTGACGGCGGAGCCGGGCTCAAGCGTGGGTTTCGGGGCTGAAGCGGACTCGCTGGGTGCGGACGAGTCGCCAAGGCCAGGAAGCCCTCCTCCGGCCGCAATTGGCTCGAGGGAGGTTCCGGCGGTTTGTTGCTGCCAGAAGCGGATGGCTTCGGGGCGGAATCCGCTCATCACCAGCGGAGTTTCCATGGGCTGAAAGGTCATGTCTCTGGCAGCGAGCGAGTCCGCGGGATTTGCGTGAAAAGCTCGCGCCTGGCGCGGTTGAAAAGGCCCCCGAGGTTGTTTGCGTTTCGCCGGAGAAATCGTGCGAGGGCAGGTCGCGCACTTCGAGCATCTGTTCGATGGGCGTGATGCCGGCAATGGGATCCTTGGCGAACTGGCCGATACGGTAGGAGAGCGAGCCGAGCAACTTGCCGTCGATATAGACGGGGCTGCCGCTCATGCCCTCGACGACGCCGGTATATTCGGGTTTGGCGCCGCGGAGCTGGGCGAGGATCATGTCCTGGCCGGGGCCGCGCGCGCCGCGCAATACGCCCAGGATCTCAACCTGCATGGGCTCGGGGGTGGAGCCCTCAAAGACGGTCCACGCAGTGCCGGTCATGCCGGCGCGAACTTGGCTGAGCGGGAAAAATCCCGGATTTTGCGGCGGGCCGGAAGTTTCGCCGTTCTGTCCCGATCCCGGGGCCGGAGGATGGGCTGGAGCTGCAACGGTTTGCGCCCGCAGCGGCGAAAGAAAACATGGCGCCATGCCCACCAGGATGGCGAGCGCCAGTAACCCCCACTTGGTTCCCTTCCGGTGTGTTGCCACGTCTATTAGAGTACAGCCCGCAGCACGGTTTCTGCCGGGCAAGGCGCAGCGCACCGGCGGCTACACCGGATTAGGAATTGGTAAAGGGTGAGTTGATGCTCAAAAGTGCCGTTTTCAACACGGGTCTCCAGGAAGCGAACGTTGCTTGCTGGGGTAGAAGTAAACGGTGCCCTGCACGGAATCAAATTCCTTACGTGAATTCCTAATCCGGTCTAAAGGGAGGAGCCGGCCGCCGCGGGTTGCGATGCGAATCGCGTTATGCTTATCAGTTAGAGAGGTTGCCATGTCAACACCGCGTCCGAGCGTCTCTATTCTTCGCCGTTTTTCGCTCGACCTGCTGTTTTTGGCTGTTCTGGCCCTGGCTGCTGCGCCACTGACGCGCGCCTATGGCCAGACGACGACCACCACGCAGCCGGCAGCGCCGCAAACACAGCAGCCCGACCAAACCGCGCCCGATGCCGGAGGCCCCAACGGCGATACCGGCGTGATTGCCGTGCCCAAGAAGCCGGAGAACCCCGACACTCCTCCGCCCGCTCCGCCGCGCCCAAATTCAAGAACCCTGAAGGAATGGGCAATGTGAGCTTGCGCGTTGAGGTTCCCGAGGTGACGATCGACGTGGGCGTTCTGCTGGAGAAGACGCACCAGTTCGTGCCTGGCTTGAAACCGAGCAACTTCCGTGTTTACGAAGACGGAGTGCAGCAGAAGGTCGAAGGCTTCAAGCGCACCGAAGCGCCGATCACGGCGCTGCTGCTGTGCGAGTATGCCGCCAGGGGCATGTCATTCAGGGTCGACATGCTGAATGCCGCCTGGGCTTTTACCCAGCAATTGCGGCCCAACGACTACGTGGCCATGATGACATTCGACTTGAATACGCACATCGTGACCGACTTTACGCAGGACAAGCGGCAGATTCTGGAAGGCATCAACCAATTGGGCAACGGAGTCTATATGCCTGCCGCATTTTCTGAGACCGACGTCTTCGATGCGTTGAACGAGTCTCTGGACCGTCTTTCGCGCATCGAAGGCCAGAAGTACATCGTTCTGATTGGCACAGGCATCGATACTATGTCGAAGCTCACCCTGGATAAGATTTTGAAGAGGATTAAGGCTTCGACCGACATTACCATCTTTACCATTTCGACCGACGGTTTTTTTGAGGCGATGACTGGAGGCAGAGGAGGAATGATGGGGGGCATGCGCGATATGACCTACCTGCAAGCCGACAATCAGATGAAGACTTTCTCCGACATGACCGGCGGTATGCACTTTGCCCCTAGGTTTACCGGGGAAATGCCCGACGATGTGAAGGCGATCAACGAGAACATCCGCTCAAAATATCAACTCGTCTATCACCCTACGAACTCCAAGCAGGACGGAACATTCCGCAAGATCCGGGTGGAGCTTGTGGACGACGAAGGCCAGCCGCTGCGCATGCAGGACGAGAAGCATAAACCACTCAAGTACGACATTATTGCCAGAGACGGCTACCGCGCGAAGCAGGAAGTTGAGTAACTGCGCGGAGATGATCCGCCACCACGGCGGAAGAGCGCCTTTACCCCCGCAAACCGGAGTCTCCCACTTAAAACGTCGGTGACTGTCATCACTATCAATGCGCCCGCGCAAGGTTAAGATGGTTCATCGAGGGCCCTTTAGCTTACGGGACCACGCTGATTTCTGGTCTTTCAGCCATCCAAGGCAAGCTAACCCTCCGAGGCGCGTATGAACTTAGTTCTGAGTATGTGGAGCGTTTGGGGCTTATTGGTCCTGGTGTACCTGTCCCTCAGAATCTACGTCGCGAGACTGAACCGCGATGAAGATGACACGATTATCCTGGATGACGCCGCGTTTGGGCAGGAGAAGGCCGAACAGGCGGCTATTCTCGCCAAGGTGCACAAGATTGAGCCGGCGCAGCGCGCTGCGCTGATTGCCCTGGGAGCGATGACCCTCATTGTCATCGTCTATTACATTATTGACGCGATGCACCAGTTCTAACAGGTCGTGGTTCAGAGGCTGGCTCAGGTTTTCAGTTGGCAAACGAGTGCGGCCTCACCCTCGCAGGGGATTGACTTCGCTGACTTGGCTGCAACGGCGAACGCCTAGCCGATGACGTCCAATTTAACCAGGATGTCCCGGACGTAATAGACGATCACCAGGGTTGAGACGGCTATGACCAGCCGCTAGGAAACGCGCACCAGCGGGTCCACCTTCGCTACTTTCGCGGCAATGGCCGCTTGTTCAGCCTTTTCGTGCTCGAATGAACCGTCGAGGAAGATCTGGTCATCTTCGTTCTTCGTCAGAATTGACCGGTAGAGATACATTGCGGCCATGAAAACGACGAACACGGCCCAGACAATCCACATCGCCCAGACAAACGGCATTTTCCACCTCCGAATGGACAGGTACCAGGGGGGCGTGGGGAATTGCGGTCTCGCGGCCAGAGGCCCCTACGCCTAGACCGTCATGGCCCAGAATGGGCTGCTGTTATGGTGATTATTCTTGACTTGTTTTCCGAGCGGCCTTTCGAGGTTTCAATGCCGTATGAAGGAGGCGGATTGACGTTGCAGGGAAAGACTTTGGGGCCTCGGAAGGAATTCGACCACCGTCCGAATCAAGCAACCGAAACAATCCATTGCGTCAAGGCTTTTTCGACGCGACTTTCGAGTCCGCGGCGCATCTAACGGATGTGCAGTCGGACTTGTGTCTGCGTCCGCGGAACTGTACATTGAAAGATAAGAGAAAGCATTTCTACACCCAGGGAGAGATCATGGCCACGACAACCACCGAACCGACGCAGGAAACCGTAAAGAAGTCGCCTCTTTTGCTTACTCCACAGGCCATCGCCAAAGTACGCGAGATCATGGCCACACAGAATCCGCTTCCGGCGGGGCTCCGCATCGGAGTGGCGGGCGGAGGCTGCTCGGGCTTCCAGTACTCCATGGCCTTCGAGAACCAGGCCGGCATGATGGACAAGATCTTCACTTTTGACGACTTAAAGGTGTTTGTCGATGCCACGTCGCTGATGTATCTGAACGGTTGCACGGTGGATTACGTGGAGACACTGGAGGCGGCCGGCTTCAAGTTCGACAATCCTCAGGTGAAGTCGACCTGCGGCTGCGGATCGTCGTTCAGCGTGTAAAGTCAGGGAACAAGGGAATCCGCTGCGGCGGAAACCGAGGAACAGAAGAACGAAGGCTCGCCCCGAGAGGGCGGGCCTTTTGTGTATGCGAAGAAATTTGGGGTTGGCCGGAAAAAAAAGCGCGCTGCTATTGCTGCGGTGTGGTGGTTGAGGGCGGCGGGGAGGGGCTCGAAGTCGAACCGGAGGTTGAGCTGCCAGAGCTCGAGCTGCCAAAGGTAGAGCTGCCCGGGGGACTGGAGGTGCTGCTGGCCGGCTGACCCACCGTGCCGGTATTTCCGAGGCTTACGGCTTGCATATCGGAGATCGGGTCGTAGGTAAACTCCCACTCGTTATAGTGATTTTTCTTTTTGTAGACCAGAATAGATTGTTTTGAGCTCGCGGGGGAGAAGCCGATGATGCCCGCGCCTCCGAAGGTTTGTCCTGTCTGGCCAGAGCCGGTACCTGTGCCGGTGCCGGCTCCGGAGCCGGTGCTTCCTGGGGTTCCTGTTGCGCTCCCGGGATTGCTTCCAGAGTTGTCGGATGGGTTGCCGGAGTTATCGGATGGGGCGGTTGAGCCAGTGGGGGGCGGCTGAGCGACGCCGGAGCCGGAGTCAGGCGAATTGAAGATGCTGCTGCCGAGTCCGTTGCTGTTTTGTGAGCCGAGGCCGTTGCCGCCGCTGGGGCCTACGCCGGCGATCGTCGTGGCGTTGCCTGAAAGCGGTTGGCCGAAGAATCCCATTGCCGTTGGAGTCTTGTTCTGGCCGAACAGGACCGGCTTCCAGTCATCCTTGCCGGTCATGGGATCGATGTACTTCTTGCGCAGGAAGCGGATTTCGTTGGTCTTTACCAGCGCGTCAGCGTTGGGCGGATAGGCGTGGAATTTACGGTAATAGAGTTGAATGGCGCGGCGGTACTGCATGCCGCGATGAAAGGTCTCCAGTTCGCGGTCGCGCTGGATGGATTTGACAACACGGGGCGCAGCAACCGCAAGCGAGATGACGAGGAGCGCGAGAAAGAAGATGGCCGCGAGCAGAATGTAACCTTGCTCGGATGGGGGAACGGCGACGCGCGATCGGAAGGAGATGTTCGCGGGCTCCCACCCTTTGCGTGTCTTTTCCGCGCAAAGACGCGGAAAGGATGGGGCGGCAAGGCACTTTTTTGACTTGCTCGGGGCGAGTTGAACTTGAGGTTCCATGCTATTGCTCTGCTCAGAACGCCGACAGGGTGAGTGTCTGCGTGTTGTTGTAGGCCAGGTCGGTCACCTCGACGCTCAAGGGGCGGATGGCGCCCACCTTGTATCGATGGTCGACGATCTCGCCGGTGCTGCGCCATGAAGATGTCGTCGCCATGCACGAAGAAGGCCTTGAGCACCTTGTCATTATCCTGGGAGTAGCCGAAGTATTTCAAATCGATGTTGGGCGGCTTGGGCGGTTCAGGCGCAGCCGCAGGCGCGTTGGGTGCCGCCTGGTTGCGTGCGCTCTTGAGCGGTGTTGGGATCGGAGCAGGCGCCGACTCGGCGGAAAAAATGTTTCTGCCCTTGCCGGCATACTCCACATCCTCGCTTTGAGCCAGCTTGTCAAAGTGCAGCGAGGGGTCGATGTCGGTGTTCGAGAGTTTTTGCGCCTCTGTCCCCGTCTGCCGGCGGCGCATTTTCTTCCGCCGGAATGTTTCTGGCCGAGCGTTTGTGGTGGCGCATGGTTTACCTGCGTGGGCGGCCCAGACAATTTTTGATAAAGCATCCATCCGCCGTAAACGAAGATGAACGCGAAGAGCACGATGACCAAGATGACCTGACGCTTGTTTTCAGTGCCGAGAGGGATGGCCATGATTACTCTCCCTCCTTGGCGGACGCCGCCGGCGTGGCAGGCGTTTCACCCGGTTCCGGGGTCGCCGGCAGTCCGATGGGCACGTCTTCTGGCCGCAGCCACGTGGAGAGCTGCATGCGCAGATTCACCTGTCCGCTTTGCTGGCCGGTCAGGGTCATGGCGCGGATGATGAAGAAAGTCTGGTCGCGCTCGATGCTGTTAACAAAGCGCATGATCGACGGATAGTCGCCGCTGATGCCGGCATCCATCGAGATCTCGGTCAAACCCGAGTCCGGCTTGCCCTGCGTGTATTGCACGCGCGACAGGCGCACGCCCGACGCGACCTCCAGGTCGCCGATGCGGCTTGAAATCAAGGAGTAGTTCGCCGGGATGCGCTTCTTATCGAACGCCTGCATTTGCTCGCGCGATTTCTCGACACGCTTGATCGAGGCCGCGCAGCGGGGCGGTTTCGAATTCGAGCGCCCTTCAACTCGACTTGCTTGCCGGCGAGGACTTCGCTGGAATGGCTGTCCATGGCGGCCCAATCGAGGCCCAGGCGAATCGCCAGCCCGATGGCGAGGACAAGGAGCACGGCAAGCCCGGCGAAATGCCAGGTGAGCGGAGAAGCCAATGCGCTCGCGCCATGTTGTGGAGGTTCGGCTCGTGCTCATTGCGGGCCTCCGTGGCGCCTGCTTGGTCCGAGGCGCGGGCTGGGACGGTCCCGTATACGGCTTGCGGCCGGGCTGCCGTGGAGAGGCCGGAACACCCTGCGAGTGCGGACGCGTGCTTTGCCGAGCCTGAAGGCGCACCCGGAGCATGGCGTAGAGGCGCTTGCCGTCTTCTTCTTTGCGGCCATGCGTTCATCCGGCGTGGGCGGATTGTAATCCGCCAGCAAATCGAAATCGAAGCGATTGGAGGGGCCTACCGGCTCCATTCGCTGGCCTGGGCTGTTGTTTGACTCGGCGTTTTCGCCCACGATGCGGGGCTGAAGAAAGCGCCTGGAGTGCTCGAGGTTGCGCACCAGGTCGACTGCGCGGTCGCGGGGTCCAGCACGCGGAGGTGCACGGTGATGTGGCCTTCCTTGTCGCGTATGGGCTCGATAGAGGTGACCTGCACGCCGCCGGGCAGAACAGTTTCCAGGGCTTCCATGGCCAGGGTCCAGGAGAAGGCTTTCTGGTCGAAGAGCTTGTTGAGGGCCTGCGCCCGGTTGAGCAACTGTGCGTTGTCCGGCTGGCTGCATCAGGTGCATCGGTATTCTGGCGCTCGGCGCGAATCTGGGCGATTCGGCCGTCGAGCGAGTGGTCGCGGGCGCGGGCTGCTTCGGCTTCTGGTCGAAGAGCGTGCAAGCCCGACTCCGAAGAGGATCGCAGAGCACAGCCAGCACGGCCATGGCGATGCGCAGCCGCTTGATGGCCGGCCCCAGATCGGTGAAGGGGCGGGTGGCGAGATTGAGTGTGATGCTCATCGGCTAGCTCGCTCCCGCCAGCGCGCCTGCAACGCCGGCAAAACTGGTTTGAGGCAGCGCTGTCGCCGCTCCGGTTTCAGGGCTGCGGCGTCCAGTTCGACGATGGTCAGTTCGGGGTCGCCGAGCGAGTTCGATAAATCTTCGCAAACTCCGCAGCCTTCTGGATTCCGGCGTAGTGCAGTTGCCGTGGACGGGCTCCCAGCTTGTCCTCATAGTAGGCAGCGGCCACGGCAATGCTGCGCTGAATCTCGGTGACGCGCAGGCCAGGGTCTTCGGGCAGGTCGAGAGTGCGATAGAGCAGCAAATCCTGGCCGTTGGAGATGGCAGGTGGTCAGTGCCAGTGTGCTCAGGTTGGCAGTCAGCACCGCTTCCATTGTGTCGACCGCCTCAAGCGCGGCCAGACTGGAAGGCAGCACAGCGCCGGGCTCGTAGCCGGCTGCGCGCACGGCGGCCTCATATTCGGCAAGGATCGGTCCCGGCATAACCGCGGCCAGCACTTTGCACTCGTTTTTGTCCTCCGCCAACACCTGGTAGCTCACGCCGGCGTGCTCCACATCGAAGGGAACCATTTTGCGCAGGCGGAAGCGCACCACGGGAATGGCTTCGCCAGGCTTGACGGGCAGGGAATCGAAATCCAGCACAAAGACGCGAACAAGCGTGTCGGGCAGAATCAGCGTGACGGCGCGGGTGCGCGGCGAAACCTCGCCGAGCGCGGAGCGAATGGCCGCGGTGACCGCTTCAGGAGCGCGCAGATTCGGTTTCTTCAATGCCAGGCACGAGCGCGCCTGCGGTGAGAGGAACATATGCATAGACGTAGGACTCTCCGGGCTCCGAAAGGCCGCGCTTGGCTGCGGCGGGACGGGCCGCGGCCAGAACGCCCTCAGGAGCAATTTCCACTGCGGCCGGCGGACGGCCCCCCGTCTGCGTAGCGAGTTTCGTTCTGTTTAGAAATCGCGGCAAGTGCGAGTCTCCGATTCAGTTTTGTGTTATGCCCCGAAATTCCCAGTCCTTTGTCCATAGGCAGTATCGACATATAGGCGAGATGAAATGAAAGGACTTGTCATCCTGAGCGACGCAGGCGCGGCTTTTTGCACCTGCGGAGTCGAAGGATCTGTGGTTGCTTTTCGTCATCTCCCAATTCCCTTGCATTCCTGCCCACCGTATATGTCGATACACCCAAGTCCCTTAGTCTCTGTCTATCTCGACGCCTCAATAAAGGTAACCTTGTTGATCTCTTTGAGTGTAGTGATGCCGCGCCGCACGCGTTCCAGCGCCGATTCGCGGAGAAAGCTCATGCCCTCCTTGTGCGCCTGCTTGCGGATCTCCGAGGTGGGCTTTTTGGCGAGGATGATCTCGCGGATGGTGTCGGTGAGGTCGAGCAACTCGTGAATGGCGGTGCGGCCGCGGTAGCCGGTGCCGCCGCACTCCATGCAGCCCGCGCCCTCGCGGAAGTCGAAGTCGCGCCACTCGGCGGGATCCATGCCGCTGGCGATCAGCAGTTCGTCGTCATGGTGGACGGAGCGCGCGCAGTACTCGCAAATGGTGCGCACCAGGCGCTGCGCCAGGATGCAGTTGAGCGCGGAGACAAAGTTGTAGGCCTCGACGCCCATGTTGAGGAAGCGGCCCAGCACGTCGACAACGTTGTTGGCATGGACGGTAGTAAAGACCAGATGGCCGGTGAGGGCGGAGTTGATGGCGATCTGCGCGGTCTCCTGGTCACGTATCTCGCCGACCAGGATCTTATCGGGGTCGTGGCGCAGGATGGAGCGCAATCCGCGCGCGAAGGTCAGCCCCTTTTTTTCGTTGACGGGAATCTGCGTGATGCCGCGAATCTGGTACTCCACCGGGTCTTCGATGGTGATGATCTTGTCCTCGTCGCTCTTGATCTCATTGAGCGCGGCGTATAACGTAGTGGTTTTGCCGGAGCCGGTCGGTCCCGTGACCAGCACCATGCCGTAAGGCTCGCGAATATAGCGGCGGAAGCGGCGCAGATCTTCGTCGGCAAAGCCCACCACGTCGAGCGTAAGCTTCTTGAACTTCTCGCTCATCGATTCTTTGTCGAGCACGCGCAGCACGGCGTTTTCGCCGTGAATCGTGGGCATAATCGAGACGCGGAAGTCGATCAGGCGGCCCTTGTAGCGCACCCGGAAACGGCCGTCTTGTGGCACGCGCTTCTCGGCGATGTCGAGCTCGCTCATGATCTTCACGCGGCCCAGAATCGTGCCCTGATGCTCGCGGGCGATGGGCGCCATGGCCTCCTGCAGCACGCCGTCAATGCGGTACTTGACGTGCACCGAATCGTCGTAGCTCTCAATATGAATGTCGGAGGCGCGGCGCTCCAGGGCGGTGAAAATCGTGGTATCGACGAGGCGAATAATGGGGCTGATGTCTTCGGTATCTCTGGTGAGCTTCTCGATGGAGATGTTTTCGTCGGGGTTTTCGTCGCCAGTGAGCACGTCAAAGGTCAAGCCTTCGCTGGCCTCGTCGAGCACGCGTTTCGACTGCTCGGTTTTCTTCAAGAGGTCAGTAATCTGCGAGAGCGTGGCCACGCGCGCCGAGATGCGCGCCCCAAGCAGCCCGGCAATCTCATCCAGCACCATCAGCCGCGAGGGGTCGCTGACGGCAATGACCAGCGCGTCGGCCTGCTGCTCGATGGGCACGAAGTTGTAGCGGAACATCAGCTCGACCGGCACGGTCCGCAGCAGGTCATGTTGAATTTTAAAGTTCTTCAGGTCGACGAACTCGGCATGATAGCGGGCGGCAAGTGCCTCGGCCTGTGCGCGTTCGTCCTGAATGCCAGGAACGGGAAGCGTGACGACGTTCGATTCGGCCATATTTGAACCCTCCTACATTCCGTTCGCCTGTCCCAGCGAAAAGATGGGCAGGTAGAGCGAGATGAGAATAAAGACCACGACGACGCCCATGACGATGAGGATGGCGGGCTCGATGAGCGCCAGCGCCGCCGTCAGCGCTGTAGCCACGTCTTCCTCAAAAAACTCGCTCACGGAGTTCAGCATTTGCGGCAAAGCGCCGGTCTGCTCGCCCACCGTAATCATCTCCGACGCCAGGTCGGGAAACACTCCGGTTTGGGTAAGCGATTCGGCCAGGCTCTTGCCTTCGCGCACTGTTGTAACCGACGAAAGCACCGCCTTGGACACTTTGCGCGACGAGATCGAGCGCGCCGCGGTCTCCAGCGAAGGCACCAGTGGCAAGCCGCCCGTAAGTAGCGTGGCGAGCGTGCGCGAAAAGAGCGCCACCTGGTACTTGAGCCAGATTTTGCCGAAGATCGGCAACCCCACGCGGACGCTATCGATGGAGTCCTTGCCCCTTTCGGTGACGAAGAAGCGGTAAGCGGCGACGGCGACAACGAGCACAACGATCGCTAACCAGAGAATGTTGTGCTGCATCCAATTGCCAAAGGTCAACAACCCCATGGTCATCGCGGGCAGCTTTGCGCCCATCTGGTCATAAAGCTTGGCAAACTGCGGCACCACCACGGTGAGCAGAAAGATTAGAAGAGTGATGACCATGACCATGAGGAGGCAGGGGTAGATGAGCGACCCGATCAGCTTCTTGCGGAAGGTGAGCGCGACCTTTTGGAAGCTGATATAGCGCTCCAAAACCTCCGGCAGGTTGCCCGAGCGCTCGCCGGCCAGCAGCGTGGTGGTGTACATGACCGGAAATCCGCTTTGCGCCTCGAATGCCGATGACAGCGCCTCGCCAGTCTTCACGCGGGTCGCCACGTCGTCTAACTGCGAAAAAAACAGGGCGTTTTTCTGGATCTTGCCCAGCATCTGCAGCGAGCCTAGGATGGGAAGGCCGGCGCGGATGAGGGTGAGGAATTGCTGGTTAAAGATGAGAAACGGCTCCAGCTTGACCTTGCGCCGCGTCAGGCCGATCCCGCCGCGGGCGCGGACACTGAAGACGTGGTAGCCCGCATGGATGAAGCGAGCGCGCAACTCTTCGGCCGTCGCCGCGGTCTGCACCTGCTCCTGCACGCGGCCACGCTCATCGGCCAGTTTGATAACGAACTCTGCCATGGCTCCGATCGCCGGATTCGCGCATGTGCGCGGCCGGTCCGTCCACCCCAATCGTGAAAAGCCCTAGGGCTTGCTCTTGCATAAGGGTAACAGTCTCAACAGAAGGATAGACGAGCCTACGGTGAAGGACGTTCGCCGCAAGCCTGGACGGCGCGGATACCCCATTAACGCTTTTCGAACTGAATGGGACCCGGTCCTAGTATGCTGATTCCATTCCCGTTCCAGCCACCCAGAGGGGCGAGGGCAGGTTATGGATTCGGTTTTGCATAGCATTCAACTCGGAGGAACGAAGCGACCGGCCCCCGGACCGGCCAACCTTAAGCGAATTTCCGCCCCAATCCATTCCTGGCTGCGCAGGCGCTGGCGCCTGGCGGTGGGCGCGCTGGCCCTGGCCGTAGCGGGAGCGGTGCTGCTGACGGCATTCCACCCACGCCGCCACGCCGCGGTGGTTGTGCCCTACCCGCACGAACTGGCACAGGTGAGCTTTGCCGCGGCCGGCGACGTGATTCCCCACGGACCGGTGCGCACGGCGGCCGAGGCGGCGGGCGACGGCGAGCAAGGCTGGGCCGCGTTATTTTCCGATGTTGCCGATGTATTCCACGGCGCCGATTTCGGCTTCGTGAACCTTGAAACCCCGGTAGCTCCGGAGCACTCGCGCGGCTCGAAGGCCTTCATGTTCGACGCACCGGCGACGCTGCCCCAGGCGCTCAAGGCGAGCGGCATCACCATCGTCTCCTTCGCCAACAACCACGTGATGGATCAGGGTTGGGCGGGGTTTGCGGAGAGCCGCGAGCATCTGAAAGAGGCGGGACTGTTGTTTGCCGGAACCTCAGACAACATGGCCACAGCCTGGCAGCCGGTGATCACCGAGTCCAACGGGATCAAGGTGGGCTGGCTGGGCATGACGCGCTGGCTGAACGGCAACCGCAACCCGGACAAGGACGATCAGCCGCACGTAAACTTCTTTCCTTATCCCGGCGAGTCAGGCGGCGCGCCCGGTGCGGACGAGAGCCAAGTGCTGGCGGCAGTGAAGGCCGCCCGCGCGCAGTGCGATCTGCTGGTGATCTCTGTCCACTGGGGCATCGAATATGCAACTGCGCCCCGACCGGAAGACGTGGATATCTCCCATAAGATGCTTGACGCCGGGGCCACGGTGATTGTGGGAGCGCATCCGCACGTGTTGCAGCCGATTGAAACCTACCGGACTCAGGACGGCCGCGATACCTTGATCTTCTATTCGCTTGGCAACTTTCTGTCGAATCAGTCGCGCAGTTACGTAGACGGGCTGAATCCGGATTCAAACGGCGATCCCAGAGACGAGATGATCGGGCTGTTTTCCGCCGTACGCGAAGACTACGGCCCCGCCGGCATTCGCGTGGAGTTGGGGCACGTTGGCATGCTGCCCGTTTGGGAGGACAATAACCGCAACGAGATGGCCGCGGGCCGGGAAAAGAAGCCGGTGATCCGTCCGATTCTGATCGACCGCGAGATTCCAGTGTTGCAGGCGCGGCTAGCCGAGCTGAACCAGATTGACGAGCGGGACAAGGTCGCGGGGCAGAGCCAGGCGGGCTCCGCACTGACTGCGGAGCAGAAGAAGGAATTCATCGAAGTGACCAAACGACTGAAGCTGCTGACGGACAGGCGCGCGCAAATCCTGACCCGGACAGGCGACGAATACGTGACCGCTCCGCCGAAGCTGCCGGCCAAACCGTAGTGTGGTGTGAGCCAGAAGCTCGCATCACAAAAGAGTTGTCATCCTGAGCGGGGGTCGCCGCGGCGACCGCAGTCGAAGGATCTGCGGTTGCTTTTCGACGGATTTCAGATTCCCCGCAATAACCACGCGAGCAGCGAAGATGCAAACGCCAACAACATTGAGGACGCAGGAGAAGAGGCATTTCACCGGCTGCCTCGGAGCTATTCTTGGGGTGCTGCTGATCCCTGTAATTTTCGTGGGGGCCTGCTTTGCGTTTCCATACACTCTTGTCCTGCGATGGATGCGGCAGCGCCGCGAGCACAAGCTCAAAATGCTGATGAAATCGTGCGCAAGGTTCATTACATGGCCGGATCTGGTGCGCCGTATGCATGATTCCGGTGGAACCTGCATCGAAGAGAGATTTTCGCCCAAGGGCCCGGTTCGGTTCTGGTGGACGCGGGAAGATGTGCACCGTGAATCCCCTTACGAGATCATCGACTGGTTCACGATGCGCAAGGGTTTCAGGGGCGAGCCGTTCGTTCACTGGTGCCGCGCGCGCTACACCAGCGCGGATACAGGCAGCGCGGTGCTCGTGGATACTACGCTGGTGCCGAAAAGGGAAATCTACACCTTGTGGGCGGAATGCCGGTCGAATGCGAAGACTGCGCGATGGGTGGAAGTGGCGCCGCCGGAGATTCTGCCGCGGCGGCCTGGGCAATGAGCAGAACACTTTGGCAAGTCGGCGGGTCAGCGAGTCAGCGAGTCAGCAAGTCGGCAGTTCAGCGGAGAGATCGCTTTCTGCCGAAGAGGTCGGTGAGACGCTGCCAGAGCGGGACTGTCGGCCGCTGCCTTGGCTCCGAAACCTCCGGCTGGCGGGTTGCTGAAACTTCGTCGATTTGCGCGGCCACTTTTGCCCCGTGCTTCTCCTCGAGGTCCTCGAGAGCCTGCCACAGCGCGATCCCGTCGTCCTCCCAATCCGTGTGCCCGCAATTGCGGCACTTGTACTCGCGAATCACACGGCCGGTAAAGGAGTTCTTGTCGGTCTGATCCATCGATGCGCCGCATTTTGTGCAGATCATACCCGGCTTCTCCCGCAAGGCCAAGCTCGCTTCCAGCAGCCCCGCCGGGCCCGTGCTCTTTGATCGCTGACCCCTGACCCCTGAAACCTGATCCCTGTTTCTAGTAGCCGTTGGCGACGAGCCACTCCGCAGTCAGATCAAATTCAGATTTCTTCGCCTGCATCTGCATGGCGGCCAGCTTCACCAGCACATCGGCCTCCACATTCATGGGCGCGCCCACAGTGAGCGTGTGCAAGTTGGTTCGCCAGTAGGTGAGTGGCAAAATCGCAATGGAGATTGCTTCGCCGTCGAAGGCGGCAATGGTCAGGCTGATGCCCTCAACAGCGACGGAGCCCTTGTGGACCATCCACTGGCGCACGGTTTCGGGAACTCGCACCTTGAGCATCCAGTCGGTGGTCTGGCGGTCGAACTCCGGACTCGATTCCGGAATAACCGGGTCGAGCGCTGTCATTACGCCGGTGCCGTCGACGTGGCCCTGCACAACATGACCGCCCAGCGGGCTACCTGCCGCGGTGGGCAGCTCGAGGTTTACCTTTGCGCCTGCGGCGAGTGAGCCGAGAGAAGTGCGGTCGAGCGTTTCCTGGGCCAGATCGGCGTAGAAGTAGGTGGGGTCAGGGTCGAGCGCTGTGAGGCAAACGCCGGAGACACCCAGCGAATCGCCTTCGCGGAGGCGCGATGCGATGCCGGGCGCTTCGACCGTGATGCGGCGAACGCCGCCGCGATCTGTCAGGCTGACGAGGGTCCCGGTCTGTTCAATGATTCCGGTGAACATGATCCCATTTTAAGGGACGTAGAGGCCAGGGACCTAGGAACTGCTGGGCAGGCGTTCAGAACCTGGCGCGATGCCTGACTGGCAAATGTCGCCAAAGGCCAGAAGGCTGCGCCTTCCCAGGTCCGGCAATTCAGAGACACGTTAACCCACGGCCAGCGCACTGGACCGGTCACTCCATGATGACTACATTCGCACGACTGCCTTCAAAACCTTTCCATTTGCCGAGTCTTCCACGGCCTGGTTGATTTGGTCGAACGGATAGTAGCTGATCAAACGGTCAAACGGCAAACGCCCCTGCCGATTCAGATCGATCAATAACGGAATAAATGTCTGGGGCATGGAATCGCCTTCCACAATGCCGCGAATCGTCCGGCCATCCAGGATGTTCTGCATGTTCAGGCTTGCCTCGGCGCCAAAGGGCGCCACGCCCATCAATCCGCAGCATCCGCCAATCATCAGCGAATCGACCGCCTGGCTCAAAACCTTGGGTATGCCCGTACACTCCAGGGAATACTCCGCGCCGAAACCGGTGATCTTGCGAATCTCCGCAACCGGATCCGTGCGGCCGCCCAGAATAGTGTGCGTGGCCCCAAACTCTTTTGCCGCCTTGAGCCGTTCCTCATTTTTATTTCCGACCGCGATTATCGTAGTGCAGCCACAGGCTACAGCCGCCATCAGGGCGCTGAGCCCCACGGATCCCATACCGAAAATCGCGATCGAGGAGCCGGGTTTGGGGCGAAGCGAGTTGATGACGCCGCCGGCGCCCGTCTGAATGCCGCAACCCAGCGGCCCAAGAAGATCGAGCGGGAGATCCTTGCTCACCTTGACCACGTTCCGTTCGTTGGCCAGCGCATGAGAAGCAAAAGAAGACTGGCCGAAAAAGCCGCCGTGAATCGTTTCTCCCGCCTTGTGCATCCTGCGTTCCGCACCCGGTCCGCCGCCAATGACGTTAAGCCTGAAAAAATCCAGGCAGTGAAACGGAATTCCATTTTTACACGAAGGGCACGCACCGCACGTGAGATAGGTCAGCACCACATGGTCGCCCGGCACCACCGTTTTGACCTGCGCGCCGACCTTTTCGACGACCCCCGAGCCCTCGTGTCCGAGCACCGCCGGCAAAGCCATGGGCACGTATTGATCGCGTGCCACCAGATCGGTGTGGCAAATTCCCGAACTCACCATTCTTACCAGTACTTCATCGTCTCTCGGATCATCGAGTTCAAGCTCTTCAATGCGGAAAGGGCCTGACTTCTCGCGAACTACAGCAGCCTTGATCTTCATCGTCAATCCTTTCTTATTCCAGCGTCCGGTCCATTCGTTCCCGGTTTGCCGTCAACTTCCTCGAGGGAGGTTCTCCGGTTCCGATGGCGTTTCCCGGTCGTACAAGACGGCCAACCGCGGCGTGCGAGTTGGTAAATGTGGATTCGCCCGACAAAAACTGGAGAAGTGCTATGGTATCACGCCGCGTCAGAACGGAAGCGCGCGCTCGCCCTTCTGGATGGTGAGCCATTTTACTTCGGTCAGATGTTCCACCGAATAACGGCCGCCTTCGCGCCCATGGCCACTGCCCTTGGAGCCTCCGAAGGGGCAGCAGGCATCGGCATCGACGGTACCGTCATTAACGTGGACCATGCCCGCCTCTAAGCCCTCGGCCAGGAAGATGGCTTTCTGCAAATCCTTCGTAATGATGCCTGCGGACAGGCCGTACCTGTTATCGTTGGCGATGGACAGGGCTTCTTTCTCATCGTTCGCCGCGAAAATCGACGCGACCGGTCCAAAGGTCTCTTCATGGTATATCTGCATTGACGGTGTGACGCCGGCCAGCACCGTCGGCCGATAGAGTCTGCCCTGGTATGTGCCGCCGGTGAGCAGCCTTGCTCCCTTGGCAACGGCATCCTTCACGTGGCTGTCGATCTTGCGCAACTGCTCGTCATTGATGACAGGACCAATGAACGTGCCGGGCAGGCTGGGATCGCCGACGGGAAGGTTGGCCGCGAAGGCCGCCAGCTTCTGCGAGAATTCCTCGACGATTGCCTTCTCCACAATCACCCGGTCCGTGGACAAGCAAACCTCGCCCTGGTGCAGGAAGGCGCCAAAGGCCGCGGATTTTACGGCGTACTCGATGTCCGCGTCGGCCAGAACGATAAGAGGGTTCTTGCCCCCCAGTTCCAGTGTGTATTCCTTCAGCCTTGCAGCGGCCTTCTGAGCGACCTTGCGGCCAGTTTGCGTCTCTCCCGTGAAGGCGACGAACGAGCAGCGATCGTCGCCGATAAGAGCGTCGCCCAACACGCTGCCGGGGCCGGTGATCACATTGAGGGCGCCGGCGGGAAGGCCGGCCTTTTCGAACAACTCCCCGATTTTAAGACCGATGACCGGGGTCTCGCTTGCGGGCTTTAAGACGACTGTGTTACCCGTCGCCAGCGAGTACGCAACCTTGTACATGGAGAGGATCAGGGGGAAATTCCAGGGGGAAATCGCAACCACCGTCCCTCTTGGCTTGCGCATGGTCATGGATAGCTTTGTCGGATCGTTATGGAAGGTTTCCCCCAGGATGCGCTTGCTATCCGCCCCGGCGGTCTTCAGCAGGTCCACCGTTTGCGAGATCTCAAACATCGCCTTGCCGAACGTGCTGCCGCTTTCCGCGATCAGCACTTCCGCGAATTCCTGGCGGCTGGCTTCAAGAGTCTCCGCTGCCCGTTGGAGGATTTGGGAGCGCAGCAGCGGCGGGGTGGCGGCGTACGGTATCCGAGCAGCCGCGGCGGCGGCCATCACGCGATCCGCATCGCCGGCGTCGCCCTTGGGCACCTTTGCATACACTTCGCCCGTGTAGGGATTGAAATCTTCAAATGTTGCTCCAGATAGGGCGTCAACCCATTCTCCGCCGATGAACATCCGATACGTCTTCATCCGAATCAGTTCCTCTTGGCAGGTCTTACAACAGGCCGCATGGGCTTCGAGGCATATTTTGAAACCGGCCCAACGCCCGGACCATGATAGCACCGAATGTTGCTGCGAAGGCTATAGCAAGAAGGGGAAATGCTCTACTCGCTGGCAGTGGCTTCGCCACGCGCTGACGTGGGGCGGAGGGCCGAACCGCTTGTGAGAGCACGATAGGCGAAGAAGAGTTTGGCGCGCCAGCGCAGGATCATTCCGAAGGCCAGCAGATAGAAGATGGCCCCGGTCTGTTCGAGGGACATGAAACGGTCGAAGTAGCCGCGCGCGAGGTAGCGCACGACAGCCAGCACGATGATGACGGCGAAGAATGCGCTGGATCGCTTCATCATGATTACGCCGTTCTGCAAGTGAAGATCGGAGGTTGCCAGCAGCGGATAGGCGAGGACGATGGCGCCAATGACGAAGGCGCCGAGGCCCCAGGTCCACGGGACGCGGAAGGCGGGAACGATGAACATGCAGAATCCAGTGGCCATACCCACGGGCGGCATCACGATCTTTCTCAGGGTCACGGCGGTACGGCCCTCGCGCACGCGCCAGGCGAGCACGCCGGCGAGGCCAGCAAGGGAGACAACAGCCGTGAGGAGGGGAGACGCAACCATGAGGTTTTTGCCTTTCAGTTCTTGCTGCGGGCTGGGTGGATCCGATTTCCGGCTTGTAGGGGGCAGAGCCGGATCGGTACATCTCCTATTCTATAGGACGCGGAGAGGGAAAGGACCGTTGTAAGGTTTCTACGCGGGCGGCCAGGGGTCTTTGAGGAGAGAAGAAAGGCCGAGATCGTCGCCATAGCGCTCGACCTCGACCTCGGCCATGTGGACGAAGCGCGTCATGCCGCGGAAGGCGGGAACAGCGTCGGAGCCCATAATCTGCGGCGAGATAAAAAGGTGAAGCCGGTCGACCAGGCCTGCGCAAAGAAAGGCGGTGTTGAGACGCGTGCCGGTTTCGGTCAGGAGGGTGAGGATGCCTTCTTCGCCGAGTCTGCTTAGGACTTTCTCGAGCGGGACCCGGCCAGCTTCTGCGGGCAGCATCTCGACGCGCACGCCCCGGTCTCGCAGCGCAGCGGCGCGGGCTTCGTTGTTGGAGACGGTAAAGATGACCACGTCGTTCTGGGCTGTGGCCACCAATTTGCAGTCGAGCGGCATGCGCAGCGCGGAGTCGAGCACGATGCGCAGCAGCGGGCGGCGGCGGCGATTGCCGCTGCGGTCGGTCATCCAGGGGTCGTCGGCGACAACAGTGTCCACGCCGACCATGGTGGCGTCGGCTTGCCAGCGTAGCGGCTGCACGGCGGCGCGGGCCTCTTCGCTGGTGATCCAGTAGGGCGCGTGCGGGGTTTGCTGCGCGGGCGGCGGCGCAATGCGCGCATCCAGAGTCATGGCGACCTTCATCAGCACAAGGGGCCTGTGGTCGACGATCCAGCGCGCAAAGCCCTCGTTGAGCCGGCGGGCCTGGGCTTGGCAGGCTCCCACGGCGACCTCAATGCCCGCCGCGCGAAGCGTTCCAAGGCCCTTGCCGGCGACGGCGGGGTTGGGGTCGATGGTGGCTGCGACAACGCGGGCGAGGCCAGCTTTGATGAGCGCATTGGTGCACGGCGGCGTGCGGCCAGTGGTGCAGCACGGCTCAAGCGTGACGTAAGCCGTGCCGCCCTTCACTCGATCGATTTTGGCGCGGTCGCCTGCGTGCCCCTGCGCTGCTTTGAGCGCGGCGATTTCAGCGTGGTCTTGGGCTGCGTAATCGTGCCAGCCCTCGCCGGCCACCTGGCCTGCCCTGTCGAGAATCACGCAGCCGACGGAAGGGTTCGGCGAGGTGACGCCGATGCCCTTGCGTGCCAGTTCGAGGGCGTGGCGCATCCAGTAGAGGTCCGAGTCGGAGATGTGGCCGGTGTCGTTCATCCTGGAGATGAAACGGGAACAATCAAGTGTAAATCGGTTGGACGGGGGACTGGCAGCGGAGACCGTTGGGTTTGATCTGCCGACATGCCATGTACATTTCAGTTATCCTGTACCGCCGGGGACAACCCTGACACTTTAGACCGGACTTTGCGCACCGACCACCCCACCCCTATATGCCGTACCTCCATATTTGAAAACAAAGGGATTATGGGCCGGCTATATACCAGGGAGTTACGATACTGCAAGGCTGGAGAATTTTCGGCCCGTTCCCGAGCTCTCCCTGGAGCCTAAGACAAGCTTAGGGAATTTGCGGAATTAATCTGCAAAGTTGTGCGGTGAGCGGCACTCGCGCCGGCGAACCGGCCGCTAACGGCGCGATTTCGGGACGCGGCCGAGGCGGAGATCGTGCCGGAGCAGCAGATCGCAGGCGTGGAGGGCTTCCTTTTCAAAATCGGGGCCGTCACTGGGAACCAGGAGCCAATGCCCGATCATGCCCCCGAGCAATTCAATGCGCCGGAGCGAGGGGAACTCGCGGCGGAGCTGGTGATCGGCGGGATTCGTGGTTTCCGACAGCACCAGCCAGAGGCCGTTGTCCCGCGGCGATTGGGGGTGGTCGCGGAGCATGCAGACGAGGCGGTCGCCGATGTAGACGTTGTAGCCGGAAAACATCGGCCGCACCTCGGGATCAAGCGGCGCAAGCGCCTCGAGGACGAAGGCGTGCGGAGGCTTCCGCTTGGGTTTGGCCGGGCGAGGCATGGCAATCTGATTGTATTTTGCCTTACCCCAGCAGCGAATCGACAAATTCTTCCGGTGAGAATTCCAGCAGGTCGGTCATCTTTTCGCCGACGCCTACGAAGCGGACGGGGAGATTCATTTCGCGGGCGATGGCCACAGCGATGCCGCCTTTGGCGGTGCCGTCGAGCTTGGTGAGCAGAATGCCGGTGACGCCGGCCGACTGCGTGAACTGCCGGGCTTGCTGCAATCCATTTTGCCCCGTCGTGGCGTCCATGACGAGCAGAACTTCGTGCGGCGCGCCGGGAACCAAACGCGCAGCAGTCCGGCGCATTTTGTCCAACTCGTCCATGAGACCGGATTTGGTGTGCAGGCGGCCGGCGGTGTCAACGTAAAGTTCGTCGATTTTGCGGGCCTTTGCCGCCGCAATCGCGTCGTAGAGCACGGCCGCGGGATCGCCGCCCTGTTTGGTCTTGATCATCTCCACGCCGGAGCGCGCGGCCCAGATTTCCAACTGCTCGATCGCCGCCGCACGAAATGTGTCTGCAGCGCACAAGAGCACTGAGCGCCCTTGCGCGCGGGACCAGGCGGCGAGTTTGCCGCTCGATGTGGTTTTGCCGGTGCCGTTGACACCCACGAGGAAGGTGACTTTGGGCGGCGCCTGCGGTGTGGCAGCCGCCCCTTGCGGGGCGCGGAGGATTGCAATCATTTGCGCCTTCAGGAGATCCCGCAACTCGGCGCCGCCTTCAATCGCCTTATGGCGCGCGCGATCGCGCAGGGCGTCGAGGATGGCGGTAGTGGTTTCGACGCCCAGATCACTGGTGAGCAGCGCCGTCTCCAGCTCTTCGAGCGCGCTTTCATCCACAGTGCGCGTAAGCGCGGCAATGTCTGCGATTTTGGCGGAAAAGGTCTCGCGGGTGCGCGAAACGGCCTGCTTCATGCGGTCGAAGAAGCCTGATTTCCGCTCGGGCTCTTCCTCGGAGCCGGCTGGTTTTTTCGGTTCCTCGCTGCCAAAGAGAGTGGTGATCATCATTCCCAGTCTAATTGGGCAGTGCGCATCGGGATCGAGACGCGGGTTGTCGGGCGGGACGTGGAGTCCGATATGCTTAATAGGAGACCATTTCTATTTTCAGCGATAATCAGGAAGAAATGACAAAAGCTCACCCACATCCCTTAGAAAAGCTTCTCGAAAGCCGGATCGCCATTATTGACGGGGCGATGGGAACGACGCTGCGCACCTACGGAATGAAGGAAGCGGACATCCGCGGCGAGCGATTCAAAGACGCAACGAAGGACCTCGTGAACAACGGCGACCTATTCAGCCTGACGCAGCCGCAGATGGTCGGCGACATCCATCGGCGGTTTCTGGAGGCGGGGGCGGACATCATCGAGACCAACACCTTCGGCGCGACCAGCATCGCGCAGAGCGAATTCTTTGTGGAAGATCCGCGGGAGCACGGCGGACGCAAGGATCCGGAGTTTTACCAGAAGGTCGTTGAAGACGAGTCCCTCAATAACCTGGCGTGGGAGATCAACGAGCAATCGGCGCGGCAATGCCGCGAATGGGCCGATCGCACCGGCAGCACGACCGAACGCCAGCGGTTTGTGGCGGGGGCCATTGGGCCGTTGACGGTGTCTCTCTCGAACTCGCCCGATGCCGACGATGCGGGTTTCCGCGTGGTCACGTTCGACCAGGTGAAGGCAGCCTACGCGCAACAGGTGCGCGCGCTCATGGCCGGCGGTGTCGATGTGTTGTTGGTGGAGACAATTTTCGACTCGCTCAACGCCAAGGCCGCGCTGGTCGCCATCCGCGAAGTATTCGAGGCAGAGGGCAAAAAGCTGCCGGTGATGATTTCGGCGGCGGTGGGGCGTGGCGGCGAGACGATGATCTCCGCGCAGACCATTGGGGCCTTCTGGATCGCGATGGAGCATGTGAAACCGCTGTCGATTGGGCTGAACTGCTCACTCGGCCCCGATCCAATGTATCCGTTCCTGAGCGAGCTCTCGGAAAAAGCGGATGTGGCCATCTCGTGCTATCCGAATGCGGGTTTGCCGAATCCTCTTTCGCCGACCGGCTTCGATCTGGGGCCTGAGGATATGGCGCGTTCTCTGGGCGACTTTGCGCGCGCGGGACTGATCAACATAGCCGGCGGCTGCTGCGGCAACACGCCCGAGCACATTGCGGCGATCGCGAAGGCTCTCGAAGGTGTACCTCCACGGCAACTGAAGGCGGCGCGATGACAACCGACCAGGAAAGCGTGAGCGTCAAAGAAATTGAGCCGGGAGCCGAAGCGGCCGAGACGAGGCCTCTTCGTCTTTCTGGATCGCAGCCCTTCGTCCAGCAGCCCGGCGTCTATATCCTGATCGGCGAGCGGACCAATGTAGCTGGGTCGCCGAAGTTCGCCAAGCTGATCAAAGAAGGCAAGTACGAAGAAGCGGTGAGCGTGGCGCGGCAGCAGGTGGAGAATGGCGCGAATGTTCTCGATATTTGCATGGACGAGGGCATGATTGACGGCGTCGCGGCCATGACGCGCTTTCTGCAGTTGCTGGCCAGTGAGCCCGAAGTGGCAAAGGTGCCATTCATGGTTGATTCCTCCAAGTGGGAAGTTCTGGAGGCCGGGCTGAAGTGCCTGCAGGGCAAGGGCATCGTGAATTCGATCTCGCTGAAGGAAGGCGAGGAGAAGTTTCGCCGGAATGCCGCGGCGGTGCTGAAATATGGCGCGGCGGCGGTGGTAATGGCCTTCGACGAGCAGGGACAGGCCGCGGCCTACGCCGACAGGATTCGCATCTGCGAGCGGGCTTACAGGATTCTCGTTGACGAGGTTGGATTTCCTCCAGAAGACATCATCTTCGACCCCAATATTCTGACCGTTGCGACGGGCATGGAGGAGCACAACAACTACGCGCTGGACTATTTCAACGCCACGCGCTGGATCAAGGAGAATTTGCCGCACGCGAAGGTGAGCGGCGGCGTGTCGAATATCTCTTTCAGCTTTCGCGGCAACAATAAGGTGCGCGAGGCCATGCACTCCGCGTTTCTTTATCACGCTCTCGCGGCGGGCATGGACATGGGCATCGTGAACGCGGGAATGCTGGAGGTGTACGAGGAGATTGAGCCGGAGCTGAAGACGCTGGTTGAGGACGTTCTGCTGAATCGCCGCCCTGACGCGACCGAGCGGCTGGTGGAGTTTGGCGAAAAGCTGAAGGGCGCCGGCGAGGAAGTGAGCGAGAAGAAGAAGGAAGAATGGCGCAACGGCACCGTGGAGGAGCGCCTTTCTCACGCGCTGGTGAGGGGAATCGACACCTACATCGAGATCGATGCGGAGGAAGCGCGCGTGAAGCTGGGCCGGCCTTTGGCTGTGATTGAAGGCCCGTTGATGGCCGGCATGAGCGTGGTGGGCGATCTGTTCGGCGCCGGCAAAATGTTCCTGCCGCAGGTGGTGAAGTCCGCGCGAGTGATGAAGAAGGCCGTGGCGCACTTGACGCCTTTCATGGAGGCCGAGAAGGCGGAGCGGTTCGCTGCTGGAGAAGTGGTTAAGGCGCAGGGAAAGATCGTGCTCGCGACGGCCAAGGGCGACGTTCACGACATTGGCAAGAACATCGTGGGCGTGGTGCTGGCCTGCAACAATTACGAAGTCATTGACCTGGGAGTGATGGTCCCCTGCGAAAAAATTCTGGAGCGCGCCAGAGAAGAGCGTGCCGACATGATCGGCGTCAGCGGCCTGATCACACCGTCACTCGACGAGATGGTGCATGTGGCGCGCGAGATGGAGCGTCAGGGTTTCAAGTTGCCTCTACTCATTGGCGGGGCAACCACCAGCCGGGCGCATACGGCGGTGAAGATTGCGCCGCAGTACAGCCAGCCGGTAGTCCACGTACTCGATGCCAGCCGCGCGGTGCCCGTCACGAGCGCGCTTTTGAGCGACGAGGGCAAGCCGCAGTTCGTGGCGCAGCATCGCGCCGAATACGAAGCGCTGCGCAAAAACTACTCCGCGTCGCGGCAAAAGCTTGTCCCGTTTGAGGCTGCCCGCGCACGGCGCACTGCGATCGAGTGGCGCGCCGCGGACCTGCCTGTACCCGAGTTTACCGGCGTGCGCGTGCTCGACAATTTCCCCCTGGCAACGCTGCGTGAATTCATCGATTGGACACCGTTCTTCCACACGTGGGAGCTTAAGGGGGTATACCCGCGCATCTTCGATCACCCGGAGTATGGTGAGCAGGCGCGCCAGGTCTTCAGCGAAGCAAATGTGTTGCTCGATCGCATCGTCGACGAAAAACTGCTTACGGCGCGCGGCGTGTATGGCTTCTTCGCCGCCAACGGAGTTGGCGACGATGTGGAACTGTACGCCGACAGCGGCCGCAAGAGGGCAGTCGAGCGTTTCTGCTTCCTGCGCCAGCAGGCCGATTGGGAAGGCAAGGAACCGTGCCGATCGCTGGCCGACTTCATCGCGCCGAAGGAGACCGGGCTGCCCGATCACATGGGCGCATTCGCAGTAACCAGCGGGATCGGCCTCAAGGAGCTGTGCGACCGGTTCCGTGCCGCTCACGACGATTACAACGCGATTATGGCGGAGGCCCTCGCCGACCGTCTTGCTGAAGCTTTTGCCGAATGCCTGCACAAGCGGGTGCGGGATGAATGGGGTTACGGGCGCGGCGAGAGCCTGAACAACGAAGAGATGATTCACGAGAAGTATCGGGGCATACGGCCCGCGCCTGGTTACCCGGCGTGCCCCGATCACACGGAGAAGGGCACACTGTGGCGCTTGCTCGGCGTGCAGGCGAAGACTGGCATGCTGATTACCGAGTCGTTTGCCATGTGGCCCGGCTCGAGCGTGAGTGGGCTCTACTTCGCGCACCCGGAATCGCGCTACTTCAGCCTGGGCAAGATTGGCCGCGACCAGGTGGAGGACTACGCCCAGCGCAAAGGGATGAGCGTGGCAGAGGTGGAGCGCTGGCTGGGCCCGAATCTGAACTACGAGCGTGGAGAATAGCTTTCCTGGGTCCCAAATCGGGAGCGAATTGGCGCCGCCAAACGAAAGACTCGCTACGGGGCTCGCATGAGCTACCGGCGGCCTAACGTCCCGTCTCCGCTGGCCGATTCCGTAGCTGTATGCGCAGCCCCTGCTTGCCCCGGCAAAAAATAAATCCGAAACTTTACGAAACTTTCTTCCGGGCGGCGGGTTGATCCCCCTAGCTCGGGGGATTTCCGGTCCATTCAACCTTGGGGAAGGTTGACCTCGCGAGACGCATCAGCACGCAATCTGACAACACGCAATCTGACAATTTGACCTGGAGACGACCATGAAACGCACCTACCTCGTTGTGCTCTCCATCCTGTTGGCGCCGCCTCTGTTTGCGGACGCCGGCCAGCAACTGATTCCTGCCGGTTCACTGGTTTCGTGCACCACCGGCGACGCCAGAATCTCCTCAAGAACAACCGCCGTGGGTGACCCGGTGCTGTGCAAGGTTGAGCATCGCCGGGGCGATTTCATGCTCCCCTATGGCAGCTACCTGGGCGGAGAGTTTTCCGAGTACAAGGACCCCGGCCATTTTGTGGGTAAAGGCTGGATGCAACTGGACTTCGACCGGATTTACGTGGGCGACAGGGTCTTTCCGATCGATGCCAAAGTGGTGGACGTGCCCGGCTACAAGATTGACGCCCAGGGACGCATTCAGGGCAAAGGCCATGCCGTGCGCGACACCGTGCTGTGGATGATACCGGTTCTGTGGCCGATCGATCTCATCAACCTGCCCCGGCGCGGCCCAAAACCGACGCTCAAGGCTGAGACGGCCCTGACGCTGCGCTTGATGGAAGACATTCAGGTTCCTCAGGTTCCGGAACCGCAACGCGACCCGAATGGGTTGATTCAGCGCTCGCCCAACGCGTATGCGCCTGAGCCACCGGCGCCGACCCAGGAGCCGGATGCCGGGCAGCAGGACGCGTATGCTCAGCCCGACGAGCCTGTAGCTCCGCCTCCGGCCACGGCCTATGCCGAACCTGCGCCGTACCAGGCGCCAGTCCCCTATTATGCTCCGCCGGTTGTTGTGACGCCGTACGTGGCTGGCTTCAGCTATGGCTACGGCTATTGCTGCGGCTTCATCGGGGCGCGGCCGGGGTTCTATGGGTACAGCGCGAGGGTGTACGCCAGGGGGCCGGGCTCGGGTGCATACGCCCCCGGCGTGCGGGGTTATGGCTACGGCTATGGCTATGCGGGCCGCGGAGCGGTGACGCGCGGCTACGCCTCACGTGGCACGATGGTGGCGCGTGGCGGAATGGGTTACGCACGTGGGGGCGGTGGAATGCGCCGGTAAGCTCCGGCGTTCGGCCCGTGAAAGTCCCGGCGAAGGAAGACGCCGGGACTTTTTCGTAAAATTGCGGGTTTTGAGCGGCGCTGAGTTTAAAGCGAGCGCGAGAGAATATGTGGCCTCCTCAAAAACGGCCGGGGCAGGACTGCGAGTTTGGCAGCTCTGCTCCCGGCCATTTATTTTTTCGGCGAATTGTGAGCCAGCTCACAACTTGCTGCGCGGCTTCATGAAAGACGCATTGCAATCCGAAGAAATTCGCACCGTTTTTGCATTGGTTTGACCTTCCTTTGACAAGTGGGAGAGATACTGCTTGCGTGATTCCACGCATCGGGCATAATATTCCGCTCAAACTTAACGTGGATACTAATTCCATCGTAGAAATAGCGCTTCCGACGGGGACCCCATCGTTGCTCGGAGTCACCGCTGTTCCGCGTGTTCATGCGGATGTGGGCCATTATCGCTTGCGGCTGGCGGAGAGCGCTCAAGACCGCCAGGCCGCCTGTCGCCTGCGCTTCAAGGTCTTCAATATAGAGTTGGGCGAGGGACTGGAAAGCTCATACGAGACCGGGCTTGACACCGACCGCTTCGATGCCATCTGCGAGCACCTGCTCGTGGAAGACAAACTTAGCCGGCGCGTGGTGGGTACTTATCGCATGCAGTCCGGCGAGACGGCGGCGCGCCATCAGGGCTATTACTCCGAGCAGGAGTTCAACATGGCTCCCTATGAGCCGCTCCGGCCAGGCATTCTGGAACTTGGCCGCGCCTCAATCGACCGCGAGCATCGCACTCCCGAGGTGCTCATGTTGTTGTGGAGGGGGATTGCGCAGTATGCTAGCGATATGGGGCTTCGTTATTTGCTTGGTTGCTCTTCTTTAAATTCCAACGACTCGGCGGAGGGCTGGCAGATGTATCGCCAGCTTGAAAATTTCCGGGTCCCTCAGGAGTTTGAGACGGCGCCGACCGCATCTTACGCGTGCCCCTCAGGAAGCTACGATCTGGTTCACCGGGACGCGCACGCACAGCCATCGTTCTGCCAGACCGATCGATCGTTGCCGGATGAGGTTTCTCCGGTGCCCGCCAGGACTCCCGTCAAAGTTCCCAAGCTATTGAAGACCTACCTTGCTATCGGCGCGCGCATTGCCGCGCCTCCGGCCTGGGACCGCGAGTTTCGCACCATCGATTTTCTGACGCTTCTGGATCTCAAGCTGCTCTCGGCCGCGGCCCGCAACCGCTTTCTGGCCCCGCTCACGCAATGACGCTGCGCCGGATCCGGCACGCTGTGGCGCTGGTATTCGTTCTCACGTTCTGCATTCTTCGCTTCTGGCTGGCGCGCTTGCGCGGGCCCATGACGCTGGAGCGCCGTGCCCTGTGGCAGCAAGCCTGCGCTCGCATGGTTTTGAAATCACTCGACATCGGATACGAAGTCGAGGGCCAACCGCCCACCCGCGGGCTGGTGGTCTCGAACCACCTCAGCTATCTTGACGTCATCATCATCAACGCAGCCACGCCCTGCTTTTTTGTCTCGAAAGCCGAGGTTAGCGGCTGGCCCTTTTTCGGTAGGGCGGCGCGAAGCGGCGGGACGATTTTTCTTGACCGGTCAAGCCAGGCCAGCGCCAGGTCGGTAGCCGAGCAAATCTCAGAGCGGCTCAGATTGCCGATTCCGGTTCCCGTGCTGCTGTTTCCGGAGGGCACCAGTACCGACGGGGCACAGATCCTGCGCTTTCACTCCCGCCTGATCGATCCCGCGACGGCGGCGGGCGCTCCCATCACCGCCGGAGGCATCCGGTACGTGATCGAAGGCGGCGTACAGGAGCGGGAGCTTTGCTGGTATGGCGACGAGGAATTCCTCGCGCATCTGTGGAAGGTGCTGGGCGTCGCCGGCTTCTCGGCGCAGCTCCATTTCGGCGAGCCGCGGGTTTATTCCGATCGCCGCGTGGCCGCCGACCAGACCCACGCGGAGATCACCGCCTGGCGCGAAGCAAGTAATATGGCGACACAGTTGGCGAGCTGAAACGCGTCAGACGATCCGCCGCGCGGTAGATTCTTGGGCTCCGAGCGCGCTTTCATCGAGAATGAGCGAGGCGTGCGGGATGCGCGTCGCCGTGGCGATCCATTGCATGGCATGAGGAAGAAGTAACAGGGCCGGCAGCGCCAAACGGCGGCCGGCGGGAGTAACCGCGGCACGGGAGAGCCAGGTTGCGAGCGCCATGCCGCGACGCAAATGCGCGCGAAGGGCGCTGAGGTATTCGGCGGCGCTTTTCCCGGCCAGGTACATCTCGGCGGCCAGCGCCGCGCTATGCAGGGCAATCGAAATGCCGTCTCCGGTGAAGGATGGGATCACTGCCGCCTGATCGCCGGCGCGCCATAAGCCGCGCTCCGGCTCGGCCAGATACCCGTAAGGAATGGGTGAGATAGCCAATGGGCGCGCCCATAATGCCCTGCTGCCGCTGAAAATCTGCCGCATGTGTCGATTTTCGCGCTGGATCGAATCGAAAAGTTCCGGCCATCCGCCAAGCTCGCGCAACGTTGAGCGCCGCACCACGAGGCAAAGGTTGGCGACGTCTTCCTCGATGAGTGTCAGCCCTCCGTAGCCGCCCTGAAAAAGAAAAAGCTCGATGCGATTGCGCAGCGCGTCGCTTCCTTCGGGCGCCAATCTCCAATGCAATTTGAAGCCAACCAGATCGCCCTGCTGGGCCGGACCGCGCGCAACGCCGCGCAGGTCGTGCTTGCCCGTGGCGAGAAAGACGGTCTTTGCGCGCAGTGGCTCGCCTTTGCTTACCGCGGCAAGCCACGCGCCGCCGTCAGGGGTGAGCGATTCTAGAGCGATGCCGCGCAGGACTTGGCAGCCCTTTTCTTCGGCGCGAGCCAGCAAGGCTGCATCCAGAACGCAACGCGAGAGCGAAAGCGCTTGAAAGGGAAGGGAAGCTTCAAAGACCTTGCTGCCCGATGAAATGCGCAGGCGGCGAATGGCGGCAGCGCCGAGCTCGAGCGGGGCAATGCCGGCCTGTTGGAGATAGCCGACGGCTTCGGGGCTGAGAAATTCGCCGCAGACCTTGTGATGAAGGCCAGGTTCCTTTTCCAGCAGCAGGACCTCTAGTCCAGCGGCGGCGAGGCGCAGGGCAACCATGGCGCCGGCGGGGCCACCGCCGATGACCAGGCGATCGACGCTGCGAGGCGTGGCGCTCATTGCGGCTTTCTCCGGCCCACGCATAATCGCCCGGGCTTGTATGCATGGATGGTGACGGCGCTTGCGTCCAGGCTTGAGGCTGCGCACATTTTTTGCCAGTCTTGCGGCACAAAGGAGCGCGCGATGGAGACGGGACCGTCGTGCTGCACGAAGGGATGAAGGCGCGCCAGTTTTGAGAAGACCTGGAGGAGATGATAGGGAATGGCGGCGCGGGAGAGATCGTTGATGAACCAGCCAAGTTGAGCGTGCCGCTCCATCCACTGGATGAAACGGACAATATCGGGTTCGCTCAGGTGATGCGTGAAGAGCGAACTGACGACAAGATGAACCGGCTTGCGAAGCGTGTACTCGAATACGTCGGCGGCGATCCAGCGGATGGCGCTTGCAGGCGGGCTGGCCTCCGTGGCTATGGCTACTGTATCCGGATTGATGTCGAGCCCCGTAAGTTCCATCGCGATGCCGCGGGCATGCGCCCAGCGCTCAATACGCCGCAATCCGTCACCGTAACCGCAGCCTGCGTCGAGAATGTGAATCGGTTGCGCGACGGGGGGCGGGACAAAGGTGTTGAGCCAATTGAGTTGCGGGCGATAGCCCATGCTCAAACGGTTGACCAGAGCAAGGTGGCGGAGACAGGCGCGCAATTCCTCACGGCTGCAGGGCTCATCCATGCGTTCAGTTAGCTGCGCGCGCTGGCGGAAATCGGGGGTGTTAGACGGCATGGAAGAGCATGGTCTCGGCAGTCACACCTGGCCCAAACGACATGGCGCAGCCCTGCTGTCCTGAGTGAGCGTGCCGCATTACCTGTTCGAGAACGAACATCACTGTCGCGGAGGACATATTGCCATAGTTCAGCAGAATGCAGCGCGAGTCACCGAGCGCGTCGGCGCGCAGTCCCATGCCCTGCTCCACGGCATCGAGAATGGAACGGCCGCCGGGATGCACCGCCCACAATTCGATTGACGATGGATCGATGCCGCGCGTGATTTGGGAGCCGGCTGCCGCAACCGCATTGCGCAACTCAGCCGGAAGCTTGCCGGAGAGCTGCATGTCGAATCCCTGTTCGCCGATTCGCCAGGTGATGAGGTGATTGGTAGCCGGGATACTGAGCGAAAGAAAGCTGCCGATAGCCAGGCCTTTCGGTTCGGCGCTGACCAGATAGGCGGCGCAACCGTCGGCAAAGACCAGGAAGGCGAGTAACTGTTCCAGATCCTGGAGCTCCTGCATGTGCAGCGAGCAAAGCTCGAGGCTCAGCAGCAGAACTCTCGCGTCCGGCTCGGAGCGAACGATGTGGCGGGCGGCTTTGAGCGCGTTGATGGCGGCGTAGCAGCCCATAAAGCCGATCATGGTGCGCTCGACCGCGGGATTGAGCTCGAGATATTCGACAACCTCGTAGTCCAGCCCCGGCGCGTAGAGCCCGGTGCATGAAGTGACAATGACGTGGGTGATGCCGCGCCGCTCCTCTTCCGTCAGCGCCAACTTGTCCAGGGCAGCCTGCGCCAACTTCGGCGCAAACTGCTCAAATACCTTCATGCGGCGGGCCGTCGAGGGGAATTTGCCCTTTAAATAGAGCCCGCACCCGTCGCTCCAAGAGCCATCCGCAGTCGCGATGGGCTGGAGGAAGGAATAACGGCGCTCGATTGCCGAAAGGCGCGCCATGCGGCGAAAGAGATTCCGCTTGACGCCCTCGGGCAGCATGCTCTCGGCAAATCCAACGAAGGCTCCATGCATGTTGTATGGAGGGACCGCTGTAGCGATGCGGTTGAGATACGCAGTCGTCAAGGTGTTGCCTCCGGGGAAGGCCGCGGCCTCAAAGCCGTCTTTGGAAAGGATACTCTGCTGAGCGCTGTCGATTTCCTGAGCAGCACCTCAGCATCTTGCAATCATTAGACGCGCTGAAGGAAAGATCGGATTGATCGCCTATTTGCAGGCGACCACCACCCCGCTCAGAATCGGAACAGGTATGAGGCCTTAATGAAGAGCTGCCGGCCGTCATTCAGCAGCGGTCCGGCGCGGGGTTGGGTGGTGTTGTTGGGATCGCAGGAGCCGTTGGGCAAGCGGTTGCATAAACTACGGCCGAGGTTCTGCAGGTCGTCGCTATAGCCGATGTAGACCGCAGTGCCGGGATGCGGCAGCCAGGTGAGAAGGACCTGCGAGGCAAACTCTTTGCTGCGAAGCAGCGAGGTTTGCGCGGGATTGGCCAGAGTGGAGTCGTACTCCGCAACCAGGCGCGCGGAAATCGAGCGGGTAAATTGGTAGTTCACCACACTGCGCATGGTCTGCGCCTCGTAGACAAATGCGCCGTTCGAGACTGCGTGGTCGCGATCGAGCAGGTAGGTGTTGTCGGCGGTCAGCTGCCTGACCGGCTGTACGGTAAAGAGCAGTTGCACGGTCTCCTGGTTGAGCAGTGAAGGGATCTGTCCCGTGGCCGGGTTGTAGTTCACGTTGCCGCTGCGAAGGGCCTGCAGATTGAAGTTGAATTGAGACCAGGGCGCGCCGCGGAAGACGATTCCGCCGAAGTTCTCAGTAAAGTTCTTGAAGTTCGGGAGGCCCGCGTAGTTGAGCGGGCTAACGGTATCGGAGTTCTCGCCGATGAGGGGCGCGATGACAATATTGCGCGGCAACAGCCAGAAGGGATCGAAGGTCGAGTAGTGAAAGACGCGGTCGCCCTGATGATCGAAGGCAATATTCTGGTCGGTCTCAAGGCCGAAGCTCTGATAGAAGCGGTTCTTGGGAAACCACTGGTAGGTGGAGTGCATGTGGTTGTTGCGGAAGTTGGAGGACTGGATGAAACCTAACTGCGTCTGGAAGCCAGTGCTGATGTCCTGATAGTTGTCATTCAGGTTGAATGCGTGGCCGGAGCGCTGCAGTTGGAAGGCACTCGCTGGGCCGGCACTGTACGAAGGCGGCGTGCCACTGTCCTCATCGCCTTTTGTTGAACTCTCGACCATCTGTCCCCACGCAGTCCAGTGCTGGTTCATTCGCGCGGTAAAGTCGATGCCACCGATGCGGTTCCAGCCCTGGCCAAATTCCTGGTCGGTGTACATCGCGCCCAGGCTCGATCCCTTGCCCAGATCTTCAGAGACGCGGCCTACTGCGACGGTCGAGTGTCTTCCGTAAAGCGGGTCGCCGGACGCGAAAGCCTGTCCGGGCTGGCGATCGTCGGTAACAAAAAGCCCGACATTCGTGTGGTCGATTTTTCCTGTTGCACGAACACCGTACTCAGGATGCACGATGTTGCGCGTGTAGATGAGGTTGATGGGCGTGGCGAAGTAGTTGGCGTTTTCAAGGAAGAAAGGCCGCAACTCGGGAAAGTAAACAGGGAAGCGCTGATCGACGGTGAATTGCGGCTGCGAGGACTCTATGTCGCTGAAGTCGGGGTTGATGGCGCCATCGAGAACGATACTGTCCTTGAGGATCAGCTTGACCTCGCCGCCATCCGTGCCTTCGAAATGGCGCGAGCTGAAGAATGGATTTGTGGGATCGATGTCGATGAAGGCGCGCTCGTTCTGCCCCAGCGTATAGGGGTTCAACTGGAAGTTGTGCGAGCCGCTGACGCCTTCGATATCGTGGAGTGTGCCTTCCTGGCTTAGAACGCCCGTGACGTCGGCAGCGACGCGCGGCCATAAATCCGTTTCGGAGTTGCGTGGGAAAAAGCGGCCCAGTACGACGCCCCACTCCGATTCATTGCTGCGGAAGCGAAGGCTGCGAAACGGGATCGCAAGGAGCGCCATCCAGCCGTCTTTGGTCACCCGGCCCTCGGAATCCCACACGGCGTCATAACTGTAATCGGTGTTGCTGCTGGTGTTATTCGATTCACTCCATGCTCCGTCAGCCTGCACGCCTGCCGGGTTCACCCTGAAGAGAACGCCCAGTCGCCGGTCGCGAAAGGGGTCGAGAAGCACGGCGACGCCATCGTCGTTGAGAATGTTCTCGCGGCGCGCCAGATGGCCGCGAATGAGCTCGGGATGGCGGTCATAGCAAATGAAGGCGAAGTAGATCGTCGATCGCGTGTGCGCCAGCCACACCTCGGTCTTCTCCGTGGCCGGCTGGCCGTCGACGGGCGAGTTCTGGATGAAATCGGAGAGATGGGCAAGCCTGGCGCGCAGATCGGCGCGCGGCCGCATGTTGGGAAAGTCGGAGAGGTGCAACGGTTGATCAATGAGCGGGACCGCGGTGTCAGTGCGCTGCGGCGCCGGCAACGTGGTCCCTCCGGATTTTTCAGTCTTCGGCGCGGAGGCGTGCAGACTCCCGCAAGCCAGGCCGAGACAAAGTGTGCTCGCCCAGACGTTCATATCAACCAGATACGAAAAAATTCGCGCTGCCGTTCCGGAAAGGATTCGGAGTCCCAGGGAGCACCGAGGCAGTTCCGGCGCGGTTGGCCCAAGAGAAATGTACGCGGATGCGAAAGGAGCGATCTGTGCGTCCGAGCACAACGGCAGGCGAGAAGGGCGGCGATCGGCCAGGCGAGTCACGGCCGCGATCGAGGACTTTGCGCCTCCGGCGGTCGAAGTATCAGCCGGTTACTTGAGTTATGAGCTGGAGACCGGCGGGGCCGCGGTCGAAGCGCGGACTACGAGGCTGGTGGAAACCAGAAACTCGCGCTGCATCTCTGGATTTCCGGGGTCTTCGGCCTGTGCGCGCAGCGCCTCGAAGGCGGCCTGCGCCACCTCCACGCGCGAGAGGCGGATAGTGGTTAGCGGGGGCAGCGTGTATGCGGCAAATTCGATGTCGTCGAGGCCGATCACCGACAGATCCTTGGGCACGCGCAGACCTTCCACGCAGGCCGCGTGCAAGACGCCAATGGCCGTCATATCGTTAGAGCAGACGATGGCGGTCGGCTGCGATGCCAGTTTGCGCAACTGGCCAAACCCGGTCACGCCGCCCATGAGGGTGTGGTCGCACTCAACGACCCACTTGTTCTGAATCGGGAGCGCAGCCGATTGCATGGCGGCGCGGAAATCGTTCTCGCGCGTGATGGCCGAGCGTACGCTGTGGGGCCCGGCCAGGAATGCAATTGCGCGATGCCCCAGGCCGGCCAGATGACGAATGGCCGCATGAATTCCGGTGGAGTAGTCGAGCAGAATTGTACTCGCCCTGGGGTGGTCGAGTTTGCACCCGGCGAGCACGATGGGCACGCCGCGGTGCACGAGCTGGTCAAGCACGGCCTCCTCTCCGCCGAAGGTCATTACGGCCACGCCGTCCACTTTGCGCTCCAACATGCGCCGCGCGCACGCAGCCAGCACCGTGGGGTCGCTATTGGTGAAGCTGACGAGAATCTCGTATCCGCGCGCCACCGCAATTTCTTCGAAGCTTTGCACCAGCTCGGAGAAAAAAGGATTTGCGATGTGCTCGACGATGATTCCCAGCAGGCGGCTGCGGCCCGAGACCAGCGTGCGCGCGTGGGAGTTGGGAAAGTAATTCAAGCGATCGATCGCCTGCAAAACGCGCGTGGTCAGGCGGTCGCTTACCAGCGGAGAACCGTTGATGGTTCTGGAGACCGTAGCGATGGAAACTTTTGCCAGGGCAGCGACGGCGCGAATGTCGGGCATCCGGGCCGTTGCCTTACGTTTTGTTTTTCGAGGCACGAACCAATCGTAATCCAGACGGATCGAGTGCGAAGATAGAGTTTTTCGTCTTCCTCCGAAATTGCGGGATCTATAGCGGTTCTCCAATCGGTGTAGAGCGGAGCCACCACCGCTAAGTGGCGTTTTCATCAAGAAAACGCCACATTGCACGCCCTTCAAAACTTCACGTGAATTGGAGAACCGCCGAAGCTGGCGCCGCGACCGCATGATTTCGAAATTGAGCCCACGAACTTGGGTGCCCCAGGTCCAGCTTTTGGGGCCTGGGAAAGCACGAATTTTATGCGGTCACGGTTCCAGGGATTCGGAGATGAGCAGTCGCAGGTCGCGCAGGTTCTGGCCCGTGGGGCCGGTAACCACGGTGTCGCCAATCGCAGAAAAGAGCGGGCAGGCATTGAACTCAGCAAGCGATTGCTCGGGGTTGAAGCCGAACGCGCGGGCGCGCTCCACGGTGGTGGGGTCGGCGATGGCGCCGGCGGATCTCGTATTGCCGTCGATGCCGTCGGAACCGGCGCTGAGCACGGTGAGGCGCTCGCCGGGATGGTTGGCGAGCTCCAGGGCGCAGGTGAGCGCGAACTGCTGGTTGCGGCCGCCGGCGCCCGGCGTGCGGGTGAGCGTGACCGTTACCTCGCCCACTGAGATGAGGCAGAACCGTTGCGACTTGGCGCGCAGGATGTGGAACCGTTCCAGCAGATAACGGGCCGCATCGGCATAATCCCAGTCGTCGCAACTGTTGTCGACTACGACGTGATAGCCTGCTTTACGCGCCAGGACGCGCGCATTCTCAACCAGGTCATGGCTGGAGAGCAGAATTTCGAAGACGGAATCGCGGAATGCCTGGTCTTCGCCGGTCATGCTGGCCGCCGAAGTTACGTGGCGCGCGTCGGCCCAGGGAAGCTTGGGCAGAAGCGAGGGAAGCCAGCCTTTGTTGCCGGGCGACTCGGGCAGATCCTCGCGCTCAAAAAATGCGCGAATGGAGGCCGGCAGTCTCTCTGACAATTTGTATTTGGCAAGGAGCTCGCGCACATCGGCAACCGTGGAGTGGTCGGGTGAAGTAGGTCCGGAAGAGAGCGCGTCCAATGAGCGCAAGGGCACGTCGGGAAGCAGCAGACTCACCTTTGCCGCCTCCGGCGCGGCGATGGCGAGACGGCCGCCTTTGACCGCGGAGAAATGCTTGCGTAGAGTATTGATCTCGCTGATGCGCGCACCCGAGGCGAGCAGCAATTGGTGAAAAGCGATCGTTTCCTCCAAGGTGATTTGCGGGTCGAGAGGCAGATCGAACATAGCCGATCCGCCGCCGGAGATGAGGAAGAAGATGAGTGTGTCTTTGCGCGCCTTGCGCAACATGGCAAGCGCGGCGCGCGCGGCGGCAAAGGAGTCTTCGTTGGGCAAGGGATGGCCGCTTTCAAAATAGCGGAATCGCCAATTGCGTTTGAGAGGCAACTGGTTGGAGCAGCAGATGCCACGCACACCCTTGCGGCGCTTCATGCGCTCCATCAAGGTCTCCAGCATGGGACCGGCGGCCTTGCCGAGCGCGATCACAAAGATTCGCTTGTAAAGTGAGAGATCGACGGAAGTGGGCCCACTGCCATCGGGCATCCGCCTGTGGAGGGTGTTGCCCTCGAAATGCAGGCGCCGGTCGAAGGCCGAAGAGATACTGCAAGCCTTCAGCGTGCCGGCGAATATCTCTGTAGCCGTGGCGTGTAAAACTTCGAGTGATGTGTCGCTTGCCAGGGTCACGACATTTGCTCCCGAAGCCAATCGGCCATCGCCTGTTGCATCGCAACCAGATGACCGGTAAAAAAGTGATCGGCTCCGTGAAGGAGGATGAGCCGCTTCGGTTCGGCGGCAGACGCGGTCACCTCGGCTAACTGTGCAGCGGGCGAAAAGTCGTCGCGGTCTCCGCTGATGAAAAGTTTTGGGATCGCCAGGCCCTGCGGGAATGAATAGCGGTAGGCGGGACCTTCGGTCTGCGTGGGCAATCCCAGGGCGATGAGCGCGCGCACTCCTGGAGTTCCCTCGAAGCTCGTGCCGCTTACTTGCTTGAGGCCGCAACAAGCCCGCAACGCCATGGCCGCGCCAAAGCTGTATCCGGCGACAATCAGCGGACGCTGGAACTCCTGTTCGAGCCATTCGAGAGCCGCAAGAACATCTCCGGATTCAGCTTCGCCATCGTGCTCTCCGTCGCTCAGACCGGCGCCGCGAAAGTTAAAGCGCAGCACGGGCCAGCCCATGCCCCAGGCAGGGTCGTTAAGGACCTTCATGGCGTGGTACACAACTTTGTTGTGCAGATCGCCGCCGAACATGGGATGGGGATGGCAGACCAGCGCGGCGAAGGGAGCATTGGGCGCTCCCGGATTCAGTAGCGCCTCCAGGCGGCCGGCCGGACCGCTGATCATGACACTGCGAATTGCGCCCGGCGCGGCGCTCTTGCAAGAGACGTGCGGCGCAACTTGGTCTGGAGCGGGCGTGGGGTTCATGCCACTCCTCATTCTACGCTCATTGGGGCCGTGTGCTCGAGGCCCGCGGCGATGTGGCGGCGATGGCGGACAGTTCGCGGCGGAAAGGCAAGTCCAGCGGAATCTGAGGCAGAATCGCCCTCTACGGTATTCTGGCAGCATCATGAAAGACCGTTTGGAAATTCCGTCACTTGACCCCATCAGGCTGACCCGGCAGTTATGCGAGATTGAATCCACTACGTACCACGAGGGCGCAGTGGGCGATTTTCTCGCCGCTTTTCTTTTGGGGCGCGGTTGGGAGGTGGAGAAAACTCCGGTCGAGCAGCCGCCAGAGAGTGCTGCAGCCGGACCACGCTGGAACGTTTATGCGGTCACGCGGGGGCAGACCCCCGACCTGGTGTTTTCCACGCACATGGACACCGTTCCGCCGTACATCCCGTTCAGCGAGGATGCGGAGTTCATGTATGGGCGGGGCGTTTCCGACGCCAAGGGCATCATTGCCGCCCAGGTTACGGCGGCTGAGGCGCTGCGCGCGGCAGGATTGCGAATCGGTCTGTTGTTTGTAAGCGGAGAAGAACGAGACTCTGCCGGCGCCAAAGCGGCCAACCTGAAGCCGAAGGGCAGCCGGTACCTGATCAATGGCGAACCCACAGACAATCGCCTGGCGCTGGCGTCGAAAGGGGCTTTGCGGGCCATCTTTCGCTCCACGGGCAAGATGGCCCATTCCGCCTATCCCGAGTTGGGCCAGAGCGCAGTGCATAAATTAGTCCAGGCTTTGGGCAAGCTGTTGGCGCTGGAGCTTCCGGTGACGGAGGATTTCGGCCCCAGCACGCTCAATATCGGCCAGATTCACGGCGGCCACGCGCCCAACGTGATTGCGGACAGAGCCGAAGCGCAGGTGATGGTTCGGCTGGTGGGCGACTCGGCTCCGGTGCGCGCCGCGCTCGTCGCGGCTGCTGCGGGCCTGGCGGAGGTTGATTTCACGCTCGAAATCCCGTTTGTCAGCCTGCGCGCCGTGGAAGGCATGCCCACCATGATCGCGAAGTTCACGACCGACATCCCGCTATTGAGCAACTGGGGCGAACCGCTCTTGCTCGGTCCCGGCAACATCCACGTGGCCCACACGCCGCAGGAGAAGCTGGCGAAAAGAGAATTGCTTGAAGCGGTCGAACTGTATGTCAAAGTGGCAAAGCAACTGCTCACTTAAGCCTTGCGGTAATGGTTCGCGGCCATCAATCCCCAAAGGCCGCCTTCAATTTTGCCGCGGTGTGTTCCAGGGCATCGTCATACGCCGAGGGATCAAAGTTCCTGCCTCCTTTAATGAAATCATGACCGGCGCCCGGATAGGTAATGAGCTCGAAAGGCGCGTTGACCGTTGCCGCGTCGGCAGCCAATGAGCGCGCCGTGCCGATCAGGCAGCAATTCAAATAATGATCCGACTCGCCGGCAAACATCAGCACCGGAACCGTGATAACTTTGGCGAAGCCTGGAAATCGTTTCGCGAATCCCGTGGCCGGATACCACACAATGTCAACGGAAACCAGATCGGGCCACCGGGACCCGTAGGCCAGGGCCAATCCGCCGCCCAGTGAGACGCCCACCAGCGCCACCTTTCCCGGCAGCGCGTGTGGCATTTGCTGGGCATTCTGGATGGCGGTCCTGAGCCCTGGGCCGAGCGACTTCAAGAGTGCACGGCCATCGTAGACCGCAACGTCATATCCGAGCGCGGCAATCGCCTGGGCAAGAACTTTCTCATGTTTGATTCCAGAAAGACCGGAAATGAAGACAACCACGTGCCCTTTACCCTGGGGCGGAGCAATCTCCTGCTGTGCCTGTGCGCAGGAGGTGAACATCGCCGCAACAAGCAGCGCAGCGGCGACAAAGGGGCCGCGGAATGTTGAAATTGCCATGAGGCTGCCTTTCCGGAACTTAATTTGCGATGGCCCGAATGCCAGGCGATTTTTCTGGTGGGCGGCCCGGCCGCGCACACTGGCGTTCACGCTGCGGCGTGCAGTTCGGCGCGATCTGCCGTGAGAGCCTTACTTCTCAGGCGGGCTCGGGGGCGGCTGCTTGGTGAACTCAAAAGTGCAAGGGCGGCCCACGATGCCGAGTCCCGCGTTCCTTGCGCCTGTGCCTGCAGTCTCAGTGAATTGAGCTTTGATGTCGTAGTTGTAGCTCTCGCCCTGGTGGGCGAAGACGCCCTTGGCATACGCTCTTGAGGCGACGATGCCATTGGCCGTGAGCTTGGCGTTGCCGTTGTCGGCGATTGTGCCTTCAATCAGCAGGTAGCCGGGCTGGTCCGCGGCGCCGTGCTCTCCATGAAAGTTGTTGTTCTGGATGACGGCGGGAAACTGCCAGGTGTAGCCTTGAGAATTTCCCGAGGGCGGGCAGGTCATTTTAGTCTGCCAATTTCCGTCGAATTTCTCGCCGCCAAACGAAACTGCCGGCAGGAAGATAAGGATGATCGCGACCAGGAGCCGGATCGAACGCATTGCATTCCCCTCCTGAGCAGAAAATTCTAGCACCTGTCGATGAACGCGGCGGTGAGCACGGGCAGGGAACGCGTTACTGATAGTTGCCGATGAGGACGAAGGGCGCCCAGTAATACGGGTGGGCGTAGCCGAGGGAACCATTTGATTGCTTCGGCTGCCCCACGGTTTCGAAGCCGCGGCCGCTTCCACCGCTCGGGGAGGCGCCGTTGGCAGCGGGGGTAGCCCCGTGCAGGAAGGCAAGTTGGGCCTGGCGCAGCGCCTCGGCCTTGCCAGCGGCGGGGTCCTTCACCCAGCGGGAATAAAAATCGCTCATGAGACGGCTGGTGCTCAGGTCATTCACGTCCCACAGCGTAGCCAGCACGGCCTCGGCATCCTTTTGCTGCGCCACCATTCCCAGGCCGTCCATCTCCAGGCCGTTTCTGGATTTGTAATCCTTCGCCGTGCTGCACGCCGAGAGAGTCAGCAGGCGCGTTCCATGGAAGGTGACCGAAGAATTTTCCATATCGGAGAGGTTCCACTCGAATCCATCGGCAGTTCCCGCGACGTCTCCGCCCATCATCAGAAACGGTTCGTCACCGCTGCCGGCCACCAGGACAAAGTGGCTGGCAATATGCACAACAGGAAAGCCCTTGCCCTCGCCAAGCTCCGTCTTCAACGCGGCCAGCGTGAACTGCTCATTGGGCAGCAGCTTTCCATCCATGGGGCCGTGCGATTCAGGCGCGCTGGGATCGTGAACCACGGAATCCAGCTCCAGCATCACGCCGGGCAGCGCCGGCAGACCTCCATAACTCTTCGACAGCCCCATGGCGAGTGCGTTGGGCGGGTTGCCGTTCTGGATCGGCGAATCGGCCATGTGGCCGTAGCTCTCGGGGGTGAAGAGCACGTTGTGGAAGCGCTCGACCAGATAGTGCTTGCCATCATAAAGCGCGCCCATGGGCACGTAGCGCAATGCGTCGTCCAACGACCACAGTAACGTAGGAACGCTGCCTTGCGCACCGGATGCCGCTTCGAGGGCTTTCAACTCATCTTCGAGCGGCGCCACGACCATGGAATAGAGCTGGTTCAACTGCAGCCGAGGATCGGACGCGGGCGTGCCAAGAGCTTTGAGCGCGTCAAAAGTCCGGCTGCGTATATCGGCCGGCGTGGACGGCAACTCGAACTTCCTGCGCGAATCGGCCGTGATCACAATCGCGTAGGCATGATCTTCGCCCAGCAGCAGGCGAATGCCCATCACACGCGGCCCGAGTTTCGCGAGCGAGTCCTGGAGAAGGCTCTTTGTCGTTTCCGCGGCCGCGGGGCCGGGAGCCGATTGCCGGGCAATGCCAACGGAGTCTAGTTCAGGAAAAACCGTGTTGAAGAGAATGTCGTGAATTTCTGTCGATTCTTTTTGAATGCTCTCGTGCAAAGTCTTCAATTGCGCGTCATCCTCGGGGGTGTGCACTGGTTTTGCCTGAATCCGGGCATACGCAAGACTGGACTCCTCGATGGCTCGCGCCTTCTTCTCGAGGTCAGGCAACGCCTTTTCTGCATCTTGCTGCGCGGGCGAAAGCTTCATCGGCTCGAATCTGGCGGCGGCGCCGGGAGCGGCGTTGGGCACCAGGTCTTTCAGCTCCTGCTCTTTGAGCAGATCGAGAATCTGTTCGGCTTCGCCAAGCCGGCCGGCCTCGACGAGCAACTCGGCCAGCGTGCGGTAAGAACCCGACTTCGATTGCGCGAATGAAGCTTGCAGTTCTTTATCCAGTCCCGCGATGTTTTGTCGAATCTGCTGGTAGGAGTTCACTGCTTCCAGCCCAAAGAAGATCGCCTCCTCGGGGCGATGCTGCTTGCGGAAGCCGAGCATCATTGACGTCTCAATGGCGCCTTCGATCTCCGGATCGCCCGTGCCCTTGATCAGACCCAGGGCGGCCATAGCGCTCGCGAAGGATAGCTCCGGTTCCTTCATCAGCGAGTAAGCCCACGCGATGGTCATCAGATCCTGTGCTTCGTTGCGCTGATCCTTCACTTCGCGCCAAATGATGAGCGCCTGCAAATCCAGCTCCATCGCCTGGTCTGCCTCGCCCATGTCGGAGTGATCGCGGCCCATATTGTTCAAGGCCATCGCTTCGCCGCGCCGGCTCCCGGTCTCGCGAAAGATGGTCAACGCCTGTGCGGCGTAGTCCAGCGCCTTGCGCGGCTGGCCCAGATCGGCGTAAGCGCGGCCGATATCGCTCAACGCCAGCGCCTCTCCGTTTCTATTTCCCACCGCGCGCCAGATAGGCAATGCCTGGTTGTAATAGTCAAGCGCGGTTTGATGCAGCCCGAGGTCGCGATAGAACCGGCCGATCAAGTTCAGCGTCAGTGCTTCGCCCTGCCGGCTGCCGGTTTCGTGGCAAATCTGGAGCGCCTGGTTATAAACTTCGAGCGCTTTCTGTTTCTGTCCCAGGCCGGCATAGGCCGTGCCCATATCGTTCAGCGTGAGCGCCTCGCCGCTACGTTCTCCCGTCGCGCGCCAGATGGGCAGCGCCTGGTTGAAGTAATCCAGCGCCTGCTGCCCCTGGCCCATGTCGGAGTAGGTTCTTCCCAGGTTGTCCAGCGTTCCCGCCTCGCCGGCGCGGCTGGCCGTCTGCATCCAGCCTGCGGCCGCCTGCTTCTGTTGCCCTTGCCCGGAGGACGAACTCCCCGGGTTGCTCTGCGCGGGCGCCGCGCTCTGCGGGTTGTCGATCGCGTGCCAGATTGTAATCGACTCATTCAAGTACTTGAGCGATTCTTCGCGATTGCCGAGATCGTTATAAACCTTTCCGATATAGTTCAGCGTGCTGGCTTCGCCGGAGCGCGCCCCGAGCGCGCGCCACAAGGGCAATGCCTGGTTGAACAGATCGAGCGCCTTATCTCCCTGCCCCAGGTCTGTGTACACGCGGCCCATGGTGTCGAGGGTAGTTGCCTGGCCGAACAGGCTGGAGAACTTTTGCTCAATGGGCAGCGCCTCGTTCAGGCAGGCCAGCGCCTTTTGCAATTGCCCCGAAGAGCGATAAAGCGCCCCAAGAACATTCAGTTGCGTGACTACCTGCCGCGTGTCTTTGCTCGCGCGCGCCTGCGCCAGCTTCTGCTCCTGCTGGGCGATAGAGTTCTCGAGGGGATCGGTCTGTGCTACGGCCACATGCAGCAGTGCCAAGCCGAGAGTAACGACGAGGCCGAATTTGCGCGTCCGATTCATTGCGTGCTGCGGCCATCCCTCAGGGGACTGTTGATTCCTGCATAAGAGATGTCATTGCGCCGTCCCTAGGGGTGCTTTCGAAAGCCTTCGTCTCCTTACTTCGGCGTCTTCTCCGTGCTTCCCTTCGTGCTTTCCTTTGAGCTCCCGGAGCTGGAACTGCTCTTCTTTTTTGTGCTTGACGATTTGTCGGATGTGGATTCAGTGGCGCTGGGGCTGGCAGGCCTGTTCATCATGAATGCATCCACTGGCTGCACGCTCACTCGCATTGAAGCGTACGTTATGCCTGGAACCGCACCCTCCGCGCGCTGCGCAATTGGCAGATTGGGGTTAGCGTCCTTGGGCACCAGGTAACCCTGGACGAGGTCGAGATTTGGCAGCTCCTTGGCCAGTTCCTCGGTGTGTTTCTGTGGAACCATCAAATAGTCGCCTGACACCAGCCCGATGTACCGATCTTCGCGATCGGGATCGTTCAAGGCCTGCTGCGTCGCCACGGCAGTAGTCAAGTTACCGGCCATCACGAAGCGGGTGCGGTCTTCCCAGTAACTCAGCGCCTCAGTAAACGCGCTGAGCGCGGGCACGCTGATGGCAGGTAGGCTGACCAGCGGAACCGCGACCTTGGCCCCCGCCATCATCACGTTCAGAGCCTTTACGAAAAAGGAAGTTTGCGCGGCCCTGGATATGTTGACCGCCATCTTTCCTGTTCCCCGGGTGAGCAGAATTTTGCCCGTGCTCTGCGCCGCCTGTGGCGACTTGAAGCCAAGGGAATCCATCGATATCTTGCCCGCCTTGTTCGGGGTGACGGACGCAATGGCGGTCCAGGCCAGCGGAGCCATGATGTTCATGAAGGGGTGAATCTGGGTAGTGTCGACGCGCAATTGCGAGGCATGCTGATTAATTTCCCCATTTGCGGGGCGAAACTGCGAGAGCCCTACGCTGATCGCTACGTCGCCGTCGTGGTCGAGCAACTCTTCCTTTTCCACGTCGCTGGCATAACGGATGGCTTTCTTTGAAGTGGAATAGCGCAGGTACTGGGTTTGGGCCTCGGGGTCGGGAAGCTGATCCTCCGGCCCGCGTGAGGCTGCCTTGTTGCCGTAATTTGCGCTGTTGGGATTCACGCCGTCGAAGAACCCGTTCCAAAAATTGTAGGAGTCGTGTGGCGTGTCCTCATTGGTCGCCTCCGTAGAGGCTGCGTGCGCGGCGGCAAACTCCGGCAGAAGCGCGGCGAGCAGACCGAGCACGGAAGCGTCGGTGAGGAAATTACGTCGGGAAAGAGACATTGTGCTACCTCCATGGTTGCCGGCGGGACCTCTTCCAATGAGCCGCCGGCTGCTCAATCGATCTACTTTGCTGCATCCTTTGGAGCACTGTGGACGGTCGTGAGCCCAATGCCCCAGTTGGTGGGAACAGCTTCACTGATCCCACGAGTTCCCCCACTGGTTTGGTATAGCAGCTTCTCCAGAGGCGACGTGACCCCGCGTGTGCCGCGTGTCGCAACGCCATCGAAGTTGAGCGCATAAGGATCGGGGAGCGGCTGCCCGGTCGAGAGCAGAATGAGCGTGTCTACCCCATAGGGTTTTCCGATGCGCAGCACGGGCGCGCCCCTGAGCAGGAACTGGTGGCCAGTATCGGCGTCGTTCGGATACTCATTTCCGGTGTAGTTGCCGGGGTAAAGAACCGTACCTTTACCGTGACAATCGATGTCGAGCACATAAACCCAGCGCCGCTCGACGACGCGGTCGGTAGACGCCAGGGCCATCTTGAGCTCGTCGCCCTGGTGCGTGGTCTGTTCGGCGGTGAGCGGATTATCGCCGGAAGAGGGGATAAGAGCGAGCGAGTAATACGCGTCGCTGGAGGCGTCGGACGGGTTATTGGCGAGCTCAAGCCAGCCGTGCACTTTGGCAAGGAGCAGGGAATAGTTGTTCAGTTTGTCGCTGGCGGAGTCGATGGCGGCGGCGCTCGCGATCGGCACCCAATCGCTGCGCACCGGATACTGCGAGGTGGCGGAGCAGCCCGGACTGTGAGCGGGCGCGTTGGGCGAGGGCGGACCAGCCGCGAGCTCGCTCTTGTGGTACCACGCATAGGCGGGGCCGTCCTCGGTGAGCACCCCGGTCAGCGCATAATGTGCGGTGGCCAGGTTGTCAGCGGATTGGACGGCGCTGTCGCTGCCCGTGGGCGCGAGTTTTTGGGCTAACTCCCGCGGCGGCGGAAGGTTAACCCAGAGTTTCGCTCCGGCGGGAAGATGCTGCTTGAGAGCATCGGCGGTCAGCGGCGCACCCAGGCTGATGAGCGAGGACGAGCCGGCCTGCTGAAGTGTCCAGTTCTTGCCATCCCAGCTCAGGACGTTAGTCCACTGCTGCTCGGCGGGATCGGAGACCAGAGCAGCGCCCGAGGCCCGCACCTGCATGGCTGCGGCCAGGATATCGTCCAGGGAGAGATTTGAGGGCCAAAGCCAGATGCGCAACGCAGGCGAGTCTGAGGGGACCCATTTGGTCAGATCGAAGAACTCGCCCGGCCGCACCTTTGTGCCGGCCGGGCTCACTTCCGCAGTGGACCGCGCAATGCCGTTGAGGTCTGTGATGCGAAGCAGAACCGGCTTGCCGTCGCTGCCCGGATTCTCCGACGTAAATTCACTGCCGACACCCACGCCGGCGACGCTCCCAATGTCCAGAATCACGTTGCCGTCATCTGTAGTCCCGAGCGCGGCCGTGCGGACTTTGCTCGATTTTGCCGCCGTTCCTCCGAAGAGAGGTTGCTGGCGGCGCGCCTCGATGGCGTCGAGATCCGGGTCCTGATCGGGCACGCTGCCTCCCTCGAGTACGGCCTTTACACGCTCGTAGATGACCGTAGCGGGAGTATCGGCGGGCATTGCCTCGAGCGTTTCGATCAAAGCTGCCGTGAAAGCCCCGTGCGCCTCGGTTGCGCCGCCGGTGAGCGGCATCTCCTTGGCCGTCTGGTCCTGCTGCGCGGCCGAGAAGACCAGCGCGGGATTGTCTTGCCGTTCGGTCGGCACGGGGCGCGTGTCAGGAGTTTCGTTAATGTCGCGCGGGTCGAAGGCCAGGGCCCGCTCCTGATATTTGGGGCCGATGCCACGGCTGATGCCGCCGGAATGGCAACTGTCGAAGATCACGGTGAGATGAATGCCCTTGTCGAGAGCTGCGTTGAAAATGCGGCTCATCTCGCGGTCGCGCACGTCGTAGCCGCCCTTATAGGCGTCGGAGGGCACCAGCGTGCTGTCCGCGTGCACATATTGGCCGTTCACCAGCACTGTGATTTTGTTTCCCTTGCTGTTGACCCGCAGGGAGCCGTGGCTGGCGTCGTAAAAGACCACGGTGTCGCCCTTTTGCGGTAAATCCACGAGATATTTCTGCATGGCGGCGAGAATGCCGTCGTGCGTGGTCTGGCCGGCAGGCAGAACCACGACTCCGGGCCGCGGCTGAGGCGGAGCGGGATTGGTGAGCAGAACCACCTGGCCTGCAGGGAAGCCGAACTTGGGGCTGGTGAGGAGGTCGGCCATGGCCTCGCGCATCGTTTACCGAGCCATCGAGATTCTGGAAGGTGCCCAGCTCGCAGCGGCCGTAGATGCAGCCGGCGGGATGTTCAGCGGTAGTGCCCGCGGGCTGGTACGTGTTGATGCCGATCAGCAACGCTCTTTGTGTTGGCGCAGCGGCCAGTGGCACAGCGAGCGCGCCAGCCAAGGCAAACAGCGCGACGAGACACGCTTTCATGTTCGCTCCAGATGCTAAGTGTTCCCGGCAACCCCCCATTTGCCATGTTCGTTGCCGGGTTCGTATCGACGGCCCCATAGCTGCCGCGTTGCTCATGCGCCGGGAAAAGGTCACGTTTTGCGTGACCACCTAAATACCCGGCTTCGAGAATCACTCCACATCACGCCGGTTGAAACTCTGGCGATATCGGGAAGTTGCTCAACCAGCGTTGCTCGAAAAGGTGTCTGCCGAGGCCCGTTCCTTCATTGATCGACGTAAACCAGGAGAATTGGGTTTCAACTCACAGCTTTTCCCTGCGAAAGGGAAGAACCGGGCCGAAGACAAACAGCGGTTGGTCCCCAGGAATGCCCAAAGTATAGCTCCCCCGTCTGGCGACTCGATCGAAAATGTTGCGGCACGAATGCATCAAAGCATCTTTTTGCGCCCTGTCAGAAACTAAAGTAAGTATGCCACTGGCGAAAAGTAAGCATGCAACCGCTGTAATCTGCCGATTTTAAAGTTGACTCCGGAAGTGATGCTGTATATTGGAGGAACTGGTACACCTCGACTAGGATTGCAATGAATTCCTTAAGGTGGATGAAAGCAACCCCTTTCATGCCGTGAGGAGAGTTTTTCACAGGCAAGACCACTTGCTTTCAGTGTCGGCTTCGCGGCTTCAGCGCCGTGCTTTTTGTCCTGGTTGAGAGGTATGTGGAAAAACCTCACCCAAGTGAGGAGGGCGAAGCCTTGCGAAAAATCGGGCAAGTCGGGCATCGCTCGGTTCATTCCATACGCCGCTCAATACGGGAGCATTTGTTCGATGCCCCGCAATCCTCAATGTGGTATGCGCTCTATACAACGTCGCACCATGAAAAGCGCGTTGCCCAGCATTTGCTTCACCGCGAGATTGAGTTTTACCTTCCCCTCTATCGTTCGCAACGCAGATGGCGCGATGGCTCGAGGGTGACTCTGGAACTTCCCTTGTTTCCCGGTTACCTTTTTATCCATATCCGGCGCAATGAGCGCGTGCGTGTCCTTGAAGTGCCGGGCGCACTGGCAGTGGTGGGCGGAACGGGGGGCCAGCCTTCTCCGCTGCCAGATGCCACCATCGACGCACTGCGCGCAGGGCTGCAGATCCGGCCTGCTCAACCGCACCCTCTGATGACGGCCGGGCAGCGGGTACGCATCCGGTCCGGCGCCCTTGAGGGCCTGGAAGGCATTGTGGTCAGGAAAAGAAACGGCTTCCGTGTGGTGATGACTCTGGAACACATAATGCAGAGTTATGCCGTGGAAGTGGACCTGGATGATCTTGAGCCATTGACTCCCGGAGATCTCCCGATTGCCGCCATCCCCGAATTCGAACTCAGCCAGCAAGGTGTGCGGTAATAAGTTCCTCAAAAAAAAACAGCTTTGGCCGGCACGCCAGTCAAATGATTCCCTCTGAAACCCTCCCGATACCCGCAGCCGCCAAATTCCCAACCGGCAACCAGGCAGGATCGCCAAATTGCTTCTACGGGCAATAAAGAACTGCGTCGATCAAGGCGCGAGCCGCTGAGCAAGTGATTCCCCGGAGAAGGCTGCCGCTGACTGCCGGCAGCCACGCAGAAAAAACTCACATGGCGAGAACTTCAAATCCCGGAAAGGGCGGCGCCGAAGCGCGGATTCTGGCCAGCGCAGCGGGGATGTTTGCCAATTTCGGTTACAACGGTGTGAGCACGCGCGATATTGCGACCAGCGCCGGAGTAAATGAGGTCACGATTTACCGGCATTATCCGCGCAAGCGCGATCTCTATGTCGCAGTGCTCGATGCCGAATTGCAGGAGGTGAAGCTGCGCGGCGATTTGCTGGCCCGGGTTGCCGAAGCCGGCAACGCAAAGATGGCGGTTGCGCGCACCTTTGAGCTGATCGCGGCCACTTTGACAGATCGCCAAGACCTGCTGCGCCTGGTGCAGTACAGCGCCCTTGAGTTGGGCAACGATATCGATCCGCTGCTGCGCAAACACCTGGGTGAGTTGATTGAGGTCATTGCGCGATATCTGGACCCCTGGGTGTGCAAGGGCGAGTTGCGCTGCAGCAGCGCAAAAGCTCTTGTGCTCTCCTTGATTGGGATCATCCTGAGTCACCGATCGTTGCACCGGCTCTTCTCCGGCGACGGCTCCGGCGCCGAGACAATGCTCAGGGTCTTCGCGGAGTTTTCAGCATCCGAATAGGCCGGTTCTTCGGTCCAGGCCGGCTTCGAGCGCTCTCGCCCAGGGGAGGGTTGGAGACGAAATGAATCGGAAGGGCCAAGGCAATTTGCGAGCCCTTTTTGGCTCAGGGACCATCAGCACTTGCGCATTCGTTCATGCACCTACTGCACATCATCAACAGTTTCTCTCCGGATACCGGGGGTCCGCCGGCGGCCCTCAAGCAACTGGTCAAAGCCTTGCGCACAGCAGGCATTGAGGTTGAGGTGGCTTGCCTTGACAATCCATCCGAGGACTTCCTGAGAGACGTTGGCTGCCCCGTGCATGCTCTGGATGAGTCATTTCTGGGAAGGTACTCATTTTCGCCGCGTCTCTGGCGCTGGCTGCGAGCGAATGCTGGCCGCTTCGACGCGATGGTGATGAATGGAATATGGTCTTTTCCTGGTGTTGCCCTGCATTTTGCGGCTCGCCGCGCGGGAACGCCCTATGGAGTTTTTACCCACGGCGCGCTCGATCCCTGGTTCAACCGCGAGTATCCGCTGAAGCACATCAAGAAACTGCTTTACTGGCCCGTGCAGTATAGGGTTCTGCACCACGCGCGGGCCGTCTTCTTTACCTCCGAGACGGAGCGAGACCTGGCGAAAACCAGCTTTCGGCCCAGCAAGTGGAACAGCGTGGTGATTCCGTACGGGATCACGGAACCGGAGGATGGCGGGGAAGGTCCCGCAGGGCAGGTTGAAGAGTTCTACGGCAAATTGCCGCGGCTTCGCGGCCGCCGCTATTTGCTGTTTCTGGGGCGCATCCACGAAAAGAAGGGCTGCGACCTGCTGATTGAAGCGTTCGCAAAGGTTGCCGGCGCCGCGCCGGATGTCGATCTGGTAATCGCCGGACCGGACCAGGTGGGAATGCAGGCGAAACTGATGAGTATGGCCGAACGGTTTGGTGTTGCCGATAGAGTGCACTGGCCAGGCATGATCGGGGGCGACGTCAAATGGGGTGCGTTGCGAGCCTGCGACGCCTTCATACTGCCATCGCACCAGGAGAATTTCGGAATCTCGGTCGTCGAGGCCCTCGCGGCAGGGCGTCCGGTTCTCATTAGTCATGAGGTAAACATTTGGCGGGAAATCGAGAGCGACGGTGTGGGCCTGGCCGAAGACGATACCCTCGAAGGCACTGTGCGCCTGCTCGGTCGCTGGTTCGATCTGCCTCCGGCCGAGCGCGCCGCGATGGCAGTCCGCGCGCAGCCTTGTTTTGCCGCACGGTTTTCCATGAGGCAATCGGGAGTGGTCATGAATGCTGTGTTCGCTCGAACGAAGATTCAAGAGAAGACCGGCTAGGGCCTGCCGGAGAAGTTGTTTCTCCTCTTTGAAACGCCGCGTCTCATCGCCGGCGCACGCCTCGATATCTAGGTGGTCCATCGAGAACGCAGCGAATATGACGGTTCTTGATCCGGATCCAGTGCTTCAGGTGGAATGATCCGCAATCCAGTGACTGCTAGTCGTCCGCAAACCAGCGCCTTCAGGCGGTAATAGTTAGGAGCGTCAATGCCTTTCGAATCTCAGACCGAGCCCCAGACGGGACGGCCGGGTGACAGCCGGGAAAACATGCTTGTGTTGGGCGAGCGCCGCTCGCTAATGGATATGTGGCGCGTGCTCATGAAGCAGCGCCTTACCATTCTGGGGGTTACGCTTCTTTCCGTTGCCGGAGCAGCCTGGCACGCATTCCGGACCGTACCTGTGTATGAAAGTGTCGCGCGCGTTGAAATCAAACCGAACGCTCTGGCCAGCTCGGACCAGGCAAACGTCGTTTACGTTGAGACCCCTTTGCAATCGGAGATGAATGTCCTGAAGAGCGACTCGGTGCTGTTTCAAACCGCCGAGAATCTTCATCTCAACGGCATGGTGGGCGCCGGCGATCAAATGAGCGGCGCCGGCGAATCGGCGTCTTCCCCGAGATGACCCCACAGGAGCACCGCGCCCTGATCGGAATCATCCGAGGCGGGTTGTCGGTTGCTATCGTTCCGCAGACCGATATCCTCGAAATTCGCTACCGCAACCAGGACCCCAAACTCGCCGCCGCAGTCGCCAATCAACTGGTGGAAACCTATTCCGACGAAGATCTCAGGACAAAATTCGAGCGCACCATGCATGTGTCGGCGTGGCTGCAGAAACGGCTGGAAGATCTCAGGCAGGAAGCGTCGGATACGCAGCGTCAGCTTGCGGATTATCAAAAGGCGCACAACATCGTGGGAACGGATGAGAGCTCGAGTCTCACCATACAAACCCTGCAACACGTCAGCAGCAATTTGGACACCGCCGAGGCGGAGCGGATCATGAAGGAAGCGCGGATGCGCGACTTTAATTCACTGAGCCCGGACATGATGGCCCTGGCAGGCGACGATCCGGCTTTATCCGCGCTCCGAACCCAACTCAACAGTTTACAAACGCAGCGCGCGCAAATGGCCGAGAAATTTGGCCCTAAGCATCCACAAATGCAACAGCTCGATCTCCAGATCGATAAGATTCAGGCGCAAATCGACAAGGAAGTCGAGCTTTCGCAGCATCAAGTGCGCGATGAATACGAACGCGCGCTGGGGACGGAGGCGGACCTGCGAAAGCGCCTGGCGGAGCAGGAAGACGCAACCTACCGCCTGAATGAAGACGTGGCGCAATACGCAATTCTGCGAAACGAGGCGGAATTGACCCGCAATCTCTACGACAATCTGCAGATGAAGCTCAAGGAGGCAAGCGTCACAGCGGGAATGTCGGCGGCCAACATTACTGTTGTCGATCGCGCCGAGGTTCCTTTCGTCCCTGTGGAGCCGCAGAAAGGCAAGGCCATCGGGTACGGATTCTTCGGCGGCCTTTTGATCGGCTGCGTGCTCGCATTCGTGATTGAATCGATCGACGACAGGTTGCGGACTTCGGAAGAAGTCGAAAGTGCGTCGATGCTGCCGTCGTTAGCTGCCATTCCACACCTGACGCACGGCGCGGAAAAGCGCAAGGGCGATGGAAGGGGAGAGGCCGAGTCCGGCGCTTCCACCGCGCCACAGATGGTCACAATATCGGAGCCTAAATCGCATGGCGCCGAGTCCTATCGAAGCATGCGTAGCGCCCTGATGCTTTCATCGATTGACAATCCGCCGCGTGTGATTGCAATAACCAGCGCCTTCCCGGCGGAGGGAAAAACGACCACCGCCGTGAACCTTGCGATCGTGCTTGCACAGAGAGGTGAGCGGGTTCTGCTGGTCGACGCCGATCTTCGGCGGGGAAGCTTGCACCGGGCGTTCGGGCTCCCGGATCGGAGCGCCGGTTTGTCCACTGTGCTGTCGCAGCCGGGAGTCCACATGGAACTGCCAACTCCGTTTCCGGATTTGCCGACGCTAAACGTGCTGGCGACCGGGCCGCGGCCGCCCAACCCAGGCGAGATGCTTTCCTCCAATCGCATGGAGGACCAGATGCGCCAATGGACACAGCAGTTCGACCGGATTGTCATTGATACTGCCCCGCTGCTTCCCGTCTCAGATACGCAAGCGCTGGCAGTCCGCGCGGATGCTGTGATTCTGGTTGCCCGCGCCGGCGTCACGCGCAAGCGCGCATTGGTTCGGGCGCGCGATCTTCTCTGGCGCATCAACGCGCCCCTCTCCGGAGTCGTTATCAATGACGTCGACTTGCGCCTGGAGAACTTCTACACCTATCGTTACGGGATTTATTCCAGAAAATATTGGTATGCGTATCGACACGGCGCAACAGCTTCCGATCGCGCCTACGGGTACGAAGATGACGAAAAGGGAGAATAACATGGCGAAGACATTTGCGCGCGCGAAAGCGTTATGGATTTTGTTTCTTGCATTCGCAATAGCCGCGAGCGCTCAGCAATCCGGCAATCCCGCAGCCAATTCTGCGCCGTCCCTGAAGATCGGTTCCGGAGACCTGATCGAAGTAACTATGTTCGACAATCAAGACCTCTCAGGCCATTTTCGAGTCGATGAGAACGGCGACATTGTCGTCCCCCTGATTGGCCGCGTGCATGTGGAAGGACTTACAGCAGACGACGCAGCGAGGCTGATTGAGCAGCGCTACGTCGAGGCGCAAATCCTCCCGCCAGGCCGCGCCCACGCCACCATTTTCATCTCCGAATTCACGACACAAAGGATTACTGTGGGCGGGGAAGTGAAGAGTCCCGGAGTGTATCCCGCTTTGGGAATTCGCAAGCTCAACGATGTAATCACTGCCGCTGGCGGCGTGACAATCACTGCCGCATCGAAAGTGGTCATTACTCATAGAGACGATCCGGGAAATCCAATTACAGTCGTTTACAACCCCGAAGCCCTCAGCCCGGTCATTCCGGACGTGCAGATTTTCCCCGGCGATACGCTCACGATTCCCCGGGCCGGCATTGTTTATGTGGTGGGCGCTGTCGCCAGAGCAGGTGGATACGTCCTCGATGGCCGCAACACGCTTACAGTGGAGGAAGTTATGGCGCTCGCCGGCGGCGGTGCACATGCCGCCGCATTGAAGCGGGTGCAGCTCGTCCGGGCCCTGCCAGACGGCAGCAAAGAGGCGGTCACAATCCCCGTCAACTTGATTTATAAAGGCCGGGCTCCGGATGTCGCCCTGAAAGATGGAGATATCCTGTACGTGCCAATAAGTACAGCTAAGCTTGTGTCAGAACAGGCAATCACTACCGCTCTTGGCATTGGCACTAGCCTCGTGTTCTATAGAGCTACCAACGGCAATAACTAAACGCGCCGAGCCACAAGTTGCTGCCGCTTGGCCTGGTTCGAGCATGGGTGAATCAACTTTGAAGAAGGCGATTTGATTGGGCTCGCAAGGCCATGTGCCGGCCGCAGGGCCGATCGCGCTCGGGTTATGAAAGGTGCGGAATGAGCAAACGGGCACTTATTTGCGGTATCTCCGGCCAGGACGGCACCTATCTTGCCAAGCTGCTTTTGGAGCGCGGGTACGAGGTGTGGGGCAGTTCGCGGGATGCCGAGCAGACGGCGTTCAGTAATGCGCGCAAGCTTGGAATCTACGATTCTCTGCGCCTGGTTTCGCTGAATATGCGCGACGTTGGCAACGCAATTGGATTACTGCAACGAATTCGCCCACATGAAGTGTTCTCGCTCGCCGGTCAAAGCTCGGTCGGTCTCTCGTTCGAGCAGCCCGTAGAAACCATCGGAAGCTTTGCGCTTGGCGCGCTTACTCTTCTTGAAGCGATTCGCCTCACCGATCTGGAGATTCGCCTTTACAACGCCGGCTCGACCGAATGTTTCGGCGACACCGGGGAAGAAGTCGCGAACGAAAGCACGCGCTTCAATCCGCGCAGCCCCTATGCGGTCGCCAAAGCATCGGCATACTGGACAGTTGCGAACTACCGGGAAGCGTATGGAATGTTCGCTTGCACGGGAATCCTGTCGAACCACGATTCGCCCTTGCGCCCCATGCGTTTTGTCACGCGCAAGATCATCCATGCGGCTGCATCTCTGGCCATGGGCAAGGACACGAAGCTCTCACTCGGCAATATCGATATTGAAAGAGATTGGGGCTGGGCCCCGGAATATGTTCAGGCCATCGCCACAATGCTGGAGCAGCCTTCGCCGGAAGATTGCATTATTGCGACCGGTCAGAGTCATACTTTGCGCGAATTTGTCAGGACGGCTTTCGATCTTATTGGGAAAGATTGGCGCGTCTACGTCACGCAGGAGGAGCATTTGCTGCGCCCTACCGACATTTTGAGAAACAAGGTCGATCCATCGAAGGCAGCAGCCCACCTGGGCTGGAAAGCCAGGAGTGGGATGAAAGATGTGATCGGCATGATGCTGGATGCGGAAATGAAGAGTCTTCGAGAAAGCCAGCTGGCTTAGCAAGTGATAAGGCTTTCCCGCGGATTGCGACGGCAGATATGCTCCCCACCGGTCGATTGCTGATTCAGGTTGTTCCCCGGCTCAGGCCTGCGCGATGCGGCGTCAGCGATCAGGCAATCATGCTGGCGCAGGAGCTGAAAGCCGCATTCGGGATCGATACTGTATTTGTCGTGTTGAATTCGACTGAGGCATGCAGCCTTCCTTATTCCATAATTTACTGTCCGCCCGCTGCTTTGCTTGAGACCTGCCTTTCAATCACTAAAGGTCAGCCGGGAGCGATCCTCGTCCACCTAAGCGGATACGGGTACTCGGCAGATGGAGCGCCCACGCTGCTTGCCGATGCGCTCGCCAACATGAGAGCCGACGGGCGGTTCCGCGTGGCAGTTTATTTTCATGAACTGTTTGCCACCGGGATGCCATGGAGTTCCGCATTCTGGCACTCGCGCCGGCAAAGAATTGCGGTGCGCAGGATAGCCGGGGGATGCGATCTGCTGGTGACCAGCTCCCGGTATCACGCAAACTGGCTGGAACGGCAGATCGCGAGGCGTTCTGCCAGTCCCCTGCAACTGCTGCCTGTATTCTCAGCCGTGGGCGAGGCTTTGGCGCCCACTCCCATAGAGCAGAGGGAACGGGCAATGGCGGTTTTTGGCCTTGTTGGGACCAGGCAAATGGCCTACAAGAAGATGGCATCTCTAGGGGGCATGCAGAATGATCTTGGCTTCAAGGAGATATGGGATATAGGCCCGGAATTCGCTGCTCCTCGAGAACTGAACGGGATTCCGGTAAGACGCATGGGGGCGCTGGCGGCGCAGGAGCTTGCCGATCTTCTGTCCCATTCCAGGTTCGGTTTTGCGCCTCACGATCCGCCGTCTTTAGCAAAATCCTCAGATACTCGCCGGCTACTGTGCGCATGGAACGATTCCCGTGCTTGCATCCACATTTCCGGGAGAAATTGACGGACTCGAGGACGGAGTCAACATCCTGAGCCCGAGGACCGCGAAAGCCGCCATGGAATCGGGACTTGAACGGTGCTCCAATGCCGCCTGGCGCTGGTATTCGCAACACAATCTGCGGACGCATGCATCGAGATATGTCGGCATGGTTGGGACATGGCGCGTAGACCTGCTACGGAATGGAAGGTCATGAGGTGAATCGCAGTGGGCCGCCTTGCAATTGATCCTGCCGCTCCCGAGATTGGGCAAGAAGCCAATCCAAAGGTTCTGCTGTCCCATCCGACGGGCAATCAAAACGTCCGCAACGCTCTTCGCAGCCTTACAGAGAACCGCATGCTCGCGGAGTTCTGGACGACCATTGCGTGGAATCCAGGCCCGCGATGGAATCAAGCTTTGCCTTCCGGGCTGCGCATGCAGTTAGCCAGACGCGCTTTTGAGGAGGCTCCGCGAGAGCGCATAAAGTGTGTTCCATGGAGAGAGGCCGTGCGCTTGGCCGCCAGGCCTACGCTTCTTAAAAAACTTCTCTGTTCCGGGGAGCGGCCCTTTTCCGTCATCGGCATGTACCGGCATTTCGATGGCAAGGTAGCGCGGCGTCTCCAGACAATGCATCTCGACGCCGTGTATGCCTATGAAGGCGGCGCACTGCAGACATTCCGCGAGGCCAAAAAGCTGGGAGTTATCACTATTTACGAGCAGCCAAGCAGCTATTGGTACTGGGCGCGCAAATTGTTATCGGAAGAGGCGGAGCGCAAGCCGGAATTTGCTGCACTACTTCCCAGCCTTAAGGATTCGACCGGGCATTTGGAGTGGAAGGACGAAGAGCTTCGTCTTGCGGATTATGTCTTTGTGCCAAGCGAGCACGTCCGGCACACCCTGGCGGGGGTTGTCGCCGACGAAAAGATCCGCGCGGTCAACTATGGTGCGCCGCCGGTGCGACCCCAAAAGCAGGTTTCATGGGACTCAAGCCGCCCTTTGAAGGTTTTGTTTGTCGGTCTATTGGCCCAACACAAAGGGATTGGGTATCTCATTGAGGCGATCGATCTGCTCGGCTCGCAGGTGGATCTCACGCTCGTAGGAAGGCGGTTCCACGCCAATCCCCGAGTGGATGAGGCTTGCAGCCGGTGGCGCTGGTTCGAGAGCCTGCCGCATTCCCGGGTTCTGGATTTGATGCAGGAAGCGGACGTCCTGGTGCTCCCCTCGCTTACAGAAGGATGCGCTTTGGTAGTCCTGGAAGCTTTGGCGTGCGGGCTGCCGGTGATTGTGACGCCGAATACGGGATCGCTCGAGTTCGTCCGTGACGGATGCGAAGGGTTCGTGGTGCCGATTTCGAGTTCGGACGCAATCGCCGAACGCCTGCATACTCTCGGCCACGACCGGGAACTGCTGGCTGCAATGTCGCGCAACGCGCACGCCGCCGCCGCGGAGAAATCGTGGGAGAGTTATCGCGCCAACTGGGCCGATGCGGTGAGGACCGTTACAAGGCGCTAGCGCAGATCGAGCTACGAGGAATGTGCCGAGTAGATAAGCACCCTTGCGGGCCCGGCCCGAAGCGGCCCAATGATCGCTACAACAGTTTCCACTGCCTCCCGAGATGGCACTCAGTATGCGCATTGAGACAAAATCAAGGCCGCGGATCTCTGTAGCGACAGCACGAGCCGGCTATCTGCCCACGCTGGACGGGTGGGGGGCGATCGCGATCCTTGCGGTTATCGTTTTTCACGACAAGCATTATTCTTTCGGGCCCATTGGCACAGGATGGCTCTTTGAGCACGGAAACAACGGAGTGGATCTGTTCTTTGCTATTGGCGCATTGCTTATTTGCTACAGACTGCTCGAGGGGGAGAAGGCTTTCGGAGATATATCTCTACGCAACTTCTACATTCGCCGTGCTATTCCTATACTTCCTCCGGCACTGATGCTTCTAGGCGCTGTAGGCATCCCGTCTCTGACGGGAGTATTTCAGATCGGACTACGCGAGTGGCCCGGCTTGTATTTGAGGAGCGCGGGTTCCATTGGAGCGTTCGGGAGATTCCGGCAGGCGAGACTTTGAGGAAAGGAATTTGCGGACTTTGATAGGACAGCGGACGTTTAGGGGTGCAAAGTCGTGAAGATCGTTGTGATGGGAAGTACACAAGGCCTCGGAGGGCTTCAGACGCACTTTCGCTTATTGATTGATTTCCTAGCGAGGGAAGGGCATGAGCTAGGCGTAATTTGTGTCGGAGATGCACCGACGGATCCGGTCCCTGGAGTTGCCTTTAACGATGTCATTCCCCACACCGCATCTACCCCGATCGCTTTATTCAGGAAGGCGTACTGTTTATGGCGGGCTCGCAGGGACTCTATCCGCTTTGCACCGCAACTATTTATCGGTACCGCGATAGGGCGTTCTTACGCGGCAGTGGCAAAGGGCCTGCCTCCTGAAACCTTCAAATTCTACCAGGAGGTATGTTTTGACATTCCAAAGCACGATCGGCTGCGCCGCCATATGGTGGGATGCTTCGACGCGATTGCAGCTCAGTCGCCGTCAATAGGCTCGGTTTATCGCAGCCGTGTTTCCCACGACAAGCCAATCAACGTCCTGCCCTGTTTTGCCGAACGGTTGGGGTGCGAGAAATTGCCAACGACGCCGAGTTCACAGGAGGCACTGCGCTTCTGCTTTTTCGGGCGTCTGGCTGCAAACAAGGGCCTTGCTGAGTTTCTCATGGCATTCGCGAAGGTTGCTCATGAGTCCGGCGCAATTCTGGATATACACGGCGCGGGTGCCGAGCGGGCCCACCTTGAGGCCCTGGTAAGCCACCTCAGACTTCAGGATCGTGTGAAGTCGTATGGGCACTATCCCGGTGGCAGCGCATACGCACAATTGCTCTCGTCCTATCACTGCCTGATCTTACCCAGCAGGGGTTGCGAAGGGTTACCGCTTGTACTTATAGAGGCGATGAGCTGCGGGTTACCTTTTTTGGCAACGAGTATCGGCGCGATTCCCGAAGCAGCGATAGGCAACGAGGATGTTTTACTGATGAGCCCCGATGAAGAGGGAATGTGCGAGGGCGTAAGGGAGTGCGCTCGCAAACTGCGACAGGGTTTAATATCGGGCGCGCGACTGAGGGAATATTATCAGCAACACTTTTCGCCAGAGGTGTTCGAGGCTTCATGGCGCACCATGCTTCGCTCCCCAAGGTCCTTCTTTGCATGAAAGAAAATCAAAAATCCATACTCATCACCGGAGCCTCAGGCTTTCTTGGCACGTACCTGTCGGCCGCCTGTAAAGAGCGCGGGTACGATCTAGCCGGTATCTCCAGCACTGCTCCGGCGAAGCCGGCACTGTGGAAGAACTTCGCCGAGGAGAATCTGCAAGACGTAGACTTCGTGAGATTCCTCGCAGGTCGCAGGCTGGACGCGTGTTTTGTTCTTTCGGGGAGCGCGTCCGTTTCCGATTCGATTGTTCGCCCCGCAGACGATTTCACGAAGCTGTTGCCCGGGGTTGCGAGACTACTCGAATACCTGGCCCGGCATCAGATGGATTGTCATGTCGTGCTCTATTCAAGCGCCGCAGTGTATGGCAATCCAGTGGACATTCCAATTGGCGAGGAATCGGCAATCAACCCGTTGTCACCGTACGGGGCGCATAAGTGGCTATGCGAGGAGTTGCTTCGGAATTATTCAAATATTTTCGGGTTGCGGACGTCGGTACTCCGCATTTTTTCAGCATACGGCCCGGGGTTACAACGGCAGCTTTTTTGGGATCTGATCAACAAGTACGAGGAGGCGATCCATAAGCGCACATTCGAGGTTACGCTTTCCGGAACGGGCTTTGAAAGCAGGGATTTTATTCACGCGTCGGATGTGACTCAGGCCGCACTTCTCATCATGCAGAGAGAGCCCGCCGGTGGACATCAGGTTTATAACGTAGCCAACGGCGCGAGCGTTTCGATTCAGGATGCCGCGCATAGCATGATGAGCATGCTGCGCAAGAAAGCCAGGGTAAACTTTTCCGGCATAGGCCGGCCTGGCGACCCGCAGAGATGGCAAGCGGACATCAAGAAACTACAATTTCTCAGCTATAAGCAATCAGTTGACCTGGACGACGGTTTTCGCACCTACGTGGAATGGCTGCATGGACTCGGCAAGGATGCCGAATGAATACGATCTGGCGTGCGGGCTGCCGGTGATTGTGACGCCGAATACCGGATCGCTCGAGTTTGTCCGTGACGGATGCGAAGGGTTCGTGGTGCCGATTTCGAATTCGGACGCAATCGCCGAACGCTTGCATACTCTCTGCCGCGACCGGGAACTGTTGGCTGCAATGTCGCGCAACGCGCACGCCACCGCGGCGGAGAAATCGTGGGAGAGTTATCGCGCCAACTGGGCCGATGCGGTGAGGACCGTAACATGGCATTAGCGCAGTTGCAAAACCCGAGACTTTATCGCAACGAAATGCCATTCCTGAAGAAGCTCTTCTGGGTGTATTTCCTGTTGTTGATTTTTGAAGGCGCGCTGCGCAAATGGATTCTGCCGCAGCTTTCCGCGCCGCTGCTTGTGGTTCGCGATCCCATTGCGCTGCTCATCATCATTGAGGCCGCTCGAAATAATAAATGGCCCGAGAAATGGTCGGCTGTTACTGGAGTTCTTGTTTTCGGGCTGCTCGCCCTGTGCGCCGCACAGATGGCCCTTGGCGATAATCCATGGGTGGCGGCGCTTTATGGGTTGCGTTCCTATCTGCTCCCGTTTCCCGTTGCCTTCATCATGGGAGAAAACCTGGACGCCGAGGACCTGCGCAAATTCGGGGTGTGCACGCTGTGGCTTTTGCTGCCTGAAACGGCGCTGGATGTGGCCCAGTATCTTGCCCCAGCGGGCTCGTTTCTAAACGCAGGCGCGTATTATGGCGCCGGACAAGTTAACTATGCAGGCACGCACGTCAGAGCTTCGGGCACTTTCAGCTATGTGTCCGGTGCGCAAAGCTTTGGCCCGTTGGCGGCGGCATTCCTTCTCTACGGCTTGGTGAATGAAAAGTTTGCCAAAAAATGGTTGTTATGGGCGGCTTCATTCGCGCTGGTTATTGCGGTTCCGGCCATGGGGTCCCGCACCTTCGTGTTCGAATTGGCCGCAATCGTTGCCTGCGCGGGAATTGCCGCACTATGCGGAGTGTCCCAGTTCTTCAAGTCGCTCAAGGTCATCGTTCCGTTTCTGGCGGTCTTCGCCCTCACATCGCTCCTGCCGTTCTTTGCCGAGTCCAGCAGGAGCCTTAACGAGCGCTTCGAGAAGGGGAACGAGACTGAAGGAGGCGAGCAGCACAACGTGGTAGGAGTACTGGGTAATCGCGCTGCAGCTCCGCTCGTGGAAAGGATCGAATCGACCGATTTTCTGAGCAATTCGATCGGCATCGGAATGGGCCAAGGCGCCGCGGCGATTTCGACATTGTTAGGGGGCAAGGCGGAATTTCTGGCTGGGGAGGGTGAATTTGACCGCGCAATCTATGAGTTCGGTCCCTTTCCGGGAATAGCCTTCATGCTGTTTCGCCTCTTTCTGGGGTTGATGATTTTGAAGGCGGCGGTTTCGCGAGCGCGCGAAGGCGAGCCGCTGGCCTTGCTGCTTGTTCCGATGATGTTGAGCGGGTTCGTGTTCGCCATCTTGGAGCAACCAACGTCACAGGGATTCATGGTGATGGTCCTGGCCTTTAGCTTGGCTGCATTGAAGCCTACTCGCCCCCTTGTTCTTCCGGCCCAGGGTTTGCGTCGAGTACCCCGCTTCGCGCGCTATAGCAGCCCGGCCCGCTGAAGTTGCCTGGTTGCCTTGCCGCGCCTTTTTGAAAGCGCGCCCTTAAGCAGGATTTTCGACAGTTTGAAATGCGGAATAAAGTGACTCGTTCCTTCAGGCCGTGATGCCGCCGCTGTCGAAGGCCTTCGCCTCAGCGGCGCTGCGCCCCGAGATCCAATGCCAGAATCGGGAGGGCCAGCCGGGGTCCATGCATGGCCTCTCGATCAGCAGATAGAAAACCAGTGAAATCACCATGACCGGAAGCGCCGTAACCAGGAGCTGAATGGCGTAGTTGGCGAGAAAATCAAATCCCGGAACGATGGCGTGGCGCGTGACCTTGAAGACGACCGCGATCATTTGCAGGTGCATGAGGTAAATCGAATAGCACATGCCGCCGATAGTCGCGATCCACGGGTTCGAGAAAAAGCGGCGCAGCACAACCCCGCGCAGCGCGGCCATGAACAACAACGCCATGGTCCAGGGCATGACGATATGAGTATTAACGAACGTGGGCGTCATGCCAAAGGTGAAAAGTAAACCGGCGAAGCCGGCCGCATCCAGGAAAAGCGACGCGCGGACGCGATCGCCGTCGACGATGTAAATATCGGCCAGCAGCAGTCCCATGAGGAAAAACTGGGCGAAGTACAGGATGCTGAGATTTGCGCGGCTGTTGTGGACGATCGGAAATTGGGCAAAGCTGATGCCGGCGATGAGGGCGGCCATGAGAACGCGGCGCAGCAACGCGCTGCGGATGCGAAAGAGTTGCATGAACAGCGGCGCTGCGATATAGAACTGAATTTCGACCTCAAGACTCCAGGAAATGGGATTGATGGGGGTCAGCTTGCCGTAAACGATGTCATGCAGATACACCGCCGTGACTGCGGCGTGACGCAGCAAATCAGCCGAGATCCGGTGGGAGTAGATGACGATGAGTCCCACAAAGAGCAGCACGGAGAGCAGATAAGGCGGCTCCAGGCGCGTAACACGGCGCATGAAATATTTGCGCAGGGAGACCGTTCCAGCTCCTTTGAGAAAGTGCCGGGCGAAAGGCAAGGCAAGCACGAAGCCGCTGATGATGAAGAAGAGGCTGACGCCGCAATTGCCATTGGAAATCGGCCAGAAGAGACCTGAGTACCGGGGCTCAACGGGAATGATACGGCCGGAACGGTTCTCGAGCTCCCCGAACATGTGGTAGAGCAGCACGCTCATGATCGCGACAAAACGCAGTCCATCGATCTCCGGGATCCATCGGCCATCGCGGGTCACCCGGCGTACGCGGTCGAGAAGCATAAGGTATCCGTAGTTTATAACGGATTTATGCATTTGGCGGGAAAGCGCGCAAATGAGACTCCTGATTCTGAGCATCAACTACTGGCCCGAGGTTACCGGAATCGGCGCTTTTACGACGTATCGCGCGGAACATCTTGCCGCCGCGGGGCACGATGTAGAGGTATGCACGACTTTTCCGTACTATCCGGAATGGAAGGTGCCGGCAGAATACTCCGGAAAGTTTGCATCGACCGAGAAGCACAACGGAGTGAAAATCTTCCGCGGCTATGCATACATCCCGAACCCTGTAACGCCTTTGAAGCGCATTTTGCACGAGGGGAGTTTCGTTCTTACCGTGACGATTCGCGCATTGGCGCGGAAACGGCCCGATGTATTGCTTGTGGTTTCTCCGCCGCTGGGACTTGCGGTAACCGCCGTTCTGCTCAGCCGCCTGTGGCGCATTCCCTACGTTTTCGATGTGGAAGATCTGCAACCCGATTCGGCCGCGGATCTGGGCATGCTTCCCGCATGGGCAGTGAAAATGCTGTATACGGTGGAGAAGGCAGCGTACCGCAATGCCCGCCTGGTCACCACACTGACCTCCAGCATGAGGAAGAGGATCGTCGACAAAGGAGTGGCGGAAGAGAAGGTGGAACTGCTGGAGCCGCGCATGGACGACTCCTTGATCGACTTGCTGCCGGAGGAGGCAAGCGCATTCCGGCAGCGATACGGTCTGAGTGAAAAGTTCCTGGTGACGCACAGCGGCAACATGGGGGTGAAGCAGGGACTGGATGTTGTGCTGGATGCTGCCGTGCTGAATCTCCGCGACGAGTCGACGCTGTTCTTGTTTGTTGGCAACGGGGCCGATTGCCAAAGGATCCAACGCCGGGCCGCCGACCTGAATTTGCACAATGTGCGTTTTCTGCCACTGCTCGACCAAGCGGATTTTCGCGGATTGCTGGCGGCGAGCGGCGTGTGCCTGGTGACGCAACAACAGTCGGTCTCGGAAATCGCCTTTCCCTCCAAGATTGTGACCTATCTGGCGGCCGGCCGTCCCGTTGTTGCTTCCGTGAATCCCGACTGCGAAGTTGCTCGCATCACGCGCGAATCGGGAGCCGGCACGGTTGCGAATGCCGAGAACCCGGGCGCGCTGCTGGCGGCAATTCGGGAGCTGCGGAGCTCGGATCTGAGCAAGCTTGGTGAAAATGCGCGTGTGTACGCAAGCCGGCGTTGGTCAGCGGGTCGCGTGCTGGGGCATCTGGAACGAAGCCTGGCGGCAGTTGCTGGATCCGCAATGAGCTCTTTAGCTTAGAGAGTCAATCAATGAATTGCGCAAACCTGCGCCCACGTTGAAGTCTTTCATGGAGGCGCGGGCGCCGGCAATGCTGCTTCATCGCACGCACGCTAAGCAAATGTCTTTCCGGCCAGATTCGCGGCGTGGCGCTTCTCCCAGATTTTGGCGTCGACCAGGAAGCGGAACCAGAACGTCTCCAGCACCCAAAAGATCAGGCCCTCGGTCCCGTCAAGAATTCCAAGACGGAAGAAGTAGCGATACACGAACAAAGCGAAGGAACGTATGAAGAGAGGCATTCGATCGTACTTCTGCCGGAGGAATCGTTTGCGCTGGGCGGGATTGCCGTGCGCATCGGGCCGGACCCGGCCGGAAGTCTTGTCGGCGTCCATTTCCGACACTTCGCTGTCGGACCAGCGGTTGTGGCGCGCCGTCCATTCCGTCAGCGGCATGCGGATGTCGTCGATCATCCGCCCGGGCAACTGGCTGGTGGTTCCTGACTTGAGCAGGAAGTGTTGGTCGTACCTGCGGTCTTCGCAGCGGCCCACGCCGGTGCGGAACAGACGCAGATGCCAGGTCGGGCTCATGCCTCCATGGCGCAACTCTCGGCCCAAAAATCGCAGATATCGGGCCAGGAAGTAGCCGGCGTGTTCGGGTTCGTCGGGAAGGGACTCAATAGCCGCCACCAGGCGCTCGTCCATCCATTCGTCGGCATCAAGATGCAATTGCCAGGGCCGGGAAATGGGCAGGTTGTCGATCGCCCAATTGCGCTGCGCTCCGTAATGCTCAAAAGCGTGCTGAACCACCGTGGCTCCCATCGAGCGTGCTAATTCGGCGGTGCCATCCTTGCTGTAGGAGTCCACAACGAAGATCTCGCTGGAAATCTGGCGGGCGCTCTGGAGCGTGGCGCTGAGCGTCTCTTCGGAGTTGAAGCATAATAGGATAACAGTGGGCCGCATAACAACGATGGTAACGCAGCAGCGCCCCGGAATCCTTCCCGGATGGCAGTTAACGACGGAGCTCCTTCGATGGCGGCAGGAATGCAAGTTGAGGGCCCAATGAAGGTGCTCTTGGTCGGGAACTACGAATTTGACGGATCGACAAGTATGCAGATCTGGGCCAACGCCCTGCTTCGCGAACTTCTTCAGTGCGGAATCGACGTCCGATTGATTTCACCCCGGCCGGTCTTTGGAAGGTTGAGACGATCTGCGCAAGGGCTGGGCAAGTGGTTTGGTTATATTGACCGCTTCTTGATCTTTCCATGGCGATTGCGCGCTGTAGCGGCCACGGCGGATGTCGTGCACCTTTGCGATCATGGCAGCGCCGTGTACGCCCCTATAGTAAAGAGCAGGCCCGTAGTGGTCACCTGCAATGATATGGTTGCGGTTCGCGGCGCCAGGGGAGAGGTTCCCGACTGTCCGGCATCCCTCTTCGGGAAATTGTTGCAGAACTGGATATGCCACGGATTAAAGCGTGCGACACGCGTTGCGTGCATATCGCAGGCTACCTACAACGATGCGCGCCGGATTTTAAAATCGGACCACAACCTCTGTGTGATCCTGGACGCCCTCAATCATCCGTTTGAGCCGCTTCCAGCAGACGAAGTCAACAGGCGGCTTGCCGCCCTTCCCCAGCTTCAGGGACCGTTCATTCTTCACGTCGGTTCCAGTCAAATCCGCAAGAATCGCGAAGGCGTGCTGAGAGTATTCGCACAGGCCGCCGAGGGAACAACCCTGCAACTGGTCTTCGCCGGACAGCCGTTGAACGAGGGCCTGATCCGGCTTGCAAAGGAACTCGAGGTATACGACCGCGTTATTCAGGTCGTCAAGCCGGATGTGAAAGTGATCGAGGCTCTTTATAACCGCGCAGTGGCGCTCTTGTTTCCTTCGCGCTACGAAGGGTTCGGGTGGCCACCCATCGAGGCGCAGGCATGCGGCTGTCCGGTTGTTGGCAGCGACATTCCTCCGCTCGTCGAGGTGCTTCGCCAGACGGCGGAACTCAGGCCGGTCCAGGACGAAACCGGTATGGCAGAGGCCATTCGAAGACTCGCTGTTGACCGGACATTTCGTGAACAGTTGCAACAGCGCGGATTTGAGAATGTCCGTTCGCGGTTTCAAACATCGCGCATGATGGACGAATACGTGTCCCTCTATCGGGAGCTTGCATGTCAAAGCTAGCGATGCTGGCGTTTGCTGTTGCGGCGCCGCTGCCCTGGCGGCTCAGGCGCATGGTTCTCAAAGCCGCGTGCGGGTTCGTGATCCATAGAACCGCATTCATCTCCAGGTTTGCTCTCGTGTTGCCCTCCCGCCTGGAGATGGGTCCGAACTCCCATATTGGCGCTCTCACCTTTTGTAAAGGGGCCGAATTGCTCCGCCTCGATGAGTATGGGTTTATCGGACCGCTGAATTGGATTACCGCCTTTCCTCTGGGAACTGGCGGCCGCCATTTCGAACTGGATCCTGAGCGCAAGCCGCACTTGATCGTGGAGCGGCACGCCGCGATCACCAGCCGTCATCTCATCGATTGCACCGACGAAGTGAAGATTGGAGCGTTCACTACATTCGCAGGATTCCGCTCGCAGATACTCACCCACAGCATCGACCTGAACCAGTCGCGCCAACGGTGCAAGCCCGTGCACATTGGCCACCACTGCTTTGTGGGAACGGGTTGTGTGCTGCTGGGCGGAAGCTCCCTGCCCGACTGCTCCGTGCTTGGCGCGCATTCCCTGTTAGCTTCACGCCACGAGACTTCCGGCTATTTTTACGGAGGAGTACCGGCGAAACTCATCAAGCCGATCGACCCGGAGGCAAAATACTTCTCGCGTACTGCCGGATTTGTGCTGTGAACTTGTTATAGAGGGCCAGAACAGATTTGCCCTCAAGCAGTTCCCCGGTCTATTCGGCCATCAGCATCTCTTTCTGGCTCGCCCGGCATGAAATGAAGGTACCCAGCCTTGCCGGATCTTGGAATTGCCTCAAGAGTAAAGACAAGTTTGTGACCACGCTTCGTTCTTCGCTTGCAGAATCTGCCCTCGTCTGCCAAGGCGGGCGGAGAGCAGCATGATTCGAGCGGATTGATCCTGCAATAAGCTGTCTGCTGAATTGGAAGGTCCGAAAATGCCAATAGTCTCCATCGTCATCACGACCCTGAACCGGCATGGATACCTCAGAGAGGCAATTCAAAGTGCATTGGCGCAGACGTTTACCGACTTCGAGATATTGGTTTCCGACGATGGGGCTTCTGCGGAGACCAGGCGTCTATGTGAAAGTTTTGACGACAGGCGAATCAGGCACCTTGTGAATGACACAGCCCTTGGCATTGCGATGAACACGTACTCCGGGATCACGCATGCTGCCGCAGATTTAATTGCGCTTCTCAATGACGACGACCGCTGGACTCCTGACTTCCTGGCAAGGTGCCTGCCTCCTCTTTTGGATGATTCGAGAGTTGTCTTGACGTTTTCCGACCATTGGTTGATCGATTCAGACGGGCGGCGTATGGTTCGGGAGACTGACCGGTATACTTCTCTGTATGGCCGGGATACGCTGCAGGCTGGCTACGTCAAAGAACCTTTGAAGCTCCTTACCGGTAATTCAATTCCCCTTGCGATGGCATCTATATTCCGCAAATCTGCGATTGACTGGAGCCTGTATTCCGCTAAAGTGGGTGGCGCTTATGATTACTTTCTCTCGTACTGCCTGCTCAGAAGCGGGGGAACAATCGTCTATGTTCCGGAACGGCTCACAGAGTATCGGGCACATGACGGTAGCGCCAGCGCGAAATTTAACCTCATCAACACCCTGGGATCGTGTTATGTAAATGAGGCTATTTTACATGACCCAATATTTTCTCCAATCAAGAAAGATATCCTGGTGAAGACAATAGGAATTGAGCGGCATCTGGCCAAATTGTACCTCCAGCAGCGCGATGTGGTTTCAACCGTAATTCACCTGGTAAAGGCAATCCGATATCGTGTTTGTTGATTGCGCACGGTCTCCTCGCGCAGCGGCTGCCCATCCCCAATAGGAAACGATCATGCAAGATTATTCCGGCTTGAATCGCCAGTTCGGTTCGAAGACTGCGATCTGCACTCTCTTTGAGGGGGATTATCATTTTGGGCTTGCAGCTTTTGTGAATTCCCTGGTGCACGCAGGGTTCACAGGAACCGTTTGGGCGGGGTATCGGGGAAGTTTGCCGCCATGGCTGGGCCAGTTGAAGCAACTGAATTCAGCCGCGAAGGAATTCATGGTGGGCGATCGAGTCAGATTGATTTTTGTGTTGCTCGATACGCAGATGCATTTTACCAATTACAAGCCTCAATTCATGCTGGATCTCTTCGCGGGGCCGGCCCGCGATTGCGAGCACCTGTGGTACTTCGATCCAGACATCTTTATACGATGCAGTTGGTCCTATTTTGAAGATTGGCAGCAAAACGGGATCGCCTTATGCCAGGAAATTGTGAATAACATACTGCCCGCGGATTCTCCGCTTCGTCACAAATGGATAAGAGCTGCCGAGAGTATCGGATTCAACAACCCGCGGCCTCTCAATCACTACTTCAGCGGCGGAATGGTGGGGGTTTCCGCAATACATGCAAACTTTCTGCATCTCTGGACGAAATTCATCGAAATGTCGCAGACAGAAGGCTGTGATCTCAACACGTTTCGAGTGGGCAGTCGCGAGATGCCTTTCTATGGAAGTGATCAGGATGCGCTGAATGCCGCGGCAATGTTTTCCGAGCATCCACTGACCACCATGGGTCCGGAGGCAATGGGATTTGTTAACGGCGGGTTCACGATGTATCACGCCGTCGGCCAGAAACCGTGGCGGGGTTCGTTGCTGCTCAGAGCACTCGGCGGCTTGCCACCAACTGGCGCCGACAAGTTTTTTTTCACACAGGTTTCCCATCCAATTCGCGCGTACCCACCGTCCAGATTGCGTATGAAGCGTTTGGGCTGCTCGATCGCCTCCCTGGTTGGCCGGTTCTACACGAGACGATGAAGCTGAGCGTTCTCTCCGCCTGACCTGACGGCAAGTAGTCGCTTGCGCGATAACTATAGAGACATTACCAAACAGTTAGTAAGACTTTGCTATGACATCTATCCGCCTGTTAGCCATCAAAGCCGCTAAGCGTGTGCTGGGCCCGTTTGTGCCCGCCGGGAAGAAGTTGCCGTTTTCCTATTGGTCGCTCAGACTTTCTGGAATCTGCGGACCTGAGCTTTCACATCTCAATGAATTTACTGTTGCCACAGGAACCGCAATCGACGTTGGCGCCAATGAGGGCTTGTTCACCTATGCCCTTTCCAAGCGATTTCAACACGTATACGCTTTCGAAGTTAATGGGGAGGTGGCCAGGCCGATCGCTCAATACAACCACGGGAATATCACGCTTTTCACATGTGGTCTCTCCTCAACTTCGCGCATCGCCAGGTTCTTTATCCCCGTGACTCATGGCTTCGCCTCTGCGGGATGGGGAAGTTTGTACCGCGACAATCTTCCCGGAGCAAAGGAATTCATCGAAATGGACGTTCAGTTGCGCCCCCTGGACGATTTTGGAATCACGGGCGTTGACTTCATCAAAATCGATGTTGAAGGGCACGAGGTGGAGGTATTGAAAGGCGCTGCCCAGACCATTGAACAATCACGGCCGGTTGTTCTGACCGAAGTGAAGGGTGAACACCTGGAAACTGTAAGCGCGTGGTTTCGCGCGCGCGATTACAAACACTACAGTCTCGATGAAGTGTTCGATTTGCGAGTGAGTACAGGGAATCATTTATATGCTCCAGCAGAGCTGTCAAACCGATTGAATTTCAAAATCGCACAAACCCCGGTCGATAGCACGACTATGCCATGACGTTTTGTCGGACTGGCAGAGATGCTCGGATGCGATCCGAACTCGGGCCCCCGCAATCGAAACAGTCAACGGCGTTCGGGGTTCTTCTGAAACGAGTAAAATAAGGCTATGGCGCCATCCGATATGGCAGATTTAATCATCGAACCAGGACGCTCTGAGAAGAATTACTGGGCCGATCTTTGGCGGTTTCGCGAGCTCTTCTACTTTCTCGCGTGGCGCGACATCCTTGTGCGCTATAAGCAGACCGTCGTCGGTGTTGCGTGGGGAGTTTTGCGGCCATTTCTCACCATGCTCATTTTCACCATCATCTTCAGCCGGGTTGCCAAGCTGCCCAGCGTAGGCACAGCGCCGTACGCTATCCTCGTAATGGCCGGCATGCTGCCGTGGCAGTTCATTTCAGCCTCCGTTAGCGGGTCGAGTAGCAGCCTGGTCGGAAGTTCCAGTCTCATTTCCAAGATCTATTTTCCCAGGCTTATCATTCCCGCCGGCGCAATCGTTACCAGTTCTGTCGATTTCCTCATCACGCTGGCTATAATGGCCGGAATGATGATCTGGTTTCGGTTTGCGCCCGACTGGCGTCTGCTGTTCCTGCCCCTCTTCATCGTCCTCGCGTTCGCATGCGCGCTTAGTATCGGTCTTTGGCTGTCCGCGCTTACCGTGGAATACCGCGACGTCATCCATATCGTGCCTTTCGCAGTTCAACTCGGAGTGTACGTCTCGCCCGTTGGCTTCAGCAGCAGCGTAGTCCCTCAGAAATGGCAACTGCTCTACTCCATGAATCCGCTTGTGGGTATCATCGATGGTTTCCGCTGGTCGCTCCTGCGCGGGCAGGTGAGCCTTAACTGGCCGGCTCTGCTCGTGTCGGTGGTTGTGACCTTGACCGTGGGCAGCGGCGGCATCTGGTACTTCCGCAAAACCGAAAGAACCTTTGCCGACGTTATTTGAGGCTCCGGGCAATTTATCCCATGTCTGACGCAATCATCGCTGTAGATAACCTCGGCAAGAAATATCGGATCACCCATCAGGGGGTGGGCCGGGGCAGCGCCACGCTCCGCGAAACCATTACGGTAAAAGGCGCATCGCTCTTCCGTGCCCTGGCCCTCAGAAACGGGAGACGTTCTGGCGGCCAAAGCGCAGACCCGCCTAAGCACGAGGAGTTCTGGGCGCTGCGCAACGTCTCGTTCCAAGTCAAGCAGGGCGAAGTGATGGGAATCATCGGCCGCAACGGGGCCGGCAAAAGTACTCTTCTCAAATTGCTGAGCCGCATTACCGAGCCAACCGAGGGCCGCGTGCGCATTCGCGGCAGGGTCGCCAGCCTGCTTGAAGTCGGAACGGGCTTTCATCCCGAGCTGACGGGCCGCGAAAATGTCTTTCTCAATGGCGCAATTCTGGGCATGAGCCGGGCGGAGATCAAGAGGAAATTCGACGAAATCGTGGATTTTGCCGGCACCGAGAAATTTCTTGACACCCCCGTCAAGCGGTACTCGAGCGGCATGTACGTGCGCCTGGCCTTCGCCGTCGCGGCGCACCTCGAGCCGGAGATTCTTATTGTCGATGAGGTGCTGTCTGTTGGAGATGCGGAATTTCAGAAGAAATGCCTCGGCAAAATGGGGGATGTCTCTTCCAGGGAAGGACGAACCGTTATCTTCGTCAGCCACAACTTGACCGCTGTGCAGTCCCTCTGTCGACGCGCACTTATGCTCAAGAACGGAAGAGTGGAAACTGAGGGTTCAACGGCCTCGGTTATTGCTAACTATTTGCGTGTCGCCGAAAGTCCCATAGTGGAAAGATCTTGGACGGACCCGGCATCCGCGCCAGGGAACGACTTGATCCGGATTAGACGCGTCGATGTGCTGCCCGAAGATAACTCCGCAGACGGATTGCTGACCATGCAAACTCCACTCCGAATCGAGACTGAATATTGGGTCATCGAGGCCCGCGCTCAAACCCATATCACATATCACCTGCTGAACGATCAAGGCATCACCGTGCTGACGAGCGGATGCGGTGCGGCGGTGCGAGAGCCTGGCGCTTACCGCGCGGTCTGCAAATTGCCCGCAAATTTACTCAACAGCGGCGGGTACTCACTCAATCTGCTAATTATAAGGAATGAGAACGAAGTGGTCTATGAGAATGACGGGATTGCCTCGTTCGCCGTGTATGACACGGCCGAACGGGAGCACGCGTACATGGGGCGTGAGCCCGGCGTTGTCCAGCCTATTCTTAGCTGGGCGACGGAAAGAGTTTGATGGGCCCAGTTAAACCCAGTAGTCATCGCTTCACATCTCCAATGGCCCTTCGAAGGAACAAGGTGGCCCGAAACATGAAAGTTGAAACAGATAAGGCCTGTCATTCGAAAGCTCCGTGGCGGGTTTTGGTTCTCCCAGGGGAACGGAAATGGCAGAGAGAGTTATCGCTCTAGCCCGAGAAGGATGAACGATGGCGCCATTGGATAGGACTCGAATCGCGCAAATGGGATTTGCGGCGGTAGGAAACAATGTTGCCATTTCTGATCGAGCCTCCTTTTACAACTGTGGAAGAATCTCGATCGGGAACAACGTGAGAATAGATGATTTCTGTGTGCTTTCCGCCGGCTCCGCCGGCATTCTCATCGGTAACTACGTTCATCTGGCGGTCTATTCATCTCTGATGGGGTCCGCCGCAATCCGGCTAGCCGACTTCTCTGGTCTCTCCTCTAGGGTTGCTATTTATTCAAGCAACGACGATTACTCCGGCGAGTGGATGACAAATCCCACCGTTCCAACGCGTTTCACGGGTGTCGTGAGCGGGGATGTTTCCCTCGGACGGCACGTGATCGTAGGGTCAGGATCGGTGATATTGCCTGGCGTAACCTTGGAGGACGGCGTGGCGATTGGCGCACTCAGCCTGGTCAAGCGCGACTGTGAAGCGTTCGGAATTTATCTCGGATCGCCCGCAAGGAAGGTCGGAATTCGTAAACGGCGGATCCTCGAGCTGGAGAAACAGTTTATGTCTGAGCGGCAGTTGTAGGGTTCGCGCCCAGGCGCCCAGGGAGGATCCAGTTTGGCTACCGTAAAGCGGCGAATCACGGGTATTCCCGTTTTTGCGCTCACTTTGATTGAGGTTCTCTTCGATGACTGCGTATAACGTGACCCGCTCGCCGGGCTCCACAAAACTTGCCCTTTGCGGCGGTGCACCATCATTTCGTGAGCCACTGCACGTTGGTCGCCCGAATTTGGGAGACCGAACGGCGCTGCTAACCAGAATTGAAGACATGCTGGATCGCCGTTGGTTCTCGAACGATGGGCCGTTTGTGAAGGACTTCGAGGGGCGCGTCGCCGGCTATGTTGGCGTCAAACATTGCATCGCGATGTGCAACGCTACCGTTGCACTGGAAAGCGCAATCCGCGCCTTGGAGTTAAGGGGCGAGGTCATTGTACCCGCTTATACGTTTATTGCCACCGCACACGCGCTGCAATGGCAAGAAATTACCCCGGTATTCGCGGATATGGACCCTGTGACGTACACAATCGACCCAGCCAGCATAGAGCGTGTCATTACGTCGAGGACTACGGGTATCCTGGGCGTGCATGTTTTTGGCCGTGCCTGCGACACGGATGCTATTGAGGCGTTAGGCGAGAAGCATAAGCTCAAGGTGATGTATGACGCAGCGCATGCATTCGGGTGCTCGAAGCGGGGGAGACTGATCGGCGGATTCGGAGCGTGCGAGGTCTTCAGTTTCCATGCCACCAAGTTCCTGAACAGCTTCGAAGGCGGGGCGGTGGTAACCAACGACGATGCACTCGCCGAGAAGCTGCGGCTCATGCGAAATTTCGGATTTTCAGGCTACGACCGGGTCAGCTACCTTGGCGTAAACGGCAAAATGACTGAGGTTTGCGCGGCGATGGGGTTGACCTCGCTGGAAGCTATCGATGAGCTGATTGCCGTCAACTACAGGAACTACAGCGCATACCGCGCCGGCCTTGAAAAGCTTCCGGGAATCTCGGTAATCCATTATGACTCCGCTGAGCGAAATAACTATCAATACATCGTGGTAGAAGTCGATCCAGCGGTTGCTCCATTGAATCGAGATCAACTCGTAGCAGTTCTTCATGCGGAGAATGTGCTGGCGCGCAAATATTTTTGGCCGGGCTGTCACCGAATGGAGCCCTACCGATCGCTCCAGCCGAACGCGTCGCTGTTGCTCCCTGTAACAGAGAAAACAGCGAGCCGCATTCTCCTTCTCCCAACCGGCCAAGCTGTGGATGATGGCACGGTTGAGAGCGTGGCTGAGATTCTTAAGACGGCATTCGAATTCGCGGACGAAGTTAAGGACGCACTGAGCAAGAGGAATCCATGAAACTAAGCGTCGCCATGATCACATATAATCACGAGAGGTTCATCGGGCAGGCAATCGAAAGTATACTCGCACAAAATGTGAACTTTGAGTACGAAATCGTCATCGGGGAGGACTGTTCGACCGACGGCACCCGCGCCCTGATAATGGAATTCCAGCGCCGGTATCCTAACCGACTTAAGCTCCTGCTCCGGGACCGAAACGTCGGCGCGATGCGAAATTCTGCGGAAACAATCGAGGCCTGCAAAGGCCAGTACGTGGCGCTTCTAGAGGGTGACGATTATTGGACGGCGACCGATAAGCTTCAAAAGCAGGTCGACTTCTTAGACGCCTATCCTGATCGTGCACTATGTTGCGGCCGCGCGCGGCCCGTGTATGAAGCGGGCACAGAGGATTTCGATGCTGGGTGGGACGTGGCGCCTTCGCGTCCTGCCGGGCCATATGTGGTTGAGGACATATTGAAGGGCAACTTCGTAGTAACATGCACCACTGTTGTGAGGCGAGAATTAATCCCCCCTTTCCCCAACTGGTTTTTCGAGATGAAACTCGGTGACTGGCCTCTTTGGGCGATGATTGCGCGCTATGGGAAGATAGAACTGATGGATGAGATCGTGGCTGCGTATAGAATACATCTTGGGGGTACATGGTCTTCGATGCCACACATCAATCGAGTGAGAGAAGAGGCTCGGGTGCTAAGGGCCCTCGATAAAGAATTGAAGCATCAGCACAGAAATGTAATCCGGAAAACGCTCGTACCTCACTATCTTTATCTAGCTATCACCTCACGGTCAAAGGGCAAGCGGATCGAGACGGCGAAATACTTTATTAATTACATCCGCAGTGGTGGTTGGCGCCGCCCAGGCAGTGCGAGGTTCATCGCAGGCATGATCGCTTATGAAGTAATTGGGCCCTGGTACAAAGTTCTCTCGCGAATGAAGTGAGGGAATCGGAACTGAGGCGGGCGAGTCGAAGCCGGATCGATCCAACAGTGGAAAAGACCAGCCTGGCCCTATGGCGCGAATGCCGAGCTATGATCGTGAGAGCCGTGGCCAAAACCGGCGCGGGCGCGTGGCTCCTTGCAAGGGCCCGGGCGGCGACGCGGCCGTGCGTCAGTAAGAAGGCTGAATGAGCGTACCCGCATAGGCGGTTGTCGTCTTACACCGAGTGCGTCGGGGCGCTGAATTAGGTAAAGGGTAGACTTATGCTGGAGCCATCGTGAGCGAGCCGTCAGTGGCAAAGGGAAAAGTATCGGTTGTTGTTCCTTGTTATAACTACGGCCTGATGTTGCCCGAGACACTGGCAAGCATCGAGCGGGCGCGTAGCGACGTCATTGCAGAAATAATTGTTGTTGATGACGGCTCAGACGATGAAACCACGCGCCGGATCATTCAGAATCTTGACGCGGGCAGGTATAAGATCATTCGCCAAGCTAACCAGGGACTCGCGAGGGCGCGCAATGCGGGCATAGAGGTCGCGAGGGGCGAGTTTATCCTTCCGATAGACAGCGACGATCTGATCCGGCGGGCGTATTTTGATCAAGGAGTTACAGTTCTGCTTGAAGACCCTGAGGTAGGTGTAGTTTACGGTGACCCGGAATATTTTGGTGAAAAAAGCGGGCGTTGGAAGCTTCCAGAGTTTGATTTGCGAACTCTCGTCAAGGGCAATTACATCACAGCCTGCTCTTTGTTTAGAAGAAGCGTGTGGGATTCGGTTGGAGGATACGATGAAAAAATGCGGCTGGGCTGGGAGGACTGGGATTTTTGGATGCGCGCAGCTTTTCGAGGGTGGAAGTTCATCCACCTTGACGAAATCGCATTCGACTATCGGGCTCGCAGGGGCTCGATGAGCACGGAAGCAATGAGTAGACGCGCGGACCTCGTGGCCTATATTTTCGCAAAACCGGAGAACAGGCTGCTGAAGGCGCTCAGGAGCCAATGTGAGGAGGCCGAGGCGCTGGCTCACAAGATTGAGGCGCTGGTTCAGTCGAAGGACTATAGGGTTGGACGCTCGATTGTCAATCCGCTTCGGAAAATAAAGCACCTCTTGTTCCAGCCGACAGAGCAACTTCGCCAGCCGCCGCAAAGAGACAAAGAATAGGACGCGGCTCGAAAAGCGCCGCCTTCCTCCTAGGACAGGATCGAACTATGAGGTTAGCTCTTTACGCTCACTATTCAGGCACAGCCGGGCTTGCTCCGTCCACATTGTTTTGTTTGCGAAAGGTTCGCGATCTGGGTCATGAGATTTGTCTAATCTCCAACTCACCGATTCCTCGGCCAGAGCAGGTCTTGCTACAAGATGTCTGTAGCCGAGTCATTCAGCGTGAGAACGTGGGATATGATTTCCTAATGTGGCGGCAGGGAATGGCTGAGTACGATCTGAAGACGGTCGAGGAGCTCTTGCTGATTAATTCGAGTGTTATCGGGCCGTTGCACCCATTGGCGCCGCTCTGGGATAATCCGGCAGCAAGTCAATGCGATTTCTGGGGACTGACTGATAACGATGAAATCGGGCGTCACTTGCAGAGTTATTTTCTGGTGTTTCGACGAAAGGTGCTTCAGAGCGAGCATTTTATGGAGTTTTGGCGCTCCGTGCTGCCGTATAAGGATAAACTGCAGATGATCCGGAGCTATGAAGTCGGTTTGACTCGATGGCTGGAGGAACACGGGTTCACTTGGAGGCCGATCTTCGCACAGGAACACATCCGTTCCTTGTTCTTCAAGCGTCGCAGTTTTGCAAGAAGGGTTTCAGACCGGTATCACAGACGAGGCATTCCTCAGAACACAGCCGCACTCTTGCCGGATTTGCTCCTCGAATGCGGGATGCCATTCCTGAAAACAAGTCTGCTGCACACAAGGAGCCCTTGGAAAGTAGATCCGGATGTTGCAGTTAAGTTGCTGGAATCCTCCAGTTTGCCCCCAGAGGTTCTGGAGGAAGTGCTCAAGCACGCCGCGAAGATTCTTTGAGCCACCCGGCCGCGTGATCGAGGATCTCCACCTACGCCTGTCAACAGGGAGCCCGCCGGCGCCCCGCGAGGTTGGGTGCAAACCGATTTGAAAATCAGGCGCCAGGTGGAGATTCCGATTGAATGTCAAAACGCTTCCTGCTCCAGCCAACAGCGCGACTTCGCCAACTGCTGCAAAGAGACAAAGAACAGGACGCGGGTCGAAAAGCGCCGCCTCCCTCCTCGGATTGGATTGAACTATGAGGTTAGCTCTTTACGCTCACTATTCATACTACGCAGGCGGGCTTGCTCCGTCCACGTTGTATTGCTTAGGAAAGATTCGCGATCTGGGTTACCAGATTTGTCTAATCTCCAACTCACCGATTCCTCGGCCAGAGCAAGTCTTGCTACAAGATGTCTGTAGCCGAGTCATTCAGCGTGAAAACGTGGGATACGATTTCGTAATCTGGCAGCAGGGAATGGCTGAGTACGATCTGAAGACGGTCGAGGAGCTATTGCTGATTAATTCAAGTGTTATCGGGCCGTTGCACCCCTTGGCGCCGCTCTGGGATAATCCGGCAGTAAGCCAATGCGATTTCTGGGGACTGACTGATAGCGATGAACTCGGGCGTCACCTGCAGAGCTATTTTCTGGTGTTTCGACGACAGGTGCTCCAAAGTGCGCCTTTTATGGAGTTTTGGCGTTCAGTCCTGCCGTATAAGGATAAGGATCATACGATCAGGAGCTATGAAATAGGTTTGACTCGTTGGCTGGAGGAACACGGGTTCACTTGGAGGCCGATCTTCGAACTGGAACGCATCCGTTCCTTGTTCTTCAAGCGTCGCAGTTTTGCAAAAAGGGTTTCAGACCGTTATCACAGACGAGGCATACCCCAGAACACGACCATATTCCTGCCGGATTTGCTCCTCGAATGCGGGATGCCATTCCTGAAAACAAATCTGCTGCACAAAAGGAACCCTTGGAAAGTAGATCCGGAGGTTGCAGTTAAGTTGCTGGAATCCTCCAGCTTGCCCCCAGAGGTTCTGGAGGAAGTTTTCCTAAAGACCGGGGCGCAGACAGCAAGAAAGCACGCCGCGAAGATTCTTTGAGCCACCCGGCCGCGTGATCGAGGATCCCCACCTACGCCTGTCAACAGGGAGCCCGCCGACGCCACGCGAGGTTGGGTGCAGATTGATTTGAAAATCAGGCGCCAGGTGGAGATTCTGATTGAATGTCAACACGCCTTGTAATTGTCATCCCCTACTACAAGCGGCGCTTTTTTCGGCGCACTCTCGATTCGCTTGTGGGGCAGACGTGCAGAGACTTCGAAGTATTTGTCGGCGACGATGCGAGCCCGGAAGATCCAAGGGGGTTGATTGACGAGGTCAAGGGAAGGTTGTCGATTACTTATCATCGATTCCCCGATAACCTCGGCCATCTTTCCCTCTCCCGACATTGGAACCGCTGTGTGGAAATGACGCGCGCGGACTGGGTATGGGTCTTTTCCGACGACGACATTGCAGAGCCGTACTGCGTGGAGTTCTTTTTACGGGAGCTGGCCGGCATTGAGCAATTCGATCTATATCGCTTTGAAAAAGGAGAGATAGACGACAGTGACCGCGAATCTGCCCGACTCGTCGAGGTACCGGCAGTAGAAAGCGCGGAAGAATTGATTCTGTCGCGCTTCATGCAAAGCCGCGTAACGACAATTCCGGAACATATCTTTTCGAGGGCGGCGTTTAACCGGGAAGGTGGATTTGTCGATTTCCCTTTCGCGTGGTGCGCCGACGATGCCACATGGGCCGCATTCGCGCGAATAACAGGTGTTAAGACGGTCAGAGGTGTGCGCGTGCTCTGGCGAAACGGGCAATTTAATCTGTCGGCGCCAAACCAATTTATTTCGTCAAAGGTGCAAGCGCTCGAGCTCTATCTAAAGTGGCTACAGAGGCAGTTCCCGCGTCCGGAGTTTCAATCGAAACTGGCACGCGCATCGCGTTTGTGGTTTCCTAATGCATTTTCTTGGCTGGGAGACTTTGTGCCGCTGGGATCCCTATTGCATTTTTGGCTTGCATTTAGGCGATTCTCCGGCCAGGCGGAATGGAGCCTCCTGCTATGCATGTTGAGAAGAAACAGCTCGGCTTCCCGTTACCTGCGGAAGGTTAGGCGCCTGACGGTCGCTACCGCCGCAAAATGGTGGGGCAGCGCGAACTGAGCCCCGCAGTCCTGCAACCAAACCACAATACCAATTTATCTGCAAAATCATCTATGCTAACAGTCGCACGCTTAAAGAATGCGCTCTTAAGACGCGCCAGATGGGCGCGTCTAGGTCATTTCTATCTTCGGGAACGAGCGGGAGTTGGTTCCCTGCGCATTGCCGGGAAGAGGATCGTATTGTCGCTCCCCGAACAAGAACGCGGGGCACAGAACTACGAGCTCGCCGGGATTCTCTTCGATGACTGCTATCGCCTGAAGGATGTGCCACGCCCCGTGAGGACCATTCTGGATGTTGGAGCCAACGTCGGGTTGTTCGCACTTGCAGCGCGTCATCATTTCCCGGCCGCGGAAATTCATTGTTACGAGCCTAACCCGGCCGTAATCCCATTTCTCGAGCGACATTGCAAACCTATCGGCGCGCATGTACACGCAGCGGCAATAGGCCTGCATCGCGGGATGGCCTCGACGCAAGTTTCAAGTGACTCCCTACATACCGTGGCCTATAATTCCGAGGATGGGAACGTACCAATGGAGGCCTTTTCTTCTGTCGTCGCGAAAATCGGCTGCGTTGATTTGTTGAAACTGGACTGCGAAGGGGCCGAATGGGAGATTTTTGAGGCGGTGGAGGCCTGGAATCGAATTCGCTCGGTCACGCTGGAGTACCACCTGTCGGCGCGCGAGGGAACTACCTCTGAGACCATCCGTGATCGCCTGCGAGGTTTGGGTTTCAAGGCCATCGAGTTAAGGCCGGCCCCGGACGGCCCCTGGGGTTTCGCACACGCTGAGAAGTGATTCTTCTTTCATCTGACGCTTGTTCAGCTTAGGCGCACATTGCCTATCCGTCGTGCAGTTCGCATCTCCAAGTACGGCTCAAATGGTATAGATAATCAGCAGGTTTGGGGTTCCAATCTCTCCGGGCGCGCCGTCTAAATATAGGGGAGCTTACACATTTCCCCTGACCCCATCTGGGGAGACTGTAAAAATATCGCATTGTAGACGATAAGGACCAAACCACAATGCCAATTCATCTGCTTGTTGATCACTATCCATGGCTTGCTAAGCATGCCGGATTTTCGCTGCTCCCTAAAGCTCTGGAGCTCAACGGATGCTCAAACACCGTGACAAGGCCAAGAAGCGGGCTTTTGGCAAGAGCCATTGGCAAGTCCTATTCGACGTGGAAGCGTTTTCCGCCTCGCGATCAGGCAGCGGCTGCGTCAGAGGCTGAGTTTTTGCTCAGAATGCGTCTTAGCCAAAATCCGGGGCATATCCTCTTTCTCGAGAGCCACCTCCAGTATCTTTCCTCTCCATCTAAATCGACGCGTTGGATAGGTACAATCCACCTGCCGAGGAGATGTTGGAAATCTTCGGATCTTGAGCTTCTTCGTGCCCTTCCAGGTGTTTTCGTCCTATGCGATTATATGCGCGAACAGTTTGACGACATTTTCGATTGTTCCCAGGTCAAGGTGCTGCCACAGGGAGTAGATGCGCTTTTCTTCAAGCCCGGTGACCAGACGCCCGAGTCACGTCCGCACAGGCTCCTCTTTGTAGGTGCATGGCTTCGTAATACGGCAATGCTTGCCCGGCTGGTTCCCGAGATCATCCGTAGATTCCCAGGTGTAATTTTTGATTTAGTGGTACCGCTGCATGCTAGAAACGACGAGGCCATTCAATTGCTTCAGAAGCACCCTGCGGTAAGGTGGTATCACAACCTAAGCGACGAAGACCTGAGGGCGCGCTACCAAGAGGCAACGGCGATGCTCCTCCCGATGCAAGATGGTGGCGCGAACAATGCTGTTGTTGAGGCCCTGGCCTGCGGCCTGCCGATAATCACGACTGATACCGGCGGAATTCGGAGCTACGGCGGCGGAACAGTGTTTCCGATTGTCAAGAATGATGATGATTTATCCTGCCTGGACTTAATTGCTACATATCTCACCGACCCTGAATATGCATCGGCGATCTCGCAAAAGTCCAGGGCGTTTGCGGAGACGACGCTGGACTGGACAGTAGCAGCAAGAGAATATCTAGGCGCGTATAGTTCGCTCGGGTTCATCTGAATAATGAACCATTGGAAAAGGAACTTGTGATGAGCTTGGCCGTAACGCATTGCTGCGAGTTGGAGACACGCATTCTTCTCTGGAAGCACCAAAAGGTCCAGAGCCGGCGCCTGCGTGGCGCTTTTTGCAAGGAGCCGGCACTAGGTGTCGCAGCGGTCTTAACGCTACACTGATATTTTCACCGACGGATCGTCGTGTCAGACATTTCGTTTGAGCGAGGAGCGATTCATGCCGAAAGTTGCATTGATCACTGGAATTACGGGCCAGGACGGGGCATATCTTGCCGAACTTCTTCTGGGCAAGGGATACATTGTGCACGGCATCAAGCGCCGGTCGTCGTCCTTCAATTCGGCGCGCATCGATCATATCTATCAGGATCCGCATGACCCGGATACGCGATTTCAGATTCATTACGGAGACATGACGGACTCCACCAATCTGATTCGCATTGTGCAAACGGTGCAGCCGGACGAAATCTACAACCTGGCGGCGCAAAGCCACGTGCAGGTGAGCTTTGAGACGCCGGAATATACGGCCAATGCCGACGCTACCGGGGCATTGCGCATGCTCGAAGCGATACGGATTCTGGGACTGAAAGCGAAGACGCGATTCTATCAGGCGTCAACGTCGGAGCTGTACGGAAAGGTCCAGGAGACGCCGCAGAAAGAGACGACGCCGTTTTATCCGCGCAGCCCCTACGGCGTGGCGAAGCTCTATGCCTATTGGATCACGGTAAACTATCGCGAGGCGTACGGGATGCATGCCTCGAACGGAATTCTGTTCAACCACGAAAGCCCGATACGCGGCGAAACGTTTGTTACGCGGAAGATTACGCGCGCCGTGGCCGCGATTCATCTGGGCGTGCAGAAGACTTTATTTATCGGCAACCTGGATGCCAAGCGCGACTGGGGCCACGCGCGGGATTACGTGGAAGGGATGTGGCGGATCGTGCAGCACGAAAGGCCGGACGACTACGTTTTGGCGACGGGCGAAACGCACAGCGTGCGCGAGTTCGTGGAACTGGCATTCGGAGAGGTGGGCCGCAAGATCGGATGGCAAGGGAAAGGCATCGACGAAGTCGGTATCGATTCCGGCACAGGCAATACGGTGGTCAGAATCGATAGCCGGTATTTTCGCCCTACTGAGGTCGATCTCCTGCTGGGAGATCCTTCCAAGGCGAAGCGCGTGCTCGGATGGGAACACACGGTGACTTTTCCCGAGTTGGTCTCAGACATGGTGAACTCTGACCTGGAAGTGATCGCCAACGAATCGCACTTAAGAGAACATGTTCATGAATAGCTTCGACTTGACGGCACGACGCGTATGGGTCGCGGGGCATCGCGGTATGGCAGGCTCGGCGATTGCCCGGCGGCTGGCGCGTGAGAGTTGCGAAATCGTTACGGTGACGCACAGCGAACTCGATCTGCTGCGTCAGGCGGACGTTCACGCATGGTTGGCGGACAAGAAGATCGATGCCGTCTTTCTTGCCGCCGCTACAGTTGGCGGCATCCTGGCGAATACGTTGCGCCCTGCGGAGTTTCTTTACGAAAACCTGGTGATCGAGACCAATGTCATCCACGCGGCCAGGGAAGCCGGCGTCAAGAAACTGCTGTTTCTGGGGTCGTCCTGCATCTATCCACGCCTGGCAGACCAGCCGATACGGGAAGAGGCGCTGTTGACGAGCGCGCTCGAACCCACCAATGAGTGGTACGCCATCGCTAAGATTGCCGGGATCAAGTTGTGCCAGGCTTTTCGCCGGCAATACGGCTGCGATTTTGTGTCAGTCATGCCAACGAATCTTTATGGGCCCGGTGACCGTTACAATGCGCGCGACGGTCATGTTGTTGCCGCTCTGATCATGAAGATTCACGCTGCCAAGCTGGCGAACAGCACGACCGTGGAATTGTGGGGCAGCGGAACACCGAGACGCGAGTTCCTGTTCTCTGAAGATCTGGCGGATGCCTGCGTCTTTGTGATGAAGAATTATTCCGGTGAACTGTTCTTGAATATCGGTACCGGGCGCGATATGACGATTCTGGAGCTAGCCGAAAGCATTGCAAGAATCGTGGGGTGGCAGGGAGGCTTTACATTCGACGAGTCAAAGCCCGACGGCATGCCGCGCAAGGTGATGGACGTGAGCCGCCTGCGCGCTTTGGGTTGGACTGCTCCATCCGATTTCGAGACCGGCATGAAGGAAGCCTACCGGTGGTACGTTGCCAACGTGGCCAGGCGTAGCTCCTGACGGCATCCGTTTGTACCGAACCGTGAGCGCGGCTGGTTCAAGATTGCGCCGATATTTGTCCAGATGGTAGCTTTGCGAAATAATTAGTAGGACCTATGAGCTCTCCAGCCCGTCGACGCCAGTACACCGTACATAACATCACCGGCAGCGCGGAAGACAATCCATATCATCGTCCTTCGTTCAGCCTGAAACACCGGCTGGGGCGGCTGTTGTGGCAACTGGTGTATCTCCTGCTCTACCGCATCTCGCCGCGTCCGATGCATGCGTGGCGGTCCATGCTGCTGCGCCTTTTCGGCGCGAAGATGGGACCCGGCTGCCACTTTTATCCCAGCGGAAGAGTATGGGCGCCGTGGAATCTGATTTGCGAAGACGGCTGCACTCTGGCCGATCAGGCGGAAATTTACAATCCTTCACCTATCTATCTTGAATCGCACTGCATCGTCTCCCAGCAGGCATATATTTGCGGGGCGACGCATGACTACAATCACCCCGATTTCCCCATGATCTCCTACAGCATGCGTCTTGGCGCATATTCGTGGATCTGCGCGCGGGCCTCCGTGTCGCCAGGTGTGCATGTGGGCGAGGGCGCCGTACTGGGATTGGGCGCTGTAGCTCACCAGGACCTGGAGCCGTGGGCCGTATACAGCGGGGCGCCCGCCATAAAAGTCAAGATGCGCCAAAGAAACGTCCCCATCGATCGGGAAAACGCTTGATCTCCCTGCCCATTGTGGCGCAGTGAAATCCTTGAAGGGGAACTGTGCTGCGCATAGACTGCTCGCCAGGGATAATATCTGGGAGATCGTCACCGAAATCGGCTACCACGAGGAGAACGGCAGATTAAACCGTAACACCGGTCGTCTTGCGCTGCTCCTCTGAGCGGCCCCCCAGCGCCCGCGGAACAGCAAAAAGTGAGGAATGATGAGGGACAGTAAGCGAAGTGCGGCGGCGGTTTGGATGCCCTGTGCAATTGGCATGGCTGCATTGCTATTGACCAGCGCCACGCCGGCAGCGGGTCAGGCAGCGAAAGACACAGGCACTCCCTCAAGCGTTTGTCAACCCGCCAAGCTGGGTTCGCCGTATATCCCCGTGGACAGTTGGGTATATCCGGCCATGTTGCGCCTTTACTCGCTTGGCTACCTTGACACGGTGTTCCTGGACCTGCGGCCCTGGACGCGCGCCAGTATGATGCACATGCTGGAAGATGCCGGCAATCTGATCGAAGACAGCGAAGCGGACGGAGATCCCGGCGCGGGCGAGGCGCGGGAGATCTACGACGCGCTCAACTACGAGTTGCACTACGACATGGAGGGCCCCTGCGGGCAATATCAGGGCAACACCCGCATCGAGTCCATTTACACGGTGGCGCGCGCCATCAGTGGCACGCCGCTCGACGACAGCTTTCATCTCGGATCGACGATTGTGAACGACTACGGCAGGCCATTCGAGAACGGCTTCAATAACTACTCCGGTGTCAGTGGCTACGCGTCTGCCGGGCGGTTTACGCTTTACGTGCGCGGCGAGTTCCAGGGAGCGCCGTCGGCCACGGGGTACTCGGCTTCACTGGGACAGGCGCTGTCGTCGGTCGACGAGACCAGCTATTACGAAACTTCGAGCACAGCGCCCTACGGTCCCACGACCACCCCGTACAACCAGGCCACCATCCCTCAGGGTCCGATTGCCACCGCTACTCAAGGCCGCTTTCTTGAAGCGTATCTCTCCTATCAGTACCTGAACCACGTATTCTCCTTCGGCAAGCAGGACCAGTGGCTGGGTCCGGCGCAAGGGGCAAGCATGGCCTTTTCCAATAATGCGCAGAATTTCTATAGTTTCGAAATCAATCGCATCGAGCCGCTCAACATTCCCTTCCTCTCGCGTTTGACGGGGCCTTTCCGCTATGAGTTTCTGCTTGGCGGGTTGCGCGGCCACACTCTTATGCCGAACCCCATGTACGAGGCCAACCCTTCGCCGAATACGCTCAACGTTATCAACCCCGGTGATCCCTGGGTGCACATGGAGAAAATCAGTTTCCGGCCTACGAAGAATCTCGAATTCGGCTTTGAGCGGACGGTGCTATGGGGTGGGGAGGGCCACTCGCCAGTCAATATTCGCGATTTTCTGCGCAGCTTCTTCAGTACCTCCTCTCCGTCAGGTACGGCCAAATTGGGCCCCGATGACCCTGGAGCGCGCTTCGGATCCTTCGACTTCTCCTACCGGCTCCCATCTGTACGCAACTGGCTCACCTTGTACTGCGACTCGGAAGTCCACGACGACGTGTCGCCCATCGATGCTCCGCGACGGGCCGCCTACCGTCCGGGCATCTACCTCTCGCATGTGCCTGGCGTTCCCAAACTCGACCTGCGCGTTGAAGCGGCCTCCACCGATCCGTCCTCGTCCAGGGTGTCGACCCGAGAATACGGTCATTTCATGTATTGGGAGTCAATCGAAGTGCAGGGCTACACGAATCAGGGCCAGCTTTTTGGTGACTGGATCGGACGCGAAGACAAAGGCGGCCAGGCCTGGATTACGTATCATTTGAGCGGCAATGAATGGATTCAGGTCAACGTCCGCAACCAGAAAGCTACCAAGGACTTCGTTCCTGGCTCGACGACGCAGATCAATCCCAGCACGAACTTGTTGATTCCCGGCGGCACCACCCTCAACGACTTCGGCTTCCAGGCCGTCAAGCGAATCCGCAAAGACATCGAGATAAACGGTAACTTCACGGTCGAACACTGGAGGGCGCCGATTTACCTTCCGGGAGAGCAGACCGTTACCACCACCAATATCCAGCTTACGTGGTTTCCCGAGCGCAAGGTCACTTTCTAGATAGCTGACTCAAGACCGCGCAAGCGAATATCGTCAGCACGTTTCGGTCTGGATTTCAGCTGCCGGTTGGATTCAGGTTGTAGCCGGCTCGCGGCCCGCCGCGTCTGCGCTCGCGCGTTGAATCGCGCCCGCTTACTTGGAACTTGGTGCGGCAGGCTGCTGATCTGACGTCGGAGGGACGAGTTTCACGGCATAAAGCGGAGTGGCATAATACGCAGCCTTGAGCAATTTCCCCTTGGAGTTGAATGTCAACGCCCATTGCATGGGTTGGCGGGCAGCCGTGACATTCACAAAGCGGACAATGGCACCGCCGTCGCTTTGAATCTCAATGGTAGGCGGGAAGGACAAGCCAAGGTTCGCGTCCGCCGATTTTTTCGCCAACGGAGACGTATCGGGCTGGCCGCCAGTCAGCGCCGCATAGCACAAGGCGGTTGAGAGCCAATCTGCAGTCTTACTTGCAGGCTCGTCGGCGCGAATGCGGTTGAATGCAGCGATGGCCAGTGCATTGACCGGAGCAGGTGAAAACAGCGAATAACTCCGCCGCTGGATGGGAATGATGCGGACACGGCCCACGCTGCTGCGCGAAATTGCCACCGAAAATAGGCTTCGATCGTCTCCGCCGTTATTCTCATGGAAAAGCAGAAAAACGTGACTCGGTAAAGCCTCGCACGCAACCTGCTCGTAGTCCCATTTCCCCTTATCGAACTCGATCCCCGCCATTCGAGCGCCCTCCCGGATCGAGGGTTCCGCACTCGACTCCAGATTGCGGTCCATCTCCGACATCTGACTCTCAGAGAGGTACTCGATGGGCTTCGCGCCCGTGGATGGCGAGGTGTCGAGCGAGAACGGCGCGACGATCTCAGTGGTCGCCGGCACCGGCTTGGTCTTGTACGAGGCGCCGGATGAATCCGAGGGAACCGGCTTTGCCTGGTAGGATGCGTTCGATGGACTCGTGCTCGTTTGCGCTCCGCAATAAGCAGAAAAGAGAATGGCAGCCAGCAGAGCAGAGGCGACGGTCAACTTCCTGAAGCACTTCATACAATCGCTAGACTACCACCTCTGAGGCAGCAATCGTGAGATACACACGCACCCTGCGCCAAATTTGGCGCTCCCTTCAGTCAGCGGAGACGAGCATGCGGCCTCCAGACCGTGCCGCATACACCGTCAGCGCGGATTGCCGGGATACGAAAAGTCATAAGCGACGCCGACTGTGATGCCTTGGGGATTAAGAGTATTTCCTAACAGCGTTCCCCAGTCCTGATACTCATAGTCGGCGCGCGCCAAGAGCGGGCCAAAGAACCGGTATTCGAGCCCGCCGCCAGGAGCGAAGACCATGAGGTTAGCATGCGATTGATCACGAGGGACCGATGGAGTCGGAGTGACCAGGTAGTGGTCCACGCTGCCATCCTCAACCAAAAACTTGCCATAGACATCGAATCCGCGAACGAAGTGCCAGTTGAGGTGCCAGTTGTAGATCACTCCGCCTCCCGCCGTATCCTGGCGCATGTTCTTTTGGGGGCAGTAGCTCGACCCCGGTGGGATGCAATTCTGGTGGAGGCTGATGTCGCGGGCCTCGACTTCCACACCAAGGCCGTTCAGAATCTGCGGGAGTTGTTTCGGATAGAAGTCGGCCCAAACTGTGCCGCCATACATGAGGCCATGGCCCCAGTCGACATCGTAGATTGAGGGCCCGACCCCGACGGTCAGGGGCAGGGGTTGACCTTTGTATGCCGGAACAGCCTGCGAAAACGCGGGGAATACCGGAGCGAATAAGCTCACCATTAAAATGGGAGCAACTATCAGCCTGAAACGCATTCTGCATCTCCTTCACAGCCGCATACTACTGTCTGCTCGCAAAAGCCACGCTGAGCAGGTGTAGAACTGCACTTCTGAATTACAGGGCAAAAGCAGGGGAGCAACCGTAGGAACCGCCGTCATGAACAAGAACATCCGAGCGGAGGCACACAGGAAGTTAGATGGCGGCACTTTCGAAACCGGTTGCACGGATCTTAAAACGCCTTCTCCAAGCTGCCGATAGTCTACCTGATAAAGCCAAGGATTTGTGGCAAATACGCTAACTTTTCTGCGATATAGTAATCACCATTTTGCGCGAGCCTTTTGAGGATCGGCTCTAGAACTCTGCGAATCACCGGCGGCACGCTGAAGCCGTGGCGGTCAGCGTAATCTCAGCTCCTGTTATCGTCGAGGCGCCGTAAGAGGTCAGCGTAGTAGTCCTAACGGTGGTGCGGCCTGGGGCTGGTGCCGCTGCCGGAAGTGCAGCCGGCGCTGAAAATCGCTGCGTGGGCCCTGTTGCGCCGCACAGGCGAATGTGGTTCCAGAACCCCCTAACCGGTATATACTTGAGCCACATCAGGCCGGATGGGGGCCCCTTGGGTGCGCAGGCCCAGCGCGCACTTCCTTCAGGGCCGGCGGGGTCAGTCTAAAGCATGGATACATCGGAGACACGAGCGGACGGAAAGCCTGTCCCCAAAAGGCCGGGAGGAGCCGGCGTGGGAACTCCCTTTGCCGGTGAAAGTTCATCCAGCGGAGCCCCAATCCCTGCTCCAGGCGCAGACCCGTCTCCCGATTCCATCCCAAACGCAAGTGATCCAAACGCCACCGTCGTTGAAGCCGGATTACGGCATCCTGATCCTGATGCAACGCTTGTCGACGTCGGGCTTGAGACAGACCCGGGAGCCACCTTGGTGGATACCAATGCTACGATTGCGCCCGGAACTTCGGTAAGGAAGAATCCTCCGCCGCGATCGCCGTCGCATTTCAACCGCGGTTCCGATGCGCAAAGCCCCGCCACCGACTTTCAGATCGGCGATCTGCTTTGCGATCGTTATGAACTTTTGAAATTGCTTGGCGAAGGCGGTATGGGGGCCGTCTACAAGGCTCGGGACATAGAGCTGGAGCGAGAGGTCGCGCTCAAGGTTATTAAGCCTGAACTCGCCAACCACCCCGAAATCCTGCAGCGCTTCAAGCAGGAGCTGATCCTTGCGCGCCAGGTGACGGACCGCAACGTCATCCGCATCTTCGATATTGGCGAGGCGGGAAAAACCAAATTCATCACGATGGAGTACATGGAGGGCGACAATCTCCATCAAATCCTCAAGCAACGCGGCAAGCTGGAAGTCACCGAAGCGGTGGACATCATGGCGCAGGTGGCTAGTGGACTGGCGGCCGCCCATCGTGAAGGCATCATCCACCGCGATCTGAAGCCGGGCAACATTATGCTCGACAAGAGCGGCCGGGTGGTGGTGATGGACTTCGGGCTTGCCCGCACGCTCACTGGCGATGGCATGACGCGCACGGGCGCCATGCTCGGGACAATCGAATACATGTCGCCGGAGCAGGCCCAGGGCCAGGAACTCAAGGCCAGCTCGGATATCTTCACCTTCGGCCTGATCCTGTATGAATTGCTCGCCGGTGTCACGCCGTTTCACGCAGAGAGCGCCATTGCCAGCCTGCTCAAACGCACACAGCAGCGCGCTGTGCCCCTGGCCGATGTCGACAAGAACATTCCCGGCACACTGAGCAACATCGTGAGCAAGTGCCTTGAGAAAGAGCCCGCGAACCGCTACCAGAGCGCGGATGAACTGGTCAGGGATCTTCGCGCGTGGCAAGACAAAGGCGGCAAATCCCGTATCTCTGCTTCCTCCGTTCAGCTGCGCATGAACCGGCTGCGCGAATTGCCCTGGCTGCGGTTCGCCATATCGGGCGTTCTGATTGTGGCCATCGCAGCGGGAACTGCGTGGTACGCGATCAAAAGGCAACAGGCCGCGAAATCGGCGAATCATGTCCCGGTGACCGTGCTGGTTGGCGACTTCGCAAACCATACCGGCGACCCGCTTTTGGACGGCACCCTGGAACCAATGCTCGGTGAGGCCCTCGAAGGCGCCAGCTTCATCAACGTCTATAGCCGCGGGGATGCGCGCAAGCTGGCCATGAAACTCCCCAACCCCACCGACAAACTCGATGAGCAGTCAGCGCGGTTGGTCGCCGTAAATCAGAGCGTCAACGTAGTGGTTACGGGCGACATCAGTTTGCGTGGCGACGAGTACGATATTTCAGCGATTGCCCTGGATGCCGTGAGCGGCAAGATGCTGGCAAAAGCCGACGTCAGCGTTACCAATAAGCAGGAGATTCTCAAAAGCCTTCCCAAGCTGGCGGCGCCGATTCGCAAGGTCCTGGGCGATACCACGCCCGCCTCCGTCCAGTTCGATGAAGTCAGCGGAGGCTTTGCCGCCGCATCTCTTGAAGCTGTTCACGAGGACGCTCTCGGTGTTGATGAAGAGTTCGCGGGCAAGTACCAGGAGGCGTTCGATTCATTCCAGAAAGCTGCGGAACTGGATCCGAAGTTTGCGCGGCCCTACACCGGCATGGCGGTCATGGCCCAGAATCTGGGCAAACCCGGGGACGCCGTAAAGTACATGAAATTGGCCATGCAAAACGTGGACAGCATGACCGAGCGGGAACGCTACCGCGACCGCGGGATGTACTATGTCATCGCGGGTGACTGGCAGAACTGTGTCAAGGAAAATACACAGCTCGTTACTCACTTTCCCGCCGATCGCGTCGGTCAGTGGAACCTTGCCAGCTGCTATGCGCAGTTGCGCAACGCGCCCAAGGCATTGGAAGCGGCGCAACAATCGGTTGCGATTGTCCCCAAGGGGGTTGGGCCGCGGGTGAACCTTTCATTCATCAGTTCCTTTGCCGGAGATTTTGCCGCGGGCGAAAAAGAGGCGCTCGCCGCGCTGGCCATCAATCCATCGGCCACGCAGGGATTGCTGGTACTCGCCGAAGCGCAACTTGGAGAGGGGGAAATCGACAAGGCAACCGATTCGTATCGTCGACTCGAGAAGATCGGTGCGTTGCCCGCATCCACCGCGGCTTCAGCACTCGCTGATCTCGCTGCCTATCAGGGGAAGTATGCTGATGCGGCGGCCATCCTTGCCAAGGGAGCCACTGCAGATGTCGCGGCCAAGAACACCGACAATGCCGCGCGGAAGTACGCAGCGCTGGGAAACATCGAGGAAATCCAGGGCAAGCGTGCGCCGGCGGTTTCTGACATTGACAAGGCGTTGGCCAACAGCCAGTCCATCCAGATTAGGTTTCTCGCAGCCAGCACCTATGTCGATGCTGGAGAGCTCGCGAAAGCCCAAAAGCTTGCGACGAGCCTCTCATCGGAACTGGCGAGCGAGCCGCAGGCTTACGGCAAAATCGTTAACGGGATGATCGCGCTCAAGCGGAAAGACGCGAATGAGGCAGTCAGGCAAATCACAGCCGCAAACAACCTGCTCGACACCTGGATCGGCCACTTCGATCTGGGTCGGGCTTACCTTGAAGCGGGAGCGTTCACTGAGGCTGACTCAGAGTTCGATCAATGCATGAAGCGGCGGGGCGAAGCCATCGAATTGTTCTTGGACAACGTGCCCACTTACGCCTATTTTCCGCCGGTCTATTACTACCAGGGACTCGCTCGGGAAGGAATGAAGAGCAACAGCTTCGCGGACCTTTATAAGACCTATCTCAGCATTCGCGGGCAGTCGACAGAAGATCCGTTGGTTGCCGACATTCGCCGTCGTCTCGGCCAATAACCGACAGCGGAATCGCGGGCCACTCACCGAAAGCGCAAAACCAAAGCTGTTGTAGAAGCGTTTCGTCCCCGTAATCGGAATGCTGGAGATTGCGTGTGAAACGGTATCATTGTTTCGCAGTCACGGTCTTTGTAACCTGCGCTGCTGCCGCGTAGTTAGAGTTGCCTGCCTGATTGGCGATCACCGAGCAGGTCCCTGTGCCGCTGGTCATTTTGTAGGTTCCACCTGTATTGGTACACGCCCCGGAACTGGTGAAGATCACCGCGTTCCCGCTGCCGCCGCCCATGGCCGCCACCGTGAAGCTGCTATTTAAAGCGGCCGTTGCCGGAGGGTTGGTAGTGAAGGTAATCGTCTGCGCAACCAGGGTCGCGCTTACGGTCTTCGTGACCGGCGCCGCTGCTGTGTAGTTCGAGTTGCCTCCCTGGTTGGCGATCACCGAGCATGTTCCCGTGCCGCTGGTCATCGTGTAGGTTGCGCCTGAATTGCTGCATGACCCGGAACTGGTGAAGGTCACAGCGTTCCCGCTGGCGCCGCCCGTAGCCGCCACCTTGAAGCTGGTCTTGTAAGCCGCTGTCGCCGGGGGGTTGGTGGTGAAAGTGATGGTCTGCGCGGCCAGAGTCGCGGTTACGCCTTCGGTAACCTTTGGCGCTGCCGAGTAGTCGGAGTTGCCCGCCTGATTGGCGATCACCGAACACGTTCCCGTGCTGCTGGTCATCGTATAGGTTGCGCCGGAATTGCTGCACGATCCGGAACTCGTGAAGGTCACCGCGTTCCCGCTGGCGCCGCCCGTGGCTGCCACCGCAAAGCTGCTCTTGTAAGCGGCCGACGAAGGGACGTTGGTCAACGTGATTGTCTGCGTGGCCTGACCCACCGTGAAGCTCTGAGCACTGCCCGTCACCGCCGCATAGTTGGTCGTTGCCGTGGCGCTCGCCTTTAGCGTGCAGGTGCCCACGCCGACGAAGCTCACCGAGCTGCCCGTCGCTTTGCACACGCTAGTCGTGCTCGACGACACCGAAGGCATCCCGTTGCCCGTGTAGCTGTACGCCGCCATGTAGCTGCCGCCGTACACCGCGTTCGTCGGCAGGTTGCTGATGCTGATGGTCGGCGTAGCCAGTGTCGCGGATACAGACTTCGTAACCTGCGTTGCTGCCGCGTAGGTGGAGTTGCCTGCCTGATTGGCAATCACCGAGCATGTTCCCGTGCCGCTGGTCATCGTATATTTTGTGCCGGAATTCGTGCACGACCCGGAACTGCCGTAGGAAACCGTAAGCCCGCTCGAAGCGGTCGCCGCCACTGTGAAGCTGCTGTTATAGGCGGAGGAGGGCGGAGGAGGTGTGCTGAACGTGATCGTCTGCGGTTGCAGAACGGTCGCGCTTAGCGTCACCTGCTGCGGACTGCCCGGCGCGCTGTCCATGATCTCCAGGGCCGCGGTTTGCAGGGTGTAGAACGGGCCCGCGACAAAGGCAATGGTTATCGTGCAACTGTTCCCTACGGCTAAGGACGACGGGCAGAGATTGGCGGCCACAAATTCGTTGGAGTTCCCGCCCTGCACAATCGAAAGAATCGGGCCGTTGATTGTCACCGGCGAGGTTCCGGCGTTCGTCAACGTGATGTTCTTGGTTGTAACGCTTCCCAGATTCACCGTGCCGAAGCTGATGATGGTCGGATTCACGGTGAGTGCTGGCCCGTTTGCGTTTACCAGCTCAGTGACCGGTTGCGCTGCGGAGTAATTTGTATTGCCACCCTGGCTCGCAATTACGGAACAGGTTCCAGTGCTGTTGTTGATCGTGTAGGTTGCTGAGTTCGATCCTGTTCCAGTGATGGTGCAGGGTCCAGAAGACGAGAAGGCCACGGGGATTCCGCTGGCGCCGCCTGCGGCGATAACCGTGAAGCTGCTATTGTAGGCTGCCGACGACGGAGCTTTCTGGGTGAATGTGATGGCCTGGCTGGCCTGTTGAATAATCACGTTGCCGTTGACATACAGGAAGGAATAATTCGCCGCGGCCAACGAACCCGTCGATACCGTTATCGGATAGGGATTGGGGGGGCCGACACTGCTTGTTGAAGCAGCAGTGGTAGCCAACGCGGGTGTGCCGGTCACCGGTCCTGAAGTCGCTGCTGTGCCGCACGGTGAGGCGGTCTGTTGATCCCCGTTCACGAAGCCGCTGTAGCTGCAGGTCAACGCCGGAAGCGTCTGCCCATAAGTTGCCGTCAGGTTAGTTGCGGTCACCGTAAGCGGCGCCGGGTAAACGGTGAACGACTGCGTCACGGAGGCGGCGCTGTAGTTGGTGTTTCCGACTGATCCGGAAGGCGCCGACGCCGTAATCTTGCACACTCCTGCGCCGGTTATCGAAACGGTTGTGGCATTCACCGTGCACGGTCCGTTTGCGGGCGTCGAGAAGCTGACAGGCGAGGTGGCGGACGTCGCGCTCACTGTGAATGGGACGATGCCATAAACCACATTGGCCAAGGCGCCGAAGGTGATCGTCTGCGATTTCGTGTTGGAACCCTCAGGCAGGATCGTAAAGCTTCCTTGCACAGGACTGGCCGCGTTGTAGTCGGTCGTGCCCGGTTGCGAGTTGCTTGCGTTGCCTGCTTGCGAAGCCTTGATGGTGCAAATTCCCGTGCCGCTGAGGTTCACGTTGGCCGAGGAAACGCCATTCATGATCGACTGGGTTCCGATCGAGCAGGGTCCCGATGTGCTGAAGCTCACCTGTAGCCCGTTCGCGACGCCATTCGTCTCGGCTGTCGCCGTGACCGTGACTGGCGAGTTTGAGATCAACACCGAACTTGGGAACGGGACAAGGACGGAGCCAAGGACGATTGTCTGGTTAAGCGCAACCACCGCCGGCGGCGAGGGTGCACTCGACCGTTGAGAACCGTCTGGGTCCATAACGAGCGTGGTCGCAATTGTGTAAACCAGGGTTCCCTCAGTAGGAGCGCTGGTGTCGGTAAATGTTGTCGCAGGAGCGTACCCGTTTACACCGCTGACGCTGCCAATCACGACGGTTGGCTCGAGGACGTTGCCGTGGGAGTCAACGACCTCGCGAGAGATCGTGTAGGTCTGAACCACGCCGAAAGCGGGCGCCAACCAATTTACAAGGACGCTATTTGTCGGCGTGACCGAATAGGTGGCCAGAGGCGGAGGACGAACGATCGAGTTGGCGTCGTCGTAACCCACCTCAAAGCTGACGCCGCCGCTGCCCCCGAAGCCGACGCCGCCGCTACCCGCGAAGCCGACACCGCCGCTACCCCCGAAGCCGACGCCACCGCTGCCCCCGAAGCCGACGCCACCGCTGCCCCCGAAGCCGACGCCACCGCTGCCCCCGAAGCCGACGCCGCCGCTACCCCCGAAGCCGACGCCGCCGCTGCCCCCGAAGCCGACACCGCCGCTACCCCCGTAGCCGACGCCGCCGCTGCCGTACGTAAGTGCGTTCGCCAGGGATGCGAACTCACCGCCGGCGGCGCCTACCTGACGCAGGTCCAGGTTGGAAATATCGTCGTATCCAAGCAGGTTTGTATACGGCACGCCATCGAAGGTGATGTTCGGGTCAACCAATTCCGACCACGGCGGAGTGACGGGCGCGATGGACCCGTTCACACGATATCCCGTCTCGCCGGTGTTGAGCGGGGTGCCGTCGCAATGCAATGTGGCGGGACTCGTCGTGGGACTGGGCGCCACATTGGTGTACCACGCCGAGGTTGGATAAGCCGCGCCTGTAAGGCTAGGCACCGAAGCTAATGAGGATTCGGACAGGGTTTCAAGCGTCTGGCCGGAGTAAGCAACGGTTCCATTCTGCCCCAACCCATCGACCTGGAACAGATAGTTCATCACGCTCTGATAATTGGGCTTGCAATTGACGTCGTAGGTTGGAATATAACTGCCAGGCGTGTCAAAGTAGAGCCCGCCGTGGCTCAGGCCGAGGGTGTGGCCGATCTCGTGGAACAACGTGCCTGCGATGACCGGGACGCTCTTGCTCATGTCCTGGTTCGAATCCGTCGCCCAAAGGCCCAGTGTCACGGCTGAGTCGGAGCCGCCCAGATCGGAGAAGCCAGAGACGGAGGTCACCGTGCCGGAAGTGAGGCTAATGTCCGGTTCCGGCAATGTCAAGTTGGGATAACTCCAGGAGGTAGCGAAGCCCGGAGTGGTAAGAATAATGATTTGCGTGTCGGGGCAGGACGCGGTAATGTACACGCCGTTGAGGCTCGGGAATCCCAGCACGCCGGAAATCGTGAAGCGGCTTGGGCATTCGTTAACCCCGGTGCCACGGTCGGCGGTGACGATTGTCGTTTGGCCGGTTGAACTGTTTTCGGTGATCGACTTTAAGGATCCAGAGCGTGTATTCCAGGCCGGTATCGCAAGAGAGTAACCGAACAGAACGTAGTGGTAGCTGTCCTTCTGACCATACGGAAAACGAGTTGTGCAATCGCCGCCCGACGTGCAGGAGGCATAATTGCGTGGCCACGCCTTGGAGAGTTCCACGGTGCTATCCCAGCCCACCACTCCCGGCTGCGGGGCCGCTGCGGTGCTGGGGAACACGCAGAGTTGCGGTGGAGAGACGGAGGTATTGTCAGTGCAGGTGCCTTCGGCCACCGCGTAGCCGGTTTTGAGATGCAGGTGCACTCCTGTATTGGGGAGCACTCCGCTATTCAGGAATGCCTGCGTGACAATCGCCAGTGGATCGTTGCCGTTGGCATCAGGTGAGGGGTATTGATTCGGCTTGGTGAAATCGCATGTGACGCCATCTGCGAGGAAGGCTGAGCACATGTAGTCGAATTGGACGAAGAGGTCCTCTTCGCCCTGCGTTGCACCCGGCAATGCCACCCATGATTGGGTCCTGACATCGTAATAACCCGGCTGCCCGGCAAAGAAATCGGGAGACGGCGGACCGGCCTTCCAGGCATCCAGAATTCCATCGTTATCGGTGTTCTTGACCGGCGTGCTCAGAATCACCGCGGCATAGGCATTGCCGGAACTCAGCGGAACAGGGTACTGGCTCGCGTCCTCTGTAAGCGTTACGGAGGTGGGGGTGCTGTTCCACGTTCCGCCGCCGTAGTTGATGGCCGCAACTTCTCCGCCGTTCGCTACGCCTCCTGCGTTTGAGCCTAGGACGTGCGCGTCATAGAACCCCTGCACGGGCTGAGACGTCAAGTTCGTTGACGTGCCCGGTACGGCCGAACCGTCGAAGACGACGATCCCCTTGAGCGGGAAATTCGGAGACAGAACGCGGTAGATGACTACCAGGCTCGCACCCTCGGTGGTCGGGAATCCGGTAGGGTCTCCGCCTCCGCCGCTGTCCGGGAAAGTGACGGTGAACGCGCCCGAACCTTGCCGCGCCCCGTTCCAGTTCGCGTTCACCTGGAAATAAGCGTTGACATCGGCGCGATAGACTCGGAGCGTCCCGGTATGGCTGCCGTCGTTATAGTTGGGCACGTCGCTCCCGATCTGTTGTCCGGTGATGGGATAGCCGAGGAAAGTTCCAGTGTTGGCCGAAGGCGTCGCAGTGTTCTCCAGCGTTGTCCAGTACACGAAACCATCGATGATGTCGGCCCCTTCGGGAACACCCTGGCTGCCTGGCGTGGTCGTGAGGTCGGGGATATTGATGGCCTGGGTTGCGGTACCGCCCACGCCGGTCCCTCGCAAAGTCACGCCCGCCTCGGCGAAGTCGCCCGTAACGAAGAAGTTATTCTCGAAAGTGAGCGGGTCCGGCGCCGGAGCCGGCGCAGTGCCAGTCGAAACCATCAGCGCAACCGCGGTTCCGAGATACGCCTGTCCTCCGGCGCCCGGGTCTTCGCCAATCACGCTGCCGGCAGGCTCGCTGTCACTGTACTCACTGCTCACCGTTCCCGGCGTTCCCGCCACAAAGCCCGCGCCTTCAAGGGTTGCTATTGCCGCCGCCTGCGTCATTCCCACCACGTTGGGGATGGCGCTGGTCTGGTTGGTCAAACCGGTGCCGCTGAGAGCGACAGACTGCGTTGCGGGAGCGGCATTCAGGGAATTGTCGGAGAAAACTGCCATCCCCATGAACGGGCCAGTGGCCTCTGGCATGAACTTGAAGAGCTCTGAACAGGTCGCGCCCGGAGCCAGCGAAAACGCGTCGCAACTGGAGCCGGAGTCTTCACCAAACGGGCTTGAGACAGGAGCCACCGAACCCGTCAGCGTCTGGTTGCCGACGTTTTGAACGGAGACCGCGCTGTCCGCGCTCGCGAGGCCCTCAAGCGTTGCGGCAAAACTCAGCGAAGGCGGCTGCGACTTGTTGACCACGACGACCTGGTTATTGGTATTGTCGGGGTTCGAGTACGGGGCGCTGCCGCTCCGGTCAGGGATGTAAACATTGCCAGCTCCATCCACTGCCACGCCGTAAGCATAGATTCCGCTGATCGTGATCTGGCAGGTGCTTTGGGCGCAGCCGGCGGGAACTTCCACCACCTGGGGCAACTCATCCGCGACGAAGACATCGCCTGCTGCATCCACCGCCACGGCCTCCGGTTGAGACCATCCTGTGCCAACCGTCGTTTGGCAGAGGCTGTTGGTGCACCCGGCCGGAATCTTCACGACCTGCCCAGGTGCGGTCGAAGGCGTATGGGTGAAAACAGCGACATACAAATCACCCGCTGCATCCACGGCCAAACCGACCGGATAAAAGCCTGTGGCAGGGGTATACACAACGCTCGTGCACGCATTGCTGGTACAACCGGCTGGCGCCTCGACCACGCCGGTATTGAAATCGCTCACAAACAGGTCGCCCGCTCCATCCACCGCCACTCCCAACTGAGCAGTCAGTCCAAAGTCCATCTCGGTCTGGACGCCGGCCGGCGTAACCTCCACCACCTCATTTTGGTTGTTATCCGCAATAAACAGATCGCCCGCTCCATCTACGGCGAGGCCTTGCGGGTATTTCAGTTCCGCGCCCACGGTGGCCGGCGGGCCGCCATTCCCCGGAACCTCCAAAACCTGTCCGTTAGTTCCGTTGCCGCCTTCGGCGATGAAGACATCGCCCGCCGCGTCCACTGCCACTCCGTTCGGCACGTTCAAAGCGATGCCTTGGGTGTTCACCGTGCTCTGCGAGGCTGGGCCAAAGGCAATCGCCGGTCCCTCGCCAATGCCGTAAATCGGTTGCGTCGCGATGAGGTTGGCGGGGCTGTTGTTGTCGAACAGCTCCACCGCGCCCAGGCGCAATCCGGGAGCGACCGGAGCGAAGGTCACATTGGCTGTGCAGGGTCCGGCTGTTGAAAAGGCGCCGGTACACGTGCCCACGCTGGCCAGCGAGAAGTCCAATGGGGGTGTGTATGCGCCCTGCGTGACCACCTTGACCGAACCGATCGTCGTACCCGCCGCGACGTTGAAGACCACTGGCTGCGTGCTGCTGCATGGCGCCGGCGTGGTTGCTCCCGACGGGCAGACGTTGACGTCGCCGAAATTATGCGGCGCGAAGACCCAGCTCAGGATGTCGTTGTTTTCATAACTGCCGCCCGTCGCTCCCGTGAAGCCGACATAAGCTGAGTTGTTGGTCAAACCGATCGAGGTCATATTGAAGGGCACACCTGCGGGAAACAGGTCGGTGCCATCCACAATCACATCGAGGCAAGGCATGGAGGCGCTGACACAGGCCGTTTGCGAAGATAACGGTTGTATCGCATAGGTAACCGTCACCGTATGCACGTTGCCGTCCGCCAAAGTAATGCTCGGGCTCGTCAGATCGTTCTCCGCGATAACGCAGCCTCCCGTGCCGGTATCGACGCAGTTGGCGCCCGATCCATTGTTTGCAATGAAAACGCTATCCGGGTTCGGAAAGCCCGGTCCGCTGTTGTAAACCTTGAACCCTACGGCAACGCTGTTCATAATGCCGCCAGCGGCAGCCACGCAGCCATTACCTGAGGGATCGTCGCCGAAACCAAGCCCGCAGCCGTCCGAGCCGGTCGGGCCCAAGGTATTTGCTCCGGCAGGCGAATTCTGGATCACAAACGCGAAGCCATCGGCGGGGGGATTACTGGCGCCGCTCAACTGAAACGTAAAGGTGGTCGAAAAGGATTCGTCAACGGGCTGCGGGGTGGTGTACCACGCATATCCCCTTTGCTGCGAGCTAGCTGGGGTAATCTGCAGCAACACGCTACTTCCGCTTCCGGGCTGGAAGCTGGCGACGGTGGGGCTGGAGCTAGTGCCGTTGCCGAGCAGCGAAAGGCAACTTTGATTCGAAGTGAAATCCGGCGAATAACTGGGGGAGGCAGCGCAGTTCTGCGCCCGGGCCGCTGTGCTCCCGGCGATCACAATCAAGGCAACGGCCGCGGCCGGCGTCATCCATCGCGCGCTTCCAAACTTCATAAATCCCCCGCTAACTTGCTGGTTGTAAAAAGCTTAAATGGAAACTCGCCGGCCGCACAGGAAACCCCTGGGGCCAGACTGTTCCCAGAATGCGTCGAGTAGATTCGCTATTTCAGCCCGCAAAGGCGTCAAACAATTCCTCCCGATTCTTCGGATTGAAAGCTCGAGATCCGCGCCGCAACCGGTCGCCTTCCGGCTGGGTGTGGCCTCGGGAGTGTTGAAGTCGTTCGAGTTGAATTGCTGCGCGGCGCTGCGGTCCGGCAAAAGAGCTGGGAGCAGCATCGGCGCCGCTCCAAGCCAGGGAACGCCTCGTGCCCAATTACGGCCCTGCCGCGAAGTTTCGAGCAGAGAGCTCAAGTCCCATTCACAAGAACTCTGCGAAGAAACTAACCGGCCAGCGAAACGCATTTCATCCCTTCCCGGGTCCCGGAGAGGAGCTACTCGGCATAGAATTGCGTGGGTCCGCCCCACGCAGCGAAGTTAGATAGCCAGAAATTGTGGTTTGCCGCGAAGTGAATCTGGGAAGTTGCGGTGCTTGCATCATAATCACCGCATTCAAGACACGTCAAGAATTTTTATAGTGGTTCTCCAAAAGTTGTAGAGCGGAGCCACAACCGCTAAGTGGCGTTCTTATCAAGAGAACGTCACATTGCACGCCCTCCAAAACTTCACGTGAATTGGAGAACCGCCGTAATACCCAGGAGCACAAATCGGCGGCGATCGGTTACCAAGGTGTTTCCCGCAGTCACCAACCGATGAGCAGAGGTCACGCGATGGCCGAAGGCAACCGCACGCGGCGAGCGTCGCCCTGGGGCCGTCGAATGGCAAACGAGCGATCCGCTAAGCGAAAATCGAAGGAATGAGCGGTGATTTGCAGGACCATCATGGGGCGGCTTCAACGCTCCTCGAATTTAGAGACGTAGTCAAGGAGTACGGGAACGATAGTGAGCGAGTGCGCGCGCTCGACGGGGTTTCTCTGGAGGTTGCGGCCGGGCGCTTCCTGGCGCTGGTGGGGCGCAGCGGATGCGGCAAGTCCACACTGCTGCACCTGGCCGGCGCCCTCGATTTCCCGACAGCCGGCTGCGTGATGCTGGAGAGCCATGCGACAGACAAGCTGAACGAGGCCGGCCTGACAAGGCTGCGGCGCGAAAATGTGGGGTTTGTCTTCCAATCCTTTCAACTGATCGACACTCTGAACGTGGTCGAGAATGTGGAGGTCCCGCTGCTGCTGGCTGGGAACGCGAATCCGCGGCCCATGGCCATCGAGCAGCTTGCGCTGGTGGGATTGGCGGATCTTGCGCACCGCAAGACGCACCAGCTCTCGGCTGGACAGATGCAGCGCGTGGCCATTGCACGCGCCCTGGTGCATGGCCCCGGCCTGCTTCTGGCAGATGAACCAACCGGCAATCTCGATACCGCGACGGGCAATTCCATTCTGGCGTTGCTGAGGAGCATATGTTCCGAACGCGGTGTAACTATCCTCATGGCAACCCACAGCGCAGAAGCGGCCGCGATTGCCGATGAGGTGGTGCGGATGCGCGATGGCCGCATCCTTGAATACCCTAGTCTTGACGGGCCGCAACCGTGAGCGCTTTAGTCTTGTTCTACCGCTTGATTCTGCGGCCGCTCTTCCGGCAGCCTGGCCGCGCTCTGCTGGTTCTGTTTGCAGTGGCTCTGGGCGTTTCAGCCGTGGTTGCCATCGATCTGGCAGGCGATGCCGCGGCAGGTTCGTTTCACTCCTCCATCGAGTCGCTCGCTGGCAACAGCAGCTTTGAAGTGACCGCTGCAGGAGGAGTGCCCGAGGCGGTGGTGGCGCGCCTCGCCAGCCTCCCCTATGCGCTTGAGGTCAGTCCGCGCATTGAAGATCGCGCGATGGTGGTGGAATCTGGGCAATCCGTTCCTCTCATAGGGATCGATATGATCGGGGCGGCAAACCACGAAAGCCCGTCCAGCATCGGACCAACGCAGGTTCAGGAGGGCTTTCGGCACATCAATGACGCCGATGGTGTCTGGGTCACTAGCGGGCTGGCAAAAGCCGCTGGCGTTCATCTCTCACTGCTGATCGACGATCGCACGACGACTTATGTTGTGCGTGGGATTCTTCCCGGCGCTGCTCAGGCGAACGGAGATGCCATTCTGATGGACATTGGGGCGGCGCAAACCGCAACCGGCAAGCTGGGCCGAGTGGATCGAATTCTGATCGGGACACCTGCGCTGGGCGACTTTGCAACCTGGGAGAACCGGCTGAAAGCGGCGTTGCCGGCCGGCGTGTTGTTGCGCGCGCAAGGAGCAGAGACCGAAGCCAATCGCAGGATGCTGGCGGCGTTCCGATGGAATTTGCGCATCTTAAGCTACATCGCGCTACTGGTCGGAACATTTCTGATCTACAGCGCTCTTTCCCTGTCGGTGGTGCGCAGGCGTCCGGTGATCGGAACCATGCGGGCGCTAGGCGCGAGCCGGAATGCGGTGCTGATTGCATTTCTGGCGGAGGCTGCCGCATTCGGAACCCTGGGCGCATTGCTGGCTTTGCCGCTGGGCCGAGTGCTGGCTGCACTGGCCGTGCAGATGCTATCAACCACTGTCAATGCGCTCTATGTTTCCAGCCGTCCCGGCCCGATGAGCATTCAGGCGGCGTCAGTGGCGCTCGCGCTCGTCGGGGGCATCGGCGCGTCGTGTCTCTCCGCGCTTGCGCCGGCACGCGAAGCGAGCATGGTGCCACCCACAGAAGCAATGGCGCGCGGGCGGCGTGAATACGACGTTGAGGTCGAGCGCAAGCGCGATGCTTTCATTGCGCTTGCACTCGCCCTGTGTGGTGTTGCCGCGGCTCAGGCGCCGGAGATCGGCGGCAAGCCGATGATGGGGTATCTGGCTGCGTTGTTGTTTGTGGCAGCATCGGCGCTGCTCACCCCGCTGGTGGTGCACGGCGCCACATCGCTGGGCGCGGGTTTTTTAGGCAAGGTGGCGGGCGTGGAGGGACTGCTTGCCTCGCGCAGCCTGGGTGGCTCGCTGCGGAGAACTTCCGTGCTGGTGGCGGCACTGGCCACAGCGGTGGCCATGATGACGTCGGTGGGCATTATGGTGGGCAGCTTCCGGCAGACGGTGCTTACCTGGATGCAGACTGAGTTGCCCGCAGACCTGTATCTGCGGCCCGCGGGTTGGTCGGGTGGGGACCAGCACCCAACCATGTCGTCCGATATTGCTGCTCGGATTGCGCGAGTGCCGGGCGTGGAGGTGGCGAGGCGGCTGCGAGCCTACGATATCCAGTACCAGGGACTTCCCGCAACTCTGGCAGGCGTGCAGCCAAATCCGCCGGGGGAACGGCAAAGCCTGCAGTTTCTCGATGGCCTGCGCACTGCGGATGTGTTGCGCGAACTTGCCTCCGGAAATTTCGCGGTAGTCAGCGAGCCCTTTGCGAATAAGCACCACATCAAGGTCGGAATGAACATCGCATTGCCTCTCGGCGAGCAGCAAGCGGCGTTTCGCGTGCTCGGCATCTTTTTGGACTACGGAGACCAGGCAGGCCTCATCCTTGTTGACTGGAACACTCTGCTGCGATACCTTCCCGATCCGGCGCCGAGCAACCTGGCGGTTTATCTTGCTCCCGGCGCCAACCTCCAGCAGACTCGAGTGGCCATCCAAAAAGCAATCGGGAACAGCGATGTACTGGTCTTCTCCAATCGCGAGATTCGGCGCCAGGGCATTCGCGTCTTCGACCAGACGTTTGCGATTACTTACGCATTGGAGGCGATCTCGATTCTGGTGGCTGTAGGAGGAATTGCGGGTTCGCTGGCTTCCATCGTAATTGACCGCCGCCGCGAATTCGCCGTGTTGCGATTCCTCGGAGCAACGGGGCAGCAAATCCGCGCGCTGATTCTGGTCGAGGCTGGTCTCATCGGTATTCTAGCCAGCGCCATAGGGCTGGCGCTTGGGGCCGTGCTGTCGCTCGTGCTTGTGTTCGTAATTAACAAGCAGTCGTTCGGATGGACGATTCAATTTCACTGGCCGGTTGCGGTGCTGTTGCCGTCGATGGCCATTGTTTATGTTGCAACGGTTCTGGCAGGACTGTATCCCGCGCGCCTCGCTGTCCGCACCAATCCCATTGAGGTCATCCATGAAGAGTAAATGGATCGGATGGTTGCTCCTCCTGGCGGTTGCGGCTGCGCCGGCCGAGCAGTACGAACTAGCCTTGCCGGGCTACAAGTTTCAATTTCCGCGGGACCATTTCAATCATGAGCAATACCAGACGGAGTGGTGGTACTACACCGGAAACCTGCGGTCGCCCGACGGGCATCGCTTCGGCTTCGAGTTAACTTTCTTTCGGGCTGCAGTTTCGCGCACCGCAAATTCAGATCCGTGGTATGTGCATGACCTGTGGATGGCGCACATGGCTTTGAGCGACTTAAGTGGACAGCATTTCTATCACGAGGAGCGGCTCAACCGCTCCGGACCCGATATCGCCGGAGTGGATGCGATAACCGGAGCGGTGTGGAATGGAAACTGGCAGGTGCTCATCGCCCGGCAAGAGGAGGATCTGCGTGGTGTGGGCACGGATTTTACCTTGTCGTTGAAGCTGGTTCCGATCAAGCCGCCGGTCGTCCAGGGGCAGGATGGCCTGAGCCGGAAGGCCGCAGGTGTGGGGCATGCGTCGCATTACTATTCGCTTACCCGGCTGCTCACAACCGGATCGATCTATCTGAAGGGCAAGGAATACAAGGTGCAGGGAACGTCGTGGATGGATCACGAGTTCTTCACGGGGGCTATGGCAGCTGATGAGTCCGGATGGGATTGGCTCAGCGTCCAATTCGACGACGGTTCTGACCTTATGCTCTACCGGCTGCGTCACAAGGATGGCAGCATCGATCCTTACTCATCGGGCAGCTACGTGGATGCTCAAGGAAATAGCCGATTTCTGTCGCTACAGGACTTCGTGATGACACCCGCAAGTGATAAGTGGATCAGTCCAGTGACCGGGGCGGCTTATCCGCTGCGCTGGCATGTCTCCGTTCCCATGTTCAATCTGGCATTTGATTTGACAACTCCCCTTCGAACCCAGGAAATAACGGGCAAATTCGGGCCAAGCTATTGGGAAGGAGCCATCGATGTCGACGGCATCAGGGCCAAATCGAGCGTGCGCGGCGTGGGATACCTCGAAATGACCGGCTATGACAAGGCTGACGTAAAGGTTGTGCCGTGATCGGCAGGCGCTTCAACCTCAAACTCGTCTCCGCGCGGGAATCACAAACTCATAGCACTACTCGCGCGGTGCTTCGTACGCATGCTGGCCATCTTGCGTCGCCCGATCGCTGCCAATTCCCTCAGTCCCTTTGGCCCGCCACTTGTCCACCGATGCACTGACCGTATAGCCGAGGTCGGATACCTTCCAAAGCGGGCTCGTCTCGCCTCCTACCACGATAATGTTGATCTTGTCCGCCCGGTTGTACGGCGCAATCATGGTATCGTCTGGGACCGTGAGCCAGTCGGCGTAGGGCTTAACGCCGTGCAGCGCCAGCGGCATCACCAGCATGTCGATGATGTCGAAGTCCCAGAACTGGCGGGCGGGGATCTTGTAGTTTTCCGAAATCCACTCGCCCAAGGCGAGCGGGGTCTGGAAGCCTTCAATTTCCTTCAGACTCCTGGCCACCAGGGGATCCACAATCAAAGTGGCGGCGCTATACAGCGGAGGAAGCGCTTGCAACTCTTGCTTGATTGTTTCGCCAAACGAGTGTTTCGAGGCGGCGCCTACGGTGTTCAGCACGTTCCATCCCCGGAACAGGCTGACCACGCTCTCTTCCTTCTTATGGCCCTTCTGTATATGGAACGGTTCCCAGACGCTACGCTCCTCGTTCTCTGCCATGCAAAGATTGGTGTAGCCGTAGGGGTTGCCCTGTGAACTCCAGATGGTCCTCTTGCGCTGCGCCCATCCGGTCAACTTCGACAGTAACGTCCAGGCGCGCCCGATCACCGCGTTGACGGGGCTGAAGGGGCCCAGCGCGCCCATTCCGGAGTTCATGCCGATTTCATTCCGCATGGGCCCATTGACCAACACCGCCGAGGCAAACGGCAACGTCGACGGCTGAGTTGCCGGCTCACCCGTGGAAGCAATGGCAAGCAGCACGGGCAGGTGCTCCGGGCGCGCCCCCGCCATTACCGCGGCGATGGCCACATTCTCAACCGTGCACCGCATGTCCTGTTTTGCATCGTGGAGGAAGGTTTTGCGAACCAACTTGTCCGGTGCATGGCAGGTGCCGGTAAGCATCTCTGCAACGCGCTCCTCGGTCGGCAGAATGATCGGCAAGCCCTCTGTCCACCCGCTCTTGGCAAATAGCCGCTGCAGGTTGTCCTCGGTATCGGGCGCCAACAATCGCTGGCGCGTGCCGGGTTCCGGAACGGCGACAGCGGCATACCGGTTCTCTTCCGGGGTCACTGGCCTGGTGAGCGCCTCCACAATCTCGTCGATCACTCGCTTGCCCGTGCTGGGATTTTTGCCCTCCACATATCCACGCAGGGCAGACGGCGGCATTGACGCTACCGGATGAGGAGTGAAGATGAAGCGCAGGGCTGTGCCGTAATAGTTACGATCGTCTTTCCAGCAAGTCTCGAAAGCAACCGTGGAAAGAGGTGCGGTAGGAATTCCGTACTTCTGTTCAAGTGTGCGACAGCAATCGGCGACCGCCGATACGCAACCCGGTCAACCCGCCACCCCGAAGATAACCGCGTCGCCGCCTTTTTCTTTGATCTCCTGCCATAAATCCGAGGTATCGTCGCGAAATATGAAACCCGTCTTGCGCTTGTGGACGACCTTTACCGTCGGGATATGCTCGGCCAACCAGCCAGCCACCTGCTCCATAAAAAGTGCGCTACCGCCGAAGCCCTGATTCACCAGGTATACGGTCTTGCCGCTCAAAGTATCCAAACGCGGCGCCAGAAACGACGCCGGCATATTGGCGATCTTGCCTTCTGAACTCGGCCTGAGCTCGGCCTCGGGGTTTAGCACTGCTATTTGTCTGGACAGTATCTGAGTCGCCATTTAGCCCTCCCGTATGACAGGGAACCCTCTGCACACTCTGTCGTCTATTGTCAGCTCTGATCGGTGTAACAAATCGGTTACCCTTTTGGATTCAGGGTACTGGACATGACTCAAATAATCAAGTCCGGAATCTTCTCTTATCCGAAATCCTTTCTGTGTCATACCACAATGGAAATGTCCGCTCGATGAAAGTTATGCAGTTGATCAGCGGCGATAGGTCTCCAGTCCCGGCTTGATGCTCTTCTCGTCGAGGAATTGCCTGAGCCCTTCGTCGCGCCCGTGTTCGGGGTCGCGGTGAAACGACTGGTCGACTTTGGCGTAGAGGTAGTCTTCGCTCTGCTCCCACGTCAGTTCGCGGCAGCGCTTAAAGCCCTGCTTTGCTGCACGCAGCGCAATGGGATTCTTTTGAGCTAATTTGCGGGCCAGCGCCACCGTCTCTTCGCGCAGTTTTTCAAGTGGTACGGCGCGATTCACCAGTCCCATCGTTGCGGCTTGCGCCCCGGTAAACGTCTCTCCGGTCATGATGTATTCCAGCGCCTTGCGATGTCCCACGGTGTCCGCCAGGGCCTTGCTCACCAGGTTTCCCGGCGGAATGCCCCAGTTGATCTCCGAAAGGCCAAACACCGCGGTCTCGGCCGCGATAGCCAGATCGCATGCAACCAGGGGCGAAAATCCGCCGCCAAAGCACCACCCGTTCACCATCGCAATGGTTGGCTTGGCATACATGCGCAGCAGCTTCCATTGCCAGACCGATGCATCGCGGCGAATCTTCTCCTGAAAGATCTCCGGCGCATTATCGATCTCGCGAAAATATTCCTTCAGGTCCATGCCCGCGGTCCAGGATTCACCCGCCCCGGTAAGAACAAGCACTTTCACCGCCTCGTCCTGTTCCAGCGTCTCCAGAACCTCGATCATTTCGCGATTGAGCGTGGGGCTCATCGCATTGCGCTTTTCCGGGCGATTGAGGATTACCCATCCTATTCCTTCTTCAACCTCAACGCGAACTGTACTCCATCTTCCTTCATAGACTGCCATCTCAATTCATCCTTTCTGTTCGTCGGCGGGCCAGGTGCTGCAACCTCATTCAAGCGTTAAGCCAACCACGTTCTCTCGAAGGCCGTGGCAGCAGCGCGGGAACTCATTACCTATTTTCGCAGTGCGCCGGGAGACCGGCAAGGAGTAATCGGTGGAAGTCCGGCACGTTGGAGGAGTGGCGAACCGCATCGGCCTCGAGCCGCGCGTCGCGAGTGGTGGACTGGAGCTGCGCTGGCCATTCGGGGTTGAACGGCCAGCGCGTTGTGCTCCATCTCAGAACGAGAACTTCATCGAGAACTGTAATTGCCGCGGATTGAACATCGTTCTCTGCGTGCCGAAATTTGGATTAGGAGAATTGGGAATGCCGACCGGCAAGAGCCCATCCAAGATCCAGAGAGGGGGGAGAGGGGAAGGTTCCGCAACAACCTGCTGCTGCGCACTGCAAGACACTGACGGCGCCCCCTGCTGGATGGCGCGTGAGGTCGCGTCGTTGAAGTGCTTCGGTATGGTGGGAGTGGCGCCGCAGAAAACCGGGGAGCCGTAGATCGAGTTCAATTCGTCCATGTTCGGGTGGTTGAGCAGGTTGAAGCTATCGACGCTAATGTCGAGCGCCTTATCCTCGCGTAGTTTGAAATTTCGCGACAGGCGCATGTCCCACGCATAGAATGCCGCGCCGTCGTAGGTGTTTCGGCCGATAGCGGGGGCGCAATGTGTGACGGAAGTGCACGAGCCAGTGACGGGTGGCCCCCCGACGCGATCCGTGTCAAGGCCGGCAAGGTCACCCAGTACATTTGCACCGGGGTACAAAGTAAATGGACGGCCGGATTGCAGGGTGATGATGCTGCTCATTTCGAAGTTGCGCATGAACGTGTGGTCGGGTGTGGTTGCAGTGAAGTTCGTCACCAGGTGGTGACGAAGATCCTGATTGGAGTTTGCCCGCTCTGCGGAATAGTCGAACTGATTGATGGGAAGGTTGATAAAGGTCTCGAAATTCCCGTTGTCGATGGTGTGAGAGTAGGTGTAGTTGGCGGTCATTTGGAAATACTTCAAGCGCTCGCTCGCGCTCACCGTCAGGCCGTGGTAATTGGAATTGACAACGCCGTTGTTGTAATCGAGAAGTCCCCCGCTCAGGGTTGATTGGCCGGGAGCTCCCGGAGTTCCGAATTCCAATCCGGAAGGGTTCGCCAGACTGCCGAAAAACGGACCTAGTCCAAACGGACCCAGAGTTGGCGTTCCCTGGCAAGGCGTGAGTGTACCGTTGGGATTGAGCCATCCCTGAGCATCGGGGGGATTGTCCGGCTTGCTGGTGCCGACCGGACACGGTACGTTGATGTTATTGCCCCGGATGAGTTTGTGAGCCCCGACAAAGAGATACCCCACCTCCAGCGCGAAGCCCTTTCCGAATTGATGCTCAATTTGCAGGCTGGCTTGTTCGGCATAGGGCAGTCTGGGATTTCGCTGCGTGCCCCCTGAGCCAACTCCGCATGCGCCTTGAAGTCCTTCTTCTCCCAAGGTGCACGGCCCTGTCAAAGTTTCCGGTAAGTAGGGCGCACCGAACAAGACACCGGTTGTTATTTCCGCCAGTACGTCTGGGGGGGTTCCGGGATACCCCGGAAGACCACCCAGTTGCCAGCCACCGTTTGCCGCATTGCTATTGATCATCGGAACTACTACCGGCGTGAGTCCTGACGTCGCACAAGCCGGATCTGCACTGGGCGGATTGCAGAAGTAGCCGGGAAGCGTCTTCTGGTTTCCCGTGACGAAGATGAAGGACATGTTATTGCGATCGAAGAAAATTCCGCCGCCGCCGTGGATAACGGTGTTCGCGTTCGGCGAGTAGGCAAAACCCACGCGAGGTGCGATACCCCTGTAGTCGGATGCGAGCTGGCTTCCGAGACCGGATTCGAAATCCCAGCGCAGGCCGTAATTCAAAGTCAGCTTGGGTGTGACCCGCCATTGATCTTGCCCATAGAAGCCCCAGTAGCCGTGGTTCAGGGTGTAGCCGGTATTGGAATAGAGGTTCGTGGGAAACGCGTTTGGCCATCCGCTGTCATACCCACCCCCCGTGGCCGGTGGAGGAACGTAGCCGTTTACGAATCCGGTTCGCGGAAGTTCAGTCCCCAGGTAGAGAAACGACACGCCATCGGCTTGAGGTGGTAATATGCACGACGATCCATCCAGAGTTCCCGGAGTGCCGGTCACTTCTCCCTCCACGAAGTCGGCAAAAGCGAATAAACATCCTTGATTCGGCAACAGGATTCGTGCCGGCGTAAATCCTGGGTAATTGTTGTGATCCCAGAGATAGTTTCCGTCGAATCCAAACTTGGCGACGTGTTTGCCTTTCACCCACGCGACAGAGTCGGCGGCTTCGAAGCGGCTGTCATAAATCGCGTCAAAGACTCCGAAGTTGTGGCCGAAGCTCAAGTCGTTGACGACGTCGAGATCCGGCTCACCGGTGGCTCCGGGAAAGTTGTAATGGCGGCGGGCCCACTGTGCAAGCACGGTGTTGACCAGATTCGGCTTGAGAACCGAGTTCAACGTGCCCACCAGCGATTGGTCGCGGACGAAAAGATTGCGCGCCCCGCTCGGGGTACCGATGCCGCCGCCATCCTCCGTCTGGCCGATGAGTTCTCCCAGGTCGCGCGCATCCTCTATGTTGTAGCGCAACGCGAAGTTATTATTGGCGTTGAACTGGTGATCGATTCTGGCAAAGCCGTAGTCGTTGTCCTGGGTCTGGAGAACCCCTTGAAGATACGACAGGGGTGTGCCCGTGCAGTTTTTCGGCAGAAGATTACAGCCCTCCGGAGAGAGGCCGAGATATACTTTTGCGGTATCGAGGTTCGCGATGCTTGTGCTCATATCGGGAGCGTAGGTAGGAGATGCGCCGCGGCGGTGCCCCTCGTAGTTCGCGAAGTAAAACGTCTTGTTTTTTGCGATCGGGCCGCCAAGAGTACCGCCGAACTGGTTTTCGCGCAAGGCGTGCGGCAGGGGCGATGGCTGCAGGTAGGAACGCGCGTCGGTAGCGCTGTTCTGCAGGTAATCGTAAACTGTGCCGTGGAACTGGTTGGTGCCGGACCGGGTGACGATGTTGACGATGCCGCCCAGCGCCCGGCCGTATTCCGCTCCATAACTATTGTTCACGACGCGGAATGCCTCCACCGAGTCCTGCGGCGGAGTCGCGCGCTGCACACCCGTTTGGGCGTTCACGAAATCGGCGCCGTCCACGGTGATCTCGTTGCTGAACGAGCGCATGCCGCCGAAAGAAATTTGCGTCACCTCGAACTCGGTGATGGTCGTTCCCAGGCTGGTCCGGCTGGTCGCAACGCCCGGCGTAAGCAAGGCAAAGTCCGTAAAGAGCCGGTTACTGGTGGGCAAATCCTCCACCTGCTGTTTGTTGACGACCTGACTCACCTCAGAACTGGTCGTCTCGATGACTGGCGCTTCGGCGGCATTGACCGTAACCTGTTCCTGGACAGACGCCACTTTGAGCTGCACATTGACGGTCGCGGTCTGAGCGACCGTCAATTCCACGCCGGTGCCCGTGTACTTACCGAAGCCAGGTGCGGTCACGGAAAGTTCGTAGTGACCCGGCGGCAGGCTCGGCAGGGCGTAATAGCCGGAGCTGCTCGACACCGCCGTAAACGTCTGGTTGGTGTCGAGGGAGCGGAGCGTGACCTTGGCTTGGACGACCGCTCGCCCCGCCTCATCGGTTATGGCTCCGTTAAGCACGGCGTATGAGATGGTCGCTTGGGTTCGAGCATACTGAGTGAAAACCAGAACCAGCAAGCCACACAGGCAGGCAAATAGACGACTTGATTTCACAAATCTCCTCCCATTCAAATGATCTTTCGACAAACCCCTTCCCGGAATATGCCGGATATGGTTTTACGAAGCCATGATCGGACCCGATAAATGCGGCTCTGTTCGCAATAGACGGACGGCAAACAGGATTGACGCTCCTGTCGTGGGGAAGCAAAAAACTGCAGAATTGCACGCGTCGTACCAAACTTCAGATGAAGTCAATTACTACACAGGCGTATAACCGAACAGCGATACGCTTGTCAAGCACTAATATAGTCACTAATGCGGTCATGGATGAAGTGTTACTCCGCCCGCAAGCATGAAAATAGGTTGGGCTTGCGGCGTCGGCTCCAAGCCGCGGGTTTGTGATGCCTTTAAGCCCGCAATGCAGGCTGGCTTGGCATCCCACAGATGAGGGGTCTTAATCCCTGGCAATAATATTGAAAGTGCGGTAACGCTGTCTGCTTGACCGCATCCAACCATCGTCGATGGGCATAAAATAGTTCGATGGGTCGTTTCGTTGCGGTTGCGATGATGATTGCTGGGATGATTCTTCCTGCCGGCGCTCAGCATTCCACGTCTCGCGGCGGATTCTCAAGCCACTCCGCGCCGTCCTCTCACGGGAGTTTCACCTCGTCCGCCCCGACCCGGTTTTCCGCGCCACGCGCCCATTCTGGTTTGAGGCCGCCCGTCTTAGCGCCTGGTTCTCAGATTCCCAGGCCCAGGGGGCGCCCCGGCAGCCTCAGCGCCCGGCCGGCGTACAACCCGGCCGGCCGTTATCGCAGGCGACGCTACCCCTCGTCCAATGGAGCCGGCTATCCGTACGGTTACGGCATTCCTCCCTGGGCCGGAATAGGATGGATAGGACCCGACTTGCTGGATTACTCCGACACCACCGGGGACAGCACAGCGGCTTCGCCGGGTTTTGCTCCCGAGGGCCCCGATCTTTATCCCGCGCCGCCGGATGAGTTCGCCGCTCGCCCTCCCTACCCGTCACCCTCCGCACTTTCGAACCCATCGCCGGCTTCCGAGAATGGCACGCCAGTTACGTTGATTTTTAAAGACGGCCGTCCCTCCGAACAGATTCAGAACTACGTTCTTACGCCGAACACGCTCACGGTCTGGGACGGGCGTCGCCGCGAGATTCCCCTTGAACAACTCGACCTTGCAGCAACGGAAAAGGCGAATCGCGACGCCGGCGTCGACTTTCAACCGCCCAATAGCACCATGAAGTGAGCGCGGCCGCTTGCCAGCTTGAAGTCTTGTTTCAAGGCGCGAGTTCACTCGCGCCGCAACGGACGCCAAAAACAAAATGGGGCTTCAGCCCCCTGCGGCGCTCTGCACCGTGCTTCCTCGCCAGCTTGAAGTCTTGTATCAGGGCGCGAGTTCACTCGCGCCGCAAACAGCAGAAAATAAGATTGGGCTTTACAGGTTGCGGAAAAAGGAGCCAAGTGAATCACTGTTTCTCCACAGGGATTTGGTTTATGTAAGAGGTATGCGTGGAGACGACAAGCAGCAGGCGGCGATGTTCAGTTATGTGACCTTGGAGCAGCGGATACCGTTGGATCATCCGGCGCGGCAGATTCGCACGCTGGCTGACCGGGCCTTGCAGCGGCTGGATGCGGAGTTCGACAAGCTGTATGCCGAGATTGGCCGCCCCTCGATTGCACCGGAACGGCTGCTTCGGGCAACTCTGTTGATGGTGTTGTATTCGATTCGCAGCGAACGGCAGTTGATGGAGCAACTGCAGTACAACCTGCTCTTTCGCTGGTTCGTAGGTCTTGAGATGGACGACGCGGTGTGGGACGTGACGGTGTTCACCAAGAACCGAGAGCGACTGATTTCGGGCGCGATCAGCCAGCAGTTGCTGGATGCGGTGTTGGTTGAGGCGCGGGAGCACGACTTGTTGAGCGAGGAGCATTTCACGGTGGACGGCACGCTGATCCAGGCCTGGGCTGCGGCGCGCAGCTTTAAGGAGAAGTCCGATCCACCCGCTCCGGGAGCCGGTTCCGGGCACAAAGGGGAAGTTCTTCTGCGCGATAAGGTGGAGTCGACGACCGACCCGGATGCGCGTTTGTATAAGAAGGCCACGGCGGACAAAGCGGTTCCGAGTTATCAGGGCCACGCGCTGATCGAGAACCGCAATGGGTTGGTGGTGGCGGCAGAGGCTACGCTGGCGGCTACCGTGGCCGAGCGCGAGGCGGCTCTGAGGATGCTGGACCAGACGGTGGCTGCCAAGGACAAGCGCAGCCCGGAGCAGCAGATCACGCTGGGCGCTGACACGCAGTACCAGGACGAAAAGTTTGTGCAGGATCTTCGCGATCGGGAAGTGGCGCCGCACATTAGCGAGTACACGCAAGGCGGAAGCAATATGGGCAAGAACAGTCTGAGCGAAGAGGAGCGGCAAGACGCACGACGGGCGATCAGTCAGCGCAAGCGCAAGCTGATCGAGCGCGTCTTCGGCTGGTCGAAGTTAGATCGTCAAGCGCGCCAGGTGAAACTCCGTGGGCTTGATCGGGTGGACTGGTTCTGGAAGTTGAGCATCACGGCGCAAAACCTGATGCGCCTGAGGAGACTGATTCCGATTGAATCGCTGGCCCAGTAGGGCCGAAGTGTGCCTGAAGGCCGGAAAAACGGCCTCCGGGCGCAAAACGAGGAGAGGAAACCGCAGCCAAACCAGCCGAAAAGACGGAAAATCTCCCCAAAAGAGAAAAACAAGACAGGAATGAGGGGTTTTTCCGCAGCCTGTTTAGCCCCTGCGGAACTCCCGGATCCACAACCGCTGCTTCCGCACGCCCAACCGCCGGTCGCCTGAGCAGACCTGATATTCAACTTCCGAGAATGCTATGGCCATTGTCCTAATTTGCCTGAATGGATTTCAGGTACCCGACCAGATTGCTGATTCTAAGGTGTTTCACATCCGGGTTGGCCCTATTCAGCCTTCCAAGAAGGGGCCCCCAGACGGGCATGTCGGAGGTGCCGTGCGAGGGGACTCCCGTGCCGTTTTCGAGCACAGCGAAGATATGCTTATCCGGGAATACCCTTTTATTGTTCTTGCTCAACAGGGTTAAATCGGCCGGCGGCATCTTCAGCGAGGAGGCAACGGGCCCGTCGCCCTTGCCGTTCACGCCATGGCACGATGCGCAATAGCTGACATACATCTGCTTGCCGTTCGGGGCGGCGGTCTGTTGCAACGTGGTGGGCGCGTTGGAGTTGGATTGTGCGTTGCCTATTCCCGCAGTCAACGCCGCGGACAGAGCTAACCAAATGAATCGCTGCGGCACCAGTTCCTCCATTTCGAATTTGTAGAAAAAAAGGCCGGCGGTTCGGGATGCGCCGGCCCGGTTCCTGATTAATCGACTTCAGAAGTCGATTCTGGCCGCCACTTGTCCCGTGCGGTTGCCTCCCTCGCCCTGGAGCAGCGCGTTATTCAAAACGCCAAAGCTGCCGGACCCGATGTTCATCGCCGGCGGCGCGTAGTTGGTGTGGTTGATGACGTTGGTAAACGAAGCTTCGAAGCGAATATGCATCCGCTCGCCAATATTGACGCGTTTCGCCAGGCCCGCGTCCACGTCGATCATGCCGGGTCCCTCAAAGATACCGAGGCCGCAGGTCCCAAAACGTCCGGCATTGGTCGGCGGCGGCGTAAGAATGACGCCCTTGTAATAGGGCACATTCGGGATGGCTTTACCGGCCGTGCAATCGGGGCGTGAAATGGCAAAGCCGGAGCTTCGCGCGATCATATTGGTGTTCGATTGATCGTCGGCCGCCGGCTCTGTGGGCGTGAGCCACTCACCCGTCTGCATGGTCGTTACCGTGCTCACGCTCCAGCCTCCGATGACCGGACTCAGGAATCCCGGTCCCGCCAATGTTTGTCCCTTTCCGAACGGCAGTGCGTAGGTGCCTGTGATCATGGCGCGTTGGCGCGGCGTCGCCACCACGTTGCCGCGGTCGTACTTTATGTGGAACCTGTCGGCGATTTCCGAGGCATAGGGCTCCTCGCTCCCGGTTATCGTTGGCGCGTCGCTGCCTTGCCCATCGCTGAGATTTTTCGTCCAGGCATAGTTCGCCCCGAACGTGAGACCATGCCCCTCTTTATGGGTGACTTCCGCTATGCCTGACTGATAGCTCTGCGTGCCGATGCTGAACGACTCCATCAATAGCAGCCAATTCTGGAAGGGCGAACGAGGATCGACGACCGAGTATCCGTTGTTCGGAACGGCGTAGGGCGTGGTGCTCGCCGGAATTTGGTTGTTGTCTACGGTGATGGGAAGATGGTACGCGCCCTGGCCCGTGTAGCTCAGCCTGACCGTGGTATTGGGTGTCAGCTCCCGTTCCACGGTCAGGTTCCATTGTGCCGACGAAGGATCCTTCCAGTGCGGATCGTTTGCCTCCTCGAAGTCGCCGCCGCCTATAGCTGCCGCCGCGTTCGGCGGGGACGTGTCAGGAAACTGGAAGAATCCAGGAGAGCCCGGCAATGCATTGTTGTAGGTGAGCAGGTCAGAGAGGGCGATGATGCCGCTGTTGAAAGACATGGGGCCAAGCGTCGTCATGGTATAGATGCCAAAGCCGGCGCGAATGACCGTCTTGTCGTTGTTGAACGGACGCCAGGCGAAGCTGATGCGCGGGTCAAAATCGTGCCAGTTCCAATCCCGAAGGCCTTGAGGGAGCCCCGCCTGGCTCGCCGTTTCGACGTTCGAACACGGTAGCGGGCTTCCGGTGTTCAGCGAACATGCGTTGAATCCCTGCAGAAAGCCCGTGTTGATCTGCTCGAGCAGCGCATTGTTTGCGATAAATTTAGGGAACTTGTCCGGAACCACGACGGTAAGGTTGTTCCCCGATATGAGGTAGGTTGCGATATCGCCATTGCTTTCCACAAACGGCGGCAGAAACTCCCACCGCAGTCCGAAATTGGCCGTCAGATGCCGGTTTACCTGCCATGTGTCCTGACCGTAAACGCCCCAGTGGGTACTGCGTGCATCCATTTGCGGGCCAATAACCGCGAAGTAAGACGGGCCTGGCATCCCGAGCAGAAAATCGCCAAAAGAGTAATTGGTCCAGGAGCCGCTGAAGGTGAACTGGCCAAAATCATCAGATGGCGCGAAGTACATCTCGGAATTGAAATGCTCTCTGCGCGCATCGAATCCAAAGCGAAGCGTGTGCTTGCCGACGACCTTGGTGACGTTGTCGGTGAATTGCATGTTCCCTGAAATGGTTGTTCCAACCTTGTCCTGCCCGATGTTGGTTACGGAGCCGTCGGAGAAATCGAAGGTCGGGAAGGCATCGGCCGTGGGATGCGCGGCGGTACCTACCGGATGATCGAAGTTCAGCCCGAGCGTAGAGATGGCCGCGGCTCCCTCGATCGGGAAAGCGTCATTCTCGTAGTAATTGGCGAACCCGAAACGGAATTCGTTCACCAGCGTGGGAGTGATCGAATAGTTGTAGGAGGCCACCATGCTGCGATTCTGCTCGCTGGCCCCAACGTTCGGCAGAAAATTATTGGCGGGGGCAAAGACGCCGGCGTTGTTGGCCTCGCTATAGAACGCGTTCTTGAAGCTGTAGCGCACGTAGACCTGCTGCTTGGAATTGATGATTTGATCGATGCGGACATCGAAGCCGTTGGAGTGCGCAGGGTCCGGCACGAGGTCAAGATAGTTGTAACCCTGGGTTTGGAGGCTCAAGCGGGGAGTGGGCGAGGGGTAGTAGCTCGCCAGAGCCTTCGTCACCGGATTAGCCGGATTGATGCAGCCAAGGCACGTTCCGGTCGGGATGGTGTTGTTTGTGTAAGCCGCGCCGGTGAACGGGTTCATCACTGGATTTCCGTTGTTCACGAACTGCACCAGGTCGTTCAGGTTGCCGGCCCAGTCCTGCGCCGACGGCACAATAAGCTCCTCGGGGTAAGACTGCGTCTTGCGATTTCCCTCGTAATCGGCGAAGAAGTAGGTTTTATCGCGCCCGTTGTACAGCTTGGGAACGGTCACCGGGCCTCCCAAACTGCCGCCGAACGTGTTAAAAGTCCGGGGAGCCTTGAGGGGGAAATTCAAAACCGTGGCATCCATATCGGCATTCTGAAAGTATTCGAACCCGCTGCCATGCAAACTGTTGGTTCCACTCTTTGTGGTGAAGGTGACATCGCCCATCTGAGCGAACTCCGCATTGTTGTCGAACGCCGTCACTTTCATCTCGTCGATGCTTTCGAGAGACGGATAGGTGTCCGCCAACGCGCCGTTGTAACGAACGTTGGCCGTGGAAATTCCATCCACCGAGAAGCCGGTCTGCGCCGCCGTGTCGCCCCCCACCGCGATATTCCCCTGCGAGTCCCTCGTTACCTCGGGAGATGCGGCGAGAGCCGCCAGAGGACTGCTCGACACCGACCGGGTGTTCATGGGCAATTGGCTGATGTCTACGTTCGAAATCGTATCGTTGATGGTCCCATTTTCGGTATTGATTTGCTCGCCGCCGGCGGTTACTTCCACCGTCGTGGCTGCGGCCGTGACGGTAAGCGTAATCGGAAGGCGGAGTTCCTGGCGGGCTGACAGCGCAGCCGAAGCAACCACGGAATCGGAAAATCCCTCTTTATGAACCGTGACTTTGTAATGGCCGGCTTTCAGGTTTTCAAAAACAAACTCGCCGGAAGCGTCTGAGGTTGTAACCTGGTCCCCGTTTTCATCGAGCGAGTGTGCGGCGATTGACGCTCCGGGAATCACCGCGCCTTGCGCATCCTCGACGGTTCCGCGAATCGATCCAAATGTGGATTGTGCGCGAGCAGCCGCACAGGCGCCGGCGATTAGAAGCGCGAACAGCAGGAACATGAGCCAGTCGCGGGTTCGCAATGACGCGCTGTCCCGTTGCTGCGCCCGCTCAGAGAAGGGATCTCTTGCAAAATGAAGAGCTTGTTCTGCGTGGAGTTGCATCTTCACGCGTGCGTCGATAGGCAAAGAAATAGCAACGGTGCGTTTGCGCGCATCCATAAGCGGCCTCCTGTTGTACCGGGATCGCTCCGGTTGGAGCGGGGAACTCCCGGACTTCTCCTAGGAGATACTCAAGGCAATAAGGCGCGAATATATGAAGCGTAAGAAATTCGTAAGGCGGCCCTGATTATCCACAGGCGTAACCGTCCCCACGACTTGGGGTGCCCCAGGTCCCTCGATTCTGAGATGTGGGAAAGCACAAAGCTAAACAGTCGCGGTACTAATTTAGTTTGAGAAGGCTTGAAACATTTCCGCTCGAGATTCTTGCTCGATCCTCCTCGCTAACCGGTAGATTCTTTAGAAACCGTATTGCTGGATCGATTGCGTTGAATGGGTAATCCACGGAAAAGATAATTCGGTCGGCGCCAAATATCTTCAAGGCGAGCTCGAAGGGAGGATTGGTGGTGTACCCGCTGGTGGTGATATGAACATTGCGGAAAAAATATTCGCGAACAGGCAGATCGAGTTCTTTGGCGCGTGGTTCAAGCCACTGTCCAATACGCTCCCAGAAGAACGGAATCATTTCTCCGAGGTGGCCGATAATAATCTGAAGATTGGGGTGCCGGTCAAAAACCCTGGAAACGATCATACGTAGTGTGTGCAGGGCAACTTCCCAATGCCAACCGGCTACCGTGGTACTTAGAGTGTAGCTAATGAGATCGCTGAATTCTCCCTTGTAGTAAATGTTGCTAATAGCGGGCACGGGGTATGCCGGGTGAAGGTAAAGGGGAACTCCCAGCTTCTCGGCCTTATCCAGGAGCGGCTCAAAGCGAGGGTGATCCAGGAACTGCCCATCGATAGTGCCGTTGATCATGGCCCCCTTGAAACCATGTTCGGTAACGGTCCGCTCCAGCTCTTGAGCGGCGTCTACCGCATTGGCCAGAGGCAATGCGGCAAAGGCTGCAAAGCGCGCGGGATATTTTCTCACAGCCTCTGCGGCCTGATCGTTAGTGGATTGAACGGCAGAGATCGGTGCGGTTGCGGCAGGGAACATACCATGCCCAAGAACTTGAAGGTCAATCCCCGCCTTATAGAGATCGGCAATTCGGCTCTCGCCGATATTGGTTAAGACCTCAATGGGCGCATCTTGTCCGGGCGTACCTGGGGCTGGATACAAAGAGGCAAAATCCCTTGAAATCCAGTGTTCTTCTATAGCCACTATAGTCACGAAATTCTCCTTCCGCTGCGACAGAGTTTCCATCGCGCTCGAATCGTAGCAGGCTGTGGTGTTGCCGGCCATCGGGAAACGCAGAAACTATGCACTTGCGGCCGGGAAAAAACAACAAGCTACCAAACGGGGACGACACTCGGCACGGCGTCAGCGGACCGACTGCCGGTAAAACGGCAGCACAATCAAAAGGGCGACGCCGATGGCTGCAGCCAGCGCCAGCGCAATCAGGCTAAAGAGAAGAGTGAGATTTGGACCCTGATCGGGTTCGCCGCCGGACTTGTCCTGTCGGCCGGCGCGGGGCAGCTCGCCGTCATTCATACTTGAGCGCATCCACGGGATCCATCTGCGCTGCGCGGGTGGCGGGAACGGTGCCGAAGACGACTCCTACCAGCGTAGCCGCGGTCAGAGCAATCAGAACCGACAGCCATGAGAAGGGAAAGGCATAATCTGTGAACATGCGAATGGAGAAGGGAAGCGCGAGGCCAACGATGCTGCCCAGCACGCCGCCGGTGATTGAGATGAGCACGGCCTCGGTTAGGAACTGCAGCTTGATCTCCCGGTAGGTGGCGCCGAGCGCCTTGCGGATGCCGATTTCGCGGATACGCGAGCGCACGTTGGCCAGCATGATGTTCATAATGCCCACGCCGCCCACGGCCAGCGTCACCGCCGCCACCAGCACCAGCACCGCCGTCAGCGCATCGGCGATCTGTGCCGCCGTAGTCAACAGATCAGTGAGCGTTTGCACCTTGTAAATAGAATCTGGCCTGTGCCGCAATTTCACTACCTTCACAATCTGCGCGGCGGCGTCGGGAACCTCATTCATGCTCTGCATGGAAAAGTAGATCTGGTTCACGTTCTCGGTTCCGGTAAAGTAGCGCGCCACCGAATAGGGAATCAGTACGGTCTCGTCGGTGATCTCCGATTGCCCGAAGTCCGAAACGCTCTCCTTGAAGACGCCGACGATGGTAAACGGAATGCCGACAATCTCGAAGGTCTGGCCGATTGCCGCATCGTCGCTGCCATAGCGCTCCCTGGCGAAAAGCGTTGTAACTATGGCGCACTTGATGTGCGTCGAGTCGTCGGTATCGTCGAAAAAACGGCCCTCGGTCACAATCAGATTGCGAATGTTCTGGTATTGCGGGCTTACGCCCAGCACCGTCGTATTCTTCTGGATTCCGCCCGGAAAGGTGAGCCCGTTGTGCATCTCCAGCACCGGCGAGGAATACATCACGCCAGGCACCTGCTGGTCCACGGCCTTTTCGTCCTCGCGCGTGAGGCAGTCGTTATAACGCACGCGCTCCGCCGCCGTGGCGCCTCCGCCCGCGTACTCCAACTCCACTGAGTTGGTGCCGATCTTCTGGATCAATTCCAGAATGTATTGCTTGCCGGTCATGCCGATGGTGACCACCAGGATTACCGATGCGGTGCCGATCACCATGCCCAGCGCGGTAAGCGCGAAGCGCGTCTTGCTGGTGCGGAAGCTGTCCATGGCCAGCTTCAGAATCTCGCTCATGAGCATGGTTTGGCGGGCGCTTAGCAGCGTCTGTTCAAAACCGCGGTGGCGAGCCTGTTCGGTGGTCGGATTCATCGCTTCCTTAACGGCAAGATGCGGAGAGGCTCAACTCAGCTTCCGGAATCGGCGCGCAAATCGCCGGCAAGCCAGTTATTCGCCCGTGCCTGTTGATAGCTTACGCGCAAGCTCGCTGGCAGCAAACCCGGCGCCGGCGGGAACCGCCGCGCGATTCCGGCATGCCGGTGTCCCGGCCTGGTTTCATGGTTTCGGCGTCTGGGCGGGAGCGGTGCACTTGAGCGAAGGGTCGGGCGCCCACTCGGTCACCTCCAGGAGCGTACCTTGCATGCAGATGCTCACGCCGTTGAATGGCAAGCCGGTGAAATCGATTCCGATGCCGATATCGGGCCGCGCTCCCCTGATGATCAGGTTGTACAGAATGCCGCTCTTCACGTCCTTCACCACCAGGCAGCGGTTCTCCACGCCGGCCTGCACGCATCCCTGGCCGTGTACCGGCTTCGCCTCCGGCGCCTGGCCGGCAGTTGCCGTAGCTGCAGCCGCAATCAGCGCCATCGCAGCAAAGATCGTTCCTCTCATTGCCGTCCTCCCTTGCGTCTTCCCGGGGTCCGCCATCTCTTGATCGGTGAAACGGAGCATACGCCGTATGCTGGTGAACAGTCCAGCGGCTTGGAACCGTTCAACTCCACGCAAACACGATAGCGCATCGCCCCCGCACAAACTCCTCAATGGATTGAATGCTCTCAAGAATGTCGCGAAGATAGGAATTTGCGTTCTCAAAAGGCAAGGATGGCCTCGCATTTCATGCCATAGCTCCGGATGGAGTCATCGGTTGTAAGACAGTTTCGTCCTTGCGTCATTGCCTCCGGCTGACATCTTTCTCCATCCCGCGCCAGAGCGCTGCAAGGGCCTCAATCGGCACAGCCTCGGCGCGCGCCTGCGCATCGATTCCCGCTTCGGTCAGCGCCGCCGCCGCGGCCGCGGGCGCAACTCCGGCGGCGCGCAGGTTGTTGGCGAGCGTCTTGCGCTTTTGCGCAAAGGCCTGGCGCAAAAACCTCAGAAACCCGGCCTCTTGAACGCCCAGCTTGGCAAAGCGCGGCGCAAACCGCCAGCGGATCACCGTGGAATGCACCTGTGGCGGCGGCGAAAATGCCCAGGGCGGCAGCGTAAACAGTTGCTCCACCGGCCCGTACATCTGTGCCGTCACCGAGAGCAGTCCGTAATCGCGCGAGCCCGGCTTAGCGGTCACGCGGTCGGCCACCTCCCGCTGCACCATCAGCACGGCCAGGTCGAGAGCCGCATTGCTGGCAGCCAGTTTCAGTAAGATCGGCGACGTAATGTAGTACGGCAGATTGCCCGCCACGCGCAGCCGTTCGCCCGTATCTCGTGCCGCCGCGGCAAAGTCGAACTGCAGCACGTCCTGCTCGACCACCTTCACGCGCTCAGGTGCAAACTGCCCTCGCAGGCCCGCGGCAAGCTCGCAATCGAATTCAATCGCCAACACGCGGCCGGCCCGCGCCGCCAGTACTCCAGTGATCGCGCCCTGTCCGGGGCCGATCTCCACCACCGTGCGGCCGCCAAGTTCGCCCAGCGCCGCCGCAATCCGTTGCGCGGCCTGCGCGTCGACAAGAAAATTCTGACCGAGCTTAGGTTTGGCTGGCATCTACTGCTCCGATGGTAGACGAGCCGGGGCAGGTTCTAAACTAGAGCTGTCGCCGAACACACTCCCGCATGCAACCCGCGAGGCGCATTTGTTGATCGATTCTCACGCCCACCTTGACAGCGAACGCTACGCCAGGGACCGCGAAGCGATACTTACGCGCGCCTTCGAGGTAGGCGTGGGCGCGGTGCTCTCCATCGGTATTGGCGAGGGGCCAGCCGAGATGCATCGGGCGCGCGACCTCTGCCGCCAATTCAACGCCCAGCGGGAGAGCGGCGCCAAGTTGCCCATGCTCTACTCGAGCGCCGGCATCTATCCCCACAGCACAACCGAAGCCGATGACAGCGCCCTGGCCAAACTGGACGCCCTGCTGGCCGAGCCCGAGGTAATTGCCTGCGGCGAAATCGGCCTGGACTACTACCACGAGGGCGCGCCGCGCGCCGTGCAACGCGATGGGTTCATCCGCCAGCTTGAAATCGCCGCTGCGCGCAAACGGCCCGTCCTCATCCATTGCCGGGGCACAAACGAGAGCACCGACGCCTGGGACGATCTTTTCCTGGATTTGGAGGAGCACTGGCGGCCCACCGGTCTGGGCGGCATCATGCACTGTTTCGGCGCCGGTTGGGAGCAGGCGCGGCGCTCGCTGGACCTTGGCTTTCTCGTCTCGTTTGCCGGCAATCTTACCTATCCCAAAGCGCAGCCGCTCCGCGAGGTCGCAGCCCGCATGCCATTGGACGGGATCCTGGTTGAAACCGACGCCCCCTGGCTCGCGCCCGCACCCCTTCGCGGCAAGCGCAATGAGCCTGCCTTTGTGACCCAAACCGCCCAATCCCTGGCCGGACTGCTCAACGTCCCCGAGGCTGAAATCGCCTCTGCCACCACGAAAAACTTCTTCCGGCTTTTTAACCTCCGGCCAAACGTGGGAAACTGATAAGGTTGCCAAGAGTGGGAAACTGATAAGGTCAACCGAAAAGATTTGCCCGGCCCACACCCGTCGGGCCGGCCCGTCAAGGAAAGGAAGGCGGACAAGCAAGCCATGGCACAGGACAACTCATTTGACATTGTCAGCAAGGTCGACATTCAGGAAGCTCGCAACGCCATCGATCAGGCGATCAAAGAGATTCGCCAGCGCTTCGACCTTAAAGACTCGCACTCCGAGGTCACCCTCGAAGGCAACGAAATCAAGCTCGCCTCCGCCAACGAATACAAGCTCGAGGCGGTTAAGGACATTCTCGCGCAGAAGCTGGTCAAGCGCGGCGTCTCGCTCAAGAACCTCACCTACGGCAAAATTGAGCCGGCCACCGGGCAAAGCGTGCGCCAGACGATCAGCCTGCAGCAGGGCATTCCCGTCGAGAAGGCCAAAGAGATTGTGCGCCTCGTGAAAGACTCCAAAAAGAAGGCGCAAGCCAGCATTCAGGGCGACACCGTCAGAATCTCCAGCAAGGACCGCGACGAGTTGCAGGCCATTATCGCCATGCTGCGTGGCAGGGATATGGGCCTGGAGTTGCAGTTCACCAACTACCGTACCAATTGAGCGAAGCGCCGCACAGTTCGCGCTTCTCTCTTCAAATGTTTTAAAATCGGAGAGCTTTGAGCACATTCACCATAGCGTCGGCAAAAGAGGTTTTTGAGCTGCTGCGCGAGGATCTCGTTGCGGTCGAGCAGGAGCTGGGCCGCGACGCCGCATCCGGCGTCAGCACCATCACTGAGATTGCCGAGTACCTGCGCGAGGGCGGCGGCAAGCGCATCCGGCCCTCGCTGTTGCTGCTTTCCGCGCATCAGCTTGACTACTCGGGCCATGGCGCCATCCGCCTCGGCGCGGTCGTCGAGATGCTGCACACGGCCACGCTGGTCCACGACGACATCATCGACGGCGCCAATACGCGCCGCGGGCGTCCCTCCGCCAACACCACATGGGGCAACGAAAAATGCGTGCTGGCCGGCGACTGGCTTTATATGCAGGCCTTCAAAGTGGCGCTCGAAGAGCATAACCTGCGCGTGCTCGATCTGCTCATTGATCTCACCAAGCAGATGGTCGAGGGCGAGCTCCTGCAGATTCAAAAACTCGGCAAATCCGTCTCCGAGGCCGAATACTACGACCTGATCTTCCGCAAGACCGCCTGCCTTTTCTCGGTATCCATGCGCCTGGGCGCCGTGCTCGCCAAGGCCAGCGAGGCCGAAGAAACCAGCCTGGGCGCCTACGGCCGCGCCGTGGGCCTGGCCTTTCAGATTGTCGACGATGTGCTCGACCTCACGGCCACTGAAGAAGTACTGGGCAAGCCCGTGGCCAGCGACCTGCGCGAAGGCAAGGCTACATTGGCTGTGATCCACTCCGCCGATCACGGCACCGCCGCCGAGCGCAAAGCCATTCGCCGCGTTCTCGACGATCGCAGCTTTGAGAACGTCAGCCGCCAGCAGATCAAAGAGATCCTGGTGCGCAACGGTTCGGTCGAATACGCCATGGCCGCCGCTGACCGTTACGCCGAGCAGTCGCGCCAGGCGCTGGCCCCGCTCGCCGATACCGAATTCAAGCGCGCCCTGCTCTGGGTTCCCGATTTTGTCGTCGCGCGGGAGAAATAGAAGGCCGCCGAGCCTCGCCTCAGCGCTGCGGCTTTCGAGGCCGTCGGCGTCAAGGGCCTCGACGGCTTCGCCCTCGCCGTTGTGTTGCGTTGAGCCTTGCTACAGAAGCGCGATAAGCTTTTCGATGCTGACAGACCGGGCTTCGGCCACTTCGTTCAGAATTCCGTGGAACGTCCCTGTCTTCATCGGATCATGCATGGGAACAGTGATCGAGTGAACGGGCGGCCCAGGATGACGAAGCCGCACATGGCTTCCTCTTTGTCGAATCACTTCGTATCCAAGGTGCTCGAGGACGCGGATGAGACGGTCGGCTGAAACGCCGCGCGGCAGCTTCATGCCGCCTCAAGGGGAATGAGTTCATCCTTCACGTAATGCAGCTGGATAAGCTTCGGCCGCGCAGGTGCGTCTTCAAAGTGGAGCGCAGCAGCCTCAAGAACATTCTCGCGCAGCTCATTCCAGGTTTCTGCCTCTGTGAAGATCGCATGGCCCAACGCTCGCGCGGTATATCCGCCTTCTTCGGCTTCGCGCACCTCGAAGATCAGTTCCATGTTCAATAGCATACCGGAAGCGGTCGCACCCGTCATGCGTGAGAATGCGGGCGCGAATGCGGGTGTTTCTCTCGCTACGGCTCAGCGCTGCTGCACTTCAGACCGTCGGCGTCAACGGCCTCGACGGCTTCGCCCTCGCCGTTGTGCTCGGCTGAGCACTGAATTCAGTGCCGCCTGCCCGACTTTCGGCGTAGAATGCTGTGCAAGATGAACGAGCGTCTCGAGCAGATACGAAGGCTCCTTGGCGAACTTGAAGTGGAGATGAAGACGGGCGCTCCAGCCGGCGATCGCGACTTCTCCGCCCTGGAACTGCCGCTCATTATTCAGCAAATCGTCGACGACCTGCAGCCGCAGCTTTCCCCTTACGACGCGGCGTTCTACTGGTTCCTCTTCCGCCATTCCATCGCCAACGATGGAAACCCTCATCTGCGCGTCAGCACGCGTCACCTGCGCACGGCCGTCGTCAAATCCTCCTACTCGCAGGCCGATGAAAACCCGGTCTCGCTCGGCAAGGTGCAGGACACGCTACGCGCTCTTGAAAGCATCGGCGCCATTCGCAAAGTAGGCGAACCCAACCGCGACGGAACCCTCTACCGCGTCCTCATCCCGGAAGAAATCGAAGCCTGCCGCAAATTTCGCGCGGAGCGCGTGGCTGCGGAGCGGGCGGCCGCGGAGCCGCAATTCAAGTTTCCGCACTCCGGCCCGGATCCCTCAGGCGGGGCATCTGACACCCTGCGCGAGAACCGCATCAAGGCTTATGAGCGCGACGGCTACGTCTGCCGTTACTGCCAAAAGCAGCTCACCCGCCTAACGGCCACGCTCGACCATGTGAAACCCATTGCCAAGGGCGGCGACAACAGCCTTGAGAATCTTGTGACAGCCTGTCTGGATTGCAACGCGAAAAGGAACAGGAGCAGGGAACAGCGGACAGTGGACAGTAGACTGTGAACAGGGCTCGATTACGCGGCCTAGCCAGAATGGTGTAGAATCGCGGCGTCGTCTACTGGCGTAAGTCAATGCTTTCGAAGCGGGCTCACGATCGGTCGAATTCCAGGAAATCAGCGCTGGAATGGACATTCCTACTTGATCGTGTCCCCGCGATCGATCCTTTTCCTCAGGTGAATATTGGAGCAAACAAATGTCGCTTAAACTGACAGTCAACAATGTGGTCACCACGGTGGACGTGCCGCCGGACACACCGCTTCTATGGGTGTTGCGCGACGTACTCAACCTGCATGGAACCAAGTACGGATGTGGGATGGGTGTTTGTGGCGCGTGCACGGTGCTGGTGGACGGACGTGCGGTGCGCTCCTGCATGACGCACGTGGGTTCCGTGGCGGGTGAGCCGATCACCACCATCGAAGGGCTCTCGCCGGATGGTCTTCACCCGGTTCAGGTGGCGTGGGCGGCGCTGGACGTGCCGCAGTGCGGATATTGCCAGGCAGGCCAGATCATGTCTGCCGCCGCTTTGCTGGAGCGCACGCCGCATCCCACCGACGCGGACATTGACACGGCCATGAGCGGCAACATCTGCCGCTGCGGAACCTACGCGCGCATCCGTCAAGCTATTCACGAAGCAGCAGAAGCGGGCGCCGCAGCCCGTCCCAGGTGAAGGAGGGCCCTCTCATGCGCCTGAATCGGAGATTGTTCCTGCAGTTGACGGCCCTTGCGGGCGGCGGCCTCGCTCTGGATCTTTATCGCTCACCCCTCGCCGCAGCTCAAGGGCCAGGGACACCGCCCGACCTTACGCCCCAGGCCTTCATCCACATTGCGCCGGATGGCGTAGTAACCATCATGGCGCGCGCCTCGGAGTCCGGCCAGGGCATGCGCAACATGCTGCCCATGCTGATCGCCGAGGAACTGGATGTTGACTGGAAGAACGTTCGCGTGCAGCAGGCAGAGCTGAACGAGAAGATATACGGCATGCAGTTTTCCGGAGGCTCCGCCAATACCCCGATGGGCTGGGAGCCAATGCGCCGCGTCGGCGCGGCCGGCCGCCAGTTGCTCATCACAGCCGCTGCACAAACGTGGGGCGTGCCTGAGGCTGAGTGCACCACGCAATCCGGCCGTGTGCTTCACGCCGCCTCGGGGCGCTTCTTGAGTTACGGCGAGCTTGCCGCCAAAGCCGCCGCGCTGCCGCCGCCCGCGCTCAGCAGCGTCAAGCTCAAAGACCCCAAAGATTACCGCATCATTGGCCATTCGCAGACCGGCGTAGATACACACGCGATCGTCACCGGCAAGCCGCTTTTCGGCATCGACGTCCAGCTCCCGGGAATGCTATACGCAGCGATTGAAAAGGCGCCCGTGTTTGCCGGCAAAGTGAAGTCTGCCAACATCGATCAGATCAAGGCGCTGCCAGGCGTGCGTCACGTCCTGGTGATTGATGGCGGCATCGTTCCCGCAGCCTACACGCCGTGGGAGCCTGGCATGGAACCAGGCATCGCGATCGTGGCTGATACGTGGTGGCAGGCGCAGCAGGCTCGCAAACAGCTCAAGGTCGACTGGGACCTGGGCCCGGCAGCCACACAAAGCACGGAGGGCTTCAAGAAGCGGGCAGAGGAACTTCTTCAGGCCCCGCCCGCAAACACGCTGCGTAAATATGGCGATCTGGACGCCGCGCTCAAGTCGTCGGCCAAGGTAGTTGAGGCCACCTACCAATACCCGTTCATTGCACACGTCACGCTTGAGCCGCAGGGCGCCACTGCGCACTGGAAAGACGGCAAGCTGGAGATGTGGTCCACCAGCACTTTGCCGGGCGATGGCCGCAAACTGGTAGCCAGCACGCTTGGCATCCAGGAAAGTGACATCACTACTCACATGATTCGCGCCGGAGGCAGCTTTGGCAGGAGACTTCAGAACGACTACCTGGTTGAGGCTGCCTGGATCGCCAAGCGCGTCGACGCGCCGGTCAAGCTGCTATGGTCGCGCGAAGACGACGTTGCCCACGACCCCTTCCGGCCCGGCGGAACCGTTGGATTTAAAGCCGGCTTGGATGCGCAGGGCAAGCTCATTGCCTGGCGTCAGCACTTTGTCACCTTCGGCGATGGAAAGCACTCGACCTCCGGCGGCGGCATCGGGGAGGACTACGTATCCCGCGGGCTTTCCGCCGGCGTACGCTCTCTACACTTCCATGCAGCCGCTCATGCTCCGCACCGGAGCCCTCCGCGCCCCTGGCGACAACGCTTACTGCTGGGTGGCGCAGTCGTTCCTTGACGAGGTGGCCGATGCGGCCGGCCGCGATCCGCTCGATTTCCAGCTTGAACTGCTCAGCAACAAGCAAGCGCCATGGTCCACGGGAGAGCACGACGCCGTGGGTGACCACGAGCCAACTGGACAGGCGGTTCTCATTCCGGAGCGGTACAAAGGCGTGCTTGAGTTGGTAGCGGAAAAGTCAGGCTGGGCTCATCGCAGCAAGACGCCTGGGCGCGGAATGGGCATCGCCGCATGGTTCTGCCATTTGGGTTACTTCGCCACGGTTGCCGATGTCAGCGTTGACGCACAGAACAAGGTGACGGTGCACCAGTTCTGGGCTGCAGGGGATATCGGCAGCCAGATCATCAACCCTGCGGCGGCCGAGAACCTCGCCTTCGGCGGCATCATGGAGGGGATGAGCCACATGGGGCAGGAGATCACGCTGGTGGACGGCAAGATCCAGCAGTCCAACTTCCATAACCACCCGGTGATGCGCATGAAGCAAGCGCCGAAGATCGAGGTGTATTGGCGCAAGACCGACTACGCACCGACGGGCCTGGGTGAGCCGACGCTGCCACCGACCTTGCCGGCGGTGAGCAACGCCATCTTTGCCGCCACAGGCAAGAGGATTCGGACACTGCCGCTCCAGCGAAGTGGATTCAGTTGGGCTTGAAAAACACCTTCGCGATAAATCTTTGGCGCGACTCACCAGCGCACTCATGCGGCACTGAAAGCTCCAGAGATCCCTCGGCTTTTCGGATTCCACGCGAACGGGCTCGGTTGCAAAACGCTTCGCGCCTGGATTCAGCCACTGGAGGATCGCTTCATTCTTCCGCCATCAGCGCCTTGATCGCCGCCTTATACTTCTCCGGCAGCGGCTTGCGCTGCAACTGGTCGTCGCAGACCACATGCACCGTCTCGCCCTCGGCCAAAAGCTCGCGCTCTTGTCCTTGCTGGCTTGCTTTGCGGTAAACCTGATAAGCGAATTTCAGCACCGAACCGCGCAGTAAGGCAGGCCGCGTCTCGATCAATACCTCGTCGTCGTAGCGCGCCGGCGAGCGATAGCGGCAATGCGCCTGGATCACCGGAAGCATGCATCCGTGATCGGCCTCGAGGCGGCTGTATGCAAGCCCCAGCGAGCGCAGCAATTCTACGCGGCCCAGCTCAAACCAGATCAGGTAGTTGGCATAGTACACAATGCCCATCTGATCGGTCTCTGCATACCGCACCCGCACTTCCGTGGTCACCGGCATACCGCGTTCTCTCTCAATTACTGCCCAGCCCCTCAGTCCCTACGTCCCTAGTCCCTTAGTCCCTGCTTTTTTACGGCTTGCTGTGCATGAACAACGGCAGCTTGCTCACGTCGTTGAAGACGGTGAAGACAATGAAGGCCACAATAACCACAAAGGCGGCGGTGTAGATTCGTTCCTTGATCGCATGGCTGATGTCGCGGCGCATTGCGCTTTCGATAAGCAGAAAAAGAATCATGCCGCCATCGAGAATCGGGAAGGGAAGCAGGTTTAGAATCCCCAGTTGCAGGCTGATCTGTCCGGCCAGCGTGAACTTGGGCAGCCACCCCTTCATCTCGGTCACTTCGCCCGCTGCCCGCGCAATTCCTACCGGGCCCATCAGTTGCGAAACCGAAATCCTGTGCGTAAACAGCCGCTGCAGTACTTCCCCAACCAGCAGCGAATTGTCCTTGAAGAATCCTGCCGACTTGCCCCACGCTGCCGCGAAAGACAAGGGAGCGTTGCGATAGGGTGGGGTCGAGGGGATGAAGCCCAGCTTCCAGCCGGTGGGATCGCGCTTGGCTGGCGTTGCCACCATCTCGATCGTAGCGCCGTCGCGCAGCACCTCCAGCTTCATGGGCTTGCCCTTTTCCCATTGCATATAGGCCAGCAGCGTATTCACGAAATGGAAGGTCATGCCGTCGACTGATTCGATTTGATCGCCGGCGCGCAGCCCTGCCTGCTCCGCGGGCGTGCCCCCTTGTACCTGCGCCACGCCGATAAAACCGGGCAGAATCTGCGGCGAAATTCCCGCATCGCTCAAATCGAAGCTATCGTTCTTTGCGCTCGCAGGCACCAGCAGGCTCAACTGCGCCGACTTCCCCGCCCGCTCCACCGTCACGGGAACCATCTGGTTCGCATTCAACTTGAAGTGCTCATACACCACGTCCCAGTCAGGGTGGTTCATGCCGTCAAAACTGACAATCGTGTCGCCGGTCTCCATCCCCGCCGCTGCGGCAACAGACCCGGGCTCGACCCAGTCCAAAGTTGTGGTATTTACGGTCGCCGACGGAACTTCGTTGATGAAGCTGTAGTAGAACATCATCAACACCATCACCAGCACCAGGTTGGCCACAGGGCCTGCAACGCCGATCAACATCCGCTGCCAGCGCGGATGCGAAGTAAAGGCGCCGGGGTCGTCTCCGACGGGTTCGGTCTCGCTCCCTGGCGCTTCCAGGTTCTGCTCCGGGCTTTCGCCCGTCATCTTCACGTAGCCGCCTAGCGGCAACAGGCAAACCTTGTAGTCGGTGTCGCCGTACTTGAAGCCGAAAAGGCGCGGACCAAAGCCGAAGCTGAACGCCTCCACGCGCACTCTGCAGATCTTGGCCACGAGAAAATGCCCAAACTCGTGCACCACGACCATGACGCCGACAAGGACGATGAAAGCTGCGGCAGAAACCAGAAAATCATGCATAACTGTGTGGTTTTCCTCGGGAGATGTGCGCTACTCGCCGTGGGGCGTTTTTTCTTGCACCTACTCGATCAGGGCTCGAGCCATCTGGCGCGCCTCCCAGTCGGCGGCAAGCACCTCCGCGATGGTCGCGGGGTGTGCCTCTGGCGTGGACGCGAGCACTTTTTCAATTGTACGCGGGATGCCCGTAAAGGGTATACGACGTTTGAGGAATGCTTCCACAGCCACTTCGTCGGCCGCATTCAGGGCAATGCAGTGCGCTCCTCCCTTTTCGGCCGCTTCAAAGGCCAGCCGCAGGCAAGGGAAGCGCCCGAAATCGGGTTGCTCAAACTCAAGATGCCGAAGCGCGGCCAGGTCGAAGGTGAGCGTAGAAGCCGGCCGCTCCGGCCAAGCTAGTGCGTACAGGATGGGCAGCCGCATATCGGTGACCGAGATTTGTGCCAGGATCGACCCGTCAACGTACTCCACCAGCGAGTGCACCGTCGATTGTGGATGGATAGTCACCCGCACCTGGGCCGCAGTCACGTCGAACAGCCGGCAAGCCTCGATCACCTCCAGACCCTTGTTCAGCATGGTGGCCGAATCGATGGTGATGCGCTGGCCCATCACCCATGTGGGGTGCTTCAGCGCCTGCTCCGGCGTAATGCTCTCGAACTGGTCCAGCGGTAGCTGCCGGAAAGGCCCTCCCGAAGCCGTCAGCCAGATGAACTTCACTTCATTGTGCGCGCCCACGCGCATGCATTGGTGCACGGCGTTGTGCTCGCTGTCGATGGGCAGGATCGGCACCTTGCGCTCCCGTGCCGCCGCGGTCAGAATCTCGCCTGCGGCTACCATGCACTCCTTGTTGGCCAGGCCCACAGGTTTCCCGGCCAGGATGGCCGCATGTGTCGCCTCCAACCCGGCAACGCCCACAATGGCTGAGACCACAAAATCGGCTTCGGGCAGCGTCGAGCAGGCGATTGTGCCTTCGGTCCCGTGCACCGTTTCGATCTTCGCCGCCCCGGCCTCGGTTACGCCGGCCTCGTCGAGCCGCGCGGCCAGCTCCCCGGCCAGCTCCTCCGTGGCCATTGAAACCACGCGCGGCCGCCAGCGGACCGTCTGCCGAAAGGCCTCGTCCACGTTGCGGCCGGCGGCCAGCGCGGCCACCGCGTAACGCTCAGGAAACTGCTCAACAATGGAGAGGGTGCTTTGTCCGATGGAGCCGGTGGAACCGAGAATGGCGAGTCGTTTCAATAAAACAGCTCCTAGCCTCTAGCTTCTAGCTTTTAGCTCTTTCAGTTGCTGCGAGCGGCTGCGGTTTTCACCTTTTGCCCCGCGGCGGCGGCGATATGCGAATGCGTCAGCGCTTTATCCCAGTTTAGCCGAGGTGCATGCAGCCTTTCGCGCGAGTGGGAATTGGAAGGGCGCCGATCCGTCAGGGGCTTCCCGCTCAAAGAATATCCGACCCTGATCCCGCGTCCCGGAACCCCCGTCTATACTTGCAGGCGAGGAGGGAGCGCGATGAAAAAAACTCCTCTTATTATGTTGGTCTTCATTTTGCCGGCGGCGGCGATGCTGATCGTCGGGTGCACAACCGGCAATCGGCAACTGAATTCACTCAGCATCAGCCCCGCAGCAGCCAGCGCAAACGGATCGGCGGTGCAATTTACGGCCACGGGCTATTGGAGCACGTCGCCGACCACGGTAACGCCGCAAAGCGCCAACTGGGGAGCGTGTACCGTAGCGGATCCCACTCCCACAAGCAACGTCACGGTGTCCGCGACGGGCCAAGCGGCCTGCGCCAGCGGAGCCAAGGGAACCTACATGGTTTTTGCATGGGATCCGGATTATGGCTACACGGGCGGTTCGTGCCTTGCGGTCACTGCCTGTGGCGCGGGATGCGGCCGGGTTTCTGCAACAGCGCAGCTGACCTGCCCATAATTCCAGCCGTGGCCCTACGTGCGGCGGCCAGGGAACAGTGGCCGCCGGAGGGTGAACTGTTTTTTGGGGGACGGGGATCGCAGAAGACATCCAGCAGCCAACACCTAAGTGCTGAAACCTGACACCTGACACCTGAAACCTGTATCAAAACCTCTGGTGAATCACCTGAGCGTACCACAGCACTGGCGCCGCCAGCAGCAGCGCGTCGATGCGGTCCAGCATGCCGCCGTGGCCCGGCAGCAGGTCGCCGGAGTCCTTCACGCTTGCCGAGCGTTTTAGCGCCGATTCGGCCAGGTCGCCCACCTGTCCGGCCAAATTCACCACCGCAGCCAGCACCACCCAATACCAGATCTCGTCGGAATAGGAAAGAACCGCCGCCGGGCAGACCCGCTCCATCCAGGCCAGCACGGCTGAATCCCACGGCTCCTGCAAGAGGGTAGCCAGTCCCAACAGGACCATTGCGATCAGCACGCTCCCGGCCACCGAAGCCACTGCACCCTCCCACGTCTTGCTTGGGCTCAGCGTAGGCGCCATCTTGTGCCGGCCCCACGCCCGGCCCACATAGTAAGCGGAAATGTCTCCGGCCCACACCACGCACAGCAGGAACATCACCAGCGACGGGCCGTTGACACTTTCGCGCAGCGTAGGCAGAGCAAGCAGCGTAATCCCCGTGTAGAGCAGGCAGAAAATCGATGCCGAGGAGTCCGCAAGTATCCCCTCAACCGGTTTGAAAAGGGTGCAATACACCAGCAGGCCCAGGCCCAGAATGCCGAACAGGGCCGGAGTCAGATCGGGCCACTCAAAATCGACAGCGAACAGCGCCAGAAGCGCCACCAGCACCGCGACCCGCGGCGGATTCGCCCCGCAGCGCTGCGTGAGGCCCATGTACTCCCACCCGGCTAGCGCCGCAACCCCAGCCACGGCCAGCGTAAACAGCCATTGCCACCTGGGCCCAAGAAAAACCAGAATCAAGACAATCGGAATTAGAACAAGAGCCGTGACGACACGTTTCATTCAGGGTTGAGAATACACGGTTGGGGTAGGAGCGGCCACAACACGTCATAGCACGGTTCTCCGGCCTCATTCCATCGAAGACTTTGCATCCTCCAGCGTGTCCTCATCTCCTGACCGCACCCAACGGATGAAGGCCTCTGCCCCACCGCAAGCCGCGATCTCCTCTTTGAGCACCCCGCACAGCTTTCCGGTCATCCTATGCGCCCATTCCTCAGCTGTCTCGATGCTCTCTATCCTTGGAATGTTCTTTTCTTCCATAGAGTGCCTCCGCGCCCTCATCGGCAGCCGCCATCGCCGCTCTTGCCCGCTGCCTCATGGGCAAATTCGGTCATCGCCTGGCCGAGCGCCAGCAGCAAATCGATCCACTCACGCAAGTGCTCTTCGCCAGCCGGGGTCAGTGAGTAGTTGCGCCGGGCAGGGCCCGCGCCGGAATCCCAGATTGAAGAAACATAACCGTTTGCCTCCAGGGTTCTCAGCGTCCGATAGAGTGCTGCGCCTTCAATGGTGGCATCGGTCAGAGCGTACTGCGGAAGGCATTCGGCAATCTCGTAGCCGTACGACTGCTTCTTCTCTTTCAGAATACGGAGCACAACCGGCTCGATAAAACGCGAGACATTTCCCATGGCACAGGTGCATGGGCGTCCGCAGCCGGGCTGCTTGCAGCACCGGCTTACGGCTTTCCGGGGGCAGTGCTGCGCCTGCGGTGCGGTTTTGGGGTTGGCTGGCATATTCATCACAACCTGCTGCCCTGGATCGATCTTCTTGACAGCACCAACTCATAAGTGTACATTACATCTATCTAAGTGTAAATTGCATCAAGTGGTGATCGAGAAGGAGTTGTTATGGCCAAAGTTGCAGTAATGATGGCAGCAGACCGTGCCGATGGCACGATGTCTTCGCATTTCGGCAAGGCCGAATGGATCATGATTGCGGGCACGGAAGGCGGCGCACCCGAATTCGAGAGGAACGGCGGGCTCAATGGCAGAAGCGCGGCAGATTTTCTGATTCAACATGGTTGCACGGATGCGATCCTCGTCGATATTGGCGACGGCGCTTTGGGGCATTTGCAGGCGGCAAAAATCCGCGCCTGGGCCGCGCCCGGGCCTGTCACCGGACACGAAGCGCTACGGATGTTTACCGAGGGGCGCCTGCCCCCCGTGCCGGAAGCGCGCGCGGGAAAGGAACATGGTGAAGGCCGTGGTTGTTGTTGCGCCCACAGTGACGGCTCTGCGGCTTCCACTCGCTGCTGCGGCTGAGTCGACGCGCGCCAGAGGTGCGCCACTGGAAAGGCTTCCGTGAAACCTATGCGATACCTGATCGTGCTCCTCGCCTTGGCCGGCGCAGCCGTTTCGTTACTGGCTCTGCGCGTGCACTACTCGGCTGATACCGAGCCCTGCTCCATCAACGAACGCTGGGATTGCGGCATCGTGAATCACAGCTCGTTCTCGCTGATCGAGCACGTTCCGGTGGCCGCCATCGGCATCGTGGGCTACCTGGTTCTGGCCGGGCTGGCTTTCGCGCGCCAGCGGTTTCTGCTGTTTCTTGCCACGCTGGTCGGGCTCGGCCTTGCCCTCTACCTGACCTTCGTCGAAAAGTACGTGCTGCAGGTCTGGTGCCTTTATTGCGTCATCTCGCAGGCCATCATCGCGCTCATCACCCTGCTCAGCCTAGGCTGGTTGACGACGGAGTATATCGCCTTAAAGCGGGCGCACTACGCCTCGCAGGCATTCCTGAAAGATTAAGCGAAAGAGTCAGAAGACAGCTGCTTCAGCTCGCCGCAATCCTGATGCGATCCGGATCTTCTTCCACCTCGCCGCCGTCTTCGCCGATTGCGCCGTAGCGGCGTTCCCGGCGCTGGAAGTCCGCGATGGCCTCGAGCAGGTGAATGCCCCGGAAGTCCGGCCAGTATCGCTCCGTGACGAAGATCTCGGTGTAAGCCACCTGCCACAGCAGAAAATTCGAGATGCGCATCTCGCCGGAGGTGCGGATCAGCAGGTCGGGATCGGGCATTTGCGCCGTGTAGAGATGGCGGTAAATATCTTCTTCCGTAATGTGATCGAGGTTCAGGTGCTTGTGCTTCATCTCCGCCGCAAGCCCGCGAAATGCGTCCACTATCTCTGACCGGCCGCCGTAATTGAGCGCCAGCGTTAGCGTGGTACCGGTGTTTTGCGCCGTGGCCTCCTCAGCCCAGCGCATCTTTTCCTGCACTTCCGGCGGCAGATCGTGCGTGCGCCCGATATAGCGCATGCGCACATTGTTGTCCATCATGCGCTCGAGATTGCTCTCCAGGTAGCTCTTGAGCAGGCGCATCAGGAAGTTGACCTCGGCGCGAGGCCGGCGCAGATTGTTCTCGAGAGAAAACGCGTAAAGCGTCAGCCACGGCAAACCGATGCGCGAGGCGGTTTCCGTCACCAGTTGCACGCTTTTGGCTCCCTGCTGATGGCCCAGGAACCGCTTCAGCGAGCGCCGGCCGGCCCACCGCCCGTTGCCATCCATGATGATGGCCACATGCTCGGGCAGCCACTCGGGCTTCAGCGTCGCATAGACGGCGCGCTCCTCTGCGCTCAGCTCGTCAATATGAAGCGGCGGCCTCAGCTCGGGAGATGGAGACAAGGACTTGCCTCTAAGTTGCATTTGCGGTTTCCACGCGGAGCGTCCGGAGGGCGTCCCGAAGCGGCGCCGGCGGAGTTTATGCCCGATGCGGGAAAGGGGCCACTCATCGCGTGAACGAATCACCGGCCGCGATGAAATATGCCAGCGGCCGCATCCGAGGGTTCACATCATCGACCGTAGCACAACCGCTTGTGCGCCGCAATCGCACTTAAGTCGCAGCGATGGCAAAGCCGGCACGAGCCGCATACTGAGCCGCGTGCTCCACCTGGGCGCCGGGGTGCCCGCCGGGCCGGGCGCCTTTGTCTTACGCCCGGAGTGGGTCGCACATCCGCTTCCCGGCACACGAACGAGACCCTGCGAACCAGGCCGGGGGCGAAACCCTACGCGGTGCGCCGGCGGCCCATCGCGGCGTCCCGCACCGCGCCTAAGAACAGCGTCCGGTGCAGCGAGTCCAGATGCGGCAGCTAGAGCGGCAATCTCGGCCAGGAACGGGTCGCTCAGAATCGAGGTGACCTCCTCGTCGCGGCGGCTGCGGGCATCGCGGCACCAGTTGGCGCACGTCCACGCCAAGAGCCGCGGCCAGCCGCTCCAGCGAGCCCAGCGTGGGAATCGCCTTGCCGTTTTCGATTTTTGAGATGTAGGTGCGCGGCACCTGCATGCGTCCCGCCAATTGGCGCTGGCTCAGGTGGCGCGCCCGGCGCAATTCGCGCACCTGCCCGGCCACCTGCATTCCCGCCTCGCCGCTATTCGGCGCTGGCTGGCTGGTCACCAGTTGCGGTGCCAGAGGCGCCGGCTCCTCGATATCGAGGGGCCTGTGGCACCTTCTGCAAAGGGAGTTGCTGGTCCTATACTGCATCAACCTGCAGTAGTCACACCGCACCACTTCGCGTGTTTCCACGCTGACTAGAGATAGTTGCCATTAGGATGCTGCGGAGCGCCAGAGCGTGGACCCCGCGGTGCTCGTAATGCACCGCGATTGGTGCTACTTTCGACGAAGTGAACCATAATTGTCAAGTAGAAAACTTAGGGACAAACCGAAAAAACCACCCATGAGACCCTAAAAAACCCGACAAAACGACGAACCATAATTGAGCAACAGGAGATGACAAAGATGGCAGCGCAACTCGGCGCGTTTAGCCGCGAACAGGCCTGGAATCTGCTGACCGAATGGACCCAGAGCGAAAGTCTGCGCAAGCATGCGCTGGCCGTGGAAGCTTGCGTCGTGGCCTACGGCGAGCAGGAGGCAGACCGGCTCGGCCTTGAGGGCGACGCGCGTCGCGGCGCTGCTCGAGCTCTACTCCACCACCGCCCTGCTCCACGACTTCGACTACGAGCGCCATCCCACGGCCGAGGAGCACCCGTTCGTCGGCGTTCGCGAGCTGGAGCGGCTGGGCTGGCCCGAAGAGACTGCGTACTGCCATTCTGGGCCACGCGCAGTACTCCGGCGTGCCGCGCGCCACGCATCTCGCCAAGTCGCTGTTTGCCTGCGACGAGCTGGCCGGCTTCCTCACCGCCTGCGCGCTGGTCAAGCCCACCAGGGCCATCGCGGATGTCGAAGTGGCCAGCGTGAAAAAGAAGATGAAGGACAAGGCCTTCGCCCGCGGCGTCCACCGCGAAGACATCGTGCAAGGCGCTGCCGAGCTCGGCGTCGATCTCGATGCCCACATCGCCTTCTGCATCGAGGCCATGAAAACCCGCTCCGGCGAACTCGGGTTGTGAAGGGGAACTTTCCGGGGCGAGGGACCCTCAGTGTGGTTGGGTATGGACACCGGGACCGGGGCCACCCGCCGCTAACTCAAGTCCTGGCAGCTTCGTTGGGGAGGTATTCGCGGCTCATACTCACATAGCCTTCGCGAGCGGTCTTCTTGCCGCGCTCGCGATATAGCGCTTCATCGTGGGGTTGCCAGGTATCGAGTCCGTCAACGTAGCGGTTGTACATACAGAAAGCGGCAGCAATGAGCACTGTGTCGTGGATTTCCACGTCGGTCGCTCCGAGTGAGCGAGCAGCCTCAACATCGGCGGCGGTAACATTCTTGCCGCCCTTCTGCACCTTTGCCGCAATCACCAGCAGCGCCTTCAACTTATCGGATATTTCCGCAGCTTGAAAATCGGCCTTCACTTGCTTCACAAGATCGTGATCGTCGTTGAGGCAGGCGGCTGCAATCGAAGCGTGCACCGTCTGGCAAAAATAGCAGTCATTGAGATGGGAGACGTATGTCGCGATCAGCTCGCGATCGCCCTGCGATAGTGAGTTCGGCGCGTGGAGCAATGCTTCTGCCAACTCGTTTAACGGCTTTGCCGTCTCAGGGCGAAACGCCATGGCGCCGCGAATGCCCTGCAAACCTTCAGGCAGATTGATGTGCGGCATAACGATCCTCCAAGATTGAACAGAAAAGCGGTGGGTGGCACCGACCTCACGAAGAATCCTATCAAGTTGAGAGTGCTCCCGGTCCCTCGCCTTTGGGGACCGGGGAGGCCGAGGAGACGGGCCGGGGATCGCGCCAGTGGCCGGGAGCGAAAAGCTAATAGCTGAAGGCTGGTCCTTCAGCCCTGTAGGTGTCCTAAGCAAAGGACACCTGCTCCCTGCTCCCTACTCCCTACTCCCTGTCTTTCGCAACTCCGCCACAATCTCCTCCGCCGCCTCGCGCGCCTCCGCTTCCTTGTCCGGCGGAAAGCTGATCGCCCCCACACGCGCGTGCCCGCCACCGCCATAGCGCTCGCAAATCTCCGCCAGGTTCACCATCTTCGCGGGGTCCGTCTTGGTCCACGGATTCGACCCCACGGCAACCTTCGTGCGGAAGCTGGACTTCGACAGCCCGATCGAGTACGTGGCCTGCGGATACAGATAGTAGGGGATGAACTTGTTGAATCCCTCCAGCGGCTGGTCGGTGATGTCGAAGAAGATCGTGCCATCGCGCTCCTCCGCGCGGCTGCGGATCAGTTCCAGCGCCTTTCGGTGGCGCTCCAGCAGCGGCGGCAGCAAGCTGCGCCACAAAGGGCTGGCTCAGACACCTCGGCCAGCGGCATCTCGGTCAGCAGCGGAATCAGCCGCGGAATAAACTCGTCGGATCCTGCGTGGCTTCGATGATCAGCGTCAGCTTCATGGCCGGCGCGGCCATCTCCACCGCCGCTTCGGGGCTTTCATACTTGGCGCCGTCCACAATGTCGGCCCAGTGAATCAGCTCCGCCACCGGCGCGGTGTCGAAATCCGTAACGCGTTTGCGCGATGTGCGCCAGAAAGCTTGTGCACGAGGTGTAGGTGGGATCGAAAAACTTGCGCGCCGCGCAAGCTCGGGTCGCGCTGGCAGGCCAGAAAATTCTCCTGGTCCTCGCGGCGTCAGGAACGCCGACAGGTGATGATCGAACCACCAGGTGATCCGCGGCGAAGCCGAGTATTTGAAGTCCACGATCGCATTCTCGTCGCCGGTGAACTCGCTCTCGTCGAACAGCGCCCCGGCGCGATGCACCAGCCCGTGATACTCGTAGCTGGCGCCCGGCGCGATGCACTCGCGATGGAAGCGCGTGAACAGCGAGGCTGAGCAAGCTCCGTCAAAGCATTTGTCGTGATAAAAGACGCGAACCCGCAAAACCGGGGATCCTCCTGCGTAGATCGCTCAAAAAGCCGGAACTGTTAAGCATCAAGGGCGCGGCCCGATTGTGTCAAGGCGTGCCGGCGGCGCGCCCTGCAATTTGAACCAGCCGTAAAGTTCCCTCCGCCCCGCAGCGCCAATCTCACAAGCGGCAATGCCGCGGATCGTTTACCCTCAAAAGAGCCTCCTCGAATGACCACCGCCGCCGCTCACGCTCGCTATCCGCTCACCCAGGGCGTCAACCCGTGGCTGGTCACCCTTTCGGTCATGCTGCCCACCTTCATGGAGGTGCTCGACACCGCCATCGCCTCGGTGGCGCTGCCCTACATCGCCGGCTCGCTCTCGGCCTCGAACTCCGAAGCCACTTGGGTGCTCACCAGCTACCTGGTTGCCAACGCCGTCATTCTGCCCGGCCTCTAACTGGTTCGCCCGCCGCTTCGGCCGCAAGCGTTTCCTGCTCACCTGCGTCATCATCTTCACCGTCGCGTCGTTCTTCTGCGGCGCGGCCCCTTCGCTAGGCGTAATCCTGCTGGCCCGCGTGCTTCAGGGTGCTGGCGGGGGCGCCTTGCAGCCTCTTTCCCAATCCATCCTGCTCGAGAGCTTCCCGCTCAGGGAGCGCTCGAAGTCCATGGCCGCCTAGGGCTTGGGAATCGTGCTCGCTCCAGTCCTCGGACCCACTCTCGGCGGCTGGCTCACCGACACCTTTAGCTGGCGCTACGCCTTCTACATCAATATCCCCGTCGGTATTCTTGGCTGTCATCATGATCAGCCGTTTCGTTCACGACCCGCCCTACATCAAGAACGCAAAAGTTGGCGCCTTCGACAACATCGGCTTCGGCCTGCTCGTCGTGTGGACCGGCTGCCTGCAGGTCGTCCTGGATAAGGGTCAGGAAGACGACTGGTTCGGCGCCATCTGGGTGCGCTGGGCGGTCGCGGCGCTGGTCATCTCGCTTCTGCTGTGGATCTGGCGCTCCTGGACCAACCCCCAAGGCCTGGTCGATCTGCGCGTGCTCAAAAACCGCAACTTCCGCACCGGCTGCTTACTGATCGCCATTCTCGGCATGTGCATCTACATCACCATTGCCATCTTGCCCCTCTACTACCAGGAGATCCTCGGGTACACCGCCTTCACTGCGGGCCTGGTGGTGGGCCCGCGCGGCATCGGGGCCTTCCTCGGCTCGCCCATCATCGGATATCTCGGCTCCCGCCTCGACAACCGCAAGCTGATGTGCGCCGGCTTTCTCGGCTTTGCCGTCTGCGCGTTTATCTTCGGCACCGTCAACCTCAGTATCGGCCCCTTCACGCTGCTCATTCCCATCATCCTCACCGGGTTCGCCCTCAGCTTCATTTTTGTCCCCATGGCCAACCTGATCATGGCCACCATCTCCAACAAAGAGATGGGCGACGCAACCGGCCTCTGCAATATGCTACGCAACATCGGCGGTTCCATCGGCATCGCCATGGCCACCACCGCGCTCATCCGCCGCGCCGCATTCCACCAGACCTACCTGAGCGGCAATCTCTCCCCCTCCACGCTGCAGCAGAAATCCGCCCTCATCGCCGCCTACCTCAGCCATCGCATCGGCCCGGCCGGCGCGCGCCCCGGCTCGTTCGGTCTGCTCTACGGCCTCATGCAGCAGCAAGCCGCGCTGCTCGCTTATGTAGATGTCTTTCGCTGGACAGCGATCCTGGCCGTCATCTGCGCCGCCGCCACATGGCTCTTCAAAAAACCGAAGAAGCTCGCAGCTCTGCCGCCCGGCGTGCACTGAAACCACTGCTCCCTTCGCATTGATTTCCGCGTGCGAGCAGCCTGTCCCTGTTCACAGCCTGCGGAAGAAACTCGCTTGGCCGAGGCTTCGCGTCAGGGCACGACTTCAGTCGTGCCGCAAAGCCAATATCGTCAACGGGGCCGTTACAGGCTGCTGAAAAACGCGGCTCGAATGCCGTTTTGAAAGGGCACGGATTTATCCGTGCCGATAAGTCGAATGAACCGGCTCGGCTTTACAGGTTGCGGAAAAAGGAGCCAAGTGAATCACTGTTTCTCCACAGGGATTTGGTTTATGTAAGAGGTATGCGTGGAGACGACAAGCAGCAGGCGGCGATGTTCAGTTATGTGACCTTGGAGCAGCGGATACCGTTGGATCATCCGGCGCGGCAGATTCGCACGCTGGCTGACCGGGCCTTGCAGCGGCTGGATGCGGAGTTCGACAAGCTGTATGCCGAGATTGGCCGCCCCTCGATTGCACCGGAACGGCTGCTTCGGGCAACTCTGTTGATGGTGTTGTATTCGATTCGCAGCGAACGGCAGTTGATGGAGCAACTGCAGTACAACCTGCTCTTTCGCTGGTTCGTAGGTCTTGAGATGGACGACGCGGTGTGGGACGTGACGGTGTTCACCAAGAACCGAGAGCGACTGATTTCGGGCGCGATCAGCCAGCAGTTGCTGGATGCGGTGTTGGTTGAGGCGCGGGAGCACGACTTGTTGAGCGAGGAGCATTTCACGGTGGACGGCACGCTGATCCAGGCCTGGGCTGCGGCGCGCAGCTTTAAGGAGAAGTCCGATCCACCCGCTCCGGGAGCCGGTTCCGGGCACAAAGGGGAAGTTCTTCTGCGCGATAAGGTGGAGTCGACGACCGACCCGGATGCGCGTTTGTATAAGAAGGCCACGGCGGACAAAGCGGTTCCGAGTTATCAGGGCCACGCGCTGATCGAGAACCGCAATGGGTTGGTGGTGGCGGCAGAGGCTACGCTGGCGGCTACCGTGGCCGAGCGCGAGGCGGCTCTGAGGATGCTGGACCAGACGGTGGCTGCCAAGGACAAGCGCAGCCCGGAGCAGCAGATCACGCTGGGCGCTGACACGCAGTACCAGGACGAAAAGTTTGTGCAGGATCTTCGCGATCGGGAAGTGGCGCCGCACATTAGCGAGTACACGCAAGGCGGAAGCAATATGGGCAAGAACAGTCTGAGCGAAGAGGAGCGGCAAGACGCACGACGGGCGATCAGTCAGCGCAAGCGCAAGCTGATCGAGCGCGTCTTCGGCTGGTCGAAGTTAGATCGTCAAGCGCGCCAGGTGAAACTCCGTGGGCTTGATCGGGTGGACTGGTTCTGGAAGTTGAGCATCACGGCGCAAAACCTGATGCGCCTGAGGAGACTGATTCCGATTGAATCGCTGGCCCAGTAGGGCCGAAGTGTGCCTGAAGGCCGGAAAAACGGCCTCCGGGCGCAAAACGAGGAGAGGAAACCGCAGCCAAACCAGCCGAAAAGACGGAAAATCTCCCCAAAAGAGAAAAACAAGACAGGAATGAGGGGTTTTTCCGCAGCCTGTTTAGCCGCGGAGGGATGGTTCCTATTCGCGTCAGACCCAAATCTTGGCCTTTTTCCGCAGCCTCCTCAGACCGCGGCCTCCAGGCAACCGCCCGTTCAAAACCCAACTCAAATTTGGCAGCGCACTGGCTTGCTTTGCGTTCGACAATGCGCAAAACGTTCAGGCAGGGGCGGGAGGTTTTCGCGATTTCCCTCTTTTGCCGGCGGCGAAGGAGAATCGCAATGGCAGCCGCCGGACCCTGCCTGTACCACATCCATTGATGGATCCAGACGCCTTGCGGGAGGGCGAAAAGTAAGCGCCCTTACGCCGCATCCCCAAACACCCGCCCGCCCGCCTTGCGCAGCGCATCGGCCAACTGCGCATCGAAGGTCGCCAAAGCAAGGCCGGTGCGCAACGAGAGTTCCACGTAAATCGCATCGTAGGCCGTGACCCCGTATCTTCGGCCAAGCGCCAAAACCTGCGCCTGGATTGAGGATTGCTGAACGCGTTCTTCCGTGATCGGCAGCGCCGCCAGTTCGCCCAGGAAACGCGAGGATTTGGATGGGGTCGCCAAGCGCGAGCGCTCTGCAACCAGGAGCCCATTGGCCACTTCGGTGAACCAGATGCCGGGAACCCGGGCCTCATTGCGTTCGACACGCGAAAGAATTTCATCGGCTAAAGCTGCCTCGTGCGGGTCGGATCGCTGCACGAACCACGCAAGCGCCGCCGAAGCGTCAAGGATTAATTCCATGGGCGAGCCTTACTTTCTTCCCTCCCGAATCCATGCCAGCACTTCGTCGGCGGAAACGCCCGTGATACGCGGGAAATTGCGGAGAGCCTCAACGGCCGCCCTGATGCGCTGCTGATCGCGGCGCTGGCTTGGCACGACGTCTGCCACGGCACGTCCACGCACGGTGATGGTGAACCGTTCCCCTTGCTGGACCTTGCGCAATATCTCGGAAAGCCTGGTTTTGGCGTCAAAGGCGCCAATCTCTGTGTAAGAGGATTCAGCAACTGGCATGTTCACCCCGCGTTCAGATCAAACTAGTCTACAAACTAGTTTACTCAGAATAAGCCGCGTGTCAAGCACTCTCACACCCAGGCTCGCCAGCCTTTTTACGAGAGCGGCAAAAATCTCCGCAACTTCTCGTCATACTGCTCGATGCGGCCCGTCAGAATGTCGTAATACCACCCGTGCACCGCAAGCCGGCCTTCTTCCTCGGCCCTTGCCACCGGGGGCTGCGCGTGCAGATTCATCAGTTGCGCCACTACGTTGCCCCGGATCAGCGCCGCCAGCTCCGCGCTTTCGCCGTCAGCCGGATTCAGCGGCTGCCGGTAGCCGGATGCTGCTCCCGCGTTCTCCAGCCACCGCTGTGCCTTGGGCAAATTCACCAACCCTTTCCTGACCATCGACGCCTTTATCGCCCCGCAGTCCGAGTGGCCGCACACAACCGCGTGCCGCACCCTCCGCACCTCCACCGCGTACTCGATCGTGGCCGTCACTCCATCCACATCCTGGCTCACAAGAGGCACCATGTTCCCTACATTGCGCGAGACGTACAAAACTCCCGGCTCGGTCCCCAGTATCAAATCCGGCTGCACGCGCGAGTCCGCGCAGGTGATAAACAGACACTCCGGCCCCTGCCTCTCCGCCAGCAGGTGAAAATGGCTCCTTTTCCCCGGAAATACTTCGGCGAGAAACCGTTTGTGCCCTTCAATCAGTCTTTCCATTTTCGTCTTAGCGCTCCCTTGCCGGCCCAATTTGCGCGCGATTAGCTTCGGGTCTTTGAGGATTAGCCTAGATTCTAAGTGGGCACAGGTAGCTCAAAAATCCCCCGTTCGGGGGTCAACATCACCCAACTGTCTCATCCTGGCCCCATATCCGCCGGCCACTCTTATCTTTGCTTCTCTTCTGATCGATTAGATTTGAGGTATCTCAACCGGAAACATGAGCGATACCCGGAGCGGTTTCATAGGCGCAATTGCAGCATGTGTTTGTAAAGTAATTGTAAGCGATAAGGATTTTCGATGAGACAACTTAACACGGTTTTCATATCGGTGGGTCTGCTCCTTGCGTCTCTGGCAGCACTGGCCCAATCCCCCACTCAGACAATCGACGCCGTCGATCCGGCCCTCAAAGCCAGAATCGACCGCATCGCCGTGCAGGTGCTCCAGCAAACCGGCGTACCCTCCGCCTCTGTCGCCATTGTCCAGCACGGCAAGCTCGTCTACACCCACGCCTACGGCAGCGCGCGCCTGGCCACGAGCTCTCAGCCCGCCATTTCCGCCACGCCCGAAATGCGCTACTCCATCGGATCGATCTCCAAGCAATTTACCGCCGCAGCCATCCTCATGCTGCAGGAGCAAGGCAAGCTCTCGCTCGACGATCCCGTCGGTAAATACATTCCCGGCCTCACGCGCGGCGGCGAAGTCACCATCCGCGAAATCCTCTCTCACACCTCCGGCTACCAGGACTACTGGCCCGAGGACTACGTGATGACCCGCTGACCCAGCCCACCACCGCTCAACACATTCTCGATATCTGGGCCATGAAGCCCCTCGACTTCGATCCCGGTACCGAATGGCAGTACTCCAACACAAACTTCGTCATCGCCGGCCGCATCGTCGAAGTTGTCTCCGGCCAGCCTCTCTTCGACTTCATCAGCCAGCGCATCTTCCGCCCCCTCGGCATGACCTCCGTATGGAACTCCGACCAAGCCCAGCTTACGCAGGCCGACGCCGCGGCCTACTATCGCCACGCGCTCGGCCCCTTGCGCCTCGCACCCAAGGAAGGCCGCGGTTGGATGTTCGCGGCCGGCGAGCTGGCCATGACCGCGCGCGACCTCGCCCTCTGGGACGAAAGTCTGATCGCGCAATCGATCCTCAAGCCCGAGAGCTACAAAGAAATGTTCACTGAGGTCAAGCTCAGAAATGGCGGCGCCACGCATTACGGCCTCGGCGTGGAGGTGCTCGACCGCAACGGACACCGCTCCATCGAACACTCGGGCGAAGTCTCCGGCTTCGTCTCCGATAATGAAGTGCTCATCGACGATGGCGCCGCCGTCGCCGTCCTCACCAATCAGGATGCCGTTGGCGCCGCCGGCTCCATCGCCCGGCTCGCCGCGCCCCTCGTTGCCGGCTACCCGCTCACCCCCGCCGAGCAGCAGGCCCTCGACATCTACCACGGCCTCCAGAAGGGCCGCATCGACCGCTCACTGCTCGCGCCTAACCTCAGCGACTACTTCACGCCCCAGGCCATCGCGGACTTCGAGTCCTCGCTGGCTCCGCTCGGCGAGCCGCTCAGCCTGCGCCAGACTCAAATCGAGCAGCGCGGCGGCATGACCTTCCGAGTCTTCGTCATCGCTTACCCCGATCGCCAACTCGAACTCACCACCTACACCTACCCCGACGGCAAACTCGAGCAGTACCTCATCGCTCCAAAGGATTAAGAGGAAAAAAGTTCTTGTTTTCCCGCGAACTCGCTCGCCTCGCGATGTCCGTTCGAGCCGGCGCCAACTAGCAATGTCCGCTTGGCCGACGCGAACTCGCCAACCCGCGATGTCCGCTTGGCCGACGCGAACTCGCCAATTCTCGAAACCCCTCGCCTCTTTGAAGCCCCGAGTTTGCAAGGTTGCTGGCGGTAAAATAAAGGAGCAGGCCTGCCATGCTGCCACACAGGCGTTCATTCACCGTCGCGCTCACCTCGATCAGCCGCGTTATTCTTCTGCGCGACCAGATCCTCGGATGGACGGGCACCGGCCATCGCTGCCGTCACCACCCCGATCTCTCAGTGTCCTCGCACTCCATACCCAGCGGAAGCAGCCTCCTCGACGCGGTATTCGTCGAGCCGGCGCTGGTTCCGGCACGCGCAGCCGTGCTCCTCTGTCATGGGATCGGCGAAAACGTCGATCACTGGTTTCCGGTGCAGTCGCTCCTCGCCGTCAACGGCGTGGCCTCTCTCCTCTTTGATTTCTCCGGTTACGGCCGCAGTACGGGGCGGGTCGACTGGAGCCAGTTTGAGGACGATGCGGTCTCTTCTTTTGCGTGCCTCGAGCTCTTGCCCCCGCGCTGCCTTTATCGCTTCTTGGATTCTCGTTGGGCAGCGGCATCGCCGCCGCCATCGTCAACCGCGTAGCGGCACAGCGCCTCGTCCTTTGCGCAGCCTTCACCTCGTTCCGCGATGCCGCACGCTCCTTCGGTCTTCCAGCCAGCCTGTCTGCTGTGGTTCCCAACATCTGGATTGCGGAAGAGTCGCTGCGGGGTTGCCTGTTGCCTGTGCTCGTCGTGCATGGCGAAAATGACCGCCTGTTTCCTCTGCAGATGGCTCGCGACCTGGTCTCTTGCTGCGCCCCCACCGCGGAGCTGGTCGTCGTGCCCAACATGGCTCACAATCAGCCCTTCCGCAAGCCTCACCTCTCCTACTGGGGGCCGATCGCCGAGTGGATTGAGAAATAAGGCTCTACATCAGGTGTTGGTTTTTGAGCTCGGGATGGAAGGCGATCCACCTGCGCTTGCCTGCGACCCGCTGGCCTGCTAACTTGCTGACTCGCTGACTTGCTGACTCGCTTAACGACCGCTTCCGGTAAACTTGAATTGTAATGTTTGAGAACCTCACCGACAAACTCCAGCGCGTCTTTAAGACCCTCCGCGGCCAGGGCACGCTCACTGAAGAAAACATCGCCGAAGCCCTGCGGCGAGATTCGCGTCGCCCTGCTCGAAGCCGACGTCAACCTCAACGTCGTCAACGAGCTCATCGAGCACATCCGCGAGAAGGCCGTCGGCACTGAAGTCCTCACCGCGCTCTCGCCCTCCGAGCAGGTCGTCAAAATCGTCCGCGACGAGTTGATCGCGCTGCTCGGCAAAGACACCGCGCGCTTCAAATTCGCCTCGCAGCCGCCCACCGTCATTCTCATGGCCGGCCTGCAGGGCTCCGGCAAAACCACCACCAGCGGCAAACTCGCCGCCTGGCTCAAGAAGGGCGGTCACCGTCCCATGCTCGTCTCGGTCGACGTTTACCGCCCCGCCGCGCGCGAGCAGCTCAAGGTCGTCGCCAAACAAGCCGAAACCAAACTCTACGAAGGCGACCTCAGAAGGGCGAATCCGCCGGCTCCGCGCTCGTCGAACGTCTTGCCAAAGAGGCCCGCCGCGAAGCCGTCATCATGGGCTGCGACACGCTCATCGTCGACACCGCCGGCCGCCTCCACATCGACGAAGAACTCATGGCCGAGATGGAGCGCCTGAAAAAGCTCCTTAACCCGCAGGAAATTCTCTTCATCGCCGACGCCATGACCGGCCAGGACGCCGTCAACTCCGCGCAGGATTTTCACAAGCGCCTCGGCCTCACCGGCGTGGTCCTCACCAAAATGGACGGCGACGCGCGCGGCGGTGCAGCGCTCTCGATTCGCCACGTCACTGGCCAGCCCATCAAGTTCATCGGCGTGGGCGAAAAGCCCGATGCCTTCGAGCCATTTCATCCCGACCGCATCGTCGGCCGCATCCTCGGCATGGGCGACATCCTCTCGCTCATCGAAAAGGCCGATTCCACGCTCGACCGCAAAAAATCCGAAGAGATGGCCAAGAAGGCCCTCCTCGGCGACGGCTTCTCGCTCGAAGACTTCCGCGACCAGCTCAAGCAGATCAAGAAGCTCGGGTCGATGGAATCGATTTTGAAGATGATGCCCTCCGTCGGCCCTTTTGCCGGCATGCAGCAGGCCGCCGGCCAGGTCGACGAAAAGCAATTCGTCCGCCTCGAAGCCATCATCAACTCCATGACGTCCAAGGAGCGCCGCAATCACGAAATCATCTCCGGCTCGCGCCGCAAGCGCATCGCCGCCGGCAGCGGCACCAGCGTGCAGGAGGTGAACCAGCTCCTCCGCCAGTACGCGCAAATGGCGAAAATGTTCAAGCAGATGGGCAAGAGGCGGCATGGCGAAGAGCATGATGCGCGGCGGGCTGCGCGGGCATGGGCGGCAAACAGCGCTTCGGGCGGTAACATAGTTGCACCACGCTCACCACGGCAAGCCGTGTCCGCCGGCCCCTATGGCTTGTCATCCTGAGCGAGTCGCCGCGGCGACGAGTCGAAGGATCTGCGGTTGCTTTTCGGCGAAGAAGGGAGGACGCAATGCCAGAAAACGGCAGCAAGGCCCGCCCGGTGCGCACCCTCACGGTCAAGAACTTCTCTGTCATCAAAGAAGCCAAACTCGAATTCGGCAAAATCACCGTCCTCATCGGACCGCAGGCCAGCGGGAAGAGCCTGCTATGCAAGCTGGCTTACTTCTTGGGTCCGACCTTGACTCAAATCATTGCAGAGTTCGCGGCACGGCAAAGAAATTGGGACTATTTGGAGGAATTTGCTTCCCTCCAGTTCCAACGGAGATTTCCAGAAGCCGCTTGGGGAACCGAAGCATTTTCGATCGATTATGAACAGGGAGGATTTGCGGCCCAAGCGACCGGCCAGCCGTCGGAGAACGGCCAGCGTGCTTCGATTGTCCTTTCTCGAGGAGTCAGGACCTTTTATGAAGAAAAACTCTCTGTACCATGGGGAGGGCCGCACGAGCCGGGGAATGAGTTAGGTGGGCTGGAGACGTCCTTTAGCAGTTGGAATTATCTTGTCGAGCTGAATTTATTGCAGGGCCACCGTATGGTCGAGACAAGCGCATTCATTCCAGCAAGTAGGGCTTTCTTCTCAAATCTCAACAACGTTTTTGAACTGTTCAAAAACGAGAATATAGACATCACGCTAAGGGAGTTCGCCGCAAATCTCGATTGGGCAGCTAAACCTCAATCGGAGAGGCTCGTACCCGCTGTTAGAGCTGAGATCCTTGCTTCAATTGAAGCCATGCAGGGCGGAAAGGTACGTATTAATGACGGCAAACCCGCCTTCGAGACGCCTAACGGCATTATCATTCCAATGGGCATGACCTCCTCTGGAACGCAAGAGCTGGTTCCTTTGTTCATGCTGCTGTCGACGTTGGTTAAGGACACCTTCGCAGAGAAGAGCGGCGACGGCTTATATCCAATTAGAGAGAGATTCTTGATAGTTGAAGAACCGGAAGGCCACGTATTTCCGATCACTCAGTACGAACTCGTGCGCCTTTTTTCGTGGCTTCATAACGAAGACTTTTTCAAGTTTTCATGGGTCATCACTACACATAGCCCCTACATTCTTACGTCATTTAACAACCTCATCGAAGCCGGCCAGGCCGCTCGAAAGAATCCAAAGCTGCGCGATCAGGTCGCAAAGATCGTCCCCGAGCAGTATTGGATCAAGGAAGGCGACTTCAAGGCCTATGCCATCGAGAACGGCGAACTGAAATCCATCCTGAATGAGAGCGGATTCGTTGAGGGCAACTATCTCGACCAGGTCTCGGAGGTAATCGGGAACGAGTTCGACGAGCTTCTGAGGCTGGAATATGAACATACAAAGGCCTCCTAGCCAGCCCGACTGCACCTGGGCCGAAAACTGCATTGAGACTTGCACCGGACCTTCCGTTTATGTCGAGGATCGTGGAGTGCGGGCGACCTTCGTCAATCCAAGGCGGCGAGAGATTCGCAAGATTCATTACGACGGCTGCTACTCGCAACTGGCGGGCAGGCAAGCTGACTTAATTGTTGGCCTGCGCAGGACAATCGATGTGATTGTCGAGCTCAAAGGCTCGGACACAAATCTCAAAGAAGCAGCGCAGCAAGTCGAAAGCACGCTTGACGCATGGCGAAAAGATTCAAAAAGAGAGAAAACGATCGCCGCGCTCATCGTCTATGGTCGAATTGAGGGGCCGAAGAAGTTGCCGGGCAGATTTCCCCGTGCCGCTGCTGTGATCTTTGGATTGACTGCCGAATTCCTGAACAGGCACAAGATTTTGCTCCTCATTCATGAAAACGGAGAGAAACAATTCTCATTCAATGATTTTCTTCGGAAGAGCGATGCCCGCTAGCCTCCAGGACCAACTCGACGAGATCACCGCCAACACGCGCAAACTCGTTCAGCCCGAGCGCATGGCCGTCGGCGAGCGGGCTGTCGAAGAGTTGTTTGCCTCGGGAATCGAAGAAAAAATCCTCCCCGTCGGCGCCAGAGCCCCCGAATTCACCCTCAACAATGCCTCTGGCCGCCCGATTCGCTCCGCCGATCTGCTCGCTCTCGGCCCGCTCGTCCTCAAATTCTTCCGCGGCCGCTGGTGCCCCTACTGCGTCACCGAGCTCGAAGCCTGGCGCGACCTCCATTCCCGCCTTCGCGAGTCCGGCGCACTCCTCGCCGCTGTCAGCCCGCAAACCGAGCGCCAGAACGACTTCATGGTCGGCCAGCACTCGCTGCCGTTCCCTGTCCTCGCCGATCCTGGCTGCGCCCTCGCATCGCAATTCGGCCTCGCCTACACCATCCCCGGGTACCATCGCGACTACTACCGCTCCATCCTCGTCAACATCCCCTTTGTCAACGGCGACGACTCCTGGCGCCTCGTTCTCCCTGCAACATACGTGATTAGTCCCGCTGGACGCGTAGTCCACGCGCAGGCCCACGCCGACTTTCGCGTCCGCCCCGAGCCGGACGAAGCCTTCGCTGCCGCCTTGGCCGCCGTCGGCCGATAGCCGTCTGGCCTAACGCCGGAAACCACGAAGCTGCTCCCGATTGCACGCCAAAATTGCATCCTCCTTAGGCGAAACGCATCAAATAAGTTGACAATATCTCGCTCAATCTGGCATCCTGCTTAGTTGAGCAAATCTCGAACAGGCAGGAGATTTATGGCTAAAATGATCGGAATCGACCTCGGCACTACCAACTCGTGCGTGGCAGTCATGGAAGGCGGAGAGCCCAAAGTCATTGCAAATGAGGAAGGTGCGCGCACTACCCCCTCCATCGTCGGCTTCTCAAAGAGCGGCGAGCGCCTCGTAGGCCAGGTGGCCAAGCGCCAGGCCATCACCAACCCGGAGAACACCATTTTCTCCATCAAGCGCTTCATGGGCCGTCGCTACAACGAAGTCACGGACGAGATGAAGATGGTTCCCTTCAAGGTCGTCCAGCAGGGCGACCACGTGGCTGTTGTGGCCCAGGGCAAGGAGTACACCCCGCCCGAAATCTCCGCCATGATCCTGCAAAAGCTGAAGAAGAGCGCCGAATCCTACCTGGGCGCAACGGTCACTGAGGCCGTCATCACCGTTCCGGCCTACTTCAACGACGCCCAGCGCCAGGCCACCAAAGACGCAGGCAAGATCGCCGGCCTCGACGTCAAGCGCATCGTCAACGAGCCCACGGCGGCCGCGCTGGCCTACGGCCTCGACAAAAAGAAGGACGAGACCATCGCGGTTTACGACTTCGGCGGCGGCACCTTCGACATCTCCATCCTCGAAGTCGGCGAGGGCGTCATCGAAGTCAAATCGACCAACGGCGACACCCACCTGGGCGGCGACAACCTCGACCAGCGCATCGTCGACTGGCTCATTAGCGAGTTCAAGCAGGAGCACGGCCTCGACCTCACCTCGAAGGGCAACGAGATGGCCCTGCAGCGCCTGAAAGACGCCGCGGAAAAGGCCAAGATCGAGCTTTCGACCACCGTCGAAACCGAGATCAACCTGCCGTTTATTACCGCCGACGCCTCCGGCCCCAAGCACCTGGTCCGCAAGCTCACCCGCGCCAAGCTGGAGCAGTTGGTTGGGGACCTGATCGATCGCTCGATCGAGCCCTGCAAAAAGGCCTGGCCGACGCCGGCATCGGCATAGACCAGATCAACGAAGTCGTGCTGGTGGGCGGCCAAACCCGCATGCCCAAGATTCAGGAGCTGGTGAAGAAGCTCTTCGGCCGCGAGCCGCACCGGGGCGTCAATCCCGATGAGGTGGTCGCCGTGGGCGCAGCCGTGCAGGCGGGCGTGCTGGCCGGCGACGTCAAGGATCTGCTGCTGCTCGACGTCACTCCGCTCACTCTGTCCATCGAGACGCTGGGCGGCGTGGCCACGCCGATGATTCCGCGCAACACGACGATCCCGACCAAGAAGACTGAGACGTTCTCCACGGCGGCCGACTCGCAAACCGAGGTCGAAGTCCACGTGCTGCAGGGCGAGCGGCCCATGGCGGCGCAGAACCGTACTCTGGGCAAGTTCAAGCTCGGCGGCATTCCTCCCGCGCCGCGCGGCGTGCCGCAGATCGAGGTCACCTTCGACATCGATGCCAACGGCATCCTCAACGTGACCGCCAAGGACAACGCCACCGGCAAGGACACGCGCATCACCATCACCTCCAGCTCCGGCCTGTCCAAGGAAGAGGTCGAGAAGATGGCCAAGGAGGCCGAAGCGCACGCCTCTGAGGACAAGGAGAAGCGCGAGGAGATCGAGGCCCGCAACCCGCTCGACGGCCTCGTCTACAACATCGAGAAGATGCTCAAGGACTCCGGCGAAAAGGTGCAGGCGGCCGACAAGACCGAAGTCGAAGCAGCACTGGCCGACGCGAAAAAGACACTCGAAGGCTCGCCGTCCGTGTCGCAGTTGAAGTCGGCGCACGAAAAGCTCACCCACGCCAGCCACAAACTGGCCGAGGTGCTCTATAAGGCGAACGCCGCGCAGGCGGAATCAGGACCCGCGCCGGGCAGCCCTTCGGGCGGCGCTTCTACCCAGCCCGGCCCCGAAGCCAAGAAAGAAGGCGAAGTCATCGACGCCGAGTACGTCGACGTGGACGAGAAAAAGTAAAGTGCCTGCACGAAATGGGTGCACCAAATGGATGCCCCATCCTAAACGCGCTTTTTGCGTTTAGGGTGGGATAGCAAGAAAGCAGAGGAACCTCGGGGTGGGCGACTGAAAGTCGCCCACCCCAACTCGTAGCTCCCTCAAGTGCTGTCATCCTGAGCGGCGACCACGAGTCCGCCGCGGCGGACGAAGGGGAGGAGTCGAAGGATCTGCGGTTGTGTTTCGTTGTGGAGTGCGAATGGGCATCGACGGACGGGCCAGATTGCCCGCTTGATGCGTGACGCGCTACACTTAACGAGTGATCAAGAGCTTCCGGCATGCGGGGATCGAGCAGTTCTTCCGGACGGGTAGCAAAGCCGGGATTCATCCGGCCCACGCAGCCAGGCTCGCCAACAGGCTCCAGCTTTTGGATTACGCAAAGTTGCCCGCAGATATGAACATGCCAGGATGGGCGTTACATAAGCTGACCGGCGACCTGAAAGGCCATTGGGCAGTGAAGGTGAGTGGGAACTGGCGCCTGACGTTCACCTTCGAGAAGGAAGACGCGATTCTGGTTGACTATCGGGACTACCACTAGGAGTCGTTATGCAGAGAATGTTCAATCCGCCGCATCCCGGCAAGGTCTTGCGCGACGCGCTGGGCGAGATAGACGTGACCAGCGCGGCCAAGAGGCTGCACGTCTCGCGCACTACTCTGTCGCGCATCCTCAACGGCGCGGCAGGCATCTCTGCCGAAATGTCTCTGCGCCTATCGGCCGCGTTGGGCACGCACGACAGCCTTTGGTACGAGTTGCAGATGAGCTACGACATTTGGCAAGCTTCGCAGAAGAAGAGGCCGAAGATTGAGCGGTTTGACGTGGCCGCGTGACGTTATGCCGCATAAGGCGTTCCTGAATGCTGGCAGGAAGCTCTGGTATTGCCCGTGCATTGAATACGAAGCTGGATCACACGTTGACCTGAGATAAGAAAGCACCCATGGCCACCACCACCAACAAAGACTATTACGCAACGCTCGGCGTCAAGAAGACGGCCACGCCGGAGGAGATTCGCAAGGCCTTCCGCAAGCGGCGCGCAAGTACCACCCCGACGTGAATCCCAACGACAAGCGCTCCGAAGAGAAGTTCAAGGAGATCTCCGAGGCCAACGACGTTCTGAGCGACGAGAAGAAGCGCAAGATTTACGACCAGGTGGGCTTCTACTCCGACCAGATCGACCCGGCGACGGCCGAGGCCTACGCGCGCCAGCAGAAAGCCGGCGGCGGGCGTGGGCCGGTCGACTTTGAGCGGCTTCGACTTCTCCGGCTTCCAGGGCGGCGTTCCCGGCCAGCAGGGCGGCGGCGGACCGGGCAGCTCCGGCTGGGGCAGCTTCAAAGACATCTTCTCCGGCATCTTCTCCGGCGCGCAGCATCCGCAGCAGCCGCGCGGGCCGCAGCCGGGCACCGATCTCGAATACCAGGCCACGGTCGACTTCTGGACGGCTATCCGCGGCGGTCAGGCGCGCATCCAGATCCACCGCCAGGAGACCTGCCCCACCTGCCACGGCCAGGCGACCGCCGGCGGCGGCATGCAGTGCCCGGAGTGCCACGGCACCGGCCAGGTGACGCAGATGGGCGGCCGCATGAAGTTCAACATCACCTGCCCGCGCTGCAACGGCACGGGCCGCATCGCCAACGACTGCGCCACCTGCCACGGCGAGGGCACGGTGAGCCGCACTGAGACGGTCGAATTCCGCATCAAGCCGGGCACGCGCGACGGCCAGCGCATCCGCCTGCAGGGCAAGGGCAACGCCGGCGTCAACGGCGGCCCGGCCGGCGACCTGTTCCTCATCGTGCGCACCGGCACGCACCCGGTCTTCACGCGCGTGGGCGACGACATTCAGCTCACCGTCCCGGTCACCGTGGCCGAGGCCTCGCTGGGCGCCAAGGTTGACGTGCCCACCATCGACGGCCGCGCGCAGTTGAAGATTCCGCCCGGCACGCAGAGCGGGCAAAAGCTGCGCATGCGCGAGCGCGGCGTCGAGAGCGCGCAGCATCCCGGCCAGCGCGGCGACCAGATCGTCACCGTCGAAGTCGCCGTGCCGCACCTGAACGACGAGCGCAGCCGCGAGATCATGCGCGAGCTCGCAAAGCTGAACCCCCAGGACCCGCGCAAGGCGCTGTTCGACAAGATGTAAACGGTTTTGAAAGGGCACGACTTCAGTCGTGCCGGGCCATGAAAGTTTTTTGAAGGGTACGGGCTTCAGCCCGTACATTAGGTCAACGATGGGATGCGGGGCTTTACAGCATTTTCGGAATTGGTGTAGACCGAAAGCACATACTCAAGTGGCTTTTTCCTCAAGAAAAAGCCACCTTTCACGGCTCTAAAAAAGTCTATGTGTATTCCGAAAATGCTCTAGCCCCTGAGGGAATTCGCGTTCAACCACTTTGGTATCGTTATTCCGAAACCTGGCCATGACCACAAAACGCAAGTCCAAAGGCGCATACATGATCTCGGCAGTGGCCGAGATGTATGAGATCCATCCCCAGACCCTCCGCCTCTACGAGCGCGAGGGCCTGCTCAAGCCCTCGCGCACCGAGGGCAACACCCGCCTCTACACCGATGAAGATCTGGAGCGGCTCGAGTTCATTCTCAACCTCGCCCGCGACCTCGGCGTCAACATCGCCGGCATCGCCATCATCCTGCAAATGCGCGAGCGCATGGAAGAGATGAACCGCCAGATGCAGAGCTTCGTCGAATACGTGCGCTCCGAGATGCTCACGCGCTTTCAACAGGCCGCGCCCAGCTCCGGAGCCGCCATCGTACCCATCCGCAAAACTGTCCCGCCCCCGCGACCCACTCCCCCACGCAAACCGTAGCCTCTCTCGACCGCCAGCGATCGATGTAACGCCGGTCTCCTGACCGGTTGCAGCGTCGGCCCTCCACGCTGCCAGGCGCGCATCTCCTTCTTGTTCCCCCGCTCACCGACCCTTGATCCACGCCTTCTCGTTCCCTTGTTCCCTCGCTCCCTGCCTTTATCCTTGAACCAGCATGCCCTACGTTCTCCTCGGCCTGGCCGTCTTCGGCCTCATCACCTCCACGGTCTTCGCCGGCATCGTGCTGTGGGCCGTGCCCCGTTACCTCGGCGAACGCCATCAGGCGCTCGCCGCACTCGCCGTCCGCCCCGGTTACACGCCGCCGCTCACGCTGCTCAAGCCCTTGCACGGCGCAGAACCCGGCCTCGAGTCCTACCTCGAATCCTTCTTCACGCAGGATTACCCCGAATACGAAATCCTCTTCTGCGCGCGCGAGCCCAGCGACCCCGGCCTCGCCACTGCCTGCCGCGTGGCCTTGCGCCATCCCAACATTCCCGCCAGGTTTCTCTCCACCGGCGGCCAGCCCGATTACATCAATGACAAAGTAATCTCCCTGGAAAAAATGGAAGCCGAAGCGGCGCATGGAATCCTCGTCATCTCAGATAGTGACGTGCGCGTCACGCCGGACTACCTGCGCGCCGTGGCCCTTCCGTTCGCAGACCCTCAAGTCGGCGGCATGTGCTGTCTCTATCGCGGCATCGCGGCCGAAGGGGGCCTGTGGGCACGCAGCATCTGGGCGAGACTTGAGGCTGTCGGCATGTCCGTCGAAATGTCCTCCGGCGTGCTCGCCGCTCGCGCCCTGGAAGGCATGCAATTCACCCTCGGCCCCACCATGGCTTTCCGCCGCGAGACCATTCGCAGCATGGGCGGCTTCCGCGTCACGGCCGACTACTGTTCCGACGATTTCATTCTCGGCAACGAAACCTGGAAGCTCGGCCAGACCGTCATCCTCAGCCATCACGCCATCGACCACATGGTTTTGCACTCCAACTTCGTGGGCTCGCTCAAGCACCAGGTCCGATGGATGAAGTCCACGCGTTTTTCGCGCCCCAAAGGCCACTTCGGCACATCGCTCACCTTCAGCCTGCCGTTCGGGCTGCTCGGGCTCGCTGGCGCGGCCTGGCTCGGCCATCCCTTTTGGGGCCTTGCACTCCTCGGCTTTAGCGTCGTCACGCGCCTGGCGCTTTCCATTGCTGTCGGCCGCCTCGTGGTGCGCGACCGCAGTTGGTTCGGGCTGCTCGTCCTCTATCCCATCCGCGATCTTATGGGCTTCGGCTTCTGGGCCGCCAGCTACCTGGGCCGCCGCATTCTCTGGCGCGGCCAGGTCTACGAACTCTTGCCCGGCGGAAAGATGCGCGCGGTGAAATAAGGTCTCTTGTGATTCCGCGTCCGGCAATGGAGTTCCCCTCGGTAGCTGTACAATTTTGAGGGAACCGGAGCCGAAAAGGAGATTCCTGCTGACGAACGAGGACATCGGACCAGTCGGAGGTAACCGGCCGTGACGAGGACAAGGAAGATTTTGGCCTGGGTTACGCTGCTCGGCTTTGCTCTTGTGCTGCGGATCGGGCTCGCAGTGGGCTCGCCCAATATTTTCTTCCCTGACGAGATTTTCCAAACGCTCGAACCGGCGCATAGGCTCGTATATGGGTATGGCGTAATCCCCTGGGAATGGCGGTTTGGAATCCGCTCCTGGGTGTTCCCTACCTTCCTTGCCGGCGTCATGCGCGCTACAGCCTGGATGGGCTCGGCTTCCGCCGGGTACCTTTTGGGAACAACGATTGTTCTGTCGCTGATTTCTCTGCTCACAGTCTGGTTTGGCTATGCGTGGGCGAAGCGCGCAAGCGGAACGCCGGCGGCCGTTGTGGCGGCGCTGGCGTGCTCTTTCTACTTTGGGCTCGTTTACTTTGCCCCTAAAGCACTCAATGAAGTGGTGGCCGCGCACGTGATGCTGCCGGGGTTGTACCTTGGCATCTACGGCCAAGAGTTGGGCGAACGCAAGCGGCTCTTCCTTGCCGGGCTGTTCTGCGGGCTGGCAGCTTGTCTGCGTATCCAATTGCTGCCTGCCCTGGCCTTTGCGGTGGTCTACTTTTGTTATCCACGATGGCGCGAGAGAGCTCCCGCCGTGCTCGCCGGAGTATCCCTGCCAACGCTCCTGTTTGGGGTCGTCGACTGGATCACGTGGTCTTATCCGTGGCAGTCATTTATCGGCAACTATGAAGCAAACCTGGTGCGAGGGCCCGGTAAGGAACTGAGCTTGGTTCAGCCGTGGTACTGGTATCTGCTGATTCTTGTGGTTTTGATCGGCCCGGCCATTCTGTTTCTCTTTCATGGAGCCAGGCGAAGTCCATTCCTCGCCATCTTCTGCCTCATCGTCATCGTTTCGCACAGCGTCATACGACACAAGGAGGTCCGGTACATCTATCCGATTCTCGCGCCGGCCATCGCTCTGGCTGCGATGGGAGTTGTGGATCTTCTGGCAGAGGTAAAGCGGGGAGTGAGATTCCTGGACAATCGCAAATGGGTCGTGGCGATTGGTACAACGTGCCTTCTTGTGTCCTCGGCTATGCTGGCTGCGGAATGCGCGGATTGGTACAAAACACCCTGGGGGATCGGAGCCTTCGATCGCCTCAGCCGTGAAGCTGGGCTGTGCGGCGTCGGAATCTACGATCGGTTTTGGTCGGAGTCGGGAGGGTATGCGCATCTCCATCGCGACGTGCCGATGGTTCAGGTCGGATCCGCGGCGGAGCTCGCGCAGGATGCTCCGTTCTTCAATGCTTTGATTGCGCCACTCAACGCGCCAGGAGTTCCCTCGGAATTCAGGCAGTTGCAGTGCTGGAAGGGAGTTTGCCTGCTGGAGCGCCCCGGAACCTGCGCAGCCCCGCCAGCGGATAAGGAATTGAATGCGTACCTTAAGAGAATTGGACTTTGAGGCTGGCTTCTCTTGCCATGAAGCGGCGATTCAGAAAGCTGACCACTGACAACTCCTTTTCGGCAGCGGCTCCCCGGAGCAGAAGACAGAAAGAATGCTCAAGATGACAAAGGCGCGGCTCGATGGCCTGCATTGGCTGCTAGTGGGAAGCGTGCTTTTTCTTCTTGAGAGCTTCGCCATAATATACTCCTCCCCAACCGCTGGGCAAGATTTCAAACCAATTTACTATTCTGTACGATGCCTTATTCAACATGGTGACCCCTACAACGAAAGTGATGTATTGCGCATATATCGTGCAGAGGGGGGAGCCCCACTAGCTGACGAATCGGCTCGCCTGCTTGCGACGGTGCATATATACCCGCCAACCACGTTTCCCATCGCGCTTCCCTTCGCGATGCTTCCGTGGGGGCCTGCGCACGTGCTCTGGTTAGCACTCACTGCTGGGGGCCTCATTCTTGCCTCGTTTCTGGCTTGGGATCTCGGGGCAAATTTGGCGCCAGTCCTCTCCGGCGTCTTGGTCGGCTTTTACCTTGCCAACACTGTAGTGCTCATTTCTTCCGGCAATCCATCCGGAATTGCGATAAGTCTTTGCGTAGTGGCCGTCTGGTGCTTTGTTCGGGAGCGGTTTATCCCCGCAGGAATCCTGTGTCTTGCTTTTAGCCTTGCTGTCAAACCGCATGATGCGGGGTTCTTCTGGCTCTATTTCTTATTAGCAGGAGGAGTGTACCGAAAACGTGCACTGCAAACCCTCCTCGCAACGGTTGTCATCAGTCTGCCGGCGGTCCTGTGGGTCTGGCGCGTCACACCGCACTGGATCGAGGAACTGCATTCCAATATGTTGGAGCTCTTTGCTGGCGGTCTCGGCCACCCAGGTCCCGTTGCATTGGGTCCCACGGGCCTGGTCAACCTGCAAGAGGTCATTAGCATTTTCCGGGACGATCCACGCATCTACAACCCGGTCAGCTATCTTGTATGTGCATTACTCCTGCTCCCATGGGCGTTTGTTACTCTTCGATCCCGCCCTTCGCCAAAGAGAGTCTGTCTGGCGCTCGCGGCAATCGCGCCTCTTTCCCTGCTCCCTGTCTATCATCATCTCTATGACGCCAAGTTGCTGCTGCTCACGGTTCCCGCATTCGCCATGCTCTGGGTCGAGGGCGGCTTGCTCGGCTGGCTCGCGCTTCTGGTGAATACCGTGGGGTTCGTGTCGACCGCGGATTGGCCGGCGGCATTTCTTTTCGGCTTCATCAACAAGCTGCACCTACCCTCGACGGGATTGTCCGGGCAGATACTGACGGTTGTGCTTCGGTGGCCCGTCCCGCTCATCTTGCTGGTCATGGGAATTTTCTATCTGTGGGTCTACGCGCGGAGCTGTTCCGTCCATGCCTCACCGCAATCCCTCACCCCTGAGCCCTGATCGCTGTTTTCTCGTTCCCTTGGTCCCTTGTTCCCTTGGTCCCTTGTTCCCTGCCTCACTAAAGTGGCCGGTCTGTCCACAAGGTTTTATCGGCGATCGTTTGCACCGGGTAGAGACGCCCACCCAGCACTGCTTCAACATTGTGCTTACTGTCGCAGTATTGATCCGGAGTCTTGTTGCGGTTCTGATCTTCGGCATTGTGGCGGCACGGATCTTCGGCGAAAATCCACTTGCGCTCGCCCGCGCCCCAAATCTTCGCAAGCTTTTCATCGCTCAAGAAAATGTCGGGCGCGTCGGGGTAGCACGACCCCCAAATCAACGTCGATCCCTCGCCATGCTGCCCGCACCGCGGCAGCACCAGCAATGCAGGCCGGCCATGGAAGAACGCATTCGTGTAAAAGATCACCGAGGAGCCGGACGACTGATCGCCATAAATAATGAACGTATCCGCGGGCGTTCCTTTTTGAACGATCGTATCGGCCAATTGTTTCGAGCTCAACATCGGCTCAAACCGCGCAAATGCGATATGCGCGGCGATGAGAAACACCGTCATCGTCAGCGCCACGCTCACCGTCGAAGCAATGTGCCGGCCTTTCAGGCGCAGCCGCCAGCCCGCGGCCGGCCCTATCAGCAACACAAACGCCGCCATCGCCGCCGGCAGCCGCAGCGCGGCAAACGAATCTCCGGTCAGGTCGAACAGGTGCGACATCGACAGCGTGTAATCGCCAACGCCGCGATGCGCCAGCACTGCGCCAATGTCGGGCACGAACGGCAGATTGCGCGAGGTCCACAAGCCCCAGCCCAGCGCGACGGCCACCAGCACGCCCACCACGGCAAACACTGCTTGCGCGCCGGTCAGCCACGCCGTCTTGAGAACCGGCTTGCCGCCTTCTGCGCCTCGATTCTCCTCAATATCCGCCATCACCCCGGCGATCAAAATGAACAGCGGCGGCCATACCGGAAAAGTGTAGTACTCCTGGTTGGTCGAGAGGGAAAAGAACACCACCGTCCATGCCGAAAACAAACTCAGCAGCCAGATGGTGCGCACGCGGAATTTCACGCGCTGCACATACGTGGCCACGTCTTCGCGCATGGCGTTATCCAGGTAAAAGTCAACCGTATCGCCGGATTCGGGACGCAAGTGCTTGAGCCATGAGCGCCGCGTCTTCCAGGCCACGGCCACGGTGGCAGGCAAAAACAAGCTCCACGGGAACAGCCACACCAAATGCGCCAGCCAATACCACACGCCCGGCATTTTGTTGTAGTCGTGCGGATAGCGCATATTGAAGAAGCGCAGCACGTGCTCGTTCATGAAGTAGAAGTAGAAGAACCCGTGCACGTTGCCCACGGTGGGGTGGTTGCCCACCGGGTGCCCTTGGTCGGGATTGACGATGCCGCACAGAATGTGCCACGGCGCGGCGACGGCCAGAAAAACCAGCAGGCCCGACACAGGCCGCAGCGCCTTCCAGCGGCGCCATTGACCGGTCAACAGCAAATAAGGAATGGCCGCGCCCAAAAAGAACACAGGCGCAATCAGCCCCTTGCTCAGCAGAGCCAGCGCCACGCCCGCCCACATCCAGTAAATGCCCAGCGGCCCGCCGCCTTCAAGAGTGGTAATGAGAGCGTAAAGAGCAACGAGCAGAAAAAACGCCAGGATCGATTCCGGGATAATGAAGCGCGTAAACAGAAACGGCCCCACTGACGTCAGCACGCCCAGTCCCGCATAGAGCCCCGCGCGTTCGCCCCACGCCCGCCGCGCCCATAGCCACGAGAGCCACGCCAGCCCCAGCATGGCCAGCACATTGGGCAAGTGAGTGGCAAAGGTGTTCTCGCCAAATATCTTGTACGCGCCGGCCACCATCCAATATGGCAGCGGCGGCTTCTCGATGTAGCGAATCCCGTTGATCCTCGACGTAATCAAGTCGCCGGTTTCGGCCATGTGCTGCGCGGCCTCCGCGTGCGCCGCGTCCACATCGTCCAGTAGCGGCGGCGAAAACAGCGACGCAAAATATACCGCGATAAAAATGGCCGCAAACAGCAGCCACACCGCGCGCGTTCCCGGCGCCTGTCGCACCGGGCGCTCGACGGTCCTTGCGCCGATCTTCATGCTTGCATTCATCGTGATTCTTTGCTATCCCAATCAGAATATCAGCCCGGTTTGTATGGCGTTTCACACTATAAGTTGATGGATTTCTGCTGAAGTATGCGCAGATCGCCGATTCGACCGCAAAGAGGCGCGCAAATTGCACGCGCATTCCTTACGTGAATTCCTAATCCGGTCTAGAAGCTTGAATCCTGGATCGCAGCCCCGCGGGGACGACGGGACCGCAAATCATCCCGCGCGGCCGGCCACCCGGGCCTTAACCTTGCGATATCTGCGCCATATCAGAATCGTCGGAATCCCCAGGATCACCACCCAGATGAGCAGCACCGGGCCAAACTCCTCAAGGAACAGCACGATCCCCAGCAAGGCTCCCGACGCGTGGCGCAGGCCCGCCACAAAGGCGTTGCGCATGCTCGAAGAGACCGATGCGGACTGCGGGTTGAGTTTCTCCTTGTACTCCTCGGTCAATTGCAGATCGATCGTGGCGAAGTCCACGCGATGCTCAAGAGTCTTCTGATCCGCCTCCATGCCTTCAATCTGGCCACGGACCCGGTCCATCTCCTCCTCCACCTGAAGGACCTCGTCGATTTTCCCCGTGCGCTGCGCCAGCAGGTCGCGGAGCCGCTGCTCGGTCTCGCGTGCGTTTTCGAGGCGCGCGGCCAGGTCCGCGTGTTGCTGCGTGACGTCCTCGCCGGACTGCGTTTCCGTTTCAACACGGCCCAGAGCCCTCAGTTCGCTCAGCGCTGCGGAAAGCTCAGGCGCTGGAACCCGGAGAGAGGCTTGAAAGGACTGCGAATCGTTTTCAGGCGTGTTGACCGTGAGCTGCGCCGCGTAGCCATGATGCCGCGCAAGGATTGCGTCCAAAGCTGAGCGTGAAGCGGCGAAATCCTTTACTTCAATGGTCAGGGCCACACTGCGCGCAATCATGGGCGCGAGGGTTGGGGCAGGCAAGGGGGCAGGCGCGGGAGCTGCCGGCGGGTTTTCTGCCGAGCTACCGGCGATACCGGCGACTGCCAGCCCTCCGCCACCGTTGGAATCTGCACTGGCAGCCTGGGAATCCGGGGGCGCCGCCGTCGGCTGACTCTCATACTGGGCGCGACTGGCACGCTCACGGTAATAATAGGAGATCGACAAACCTGCAACCACCAGAATCAGAACCGCCGCCACCGCGCCCGCCCCTCCGATGGCCCACATCCGCCAATTCCAGAAGCTGACGCGCATAGAGGTTCCCGGATTGGCCGACTTGCGTTTCGGCGCGTCTTTTGCCGCAGCCACCCTCAATCTCTCGTCCAGATTTGCCGGAACCGCCGGAACGGTCCACGCGGAAAGCGATTGCGAAGTAAGACGCAACTGGCCGGCGAGATCGGCGCATTCTTGGCACTCGCCGAAATGTGTTGAAACGGCCTGTGCTTCGGCGCCCGAAAGCTCGCCGTCAAGCAGGGCCATCACGTCTTCAGGAGCAATGGGATGGGTTGCGGTATTCATACGCGCTCCTTTGAGCCTGAGTGATCGTTGATGCTGGATTGGTGAACTGGCGCAACCAGCAGATCGTGTAAAGCCATGCGCGCCCGGAAAAGCCGTGAGCGAACGGTGTTCACCGGCAGAACGAGCAGCACGGCGACCTCCGCGTAACTCAGCCCCTCAAACTCGCGCAGCAGCAGCACCTCGCGATCCATCGGGTCGAGTTTGCCCACTGCCTCTCGCACCAGCAGCCGGGCGTCGAGGCCGTTTTCAATCGCGGGTTCGCGGCCGGCAGGCTGTTCGCCCTGAAACATGGCCCGAAACGTAGCCTTGCGGCGATGCGCTTGCAGAATCTTGAAGCCGATTGCGTACAACCATGTGCGAACGAGAGCGCTCGCCTCGTAGCGCGAGGTTGCGCGCAGCACCGCGAGAAATGTCTCCTGCGTCAGTTCTTCGGCCTGCGATGGATCGCCAACGCGCCTCAGAAAGAATCCGAAGAGCGGCTGTTTGTAGCGCGCGAAGAGTGTGGTGAATGCCTCCGCAACGCCCCCCCTGAACGCGGCCATCAACTGTTCGTCGGTCTCCGTCGATGCTCGGGCGGCTCGGGATGCGTCAATGACGGTTTCTTGCATGGCTGCTCCCAAGCTTAGAACGTTTGCCGGCAGTGCTTCTTGCATAAAATTCCGTTTCAGCCCTTCACAACTGGTTATGCGCTGAGACGGCGAAAAGTTCCCTGGGGCGTCATTTTTTCGTATTTGACTCCCGCTGTCCGTATCCGTCATTTTTTCGCGCGCTCGCGATGCAGTTTCGAAGACCGGCAGCTCTGCGAATTTGCAGTACCCTTCACCCGCCATCTCGCGCCCTCGCTCCCTCAGTCCCTCAGTCCCTAGTCCCTACCCCTTGTTCCCCCGTTCCCTCAGTCCCTTAGCCCCTTAGTCCCTCAGTCCCTGCTTCTTCGTGTATCTTGGCGATGGGCCGATATCTTTCGCCTTGGAGCGCATCGCAAAAAACCTCATGCCGACCTTTGCCGCCATCGATATCGGTTCCAACTCCTGCAGGCTGAAGATCGCCAGGGTGCAGGCGCACCAGCTCAAAACTCTCGCCGAAGACCGCGAAGTCACGCGCCTCGGCGCCAGCGTCTTCGATACCGGGCTCATCTCGCCTGAGGCCATGGCGGCCACGCTGCGCGCGCTCAAGCGCTTTCAGCGCGCGGTGCAGGCGCACGGCGTCGACCGCATTCGCGTGGTGGCCACCGCGGCCATGCGCGACGCGCGCAACTGCCGCGGCCTTTCAGGCCTGGGTGAAGGCCGAGACCGGCTGGAACATGGAGATCATCTCCGGCCTGGAAGAAGGCCGGCTCATTCATCTCGGCGTGACCGGCGCGGAGCCGGGCGCAGGCGGCCGCGTGCTGCTGGTCGACCTGGGCGGCGGAAGCTGCGAGATCACGCTCTCCGAGCACAAGCGCATCAAGGAGACGGTCAGCCTGCCGCTGGGCGCGGTGCGGCTTACGGAGGAGTTCCTTCCCGACCGATCCCGCGCCGCGCCGATGGCCTGGCGCGCATGCGGCAGTTGATCGCGCGCGAACTGCGCCGCGCGCATCGCAGGATTCAGCCCGGCCGCGCGCCGCTGGTGATCGCCACCTCCGGCACGGCCGCGGCGCTGTCCGATGCCTGCGCATCGGGCGCCAGAAACGGCAAGGCAGGCGGCAGAAAAGCCGCCAAGATCCGCCGCCAGCACGCGCCGATCGCGCCGAAGATCGCGTCCGCCATTCTGGCCGGCATGGTGCCAGCGCGCGCGGTGCGCAAGCTGGCCGCGCAAGCTTGCCAAGATGTCGCTGCCCGAGCGCGAGGCGGTGCCCGGCATCGGGCCGCGGCGCGCGGAGATCATCGTCGCCGGCGCGCAGGTCTATGCCGAAATGCTCGAGAGCTTCGGGCTGCCCGGCTTTCGCTATTCGCCGCTGGGCTTGCGCGACGGCATTCTGGCGCAGATGCTGGCCGAGCAGGATGCCCGCGCCAAGGCGCATCGCGAGTTCGAGCACGAGCGCTGGGAGAGCGTGCTGGCCACGGCGCGCCGCTACGGCGTCGATCCCCGCCAGGCCGAGCCGGTGCGCGCCCACGCCCTGCAGCTCTTCCGCGAGCTGAAGTCCCTGCACGAGCTGCCGCCCGAGTACGAAAGCTGGCTGGCCGCCGCCGCCATGCTGCGCGACACCGGCAAGTTCATCAACCACCAGGGCCATCACCGGCACACGCAGTACATCATTTCCAGCTCGGAGATTTACGGCTACACGCAGCTGCAGCGCACGCTGGTCTCGGCCATCGCGCGCTACCTGGGCAAGAGCCGCCCCCAGCCCGGCGACCGCGCCCTGCGCAACATTCCCGCCGAAGAGCACAAGAACGTGCACCGCGCGGTGGTGTTGCTGCGTCTGGCGGTGGCGCTGAATCAGGACCGCGCCAGCGATGTGCTGCGCGTCGGGGACCAGGGTCTATCCCAAGCGGGTTTATCTGGAGCTGCGAGCCGGGGCGCACGGGCGCGGAGCTGGAGCTGTGGTCGCTGCGCAAGGAAGCCGGCTACTTCCGCGAGGTCTTCGGGCGCGAGCTCTTCGTCACGCTGGCGTAGATGAGCGCGCGCCGTGCGCGGATCGATGAGCCACTGCAGCCGCGGCGGATGGCTGCTCCATGTCGACGCGGGCGATGGAACCCTTGCGCATGCGGATTGCCGCGCCGCCGTTGCCGGTGATCAGCCGGCCGAGAAACTGAAAGAGGTTGGGATTGTGCCCCACCACCAGCACCCCCTCGCGGTCGGCATACTTCGCCAGCAGGTCCTGGAAATCGGCGTAGCTCGCGTTCAGTCCCAGCGCCGGGCTGATCTCCACCTTGGCGTCGTAGCCCAGCTCCGTGCCCACAAACTGCGCCGTCTGCATGGCGCGCTTCAACGGGCTGGAGACAATCACGTCGATCTGCGCCTTCAAGGCGCCCAGCACCCGCGCCATCAACATGCACTGCTCCTTGCCTTCCTTGATCGAGGCCCCGCTTGGCGTCGAGCACGGGATTCTCGCGAACGGTTCCGGCATTGGCATGGCGCATGAGGATAGAGGATCATGGGGGATCGATTCGGTGGGGCTGAGTGTCCTTGCCGAACTCCTTGCATCTCAATTTTAACAGATTTGTAACAATCCGCGCCTCCGGGAGGTGGCAGAGCACGACTCTTAAGATGAATGGCGGAGCGCTGCGGTTTCGGCGCTCGGCATCGGCCGGTGTTGGTCAGCCGGCCGCCTCCCTCCGAATTAACTGCGCATTGCATCCGGCCGCATTTCCGGGCATTCCGGGCTTTTCATCTACTTCCCAAAGATTCCTTTCAGCGGCTTGGCCGGCTTTTGCGCCGTCGAGCCGATCCCGCTGGCCGCATTCTTGAAAATCTTACCCATCTCGGCGTGGATTGACGGATTCGACGCGGTTCCGGTGATGGTGAGCGGAATGCCGCCGCTATCGGATTTGGAAGTGGGTTTGGAGTTCATGCCGAACAGTCCGCCGACCGCACTCACGCCGTTGTTCACTACTCCACCTACCGCCGACAGGGCCGCGATCTTCGCGTTCAGTTGGAAGTTCAGTTCGCCGGAGGGAGATACGGTGCCTTCGCCGGTCGCGCTGCCGATTTTAGGAATCTCTGCGTCGATGTTGCTCAAGCGCGTGCCTTGCGGCGAGTTATTGACATCCGCGCTCAGCCTCTGAATCTCGGTGCCGCCCGAGGTTCCGCCGATCGGATTGATGCCCTGGATTTTTGAGCCAAGGTCGAAGCCCGACAACTGGCTATTGTCGAGCTCGACCGGGCCTGCAATGGTAATGGCGTTGACTGGGCCGGTAACGGCAAGCTGGGCGCTGAGCGTGCCCCCCTTCAGGCGCGAGCCACTGGGCAGCATGACCCCCGCGGCAGGCAGAAGTTGCTCCACCTGATCGACGGGGAGATTGGGCGCGGAAAGATGCAGGTTCAGGACGGCCTCGTCGCTGTCGTGCCGAAAATCGCCCGCGATATGGACGGCGACCGCGCCGGTGTGGACGGCGATGTCGTTGACCTTGCCGGTGCGCGAAGAGAGGTTGTCAAAGAGGTTGAAGTCGATATCGACCGGCTGGGGAGCAGGCGACCCGTTGCGCGCCAGCTTGAGCTGCGCGGCCGCGATCTTTCCCGTAGTGGTGAGGTTGCCGCCACTCGATGTGACCTGGGCACTGAAGTCGGCCAGCATTGAAATGCCGTCGCTCGGCGAGATCGCGCCGGCCGCCAGCGGATCGAAGTGCTTGATCTCAAGGCTCGCCTGAAAGGGGGTGAGGGACGTATCGTTTTGCGCCACCGGCCCCGCTGTGCCCTTCAAGCTGAGCGAGCCGCCGCCCGCAACCTTGAGCGAAAGCTCGACGGGGAACGACTGCGTGAACGATAAATGCTGGACGGTCAGGTTCACGTCGCTGCACGTGAAGGGCTTGCCGGCCGCCGGGACAGACGAAAGCGCGGCGCTGCCATTCACGATCTTCAGCTCGTTCACCGTGAGCGACGGCGGTGCGCCCGCCTGTTGCGATTGAGGCTGAGAGGAGTTACTGCCCAGCGACGAGAAATTCCATGTGCCGTTTGCCGCGTGGATGAGCTGTATCGACGGAGAGTCGACGGTGAAGGTCGTGACCTCGACGGCGTGATGAAAGATCAGCGGCCCCAGCTCGACGCCGATCCGCAGCTCCTTGGCCTCGAGAAAGGGGACGCTGGAGAACGCAGAATCGTCGGCGATGGAGATGTTTTCGGCGACCAGGCTGCCCGTGAATAGGGAAAGGCCGATGTGGCCCAGCGTGACCTTGCGCCCCAGCCCACTGGAGAGTTCATCCTGAATCTTTGGGCGGAAGGTATCGGCATTGACGAAGAACGGAATCAACCCTAAAACCACGATGACCAGAACTGCAACCGCGATAACCACCCGAATCCAGCGCTTCTTCATGGCGTCTTCCTCCTCGCGGGTCTTGCTCCTCAGGTGTCTTTCTCCTCAGGTATTGACCCGCTGGAATTGTACCGCTCCCTGAAGGCGCGTCAAGGCGCGTCTGAACATTTTTGTTTCCGTTCTGGCAAATGAAATACACTAAGCGTCTTGGAACCAGGCTGCCAGTCTCTCTCCAAGGCCGTAGTTGTTGCTCAACGAGGTCGAAAATGGCGATGAAAAATCCGTCGGTTCGGGTAGGCCAACTCCGCGAAACTGAACTCGAAGAAGCCGGCCGGATTGTATGCCTGGCGTTTGGTACGTTTCTCGGGCTCCCGAATCCTCTGGAGTTCATGGGCGATCGGGATTTCTTCTCGCCGCGCTGGCGCTCGCCCAACACCAGGGTGCTGGCCGCGCGCGACAATGGAAAGCTGATCGGATCGAACGTAGTCACGCGTTGGGGATCGTTCGCGTTCTTCGGGCCGCTCACCATCTTGCCGGATTACTGGAACCGCGGCGTTGCGCAACAACTGCTCGCCGCCACGATGAAGGTCTTCGACCGGTGGGGCGTGCGGCGCAGCGGGCTATTCACCTTCCCCAACAGCCCAAAGCATGTCGCCTTGTACCAGAAGTTTGGCTATTGGCCCGGTCATCTCACGGCAGTCATGAAGCGCGCGCCGGCAGCGCCTTCGTTGACGCCGGCATATGGCGCTACAGCGGTTCCAGAGTTGCTGCACCCAGGAACCGGGTTGCCAAGTGGCGTTTTCCTTAAGAAAACGCCACCTCTCGCGGAACCGCATAGGGCACGTGAACTCTGGAACCGCTCAGTGCCGGTGCTGCTGTCGGCACTCACCCGCAGCGCGCGGGAGCAAGCCATCGCAGCATGCGCGAAACTCGCCGGCAGGATTGAGCAGGGGCTCGACCTGAGCGGTGAAATCCGCGCCGTCGTGGCGCAGCGCACCGGAGAGGTGCTGCTCCTCTATGCGCGCAACACGTTGCATGCTTTCGCCGTATGTATGCACGGTCCCGGATCGGAGGGCGGCGAGAAAATCTGCTACGTCAAGTTCGCAGCGGCAAGCCGTGGTGAGCGGTTTGAAGGCCTGTTGGATGCCGTCGATGCCATTGCAAACGAGTGGGGCGCGGAGGTGGAAGCCGGAGTTAGCACAGCCTGCGCGGATGCTTTTCGGCGGATGCGCTCACGCGGATATCAGCCGGTGACGCTGGGCATTGCGATGCAGCGTCCGCATGGGGACGGGTTCAACAGGCCTGGCGCTTACGTGCTGAGCGATTGGCGCTAGAGCGAATTCGGCAATGGTACATTGCTTTCTACCAGGGCACGAAAAAAGCCCCCATTGAAAACACACAAGCTATTGATTCTTCGCGCAATGGTATGTTTTGCTGCTATTTCTCGTCCACGAGTTCCGCATCGACCGATTTCTTCCAGTCATCCCATTGGTCGACCGTCAGCAAGAGCCATTTTTCGTCGTGCCGCTCATAGGTCCAAAACTCGCAAAATCCTTCCTCAGACTTTTCTTTATTTGCCTTTTTGCGCCGGCTCCCCGTATTGGAGCTGACGATTTCCCCGTTCGCGTTAATCGTATAATCCGTGGCCCTCGCATCGATGCAAGCCGTATAGATATCTTTCTCTTTGTCTCGATAGTTCTGCGCCTCCACGAGCCTCACCTGCACGATCCTGAGGTTTTCCATGACGTTGCGCTCACCATTGGATTGCATGAGTTCAATTTGCGCTTTCCATTCTGAGAACAGTTGAGGATGCAGAAGGCTTTCGAGCTGTGCGAGGTCTTGCTTGCACCACGCCACTTCAATTTGGAGAAAGGTTTGTCGCGTGTGCGCCTCGAGGTCCGCCTCCTTCCATGCAGGGTCGTTTTGCGAGAGGGTATTCAGCAGCTGTTCCGTTGCTTTCTTTTTCTTGTTGATCCTATGGTTCATATACAAGGCATATGCGATCGCAAACGGCAATATGATCAGCCAGAGAATTCCGCCTCCACCGTTCCCTCCTCCGCCCGCCCTGGCCAGGGCATAGGGACTGGCGAGTACAAAGAGAATCATCAACTTGAGCAGGAGCGATGAAACGCGGCGAAATTGTATCGGCACACTCTCTTTCATGATGCCCTCTCTAACAAACAGAAATTTCCTTTGCTCCGATTTGCCTAGAGTTTACCGCAGATAGCTGGTTTGGCAAGACCAAATCTGTCCCTCGGCGGTTGTGAGGGGGCGGGTCGCCTCGATCTACCGGCAGGCGTAGGTGGGTCTGGGCAAGCTGCTAATAACCATGTACGCTTTTAATAAGTACATAAGGGGGAGCTTATGCCCAGAGTGGCCGTGGACGACAACCCGCGAATGAACCTCCGGCTGCGGCCGGAGCAGAAGGCCACGCTCATGCGCGCGGCGGCGTTGAGGCACACGGACTTGACGGACTTTGTTCTGCAACCCGCCTTGCGGGAAGCCAAGGCAGTGATCGAGCAATCCGAACGTATCGTCTTGTCCGAGCGCGACAGCCTTATGGTGCTAAACCTGCTCGAAAATCCGCCAGCGCCGAATGCCAGGCTGCGGGCAGCCATCGCTGCAATGCCAAAGCCCACGCGGAAACAGAGATGAGCGTTCCCGCCTGGCACGAAGAGCCGATCCCAAAAAAGCATGATAGGAAGTCTTTCGATTGTGGCGATCCGGCCATGAATGACTTTTTCAAGCGCTACGCCCGCCAAAGCCATGAATCCGGAGCCGCGAAAACCTTTCTCGCAATTGACAATGCAGACAACAAGAGCATTCTTGGTTTCTATAGCCTGGCTCCAGGCGCTCTGGCCTACCCTGACACGCCGGAGACGGTTCGCCGCGGCCTCGCCCGGCACGATGTGCCCGGGTTCCGGCTCGCGCGCATTGCTCGAGACTTGCGTTGCCAGGGCCAAGGTATCGGCGGCCAACTCCTCGCCGCTGCCGCGCGGCGTTGTCTGCGCGCTGCGGCTGAGGTCGGCGGCGTTGTGCTCATTATCGATGCAAAGAACGACCGCGCGGCCCGGTGGTACGTCAGTTACGGTGCTGCGCCTTTGAGCGGCAAGCCTCTGACGCTCGTAATGTCCCTCGCCACGTTCGCCGCCGACCTGACCGCCGCAGGGCAGTTATGAGCAATGCGGTGTGGAAAGGACAGTCCTGCCCCGGAGTCCCCAAAACCGGCCTTGCGAACGTTGACGTAGAACCATTTTTGAAACTCGTTCAAGGAACAGGGTACTTCGCCACTTTAGCCTGCGGAGCGGGCGAATGGCGGTAGCTCCAGGCACAAGCCCAGGGGACAAGAAGCAGGACCACGGCCGTAGCCCCGCAGGGGCGTAAGAACATTTCCTCGGAACCTCAGAAAAAAGCCTTCTCCCGCTGCCTGTTCCAGTTAAGCCTGAAATTCTGTGACAGGCAGTGTTGCTGGCAATGAGGTATTTGAGCTATTTTACTAACTAGTTAGTTAAAAACTTGGCCCGAACGGCTTTTCCGTGCAACTATCTGTGGGTTGGGGGTGGGGTCGAGCATTCGAATGAGCCGCTCCCGCAGCGGAAGGCTAGCCCGTACCGGGAACGAGTTGGGTATCGATTTCGTTATCAAAGATGAGCCTTGCAAGCGAACGTAGCAGCGATAATCGTTGAGAAGCCCGAAAACTGCATCCGGGGCGGTTCGTGGTCGCCGTGAGGCGTATCGCCGCGTTGCCACAGGATTTTCTGGAGAGTAAATATGCATTTATACAGGTCTGGTGTGGGCCATCGGGGGCAGGCAGCCGCGCGCAATCAGCGCGAAGCAGCGAAACAGAACCAGGGGGATCGGCGGCCAGGGGGCGACCGTTTGCGCGCCGTTGCGGCCGTCCTGTTGACCTTGACGGCAGCCATGCCGCCCGGCTTCGCGCAGCAGGCCGGCGCAGGCTCCACAGGGCCGGATAAGGCTGCCTCCGACCTGCCCGTGGCGCCTACGCCGGCGCCCACCGAGCCCTATCCTCTGCGCACTGCGAGCCGGGATTATTCCAAGCCCTTCACCGGGTGGCTCGGCAATCCCATCAACATCTACCGGCCTACGACCATTGGCAAGGCAAGCTTTACGAATTCCGTGCGGCTCGCCGACCTCGTCAAGGACGGCAAAATCTACCTCAGCCTCTCTGACGCAATTGCACTGGCGATTGAAAACAACTACGACATCGCCATTGCCCGCTACGACCTGGACATTGCGGACACGGATATTCTGCGCACCAAAACCGGACAGGCGCCGCTGGGCGCGCCATCGGGACTGCTGACGAACACGCTGGGCGGATCTGCTTCTACATTGTCCACGGGCGGAGGGCCTGGCGGCACGACAGTTGGTTCAGGCGGCGCTGGGTCCGGCGTTTCCGGCCTTACGCTGACCACGGCCGGCGCCGGCCCCACTCCGGAGGCCTTGGATCCATCCGTCACGGGAACCATACAACTGGAACGCGCCACCCAGCCGCAAATCTACACTCTGTTCGCGGGCGGGCTCACGACGGTGTCGACCAACACCGACGAGTACAACTTTGCCTACAAACAGGGTTTTGTAACGGGCAGTTCGCTGCAAGTTACCTTCGACAACAGCCGCGTGACCAGTGCTAATCCGTCCGATATCTACAGCCCTACACTGCAATCGAGCTTCAAAGCCACGGTCACGCAGCACCTGCTCCAGGGGGCGGGTATCTGGGAGAATAGGCGCTTCATCTATCAGGCGCTCAACGACCGCCGCATTACCGACTCTTCCTTCCGCCAACAAATCCTCTACACCGTCAATCAGGTGGAGAACATTTACTGGGGGCTGGTGCAGGCCTATGAGGATGTGCAGGCCAAGGAGCGCGCCCTGGAGCAGAGCCAACAATTGCTGGCCGACAACAAGAAACAATTGGAAATCGGAAGCATGGCCCCGCTCGACGTTGTAAACGCTGAATCCAGCGTGGCAGCCGACCAGCAGGCCCTCATCAGCTCCCAGAGCGCCCTCAATTATCAGCAGCAGATCATCAAGCAGGCCATCGCCCGCAACCTCAACGACGCCACGCTCACCGCGGCTCCGGTGATTCCTACCGACCGCGTGAGCCTGGAGGCAATTCCCGAAGAAACCCAGCCCGTGGAAGCGCTAGTGCAGGAGGCGTTTCAGCAAAGGCCTGAACTCGAACAGGCAGTACTTACACTGCGCAATGATGAGATCACGCTGAAGGGCGCTCGCAACGGCCTTCTGCCCACGTTCGATGCCTACGCCTTCTACAGCGGCAACGCCGTGGGTGGCGCTCAGAACCCCCTCTGCGAAACCTTTCAAAACGGTATATATGTACTCTGTTCTCCCGGAACCACTCCTTCCGTGGGATACGGCAGCGTACTCAACAACCTGGTCAACGGCACCGGTCCCGACAAGGGCGTGGGCTTTAATCTAACCATCCCCATCCGCAACCGCGAAGCGCAATCCGTGCAGGAGCGCTCCCTGATGGAGTACCGTCAGGCTGAGTTGCGGCTGGAGCAACTGCACACGCAAATCCGCATGCAGGTGGTCAACGCCATGTTTGCGCTCAGCAACGACCGTGCCCAGGTGCGCGCGGCCCTCGCCGCCCGCGACTACAACCAGCAAAGCCTTGACTCCGAACAGACCAAGCTGCACCTCGGGGCCTCCACCACCGCCAACGTGTTGCAGCAGGAGCGCAACCTGGCCACCGCCGAAAACAACCTGATCGCCGCTCACGCCGCTTACGCCAAAGACCGCGCGGGCCTCTATCAGGTTCTCGCTTCGACCTTGCCGCATTACAGCATCAATCTGCCTGAAGCAGCGTCCGGAACCGTGACCACGGTGCCCGTGGTCCCCGGAGTGGAACCGGCCAAGCCCGGCAACGAGCCCACAACGACCCCGCCGGCGACGCAGTAACGCAGGGGTTGGTTCCCAAGTCAGAAAATCCGGAGCTGGACACCACTATCTCTGGTGATTTTGCATCCTTAAGATGCAGGCCACCAGCTTATTTTTTCACGATTAGGATGGAGTCCCATGCCATTACCTCCTGAGTTCGAACAAACACTCAGCGCGAAAACGAATGAGCAATTATTCGAGATGCTGGCCAACGCCGACGATTACACGCCGGAAGCCTTGGCCGCGGGTCGAATCGAAGCAGAGCGGCGTAGTCTTGGCCCAGAGTGGATCTTAGCCGCCGAAGCTCGGTCAGAGGCGGTCCTCGATCGAGCTGCAGTGGTAAGAAAGAGAGCGACGTGGCCCATCAGGCTGATTAAGCTCTTCTTCGCATGCGCTCTGCTTGCGATCGTCGTCATTCAGTTGACCCCGTCCATCGTTGGTAAATATGAACGACTCCTTGGCCCCTATAGTGGTGAGATCAAGAAACTTCATATCGGTATGACTAGAAGTGACGTCATCGCTGCTCTTGGAAAGCCGTACCATGAGTCGGCCGATCAGCTCGCGTACTACCATCATGCCAGTGGGCGGATGCTAATCGTCGTCTTCAACGGTGACTTTTGCGGCACTGTTAGCAAGCATAGCCCCTGTGGCTGGCAACTCATTGAGGTGTCCACCCAGATCGCGGAGGCGCCCCCGTGGGGACCATTTTTGGGCGGCGGCGTCTATTGGGTAAGGGCCGAGCAGCAATTCTGACCGGCTCCGTGGTAGCCTTCCGCCGGAAGTTTTGAACCTGGCAAGTATCTACGCATAAGCGGCATAAGCGTTAAGATCACGTGAGAGCGAATGAGCATCAAGCTAAGGGTAAATCTTGCACAATCGAACTTTATATGGAATTCACGCAAGGCGAGGTGCTCAGCCGAAGCGTTTTCGTGTTGGGTCGGCTGTCTTGCTTGCGCCAAAACCGAGTAGAGTCGCGCGTTCAGGTGTTGCAATCTACGCATCATCTGCATTAGGATTCTTCTATGGGCAACAAGAGACGCCCTCGCAAATTGACGGATTACGAAACTGCCTTTCGGTGTGCTGGCGGCGCGGGCATCTTGCGTGACGAGGTTTGGGCCGACGCCAACGGAAAAGTTGTTCGCTACAACCTCGCTTTTCTCTTGCCGCATCTGTTTTACGCCGATAACGGCCGTGTGCTTGGATACGAAAACGCCCACGGTGTGCACGAACGCCACTTCATGGGCCAGGTGCAGGCGGTTGAATTCGAAAGTTACCAGGACACAGCAGATCGCTTTTATCGGGAAATCGAGTCGATCAGGAGGAGCTATGAAGGTTAAGGTATCTACCGACGGCTTTGAGGGCCATGTGCGCAGATCCCGCGAACGCGCCGGCAAGATGGCGCGAGGCGAACGCCTTGAGCCGGAAAAGATCATCACCTTCGGCGATCCGATGATGATGTTCGAACTGATGACGGTGCAACGCATGCGCCTCTTCCAGACGGCGCGCAAGAAGCGCCTGAGCATCTCCGATTTGGCTGTGGAACTGGGCCGCAATCGCGGCTCGGTTACGCGCGACGTGAACAAGCTCAAGCAGTTTGGCCTGATCCGCCTGCGCGAAAAGGTCAATCCAGGTCACGGAATTGTGCAGATCGTCGAGCCCGTCGCCGAAAAAATTGAGATGCGCGCCTCGCTCTAGGATCGCCGCGGCCTTCCTTGAGAACTCGACGGCGCCTCACCGCTCCGCCACGCGATCCAGTAAATCGAAGAACTCCGGAAAGCTGATCGCCGCCGACTCTGCGCCCTGAATCAGCGTCTCACCCTCGGCCCTGAGCGCCGCTACGCTGAAGGCCATCGCAATGCGGTGATCGCCGCCCGAGTCGATCGTGGCGCCGTGCAGCGTCTGTCCGCCGGGCACGTCCAGCCCGTCCTCAAACTCCGCCACCTCGGCGCCCATCGCGCGCAGATTCTTCGCCACCAGCGCAATGCGGTCTGACTCTTTCACGCGCAGTTCTCTTGCCCCACGAATGCGAATGCCTCCGCTCGTGTAGGGCGCAATGGCCGCCAGCACCGGCAGCTCATCGATCAGTTGCGCGGCCAGCGCGCCGCTCACTTCCGTCGATCCCAGCCCCTCCGCAGGCGCCGAAATCTGCACCGTGCCCACCAGCTCCGCATGCTTCTCCTCGAGATTCAGAACCGCAATGTGCGCGCCCAGCACGGTCAGCACGTCCAGCAGCGTGGCGCGCGTTGGGTTCAGCCCCACCGAATCCAAAACCAGTCCGGAACCGGGAAAACACGCTGCCGCGCACAGGAAAAATGCCGCCGAAGAAAGATCGCCGGGAACAGCCGCATCAATCGCGCGCAGCGCCTGCGGCCCGGCAATCGAAATTGAGTCCAGCGTGCGCGTCACCGTGGCGCCAAAGGCGCGCAACGCCAGTTCGCTGTGGTCGCGCGTGCGTACAGCCTCCCGCACCGTGGTCGTTCCCGCCGTTTGCAATCCCGCCAGCAGCACGCAGCTCTTCACCTGCGCGCTCGGAACCGGCGTGGTGTAGTCGATGGCGCGCAGTGGGCCGCCGTCGATCGTCAGTGGCGCGTGGCCTTCAGTCAGCCTAAGGCGCGCGCCCATGGCTTTGAGCGGCTTCTCGATCCGCTCCATCGGCCGCCGCGAAAGCGACTCGTCGCCGGCAAGCGTAAACCGCCCCTCCTGCGGCGCCAGCAACCCGCTGATCATGCGCATCGTCGAGCCGGAATTGCCGCAGTCCAGCGCTTGTGCCGGGGGCGTCACGCGCCCGCCCACTCCGGTAATCTCCACCGTCTCCGCGCCGGTCCGGTTCACCTTCGCACCCAGCGCCGCCATGCAAGCGAGAGTCGACGCGCAATCGGCGCCGGTCGAGAAGTTCGTAAACCGCGAAACGCCCTCGGCAAAACCGGCCAGCAGCCCGTAGCGGTGGCTGATGGACTTGTCGCCGGGCAAGCGCAAACTCCCGCTTATATTGCGTGCAGGGCGGATCAGGCGTTCCTGTGCAGCGATGGCCAAGTTGGCTCCGAATCTTCTATGTAATTTTAACGAACCTGCGCGGGGTGGGCCTGCGAGCCCTCCCAAGGTGATAGACTTCGACTCATCCCCAAGTTGAGCCGGATGCCAGCGACGCCATGGTGACTGACGCTCTTTGGTACGAACTTAGGAATTCCGTTTATTTACGGCAGTTCAAACATGCTGAGGACCTGCTGGGTGCAAACCCCGACCTCTTTGATCTCCGAAACAGTATCGGAGAGACCGTGCTTCATTTCCTTGCCGTTGAAAACGACATCCAGGGTGTGGAATGGCTGCACGACCGCGGGTTCAGCTTGGACACGAAGAATAGATTTGGCGAACCGCTGGTCTTTGAGGCGGCGGACCTCGGTCACAAGGAGCTAGCCCTCTGGCTTGCGCAGCACGGCGCGGATTTTTCCGTCGTCGACCGCAAAAACCGCAACATTAGCGAATATTTGCTGGGGAGAGCATGTCGAGATGAAGCGCACAGGCGCCGGCGTGAGGAGATGGTGCAGTTCTTGACGCAAATTGTTCCCGGCGCTGGGGAAACGCGTGAACCGGAGGCCTGACCTTTTCTAGTTAGTCCCCGACTCTTTCTCCTCAGCCTTCGCGCTCTGAACAAACACGTAGCGCGATGATGGTTCCGTCGTCGGAGCGGTCTCGGCAGCCTACAGCATCGGCTCCAGATGCGCCGTAAAATGCCGCAGAAACGGCGCTTCATACGTCACACTCATGCCGCCAATCTTCTCGCGGTTCTTCCACACCTCGAGAATCACTTCAACCAGGTAATCGATATGGCTCTGCGTGTAGACCCGTCGCGGAATGGCCAGGCGCACAAGATCCATCTGCGCTGCGGCGGCAAACATCAGCGTGCCGATCTCCACAGACCGCACGCCGCCTTCGAGATAAAGCTCGCAGGCCAGCGCCACGCCGGGAAATTGCGCCGTGGGGATGTGCGGCAAAAACGCGCGCGCGTCCAGATAAATAGCGTGGCCGCCCGGCGGCTGCACAATGGGTACGCCCGCGGCGGCAATGTGATTGCCCAGGTACGCGGTCGAGGCAATCCGATAGCGCAGGTAATCCTCCTCGAGCGCCTCCTGGACGCCCACGGCAATGGCCTCCAGATCGCGCCCCGCCAGTCCGCCGTATGTGGGGTAGCCTTCGGTCAGGATCAGCAGGTTCTTCTCCTGCTGCGCCAGCAGATCGTCGTTGGTGCACAGAAAGCCGCCGATGTTGGCCATGCCGTCCTTCTTGGCGCTCATGGTGCAACCGTCGCCCAGGCGGAACATCTCCTGCGCAATCTCTTTCGGCGATTTTTGCTCGTACCCTTTCTCGCGCAGCTTGATGAACCATGCGTTCTCGGCAAAGCGGCAGGCGTCGAAGTAGAGCGGAATGCCGTGCCGCTTGCAAACCGCGCTCACCTGGCGCGCATTTTCCATCGATACCGGCTGCCCGCCGCCGGAGTTGTTGGTCACAGTCAGCATCACCAGCGGAATGCGCTCGCGGCCCACGCGCGCGATGAGAGCTTCGAGCGCGGCCACATCCATGTTGCCTTTGAACGGATGCTCGAGCGCTGGCTGGCGGCCTTCGGGGATCAGCAGATCCACGGCCTCAGCGCCTGTGAACTCCACGTTGGCCCGCGTGGTGTCGAAGTGCGTGTTGTTGGGAACGATGTCGCCCTTCTTGCACGTCACGCCGAACAGGATGCGCTCGGCAGCGCGGCCCTGGTGCGTGGGAATCACGTGCTTGTACCCAAAAATATCCTGTACGGAATTCCGGAATCGGTCGAAGCTGCGGCTGCCGGCGTAACTTTCGTCCCCTTCCATGATGGCCGCCCACTGGTGGGTCGACATCGCGCCGGTGCCCGAATCGGTCAGCAAATCGATGAGAACGTCGTCGGCGGAGAGCAGGAAGAGGTTGTAGCGCGCGGCCTGCAAAAGTTCCTCGCGTTGCGCTCGCGTGGTCCAGCGAATAGGCTCGACACTCTTGATCCGGAATGGTTCGATAATGGTCTTGGCGATCATGGCGGCGCATCCATCATAGTGCGTAGCGGCTGAGGTTGTCCGCTGACGGCGCGCGCTTCCAGGTCAACCGCATGAACATTTCTTAGACAACGTTGCGGCAGCACAAACAAGTTGAAAGGGATCAGCTCAGTCAATGGACCGGCTCGATATTGCGAGACATATCTGCATCGGGGCGGGGCTCCAGTCCTGCGCTGACGCAAATGAAAGGCCCCCTGGTCCCTCGTTCCCTGTCTTTCTGACCCCTGATCCCTGAAACCTGAAACCTGTCCTCCGCGTCCGCTAGCGGACGCGGAGGACAATAATGGTTTCATCGTCGAAGCGCTCTTTGCTGCCCTGGAAGCGGGCAACATCGGCGAGGATCGCGTCGGCGATTTCCTGGGCGGGAAGCTCGCGGCTGGCGCAGAGCAGTGCTGCAAGGCGCTCCTGGCCGTACATCTCTTCCTTCTCGTTTTCCGCGTCCAGAATCCCATCCGACACGAAGACGATAGCGTCGCCGGGCTGCGTGGCCACGCTCAATTCCTCGTATGTGGCGTTGGGAAACATGCCCAGCGGGAAGCCTTCAGCCTGAACAGTAACCGACTGGCCGGCGCGGCAGAAGATAGGCTGAATGGCGCCGGAGTTCGCCACCTGCAGCGTCCGATTCTCGTCGTTCCAGACTGTGAAGACCATGGTGACGTATTGCGATTCGAGCTTGCGCTCCTGCAGGGCCAGGTTGAGCCCGGCCAGCATTTGCGCGGGTTCCGACCGCACCAGATGAGCCGCGGCGCGCATGATGCCGCTGACCAGCGTGGCGAAGAGCGCGGCGGGCGCGCCTTTTCCGCTCACATCGCCGAGCACGATGGCGGTGCGGTTGGGGCCGTAGTCGATAAAATCGTAGAGGTCGCCGCCGATCGAGCGCGCGGGTAGAAAGCGGGCGGCCATTTCGGCATGAGGGTGCGATGGCGCCTCGGCCGGCAGCAGGCGTATCTGCACCTCGCGGGCCATGGCAAGATCTTTCTCGTGTTGTGCTTCCTGGCGGCGCACGGCCTGGTAAAGGCGCGCGTTCTCAATGGCGATAGCAATCTGCGCCCCCAGGGTCGTCAGCATGCGCTCGTGCTCTTCATTGAAGAAGTTGGGCCGCGTGTGTTCCAGATCCAGCACGCCGATGATGCGGCCTTTGTAAAAGAGCGGCACAATCAACTCCGAGCGGGTCTCGGGGTTCACGGCAATGTAGCGCGGATCACGGCTGACGTCGGGAACATTGATGGGGCGCCACTCGCGCACTGCCGCGCCCGCCAGGCCGCTGCTTGTGGGAATGCGGCGCATGGGCGCGTGCGCGTGGCCGAAGCGCCATGCGTAGCTGGTAATCAGCGTGTCGCCTTTCTCGTCGCGCAGCAAGATCGAGAACATCTGGTAATCGATGAGGCGGCGCAAAAGCTGGCCGACGCGCTCCAGCAGCGGCTTGAGTTCGAGAATCGAAGCCAGCTCCACTGCAATCTCGTTGAGCACTTCGAGCGCCTTCGCCTGGCGGGAGATGCGCAGGTAGAGGCGTGCATTCTCAACGGACTGGGCCACACGCGAGGCAGTCAATTGGAGCAGATGAAGGTGCTCGGGGCGGAAAAAATCCCGCTGCTCGCTTTCAAAATCCATCACCCCGATGAGCCGGTTTTTGGCGATCAGGGGTATTGCCAGCTCGGAGCGCACAGCGGGGTTCGCGTCAACGTAATAGTCGGCGGTGGAAACATCGTTCAGCAGAATCGGCTGCCGGGTAAGTGCTACCCGGCCCACCACCCCCTGGCCAACGGGAATGCGCGCGCGCTCGGCCTGCGGCGTATGGCCGATCTGCAGCCTCATGTGCAGTTCATGCGTTCGGTCGTTGAGAAGAAAGATGGCGAAGATGCGGTAAGGAATGACGGCGCGAACCAGCTCCGAAATGCGTGTGAGGAGCGTTTGCAAGTCGAGCGTGGTGTTGAGCGTGTCCGTGAGGCGCGCCAAATAGGCCAGGTCCAACGGCTCGATGCGCGGGATCGCGGCATCGTGAGCCGCGGACTCAGCGGGGCGCAAATCGCCCTCGAGCTCGTGCCCTGCGGGCGGTGATGGCGAATTATCGGCCATAAGGGGTTGAAGGGAATGATAACGCACGCAGCAGCTTCTAGCCTCTAGCCTCTAACCGCTAGCTTCTAGCTCGTGGCTTTGATTGCCAAGGAAATACGCTGGGGGGTCATTCGTCTTGCGGTCAAAGGGATCAGCTCGGAATGCGGTTCGGCTAGAGGCTAGGAGCTAGAAGCTGAAAGCTGTTTCTTTACTCTGCTCCGAGCTCGCGCACAATCGCGACGGAGGCGGAGCAGCCGATGCGGTTGGCGCCGGCTTCGAGCAGGGCGCGCACGGCCCCCACAGTGCAAATGCCTCCGGAGGCCTTGATTCCGCAGCGGGCGCCCGCCACGCCGCGCAAAAGAGCCACATCGGCGGGAGTCGCGCCGCCCGTCGAAAAGCCGCTCGAGGTCTTGATGAAGTCGGCCCCGGCCTGGATGGCGATTTCCGAGGCCCGTAGCTTTTCTTCCACGTTCAGCAGGCAGGTTTCCAGAATCACCTTGAGCAGGGCGCCGCGGCCATGGGCCACGTTCGCGGTAGCGTGGATCGTGTTCTGAACGCCCAGGTAGTTGCCGCTCTTGAGCTGGCCGACGGGCAACACCATGTCGAGCTCGCGCGCGCCCAGGCGGATCAGCACGGTGGCTTCCTGGCGCAGCGTCGAGGTCAGCGACGCGCCGAGTGGAAAGCCAATGGGGACCCCGACGGAAATCCCGGTGCCGGCAAGCGCACTCACCGCTGTAGACGCCCACATGGGGTTGACCATGGCGCAGGCAAACCGGTACCGGACGGCCTCTTCGCAGAGCCGTTCCACCTGCCGGCGCGTGGCCTCGGGGTTCAGCAGGGTGTGGTCGATCACGGCGGCCAAAGATTGCCAGTTGGCCAGGGTTTTGGCGGTGAATCCGGCCGAATCGAAGGTCCCGTAATCGAATTCCAGGTCAGAATCCTCGACCGGAACTCCGGCTGCCGCTCTACGACGCAACTGCTTCACAGCAACTCCAATTGGGGTCTCCGGGAAATCAGTATATGGCGTCATCGAAAGCGGAGCCCAGTGAATAGATGCAGAAACGCGCTGTCAGGGGGCAGGATCGAGGGGCGGCTCTCAAAAATTAATGTTCTATTCCGGTTGGGTAGACGTCATGATGCAGATATCAGGCAGGTTGCGGTAGCGCTCGCCGTAATCCATACCGTAGCCGATGACAAACAGGTTAGGAATCGAGAAGCCTACGTAGTCGGCATCGATCTTTTCAATGCGGCGCGAGGGCTTATCCAGCAGCGTGGCGATGCGCAGCGTCCTGGGATGCTGATGCAGGAAGAGCCTGCGCAGGTAGGCCAGGGTGAGGCCGGTGTCGAGAATGTCCTCGACGATAAGCACATTCTTGCCCTCGATGGGCTGGTCCAGATCCTTGATGAGCTTGACCGCGCCCGATGAGCGTTGGCCCTGGCCATAGCTGGACGTCGCCACAAAGTCGAAGGTGGCGTCGGCCTGGATGGCGCGCGAAAGGTCGACTAGAAAGAACGCCGCGCCCTTCAGCACGCCCACCATGACAAGCTTCTCTCCGTTTAGGTCACGCGTGATCTCGGCGCCCATCTCGGCCACACGTTCGGCGATCTGTTGGCGGGAATAGAGGACCTCGAGGCCTTGATAGATCGTGGTTGCCATGCTCACAGTATCGCGCGAAATTGTTCTTTTTGCCCTCTGTGTAAATCGTGGCCGCAATCGCGGATTGGAGGGATGGGTGCCGCCAGCCCCCCTCGACTGCGCATTGAACGCGAGACCTTCACCTCAACGGGCGTTGAAGGCGAAGCGGTCCTGGACTAAGGTGATGGCCAGGAGCGATATGAGACAGGGCAGGGCGAAGGCCAGGTAGCTGACCAACTGCGTGGCGTGGAAGTTGAGCAGAAAGCCTCCAACGAGGGTGCCGAGCAGGCCGCCAAAGCGGCCCACGGAGAGCCCCCAGCCCATCATCGTGGATTTGACCGCCGGGGGAAAGTACTGCGCGACGTAGGCGTGCGTCACGTTCTGCGCGCCCTGGGTACAAATACCCACCATGGCCACAGTAAGAATGCTCAGGGGCAGATTCATGGGCGCGGAGAGAAGCAGGATAAAAGCGAATCCGCCGAGATAGGAGAAAATACAAATCTTCTTTGACCCCAGGCGGTCGGCCAGATGCCCGAGTACCGGACTGGCCACAAGCGCGCCGACAAACAGAGCAAGATAAATGGTGAGGCTGTCTTGAATGCTGTGGCCCGCGTTCATCATCAGCTTGGGAATCCATGTGTTGGTGCCGTAGATGGCAAGGATATTCATGAAGTAAACGGTCCAGAAGAGGACCGTACTCAGCGCCCTTCCTTCGGCAAACACCTCGGCCAGCGAAGGCCGCTCCTGGGACTTCGGGTAAACGAACTCCGCATCGGAGGCAACTAACTGGGGCCCCAGCTCGGGCCGGAGCTCGGGCCGCAACTCGCCGAGCACCTTACGCAGCTTGCTCCACCGGTGGTTCAGAACCAGCATCCACGGCGCCTCGGGCAGGTAGAGGATGAGAGCCGGAACCAGCAGGATGGGCAGCGAGCCGAAATAGTAGGCCGACGCCCAGCCATAGCGCTCGACCAGCGCGATGGCCACCAGCGCCGACAGGATGCCGCCCAATTGCATTCCGGTAGTCACTCCGGCCACCGCAGTCTGCCGAAATTTGGCGGGGAAGTACTCAGAGACCAGGCCCACCGCGTTTTGCAGGGTCATGCCCATTCCTATGCCGGCCACCACGCGGAAGCAGGCAAACCAGAGCGGCGCGCGGGCCAGCGCGCAGGCGAATGAACCCAGGGAATAGATGATGACCGAGGCGACGAGGGTCCGCTTTCGGCCCCAAATGTCGCCCATCGAGCCGCCCGCGATGGCGCCCACGATCGCAGACGCGAAGCCGGAACTGGCGATGACGCCGGCATAGCCCGGAGTCATGTGCCATTCGCGCATCAGCAGCGGCAGAGTGGCGCCGTAGACCACCAGGTCATAGCCCTCGAACGTGAGCGAGACCAGGCAGCAGAGAAAGATACGCAGATGAATTCGCCGGAGCGAGCCATCGTCGATGAGGAGCTTTACGTTGAGTGGGTGCATCTTTTCTGGGCTATTGATTTGGATTTTCAGTTATAGCGGTTCTCCAATTGGTGCAGAGCGGAGCCACAACCGCTAAGTGGCGTTTTCATCAAGAAAACGCCACATCGCACGCCCTTCAAAACTTCACGTAAATTGGAGAACCGCCGTAAGTTCAGCCTACACCCCGTGGGCCGGAACTCACGGCGCACCGCATCGCGAACCCGATTTCGATCGCCAGCCGGATTTTGCGATTCGGCCAAAAGAGGTGCATACTGCCTGCATGGCGTTTTCGCGCGTCTAACAATTGTTCGCGAATGCTTCCCCTCCCAGAGCCATTCCCGAGCAGATTTTGTTTGCCTGATTCAGAGCCGGACACTCACACGTGTCGCCCGCGGCGAATACGGCGGCGGTTTTTTGACGACTGATCTCCCGCCGCCAGTAGAGGGCCCCCATAGAACCGTTAACCAGGAGGTCTTTCGATGCCTGCAGCTAATCCGCTTCCCCAAACACTGGGCGAACTGCGCGCCAGCAAACAATTTCAGCGAAGCGCGACTGAAGACGCGCAGCGTGAAGGACGAGATGCGCGACAACCTGATTGCGCGCCTGAAGGCGCGGGAGACCGGTGTTTCCCGGCATCGTGGGCTACGAGGACACGGTGATCCCGCAGATTGTGAACGCCGTTCTGTCGAAGCAGAACTTCATTCTGCTGGGGCTGCGCGGGCAGGCGAAGAGCCGCATTCTGCGCGCGCTGACGGCGCTGCTGGACGAGCGGATGCCGTACGTGGCGGGCTGCGAGATTCGCGACAATCCCTACCAGCCGCTGTGCCGGCGCTGCCGCGACCTGATTGCGGAGCGCGGCGACGCAACGCCGATTGCGTGGCTCGACGCGCGACGAGCGCTACGTGGAGAAGCTGGCCACGCCGGACGTGACGGTGGCCGACCTGATTGGCGATCTCGATCCCATCAAGGCGGCGCGCGGCGGCGAGGACCTTTCCAGCGAGCTGACCATGCACTACGGCTTGCTGCCGCGCGCCAATCGCGGACATCTTCGCCATCAACGAGCTGCCCGACCTGGCCGGCAAGATCCAGGTGGCGCTGTTCAACATCATGCAGGAAGGCGACGTTCAGATCAAGGGCTATCCGGTGCGCCTGGCGCTGGATGTGGCGCTGGTGTTCAGCGCCAATCCTGAGGACTACACGGCGCGCGGCAAGATCATCACGCCGCTGAAGGACCGCATCGGCTCGGAGATTCGCACGCATTATCCGGAGACGCTGGAAGAGGGCATCGCGATTACCGCGCAGGAGGCGTGGGCGGAGCGCGGAGACGGCGCCGATCGAGATTCCGCAGTACCTGCGCGAGGTGGTGGAGCAGGTGGCGTTCACCGCGCGCGAGGACAAGAAGGTGGACAAGCGCAGCGGCGTGAGCCAGCGGCTGCCGATTTCGACGCTGGAGCTGGTGGTTTCGAACGCGGAGCGGCGCGCGCTGGTGACCGGCGACACGCCGGTGCTGCCGCGCGTGAGCGACATCTACGCGGCGCATGCCGGGCATCACGGGCAAGCTGGAGCTGGAGTACGAAGGCGAGATGAAGGGCGCGGACACGGTGGTGCGCGAACTGATCCGCACTAGCCGTGGGCAAAGATCTTACGACCGCTACTTTGACGGCGTGGACACGCAGCAGATCGAGCAGTGGTTCAACCTGGGCGGCACGGTGAAGCTGGACGACGATCAGCCGGCGGCCGCGGCGCTGAAGGAGCTGAAGGAGATTCAGGGACTGCTGGAGAAGCTGACGCCGCTGGGCGTGAAGGCCGCCGATGCCGCGCCGAAGGTGGTGGCCGCGGCGGAGTTTCTGCTGGAGGGACTGGTGGCGCATCGCAAGCTGAGCCGCAATGAGCAGCACGGCTTTGCCGCGGAGAAGAGCGTGCGGCTGCGCGAGCCGTCGAGCGGAGCGCGAATCGCCGGAGCGCAAGGAGCTGGAGATGGAGTACGAGGACTGGCAGCGCGCGCGGCGGTCACGCGAAGAGGCGGCGGGTTGAATTAAGCCAGGGACCAGGGGTCAGGGATCAGAATAGCGGACTGAGGAGCGGGATGAAGCGCGTTCGATTACACGAAATACACCGGCGATCTGGCCTCGGAGATCGATCTCGAGGGCCTGCTGCAGGCGCTCTCGGACTATTTGCTCGACTCCGGCTTCCACGATCCCTCTGCAGGCTTTCAGGATCTCGACCACACTCTGGACGATCTGCGCGAGGCGCTGCGGCGCGTGCTCGAGTCGGGCGATTTCTTCGACGACGAGATGCGCGAGCAGCTCGACCAGATGGCGGCCGAGGGCACGCTGGACGAGTTGATCGACAAGCTGATCGAGCGGATGGAGCAGGAGAACTACATCTCCGCCATGCCGCAGAATGAGCCTGACGCGCATCGACGAGGCGAACGGGCAGGTTGGCAACGCGGAGGGCCGCGATCGCGAGAACGCGCGCTTCGAAGTGACCGACAAGAGCCTGGACTTTCTGGGCTTCAAGACGCTGCGCGATCTGCTGGGGTCGCTGGGCAAGTCGAGCTTTGGCCGGCACGACACGCGCCACTGGGCCACGGGCATTGAGACCAGCGGCGGATCGCGGCGCTACGAGTTTGGCGACACGCTGAACCTGGACACGACGGCGACGCTCAGCTCGGCGATTGCGCGCGAGGGCCTGGGGCTGCCGCTGAACCTGGAATACGACGATCTGCACGTGCACCAGTGCGACTACCAGAGCTCGTGCGCCACGGTGGTGATGCTGGACTGCTCGCACTCGATGATTCTGTACGGCGAGGACCGGTTTACGCCGGCCAAGCGCGTGGCCATGGCGCTGTCGCATCTGATCCGCACGCAGTATCCCGGCGATTCGCTGTCGCTGGTGCTGTTTCACGATTCGGCCGAGGAGATGCCGGTGTCGCAGCTGGCGCGGGTGAAGGTGGGGCCGTGGCACACCAATACGCGCGAGGGCCTGCGCGTGGCGCAGCGCGTGCTGGCGCGGCAGCGCAAAGACATGAAGCAGATTGTGATGATCACCGACGGCAAGCCCTCGGCGCTGACGCTTGCCCGACGGACGGATTTACAAGAACGCTTACGGGCTCGATCCGCTGGTGGTGAGCGAGACGCTGGAAGAAGTGGCGCGCTGCAAGCGGTCGAACGTGATGATCAATACGTTCATGCTGGCGTCGGACTACGGGCTGGTGCAGTTTGTGCACAAGGTGTCGGAGATGTGCCGCGGCAAGGCGTACTTCACCACTCCGGAGACGCTGGGCCAGTACTGCTGATGGATTACATGCAGCGCAAGTCGAAGACCATCCACTAAGCCGCCGGCGCAGCCTCTGAAGTCGTGCCCTGATACAAAACCGCATCGCTCGATTTGAGCTTTGCCGGCGGTAAGTTGATATTCAACTTCTGGAATCGCTTTAGTGCCGGCAATGAATTCTGGCGGCTGTCTGCTTTTTTTCTGGCAAAACTGGGCCGCGCTGTTGTTTACTGTCTTATGCGTGAACGCGTCCGCTGCGATCCATGACCGCGCTCAAAGGAAAGGAGCCCACGGCATGTTGATTTGGGGAATTCGCTGGACGACCGTAATTTTAGGCCAGTTGCTCTATACATGCTCACACTGCCAAAAGCAGACCATGCATTCGGCCATTGTTCGCAAGGGAAAGTTCACGCTGTTTTTCATTCCAATCTTTCCCATTGGCCGCAAATACTTAATCGCCTGCGATGTTTGCAGGCTGCGCCTGCGGGCAGTGGGAAATCTCCTCGCACAGCTTCAACAGTGGGAGAAAACGGGACAATTTCCTTCTGCCGAATCTCGTGCCGCGCAACAGCTTCAATCCCATGGATGAAACTGCGTGGAAATCTTTTCGATTATGAGAAGCTGGGCCCTTTCAAAACAACGAGTTCTTCCGCAGTTTGTTACTCGCCGCCGGATTCCCTGCGCACACACGCCCGCACCGCTCTCACTCGCCCCGAGTGAGCGCCGTTTTTGAATTTTTCTGGAGAAATCAAGCGGGGGAAGCTTGACTTCGTGCCGGCCCGGTGAACCTTTGTGTTACTTCCACTCCCACATCTTCGATACGGTCTCGCCCTTGGCATCCACTTCGTATTCGAATGCCCCGCAGGTGTTGTTCAGGCGGGCCAGCTTCTTGGTCGACGTGGTCCTGAAAAACAGCATGCCCCTGTAACTCAGAGTGCCGCCGGGACCGAAATGTCCCAGCCCCGTTCCCGTCCAGGTCACAGCCTCGCCATCCGCCGCCATGATCGCTCCCTGACCATTGCCAAAGAGGGAGCCATCCGCACGCACGACCGAGGTATAGCTGCCCAAGCCGGTGGTGTGCACACCGAGCACCTCGCCGCTGTCTTCAAACGTCACTTCCGCTGTGAGGGGTTCGACGGAAATCACGCGCCTTGCAACTCTCTTGCCTTTCACTTCACCGATTTTGTCTCCTAACATCGTTCGACCTCACCTTTCGCCGGGGTTGGAGCTGCAGTTCCCCTGGTGCGCCATTCTAAACTGCCGGGCGCACGGTGGGCGAAACGATATGTGGAGAATTCCGGCTGAGCAAAATCGCTTGCGGGCCGTCAGGCTAGCTTCGCTAACTCGGTTCGCTCCGCTGACTCGCTGAGTTGCTGCCGCACCGCCCACCCAGCGATGAGCAGGCTGGGCGCGGCGGCGGGCACGGCGCTGCCGAGGGCGCCGAGCGTGGTGTGCAGCACCTGCTGGCCGGCTGCGCGGCGCGGGAGACGAGGGCGCAGGGCAGTTCCGGCGGCAGACCTTCTGCCAGCCATTCGGCTGCCGAGCAAGGTGAGGTCGCGGCCGGGCATGTAGACGACGCGCGTTGCGGCTTCGAGCGCCGGCAGCGCCGCGCGGTTGTGCGACTGCGCGTGATGGCCGGTGGAAAAAATCACGTGCGAGGCCCAGTCGCGATCGGTGAGCGAGCGGCCGATGGCCGCAGCAGCGGCAAAGGCGGCAGAGACGCCGGGAACGATCTCATACGGCACGCCGGCCTCGTCGAGCGCGGCCATCTCCTCGGCTGCGCGGCCAAAGAGCAGCGGATCGCCGCTCTTGAGCCGCACCACGCTGCCGCTCTGCGCGCGCGTGCTCGATCATCAGCGCGTTGATTTCTTCCTGCGTAATGGTCTTTACGCCGCAGCGCTTGCCCACGTTCACCACCACTGCGTGCGGGCGGCGGCCAGGTCGAGAATTGCCTGCGGGACCAGATCGTCGTGCAGAATGACATCGGCGCTCTCGATCAGCCGCAGCGCCTTGACCGTAAGCAGCTCGGGATCGCCCGGCCCAGCGCCGACCAGATAGACGGTGCCTGCAACCGCGCGCGCTGTCTTCCCTTCCCGTGCGCGCCAACTGTTTCGTCGCGCACAAGGCCGAGTCGCAGATTTGGCGCTCGCGCCAGCTCGTGCAGCAGCAGACTGCGCTCTTCGCCGCGCGGATGCGTGGCGAGCACTTCGCGCCGCAGTTCGCCCAGTTGCGCAAGCCACGGACCCAAATCCTGCGGCAGTTGCTCGTCGATCTCGCGCCGCAGCCGCTGCGCCAGGGCCGGGCTTTCGCCGGCGGTTGAGATGGCGATCTGCAGATCGCCGCGGCTGACCACCGAGCCGAAGAAAAAGTCGCAGTTGGGAATGTCGTCGACACTGTTGCGCGGGGATGCCGCGCGCGACCGCGCCGCGATAGACTTCGCCATTGACCTCGGGCGAGTCCGTCGCGGCGATCACGATAAAGTTGCCGTCGAGATCCGCCGGCTCAAACTCTCGCTGAACCCATTCGAGCTTGCCTTCGGCGGCCAGCTGCGCGCACTTCGGCCCGTGCCTCGGGCGCGACGACGCGCAGCTTGAGGCCGGTATTGAGCAGACTGCCGATCTTGTCGAGCGCAACCGTCCCCGCGCCCACCAGCAGGCACTGGCGGCCTTCGAGTTTCAGGAAGATGGGCAACAGGCTCATACGCAAATCTCAGTGTTCGCAGTTCGTAATTCACAGCGGCGCGTCGTTAGCCGTTGTTTTCTCGTCCCTGGTCCCCAGTCCCTAGTCCCTGTCTTTTCTCACTCCGCAACCGCGTGCGGCACGCGGCCTGTGGGCAGGTCGCGCTCCACCGGCTCCAGAACTTCGCCGGCAAGCTGTGCGCGCAGTTCGTCATTGGTGTGGCGAGCAAACCAGGCGCGGAGATTTTCCTCCGGTTCGCGTTCCCCCAGGTAGTCGCGCAGCAGGCGCTCGATCGCCTCAGGCACCAGCGGCGCGGGGCAGCGAAAGCCTACCGGCCGCGCCACGCCGGCATGCTGGCCCACGGCTCCGCCGAGGCAGAAGTAGAAAGCGTCGGTCAGCTTGCCCTCGTACTTGATCTTTTTGCCCTCGAGGCCAATGTCGGCGATCCAGTGCTGGCCGCAACCGTTGGGGCAGCCGGTGACGTGCAGCTTGAGCTGCTGATCGAACTGCGGCAGCCGCTCTTCGAGCTCGTCGACCAGCCAGCGCGTGAAGCCCTTGGTCTCAGTAATCGCCAGCTTGCAGAACTCGGTGCCGGTGCAGGCAATGGCGCCGCGCCAGAAGGACGAGCCGTCGACGTGCAGGCCGATCTGGCCCAGTTCGCGCGCCAGTTCGGCGGTTTTGCCGTTAGGCACGTCGACGATGACCAGGTTCTGCGAGACGGTGGCGCGCAGCGAGCCGCTGCCGAAGCGCTCGGCCAGCTCCGCGACGGCCTCCAGTTGCTCGCCGGTCATGCGGCCGCGCAAAACGGAAGCGCCCACATACGCCATTCCCGGCTGGCGCTGCGGATGAATGCCGGCATGGTCGCGAAGGGTATCGTCGGGCACCTGCTCCGGCACGCCGGGGTCGAGCTTGAAACCGAGCCGCGCATGCAGTTCATCGAGAAACCGCTCCGCCGTCCAGCCTTCGCGCATGAAAAGGTATTTGAGACGCGCGCGATCGCGGCTTTCACGCAGGCCCTGCTGATCGCGGAAGATCTCCGTGACGCCACGAACGGCGCGAACCGCCTGATCGGGACGAACGAAGGCGTCAAGCCGAACCGCGAGATGCGGCTCGTTGGAGAGGCCGCCGCCGACGCGCAGCGAGTAGCCGACTTCGCCATCGCGTCCGCCGCGGCGGACTGGCGTAAGCCCAATGTCGTTGATCTCGGGATAGGTGCACCACGAGGGACAGCCGGTGGCGGAAATTTTGAACTTGCGCGGCAGATTGTAGAACTCGGAATTCGCCGAAAGCTCGTGCGAGATGGCGAGCGCAATGGGCGAGGCGTCGATCAACTCGTCGGCAGCAACGCCGGCCAGCGGGCAGCCGGTGACGTTGCGCACCACGTCGCCGCAGGCGCCCTTGGGCGAGAGGCCGATGGCATCGAGCGCGTCGACCACTTCGGGCAGCGACTCGATGGAGAGCCAGTGGAGCTGAATGTTCTGCCGGACGGTGATGTCGGCAAGGTTGCGGGCGTATTTGCGGGTGAGGCCGCCGATGGTGCGAAGCTGGCTTGCTGAAACAATGCCGTTGGGAACGCCGATGCGCATCATGAACCAATCGGTCGCCAGGCCTTCGCCGCCCTTGCCGCCGGTAGCGCCAACGCCGTCGCCCTGGGTGTAGATTCCCCACCATTTGAAGTAAAAAGAAGCCCACTCAGGCACGACGCTCGAACGGCCCTCGCGAGCGAAGGCACGCACCTCGTCGAAGACGGCCCACGGGTTCTTTTCGCGCTTCAGGCGCTCTGCGCGCTGGGCCTTGGTTTCTTTTTGTGGAATCTCGCTCATTTTCTCCTTTATTGGCCGAGGTCGAAAACCGGTGACGATCTGGATCGAAAGTGACGGCAAAAATAAAGTGCCCGCGACAGCTATTGTGTCGCGGGCATCGGGGAAGCCGAGGATTTCGATGAAAAACTTAGACCCAGGTCACCTGTGCGCGCGAGGCGTGGAACAGCAGCGACAACAGGCCTTAAGGTCCATGCAAAGAATATTAGACTAAAACGGTCCAGAATGCAAGTGGCGGCAGCAAGAGGGGTGGGCGGTGGCCGGAATCAAGCGTTGGCTGAGATCGATTTTGAGCTCTGCCCAGGATCATTCGTGCACCGCAACTTGCGCAGCCCTGGCGTGCGGCTCTGGCGCGATCCGGCAAGAGCTCCTTTGAGACGGCAGTTTTCGAAAATCAGCTGGGTTTCCGGTGAGAGATTGCGAGGGTAAGCGCAGCGGTAAGAACGACCGCAATCCCTATCAGAAGAAAAACCGGTTGTAACAGGATTCCCATAACCACTCCCTAAAAAAGCGAAATTACGCGGCGCGGGGTAGGGACGAGCACCGCCCATTCACTGCGCCCTCTGCTGCTCGGAGCGCTGGAGACCATGAGCAACCCAGAGGATTCGCGGGTTAATGTGACCGACGTTACGCAGAACAAAATATAGGTGGCTGTGCGCGCCATCACATGTGTTGCAGCTCACGTTTATATAGCGAGGGAGTGGAGGCGGCGTGATTTATCGCACATGCCGTTGAACAATGCGGGGGAAAGGAATCTCTTCCGGATCGGAGCGTCGCTCAGCAGCCCCTTTAAAGAGCAAAGGGCCTGCGCCTCGCCAGCACGCTGCCTTATCAGCCTCGATCCAATGGGACTTGGGAGCGATGGGATTGGGGGGGAACTACGCCGGTTTTGCGACGGTCACCGAAGCTTTTTTCGTCACTGTGGCAGGCCGCGCGGATGCCCACAAAGTGAGCGCGATACCCGCCAGTGCGGCGCCGGCGCTGGCCAGTTGCGCATTCGATAAACCCCAAAGAACCTTTGGGTTACGGCGGATAAATTCAACCAGAAAGCGAGCTATGCCGGTGAGTATCAAATAGTGGCCCAGGATCAGGCCCGTGGCGTGGGGCTTGCCGAGGCGCCACCACAGCCACCAGCAGATCAGCAGCCCTGCGCCCAGCTCATAAAGCGGCGTGGGATAGACAGGAACGAAGACCGGGTCAAGTCCATGCGGGAAGGCCATTCCCCACGGGCGAAAGGTGAAGCCGAGAAGATGAACCGGCTTGATTGGAATCCCGTAGCAGCCGTCGCCGGAGAGAAAGCACCCGATGCGCCCGATGCCGTAACCGAGGGCTGCCGCCGGGGCGGTAAAATCCAGCGTCCGAAGCGCACCGATCTTTGCCCGTACCCCTTGGAAAACCAGCGCAGAGATGCCAAAGACGAGCCCGCCATACCATGCAAACCCCGCCGAATCCCACAAAACGCGCCAGCCGATCATCTGGAATTCGTCCGGTGAGTCCAGAACGTGCCACAGCTTGGCGCCCACGATGCCTGCCATCACGGCAATCGCCACCATTCCAGCCGCATCCGCGGTGATGCGCGCCCGCTTAAACCCGAGGTCCACCAAAAACGCTGCCGCCACGGCGGCTAGAAAGAGCGTCAGCCCGAAGGTGGGCATTTGGAAGGGTCCAATGTGAAACAGGTAGGGAAGCATCTCTCTTCAAGTATAGACGCGCGCCCGGTCTAAGCGTTCTGCGGCTCGAAGGAGACAGTACAAATGCCTCGGGCTGCTGGGAACGGCGGGGGAAGATTCCGCCTCAAAAGTTCTCTACGCCGGGCTCTCTACGCCGGCTTCTCGACCGGCGCAATTGCTCTTTCAGGCCTGAGTGCAGGGTGTGCGGCTGCCCACCAGATGAGCGCAACGCCCACCACGACGGCCCCGGCGCTAGCCAATTGCTGATTCGATAAGCCCCAAAGAACCTTGTGGTTGCGGCGGATAAATTCAACCAGAAAGCGAGCTATTCCCGCGAGCAGCAGGTACTGACCCATGATCGCGCCTGTGGAGTGCGGTTTGCCGAGGCGCCGCCACAGCCACAAACCGATTGCGAGTTCTGCTGCCAGCTCATAGAGCGGCGTCGGGTAGACGGGAACAAAGACAGGCACGATGCCATTTGGAAATGCCATTCCCCAAGGGTGAAAGGTAAAGCCGAGAAGATGCACGGGCTTGATGGCAATGCCGTAGCAACCGTCGCCGGAAAGAAAACACCCGATTCGCCCCAGGCCATGGCCGATGGCGGCGGCGGGGGCGGCCAAATCCAGCGTGCGCAGGCCCCCGATTTTCGCCCGCCAGCCTTGCAGCACCAGGGCCAACATGCCGAAGACCACTGCGCCAAACCACGAGAATCCCGAGTTCTGGAACAAAGCGCTCCAGCCCATAGCCCGGAAGTCGGCTGGCGAGTCGAGGACGAGGTACCAGATCTTCGAGCCCGCTATGCCTGCCACCGCGGCAACGGCGACCATCTCAACGGCATCGGCCGTCAGATGCGCCCGCTTGCAGGCACGGTCGACCACAAACATGGCGGTCACGATGGCCACCCAAAGCATCAGCCCGTAAGTGGGCAGGGTGAACGACCCAATATGCAGAAAGGGATACATCGCTCTTCAAGTATAGACGCGGGTCGCCGAGACCCTGGGGCATGTGAGTCTCAGAAGAATTTGGTGAAGTTGTAGCCGAAGGTGGGGCCGTGGCCCGCGCCAGGTGCGAGGTATCCCTGAGCAGCGATACGGCCTTGGAGCGACATAGCTACGCCGAAACCTGCATCCTGGCGAAGACCGTAATGATCCGCTGACGGCAGGGTTCGAGACGTGCTTTTCGGCTGTAGGCGTCAAGTGCGGGCTACCTTGGGATAGCTGGTTAATCGGGATCAGCTGATTACGCGCCTCGGAGACCCTCTATAAAGCCTTTGAGTCGATTAATTCCCACGCCTGTCCTGTGATCCGGCCGCACGTGGATCCCTCCACGGAGCTTGTTCCCTTCCAGCAGGAATTCGAACCCCACGCCGTCTTCCCCGCGGCGTGCCACTCTTGCGTTCACCGTCAACGATCGTTCGGCGTTTGGATTGTGCCGGTCAGTCAATGTGAGCCGGATAACCGTGCCTATATACCACCGCTCGCTGGTGACGATGTAGAGCCCCGAAGCGCTGATATCGCGGACTTCGTGCGGCGTCGGCGTGCCGCCCGTAAAGAAAAAGGCAATCAGCCCTGGAACTACAACACGCGGCGCGCTTCGTGGCTCCGGAGGATCTCCCAGGAGCAGGCGCTGCAACCAACTCCTCGAAGTCTCTCCCTTGACCCATGGGCGCTCGGCGACGTCTCGCTCTGCCGGGGCATCTACCGCCGCTGCCGAATCGGCGTAGGATGCCCCCCCTTGAGAGCTCTCGCGCTCGGTGCTCGTCTTCACGCGATCCAGGTTACTGGCCGGTCGGCTGACGTTTCGGAGATCTGTGTCGGTCCCCGCTGGCGGTTTCTGGTTCGTATTCGAGTAAACGCCCTGGCTGGAAATTGCGCCAATGCCGCCGGGGACGCTTTGTTTCGCGTCTTGCAAGCGTTTCAATTGCCGCTTCATCTCTTCCGGCGCACAGATGATTAACTGATCGCCGGGCCGGTTCTCTCCCTGCGCAAAAGTGTCTGCAGGAAAGGCAAGGATGCTTGCGGCCTGTGCGCCTGAGGAACAGGCGCCGGATAGCGGAAACGATTCAACAATGTTCAAAACGACGCAATCGTTACTCAAAAAGACCAGGTCCAGCGGAAAGCGCACGCTGGTTGCAGAGATATCCTGGCACGGAAAAATCCAGAGCGCTGCTCCGCCGTCCGGGCCAATACTCCTGAAGCGGGCGTCCGCACTGAGGTTGGAACAGTCCGCAGCCACAACATCGGTCGAAATGAAACGTTCCTGGCTCTGGTTGTAAACACAGTACCGATCCAGCCCCGGCGCAGGGTTCTCCTCTGACGCATACTTCGGCGCCATGTTCCGCCGATGCTTCAGCGCTGCTGATCCCGGAAATTGATGGATTTCCGCTTTCGAACCCTGGTTCATTCCCGTCGGCAATTCCTGTGTTTCTCCGGAATTTTACCCTTGCAGCAAAAGGCCGGCTGCGTTTGAAATCACAAGATTGCTTACCTTGGTACCTCTTGTGGTACTGCCGGAGAATGCAACACTTTGCTGCCGGTCGCTGGATTTTGTAGCGCCGGTCTCCTGACCGGCTGTCCTGAGGGCCTCCCGGCCCTCAGGCGCTTCGCCAGACCATAATTTTCGATTAATCGCGCTGGCGGCCGGCCCACCCAACGATTCTTGCGCCCGAGCGTTCCCGCACGGAATGGGGTGCCACAGGCCGCTGGAATTTGTAGCGCCGGCCTCCTGACCGGCTGTCCTGAGGGCCTCCCGGCCCTCAGGCCGCTTCGCCAGACCATAATTTTCGATTAATCCCGCTGGCGGCCGGCCCACCCAACGATTCTTGCGCCCGAGCCCGAAGCCTTGTATCAGGGCGTGACTTCCAGTCACGCCGCAACCAGCCACAATGAAAAGCGGGGCTTCAGCCCCTGCAACTCACTCTTCCCGTACTTCCCTCGCCAGCCGGAAGCCTTGTATCAGGGCGCGGCTTCGAGCCAGCGCCCAATCCCCGCGCACCTGCAACCCTCCCGGCGGGAGAGAACGAAAATAGCCCAGGCCGGGTCCCCACGGACGGGTGGCTCGACGAGCCGGGGTCCGTGGGGTGGAGCGTGAAACCCTGGGAACCGAACCGATTTTTACCAAAAAACAACGTGCGCGGCGCAGCCGCGCCCAACCCCGTGAAAACCGTGGGCAGTGAACCGTGGATCGTAATTTGTGGCCGTGGTTCAGCGGTCATGGGAACTGTATGCGCCGGGCAGGGCGAAATTCTCCGCAAAAAACAGGGAACAGGAATCAGCGGTCAGTGATCGGAAAAGAACGAGCTAAGGTGAGGCAGGCGGTTCGATACGAGGGATGCGGGGATCGACAGGAAGAAAGGGAGCAAGGAATCGAGGGAGCAAGCGAACGAGAGACCGGAGATTAGGGGTCAGAGATCGGCATTTCGTGCGGGGCGCGGGGTTGCTGATACGGAGATGGCCGGATTGCGAAAGGGTGCGGGGTTTGCGATTATTCGCGATTCGAGTAAATATAGACCGCGTTGTCAATGAAGGCATCGGTGATTCCTGGCATTGCGAACCCTCCAAGTTTTGCGATTTCTTGTGTTGCGGCCGGTAGTCGCCGGATGAAGACTCGACATGCAAACCGCCGGCAGGCATAGAGATAGGACTGCCGGCTTTAATATTCTGTTGCGATAGCCTGCGCTTTCAGCTATTCTAAAAGAGATGCAGGGCCTAGTGGTCCTGCATGGAACATCCTCGGATAGCGACCGAGGAGTTCAGCTCCGGGATGAAGTAGCCCTGTGTACCTGTATCGCGCTCTTGCGAGCCTGAGAATGATTCCATTCTCCTTTGCCCGAACAGGTCCCTCGGCCGTACCGCCCGATAGCATAGGTGGGCTCGCACCCGATTTCTGAAAAACCCCCACACGAAATTGTGCTGGGGGTTTTCCTTTCTGATCAAGAAACCTTCCGAAAGTTGTTTCCCCTTGTTCGGACGTGCGCGTCTGGATAGACATTTACGTGCCCCTTGCCCTCCCAGACTCCCACGGGTGTCGCCACCCGATACTGCTGGGCACGAAAGACCTCCCAATGGAAACCGGGGCGGCAGAGGTAACCGGCAATCGTCAGGGACTCAGTACCGTGATAGATACGCGGCGTCAGAACCCAATCGAGCGATGATTCATCTCTCCTTCGAGCGCCACTTCCATATCGCTCGCTGAAGGCTTGGCGGATTTCGACTGCGCGAAGACCTGCTCCATTTCCCGTAAAGACGTGGAAGGGAAGACAGCGAGGATCGTGTTCATCTTCACATTCAACGCTTGCGCACCAACTCTCAAAAACTCCCGCCCAGGTGAGATTGTCTGGATCGGGGGGAACGCGGACCCAGCACGATTTGTAATCCAGGTATTGGCGTAAGGGGACGGTCCGGCGAAAACGAATTGCCTCAGCCAGGCTGGGGCGGAGCGGAACGACCGGGTCTGTTCCGAAGACTAGCGTCGCTACCCGCGCGCGATGGCTTTTTGGATAGAGTCCTCTTGCGTCCGAGATGGTGATCGGAAGGATCGGCCGTCCTGAAGGGGTCCTCATTGGGTCAAGAACCCGCGGTTGAAAATTCCAGCCCCGCTTTTCGCAGGCGCGCTGATAGCTGTCGCGCAGATTTGCCGTTGAGGCCAGATCGCGCTGCGAGGTGAAAAAGTAAACGTCCGGCATTGGAATTGACTCTTTCTCACCGGCAAGAGTTCGCACGAAAGGCTACGCTCGATGGAATCGAGAGTTTTTCGAGTTCTTCTTTTGACATTTGCGCGATACACTTGATTACGAATTCACGGAACAACTCGGTTTCATCTCGGTTCGCAGAGGGGATTGCTGGGTGGACAAGAAGAGGCAATGGGATGTCGTGGCCCAGGAACCATTCCTTTAGCGTTGACTGAACCTTGTGCTTTAAGAAGCGGTTCCATTGCAGACGCAATTCAGGCGGCAAGACAGCGGTAGGAAGATTCTGTGTCTCCCATGCTTTCAGTCGACCATCCTCGGGATTTTCGGCCAGGCTCGCGAGGAACTCTCCCTTCCACCCTGTCATTGTCCCCGGTGAGATCGTAGGCAAGAACGGGCCTTCGCTCCCATCCGGTGCAATGGCTGCTGCGGAGATATCGGCGTCCCACACATATCTGTTGCCACTCGAGTAATCCAAGATGGCCCGCCAGAGATCCTCGCGAATGCGATTTCGCTGAGGAGAGCTAATGCCGTGAGACTGGGGCACACGCTCAGCCGACTTGAGCGTTATTGCGCCCGGTAGAAAGCTGTCATCAATTTCCAACACGTCGGTGTTGTTTTGTAGGAACTCACGAAAAGTTGAAGCGCCGAAATCGGACTCCTTGAATGTCTGCCCGGTAACTTGCAGCAGCCGGTTTTTTAAGACCGGGATTGCCATAACCCACCACTCAGGCTTGCCGGATCGCCTAGCTTGGGCGAAGGCATGCTCGATTAGACCGCGAGCGGAAGAATGTTCCATAGATAACCTCAGGACCATTATGAGGATACAAGCTCCACCCGCTCAACAACCAAGCTGAAGCCGACACCAATACGGCATCCATTGCGCAACTAAACCAGCCTACTAGGCACTCTTGACTTTCTGCGCAGCATCCTCCGGCCGTCGCAAAGGTAGTCGGTCGCGTGGGACTTTCGTAAGATCACTCCCCTGCGGGTCGGCTCTTCGGGAGCGGCTTGCGCGCGCCGGTTCCGGCGTGGAGTGATTCTGGAATTGCAATCGTCGTGGAAAGGCGCCCGCAGATCACCGTTCGACTCCGATCATGCGAAAGACAAATGCCCGATCGTCCTCATAGGCAGAATCAGCCGCATCGACTCTGGCAATCGCAGGAACCCATGTGCCCGATAAAAATCCGCCGCCCGCTCGTCGGTCGCGTCCACCATCACCCCCACCACCACCATCGATGAGCCCACCACAGCCGCATTTTCGTAGGCCTTCTGCAGCGCCTCTGCCAGCAGAACGCTTCCCAGGCCCCGTCCCTGCAAATCCATCCTCACCGCCAACCGTCCCAGCAGCGTCGCACTCACCTGCGGGTAGCGGGGAAGATGTTTCCGCGCTTCCTCGGGAATCGCGCCCGGCGCCAGGCCGCACGCGCACAGCGTGAAATATCCCGCGATCCTCTCCGGCGCATCCGCCGCAACCAGCACGAACACGGCATTCGCCTTGCGCCGCATATCCTGCGAGGCTTGAGTCTTCAGATAGTTGTCGAGACTTTCCACACCGCAGAGGAAGGCCTCCCGGTCGTGCTGCTTGCCCAACGGCTCAACGCCATAGAGGCCGGCGTGCCCCAAAGGCCCAGCCTGTGTCGCCTTCATCGCGAAACAACTTGCTCTGCGGCCGTCCTGAAGGCTCGGCGCAGCCGCGCGTTTACTTTGGGCGGATGCATCAGCGCATCGAAGAACGCCGCGCGGTCGCGCTCTGAGAGCGACAGGCTCTCATGTCGCGTGATCGTCTGCTGCGCAGCCTCCGTGAGCGCCACCAGGCAGAAATCCGTCAGGCTCCGCCGCTCCAGGGCCGCTGCCCGCTCCACCAGGCTCTTCGTCCCCGCGTGAACGCGAAATCCCAGTCGCGCCCCACGCTCGCGCTCCGTGTCCTCTCTTGCCAATGCGCTGCTCCGAGCCATCCATCCCTCCCCGCAATCCTGCCCCTGCATCCCATTTTCATTGTACGTCCATCCGACGTACAACTCAACCGTCTTCTGGTCCCTCGGTTCCCTCAGTCCCTTAGCCCCTTAGCCCCTTTGTCCCCGCCTTCTCGTTCCCTTGTTCCCTGTCTTCAAAAAACATGCGCCAAATGGGGCAAAAACTGACCATTTAGGGCCGCAAACCCCTGTTTCGACGCACTTTCGAGAAATTGTTCGGTGCCACTTGCTCTTATTCGCAACTATTCTCGGTTCTAACCGCGAATTGTTCCGAACTATTCTCGGTATTTGTCTCGAAGAATCGCACCCTCCCGAGCGAACATTCAGGGGGGTAACCGCAACCACTTGAGCCAACATTTGGCCGGTCCGCCGCACCCCTGAAACGAACATTTGCGCTGATTCTAAATAAGTTATTTGGATCGAGCACTTTCCACCGGCCGCACGCGTCTTTCGAGCGCGCCCGTTCCCGGTTCGGCGCGGCTGATACTCTGAATGCATGAAATTCGGGGTGTTGGTTTTTCCTGGCTCGAATTGCGATCGCGACACCTACAACGTGATTGCCGAGGTCGCGCATCAGCCGGTCACGTTCCTCTGGCACGACAGCGAGGATCTCGAAGGCGTTGACGCGGTGCTGGTTCCCGGCGGATTTGCCTACGGCGACTACCTGCGCACGGGCGCCATTGCGCGCTTCTCGCCCGTGATGCAGGCCGTGAAGCGGTTCGCCGCCGGCGGCGGGCTGGTGCTCGGTATCTGCAATGGATTCCAGATTTTAACCGAGGCGGGCTTGCTGCCCGGAGCACTGATGCGCAACGCCGGCCTCAAATACATCTGCAAGCAGGTCGACCTGCGCGTGGAGACCGCTGACAGTCCCTTCACCAATCAACTGAAGAAGGGCGAAGTGCTCAGGATTCCCATCGGCCACATGGAAGGGAACTACTTCTGCGAGCCGGAGGAGTTGAAACGGCTGGAGGCTGAGGACCGCATCGTCTTCCGTTATTCCACGCCCCAAGGCGAGGTCGCGCGCGAGGCGAACCCCAACGGCTCGCTGAGCAACATTGCCGGAATTTTGAACGAAAAAAGAAATGTGCTGGGCATGATGCCCCATCCAGACCGATCGAGCGAGGCGCTGCTGGGGTCGGCGGACGGATGGGGGATTTTTGCATCGATGTTGGAAGCGATGGAGGGGCAGGGAATAGCGACTGAGGGGCTGAGAGACTAATTGTTTCAATAGGATGTAAAGCACCTCGATGTGTGTGGCATGGCTGAGTCCATGCAGTGAAACGAAATTGCTGTCTGCGCAACGCCAAGCCATGATCGATATTCATCAACATCTGATTTACGGAGTGGACGACGGGTCGCCCGACCTGGAGAATTCGCTGGAGATGGCGCACGAGGCGGCGAGCGACGGCATTACGCATATTGTTTGCACGCCGCACGCCAGCGACGAATATCCTTATCAGGCTGCGGTGATCGAGGAACGGTACGCCGAGTTGAAGGAAAGGCTGAAGGGTGTGGTGGAGTTGAGCCTGGGGTGCGACTTCAACTTGACGGCGGACAACATAGTGGATGCGGTTGCGCATCCGCTGTGCTACTCGGTCGACGGGAAGGGATACCTGCTGATCGAATTTCCCATGGTGGTGATTCCTCCGGGCATGTCGCAGGCACTTTTCAGGCTGCAGTCGGCGGGCTACAAGCTGATCGTGACCCATCCGGAGCGCTATCCGGCGGTACTGCGGCAGCCAGAGATGGTCGGCGAGTGGATGCGGGCGGGCTGCCTGATCCAGGTGACGGCAGGATCGCTGAATGGGCGCTTCGGCAGGGCGGAACAAGCCTTCGCCAACGAGCTGCTGGAGCGAAACTGGATTCACTTTCTGGCCACCGACGCGCACGGGCCGGTGTGGCGTCCGCCGCATTTGAAGTTTGCCTATGAGTACGTGGCCAAGCGCGCCGGCGAGGACACGGCCGAGCGGCTGTGCGTGGTGAATCCGCTGGCAGTTGTTGAGGGTGCCGAGTGGCCGGAGCAGCCGGAGCCGAAAGGGCTGTGGGAGAACCAACCGCTGAAGTTCTCTGCAGGGCGCTCGGCGAAGAGGGCCAGAGCGGAACAAGCGGCCGATGGGGGCCAGGCGGCAGGCAGCGCACGGGGATTCTGGCGGCGGCTGCTGGGAAGGTAAAAGCGGGCCAGCGAGTCGGCGGACCCGGAGTCCCGAATATTTTTCTTCCCAGATTTGCAGATATTTTCACTCCTTCGACGCACAATCGAACTGATCACCGTAATACAAGTCTCAAATCGAGAGGCTGGCAATGAACAACAGAGATATCAGCAAAAACATCGCAGCACTCGAAACTTGTTACGAGAGGCCGAGGCCGCCATCGACAGCGAGAGTCTGGCCGGTGATGAAGTGCGGGCCGGAGGCGAAGAAGAGCACGGCTTGGGCTACATCGTTGGCGGCGCCGTTGTGTCCCATGGGGGTTTTGGCGGCAAAACGAGCGGCCTCGCGCTCGCCAGTGGAAGATTCAGGAAACTGAATCCAGCCGGGAGCGACGCAGTTGACGCTGACTTCGGGCGCGAATGCCTTGGCCATAGCTTGCGTGAGCATGTGCAGCGCGGCCTTCGAGGCGCAGTAGTGCGCGTGACCGGCCCAGGCGTGTGAGGCGCCCAGCGAGCCGATGTTGACGATGCGTCCGTGGGCGGCGCGCAGATGAGGCAGCGCTTCGCGGGCGACGAGGAAAGGGCCGCGCGCATTGGTTTCAAAGACCGCGTCCCATTGATCGAGGGTAATGCTTTCGAGGGCAGCGGAGGCGAAGACGGCGGCGTTGTTGACGAGCATGTCGAGGCGGCCGAATGTGCCGATGACTGCGTCAACCGCGGCACGGACGGAGGGTTCGGAGCGGACGTCGCACTGGATGGCGAAGGTGCGGCGGCCGAGAGCAGCGATGGCGGCAGCCGTCTGCTCAGCCTCGGACTGAGAGGCTCGCCAGGATACGGCAACATCCGCGCCTGCGTGTGCCAGGGAGAGGGCGATGGCGCGGCCAATGCGCCGCGCGCCCCCGGTGACCAATACCGATTTGCCAGACAGAGGCTCAGTCGCCATAGCGAAATTCATTCATGACAGAGGATGCATGAAACGGCGATTCTCCGGCTCCGACGATCTAGACCCACAAGCTCACTTGGGCTGGGGCTGAGCATCCGGCTGGCTGTTAGGGCCGGAGGGTTTGTCGCCGGAAGCGGGCGGAGTAGAGTTCGGAGGGTTACCAGGCTTGTCACTGCCGGAGCCTTGGCCGGAGCCACTGCCTGATCCCGAGCCGGAGCCGTTGTTCTTGTATACCGAATATTGCGCTCCGGGCCGCTTCATCCGGATCTCCATCGACATCTCCGGTTTGTCGACCTTGTAATCCCCGCCGTAGGTCTGGAATCCGTTGGCGATGATTTGCAAACGGACCGTGTCGCCGATGGGGATGACGTCGATGACGATCTTACCGTCCTCATTGGTCTTCAGCTCCAGGGCGCCTTTGTCCTTGTCGCCCTCGATGGGATGAAAGATGACGTGAGCGTCTTCAATCGGCTTGCCGCTCGAATCGCGCAGGACGGTAACCTCAATGCGCGCGGAGGGTGGCGGGACCTTGTATTTGCGCCCGCGGTAATTGTTGTCGTCCTGAGCGTGGAGGGCGATGGAACCGCAAGCCAAGGCGAGGCTCGCCACGAGGGCGCAAAAACGAAGTTGTGAACAGTGACGCATGAACATTATTTTATCGTGTTTCGGCGTCAGAGACGAGGCGGGTCGGATCCGGCTGATCGGCTAAACTTGAACCGCAGGATGGAAGTGAAAAGCGAGCCGATAACGAGAGAGGTGACGGAGGGGACCGCGGGCCCAAGGCGCACGCTGGTGGCGATCAAGGTTCTGCACACCGCTATCTGGTCGTTCTTTGCCGGCTGCATCGTGGTGCTGCCGGGAGCAGCATGGCTGGGGCGTTTCCGCCTGGCTGCAGTCCTTACCGCGTTGATTCTAATGGAATGTTTTGTGCTCGCGGTCAATCACTGGCGCTGTCCCTTGACAGATTTGGCCGAGAGGTACACGGCAGACAGATCACCGGACTTTGATATCTACTTGCCGCGCTGGCTGGCACAGCACAACAAAATTGTGTTTGGAGCGCTTTTCATATTGGGGGAGCTGTTCGTGTTGGAAAGGTGGTTTTTGGCCCGGTGACCAGCGATTATTATGTTCATTCTCACATTTTATGAGTCAATATCACTCAATTTCTACAGCAAACCCACTTGACAAGCTCTGATCCATCCCCTATCTTTAGCAATTGGAAGGCGAGAGTGCTAGCAGGTCTCTGGTAGGAGCGCTCGCCAGGTCCGCCAGGTACCCACGGCGGGAGGCACTCCGCAACCTCGCACAACTTTTGTTTCTTAATACACACTCAAACCTGCGGGCCAGGTATAACCTGGTCCGCGCCAAGGAGAAGCGAAGCAATGGCAGCAACGGCAGCAAAGACTACGACGTTCACTCCGCTCCACGACCGCATTCTGGTCCGGCGGGTGGAAGAGACCGAAACCATTCGCGGGGGCATCATCATCCCCGATAGCGCCAAGGAAAAACCCCAGGAGGGCGAGGTCATCTCCGTGGGCAAGGGCAAGTCGAACGACGAAGGCAAGGTATTTCCGCTGGACGTGAAGGCGGGCGATCGCGTGCTGTTCGGCAAATATTCCGGCACCGAGATCAAGATCGACGGCGAAGAGTTTCTGATCATGCGCGAGGAAGAAGTTCTCGGCATTTTGAAGAAGTAGCGATGGGAGTGGTCAGCGATCAGTGGTCAGAACGGACCTTCCGCCGCCGATCGCATCGTGACCACGAAATTCGCCAAAAGATTGATGATTGAACTTTCAAAAAACTGATCGCTGAACACGGTTCACTGATCACTGGAGAGAAAAATGGCAAAGCAAATTCTGCACGGTGAGGATTCCCGTCAGGCGATTCTGCGCGGCGTGAACACGCTGGCAGACGCTGTGAAGGCGACGCTCGGGCCCAAGGGCCGGAACGTTGTGATCGAGAAGAAGTTCGGTTCGCCCACCATCACCAAGGACGGCGTGACGGTGGCTAAAGAGATCGACCTGAAAGACCCGCTTGAGAACGTGGGCGCGCAACTGGTGCGCGAGGTTGCATCGAAGACCTCCGACGTTGCCGGCGACGGCACAACGACCGCGACTGTTCTGGCGCAGGCGATCTTCCGCGAAGGCGTGAAGACCGTAGCGGCAGGCGCCAATCCGACGGCGTTGAAGCGCGGCATCGAGAAGGCCGTGACGGCGATCAACGGCACACGCGACAAGGACGGCAAATGGAACCAGGATGGTGCACTGAGCAAGCTGTCGAAGCCGGTAAACGAGGGATCGGTGGCCCAAGTGGGTTCGATCTCGGCCAACGGCGACGAGGAGATTGGCGCCATCATTGCCGAAGCGGTAAAGGTGGTAGGCAAGGACGGCGTCATCACCATTGAAGAGTCGAAGACGATGCATACCGGACTGGAGACAGTGGACGGCATGCAGTTCGATCGCGGCTATCTGAGCCCCTACTTTGTTACCGACGCAGAGCGGCTGGAAGCGGTTCTGGACGAGCCCTACATTCTGATCTATGAGAAGAAAATCAGCGCCATGAAGGACCTGCTGCCGCTGCTGGAGCAGGTTGCGCGCGGCGGCAAACCGTTGCTGATCATCGCCGAGGATGTTGAGGGCGAGGCGCTGGCGACACTTGTGGTGAACAAGCTGCGCGGCACCCTGAACGTGGCTGCTGTGAAGGCGCCTGGCTTTGGCGATCGCCGCAAGGCGATCCTGGGCGACATCGCGGTTCTGACCGGCGGCAAGGCCATCACCGAGGACCTGGGCATCAAGCTGGAAGGCGTGAAGCTCGAGGACCTGGGCAAGGCCAAGCGCATCACCATCGACAAGGACAACACCACGATCGTCGACGGCTCGGGCAAGCAGTCTGACATCGAGGGCCGCGTGAAGGAGATCCGGTCGCAGATCGAGAAGACCACCTCGGACTACGACAAGGAGAAGCTGCAGGAGCGGCTGGCCAAGCTGGTCGGCGGCGTGGCCATTATCAAGGTCGGCGCTGCTACCGAGACCGAGCTGAAGGAGAAGAAGGCTCGCGTTGAGGATGCTCTACACGCGACGCGCGCGGCAGTCGAGGAAGGCATCGTTCCCGGCGGCGGCGTAGCGCTGATACGCGTCATGCCGGCGGTGGAAGCGCTCATCAAGACGCTCTCCGGCGACGAGAAGACCGGCGCGCAGATCGTGCTGCGTGCGCTGGAGGAGCCGCTGCGGCAAATCGTGGACAACGCAGGCGAGGAGGGCGCTGTCGTGGTGAATAAAGTGGCCGAGTCAAAGGAGCCCAACTACGGCTACAACGCCCTGACGAACAAGTTCGAGGACCTGGTGAAGGCCGGCGTCATCGATCCCACCAAGGTGACGCGGACGGCGCTGCAAAATGCAGCCTCGATCGCGGCACTGCTGTTGACCACCGAAGCTCTGGTCTGCGAGATTCCAGAGCCCAAGACCCCGATGCCGGCCGGCGGCCACGGCGGCGGTATGGACGGAATGTACTAAAACAGGGACAGGGATCGGAGGTCAGGGTCAGAAAAAGTCTTCGCCGAATTCCCGAATCTCCGATCACCCTGGATCAAAAAAAGGCCTCCAGCTCCGGCTGGGGGCCTTTTTGCGTAATAGGTCCTGCTTGCACAACGCACAATCGTGAGCCGAGGACGCAGGTCTTGAGCCGGGTTGTCGCCGGCTTACATGACAGCGGCGTGTACGCTTACAGACTCGATTTGTGTCTCAGCGACTACGGTCTGTGGACGCAGGGATCGCAGCCAGCCAGCCGAGAGCCAGGCACGCGGAATCACGAACTCGGACCAACCGCAATCCAGGCAAACCCGGATGTCCGGCGAGGGAGTCATTGGAGGATGACTTAACGTGCGGGGAATATTGCGAAAAAGTCTGACTTCTGCCGGGATAATGGAAACCGCGGCAGATTGGCACTTGGGGCAAACCATAGGCACCTCAGGAGATCCGAAAACAACAGAACCCCAAAATCAAGTTGAGGAAGTGATTCAATGTAACTGGATTGTGGAAAAGTTTTCAACAGGAACAGATTGAATTTCCGGGCGAAAACCCAAAATGATATTTACATAGAAAATAAGTATTTTAATGGCATGAACACAGTGTTTTAGGGGCCACAAGTCGAAGGAAACGAACCGGATGGGCGATTTGGCTGGAGGCACAAAAAGATTACCTGGCCGCATCGCTGCCGCGTGCTCTTGTCAGGCCCAGCAACAGCAGGCTGCCCGCGAGCATGGCAACGCCGACAAAGACAAATCCGGACTGAGCGCTTCCGCTTTGCCTGGCCACTACACCGAGCAGATAGGGACCGGCAAAGCCGCCAAGATTGCCGACCGAGTTGATCAATGCAATGCCGGACGCGGCGCCGATGCCGGTCAGGTATTCGCCTGGGAGCGACCAGAAGGGCCCGAAGAAGCCGTCAATCCCGATCCCCATGAGCGAGAGAAGGGCAATGGCTGCTGCCGGGTTGGCGGTCTTTGCAATGAACAGCAGAGCCACTCCGCCGATCAAGGCGGGAATGGCCGCGTGATACCTTCGCTCCTGCACGCGGTCCGAATGGCGGGAGATGAGAATCATGGCCACCAGGCCGCACGCATGCGGAATCGTAACCAGGCCGCCTACCACAGTATTCGAATACGACGAAGAGAGATTCCTGACCACCTGGGGCAGCCAGAAGTTCATGACGTTCGCCCCAACCATCATGGCGAAGTAGATCGCGCACAAGTACCACACTCTACCGCTTGCGAGCGCGCCCAACGCCGAGACATGGCCTGTCTCGGCCAGCGTGGCCTGTTCCTCGCGGGCAAGTTCGGAAGCGAGCCACTGCTTTTCTTCCTGGTTGAGGAACCAGGCATTCTGCGGCCGGTTGGGAAGGGCAATCAGAGTCAAACCACCCAGCACGACCGGAGGGAAGCCTTCCAGGATCAGCAGCCAGCGCCAACCACCGATCCCGAGCCAGTGCAGGTGGTCCAGGATCAGGCCCGAAACCGGCGCGCCCAGCACCGAAGCCAGCGGCACCGCGACCATGAACATCGCCACCGCCTGCGCCCGTTGCCGGGAGGGGAACCAATAGCCTAGGTACACGATCATGCCGGGAAACAGTCCCGCCTCGGCGATCCCGAGCAGGAAACGCAAAACATAGAGTTGTTCTACGGAGCGCGCCAGCCCGGTGCTCGTCGCAACGATTCCCCAGGCGATGAGGATGACGCTCACCCAGCGCCGGGCACCCAGCTTGTGCAGAACGATATTGCTTGGAACCCCGAAGAGCAGGTAACCGATAAAGAAGATGCCCGAAAGAAGCCCGAACTGCTCAGCGCCTATGGCCAGCTCCCTGTTCATTGTGAGAGCGGCAAACCCGATGTTCACGCGGTCGAGGACGGAAACGATGTACAAGACGAGCAGAAAGGGCAAGACCCAGATCTGAACCTTGCGCACGACTCTGCGGGCGCGCTCAGCGGGCAATTCCTGCACCGCCATAGATCTTCCTCCCCTGAATGTGGCACGGCTCGCTGGCTGATCCCTCCTGCAGAAGATGGCGCCGGGGACCACCTCACCCATTTTAGATGTGCGAAGCGCCACAACCACCCTCGTCCGCCTTCCGCCGGTTCTCGCGTGTGCTTTCATGACGGCGGAGAGCTTCTACAACGAAACAAAAAGTGTCTGGCCCGAAGATCTGTTCCCTCGTCTTGCTTCTCGAATCGGTTTCACGGGATAATCTGTCAGCTCTTTAGGGGAACTGGATAGACCTGACAAGACGTGAGGAAGGCAGACTAGTAGCGGGACCATTGCCGTTTTGGATATGCCAGCAAAATCCTCAAAGCCGGGCTTGAGCCCATGGATTGTCCTGGCCATGCTCGGTATGGTGATTGTTCCGGCCGGGCTGACGCTTCACACGGTTCGTGTAGTAGCCCTTGTGCGCATTCCCAGCCTGAATCCTACTCCTCACGGCTATACCTGGAGTCTGTTGCTGTTCGTCTTTCCGATCATGGCCATCGCAGGGTGGTTCTTGCCCATTGAAGGCATTCGGATTCCACGGCGATCATTCTGGATAACGATTGCCATTCTCGTTCCTTGCGGGTTTGCCCTCGATTTTTTCTTTGCGAACCGCTTTTTCCTCTATCCCAACAACGGGGCGACCCTGGGGATCCCGGCTCCCGCTCTGGGCGGCAGCGTTCCCATTGAGGAATATGTCTTCTATTTCACCGGATTTCTTGCCATCCTCCTGATATACATCTGGCTCGGCGAATACTGGCTCGCCGCCTACAGCGTGCCTGATTACGCTATTGAGGCTGGAAAGACCAACCGGTTGCTCAAGTTTCATCCTGCTTCGTTGATTGCCGGACTAGCGCTCATCTCGATCGCCATCCTATATAAGAAATTTGCGTCTCCAGTTTCGGCGGGCCTGCCGGGTTACTTCATTCTCTTGGTGGCGGGCGCCCTCATTCCCTCGGCCAGCCTTTTTCCGGTGGCGCGACGGCTCATCAATTGGCGTGCCTTCAGCCTCACGATTTTTATGATGCTCCTCATTAGCATGTTTTGGGAGGCGACGCTCGCTGTACCGTACGGGTGGTGGGGCTATCAGCAGAAGGAAATGATCGGAGTTTTCATCGGAGCCTGGTCGGGGCTACCGATAGAAGCTGTGATGGTATGGCTGAGCGTTACGTACACTACCGCTATCGTGTACGAGGTAGTGAAGGTCTGGCAGGCTTCAGGACGGCGTGCCCGGGAAGCGTTCCTGGGAAACGCCATGAACCGCAAGACGGGAGTCGCCTCCTGATCGGATGCAACCCTTTCCCTCGGGCATCGAACCGCTAGGAAGCTCGCCTCCGATGATTTTTCGAACGCGCGATGGTCATCCACGATGCCGAGGGCAACGGGCGTGAAAAGCCATCCGTGGACTCCCGAAGGCGCTCGGAGGAAGGTACCTCAAGAAATTCAGTACGAGCCAGACGATTGGGTGTAAGCTGACTTCGGATTGGAACGCCAAATTGGAAATCTCTGTTAAGAACAGGAGAGGATCATGGAGAAGCACGAGGATTCAGTCTACAAGGTGGTGGAGGTAATCGGCACCAGCACAGAGTCCTGGGAGCGTGCAGCAATGCGTGCGGTGGAAACCGCCTCGCATTCGCTGCGGGATTTGCGCGTTGCCGAGGTGGTGAAGATGGACATGAAAGTCGAGGGCGGCAAAGTAGTGGCCTATCGTACGCGAGTGCTGCTGTCTTTCAAGTACGAAAGCTGAGAGCCCGGCCTGGCTCATCTGCTGGCGCGAGTAGGCTGTTGGGTCCTTCTGGGCTGCGAGTTCATGCCACAAAGAACGGTTCGGCTCACGTGCGCCGCCCATTGTTGCTGACACGAGTAATCCGGAATTTCTGTTCCGTCATTCCGGCTTCGAAGCGACCACGCGTGGCACGGAACCGAGACCCCAGGCCAGAGAAGAAGCGCACAACAGCAGCCCTGACAGACATAGCAGAGCGGCGGTGAAAGCATATGTGACCGCAGCCAGGCCCCCTGAATGCTGCGCAAAGATGGCAAAGAACACGCTGCCGACGGTAGCCGTCCCCAACGAGCAGCTGATCTGCAAAGTGGAATTCACCGCCCCGGAAGCCGCGCCGGCATAATTTGCGGGAGCGCCCTGAATCACGGCGCGCACCAGCGTCGGGAGCACAACGCCCTGGCCAACACCGACAGCAAACACCCCGGGAGTAAACAGGAGCAGATGAAGCATGCCGTGGCTGTTGATGGCTGCGGCAAGCATGCTGAGGCCTGCCGCCGCAATGAGCATCCCGAATGCGGTCACTCGCATGCCCAGGGCGCGGAGAAACGCAGGGGTACTGAGGGACCCCGCAACATAACCTATGCCGAAAGGCACAATACTGATGCCCGCATGGAATGCCGAATACTGCAATCCCGCCTGCAGATAAATCGAATAGAACAGGAAGAAGCTGGCCATCGTGTAGAACAGAAGAGTTGCGCCGAGTCCGCGGGCAAAGCCGGGCGCGGCAAAAAGGCGGGGGTGTATTAGAGGGGCCCCGCCGCGTTTGGCCAAACGAACTTCTACCTGCCAAAACCAGGCCAACAGCACCGGGCACGATCCCAGCAGGACGAAGGACCAGACGGGCCAGTGTTCCTGGCGTCCTTCAATCAGAGAGCAAACCAGGGCGCCGAGCCCGAGAAAGAGCAGAATTGAACCGGTGATATCGAGCGGCTGGATCGCACTGGTTGACGGCCGGGACTCCCGAAGTAACGGTATCGCGGCCGCCAGGGTAATGGCTACGATGGGCACGTTGATGAGAAAAATCGTGCGCCAACCCAGGCCCCAGATGTTGGCCCATATCAGCGCTCCGGCCAGAAGCTGCCCGGTAATGGCGGAGAGTCCGATGCTGGTTCCAAGCAGACTGAAGGCGCGCGCTTTCTCCTCGTGCGCAAAAACAACATGGATGGAGGCCACGACTTGCGGCGCCATGATTGCCGCTGCTGCGCCTTGAAGAAGCCGTCCCACTACCAGTGCGTACGGCGACCAGGCGAGACCGCACCAGGCCGAGCAAAGCGCAAACCCGGTCATGCCGATCATGAACATCCGGTTTCGGCCATACAAGTCCCCGAGCCGTCCGCCCATAATCAGGAGCACGGCATATGCGGCGGCATAACCGGACATAACCAACTGGATAACGTCGTCTCCCGCCCCCAGCCCTTGCCGGATCGAGGGCAGCGCAACATTCACGATAAAAAAGTCGAGAGGCGGCAGGAACCCACCCACCAGAAGCACCGCAAGAGCGGTCCAGCGGTGCGGGTCTGCTTCGTCTTCAAGCTGTGCTGGCAAGGCAGCCACAAGCTGTTCCGAACCCGGTCGCACAGGAGATCCCCCATTATCCAGTCAGAAGAAAAGAATATGAGAATGCAGACTGCTTGTCACCGTCGAACTGGTGGCGCCCATTGCGCCGGCCTGCCTGCCGATACGGATCGCCGCCGCATCAGGAACCCCCGGCCTGATTCCCCAGCCGCCGGAATCTGGAATAGCTCTTTGATACGCCCGAACACTCATTGGGAGTGTTGGGTTCCTTCCATAGAAGCTTGTTAAAGTACGGACGGTGCGGAACTGGCTGGACCCCCAAAGCTCCAGCGTGTTGGATCGGGCACTTCTTACCGAGTCGAGTAAAAACTACCTGGCCGGTAGCACCATCGCAAAGGAAGTATTAGCGCAAACCGTATCTAATCAAAGATCGCCGCGGGTCGGCGTTTGGACATGTAAATGCTCCAGTAGGAGATAACTTTTGTGTCAGTCCAGTGGGATCGCAAAAGATGAGCTAGTGTGTCTTGGCGGTATCCGTGGTGAAGGGAAGGCTAAGGTGGCTACTCTAGCTCTCAAACAGACTGAATTGGAACAATCGCGCGCCGCGATAGCAAGACAATCGCACGCCTCGGGGCGATTCGCGGAGATTTATTCTGGTCCATTGCCGGCAATTCTTGTAAGCAAAGCGCCAGCTTCCACCCCCCTGCCAGTTTCCACTCTCGAAGATCACAGCGAGTACTTGTCGAATGCAGAGGCCCTTGGTTGTGTAAGGGGTCTTTTGTTGGCGCTTGGCCTGGAAGGTGCTGCGGCTGCCATCGCATTCTGCCTGTATGGGATACTGCGGTCTTAACCACCGCAGCGTGGTTTTGATGCTGACAGCAGCTCCGGAATACCAAGCCAGGTGATGTTCTTAGAGTTCGATCGCGCGTCGCGCTGCTAATCAGCGCTCGCTATAGCATTTCTCGGATTGGTACAGGGCGATGCCACCACCGTTTCGTGGATTTTTCCTCAAGAAAAATCCACACCGTACGTCACTTGGTGGCTCTACAGAAATCCGAGAGATGCCGTAAAGGCCCGCTCAATCGGCGGGCTCTTGTGTTGCATGAGGAACCTTGCCGGTGTCGGTGGTAGCATCTGAAATGAGCGATGCAAACTAAAAAGCTGCAAATCATTCCCCTGGGCGGGCTGGGCGAGTTCGGAATGAACTGCCTGGCGGTGCGCTGGGAAGACGACATTATTGTGATCGATGCGGGCCTGATGTTCCCCGAATCGGAGTTGCTGGGCGTGGACATCGTCGTGCCCGATATCACCTACCTGATTGAGAACAAGCGGCACGTGCGCGCCATTGTGTTGACGCACGGCCACGAGGACCACATCGGCGGGCTGCCGTGGTTCCTGAACGAGCTGAAGGTTCCGGTGTACGCGACCGAGTTCACGCTGGCCTACGTGGAAGACAAGCTGGAAGAACACGAGCTGCTCGACGAAATTGAGCTGATCGAGATCGCGCCCAAAGAAAAGTTCACCATCGGGCCGTTCACTATTGAGCCCATCCGCGTAACGCACTCGCTGGTGGATTGCGTGGCGCTGGCCATCGAAACGCCGGTGGGCATCATCATTCATACCGGCGACTTCAAAATCGATCTGGCGCCGCTGGACGACAAGGCCTTCGACCTGCACACCTTCGCCGAATACGGCAAGCGTGGCGTGCTGGCGCTGTTTCAGGATTCGACGAATGTGGAGCGGCCAGGCTACACGCCCAGCGAGCGCGCCGTGATTCCGCGCCTCGACGAAGTTTTTTCGCAGTCCCAGAAAAAGCTTTTCTTCAGTTGCTTTTCGTCGTCGATCTATCGCATCCGCATCGCCATGGAGCTGGCGCGGGCGCACGGGCGCAAGGTGACTGTCATAGGCCGCTCGATGATGGAGTCGACCGAAATTGCGCAGGACCTGGGCTACATCGATATTCCGCCGGGCCTGGTAATCCAGCCCGGTCAGATGCGCGACTACCCGCCCGAGCAGTTGATGGTGCTGATTAGTGGCACGCAGGGCGAGCCGATGAGCGCGTTGAGCCGCGCTGCGGTGGACAATCATAAGCACGCCCGCATCAGCCCCGGCGATACCGTGGTATTGAGCTCGAGAATCATTCCTGGCAACGAGAAGGGCATCTTCAGAGTCATCGACCACCTGAGCCGCCGCGAAGCGAACGTAATTTACGACGACGGGCAGCACGGTCTGATCCACGTGAGCGGCCACGGCAGCCAGGAAGAGATGCGGTTGCTCATCAACCTGGTGCGGCCCAAGTTCTTCATCCCCATACACGGCGACTATCGCTTCCTGCGCAAGCACGCGCGGGTGGCCATGGAAACTGGCGCGGTGGAACACGCCATGGTGATTGAAGACGGCGACGTGCTGGAGCTGGACAAGGACGACGCGCGCAAGAAAGATAAGGTGACGGCGGGAAGAATTCTGATCGACTCCGGTTCGACGATTGATGTGGTGGAGGATCTGGTGATCCGCGACCGGCGCATTTTGTCCGAGGATGGCGTGGTGCTTGCGGTACTGGCCATCAATAAGAGGACGGGCAAAGTGGAGCGCGAGCCGGAGGTGGTGATGCGCGGCTTTGGCGGCGCCGACATTACCGAAGAAGCGCGGCAAACGGTGCTGAAGTGCCTGGATGGGCTGAATGCAGAGCAGAAGACCGACTACGGCATGGTGAAAGAAAAAGTTCGCGTGGACTTGAAGCGGCTGATCCAGAAGACGACGGGCCGCCGGCCGATGATAATGCCGGTGATTTTGGAGATTTGAAAAAACAGGGAACAGGGAACGATAAGTAGCATCGGTCTCCAGAGACTGCGGAAAAAGACCAAACTTCCAGTTCAGCGCGGTTGCGGGGGTTAACTGTACCGCCCGGTAGGTCTCCCTGCCCCTCCCCCCCTTGCAAGCTTTCTGCGTAGAAGCCCTTCGTTTTCAACTGATTAGCGAGTGGCTTCCGCTGTATCTTCATCTGTCCAATGGAGTGCGGTGCAGCTTTTTGAAAACAATGGAGTTAAGGCCACGAGACGGCTCACAAGCACAGGACCCAGTTCGTTCAACTTGCCTACGCACTGAGAATAGAACGATTCGAGGAAATACTGCGCAAAGTTCTGTTTCATGCAAGTGATTAACTCACAGACATTTGCGAAGAGATTTTCGACGGGTGTATTGACTTTTGCGAGTGATGCGGGCCTACCACCGCAACGACGAAGACATGTGGTTTGGGAGCCCGCACTTATCTGAGGATCGCTACCAAACCACGAAGTCGCAGCACTTGGGACACACTACCGCGCCGGCCATCGGATCCGTCTCCCGTCCTTGCGCCGATTTTTCCTCGAAGAGCATCGTGCTCGACACAGAGCGGAATTGGATCAAGCCATGGCTACGAGAGCCGGGGATTGAGCGGCGAAGCTGCCGCGGTGCACGCTGTGCGGCGTGCCGATGGTCTGCGCGACCACCGGCGGATTCACATGGCGGTGCGCGAACGTGCGCTTGCCAATGAAGACTTCGCCAATGGCGATGCGGGCGTTACCCTCGAGGTCGAGGAAACCGGCATGGCTCTCTTTGCACAGGGCCTGTGCCTCGGGCGAAAGATAGCTCGCTATGAGAACCGGCGTAGCATCGCCAGCGCTTTCGCGCAACTCCTTGAGCGCCTCGGGAAGACCGCCGGGGCGCGCATCGGTCTTGACTGCGCAGGCCAATGTGTGGGGGCGGCCGAGGACATCGACGCAGGCCACGAATCCGGCCCCGCCACCGGCGCCGGCCGATGCGCGACGGATCTCTTTCAGTTTGAGCGTTGATACTTGAGAGAGCACCGACTTGAGCGCTTCGGCGGCGCGGAAATTCATTTCAAGTCTCGCATCGGTCGTCTTCATCTTTGGCTCCCTTGCCGCTTTTCCCAGGCGGCGTGGTTCAGTCGATCGGCTCATCCAATGCTCCAACTCGGAAGTCACAGCGAGATTTGCTATGGAGCCTGTCCTTGCAAGCTGACCTTCAGTAGGCAAGCGCCGGTTCCGGTTGCGGGGCGAGGCTCAATGCGTCATCGTGTGCAACGGGCGTGGGCCGAACTCTTGGCGGATTGCGGTGGAGCATCGGCCCGAGCGTAAATGAGCGATCGCCTGCAGGCATCATGGCCAAAGGCATGGGCAACCGGCATTCTTTTCTTTGGAACTGTTTCGACTCAAGCCATAGGCATAGGCGGGGATCCTGGATCTCAGGATGTCCGTTCCAGAAATCCGGATTCAGAGAGCACTCGATGCGCAAATGGTCGAGTCGCAGTTCGATGGTCGAAACCGCTTTGGGAAAATAACGCCGAACATTCCGTGGCCCCACGTAAAGCCCTGTTACGCGGTGTCCGGAGCATTGAGACTTAACAATCATGAAATACCTCCCGCCGACTAAGCGCGAATGGAAACCAATCCCGAATGTGAGCCAAGGTCAGCCGCCTGTCGCGGAGAGGTCTCCTGTTCGCGTCACAGAGGGCGGCGAGTAGAACTCCACGGGGCACCACAAGTGCGGTGGCGCGACGGTAAATCAGTTTTTTGATCGATATGGGGAAAGGAATAAGGCCAGGATGTATTCCGGGGCCTGACTAACTATCATCATGACCGCTTGCATTCAATCCCGCTATAGTGGAAATCTTGGCTCTTTTCTTACCAGTTGTCAAGGCGATTTCATGAATCTTCGGAAAAGATTGTTGGCCGCGCGAGAAAAAAGCGTGTTAAATGAGCAGTTAGCAATGCCTGAAAACTTGCATCTCTGATTTGTGAATCCTGCCGCACTCGGGAACCGCCTCTAGCGCTTGCGCGGCGAAGGTTGGTCGGAGAAGATCTGACCGTCGCGAATGTGCACGACGCGGTGCGCAAACTCTGCGATATCAGGCTCATGAGTAACCAGCACGATGGTATTGCCGCGGGCGTGGAGTTGGTCGAAGAGGGACATGATCTCGAGGCCGGTTTTGGAGTCGAGATTGCCGGTGGGCTCGTCGGCGAGGATGATGGAGGGGTTGTTGACCAGGGCGCGGGCGATGGCGACGCGCTGGCGCTGCCCGCCGGAGAGCTCGTTGGGCTTGTGCATCATGCGCGATTCCAGCCCCACGTCGGCGAGGGTCTGCTTGGCGCGCTCGATGCGCTCTGCGGCCGGGGTGCCGTTGTAGATCAGCGGCAGCTCCACGTTGTGCAGCGAAGTGGCCCTGGCTAGAAGATTGAAGGTCTGAAAGACGAAGCCGATCTCCTTGTTGCGGATGCGCGCCAACTGGTCGTCGTCGAGATCGCTCACCAATTGGCCGTTGAGCCAATAGCGGCCCTTGCGAGGGGGTGTCGAGGCAGCCGATGAGGTTCATCAGCGTCGACTTGCCCGAGCCGGAAGGGCCCATGATGGCCACATACTCGTTGTGCCGGATGCTCAGCGAGACGCCGCGCAGGGCCTGGACCTGTTGCTCCGAGCCCATATCGTATGTGCGCCAGAGATCCTCGACGACGATCACGTCGTCCGCGGGGACGGTCACGGTCTGCGGCAGATTCCTCGATGCCGATGCCGTTCAAAGCCATGCTAATTCACCTTTTCCTCTATTCCGCTTTTCCGCTATCCACTCGAGCTTCCGCTCGTGGCGAGCGAAACCGGCTTGGCCGTATCGCGCTTGAGCAGCGCGCCCCCTTTGAGGTCGCGCAGCGTCTTGTAGGGTCCGGTGACGATCTCCTGGCCGTCGCTCAGGCCGGAGAGCACTTCGATGTCGGTGGCGCCGGTGATGCCGGTGGTGACGGGAACGAATTTGGCGCGCAGCCTGCCATGGGGGTCCTTCTGGACGACAAAGACGCCCTGCACCGGGTTGAGCTTCGCGCTTCCCGAGGCGGGCGTCGCTGCCGCCTGGACGCCGCCGCTGGTCTTTGCCGCGTCAGTTGCCGGATCGTGCATGGTCAGCGCCTGGATGGGCAGCGGAGAGCACATTGGGCTTGTGCGCGGTGGTGATCTTGGCGGTGCAGGAGAGGCCCGGGCGAAGTTCGTCCGATGGCTCGTCGAGCGTAACGACCACCTTGAAGTCCTTGGCTTCCTCGGTGCCGGTCGTCGACTGCGAGGTGGCCACGCCGGTGGAGCGCAGCAGCGCCTGATCGCCCACCAGGGTCACGTGTCCCTTGAAGACCTTGTCGGGCAGCGCATCCACGGTCACGTCGGCGGGCTGGCCTAGCTGCACATTCACGATGTCGGTCTCGTCCACCTTCACCTCGGCGGTGATGATGCTCATGTCGGCAAGGGTCATCAGCGTGGAGCCCTCGGTGTTCTGGATGCCTTCGACGACGGTTTCGCCTTCGCGGACCGGCTCGTTGGTCACGATGCCGTCAAACGGCGCAACGGCGATGGTGCGGTCGCAGCAGGTCCTGGTTGGCGCGCAAGGTTGGCCACCTGGGTTTGCAAATGCCCGCGGGCGGAGTCGGTGTTGGGCCTTGGCCTGGTTGACGCCTGCCACGGCCTGCGCCACAGAGGCGACATCGAGATCGTAGGCGGCCTTCTTGGCGTCGTAGTCCTGCTTGGCCATGATGCCGTCTTTGTAGAGCGCCTGGGCGCGGTCCCAGTCCAGCTTTTTCTGTTCCAGGTCGGCCTGCGCGTGCTCCACGTTGGCCTCGGCGGTCTTTTCCGCGGCAATGTAGGAGGCGATGTCGGTCTTTGCGGCGGCGATGGCGGCCTCCTGGCCGTTGACCGTGGCTTCCTGCTGCACGTTCTCGATGGTGGCCACGGTCTCGCCCTTGGTCACCCGGTCGCCTTCCTTCACGTAGAGGTGCGTGACGCGGCCCATGGCCGTTGCGCCCACGTTCACATAGGTCTTGGGCTTGATCTGGCCGGTGCCGCTGACGACGGTGGTCAGATCCTGGCGCGCCAGTGTGGCGGTCAGGACCTTGGTATAGCCGGACTGCTGCTTGATAACCATGAAAGTCACGAGTCCGGCAGCAACGAGCACAGCGAGAGCAATGAAAAGAATTTTCTTCATGGGCGCTTTTGTAATCGCAGGGTTTGTCTCTAATCCAGTGTACGCGACAGCGCGCGAAATGGTTCCCACGGCGAGAAGCGCTGATTGTTCGACGGACGCGGCATCTGCCGAATTGGCTGGACTCGAGCGCACTCAGCGTTGGACGGCGAAATCATGCAGCTCTCATGGCCGATTCCGCGGGTGACCTTGATGCCCCGCCGCTAAGCGTTGACATTGACCCGCTGCGCGTCCAACTGCGAACACTGCCGCGGAACCTTGCTCTGCCCTTCACTGGAGCCGTAAAATAGGGGATCGCAGGAGTATTCAAGGCAATGATGTTCAACAGCCGCCGTCTTCTCTTCACCGCTCTCAGTTGCGGCCTGATCTATATCCCCGCGGCCGCCCTTCTGGGCCAGCAGAATCGCCGCCCCACCCGCCGCATCTCAGGAGCAGGCCCAGCCGGCAGCCGGCCAGGAAGCCAATCCGCTCAATCGCCAGCTCTCCGACAAGGAGCGGTACAAGGCGCAGAAGGCCCTGCGGCAGGAGTTGAAGGGCCCCTACAAGACCTGGCTGAACGAGGAAGTGCCCTACATCATCACCGACGAAGAGCGCAAAGCGTTCATGAGCTTGAGCAACGACGAGGAGCGCGAAGCGTTTATTGAGAACTTCTGGCTGCGCCGCAACCCCAATCCCGATTCCCCTGAAAACGAGTTCCGCGAAGAGCACTACCGGCGCATCGCCTATGCCAACGAACACTTTGCGGCCGGCAAGCCGGGGTGGAAGACCGACCGCGGGCGCATCTACATCATGTGGGGTCCGCCGGACTCGATCGACTCCCATCCCTCCGGCGGCATCTATGAGCGGCCCATGGAAGAAGGCGGCGGCGAGACCTCGACGTTTCCGTTCGAGATCTGGCACTACCGCTATCTCGAGGGCATCGGCGAAAACATCGACCTCGAGTTTGTCGACACCTGCCAGTGCGGCGACTACCACTTCACCATCGACCGCAGCGAGAAAGACGCGCTGAAGAACGTTCCCGGCGCCGGGCTTACGCAGTACGAGCAGATGGGCACAAGGCACAAGAGCGACCGCTTCAAGGGCGGCGGCATCGAGCAACTCGGCAGCGGCCCGATGGCGCAGGCACAGCAGGGCAAGGAATTCGACCGCATCGAGCTGGCCGCCAAGACTATTCGCCCCGCCGCCGATCAAGTTCAGCGATCTCGATGCTGCCCTCGATGCTTTCAACTCGAGCACAAGCTGCTGACCGGTCCGCCGTTTCCCTTCGATGTGCGCACCGACTTCGTGAAGGTGACCGACAGCATGGACCTGGTGCCGATCACCATCCAGATCCGCAACCGCGACATCACCTTCGTGACCAAGGACGGCGTCTCCAAGGGCGTGGTGAACATCCTTGGCAAGGTGACCACGATCATGCACAAGACGGTGCAGACCTTCGAAGACACGGTCGAGGTGGAAGAGCCCGCCGAATTGCTGGAGAAGGCGCTCGACGGCAAGCGGCTTTATTGGAAGGCGCTGCCGCTGCCCCCGGGCTCTACCGCCTGGACATTGCCATCAAGGACGTGAACAATCCGGATCACATCGGAATTTACGGCAGAGGGATTGAAGTCCCGACTTATCAGGATGAGAAGCTGGGCGCCTCGTCGCTGATTCTGGCCGACCAGATGAACACGGTTTCCTCGCGCGCAGATCGGCAGCGGCAACTTCATCATCAGCAACACCTATGTCCGGCCGCGCGTAGCGTCGAACCCGGCCACGCCGGTGAGCTTCAAGCGCAGCCAGGACCTGAACTTCTGGATGCAGTTTTACAACCTTGGCATCGACGAGGCCACCAAGAGTAACTCGGCCACGGTTACCTACCAGATCACCGATGCCGCAACAGGGGCTGTGATTCTGGAAAAACAACTGGAATCAAAGGATTTAGGGGCGCACAGCGACCAGTTGACGGTGGAGAAGACGCTCCCCATGGCGGGTCTGCCGCCCGGCAAGTACAAGGTGACGGTGAAAATAAATGACGCAATCTCGAAACAAGAGATTGCGCAATCGGCGCCTTTTGTCGTGGAATAGTAGTGATGCAACGCAAGTGCCATCCGGACTGAAGAATTCGGGGGCCTGCGAAGGCATGTTTTCGAGGACAACACGCCAGGGACGCGGCACGGTCGCACATCTGTAAGATGAAGCGCATTGCCCATCTCGCCGGTTTTGCCGTGCTGATCGCGTTGGCAGCCGCCCCAGCTTGCCTGGAGCGGCGTCAGCCTCGGTGTCGGGCCTCGTGCGCGATTCGGCCGGCGTGCCCCAGATCGGCGCCGAAGTCCAGCTTCTGCGTCCCGACTTGAGCGTGGTAGCCAGCGTCTACACCGACAGCGAAGGCCGCTTTCTCATTTCATCGCTGCTGCCCGGCCGCTACGCCCTCAAGGCCATGGGACCATTGTTTCTGCCTGCGCTCCGCGAAAACGTCAGGGTCCGTGGCGGCACGGTCGTCAATCTCACGCTGAATACTCTCTATGAAGTCATTCAGTGGCTTCCGGCTCAGCCGCGCGACGGCGACTCGCAAAAGGACGACTGGGCCTGGACGCTGCGCTCGGCCGCCAACCGGCCCCTGCTGCGCTGGCTTGAAGATGGCCCGCTGGTGGTGGTCTCGGATGGATCGGGAACCGCGCCGAAGTTGAAGGCTCGCCTGATGGCGACCGGCCAGGCCGGGACTTTCGGCGAGAGCGGCGAGCGCATCTCCGCAACCGTGGAAGATACGCCCGCCGACAGCCGGGAGTTGCTGGCGCGCGTGGATTTTGCGCCCGACAGCGATGCCGGCATGGAGTCGATGCTGGGCTTCCGGCAGGATCTGGGTATTGCCGGCTCGGTGCAGTCGGTGGCCGCTTTCACGATTCAGCCGGAGGTAGAGGGCGCGGGCGACCAGGGCCTGGACGAAGCAGCGGTGCACAGCTACGAGATCATGCATTTTGGCGATGCGATCGATGCCGAGGTCGGTTCAACCGCAGTGATCGGGCGCATTGCCGGGCCAACTCCAAGCTCGGCGACTGCCGCGCTTCCCTTTGCGACTGTCGCATGGCATTCCGGCTCTTCTACGGTGAGCTATCGCATGGCTACCTCGGTGCCGGGCCGGACTTCGGATGAAAGCCAGGCCGATGCTTTTCTCCCCCTCATGGTTGAGCGCAACGGCGATCTCGCCATCGAACACGGCATGCACCACGAGATCGGCTGGGAGCGGCGTACCGGCAACTCGGGAATGGCTGTGCTGGTTTACGCCGACCACATCGACAACCCGGTTCTCGAGGCAATGGGCCGCATTGCCGCAGGCGATTCTTCGGCAAGCTCTGGCGCAGTTCTTTTCGATCCGTCGAGCCACCTGTTCCGTGCCGCCGGACCGGCCTTCTCCTCCGTCGGCGTGCAGGCCAGGGTCGAACACTCCCTGCCCGGCGGCAACCGCGTGAGTGCCAGCTATGCCAGCGGCAGCGCACTGGTAATGCCCGCGATGGCGCAGGCCGAAGGACTGACGCAGGTGCTGTCTGCAGCACATCCCCGCCACACCCAGACCTATGCGATCTCGTTCGCCGGCACGCTGGAAGGCACCGGGACCCAATGGCGGGCCAGCTACAGTTGGCAGCCAGACGACACCGTCACCGAAGCCGCTCCCTACGCAATGGATGCGGCCGCGCCTTTCCTGAACGTCCAGTTTCGCCAGCCCATTCATCTCACCCGCAATGGATCGGGAGGCCTGGAAGCGCTGCTCGACGTGAGGAATCTGCTTGCCGAGGGCTATCGCCCCTATCTCCTGAGCGACGGCTCGCTGCTCATCTTCGCCCAGGACCAGCGTAGCCTGCACGCCGGTCTTGCCTTTACGTTCTGATCCTGAAACCTCCCCTGGGCCTCGCGTTTGCTTGTAGAATTCATGGCAGCGATGAAGTCCCTGCTTCTCTCCGCATATAACCGCCTCGAAATAGCCGATATGCCGTTGCCGGCGGTGAGTGCGGGCGACGTGCTGGTGCGCGTTGAGGCCTGCGGCATTTGCGGCAGCGACGTGCACGGCTACGATGGATCGTCGGGCCGGCGCATTCCTCCCATTGTGATGGGCCATGAAGCGGCGGGAATTGTGACGGCGACGGGCGCCAATGTGCGCGGATATGCGAAAGGCGACCGCGTCACGTTCGACTCCACCGTGTACTGCGGCGAGTGCGCCTGGTGCAAGAGCGGCAAAGTGAATTTTTGTGATCATCGCGAAGTGATCGGCGTTTCGTGCGGGGATTACAGCCGGCACGGCGCCTTCGCCGAGTATGTCGCGGTGCCGCAGCGCATCCTCTACCACCTTCCGGAGAACATCGGCTTTGCTGAAGCGGCGCTGCTCGAGGCGGCCTCGGTGGCGCAGCACGCGGTGCGCCTGTCAGAAGCGAAGGCCGGCGACACGGCGCTGGTCGTCGGCGTGGGGATGATCGGATTACTTGCGCAGCAGGCTGCGCGGGCCGCGGGATGCAAACGCGTCTTCGCCGCCGCCGTCGACTTTTCGCGCCTGGAACTGGCGAGGCGGATCGGCGCCGACGAGATCTTGTACTGCTCGGGCGCGAAGCTGGTAGAAGCGGTGCTGAAGTTGACCGAAGGCGAGGGCGTGGACGTCGTTTTCGATACGGTGGGCCAGAATGAAACTGTAGCGGCAGCCATCGACTGCACGCAAGAAGGCGGGACGGTGACGTTGATCGGCAACATTGCGCCCGAGGTGACACTGCCGCTCAAAAAAGTGGTCGCGCGGCAGATTCGCCTGCAAGGATCGTGCGCCTCTGCCGGAGAGTATCAGCAGGCTATCGAGCTGATCGCGAGCGGCAGGATGCACGTTGGCCCGCTCATCACGGCGGTGGCGCCGCTAGAAGACGGACCCCTGTGGTTTGAGCGGCTGCATGCGCGCGAACCGAATCTGATGAAGGTGGTTCTCACGCCGAGAAAGTCATGAGCGGCATTTCGACGCGGCCTGCCGAGCCCGCTCTTTCTGCATCGAAAATGTAAGGACGAATTCCCAAAAACGGCCGCGACAGCGATGCATTGAAAAAAAACTTGCAGTCTGCAAGTAAAATCGGAAAGAATCGCACTGCGGCATTCCCCGGTTCCGGCCCAGCCGCCCTGGCGCCGCGAAGTGAAGATCGGGAAACTGCAGCCGGCAGGAGGTCGATATGAGTAGCGTGCGGGTTCTTGTGGGGACGCGCAAAGGCGCGTTCCTGCTGAACGCAGACGGCAAGCGCAAGGATTGGAAAGTCGACGGGCCGTTCTTCGCCGGCTGGGAGATTTACCACATGAAGGGCTCGCCGGCAGCTCCCAACCGGATTTACGTCTCGCAGACGAGCGGGTGGTTCGGGCAGTTGATCCAGCGCTCCGACGACGGCGGCAAGACGTGGCATCAACCCGGATTACCGAACGAAGCGATTCCTCCTCCCGGCCCGCCCGCGGCGCTGCCGAACCGGTTTGCTTACGATACGTCGCCCGAGACAGGCAAGCCGCTGACCACGCATCAGTGGTACGACGGCACGCAGCATCCCTGGGAGTTCAAGCGCGTGTGGCATATCGAGCCCTCGCTCACCGATCCTGAGACCGTTTACGCGGGCGTTGAAGACGCGGCGCTGTTCCGCTCCACGGATGGCGGCGAGAACTGGCAGGAGCTTTCCGGCTTGCGCGGCCACGGCACCGGCCCAATGTGGATGCCCGGCGCCGGCGGCATGGGACTGCACACGATCATTCACGATCCCTCGAATCCCCAGCGAATTTACATCGCCATCTCGGCTGCGGGGGCGTTTCGCACCGACGATGGCGGCGCGACATGGAAGCCGATCAACAAGGGGCTGGTCTCGAATTTCATGCCCGATCCCACCGCGGAAATCGGCCACTGCGTGCACCATTTGGCCATAAACCAGGCGCGCCCCGATGTGCTCTTCATGCAGAAACACTGGGACGTGATGCGCAGTGACGACGCCGGCGAAAACTGGCGCGAGGTGAGCGGCAACCTGCCTACCGACTTCGGATTCGCCATCGACGTGCACGCGCACGAGCCGGAGACGGTCTACGTAGTGCCGATCAAGAGCGACTCCGAGCATTTCCCCATCGACGGCAAGTTGCGCGTCTATCGCAGCCGCACAGGCGGCAATGAGTGGGAGCCGCTGGCCAAGGGACTGCCCGAGAAAGATTGCTATGTGAGCGTCCTGCGCGACGCTATGGCCGTCGACTCGCTCGACAAGTGCGGCGTTTATTTCGGCACCACCGGCGGACAGGTCTATGGCTCGACCGACGCCGGCGATAGCTGGACGCCGATCGTCCACGACTTGCCGGCTGTGTACTCGGTCGAGGTGCAAACGTTTCAATAGGGACTGAGGGACTAAGGGACTAAGGGACTAGGGACCGGACAGCACGGTAATGCGGAGGAAGCTTGACTGACGCTGAAAGCGCAAATGGAGCTGCGGTGCGCGTGGCGTTGCCGTACCACCTGCGCAACCTGGCGCATGTGGAGCGCGACGTGTTGCTCAATGTTCCTGTTCCTGTCACTCTACGCGCCGTTCTCGACGCACTCGAAACACGCTACCCCATGCTGCGCGGGACCATTCGCGATTATGCGACCGGGCAGCGCCGTCCGTTTCTGCGCTTCTTTGCCTGCGGAGAAGACTGGTCGCTGGAATCGCCGGAAAAGCCGCTGCCCGAAGCCGTCGCATCGGGAAAAGAGACGCTGTTGATTCTCGGAGCGATTGCGGGAGGGTGAAAAGAACAGAGAACAGAGAACAGAGAACAGAGAACGGAGAACAGTGGTCAGTGATCGGCCCATATTGCGCAATTGGTACGACGACCACCCCCGCCCCCTATATGCCGTATCTCCATATTTGAAAACAAAGGAGTTACGGGCCGGCTATATACCAGGTATTACGGGGCTGGAAGGCTCAAGGATTTTCGGTCCGCTCCCGATCTCTCCCTGGAGCCTAAGACAAGCTTAGGGAATTTGCGGAACTAATCTGCAGTGAAACAAATTAATTAAGTCCTTTAGATTCAGTTGGCGTGATAAATGGGCGCTTGACTTCAGAAACGATGATGCAGTGGGCACTACAAGCCGATTGCCGGGGCTGTCTGCTGTGGTCTCCGAATAGGCGGCAATCCTACCGGAACCGCTTCCGTCCCCGGTCCCCAAATGCGAGGGACCGGGGGCACCATCATTGTTGCTTGGGAAAGTTACCGGGATCGGGGCCGCCCGCCCGGGGGAACAAAGACAACGCAGGAGGCCGACATTGCCAAAGCAAAGAAGCTCGCGCAGCATTGGGAAGAAGGCGCTTAAGACGACGCCGTGGGACCCGACGGAGTATCTCTCCAGCCCGGCAGCGATTGCGGCCTATCTGGAAGCGGCCTTCGAGGACGGCGATCCGGCCCTGATTGCAACGGCTCTCGGCGACGTGGCGCGCGCGCAGGGAATGACGCAGCTCGCCAGCCAGGCGGGCGTGACGCGCGAGGCGCTCTATAAGGCGCTCTCGCCCACGGGCGATCCGCGGCTGTCAACACTGGTCGGCGTGATGAAGGCGCTGGGAATCAAGATCCGGCCGATTGCGGCGTGAAGCATCAATCGCACGAATGGGGAACCTCCGGCTTCGCCGAAGGATAGTAAGACCGGGTCCGTCCAGTACTTCTTCACGCAGAGAAAAAGGGAAATGTGGTAGGACGGCGAAGAAATCCACGTACGCGCGTCGCGAATTGAAGTTGCGTTGAAGCGGCAATTCTTTCAATGCTATTCTGTTTTTTCCCGGAGGTACACGATGTCTGAAGCGAACAAGCAATTGGCGCGGCGTTGGTTCGAGGAGGTCTGGAACCAGCGCAAGGAATCGGCGATCGAAGCCATGATGACCCCAGGTTGTCGGGCTCATGGTCTCGGCGTCGGCGATGCGGCACTCGTCGGCCCTGAGGGTTTCAAGACCTTTCATCGCAGTTTTTGCGGTGCCTTTCCTGATCTTCGCGTCACTGTCGACGACACAATCGCAGAGGGCGACAAAGTTGCGATTCGCTGGACGGCCACTATGACTCATCTGGGAGATGGTCTGGGATTTCCGGCCAGCGGCAAGAAGGTTAGCATGGATGGTTCGACGATCGCCATCGTCAAGGACGGCAAGATCGACGAGGGCTGGAATCACATGGATATCACCGGTCTCTTCGTGAAGCTCAAGACCGCCTAGATCCTGGGCGGGCTCAGTGCTCGTCCTTTCCCGGCCGCAGCATCAGGTCGCGGATGGCTTCGCGGGGGTTCTTGCCTTCGTTCAGGATCAGTTCCATCTGCTCGGTGATGGGCATCTCGACGCTGTTCTGGCGGGCAAGGCCGAGAGCGGCGCGCGTGGTCAGCACGCCTTCAGCCACTTTGCCGCCGAGCGACGCCAGAATCTCAGGCAGTTCGCGGCCCTGGGCCAGCGCTTCGCCGACCGTCCGGTTGCGGCTGAGTGAGCCCGTGCAGGTGAGCACCAGGTCGCCCACGCCGGAGAGGCCGGCGAGGGTTTCGCGGCGCGCGCCACAGGCTACGGCAAGGCGCGTGATCTCGGCAATGCCGCGGGTGATGAGGGCGGCGGTGGAGTTCGAGCCGAGGCCCATGCCCGCGGCGATTCCAGCGGCGATGGCGATGACGTTTTTGAGCGCTCCGCCGAGCTCGACTCCGACGACGTCGGTCGACGTGTAGAGACGCAGGGTTTCGGAAGAGAACTCCTGTTGGATGAGGGCGGCGACTTGCGGATCGCTGAAGGCCACTGTAATTGCAGTGGGTTGGCCCTGAGCGACTTCGAGGGCGAAGCTGGGCCCGGAGAGCGCGCCGATGGGAAGCAGGAGCCCGGACGGCTCGAGAGTCTCGGAGAGAACCTGAGTCATGCGGTAGAAGGTGTGATCTTGAAGGCCCTTGGTCGCGCTGACCACAAACTGGCCCTCGCGCAGATCGGCGCGGATGCGAAGGAGAGTCGCCTGCAGAAACTCGGAAGGGATAGCGGAGACCACGATGTCCGCGGCAGTGATCGCCGCGCTGCCGGCAGTGACGGCGAGGCCGAAGGGGATGGGAAAGCCAGGAAGAAACTGGGAGTTTTCTCCGGCGCTGATGATCTGGCTGGCGAGTTCGGGGCTGTGCGCCCAGAGGGTGATCTGGTGGCCGCCGCGGCGGACGAGCGAGAGCGCGATGGCGGTTCCCCAGGCGCCGGAACCTAAAACGACGATGCGGCTCATGCGGGCTGCTTGGCTCCGAAGCGGGATTCCGTGCCGGCGAGCAGGCGGCGAACGTTCTGATGGTGCTTGAGGATGATGAGCAGAGCAACGGCGATTTGGACGGCGGAGTAGAAGGGGGGACGGTCGCCCTCAACCAGGAGCCAGGCAAATACTGGAAAGCTGGCGGCAGCGAGGATCGATGCCAACGAGACATAGCGGGTGAGCGCCAGAATGATACCGAAAACGGCGATGGCGGCGAGAGCTGCCAGGGGCGCGGCGACCAGGAAGACGCCAAAGCCGGTGGCCACACCCTTGCCTCCGCGAAAACGCAGCCAGACCGGAAACATGTGGCCGAGCACGGCCGAGAGGGCGGCCAGGGCTTCGATGTTGCGCGGGTCGGCCCCGAGAAGCACATGGGCGGCTGCCCACTCGCCTAGCCAAACGGCGGCGCAGCCCTTGAATATGTCGAGCAGAAATGTGGCCGCCCCGAGAGCCTTGCCGCCGGTGCGCAACACGTTGGTGGCGCCAATGTTGCCGCTGCCCACCGAGCGGATGTCCTGATGGCGGAAGAAGCGGACCAGCAAGTATCCGGTGGGGATGGATCCGAGCAGATACGCGGCAACCGCGACGATCGGGCTGGCAAGGGGCATTACGCAATGAGTGTAGCAGGTGAACAGAGCGCATGGAGCGGCGCGCTCGCAGGTCTAGAGCACGGTAGTCACTTTCGCGATGCCCGAGGAGAGTGAATGCCGGACGCTAGTAAAGAGCGCGGCGGGCGGTGCGGACTTCTGCGGCCAGCACCTGCAGCATCTTGAGCGCCAATTGCGGATCCGACTGCATGAGCGCAGAGAAATCGGCGCTGCTAACGAAACTGACCTGCGCGCCGGCGCGGACCCTCGCACTCAACGAGTAGGGCTGATCGCCGATGACGCCGGGCAAGCCGAACAGCGAACCGGGCAGCGCCTGCACGGAGAGGATCGAGTGGCCTTCGGGCGATTTCATGCTCAACGAGGCCTCACCCTGATGGAGGATGTAAACGCCCACCGGTGGGTCGTCTTGCCTGAAAAGAATACCGTCTGCATCGCAGGGGACGGACGTGGCTCGCGTCGTGAGCGCGCGTATCAGCTCCGGATCGGCAACAAATGCAGATGGGTCGAGGTCCACGAACATCCTTCCTGGGGCGATTGATACTTTCATAGGTGGGTTCAAGAACTCCACAGCTATCATTCCACCATTTTGAACCGAGATCCTGTGATGCAGGTCACCTTCTAATGTTTTCCAGGGTGTGTGAAAAGGGCCATCGAACGGGACGTCCGGTTCCTATTCAGGCTGTGCGCGGGGCGTGCCGCGGGGCCTGCTCGGAGCGGCCGCGATTCCGCATTCAATTACAGTAGAAAGGGCAGCACATGGCCGGCATTCTTAAGAAAATCCGCACGACTCTGGAGATGATCAAGTGGGAACACTCCATCTTTGCGCTGCCGTTTGCGCTGACGGCGATGCTGCTTGCGGCGAATGGTCTCCCAGGCTGGCGGACGGTGGCGTGGATCATGGTGGCGATGGTGGCGGCGCGGTCGGCCGCCATGGCATTTAACCGCTGGGCCGATGCTGACCTGGATCGAAGCAACCCGCGCACCAGCAACCGCGCGATCCCGGCAGGATTACTGAGCCGGCGGTTTGTGATGGGGTTCACCTTGGTGGCGTTGGCGGTTTTTGTGGTGGCCGCGGCAGAGCTGAACCGGCTCACGCTGGAGCTGACGCCCGTGGTGCTGGTGGTGCTGCTGGGCTATAGCTACCTGAAGCGCATGACGCAATGGTCGCACCTGGGGTTGGGGCTGGCGCTGGGCCTGGCGCCCGCGGCGGCGTGGATTGCCGTGCGCGGCAGCCTGGACCCGCGCATCCTGGTGCTGACAGCGGCGGTAACGCTCTGGGCAGGGGGCTTCGACGTGCTGTATGCCTGCCAGGACTGCGAACACGACCGCGCCGCAGGGCTGCATAGCCTGCCGCAGTCGATGGGGCTTACGGCGGCCTTCTGGGCGGCGCGCGCCATGCATCTGGCCATGATGGCGCTGCTGGCGTGGTTCGGCTGGCTGTTCGGTTTTCACCTGGCGGGCTGGCTGGGCATCGCCGCCGTGGGCCTGCTGCTGGCCTATGAACACGCTCTGGTTTCGCCCCGCGACCTGCGCCGGTTGAATGCCGCGTTCTTCACCATGAACGGTGTGATCGCGATGGTGTTTCTTGCCTTTGTGACAGCGGATTTGTGGTTGCGGCGGTGAAGCGCAGGCGGTGCGCGGCCAGCCGTCAAATGGACGAACGGCCAGGTACGCTCCATCGCGCGTTCCAGGGGACGAACCATTCGCCTGAGCCCAGCGGACTATGTGCTGCGAAGTTTGGAATGGGTGGCGAGGCTATGTCACAAACCACAAGCGGCGCCTCCTCGAACCAAGCGGGGTTGTACCGGCTGCTTTCGGACAATCCAGACCAGTGACATTCGATGCGGCCCGTTTCAGCTTGCCACGTGGTTTTCATAGAGCCAACTCTTTTAGCGCCGCTCGCGGCCCCGTTTGGCAGCCGGGTGCGGCGAGATTTCTAATCTGTCTGCGATTTTACTCCCTGTTGACCGGTACGAGAAAGCGGAGTTCGCAGCCGGACCTTATGGTATGGTGCGAACAAGAACTGAGCTGCGACCAAAAAAGAGAAAAAACATGAACCCGTCAAGCCGCAAGAAGGTCGAGGCCGCTCGAGCAAGCATCACAGATTCCGCAAACATCACCAGGCGGATCGAGGAGCTGGGGGATTGGAGAGGCCAGACCCTCGCGCACGTCCGGCGGCTCATCCACGAAGCTGACCCCGGCATCGTCGAAGAGTGCAAATGGGTAAAGCCATCCAACCCATCGGGAGTCCCCATCTGGTCCCACGACGGCATCGTCTGCACAGGGGAATCGTACAAGCAGGCCGTGAAGCTCACCTTCGCTCGCGGAGCCTCTATCGAAGACCCGAAGAAGCTGTTCAACTCGAGCCTCGAAGGGAGCACCCGGCGCGCAATCGACCTGCACGAAGGGGAAAAGATCGACGAAGCGGCTTTTAAGCAGCTCGTCCGCGCCGCGGTGGCGGCCAACGCCACAGCGCGCGCTCAACGGGCAGGCAAGAAGAAGTGAGCCCGGCGCTCGAGCTCACCATGAGTTGCTATCATTCCAGACATGAAACGAAGACATCTCCTGCTTGGGAGTCTCGCCTGCTGCTTAGGATTGTTTGAAGTTCAGACTGCATTTTCGCAGGCGAAGCCGTCAGAGAAGCCTGCCCAGGACGTCACAGTCCAAGTGCCGTTCGTCGGGTGCGCATCCGACGGACAGGCGGGACCTCAGCAAGCGCCAACCGGGAAGAGCAAGGCGGTAGCGATTCCCGCCGGAGCTGCTGAGCGGCTCGCCTACTACAAGGCAGAATATGGCGCCGGTGTTCTTGCGCCACGGGGCTGGCACTGCTTTTCGACGTACGGCTCCAACGGCAGCAACCTGTTTGTGAGTCCCGACCTCCTCGACTCGAAGACTTTGATGTCGATGGACTGGAAGGGACTTTCAGGGCGGGCCGTCCAGGTTTCTGCCTTGAGCGGCGGCACGTCGGGAAGGTTTGAAGTCGCCAAAATCATTGCCCGCGTGTTTCCCGCGTACAAGACATTCGCACAGAACGTGATTGCGGAAGGAATTGAACCGGCCAGCGACTTTCCCTTCGGCCCTTATCCGAACGACAAGCTAACCTATCGCGGTACGGCGATCGTAGAGTTTGAGACGCCTGCCAACACGGAAGGGCTGGGAACGGTCTCGAAGCTGCAAGCCAATGCGAGTCCCATCGATGGAGTCGCGATCATCTCTGGAGCAGATACGGACCTGACTCTACTATCGGCGCGGCTTTCCGGAACAGATCGCGATCTGATCGCAGCGATCATTGGGCAAGTCGAGAAAGAGTCAGCCGGCGCCGGAACTCAATAAGGCTGGCCACGCAAGGTCCCCGGAATTACTTGCGGCCGCATCGGGAAGACCGGAATCTACCAGTAGCCCGGCGGCAAATCACCGCACTCCGCCGCATCGTGCCAGTTCGAGGCGCCGATGATGCCAACGTCTGTGCAAGTGGCGCCTATATCGGATACGCGATTGTTCTCCCAAATTTCATGCAAATAGGCGTTGACCGCGGCGGAGGTTTCCGCTGATGAAGCTGCCGAGGCTGGGCGCGTCCAGGGGCCAAACATCTTTTGTGCCAAACCAGGAGCTAACTGGTAGCTCTTGAAGACGGCCAAAACGGTGGGCGCAGTCTGGACTGCAATGGCCGAGGGCGCCGTTCCAATCATCAAAACGCTCTTGAAGAATTGGGCTGTATCGTCCGGGAGCGAACAGAATATGCCCATTCCCTTTGCCGGGTTGGCGATTCCGGAAGCGTCGATAACAAACATGCCGCATTGGCCCATAGCCGGTGGCATTTGAAGAGGCGCTGTGTATTGGAATTTGAACTGAGGAACCGGACTTCCGCTGATTGCCGCAATTTGCTGGAGAACCATGACGAGCTTGTCGGTAAGCTTTGCCGAGCCAGGCATCGTCATAAAAGCGCCGTTGGGTCCCTTCTGGCCCAATTGAAACGGACCGTCATGCGCGACGAATAAATTTCCGACGGTGATGGATTCGCCTTGCGGTCCTGACATTTTGATCGCGCCGCCCACGGCATCCGTAACTTTCCATCCGGGCGGCACACCGGCAGAGGCGCTTTGGTCCGGCGCAGTGTAGGCCTGCAACTGGACTGGAGCGCCGGCAGGGGCAGTAGAGGGCTTCGCCTGCGCTCGAGCGGAGACAAGCGCTGGAACTCCGATGATGATCAAGACCACTGGCAGGGTGGCGATCCGCAGGAATTTCGTCGCACCGCAAATTTGCATGGTTAAGGTCCCTTCTCCTTGGTTTTAGCTTGTTGCTTTGATCGAGAGACGAACAGTGGGAATTCTGCTCAGTTGGGGGCCCTGGGGCATGTGCAGAGTAGCATTCATAGATGGCCGATAGCAATTACCTCTTGAGCGCGATCGCCAATTCGTCAGTTCCCCTTTATTGCTCCTCTATGATTAGGAATTAGGCCGCTCGGTTGATTGTGAACCGGCTGGGAGCAGAAGGCGACGCTATGAAGATCGCAATTCAAGGAGAACCCGGTTCGTTCAGCCATGAAGCGGCGTTGAAGCTCGTGCCCGGCGCGGAGATCGTTCCCTGTGCGGTCTCGCGGGAAGTGTTTGCTGCGCTGGACTCGGGAGCGGCCGATTCCGCCGTGATCCCTATTGAGAACAGCCTGGCCGGTTCGGTTCTGGAGCATTTCGACCTGCTGCTGGCGCACGACGTGAAGGTTGTGCAGCGAGACGCTAGTGCGCATTCGCCACAATCTGATCGCCATCGCCGGCGCATCCATTGACGAGATCGACCGCGTGTTCTCGCATCCGGTGGCGCTGGCGCAGTGCCGGCGATTCCTGGCCGAGCACCCCCGAATGAAGGCCATTGCCTTTTACGACACTGCCGGAAGCGTGAAGCAACTGGTGGAGTCCGCCGCGGCGGACGACATGCATGCAGCGGCGATTGCCAGCGAGGCGGCGGCCGCGTATTACGGCGCTGAGATTCTCGCCAGTGACATTGAGGACAACGCGGAGAACTACACCCGGTTTTTTCTGGTGCGGCCGAAAAACGAGAATTGCCGCGAGGCCGACGTCGATCCCGAGTCGAACAAGATCAGCATCGCCTTTTCTGTCGACAATCGCCCCGGCACGCTGGTGGCGGCGCTGAGCGCGTTGAGCGCGCAGGGTACCAACCTGACCAAGATCGAGTCGCGCCCGGTCCAGGGCAAGCCCTGGGAGTACGTTTTTTACGTGGACTGCCAGATTCGCGCCTCAGAAGAGGGCGCGCGCGCCCTGAAGGCACTCGGCGCTCACTGCGGCATGGTGAAAGAGCTGGGCCGCTATCGCGAAGCGGAAAAAGCAGGAAACAGTAGGTAGGGAGAAGGGAACAGGGAAAAGAAGAACGGAGACGCGCTCATCGTTGCGAAATGTTTTCCGTTGCGCTCGGAAGCGTGGGAGGGCGCTCGGCGGTGAGAGCAAGATGCAATGCTTGCCCGTGCTCCTGCTTCTCACTCCGTATTCCCTATTTCCTGCCTTTAGAAGTGGTAAGCGACGCCGATCACAGGGTTGTAGATGTTGTACCAGCGATTGGTGGTGAACTGGGAATCGCTAAAGGTGGGCACCTTGGTTACTAATCCGCGGTATTCGGCGCGGATATCGAAGCTGGGGCTGATCTCGTAGGCGAGGCCTGCGCCATACATGCCGCCCACTTCAACTCTGCTGCTTGGCGTCGAGCGTGGTCGTCCCGGAATTGACGATGGGCAGGAAGATGAGCCCGGCCGGGCCGGCTTCCACGAATGGATTCCAGTTCTTGAAGACGAAGGACTTGACGTAAGCGCCCGAAATCTCCTGAGTACGGGTCAATATCTTGTAATGGTTGGGGTTGACGTAGTAGCCGATGCTGTTCTGGTAGGTGATGCCGTAGTTGGCCTCGAGCGCGCTCGACGGCGTGAGCATAAAGCGGTAGCTGACCAAAGCGCCGTAGGCGGTGGTCGAGTTCACCTGCACGGTGGTGGAGGAAGCCATGAAGGGCTCGATCAGCGCAGTTCCGCTAAGGCTGACGTCCTGGCGGCTTTCCTGAGCGCGGCCTGCGGCCACGCACACGGCCAGCAGAAATGCTAAAAAGGCGATCTTCTTCATTCGATCCTGATCCTCATAGTGGCACAGCTTCGCGGCTGGCAACGAGCATGCCGATTCTCGCGCACTGGTCTCGCACAATGGCCCCACGCACTGGCGGCGCCAGGCAACCTTTCGGAGCCCCGCTCTCAGCATTGTAACTGGCCGGGGCGGGTCGAGGCAGTCGAGCAATCGCCCAGGAGCGCGCCGAAGTCATCTGTTTTAGCGAGCACTCTAGACGCGTCGTGCGGGCGATTCTGTCCTTTTCACCCCGCCCGCTCCACATGGTAAAAGAACGGCGGCCCATGCTCCTTAGCCAGGGTTTTCAGCGTGTCCAGGAAGGCTTTGGCCGCGTAGGAGAGCGTAGCCTGGCGCCGGTACGCCAGCCGCAGCACGCGGCGCACATCCAGCTCGTCCACGGGCACGCGGACCAGGTCTCCGGTTTCGAGTTCGCGCGCCACCGTGAGTTGAGGAACCAGCGCTACCCCGTTGCCCATGGCCACAAATCGCTTGATGGCCTCAATCGTAGGCAGTTCGATGCCCATGTTGAGCGGAGTGCGGTAGCGCTGGAAGGCCTCAATCACCTTGCGCCGCAGCGGCGAGGCCACATTGTGGGCGATAAAGTTCTCGCCGCCCAGGTCCTTGATCGACACGCGCGCCGCTCCGCGGCCAGCGGATGGCGCGGGCTGACGATGAAAGTCGAGGCTGTCTCCATAGACGGCGATGGTGCGGATTTGCGCGGGGTCGGGCCGGAAGCAGATGACGCCCAGCTCGAAGGTGCGCAGGTTGAGCTCCTCGGGAATGCGCGAGGCCAGCATGCGCTGCACGGTGACGCCTATATGAGGAAACTCGCGGCGGAAGGCATCGATGGCCGGCAACAGGTACATGCAGGTGTACTCGTTGGCCGCCAGTTGCAGGTGGCCGCGCTCCAGGCTCTTCAGCTCGTCGAGGGCGCTCGCGGCTTCGCGGCGCAGGGCCAGCAGGCGCTGCGCGTAGTCGCGCAGCAGGACGCCGGCAGCGGTGAGCGAGCCATCGCGCGCGGCACGGTCGAAGAGAGTTTCGCCCACCGCTCCTTCGAGCTTGCGAATCACCTGGCTTACGGCAGGCTGGGTGCGGTGCAGGCGCACGGCGGCGCGGGAGAAACTGCGCTCCTCGGCCACGGCGAGAAAGGTTTCGAGCTGGCTGAGTTCCATGGGCGGATCAGGCAGAAAGTTGATTCGAGTGAGAATCTCCAACGGACCGCGACGGATATCTCAGATTTCCGAACGGTAGGCGGTTGGTAGCCGCCACAAATTCTTCTATCATCATCTTCTCCGCCTCGACGGCGCACTCAGTTGGCGACCAATAGACGCTGAGTGGGCATTTCGTAAGGAGCTTCAGGTCTTGCCCACCTTTATGCGGACCTCGGGCGCCATGCTTATGGCGGTAGAACTGATTCATGCGAGCCATTAAAGATACGGTGGTTTGGCCTATATACAGGATCGGCTGGCGTGGGAGCCATCGCGAAGCGACCATTCGTGGCAAATTTACGGGAACAAACGGAGAAATGCCCTCGTCGGGGTTCGCAACTGTGGCGATTAAATAGACGCCAGGCCGTTTTTCGTTCACAGAATTGCCCCATGAAACAGGCCCAAACACTGACAGGCCCGCAGCTCCAAAGAGTTTCCTGACGGTGATTGCGGGCAAAGCGGAGGGTGGCTTCTCCGCGGTTCGCGAGACTCGCTTCGGCAGTGTCTGCAGCCGCTCGACGGTATCCGGATAACGCGCGACAAGTTCGACAAATGTCGCCGCCAGCGGGCTCACTTGCCCACCCTGTTCCCACTTCTCAACCGTACGCGGGCTGACACGCAGCATGTTTGCCCACACGGCGCGCGACACATTGAACTTTTCCCTGGCAGCCACAAAAAATTCCGCTCCCGGTGCTTCCTTCACCTCGGGAGATGGAAGAGAATGAGTCCTCAGCGTCACCCTGCCCGCGCGGTGCTCACCCATCGCGCCAAAGCCTTCCATCAGTTCCGCGAAAATATTTCGCTTTTTTCCAATTCGTTTGCTCATAGCGTCCCCCTTCGCTTGCGAGCAGCGCGTTCGGATTCCAGCGCTTTGCGCAATTGCGTCTTCTCATCCTTCGAGAGATCGGAGGCCTCGTCCTTGCCGTACAGCGTCAACAACCAAATCTCTTCATCCGACAGGAAGGAGTAATAGATGATGCGCAGGCCACCGCGTTTTCCCTTGCCACGCCGGGAGTCTCTCCAGCGCAGCTTCCGAATGCCGCCAGCGGCCGGAATCAGGTCGCCCGCTTCCGGGTCGGCAGCCAGAACTTGCTGAAGTTCCCTGAATCCCTCATCGTCGAGGTAGCCCTCGCGATACCGGCTGAAGGCTGGTGCCTCGACAAATTGGAACCCCACCGGTCGCGTTGGGTTCATCATCGTTGCTATCCCAACTATACCCACTATGGGTACACTTTGCAAGAAATTTCAATTGTGCGGCTCAGCTCCGGCACGAAGCGGCTCAGGTCGAAACCTGCCTCACGCCAGAGAGCGCCTTTTCGCTTGTTCTCCATCATAACGAAATCTAATCAATCCTACAACAATTATAACTTTGCCTTATACAGCCCGGATCGGCGACAATTGAAAGGTTGGACGAGGCCGGGTTTCCCGACAGGCGCACACATGAGCAGCAATCACGTAGTTTTTTTCGACACTACCCTGCGCGACGGCGAGCAGTCGCCGGGTTGCAGCATGACGACGCAGGAAAAGCTCACCATGGCCCACGCCCTGGAGGATTTAGGTGTGGACGTTATCGAGGCTGGATTCGCCATGGCCTCGGAAGGCGACTTTGCCGCGATTGCGACCATTACGCAAGCTGTTCGCAAGCCGCGTATCGCGTCGCTGGCGCGCACCAAGACCGAAGATATCGAGATGGCGGCACGGGCGCTGCAGTTCGCCGACCGGGCGCGCATCCATGTCTTTCTCGCGTCGAGCGATCTGCATCTGGAGTACAAGCTGAAGATGAGCCGCGCAGAGGCGCTGGACCAATGCGGCGCGTCGGTGCGGCTGGCGCGGTCGCTGGCCGACGACGTGGAGTTTTCGCCCGAGGATTCGACGCGCTCTGACCGCGACTTCCTGGTGGAGATGGTGCGCATTGCCGTGGAAGCCGGCGCGAACACCATCAACATGCCCGACACCGTGGGCTACGTGACGCCGGAGGAATACGCGCAGATGTTCCGTGAGGTGCGCGAGCGCGTTCCCGCCATCGACGAGAAAGGCGTGGTGCTTTCGGCGCATTGCCACGACGACCTTGGCCTGGCTGTAGCCAACTCGCTGGCGGCAATTCAGGCAGGCGCGCGCCAGGTGGAGTGCACCATCAACGGTGTTGGCGAGCGGGCCGGCAACGCCGCTCTCGAAGAGATCGCCGCGGCCCTCTATGTGCGCGGCGACCGCTACGGTGTATCCACTTCCATCAAGCTCGACCAGCTTTATCCCACCAGCGAGGTGCTGGGCCAGATCATCACGTTCAGGCCATCGCCGAACAAAGCGGTGGTGGGCGCCAACGCGTTTGCGCACGAGTCGGGCATTCACCAGCACGGCATGCTGGCCAATCCGCTGTGCTACGAGATCATGACGCCGCAACTGGTGGGCGTGGCTAAAACGCATTTAGTGCTGGGCAAGCACTCGGGCCGCGCGGCGTTGAGGCACAGACTGGAGCAACTCGGCTTCACGGTCAGCCGCGATGAGCTGCAGCACGTGTATTACCGGTTTGTGGCGCTGGCCGACCGCAAGAAGAACATTTACGATCGGGATTTGATCGGGCTGCTGCCTGAGGGAATTCGCGAAGGGCGCCGCCAGCCGGAGGTATCGGAGCTCGATTAGACTAACATTAGCCCGCTTGCTCTGAGAGGCAAACGGGAAAACCCTCTACCACTAAGAAAAGAGAGATCACTTATGAAGTTGAAGATTCTGGTCACCGCTGGCGACGGCGTCGGCCCTGAGGTTGTCAAAGAAGCCCTCGCGGTGCTCGAGGAAGTGGCGCAGGCCGGCGGTCACACCCTCGAACTCGACCACAAGCGCATCGGCGGCGTGGCGATAGAACAGGATGGAACTCCGCTGCCCGCCGATACCGTTGCTGCCGCGCTCGATTCGGAGGCAGTATTCCTGGGCGCCGTGGGCGACGACAAGTTCGATTCGCTGCCCGCGAGCCAACGCCCCGAGGCAGGCTTGCTGGCGATTCGCGCTGCGCTGGGAGGCTTCGCGAATTTGCGCCCCGTCTTCGCCTTCAAGGAGCTTACGGTCAACAGCCCGTTGCGGCCCGAGATCATCGAAGGAACCGACATCATGTTTGTCCGCGAACTGCTCGGCGGACTCTACTTCGGCAAGCCGCGCGGGTGGGACAAAGCAAAAAACGTAGGCTTAAACACCATGATCTACACCAAGGACGAGGTTGTGCGCGTCGCGCGCATCGCCTTCCAACTGGCCCAGAAGCGCCGTAAGCATGTAACCAGCGTGGACAAGGCCAATGTGCTTGAGGTCTCGCAGCTATGGCGCGCCACGGTGATCGAGGTGGCGGCGGAATTTCCCGATGTGACCCTGGAGCACCTGTTCGTCGATGCTATGTCCATGCACCTGATGAAGCGGCCGCGCGACTTTGACGTGGTGGTGACGGAGAATATGTTTGGCGACATTCTCACCGATGAGTCCTCTGTGATTACCGGCTCGCTGGGAATGCTGCCCTCGGCCACCATCGGCGGCAAGGTGAATTTGTATGAGCCGGCCCACGGTTCCGCGCCCCGTTATGCGGGCAAGAACACAATCAATCCGCTGGCCACGATCCTGACCGGAGCAATGCTCCTGCGTTACTCCTTCGGGCTTGAGGCTGAAGCTGACGCGATTGTAGCGGCCGTTCGCAAGGTGCTGGAGCAGGGCTTTCGCACGGAGGATCTGGCGCGCACCAACCCGGAGGGCTTGAAGGTGCTTTCAACAAGCGAGATGGGCGCGAAGGTCCGCGAAGTCGTGAAAACAATGCTCGTGAAAGCGTAGGTTTGTGGTTTTCCACCCTTGCGGCAAAGACAAAAACGCCGCAAGGGATGGGGCGCTCGGCATCCGGCAAGGATGGGGCACCCAGCGGTGAAGTCACTGCCCACTTACGCATAGCCAACGAAGGAATTTCGTGCACGCATGAGGGTCTACCTCACAATTCGGAATGCCGCTTTGGCGTTGCTGATCGCGGCAATAGGTCACGCCGGGTTCGCCCAATCGGCTCCGGCGAAACTGCAATCGCCGCCCAAGCCCCAGCCCGATGCGCGTTGGATGATGGACTATCCGCAGCAGGATAATTCTTCCAGTGATTCCGACGTCAGAAGAGATCCGAAATACCTTCCCTTTCTCAAGGCATATCTCACCCAGGAATCTTTCTTTTCAGCGGGGCCACGGCCGTTGTGGAAAGTTGCCGAGGAATTTCTTGACGTGGGAAGCGGGAGGGTGACGATCTACGGCGGGAGATACGCGACGATCGATGGTTGTGTCGCCCACATGTGCAACGAGCTTCAGGGATTTCTTTGGGTCGACACCGCGGCGAAGGCTCCGCAGGTTTTCTTTGCCGCGACCAAGACAATTAACGACCAGGCATCGAGCGGCGACGGGGGCTCCGGCGGGAATGAGAAATTCTTTCAGCTCTGGATCTTCGCCAATCGAACGCTTAAAGACGACGACAACGGAAACCTGGAGCCGCTTCCCGCCGAGTTTCTGGGCCCGCTTGCCGATTGGCTGGGCCAGCTCAACGTGGCTTCGGTAATGTTTGTAGGGCACGTCGGCGAGATGATTCCTCTGTTGCCGGGCTCTCTGCACCCAAAAGGCAATTCGCAAACGACGAATAAGGAACACACAAAGGGAACACAATGACTACTTCACCGGGAAGTGAACAACCAAAGACACTCTTTGAGAAAGTCTGGGAGCAACACATAGTGGTCGAGCCCGAAGGCGAACCCACACTGCTCTATGTTGACCTGCATCTGCTGCATGAAGTGACCTCGCCGCAGGCGTTTGAGGGGCTGCGGCTGGGGGGGCGCAAGGTGCGCCGGCCCGACCGCTCGATCGCCACCGTGGACCACAATGTGCCCACGACTCTCGAAGGCCGCCTCCACATTGTGGACCAGATTGCGGCCAAGCAGATTGCCACGCTGAGCAAGAATTGCGAGGAGTTCGGCATCGAGCTGTACGACATGACCTCGCCCGATCAGGGAATCGTGCACATCATCGGGCCAGAGCTGGGCATCACCAAGCCGGGCATGACGATCGTGTGCGGCGATTCGCATACCTCGACGCACGGAGCTTTCGGAGCGCTGGCATTCGGTATCGGCACCAGCGAAGTGGAGCACGTGCTGGCCACGCAGACGCTGCCGCAGTCGAAGCCGAAGACCTTCCGCATTGCTGTGGAGGGGATGCTGCCGCGTGGCGTTACAGCCAAGGACATCATTCTGGCCATTATCGGCAAGATCGGTACCGACGGCGCTACCGGCTGCGTGATCGAATATGCGGGATCGGCCATTCGCGGGCTTTCGGTGGAAGGGCGCATGACTGTTTGCAATATGAGCATCGAGGCCGGCGCGCGCGCGGGCGTGATCGCGCCCGACGAAACCACCTTCGCTTATTTGAATGGGCTGCGTCACAGTCCAAAGGGCGAAGCGTGGGACGCCGCGGTGCGCGAATGGCGCAAACTGCCCAGCGATCCTGGGGCAAAGTTCGATCGCGAGCTGGTGATTGACGCCGCAGCGCTCGCGCCCTACGTGAGTTGGGGCACCAGCCCCGGCATGGTGGCGCCCATCACGGACACGGTGCCCGATCCGGCGACGGCCGAGACAGAGATCGAGCGCAAGGGCTACGAACGCGCTCTCGAGTATATGGGTCTGAGAGCGGGAACACGGCTTGAAGAAATACCGATCGACCGCGTTTTTATCGGCTCCTGCACCAATGGCCGCATTGAGGATTTGCGCGCCGCGGCCCGCATCGCCCGCGGCCACAAGGTTGCGGCGAAGGTGAGCGCGATGGTGGTGCCCGGCTCGCAGGCGGTAAAGGCGCAGGCCGAGGCGGAGGGTCTCGACCGCGTCTTTCGCGTGGCCGGATTCGAGTGGCGCGAGCCCGGCTGCTCCATGTGCCTGGCCATGAACCCCGACACTTTATTGCCGGGCGAGCGCTGCGCCTCGACCAGCAACCGCAACTTCGAGGGCCGGCAGGGCCGCGGCGGACGCACGCATCTGGTTTCGCCTGAGATGGCTGCGGCAGCCGCAATTGCCGGGCACTTTGTGGACATTCGCAAATGGGAGGTGAAAGGCTAATGGAACCTTTTCGTACATTGACCGCGCTGGCCGCGCCGCTGGACCGCGCCAACGTGGATACCGACCAGATTATTCCCAAGCAGTTTTTAAAGCGCATCGAGCGCACCGGCTACGGCGATTTTCTCTTCTTCGACTGGCGGCAAACGCCTGACGGCGCGCCGGTCGCCGATTTTGTCCTCAACGATCCGCGCTACCAGGGCGCGAAGATCCTCATCGCAGGCAAGAACTTCGCCTGCGGATCGAGCCGCGAACACGCCGCGTGGGCGCTTTCGGATTACGGTTTCCGCGTGGTGATCGCGCCGACCTTCGCCGATATCTTTTTCTCGAACGCGGGCAAGAACGGGATCGTCCTGGCGCGGCTGAGCGAAGAGCAGGTGAATCAACTGCTCGAAAACGCAAAGACGATTCCCGGCTATCAACTGACGGTCTCGCTTGAAGCGCAGACGGTGACGGACGACCGTGGATTCAGCGCGAAGTTCGAAGTCGATCCATTCCGCAGGTTCTGCCTGCTCGAAGGGCTGGACGATATCGGATTGACGCTGCGCCACGCGGATGCGCTGGACAAGTTTGAAACGAAGCACAATGAGGCGGTTTGGCTGAAGGCGAAGTAACAGCGGAGTTGGCGGCGTTAGCGGTGTTAGAAGCGGCGCCGACAAGGGTGGTTTATAGCTAGCTCCGCTAACGCCGCTAGCAACGCTAACACCGCTTTTAGCCAACAACGCACAAGGGAAAGCAAGGGAAAAGAATGACCATCGAGGGCAAGCGACAAAGCATTCCGTTAACTGAAGGACCAAGCCGCGCGGCGGCGCGCTCGTATCTGCGCGCAGCCGGTTTCACCAAGGGAGACCTGCACAAACCGATCATCGGAATTGCCAATACGTGGACCGAAATCGGCACCTGCAACATGCATCTGCGCGAGATCGCGGAAGCGTTGAAGGTGGGCATTCGCGAGGCGGGCGGCACGCCGATGGAAGTCAACACCGTCACCATCTCCGACGGCATCACCATGGGCACGCAGGGAATGAAGGCCTCGCTGGTTTCGCGCGAAGTGATTGCCGATTCCATTGAGCTGGTGGCTCGCGGCAATCTTTTCGACGGTCTGGTGGGCATTGGCGGCTGCGACAAGAACATGCCCGGCATCATCATGGCGCTGTGCCGGCTCGATATTCCCGGCATGATGCTCTACGGTGGATCGATTGCGCCCGGCAAGCTGAACGGCCCCGACGGCAAAGTAATCGACATCACGATTCAGGATGTGTTTGAAGGCATAGGCTCATACGCGGCGGGGCGCATCGACGACGCCGGCCTCGAAGCTCTTGAAGCGAACGCCTGCCCCGGCGGGGGCGCGTGCGGCGGCCAGTTCACCGCCAACACCATGGCCATGAGCGCCGAAATTCTGGGCATTTCGCCGATCGAGCTTTCGGGCGTTCCTGCTACCGATCCGAAGAAATTCGAGGCCACACGCGCGGCAGGCCGCATGTTGATGGATGCAGTACGCGCCAATCGCCGCCCCTCGCAGATCATCACGCGCAAATCTCTCGAAAACACCATCGCCAGCGTGGCCGCCAGTGGCGGCTCTACCAACGCTGTGCTGCATCTGCTGGCCATTGCGCGCGAGATGGGCATTGCGCTGAACATCGACGATTTCGACATTATCTCCAGGCGCACGCCCTACATCTGCTCTCTCACGCCCGCCGGCAAGTATGTCGCTTCGGATTATCAGGCTGCGGGCGGCTCGCGGCTCTTGGCCAAGCGCATGATCGACGCCGGTTTTGCAGACGGCTCCGCGCTGACCATCAGCGGCAAAACGTTTGCTGAGGAAGCAGCGCTCGCCAAGGAAACGCCGGGACAGGATGTGATAGCCACCTTCGAGAAGCCCATCAAGCCCAATGGCGGTCTGGTGATTTTGAAAGGCAATCTCGCGCCCGAGGGCTCTGTGATGAAGATTGCCGCGGCCAATCGCCTGGAGCATCGCGGGCCGGCGCGCGTCTTCGATTGCGAAGAAGATTGTTTCAAGGTGGTGCAGGCGGGTGGCATCAAGCCCGGCGACGTCGTGGTGATTCGTTACGAAGGCCCGAAGGGCGGGCCCGGCATGCGCGAGATGCTGCAGGTAACTGCAGCCATCTCGTCCAATGCGGAGTTGAGCGCGCACGTGGCGCTGCTCACCGACGGCCGCTTCAGTGGCGCTACGCGCGGATTCACCGCGGGCCACGTGGCTCCCGAGGCGTTTGTTGGCGGGCCGATTGCCGCGGTGCGCGAGGGCGACATGATCCACTTCGACATCCCCAATCGCACGTTGAACGTCGAAATCAGCGACGCGGAGATCGCTTCGCGGCTGAAGGGTTTCAAAGCGCCGGCGCTGCGCTGGCCCACGGGCGTCTTCCGCAAGTATGTTGACCGCGTGACGTCGGCGTCCGAAGGGGCTACGACGTAAGAAACAGGGACTAGGGAATAGGGAACAGGGAATAGAGAACGGTTGGCAGTAGCTGCGAACTAGGAGTTCTTATGGCGAACAAGGGAATTACGAAGACAAAACCAGGCGCGACGAATGGGGGGAAGGCGTCATGGAACGCGAACGCGCCTGAGCCGCAAGCTCACCTCACCGCGCCTACGCGCCTAACGGGGGCTGAGATTTTGTGGGCCACGCTGGTGGGCGAGGGCGTCACCGACGTCTTCGGCTATCCCGGCGGCGCCATTCTGCCCGCCTACGATGCGCTGCGCAAGTTTCCCATCCGGCACGTGCTGGTGCGGCACGAGCAGGGCGCGGCACACATGGCCGATGGTTACGCGCGCGCATCGGGCGAGGTGGGTGTTGCCATCGCGACCAGCGGGCCGGGCGCGACCAACCTGGTCACCGGCATTGCTACCGCCATGATGGACTCGATTCCCATCGTCTGCATTACCGGCAATGTGTCCAGCAAGGTGCTGGGCACAGACGCGTTTCAGGAGATAGACATTACCGGCATTACGCTGCCGGTGACCAAGCACAATTTTCTGGTTGCTAAAGCGGAGGACGTGGCGCCGGTGCTGCGCCATGCGTTTCAAATCGCGCGTTCCGGCCGCCCGGGACCGGTGCTGGTCGACATTACAAAGGATGCACAGCAGGCGACGGCCGTGTTCGATTTCGAAGCCGCCAAGCCGCGCCCGTATCGGCCGCATCCCATGCTGGCCGTGGAGGAATCGGGCCTCGCCGCAGCCGTCGAGCTGATCCGCAACGCCAAGCGTCCGGTGATTCTGGCCGGCCACGGCGTGATCGAATCGGGCGCGATGGAACAATTGCGAACATTGGCTGAGCGGGCGCAGATTCCTGTTGGGCTCACGCTGCTGGGGCTGGGCGGTTTTCCCGCTTCGCATCCGCTGAGCCTGGGCATGATGGGCATGCACGGCGAGGCGTGGGTGAATCACGCCATTCAGGAAGCCGATCTGCTGATTGCATGCGGCATGCGTTTCGACGATCGCGTGACCGGCACGACTTCAACATATGCCACCAAGGCCAAAAAGATCCACATCGAAGTGGACCCGGCAGAGATCAACAAGAACATCAAGGTGGATGTGGCTCTGGTGGGCGATCTCAGCGAAGTTCTGGAGCAGTTGCTGCCGCGCATTGGCGGGCGCGACGGATCGGAATGGCTCAAGTCAATCGAGGCCAGCAAGGGCGCGGCTGCGGTGCGCGACATCAAGAACCTGCCCGACCTTGGGCGCTTGTATGCGGCGCACGTGATGCACGATCTGTGGCGTCTGACCGGCGGCAACGCAATTGTGGTCACCGACGTGGGCCAGCACCAGATGTGGGAGGCGCAGTACTTCCATCACGAGGAGCCGCGCACGCTCATCACCTCCGGCGGCCTGGGCACAATGGGATTCGCGCTGCCGGCGGCCATCGGGGCTAAGTTTGCCTGCCCTGAAAAAGAAGTGTGGGTGATTGCGGGCGATGGCGGCTTCCAGATGACCGCGTCGGAGCTCGCGACCATCGTGCAGGAAAAAATCAAGATCAACATTGCCATCATCAACAACGGTTACCTGGGTATGGTGCGGCAGTGGCAGGAGTTCTTCTACGAGCGCAACTACGAAGCCACGCCAATGGTGAGCCCGGACTTTGTGAAACTTGCCGCAGCGCACGGCATTCCTGGGCGCGCGGTGCGCAACCGCAGCGAAGTGGAAGCAGCCGTCGCGGAGGCGCGCTCAGCTCCGGGAACGTTCCTGCTCAATTTCATGGTGAGCAAGGAAGACTCGGTGTACCCCATGATTCCTGCCGGCAACGCGCTGCACGAAATGATCCGACGCCCCGGCCAGGACCCGCTGGAAGAGTCGGGGAACGACAAGTAGGAAAGACAGCTGCTAGCTCTTAGCTCCTAGCTTTTTGTGCCTGAAGTTGAAGTAGGTAGCAGGCGCATACTCGGTTAGGAACAGAGGGCTGGAGGCTAGAAGCTAGAGGCTAAGTCATGTTGCACACATTCATTGCATACGTTGAAGACAGGCCCGGCGTGTTGACGCGCGTGGCTTCGCTCTTCCGCCGTCTGAACATCAACATCATCTCGTTGACAGTGGGGCGCAGCGAGCGCACCGGGCTCTCGCGCATGACCATCGTCGCCGAGGCATCGGCCGAGGCCGGGCATCGTATCCGCGCCAGCTTGTTTAAACTGGAAAATGTCGTGGACGTGGACGACATCGCCCAGGCGCCGACGGTCACGCGCGAACTTGCGCTCATCAAAGTTGCCGCCACGCCACGCAATCGCGCGCAGATATTCGATCTGGTCGAGGTCTTCCGCGCGCGCATCGTCGATCTTACGTCGGAGTCGCTCGTTATTGAGATGACGGGCGTCGAAAGCAAGATCGAAGGGCTCATCGAAGTTCTGCACGAGGACGAGGGCCGCATTCTGGAAATTTGCCGCAGCGGAAAGATGACCATGCGGCGCGGGCACCATGTGAGCAGCGTGGTGAAAGCGATGGGCGTGGACGAGGCCGCGGTAGCGGACGAGCAGCAAGTAGAGGACATCGTGGCGGGCGACCTGTGAAAACGGGCCGCGCCCAGAGCGCGATGCCTGGCCGAGCCAGATGGCTACGCCGATGTGGAGGGATTGACCCATGGACGCAGACGCAAAGGTCTGTCCGGTATGTGGGGAGACAATTAAGGCGGCGGCAATCAAATGCCGCTTTTGCAACACCGACCTGCAGGCATATGCCACTCAAAGAGATCAGGAGGCCGAGAAAACTTTGTTCTCCGGTCATCCCGCGGTCGTGTACAGCGTCAGTCAAACGGTGCCCTTCATCGTGCTGCTTGCCCTCGCGACCGCCGGAGGCTTCTTTGCCGGAACCACTGAAGGGGTCCTGATCGCGATCGCGGCATTTCTGCTTCTCAGCGGCATCGTGTGGCTCTCCTTTCTGCTCCGGCGGCTGGGCACTCACTACACCGTCACCACGCAGCGCATCATTCTGGAGCGGGGCGTATTGTCCAAAGTTCAGGAGTCGCTGGAACTGTTTCGCATCGACCATTTCGAGTTGGACAAGCCGCTGGGCATGCGCTTGATGGGGCAGTGCGCGCTACGCATCTTCACTTCCGATGCAGAACTCGAGCGGTTCTCCATCTATGCCGTTCCCGGACTCGAGAGCCTGGCCAACACGCTGCGCGAATGCCAGTTGCGTGAGCGCAGCCGGCGCAATCTAACGACTTTTGTCAAGGCTTAGCGGCAGGCAAATCCTCTTCTCTTCAACGCACCACTCAAAACGACCTACAGAAAAGGAAACCACGAAGAATGGCGAAGACTTATTACGACAACAATGCCGACCTCACACTCATCCAGGGCAAGAAGGTGGCCATCATCGGCTACGGCTCGCAGGGGCATGCGCATGCCCTCAACCTCAAGGATTCAGGCGTGCAGGTGAAGGTGGGCCTGGCGGCGAATTCGAAGTCCATCGCAAAGGCGCAGAAGGCGGGCCTGGAAGTGGATACCGTCGCCAATGCAACCAAGTGGGCCGATGTGGTGATGGTTCTGGTTCCCGATCAGACCCAGGCGAAATTGTATGCCGAAGAGATAGGGCCGAATCTAAAGCCTGGTTAGCTGCTGATGTTCGCGCACGGGTTCAACATCCACTTCAAGACCATCGTCCCCGCGGCGGGCATCGACGTGGGCATGGCCGCGCCCAAGGGCCCCGGGCACCGCGTACGCGAGGTGTTTATCGAGGGCGGCGGCATCCCTGGGCTCATCGCCGTGCATCAGGATGCCACCGGCAAGGCGCATGCGCTCTGTCTCAGCTATTTGAAGGGCATTGGCTGCACACGCGCGGGGGTTCTCGAAACGACGTTCAAAGAAGAGACCGAAACCGATCTTTTCGGCGAGCAGACGGTGCTGTGCGGCGGCGTCAGCGCGCTGATTAAAGCAGGTTTTGAGACGCTGGTCGAAGCCGGCTATCAGCCGGAGAGCGCCTACTTCGAGTGCCTGCACGAGCTCAAGCTCATCGTGGACCTGATTTATCGCGGCGGGCTGGCATACATGCGCTACTCCATCTCGGACACCGCTGAGTGGGGCGACTACGTGAGCGGCCCGCGCGTGATCAATGCCGAGAGCCGCAAGGCGATGAAGCAGATTCTGGCCGAGATTCAGGACGGGAGCTTCGCCAAGCGTTTTCTCGCCGATCAAAATTCGGGCAAGAAAGAGTTTCTGGCGTTCCGCGAAGCCGAAGCCAAGCATCCGGTCGAGATCATCGGCAAGCAACTGCGCGCGCAGATGCCATTTCTCGATCCGGTTACGGTAGAGGAAGTGGCGAAGACGCGGTAGATAATGCGTCCCCCAGTTGTGCATTCACTGGCGGCAAAACCGGCCGGTGAATTTTGGTTCATTTGGCAACCCGCGTGTGCGCCTGGGCGTATACTGTGGACAAGATTTCCGCGTATCTGGGAGCTGCCATGGCGGATGATTTCAAGCACCCTCTCGTTCAACTATGCTCCTCCACCGCCTTGCCTATGGGATCGGAGCCACCGCCGGACTCCGCCTATAGCAGGGAATTGGGACTGTGGCTGAGGGCTGATGGGCTCCCAGTGGTCGTCGGGCCGGAGCGTCCGAGGCCGCAGACCAAGAAGTTTGATGTGGAGACTGGCGAAGACCAAAAGGGGACTTGAAAATGGCGGAGCCGATTGCCGATCAACACCCTCTGGTAAGGGCTTGCGCGTCTACATTGCTCGGCCGAATGAGTTTTGGGCCGTCCGAATCGGTTTATGACGAGGGCCTCGGGCTCTGGCTCGACTCAACGGGCTCACCTGCCGTTCGCGCTGCAACTCGCCCCGGAGCGTCGACAAAGAAGGACGACGTAGAAACTGGGGAAGACCACAAAGGAACCTAGAGAGCGAGATGGCCCTTTACCCCTCCGTGCTAATCCTCGGCAGCCGGTTCGACTTTAGCTGCGACTATGTGGTTTCCCGCATTCTCTGCCAAAATACCTCGTACCTAAGGCTCAACAGCGAAGATTTATCCGATTATAGAATCACTCTCGACCCCGTCAGGCGCCGGCTGACCTGCATACTGAATGATGAACAGTACGTCTTGACCGATGACACGCTGAAGTCGGTCTGGTTTCGGCGAGCGGTGTACCCGCGCGATTACGGATCATGCGTGCCCTCAGAAATCGCTGACCAGATCGCGCGTGTCCAGTGGGCTGCCTTCATGCGCAGCCTCATGGTATTTCGAGGTGCCAAATGGGTGAACGATCCGACGGCAACCTATTTCGCCGAACAGAAGGCCGTACAGCTTGCGGTCGCAAACGAACTCGGCTTCATTGTGCCCCGAACCCTCATTACCAACGACACAGGAAATCTCTCCGAACTCCGGCCACCAGCCGTGATGAAAGGGATCGACACCGTTCTGGCCTATAAAGACGGTCGGGAGTACTTTGCGTTCGCCGAGTCTTTCGATCCAGGCGGTCTCGAGGGCTCCAGCTTGCGCAGAATCCCTGTAACCATCCAGGAGGCGGTTGAGCCAAAGGTCGACTTACGGGTAACGGTCGTTGAAAATCGCGCTTTCGCGGCGGAGATCAGGTCGGGTGGGGCAGGCATTGCGGGGGACTGGCGAAAAAACAAGCAGAACCTAACTTATTCAAAGCACCTGCTACCCACCTCTGTGGAGCAACTTTGCATTGAGCTGACCCGTGCGCTAGGGCTTCGCTTCGGGGCGATCGACTTGGCTCGGACCGGCGACGTTTACTCGTTTTTTGAAATCAATCCTACCGGCGAGTGGTCGTGGTTGGTCGATTCTGCGGGGCTGCCAATCGACGAGGCGATAGCAGATGTTCTCCTACAATAATTGGGTCCGCAGAATCGTTGCCGACCAAATATCGGCAGGGATGGTCTCCGCTTTCCTTGCGGAACGGAAGATTGAGGCCCAGCAAACATGTTGCGCCCCACCCGAGACAATTCGCTGGTACATCCCGCAAGACTTGCTCACGCGCCAAAATGATGCGGCGCTCGCCCGAATGAGGACTCTTGAGGAAAAGGCACGAGGGAATCTCTTCGCAGTGACTCTCTGTTCGAGCATCATTTTTTCGGGTCTCGCTCTCGTAACCAATCATGATGCCGCAAAAGCTATTCAAGATTTTCACGCCGCCCGCCCCCTGCTCCTTCTCCTGAATATTCCGCTTGCTTATTTTGCTGGGTCGGCGTTCGCGGCGGTCAAGGTACTACAAGTTGGCCGGGTTTACCGGCTATCTTTGGCTGAGGAGAACTCGGAGGAAGAGGCGAAGAGGTTAAGCGAGTGGTATCTTGGCTTGAATCAACTCACAGGCACGATCAAGGCCAACTGGGCTTGGGTGAGCTTCACCTGCCTACGTAATGCAATTCTAAGTTTGTTCTTATTCGCCGCGATTGGCGAATTTTTGTTTGTTCGGTGAAGCGCGCATCGAGATCGTCGGCAAGCAACTGCGCGCGCAGACGCCGTTCCTCAAAGAAACAATGCGTGCGAAAGCACCGCAGGCAATCGCGCACCGCCCGCCAACCCCCCAGCCTGTAGAATCAAGCTGAAACCCGCCTCAATACGGCTTGGGAGGCTTCTTGCTTTACTGGCTGCTGTACGAAAAGCTGTTTCCGTTCTTTCACCCGTTCCGGATCTTCCGCTACCTGACTTTTCGCACCGCGTTTGCCTCGCTCACGGCGCTGCTGATCGCGCTGTTCATCGGGCCCTACGTGATTCAGAAGCTGCGGGAGTTCCAGATCGGCCAGTTTGTGCGCGAGGACGGGCCGCAGTCGCACCAGAAGAAGACGGGCACGCCGACCATGGGCGGCGTGCTGATCTGCATCGCCATTCTGCTGCCCACGGTGCTCTGGTCGGACCCGGCCAATCCGTTCGTGTGGGTCACGGTGTTTTCCACGCTCGCGTTTGGCGCCATCGGTTTTGCCGACGACTACATCAAGGTGGTGCAGCGGCGCAGCCTGGGATTGACGGCGCGCGCCAAGCTGCTTTGGCAGGGGCTGGCGGCCGCGTCGGTCGCCGTGGCGCTGGTGGTGCTGGAGCAGTTCAAGGTCTTTTCCACGCGGCTGTCCGTTCCGTTTATCAAGAGCCTGCGCCCCGATCTGCTGTGGCACGCGTGGCCCGCCACGATTCCGCATCTGGCCCTGTTCGCGTTTGTGCCGTTCGTCGTGTGGGTGGTGCTTATGCTGGTCGGTTCCATCGAATGCCGTGAACCTGACCGACGGGCTGGACGGGCTGGCCATCGGCTGCACCATCATCGCCGCGGGCGCGCTGGCGGTGCTCACCTACGTCAGCGGCCACGTGGTCTTCGCCGATTATCTTGAGCTGCAGCGCATGCCCATGGTGGGCGAGCTGACCGTCTTTTGCGGGTCCATGGTGGGCGCGTCCATCGGCTTTCTCTGGTACAACGCGCACCCGGCTGAGATCTTCATGGGCGACGTGGGCTCGCTGGCGCTGGGCGGGGCCATCGGCACCGTGGCTATCATCATCCGGCAGGAGCTGCTGCTGCCGTTCATCGGCGGCATCTTTGTGCTGGAAGCGCTCTCGGTGATGCTGCAGGTGGGCAGCTACAAGCTGCGCAAGGGAAAGCGCATCTTCAAGATGGCGCCGCTGCACCATCACTTCGAGCAACTGGGCTGGAGCGAGTCGAAGGTGATCGTCCGCTTCTGGATTGGCGCCCTGGTGTTTGCATTGTTTGCACTCACTACGCTGAAATTGCGATAGCGTGACCCGCGCGGCACTCAATAGAGGTATTATGGGAGGTCGGAAACCAGCAACAAGAAAGGAAACCCCTCGTGAGAAAATTGATTTCTAGATTCCTGTTCATATGCTTATTCATGGCGACGAGTTGTGGACCATCTGTTCCTTCAGAATCCCAAGCTCGTCAGATAGCCGAGGGACCATCTGGGCAGCTCACACAATTGGGCGCGAAGATGATCGACTTCAGAAAACTGAATGGGGTTTCTCAGGAAGTCCTGGGGCAGAAAATCTACGAGTATGATTTTCTTGCGGCTTTTGAACTTCCCGCCGGACTCGCATGGGTAAAACAGACGGCCTTGGGTGGAGGGGGATTTGTGAAGGACCCTGGCCCCGGCTGGGAGTGGGGCGTGCAGAGTATTCCGCGCGGAAGCATTGCGGTCGAAAAAGGGAAGATTTCCTTTCGTCTCACAGAGAAGGGGTGGGTTTCAGACGACCATCCAGATGATTTGCGATCTGGTTATTGCACAGGAGCAACGTCGCCGCAGGCTTGCTACGCGAGCACTGGGTTTAACACGGTGAACTGACCAGCACCATTGCCGCTTGGTTGAGTAACTGAGTTTCGGGCATGCCGGATTTCTCGCGAGCTTCGGGTAGACCGACGTCTGAGTTTTTGTAATATTTCCAGTTGGAAACCGAAATGATGGAACTCAAAGGCAAAAAAGTTCTGGTTGTGGGCCTGGGGAAGTCAGGGCTTGCGGCGGCGCTGTTTCTGCGCCGCAAGGGCGCGCAGGTGACGGTTTCCGATGTGCGCTCGGCCGAATCGCTGGCCAAGGAGATTCCGGCGCTGCTCGAAGAGGGGATTATGGTGGAGGCCGGCGGCCACGGCCTGCTTGACCTTTCGCCGCCAGGACCTGATCGTGGTCAGTCCCGGCGTGCCTCTCGATACGCCGGAGCTGGCGCAGGTGCGGAGCTTCGGGCTGCCAGTGATCGGCGAGCTGGAGCTGGCCGCGCGTTTTCTCAAGGGCAGGATTCTGGCCATCACCGGCTCCAACGGCAAAACCACAACGACGGCTCTCGCGGGCGAGATTCTGAAAGAGGCTGGACTCTCCACGCTGGTCGCCGGCAATATCGGCGTGCCAGTGGTGGGCCTGATTGACGAGAGCACCGACAGCACGTGGTCGGTGCTGGAGGTGTCGAGCTTTCAGCTTGAAAGCACGGAGCAGTTCCATCCCTCGATCGCCGTCATCCTGAACATCACGCCCGACCATCTCGACCGTCACGGCACCTTCGAAAACTATGCGCTGGCCAAGGAGCGCATCTTTGCCGTGCAGGACGCAAACGACTGCGTGGTGCTGAACGCCGACAATGCCCGCACCGCCGAGGCCGCAGCCCGCACGCGCGCCAGGGTCTATTGGTTTTCGACAAAACATGGGGTGGAGCAAGGCGCGTGGGTCGAGAGCGGTGAAGTCGTCTATCGTTTGGCGCCGAAGGCTGAAGTCGAAACCATCATGCCGTTGGCCGGCATTCCGCTGAAGGGCGAGCACAACGTGGAGAACGTGCTGGCCGCGGTGTGCGCCTGCCGCCTGGCCGGCGCGCCCGCAGAGGCGATTCGCCGCGCCATCGAAAAATTTCAGGCCGTCGAGCACCGCCTGGAATACGTGGCCACCATCAACGGCGTGGAGTACTACAACGACTCGAAGGCCACCAACGTGGACGCGACCGCCAAGGCCGTGGCCGCGTTTCCCGGCGGCATTCATCTCATTCTGGGCGGCAAAGACAAGGGCTCGGACTATACGCAGCTCTCGCCGCTCTTGCGCGAGCGGGTGCGCGCCGTCTACACCATCGGCTCGGCGGCGGCCAAAATCGAGTCGCATCTGCGCGGGGTGGTCTCTATTCACTCCTGCGAGACGCTGGCCAACGCGGTGAGTGCCGCGGCCGGCGCGGCGCGGCCCGGCGAAGTGGTGCTGCTGGCGCCGGCCTGCTCCAGCTTCGATCAGTTTGAGAACTACGAGCACCGCGGCCGCGTCTTCAAGGAACTTGTGGCCGAGCGGATGGGTTGGAAAGTGGGGCAAAACGCGTAGGCGTCTATGGCAAAACGGGTAGGGGTCGATAAGTGGCTGTTCTTCACCACCTGGTGCTGGTGGTCACCGGGCTGGCGATGGTCTTCTCCGCCTCCGCCGTCGTCGATCAGGAGCGCTATCACTCGGCTTACACATTCGTCTTCACGCAGGCCATCTGGGCCGCGCTGGGCGTGCTGGCTATGCTCGTCCTCATGCACGTGGACGTGAGCCACTACAAATCGCCGCGATTCATCTATCCCGCGCTGTGCGTCACCACGGTGCTGCTGGTGCTGGTCTTTCTCATGCCCGGCTCGCACCATACCCATCGCTGGATTCGCTTCGGCAATTTCTTCACCTTCCAGCCCTCTGAGATCGCCAAGCCGGTCCTGGTGCTGTTTCTGGCGTGGTTTCTCCACAAGCGGCTCGATGCCATGCGCGACTGGAGGCACACGCTCCTGCCCGCGGCGCTCATCCCGCTGCTGTTTATCGGTCTTGTGGTGCGCCAGCCCGACCTGGGCACGGCATTGGTGCTGGCCGGCGTCACCGCCATGATGCTGGTGCTGGCGGGGATGGAATGGAAGTGGCTATTCGCCGCCGTCTGCGCGGCTGCCCCGTCCTGGCCGCACTGCTGTTTCTGGTTGCGTGGCGCCGGGAGCGCATGCTGGTCTTTCTCAATCCCTTGCGATGCAAAGGATCGGCAGGGCGCAGGCTACCACATCTACCAGTCGCTCATCGCGGTCGGCACGGGCGGTCTCACGGGCCGCGGCTACATGGAGGGGATGCAGAAGCTCTTCTATCTTCCCGAGGCCGCTACGGATTTTATCTTTGCCAATATTGCCGAGGAGCTGGGCTTCATCGGCGCCATGTTTATCGTGGTGCTGTTTGTCGTCTTCGGCATTCGCGGGCTGCGCACGGCTTTCCGCTCCCGCGATTCCTTTGCCCGCCTGGCCGCGTTCGGCATCACCACCACAATTCTGCTGCAGGCATTTTTCAACATCAGCGTGGTGCTGTCGCTGGTTCCCACCAAAGGGATTCCGTTGCCGCTCATCTCGCACGGAGGCACTTCGCTGTTTTGTACGCTGGCCAGCATTGGCATTTTACTCAACATCAGCAGGCAGGCGGAATAAAGCAGGGACTAAGGGACTAGGGACTGAGGGACTAGGTTAGAGAGTGTCGGAGCTGCGCATTCTGATTGCCGGTGGCGGCACCGGCGGCCACATCATTCCAGCCCTGGCCGTGGCCCGCGAGCTGGTTGAGCGCCACGGAGCCGAAGTGCTGTTTGTCGGCACGGCGCGGGGGCTGGAAGTGCGCCTGGTGCCCGAGGCCGGCTTCCCGCTGCGGCTGGTCGACGTGGGCCAGCTCAAAAACGTATCGTTGTCCACCCGGTTGCGCACCCTCTCCGGTTTGCCGGCAAGCATCTTCGACTGCAAGCGCCTGATCCGCGAGTTCCAGCCCGGCGCGGTGCTGGGTGTGGGCGGTTATGCCTCAGGCCCGGCGATGGCGGCGGCGCTATGGCTCAAGATTCCCGCCATGGCATTCGAACCCAACGCTATGCCCGGCCTGGCCAACCGGCTGGTGGGCAAAAGAGTGCAAGCCGCGGCGGTCAACTTTCCCGTGGCGGCCAAGTGGTTTCGCAACGCCGAGGTCACCGGCGTTCCGGTGCGCCCGGAGTTTTTCTCGCTGCAACCGCCCAGCGGCGACCCGCATCTGCTCGTCTTCGGCGGTTCGCTGGGTGCGCGCATCTTCAACACGTATCTGCCGCAACTGCTGCCGGCGCTTTTGTCCGCGGTCCCGGGGCTGACTGATTCTGCATCAGTGCGGGGCGCGCAACCTCGCGGCAACTGAAGCGGCCTACGCAGCCAGCGGCGCCGATCCCTCGCGCTGGCAGGTGAGCCCGTTCCTCGACGATATGCCAAAGCGGTTTGCCCGCGCGCATCTGGTCGTGTCGCGCAGCGGCGCCTCGACGGTGGCCGAACTGGCGGCGGCGGGCAAACCCGCGCTGCTGGTGCCTTTTGCCGCCGCCGCCGATGAGCATCAGCGCCGCAATGCCGAAGCCATGGTGGCAGCCGGCGCGGCCGTCATGCTCGAGGAAAAGGATCTCGAGATTCCCGAGAAGCTGCTCGCCGCGCTCGTCGGGCTGCTCACCAACCCCGCACGCCTGGCTGCGATGGGCGCCGCTGCCCGCACCCAAGCGCATCCCGGCGCCGCCGAGCGCATCGCCGCACGCGTTGTGGAGTTGGCGGGGAGCCAGCGGAGTTAGCGGAGCCAGAGAGAGGGAAAGGGCTAGGGTATCCGAGCCTTAGCGCAAAGAAAAGACGCGCCAAGGATGGGGCACCAGCAGATGCTATGATTTCGCATAAATCTGAATACAGATGGGAGCGGCCATGGACCAAGTAGCAATTATTCGCATAGTTGCCGGAATTCTCGCCGTTTGCGTGCTTGTTGTCGGGATTCTGTATCTCGCTTTCCTTGCTGGGGTGCTCAGAAAATGCTCTCCATCTGCCCGCACCATGCAGCCCGGAATGGTCTGGTTGTCCTTAATTCCCCTCTTTAACCTAATTTGGTGCTTTTTCGTCGTGTCGGCATTGGCCAACTCTCTGGGCAACGAGTTTAGGTTGAGAAAGATTCCAATCGACGACCCCAAGCCTGGCAAGTCAATTGGTATCTCAATGGCGGTGTGCGGGGCGTGCATGATTATCCCGCTTGTGAATGCTCTTGCCCTATTACCCCGCTTAATTCTCTGGATTATCTACTGGGTGAAAATTGCCGAGTATTCGCGGCGACTGGATCTGTCTCCAGCCCCGATTGCGGTGCCCACCTACCCGCAAGGTATCTGACCGCACCAACAAAAAAGCCCGCCTGCCGAAGCAGACGGGCCCTTTGTGAGCAAACTTCCGGGTTTACCGGTGTCCGCCGCCACCACCATGGCCGCCGCCGCCACCGCCATGGCCGCCGCCACCTCCACCATGGAAGCCGCCGCCGCCACCGCCGCCATGGAAGCCACCGCCACCTCCACCGCCGTGTGCGCCGCCGCCGGCATAACCGCGTACGCCACCCCCGGCATAACCACGTCCACCGCCAGCATAGCCACGCCCACCGTACCCGCCATGTCCGTAGCCGTACCCGCCACGTCCGTAGCCACCACGGCCCCAGCCACCGCGGCCCCAGCCGCCACGGCCCCAGCCATATCTGCCCCATCCATACCACGGGCCGACGCCGATGAAGACGCCGCCGTAAAACCAGTCAGGGCCGTAGTAGCCATAGGGAGCGCAAGCATAGGGATAATAGGAGTAGTAGCCCCACTCGCAATCCGGGGGGGCGTAATAGCCGCCGTAATATCCGGGATCTGCCACCGCGGGGCCGACGCCTACTCCCACCCCGACCTGGGCGTTCGCCATGACGGCGAACGGGAGAACTACAAGCATTGCCAATAAAACCAAACGGAGTTTCCGCATAACATCCTCCTTGTGCTGCCCCGTCCTGCCTTGCCCGGACTGGGCCCCGGAGTCGCCTCCGGTTCTCAGCACCTCCCGGCCTCTTATTGCTGCTTCCGGCCGGCTTCCAATTACTTAAACAGCATTTTCGCTCTTTTGTTGCGGTCTGATGAAAGATTCCACTTCCGCGCTCGAAAGAGCAACAACTTTCGTATCTCCTTTATTTTGAGCTAACTCCCAACGCGAGTCACTCTCCACACTATGAGACGTTTGCAGACGGAAAACGGCGCAGAAAAAGCGGCCTCTCCAGTTTTGGAGAGGCCGCATGTGCAGTGCAGGCAGCAGAAGGGCAAACTACCTGTGCCAATGCCGGCCGTAGAACGGTCCGCGGCCAATCACCACGCCGCCGCGAATCACGGGGCCTCCGACGCGGACGTAATTCCAGTATCCGGGCACCCAGTAACCGTTGGCCCAATAGCCGGCTACCCAAACATATCCGGGACCGGGGCAGGCCGGAATGTAACCCCGTTCGCCGACGCCAACATATACTCCAACTCGAGCTGCCTGGGCGGGCGCCGCGGCCAAGCCCAGAGTTCCGACTGCCAATGCTGCTCCTAACATCCACTTCTTCATGCTGCCCATAACTCCTCCATTCCGGCGGTCCCATTTTCCCGGCCGCTCCGGCTTCTCGCCACCTGGAAGCTTGGATCTTGCCGCCTCCCGGGCTTGCCGCTCTTGTCCGATGCAAACACTGTCAGCAGGGAAGGTTGCGGTGGCGCCGCGAAAATAAAGTTGCGCAACTTTGGCGGTTGCAGCGCATCGACTGTGGCCGTCGCCTCTTCGTCTCTCTGCGGGATGGCATTCGTGCTCTGGTAGAGCCATGCGATAATTGGCCCAAACCAACGTGAGGAGCGAGACAATGAGTCAGCCAATTGCCATTTCGCCCGCGGAGGAAGAGTTCTTCTTTTGGTTGTTTGTGCTGATCCTTCTGGTTGTCGGGGCCTCGACAGCGGCAAAGTACTGGAGTTTCTTTATCCAGCGGCTCGACGGGATCCGCGGTCGCAGCTGGTCAACAGTTTCCGCCCTCGTCGATATTGTCGACGTTGCCCCGGACATTACGTATACCAGGAGCGGAGGGCGCATCGTCTTAGGCTGGATTGCGACGCTCACTTACTTTTATCGCAATCCCGATCTGCAAGCAGGCGACTACCGCCGGGAATTCCAATCAGATGAGGAGAAAGACGCTCGCGACTGGGCTGCGTCCTACAAGGGCAGAACTGTCATGGTTCACGTGGACCCGCGCGACCCCACGCGTTCTGTGTTGCGAAAGGAAGAACTTCGTTAATCGGCCGAGACTGCCTGCTGCGCGCTGCCCGCGCCACAAGTCCCCGCTCTCTGATCTTCGATCTCTGTCAACTGTTACAGTGAAGTTTCAACCCATGTTTGCCACTTCGCAGCACGCGCACTTCATCGGCATCGGCGGCATCGGCATGAGCGGCATTGCCGAGATTCTGCTCAATCTGGGCATGAAGGTTTCCGGCTCCGATCTCAGGCGCGGGCCGGTTACCGACCGGCTGGCGCAACTGGGCGCGACTGTGTATGAGGGCCACATCGCGGCCAACGTGGCCGGCGCGACGGTGGTGGTGACGAGCTCGGCGGTGAACGCAAACAATCCCGAGGTGCTGGAGGCACATGCGCGCAAGATTCCCGTGATCCAGCGCGCTGAGATGCTCGCTGAACTGATGCGGCTCAAGTACGGCATCGCCATTGCAGGCATGCACGGCAAAACCACCACCACGTCGATGGTCGCGTCGGTTCTCGCCGCGGGCGGCCTCGATCCCACGGTTGTCGTCGGGGGCCGCGTGGACGCGCTCGGCTCGAATGCGCGCCTGGGAACGACGCAATATCTTGTGGCCGAGGCCGACGAGAGCGACCGCTCGTTCCTCAAGCTATCGCCCATTCTGGCTGTCGTCACAAATCTCGACCGCGAGCACATGGACTGCTACCACGACATGGCCGATGTGGAGCGCGCCTTTTTGGATTTCATGGACCGCGTGCCGTTTTACGGCGCGGTGACGGCTTGCGTGGACAATGCGCTCCTCAAAGGGATTCTTCCGCGCGCGCGGCGCCGCGTCTTCACTTACGGCGTAACTGCGGAGGCCGACTACAGGCTCGAACTCCTCGATTCGGTTTTGGGGTCGGGTCAAACACTCGGGTCAGGATCGGGGACCGGGCAAAGAGCGGGGCAGCGGCCAGGGCAGGGAAGCAGTTTCTCGCGCTTTCAGGTGCATACGGCCGCGGGACCGCTGGGGCCGTTCGAGCTGCACGTGCCCGGCCGCCACAATGTGCTCAACGCTACGGCCGCCGTCGCCATCGCGCGCCAGCTTGAAGTTTCGCCCGAAAACATTGCCCAAGGCCTGCACAATTTTCGCGGCGTCGACCGGCGCTTTCACGAGCGCGGGCAGGCGCGCGGCGTAACGGTTGTCGACGATTACGGCCACCACCCCACCGAGATTCGAGCCACGCTCGCCGCTGCGCGGGAGTGCGGGCCCACCAGGATTCACGTCGTCTTCCAGCCGCATAGGTACACGCGTACCGCAGATCTTCTGGATGAATTCGGTGGCGCATTTACCGACGCCGACACCGTTGTCGTGCTGCCCATCTACGCAGCCAGCGAAGAACCGATACCCGGCATTACGGCCGAGCGGCTCGCGGAGCGCATTCAAGGCCCGCGCGTGCAATTTGCGCCGGATTTCGCCGCTGCGGTTGCCGCCGTTGCCGCTCAGGCCCACGAAGGCGACCTGATTCTCACTTTGGGCGCGGGCAGCGTGAGCCAACTGGCGCCACAGATCCTGGCGGCGCTGGAAGGCGCTAAAGCCTCGCTTGCATCCCCTTGACGGCTCAATGCTCTGCATGTACAGTTATGTATATACAAAAGGCTCGCTGTGCGCTGGACGTGGGACCCTGACAAAGCGAAAAAGAACTTCGCGAAGCACAAGGTCGGCTTCGAGCTTGCTGAACTGGCGCTAGACGATCCTTTTCGCCTTTCTGTTCGCGATCCATTTCCAGAGGAGGAAAGGTGGCGCACGGTAGGTTCTCCGAGCACCGATGGAATCGTGGTTCTCTACATGGTCCATACCTGGCCAGAAGGTGAGAATGAGAAAGGAAGAATCATCAGCGCACGCCGCGCGACGCGCAAGGAGAGGTCGATGTATGAGGAAGGGTAATCCGAAGCCACTTTCGCGGAAATTGCGTGCTGAAGCAGAGGCGCTTGCCGCGATGCCGGAAAATGAGGTCGATACCAGCGAGATGCCGGAGATCGTCGATTGGAGCGGGGCCGTGCGCGGCGCGTTTTATCGGCCCATCAAGAAGCCCCTTTCGCTGCGCATCGACGCTGACGTGATTGATTGGTTCCGGCGTCAAGGCGAGGGATACCAGAGCCGGATGAATGCGGCGTTGCGGGAGTATGTCGAACGCCGCCGCAAGCGCGCCTGAGAGCCGGCTGGCCGATCAGCGTGTAGCCGCAGTTTCAAGCTTCTGTTCGATCAGGCGAGAAAACGCTGATGGAGTTGTGCCCAGCGTTTTGCTCACTTGCCAGCCGTCGCCTTTCTCCATTGCTACATACCACGGCCGATGTTTATCGGATTCTGGAAGATAGGCCATCAAGGCAGCACGTCCGTTCCCTTCGGATTTTCCGCTGTACCACACAAATACGACGCCTGGCTCTTCATGGGCAGCACTGCGCCGGCGCGCGAGCCTGCTTGGAAGTTCAGCGTGAACCGGCTTGCCGGGGCCGGAATTCTCGTAGTCTGGAGCTTTGAATCGCCTTTGCGATTGAACTCTGTGCGGCACAAACGGGGAATGGCGATCTTGCATGGCACTCCGGGTGTGGAGAAGGTCCATATTGGGAGTCTCCCGATGAATTTACCTGCAAAGCCCATCCACTTAAACCCGAACCAATTGTCGATCTTGATCAGAATAAGTTCGCGCGGCGCATGCAGGGCGAGGATTCCATTCACCGCCTGTTCCACGCGCGCGATGAACTCGGGTGCGTCATCGGTTTGAGGATTAATTCTCACGGGCGCCATGTGCACAAGTGTATCCCCATTCCACTCTGGCTGCCTGTGCAGTTGATAGCTGAGGGCTGAAGGTTCGCCTTGTTGTTTCCTTTTCCCCTTGGTCTCCTGTTCCCTGTCCTTACCCGTAACGGCGCGGGTTCCCCCCATTCACCTCGCGGAAAAGAGTCGCGCAACCCCGGGCTATAGTGAAAGCTGGCGACTCTCACGACCCTGCTCAGGCGTGGCGAATCAAGGGAATACTACAAATCGGCCTCTGTTGTGGGAGGAAGACCCGCCCGCGGAGATCCGCGTCCGGCGCATGCGGAGACTCACCTTGGAGAGGGCGTGCCGCCCGGCGCGCGGGCAGACGTTGCCCGGCATGCCGCTGGAGTTCGACGATCCGGACGGCGACGGTGTGTTGCGCCCCACCGCCGGATCGCTTCGGAGAACCGAAGAGGCCCTGGTGGCGGCCGGCCAGCACCGTGGGCCGCGTGTTTCTCGCGCTCGGCGCGCTCATCGTGCTCGGCGGCGTTGACCACCGCCGTGCCTGCTCCTCAAGCACTATCTCGAGCGCGACGCGCGCTTCCGCATCGCCGGCACCGAGCGACATTCAGGCCACCGGCCTGACCGAAGTGAGCCGCGCGGAGATGCTGCCCGTCTTCGGCGAAGACATCGGCCGCAACATTTTCTTTGTTCCCTTGAGCGAGCGGCGCAAGCAGCTGGAGCAGATTCCCTGGGTCGAGCGGGCCACGGTGATGCGCCTGCTTGCCCGACCAGATTCGCGTCGCGGTGGTGGAGCGGCAGCCGGTGGCGTTTACGCGGCACGGGCGCAGCAGATCGGCCTGGTGGATGCCAACGGCGTTCTGCTCACCATGGCGCCGGCGACCATGGCCAAGCACCACTACTCGTTTCCGGTGTTGACGGGCATCGATCCCGGCGATCCGGCCGACTCGCGCAAGGCGCGCATGGCTGTGTACCTGCGGCTGATGGCGGAGCTGGACGCCGACGGCAAGCACAACTCCGAGCAGATCTCCGAGATCGACCTGACCGATCCCGAAGATGCGCGCGTGCTGATGCCGGAGCAGGGCGCCGACATTCTGGCGCACTTCGGCGAAGATCATTTCCTCGAGCGTTACCAGCGCTACAAGGCGCACATCGCGGAGTGGCGGCAGCAGTATCCGCACCTGGCGGCGGTGGATCTGCGCTACGACCAGCAGGTGGTGCTGGAGATGGCCTCGGGCAAGGAGACCGCGGAACGAGCGCGGACGGCGATGCGCGTGCAAGCGCGTCGACGCCCAGCCGCGGCTGCCGGATCCGAGCCGCGCCAGCCAAGCCGGCGCGCGAAGCCTGCAGGCAGCGAAAGCCCGCGGCGAGCAGACGGCCAGCCGGCGAACCAAGAACCGCAGCGAAGCACAAGCGGCGCAAGACAACGAAGCGCGCGCACGCCGCAAAGCGCACGAGCGGAGCTACACGCAAGCCGAATCCGACCACGACCGCGTCGGCAATCCGCGCCTGCAACAACGTCGTCCGGCAGCGGCCGGCGCGCAGGGCGGGTGAGCGACGATGGGCCAGAAACAGGACAACCTGATCGTGGTGCTCGACATCGGCAGCGCGTGGACGCGCGTTCTGGCGGCCGATGTGAACGAGGGCGTGTTGCGCTATCGCGGCCACGGCGTGGTGGAGTCGGCGGGCATGCGCAAAGGGCTGATCGCCGAGCTGGCGCCCGGCGGCCAAGGCGGTGCGCGCGGCCAACGAGCAGGCCGAGCGCGTGGCCCGCGCCAACATCGACGAGTGCGTGGTGGGCGTGGGCGGGCCGCACATTCGCGGCGTGAACACCAACGGCGGATTCCAGCTGGGCCGCGGCATGCGCGAGATTACGCGCGAGGATGTGCGCGCCGCCGTGGAGCGCGCGCGCGCCATCGAGCGCCCCGCCGATCGCGAGATTCTGCACCTGCTGCCGCGCCAGTTCATCCTCGACGAGCAGCCCGGCATCTTCGATCCCGTGGGCATGGTGGGCGCGCGGCTTGAAGTGGATCTGCACATCGCCACCTGCTCCGGCAGCGCGCTGCAAAGCACGGTCACCTGCGCCAACCGCGCCGGCCTTGAAGTGTCAGAGGCGGTGCTGGAGTCGATTGCCGCCGCCGAGTGCACGCTTTCCGCCGACGAGCGCGAACTGGGCGTTTGCCTGCTCGACATCGGCGCCCACTCCAGCGATCTGGCGGTGTTTTTCGAGGGCGCGGTGGCGCACACCGCGTCGGTTCCCATCGGCGGAGCGCACTTCACCAACGACCTCGCCATCGGCTTGCAGATGCCGGTGGCGCAGGCCGAGGAGCTGAAGCGCCAGTATGGCAACGCCGTGGTGACCGCGGTTCCGCAGCTGGCGGAGATCGAGATCGCCAACCCGCAGGGCGCCGCGGCAGGCTGCCGCTGCGCACCATGGCGGAGATTCTGGAGCCGCGCGCGCGCGAGCTGCTCTATTACGTGAAAGAGAGCCTGCGCCACGGCGGCGTGGTGGATGCGCTGGGCGCGGGCTGCGTGCTCACCGGCGGAGGCGCCATGCTGCCCGGCATGCTGGACGTGACCGAGAGCCAGTTGCGCGTGCCGGCGCGCACCGGTATGCCGGTGCGTCTGTCGCAAATGCCCGGGGAGCTTGTACCATCCCGGCGTGGGCCGTGGCCATCGGGATGATTCTCTACGCGCATCGCACCCGAATGACGCGCGCCGCCGAGGACAACAACAGCTTTGCGCGCCAAGTTGCGCGCCATGTTTGCAGCAAGTTTTTGAAAGACAGGGAATAGGGAGCAGGGATTAGGGAGTAGAACGGGAAACCGACAGATCGAGGAGAACAGAGGCCCAATGGAACAGCAATACGAGTGAAGCCGGAGAGATGCGCATTCAATATCACGACGAGACCGTGCGCGGCGCGCGCATCAAGGTCATCGGCGTGGGCGGCGGCGGCGGCAATGCCGTCAACCGCATGATCCAGGCCCGCATGGAAGGCGTGGAGTTTATCGCCGCCAACACCGACGTGCAGGCGCTCAAGCTGTCGCAGGCTCCCGTCAAGCTGCAGCTGGGCGTGCGCCTCACCTCGGGCCTGGGCGCGGGCGCCAATCCCGACGTCGGCCGCCGCGCCGCGCTCGAAGACTCGGAAAAGATCATCGAAGCGCTCGAAGGCGCGGACATGGTGTTCGTCACCGCGGGCCTGGGCGGCGGCACGGGCACCGGCGCCGCGCCGGTCATCGCTTCGCTGGCCAGCGAGATGGGCATCCTCACCGTCGCCGTCATCACGCGGCCCTTCGCCTTTGAAGGCAAGCGCCGCCTGCAGCAGGCCGAGCGCGGCCTGAAGGAGCTGATCGAGAGCGTCGACACGATGATCGTGATCCCCAACGAGAAGCTGCTCGCCGTGGCCAAGGACGCCGGCTTCTTCGAGAGCTTCCGCATCGCCGACGACGTGCTGCGCCAGGGCGTGCAGGGCATCAGCGACATCATCACCATCCCCGGCATCATCAACCGCGACTTTGCCGACGTGAAGACCACCATGGCCGGCATGGGCCACGCGGTGATGGGCACGGCGGTCCGCTCCGGGCCCGAATCGCGCCGTGGAAGCGGCGCAGGCGGCCATGGCTTCGCCGCTGCTGGAAGCGGGCGCCATCGACGGCGCGCGCGGCATCCTCATCAACATCACCGGCTCGAGCTCGCTGAAGCTCTCCGAGGTGAACGAGGCTTCGTCGCTCATCCAGTCCGCCGCGCACGAAGACGCCAACATCATCTTCGGCGCCGTGCTCGACGAGAAGATGGGCGAAGAGGTCAAGATCACCGTGATCGCCACCGGCTTCCGCGACCAGATGCCGGAGCGGCGCGCGCGCATGTTGAGCGTGGAAGAGACGCCGGTCGTCTCGGTGCCTGTGGTTGCGCCGCGCAACTGGATGCGCGAAAAGGATGCCGGAGCCCGCTCCCAAGCCCGCGCGATTCATGAGCGAGGACGAAGACGAAGCGGAGAGCGCGGACGACGCGTTTTTCTTTGCCGCGGCGGCGCCGGGCGTGGCTACCACGGTAACCGTGGCTGCGCCGCCAAGAAGCCGCCGAGGACCACGCAATGGATTTTGGGGTGGAGCAGGAGAGCGCAGTCGCCCCGGCCGAGCAGCGACTGGACGCGAGGGATGGGGCGGGATCGGAATACGCTCTACCGCCCAGGGACTATGCCGCGGATTTCAATGGGGTTGCAGGCGGCGGGCCGGAGCCGGCGGGGTCCGGCGCTCAGCCTAAGCCGTCGCTTTTTCCTGATCCGGGCGGGGAGCCCGAGCGCGATCTGGATGTTCCCACATTTCTGCGCCGGTTGAAGTTTTAAGCGCCTGAACACGGCTTGGCTGCGGAAGAGCAAGGTCAGGGTTCCAAAATGGGAGCAAAGCCGGTATAGTAAGCGGAAAGGTCACAAAAGTTGCGTCCGGTATTACTGAAGATTAGGCGAAACTACTGTTTTCCGGGTTAATTAGATGTAAGAAGCCGCCGGTGGGGCGTCTAGCAGTCTATGGAGTCGGTCTGCCCGCAAGATAACGGCGGAGCCGGTAAGCGAAATGCCGCCGGGCCTGCGGCACTCGAGGAAACGGGACGCGGCATAGTCGGTACGAAGTGCGTCGCCAGAGAGCGAACGCGCGGCACGAAATCCAAAGTTGAAAGGATGTTGACTGGATGAAGCTGTCCCGCGTTTGCCCCATTGGATTTGCCTTGATTGTTCTTCTCGCGGGCGCTGTCCGCGTCGCCGCGCTGGACGCGCCGCAGCAACACTGCATCACTCGAGAGCGCAGGGGCAGCAGCATCTGTCGGAATCGCATCGCTTCGCCGCTACGCATCGCACAGCGGCGCACACGGCAACACCGGCGGCTACACAGGCGAGCGCAGCCCACGCAACCACCCCTCACGTTTCCTCGGCTCACACCACAACCAGGCACCGTTCCGCGGCCCGCGTGCCGGCGAAAACGGCCACGGCCGGCCGGATTACGAGCACGACAACGGCGCACCTGCGCCGGACTTCTATCACGCCGCCATCATTATTACGAGCGCTTCACGGCCAGCTCCTTTATTCAAGGTGAACTCGGCGCGGGCGACGTAACGGCCGGCGAGGATCCGGTGGTGCGCCAGGCCGCCATCGACGCACTGGGCGACATGAACGGCACCGCGGTGGTCATCGATCCCTCCAACGGCCGCATCCTGGCCATGGTCAACCAGAAGCTGGCGCTCTCGCCGGGCGCCGAGCCCTGCTCCACCATCAAGCTCACGGTGGCGATGGCCGCGCTCTCTGAGGGGCTGGTCACGCGCGACACCATGGTCCAGCTCGCCGGCTTCCGCATGAACATGACCCAGGCGCTGGCCAAGAGCAACAACCTCTATTTTGAGGAGCTGGGCCGCGAGCTGGGCTTTGAGCGCGTGCGCCACTACGCCACGCAGTTCGGCCTGGGCGAGCTGGCCGGCTACAACATCGCTGGCGAGCAGCTGGGCGACTATCCCGATCAGCCGATTCCTGACTCCGAGGGCGGCGTAGCGCCGCATGTGCAGCTTCGGCCAGGGCGTTTCGCTCACGCCGCTGCAACTGGGCGCGTATGTGGCCGCCATCGCCAACGGCGGAACCCTCTACTATCTGCAGCATCCCACCACGCCGGAAGAGATGGCCACGTTCCAGCCCAAGGTCAAGCGCACGCTCGACATCGCCAAGTACGTTCCCGACCTGGAAGACGGCATGGCCGGCGCGGTGGAGTACGGAACCGCGCGCAGCCTGCGCGCCAACTTCCACGAGCTGCCGGTCTTTGGCAAAACCGGAACCTGCTCCGACAACGGAACGCGCTTCGGCTGGTTCGCCTCCTATTCCGATTCGCCGCAGGGCAGCCTGGTGACGGTCTTCTTCCTCGAGGGCGGCAGGCCCACATTCGGTCCGCGCGCCGCCGAGCTGACCGGCGAGTTCTACAAGGATCTGTGGGACCACGACTACTTCGCGACGAAGAATCAGGAAGCCCAGACCGCGCCCGCGAATGCGCCCGTGACGGTACCTACGCCGCCCGGCAAACCCACGCCGGCGGAGCAGTACGAAGCGCTTCGATTTCAGCGCACAGAAAGCCGCCTGCGGGCGGCTTTTTTGCCGCCGAGGCGCCGGGGAGATATTCTGGCCGAATGACGGACAAGGTGAACTGGGTCGTAGCCGGCATCGGCGACATCGCGCGCAAGCGTGTGATTCCGGCAATTCAAGCCGAGCCGCGCAGCAGGCTCTACGGGTTCGTCACGCGCGATTCAGCCAAAGCGAAGGCCTATGCCGGCACGCGGGCGTTGGCGACGATTGAAGAAGCAGCTGCCGACCCGGCGGTCGACGCCGTCTACATCGCATTGCCAGTGGCGCTCCACGCTGAGACGCACCATCGCCGCGCTGCGCGCGGGCAAGCATGTGCTGTGCGAGAAGCCCATGGCGATGAACTTCGCGCAGGCGCGAGCCATGGTGCTGAAGCCGCGCGCTCAACGGGTCGCCTGCTCGGCGTTTCCTACTATCGCCGGCTTTATCCCAAGCTCGTGCGCGCCAGGCAACTGATCGCGGAGGGCGCCATTGGCCAGCCGCTGCTGGCCGAGGCCAATTGCCACGGCTGGCTCGAGATCTGGATGGCCGCGAATGGCTGCGCGATCCGGCGCTGGCCGGCGGCGGTCCGCTTTACGACATCGCCTCGCATCGTATCGACGCCATGAACTTTCTTTTCGGCAAGCCGGAACGCGCCTGCGGCCTGCTGTCGAACGCCGTGCATCGCATCGGCCGTGGAGGATTCCGCGACCGTGCTGATGGAGTTCCCCGGCGGCGTGCATGGCGTGTGTGGACGTGCGCTGGAACTCGCGGATGGCGCGCGACCAGTTTCGCATCATCGGCGAGGAGGGCGAGATCGGCCTCGATCCTCTCAACGGGCCGGAGTTGCGCGTGGCCGGCCGTGTGGAGATGCTGCCTCCGCACGCCAATCTGCATTATCCTATGGTGGAGAACTTTGTGGACGCCGTGCTGGCCAACGATCCCGGGCGTCTGGCCTGCCCGGCCGAGCAGGCAAGCTGGACCGACTGGGTGATCGAGCAGGTCGGCGCGGAGGTACGCCATTCAAGCCAGGGGTTTCCGGCTCGCCTGAGAAAGTTCGCGTCGCAGCCCGCGACGATTTTTCTGGCAGTTCTCCTGGCTTGCAACGAATCTCGCCCAGCATCATCCCATAAGAGCGAGGCCGCTCTTCGCTCGCCATGGGCAAGCGCGCGGATTTGGGCGGCCTGATTTCCTCGACGACTCGCTCAGGACGCTCTCCATGGAACTGCCTACGCACATTCTGTTGATGTACGGCTACCTGCTGCTCTTTGCATGGGTGCTGGTGGAGCAGTTGGGCATTCCGCTGCCGGCCACGCCGGTGCTGCTGGCCGCCGGAGCGCTCTCGGTCGACGGGCCCATCAGCTTTCCCCTGGCGCTGGTGGCAGGCGTCGTTGCCCGTCTCATCTGCCGACAGTTCCTGGTTCCTCATCGGGCGCAAGCATGGGCATCGCGTGCTGCGCCTGCTGTGCAAATTATCGTTGGAGCCGACGACCTGCGTCCGCCGCACCCAGGATTCGTTTGGCAAGCGGCCGCGGCAAATGTTGATGTTTGCCAAGTTCGTACCCGGGCTGGCACTTCTGGCGCCCCGGTGGCTGGGCAGAACGGCATGGGGTTCTCGCAGTTTCTGCTCTACGACGGCATCGGCTGCACTTTGTGGGTGGGCGTGCTGCTGGCCGTGGGCCGCTTCTTCGGCGACCTGCTCAAACATAATACTAGCCTGCTCAACTGGGCCGGCCGCTTCTCGGGCGCGCTGCTGATTCTGGGCATTGCGGGCTTTTTCCTGGGCCGCATCTGGCGCCGCCGCATTGGTGCTCAAAGAGTCTTGCCGCTGCGCGCCTCGAGCCCGAAGAGCTGAAGCGCCAGCTCGATGCCGGCGAACAGGTCTTCATCGTGGACCTGCGCCACCCGCTCGAACTATTGCCCGACCCTTTTACGCTGCCCGGCGCGCAGCATATTTCGCCTGAAGCTCTTGCCGCGCGCCAGCAGGAGATTCCGCGCGACCGCGACATCGTACTCTACTGCACCTGCCCCAGCGAGGCTACCGCGGCCAAAACCGCTATGACGCTGCACAAGACTGGGAATCGAACGCGTGCGACCGCTACGCGGCGGCTTCGACGAGTGGAAGCGGCTCGGTTTCCCGCTGGACGCGATTCCGCCGGTAATTCCGCCTTTCGAGGCGATCTCGCCGGCAAAATAAAATCTCACGCCGGCGCGGCGAACAGCGCCGCTATCTTGGCGCCGATGGGCGAGCCGATACCGCTGCACGGATCGGGACCGACGGCGGCCGAATAAAATCCGTTGCTTCCCACCGTGATGTCGTTGAATGCCTTCTGATTCTCCCAAAGCGTGGGCGTGACGAAGCCGAGCTTGGTTCCAAACGCCGCGAAGAGCCCTGCATAGAGCGGCGCATCCGCGCTGGTTCCACCCACTACGGTCGCCGCGCCGTGCACAAAAATGTTGTATCCGGTGTTGGGGTCCGCGTTGGCGCACACGTCGGGCACCATGCGGCCCGTGCCATACTGGCTGCCGGCGGGCGCGGCAGGCGCGCCAATCTGGAAGCTCTGCACGGGAAAGATAGTCGAGTAGCCGCCGCCCGTTCCCTCGCCGTTGGTTTCGCCGGGATTGTCATTCCATACCGTTTCCTCGGTTGCTGTCTTCTTGGTTCCTCCGCAGCCCACCACGTGCGGACACGACGAGGGACAATCCACATTCGCCGGTGTCGAGCCGCCGTCGCTCGAATCGTTGTCGCCGGATGCGGCAAACACGATCATGCCAGCGGCAACAGCAGACTCGGCGGTCGACTCCATCTGATCGGCAGCCGTTGTGCCCCAGTTCGCCTCGTCGGAGCCCCACGAAATGCTGCACACATCGCAGCCGTCGGAGGCGGCCTTTGCAACCGCTGTCCCGATGTCCTGCGACCAGTAGACGCGAATGGTAGCAGCCTGGCCCGTGGCCGCGTAGTACGCCGCGCCCGAAACCTGGATGTCGAGAGCAACTTCGTAATCGTCGTCACCAGCGGAGCCGCTCTGGCCGGGTGTGTTTTTTGTGCCGTCCACTGAAACGTCGGTGATCGACGGCACCGGCTGGCCGAGCGACCGGAAAAACGAGTCCATGTCGGACGCAACCCAGCCGCCGCCCAGTTCCACGATGGCGATCACTCCGCCGCCCGCCTTTCCCGTAGGCCAGTTGTAGGCGGTGCAAAGATCGGGCACGTTCCAGGCAGCAGAAGCCACGGCTTTTGGGTCCGTCGGCAGTTTGAAATAGGGTTTGCAGCCGAACCGGCGGCGATGGGGCATAGGGGAACCTCCGTCACATATCGTGAGCATCGCACAACCTCGGCAAAAGGCAAAGCCCAAACCTGGCAGGTGAAACGCACCGCTGGCCTAAGCGCCCGTCTCCAAGCTCATTTTCACCGCACCGCCCGGCTACAAATGCTCTGCACTATTTCCCATACTTCGTCATCCAGTTTGCGAGGAATCCGAGCAGGACCGCTGGAATCAAGGCATAGGCTCCGGCATTCCACCCTGCCCGATCCACGATCGCGCCAAAATACGGCGCGGCGACGATTCCCGCAACATTCATTCCGAATCCGGAAATCGCCATTCCGATTCCAACCAACTCGGGCTTGACCAAAACCTTCGGCACCGCAGCTAAACATACCGTGGAGACAACACCCGCGGCGAAAACGCCGAACAGCAACAACCAGATCGGCACCAGTATCCCTGAGATATGAAATGGCAGCAGAGACAACAAGCCGATCAGCAAACCATTCACGGTTAAGACCAGTTTGAAGCTTCTGACTTTGCCGAGCAGATATCCGCCCAGCGGAGCACCGATCAGCAGGCCCACCATGGTGAAACAATTCAACAGCCCGGCCCCTACATTGGTGAACCCCCGAGATTTAGTTAGATAGTCAACGTAGTAGGTGCCCAACGCGCTGTTGGGAATGTAGAAGAGAAGGAATGTCGCTGACACCAACCAGATATTGCGATTAGCGAAGGCCTCACCGAGGCCCGCCTTCTTCCTTGCGCCCTCTTCTGCCCGAGCCGCGACATTCATCCAGGGAGGCGTACGCACCGCAGCCGCAGCATTCATCCAGGGAGGCATACGCACAAAGATCGCGACGGCCAAAAGCGACAAAAACGACAAAACCCCGGTGATCCACCAAACGGACTGCCAGCCAAAACTCTGTGCCAGCTTCGGAGCAATCGCCATTGCGAGAATTCCGCTCACTCCCATGCTGGAGCACATTACCCCCATTGGCATCCCGATCTTCTGCGGGGGAAACCAGATGCCGGCAGCAGTGCCTCCTACAACTGCCAGCAGACTGAAGGATATTCCTTCAAGTCCGCGGCTGAACAAAAAGACGGGGTAGCTGGCAGCCACCGCTCCCAGCAAACATCCGGCAGTGGAGAAGGCCATGGCGACAAGGGCACCGACTTTAATTCCATACTTCGTAACGAAAATCCCTGCCGGCAGCACCAGCAGCAATCCGCTTACGCCAATAAGGGACATCATCAATCCCGCGCGGGCCAGACTCAACTTGAAGTGGTCGATAAGAACCGGCATGAGCGGCGGGACCTTCATGAAGTTAAAACAGCCCACATCTCCGACGAGGAATAAACACCATACAACTGTCCAGGCACCGGCCGGAGTTGATACCTCAGGCGGACTTGCTTGTACAACCGCTTGACTACTCATATTGTCCTTTCGCACCAAAGCTTTTAGTAACTAGCGCTCCGAAATCGGGCACGGCGATCAGAGAACAGATCGCCCTGAAATCAGTTCCAGCTTCGCCCCGATTCCCCATTTCCTTGCCAAATTCAGTTATGGCTGTCGTTCAATACATACAAGCGCTAGCGATCCCTGCGCCCTGAAGTCAGGATGTTATCCGCTGGTGATTAGAAGAACTGAGCCTATGTAAATCATCTCTGATCTATGTTCCCTATTTCGTACTTTCTATCTTCCTGAGATAGAGCCAAAGCCCAGCCAGCATGATCGCGATAGCGATCAGGCAAAGGCCGAGCCCGATGCGCCGGTGGTTGCGCTCAATCATCGCGTCCTTGCCCGCCTTCTCGTCGCTGGCGGCGATCTTCAGGCCGGCTTGAACATCCTGGTTCACCAAATCCGGCTGGAAGCTATGGACTGTGACCCGCGCCTTGGTCAAAGAATCCCTGGCCTGGTCCTGGCTAAGCAGCGCCGCGCTCACTTCCATTCCGGAAGACTCGGCGAGATGCAGTGCCTGGTCGGCGTCCTTGATCGCCCCGTCCAGTTGAACCAGGTTGCTTTGTATCTTTGCCCTGGCCTGATCGCACGCGTCGCCCGGTTTGTGGCAGTTCACGCAGACGCCCTCTGCGCCAGTGCCAAGCATCGCATCCGATGGCTGGTGAATACCGTGATTGGTGTGGCAAACCACGCATCCCGGAAGTGAAAGCTTTTCAAACGCCTTGCTGTGCGTGCTCTTGGCGTACAACTGGGCCTGGAATACGTGGCACGTGGCGCACACATTCTGCACCTTGTCCACTCCCGGCGGCGCCGCGCCATGATTTCCATGGCACGTCGAACAGGTGGGCGCGCTCAAATCGCCGCGCACCGCCAGCGCTTCATGGTGCACGCTCGTGCTGTACTTCGCATACTGATCGGTAGGAATGCCGTACGCCTTCATGTAGGCCGCATCGGAGTGGCAGCGTGAGCACGTCGTCGCCACGGCGACTGGATTTACCGTCGAATGGGGATCGCTGGGCGGCTTAATATCGTGCACACTATGACAATCCGTGCAAACCGCAACCTTGGTGTCTCCCGCTGCCAGCCGTTTGCCGTGCACGCTGGTGTGGTACTGGTCCAACTGGTCGGTGCGCAGGCTGGGATTGTACTGCCGCATAAACGCCGGATTCGAATGGCAGCTTCCGCACAACTGCGGGATCTGTTTGCGATCGATCTTGCCCTTCCAGCCGGCCTTCGTGCTCATGGCCTGATTTGGATCGTAGCTGCTGGCGTCGCCGCCGTGGCAACTGGCGCAGGTCAAGCCCTTTTGCGCGTGTATGTCCTGGCTGAACTTCGCCTGTGTGACTCCGTAGGGATCGGGGAGCGCGGAATGGCAATCCAGGCAGGAATTTGTGGCTTGCCCATAACTCAGGCAGGCCGCGAGCGCCAGCAAGCCGGCCAGACAGCCAGAGCGGGCTGCGACGAAGCGCCCGACCTTATTGCGCAAGGTAGCCATAAGCAGTCATACCTATCACGTAAACAAGAGCAAAGATTCCGAGACCGGTGATCCAGGCTTTCATGCGCGAGGGCCGGTCACTCTCAAAGAAAGGCAGCAGAAGCCAGAACAGCGCGACGAAGCCGCAGCCAAGTATGCCTAAAACCTCGCCGTCGACAAACCACACTTTAGCGGGGATGAGCTTGAGCGTCTGGTACATAAAAAGGAAGTACCACTCGGGCTTGATGCCCGCCGGCGCCGACGCAAAGGGATCTGCTTTGGTGCCCAGGTCCCACGGGAAGATGGCCGCCAATGCGCCCAGCACACCGACGGCCACGTACCAGGCCATCAATTCCCGCAGAACGAAGTTGGGGAAGAATTTCATCTCCCGCTTCAGTGAAGGATTCTCCATCCACTTCACTTCCAATTTGGGCGGAACGCTCATGCCCTGCCATTGCACGAAAAACAGATGAATTGCAATCAGCACGGTGACTAATCCGGGTAACACGGCGACATGGAACCCAAAGAACCGGGTCAGCGTGGCTCCATTCACCTCCGGACCGCCGCGGAGAAAGATCATGATGGGATGACCGACAACCGGAACCTGTCCCGCCATCTGGGTGCCGACTGTGGTGGCGAAGAAGGCCAGCTTATTCCACGGCAGCAGATACCCGCTAAAGCCGAATCCCATTACCAGGAACATGAGGAGCATGCCCGTGACCCATGTCAGCTCCCTGGGCTTGCGGTAGGCCTTGAGAAACAGCACGCTGAACATGTGGGCAAAGGCGGTGAGAATCATCAGATTGGCCGACCACGAATGGATGGAACGAATCAGCCACCCAAACTGTACCCGGGTCATGATGTACTGCACGCTTTCGAAGGCTTCGTTGGAGCTCGGGTGGTAATACAGCAGCAGCAGGATTCCGGTGAGCACCTGGACCACGAAGAGAAAAAGAGTGATGCCGCCGAAGAAATACCAGTAGGACAGCCGGTGCGTAGGAACGGTTTTGTGACGGAACGGAGCTGTCAGACTGTCCAGGTGAAGGCGTTCATCCAGCCAGCGGAAGAGGGCGGAGATCATGGTCACGCCTCCTGCTTTCGGCTCACGACGATCTCGTCGCCGCGCACGTGAACATCGAACACGTCCAGTGGCCGGGGCGGCGGCCCGGAGACGTTGCGGCCGTTGATATCGTAGATTCCGTTGTGGCACGGACACCAGATCTCGCGCAGGTCGCTGCGATATTGCACAATGCAACCCAGGTGCGTGCACGTGGCGGAGAGCGCGCGATACGTGCCGTCGGCGTCGAGGATCAACAGGCCGGGACGGCTGCCGAAGCGGAAAATCGCCCCGGAATTTGGCTTGATCTCTCCGAGTTTGGCGGCCACTACTTCGTCCCCGCCCAGGTCGGCCACGGGCGGAGGGACGAGAAATCGCAACACTGGATAGAGGAATGAAGCAAGCGTGGCGAGGATTCCGCCTCCGAGGAAGCCTCCCAGCAACCCTCGTCGTGTGAATTCCGGCTTGGAATTTTGTTCAGCGCACATGCATTGCACCTTTGCCGCAGTTGCCGGTCCTGATGCCGCGCCATCGCAAACCTATGGGCAACGGCTCGAGAGCGGAACCAGAGTTAGCGTGCCCTTGCGTATCGCTTTGAAATGTGGCTTTTTCTTTGGGAAAAAGCCACTTGGCTGACATGCTTCCGGGATACATCTACTCTGGTTCCGCTCCAGGCCCGGTTCGCTGTTACCAGTCAATCGGAGAACTCCACGCATGACAGGATGCGTTTGCCGGAGCTTTGCGAGGCGGTAACACCGAACCCCGTAGCGGTGGCAAAGTTCACATCCGACCCAACAGTACGCACTACAAGCGCCTCCAACTGTGACACGCGTCACAATCGAGGGTTTAGTCGATGAAGAAACGAAGGCCGCGGCTCAAAACCCTGAAGCCGGGTAAAAGAATCGCCTGCGCGCTCAGGCACGCCTGCGGACATGACGGCCAGGCGTCTGCCTGGCTTCGTCTGAACTTCCCGCGCAGCTACTTCTTCTGGAGTGTGCGGATATACTCGACGACGGCGCCGATCTGGGCGTCGCTGAGGCTGCTCGCGAACGCGGGCATTTTGTTCTTTCCGTTCTTGATAATCGCCTCCAGTGCTGCGTTCGAGCTCTTCACCACTGCCGGATCTTTGAACGACACGATCTTGAGCGATTTGCCTACCGATGTGGTTCCCAGGCCGTCGGCGTCATGACAAATCGTGCACTTCGCTTTGTAGGTGTCGGCCCCGCTTTGTGCAAAGACCGGGGAGGAAATGGACGCTGCGAGACAGACAACCGCCAAAATTCTCAGGTTCAGATTCACTGAATAACTCCTTCGTAAGGGAATGTGCAATTTGTTTTATATGACGTGGAGATGTATATCACACAGCGTCTTATTTTGAAAGTTTTGCTGAATTAAAGCAATGGGCGGGGTGGCCCCGGCCCCGATGACACCTCCGCCCAAATGATGGTGCCCTCGGGCGCTGGAGTGCGCCCGTCAGCGCTATCTCTTTGCGGTTGGCGGCTATTTCGTGAGGCAACTGCCCGAGTGGATGCGCGATGGTCATCCTGGCTCGTCCACTTCCCAGGTCCCGAGTGCGAGGAACCCTAGGGCACCCGGCGAACATGTGATACACTTGCCGCCAAATGGCAATAACAAGTAAGGTCGTAGCTCATTTACCCGCGACGGTGGAGCTTTCAAGGCGCAAGGCGAAGGGCACGATCACGCTCGAAGTGCGCCACGGTCGGCTCCTAGGGCTGCTTGTAGTTTCCCAGTCCAGAATCGAATGGTGGCCCCGCCGCAAAGCCGTCAATGTACACCGGGCAGATTGGAAATTGTTCGCGTCGATCTGTGAGAAGCACATTCCGAAGCGCCGCTCCGAGTGGAACAGCAAATGGCCTAAAAGGTAATGCACAGGCAAGACGTTTGCCTCCGGGAGTCGCAATGAGTTCCGATGCTTGGATTGGACTTTTGGGCGGAGTAATCCTTTCAGTCCCCGTTTCCCTTGGGGTATCGCTTGCCTCGCCGCACATCCAAAGGTGGGTCGATAAACGCGGCGAAAAATCACATGCAAAGAAGCATGATCGAATCAAAGATGAGTATAACGAGGTACTCCATTTCGCACTACACACAGACCTTCTCATCGGACGAATGCTCGTTTTCATTATCAATTTACTAACAATCCTCGTCCTGGTCGTGGTTGGCGGTACTGTCTCCTTGCCGATTAGCCTTGGAATTGCATTTCTATTCCCTTCGGTTCATGAGATTCCGGTATCACATCATTCGGTCATAGCCGCAATTATCTTGGTGGTGTGGCTTGCCGCAGTCATCGCTTGGCTGGTATCAACTCTCCGAATGGCTTGGACGTACATGAACTTGTTCTTCAACGTCAAGTCATTCAAGGTCTACGTCAAGGACATCCCAAGTGAAATTCGGGACAAAGAGTTGGAAACGCTGGTTGAGATTGCAGCAGGTGACCGAGCGATTCCAATGTCTTCGTGGGCACGGTTCAGGTCGAAGATGGATGAGTTGAAGCCGGACGCCGCACAAATCCAAGGGAGCAAAGAGTCAGCGGCCACTAACGGACCCGATGTGCATAGGCAAAACGTGAGCGACGCCGGGCAGCCGTGAGCATTTATACGGATTTTGTGCTAATAAAAATATGACACCAATTCCGAAAACGCCGTGAGTAATCCGCGCCCGTTCAGAGACCAAACGGCACCACCACCTGAATCAATCTTCCCTGGGCGCCCGTCCGATTTCCACCGCAGGCGCTGCGGCGGGGCCGGTCAATGAGCCGGAGGGGCGAGAACGCAACAGCAACGTTCCCACGATCAGCACGAGGCTGAGCAGCAATCCGCCGAATCCTATGAAAACCAGCGTTTCCGGATTCATCGTAAACCACCCCAGAAGCCCAGGCGATTCCGCCCGCCTCATCCAGGTGTGTAAGTCGGCCGCGTCCCAATTCTGGTCGATAAACGTCGCTCGCCATGCGAAATTGTGGTCGAGCAGAAACATCTGGTTGGTGTGGATCATCACCGATCCCTCGGTCATGACCGTGTAGTGGAAGAAATCGCAGAAGCGCCGAATGTCCGCGGCGTCGGAGCGCGCCAGGATCCATTCCGCCGGTAGTCCCTTTTGTGCGCGAAACTGGCGCAGGGCCGCGGCATCGTCGCCGGGATCGAAGGAAAAGATCAGTACGCGATAGGACGCGCCCCCGCCGATCTGCGAGGTTTGCTGAACCAGCATGCGCGTCAGCACGGGACAGCTCATCGTACAGCGTGTATAGACTGGCAACACAATGACGGGCCCTGTCCCGGCGGCCCGCAATTCATCCCATAAGCTGTGCCGGGCGTTGTCTTCGTCCCAAACGGTAATGTCCGGAATCTTTCCTGCATGGCTGTCAGCCGGCGCCGCCGCGCGCGCACTTGCGCCGGATTCGAGCGACAATGCCAATGTCAATGCAAGAAAGCAACGCTTGAGGTCAATGTTCATTCATGCGGCTCATTCGCCGGGCTCTTCAATGGGTCGTATTGACTGCGGCAGGGCTATCCGGCCTGAAGCCGGGCGTAGTTGTAATACCGAATTTCACGATGTTGGCGAGGGGTACGTAATAGGCCGCTACGCACAGCAATACCGCGACGGCCACCCATGGCGCGAAATTGCGCACTGCTGCAACGTCTTCGTCGTGATACGGCTCGCTGGTCGGCAGCGCAAATGGCGAATGCGCAAGCGCGGCATCCGGTTTGGCTGCCAGGCTGCGAACGAGAACGATAAAGTAAAGCAGGACCGCGAGTCCCATGATGCATCCACCCAGCAGGCCCAGGTGGGCTGGAATCAACCAGTCATGCCGATAGCTGGGTGAAGCGGGATTCAAATAGGTCAAGCCCAGGTTGGTGCGCCGCGGTTCGCCACGCAGGCCGCCCATAAAGAAGCCGGCCGAAAAGATGAATGTGCCCGTCATCCACACGTAAGGCACAATCGCCGCCATGGCGCCCGAAACCACCGGCTTTTTCAAGAGGCCGGTGACGATAAGCAGGCTTCCGCCGAGAATGCCAAGAAAGATCGGCCCGCCGACTGTCAGGTGGAAGTGGGCGGGAATCCACGCGGTGTTATGCACCACGTTATTCATGTTGTACGAGGCGTTCACAATGCCCGTGATGCCGCCAAAGATAAAAATCACCAGCCCGCAGAAGAGATAAGGAAATAGCCAGTTTTCAGCGCTGAAGTAGGGCAGTTTTTTCCACCATCCAAACAGCCCCTTGCCTCCCCGCTGGCGCGCCCCATGCTCCAGCGACGCCGCAAGAGTGAATGCCGTCAGCAGGCTCGGAACGGCGACCAGCATCGTGAGCACGCCCTGGATACCCTTCGACGTCGTGGAAATTCCCGGATCGGCGAACTGGTGGTGCAGGCCCAGCGGACAGGAAAGCAGAATGAGCGCCATGAAGGTGAAGCGTCCGGCAAAATCGCTGAACAGTTTTCCCCCGGCCAGCTTAGGCAGCATGGTGTAGTAAAGCACATACGTGGGCAGCAGCCAGAAGTAGACCAGCGGGTGCCCGAAAAACCAGAACAGCGTCCGGCTCAACATCACATTGATGCCGGAGATCCAGCCCAGCGACCAGGGCAGAAGCTGCGCCAGCACTTCAAACGCGACCGGCAGCGTACACATCTGCCACACGATGAACGTGGCAAGGATTCCCACCACCCCCAGGGGCGTCTTTTTGCCGCGATTCTCCCTTCGCCAGCGCAGATAGACGGGAATCCAGGTCCACATCGGCACCCAGGAACCGACAATGAACAGAGTCAGTCCGATGTAAAACAATGGGTGAGCCATCAGCGGCGGATAAAACGTGTAGAGCACCGAGGCTTTGCCCATGAAGATCATCGCCGCCGCCATTACGGCGCCTGCCAGCATCAAAACCAGTGAAATTGCCGCCCCGGCGATGGAAACATGCGACTTTAATTCCTGCGCGATGACCGTATACCCGAAGGCGACGGCGAAAAACGTAGTCAGGACGATGGCGTTGATGACTCCGTGAGCGGTCAGGCCTTCGTAATAATCGATGCCGGCGAAAGAACTGGCTCGAATTATGCCTGCAAGGTACATGACCTGCAACACGCCGTGATAGGCGCCGAAGAGAAACAGCGCCAGCGGGACCAGCAGCTCCGCCAGGATGATTCGCTTTAGATTCGTTTGGAGTTCCATTATTATTGCAATCCCTCCAGGTAGGCTTCCATCTCATTGAGCTCGTCGTCGGTCAACAGCACTTTCGGCATCACCGGGGGATAGCCCTTGACGGCAAGCTCGCTGGGGTGATGAACCTTTTCGAGGAAAAACGCGGCGTCCAGCGTGCGGGTGCTGCCATCGGCCAACTGCACCTTCGAGCCCCATGCGCCTTTGAATGTCGGACCCAGGCCGGCGCTGCCATCCACCGTATGACACGCGAAACAGCCTTTCGCATCCAGCAGCTTCGCTCCCTCTGAAGCCGGAAGTCCTTCTACGGAATAATCGGTGATCTGGTCGCTCACTTCGATCCGCGCGAACATGTTCTGGTGGTTCTTGCCGCAGTATTCGTGGCACACAATGGAGTAGATTCCCGGCTTGGCGAAATGCACGCGGCTGTTGGCAACCGCCCCCGGCAAAAGCATGAGATTCACATTGGTTCCCGCGATCATCAAGCCGTGGGTCACGTCCTTGGTCACCGCATAGATATCCAGCGTGGAACCTGTGGGCACCCGCAGCACGCTCGGTTCGAAGGCCCACATGCGCGCAACATAATGAACTTCGTAGTTCAAGCCGTCGTGCCTGGTAACGGAACCTTGTTCGAAAGGCTTCGACCCGAGAGGAATGCAGGTGGGCACGTTGATGCCCATGCCCCAGGTGGCATAAGCAATCAATGCCAGGCTCACCGCGACCGACGCGACCGACAGCAGCAGCGCGCGCTTCTCAAACACGTTGATCGACATTTCCGAGATCCTCCCTAGAGACCCGACTGCCGGTGCAACAGCAGGAAATAGATCGCCAGCCAGATAAGCCCATAGGCGGCAATCATCGCGGCGAAAAACGCCACCGCGCCGCGAGGAAAGAACTCCCCTTCGGTAGGTTTCAAATCGTCCTTGGACACGGGTCCGACCTCCCAGCCGACAATAGTGTATTTCGCTGAGGCCGCGACGCGCCACAGCTTATTTCCTTTGACGCGTGCACTTAGCCCCTGAGCCATTAAGCTAAAGGGTTGAGGGCGGCCATTGCCGCTGGGAGCAAGCCCTTGGCCTATGACGATCTGCGCGACTGGATTAAAACGCTGGAAAAACATGGCGAGCTTCGCCGCATCCGCGAAGAGGTTTCGCCGGAGCTCGAAATCACCGAAATAACCGACCGCGTGAGCAAAATCGGCGCGCGGGGAAAAGCAGAGATCAGAGATCGGAGATCGGAGGTCAATCATGCGGGACCGTCGCTGAGCGGAGTTTATGCTCCCGGCGGGCCGGCTCTGCTCTTCGAGAACGTCAAGGGACACCCCGGTCACAAGGTCCTCATCAACCAGTTCGGCAGCGAGCGGCGCATGGCGCTGGCATTGGGTGTCGAACGGATCGACGAGATTGCCGAGCGCATCACTGGCCTCCTGAACATGAAACCTCCCGGCGAGGGCCTCTTCGACAAGCTCAAAATGCTGCCGCAACTGGGCGCGCTCACCAGCGCATTTCCCAAAACCGTCGCCGCCAAAGACGCGCCGTGCAAGGCGGTGGTTCGGCGCGAAAACTTCGATCTCAATTATTTCCCCATCCTCAAGTGCTGGCCGCACGACGGCGGACGCTTCATCACGTTGCCCTGCGTGCATACGCGCGACCCGCGCACGGGCAAGCGCAACATCGGCATGTATCGCATGCAGGTCTACGACGGCCAGACGACCGGCATGCACTGGCAGCGGCAAAAGGTGGCAGCAGAGCACTACCGCGAAGCGCTGCGCAACGCCGTCTCCAGCGACCCTTTGAACCAAAACGAGAACGGCCCGAAGGGCGCGCGAGTCGCAATGATGGCCGAATCCGCCGGCGGCGCAACCAGCATTCCCGAAGGCCCCATTGGCGGCCTGCCGCAAATCTCACTTGGCAAAATGAAAGGCTCGCGGCTGGAAGTGGCCATCGCCATCGGCACCGATCCCGCAACGACGTTCGCCGCCATCGTTCCCTCACCGCCTGAAGTTGAGGAGTTCCTCATCGCCGGTTTCCTGCGCGGCAAGCCGGTCGAAATTGTGAAGTGCGAGACCGTCGATCTCGAAGTCCCCGCCCACTCCGAGATCGTGCTCGAAGGCTATGTCGAGCTGGGCGAGCTGCGCCCCGAAGGCCCCTTCGGCGACCACACCGGCTTCTACACGCTCGAAGACGACTACCCCGTCTTCCACCTCACCTGCATCACCCACCGCAAGGACCCCATCTACGCCGCAACCATCGTGGGCAAGCCGCCCATGGAGGACGCATGGATGGGCCGTGCCGTCGCAAGCATCTTTCTCCCCGCGATGCGGATGACCATCCCCGAGCTGGTGGACATTAACCTGCCCGTCGAAGCGGTGTTTCACAACCTGATGATCGTGTCCATCAAGAAGAGCTATCCCGGCCAGGCGCGCAAGGTGATGCATGCTATCTGGTCATTGGGCCAGGCCATGTTCACCAAGTGCATCGTCGTTGTCGACGAGGATTGCGATGTGCAGAATATTCCTGAAGTGGTTCTGCGCGTAGCCAATAACATCGACCCCGAGCGCGACATTCAATTTACGCTCGGTCCCATCGATTCGCTCGACCACGCCTCGCGCCTGCCCAACTACGGATCGAAAATGGGCATCGACGCCACGCGCAAGTGGAAGGCTGAAGGCTTCCAGCGGCCGTGGCCGGCAATGATCGAGATGGACCGCGCGACAAAAGCCAAAGTGGACGCGATGTGGGCGAAGCTGGGGCTTTAGAAAGGTTCGAGAAGCCGCCACCGCCGCCGGGCGGCGGATCGTCTACCGGAAAGACGACGGCGTAGTTGTCATTCCTTCCACCCGGTCTCCACGATCTTGCCGCAGTTCGAGCAGCCGCCCCCCTCGTAGGCCCGCTTATGTTGGGCCGCTTGTGCCGCAGCTTCGGTCGGCTTGACATCGCAGCCCGAAGCGCTGCCGGGCTTGAACTTGTAGCCCTTCTGGGTCAGGTACGCCTGAAAGTGGTCGAGCACCGTCTGGGAGAGAACAGCAGGCCACAGCCATGTTTTTCCATTATCTGGAGAGACGGCCAGGGTCACCGGCGTTCGCGGTTGAGGACCCGGCTTGGCCCCGATTTCGAAAACGCTCGTGTAATATGTGTCGATTCCCGCGCCGCCCGAGGTCGAGCAGGAGATAAAGAATGTCGCCGACTGAGCAGACGAGGTCTGTGCCGTTGCCATCGACAGAAAAAGGAAAATGAACAGTAGCCCGAAGTACGCTGGAACTTTCATTTTCTGCATTGCTTGCGTCTCCTTTGGAGGTTCTTAATTTGGCCTGATTTCTGGGAAGCCCGGGCCTTATTGGTCCTTCCAGCCGGTCTCGACGACCTTGGCGCCGCAGTAGCCGCAGCCCCCGCCCCCGCCATAGATGCGCGTGTGTTGCGCCGTTTGTGCCGCAGCCTCGGTCGAGCTTACGTCACAGCCCCCTGCGCTGCCGGGCTTAAACTTGTAACCCTTCTGTGTCAAGTATGCATAAAAGTCATCGAGAACCGATTGGTCGACGATCTTCATGCCGTTCGGCGATTGTCTCACCGGCTTCGTCGTCTGGAAGATGCCTGTGACATAGATTTCGAATCCGGCGCCGCCTGAGGTCGAGCAGGAGATGAATGGCCCGCCGGCGGGCGGTGCATTTGAAGCGGTCGCTGGAACTGCTGGCGTAGCTGCGACGTGGGTCGCGGCGGCCTGCTGGGCGGGCGTGTCGGAGAAATCCACCGGGACTGCGTGCCCGATACGCTTATTCGAAATCATGGCGGTCTGATGTTGCATCGTCTGCATCGCCGGGCTTTGTGCGCTGCATCTGGGGCTCAGGTCCGACAGATTGAGATCGTGAACGTAGTGGTCCCGGATGAACACGTCATAGGCCATGCTGACCGGGGCCGTGTCCCAGTCGGCCTGGAATACCTGGCTGACATACGTTGTCATGTTCGCATTCCAGTTTGGTTTGGTCATGTCCACCGCCATGGTTGTGCCCCCGGGGGCAGTAAACGAGCAGAAATACGTCGTCAGGCGATGCTGCGAGAGATCGAGGCCGCCTCGTCCCAGCGTGAGCGGATCAAAGCCGCTTTGTCCCTGCGCAACAGGCGTCTGGCCATATCTCCACCCGGTGTCCACCATCTTCAATTTGGCGCGATCGCGATCGTCGGCGATCTTTTTTTGCGCCTGCTTGGCGTCGTCGATACTCCAGATCGGCTGGCAGGTGATCCCAGCGCTCGGATAGTGATACGTCGCCTTCAAATAATCGGAGAAGGCGGGCTCAAGCACTGGAATCGAGCGCAAGGTCTCGACTGGGACTTCGAAGACGGCGGTCAAGAACTCTGTCTTGTGGTTCAAGTCGGATGGATTGGGAGGCGGGTTTGAGAAACAGATTTCCATGGCGTTCAGGGAGCCGCTGGCAGCGGCGGCAGACGGCGCTGGAGGCTGGGCCGGGTTGCCAGCCGGCGCTGCGGCCGCGACGGTGGTAGGCGCTATTGACCCACTGGGCCTCGCCGAAGACTGGCCCATCACGAAGGTCAAAGTGGTTCCGGTCGGCAGGAAGACATGCTGGCCTTTTGCAACGGATGCGACGCTCGCGGGCGCGTTGACGTGATGACCGAGTCCTCCGAGCAGGGAGGTGACCGCACTTGTTGTCCTCGTCTGGACATTCTGCGCAAGAGCGGAGTCCACGGTGTCGATCATTTTGACGACCACCTTTGTGCTTGCTGCGGGAGCGGCTTGTGCGTGGACCACTTGGCGAGTTCTCAACGAAGTGATAAGAACCATCGTGAAGCACAAAACTCCAAAGCACCTTGAATGCTTGATTCGATGCACGGTATTGACCTCCAGTGGTGGTGCGATTGGCGGGGAACTCGGGGACAACGGAATTATACGCCCGCACCGGACGGATGGCGATTGCGTTGATTTTCAATGGGTGATGACAGGCCAATGCGCTCATCCACCCGCTCTTCGGCAGCATGAAGAATCGCCTTGTTGGACTATGCGGTTAGCTCAGGCAACTCCGAAAACTGCGGACGTACCCAATCCCGCGACATCGCGCGAACCTCTGCCCTCTGCTATATCTAGATGCATGTTCTCCCTGCGGACACGCCTTTGCTTCACCGCCCTTCTTCTGGCCGCCGCGTCCACCCTTTGTGCCCAGCAGCCCACTCCCTCCGCGGGGCAAAAGGTCATCAAGGATCCAGCCGAGTACAACGCCTACACGGCTGCCGTGAATACGCAGGATGCCACCAAGCAGGCCGAGGCCCTGGAGGCCTTTGTGCAGCAATACCCGCAGAGCGTGGTCCTGACGGATGCGCTCGAGCAGGAGTTGGCCGCCTGGCAGACGGTGGGCGATTCATCCCAGATGAAAAGAGTGGCCAAGCTCCTGCTGGCTGCGGATCCCGGCAATGTTCGCGTGCTGGGCATTGTGGTTTCGCTCGAGCGGGTGAGCGCGTCGCAGGGCGACCTCGAGTCGCTCAATGAAATGTGCGTCGAAGCCACCGGCGGGATGCGCATGGTTCCCATGTGGCGCAAGCCGGCCACCATGTCCGACGCTGACTTTACCGCGCTGAGCAAGCTGATGAACGATATCTTCATTGGCGCCGAGGGCTTTTGTGCCATCCACGAAAAGAACTACCCGGAGGCCAGGGATTGGTTTGCGCGCGCACTCCAGATCGACCCGACCAACGTGCAGGATGTGTACGAGCTTGCCGTTGCGGACCTGGAGATGAAGCCGGCCGATGCCAATGGTTTTTGGTACTGCGCCAGGGCGATTCATCTTGCCCGGAGCGCGGCCATTCCGCAGGATGCGAGCGGCATGATGAACTACTGCAAGGCAAAATACCAACAGTTCCACGGCGCCGACGACGGTTGGGATGCGGTGGTGACGGCCTCGTCGGCCGAAGACGCTCCGCCTGCCGATTTCGCCAGGCAGATCAAGCCCGCGCCTGCGGTTTCGGCTCCTGCTCCGCCGCAAAAATAAATCGGCTTGCGGCAAGCGCCCCGTGATTAATCGCATCCGCCGCGCAGATTGATTTGATTCCCGAGCACCTCGAGAAACCTGTTGATCAAAGCGATGCTCCGGCGCAGCTCCTTGTGACGAAACTGGCCCAGGAGAGGCAATAGCCCCGGAGGCTCAATGACCGGTTTCCCATAGCATCCAAGCGTTTCTCCGACCGCCACCGCGACACCCTCGAGCACGTCGGGATTGATGGATCCCAGCATCTTGCCGAGGATGATGGCGTTGCGAATCGCGCGCACCGATTCGGCGGATTTCGCTGCATCGATCGCGGTCTCGACGATTTTGTCGCTTGCCCCCAGTGCGCCGCGCAACAGATCGAAGACCCCATGTTGATGGAGCTTTTCCAGTAATTCGTAACCATCGAGCAGGGCTTCTGCGTGCTCAACCGGGGCCTGTTCCAATCGCTTGCGCAATTCGTCGCGAGCATCGGGAAGAGGGATTTCAAGGGCAATTGGCCGTGCCATCGTGATCTCCTTGTGTGTTACTTCTGCGCCAACAGTTAGTGGGTTTGTATCTGAACGAGCCGATCGCCCGGTTGACGATAGTCTTTGCGCTTCCACTTCCGCTCCACTTCGACGCCGCTTTGAGGTGTGGGATGCCCATGGCGCGGGTTAGTTCTTGGTAAAGGATCTTCGCCGGCTTCCTTCAATACCCGAAGTTGCACTGAGGCTTCCTTATAGGCTGGAGTGTGGGTTACCTTGTCGGTATGACTGCTGGTAAGGCGGTTGACCGGTTCTTCCGTGGAGTTCATGGGCATGTATAGCTCCTTCCCATGAACTCTTGTGGTGATCACAGCCCGCGCGCTTACCTGGCCGTATCGCGACTTGAGTTGTACCCAGCTGCCGGTTTTGATTCCCCGTTCTTGCGCGAGTTCCGGAGAAACCTCAACAAAGGTGCAGGGGGTCTTCTCGCGGATCCCTTCTATTCGATACGTCATGTTACCTTCGTGAAAATGCTCGAGCAAGCGGCCGTTGTTCAGGTGCAAGTCGTACTCGGCGTCCTGCTGATCTGACGGTTCAGACCAGGAAACCGGGAAAAAAGTTGCCTTGCCGTCAGGAAAGTTGAACTCGTTTGTATACAGCAAAGGCTGATCGCTGCCATCTTCGGCCACGGGCCACTGCAATGTCTTATACCCTTCGAGCCGCGCGTAATTGACGCCTGCCATCAGAGGCGTGAGCGAGGCAATTTCATCGCAGATCTGAGAAGGGTGCTCATAATGCCAATCCGCGCCCAGCCGATTTGCGACGTCTTGGATAATCATCCAGTCGGGACGGCTCTCTCCAAGAGGCTCAAACACCTGATAGAGACGCTGAATACGCCGCTCGGTGCTCGTGAAGGTTCCTTCCTTCTCCAGGCTCGGGGAGGCGGGCAAAATTACGTCCGCAAAGCGGCAGGTCTCGCTGAAAAAAATCTCCTGCACAACAAGGAACTCGAGCTTCGACAAAGCGTCAGCAACGTAATTGGCATTCGAATCGACCAAGCCCATCTCTTCGCCGAATAAATACATCGCCTTGAGCTTGCCCTCGTGGATCGCCTCGATCATCATGTGGTTATCGAGCCCGGGTATGGGAGGCAATGAAACATTCCACGCCCTTTCAAACTTGCCGCGAATCGCTGCATCGTCGACTCGCTGATAGCCGGGAAAGTAGTCCGGCATCGCCCCGTGGTCGCTGGCCCCTTGCACGTTGTTGTGGCCGCGCAAAGGATACGCCCCCGTTCCCGGCTTCATATAGTTGCCGGTTGCCAGCAGGAGATTCGAGATTGCGGTGGAGGTGTCGGAACCCATCGTGTGCTGCGTGACGCCCATGGCCCACAGCACGCAGACACCCTCCGCCTCCGCGATCGTGCGGGCAACTTTTATCAATGTCTCTTGAGGCAGCCCGCAGCGCTCGCTGGCCATTTCGAGGGTGAACGATTCCAGACTCTTTTTGAACTCATCCGCTCCATTTACCCACCTGTTAATGAACTCCTCGTCGGCGAGCCGGTTATCGAAGATGTACTTTGTCACCGCCGAAAGCCAAATCAGGTCGGTACCGGGCCGCGGATGAAGAGTGACATCGGCGCGGCGCGCCATTTCGTTTTCGCGCAGATCGCTGACAATGAGCTTTTGGCCATGCATTTTATGTGCGCGCTTCACGCGCGTAGCCAGTACCGGATGACTCTCGGCAGTATTGCTGCCGACGATCAGCACCAGTCCCGCCTTCTCAATGTCGGTGATCGAGCCGGAGTCGCCGCCGTATCCGACCGTTCGAAAAAGTCCGATGGTTGCTGGCGTCTGGCAGTAACGTGAGCAGTTATCCATATTGTTGGTGCCAATCGTTGCGCGCGCCAGCTTTTGCATCAAATAGCTTTCTTCGTTCGTGCATTTTGAAGAAGAAATGAAAGCCAGCGAGTCAGGACCGGCCGCTGCCTTGATTTCGGTGAATCTCCGCGCAACCAAATTCAGGGCCTCATCCCAGGAAGCTTCGCGAAATACATCCCCTTCCCGGATTAACGGCTTGGTCAGACGGTCCGGGCTGTTGACGTAATCCCAGGCAAACTTGCCCTTTATGCAGGTTGACACACCATTCGCAGCGCCCTCGGCAGGTTCGACCTTCAGGATGTGACGGTCTTTAGTCCAAATGTCGAAGCTGCAGCCAACGCCGCAATATGTGCACACTGTTTTTGTGCGCTTGGTGCGCGATTCGCGCATATGCGCTTCTATTTCAGAGAGTCCCAGGATGGTGCTGAAGCCGGCTTCCGGCTCGATGCTTTTTACGATATCGATCATGCCCTCGAGCGCGGGTTTGGGCAAAGCAGTCATGTAACCAGCCTCTCCCAGCATGGAGCGTTCCATGAGCGCGTTGCAGGGGCACACGGTTACGCAGTGGCCGCACGAGACGCAACTCGACTCGCCAATCGGTTTTCCCCCATCCCACAAGACTCGCGGTTGCGGATCCTCCCAATTGATGGTCAATGTTTCATTCACTTGCAGGTTTTGGCAGGCTTCCACACATCGTCCGCAGAGGATGCATTGGCTTGGATCGTAGCGGTAGAAGGGATTGGACATATCCACTTCATATGGCTTGGGCCGGTAAGGGATCTCTTGATGCTCCACCTGAAGGAGCCTGGTGGTGTTGTGCACTGTGCAGTTGCCGTTGTTGTTATCGCAAACCGTACAGTAGAGCATGTGATTGCCGAGGATTCGATCGAAGGCCTCGCGCTGCGCTGCCTTCGCCCGCGGGGATGCGGTCTCCACATGAGTGTCATCGGCGGCAAGTGTCCCGCAGGCTCTCACGAGATTACCATCCACCTCAACCATACAGGTATCGCAGGTTTGTATCGGCCCCAACTGTGGGTGGTAACAGACCTGGGGTATCTCGACTCCGCTGCGATTGATGGCGTCAATTATCCGGTCGCCGGGCCGAAAAGCATGCACCTTGCCATTGATGGTTACAGCCATAAGCACTTTATCCTTTTTCCTTTTGACTGTCTTGGATGGGACTCTTAAGGCATGGATTCGGGAATCCTGGTCAAACGGAGATCGGCGGCGGGACTCAGGGACAACTGCCCAACTTAAATTATTCAACGCTGATTGGCCGGCGCGCAACAAGAATCAAACGAGGCGACAGATCACACGAACCTCTGCCCTCTGCTATATCTAATTCATGCGTTGCGTCTCCCTCCGGACACGCCTTTGCTGCATCGCCGTTGTTTTGGCCGCCGCGTCGGCCCTCCCCGCCCAGCAGACCTCGGGCACATTCCGCTGGATCGATTTTCACGACTCAAAAGATCAGAACATCGTCGCCTGGGTTACGCGGTCGCTGCAGGTGGAGAAGTGGACGGCGATCCGCGAGATCGGCGTTGTTTACGACGCGGCTCTGGTGGTCACGACTGACCGCCCCACGCCGAACTCGCCGCCCAGTGACGACACCTTCGCCATCTGGAACCTTTCCCTCACCAGCCACGTGGTGGCTCCGCTGCTCAAGGGCGTAAACCTGCGCTGGTTCGACTGGGAGCACTTTGCCGACGGACGCGCCCGAAGAGCTGACCGCGCTCTACGACAACTGCCACGACTGCGCGGCCAGCACCTACTTCACGGCCTTCTATTACGACATCGCGCACCACATGTGGGCGGCGCGCTGGGTGCGTGGCGGCCAGGGAGTTCTGGTATGGAATGCGGCGCAGCCCAGCGTCCCCGGCGTCGCGTGGACCCAGGTGTATGCCGTCATAGCCGATCCCGGCGGCCGCGCACAGCTCGTCACCTGGAACCACTTCGACTACGGCAAGCAGAGGGGCCCCAGCGATACGCTCTTCCGTTACGACATGGACCCTATGAGCGGTCTCGAGCGGACCGTCGAGCTCACCGGGCAGGACGCCAAAGCCATGGAACTGCGCCTGTGCCGCGCGCAGGACACCGTGCAGGGTCTCGAGCGCGGGCAGGATTCGCAAGTCTGCGCGGAGCTCCTGAATACGCAGCCCCAGCGCAAGCCTGTGACCACGCCGCCGGCCAACAACCGCGGCCAGTCTGCGCCGCCCGCAGTTCGCCATTGAGATGAAGCATTTAGTGGTCAATAGAGAACAGCTTTGCCCCCCGCGCCGCGCATAGCATCCAAGCTGAATGCGAGGTGTGAAATGAGCCATTTTTTCAGATATGCACGATTTGCCCTGCTTCCCCTGGCAATCGCACTTTCAACTGCCGGTTGCCACAAGGATCCAGGCCTGGTTCAGGCGGATAACAACCAGGCGGGCGCGCAGGACCAGTCGTCCGATCCGTCGGCGGCCAACCTGCCCCCAGCTCCAGATAACTCAGGCCCTCCGGAGTCCGCATCCTCGGCCGCTCCCAGCGCCCAGCAGTACCCACCGCCGCCGGACCAGAGCAACGCCAATTACCAATCGCCCGACCAGTCTTCGTATGATCCGGGCTACGGGGAGCAGCCTGAATACACCGCATCCCAGCCGCCTCCGCCCTTGCCCGATTACGACCAGCCGCCGGTTCCCGGCGACGGCTATATCTGGACGCCCGGCTACTGGGCCTGGTCTCCGGATGGCTATTACTGGGTGCCCGGCGCATGGGTCGAGGCTCCCTACGAGGGCGCACTCTGGACCCCCGGCTACTGGGGCTACTGGGATAACCACTACGGGTTTTACCACGGCTACTGGGGCCAGTACATCGGCTACTATGGCGGCATCAACTACGGCTTTGGCTACATTGGATACGGCTATCAGGGCGGTTACTGGGGCGGCGGCCACTTCAACTACAACCGCTCGGTCAACAACGTCAACATTTCTGTGGTGCACAACGTCTATAACCGCTCGGTCGACGGCAACACGGAACGCCTCCCATGTGAGTTTCAACGGCGGATCGGGTGGTCTCCAGGTTCGGGCGCGGCCCGCGGAGCAGGCGGCTATGCATCAGCCGCACACTGCGCCCATGAGTGCTCAAGTGCGGAATGAGCGTGCTGCCAGCACCAACCGGGCCCAGTTTGCCAGTGCGAATCATGGCCGCCCCAGCCAATGCGGCCGTCAACCAGCCGCTTGCGGCCGATCGCAACGTGAAAGCTCCACCGGCGTTGCGGACAACCAATCGGGCTGTAGAGCAGCAACAGCAACAACGCCAGGCGGCTCCGCAGCAGCAACAGCGCCAAGCGGCGCCACAGCAGCAAGAACGCCAAGCGGCACCGCAACAGCAACAGCGCCAAGCGGCTCCGCAACAGCAAGAACGCCAAGCGGCACCGCAACAGCAACAGCGCCAAGCGGCGCCACAGCAGCAAGAACGCCAGGCGGCTCCGCAACAGCAACAGCGCCAGGCGGCTCCACAGCAGCAAGCAACGCCAAGCGGCACCGCAACAGCAACAACGCCAGGCGGCTCCACAACAGCAATCACGCCAAGCAGCTCCGCAGCAGCAACAGCGCCAGGCCGCGCCGCAGCAGCAGCAGCGCCAGGCGGCTCCACAACAGCAGCCACGCCAAGCGGCTCCACAACAGCAATCACGTCAAGCAGCTCCGCAGCAGCAACAGCGCCAGGCGGCTCCACAACAGCAATCACGCCAAGCAGCTCCGCAGCAGCAACCACGCCAGGCGGCACCGCAGCAGCAATCACGCCAAGCGGCTCCACAACAGCAACCACGCCAGGCGGCACCGCAGCAGCAATCACGCCAAGCGGCTCCACAACAGCAACCACGCCAGGCGGCACCGCAGCAACAGCGCCAGGCGGCTCCACAAAAACAGGAGGAACACCCCAAGTAGTAGCGTTGTTGCAGGGCATCCGCGGCGGATTCCGCGGATGTCTCTTCAATGGGCGCGCCTTCACCACGACGCCGGCCAACAACCGTGGCCAGTCCGCGCCGCCCGCTGTCCGGCACTGACCTGCGTATTGACCCGCGACTCTTCCATTGTTCCGGGGTTTCCACAAGTGTTGCTGGCGTCTCAAAAACACGCGGCGGACCCCAGATGAATTAGACTTGGGTGCCTCAAAGTAATTCCAACACCTGGAGGGTGTTATGAAAAGACTTCCTCGATTCACCCCATGGATTTTGATGGCCGTTACGGCTGCTCTTTGCCTGGCGGCCTACTGTGTAACGCAGAGCTCACTCATTCCCAATGTCAGCGCCGCCGTTGCCGCCGCCCAGGACCAGGCGCCCCCAGATCAGGGGCAGGACCCCGCTGCGGTCAACATGGCGCCGTCGGGACCGTCGTACACCACGCAGGCTCCGCCTCCCGAACAGGCAGGCGCTGCGCCCGGACCTGACGATCAGGATTACTCCGAGCAGCCCACGGAAACGGCAACCGAGCCTCCGCCGCCGCTGCCCGACTACACTCAACCTCCTCCGCCCGGAGACGGCTACATCTGGACTCCCGGTTACTGGGCCTGGGGCTCGAGGGGCTATTACTGGGTGCCTGGCGCATGGGTCGAGGCGCCCTACGTGGGCGCGCTGTGGACGCCGGGCTATTGGGGCTTCTACGGTAACCGCTACCTGTTCTATCCCGGCTATTGGGGTAACCACATCGGCTTTTATGGCGGCATCAACTACGGCTTCGGATACGTCGGCTTCGGGTACGAGGGCGGCTATTGGAACTCAGGCCGATTCTTCTACAACCGTGCGTACAACCACATCAACGAGCGCGTCGTGCATAACGTGTACGAGTTTCACGCTCCCGATCGCGGCTACAACGCTCCTCGTGGAAACTACAATTCGCGCGCCAGCTATCGTGGTGGAAACGGCGTGCAGGCCCGGCCGCAGCCTTCTGAAAGACAGGCGTACCACGAGCCGACCGCGCCCCGCATGGGCACGCAGCAGCGGCACGAGCAGAGCTACCAGTCGAACCGCGGGCAACAAGCGAGAGAGAATCACGGCCAGCCTCGCACCCCGGCCGTCAGCCGGCCGGTGCAGGCGGATCACAACGTACATCCCACGGAGCGGGCGCCAAGCCATGGCGGAGGAGAACACCGCTAACCGCACCGGTAACGTTTAGCCGCTCGCGCGAACCATCCATTCCCTGGGCCGTGCGCTTCAAGATGCCAAACATCTTGGGGCGTTCGGCCCGGTCACTATTTGCGCGGCCGTCGTCATAGGGCACACTTAGAGACTGCGCGTGTCTTCACTCCGCAGCCAGCACGCGAATCGCAACCAGGTTGCGCACCCACCGCGCCGGGCGCTTCTCTCCCGTAGCGATCAGCTTCAGCGGGCCGTCGTCAGTCAGCGGTTTTCCGTTTTCGGTGTCGGCTACAATCACTGTCGAATTGTTCACTGAAGGCGTGACTTCGCCGATCGAGTAAACCACTTCGATAGCCGTCGGAGCCCACGGCTACCACGAACAATCGCAAGTCCTTGCCCATCGGCTTTTCTGCCACGCCCAGCGGGGTCAGCAGGTCGATCAGCGGCACGCCGGCGTAAGTCTCGTTGGCCTTGGTGTGCTCGTTGTAGACGGTGACGGTGGTGTGCGGCAGCGCCGCCAGCGTGGCCGGCGTCCACGTGGCAGACTTGTCGCCGAAGGTGATCTTGAGCGGGCCGGCCGGCGGCGCGGGCTTGTCCATCTCCCCCATGCCGCCCATGTGTCCCATCGGCCCCGATGACCCAATCTGCCCCGTCGACATTGGCGGCTGCTGGCTTTTGGCCGGCGATGGGACCGCGGCTACTGCCATCAGGCCGAAAAAGATAGCGGCAAATGCACCTGTGCGCATTGTGAAACCCTCCCGCCTTCATCGTATACTGGCCTTATGTCGATCGTGCGCAACGTCGCCGCCATCGCCAAGGGCATGAGCATCACGGCTCGCGAGGCCTTTGCGCCCACCGAGGTGGAGAACTATCCTGACGGGCCCGGCCCTCTGCGCGGAGCGGTCCTTGAGCAGCGCTTCCGCGGCGCGCACGTCCTCGAGCGCGACGAGAACGGCCTGGAGAAGTGCGTGGCGTGCTTCCTGTGCGCCGCGGCCTGCCCCTCCAACTGCATCTATATCGAGGCCGCGGAAAACACCGAAGAGCAGCGCATCTCCTCTTCGGAGCGCTACGCCAAGGTCTACAACATCGACTACAACCGCTGCATCTTCTGCGGCTATTGCGTCGAAGCCTGCCCCACCGACGCCATCACCCACGGCCACGGCTTCGAACTGGCCACGCTCAACGCCACCAATCTGGTGATGCGCAAGGAAGACATGCTGGTGCCAGTGGCGGCGCTGACGGCGTCAGCCGCAAAATTGACTTGAACCAGCCTATCGCGCTCTCCGCGCCAGACGTTGCCCATCCAGCGCCTGCCGCAGCAGCGATTTAATCACCGCCTGACGGCTGATATTCAGCGCGCGCGCCTCGTCGTCCAATTCCTTCAGCATCGGAGCGGTAAAGTCCACATTCACGCGCTGAATCGGCGGCATCATCGTGCCTTTTCCGGTGAAAAAGCGAGAGACATTCTCGCCTCTGTCGGCCATTTCCGCGATCTCATCGGCGGTCGGCGGCCTGGGGGATTCAAGTGTTTTCGACATAGAGTTCCTCTTCTTCGCGGGTAGATTTCCAAAGCGTGACCAGGTGGTAAATCTCGCCTTCCTTGTCCTCCCGTAACTCAAATACGAGTGAATATAAACGCTGGCCAACCCATCCAATCGCGATGTATTGCTCGGGCGCGTCGGACCGTCGATCGAGATAGTACGGGCGAGTGAAGATCTCCTTGGCCTCTTCAAAGCCAATGCCTCGTCGCGGGTTTTCCCTCAATCGCTGGCTCTTGCGTGGATCGAAGTCGAAGCGCATTGGTATAACAGTTATACCATATTGGTTTAAGGAAAACAAGAGCGGTCCGTAGATTCCTACTACGTCGCGCCCGCCAGCAAATTCCGCTTGCGCAGCTCTGTCATCACCCGTTCCACCTTCCAATCGAGAGCGCCTGTGCCGTCGACAATAAGATCGGCATTCGCGGCGGAGGGCCGCACATAGGCCACGCTCGATGGCCGCACTCGATATTCATACTGAAAACGCACCGATTCGGGCGTGCGTCCGCGCTCGTCCATGTCACGCTTGAGCCGCCGCTCGAAACACAGCTCCTCCGGCGTATCGATGTAAATGCGCATGTGATAGTACGGGAACAGCTCAGGATAATAGAGTGCGAAGATCCCTTCGACGATGAGAAAAGGCCCGGCGTTGACACGCTGTGTGCGGCCCCTGACGCGCGTGTAGGTGCCGAAGTCGTAGATCGGGCGCTCGATGCTTTCGCCGCGCGCCAGCCCGGCAACGTGCTCGGCGAGTAGCGGGATCTCGATCAGCGCCGGATCGTCGAAGTTCTTCTCGACGCGCTCGGCCAGAGGTATATCCGAAAGGTCGAGGTAATAATCGTCGAGATGAAAGCGCAGGCCGCGCATCAGGCGGGCCAGCTCGTTGGCCAGCGTGGTCTTGCCCGAGCCGGAGCAGCCGGCAATGCCTATCACCGTGGGCGGAAAGGGCAGCAGCGCATCGCCTGCGCTTCCCGTGCGGCTCACGGCTCCGCTTCCACCTTTGCGGCGATCCTGGGCGCCAGCCGTTTGAGCAGCCCGGCCAGACGGTTCTCCACCATGCGCCCGGTTTCGTTCACTTCCTCGTGGCTCAGCGGACTTGCGCCCAGCCCCGCGGCCAGATTGGTGACGCAACTGATGCCCAGCACCTCCATCCCCATGTGCCGCGCCACCAGTGTCTCCGGCACGGTCGACATGCCCACAAGCGTCGCGCCCAGGGCGCGAAAGGCGCGAATCTCCGCCGGCGTCTCGAAGCTTGGTCCCGGTGTGGCCAGATAAACACCTTCTTCGAGCGCGACTCCCTCTTCCTGCGCGGCCTGCTGGGCCAGCGCCCGCAGCGCCTTGCTGTATGCCTCCGTCATGTCGAAGAAGCGCAGTCCTCCGCCCGGCCGGAAGCCGAAGCGCGGTTCGTTGGCGCCGTTGAGCGGGTTCCAGCCCATCTGGTTGATGTGGTCGGCCAGCACCACGAGTTGGCCCACACGATAGCCCGACTGGATTCCGCCGGCCGCATTGGTCAGCACCACGGCGCGGATTCCCATCGCGCCCAGTACACGCATGGGGAACGTGACCTGGAGCGGCGAGTAGCCCTCGTAAAAGTGCACGCGCCCCTGCATGACGACAACCGGCGCTCCGCCCAGCAACCCTCGAACAATGCGTCCCGAGTGGCCTTCGACGGTGGATTGCGGGAAATGCGGAATCTCGCCGTAGGGCACGATCGCCGGATCCGTGACCGCGTCCGCTTGAGCGCCCAGCCCGGAACCCAACACAATGCCGACGAGCGGCGCGCGCGAGCCTAATCTGGCTTTAAGAAAGGCGGCAGCCTCCGCGACTTGGTCGTAGTAGGTCATCGAAATGAGCGGGCGGTGCGCTTCGCAACATTCTACAGTGTTGAGGACTGGCCAGTATGCCCGGCGGCGGTACGACCTTTCCGCAAAACACGTCACAGCTACAACGCCCTCCGGAGTGGTACTTTCTGAGCGTGCGTTGCGCGTTGCGCGCCTGAAGGAGATATTGCGCCATGAAAGAGATTCCTTTGGCGAAGGTTTTCCACCTGATCGAGCCGGGTCCGGTTGTGCTGCTTACCACGGCGAGCAAAGGCGGCGCAAACGTGATGACGATGAGCTGGCACATGATGATGGACTTCGTGCCACCGCTGGTTGCCTGCGTCGTCAGTCCCGGGAATTGGAGCTACAAGGCATTGCGCGCAACCAGGGAATGCGTGATTGCCGTTCCCACGGTCGATCTGGCATCCAAGGTGGTCGATATCGGCAACTGCTCAGGCCAGGACGTGAATAAATTCGAGGCTTTCGGTTTGACCGCGGTGCCGGCGAAGAAAGTGGCCGCGCCGCTGATTGCCGAGTGTCTCGCCAACCTGGAGTGTAAGGTGGTGGACACGCGGATGGTGAACAAGTACGCCCTCTTCATTCTTGAAGTCGTGAAGGGCTGGACCGATCCGAAACGCAGGGAGCGTCGCACCTTTCATGCCATCGGGGATGGCACGTTTGCCGTGGACGGCCGCACCATCGATCTGAAGAAAAAAATGGTGAAATGGAAGCAGTTTCTCTAGTTTGCGGTGAAACGGCCGGCAGGTCCGCCCTTCGCCCGTTGCAAAGAATGCGATATACTGTTTGAGACCCGGAGAGGGATGGAAATCCCTGTCTTGAGGCTGATGGCGGGCGGTACCGCCTATCGAAAAAGAAGAAAAACGAGACAAAATGCCTAAGTTGAAGACCCATTCGGGCGCGGCCAAGCGCTTCAGCAAGACTGGCACCGGCAAAATCAAGCGGGGCCAGACGAAGACGCGGCACATCCTTACGTCGAAGGCGCCAAAGACCAAGCGGAAGCTGGGAAAGACTCTGCTGGTTTCCGACGGCGACTACGCGAAGGTAGCGCGCATGATTCCCTACGCCTGACCACTGCGTGGGGCAGCCTTTTGGATGAGGGTTGTGCCACTGCAACATGGGCCGATGTATTGGCCCCCGCCAGTTGCGGAATGCGTTCGCAACGGCGAGAGATCAGGCTTGAAGAGCGAGTGAAGAGGTTGACAGCCATCGCAGATGGCCTCCTGCCTCCAGCCGCATGAACAGAACGCAAAAAGGAGAACCCACCATGCCCCGCGTAAAACGTGGCACCAAGCGGAATGACCGCCGCAAGAAGATACTGAAACGCGCCAGCGGTTATTTCCTGACCAAATCGAAGCTCTACCAGGCAGCGCAGGAAGCCGTGGAGCGCGGCCTGAAGTTTGCCTACATTGGCCGGCGGCTGAAGAAGCGCCAGTTCCGCTCGCTGTGGATCGTGCGCATTGCGGCCGCGTGCAAGCTGAACGGGACCAGCTATTCGCAGTTCATCAGCGGGTTGAAGAAGGCCGGCATCGAGCTGGACCGCAAGATTCTGTCCGACATTGCCGTGAAGGATGCGGCGGGCTTTACCAAGCTGGTGGAGCAGGCCAGGGCGGCGCAATGAAGCGCAAGGCAAAGGCAGCATAAGCCAAGATTTCCGATAGACTGGCGGAAAATACGGCCCGGAGTTCTTTGAAGGACTCCGGGCCGTTGTGTGTTTCGCGTCTGATTGACAAGGCAGCTTCGCGGCATTGCGCGCAGCCGCTGACGCAGTGGTTTATTCTGAACTGTTACGCATGACGAACGAAGCGATACCGAATCTGACGGCATTTGACGAGGCCGCGCTGGACCAGGCGTTTGCCGCGCTGGAGCGCCAGGCGCGCGAGGCAGCCGCAGCGCTCGACGGCGAGGCGGCTGTGGAGGCGTTTCGGCTGGAATGGCTGGGGCGCAAGCAGGGGCGGCTGAACGAGGTTTCCGGCCGCTGGCTGAAGGCCGCGCCGCCCGAGGCGAAGAAGGCGCTGGGCCTGCGCTTCAACGCGCTGAAGGCGGTGGTGGAGGGCCTGCTGGACGCGGCCGTAGGCGGCGGGCCGAGCGATGCCGCGCTGAAGGCCGAGGCCATCGACATCACGCTGCCGGGCACGCGGCGGCTGACCGGGCGCCGAGCACCCGATTACGCGCACGATGAACGAGATTGTTGCGGTCTTTGCGGCGCTGGGCTATTCGGTGGGCGTGGGGCCGGAGGTCGAGACCGACTACTACAACTTCGAGAGCATGAACTTTCCGCCCGGGCCATCCGGCGCGCGACACGCAGGACACGCTGGTGGTTGCGGGTCAGGAGCGCAAGCCGCTGCGCGACCGGCTGCTGCTGCGCACGCACACTTCGCCGGTGCAGATGCGGACCATGGAGCATGCAGCCGCCGCCGGTGCGGATCGTGATTCCCGGCAAGGTGCACCGCAACGACGCAGCCGACGCGACGCACTCGCCGATCTTTCACCAGGTGGAAGGGCTGTGCGTGGACACGAACATCACCTTCAGCGACTTGAAGGGCACGCTGGACCACGCCATGAAGGCGCTCTTCGGATCGGCGGTGAAGACGCGCTTCTTCCCGTCGTTTTTCCCGTTCACCGAGCCGAGCGCCGACGTGCAGATCAGTTGCATCTTCTGCGGCGGCAAGGGCTGCCGCAAGTGCAAGCAGTCGGGATGGATTGAGCTGCTGGGCTGCGGCATGGTGGACCCGGCGGTGTTTGCGTTTGCGGCGGAAAAGCAGCCGGCCTACGACCCGAAGAAGATCTCCGGCTTCGCCTTCGGCATGGGCGTGGAGCGCATCGCGATGATGAAGTACGGGATCAGCGAGATTGGGCAGTTTTTTGCGGGAGATATGCGGTTCCTGGGGCAGTTTGCATGAAGATACTTACGAAATGGCTTCGAGCATACTTGCCCGGCCTTCCTGTCGACGACGCGCAACTCGCCGAAGACCTGACGCTGCGCGGCATTGCCGTCGAGGGCATCTATCGATCTCGGCGCAGGCAACGGCTCGCTCTACGAGATGGACATCACCACCAACCGCGTGGACGCGATGAACCACTACGGCATCGCGCGCGAGGCGGCGGCGATCTATGGGCTGACGTTGCCGGCGCTGCGATTTCGCATTGCCCGAAGCCACGACCGGCGGCAAGCCCTTTCCGTTGCAGATCGAGGCTGAGGATGCGTGCGGGCGCTTTACGGCGCGCGTGCTGCGCGGCATGTACGATCGGCGAGTCGCGCGACTGGTTTGCGGGCGCTGAAGTGGCGACGTACTTCGAGCTGCTCGAGCAGAAGAAGATTTCGAACGCCGTGGACGCGACCAACTTTGCCTGGCTGGCGATGGGCCAGCCGACGCACGCCTTCGATCTGGACAAGATCGAGGGCGGAATCGTTGTGCGGCGGGCGCGCAAGGGCGAGCGGCTGAAGACGCTGGACGGCGTGGAGCGCACTGCTCGACGCGGACGACCTGGTGGTGGCCGATCACAAGAAGGCGCTGGCGCTGGCCGGCGTGATGGGCGGCTGGGACACGATGATTACGCCGGAGACGAAGAATGTGCTGGTCGAGGCGGCGTGGTTCGATCCCATGGCAGTGCGGCAAACGGCGCGGCGGCACGGACTGCACACCGACGCCAGCCACCGCTTCGAGCGCGGCGCGGACTTCAACGCGGCGCCGGTGGCATCGGCGCTGGTGAGCGCGATTCTGCTGGCGAACGGCGGATGGATCGAGGGCGAGCTGGTGGACGTGCGCGTGGCGGCCGCGGAAGAGCGCACGGCGCGGCGCAAGCCGGTCGCGCTCGCGCTGAGCGAGGTGCGGCGCATTCTGGGCGCGACGGTGGACGAAGAGGGAATTACCGCGGCGACGGTCGAGGGCGTGCTGACGGCGCTGGGGTGCGAGCTCAGCAGCCGGAGCTGGCGGAGCCAGGAAGAGCCCGGCAGGTTCGTGGCAGGTTACGCTGCCGAGCTGGCGGCTGGATCTGGAGCGCGAGATCGATCTGATCGAAGAGGTCGCGCGGGTTTACGGATACAACCGCTTCGCCAACACGCTGCCTGCGTTTGGCGAGGGCGTGCGCGCGCTGCCGTGGGCGGAGAAGGAAGCGGCGGTGCGCGGCACGCTGCTGGCGGCCGGATTCCATGAGGCGATTGGGAGCACGTTCTGCTCGGCGGCTGAGGGCGCGTTGACTGCGCCGCAGCCGGCGCTGGTGGTTCCGCTGGGCAATCCGCTGAGCGAAGAGGCGGGCGTGCTGCGGCCGTCGCTGGTGCCGGGAATGCTGGCGATGATTGCGGGCAACCTGAATCGCGACGTGAGCGATGTGCGGCTGTTCGAGCTGGGCACGGTGTTCAGCGGGACGACGGAGAAGAGTGGACGAGCGGCCGGCGCTGGCATTTGGCGCGGTGGGCAGCTTGCCGGAGGAGAGCGCGCTGCACGCGGCGCGGGCCATCGAGTTCCACGACGTGAAGGGCGTGGTGGAGCAGGTGCTGGCGCGGTTCGAGATGCGGGCGATGTACTTCGACCGCTTTCCGGCCGAGGCTGGATTGACGCCGGAGTGGCTGCATCCCTATCGCGCGGCGCGCGCGGTAGCTGACGGCGTGACCGTGGGCTGGTTCGGGCAACTGCATCCGCGCGAGGCCGCGGCGCGCAAGATCAAGGAAGCCGGTGCTGGTGGGCGAGCTGTATCTCGACCGGCTCTACAAGCTGCCGCTGCGCAAGCCCGTTGCGCGCGAGATCTCGCGTTATCAGCCGGTGCGGCGCGATTTTTCGCTGGTTCTGGACGAGAGCATTCGCATGGGAAACGATCGATCGCGCGATGGCCGGATTGCGGATTCCCGAACTGGTGGACTGGCGCGTGCGCGAGGTGTTTCGCGATGCGCGGCTGGGCAAGGGCGAGTATGCGCTGCTGCTGGGCGCGACCTTTCAGGCGCCGGACCGCACGCTGCGCGAAGAGGAGCTGCAGAGCTTTCAGGCGCGAGTGGTTGAGGCTGTTGGCAAGGCGGGCGCGCGGCTGCGCGTGTGAGCGGGGGTAGTGGTCAATTTGGAATTATCGTGTCAGGGCACGACTTTAGTCGTGCCGTAAACACCGCAAATTGAATGGGGCTTCAGCCCCTGAGGGATGCATTCTTCCAAACGGACCCACTGCCTGAGCGAAAGTTAGGCGCCGCTGGCGCTATACTCAAACGCAAACGAGTCGGTTCTGGAGGGTTGGATCGATGGCGGAGTCATTTTTTGAGACAGAGGCGGCAGTGCAAGCGGCAAGCGAGGAACAACCGCAGGCAGCGCCTGCGGAACCGGCGGGCGCGTTGGCCGTGAGCGCGGACGAGTTTTCGGCGCTCGAGGAGCGCGTCCGGCGCGCCGTGGAACTGGTGAAGCGCGAACGGCAGGCGCGGGCTGCGGCCGAGGGGCGCGCGGCGAAAGCAGAAGAAAAACTGCACGCGCAGTCGCCGGTATTAGAGCAATTGCAGAGTGAATTGCATGCGCTGCGCGCCGAGCGCGACCAGGTGCGGCAACGCGTCGAGCGGCTGCTGAAGCAACTGGACGCGCTGGAACTGTGAGGCAGAGATGGCCCAGATTAACGACCCGCGCAGCAATCAAGTCGGCACACAAGACAGCAGGCAACCCTCCAATCAAGTCGGCAAACCCGGCGAATACGTGACGGTCGAAATCTACGACCAGCTCTACCATCTTTCAGGCCAGGATCCGGCGCACATCCGCGAGCTGGCCGCCTGCGTCGACGCCAAGATGCGCGCCGTAGCCGCGCACGGAAAGACAGCGGACTCCCTTCGCGTGGCCGTGCTGGCCGCATTGAACCTCGCCGATGAGCTGTCACAGGCCACGTCGGCCGATGTGCAACTCGGCCACGCCCGCACTGCCAGCCTGAAGCTTCTGCTCGACGAAGTCCTGGAGGACGAGCGCAAGACAGGGTCGTAGCGCGTCCTTCAGACTTGCCTATTTCGCAGGGTGCAGTGTGGAAAAACCGCCTTCCGTTTGCCGGGTGTTGGTCCCGGGCCATATTATCCCCAGCCGAATCTCGGCCCGCGTTTTTTGCGGGTCGGGATTCGGCTGGGGATGGCCGGGAACCGTCGCTCAAGTACACTTGTGTCTTGTGTATGGACCGCGATTTGTAGGCTGGGGATGGCCGGGAACCGTCGCTCAAGTACACTAGATTCGGGCGCTCTCTGATGAACAGATTCGCTGGGGATGGCCGGGAACCGTCGCTCAAGTACACTCGTTCAGCGAGAAGGGCAGCGCACTCTCGAGCTGGGGATGGCCGGGAACCGTCGCTCAAGTACACTTTGACAGTATCGAGTGAAGTGGCCGCTTCGGCTGGGGATGGCCGGGAACCGTCGCTCAAGTACACTTAGGCATTACGGCGGTCGCGGTCCCTATGCGCTGGGGATGGCCGGGAACCGTCGCTCAAGTACACTCCGGTTATGCTCGCGCCTGTAGCGACATTGGCTGGGGATGGCCGGGAACCGTCGCTCAAGTACACTGCGCGGCGTAATGGCTCCGTTGGGCTGCACGCTGGGGATGGCCGGGAACCGTCGCTCAAGTACACTGCTGCGCGGCACCCATCCCTGGCGCAACCTGCTGGGGATGGCCGGGAACCGTCGCTCAAGTACACTTGGGGCTTACAACGTCTTTGCCTTCTTTGGGCTGGGGATGGCCGGGAACCGTCGCTCAAGTACACTTTTTGGCACAAGGCCAACATGCTGGCGCGGCTGGGGATGGCCGGGAACCGTCGCTCAAGTACACTGATAAAACTTCGTTCTCAGGCAGAGTCCGTGCTGGGGATGGCCGGGAACCGTCGCTCAAGTACACTTGCGGCCGTGGTAATGGTTGCCATATTTGAGCTGGGGATGGCCGGGAACCGTCGCTCAAGTACACTAAGTATCCGTGCTGTCGTCGCCACGCGCCCGCTGGGGATGGCCGGGAACCGTCGCTCAAGTACACTCGATGCGATTTTGCAGCGGCTTGAGATCAAGCTGGGGATGGCCGGGAACCGTCGCTCAAGTACACTCGCAGAGCTAGGGGCCTCTGCTGCTGCATCGCTGGGGATGGCCGGGAACCGTCGCTCAAGTACACTAAGCAACTGTATCAGGAGGCGCTGGAAGCGGCTGGGGATGGCCGGGAACCGTCGCTCAAGTACACTTGGGGCTTACAACGTCTTTGCCTTCTTTGGGCTGGGGATGGCCGGGAACCGTCGCTCAAGTACACTTTTTGGCACAAGGCCAACATGCTGGCGCGGCTGGGGATGGCCGGGAACCGTCGCTCAAGTACACTGATAAAACTTCGTTCTCAGGCAGAGTCCGTGCTGGGGATGGCCGGGAACCGTCGCTCAAGTACACTTGCGGCCGTGGTAATGGTTGCCATATTTGAGCTGGGGATGGCCGGGAACCGTCGCTCAAGTACACTAGCAGGAAGCAACGGGAGCAACGGCGCGGCGCTGGGGATGGCCGGGAACCGTCGCTCAAGTACACTAGGTCGCGCAGAACTCCTACTGAAAAAAGGAGTTCTGCGCAGCCGCGCCATCAAAAAAGCAGGATTTGCTCGGGGATTTCTTCTGGCTCGCGAGGTTTTTTACCATAAAACACCTCCATCCTCCCGAATTGGTGATCGGTAACCCCGATCAATCGCACCTGCCCAAGCGGCGGAATCACCTGGCGGATGGTGCGTCGGTGCGCGTCGGCAGCCTCTTCGCTGGGTATGAATCGCGCATAGACAGAGAACTGCAACATCATAAAACCGTCTTTGAGCAGCGCTTTACGGAAGCGCGTATAGTCGCGCCTGTTTTCCGTGGTCTCCACGGGCAGGTCGAACATGGCGATCAACCACATACAACGATAGGCCGAAAGATTCACTCGTCTTGGCATGGATCGAGCGCCTCGGGCAGATCAATGCGCCGTTCCCGGCCGGTCAATGCGGCAGCAAGCGATGAAGCAATGCGCGCAACAACATCGGGAAACGCGCGCTGCTCCCGCCCCCACCAATATCGCATGATTGTAGCCTCAATCAGCCATTTTTTCGCTGCCGAGTCGAGCGGCCCGGCCGGATCGTGTTCACGCATCCACAGAACCACCCGCCGGTCAATCGCCGGCCTTAAGGGCTCCATTATGTCGGCAGCGAGGCAAAACGGATCGTAGCGGTTGTGGTGCCTGAGACCTAACGATGGATGCAACCCAGCAGCGCATACCGCGCGTGCCACTGCAGCGCGCAGAACGGTGTAGCCGTAATCCAGGTGGCGATTTTGATCGGGGCCATCCATAGTCTGGTCACCGCCGCGCCGAAAGCGCGCGTCCCCAAACAATAATCCCCAGTAGCGGCGCGCGGCCTGTGCCTCAAGGTTATCCGGATCGCCGGAACGAACCCGCCTGGACATGGGTTCAAGCCCTCCATCCGCGCCGTGCAGCTCGCGCAGCAACCGGCCCTGCGCGCGAATCTTGGCTTGTACAATCTGGGTCCAAAGCCGCTTGCGCAGCACGGGCGAAAGCTCGGCTTGAGCGGCGATGCGCTCGGACTGCAAGCTATTCGTCTGCATAGGCAGGCTCATCGCAGCGGGCCGGTACTGGCCATCAATGGTTACCACGATTGCCCCAACCTCGGCCAGGCGCGAGAATACGGCCTGTGTGAGCGTCACTTGCGGATGCGCGAGCAAGAGTGCAGTAATACCGCTGACCGGCGTCAGGAACGGAAGAAGCCCCTCCCGCTCGATCACCAACTGCGAGTCGCGCACGCTGAGCCGCGCCGGGTTACCGATCTCTACGATGTTGTCGCTCATCACTAATCGTTCGTCACGTGCGGGCGCCCCAAGGTATCGATAACGACCTTCTCGCACCCCAGCTTACGGAGTGCATCGATGCCGGGTTCCCACCAGTCCTTGGAGTTCTTGATCTCCGCCTTCATGCGCGCGTCATTGATGGGAACCGGCGCTACTCTTCCCGTCTGTGTAATTGTCCGAATGCGCCAGACCCCAGGTTTGCAAACGTGCTTCGCATGGTCGCAGTCCTTGTGTAGCAGGACCGTGTCGCCACCCATCAGGGAGAATTTGAAGACATAGTTATCCGCCTCTCGGTAAGTTCGCTGTACAACGGGCAATCCGAGCCGGTTTCGATCCATGGCTTCGTAGAGCGAGACGATCATCGGCTCCCAGCGCTTTTCCTTTCCGCGCTCGTCGAGTTCCGCAAAAATCGCCACGTGATGGTTGCTGGCAAGCGCAACATAACGCTCCCTCGCGCCTCCCCCGGCCACGGTCTCAACCTCAAGGGTCTTTTCAATCCGCACGCGCTTGATCGGGACGAATTTGCCGGACCTCGTTAGAAGCAGCGGCCAGTCCTCGACACCCTCCTTCGGGTTGCACTTCTTGAGATCGCCCCCAAGATCCTGAGCCTTCGCGCGCAGGACCCCGCGGACGGCGGAATCGACAACGCAATCGATCTCCTTTACTGACAGGCCGCTGACGGGCTTGCGCACATGCACGACCTGCTTGCCGCTAATCGTTTGCTGCCTGCCGTAATTGGTTTCGTCGTGCAAGGCCCCGGTTAGCCTGTGCTCTGGCCGGTGGGAGACAAGCAAAGCATCAATCACCGGGCGAACGCTGGGAACAAAGTCCTTCCATGGCTGTTGCAAGCCGCGAAACGCCCGGCCGCTGCGCATCCAGCTGGGGGCAAGCTCGGCAGCCCGGCTCATGGCCTGAATGATTTTCTGCCGAGTAAGAGCGATCGCGATGGCGTCGATGGCATGGTGACGGTGATCGGTGCGCGGCTTTCCCTTGCTCTGACCATTAGCTGACGGCGCCGCTTCGCGAAGAATCTCTTCAAGCTTCCAGTTCTTCCGCAGGGTGGCCGTGACCATGCCGGAAGATGCAAAGACAACTTGGCGGTTCGAGCCATCCTCTTGAGGAACCCTGTCCCCGCCGTAAAGCGTCGCGACCAGTTGCATTGCCAGACGGCTAGCATATCGGGTGTCGTTCAATTGGCGGCTGGAGAAACCCTCCATTTCCTCAAGCGTCCGCATTTCAAAACGGCGCACCTTGCCCGGATTCGGCAACTTCCACGCCTTTACGCGGCTGACGATCTGCTCGTACGTTTCGGAATCGGCCCCATAGGCCTCAAAGGGCGTCCTGTTGCCTTTACAGTTGCGGTTCTCCTCGTGGTAGCAGAGGGTCTTGTTCTGGAAAGAGTCGTCTGGAACCCGGCTTAAGGGCAGAATATGCTCCACGTCAAACTGCGGAGATTGGCCGAACAGAGAAGCAAATTCAATTGAACGCCCTGTATATGGGCAGATGCCGCAGCATTCCTCCCAAAGCAGGGCCTTCTCGGTATCCGCTCGCGATGGCTGGGAAAAGGCCGGACCAAGCTCCTTGAGCAGCTTCTCCTTAGCCGCAGCCCGCTCCTTTTCCCGCTTACGACTGATGTCGATGGCCTTTGCGCGCTCGCGCCGGCTCTTCTTCAGGTCGCGGGCTAGCTCAATGCGCACCTCTGCCGGCTTGCCATACTCGCGCACCATTGCGTTGACAACCTTTCGCAATTCGGTCAGGGCGCGCTCGATGGCGGGATTGCGCAGGCTTTTCAGCGCCTCGCGGACCGGCGGAATGCGGTCCATCGGCACTTCGAGCTTGGGCCGGTACTCGGGAATCTCCTGCCGGGCGGCCATAAACCGCTTGCCCAACAGCATCAGCGGGAGCAGCCTGCGAATCGCCTTGCGCGAGAGCTGGCAGTATCCGCTCGGCGCGGGTTGTTCAGCCAACGCAGAGGCCTCCTGTTCGCATAAGCCCCAATGCTGCACAAAGCGTCGCTGTAGACTTTCTTCGTTCTCGATGGTGCGCCACTCATCCACGGCAAGGCGGCGCTGCCCCTCGTCCATGTCTTCCCAACGGTCACCAAACGCCTTGCGCATGATCTTGTTAACAAAGTTGCCGCGCAGTTTCGTTTCGCCGCCGCGTTGAAGATTGAACCCGACGTTCTTCTCCAGGCCAAGATGTTTGCGGATGGCCTCGAATTTCTGATCCCCTTCGCGGTCGAGAAACTCGTAGACGCTCAATCGTTGGGCATCGGTGAGCGCAACGCCAAGGACCTGGCCCGGATAGATGACCTCCAGATCGTTCACCTTCTGGAGCACCCTGAATCGCTGTGCCTCAAGCGTTGCCCAGGAGGCACGCTTTTGACCCGGCTCTAAATCGCACTTGCCGATCAGGTTTGCCTGTTCCCGAACCGGCCGCTGGTCGAACAGAATGTGGCCGATTTCCCGGCGAAGTTCCTCGGTCAGAATGGCGGGATAAAACGTCCGCTGTTTCTCCCAAATCATCGCGAATTCTTTTTCGAACATGTGCCGGTGAGTCCAACGGCGGCGAACTTTTTGCGTGTGCGGATCGAGCCCGGCAAAATATGCGCCCAATGTCTTCGCGTCGGCCGCTTTCATCTCCGCTTCGAGCTGCGAGATTCCGGCCTTTACTTTCCCCTGTTCTTCCTTCTTGTCCTTGCTGCTGGCCCGGCGGTTCGATAGAAAGCCACGGCGCTGGCTCAGATGATAGAAAATTCGGCCCAGCTCAAAGGGTTCGAGCTTCGCGTCCAAGGCGGTCTTCCGCATGACGTAAAGGGGAACCTCTGTGAAATTCGGCCCATCGCTGCCGCCAGGAGTCAGCCACTTTGAAGCGAGATCGCGGTCGAGAGAGCCCAGAATCTCGTGCCGCTGCGTAGCCGAATCGCTGGCCAGGCCCTCATATGGAGGGAGCAGCCCGTGGCGTTGCAGCAATTTGAAAAGTTGTTTTTGCCGTCCCGCTCGGCGGCGGAGCTGGCGGCGCATGAGGCGCGCTGTGCGCCGGGCCAGGGCATTGGAAACGTCCTGGCCCTTTTCGATATCGCCATCCACAGCCGGGTCAAAAATTCGGACGCCAGCCCGTAAAACTCCAACTGGCTCGTCTGCCTGATTGAGCCGGATCATGGCCCAACCCAGAGATGCCGAGCCGAGGTCCAGCCCCAGCAAGTACCTGGGCGACTCGGAAGGAATTGATTGCATGACAACCCCCCTTGACGGCACGGATGTTGAGAGGTAGAAATTATAGCAGTGTACTTGAGCGACGATTGCCTGGCTGTTTCTCAGTAAAGAAAGGCTATTTGCTTTCGCCGTACGGTATCGGTTTCACCGTAACCGTTGAACGCCCCGGAAACGGGGCGTTCTTGCATCTGGCGGGCGCCCCGGGCCCCCGCCGCCTCCGGCCCCTACAGACCGCAAAAACGCGCATAAACATGCGCAAAGCGGGCCAAAAGTGGGCATTTTAGGGCCGCTAACCCCTGTTTCGTCGCACTTTCGCGAAATTGTTCGGTACCACTTGCTCTTATTCGCAACTATTCTCGGTTTTAACCACTAATTGTTCGCAACTATTCTCGGTATTTGTCTCGAAGAATCGCACCCTCCCGAGCGAACATTCGGGGGGCAACTGCAACCACTTGAGCCAACATTTGGCCGGTCCGCCGCACCTCTAAAACGAACATTTGCACTGATTCTAAATAAGTTATTTAGATCGAGCACCTTCCACCGGCCGCATGCGTCTTTCGCGCGCAGCCCGTTCCCGGTTGCTGCGTGGCCGTCCCCGGCAGGTCCATAACTCAGCAATGGTTCGGAGCCGCATGTAAGGTGGAAGGGTCAGCACGCTTGCGCGGGGAACGTGTACCCGTCTTCGCGGAAGAGGCGGACGCACGCGTCGACCACTTCTGTGTCAAAGAGCCTGCCGCGCTGGGCGATGATTTCGTCGAGGGCAACACCAATTCCCTGCGCCGCGCGATAGGGACGGTGCGAACTCATGGCCTCGACCACGTCTGCGAGAGCGAGGATGCGCGATTCAAGAGAGAGGGCATCTCCTTTGAGCCCTTGCGGATAGCCGGATCCGTCAAGCCGCTCGTGGTGTTGCACGATCATGTCGGCAATCGGCCAGGGGAAGGCGACATTTTTCAAAATGTCGTAGCCGAGTTGCGCATGCTCCTTGAGCAGGTTGAACTGCGTGGGAGTGAGCAGGCCGGGCTTGGAGAGAATTTCGGCAGGGACGCCGATTTTGCCGAGGTCGTGAATGCTGGCGGCGAGATGGAGGCCGTGGGTGCGGTCGTCGGACAGGCCAAGCTTTTGCGCAATGCGCACGCAGAGATCGGCGACTCTGCGCTCGTGACCGGCAGTGTAGGGGTCGCGCTGGTCCACGGTTTCCGCAATGACATTGATGGTCTGCTCGAGAGCGGCGCGAAGGTCTTCCTGGTGGCGTGTCTTGGCAATCTCCGCACGCTGGTTGGCGATGCCGTAGGCGAGGTCCGAGGCGATCTGCTCCATCAATCTGCGTTCTGAGCCGGTGCGGATGCCGGGCGTCTCCCCAAAGACTGCAAGGCTGGCGATGGCGCCATCTGTGAGGCGGAAAGGGAGCGCAATGGCCATGCGGTAGCCGTGCTTTACGGCATCGGTGCGCCAGGAATGCACGAGAGGATCGGCGCAGATTTCCTCCTCGACCTGAACCTCACCCGTTCGCAGAGACCGGCCAACCGGCCCGTCTTCGTGCCCGGTTTCGGCCCAGGTGAGATTGATACCTTCGAGAAAGCCTTGCTCAAAGCCATAATCGGCTATGGTGACGCTGGGCTTATCCGGGCCCTCGCCAGCGAAGCCGACCCAGGCTGTGCGGTAGCCGCCGACCTCAACCATGATGCGGCAGCAGTTTTTCAGCAGATCCTTCTCGGTTTTTGCGCGCACCAGGGCGTTGTTGATTTCGCTGAGCAGTTGCAGTTCGCGGGAGTTGGCCCTGAGAGCGGCTTCAAGGCGTTTCTGCTCCGTGATGTCCTGGCTGAAGCCCTGATAGCAAATGGTTTTTCCATCGGGCCCGGTGATTTTTTTTGCGGTGGTGGAGATCCATATTGGCTTGCCATCTTTGCGCTTCAACTGGCACTGGAAGTCGCGAACCGTTCCCTGCTGCTCGAGGTGCGTCACGAATCGTGTGCGCTCCTCGGGGTAGACCCACAGGTCGCGGGCTGCATCCTGAATTGCAGCGGCCGCTTCATCCGTGGATTCGTACCCCAGCATCTTCGCCGCCGCCGGATTCAACGTCAGGACTCTTCCTTCCGGGGTTGACTGCTGGATGCCTTCGGGCGCGTCCTCGAAGATTTCGCGGAACCGCTGTTCGGCTTTACGGCGGGCATCCTCGGCGGCCAAGCGCGACGTGAGGTCTTCGATAAATCCCTGGTAGTAGAGCGTTTTTCCAGCAGCGCCACATATCTTGCGGGCGCTGATTGAGACCCATTTGATGGCTCCATCCTTGCACTTAACCTGGCAGGAGAAGCCCTGGATCTCGCCATGCTTCTCCAGATGTTCCTTGAAGCGGGCGCACTCGCGTGGGTCGAGCCAGATGTTATGGGCGAGGTCGGGGACGACCAAAGCCGGATCCTCCAACGGGGAATAACCCAGCATGATGGCGCCGGCCGGGTTGACGGCCAGGACTTTTCCCGCCGGAGTGGCTTGAAAAATGCCTTCCGGCGCGGCCCTGAAGATCTCGCGAAACCTTTCTTCGGCTCTCTGGAGAGCCTCTTGCGCAGCCTTCTGCTCGGTGATGTCGCGGGCGACGGCGAGCACGTGGGGAGCGCCGTCAATCTGGATGATCGCGGCTGAAGCCAGCCCCCAGACGGGTTCGCCGTTCTTCTTTCGAAACTTAATTTGCAGGTTGCGGACAGTAGAGTTCCGCCGCAGCAAATCCATGGTGTTTTCGCGATCGCGAGGATTGGCCCAGATGCCGATTTGCTGCGACGTTCGTCCGATGACCTCTTCGCGCTGGAACCCGGTGATGTCGACGAACGCCTGGTTGACATCGACATATGTCAGATCGCTCAGGCGGAAGATGCAGATGGAGTCGGCGCTGGTCTGGAATGCAGCGCGATAGCGCGCCTCGCTCCCCCTGAGGGCCTCGACGGCGGCGGCCAGGCGCTGCTCTGCGGCCTTTTGCTCGGTGATATCCCGACCTACGCTCAGCAGGCAGATTGTCCCGTCCAGTTTAATGGTTGTTGCCGAAAGGAGGGTCCAGATGATCTCTCCGTTCTTCAATCTACTTTGAACTTCCAGGTTCCGGCATTTGCCCTCTTGGCGCACGGTTTCCACGAGAATCTCGCGCTCGCGAGGTTCGGCCCACATGCCCAGTTCCAGCGTGGTCCGGCCTAGGGCTTCTTCGCGCGAATATCCAAAGAGGTCGAGGAATGCCTTGTTGACATCCAGAAACCTACCATCGCTCATGCGGCTGATGGTGATGGCGTCGGTGCTCGTCTCGAAAGCGGCATGGTAGCGCTCTTCAGTGGCCCTGAGAGCTTCGATGGCGCTTGCCAGGCTCTGCTGGGAGGCTCTTCGCTCGGTGATGTCTTTCGAAAAGACCCAGACTCCCGTCTTTTTGCCGTTCTCGACGATGGGATTGAGCTCCAACTCAAGATACCGTCCGTCGGCCATGCGGTACTCGGTTTGGAACGGGCCTTCTTTGAGGGCGCGCTCGTACAAAGGAGGCCAGAGTGCGGCCCCGTCAGGCGCGAGCAGATCGGCCACCCGCATTCCCGCCTTTACCTTGATTCCGTGGTTGTACTTGAATTGGTCCGAAACGGCTTTGTTGAAAGTGACCAGCCGGTATTTGAGGTCGACCGACCAGATCATGTCCCGAGTGCTCTCGATCAAAGCGTTCAGGCGTGCCGCCGTGCAGGCGGGCGACTTGCGCACCCAGGCGGGCGGTTTGCGCACCTTTGCCTTCGGCCCTCGAGCCGGCATCCTGGGCGTGACGAGCCTCATCGGATTAGGATTCCACGATATTCACAGAGTTGCGATAACCATTTTGGGCCATAAACATTACCAATGGATAAGCGGCCCTACGCCGTGCCGGTTAACCCCGGGAATCCTGCGACAGGCCTTGGAATTGCCATGAGCAGCCGGCTGGTTCCGTCTCCAGCGTTGTGCTTCGTTGTTTCGCGGGCTTTGTGCTGGGCCCAGCGATAACCGTCCAAATCAGCGTCGCATGACACAAGCGGCCAAACGGTTCTTGGATTTTGACTTTACTTCACGGACAGAGAAGTGCTAATTTGCATAACGTCCCCCGGACGTTGCCAGGATCGGAGATTGCCCATGTTTTGTGCACGCTGTGGAGCCCAGAACACACCCGAGAACAAGTTCTGCAATCGTTGCGGCACCCCAACAGGAAGCCCAGGCGCCGCGCAGAATGTTGCTGCCGGCCATGCCGTGCCAGCAGCGCAAGCCGTTCCGCAGGCGCCGGCGTACGGACAGGCGCCTCCGCCGCAATACGGACAGGCGCCTCCGCAAGGGCCGCCGCCGGGGATGGTTGCAATGCTGTACCAGGCGTACCCGGGCGGTCCGCAACAGGTGTATTACGTTCCCGCGCAGGGAGCAGGGCGCCCGCATGAGGGTATGATGGACGGCCTGCGGGCGAGGATCCGGAATCTGGCCTCGACGGACAAGCTGGAGGGATTCAGCCTGGGAGAGCTTTTCAAGGAGACGTTCAAGAGGCAGGGTCCGGATGTGATGGAAGACTATATGGCAGCGGGCTCATCGCGGACGACGCCGCCGCTTGAGCTGGTAAATACGAACTGGCCCAAGCCGTGGATGTTCTTCCGCGTGCTGGCGGCCTTGGTCATTGCCTACGCGGTAACTTACGCGCTTTTCATGTATACCCTGAATGAAAAGGTAATGGTAACGATCATTGTCCTGGCAACGTTTGCGGCGCCAATTGCGACGCTGATGCTCATCTGGGAGATGAACACGCCACGAAACATTTCGATTGCCAAGGTGCTGGAGGTGTTTGTCGTCGGCGGCGGTATCTCGGTGGTGATGATTACGCTGTGGTACTTAATTCCGATTTTCGGTAATATGCCAGGCGTAGTGGAGGAGACCTCGAAGCTGCTGGCGGTGATCATTGTGACGTACACTGCGCGCGGCGCGCGCTACCCGTACCAACTGAACGGAATCCTGTTTGGGGCGGCAGTGGGGGCAGGTTATGCGTGCTCTGAGACGCTCGGCTACGGGCTGGACTCCGTTTTGCAGTTCCTGGCCGGTGGCGGGCTCAACCAGCTTGCCGCCGCAAATCCGAATCTGGGGTTGGCGGACGTCCTGACAGGCGTTCTGAAACCCGTGCTGGCTGCCCTGAACTTTCGCGGGATACTGTCCCCGTTCTGTCACATTCCGTGGACGGCGATCACCGCCGGCGCGTTCTGGCGGGTTAAGGGGGACAGACAGGGAAGCGTGGGCATGCTGCTGGATGGGCGGTTCCTGAGGGCGTTCATCATTCCCGTGCTGCTGCATACGGTTTGGGACGCAGGAGTCATTTTCCCGAATATCGGTGTCATTCCGGATTACTGCCTCATGGGCGTCGCGTCCGTGGTCGGGTGGTACGTGTTGTTCACCATGATTCAGCAGGGCCTGCACCAGGTGAGGGACATGCAGAAGGCGCAATTGCAGAGCACATTGGACCACGTGGAATCGTCGCTGGGACTGGGAACGAGGCGGCCGGTACAGGCGCCAGCCGGGGTGGCAATTCCGAGTTGAGTTGAAATCGACAACGCGAGGGGGCTGAGAACGTATGGCATTCTGCACGAGTTGTGGCGGGCAGTTAGCGGAAGGCGAACGCTTTTGCGGAAAGTGCGGGGCCGACCAGACGGCAAGGGCGGGCGGCGCGCCGGGTGCGGCTCCGTTTCTTCCACCCGCTGTGGCGCCCTCACACCTTCCTTATGTGGCGCCAGGGCAGGTTCCAATGTCGGTGGCGATGCCGCCGCAGGCCCCTGCGAAGAAGAGCGGGATCATGTGGCTGGGGATCATTATCGTCGCTGCGGGAGTGTACTACTACTACACGCACTATATGCAGCCGAAGGGCCAGACGCCCGGGAATGCGCCGCAGAACCAGCCGGTAGCGCCCGGACAGCAGCCGGCCGCTCCGGGACAGCAGCCGACGGGGCAGCAGCCGGGATTCAATCCAGGGCAACAGCCGGGCGGCCCGGGGCAGGGATCCAACGCACAGCTGGTGCGTATGCAGTCTTTCACCGGGCAGATATCCGTAGAGGATGGAGACGTCGAGATTTCAAATGGGCAATGGACGAATAACTCGACCGTTGCCATTCAATCGGCGACCTTGGAGTGCATCCAATACGGCGTTGGCGGCCAGGAGCTGACGAAGAACCAAATCACAATAGGCGGGCCCAATAATCAGCCCGTACAGCCGCAGCACACCATCACCTTCGACCCATTTGCGGTAGGTCAAGTCCTGCAAGGCGCGACGAGGGCGAACTGCGGCATTGTGGCTGTGGTTCCAGTCACCTAGACGCAAATGAACGAGCCGGTCCCCCATCGCTTTTGCGGACAGCGGAGGGGTGAAGCGGGTTTCGTCGACTCGCTTCCGACCCGCGCAGCAGACGATGCTGCGAGTTGAATGCTTTGTTTTGTTGAGCTTACACTTCTGCTTCTTTTCAACCGGGTATCGGCGGTGCGGACCTGCGGTGGATGAAATAGGTTGTTTGGTATTCCGCGGGTTGGCGTCGCTTCGCTACGTCGCATGTTGGCGAGTTAGCGCGTTATTTCTTTTTAGCGTGCCGGTGTTTCCAACCCACGCTCGAGCGGGGTTGGCAATTCCGCGTTGAGTTGTAACGGACAATGCGAGGAGCTTGAAAGCGTATGGCATTCTGCGGCCGTTGTGGGGCACAGTTGGGGGGCAATGAACGCTTTTGCGCGAAATGCGGAAGCGATGTGACGGAGAGGGCGACAGCGCCGGCAGCCCCAAGCATACAAGCCGCCGCGCCGGCGGCGTATCCAAACATACCGTCAGCGGCCCTTGCTCCTCCACCGGGCGTCTATCCTGGCGCGCCGCCCTCGGCTGCGCTGTACCCATATGCACCTGCACAGGGGCCGCCAGGCATGACGGCGGTGATGTACCAGGCATACCCGGGCGGACCGCAGCAAGTGTACTACGTGCCGACGGCTTCAATGCATCCGCACGCCCAATCGGGTCTTCTGGAGGGGCTGCGGTCGCAAATCCGGAACCTGGCTTCGACGGACAGCCTGGAGGGATTCAGCCTGGGGCAGATGTTCAGCGAGGTGTCAAAACGGCACGGCGCCGATGCGGAGGAGGAGTACTTCATGGTGGGCGGGTCGAAGACCACGCCTCCCATCGACTTGGTAGAGACGGGCTGGCCGAAGCCGTGGATGTTCTTCCGCCTGCTGGCGGTCTTCGCGATTTCGTTTGTGGCGTTGGACGTCTTTTGGATTTACACCCAGAATGTACCGCTGTTGCCGGCGATCATGATCATGGGAGCGTTTGGGGTGCCGCTGGCCACGCTGGTGCTGCTGTTCGAGATAAACACGCCACGGAACGTTTCGATAGTGGTAGTGGGAAAGCTGCTCGTGATAGGAGGCTTGGCCGGGCTCTGCGTGGTTTCGTTTGAGTACATGAAGATGCCGGGTTCTGCGATCACTCAAAAAATCCCGGGCATTGTAGAAGAGACCGCGAAGCTTGCCATGGTGCTCGTGGTGATGCGCACTGTGCGCTACAAGTACATATTGAACGGAATCCTGTTTGGGGCGGCAGTGGGGGCGGGCTTTGGGGCCTTCGAGACGGCTTTCTATGGGTTCCAAGCGCTCCTTGGGGCGTTGGGGCAGGGGGGCGATGCCGCAGTCAAGGCAATGGTGGATGTGCTGGTGATCCGCGCGGTTCTAGCTCCATTCATGCACGTGCCATGGACGGCGATTGCGGCGGGCGCGTTTTGGCGCGTGAAATACGACAAGCCTGTGAATCCGGGAATGCTGACGGACTCGCGCTTCCTGATGGCGTTTTCGATTCCGGTCGTCATGCATACGCTTTGGGACGCATCCATCCTATTCCCGAAAATCAACAACCTCGTAGATTTATGCCTCATGGCTGCTACGGGAGCGATTACGTGGTATGTGCTGTTCGGTCTGGTGCAGCAGGGGTTGCGCCAGGTGAGGGAAGAGCAGAGGGCGCTTTTGCAGAGCACGCTGGCGAGCGTGGAAGCGACGATGGGACTGGGAACGATGAGAACCCGGGCCTGACCAGCGCCCTGGTCGCCGAAGGCATCGGCAATTCCGGGATAAGTTGTACTAGACAACTGTCGCACCTCCTCATCAGGGTTATGTGGCGCTTCCTGTCCAAGCCAGCGGGGCAACGGCGCGGACCCGCGGTGGATGAAAGACTTTGTTTGGTATTTCGCAGGTTGGCGTCGCTTCGCGACTTGGCAGGTTCGCGCGGTTTTCTTTTCAGTTCCCCACCGTCGTTGCCGGCCCGCGCAGAAATGAAACCGATCGCGATTTTTTTGTGCCCGCTGAAGCGTGCTGGGGGTTGGGGATTGCATCGCCACCCTCAGGCTTACGCCTGGGGCACCTGCTAGCCTAATGAGTGGACAACTATTCATAGGAGTCTCCGATGAAAACGCATTTGTCATTTTCTGTTCGCTTCCTTGCTATTGCGATGTTCCTTTGTGCGAGCTTCGCACTTGGGCAAGAACTTAAACCTCTCATTCTTCCTGCTCCTCAGACCGACGGTGGCAAGCCGTTGATGCAGGTGCTTAGAGACCGGCACTCCACACGCGAATTCAGCTTGGATAAGCTGCCCACGCAGGTGCTCGCGAACCTGCTTTGGGCGGCTTTCGGCATCAATCGGCCGGGCGAGGGAAAACGTACAGCGCCCTCTGCCATAAATTGGCAGGAAACCGATGTGTACGTGGCTATGGCGGAGGGGCTCTACATCTACGACGCCAAAGGGAACAAACTGGATCCCGTGCTGGCCGGGGATGTGCGCGGCTTGACCGGCATGCAGCCATTTGTGAAAGATGCGCCGGTGAATTTGATTTACGTCGCGGACCTTGCCAAAGCGGGAAAAGTCTCCGCCGAATATCGGGACCTTTTCACCGCCGCGGGCACAGGCTTCATCGCGGAAAACGTCTACCTGTTTTGTGCCTCGGAAGGACTCGCGGTTGTGGTGCGCGGCATGGTGGACCGTGAGGCTCTCGCCAAGGTGATGAAACTGCGTCCCGACCAAAAAATTACGCTGACGCAGACCGTGGGTTATCCGAAGAAGTAGCATCGTGCGCGGATAAGGCGCGTCCCAATTTCGAGTCAGCAAGCTGGCCGGTTAGCGAGTCAGCGAAAGGGCCCCGTGGCGGGGCCTTTTCTGTTAGCGCCCGAGTAAGTGGAGAAGTCGCCGGATCAGACGCCGTGCAGATGAACGGTGACGAACTTACTTGGGCAGCAGGGCTTCGTTGGCGAGGATGCGGTATAGGGTAGAGCGGCTGATGGCGAGCTGGCGGGCGGCGCGGAGCTTGTTGCCGTGGTTCAGGTCGAGCACATACTGCACATGCTGGCGAATGACGGCATCGAGAGCGAGGTTGGCGGAGCGGAGGGCGGACTGCGGGTCAAGCAGAGCGCCGGGGCCGGCGGTAGGGTTGGCCCACGGATTGGCTTGAGCGCTTGCGCTGAGGCGCGCACCGAAGTCAGCGTCGAAATGAGGCGAAAGGCCGTCGGGCAGGGCGAGGTCGATGGGGCGGATGACGCCGTTGTCGGCCTCGAGGCAGGGCTGTTTCCAGAACGCTGGCAAGCTCACGAACATTACCCGGCCAGTTGTGCTGCAGGAGCCGGGCCAGCGAGCCGGGCCCCAAAACAACAGGGCGCTGCTGGTAGCGGCTGCAGATGCGTTCGAGCAGGAACTGAGCGAGCGGGGCAATGTCTTCGCGGCGCTGGCGCAGCGGAGGAATGGCAAAACGGATGGCGGTGAGCCGAAAGGCGAGGTCGGGGAGCAGAAGTCCCTGGCCGACCATCTGACGCAGCGGGGTTTGTGAGGAGGCCAACACGACGGCGCGGCCGGGCGGACGGTCCTGGAGGGTTTTGAGGACGGCAAGCAGGAGACCCTGGCCGGGAGGTGCGAGCAGATCAACGCGATCGAGATAGGTGAAGCCGGCGAGGGTGACGGGATCGCCGTCGGTGGCCAGCCACTCACGCGCATCGCGGCGCTGAAAGCTGGTTGAGCCCAACGGAGACCGGCTGAAGAGATAACGGGCCAGGGTTTGCTTGCCGCTGCCCGACTCGCCTTCAATGGCCGCAATTTGCATATGCGGAGCAGCCATATCAGCTTGCGCGAGCAGCTTGCGCCATGCCGTGCTGACGCCGACGGCCTGGAAGGTGGCGGGAGGAGAATCCAACTCCACCAGCGTGAGTCCTGAGGCGGAGGAGTGCGAATGGGATGGAGCGAAGTTCTGCATGGATCTCAACGTCTCTCGCCTCCGTGGCTGCGGCAGAGCCTGAACAGCCGTACCCGCGCTCGTTCCATTCCCTGCCACCGCTTCCGACTGCTGCAACGCGACTGCTTCCGGCTCCTGCGGCTTGGCGGTAAACCGATGATGTGGTTGGCGGCCGAACCGACACAAGTTTCATCGGCGCAGCGGGTAAAAACATGAATAAGGGAGCGAACGAGGGAGCGAGGGAACACGGGAACGCAGGAACGGAAGAGCTTTGCTGGATGGCACGGGCGCGGTGGAAGGGAATTGTATACTCAAGGGCAACTCTGCGGAGGCGAACCACCCACCTGGCTTTGCCAGTCTCCTGAGTTTCTGAGAACGGTCCCCCATCGCCACATCCACCGGCAAACTGCGGGAGCGCGTTTTATGGCATTTCTCGGATTTATACGGCGGTTCTCCAATTCGCGTGAAGTCTTGAAGGGCGTGCAATGTGGCGTTTTCTTGATGAAAACGCCACTTAGCGGTTGTGGCTCCGCTCTATACCAATTGGAGAACCGCTATAGATGGTCACAAAGTGGCGTGCAATGTGGATTTTTTTGAGGAATAATCCACGAGGCAGCAGCGGCTTCGCTCTATACCAATCCGAGAAATGCTATAGGCAAGAGGGGAACCTTGACGAACCGGACGGATAGGCTGCGGCGCTGGGGCTACGCATTCTGGGTGATTGCGATTGTGGGCCTCGCCGTGCTGCACGCCTGGCATCTGCGCGCCGATTTTCCCAACGGGTCGCCGTGGACATTCGATTGGGCCAAATATACCGACGAGGGTTGGTATGGGAGTGCGGCAATTCGCGCCCACCTGTTCGGGAACTGGTATATGGCCGGGGACTTCAATTCCGCCGTGGCCCTTCCGGCGTGGCCGTTTGCAGAGTGGGTGCTGTTTTTCTTTACGGGGGTGACGGTGGAGGCCGCGCGAGGGTTGGCCGTGGCGTGTTTTTTCGCCAACCTGGCGCTGAGTTACATGTTGCTGCGGGCGAGGGGGGAACGCATCCTCCCCGCGGACGAAGACCAATCCGCGGGGGCCCCGGTCTCCCACCCCGCGGACGAAGACCAATCCGCGGGGGCCCCGGTGTGGGTGGCGTTGTTGGGCGTGACGCTGCTGGTTACCAGCCCGTTCCTGTACTGCTTCAGCCGGTTGGCCATTCTGGAGCCGTTGCAGACCGTGCTGACGCTGGGAGCGCTGAACCTCGCGATGCGTTTGCCTGCATTGCGGCGGCCGGTGCTGGCTTCGGTTGGGATCGGCCTGCTGTTTGCGCTGATGGTGCTGACTAAAACCACGGCTGTTTTTCTTGCGCCGGCGATGGGGTGGTCGATGGTGCTGCCGCTCGGGCAGAAGCGGAGGCTGGCGTTGCGCTGTGCGCTGGCCGCGGCGATGACGGCTGCCGCTGCGTATGGCCTGTGGATGGCGCTGATTGCAGGTTTTGGTCTGTTCGGCGACTACAAATACTTCTTTCTCATTGCGAATGCCTACCCGATGCCGAAGGGGACAACCTGGCCGTTGGTGGCTTCTTGGTGGTCGTTTCATGGGCTTCTGTGGATCGATCACAGCCTGATTCCACTGGCCGGAGTGATGGTGCTGGCCGCGGCCATCGCGTGGCGGGCGGAATGGGGCCGAAAGCTTTGGCGCGATCCGCTCTTTGGCGCGTCGCTGTGGGCCGTTGCCGGGTATCTGCTCTTTATGATCCTGCAGAACCACCCCCAGCCACGCTACTTCGCCGTCCCGGCGTTCTTCTGTTTTTTTGTGGTCGCGCTGGGGGCGCGAGCTCTGCTCGGCCAGGTAGGCCAGACGATGGCGTGGACGCGCAGAATGGGCTGGGTGGTGGTGACGATTGCCGCGATCGCGGCGGGGGTTCATGGCGTAAAGACGATCGGCTATGCCACGCATCCGGAATACACGTGGGCGAATGCGGCCAGCCAGTTAGCTCGATATATCGATATGCATCCCAACGGCAAGCCGCTGCTAGTGTCGATCAGTGGAGACGAAATCACGCTACTGACCCACCTGCCCACGCTGTGCGACGACTTCGGCACCGAGGACCTGCCATCGAAGTTAGCCGAGTATCAACCGGGCTGGTACGCCGCGTGGAACGACATCGATTCCGGTTCGCTGGAGGACCTGCACACGCATTTTTCGCTCGAACAGGCGGCCAGCTTCACAGCCTTCGACGATCCGGACAGGAATCAATTGGTGCTTTTCAAGCTGCATCCGTGGCCCTACGGACAGGTGCGCAACCCCAGCGATCAGAACCTGAAGATCGCGCTGCCGGACGATAAGATCGACATTCCGATTGAGTAGTGACAGGGAATAGGAAATGGGAAACAGGGAATAGGCATTGCGCCTACGCTCTAACTCCCTGTTCCCTCCCCTCTGTTTTTTCCTGATGAGGAAGAGTAGCGATCAACTGCCCTGTCCTACCAATGGAGCCTCAAGGCAAACTGAACCTGCCGCGATGTAGTGGAGGTACTGGTTATCGCCCCTGCCGTACCAGAAAGGCCGGAGGGCGTGAAGACAATCAGATTCGGCATGCCAAAGTTTGCCCGGTTGGTCAGATTGAATAACTCGGCGCGGAACTGCAACCCCAGCCGCTCCTTAATCGTTGTGTCTTTCACAGCGGAGAAATCCCAGTCGGCCAGCCCCGGTCCGACTAACGTGTTTCTGCGGAGATTGCCGTAGAAACCGCTGTTAGCCGGCGGGGCGAGGAAGGCACTCGGATTGAACCACTGTCCCGGCTTTCCGAGAATCGGATTGCCCGTAAAATTCGGGTTGATGAAAGGCCTCACCGGATTGCGCGTGTCACCATTGTTCGAAGGATTGTAGCTAAGCTGAGGCGTGAACGGGAATCCGTCCTGCGCATCGACGATGCTGGTGACAGACCACCCGCTGATGGCCCCACCGGCAAAGCCGCGCCACTGGCTTGCAAATCGCTGTTGCTTTCCAAAGGGCAGGCTATAAACCGCGCTGATCACCGCAATATTCTTCATGTTGAAAGTGGCCGGTCCCCAGTCACCCCTAATGTCATGCGGGTTTGCCACCAATCCGGGCGCGTTATTTGCGGTGGTCTGGTTCAGCGAATCCCCGTCGTCCAGCGCCTTGGACCAAGTATAGACACCGCGCAAGGAAAAGCCCTGACTGAAGCGGTGATTGGCATCAATCTGCAAGGCGTTGTAGTTGGCGGCGCCAGCTGAAAACCAAGTCCAGGTATTCGCCAGGCTGGGGTTCGCCTTGGCAGTTCCGGACGCAATGTAATATGAGCCGGCCGGAACAGGAGCACCCGTCAAGGGCGCAGGGAAGGTGCCCGGGTAGACAGCCGGGCAGGGCGATGTGGGACAGATGGTTGGAACCGGCTCGTTGGCATCAATGCCGATAAATTCGTGGTAGCCGTGCGATCCCACGTAGCGGACGGTGAGCGAAGTATTTGGCGTGATTGCCTGTTCAATTCCCAACGAGTAGGAGATGAGTGTGGGCATCCTGGCGTCGGGCTGCACTCCGCCGGCGACCAGCAGTGCTTTGGCTGGCATAGGGGCGCTGGTAGCGATGGGAAGGCTGGATATGGGTTCACTGGCAATGCTGTATACCGGGTTGAACGGCGCATTCTGGTCCATGCGGTAGCCGAGTGCGTCCAGCAATTCGTAATACATTCCGAACCCGGCACGAACCACCGTCTTGCCAGGGATGGCACTCCACGCTAAACCGACACGGGGCGCCGGCAGAAATTTCTCATTGTTAGAGGTAAAGGCGTTTTTGGAAATGTTGGGCGTGCTGGAAATGACGCCGTTCGGGAATGTGTAATTGGCAGCGCGGCCATGGGCCTCATTCCACCCATTGGAGAACTCGGCGCGGAATCCCAGGCTGACCATCAATTTTGGAGCGATTCGAATTTCGTCCTGTGCATAGACAGCGGCAAACAAGGATCGCCAATTCATTTCCGTGGGAGCGGGGTCGTAGAGAAAAGCACTGGTTGTGCCTGTCAGGAAAGTGGCAAGGCTGGTAAAGGTTGCCTGTCCGAATTGGCTGAGTGCGATGGTCTCATTGGATTGAAACTGCTGGACCCAGGCGCCAAAGCTGAACAGATGCGCACGATGCTGCAAACTGACCCTATCCTGATAGGTGTAGAGGTTTCGCGCTATCGTAAGATCGCTTCCATTGTTGCTGCCCGCAAGACCAACGGCCGCCTGGGGATTGGAGGCAGCACTGCCACCAACCACCACCGCGCCGACGGGACGGCCTGACAGAAAACCAGCAACGCCGGCTGCCGGAGATCCTGGCGTCGGCTCTCCTGTAAAGAAGTAACCGGCTCTCGAATAACCGATCTGGGCATCATTCAGGAGCGCTGATGAAAAGATGTGTGTTTCATCAAGAGTCGCTACCTGTTCGCGAAGAGTGAGCACGTCTGCGCTATAGGGATCAGCGATGGTCGCCGTGAAGTCATTGCCATCATCGACGGTGTAGATCGCCGAAAGGGTATCCCTTGGGGAAAAGATGTTATCTACGCGGGCGTTGCCAAAGTGTTCGCGTATGGTTTGCAGGGGGCTCGAGAACACTTCAGCGATGCCGCTGAAGTCGGGAGCATTTGCCGGCGGAGTGGGCCAGAGGTTGAGCAGCGGTTTGACACTGGCGACGGCTGCGGCCCGCGAAGTCAAGTCGGGCACGAAAGCCGCCGACGTCTGATGCAGGTTCTGAGCCAGTCCTTCATAGTTAACGAAGTAGAAGGTCTTATCCTTCCGGATGGGACCCGAGAGCGATGCGCCGAATTCATTGCGCTGAAAGGGAGGCGCGGACGCCACGTCGAAGTAATTGGGGGCATCGAGATCGTTGTTGCGCAGATACTCATAAACCGAGCCATGCAAGCTGCTGGTTCCCGACTCGGTGACAATAACAACTTGCGCTCCCGGCCGCTTTCCGTATTCCGCCCCGTAGGTATCGCGAAGCACGTTAAACTCGCGCACAGCCTCCACACCCATAAGGTTGCCGCTTGGACCACCGGGTTGCATATTGTTTTCGGCTGCACCGGTGAACTCCACGCCGTTGAGCAAAAACAGGTTTTGCTGAGGGCGGTTGCCGGATACAGAAAAATTGTTTCCCGTGGAGGAATTAGAGACGCCTGTTCCTCCAGTCTTCAGGAACGTAAAGTTTACGATTCCTGGATTAAGGTCCAGCAGCAGATCAAAGCTCCTGCCGTTAAGCGGCAGAGCCTTGATTTCTTCTTCTCCAACGAGTCCAGGAGTGTCTCGCGTCTGAGCATTCACAATCGAGGCGTCAGCATGCACAACCACCTGCTGCTTTTCACCGCTCAATGCGAGGCGGATGACGACATCCGCGTCCTTGCCGACGTCCAAGCGCACTCCGGTCCTGGTTGTCTCGGCAAAGCCCTGTTTGCTGACGGCGACTTCATAGTTGCCGACGGGCAGAGAAAGAACCTGAAATCGGCCTGAATCGCCGGTGGTCGTGTTGCGAATCATCCCCGTGTCGACGTTCTTGATTGTCACCGCGACATCGCGAAGGGTTGCGCCGGTTTGGTCCGTAATCATGCCGGAAAGGCCAGCCCCCGTTTGGGCCCACGCTGGGAACGCCCCCACCGCAAGCAACAAAAGCAGCAAGAAGGGTTGGGCCAGCACAGCCGCAAAAACAAACCTCGCCCTTTTCATATTTCCTCCAAAAGTAGATTGTTGGCGCGGAATCTTGTTTCCACGATCACACACGCATGACCAAATCGAATCCATACGAAATTTAGTGAGTCGAACCGAAACGCTGTGTTTTGCCATCTTTCCTCCTGCAAATTGAATCGTTGCGAATTACGATGAGTTCCTATCGCTGCTTCGCTGTTACCGGCTGTGCGCTGCCGACCTATCCTGCCCATACGGCAGATCGTCGCCAGGTTTTTCAATGCTGTATGAATTGTAACCCATACAGATAAATGTCATTTATACAAGACGAGATAATTATGCAGAACTTCTCTGCGCACTTCAGTAGACCGGCTACAGCGCGCTCCTCGCTCCTCGACCTGAGAAGCACTGGCTTTCGTCGCCGCCAGCCCAGATAGTGTTAACAGGCCGCAGGAGGGACGAGGGAGCAAGTGAGCGGAGGATGAGGGCAATGGAATAGGCAGGGTAAGGAAGTTCCGCTCGGCCAAGCCGATCGGCGCAGCGGGCAATAAAGAACGGCGCTATGGCCGGACTGAGTTCATTACGGGCGGATGACCATGACCTCAGTGGCCTTAATGAGGGCGATGGCTGGGTCGCCGGGCTTGAGGGCGAGTTCGCGCACGGCGTCGGCGGTGATGATGGCGGTGATGCGCAGATCGCCAATGGAGAGAACGACCTTTGCCATCAGGCCGTCGATGACGATTTCGGCTACTGTTCCGCGCAACTGGTTGCGGCCGCTGATGCGGGCCCCGGGATGGGCCTGCGGTGCGGGGAGGAATTTCTCCAACTCATCCGGCGAAATGCGGTGATGGCCACCCGGCGTCTTGACGGTATGAACGCGCCCGGCGAGAATCCAGTGCTTGAGGGCCGCGTAGCTAATGCCGATTTTTTCCGCCGCCTGACGGGGCGTGAGGAGCGTTGCGGGCGTCATACGAGCGCTCGAATTCCTCCCTAAAGAGTACTTTACGCTCTCTCAGGCTAGTGGCGTCCAACCAAGAGAGGCACGAGAAGCTTCCTTAAGCTCGTGGCCCCGCGACCGGGCAAGGGGCCAATTTGGCAGCGCAATCCCTCCGGGATGTTTTTTGCGGAGCGGAGCCCCCTTTTGTAAGTCCTCACGCAGACACTGAAAGCTCGTTGATTTCCACACGATTGATGTACGAACTGGAGCCCGTACCCTTCAACTAAAGCCCGTACCCTTCAGGCTGACCTACTACGCGCGACCGTAACCACTCGACAGCGCGTGTTTCCGGATGATAGCCTTCCGAAGGTATTTCCCTGTGTTTTGGTAGTGGGTCAGTTTGAAGAAGATCAGGTCTCCGGGGCGAAAGCCCCCGACACATTTTGTGGCATTTACGGCACGACTGAAGTCGTGCCCTTTCAAAGCGGATTCAAACTGGACCCACTACATGTGTTTTGGCGAGGACCGTAGTGGGTCGTCCGTCATTCGGCATCATCAAAATATTGAATCGGGAGGATTTGTGGCTGCCACGTATTGGGTGTGTTTCTTTCTGAGTGTGAGCGCGTGCTCACCTATTATGGCTTTCTTCAAGCACAGGTACAAGACCGTTGTGGCCGTTTTGGGCCTGCTCGCCCCGACATTCGCCTATGCTGAGCCGGCGCACGGCGGCGGAGGCGAGGCCAACCTTGTGGTGCCGGATTTGTCGACCGTGAATTTTCTTGGGCTAAACGGGCATGCCCTGCTGATGTGGGGATTGCTGTTCTGCATTGGCGGCCTGTTGTTTGGCATGACGATCTATGTGCAGTTGAAGAACCTGCCGGTTCATTACACCATGCGCGAAATCTCCGAGATGATCTATGAGACCTGCAAAACGTATCTTGTGACGCAGGGCAAGTTTCTTCTTCTCCTTTGGGCTTTCATCGCGGTCATTATGGCGCTCTACTTCGGGGTTCTGGCGCCGGTGCCGGGAAAACCGATCGGGCTTACGCTGCCGATCATTTTGGGATTTAGCCTCATCGGCATGGCGGGCAGCTACGGGGTGGCGTGGTTCGGAATTCGCGTGAACACATTTGCGAATTCGCGGACGGCATTCGCTGGATTGGGTGGCAAACCGTATCCGGTGCATGCGATCCCGCTCAAGGCGGGCATGAGCGTCGGCATGATGCTGATTTCCGTTGAGCTTCTTATGATGCTCATCATCCTCTTGTTTATCCCAGGCGATTATGCGGGCCCATGCTTCATTGGCTTCGCCATTGGCGAATCGCTGGGCGCGGCGGCGCTGCGTATTGCCGGCGGCATCTTCACCAAGATCGCCGACATTGGCGCCGACCTGATGAAGATCGTCTTCAAGATCAAGGAAGACGATGCGCGCAACCCCGGCGTGATTGCAGACTGCACGGGCGACAACGCGGGCGACTCCGTGGGCCCCAGCGCCGATGGCTTCGAGACCTACGGCGTGACCGGCGTGGCCCTGATCACGTTCATCCTCCTGGCTGTCCCGAACGCCACCACGCAGGTGCAACTGCTGGTATGGATCTTTGTGATGCGCGTGGCCATGCTAGTTTCCAGTTCGGGTGCGTACTTCCTGAATAGCGCCATCGCTCATGCGAGATACGCTCACGCCGACGAGATGGACTTCGAAACGCCGCTGACCTCGCTGGTATGGATCACGTCGATCGTTTCCATCGTGCTGACCTACATCGTCTCGTACCTTATGATCCCTACACTGGGCGACGGAACGCTGTGGTGGAAGCTGTCTTCCATCATCTCGTGCGGCACCCTGGCGGGCGCGATCATACCGGAATTGGTCAAGGTCTTCACTTCGACCAAGTCGGCCCACGTGAAGGAAGTCGTCACATCGGCAAACGAAGGCGGAGCTTCGCTCGGCATCCTGTCGGGATTTGTGGCGGGCAATTTCTCGGCCTACTGGCTGGGATTGTGCATGGTCGCGCTCATGTCCATCGGCTATTTCTTCAGCACCGGCATAGCGGATTTGCAGACCGATCCGGCGGGAATGATGCTGGCTCCGGCCGTCTTCGCGTTTGGCCTGGTGGCGTTCGGCTTTCTGGGCATGGGTCCAGTCACGATTGCCGTGGATTCTTACGGACCGGTGACCGACAATGCTCAATCTGTCTATGAGCTGTCGCTGATCGAAAATGTCCCGGGCATCGAAAGCGAGTTGAAGAAGAACTTCAACATCGACGTGAAGTTCGAGCGCGCCAAGCACCTGCTCGAAGCCAACGATGGAGCCGGCAACACTTTCAAGGCTTCGGCCAAGCCGGTGCTGATCGGCACCGCTGTGGTGGGCGCAACGACCATGATTTTCTCCATCATCATGGCCCTCACCGACGGCCTCACCCATGGCAAAGAAAACCTCTCGCTTTTGCACGCGCCCTTCATGCTGGGATTGATCACCGGCGGGGCAATGATCTTCTGGTTCACGGGCGCTTCAACGCAGGCGGTCACCACCGGCGCTTACCGCGCGGTCGAGTTCATCAAGGCGCACATCAAACTGGAAGGCGTGGAGAAAGCGTCGGTGAGCGACAGCAAGAGGGTGGTCGAGATCTGCACCAAGTACGCGCAGAAAGGCATGTTCAACATCTTTCTCGCCATCTTCTTTGCTACGCTTGCGTTCGCGTTCGTTGAGCCGTTCTTCTTTATCGGCTACCTGATCTCGATTGCGGTCTTCGGCCTGTACCAGGCCATCTTCATGGCCAATGCCGGCGGCGCATGGGACAACGCGAAGAAGGTCGTTGAGGTTGACCTGAAACAGAAAGGGACACCTCTGCACGACGCAACTGTAATCGGAGACACCGTCGGCGATCCGTTCAAAGACACCTCGTCGGTGGCCTTGAACCCGGTTATCAAATTCACGACGCTGTTCGGATTGCTGGCGGTCGAGCTTGCGGTGACGCTCAGTGCGGACAAGCCGCTGCTTACGCACGTGCTTGCCGTCGCATTCTTCCTGGTGTCGGTGACCTTCGTGTGGAGATCGTTCTACGCAATGAGAATTGAAACCGGAGGCGCCTCAAAACTCGGAAGCGCGCGCTCTGCCGAGGAGAAGGTAAAAGTAGGCTACTGATTCCGGCGATCAAAAACAATGCGGCCCCGCATGCCAAGCGCACGCGGGGCCGCATGTTTTATAACTTAGGCTATCGTTGACGTAAGGACGCGGTCTCAGGGCTCCTCTTCGTCTACATTTACATCTTCATCTTCGTCTTCGTCTTCGTCGCTGTCGCCGCGGTCGTTTTCCGGGTCGTAATCGGGGCAGGTTTTCTCATATTTGCAGCCTACGCAATAGTCGAGTCCGTTGCAGACGCGGAGCTTGGGGGCAAGCTCGTCGCCTTCTTTGGATTGGGTCATCGATTCCACCGAATCCGTGCTGGTATCGAGGATGTGGTGGTTGGCATGCTGCGAGGCAATCTGCAGGCCGTAGAGAAGCCGGCCCGCGAGCTTGCCGTCGAGGCGGCCGGTGAGCATCCCGTCGAAGATCCGCGAGATGGCGATCTGAATGGCGGCAGGATCCTCGGGGAGGGGGAGCTTGATGGGACCGAACCTGGCGGCATCGTCGCTGACCCGGGCGTGGAGCTTGGCGTGGAAGTAGCAGAAGCTGTGGCCGCGCATGGCCGGGGACTTGCAGCGGAGGCCGTTGGGTTTGATGTGCCGACATGCCATGTACATTGAGTTACCCCTCCCCCCATACCCCTTCAAGGGGTTAAGGAATTTGATTGCAATGAGTTGGCTTCTGATCTCCGCCGGTAAGGCGTTGAAAAGAAAAGGGCTACGTCGCAAAATACGGCGGATAGAGAACTTAAGGGCCTTTCTCGCGTTCATTGCAGCTCCTTGAGGGCAAATCCGCAGAAGAAACGGTGCTGGGCTTGCGGGCCGGCCCAGCGGACGGAGGACCGCAGCCCGAAAACGCGAACGCGGCGGGTGTGAGCCGCCGCGCAAGGGCCTGGTCGAATGCTTATGGAATCAGTATGCGCCGGGAGGCGGAAATTATATGCAAAATGGCGGGGGAATTTTTCGGGCGAGTTCGGTGAGGAATCGGCGTTTTGCGGGGACCGATCCTGCTAGACCGTGGGCTTCTTCCTGCCAATTGGGGTCTGGAGTCTCCCCGATCCCCAAGGGCGAGGGGCCGGGGGCACCCTCGGTTCGGTTTTTCGGGCGTCGAGACCGAGGCCACCTTCCAGCGTCGGGCTGCTAACGACAGCCGGGATTTGTTTTTCGGGTTTTGTTGTGTCCTTCGAGCTCAGCCGCTGTCTCGCCGGGAGCGGTGACTTCAATGGGAATGTTCCTAATCTCGCCCTAGCATTGCTTCGCGGCGTTCGCGATCGCCTTATCCAGGGGATCGTCAGTTGCCTCATCAACCATTTCGAGCCAAATTCGCCTCTCCTTCAGCGGAAGCACCGATCCGGCGAAGATTACAGCGCGCCGATCCCAAGGCGAATAATTCATCCAGGTTTCCTTCTGCTCACGTATCCAGTCTAGTTTTTTTGCGCGACGGGCGATGAGCGCATGTTGGCGTAACCCAATGTCGTCGCGGAATTCATACGACAGATTAAGGGCGGAATCCGAATCGAGAACGTCCGGTCGATTCAGAAATAGTTCCATCGCCCAGAGTCGCAAGAAGCGGATTTCGCCATAAATGGAGGTTTTTAGGAAGCCCAGAAACTCGCGACCTCGCTTTTCCGCGGCTTTTCTGGAGATTGTGACCCGCAGGTAATTGGTGACTTCCCGAAACACGGGAACTAACGCGGTCAGATTATGAAACACAACATCGTTCAGGGCTGCTGTCCTGAGGGCGGTCGCACGGCGGAGAAGGTAGCGTGCAAGGCCCAGATTGAGCGGTTTTTCGGAGACACACGTCTCAAAGATCTCTACGAGGTTCTCCCTTACAACCTTCTGCTGGTCACCATCGAGGAGGTCCTCCTCTGCAATATTGTAGCCCGACATAAGGCGAATCGCCTGAATCAGTTCCTGCTGCTTCCTGAGCTTTGACTCGTTCTCCAATCGTTCCGGGTCGACCAGTTCCCGCCTCCCGAAGGTCTCAACACGCAACACCCTACTCTTCTGTTGCTCCAATGCCAAGCGGTGCGAGGTGTAGAGGTAATGCGAGAGATCGTGATAGACCCTTGTAGCTTGACGTCGCGACTTACAGAAAATTCGGAAATCGTCGACGTATCTGGTGAAGGTTTGGCCGTGCCTCAGAAGGAAGCTGTCTACGTCGGACAAAACCGCCTCGGCAAGCAGGATGGAAGCGGACGGGCCGACTGGGACGCCTCGCGTCTGCTTCGCGGTCAGAGACAAGAGGAAATGTTCTATGTTCTCCGACCTGTCGGCCGGCACATTCGCCGCCTCGAGTGCACTTTGAACCCTGTGCGTGTAAATCTGACTATAAAAATCCGCAATATCCGCAACTAATACGTGGGTGAAGTTGCCGCTCTTGGCGTATTCCTCTGATTTGGAATGGAACTCGGGCCACCCATTTTCCGGACTGAACAACCGGCCGTCCGGTGATATATCGACGTGGTAGGAGCAGGCCACATGTCTGCTTGCCGGTACGCGGTTTGCCTCGATCTGTGCTGCGCTCTCGTACGCGAGGGCGGCATAGATAATCGCGTCTATCGGGTCTAATTGCGTCGCAACGCGAAACCCTCCGTTCGGTTTTGGAACGAGCATCCTCTTGGGGCCGCCCGTGCGATATGTGTTCAGGTCGATTCCCGCTAGGCGAGGACCGACCATGTTCCATGCGCTCTTGATGCACTTGAACTCGAAGGGCACAGGGAATATGTCTGTGTCCCCAAACCTTAGAATGTGGGTGAGGGCCCACTCCAAGGCGTTCGAGCTGACATTATCTCCAGGCACGCAAGCATTCTAACAATATCCAAAAGGAAACGTTGTCAATCGTCGTCATAGAGCTTGGGGCCCCTGTCCACGATATTCGAGCGCAAAATCGCCAATGCAAATTGGATACTCACATCGCAAACTGGTATAACCTAGGGACCGAGAGCCATGAACCCTGAGAACATCATCGAAGCTGTGCCAGCGCTCGTTAAGGGAGGCATGGCGTTGGGCGGGGCCGCTATTCTCACAGACGCTGGGAAACGAATTCTCGGTCCGGCGGCGGATGAGTTCGGCGAGAGGTGGCGGGACGAGGTTCGGCTTTACCGATACAAGAGACAGCTTGAATGCGTGAAAAAAGCTGAGAAGATTGCCCGGGAAGCTGGGTTCACTCCGAAGGCTGTTCCGGTCAAGCTGCTCTTTCCCTTGCTAGAGGGCGCCTCCCTGGAAGAGGACGAAGAGCTCCACGCTATGTGGTCCGCCTTACTTGCAAACGCTGCTTCGCCAGAGTATGCGGGTCAGATCAGACCGGGATACATCGCCGTCCTTCGTCAATTGGCTCCGGATGAAGCGGCCCTCTTGAACTGGATCTGGAGCGATTGCTTACGCAATCTCGAAAGGCTTCGCGAGCGCTTCAAGAAGGCGTCGGAGAATTGCTGTTTAGAGTACGAATGGTTCCTCTGGGACTTGGATGCAGCAATGAAAGAGCTCGCTGCTAATCGGACCGAAGCGGCGCCCGATCTGGACGAATGCATTTCTTCATTGGAGGCGGCCTTCCTGTTGGAGCGATTCCACGTTTCAATGGCCGAAAAGGTGATACCTAAGTTTCGCCTAACCCGACGTGGGCGTGCCTTTATCAGGGCGTGCAGCCCGCCGTCCCGATTGAGAGCGGAGCATAATATCGGCGAACCGGCTCACGGCGTGCCGCGCCGGACTTGAGGCTCGGCATCGGATCAGTACCCGCAAGTCGGTTTTGTGGTGACCTTTGCGCGTGTGAAGGGAGCGGGGGATGAGCGATTGCGTGCACGCCTGTTTTTGTGCGCGGCTTCGCCGCGTACTTGATTTCTCGAAAAGCGGGCGGGCGGTTTGCGGCATGAGTGAACTCATGCCCTGATACAAGGCCTTTTGGTCTTGCGTTCGTGGCGTCCTTTGCCGGATGTGCTAATTTGGGTCGTTGCAGGACGAGGTTTGTGCGCGGCTTCGCCGCGTACTTGATTTCTCGAAAAGCGGGCGGGCGGTTTGCGGCATGAGTGAACCCATGCCCTGATACAAAGCCTTTTGGTCTTGCGTTCGCGGCGCCTAACCGTCAAAAGGCCAAAAGTGGATGGGGCAGTTGCAATGTTTCCTCAGGTACCCTCGCCAACCAACCTTAGTCCTGCCGGCGCCCACTCTATTATGATGGAGGGCTGGAGAACCTATGACCGCTTCAATTTATTCCATCCCCGTTGACACAATCGCCGGCGAGCCGGCCTCGCTCGGCGATTTCAAAGGCCGCGTTCTTCTGGTGGTCAATGTTGCCTCAAAGTGCGGGCTGACGCCGCAGTACGAGGGCCTGGAAAAACTCTACGAACGCTTTCGCGGTCAGGGGCTGGTGATCGCCGGCTTCCCGGCCAACGACTTCAAGGCCCAGGAGCCGGGCTCGAACGAGGAGATCCAGTCGTTCTGCAAGCTCAACTACGGCGTCACGTTTCCGCTCTTCAGCAAGATCACCGTGGTGGGGCCTGAGAAGCACCCGCTGTACCAGGCGCTGATCGCCGCGCAGCCCACGGCCAGCAGCGCGGCCGAGACGCCCTTGCGCGAAAAGCTGAAGAGCCGTGGGATCGAAACGCTGCCCGAGCCGGAGATTCTGTGGAATTTTGAGAAGTTCCTGGTGTCCCGGCAGGGAGAAGTTGTGGGGCGCTTCTCGCCCGACACCCAGCCCGACGCGCCGGAACTCATCGCCGCCCTCGAAGCCGAGCTGGCGAAGAGTTAAGTGCGAGCGGTGGAGCAGACGAGTACTACGAAGGCTCGAAATTTCCTTGTCTGATTTTCCTCAGTTCTGTTGTGCCAGGCGGGCGCCCATCGCGAAGGCCTTTTTGCAGTCTTCGGGGAAGACCTCGTCGTGGCGCTGCTTCTTTTTAACCGGATCGAAGCGCGCGGCGGCGTACTTGGAGTAGTCGTCGAACTGCATGGTGTCGTAGCTGAACAGAACTTCAGGCTGGCCGAAGATCACACTCGTGATTCCGGTGCTAAGTGCCAGCGCACCCTCCAGCCCGATCTTCTGCGCGATCGCTTCCGGCAATCCCATGTCGTAGATCAAGCCCACCTTGAGTTTGCCGGGGAAGAGCGAGCGCGGCGGATCGGCGTACTCCAGATAGGGAAAGATGAGCCGCTCGTAAAACGAGCGCATCTCGCCAGTGGCCTGCATGCAGTAAATCGGCGAGCCGAGGATGAGCGCGCCGGCCGAGGGAACGGCTTCAAGCAGAGGACGGAGGCCGTCCTTGACGGCGCAGTGGCCGTAGCTGGGCCCGTCCAGCTTTTTGCAGCCAAAGCAGCTCTGGCAGCCCTTGAAGTCGAGATCGTAGAGGTGGACCAGTTCGGTTTCGGCGCCCACCGAGCGTGCGCCTTCCAGAGCGTGATCGAGCAGCGTGGCGGTGTTCCACTTCTTGCGCGGACTGCCGTTGACGGCGATGACTTTCATCGGTATCTCTCCTGGTCCGGTAATGCCTGGTTGTTTGTTCGATAATTGTCGAATATAAAAACAAAGTCAAGTCCCGCAATTTTCGCCCGCGCCATCCGCATTTGGCGCATAGGGCGAAGCGAACGCCAAGTCGCGCCCACGATCTCCACAACTCGCACAGCCGGAGCGGCATTCTGCACCAGTTCTGCGCCTTGTGAGGGGACCAGCGAAGGTCTACCCTTAGACGGTGGTGCGGAAATCGGGCCGGGACCTATGCTCACCTTTCTCACAGGGGCGCGACTCGCAGAGGTCCAATCTTGGCGAGGTCTCTGAGGGCCGGGAGGCCCTCAGCACAGCCGGCCGGGAGGCCGGCGCTACACAGGCCGGGGAGGAATCGGGCCGGGATTTGGCTTGGTTTGAGGGTCTGCCCCGATTTCGGTGCAAAAAAGACCGCGCAAACCCGCGGCGCACAAGGCTGTTTGGGGCTTTCCACAGGCAAATGGCGGGGTTTAGAGAGCTGGTGCCCGAAACGATGAACAAAATACAAGATATTGTGGTTTGCTATTGACACGCACCACGGACAGCGGTATTTTTTCATCTGCGGCTGTAAACGGACTGTTAAGAGAAACGGCGCAAACCGAGCGATTCCAAAGTTCAGGTGCTCTTTTGAGCACCTGACGGGTGGGCATTCGCGGCGATGAGTACAGTCCCGGCGAGGGAGCTCAAGGGCGGAGGGAACGAGGAAGGATGCCGGACGCGCCCTGGGGGCCGCTTAAGAGCAATTTGAGATCGCTGCTTTTTCTAACCCCGTTTTCCGTTCGTTTTCAAAGATGTTGCAAGCTACTCTCGCTGGCCGGCATTGACGCCGGATGGATGGTTATTTCACCGATTTTGCCCAATGGAGAGGAACCCGAGATGAACGAGGCTCAACTACAGACTTCGAGTGCTGCTTTCCAATCCACCGCGCGCACACAGCAGGGCCTGACCTTTGTCCCGGCGCTTTTCGACTGGAGGGCGTTTCGCCCTACGACGAGGTGGAATGGGAACGGCGGACCGCCTCCATTACCGACACCAAGGGCAACACGATCTTCGAGCAGAAGGACGTGGAGGTGCCGGCGGACTGGTCGATGACGGCCACCAATATCGTGGCCTCGAAGTACCTGCACGGGCAGATGGACATGCCGGAGCGCGAGACGCGGCGTGCGCGCAACTGGTGGCGCGCGTGGTGGAGACGGTGCGCGACTGGGGCCTGGCCGGCGGCTACTTTGCCACGGCTGTGGATGCGGCGATCTTCCACGACGAGCTGGCGCACCTGCTGCTGACGCAGAAGGCGGCATTCAACTCGCCGGTGTGGTTCAACGTGGGCTGCGACCGGCTGGAGCCGGAGGCCGACGGGCAGAACTGGCACTGGGACCCGGTGACGGGCGGCGTGCAGTACACGGCGACCGGCTACAGGAATCCGCAGTGCTCGGCCTGCTTCATCAACGCGGTGGACGATTCGCTGGACTCGATTCTGACGCTGGCCAAGACCGAGGGAATGCTGTTCAAGTGGGGCTCGGGAACGGGGACGAATCTGTCGTCGCTGCGCGGGTCGATGGAGCTGCTTTCGGGCGGCGGGCAGGCGAGCGGGCCGCTGAGCTTCATGCGCGGGTTCGACGCATTTGCCGGCGTGATCAAGAGCGGCGGCAAGACGCGCCGCGCGGCCAAGATGGTGATCCTGAATGTGGACCACCCGGACATCGTGGACTTTATCGAGTGCAAGGCGAAGGAAGAGGCGAAGGCCTTCACGCTGATCAAGGCGGGATACGACGGATCGGGGCCGGACTCCGAGGCGTTTTCGTCGATCTTCTTCCAGAATGCCAACAATTCCGTTCGGGTCAGTGACGAGTTTATGCGCTGCCTACGAGAGCCGATGGCGACTTTACCACGTATACGGTGAAGGGCCACGAGCCGGTGGAGACCTACAAGGCGCGCGAGATCATGCACAAGATCGCAGAGTCGACGTGGCTGTGCGGCGATCCGGGCATGCAGTTCGACACCACGATCAACAAGTGGCACACGAGCAAGAACACGGCGCGGATCAATGCGTCGAATCCATGCAGCGAGTACATGTTCCTGGATAACTCGGCGTGCAACCTGGCCAGCCTGAATCTGATGCGGTTTGTGACGCCGGCGGGGACGTTCGATATTTCGGCCTACCGGCACGCGATCTCGGTGATGATTACGGCGATGGAGATCCTGGTGGACAACTCGGGTTATCCGACCGAGGCCATCGCGCGCAACTCGCACGACTACCGGCCGCTGGGGCTGGGCTACGCGAACCTGGGCGCGCTGCTGATGTCGTTCGGGCTGCCGTACGATTCCGCGGCCGGGCGCGATCTGGCTGCCAGCATGACGGCGATCATGTGCGGGCAGGCGTATCTGCAGTCGGCGATTATTGCCGCGCAGTGCCCGCCGCTGGCTTCGGCCACGCCGCTGACGGCATCGGTGGAGCACCAGGGCGGAGCTTGCCCCGGGTTTTACGTGAACCGCGAGCCATTTCTGGACGTGATCCGGATGCATCGCGCGGAGGTGAACAACATCGGCAAGTCGCGGGTCGCCGCGGCGACCGAGCCGTTCCGTGTGCCGCAACTGGACGCGCTGATCGACGCCAGCCGCGAGAGCTGGGACATGGCGCTGCTATTACGGCGAGCGCTACGGCTACCGCAACTCGCAGGTTACGGTGCTGGCGCCGACGGGAACCATCGGCTTCATGATGGACTGCGACACCACGGGGATTGAGCCCGACCTGGCGCTGGTGAAGTACAAGAAGCTGGTGGGCGGCGGCATGATCAAGATCGTGAACAACACGGTGCCCGCGGCGCTGTTCAAGCTGGGCTACTGCGAGCGACGATGTGAACGCGATCGTGAGCTACATCGACGCGACGGGCACGATCGAGGGCGCGCCGGGGATCAAGCCGGAGCACCTGGCGGTGTTCGATTGCAGCTTCAAGCCGGCCAAGGGCACGCGGTCGATCCACTACATGGGGCACATCAAGATGATGGCGGCGGCGCAGCCGTTTCTTTCGGGCGCGATCTCGAAGACCGTGAACCTGCCGCACGAGGCCACGGTGGAGGAAGTGGCCGAGGCTTACGCGGAGAGCTGGCGCCAGGGCATCAAGGCGGTGGCGATTTACCGCGACGGATCGAAGGGCACGCAGCCGCTGAACACGAGCATGGACGCGAAGAAGGAGCCTTCGGCGCTGGATGCGGCGGGCGGCCGCCTGCTGAGCCATCTGGCCGCTTCGCAACCCGCAGCCGAAGCCGACCTGAAGACGCTGGAAGCGCATGGCGCGCGACAAGGTGGAGGTGAGCGCGAAGCAGATGCTCGGCCGCCGCGCAGGCATTCCAGAAGGCGCTGGAGGAGATTGCCAGGCTCGCGGCTGTGCCGGTGCTGACGGCTACGCCGTCAGCTCCAGGCCGCCAGCGAGCGAGTTGCCAGCGAGCAAGCCACGACGAACGAGCAGGACCTGAATGCGCCGCCGCGCGCGGTGCGGCACCGGCTGCAGGAGGAGCGCGCGTCGATCACGCACAAGTTCTCCATCGCCGGGCACGAGGGCTACATCACCGTGGGCCTCTATCCCAACGGCCAGCCGGGCGAGATCTTCATTCGCATGGCCAAGGAGGGATCGACGGTCTCCGGCCTGATGGATGCCTTCGCCACTTCGGTCTCGCTCGCGCTGCAGCACGGCGTGCAGCTGAAGGTGCTGTGCGAGAAGTTCGCGCACACGCGCTTCGAGCCTTCAGGCTGGACGGGCAACGAGCAGATCGGCTACGCCAAGAGCCTGATGGACTACATCTTCCGCTGGCTCAATCTGCGTTTCCTTTCCGGCGAGCAGTTGACGCTGTTCGCCGGGCTGGCTCCGAAGGCGCCGCAACTGCCGGCTTCGCCCAGCCTGCTGCCTGAGAGCGATCCGGACGAGAGCGACCCGGCCGCGACGCAGCAGCACATGGCGCGGCTGGCGGAGGAAGTGGCCAAGCGGCTGAACCAGATGAGCGGACACGGCAGGCGGCGTGACATCGGGCGGCGGAATCGCGCCGGAGGCGCAGCCGCGGCAGACGCACGGCGGCGAACCCCGGGCACATGCCCAGCCTGCAGGACCGCGGGCTGTATCACGCGGCCGACGCCATGCGCGAGATGTACGACATGGGCGATGCGCCGAGCTGCAACGTGTGCGGGGCGATCATGGTGCGCAACGGCAGTTGCTACCGCTGCATGAGCTGCGGGTCAACGAGCGGGTGCAGCTAAATTCCTACACCTTGTTCTCGGACACGGTGTGGGTGCACCCACAAGGTGAAAGTTTGACAGCATAAGCTGAAAGTCCGTACATCATAAAATGAAAGTCGCACATTCTTAAAGGCTTGCATTTGATTCGGCCGGAGCGCACATGGTTTGTGTGCCCCGGCTGAAAATCGTACACAACTGCCGGCGATCAACATGCAGAGCGCGAGTTACTGCCCGTCGCCACTGGGAGCGGGTAGCGTTGCTTCGCCGCGCCTCCATGCGAAGTACTTCTCCCCACAATTCGAGCTTCTCCAGGTTGGGATAGGCGTCCGCCCGAGGCTTATCGCTGAAGTGCATCGCGAGTGGATGTTTCCCGCTGAATGCCGGCCACTGGGGTAGGCCGGAGCCGTTCGGATCGCCTGTCTTGGCCGGGGCGAACGAGCCACCACTTTCGCAGATCACGCCTTGGAACAAGCCCTTTGCCAGCGGCGAAGCGGCCAGCATGCAGACCGAGATGCCGCCAAATTCAGCGGCATCTCCAGCACATGGCTTTGGGGCGCGGCTAGAACAAGAACTTCAGGCCAAACTGGAACTGGCGCGAAGTTGTGCTCGTAGCTACAATCTGCCCTGCAGTTGAGGTTGAAAGCGGCACAAAGGAACCAGCACCGAAGACACTGAAACTATTCGGCAATGCTAAGTTCGTGTGGTTGAGAATGTTGAAGCACTCTGCCCGGAACTGGACCCTGAGCCGCTCGTTGATTTGCGTGGCCTTCGACAAGGACATATCGAGATTCACTGTTTTGGGTCCAATCAAACTATTGCGGCCCAAGTCGCCAAGGGTTCCCGCGGCGGGCACGGCAAAAGCGCAAGGGTTGAACCAGTTGTTAGCATTGTGTACCGAGTTGACAACCGCAGTCCCGCTCGGGCCCTCATGGCAAGCCGTGCTAGGATTCGCGGCCACAGGTCCTGGCTTGTTGGGATCGCCAACCACATTGGGACGCTCGCCGAGGGTGGGACTTCCCAGGTTCGAATCGTCATAGCCGATATTCGCGCTATAGGGAGGGCCGGAGTGAATGGTCGGAATCATGGTAAATTCATATCCCGAGACCAATCGATTCGCTTTGAAGGGAAAATCGTAGATCACATTCCCGATGAGGTTCTGCCGGATGTCGAACGACGATGGCCCGTAATCGTAGGAGATGTTATACGGGTTGACTTCCTGAGCGCTCCCGTTATTGGCTTGCGAGTTGGTGGTGTTATCGGCGTCGGACAAGGTCTTCGACCAGGTATAGTAGAGTTGCACCTGCAGCGACTTAGTTGGCTGCCCTTTCAACCCTAATTGCAGCCCGTTGTAGTTGGACTCAGCACCCGCCACGTTCTGGTACAGCGAGCTAAAGACCGGGTTCACACGGATCTTTCCGTTGGGGAAGTAATAGGAACCATTCACAATCTGATCCACGACTGGGTTCAGATCTCTGCTGACGTAAACGTGATTCGCGCGAGATCCTACATAGGCAGCGCTGGCTATCAAGCCGGAGCTGAGCTGGCGCTCCAAATTCAGGTTCCACTGCATGATGTAGGGGCTGGTGTCCGTCGAACGGGCTAAGGCGACAATCGTGCTTAGCTTGGAAGGAGGACCCACACTCGTGAAGGCATTGGGAAACACCGGGTTGAGCTGAATGCTAAGCAAATAGGGTGGCGCGGTAAAATAGGTCCCGCCGTAAACACTAGCGGCTATCAGTTCGTGGAAGATGCCGAAGCCGGCGCGAATCACCGTCTTCCTGTCTCCAAAGGGGGTGTAAGCCAATCCCACTCGCGGATCGATGTTTTTGAAAGAACAATTCTGCGCCAGCGCATGGGATACCGGCGTATAGCTGGTGTCCGTCTGGGGGTGGACAATGGCGTTCAACTGCGTAGCACCCTCTGGAGCGGGGTTGGTTGTCGGCTCATACCGCAGGCCCAGGTTCAGGGTGAGATCCCGCCTTACTTTCCAGTTGTCCTCGATGTAGGCCACAAAATCCAACTCGCCAAATATACGTCTCGCATTTTCCGAGCCTGGGAGAGGCCCTTGGACCTGTGACGGTTTGTTCGCCATCAGATTGCTAATCGATGTAAAGGTCCAGGCGCCACCTTTGTACAGCCCGAGAGAACCATCGGTTATCTGTCGCTGTACTGTGCCTCCGAATCGGAGTTCATGCGCGCCGTGGGTCCAATACACCTGATCTTCGTAAGTGTATCTTTGCTGTAAGTAATAGAAGGGGTCATTCGCCAGGGGACCAAGGGAGGAGAGCCCGGTGACACTCAGGTCGGAATCGGGCCTGTTTTCTCCAGGAAAAATGTCGAGCACGTCGTTGGTTACAGGACTGGTGGTCCCCTGATTGGTGCGCACGAAGCTGACCCGGGCCACGTTGACCAGGCTGGAGGTGGTTATATGTTTCTCTTCGAGGGTGACGTAATAGTTGTGCGTCGAGGCGCCTTCGGGCCAGTAAGGCAGCAAGCCGCCGCGGGCAGCATTCGGAAAGGGATCGCTCAAATTACCTGTGTCGCGGACAAAACGCATAAACACTGAGTCTTTACTCCTAAGCTGGTAATCCAGACGCGCCAGAAAATAGTCCTCGTTCAGGGGTTCGAACCCGACGTCGGTGTATTTCCCGCTAAGCCCCGATACCGGGCCATTCGGCGAATGATAAAACTGCTGCAACGTCAATATTGGCGAGCCGGCCGGAGCCAACGCCCACGCGGCGGCGCTGGGAACAGTCGCGGTATAGGTCTCGCCTAATTCCTGGCGCAAACCTTCATAGTTCACAAAGAAAAAGGTGGAATCCTTTTTGATCGGTCCGCCCACGGCGCCGCCAAACTGGTTTCTGCGGAAGGCTGGCGGCCCGCTGCGAGGGTCGAAGTGGTTGCGTGCGTTCAACTCACTGTTGCGGATGAACTCAAAGGCGCTGCCATGGAGTGAATTCGTACCGGATTTGCTCACCGCATTAATGGCGCTGCCGAAGCCGCCAAACTCCGCGCTGTAAGTGTTGGTCAGCATCTGAAATTCGTCAATGGCCTCAACGCCAAGCGAAGTGCCCAGCATCGAAGCGCCCGTGCCGTGGTTCCAGAAGTTCCCAATGTTTGTGCCATCCAGAAGAATCGCTTCGCCCTCCGGGCGCGCTCCGGAGGTTGAATAGGACGGCGCTCGCCCATACATCGCGCCTTGTATGCCGGTGTTGACGGGCGCAACGCCGGGCGAGAGCAGGATCAACTGCTGGAAGTTGCGGCCGTTCAAGGGCAACTCGCGCATCTGCTGCTGGTTCACAAGCGCGCCCAGATCCGAGGATGCGCTTTCGACTTGAGCCGCTTCTGCGGAAACAGTCACGTGTTCGGTGGTTTCGCCTATATTGAGCGTGACGTTCTGCACGTTCGCAGCGCCGACGGCCAGATTGATGCCGGTCTTCGTCACGGTGGCAAAGCCCGTCATCTTCACGGTGACATCATATTGACCGACAGGCAAATCGGGAACCTGGTACAGTCCGGAGCTGTTGGTTTGGACCGTGCGTCCAATGTTCGTTCCTACGTCCCTGACCGTAACATGGGCGCCGGCAATAAGGGCTCCCGTCTTGTCGGTAACAACGCCGGAAATGGAGCCAGTTGTAACCTGGGCCACAAGTGGACCGGCCAACAACAACCCAATCGCCAAGCCGAAACAAATGGCGTGCAAGGAAGCACATTTTCTCTGTAAAGTAAGCATCTCAATCCTCCTGCAAGTAAACTTTATGTTCGTTGCTGGGCGCGAATGTGCTGCCACCCAGTCCTTCCAATCACACCGTGGTAGCGCCCGCGCACAGGATGAACCCTCCGGTCGAACGGGCCACTCGAATTACAAATTAAAGACCCTTTCGGCATTGGTTTGAAAAAGCTTCTTCTTGTCCTCATTGCTGATCGGGAAATTGTCCGTCATGGTCACTTCTTCAACGACGTATTCGTAGGGATAGTCCATTGCGTACAAAACCCGGTCCATGCCCAGGACCGACTGGGCCATGGTGATCGCCGGCGCCCACGGCATACCGCTGGTGGTAATGAAGATATTGCTCTTCATGTAGTCGCTGGGCTTTCCCTTGGTTTGCCCGTGAAGCACAGTTGCCCCGCGCGTATAAAAGTAATCGATGCGATAGAGCATGTACGGCAAGGCTTCGCCGCCATGGCCGATGACGATCTTGAGCTTGGGGAATCGATCGAAAGCGCCGCTGCTGATGATCGCCAGGATGTGCAGCGCGACTTCGGCCTGAAATCCGAGAAAGGCTCGCTCGAAACCGCGCACCAGGTACGGCTGGATCATTTCGGGTGAGGGCGTCTGCGGGTGAAGGTAGATGGCCGCATTCAGCGCTTCCGCAGCTTCAAAGATCTCCCAAAATTTCGTATCATCCAGATACTCGCCTTGAGTATGAGAATTGATGATGACGCCCTTGAGTCCCAGCTTCTTGATGCCTCGCTCCATTTCCTTCGCCGCCGCCTTGGGGTCTTGTGGCGCAACCGCCGCCAGCCCGGCGAAGCGGGTCGGATACCGGCGAATGGCTTCGGCCAACTGGTCATTACTGGAGGCAGCCAAAGAGTTGGCGGTCGCTGCATCGAACACCTGAACGCCCGGCGAGGTCAGCGAGAGGATCTGCATGTCGATACCCGCCGCATCCATGTCTTTAAGCCGGCCTTCGCCTATATCCGTGAGCCGGTCAAGGAGGATGTTTGAGTGCGGGTCTGAGGAGGTACGGCCGGGCTGCAAGTTAGGAAATTGCGCCCTCAAACCCGGACCACCACCACCGCTGCTGAGTAGGCGCCGGTACTGGTCGAACATCTCTTGCGGCGCCCAGGCTTCCTCTGCAGCAACCCGCCTATAGGGTACTTTTCTGACGCCTGCGCCAGCCGGTCCTGCCTGGCTGGGAACCTGCGAAGTCTCGTCACCGCGCGGGAGGGCCATCGCCAATTTCATCCCCATCGGCACCGCTATTCCTAATTTGATAAATGAGCGTCTATCGGCGTTCATCAACGCTTCTCCTGCCTATCTTCTCCGGCGAGTTTCGTCCGGACCTTAAAGCTAGGTGGCAGAACCGATTGCCATGCCGTACCGACATTTGCAAGCACATCGCCGGATTATTCAATTGACAACTCGTTCTCCTGCTGCACCTCTGATGCTTCCCGCACTTGATGCTTCCCGCACCTGATGCTTTCCGCACCTTATGCTTTCCGCACCCAGGACACTGTCCGGTCCGGAGTGTATCGGTGGAGACGCGTATAGGGAGTAGCTGCGATGGAGGTTATGCCGCCACTTATCGGCTGTCAACAAAGCCATCAATATATTGAGCACGGGTTGCAGGGGGTTACAGTCAGGAAGTCGAGCGGGGTCCACTCGGTGCGGATTGACCAAGAACCGAAGGTCGAAGGGAGTGTCTAGAATCTTGTGCTGGCGGACAAATTCGTATTTGAACTCAGGTGCAGCCAGTAGAGGGGCGTGGCCCTGCTTGAGATTTGCCCGGCGGCCGCCTTAAGCCGATCGACAAGGCCGCGCGGACGCTTCCACACCGCCTGACTTGTCGCTCCGGTTACAACCACGGCGGCGCAAACTACCCCACCGGCGTCGAGAATAGGGACAGCCATGGATAGCACCTCGGGTATGCTTTTGTTCATCGCATATCCTTGCTTCCGAACCAGCTCCATTTCCTGGATAAACTTGGAGGGGGAGTTGACGCCGCGGGAATTATTGCGGGAGTTGGCCTTGGACAATCCGAACTGCTTAATCAGTTGTGACAATTCCTTGGCCGGAAGCCACGCCACCAGCACCTTGCCCAGCGCGCTGATATCGAACTCCACCTCGGAACCGGTGCTGAGATGAACCCTTAAGTGTTCGGGACTGTCGACGTGGCCAACCAATAGCACCCGCCCGTGGCGGAGCACGCCCACCGCTGCAGTAAGCCGGGTATCCTCCACCAGGCTGCGCAGAGCCGGCAGCAGAATGGACTGGAGAGCATTGTCCTTTTGCACGCTGTGCGCCAGACCGGCAATCTTGATTCCAATCTCGTAGCGTCCGGTGTCTCTGTCCCTTTTGATATAGCCGTGAGACTCCAGCCGGCCCAGGATGTAGGAGCACGTGCTAGTAGCGACATTGAAGTAGCGGCCGATCTCAGCGTTGCTGAGTCCTCCGGATCGCCGCGCCACGAGCTCAAGCATCATGAGCCCGCGCTCAAGCGAGTTGGTTGGAGAATTCACGACGCGATGATAGCACCTCTCGGGCCCGTCGCAGCTCTCGGGGTTCGGGAAAGATGCGTGACATAGAAGTGGGACGTTTTCGCAGAGCCTTAAAAACTGCCCGCACCTGCTCGAGCCGCGCAATCTCGGCGTCCAGCCTCACAAATGGGACGCCGACTGAAATGGTTTGTCATTGTCGTTCGCTTCAAAGGCGTCTACTTCCTGACGCAAAAACTGTTGCCGTTGATCAACGATGGCGGCCACATCGTCAATATTTCCTCCGGCCTCGCCCGTGTCTCCTTGCCAGGCAGCTCCGTCTAGGGCGCCGCCAAGGGCGCGGTCAAAGTCTTCCCCCTCGTGAAAATGGCTCGAACCGCTGAGCCAAAAGCCTGATCTTCGCTCGAGACCGCCCGCGCCAGCAGGCATTTCTGCCTGTTGGGCTGGTCATTCCATAAGTCGCTGACTTTACATATCTTATGGGGCTATCAATATTCAACCTGGTGGAAATTTCAGATTATGCGTAAATTGACGGCGAAACTTTCACCTTTTGCGGTCATAAACTTTCAGTTTATGGGGGTTGCAGCTCTGGAACTGCACTCAAGCGTTCTCTTTGCTTGCCCGGCAAGGAGGCACAGCTCCCTGAATTCCTGAAATGGCAGCGGGCGGGCAAACAGGTAGCCCTGGTAGGAAAAGCAGCCGTGGTCGGCGAGGAACTCTCGTTGCTCTTCGGTTTCGACTCCCTCGGCGATCACCGACAGCCCCATGGCCTTGCTTAAGGAAATGATTGTTCGTGCGATCGCGCCGCTGGTGTCATCCTCCAGCATGTCGCGGACGAACGACCTGTCAATCTTCAACTGGTCGAGAGGCAGCCGCTTCAGATAGGAAAGTGATGAATAGCCAGTTCCGAAGTCGTCCAGAGAGAATCTGACGCCGTATTCCTTAAGCAAAGTCATCTTTGCCACGACATCTGCGAGGTTGTTCACCAGCATGCTCTCGGTCAGTTCCAGCTTTAGGAGCCTGGCATTTGCGTTGTTGCCGAACACCGCGCTCAACACCCTTTCGACAAAGTCGGGCTGGCGGAACTCGCGCGCGCTGATATTCACCGCAACGGCGATCTTGGCACACTGTTCACACTGGGCGAGGCCGGCAAGATGCGCGCAAGCCGTCTCCAGCACCCAGTATCCAATCTCGAGAATCAGCCCCGTTTCCTCGGCCAGGGGGATGAACTCATCCGGCGGGACAACCCCTCTGCTTGAATGATTCCAGCGGATCAGGGCTTCGGCGCCGACCAGTTCGTCATGATCGAACTGCGGCTGATAGTAAAGCTCGAACTGGTTCAACCGGATCGCCTGGCGGAGGTCTTCTTCCAGCGCGGCGCGGGCGTTGACGGAAGCCTGCAAGGCCGGCGCAAAGAATCGAACCGCGTTCCGGCCTGCGGCCTTGGCCTGATACATGGCAATATCGGCCTGCTGCAAAATGTTGTCGACACTGTCGCCGTGATTGCCAAACAAAGTGATGCCAATGCTGCAACTGTTCACCGTCTCGTGGCCTTCGATCAAGCAGGGGTGGCGGATGGACTTGAGAATCTTTTCGGCAATGGCTTGCATCTGCGCCCCAGCCTCCCCAGCATGCTCACTGAGGTCATGAAGAACCACGACAAACTCGTCTCCGGCGAAGCGGCCCACGGTATCGCTTTCGCGGACGCTCAGCTTGAGGCGCCGCGCCACTTCCTTAAGCAGCACATCGCCGGCTCTATGTCCCAGGGTGTCGTTCAGTTGCTTGAAATGGTCCAAGTCGATAAACAGCAGCCCACCCTTGCGGTTGGCCCGGGCCGCTGCTACGATCGCGTGCTGGAGGCGCTCAGTCGCAAAGCGACGGTTCGGCACTCCAGTCAAGGTGTCGTAGAATGCCAGGCTTCTAATCTCCTCCTCGGCCGCCCTGGCTTCGGAGATATCGCGAACCACGGTCATAATGCATTCATCACCATCAACCAAAATCAACGATGAAGAAAGCAGGCTCCAGAAGACTTCTCCGCTTTTCTTCCGCAATCGGGTTTTTGTGTCGCGCAAAACAGAGCCACTTCGCACCACATCCACCCATTCCGTGCGTTCGTTTGGATCAACCCAAAAGTTTAATTCCGACGTCGTCTTGCCCAGATACTCCTCGCGTTCGCAGCCCAGCAGATTAAGAAGAGCCTGGTTGGCGTCGATGCACTTGCCGTCGCTCATGCGCGTTATCGCAATGCCATCCTGGCTGGTTTGGAATACCGTGCGATAGCGTTCTTCGCTGGCCCTAAGCGACTGCTGAGCCTTGGCCATGCGTTCTTCGGCCGCCTTTTGGGCGTTGATGTCTTCAACGGTGGCGATAAAGTGCAGAGGGCGCCCTTCCGAGTCGCGCTGGATCGAGAACGTTACCCTGCCCCATGTCTGGCTGCCGTCCTTGCGGATGTAGCGTTTTTCGAGGCTCATCTTGGCGAGCTCGCCGCTCCAGATTTGCCGCATCTTCTCGGCACTCTCCGGCGCTTCCTCCGGCGCGGTAATCTGCTGAATGTTGAGGCCCGGAATCTCTTCCGGCAAGTAACCGAGCATTTCGGCGAAGCGCGCATTGCACCGGAGGAGCTCGCCGTTTCTGCCGGCATGCACAATGCCGATGGCAGCTTGCTCGAAGGTGGCGCGATAACGTTCCTCGCTGGTTCGCAGCGCATCCTCCGCTTTCTTGTGCTCTGTAATATCGGTCAGGCTGGTTGAAGACCCAACGATCTCGCCATCGGCATTCCGGATGACAGCGATGCACACCAACACATGCGTCAGAGCACCATCCCTGCCTTCAATATTCGCTGTAAAAGGACTGATGGTTCCACCGCGCCGCACGGTCTCGAGGATCTTCTTGATCCTCTCCATTTCGGAACAAGGTAGAAAGAATGAAACGTGCTTTCCAACCGCTTCCTGCCGCGCGTGGCCGTACATCAACTCGCATGCGTGATTCCAACTCAGAATCTTTCCGTCCAGGTCCGACGAAAAGATGGCGTCGCCAGAGGATTCCACGATTGTGGCCAGCAAGGCTCGGGTGTTTTCAACCTCTTGCCGCATCGTTTCGTCGCGGACGATGTTGGAGATTGCAATGACCTCGCCCGATGAATCCCGAATCGCGGTCGACGTGATCGATACTGGAATTCTTCTCCCCTCCTTGTGCAGAGCCACACCTCGGCGCAGTGGAACGGCTTCGCCTTTCAGCAGTCTTTCCAGAGTTGGGCCAAAGATGGGCAGCTTCTCTGGCGCTACAAGGAAGGAGACATGTTTGCCGACCGCCTCCACCGCCGAATAGCCAAGGATTGCCTCCGCCCCGCGATTCCAGGTCAGGATTGCGCCGGAAGGGCTGTAAGAGTAAATGGCGTCCTCTGAGCCTTCCACAATCGTGGCCAGAATGCGTCGTGCTTCATCCGCCGCCCGCCGCTCGGTTACATCCCGCTTGATCGCCACATAGCCTTCGATCTTTCCTTGCGGCCCCTTTAAGGGAGCGATTCGCATCTCCTCGAAATATATCGACCCGTCCTTGCGGCGGTTGACCAATTCGCCCCGCCAGACTTCCCCGGAGCGAATTGTGCCCCACAGTTCCTTGTAGAAAGCTTCCGGCTGCCGTCCCGATTTCAGAATGCGCGGGTTCTGCCGCAGGACCTCCTCGCTGGAGAACCCGGTTATTGCTGTAAATGCGGGGTTTACAAACTGGATTACGCCGTGCGGGTCGGTGATGACGATCGCATCCGCAGCCTGCCCCACTGCCTCCGCAAGGCCGGCCCGTTCTACGGCTTCAGCTTTCTGGCCCAATATCCACCCTGCAGAGAACGCAATAGAGTGCCTATCGGCAGAAACCTGCGCCGTATGATTTCCATTTGTCTTTGAGGTCTGGCTGAATGAGAGCGGGCAGCGGAGCGATTAGATTTCCACGTCGCGGGCGGTTTACCGGCCATCCTCCGTGCCGTAGGGGGCCGTCACCCCGGGATGCTTTGCCCCGGGCGGAAGCCGTTTGGCGCATTGTCCCCATCGCCGACCAACCGCCCGGAACTCGGAAGAGGCTCTCTATTTCACGGCTCAACGAGCGCTTTTGCCTGTTAACTGGCCAATCGGTGCCCATTTTCAGGTGTGTCGTGAGAGGTGCTTCAATGCCGATCGTGATGTTCTTAACGACCAGTGATCTTATGCGTCCCGGTCGGAATTCCGACTTCAGTGGGCGCGGCGCAGAGCGGCCTACCATGCGTCCCCTTCAGCCAGACTCTAGTTCGCTGTGGCACAATGTTGTGTCAGCGAAATGAGTCTTTGACCATTGCGCGGATGCACGGGGCAGCGCGGAGCAGGATGGTGTTGTCTGAGGCGCCGGTTGCCGAAGCAATTGCAATGAAATGACTACTTGAATTGCCCGCGAATCCGTTCGATTCGTTGAAACGAAAAGGAGTGAGGGAAGAAATGCTGGTTGCTGGTGTGGATCTTGGTGGAACCGCCGTTAACTATACGTTGCTGAATGATCGTGAAGAGTTTCTTATCGAGGGCTTGTGTGAGTATCCTGCCCGTTCGACCGAGGGGCCGGCCATTTGTCTGAAGCAGATTGCGGATGGCCTTAAGGAGGCGGTGGAGAAGGCGGGGGTTGCCCTTGCGGATGTGGCAGTCGTCGGTCTCGACACACCGGGTCCGGCAAGCGCGACGGGAGTGCTCAGCGCAAAAGGCTCTACGAATTTTGTTCATGCTGGTTGGGCGAGTTTCGATATGTGCGGCAATCTCGCTCAGGTTGTGGGTAAACCCGTGGTGTACCTGAACGACGCGAATGCCGCAGCCGTCTGGGGCCATTTTGCGCTCTTCGGCACGAGAAGAGGGACCACCTCGATTTCGTGCGTCGTTGGCACCGGCCATGGCGGCGGAATCATCATGGACGGCTCTGTGATCAAGGGCCGGAAGGGGTTCGGCGGAGAGTTGGGCCACGTCCTTATTCCGTATCAAATGATTCCTGGCACCGAGGGGCTGAAGCCGGAGTGCAATTGCGGCCGGATGGGAGATCTGGAATCGCTGTGTTCTCTCACTTCGATTCGTCGACATCTGTTGCCGCATTTTCTGAAGAAGTATCCCGATCACGAACTGGCCAGTATCAAAGACCCTCACAAGGCTGCCTATCGCGTCCGCGGAATGGCGGAAAAGGGGGATCCGATGTGCCGGGAGATATTCCGGGTCGAGGCGCGAGCGCTTGGACTGTTTTTTGATCAGATGATCAATACCTTCGATCCTGACGCCCTGATTGTGGGCGGCGGTGTGTTAGAGGCAAACCCGGAATTTCAACGCTGGTTCATAGATGAAATTCGCATCGGAATGGGGGTTCAGCGAGAAGAACAGGCCGACATCCCAATTCACGTGATGCCGAACGGCGACACCGCGGGCGCCCGTGGCGCAGCTCTGGAAGCGCTGAGATTTGCGCGTGAATCCGATCTCCTGCATGGCTCTAAGTGACGTCCCAACGATTGGCGTGGACCACGCCACCTTCATTCGGAAGCACACCATTTGAAGTCCACAAATGAACGGCGAAACGGATTGCAACAACCCCGACGCAGCAATCATGCAGTTCTGAAGTCGTTCAGGTCACCGGCAGGCGAGCGAGAGGCGCAGGCGCTTTCCGGGGCCTCGCCGCTGCTCCGGGTGAATTACCGGCCACACCTAGGGAGTCGAGCTGACAACCCTCAGAACGTAATCCTACCCTCGAATTGCGCCGTGCGAGGAAGATTGGCCTGCGTAAATACCTCTCCGAACCCCGGCACGCCTACCAGACTATTGGGCAAGCCGAATTGGGGGTGGTTAAACAGGTTGAATATCTCCCCCGAGAGCTTGAAGGTGGTTTCGCGCGGAAGCGCAAAACTCTTGCTGAACGCCGTATCGAAGTTGCCTTCTCCGTTGGCCCGGATATTTGGGTCAACGCGGGACTCATTGCCAAAGCTAAATTCGCCTGGCTGGTGGAAGCATGAAGTGTTGAACCATTCCGCTGCCCGCTGTGCACTATGCACCGAGCCCGATCCGCTCTTGCTGCAGCCGACGGTGTACGCAGGCCGGATGACTCCCGACTGTCCGGGACCAAAAGGCGCCGTGCCTCCGCCAAACTGGCTCAGGACGTTGGCTGGAGCCGTTAGAGCAATGGGCTCGCCGCTGCGGAAGATTGTAATGCCATTGATGCGCCAACCTCCAAGAAGGGCGTTGGCTGTACCGCCGGTGTTGCCTAAATAGCGGTGTCCACGGCCAAAAGGCAGGTCAAAGCCGTAGTCAATTACCAGGTTATTGGTAAGACTCTGCATGCTCAACGATTTCTCAGCCCGCAGATTGTAGTTGTCCTGCGGTATCCCCTGCGCTCCCTGGCCATCGAGGAAAGAACTGGTGTTGTCCGTATCGCTCAACAGTTTGCTGTAGGTGTAGGCCACCTGCAAAATGTCGCCGTGTGCCATGCGCAGATTGTATTGCATCTGCAAAGCGTTATAGGTCGAGTTTCCGTATCGTGGATTGTATTGCAGCATTCCATCGGGATATTGCGGGTGAGGCTCGAGAAGGTAGCCCTCCTCAACAGTCGGCCCACCAACTACCGATGTTGCAGGCAGAACACCAAAAAAGGGATTCGGAACCTGATCTAATAGCGCTCCCTGCAGAGAATCATACTGATCCGGAAGCTGGTTCAGATTGTAGCCGGGGCCGGTATAGGCGCTGGCAATCACGAGATGCGTTCCTTTCGCACCCGCGTACGCGGCTGTCAGACTACTGTTTGCTCCCAGTGCTCGCTGTACAGCGACGTTCCATTGCTGCGCGTTGCCGTAGGGAACTTGCGGAACACCTGCCCAGACGCCCGATCCCAACAGTGCGGTCAGCGCCGCCTGGTTGTGACCGCCCGGCAACACAAAGCCGGCCGGCAGTGGATTATCCACTGTGGTAACGAGAGGCTGCCCCACCGTGTTCGTGTAGGTAGTATTGGCGCGGTTGAGCGGGTTCAGTTGCGGTCCTTCCTGCGCCAAATCAGGCGGCAGGTAGGAGATTCCATATCCGAGACGAAACACGGTTTGCGGCGTGATTTGATAATCCAACCCGGCTCGAGGAGCAAACAAGTGCCAATGCAGACGTTCGTCCCTGGTATCTGAATATTGCGGGCTGCCAAGTAGCGCCGTTCCGCCAGTAAGTGGAACTGAGGACCCGGTTACAGGATTCGTATACGAGGAAATCCCTCCAATTGTGACTGCGGCATTCGGCAGCATCACAGAATCGAGGTTATGCTCCTCTGAAAACGCTCCAGGCTGGGTCCAGCGCAGGCCTGCGGTGATGGTAATTTTCTTGGCCGGCTGATAGGTGTCCGATACGTACAGTGCGTAGTCGTGCAAATAGGCATGCTCTGTCGTACCGTACGATCCCACCGTACTGGAGGGTATTCCCATCAGGAAGGAAGCCAGGGCGTTGCCGGTTGTAGTATCCGTGGCCGAAGAGGCCGTGTAGAACGGCGTCGCGTTCAAGCCGTAGGTCCAATATCCATAGGCTTCCCACAGCATCTGCCGCCATTCCGCGCCGGCCTTGATGGTGTGGTGGCCGAAGACCTTCGTCAGACCTCCATTGACGCCCCAAATGTTGTTATTCCAGTACAGCGTGCTCTGCGCAGCTCCGATTCCGTAACCTTGAATACCGAGAGCAGGCAGTATGCCCCGATTATTCTCGCTTTCGCTCTGTATGGTGCCGTAGGCATCGCCCAGCGATGACATATTGAAGCCATCGCTCAAGATGTTCTGGAAGTTGTAGTTCTCCAGGTACGAGAGGTGAATTTCTGCCAGCGTCGAGGTGTTGAACGTGTGGCTATCGCCGATTTCAGCTTCCTGCGTATTGTTTCCGGTCGGACCCAAGCCCGTATGTGTGCCGGTCGGATCGCTGGGCCCGTTGTGGGGATTCCAGTAGGTGTAGCGCACAAACATCGAGTCTTTCGAGTCTGGCCTCACATCGCCCCGAACATTGAATTGCGTCTGGTAACCCTCGGAGGGTGCTGAGGCAGAAAAGTTTGTGGTGAAGGGCGTCTGCGTTACACGCGCTTCATTGGGAGTCTCGAGTTCCGCGATTGTCTGGGCGGTGGGGTCAATGTAAGTTAACTTATTCATGGGCAGCGGTTGCCCGGGCGTGCAGCCGTACGACCCCTTTGCGGGACAGTAGATTGTCTGCGGATCTGCGGAGAAATCGCCCTGCAGTTCATTTGTGGTGGGGACGGTCTCGGTCGAAGGATGCGATGAGAGCAGCGACTCATGTTCCCACGAAAAGAAGAAGAAGGCCTTGTTCTTGATAATCGGCCCACCGACGTTGGCGCCATATTGATTCTGGTGCAATGGCGTCTTTCCCAGATTGTCGTGGTTGCTGAACCAATCGTTTGCGTCCAGATCTGTGTTGCGCAGGTACTCATATGCAGAGCCGTGAAATACATTCGTGCCGCTCTTGGTAACGATCTGAACGACACCGCCGCCGTAACCGTCGAACTCCGGACTTACGTTGTTGGTGGAAACGCGAAATTCCTGCACTGCATCCTGCGTGGGCACAAGCGGATTCACGTTGTTCTCGGCAACGTTCTGCTCCATGCCATCAATAAAGAAGATGCTCTGTCCGCTGAAGCCTCCGCCAATCTGGTAGTTGTTGTAAGCAATGGCCTGCGTCTGTCCGTCGCCCTGATTGGACATGGTACTGCCCTGCGTCCCGCCACCTGGCACCACACCGGGAATAAAATCGAGCAGGTTATTCACGTTGCGCCCATTCAGCGGCGCCTCCTCAACCTGCTGGCCTTGCACTACGCCGCCAAGCGAGGCGCTCTCCGTTTGCATCTCGGATTGAGCCGCGGTTACCACTACCGTCTGGCTTTCTTTGCCCACTCTCAACGTCACATCCAATCGCACTATGCCGCCAACTTGCACGTTGATTTCGCTTTGCGTGATCGATTCAAAGTCCTGCTTCGTCACCGTAATGTCATAGGTGCTCGGATTCAGGTTCACGAAGCTGTAATTACCAGCTGCACCCGTTACCACCGTCTGCGTTGCATTCGTAGCCCTATTCTTCAATACCACTGTGGCGCCCGGGACGATGGCGCCTGAAGGGTCGGTCACTATGCCCACCACAGAACCGTAACTGGTTTGCGCATAAGCGCCCACCGTAAAGGCGGCGCAACTGATCAGCGTCAGCAGCAGGATCATCGCCGCTTGCATGCCCTCGAAACGGAGCAGCCCAATCGTGCTGGTGTCCAACCGTTCATCCGATGCCGTCAGGTTTCTTTGCCTCATCTTCATAAAGCCTCCTAGTTGCTCTTTGTGGTTTCAAATCCCCGTGCTGGCTCATCTCTCAGTCATGGCAGGACCACACTAACTTTCACTGGGTTGTCGGGATGCTAGTCGGCCGCCAACCAGAATCCACCAACTCTCGATCTAGGGAGGGCAGGCTCAAATGGCCGTGCGGCGATCTTACCTCTGGAATTCGGTTCGCCCGAACCTGGGGATCAAAACTCCGGGCTACCAGAGTCGGATCGAATGATAGGCAAGTTTCGTAATTGTTGTCAATAAAAATATTTGACATTGTCAGCATTATTCTGATAACTTGTATTTACAAGTTTGATGGGCGTTGAAAACTAACGCTTTAAGCGCTGAAAAAGTACTATCTCTGCTGCTGGAACTGCGATTATTGAGTGCCCACAGGAAAGGCTGGCGCAAAGTTGGTAGACAAATCACGGGAGCGCGGTAATACTAGCCCCCGGTCCCTGGTGAGGGAATATGGCAGACGCCCCCCAATTTGAATCTCTGGACGGAGCCCCCAAGTACAAGAAAATCTATACTCGCTTGCGGAATGCGCTTGCGAACCGCGAGTACGCACCGGGTGACAAGCTGCCCAGCGAAAACGAGCTCGTCGAGCAGTTCGGCGCCAGCCGTCCCACGGTCAGCCGCGCGCTGGCCCAATTGGAAAGCGAAGGTCTGGTAGAGCGCAAAGCCGGCTCGGGCACCTTCGTTCAGGCGGAGAAGAGCATTGAGAATTTCGTCCTAGGCCCCCTGATCCCGGACCTTGGAGTGACTGAGATCTTCGAGCCCATCTGCCGCGGCATCTCCATCGAGCGCACGGGGCCCTCTCACGATTTGTTGTGGGGTTCCACGCTTTCTCCCGGCGCCTCGGTCGAAGACCAGGCTCAACAACTTTGCGAATACTATTTGCAGAAGAAAGTTTCCGGAATCTTCTTTGCTCCGCTGGAGCTTACCGCGAGCAATGACGAGATCAACCGCCGCATTACGAGCGCCATCGATGAGGCGCAAATCCCCCTTGTTCTTTTGGATCGCGATCTTTGCGCCTATCCGCAGCGGAGCAAGTACGATCTGGTGGCTATCGACAATCGCCGCGCCGGATTCACCATAACCCATCATCTCCTGGAGCGCGACGCCAAGCGCGTTGTATTCTTTGCCCGCCTCAACTCTGCGCCCACCGTCGCTATGCGCGTCGCGGGTTTTTTCGACGCCATACGCACCTTCGCCGATCGGCAAGCCGCTGGATGGACAGAGTTCGGGGACCCCAGCGATGTTTCTCTCATCCGTGCCATCCTTTCCCGGCATCATCCGGATGCATTTGTCTGCGCCAACGATTTCACTGCGGCCCGCCTGATGACCTCACTGAGCGCGCTCGGCGTTGAGGTTCCTACGCAAGTCAAGGTGACGGGCTTTGACGACGTGCGGTATGCCAGTCTCCTGCAAACTCCGTTAACCACGATTCATCAGCCTTGCCTCGAACTTGGAGCTGCAGCATTGGCAGCTATGTTTGCCCGCATTGCACACCCCACCATGCCGGCTTGTGATTACCTTCTCGACTTCAAACTCGTTGTCCGCCAGTCGACGGCTTTGTCAAAACCCAACGATACAAAAGGTCAGTCGTTGGCGAACAGCAGCAATAGGAGATGATTTGCGCCAATCTCTGCGCCGTATTGCGGTCGATGATTGACGGCTGGGAAACTCTCGAACGAGTCCCCGCTCTCGAGAATTCTTGGAGACGTTGATGATGAGCAAAGCACATAGTTCTGCGAAAGCACCCCGGCAACAAATGAGGTCAGACCACGACATCTTTCAAAAGAGACTAATAAGGCAGTCCTGTATGGTGATTTCACTCGCCTTGAGCGTCCTTATTAGCAGTAGCCGTCTGATTTCTGCTCAGGTATTTCAAACCGGACCGGTGTATCTTTCCGGGCCGGAGTCAGATGCAAGCGCCAGGCCGGACACCGAAGTCGTTGCCGAGCAATATCTGTTGATGGGCTCCACTACGCGAGGATGCGGCGAGTCCCAAGTCTCCGTCAATCCCGTGAATCCCAATGAAATTGCTGTGTCGGCTATGTGCCAGCAGCATCAGAACGAAGGCAATTTCCAACATAACGAACGGGAATTCGAAAAGACACCGCGAGCGACGATTACCGAGTTCGCCTTCACGCGCGATCACGGTCTCACCTGGACAGTGATGGAAGATCCGATGCGCGCCTACTTCCGCCGCTACCGCTGCCTGGATCCGTTTTCCGCATTCGCAGCCGATGGAACCATGATTCTGGGCTGCGAAGCGCATTTCCCCGAGAACCATAGTGCTGCAGAAGAAACGAACCTGGTGACAGAGGGGGACACTGAGGATTTCGGAGGGTCGGCTCTCATCTGGTCAACGGACGGTGGGCACACCTTCAGTGACCCGGTTCAAATCATCAGTTCTGACATGCCCAAAGAGATTCTCGGTCCGTTCGTGTCGTATATGTGGACGAATTCGCAGGGCGACAGGCCTCAAATTCGAGTCGACCTTTCGACGGGCAAAATCTACGTTAACGGCAATAGCATGGCATCCGATCCGCCGCACCGTCAGACAACGCTCCGCGTGTCTAAGGACCGCGGACGCGACTGGGGCATGGTCTACGCGGTTGATTCGCCGGAATGGCCCGGGGCGGGCGGCGGCTACGATGTGGCGAACGGCATCATGGGAACCGCATACATTGCGACGAGCGTGCCGGCGGCCGAGCTGAATGCAAAGTGCCCGTGCCGCGTTTTTGGCGCCAGCACCGATGACGGTAAGACCTTCACGCGGAATCTGATTCCCGCTCCGCCGTCGCAAGAGTCAGGTCCCGGCGGGGGAATGATAGTTGCAGCAAATCCGACGAAGACGGGGGAGTTTTCCGTTTTCATTACGACTCCGGGCGGCGTCGAGACCTATCTGACGGATGATTCCGGTAAGACCTGGACCCATACGCCGACCATACCTGCCCCGCCGGGTACCACCATCGCGATGCTGGCCGCCGCCTACAGTCCAAAGGGAGTTCTGGCGCTTAACTGGCGGGTCCTCTATCCAGTGGCGCAGGCTGTACCGCGAATGCCGCCCGGCAACACGGGGCCACCTTCTCAATGGACGGCGCCGCGCGTCTTCCATGATTTGCCGCAACAGTTCGAAATCTGGTCGGTAATTTCACAAGACGGCGGCAAGACTTTTAGCGCGCCGCACAAAGTGAGCACAGCGATATCGCCTGGCGTCTCACGCCGTCGCAGCATGTCCAACCTCGGGAGCGACTTCATCAGTGTTGCCGTCGATAACGATTTCGTGCATATGACCTGGTTTGACGACCGTGCGGGCTTTCGCGCTACCTGGTATGGACGCGTGCCCTTAACCGATTACAAGTGACCGAGGACATTGCACTGGGCCATCCCTGTGATGACTGGAGTTCTCACAGTGTGTTCTCGAAATCAGCACTGTAGCGGCCTCGCTCGGCGAGGAGAACAACCCGGTCCAGTTTACTGTTCTAAACTCTGATAGCTTCGTCAGCCGGAGGAATAGCCGAGGCCCAATTTACTTCTCGAAGGCCCTGTGGTGGTCCTACGGATTTTCGATCAGGAAGGGAACAGGTGTGAATGTGCAAAGTCGACATCGCGCCGGCGCAACGGTGACAAGCGGGTCCGTGGTTCGCGGCAAGATCACGCGGCGGGAGTTCGTTGTGGCCGCATCGGCCGTTCTATCGTCCAGGACGGTCTTTGGTCAGACTCCTCAGAACTCGCTTGCCGCTGACCGGCATCGACCGCAGTATCACCTCATGCCTCCAGCAAACTGGCTGAACGATCCAAATGGCCCCCTCTATTGGAAGGGCCGCTACCACCTGTTCTACCAATACAGCCCGATCATTTCGAACCAGGGTCCGAAGCACTGGGGCCACGCGGTGTCGAGCGATCTTGTTCACTGGAGGAACCTCGGTATTGCGCTGGCGCCTACGCCGGGGGGACCAGATAAGAACGGCTGCTGGACAGGCTCCGCCGTCATCGTGAATGGTGTGCCGACCCTGGTATACACCGGAGGCACTTGGTCGGCGGAGAGTGAACGTGCCGAGCGGCTGAAAGGGATTATCCCTGAGCGTCAGATGGTGGCTGTTGCCGCAGATCCAAACGATTTGAATCTGGTGAAGTGGATCAAGATTCCCGAGAACCCGATTTTGGCTTCGCCTCCTGCCGGACTTACAGTTGCCGGCTGGCGTGATCCCTGCGTTTGGAAAGAAGGAGACACCTGGTACCTGGTCATCGGGTCAGGCGTGGTTGGGAAGGGCGGCATGGCGCTGCTTTACAGTTCACCCGACGTCAAACATTGGACCTACCTTCACCCGCTGGCCGTGGCCAAGCCGGATCCCAGCACGCAAGATCCTACCCGTCCTTTTGGAGCCATGTGGGAATGCCCGGATTTCTTCATTCTGGACGGTCAGCCGGTACTCCTCGTTGCTCGTGGCAACTCCTACTTCACAGGCACCTATTCCGATCACATATTTCAGCAGGAACGAGGCGGCCAAATCGATTATGGCTCCGCGGCATACGCGCAAAAGACGATGCAAGACAACAAGGGCAGAAGGATCTGGTGGGCGTGGATCCACGAGAAACGAAGTGCAAAGGCTCAGGTCGCTGCGGGGTGGGCCGGCGTCATGTCGTTGCCGAAGCTTCTCAGCCTTCGCAGCGACGGAAGCTTGGGAGTTGAGCCGGTTCCGGAGCTGGAACTTCTGCGCAAGGGGCACGAGAAGGTCTCAAACCAGGAAATTGAGCCGAATGGCCCCATCCTTCTCAAGCAGGTCGCCGGGGATTGCGTGGAGATTATAGCCGAGATTGACTTAGGCAATGCTCGACAGGCCGGATTGCGCGTCCGTTCCACTGACGATGGAACTGAGCAGACCCTCGTTGGCTATGACCGCGACTCTCAAACGATTTTCTCCGATACAACTCATTCCAGCACTGACCCAGAGACAGCGACAGGTTCTTCGTTCTTTGCCAATCGCGGAGTTCAAAGCGGATCGTTGAAGCTGGAAAAGACTGAGACGCTGCGTCTTCGCATATATATTGATGCGTCGGTGATTGAGACATTTGCAAACGGGAAAGTTTCGATCACGGATCGCACCTATGCGACAAACCCCGCGAGCCTCGGTATCGGGCTCTTTTCGCAGGGGGGTACCGCGCACCTCCGGCAGATGACAGTTTGGGAGCTCGCGGCAATTTCGTCGGACCGTTTGACATCCGGGGCTGAGCTGTTTCAAGTCTAGGCATTTGGCAGATTGCGGGGAGTTGGATTGCGAGTTTCCGCAGAACAGAATTGAAAGAGTGGAAGATGAAATTGCGTACAAGTTGCGTGAGGCCTCTGGCAATATCCGCAGCGCTAATACTTCCGTGTGCGCTGGCTTGCACACAAGTTGTTGTGCACACAAACTCGGGAGCTCTGGCGGGGACAGCCGGGCAGGGCGTCGTGTCATTCAAAGGCATCCCGTTTGCGCAGCCGCCGGTCGGTGATCTCCGCCTTCAACCGCCGTTGCCTCCCAAATCGTGGCCGGGCATTCGGCAAGCGAATGATTTCTCAGCGGGCTGTATTCAACACAAATATATTTCGCGTGGGCCGTGGACCGAAGAGTACATGTTGCAAGGGCCCATCAGTGAAGACTGCCTTTATCTGAATGTGTGGGCCCCGGCCGACTTCAAAGGCCGCAGCTTGCCAGTCTACGTTTTCTTCTATGGCGGTGGCTTCATGGAGGGGGCCGGCTCGATTGATGTTTACAACGGCGCGAATCTCGCGCGGCGTGGTTTGATCGTCGTAACTCCGAATTACAGGCTCGGGGCCCTCGGCTTTCTTGCGCTTCCTCAGCTGACCGCTGAATCTCCGCATCACGTGAGCGGCAACTACGGCTTTCTTGACGCAGTCGCCGCCCTTCAGTGGGTGAAGGACAATATTGCTGCCTTTGGCGGAGACCCGGCAAGGGTTACGATCGGCGGGCAATCTGCCGGCTCCGGAATGGTGCACGATCTTTGCTCGAGCTCGCTTGCAAAGGGATTGTTCCGGGCAGCGGATGCTGAAAGCGGAACCTCGCTCAGTTTCCCGATGAAAACGCTTGCCGTTGCCGAACAAGACGGACTCGATTTTGCGAAATCGAGGAATGTGAGTTCTTTGGACGAACTCCGCAAGCTGCCCGCGGAAGATTTCTTGCCGACTCCCGGATCGCCGAGGGTACTCAGATTCGGTCCCGTGGCGGATGGGTGGTCAATCACGGCCCTTCCTTTGGACACCATTGAGGCGGGGAAGGCAAGCGACGTGCCACTCCTCACCGGCATGCAGGCCGACGAAGGCAGCGGGAATGCACCCAAAACCTACGGGAAGATTCCCGCCGCAGAATGGCATAAGCAAGTGCAACAAATGTATGGCGATTTCGCACCGAGATTTGAAGAACTTTATCCCTCGCCCGATGACGCTGCAGCTTCAATCGCAGAAAAGCAGAGCGCTAGAGAACGCGGCGAAGCCTCTATGTATTTGTGGTGCTCACGAGCCGTCGCGAAGCAGAACTCCAAGATTTACACCTACTACTTCAACCGCGCGATTCCTTGGCCGGAACACCCGGAATTCGGAGCACACCACACAGGCGAGATCATTTACATGTTCTCGAACCTGGATAAACTCAACCGGCCGTATACCGATGAAGATCGAAAGGTAGCGGCGATCGCCTCTGGGTACTTGGTAAATTACGTTCGGACGGGCAATCCAAACGGAGCAGGTCTGCCTAAATGGGACTCTTTCGCCCCTAATCCGCCAGCCACGTTGGAGATATCTCCGTCAACCAGCATGCGTCCTCTCATGACTCCGGAAAAGCTCGCATTCTGGACCGCTTATTTCAACTCACCGCTGGGGAAAAATGCTCCGCTCCTGTAAGAAGATGAAGCAACGATACCAGCCCGATGTGTTGATGGCGTGGAGTTGAATCGTAACCCCAGGAAAACGAATCATCATCTCGTTGTCTCGTGGGATAACTTTGTGCTGAAACTGGCACGGCGCCGCTTTCCACAAGTTGCGGCGGAATTTGCGGGAGCCATCGGTCACTTTGATCACAAGCATCGCCGCCGCCGTTTGCACAGGAGGACTCGCCACTTATCGATTTCACATTTGCCCGGGTCCGAAATGAAATCTGGGGATGAATGGCGAAGCTCACTACTATCACGGGGGATCGGCAATTGAATGGTCCGGAGACCAAGGCAGAACGTGGAGTCATCCAGTGTGGGTGCATCCCGCCTTGCCTCCTGAATTGTACGCTCCCACCGTCAAGCCCGTCTTCGAACAAGCATCTCCGTGGGACAGACCCGACTTTGTTGCGGATGCGTTCACGGGCACAATCTATTTAAGCGGAAGTGGACCCGCGTGGACCGACCTCCCCTTCACCCAAGGCCACTCTTCTCCACGGGATCTGTCGCAGGTGATACGATGCCTGAATGAGCACGCCGCACGCGCCAATAACACAAATCGCCGCTCCCAAATCTCAGGGCTTCGACCCCCGGCGCCTCGCCCGCATCAAGCCTAAGATGCAGGGATATGTCGACTCTGGCAATTTCTCTGGCATCACCACGCTCCTCGCCCGCCGTGGCAAAATCATCCATTTTGACCACAGCGGCGTCCGCGACAAGGCCAGCCAGGAGCCTCTCGACTCCTCGACCATTTTTCGCATCTACTCGATGACCAAGCCTATCGTTTGCACGGCGCTCATGACTCTCTACGAAGAAGCGCGGTTCCACCTGTCCGATCCACTTAGCAAGTACCTCCCCGCCTTCGCGAAGGTAAAAGTCTGGAACGGTGACGGCCAGCCCCTCGTGGACCCTGTTCGTCCCATAACCATCCGCGATCTCTTTACCCACACCGCCGGATTGACCTACAACTTCCTCGAAGACACGCCTGTCAGCAAGATGTACCTCGATGCCGGACTTCTCAGCAACAGCGAGGCCTCGCTGGAGTCCGTCATTACCGAAATCGCACGTCTGCCCCTCGCCTATCAGCCTGGCTCCCGGTGGCATTACAGCATGTCAATTGATGTTCTAGCCTACCTTATCGAAGTTCTCTCAGGTTGCCCCCTGCAAGACTTTCTCAAGGAACGCATTTTCTCGCCTCTCGGGATGAGTGACACCGGCTTCTCGGTGTCCGCGCAAAACTGCTCGCGTGTCGCCGCCATGTATGGGCATCCCGACATCGCAACGCATCAGTTCACAGAGATCGTAACTTCAGCTATCGGTCCAGTCGATGTCTCGAAGACCTACCCGGCCGACAATACGACCACCTTTGCGCGCGGTGGTCATGGCCTCTTCTCAACCGCAGCAGACTATCTGCGCTTTGCCCAGATGCTGTTGAACCGGGGCGAACTTGACGGCGACCGTATCATCAGCCCCGCGATCGCCGATCTAATGCACAGCAACCACCTGCCGTCGAATCTCATGCCCTACAGCATCGCGATCGTAGCCATGCCCGGCTACGGCTTCGGTCTCGGCTCGCGGGTGCTGATGGATCCGGCCGGATCCGGGCTGCCCGGCTCGGCAGGTGAATTCGGCTGGGCCGGCGCGGCGAACACATACTTCTGGGTGGACCCGAAACTGGAACTGGTTGGAATCTTCATGACCCAGCACATGATTAGCATCGAGCCCGCGCAGCAAGATTTCCAGGTGCTTGCCTACCAGGCGCTGGTTGAATAGCGGGAGTCTCCGTTCCTGCCTAGATGCCCGTCGACATCACCGATGCGGCCGCTGAGATGAACCCGTCATCTGGCGCTATGTCGATTCCTCGACGCCGTTACTCCCGGATGACAGGCAATTGAGACATCACGGGGGGAAGACATCCGCCGGGGGTCAGAATCTTGTCATACAATCATGACATTGCCTGACGGCGTACTTCCCCGTTTCCTTTTGCCCCCGGCCCCAGACTCAAGAGTTGAAGTAACATCGATCGCGGCCATCCATCGCTGTGATTTTCCCAAGACAGGAGGACGTTCGACGTGCCATTGCCAAAAGACGAACGCATCGTTGCACTCGCCACCGATCTGCTGCAGCAGTTCGATCAAATCTTTGGTGTCCATCCCGGTTTTCGGCCGGCTCACGCGAAGGGCCTGATGCTGACCGGCGTTTTCATTCCATCCTCCGAGGCGCGGGTGCTGACCAGGGCTCCGCATGTGTCGCGTGCATCGACTCCGTTGACGGCGCGCTTCTCCAACTCAACCGGACTGCCGCAGTTGCCTGATAGCGCCCCCGAGGCCAACCCGCGCGGCCTGGCCATTCGATTCAACCTTGCCGAGCATGTGCATACCGACATCGTGAGTCACTCCACTGACGGATTTCCCACCCGCGATGGCAAGGAGTTCCTGGAGTTCCTCCGCGCTTTGGCCGCGAGCGGACCCGACGTCCCCTCGCCCAAGCCGGTGGAGCAATTCCTGGGCTCTCACGCTGCGGCACTGGCCTTTGTGCAAACGCCCAAGCCGTTTCCCTCGAGCCTGGCGCGCGAGAGCTACTACGGCGTGACGGCGTTCGCCTTCACTAACGGCGCGGGGCACACAAGGTTCGGGCGGTATCGCATCCTGCCGGAGTTGGGAGACGACTACCTAACCGCGGAGCAGGGCGCGCGGCTCACGGAAAACTACCATTACGATGAACTCGCCGAACGCATTGCGAAGGGGCCGGTGCGATTCCGGATCGTGGTGCAGATCGCCGATGCGGAAGATACGGTCGATGATTCCACAGTCCATTGGCCGGAAAGCCGGAAGCTGGTGGAGCTGGGCACGGCCGAGTTGACCCAGGTTGTGCCGGATACTCTCGCGCAACAGAAACACATCATCTTCGACCCGATACCGAGAGTGGACGGGATCGAGCCTTCGGCCGATCCGCTCCTCGAGCTGCGTGCGGCGATTTATCTTCTCAGTGGAAGGCGTCGGCGCGCTGCGAATGCGTAAATTGGTCGCAGCTGGCAATGTGAAAGTGGGGGATTTGTGCGAGGAACGACGATGCAGCGAGCAGCGACAGCATCGCCGGGAAACAGGCTTTCATGCTTCCACCTCAGCAGATGTGTACACAAACATCTTAGACTCAACGACCAGGCGGTCGGTTCCCGCTAGACTCAATCAATGCAGTTGACTCACGCGACCGCCGCTGGAACGGTCCTGATCTGAAAGGCTGCTCTTACTTTGGCATCGGTACGGTCACAACCTGGGGATAATAAATGTTCAGTTCCGTCATCAGCTTCGGCGTAGAAAGAGTATTGCAAACGTACGTAAAAAGAACCTCCCCGCTTGCTTCAAACTCAGGGTGTTCCTTGCCCGCATAGCAAAAAGTGTCCTTGTCATGCTGCGGCCCGGCGATCATCTCAGGAATGTGGTAAATCACTGTTCCATCTGACCACGGTCCCGTGAACTCAGGTGCAGTGCGCAGGTAAATTTTACCGGAGAGAATAGCAGGGTCAATCAGCACGGCAACCCATTCTTTGAGCTCCGGGTGATAGCGAACTGACATTTCAGAAGATCCCAGATGCATCACTTCCTTGGCCTTCGCTGGGACCAATCCCGGCTTCCATGTGTTGTCTGCATCAAGATACTCAAGATGCTCCACAGGTGTTTTGAGTCCGCTCAACGGAATGCGCGTCAGCAGCATCGGGCGGTTGCCGGCTTCATACAGCGTGAAAATATAAGCGTAATCTCCTTCAACCAATGCCGTCGCTGATGGATACGCCTTCACCCCATCAGCCACCAGTGGGGAATAAGTGATCTTCCACTTCTGCGGATCGTCACCGGGATTGCCGATGCGGGCAAGATCAGCTCCACAGGTTTGAAAGTTCATTGCCCATGGCTGTGGGGTCTCCGCCGGTTTCACGCACAACAGCGTCACCCACAAACTGCCGCGCGCATAAAAACCATCCATCGCCCAATACCAATGAGTTGGATCCTTGGGTACAAAGAAGCTCGCCGGCTCACCCTTGGCATCGCGCTTGACGGAGTAAGTAATATGCCAACCGGTTTTAGCATCACACGTTGAGATGCCAATCGTGCTGTGCGTCATGCGAGGGGCGTCGCCAACCACCAGCCGCTCCGGGCCATAAAGCGTGTCTCCAAAGATCCACACATCTCGCCCGTCTGGCAAGGGAATGGAATAGGCATCATCAGCCCCCTGCCAGCTCAATGTTTGCCCATGCTCAAGAGAAAATTGTGGATGGCAGGTGGAAGCATACATTGGAACAGCAACAGAGAAAAATGGCAGGCACAATAAACCGCTTATGGATTTCAAACTCATCATGATCGGCTCCAGACTGCATCGGCGCTAGTTAAAGAATAGAGTGCATCCAGCAGCCACCTGCGTGACTGCTGGATGCACTTTGTGATTCAAGCAGAAGAGCTCAGAAAGTAATGGTCGAAACCTCCATAAAGAAGCTGGTCAGGAACGCTGGCAGTATATCCCGGCAGGGCAATCAGTGAGAAAGTTTTTGCCGTCTCAGCCGGGGATTTCCATTTTGCTTTCCCGGCCACAAGAGAATATACCTCCCAGTGCCCGGTTCGGAATCTTTTCCGCATTTCATCCAAGGCCAGAGCCGGAGCGTGCCCGGCAGGTCCGTTACCGGAACCCAGAGGCCGTCATTTGCACCCTTTCGAAGCGATTTCACTGACACCTCTCTCTCAATTCCCTTCGTCGTCCAGATTGGTTTCGCCCGGCTGCCGCGCCCACCCGGATGGCAGCGGCAAAGCCTTCATCCGCCGCAGCATCCTTCCGAACAAGCGCCACGTCAGATGTCGCTCCGCCAGTAGCAGCCAGTAGTAGCGAGCATGCTTGATCAGCCGTCCGCCGCGTCAAATGTTGATAAATCCCCTTGCCATGAACTGAGCCTGCGCGATGTGGCAGTCGCATAGAGATGGGGATCCGTGCGCTTTCAAGGACTCCTGACGTGCGTGACAAGAGAAGGATCTCGGTAGTGTGGTCGGCAAAGGAAAGAATGCCCTCTGGCTGGCAAGACTCAGGCTAGGATCCCCAAATGAGCTCGCGGCGGTAACTGGGTGGGCGCTGGGCGCGTCCCGAGCGCCCGGAATCACTTCAGTCACGGGCCGGCACAACACTGGCCGGCACCAACTCCGTGCTTCTTCACCGGAGCGCCTTTTCATCCCCACATCTCTGCACCCAGATGGTGGTGGTACACTCAGTCCGGGCTGAGACGTTCACTGAATTTTGCCTATCGTCACGACTTCTGATACCGGAGCCCGGAACCGGACTATGATCTCCATTCGAAACGCCTTCCGATTCACGTTGTTCACGATCGTCGTCGCGCTGAACGGTACCGCGTACGCTGCCGACCCACACGAAGCGCAACTCTCCTCTGAAACGTGCGCCAGTCTGCAGGGATTTGCGATTCCTGCGTCCGCGATCGGTTTGCGTTCATCCGGCGCAACGGTGCAGACGGCGATGATGATATCCACCTCGGAGGAGGGTAACGCCAACGGGAATTTCTGCAAGGTGATTGGCATCATCAAGCCGCACAATCCCACCTCGCCTAACATCGAATTCGAAGTCAACTTACCCGCGACATGGAACCGCCGCGTAGTGCAAATGGGTGGCGGTGGCTACGACGGCTCGCTGGTCACCGGTCTGACGCAGTATTCGAATCAGACACCGAACACCGACACGCCTCTCAAACGAGGCTACGTGACGCTCGGCAGTGACGGTGGGCATAAGGGCAAGCAGGGATTTGATGGATCGTTCGGCCTCGACAACGAGGCTTTGCTGAATTACGGAAAGCAGTCCATAAAGAAGACGCACGATGCCGCGATGGCTGTGATCCTCAAGGCGTACGGGCAGGGGCCCGAGCGCTTCTACTTCATCGGTGGTTCGCAGGGCGGGCATGAAGCGCTGGATGCCGCTGCGCGTTATCCGGAGGACTACGACGGGGTCGTTGCTCATTACCCCGCCTACAATGTCACCATGCTGCATCTGGGATCGCTCAATGTGGGCAGGGCTTTGTACGCGGAAGGGGGCGCCGCATGGATCAATCCCAAAAAGACGAAACTGATCGGCGACGCCGTGCTCGCCAAATGCGATGCGCTGGACGGCGCGAAAGACGGAATCATCAGCAACGTGAAGGCCTGCGATGCGGCATTCGACATATCGGCGCTGCGCTGCCCTAACGGCGCCGACACAGGCGACACCTGCCTTTCCGACGCACAGATCCGCGCGGTGCGGATGATCGATTCCCCCTACAAGCCAGGCGTGACCATCGCCGGAATGGATACGTTCCCGAAATGGGCTCTGCTGGAAGGCGCGACGTTTCAGGGACCATCGAACTTCGGGCAGGTTAGCCAGCCGTCGAATCCTTTGTCAGGCAAGGAAGCGCTGGAGTATTCAGCCGGCGACCAGACGGTGAAGTTCATTCTGACACGCAATCCAAACTACGATCCGTTGAAATTCGACCCCACACAATGGAAGCACCGCATCGCCACAGTGGCCGCGATCATGGATGTGACCGACGTGAGCCTCGAGAAATTCCGCGCCAAGGGCGGCAAGATCATCTTGACGCATGGCAGTGCGGACGACTTCATCACGCCGCACAACTCGATCGAATATTACAAGCGGCAGCTCGCGCATTTCGGCCAAGAGCGGCTCGACAGTTTTCTGCGGTTCTATTTGATCCCCGGCTTTGGTCATGGTTTCGGTGTCTTTAATGCAAAGTTCGACAGCCTCTCGGCACTGGAGAACTGGGTCGAGAAAGGGCAGCCGCCAAGCGGCCTTACCGCTATGGACGGCAACGCCAACGCCAACCGGACGCGTCCACTGTGCGCGTACCCGACGTGGCCCAAATTCACCGGCGTGCCGGGAAGTGAGAACTCGGCGGCGAGCTTTACCTGCGTAGCGGAGTAGTCAGCTCTGAGTCAGATCGCCGCTTCTGAGCACACGGCCCGCGAGTCCGCGGATGGCGTGTGTGGCCGGAAAGCAAGCTGCGCGGGAGGCCGCATGAGCCGGGATTGATCGTCCTTAGCGCCGCAAGCCAAGCTCGGGTTACTCTGAACTATACCTTGTTTTCGGACACGCATTTCGCCAGCGGCGCCTATGTCTCCCGGTCCCAAGTGGCTGGGGTAACCCCACGTCTACGTAATTCTGCTTTTTGAACTTTCTGGGTCGGGGTCTTGGGCAAGTCCGTGATCACTTCTATGAACCGGGGCTGGGCGAAGCGCGGCAGTTCACGATCAGCGAAACGCGCAATGGCCGGAGCATCCAAGTGGCATCCAGGCAACGGCACCACTGCCAGCATGACTTCGTCTTCGGTGCCGCGCCCTGCCGACGGCACGGCGTAAGCTGCCACCTCCTTGACACCCTTCAGGCGGGCGATAGCGGCCTCCACCTCGAACGAAGAGATGTTTTCGCCGCGGCGTCGAATGCAGTCCTTAATGCGATCTACGAAAGTGAGATATCCATCCGCGTCCATGGTGGCGGCATCGCCGGAATGGAACCAAAGGTTGCGCCACGCTTGCACGGTCGCCTCCGGCATTTTGTAATACCCGGCCATGAAACCGAAGGGAACGCGCGGCCGGACCACGATTTCCCCGACGGTGCCGGGCGGGACCGGTTCATCGGTTTCAGGATTGTGAATCTCCAACTCAAAATAACGTTCATAAACCTTCCCGCACGTCTCTCGCTGGGTCCCGCCCCTTTTTCCATAGGCGCAGATGTTGGACTCCGTCATGCCGAAGCCTGAAAGGACCTCCGGCAAACCGAAGCGTTCATGCCAAATCTGTTCGTGTTCGGGAGGATTGGGCGCCGTTTGGAGGATACGCAAACCATGATCGCGATCGGCGGGGCTGGGCGGCATGGCAAAGATGAAGGCGGTCATTGCACCGAGCAGGTTAGCGATGGTGGCTCGGTACTGGCGCACGTCCGAAAGCCAGGCACTGGCGCTGAAGCGCGGCCGCAGCACCGCGGAGGCGCCGGCAATCAAAGTGCCGTAAAGCTGTATGTAGAGGCCATTGACATGGAACAGAGGCATCGTGACGTAGTAAACGTCGCGTTCGGTGACCGCATGATTGTCGATAAACCCGAGTCCAAAGAGATAGCAGTGGGCATGAGGCAGCAGTACGCCCTTGGAGGGACCGGTGGTGCCCGATGTGTATATGATGCCCGCGATGTCCCTGGCCGCCGGTAACGGGCCATCATACGGGGTGGCCATGCGCCAGCCGTCAAGTGCCAGTGTGCGCCAGCGGTCGCCGATGCCGGCCGCGGCGTTCGGCAGTGTTATTGAGGGCGCGGGCAAAGACGCCGGCGCTACGTCACCGGCCACCACCACCGTGCGCAAGTCCGGAAGTTGGGTTGCTATTTCGCACAGGACCGGCAAATGACTTGAGTGGAACAAGGCTACTTTGGCGCCGCAGTTGCGAAGCTGATGTTCAAGGAACGCGCCCTTGAGGCCGGTATTGATACCGACAAGAATTGCGCCCAGCCGACCGAGCCCCAGCCAAGCGCGCACGTAATCGAGCCCGTTGGGCAGCATCACCGCGACGGTCGAGCCCGGGCCGACTCCCAGCCCGGCAAAGAACCCGGCGATCCTGGCTGCCTGTGCTTCCGCCTCAGCATATTTCAGTACGTCACCATCCGTGGTGGTTACGAACGTTTGCCCACCTCGTACTCGCGCCTGATACGCCAAGACTTCCGGCAGCACCCATCGCTGGTGGTCCCTAAGGGCCTCATACATTGCTTTTCTCCTGGCAAGATGATAGTGCGCTTACTTATGGCTCCGCCAGCCTGTAACCATCGAGCTCGAAAAATGCTTCGGCCGCCGCAGGGAAAAAGAGGCGCCGATGACCTTGTCCGCAACCTGGCCCCGCGCTCAAGCATCCAAATGGCTTGAGGTTTGAGAATGGCAGAACGGCTGAACTATGCAACGGCATTCCCTGAAGGAGTTCAGGCGATCATCGGCTGGAAAAGGCTGTACGCGGCATCGGGCCCGAGCCGATCCTGCGGGGCATCATCTCTGCTCTGCCACCGCCAACTCCTGACGCTCTGCCCCTCGACATAGCAGGTTTCCATTTCTTCGTCTTCGGCGGCTTCAACAAAACCATGGACTGGATCGACAAACACCGGGCCGTGGCCCGGCCAAGCGCCACCGTAGCCGCCACATCATAACCCACGCGCACCGCACTGGATCCGCAGATCGCATCCGCTCATCGGATCCCGCTACCTGGCCAACGCCCCAAGGCGAAATCTCTCTTGAACAGGAGTCCTTATGAGCAGCAGGAATCTGGAAGAACTGTTACAGGCAGCCGGTAATCCGGTAGACATGCTTCGCAATTCGCAACTCAGAGCGCGTATCTTTCCCGTTGTCCCCTCCGAGATCTCCAACTGGCGCGACGAGCAGCGCGCCTGGAATGAGACCGCCGTTCTTTTCGACCAGAATCATCACATGGCCAACTTGTACGTCGAGGGCCCCGACGCCCTCAAGCTGCTCTCGCATCTGGCCACCAACAGCTTCGCCAAGTTCCCCGTCAATCGCGCCAAGCAGTTTGCTCCGTGCAGCTACGACGGCTATGTCATCGGCGATGGCATTCTCTTTCACTTGGAAGAGAACCGCCTTGTCTATGTCGGCATACCGCCTGCAGCGGACTGGATTCAGTTTCACGCTCAGACCGGCAGCTACGACGTGAAGACCGAGATGGACGAGCGTTCGCCCTCCAATCCGAGCGCCAAGGGCGTCGCGCGTTCCTGCTACCGGTTTGAGATTCAGGGACCGAACGCGCCCCAGATTTTGGAGAAGCTGAACGGCGGGCCCGTGCCGGAGATCAAGTTCTTCAACATGGGGCATATCCAAATTGCCGGACGTCCTGTTCGCGCCCTGCGCCACGGAATGGTCGGCGCCCCCGGCCTCGAAGTCTGGGGCCCCTACGAGGAGCGCGAAGAGATTCGCGCCGCCATTGTAGCCGCCGGCAGGGATTTCGGACTCCGCGAGGTCGGTTCGCGTGCCTATCTCACCAATGCCATGGAGTCCGGCTGGATTCCCACGCCCCTTCCCGCCATTTACACCGGCGAGAAGATGAAGGCCTATCGCTCGTGGCTTCCGGCGACCAGCTTCGAAGCCATCTGCTCGCTCGGCGGGAGTTTCGACTCGCGCGAGATCTGCGACTACTACATGACGCCCTACGAGCTCGGCTATGGCTTCTTCGTCAAGCTCGACCATGACTTCATTGGGCGCGAAGCCCTGGAGAAGAGAGCCAGGGAGCCCAAGAGGAAAAAGGTCACCTTTGCCTGGAATGCCGAGGATGTGACCAAGGTCTTCCATTCGCTGTTCGAGCCAGGCGATCCCTACAAGTACATCGACTTCCCAAATGGGAATTACTCGTTCTTCTCGTACGACCAGATCGTGCTTCACGGCAGAACCGTGGGCTTGTCCATGTACGCCGGCTACAGCTACAACGAGCGCTCCATGCTTTCGCTCGGCGTGGTCGATCCGAATGTCGAGATTGGTACCGAAGTCGAGTTGCTCTGGGGCGAGAAGGACGGCGGCACCTCGAAACCGACCGTTGAGCGCCACAAGCAGTTGGCGATTCGCGCCGTGGTGAGTCCGGCTCCGTACTCCAAAGTCGCACGCGAAACCTACGCGGAGGGCTGGCGCAGCGCGCAAAGTAAACGAGCAAGAATTGCACAGGCGGTGTGAAGGGACGGCGCCCAATATCAGAGCGGAACTAGAGTAAGCGTATCCTTGCGTTCCGTTGCGAAAGGTGACTTTTTCTTGTCCAAGTGCTGGAAAGAATGTTCGGCTAATTCTCTTTGCGCAAAGCGTTCCGCGCAAAAATCTCGCCCAGATCGTGAATCACGCGGTGCGGCCGGCGTGCCTTCGGTTGCGCAGACCAATCTTGCAAAGAGGAAATGCCGCTGGTCACGCCGAAACCGATGGCCTTCCCGCGCCGCGCCATGATGATTTCGACTAGCGGGTCATCGCCAACGACGCCCACCCGGCGCACTGGAATCCGGAGTTTCCTGGCAACGAACTTCAAGGCGTGAAGGGATGGCTTACCGGTCAGCGTCATCGGCGCACGCGTTATTTTCCGGACAGCAGCGGTGATGGCATGAGAGTATCCCATCGACTTGCCGCCTGCGGTGGCGAAGAAAGGGACATCGGACGCCACGTAGAGCTTCGCGCCGTTCCAGATTGCCTTGCATGCGATTTCGATATCTTTCATGCCGCATTCTGGATGCCAGGCGATGTACACGGCATCCACATGCTCGGCGCGCTCATTGTCCGTGAAAACAATATCGAAGCCTGACTCCGCCAGGGCGTTGCCCACACCTGGAGTTCCCAGCACGAGCACGCTTTTCACGGCACGCCGCAGCATCAGGTCCGCCGCAACCGCATTGGGTGTCAACAGCACCTCATCGGAAATTGGCAGACCTAGCGCCCGCAATTTGGGTCCTTGTTCGCAGGCCCGGTAGGCCGTGCCGTTCGTCAGGATGACAAAAGGAATGCCGCGAGATTGCAATTCGCTGAGAATCTCGACCGCGCCGGGCAGGACACGGTAGCTTCCTAGCGAGCGGTTGCTCAAAATCAGCGTGCCGTCCAGATCGAACACAAATCCTTCGACCGGACCGAGCGGTTCGTTCCATCCGTTGCTGGAATGCGACATGCTCACGCCTCCCGTGCCGCGGCATGCCCGCGCATTTCCAGTTTGAAACCTTGCTTCTGGACCGTGAGGTGGGCGATATCGCGGCGCGCCGTCAATTGGCGAATCAGGTTCATCGCGGGCACCATCTCGGGATCGTACAATTGCTCTGCCGGACCCGCCGCTTTCATTGCATCCACCTGGCCCGCGGGCATCGTGGCGCGCAGAAGAAATTCCTCGTCGCTCAATTGCGGACCAATCCGCTGGCGCAGTTTGTGCAAATGCGGCATGCCCGGTTCCTCGCGAAGCTGGCGAGTGCGCGGCAGAGATTCAATGCGGTCCATCACTTCCGGGGCGATGGGAACGTTCGGCCGCCCAAATCTTCCGAGCGCATAACGGATAACCTCGTCGGGGATGATGCCGTATCGCTCTTTTCCGGTCACGTTTAGCACCGCTTGCGTGATCAGTATTTGCGCGAAGGGCGTCATCACGATCGGCCAGCCCAATTCCTGCCTCACGCGGCCCAATTCTTCAATTACAGCGCTTTCCAAATGAGACACTCGCGTCTCAGAGAGATGCCGGCGCATGGTGCCAATCGTCCCGCCCGGAAGTTGGTGGTGCAGATAGCTCGCATCGAACGCCTGCGGCCGCCCGGCTGGAAGCCCCTCCGCCTCCGCAAGCCGCGTGAAATAGCGGTTGACCTCAACGAGCGCCTCATCGTCGAGGTCGACCTGATGTCCCAGGGCGCGTAAATTAGCGACGACGCGCTGCGACGGAGGATTTGAAAATCCGTCCGAAGCGGCGCCTGAAGCGCACTGGACTGCGCTGACGCCCCATTCCGGCGCATCCATGTAAGTCAGCTCGCCGACGCCAATGGTGCAGTGCGAATGAAGTTCGAGCGGTTTGCCGCCGATAACGCCGACGACAGCAGGAATTAGCGTGCGGGCTCGCAGCGGCGTCAGTAACCCGCCAGGATCCTTTATATACAGGGCGTCGACGTATGGGCTTTCGGCGAGAGTTCGCGCGCGGGCCACGTAGTGGGCGTCATCATGAATCGGGCTCAGCGTGAATACAAGCGCTCCGACAACAGATTCGCCGCCCACGGCTTTGATCATCTTCGCGCAGGCCACGTTCGAATCCGCATCATTCATCGGATCGGCGAGCGCGAAGCGGCGCAGACCGTTCCTGATGAGGGTCTTGAATGCGAGGCCCATGAACTCCGGACTGGCCGTCTGCCAGGAAATAAATCGAAAACCGGTAGAGAGAAATTGCAGCGGCGTGTTTGGCGTCGCTTTAGCCATCAGCCGAATACGTTCCCAGGGGTCTTCTTTCTTGTATCGCACCGCCACGCCCATGTGTGTTGAGGTGGTGAAATCGATGGCCTTGAAGCCGACGCGGTCCATGGTTGGTGCGATGGTGAGCGTCTTCGCTGTATCGATACCCAGCGCCGACCAGAGGCACTGGTTCCCATCGCGCAGCGACGTCTCGACAATCTGCACCTTAGCCACGCGTGGAAACCTCCTGCATCGATCGCCGCCTTTCGAGAAATCTCGGTAAGTAGCCGGTATCGACGCCACCTTTCTTGAACTCCGGGTCGGCCAGCACATCCGAGTGGAAAGCTAAATTCGTCGCTACGCCCTGGACGCGAGTTTCCGCGAGTGCGCGGCGCATTTTGCCGAGCGCCGCCGGCCGATCCGCTGCATGAACGATAATCTTGGCCATCAGCGAATCGTAAAAGGGCGGCACGCGGGCCCCTGAAAAAATGTGCGTATCAACGCGCACTCCCTCACCCGAGGGCCACGCCGCTGCTTGAACCGTGCCCGGGCTGGGATAGAAGTCGTGCGCGGGATCTTCGGCATTGATCCGGCATTCGATCGCGCAACCTACCCGGTGAATTTCCTTCTGCTGCAATCGCAAGCCTTTGCCGTCGGCAATCGCGATTTGCTCCGCAACGATGTCAACTTTGCTGACCGCCTCCGTAATCGGATGTTCCACCTGGATGCGAGCATTCATTTCGAGGAAGTAGAAGGCGCGCCGATCGACATCAACCAAAAATTCGACGGTGCCTGCGCTGCGATAGAAGAGGCGCTCCGTAAACTGCACCGCGGCTTTAAGAATGCGCGCGCGAAAATCTGCGGAAAGTCCCGGCGCAGGAGTCTCTTCGATCAGCTTTTGGTAGCGCCGCTGAATCGAACAGTCCCGTTCGCCCAGATGAACCACGCGACCATTGCCGTCGCCTAAGATTTGCACTTCCACGTGGCGCCCCCGCGCCACGAATCGCTCCAGATAGACTCGCGCGTCGCCAAACGCAGCACCCGCTTCGGCCGCAGCCATGTCCATTGCCGTAGGTAGATCCTCCATGCGGTCGACCCGCTTCATCCCCCGGCCCCCACCGCCACCAACTGCTTTGATCAAAAGTGGCGGGCCGATTTCGCGGCCCAGCAGCATGGCCTCGTTCACGCTTTCAACCGCGCCGCCGGGAGCGGTCGGCACGCCCGCAGATTCGGCCTCAGTGCGAGCCCGCAGCTTGTCGCCAACGGCTTCGATCTGAGCTGCCGTCGGGCCGATGAAAGTCACGCCCTCCTGTTCGCACATTCGTGCAAGCTCAGGCCTCTCTGACAGAAAACCGTATCCGGGGTGGATGGCATCTGCTTTGACGCTCAAGGCGGCCTGGACAATCGTACCGACTTTCAAATAGCTTTCGGCCGGTTGCCCCGGGCCGATGCAGACCGTACGGTCCGCCAGACGCGCGGGAAGTGAATCCAGATCCGTCTCGGACGCGGCCAGGACCGTCTCAATCCCCAGAGTGCGGCAGGTGCGAATCACGCGAATGGCGATTTCGCCGCGGTTAGCGATCAGGATGCGCCGAATAGCCATTTCTATGCTCCGGGCCGCACGCGCATCAATGTCTCGCTATATTCCACCAGTTCGCCACTTTCGGCCAATATCTCGGCCACTACGCCCTTCACTCCCGCACGCACTGAATTCATCAGCTTCATTACTTCGATGATCCCAATCACGGTATCTTCTTCGACTTTTGCTCCCACCTCAACGAATGGCGGCTCGCCGGGTTTTGGCGCCCGGTAAAACAAACCAAGCAGTGGAGACGGAACGTCCGCGAGACCGGGATCGGATGCGGGCTTGATTTTCTTGACCGCTGAATTCACCACCTGCGGTAGAGATTCTGGCGCGGGATCGGGCAAGGGGGCGGAGGGGTGCTGGGCGGGCGCCGCAGTCGAGCCCCGCTCCAGATGGAGTTTTACGCCGTTCATTTCGAGCGACAAACTGTCGAAGCTCGAGGACTCCAGCAGCCGCATGATCTCCTGTACATCTTTGGCCGTAAGCGTCACCGGCGCCCTCCGAATATTCTCATGACGTGCTGCATTGGGTGCTCCGCGGGCTTGGCGACCGGCGCGCTTTGCTTCGCGGACCATACCGTTTCCGGCCGGCTCTGCAGCAGCAAAATTCGCCCTGAGTGGTCGATGGCCCACTCTATGTCCTGCGGTCTGCCGTAGTGACGCTCAATTTTTCGCGCCACGTCTCTTAGCGCCAGAATTTCGGCGTCGCTCAGGCACGGCTCTCGGCGCATCTCCTCCGGGGTCTCAAATTCCCCCACTCCGCCGTTTGGCGCCGGCAGATGCCGGATGTGCTTGTCGTTAATCTCGCGGACAGAAATTTCGCCGGTGATTTTCGCGACCACGAACCGGTCGGGCGTCACCTCGCCGCTGACCACGGACGACCCGAGTCCCCACGCCGCTTCGATCGTCACCACCGAACGATCACCGGTCTGCGGGCTGCGCGTGAACATCACGCCGGCTTTGCACGCGTTCACCATTCCCTGGACGACCACGGCCATGGCCACGCCACTCTCCGGGAGGCCGTGTTTGCGGCGATATGCAATCGAGGGAACAGAGTAGAGACTCGCCCAGCACGAGCGCACGTACTTCAGAGTTTCCTCCAGCCCGATCACCCACAGGTACGTATCCTGCAGGCCGGCGAAGCTCGCGTCTGCCGCATCTTCGGTCGTGGCCGAGGAGCGCACAGCGAGCGGCAGATTGTTTCCCGGGCCGCACAGCTCGACAAACGACGCAAGAATTTGAGAATTCACCTCCTCAGGCAAAAGCGCGTTTTCCAGGCGCTCGCGCAATTCTCTCGAAACAGCGATGATTCTTTCCAACTCTTGCGAGCCGAGCGCCTCCACCTTCGGCCGGATGGGATCTTCTTTCTCCAGAGCCGCGATGAAGCGCTCGAATGCCGCTGTCTTCACGACGAAGCCCGCCGGCACCGGGATCTTCGCCCGAGTCAGCTCGCCCAACGACCCGCCCTTTCCGCCAACAGTGGGCCGATCCACCAATCCGATATCCGCGAACCAGCCGATGATTTCCGAGGACCGCACCCGAACATCTCCTAGACGAGAATGGTTACCACTCCGCGACCTCCATCGACGCGGATGCGCTGGCCATCCTTGATCTTCTGCGTTGCTGTGCCAGTGCCCACAACGGCCGGCAATCCATATTCGCGAGCAACAATTGCCGCGTGGCTCATCGAACCGCCGATATCCGAAACTGCCGCAGCGATTTTCTGGAATACCGGTGTCCAGCTCGGGTTCGTGACCTGGCAGACCAGAATGTCGCCATGCTGCAAGCGGTCGATCTCCTCGGCAGATTTGACCACGCGAGCTACGCCTTCAACTACCCCATTCGACGCTGCCACGCCCTTGATTTCGTTCGAATTTGGCTGCGCCCCAGCCGACAACCACTTGTCTAGATTCTCGCGCGTGATGCCCCACAGCATCACGATCGCGGGATCGTCGATTATATCTGGAACAGGTCCGAGCGCGGGCGGCGTGTCCTGCTTCGCCCATTCCGCGATGGCAGCTTTGCGTTCCCGCACAACACCGGGCCAAACAGCCGGGCCGCGCGGCGCAGAGCCGTTGGACCACGCCGTCATCAGGTCGACGATGGCGGCCTCCAGCTCAAAGTGGCTCAGCTGAAACACGTCCCCTGCGTCCGGAAAGAATCCATACTGCGCCAGCAGCGCGCCAAACTCTCGAATCTTGTTGAAGAACAAGTTCGTGTACCAATGTTCGCAGTAGAACTTGTGTCCTTCCACGTAGGGAAACACGCGGTGCGCCAATTCGATCATCTGATCGTAGGCTGTGCGATCCTCTTCCGTTTCCAGAAGCTCGCGATAATCGGCGATCAGCTTCTTGCGCTCATCCATCAGTTTTTCGGTTTGACGCTCGAGCGGTTCCCCATTTTTCGCGTTGGCGATGTAACCAGGCAGTGCGGCAAAGGGCATCGAAAGATCGTCGTTCCACGCGCGGTGGTAGTGATAGAAGCCGTCGCCCACGTTGATGTTGAACCAGGGATCGCGCGACGCCTCCAGCTCCTTGAGCCAGGCCTTGCCTTTCTCGCCCGATTGCTTCATGGAGGCGAGGATTTCATCCGGCGATCGTCCCGCCCTGAACTCGTTGTCCACTCCGAAATCGATTGCGCATTTTGCCAGCCGCCTCAACTCGTCATCCGGCCGGAAGATGTCCGCTTCCAGTCCTGCCACCATGCGCGCCACCGTCTGGTCGCTGATCTCGGGAAACGCTTTTTTGCAGAAATCGAAAAATGTCAGATAGGCGCCGTAGCCGAGCAGCAAAAACTCGAAATGGTGTTGCCACATACGAAAATAACCCTCGAGCGTTTTCTGGTACGTGTCGAGGAGGTAATGATTGGAAGCGATGCCGCGCCCGGCGTGCACGTGCTCGATCGGCTCGAATTCCGGAAGCCACGGCTTGGGCAAAGCCTCAGCTTCATGGATCAGCGCGATCATCTTCTTCTTCCATTGCGCAACCAGCCTTTCCCAGTTCGCGTAATAATAAAAGGCGCGCTGCTGAAATTCCCTGGTGCGGCGCTCGATTTCGGCCGGATCGGTGACGCCGTTCCCGCCGATGTACACGCGGCCGTTGATGATGCGGCAGTCGATGCCAAGAGTCGTAGGCAGGCAGTGGATCCGCGTGTTCGCCGAACCCAGCGCCACGTACGCTGCCTCTGCAGTCACCATGTCGAAGACGCACATCGGCTCTGGAAAATGCATGGAGTTGTAGAACCAGAACCGTTGGTCGTCGTCCTTCGTGAACTGCATATAGTAGGGATATGCAGCTTGTGTCCGCTCCGTGCCCGGCACTACCTTAAGAGAGCTAGGAACTGGAAAGCCCTTCATCGTCGCAGTCTCGTTCATAGCTGTTCTTCCCATACCCCATCCATTCTCACCCGAAAATTGAAACGCCTAGCAAGCCTCTTGATCGCTTAGATGGCCATCCCCAAAAACGGAAACTCCCGCCCTATTAGATGAATGTTATGACAACGAAGAATTCCGGCTTTGTGGTGGGTGAATGGCCTCTGCCTAGCTAGACGGTTGAAGGGGAACAGTAGGCAAAAGCCCGGGGAAGGCTGCGGCTGGCAGTATGCTCATTCTTGACTTTCGATCACGCATTTACCCGCTACAAAGCCTGAAGCGCCTGACAACAATCGAGTAAATACCCAGTGATCGCAAATGTCAAGAGACACTCTCTTCCAATACAAGATGAGCCTGAAGGAAGACTTTGATTCCAATACAAGATGAGCCTGAAGGGTCGGTCATGCTGGGTAGTGAACATCCGCATGGTTCGAGCAGAAGAGTTGAGTTTGGAGGCGATTGGCCGTTTTGTCACGGGCAGCGAGGACATCCGGTTTGAGGCCGAAGACCGCCAGCAGCTCTATGGCTGGGTGGAGAAGGTGTTGGTGGGACGGCAATACGCCCAACAGGGCAAGGCGGCGCGGGGCCTTTTGCGGCGTTACGTCGAGAAGATGACTGGGCTGAGCCGGGCGCAGATAACGCGGCTGATCGCGCGCTACGCGGCCAGCGGGCGGGTGCAGGTGACGGTCTATCGGCGGCGACGCTTCGCCGAACTCTACACACGGGCCGACATCGAGTTGCTGGCCGCGGTTGACGAAGCGCACGAGATGCTGAGCGGCCCGGCCACACGGCGCATTCTGGAGCGCGAGTTCGAGGTCTACAAGCGGCCGGAGTACGCGCGCCTGGCTACGATTTCCGTCGCTCACTTGTACAACCTGCGCCACCACCAGCGCTACCGCGAGCGGCTTCTCAACTACACCAGGACGCGACCCACGGCGGTGTCGATCGGCGAGCGGCGCAAGCCGCAGCCGCAAGGCCAGCCTGGATTTCTGCGCTTGGACACGGTGCATCAGGGCGATCAGCCGAACGGTGGGGAGAAGGGCGTCTATCACATCAACGCCGTCGATGAGGTCACGCAATGGCAGGTGGCCGGCGCCACGCCGCGCATCTCGGAGGCCTATCTGGAGCCGGTTTTGGAGCACATGCTGCGTCAGTTTCCTTTTCGCATCCTCGGCTTCCACTCCGACAACGGCAGCGAGTTCATCAACAAAACCGTCGCCCAACTGCTGGAAAAACTGCGCGTCGAACAGACCAAGAGCCGGCCTCGGCAGAGCGGCGACAATGGCCTGGTGGAGACCAAGAACGGCGCGGTCATTCGCAAACACATCGGCTATGGATACATCGATGCCAGCCACGCAGACCGCATCAACGACTTCTACCAGGAGTACTTGAATCCGTATCTGAACTATCATCGTCCTTGCGCTCAGGCGGACGTGAAGATCGACGAGAAAGGGCGCAAGCGTGTAAGTTACAAGCGCTATCAGACCCCGCTGGAGACCCTGTCGCTGTTGCACAAACCAGGACAATACCTGCGCCGGGGACTGAGTATGAACGCGCTCGAAAGGGTCGCCGCGGCCATCAGCGATACCGATGCGGCGCGGCGGATGCAACAGGCCAAAGCAAAACTGTTCGAGCGCTGGCGGTTGACCGCGTAGGACTGAAGGGAGACACAAAGGGCGGAGGAAATGGCGGTACGTGGAAAGCCCGGAAAACGATAGTACGTGTTTTCCGCCCTTCCCACATACCTTGGAAATCGCTCGAACAAGGCATCGGAACATGAAGGGCATGCGCAGCGATTTCCACATTCCCTCCGCCCCGGCTGCTAGCATGAATCAATTTCAAAACACGAAAGGACAAAACCCGCTTCGCCTATCCTTCGCTACCTTCAGGCTCATCTTTCGATTGGAAAAGACTGAGACCTCGAGGTCGTGCCCAGGGCAATCGCATTTCAAAATAGCTCCAGCAAGCGGTATAGGTAGTCGTCGTCCCAACCTGCGCGTTTGAACTTTCCTCTTAGGGAGCCCTTGGTTCCTTCTTTTTGCATGGCATTGATGGCCATGTGACGGAGTACGGCCAGATTATGCGGCCCGTGCCCCATCCGGGTCCGATCCTGATCCTCGTTCATGACCACATCCAGCCGCCAGTGAAGGCTGTTTTCGATTCCCCAGTGCTGTCGAACGACTTGGTTGAACCGTTCCGGCGACAGAACTTGACTGAGCAGATAGTAGGCAGTTTCGGTCGTGGTTTTATCCGCCGTTTCGCGTATTCGAACCACTTTACCGATAGCCTTCAGGCCCGGCCATTGATGTTGTTTTTCGAGCCAGTCGATCTCGGTTGACACCGTCGCCGTGCGCGTTTCGATGCGTCCGTGATCGGCCTCGACAACCGGCGCAGCGGCGCTTGCTTTCAACTCCGGATCATCGAGCAGCAGGATCACATCGTCAAACAGCGTGCCTTGATTGCCCTTCAGCGCCAGCGCGTAGTCGCCCTTCTGCGCGACGATTTGCTCGGCGATCGCGCCGCGCTGACAGTTGAGCGCATCGGCGGTCACGATGGTGCCTTTGAGGGCCAGCATCTGGAGCAGCCTGGGCACGGCCGTAATCTCGTTGGACTTGGCATCGGTGGCGATCTGCGCCAACACCAACCGCTGCTGTGAGCCCCAGGCCGAGACCATGTGCAGGGCCGACTTGCCGCTGGCCCGATCAAACGATCTGCGCAACACCTTGCCGTCGATGGCCACCACCCCCTGCAACTGCTCGGAAAACTGCGCCATAAACCGCTGAAACGAATCGCGAAACTGATCCGGATCGAGATTGCGGAACAGGCGGCTGAAGGTGTCGTGACTGGGAAGTCCGTTGGCCAGGGTGAGAAAGCTGCGCAGAAATGGCTCCTTGGCCTCGGCAAACAGAGCCATATCCACCGCACCCTGACCGCCGCACAGCACGCAGCATAAAGCCATCATCAGAAGTTCGTGAAACTCATGCAAGGCGGCATTGCCGCTGCGCGGATCCTCAAGCCCTTCCCAACAGGAACCGAACTGCTCCAAAGTTTCTTTGCGGGACACGAAATCCTCCTGCAAGAAACTTCATGCCCGACTACCCTCTACGTAAGTGGCAACCCTGGTCCGTGGCGACATTGGTTCAGACCAATTTCAAATGCGATTGCCCTGAGGTCGTGCCGCTGTATGTTGTCTTGACAACGCATGGTGATTTTGGACGACAGGGTCTTCGCCGTTGGAACGAATGCGAAAAAGGTGGAAAGCCGGGCATTCGCGGTTATATTCTCTGGTGGCCGGGCAAGCAAAATGGAAATTCCGGTTCATAGACCAGGAAGTCACTTTGGCGCAAGAGCTGAGGCGGCTTGCCGCACAGCGGGACGAGTCACTTTCGGGGAAGCTGGCGAGATTCCTGGATGACAAGAAAAGAATTGCTGCAATTGTGGCTGCCGCAGCCGTCAATGGTATGAGCAGCACAAGATAGGACGAGCTGGCCGTGCTCCAGAGGAGGAATAGATGGTAGGAATTTCATCGGTGGGGGCTTATATCCCCAGGTACCGGCTGAGCCGGAAAGAGATCGGCAGCATGTGGGGGTTAAGGAGCGCCGAGGGCGACAAGGCGGTAGCCGGGTATGACGAGGACGCCGTGACCATGGCGGTAGCTGCTGCCCTGGACTGCATGAAACGGAATACGGAGAAGGTGAGCGGGCTATATTTCGCCACTACCTCTTCCCCCTATCGGGAAAAGCAGAGCGCGGCGATTATGGCCGGCGCGCTGGATCTCGACCGCCAATGCCATACCGCCGACTTTGCGAACTCCCTGCGGGCAGGCTCCATAGCGCTTAAAGCGGCGATGGATGCGGTGAAGGGCGGATCGGCGGAACAAATGCTGGTTACCGCTTCGGACTGCCGCGTCAGCGCTCCCAAAGGCAGGTTTGAACCAACACTTGGAGACGGGGCCGCCGCCCTTATGATTGGATCGACCGATCTCGTTGCCAGCCTTGAAGGCGTTTATTCCATTTTCAGCGACTTCACCGATCTGTGGAGAACACAGGATGACGCCTTTCTGCAATACGGGGAGAGCCGATTCATCGATGAGTACGGCTATATGCCGGCCATGCGGGAAGCAATTACGGAGTTGATGAAACGATATTCGCTGGCGCCGGCGGACTTTTCCAAAGTCGCGTTCTACGCTCACGATCAGAGAGCCCATACGGCCCTGGCCAAAACCTTAGGCTTTGACAAATCCCAGATCCAGGGATCCGCTTCTGGACCGGATCGGGAACGCCGGCGCTGCCGCAGCTTTCCTTACGCTGGTCTCTGCCCTGGAGGAGGCGGCGCCCGGCGCCAGGATTCTCTTCGCCACTTATGGAGACGGCTGCGATGCGTTCATTTTTCGCGTTACGGAAGGAATCGCGAGACTGCGGAGCATGCCGGCCATCGAGGAGAGGCTGTCAAGAACGGCCCGCATTGCTTACGGCAAGTACCTCGAGTGGCGCGGCCTCATTGCGGTGGAAGCGCCCAGCCTTCCGGAGCGTCCAGAACCCTCATTGGCAAGCCGGTGGAGAGAGCGGAAGACGGTTTCGTGTCTCTATGGCTTCCGATGCAAGAAGTGCGGGACTCCGCAATTACACCCGAATGGCCAAATCGTCAGAATCTGTGTTGCATGTCAGGCAAAGGACGATTTTGAAAGCTATAAGTTCTCTGACAAGGCAGGGAAGCTGTTTACCTATGCGGTGGATCATCTGCAGCCAACCAAGAATCCGCCCGGCCTCAATGGGGTGATCGACTTCGAGGGCGGTGGAAGACTTGTCTGTGAGCTGACGGATTACGATCTGGAGACGGCGAGGGTAGGGATGCCGGTGGAGATGACGTTTCGCAAACTCTCGCAGGGCAAGGGAATCGTGAACTACTTTTGGAAGGCCAAACCGCAACTCCCACCCCAGCACGCCAAAACCGGGCGTGCCGGGGACCCCGGGGAGCGGGTTGGCGTAGCGGTCGGGAGGGATTAAATGGAAGGCATTAGGGACAGAGTGGCGATCGTGGGAATGGGCTGCACCCGGTTTGGCGAACGCTGGGATATGGGCGTGGAAGATCTGCTGGTGGAGGCGGCTTACGAAGCCTTTCAGGATGCGGGCATCGAGCCCAAAGATATTGACGCCGCCTGGTTGGGAACAGTGTTTTCCGGCATGAGCGCGATCACCTTATCTCCCCTGGGCCTTCAATATATTCCGGTGACCAGAGTCGAAAACATGTGCGCCACAGCTTCCGAGGCTCTTCGCGGAGCAAGCTACGCGGTGGCGGCGGGCATTTGCGACATAGCATTGGCCATCGGCGTCGAGAAGCTGAAAGATTCGGGTACCACGGGCGTAAGAGGCCCTGCGATTATGGGCGATAACACCGATGGAAGCTCGGGAATAGGTTCAGGCTTTAGCGCGCCGGCGTCCTTTGCCTATCTGGGAACGAGGTACTTTCATCATTACGGTATCGACCGGGAGGAAGGCAAAAGGCTGCTCGCGGAGATTGCCGTGAAGAATCATTACAACGGAAGCTTGAACCCCAAGGCGCATTTTCACAATGTGCTTACCGTGGAACAGGTGATCAAGGCTCCCATTGTCGCCTGGCCGCTGGGCCTTTATGACTGCTGCGGTGTCAGCGATGGGGCAGCGGCGGCGATCGTTACCCGGGCTGATATGGCGAAGAGGTTCAGGGCAGATCCCATTTATATAAAAGGGCTGGCGATAAGCGTCGGAGCGCGCCAGGGAACCATGAAACAGGATTACGATTACGTCCACATAGAAGAGAACGTTCTCGCCGCCCAGCGGGTCTATGCCGAGGCTGGAGTCAAGAATCCACGGCAGGAGATTTCCTTGGCCGAGGTCCACGACTGCTTCACCACTCATGAGTTGGTGGTCTACGAGGACTTGGGATTCAGCCCGAGGGGAAGAGCGAAGAACGACATCGATGCCGGCGCATTCAGCTTGAAAGGGGATTTGCCGGTAAATACCGACGGGGGGTTGAAGTGTTTTGGCCATCCCCTTGGCGCCAGCGGCCTGAGGATGATGTATGAAGTCTATTTGCAGTTACAAGGCAAAGCCGGCCCACGTCAGGTGAGAAATCCGCGTCTCGGACTAACGCACAATCTGGGAGGAAACGCCGGGGCCGGCATAGGCTGTTGCGTGGTAGTGGGCAACGAGAAGGGCTAAAAACCATGCCAGAGAAGCCAAAGGTCTTGTTGATCGTTATGCGGGATGCCAAGGAAGCTGAGGCCCGGTTGAAGTGCGCGAGAAGATCCCCGGGTTGAGATCGACGTACTATAGCCATAGGGGGCCGAGGACAAATGTCTACCGCAGAGATCAATCCGTCCCGCAAGCACGCATACACAGATGCTGGTGTCCCCCAACTTCCAGAGCCAACCTATGCCGAGCGCGTCCGCACCCTCGTTTCTCTCTGCACAATTGCGACTCTCTCAACCGTTTCCCGCAAGCGGCCAGGATATCCGTTCGGTTCTCTCATGCCGTATACGATTGACGGGGCCGGGCAACCTATCTTTCTGATCAGCAATATGGCCATGCATACCCAGAATATTCAAGCTGACCACCGGGCAAGTCTCTTTGTGGCTCAAGCGGGTGACGGCGACCCGCTCGGCACCGCGCGGGCAACGCTTGTTGGCGATGTGCTTCCTGTACCGGAGGATGAAGTCGGCGAGGCTCGTAAACGCTATTTATCGCGCTATGAGAACAGCCGTTCCTGGGTGGACTTCAAGGATTTCGGCTTCTATCGCCTGCAGCCTCTGGACATTTACTATGTCGGCGGTTTCGGTGTCATGGGATGGGTGACTGCGGAGGACTACCAGTCTGCAAAGGTTGATCCGCTGGCCGACGCGGCTCCAAAGATTCTGGGGCACATGAACTCGGATCATGTTCCCGCGATGATCCTGCTGGCTAAAGTTCATGCCGGCCTCGAGGCGACTGAGGCCGCAATGATGGCGGTCGACCGCCTTGGATTCCATCTTCGGCTGAAGACGAACGACGGCATGAAGGGAACGCGCATTAACTTTCCGCGCGAGGTCCAAAACTCGGATGAGGCACGCAAAGCTCTCGTGGAAATGGTTCGAACCGCTGAGCCAAAAGCCTGACCTTCGCACGAGACTGCCCGCGCCAGCAGGCATTTCGCCTGTTGGCCGATTACTCCATAAGTCGATGACTTTACATATCTTATGCGACTATTCAGAACTTATCCGTAAATAAAGACAGTCTGCCTCCAGCAGATCAGGGCGGCGGCGAGGGACAGAAGCCCAGTGTAACTGGCCTCGGTCTTCTCGAAGCTGACCAGTAGTTTGCGGAAGCGGTTGAACCAGGAGTGCGTTCTTTCCACGACCCAGCGGCGGGCTTGGTGATCGGGGTTTTGGCGCTTCTCATCGCTTTCCTGGCGGCGGGTCCTCACGTTCAGTTCGTAGTTGTAGATGCGGCTTGCCGCCAAGGCCGGAAAACCAACGTAGGCGGCATCGGCGCAAAGCGTTTCCGTGCAGCTTCCGGGCTCCGGCCGGGGATATACGACACCTGCCAAGGTGGCACGCAACAGAACGCTGTCATGCCGATTGGCCCCGCTGGCGACGAGCGACAGCGGGATGCCACACGCGTCCACCAGGAGGCTGCGTTTGCGCCCATTTTTTCCCCCTATGCGTGGAGTTCGATCCCACGCATTCCAGCGCCAGCGGCGCCTTGCCCGCGGCCCCGTCCACGCTCTGCCAGCGCCAGGCAATACCCTCCATCTCGTCGTACTCAGCCAGGCCGGCCTTCCATATTTTCAGAAAGAAGCCTTCCCGCTGCCAGCGCTGGAAGTGGGCGTGCACCGCACTGGCGCTGCCGTACTCCCTGGGCAGCGCCTTCCATTGGCAGCCGGTACGCAGCACATAGACAATGGCCGAAAACACCTGCCGCGCAGCCATAGGCTTACGCCCCGCCCCCGGCTGGCGCTGGTATTTGCGACCCCGCTGCCGCTTGCGCGCCGGAGCCAGCGGCTCGATCCTGCTCCACAACTCATCGGAAACTGTCCACGACTTGATCTGCGCCATCTTGAGCGGTATCTTCGCGCAGTTCCGCTCTCCCCCAGCAGGATAATCCGATGCGAGAATCAAGCTAAACACTATTTACGGATAAGCTCTAAGTGCGGGCCTGGATGGCCGCGCGACAGCCGGTCTACCACCCCAACGACGAAGACCTGTCGTTGGGGTGGTAAACCGGCGCTACGTGGCAGTGTAATTGCGCGCATGTTTATCTCCGATTGGCAATGCTGTCATTTTCCGCTTGCATCGCCCGGCGGGCGCGCACCAGCCGGCCCTTGGCGGCGGCGCTATTCTCCTCGATTCTCCAGGCCCGTTTATAGTTAGCAGCCGCCGCCGCGTAATTGCCCTCGTGCATCTGTTGGTTGGCCAAATCGAAATAACTCTGCGCGGAACGTGCCATCGTTCCACGGGACCCAGGCGCCAAGGTTATTCGGCGAGTGGATGTCGACGCCGGACCCCTCGAGAACGCCGCAGCATGAGACCCACCGCTTGACCTCGACGCAACATGTGCAGTAGCTCCGCGAGATGCACGTTCCGGTGTCATCATTTGGTGAGTCGTAGTGATCGACGATGCTACCTTCGCCGGTGATGGCTTGACCCGAGCGACCGGGCCAGCGCCGGCCTGAGGAGTCATTTCAGGTACGGTGGCGGGATTCTCGGCGACGGGGGTTGGCCCGGGCGCAGAAGGAGAATCCGGCGGGTTGGGCTGCAGGGGCGAATTGTGCGCATGGGAGCCAGGTGCGACCCCGATTCGATGAAATGCAAAGATGAAACACACGCACAGCGACAGCGCGCCGATCGCGGCTGCAAACCTGTACATTACAATTCTCGACACCCGAGGTCGAGACGCTGCCGGCTTGGACGTTGCAAGATTCGACGATGCAAGTCTCAACCAGGAGATTAACGGCCAAAAAGAACGGTCCAGAGCATTCCTGGGCGCAATTTCCGCGCGATCTACTACAGTGCCTTGCTTTTCTGCTTTTTCCTCTTTCACGGCCAGCGGCACATCGGCCTTCATGGCAGACGCAGCAGCGATCGGTATTACCCGCGGTGCGACTTTTTGTCCGGCCACTTGTTCCGGCAGCTTCGTTTTCATCGCCAGCAAAGCGTCAGTTCTCGCGGCCAGCGTAGCGTCGATCTCGATCGCCGCAGGCACAAAGTTCTCAATCACGCCGATCTCGAGCCATGGCTCGTATTCGTGCGAAACCACCGCCGCGCGCTCAAGAAAAAGATTGTTGATTAGTGCAGTCTGGCGCGAGTTCAACAGAGGAAGCGAGAGCTCGTGAAAGTTGCGGAAGGTCCAAAGCAGATAAACGCGTTGCCAAAAGGAGGGTTCAACGGTAACTAATCCTAGCTGCGTTTGGAACAGCAAAAAGCCAGATTCAAGCTTGTTCAGAAGCACAAATCCCCCTCCGCGACACGGGATGCAGCCTGCGTGACACAGGGGCCCGATCGCAACCTAAAGATGACAGACCCACCGATCACGATGGCCGAACAGCCTTCGCAAGCGAGTTCGAAAGAGTTTTCACGGCTGTGCCCTGCCGCATCCTACCGCCAGATCGCAGGAAAACGGCCAAGGGGGAATTGGCATCGCTTTCCAACGCCCAAATCGGATTCCCCGACTTAAACCCCGCATCCAGACCAAAGTTGCGCTAGATGGCAATGCCGTGGATCGACAAGGTGGCCGCAGTACTTGAGGCGTGGTATCCGAGGCAGGAATCGGGAGCGGGAACGGCGGCTATTCTGTTTGGCGACGCCTATCCGGGCGGCAGACTGCCAATGACATTTCCCGCCAACGCCGCTCAGAGACCCGGGACACACCCGGCGGAGTATCCGGGCGTCGACGGAGCGGCCCAGCGGTTTGCCTTTCCAGACAAACTGTTCTGGGTGGTGCTTCGACGACTCTGGCAGGAATGGAGACGCGCATTGATCCTCGTGCCGCTGGAGACGGTCGTTCATGGGCATCTCGCCCGGTTCAAGCTGTATTGGAAATGGATCTCGCGCAAGCGCGCCCGCGTTGGAAGGAAACCTGCAAGCAAGGAATTGCGCGAGCTGATCTTTCGCGTGGTTGCTGAGAACCCTACTCGGCGGGGCCGATCACTTACCGCTGCTGAGTAAAGCTTATGAAAATGCGTCAATTGCCTTTGTATTGCAGTATTCTTTGAACGTCACGATCTTTCCGTCTCGAACTTCGAAAAGAAAATGGTAGACGTTTCTGTAGGTATTTCCGTTGGCCAGAACCGTCGTCCCTGTCGCTTCGACAGCTACTCGATCACCCTCGCACGTGGTTCCGACGATCTCCTGCGCGATCGGATTGATCAGTTGGGTTCCGGGCCCGAACAGAGATTTCATTATGGTTTTGTCAAATGGCTCTCCGTCCGGCCCGTAATAGATTGCATCATCAGCCACCAACTTGAATGTGCCTTGAATATCAAGGTTTGCGACTCTGCCTAAATATTTCCGAACTATAGCAAGATTGCCGTTCATTCCTCTCTCCTATCGTTTCGTCAGGGTGGACTGCCCCAACGCCGGGTTGAAGCAATCCGAGGAAAACGACCAAAGTTCGCTTTTCGTTCACGATATGAGTCCCCTGATTTTCTCCTCCATAGCGCCCAATCACGATTCCGTGATTGGAAGTTTTCTCTATGTGGGCGGAACACTGGAATAGGCAGGCATCCTGGACATGGCGATCTGAAATACCGGCCGGTCAATCTTTCGGAAACAAAGCCCGCCATGCTTGACACCGGCGGGAATGTGAATGAAACAAGTTTTGGTAATGGTCGTCTTCACGCCATCGACGACGAAATCGATCTCCGCTCCCAGATCGGAGGGATCGTCCATATTACTGCCTACAAATCCACAGATTTCATCGTGATCAGGATGACAGTGTTCGGGATGAGACCGCGGTATGGAGCCCATAACCCAAACGGCTTCAATATAAAAGGATCCCGGGACAATCCTGTCGTCCATATAGATCACGCGCTTGATGGGGTCGGCATCCGGCGCTTTTGTCTTCGTGTCCGAGGATTCGAAATCGTGGACACCCGTCGGCAATTCAAGATTGGTGCAAAACACCGCTTTGCGTTGAGTATCTGCCATTTCTCGCTCCCTTTGTGTGCGGTCATGTACGCATATAGCATACTTTATTCCAAGTTCAGTAAGCCAATCAATTCTAGTTTGAGACTGCCCGTTGAGTGCCGTACCCAGGCAGTTGACTTGGACGCAAGGATCTCGTCCTTGTATTCAGTGTATTCACAGAAAGCAAAAACATTCCCCCGCGCTACACATAGTGAAGACACCCACGTTGATCAGCTCAGACATGACAATGATTCCCATTCTCGCAGATGCACGCTCCACGCACATCATTTCGGCTTACAGCAGGCGAGGAGGCGCAGAGTCCACACAGACAACGCTGATGAACTTGCCATCGGCGACGTGGTAGTGGATGAACTCCGGAATCTCCAAGGTCTTGCCCAGCGGAGGCGTCCTCATGTTCCCATAGCCGGCTGCCACGGCCGCCTTGTGAGTCAACTCCTTCCTGGTTTGAATGTGCACTCGCGCTTCGATAATCAGAAGGTTCTCGTCGGAGATGAATTGATCGATATGCAGCGACTCATTCACATATTGATGGAAGAATCCCTTGTAGAACTTGTCGATGAACTCTTCGCGGTTGTGAAATGTGTAGCCGGCAAACGAAACCGTGAAAATCTTCGCCCAATATTCCAGCACACCCTCGTAGTCCCGTGAGTTGAAACGCCGCACGTATTCGTTAAAGGCGATGCGATCAATGATCGCGCCCTTTGTCGCAACAGCTTTGGCTTCACCCACCAGGCTCATAGCCGCCGCACCGGAAACCTCGGCAATTCCGGCCGCTGAGGTGGATTTCGAGACTGTGCGTCGAGTTTGTTTCTGCATCGGAATGAATCTCCCCTCTTTATCTTTCTGAAGGTGGCGGTGATTACAGAATCATGCGATACCGGTACTAGTCGTAATTGATCACATCTCCTATATGGCGCGACCAATACGCGAACCGTCCCCAATAGCATCTATAATCAGAGCAGGGTTCACACAGTCGCCAATCTGATAAATCTCAGGGGCTGTCTCCTTCAGGCTTTTGACGAACTCAGTGTCCGGCGCCATGGCCAAAGCAGGCAATATAGTATCTGCCGCCAAGATCCTTTTCTCCCCTTCTTTGGTAGTGATAGTTAGCCCCTTATCCGTTATCTCCTCATACTTAACGCCGGACAACAACACTACTCCCTTTCGCTCCAGCCACGGAAACAGGCGCATCTTATAAAACTCAACCACCCCTTCCCCCATTTTCTCAGCTGTGTCCACGACTGTTACCTTTCTACCGCGCTTAACCAGAAATGCGGCTAACTGGAGGCCATGTATGCCGCCACCGAGAATGACAACGCTTTTACCCATGGGCATCCAGAATTTCGTGGCCCATGTGAGCAGCCCGGGGCCTGCGAACCTCAAAGAGGCCTTCAGCCGGCGGTTCAGGCTGGCAGCCCTGACCACCTTAGCCGAATCGATTCCAGGTATTTCGGGAACGGAATATTGCCCTCCAGTGGCTAGTATGAGCACATCTGGCCTAACCTGCTCCACCAATGCCTTATTCACTTCTTTGCCAAGATTAATCTCGACGCTCAGCTTGGTAATCTGCGTGTTGAGATAGCGAACCAAGGCTGAAAGGTCTTCAATGTCAAGCCCCTTAATCGTGGCGGCCACGGGTACTGATCCTCCCAGTTGATGTTCTTTCTCATACAGTACTACTTCATGTCCCCTTAAAGCCGCTACCCTTGCTGCCTCCATTCCCGCTGGTCCACCACCGACCACCATAATCTTTTTTTCTTAACCGCTGGTTTGATATCGTATTCACTCTCTCTTGTAAGCGAAGCATTTATGCGGCAGCATGATCTTCCCGGCATAGGATGTGAATGTATTCTGTCGATGCAGGAGAGACAGCGTGTGCATGGGGCAATATCCTCAAGTCTTCCCGCGGCAACCTTGTGGGGGAGTTCTGGGTCGGCCAACAGGCGTCTGGTCATACCAATAAAGTCCGCTTTACCCTGTCGCAGGATCTTTTCTCCTAGTTCAGCATTGATGCCTCCCGTGGCAATAACCGGTATGGAGACTGCCTTCTTGACTGATGCGACCAGAGGCACCCAAAATCCAGCCCCGTTTCGGCTTCCATCAAGCCCTTCCGGCAAGGGGTTCGGAAGCTCTGGATAGAGGACCGTTTCGGGCCAGTTGATTAAACCATAGATCGGACCTAAACCATCGGCTTTTGGATGAAGGTTATCGGCGCCGGCAGCCTCAAATATTCGGCCGAACTCCTGGCCCTCCGCAGGAGTTATCCCGTCGTCTATGCCATATTCGGCAGCATTGTAATGGACACCGACAGGGAAGTCTTTCCCCAAACGTCTCTTCGTTTCCTTCAGGATTTCAACCATAAACCGAGATCTGTTTTCCAGGCTTTGAGGGCCATATTTGTCCTGGCGTTTATTCCAGTGACGAGACATAAAAGTATTGCCCAGGTGCTGCGTGCCGCAGTGTAACTCCACGTGGTCAATCCCGGCCTTCTTGTACCGCTCCGCCGCCTTTACGAACTTCTCTTGAACTTCTTCGATCTCGGCAAGGGTTGCCTCAACGGCTTCGTCACCGTAGTGTTTGTCATACACTTCCACTCTCATCATCGAAGCAGCTATAGGTGGGCGACCGGAAAGCGACGCCGGGCACCAGGGTCCGGCATGCATCATCTGCACAGACAATTTGCAATCGTGTTTGTGGACGGCATCGGCCAAATTACTAAAGCCTGGAATGTATTCGTCGGCGTCAATGCGCAACCCATCGGGCATCCTTGCGCCTAGAGGATAATCAATGTAGGCGTCCCAGAGAATAACCATACCTGCGCCACCTTTGGCCACCGCTTCTACGTAATCGATGGTTCTCTGGTTTATATGAAAATCATGGGGGTCATGGGTATTCATTTCTGCGGCAGTCTTTATGATTCGGTTCTTAATCTGCAACTTCCCTATATTGCAAGGCGAAAGTAGCCTTTCGAAGTGCACCTTCCTGCTCATTACCGCTTCTCCTTTGGGGTCTTGTTGCCGACATGGCCTGGCGCGAACAATTTGCCGGGCACTCCAGACCCGAGTTACGGGTTTTTAGCGATTCGATGTAATCTCAAATTTCTAACAACTAGCAGCGCTGTCCGCCAGACCGCGCGAGTTGTGGCTCCCGGCTCTCGCCGCGATCTGTGAAATATTTGCGAAGACGATTGCGGTGAAAACCGACAAAAATATGGTGTACGAAGGCGCGCCCCAGCCGGCCTTGTCCATGATCGCGCTGAAAAATGTCGTCCAAGGATTCCAACGACGGCGAGAACATTAGAGCAGTTTCGCTTCACTTGTTGACATTGTGGCAAGTGTGCAAGGTGGCTTTTTCAGGCACTTGATCTGCTTCGTCTTCGGTTTTATTCCGGAACCCTGTTTGTAACGCGAAAGTTGGTTTTTAAGGCTCCAAAATCAATTTCCCCTTGTGCCCTCCACGTTCATAATCGCGGTGGGCATCGGCGGCGGCGCTAAGAGGATAACGTCGTTCAACCCTTGTTTGGAGTTTACCTGCTGCCGCTAGGGCCACGATTTCCCTAAGGCCTGTACGATCAGCACTAATCAAGACGAACGACTGCTGGATTTTCCGTTTTGGATCGGCTTTCGGCGTGGGTCGTGTTGTAATAACGACGCCGCCTTCGCCTACAGCCTCAAGAACTGGATCACCCACCGGCACCGCATCAAACACCCATTTAAAAAGACCAATACCCCTATAGTCAGTTGAGCGGGGTAAAACGACCTTTGCTCCGAGATTTTGCACCCACGCTTCGTCATCGCGTCCTGCTACTGCAGTTACTCTGTGTCCTGCCCGGACAGCCATTTGCACCGCAAAGCCTCCAACCGCTCCTGACGCACCAGTGATTAGAATTTCGGTTGCTGGAGGAAGCTTCATTCGCGCAAGAGCTTGTTTAGCCGTCAGCGCATTCAGGGGTAGGGTGCAGGCGATCCCGAAATCAAGCGACTCGGGAAGGGCCACCGTCCATTCGGATTTGACCGCGACAGCCTCAGCGTAAGCGCCGTGCGTTCCTTTGGTGAGATACCAGGGAATCATTCCGACGACCCTGTCACCAACTTTAAATTCGCTGGCGCCCTCACCTACTGATTGGACGATTCCTGCGTAATCCCAACCCACAACAAACGGCAACTTTATTGGCTCGCCAAAAGAGAAACCCGCTCGTGACGCTAAATCGGTTGGATTTATATTGGCGGCCCGCACTCGGACGACGATTTCGCCGTGAGCTGGTACGGGATCAGGGCGTTTAGCAAGCTCCAGAACTTCAGGGCCTCCAGGAGCTTTCACCTCAACGACATTAATCATGCTATGCCTCCACTTCTTAGATTCTTTTCGGCGTACCCGTTTTCGATAAACCAGTTTTCAAATCAGGCATTGTCAGCCTGGGTTTCATCTGCCCGGTCGACTGTGTTGCTGTTGCCACTTGCCCTTCCCAGCCGTCAGACTCCTACGTCTCAAATCACTTCTATATCCATTGCACGCTAAGCGGTTTTCTGGGAGGCACGTGCTGGTACTTGTACTTGGGCTGACCCAGCATCAGGCCGCCGCATACCACGTAGCCTTCGGGCAGCGCCAACAATTGGCGGATGGGAGGATGAACGGCGGCCACGCGAGTCAACATGCCGGCCCAGCAAGCGCCCAAACCGCGCGCCACGGCAGCCAACTCCAGGAAGGCCAGGGCGAGGGTGGCGTCCTCTTTTCCCCAGTCCCAATCGGCGGGAGCACAGGCCAATACTACCGTAGGGGCCCCGCGCAGCACCTGATCGTATCCCTTATCCCAGCGTTTGACCACCATTGCGGTATGGCCTACAGCGTGGTCCCGCGCCCAGTTTATGACTTCGGCTGAGACGGCCTTCACCGTGGCAGCATCGGAAATGACGATCCAGTGCAGCTTCTGGGTGTTGCCCGCCGTGGGAGCCCGCCGCACCACGTCGAGCAGTTGTTCCAGAGTTTCCCTGGAGACGGGCTGCTCCTTGAACTCGCGCACGGAACGCCTGCTCATCAGCAGGCCGTCGATCTGTGCCGGAGAGCACAATTCGCGGCTCACGGGCAGCATCGCTTCTTCGGGCAGACCGGCGTGAGTTATGGCTCCGCAGACACAGACCGCGACGCAGTGGCCGCACAGGACACAGGAGGCTCCTGGAACCTCTTCTGGAAAGCCCTCCTCGTTTTCTCGCAACGTTTCGTCCGGACAGACCGCAATGCACAACCCGTCCTTCTGACACCGATCCCGATCCACTACGATTTGACTCATACCTGCTCCTTTCCCGATCCATTAGAGATAGCCATCTCACGCAAATAGATTTGTTGCGGCCCCGTGAGCGGCTATTCGTCCGGTTGGCGAGAAAAACGGGCGAATGCAAGCTCGAAAGGGATTCGGTTACTCTCCATCTTTATCTGCCGCCAGTATACTGCACGTAAAGTCTTCTTCCCACCCGCTGCTCCAGGTCCTGCAGCCATGACCGGGGGATTGTCTCGGTGCATCAGTGGGCCAATGCAGAAGCGTCCATCGCATGCACGCCCGCGTCGCAGACAAACTCACCGGCCGTGGTGTAGGCCGATTCGTCGCTGGCCAGGTAAACGAAGAGCCCGGCAATCTCCTCCGGAAGAGCGACGCGCCTGAGCGGAGGCACCGCCGCTACGGCCTGCAGGCGTTGCTCCACGGTAATGCCGAACGCGCTAGCCGCCTCGCCCAGGCCGCGGTCGAACATCTCCGAGCGAAAAGCTCCCGGCAGCACCGCATTGCTGCGGATCTTCTGCGGGCCGTAGTCGATGGCCACCTGGCGGGACAATCCAAGCAGGCCGGACTTGGTGGCGCAATAGGCCGGCAGGCCCGGGAGAGCCCGTATAGCGGCAACCGATGCCACGTTGATGATGGAACCACCCCCGGCGCGGATCATGTGCGGGATGGCAAACTTCATCACCAGAAAAGGAGCGGTCAGATTGGTGTCGACCACACGTTGCCAGGCGTCGAGTTCCATCTCGACGACGTTGGCCATGATTCCCGTACCGGCATTATTGACCACGATGTCCAATTTGCCGCCGAAGGCAACCGTGGTCTCCACCATCTGTTGCGCGCCTTCCGGCTTGCCCGCGTCCGCGGCGCAAACGGTCACTTGGCTAGCTGAAATGTTTTGGGCGACTTTATCCAGCATTTCGCGACGGCGTCCCGTGATGCAGACCTTGGCGCCCTCGCGAACAAACGCCTCGGCAACCGCGGCGCCGATGCCCGTACCGCCTCCGGTAATCAATGCAACCTTACCCTGCAACCTCACGCATCTCTCCTATTAATGCCGCTCCAGCGCTACTGCGTTACGCGTCTTGGGGCCTATCCCCACTCGGTCAAGCCACGCTACGGGTCTCGCCGAAATTCAGGTACTTACACGGCCGGGCACTCAATCGCACTTTTATGGGGCTTTGAAGCATAGTAATACCATTATCATCAATCAATTACAAGACAATTCTTGACAACGCCACTTCAGGCTTATGGGGTATTAGCGGCCGTTTCCCCAATCGGAATTCACCTTGGTTTCGGTGGAATCACAGGGACCAAAAGGTGCGAGTCATATTGCCTGCCGGTATAGATCAGATGATGCCCACGGTTCACCGTGTCCTCATGGCGGTAATAGATTGGAGCTACGATTTTGGAATACTTCTGTAGATCCGTGCCTTGCACAATGAGCTTTAACTTTTCGCCCGCTTCAAAGCGCGTGCCCGAGGGCCATATCTCGATTTCCAGAGGCACAATTTCACCAGGCTTGAGCTTCAGCTCCCGCCGATGGGCCAGCACGGGCTGATGCTCGGTGGATTTTTCGCGGTCAAGCTCGCGATGCGATGCCCGCAACCAACCTAGAGCAACAGGCCCGTCGTCGAAGAAGGCATAATACGCAAACGGCACGAAATTATCGTTGGCGTCGAACTTGTAGAGTCCGACGAAGATATCCATGTCATCGGCGCCGTCGGCCGCCATAAATACTTTCAGCTTCATGTGTCCAATGAGTTCGGTCGGCTCCGCAAAGGCGATCTCGAACTCCGCACGATGCGCCTCCGGACCGCCGCCCATCGCGCTGTAACTACAGGATGAGGCTTCCCCCACTGGGCTCGACTGCATGGCGCCGTGCTTCGCATCCAGGTAGAGTTTCCGGTATTCGGTCCTCGCTATGGGCCATTCGACTTCGGCCCGCAGGCTACCGACGAAGTATTTCTCGCGTGCCTCCAGGCGCACTTTCGGCCACTCCGTCACCGGCGACGGAATACCCTTGAGGAAGTAGTCGAAGAACTCCTGCAAGAGCTTTACATTTTCCGGTTGGTAGTAATGGGCCCATTTCTTGCGCCCATGGACGAGCAGCCATTTTTGCGGAGAGGCAATCTTCTCGAACCCCCTTACCGTGCCGCGCAGGTGCAAACCCTGATCTGCCCAGCACGCAACGACAAAGGCAGGAGCGTTGATTTTGGGAAAGTCCGCTGCCTTCGAGGCCCAGAATGCGTCAAACCAAGGGTGCTCCTGGGTTTCTTTAACTAAATCCTCGATGCTCGCGGCGGCGCTGCAGCCCCAGCTATCGGCAAGTCTGGGCCAGAACCCAGTGTCTGGGATGCCTCCGTGTCGGGCTACTTCGCGATAAGTGTCATTAAATCCCTCCCAGATGTTCATCGCCGCCAAATGGGGAGGGTGGAGTTCCGCGACACGCCACTGCGTTTGCGAAAGGTACGAGACGCCGGAGAGACCTACCCTGCCGTTGCTCCAGGATTGCGTGCCGGCCCACTCAATCAGGTCATAGAAATCCTGCGCCTCTTCCGGCGAAAGCAAAGTAGCTATTCCCTGCGAATACCACGTCCCACGGATGTCCGCGTTCACGATGGCATAGCCGCGCGGCACCCAATAGATAGGATCGGGTCCCTCGAAAGTCGCATAGCGCGAGACCATTCCGGGTTTGACTTCGCACGACGGGTTGGCATCGTAGATTCCACTTCCATGCTGATGCTTGCCGTAAGGCGTCCAGGCAATGATCGGCGGCGCCGGCTTCTCATCGGGAAGACGAAAAACGTCAACATAGATCTCGACCCCATCGCGCATCCGCACCTTCACGTTGCGCTCGACGAGCATGCCGATTTCGATGCTGCGGCTGTATACCGGCGGCGGAGCACCTCGTTCTTCCGGTGTGCCATAGGGCGCCCGAAACCGATATTCAAAGCCTCTGGATGTTGTAGTGCTGTCCTGCATGACGCTCTCCTTCTGATCTACAACTGTAGTATTAATGCGCAGTAGTGAATGCATCGGATTTTAGAATCTTGCCGCCTTCCTGGATCACGTACAAGCGGTTCACGTCCAGGTCCGTCAGTGTGTCGACCTTACCGGAAGGCCAGCGAATCTCCACCAGGTCAACTTTTTTTGCGTTGCCGAGGCCGAAATGGATGCGCAGGTCGCTCGCCGAAAAGTATCCGTTGGAGGAGCGGACCTCGTCAATCTGGGCGAGCGGGGAACCTGGTTTAGCGCCCAGGACGGGCGTACCGGTTTCGGCCACTACCTTCAGCCGCGCACCGATGCCGGAACGATTGCTCCTGGTTCCCACCGTGCGAATCTTGATCCAATTGCGGTTCAACGCTGAGTCGCACCGAAGCAGTTGCGGAAGGGCATTCACGCAGTTCACCACAGCATCCAGGTCGCCGTCGTTGTCATAGTCGCCGACGGCAAAGCCGCGGTCTTTGGCCGGCGTGGTGATGCCGCTGCCACCGATAAGACTGACGTCTTCAAACTGGCCGTTGCGCAGATTGCGGTAGAGATATTTCCGCTCAGCGTAGGCCGCGTCCACTTGCGTTCCGTCCACCTCGGGGTAGACATGGCCGTTGGCCACCAGGATATCGAGCCAACCATCGTTATCGATGTCGATGAAGCTGACTCCCCAACCCAGCAGGCGGGTATTCATCCCGAGGCCGGCCTGGTAGGTCCGATCGTCGAAGGAGCCGTCGCCTAAGTTGAGATAGAGCGAGTCGGTGTCGCCGGCGAAGTTTGTTTTAACGATGTCCGGGAGACCGTCGCGATTGTAATCGCCCACCGAGACTCCCATGCCAGCCTGAGGCTTGCCATCGGGAGAGTAGGCAACACCCGCTTCGACCGCCTGATCTTTGAATGTGCCATCCTTTTGATTCACGTAATAGGTCGCGGCAGTCGAGTCGTTGGCCACGTAAATGTTGGGCCAGCCATTCGAGTCAAGGTCGGCCGCGACCGCGCTCAGAGCATACGTGCCGAGTGCCGTACTCATTCCGCTCTTCACGCTCACGTCGGTGAATGTGCCGTCGCCGTTGTTGTGGTAGAGCAGATTTTTGCCGCCATCGAGGCCCGGCGGTCCACAGGCAACCTGAATGCCCTTGTAGGTGCAATTTGCATCCTCCGGCAAAGGCGCGGTCTTGAGATCGAGGTCAATGTAATTGCCGACGAAGAGATCTAAATTACCGTCCCGATCGTAGTCGAGGAACGTACACCCCGAATTCCACCGTAGCCTGTCCTGCAGGAGCCCTGCTTCTTTGGTTACCTCGGTAAATGTGCCATTGCCATTGTTCCGGAAGAGAGCGTTCTGGCCGTAATAGCTGACGAACAGATCGTTCCAGCCGTCGTTGTTATAGTCGCCCACGCAGCACGCCTGGCCCCAGCCGGAGCGCGCGAGGCCGGCCTTCAGAGTGACATCGGTAAAGGTCCCGTCGCGGTTGTTCTTAAACAGATGACACACCGGCTCATGGCCTTTAGGAAAGCCCTCAAGGCGCCAGCCGTTGACGAGGAAGATGTCAACCCAGTCGTCCTGGTCGTAATCGAAGAAAGCAGCGCCACAGCCTGTTGTTTCGAGGAGATATTTGTTGCGGTGTTCGCCACCGAAAATCGTTTTGGCATTGAGCCCGGCTTGTTGCGCCACATCGACGAACTGGACCCCCAGAGGCGTGCCGGTGACCGGGGATGGCTCGCGTTTGGGCGCTGGCCGGACGGGGGCCGAATACGTTTCACGCGCCGTGCCGGTGGGTTTTTGGGAAGGTGCAGTCTGCTGACTTTGCGATGCAAGCGCCGGACGGGCCAATCGCAAAACATCTTTGAGCGACAGAACCAGCGCGGTCCTGGATAGCGACTGCAAAAATCCGCGACGGGTAAAAGGCAAAAGAGAAACCTCCCTGGGAATGTTGTTTGTCTCGACGCTTCGCAACCTGCCTCCGCGCCGAAGGGCCTCATGGAGCGGGCGCAAGATCCTTTGCTTTGGCACGCTCGGCGGCCGCATCGTCGGTACGTCCCTGACGCTCGTAGGCAATGGCAAGCTGGATGTGCGGCTCAGCGTAGGCCGGGTCTGCGGCGATGGACTCCTGGTAGCGGGTGATGGCGTCGGCAATCTGGCCGCGCAGCATGAGCTGGTTTCCGGCGCTGAGGGCAAAATCTGCGCGCTGCCGGCTGACCGCGGCGCGGCTCAAATCGGCGGCCTGGCGGCGGTATTCGGCGGCCTGGCTGCGCAGATCCTTCATCCGGCTCCGCAATTGCGCGGCCTTTTCCTGGTCGCCAGCGGCATCGGCTGCATCGGCCTGCTGCGACAGCGCCGCGGCTTGCTCGGCCAGCACGCCCGCCAGCGTGACCCGCGGGCCGGGTTGACCTGGGAGCAAAGGAATTGCCTTCTCAAGTGCGTCCGCAGCTTCGTCGAGCCGGGAATTCTGCTTGAGCGTGCTCCCCAGGATAGCCCAGGTATCGCCGCTCGAGGGTCTCAACGCGACGGCCTTTTTCAACTGCACGACGGCTTCGTCCAGCTTTCCTGTTTGCATATATAAAATGCCCAGCGTGTAGGGCGGATCGGGCAAAGCCGGATCTAATTCGCCGGCGCGGCTTAACTCTTGAATGGCGCTGTCAAAGCGGTCAAGGAACTTGTCGGTCACGCCAAGGTCGTAGTGGAGTTCGGCGTCGTTTGGGTCCAGCGCCAGCGCTTTTTGAAAGTCGCCGATGGCTTTGTCGAACTCCGATAGCTGAATATGCGCGACGCCCATATTCTTATAGGTACCTTCGTTGTTGGGGTCCTCGGCCAGCGCCCGCTCAAACATATCGAGCGCATCTTTGGCATTGCCAGTGAGAGTGAGTGCAAGCCCGAGATTGTCGAGGGCGCTTGTGTTGCGGGGATCGCGGTCGATGGCTTGCTGAAACCAGGGAATCGCCTCCTGTTGCCGCCCGAGCCGCTGGAGCGCCATCGCCAACTCCAACTGTACGCCGGGCAGCTCAGGGTTGGCCTTGACTGCCTCGGAAAGTTTCTCCGCCGCATCGCCGTCATTGCCCGCTGCAGCCAGTGTGCGGCCATATTCCAACAGAACCTCGGCATTGGACGGCTCCATCGTATAAGCATTCTTCAGTTCCGCAAGCGAACCCTCGATGTCGTTTTGCTGACGCAACAGAACGCCCAGGTGAATTCGCGCCTGAACGTATGCGCCATCGAATGCGATGGCGGCGGCGAACCGCCTTCGCGCGTGGCTCCACTCGCCCATCTGTGCGTAAAGGGAGCCAATGTCGTCGTCCAGCTCGGCGCTTGGTCCGGTGAGTGCTTCCGCTGCCGCGAACTGGTCGACAGCCTGCGCTGGCTCACCGACCGCAGCTAAGGCGCGGGCATAGGACTCGTAGAAGGCGGCATTGACGGGCGTCTGCCCGGGCTCTTTCGATCGATGAAGCACTGCCTCGAAGTGCGAAATGGCGGTTGCCGCTTGTCCTGACTGCGCCAGGGCCAGAGCCAGGCCGGTCTCGATGCCTTGATCGCCCGGCTTGAGCTTTTGGGCGGCCTGGAATTCCGGAACCGCCTCAGTGGGCTTGCCGAGTTCCAACAACACGGTGCCCAAGGCTTCGTGCCCCTCTGGAATTTGCGGCGCAAGACGCGCCGCCCTGGCAAACTGCGCCCGCGCCAGTTCGAGGTCCCCCGCCTGCTGAGCGGAATACCCCAAGTGAAATGCAGCATTCGCCTCTGCGATAGCCTTAGGGTTCGCCGGCGCCTGCGCCGCAAGCCGCAGGGGCACAAGCAGCGCCACACAGCATACGAGTGCGCGAAGAATCATGCAGCCACGGCGCATTGGCTATTTCTCCGGGACCGCGGGCGGTCCATTGTCCTGCAGATTCACCACCAACTTGAATTCGCGGTTGGCCTCAGCCAATTGCCCGGTGGCTTTGTAGGCCTGGCCCAGCAGATTGTGAGTAATGTAATTGGATGGGTCCATCTGGGCGGCGCGAGTGAGGTAGTGGAGGGCCTCGATGGGCTCGTTGAGCTTGAGAAACGTCTCGCCCAGCAGAATATAAGGCCCCGTGGAATTCGGCTCAAGCAGCACGGCGCGGTTCAGGGCTTGTTGGGCGTCGGCATACTGCGCACTGCGGAAATAGGCGTCGCCGAGGCGGTCATAGAGATCCGGGTCCAGTGGATTGAACTTGCGCTCGGCCTCGAATTCGCGAATGGCGCCGGGCAGGTCGCCCTTGGCCAGCGCGACCTCGCCCAGCAACTCATGGGCGAGCGGCAACCTGGGGCTGAGTTCGAGGGCTTTCGCCGCCTGCACTCCAGCTTCGTCGCGTAGTTCGCGACGCAGAAACATGCGGCCTGCCAAAAGATAGGCCTCCGCAGAGTCCGGAGCAAATCCGTATTGTGCGGCAAAGGCGCGACGCGAGTCATCGTAGCGTTCGACGTCTGCATAGCAGAGCGCCAAAACGTAATCGGGGTCGATGTTCGCGCGCTCCACAGAGGCGCGCGCTTTCTCAAGGTAAGGGAGAGCTTCGGGCGCGCGCCCCATGCGGAAGAGGCTGACGCCGTGCATCTCGATCGACTCGCGATCGCCGGGGTCCTGGGTTGCAGCCATTGAAAAGGCCTCGACGGCCTCTTGAAACCGATTCTTCTGATAGAGGATGATGCCGCGGAGACGCTCCACGCCTGACGGTTCAGGCGATTGGCTGGCAAGTTGATTCAGTTGCGCCAGAGCCTGGTCGAGACGGCCCCTCGCGGCAAGGTTCTGTGCCGACTCGAAGGATGGCGCCGCAGCGTCGCTGCTCTGCTGCGCCTGCCCGCGCGCGGCAAAAGCCAGAAGGATAAGAAGCATTACAGGAGGGAATCTGCGCGGCATCATACGGCTCTGGCATCTAGTCTAAGACCGAAAGCATAGGCCGCGTCTTTCAATGAACACTTTTAGGCGAGTCTTGGATTTTCCAGCTTTGGATTCCACGCCCCCGTGCCAGGCCACGCTTCTTGCCGTGTCCTGACACGGAGGAGCCGCGCCGACCCCTCACCGTTGTCGTGGAAGCGCATTTCAAAGTGAGGAGCCGAAGATACCCTCCTAAGTTTGCCGCAAGCTGGTTAGCGCATCAGAACTGCATGCGCAGTGAAAATTCAAGCTGGCGCGGGCCGAAATCCTGGCTCTCGCCGTAGCCCTGGCCGCCCGAGGTAATGGTGCCACCGCTTTCGACGTTGCCGTTCGGGTTGCCCGCGGCGATGTGGTTAAACACGTTGAAGGCATCGAAGCGGAATGAGCCTGCAACCGACTCCCAGATGCTGAACTTCTTGGTCAATGCCATATCCGTGCCGAAGTACCTTGGCCCGAAGACAGTATTTTGACCCGTGTTGCCGAAGTTGTCCAAGCCGGGGTTGAAGAAGGGGCTGCCGCTACTGCCCAGCGCGGCCGGCTTGAAGAACGTGCGCACACCAACTCCGTTTGAAGTCGGCGTAAAGGCAGACAGTTGCGTATGGAAATGCCGCCCCTGGACAATGCTCGGGCCGCATATTGACGTTTGCGGGAGATTGGCGCTGCATTCGGAGTAGCTAAGCGAGTACGGCAAACCGCTTGCCCAGTTAACAACAGTGCTCACTTGCCAGCCGCCGATGAGCTCGTCGGTGGTGCGATTGGCGCCGGGATAAAACTGCTTGCCATGGCCAAAGGGCAGGTCATAGCTGCCGTACCCGACCAGTTGCTGCCTGCGCACGTTGCTGTCACGCATGTGACCGACCGCGTGGTTCCAGCTGTACCAGTCGGTTTTCTCGTCGAACGCGCTGGCCCACACGTAATTGGTTGTCATGCTAAGGCCATGGTGGTACGCCTGGGCGAGAGTCACCTGAAAGGCGTCGTACTCCGTGTTCTGGTTGTCCCACCGGGCGTTGACGCTTTGCGTCCAGCCGCACATGCCGGGCGCGAGGTTGGGGTCGCCATCAACTTCTGCGATGGTCGTATCTCCGGCCGGAAAACCGGCGGCGTAGTTCGGATCCCGGCAGGCGGCCAGCGAACCGCCGTAGTAGCGGGTCAGGAATCTGCTCGTCGAGGTCTGGTTGTTCACGATTTTGCCGGCCGGCACAGCGTTATTGTACGTAAGAGTCTGGCCGGTGACGCTGAATTCCGCAGGCAGGACGGTGGTCGCCTCATTGGGGTTGGTGGTGTTGCCATCGCCGTCACCCAGGGTGTGCGTTCCCTTGTTGCCGACGTAGGAAACGGTCAAGCTCGTGGTGGGAGTCAGAGCACGTTCCACGCTCAGGTTCCACGCGTCGAGAGTGGGGAAGGTGAGCGGGTTCTGGCGGGACGCCGAACTGACGCTGTAGCCGGGGTTCGGCAACAGGCCGTTTGAGGGAACTGTGGGGAAGACATAGGGCGTGGGCCCGACGTCGAGAGCGAATATCGGGGTGATGGCATTTTTTGGAGTGATTTGTTGATTGGCCAGAATCGGAAGATTCTGCGTGACTGTGTGGCCGAATACGGAGCCGAAGACGCCCATGTCGAAGCTGCGTCCGTAGCCGGCGCGGATGACCGTCTTGGGATCGTACTGGTATTCGATGCCGAGACGCGGCGCGAGCTGCTTGAGCGCCCTCACCGTCCAATCCATATTGGAGGCAACCCCGCCCACGCCGGCGACGTACAGATAGCCGTTCGCCAGGTTCATCAGTGCGCCGTTGCCGGCGGCGTTGACAGTCTCCGGCCAGAACAGATCCAGGCGTCCGCCCAGGTTCAGTGTCAATTTGTGCGTGGCGCGCCATGAGTCTTCGACGTAGAAGAACGTGCGCTTCTGGTATTCCTTGGCGTCGAAGGAGGTAGAGACGTAGCGGTTGTAGTTGGTCACCTCGCCCAGCATGAAGGTGGCCCAGCCCAGTCCACCGGCCGGTGAAGCAAAGGTATTCTCGGTGGGGCCGCTCCCGACATAAGGGGTTGTGTTATTGCCAAAATACAGCAGGCCATCGCGATCGTTGTCGGAGGGCACGCGCAAGTTGCGGCCGTAGCGCAGGTCGACGCCCACCTTCAGGGTGTGGTTGCCGAGAATCCTGGTCCAGTTGTTGACGATCTGGAACTGGTCCTCGCGCTCGACCAGGGGGCAGTTGCAGCGGTTCACCTGCAGACCATCACCAAAGATCGGTTGCGCATTTCCCCCGCCGTCTGCTCCCGCGCCGCCGGGCACGTTGGGAATAAAGAATCCCGGCGAACCGGAGAGGATGGAAGGACCGGTGTTGATACCCGGGATGCCCAGCGTTGTGGCAAAGTCTGTGCCGGCATCATGCTTGTTGTCGATGACGTTGTAGCGGACATAGCCCAGACGGATGTCGGTTAGCAATTTGGGATTGATCGCAATGTCGGTGCCGACGACATCGCTGTCGTTGGCGCCCGTCGAGACGCCGCCGTAGTTGTTGATGCCGAAGCCCGGACCGCCGGCAGCGCCAAACATCACCGCTCCCGACAGGGTGTCCCAGAAGCGGGAGAAGCGTTCAAAGACGTGGGTCCTTTGACTCAGCGTGTAATCGACGCGCTCCGTCCACTGGTTGCTGTTGAACACGCCCGTGCCGGAGGCAGCGTAGTTGGAATCCAGGCCGCTGTCCGAGCCGACGCCGGGAGTGTAAGTGATGTTTCTTGCCAGGACGAAAGGCTCGAGATACTTCAGCAAGGCGAGCGACGGAGCGGAGTTTGCGCCCATCTGGGACCTGGGAATGATGTTGTGGGGATACGCGCTGGGCGGACTTCCCGGGTTTGGGTTGGCGAGATTGTCGTAGATGGTGGCCGCAGCTCCGAATTGAGCGAGGTATTGGCTGAAGTCGCAACCATCGCCCCCTTCCGAATCCTTTGTGAGGGTGGCCGCCGCATTGCCAAGGCAGCTCTCGGTGGTCAGGACGGTGGGCAACGTATCGAAAGCCGAGGAGCCGACCTTTTGGCGTTGTAGTTCCCCGTTCCCAAAGAAGAACAACCTGTCCTTAAGGGCCGGTCCGCCGATGGATGCGCCCATGCGGTTTTTCAGGCCGGCGGGGATGGAGCCGGGGGCCTGGTCATAGGGATTGCGCGCCAGGTTGGCGTTGCCGGTGCGAAAGTCGTAGGCATCGCCGTGAAAGTGATTGGTTCCGGATTGCGTCTGCGCGGTCATAATCGCCGAGACGGCTTTGCCCTCTTCGGCGTCGTAGTCCTGGGTGGTGATCTTGACCTCGGTCACCGAGTCGGTGGTGGGGTTGACCACGACAATGCCCAGGATCGGGTCCTGGTTGTCGGCGCCGTCCAGTTCGTAGGCCACGCCGCCGAAGGCCTGGCCGTCAATCTGAATCTGTTTCGAGGCCTGAGGGTTTTCATCGGCCGCATGGGCCCAGCCCAGCATCTGGGCGCCGGGCAGCAACAGTTGCAGATTGGTAAAGTTCTGGTCCTGCACCGGCAGGCTTGCGACCTGTTGCTGGTCGAAGACGGTCGCGACATCGGCGCGGTCGGTCTTTAGCTCTGGCTCGGTATCCGCGCTAACTGTGACGGTTTGAGTGGCAGAGCCAATTTGGAGCGTGGGGTCGATGCGGGGAGCGGTATCGGCCAGGACGCTAATGCCCGTGGTCACGAATTCCTCGAAGCCCTTGGCGGCGACTTTGAGGTCGTAAACGTCTGGGATGAGGTGCTCAACGGCGTAATCGCCGGTGGCGTTCGAGGGGACAACGACGCTGGTGCCTTTGGACTCGTCTGTCACCGTGATCGTGGCGTTGGGTATCGCCAATCCCTTCGGGTCCGAGACCGTACCGAAGATCGATCCGTAGACTGCTTGCGCATTTGCCTGCGAAACGAGAAGAAACGCACCTGCGAGCAGGACGCACACAGCCATACTGCCACGAGCTTTGCTCATGTGAGTGACCTCCTGAAAGCTGCTTGCTTCTCTTGCTTTGGCCCGTCGACCAATGTGCACCGGCGGCTCATACTTCGTGGAAGCAGAGCATAACTGCCGCAACGGCGCCTTTGTTTCAAGAGCCCGGGAGTTCCGCTCTCCACTGGAAGCGCGCGCGGGAAACAACGGGGAAACGGCGCGCCGAGAACGTAACGGGGAAACACCCCGGTATATCGGATCGGACAATATCTCAGGAAAGGTTTGGTTGTCAACCCAAAAATATAGAAAAAAGTAAAACTAACGATGGATGGTCTGCCAGAGACAGGTAAATCGTTCCTGTAAATCGATGTTCCGATCGCGCGCGGGCGAAATCGGCCGGCGGCAGGGGAGTCGCTCGACCGGCATTAGTGCTTCATGCCCGTAGCGTCTTTGGTCACAAGGAACGGTGCCGAAGGCAAACTGCTTGTAGCTTGCGGAAAGGAAGACTCTGGAACCTCACATTCGGTCCTTCGGCGCGAGCCGGTCATTGAGTACCGCAGCGTTGCGTACCCGCGGCGAGCGCCAGAGACATATTCCGCGCAGCGTCGTTGTCGGGGGAAAACTCGAGCACACGCTCTAAGGTTTGCGCAGCCGCCTCAGCTTTACCCAGGCGGCACTGGGCCACGGCGAGATCGATGCCCGCGGCGGTTGCTCCAGGGTCGTGCTTGAATACTGTCTCCCAAAGGGGCAAAGCGGAAGTGTAATCGCCCTGTTGCGCTTCGAGAACCGCGAGATCACTGGCCGCAGTTTCGTTGAAGGCATCCGCCCGCAACGCATCCTGGTATTCGTGCATCGCCCGGTCGAGATTTCCATTAACCTGTTCGAGGAAGCCGAGTTCCATGTGCAGCTCCGCATCGGATGCCTGTGCCGGATCGGAGTTTTCGGCCTGAATCAGCAGGCTCATTGCGCGCTCGCCGGCGGCATGGTCGCCACGAGAAGCAAGTTGAGCCCATGCGACTCCTTCGTCGCGTGGAGCAGGGCGAATTCCGCCGATGGGAACCAGTTCTTCGCGAGCGAACGGACTCGTAAATGGCTTTGAGGCGATCTGAATGCGGTGATCCGTTACCTGCTCGTGCGCGATATCCGCCGTCTCCTCGCGGGGCATGTGACAGGAGGTGCAGTCGGGGTTCTCGTCGTGATGGCGCGACGCCAGGCCGGCGTGACAAGCAAGGCAGCGGCTGCGGTAGTAGCCGACGCGATCCTCCGCTGATACTGAAGAGTGGGGGTCGTGACAGGTGGTGCATGTGAGGCGATCGCCGCTCGAGCGCATGCATGCGCTTTCCAGCAACGATTCCCACTGGCTGGTGGCGCGGCCGCCGGGACCGGCCTTGCGGCCGTCTTCAAAGTAAACCGCGTCATCGAAGAGGTTGTCGCCCGGTTGGAATCCGCTCACCGTGCGCCCCGGCTTCACCACAGCAACTTCGCCCTCCAGATGACATTCCAGGCAGATAGAATCGCGGCGGACAGATTCAAGCTTTGCGGGGTTCAGGATGGGCCCTTTTCCGCTCTGCGCGAGATGTCGGGACGGATCGCCATGACACGCTTCGCAGGTAATCCCCCCGCGCGGAAAAGGAGGGCCGGAAAAGTGATTCCTGGCGTCGGGCAGAGACGGCTGTACGTTGCTTGCGTGGCAATGCAGGCAGCCGGGATCGACGCGCAAGGTGAGGGGCATTTCGCGGGCAGTGATGAATCCCGGGGTCGTGTCCCAGATGTGTTTTTTTTGATACCAGTTGATGGGAATTTCGTACCAGTATCCCTCGCGCTGGAAGAGCCAGGTACGGCCGCGCCGGCCCGATCCAAGATAAAAGAGCAGTAACTGCTTGCCTTGAAGCGCCCGGTTCCTGGGAGCATTGGGCCGGTCGTAGGAAAGCCACACCTGCCCATCGTCGAGATAAATGCGGTAGTGTACGCCGGAGGCCGCATGAGTGAAGTCGGCCGGGATGAAGCCTTCAGCCGCGGGTCCGCTGGCGTGCGCCATGGGCGTTCGAGACCAGGAATCGAAGATCTGGCGGTGGCATGTGGCGCAGACTGCGTCGGGATCCTGCGACTGTGCCGGCAACTTCGCGTCAGGTGTCTCGGCCCCAGCGGCGCCCAGGGCGCAGGCGGCCATGTAGCTGGCCGCCTGCAGGGCCGCAATCAGGGTTACGAGTGCGATGCGACAAAGGGGGCTCGGAAAATCCGGGCGATTCATCGGGGAAAGATTACCATATACAATCTGCGGCACGAGCCAGGTTTCCTGCGAGGGCAACGTGGTATGACTGCTTTTTTCACCCGAGCCGTCAGGGTTTCCATCGTGGTGCTAAGTTGTTGAGTGGAATATGCGACATGATTTCTCCCGTTGACAGGCACGGAAAACCCGGCCAGAATGAATGACATGAGTGTTGTGGAAGATGTCCGTCAGGCGATTCAGGATTTCTTGGCGCCGGAGTTGCGCGCCTTATCTGTCCGATTCGAAGGGGTAGAAGCGAAAATCGGAGCCCTCGAGAAAGTCATGAATGCTCGCTTCGATACTGTGGAGACGAAGTTCGCAGCGATAGACGTCAAGTTCGCAGCGATGGACGTCAAATTCGAATCCGTCCACAATGAGATCCAGGCCTTGGGCAAATCCTTGGACATCGAGCGCCGTCTTGCGGCGCTCGAGGCCAAGCAGGTCGTATAAAATTACGGATGCCTTTGGGCTGCCTCCTTACCCAGATACCGCCCGCATCGGTTATATACCGTCCTCAAGAACCGCCAGCGCGTGAAAGCTTCTCAACGTCGACACCGATTTTCCGGCAAGTCATTTAATCACTCGATCCGGCAGGGCTTGGCGCCGCACAGTGCGCCGGTAATGCCTTTGCCTTCCGTGATGGCATAGATTCGATTCACCGCGGGCAGTTTGATCGTCTCTTTTGCGCCCGACGGCCAATGAATTTCGAGGGAGCCCGCGTCGGTGGCATCGCCCAGGCCAAAGTGCAGCCGCCGGTCGCTGGCGGAGATGTAGCTTCCGCTGGCGAGCACGTCCTGCCGCTGCCGCATGCCGTTGGCGGTTAGATAGGCAGTAGCACAGGTTGCGTCGCGGGGGCTCTTCCTGCCGGTCGCAGAGTTAACCCCTCCAATCAGCTTGATCTCAACCCAGTGATGATGGTCAGGATTTACGTTGCGCAAGAGCACCGGCGGACCATCAACGGAATTGATGACCACATCGAACTTGCCGTCGTTGAACAGATCGCCGAAGGCTGCACCGCGCGCGGGAATTACATCGGCGAGTCCTGTGCCCGCGACGGGCGGAATGTAATCGAACTTGCGCCCTTTGCCGGATGGGTCGGGCACGTTGTGGAAGAGCAGCGGCCGCTCGGCGAATGTGGTGCCCCAGTCGTGCTGGTCCACCTGGGGATAAACGTGGCCGTTGACCATGAACAGATCGAGCCAGCCATCGTTGTCGTAGTCGACGAAGCCATCGCCCCAGCCGACGAAGGGAATCGTGATCTGCGCGACTCCGGCCTTGTAACTCACGTCGGAAAAACTGGCGTCGCCGTCATTATGGTAGAGCACTTTGTAATCGTCGCCGAAGTCGGTGACGAAGAAGTCGATCAGGCCGTTGTTTTCGTAGTCGCCGGCCGCAACGCCCATGGAAGCGATTTCGCGCCCGTCCTCGTTCAGCGCGAATCCCGACAGGTAGCTCGAGTCCTCAAAGGTTCCGTCACCCTTGTTGATATATAGAAAGTTGGGCTCGGAGTCGTTGCCCACCACCAGGTCGGGCCTGCCGTTGCCCTTGAGTGAAATGAAGATTGCAGTGAACCCGTAGTAGCGATTTTTGTCCTCAACGCCGGCCTTCACGGTGACATCGGTAAAGGTACCGTCCCCGTTGTTATGAAAGAGATGGTCCGGCTCACCCTGGAGGCCGCGCGGGCCGCAATTCACTGCCGTTCCTCGATACTGGCAGTTGGCGTAGCCCAGAGACTTGCTTCCACTAATGGGCAGGTTGTTGCGGTCGAAGTGCACATATCCGGAGACGTACAGGTCCAGCAACCCGTCGCCGTCGTAGTCTCCCCAGGCTGAGCCGGTGGACCAGTTGCCGAGCTGTACGTCCACCTTTTCACCCACATCGGTAAATGTGCCGTCGTGGTTGTTGTGGTAAAGGCGGTTCTTGCCGTAGTTGCCTACAAAGATGTCGGGCCAGCCATCGTTATCGTAGTCGGCGACCGAGCATCCATATCCCCAGCGGTCGTTGGTCACGCCGGCCTGAGCGGAGACGTCGGTGAAAGTGCCGTCGTGGTTGTTGTGGAAGAGTGCCGCATGGGGCGGATCTTCTTTGCCGTCCAGAGCATTGAAGGTCGAGCCATTCACCAGGTAAATGTCGAGCCAGCCGTCGTTGTCATAGTCGAGCAGGCAGACGCCCGAGCCGTTGGTCTCGACGATGAAGTTTTTCTCTGGAGCGCCCATGATGTGGCGCCAGCCGGAGAGCCCGGCCTGCTTAGTGACGTCCTCGAATATCATCGGTCCTTTGTCGACGAATCCGCCCGCAGTGATGGGCCGCTTCTCGGCGTCGTAGACCGGCGCCGCAGCCACTCCCGTGGCAACGCCGCCCTGCTGCGCGCTGCACAGGCCTGGGAGAAGCAGCGCGATGTTCAGTAGGCAAAGCAGCAGACCGCGAAGCCGTAGCAAATGGACCCTCCCCAACAGGTAGTTTATAGGTCATCCCCAAGCGCTGGTCCGCGCACTGCATCGCCATCCTTCGGGGAAGGATAAGTTCAAGCGCCGGATAGCGGCTGCGGCGGCGGATCGGGTGCAGTAGTCTGATGGGGACACACACACGGCCCGCATCTTCCCGATGGTCGAGCGTACTATCCTGTGCGAGTACTGGATTCCGTTTGAAGGAGTGTGGATCGGCTTCGGTGACCCAAATTCACGCCAGGACGAAGAGCGACACGGAAAGGATCCTTTGGAGCGGGCCTACGTGGCGCGTACGAGGGCCGGTGCTCGCTTCAAGGGCCGCGATCAACGCACAGGCATGCGCCCGATTGGTCTGCGCCGCTGCGCTGCTGCTGAACGCTATTCCCTCGGCCCTGGCAATCGATCCTTCTACGCCGCTGGCTAACTATGGCCGGCAGAGTTGGGTCATGGAGAACGGCCTGCCGCAGAATACCGTTCAGGCGTTGCTGCAGACGAAGGATGGGTTTCTCTGGCTGGGCACCGAGGCAGGTCTAGTGCGCTTTGATGGCGTGGCGTTTCAAATCTACGACCGGATTTCGAATTCGGCGCTGCCGGGGAACGATATTCGCTGTTTGCTCGAAAGCCGGGATGGAGAGTTTTGGATTGGAACCAACGCCGGCCTCGCGCGGTGGAAGGACGGGGCGGTAACGGTGTTCACCACGCGTGAAGGACTCCCGGGAAATGGCGTTCTCACTTTTCATCGAGGAGAAGACGGAAAGCTTTATGTTTGGACAGAGCAGGGCCTAGCGCAGCAGGCGGGCGACCGATTCCTGCCGGTTAGGAATGTGGATGCGTTTCCGCGAACCGCGCTTCCATCGCTCGGTGAGGTTCCTGGAGAGGGAGTGTTTCGCGCGGAGATGCCAGACGGCACTTCAGTTATGGGCAGCAGAAGCGCTTTGGGCTCCGTTCGCCTCAAAGGGGCGCCGGCTGGGGTCCCGATCTACCTGAGGGTGGGCAAGGAGCTTCCCGGCAGCCGGATTCAGGCTGTATTTGCCGACCGGGAGGGCGCGCTCTGGATCGGCACCAATGCCGGGCTGGCGCGATGGGTAAGAGGCCAGGTCGAGCGCTTTCCCGTCACGGATGCGCTGGCCACGGCGTCGATTCTGGCGCTCATGGAAGACCGCGAGGGCAATCTGTGGGTGGGAACTGAAACCGGCGGGCTTGACATCCTGCGCGATCAACGCTTCCGCACCCTCGACGCGCGGGAAGGGCTGTCGTCCGGGAGAATTACCACGGTTGTGGAAGATGCAGCCGGCACTCTGTGGGCGGGGACACAGGATGGCGGCTTGAACGCCCTGCGCCGCGACGCAGACAGGGCCGGCTGGCGCGTCCTGCGCACCTTTTCGGTGGCCAACGGGCTGGCCAGCAACGTGATTCTGTCGCTGGCCGCTGCGCCCAACGGCGATCTGTGGGTGGGCACTCCCGATGGACTGAATCGGATTCATGGAAACCGGCTTCACGGAAATGGGATCGACACGTTCACCTCGGCCGATGGACTGCCCGACGATTTTATCCGTTCGCTGCTGATTGACGCCGATGGGTCGCTGTGGATCGGCACGAGGCGAGGCCTAGCGCACTGGCGGCCGGACAGCCGCGGAGCAAGTAGCGAGTTGGGCGGCGGCGCGCGCCCGCCGGCGCGAATCGAAACATACACGCAGGCCAACGGGCTGCGCAGCGACCTGGTTGGCGCCATGGCGCGAGACACAAAGGGCGACTTGTGGGTGGCGACATTGGCCGGGTTATCGCGGTTGCATGGCGGCGCAATATCCAACTTCACCACCAAGGGTGGACTTTCGAGCGATGTGGTGACGGCGCTGCTGCCACGCGCGGACGGCACTCTGCTAATCGGGACCGAAGACCACGGTTGGGACGTGTGGGATGGGCGCAAATTCTCCCGAGCGATGCGGAACGACCATGAGCAATCCTCGAAGCAGACGACGAAGCAAACCACGATTTACGCGATTCCTGGACGATGGCGGCGGACACCTTTGGTTTGCGACGGGCGATGGAATTGCGCGCTGCGACTTGAACGCGATGGGCGGAACCGGCTCCGCGCTGGGATCGTCGCTGGGATGTTCGAACTGGGTCGAATTCGGCACCGCCGACGGATTGCACAGCCGGGAGACGGCGGCCAATAGTCACCCTTCGGCCTGGCAATCAAGCGACGGGCTTTTGTGGTTTGCCACTCCCAAGGGCCTGGTGGAGATGGACCCGGCACATTTTCCCGTGAATACGCTTCCGCCTCCGATCGCGCTGGAGCGGTTCCAGGTGGACGATGTGGTTCAACCATTGCATGGAGCAGACTCTTGGTTGAGAGTTGCGGCAGGACACGCGCATTTCGAGTTCGACTACGCCGGATTGAGTTTTGTGGCGCCGCAGAAGGTGCGCTACCGGTATATGCTCGAGGGCTTCGATCACGGCTGGACCGAGGCCGGCGCACGCAGGGCCGCTTACTACACCAACATTCCGCCGGGGCGGTACACATTCCGCGTGCAGGCGGCCAACAACGATGGCCTTTGGAACACAACAGGCGCGGCGCTGAACTTCGAGTTGCGGCCGCATTTTTATCAGACTATTTGGTTTTATGTACTGCTGCTTGCGGCAGTGGCGGGAGCGGTTGTATTGCTGTTGAGACAGCGGCTACGGCGGGCGGAGCGGGAGTTTGCGGTGGTGCTGGGCGAGCGCAACCGAATAGCGCGCGAGATTCATGATACGCTGGCCCAGGGTTATGTGGGCGTGTCGGTCCAGTTGGAGGTTTTGGCGGAGTTACTGCGCCAGCGCAAAATGGAAGATGCGGCGAATCAGTTGGACAAGACGCGCGAGTATGTCCGCCATGGATTGGCCGACGCGCGACAGTCCATCTGGGCTTTGCGCACGCAGGATGCAGGCGAAACCACACTGCCCGTGAAGCTGCGGCGCATGGCGGAAGCAGCCGGCAACAGCGGGTTGGCATCTCGGTTCAGTCTCTTTGGCGCTTATCGCCCATTGCCGCAGGAAAGCGAGCGTGAATTGCTTCGCGTGGCGCAGGAGGCCATTCAAAATGTGAAGAAGCACGCCGGGGCCAGTCAACTCTCCGTTCAGTTGGAGTACGGGCCGGAGACGATAGCGCTTGAGGTCAGGGACGATGGACGGGGAGGCGCACTGGAATGGGACTTCGGGGCTTCGACCGGGACACTTCGGGCTGACCGGAATGAGAGAACGCGCGGCAGCGATCGGCGGCACGCTGGAAGTGAACGAGCGCGCCGGGCGAGGGAACCACGATACGGTTGTGCGCACCGGCGCGCGGAGAAGTGCGCCAGGAAACGGTGGTTGAACGATGACGACAGAGGCGACGGGATCGATCCGCGTGCTGATTGTGGAAGACCACAATGTCGTTCGCCAGGGGCTGGTGGCGCTGCTGAATGTGGCAGGACGGGCTGGAGGTGGTGGGCGAGGCAGCGGACGGCGTGGAAGCTATAGCGCAGTATCGCAAACATCAGCCGGATATCACGCTGATCGACCTGCGGCTGCCGCGGCTGAGCGGCGTCGAGGTGATCGAGCGCATCCGCATGGAGACGCCGCAGGCGCGGTTCATTGTGCTGACGACCTACGACGGCGACGAGGACATCTACCGCGCGTTGAAGGCGGGCGCACGGGCGTACCTGCTGAAGGGAATGACCAGCGAGGACCTGATCACCACCATTCGCGCGGTCCATGCGGGCAAGTCGCATATTCCGCCGGCGATCGCCGAGAGACTGGCCGAACGCATGGGCGACAGAGGACCTGACTCCGCGGGAGTTCGATGTGCTGGAGCAGATCGTGCACGGCAAGAGCAACAAGGAGATTGCGGCCGAACTGGAGGTTTCAGAGGCGACGGTGAAGACCCACATCAACAGCTTGCTGGGCAAGCTGGGCGTGACGGACCGGACACAGGCGGCCACAGCGGCAATCCAGCGAGGCATCGTTCCACTGGAATCATTGAGAAAGCGCAAATCATGAAAGACTGAGAAGCGCGATTTTTTGCGGAGTTTTTCTGTCGTTGCTGGCGCTCCAGGCGCGGGCGCAGAGAGCAGTGTGGCGGCAGGCCACGCAGGCGGAGCTGGCGTCGGTGCTGCCGGCGCGGGCGCCAGTCGAAAACGAACACATCGAGACGGAGATGCGCACCGCGTCGGGAATCGTGGATGAGCACGGACGCTTCATTGCGGGAGTTGTGCTGATCACGGCCGGCTATTCGGCGGAAGGCAAGTACTCGCACTACCTGATCGTGCAGGCGCCGGTGCGAGATCGGAGGCATCGCACTGAAGCCCGGCGAGTATGCCTTCGGATGGAGCCGGGACGAACGGCGGGAGACACGCTCAGAGTTCACTTCAACCAGGCGGCGACGGGCGCGCTTGTGGGAACCACGGACGCGCACAGGATCGCGGGCTCGACGCGCGTGGAGAGCCTGCGCATCTGGCCTCCGGGCGAAAAGGCAATGATCCAGATCGGGCGGTTCGGGATTCCGTACAAGCTCGGCAATGAATGAGGCCGTTCTCCGGGCCTGAAGGCCCAAGTGCTGACTCACCACTTCGTGGGGGTGACGCTCCACACTTCCTCCGGCTTTTCGAGCGATTGCCGCCGCTCTCCACCTTTCGGTCGATACTGCCTTCGATCCCTCCCCGTATACTTTCTGCCATGTTTGAGCCTCTGCGCACAGCCACCTTTGCGGGCCTGCTGAGAGCGGCGGTTTCCGCTTCCCTTTTCGCACAAACCGCCGGGTCTGGAACTCCTTCTTCGCAGCAGTTGCCCGGAATGTCGGGGTCCAGCGGGCCGCAATCGGCGAGCGCGCCGCAATCGGCCGGGGGCGTCGATACCGGCCCTCCGCAGCCGGCCCAGTTTGACGAGCAGCACCGGCCGATCACTGCCGGCGGTTTTGTTCGCAATGGGCACGGTGATCTTTGAGGACATCTCGGAGAAGGCCGGACTGACGCATTGGACCCACAAGATGGGCACGCAAGGAGAAGAAATACATCATCGAGACCAACGGCTCGGGCGTTGGCCTGATCGATTACGACAACGACGGATGGCTCGACATTTACGTGGTCAACGGCTCGACCTTCGATGCGCTGGACGGCAAGGAGACGCCGCCCCACGCGGCGCTGTTCCATAACAATCACGACGGAACGTTTACCGAAGTGGCGGCGAAGGCCGGCGTGACCAACGACCGCTGGGGCATTGGCGTGCGCTGTCGGCCGACTACGACAACGACGGCTGGCCGGATATCTACGTAAGCAACTGGGGCAAGAACCGGCTGTACCACAACAATCACGACGGCACTTTTACCGACATGGCGGAGAAGGCCGGCGTGCACGCTGGGCAACTGGTCCACCGGGGCCACGTGGGGCGACTACGACGGCGACGGGCGGCTGGATTTGTTTGTGCCCGGCTACGTCCATTTCGACCGCAACAATCTGCCCTCGGGCGGCGAGAACGGCGTGCCGGATACTTTCTGCACGTTCCGCGGCGTGCCGGTGAACTGCGGGCCAAGAGGGCTCAAGGGCGAGCCGGACCATCTCTTCCACAACAACGGCGACGGAACGTTTACCGACGTGAGCGAGAAGGCCGGCGTGGCCGACACATCCCGGCTACTACGGGCTGAGCTCGCTGTTCGTGGACATCAACAACGACGGCAAGGTCGATCTGCTGGTGGCCGACGACTCGACGCCGAACTATCTCTACCTGAACAAGGGCGACGGGACGTTTGAGGACGACAGCTACTCGTCGGGCTACGCGCTGAACGAGGCCGGACGGGAAACCGCGTCGATGGGCATTGCGGCGGGCGACTTTGAAAACAACGGCATGGTGGACATCTTCAACACTACCTTCTCCGACGATTACAAGCCGCTCTACCGCAACGAGGGCGACGCGAACCTGACTGACGTCAGCTACCAACTGGGCATCGCGGAGATTACGGTGCCGTTTCTTGGCTGGGGCGACGCGTTCCTCGACTACGACAACGATGGCTGGAAAGACCTGATCATGGCCGACGGGCACGTCTACCCGCAGGTGGACCAGCACCCGTGGGGCACGAGCTTGGCCGAGCGGCCGATGCTCTTCCACAACATCGGAGGCAAGAAGTTCGAAGCCTGTGCCGGCCGGTAGAGGGTTCGGGGCTGGCCGACGTGATCGCCGGACGCGGCCTGGCTGTGGGCGATCTGTTCAACGACGGCAAGCTGGACGTTGTGATCAATGTGATGGATGGGCACCCGGTGCTGTTGCGCAACGTATCGCCGGACAAGAACCACTGGCTGGAGCTGAAGCTGGTGGGTGGGCCCAAAAGCCCGCGCGACGCGGTGGGCGCGACAGTGTACTTGACCGCTAACGGCATGAAGCAGCGCGGAGACGTGCTGAGCGGGGGCAGCTACGCATCGACCAGCGATCCAAGGCCGCACTTCGGGCTGGGCCAGGCGACGAAGGTGGACGACATCGAGGTGCATTGGCCGAGCGGCAAGGTGGAGCACTTCACCGTGCCGGGCGTGGATCGGATTGTGACGATAACCGAGGGGACGGCGAAGTAGCGGTTTGCGCGCGTGACGGAGCGTAGTGTCGCACCTTTTCACCAAAGGAGGCGAAAGGATGGGCCACCGAGCCTTGGTTACAGCTAATCACGGCGGCTCTCCAATTCACCCGAAGTTTTGAAGGGCGTGCAATCTGGCGTTTTCTTGATGAAAACGCCACTTAGCGGTTGTGGCTCCGCTCTACACCAATTGGAGAACCGCTATAGGAAACGTTCTAAAACAATAGTCGCGTGGTGACCGCGATCTCGTGGTTGTAGCTGTGGTACTTGCTGGTCGCGATCTGCTCCCCGGCCCCGACGCACAAGCCGAGCCGGCTGCGGGCCTCATGCGGCCGAAGCTTTCGAGCGATCAGCATTCCCGGAGTGGCGAAGGTCTGGTTCCTGCCGTCATTGGGTCCGCCTTTGAAGTACGTCGCATTGAACTCGACCTCCGGCCAGAAGTACCGGGCAAAGTGCCCCTGGAACGCCGTGTTCCAAAGAATCGTCCGCCCCAGCTTGGCGGTGTCTTCGACGGGCAGGCTGGCGCCGAACGTGCTCTGCACGTCGAAGCGCCCGATGCCCTTGCCTACGCCCACATTTGGGGAGACGGTTGCATCGGTGCTTCCGTTCTTGTGGCTGCCAGTGGGGATGGTGGACGACAGGAATGTGTTCAGCACATAATTCCCGTGCTCGGCGCCTCCCGCAAGGTAGCGATACTTCAACAGGAACGCCATATCACCCGCGCCGTTGGCGACAGTGGGAGCGCTGTGCTCATAGTAAGGCGGCAGATTGACGGCCATCTCTGTACCCGCAAACGGGATCACGTAGAGGCCCTTGCCGCCATCCAGATTCCAGGTCTCGGTGCGGTTTGGAGCCGTCTGACGGATGAAATCGGCTCGCGCCACCTGGATGAGACCGACATAGGTGGTGATGAGAGGCGGCGGCCAGGCGGGCTGCCTGGCCTGCGTGGTGCTGGCACGCTGTTCCCAGCGCCCGGCGAAACTCTCCTGGGCGAAGAGAGATGTGGACGATGCAAGAAAAGCAAGGAGAACCATTGTTCTGCGCTGCATTTTTTGACCTCGAAGACTGAGAGCGGGGAAAGGGAAGAAAACCATTGCAGCATGACAGGCGGTTACAGCCGGTGACAACCAACTTTCGATGGAGAAGGTGCTCAGTCTATTGATGGACGGGGCCGCGTCGAGGCGGGCTCCTTCGCGATTTGGCCGCGTTTCCCCACCTTCCGATGGAGATTTCTCCCCATCCAAAGCCGGATGCCAATGGCACCATCGATGCATAAAATGAGGGGCGCGACGATGCTTCCCCAACGCTTCGCCAATCGAATTTTGCGCATTCTCAGCAGTGTTCTGCTGACGGCCGCTCTGGTCTGTGCCTGGATGGCGTGGCGAACCCGTGCGGCTTTTGCGGTCGACGACCCGGCTGTCGAGAGGGCGATCTACTCCCAGGGCGTCGCCGAGCACTATCGCTTGCCCTTCGTGGCGGATCGGCCATTTCTGCCCTCGAATGCCACGACCGATACGGGCGAGTTCATCGATCCCAAGAGCTTTCCCACGGCGAAATACTGCGGGCATTGCCACCAGCAGGCCTACGCGGAGTGGCGTCAGACCGTACACGCCAATTCCTTCCGCAATCCCTGGTACATGAAGAACGTCAACCTTCTGACCAGCGAACGCGGCATCGAATACACGCGCCACTGCGAAGGCTGCCACAATCCCATCGCGCTGGTTTCCGGCGCACTGACCAAGGGCTCACCCATCGATCGCCACTTCGATCAGGACGCAATCACCTGTTCGGTGTGCCATTCCATCCAGAAGGTTGACGAGCGCGGAACAGGCAGCTACGTCATGGGCGTTCCCGCCGTAATGGTGGATGCCGATGGTAAGCCGATCTACGGCGAGGTCTCAGACAAGGAGATCCTGGCCCATCTCGATCGTCACTCCCAGGCGGTAATGAAGGACTTTTACCGGACCAGCGAGTTCTGCGGAGTGTGCCACAAGGCTGCGTTGCCAAAGATGCTGAATCACTACAAGTGGCAGCGCGCGATTTTTCTTTACGACGAATGGCAGCAGGCGTCGTTTTCGAAACAGAACCCCCTCCCGTTCTATGTAAAGGACAAGGTCTCGACGTGCCAGACCTGCCACATGCCGCAGGAAAATATTACTTTGCAGGATTACGGCGCCGAGGATGGGAAGATGGCCTCGCACCGCTGGCTGGGCGCGAACACCCTGCTCTCAAGTACTACGGCTACGACGAGCAACTGAAAAAGACGATCGAATTCCTGCAAAAGGGACCCCAGAACATCGGGGTGCTGAATGTGGATCTGTTTGCGATCGAGCGCAATGGCGGCAAGCTGATCGCTCCGCTCGGCAATGAGCCGTTTGACATTGCGCCGGGTGACGATCTTACCGTTTCCGTCGTGATCCAGAACAAGGGAATCGGGCATAATCTCGTTCCCGAGCAGCGCGACTTCTACGAGTGCTGGGTAGAGTTCCAGGCGGCAGACTCCGCCGGCCACACCATGATGGATTCCGGCGCCCTCGAGCCTGACGGCGAGCTCGATCCCACCGCGCACAGCTTTACCAACCGGCTGATCAACGATCGCGGCACTTTGAACGATCGGCATCAGGTGTGGGACACGCGGGTGATCGCCTACAACAACACCATCGTTTCGGGCCGCTCACAGATCGTCCGCTATGAGTTCAAAGTGCCCGAGGACGCAACAGGTCCGATTACTATCACCGCCAAGGTCAACTATCGCCGCTTCAATCAACATTTCATCAATTGGGTGATGGGCAAGCACTATGACATGCCGGTGGTGGAGATCGCGTCGCGCACGCGAACGCTGGCGATGGGCCGGAATCCGGCCACGCCGGGCGATGCTCGGAACAACACGGCCCCAGACAATCCGGAGTGGATGCGATGGAACAACTACGGCATCGGATTGCTCGACGCGCAGCAGTACGCGGATAGCGCCCGCGCCTTCGAGCGGGTGTCTCAGTTGCGCCCCGATTATGCCGATGCGTACACCAACATTGCCATCGCCGACTTCTCGTGGCAACGCTACGACGGTTCGCGTATCAATCTGGAAAAGGCGCTCAAGCTTGCTCCGCACAACGCCCGCGCGCTTTATTATCTAGCTCTGGTCGATCGCATTCAGGGCCATCCCGATGCTGCCATCGCCGACCTGCTGGAAGTGATCACACAGTTTCCCCGCTCACGCGATGCGCACCGGGAGCTGGGTTTCTCCTTTTATCAGCAACATAAATACGATGAGGCGCGAGCCGAGTACGAGACGGTGCAATCGATCGATCCCGACGATTTGGCAGCGCATTACATCCTCTCCATCGTCTATCGCCGGCTGGGTATGAAAGAGGAAGCTGCGCGCGAAGCCGCGATCTTTGCGGACCAGAAGGACGACCCAACCGCCAATACGTATGCGCTGGAGTTTCTGCGCAAGCATCCCGAGGTGACCGAGGAGAGCGTGCCCTGGCACATTCACAGCAATGTGGCGGGCGATGGCTCCGGGCACGTTGGAGGAACCGGCCAGTGAGGTTGTTGGCCTCCATTGCCGCTCTCATTGTGGTTTTTTCATCCTTCGCGCAGGCATCTGCGCGGCAGCGGGCGCGCGGCGCCGCGGTGTTTAGCGTGAGTGGGTGCCAGCATTGCCACACCATGAATCATGTAGGCGGCCACAAGGGGCCCGATCTCTCGGGCGTGGGGCGGAGGAAATCGAAGGCCGCGATGCGGCAGCAGATTGTTTACGGCAGCAAAGTGATGCCGGCCTTTGGAGATGTTCTTGCTCCGGATGAACTCAAGGACCTGATCGCCTACCTGCGATCGTGCCGCGCGAAGCCGGCACAAACGGTGACTGCGACTGATTTCAAGTAGAATTTGGCGGGTTCATCCTGTTCACGCGGTGCAGGCGATCGCCGTGCGCAGCGCATCAGCTACTCGCTGCTGCTGGTCAGCCGTAATGCGGTTGAAGAATGGCAACGCCAGTACGCGCTGTGCGATGGATTCAGTAAGAGCCAGGGGCCCGGCGTTTGAGCCAAAGCGCGCACGCCAGGCTGGTTGTAAGTGGATTGGCGCGAAGTAGCGGCCGGTAGCGATGCCCTGGCGGGCGAGGGCGGTCTGAACCCGATCGCGGTCAATCGCTTCAGGCAGACGAACCACATAGACAAACCAACTGATCTCGCGGCGCGGGAGCGAGAGTGGCGGACATTCAAGGCCGGGGATGCGCGAGAGCAGCGCATCGTAGCGCTCGGCGGCGTGGCGGCGCAGGGCGAGAATCTCATCAAGGCGGCTTAACTGCACGCGGCCCAGAGCGCAGGCCAACTCCGAAAGCCGGTAGTTGTAGCCCGGTTCGATCCAGTCGAGCCAGTCGACTTTGGGTTCGGGGTCTGGATCGCGGCCTTGATTTCTGAGCCGGCGCAGGCGCGCTGCGTGCGCTGGATCGCGCGCCAGCACCGCGCCGCCCTCGCCTGTCGTGATCTGCTTGTTGGGATAGAAGCCGAGGACGGCAAGATCGCCAAAGCTGCCGGCGCGGCGCAAGTCGAAGCGCGCGCCAATGGCCTCGCAGGCGTCTTCGATCAGGCACGAGACGGTGGCGGCGCGCAAGATCCCCGAGCGCGTCCATCTCAGCGGGAACGCCGAAGGTGTGAACGACCAGGATGGCGCGAGTGCGCGGAGTGATTGCGCGCTCGACGGCGGTGGGGTCGAGATTGAGCGTCAGCGGGATCGATCTCTGCGAAGACGGGCGTGGCGCGCACCTGAAGTACAGCGTTGGCCACGGCCACAAAGGCAAAGGATGGAAGAATGACTTCGTCGCCATCGCCGACTCCCAGCGTGAGCAGCGCCAGATGCAGGCCGGCAGTGCCGGAGCTGACGGCCACGGCGTGCTCCACGGCGTGATACGCGGCCAGCTCCGCTTCAAAGGCCGCAAGTTCCGGGCCCAGGCTGAGATGGGGCGTGCGCAGGACGGCGGTTACGGCCGCGATCTCCGCCTCGGTAATGTCGGGCGCGGAGAGTGGAATGTGCGCGGTCACATGCGCTCCGGTTGCAACTCGCCGGCAGGCTGTTGCAGGGGCACAGGCTGCTTGATGAGCAAGCGGTCGAGCGGGACGGTAGCCAGCACGCGGGCGATGGTTTCGCCGCGGTTCCGTCGCCGTAGGGATTGGTCATGCCGGCGAGGCTTTTGCGGAATTCTGGGCTGAGGGCACGCTGGAGCGCAGCGCAGATTGCTGCGGCATCGGCAGGTGCGTCGATCACGTTGCGGGCGCGTTCGCGGCCTTGCTGGCGCATGCCCACGTTCACGACGGGCAGCGCGAAAGGATGCCGCTTCCATGATGCCGCTGGAAGAGTTGCCAACGAGCAGCATCGGCCTGGCTGAGCAGGCTCCAGTAGGTGACGGCGTCGAGGTTGACGAAGACGTGAGTGTGTGCGCGCGTTGCCGCCAGCGCCCTGGCGCGCTCGATGAGCGCGAAGCTGCCGGCATCGGCATTGGGATAGACGAAGACGATTTGGCCCGGCGCCTGGGCGAGCGCGGCGAAAAAAGCATCGGCCTCGGCGTTGGTGTCGCGCAGAATGGTGACAGGATGCCATGCGGCGACGAGCGTGGGCGGCGTGAGCGCGAGACCAAGCCGCGTTTCCAGCGCCGCGCGGTCGAGGAGCGTGGAGCGGCGCAGATGGTCGAGCGAAGGCGCTCCGGCGCGATGCACACGCCACGGCTCTTCGCCCATGCGAATGACGCGCCGGCGGGCTGTTTCAGTGGACGTGAAGTGAATGTGCGCCAGCTTGGTGATGGCGTTGCGCACGGCGTCGTCGATGGCGCCCTGGCTCACTTCGCCGCCTTCGATGTGGGCGATGGGAATGCGCAGGGCCAGCGCCGTTGAGGCCGGGGCCAGCATCTCGTAGCGGTCGGCGATGAGCAGCAGCAGATCGGGCCGCCACGCGAGTGAGCGCGTCGGCCAGGCCAAGAATGGCCAGGCCGATGGTCTTGGCCATGCCGGTGTCGGTGTCGGAGCTGAGCAGGCACTCGATGCGCGCCTGGATGGGAAAGCCGTCGCGCTCGATCTCCTGAACTGTGTTGCCGAACTGCGGCGAGAGATGGGGCCCCAGAGCGAAGACGCCCAGTTCGATTTCAGGATTGCTGGCAAGCTCGCGCAGAGGCCAGTAGAGATGGCTGTAGTCGGCGCGCGAGGTGGTGACGACGCCGATGCGGCGCCGTGCGGGTGAGGCCGCAGGGCTCATGCGCACACTCGCGGCGGCAACGCCAGGAAACCACGCCCGTCCATACTTTTCACAGGAGAAGTATAAATTGCAGAGGGTGCGGCCCCGGCGGAGGGAATTGCGCCTGCAGTTTCTGTAACGCTGCCCGAAGGCTCGCGTACACTGGATGGTTCCGCGACGATGGGAGAAAGGCGACGATGAGAGGTAGGACGATGCAAGGGATCGTGGCATGGCCGTTGGTGCTGATGGCGGCCGCAGCCGCGATGGCAGCGGCGCAGGCGCGCTACGATGCGGAGGCGATCCGGCTCAACAATCGCGGCGTGGCGCAGATGGGACAGCAATTCACTGAACGCGCCGCCGACACTTTTGCCGAGGCTCTCAAGAAAGATCCAAAGCTGGCCAGGCGGAGATCAACGAGGGTATCGCGCTGCTGACTTTGCAAAAGCTGGAGGAAGCCAAGAAAGCTCTCCGGCAGGCCCTGACTCTCGACCCCACCAGCGCACAGGCCTGGTACAACCTGGGCCTGGCGCAAACGCGCGGGCAACGAGCTGGATCAGGCGCTGACCAGTTTCGAGCAGGCAGTGAAGTTCGATCCTCGGGATGCGGACTCCTTGTATTTCGAGGGCGCATGCTACCAGGAGATGCGGCAGTTCGACAAGCCATCGCGACCTTCGAAAAGGCGTTGGCGGTGAACCCGCTGCACGCGTCGGCGGAGTTCGCCCTGGCGCGCTCGCTGCAGCGCACGGGTCACACCGCGGAGGCGAGGCAGCACTTCGCGCGATTTCAGCATTTGACGAGCGCCAGGATTTCATCGGCGCTGGGACTCGCTTACGGAGAGCAGGGACACTACTCGACGGTGACGGCGGTGGAAGAGCCGGAGACAATCGAGCACGCTATGATCCCATTTCGGCTTGTGGCGCGGCCGTTGGTTTCTGCGACTTCAGGCATCATCATTCACCACCACGGGCGGCGCGTGCATGATGGATGTTACGGGCTCGGGGAAAATGGACCTGGTGCTGATGCAATCGGGCGCGCAGGCTATTCGCGTACTGCACGATCGTGGCGCCGGGAGCTTTCAGGAATTGGATGCAGCGGCCGCCGGGCTCAAGGCCGACGGCCACGCAGTGGCGTGTGCTGTTGGCGATTACGATGGCGATGGGCTGAACGATCTTGCTGTGGCGCTGGACGACCGCGTGCTGTTGTTTCGCAACCTCGGTCACGGAAAATTCGAAAACGTGACGGCACAGGCGGGCCTCGTGCCACGCAATCGGCCGACGGGCATTACATTTGTCGATTACGATCACGATGGCGATCTGGATCTGCTGCTGACTGGCGCGCCGCTTCAGCCGGGTGGCGAGTCGAACGTTTTGTGGCGCAACAGTGGCAACAGAACTTTTACCGAGCAGACCGAGCAGACCGGGTTGGGTGGAAGCGGCAAGACCGCGGCGACGATTCTGACCGATTTCAATAACGATCGCGCCGTCGATCTGGCGGTGACCGGCGATGGACCTTCGCCAGCTGGTTTATGTGAATCCGCGGGAAGGGAAGTATCCGACGCAGCCGCTGTATGGAGACGTCAAGCTGCCGCCTACCGTTGGGATTGCGGTGCTCGACTACAACAAGGACGGTTGGATGGACATTGCGGTGACTCACGCGGGTGCGCCGGGGCTCACGCTGTGGCGCAACGTGGAGGGCCCGGATCATGTGAGCCGGCGCTTTGAACGCGTTCCGCTGCCGCTCGACGATGCGCTGCGCGGATGGGGCGTGACGGCGATCGACATCGACAATGACGGTTGGATCGATTTGGCTGCGGTCGTGGAGACAGAGGGCGGGCCGCAGGTGCGCGTATTTCGCAACCGCGGCGACGGCGGTTTCGAAGATGTGAGCCACGCGCTGGGCGTGGACAGCATTCGGCTCACTGCGCCGCGCGGATTAATCGCTGCCGATGTGGATGGCGATGGCGCACCGGATTTAATCGTGACCCAGGAAAATGCCGCGCCAGTGCTGTTGCGCAACGTGGGGGCGAACAAGAATCACTTTGTGCGCCTCGACCTGACCGGCCTCGCGGACAACAAGACAGCGTTGGGCGTGAAGGTGGAAGTGTTTGGCAACGGACTGTGGCAGAAGTGGGAACTGGCGGGCGCGTCGGGCTACCAGACGCAGGCGCCGCCGCAGATTCTCGTGGGCCTGGGCCAGGCGCCGGGCGTCGATTTGCTGAGAATACTGTGGCCCACGGGCGTGTTGCAGGATGAGATCGATTTGCCTTGGCAACAGGTCATCGCAATGAAGGAAGCGGATCGCCGCGGCAGCTCCTGCCCAGTGCTGTTCGCGTGGGATGGGCACAAATACAAATTCGTGACCGATGTGATCGGTGCGGCAGTTGTGGGACACTGGTTTACGCCGACGCGGCGCAACACACCGAATCCAGGTGAGTGGGTGAAGATCGACGGCGCAAATGTCGCGCCAGTCAAAGGCAAGATCAGCGTGCGCTTTATGGAGCCGATGGAGGAAGTGAACTACATCGACCAGTTGCGCATGGCCGCGGTGGATCATCCAGAGAGTGTGGAGGTGAATCCCGACGAGCGGTTCCTCGACGATCCGCCATTTGCCTCGGGGCGCGTGGTGGCGAGCACGGGCACGCGGTTGCCCGTGGGCGCGTGGGACGGCGAAGGGCGCGACGTGCTTGATCAACTGAGCCGCCGCGATCACGTGTTTGCGAGTGGATTCAAGGCGCTGCCGTACGACGGGTTTGCCAACCTGCATCCGCTGACGCTGGACCTCGGCGAGACGAAGCCAAACGCGCCGCTACGGCTGTTGATGACCGGCTACGTGAACTACTTCAGCGCGACATCGCTCTATGCCGCATGGCAGGCGGGGTTGAAGGAGATTCCGCCATACGTCGAGGCGGAGCTGCCCGACGGCACATGGCGGCGGATCGAAGACGATGCGGGATTTGCCGCCGGCCTGGAGCGCACGATTGTGGTGGACCTGACGGGCAAGCTGCCGGCGGGCACGCGGCGCCTCCGGCTGATGACGAATTTGCAGATTTACTGGGACCAGGTGTTGATCGATCAGAGTGGAGATGCCGAGGCGCGGACAACGGAGGTGCCACTGGCCGCGGCCACACTCGATTTCCGCGGCTATCCGAAGCAGATCGAAGGCGCGAGCGAGGGCGACCTGGATTACGATTACAACCTGGTAAGCTTGAGCGGACCTTTTCAACGCGAGCGTGGCAATTACACGCATTTCGGAGATGTAACTGCGCTGCTCGCGAGCATTGACGATCGTTTCGCGATCTTCGGGAGCGGGGAAGAGATTGCGGCGGAGTTTGACGCGAGCAAGTTGCCTGCGCTGCCTGCGCACTGGAAGCGCGACTACTTTTTCTATGCCAATGGGTTCGTGAAGGACATGGATTGGTGGGATGCATCGCCATTCACCGTGGCGCAGATGCCATATCACGGAATGACCACCTATCCTTATCCAAAGCCAGAAGAATATCCCGACGACGCGGGCGCGCTCGACTACCAGTTGAACTGGAACGACCGGTTCGACTCGGGCGAGCCGGTGCGCTCTTACCGGTTCGACTATGAACCGCTGCCCGCGGCGCCGCCGGAGGTTGAAGCACCGCAATCGGCGCCTGGATCGCGACCATGAACGATCTTGTGCTGGCCCCCGCGACGAGGCAGCTTGAGTTGGTGCGCACGGGTCAGATCTCGGTGGCCGAACTGGCCGAGATGCACATCCGGCAGATTGAGCGGCTGAATTCGGAACTCAACGCATTCGCCGACTTCGATGCGGAGCGCGTGCGCGCGCAGGCACGCGAGCTCGACGCGGCGCGCGAACCGCGTGGAGCGTTGCATGGCCTGCCGGTTACCGTTAAATCTTCGATTGCAACAGCAGGTTACCGCTCGGAAATCGGCAGCCTGCTGCGCAAGGGCGAGATTGCGGCTGAAGATGCCGTCGTGGTGGCGCGGCTACGCGCGGCGGGAGCACTGATTCTGGGCACGACCAACTGCCCGGAGTTCCTGATGGCGTACGAAACTGCGAACTTGCTCCATGGACGCACGCGGAACCCCTGGGATCTCGATCGCTCGCCGGGCGGATCGAGCGGAGGCGAGTCAGCCGCTATTGCGGCAGGGATGTCCGCAGCGGGATTAGGCAGCGATAGTGGAGGGTCGGTGCGAGTTCCCGCGCACTTCACAGGCATCTGTGCGCTGAAGCCAACTCCGGGGAGAATCCCGGGGCGCGGGCATCTGCCTCCGTGCGTGGGTCCATTTTCGATCCTGGGCGCCATCGGGCCCATGGCGAGAACTATCGGCGATGTTTCGCTGTTGTTTCGGGCGCTTGCGGGACAGGACGCTCTCGATCCGGTCAGTCCGCCGGTTGCGCTCCGCAAGCCCAACCTCAACGAGCTGCGGATGAATACCATTGGGTTTTTCGAGGACGATGGATTGGTCCCGGTGACGCCGGAGACGCGCGGCGCGGTGAGGTCTGCCGCGCAGGCGCTCAGCGACGCAGGCTTTCGTGTCGAGCCCTTCCGGCCGAGCACTCTGGAGCCACTGCGCAAACTATGGTGGAAGTTCTTTGTGCAGTGTGGGGCTATGTTTTACGAGCCTGAAATTCGCGGCAAGCATGAGCGGTTGAGCCCCATCTTCAAGGAGTTCCTCTCCATCGCGGAGGCGGCGGGACCAATCACCGCGACAGAGTTGCTGAACGCCTGGGCCGAGCTGGACGTGCTGCGCGCGAAGACCCTCGCCCAGATGAGCGAGTTTCCGGTTTTGCTTTGTCCGACGGCGAGCATTCCCGCATTTCGCCATGGTGAGCGCGCGTGGATAATTGACGGCAAGACTGTTGCTTATCTTGACGCAATGCGATACACGCAGTGGTTCAACGCGTTCGCCTGCCCGGCGGCGGTGATCCCTGTAGGCCGTTCGCCCGAAGGATTGCCGATTGGCGTTCAGATTGCGGCGCGGCCCTTCGAGGATGAAACCGCCCTGGGTGTCGCGGCAGTTGTGGATGCCGCATTCGGCTTTAGTCCGCCGCCGATGGCGCGGCCTTGATTCAGGGCAGGCTCTGTGGATTTGTGCTATCTCAGGTCCCCAAAAGCGAGGGATCTCCACCCCACGGACCAGGACCTGTCCGTGGAGACCCCGGACCTCCATTCATCCGGTTAGAGGCCCAGGTAAAAGCGGGATTCCAAATTCTTGAGGATGCGTGGTAATGTTCAGAATTATGGCATCGCGGGCGGCGGCTGCTCTGTTCTTCTTTATGTCGGTGGCCGTGTGGGCCGCGACGCCGTTCGGCACCGATCTAAGCGGTCGTCCTATAGAGCAGATCGCGCCCACCGGATCGCGAGCGGTGGTGCTTTTTTTCGCGGCTTCCGATTGTCCCATCTCGAACCGATATATTCCTGAGATCGAGCGCCTGGGTCGCGAGTTCGCGCCTCAGGGCGTGCGCTTCTGGTGGGTGTATCCGAATCCAGGGGACACGGCCGCGGTGGTCAGCCGGCACAACGAGCAATTCGATATCCACGGCAGCGTCGCGCTGGATACGGCGCAGCGCCTGACGCAAATGGCGCACGCGACCATGACGCCTGAGGTTGCTGTCTTTGTTCCTTTCCTGGCAGGATTGCGCGAAGTCTACCGGGGACGCATCGACGACCGGTACATCGCACTGGGCCAGGAACGTCCCAGGCCAACGCGGTTCGATCTCGAAGAGGCCATCCGCGCGGTGCTTTCGAGCCGTCCCGTTCCGGAGCCGGGTGGTCCAACAGTCGGCTGCTCTATTGTGCCCGTCGATGAGCGATGAGACTAAGGTGCGATTGGGCGCGATGAGATTCCCTCGGCTCTTCTCGATGGCGCTTGTATGCGCCGCGATGCTGCTGGGCTTGGGGTTGCCGCACCTCGATCGCGAGGCTAATGCCGCAGAGGCCCCAGTGACTCCGGGGGCGCCCGCGCCGGATGTGACATGGAGCGGCGAGATTGCGCCGATCGTTTACCGGAACTGCGCCACCTGCCATCATCCGGGCGGCGCAGGACCCTTCAGCCTGCTCACCTATCAGGATGCGCGGCGTCGCGGACCGCAGATGGTCCAGGTCACACAGTCGCACTTTATGCCGCCGTGGCTGCCCGCGCCGGGATACGGCGATTTTGCCGATGATCGGCGGATTAGCGATGAGGACATAGCGCTGATTCGAAAGTGGGTGGAGGCGGGCATGCCCGAAGGCAATCCCGCCGAGGCTCCGCCACCGCCGCATTACGACGCCACCTGGCAGATGGGAAAGCCGGATCTGATCCTCACTATCGAGCGCCCATACACGCTGGCCGCATCGGGCACGGATGTCTTCCGCAACTTCATCCTGCCGTATCCATTGGCGCAGACCCACTTCATTCGCGCCATGGAGATCCTTCCGACTGTGCCCCAGGTGGTCCATCACGCCAACGTGCTGATCGACCGTACCGCCTCGTTTCGCCGCGCTGCATCCGGCAAATTGGGAAGATGGGATTCCCGGCATGGAGCTAGAGGTGGATGCAGGGAACAGCTTCGATCCCGACAGCCATTTTCTCTTCTGGAAACCGGATACGCCGGTGTTGGCCGAACCTGAAGGGATGCCGTGGCGGCTCGATCCCGGCAACGATCTCATCCTCAACATGCACCTGAAACCCAGCGGCAAACCGGAAACGATCGCTGCTCAAATCGGTTTGTATTTCACTGCGCAACCGGGTACCGAGCATCCGATGCTGCTCCAGCTCGAGGATGACCGCGATCTCGATATTCCCGCCGGCGACCGCAATTTCGTGGTGCAGGATGAGCTGAAGCTGCCCGTCGACGTCGACGTTCTGGGAATTTACCCGCATGCGCACTATCTGGGCAGGGAACTCGAAGGGTGGGCCATCCTGCCGAACGCCGAGAAAAAGTGGCTCATTCGGATTCCCAACTGGGACATCGATCGCCAGTCGATCTATCGTTACCGCCAGCCCGTCTTTCTTCCCAGCGGATCGGTTCTGCACATGCGCTATGTCTACGACAACTCGGAGGAGAACGTACATAATCCGAACCATCCGCCCATTCGGGTGCGGGCCGGCAACCGCACGGTGGACGAAATGGCGCACCTCTGGGTTCAAGTCCTGCCGGTCAACGTTGCCAAGAACGGCCCCGATCCGCGTCTCCTGCTGGAGCAGGCATGGATGGAGCATCGCTTGAGCAAAGATCCGGGGGACTTCATCGCGCAATACAACCTCGCGTCGACGCTGGCGGGGCTGGGCCGCTACGCTCGAGCCGCGTCGGCATATCGCAAGCTTTTGATTGCCCACCCCGGCGACGTGCGTACTCTCAACAGTCTCGGTGCGGCTCTCGAAAATGCGGACGATTTCGAAGGAGCTGCCGATGCGTATAGGCAGGCGATCGTGCTCGGCCCTAACACCTGCGATGCGCGGTTTAACCTGGCCGGACTTGAATTGAAGCGCTCACTGTTTTCTCAAGCCGAAGAGCAGTTCCGTACAATGCTCGGCCAGTGCCCCGAGGATGCGGGCGCACACAGCGGACTTGGTGTTGCGCTGGCCGGTGAAGGGGATCCCGCTCGTGCCGAGACGGAATTCCAACGCGCACTCGAACTCGATCCCAAGAATTTCAGCGCGCTATATCATCTGGGGGAGATGGCGATCGAATCGGGCCAGATGGAGCGCGCCATCGACCTGCTTCAAACGGCCGCAACCGAGCGCCCCGACGATCTCGATACGCGCGAGAGGCTGGCAATGGCATTGGCGCAGGCGGGACGGCCTGCCGATGCGCTCACTGCACTTCGCGAGGCGGTGCGGCTGGCGCCAGACAACGCAGATCTGCACGCACTTCTCTCGCAGGTTCTGACTGGAAGCGGCGAATTAGAGCAGGCCATCGAGGAACAAAACCTGGAGCTGCGTTTGCAGCCCAAAGATGCCGACGGCTGGAACAACCTGGGCGTACTCGAGGCGCGAACCGGCAAGACCGCCGAGGCGCGAGCCGATTTCGAGCGTGCACTGCAGCTTGCGCCCGATCATGCCCAGGCGCGAGCAAATCTGGCCCGGCTTCCGCGGCAATGACCATGGAATGTGCTAGTATTTGATCCGGCCTCAAGGCCGCCGTCGAATCCCGCCACCAAGTCGACCGGCCTTCGTCTCGTTCAGGAGCGTCAGCATGAGAAGAATCGCTTCACTTACCGTGTTGCTGCCGGTGCTTGTGTCCGCTGCATTTGTCGCCGCGTGCGCTCAGCAGGCCGCGCCGACTACGGAGCAAACTCCTCAAGCCGAAGCTAGTCAGGCCTGGTGGAACAACGCGGTCATCTACGAAATCTATCCGCGCAGTTTTCAAGACTCCAACGGCGACGGCATTGGCGACCTGAACGGCATCACTTCGCGACTCGATTACGTCGAGAAGCTCGGCGTCGATTCCATCTGGCTCACCCCCATTTATCCTTCGCCCCAAGTCGACTTCGGCTACGACATCTCCGACTACGAAAGCATCGACCCGCAGTATGGAACCATGACCGACTTCGACCACCTCGTTGCAGAGGCTCGGAAACGCAACATCGGCATCATTATGGACCTGGTGCTGAACCACACCTCCGATCAGCATCCGTGGTTTAAGGAATCTGCAAGCTCGCGCACCAATCCCAAAGCCGACTGGTACATGTGGCGCGACCCGAAGATGGTGAACGGCCATCGCGAACCGCCCAACAACTGGATTTCCCTCTTCGGCGGATCGGCGTGGCAGTGGGATCCGGCGCGCCAGCAGTACTACTACCATCGCTTCTACATTCAGCAGCCTGACCTTAACTGGGACAACCCTGAGGTTCGAAAAGCCATGTATGACGTCGCGCGCTTCTGGATTGGCCGGGGCGTCGCCGGCTTCCGCCTCGACGCCATTACCTCGCTCTTCGAGGACCCGCAGGACCGTGACGAGCCTTACGTGCTTGGTCCCGACGGCAAGCCGCTAATCAATGCCTTTGGCGATAAAGAGGTGAAGACCATCTACACCGACAACCTGCCCGATGTCCACGGCGTTCTGCGCGAATTGCGCCAGGCAACCGATGAAGCGAGCGGGCGCAGAGTGGCACTTATCGGGGAAACTTACCTGAACTCCATTGCCGACCTGCGCAAAATGTACGGCCGTGACAACGATGAGCTGCAGCTACCCATGGATATGCAAGTAGGCTTCATCAACAAATTCGATGTGCCGCTCTTTCGCCAGCGTATCAACGATGCCGAAACCGGGATCAGCGACGAGGAGCCGCTCTTCGTCTTTGACAACCACGATAATGCTCGTTGGGACCGCTATCAAACCGGCGCCAAGGGAACGCCGGATTTCGGTTACGGCCCACATCACGACGACATCGGTCGCGTGATTGCCACAATTTTGTTCGCCTCGCGCGACACCGCCATGATGTACTACGGCGACGAAATTGGAATGGTGACCACCCCGCCTACGCGCAAAGAGGACGTGAGAGACCCCATTGGCATCACTGGCTGGCCGAAAGAGAAGGGCCGCGACGGCGAGCGCACGCCCATGCAGTGGGATGCCTGTCCCGACGCGGGTTTTTCACCGTCCGGCGTCAAAACGTGGCTGCCCATTCCACCCAGCTACAAGACCGTGAACGTGGGGGCGGAGGAACGCGAGCCGGATTCGCTGCTGCATTGGTACCAGCAGATCATCGCGCTCAAAAAGCATGACGCCGCCCTGCACGGCGGCGAGGAGATCATGCTCGACACCTCTGACGGCCATGTCCTTTCCTGGCTGCGCAAGGCTCCGGATGGAGAAGCAGTGGTGGTTGCATGCAACCTTACTGCCCAGCCGCAGACCGTCAGCTTCAATCTGAGCGCGCAAGGCATACAAGGTTCTCACCTCAAGACGCTGATGAAATCCCCCGGCGCACCCGATCCGCCGTCGCTCGACTTGGTTCAGCTCGGTCCCTACGGCGTCTTTATCGGTCAAGTCATCCAGAATGTGCAGTGACCGGTTGTTCCGCGCCAAGGATCCATCAAGAGACGGAGGGGTTCGGTTTGAAATCATAGGCGGCGAGCCGGTGAGAAACACCATCATCGCGGCTCATTCATTTCCCAACCGCGCCGAAGGCCTCTCGGCTATCTCCTTAAACTTCAGATATACGGCGTTTGTCCATCCAAAGCCAATGACATTCTGCGTGTACCCTTCACTCACGGTTACGTGCGCATTGCCCGCGACCACATTGTATTTTTCGCGGATGGTGCCGTCAGCGGCAAAGCCCGCGTCGACTGTCGCGTCGAAGTGTTGCGCAATACGAGCTGCGTCGGCGTGGAAGCCCATCGCATCGAGTCCGGCGACGGCGATCCAGTTTGTCGGCGCCCAGCCGTAAGGCTCATCCCATTGCAGGCCGGTATTGGTATTGCTCATCGATAATCCGCCGGGCCGCTCGAACAAGTTGAGCCTGGTCTTTATCGCATTCGCCTGCTCGCGTGTCGCCACCCCCGCCCACAGCGGATAGAGCGAAGTAATGTATGCGTAAGTCGATGGCTTGGCGCGCACAAAATCGTAATCCCCGAAGACGCCCTCCTTGGGCTGCCACAAATATCGCTGCATGGTGGCGGCGCGGGCATTGGCGCGCCGTTCCCATTGCACCGCGTCTTGCGGCTTGCCCAACAGGTGCGCTAAATGCGCTAGATCGCGCTCATAACGATAGAGCAGACTGTTCAGGCACTCGGGCGCATAGTGATGCGTGGCGCCGGAGAATGGCCCGAAGCGGTCGCTGGGGTCGAAGCCCGACTCGCGCATGGCGCGGTCGCCCTCGTAAAAATCGCGGGTCAAGCGGTAGCCGCCATACCACGCGCGCAGGCAGACCACGCTGGCGCCGGCGTCGCAACTGGTCTGCTTCAACCGCGCCGCCTCCGCGGCATCGGGATGCTGCGAGCCTTTCACGAGAAATGCGGCGCCAACTGCGCTCGGATGCTCTACGAGTGCGCGAATCACATCGGAGTAGTAGGTGCTGTCGTCGGCCATCTCCGGCACCGGGCCCGAACCGTAGTCGAAGTAGCGCGCCAGGCCAGTATGGCCGGCCAGATGCTCGGGCCGCGTCCACGTCGAGTGGTCCTTTTCTGCAACCGTGTATGCATGTTCAAGCCAATCTCTCGCCTGTGCGCGGCCTTCCGGCGTGGCAGGAAAGCTGGCGGGGTCCTCATAAACAGCGCGGATCATCGAGGTGAGAAAGGGCGGCTGCGAGCGCGTCAGATAATACGTGCGATTGGCGTTGAGCACCGATCCGTAATGCTCCACCTCAAAAAGAAAGTTGTCGACCATGCCTTTGGCCAGCGCTTCTTTGTGGTCGGCCTCGAGTCCAAGAAGAATGAAGTAACTATCCCAGCCATACATCTCGTTGAAGCGGCCGCCGGGAACGACATAGGGATTGGGCAGATAAAGCAAGCCCGGCGTGGGGATCTCCTCCGGCCGCACGTCTCCCAGTTTCTGGATGCGCCGGGGCAGCCTGACGATTTTGATTCGGCACTTTTGCTCGAGTGCTTCCACACCAGGCGGCATAGCAATCTCAGCCGGTAGATAGAGGACCGGAGTGTCGGTTACCTTGACGTCGCCCAGCGACCGGCAATCCGTGGGGGAGCGCGTTAAGTTGACCCATGCGGCGTGAATGTAACCAAGCGTGGCCTGCGGATCGGACGTGGATGGGCCGGGAGCCTGCGTGCCGGACGCTGCAAACACGGCCAGAAACAGTAAGTAAAACAGCTTCATACAAACTCCTATTCGCCGCCAAATCATGGAGCTTCAACTATGGCGTTGGCCATTTGGCACGCCGCCTGCTACGCTATTTCGAGAAATCGAACAACGCTCTATTCGGACACCAGCGACGTAGCACCAGCGGAGATGGTTGGGAGTAGAATTAACCACCCGGCAAGATGATACGGGAATCCGGCTTAATTCCCAAGTATCCTAAACTAAGCAGCGTCTTTTATATTTATGGAGAAACTTTGAAGACGCTTGGTTCCGCTGAAGGACAACCCAATACTCAAATCGTGTCCAGGCGCTGGCTGGTTGCCATTGCTGTAATGGCCTGCGCCTTCATGGAGGTGCTGGATACCACGGTCGTGAATGTAAGCCTGCCGCATATGGCAGGAAGCCTCTCTTCGTCAGTGGATGAGGCTACCTGGGTGCTGACCTCCTACATCGTCGCCAACGCGGTTATCCTGCCCATCACCGGCTGGCTATCGAATTACTTCGGGCGCAAGCGGCTGCTTTTGACGGTGGTGACCGGATTCACCATTTCGAGCGCCCTGTGCGGCATGGCGCCCAGTCTGCCCCTTCTGATCTTCTTCCGGGTGATGCAGGGACTGACCGGCGGCGGATTGCAACCGATCTCCCAGTCGGTGCTGCTGGAGGAATTTCCCGGCCACGAACGCGGCAAGGCTATGTCATTTTGGGGGATGGGCATCGTCACGGCTCCCGTGCTTGGACCCACTCTTGGCGGCTGGATTACCGATAGCTTTTCCTGGCGCTGGGTTTTTTATATCAACCTGCCTATTGGCATTCTCAGCCTTATTATGATCTCTGTCTTCGTCTCCGATCCGCACTACATCCGGCGCGGGACGATGCGCTTCGATGCCTGGGGGATGGGAATGCTGGCCCTGGGGATGGGGGCGCTGCAAATCATGCTGGACAAGGGCCAGGAAGACGACTGGTTCGGCTCCAGCTTTATCCGCGTCCTGGCTCTGATGGCGGGCGTCATGCTGACTGCGTTCGTGATCCGCGAGTTGAGGACCTCGAATCCACTTGTCAAACTCACGCTTCTCGGAAACCGCAACTTCAGCGCGGGCATCGTGGTAGTGGTCGTCCTCAGTTTTGTGATGTATGGCAGTTTGGTTACGCTGCCCCTGTTCATGCAAGAGCTGCTGGGGTGGAGTGCCACGGCGGCCGGCCTGTGGAACTCCCCGCGCGGTGTGACGACGGCGATTTGTATGCCCCTGGTGGGTTATCTGCTGGATAGGCGCCTGGATGCGCGCTGGATGGTGCTTACGGGATGCGTGATAGGAAGTATGGCCTTCTTCGGCTATTCGCACATGGACCTGAACTCCGGCACGTGGGACATCTTGGTACACCAGGTGAATCAAGGCATTGGCCAGACACTCCTCTTCGTGCCGTTGACAATCCTGGTGATGGATCCCATCCGCAAGGAAGAGATGGCTTACGCGACCAGCCTGTACAGCGTCATGCGCAATATCGGCTCCAGCATGGGCGTCTCTTTTGTCACCACCGTCATGGCGCGCCGCGCGCAGTTTCATCAGAGCCGCCTCACCAGCAACATGGCGTTCTCGAGCCTGCAACTGCAGCAGATGCAGCACAGGACCGCGGCCGTTCTCAGCCAGCGTGGCGCCGGCATGGCTGGCTCCGCACATCAGTCTCTGGGCTTTGTTTACGATATGCTGCAACAACAGGCTGTGCTGATGAGCTATGACGACGTCTTTCATTTGCTGGCATGGCTTTTTCTGCTGGTCTCGCCGCTCGTGCTGATTATGCATAAGCCGAAGTATCGCACTCATCCCGAAGCTGCGGCCGAGCCGGCAAAGAAGACGGCAGCGGAATGCGCTGTTTGAGAGCCATCGGCTGCGCGGCGTCGCCGAAGACGTACCACCGGCTCCTCCATTGCTTGAGAGAGCTCTTCACAAAGGATGGGTCATGTCTTGAGGCCGCACCCACAAATCGAATTCCTCGGCGGTGAGGAATCCGAGCTTGAGAGCTGCCTCCCTCAGGCTGATGTCCTCCCGGTATGCGGTGAGTGATATCTGCGCGGCTTTCTCGTATCCGATATGCGGATTGAGGGCGGTGACCAGCATCAGCGAATTATCGAGATGGTCTTTTATCTGCTTTTCGTTCGGCTCGATTCCACTCGCGCAGTGCTGCGTAAAGGAGCGGCACGCATCTCCAAGGAGTTCGATCGAGACCAAAACGTTGTGCAGGATAACCGGCTTGTAGACATTGAGCTGGAAATTTCCCTGCGAACCCGCGAATGCCACAGCATGGTCATTGCCGAACACCTGCACCGCGACCATCGTCAGCGCCTCGCACTGCGTCGGGTTGATCTTTCCGGGCATGATGGAGGAGCCAGGTTCGTTTGCCGGGATTTTGAGCTCGCCTAAACCGGCCCGTGGACCGCTTGCATACCAGCGAATGTCGTTGGCAATCTTCATGAGGGCGCCTGCAAGCGTGCGGAGCGCTCCGCTCACACTTACCATGCCATCGTGCGCTGAGAGCGCCGCGAACTTGTTGGGGGCCGAAACGAACGGCTTGCCGGTTTCCTCCGCGATTCGCCGCGCGGCCACTTCTCCAAAGCGTGGATCAGCGTTGAGTCCGGTGCCCACTGCCGTGCCTCCGATTGCCAGCGCATACACCCTCGGAAGCGATCGGCGAATGCCGTCGAGCGCCTCGTCGAGCTGCGCAACCCAACCCGATATCACCTGACCCAGCGTCAGCGGCGTGGCGTCCTGGAGATGCGTTCGCCCGATCATGACAACGTCGCGATAAGTGTGCGCTTTCGCGGCGAACACATCGCGCAGTTCACTAACAGAAGGAATCAGTACGTTCTCTAGAGTCTCGACCGTCGCGATGTGCATCGCAGTTGGAAACGTATCGTTCGACGATTGACTGTGATTGACATCGTCGTTCGGATGAACCGGCTTCTTCGATCCAACCGCACCCCCGGCAAGTTGTATTGCGCGGTTGGCGATCACCTCGTTCGCGTTCATGTTGGTTTGCGTGCCGGAACCGGTCTGAAATACGACAAGCGGGAACTCATCGTCCCATTGGCCGTCGATAACTTCCTGCGCGGCAATTACGATCAGGTCGACTTTTTCTTTGGGAAGCTTACCCAGTTCGCCGTTGGCCAGCGCCGCGCATTTTTTCAAAATACCGAGAGCGCGGATCACCGGACGGCCCCACCGGAAACGTTCAACACCGATGCGAAAGTTGGTGCAGGACCGTTGCGTTTGCGCGCCCCACAAATGACCGGCCGGGACGTGAACCTCTCCTAAAGCGTCCTCCTCGACACGGAACCGATTGGCCGTCTCGCTGATTGCCATCTGAAAACCTCCGAGCGTTTCTCCCGGCCGCATGGCTTCCGATAGGGAGTTATTGCGGCTCGGGTTGCCGTGGTACGTATTCTATGAAATTCGCCGACCTTTTCGTTTGATGGCGCAATCTTCGCAAATAGTTTGCCAGGTGCAGGTCCTGCAGAAAGGCGTTACCCTTTCCGTTCGAACTGGGCGCAGACGGGCTTCGAGGTGTTTCCTTCGAGTTCGAAGGATTCTGTTTGCCGTCAGAACCAAAAGCGGAGAGAAATTTGCTGTACGCGTGGCTTTGTCAGGGTCGCGCCATACACACCGAATTCTCCACTCGTTGTCAGGTTCTGTAATGAAGTAAGCGGATTAACGTCGAATCGCACTGAGTTCGAAACATTGAAGACGTCCCATGCAAACTTGAGGCCGCTGTTTTCGCGCAGATTCCAGCTTTTCGACAGGCTGGCATCCATGCCGAAAAAACCGTCGCCGCGGAAGTTGTTCCGTTGCCCGGCTTCTCCAGGGTAAGGATTGCGCATATTCGCTAATGCTTCTTGAGGGTCCGCGAAGACTTGCGGTGCTCCATTGCTGTCGATATGAGTATGGGTTTTGATCGGCCCCGTCTGGATCATGTTGCTCTTCTCATCCCAATTGGTTCCCCAACCCTCACCACAGGTCGCGCTAAACGGCAGCCCGCTGGTCCACCGCATGACTCCGGAGAATTGCCAGTTACCGATTGCGCCATCCAGCCACCGGTCCGCCCCGCCCAACACAGCCTTTCCTCTTCCAACTGGCAACTCCGCCACCCAATCCCCGGTGATCAGGTGCCTGACATCGAAGTCGGAAACCGCATAATTCAAGCTCGGCTTCCATGCGTTGAGTATGGCTCCAAAACTACTGCCCGCGCTGGTACCCGTGCTTGAAGAAAACATGGTGCGCTCGGCATCGGATCCCATATCGAGCGACTTGGAAAAGGTGTAGCTCAATTCCGTCTGAACGCCGTGGCTCGCCTTGCGCAGCAGTGTGAATTGGACCGCGTTATAGTTACTGCTTCCGATTGAAGACCACGCAAACATGCTGGCATATTGGCGCGGCCAAAAACGGTTGGTCTGGCCCCCGCAGCCTGGAGTGCAGAGAATATCCAGCATGTAGAGCGATCCGGTTTCGTTGCCAGAAAGCCAGATGTTGTAAATATTTTGGGTAGCGGAAAGGCCGTCTCCGGCCGCGTCGGGAAACATATCCTCAAAATAAGGGATTTTGGCTACGTTCACCGCCTTTACACCCGCGTACTGCTGCCTGGAAAGCTGCGTAGCCGCGGAGTAATAGTCCTGGCCCGATTGCGAATCCACGAGATCCAGAGGTTGCGCCAGGTCGATCTGCTGCAATTCGTGGCGGCCGAACCTGCCGATATATGCGATCTCCATGAAAAATGCGCCGGGGAGTTCGCGCTGGAGGGAAAAATCCAAGGTCTGCGCATATGGCGTTGTCATGTGGTCGTCCAGGCCGTGCGCGATTTCAAAACCCGTCCAGACCGGATCGTTCGGCGCCAGTGCCGGGTAACCGATCGTACTTGCCGGCGTGCCGGTTATATCAGGCAGGTTGTGAATCCCGGTAAAACGCGGCGAGTTATCGGGTGTAAGTAGATTGGTCGGATTGGTAATGCTTTCACTTAATCCAAACGAACCATACTGGTCAAAAAGATTTACGATGCCTTCGCCGTAGTGGTCGTAGTACATCCCGTAACTGGCACGAATCGAAGTTTTGTCCGCTCCGCCAAAAAGTTTGCGCCAGAATCCGTCCGCGGCCGCGGGAGAAAACACAATCGCAATTCGTGGCGCGATGTTTGCTTTCTGCATTGGCCAGTACGCCTTTTGGCCGCGCGCCTGTCCCGAAGGCGCAAAGTAGAGGTCGGGCTGCACGCTGTTACCCAGCATCGCCTGTTGCTCTCGAGTCCTAAACCACTGATCGATGTCGATGGTAGGTTGCGCCTGCTGCCCATGTACCTCAAAGGGCGTTTGCAGCAAGGAGTGGCGCAGGCCGAATGTGAACGTAAGGTGCGGACGCACATGCCACGAGTCCTGTGCATAGTACTCAAACTCGTTACTCTTGAACTCTCTGTTCAGCATGGAGCCCTGGGGCAGTACGCTCGCCGAGTTGCCGTCCTCCGCGATCCGGTAATTAGCCTGGGTGGTCACCAGGTCCATAAGTCCGGCAAGATTGGCCACCGCAAAGCTATAAGAATCCGCAAAACTACTGTCAACTGCAGGATATCCGAAGGCTGCCGGGTCGAGGCTCTGGCCGGTATTGGCAATGCCGGCGTCGGCCAGAGCGTAGGCGTTCGTGTATCCGTAGTTATAAGACAAGGCGTCGGAGCTGCGGTGATTATAAATCAGGCGGTAATTCGCGCCGAATTGAATCGTATGTTCCTTGTGGATCAAGGTCAGCTCGTCCATGACGTTATGTACGGGAACATCGACGATCGTCGTCCTGGTCTCGGCGTTGAGCGGACTAATGTTATAAAAATTGGCGTACTGTCCCTGGCCAATGCCACGGCTGACGTTGCCCCGTCGAGTGAATCCATAGCGGAGATTGTTGATGAGATAAGGGGAGATATTCCATGTATCTCCCACGGCGAATCCCTTGCTGTTATCCCAAACGGTCGCGCTGGCAAGCTCTGAGGGAAACTGCGGCGCGTTGAAGCTCTTGTCGTTTTGCAAATTACCCCTGGCGAAGAGCCAATTGCGGTGCGTCGGCATGTAATCGAAGCGCGCGATATAAGTATTCAACGATGCTGGATCCGGCGCCGACCAAGTGTAGGACGCAGTGTTCAGGCCATCGCCGGCGGAGAAACCATTCGGCGCCGGGTACTGGTTCAGTACCGAGAACACGTTTGGGTCCACGCCCGGCCCCCACGGACATGTGCCATTTCCCAAACAGTTCGGGTCCATTGCCGCAATCTGCGCAGGACTGAGCTCGATGGTAGAGCCGCCTGCAGCCGGATACTGGATATTCCCGGAGCGCATCGAGACAGTGGGAACCGTGAGCGTCTCCTGTTGATTTTCCGAGGTTCGCTGCCCCTCGTAATTAGCAAAGAAGAGCGCTTTGTCTTTCTGGATGGGACCGCCAAGCGATAGCCCAAAGGTATTACGAATAAGTTTTCCCGGCACATTGGGCAGGCCATTCGACACCTCCGCCTGCTTGTTAAACCAGTCGTTTGCCTCACCCAGCGAACTCCGGTTGTAATCATAAAGGCTACCCTGAATCCGATTCGCGCCGCTCCTGGTGACCACGCTGACTTGCGATCCGGATGAACGCCCGCTGTCGGCCCCATAGCCACCGGTGGTTACGCGGAACTCCTGCACGGAATCGAGCGTGGAGCGGAGCACTCCCATAAAGGCGAAGCCGTTCACTTGATCGTTGTTATCCACGCCATCCAAGGTGATGTTTCCCTGGTCGGAGCGGGCGCCTGCCGAGGCCCCGCTACGGCTGTCGTAACTCTGGTCGTTCCAGTCTCCGAGATAGAGGACTCCAGGTTGCAAGCTGAGCAAATCAGGAACATTGCGTCCCTCCAGGGGAAGAGACTGAATGGTTGCGTCATCGACCGCATTCCCCAAGCTGGCGTTCACCAGATTCAACCCATTCGTTTCGCCACTTACCTCCACGACAGTCTTCAGCTCCTGCAAGGAGAGCGAGAAATTGACAGTCGCCGGTTGATTCACCAGCAATTCCGCCGTCTTCGATTGAGCCGCGAAGCCCTTCGCTCGAACCGTAATGGTGTAAATGCCAGACGGAATTTGGTAAAACCTGTATTGGCCCTGCGAGTCAGTGAGACCCTGGTTTGTAAAGCCGGTCTTCTTGTTCTCCAAGTCCACCTGGGCGCCAACGATTACCGCGCCAGACGAGTGAGTCACTTCGCCCCGCAAGGAAGAAGAACTTTGCGCGATCGCGGCGATCGCCGAGCAGGTGAGCCAGGGAATCAAAAATAACTGCCAACTCCAACGCATCCGGTTTGTCCTTATAGCTCACGCATGGAGTAGTCAATGTGCGGTTTCACAGACTGCGCTGGCGCGAGTGTCTTGCATGATGCGCGACGGGGCAGGCCGGTCACGCGAAAAATGGTATCCAAATCGAGGGCGCGGCCAAACTCATCCGCCAGCAGTTCCAACTGCTGCCGGCGCCGCTCGCTCCACGCGACCAACTCCCGCGGAGCGCTCATTTTAAGCGCGGCGCGCGAGCAACGCAGAAATTCGTGCCGGAAGGAGTCATGGTCGAAGATTCCGTGCAGATAGCTGCCGAAGACGCTCCCGTCGGCCGAGACGCATCCATCGGGTACGGTATGCGCGTCATCGCCGTGCCGCGTAATTAAGGCAAACGGCTCGGCTCCGTCGAGGTATTCGGTTGTGCCCAAGTGAATCTCATAGCCGCATAACTCGCGTTGAACGGTTTTTTGACCGAATAGCGATCCGCGGGAGAGGCATCCGCGGGCGGGAACGGTGACCTTGTCGCGCTCCATGATCGTGCGCACGGGAAGCAGGCCGAGGGCCGCTTCGCTGCCCGTGCGCTCCAGTCCAAGCGAGTCGATAATCACCTGACCCAGCATCTGAAAGCCGCCGCAAATGCCTACGATCAGCCCTCCTTTACGCGCATGTTGGTTGAGCGCCGTCTCAAATCCGCGCTCGCGCAGCCAGTCGAGATCGTCCGCTGTCTGCTTGCTGCCGGGCAGGACGATTACGTCCGCAAGCGGGATGCTGCCGGGATCGCGAAGGTACTTGAGAGCCACAGAGGGTTCGGCGGAGAGAGGATCGAAGTCGGTGAAGTTAGAGATCGATGGAAAGGCAATTACCCCAATCTGCAATTTTCGCGCAAGCGCCGTCCGCTCCCTCCACGGCGCTTGATCGCGCCGGTCGAATCCAACGCTGTCTTCTTCGTCCAACGACAAATTGCCCAGAAACGGAATTACGCCCATGCAGGGCTTGCCCAGCCGCTGCTCGATCATGCGAATTCCGGGCCAAAGCAGCGTGACATCGCCGCGAAACTTGTTGATAACGAAGCCGGCGATGCGTCCGCGCTCGTCCTCGTCCAGCAGTTCGCAGGTTCCCAGCAAAGAGGCGAAGACGCCGCCGCGGTCGATGTCTCCCACCAGCAAACACTGCGCATCGGCGAGCTTCGCCATGCGCATGTTCACAATGTCGTTCTCTTTCAAATTGATTTCGGCCGGAGATCCTGCTCCCTCCAGCACGATGACATCGTGACGCGCAGCCAGGAAGCGATAACTCTGTTCAACGATCGGCAGCAGCGTGGCGACGGTCGTCCCCTGATAGTTGCGCGCATCGAGATTACGCCACACCTCGCCCTGCACCACAATCTGCGCGGTAGTGTCGCTGCCGGGCTTGATGAGAACCGGATTCATATGCACGGAAGGCGGAATTCCGGCGGCTTCGGCCTGCAGCGCCTGCGCGCGCCCTATCTCGTAGCCGTCCGGCGTAGCCGCCGAATTCAGCGCCATATTCTGCGCCTTGAATGGCGCTACGCGGTACCCAGCTCGCGCAAAGATACGGCATAATGCGGCCGTCACCAGCGACTTGCCCACGTGCGAGCTGGTACCGAGTACCATAATTGCCCTCGCCGTCATCGCGGCGCCTCCTGCGGCATGCAAGACGGTGCGCAGCCGGCGACAACCACCGCTCCATAGGGCGCGGTTCTTGTCCAGGCTTCATTCTCGGAGAAGCCGAAGAACCGTGTGAGCGAGTGGCTCATCACGCCGCGATGGGTGACGACGGCGATCGTGCGGACCTGCGATTCGTGAACCAGGGGCTCGATTGCCGCGTCGATTCTTGCAGTGAAAATTGAATATGCCTCCCCTTCGGGCGCGCTTCGCAGGGGAGATTCCTCGAGCCATCGGACAGACTCTTGCGGAAAACGAGCTTCAATCTCCTGCCAGCTAAGACCTTCCCAGGATCCGAAGTTCATCTCCCTCAGATTTTCGCGAAGTTCAACCTCGATGCCGATGCGCCTTGCCAGAACGGCAGCCGTTTGCGCGGCGCGCAACAGATCGCTCGAATAGATGCGCTCGATTCCGAGGGCCGCAACTTGCTCGCCGACGGCAACGGCCTGAAGTTCTCCGGCCGCGTTCAATTCCGGGTCACTATGTCCGCAGAATTTTCCGGCCATATCAGTCTCGCCATGCCGAATGAAGATTAGAGTGCTCATCCCTGCCACACCCCGCAGAGATAAACGGCCGGCAAAGTCAGTTGGATGGTGGCTCCGAAGCAATCGCCCGTAACGCCTCCAATGCGCGTCTTGTAATAGAGCCCCGTCAAGAGCGCTACCAGCAATGCGGCGACGACCGGCTTCCACATCGATATCCGCAACAGATAACCCACGATAGCCAACGCAAAAAGCGTCCCCACAACCAGGGATGCAGCTGAGATCTGCCGTGCCAGGCGAGCGCCCTGACTTGCCTCTTGCCGCGCGCCTGGCAGTGCGATGCCGAGTGGAAGCACAGTCCAGCGGCAGAGCACCTCAGCGGAGATCGCATAGGGAACAAAGTTTCCAGGTGCGAGGTGCGCAAGCAGCAGCACGCGTGCGGCAACGGAAAACACAATGGCGAGGGATCCATAAACGCCTATGCGGCTGTCTTTCATGACTTCGAGGACGCGCTGCCGCTCCGATCCGCCACCGAATGCATCGGCTGCGTCGGCCAAACCGTCTTCATGCAAGCCTCCGGTGACCAGCGCCGAGAAGAGCACGATCGCTAGAGAGACGATCGTGACGGGAAGGTGCGGCGACAGGATGCGGTAGATTCCTGCAAAGGCAGCGCCCAGCACAAGCCCCACGATGGGAAAGAATTTTGCCGAACGCGAGAGGGCATCTGGCCGGTAGGCCAGCCGCGGCAGCGGCAGACGAGTAAGAAACTGAAATGCCGCTGCGATATCCTGGAGAATTCTGCTCATTCGCTCTTCGTGCTCACTCCCGCGGACGAAAACGTAGCCATCTCAGAGAAGATGCGAACGGAAGACTCGATCACTGGCATGGCCAGCACGGCTCCGGTTCCCTCCCCGAGCCGCAGATTCAAATTAAGAATGGGTGTAAGTCCGATGTAACTCAGCAGGTGACGGTGCCCGGGCTCTTCCGAGCAGTGCCCGGCAAGAAGATAGCCACTTACCTGGGGCGCAATTGCGTGCGCCACCGCTGCCGCCGCAGTTGAAATAAACCCGTCGCAAACTACTGCCATCCGCTGAGCTGCGGCCCCGAGGATAAATCCGGTCATCGCCGCAATCTCCAGTCCGCCGACGCAACGCAGCACTTCAAGCGGTTCCGGCATGCCTTTCACGGCGCCGAAGTGCAGTTTCACCGACTCTTCTACAATCTGCAGCTTGCGGTTCTTCCCGGCGTTATCCAGCCCGGTGCCTCGGCCGATCAAGGCATCGATTGGCTGGTTGGTCAGCACCGCCGCTATTGCGCTGGCGGCTGTCGTGTTTCCAATGCCCATTTCCCCAACGGCCACTAAATGCTGCCCCTTCTCTTTGGCGCCTTGCGCCTGGCGAAGGCCAACCTCAAGAGCTTCGGCAAGCTCCTCGTGCGTCATGGCCGCCTCGCGGTGCATATTGCGGCTGCCGCGGCGAACCTTCGCCGCGCAGAATCCAGGAGCATCGCCGAACTCCGCATCGACACCCACGTCAACGACCGTGAGTGCTGCCTCGTGCAGCCGTGCGAGCACATTGATGGCCGCGCCTCCATTGAGAAAATTGCGCACCATCTGTGCGGTCACTTCGCGCGGATATGCGCTCACCCCTTCCTCGGTGACGCCGTGATCGGCCGCAAAAACGTAAGCGCCGCGCCGCAGAGGCTGGGGAAGATTTCCCGAAAAAATGGCGTATAACTGGGCTGCGATTGCCTCCAAGTGGCCCAGACTTCCCTGCGGCTTAGTCAGATCGTCGAGATGGATCTCGGCCTCGGCGATGTATCGCGCGTCGCAAGGCGCGATGCCCGCAACCACGTCGGCAAGAAAAGAAGAATCAATCAAAGTCATATGGCTATCTCCATTCGGCTGCGGGTGCGCTTCACCAGCGTGGGACGGTGACGAGGCGGACAATTAAAGGCGCGCTCAAGAATTTCCGGCTGCAACACTTGCTCCGGCTGCCCCTGCCGTATCTCGCCATCTGGGCAGAGCAGCCACACGGAAGAAAATACGCCTTCGATCAGTGTCAAATCGTGCATTGCAGCAAGGATCGTAATGCCCTCACGGCGCAGCGTGCCGATCAGGTCGATCATCTCGAACTGGCGACCGATATCCAGTTGCTGCATCGGCTCGTCCAGCAGCAGTAGTTGCGGCTGCTGAGCCAGGCCCAGGGCGATCTTCACGCGCTGGCGCTCGCCGCCGCTCAGTTGGTTGAAGACACGCGAACGCAATGACCAGGTGTCGGTCAACTCCATCGCGCGCTCCACGGCCACGCGGTCGGCCGCACCTAATCCGCCGAACAATTTCAGAAACGGCGTGCGTCCCTGCTCCACAAATTGCTCGACGGTGAAAGGAAACGGGATCTCGACATTCTGGGGCACAAATGCGATCGATTTGGCAATCTCGCGCTGTTTCAGCGAATGCAGAGCTTTGTGCTTCAGACGCACTTCGCCGGAGCCCGGTGTAAGAGTGCCTGCCGCCAGCCGCAACAGCGTCGTCTTGCCAACGCCGTTCGGGCCCACAAGAGCAATGCAATCGCTCGGGAAAATCTCGGCGTCGAAATCGTCAAAGAGGCTTCCATTCCCATATCCGAATCCGACGCGCGCAAACTCGAGTAACGGCGTCATAACATCACCTCCCGCCTGGCTTTGCGCAAAAGATAGAGAAAAAACGGTCCACCGATGAAGGCAGTGAGCACACCCACGGGCAACTCCGACGGAGCGACAATGGTGCGCGCCGCGGTATCGGCCACCAGCAGAAAAAGCGCCCCCCCCAACGCCACCGCGGGCAGCAGCCGCACATGGTCCGGTCCCAGAATCATGCGCAGTATGTGGGGGATGATGAGTCCTGTAAAGCTGATAAGGCCGCCCAAGGCCACGGCCGCGGCCGTCAGGATCGATCCGATCGCGATGACTGCGAGGCGCGTCTGCTGTACAGAAACGCCGAGATGCGTAGCATACTCTTCGCCCAACGCCAGGGTGTTGAGTCTTCGCGCCAGCGGCAGGGAACCGGCAAGTCCCATCGCCAGCATGGCTGCCACAATCGCCAGTTGCGGCCAGGTGGGCTGCGTGACGGTTCCATGCAGCCACGATGAGAGAATATGCATCCCCGTTCCAAAGTCCTGATCCATCGTTTCAAGAAAATACGATGTGTAGCTCAACATGGTGCTGACCGCAAATCCCGCCAGGAGCAGGGCCACAACCGGCGTTTGGCCGTCAACGCTCGCCAGCCAATAGACCAGCAGAATCGAAGCCATGGCCCCCGCGAAGGCCAGCAGCGCAGTTGTTCCGAAGCCGGCGATGGAAAACGCGGGCAAAAGAAACACTCCGATCGCGGCGCCCAGCAGCGCTCCGCCGGAAGAGCCGATGACGTAAGGGTCGGCCAGAGGATTGCGAAACAACCCCTGAAAAAGCAGGCCGGAGACGGAGAGTCCGCTGCCGATCAGAACTGCCGCGACAATCCGCGGAAGACGGATGGCAAACAGAATGACGCGCTGATCTTCCGACAGTGGCCTCAGGCCGATCGCGCTCTCCACCAAGGCCCGCAAGGGCACACGGACCGCGCCCATGCCCAAGGCAACCAGCATGGAGAGCGCAAGCGCGGCAAGCAGCATTGCCAGCAGCCAAAACTGCCGGCGATCGTGGTGTCGCGCATGCGCGTTCCCGGCCTGGTCTTTTCCGGCTTGGCCCGAAGCTACTTCCAAGGCCACGACTCACCTCTCAAAGTGAACTTCACTCCCATGCGAAAGGTGAACGGCAACGACGGATAGCCGAAGGCCTCACTGTAGTGCTCACACAGCAGATTATGGAAATTGCCTTCGACAGATACTATGTGCGTGGCCTGATAACTTGTGTTCAGATCCAACCGCTGGTACGCCCCGTCCAGATTGCGATTTGGCAGAAGCATCGTCTGGCCGCCGTTGGCGTCGTATTCCAGAAAGTCGCTGTCGTCGCGTTGCGAAACCAGCGTTCCGCTGAGTGCGGCATACAGCTTTCTATAACGGTAGCCGGTCTGGAAATAACCCGTATGCGGCGCAAGACGGAAGGGCCGCGCGCCGATCAATGGAGAGAATGCACCGATGGCCACATTAGGAAAGCTCGGATTGTAGCTGGGCCCGATAGCGTCGTTCGAGAACGAATTCTGTATCCTGGCATCCGTGTAAGTGTACCCGCCGCGCGCAAACCAGCTTCGTGTGATCTGCGACTCGACCTCAGCTTCAACGCCCTGCGCGAAGTAAGCCTTGGTATTGACGGTCGCCCCATAATAAGTCGCGCTCGCCACGCTTACGATCGAAGCCGGCAGCCCCAGCTCAGTCAGTCCCTGGGAGGGAACATACTCGATGCCGCCGGTAAATTGGTTATGGAAGAGGGAAAGACTTAGCCGCGTGCGGCCGGCAGAGAGGAACTGGTCGATGCCGCCGTCGTAACTCCTTGAGTACTCCGGGCCGATCGGACTTATATGATATTGCGAAATGAGATTGGTGTAGCCATTCTGCTCCAGCAAGGCATAGAGAGATTCGAGTTGATCGAAGACAGCCGGCTCTTTGATGCCCTTGCCGAAGCTGGCGCGCAACTTTGTATTGCCTGCGATCTGCCAGGCCAATGTAGCGCGCGGCGTGGCGGCAAAGCCAAACAGCCCATTCTTCTCCAGTCCGGCACTCAGCGAATAGAAAAAACGGTGACGAAGGTCGCCCTGCACTTCCAGCGTGTAATTGTAGTTGCGGCGCTCGATTGAATTTGCCTGGCCGTAAGAGTAGCCACGCTCATCTTCGAATTGGAATGCACCAAGCCCACGCAGGTTCGGGAGGAAGAGAAAATCAGATTGCGCGTAGGCGAAATCCTTGTCGGTGGAACCTGGGTCGTAACTCGGATAAGTTCCCGGATAGGTATATTGCGCTTGCCCGCTAACGGTATAGCCATTGGCGCCCGTAAGGGTGACTGATGCGCCCAGGTAGTCCGTTATGACACAGTTGGGGTCGGTCTGCGGAGTGCAGCTCTCATAGGTAACGCTGTCCTCGTACTGAGGAGTTCCGACTGGAGCAAATTCGACGTAATCCGAGCGCAGCCGAGCGCCTCCGTAGCGAAGAAGGTTGTTCCACCTGGGGGTGGTCCTGTCTTCCCACGTCACGCCAAAATAGGCATTTTCATTGCTGGTCTTTGCTTCATCTGGAATGCCGTAAAGCAGAATCGCGTCGGGCTGGCCCGAGGCATCCTGGTCATGATGAACGGTAGCGCGAAGAGAGGAATTCGGAGTGATCGCCCAGCCGAAGTTTCCAGCCAGCGTGCCGTCATGGACGCGATTGCCGGGAATCGAGTTACGCGTATCGAAGCGCGTGTAATCTGTAAAGTAATCGAACTTATCAAATTGTCCGCCAACCGAACCGTCCTGGCTATAACTGCCGAAGTTTCCGCCGCTGGCTGCATAAGTGAAGAGAGGCTTCGGTGTCGCCCCGCGGGGAGTGCTGATGCTCACGACGCCGGCCATGGCATCGGGGCCGTAAAGAGCGCTGTTGGGTCCGCGCAGAACCTCTATTTGCGAAACCGCCGCGCTGGCCACATTGGCAAACTCCACATTGCCGCCGATGTCGTTGACCGGGATTTCGTCAATGAGAACCTTATTCGCATCCGAGCCGCCGCCGCGAATGAACAGACCGGTCGAGCTTCCGGTCTGGCCAACCTGATTGGTCTGGAGGCCGGGCACATAGCGCAGCCTCTCCTCCAACTCCCGCGTCCCTCGAAGATCGTTGGTGTCAAGCACCGTCACGGTTGCGCCCAACTGCGCTTGCGGCGTGGCAGAGCCAGTCGACGTAACCGTAATCTGTTCGGAAAGAGTTGCAATCGGTAGAACGATATCGATGGCCGTTTCAGCGCCATCGCCGGATGACGCAAGCGGCTCTTCCACGGTGCTGAATCCCGGATCTGACACCCGCAGCCGCAAGCCGGAGCCGGAACCTTGCGGAAGAACGTATTGGCCCTTTGCATCGGTCGTCGCGGACGCGAGCGGCACGCCGTTTTCAAGCAACTCAACTTTGGCGTGGGCAATCGCCGCGCCCGACTGATCGAATACCGTGCCGTGAAGATCGGCGATCGACGCGGCGAGAGCAAGTGCGGTGAAGGCGAGGACAAAACTGCCGGCCCACAGAAGTCTGAACGATGATCGAAACATGATTTTCCCCTCGGAAGTTGCGCCTGGACCGGTCTCCTGACTCGCGCTTCATCGGCTGCGGCTGCCTTCCCGGAGTCTGCTCCAGTGGCTTGCTGGCCGCGCCTTGTCGCTCACAGTTACGGGGTAGTGGCGGATTCGCACCGCGCTTCCCGATCATCCAGGTGTTGATTAGAGCGGTTTTCCAGTTCATGAGTGTCGCCGGCATCGTGCAAAGTGGCTTTTTCTTGACAAAAAAGCCACGCGGCAGACTTGGTTTCAACTTAGAGCAACTGTAAAACCGCTGTAGGCTCGAGATGGAGCGTCCATCTCACGGATGAAGTTCTTCGGCTAGTTCCTCCAGTGCATCGAAAACAACCGGGCAAGGGAGTTCGATGCGATCATCTATGTAAAAAATCCGTTTGTTTCGGATGGCCGGCAGGTTGGACCATCCGGGCCGGCTAAGAATCTGCTCCGTTGACATTGCGGAGTTCTTCACCAGCAGCAGCGCCTCCGGCGCCCGAACCATCACTTCCTCCAAACTGATTTGTTGCCAGTCATGCGGCAGGTCGCTGGTCACCGAGCGTCCGCCGGCAATCTCGATCAGTCCGGTGACGAAAGCATGTTTGCCGATGGTGATCACCGGGTCGAAGCCCTCGGGCATCAGGAGGCTCACTACCGGCTTGCCGCTTACCCGCTGCCGCACCGCCGCCTCACGCGCCCGCAGCCTGCCGATCAGTTCATTGGCGGATTCTGTCCGGTTGAGCGCTTGTCCGATGCTGGCGAGCGACCGGTAGATGTCGTCAAAGTTGTGCGGCGCTACCATGAAGACCGGAATGCCGAGCTTTTCCAGGCTCGCCATGGTATCCGGACTGTTCATGTCGGCGTCACCCAGCACCAGGTCCGGATGAAGGGCCACAATGGTTTCGATGGAAGGCGTGAGGGGCAAGCCAATGCTGCGATTAATTCTGGCCTCCACCGGGTATTTCGTGTATTGCGGCACGCCGATGACATCCGTTCCGGCTCCAAGCGAATACACATCGTCCACTACGCTGGGCATCAGGCACACAACGCGATGAGGATGCTCCGGAACCTGAACGGTTCTTCCCAGCTCGTCTCGAATCGTGCGCGCACCGCAGGCAGGAAGGGCTACAAAGAAAATCAGGATTGCGCTCCATTGCTTCATGCGAGCGCCTCCTCGATCTACGTTTGGCGCGCGGCGCCAGCGAGCGAAGCGGCAAGCGCCGCTCGCGGTCCCCGCCACCATGAAAGCGATCATGGACTCACTCCGATCGTTCCCTTGAGCGCCAATGGGAGTCCGGCTACCAACAGCACCACATTGTCCGCAATTGCGGCAACCCGCTGGTTCAATTCGCCCAGTGCATCGCGAAATCTGCGCCCCGACGGATAAGGTGGCACCACGCCACTGCCAACTTCGTTAGAAACCAGAACCATCGAAGCCGGCGCTGCGCGCAGCGTATCGAGAAAGCTCTCAATACGCGGTTCCATACTGGTTGGATCAATCTCTGCAGCTTCCAGAAGGTTTGCAACAAATACCGTCAGGCAATCTACCAGTAGCACGTCGAACGCCGCACCATTCCCGGCAATTGCACACGCCAGTTCCAGGGGTTCTTCCACGGTGTGCCAATGGCGCGGGCGCTCAATCTGATGGCGGCGAATCTTCTCGCGCATCTCCGCGTCACCGGCGCGCGCCGTCGCGACATACGCCACGCGCTCATTCTTCGCGGCAAACTCTTGCGCCCAGCGGCTCTTGCCGCTGCGAACGCCGCCGAGTACGAGGGTGACCATCCTGCGGTCTTTCTCCGCCATGTCTTTATCTCTGATCACGGAGCGCAACTTCACCCCGGACAGCGGGAATTCATGGATTAGGCAGCCTTCTCGTAGCCGATGCTTGCGATCACCGGTAATGGAACGCTCTCCAGCTCTCCCATCGAAGCTGAATCAAGCCCAGATTGGCATCTGGCCGGTCTCCTGACTTACGCTTCTTCGAATCTGAACGCCTTCCCGAGGCAACCCTCAGTGGCCGAGCATCTCTATGTTCAGTTCTCAGCGAATACAGTTACGGGGTAGTGGCGGATTCGCACCGCCTTCCCGGACATCAGATGGATAGTTTTTATTACATCCCGCCGCTCGTGCAATGTCAAGGAGCAATTGGGGCGGAAAGCGCATCAAAATTTGGCCTTAACGGCCGAGTGTAAGCCATTTGCCCCCGCACGGAGCCTTGGCAAACCCGAGTCTAACCACCTTTGTTCACTAAGACGGGCTCGAGCGGAGCCCGCATGGCAACTCGACCCGCCTTGCCTAGCTTGCCCCTCTCCTCCAGCAGAATCACTTCTTCAACTCCGAGCATGGCAAATCCGACGATTCGCTCTGCTGCCGCGCGCGCCCTCATCGAATCGTGATTGCAGATCGCTTCATAAAGTTGGCGATGAGCCACGATATCGAGCACATCCGACGCGTGTAGCGCCGTGGTATAAGACAAGGCAATCCGCAGTGGACGGCTGATCGCCCGGCTCAACTCCTCGAGCAATGAATTGTGGCAAGCGGCGGCGACAGCCAAGTGAAATTCGAGACTGAGATCGACGGCTTCACCATAATTGGAAGCCTTAACCTGTGCCTCGCGCAACTTCAGGCAGCGCCCGATTGCCTCAATTTCGTCGGTAGTGGCGCGGACTGCAGCGAATCCGGATGCGGTCGGCTCAATAGCCAACCGAACGTCACAAAGGTCGCGCAGGAAATGTGTATCAGGCCCTAATTCGGCCCACCAGCCCAGAATATCGGGATCGAGTTGATTCCACGCCGTCCGGGGTTTAGCGCGAGTGCCCAGCTTCTGTCGCGCCTCGACCATGCCTTTGTCTGCGAGCACTTTAACGGCTTCGCGCAAAATGGTTCGGCTCACTCCGAGTTGGTGGCACAATTCTGCTTCGTTGGGAAACACCAACGCGCGCGAATCGCGCTCGGCCTCGAGTATTTGCAGAGCGAGCACTCGCGTTACCCGGCTATGGAGGTTCTCCGGTATCTCAATTTGGGGGAATGAGATCATATTATTAGTATAATGTATGATGAATTCGACTTGCAATGGGTGAGTAGGCTAAGCGATCCCTGTTTGCTACGGGGTCAGGATTCATTCACGATTCAGGACCAAACCTGAGATCATTTATGGGGAGCAGAAATCGATGGATCCTAAACTCATCTCGTGCCGGGTGATGGTCGAAGAACTGCGGCCATTTCTGCCGAAGCAGATTGCGATTGAGGCTCTGGAGATCAGCTTGCATGTCTCGCCGGAGCAACTACAGAAGCGATTACAGCAGGCAATTGATGCCTCTGACGGTCTTTACGACCCGATCTATTTAGGCTACGGCATGTGCTCGAAGGCGGTGCTGGGCCTGGTGGCCAAGAAAGCACGCTTGATCGTCCCAAAGAGCGACGATTGTATCGAGATTTTCCTGGGCTCGCGGAAGGCGCGTCTCGATGAAGTGGCGAAGGAGCCAGGAACCTATTTTCTGACGTCGGGCTACATCGGAGACGGGAATTCCATGGTCAATACGGAGTACGAGCGGGCGGTGGCCAAGTATGGAAAGGCAAGGGCGGAAAAGCTGGTGCGCTCAATGATGAGCCATTATAAGCGGCTGGTATATATCCGCATGCCCAATCAAGAATCGTTGGAGCCAGATCGCGCGTATGCGCAGGCCATGGCTGCTCGATTTAGCCTTCGCTACGAGGAGATTGACGGTACGCCGGAGTGGCTGCGGCGCATGATGGCGCAGCAATGGGATGAGGATTTCGTTGTAGTCCAACCCGGGGAGCAGATCGAGCTCAAACATTTCTATTCATCTTGATTCGCATTTCCTTGACACGCGCGCAGGAAAAGTGTGCAAAAACCTTCCATCTGACAATCACCCTTTGATAACATTAACGTCAGTCAATCTCAGCTGAATTCCAGGATGTTTGGCGAGCGAGGGAGCTGGGCTGCCTGGATGATACTTCGGTATTTTTCTCCCTTTTGCGGCAATCCTCGGTTGATGAAGAAACATGGCATGGGGCCATCTAATCGAAGGTGATAGCCCGGCATTTGGTACTGGCTGAAAATCGCGCCCGAAGCCCGAAGCTGATTCGCGAAGGCGAGGGCCGGCAGGATAATCTGAATTACTGGAGGAAAGAATGAGTAAGCTCGCAGAAATCACGAAATCGCTTGCCGAGTTGGACGAAGAACGGACCTTGCAGCTGGTTGGGGAAGCGATTGACGAGCATGTTCCCGCCGGCGATATTTTGCTGGCCTGCCAGGAAGGCATGAACCAGGTTGGCGGGCGCTTCGAGTGCCAGGAATATTTTGTTTCGGACTTGATTATGTCGGGAGAGATTTTCAAGCAGGTGGGGGCGATTCTGGAGCCCCATCTGAAACAGGGAGCAACGGCGTATTCGGGCAAGGTGGTGGTGGGCACGGTGAAAGGCGACATTCACGATATTGGCAAGGACATCGTGGTGAACATGCTGAAATCGGCGGGCTTTGAAGTCATCGATTTAGGCGTGGACGTGCCGGCAGCGCGCTTTGTGGAAGCGTTGAAGGAAAGCGGCGCGACGGTGCTGGGCTTGTCGGGCCTGCTCACGTTGGCGTTCGACTCCATGAAAGAAACCATCAAGGCGGTTGCGGCGGCAGGCATGAGGGATAAGGTGAGAATCATGGTTGGCGGCGGGCCGGTTGATGGCAACGTCTCGAAAGCGGTCGGCGCCGATGACTGGGGGGCGAACGCGCAGCAGGCGGTGCGATTGGCCAAGCAGTGGAGCAATGTAGCTATAGCGTGATTCGCGCCCGGTAAAGTTCTCGGTATATCCAATCTCGCGCAGGGAATCGACGCGATTCGATCTTCTCAATGAGAAGATTCGCGGGTGCATCTCGCCGTCCGAACTGCCCTCGTTCTTGCGCTAGACCATTGCACTATTTATGCGTGGGTCAACAGGAACCGGTTTCTCTTTGCCTATTCTGCGATAATACTTCTCCGGAATGTTGGCCGGATCCTTATAGAATGCAAAGCCGCAGAAGCCGTGGCGCATGGGTTCGTCAACCAGATGAACCGGCGCGAGCGTGCCGGTATCCTCGAAGGCTAACATCTCCATCACGGGGCAGTGCACGCAGTAGATGGGAAAGTTCTTCATGCCCCAGGTAATGGAGTGCGGCTCCTCTACACGGGCGAAACCGGCTTCATAGCCACCCATAGCTGTGATCCTCTCCCCAGAGCCACACGGCTTCATGGTGAGGACGATCTTCTCATCATCCTCTTCTATGGTGAGGGGTTGAAGATGCCCGCGAAGGCCTTTGGCCATGTGAGTGACGAGGGAGCGCAGGTCAGTTTGTTGGGACGGCTTGAAGACCGTTTTTCCTTCGACGGTGTGGGCGAAGCGTTCTGACTGCTCCACGGCGTCGATGCCATAGTTTTGGTAAATGTAGGTCTGTAGGCCCGTGATCCAGTACATTGCGCCATCATGCAGATGGTTAAACTCCTCGTACATGCGCTGAACCAGTTCTTTCGCCCTTTGTTTGTCGCCCTGTTCGATCGCTTCCTGAGCTACATCCAGGGTACGCCTTTCCATTTCCCGCAGTTCTTCGTCGGAAAACAGCCTATCGCCGTTCATAGAATCTCCTTCTCCGCCGGCTCAGCTCCCGGCATCGTTCCGCCACTATCGCCCGAGCTGGATTGGCGATTGGGCGCCAGGCTCTGCTTTACTCCGCCCCTCCCCAGTTGACGCCCTGGCTGCTCATCGCTGCGCCTGAAACATCCACGATAGAAGCGCCGCCGTCAACCATGAGAATGCAGCCGGTCATGAATGACGAATCGTCACTCGCCAGGTACACGCAAACGCCGGTCATTTCCTCAGGTTTGGCCGCCCGGCGCAGGGGCACGGGAGCTGTGAGGCGCGCCGCTACGCCATTGGCATCGGTATTGAGCGCCTTCATCAGCGGAGCAACTGCGTCGCCGAATGATTCGGTCAAAGTGGCGCCCGGGCAAACCACATTGCAGCGCACGTTTTTGGGGCCGTAATCCAGAGCGGCTTGCTGGGTGAGCATGTTCAGCGCCGCCTTGGAAGTGCAGTACGGCGCCATGGTCGGAAGGCAGCGCAACCCACCGAGCGAGGAGATATTGATGATCGATCCGCCTCCGGCTTTGACCATGTGCGGGATGGTTGCCTGCATCACCAGAAAGGGGCCGATCACATTGACCTCCAGCACCTTGCGAAAGACAGCTGGGTCTACCTCCGCTACCGCACCGTTGGGGTCGATAGCGGCGCAATTGATGACCACATCGATTTTGCCGCCCCAGGCTAGAGTGGCAGCAGCCATGCGCTGCGTATCCGCGATGTTCGTGACGTCGCCCGCGCATGCCATCATAGCGTCCGTTGGCGCCGACTGCACCACCTTGTCCAGTACGGCTTGGCGCCGGCCGACAATACAGACCTTGGCGCCTTCCGTGACAAACCGCTGTGCCAATGCCCGGCCAATCCCTGTGCCGGCACCGGTAATGAGGGCTACTTTTCCTTTGAGCTGCATGGCGCTGTCCATTTCCTTTCTCATGCGTGTGGCCGATATGGCGCGCCTGACGGGCGGAAGCGCCGGCCTTCGGGGGGTGAATGCAAGCAATCGACGGCGAGCTCAGAGCATAATTCAAACACTATTACGGAAGCACCCACCGTCCTGCGACGGGCCAGAGCCTACTATTGCCGGCCTCCTCTGGCACGTTGAAGCCGTGCTCCATACCGCCCAGTTTTTGAAATATGCTCCGCGAATATGATGAATGAACCGCGCCATGTCTCCGACCGGCAGATAGCGTGCCTATCCCACACCTCAGCTACAGATGCACGATGAGCCGATCAGAGACCTGGTTGGCTAGGTGGTTGCCACCGTAAAAACATCGTCCTCCTGAATGATAGGGAGCACGTTTGTATAGTTCTTAACGTCGGGGAGCAGAGTGTCACGGTGCTTCGCATCACCTTCCATAAATGCCTTTTCGTCCTCGAACCAGATGTTGAGGGTCGCAATGTAAGGGAGCTTGTCGGAAGTGGGCGACATGATCCCTTTGCGCAACTCGACCCGCTTAATCAGGTTGCCGAACAGGCCCATGAACAAAGGCATATGATGATTCTTGTAGTAGTCGAAGTCGAATTTGACCCCCGGCTCATTCGGGTAAAGGATCGTGAGACATTTCATGATTGTTGCTCCTCTTCTATCAGCTGCAAGCTGATGATATGCCTCCCGGCACAGCGGCCGGGCGGGCAGTTAGGTTTCAAAGTTTTCCCCAGCAGTTTAACCTGCCACGCCGGTGTGACCCTTGACCCGCGCGATGAAATCGCGGCGGCCTTTTTCGAAGTCCGCCAGGCGCGGGTCGCCCTCACCTTCGGGAAGCGCCTGGACGATCTCTTCGCAGAGCTCCCGCATTTCTTCCCGGAAACCGTTGGCGGTAAACACGTAGAATTCGTTGTTCTTGATCGCCTTGAGGACCATTTCGCCGACTTCCACCGGGTCCTGCCCGGCCATCTGGGTCACCGCCCTCACTCCGGCCCAGCCCTCTTGAGTAAAGCCGCTGTTCTTGGCAAGTTCCGGGGGACGCGTCTTATAGCTCTCGCCTAACCCCGTCTTTACGACCCCAGGACATAACATGGTCACGCCAATGTTGTGCTCGAACAGGGAGTAGCGGAGGGCCTCGGTCAGGCCGCGCACGGCAAACTTGGAGGTGACGTAGACCGTCGATCCCGGCCCCACGAAGAAAGCATTCATGGAAGCGGTGTTCACCACGTGACCGCCCTCGCCGTGTTTCTTGATTCTGGGGACAAAGGTTTGCACCCCGTTGATTACGCCCCCGGCGTTGACTGCCATGAGCCAGTCGAAGTCTTCGTAGGTAGGGTCGCCCCCGGTCTCAATGGCGATAACACCAGCGTTGTTGCACACCACGTGCACCTTGCCGAACACGCGCTCCACTTCATCGGCGGCGCGCTTCATGGCCTCGCGGTCCGTCACGTTGAGTTGGATGGCGTGAACGTTGCGGTTATCGCCAATCTCAGCCAGCGCCTTATCCAACAACTCCTGCCGCACATCGGCAATGGTCACTTTCATGCCGGCCTGCAAGAAGGCCTTGGCCATGCCCAGACCTATACCTCCCCCGGCGCCTGTAATAAAAGCTACTTTCCCTTCAACATGTTCCATCAATTTCTCCTCTGCACTTCTGTGTAAGTCCGGATAAGACTGACTCCATTCGGCGCGTGCGCGAGCCGGGCCTTAGATTGGGCACGAGCCGCAAAAACCGATCACCGGGTATCTCGCGCCGGCGGTACCGTAAACAGCGACAGCACGGAACAGCGAAGAGAGCTTCCGCATAGGGGCGTGGCCAGTCCGCTTCCCGCTAATCGTCTCTGAATTCTTTCTTACTCAAACGAACTGCTGCAACACACGTCAGAATAGTTCGGCGACCTGCGGCGAGTCTTTCGTTATAGAGAACAACGGACTTTAGTGAGAGAGAACAGGAGGGCGAACCCGGGTCCCTCCTGAAGGGATGACAGTGACGAAAGCGGGGCGCTTCGACGCCGGGTGCAGCGTGGCGACAGCGAACCGCCCCGCGCCGTTTTCGCACCAGGAAATGCATCCGCGAGAGCCACACTGCAATTGCTCTGGCGTTTATTTTGGAGCCGCGGTCGCGAGGTTTTCGACCGGCGCGGCAAGTAACTCTCTTGCGGTCTTGGCCGCATTTTCAAGGAAATCGAAAGCTGCAGCCAGCTTGTCCTTTTCGTCTGCGGGCAGTGGCAGTTCCACCACCTCCTGGACTCCGCCGCGACCGATCCTGGCTGGTACGCCCGCGCTGAATCCGCTCCGTCCGTATTCGCCGTTCAGGTTGACCGAGCACGGAAAAATCTCGTTCGTACCCAGAACCACCGCCCGAACCATGTCCGCGAGGCCTACTCCAGAGATCCAGCCGGCGGTACGGCCGCTGTGCAGACCCTCATACTCACGCAGGAAGTTCTGGCATCCGGCTACAACGTATTCGCGCAACTCCGGCGGTGTCGGAAGCGGTTTACCGTCGAGTTTCATCGTGCTCCATAGCGGCACCTGGTTGGGGCCGTGCTCGCCGGCTACCAGCGCCTCGATGCGGGTGGCACTAACCCCAAGCTTGATGGCAGTATTCATACGCAGGCGGTAAGTGTCGTTTAGCGAGTAGCCAATCAGTTTCTTACGATCCATCCCAGTGATGAACTGGAACGCATAATTTATAGGATCCACCGGATTGGTCGCGTTAATCACAACCGCTTGCGGACAGTGTTTACCGACTGCGGAGGCGATAGATTGCCCAATTCGAAGGTTATCAGACAGCAGTTCCATGCGGTTTGCTATCTCGCGCGGGGCGGCTCCCGCGGTGTTCACGACCACATCGCAGCCGGCAAAATCCGCAAGATCCCCGGCCACGTGGACGCTCATTTGGCCCATTACCGAGGCCGCGATGCGCAAATCCATATAGTGGGCGAGGAGCAGGTTACGCTTCATATCAAACAGCCAAAGCTCTCCCGGAAGCCTCTTTTCCAAAATGGCATAGGCCGCACACGACCCCAACGTTCCTGCCGCTCCAACTACGCCGATTTTCATCTCTATAGCTCCTGTCTTTTGCCGTGAATCTGCGAACAACGCATATCGAGGCGGTAAACCCTCAGCGACCAAGGCCGCGCCCTTTTGAGAGCCGGCATGGTCTCACCCCGGCTCCGATCTGGCTTGTCTCAGAGGGCATAGCCCAACTTTGCTCCCTCACGAACGGCGTCGACAATCAGCCCAGGCTCGCGGGAACTGCCGATGTTGTAGATCTCGGGAGCCGTTCCCTTCAGGCTATTCAGCAGATCAAGATTGGGCGCCAACTCCTGCGTCGTGAGTATACTGTCCGCGCTGAAGGTCTGTGTTTTGCCGTCTTTCGTCGTGATGGTCAGGCCCTTGTCCGTTACGCTGTCGTACTTGACGTCAGAGTAGACCTCGACGCCCTTCTTTTTCAGCCAGGGCCAAAGATTTGTCAGATCGTCCACGGTCATGCCCTTGCCCATCTCCGACTGGGGCCCATTGTGGACCAAGACGACCTTGCGTTTGCGCTTGACCAAAAATTCGGTAAGTTCGGCGCCATGCAGTGTGCCGCCGACTACAGCCGTGCTCTTGCCCACGGGCATGTAGTGGTGCGTCAAGTTTTGCAGTTGCAACGGAGTCAAGTACTTGAGCAGCCAACTCAGCTGCTTGTGTAGTTTGGCCGCCAAAATTACCTTCTTGTTATTGCCTCCCGGCACGGAAAATTCAGAGTACGCGTTGCCGGCGGCAACTACCACCGCATCCGGCTTCTCTTTCCGGACGAGGTCGGCAGTGACCTCGGTCTTCAAGTGAACCGTGACGCCTTCGTTCTTGAGTTGCTTCACCTGGTAGCGGATGTACTTCTTCAGATCTTCGGTTTCCTTGTCTTTGACGATGGCTGCCATGGGAATCAATCCGCCGAGATGGGAATCCTTCTCGTATAACACCACTTCGTGACCGCGTTGCGCAGCCACGCGCGCTGCTTCCATCCCCGCCGGGCCGCCGCCGACTACCAGTACCTTCTTCTTTTTCTTGGCCGGAGTAAATGTGTATTCCGGATCGATTTCCCGCCCCATGACCGCATTGATCCGGCATTCGAGCGCCAGGTTCTTATTGCGGCAATCGAAGCAGTGCAGGCAGCCATGACACCAGCAGATATCGTCCAACCGTCCGGAGGCCACCTTATTGGGCAGATCAGGATCGGCCAGCAGAGCGCGCGTCATGCCCACAAAATCCAGACTCCCCTTGCGCAGGTACTCTTCGCCCATCCAGGGATCTATACGGCCCGCAGTCCATACAGGAATATTCTTAACCTTCTCTTTAACGGCTACACAGAGCGGCACTGCGGCGCCTCTGCCGCCATTGCTCCAATCCATACCCTCAGGCAGGTTATCGGGCGGTTCCGGATACAGCAGCTTATCGGGTTGAATCAGACCGCCGCGGTGACCGTAGCTATGAGCCCGGCAGCTAAGGCCGTCGGCGCCCGAGTCGGCCACCAATTTCGCCATTTCGACGCCTTCCTGTACAGGGTACGCATTTGCGATGCGATATTCTGAGATGTCCATCAGCACGCCCACAGCAAATTTACCCTGGCTGCGCTCTTTGACTCCCTCCACAATGCGGCGCAAAAAGCGGGTGCGGTTTTCATAGTTCTGCGCGCCGAACTCGTCGGTGCGGCGATTCCAGAATCGGGACAGGAAGGTCGCGCCCTGATGGCAGGTGCCATGATTAATCTCAACCCCGTCGAAACCTGCCTTCCATACCCGCAGGGCAGCGCTGATCCAGATCTCAATCATGGCCTCGACTTCGTCGTGAGTCATGGCCCGGCACTCGCTGAAGTCGGGGCCGGGAAACTCCCCTTTTTTGAAAGCAGAGGAGATGGCCGTGTCGCGCTTGGGCAGCAGGCCCGTGGGGTTCCAGGCGCCCGCATGCTGCAGTTGCACCGCGCAAGGGCAGTTGTGTTTATGGGCAGCATCCGCAATCCTGGCGAAAGCGGGGATGTACTGGTCGTGATCAATGTGCAACTGCACGCCCCCAAGCAGCTTTTCGCCGTCATAGTGAACGTGCTGAATCCCTTCCGGGTATTGCACGCCGCAGGATTCGACTATGAGGTAGCCCACACCTCCCTGGGCCAGCCGTTCATAGTAGGCAACCATCCGGTCGCCCGGTGCTTGCGTCTTAAAATCCATGAACGAGGTTCCATTGGCCGTCTTAATGATCCGGTTCCTGGTCTTCACCGGCCCAATCTGACCTGGCGCCATTAATCTTGCAAATTCCTGTGACATAAAACATCCCCTCTGAACGAAGTATCCTGTCCCAAACTTACAATGCTCTAGATCCGCGTCAACAATCTCAACATGTCGGGTGTCGATCGGCTTGCGGACGCGTTTAGCTGCGTCCAGGCGCGCTGCCGTCCGCGACGGCAGGAATACTATTGCGGCGGTAGATCGGCCATCGAAAATGGGGTTGAGCGCCAAAACCGCCGCCATCATTGCCGCTCTGTCTGGGATGGCGGGCGCGCCTAAGCGGACGTGGTCAAGCTTCCGCGCGTTTCAGAAGCAAAGCATAATCTTTATCCACCCGCTGCTGGAAAACGCTTATTTCCTCCTCCGTCAACTTGGAGAAGCGGCCCTGCGGTTTCATGTAGTCGCTCACCGGCTTGGGGCGGGAGATTTTCTGCGTGATGTGATATTCGGTGCCGTTCACGATCTCATACAGTGGCCAGAACTGGCTTTGCACCGCCAAGCGAGCCAGTTCGATGGTCTGCTCAGAGCCATAAAACCAACCGGTAGGGCAGGGCGCCAGGATGTACAGAAAGGCCGTGCCGCCGCACGTCATGGCGCGTTCCACCTTCTTCTTCATGTCTTCCACGTGGGCAATCGAGCAGGTCGCGGCATAAGGAATGCGGTGCGCGGCCACGATCTGCATGAAGTCCTTGCGGTAGGTCGGCTTGCCGCCCGGCGTGGTGGTGGTCACACCCGCAAAAGGCGTCGAACCGCTGGCCTGGATGCCGGTGTTCATGTAGGCTTCGTTGTCGTAGCAGCAGTAGATGATGCGGTCGCCGCGTTCCATCACCCCGGACAAGGCTTGCAGACCGATATCGATGGTGGCGCCGTCGCCCGCCCAAGCCAGCACGTTCACGTCGGTCCGGCCAAGCACGTCCAAGCCGGCGCGGATACCGGCGGCCGAAGCGGCCGCGTTTTCCAGGTTGCACTGATAACCGGGAATCTGCACACAGGTTTCCGCGCCCACCCCGGAAAACGTTGCCGAACAGCCGGGAGGAATGACCACGATGGTCTTGGGGCCGAGCACGTTTACCACCGTGCGGAAGGCATTTTCCAAGCCGCATCCCTGGCAGGTGCTGACGCCCCAAGAAGCTATATCCTGACGTTCTTTCAATTCTTCTGTTTGCATTAGACTAATACCTCCCGATCCACTACGAACTCCCGGATAGTCATGGCATTCTCCCGGACATCTACCCAGGTGGGCAGGGTCTCAGGCGGCGCCGTGCGCAAAAGATCAAAAACCTTTTTAAAGGTGGTGGGGGTGATGTCGCGTCCACCCAGCCCAGCGACAAAGCCGCTAATGGCGACGGGCACATTGGCCAGCGCCGAGCGGACTTCGCACAGGACCGGACCGCCCGCCGAGCCTATGCTGGTAGCGCGCTCCAGCACGGCGATGCGCGGCACGTGGCTCAGACGCTCCTGCAGCAGGCGAATGGGAAACGGCCGGAAAGACACGATCTTGACTGCGCCCACTTTGTGGCCCTCCGCACGCATCTGGTCCACGGTGTAGACCGCGGTGCCGGACATGGAGCCCATCGTTACGACTACTTCTTCGGCATCCTCGCAGCGGTAGAACTCCACCCGATGATACGTCCTGCCAAACTTCTTGCCGAACTCCTCCAGCACCTCTTCCAGCACCGGCTCGGAATTCGCCATGCCCACATTATGCTGGTACTTGAGTTCAGTGTAATCGTTGCTCATGGTCAGCGGGTTGACGAACATGGGCTCGTCAGGATCCAGTTTCAAATTCGCCGCCACGTAGGGGCCGACGAATTCGTCTACCAGCTTCTGCTCCGGAACCGTGACGGCGCAGCCGGTGTGGGAAACGAAAAAACCATCCTGGCAAATCATGATGGGCAGCAGCACGCTGGGATGTTCGGCGACGCGGTAGCCAATGAGCGTCATGTCGAGAACCTCCTGCGGGTCCTCGGCGTACAGTTGCAACCAGCCCGTGTCGCGCTCCGGCATGGTATCGCTATGGTCGCACCACAAGCTCCAGGGCGCCACCAGCGCGCGGTTCACCACGCCCATCACTATGGGCAAGCGCAAGCCGGATGCCACGCCCAGCATCTCGTGCATCAGGGCCAGCCCCACCGAGGCAGTGGCCGTGCAGACCCGCGTCCCGGCCAGAGCAGCGCCGATGCAGCACGACATCGCGGTGTGCTCCGACTCCACGCGAATGTACTTGGCGTTCAGCGTTCCCTTGGCCACGAACTTGGCTAAGTCCTCGGCGATGGGACTTTGCGGGGTGATCGGATAAGCGGCTACGACCTGTACCCGGCCCAGCCGAAATGCTTCCGCAGCCGCGGCGTTCCCGTCCATGAAAACTCTTTGCGTTATCATACAAAGTCCCTTTCCGGCTGCATGGTGATGGAGTGCTGCGCGCAGACGTTCATGCAAACGCCGCACCCTTTGCAATACTCCAGGTCAAAGGTGACATGGTGATCGTCCTTGTTAACCGCCAACAGGCCGGCCGGACAGTACTTAGCGCACAAGCCGCAGGCGCTGCACTTTTCCGGATCGTGGACGGGACGTTCCACCCGCCAACTGCCTGTCTTGGCCGCGCTGAAGGTGACTCCGACGGGCCCCAACAAATAGCGCTTTTCAGTTACTATGTGTTTCTGCATAGGCTCTCCGCGCTGCGTCCGCATTGGCCGGACCTTTGGCGCCAAACTTCTTAAGGATAGTGGTGGTTACGGCCTCGAGATCGACCAGTCCGGCAGCCGCCATGGCGCCCAGCATGGGCGCGTTGGGCACGTCGTTGCCAGTGGCCTCCAAGGCAATACCCAGAGCATCGACGTTCAACACCTTGCGTCCCGCGAAGGGCATACTGGGATCAACCCCCGTCGCGTTGACGATAAAGAGCGTGTCCGCATGAGTGTTCTTCAACACGTCCACGCCGTGCGCCAACACCCCGGTGCCAAACAGCACCACGATGTCCGGCTCAAAAACAAAACACTTTGGCTTGATCGGCTGGTCGGAAGCGAAGACATCGGCAGAAACTGGCGCTCCGCGGCGCTCGTGACCATAGGCGGGGGTGGTCTGGGCGTAGGTGCCTTGAGTTACTACCGCTTCGGAGAACAGCTTGGCGCCGGTGACCACACCCTGACCGCCCAGCCCCAAAAATCTGATTTGTTTCATGAATACCCCTTGCGAAACGTTGTAAGTCTAGATTTCCAATTAAACATCTTGCTGTGACGTAGATCACACCGCAGCGGTGCAAATCACAAAGCGCCGATCCCCTTCCGCGCCGGCCACTAACGAACCGCCGCTGTGGCAGCCAGGGACTCAGTGCGGTTCAGCATGATGCGGCAGTCCAGGATTGCCAAGCCCTGGGGGTAGACGCGTATCGGATTCAGATCGAGTTCACTAATGTTATCATAGCATTCGGCAAGCTCTGAAATCTTGACCAACAGTTCCGCCAGCGATTCTATGTCCGCCGGTTGCTGACCTCTAACGCCCGCTAAGATGCTGGCCGCTTTGGTCTCGCTGATCATGTCGCGAGCAACCTCGATGCCGAAAGGCGCCACCCGGAAGCTGACATCCTTCAGAACTTCTACGAATATTCCTCCAAGACCAACCATTACTACCGGGCCGAATTGTGGATCCCTGAACACCCCAACGATCAGTTCCGTTCCCTCCTCGGCACATGGGGCAACCAGGACGCCTTTGATGACCGCTTCGGGTACTGCTTGCTTCACATTCGCCACTATTTGCCGGTATGCATTGCCAACTGCCTGGTCTCCCACGATATTGACCTTGACTCCGCCCACATCGCTCTTATGTATGACCTGTCGCGAGACAACTTTCAGCACGACCGGGCCACCGATGGCACGAGCAGCAGTAATCGCCTGTTCTTCGCTCTCGGCAACATGGAAAGGCGCGACCTGGATTCCGTAATCCTTCAAAAGCTCCATGGCCTCAGGCTCAAGCAGATTTCTATCCTCTCCCAGTGCTCTTTCAATGAGATTATGGCTGGCCGGAACATGCGATTTCCAGGGTTGCGGGCTTTTTACCAAGCTTGCCCGTGTTAGCGCAGCCAAAGCCACAGCCGCGCGTTCCGGAGTCTCAAAGGTGGCCACTCCGTGCTCCTCGAGGTATTTGCGGGACTCCGCCACCGCTTCTCCGTCCAGCGTGCAAATCAGCACCGGCTTCTTGGACTCTTCAATGACAGGCGCTATGCCGACAGGCATTTCCATCTGGGGCATAAAACTTGGCGGGAGAACGACAAGAATGACTGAGTCCACTCCGGGATCTGCGACTGCGATGCGCAGGGCATCGCGAAACTGTTGGGTCGAAGCCGCGGCGGTTAGATCGACATACCCGTCCGGCTTGCCTACCACTGCCATGCGGGGAAGAATACCGACAAGCTTTTCTTTTGTCTCCTCACTGAAAGAGGCAAGATGCAACACCCCATCCCGGGAAATCTGGTCGATGCAAATAATTCCCATCCCCCCGGTTTGCGTGAGGACAGCAACGCGGTTGCCCGCAACCCTGGGAAGCATCGAGAGGGCCTTGGCGCTGTCGACGACCTCTTCCATGGTATTCACGCGGACAATTCCGCATTGCTTGAAAGCCCCGTCGTAAATGGAATCCGAGCCGGCCAGGGTAGCGGTGTGGGACATGGTTGCAACCGCCCCGGCCTCCGTGCGGCCCACTTTGAATAACACAATTGGTTTTCTGGGAGTAACTCTAGAAGCGGCTTCCAAGAGCTTTCGGCCGTCGTGCACTCCCTCCAGGTACAACACGATGACATCGATGGAAGGATCGGAACCGTACATCTCGATCAGTTCTACGTTCGACACGTCACACATGTTGCCGATGTGGGCCCACTTGGAGTAGCCAAGCGGTTTGGGCTGCTTGGCGGCCATCATCAACAAGGCGCCGCCTGTTGCCCCACTCTGGGAGATGTAACCGAGCTTTCCGCTGGTGAACGTGAGCCCCGGGGCAAAACTCGTGGAGAGGTGAGCTTCACAACCGATAATGCCGTTGCAATTCGGGCCGATGACGCGGATTCCGGAGGACCTGGCCATCTGCGCCAACTTGGCCTCCGCTTCCACCCACTCGGGAACCGCGGTCTCAGCAAACCCTGCCGAGACTACCACTGCTCCTTTGACGTCTCCCCGCTGAACGGCCTGCGCCATCACGGAGAGTACCTGCGGCGCCGGCACTGTGATCACCAGCAGATCGATCGGACCGGGGATGTCCAATATCGACGAATGACAGGCAACCCCGAGAATCTCCCGCTCCTTTTGGTTTATCGCATAGATCTGTCCGCGGTATTTGTGGACGAGCAAAGACTTGAGGATTTGATGCCCCGATTTGCCGGGATCGAGGGAAGCCCCCACCACCGCAACCGACCTCGCATCAAAAATTCCCGCCAATGCGGTATCGTTTTGGTTCGAAACTGTGAGTGCTGTCTCCATTCACCCATGCTCCAGGTTCTGCCGCCGGATCGGCGCTTGCCTTGCGTCGACCAAGTCCTAATTTTTGTCGATCAATACAACAGAGACTATCATGGCGGAACAATAGTAGCCACCAAAACGCAAGGCGACTCCTAGAGCATGCGCCAGGCCGCAGGCGAGGAACATCTTCGAGGCGAAAAAAATGCGCAGTCCGGGGGACCCACTCCCAACCAGCGCATGCACTGCTTACCCCGGTACATCTCCTGCCCGTCACGGACCTGGCCGGGTATGCGGCTCAGTCCCCCAGTCCATCTTCAAAATAGTGCGGCGACCTGCAGCGAGTCTTTCGTCATAGAGAACAACGAACTTTAGTGAGAGAGAACAGGAGGGCGCACCCGGATCCTGCTGAGGGGACGACGGTGACGAGAGCGAGGCGTTTCAATGCCGGGTGCAGCGAGGCCTGCCGCCCGCCAATCCTTATCCGCCGCTGATCGGGCTCAGAAACAGGACTTCGTCGTCCTGATGGATGAGGGTTTGCAGGCCCTCATGGGCGAACACATTGCGGCCATTGACGAAGACCGCGACGTTCCATAGACGGTCTTCGCGCCGGTCAAATTTCTTCTTCAATTCATCGCCATGGCGGTCGACCAGGAATTGCATAAGCGCGCCGACCGTCACCGGGCAGTCGATCTCCAGTTCCTGTTGGCGAGCACCCATGCACTGCGCCAAATCGTGAACCGCTTTGATCACAACACGAGACATAATTCCGCAGTTTGACCTAGTTTGGCGGAAGCACAATCTGCCTTAAGGCGCGTCCCTCCTTCAGACGCTTGAAGCCTTCGCCGATTTCCGCGAGCGGGAGGGTGTGGGAGATGATCTTATCCACCGGCAGGCGTCCGCACTGGAACAGCTCAAGGAAGCGAGGCAGGTCGCGGGACGGCACGCAAGAGCCGAAGAAACAGCCCTTCACGGTGCGTTCCTCGCATACCACGGTGGTCTGGGGCAAGGCGAAGCTGTGCGCCGCGGAAGGCAGCCCCGCGCAGATGGTGGTCCCGCCGGGCTTGGTGAGCTGAAATGCCATCTCCATGGCCTTCGCCGAGCCGGCAAATTCGAGAGCACAATCCACCCCCATGCCGGTAAGAACGCGAATGGCTTCCACGCAGCCCGCTTCCGCGGCATTGAAGACGTGCGTGGCGCCGAGTTGGTGGGCGGCCGCCAGTTTTTCGGGATTGGTATCCACGGCAATAATCCGCGTGGCGCCGACCGCCTGTGCGCCTAAGACCGCGCACAGTCCCACCCCACCTACACCGACAATGGCTACGCTGTCGCCGGGCTGCACTTTGCCCGCATTCACTATGGCGCCGACCCCGGTGAGCACGGCGCAGCCAAACAAGGCGGCATGCTCCAACGGGACCTGGCGATCGATACGCACCAGCGAAGCCCGGCCAACGACGGCGTGGTCGGCAAAGACCGAGCAGCCCAGGAAGTGGTTCATGGGATTGCCCTTCCAGGTGAGCCGCCGGCCGCCGCTGGAAAGCGTTCCGGACAAGGTCTGCATGCCGCGCTCGCACAAAGTCGGTCGGCCGACGCGGCAGGCAAGGCACTGCCCGCAACTGGGCCAGAAGGTGGTGACCACGTGATCGCCCACCTGGAGATCGTCCACTCCCGCGCCCAGTTCGACTACGACGCCGGCGGCTTCGTGGCCAAGCACCGCGGGAAGTGGGATGTGGGTCTGCGTGCCATCGATGAAGGAAAGGTCCGAATGGCAAAGACCCGCCGCAGCGATGCGGACGAGAACCTCACCCGGCCCCGGCGGCGCCAGTTCCACTTCTTCCAGGCTCAGTGGAGTGCCGAATTGCTGCAAGACAGCGGCTTTGATTTTCACAATCGCTCCTCAAACTGGATTGGAATTCAAACGTACGGCAGGGCTTCACCCAAGTTCAACGACAGCAATTTCTCCGGGGTGGGGACGCCCTGCGGAGTCCAGCCTCGCTCCCGGTAGTATTCGGCCAACATGAGCTGGAGTTCTTCGGGGGACACCATATGCCCTTTGGAACTGCCAGCCTTGATGGGTTCGGTCATGAGACGGCGGGGAAGGGTGTCGTCGGCTGCGGTAAATCCCGCGCGAATATTAAAAACGCGAGCGAGGTTCTGAAGGCGCTCGCCAACCTGCCACACTTCTTCCGGGGTGAAGTCCATGCCGGTGGCGCCGCGCAACAAGCCCGCAGTGTTCTCCAGCGCTGTGTCCGGAACCGCCATATCCAGCAGGAAGGCGCACATGGTGGCGCAGTCGCAGGTGACGCAGCGGATGTTCTGGTTCCATTGGGTCAGCCAGCCTTTGCCTTCCGCGGCAAAGCGGTCAACCGCGCGAGGCGCGGGAATGCCAAAGATTTCCTGATAGGCATAGCCCTTGTTGTGGTCGGCGCCATTGTACGAAGTGGCGAAGTTCATGCCATGGGCTTTGGCGCCGCGCACGTCGTAGCCCGGCAGTTCCAGTCCCTTCACGTGCATGGCGTACTGCTCAGTGCCCTGGCCGATGCGCTCCGCCGCGCGCTTGACGCCTTCACCGAGAAGCTCCCCAAGCCCGCGCCGGAAGCCGATATTCTTGACCATCTCCACCATGGCCTGATGATTGCCAAAGCGCAGTTCCAGTCCGCCGGTTTCCCGCTTGCCTATAATGCCCCGCTCGTAGAGTTCCATGGCGAAACCGATGGCCACGCCGGTAGAAACCGTGTCGATGCCCAGCTCGTCGCATAGCCGGTCCGCCGCCACTATGCTGTCGAGATTATCGACACCGGTCTGGCCGCCAAACGAGTACAGGGTCTCGAATTCCGGCACGCTCATCGCTCCGGCGTAAGGGCTCGCCGGATCGGTAAGCTTGAGCTGGCTGCAGGCTACCGGGCAGGTATAACAATGTTCCTTGCCGATCTTTCGCGCCGCGTTGGCAGCCGTGCCCAGGGTATCGACAGGTTCGAATTCTCCGGTCGCTGTCCAATTCTTCGCCGGATAGATCCCCATGCCGCATGCGACATCCACCACCATAGGGGTCCCATGCTTAGAGAACTCCGGATAAAGCGCCGGACTCTCCTTCATCTTTCCCAAAAAGAATTTCTTGGCGGCGGCAAAGACCTCTGGATCCGCAACCGGAACCTTCAGATGACCGCGCACGGCTATCGCTTTGAGATTCTTCGCACCCATCACCGCGCCCAGGCCCTTGCGTCCGGCCGTGCGCCGCTCATTCACGATACAGGCCATCCGCACCAGCCGCTCGCCGGCCGGGCCGATGCAGGCGATGCGGAAATTCTGATCGCCCAAGTGCTCCTTCAGCAGAAACTCGCAATCGGTAGTGGTAGCGCCCCACAACTGCCTGGCGGACCGGATAGACACCCTGCCCTTGTCGATCGCCAGGTAGACCGGTTGATCGGCTTTGCCTTCAACGATCAGAATGTCGTAGCCGGCGAACTTGAGCTCGGCAGGAAAATAGCCGCCAGTCATGCAGACCGCTACCGTTCCCGTCAGCGGCGATTTGGCCGTGACCGACATGCGGCTAACACAAGGAGCGTCGGTACCCGTAAGCGGGCCTGGGGCAAAAACCAACTTGTTCTCCGGCGAAAGCGCATCGGCGAGAGGATCGACTTCGTCGAACACGTACTTGATGCCGAAGCCCGCTCCCCCCACGAATTTGCGCGCCAGCTCGGGAGAGAGTTCTTCTTCACGGAATGATTTGCTCGTGAGGTCGACACGAAGAATCTTGCCGTGATATCCGCCCAGAAAACTCATCGTCCTCTCCTTAACTGTTTTCACGCAGCAGGGATGAATCTGATAATACGCGCTTGCGGCGGCTGTGTTTCAGCAGCAAACATCACGATCATCGCCGCTTCCAGTGTTTATCAGCCCGCATAACGTACTACTGACTACGTGCTTTTGCGGCATCGCCCCGGCTGGTATAGCGGCCACAGTGCAGCGGCTACGCCGGGATGTCAGCGGCAATCACGCCCGGGAGGGCCTGCGGGAGTTCCCTCTGTCCTTCTCCCTTGCGGTAAGACCGTGGCGGCGCGCCAAAGCGCTGCCGAAAGGCGGTGCTGAAATGGGCCGAACTGCTGAAACCCCAGGAAAACGCGATATCGGTGATCGATTTATGCTGGCAGTCCGGATTCAGCAACTCTTCCCGGCACTGTCCCAACCGCAATTGCCATATATATTCCCAAATGGAGGTTCCTTCTGCCTCGAATACTTTGTGCAAATACCTTTTTGTACACTTGAAGGCGCAAGCGATGCGTTCCAGGCTGAGCTCGGGATCGCGCAGATGGGCCTTTATGTAGGACCTGATGCGCTCTCTGAGAATCTCGCACGACGAAGGCGCGGCTTCCTCCCCCGCGGACTCCTTCATCGTAAGCCGGATCAGATGACAGAGGGTGTCAATCATGTCGGGTACGGAGTCGGCATCCAACTTCGGGAGCTCGGTGAATACCGAGCTGCCAAATTGCGAGGCAAGCTTGCCGACTCCGGCGGTTCCGGAAAACGGCCGCATGAGCAGATTATCGACGTTGTAGTACTTGCTGAGTACCTTTTCCCGCGGCAGCAACAGGACCAGAGTCTCCGTGCCTTCGGGCGCGAAGACCGTGCCGGGCTTGCCAGTATCGGACAGGGTCCACTGGCCGGGCGGCAGGACCAGCGTACTCCGCTCGGAGCTGAAGCACACGGTCTGTTTGATCTGGAAGCTAATGTGCAACCGGCTTTCGCTGTGCATTCCACCGATTCGTTCCACCCGATGCCCGTCGGCTCGCAACCAGCAGAGAGATGCATCGCCAAGTTTGACGAAACGAAATTCCGCCATAAAGGGCGTGCGAGGAAGAGTTTGAATCTCTAGCCGTCCCAACAAATTCTGCAGCGTGTCCTTGAAAAGGACGGTCCTTTCCGATGGCCGGACACTCTCTGTCGATACCAACTGTAAAGCCCCCATGTCGCAAATCCTCCATGCTCTAACGGATTCTTGCTTCCGTCTTGGCCGTGCGGTCACCGTCCGACAGCGCCAAGTGCAGACGGTTCAAGTTGCCAACCGTCGAATCAGCCTTGGTCCCTCTGACGCGGCTACCGATTCGATTCGTAATCTGTACGCAAGAAAGTAGCTGCGAGCCGGCAGCTCGCACCACACCTGATGGTCCGTGGAATGACCGGACACGGAAGGGCACGGAATCGCAGAATGGTTCCAACTGCAACTTTGCACTAGCAAGGCCCAGCGCTGGGATCTGTGGGACAGACTTGCTGTCAACGTCGGCCCTGGGTGCCGCTTTGTGATATGCCGCAGACTTTACGCTCCGCTTAGAAGCATGGACTGTGACGGCAATCACCGTCCTGCGTTTGCTTTGAAGTGTGAATCGTCTCCAGGAGTTTGTCGGGGATAGGCGATTTGTCTGCAGGGCTTTGGCGTTGGCGAGGATTGCGCTATGGCGATCTGGCGCAGGCTCCGGCCACGGCATCGATCGCGATGGATACCTTCAGGATTGTGTCCTAATTCGACCAGAGAGGGAGGCGAGCCGTCGGCTTCCCGGGCGCCGTTTTGCTGGATCGACCCCCACGGCCTTTGGTGCGAGGAATTACCGAAAACGATACAAGATGCCCGCGCCGAGGCGAATGTTGTTTTGCACGTTGGTGGTCGCGTTGGGTAGCTGTGTGCGCAACCAATCGGCTTCAATGGCGCGCACCATGAAGTGATGGGAGATCGGCAAATTCATGCCGCCCCCAACTTGCATAGCCACGCTATTGCCGCCGGTGTTGATCTGGCTGCCGGTAGGGAAGATCGAGTTCGATCCGTGGGCCTCCCCTCCAAGAGCCTCACCGAAAACGGCAAGCTTGTTGCTTGCCGGCGCCCACGTGTAGCGCAATCCGGCTGTGTAAACAAGCAGGTCCAGGCCAACGCTGGAATTGTTCATGTTGCCTGTGTGCAGGCCGATTACGTTGCCGGCAATGCCAAGACCGCGCCATACTTGATCGTGAACCTGCGCGCTGCCACCCTTCAACCAGAATTGATTGCTGGTTGTGACATTTGCCAGCGTTGGGTCAAAAGTAAACGCGACGTCAACGCCCCGGGGTGAGCCCGGACTCTCTGCCTGTCCCCAGGCTGCGAGGCTCGCCGACATGCAAGCGACTGTGAGCACGAATCCGAAAACCGAAGTACGCATATTCAAGAACTCTCCTCGTGTTATTCCATTTCAAGCGTGACGTTGGTGGAGTGCGATAGCGTACCTGTGGTGACGGTTACGGTTATCGTGTAGCTCTGCGGTTGAACGGCGAAGAATCCGTTGCGGTTGTCGGCCCCGCAACCGCTGAGGCCAGTGACTGCCATGGCGGCAAGCATCAGGATCAGCAGGGAAGCAATCGTTCCGAGCCGCTTGGCCGCCTTGCGGATCCTGCGTGCAAACGGAAGCAGGAGGAGCACCGCCAATGCCGCGGGGAACTTGTGCGAAAAAGGAGACTGCTCTCCACGGTTGGCCGCAGAAGTGGCAGGAGGCAACTGGAACGTGAGAGAGACATCGCTGAGTTGAGCAAACGCCGGCAGTGACCACGAAGTGCTGGTCAATTGCGTCCAGCCTTGAGTGTTCAGCGTGGCCGTCGCGCCTGTCGGCAGCCCCGTGATCGTGAGGTACGTGATCACTGGGAAGTCGGTGCCCGCAGTTGGCGTAATCGCGAAGTTGTAGGTGGCGCTTCCGCCTGGTGGAATGGTCTGCGAAGCGCCGCCGCTGCTGCCGCTGCCATTGAACGAATTCAATGCGAAGTCGATGACGACTTGCGAAGTGGGGCCGCCGGTTGACCCGATGAAGTTCGAGTCCCCGGTATAGATTGCAGTGATGGAGTGGGAACCGGCGGACAATGAGGATGTTGTGAATGTGGCCTTGCCTGCGGAGAGTGCGACCGTTCCAAGAACTGTCGTTCCATCCAGGAAGTTCACCGAGCCGGTCGGTGTTCCGGCGGTTGAAGTCACGCTAGCGGTGAATGTGACAGGATTCTGTAACAACGCTGGATTCACGCTCGTGGCCAGCGTAATCCCCGGAGTTGCCTGGGTAACGGTGATCTCGACGGAAAGAGTTGCGCTGCTGTAGTCCGTCGTATCGTTTGGCGTGAAGGTGACAGAGAGCGTTTGATTCGCGCCCGCCGGCAGCATCGTTCCGCCCGCCGGAGAATAAGCAAACGTCCCGGTGATCCCCGTTACACTGGCGTTTAATTGAACACCGCTGAGCGGGGTTCCATACACGATGGTCGCCGGCGCGCCCCAGATGATCGAGGGCTGTACCTTTCCAATGACGAGAGTGCCGGTGGCAGAGCCCTGATAGTTGGGATCGTTAATTGTGCACACAACCGTGTAGCTGCCCGCTGCGGTCGGCGCGGTTGGGCTGCCGTTATAGGTGCAGGTCACGGCCAGTCCGGAGGGATTGGTGATTGCCGAAGCCGAGATCGCCGAGCCAGTGTAGGCCTGGCTCAAACCGCCCAGCGTAACCGTTGCCGTCGCCTTCGAGACAACTAACGTGCCAGTCGACGAACCCTGGTATTTGGGATCGCTTATCGTGCCCACGACGGTGTAGCTGCCGGCCGCTGTTGGCGCCGTCGAGCTGCCGTTGTAGGTCAGGTTTACGGTCAAGCCGGAAGGAGTCGTCGCCGCCGTGGCTGAGAGTGGCGATCCGGTGTAGGTTTGGTTCAAATTGCCCAGTGTCACCGGTGCAGTGGCCTTGGCGACGATCAACATGCCGGTCGACGAACCCTGGTAGTTGGGATCGCTGATCGTGCCCACGACGGTGTAGCTGCCGGCGGCTGTTGGCGCTGTCGAGCTGCCGTTGTAGGTCAGGTTTACAGTCAAGCCGGAAGGAGTGGTTGTCGCTGTGGCCGAGAGCGGTGAACCGGTGTAGGTCTGGCTCAAATTGCCCAGCGAGACTGTCGCGGCAGCCTGTGCGATGGTCAATGTCCCTGTTGCTGAACCGGTGTAGTTAGCACTGTTGATCGTGCACGAGACGGAGTAAGTGCCCGCATTGGTCGGGGGAGTGGAGATCCCGTTATACGTGCACGTTACACTTAATCCTGTGGGACTGGTTGTAGTCGTAACTGAAATCGGAGAGCCGTTATAGGTTTGCGACAGCCCACCCAGGGTCGCAGTCGCGGCGCCCTTTGCGACCGACAGAGAGTAACTCTGGGAGCCTGAGTACGGCGCGCCCGCGCCAGTGGTTATCGTGTCGGTGGCTGTGATGGTAAAGATTGCAGTACCGGCCGCAGTAGGCGTGCCCGTCAAAGCGCCGGTTGAGCTATTGAGCGACAACCCTGCCGCAAGGCTTCCGCTTGTCACCGCGTAACTGTAGGTGCCGCTGCCGCCGCCTCCCGAAATGCTTTGGCTGTAGGCCGTCCCGACGGTCGCGCCAGGCAATGAGCTGGGCGAAACGGTGATGGTTGGGGCAGCAATCGTAACAGAGTAGGACCGGCTCCCGGTATATGGTCCGCCGCTCCCGGCGCTGCCTCGAGTCCTGCGCCTGAATGGTGAAGCTGAAGGTGCCAACTGCAGTGGGCGTTCCCGAAAGAACTCCCGAAGTCAACGTAAGTCCGGGGGGCAGAGAGCCGCTGGTAACCGTGTACGTGTAGGGGCTGACACCTCCTGAGGCCGAGATGGTCTGGCTGTAGGCCACACCGGTCACGGGCGCGGGCAAGGACGTGGGCGATACGGAAATCGAGATCGCCGCAGTGGAGGTACCGCCCAGGCCAATGGTCTCCTTGGTCGACGACACGTTCAAATTGTTATCCGTGACTGAGAGCGATTCGCTGAACGAACCGATGCTCTGCGGATCGAACTCAATTCTGAAATTGCACCTGATCGAGACTGCCAGCGAGAAACTTGTTGAGCAATCGCTTGCTTCTCCGGTCACTTGAGGAAAGTCCGTAGGCCATGAAACGCTCGACACGGTCAACGAAGCGTTACCAAAATTTGCCAGCGACTCGGTCTTCGGACTGTCGCTGCTGACCGTTTTTACCACCGTCGCCGCGAAACTAAGGCTCGGCGGGTCAGAGTAATCTTCCTTGTAGACCGTGTTGTTTCCGTAATCGGCGATAAATAAGTCGCCCTTTTCATCAAGAGCAACCGCGTAAGGGCTGCTCAACCCGCTTACCAGGACACTTTGCACATAGCTGCCGCTGACAAGCGCTTCTTCAACGATGCGGTCGTTGCCGGTATCGGCGATATAGACGTTGCCGTTGCCGTCAACTGCGACGCCCTCGGGAACACTGAGTCCGCTCACCACGACGCTTTGGCCATACGTGCCGTTCGACAGCGTCTCCAGAACCACGCGGTCGTTAGTCGTATCGGCGACATATGCATCGTCGCTTTCATCGAGCGCAATGTGGGAGGGGCTGCCGAGGCCGCTGGCCACGATGCTCTGGACGTAGCTTCCAGCAGACTGCGTCTCCATAAGGATGCGGTCATTTCCAGTATCGGCAATGAAGACGTTGCCGCTGGCATCCACCGCAACACCGCCGGGATTCGAGAGACCGCTGGCAACCGTGCTCTGCGTGTACGAGCTGCCGATAAGCGTCTCCTTGAGCACCTGGTCACCTGCGGCGTTAGCGATATAGAGATTTCCTGCACCATCGATCGCGATGCCTCGAGGCGAGTTCAGGCCGGTGATGATCGCGCTTTGGGTGTCGCTGCTTCCCGAAGGAGTCTCCTTAAGGATTTGGTTATTGACGCTGTCGACGATAAAAACATCGCCCGCGATATCGACCGCAGCGTCATACAGGCTGCTGGAACCGGTGCTGGTGGCCACAACATCCTGCGTGCCGGGCTGGAAGATTGCCTCAGGCCCGATGCCAATGCCGGAGATAAAGGCGGTGTCGAGCAGCTTATTCCTCGAGCCGAAAATCTCGACTGCGCCGTTCCTCAGTCCCGGATATAGCGGCGAGAAGTTGACGATCACCGTGCAGGTTGTTGCGGTGGAGTAGGTTTTTGCTGTGCAGGTTCCACTGCTGGCGTTGGTGAAGTCCTTGCCCGTGAACCCTTCGGTCACTACCGAAATGGAGCTGATCGTGGTTCCCGCGCTGATGGCAAACGTCACTGTTGCCGCATTGGTCGTTGTTGAACCAACGTTGGTCGAGGGAACGCTGGTTTCCGCGGGGCCGGTGATGGTATTGGCCGGCGCGGTCTCCACGTTCAGAGAGACGTTGTCAGTGGTGCTCGAAACAAATGCGGAACTGGCGACAGTAGCGCCGATTGGCGCCGTTCCTGCCGAAACATTCGCGGCCACGCTCACGGTGAGCTCCACGGAATTGCTGGCGCTGGCGGCAAGAGGGTTCAGCAAGGTACAGGTCAGGGTGCTGACGTTGCAGTTCCAATTCCCGAGTGGATCGGTCATGGCGACAGCCGTCAAGCCGGCGGGAATCGTAACCGTCAATGTGACCGTCGGGTTTGTTGCGATCGCCGCGCTTCCGTTGTTCGTCACTTCGACTTTGATCGTGTCGGCGCTATCGCCGCCGGTGAAGTCGGTCGGGCTGGTTGTGACGGCGACGGAGACATTCGTGGCCACCACCGGTACGGCAAAGTTCATCAGATCGAACAGGCTGTACTCGAGCATGTGTTCCTGCGACGACATCGAGGAGGTTTTGTCCAGGGCGCCTGTGCACTCGTCGGGAAACGTGACGGAGGGACCGTTGCCTCCGCGGCCTCCGCCGCCTCCGCCGGTAATATTGTCGACGTGATACTCGTTGAACATCACGCGTCCATACTGGCTGGTGGTTGCGTTGCCCACCGGCGTATAGAACGAGAACTGCATAACGTCAGCGGGCGAAACGAGCGTTGCCCAAACCTGTGTGGGCGAATTCACGCCGGTTTGATCATTGAAGTTGTTGTCGAGCGTGAGCTGACCCTCAGTGGTTGTGCTGCCGATGCCCTGCAGCCACTGCGCCAGCGTGCTGCCGCTCGAGAATGAGGTGTTGATGTCGGCCGTGCCGTCGGAAAGACTTGAGTCGGTCGTCCATTTTGCGGCGCCATCGATCGACGCATTCTGGTCGAGGTAAAAGGCGCTATGATGCGTGGCGAAGATGCGGCCACCCGCGCCGGTAAAAGCGATCGCATTTCCGCGGCCATCCGTGGTTGTGTAATCGTTCGAATCGCCCTGGCAGGGAAGCAAGAGGATGTTGTAGCCACCAAGGAGCGAGCTGCTGAAGTTTGTGCTTCCGGATCCGACCAGCGTGTCTTCGTTGTGCTGGGTTGTTGCGGCCGCAGCGCCAGACTTGCCCTCGCCTTCAAAGAGGCTCACGCGCCCAGGGCCCGAACCATCGGCCGAAACGTGGATTGTATAGTCGGTAAATTCCGTATCGGCGATTCCCATCTTGCGCAGCGTGCACTCCAGCGCATCGGCGCTACCGGTGACCAAAGCCATCTTTGGAATGTCGCCCTCACCCTGGTTCTGCGCAAACCGCAGAGTTGTGCTCTCGCCGTAGCCGGAAAGGCTGCTCGGTCCGCCCTGCGTGACGGTCGTGAGCGCATTTCCCGTGCACTGGGTCACAGTCCCGATGACAAATTGCCGCCGCCATCTGCCGGCCTGAATCACCAGCGGGATATTGGAGCCGGACGGCGTGCCCGTCAGCATGAAGGTGCCGTTGGTCGCAGTCGTGGTCTGCACGATCGGCGAACCTGAGACGAGCGTCGCCGCGTCGTCGATGGTTGGATCCGAAACCGAAACACCATCGGTGAATGCGTTCACCGTTGTCGAAGGAATATAGACAAGGATGTTCGGCAGCGGATCGGTCCCGTTTGGCGCATAAACCGTGCCGCTGATCGAGGTGCTTCCGCCGTTGGGGCACGATTGTGCCCACGCATAGCCACACAGCGAGAAAAATGCGAGAAGACCAAAGAACCAGACTGAAGCAATGTGTCGGATCAGATTGCAGGTCTGTTGAACAAAGCACACAGGTAGGCCGGATTTTCTATGCATAACAGTCGAGGAATCTCCGGCTGAGCAAGTGCATTCGCCGGGCCATTCACTCAAACCGCTGTATTATCGAAGCCAGATCTTGGTGCGCCACCAGGATTAAACTATTGGTTCAGTAGTAGTTAGATCCGATTGCCAACTTCCAGACAGATGGATTGGCAGGCTCAGGAAACTCAAAGGTTTGTGGGATTGCCGCTTCAAATGGCCATCTCGGTGTATCCGAAAGTAATCACTCTGCGAGTACTATTGTGTACACTTTCGAGATAGTCCGGCTGTGAGAGAAACGGACAAATCTGATCCGGAAACATTGATGCGTTGACTGCCGCGAGAAATATCACACAAAGGTTGCAGGAGTCGTTGTAATAAGCACAAAATAATATATTTAATAGAAAGATTAGTCTAATTCGAAGGAGATGGGAAAATGTATGGCGGAGAGAGTGGGATTCGAACCCACGGTACTCGTTAAAGTACACACGCTTTCCAAGCGTGCGCCTTAAACCGCTCGGCCATCTCTCCGCTGAGCAGGTTGACTGTATGAATTTAACATATTCACGGTTGTGGCTCCGCGTGCCGCGGCAGTTCGCTCAGGACTGCAAACAGGCAGTGGATTATTTTCTGGCTTGGGTTGGATACACAGGTGGGACCGGTGGCGGGGGAAAAGCAGGGAACCCAGGAACAAGGGAACGAGGGGACAGCGGAGCAGCCGGCCGGGCATCGGCGGTGCCGACCCGCGGTGGGTGCAAGGCGTTGTTTGGCATTTCGGAGGTTGGCGCCGCTTCGCGATTTCGCATTTTGGCGAGTTCGCGCGGTATTTCATTTTAGTTCCCACCGTCGTTACCGACCCGCGCAGAAATGAAACCGGTCACGATTAATCTTGGGCTCGCTGAGGCGGGCTGGTGGCGGGGGATTGCATCGCCACCCCCAGGGTTACCCCGGGGCTAACTACCTGCTAGCACCCGCTTCGCGGGATGGCGCCTGGGTTTGACTTAGTCGCACACCGTCGACCCTAATGCACTCTGAGCGCGCCGAGTTGAGAACAGGTCAGCGGTTCTGCGCGGGATGGATCGGAGGCCCGGGCTCTCCGCCGGGCCCCACAACGCACAGTCCCATGGGCGTCGCTCTTCTTGCCTCGTTAAAAGAGAGCAAGTCAGGAGCCGGACGAGTCGTCGTCTACGGTTACCGCGTCGTCCTCAGCCGCCGCCTCGTCAGCGGCAGGCGCTTCGTCCGCGGCAGTCTCCGCCCCGGCGTCTGTCGGGGCATCTTCTGATGGGCCCAGCGGATCGCCGTACTCGCCAGCCTCGGCGGAGTTGTCGGCGGTCTGTTCCTCATTCGCCGCATCTTCAGAGTACATTTGGGCGTCGGCCGCATCGTTTGGATCCCCGGAAGTATCGTTGGCGTAGCTCTCCGCGGTCTGTGCGTCCTGATCGGCGGTCTGCTGATCCCAATTGGCCCAACTCTCGTTCTGAGCTGCTTGGTAAGTCTCGTCGGTCGAGTCCGGGCCTCCTTCGTTCGCCACGGTCTGCGAGTCTGAATAGGCTTGCTGGGCATCGTTCTGCGCCGCTGAGTAATTGCCTGAAGAAACGTCCTGTGCTTCCTGCTGCTCGTCCTGCGCTAGCGTTTGCTGGTCATCGCTCAAGCTGCTGCTGGCGGACGAGGCATCGGGATCCGTCGCGTCAGTGCTCGTGCCGGTGGGTGTATCCGTCGAAGTCGCATCGGGATCAGTGGGTGCATCCGTCGATGTGGCATCGGGATCGGCGATTGAGTCCGTGGGTGTGGCGTCGGGCTCGATTGTGCCGGTGACACTTGGATCACTCGAACTGGGATCAGTAGTGGAATCCGTTGCCGTGGGAGCGTCAGGATCTACAGCGCCGACCGCAATTGGATCGCTGGCGCTTGGTTCGGCGGCGGTGGGATCCGAGGCGCTGGGAGCGTCAGGATCGATAACGCCGACCGCGGTCGGATCACTGGCGCCCGGATCGGCGGCGGTGGGGTCGCCGGTGTCAGGGGTCGCAGTTACGACTTCTGTTTCAGTGAACACTGCTTCCGGCTCAACGACGACTACCTCTTCCACCACTTCCACGGGAGCCTCGGCTGAGACAGTGGCATCGGTGCTGCTTGCGAAGGGATCGATGATGGCTTCATAAATCTCTTCAACGATCACTTCGGGCTGGGACGGATCGGTGGTCTGCGCGGTGGGGTCAACCGGGCTCGCGGCGGGCGTGCTGGTCGGATCCTGCGCATTCATCGCGAATTCATTGGTGCTATTGCTTGCCATGGATCATCCTCACTCTCTTGGGTCGCTCGACTAGAGCGGAACCAGAGTAAACGTATCCTCGCGTTCGTTTGTAAAATGTGACTTTTTCTTGAGGAAAAAGCCACTTGGCCGATGTGCTTCCGGGATACATCTACTCTGGTTCCGCTGTATTGGTTTCAAACGGCGGGAACCGGCGGCGGGGCAACTGAATTTGTTTTTGCGCTGGGGGCCACCAGCGTTGGTGCAGTTGATATTGTTGGTGCGCCGATTGGAGCCGGCGAAGGGGTAACTGGTTTTGTTTCTGCACTGGCAGGCGCCGGCGGCGGAGAAGCCGGTTTTGGGCGCAACGTAAGAACGTTTTGGCATTGTGGACACCGGACATTCAGGGATGGTTTGCCCTTCAAGACGGCAAGCGGAACACGCATAGCAGCTTTGCACTTATTGCAAACCACGCGAATGGAGTCCGTGGGAGTGACGGGGGACGCCCCGGGGGCAGCGGCTGGCCGGGTAGGCGCGACCGCCGTCGGCGACGGGCGTCCTGCCGGTGGGCCCGCAACCGCTTTCGGCGCTCGGACCGTGCCAACACCTAAACCCACCATCTGCGCTGGCGCCGGCTTTAGCTTCTTGCGCACAGGCTGAATGCTCTGGCTCCAGCTCATGAGGTTTGGTTCGTGCGCCGCCTGGCCCAGCAAACGCAAACGGCGTGTCGTGTACATCGACGACGACGTCGTCATTTCGGAAAGGCGCGTCATCTGGTCGTCGCTGGCTTCTTCCTGCTTCATCCATTCTTCGATATTCACCTGCTGCAGCAGCCTGGCCGAGCGGATTGACCAGGCCAGAAGTACGCGCCGCGCCAATGCTTCGTCACCCACGGCCAGCAATCCGGCGCGGTCTGCCGTGATTTCCGACTGGCGCGCCCACGCCATCAACGGTAAATCCAGCGCGCCATGGATCAGCCTCGTGGGGCTGATCGCGTTGATCAGACCGTCGGAAAGCAGGCCGCTGTGCACGCTGGTATCGCCGGCGATAAAACGCGTGACAGTTTTCCAAAGCGCATGGCCGGCGCGGCAGTGTCCCATTTCGCGCGCTAGCACAAAAAGCAACTCGTCGTCAGAGAAGTTAATGAGGTGGGAGGTGCCCAGTACGATAAACGAATTCGTTTCGGTGCCGTAGGTATAGGTGTTCCACATCTGGTCGCCTGAGATGTAGACGTCGGGCAGGGAAGGCAGGCCAAGGATGCGCGCCGCCAGAACCGCCTGCCTCCACACATCGGGCAACTGCTTCGGACCGAGGCGAATGGCATTGAAGGTCGATTCGATCCATGGCCGGCCCACCTTGTCCGAGACTGCTTTCACCACCGTGTGCAGCGCCGGCAGACTTTGCAGTGCTGCCATGGCCTTGCCATCCCCCGCCCACAAAAACACCGAGCGGTCGAGCTGGTAACCGGGAAGCAAGGGACGCAGCCAGCTGCATTGGGAGCAAACATCCTGCGCGGGGTCCAGTCCGGCTCCGTTGCCGCCGCAGAGTTTGCACCTGGGCGCCGCTGCGAGGGGAGCCGGCGGCTGCCAGGTTTGAGGCGGCGCCGATGTCTGAGGAACAGGTGACCACGCCTGGGGCGGTGGTGTCGACGCCTGAGACACCGGTGACCACGCCTGGGGCGGCGGTGTAGGGACGTGGGGCGGCGGTGATGTTGCCTGGGGCGGTGTCCACGCCTGGGGCGGCGCGGAACCTTGAGGAACTGGCATGTAACCCTGCGGTGGCGCCGGCGGCGCGCCAGGCAATTGTTGTCCCGGCATCAGCGGGGCCACTAACTGGCTCCCGCATGAGACGCAAAATCGCGTGCCGGGAAACCCGGGTCCATGCCCTTGAGGGCAAATAAGCGGAAGAGCGGTGGTAGCCATGGGGTTCCTTATTCGGTCGTAAGCCAAACCTTGAATGACCTGCGAACTGGAATTGCGCTGATTTGAAAAACCGGAGGAGGAGGTGTAAACGGCAGCAGCAGTATACACGGATTCGATAATAAGAGCACAGTTATTTATTCACCGCAACGCCATCCGGCGGGGGCCGGGTGTACAGAAGACGGTAGAAGCCGGGGCATTCGCGGGTACATTGGAAGAATGGACCAGGGGCATGCCGATTGGGGGCGGGAGCTGCGTGCGATGGTGGCGCTGGCCGTGCCTGTGGTGCTGAGCGAGCTGGGCTGGATGGCGCAGGGCGTGGTCGACACAATTATGGTGGGGCGGCTGGGTCCGGCGGCTATTGGCGCCGTTGCTCTGGGCAACGCCGTTTGCTATACGCCGGCGCTGTTTGGCATCGGGCTGATGCTGGGGCTGGACACGCTGGTAGCGCAGGCCTACGGACGCAAGGATCACGACGAATGCCACCGCTGGCTGGCGCAGGGCGTGTATCTGGCCTGCATCGCTGCCGTGCCGATTATGGCGGCGATTGGCCTCGCAAGCTATGGCTTTACGCGGTTCGGAATTGCGGCGGAGGTGGCGGGGCCGGCGAGCGGATATCTGCGGCTGCTGAATTGGGGCACGCTGCCGTTGCTGCTCTACGGGGCCACGCGGCGCTATTTGCAGGGCGTGGGCCAGGTGCGCGTGATTACCGTGACCTATGTGCTGGCGAACCTGGTGAACTGGTTCGGGAACTGGGTGCTGATCTACGGCAAGCTTGGGATGCCGGCGCTGGGAGTGAACGGCTCGGCGATTTCGACCGTATTCGCGCGCGTCGACATGGCGGCGGCGCTGCTGGGGTTTGCGTGGCGCTACGAGCGGAGCCGCGGGCATCCGCTATTCCGGCATTGGGCGGGAGCCGCAGGCGGCGCGGCTGAAGCGGCTGTTGCGGCTGGGAGCCCCGGCCGCCGGTCAGATTCTGCTCGAGGTGGGCGCATGGAACCTGGCGACCTTTTCCGCCGGGTACCTGACGCCGGTGGCGCTGGCTACGCACCAGATTGTGCTGAACTACGCGAGCGTGACGTACATGGTGCCGCTGGGGATTTCGGCTGCGGCTGCGGTCAGCGTGGGCCACGCGGTGGGCGCGGGAGATGCGGCGCGGGCGCGGCGCGCAGGATGGCTGGCGCTGGGCTTGGGCACGAGCTTTATGCTGCTGGCGGCCATGACGTTTTTGGCGTGGCCAAGGCCGCTCATCGAACTCTACACGCACGACGCGCGCGTGCTGGCGGTAGGGCCGGGACTGCTGGGAATTGTGGCGGCGTTTGAGGTCTTCGACGGCATCCAGACGGTGTCGACGGGTGCGCTGCGCGGGCTGGGGGAGACGCGGGCTCCCATGATGGCGAACCTGGTGGGGTATTGGGTGCTGGGGCTGCCGCTGGGTTTCTTTCTTTGCTTTGGCTTGGGGCGGGGGATTTACGGACTTTGGATCGGGACTGACGCTGGCGCTCGTGGTGATTGCGCTGGCGGTGCTGGCGCGATGGCGAGGGATGCGAGCGCCGCATAGTTGCTTAGCTGTAGTGAAAACAAAGTGCTTACGGAAAGCGCCTGCGGTCCCGTTGCGGTAGTTTGCAAAACAGTGGCAGCGCAAGTTATCAATCGTGCGTGGAGTGGGTCGTGTTTCAACGTGACGTATAATCACTATTAGGGCGCGACCAAGAAGGTGATTAAAGATCACAGTCCGGGCGCGAAGAGCCAGCGTCCAAGGCACGTCTGGAAGCGGCAGAATTTATTGGAAGGGAATCCCGCCAAATGGCGACAGGAAACCTCGCCCTGGGTCAAGAACAGGGTGCAAGCAGCGCAAACCAGCGCATCGTCAACGACTTCAGCATCATCGTAGCCACGGTCAACGGATCGGGGTCGCAGTCCGCGAACAGCGTGCTGCTGAAGAGCATTTTTGGGATGGGCGTTCCCGTAAGCGGGAAGAACCTGTTCCCGTCGAACATTGCCGGGCTTCCGACGTGGTTCATGATCCGGGCCAGCAAGGACGGCTATGTAGCGCGCAAGCGCGAATCGGAGGTGCTGGTGGCGCTGAATTCCGAGACGGGACGCGAGGATATGATGGCGCTGCCGCCGGGCGGCGTGGCCATCTACGAAGAGAGCCTGAACCTGAAGCAGTATCGCGACGATGTGGCCTGCTATCCGGTGCCCTTCGACAAGATCACGGCTTCTATCTGTCCCGAGGCCAAGCTGCGCAAACTGGTCAAGAATATGGTGTACGTGGGCGCTGTGGCGCAGTTGCTGCACATCGACCTTGGGGTGGTGGAGAGCGGGCTGCGCAAGCAGTTTGCCAAGAAGCAGAGAGTCTTCGACCTCAACTTCGGGGCGGTGCAGGCGGGCTTCGACTACGCGAAAACGACGTTTACCAAGCAGGACCCATATTTCATCGAGCCCATGAACCAGACCGAAGGGCAAGATCATCGTGGACGGCAACGCGGCTTGCGCCATGGGCGCGGTGTTTGCAGGCGTGTCGGTGGTGGCGTGGTATCCCATTACGCCGTCAACGTCGTTGATTGAGGCGACGACCGATTTGCTTAAGAAATTCCGCGTGACGCCAGAGGGCAAAGCTACGTTTGCCGTAGTGCAGGCCGAGGACGAGCTGGCGGCCATCGGCATGGTGCTCGGTGCGGGCTGGGCCGGCGCGCGATCCATGACTGCCACTTCAGGTCCCGGAATTTCGCTGATGAGCGAATTTTCCGGGTTGGGCTATTTTGCAGAGATCCCAGGTGTGATCTTCGACGTGCAGCGCAGCGGGCCCGCGACGGGCATGCCCACGCGCACATCCCAGGCCGATCTGCTATCCACGGCGTTCCTTTCGCATGGCGACACCAAGCATGTGCTTCTGCTTCCGGGAAATATGAAGGAGTGCTTCGAGTTTGGCTGCGCGGCGTTCGATTTGACTGAGCGCTTGCAGACGCCGGTGTTTGTGCTCATCGATCTGGATCTGGGCATGAACAACTGGATGTCGGATCCGTTTGTTTATCCCGACAAGCCTCAGGATCGCGGCAAGGTTCTGACCGCCGCGGACCTCGAAAGGCTGGGCAGCTTTGCTCGTTATCGCGACGTGGACGGCGACGGTATCGGCTGGCGCACGCTGCCAGGAACGATGCATCCCAAGGCGGCCTATTTCACGCGCGGCTCGGGCCATAACGACGCCGCGGGTTACACCGAGAAGCCCGATGAATACCAGGGGATAATGGACCGGCTGGCGCGGAAGTTCGAGAATGCGCGCAAACTGGTGCCGGCACCCGTGGTGACGAGGGACAAAACGTCAAAAATCGGATTCCTCGCTTATGGCTCAACGGATTTCGCGCTGCTCGAGAGCATCGATCAGATCGAGAAAGAGCACAAACTCAGCGTGGACTACATGCGCATCCGCGCCTATCCGTTTACTCACGAGGTGCACGATTTTGTTGCCGGCCATGAGCGCGTGTACGTTGTGGAGCAGAACCGCGACGCGCAACTGGCCAGCCTGCTGAAGCTGGATCTTCCCGCCGAGCAGGTGGTGAAGTTGCGCAGCATTCTGCACTACAACGGATTGCCGCCCGACGCGCGCACTATTACTGAGGAGTTTGCGACCAAGGAGGGCCTGTAAAATGGCGAGCACTACAGCGACTGGGACTCCGGGCCCGAAAGTTAAATCACATTGGACTGCCGGTGCTTGAGTACCGCGGCGGCAAATCGACCCTTTGCGCCGGCTGCGGCCACAACGCCATCTCGGAACGCATTATCGACGCCATGTGGGAGATGGGCGTGCAGCCGGAGCGTGTGATGAAGATGAGTGGCATCGGCTGCTCGTCGAAGAGCCCGGCCTACTTCATGAACCGCTCCTTCTCCTTCAATAGCCTGCACGGACGCATGCCGAGTGTGACCACCGGGGCGATGCTGGCCAACCACACCATGATCGCGCTGGGTGTCTCAGGCGACGGCGACACGGCTTCCATCGGAATGGGGCAGTTTGTTCACCTGATGCGCCGCAATCTGCCCATGATTTACATCATCGAGGACAACGGTGTGTACGGATTGACGAAGGGCCAATTTTCGGCCACTGCCGATCTCGGCTCAAAGTTGAAGACCGGCGTGATCAACGATTTGCCGGCCATCGATACCTGCGCCATGGCAATCCAGTTGGGCGCGACGTTTGTGGGGCGGTCGTTCTCCGGCGACAAGAAGCAGTTGCTCTCTATGCTCAAGGTGGCGATTGCGCACAAGGGAACCGTGATGCTCGACGTGATCAGCCCCTGCGTCACCTTCAACGATCACGAGGGATCGACCAAGAGCTACAAATTCCTGCAGGAGAACGACGAGCCGATCAATGAGATCGGGTTTATAGCCAGTTTTGACGACATCGAAGTGGATTACGACTCGGGCGGAGTTTACGACGTGGAAATGCACGACGGGTCGCAGCTGCGCCTGCGCAAGCTCCTTGAGGATTACGATCCCACGGACAAAGCCAACGCCGTGCGCACGTTGATGGAAGCGCACGACAAGGACGAAGTCCTGACCGGTGTCTTCTACATCGACACGCAGAAACCGACGTTCATCGATCAACTGAACGTGGTGGACGAACCACTTGCAACGCTGCCCGAATCGCTCACGCGTCCGCCCAAATCCGCGCTCGACAGCCTGATGGCGAATTTACAGTAGACTCGAAGCCGAGGATTCGTTTCCAATAACCGGCGCATCGCCTCGGACAGGACGATGCGCCTTGTGTCCTGACTCTAAAATTCGCAGCATAAATACGCGGTCATCCTGAGCGACATTTGGCCGGTCGTTACGCCAAACGGAGTCGAAGGACCTGCATTTGATCACCAGACTTTTGCGATGAACTTCTGGGATGCCACACTAGTTTGTTATGAAGGCACTAACAAAATAAGGATCAGGACGCTTTGCCGCGCAGCTCCTGCTCGGCGCGGTACCAATCTTCTTCATGATGTCCGTCCTTGTGGCCGCGCTCGGCCCAGAACCGGTGCGCAAGCTGCGCAATCTGTTCACGGGAAACCGAGATCGGCGTCACATTCGATGGGACGGTGTTCTTCGCCGCAACCTTGCGTGGTTTGGCGGCGGCCTTCGGGGTAGCATCTGCTATCTTCACGGTTCTTGCCATGCGGAGACCCTCCTGAGCAGGTTTGGCCAACAATCAAGCTCACCTATACAGAATACCGAACTGCCAGCCCCCTGCGAAGCTGAATGCGACAGGGAAGAACCTGCGGCGTAAACCCTCCGTCCCGAACCGCAGGACTTTCTTAGTCGCCGGGCCTTCAGCGTGTATCGTTGTTTCAAGTTCGAATGCAATGACCACACTGGCCATCGAAACCTCCGAGCTTACCCGCCGCTTCGGCGACTTCACCGCCGTTCGGGATGTCGATCTGCGCGTCGACAGCGGACAGTTCTTCGGCTTCCTTGGCCCCAACGGCGCGGGTAAATCCACCACCATCAAGATGTTGACCGGGCTGTTGGCGCCGACTTCAGGCAGCATTCGCATTCTCGGCAAGGATCTGACAGTTAACTCGGCAGAGATCAAACGGCAGATTGGCGTGGTCCCGGAAGGCATGGCGCTGTTCGGACGCCTTACCGCGCAAGAGTATCTCAGATTTGTTGGCCGCATGTATGGCCTCGATCGCACCACTACGCTCAAGCGCACGCAGGAACTGCTGGAGTTCATGCAGCTCGCCGATGAAAACAAGAAACTGATCGCCGATTTCTCCCATGGCATGCAAAAGAAACTGGCCCTCGCGGCGGCTGTCATCCACGGACCCAGAGTGCTTTTCCTCGACGAGCCCTTTGAAGGCGTCGACGCTGTCGCCGCCGGCACGCTGAAGGCGATGCTGCAACGGATGATTGCGCGCGGAGCGACTGTCTTTCTCACCTCCCACGTGCTGGAAATCGTAGAGCGGCTCTGCACGCACGTTGCCATTATTCACCGCGGCCAGCTTGTGGCCCAAGGGTCGATCGAGGAGCTGCGCGCCGGCGCCGGTCGCGCCAGGAAGGCAGATTCAGCGGAATTCGCGCCCCACGGCGCGGAATATCGCAGTCTCGAAGATATCTTCCTTGAAGTCGTCGGAACCGATCGCGCTGGTAACCCGGCCGTCACGGCACCGGAGCAGGAACTTTCATGGTTGAGCTGACCGCCGCAGAAGCAATCCCCGCTTCCATGCCGGACATTCCTGTAAGCCAGCAGCTTCTTGCCGTTGCATGGATGCGTTGGCGCATCTTTGTAAACAACAGCTTTCGCCGGCGTCCCAGGACCACACGTCAGGTGGTCGCGATCGTTTTTGTTTTTCTCCTGCGCCTCATCGCCTGGCCCTTCATCGCCATGATGTTCATCGGTCCCGTCGTCGGCAGCGGCTTCCTGGCCTGGGCGATGATGGCCTCAGACCACCCGCAGAACCTGCCTTCGCTGCTGGCCGGCGTCGTAGTGCTCTGGCAGTTTGTCGCTATCAACGGCTTGAGCATCTCCGCCACCATCTCCAGCTTCGAACCCTCGTCGCTGCTGCGCTTTCCTCTGCGCTTCGGCCGCTACTTTGTATTGCGCACGCTGCTCGGCTTCCTCACCCCCAGCACCATCGTGGGCTGTCTTGCTTTGCTCGCTGCCGCAATTGGAATCGGCCTGGCGAAACCCGCGCTCGCGCTGCCCGCGCTCACCGTTCTGGCTGTCTACGCCCTCATGAATATTTTTCTCACGCGCATGATCGGCGCGTGGATGGAGCGCTGGCTGGCGAACCGCCGCTTCCGTGAAATCTTCGGCGTACTCATGGCGCTCATGGTCGTCGGGGTCCAGGTGCTTAATTTCCAGCGCGCTTCCTCGCAAGTTTATGGTGTGCGCAGCAGTTGGCTGCTCCGGTTTCTGACCGCCTCCGGCCCCTATCTGCATTTCACGCCGCCAGGCTTCGCCGCCAATGCGATCCTTCTCTCGGCGCATCCTTTCTGGGCGCTGGCGCAGTTCGCCGGCCTGCTGGCCAGCACAGCGCTGTTCGCGGGCGTTTTCGCCATCCGTCTGCGCAAGCAGTTTCTCGGCGAATACCTCAGCGAGAACGCCGTCCGCAGCGCGCCGGCAAGATCCGTCTTTCGCGCGAAGACTTTGCCGCAAGCGCCCGCGGTCATGACAGCACCCGCGCAAACGGTGCGCCCCGTCTTTTCGCCGGTGATTGCCGCGTGCCTGCGCAAGGAGTGGCTGACCTTTCGCGGCAACAGCGCGCAATTGATTGGATTGATCACGCCGCTCATTTTTATCGTGATTCTGAACCGGGGAATTTTCGCGCAGCATCCCGCGTACGTTCTTCCCGGGGCGATTACATACGTTCTGCTCGGCCCTCTCGCCGGGCTCTATAACGTCTTCGGCGCGGAGGGACCGGGTGTGCAAATTTATTTGCTCGCGCCCATCCGCATGCGCGACGTGATTGTGGCCAAGAATCTTGCCAGCCTGGTGCTGATTGTTACGGAAGCTGGGATCGCCTGGGTTTTAATTTCCATGCTGTCGCGCGCGCCGATTCCACATTCAACGCAAGTCTCCAGCGCATTTTGGACCGTTTTCGTCATCGCGGCAAATCTCGCTCTGGGCACGTTCAGGTCCATCCAGGCGCCGCGCAAATTTGTTCCCGGAAAAGTTCCGCAGCGGCGCGGCATTCCAACCGGCCGCACCAGCGGACTTCTCATTCTCGTGGTCTTGTTCGGAAGCCTGTTCCTGCAGATTCCCGTCGCGCTCCTATGCCGTTACTTTGACGAGCCGTGGCTGGCTGCATGGATCTTTGGCCCTCTTGCCGCTGTCGCGGTGGCCGCCTACGGACTGCTGCTGCGCAGCGCCGACCGGCTCATCCTCACCCACCGAGACGTTTTTGCCGAGGAGCTCTGCAAGGTCTAGAATTGGTTGCTAAACTTCCCACCAATCCAAGAGCGACATCCGCGGATAATAGAGCGCGCCGCGGACAGTCGCGTCCGCGCCACGCAGATTGCGCAGAACCTTTGCGTAGGCCTCGATCTGCGGCGCAAAGATGCGGCGCAATTCGGAAAGAGCAGCGCCAGGTTCGAGGCCGTCTTCGTGGGCAGTCTTGTAATCGATAATCCACCACGTCTCTATATTCATGGCATTTGGCGTAGGTCCCGCGCGGAAGACGCGATCCACCTGCACCGTGCGCAGGCTTCCGTCGACGACTCCTGTCCAGCGGACCTCGTTCTCGGCCTCTGCGTGCGGGGCCAGAATCCACTGTGCTTGCGGATCGCCGGCGGCCTTGTGTACGATTTCGAGCGCTTGCGCGGCGATGCGGCCGGCCTGCTGTTGATCGACACCCATCGAGCGCATGGCGGACGCGATGCGCGGCGCCAACCGAGTCAGCGCTGCAAGGGCGGCATCGAGCGGCTGCGCGGCCACTAGCTGCGCCAACTCGTGAAAAAGCGCATGAACGGCTTTGCCCAGCGCGCGCGTAAGCAATCCACCCTCGTGGCGCTCGTAGAGGTGATTCGCACCTTGAAGCGGTGCGTCGAAGACGGCTGCAGGTGGCGCGCCGTCCGCGATACGAAAATCCGGCGGGAGGCGGCGCAGCAGCGTGGCCTTTATGCGGTTAGGCATCTGAAGCAACTGGTCCTCGCCAGAAGCGGCAATCGCGTCGATGGTAGAGGGCTCAAAATCCGGCGTTCTGCGCGAGGCTCGCCACTCGTCAAAGCGCGCCCCAATCTCTTCTTCCAATGCCGGCCACGCGGTTTCGAGCAGGCCTTCTTTGGGCTCGACTAGGCTCAGGGAACCATCTTTCTCTGTCTTGTAAGCGGGCCGCGCGAAGAGATGCAACTCTTCGCGGGCGCGTGTGGCGGCCACATAAAGCAGTCTCCGCATCTCCTGCTTTTCACGCTTGCGACGCTCGCGATCCACCCATTTCTTGGCTTCGCCACGATCGGCTCCCTTGGACTGAACCGGCGCAACAAGAAACTCCGTAATTACGCCGGATTCATCCGGTTCGCTGGCTTCGAGTTCGGGCGGCAGGCCTCGCTCCAGCCAGGAGAGCAATTCCAGCTTGGCGCGGCGGGCGGCAGCCTGCAGTTCGGGCACGATGACCACTTCGAACTCCAGCCCTTTTGCCTTATGGATGGTCATCAACTGCACGCCACAATCGCTCTCGGCGCCGGGGTCGGGCAATGCGGTGAGTTTATCGAGAGCCGAATTGAGCGCGGGGCCGAGCAGGTCCGGTTCGCCTTCCGGAAGGCCGTCGAGGCAGCGCCACAACAGGTCGAGATTGGCACGCGCCGTAGCGTCGACACAGTACGCGCCGCCCAACCCCAGCCAGACCTGCTCGAGCCACGTTCCAAGCGATGCCGTCGTCTGAGCAAAGCGCAGGCGGTCCGCGGAATCGATCGCACGCATCACGCGTTCGATCCCCTCGCGGCCCTCGTTGCTGAGAAGCTGCGCGCGCTCGGCCAGCAGTTCCGGCACGGGGCGCGACAGTAACTCCGCATCGCCCAATTCTGCATCGTGCTCACCGGCGAGAGCGTATAAATCGGCGAGCGAAAGCCCGCACCACGGTGCGCGCAGAACGCCCAGCCACGCTACGCGATCCTGCGGATTGAGGAGTGCGCGGGCCAGCGTCAGAGCGTCGAGAATCTCAGGGCGGTCTTCGAGTTTCTCAAGCTCCACCGCGCGAAACGGAATCTCCGCCTCGCGCAGCGCCTCCGCTATCGGCGTAAGCGATTTGCGTGTGCGTCCCAGCACGGCGATGCGGTATTTCTCCTTCGCCGCGCGTGCCTGATCCATCCAGTCCTTGTGACCCTGAATCAAAGCGACGATCTCTGCAGTTTGCTCTTCGTACGTTGTCTTGCGCTCGGTCGCAATCTCCGCCTTTCCATCGGCTCCCGAAGCGCGCGAGCTGCTTCGTATGGATTGGGGCATGAACGCGCAGTGCAGGTGCATGCGCGTGTCCGGCTCGGCTACAAGGTGCGGTCCGAGCTGTGCAGCATCGCCGCGCGCGGGCATTGCTTCAGCAAACTTGATGCCGCTGCCATCGTCGATAGCGAAGATCTGTGCGAAGCTGTCATTGATGTGCTCGACCAACGCCGGCGCAGAGCGGAAGTTCGCCCTGAGCTGCACGGGATCGAAGCGCAGCGGCAAATCATGAGGAATCTCAAGCCCGAGATGCTCCACGCGCGGAAAAAGTTCTGCGTCGGCATCGCGGAAGAAGTAAATCGACTGCATGGGATCGCCGACGACGAAGCAGGTGCGGCCCTCGCGCTCAGGCCATGCGGCGATGAGTTGCGCGAGCAACTGGTGCTGGCGGCGGCCGGTGTCCTGGAACTCGTCGACGAGCAGATGGCGAATGCCGTCGGCAACGGCGATCGCGCCGTCGGTTGGCAGTCTGTCTTCGCCTTTAAGGACATTCAGCGCAATCTGCGCAACCTCGATGTAGTCCACGGCAGCAGCCTCTGCAAAGACCACCTGCAACTCGCCCGCAGCCCGGCGCAGCAGTTCAAAACATGCACGAACAATCTGCCAGTCTTCATCCGGATAGCGTGCGGGCGGAAGCTCGCGAACGGCGGCGAGGGCTGTTTCGAGACCCGGAACAGCCGAAAGGCTTGCAATCAAATTGAGGAATCGCGCTTTGTCGGCTTTGCACTCCTTGGGAAATCCGTGACTGACGTTGACCTGCTTGCGAAAGCCGCCGTCGCCGGTGAGTAGCAGCCCCGCCAGGGCCAAGCACGCGTGGCGCGTCTCCTCCATCTTTTCTGCGGATGAAAAAGGTGGCGCGGGAAACTCAGCCAGCTCAGCCAGTTCCTGATGGAGCGCGCCTGCGCTTTGCTCGCATCCAAATCGCGCCAGCTCTAGAGCTTCTTGGCGCGCTCCCGGAGCCTGGTCGAGAAGTTCGCTCAGCTTATTGAGAGCCTGCATCACAGCCTGAGCAAACGGCCGCTCCAGCCTCGCGCGCAGCGACTCCCAATCCTGCTCGCGGTTGACCACAAACTCGCGCATCCAGCGGTCGCGCTGTTCCAGCATTGCAACGAGCTGGGTTTCGAGGTCCTGCCAACTATTGTCGCGCCAAAGAAGCAGCGCCTCAATTGCATGGCTCAGCGCCGCGTCTTCTTCGTCGATCTGTTCCAGCGTGCGGCGGGCTGCGCGGCGGTACAGATCGGTGGGCTGTTCAGCGATGTCGAGGCCGTCGCCCAGGCGGGAGAGCAGCGGCTGCTGCAATGCCAGTTCGCGGCAGAACGAGTCGATCGTTGAAATGCGCAATTGCGCCGGAAGATCGAGCAGATTCCAGCCGCGTCCCTCGGATCGCGCAAGCGCGCGCTGTGCGAGGGTCCGCATCGAGAATGGCTCGTCTGCCGGCTCGATCAGCGGCAACTGCGCTTTCCAGCTCCGACAAAATGCGGTGGCGCATCTCAGCCGCGGCGGCTTTGGTAAATGTGATGGCGACAATCTGGCCGGGATCGTCGACTTCGCCCAGCAGGCGCAGAAAGCGGCGCGTGAGCAGGTCGGTCTTGCCCGACCCGGCCGGGGCGCGCACGAGAATAGACCGGCTTGCGTCGAGCGCTCGATCGCGCTGCGGCCTGATCGGGAGGGAGATTCTTGCGCGGCTCGTCAGGCATCGTCGGCCTCCTCGCCGTCCTGGCTCTCGTCAGGTTCCGAATTGCGCTTGATTCTCCTGGATGCGGCAAAGCGTATGCAGTCCGCAGCGCTCGCAGGTTTCGGGATATTCGCGCGGATCAACCTCGGCGCGTCCGGCAAGAAAATCCTGCGCCAGCTGCTGGATGTATCCACGCCAGGCATCGATGTCCTCGTCGTCGAGAGGTATTACGCACCAGACTTTTGCTGCCTTTGAGATCGCTCAGCAGAGTCTCGTTGGCGTCGGCGGACACGGCCGGCAAATTCGCGATTGCGCTCGCCCGCGCGCAGCTTTGGCGAAGACCAGCCCGCCGAGCTCTTCTCGCGGAGTCGAGTGCGAAGCCCGCGTAGAGCGGCAGTTGCACGTCGTCCGGGTCGTGGCAAGTCCCAGGACTTGGGCGAGACATCGCCGGTCTTGTAGTCGATGACAAGCAGGGAACCGTCGTTGAGCCGATCGATGCGGTCGAGGCGCAAGTTGAGCGAGAGCCCGGCGATCGCCACAGTGTCCTTCTGTTCCGTTTCGACAACGGTGAAGGGTACGCGCGCGGATTCGTACTTCAAGCCACTCGGTCACAAGATCGATGAGCCGCGTCTCTTCGAGCTCCAAATATCGTTTCGGCATGCGACTCTCGCGCGCGCGGCGGCAAATTCTGCGAGAGAACGTGGCGCACGTGACCTTCGGCGAAGGAAACAAGATGCGGAAGAATCGCGACAAGCTCGGCGTGCGAGCGAATGCCTTCCGGCGGTCCGCCCCAAATGGCGTGCAGCACATCGTGAAGCAGCAGGCCGCGCTCCGATGCGGTAAGTCCGGCTTCGGCCGGCGCCCAATCCTGCGCCCCCAGACGTGCCGTGGCAAATGCTTTGAAAGGGCACTGCGATTGCGAGGTCAGGACGCTCGATCCGCCCGCGGCGTGACCGGCAGGGAAGGGAACGCAACTGAAATCTTCAACTGTGATTGTTTGCGCCTCTGTAACCGCCGGCGCACAGAGTTCTGCAGGCAAATCCTGTGGCGGACACTTCATTTTGTCAATCAGCCGCGAGGGGCGCGCGTCGATGCCGTCACTCTGTCTCGCGTAGCTGAAGTGAGCCTCGGGCGCGGAGGCGAGCAGGCGGCGCGTCATCGCAGCGGCCAGATCCCAATCGAGCTGCGGCGTGGCGTGCGGCATTCTCGATTCGCGCTGCACTTCAAGCGGAAGCAGGGGATGCGTGGCGCCGCTGCCCGGCCACGCGTCTTCGTCCGCGCCCAGGAACCAGACCGCATCAGCCGCAAGGCCGGCCGACTCCGCAGGCCCGGCGATCAGCACGGGTGCGTTCCTGCGATTCGGGCGCGAAAAGCGAGTCGTTCACCGCGCGGTCGAGTGCCGCTCGGAATTCGGCCCACTTCACGTGTCGGCCATCGAAGCCCAACGAAGCGCAGTCGTCCATCACCTGCTGCCAACGGCGCAGCGCTTGAAATTCGCCACTTGCCAGCGGACGCGCGCCGGGCCAGGCGGCAATTTCAAGCAACTGCGGCGCCAGTTCGGCCCAGGCCAGCGGCGGCTGCGGCTGCGGGCGGCGCGCAAACTCATTGAGACGCTGTTTGGCCTGTGTCATGCGCAGAATCCACGCGGCAGGCAGCGCCTCGCCCGGCGTTTGGCGCAGGAAATCATCGAGCGTCCAGCGCGTGCGCTCGAATCCGCGGCGCCGCAACGCTCGCATAAAAACGGTGAGCGCTCTCGATTCTTCGGGTGATGCAGCGGCCTGGCCCGTGGAAAGGAGCCAATCGAGTTCGTGCTCGTCGATGAAGCCATCGAGCCAGCGGAGCAGCAAGCGCGCGCTACGCGCCAACGCAATTTGGCCCAGTGGAACGCCCAGCGAAAACTCGAAGAGCGTCGCGCCGCCTGACGCGATCCCATCCGCGCGCAGGAAGCGGAGAAACGCGCGCTCGATCTCGCCGCGGCGTTTCAAAACCTGTTGCGTCACAACCAGCAAACGCGCGTGTGGATCGTGCGCCAACGCGCGTTTACACCACAAGGCGCAGGCGGCCAGCTCGGCGGCTGGATCGGCAGCCAGGTGGAACTCGATTTGCTTCGCGGCTTCGCCGAGAGAAGCTTCAGCCCAGCTTCCCCACGCATCGAAGAGCCTGCGTTGCGTGGGCAGGATGCGATCGAAGCCGGCCAAAAGGAGTGGGGCGCGCGTAGACGAATCCCTTTCGAGCGCCTCAATCAGTTCGAGCGGCAGACGTGCAGCGCTCGTCAGATTAGCGGCGCGGCAAGTTTCGTCGAATTCAGCGAGCCAAGTGCTGTACGCCGCTGCGTCCTGCTGCCAGGCGCTGCGCGCGCCCGCTTTCAGGAGCCGCGGAGCGTAGCCGCAGAGCAGGATGTGCGCTTCCATGGCCAGGTTTGCCAACCGATGGCGCGGACCCTCGAGCTGCGCTGCGCTGTGCCCGCTTGCGGCCACAATTCCTGCCCAGAGCGACTGCTCCTGCAGCGGGTTCATGACCAGCCGGCCGTCGAAGCTGCGCTCGTTCCAGGCATTGCGGACAAAACTTTGCCAGTCCTGAATTTTGGGCGAAGGCCAGGCGGTAAGCCCCTCGGCGCGGCGGGCGCGATGAAACGCGGCCGTGATGGATCGCGCGGCGCGTTCGCTGGCCGTTACCACCAGTCCGCCCGTGCGCAGGCAGGCATCGATCTCCACCGCGGATGACAGTTCCCGGTTCACAGTTCGCAATTCTCGGCCTTATTCCCAAGAATACCTCGGCCAGAATTTAATGACTCCTGCCGCTGCGGATAACTGGTCCCGATTTCGAAGCCGGCAACGACAAACTGTGATCTGTGAACTAAAATACTGTTCTTTTCGAGTGGTCAGTCCACGGGTTGTAAACTGAGTTTTATGAAGCCTATCTTGCTCGCAATTGGGCTACTTGCCGTCGCCGCCCTGGCCGGATGTCATTCGACTCCGAAGCCCGAAGCCCAGGGGCCCGCGGCGGCATCGTTCAAGGTCTATCACCTGCGCGGGAAGGTGGTTTCGACCGATACTGCCACCGGCGAAGTAACCTTGAACCACGAGGCCATTCCGGGCTTCATGGACGCGATGACCATGCCCTATAAACTCAAGGACCCTGGCATCTTGAGCGAATTGCACCCCGGCGACAGCATCACTGCGGACGTGTTGGTTTCGCAGAATTCCGATGCCGACGTGCTGCTGGATCATATCGTTGTCATCGCGCAGGCCAAGCCCGACTACAAGCCCATGGTCTTCTATCACGTGCCCGCACCGGGCGACGCGGTGCCGGATTTCAAATTGCGCAACCAGGACGGCCGCACCATTCATCTGGGTCAGTTCCGCGGCAAGACGCTGCTGCTAACTTTCATTTACACTCGCTGTCCTCTGCCCAACTTTTGCCCGCTGGTCACGCGCAACTTCGCCATCATCGATCGCCAGCTAGCCTCGAACCCGGCACTCTATGCCAAAACGCACCTGCTCTGCGTAAGCTTCGATCCCGAGCACGACACGCCGGAGCGGCTTCGTTCCTACGGCGCACAGTACATCGGCAGCGACACCAAGAGCGCTTTTGCGCATTGGGATTTTGCCGTGCCCAGCAAGCAGGAACTCCTCGAGATGGCGAAGTATTTCGATCTGGGCATCACAAACGGCGCCGACGATACGATCACGCACACACTCTCCACAACGTTGATTGGGCCGCAGGGCAAAGTGGCGCAGTTTTATCCCGGCAATGAGTGGACGCCGGAGCAGGTGACTGCGGACGTGAAGCAGCTGGCCGCTAGCGCCGGGTAGATGACCTGCGAAGTTATAGCTGATCACTGACCACTGACAACTCGCAACTGTTATTCTTGCCATGCACGATGACGGAGGTTCGGAATGGCAAGAGTCACAATTATTTTCGGATTTCTGCTGGTTATACTTGGACTCGTAGGTTTCTTCGGCACCGGGAGCATTCATTACACCGCGCTCATCCCGACCTGATTCGGTCTTGCGCTCGCCGTTGGCGGGTTTCTGGCCATCAGCCCCAGCGAGAGCCGGCGCAAGCTGATCATGCACATCAATGTGACGATCGGCCTTCTGGGTCTTATCGGTGCAGCGGCTGAAGTAGGGCGCAGCTATGCGAGCGCCTTCGCCAAGGGTCTCGCGCCCGATCCCATCGCGCTCGCCGCCAAACTCGCCATGGTCGGCCTGCTGTTGATTTATGTCATCCTTTGCGTGCGTTCGTTCATCCAAGTACGCAGGTCGCGTTAGGAAGTTTCAATGGGCACAATTCGTAGCGGGCTGGGGTTAGGCACGCAAGCCGAGCGCTCGCCGCACGGTCGCAGCCCTCGCGCCCTTGCCGATGCGCCCAAAAAGAAGACAGATTTCCGCAAAGCAATGCCGGAGGTCTGGAAGCTGGTGCGGCCGCGGAAGTGGCTGCTGCTTCTGGGCCTGGTGCTGGTGGCCATCAATCGCGTAGCCGGCCTGACCCTGCCTTTTGTCTCCAGGCCATACGTCAATCTGGTGCTCCGGCAACATCAGGGCGGCAGGCTCATGCCCCTGGTGATTGCCGTGTTTATCGCCACAATCATTCAGGCCATCACATCGTTTTTAAACACTCAGTTGTTGTCAAAGGCGGCGCAGCGCATGATTGCGGAATTGCGCCAGCAGGTGCAGCGGCATGTCGGCCGTCTTTCGGTGAGCTTCTACGACGAAAACCGCACCGGCCTGCTGGTATCGCGCATCATGAGCGACGTCGAGGGCGTGCGCAACCTCATCGGCACGGGCCTGGTGGAGTTTGTCGGAGGCCTGCTTACTGCTGTCCTGGCTTTCGTCTTTCTCATGCACCGCAGCCCGAGGATGACGCTGATCGTCTTCTCTGTGGTCGGCGTCTTCGTCTTCATTTTGCGGTACGCCTTCAAAACCATTCGCCCCATCTTCCGCGAGCGCGCCAAAATTACCGGCGAAGTCACGGGGCGCCTCACGGAGTCCCTTGGCGGTGTGCGCGTCATCAAAGGCTACCACGCCGAAGAGCGCGAAGCGGGCGTCTTTCGGCTCGGCGTCCTTCGCCTGCTCGACAACGTGATGCGGTCGCTGACGGCGACGAGTCTGATGTCGATGGCGGCTACCACGGTGCTGGGCATCGTGGGTGCGATGGTGATGCTGCTGAGCGGACATCTCGCCTTGCGGAACCAAATGGACGACGGCACCTATATCCAATACACCATGTTTCTAGCCTTCATGATTGCGCCGGTGATTCAGGTGGTGAATATCGGCACGCAACTGACCGAGGCAGTGGCGGGCATCGATCGCACCATGGAGATACTTTCGGAAAAAGATGAGTTTACCGATCCGGCGCGCGTGGTCAAGCTGGGCGAGATTGCCGGCCGCGTGCGCTTCGACAATGTGGAGTTCTCCTACACGCCAGGCAAGCCCGTGCTGCACGGCATCAGCTTCCGTGCCGATCCGGGAACGGTCACCGCGCTCGTGGGTTCTTCGGGTTCGGGCAAGTCCACGATCATCAGTCTGCTCTGCGCCTTCCACAGCCCTGCGGGCGGCAAGGTTTTGGTTGATGACATCGATTTGTCGACAGTGGACCTGAACACCTTCCGCTCGCAACTGGGCGTGGTGCTGCAGGATTCGTTCCTCTTCGACGGCACCATCCGCGAAAACATCATGTTCTCTCGCCCCGAGGCCGGCGAAGAGCAGTTTCTCTTTGCCTGCCGCACCGCGTGCGTCGACGAGTTTGCCGAGCGCTTCCCTGAGGGCTACGACACCATCGTGGGCGAGCGCGGAGTCAAGCTTTCCGGTGGCCAGCGGCAGCGCTTGTCGATTGCGCGCGCATTGCTGGCCGAGCCGCGTATTCTCATTCTCGACGAGGCCACCAGCTCACTCGATTCCGAGTCCGAAGCCATGATCCAGAGCGGGCTCAGCGAACTGATGCGCGGCCGCACCACCTTTGTCATTGCGCACCGCCTCTCCACCATCCGCCGCGCCGATCAGATTCTCGTGGTCGAAGACGGGCTGATTGTCGAGCGCGGCACCCACGCCGAGCTTTTCGCCCTCGGCGGCCGCTATTACGATCTCTACACCCGCCAGCACGGCCTTGAGGCGAATCTGTTTCTTGCGCCCGGCGAAGGGGATGAGGTCGTGGAGAACGAGGGAAGGGATGAATAGACGCGAGCGCGGCACCTCTTTCCGTAAATGCGCATCCTCGTGCCCCCGTTGTCCCCCCGGCTCAAAATGTCAGCTATCTGCCTGGTTTACACCCTTGTCCTGTATGGCCCCCCCTACCCCCATATGTCATATCTCCATATTTGAAAATAAAGGAGTTATGGGAGGTGTATGTGCCTCCATATTTGAAAACAAAGGGGTTACTGGAGGTATATACGTCTCCATATAAAAATAAAGGACTTACGGGAGGGGGCATATACCTCCGTCTGTCAGTGTCAGGTTTCAGGGGTCAGGTTCGGCCCCGTCTGCTTTTCTCGCCAGCTCTGTTCTTTACGCTTAAAACAAGTTTGCCGGTTTCGCTGAATTAATCCGCAAGGTTGGCGGGAGAAATAATTCGCGTGGAATGACGGGTGCCCCGCGATGAACAACTGGAGCCGGGTGCCCCAAGCCCCCGAACCGGGGCGCCCTCAGTCGAACAATCCGCCCTTTGCGATCATGGCCGCCCGGCGCATGAACGGCGAGCAAGCCTATCGGCCCGAGAGTCGTGACTGAGGTCGCTGCCGGCTCGGGAGTTCCCGATCATTAAATCCCTCGCCGGAAGCCAGGTGCGTTCCGCGAGAGTTGACGCGCGTCCCATTATCTGAGAATCTAGAGTGAGGCTCAGCAAACGGAACATAGGATCAAAATGCGAGACGTACCCCCACAAGGCACCTACAAAGTTCAAGCACTCGACCGGGCTTTTGCGGTACTGGACCTGCTTGGCGAAAGCGAAACGCCGCTGGGCCTGGCTCAAGTGGCCGCTTCGCTCCAGTTGCACAAGAGCACGGCGCACCGTTTTCTCATGGTTCTCGAGCGGCATCGCATGGTGGAGCGCACTGCGAACGGCAAGTTCCGCCTCGGCCTTCGCCTGTTCGACTTCGGCAATCGCGCCATTGAGCAGTACGACCTGCGCGAACGCGCACAGCCGCACCTGCGCCGCCTGGTGGCCGAAACCGAGGAGACAGCCCACCTGGCCCTGCTGGAAGCGACGCGCGTCATCTACATCGACAAAATCGAGCCCACACGCGCGGTGCGCATGATCACCCGCATCGGGGCCAGCAATCCCGTGCATTGCACCTCGGTCGGCAAGGCGATTCTGGCTTTTCTGCCTCCGGAGCGGTCGGCGGAGATTGTGCGCCGGATCCGCTTCGAACGGCTCACGGGCCGCACCATCATGTCGGCTGAGGCTCTGAGTACAGAGCTCGAAAAAACCCACCGCCGCGGCTACGCGGTAGACGACGAGGAACTGGAGGAAGGCTTGCGTTGCATCGCCGTTCCGGTGCTGGATGCGCAGCGGCTGCCGGTGGCGGCGGTCAGCGTCTCCGGGCCGTCGTTCCGCGTCACCGCGCAGAAGCTGCCTTCGATTGCAAATCATTTGCTGCAGTGCGTGCGCGGCATTTCCACTGACATGGGATACGTGCCTTCAGGCCGCGGCGTTCGCGCGGTTGCCAACGCCTGATTCAGCGCCATAGCTGGCTGCCTTCCAAACCGGCAAGGATATCCGCGTTGCAGTGTGCGCGCTGGTCTCGTTAACCACTAGGATTCTGATTTTTGGCGCCAGGAATCTAATCTTTGGCGTCTCCCTTGGTTTTGCCGCGAGTTCTGACAGACCGGCTATTCTTTTCGAGCAACACCATCCTCCTTCGAGCCCGAATCGTTTGGTACAATTCTCTTACGGGACATGGACAGATGTTCCGGGTTGCGGGTCGCCTGCAACGGCATAGATGGCAGAGAATCTTGCTGTCCATGCCGTCCATTAATCGCGGAATTCGGTTGGATTTCGCGGAAATAGTGGAAGCGGGAGAGAAAGAGACAGCAGCAAGAGACTGCACTATCTTAGACTTTGCATATGTCGAAGAAGGAAGCTGGGGACGTAGTTCAGTTGGTTAGAACGCTGCCCTGTCACGGCAGAGGTCGCGAGTTCGAGTCTCGTCGTCCCCGCCAGATTCCCAAGGACTTACTTCCGGTCTGGCATGTGTCACAAAGGTCCAATAAGGGTCCATTAAGAAAATACACCCTTTTGAGACCGATTGGAATTGAAAGATTGAGAAGGAAAGGCTCCCGATGCCGGGAGCCTTTCTTCGTCTGGAGGGTTCTTGTGAAAAGCTGGACCTCAACTTGGACTCCTACGATGTCTTGGCCTCTACCACGAAGAGTCCCGAAGCCCTGCTCAGCGCAGACCGCTTTGCCAGGGTGTGGCCCTGTTGATACACAGCGGATGTGATCCTGGATGACGCATGGCGCAGCAGTTCTTGGATGACCTTGATATCTTCGCCCTGCTGGCCCAAGAGGGTAGCCAGGGAGTGCCGAAACGTGTGCCATCCGAGAGTCTTGGTAATACCTGCCTTAGTCGCCGCCGGCCGAACGTGATCTTTCAATGCTGAATCCGGCCAGTAAGGGCGCCTAAGGTGCACTACAGTGGCGATGTTTTGCTGTTGCATGAAAATCCTCGAAATCTAACTGAAGAACTGAACAAGGTGAGACAAAACGCATCCGCCAGGAGCAGTTTATTCATCTTGTATTAATAAAGCAGACCAACGATCCTTTCTGACCATTGAGTTGCATCTTCGAACGCCGACGCTTCGGGAAATGCGATAAAGTAATCGCATATGCACCACCATGATTGCGGAATGCGAGAAGGAGGTCGCAAACGACCGTCCGGATGCCTTCGGTCGAGAGGAAGCTTTGCCACGGGTGAGCGGTTTGGTTTCCTTATCCTGATCTGTTTCGTTGCAAGCGCAGTATGGGCGCAAAGCACGAGCGGATCGGGCTGTTCAGATCCTTTGCTCGCAGATACGCCGGCCTGTTCCGGCGCGTCGCGGCCGAATGGCCAGGTTCAAGTGCCGCAGGGGAACGACACAGTGCCTTCCAATGGATCTGCGCCGAGCCCCATCACGATTCCATATACGAATTATTCGGATATCGAGCGGTATTCCGGTCCGGCAACGCCGCAGCCGGCTGCGGCACCGTCGGAGATGCTGACTGAGTTTCAGAAATTTGCCGCTTCTGGAACAGGCTTGATTCTGCCAATCTATGGAGCTGACCTATTCCGTCATACACCCTCGACCTTTGCACCGGTGGACATGGCGCCCGTGCCGCCGGATTACGTTCTGGGGCCGGGTGACGAACTGCGCATTCGAGTCTGGGGTCAGGTCGACATCCAGGCCAACCTGCGTGTTGACCGTGGGGGCGAGATTTACTTGCCGCAAGTCGGCAACGTTCACGTGGCAGGCCTGGCTTATTCGGAGCTCGACAAGCACCTCCGCGATGCGATAAGCCGCGTGTATCGCAACTTCGATTTGTCCGTCGATGTGGGTCAGATACGTGCAATCCAGGTGTACGTCGCGGGTGAGGCAAGGCGGCCCGGCGTATACACCGTGAGCTCGCTAAGCACCTTGGTGGACGCGTTGTTTTCGAGTGGCGGTCCGTCGCTGGAGGGCTCCATGCGCTCATTCGAGTTGCGCCGCAGTGGCGCCTCGATCACTCGCTTCGATTTATACGATCTGCTTATCCGCGGCGATAAGTCAAAGGACGCCAAGCTACTACCCGGAGACGTCATTTTCATTCCGCCGGTCGGGGCCCAGGTTGCTGTGTTCGGCAGCGTCCGCAATCCTGCCATTTATGAGCTGCGCCCACAAGAGACACTCGCCAACATTCTTGCGGAAGCCGGCGGTGTTTCCTCTGTGGCCGCTGAAGCGCGCGTCTCAATCGAACGTATCTACGAGCATCGCGAACGGCACGCGCTGGAAGTGGCCTACGATGATTCTGGCTTGGCGCTGCCGCTGGCGGACGGCGACGTGGTTCGTGTGTACTCGATCATTCCCAAGTACGAAAAGACCGTCATCCTGAGGGGAAACACGGCGAATCCGGGCCGCTTCTCGTGGCATCAGGGTATGCAAATAAACGATTTGATTCCAGATAAGGAGTCGCTGCTCACCCGGAATTACTGGTGGCGGCGAGCGCAACTGGGACTGCCCGGACCCGAGTTTGAGCCCACAGCGGGCTTCGATGGACAGCAACAACCAACGGAAAACCGTTCCATCGTTCTTCCGGAGCCGGCGCAACCAAAGGGGCTCGGCGAGAGCCTATCTGGCACTGGTGAAAGCAGTTACGGATCGCCGCCAGTCCAAGCCGGGTTCGGGCAAGACCACACTCCCGCTGCGCAGCAGCGAATGAGCAGCACGTCTCTCGCGGCTAATCAGGCCCCTCCTCCCACTCAAACAGGGCTGCCTGTGCAACGGACCAGCGTGCAGCTTCCAGCTCCCGACATCGATTGGGATTATGCAGTGATCGAGCGGCTCAACCCAGAGACATTAAAGACCGATCTGATTCCTTTTGATCTGGGAAAACTTGCCCTGCAGCATGATGCCTCGCAGAATCTGGAACTTCAGCCGGGAGATATAGTTACGATCTTTTCCTCCGCCGATATCCGATTACCGGTAGCGGAGCAGACGAAATTTGTTCGGCTTGAAGGCGAATTCGTACACGCCGGCGTGTATTCCGTCCAGCCGGGCGAAACTTTGCGCCGGCTGGTCGAACGCGCAGGCGGTTTGACGCCCGACGCATATCTCTACGGCTCTGAGTTCACGCGTCAATCCGCGCGCGTCATTCAGCAAGCGCGTATCGACGAATATGTTCAGAGTCTGAGCATTGCAATTCAACGGTCTGCTGTTGCAATGGCATCGTCGGCAGGAAGCACTCCGCAAAGCCTGGCCAGTAGCAGCGCGGCGCAAAGCACTGAGCAAAGCCTGATCTCCAGCCTTCGGCAGATGCGCGCTACGGGGCGAATTGTATTGAAGTTGCGGCCTTCTAACAGCGGAAGCGGCAGCCTTCCGAATATCCCCCTTGAAGACGGTGACCGTTTCGTCGTTCCGCAGGTTCCGGCGATAGTGAATGTTGTTGGCGCGGTCAGCGACCAGAATTCGTTCCTGTTCACGAGCAACACGCGAGTTGGATCTTATCTTCGAATGGCAGGGAATCCGAACAGGAATTCGGACCGCCGGCGCGAATTCGTCATTCGCGCTGACGGAGAGGTGGTGAGCCGAGACACCCTAAAGGACTATTGGGGCGACGAGTTCAATGGCCTCCGCATCTACCCAGGTGACACGATTGTGGTTCCGGAGAAACTTCCCAAGCAGTCCCCGCTCTACGGTGTGATGAACTGGTCGCAGACGTTTTCTCAACTCGCCCTGGGCGCAGCAGCGTTAAACGTCATTTACTAGCGATTCTACCGAGCTAGGTTCGATCAACTGTAAAATGCAGATGGGCTCTCATTCCACTTCCGTCGTTCGCCAGGAGACAATGGCAATTGAAACTCCAATTGATCCGAAACTGCGCTCTGAGCCTGTTCTGAGCCCTTCTTCTGCAGCCCGTGCTGAAACGGACGAAGAAATCTCGCTGCTCGATGGACTTGTCGTGCTCGTCGAGAGGAAACTCCTGATCTTCTGGATGACTGCCGGTTGTGCGATCCTGTCGATCGTCGTCTCGCTCCTTCTACCCATCAGTTACAAGGCGAGATTAACGCTGTTTCCGCCGCAGCAGACTCCATCCTTAGGTGCCCAACTAGCTTCGCAATTCGGCACTTTGGGCGGAGTGGCTGCGGCTGTGACCGGCGGGAGTAGCCTGTCCAGGAACCAGAACGAAATGTATGTGGCCATGCTGAGGAGCCGCGTCGTTGAGGAAGGTGTGATTCAGCGCTTTGGCCTCATGCAGGAGTACCACAAACAGCGCCTCTCCGATGCGCGTAAGAGGTTCGAGAATTGTACGACCGTGGAGGGGAGCGGCAAAGACGGTCTGATTCACATCTCTGTTGAGGATCGTGATCCTAGCCGAGCCGCCGAATTAGCCAACGGTTACGTCGATCAATTCCGTGATCTTTCTCAGCATCTGGCCATCACCGAGTCTGGGCAGCGCAGACTGTTCTTTGAGCAACAGCTCAAGCTAGCCAGTCAGAACCTGGGGGACGCGGAAGAAGCTTTGAAGGAAACCGAACAGAGGACCGGGCTGATCCAGCTCGATAGCCAGGCGCGCGCCCTTATCGAGTCTGCCGTTGCGCTACGGGCGCAGATCACGGCTAAAGAGGTGCAAATTCAAGGCATGCAGACCTATGCCACCGGAGGCAATGCGCAAATGATCGAGGCCCAGCAGCAATTGGATAGCTTGCGCGCACAATTGGCTAAGCTGGGCGGAAGCAGTGGTCGCTCCGACGAACTGATCGTCCCCAAGGGCCAGATGACCGAGGCTGGCCTGGAATATGCCCGCAAGCTTCGAGACGTGAAATACTACGAAACTATTTTCGACATTCTCGCGCGCCAGTTTGAACTCGCCAAGCTCGACGAAGCCAAAGAAGGCGCGATCATTCAGGTCGTCGAGCCTGCTGTCCCGCCCGACAAGCGCTCGTTTCCCCAGCGCAGCTTGATCGTGCTTGCCGGGACCTTGGCTGGATTTGTGGTCGCCGTCCTCTGGGCGCTCGCCGATAGTAGTCTGCAGCGCATGAGGCTCAACCCGGCGACCGCGCCAAAGCTCGAATTTTTGCGAAGAAGCTTCATAAAAGCCCCCAGGGCCTGAGGGGGACTGCTGGTGCCCGTACAGCCGCCGGCATCGTTCATTACACATGATGGCGGATCAGGCACTTCGATGAAACGGCGCGAACGACATGGTATATTGACTCCACGTCGGCAGGTGCATAAGTGGCAACTCCGGTGCTGTCGCGACTTATGAAGAGCGATTCCTTCTGGGCAATTACAGACCAGGGGATTGCAAGCGCTGGCAACTTTGCTACGAGTCTTCTCCTGGCGCGCGCTCTGTCTCCTGATGAGTTTGGGACCTATGTGCTTCTTTCTTCTGCCTGCCTGATCGCCCTTGGTTTACAAGGTAACCTGGTCATCTCTCCACTTATCGTGCTGGGTGCTTCAGGGCCTGCAGCACGAACAAGGACCTATTTGACGGTTGCCCTCATGTTTACTTTGTCACTGCTGCCCATGTCTGCAGCGATTGTTCTGCTTCCAGCGGCCGGACTGCGCAGGATGGAAACAGGGATTCTGGCATTGATTTTCGTTCTGGCCTGGCAACTGCAAGAAGCAACACGCCGCGCCCTCATGTCTGGTTTCCGTTATGCGGGCGCAACGTGGGGAGATGCTATCAGCTACGTTGGCCAAGCGCTACTCGTGGGCATTCTTGTAGCTCTCAAGCGCGCGACGCTCGATGCAGCATTGGTTCTGATGGCTTTCACTTCGCTTCTGGCAGCCGCCGTTCAATCTTGGCAGGTCCGGCTTGCCCCGACTACCTGGGCGGAGCTGCGCGATTTCGGAAGCCAATTTTGGGCATTAGGAAGGTGGCTGGCAGTCGTATCACTTTTTACGATTGGCCAGGGGCCCCTGTTCCCATGGCTGCTGAACTGGTTTCATGGAAGGACAGCTACTGCCGGATTCCAAGCTGCGATGAACGTCTGGGGACTTTCGAACCCAGTGATCAATGCCATCCCCGCGATCGTTATGCCCGCGACCGCGGCTTACCTCCTTAACCTGGAAAATCACAGCCGGAAAGCACTGTTCGGGTTTGGGATGAGATACGTGGTGAAATTGGAGCTGGTTCTCGCGCCATTGTTCATCATTGTCGGGCTTTGGCCACGCTCAGTATTGATTTGTTTCTACGGACGTAACTCGGTTTATGACAGCCAAACGCTCGCTTTGCGGGTAGGCGTCATGGTTTTTATGCTCACGGTTCCCATGACGGTCTTCGGGGCAATCTTGACCGGAGCTGGAAGGACAAAAAGCAACGTCACAATGAATGGTGTAGGGACTTTAGCATCTCTGCTATCTGCACCGTTTCTGATTGGTGCGGGAGGCTCGACTGGAGCGATGTGCGCCGAGCTGGCCACCCGAGCTGCGCGTGTGATTTGGGCGATTCGGATTCTCACCTCAAGTTCGGGTGTGGGCCGTGCAAATGCAAGGGAAGCGTAAGAGGAAATCTCGTTCCTCAATTAAGGTAAGGGAGTAATAATATGACTCTGGCGTCCTCGATTGGTTGCCCATGATGAATGCGGACACCACTTTCGATGCTTCCGGCGCCGCAAGAGAGCGGCCGCCTTCGGCCGCAGAAGCTCTGAACTTAGGGACAGAGGCCGGCGCAACAGGCAAATCGAGAAATATTCGGCTGTGCCTCGCACTGATCTATTATTTTTCGATTTGCGATACGGCGCTGAAGTTGGTTCCCCTTCGACTTGCTATCATCCTCCGATACTTGCCTGAACTGATCCTGTATTTCCTCGTATTCATTCTGCTTACGAAGCGAGTCCGTATCAAGTCGTTTCCTCTATTCTGGCCGCTCGTCATCTGCGCCGTCTCAATGACGATTTCCGGAATATTAAATTCATGCCCCGTCTTCGATGTTCTGGGAGACTTTCGAAGTTATTTTCGATTTTCGGCGCTCTGTTACATTCTGTGGAGGACGACGATTACTCCGCGACGGATTGAACAATTCGTCGACGGATTCCTAAGGCTAACAATTGTTGAAATCGTTATTGGCGGAATAGAGCTCATCGGCGGGGAGCGAGCGAGGGTTTTTTTCGCACCTGCAATCGATTGGCAAAGCGGGGCGCCAAAGGTGCTGTTGAACACAGGCGCCGATCAAGGGACCTGGCTATCTGGGACCCTCTCGAACTACAACCACTATGGGATGTTCATGGTCATCAGTTGCTCCCTCGCGATTTTGATGTGCTTAAGGAAGAAAACCTTGTACTATCTCGCGATTTCGATTACATCCGGTTTGGCTGTAGTGCTCTCTCTGTCAAGGCATGCGCTTCTCTTGCTGGTTGTCGCAATGGTTGTCATTGGGATTTTTCATTGGCGGAGGTTGAGAATCGTTGCCGGCATCCGCTGGACTGCGGGCATTGTGGCCGCTGGATGCATCGTTGTTGCCTTGAGCGGCGGAACAAAATCAATTGTTGTGCAGAGAATTGCTTCAATTGGAGACCCAGCAACCGTTAGTGGCGATCCCAGAGCAGATATGCGGATGTATATGACGCTGATTCTCCCGCCGCGGTTTCTAGCCGCCTATCCATTTTTTGGCCAAGGCCCAATTCCTGCTTCGGAGACTGTGCCCGCGGATTCGGATGACCAAAATGTTGGGCCCAGGATGAGGGCCGCTCCGGAACTGTCCGGTTACGTGACCCACTTTTTGGGTGACGTAGTTTGGGTGATGGTCCTCGGGCTCTATGGTCTTTGCGGAGTGGCGGCACTTTTCTATGTGTTTTGGACCATTATGAAGTTGGCCGCCAAAGTTCGAAAAGAAGCGGATAACGCCGCGGTGAAAGCGATCGCCGAGGCCTGCATTCTCGCCGTCGTGCTGTTTCTTCTGTGCGGGTTCTTTAGCGAGGAAATTATTGCGCGCGACACTATTCCCGTATTCTGGGCTCTAAGCGGCATGGTTTTGTCTTTGGCGACAAATCCTTTGCCCGGGTCTGCAGAGCCTGTAGAACTGAATTCACTCCCTTCAGAGAGCAGATCATGAGAATTACAGTTGTTTCCGCAACCTACAACCGTCGCGACCTGTTAAGACGCCTGTTTGAGAGCCTCATGGCGCAGGAATATAGAGACCTCGAGTGGATTGTCGTCGATGACGGAGGCAGTGACAATACGGAAGAGTCTGTGCGTGGATTCAGAGAAACTGCCACATTTGAGATTCGGTTTGTCCGGAAGGAGAACAGGGGGAAGGATGCGACAGTGAACGTCGGCCTCAACATGGCGACGGGAGATCTGGTCGCGGTCATCGACGATGACGATTACTTTCTGCCCAACATGTTTCGGCGAATCGCGGAAGATTTTGCCGCGATCGCAGCCGATGAGGGCGTGGCCGGGCTCAGCTATTTGACCACCGATTCTTCAGGCAAGGTGTGGGGCAGGAAGTTTCCCCGCGACATTATGATGTCCGACCACTTCAGTTGCCGCATCAATCGGAAAATTTGGGGTGACAAATGCGAATTCACTAAGGGAAAGGTACTGAAGGACAATCACATCCGATTTCTTGAGACCACGACAAGAGGCGGCTTCGGTGCAGATACGCTTTTTCTCGCGAGCATCGCGGAGAAATACAAGACTTGCTACGTCAACACCGCGGTGCTGGTCAAGAATCACTATGAAACCGGGATTGCCGTGAATTGGCGAAAGAAAGCCCTCCAAAATCCGGAGCTTTCGGCTGCATATTATTCCTGCTATTTGGACTCTCGAGTCCGCTTGGATGTTCGGCTGAGGTATATGGTCGCCTATGTCGCAATCGCACGGTTCGCGGGGTATTCAATCAACGAAACCGCGCTGCGCGCTCCCTGGAACCGGCTGCTGTTCTACCTGGCTTATCTTCCTGGCGCCTGGCTCGGAAGAAGGTGGAAGGGGTACAAAGAAAGAGGATACCCACTCACAACCCATTGGATGAGACCGGGGAATTGAGTGCAAACGCAGAAGGTCGATGCCTTAGTGTCTTGTAGTGTGAACTAGCATAGGGCCGGCCGTAATGGCACAAGAAACACAAATTCTCTTGCCAGAGGGTAAAGAGTGAAGATCGCACAGGTCAACAACTACTATTACCTTCGTGGCGGAAGCGAGCGCGTGATGTTTGACGACCGCGACGCGCTTATCGCAGCCGGCCATGAAGTGGTTCCCTTTGCTCCGCGCGATGAAAGGAATCTTCCGGCCGCATCGAGTGCCTATTTTCCCGTCGTCACAGATTACGCCCAAGCCAGCGGCACGGGCGTCTTTAATGCGGCCGCTAACATTGTCTATTCGCCTGCGGTTGCGCGAGCCTTTGCGTCGTTTCTCCACGACTTTCGTCCCAACCTGATCCATTGCCATAACATCTACGGCCGCCTCACGACGGCAGTCCTCGATGAGGCTCGCCGGTGCGGAATTCCTGCCGTGCTAACCGTGCACGACCTGAAGTTAGTCTGCCCGGCCTATCTCGGCCTTCGCCAAGGCAGCCCTTGTATGCTGTGCAAGGACGGAGGCTATTGGCGCTGCCTGCGTTATCGGTGTCACAAGCAGAACACTGCAGCATCCCTGGTCTATACCATTGAAGCCTATTTCAACCGCCTGGCCGGCAAGTACGATGCGGTCGAGCGATTTCTATGCCCAAGTCACTTCATTCAAGGAGCACTGATCGATGCGGGCGTCCCTGCGGAGCGCCTTGTTTATCACCCGAATGCACTGAACCCGCAGAACTACGTGCCGAACTACGAACCAGGCGGCTATGTTCTCTACGCCGGAAGGCTGTCGGCAGAAAAAGGCATCCTGACACTGCTAGACGCCGTCGCGCGTGCGGGGATTCCCCTGCGGATCGCCGGCACCGGCCCTCTCGATTCCGAACTCCGTGCTCGCATCGCCAATCGCAAACTACCGGTTCAGATGGAAGGATATTGCAGTGGCAAGCAGCTCGCGGACCTTTATCGCCAGGCGGCGTTCACTGTGATTCCGTCAGAGTGGTATGAAAACGCCCCGATGTCTGCGCTCGAGTCCTTCGCTTACGGGAAGCCGGTCCTGGCATCGCGAATCGGCGGCAACCCGGAACTGGTCATTGAGGGAGAGTCGGGGCGGCTGTTTGTCCCAGGTAACGTTGAAGATCTGACATCGGTTGCACGCTCCATGTGGGCAAACCGCGACGAACTTGTTACCATGGGCAAGCGGGCGCGTGCTCTCGTTGAGAAAGACTACGCTCAGGAGAAACGGCTGACAAAGATGCTCGACATCTATCGCGATGTTTGCGGCATCGCCGCCCCAACCAAGCAGGCGCAATCGGGGATGTAGACGGAGGTCGAATTATGGCGGCAACAACAGCGTATACAGGCGAGCGGCGCATTCATTTTGGCAGCATCATTTCGACCTACCGATGCAACGCAAAATGCAACATGTGCAATATATGGCGGTTTCCCACCCGGCCGGATGAGGAAATTGGTGTTGAGGTTTACGAAAAACTGCCGCAAATGAACTCTCTCAACCTTACCGGAGGAGAAGCGTTTTTGCGCTCCGATCTCGATGAGATCGTCACTGTTCTCAAGACAAAAGCGCGCCGCATCGTGATCAGCAGCAACGGCTGGTTTGTGAATCGGACGCTTCGTCTGTTTGAGAAGCACGGCAACAGCATTGGCATTCGCATCAGCATCGAAGGCTTGTCAGACGCTAATGACCGCATTCGAGGGATGCCTAAGGGATTCGACAACGCAATGAGGATTCTCACAACATTACACCGTATGGGCATCACCGACATCGGGTTTGGCCTGACCATTCAGGATGCCAACGCAAAAGATGTCAAAGAACTTTATCAACTTGCAAAGATGATGGGTGTGGAGTTCGCTACCGCCGCGCTGCACAACTCTTTTTACTTCCACAAGCAGGACAATCGCATCGATTCCACGCAGGATGCGATTGCGGCGCTGAAGGAACTGGCTAAGGATCTGCTGCAATCAAAACGGCCCAAGGATTGGTTCCGAGCATATTTCAACTATGGACTGATCAACTATTTGCAGGGACGTGAGCGTCTCCTGCCATGCCGCATGGCACACGACGCGTTTTTCCTCGAACCCAACGGCGATGTCCTGCCATGCAACGGGATGGATCGGCCGATGCCGATGGGCAATCTGCGCCATCAGTCCTGGGACGAAATCTGGTACTCCGGGGCTGCTGAGAAAGTCAGAGACGCGGTGCGCAACTGCCCCAAGCAGTGCTGGATGATGGGATCAGTCGCGCAGGAGATCAAGAAGCATCCTGTCAAGCCGCTCAAATGGGTGCTTGAGCATAAATGGTTGGCCCGGGAGATTGAGGCTCCGCCTCAGGCCCATCGGCACCCACACAGTCTGTTTGGAGTTGACGATCTTTCGGCGAAGCAGACCATGCAGCTCGTTAACATTCGCCTGCCACGCCAAGCCGCCAAGGAAGATGTCTTTCAGCAAGGCGCCGGATGAACGGCGGAATATTCATAAGAACCTGCCTCGCTCTTCGCTTCCAGGGTTCAATTGCAAGGGATTGATGCCACCCAATGAAAATCTCGTTTTTGATCGCGAAAGACCTGCTTCAAGGGGGCGGGGGCATCGAGAAATATACACGTGAAGTCGGACGGCGCCTCGCCGCACGGGGCCACAGCATACTTGTTTACTCCACTCACGGGATCGAAGTTGGTAGCGCAACGTGGAATGGAATTGAAATCCGTTGGGTGCCGCGCATTGCGCCGCATTGGACGGAGAAGATGGCCGGGTCGGTTTTCGCTGCGGTACGTGCGCTGACGGCTGATGCGCGCCCTGACATTTTTCACTTACACAGTGTGGCCGCGGGCTCGATGGCGCCACTCTTACGCCTCCGCAAGGTGCCGTGTGTCCTGCAGGTGCATGGAATCGAGTGGCAGCGCAGCCGGTGGGGATTTACAGCAAGAAACACGCTGCGATTTCTGGAATATGTTGCCTTTGCGGGCGCGTCGTCGGTTACTGCCGTGTCAAAGTCGCAGCGCGAGTTTTATCAGAGACGATTCCATGCTCCCATTGCGTTCATCCCCACCGGCGCGGAAATCCCGGAGCCACCATTGCCTGCTCACTTGAGCGGTCTGGGCATTGAACCTGGGCGCTACTTTTTCACCGCCGTGCGTCTGGTTCAGGAAAAGGGAATGCACTATCTGATCCCCGCTTTCCGTAAGACTACTCCAGGATGGAAACTGGTGATTGCCGGGGCCAGCGACGATGTCCGCTATCTCAAGATGCTCCGCCAATTAGCCGGGGGCGACGAGAGGATTCTTTTCCTTGGCCACGTCCAGGAACCATTACTCAGTGAACTCTACGCTCATGCCGGGGCGTATGTGCAAGCTTCTGAGATCGAAGGCATGGCAATTTCGCTGCTCGAAGCCATGAGTTATGCACGTTGTTGCATTGTCAGCGATATTGCGGAAAACCTCGATGCTCTTGGAACGGCGGGCCTGACATTCCACACCACGGATATAGACGATTTAGCACGCCAGATGAATCGAGTCATAGCTTCGCCGGAAAGTATGGCCGCGCTCGGCCAGGCTGCTCGCGCCCGCGTCCTCGCCCATTATTCCTGGGATACCGTGACTTCTCAACTCGAAGATTTGTACCGAAGAACAATCGCAGGCAGCCGCAAGAGTGAATACAATAACAATTGACGCGGCGATTGAGCTCTACGGGAGAAATGAGCTCGTATGGGAACCAACGGTCAAATCGTGATGCTGCCGGTCCGTGCTTTTGCTACACTCGATAGGCCAGATCGTGCAAAATCGCAATATCGATTACCAATTCGTTGTGTAACTCCCATTTTCTGATGGACATACATTGGCTGCGCGTAAAGAAGGAAAGCGATGGATATGAGCAGGGTGGGCCTTCCGGGTACCAGCTTGATACATTCTGGTAAAATCCTCCATGCGCAGACTTCTTCGTCGTTTAATCTGTTTTGATCTGCAGTGGCAGGGAAGACACCGTTATTTCGCGGGGATTGCGGAGTCGGTTTGTTCTTCCGCAAAGGCAAAGCGCAAACACTGCCTTCCCCAAGCAAGCTGTTCATCGTAAGGTTCTGTTTATCCATAAGAGGAAGGATTCAAGAGTTGCTAATGCGTACGAGCAGCAGCACAAGCCTCATGCCGGACGGCGGAAATCCCGGGTTGGTTCAGGCGTTGCCTGAACGTGGTTCTGGTGCTGAATTCGACGAGCGGAAAAGGGTCAATGGCCATCTCGTTTTATGGTCGTGGATTGGACTGTTGACCCTTACCGGCCTCTTCGGGGTTGCTCCAAACCTCGCAAGTCTTTGGGGAATTTGGATGACAGATCCGCTGCGGTCGATCGGTGGCCTGATTCTGCTTGCGAGCGTCGTCCTGATTCTCCGTGTTTGGCGCCAATCGAAGTGGGAACTCCGGGGTACCCCATGGGGACTGTTGTTCGTGGCGTTGGCTTTTGTTCCAGTTCTCTTCTCGAGGAGACTGCTTTTCTTCTGGACAATAGGCGGTGTCAGGGTCAATTTTCTTCCCAGCGTATTGCCGATCTATCTTTTTGCTGGGGGCATCATTTTGCTTTTTGCCGGACCCCGTGTATGGCTCAGGGCATGGTTTCCGTTGGCGCTCCTACTATGTCTGCAACCAGTTCCGTTTGCCATGGTATGTTTCCTGGACCTTCCGTTACAAAGTCTTTCTGCGCATATCGCGCGCTCATTTGCTCAAGTTCTTGGACTCTACCCAACGAACTCTGAATTGCTGCGATTGATGTTTACTCCGAATTTCGGAATGTTCATCGCTCCCGGCTGTGACGGCATGCACGGCGCGATCACGCTTGCTTATGCAGCATTGATCGTCGGTTATCTAAAACAGGTGCGCATTCTAAGATGGATCATTTATGTCTTCGGAGCCTTCATTCTTGGGCACGTTTTCAATCTGCTCAGACTCTGCGCGCTCGTATTGTATTACAAGGTGGCATTGGACCATCCTTCTCTTGAGCATTTGGCGAAGCAGGCCGACTACGTAATTGGCGGCGTGCTGTTTCTCATTGCGGTGTTTTTGTTTCTCGTGATCGTCTCCAGGAAGGAAAACAAGGGCGAGCAGGCCGGCAAGGCAAAATCGCAAGGGGAATATACAGGAAATATTCGAGCTACCTATTGGAGAGCCACGGCGTTGACCTTGCTTGTTATCGCAGTGATCCTGCCGGGCGTGCGCGCAACCGAGCGGTCCCATGGTGGACTGGCTACGGCCCTGCAGCGAGGCGAGGTAGCGGTGAAGGATTTGAATGACCGGATTCCGTCGCAGGTTGGATCCTATAGACTGGCTCGGGCTTGGCAAGAGTATTTGAGCGGCAGTCCAGTACTGGAAACCGCCGCGTTTGAAGCCGCATCATCAGCCCAGATCGAACTCGGAGTGTGGCTGCCGCTGAGCGAGCACAGAATCGAAGCAAGCTTGAGTGTTCGGGGGAAACAGCCAAAATTCAGAGCATCCGAGACGTTTGCCACCGCTCGGGGAAAATCTGCTGAATTCTCTACGGCGCTCTATGACGATGGAACCACGGTTAGCCTAGTAGGTGATACGTATTGCAGCCCAGACACTTGCAAGGCTGCAGGCGTGGGAGGTATTCATCTGTTGTTTACAGACGGACTGGACCAGACGATGCGAGGTCAACGCTGGGTTCCGATGTTCTTCAAAATTGAAGTGCCCCACACAGGTGCGTCGGATGATGCTGTCTACCGGGAGTTATCAGTCGAATCTCAAAAATTCCTATCTGATCTCGATTTCCAGCAATTAAGTCAACAATTCCAGTAGGAAAGTTGTTCCAAGGAAGATCAAAAGTGTGAAACAGCCTGGACACTCTCGGTGCTCATCGCTCTCGCGGGCGTTCTTCGCCGTCTGAAACGTTCATAGGTCTGTTCCGATTCATTGATCGCCGGTTTTCAGAGGCCGAGTTACTCGGGCTTCATTCTATTCAGCCGGGAGAACTGGCGGCCGTGGCGCGGCATTCACTGATTCGAGGAATCCGCACCTTGCGAGTTGTTTGCCGGAGGGTGGTCCTCCATGATGTGGGCAACGAACAAGCTGATTGCCCTGCTAAAGGCCGCTCCCATTATGCGGAGTAAAAAGACCACGAGATGACAGCAGTCTGCATCCATCGATAGCGGAGTCCGCATAAAAATGGACTCCGCATTAAATCTGCCCTTCGACGAATGGACGGAGGTCTTCGACTCCGAGCGCCTCACCGGCGCGCTGCTGGACCGGCTCACCCACCACGTGCACATCCTGGAGATGAACGGCGACAGCTACCGTCTCAAGCAAAGCCGCCGCAAACGCAACCCGCCCTCAGACCGTTGAACCCTCCTCGCCCGAACGCGCTTCGGGGGAGAAAAGCCTCTTCCGTTATGCTCCAGAGCCTTTTCTCCCCCGAAAATCCCTCCTCACTTGATCCTCCTACTGGCTCCCTTTTTCTCCGCCCCAGCGGTTCCTTTTCATTCCGCCCTTGACACGGGGCCGTTCGTCTCGAATTTACACAAAGAATTCATCTTTGGCCGCCGCCCCTCGGATTAGGATTGTTCTTTCCGCGGTTGCAGTGTATTGCTGTTTTTCGGGGTAGGCCCAGTTCTGCTTTGTTCTGCGGGTATTGAATTCGGAAGGGGCGCAGAGTGGGAACCGAATTACGACCTGAGTACGTTGTTCCGCCGCCGAACCCCGCTCTCGGGACGTCTCAAACGGACGACGCCGCGGAGGGCCGTCCAAAGCCAGATGCGGTTGCCTCAGCCCCCGTACGACTAATCCGGGCCTGCCTCCGATTCATTTCAGGCAATGCCCGTTTTGCCGAGCGTAAGCGCCCCGGCATGCTCGCCTATGACGTCGATGAAGTCCCTCCCATATCGCTAACCATTGCATTAGCCTTCCAGCAAGTGCTGGCCATGTCGATCGGCTGGATCTACGTGATTGTTACGGTCGATTCCATGGGCGGCAGCCACTTTGACGCCCAGAATCTCCTCCGCATCTCAATGATCGCGTCCGGTATCGCCACCATCCTGCAGGCGCGCGGAGGGCTGCTCGGATCCGGATACCTGTGTCCGGCATCCTGCAGTCTTACGTATCTTGCGCCCACCATCCTCGCCGGCAAAATGGGAGGTTTCCCGCTCATCTTTGGCATGACCGCCATCAATGGTCTGTTTACCGCCGGTCTCTCGCGATTCCTCCGCTTTCTCAGAATTCTCTTCCCGCCGGATGTTACGGGCTTGATCGTCTCGATCGTCGGCATCCAGCTTGTCGCCATCGGCTGCCCCAAGCTGCTGGGCCGCTCGCCTGAACATCCTGGCGCCTCCCCTCATGCCGCGCTCCTCGGACTCATCACCCTCGTTGCCATGGTCGCTCCCACGATCTGGAGCAAGGGCAAATTGAAGCTGTTCCCAATCTTCATCGGGCTCGTGGTTGGCTACATCGCCGCCGGCCTCATGGGAATACTCTCCTGGGCTGATATTCAGGCCCAGTGGTCGCAGCCTTTGATTGGCATCCCGCACCGCGCTGCCTTTGGAATGACCTTTCGTCCTTCGCTGCTCATTCCATTCTTCGTCATAGGCATTGCCGCTACTCTGAAGACCGTTGGCGACGTCACCTTATGCCAGAAGATGAACGACTCCGACTGGGAACGTACCGATCTGAAATCTGCCAGCGGCGGCGTGATGGCCAACTCTCTGGGCACCATCTTTTCCGGCTTGCTCGGTGGAGTTGCCCAGAACAACGCTTCATCCTGCCTGGGTCTGGAACTTGCAACGGGCGTCACAAGCCGCGCCATTGCTCTCCCGGCCGGCCTCATCGTCATCGCGCTGGCGTTCATCCCCGGCCTTGCCGCCACCTTCTCCGATGATGCCTGCTCCCCTCATGGGAGCCTTGCTCATCTACTCCACCTGCTTCCTCCTGCTCGGCGGGCTGCAGGTGATGACCGCACGAATGCTCGACGCCCGCCGCATCTTCGCCGTCGGCATCGCTCTCGCCTTCGGTCTCAGCGTCGAAATCGCTCCCGAGTTGTACCGGAGTGTCCCCGAGATCCTGCAGCCTGTCTTTGCGTCATCGACCGCGCTGGCCACAGTGATTGCCGTCGCGCTGGGTCTGCTGTTCAGGCTCGGTCTCCAAAAAACCAGCTCTATCCAGGTTCACGCCGGCGAAAACAACCTCGACACCATCAATCGATTCATGGAGGAGCAGGGCTCCGCGTGGGGAATGCGCCAGGCGGTAGTGTCCCGCGCCACCGATGCCATTTACGAGTTCATCACCAATTCGGGCAACCTGCAGCTCCGCTCGGACGTGTTCACTGTTACTTCCCAATTCGACGAGTTCCACCTTGACGTCGAAATCGAATACGACGGACCGCCGATCGAACTCTCCAATCGCATGCCTACCATGGAAGAGCTAGCCGATGGAACCGGCGTCGCAATGATGGCGCAGTACATCATCCGTGCGTCCGCGGATCACGTGCGTGTCAAGCCTCGCGGGACGCATTCGACAGTCTTCCTCCATTTTGAGCACTGATAGCCGGCGAACCAGCCTCCTGCCGCCCTTCGCTCCAAGGGTGAAAGTGCCGCAGCCCTGTGCACCCCCCACCCCGCCCGCAATCTCAGAGCAATGGATTCCTTCCGGGAAGGGCGTCTGGACTAAGTCGCTTCTCCCGCGACGATCCGGTGAAGCTTGAATGAAGAATTCAAATAAGCGCCAGACAACGGCTAAAGATTTGAGCTAGGGCGCCAGCAGCAAAGCAACCTTAACCCAACAACCTTCCTAAGTTCCAAGGAAGATCAAAAGAGTGAAAAAGTTTGGACACTACAGGTGCTCAGGGCTCTCGCGGGTGTTCTTCGCCGCCTGAAACGTTCATAAGTCTGTTCCGGTTCATTGATCGCCGGTTTTCAAAGGCCGAGTTACTCGGGCTTCATTCTATTCAGCCGGGAGAACTGGGAGCGTGGCGCGGCATTCACTGATTCGAGGAATCCGCACCTTGCGAGTTGTTTGCCGGAGGGTGGTCCTCCATGATGTGCTGGAGGAATAGCCCGAACATGGCAAACATCACGACAAAGACGGCAATCGCGATGAGCCTGCGTGTAAGACGCTTTCGCTGTCTGAAGTCCAAGAGTTTCGCGGCTTTGCCGCTACGGTTGGACTTTTTTTTGGCGTGGGTAGCGATCTGCGCGTAGCGAGGCAAGAAAAAACGCAGCCGGCACTTTCGGCAGCGGTAGGCGTCGCGGCCAAAGGCGCGATGCAACACATCGCCCCGCTGCGAGCTGTGGGAGCGCCGAACATCCGAGTTTCCACAGTGCGGACAAGTCATGTCGAAGGCAAAACTTGAATTCTGACTGATGGTACCACGAGTGTCCCCGAGATGCGAGGGGTGCCGATTTGGCGACGATAGACGAGCCTCAGGCGCAATAAACGATGATCCGGATCGACCGAAAATGGCAGCGAGAAGGACGCCAACGTATCACTGGATAGAAAAGGAGAGCTCGCTAGGACGGTATCAGGATCTATCTCAGCAATTTCCCACCGAATGCCCGTATCGGCAGCGATGTTCCGAGTGCGGTAAGAAGAATCCAATCGGTATTTACCCGGCTGTAACAAGATTGCCTGTTCGGCGATTGTACAGCTCTCCGGTTCATCGCCAGTGAATTCAGTTAGCAGTCCGGACGGTCCAGGCCACGAGTGGAGCCCATCGGATGCTGGGAGATTCCAGTCGAGTTTTACTGGCAGTGGATCGCGGGCAAAGTCGGGATTATTAGGGATCGACGAGTCGGCCACGATCCAGTGCTGCCGGATGAATTCATGCCAGAGCGAATCCGCGCTGGAAGCGTCGTTGGCTGCAACTACGCGATCGGTGAGGTTGAAGAGCCGCTCGCGATCCGTTTCCGGTGAACCAGAGCGGATGAGGCGCAGCGCAGGATAAACCGCAGCCTGTGCCTGATCCTTGCTCATCAGGAAGTCGACATATTGGCGGATAGCCGAGGGGTTACTTACTACGATATTGGCTTCAATCGTCTTCGGATCAGGCGAAACACGCCAGCAAAGTTCGAACAATGCGCCAATATCGTTCGCTGGCATTTCCGCGGCTCGACGGGCCCAGATCCAGAACAAGGCGGCATTATTGCGGCGGAAGTAGAAGTTGGCCAGGCTCCAGCGCGGCGCATAGGTATGGTCAACTGCAAACGCCTGCAAGAGGAGCTTCTCAGCCCCGGGAAAGTCGCCGTCGGCCTCATATCGCAGGCCCAGGTCGATGGCCGCGTCGCTATTGAACGGGTTGAGCTGCAACGATGTACTCAGCAGCTCCTCGGCGTCTTTGTCGTCCAACCGCGCCAGTTGCATATAGCACTCCCAGCAGTCTGGCTCCAGGCGGATCGCCTCTTGAGTCGACTCCGCCGTACCCTGCCAATAGAACTCGTCCGATCTCGCGAATCTCCAGGATTCCCAAATTCCCAGAAGGCACGCGGCGACGACGAGTGCACGCACCCCGATCCTCAAGAGGCGAAGGCCCATCTTCATACTGAAAAACCTCGCCGAAAGCTTAACATGCAAATTGCTCATCTCGCACAGAAGGCGAGAATTTTACAATGGCGCAGCCATCCGGCCGCCCGGATCGTCCCCAGCTATGGCCTGGAGCGCCAATTGGGGCTTGCCCGCTCGCAAATGTTCGTGTGCCCTGGGTTCATTTACTTGGGTGGTGGTGATGGTGGTGGTCACAGTCGCGGTCATCGTCGTCATGGTAGCAGTGGTCGTGATCTCCTTCAAAGCCCTCACCCCAACCATTACCCACTCGCCACTCTCCGCTGGCTGCGGGGGAAAGTGCCAACGCTTTTTGCGAACTCACCTGAGCCAGAAACAATCCGCTATCTTTCGAAACTCGAAAGCTACCTGCCTGGACCGAGACGTTCACCACGCCATCTCTCCCGATGGAGATAAGTCCACTTGTGCGTGGCTCCGAGGACGAAATTGTGAGACCAGTTACCTCGGTACGAAACGAAGGTGGGGCATCCAATTCAGCTTCTCCGCGAAGTAGAACGAGGTGATCGCGATATATGGTGCCGCGTGAATCGCTGTGTAAGGTCAACCTGGCGTTGCCATTGAGGCGCACATCGACGCTTGATATCGCGCTGCTCCCCGTTTCAATCACTGAACCATCAAAAATCGTACCGCTCGTTCTTACGGGATGGTTATCAATCTGAAGGTCCCCATAAGAGATCACTGAACCTATCGAGGTGGTTCCAGCTGACAGGATTGAACTTATAGAGAGTACCATCATGATTGCCGCAGTTCTTTTCATTCTGAGACCTCTCCTTTGAGGATCTGTCCATTCCGGACCCAGCGATTGCGCCTCTGCCTCATTAAAATATTCGATCGATTGTTGAATTAACCCCCGAGATGGAGCTCCGATGACGGATGAGCTCATAATGTTGCCAGTTTATTACAATTCATAATGGACTGTGTAAGTCATATGTATCACATATATTCGGTAATAAACACGAATGCCAGCCGCAGCCGAAGTGAAGGTTCACAATGGCAACGGCTGGCAAACTTGCAGAACCTACCCAGTGCTGGATGGTGGGTCATCGGACCCACTCACCAGCGCTGGAAGCACCTTCATTCTCCTAGAACGTTGAGCACTGGCCTTGCTTCTGCTTGGCCGCGTTCGTTCCGCCTGTGACGGAGGCGTTGTTCTGGCACTGAAGGTTGTTGGTAATCGTGTTCTCGAAAACCTGCACTAACGCGGTGTTGTTATTCACCAGGAGATTGCCCCCGACTGTATTTCCAGGGCAAGCGCCCGCGGTTGAACCAATCTCGACAGCCGTTCCATTGTTTTGGAGTTGCAAATCGCCGCGCACAGTCGTACCGCAAATCGTGTTCTGCGCCGAGCCAGAGGGAATATTCTGAATTTGCACATTACTGTAAATCGTTAGCGACGGGCCCAGGGCGTAAGTACCGCCATCTATCTCCACGTTCCCCAGGACTGAAGCGTTGTTCAGAATGAGGCTGCCGCCCTTCACGAAGACATTGCCGGCGATGACGGCGTCATCCGTGAACTCACATGTCTGATTATTCGTAACCGTTATGTTCCCGTTAAACGCCCCATAGTAGACGCCATTGCAGGCATTGCCGGCTGGGGGAGCGGGTGGGGAAAGGCTAAACACCGTCCCATAGCCGTTGGCCCCGCCAAACGATGTTGTGCTGTAGAAGTAGCCATTGCTGGCCTGCACCAGAGATGCCTGGGGGTTCGCGCCGTCTGGCCCACTAAAATTATGAAGCGTGGCCAGTACACCCCAGGGTGTGACCTGGTAGATCGTTCCGTCGTTATTCGTCCCGCCAAGATCGGTTGTGCCGTAGATGTAGCCGTCCAGGCCTATGAAAGGCCCGCCAGTGGGGTTCTCGCCGTCAGTGCAGCTGGTCTGAGAGCAGAAGTGGTAAAGCGAACGCAGTTGGCCCCAGGGGTAGACTACGAACAGAGTTCCGCCGGCATTGGCCCCGTTGCTCTTTGTTGTTCCGTAGAGGTTGCCCCAGGCGTCTTGCACCATGGGGACGTTCGGGTTGGAGCCGTCTGTGCAGTTGGTGTTGGAGCAAAAGGTGTAAAGCGTGGTCAGTTTGCCCGCAGGGGTGATCACGAACATCGTTCCAGCGTTATGGGAATTGCCCCCCGCATATGTGTTGCCGTAGAAGTTGCCGTCGCTATCCCAGCCTGAGGCCAGGATCAGGTCGCCCTGAGGGTTCGCACCGTCTGGCCCGCTAAACCTGTACATCGTGGTCAGTGAGCCTCCGCAGGTGATTTTGAACACGGTTCCATCGCCAGTGGAATTACCCCCCGCAAATGTTGTGCCCCAAAGGTTGCCGCTGTTATCTTTCGCCAGGGCGCCCAGAGGGTTCGCACCGTCTGTTGTCCCCTTGAAGCTGTAGAGCGTGGTCAATGCGCCCCCGGTGGTGATTTTGAACACAGTTCCAGCGTTATTGGGCCCGCCGTAATATGTCGAGCCGTAAAGGTTCCCGTCGCTGCCCACCAACAGGGCTGCCTGAGGGGTCTGGCCATCGGTGCACTGGTTATTGCTGACTAAGGAGCAGAAGCTGTAAATCGTGGTGAGGGCGCCGCTGGGGGTGACTTGGAACACCGTTCCAGCGTTATTGGCCCCGCCGTAAGGCGCCACGCCATAGAAGTTCCCGTTGGGGTGTTGCACCCAATAGTGGGTTCTCACTAGCTGGGCTAGCGCGGTTGAGGGGAAGAGGCCGTTTGCGCCGTTAAAGCTGCCTAGCGTGGTCAGCGTCTGCGCGTGAACCGCAACTGGTCCTGCCAAAGACGACAACATTGCAAACGCCACACAATATACCGCCAGACGCGAGATCCGGCTCCACTGCGAGATAGAACGGTTTTTCATGCGATATTCTCCGATAATGCCGAAGTCCAGTGCTCGAACTTTGCAGATACCTAGGTCCGTGAATCAGAGATAAACTGCGCAGTACAACGCGCAATCTTAGAGAGACCCCAAGCCTGACATTGCTTACGCCTGTTGTCAAATTAATTCCCGATTAAAGTCGTTCGAAACTTTGGAGTTACATGAGTTATGTAGATCGCGAGAAAGATGGTAACAATTCGCGAGAGATAAAGTAACCATTCTCGATGGTCTGGTGGCGGATGCCTGAGGTTGCCTCACCAATATTCGCTGTTGCACTCAAGGAAAATCCTGGCGCGGCCATAACCAGCAGTCGCCGGCTCTTGTTGAGAAGCGGCAGAGCATTTGCCGCGCAGCGGACTTTTCTTGGTGATATCTCAGTCCAGTGAATCGAGTTAAGAAGTCCGGTTCGGTGTGTATAACAACTGTAAGACACCAGGCGCAAGCTCATACAACAGTAAGACATTGTTAAATTCTGATTTGATTCTCTGTAGGCTTCTTGTGGCCGCTCGGATTCTGATGTATATGTCAATTGTCTCGATAGAAAATCTCAGCAAGACAGGGGGATTTTCGGGAGGAAAAAATGCTCAGCAAAATGTATTTCTTGGCAGGCGTGTTGTGTTTTAGTTCTTACGCACTGGCCGCATCGCCATCGATTGGGAGCGTAACCGTACGGGGCCAAGCCAAGATCGACAGTTACGACGTGAGAGGGAGCGGAACTGTATTCGACGGTTCCGTTGTCGAAACCGGGCAGAGCATTTCCTCCGCCGCAGATTTTCGGCTCGCAAATAACGCAACGATCACGCTCTTGCGGGATTCGCTCGGCACCCTCTACCACGATCACATCGTGCTTCAGCGTGGAACGGTCCAGCTCGGTTTAACTGATTCGTTTCGCGTTCAGGCGAATGGCCTTGTCGTCGTGCCGACGGAAACGCACTCCAGCGGAGTCGTATCCATCGATCCGGCAAACTCGGTTACGGTTGAAGCAAACAATGGAACTCTAGAGATTAGAAACTCCTCTGGATCCGGTATCGCTCGGGTAAGTCCGGGACATCCGCTGATGTTCAGCTCTGCGAACGGCAAGTCAGCTGCCGATTTTTCGGCGACGGGAACGGTCCGTTCAGAGAATGGGCGGTATTATTTGTACTCCTCGGAAACGGGCATGAAATATGAAGTGAAGGGCGACAATCTCAAGAACTACGACGGGACTTTAGTCGTCGCGTCAGGTCTTCTTGAGGCGGCCGCACCGGCCTCCGGAGTCGCAGGGATACTTCTGGCCAGCAGCATCCAGTCATCGAATGCTGCCACGCTCATGGGACAGTCGGCCCAGACTCGTGCCATTGTCCAGGGGTTGAGAATTGCCAAGCCGATGGCGACCTCCCAGACCACGCGCCAATGCCCCCCGATGCCGACCGTAGATTGCTGTCCGAACGTTCCAGAACCGCAATGCTGCAATCCGTTGCCGCCAAATTTATGCCAGGTGAGTAAATAGGCCCGGCGGTCACAATTGATCACACATTTCGCCGCCAGCCGTTGTCTGCTTAGCCGCAAACCTCTGACATCGACTGGCGTATTCTTCTTCGCCTCCGGAATCGATCTTTCGCTTGGGGTGGGTCCATTCTTTCGCCGGCATTGGAGTATGTCGAACTCGACGCATGCCAGGAGGAGGAGCAACAATGGGCCCCCTCCAGTCATCGAGCCCGCCCGTCGGCTGTCGAGCGCACCCATTCGTGGCTCAGCCGCCTCCTCAAGCTGCTGGTGAGCGTCGCAAAGAGCTACGGCATTTTCGGAATCAACGTAGACTTTTCAAGAAGCGTGCAAAGTGGCTTTTTCTTGAGGAAAAAGCCACTTGAAGGGCGTGCTTTCGGTCTACAGTAATCCCGAAAATGCTATAGGCCAACTACACCGCGCTCCTCTCCCTGGCCTCAGCTCCGATCTGTTAGAGACCGACCATATGTTATTCACGGATCAGCTCTTAATTTCTCCTGAGCTTCGGGCCACGCGGATCGGCAATGCCGTAAACAAACCAAACCCCAAGCAATCGTTCTGCCCCAAGAACAGCCCAGCCAATGAATCATTCTGCGGGTTCGGCTTCGGTGCAAGGTGCGGAAAGGAGAAGGAAGCGACGGCGGACAGAGAATGTAGGATTCCCGAGTTTGAGGCCGGAGAAATTCTGGTTAAATTCTTACCGTCGATCGGTTCGCGGAGGCTGGCGTCGTTTAATCTGTCAAGGCTGTGCGTAACGCATCGTAATGTTGTAGCGACCGCGAACGGGGTACTGTCGCCGGCATGATTTGGGGAATAAGATGCACACTACTCATCGAGAATGGGATGAGGAAGGGCCACTATGAGCGCGACTAGTAGCACACGCCTTGTCTCAGATATTAGCGATCCCTCCACCGATCGGGCTTCGCCGCCTCGATCCTCTCGTGCACAATCGGCCGAGGAGGGTGGGGTCATCGGCCGAATTCTGTTGTGGTCATCGATAGGGTTTCTCACTGCTGCTGGCGCCTGTGGGATCTCTCCCGAACTCGCGAAGCTTTGGGCAATCTGGACAACCGATCCCTTGCGATCAATCGGCATGGTGATCCTGCCAACGGCCATCCTGCTCATCCTCCGTGCTTGGTGGAAGAATGGCTGGGAACTTCGAGGCACATGGTGGGGACTCCTCCCCGTGTTCCTGGCCTTTGTTCCAACTGTCTTCTCTGAGCGACTGGTTTTCTTCTTGTCAATACAGGGCGCGAAGGTCAATTTTCTTCCGTACACGCTGCCTGTCTATCTCTACGCCTCCGGCATCGTTCTGCTCTTTGCCGGAGTTCATGTTTGGAAGCGCGCATGGTTTCCGCTTGCACTTCTGCTCTTATTGCAACCAATTCCGGTAGTGGTGGTTCATTTCCTGGACCTTCCAATGCAAGGTCTGTCTGCCCGCATCGCACGTTCGTTTGCGGTGTTTCTTGGACTCTCCCCGACGAATGGCGAGCTGTTGCGATTAATGTTCACCCCAAACTTTGGGATGTTCATTGCACCGGGTTGCGACGGCATGCGGGGCGCGTTAACCATGGCCTACGGCGCGCTGATCGCCGGCTTTCTGAAGCGTGTATCCATTCCGAAATGGATCATGTATGTTGTCGGAGCATTCCTTCTCGGCCACGTATTCAATCTGCTTCGACTCTGCGCCCTGGTCCTCTACTACAAAGTCGCAATGGGTCATCCCGTTCTTGAGCATTCGGCTAAGCAAGCCGATTTCATGATCGGGGGCCTGCTATTTCTCGTAGCCGCATTTGTTTTTCTTTGGATGGTGTCTGGGAAGGCGCAGCACGTCGACGTTGCGGCCCGTACTTCCCCGAGCGGAGAATCCGCGACGCACAGGAGACTTACATATCTGCGACTCGCGGCCTTGGCCTTACTCGCGATTGCGGCGTTCATACTTGGCGTACGCGCGGTCGCTGGGAATTCCGAAAGTCTGGTGTCGGACCTTCATCACGGCAAGCTCACTGTGCAGGATCTCAATGACGGGATTCCTTTGCTGGTTGGCGATTATAGACTCGTCCGCACCTGGCAGGAGCAAATCGCCGGCACCCCTTCTCTTGAAGCCGCCGCTTTCGCGGCTACTCGACCAGGCGAAATCGAAATCGGCATCTGGTTGCCGCCGGATGACCACAGTATCCAGTACAGTCTGATGACTCAAGGGGAATCACCGAAGATAAAGGCGATCAGGGAATTTACCACGGCAGGAGGGAAGTCCGTTTCATTCAATACGGCGCTTTACGATGATGGGGTTACCGACACTCTGACAGGTGACACATACTGCAGCCCCTCCGCATGCGAGGCGTCCATCGTGAATGAGGAAGGTATTCATTTGGCCTTCGCGAATGTCATGGATCATAACACTCGCGGTAAGCGCATAGTTCCGATTTTCTTCAAACTTCAAGTTCCGCGTACCGGAGCGTCCGATGAGGCTGCATATTCTCAGCTGGCGTCCGAATGCCAGGACTTTCTTTCTCACCTGGACTTTCAACAACTCAGTCAACGGTTCCAATAGGTAGCGCGGTATCATCTCCCGATGTCCACCTTGGGAATCTCGCCACATCGCCACTCGCCGGCGTTCGTCAGTCCAGAATGGCGACACGAGGTGCCAAAGGCGTTTGACCAAATTCTGGAAACAGGCACTTCCTCGCCGGCGTTGCAGCATTTTCGCCAACTGGAATTGTCATACATATGTATTTCAGGCCATGCTGTGGAAAACACCTGCGGAAATCCGCAGGCAGTCATGCAATTGTCTAACTCTTTTCATTAATCCTTAACAGCGGACTGCTACGGTTTCGACATCTAGAAAAAGGTTCCCCTGGATGAGTAAACAATGTTGCGCCTCTGAGTGACGAAGTTGGTTTTGCCATCCCAATCCTCTGTGGACCTCGTGTGAAAATCCTAAAAACGGTTCCACAACTGGGACTAAGGGGGGCGAAGCCTGCCCATTTCGCGGGGGAAGAAGAAACGGCAGCTGGTCCGCCCGAGCGAGACTCGCAGCTGCTTGGTTCACTTTAGTCACACAGTTGTCTGGTGAGGAACTGTGCCAACATTTCACCAAGAATTTGGTTTGCGATGACTGTATTCAAAGCTCGTTGCCGTATGGTTAGTGTCCGGCTCTCGGAAGACGAATACATTGCGCTCCGAGAACTGTGTTCGACGACAGGCGCAAGAAGTGTGTCGGATCTCACGCGGGATGCTATGCGCGCATTTCTCGGCGGAGCGACTCGCGAAGAGGCATTGCATGCTCGTATGAGCGAGGTCCGCGATCAGATGAACCATCTCGGCCGCAGAATCGATGAACTAGCCGAACGGATTGGATCACAAAACAAGCAGATCGAGAGCTGATCGCGGCGCTTTTGACGGCAATTTGCCTATCGGCAATTACAAGGTGCACGGAAGGTCGGAACCCATGACTTACGAGAGGATTCTGCCATGAGACTTCTTACAACCCTCCTACTGATGGCCGTTGTTGCCAGTACCGCTACTGCACAGCAGCCTCGATTGCCTAGCCAGGTGGGTGCAGGAGCAACGACCCTGAACACCCCCGGGGATCTACCGATTGAGCGCATAGGAAACGACGATCTCTTGGGGATTACGGTCTACGATGCTCCCGAACAAACCCGCACCGTCCGCGTGGACGCGAATGGAGAGATTCGCTTGCCCATGCTTCGGAAGCCGATCAAGGCGGCTGGACTCTTTCCTGCGGATCTAGAAACTGCCATCGTTGCAGCACTGATTGACGAGCATGTTCTTGTCGACCCGGTCGTTACGGTAACGATCGCGGAATTCCGAAGCCGGCCGATTGGCGTCGTGGGCGCGGTGAAAAATCCCGTTACGTTTCAGGCCAGCGGCTCGGTGACTTTGCTTGATGCGATTTCGCAAGCCGGAGGACTCACGGAGAATGCAGGCCCGGAGATCCTGGTAAGCCAAAAGTCGGAGGGGAGCGGGCCAGGTCAACCTGACCTCGTGCGACGAGTTCCTGTGCGCGGATTGATTGACGCGGTCGATCCCTCATTGAATTTGGTGCTGCATGGAGGCGAGGAGGTGCGCGTTCCGGAGGCCGGAAAGTTCTATGTACTTGGCAACGTGCATCGGCCCGGCGCATTCCCCATGACTGATGGTTCGGAGAGCACAGTTTTGAAAGCGTTGGCTCTGGCGGAAGGTCAGGACCATTTCTCAGGAAACACTGCCTACATCTATCGCTCGGACAGTTCGAAGGGTGGAAAGCAGGAAATTCCGATTCAACTGAAGAAGATTATGGACAGGAAATCTCCGGACGTACCGCTCCTTGCGAACGACATACTTTACGTACCCGAGGCGACTGGCCGAAAAGCGACGTTGGCGGCGCTGACTCAAGCTTCAATGATAGGCGCCAGTGTTGGTACGACTCTTCTCTACGTTTACCACTAGAGGGAAACGAGCAATTCCTATGTCAAAACAAACGGCCTTTCCGGTTGTTGAGTTGCCGGCGAGAGCTTCGTACATCCAGCCGGCATCGCAGCCCTTTGTTTCCTATCCGCCGCTGCTGGATATTGAGCCGGAAGTGCCGAGGGTGCCGCTGTCCCACTATCTATGGGTTCTGCGGCGGCATCTTTGGATGATGATCGGGTTTGTTGCGTGTTGCGTGCTTATCACGTTCATCCTTTCCTCCCGACTGAAGCCGATTTATGAGTCGACCGCGACGATCGATGTCGACATACAAGCGCCTTCCGACGTTGTCGGCCAGGACTCCTCACGTGCGACATCCTACCGAAACCCGGACCAGTTTCTCGCCACACAAATCAAGCTGATCCAGTCAGACGCAGTCTTGCGCCCCGTGGCTGATGAGTATCACATTCTGGCCGGCTTAGGGCCGGATAAGGGAGCCCAAACAGCGCAAGCGCAAATGAGTGCGGAAGCCCCGGTAAGTTTAGGAGGTCTGAAAGTGACGCGGCCTCCCAACACTTATTTGTTATTGATCAGTTATCGATCCCCGGACCGTCAGATGGCGGCAGATGTGGCCAACGCAATTGCGAACTCCTATATGGCGCGCACCTACGACATCCGGATTCGTTCCTCGGCGAGCCTTTCCTCATTCATGGATAAACAGCTCGATGGGCTGAAAGCGAAAATGGAGCAATCCGACCTGGCGCTTGCCAAGTTCGAGAAAGATTTGGATGTTGTGAATCCGGAGGAAAAAACGAACATTCTGTCGGCCAGGCTGCTGCAGCTAAACACGGAGTATACGAATGCGCAAGCGGACCGGGTGACCAAAGAAGCCGCCTGGAACGCGGTCAAATCGGGTTCGGTTGAGTCCGCCCAGGTATCCACACAGGGCCAATCGCTTGCGAAACTGGGCGAAGATGTGAATAACGCCCAGCAGCGCCTCGCTCAGGTGAAAGTCATTTACGGAACAAGTCACCCCGAGTATAGGAAGGCAGCATCGGAGCTGGAGGAAGTGCAAAAGGAGTTTGATGACACGCGCCGGAGCATCATTGACAGAATCACGGTGGAGTATCGCGAAAGCGTTAACCGCGAACAGATGCTGGCGAAGGTTCTGGGAGACACGAAAGCTGAATGGGACCGGCTGAATACGCGGTCCTATGAGTATCTACAGTTAAAGCAAGAGGCTGATGCAGACAAATCGCTTTACGATGAACTCATCAAAAAGATTCGGGAAGGTGACATCAATGCCGGCTTTCGCAATGACAATATTCGCTTAGCGGATGTTGCCCGGCCCGCCGTAAACCCGGTTTTTCCGAACATCATGGTGAATCTAGCGTTGGCGCTCATGTTTTCAATCCTTCTCGCAGTGGGCGGCGCGCTGGCGATGGATAAACTCGACACGACAGTACGGAATCCCGAAGAGGCCAGCCGCTTCCTCAGGACAGACGTTATTGGAGTCTTGCCCCTGGACAGGGAGGCCTCCATTCTACCCAAGCCCGCGAAGCCGGAACTCGCAGAGGCGTCGCTCGTACCGCAAAATGCGGCTGGCGAACGCAAAGACGGGCGCCGAAAGGGGTATTACCGATCGATCTCAAGCTTCGAGGAGGCGATACGTACACTTCGTAATACGATTCTGCTGTCAGACTTTGAACAGCGCCTGCGTTCCATTGTTATGACGAGCGCAGAGCCGGGCGAAGGAAAAACCACCATGGCTGTTCACCTTGCGGTCGCTCATGCCGCGAGCGGCAAGAAAACTCTCCTCGTCGACGGCGATCTGCGGCGTCCAAGTGTACACGCAAAGTTTGGACTTACGCAGAATGAAGGTTTGTCCAATGTATTGACGGGAGAATTAAGCTGGAGAGACGTCATCATTCCAATCGAGGGCAGAGCGAATCTGAGCATCTTGCCCGCAGGCCCCGGCTCGCACCGCGCGGCGGATCTGATCGGACAGCGCATGTCGGAGCTATTGGACGAGTTCGCGAAGGAATACGCCCTTGTCATTATCGATTCGCCCCCACTGCTTGGGTTTGCAGAGTGCCTCCAAATGGCTTCCGCCGCTGATGGTGTCTTAATTATTAGCCGAGCGGGGGAAACGAAAAGAAAAAGCGTCGCGACAGTTGTGTCCACACTGCAGCGGATCCGCGCAAATATCATCGGGGTGGTTCTGAACCGGGTAACCCAACAAACCTCCAGCGAAGGATATTCCTACTACGGCTATCGCTACGGATACCAACAAGAAAAGCCGAGCTGATGCAGCCAAGACCAGAGAACGGGATTGGACGCGGCGCATCAACTTCTTCACAGCCTGGCTTACGGTCAATCGTGCGCAACGGATAGCGTCGTTCTTCGCCAGTAACCAGAGGGAGAGATACTCAAAGGCCGCCCGCTCGTTACTGACGGGAGACGGAAGCCGGAAAGGCGATCTCTGCACCTGGTCAAGCTATGGGCGATCTATCCTCACCAATAACCGCTTTGGAAGAATCGTATGAAATATCGGAGAGGGCGGCAGCGCCCTCACATGGGAAGTCGATTTTTTGGAATTTTGCAAGCCTGAGTACGTCCGCGGCATTCACGCGTTTGACCGGTTTGGTCACCAACGCGATCCTGGCGCGGCGAGTTTCAATCTCCGGATACGGCATTTCAGGAATTGCGCAAACCGCCATCTTATATTTCGGATTGCTGTCCGATCTTGGCCTGGGAACGGTAGCAATTCGCGAGGGCGCACAGCATCCGGGAAAGCTCCAGAGTGTCATCTCATCGATGATGGGCCTTCGCCTGCTTTTGGCGTGTTGCGCCACTCTGCTCGGACTGGTGGTGGCTCCGCATCTTCCGTTTTCCGAATCCTCGCGTTCGCTCTTTCGACTTTTTCTTTTCACCCTCCCCATCCAGGCGCTCAGTGTAGACTGGGTTTTCCGGGCTGTCCAGCGGATGTACTGGAATACGATCCTGGAGATCACCGGCGCGGCTCTGGCGCTCATCCTCACCGTCATCCTGGTGCATGGACCGCGTGATATTATGCGCGTGGCCATCATCGCCGCAGCCGCCGCAGCTGCAACCGCGATTCTTGGGTTATTCGTCCTCAGCCGGATGGGATATCATGCCCGCCCCGCGTTCTCGCTGGCGGAGGCTAAGTACTTCCTTGGCCAGTCCCTGCCGCTTTGCGCGATGTGGCTGGGAGTTCTGCTTTACTCGCAGGCCAATTCCCTGATTCTCGGCGCTGTTCGGGGAGAGAGTGATGTAGGGCTGTACGGTGCAGCGATCAGACTAAGCCAGGTCTTTTATCAGCCGATCTGGCTCTTTTTCGGGGCCATGGCTCCAGCTTTAATGCAGAGGTGGAAGGATTCGCCTGAAAAAGCGCGCGCATTGCTTTCTACTTCGGTCCGCTTGACTGCGATTGCCAGTATTGGCTTTGGGCTAATGGCTGCAAGCGTGGGGCCATGGCTCATCGCAAAGATATTTGGGAAGCCGTTTATCGGATCAAGCCAGGCATTCGAAATCATGATCTGGACAGGTGTTATTCTCGCCATCGGTCATAACTGGGCCGAATTGGCCATTGCCGCCAAGAAGAATCGCCTTCTCCTTCAATCTGTGTTTCTAGGCGCCTTTGTAAATCTTGCAGTTTGCGCAGCGACCGTCTCCCGTATGGGAATTCGAGGCGCTGCGTTGAGCAACCTTTTGGCCGAAATCGCAGTTCAGGTTATTCTGATCTGTTCGTTCGGCCGGCATTTTGGCTTCCAGCTCCTTCAGCGCGCTGCGAAGCCCGCTCTGGCCGGAGCGGGCGCCTACGCAGTTTCCCATATAACCACCTGGAGTTCTCCTTTTGTTAGTGCGGCGGTCTCTGCATTCACGTTTGTTGCGCTGCTGATCTTCATCGGTGGAATTACTTTCCAGGATGTAAAGAGGCTCCGCGATCTTATCCCGGGGCGTCCTATGGCCACCGAACTCCAAGTCTAAGGGATTCGGTGCAGATATGGCGGCTAAACTCAGTCGAGGCCTCAGTCCGCAACCGCATCGGACCAAAAATACGCAAATCGCAGATTGATTAAATGGGCCTGAGTGTACCTGTGAGCCTACAAATGCTCTTAGGAGTCGGTTGGCGGTAAAAAACCTACGAACGGCGGAAGCACGACAATCGCCGAAGCGCTATTCCAGTCGCCAAAGTGCGGTTCGACAACCCTTCCGAGTTCCAAAGAACAAATGAATTTGGGATTTGCGATTGGAGACAACACAAATGAGTATGAAATTGCTGGCGAAAGGTGTTGCTCGCGCGATTCTTCCGACAGCCGTTTTTGAGAAACAGATGGCTGTTCGATCACGGCGTTTTCAGCTTCGTGGCATTAAGGAATCCGGTTTGCTTGATGTAACCACGCGCTATATTGAACGATACGGGAGCACGGTCAGGTACGGCCCCTTCGCTGGTACCATCTACCCGATGGATGCAGCTTTGAGTCATCATTCGATTCCAAAGCTCTTAGGAACCTATGAACAGGAGCTGCACCACATCATTAATATCATTGGACAGCGTAAGTATGATTTAGTCATCGACATTGGAAGTGCCGAGGGGTACTACGCAGTTGGCTTGGCAAGACTTCTGCGGACCAAAGTCCTGACTTACGATCCGGAACCCATTGAAAGGTCGCTTTGCGAAAAGGCTGCGCATCTCAATGGCGTCTCGGAGTTAATTGAGTTGCGAGAGTTATTTTGCGCTTCCGATGTTCGATTGTTCCGAGGTCGCCGCGTGCTTTGCATCTGCGATTGCGAAGGCTTTGAATCTGAGATATTCAACGCGAGCACAATTCCGGACGCGGTAGGGTGGGATCTTCTCATTGAACTTCACGGAGATGCCGCAGAGAAACTCTTGAGTCTTGGTTGGCCGCAGAAGACAATCATCGTTAGCCGAGAGCCCCGGTGTAAGACCTATCAAGAGCTGGAGGGTTTAGGTGATCAGGAAATGCTACTGTCAGAAGGCCGAGCTGACAATCAGACGTGGCTCTGGTGTGATAGCCAAATAGGGCTTCAACATTAAAGAGTAAGTTCACCAGTCAGATCGGTCCCGCACGGTCTTCAAAACCGTCCGGAGCGGAAAAACGTTGGTGCTTTCGCATGAAGCCAGGCAATCACGCGGGATTGCGACGATCTCTTATGTACGCGCCGCGTGTGTGGGGCGGCGGCGTAGAGAGTCATGTCTGCGAACTGACAGCCGAGCTGTTGGCGCGAAATGTGGAGGTCACGCTTGCCGTATGCTCCCGTTTCGGTCGCACTACCGGCAGAAAGGACAAACTGATTTCGCTCGGGGCTCATTTCATTGATTTGGGTGAACACGACCATTGGGGCATAGACAGAACGCGTGACCTAGCATCGAGTTGGCAAAAGATTAGTGGTCCAGGCAGGTTCGATACGATTGTATGTCACGGCGTAGGCATGTCGCATATCTTCGCTGCAGCGGGAAGGCGTGGCGCAAGACTGGTTTGGCACGATCATCTTTCAGGCGGCGAGACGATTACCAACGGGCGGGAGTTTTCGCCGCCCGGCCAGAAGCGATATCCGTGGCTGTTCCGGAGGTTTCTCGAGCGTGTGGATGCTGTGATCACGGGGAGCGAGCGAGGACGTGAGAACCTGCGAAACTTCCAATACGTTCAGAGCGAACTTTATGTTATACCGCCGCTATGTGCGCTTCCAGATGCGGAGAGCGCACCACAACGACGACGGTCGCGCGCCGTTACTTGCGGCATATTCGGAAATCCAGGCGCGCAGAAGGGAACAGAACCTCTTTTGAAGCTATGGGCTCATCGGGACCTAAGCCATATCCGGCTTCTCGTTTTTGGTAACGACCACGAGAGAGTTTATGAGAAGATGGCCGAGAATCTCGGTTTGAAGAATGTCGAGTTTAGGGGTCCTTACAGCGAAGGTAGAATTGCGGAGCATGCTGAAGAGGTTGACTTTGGAATCATCGTTTCGGCAATCGAAGGATACCCGCTTGTGGCGATCGAGCTCATGGCCTGTGGCGTGCCTCTGGTCGCTACGAAGGTCGGCGCCTGCCCGGGACTCGATCCTACTGGAAAGCATGTTGTTCTTGTGGAGCATAAGGCAGAGTCGGTCCGGTCGGGGATTTTGCAAATGGTTCAACAGATCGACAGAGGCGCAGTCGACAGAAAAGCGATTCAAAAGCGAGCACGCCAGATCTATGACCGAAAAGCGATTGTAGAGCGATACCTTCAGGCTGTTGGCGTATGAGAAATGCATTAGACATACAAGGGAATAATTACCGGAACATATCGGCCCTTGGAGCAAAAAGGGAACACGGAAATTTGCACGATTGTGGGTTCATCGGCTGCCTGCCGGACCTTCCTCAAGAACCCGAAGAGCAGCATCGGCACTTGACAGTCAATGGGACATAGACACAGAGGCTACTGAAGCGGAGCGGCAAAACTCGATGCAGCGTGTCTCGGCAGTAAGGGATCGGACAGCAGAAATGCAAAAACTGGCAACGATTAGGGCTGGTTATCGGGAAGTTCGGCAGGTTATGAAACATGGACCGAGCTATCCCTGGCGAAGATACATCGCGCCTGCAAGTATCCTGAAGATGAGGACGATTCCGACAGACGAAGGCGGCGATGTTACGATCTGTGTTCTCACGAGCCGCAGAGATTGGCTATCGTGTTTGTGGTCTTTGGTGAGCTTTTATGAGTTCAGTGGCCTTCGGTTGCCGCTTCTTATATATAGCGATGGAACATTAGGAGAGAGCCATCGGAACGACTTGGCAAGCACATTTCCCAATGCCAAGCTGATCAGCTCGGCCGCGGGTGAAGCTATTGTGCGAAACCGGCTTCTTAATCATCCGAATTGCATTCGATTTCGCAATCTGCAGCCGTACGCGCGGAAAATCATCGACTTTCCTATCCTCTGCGGTTCGCCATTCATCTTGATTCTCGATTCAGATGTACTATTTCTCAATCGTCCCGTGGAACTTATTAGTTACCTTGCGCCAGGGCCCAGGAGCCGCTTTGTTTTTGAGCGCGATTATCAAGACGCGTATTTTGGCTCTGCAGCGGACATCAGAGAAAGGTTTGGCGTCGATATCGCTTCGCGGATCAACGTCGGGATCGTGTTCGCCGATGTGTCCGACTTCGACTTTTCGAAAATTGACGGGTGGCTTGGTGCAAAAGGAGTCGCGGATCACTGCTGGGCAGAGCAGACCTTGTGGGCAATGTACGCAGGGCGAGAAGAAACGGCATTACTCGGCGAGGAATACGATGTCAAGTTAGAGCCCCATATCGAGCCAAACACGGTTGCCAAGCACTACATCGGACCGATTCGTGATTTTCTCTATACGGAAGGCATTCCGTACGTGAGACGTCTTCTCGAACAGAAAGCGTAGAGAACAATGCGTGATGTGGAGCGCGTGACGCTTGTTCAGGGAGGGTTTGCCGCGGTCGGCGGGATTGAGAGTTTTGCCGCGGACCTTCTTTCGGCCTTGAGCGCACGGCGGGTCCCGGTCGAGCTGATTTGTTGGGATGCTGGAGGTGGCAGCGCGAATCCTGCGCTCGCGAGTCTAAAGGAGTTAGGTGTAACGATAGAGTGCACAAGGTGGCGCTGGGGCTGCCGCTGGGGCTGGCCAGACAGGTGGATGGCCTCTTGCTTCCGGCAAACGATGATGGATTCCGAGGTACTCGTCTTCGGAAAAATATTGGACAGTAGCATTCATCGCTGTCTGGCTGATGCAAAGAAGCGGACGATCCTCATCACTCCGTACCGTCCATCGGAGATGTGGAAGGATCGAAGCCCGGAGAGCTGGCTCCTGAATTCCTTTGAACTGATCGTTGTCCAGGCGCGGAGCTTCGAGGCCGATCTACAGAAGTTTGGGTACAAGGGGCGAATTGTCACGCTTCCGTACCTGCCCCCCGAGACGCAAGGAGCAACTGCGTGGCCGACGACCCTAACCCTGCAAATCGGATTTCTCGGACGGCTTGTTCCCGACAAGAATGTCGAATACTTGATCCGCTCGTTCTCGCAGCTGCGCGAAATGGGCGTCGAGTCGCATCTGCATATATTCGGCGATGGATCTGAAGGGGACGCTCTTAAGTCTCTCTCCAATCGGTTGAAACTCGCTGAGCACATCGAGTTTCATGGCCAAGTGGATCGCAGCGAGATTCCCGCCGCGATCGATCGTTGTCATCTATTTGCCTTCAGTTCGAGGACCGAAGGGCAGTGCCTGGCATCTCTTGAAATCCTGGCGCGGGGAAGGCCGGTCTTGGCTACGCCTGTGGGGGCGTTCCCGGAGTTCTTAAGCGGCCACCTCGGCTCTATCGCGCCGCTAGATGATCCAACAGCTTTCGCATCTGCTCTCAAAACGATCGCCAAGGCAGTCTTCGAGGGAAGCATCACGCCGGTAGACGTTCAGCAAACCTATCAAAGCCGATTTCCGCGCCAAAAAGTGCTCGAAGGATATTTGCGGGCATTCGGTGGCTCCGATTCGATCGAAAAAAAGGATCAAGCCCCATGACTGGGTTGCATTTGCAATCCTGAATGGCCCAGTCATTTATCCGTGACTCTATATACACAAAACCCTTTCCGCACTTCGAACCGTCGGCTGAAGTACTGCGAGTGCTGAACCCGAATTCGCGTTCTAGATCCGAAAAACTGATAGTTCGGATAGTCGCAACTGTTAATGCCTCTGAAGGCGACAACATCGAAGGCGGTCCCAAGCATGGATAAGCCACCGCAACGAGCAAGATTGGCCGACATTGATGTATTTCGCGGCATCGCCGCGCTTGCCGTAGCAGCCATGCACACGAGGGAAATAACGTGGGTCGGTTTTCGCGAGTCCTGGAAGTTGCACGGCGGACTGCACGCGTTGCCCGACGCACTCCTGGGATATATGACGTTCCCATTGCTTTGGGGCTCCATTGGGGTCCCCATTTTCTTCGTGCTGAGTGGGTATTGTATCCATCGAAGTCAGGCACGTGCGCGCGCGCGCACGGGATCTTTCCAGCTATCCCCCGGAAATTTCTTTTTGCGGCGGTTCTTCAGGATTTATCCGGTCTTCGTGGGTGCAATGCTCTTCACCCTCCTCTGTGACTCGGTGAGCCGTCATTATTGTCCGAATAACGCGAGGCTTGGGGATACAGGAATTGGCGCCTTCCTAGCCAATACATTTGCGATTCAGGGGATTACGCGCTTGAATTACGGCACGGACACCGCACTATGGACGCTCTCCATTGAGGTGCAGTTTTACGCCTTGTATCCACTGTTGCTGGTGGTTATGCGCCGTCTTGGCAACGTGCGGACTTTATTCTTGCTGACAGCGCTCAATATCGCTTCGTATTTCACCCTGCAGCGTCACGGTAACCCTCTATTCTCGTCCTTCTATGTCTCGTGGTATTTGGGTGCGCTGGTAGCTGAAGGTGAAGCTGTAGGCCTTCTTCCCATACTGATCGCATCGGCCAAACGCCGAGCCATGTTGTACAGCCTCAGCCTTGCCATTATGTGCGGTGGCTGCGCTTTGTTTTTTCTTAGCCCCTACGCCGCATCCCAGGTCTGGGCGGCTGCATTTGCGGCTTTTTTATTCACCCTATTGGGACGCCCGGCGGCGCTCCATGGGCTGGCAGCAAGGCTTTTTCAATGGATGGGTACATTCAGCTACTCAATCTACGTCGTCCACGCGCCCCTTGTGGTGCTGACCAGTTCTTTCCTGTTCCATTCGGTGAAGCAAGTCAGTCTCGCTCCGTTCTGCGCGACGCTTCTCGTTGTCGTAGGCTGCGCTTATGGATTCTCTTTCATTTTTGAAAGGCCTGCACTTGCGCTATCGCAAAAGCTGAAGGGTTCCCCGCATTCCTTCGCCGTTTCTCTTGCACAATGAGGAAGTTTACATGAGGGGTTACCCTCGCCTGCAATTAATCGAAAAGTACATACAGGTTTTCTGCTGTTCCGAGCCGATGCCGAGAAGGAAACGAGCCATATGATCTGGATTTCATTGACCATCATGATCTTTACGATCGCGATCTCGGCGGCTTGCTTGCGGAGTTGGCGAGGGGATGCTCTGGGGATACCACTCATCGCCATCGGATCTTTCGCCTTTCTCTATGTGATTCAACCAGGGCAGCTTCTTTGGGACGGCAGTTACCGTCTATTTGTGACAGACTGGCAGATGTCGCAAGGGTTCCTTGTTTCTGCTCTCATGCTGGCCTGTTTCATGTGGGGCTGGCTGACCCCTCGGCCCGCCAAGCTCCGCGTCATTGCGTCATGGGACAAGAAACTGGTGTGGCAAGTCGGTTTTGTGACTTCGTGCATTGGGCTGATGCTGTACTTCATCTTTCTCGGACGATCAGGCGGAGTCTTGCAGTCGTTTAGCCAGCCGCACGGCGGTGCCATGGCCTATAAGGACAATACCGCTTATATCTACTTTGGACCATTCTTGATGCTCAGCGGGTCGGTGATGATGTTCCTCGGCGAGCCGAGAGTGAGACTCCAAAGATGGGGCAGCGTAGCTCCGTATGCGTTCTTGTCTTTGTTCATCCTTTCGGCCATCTTAACTGGGAGCCGTGAGGGTCTGTTTGCCAGCACAACTACCTTTTTTGTAGGCAGTTCAGTCGCTCGGCGCAAGAAGGTCGGTCTTTGGCAGGCTGCAAGGGTACTCCTGCCGGTGGGTATCGGCGTGCTAGCGATGTTGGGATATAGGAGCTTTCTTCACTTGGGGGAGAAGGCGTCACAAGACCTCCCGTCTGTGGGATCAGCCTACAATGAGGCAGCCGGCACCAGCGAATACGATAGGGAACATGGCGCTTCAGGCCAAGAGTTTTTGTATCACACTGTCCTGATAGATACTGTGAATCAAACCGGCAAACTGGATTACGGAGTATCCTGGATTGAATTTCTGGTTATCAATCCCATTCCCAGGCTTCTCTGGCCGGAAAAAGCAATGCCGCCGCTGATCGGAGTTAACTGGGCAGACATCCAGGAACACACCTCGCTTGCCATAAATCCTGGCTCTGCGCCCGGAATTGTCGGTGATATATACCAGCGATTTCACCTTTTTTCCACGATCTTCTTTTTTGCTCTTGGCTTTGGTCTTCGCAGGCTCTTCATCGCGGCGCGCGACCTCAGCTCACCGGTCGCGACGGTTGGATATGTCATGGTTTACGCATTCAGCATCAGTATGTTTGCTCAGGGGTTTGCCGCGATTTTTGTGCCCGTCTGTTACTCCATGGTTCCGGTGCTGTTTTATGCCTGGGTTACCCGGGAAAGCCGCCGGAAAGCAACGCAGCGTCAACGGTACTTGATTTTGAGTCAGGTCGCAACTCTGCGTCGGCAGAAGGCTGTGCTGCACGGAGAACAATGGTCGTCGTAGCTCAGCTCGGCGCACGCATGCATTATGCGGTCCCTACAATTCTGGCGCGATCGGGGATGCTTGAGCGGATGTATACGGATATTTACGCTCCCTCTTTGCCGGAGCCGCTTCGGGGGTGGGCTGCTCGATTCGGCCCTCCGTCCTTGCGGAGATGGTTGGGACGTGTACCGGCTGGTATTCCCGAGGAACGGATTGCCTCTTTCGGCATGATGGGCGTGGAGTATTACATGCGGCGAAGGCGGGCGGCCGTTCAAGGATCTACGACTGCGGTCGATCTTTGGGCAGGTAAGGAGCTTTGCCGCCAGGTAATCCGAGTTGGCATGGGGCACGCAAAGAGCGTCTTCACCTACAACAGCGCGGGCCTTGAATTGATGCAGCATTCACGCGCCGTGGGGGTGCGAACAATAATGGAGCAAACTGTGGCACCCGCTGAGATCCTGGACATGCTCGTCGAAGCAGAAGAATCGGCGTACCCTGGCTGGCAATATCCTCGCGGTAGGGATCCATACCGTAGCGAGTTCTCCCAACGCGAGGCGATGGAGTGGGACACAGCCGACATTATCATTTGCGGCTCGGAATTTGTTCGCGAGAGCATTCGTGCAAGCCGCGGCCCTGTCGATCGTTGCCGTATTGTGCCTTACGGCGTCAGTGTTCCTTTTTCGGTTACACGAGGCGGCCTTCGTAGTGGGCGTCTTCGCGTTTTGACGGTCGGGTCTGTCGGATTACGAAAGGGGGCCCAGTATCTATTAGCTGCTGCCCGAATCCTGAACGGAAAGGCAGAATTCCGAATGGCAGGTCAGCTTGACGTTACTCCCCACGCTCAGAAGTTGCTCAGCGAGCACATCACGCTTCTCGGGCCGGTGCCGAGATCGGAGATTCACAAGCAATTCGCGTGGGCCGATGTGTTTCTACTGCCGACTTTGTGCGAGGGCTCCGCAACCGTCTGTTACGAAGCGCTCGCGCATGGCCTGCCCGTGATTACAACTCCGAACGCAGGCAGTGTGGTGCGCGATGGCGTGGATGGGTTTATTGTGCCGATTCGTGACGCCTCGGCCATTGCAGACCGTCTAGTGCGATTCGTGGACGACGGCGATCTTTGGACTGAAATGTCTAACCATGCGCGAGCCCGTGCCTCGGAATACACGCTCGAGAAATATGGGGAGCGACTCTTGATTGCCATTCAGCCTTATTGCCGGCAGAACGTTGCGCATCTTCGCGTGGCCGCGGAGTGACGGAAGCGTAAGAAGCAATGTAAGTCCACAAACGGATTGAACAGTACCAATAAAACACCCTAAAGTTGGAAATAGGGCAAATGACAGACGGGGCGGAACCGATCTCAAATCGCGCGGAACGACTATAGGACGCTTTTAGTAAGGTCGATCCAAACTGAACTGGATGTGAATTCACTCAATGCAGCCTTTGCCTGGTAGAACTTCTACCTAATGTACCTGCCGTCTTTCGACCGAACCGTCACGATAATGATGAACCGTTCAATGGCCATGGTTCTTTGCACCACCGCGTTCGCCGAAAACAGCTTGACTCTCTGTACGCGAGCTGGGTATGGATGAGCGGCTGGCAGTTATTTGGACGAATTTCGGCCCGTATCACTTGGCTCGCATACAAGCGGTGAAGCGTTTGTTTGACGTAAGGGCCATCGAACTGGCAAGCGATGAGCGCCTTTACCGCTGGTGGCGCCGTGAGCCGGACGCTTCAGCTTACACGCTCACCCAAGGAGCATGGGAAGATCAAAGGGGACTCTTTGTTGCAAGAAAGCTTTGGCAAATGCTCGATGAGCTGCGGCCAACCGTGATTTTGGTGCCAGGATATGCAGACTTGCCCGCCCTTTGTGCTGCAGCTTGGGGGCGCAGTCACGGCGCGAAGACCATCTTGATGAGCGACTCAAATTATGAGGATCGTCCTCGCGGAGTTTTGTCGGAACTGCTGAAGCGGACTTTGGTGACCTTGCTTTACAGTGGGGGGATGGTCGGCGGAAAACGATCTGCATCTTACCTTAGACGCCTGGGAATTCCCGGTGAAAAAATTGCGCGCGCGTACGACGTAGTCGACAACCATTACTTCGCTGCAGAAGCCGAGCGCCGCCGGGTGGAGGCGGGTCAATCCGAGAGGCCGCCCTACTTTCTATTTGTTGGCCGCCTTGCGCCGGAGAAAAATATCTCGACGTTGCTTTGCGCGCATGCCCGGTATCTTGAGTCCTGTGGAAGCTGGCCGCTCGTCATTGTTGGCGGCGGGCCGCTCAGCGAACAACTGCACGAGCAGGCAAAGGAACAGATTCAGAGCGGGATGGTCGTTTTTGCAGGACATAAGGATATTCACGAACTTCCTGAGTTCTATGCATTTGCCGGATGCTTCGTGCTGCCTAGCACGAGAGAGCCCTGGGGTTTGGTTGTTAACGAGGCAATGGCGTCAGGTCTGCCAGTTATCGTCTCGTCTCGCTGCGGTTGCGCTGATGACTTGGTGGAGGATGGTTCGAACGGCTTCCTCTTCAATCCAGAGAGTGCTTCTGATTTATTCAGACTGCTTGGCTACGTTTCCCGATTGGCGGAGGAAGAGAGGATGCGAATGGCTCACAAATCTTTGGAAATTATTCGCGGATTCTCGCCGGAGCGATGGGCCAGCGAGATTCAACGGCTGACGAGTATTCTCTAAAAGAATGGCCTGGGCCGGGGGCGAGCAGGATGGCGGAGTGATGATATTGGCTACCCCGGGCCGGGAGGAGATGGTGGCGGGCGAGGCAGCGCAGCGCTGCTTAGAACTTGAAGCCGCGTGGGTCAAAGCAGGGACGATTATGCGGACGAGCAGGACCGACAGCGTCCCGCCTCACACTGGACCTTAAGAAAGAGAGGGATTCCAATCCATGGCGTCTCAAGCAACGCAAGCGAGTGCGCACTACAACGCAGACTATTTTGGCTGGCAAAGGCGCGTTGGGGAGTTTGGAGCCTGGGCTCTCGCCCCGAAGTTTGAGAAATCGATAAGATCGAGCGATACTGTGATCGACTTCGGGTGTGGCGCTGGGTTTATCCTAAATAGACTCAATTGCAGAAAGAAGATTGGGATTGAACCGAACCCAAGCGCTGCTGAATATGTTGCAAGACACGGCATCAGGCATTTTTTCAACTCCGCTGATGCACTCCATGAGCTAGGCGAAGGAGCGGCGGACGTAATTATCTCCAATCATGCGCTTGAGCACACACTGAGTCCGTTTGACGAGATCAAGAGACTCCGCCCACTTCTGAAACCTGGCGGAATCATTCATTTCATTGTTCCGTGCGACTCGATCGGAATGAAGTACTCCACTTCGGATATTCATCGCCACTTGTTTACCTGGAGCCCGCTTAACCTAGGGAATTTGTTCTCTGAAGCCGGCTATGAAGTGGAGTACTCCAGACCGTGGGTGAACAAATGGCCGCCTTTCTATCGCACAATCTCCGCCCTAGGACGGCCGATTTTCGATCTTACTTGCCGGATCTATGGTCAACTTGAGAGATCGTGGTTCCAGGTGGAACTACGAGCTCGAAAGCCGCAATCCTGAACTTAAGCTGCGGTACTCTAGTTGGAAGAGGGCAGTGAAGCAGCTGCAGGAAATCTCGTACCGCGATTGTGGATGCCGAACTGAAGCTGCTCGTCTGCCCCCATACAACGTACCCGTGACGTAGCTTAATGCCAATTCAGTTAAGACGACTGATAGCCCTCGTTCCGTGGACTTCTCGTGCCGCCGGCGGTCTCTTTGATGCGGTGCGGAATTTGACGCTGGAAATGGAGCGCCAGCACCGCTACTTGCCTTCCGTGGTGGGGCTCGATGACGAGAACTCCGAGGTCGACCGCCCGTTGTGGGGTAGGATCGAGACTCACGCGCTACAGGTGCGAGGTCCGCGCGCATTTGGCTACGCGCCAAGCATGTCCAAAACACTTCGGCTTGAGAATCCCGATCTTCTCCATGTTCATGGCATCTGGATGTATTCATCGATCGCCGCCGTTCGATGGGCCCGCGGTGGGAAGCCTTACGTTGTGAGCCCACATGGAATGCTCGATCCATGGGCCCTTAAGAATTCCCGATTGAAGAAACGCATCAGCGCAGCGCTGTATGAGGATCGTCATCTGCGGGGCGCAGCATGCGTTCACGCGCTGAATCACACTGAGGCCTGTGCAATTCGAGCCTACGGACTTTCAAACCCAATTTGTGTGATCCCAAACGGTGTTGAGTTACCCGATGAAACGGAAGTAACTTACCCGAAGAGGGGCCGCTATCTTTTGTATCTTGGGCGGCTTCATCCCAAGAAGGGGTTGCCAGCTCTCATCGAAGCATGGTCCCGAATCCAAGAGTTGGCCGTCGACGCGGGCTGGCATTTGAAGATCGCGGGCTGGGATCAAAACGGGCATCGGTCCGATCTTGAAAGACTATCCGAGAAGCTGCGCGCGTCTTCAAGCATCAGTTTCGTAGGCCCTCAATTTGGCAAGGCCAAAGCCGTGTGCTTTCAAGAATCGTCCGCTTTTATCTTGCCCAGTCTGAGCGAGGGACTGCCCATGACCGTCTTAGAAGCATGGTCGTGGCGGTTACCTGTAGTGATGACCCCCAACTGTAATCTTCCCGAGGGGGCAAAGGCTGGAGCCGCCATTGTGGCAAATGCTGATGTGGAAAGCATCGTCGTTGCACTTCGCCAACTGATATCAATGAGCAACGCTGAACTCGAGTCCACCGGGACGAGAGGTCGCCGGCTCGTTGAGGAGCAATTTCGGTGGCCACGCATCGCTCAACAAGTTACTCAGGTTTACGATTGGATACTCGGTGCCGGCCCTCAACCTGCCTGCATCAAGAATTGATCTTCCGGGGAGTTTGTATGCCGCTGCCGGATCTGTCCGGTTACGATAATTCCTGGTATTCACCAGGGCGCAGCAAGTTCGTGAGGGCGCTGTGGCTCTTTGTTGGACTGCCGCTTTTTCGATTTGAATTGCTGCCGTTCTCTTCGGTTCGGCGCTTGATTCTGCGCTGCTTCGGCGCAAGGGTCGAGCAAAGCGTCGTTCTGAAGTCTGGGATTCGTGTGAAATACCCATGGATGCTATCGATCGGCGCACACACCTGGGTCGGAGAAAACGTCTGGATCGATAACCTGGTTGATGTGACAATCGGCGCGAACGCATGCATCTCCCAGGCTGCACATCTATGCACAGGAAATCATGACTGGTCCGATCCTCTGTTTGGACTCCTGGTGCGGCCGATTGTGCTTGAGGACGGCACATGGATTGGCACGGGCGCTTTGATTTGTCCTGGCGTAAGTGTTGGGAGGTGCGGGGTGGCCGCGGCGAGAAGTGTGGTCACCAAATCGATTCCACCCTTTGAGATTCATTCGGGAAACCCTGCCCGTTTCGTAAAACGGCGGATTTTTCGAGAGGGCGTCCATAACTCACTGGAGCCGGTCGTTCACGCACTGTCGCGCGATTAACATAACCAGTCGGCTCGGGTAGTGCGGCGATAGTTAGTCAAGGTTATACATAGAGACTACATACGTAAGACAACTGTCTCCACTTAGCGGACTTTCAACAGAGAGTCCTGTGATTTTCCTGAATATTCACGAGACACTGAAGCGAAGCAGTACATTCGATGGCATAAGTTATTGTTATGCGCATCGTGCTGCTCAACCAATTCTTTTGGCCAGATACGATAGCAACCGCACAGTTGCTTTCAGATGTGGCACAAGCCCTCGCGCGAGACAATGAAGTGACGGCAATATGCAGCAGAACGGTAGAACAGGGATTAAGCGCGAATCCTGGGCTCGGGCCCAACGTGAAGATTCTGCGCACTGGTGGAATTAAATTCCGTCATTGCGGACTTGCCCGCATTTCCTCTTACATCTCCTACCTTGCCGGAACGCTTTGGCACGGTATTCATCTTCCGCCGGCAGATGTATATCTTACCCTCACTACGCCGCCGATTCTTTCACCGATTGGTTCCGGGCTGGCGCTCCTCCATGGGGCACGCCATCTCATCTGGGAAATGGATGTGTATCCAGATATTGCCAGCGATCTTGGATACTTCAGGCGCGGCGGCATCGTTGATCGTTGTTTCGGCGCCATCCTTGATTGGTCTCGTCGCCGAGCAAGCGCGATTATTGTTCTTGGCCAGGATATGAAGAGACGCGTTGTTGTGCGGGGAATCTCAGAGGAGAAAATTCACATTGTAGAGAACTGGGCGGACGGCCGTGACATAAGCCCGCATAAGCTTGCAAGTGGGCCATTCGTGGTGGAGTATTCGGGAAATTTAGGGCTTGCGCATGAGGTCGATACAGTTTTGGCAGTTATGGAGCGGCTTAGGGACAATCCGGAGTTTCGATTTTTATTTGCCGGGGGCGGCACAAAGCGGCATGAGCTTGAGATGGCTTGCCATGAAAGAGGCATCCGGAATGTCAGTTTCAAACCTTATTGCGCACGTAAAGAACTAGACAAGAGTCTGAGTGAAGGCCATTTGGGTCTTGTAACACAGTTGTCTGAGACTGTTGGCTCGGTCGTTCCGAGCAAAATCTACGGAATTATGGCAGCAGGGCGTCCGATTCTCTATATCGGGCCAGAAGCATCCACTCCCGCAGAGCATATTCATCGCTTCAACTGCGGGTGGCACATCGCCCCTGGCGATGTGAATCACCTTGAGAAGCTCTTGCTTCACCTGAACAAGAATCGGCATCTCGTTTCGGAGGCTGGCGCACGCGCACGCGCTGCATTCGACCAGAACTTCGATAGATCGATTGGCGTTGAACGGATCCTGAGAGTGATTGGAACTATAAGCCATTCCGGCGAGCTGGTTCCGAAGCTTTCGCCATCTATCGGGGGTGATTGAACATGTATGCAATGATATTTCTCGGTGTCATTTCATTTATATTCTCTCTCGTACTGACGCCGCTGCTCCGAAACATGGCATTGCGGTGTCGTATCGTGGACGAGCCGGATCACGAGCGCAAGGTTCACAAGGTTCCCATACCACGCATCGGTGGCGTCGCCATTATTGCCTCGGCGGTTGGAGCCTACGGCCTCCTCTTTCTCGTCAGACTGAATGGAGGAGTCATCATTCGGGCGGGTGAACCGTTCGCGCTCCGCCTTCTCCCTGCAGTTGCGGTCATCTTTGGGATTGGCCTCTTCGATGACATCTTCAAAGTTCGTCCAATATACAAACTCGTCGCTCAGGTCGTCGCGGCAGTTCTGGCGTGGGAAAGCGGCATTCACTTGAGCGCCATCGGTGGGCACGAGCTTCCAACAGTACTAAGCTTTTTGCTTACAACGATTTGGATTGTTGCTTGCTCAAACGCAATGAACCTCATTGACGGCTTGGATGGGCTCGCGACCGGTGTAGGTTTATTGGCAGTCGTTACAACATTCGTCGCAGCGCTTTTTCATCATAATGTCGAGCTTGCCTTCGCGACAATTCCGCTGGCCGGCGCACTGCTAGGATTCCTTCGATTCAACTTTAGTCCGGCTTCTATCTTTCTCGGCGATTGTGGGAGCTTGACGCTGGGGTTCCTGCTTGGCTGCTACGGCGTAGTCTGGAGTGAGAAATCCACAACAATACTCAGCATGAGTGCACCACTTATGGTACTGTACGTGCCGCTCTTCGACACCGGCCTTGCGATCATTCGCAGGTTCCTGGGTCAGAAACCGATCTTTGCCGCTGACCGCGGGCACATACACCACAAGTTACTTGCCCATGGGTTGACTACCGGCCGCGTGGTGCTCATTCTTTATGGTTTTTGCGGATTGACGAGCATCGCCGGTTTCTTGCTCACGGCGACGGAGATTCAGTATCGCGGCCTCATTGTGGTCGTCGTCGTTCTTGCCTCATTGCTGGGTATTCAATATCTCGGTTACTCCGAATTTGGTATTTTCGGCAGAACGGTCCGTGAGGGCGGATTGTATCGCTTGCTCGGCGCGCAATTCGGTCTTATGGAGATTGAACCGGAACTGGCGGCAAGCAGAACGTTTAAGAAGACCTGAGGACTGCTTTGCGGTTAAAGCGCATCGGTGCGCGCATAAGTCGGAGTCAGTGCAGCGCGAACACTCATAAGGGCGCGTTCGTGCCAATCAACTCTCTCGAAGCCGCTCTGCTCACCGGGTTCGTGATGGACGACTTCGAGACTTCGAATGACGGTTGTCTGCCGTGCTCAGAGCGTCATGCGAGAGTCTTGACTTTTTTACGTCGATACTTTCTCTGATGTCCTTTGTTTGAAGATAGTTGATTTAATAGTTGCGTAACACGTGCGTAACCATTCGGCCTGGAGCGTATGGTATAGGTCAAATGTTACCTGCAAAGTGCGTTATTGGAGGCAAAGCAAGGAGAGTATCTCCATTACGTTTTCCTCAAATAAATTCTGTACAGGTAGTTGAAATGCTTTTCCGCAGTCCGTCATAATGTTGGCGTGTCAGGATTCTTCCCATCTGGGCCAGGTATCGTGTTGCACTGAGTCGAGTACTCGCAAGCGGCAGCAAAGAGACCTGGGCCGGGGAAGTTGGATCTGCCGATGGGCCAAATTGCCATTAAGGAGAAAACCATGAAGAGCCTGAAATTTCTTTTCACTGTCGGCATTGTGCTGATCGCAACGTCGCCTCTTCTTTTGCACGCCCAGACGGGGTGTGACGATTCCCCTGAGAACCCAACCGCAATCCTTGCTCTCCTGGGGTCTGTCGCCGCGTTCGGTGTGTATGCTAAGCGTCGGTTTCTGGACGGCAGAGCAAACCGGAAGGAAAATAGTTAACCCTGCTTCAGTTGACACGCCTGAGCTGCTCGGAAGTGCGTTTGCAATAACGGCAGTGTCGCAATTATTGCGCGTACTTGGATTAACAGCGCAAGCCCCTATCTTCACTCACCGAACCAGCTCAACGGATCTCTGGCTTAGTTGAACAACGGGTGTCGCGCCCGTTGTTCAACTTGGAAGAGGACGGGGAATTGCGCCAAAGTATGTTGGAGGAGGCGGCCGTGGGCATTTCTCGCGACGCCTGCTTGCCGGGCTATGGCGAATTGGACAGGGGGGTGACGTTTTCCGCCGACGAGTCAGGAGCTCTCGCGCGGCAGGAAGTTCGGCCTGCAAATCGGCACAAGGAAGTCATCTGTCTGTACGATGACCTTCGTCCTTCGCTTTACGCTTATTTGTCCACTCTGGGTTTGGTTGCATCCGAAGCTGAAGAAGTGATCCAGGAAGGGTTCTTTCGGCTGGTGCGAGATCTCTCTACTGGAAACGAGGTAAGAAATCTCCGAGGGTGGTTGTTCCGCGTCGCGCACAATCTCGCAATGGATGTTTACCGAGCCATGGATCGAGATGGCGTAGTGCGTGCCGAGGACCATTCGCCGCTTGTAAAGGAGCAAGTCGATCCACACCCTGATCCTGAAGAGGCATACTCACAAAAGGAAAAGGGAAGGCGCGTGAATTCCGCTATTCAGAACCTGACCTGCCAGCAACGAGATTGCCTTTTGCTCCGATCTGAAGGGATGTCCTACTGCGAAATTGGTATGGCTCTCGGTATCAGCACACAACGTGCAGCTTTTTTGGTTCAGCGGAGCCTTGCGCGTCTGGCTGACCTTTGCGATTGATGGGATGCTCCATTTGTGGCCACGGCACAGATCTCTCCGGCAACTGTTTGACGCGGCTGACGTGCAATGGGCTGTTGGAAGTTGTCGCATTCATGGAAGCAGGAGTTGGGCCAGCAAGTGGCAGCACGTAGGCATTGGGGCCGGAATTGCAGATCATCGATCCTCGCATCGAGAGCGGGTTTTCCAGACTGTGGCTGATGAACAAAGCGTGCTCGCGCAGGGGGGAGACTCCATGGACAACGCTGACTCTGCGGCCAAGTTTGCCCGCAAGAAGGGAATTGACCGCAATGGCTGACCGTAGCCTCGCGTTGTCGACGGAGCTAACTTTTGGAAGCAGCGTTTCTTCCTGCGGCGTCAAAATGATCCTGCCGGAAGTGGTGAGACCTGTGAGCGCGTTGCGTGCAAATGCACGGCAGGTTCAGGTCAATTGTCGGAACAGCACACTCGAAGGAAAGATTTAGGATCGAATAAGATGCTGAACTCACTCGTTCGACATTTGCCTCTAAGGCTGGCTGACCATCCTGAGAGTGAAGCAACTCGTTTCTTGTACGTATGGAGAGAGGTGCGCGATGTAGCCAAATCGCGCGGCTCTGACGGTGACAAAGCAAGACCAAACGGATCATTCGCGCCGGATCGATGGTTCCTCATTTTCGCGCTGGTCTTCATCCTTTGCATTTCAGGCTGCGCAAGCGGTTCCAATATAAAGGCAGGGCCTATTTCCGTCACCGATCCCACCGGAGCGAATTCGGGTCAACTCTCCACTCTCGGCGCTGGGTCAATTGTCCAGGTGAACATGACTCCCGTTGGCGATACCGCCGACGCCGGTGTCAATTGGACTGTTACCTGCGGCGGCAGCCCTGTCACGGGAAGCGTCACTGGCGGCGCCTGCGGCACCTTTGTGCCAATGCACACCCCTGATGGCGTTGCCTCCTCGTTTACGGCGCCTTCCATCATTCCCATCGGAAACACAGTCACAATAACGGCCGCCGTCGCGAGTAACCCGTCGGCAGCCAGCATCGTAACGCTACCGGTTGTCGCGCCGTCCCTTTCCCTGTCATTTGTCTCCCCGCCTTCTTCCATCGATCTAGGTGGAAAAGTCTCTTTCCAAGTCCGGCTTCTGAACGGCACGGGAGGAGACAACATCCAATGGTCTGCGACGTGCGGCTCGAGTTCATGCGGGTCCTTTAGCCCTGCCGTCACGTACAACGGCGAAGCGGTGACTTATGTAGCTCCTTCATCCATGCCGTCTGCCGGGAACACGATTCAAATCACCGCTACGCTCGAAAGCAATGCGACCATCACTGCCAGTACGATTCTGACGATTCTGCCTGTCTCCATTAGTGTTGCGCCAACCACCTACAACGTCCAGACTGCAGGCACGGCGAATTTCACGGCTACGCTTACCAACGATGCCCTCGCCAATGGAGCAGACTGGACCATGAGTTGCAACAGCCCTGGAAGTTGTGGTTCGTTTTCAGGTTCGGCGACGGCTCACACGGCGAGCGGAACGGCTGTGAACTATACCGCGCCCTCTGCGATTCCCAGCGGCGGCACTGTGACGATTACCGCTACGTCGACGACCCAGGCGACGCAATCAGCCACGGCGGCCGTAACCGTTACCGCGACTGCTCCGATCACCGTCGCGATGGCGGGCGCTGTGCCGGCAACCCTAGCTGCGGGATCGCAGACAACGCTGACTGCAACGGTGACCAATGACGTAAACCCGTCCTACGGGGTGAATTGGACAGCCAGTTGCAGCAATCAGGGAAATTGCGGGAGTTTCACTCCGGCGTTTTCCCCCGGCAACGGAAGCGGCAGCTACACGGTAAGCACGAGCTATACCGCGCCCTCCGCCGTTCCCGGTAATGGCGTTGTGACGATTACTGCGTCTTCTGCGGGCCCGGCGACAACGCCCACAAATCCCGCAACGGCCACAACAACCATTGTGCAGACGCCTACAATCGTTTTTTCCGAAGCGCCCCCTTCATCTTTGACAGCCGGGACGCAGACGCGGGTGAGCGCCATGGTGACCAACGATATTCCGCCCGGTGGGGTCACGTGGACGTTACTGTGCAACAGCACAGCGGCTGGCGGATGCGGCTCCATTCTTCCGTATCAGACGGCAAGCGGGCAGACTGCAACCTATACCGCTCCCCCGGTGATTGTGGCCGGTACCAGCGTGACGATCAAGGCCACCTCGACTGCCGCCTCAAACGTCAGTGTCTCGTCGTCGGGGATCGCCATTATTCCTGCAACCGCGCTCTCCATCGCATTCGTCACTCCTGTTCCGTCGCAGTTGCAACCAGCCGCCACCGTCAATGTGAACGCGGCGGTGAGCAATGATTCCCAAAACGAGGGCGTGGACTGGCAGTTGTGCGCCAACGGTTGCGGCTATTTCATCGTCAAGCCTGCGATACCCGCCATCCCGGCCACAGCGACGACGCCCTTTCAACCGGCGGTTCCGGAGGTGACGGCGATCTCGGTGTATGCGTGGCCGAATGGGCTCCCCATTCCATACACGGCGCCCATCACTCCGCCCTCAGGCGGCGCCGTGACGATGACTGCAGCCGCGCACGCTAACCCAACGGTTTCACTCAGGCAACCACAACAATCACAACTGCCGGCACGGGGCCGACGCTGAATGGGACCGTGATGGCTGGCTCGCAACCCGTGGTTGGGGCTTTGGTGCAGCTGCTTGAGGCCGGAACGACCGGCTACGGCTCGGCGGCTATTGCTCTGACCTCGCCGAACAGCACTTCCTGCAGTCGTCACCGACAGCAACGGCAACTTCACGATCCCCGCCGGATATAGCTGTGCGCAGCCCACAAGCCAGGTCTACGTCGTGGCGATCGGCGGCTCCGTGGGTACAAATACAGCCGAATTCCGATCTCGCGATGATGACGGCGCTGGGGGCGTGCGGTAATCTCAATTCGCAGACCTTCTTTGTGAATGAAGTGACGACAGTGGCGTCGGTCTGGCCGCTGGCGCCGTTCGCGGCCAACGATCCGCTCACAGGGAATAGCAGTTATTACTATCTCGGCTCCAGCAGCCGCAATAGCTGCGGGATTGGCGGATGCGTTCGCCACCGTGAATAACCTGGTGGACATTTCGACCGGACAAGCGCGGTACGTTGTGCCGGCTGCAAATGCTGCTGTGCCTTATGTGGAGATCAATACGCTTGCTGACATCTTGAATGCCTGCACTTCTACGTCTGGCGGCAGCGAAGGGGACGGAAGCGCCTGCGGTTATCTGCTGGCAGACAGCGATTCGCTCAGCTATAACTACCTCTTTCAGGCAACCCCTCCGAAAGACACTTTGCAAGCGGCGTTTAACATTGCCCAACATCCTACGGCGGGATTTGGATATGACATCGATGAGGGCTATGATCGCGCCCCGATTCTCTTTAAGCTAGTCTCTCTTGCATCACCTTTTCAGCCGATCCTCAATTCGACCCCCAACGACTGGTCCATCTCGCTCAATTTTAGCGGCGGCGGCGGCCTCTCGCCCTCCAGCGACGCAAAATACTTCGCGATAGATGCCTCGGACGATGTCTGGATCACCGACAGCAACGCCGGCAGCGTCATCGAGTGGAACAACCAGGGCGCCGCGCTTTCTCCGTCTTCCGGATTTCCGGCAGGCGGCGGACCGATGGCGATCGATGCCTCCGGGAATATCTGGATCTCCGGGAATAACACTTTGACGGAGTTGACGAACCTCGGCGCCGCCTACCCGTGGAGCCCTTACAAGGGTGTCGCCGGTGGCGGAACCGATGTTGCTATTCGACGCGGCAGGCAATCTGTGGATCGGAAACGGCAATGGCGTGGCCGAGTTCACCGATCTTGGCGTCGAGCTTTCTCCGACTGGCGGGTATGTCAATAGCGGCGTGAGCAGGCATCGGGCCTGTCGTTGTCGATAGCTCCGACAATGTTTGGGTCGGAGGCGTCACTCCGGCGGAGTTGAGCGACGCGAGCGGACAGCTAATGGTGAATACACAAGTTGCCGTGAATGGCTCCGCGCAGATCGCCGCAGATGGTTCCGGCCGAGTCTGGGTTCCAAATCCAGTAGGAGGAGATGGTTTCTGCGCAGTGCAACCTGCCAACACGGTCCTGCTTTATCAGGCGACTTGTCCGATCGGTAATTTAGGGGGGAGGGAGTTCTGGGTTCGTCACCATTTACAACCCGCAAGGTGTCGCCGTCGATGGAGCAGGCTACGTGTGGATTGCCAATGCAGGAAGCGCATCGAGCGCTCCGAACCTGACCGAAATCGATGGCCCGAATCTGGGCGGCAATTACTACGCCGGCTATCAATCCTCGAGCCTTTCCGCCGGTACGGAAAGGGTGGCTGTAGATAGGGCGGGGAACGTCTGGGTGCTGCTCGCGAACAATACGGTCACTGAATACGTGGGTGTCGCCACGCCGGTAGTCACGCCGATCGCCCTCGGCGTGAAGAACGGCAAGCTAGGAGCAAAACCATGATGAAAGATCGCTTGGGATCTCTGTCTCGTTCAATCCATAACGACTGTCGCGGGAAAAGGGTGATGAATTCTCTAATCCGTCTTTTTCGAAGTTACATGACCGCGCATCGGTGTGGTGCGCGCCCCGTGTCGCTTCCGTTGCTTACTTCCGCGCTACTACTTTTATCGGGTTGTACATCGAGCAGTTCCGGGCGCCCGCAGGTGGGACCGATCACCTTCACCGACGCGTCGGGGATTAATAAGCCGGCGCTGACGGCACTGATTGCAGGTCAGGGAGCCTATATGGACGTTGCCATCACCGGTGACACGGCGCTCCTGGGAGCAAATTGGAGTGTCACCTGCCAAAGCGCGCTGCCGCCGGGCACACCGTTGCCTCCTGGTCAAACCGAAGATACTTCCTGCGGAACTTTCGAGCCGTTGCACACCATGAGCGGCCCGGTGCCGAGTTACGCGACAAGCGGCGCAGGTTACGTCACCTTTTATATCGCTCCGGCGTCTCCGCCGAAGGGCGGAACGGTAACCCTCTATGCCGCCTCGACCGTCGATCCGTCCCGATCCTCGAGCGTGACGCTAACCATCAATCCATAGCGATGTGTGTTGCAGCGGCATTTCGCATCGCCAGCCCAGGATGCCGATCCTCATCCCTACGAACGGCAGCACGCCATCTGCGCGCCGCATGGAGTGAATAAGGCCTCCCCTATCACGCCGTCATGAAGTCCGAGCAAAGGAGTTTCGATGAATTTCGTTAAGAAGAAGGTATTCGGTGTGCTGCTGCTGGGTGCCTGTTTAGCCTATGCGCAGAGTGCCACGAGTCAGCAGACCGCCACGAAGCCCGCGAAAGCCAGACCGAAGACGCAACAGCAATTGTTGCTGGATCAGCTCAGCGACAAGTTCAACAAGATTGATGAGCTGAGCCAGAAGTACGACGATCTTCAGCGCCGTTTTGACACGTTGCAACAGCAGTTGAGCGCGCGGGATGCTGAATTGGAGCAGACACGAAAAGATGTTGCCGCCGCACAGGCGGCAGCGGCGGAATCGCAGCGTCAATTGCAGGCAACGCAGGCCGCGATCGGTCCCAACGGCGATGCGGTGAAAGTGTTGCAAGACGACGTGGCCGCGCTGAAGACAGCATCGACTTCTCTGGTGGACGCGGTAGTGGAAAATCAGGCCACAACCAGGAAGTTGGAGATCCCGGATACGCTGCATTTCAAAGGTGTCGAACTGAAGCCGGGGGGATTTCTGGCTGGCGAGACAGTGAATCGGCAACGCGGCACCGGGTCCGACGTCAATACGCCATTCAATTCCATTCCCTTCAGCGGACAAACGGCGGCTCTGCTTTCCGAGTTCAATGCCAGCGGCCGTCAGTCGCGCATCTCGTTGCTGGCCGTAGGCAAGCTGACGACTGCCACCCTGCGCGGCTACTACGAAGCCGACTTTCTCTCAGCGGGAACGACTTCGAATGATAACCAGAGCAACAGTTACACCATGCGCCAGCGCCAGATGTGGGCTCAGGCTGAGTGGAACCAAGGATGGACCCTGGCCGTCGGGCAGATGTGGTCGCTCGCGACCGAATACCGCCATGGCCTTGCGAACAACTCGGAGGCCATCCCCCTAACCATCGACGCGCAATATAACGTGGGCTTCACATGGGAACGGCAGTATGGTTTTCGCACGGTCAAGAAACTTGGACAGAGATTGTGGATCGGTGGTGCTGTCGAAGAAGCACAGACCCTGAACATCGGTGGACACAATCTACCCACGATCGCCTACCAGCAGGCTGGCACGAGCGGCGGTTTATACAACCCTACGGCGAACTACAGTGTCAACTACGCGCCGGATTTGATCGCCAAGGTCGCCTATGAGCCAAGCTGGGGACATTTCGAAGTCTTTGGCATCGGGCGCCTTTTCCGCGACCGCGTCTTCCCCAACGGGCCCCCGCCGTCAAACGCGCCTCAACCGCCGACGACTTCCGCGCTGGGAGCCTTCACCACGAAAACCGGGGGCGGTGGCGCCGGCATCAACGGGCGCGTGTCAATCCTGGATCGGAAGCTCGATCTAGGCGCGCACGTTCTGGCCGGCAACGGGATCGGGCGCTACAGCAGCAGCACCCTGCCCGATGCAACAGCTCATCCGGACGGCTCGCTCGAGTTGCTGACGGGCGGATCCGCTCTGGGATCGATCGAGTATCACGCTGCGCCACGCTTCGATCTCTATGCTTACTACGGAGGAGAGTACGCCAAGCGTGCTTTCTATTCGACCGCGTATACAAACACCACGAATGGCCAGCCTATTCTTGCAGGCTACGGCGCGCCCACAAACGACGTCTCCGGATGCTATGTGGAGACCCTACCGTCCGGCGGGTTGGCGAGCGGTCCGAGTTCCAGCACTTGCATTGCTGACACCCGCAACATCCAGGAGGGAACGCTGGGTTATTGGTTCCGCTTTTATAAAGGAACGCACGGTACGTTCCAGCAAGGCCTCCAGTATTCCTACGCCGTGCGGCATACGTGGGAAGGCACCGGTCCTATCACTGGTCTCGGGTTCTCACCTAAGGCGATCGATAACATGTGGTTTACTTCATTCCGCTACTACCTGCCCCAATAGGGCAGCACCTATGACGACGTTTGAAAACAACGATAAGTCAGGAAACGAAATGCTCCGATCGATCGTCCGACGCCTGTACCCCATGTGTCTGCTGATGCTTCTCAGCGGCATTTCTGCTTTTGCCCAGACGGCCAATATCTCCGGAACCGTCACGGACCAGCAAGGAAATGTGGTTGCTGGAGCCACTGTGCAGGTCGTCAACCAGGACACGAAAGCCAAGAAAGAGACAAAGACCGGCGATACTGGCGGCTACGCCGTGCAATTCCTTTCGGCGGGAAATTACGAGGTAACCGTCGAAATCGACGGGGTTCACCACCACGAAAGCCGGGATGATCGCTCTCGCCAACGGCCAGGCATCCGTATTCAATGCTCAGCTCGTCATCGAAGGCGAAAAATCCGAGGTGGTGGTCAGTGGCGAAAACAACGCGGCAACTGTAGAACTGAATACGGCGTCGATATCGACTACATTGTCCACCGAGCAGGTGACGAGCTTCGGTCTGAACGGGCGCAACCTTTCGTCAATGCTTACCATGGCTCCCGGCGTAACCGACCAGTCAGGCCAGGACGAAAAAAAGGTGGGCCTGGCCGGAAGCGCCAAGTTTACCGTGAATGGTGGGCGCGTTGAATACAACACCTTCGAGGTCGATGGCAGCGACGTGCTCAATACCAGCATCAACGCCAGCCGTGGTCAGGGCTTGCCGCTCATGGTCTACCCCAGCGTCGATGCCGTTGAGGAAATGAATGTTCTCACTTCGAATTACAATGCGAAGTACGGCAAAAGCGCTTCGGGAACTGTTGAGATCACAACCAAGTCCGGAACCGACAAGTTTCACGGCAGCGCCTATGAGTTTCTGCGCAATGAAATATTCAACGCGCGTAACTATTTCGATCAGCCTGACCCGGAGCCTCTCGGCTATAAGGGCAAATTGAAATACCGGACTCCGCTTTATCGGCGCCAGGACTTTGGCGGGACGATTGGCGGGCCGTTGTTTATCCCTCACCTCTACGACAGAGGCAAATCGAAGACATTCTTCTTCTTTTCGGAAGAGGTCCGGCGCGAAAAGACGCCCGTCGATTACAACCAGGCCGTTCCGACGATGGCCGAACGCGGCCTGGGAACAGCAAATCCAGGCATAGGCGATTTCAGCGACGTATGCCCGACGCTCGTACCCGGCGTGCCGGACACTCTCAACGCCAGCAAGAATCCGGATTGCCCAAGAAATGGGAACGTGGGGAGCTCCGTACCGCAGCGGAACGTGACCGAAAGTTATATCAGCCAAGGCATCCTGAATACCGGCATCATCCCCGAGCCGAATTCGGTCAGCGGTTGTAATACCACCAATCCTACGCCGCTCCAGCGTTGCTATGTTGCATCCATCTCGCCGCCGACACATTGGCGGGAAGAATTGTTCCGCATCGATCACAGTCTGACGTCGAGCGAGGTCCTGGCGTTCCGTTACATCCACGACGCCTGGGACACAGTGACGCTGACTCCGCAGTGGGGCATCGTTCAAAACAGTTTCCCCACGGTCGAGAACAGCCTCAATGGTCCCGGCCAGGATATGGTGCTCACGCTGACGCAGTCGCTGCCGCATGGTTTCCTGAATATCGTCAACGCCGCTTATGCGGTGCAGCACATCACTCTGGCTCCCCAGGCAGGACCCGGTCTCACTTCGCTGAACCGGCCGGCGATTCTAGGCGATGCCTCTCCGTCGGTGACAATGAACGAGCCGAACGTGACCAATGCCGCTCCGATCAGCCGGCGCCCCTTTGTGCAGCCTGGTCACGGGGCAGACACAGAATATCGGAAACGTCACACAAACCCTAACCGAGTGCCCCATGGGCTACATCTTCAATAATGGCTTCGGCGGAAACAAAATGCCGGGATTAATTTTTCAGGGAACCAACGGAGCTTACGGCGGCCACGGTTTCGCGGTCGATACGGGTTACGCGCCCTGGAATCAGGCCAACCCAACTTTTACGCTTCGAGATGACGCCAGCAAGAAAATAGGAAAACACAATCTACAGTTTGGCTGGCAGGGCACCTACGCTCAGCAAAACGAAGTCAGCGCGGTGAGTGGCGCAGACTCCGGCGACCTTCAGGGTTTGCTGACCTTTAGCAACCAGCAGTCGAGGTATACGTCGGGCAATGCTTTCGCCGATTTCCTGTACGGGCCGGGCCTTTGGCCCCATCAACGGGTCCCCAGGCGGGTTCTTTGACAGAGGGACTGACTCAGACCGCAATCAAGAGCTATACGCAGGACAGCGCGCAAGGCAAATACTACATCCGCTACAAAATGGCGGAGTTCTACCTTCAGGACGACTGGCAGATTCTGCCACATTTGACGCTGAATGCCGGATTTCGCGCGAGTCTCTTTGGCGGCTGGTACAACGCGCAGGATACGGCATACAACTGGAGGCCGGAAGACTATAGCCCATCACTCGGCGGGTCGATCCAGGTCGACACCGAATTATGGCTATCTCGTCAGGGTAGCAACCGGAAGTCCCGTCCCGCTGAATTTGAGCAGTCTCGATCCGGTCATCACGAATGGCCTGGTGCAATGCGGCAAGAACGAGTGTCCCTTCCGGATGCATGAGCAATTCACTCTTCCATCCCGCCCCGCGCTTTGGGTTTTCATGGGATCCGTTTGGCGACGGCAAAACCGCGATTCGTGGCGGCTATGGCATGTTTTGGGAACATGGCACGGGCTACGAAGCGAACGTGGGATCGTTGACTGGGAGCGCGCCTCTGGTCCTGAGTGAAACCCAGTCGAACATATCCTGGTATTCGGCGACTGGCAGCGCCGCGAACGGATCCGTAGGCGCCTACAACACTATTGGTTTTGCCTGCCAGCAGGGACAGACGCAGTGCGGCACCATACCCGCTTATTCAGGCGGCACGACATATCCTCTCAACGTAGCTTCGATTCCCACCAAGGCCGTCTATTCTTACGCGCAACAGTGGAGTCTTAGTATTCAGCGGGAACTAAAAAGCAACGTGATCATGCAGGTTGCATATGTGGGCACGAAAGGAACGCACTTGACTGCCGTGCGCGATCTGAATCAACTGTCTCCGCTCAGCTCCGGTTTGAATCCATTCCTGGCCGGCCAGCCGATCACCGCATCCGTGTGCTCCAGCGGAGTGAATCCTCCCTACGCGTTTTCCACCGCGGGCGAGAACTCGACCAACCCTCCGCCTCCGGGTGGCATCACCAGTTCCCCGGTCATTGGGCCGCTGTCACCTGGATACCAAAACATGGTTGTGGCTTGCACCGGAAACGTCGGATTTGCGGTCTCCGGAGGCATTCCTCTGGGAATCAGTGCCGACAACGTGCGCCCCTATCCGGGTTTCAGCAACATCATCTCGGTTGAAAATGCCGCCGACTCCGAGTACAGCGCTTTGCAGGGCACGCTCAGAGGAACCGCGGGGCCGATGACGCTCGGCGTCGCCTACACCTACAGCCACTCGCTCGATGACTCCTCGGACCGCGCGTCACAGAACTTTGCCAACTCGCTCGACATCCACTCCAACCACGCCAACTCGGATTCCGATCAGCGCCATCTCCTCAATGTCAACTATATTTTCGATCTCCCCCTCGTAAAACTGCTCGAAGGATTCAATCATCTGGTGGGCAGCGGAAACGATGCGGCAAGCGCTTCCTCGTGGACGCCCAGCTCTACTTCGAAGAAATGGCTTGAAGGCTGGCAACTAAGCGGGATTACGGTCTTCGAGACAGGGACGCCCTTCAGCGTGGTCAACGGCGGCGGCGGCGACGGCACCGGCACCCAGGACAACGCGGGCGTGGGAGACGGCCTTGGTATCGGCTCTTATGCCGATGTGATGCCGGGCGCCAGCGCGCATGGGCAAAAGCCCTATGTGCCGATCGGCGGCCAGAACATAGGGCCACTGCTTTTGAATCCCGGCGCCTTTATCGCGCCGCGCGGCCTCACCTTCGGCGACTCGGGCCGCAATTTCCTCCGCAATCCGTCCCGCACCAATTTCAACATGGCCCTGCTCAAGCATTTCAAGCCCTTCGGCGAGAACCCCGAAGTCGAGTTTCGTGCCGAGGCCTTCAACATCTTCAATCACACCCAATTCCGCATCTACGATCCTGCGCATCCGGGAAACACCGGCAACAACGTGATTAATTGTTATGGCGACATCACCACGCAGTATTCCGCCGGAGCGTCCGGCTGCCTCACCGGCAACTCCTTTCTCCATCCGGTGGACGCGCACGATCCGCGTATCCTGCAATTCGCATTGAAGATGGCCTTTTAGGAGGAGCTATGACATCGATCGAGAGATTTGCGACCGCAGGCAGCTGGACAAAGGCTACGTCGAGGTGCGTTGCGTCTTTAGCATTGCTTATACCCGGGATGCTTGTCTCCGGATGTGCCTCGGGATCGACCGTGGCCACAACCTCGTCGACGCAGCTAAACGGCCCCCGGGCCTACATGGCCCCCTATGTAGTGGGAGACACCGCGCCGGGTAATTCCGTCTCCGCCTACCAGATTGACGACACTGCCCAGTCCTTCACGAAATCCACCTACGCCCTTGGACAGGTTGATGGAGCAGCGCAGCTCGGGGCCCGTATTTACTACGCGGGAACGACTACTAGTCTGAAGCGCGGTCTGCTTTCTCTCGGGACAACTTACGAATTCTTGTTCGGCGGTAACATCACGACTTACAGCACACCGCAGACCGGCAGTTGGGCGGTCGAACTGCCGAACCAGTCCGGCGGCCTAGTCCAGTTATTGGGCCAGCCCGTCGAGCCAATCGTCCCGGCGACTAACTGCCCCGACTTCAAGACATCTCAGACCTATTGGTTCCTCACGCTTCCCACGACCTTCGGAGATTCGCGAACTTATGTCTGGGATCCCACGCTGGAAACAGTCTATGGCAGCGTAGACGTCAGCGGCAGCGGCAGCACGATTACCTTTGCCAACATTCAGCAATACGCGCTGCCGTCTGCCTTCGACTTGGACCCAACGCTGGGACCTCCCGAACCGCCAGCCACTGTGGTCACGTCGCCTCAGACCGGAGCTTGCTCGCAGACCTACTACGGTAATACCACGGTCGTTCCTGCCAACTTGACTGTTACGAATCCCGGACCTGGCAGCGCAACGCCAACGGTGTCCGTGGTTGGTATCGGACCGACGGGTCTACTGGTGGAGAGCAATGCTGCCGACGGAGAATCACGCCTTGCTCCCTTCTATCAAGACCTGCTAGGCGCCGGCACCGGGGCGATCGGCCTGCCCAAGCCTTCCAGCGCGCTCGACACCTCAGCTCTCGTGGGCGCACAGTACCTCGGCTTTGACTACGGGGCAGGGAGTGGCCACAACGACTGGTCTTCGCTCGTCACCTCATTCGGGTTCGCCACCCAGCCAGCGGGCTGCCAATCAGTCGCTTCGCAAACCAGCACCATGATCTACGGCGGGGACTTTAATGGCAATAACCCGGCCGCGCCTGGAATACAGGCAAACGGCGGGTTCGGCAATTGCGATATCGCCATCGATCTTGGCACCCAGGATCCGGACAATAACGGGCTGTATCCGGCGGCCACTGTTTATGTAGGCCCCTTCTACGTGGGAAATCAAACAGGTGCCGACTACAACTTTCCCGCTGTTGCGATTGCCGGTCAACTCGGCGGCAAATACGCCATCTTTCTGCTGGGCGTCGACTTCACCGGCTTTCCGAACCAGGCCTGGGGTATCTATCTCCTCCAGTCCAATTAGATTGAAAGGGAATAAACTGAAGCCCTGCGCTGGAGCATCGCTCTTGACAAACGTCATACGCAGCGCGGTTGCGAGATCGCTCTTTAAACTTTCGATTCAGCTTCGGGTGGATATCGTCGGGTTGCACCAGTCACCGGACGAGCGTACGCTTGCAAAGTCTACAAGATAATCGATGCAGCCTTCTCAGTCGCGACAGCTGATATTGACAAACGTGTCATACGCGATGTAGACAAGCCTGTGGCAACGTTTGACATTCGCAACGAAATCACGGAAATTAATGAGCGCGTAATCCATCCTACATTTGGCCGTGTGATATAGATCAACTGTTGCTTTCCTGGGGCGCAAGAGGGCTTTCTGTAACGAGGCAAGAGTTGCGGGTTTCTCTTAAGTATTCACCAAGAAAAATTCACTTCAGCTAGATGAAAGTTGCCCTCCTGGTCCGTTTCCAGGATGGCATATAAAGGCATTCCGTCTGGACCAGGAACTGCGAGCCGCTGGTGGCGGCAACGAGACTTGGGCCGGTTAACTTGAATCGCCCGATGGGCCAAATCACGATGAGGAGAAAGCCATGAAGAGATTGTTCTACCTTTCCGCAGTCGGCATCGCGCTGATTGCAACGTCGACTCTTCGCCTGCATGCCCAGACGGGCTGTGAGGATTCACCTGAAAACCCAACTGCATTCCTCGCTCTCATAGGATCTGCTGCTGCGCTCGGTGACTATGCCCGCCGCCGCTTTCTGGCCGGCAGAGCCAAGAAGAACAACTTCTAACTCCGATGATCTGGCGCGCCTGTGTTGCCCCAAGGTCTCTGGGCATTCAAGGCGTGCCGCAATTGCTTCGCGTGCATGGTTCAAAAGTGATATCGCAAGTTTTCACTCACCAGGCTAGTCAATTCTTCGGTGAGTGCCGAGAACAACGTTGCTTAAGGAGACTCCTATGTCACGTTCTTGTGTCGGTAACTTCAGCGGCCTGCGGCAAGGCTCTCAGTCGTCGAGCGCTGTCAGGCCTGGCAATTCTTCTTGGCGCTTCCGGCGTGTTGATTCTCGCCGGCTGCGGCGCCCAAAGCGGTATTGAACCTCGGTGGCGGTACTACTCTGATTCGCCGGGTGCGCGCTTTCAGGGTAAGATGTACGGCGGTCAGGCAGCCGGTCGCAGGCGCGACCATAAAGCTCATCGCAAGCCAGCACGACCGGCTACGCCACAACCCCCACAACCCTCTATAGCACCACAACCGATTTCCGACGGCAGCTTCAGCTTCCCGGTAGGCTCGTGGACCTGCTCCGCTGCGCCGAACGATCAGGTTGCTCCTGCTGGCCATCGGCGGCAACCCGGGCGGCGGGACCAAATCCGAACCTCGTGCAGATTGGCGGCGCTGGGATCCTGCGCCAACATTAACTCCAGCACTTTCGTCATCATGGACGAAGTAACGACGGTGGCTTCGGCGTATTCGCTGGCGCAGTTCCTCAGCTATACCTCCGGCGCTATTGATACACCCCCGACGTCAACGGTCACGGCGGGAACGATTCCCTACATCGGCATTCCCACCAGCGGCGCATCTTGCACCTCGGCCGGCAACTGGCTCAGCACCGGCCCCCACACCTGCAACTACGTTGGGCTCAAGAACGCAATGCTGACGGTGCAGAACCTGGTAAACCTCTCCACCGGCAACGTGCCGTCCAACTTCAAAGTTCCGTCTTATACAACCATCAATGCGGGTAACGACAGCTACACGCCCTCGGCCCGCATCAATACTCTGGCCAACATCCTTTCGTCGTGCGTCAATTCGACGGGCGGCGTTGCGGGCGGCGCCGCCAGCAAACTGCAGCACGCTGTTCACAGCCCTAACGCCCACCGGCGCCGCCGCGCCGACTGACACGCTGCAGGCCATTCTGATCCTGGCCCAGAACCCTCAGCTCTCAGCTGCGAACAACACAGCATTTTTCGGTCTTGCCGGTGCGAATGCGCCCTTTAACACGCCGGCAACGCTGACTGCCAAGCCCAACGACTGGGCGATCGCGTTGGGGTACACCAGCGGTGGTCTCACGAACGCGACATACGGCCCGCGGACTCCTCATTCGTCGTCCCTTGACCTCCGGAATGGCGATTGATCAGCAGGGCAATGTCTGGGCCACCAGCTCGGGCGATTCGACGGCCAATGCAATCTTACACCAACACGGGCGGCATCGTCGGCCTCACCAACCAGGGCGCGCCCATCTCGCCCAACACGACCACCAGCGCATGGGGCGCATATGCGACTCAACTCGAACGAGCCATTTGGCGATCCCGCCATCGACGTCGCTGGCAACATCTACTTCGGCAACTACAACGCAGCAACTTATGCGGCGATCAGCCAGGCCGGAACAAGTGTGCAGGCTCCGGTCACGATTGATTCCAACGTTGTCGCCGACATCCAATCCTTCGGCGCGATCGCTGTGGATCACTCCGACCATGTCTGGATTGACGGCTTCGGACAACAATGGCGTAGGCGTAGCCGAATACACCGGCGCCTCGGAGACCTGGTCCAATATCACCGACCTCGCCAGCGCCAACTCACCGGCTTTTGGCGGTCTCTCTCTCGTCGAGTGGTGGCACCGACCTCTTCATCTCCACCGATGGCACGAGACTTCGAACTGAATGCCACCACGGGCACGCGCTTGTGCACACGTTCGGGGAACCCAGCGTAGGCAACCTGGCGGTTGACTCCAGCGGCAACGTCTGGGGCTGCGGCTCGGGAAACGTCTACGAGGACTTTCCTGCGACACGGTGCCTCAACTGAACCCAACTCGACCGGCGGGTGCTACGCCAGCAACGTGTTTGGCCCCCAGGCTATCGACGGGCTGGGCAACCTGTGGGCGCCAATTCTTGGGTCTGCCGTTACGTCCAGCTCGGTTGGCCATTTAGCCGAAGTGGCCACCACGGGCACAAATGCCGGCAAGACAATTTCCCCGGCTAATTACGGCTACCAGGGCGCCGGCATATCGGGTGGCAACGGCGCCACCACTGGCGAAAACTCGGAGGTTGTGCTCGAGCATGGCACCATTGGCGTCAACAGCATCGTTGGAACCGCAGTGGATCCATCGGGGAACGTCTGGGTACTGAATGGCCAGGCCAATGGCCCACGTGGCATCTCAACAGTTTGTCGAGTTTGTCGGCATCGCCGCCCCCGCGGTCACGCCCAAGGCGCTGGCGGTGGAGTACGGTACGTTCTCCCAGTTGCCGTAGACCCGTACTTCTCTGAGTCAACCCCTTCGGGCCGGCGCTCATTCAGGTTTCACCCTCCTGAGCGCCGCGTCCCACGGCACATAACTCCGCGGGCTGCCAAGCCGCAGCCTGCCTCAACTCTTTGAAGCGGAGTAGACATGAAAAAGACATTGAGATTGTTGACCATCGTCGCCAGCGCGCTCTGCGCCCTTGCGGCAAGTTCCCACGCGCAAACCTATTTGGTTGCAGGAGCCGGCTCGACCGCGGCGTTCCTTGAGCTTGGAGAGGCGGCAGGATTTAACCAAAGGACTGCGGTTTCTGGAATTACCTACCAGTGCATCTGGTCGGCAGAAGAGCAGCGCATCCAACGGCCTCTCCATGGTCGATGGATCGACAACAGTAACCGAAAACGGGAATAACTGGGTTGCATGGAGCATCGATACGACGACGTCGGGAGTCACCGATTGCTCGACCCCCGGCAACAACCCAAATATTGACAGCTATGTATCCACCGACTCAGTCGTCGGCAACCGCCTCCTGTTCAACAACTCCACCACGGTGCTGGGCACCACACCGGGCCAGGACCCGGGGTTGGTCTATGCCGCCACCGGCGAAGGTTACACCAACAACTGCTCGCCTACGGGCTGGGATACGACCACGGTCGCAACCGCCAACAAGCCAGTCGAGGTCTGCACCCTCCCTGCTACAATCGTCACGTTTTTGCAAACCGCCCACGCCATGAGTGCGGCCGGAACGGATATCCGCCCGGAGGACGCGGTGTTTCAAACCCTGCGCGTTGGCGGCACGGGTTGCGGCAACCCAGTAGCAGGCAGCCAGTATCTGGGAATGGGATATGGCTTCGAAACTTCACCCTCTAACCTGGTTCAATTCTAGAGCTACTTTGGAGGCAGTCCATTTAACATCACCAACTTCACCCTTCCCGCCTCGTACTCGGTCTTCCGTCTGGGCGCGGCGCCGATGATCGTGCACATCAACCAGATGGACGGAACCGCGCTGGGCGCTGGTCATGCCGGCTTTGCCGACACCAACATTACCAACATTACCAGCGGCGAACTGGCAAACTTCCTGGATGGAACCTACTCCCGGACAGGGGATATGGGGCAGGCATCCGGCACCAGCCAGCCCGTCACCGTCCTGCTCCGCGAGGCCCTTTCAGGCACCTACAACACCATGGAGTACAACGTTCCCAATACCGTTGAGAATCAGACCTCGATTGACGTGGGCGGGAACCAGCAACCGAGCCAGGTTAACTGCCCCGCCAATCAAGCCGGCGGCATTATATCGAACCCGATGAACATCCCCACGGCATCCGGCGGCGCCCGTCAGCGCGTCATCGGCACCGGCGAGATGGAAAACGTGATGTTCGGCATCTCCGCCAACGGGAACATCAACCGTCCCACCGGCTCCACTCTCGGCTGGTCCTTCTGGAGCAGGCCGAACTTCCAGAACGCCTACTCCGGAACATTTGGAAATGCCTCTACCTTTGCCGACGCCAGGTATCTGACCGTTGACGGCGTCGACCCGCTGATGGCCAATTACGGGCCGTATACCCCGAACCCTGTCCCCGCTTCTGGTGTCTGCTCCGGCGGCACCTGCCCAGCCGGCACCATTCCAACGTTATCCAATGGCGGCCTCACCGCCGTCACCATGCCCCACGTCATCGACGGCAGCTATCCCATCTGGTCGTTTCTGCGCCTGGTCTGCATCGGCACTACCACCAATAGCATTTCCTGCAACGAGGCGGCCGCTCTGGCCAGCAATGCCCAGATCTTCGACGCGCTGGGCTCCTCTGTTACCGCCCAGACCCCGCCGGACTTTGTGCCGGTCACCAGCAATCCAGCGACCGTGTCCGGCTTGACGTACGTAAGTGGCGGCTCACTGTCGGGAACGGGATTTGTAACACTCTCCAGCTTCAATAACTCCTGCTCTGGGACGACGGCGTACATTGTGGTGAACGGCGGCGTCGCTGGAACTGTGATTCCCACGGCTGGCGGATCCGGATGCACCGCCCCACCCACGACCGCAACCTGCGCAAGCGGCACGGGGGCGACTTGTTCTGGAACTGTAACCCTTACGTCTACACTCGCGGGTGTTGGAAGCACCGCCTGGAACTCGGTCGTTGTCCGTTCGCACTTCACGCCTCCCGGCACCACGATTAAGTGCGGCTCCGTAGCCAATGGCACAACGTTGACCACCATCACCGCTCATAAGGCTCCGGAATGCGGTGGCGATGTGGGCGGCGTGGTGTTTACCGTCACCGGCGACATCGACTATGAGACCGACTTCCAGACCACCAAATACGTCGGCGAAATCAACCATCGCCGCTAAACGCGAAGCCAACTCGTGCTGCTGAAGCGATGCAGCACTCAACGGTCAGGCCGCGCCAAACAGTGCGGCCTGCCGCTTTTTACGACAAATCATCGAGGCTTTACCGTACGTTCACAGTCGTGGTTTAGCGTTCCTTATATCCCCGCCGTTTCCGCTTCTCTTAATGCCAAAGAAGATGCCTGAATTCTGGAACCGCTCAAGAGAGATCGTCATGGGTCGTAAATCCTATCTGAATCTGTCGCTCCTTATCCTGTTCATGCCCGTGGCTTTGCTTTACGGGCAAGGTGGGTATGTCGGGGGTCCTCCGCTAGGCACCTATATTTTCAACGGAGCCGGCTCGAGCGCCGCGTTCCTTGAACTTGGAGAGGCGGCGGCTTCTAATCAGGGAACAACGATCCCAGGCGGAGACAAATTCCAGTGCATTTGGTCAGCCGCAAGCAGCGCGGCCAACGGCCTCTCGATGACCGATGAATCGACGTTAGTCGCCGAGAATGGGAATAGCTGGGTGGTATGGAGCATCGACACGTCGGCTGGGGGAGTCACCGATTGCTCGACCTCTGGGCCCACCCCTAATATTGATAGCTATGTTTCCACCGACTCTGTTATTGGCAACCGCCTCCTGTTCAACAACTCGACCACGGTGCTGGGCGGCTCGCCAGGCACAACCGCGGGGTTGGTCTTTGCCGCCACCGGCGAAGGCTACGCCAACAACTGCTCGGCTACGGGCTGGGATACGACAGCGAATCCCACCAAGCCAGTCGAGGTCTGCACTCTGCCGGCGCAGATCGTCACCTTTTTGCAAACCTCCCACGCCATGACCGCGGCCGGAACGGATATCCGTCCGGAGGATGCAGTGTTTCAAACGCTGCGAGTTGGCGGCACGGGTTGCGGCGTGGCAGTGGCAGGCAGCCAGTATCTGGGATTGGGATATGGCTTCGAAACTTCACCCACTAACCTGGTTCAATTCAAGAGCTACTTTGGAGGCAGTCCGTTTAACGTAACCAACTTCACCCTTCCCAGTTCGTACACGGTCTACCGTCTGGGCGTGGCGCCGATGATCGTGCACGTCAACCAGATGGACGGAACCGCGCTGGGCGCCGGTCATGCCGGCTTTGCCGACACCAACATTACCAACATTACCAGCGGCGAACTGGCAAACTTCCTGGATGGAACCTACTCCCGGACAGGGGATATGGGGCAGGCATCGGGCACCAGCCGGCCCGTCACCGTCCTGCTCCGCGAGGCCCTTTCAGGCACCTATAACACCATGGAGTACAACGTTCCCAATACCGTTGAGAATCAGACCTCGATGGACGTGGGCGGGAACCAGCAACCGAGCCAGGTTAACTGCCCCGCCAATCAAGCCGGCGGCATTATATCGAACCCGATGAACATCCCCACGGCATCCGGCGGCGCCCGCCAGCGCGTCATCGGCACCGGCGAGATGGAAAACGTGATGTTCGGCACCGGCACTGAAAACAACCGCCCCACCGGCGCCGTTCTCGGCTGGTCCTTCTGGAGCAGGCCGAACTTCCAGAACGCCTACTCCGGAACAGTTGGAAATGCCTCTACCTTTGCCGACGCCCGGTATCTGACCGTCGACGGCGTCGACCCGCTGATGGCCAGTTACGGGCCGTATTCCGCCGTTTCCGGGGCTGGCCTCTGTTCGTCCGGCACCTGCCCAGCCGGCACCATTCCAACGTTAGCCAATGGCGGCCTCAGCGCCGTCACTTTCCCGCACGTCATCGACGGCAGCTATCCCATCTGGTCGTTCCTGCGCCTGGTCTGCATCGGCAGCGGCACCTCCACTTCCTGCACCGAAGCTCGGGCCCTGGCTTCATCGGCTCAGAACTTCATCGCCCTGGGCTCCTCTGTTACCGCCCAGGCCCTGCCGGACTTTGTGCCGGTCAGCAGTTCGACAGCCGCCTGGAACTCGATCGTTGTCCGTTCGCACTTCACGCCTCCCGGCACCACGATTAAGTGCGGCTCCGTAGCCAATGGCACAACGTTGACCACCATCGCCGCTCATAAGGCTCCGGAATGCGGTGGCGATGTGGGCGGCGTGGTGTATACCATCACCGGCGATATCGACTATGAGACCGACTTCCAGACCGGCAGATACGTCGGCGAAATCAACCATCGCCGCTAAACGCGAAGCCAACTCGTGCTGCTGAAGCGATGCAGCACTCAACGGTCAGGCCGCGCCAAACAGCGCGGGCTGCCGCTTTTTACGACAAATCATCGAGGCTTTACCGTACGTTCACAGTCGTGGTTTAGCGTTCCTTATATTCTGGTACTCGCCTTTTAGACCGGATTAGGTATTTATGTAAGGTATCGGAAGGTGTGCGAGACGCCGTCTTCTTGAGGAAAACAGTATCTGGGAACATCAACCTGCACCAATTCCTAATCCGGCATAGCGGCTTCAGAGTCGCTTGAGCCGCCTATGTTGGAAGCGTGGTTTTGAAAGGGCACGGCTGCCAGCCCACCCTGAGCGAAGTCGAAGGGTGCCGCGAAGTCAGCATAATGAGCGGAGCTAAAGCCGCGGAGGAACAATTCTTACAGACTGGTCGCAATTTATGCGGCCGGACCAAGGGAGATCATCATGTGTCGCAAATCCATCCTTGCCCTGTCGCCCCTTATCCCGTTCATGGCCGTTGCTTCGCTTTTAGCGCAGCAGGGATCTGTCGGGAGTCAGGCCAAACCAGCCGTTCCTTCAGCGAAGAGTGCATCCATGCTCGCGCCGGGCGACGCCACGCCCAAGCCGGTTCAAGCCACCGAAGACTGGTCCGCGCTGCCCCTGGCGAGTAGCGGATTGGACATCTCGCACATGAGCGTGGTTCAAGTCGCAAAGTGGGATAAGGGAGATGCTACCGAGCAGTTGCTGCGCGCCCAGTGGCGGACCAACGACCCCATCGACCTGTACGTAGTCCGTCCCAAAGGGACGGAGAAGGTGCCGGCGATTCTCTATCTATACGACTATACCGCTGACACAGATCGCTTTCGCAATGACAGCTGGTGCAGGCGTATGACGCAGGGCGGCTTCGCCGCGGTAGGCTTTGTGTCGGCCGTGAGCGGAGATCGCGTTCGCGCGCCGCGGCCGATGAAAGCCTGGTTTGTGAGCGAACTTCAGGAAGGGCTGGGAACCACAGCGCACGACGTGCAAATGATCCTCAATTATCTGGCCCAGCGCGGGGACATAGATATGAGCCGCATCGGCATGTTTGGCCAGGGTTCGGGGGCTTCGATCGCGGTGCTCGCCGCCTCGGTTGATCCGCGCATTACTACGCTCGACCTGTTGGATCTCTGGGGCGATTGGCCGGACTGGCTGAAGGAGTCCCCGATCGTTCCCCAGGAGGAGCGGGCCAGCTATTTAACGCCCGAGTTCCTCAAAAAGGTCGCAAAGCTCGATCCGGCGCTGTATTTGCCGCAGGTGGAGTCGCGGAAAGTGCGTATTGAATACATTCTTGACGATCAGAACATGCCGGCATCGGCACGCGAGACGTTACTCAATGCAGCTCCGAGAGACTTCGATGTTCTCCGCTACCAGGACGAGAGCGAACACATCGAGGAGTGGCATGTGAATGGACTGTCCGGCTGGATCAAAGGCAAGTTGAAGCCCGATTGGATAGAGCCCCCAATCGATCAGCCTCCGTCAGGACAGTAATTGGCCCTGACTTTGGTCCGATTGGTTAGAAACGGTTCGCCGCGCGGACGCGGGCAGTCGAAACGCAGACGATGGATTCCGGCTGGCCGCTTCGTCCGATGAGACAATCAGGAACTCCCATAAGGTGAAGCTCAACGACTTCGAATTGTCATTTCCTCTTTTGCTTCCCTGGAAGGATCCGAGATATGAAGCTCCATCATCTAGTCATGTTCTTGACTCTCGGCGTGGTCCTGACCGGTTGCGGGTCTTCTGGTACCCACATGATTTCCGAGCCTGGCTCTGAAACTAACGGTGTGGCCATTACAGGAAAGGTCAATGGGGGCCAGCAGCCGATCACTGGGGCAAAGGTGTATCTCTATGCTGCAGGAACCGGCAGTTACGCCTCATCGCCGACTTCACTGCTTACAGGAGACGGCTACGTGACCTCAGGCAGCGATGGCTCGTTTTCTATCACCGGAGACTACACATGCCCGTCCGCGCCCGGGAATATGGTATATCTGCTGACCGTCGGCGGCAATCCTGGAAACAGCGCCGGGCAGATGAATCCGAACCTTGTACTGATGGCCGCCCTCGGTGCGTGCGGCAAACTGAGTAATTCGACCACGGTTATTATCAACGAAGTGACGACGGCGGCTTCGGCATATGCGCTGGCGCCGTTCATGGGCTATACAGAGAACAATCCGCCCGCGGGGACAGCAATCAATGTTGGTGTTCCCACGAGCGGCCCGTCCTGTAACTCTGCCGGAAAATGGCTGAGCACCGGTGCAAACACCTGCGACTACATTGGCCTGGAGAATGCATTTGAAACAGTGAACAACCTAGTGAATGTCTCCACCGGCGCCGCATTGGCGGGGACATCCACGGCAATTGCGCCCCAGGCGCGGCTGAACACGCTGGCAGATATCCTGGCTGCGTGCGTGAATTCAACCGGGGGCAGCGCGCACGATGGCAAAGGGAGCAATGGCGGCGACAGCAACTGCGGGACGCTGTTCGATGACACGCTCAGTTCTGGAGCCGTAGCACCGACCGATACTCTGCAGTCCATCCTTAATCTGGCCAGGAATCCGGGGCCGTCGGCGGCGGTCAACGCCAGCCTGTTCGGTCTCTTGACTGCAAATGCTCCCTTTCAGACTCCCCTCACGTCTGCACCCAATGACTGGACGCTGTTCATCACATTGAGCGGCGGAGGTGTTGACGAGCCAACGGCGCTGGGGATCGACTCTGCGGGCGATGTCTGGGCCGTGAGTTATTCCGGTGCCCTTTCCGCGTTCACTCCTGCTGGCGTGCCTGTATTCCCCTCCGGCATTACCGGCTACGGCCTGAACGAAAATTACGGGCTTGCCATTGACGGTAATAACAATGTTTGGACTGCGAACCAGGAAGTTCCGGGAATTCTGCTGGGTACGGTGTCAAAGTTCGCTAATAACGGTGCGTCCCTGTCGGGTTCACAAGGCTTCAGCGCCGGCGGCATTTACTATCCGCAAGCGCTGGCTACAGACACAGACGGTTCTGTCTGGGTGGCCAATTATGGAAACTCCTCTGTTACTCATATCACCAGCAGCGGAACTCCCGCGACTGGTGATTGCAGCGCCGGTAACTGCGGTTTGTTTGCGGCCTCCATCGAGTATCCAAGCGCAATTGCGGTAGACGCAAACCACAATGCGTGGGTGGCGAGCGACTCTACCAGCAAAATCACAAAGATCTCTCCAGGTGGATCACCGCAATTCACGCCAATTACTTGCTGCATTGATGCCGACGGACTGGCGATCGATGCGAACAACAATGTCTGGTCCGCTAACTGGAGCGCCAGCAGCGTCAGCCTGGTGTCGAGCACGGGAACTGTAATTTCTTCGGGCTATACCGGAGGAGGGCTTGATAATCCCGTGGGCATCGCGGTGGATGGCAGCGGCACTGTGTGGGTCGCCAATTATCGCGGAGGGTCTATTACCGAGCTTGCCGGCGCCGCCAGCGCCACTCCGGGCGCGGCGCTGTCTCCTTCAACGGGTTTCGGGACCGCTGCGAATCTGGTCGAACCCTATGCCGTCGCCATCGACGCCAGCGGTAACTTATGGATCTCGAACTTCGCCACTGAGTCGCCCGCAGGTCAGCAGGGAACGTTGACGGAGTTCGTCGGGCTTGCCACTCCCGTGAACACGCCGCTGGTCGGCCCGGCGAGGGTTCCATAGGAAAAGTGCAATGAGTCTCGACCACGGAGCGAGCCTGTAAGAAAAGAACGTGCTGACGAGCGCGGTCGTTGTGACGCCCAAACAAGCGGAAGAGAAACCGGAGGACAGTCCGGTGTGGTCTGTGCCGTTACTGTGGTGTAGCATCGCTCTTCCGGCGGTTGTGGGCTGTCTCGGCTTCTACCGGGAACTCGTTGTCCTCTCGTCGCTCTGGACCGGCGACCCGCTGCGTTCCATCGGGATTTTTATTCCGCCGGTCAGTATTCTGCTGACCCTGCGAGGTAGTCGCGAAGCTGCGCGAGACGCGGCTGGCAAGGCTGCTGAGATCGCGGAAGCCGGCATCGATGAGATGCTGAGTTACTACGCGATACGACTATACTCGGACCAAATTGTCAGCCAAGGGCGGCGGCGAAACTCGCTCTATGATCGGAAAACACCTGGGGAAATCTTCCAGCCTGGTGGCTGAACGGTAGTGCCGTGCGGAGGAACAAAATGAATCGCTTGAGCTACCGTCACTTGCTGCGTTGCGCTGCCTGCACCTCTGCAGCATTTGTTGTCTCCCCTTATGTCCTCGCGCAGACCTCTTACTCCTCCCCTCCGATTGTCAACGTTTTGCAGGTCGAGCCTCAAGGACCAACACTGTATCCGGCACTGTATAGAGGGGTTGTGCAAGGGAATATCCTTTATATTACAGAACAAGACAATGTAAATGGCAATTCTAATCTTTTCCTGATTGATATTTCATCGGCCGCAGCGCCAACGATGATAAGCCAGACGGCTGGATCAGGCCCGGGGATGAACGGGCTCGCAGTTCAGGGCGAGTATGTTTACGTGTCGTACTATCAGAGCAGCGTTGTGCAGATTCTTAATGCCAGCAATCCAGACTTACCGACGTCAGTTGGGTCGGTTACTACTGCTTGTAATCACGCCACTCATCCAGGATTGTATGGAGGATTAGTGGTTGCCGGAGATTATCTCTATGCTCCATGTCCTAACCCTGGTGGAACTGGTTTTATCGACGTGTTAAGCATTGCCAATCCTGCGTCACCTGCTGAAGTAGGCGTAATAACTGCTCAGAATATGACAAATCCTCCATCATTAGCGGTGTCGGGACAGATGTTGTATGCCAGTGAGCCATCGGAGGTTAGTCCTTCTGTTGTTTGCGCTTACAGCCTTGCGAGCGGTCCGGTTCCTAAAGCTCCGCTTGGTTGTGCTACAGTTGGTCACTCACCTCAAAACATTGCGCTACAAGGTACAACTGTTGCAGCAGCCATTGGCGACGATGATTATCTCGCCATTATCGACTTTTCAAATGCAGCTAATCCAGCAGCGTATTTCGTGCCTCTCGATACAAATGTTTGTGGTCATCCATACGTAGAAAACATGGTTGCATTCCAGGGTGATACATTATTTGCTGGGTGTAGCAACGCCTCATATCCTCCTCCTCCCGGATACGGAGTGGAGGTTATCGATGTAACCAATATTACTGAACCAACTTTGCTTGGAACCATGTTTGGGTCTTCCGGCAATAATTTTGCGATGGTTGTCCCTAATGGAGAGTACCTCTACCTTGGAGGCTATCCCGAGCAGAATGGCAACCCAAGTTCTACAGCCGGTGCTCTTTACACGGTTGAAACAGGGACGGGAACAAACCAAGACGACGTCACATTCCTCCCGGCGAATGTGTCCTTTGCCAACCAGGCCGTAGGGACAAAAAGTGCGGCGCAACGCGTGACCCTGAGCAACTCCGGGACGGCAGCGCTGACGAACTTCGGAATCACTATCGCCGGCACCAACCCGGGTGACTTCGCTCAGGCCAACACCTGTGGCAGCATGGTTGCAGCGGGCGGGAGTTGCACCATCAATGTGACCTTCACGCCGACAGCCAGGGGGGCGCGCAGCGCTTCGTTATTCGTTTCGGACAACGCATCCGGAAGTCCGCAGACCCTGCCCCTATCCGGAACGGGGACGACAGTACAAACATCGGCGGGTGTTCTGTTCAACGCGATTGGCTCGTCGGCTCTTTACCTCGAGACGGGACAGGCCGCAGCACAGGAGTTCCAAACGCAAATCTCCGGAACAAACTACCAGTGCCTCTGGACCGGAGGCAGCGGCGCTCTCGTCGCGACCGATCCTACCACGGGCCAGCCAGAGAACGGCTCATCTTGGATTGTCTGGAATATCGATACCGTTGACGGCGGGAACTCGTGCGCGAATCCCGGCACCTCTCCGCAAATTTACTCCTATCTGCAGACCGATTCCGTCGTCGGCATCCGCTGCCTCTTCAACGGCTGCAACATTACGAACAATGCATCCGGCGGGGCCACACAGAATGCTATTTTCGCAACCCCCTGTACGCCCGACGGGTCCACACCAAACGAAGAAGTGTGCACCCTCCCCGCTTCAATCGCAGCTTTCTGGGGCAGCGGCCTCGTAGTCAATGTAGCCGGGACGGATATTCGTCCGGAAGACGCGTACTTTGCGACAGTGCGTGCGCTTACGCCTTGCGGCACCCCAGTAGCTCCCGGCAGCCAGTACCTCGGACTGGGATATACTTCTCCATCGGGCGTCCAAAGCGAGTTCAGCACCTCCGTGTCCCACATAGCCAACTTTAGTCTTCCATCTTCGTACACCGTCTACCGTTTCGGCGCGGTCCCGATTGTGGTGGCGGTCAATGAAACGGACGCCAACGGCTTCGCCAACACGGCAATTACCAATATCAATAGCGAGGACCTGGCGAACTTGCTGGATGGAACCCTCTCAAAGACCGAGGATGTCTCGGGAGTCACCACCGGCAGCGAGGGGGTTACTGTCCTCATCCCCGAGCCGGTTTCGGGCGCGTACAACACGATGGAGTATAACATTCCCAATAACCTGGAGAACCAGACATCGCAGGACGTCGGCGAGTTCCAGCTACCGACCCAGATTAACTGCACAGGGACCAGCGTGAATTCGAACCCGATGCACATCGCGACCACAGCCGGCTACCGCAGCCGCGTCATCGGCGCCGGCGAGATGCTCAACGTAATCTTCGGCGCCGGCAGCATCGGCGCACCCCCCACCGGCGCCATTCTCGGCTATGCCTTCTGGAGCACGCAGAACTTCAAGAACGCTTACAGCGGCAGTTCGCCTTACAACACCAACGCCAGGTACCTTACGGTGGATGGCGTTGACCCGCTCCTGAATTCCTACGGGCCTTATCCTGGCTCAGCAGGCCCCTGCGTGAGCGGCACCTGCCCAGCGGGCACGATTCCGACACCGGGCAATGGCGGCCTCGGGAGCGTCACCTTGGCGAACGTCGCCGACGGTAGCTACCCCATCTGGTCGTTCCTGCGCCTGGTATGCACGGGCAGTGGGACGTCGACCGCATGCACCGCAGCGAGCGCCCTGACTACTGCGTCCCAGAGCTTCGTCACCTTCGGCGCTGCCGGATCACAGACGGACTTGTGCCGATCGCCAGCTCGACGGTCGCCAGCTCGCACTTCCTGCCTCCCGGCATCGGCAGCATTCCCTGCAACAGCGGCACTGTAGCGAATGGCACCGGCGCCGGAACCATCACTGGCGTTGCCGGTATTCCCGAGGCCGAATGCGGCGGTGACGTGGGCGTCGTCGTATTAACCATCGAGGGCGACATTGACTATAAAACAGCCTTCCAGAAAAGTGTCGGCAAGAAGCATACCGGGGAGACCGGCAAACGCCGCTAAACCCCAACCCACCAGTCGGGCTTGCTGAAAACCATACAGGGGCCAAGCAGGGCAGGCCGTGCCAGCGACCAACCCGGGCTACCGACCAACAGGTCCCCACGAATAGGTCTCTGCTCGTGGGGTGGGACCAACCGGAAGCGTTGACCTTTCGCTGAATAAAGAAGACTCTGAATTCCCTGATCCGTCAGAGATTCATCACTCACGTCTGCTTTCGGAATAGTGCTTGTTTTTGGTCCGATCGTCGAGTCATATAAAGCACCGCGAGCATCGCGAACATCCAGCACGAGACCCCCAGGCGTGGGAACGGATAGTCGACGCAGGCATGGAGCATGGTCGCCACCAGACCGAGTCCCCAGGGGTGTCGCCACGCGGTGGGAACGGCTGCGAGAAACGGAATAGATACGAGCAGGAAGAATGGTATGCCGCCGTCCGCTGCAAACTCTGCCCAATCGTTGTGGGCGTGATTCGCGTAGGCGCCAATGTCCTTCACCGCGAACCGCTGGTAAACCTGTTCGAATGTGCCCAGGCCGTAACCGGTCCACGGACGGTGCTTCGCCATATCGACGGCGCCAAAGAAGAACTCCCGGCGATGGATGAATGGATCCTCGTCTTTAAACCGTGCCAGGGCCTGATCCCACCCAACCGCAAATGTGAACGTCCCGGCAACAATTGGAACCATGAGAATGACCGACGCAGCAGATCGAACAGAGAAGTTGGCCTTCGTTTGACGTGCTTGGACCAACCTAAGAATCGCGACGGTAAGCAATTCCGCAGTGCAGAGAATAAATCCCGCGCGTGAAGCCGCGCTGACCGCCGACGCGTACATGACCCCTGCTGCGATCGCGTACCACCACGAGCGCCATCCGCCTCGAACTGCTCCCCAAAGCGCGATCGGGAAAGCTATCTCCACGAACTGGACGTAATTGTTCTGGTTTTGGAAGGTCGCATAGATCCTCGAGTATCCCGTTGGAAAGACCCACAGGACACGGCCTTCAGAGGTGTTGATCTGCAAAAGAAACAATATGGCCATAGCAGTCGCAAAGCATAAAGCCGCGGTGAGAAACCTTTCTCTCGTTGTTTTCGAAAATGTAATGGTTTGGGTGAGAAAGAAAACGCCCGCCAGAGAAGCCCAGCGCAGCACCGCCTCGCGAGTGTCAAAGCTCGAGGTCGTCGTGTGAAAGACAATCTGAATCACTCCCCAGGCAGGAATGAAGTACACGAAAAGCGGAAGCACGCCGGAAGCGATCTTCTTGCTGTGCAACGAGATCCCCAAAACCAACTGAGCGGCCACCAAAGCGAAAATGAAGATTTGGAACGTTTGGATCGCCCACGCATGCCTTTCCCACACGGTGACCGTTGCAAACACAAGGAGAAGAAACAGCAAAATCTCCACGACGAGCGCTCTCATGTACTCGGATGCCAAGCTCGCGCTTTTGATCGGTTGCGATTTTTCAGAGATTTGTGTGATAGGCAACATCATTGTATGCTTCCGTGATCTCGTCTTAACAAGTCGTTCGCCTATGCACGCAGGCGAAGGAACTGTCTGCAGGAGTTCTGGATTGTTTTGACGCATTCATCAAAAATTCAATATCCACTTGTATTCTGCCCTTGGTGATGCACACATGCGTTCCACGATTGTGAGGATGCGGTCTGGCGCACCACTCGAAGTAGCTGCATGGCTCGTTAAGCGAGGAGATGAATTATATGAGAAGATTGTTGTCGATCGTTCCTTTGGCGCTTTTTCTTCTGCTCTCAGCTGTCACTCTCCGTGCACAAACCGGCTGTGAGGACTCGCCGGAAGATCCCACGATCGCACTCGGTACTATCGCCGCCATCACAGCATTCGCGTTTACGCGCTTCCAGACACGGAACAATTCAAGTGGGAAGCGGCTTCGTTAAAGCACCCGAATTGACGCGCGATCCGGCCGCCCGGGACACGGCACACCGGGGGTTCCTTTTTGGTTTGGCGCGTGTACGAAGATCCGCACTCTCAAGAACACTCTTGTTGCCTACGGACTGAGATTGATTCCCTCGACGAGGTCGACTCGTTCTCCACGCGAATCACATTTTTGCCTAGAATCTCAACGTTTCGAATATCGGCTTCGAACGAGTAGCACTGCTTCACCGCAGACATTGAGATGATTACTTTGCACTTGTTGCGCAGTTCAATCACCAGGCCTTCCGCTCCCGCAAATACGCCATTGGACACTCGGACTCGAGTCCCAACAGTGATTGGAGGATGCGGTCGAAGCACACAGCCTGTCGCAATAGCCTTGCGAATCCTATCGATTTCCTCGGCGTCGACGACTTCGTTTTCCTTGTTCCCCAGTACCCTGATTACGCCCGGCGAACTGATGACTGCCCGCCTCGACTCTAGAGCGAAGCAGGCAAATATATACCCAGGAAAAAGCGGCCTTTCCAGTGTCACGCTGCGATCAGACCAACGCGATCGTTCGCTGTAGAGCGGGAGGAAATGTTCTACAGAGCGATAAAGCAAGTGCGTCACAACCTTCTTCTCGTGATTGGGAATGACGTGCAGAACACGCCATTGAGGAAACTGATGCTCGGGCCCAACATTTTGCAATTCCATAGATCCTCTCTGAGCGCGAGCCGATCGATTGATCACTCAAATCAAATTGAAATTTAGGCGGCCGCTTGTATGATTCTCTTTCTGGCCCATCAACAGGTCCACATCGAACGCACCTTGATTGATGGAATCCTCTTCTCGGCATCGTGCCAGCTCCAATTGTCCCAAAGGATATCGGATCGTGAAATTTGCCAAAGCCTGACGTTTGCACCGAAATGATCCGCAGCCAGAGACACGGCAGCCAGAATCGGTCGAATGCGAGCATCGTATTTACAGGCGATCCACAAAGAGAACATCATCATCTGCCGCGGCCGCAGGAATCCAACGACACAACTGAAACAGGAACCATTGATATAGATATCGCACGGGTTCATGAAAATCTGATGAATCCGGTTCATCTTGTACGCGAGGCGCTAATTCATCAGAATTCCTCTGAATGTTCTTCAGATCCAGCCTAGCGTAATTGCCGGACAGCGTTTGCCAACTTTCACAAACAAGCGGACGAGGCGCATTCAGCCGACTCGCGAACGAGCGGAGAGTCGTAGCAATGACAATTGATAAGGAAGAGGTAGCAAGTGCGGGGCTGCTGAAGAAGCGCATTGAGGCAAAAAGACGCAGAGCCGCGCTCGAAAGTGAACTGCGGATCGCTGGTAAGTCTCTTTATGAGGTCGGCGGAGCTTTGAGAAATGCCAGTTGCGGCAGCATGGGAGGTCGCGTAGACCACATCCTTCCAATGTTGGCCGCTGTGCCGGCCATTTGCGACCTCGGCCGTGTGAGAATACTGTTGGAAGAACTGAAAGAACTCGAATCACTTTTGGATCAACTCAATTACAGCGCCTCTCAACTGGGAATTGACTGAGATTTCAAAAAACAGACGCCAGGAAATTGGACTCGATCTGTCCGGACAGCCCGAGCCATCACCTAAATTCATCGGCGTTTAACCAAAAGTCGCCGCTTCAACTAAACTGCTGATACAGGATCTATTTCCGAGTCGCAGGTAATCGTGCTTCGTCACCGAAATACGATGCCATAAACGCCCCGACCGGAAAAGTATGCAATTGAAGATTCAGAAAGTGGACGAATCGAATCAGTGAATCGAACGCTATCGGGGGATTGAGTCTGCGATCGGTGGTTTGGCGTCCCTCACAATACCCGCGTATTGGAGTCGTGCAAGCCTGCAGGTTGCCTTCATTATGGAAAATTCTGGCAGCACCCAATACCGTCGCGAGGCGCTCACAGTTAGCCAATGGAGCTCCGTGACGCAAATCCTCGAAAACGACGACGTTTTACTCGAGTCTGGCAGTGGATGTTCTCAAACGCGAATTTCCGCATCCGATTTAACGGTACCGCGCTTAGTTGAACCATCCGACTTGGCTCCGGACTCCAGGGGAATGTTTCGGACTTCGATCCTGAAGCTGGCCCGCCAACCTTACTATTGGTCAGCAAGCCGCTTTTTCCGCCTTGCTTGGACCCTCGCTAAGAACATCCCAACACAAGTCAGGGTCTTGCGCGTTCTTTCCCGGCCAGAGTACTCTCGGCTCATCGCAGTCAATCCAAGATTCCCTTTGAAGTGGATGGGGATTGACTATCTTGCGCGAGGGCTCACGATCTCGCAGCAGGCCGCATGCTTCATGCATCACTATCGGCGTCTGCCCGATTTGATTCCCGAGCAGGTTTTGTTGCAGATTCTGCTCGACGAAATCCTGCTCGACGAAATCCACGAAGGCGATAATCGATTCACAATCAAAATGGCTCTTTCCCGTCCCTGGGATTATGAGGGCGAGCTGTCACTCAATTTCGAAGTGAATGGGAGGATCGTATTTGTGCTTTCGTTTACGATCGTCCCCGGCTGGGTTGTGCGATCAGAGTCCAGGGAGGCCGTGCTGATTTCGCGAATCCAGGGTGTCAAGGGTTGTTATGACGAAATTCAGTTGGCGACCAAGGCCATGAGTGATGTTGCCCCGCATGCAATTCTGTTTGCGGCGCTCTGCGGCTTTGCCGATGCCTTTGGATTCGATGCAATGGCCGGCATCAATGCGATCATGAAGCCCGAGTGGCATCTATGCGAAGGGGAAGCAGTTCATATTGAACAAGCGTACGACGTTTTTTTCTCTGAATTGGGGGCAACTAAGGGCCCGACGAATTTCTATCTCTTGCAACTACCACCGTCGGAAAAGCCAATGACATTAATCAAGAAAGGACACAAAACCCGTACCAGGATAAAGAGAGAATTGAAGCGAGAAATCTCGAAACGCATTGGCCAGGTTCTGCGCAACGCGTGCAAACGGCCATAGTTCTCTCGGCTTCGCAAACATATCAGTCTGCCATTCCACAAAGCATTCTCGACCTTCCGATATGACCTTGCCCCCAGAATGCGGACCCCATAGCGGGCTGCCCGCTGCCCAGAAATCTCTAACCAGGAAGGCAAAACAAGAAAAGAAATTAGGTTATGATTTCATACACCGAATCGGCGAAGAATGGGTCAATTCAGGGTTGGGCAGTGATTCGCTCGTAATACCCCATGGCAAGTGACAATTTTATGTCCTCACAACCGGGAGCAAGGGCGGGATCGGATCTCCGAGCCTGAGCAAATCCGGGAATACTGTGGAAAAGCAGGCGTAAATATGATGAAAATCAGGTAAAATTCCAGCATGAGGGACCCTGCGAGTCATTGTCGAGTGCTCACGAACCTGCGTTTTGCCCTCGAAGTAATGGAAGAGCGGTCTCACATCGGTCTTGATGACAAGGCAGCAGGACAAGTCAGAAATACGCTCCAGCGCCTAATACTAGCGACCGAAGGGGCCATCGGTTTTCCGCCTTCAACACAGTTGGAAAAGCTGAGCGCAGAAGAACAACTCATCGATTAATAGTCGATCGAACAAAGGGCGCCCTTTCCCGAAGAGAAAATGCCGACGCAGCAACGAGTCGCCATTGATCCCACATTTCATTTTGAATTCCGACTAAGTGATTGTATGATCGCGTCAACGCCAGTATTCATGCGGTTTTGTGAGCAAGACGAAAAAATCATGGAGGACCGGCGCGGCAAGAATACGCAGTTGCCTCTCCCCGATTTGCTGCGGCGGTCCATCACAGCCTATTGGCAGGGTACGAGGATCTGAACGATGCCGAGCGGCTGTCGCAAGACCTAACCTTCCGCTTGATCGGCTCGGAGAAGATCTAGGAGCGCGGGGTCGCGTGGCCTTCGCGGCTACATTGGCTCGAGACCGGGGTGCTGCCGATCTTTCGAGGATGGCGCCCGATGAAGCGCATTTCACGTCACTTGAGAGTTGCACTCCTTTCAGCGAATGTGATCGTGGCGTTCGCGATTGGGCTGATCGCTGCGCCGATTTTGAGCGAGGAGGCTCTTACCAACAACAGGACCATTGAACTCGTCAGGAATGGCAATTCAGATGACTCAATCATTGCCGCCATCAACTCGTCAGCCCCAGCATTTGACCTCTCTACTGCTGGGGTCCGGTCATTGCCCGCAGCAGGTGTAAGTGAGAGAGTGATCCATGAGATGGCAAAGAGTGCGTCCGTTCCGGTTGCCTCGAAACAAGTGCAGCCGGCCTCCCTCTTTGACTCACTCGCCGTCCCTGCGATCTCCATCGGCACGACCACGGTGGAAGTCCATGACACGGGTCGACAATTGGATGCAGCTGAGCCGGCGCCCTTCCAAGCGGGAGGCGCAGAGATAATTTCGTCCGCAGGGACATACGGGGATGTTTCCCGCTATCTCCAGGTGCTTCCGGGCGTGGTGGGCACCAGCGATCTTTCCAATGAAATTCTGGTGCGCGGCGGACATCCCATGGAGAACCTCTTCCTGGTGGATGGAATCGAAGTACCCAACATCAATCATGTTGCGTTGGCCGGTACTACCGGCGGCTTCGGTCCAATGATCGATAGTGCGCTCATTCAAGATGAGAAGATTTATACAGGCGGCTATGACGCCCAATATCCAGAGCGCCTTTCGTCGGTGACAGAAATCCGCAGTTTGGAGAATACTTCATCCAGTGGACATCTTGAAGGCGATATCGGGATACAGGGATTTGGGGGATTGCACGAGCAAAAACTCGATGGCGGAGACCTTCTTACAGCCGTTCATCACGGCGTTATGGACTGGATGGGAAAGAGCTTCGGCGTCGATGGTATTCCAGCCTATACAAATGAATTCTCCCGTTTCAGAAAGATAGATTCATCGGGGAATCGCTTCTTGCTCATGAACGTCGCGGGTGGGGATTCAACCAGTTTGACACCTTGCCCTGAAGATCCTGATGCGACCTCTACGATCGACTCCCAGTACTCAGCGTGGCGTGAAACAACTGGAGGAGAGTGGCAGCGCATATATTCCGCCAGTTCCTTTGGAGTATTTAGCTTAAGCGATTCCGAGCAAGTTGAACACATCCATCAGCAAGACCAGCTTCCCAATCCCACTGCCACCGTGAGCTACGATGGAGGACCATGTGCGCTTGCGCCGTCGCAAGTGAATGCCGTTCCAGTGTATGCAGAGGACTCCAACGATGCCTTCAGCTCTGCAGCATATAAATATGCATATGACCAATCGAAGATACAGATTTCAGCAGGAGCTACTGCTTGGCTCCAGCGGCCGGACTACAACGTCAGCCAACCTATCGGAACGCTTTCGCCATATTCCGTTGACCCCACAAGGTCTGACTCGGCTTCCTTTTCCTCTCAAATCAAGGCGAGTGAAACAGCATCATTTGGACAATTCACCTTCAAGCCGGCACACAACCTGGCCCTCAGCGCTGGATTCCGCGAGCAGACATTTTCCTTCGGCCATCACACAACGGTCACTCCGCGCGTGAGTTTACGCTATCAACCGAGGGAATCGATAGGGTTTCACCTGGCATTCGCACAATATGCTCAAATGCCTCCCTATGTGTATCTTCTGGCATACCCTGTGAACCGCGCAATGCTTCCCATGCGGGCTGTTCACGAGATGATCGGCATCGATCTATTCTTACGGCCAACATCGCAGATCCGAATCGAAGCCTATAGCAAGCAGTACACAGACATCCCTGCTTCGACCGAGTATCCTTCCGTCACATTGCACGACATGGTAGCAATGATTGGTGATCAGATTGTCTGGTTGCCGATGAACAGCACGGGCAAAGGAAAATCCTCAGGAATCGAATTATCGGACATCACACGAATCCGCAACCGCTTTACCTTTAGAGCATCGATTGCATATTCCCGAGCCATGTTTGCAGGTACCGACCACGCTCTACGCCCCAGCAATTTCGATTTGCCCTGGATTGTAAACGTCGTGGGTCTCGAGAGGTTACGCCGCTGTTACGAATTCTCATTCCGGTACGGATATGCGTCAGGTCGGCCCTACACCGCATTCGATCTCCCTGACACCGAATTACAGAACCGTCCGATCTACGACGTAGCGAACATGAATGCGCTGCGCGCACCGAGCTACAGCCGCCTCGATGCGCAATTAAACAAGGAAGCGCATGTTCGCGGACTCAGGCTGGAAATTTATGCCGGTGTTGAAAACATCCTCGACCGGTCGAACTTCTTAACTTACGTGTGGATGCCACGCGCCAAGGCTAATGGAAAATATCCAATTCAAGAGCTGTATCAGATTCCTATATTTCCCAACGCCGGTGCACGGCTCATTTTCCGATGATCGGCCGGCGTGAGGGCGGTAGTAAAAATGTCACTTCGTGCATGCCAATCGAAATGGTCACTCGCTCTGTCGCTGTGCTTGCGCTATGCATCTTTTCCGTTGCCTTGGACGCCCAATCCGGCACTTCACCTTCCTATCAAATCTATGCTGGTTTTACTTCCCTCACGAATACGTTCAACGGTGTTCCTGGCGCACGTCAGCCCTTGCTTGGCTGGGAAGCGTCCGTTGCTTTTCCCGCCTGGCATCATCTGCGGCCAACACTCGATTACTCAGCCTTTAACGGAAATAATCTCGGCTCTCCGCAGCATGCATTCTCTATCATGGCTGGTGGCGAGTACGAACACGATGTCGGTAAGGAGAGGCTCTTCGCCGAAGCCCTTTTCGGTGACGTGGGGTTGAATCAAAACTGGGGTGCAAATGGCTCGCCGGGAGGCACCGCGTCTTTTTCCGCCCTATTCGGCGGCGGTGTGGAAACACCAGTGAGCAAGCACCTCGCGATTCGTCTCGAAGGCGGCTGCCAATACACAGACTTCGCTCTGTATCGGAGCCTGGATTATAAGCTCCCTTACCGGACACCTGGTTTGCCCTACGGATTCGGCCGGTTCTCTACCGGGCTGGTTTGGACCCCCCATCTCAAGTTTGAGTCCGGCAATGCCGGCAGCAGCAACCTCCGTGAACGTCAGCCGGTAGAGAGCGAGTTGAGCTACGAGGAAATCGGCTCTTTCGGCCACTTCCATCTTTTCGCCGGCTCATGGTGGAGCAACTTTCATGCCGCTGGTCTGGAGTATGACAGGCACTCCTGGGGAACGCTGATCGGAGCTCGGATGGACTACGCCGCCGATGTCCTGCCAGTGGTGATTCTCACCCAGCCGAGCAAAACCTCTGAGTGGGGTGATCCGCTGACAGCGGATCGTGAGCACGTTGCGGGCCTGGCGATCTCGCCCGTCGGGCTGCGCATGATGTGGCGAAGCGAGAAGCGTATCAAGCCTTACTTCCTGACAAAAGCCGGCATGATCGGCTTCACGCAAAAGACGCTCTCTGAGTACGCCTCGTATGGGAACTTCACACTTCAAGAAAGTCTGGGTATTCAGTTCAAACTGAGAGATCGATGGGATTTTCGCGCCGGGTTTCTATTCTTCCATTTTTCGAACGCGTTTATCGTGCCGAGCAATCCCGGGCTCGATTCGATGACGTACACCGCCGGACTTTCGTATCACCTGGGGAAAAGGGATCCGTTATAAGGCAGAAACTACATTGCCATCCTTAAACCAAACACCCAACAAACGCGACTGGGGCTCCTGACCGTTCTAACCCGCTATGATCCCTCTCCACGCCCCGAAAAATCGCACAGCGCAATTTCCATCCGACATTTTCGCCTTGGTGCCTCTGCGCTATTTATCTTCCCGGCAAAAGGTACATGCCCTATGAAGTCTGGTGCAAGGAAAGAAGGAGGCGTGGAGTAAGAGCGCTCGCCACGCAATTTTGAGAGTTTGCAGTTCAGCGCGCATCAGTTTGTGAATTGGCTTGAAGAACTCGGAAGCAGCTCGGAAGTCGATTGCTTCCGAGTTCAATTCCGGCCTAGGTTATTCGTCAAACGAGGAGACCTGGTTGTAACGCTGCATCTCTTCGACCAGAAACAGACGGTGTTTGGCGAGTGACTTTTAAAGGTACAATAAAAGTACAATAAGGAATTTCAAGCCCACGTTAGGTGGTTGGTAAAACATCGTTCGAACCAAGAGAGGCTACCGACTTTCGGGGCCTCTTTTGTTTTTGAGGCGAGACACGGCGGGTCTTTCGCCAATTTCTATTGACGAGTAACCCAACTCCGCGATGAGTTCAGTCACTTTCTTCGGCCACCTGCCGGAACTCCCGCTCATCGATCCTCCGATGCCGGCTCCTTCTCGCTGCCGAATGCGTCCGTCAACGAGATGACTTTCATTTGTGCTCGTAAATTCTCAATCGAAGCAGAGCTCGTCACAATTATCATCGCCGTTTCTCCGGGAAGCAGGTCAAAATAGTTATCTGAAACTTTCGCATCAAGATCTCCAAAAGAGAGATACACATCGCGCGCCAGAACCGGCGACGTAATGCGAATCTTGAAACTGCCGTTCTCTCCTGAAAATTGTGCAGTAAGGGGTGCTTGGGGGAGCAGCACGTTCTTTACCGGGACGAGGTAGGTGAGGTTTCGCGAGATTTCGACCCCGTCAACGATCAGGTTGACAATGGCTATGACTTGGGCGGCGTCGGCAACGCCGACATCGGTGAGTTTGTCGAGCGGCCACGCGATGGCAACGTTGCTCGATTGCGGCGCAATCTCAACGCTCTGCGTCTTGTCCAGTAATACTTTGCCCTGAAAATCCATCAGTCGCAGGCGTAGCGTTCCCTGTTCGGCTTGCGTCTTGTCGGAGACGATGTAGACCTTCAGCGCGCCGTCTTCAACATGAGGCGAGACCAGGATGGGAGCATAAAAGCGGCGAGCATAGTATTGGAGGGCCTTCCAGCGGCCGAAGTAGTCGATGCTGGACCACGACGCCACGGGCCAGCAGTCGTTGAGTTGCCAGAAGATGGAGCCCATGGTCTGAGGGCGGCTGCGGCGGAAGTGCTCGGCTCCAATCTTGATTCCTTCAGCTTGCAGCACCTGGCTCACATAGAGAAAGCTCGCGAAGTCTTTTGGCTTCGGGTAGTCCCTGGCGATGTAGTCCTGGATGATGGAATTGCCTTCGTTGTTCTTCTGGTGGGCGAGCATCACCGCGGTGAAGATTCCCGTGCGATCTTCCGGCTGGGTGAAGCTCTCCACCGTTCGCATCTCGGGAAATGACTGGAACCCGTACTCCGTAACGAAGCGCCAGTGGTGGTTCTCGTACTCGGTGAACGGTACGCGGCCGTGCCAGACGCTCCAGTCGTGCGTATCGCCAGACTGGAAATGGTCGCCGAGAGGTTCATAGTCTGCGCTGGGCGAACTGGGCCAGTACGGTATCTCCGGTTCAAGACGCGCGACAACGCGGGGCAGAATGCCGCTGAACTCAGTCAGGTAGTCTTGCCACATTTGGAACTTCACGTCTGGCGGAAGGGCGTTGCGTGGAGGCCAGTTGAATCCCATCTCGGTTTCATTGTTGCCGGACCACAGCACGAGGCTCGGATGATTACGCAGGCGGCGCACCTGGTCCTCGGCTTCGGCTTCAATGTCCTGCTTGAACACATACGTGCCAGGCTGCCAATCGTTGCCGAACATGAAGTCCTGCCACACCATGATGCCGAGTTCGTCGCAGATGGAGTAGAACTCGTCGGTTTCGTAGTATCCTCCGCCCCAATGGCGGATCATGTTCATGTTCGCATCCCGTGCGGACTCGAGGATGCGGCGATACTCCGCCGTGGTTACTCGGCTGGGAAAGCTGTCGAAAGGGATGACGTCGGCACCCTTGGCGAAGACGGGAATGCCATTGACGATGAATTCAAAGGAACGGCCCCATTGATCCAGTTGCCGGCGCAGTTCGATAGAGCGAAGGCCGGTCTTGACGGTATGCTCGGCGGCAACATGCCCGGCTTGGCTCAACTGTGCGGTGAACTGGTAATGGAAGGGTTCGCCGTAACCGTTCGGATACCAGAGGCTGGGGTGCTGAATCTCGACGGGAATTTCGACCTGGTTGTGCCCGGTGTGCACGTTCACGGTTGAATCAAGCTCGACGGGCTTGCCCTTGTCGAGAAAGTGCACGGTCAGTTTTGTGGCGCCTTCGATGGAAGACTCGATATCGAATTCAGCGTCGAGATGGGCGACGTCACTGCTTACGTCGCGCTGGCGAATGGCGAAATCCGCGATGCGCACCTTGTCCCAGGCTTCGAGGTAGACCGGCCGCCAGATGCCGCTGGTCACGAAGCGAGGACCCCAGTCCCAGCCATACTCATATGCGGCCTTTCGGATATACGTTTTATCCGCAGTCTTCGATTGCAGGCGGAAGGAATCGGCCGCGGCCGCCTGCTCAGCGGCTTTGATAGGAGAGGGAAAGACGACGCGCAAGAGGTTTCTTCCGGCGTGCAAGTGTGCCCTCACCGACACGCGCCAGATACGAAACATATTGTTCGCTTCAAGCACTGGTGCGTCATTGACGAAGATCTGTGCCGCCGCATCGATCCCACCAAAAACCAGGTCGACGTTGGATCGGGCCAAAACCTCGGGAGCGACGTCGAAGCTCACGCGGTACTCCCAACTCGCGTTCTCAATCCATTGCAGCTTGGCTTCGTTATCGCGGTAGAAGGGATCCGGGATCTTCTTGTTCGCAAGCAGATCGAGATGAACGTCTCCCGGCACGGTAGCGGGAAGCCATCCGCCGTTGTCCTGCTCTTCCGCAATGACTTGCCGGAATTCCCAGCCCTTGTCCAGACTCAAATTGACGTTTTCATCGAGCTTTGCCTGAGCGGACGAAAGGACGGCACAAAGTGTAAATGCAGCAGCGATCGAGAAGCTCTTCACAATCTTCAGAACATGGAGGCGGTTCATGCGAACTCCCGGTGGATAAGTTTAATGCAGGATCTCAATCACGCGAGCTTCCTCAGGACCGAGCATCAGCTCAACACGGCCTTGATGAGCCGGCAGAGTTCGGTCGTGCGCCAGATCGCGCACCTGGGCCGCCGCCTCGACGGTGATACTCTTCGCCGTCGAAAACGGATTGTAGTAAAGAAACGTCGGTGGAACGCCGCGATCGAGAAAATTCGTTCTGGTCAAATCCCAGCGCAGCAGCCAAGGATCGCCTTGCGGTTCGACCATTTTGTCGAGCCACATGACATAAGCGCCACCATAGACCGATCGATGCCCGGCAAAATCGCCTTCGGCGTAAGGTGAATGTCCCTTTGCTTCGCGATTCAAGCGCTCATAGGGCACCATCGGAGGAAGATCGGGCCGGCTCTGGCTGTCTTTGGGAAGAAACTCAGGATAGAACCAGCGCAGATTCGCAGCAGCGTTAAGCGCGTACCGCGCGACCTCGTCGGCCATATCAGGTTGGTAGCGAAGCGCGGGCATGATATATGGAAACGTGACCATCGATTCCATGCTGTAGGCCTGACCCGGCGGCTCAGTCGCAAAACCTGCCATCAAGCCGTCGACCGGGCAAGCGCCCCAGCGACCGGATGCCATGAGGCCCACTTTTGAATCCAGCACAAATTTGAGCGCCTTGCTGGAATCGGCAGGATAGCTTGTGGATTGCAGGTAGGCCGCTGCCAGAACGGCCATCGCGCCGCTGGGAACTTCGTACCACGGGTTCTTTCGAAAAGCCAGATAACGATCCATCCCGGCCTTCGCTTCTGCTAGACAGAAGTCCTTGCCGGTCAGCTTCCATGCCAGAAGCATCACGTAACTGTAGCCGCCCACTGCGTCAGGCTGCCGGTAGATATCCTTCCGGGTAAACGGCTTCGCCTTTTTAAAGTGGTATCCCTGGTCGTTAAAGTCGTAGTGAATCTGGTGGGCCATGTCCCTGAGCCGCGCGGCGCTTCGCTCCACGCGGGTCAGCCATTCCTGGTTCGAGGAAAATCGAAGCCGGATCAGCCCAAAAGCGAGTGCGGAAACGTTCATCAAATACCAGTACTCGCACAGGTTTGCTTTCGGGCCGTCGAGGAACAGCCCGTATGGCTCGCTGAAATAGGCTTTCAGGGAGCGCGCGAGCTCATCAAGGCCGCTGCCCCGCAGTTCCTTTCCCATGGCCACGGGCCCGTAGCATGTGAGGCCGCCTTCGTTAGTCGTCTCAAGCGCCGAAGCAAAATACTGGCGGCCAGTCTTGTCGCGAAGGTTGACGCCGTGCGCGGGGTCCATGACGTAGGAATCAAACGCATCGGCCATCTCGCTAAAATCCAGCGGCTTTTGGTCGGGTCGTGGCGGCAATCCGCTCCATCCGGCGGACTCTGCCGGCATGGGGAACATGGTTTGCGTACAACCGGCGAGACTCGCTGCCACCGCACCGACAAGGAACCTTCTGCGGCTGGTCTGCCATCGCGCCGCGGCAAATTCGGGCGTCTGATCTGCCATTTCGTCTCCTTTGCAGTTGATCAGGGTCACAGCAAATATGCGGCGCTTCGGGCGCAGCGCAGGAAGGGGTATTCGAGCAAACCCCATTCTTCACATCGATGCACGAAACGGCAAGGGTTTAACACGGCATATCATCAGTCAACAACGACTTTACATGTGAATCGCCAGGCTCTACCGCAGGGCTCTTACTCCAGGAATCCGCAGTGTATAGCTGATCCCTGCCGCGACAACGTACATAAACGCAAAGATCCAGATGACGCCTGATACGCCCAGCTTGGGCAAAAATACGCCGGCAACCGCGGGGCCGATGAAAGTGCTCATACCGGAGCCAAGGTTCATGATCGACATGGCGGCGCCGCGCGACTCCGGGGCCAGCGTAGCCATGATGGCGGCGATGGGAACAAACCCGGCCAGGGCCGTGCCATAGGCCATGCCGGCGGCAACCGCAAGAGCATAATTCGCGCCAAATGCGTGCGGCACGTAATACAAGCCCAGCGTGGTAACAGCGCAGCCGCACGCGCCGATATACGTGATGGTGCGGCGCCAGCCGATGCGATCGCCGACCCAGCCCCAGAATAGATTGGCGACCACATTGGTGGCGAACATGATGCTGAGGATTTGCAGCCACTGCTGAAGGGTGAAACCGACCACCCTTGTGAAGAAGATGGGAAGAAAGACCAGGAATCCGAATTCCGATGTGGTCGTGATGGTGGCAACAATGCCTCCAAGGCCCACCTTGGGATGCTTCCACACGACGGAGACGCTGGAAAAAAGCAATTTGATCGGGTTGTGGCCGGTTTTTGAGAGAGGGACCATTCCGTGCTTTTCGCGCACTCCGAGCAAGGCGATCAGGCCGCCTGCCAACACCATGGTGACGGAGATCCAGAGGGTCCTGTATGCACCGGCCCAGGGAACGGAGTAACTGGCGAAGAGCGCTCCCAGCGTGGGCAGTCCGCCGGTCCGGGCCGACCAGAACCACCCCACCGCAGTCCCCATGTAGCGCTCCGGAGTCACTGCGGTAATCCAGACCAGGAACCCGTAGGCGAATAAGGGATAGCCAAAACCGCGCAACGTATAGCTGACCAAGATGGTGAAGTAATTTGCATGGGCGATGCCGAGGGTCAGGAAGGGCATCTCGAAAGCAAGCCAGATAAGAAAACCGGCCCACATCACTTTCTTGGGACCGAAGATGTCAGACAAGGCGCCGCTGAGCCACGAGGCCAACGCCGCGGAGATTCCGTAACCGGAGAAGACGATGGCTACCTGGGATGGTGTGAAGTGAAGATCGATCAGCAGGGGAGAAAGGAAGCCAGCCTCCACGCCGTCGCCAATCATGAAGAGAAGCAAGCCGAAATAGCCGATCACCATCTCTGGGTGCATGCCGAGGCGCTCAGGGAGATACGGCCTGGGGAGGGGTGGCGCGAAAAGGTTGTCCGACATTATGAATGGTCCTGTCCAAGTGCTGCCGCGAGCGTGGCCCGCGCGCCGTGACTCCGTAGTCGATCGAGATGGCGCTGCACTTCGCTAACGATGCCCGGATGAGCAAGCACCACGCCGCCAAAGAGCGTGCCTGTAGATAGAGCGAGCGCCGCGTCGGATCCGCCTGAAGCGAGAAAGGGCCGCAGCGACTCGATCGCCGGGTCATCGATGGAAGAGGGGGCTTCGCGATCACGGATGGCGGCATAGTGCAGCCAGCAGGCGAGCACAAGAGGGATCATCCGCGGACAGATGCCGGCCTTAAGCAGGGCATCGAGCGAAGGCAGAATGAAGCGCGCGATCTTGGCGCAGCCGTTGGAGCAAATGCGCGAAACCTGGTCGCGAATTGCAGGATTGGAGAAGCGTTCCACGATGGTTGCGGAATAAGAATCCAAATCGATTCCAGGAAGCTCTTTAAGCGTCTGCCGAACCTCGGTCATGAATTCAATCAGCAACCGTTTAAGGAGCGGATCGTCCAACGCTTCGGCGATGTAGGAGTACCCGAGCAGGTCCGCCGCATAGCCGATCGAGGAGTGGCCGCCGTTGAGCAGTCGCATCTTGGTCTCTTCGTACGGCGCGACGTTGGTCGTGATCTGCGCGCCGGCCAACTCCCATGCGGGACGTCCAGACGCGAAATCGTCTTCGAGCACCCATTGCCGAAAACTCTCGCAAACAACCGGCGACAGGTCGTGTATGCCGAACTTCCTTGCAATGAATTCGCGATGTGCCTCCGTAGTCTTGGGAGTAATCCGATCGACCATGCTATTTGGAAATGTGACATTGCTTTCAATCCAGCGGCGCAATTCCGCGCTCCTCTCATCCGCAAAGGCGAGAAGTGCCTTCCGGGCTGTCGCGCCATTCGACTGCACATTATCGCAGGACAGCAGGGTGAAGGGCGCATGGCCGAGCTGTATGCGTCGCTGGGCTGCTTCGGCGACGAAGCCAAGCCAGGTTCGCGGTGAATCAGGATGCGCCAGATCGTGCTGGACGTCCGGGTGTTCGCTTAGGAATCGACCGGTTCCATCTTCGAGGAAATATCCGCCTTCGGTGACGGTAAGCGAAACGATCAGGCAATCGGACGAAGATAGACGTCTTAAAACGCCGGCTGTGGTTTCGGGCGCGAAGAGGTGTCCGACGAGAGAGCCAATCACGCGATAGCTTTCCCTGTTGCTATCGAGCTCCAGTACGCCATACAGGAAATCCTGAGTTGCCAGCGCATCGTGGACGTGCCTGTCGGGGGGGAGCAGGCCAATGCCGAACTCGCCCCAGCGGTCAGATGGTCCGCTCGAGAGCAAGTCATCGAGATATACAGCAAGGTGCGACCGATTGAATCCGCCCACTCCGATATGTGCGAGCGCGGGGCGCGTGAGGCTGCGGTCGTAGCGAGGACGCGCAACCGGCTGCGGAATGCAGTCAAGCGTAGAATTGCGAAGCAACTGCACCGACTCAATCGCCATGGGGAATCATTCGTGAAGATGCCGACTTATTGCAGAGGTTCACGAAATGCGAGTCTGAGCGAAGGTGACCGAAGTTGTCAAGTGACTGAGGCGCATCTCACCTCTGGATCAAGCGAGTAGCCACGATGGAAGTCGCGTTGGGTGCGCCGGCAACAGCCTGCGTCCGGATAAGGGCTTCAAAATAGACCGGCTGCGGTGTCGAACTTGTAATTCCCAGAGCCTGAGCGAGCTTTTGACGATTTCCAGCGTCAGCTAAGAAGATTCCAGCAGCCTCGGTGCCTTCCTGCTGTAGACCTTGCAGGATCAGTACACTTCCTTGTCCATCAGTTACGGGGAGCAAGGAGATGGTGGCGTAGTCCTCCCCTGAACTTCCTGTAAAGCTCAAACCGGGATACTTTTCTTCTTCGCCGGGCTTGGGATGAAAATTCTGAAAGAACTTCAGGCTCTCGCCCACTACACCTTCGCGTTCCTGGAAATTCAGCTTGTCCTGAAAGTAGAAGACCCAGGGGTTAGAGCTGGGGCTACCGACGAAAACATAGCTGCCCTCCTGCAGGTCACGTGGCCGTAGTTCCCGAGCTGAACGAATTACCAGGCGATCACCTTCGCGCCCGCATACGCGGAGAAGGTTGCTGACCACGACAACGTCGGCATACGACGTGAGTAACGACCCAGACAAGTACTTCATCATCCGGGTCTCTCGTTCGGTGGGGTGGGCATTTAATAGATCCTGGCCGTTACGGTAGGAAGGACCAAGATAGGTATCCAGCGTGAGTGGCCGCTCCTCGATGAGACGCGTCATGCCATAGTTGGCGTCGGCGACTACAACCTGAACAGGCGCACTTCCCGGCCTGAACAGCGAGGAAAGTGGCCACGGAGCCTGGGGCTGCGGGCTCTGTCTGGGATGAAAGAACCACGCAGCAATGGTGGTGCCCAGAAACAGCGCGGCCAGAGTCCAGGGAACCACACCATACAGCAGACTGAAGCGAGTCGTCGTGGAATCCTTTGCCGGCGCCGGCTGGTCTACAGCCCGAAAAACGGTGGTATACGATCCCTTGGGAATCTCAACCACCTGCGTTTCATTGCGGCCTTCGCCATCAAAGTACTCGTGTAAGCGCAGACGCAACTGGCGTATGTGCACGCGAACTGAACTGTCCTCGACCACACTATAGTCTTGCGGTTTGCCGAATACGGCGCTTCCGATGCGTTGCTCGGTGAGGTCCTGCGCCTGGTCGTGAAGCGTTCTTTCGGCCATATATCGCAGAAGTTCCCGGATGCGTGCCGATTTTAGGAACGGAGGGCTGGCTGTGATTCTCTCGATCAACTGCCAGCGGACATCCGCCTTCAGTTCCTGTTCAACTTCCATCGCCCTCGGCCCATCCTGTCCTGTGCGCAGAACCTTCTACCCCGATAGCGCGAATGAATGATAGCACGGCTCGTATCTGCATGAAAAAGAGGACGTAACTGGGAAGAGCCTGGAAACTACCCGAAGGAAATCCACCGCTGCCGCGCCTGCAGTAAATTGTGATTCACATGTAGATCGCATTGATTTTTATTGTTTTTGGGCGTGAGTACCTTGACAATCGTCTGCGCGCTCCCTCATCCTTTGGATTGAGTTGCGGCCCATCCCTGCGGCTAATCACGCGGCCGCAATTCAATATTCTTCCTCTTCCCTAACCCCTGGATTTAGAAGCATTTTTAGCGACGACTTCAAAAGGGTTGTATGAGACACGACCTGGCAGATCGCTTTGAAAAGAACCCCATCCTGCGGCCGGAGGACCTGCGCCCCAGTCTAGCGGGAATGGAGGTAACCTGTCTGCTCAATCCTGGAGTGTTCGAGTTCGAGGGCAAGACCTGGCTGATCGTCCGCGTGGCTGAGCGTCCAAAACAAACGCCGGGCAAGACCTCTTTGCCCGTCCTTACACCCCACGGTCAGGTGGAAATCCTGGAATTCGATTCCAGCGATCCTCGACTCGATTTGAGCGATCCCCGCGTCATCAGTTTTGAAGGTCAGGACTACCTCACGACGCTCTCCCATCTGCGCTTGTTGTCGAGCAACGACGGAATCAACTTCTGCCGAAGCGGAACCCTGCCAGGCCCCTGACCGGAACAGGCGAATTGGAGACCTTCGGCATCGAGGACTGCCGGGTGGCGAAGATCGATTCGACCTTTTATCTGACCTATACCCAGGTTTCCAGGCATGGCGTAGGTGTGGGCCTGAGGACGACCCGCGATTGGAAGGAATTCGTGCATGAAGGCATGATCTTTCCACCTCACAACAAGGATTGCGCGCTCTTCGAAGAGCGGATCGGGGGCAAATACTACGCTCTGCACCGGCCCAGCAGTCCCGGAGCTGGGCGGCAACTACATCTGGCTGGCAGAGTCCCCCGACCTGGTTCATTGGGGCCATCACCGCTGTTTGGCCCACACCCGGCAAGGCTACTGGGACAGCGCACGCGTGGGAGCCGGAGCATCGCCGATCCGAACGTCAGAGGGCTGGCTGGAGATTTATCACGGCGCCACGAAAGACAACCGCTATTGCCTGGGCGCGTTACTTCTCGACCTGAACGAACCGTGGAAGGTTCTGGCGCGTTCAGAGGCGCCGATCATGGAACCTCTGGAGCCATACGAGCAGGAGGGATTCTTTGGCCACGTGATCTTTACCAACGGGCACATCGTGAACGGAGACCGCCTGACACTTTACTATGGCGCTGCCGATAGCGTGATCTGCGCGGCGACGTTTTCCGTTGAAAGCATCCTTGCCGGGCTGGCGTTGGCGGAGGAGGCTAAAGCGTGAACGGCATTCGCAAAGAGTTTGCTGTCTTTTTCGCCTGTCCGCACTCCATGCGCGTGCTCATGGTCTCGAACATGATCTATGCGCTGGTTTTGCCAGTGATTGAGATTTTTGTCGCGGCATACGTGATGCGAAATTCCAGGGCCGTCGACAAGGTGGTTGCGTATCAATTGTCGATTTATTCAGCCACGCCGCTGGCCTTCTTTATCAATGGGAAGCTCCTGGGCCGGGTCGGCTCAAAGCACCTATACGCGATTGGGATGGTGCTTTCCGGGCTGGCCATGATGCTGATGATGGAGTTGGGCATCCTGACTCGGATTGGCATCGCCATCTTGGGATTCACGATGGGCCTCGCGACGGGTATCTTCTGGGCCAACCGAGGCTTTCTGGCGCTGATGGCCACCAACGATGACAATCGCAATTACTTCTATGGCGTGGAAAACTTCGTGGCCACCTTGAACGCCGTCGTTGTTCCGGCGCTCATCGGTTGGTTCATCAGCGGCACGGTTCTCTACGGATGGCTCGGCGGAGTCGCCAACCGCGCCTATCACATGATTGCGGTGGCGGTCTTTGTTCTGACCGTCGCGGCGGCAGCGATCCTGGAACGCGGAACATTCCGCATGCCCGAGCATACGCGGTTTGTCTACTTCCATTTCCATCCGCTGTGGTGGCGCATGCTCGCGCTTGCACTGCTGAAGGGACTCGCGCAGGGCTACATCGTCACTGCGCCCGCCATGCTCATCATGCTGCTCGTGGGGCAGGAAGGAACGTTGGGGACCGCTCAAGCGATTGGTGGCGTTTTCTCTGCGTGCCTGCATCTATGCGGCTGGCCGCCTGGCCGCGCCCCAGCATCGGAATACGTCTTCTCTGTTGGGCTCTCGCTCTTCCTCGTGGGAGCTGTAACCAACGCACTGCTCTTCAACGCCCTGGGCGTATTCATCTTCATTGCCTGCCTTCTGTTGGCCAAGCCGCATGCTCGATCTTGCCTATTATCCGATCCAGTTGCAGGTGGTCGATGCCGTCTCGCACATCGAGGGACGCAACAGCTACGCCTATATTTTCAATCACGAATTCGGCTTGTTTGCAGGGCGATGCCCTGGGCTGCGGGTTATTCCTGGCAATCGCTTATTGGGGGTCAGGAACTGCAGCACTCAAGTATGCGCTCCCCGTGATTGCACTGCTGCAAATGCTATCGATCCGGGTAGATGGCCGGATTTCCCGGGATCTGGTTGAGGCGGGAACCAACTTCTCCGCCTTAAACCTGGCCACTTGAACTTCGGAGGCCTGACAAAGGAGAGCAACTTGAAAAGGAGAATCGCAATGACCAACCACAGTCTAACCGCGCAAAGGACGTGGTGCCTGGCGGCCGCACTGTTGGTGGCATTCTGGCTATCGGCCGCCATCCCCAGCTTGGCCCAATCAGGCAGAGGCACTTTAGCCGGCTCGGTCAAGGACGCATCCGGCGCAATCGTGCCAGGGCATCGATCGATCTGAAAGAATCGAACACGGGCAGCGCTTACGACATGAATGCGACCGACGATGGCCTGTTCACACTTTCCCGAGCTTCCACCCGGGACTTACACCCTGACCGTAACTTCTTCAGGGTTCGAGTCCTACATCCAGAGCGGCATCATCGTGGAAGTTGGTAGCACGGCCAACTGTCGATGTCGTTTTGAAAGTGGGTGCGGCTACAGAGAGCGTAACCGTCACGAGCGACGCCTCGCACCTGGAGTCCGAATCCTCCGATGTCGGCTTCACGATGCCGCCTCAGGTATTGGAATCGCTTCCGCTGCCCTTCGGCGGTGAGGTCCGCAACCCCCTCGAGTTTGCGGCACTCTCGCCCGGATTCGCCGGCACCATGACCAACAACCCCTCCTCGCCACCCTCCGGAGCCTTCAAGCTCAGCGGCGGACAACAGGGCGGCGGCGATATTTTGCTGGACGGCGCCACCACCGAGTTGGCCTCGGCCAACATGCAGGTCACCTATAACTTCAGCGTCGAGGCCGTCTCCGAATTCAAGGTCATGACCAACACCTTCGACGCCCAATTTGGAAGTGCCAGCGGCGGCGTGGTCAATCTCGTCTCCAAGCAAGGAACGAACAGCCTTCACGGTTCGGCTTACGACCTGCTCAAGAACCGCGTACTGGATGCCGACAGCTGGCTCAACGACTACCAAAACGCGATCTCGGCCCGGCTCCACAACCAAGCCCATCGACACCCAGAACGACTTCGGCGCAAGCGTCGGCGGGCCGGTGCGCATTCCCTGGCTTTACAACGGCAAAGACAAGACCTTCTTCTTCTTCAATTACGAGGGCTTCCGGCAACAAAACGGAGGCACCTCGCTTTTGTCGGCACCCACCCAGGCTATGCTCGGCGGCGACTTCTCGTCCCTGCTGAATCCGATTACGGTTCAAGGGCAGACCTTCCCGGCGCACATCCTTTACGACTACACGACCTGCACCGGCGCAAACCAGGGAATGCCCTGCCATGGCTTATCCGGACAACAAAATCACCGAGTCCGCGGATCCGGTCTTTGCCGCCGCTTCCAAAGTCATGCCCTCCGCCCCCGCCGGCGCCACCAGCCCTTACTTCAACATCAGTGACCACAGTTCCAACCACGAGCAAGCCGACATGTGGTACGTTCGCATTGACCAGAACATCGGCACGCGAAACAAAATCACAGGCAGTTACTTCACCGGCAACATGCCTTACATCAGCACCCAAAGCCTCGGGCCGCTTTACACCGGAGGCAACATCCAGGGCAACAAATATCTGCGTCTGGGCTATGACTACATCATCTCGCCCACCATGCTCAACCACTTCAACGCCGGCTTCACTCGCCGCCATCGCCTTGAAACCTCGGGCGAGGGCGGATTTGGCGGCAACTGGGCCACCAAGTTCGGGCTCAAGGGCGTGGGCGACTCGGTTTTCCCTAAATTCACCTACAACTATCCCGGCAATGGCATCAACAGCCCCAGCGATGGCGACAGCATCTTCTACGACAACGTCTTTCAATATGACGACGCGGTCTCGTGGCAGAAGGGCCGTCACAGCTTCAGGTTTGGCGGCGAATTTCGCGCCGGCGCAGTTCAACCTCAGCATCCTGACCGGCAGCGCCGGCCAGTTCAACTTCACCTCGGGCCCCACCAGCACTCCGGCTGACCCAACTCCGGCTTTGGCTTCGCCAGCTTCTATCTCGGCGCAGCCTCCAATGCGTATATTGACATTCCCCAGATCAACGGATGGCGCGCCAAGTATGTTGCCTTCTTTGCCGCCGACGACTGGAAGGTCAACAACAAGCTCACCCTCAACCTGGGCCTGCGTTACGACATGCCAATCCCGGTGACCGAGGCGCACGACCGCATGTCCTATGTGGACCCAACCCTGGCGAACCCGGGTGCGGGCGGCCTTCCCGGCGCTTACGTCTTCGAAGGCAGCGGCACGGGACGCCTCGGCGGCAGCTCTCCGCAGTCGATCTTCAAAAAGGCCTTCGGTCCTCGCGTCGGCCTCGCCTATTCGGTCGATCCCAACACTGTCATCCGCGCCGGCTACGGCATTTACTTCTCCACCCAACGCGTCGGAGGCTTCGCCGAGAACGACAGCCAGGGCTTCTTCTCCAGCTACACGTACCCCACCCCGGCCAGCGTTCAGACCCCGGCGGTTGTGCTCTCGCAGATCACCGCCTATCCCGGCAATCTGCCGCCCTTCATCGACCCCACGGTCATGAACAGGCAGAGCAACGCCCTCTTCCTCGAGTCGAAGGTCGACCGCCCTGGCACCATCCAAAACTGGACCCTCGATGTGCAGCGCCAACTGCCCTTCCAGACCATTGTGGACGTGGCCTACGTCGGCGCTCATGGCGACCACCTGCAGGCATTCCTGCATGACCCCAACCAGGGCAATCCCGCGGACCAGGCGCGCGGCGCATGTCTTGCAAGTCACCCTCACCCAGCAGGCCACCAGTGCGGCATGCGCTGGCCAAACCCCTGTTGCCGCGCCGTATGCCGGGATTCAGTGTCGCGTGGGGCAGCAATGGTACGGTCTCTCAGGCCCTGCGTCCCTTCCCGCAGTATGGAACCGTCTCGGTGGATTCAGCGACCATGGACGATCCCTTCGGCGATTACACCTACCATGCCCTTCAGGCTCAGGTAACCAAGCGGACCAGCAGCGGGCTGACTGTATTGGCCAGCTACAGTTGGTCGAAAAACATCACCAATGCTGACTCAGAGTATCCGACCGAGGCCGCCTGGGAGGGTAACGACAATTCCGGCGCGCTGAACACCTACAATCTGAAGGCCGAGAAGGCCCTCAGCCAGTTCGACATCCCGCAGCGCGTCGTCCTGGCCTGGACTTACGATCTGCCTTTCGGAAAAGGCAAGCAGTTTGCCAATCAGGGCGGAGCCGTCAACGTGCTGGCCGGTGGATGGAAGATTGCCGCCGTCCAGAAGTACCAAAGCGGCACTCCACTGGCCGTAACCTCGCCGGGCTGGACCTCGGGCATCTTCGCCGGTGGCCAGGGCGCAACCGGTTCATCCAGCCGTCCCAACATCGTTCCGGGGGTGAATCCGAATGGTGTCGGCAGTAACAGTGACTTCGTCTATGGGAAAAGCCTCCGATTCAACCCAGCGGCGTTTACGCCCGCGCCCAACTTCACCTTTGGCGACGCGCCCCGCGCCCTCGGCATCCGCGAGCTCTTCAACACGAGCGAGGACTTCAACGTCACCAAGGCCATCCCCATGTTTACCGAACGGGTCCACACCGACTTCCGCGTGGAGTTCTTCGACGTGTTCAACCGGCACCGCTTCACCGGCTTTAACACGTCAATCACCTGTACCCCCACGCCGAGTCAAAACTGCGCAACCTCAGGCTAGGGGCAGGCCTCGGGCCTTGCCTATGGCCCGAGAAACATCCAGGGCTCCCTGAGAATCACCTTTTGACGCCACCGGGCAAATCAGCCCTGTTACGTCCGAAGTTTGAAAGCAACCCAACATCTCCCGGACCTCTTCAACGAGGTCCGGGAGATTGCATTTTTGCGCGCAACATAAACCAGACAGCAGGATGACCGGTCCATTAAGAAACACCGTACAGGGTCACGCAATGGCATTCAGTGACGTGAAGATAAGCTACCATCAATCCATGTTTCGCATCCGCAGCCGGCGATTTCTGGTTTTCGCTGTAGCGATTCCGATTGCATGCGTGCTCTCGTCAATCGGTACCGCGCAGGATGTCGAATTCACAGACTCAGGCTCAAGTCCAGGAACACTTCCTGGCGGCGCAGCAGGCGCAGCAACGGGGCCAGCTTGACGACGCGGTTGCCGAGTACAACCAAGTCTTGCGGCTTCAGCCTCGGCTGCCCGAGGTTTATGCGAATCTGGGGCTCGTCTACTACGCTCTCGGAGAGTTCGAGAATTCCGCGAAGGCTCTTGCTTCGGCTGAAAAGCTGAGGCCCGGAATGCGCGGCGTGAGTCTTTGGCTTGGAATTGACGAAGTGAGACTGAACCATCCGGCGCAGGGTATAGATCATTTGCGCGAGGCGATTCGCCTTGATCCAAAGGAAAAGCTGGCCCAAAGCTGGCTGGGAATCGCTCTCTGGGATGCGGGACAAATGGACGCCGCGTTGCTGCAACTGCGCGCCGCTGCCGTCGAATTCCCCAACGACCCCGACTTTCTGTTCTCAGCCGGCGAAGCCTATGGCAAGGCGGTACATCAGCAAACCGGCGAGCTACTTGAAGCTTCAAGGGGAACGGCGCTTTCCGATCGCATCTACGCCGATGTCTACGCCCAAGAGCGGGATTGGACAAAGGCCGAAGGCCACTTGCGCCGCGCCATTCAAAGAGATCCTCGCACCGTAGATGCGCGCCTGGAGCTCGCCAACGTGCTTTTCAGGCAGGTCAGGTTCTCCGATGCGCTCGAACTCCTGGATCAAGCCGCGGCCATCCAGCCGCATTCCGCGGCGGTGCTTGCGCGCAGCGGGGAGTTTCTGATTCTTCTCGATCACCCGGCCGATGGTCTTTCGCGAATCGAGCGCGCGCTCGCCATCGACCGCAGCGAAGCTCTCGATGGCCTGGGCCTTCCGCTGGAAGATGAAATCGAACAAGCCGATCCCAAGGGTCCGGACGCGCAACTGATACGATCCTGCCGGGAATCTGCTGCAATGCTTGAAACGGACCCATCGACAACGCCCGCGAAGTTTGCGGTCCTGGCGGCATTGTATGCGCAAGCTGGAGATCGAGATGCCGCCGTGCAGGCCTACCGGCAGATCGCGGTGACCAAGTCTGCTCCGGCACCGGTAAGCGATGCCCTTCATCGCGCATTGGCCAGTTTGCACCAGCATGATTATGAGCAGGCGGAGGATGCGCTCGAACGCTGGGTGACAGCTCATCCGGCAGACCTCGCCGCGCGGTACGATTTGCTGCTGACGCGCCGCCACTTGTCCATGCGGCAAATCTCCAGGCTCGTCGCAATCGCGCCTGACTCATACCACGTCCACCAGTTGCTCGGGCAGCTTTACGCCGAACACGACGAAGACAAGAAGGCAATCGATGAGTACCTGCTCGTTGCCGCCGCCAGCCCCGATCTTCCGGGAATTCATTTCTGGCTCGGACATCTCTACTGGAAGCATGCGGATGCGGACCACGCGCTGCCGGAACTGACGCGCGAGTTGGAGTTGGATCCCGGCAACGCCGAAGCCAATGGAGAACTTGGCGCCGTGCTGGTCGCAGAGGGCCGCGCCCGCGAGGCCATTCCGCATCTTGAATCGGCAATTAGCAGGAGTCCTGACTTGTGGCCCGCCTACGCGCAATTGGGTAAGGCGTATGCGAACGAAAGGGATTACGCCAAGGCCGAAGCAGTCTTAAGGCGCGCCCTTGCTCACGACAGCGATGGCGCGGTCCACTACCAGTTCGGCATGGTTCTGCGGTCCGAGGGCAAAACCGCACAAGCGCTTCAGGCCTTCGCGCAGGTTCGCGCCATCAAGGAAGAAAAAGACGGCGTCGCTTCCCAAGCCACCATCGGACCACCGGGGCAACCATGAACTGGCGCGCTCTTATTCTCCTTTTTGCATTCTCTGCACCTCTGGTCGCGCAGGGCTCTGCTCTTGACGAGGCTGTGAGTCTAATGCGGGAGTCCCGCTTCAAAGAAGCCCTCGTAAAGCTCGAAGAGGCGCACAGGCTCTCGCCGCGCAGTGCGACGATCGACAATCTTCTCGGTATTACCGAGACCAGTCTCGGATTGATCGACAAGGCAAACGGCGATTACCGCGCCGCGATTCAGCTTGATCCGTCGCAGGCCGCGCCACACCGCAACCTCGGCGTAAATCTTCTCAATGCCGGAGATGATTCGGGCGCCTCAGCCGAACTGCGCGAAGCATCGCGCCTTGACCCCAAAGACCAGTTCGTACACTACTATCTGATGTCGCTTGATCTGGCCACCGGTAAGGATAGCGACGCGATCGAACAAGCTTCCCTGTCGGGGAAACTGAGTGATAACGACCCGGAAGCTGCAGCGAGCCTGGCCGGCGCGGAGATTCGCACCGGACACATCGAAGAAGCGGCGGCTCAAATTGATCGCCTGGAGCAAAGCGGACATCTTCCGCCTGATCGTGCATATAAACTGGCGGTCCTCTTTACAGAGCAGGGAGCCTGGCCCCAGGCCATCGACCGCTTCCGGCGCATAGCAGCCGCTCATCCTGCCTGGCAAAATCGCTACAACCTCGCGCTGGCATTGCTTTATGGCAACCAGCCCGAGGAGGCCTCATCAATCTTGTCGGCGTTGCACAGCGAGCAGCCCGGCAATGCAGACATTCCGATGTTTCTCGGCTCAGCCTTTGAAGCACAGCAGAAGATGCCCGAAGCATTGGATGCATACCGCGCAGCAGCCGCGGCAGACCCCTCCAATCCCGATCATGCGCTCGATTACACGCGCCTGCTCATGGACACCGATCGCTACGACGAGGCGGTTCAAGTGATCGAAAACGGGTTGGGCAAGACGGCGGAGACCGCGCCGCTCGAATTGAGGCTTGGCGCAATCGAGATGATCAAAGGCAACTATGACGCCGCCCGCGACGCATTTCACGCCGTCCTCGCCGATCACCCCGAATTGGATGTTGCTTATGTCGGACTGGCGCAGACCTACGCCCGGCAGGCCAACGACGCGGAGGCAATCAAGATCCTCGAGTCGGCGCGACGGACGAGTCCTGGGCATTATCTCCTCGAGTACTACTTCGGAATGCTGGCCAACCGTTTGGGACGATACGACGATGCTCACGCCGCCCTTGAGAATGCAGCAAGCTTGGATCCGCACTCGCCTGATCCGCAATTCGAACTGGGAAAGTTGTTTGAGTCCCGGCAGGACTGGCAAGAAGCGCGAAAGGCTTTCGAACACGTGATTGCCCTCCGTCCCGAATTCGCGCCCGCACACTACCAGCTGAGCCGCATCTATGCACGGCTGGGCCTTCGCGCCGAAGCTGAAAAAGAGGCCGAACTAACCAGTTCGCTTGTCGAGGCGCAACGCGATCAGGCATTTCGCGACCAACGCGGGCGTGCTGGAAGCTTCAAGGCCAGCACTGCCGAGTCGCACCCTGAGCAATGACTTGAAGTCAAGAGGACGCACTATTTGGCGATCTTACTTCTCCTTCGGAGAAGCCTGGCCTGAGGGCAGCGCGGTGCCACTCCCTTCCACCAAAGATACAAATCGATCGCCAGAGCCTCCGGGGAATTGTTCGAGCAAGCCGCTGGGCCAAAGGACTTCGATGCGGTCGAAGGAGGCAGCCGAGCCGAGTCCAAAGTGGAGGCGCGGGTCGCTGGTGGAGAGATAGCTTCCTCCTGCGCGGACTTCATCCACTTGCTTGACGTTGCCGGTGGTGACGGTCACTCGGGCGCCGATCGCCATCCGGTTGCTCTTCGTGCCCACCAGGTGCAGCGTGATCCAGTGGTTGTCATTCCTGGTTTCGTTGAGAAAAAGCGAGGGTGGAGCGCCGACGTTGAAGACCAGGATGTCGAGTCTTCCGTCGTTATTGACATCTCCCACGGCTGTTCCCCGCCGGGATTTCAACGGGCCTGCATTTAAGCCAGTAGCGGCAGCAACCTCGCGGAATTTGCCGTTCGTCTCATTGAGGAAAAGCTCGATCGGCTCGACAAAAGGCGGTTCACCGGGCGCCCCATCGAGCAAGGTCGAGAAGTTACCCGAGGCCATGAAAAGATCCTGCCAGCCGCTGTTGTCGAAGTCTGCGAAGTTTGCTCCCCACTTGACGAGCGGTGAAGTGGGAGCGGCGATTCCGGCGCGATCGGCAACATCGTGAAACTCGTTGTGGCCGTCGTTGATGTAGAGGCTGGCCGGCTGGCCGGCAAAACGGGTCACGAACAGGTCGAACCTGCCATTGTGGTCGAGGTCGGCAAAATCGCATGCCATGTTGCCGTAGGTTTGCCCCATTTCCCCGTAGGCGGTGCCTGAATAGAGGCCGATATCCTCAAAGGTTCCGACCCTTTTGTTGTGAAACAGAAAATTGCTGTATCCATCGTTGGTGACAAAGAGATCGGGCCATCCATCGCCGTCGAAATCTCCCCAACAGATTCCCATGCCGTGCGCCTTCTGTGTGTTCTGGACACCGGTTTTGGCCGCGACCTCTTCGAAGGTTCCGTCGCCCCGATTGCGGTAGAGGAGGTTGGTTTCGCCGGGCATCTTACCTGGCAGTTCGGTGAGTGCGTTCTTGTATACCGTCCTTTGAGGGTCGGGAAGATGCCGGGGATCGGTGGAAACATAGCGGGCAACGTAAAGATCCACAAATCCGTCACGGTCGTAGTCGGCCCAGGCGGCTCCGGCGCTAAAGCCTCCGCCGCCAACGCCCGCCTTTGCCGTGACGTCGGCGAATTTGCAGCCGCCTAGATTGTGATAGAGCACATTGTGGCCGTAGCCGGTGACATAAATATCAGGAAGGCCGTCGTTGTCGTAATCGGCGACGGCAATCCCGGTGGCCCAGCCCTTGGTTGTCAACCCCGCGGCTGCGGTGACGTCAGTGAAGTGCAGTGTCTTCCCGTTGCCGTCCTCCCGGTAGAGCGTGATCATGGGATCGCCGCCAGCGAGGTAGCGGTCGATTGAGGAATCGTTAACCACGGCGATGTCCAATTTTCCGTTGTTATCGCAATCCAGAAAGGCAACTCCTCCGCCGCTCATCGTTTCGATGACGTAGCGCCTGTCGAGATTCGTGTGAGGAAGAGTGCGAAGTCCGACCTCCGCCGAAACGTCTCGAAAATGCGGCACAGAGGGTTGCGCGAGCTGCTTGGGCACGGCCACTGAGGGAGTTTGTGCGCTGAGAGTGAAGGCAGAGAAGAGCAGTACGATGCACGCTGACGTTCGATTCCTCATCTTGCCCGCAATTCTAGCACTGCACAGTGCCAGAGTTCTCGGCCGCCTACATCGCGGCACGTAATCTCTTCCAAGTCCTCGACGCCAATGCGCAGGCGCAAATCGAGGGCGTTGCTTTCAATAGCGATGTAAACTTGGGTGCATACGGGGGGCTCCGGTAATGAGGGACCTGGGCGGGGAGACCAAGCGTGGCTTCGAGTATCTGAAGGGGATTTTTGAAAGCGGCAAGATCCTGCCTTCCCGCATGATTCCCGTTTATGCGGAGCTCATCGATAAAACGGTCAGGGTCGACCGGCTTGTCGAGCAGCTCCGAGAGATTCGCTTCGAGGATCTGCTCGGCCGCGAGGCCGTTCATCTGGCTGCCGAACTGCCCATGGACAAGCTGGCTGGCAAGGGCGTGATGGTGACGGGCGCGGCGGGATCTATCGGATCCGAACTCTGTTCTCAGATACTCGAACACGGGCCTGAGAGGCTCCTCTGTGTCGATCGGGACGAGAGCGGCTTGTTTTTTTTGAAACAGCGATTGGAGCAACGGAGCGCCGCTTGCAAAATCGAATATCACGTGGCGGATATTGCCAACCGCCAGCGCATGATGCAGATCTTCGAGGGCCACGAAATCGAGATTGTCTTCCACGCTGCGGCTTACAAGCATGTCCCACTTATGGAGTCGAACGTGCGAGAGGCCATCGGCAACAACATTTTTGGTCTGTTATCGTTGCTCGATACGGCCATGGTCTGTGGTTGCCTCTCGTTCGTTGCGATTTCCTCCGACAAGGCTGTGAATCCGACCAGTGTGATGGGATGCACGAAACGGGTTGGGGAATTGATTCTGGCGGCTCGGCCTCACGATGAGATGTGCTGCATTTCCGTGCGCTTCGGCAATGTGCTGGGCTCGCAGGGAAGCGTAGTGCCGCTTTTCCAGGAGCAGATCCGAAAGCAAGGCCGGGTTACCGTCACCCACCCGGAGGTCACGCGCTTCTTTATGACCCCCTCCGAAGCGGTGTCGCTGGTTTTGCAGGCGTTTGCAGTGGGCAGACACGGGGAAATCCTGGTGTTGGATATGGGAGAGTCCGTGCGCATCGTCGATATGGTACAGATGCTCATCCGTCTGCTCGGCAAGCGGGAGGATGAGGTGGAGATCGCCTATACCGGTCTTCGCGCAGGTGAAAAGCTCTACGAAGAGTTATTTTACAAGGGCGAAGATCCGTTGCCTACGGAATGCGGAAAGGTGATGCGAACGCGGGGCAAGCCAATGCGATGGGAGATTCTAAAGGACTATCTAGACGAGCTTAGCGTTCTGGTCGGCTCGAATGCCACGGATGATGCAATTCGGTGGCAACTGCAGCAGATCGTTCCAGAATTTCGCGGCCTCCATGAAGCATCGCAGTCTTTGTCCGTTGACAAGCCCCTTCCAGTTTTGGAAGCGCCCGGAGTAGGGAAAGATTAGCGTGATCGGGTGGATGTCGCGATCAGGCCATTCGGCAGGAATCCCGGGATTCCTACGCGGTTTTCCACAGGAGGCGCGCATCGCCGACTATTGCGGTTTCGAACGGGTTCGACCGAGAGGACGTTAGGGCTGGAGCCCTTACGAGACCAGTCTCTCCGAATTCCTCACTGCCATTTGCCTGATCTCGTCCGCGGTGAATCCATCGTCAAGAAGCCGCTGTGCAAACATGGCGAAACCTTCGGAGACGGGCGGATTGATGGGTTGGCCCAGGTCTGTTGAAAGCAGGCAACGCGACGCGCCAACCTGATGGATGGCATTAAGCACCCGAGCCCAAGGAGCCTTCCCTGTATAGGTGGTAGTGAAGCAGTGTTCGATGAGCGCACCCAAGTCTGCCAGTTCGGTCTGCTCTTGCAACGAGAGACTTTGCGAGGGAAACTCGGCATGTGTCACCACTACCTTCTCCATGCCCATTTCCAGGGCAGCCTTGACGAGCGCAGCAATCTCTGCCCGGCCTAGATGCCCTGTGGCGAGAATCATGTTGTATTGCTTGATGATCTCCAGGCATTTCATGACCGTACCGGTGAGCTTACCGTCTGCGCCTAGAACCGTAATGGGAGCCGGCGTGATACCGATGGATGCGAGTTCCCGCTGGATCTTCGCCCAGAACGGCAACTTGTCGGTTGGACCATCCACTCGCCCCGCAGTTTCGTTGGCGGCGTCAACCGTGGGCATCCAAACCAGCTTGCAGCCTGACCGTCCTGCTAATTCCACTGCGACGGGATTAATCCCGCCGACAGAGTGATTCAAAGTAAGGGAACCAAAAGCCGAGATACCAGGTACAGCCTTTGAAACAACCTGCGCTCTCTCCGTCGTCGGGAAGTAATGGGACTTCAAAACAAATCCCCGCAATCCGCGCGAGAGGAATTCGTTCGCCAGATCGATATCATCAATTCGCCGTTCGATAATATCCGGCGCAGCGTGAACGTGCAGGTCATAGGCGCCTTGCAAGGCCTCCCAGGCAGCATCGGTGATCGGCATCGGAGTGTGTGGCTCAAGAGTGCCAGTTGCCGGACTGCGTACGGATTGCGAACTCATAAAAAGTGTGTCTCCTTCAATGACATCGCTCGGCCAATTGCGCATTGATATCAACACCCAGGCAGGGTGAATTGCAATATGGGTCACACTTGACCTGTGCCTGCGATTTCCCACTGCTTCAGTGAGTTAACCGCGTTCACCGAGGTGGCCGGCGCGGCGTCTATACAGATGAGAGTTGCTGCTAAGAGCAGCGCGTCAGTCCAACTATACAGACGACAGCTTGAATAAGAATTGGAATTTCGCCAAGTAAGCGCGACTCCGCGACGATTCACGGCCTGACGATCTCGATTCAACCTCTTCTCAGACCAGCTCCCCGCTCTTCTTCGGCCCAGCCGGCGCCGTTTTCGCACCCTTGTTCCATCCGTGAAACGGCGCGAAGTTGCCCGCGTTCCAAGCGTCTCGAAGTCCTGGGGCGCTCAGATCCCAGTCCGGGCGGATTTCGCTCATCAAGGCGCGCAGGTCGTGCCAGAGATCGGCGACCGACGGCCGGCCCCAGAACCAGTACCCGTTGTAAATGCGGTAAATCACAAGGCCCGGCTTGAGCACAAGCGTGTGCGGAATCATCGGATTGTGCTCAGGGTCGGTGTACTCCTCGATGTCGAGGTCCTTCTGGACTTTTCGCTCAGGATCGGACAAGAACGTCCACTGGGCGCCCACCGACGCGCGAAACTCCTGCAGCGTGTGGTGGTCGTCGGTGGAAATAGTTGCGATCTGGGTATACGCCACAGCGATTTTGGGATAAAACGAAGCCAGTTCCCGATGTTGCTGGTGCTCCTTCGGGCAATAGTGACCGCGTGCCAGCGTCAGGATCAGCGGGTCATCGCCCTGCAACTCGCTTAGCTTGCGCAGGGTGCGCGTGTGGTCGGGCAGTTCGTAGTCGGGGAAAGTGCCGCCAGGCACAATGTCAGAACGCATAGGTTTCCTCCTGCGACGATGCGCATGCGTTGACTTCTTCGACGGGGATTTAATGGATAAAGGTTGTTCCGGCGCAGCCCGATCGCATTGGCCCTTGCCTGAAAAGGATCGACGCGGTTAACCGCCCGAAACAGCGTACGTTAACCTTGGAATCGCTCCAGCCCTACCGCTTCGACGACCGCCGCATACTCGTCCGGATGAAAACCAACACAACCAACCCAACCACAACGGCGATGAGGGCAATCGCAAAATACCCGGCGGCTAGCGGATTGCTAGTCTGGGGAAGTTGCTCCTTGCTGGTTTGCACCGCGATGACACACTCGGCGCGCGGCATTTTATCTCACCACCATTCCCTCTGAGAGACGGGAAAGCCGCGGAAGGTTGCTTTCAGCAAAGCGGCAATGTGTCCCGAAGCCGCAACAGCCAAGTGGCCTTTTGCTCAACAAAAACCCACCTTCTACCTGCGCCGAAAATGGCTACAACTGAAAATGGCCAACTATTGTGGAAACGCTCGAGCTAGCTGACGCGCTCGATGACCACCGATTCCAGCACCACAGGCTTGTGCGGCTTGTCCTGCGCGCTGCGCGGGACCATGGAGATCTTGGTCACGATCTCCTGCCCTTCGACCACTTCGCCGAAGATGGTGTGATTGCCGGTGAGCCACGGCGTGGGCGCCACGGTGATGAAGAACTGGCTGCCGTTGGTATTCGGGCCGGCGTTGGCCATGGCCAGCTTGCCGGGCTTGTCGAACTTGTGCGGCGAGCCCTTGGTCTCGTCTTCGAAGCGGTAGCCGGGCCCGCCCATGCCGGTGCCGGCCGGATCGCCGCCCTGGATCATGAAGTCGGGAATGACGCGATGGAAGATGGTGCCGTCGTAGAGCTTGTCCTTGGATTTGGCGCGGGTGGTGGGATGGGTCCACTCCTTTGCGCCTTCGGCCAGCTCGATGAAGTTCTTGACGGTGATGGGCGCGTCGGCCTCAAAGAGGCGGACGGTGATTTTGCCTTCCGTGGTCGTGAAGACGGCGTAGGTTCCTGCTGCAAGTGCCATGTGTTCTCCTGAAATTTCCGATCTCTGTTGGTTGATCGCCGATCCCTGAGCCCTGAAACCCGATCCCTGACTCCTGTCTTTATGGCAGCGGAGGCGGCATGGGCTGGCCTTCGCGCACAATCGTCACTTTCTTCAGCACCACCGGCGTTAGCGGCTTGTCGTTCGCGTCGCGCTGCACGCGGGCGATGGTCTTGACCACGGTCACGCTGGCGTCGTCGCACTGGCCAAAGAGCGTGTAGTGCTGGTTGAGCGAGTCGTAGGCCTGCTCGGTGATAAAGAACTGGCTGCCGTTGGTGTTGGGCCCGCTGTTGGCCATCGCCAATCGTCCCGGCTGATCGAAGTTCAGATTCGGATCGAACTCATCGTCGAAACTTGTAGCCGGGATCGCCCATCCCGGTGCCCGTGGGGTCGCCGCCCTGAATCATGAACTCAGGAATCACACGATGGAAGATGGTGCCGTCGTAGTAGCGGCTTGTGGTGCTGCACTTTTCTTCGTCGCGGGATCGGTCCAGTCCTTGGTGCCTTCGGCCAGGCCGATGAAGTTGGCGACGGCGTTCGGCGCCTGCTTTTGATAGAACTGGCAGGTGATGCGGCCCATCGAAGTATCCATCACCACAAATGGCCCATTGGGAACGATGGTGGCCTGGGCAGTTGCCTGTGGTGCGTCGGGAACATCTGGCGGGGAGCCGGGGTCGTCGACTGTTGAGCAAAGACAACGAGCGCCGCGCCGGCAGCGCAGGCCGCCACGGTGAAGATGAGGAGAGGGTGCTTGAGTTTCATGCCGAATTTGAGGGTAAATCATGCGGCTGGGGGACTTCCAGTTGAGCTGTCCCACTCTTTTCGCGATGAAACCGCGAAAAGGTGGGGCATGGGGTGTTTTCTTGCTCCCGTGTTCCCTTGCTCCCTCGTTCCCTCGCTCCCTGTCTCTTTACACCAGCCTCAGAAAGCCGCCAGGACTGAGCCGCGCGCCGGGAAACACCAGTTCAAGATTTTCTGCGCCCAGCGAGTGCGTCACCACTTCGCCCAGCACCTGGCGGTAGTCGGTGGTCAGCGCCAGGTCGCGGCCTTCGTTGAGCTGTTCGTTATCGAGGCCCGGCCACGTGCCGTAAACTTTGCCGCCCTTCACCTGCCCGCCCAGCACAAACATCGCGTTGGCGTGGCCGTGATCGGTGCCGCCGGTGCCGTTTTCGCGCGCGGTGCGGCCAAACTCCGACATCGTCACCAGCGTCACGTTGCCGGCCTCGTCGCCCATGTCGCGCCAAAAGGCCGCGATGCTCGCGGAAAAGTCGCTGAGCCGGTTGGCAAGCTGGCCGTTCACGCTGCCCTGGTTCTGATGCGTGTCCCAGCCGCTCACGTCGGTAAACGCAGCCTCCACGCCGAGATTCGCCTTGAGCAGTTGCGCAATCTGCCGCATGTTGTTGCCGAACTCCGAATTCGGGATAGTTCACGCCAGCCGCTGGCGTGTACTGCGCGGGATTGGCGGCGCGCAGCATCTTCACCGCTTCAAAGGTCTCATCGCCCGCAGCGTGAAAGATGCGGTCGCCCGAATCGGCATACATGGCCTCAAAGGCGTCTGCCGCCGGCCCGGGAGCCGGCCCGCGCCCGCCCACGGTAAAGCTGTTCACGTTGCTCGATCGCAATCGCGGGAATCTTGCCGGCCAGCGTGCGCGGCACATCGGCGCCCAGCGCCAGCGCGCGAAACGCGGTGTGCTCCTCGATGATGCCGCGCGCAATTGCAGTACGTCTTCTGCTTGCAGCGCGCGGTTCAGCCAGCCATCCTCGGTGTTCTTCACGCCCGGCGTGCCCGATTCCATGTAGTCCTGCGCGTCAAAGTGCGACCGGCTCATATCCGGCGAGCCGCACGCGTGCACAATCGCCAGCTGCCCCTGATCGTAAAGCGGCTTGAACGCGGCCAGCGAGGGATGCAGGCCGAAGAATCCGTCGAGATCGAGAACCTGATTCTGCGGAATGGCAATGCTCGGCCGCATCGTGTAGTAGTTCTTTTCGCGATAGGGAACCACCACGTTCAGCCCGTCGGCCGCGCCGCGCTGGAAGATGACGACCAGCCGCTGTCCCCGGCTGCACTGATCGCCGGCCGTCTGCGCCAGCACACTGCGCACAAGAAAATTCGGCATCGCCGTGGTTCCTGCCACGGCCAGCGCGCCCTTGTGCAGGAAAAATCGCCGGTTCATCTGCATGATGCCTCTCCCCAACTTCGAGTCCCTACGTCCCTGGTCCCTTAGTCCCTCGGCGCGCTAGCGCCGCTGAAACTCCGGCGAGCCCAGCAGCAATCCCGCCAGCAATTGATCTTCCCGCTCGTACGCGTCGGCTGCGGGCGCGCGATTTGCGGGTGCCCCAGGTCTCGCTTTTGAGACCTGGGAAAGACGGCCCGCGGCAACCGGCGTAGCCGATCGCGGCATTCTGTGCGCTTTGCGCCTGAAATTGCTTAAGCGCCGCCGCCCGCGTGGTTGCGCTCACTCCGCCCGGCCACCAGCAGCGGCTCAAGCCGCGCCTCTTCCGATTCCGGCGTCGGAATCACTTGCATTGGGTGGCGCGTCGCTGTCCAGAGTGCTCATGTCCAGTTCCGGCGCCCACTCCACGGTAATGCCCGGCAGCCGGTTCGCGGCCAGCGACAGGGCAAAGTTCATGCGATCGACCAGCGCGCCCGTGCTCACCCAGTCGGCCGCGTCCCACTTGTACCCGGTGGGCGGAACGCGCCGTAGAGCGGCATGCCCATCTGGCGCAGCGCATTCACCAGCGGCTGAAAATTCTCAATGTTCGCATTGCTGGCCCGCACCGCGGAAACCACAAACTCAAGCGGCGTCTTCACCTTGGCGCGATAGTCGCTCGCGGCCCAGAACTCCGGCGAGTGGAACAGCGTCTTCAGCACCGTGGGAATGTCGCCGCCGCTCGCGAGATACGCCTTCGCCATGCGGTCCACCAGCGCTTGCGGCGGATCGTCGCTCACAAAGCGGATCGCCAGCTTGCGCGAGATGAACTGCGCCGTCGCCGGCCGCATGGCCAGCATGTGCAGCAGCTCGCGGCCCTCCATCTCGCCGTCCTCTTTGATCTTCTGCCCCATCACTTTTTTCGTGCCCGGCTCGTGCCGGTTCGGCGTTGAACTTGAAGCTCGCCGCCGAGCTGCGGGCGGTCGACCGTCCAGCCCGTCAGGACGCGCGCCACCTGCGTCACGTCCGCCTGCGTGTAGCCGCCATTCACGCCCAGCGTGTGCAGCTCCATCAGCTCGCGGGCGTAGTTCTCATTCAGTCCCTCGGGCGCCTGCTTTTTGGCGTTGGGGCGCCGCGCGTCCACGCATCTTTGCCCGCTCCGCGGCCAGCGAATCCGGGCCGATGCTCTGCGCGTTGTCCAGATAGATCAGCATCGCCGGGCTGTGCGCCACGGCTTCAAGCAGATCTTCAAACTTGCCCAGCGCGAGCGGACGGATCGTGTCGCGCTCGTAGCTCACCAGGTAGTAGGGCATCTGCTCGTTCTTGCGCAGGTAGACGTTGAAGTGATTCAGCCAGAAGTCGGTCATCACTTCCTGCAATTGCGCGTTCGAGTAGATGTCGCGCGTCAGGCGCTGGGCAAAAAGCTCCTGCACCACCGTCTGCTCCGGGTTCTCAAGATCGTCGAGGGCCTCATTCAGATCCGGACTCATGCCGGCGCTGAGCGCCGCGCGCTGGGCGGGCTTAAGTGATTTGATGAAGCTCTCGAACTCCTCCGGCTGCATCGATTGCAGGCGAGCGACACGCTGCTCGGGCGGGAGCGAAATTACGCGCGCGATGAGCGCCTCGTCTGTGGCCGGCTGGTCAGTCGCCGGGGGCGCCATGGCGTTCATATCTTGCGGTTGAGCTGCTGCGGGCTGCGCGGCGGCCTGGACTGTCGGAGCCTGAGCTCCGCTGGGCTGAGCCGCGTTGGGCGCGTTAGGAGGATTGGACGCCATGCCCGCGCCTGCCCCCATGTTGGCGCTGGTGTCTTCGCTGACGCTCCCTCGTTCGCTTGTTCCCGGTCCCATTGCCATTGCCGTTCCCGGATTCGCCGTCGCCGCCGCTTGTTTCTCGGCTTGCGCCGCTTTTCTCATCTGAAAACGGTAGATCTGGTTTTCGTACACCGCGTGCAACGTGCCGTCGGGAGGTATTTCCACCTTGCCGTCCGCGGCCTGGCGGATGATGGCGTTACTGGGCAGCCGGAAGATCAGGTCCTGGACGCTCCACTGCATGGCGGGATACTGCGCCAGCCGCGCGTTCAGGTCAGTTTGATCGATTGTCGCGGGATGCAATTGCGCGTCAAACCATTTTTCCAGGCCCATCGTCCGCACCGCTTCCAGGTCGCCGGGTTTCGGGCCGAAGGTGAAGCGGTTCAACGCATGCAGAATACGCTCGTCGCCGCGCAATTGCCCCGAGGCGTACTCCGGACGGCGCTTGGCCGGCCCGATCGCTTGGCTGTCTGTTGCGGCCTGTTGCGCCAACCCCAGCGGGGCGCGGAGGCAAAGGGTGCAGCAGAGGACGATTGCAAGCAGCCCGCGTGCCAGCCTCTGTGTCGTCCCGTGCATTGCCCTGTGCAAACGCTGCATCTCGAGTTGCTCCTGGCAGGCAAGTGGCCGGCTCATGATTGGACGGCACGAGCGTACTATTCGTTCAGACGCGATCCTGGGGGGGAAGTTGCGGTGACGGATTGCTGCTATCGCCTCCGATCTCAGGAGTTCGACGGATCTCAGGGTTTCGCGTGAGAGGCAAAAGCACGCCGCGGGCCTTTCAGGTGAAGAATCCGCCGTGACGCTGCCGTTTTAGAACTTTCTTGCGCGCGATTTTGGAGTTGATTAGCTGAAAACAAGTAAGTTAACGTCGAAAATATACCCCGCGGGGATATTGAAAATTCTTCTCCGGCGAATTAGCCCCTGAGTTGGTGCAATTCCGGGCGGAAAGAAATCGCCTCAGCAGCCCTACTTGCAGCGCGCCATGATGACGGCGTGGAGGCGCTCGCTGACGTCGGTCGGCAGTTCGTAAATCTCGTGGCAGCGGATAGATCTCGATGGTCTTGCGCGTGGTGTTCGAGGACCACTTCGCAGTGCCCGCACTTGCGCAGGTGAGTTTCGATCTCGGCGCGCGTCTCCGCGGCGATCGACTCGTCGATCACGTCGTCGAGAATCGCGAGAAACTCAGTGCAGGTCACTTTTTCAACTCCGTCTCTTCCTGCGCCGGCGCCGGCGCCGGTTTCTCTTGCGGAAGTAGCGGCTGAGGCGCTCGCGCAGTTGCAGCCGCGCGCGCAGCAGGCGCGACTTGACGGCGGGAATGCTCAAGCCCAGCGTCTCCGCCGTCTCTTCGGTCGAGAGTCCTTCCACGTCGCGCAGAACAAAGACCACGCGAAAACCCTGCGGCAATCCCTGGATGGTCTTGCGCAGAATCTCGGCCAGCTCGGCCTGGTTGTAGTTCTGCTCCGGATTGGGCGCCCAGTCGGCCAAGTCGCGAGGGACGCTGCCCTCCTCGGTCTCCAGATCCTCGTCGATCGAGACCATTTTGCCGGTGCGCCGCTTGCGCAGCCGCATCAGGCTTTCGTTGACCGCGATTCGCACCAGCCATGTGTAGAACTTCGAATTCCCCTGAAACTGGTCGAGCTTTTCATACGCCTTCAGAAACGCGTCCTGCATCACGTCTTCGGCGTCTTCGCGGTTTTGCGTGATGTGCTGCGCAATCCTGAAGATCTGCCGCTCGTACTTGCGGACCAGCGTGTCGTAGGCCGAGACATCGCCCGCCGCGGACCCTTTCTACCAGGGCCACGTCGGGATGCTGCTCGTTCTTCTCCTGCAATTGATTGGATGGTTGACATGGGGTTGGTTGCAAAAATCGCTGCGAAAGGATCGACGTTACAGGCCGGCGCAGGGCCGGTCGGCCGAAAGGCCGGCAAAAGATGAGTGTAACGGACGCAGGGGCAGGGAACCAAACCGGGCTCGGCGCAGCGTCACAGTTCGTCCGGTAACGCAACTGGTTCCCTTACTGCGTCCGGTTGCGTCCAAATCAGCATAAAGTGGAAATATGCGTGGTTTATCTTCCCCATGGCATCATTTCCGCTCTGCGCGCTCGCGCCGCTGGCGATTCTGCTCTCGTTGCTCATCGTTGCGTGGGCCGCTTGCGGCGCAATCCGCCGCCGCACCGAGCCGCAAGCGCGCCGCACGTCGCACGTCATTCCAGTGCCACAGGTTCGCAAGCCGAAGCACGGCGAAAAAGCACACGCCCACGAAGCACAAGCCGCGTCCAACACGTCGAGCCGGGCGGCAAGAGTGGCGCGCACGGCGCGGATCAAGCAGGCCTTTGTGGCCTCGACAGAGCTGCGGCCCATGGCCCAGCAACTGGCCACTGCTGCGCACGCCGGAGGCTTATGCGGGCGTGACCGCCTATGCGCACAGCCACACCGGCGAGGCTGCCGCGGCGGCTTATCTGGCGCTGGGCCACGCCTACCTGCTGGACAAGCGCTATGCCGAGGCGGAAACGGCGCTCGCCGCAGGCCAGGCGCGCAGACGGAGAGCTGGCCGACTACGCCGATTTTCTGGGCGCCGAGGCCAGCCACGAGGCCGGCGACGATGCCGCTGCCGAGGCGCATGCTGCACGGCTTTACCGAGCGCTATCCCGACAGCATCTTCGATGCCCAGGCGCCCGAGCTGGAGGCCAACGTGCTGCTGGCGATGAACAAGCTGACCGCAGGCGCGCGCAGGTGCTGGCGGCGGCCGAGGACACTGGAGCTGCGGACCGGCCCGGCTTTCAACTGGCAGAGGGCGAGGTGGAGCTCGCGCTCGGCCAGCAGCAGGCGGCGGAAGCGACTTTCAAGCACGTCCTGCTGGCGCATCCCCTGAGCCCGGAGGCGCAGACGGCGCGCGCCAAGCTGACGCAGATGGGCGCCGAGGCGACACTGACGGTGGCCGAGCTGCGCAGCCTGGGCGATGCCTACTACAACGCCGGGCGCTACGCCGAGGCAGCCGAGCAATATCGCGTTCTGGCGCGCGAGCCGGGCCTCGATGCCGCGACCCGCAACGGCTTTGCCGTGGCCGAGGCCGCCTGCGAGTTGAAGCTGAAGCGGCTGACTCCGGCGCAGGTGCAGGCGCTGCCCGACACCGACGACGAGAACGGCGCGCGCCGGCTCGATCTGCTGATGGAACTGGCGCGCGACCGCGACGATACCGCCGATCAGCAGCGCATTGTCGCCGGAGATGGAGACGCGGTTTCCGCACAGCCCGTGGCTGGCCGACGCGCTTTTTTCCAGCGGCAACATGTACCTGCTCAAGCGCGACTATCCCACGGCGGTCGAGTACTACGGCTACCTGGCCGCGCACTTTCCCGGCGACAAGAATGCCGCGGCGGCGCACTGGCGCGCAGGCTGGCTGAGCTACCGGCAGGGGCTTTACGCCGATGCGGAGCGGATCTTCGACGAGCAGATCCGGCTCTATCCCGCGGCCGCGGAAACGGTCTCGGCGCTCTACTGGCGCGGGCGCCTCTACGAGACGCAGGACCACAAGCCGCGCATGGCCGCGGCCAACTACCGCGCCATCGTCCGCGCCTACCAGCACTTCTTCTATGCGCAGATGGCGCGGGAGCGGCTGGCGGCGCTGGGCAGCGACGCAGCCGGCGTCCGAGCCGCAACTGGATCGCTTTCAGCCGCTGCCGCTGCCGCACCTGGTCGACACCTTTCCCGAGGACAGCCCGCACCTGGCCAAGGCGCGGCTGCTGGCCAACGCGGGCCTGAACGAGTACATCGCGCAGGAGATCAAGGCCGATCCCGATTCCTCCTCGTGGAGCGCGCTGGCCGAGGCGCAGATCTACTCGTCGTATGGCGAGACGTACCGCGCCGTGCGCGCGCTCAAGCGGGCTTTGCCGTACGCGGCGTCCGCGTCCATTGAGTCGATCCCGCTGGTCTACTGGCGGATTCTGTTTCCCGAGCCGTGGTGGGACACGATCCAGGCCGAGTCGGCGAAGAACAATCTCGATCCCTACCTGGTGGCGTCGCTCATCCGGCAGGAGTCGGAGTTCGATCCCTCGGCGATCTCCTATGCCAACGCTTACGGGCTGATGCAATTGCTGCCCTCGGTGGGCAAGAACGATGGCGCGCGAAGAAGGCATCGACTCACTTCCAGACCTTTCAACTGCTCGACCCGGCGATGAACATCCGCCTGGGAACGCGCTATCTGCGCCAGATGCTCGACCGCTTTGGCGGCGTGCAGGAGTACGCGCTGGCGGCCTACAACGCGGGCGACAATCGCGTGGCGGATTGGCAGGCCGCCGGCCCTTATTCGGGCATCGACGAGTTTGTCGAGTCGATTCCGTTCACCAGACGCGCGAGTACGTCGAGGCCATTCTGCGCAACGAGGAGACCTACAGGGCGATCGACGAATTTGCGCGCGCCCACGGCGCGAGCGGCCACGGCGTCGCCAGGTAGTCGCGATAGCTTTGCCGATTGCGGATGTTGAGCGTGCGAGGGGAATCCCACTTGCTACTCCCCGGCTTCGATTCGAATTGACATCGTCGTCGCGCCCGGCAACACTGTGCTTGAATCGGATGCATGCATCCTAATACCGCGTAATGTCTTCGCAGCCTGCTGTTCGAAAGACAACGGAGCCGGCGCGAAACAATGGTCACGGCTCGGTTACATCAACCCACGGAGGGAACGATGTCAGCCGACTTGAGTTTCTGGAAGAGTGGATCCCCGAAAGAATGGACCCAGGAACGGTTTTCGTGCTGGAAAACCAGGCCAAGCTCGGCCAGGCGCAGAATCCCTATGTGGCCGTGATGTCGTGCCCGCGCTGCGGGACGCTGGGGCTGATCACCCGCCGCCAACTCTACGGCGGCGAGACGATGATCTGCGGCGGCGACGTCTGCTCGGCCGAGTACCGGCTGGACGGCGACAACATCTGCTACCAGGCAAGGCGCAATAAGCTCGCTTACTGCTGCAGCGTGTAGTCCGCCTTGGTGGTCTTGGCGCCGGCTTGGGCGGCGTGGGAAGCTGCGAGCGGTCCCATCCTCCGCCCAGCGCCTGCACCAGCTGCACCGCCGACGTCATCTCTTCGACCTGGAGCGCGTTCAGCGTCTCCTGGTTGTTGAGCAGCGTGGTTTGCGCAATCACCACATCGACATAGGGATCGACGCCGGTGTTGTAGCGGACCAGTTCCAGATTGAGATAATCCTGCGCAGTCCTTCACCGCCTCCTGCTGGCGGAGAATCTGCTGCGAATAGGCGCGCGTGGCGGCCATGGAGTCTTCCACCTGCTGGAAGGCGGTGAGCACGGTCTGCCGGTAGGTGGCCAGGTCGGCGTTGTACTGGGCAACGTACTGATGCAGCTCGGCGCGATAGAGCCAGCCGTCGAAGATGGTCTGCGGAGACCGATGGGCCGATCGACCAGACGCGGCTGGGCCAGTTGAACAGGCTGGTCAACGCGGAGCTCTCGAAATCCACCGACTGGCGCTGATGGTCACTTGCGGGAAAAACGCGCCGTAGCCGATGCCGATGGTGGCGTTGGCCTCGGCGAGCGTGCGCTCGGCCGCGGCGATGTCGGGCCGGCGCTCGACAAGCTGCGAGGGCACGCCGGTGGGAATCGCAGGCGGCGTGTAGATCATCGGCTTCACGGGAATGGAAAAATCGGTGGGCACCTTGCCCAGCAGCATCGCGATGGCGTGTTCATATTGCGCGCGCAACAGGCCCACATTCGTCGCCGCCGCCTCCGCGGCCTCCAACGTGGTCTTGGCCTCGGCCACGGAGATGTAATCGCCGATGCCGGTGTCGTACTGCGCCTGGTTGTAGTCCAGCGATTTCTGATCGGCTGCGACGGTCTCGTTCAGAATCTGCTGCAGCATATCCTGGCCGCGAATCTCGAAGTAATATTCGGCCAGGCTGGCCTGTTCGGTGAGCTTCTCCGCTTTGAAGATCGGCGGCGCTCACCTGCGCGGCGTATTGCGCCTCGTGCACCTCGTTGCGGATCTTGCCCCAGAAATCGGGCGTCCACGAAACATCAATCGGCGCATTCCAAAGTGTTGACTGCTTGCCGGTGTTGGCCTGGGAGGAGTTGTTCAGAGTTCCGGAACTCTTCGAGCGGTTCCACGATGGGTTCGCCGTGATCGTCGGCCAGTACTGCGAGCGCGCCTCGGCAATCGTGGCGCGGGCCGCCATGTAATTCTGGAAGTACTCCTTCAGGTTCTGGTTGTTGATATTGAGCTGCTCTTCCAGCGCGTTCAGCTCGGGCTCGTTGAAAACCTCCCACCAGTTGCCGCGGATCATCGCGTCCTGCGGGCTGGCCACCTTCCATCCATCGGTGTCCTGGAAGTTGACGGTGGACTCCTTGTAGTTCGGCGCGGTGACCGCCGGCGGCGCGGGAGCATGATAAGGCGGGCCGACGCGGCAGCCGCCGAGCAGCGCCGAGCAAGCCCAGCGCGCCGGCGGCGAATGAGATCGGAATTCGAGTTTTTGGCTCAAGCATGGTCAATCATCCTTCATGTTACGACGCCGTTCCTTCTGCCGTCGCGGGCAGCGCGTCGTGAGTCCGGCCCAGCGCGCGCAGGCGCAGGCGGTCCATCATCAGGTAAACCACCGGAGTGGTGTAGAGCGTAAGCACCTGGCTCAAAAGCAGTCCGCCCACAATGGTGATGCCCAGGGGCTTGCGCAGCTCCGAGCCGGTGCCGGTTCCGAAGGCCAGCGGCAGCGCGCCGCAGATGGCGCACATGGTGGTCATCATGATGGGCCGGAAGCGCAGCATGCAGGCCTCAAAAATGGCTTCGCGCGTGTTCTTGCCCTCATTGCGCTCGGCCTGCAGCGCGAAATCGATCATCATGATGGCGTTCTTCTTCACGATGCCGATGAGCAGGATGATGCCGATGATGGAGATCACGTTGAGGTCGATGTGGAAGAGCATGAGCGCCAGCATGGCGCCGACGCTGGCCGAGGGCAGCGTGGAAATGATGGTGAGCGGGTGAACCAGGCTCTCGTAGAGAATGCCCAGCACGATGAAGACGGCAAGCAGCGCGGTGATGACCAGAATCGGCAGCGTCGACAGCGATTGCTGATAGGCCTGGGCGGTTCCGGCAAAGAATCCGCGCACCGTTCCGGGCATACCCAGGCGTTGTTCCATCTGCGTCACTTCGCGCGTAGCGTCGGTGAGCGAGACGCCGTTTTTCAGGTTGAAGGAGACGGTGACCGAAGGGAAAAGACCGGTGTGGCTCACCTGCAGCGGCGTGGTGTTGGTGCTTGGCTTTGATCACGGTGAGCAAGCGGCGAAACCGCATTGAGCCCGGCGCCTGACGAAGATTTGCCGGGCGGCGTGAAGTAGATGTTGTTCAGCCCCGACGGATCCTGCCAGTACTGCGGCGCCACTTCCATCACCACGTAATACTGGTTGAGCTGCGTGTAGATCACCGAGACTTCAGATTGGCAAAAGGCGCTGCAGAGGGAACTGTCGAGCGACTGCGGCGTCTGGCCCAGGCGCGCCGCGGTGACGCGGTCGTAGTTGAGCAGTTCCTCCAGGCCGCCGTTCTGCTGGTCGGTGTTCACGTCCTGCAGGCCGGGAAGCTTCTTCATGTTTTGGTAGCAGGATCGGGCCCCAATGCGCCAGGTCGTCGATGTTGTCGGACTGGATGGTGTATTGATAGAGCGCGCCGCCGCCGCGTCCGCCGATGCGCAGGTCCTGAGCCGCCTGCAGAAACGCCGAAGCGACGGGCAGGCGGTTCATCTTGGGCCGCAGGCGGTTGATCACGTCCGTCGCCGAGGTCTGGCGCACACGCGCACTTCGGGCCTTCCTTGCAGTTGATTGCCCAGCGGCTTGAGAGCGATGAACATGAAGCCGCCGTTACCGTTGCCTGTGTAAGCCAGGACGTGGGCCACGGCGGGATCGGCTTTGACGACGTTGACCAGCGACACGATGGAGAAATTCATGAAGGGAAAGGAAGCGTCCTGCGGTCCCTGCACCTGGCCCATGATGATGCCGGTGTCCTGTTGCGGGAAAAAGCCCTTGGGAATCCTGAAGATGACCAGAACATTCAGCGCAATGGTGAGCAGAAGCACGACCAGCATCAGCCCCGGATTATCCAGCACCCACGTCGAGCGATCGCCGGTAGATCCAGATCATGCCGTTGAAGGCCTCTTTCGCTGGTCCGGTAAAGCCAATTGTGCTTCTCGCCCTCCTTGTGCGCTTTGAGCAGGTGCGCGCACATGCAGGGCGTGGTGGTGAGGGAAATGACCATCGAGATGACGATGGCCGTGGAAAGCGTGACCGCGAATTCGCGGAAGAGCCGCCCGATGATGCCGCCCATCATCAGGATGGGAATGAACACGGCGATCAGCGACATGCTGATGGAAAAGACCGTGAAGCCGATCTCCTGCGCGCCCTTCAGCGCGGCGGCAAACGGCTCCATGCCGGCTTCGAGATGGCGCGTGATGTTCTCCATGACCACGATCGCGTCGTCCACCACAAATCCGGTGGCGATAGTGAGCGCCATCAGCGACAGGTTGTCGAGCGTGTAGCCGAAGCAGGTACATCGACCGCGAAGGTGCCGATGAGCGAAACCGGCACAGCGACGAAGGGAATGAGCGTGGCGCGCGGGCTGCGCAGAAACACGAAGACCACCAGGATGACAAGGCAAACCGATCCGATCAGCGTCTTCTCCACGGTGCTTACCGAAGCCCGGATGGTCACGGTGCGGTCCATGTCCACAGTGGTTTTGATGCCCGCGGGCAGCACCGCCTCAAGAAACGGCAGTTGCGCTTTGACGCGGTCGACGGTTCGAATGATGTTCGCGCCGGGCTGGCGGAAGATGGTGAGCACCACTCCCTTGGTTCCGTCGATGTAGCCGGCGGTGCGGATGTTCTGCGTCGAGTCCTCGACGTCGGCCACATCGGAGAGGCGCACGGCCTCGCCATTGTGATAGCCGACAATCAGCGGCCGGTAGTCGGCAGCCTCGGAGATCTGGTCGTTGGTAATGATGTCTTCGCTGACGCCGTTGTCGGAGAGCTGGCCGCGCGGCGAATGCGAGTTTTGCAGGCTGAGCACCGATTGCACGCTGCCGAGCGTGAGGCCGAAGCTCTCCAGCTTGGTGGGGTTGACCTCGACGCGCACCGAAGGCGTACCGCCGCCTTGCACGCCCACCTGCCCGACACCCTGAATCTGCGAGAGCTTTTGCTCGAGGATGGTGGAGGCCAGATCGTAGAGCTTCGTCACCGGATATTTGTCGGAGGTGAGGCTGATGATCATGATCGGCGAATCGGCCGGATTGATCTTGCGGTAGGAAGGATTGGAAGGCAGATTGGCAGGCAGATAGGTTCGCGCCGCGTTGATGGCGGCCTGCACGTCGCGGGCCGCGCCGTCGATGTTGCGGCTCAGGTCGAACTGCAGGGTCACGTTGGTCGAGCCCAGCTGAACTCGACGAGGTCATCTCGGTGATGCCGGCGATGTGGCTGAACTGGCGTTCCAGCGGCGTGGCCACCGAGGCCGCCATAATCTGCGCGCTGGCGCCGGGCAGGCCGGCCTGGACGCTGATGGTGGGAAAATCCACCTGCGGCAGCGGAGCCACCGGCAGCACCACGAACGCGATCGCGCCGGCAATGCCACCGCGATGGTGAGCAGCGTAGTGCCCACTGGCCGCCGGATGAATGGGGCCGAAAGGCTCATGCGTTCTCCGCACCGGGCTGCGGCTCGGCTGTCCGGCGGATTCCCGGGAGATCGGCGGCCCCTGATGCGCTCGGCCGAGGCGGTCGAAGAAGATGTAAATCACCGGCGTGGTGTAGAGGGTGAGCAATTGGCTCAGCAGCAAGCCGCCGACCATGGCGATGCCCAGCGGCCGGCGCAGCTCCGAGCCCAGGCCCGGTGCCTGCCGCCAGCGGAATGCCGGCCAGCAGCGCGGCCATGGTGGTCATCATGATGGGCCGGAAACGCAGCAGGCTGGCTTCGTAAATCGCTTCGGTCGAATCCTTGCCGTGCTTGCGCTCGGCCTCCAGCGCAAAGTCCACAATCAGGATGCCGTTTTTCTTCACAATGCCGATGAGCAGGATGATGCCGATAATGCCCACCACGCTCAGATCCTGCGCGGAAGATCATGAGCGCGAGCAACGCGCCCACGCCGGCCGAGGGCAGCGTGGAAAGAATGGTGATGGGATGGATGAAGCTCTCATAGAGGACGCCAAGCACGATGTAGACAGCGACCAGAGCGGCGAGAATCAGCAGCGCTTCGTTGGAAAGCGAATTGTGGAACGACGCTGCCGTGCCCTGGAAATCCGGACTGCAGGCTGGCAGGGAAGTTAAGGTTCTTGGCCACCTTTTCGATGTCGGTGATCGCCGTTCCCAACGAAGCGTTCGGGCGCTAGGTTGAACGAGACCGTGACCGACGGGAACTGTCCCTGATGGTTGATCGAGAGCGCCTCGGTGGTATCGGACACCTGCGTGAAAGCGCTGAGCGGAATGGCATTCGCTCCCACCGCGGAGGCGGTCAAGTTGGCGAGTGGTGCCGGCTGCCGTGCCGCCGGCCAGAACGGTGCTGGGGGCGTTCACAACCTGTGAGGACGGCGTATAGCGCACCGAAGTGGTGAGCGCGTTCGAGCCGGCCGATGCCGAAGCCGAGGAGGAGAACGAGGTGGCCGCGCCGGCGCCGGTGGCGCCCGACGAAGCGCTGGACTGGATGTAGAGATCGCCCAGGTTCTGGGATTCTGTTGCCACTCCGGCGCGGTTTCAAGAATCACGTGATATTGATTGAGCTGCGTGTACAGCGTGCTGATTTCGCGCTGGCCGTAGGCGTCGTAGAGCGTGTTGTCGATGGTGGTTGGCGCAATGCCCAGCCGCGATGCGGTCACGCGATCGATCGCCAGCTGGATCGCCTGGCGCCGGTCTGCTGATCCGTGGCCACGTCTTCCAGCTCGGGCAGCTTCTTCAGCTGCGCGACAAATTTGTTGGTCCACTCGTTCAGCTCGTCCGTGTCGGGATCTTCGAGCGTGTACTGGTACTGCGTGCGGCTCACGCGGTCGTCCACCGTGATGTCCTGCACCGGCTGCATATAAAGATGCATGCCCTGCACCTGCGCCAGATTGGTCTGCAGGCGCCGGATCACGTCGGAGGCGCCGATGCGCTGATTGATGCGGCTTGAGGTTGATGGAGATGCGGCCGCTGTTCAGCGTGGTGTTGATGCCGTCGGCGCCGATGAACGAAGACAGGCTCTCGACTGCCGGATCCTGGAGGATGATCTTGCGCCAGTTCCTTCTGTTTTTCCGCCATGGCGGCGAAAGAGATGGATTGCGATGCCTGCGAGATGCCCTGAATCACGCCGGTATCCTGCACCGGGAAGAATCCCTTGGGAATGAAGATGTAGAGAACGACGGTGAGGACCAGCGTGGCCAGCGCCACCAGCAGGGTGATGGTCTGGTAGCGCAGCACCACGCGCAGCGTGCGCCCGTAGAAAGCGATCAAGCGGTTGAACACGTGTTCCGACCGCGGTAGAAGCGGGTCTGCTTCTCCTCGGGATTGTGGCGCAGGATGCGCGAGCACATCATCGGGCGTGAGCGTGAGCGAAACCACCGCCGAAATGACGATGGTGACGGCCAGCGTGACGGCGAACTCGCGGAACAGGCGGCCGACCACGTCGCCCATGAACAGCAGCGGGATGAGCACCGCGATCAGCGAAACGGTCAGCGAAATGATGGTGAAGCCGATCTGCCCGCGCCGGTGAGCGCGGCTTCCAGCGGCGGCATGCCTTCTTCAAGGAAGCGGCTGATGTTCTCGATCATCACGATGGCGTCGTCGACCACGAATCCGGTGGAGATGGTGAGCGCCATCAGCGAAAGATTGTCGAGCGAATAGCCGAGCAGATACATCACGGCGAACGTGCCGATGAGCGAAAGCGGCACGGCCACGGTGGGAATGATGGTGGCGCGCAGGCTGCGCAGGAACAGGAAGATCACCATCACCACCAGCACCGATGGTCAGCATCAACTCGAACTCCACGTCGTGCACTGACGCATTGAATGCTGGTGGTCATGTCGGTCAAGCGTCGTGACTTTGATCGCCAGCGGGAAGATTCGCCTCAAGCTGCGGCAGCACCTTCTGGATGGCGTTGACGACGCGTGATGGTGTTGGCGCCGGGCTGCCGCTGGATGTTGAGAATGACCGCCGGCGTACTCCGGGATCCGTCGTCATGCCCATCCATGCGGCCTGTTTGGTGTTCTCCACGCCATTGACCACGTTGGCGACATCTTTGACGAAGACCGGCGCGCCATTGCTGTAGGAGACGACGACATTCTTGTATTCGTCGGCTGTGCGTGATCTGATCGTTGGCGTCGATCTGGTAGTCCTGGCGCGGCCCGTCGAAGTTGCCCTTGGCGGAGTTGACGCTGGCCTGGGTCAAGGCCGTGCGCATGTCCTCCATGTTCAGGCCGTAGGAGGAAAGCGCGACCGGATTCACCTGAATGCGAACCGCGGGCTTTTGGCCGCCGCTGATGCTCACCAGTCCCACGCCGGTCAACTGCGAGAGCTTCGGCGCCAGGCGCGTGTCGACCATGTCTTCAACCTGCGACAGCGGCATGCTGTCGGAGGTGATGGCCAGCGTGAGGACGGGCGCGTCGGCGGGATTGGTCTTGTTGTAGACCGGCGGGACCGGCAGATCGGAGGGCAGAAACGTCTGGCCGCCGTTGATCGACGACTGCACCTCTTCCTCGGCCACGTCGAGCGAGAGCGAAAGACTGAACTGAAGCACGATGACCGACACGCCGCCGGCGCTGGTCGAAGTCATCTGGCTCAGCCCCTGCATCTGGCCGAACTGGCGCTCCAGCGGCGCCGTGATGGTCGTCGCCATCACATCCGGGCTGGCGCCGGGATAGAAGGTGAGCACCTGGATGGTCGGGTAGTCGACCTCCGGCAGCGCCGACACCGGCAACTGGATGAATGCGACCAGGCCCAGCCAGCAGGATTGCGGCCATCAGCAGCGAAGTTGCGACCGGCCGCAGAATGAATGGCCGAGATGGACTCATGGAGCGCCCTCGGTGGTGTCGGAGGATGTGGCCGGGATCGTGACTTTGGAGAGGGAGACCGGCGATCCGTTCGATCAGCTTCTGGAAGCTGCTGTTGGCCACCACGTCTCCGGGATTGATGCCCGTCACGGCTGTGTTGCCTTGATCCGAAATCCCCGATTTCACGGTCTTCATCACGGCTTTGTTGTTTTGGATGAGATAAACAAAGTCGGTGGAGCCGTTGTGCTGGATCGCCGAAGAGGGAATCAGAGTCTGGTTATCGAGCGTCTTCACCAGCAGGCGCGTATTCACAAACTGGTTGGGAAACAGCATGCCGTTCGAGTTGTCGAACTGCGCGCGCAGCTTCACGGTTCCGGTGACCGTATCGATCTGGTTGTCGATCGTGATCAGCTTTCCCTTTGGCCAGCAGCTTTTGCTGCGTGCGGTCATAGGCTTCCACCTCAGCGTCTTGCCGCCGCGCATCTGTTCCAGAACCTGGGGCAGGCTGTCTTCAGCCAGCGTAAAGATCACGGTGATGGGCTGAATCTGCGTCACCACCACCAGTGAGGTGGTGGAGTTGGCGGTCACCAGGTTGCCGGGATCGACCAGGCGAAGTCCGACGCGCCCGTCGATCGGCGAAGTAATGTGGCAGAATCCCACCTGCACCTGGTCGTATTGAACCGTGCCCTGGTCGTTCTTCACGGTTCCCTGATCCTGCAGAACCAAGCTTTTCCTGGTCTTCGAGCGTCTGGCGCGGAATGGCGTTCTTGGCCCAGGCATCCTGATAGCGCTTCAGATCCATCTGTGCTTCGGCCAGCAGGTTCTGGTCGCGCTCCAGCATGCCCTGCGCCTGTGCGAGTTGCGCCTCATAGGGCCGGGAATCGATATCGATCAGCGGATCGCCTTTATGCACACGACTGCCCCTCGCGGTAGTGCACCGCCGTGATCACGCCGGTGACCTGCGCGGTAATGGAGTCGGTATAGATCGGCGTGACCGTGCCGATGGCGTCGAGATAAACGCCGATGCTGCCCTTCGTGGCAGTGGCAACGGTGACAGGCACCGCCCCTGCCATCGCGCCGCCGGCCACCTCGTCCCGCAGGCGCTGCCGCGCTCGCGCTGTGCTGCCTGCCATACCCAAACAAAACAGCAGTGCGAAGAGCACGAGAATGATCACCCAGATCCAGAGGTGACGGCGTTTTTTTGTGGAGTCGGCGGGCGGATGCCCAGGGGCAGAATGCGAAACAGACAAAGGTTGATCCATCTTTTTCTCTTATGTCTTGGTTACATTAACGTTTGATAGGGACATTTTCTCACATTCGAATTCGCGGGCCGGAATATGCGATCCAGGATGTCACCTGCCCACTTGCCATAAAAGGCGCGGGATGCTTTTGCATTCCATTTTGGGGCGTGCCACGGCGGCCGGATTGCCGTCAAATCGAGAGTCAACGCGCCGCGCACACGCGCACGTAATGTGATGGACGAGGGCGGGAGGAAAATAGTTGCAGAAAGACGGCTGCGGCCCAAGCTGAGAGCATGGGCCGCAGTCGTCCGGGTCTTGCGGCGGGGCATTATCCAAAGGGTCTTCGTTGTGGCTGAAAGGCGGTCCAGCGAAACTTAACGTACCTCCGCCTCGCCGAAATATTGCCTGATAGCGTGGAGGAATCCCTCGGCTTGGGCGGGCGGCGGTACGGCCCCGTGAAGAATCTGCTCAAAGTTGTGGTCACCGTGGTAAAGGGCTTCGGTATCCTCGGCGTTCTGGCTTACTGTAGCTCCATTGAGGTCGATGCCGGCAAAGACGCCCCGGCTGCGCGACCATGTGAGCAGTTCAGCGCGCATGCTCACGTCAGTAGCAGCCTGCGCGTCGCGTCCCACGGGTCCGGCGGCAGCAGACGCGTCAGCGCCGATCTTGAACTTGTCGTGGAGAAGATCCTGGAACCCCCTTTCGTTGGTTGCGACCAGCACCAGATCAGTGCCCTGCCCGCCAATCTGAAAGCCGAATGATCCGCCGGCCAAGCGAATGAACACCGGCCCGCTCCATCCGTGATGCGTCCGGCAGGTCACGACGCCTTGCCCGTACTCTGCGCCCACGATGAACGCGCCCTTCACCACGCCGGGCACAACGGCGATACATTCTGCGCGCCGCGCAATCCCGTCCGGAATTGCCTTGTCGTTAACAGACATGATGGATTCTATTACGTTCCGGGCCGCGTCGAGCCGCCCGTCTAATTTGTCTTGCTGCTCGTCGGCGGCGCGAGCCGCGACCCCACAACATGCAACCAGCAGTATCGCGAACAATTTCTTCATTTACAAACCTCCTCGGTCTTCCGCTTATGGGCACCGCAACGTACAAATTTGCTGCCTTCTGCCTTCGATGCAAGTTCCTTCGGTATGGGAAACCCGATTTCCAAACAAAATAGCGATCTATTTATTTTCGAATTAGATAGAGCGGACTCTTTGAGCCCGGCTTTTTCGCTGAATTTCGGCATCCTTGCGAAAAGGGGAGATCCGCCACGACCGGAGAACAGGCGGCAGGCGCTTATGCACCAATGGGGGAGATTCCTATCCGGCAATCGATAATCTGAATTGGCCGATTACGCCGGTATTGTCTCGATCGAGCGTAAGGATTCTTGCGTTCGTCAGAATCATCTCGCGCCTCCGCTCGCCTTCGCAAAATCCAGGGAAGTCCTGCGCCAGGGGGCGACGATGTGGGTACCGCCATTGCCGATTACCGCATGCGCGGCGCTCTCCACCGAAGTGATAATGCACTCCTCGCCCCGGTGTTCGAGGAAGTCGATTGCCGCCTGGATTTTCGGCCCCATCGACCCTGGAGGGAATTGGCCTGCGGCTAAATATTCGCGCGCCTGGTCCATGGTGATCGTGTCGAGCCACTGCTGGCTGGGCCGGCCATAGTCGAGCGCTACGCGATCAACCGAAGTAACAATGACGAGCTTGTGAGCGCGCACATGCGTCGCCAGCATGCTTGAAGCGAGGTCCTTGTCGACAACGGCCTCCACACCCACCAAACGATCGTCTTCCCAGGCCACCGGAATGCCCCCGCCTCCGCAGGCGATCACGACGACGCCGGCGTCGAGCAGCGACGAGATCGCTTCGGCCTCCAGAATTTGCAACGGGCGGGGCGAAGGCACGACGCGACGGTAGGCACCTGGCGAGACTTCGCGCATGATCCAGTGTGGCTTTTCGCTGCGGATTTGAGCGAACTGGTTCGCGTCGTAGAAAGACCCGATCGGTTTGCTGGGATGCTCGAAGTCCGGGTCGTCGCGATCCACGAGCACCTGGGTGATCAGCGTAGCCACTTCGCGCTTGATGCCTTCGCGGCGGAACAACTCGCAGGCCAGCCGCTGGATCATGTAGCCCATGCCGCCCTGCGAATCGGCGACGCAAGTATCCAGCGGCAAGCGCGGCACGCGCCGCTCGCCCTCCTCGACGCGAATCAGGATGTTGCCGATCTGCGGTCCGTTGCCGTGCGTGATGGCGATCCGTGACCCGCGTGGAACAGAGGTTTGAGATGTTCCAGCGTCTCCGCCGTGTGCGCGAACTGCAGGGGAATGGCGCCGGATTCGCCGGGCCGCGTGATGGCGTTGCCGCCCAGGGCGATCACCAGTGTTTCGGGCATGGTCTTAACCTGTCATCTCATAAACAACTTCCTGCTCCGCCATGGTCAGCGCCATGATCGCCTTGGCCGTGTGCAGGCGGTTTTCCGCTTCCTGGTAGACCACCGAGTGCGGGCCGTCGATGACCTCGTCCGTCACTTCGTTGCCCCGGTCGGCGGGCAGCGGATGCATGTAGAGCGCATTTTCCGCGCCAGCTTCATGCGCTCGGCGTTGCAAATCCAGTGCTTGTATCCCTTGGCGATGCGCAGGGATTCCTCCGGGTTCGTTCCCATGGTGTCCAGGCAGCCCCAACTCTTGGGGATGACGATGTCGGCGTCGCGGAACGCCTCGTCCATGTTGTCCACGATCTCGAACTTCGCTCCGGCGCGCTGCGCGTTCTCTCGCGCCGCCTCCATCGTCTCCGGCATCAGCGAGTACTCGGGCGGATGCGCCAGCACCACGTCCATTCCGAAGCGCGGCATCAGCATGATCAGTCCCTGCGGCACGGAGAGCGGCTTGGCGTAACTCGGCGCATACGCCCAGGTCACCGCCAGCTTGCGTCCGCGGAGGTTGCGTCCGAGCTTCTCGCGGATGGTCATCAGGTCGGCCAGCGTCTGGCAGGGATGGTCCACGTCGCATTGCATGTTGATCACCGGCGCATCCGCCCAGCGCGCCACTTCGCGCATGTACGCGTTGCCTTCGCCGGGAATCAGGTCGTGCCGGATGGCGATGCCGTGCCCGTAGCTCGAAAGAATAATGCCCGTGTCCTTCGGGCTCTCGCCATGCGACACCTGCATCACGTCGGCGGTCAGGAAATGCGCGTGGCCGCCGAGCTGCGTCATGCCCGCCTCGAAGGAATTGCGCGTGCGCGTGGACTTGTCGAAAAACATCAGGAAGATGGTTTGGTCGGGCAGATAGCGATGCGGAATGCGCGTCTTGAATTTCCGCTTCAGATCGCCGGAAACGTCGAGCAGGGTTTCAATCTCTGCTTCGCTGTATTCTTGCGTGGTGATGTAGTCCTTGCCTTTGAACAGCGCCTTTCTCGTTTCCAACGCGCACCTCTTTCTCAAAACCTGCCTCGATGAACCGATTCAGCTACTTCGAATCTTCCAGCGTGGCGACGTACGCCAGCGGGAAGGCAGCATAGAACTGCGCCGCTTCCACCAGGTGGCGGATCGGGACGCGTTCGATAACACTATGCGCCACGTCTTCTTCGCCGGGGCCGAAGCCGATGGTGGGCACGCCCATAATTCCCATCGAACCGACGCCGTTGGTGCTGAAGGTCCACTTGTCCACAACGGGATCGGCGTTGTGGAGCGTTCGATACGCCGCGACGGCCGAGCGCACCAGCAAATGGTTTTCTTCGAGCACCCACGTTGGATAGTACTTCTGCATCGGATACGTGAGGCCGGTATAGCTGGGCGTCTCGTACCGCAACACCTCGATCTCCGCGCCTTGCGCCGCGGGCAGCGCTTTGACCTCGGCGACCGCGCTCTCGAGCGTCTCGCCGGCGGTCAGCCGGCGGTCGAGATGGATGGAGCATGCGCCCGGCACCGCGCATAGCGACGGAGACATCGAGCGGATCTCGGTGACGGCGATCGTTCCCTTGCCGAGGAACGCATCGTCGCGCAAGCGCGTGTTCAACTCCTCGATCTCGCGCGATCAGCGGCACCATCTTGTAAATCGGATTGTCGCCGCGCTCCGGCGCGCTGGCATGACACGAACGTCCGCGCATGTGGACCTCGATCTCCATGCGACCGCGATGTCCGCGATACACGCGCAGATTGGTTGGCTCGGTGAGCACCACGCACTCCGGCCGGATACCGTCTTCTTTGAGAATGTAGACCCACGCCAGGCCGTCGCAGTCTTCTTCCTGCACCGATCCCACAATCCACAACGTGTAGTCGCCTTCCAGTCCCAAATCCTTGATCATCTTGCCCGCGTAAACCATGCTGGCCATGCCCCCGCGCTGATCGCCGGCGCCGCGTCCGTAGATGAAACCATCCTCCACTTTGCCCTTGTACGGATCCCAGGACCATTCCTTCGGATCGCCAACGCCGACGGTGTCGGTGTGCGAGTCCATCATGATCACGTGTTTGCCTGAGCCGATGCGTCCCAGCACGTTGCCCATGCCATCAATGCGGACCTCGTCGAAGCCCACGCGTTCCATCTCCTGCTTGATGCGCTGAATCACGGGACCTTCGTGAGAACTTTCGCCGGGAATGGCAACCAGGTCGCGCAGAAAGCGGACCATGTCCGCTTCCAGCGCGTTTGCGGTGGCGCGCAAACGGGCGGCGTCAAGCGTAATTTTGGCAGGCATGTCGATCCTCAGTCGGCAGCCCTTGAGGCTGCTCGCTCGGTGAGAGTTTGGGGTTTCTGTTCCCGTTCTTTTGTCAGCATGATTCGAATGCGCATTCTTGGTTGCGGTTGCGGGTGTATGGAGTGTCCTTCAGCGGAAGGCTCGTGCGCAGCTTGCCGTCGCGTTGCCAATAGGCGCAGGCAATAGCAGGCGCCGTGGGGATGCTCACGATCTCTCCCACACCCTTTGCTCCGTAGGCCAGTTCGGCTTGATTTTTCTCGATGATGCGGCACTCGATCTCGGGCGTTTGCGTGGAGCGAAGAAGGCCGAGCGTGCCAAACGTTACCGCAGGCGCGCCGTCGTGCATCCGAAACTCCTCGGTCAGCGCATAGCCCATCCCCATCGCCACGCCGCCTTCGATCTGGCCCTCCACGCCATTGGGATTGATGGCTCGCCCCACATCGTGCGCGGCCACAACCTTTTCGACTTTGCCCTCGCCATCGAGAATCACCACTTGCGTGGCGTAGCCGTAAGCAACGTGACTCACACGGTTCGGCTTGTCTGCTGTCATCGGGTCGGTCACGCAATCGAACTCGCCATAAAACTCCTGGCCCTCCAACTCTGCAAGCGCATGATGGCTCAATTCCTGTTTGAGCGCATTCGCCGCTCGGCGCGCGGCTTCGCCTGTGACGGTTGTTTGCCGCGACGCCGTGCTGGTGCCGCTATCGGGAGTCACCATGGTGTCAGGCGCGTGCACCGTGAGAAGGGATTTGTCCAGTCCCGCAGTCTGAGCCACAATCTGCAGCACGACCGTCGCGATGCCCTGTCCCATGCAGGCCGCGCTGGTGCAGATGACCACTCCGCCATTTTCCACCTTCAGCTTCACGCGGCCGACATCCTTTACGCCTACGCCCTTGCCGGTGTTTTTGAAGGCGCAGGCAACGCCGGCGCTCGGGATGCGCGTCGATCACGTCCTTTACTGCCAACAGCGTCTCTTTCAGCGCCGTGCCCTGCATCGGCGATTTGGCCGTTCGAAAGCACGCCGCCCGGCTCAATGGCGTTGCGGAATCGAATCTCCCACGGAGAGATGCCAACTTTACGCGCCAGCAGATTCAGGTTGGTCTCCATGGCGAAGCACGTCTGTATCACGCCAAAGCCGCGCAATGCGCCGGAAGGAATGTTGTTGGTGTAAACCGCGCGGCCTTCGATATCGACATTGTCGATCTGGTACGGTCCCGCGGCGTGCGTGCAGGCGCGCTGCAAGACCGGCCCGCCCAGCGACGCGTACGCGCCCGTATCGGCCACAATGCGAATGCGCGCCGCAGTGAGTTTTCCGTTCGCGTCGCACGCCGTGGTGCAGTCGATTTCCATCGGGTGCCGCTTGGGATGCACGCGCAGGCTTTCGGCGCGGCTGAGCGTGAGCTTCACCGGCTTGCCCGTGCGCCAGGCCAGCAGCGCCGCGTGGTGCTGCACCGACATATCTTCCTTGCCGCCAAATCCTCCGCCCACATACTTGCTGACGATGCGCACCTTGCCGCCTGCAACGCCCAGCATGCGCACAATCCCGCGATGGTCGTCATAGACACTTTGGCTGGCGGTATACACCGTCAGCGATCCGCACTGCGTAGGCACGGCCAGTGCGCTCTCCGGCTCCAGAAATGCGTGCTCCTGGCGCGGCGTCGAATAATGCTGCGTAATGACGTGCTTCGCCTCGGCAATCGCCCGCTCCGCATCGCCGCGCTTCAGCATCCGTCGTGGACAGCAGATTTCCCTTGGGGTGCAGGCTGCGGCGCGCCCTCAGCCAGCGCCGCCTCAGGCGACAGCAGCGGCTCGCGCTCTTCGTAATCCACGCGAATCAGCTCCAGCGCCTGCCGCGCTGCTTCTTTGGTCGTCGCGGCCAGCACGGCCAGCGCATCGCCCACGTAGCGCGTCTCTTCGCCCTCGGCGATCATCACCGGCCAGTCGTGGACGACGTGTCCCAGCAGCCGTTCGCCGGGAACATCCTCAGCCGTCAGCACGGCTTCTACGCCGGGCACTGCCCGCGCTGCTGCCACGTCGATCTTTTTGACCAAAGCGCGCGGATATTTTGCCCGCAGCACCGCGCCATACAACATGCCGGGAACCTGCATGTCGTCGACAAACTCGCCGCTGCCCAGAAGTTTGTCCTTAGCGTCGGGCCGCACGGCGCGTTCGCCAACAAGGGCTCCTGGAAACTCCACTTCATGCGTCTCGCCGTCCCGCAATGCCTTCGCGGCCAGCTGAATCGCCTGCTCGATCTTGGTGTAGCCGGTACAGCGGCACAGATTGTAGCGGATCGCCGACTTGACTTCAGCCGCTGTAGGCGCGGGTTTCGCGTCCAGCAGCGCCTTCGCGCTCATCACCATGCCCGGCATGCAGAACCCGCACTGCACCGCGCCCACTTCACCGAAGGCCCATGCAAAAACCTCGCTCTCGCGAGCTGAAATGCCTTCGGTCGTAATGACCGATTTCCCGCTCACTTTGGCTACGGTAAGCGTGCAGGCACGCACCGCCTTGCCATCCACCAAGTACGGAGCAGGAGCCGCAAACGCCCTCGGCGCAGCCGTCTTTCACTGAGGTCATGCGCGCGTCTTCGCGCAGATACTCGAGCAGATTCTTGTCCGCGTCCACTGTAACGTTTTTTCCGTTCAGCGTGAACTGGAACATAGGGGTTGATCCTCAGTTGCCGGCCGCAATGCGCAAATCTTCTGGTTATATTCAGGCACTTTGGAGTATTGCGCGTCCCAGAAATTCTGGCTGCGCATGGAATCGAGAAATTCCTTCGTGTAGCCGAACTTCAGCCAGTCGTTTTCCTTTTGCTTGAACAGCCGTTCCTTCATTGCGGGCTTGCGGAAGTCGAAGACGTGGTCGTCGGCCGCGCCGAGAAAGATGTCGTGCGCCCAGCGATCGAGCACCACGGGCGCCAGCTCGAGATAGCGGCTGTTCATCTCGTCGAGCACCGAACTGATAACGGTCAAATCCGTCGGTCGCAACGGTCACGACATTGTCTCCCGGCCCCAACCGCAGGTATTTCGCCAATTTGATCGCGCCCAGCACATTGCAGATACCCGATGGCCCGAAAAGATCGCGCAGCGCGAGCGCAAACTCGCGATCCACGCCCATGCTTGCACTAGAGAATCCGCGCCATCGTGGAAGATCTTTACTCCCTGCACGGTTTCCTCGTCCTTGATCAGGATGACGAAATCGGTGTTGAGCACGTTGTGAATCAGCGTGCACATCTTGTCGCCGATACCCTCGATGCGATGCTGTCCGCGGCCGCCGTTGGCAAGCGTGGAGCACTCGTAGGGTTCCAGTGCGGCGATCTTCGCCTCAGGGAACGCGGCCTTGATCTGGTCGCCGGCCGCGATCGTTCCCGCCGAACCCGGCGCCGACGTAAAGCCCGCGATCCGGCCGTTGCCGACGCCTCTTACCGCGTCGATCGCGCTGCCGCCGGTCACATGGCGATGAAAGCGGTAATTGGGAAAAAGCTCGAACTGCGCCAGCGCCTTGTTCTTCGGGTTCTTCATCAGCTCGCGCGTCTTTTCAAGCGTAAGAATCACGTCCGACTCCGAGCCGGGCGTCAGCTCCAGTTCGCCGCCGTATTTTTGAATGCGTTCGTAACGCTCCTTGCTCATGTTGTCGGGCATGATGACAATCGCGCGGAACCCGAGCAGCTTGGAGATGTACGCAGTCCCGATGCCGAAGTTACCCGTCGATGGCCCAAGGATGGTGTGTTCGCCGGGAACAATTTCGCCGTCCACCAGTCCCTCAATCAAAGTGCTGTACGCCGGGCCCACCTTGTGCGAGCCGGAAGGGAAATCCGCAACCCAGCATCACCACTACATTGGCATCGATTCCTGTCAGCGCGGGCGGCAACACAACCTTGCGGACCTGGTTCCTCGCGTCCTTCCAGGTGATGTTGAATAAATTGATGGGGTCGAGCTCATTGCCGTGGAGCGCAGCAAGCGCTTTGGCGCGCGTCTTGTTGTCGATCAGGCTCGGGTCGAGCATCTCGTCGTAATTCGGGACCAAACGGAATCGTTGCCATCGCAAATTTCTCTCTTTTCTGCCTCTCGATTGCCTCGAACTCAATCTGCAGCGGCCGCAAGGAGCGCGGCTGCGGACTTCTTCCATTGCGGGCCTTACCGCAAGCGCGCTGCCCGCGGCGCGGATCGCGCTCTGAATATCTTTCAAACCATTGCCGGTGACGATTAGCGCTACGATTTCGATACGGCCGATAATGCCCGACGCCACCGCCCGCTTTACTCCCGCCGCACCGGCCACGCCCGCCGGTTCGCCAAACACAGCCGCCTTGCGCGCCAGCAGGGTAATGGATCAAGAATCTCTTCGTCGGAGACGGCGACAAATGCGCCGCCCGACTCGGTACGGCGCGCATTCCTTTGGTGAAGTTGCGCGGATGCCCGACCGCGATGGAATCGGCGAGCGTGTCGGCGTCACACGGCGTGAGGCCGCTGCGGTTCGCCACGCCGTGACGAATGGCTTGCACCCTGCGGACTGTACGCCAAGGATGCGCGGCAAGCGATGGAAGCAGGCCGAGGACTGATGCATCTCCTCGCAGGCCCTTCCATACGCCACCAATCGTGCAGCCATCGCCAACTGAAACCACCACCCAATCGGGAAAGCTGCCGGGCGTGACGCGAGAAACTGCTCTACGAGTTCAAGTGAAACGGTCTTCTTGCCCTCGATCAGAAAGGGGTTGATGGCGCAGTTGCGGTTGTACCAGCCGAACTCCGCGCTGGCCTTCATGCACAACTCCCACGCTTCGTCGTAAGTGCCCTGGACGGAAAAGACCCGCGCGCCATAAACAAGTAACTGCGCAACCTTGGCCTCGGGGCGCGCGCGGGCACAAAAATCGTCGCAGGAATTCCTGCTGCTGCGGCAAACCCAGCCAGGGAAGAGGCGGCGTTGCCGGTCGACGCGCACGTGATCTGCGCGGCATTCTTTTCCAGCGCCTTTACTACGCCTATAGCGCTGGCGCGATCTTTGAAAGAAGCTGTGGGGTTGCGGCCTTCGTCTTTGACCCAGCAACGCGCCACGCCCAATTCGCTGGCCAGCCGCGGAGTTTCGTATAGAGGCGTCCAGCCCACCTGCAAATGCGGGATCAAGTTCCGGTCCGCGACCGGCAGCAAAGGCAGATAGCGCCACATGGAAAGATTGCGGTTGCCGGCCAGAGCATCGGCATTGAGCTCCTTCCGCACCGCCTCGTAGTCGTACACCACATCCAGAATGCCGTCGTGATAGCCGCAGGCAGGGCAGTAATACTCAACGTCAGCGACGTTGTACTCGCGTCCGCAATGCACGCATCGAAGTCCGGTGAAATGCGCCATCTCAGCTCCAACCCACGCAAAACCTTCCCGCGCACATGCGGCCTTATTGTGCCATGGTCAGAGCGCGCAACTTGCAGCGGCTCAAGCACAGTCCACAATGGGAACATTTTTCTTCGTCGATCTGAAGCGCTTCAAATCGTGGTCCACATGGATCGCATCGATAGGGGCAGCGATCTTGCGCAGCGCCGCACTGCGAGCAGCGCTCAATATTTACTTGGGGCGGGCAGGCGGAGTGCGGCGCGCCGCTGCGCTGCCGCATGAGCCGGACGGTCCGGCCGTTGATTTCGTCCACCGAGGCATAGCCATGGTCTCGAGAAAAGTGCCCAACTCGCGTGCAATCTTGGCGTAAACCGTGGGTCCGCGCAGAATGGCTTCCGTGCATACCTGCACCGCCGATGCGCCGGCCATGAACATTTCCGCCGCATCGCGGCCGGTGCCGATGCCGCCCACGCCCACGATGGGAATCCGCACCGCGCGCGCCGCGTCATATACGCAACGCAGAGCCAGCGGCTTGATGGCTGCGCCCGAAAGCCAGCCAAACCCGTCTTTGCTGCCCATCAACGGCAAGCCGGTTTCAAGATCGATGCCCAGGCAGGGCCCGAAGGAGTTGATCATTACCAGCGCATCCGCTCCTGCGTCCTCCAGCTCCAGCGCAATCTCCTGAATATTGGGGTGCGGACTCAGCTTCATAAACACCGGCACATCCACGGCTTCCTTGGCAGCGCGCAACGCATCGACGATGGGCGCGATACTGTTGCCCACATAGTGCGTGGAAAGTTCCAACGCATCGGCAAACGGCCTGACCAGCGGAGCCAGTTCGCGAATCTGCTCCGCCGTGTAGCCCAATCCGACGATCACGGGCAAACCCGTCGCCCGTGCCAGCTTGTACTCGGTCTCGATCCACTTTTCTTTGGGTAACTCGGACCACAACTCTGCGTTCAGAAATCCGCCGCGAATCTCCGCCATGTTGGGGTGCGGCGGCCGCGCCGGCTCGACGGAGATTGTCTTGGTCACCAATCCGCCGGCGCCGCCCTTTGCCGCTGCTTCGAGCGTGGCGCCGTCCTTCGACGGTGGTCCGGCTGCCGGCAAGATCGGATTACTCAACTCCAAACCGCAGATGTTTACCGTTAGATTCGCCACCGCGCTGTCCATTCAACCGAGGTTCCGAACGCCGTGGATGGTTCTGGCGTCCCGCCATCAAGTTGACTCTCGCCCAGAATCGGATGCCCCACTCTCGCCGCGCTTTTGCTGTTGCGGTTAGGGTGGGAGGGGACCCCAAACGGGCCTAACACGAGGCAAACGAATGCATTGCCGCCGCGTGAATTGATTGTCTGTCAGCTTGTCCGGGCGCAATGTGATTTGAATCACAACACTTAGGCGGTAGCGTTGACTAGAATCCATCGCACCATGGAGAAGTCCGCCGATTTGCTGGTTGGCAACGGACGCCTGATAACCCACGACGATCGCCGGCCCTATTTTGAGGACGGCTGTGTCGCCATTTGCGATGGCTTGATCGCCGCCGTTGGTCCGACTTGCGAACTGCGCAGTGCCCATCCCGGCGTCCGGTTCCTCGATGCGCAAGGCCGCGTGATCATGCCTGGCCTCATCAACACGCACACCCATCTCTACAGCGGCTTCGCCCGCGGGATTGCGCTCAAGAACACGGCGCCCGGCAATTTTATCGAGATTCTGGAGGGCCTGTGGTGGCGGCTCGACAAAGCTCTCACGCTGGACGACGTGTATTGGAGCGCCATGGTGGGCATGATCGACTGCATCCGCAATGGCGTGACCACAATCTTCGACCATCATGCCAGTCCCGGCGCTCTAGAGGGCAGTCTGTTTCGCATCTCCGGCGCCGCGATTCAGACCGGCCTGCGTGGTTGCTTCTGCTATGAGGTCTCCGATCGCGACGGCGCCGAAGTTGCCGCGCAAGGAATTGAGGAGAACCGCGCGTTTCTCCAGTACTGCAGGCAATCCGCCGGCAGTCAACTCCGCGGCCTCTTCGGTTTGCACGCCTCCTTTACCTTGAGCGACAGAACGCTGGCGTGTTGCCGCGAAGCCGCTGCGGATTTCAACGCCGGCTTTCATGTGCACACCGCGGAGGCAGCGTCCGACGTGGATCAATGCGTGCGCGAGCATAGTAAGCGCGTCGTCGAGCGCTGGCGCGATCTCGGCATCCTCGGCAGCCGAACCCTCGCCGCTCACTGTGTCCATGTCAACGACCGCGAAATCGACCTGTTGCGCGACACCAGAACCAGCGTCGTACACAACCCCGAATCCAACATGGGCAATGCAGTCGGATGCGCTCCGGTTCTGGAGATGATGCGCCGCGGCGTGCGCGTCGGCCTTGGAACGGATGGCTACACTGCCGACATGTTCGAGTCGCTCAAGGCCGCCAACCTGGCTCACAAGCATTCCTCCGGCGACCCAAGCGTTGGCTGGGCCGAGCCGCCGCAAATGCTCTTCCGCGAGAATGCCGCCATTGCCACGGAGTGTTTTGGCCGGCCTGTCGGCAAACTGATTCCCGGAGCTCTCGCCGACATTATCCTCGTCACCTACGATCCGCCCACTCCTTTACACGCTGCAAACCTCGACGGCCACATTCTGTTCGGATTCTCGGGCGGCGCCGTGGCAACTACAATCATCGGCGGACAGATCGTCATGGAAGACCGGAAACTCTGCGCCGTCGACGAAAAAGAAGTCATGGCCAAAGCCCGAACTTCGGCCGCGGAGTTGTGGAAGCGCTTTTAGGGTCTCCACGGCCACGGAAAGACGGCCTGGTATCGTCATTTGGGCCATCCGGGGCAATGAGTTCTTTACCGCGTGAAGAATAAATGAGATTTCCTCGGGCACGTGAGCCTTTTCGCGCTAGGATGATTGCGACCTGCTTAAAGGCATCCTGGTGAGCGCAAGCGACCTACCTTCTGTTACCGCCGCAAGGGCTCTGACCCGCAGTTGGGGGCGCAGGGCGATGGTTACCCCGCTTGCGGCGCTGGTTGTGCTGCTGATCCTGCTGTTCCAGACCAGGTTCATCGGCCATCGCGAATGGCATTTCGGGCCGAGCCTGCACCCCGCGGCGATCCGAACCGGCTCGCGCGAAAGCAGTGCTTTGCAGTCGCCACTCCTCGTGACAGACCGGTTTGGTGACGGGACCCCGGACTTTCTGCGTTTGACCGATCCAGCCGACCAGGCAGCCTTCCGCCGCTGGTTCATCGAGATTGCCGAGTATCAGGCCATTCGTCCCCGTGCCGAGGTTCCGACTGAGATCACCGACTGCGCCAGCCTTTTGCGCTACTCCTACCGCGAGGCGCTCAAGCGTCACGACGGAATCTGGTTCCAGGCCACAGGCATCGTGGTTCCGGCGCCGCCGGGCGAGATTCGCGCCTGGAGCTATCCGCACACGCCACTGGGCGCGGCGCTGTTCCGCGTGCGTGCGCGTGCTTTTTCGGCCGAAGACCTGACCAACGGCGCTTTTGCGCAGTTTGCCGACGCCAAGACGCTGGTGGAACGCAATGCTTACTTCGTCGGGCGCGACGTGCGAGGGGCATTGCCCGGCGACCTGTTGTTTTATCGCCAATTCGGCCAGTCTTCACCCTGGCATTCGATGATCGTGATCCGCTTGGGCAACCAGGCTGAGGCCGTCTACGACACCGGGAAGGATCGCGGTCAGCCCGGCGAACTGCGCCGTGTGCTGCTGGCCGACCTGCTTGATCACCCCCAGCCGCAATGGCGTCCTGTGCCCGGCAACCCCAACTTTCTCGGTGTTTACCGCTGGAACATTCTGCGAGGAACTCCATGATCTTCGGAATTTCGACGCTCCGTAGGCCGCTCCTGGCTGCTTCTGTTCTGCTCGTTTGCGCGGCCAGCGCAGGAGCCCATGCCCAAGCCAAAGACGCGCCACGCTCGTTCTCGCTCTCCACTACGAGGACCTTCGCTCCCGGTGAGAGCGTAAAAATCCAGCTTCTGGCGCGCAACGTGCCGGAGCTTGAATTTCGCGTCTACAAAGTGCGCGACGCGGAGAAGTTCTTCGCCGGACTCAAGGATCCGCACAGCTTTGGGGTACAGAGCTACTCGCCGCAGGAGCAGATCGATCAGCGCACCTTTGTCGAGCGCCTGCACGACTTCAAGGCGCATCTCTGGTATCTCATCCGGCACTTCTTCCGCGGCCAGTTTACCAACGAGGCGCGCGACAGCTTTCGCGAGCAACAGGGCAAGCTGGGCAAGCGCAGCCAGGTGGTGGGCGCAGCACAGTTCGCGCAAATTCCCATCCTGAACGAAAGTCAATTGGTGGCGCGATGGAAGCTGGAAACGCCGCCCGCGCTCGTCAGCGAAACGCAGCAGTTGCCCATCGACGGGCTCGACGCTGGCGTGTATTTGATCGAGGCCACGGACGGCACCTACAAAGCCTATACGGTCGCCATTGTCACCAGCGTGGCTGTGGTGGAGCGCACGGTGAATGGGCAGGCCGATCTCTATGTGGCCGATCGCAAATCCGGTGCACCCATCCCCGATGCGGATGTCGTTCTTTGGGCGAACGGAAAACTGCAATCGTCCGGCAAAACCGGCAGCGATGGCCTGGCATCGCTCACCATGACAGTACGCGGCGGCGCGCAGGGCGCGCCTCCGGACAACGTCTGGATTCTGGCGCAGCATGGCGCCAATACCGCCATCATTACGCCGTGGGGATACGGCTTCGGCCAGCCGAACCAGCAGCAGGTCAAGTCCTACATCTATACGGACCGGCCCGTCTACCGGCCAGGGCATACCGTGCACATCAAGGCGATTGTGCGCAGCGAGCAAGACGATGCGCTTGTGCTGCCGCCTCAGAAGTCGCTTACGCTGGTTGTGACCGGCCCGGATGGCAAGAATGTATTCAAAAAGGATATTGCTCTCTCCGCGCACGGGACGATGGCAGCCGACTTCGATCTCGATTCCAGCGCAGCGCTTGGTTACTACAACATCAGTTTGATCAAATCAGGTGCGGCTACCGAAAACGGCGACCAATTCGGATACATCAACCGATTCGGCTGGGGCAACTTTTACGTCGAGGAGTACAAGAAACCCGAATACCAGGTAACAGCAAAACCCATTGCGCCGCGCGTACTGCAGGGGAATTCGATTCAGGCCACCATCGAGGCGCGCTATTTCTTCGGCGAGCCGGTTTCCGGCGCCAAAGTGACGTACGTGGTGCATACCTCCACGCACTATTGGTGGGACGAGGACGAGGAAGACGAGAACGGCGCAGATGCAGACGATGGTTCCGGTGAATCGGACGAGTCGGATTACGCCTGGAGCCAGACCGAACAGCAGGAACACCAAGGCGTGTTGGACGCGAACGGCCAGCTCACGGTCACGCTGCCCACTCAAATCGATGGCAAGCACAACGATCAGGACTACCGCATTGAAGCGCGGGTGACCGATGCAGCCAACCGCGAGGTGAGCGGCCACTCCACAGTGCTGGCCACCTACGGATCGTACCGCGTGAGCGTTGAACCCGCGAGTTATGTCGTCCAGGCGGGCCAACCTGCTCGCGTCAAAGTCACGGCGCAGGACTACGACTCGAAGCCAGTGCAAACGCAGGTGCACATTGCCGCCGCACTGGAAAAATGGGATTCCGTGACTCACCAGCGCACCGACACGCCTGTCGCCAGCAAGGATGCAACGACGGGCGCAGATGGCACGATTCTTGTGGATCTGCCCCTCGGCGGAAGCGGAGATTTCGAGATCGCCGCGAGCGCGCAGACCACGGAAGGCCGGACCGTTCAAGGCGAGACCTATGTGTGGATCTGGAATGGCGCAGGCACGTGGTACCAGCCCAACGCGCAGGCGCAGATCGTGGCCGATAAGAAAACCTACCAGGTAGGCGACACCGCGCATTTATTGCTTGTCACCGGCTTGCCTGAATCGTGGGCCGTGGTCACGGCCGAGGGCGACAGCGTGCAGTCGCGGCACCTGATTCATGCCACCGGCGAGAGTGTTGCCTTCGATGTGCCCATCACGCAGCAGGCGCAGCCGAATCTCATTGTGACGGCGGTAATTGTGCATGACGACCAGTTGATGACGGCGCAAAAAAGCCTGAAGGTTCCGCTGACGGAGCGGACGCTGACGATTACGGCGACGCCCCAGAAGACGCAATACGAACCCGGGGACAAAGCCAGCTTCGATGTGAAGGCCGTGGATTCCGCGGGTAAGCCGGTCGAAGCCGACTTGAGCTTTGGAGTGGTGGATGAGGCGCTTTACTCGGTCCGGCCCGACACCACGGGCGACATCGTGGCATCCTTCTATCCCAAGCGATCGGTCTATCTCGAACCGCAGACCTCGTTTGAGTTCTACTTCTCAGGCGAGGCGGGAACCAAGAGCCCACTGCTGGCGGCCAACGGCCTCTACCATCCGCGCATGGCGCAGGTAAAACCAGGCTCTGACCTGGTCGTTCCCAAAGTGCGCAAGGCCTTCCCCGATACGGCCTACTGGAACCCCAGCGTGCATACCGGCGCCGACGGCCACGCGCGCGTCGAGTTCAATTTCCCTGACGCGCTCACCACATGGCGCACTACTATCCGCGCCATGACCGACGACAGCAAGGCCGGCAGCGTGGTAACGCGCGTGCTGGTGCGCAAAAACCTGATCGTGCGTCTGGCCGCGCCGCGCTTCTTCCGCCAGGGCGACGAGACGGTGTTGCGCGTCATCGCGCACAACTATCTTGAGACCACGAAAGAAGTCACCTTCGCGCTCGATGTGAGCGGCGTGGACGTGACGAGCGGGCAAACGCAGAAAGTCACCATCCCCGCCAAGGGCGAGAGCTACGTTGACTGGCGGGTGAAGGCGCGCGTGGCCGGCAACGCCACGTTCACAGCCAAAGCGCTGACCAATGAAGAGTCGGACGCGCTCGAGATGACGCTGCCTATACTTCCCTACGGCGTCAAGCAGCGGGCCGCAGGCGAAGGGGTGGTCTTTTCGGGCGCGGGGCAAAACCAGTGGCCGTATAACTTCCCCGCGAATTCTGATGCGGGCTCGCGCGAGCTGACGATCACTGTATCTCCCTCCGTCGCCGGAACCGTATTCGACGCGCTGGATTATCTGACCAGTTATCCGTGGGGTTGCACGGAGCAGACCATGTCGAGCTTCTTGCCCGACCTGATCGTGGCCCAGGCAGTCGACAAGCTGCACCTCAAACCGCCTATCGACCGCAAGACGCTCAACGACATGGTTGCGGCCGGGCTCGAACGCCTCTACAGCTATCAGCACGACGACGGCGGCTGGGGCTGGTGGCCCGATGATACGAGCGGGGTCTTCATGACCGCGTATGTGGTCAGCGGATTGGGCCAGGCGAAGACGGCCGGGTACACGGTGGATGACGACCGGGGCAACAAGGCACGAAGCTGGCTGATCGCAGCCATGGCCGCGCACCCCAACATGATTCCGGATCTGCGCGCCTACGTGGTCTATGCACTGGCCACCACAGGCGGCGCGCCCGAGCAGGTCAAAAACGAATTGAAAGATGCGCTCGACAAAACATGGGCAAGCCGCGACAAACTGAGCGACGAAGGGTTGGCGCTCACTGGCCTGGCGCTCGCTGCTGCCGGCGATAGCCGCGCGAAGCAGGTTGTGGAACTCCTAGAAAAGAAGGCCAAAGTCACAGACTTCGATGCCCACTGGGAGGGCAGCTACGACAGCCTGCTCGACTTCTGGGACGACACCTCGCCGGAGACGACGGCATTTGCTCTCAAGCTGATCGTTTCCGAGGACCGCTCCAGCGGATTAATGCCGAAGGCCGCGCGCTGGCTGGCGGAACATCGCGATGGCGACTACTGGTACTCGACCAAGCAGACGTCGATGGTGATCCAGGGCCTCACCGATTACCTGGCACTGAGCGGCGAGTTGGCCAACAGCTCCGACGTCGAGGTGCTGGTGAACGGCGCCAGCATTGGTAAGCGCCACTTTGGAACCGATGACTCGTTCGCTGCGCCATGGCAGATCAAAGTTCCGGCGGCGCAGGCGGCGAGTAGCGGCCAGGTGACCATCCGCAAGAGCGGCAACGGCATCACCTACTGGTCTGCCGAAAACAATTGGTACTCCGCCGACCGCAAGCTCTTCCAGCGAGGGCAACTCTCGCTCAATATTACGCGCGATTATTTCCTGCTCCAGAAGAAGCAGGACAAGCCCACCGATCCCATCACTTATGACCTGGTTCCGCTCAAAGGCCCGGTGCACGTGGGTGACATTGTGGCCGTGCGCCTGGCGCTGAACGGGAGTAACTGGAAGTACCTGATTGCCGAGGATCCGATTCCGGCGGGCACGGAGTTTCTGCCCAACACCGGGCTCTACACGCTCAACAACAAGCCCGACTGGTGGTCAGAGATCTTTACGCGAAAAGAGTTCCACGACGACCGCGCGGCCTTCTTCAACACTGAATTCGGGTCCCGCAGCGTCTATGTCTACCTGCTCAAGGTGGATAACCCCGGCACGTTCGAAATCAGTCCTGCGCAGGCCGGACCCATGTACCAGCCGAATGTCGAAACCACCACCGACCCCGCCACGCTGGAGGTGCGGCAATGAGGAAAAGCGAGGCAACGGGGATCAGGGAAGGGAACAGGGAGCGAGGTGCAGATGTGAGCTATTTCAATGAAACTCTTCGCCGGATTGGCCAAGCCAGAGGCTGGGTTGCGGCCCAGTTCTGGCTCACGCTGTTGCTCGTCCTCGCGGGAGTTGCCTGGACGCGCCTGCCCGACAAATACGCCTGGCAGGTACTGCTCTCGTTGCTGCTGCCTCTGCTGCTGTTCATCGCGGTGCTCGTATTGCAGGCAGGCACCATGCGCGCCCTCGCCGATGACGACGGCAAGCGCGTCAAGCCGGTGCTGGGCGCGGCCACGCTGCTAGTGTGGGTGGCCGTGTTCTGGGCCTGCTGGGCCATTCTCGACTGGTGCGACGATCGGATTCCACAGTGGGCCGGCTATCTCAACTCGCAGGCTTCGGCACACACACGAGCCAGGCTCCTCACGTATGAGCACCTCCAGCGCTGGTTCACCCTGGCCGAGTGGGTTCTGCGCTGGATTGTGCTGCCGGCCAAGGTAATTCCTTGCGCGATGGCTTCGGCACAGTGGGCTTGGCGGCTGCCATTTCGGCGTGTTCTGCGCCTGCTTTGGAACTGGCGCTGGTGGCCGGCGGTGGTTCTGGCTGCGCTCATCGGCGTGGCGCTGCCAGGCCGCTTTTTTATCGGTGTGCCGCAAGGAGCGGTGGCGCATCAGGTTGGGATTGTGTTTTTGAAACTCGCTGGAGCGTATTTGCTGGCCATCGTCAGTTGGGTTCTGCTGCTGGCGTGGGCAGCGGTACTGTTCGCGCGCACGCAACGCGGCGCGAAACCGCCCGACGATTCGCTCGTGCCCGCTCCCGCGCAATCCGGCCCGCTTGGTGAGGATTCCGCGCGGCTACCGCTGCCCGAGAGTGGCGACGACTCCAGCGGGAGGGCCTGAGCGCAGCCATTCGAGCGCCTGCAGGCGGCCATAGCGTGTGAGCAGTTGCGCCGCATACCACCCGGCGGCGCGATGCGCAGCCTCAGACTCTGCTCCCGTCGCCGCGTGCGCCAGCGCGGCATCGACCGCGTCGATCTCTAGCGAGGGTATCGGCGAGGATTTTTCCGCATGCGACGGATTTGCCGCGCTCTCCGCCTCGCTCCACACCTCGACCAGACCTTCGCGCAGCCACAATGGCGCGCGGGGCCCGGCCTGTTGTTCCACCAATGCATGCAGAAACTCGTGGCGCATCGTTCCGGCCAGCAAGTGCCGCGTGGAAAGCGTGCGCAATGGCTGCATCCCGATCCAGGCGCCTTCGGTAAACGCAGCAACCCAGCCCGGCGCAAGCGTCGCGTCGCGAAAAGCCGGCGTGGAGACGAACGCCCGCACAGTGAACGGCTGCGAAGCATTCAACCCGGATCTTTCTGACGCCTGAGCCCGTGTCCGGCTCAGATCGGGCAAATAGGCAGCATCGGCAGCATCGAGCGATTCCAGAACAAATCCGTCGCTCGCAAAGCTCTTCCAAGTCAGCCCAGTGTTTTCGTCCGCTACACGCGTCCCCGGAAAATACTCGTCCAAAATTTGCTGCGCGGAGCGCCCCAGCGCAGCCATCGTCGACGCGCCCTTCTGGCAAAGACCCACGCCGTGGCCCCATCCGCGGCCATGAAACGCAAGGCGGTCGCCTCCCCGGCTTACCTCGAACCACGTGCTGGGAATCCGGTCCCAGCCCAGCGCCTTGCCGACTGCCAGCCGGAATTCCTCGGCATCGATCTCCGTCCCGTCGATCCGCAGTGTGACGGCGCGACCCGACTCGCCTCGCCGCTCAACCGTCAGACTCTGCCAGCCGGGGCGCGCCAATCCGCGAGCTGCAAGCGCCGCGGTCAGTTCCGCCCGCGTCAATTCCGCGGCCCACTCCCGGCCTCCGTCCGCCGTGCAGTAGCGATCCGGCTGCGAGGTCAGGTAAGGAACCGGCTTTGCGCGAGGCCAGATCTCAGCCGGCGAGGCCGTTCTGCCGCCGCAGTCTTTATGGAAGTAACCGAGTGCGCGCTGGCCGTGGAACCACAGCGTCTCCCCGGCCGTGGCTAGTGTGGCTGCGTGCGCTGCTGCCACGCGCTGGCGATTCCCGCTCCAGTGCAAAAGCTGGCAGTGGGTCGAGTCGCAGAGATCGTAGTCCGCGTGCCCGTGGGCCTCGTGCAGCGCGAAGGTGCGCACCACGATCGCCAAAGCTTTCAGCGACTCTGGGCTGTCGGCCGGGCCGCTTTCACTCTCAACCACCTGCTCCACGTAGCTCTCGAGAGGCAGAGTGACCACAATGGTCAGCACGCCAGCGCGCGCCGTAACGGTCACCGGATTCTTGAGCGTGACAGTTTCTCCGCGCGCTGCGAGCGTGACCGTGCCGGTGAGCCAGGCGCCATCCAGGTGCACCGTTTTGGCGCCCGTCGTCAGAGTTATCGCATCGCCCTCGGCGCGAATCCTCGCCTGTGCGCGGAGCGCTTCTTTGGCACATCGCTCGCAGCTCCGGAGAAATGTGAGTTCCGCTGGTTCCGCCTGCGTGACCAGGACTTCACGGTCGTGCCACAGCGTCCACATGCCCACGCGCAGCGTGGACTTCGCGATTGGCGGTGTGCTGGCTGCATTCACCGCGGTCTTTGGCCCGGGCTGCACACCGGTGAGCAGCAAACTGGCAGCAATAAACAGACTCAGCAGTGTCCGTGCGAAAAAGGCCCCGTTCATGGCCGCCCCAATGGCGCATGGGCCAGCAGCTCGCCGGCCACGCGGGCCGCATCCGAGCCCCGGCCGGCGGGCAGATAGACGACCACAACCACCTGCGGCTTTGCAGCCGGCGCAAGACCCGCGAACCAGCCGTGAGTCCGGCTTGAAGCCGCGCCTTCAGCGGTTCCGGTCTTGCCCAGAACCGGCACGCCGCCCAGGCTTGCCTGCCCGGCCATCCCAAAACTTGCGGAGTCTTCGAGGCCGGCGCGCACAACCCGTGAGGCGTCGGATCCGGAACGAGCAGCCATCACAAGGGCCAGCCAGCGATAGGCCGCCGCCAGCTCCAGGGGAGTTACGCGCACACCCTCCACGCCCAGCAAGGCCAGTTGCGCCTCGTCAACCGTGTGCGGTTCGCGAAACTCGGCCTTTGCTTCCTCCGGCGCCAGTCCCGAAACGCCCAGCAATCCGGTAGGGCGCAGCAGTTGGTCCAGCTCGCCCGGTTCCAGTGTGCGCGCAACCTCGGCAAAGTAGCTGTTGCACGACCAAGTCAGGGCTTCGCGGGCATCGAAGGGCGGCGCCGGCGGATGGGTACAGTCCAACTGGTGGCCGGCGATCGTGAGATGGCGGCTGCAGCTCACTCGGCGCTCAGGGTTCCAGCGCCCGGCTGCCATCAGCCCATACAGCACCAGCGGCTTGAGCGTCGAGCCCGGCGCCGCCAACGTGCGCGCGGTCTCTTCGAGCCGGTGCGCGGCCAGCATACGGCCAGTCCGCACATCCAGCACGACAATCCGAGCCTCGGGCGCTGCGTGCGCGGTCCGCTCAACTGCGCTTTTCCAGCCCGGCTCCTGCGCGGGCAAACACGCCGCGCCCACAAATGCAACTGCCGCTGCCGCAATCGCCGATCGGAGCATTCCTCGCACCCCACGAGTATGAGGTATGAGGGCGCGGTGTTGCATGCAACCAAGGAGAGCTTCGCTAAAGTTCTGTGAAGGAGGGCAACATGCGGCAGGTTTTGCTCGGCCTCGGTCGTCAAAATCAACCTCAATTACCAAAGTAACGGGCAACGGTAATACCCACAGGACTTGTCGTATCAAGCGAAGTAACTCATTGAAAAAAATATGCCCTCGGCCGTGGCCATGTGGTACGTTTAATGGTGCTATTCGGACCCCGGCGCCCCTCAATGATTGTGGAGTCGAGGGAGCTCGAAGCACGTCCCTTGCGCATCAGCAGCATTTTTCCATCTGGTTACAATAGCCAAACTGCGGAGGTTAAACGCATGCAAACTCGTGTTTTGAAATCTGTCGGCCAGGTACTAACATTTGCCATTCTGGCGCTCCTACCCGTCACGTTGGCGGCCCAGGGCGCTTCACCTGCGAAGGTTGGCAGCGATCAATCGCCATCGAGATGGGATATCTTCGCCGGATACAGCTATCTGTCGCCTAAGGGGACAGTGTCAACTACTTCGCCGGATGGCACCCCCGTGACGGCATCGTACGACGGTGTCAATCTGGGCGGGCTTTTCAGCGGCGCGTATTATTTCAATCGTTTTATGGGAGTCCAGGCGGAGTTTGGCCTCCACGAGTGGGGCACCGCGAATTCCAACGGAAGCAACGTCGGTACGCACGGAAACGATGACGGTTTCACGACCCTTGGCGGTGGGTTGATCTTTCGTTATCCCGCTGAAAACATCACTTACTTCGGACACGCCCTGGTCAACGCGGACCTGGTGAACGGGCCATACTTTGAGTCCAATAAATGGGGCCCGGGCCTGACGGTCGGCGGAGGGATGGACTATGAAACGCCGTGGTTCAACCACCGGCTGGCGATTCGGCTCTTCCAGGCGGACTACGAGTATATGCATGCCGATTTCGGTCCCATGCCTTTTGGCGGCCGTGCCAACATCAACGCGGCGCGCTTGAGCGCGGGCTTTGTGTTCCATGGCGGCTCGATCGCGCCACCGGCTCCGGTCACGCTGGCATGCTCGGCGAGCCCGCAATCGATCTATCCCGGCGACCCGGTCACGGTGACCGCGACAGCGGGTGGTCTGAACCCGAAGGACAATGTGATTTATAGCTGGTCGGGCCCCGGCGTCACGGGCAACGGAACCACAGCCACAGTGGCCACCGGGGCGCTGGCAGCCGGGACTTACACGGTCAAGTGCGGCGTGAAGGAAGGCAAACCGGGCAAGGAAGGCCTCAAGCCATGGGAGACCGCTGACGCCTCGGCTAGCTTCGCAGTGAAGGCGTTCGAGCCGCCGACGATCAGTTGCTCAGCTAGCCCCAGCACTGTCAATCCTGGAGACAAGAGCACCGTCACTGCTACCGGCGTAAGCCCGCAGAACCGTCCGCTGACGTACAGCTACTCGGCTGCGGCGGGAAACATCAGTGGCACCGGCACAACGGCCACCTTCGATTCAACCGGAGCTGCGCCCGGCGCCGTAAGCGTCACCTGCAATGTATCGGACGACAAGGGCCAGACCGCGACTGCAAACGCGTTGGTGACCATTGCCCCTCCTCCTCCTCCTCCGGGACCCTCGCCAGAGCAAGTTCGGCTTGAGGCCCGCCTCGCGCTGCACAGCGTGTTCTTCCCAACCGATCGGCCCACGGCGAAGGATCCTGAGGGCGGGTTGTTAGCCAGCCAGCAGGTAACTCTGAACACCCTCGCTTCGGACTTCAAAAGCTATCTCGCCATCAAGCCGGATGCTCACTTGATCCTGACCGGCCATACCGACGTGCGGGGATCGGTCGAGTACAACCAGGCCCTTAGTGAGCGCCGTGTCAATCGCGCAAAGCAGTTCCTGGTTGAGCTGGGAGTTCCTGAAGCCAATATTGATACACGCGCCGTTGGCAAAGAGCAAGAACTCTCCGCCGACCAGGTGAAAGATCTGGTCAATCAAAACACTGAACTGAGCGATACGGACAAGGCCAAGACCCTGAAACGGATTGGGGTGATCGTTCTGGCGCAGAACCGCCGCGTCGACATCACTCTCAGCACTACAGGCCAACAGTCGGTGCAACTCTATCCGTTCAATGCCGCCGATGCCATGACTCTTCTGAGCGAAAAAGCTCCGGCGGCCGGCAAGAACGCAGCAAAGAAGAAAACGAAGTAGATCAAAATCAGGGGGCGCATATGCGCCCCCAAACAACAGGTGTTCCTGAACATTAAGAAGCGAGGCTGCGATTAAGCAGCTTGCGGCGGCTACAGCATTTTCGGAACTTGTGTAGACCGAAGGCACATACCCAAATGGCTCGCCGCGGCGAGCCACCTTTTACGGCTCTCAAAAAGTCTACATGTATTCGTGTCGTCATTTTTCTATCTGGTTACAACAGCCAAACTGCGGAGGATAAACGCATGCAAGCTCGTGTTTTGAAATCTGTGGTCCACGTACTGGCATTCGCCATTCTGGCGTTGCTCCCCGTCGCCTTGGCGGCACAGGCCGCTTCCGCTGCGAAAGGAAGCAGTGCTCAGTTGCCATCGAGATGGGATATCTTCGCCGGATACAGCTATCTGGCGCCTAAGGGATCAGTGTCAACTACTTTGCCGAGCGGCATGCCTGTGACGGGATCGTACGACGCTGTCGACCTGGGCGGTGTAGCGAGCGGCGCGTATTATTTCAATCGCTTTGTGGGCGTGCAGGCAGAGCTTGGGGTTCATCAGTGGGGTACCCAGAATCCCCCTCCCGATACCTTCAAACCGGTAGGCACACGGGGAAACGATGATGGTTTCACGACCATCGGCGGTGGGTTGATCTTTCGTTATCCTAGAGAGAACATCACTTACTTCCTGCACGGATTGGTTAACGCGGACTATGTAGGCGGGCCATACTTTGAGCCCAGCACATGGGGCCCGGGCCTGACGGCGGGTGGCGGAATCGACTTCGAAACGCCGTGGTTCAACCACCGTCTGGCGATCCGGCTCGTGCAGGCCGATTACGAGTACATGCACGTAGATTTCGGTACCATGCCTTACGGCGGCCGTGCCAACATCAACGCAGCGCGCTTGAGTGCGGGCATCGTGATCCATGCCGGTTCCCTCGCGCCACCGGCTCCGGTTACGCTGGCGTGCACGGCGAGCCCGCAATCGATCTATCCCGGCGACCCGGTGACGCTGACGGCGACGGCGGGTGGTCTGAACCCGAAGGACAATGTGATCTATAGCTGGTCGGGGCCCGGTGTGACGGGCAACGGAACCACGGCTACGGTGGCCACCGGAGCGCTGGCAGCCGGGACTTATACGGTCAAGTGCGGCGTGAAGGAAGGCAAGCCGGGCAAGGAAGGCCTCAAGCCCTGGGAGACCGCCGAGGCCTCGGCCAGCTTCACGGTGAAGGCGTTCGAGCCGCCGACGATCAGTTGCTCGGCGAGCCCGAGCACGATCAAGCCCGGCGATACGGCGACCGTCACTTCAACGGGTATGAGCCCGCAGAACCGTCCGCTGACCTACAGCTACTCGGCCACGGCCGGCACGGTGACGGGCACCGGAACCACCGCGACGTACTCCTCGGCAGGCGCGCCGACGGGTGAGGTGGGAATCACGTGCAACGTTTCGGACGATAAGGGGCAATCGGCGACTGCCTCGACCAACTTGACCATCACCGCTCCGTATGTGCCGCCGGCTCCGCACACGCAGGCGCTGTGCTCCATCAGCTTTGCGACCGACAAGAAGCGGCCCATGCGCGTGGACAACGAAGCCAAAGCCTGCCTGGACCAGGTGGCTCTGGATCTGAAACAGCAGGCTGACGCCAAGGCGGTCATCGTCGGCGAGCAGAATTCCGACGAAGCCGCCAAGGAAGCCAAACAGCAGAAGTACGCCATGCATCACAAGCACGCCACGGTGGACATGTACGCCGCGCAGCGCGCCGTCAACGCCAAGGACTACCTGGTGACGGAGCAGGGCATTGACGCATCGCGCATCAGCGTTGCTACGGGATCGACCGAGGGGCAGACGGTGGAGGACTACCTGGTACCCGCGGGAGCGAACTTCAGCAGCTGACGTCACCGGAACAACGCCGGTGGACGAGACGGCGGTGAAGCCGCAGGTGCGTAAGCCTCTGCCGGAAAGGCATCCAACCAAAAAGGCTGCGGCGCCATCGCATTAGGCGGAGCGCGCGTCTCGTTTCCGCAATCGTTCCGCGAGCCTTTCCCTTGCTGGGAAGGGTTCGCCGGACGATGCAGGGCACAGCCCGCGATAAGCCCTTTATCGTCTGTCGCAAGTTGATTACCCATGGTACAACTTCGGTAATGGCCAGCTAACTATTTCGCGCCAAACTTTGCGCTCGCGGCCCGGTCCAAATATGCTATAGTCCGCTTAAGCCCGCATGATGAGAGAGTGTCTGGTTCCTGTGCGTGCTAAAAGCTTTCCTCATTTTGCGAGCGCTCCTCAGCGTTCCGGCTGAACCGGCAAGACTCGTTTTGAACAATCGAGCGGGATCGAATGGGTTTGAAACCAAACATTCAGTGTTTGATTCGGAGAATGCCATCATGTCGAGTGCAGAGTCTTGCTGGTCCAAGTGGTCTCCCGTCAGTGTCGCGTTTCTAGCGCTCGCCGCCTTCGCCATTCCGGCGCTGGGGCAAGAGGTGGACAAAACGTCTGCGCCGGTCGGGTATGTGGACGATTGGTCGACCCACCACGTCACGTTCTCCAATCCCGGCACCCGCGAAGACGCGGTGAAAAACGGCACGCTCGATAAGTGGCTGAAGATCACCAGCAATCCCCGCTACGTGATGCAGCAACTCAAGCGGGGGGCCGGAGCGCGGCCTGCGGTTGCCGACCCGAATCTCACCACGGCTGACCCGAATCTCGCTAGAGAGACTGTCGACGCGGTGGGCGGCATGGCCGCAAGGCCCGTCGCTCCCGCCAGGCCGCGTCCAGTCCCCAAGAACCCAATCAAGAAGGACTGGAGCATGATCAGCGGCACGCAGACGGGGGAAAGCCTGACGCTTACGGTCACCTGCACCACGAACTGCTCGGGGGGCGTCTCCAGCAGCTCCCAGATTTCGATCGCGGGCCCGACCGGATTCACGACGCAGACCCTGCAGGGCAGCGCGCCGGTGGCGGAAGTTTGGACCGTGCAGTTCAGCAATTCGACTGCGCCTGTTTCTGGTTCGAGCCTCACGATCGGCTCCGTGAAATACACCTTTTTAGCTACGCCTCTTAGCGTTCCGGCTACGGGTTGCAGCGTGGCCGATGTCGACAGCAGCACGGGGGCCACAGACCTCCTTGACGCGCTCACCGCAGCTGGCGCAACCAACACGACTTATGAGTGCGCAACGGGTGTTGGGGCTAATACGGCAGTGACCGCGACACGCGCGACGAGAACCGTTACCTTGACTGCAGCTACCGCCGGTTCGGTCGGATTCACGTTTACGCCCTCGGGGACGACGAACACGACGAACACCGAAACGCATAACCCCTCGGACGGCACTAACTCGGCAACGACGTTCAAATACACCACAAGCAGCGTTGCCGACACCCAGGCGCAATTGGCAGCGGATTTAGTGACTGCGCTCGGTATGAACGCCACGGTGACGGGCGCGATGACGGTCGCAAACAGCCCCGGCACGAACCAGGTTACATTGACAACGACGCCCGGCGCGACGGGCTACTCGGCCACCGATGCGACCTTTAGTGCGCTCAGCGGGACCGGAAGCTTTAGCGGGGGCGCAGCTTCGACGGTCAATCCAAATACCTACCCCGCCAAGTTCTCTACCCTGGGCACCAGCGGCGCAAGCTGCAGCGATTACGTCGTGTACCCTACAGGTTTTGCGGGTAGCGGCACGCAGGCAACGATTATCGGGTACGACAACATCTACGGCACGAGTGGGCCGTCCGGGACCGGCTGCGGGTCTGGTGCTTCTCCGACCGTTTACGTTCCGACGGTGGCATTCGCCTACAACACCGGTGGGACCGCCGGTCTTTCGCCGGTGATTTCCATAGATGGAACACAGGTTGCCTTCGTAGAGACCGTCGGCACCGCGGCAACGCTTGTGATTTTGAAGGTATCGTTGACTTCGGGCGGCACGCTAGGTGCTCCGACCTTCGGCAGCGGCGCTGGTTCGGTTTCCAATGGCAGCTATCGCGGCTGCACTGCGCCGTGCTACACGACCTTTACCTTCAGCGGCAGTGCGAACGATTCCAACTCCTCACCGTTTTACATCTACCCGACGGGCTCCACAACCGGCAACAACGACATCATCTACGTGGGCGACGACAGCGGCAAGGTGCACAAATTTACGGGTGTGTTTGTAGGAACGCCGGCCGAAGCGGGTTCGCCCTGGCCCGTGACTGCGAGCACGGAGACATCGCCCGCCCTCACCTCGCTGGTTTACGACACCGGCGGGTCAGCGCTGGTGTTCGTGGGCAACGCCACCGGCTATCTCCACTCCATTAGTACGGGCACGACGCCAGCCGTTCTAACCTCGGATCAGATGGAATGCGGCACTTACGGATTTGTCGATGGTCCCCTCCTCGACCCGTCGACCGAGAATGTCTACATGTTTATCGGGGACGGCTGCCCGACGGTCAGCGCCAGCTATGTCAACCGATTCCCGGCCGGGACCGCGATCACCGGCACCTTTGGCGCAAACAACGTGAGCTTCGGGAACTCGGCCACGAACGACGCCGCCACAATTCAATACGACGGCACCTTCGACAACACCTATTACGCGGGGACAGGAACCACGGGAAACCTCTACACCTGCGTAAACGGGCGCGTGTACCAAATCACAATGGCTACCCTCAGCGGTACGGGCACTGTCACTGTGAACACCTACAACACACCAGTGGGGACCGTGAGTGACGCGGCAGCATGCTCGCCGGTGACGGAGTTTAACGTCGATAGCACCCACGACTGGATCTTTACGAGTGTGCTCTCGGGCTCGAGCGTAACCGGATGCACAACTGCGACGGGTTGCCTGCTCAATTACAACGTCCATGGCGCCGGAACCACGGGCTCTCCGACCGCGGGGCAATCGGTGGCAGGCGGGGCGAGCGGTATCATCATCGACAACCTCTCGACGTTAGAGACGGGCGCGGAAGAGATTTACTACTCTTCTCAAGCGAATCAGACTTGCGCCGGGAACGGGACCACGGGGAACGGCACGGGAATCTGTGCGATCCAGGCGTCGCAATCTAATCCGTAAGCGAGGATGGGGGCCGGACTGCCGTGACAGGCAAGGTGGCTGGGGCGTATTGCGAATCGCAGGGCACCGACTTCTAATTCGGTGCCGGCGTCGCAATGTGCCTTGTATTCCCCAGCTTAAAGGCGTTCTCGAAGGTCAATTCGCCTGTTACTCTGAATTCGGGCACGTAGAACGAGCTGGGCGCACGAATCCCTAACCGAGCGAAGTAAAGCCGATGCTCATCGCCGGTGGTTCGCAGTCCTACGGGCCTGGAAGGTTCACCGTTTCTCCCCGGCCGCTGAGGCATCCTTTCTTCTCGGCGATAAGCCCTTTATCGTCTGTCGCGAGTTGGTTACCCGTGATACAACTTCCGTAATGCTCAGCTAAGTATTGCTTTCCGAAATTTGCATGCGCGGCCCGGTCTAAATATGCTAAAGTCCGCTTAAGCCCGCATGATGAGGGAGTGTCGGTTCCTGTGCGTGCTAAACGCTCTCCTCACATTGCGAAGGCTCCTCAAGCGCTCCCGCTGGGCCGGCAAGACTCGTTTTTAACAATCGAACGGGAACGAATGGATTTGAAACCCAAAACAGTCAGGTGTTTGATTCGGAGAATGCCATCATGTCGAGTGTAAAGTCTTCCTGGTCCAAGTGGTCTCTCGTCAGTGTCGCGTTTCTAGCGCTGGCCGCCTTCGCCATTCCGGCGCTGGGGCAAGAGGCGGACGAAACGTCTGCGCCGGCCGGCGGGTATGTGGACGATTGGTCGGCCCACCACGTCACGTTCTCCAATCCAGGCACTGAGCAAGAGGCGATCCATGCCGGCCGCCACGAGCAGTGGCAGAAGATTACCAGCGATCCCCGCTACCGGATGCAAATCAAAAAGCGCGACATGGGCACGCTGCCGGCGACGCTTGATCCGAATCTCGTCACGGCTGACCCGAATTTCGCCACAGAGAATGTCGACACGGTGGGCGGCATGGCCGCAAGGCCCGTCGTTCCCCAGAGACCGCGTCCAGTCCTCAAGAACCCAATCAAGCAGGACTGGAGCATGAACGACGGCGTCACCGGCGATCCCAGCATGACAATCACTGCCAACCAACCCGGCTCAGGCAACGTGACCGGAGGCACCTCCACGATCACGATCGAGGGCGAAACCTTCACCGCCAGCGCGCCGACGACGGCCAGCTCGACGGGAACTTTTTCAGCCAATCCAACAAGCGGCGGGACGCTGAAGATTACCAACGGCGCGACTAACCAAACCTTGACGGCCAGTTATGGGACTGCGGGGACGCAGTTCGGGACGTTCGGCTCTGTCCCGACAGAAGCAACGGCCAATGCTGGCGACAGCATAACCATCGCGAACGGCGGCAACACGCTTTCCGTCACCACCAATGCCACGGGGGCGAATCTCGGAGGCACGTGGACAAATGACCCCACGACCACCGAGACCGCACCCACTGTCACGATTAGTGGTGTGACAACAACTCTCTCGATTGCTTCGGGCGCTCAGACGCCTTCTGCCACGGCGGCATTTACGGGGGTGCCAACCGCCGGCCAGACGGTGGTCATCCCCAGCGGCATTCAAACGATGACCTTGACCGCCGCCGCTCCCACCGGCTCAACTAGCGGCAAAATTCAGGTGAACGTGGCCGCCCCGACCGCAACAGACACCCTAACGCTCGCTACGGCCACATTCGGCACTGTCACCTACACCTTCTCCACAACTGCCTGCGGCACGACCGCAAACTGCATCTATGCCCCTACGAGCGGTAACACCATACAACACATGGCGGCGAACATCCAGGCCGCCATCAATGCTAACAGCACCGAATGTGGGGATACCACTGGCGGGGCGTGCTTTGGCAGCAATACTGTGGTCAATCCTTACGTCACGGCGGGCACTCCCACGACGACGGGATGCACCGCGGGCGACTACTGTACCACCTTGACAAACGAGTCTTACCAGGCGGTGACCCTCGGCAAGACCGGAACCAGCAGCGATTTCACTCTTACGAACGCGACAGCTCCCACGAACACCGGGTGCTCGGCGAACACCGCTACAGCGACCACCGGGAATTTCATCATCGGCACCGGCGCGCTCGGAAGCGCCGAAAACCTCGACGGAGCAATCAACGCCTGCAACACCACTTACTCTGTGATCGGCACAACCGCCTCAAGTTTCAACTCAAGCACTGACAGCTTTACGATCTCCGAAACCGTCTACGGCGCGTTGGAAAGCAGCTTTACTGAGGGCCTCAGCAACTTCACGTTGACCGCCGGTCAGGCGGGCAACCTTGGCACCGCAAACAGTTGTTCCGGCACCACCGCCTCCTATCAGGCGGCCAACACGGCCGCGGGGTTGATGGCCAACGTTGTGGCCGCCCTTCAGGCGTGCCCAGCCGCGAGCGACAGTATTTATGCCCTGGGCGGTGCTGGCGCAGCCTTTACGGTCTACAACAACACGCTGGGAACTGCAGCCAGCACCATCTCAGCACATGCCACCGGAACTCCCAGCCTGGTTACATGGGGGGGCACCGTCACCGCCGGTAGTGTCGGCTCAAACACTTGCGGTAGCACCTCCGCCGCCACATTCCAGGTTCTGTCGACCGACACAACCGCCACCCTCGTCGCGACGGAGTTGGCGGCGGCCCTCAACGCGTGCAACACCACCAATGACGCCACCATTGGCATCGCCACCGGCGGCAGCGCCGTCACGCACAGCACAAACACGGTGACCGTCACTGCCAACCAGTGGGTGGCAACCCCCGGCCTCACGTTGGGAGCCACGGCCTCCGGGCCGTTTTCCTGGCATGCAACAACACTCACGGGCGGCGCGAACGGAAGTAGCGTATTTCCTAACTTTGCCGTGGACAATATTCTCGCGGATGACGCCGCAAGTCTTGTAGCTGACATCAATCACTACACCGGCACGGTGGGCGTGAGCGCGACCAACCCGACCGGCGCTGAGGTGACTATCTCCGCCAGCGCGCCCGGAGCCTCCGGGAGTGCCATTACCCTCACCAACATGCTCTCGAACATCACGTGGACCTCACCGCTCCCGGGTGGCACCAATGGCGCCGGCGACACAAACGCCCTCTTCAACTACTGGAGCGGCAGTGGCTACGATAACCCGAACCAGCTTGCGACCGATCTGTACACCGCGTTCACCGCGACCGGGAACACCCTCACCGGCTTCACGATTTCCAATCCAGGCGGCACGAGCAACGTCATTACCGTTACCGCGAATGCGCCAGGCACCTACACGGCATCTGCCAACGGCAACCCCGGCACGCTAGTGACCTTATCGAATGGCGGCTTCCCCGCAGGAACCGGCGCCGTCAACGCAAATACCTACCCCGCGAAATACGGGTTTTCCACCAGCAATACCCCGACCTGCAGCGATTACGTCGTGTACCCGACGGGCGGAACGGGCGCTACGGTGATTGCATACAACAACATCTACACGGGCACCTGCCCCACCACCGGCATCCACATCCCGAACGTCGCCTGGGCCTACAACACAGGGAACAGCGAATCGGTCACCTCTGTCCTTTCCCCGATCCTCTCGATTGACGGAACACAGGTTGCATACATCCAGTCGACCAGTTCGGGCGCGGCGGAACTGGCGATCCTGAAACCCTTGGCGGGCACCAACAACGGCACGGCCAGCTCGCCGGCAGCGGCAACCTACGTTTCCAACAGCCTCTACCGCGCCTGCACCGCACCGTGTTACACAACGATCGCCCTGGACAACAGCCCCAACGACACCAACTCGTCGCCCTACTACCTCTATCCGACTGGCTCCACAACCGGCAACAACGACATCATCTACGTGGGCGATGACAGCGGCCAGCTTCACGAATTCACTGGAGTGTTCCTGGGAAATCCCGGCGAGGTTACGACGGGCGCATGGCCGATCACAGTCAGCGCAAGCGGTAATAATCTCACCAGTCCTGTCTACGACTACGGTTCCGGAAACATTTTTGTGGCTGACTCCGGCGGATATCTCTACTCCTACATCGCCTCCACAGGCGTCCAGAAGATGAAAAGCAGCAAGCTGACCTACGCTAGCGGCACCGTCGGCATCGTGGACGGTCCCCTCCTCGATCCCAGCACTGAGGAAGTGTACGTTTTTGTTGGGGACGATTCGAACACCGCCTCCGGCGGTGGAATTACCTACACCTGCGCAAATGCCACGGGTTGCAGCGGCGTGTTCCAGTTTCCGGCGACGGACAGCACCATAGACACCGGCACTGCTTGCGTCGCGTCGAGCAACACGACCTGGCAGACGGGCAACAACTGCGGCGAGGAAGCCGTCTTCGGAAAAGCGACAACCATTACCCCCACGATCTACGACGGAACGTTTGACCACATTTATAATGTTGGCACTGGAACATCCGGGAACCTCTGGGTCTGCGCTGCCGGCGCAACCTCTGAGCCAAGGCTGTCCTACGTAGCCATCCAATCCAACAAAGGCATCGCGCCCAGCGGTGATGTCATCTCCGCTAACCAGACCGGAAGCAACGTCTTCACCCCCATCACGGCCCTGACATCCGCCGCCGCGAGCTGCTCGCCTGTCACCGAATTTTTTGGCAGCAACGGCACCACCAATGATTATATCTACTTAGCCGTCACTGCCAGCGGCAGCCAATCCGCGTGTTCGGGCGCTTGCCTTTACAACTTCGTGGTCAGCACCAACGGCACCACGCTCTCAGCGCCAAGCGCCGCAACCGCAGGAATCGGCTCGGCCGGTGGCGCTTCGGGCATCGTTGTGGATAACACCGGGGCCACCTCGGCGGGTGAATCGCAGATCTATTACTCGAATCTTGGCAGCACAAGCTGCACTGGAGCAGGAGGGGTTGGAACAGGCACAGGGAGTTGCGCGGTGCAAACATTGCAAACAATCCCGTAAGGATGGCGGACTGGGCTGCGCGGTACGAGCGTCGCAAAGTGCCGCGTATTCCACCGTTTAAAAGCGTTACCGAAGGCCGGCCCGTCTGTTGAGCCAGATGCGAGCGCTTAACGCGAGCTCGCGCACGAATCCCAAACCGAGCGAAGTAAAGCCGATGCTCATCGCCGGCGGTTCGCAGCCCTGTTGGCCTGGAAGGTTCATCGTTTCTCCCTGGCCGCTGGAGCATCCTTTCTCTGGGATAAGTCCTTTATCGTCTGTCACGAGTTGGTTACTAGTGACACAACTTCGGTAATGCTCAGCTACCTGTTTCGCGCCGAAATTCACACTCGCGGCCCGGCCCAAATATGCTATATTCCGCTTAAGTCAGTACGATGACGGTGGTGCGTTCCCTTTAGCGTGTCGGACGCATCTCATCGTTTAACAAGGGCTCCTCAAGCGCTCCCGCTAGGCCGCAAGACTCGTTTTGAACAATCGAACGGATCGAATGAATTTGAAACCCAAACATTCAGTGTTTGATTCGGAGAATGCCATCATGTCGAGTGTAAAGTCTTCCTGGTCCAAATGGTCTCCCGTTAGTGTCGCGTTTCTAGCGCTGGCCGCCTTCGCCATTCCGGCGCTGGGGCAAGAGGCAGCCGACACCTCTGCGCAGGGCGGCTCGTATGTCGACGATTGGAGCCACCATCACCTGGTGTATTCCAATCCCGGCACTCGCGAGGACGCGGAGAAGAACGGGAAGCTCGATAAGTGGCTTAAAATCACCGGCGATCCCCGCTACCAGTTGCAACTGGCCAAGCGCAAGATGGGCACGCTGCCGGTGGTTGCCGACCCGAATCTCACCATGGCTGGCCCGGATCTTGCCACAGAGACTGTCGACGCGGTGGGCGGCATGGCCGCAAGGCCCGTCGCTCCCCAGAGACCGCGTCCAGTCCGCGGGAACCCAATCGAGAAGGACTGGGCGCAGCCCCTGGGAGGCGCCATAACCTCGCTGGTGAGCGCCCTCGCGGCAACGGGCTCCTCATCGACCGTCAGCGCCAGTTCGACGATCACCATAGGCACGCAAACCTTCACGACAGCCGCGCCGGCGACGGCGACGTCTGGGTTGGCGAGCATTGCGTCGGGAGGACTCAGCTCTTCCAACATCGCCGCCACTTCGACGCTGACCTTCAACACGCCCACCCAGGTGGTGTTCGACGCGAGCCCGCCCACACAAGGGACCCAAACGGGAGCCTTCTCAGCGCTCCCCGCCAGCGCTACTAGCTCCGCCGGTTCGATCACCGTCGCCAACACCCACCCTCTGAACACTCTGACGATGACCACGAACGCCACGCAGGGCTCGTACACAGCTACCTTTGCGGACACCACCCCCCCGACAGCAGCCACCACGGTGACAGTCACCGCCGGATCAAACATGCTCACGCTGACCAACGGCGGGTCGAGCTCCTCGGGGACCATTGCTGTCGGCGCTGCTTACTGCTTCGCGGGCGGCGACGGCGTTAAAATCAACGGGATTGCGATCACGTGCAGCGCGACCAAGGGGACGGGCGGGAGCGTCACGATCCTTCACACCCCGCCCGTTGGCGACACTGTAACGATCGCGGGCCAGGTCTACACCTATGAGGACACCCAAGCACACTGCGGCGTAATCGCGAACTGCGTCATCGAGGTGTCTGGAGACCACCCCCACACGGCGGAGAACCTGTACGCCGCGGTCAACGCCACTTCATCGGAATGCTATGGCTCGCCGACGGCTTGCTATTACAACCTGACCGGGGCCAACGCTACTGCCTCGGCAGCCTGGACCACCGGGGCCTCTGACATAACGTTCAGTGGCAAATGTGCGGGGGCCATCACCGTTGCGACCAGCGACGCGACGAACATAACGCCGGTCTCCGGGACCGGCTCCAATGGCACCGCCGGTACCGGGTCGTTCGCTCTGCCCAGTCCGGCGTTGAACACGACGGTCGCCACCAACATGGCGACAGCAATCGGAACGGAAACCGGCACCGACGACGTGACCGCCACGGCGAACAGTCCGACCAGCGGAACAGTCTATCTCACCGGCGAATATCCCGGAACGGCCGACAACGTCAGCCTGGTCCTCGACGGCACTCCCACCGGCCTCACGCTTTCCGGCGCTGCCCTGACCGGCGGCCTCAACGGCTCAAACGCATGCTCGAGCTCCACTACGGGAACCTACGCAACCAGCACCACCGCGTCAACCCTGGCAGGGAACGTCAATAGTGCGATCGCTTTGTGCCCCACGACCATCGGCTTCACCTCCTCGAACGTCTCGGGACAGAGCACCGTGAAGGTGACCGACGATACATTTGGCTATCAGCCCAACACATTCACGGTGGGCGGCGCCGGCACCAGCGGGGTCTTCTCGTGGAGCGCCATCACCAACGGCGGCAACGGGAGCAACACCTGCCCCTCTCCCTTCACCTCAGGGACCTTTCAACTGAATACGGCAAACACGACTCCCACGACCACAACTGCGGCGAATAACCTGGCAAACGAGATCAGCGCTTGCAATACCGGGAACGCAAACACCGGCATTACCGCGAACAACACCACCTCAACGGTGAATGCCACGGCCGACACGCCCGGCTCGGCTCCCGGCATTACGCTCGGTTCGACGGTCACCGGCTTCACATGGAGCGGCGGCACAACCTTTACAAACGGCTCCGACGGCACCACCTCAGTCGTTAGCGTGAATCCGGAGTTGTTCTCTTATTGGTCGGGCTACACCTATGCGACGCCGGCGACGCTGGCCGGAACGATTACGGGGCTGATCAACCTTAACAACACGCTCAGCCCGCTCCTGACGGCCACGCAGGGCACCGGGTCTAGCAATAATCAAATCACAATCGCGGCCGATATCCCCGGGCCCAGCGCCAATATCACGGTCACTCCAAGCAGCAACTTCTCTGCGTTCACCGGAGGGTCGCTCAGCGGCGGCACCAACGGCCCCGGCGACACAGCCACGACCTTCAATTACTGGGGCGGACAAGGGACCACAAGCACCTACGACACGGGCACCCAGTTGGCGACGGATCTTCACAACGCTTTGGCGGCCAATGGGACCGTCCCGACCACTGACGGGATTACGACAACTGTGGGCGCAAACCAGATTACATTCGTGACCAACAAGGCGGGTCCCTTTGGAGTATCCGTAACGAACTTCCCCGGGTTTACCGGCGCCGGCTCCATCAGCAATGCTGCGGTCACGGCGGCTGTGCAGCCGAATGCCTATCCTGCGAAATACGGCGCCAGCCTGACAACCGCAAACTGCGCCACCGATTTCATGGTTTACCCCACTGGCGTGGCAGGTTCGGCAACTTCGGCAAACATTATTGCATATAACAATCTGTACTCGTCGTGCGGCAATTCTCCGACCGTCTATTGGGCCTATAACACCGAATACCAGAGCAACACCGGCTATTCCGTCACGACTTCTCCGGTACTTTCCGCGGACGGAACCAAGGTGGCCTTTATCGAGTCCAACGGCAGCAACGCGTACCTGATCGTGGTGAGGTGGGCAACCGGCGGAACCCCCGGTATAACCAACCCGGTTGCCCCGACCTTAGCGACTAACATCACCACCTGCACTGCCCCTTGCATGACTGCCACCCAGCTCAACTTCAACGATAACCTTTCGTCTCCGTTTTACAACTACAACACAGTCGGGGGCGATGAGATTTACGTCGGCGACACTAGCGGCAACCTTGAGCAGTTCACGGGAGTTTTTAACGGAGCGGTTGCCATATCCACAAGCCCCTGGCCGAAGAACCTGGGCGCTGCCGCTATTACCTCTCCGATCCTCGACCAGGGCGTCGGCGTGATTGTCGTAGGTGACATGGCTGGGGCCCTCCACTTTGTGAACGCCTCTACCGCCGCTATCCAGGGCACTGCGCCCGGCATTGGCGATGCCATTATCGATGCTCCGCTGGTCGACCCCAGTACCGGGCAGGCGTTCGTTTTTGTCAATGTGAGCGGCGCCTACAGCTATTCCGGCTATAACGCCGTCTATCAGTATCCGATCGGCTACAGCGGTTCCACTATAGGCACCCCTGGGGTTAATGCGCTTTGGTCAGCGGGCGGGGTGAACGGTCTCGCCGCACATTACATTTACAGCGGGAACTTCGACAACGTGTACTTCAATTCCGCAAATGGCACCGGGAACATGTATGTCGTAGCGAACACCGGCGTCACCACTGGGGCGACGCTCTACAAGGTAGCTATCTCGGGCGGCTCCCTTCAGGTGGGCGGGACGTCGGCTGCCGCCACCGGCCTGACGGTGAACGCAGCCGGCGCATACCCGTGGCCCTCCCCGCTCACCGAGTTCTGCAACGGGACGTGCGGAACGACAACATCGGGCTGTGCCGGCGGGGCATCTACTTGTACCGCACCTGGCAGCACTGACTACGTTTTCTTCAGCGTGAACCGTGGTGTTGTAGGTAGCTGCGCCCCCGGTGCCGCCGGCAACGGGTGCATTATGTCCTACAACGTCAGCTCTCCGACTTCGGTCACGCCGTCTGGCGAACAAAGCTACCCCAACCCCACCGGAAACGGCTGTTGGGCGACGAGCGGGATCGTGATCGACAACGCCTCCGGCACGACGGGCGCGTCCCAAATTTACTTTGTTGGCCTCAATGGCGCCGCTGCCGGCTATCCCGGCACGCCAACTAGCAGCGGTAGCAGCGGTTGCGGTACTGCCATTGCGGCAACCCTTCAGGGCATCCAGGCATCGCAGCCCGCGCCGTAAATCGTAATCCGATCGGGTTTTTCAACCAGGCTCGGCAGTTTTCGTCTGGTATTCTAGAGGTAGGCGCGCAGAACGCGAGCTCAACGCATCTAACCCAGTTTGAGCGGGGCGCAGAGGTGAACATGAACTCTAAGGAGCACAAGGAGCGGCTGGCTTCAGTGGACGAACCGAAGCGCACGGCGAAGAAACCGTACGTGAAGCCGCAGGTGCGGCACGAGCGCGTGTTTGAGACCATGGCGCTGACCTGCGGCAAGGTGCAGACGACGCAAGGCAGCTGCCACAATAGCCGGAAGAACTCCTAGCGCAGCATGATCGCGGAGGCGCACTTACAGTCGGCATGCTGCGATCTCATTGCAGAGGTCGCGCGCAATCAAGGGCAGGTACAACTCAAAGTCGCCGGGGCCAGTATGGTTCCCGCTCTCTGGCCCGGCGATCTGGTCACGGTTCGGCGCTGCGATCCATCGGAGTTGCAGCCAGGTTCGATCGTCGTATTCCGGCAAAATGAAAGACTGGTCGTGCATCGCTTACTGCGTTGGGTGGACTCGACGCGTTGGGTGGGTGGCTGCATTGTCGCGCGCGGCGATGCGCGGCCCCGCTGCGATGAGCCAGTGAGGGCCAGCGAGGTGATCGGGCGCGTGGAAGGCATCCTGCGCAATGGCCGCAGGGTGAGCGAAAGGCTTTCGTTCCGGCAGAGGGTGGTGGGCTTGGTTTTGCGGCGCTCAGCGTGGGCGACCTGGCAGTATATGCGCGTGGTGAATAGGATGCGGAGGTTTGGCGGAGTCGGGGCGGCACTGCCAGAGACGCCTCAGGGGATCGGTTAGACTGAACGAATGCCGACGATCAGCCGGTTTTATGGCATCTTGATCCAGATGTATTTTGGGGGCCACGCTCCGCCCCATTTCCACGCGCTTTACGCTGAATTCGAGGCGCTGATCGACATTCGAACATTCGAAGTGATTCGTGGAGGGCTGCCCAGCCGCGCTATGGCGCTGGTTTTACGGCAAAACCAGAGAAGGGGTATCATTTTTAGCTTTGTGCAGGGTCACCGCTTCTTGTGGTCGCGGTGACTTGAGTGCCGGGGCTTCGGGGTATGGCATCTCTGGTTTTGCGATCGAATGGGCGCAGCAGCACCGCGACGAACTCATGAGGGATTGGGAGTTATGCGCACAGAATCAAACGCCGGCGAATATTCGCCCGCTGCCTTAGCCGCGGAAGCCGTCCCCCGGTCTCCCTGGCGTGTAACTCGTGTCGAGGCCCTTCCGGGGCTGCGGTTGCGGGTTGCGTTCGCCGATGGACTCACCGGCATGGTCGACTTGTCCGGCATGGTGCAATCGCCGAGGGCCGGGGTGTGCGCCGTACTTCGAGACCCGGCGCTGTTCGCCCAGGTTCGTCTCGATTACGGAGCGGTCACGTGGCCTGGGGACCTGGACCTGGCGCCCGATGCGATGCACGACGCGATTCAGGAACGCGGCGAGTGGCAGCTTTAGGGCCTTATATGCCAGGGCTGCTCGCCCCTCGGGGACTGGAGGAAGCCAGGGCTGGGCCGTTGAGGTTCCTACCGGAGGAGCAGAGAGAACTTCTTCCGGGGCGCGCCGGCGCAAAGCCTCAGATCGGGTGCGCCGGGCGCGATGACGAACGTCCTGAGTGACAATTGCTTGCGGACAAGGCGAGGGATAAAATGTCGTTATCGATGCAACTCCCCGGCGCCGGCACGAGTCACGATGTAACGATTGAAATCGGCGGACTCCCCATCGAAGTGCAGACAACCGATGCTGAATTTGAGCGCATCCTCAAGGGGCGCTACGGCGATTACATCAAGACCGGAACAGCATCGCCGGGGACGGCATCGCGGTTTGCGCTGCGCGTGCAGTTGACGAACCAACAATCGGCCGATCCGGACGCGGACGCAGAAGTTTGGCTTGAGGGCCGCGAATGGAAGATGGTGCGCGGCGATTTCCGTGCGAGCTGGAATCCGGCGGAACGACGCGGCCAGGTCTTCCAGACGGCGAATCTGTACTCCATCGATTCGGTGCTTCGCATCGTGCACACTTTAATGCTGGCGCCTGAGGGAGGGTTCCTGCTGCACGCGTCAAGCGTGGTGAGGAATGGCAAAGCGTTTCTGTTTTCCGGCGTGTCTGAGGCGGGAAAAACCACGATGGCCCGCCTGGCGCCCCCTGACGTGGCGGTGCTTACCGATGAGGCATCGTACGTGCGCAAAGTGGACGGGCGGTATTTCGCCTATGGCACGCCATTCGCCGGAGAGCTGGGCACGCCTGGGAAGAACATTTCGGCCCCGATTGCCGCACTGTACCTGTTGAGGAAGGCGGCCGATAATCGGATTGAAGAGATCGACCCGGCGGATGCAATTCAGCGCCTCCTCCGGAACATTCTCTTTTTTGCGCATCAGCCCGACCTGGTGCGCCAGGTGTTCGACGCGGCCTGTGCCTTTGTGGCAATGGTACCGGTTTTCGAGCTTTCGTTCTTCCCCGACCAGCGGGTTTGGGAACTCATAGGGTGACAAATGGCATCTAACGGTACGTACCTGACTCAAAGCGCCGATATCGCAGCGCGCACTATCGGCGACGACACGATTATCATGTCAACGCTGGACTCAACGGTATTCATGTTGAATTCTGTCGGCACGGCGATTTGGAACGCCGCCGACGGCGCAACGCCGCTTTCGCGGATCGTTCAGGAACGCGTATGCCCGGAGTTCGATGTGAGCGATGAACAGGCCCTCGCCGATGCGACGGAGTTTGTCGACGAGCTTGTGAAGCACGGCATTCTATTGCTTTCCGATGTACCCGTTCTCCCCAAGGAGGCCCCATGAGCTTGCTCAGCGAGATGAACGATAAGGCGACCGCGCGCGGCGTGCCGCTGAGCGCGCACCTGGATATTACGTGGCGATGCAACGAGCGGTGCGTGCACTGCTACCTCGATCACGACGGAAAAGGCGAGATGACCATCGGCGAGATCAAGGACGTCATCGGCCAGCTTGCCGACTGCGGGACTTTCTTCCTGGCCATCAGCGGCGGCGAGCCGCTGCTGCGGCGGGATTGCTTTGAGATTCTCGAGTATGCGCGGGCGCTTCGTTTTAACGTCAAGCTGAAGACCAACGCTGTGATGATCGGGGCAAAAGAAGCTGCGCGAATCAAAAAGCTCGGTATCGAGCAGGTGCAAATCAGTCTGTATTCGCACCGCCCTGAAGTGCATGATGCGATTACAAAACTTCCCGGCTCGATGCGCCGGACGATTAATGGCATTGGGCACCTGAAGGAAAACGGCGTGAAGGTCTCCGTCACCGATGTGTTGATGAAGTACAACCAACGCGATGCAAAGGCCGTAATGCGGTTGGCGGAGGAGCTGGGCGTCGCTTTTCATGTCGATCCCACCATAACTCCCATGATCAACGGCGACCGGTCGATTCTCAGCCTCGGAATTAGCTCCGCCGAGCTTGAAGAAATCATGCACACGGAAGAATTTGTCGGGGATGTCGCGGAATTCTGCGGTCCGGTGTCCAGCCATGACGACGATATTCTTGATGGCTACAGTTGCAGCGCCGGCCACACGCTGGCCTATATTTCGCCCTTTGGCGATGTATATCCCTGCGTGCAATTCCCCATGCCATGTGGCAGCGTGCGCAAGCAAAGCTTCCGTGAGATATGGTACGGTTCTCCGGCATTCGCCGAACTGCGTTCCGTCCATGTACGCGATCTGCACACCTGTTCGCACTGCACCCACACCGCTTACTGCTCGCGCTGCCCCGGCCTGGCCTACATGGAAGGAGACTTCCGAGGGCCATCCTCATCTGACTGCCAGAAGTCTTACGCCCGCACCGGAATTCCGTCCGCCGCAATGTCACGCGCCGGCAATCGTATTCCTCAAGTCGCCTCCGGTTTGATCCAGATTTCCGGACTTCAGTGAGCCGTAATGTGATCGGCTCGGGCGTTGTGCGTGGTTTGCGGTTGGCCGCCCCGGCCACAGAAAGGGCGCCGGCATGAGGCCGGGAATGCAGTCCCTGCTTGATTTGTTTCGCGGGCGCCTGCAGCACACTGTTGACGGCGCTGAATTGGCGTCTCTGCTTAACGTCGCCGAAGAAGAAAGTGTCCTGCCCTGGGTAGCAGAACGTTTGCATATTTTCGAGGGGCAGTACACGCCGGAGCAGAAGCAGCGGCTCAACGAAATCCGCCGGGAAGCCCAGGTTTCGACCTTCGTGTGGACCGAAACACTGAAGGGCACAGTGGCAGCCTTTCACCAGGCGGATCTGCCGATGATCTCGCTGAAGGGACCCTGCCTGGCGGAGCGATTGTATGGAGATGCGGCGCTGCGCACCTGCTACGATCTCGACTTTCTCGTGCGGCAATCCGACCTGGCTCGTGCCGAACGTCTGCTCACAGACATTGGTTTTCTTCCCCACGGCGATGCGGATGACTACCACCGCCGATGGAGCCGCAATGGAGCCATTCTCGAATTGCATCACAGCCTGGAAAACCCCGAAGCCTTCGACTTCGACATGGATGCTATCTGGGCTCGGACGCTTCTCTCTCAGTTCCAGGGTGTGCCCATTCGGCTCCTCGGCCTGTCCGACGAGATGATTTACCTGTGTTTTCACGCGGTGCGCCATCGCTTCGAGCGGCTCTGCCTGATTTTTGATCTCGTATTCGCATTTCGCCATTCCCCGCGCGCATTTGCCAAGAAGCTGGAACCATCGAACCCTGAGTTCGAAAATGTTCATGCTCTGGGGTGGATGATGGCGGCCCGGCTCGACCCGCAGATCCCGGAGGCTGCGCACGTACAGCCCAGAGACCGCAGACGTCTGGAACAACTGACGGACCGGCTTTGGCAGGAGCGCATGCTCGAGCCGGCAACGGCACTGGACTGGGCTGCGCAGCACCGCTTTTTTCTTGAATTGGAGAATCCCGGACGCCGCCGGTTTCTGCGCCGCTGGCGGCATCTGCGGATTCTGCTCACCCGTCTTATCGACGCTGATTTTGCTTTTGCCGAGCGATTCAATCTACACCGCAACTGGCAGGTTCGCCTGCTTCGGCCGATCCGCCTTTTGATGAAGCGTTTGCATGCTTCGTCCCGGACTGTTTAAGTTGGCCGGCGTAATATAACCTCCGCCGGCCTTGGTTCAACCCGCCTCTTCTCCATCGCTCGTGGCCAACGATGCCCCCTCGCCCGGCGGAGCCTTCGCCAGCAGTCCCGCGGCGAATACGATCCAATAAACATCGAGATAGACACGGTGAGAGGTATGAGCCCAAAAGACTGCGGTGACCATGACGAACGCCGCGAAGAGAACATAGACCAACGAGTCCAGGCGCCAGCAGGAGCGGCGCCGCCACATTCCCCAAAGCCCGGCCAGCATCACGGGCCCATAGGACATCGCATACACCAGGTTTGAGGCCCAACCGTGACGCGGGCTTGGCAGCCAACAAAAGGCTGCCGCATTCTTCCGCAATCCATCGATCGCTGTCTGTCCAGGATGCGACTTCATGTATTCAAGGGCTCTATGGAAAAACCATCGGTTCGTTCGTTCCTCGTCATTCGCAATTCCATCCAGATACTGCCGATCCGGGAGCGACAGTGCTTCGAGTGCCTCGGCCTTGCTTAGATCGCTGCCCTCCTCGGGGTAATGGGAGAAGAGAAAACCATTGTTCCCGTTCCACATTTCAACTCCCGTCTCAGTACTTAATGTCGCAGTGCCGAACAGCCTGTAGTTCCGCCAAAGCCATGGAGCAACCGTCAAGACCAGGAGGAATGCACAAACCACACCTGCACGAGTTCGCTTGCGCCAGACGAGCCAGAGGGGAGCCGCCAGGGCAAAGGGTGCAATGGTCGCGCGTGTCAACACGTCGAGACCAAGCAGGAGACCGGCAAACGCACCGGGAGTTGGCTTTGCCGTTTGCGCTGTTTGCCTCAGGAGCACCACTGCCCCAAGCGTCAGAAGCGTAAAGAGGCTGGTCTCCTGCATCGCGGTATCGTGAACAACATAGTACGGGTACACCGCAGTGATCGCAGCAGCCAGGGTTGCGGCTCTGGCCGCAGCCGGCCCACGGAACATCTGCCGCGCAAGTAACGCCGCGCAAAATGTTGTTCCGGCGCCGATCAAGGATTGGGTTATCGCGATCGGCCAGAATGCTTTGTGGCCCATGGTCAGCCCAGCCAGGAGAATGGGGTATAAAGGCACACGGAATGCCGTAGGCACGCCTTCAATCGCGATGCCCTTTCCCGCCGCGAGGTTTCGGGCCATCTCAAAGAAGAAGCTGTAGCCGTTCACCCAAAAGTCAGCGATGCCCGTATGAAGGCGGGCTATGAGGCGCAAGGCAAATGCGAGAAATGAAAGCCAATAAACTGCCCCAGGTTGCCGCATGACACGCCTACCTGGCCGCCGTTGCCGTTGGCGGCTGAAACTCAGGCGCAAACGCATCCACGAGCGAAATGACCTTCAACTGCGCTTTCAAATCGGCGAGAGAGGAAGCGCCCGTGGCTTGAATTTCCACTGTTTCTCCCGGCAACAGATCGAAGTAATTACCCGAAAGCCCCACATCGAGATTACCAAACGAAAGATATACGCTGCGCGCCAGCACCGGCGACGTGATCCGGATTCTATAGGTCCCATTTTCGCCGGTTGTTTCCACGCTGAGATCGGCCGGCTTCAGATGAACCTGCTTCACCGGGACAAGGTAGGTGAGATTTCGCAGTTTGGCTTCGTTGTCGCGATAAAACGGATCGGGAATCTTCTTGTTTGCCAACAGGTCGAGGTGAACATCGCCCGGCACCGTAGCTGGAAGCCAGTCGCCGTTGTCGTCAGGCGCGCCTGGCGTAACCTGCCGGAACTCCCATCCTTTGTCCAGGCTCAAGGATGCACTCTCATCGGACTTCGCCTGCGCAATGGCAGGTCCAGCGCAGGTTGCCAGCGCGGCAGCCAGGAACACGCACTTCACAACATCCGAAAAATTCAACTTGTCCATCGGAACTCCTCAGTGTGCGAATTTAAGTGTAAAGTCTCAATCTCGCCAGCTTCCTCCCGGTCGAGCGTCGACTCGCGATTTCGCGTCCGGCGAGCAGCGGCGTTGAACGGATTCAAAACTACTGCGATAGCTTCCGGTCATAGGGCAGTGCAGCCAGCATTGAGGATGCCTCGGCCGGCCGCGGCCCGCCCCGATCTGCCCGGTATTCATTTCTGGCTCGGACCCAAACTCCGGGCTTACTGGGGAACGGGTGTCGCCACGCTGCGCCCGGCGCTGAAACGCCCTGTTTTCGTCACCGTCGCCCCTTCAGAAGGACCGGGATGCGCCCTCCTCCCATTCTCTCTCGCTAAAGTTCGTAGTTCTCTTTAACGAAAGACTGGCGCAGGTCGTCGCAGTATAGTTCCTCAAGGCTCTCCGGCTTTTGTTCCAGCGTGCCGAAAGCTGGGATTGGAATTTGTGCCGGGAAGCATATCATCAACTCTGTAGCTGATAGGGGAAGAGCAAATACGCCTATTGCATAAGTTCAGAACGGAAAGGCTAAGCATGACGGAAACATCGGCCGTATCCTGCATCGACAATGAAAAAACACCCGAGCAACTTTACCAGGAGAGAGCGAAGCGCTTCGACGATGCCATACACCTGCGGCAGCCGGACCGCATACCGATTTCATTAGGGTTCGGCAATCTGCTGGCCCAGATCGGGGGCATTACACGGAAGGATTTGTGTGAGAGCCCGGATATGGCCCTCGCCGCGCTGGAGAAAGCGGCACTTCGCTACCAGCCCGATTTGGCCAGGGGCTCATTCGGGAGTTTCTCCGGCCCCAGCCGGGTGCTGGGTGACCGCATGACCAAATTCCCAGGATATGGGCTGGGGGAAAACGATTCCTTCCAGTTCCTTGAAGACGAGTATATGAAGGCCGAGGATTACGACGCTTTTTTGGCCGATCCCGCCGATTGGGCCATTCGCGTCTATCTGCCGCGCATATTTAGCAAGCTGGAGGGGTTATCCAAGTTGCCCAATCTGGCCATGGCGGCCATCGGAACCTACGGCATGTCGATGTATGTGGCCGATATGGCGCTTCCGTCCGTCGTGACAGCTTTTCAGGCGCTTGCCGAGGCGGGCCAAGTGCAACTGGCCTATCTAACGAAGATGAGGGAAATCGAACCGCGCATGGCGGCTCTTGGCTTTCCACCCGGCTCGTTATTCCATGGCGGCATGGTAGCTGCGCCCTTCGATTTTATGGGCGACACCTTACGGGGGATGAGAGGCATATTCCTGGACATGCGCCGGTGTCCCGAGAAACTGCTGGAGGCCGAGGAAAAGGTTGGCCGTATGCAAACGGAGAACGCTATCGCCCGGTGCAAGGCGATGGGCGCCAACTCAGTATTTATGCCGCTGCATCGCGGCTCTGACGGGTTCATCTCCATACCCGCGTTCGAACGCTTCTATTGGCCGCAGCTTAAGAAAATAGTGTTGGATTTAATTGCGGCCGGAATCACGCCTGTCGTTTTCTGGGAAGGCACTTGGGATCAGCGGCTGCACTATTTAGCTGAGCTGCCCAAGGGCAAGACTGTCGGCATGTTCCAGCAGAGCAATATCTTCAAGGTGAAAGAGGTGCTCGGCGATACCATGTGCATCCAGGGCGGAATGCCTGTCAGCATGTTATTGAATTCTACCCCGGAAGAAATCCGCGAATACACCAAAAAGCTTTGCCAGGTCGTGGGCAAGGGCGGCGGCTTTATCATGAGCACCGATATCGGCGAGATGGAGGGTTGCGACCCTGATTTAATCCAAGTGTGGTGCGATGCAACCAAAGAATTCGGCGTCTACTGACGCGTGCGAGCCGTAAATTGAAATTTTCTACCAGAGGAAATTTGAACTTGCCTGATTGACCTCGAATTTGGTTCGCCACATTCAGGCACTTTTTTCGTTCATAGGCGCGGCATAAAGAGAAAGAGGGGTTCACGACCGCCGGACATACCATATTTCCGAGGATCGCGCCCGAAGCCCGAAGCTGATTCGCGCAGGCGAGGGCTGGCAGAGTAATCTAATCTGAATTACTGGAGGAAAGAATGAGTAAGCTCGCAGAAATCACGAAAGCGCTTGCCGATTTGGACGAAGAACGGACCTTGCAGCTGGTGGGGGAAGCAATTGACGAGCATGTTCCCGCCGGCGATATTTTGCTGGCCTGCCAGGAAGGCATGAACCAGGTTGGCGGGCGCTTCGAGTGCCAGGAATATTTTGTTTCGGACCTGATTATGTCGGGAGAGATTTTCAAGCAGGTGGGGGCGATTCTGGAGCCCCATCTGAAACAGGGAGCAACGGCGTATTCTGGCAAGGTGGTGGTGGGCACGGTGAAAGGCGACATTCACGATATTGGCAAGGACATAGTGGTGAACATGCTGAAATCGGCGGGCTTTGAAGTCATCGATTTAGGCGTGGACGTGCCGGCAGCGCGCTTTGTGGAAGCGTTGAAGGAAAGCGGCGCGACGGTGCTGGGCTTGTCGGGCCTGCTCACGTTGGCGTTCGACTCCATGAAAGAAACCATCAAGGCGGTTGCGGCGGCAGGCATGAGGGATAAGGTGAGAATCATGGTTGGCGGCGGGCCGGTTGATGGCAACGTCTCGAAAGCGGTCGGCGCCGATGACTGGGGGGCGAACGCGCAGCAGGCGGTGCGACTGGCTAAGCAGTGGAGCAATGTAGCTGTAGCGTGATTCGCGCCCAGTGTCGGATTCGGATCTCAAAAAGGTTCCAGCAATAACGCAAGCTGCCTGGCTCCTATCCAGGGCATGCGGGGAAGTTGAACGATATGGGAGAATTCGCTGTCACATTCCTTCCGGCGGGGAAGAAAGTGACTTGCTTGAGCGGCGAAAGGCTGATAGAGGTTGCCCGGCAGAATGGGGTGCGAATAACAACCGATTGCGGCGGCGGAGGCCACTGCCATTCCTGTGTGGTTCGCATCGTGGGGGTGATGCCCCAGGAGGCTGAGGCCTCCAGTGGTTTGGATGATGAGAAGGTTGCGGCAGGATGGCGCCTCGCCTGTCAGGCTCGTCTTACAGGTTCTTGTACGATACAAGTGCCCGTTCACACAGGCGCCACCGTGGTCCCGCTCGGCCAGGATGATGGACCTTCAGTGGTGCCGATCGAAGTTCCGGTGCTCGTGCCCAGCCAGCGAGACGGATTCTGGTTTCATGGAGAACACCTGGTAGGTCCCGTTGCCGGCGGAAGAGCATTAGGCCTGGCTGTCGATCTCGGGACCACGAACATAGCAGCAGCTCTCATCGATATGTCCTCGGGCCAGGTTTTGGCCACTGGGGCGAGCGAAAATCCGCAGTCCATTTTCGGCGCCGATGTCATCAGCCGTTTGACACTGGCAGTACGCGATTCTGCCTCGAGCTCGCGAAATGCAGCACGTCGCAGTGCAGGCGATTGCGGAGCTGGCCGGCCAGCTTACCGGCGGAAGTTTAGAGTCGGTCGCTGCAATAGCTGTTGTAGGCAACTCGGTCATGCAGCATTTGCTGCTGGGTCTGCCGCTCGACAGTCTGGCAAGCGCGCCCTATCGGCCGTACATCCTTCACGACACCGAGGTCCTCTCAAGCGATTTGGGGTTGAAACTGGCGCCCTGCGCCTGGGTATATTGCGGCCCCAACATCGCCGGATTCGTGGGCGGCGATCATGTAGCGGCTTTGTTGGAGATTATGGTCGAGCCGCCGCCGGGCCGATGGTTGCTGATGGATATTGGCACCAACACCGAAATCTCGGTGTTCGACAACGGAAAGCTGTGCAGCGCATCCTGCGCCTCGGGTCCGGCGTTCGAAGGCGGTATGCTGTCGTGCGGTATGCGGGCTTTACCGGGCGCAGTGACCAGCGTTCATATCGAGAATGGTAAATTAAGCTTGGAAACTGTTGGCCAAGCCGAACCGGCCGGCATCTGCGGCTCCGGTGTTGTATCGCTGTTGTCGGAGCTGGTCCGCTCGGGCGCAATCAATTCTCGAGGGCGCTTGTCAGCAGCTTTCCCAGGCGTGCGCGAGGAAGGACACAGGCGGGAATTTCTGCTTGCGAATCACAGTGAGAACGGCCTTTTGCCTGTGGTATTCACTCAAGAGGATATTCGCGCTGTCCAACTGGCCAAAGCGGCGATTCGCACGGGTTTGGAGTTGCTCATGGCGGAAGCTGGTGTCGGTGAGGGCGCAGTAGATCACCTCATTATTGCCGGCGCTTTCGGCAAGTTCCTGGACCTGAATGCGGCGCTGGCAATCGGTCTTCTTCCGCCCGCTCTTGCTGGCCGGATCGTTCAGGTGGGCAACGCAGCCGGGGCGGGAGTTCGACGGTTGCTGGTTTGCGAGAGCGCACGCGAAAAGGCGCGCTCGTTGGCGCTCAAGGCGCAGTACCTTGAGTTGGCGACGCAGCCTGGATTCCGCGCTACGTTCGCTCGCAGGGCCGCATTCTGAACGGCGCCAGGGCGTGAAGACAGTCTAGCGAAGAAATTCGACGGCCTCGAATGACCGCGGCCATCTCTGGATGTTCAGAGATGGCCGCGGTGTTGTGGAACGGTGCTGTAGCTGGCGGTTAGGAGAGGCCGATGACCTGGCCGGTTTCGGGGTTGATGTCGATTTCGTAATAACCGGGGCGGGTGGAAAGTCCGGGCATGGTGCTCATTTTGCCCAGCAGCGGGTAGACGAAGCCTGCACCCACGCTGGCGCGAACTTCACGCACGGGAACCACAAACCCGGTGGGCGCGCCTTTGAGAGCCGGGTCATGGCTGAAGCTTAAATGCGTCTTGGCCATGCACACCGGAAGCTTGTCGAAGCCCTGGCGAGTGTAGAGCTCGATCTGTTTTTCCGCCTCCGCGGAGTATTCGACTCCGGCGCCGCGGTATATCTCGCGCACGATGCACTCGATCTTTTCCTTGATCGAAGCTTCGCGGGGATAAAGGAAGTGGAACTGGCTGGGCTTTTGGCAAGCCTTGATCACGGCTTCGCCCAGGGGCACAGCGCCGGCGCCGCCCTCGGCCCAGTTGTTGGCGATGACGGCATCTTCGGCGCCGGCCGCGAGCGCGGCCTTGCGCACCAACTCGACTTCGGCGGGCGTATCGGTGCTGAAGCAGTTCACCGCTACCACCGCGGGGATGCCGAACTTGCGCACATTTTCGATGTGCCGCGCCAGGTTGACGCAGCCCTTTTCGAGCAATTCGAGATTTTCTTCCGTGTAGGCCGGAGAGAGCTTCTGGCCGGCCACCACTTTGGGGCCGCCGCCGTGCATCTTCAGCGCACGAATGGTGGCCACGATCACCGCGCAGTTGGGAACCAGCAGGCTCTCGCGGCACTTGATATTGCAAAACTTCTCGAAGCCCATGTCGGCGCCGAAGCCGGCTTCGGTGACCACGTAGCCGTCTTTTCCCACCAGTCCCAGGGCAATCATGTCGGCCAAAACCGAGGAGTTGCCGTGGGCGATGTTGGCAAAGGGGCCGGCATGGACAAAGGCGGGAGTTCCTTCCAGCGTCTGCATCAGGTTGGGCATGATGGCGTCTTTCATGATCACCGTAAGCGCTCCGCCTGCGCCCAGATCGTCGGCAGTGATCGGTTCGCCCTTGCGGTTGGACCCGATCACCATGCGCCCCAGACGCTCGCGCATGTCGCCCAGGCTGGTGGTCAGCGCCAGAACCGCCATGATTTCGCTGGCTACCGAGATATCGAAGCCCGTCTCACGCGTGTGTCCCTTCTCCTCCGGCCCTTGTCCCACCGTGATGCCGCGCAGCATGCGGTCGTTGGTGTCGGTCACGCGCCGCCAGGTAATGGTTGCCGGATCGATATCCAGGCGCGCCCACCGCGAACGTTCCTCGGCAGTCAACTCGTTGGGATCTTTCTTGCCGATGCCCAGTTTGTGCAGACGGCGGAACATGACCGGGCTGAAGCGGCGCGAACCGTCCTTTGCCGCCGGGCAGAGGCGGTCGAAGAGTTGTTCGTCGGTGGCCTCCGACTCGTGCATCATGCGCGTGTCGATGGCCGCGGCCAGCAGATTGTTGGCCGCGGTGATGGCGTGAATGTCGCCGGTCAGATGCAGGTTAAACTCTTCCATGGGAATAATCTGGCTGTAGCCGCCGCCGGCCGCGCCGCCCTTGATTCCGAACGTCGGTCCCATACTGGGCTGGCGGATGCAGGTAAACACCTTCTTATTCAGGTGCGCTCCCAATGCCTGGCTTAGCCCGACAGTGGTTGTGGTCTTGCCTTCACCGAGGGGAGTCGGCGTCACCGCCGTTACCACCACGTACTTTCCCGCCGGCTTGCGGCCCAGCCGGTCGAGAATCGACAACCTCACCTTGGCCTTGCTATTGCCGTGTAACTCCAACTCGTCACTGAGGATTCCGGCTGCCTGGGCAATCTCGGCAATGGGGATGGGCGTCGCCGCCTGGGCGATCGCAATATCGCTGGGCACGGGCGGCTTGGCCGCCGCAGGGGGTTGAGGTGTCGGGATTACGCTATTGGAAGTTTCGGCCACATCCTGAGCCATGGTTGGTTTTCTCCGTTAAGACTAGACTTGTGATGTATATCATACTATAATAAACTTATTCCAAATTGCAAGTGAGAAGCGCGCGGAGGAGTCCAATGTCGGATGGGGAATTGAGACCAACAGGTGACGGCAATCACAATGGCGTGGGGGGATATGAGCAGTCGCTGCGCGACCCGGCGAAGTTCAGCATCACCTGGGAGCTGGTGCCGGGACGGGGCGCGTTCGAAAAGTCCCAGCTCGAAGTTCTCTCGACGGCCGAGCGGGCGGTAAAATCGGGCCGGGTTCACGCGCTTACGATTACGGATAATCCGGGAGGAGCTCCGGCGCTTTCCGCCGAGATGCTGGGCGCCGAGATCATCCGCATGGGCGGCGAGCCGCTGGTCCATCTGACATGTAAAGACAAGAACCGCAACGAATTGGAAAGCCTTCTCTACGGAATGGAGCGCGCCGGCGTACGCAATCTGCTAGTCATGACGGGCGATTTTCCGAAGACCGGCTTTATGGGAAGCCCCAAGCCGGTATTCGATCTTGACCCGGTGAACCTGACGGCGATGATCGCAACCCTGAACCGGGGCCTGGAAGTTCCCGCTCCCAAGGGAACCAAAACCCTGAAGGCGACGCACTTTTTCTCAGGCGTGGCCGCCAGCCCGTTCAAGGCCCTTGAAGCGGAGCAGATGGGGCAGTATTTCAAGCTCAAGAAGAAGCTCGAAGCCGGGGCGCAGTTTGTGGTCTCTCAACTGGGATACGACATGCGCAAGTTCCACGAGTTGCTCGAGATGGTGAAGCTGCTGGGGTTTGAACATATTCCCGTGGTGGGCAACATCTACCTGCTGCCCTTCGGCGCGGCCAAGGTGATGCACAGCAACTCGTTGCCGGGCTGCGTGGTGACCGACGAATTCCTCGCCACCCTGGAAAGCGAGGCGGGCGCGGCCGACAAGGGCAAGGGCATGCGCAAGGAGCGGGCCGCCAAGATGTACGCGATGATGAAAGGGATGGGTTTTGCCGGCGCGCATATCTCCGGCCATGGCATGACCTTCGACGATCTGGAATACGTGATCGGCCGGGGAGAAGAGCTGCTGCCGAACTGGCCCGAGCTGGTGCATGAGTTCGACTTTCCTCAGCCCAGGGGCTGGTACTACTTCGAGGCGGACAAGAAAACCGGACTGAATAGCCAGACGCCGGCGGCGCGGAGCAAGGCTCCCGCGGCGGGCCTCGGTTATCAGCTATTCAGATGTTTTCACCACACCATGTTCGATCCGCACGGATTTCTATTCCGTCCCATGGTCTGGCTCTCGAAGGCCGTGGATAAATCCCCCGCCGAGGGCGCTTATATCAAGGCGGAGCAAATCATCAAGGGCCTCACCAACGATTGCCAGCACTGCGGCGACTGCGCCATGCTCGACACGGCCTACCTGTGCCCACAGAGCCAGTGCCCCAAAGGCCAGCGCAACGGTCCCTGCGGGGGAAGTTTTGAAGGCTGGTGCGAAAAATATCCCAACGAGCGGCAGTGCATTTACGTGCGGGCTTACGACCGGCTGAAAAGCCACGGAGCGGAGCAGGAACTGAACGGCGAAGTTACGCCGCCGGCGAACTACGATCTCAGCCAGAGCTCCTCGTGGATCAACTTCTATCTGGAGCGCGATCACTCGGCAAAGAAGCTCGGTTTGCTGAAAGGCGAGAAAGACAAGGGGAAGAAACAGGCCCCTGCCGCTGAATAGCAAGTCAGCGAGTTAGCAAGTCAGCAAGTCAGCGAGTTAGCAAGTCAGCGAGTCAGCAAGTCGGCGAGTTAGCCAGTCGGCGCGGAGTTAGCGGGAACAGCCGATCCGAATAACCCGGCAGGAGCGCCGCGTGGCGGTGCTATGATTCGGCGGAAGGAAATTCTTCACAAATTCAGATGGCATGAGGGCAAAACCGGTGACGGCAAGAATTCTCGATGGCAACAGCATTAGCGCGCAGATCAAGGCGGAACTGAAAGCGGAAGTGGCTCAACTCGCCCAGCAGGGAGTGCGTCCCGGACTGGCTGCGGTGCTGGTGGGAGAAAACCCGGCTTCGCAGGTCTACGTGCGCAGCAAGGTCCGCACCTGCGAGCAACTGGGCTTCTTCAGCGAAATGATTACGCCCCCGGCCAGCACCACCACGGAAGAGTTACTGGCCATCGTCGACGAGCTCAACCGCCGCGACGACATCGACGGCATTCTGGTGCAACTGCCGCTTCCCGGCCAGATCGATTCCAAGCGGATCCTGACGGCCATCGATCCCGCCAAGGACGTCGACGGCTTCCATCCAATAAACATCGGATTGCTCTCCACCATGCGCCCGAGCCTGGTGCCCTGCACGCCGGCCGGCTGCATGGAAATCCTTCGCCGCAGCGGTATCGAAGTGGCGGGCAAGGATGCGGTGGTGGTGGGCAGAAGCGACATTGTGGGCAAGCCGGTGGCGATGTTGCTGACCAATGCCAATGCCACCGTCACCATCTGTCACTCCCGCACGCGCGACCTGGTTGGCGTTTGCCGGCGGGCCGACATCCTGATCGCGGCCATCGGCAAGCCGGCGATGGTTACTCCGGAGATGGTGAATCCAGACGCTACGGTCATCGACGTGGGGATTAACCGGATCGACAGCCGCGAACTCTTTCAAAGTCTCTTTGCCGGCGATGCGAAGCGGGAAAAGGAGTTCTCGGAAAAAGGTTCAACCCTGGTCGGAGACGTGCATCCGAAGGTCGCCGAAGTATGCCGCGCCATCACCCCGGTTCCGGGAGGAGTGGGACCGATGACCATCGCCATGCTGATGGCCAATACGGTCAAAGCGGCTAAAATGCGGCGCGCCCTTGCCGACCACGCGCTGGTAGGATAGCGCTCCAGAAGGCCCCGATTATTTGATTGGCTTTATCGGCACGCGACCCACCCACCGGGTGGGCGCCCCGCTCGTGCCCTTTTTGAAAGCGCCTGCACAGCCGCGCACTATATTTCAAGCTTTTAAATCATTCTATGATATGATTATAGCAGAACTCCGTTGCAGCGTTTTTCTGACCTGGATACTTCAACTAGCCTCCAAAGGGGATACGATCGACATGATTATCATCGGTGAAAAACTCAATGGAACCATCAAATCGGTGGGCGAAGCTATCGCCAAAAAGGATTCTGAATTCATTCGAAACCTGGCCATAAAACAGGCCAATGCCGGCGCCAATTATCTGGATGTATGCGCCGGAACCGAGCAAAGCGTGGAAGTGGACACCCTCAAGTGGATGGTGGACATCGTGCAGGAGGCGGTGGAAACTCCCATATGCATCGACAACCCCAATCCCCATACACTGGCGCAACTGATTCCCTACTTGAAAAAGCCGGGTTTGATCAACTCCGTATCTGGCGAAGGGAACAAGTGCGAGATCCTCTACCCTCTGGCCAAAGAGTACGGCTTCGATGTCATCGCCCTCACCATTGACGACGCCGGAATTCCCAAGACGTCGGAACACAGAATCGAGATCGCCGCCAGCCTGATCGAGAAGGCGGCCCACCATGGTCTGGGGCCGGAGCGGCTTTATATCGATCCCCTGGTCATCGCCGTATCCACCGCCAACAGCTCGGTGCTTCATTTTGTGGAAACTATGCGCGCCATTCGGCAAAAGTTTCCCGGCGTGAAGATTACCTCGGGCCTGAGCAATATCTCCTTCGGACTGCCGCTCAGAAAGCTCGTCAACCGTAATTTCCTGTGCCTCGCCATGTATGAAGGAATGGATTCGGCAATCCTCGATCCCGCCGATAAAGACATCAGAGGAACCCTGCTCGCCGTCGAGCTGCTCACCGGAAACGACAAAAATTGTCGTAAGTTCACCACCGCCTTCCGCAGGGGAGAATTGTAATTCTCCCCTTCCAGTTTCTTTCGAGGACGAGGGCGCAGCCGGATCACGTAGTGGATGTGCTGCAGATCTAAGAAACACGGGCCGATGGAATTTCGGGGAAGCACAACTCGGATCTGGCGCATTCAAAGCAAGGTCAAACCAAGGCTTCAGACTTTGCAATCTCTACCTGTGCGAGAGACGACGACTGAACAACGCCCGACCGCAAGCATGGTTTGGCCATGAGCGTCTATACCTGCGTTAACCCCCAAGGGAGAATATTACGCTGATCGTAGTTTCAACTTCTGTTGGCTCGTTGTTGAGCTTGTATGGTCTGTAGCGCCAGGTCCGTACGGAATCGACGGCGGCTTGCCGCAACATGTCCGGTCCGCTCACGACTTGCAAATCCTTAATTGTCCCAGTCTTGGAAATAATGGCGTGCAGCACCACAGTCCCAGACACACGGGCTGATTTCGCGATCGCCGGATAAATGGTGGGCATCTTCTGAATCAACATTCCGGCCGCGACGCCAGATGAAATGGCGAGTGGCTTCGAATTTGCAACCTTAAAGGCGCGCTGAGCTTGTCCTTTGAAAACTCCGTCAATTGCGCCGTTGCCGCCCAGACCATCCGCACCGGCCGCGCCAAAGCTGGCGGGAGGAGGTCCATTATCCGCGACTGGGTTCTTAATGCCTTGCGGAATCTGCGTCGGCGCAGCGAGTTGGTCGCTCATCATTTCCGTCGGCACCTGCGTCGACTTCACTGCCACCTCTTTGTTGGCCGGCTGGTTGTTCGCTGTCTGCGTCCCTTCGGTCTTTACCTGCGGCTTGTCCTGAGTTAACGGTTCACTAGCCGACGGCGGCGTGTTCGGCATCGGCTGAGTATCGGATGCTCCCCGAGGTGGCTGAACAGATTGTTTCGTTGCGGGCTTCATCCCATGATGGAACAGCGGGACCACGAGGATGAGCGGAAGCAGAATCGAACAGGCGCAAATGGCAGGAACAGTCATCCACTTTTTCCTTGCCGTCGTCGGTTCCGTCGGTTCTCCCCTAACTTCGATATTCTTCGGCCGAAACATCTCGAAGAGAGCCTCGTTCGCTTCCCGTCTCAATGTGGCCGTTGACTTCCGTTGAGTTACTCATTCCATCCACAGAAGCGGCATTGGGCAAACCCGGAACTACGGGAACCTCATTCGGCGTACGGCTGGCGTCTGACGTGCGGCGATAGATCCACCAACTCGCTCGTCAACTTTTGCGGCTTAAGAGAGACTGGTGCGGGCGACGCTGAACCCGAAACACGCGACCTGTCCAACAAGGATTCCAGGATTGCAACCCGGTCAGCGGATTGGCCAAGCGGTTTTGGAGACTTGGAGAAGGAATTGCGCGGCTCCCCGTGTTTCCCGTTCACTGCGGTTAACGGGCGTAGCCGCAGGAGATTCTTCGTTATCCCATTCGATCAAATTCTTTTGCCGTTTAGCAAAGACTGGCGCGGACGAGGATGACCCGGAAACACGCGGCATACCCAACAATGACTCCAGGATTGCATCGCGGTCAGTGGATTGGCCAGACGGTTTTGGAGACTTCGCCGAAGGAATGAGCGGCTTCCCAGGCCTCCCACCCGCCAGAGTTACCAGGCAATGGCGCAGGAGATGCTTCGCTATCCCAATCGCTGAAATTCTCGGGAAGCGTTTCAGGTAGCAACGGAGCTATTTTTTCTGGAGATGCCATTGGCCGTCTTCTCCTTTCTCGTAGACAGCACCTTTGTACGTGCGCGTTTCGCGGAGGTTTGTCATGGTGGCAGTGCGTTCGCCCACTATTTCCGCCGGCGCCGAATCTGCAGGGGCAGGGTTGATTGCGATGAAGGTCCAGCGTGGACGGCGTCTCAGTGGCTGCCGTTGGCAACGAAGCAAGGTCAGGCGATTCTTCCACCTCAAGCACGACCGAGGCTTTCGCCGTCGCGTATTTTTCAGTGTCCAACGGAGTGAACGATGCGGAGAGGGTATACCTCCCCGGCGCGAGTACGTGGCCCGCGGAAGGAGTGTAGACAAATGTTCCCGGGACCGATGCCGTGGCGTTCAACTGAGTGTCGTTCAGCGCGGTGCCGTAGGAAATTGCCGAGGGGACCGGCCAGGCGATGTGGGGTGATAATTTCTCGTTGACAGTCAGCGGCACGACGGCGCGCGCCGAAGTGTAATTCAAAGTGTCGGTCGGAGTGAAGCATGACTGAGAGCTCATGCACTCCCGGCTCGAGTATCTCGCCCGCAGCAGGTGTATAGGCAAAAGATCCCGGCGCGGTTGCTGTGGCATTAAGCTGGGTGGCGCTGAGGGGCGCGCCGTAGGCAATCGGATCTGGCGCCGGCCACGTAATGGCGGGGGTTGCCTTGGCCACAGTCAGCGATACGCCAGCCTGCGATGCAGAGTAGTCCGAAGTATCTGCAGGGGTGAAAACCACTGACAGTCTGTGCTCTCCAGCCGCAAGCACCGCTCCTAGGCCAGGGTGGTATTCGAATGCTCCCGGAACCGGCGACTTGGCGCACAGTTGCTTGTCGCTGAGCTGTGTGCCATAGGGAATCGGATCGGGTTTCGGCCATTGGATGGCAGACGTTGCCTTGGCCACAGTGAGCGGCACCGTCGGCCTGTGCTGTGGCGTAGTTCGCGCTGTCCGCGGGGGTAAAGGTTACCGACGAGCGTATGCGTTCCAGCGAGGGAGCACCTTCGCCCGGCGCGGGAGAGTAGTTAAATTTCCCCGGTACCGGCGCTGAGGCATTGAGTTGAGCATCGTCCAATGCGGTGCCGTAGATCGATCACGGCAGGCGTTCGCCAACTGAGTGCCGGCGTTGCTTTGGCCACGACAATTGAAACTGAGGCCTGCTGCGGAGCGTAGGCGCCGCGAGTCTTCCGGAGTGAATGTGACCCACAGCGTGTGCGTTCCCACCGGCAGCACATAGCCTGGGCCGGGTGTGTAGACAAGCGTTCCCGCAACAGATGCTGCGGCATTGAGCTGGGCGAAGGTGAGCTTGTCTCCGTAGGTAATCGGGTCGGGTGTGGGCCAGGTGATGGTCGGAGTCGCGGGCGCATCGGCCGAAGCCGAAAGCGTAGTGCTCGGCGGTTCCTCAATGCTGGAATTCGCTCTCTCCTCACTGCCGGAATTCGCTCGCGCACTGCTTCTACCGAAGCCTTTGAGGCCAAATTCCCTCTTCTTCTCTTGCGAAATAGGATGTCCGGTAATCGAGCTGGCCATCTCCTGGCTGATGCGCGAAACGCGCGTTTCTGAAAGCCCGGTGTCGCCGTGCTGCAGCGCTCGCGCAGCATCCTGATCGTTGGGAATCTTCCATCGCACCGGCCTGCCGAGGGCCTTGGCGACGACTTCTTCGTTCACCGTTTCGTGAAAGCGGGAATCAAACCGGTTGATCACGATTTCCAGGTTTGGGTTTCCGTCGTCGAAGAACTGTGAGATTAGGCGATTTGAATTGCGCAGTTCGGAGATTCCGGTCTGAGTGACCAGGTAAATCGATGTGGCATCTTCGAAGAGAGCCTTGGCCGCTTCATCGATCCTCGATCCCACATCTACGATCACCTGATCGAATTCGCGCCGTGCGATTGCGATCAGCCTGTCGATGGCGTCTTTGGAAACCTCAATCTCGGGAACCTTGGTGGGAGCCGCCAGCACGAATACTCCTGACCGATGCTTGACCAGGAGATTTTGAAGAAGGCTCGCATCCAGCCGGTCGATATTCCGGAAGGCGTCCTCGGTCGAGTAGCCCGCGGAAATTCCCAGGCACAGTGCCGCGTCCCCAATGGGAAGAGCCAGGTCGATGAGCAGGATTTTTTGGGCGGAATTCTGCGCCAGAGCGATGGCAACATTGCATGCGACCGTCGTGACTCCAGATCCCCCTTTCGAACCCACAAAGACGAGCAATCCTCCCAGTGTTTTCTCTGCCGGAAGAGCTTTCTCACGAGAGGCGGTTGTGGTCCGAACGAGAGCCGCAGCCACGGCGCCTTGCTCGAGGGGCAGAAGCAGGAACTCACGAGCGCCCGCACGCATCAACCGGATCGCAAGTTTCGGATCGGCTTTCTCCGAATAGACCATGATCGCCGCCGCGTCGCCGGTACTCGCCTTTTCCACCAGTTCCAAAGCGACATCTGGGTCGCTGTCGAGATCCAGGACGATGACGTCGAACGACGCCAGCAAACTTTGCAAGTGATCAAGCCCCGGGGGGTAGGAATCGAATTCCCGGACAGCGGCGCGGCGAGTTTCAGCAAGGGCCCTGGCCATTGCCGAACGTCTCTCCGCGTCTGGTCCAATCAAGGCAACCGACAAGGTCTCGGGCTGAATGGTGCCGGCATTTTTCATGGCGAAATCAGGTGATACTTCTGCTGAACTCACGGTGTTAAACGCTCCTTGAGATCCCAGCCGCCTTTCCACTCAAGACTCAAGTTGACAGGCCGTCCGATAGCTGAATTCGCAGGACTCTTCGGCCTCAATGAACAGAGTGGGTGCAATTTCTGGGGAGAACCTTCAATGCGGGCGCGGGGACATGCCGGCCTGCCAAACGGTCTCCGTGGGAAGATAGTAACTACTTTTTGGTTGATCTGGAACGTAGATAACTATATTTGTATTACTAAAGTTTCGAGAAATCCCTGTTTGATTCACATCGGGGGTAGCAACCAAATTCGCTGCCGCGTTGCAAGTGAGGAGGCATGATTTTAGATCTTCGGGGCGGCTGCCCCAAAGCATAGCAACCGTTTTTGCTAACTCACTCATTCATTTGGGTTAGCATTGCATCTGGTCAGTTCCAAAATATATGGTCTTCCTAACTTCGCAGAGCCACTCTGACAGCCGGGTCCGAATTCGCAGTAGTCCGCAGGAGGTTGTGGGCAGACCGCATTCAAAGCGGGGTCGTCAGCGCCGTGCATGGGTGCCGTTGGGCGCTTTCAGGAAACGGCGGAGCGCGATTGTCCGATCCCGCGCCGTGCCCTTTTTCGCGGCCAAAGCAGACGGCGGCGTCGAGGACACTGATCATCGCTGCAATTCAGGACCGAGGGAACCGTCGGGTCTCTGATTGGGACAGAGCCCCGCCCGAATCGAGTTACCGGGCAGGGCTCTGTCGCCTAGTAGCTGAAGGTATCGCTGAAGGTGTAGTACGGCGCAGGCGTGGGGATCATCACCGGAATTCTGGTGGGACTCCACTCCTGATAAGGATTAGGATTGGTCTTGTCCTGCTTCATCCGCGGATCCTGCTGTTGCATTTCGCCGGCTTCCTTCATGGATTTGTCCTTGACTGAAATTACCGCCAGGCCATGTTCCAGGGGGCCGGTGTAGTCGTAGAACATCTGAATGTGCCAGATCTTCCACTGTCCGTCTTCCTTAATGAAGTCCACGCCGTACTTCTCAAAGAAAAAGATGCCGCCGGCCTGGTGATCGGCGCCATTCTGCGCGCCAATAAAGATCCCTGGCGAGTACCACATGCCCTTGGCGGTTTTACCGTCCCCGGCAATCTCGATGATTGGAGTGGTCAGGAAGTGGAAAAGGAAGTCTCCGGCGCCGTAACTTGCGGGCCCGTCGGGAATTTCCGGGTACTGCTTTCTTACGGCTTCCAGATCCTTCTTTTCATTGACCAGATTCATCTCGCAATAAGAGGCACGGATATGGTCTCCTGTCCAGGCGCCCGAGGGGTTGGTGAACGAGTCGACGGTGGGGGGATGCTTGGCCCAGATTGCATCCAGTTCTTCGCAGTTCTGTCCCGCGCCGTGATAGAAGGCATGGCGTCCCATGACGTTGGCGACGGCCTGAATGTCCACTGCCCGCTCCGCATCGGATATGACCGGCCTATTGTCGGCAGCAAAAGCACTGCAAATGCCGGACGCAACGAAAATACCTATGGATAAAACAGTCTGTAGTTCCCTCTTCATTTCGTTCTCCTTGTTTGTAATGAGCTTCACGGCTTAAGCCAATGAATGTTACCTGACCCACGGGGAGTGCGCGTCAGGGCCGCTCAGATACACGTTGATCTGCGAGGCCTGGAGCTTGCCATCGTAGAACTGAAAAACCTGCATGGTTTCTCCGGTCGCCGGCGACGGACGGAGGACGGGCGATTTGCCTGCCTTCACCTTTCTCTCAAACCACCGCTCCTGCGTATCCCTTGCGTCTTTCATGTCCCTCGGGATGAAGGCGGAGAGCATGTGGCCAAGGTACGGGTAGGGGTAGACGTATCCGGGAACGACTCCTGCAACCACAACGAATCCCAGGTCGTCATCGATTGCGATCACACGGGCTTTTGAATCGGTAGGACGAAAGGGAGGAAACATGCAACCGAGCGGCTTATCTTTCGAGAAGCCCCCTCCCGGCGGCGCGCTGCCCACCGGCGGTTGCTGCGGCATATCATCCAGGCCGGGATCAATCACCTGCCAACCCAACTCGGTGAATTGGCAATTCGGGCCGACGACAACCTGCAGCGGGTCGGAGGCATCGAAGGCGGCACGGGCCAGTTTGACCAATTCTTCATGTGTGGCCTTCTGGCGGCCGGCAGGCGGAAGCATCAGTTGCTTGTAGTTCGCCGGCAGTTGATCGGCAGAGAATGAGAAGCCATGATCGCCACGGGAGCGGTTGATAAACAACTCCAGCTCCGAAATCTTGCGATCGACTACCTTGATCCGTCCCCAGAGAACCGAAGAACTTCCGGCCTCGCTGATTGCCAGCGCGAAATATGCCTGGCCCAGGCTGGTGTCGATCGCCAGCAGAGAGGGCTTGTCTGCCTTGGTGACCGTCCGCCAAAGGGTCATCATTCCCAGAGCAGCCGGATGTGAGTTCTCGGTCGCAGAGTAGACATTGGCCAGAGGCAACGTATCGGGATTGTGCGCAACCATCGACGCCAGCAACTGGTCGACGATGCCTGTCATGCACGATCTGTCGCAAGCGGGCTCGTCCGTCTGCGCCTGTGCAATTCGGGGGGGCACTGCTAAGACCACTGCCAATGCAATCAGCCATGCTGTCATGTTGCGCCGCGCGGCAGCGCCTTCTTTACGCTCGTTCATCAAAAAATCTCCTTGTTCTTTCTCGTTATGGTTTGCCGCTGCGTCCCGGTTGCCGGGCTTCGCGCCCCACGACAGGGCGGCGTGAGTGATTGCATGCGATCCCCTCAGCCAAACAGAGGGATAAGAGAAAAATCTCACGGCAATGATTCGCCGGCGGTTCGCTTTCGACACACTTACAGAGTTCTCGGCAAAATAGGATCTCCGCATACATGCCATCTCAATGTCTTATCGCGAGAACAACTCGATCTCGTTGCCCTCGGGATCGTGCAGAAGAAGGCCTTGCAGAGCACCCTTGTCGTCGCGTCTTCCAGTGACGTCCGTCCCTGCAGCCTTCAGGAAGCTGTACGCCTCATCGAGATTGGAAACGGAGAAGGCGATATGAACCCATCCTTGCGCCAGGTAACGGGGCGAAGGTGTCGTAGCCCGCTGCGATCCGGCGTACTGGATCAAGTCGAGGCGATAACCGGAGATTTTCAACTGGGCTGCACCCTGCATATTCGCATCCGGTGGCGGAGGCGTTTGACTTGATCCACGGGGCGGACCCATCGGAGCCACCGTAAAACCCAGCTTCTCGATGTACCAATCCCGCTCTGCGCGCAGATTTGCAACCGAAATGGTCATGTGGTGAGGCTGCAGGTCGAGCACAGCTCGCGCCTTTTCGCCGCTCGGTGGATTGTCAGCAGTATTCTGGCAGAGCGCGCCAACTGAAGCCAGCAACAGAACGGCCACGAAAAGAGCCATCCGCAAAGGGAAGGGAAGTCGAGCCGTTTTTTCCTTCATTGTTTTCTCCATATGGGGTCCTGCCCCAAGGACGGTTCTAAAGCTTTTCTCGACGTTTCAGTGCGGTAATTGAGACTGCGAGCGCCCCAGGGGAGTCTGTGCCGTGCAATCAAGACTCACGCAAAGATTCCCAGGCAAGAGCAACAGACAGCATTTGGCGTATCTGGCGAACTACTTTCGTCCGGCGAGCTTTCGGTCAACAGCAATTGCCCCTCCGCCGACGATGGTGAGCAGGAGGAAGCCGGCCAGATAGAGAAAAACCAGTTCCAGGTGATCTCCAAACCCACCCGGCATGGCAGGCGGCGGGGGCATGCCCGGGGGTGGAGGAGAATTAAAGATCGCAAGCCCCAGCGCGTTGTGCGCGACAAAATAGACCACCACCATGTTGATGAACGCGAAGAATGAGGCAATGCGGGTTCCCACGCCGAAGATGATCAATAATGAGCAGATTCCATCGGCGAACGCGGCATAGAGCAGGCTGGGAATTGGTCCAATGTGCAGCGGATCCATGAAGTGCTGCGACATGCGCGAAAAGCCCGAGAGCTTTTCCCATCCGTGATGCCAAAACAGGCTTGCGGCCACCATCACACGAAAAAACAGCAGCCCGACGTCGTTAACTGTCCAGTTCCTGTTGACCGCGACCAAGTTTCGTATGCTCAATGTGTCCTCCTCCTGGGTTTGAGGTCGATTCCGGCTTTCCGGGAGCCGCGCACCGCCCGAGATTCAGGAGGAACACGATTTGCGGCTGGCGCAAATCGTGTTCCTCCGTCTCAAGAGTCATTTCAGTGAAAACGGCCAGTTAGCTCCCCTTAGAACAGGAACTTCATGGCGAATTGCCACTGTCTAGCATTGGTGCCGTTGGCACTGCCAAGAATCTGACCGAATGTCGGATCCGTCGAGTTAGCGTCGGGAAGGGCGTAGTTCGGAGTGTTGCTTACATTGAAACACTCTGCCCGAAACTCCCCGTTCAAGCTTTCGACGATCTTGAATTCCTTGAGCAAGGAGAGGTCGACATCGCGTTGATGAGGCCCGAAGATCTGCCCGATTCTCTCATCGCCCTGCGTTCCCGTCGGTTGCGCAGCGAAGGCCTTGGTATTGAACCACTCGCCGATACTTGGATCGGACACTTTGGTCGATGCGATGACGTTGGGACGGTCCTGATCGAGATTGGGTACATTGAGACCCGAAGCGGGACCGAACGGGCTAGGCGTACTCTGTGGGAAATACACTGTGAACGGATTGCCGGTCTGCCAGTAACCTACGCCGTTCAGCTTCCATCCTTTGGCCATGAAGCCTTCGACGCCGGTAAGGTTACTGCCGAAGGGAATTGCGTAGTCTGCCGTTACCGCGATGCGATGGCGGAGATCGTTAGGCACATTTCCGTAATCGATACCCACGGGACCCGTATACTCGGAGCCTGTGATTCCGTCGCCCAGATCGTGCGACCAGGTCCAGTTGGCGCCGGCGGTGAGTCCCCGCGCCAGATGCCGCGTGTAGACCAACTGCATCGAGTTGTACGCGGAGATGGAACCGTTGTAGTAGTAGTTGATCGTGTTGATAAAGGGCAACTGCGTCGCGTAGACGAGCGGAGGCGTCGGGTTGCCCACGCCCGGAGGCGGTGGCTGATCGAGGTTGATGGTACGCAGCAAGCCCCGCCCGAATTCGCCCACCCATGCGAGCGACACGGTATTGTTCGTTCCCAGTTGTCTTTGGATGGCCAGATTGGCCATTTCCACATAGGCCGAACGAATGTTAAGCGGCTTCGCCGACACCGATGTTACCGCGGGATTGCTGGCGAATGTGCTCAAGCTGACAGTAGACGGCGCAACCGGCCCTTCCGAGATGCATCCCGCAGTTCCGCCAAGTGGAGTAGCGACCGAACAAAAGGCCCCGGGGTGAGGATCAAAGGGAAAAGCTTGCGCGTAATTGAACGAATACGGCGGGTTGTAGTTCTGTAAAACAGAGACAGGCGCGCCCGTGCCGGAAGAAGCCTCGCCGAGGTCGGGAGGAAAGTAGCTCATTCCAAAGCCGCCGCGCAGCACTGTTTTTGTGTTCATCGACCAGGCAAAGCCGACCCGGGGAGCGACATCCCTGAAATCGGTATTCACGCCGACCGTGGGGCTAACAACGCCTCCGCCACCGGCCGAGCTTCCCGTGGCAAAGCAATTGGCGCCGATGGTTCCAGAGGTCAGGCAGCTGGGAAGGAAGTTGGAGAAATATCCATGGGCTTCGGTGAAGGGCTTAAAGATGTCATACCGAATTCCCACATTCACGGTCAGGCTGCGATTTACGCGCCAGTCGTCCTGCGCGTAGCCGGCGAACTCCCAGGCGCGGAAACCGGGATTGAAGACAGCGTCTTCGCGAAGCTCCAGCGATGGATACCCGGCGATGAAGTTCTGCCTGGAATCGGGATAGAATCCCCCCGGGGGACCCTGCATAGCGCCCCAGAAGAGAAAGAAGCCCGGCGCAAGCGCGTCGGTAGCGGCGTTGACCTGCCGCCGAATCGCGCTGCCTCCGGCCTTGATGTTGTGGGCGCCGTGCGTATAGGTGACCGAGCCGGCATACTGATAGGTGTTGTTGATATCCAGCAGCGGCACACTGTTGGTTGAGCCCAGCAGCGGGGTCCATGCCAGCCCGGGACCGCCCATTGCGGGTAACAGTCCAAGAGTGTTGATGTCCGATGCGAAGCCGACCTGCTGGGCGGCTCCAGTGCCGTCGTCAAAAGGCAACGACGCGATATCCACGCGCGTGAAGCCCGTCTTCAGGTCCAGGATCAGGCTGGAACTGAAGATATGCACGTAATCCACTTGCCCGTTGTACGACTTGGTTGACGAAGGGCCAGCGAAGCTGCCCGAACCGGCGCCGCTTCCGTTGCCTCCCGGATAAATGCCTTTCAGCGTGGTCTTGGTTAAAGGCGACCAGGCCGAAAAGGCAGATGGAGTCTCGGGAATCGCTTCCGGTTCCAACGTGGTGACCGGGTTGTCGGCAAAGCGGGCAAAAAGGATGTCACTGGGACTGAAGTGCTCGTCGATGCGAGCATCCACGTTGGTATCTCTCTGCACCACCGGCGGGCTCGAGACGAAACAACCCACGCCAGCGGGGCAAGACTGAGAGTAGTTCGGCGACGGGAACAGCGCAAAGTAGTTGGCCATGATCGGGCTAACGTTCGCGGCCGGAATGATCGCCAACGTGGGATCGGCGTCAGTTAAATCCAGGCCACCCGTCTTCACAAACTGGTTTTCTTCGTACGCCGTGGGAACGGTTAACACATACGGCGCAAGCCCCTTAATCGAGCGATCCTGTTCGAAGTCGGCAAAGAAGAAGGTCTTGTCTTTGCCGTGGTAAAGCTTTGGAAGCGTAACCGGTCCGCCGAAGCTGCCACCGAAGGAGTTCAGGCGCAATTCCGGCTTAGGGATCACGCCGGCTGTCGCGAAGAAGTCGCGTGCATCGAAAATGTCATTGCGGAAGTACTCGTATGCGGAACCGTGAAAGTTGTTGGTTCCGGCCTTGGTGATGACATTGATGACGGCCCCGGCGGCGCGGCCGTACTCGGCGCTGTAGGAGCTGGTGTCGATTTTTACTTCTTCAATGCCATCGATGGAAGGTCGAACTCCAGCCAGTCCGAGGTTCCGCTCGTTATTGTCGAAGCCATCGATCAACTGGTCGTTCCACGCGTCGTTCTGGCCGTTGGCGACGACGACAAAAGCGGGACGCCGGTCTTCCGGGGAGCCGCCCCCGGCAAATGATCCGCTATTGGTTCCCATCGACATGCCGGGCTGCGTCTGGAGGGCTGAACTGAAGTTACGGCTGTTCAGCGGCATCTCCTGAACCGCCGTATCTGGAACCGTGCTGGCGACCTCCGGGCTGTCGGTCTGCAGGGTGTTCACCTCGTTCACCTCCACCGTCTCGGTGGCCGCGCCAGGCCTCAGCGCCGCGTCGTAGCGGGCGCGATCCCCGGAGGAGAGCGGAAAGTCTTTAATGGTGAAGGTCTCGAAACCCGTCGCTTCCACCGTCAGCGTGTAGTTGCCGTTGGGCAGGGTGCTGAAAAGATACTCGCCTTTGTCGCTTGTGGTGCTGGTGCGCTTTTCCGCTGTGCCCAGGTTCTTGATCGTCACTTTGGCGCCTACGACAACCGCGCCGGAGGAGTCGGTTACAGTGCCGAGCACATCGGACGTGCCGACCTGCGCCTTTAATGAACATGGAACCATGCTCAAGCAAAGACCCAGCAATACCGCGACGCACGCCGCGCCGATCCACGATCTGCTGCTGGCTGCGTCTCCATTCCGTAGAAACTGACGCATCGTTCGCGCACGAAACGCAAGCCGCTTTGCCGCATGCCTGGGCCCTGAAATGGCCCCTGTCCTCGAAGTTCTTATCACCTTTTTAGCTCCTTCTTCATCTGCTGAATTCTTTCGGAAGGGAACACCTGCCTGATTCGGGCGCTCCGAATGGATTGCGGTTTATGGTCTGGCAACGCTCCACATTTGTAGGCCTGCGATGAATCGAGTGACAAGTCGAGTACGGTACGTTACCGAGCCGTCCGTTGCTCTCGTCGTTTATGAAACGGCGGGAATGGCTGTGATCGGCGCCAAGCTTCGTAATGAAGCATCTGCGACGATCGGTGCATCCGACCGGGAATGACTGTGCAGAGCAGGCCCCTCAAAGAAGCGATGAAGAAAAGCCTGAAGCGAACAGAGGCAACGAACTAGCCGCTCGCATCTGACCCTCTTTATCGAACAGGAGCCATGGTGTAAGGGATATGTCTCTGAAATGATTGATTTTAGAAAAGCGCGGATCTATCGTCCGGGCAGCGTTCACAGCGCGGAAAGACCAGTTGCGAGGCGCGAAGAACACGCGATCAACTTAATCGGCGACAACTTCCAGCCTGCTGTACGCCCGGTACGTTACATTGCAAACCTCACTTCCGGAGGTGAAAGGAATCCTTTCTTCGGACATTTCCCCGTAAAGGACCATTTGTCGTGAAGCTTTGACGAATCGAATAAATAGATACTTGGGAGCTCCTCTTGGGAGGTTGATTGGAGGTTGCTCATCGATGCCGCTGCAGCGGCGGTTCGCTGTGTTGATGGCTTTCGGGATGAAAACCAAGCCTGTAACGTACATTCCACAGGCTCTTCGGAAATTGCCGAACTTGTCAACGGATGGACGGCGATGAAGAACAAATTGAATCAATAAGATACGAAATATTCCAGGGATTGCTGTTGCCTCGGTCAACCCCTTTCTTTTGGTTGTATCATCTGTATAAAGCCAGCCTGGGTGAAAATCGGCAATCACAGCGGCGGTTTTCACAGGCATTTCCCAAGCTTAAAGGTGTGGTGTCCCGGTGGCGCAAGCTGGACCAATTTCAGACGAGCAAACCGCAATTCTCAGGCAGTTGGAGAATATGCTCGGTCACCACACTTTCAAGAACAGCAAGCGCTGTAAGGCCCTTTTGCGCTATCTGGTGGAACAGGCCATTGACCATCCGGAGCTCCACTTCAAAGAACGTACCCTGGGCATGGAAGTCTTTAGCCGGGATGCCAACTACGATACCGCGATCGATCCGATCGTCCGTATGACGGCCAGCGAGATCCGAAAACGAATCGCCCAGTACTATCACGAAGGCAATCATGAAAATGAGTTGCGGATCGAGCTGCCGGCAGGCTCTTACAGTCCGGAGTTCCGGTTTATGCCGCAGGCGGTTGCGCAATCCGCACAGGCTGAAACGGGCCGGGAGATCCTGCCGGGGGAAGACGTTCCCTCCACGGCAAAGCAATCTCTCGGATCTTTTCTGCGCTCGCGCCGCGTTCTTTATGGAGCCGCCGCAGGCGTTGCTGCGCTCTTGATTCTTGCGGCCGTTGTAAGTTATTGGACTGCAACCTCCGATTTTGCCCGTTTTTGGTCCCCGATTTTGACTTCTCCCAATCGAGTGCTCATTTGCATCGGGACTGGCCAAATGCCCGATATCTCCCCGCCGAGCGCAAATTCCCCGAACCAGGATGCTGCTCCGGCTCAGACCGCACCTGCGGGAAATCAGGCGGATCAAACACCGCCCGCTCAGCCCGCGTCGACCAACGATGTGAACGCCATTTCAAGGATCGTGGGGTTTCTCGAACGGAGGAAAAAGACCTATGAATTGCGCGCCGCCGAGACTAGTACGCTGGACAACCTGCGTGCCGGCCCGGTGATTCTCGTAGGTTTTGCGAACAATGGCTGGACGCGACGGCTCACTTCTTCGTTACGATTTCACATGGAAGATGACCGGGCGGCGGAGATGATCAAAGTTGTCGACTCCAATAATCCGAAGAGCGTAGAGTGGGCGGTCAATATGTACGAAAACGTCGAGAATCTCAAGAAAGACTATGCAATTGTCTCCCGATATTCCGACGAGTTAACCGGAACACCGGTACTCGAAGTAGCCGGCATGCGCAACTATGGCACAACCGCGGCTGCCGAGTTCGTCAGCAACCCTCGTTATCTCAACGCTCTGGGAAAAGGCCTGTCGGGCTGCAATCGCAACGTTCAGTTTGTCGTGCAGACGGTCGTCGTCGATGGAGTTTCGGGCCCTCCCCAGGTAGTGGCAATGCAATGCTGGTGAGATCGGGAAGTGGGGTTGTTTTGATCAAGGCGGCGATATTAACGCTGAGCGATAAAGGGTCAAGGGGTGAGCGGGTCGATCTCAGCGGCCCGGCGCTCGCGTCCTGGCTTTCAGGGCGAGCCGTAGAAGTAGTCTGCCTAAAGATACTTCCAGACGAAGCGGACAGCATCTCGGCTCAGTTAATTGAATGGGCCGACTCGGGAATCTGCGATCTGCTGCTGACCACGGGCGGGACCGGAGTTTCTCCGCGCGACGTCACGCCGGAGGCAACGCAAAGAATCCTCGACCGGGAAATTCCAGGCATTGCCGAAGCGATGCGCGCCAACAGTGTCAAAATGACACCCCATGCAATGCTGTCCCGCGCAATCTCGGGAATCCGCGGGCACACGCTGATTTTAAATCTGCCGGGAAGCCCCAAGGGCGCGATTGAAAACCTTGGGGCTGTTTGGCCCGCGATTCCTCATGCGGTAAGAAAAATCCAAGGCGACGTGGAAGACTGCGTCAACGCAGAATCTGCAGGGGATGAACTTTAGCCGCGTGGAGACAGTTTTCAAGGCGAGCCGCGACCCACTAAGCATCAATCACAGCAAGTAGAATGCAAGAAGGACCATTATGCAAATTACATCGGAGGGAATGAGTGACCTTGGTCGTTGCGGATAATTCAGCAGAGGTCAGGAACTGGCGCAAGGCAATGCGCGCAGAGTTGCTCAAGGCGCGCATGGAACTTGCTCCGGAAGCGCGCCGGCAAATGGTGCGGCGCGTCCTGGAGTGTTTGATCGACAACTTTCGCGAACCTTGCTCGGGCACGGTTGGATTGTATTTTTCGTTTCGCGGCGAGATCAATCTTATGCCTTTTATCGAACAGGTCGGCGCGTGGGGAGGGTCGACATCGCTGCCCGTGGTTGTCGCCAAGGGACAGCCCCTTGAGTTTCGCGAGTGGAAACGGGGCGAAGCGTTGCAAAAGGGGGCGATGGGTATTCCGTTTCCGGCGCGCGGAGCACGCGTGGAACCGCAGACGCTGGTGATTCCGCTGGTTGGTTTTGACGCCGCGTGCTTCCGGCTGGGCTATGGCGCCGGTTTCTACGATTACACGCTACAAGCAGCGCCGACGCGGCCCCTGACCATCGGAGTCGGTTTTGAGCTGGCACGCCTTGATACGGTATATCCGCAACCTCACGACGTGCCCTTGGACTTTATCGTGACGGAACGAGGCTTGCAGCGCAAGCCGTAATGCCGATCGCATCGGTGTCGAAGCAGCCGGTCAGGGGATTGAACGCATCCATGAAACTGTAGCGGTATCCGGGCGCGCCGGGCCCGGCGGGGGCGCGGAACTCAGAGGCAGTCGGCGAGCGGAAAGGGCTGCCAATCGGGGCCAGATCCCTGAGCTGGGCTTTCAGAACTGCCCGGTTCACCGGTATCTCCTGGAGCAGTAGCTCGGCCGATCTGATAAGAGGATGGGCGTGAAACCATCGCTGAACGATATTGCCGCGCAGTAGATTCACGATGGCCAGCAGCGACATTCCCTGGTGATGCGCCATCCATTCCCGGGTAAGCTCCGGAGCGCGCAAGGAACCGGTAAAGTCGACCGATTCGTAGAATCCGAATTCCCCCACCCATCGCTCTGAGTCCATGCGGCGCAGATTGCTCAGCGCTCCCAGGGGATCGACCGACAGCGCGAGGAAGGTGGAGTAGGGCGAGATAACTGGACCCGCTGTAGCCTCAAACCACAGCGCCAGGCGCGGGATTCCGTAAGCGAAGTAGTGATAGTCTCCCGATTCGTTCTTGTGCGCCGAACCGGATTCGGAGATGCCCCATGGAATCCCCAATTCGCGCACAAATGCCCTCTGAGCTTGAACAGCGGCTTCCTGCGTCTGGGCCAGCAGAGTTCCCGGATAACTACGCATCCAAAGCGCGGGCATGAGGTACTCGAACATGGTCCCGCTCCATGAAAGAAGAAGAAAACGGCCGTAGGCGCAAGTATGATCGCGGCTCATTTTGCTCCAGCTTTGCACGGGGAGGTCACCACGGGCGATGGCCAGGAAGGTGGCCATGCGGGCTTCCGAAGCCATCATGTCGTAGCAGGCCTCGTGCAACTGCCCTTTCTTCACCTCATAGCCAATGGATAGAATCTGGCGGTGAGGATCCACCAGGAATGAAAATTCCATTTCCTGCGCCATGCGCTCCGTGATCTCCTCGATGGCACGCAACTGTGCGGCCAGGTTGCGCAGTTTCTCAATGGCATCGAGAAGCAGCGCGCGCAACCGCTCTGCGAGTGCGGCCAACTCACTTTTGCCGTTCAGTCCGGGCAGTGCGCCGGCTAAAGCTCTCTCAAATCGTTCGGCGAAGGCTAGAGCGGCGTGGCAACTGAGCAACGCGGAATCAGAATTCAGACCGAGTTGAGGCAGCGCGCGCAGAGGCGCGAATTCAGGCAACGCCCAGGGAAGATAGCTGTCGAGCAGCGATAGGATCGCCTCGATGCGGCGTTGCGTCTCGGCCAGCCACCAGCCATTGCGTTGATGCGCAGACCCCGAAGCGTTGGCTGTGGTCAGCGCCGCCTTTGCACCGCGCAGCCAGGCGATCCACTCGGCGGTACCGGCGTCGGGGCATGGCAACGGCAATCGCGAAAGTCCCGGTGGGAGAGATTGTTCTTTCCGCAACCGCCGAATGTACGCGTGCATTGCTGAAAACAGTTCCGCGCCGAGCAAGGGCTGCCTGGCAAGAGAGCGCACCCCGGCATGAAGCGTAAGAAGCGATGCCGCAAAGTTGCCGCTATCGACCGTGGAGACAAATGGATCGTCGCCCAGGGGACGCAGCGTCTCGGTGTCGTACCAGTTGTAGAGGTGGCCGCGAAATGTTTCGAGGCGCGCGACGGTGGCAAGCGTGCGCAGGGTCCAGTCGGCGCACTCGGGAATGGTTAAAAAGCCAAGCTCACAAGCTGCCTGGCGGGTGTTCAACAGCAACCCGATGTTGGTGGGCGAGACACGCGCGGCTTCGCGCAGGCCCTCGTCCATCACATTGTCGGGAATGAGGTAGTTGTGGCGCTCTGAGCTGAACTGTTGAAAATAGCGCCAGATGAGGAGCGCGTGCGCAGCCAGAAAATCCTCATCGGAGAAAGTGAGGCGCTGGCCGCAAACGTGGCGCGCGGTTCAGCCACAGCGTCATGGGATTGGCAATCGCCCACAACGCCAGGATGGGCGCCGCGCAAGCGAAAGCTGACCTATGCGGAGCCGCGAACCAGACTATTGCGGCCAGCAAAAGTATCGCGGCCGGCAGGATGACCAGGTAGCGGTCGACAGGCGCGCGAGTGCCGGACTGCATCTCGGTTTGAGCCGCGGTCTCCCATTCCAGCAAGCGCTCGCCGGTAATGAACCGCCGCACCAGGGAACGCACAATGGCATCGAAGGCAAGCAATGTTTCGTGCGGCAGGAAAACCAGGCGGAGCAAGGCCACCAGAGCCGTATTCCAGAACCCTGCCACGACTTCACCGGCCTGGCCCTTGTGTCCGCTGGACAAGGCGCGCCCCAGCCCGAATCCGAATTGCGCCAGGGCGGGGAAGACCAGCAGGACAAGCGAAACGATAGTCCAATAAAACGGCCCTCCGGGAAGGCCAAACCAGCCCGCGATGAAGAGAAGAAAGAGAGATGGATCGACCAGTGACCGGCGGAGATTATCGAAGATTTTCCAGCGCGAAATGCTGGAAATCGGATTGGCGACCCGCCGGCCCGATTCATCGGGCACGCGGGAGAACATCCACTGCGCAATCTGCCAGTCGCCGCGAACCCAGCGATGTTTGCGGCGGAAGTAAGCGCTGTAATGCGAAGGGTAGTCGTCGATGAGCTCGATGTCACTCGCCAGGCCTGCGCGCGCATAAGCGCCTTCAATCAAGTCGTGGCTCAAAAGGGAGTTGCGCGGAAACCTTCGGTCGAGAACGGCGTGAAGCGTTGCGACTTCATAGATGCCTTTCCCTGTATAAATGCCTTCGTCAAACAGATCCTGGTATGCATCGGAGATGGCGCGCGTATAAATATCGAATCCGTTCTGGCCGGAATAGATAGCCGCCAGCCGCGAGCGCGCCGCGGACTGGACGGCAATTCCGATGCGCGGCTGCAGAATGCCGTAGCCTGAGGTGACGATGCGCAGCTTCGGGTCGATAACCGCCTGATTGAGCGGATGCGCGATGGCCCCTGCGAGGCGCGCTGCTGAACCATGAGGGAGCTGCGTGTCGGTGTCGAGGGTGAGAATGTACCGGATTTGAGGCAGCGCGTCGAGACGGCCGGCTTTGATGGGGAATGCGTCGTATTGGCCTGCAAGCAGCTTATTCAAGTCGAGCAGCTTGCCACGCTTGCGCTCCCAACCCATCCACACGCCTTGACGCGTATTAAAGATCTGATGCCGATGCAGCAGCATGAAACCGCCGTTATTCTGCGATGGGTATTTAGCATTCAACTTGTCAATAAGCCGGATTGCGAGATCGACGAGGGGGTCTGAATCGTTGCTGCGGGGCTTGCTTCGAGAGTCGGCGAGATCGGTGAGCAGCGCGAAATGCAGGTTGCGATCGCGATTGGCTAAGAAACGGACTTCGAGATCGCTTACCAGTTTGTGCACTTGCTTTTCGTTCACGAGCAGCGAAGGCACGGCCACGAGAGTCGCGGATTCCGAGGGAATCCCATGGCTGAAGTCAAGCTTGGGCAGCGGCTCCAGGATCGAGGAAGGCCGTAATAGCGTTGTTGACCAGGTCTACCGCAGCCTGCGTGGCTGGAAGAAAGAGAAAAACGATAGCCGCCGCCAGCGCCAAAAAGCTCGAAACGGCGCGAAGAACGGGAAAAAGCGCAGCGGCGATAAATAGAATCGTAAACAGTTGAATGCCGCTCAAGAAAAAGTCCTCGGCATGGGCGCGGACAAAAGCGCGCGCTCGCCAGATGACGGTAGGGTGAAAACCTACGCGCGCGGCAAGCTCAGGGAATCCTTTGTCGAGAAGGTAATAACCAACGTGCACGCGCTTGCGCTGTACACGCGCGTCTGTTGACGCCGGCTCCCGGCCTTGCTGCGCAAGCTCCAGTACCGCTTGCGCCACTTGCATCTCCGTGCAGTCGGAACGGCGGGCAACCAGCGCAATCCGCTTGCGGTACAGCTCGCGGCTCTCAAAATCCATGTGCTCGAAGGTCTCCGCCGGGTCCTGACGCAGGTATGCGTCGAGGGCGATGAGAGGCTCGATGAGGAAGGGCCAATCAGCGTTGGAAATGGAGCGCAGGCTCTTTAAATGGGCAAGCAGCAGAGGCGCGGGCGCTTTCCCGCGAGAACGCAGCAGGGTGCGAGCCTCCTCCAACAGTGTTTCCAGCAAGGCGAGCTTCAAAAAGGGTCCGATGCTCCACAACTCGTCCAGGTTGAGTGGTTCGTGTTGCTGCAAGGCGCGGATAAAAGCGCTCAAGGCGAGTGCGGAAAAGGTTCCATCGACGGCGCGAAAATAGGCCCGGGCAACGGCAGCCATGCGCGGCTCATCCTGCCCTGAGGCATTGACAAGACGAGGCAGAAGGGCTATCTCCCTAGGACGATCGGAGACGGAGGTGATGGCCGCGCGTAAGAGCCGGTGACTCGCCCCGAGTTCCAGTAGCGCCGTGCGCCGCGCCAAAAGGTCCGGATCGCGGGGCATTTCCGCAACGGACTGCCGGGCAAGAATTGCTTCCAATTCCGCCAGGGTAGCGCGAGCCGCGCGCACACGCCTGGGAAAGGACCCTGCCGCCCGCGGCCGAAGAATAACTTCCCACGATGCGGCTTCGTCTGCAGCCAGGCGCAGGCGCTCCATGGTTTCTTTTTCCAGCACGTCCTGCGCGTCGCGGCTTGTCGCAGCTTGGCTCATCGAATCATCAATTCCTTAGCGGTAGCTGGTCCTCAACGATAGCTGGAGGCTTGCATTTCAAACATGGCGGCGTAGCGGCCACCCAGCGCGGTCAACTGTTCGTGGCTGCCCTCTTCCACCAGGCGGCCGTTCTCGAGAACCACGATGCGGTCGGCCATACGCACGGTGGAAAATCGATGTGAAATCAGAAGGGCCATCTTGCCGTATGTAAGCTCTGCAAAGCGCGCAAAGACTTCGAACTCGCTACGCGCATCGAGTGACGCAGTTGGCTCGTCCAGGATGAGCAGTTGTGCATCGCGCAAATAAGCGCGGGCCAGCGCCAGCTTCTGCCATTCGCCCCCTGACAAATCGACGCCGCCCTCAAAGCGCCGGCCCAGCATCTGATCGTAGCCGCCGGGGAGCCTGGCAACTACGCCGCTCGCCATGCTCCTTTCGGCGGCGTATTCGATCTCTTCCGCAACGTGATTCACCTCGACGCGCCCCACCGCGATATTTTCGCGGGCGGTCATTTCGTAGCGCATGAAGTCCTGAAAAATCACGCCGATTTCAGAGTGCAGATCGCTGAGGTCGTACTCGCGCAGATCGACGCCGTCGAGCAGAATCTGGCCTTCGGTGGGATCGTAGAGCCGCGTAATCAGCTTGACGATCGTCGTTTTGCCCTGGCCATTCTCGCCAATCAAGGCCACGCGCTCTCCAGGGCCGAGCGTGAAATCGAAATTTTTGAGGACGCGGCGGCTGGTTCCTGGATAGGCGAATGAAACGTTGCGAAATTCGAATCCCCTGCTGATGGGACGCGGCGCACGCATGCCTCCGGGCTTCGATTTCACGGCCGGCCGCATATCGAAGAAGGCCAGCAGGTCGGTAAGGAACAAGGCCTGGTCTGCAACTCCTGAAGCAGTGGAAAACGCCTGCTGGATGTTGCCCATAGCCTGCATGATGGCGGCTGTGATGAGGGTGAGGTCGCCAATGCTGTAGTGCCCTTGAATGGTCCGCAGAATGCTATAAGCGTAAGCCCCGTAGTAGCCCAACTGGCCAAGAATGGAAAGCACCGCGCCCCAGAAAAACCGCCGGCCGCTCAGGCTCACGTTCTCTTCGTAGATCCGTTGCGACAGCGCGGTAAAGCGATGGGTCAAAAACCCGCTCAGGTTGAAGAGCTTGAGTTCCTTCGCCGCTTCCTTGCTGCCGCCGACCTGGCGCAGGTAATCCATTTGCCTGCGGATGGGAGTCTGCCGAAAGTTCTTCGCGTAGGTGAGAAAGGCGAAGTGGCTTTCGCCCAGAAACGCGGGTACGATACCGGCAATCAGCAGGAAGAGCAGGAGCGGCGAATAAAAGAGGAGGACGGCCGAAAACGCTGCGGCCGTGACGGTTTGCTGGAGCAGGCGGCCCATCTGTTGGATCATCGCGAGCCGATCGGTGGCTTGCACGCGCGCCCGCTCCAGGCGGTCGTAGAACACCGGATCTTCGTACACCGTGAGGTCGAGACCGGCGGCATGGCGCATTACCTCGACGCTCACGTGGTGGGTATAGCGGTCGGCCAGCAGGTTATCGCAATAGTCCACTGCTCGAGACAGGATGCCGGTGAGCACCGCCAATCCCGCCTCCGCAGCGACGAGCCACCAGAAATGCAGCGGCAGCGTTTGATGAAAGCGGATGCGATTGACTCCGTCGATGATGAACCGCGCGATGATCCCGATGCCTACGGGCAGAAAAGCGACGAAAATGCGCAGGGCCAGGTTCCAGGACACGACTGCCGGCCCCGACTCCCACACAAAATGAAGCACTGGTGGAATGTTTTTGAGCGCGCGCAAGCGATCTTTCCAGGCGCTGCCGCTCTTTTCTTTGAGCTGGCGCGGCTGGCTCTCAGGATTGCCCTCGGCCTGCTCTGACTCTGTAGTGAACGACATCGCTTCCATTTTTGCCGCTGCCTGGCTCATGGTTCGTTGAAGATACAACGCAATCGATTCCAGAACCAAGGAGCGCGCGGGCTGATCAAGCAGCCGGTCGAAGCATCCGTCGAATGCGGAGTCTTTTGTCTTCTTAGATTAATAAGATGCCAAGCGTGCGAGGAGCGTTGTTTTGATGAATGATTCCATTGCTGCCGAGCGCGACCGATGCGTATCCTGCGAGGGAGACTACGCATCAATTCGTTGAACCGGTAACCTGGCCCTCCTGCGGCGGCCCTGCGCTATCGGGCTTGAATCCGGCCAGATCCATGCCCCGTTTCGCCTCAGGGTTTTTCATGAATGTATCCCAGACGAATCCTGTGCGCACATTCTCCGCCATCAGCATCGTAATGCCGGTGTCAATGCCGATCACGTCTGTGTCGTACCAGCCCGTGAGGGGATTGAACGCGTCCACAAACCCGTATCGGCACCAGGCATTCGGATAGTGGTCGCGAATGGTCCTCAGGACGCGCATCGTGGCGCTGGGCAAAAACGGCAGCGAACCGCCCGCCGCGGCGGGAACAATGGTGCCGTCAATCGGCCCCGTCGCCGGCGGCCCGCCCCACGCCACATAACCCTCGCGCGAGTCCGATGCGGTAATCCCCCACAGCGCGTTGCTGTAGTCGGGGAACTGCACATTCAGTTCGACGCAAAACCGGCGGTGCACGTCGGTTGCGATCACGGAGTTTTGAAAGTAATTTGCATAGCGGTCGTGCTTCTGGCGAAAGTCGAACCACGCCTGCGAGTATTGGTGGACGAAGAGCGGCGCGAAAGAGCCGACATAGCGCAAGCCGTCGTACTCAAAGATGGTCCGCTTCCAGGCCTGCCATGCGTAGCTATCGAGCGGATGCGACGACGAGCCCATTCCCAGCAGGTACATCATCATGAGCTCACTGTAGAGATCCCAGCGCGAGGGAATAAATCCGCGCTCCGGTGTCCAGCCGTGAGACAGTAGGCTGGTATCTTCCGACAGCCAGCTCCACTCCACGCGGTCGAAGATGGCGTGCGCCAGCTCATCGATGTTTTTGTCTTCGAAGTGCTGCCGGCAGGTGAGTATGCCGCAAAGCAGGAGGGCCGTGTCGACCGAGGATACTTCGGAGTTCCACATCCGCTCTCCGGTATTGATATTTGCGAAATGAAAAAAGAACCCGCGGTGTGTTGGGAGCTTGTGCCACAGAAACGATAATGACTGCAGAACCCGCACCCGCGCCGCAGCGTGGTTGATAAAGCCACGCTTGTCGCCGATGCAGATTGCAGTCAGGCCGAAGCCGGTAGAAGCGATGCTTGCGCCCAGGCTTGTGTCGTTCGCGCGCACGTTCGAGCGGTCTTTGATCAATCCGGTCTGCGGATTCCCCTGCTCCCAGAAGAATAGAAAATTGGCCTGTTCCAGGTCGTTCAGGAATTTGTCGTCTTCGGGTGAGATGGCGCTGGGCGGAGGAGGCGCCGAAGGCCGCGTATGCGGGTTCGTCAGTGGGTGCTGCGCGGCCTGCGCGCGAAGGTAAGTCAGCGCCTCTGCACCTGCGAGAGGCAAGGCGGCGGACAGCAAAGGCAGTTGGCGTAACAGCTCCCGGCGGGAGATTCCGTATCGTTGCGGATGGGCAATGCTGAGGTATGGCCGTATCATCGCTTTGACCGCGGAATCAAACCAGGCAAAGTTACGTATGTAGGACGGCGTAACATTCAAGGCTCGCCTGCTGTTAGTTAGATGCGGGAAAATGGCTGCGGGTAGCCCGGGGCCGGGCGACAAATCTGCTGAAGCAAGCGTCTAATAACTTGTACGCATGGGTGCGCGGGTACAACAACAAGTGAGCCGCAAACGCATTGTCATTTGGGTCGCCGTTGGCGCGGGCGCCTTGACGGCGATCGTAGTCCCGCTCGCCTTGCACCACTACCGGCCGGCCTGGACTACGATTCAGGGAGCGGTGATTCGGAGCGATGAAGATCCACGCAAAGAATTGCCCATTGCCGGCGCCCTGGTGACCGCAACGCGCGGAGAGTCAAGCCTGACCACTCAATCGGACCCATCGGGTTACTTTAAAATCCCTTTCCCAGGAGTCATCTGGCCTGGACAGACCGTGCTGTTGAGCTTTCGGCATCCCGATTACCAGGCGCTCAATCTCACGCTGCCGATTCAGTTTCGCTCCTCGACCAAGGAGTTGATGATTGCCGCTATGAAGCCGGTTCCGGTCCAGGCCAGCAACAGCTCATCCGCCCCACAAGTGGTTGTTTCCAATCTCAGAGTCCGGTATACCGTAAACTCCCAGAGCACACAGAATATCGGCAGTGCGGTTAGAATCTTCCAGGTAGTGAATCGGGAAAATGTTCCATGCCGCCGGCAAGCCCCATGCTCTCCCGATGGCTACTGGAAAGCCTCCACTGGTTCCGCCGAGATGGACGCAGGCCCAGGCAACGAGTTTCGCGACGCCCGCGCCTCCTGCATAGCCGGCCCTTGTCCGTTTACGCGCATCGATTCCAGCGGACTTACGCACGATGGCCGCGTCATCACTGCGTCAGCCCTGGATTGGTCGGGCACAGCGACGTTTCTTCTTGAAGCTGAGGTGTTTCATGTCGGAATCGGGTCCGAAGTGCGCGAACTCTACCCAGTTATCTTCGAGCGCGCGGTTCAGTTCAACCTGCCTGCCACGGAGGAGGGCGTGTGTCTTGAGGCCGAGGTCAATGGCATTTCCATGGTTTTTCCCCTTGGGCCCGACCTCAATCTAAGCTGGGCCACCTGCACCGAGCGCAACGGATCGGATATTGAGAAATCCACCGTTTATCAATGCCAGCTCAAGCCAGGATTTCGCTTCTGACCCATTCCCGCTGCGCGGCATGATTGGTGAGTACACATTTCGCTAGTTGGAAGATAGCCCAGGCGCTCGTTCGTCAACTCGAGGAACCGATTGAGTCTGTAGCATGGGAATCTCGATTACCGCGAGACCGTTGACGGGCAGGGTGAGATCGAGAACGCCGTTTCTCAGCCTGCTGCGTTCAGGCTCGGGCAGCGCCGACGCGCGGTTGAGAGCAGCAACCTGCGCCGGGGTGGGATAGCGCGGACTGCCCATGGCGCGGTAGGCCGTCATCGGGTTGCCGTAGGTCGCATCCACGCGCTGAATTGTAACCGCGGCGTCAGCTGCGACTCCCTTAAAGGTTAGACGCATCGTGAGCGGAGCGCCCTGCGCCAGCTTGTCCATATCCACCAGATTCCACGCTGCCACCACCAACGCGCCATCATTGCGGCGCGTCACCAGCAAGTTATCGGCCAGGTTGGCAAGCCGCTCCCCGCCCAAATTATGCAACAGCGAAAAATCGTAAAAGCTGGGCTTCTTGATCCGATCCAGCGCGATGAGCCCGAAGGCGCCATCAAACGGCGTTTTCGCCACGCCGTCCTCTTCAAAGACATCATCGAAGGTCCAGAACGACATCATCTTCACCTTGCCGTCGCACTGGCTGATGTCCCTTGCCAGGGCAGGTCCCACGTACCAGTTATCGCGCGCCCACAGAAGGCCAAAAGAGGGAACGCTCCATTCTGTCCACATCAGCGGCAGCGCAGGCAGGGCCGAGGCGCGAATCTCGTCATCCACTTTTTCCACGGCACGGCAAACGCGGTCGCGCATGGGGATATCCTCATGGGTCCCGAACAGATCCTCGACGGTGTCGTCTGCGTACCCGTGCGTGGAGACGAAATCGATGGGCACATGCTCGCGGCTGATGTGATCGAGGAAGGCGGGAATCCAATGTGCGGCTGAGGTAGCCGGGCCGCCGACACGCAGCCGCGCGCTGACCGTCTTCAACGCGCGGGCGGTGTGATCGTAGAGCTCGAAATAGGTTTGCTGCTTTGGCTCGCCGGTCCAGAAATCGATGTTGGGCTCGTTCCACACTTCAAAGTACCACTGAGAAACCTCGTCGAGGCCGTAGCGGTCGACCAGATGACGGGCGAAGGCTGCGATCAGCGCATCCCACTTCGCGTAGTCTTTGGGAGGCGCAACAATCGGCTTGTACCAGAAGGCATGATAGTCCAGCCGCGACGCAAGCGCCTTGGGCATAAAACTGATTTCGACGAACGGCCGCACGCCGGCGGACAGCAGGCCGTCGTAAACCTGATCGACATAAGACCAGTTGTAGATGGGGTTGCCCTGCGCATCCTCGCTGTAGACGCCGTTCTCTTCGTCGAAAATTCCGTGGAAGCGAACGTAGCGCATGCCAATCCGGTCGTGCACATCTTTCATGTCGTTGCGATAGTTGTCACGCAACGCCAGCACCGCGTGCCCTGAGCCGAACATCTCTTCCCAAAAATGCGGAAAGGGATGCGATGGGGCGCCGGCGTCAATAGGAATCGTGACCGAGGTGGACTGCGCGCACAGCAGGCTGCAAGGCGCGGCCCAGGCCAGAATCATGGCAGTGAGCAGAGGAGGGAGCGATTTCATTGTTGAATCTCGATCACCGCCAGGCCCGTGGGCGGCAAGGTTAGCGTGAGCCGGCCCTGGCGGATGATTGTCGATTCCGGCGGTCCCATCTCCGCGGCTTTGCGCAGCGTGGCGATCTCGGCCTGCGTGGGATACTTCGGACTGCCCATCTTTTTCCACGCATCCAGCGTATCGCCATGCGCGGTGTCAACGCGGAGGATGGTGGCATGCGCATCGGCGGCGACGCCCTTGATGTCGAGATCGATGGTCTTGTCCGCGCCCCCGGCGCCGGGTTCCACCAGGTTCCAGGCGGCGATCACGAGCGTACCATCTTTGCGCCGCGTGGCCAGCACATCGTCCGCAGCAGCCGGCAGCCGCTCTGTCCCCAGCTCGTGCAGCAGTTCAAACGCATCGAAGGCGGGCTTGGGAATTCCATCCTCGGCCATTAAGCCGAAGCCGCCGTAGAAGGGGGTCTTGATGACGCCCTGCTCCTCGAAAACATCGGAGAAGCTCCAGTAAGACATCATTTCCGTCAAGCCGTCGCACTGGCGGATGGTGTCGGCCAGCCAAGGGCCCATGTAGATCGAATCTGTGACCTCTTGCTGGTTGGAATACGTGGCGTTAAACTCGCTCCAGATGAGCGGCAGGCCGGGCTTCGCGGAGTGCTCGATTTCCTCGTGCACCTTGCGAACCGCCTCGCACACCATGCCGTGCGGCGCGATGGAGCGGCTGTCGTGGAAGACGTTTTCAGCCGAATCGTTGCCGTAGACGTGCGTGGAAACGAAGTCGAGCGGGACATGGTTCTCTGTGGCGTGCGCGATCATGTCGCCGACCCATGCGGCCTGCGCCGTGGCCGGACCGCCCACGCGAATCCGCGGATTCACCAGCTTGAGAGAGCGCGCAGTGTGGTCGTATAACTCGAAATAAGTGGCCTGCTTCGGACCGCCGGTCCAGAAATCGAGGTTGGGCTCGTTCCACACCTCGAAGTACCACTGGGAAACTTCGTCGATGCCATAGCGGTCAATAAGATGCTGCGCAAAAGCCGAGATCAGCGCTTCCCACCGCGCATAATCTCTGGGCGGCGAAACGATCTGCTTGTACCAGAAGGCGTGATAATCAAGGCGCGACGCCATCGCTTTGGGCATAAAGCTGATCTCGACAAATGGCCGTACCCCCTCGGCGAGCAGCCCGTCGTAGATCTGGTCCACATAGGACCAGTTGTAGACCGGATTGCCCTGTGCGTCCTCGCTGTAGACGCCGTTTTCATCGTGGAAGATCGCGTGAAAGCGAACGTAGCGAAAGCTGGTAATCTGCTTCACCTGGCGCATGTCGCTGCGGTAGCTCGCGCGCATGGCCAGATTCGCGCGCCCGGAGCCGAACATCTCTTCCCAATAGTGCGGGAAGGGTGTGGCCGTGGCGTGTGCGTCGATGGCCACCTGCTCGGCGTTTGCTCTGTTCCCCGGCCCGCCCTGTTGAGCGTGCAGCGGCGCAAAAGAGGCCGCGAAGACGATCGCCGAAACCAGAACCGAGCGGATGCGACACATGGGATTCTCCAAAAAGGGGACGCGAGGTAATGGTTCCGGAGCTGTTGCCCTGCTGCCTCCCGGCAACCGTCCCGCGCTCTAGGGCGATTTCAAACAGTGCGCGTCTGCACATCGAAGAGTGATTGCAAGCGGCAAGCGCCTCCGCGAAGGGTGCGCCCAAACTCCACGAATGAACGCTCCCGGCTGCCCGTGGTCAAAAAAGGTGGAAAGAAGAGGGTGCCCTCGCCGAAAGCACCCTCCGGAAGAGTACTCAAAGCCTCACGTCAGAAGCTGAAGCGGGCCTGGAAATCGACGATGCGCGCACCCAGCGCTGAAGTCGCCTGACCAAGACTCGGAGCGTCGATGTTGGTATTGATCGAGGCGGGGTTGATGTTCAGGAGATTAAACGCATTGAGCATGTTGGCTTTGATTTCGACGTTGGCGCCTTCACCCAGCACGCGCATCTTGGGCAAACCGAAGGCTTTACCGAAGGTAAAATCCACATCCCTGTATCCGGGGCCCGGGAACACGTTGCGGTCGATTCCCGGCGGAGGCATGTAGACGTTTGTCGACTCCCCGGCGCTGTCGGTGATGGCGGCGCTGAAGTCGGGAATGCTGAAGTAGTTGTCGGAAAACAGATTGTTGTTTGTGCCTGTGTTGATCGTGCCTGGATTAGTGAAGTTGCTCCCGGTCTTAAAGGCATTGTTGCTGGTGCTGTTCCCGCCGCCTCCAAGATAGTGTGGACGTAATTGCGGGTATCCGTAGTTGCAGGTATTGCAGTAGAACTGGTGTGGGGCTTGATAAAACGGAGTCCATCCAAAGCCCGAGTGAAGGGTCATAATGCCGCTGAGCGTCCATCCGCCGGCGGCCTTTTCCATCCATTCGTTCGAGCCGTGGAAGATCACCGGCTGCCAGACGCCGAACAGTTTGAAAGTGTGATTGACGTCGAAAGCGGACCGTCCGTAGGAGAACTTGGGATTGTACAAATAGGGATCGCGCGAGTACGGGCCGGAATTCGTATCCATACTGTGCGCCCAGGTAAACTGCGCGTCGGCAGAGAAAGTGTGCGAGAACTGGTGCTTCAATCCGGCGAGCATCATGTTGTTGGTCGACCACCCGCCGCTGCCGAAGGTGTTGATGCCGGTGACCAGGGGATTCTGCGGCGCGCCCTTAATATCCCCGAGAGCGTCGGCATCGTAGTTATAAATCAGATGCCGGCCCCATCCGCCTTCATAGCCAAGATTCATGACGATCGCATGCCCCAGATCTTGCTCGACCTCCAAAGAAAAGTGTTCCAGGTACTGGGTGGGCATGTTGTTAGGGAAACCGCCCAGGTTCGAGCAGCAGTTTTCGGGCAGGCCGGCAGAGTTAAGCACCGTCGGGACCCAGTTTGGGTTCGCCGGGTAGCCATAGATATCGGTCGGGCTGGTCGACACCGCGTAGTAGATGTTTGGGTCGATGTGGCTCGGACTCGTGCTGTTTGGTCCTGGGGCGCCGTAGATGGTTCCCGGCGGGTTGAAATCGTCGTTGTTAGCGGTTGCGATCTGTTGCTGGTTATAGTTCAAGCCGAAACCGCCGCGGACAATCAGCCTGTTTTTGTAGAAGTTCGGGCTCCAGTTGAAGCCAATTTCCGGCCCGAAGTTCAGCTTTTGTGCGTTCCAGGAGTCGATCCCGGTGTGCAGGGTAAGATCCGTGAGGAAACCGGAGCCGCTGCCGAACCGAACCGCGCCCATGTTATTGTTCTTATCCCTGAACGCTCCGAAGTAGGAGTAGCGCAATCCTGCGGTCAGGGTCAGGTTGGGCCGGACCTTCCAGTTGTCCTGGTAGAAAATGCCCAGGATATCCTCACGGTTGTCATTGCGGAAGCCTCCAGGTTTGCCGGTGGTCGCCTGAAAAGGTCCGCCCTCGGCTTCCGGAGCGTCGTTCATGAAGTCCCAAAGGTTGTAGAAGGTGTAATTCGGCGCCCCAATCGCAGCGTTTAGATAGTACAACCGGGTGAGATCGAAGCCGAACTTCATGGTGTGCGTGTGCAGCACCTTGGTTGCGACATCCTTGTAGGTATAGGTCCACTGGTCCAGGTGGTTTGGTGCGCCTACGCTTATGTTGCCGATGCTGGTGGTCCCGATCGTAGTGACAAGGGCCAGGGGCAGGCCAAAGGGCGCCTGCGGGTTGCTGGTGAGCTCGTTGTAGCGCCAGCCTGCCGCGTTGGCGCGGGCTTCATTGAGAAAGGTCGGCGAAAAGATGTGGTTCCAGATCAACGAGAAGGCATTGTTTACCTGGGAGTGGTGGAAGATGTCATAACTGTATGCGCCGTTATAGGAGGTCAACGTGTCGGGGACCCAGTAAATGGCAAAGCTGAGGTGATCTTTGCCGGTAATGTCGGCGTCCAGGCGCCCGTTGTACTGCTTGAAGTCGCTGCTCGTCGGAGAACTGAGGCGGTACTCGGCGATATCGGGAGTGGTCGAAAGTCCACTGCCGACGCCGGGTTCGGAAGCGCTTATATAGCCCAGATCCTGCGTACCCGCGCTATATGGGAGCGGCGAACCGATGTTCAGGCCTCCTGTAACGGTTGTGCAATAGGTTGACGAGATGCCCGCATCCGCGCAAGTAGCAGTGTCTATCACCGTGCCATTGACGCTTGCTCCCTTGTAGTTCAAGTACTTGGAGGCAATGCTGTTTGACGCAGCCAGCGACGCGAGAGCCGAGGTCGTCTCCCATCCGGTGCTCGTCGCGGAGGTGTTCTGGCTTTGTCCCTCGTAGGCGAAGAAGGCAAAGATCTTGTTTTTCCAGATCGGCCCGCCGATGCTGCCGCCGAACTGGTTATAACGGTTCGTGTCTCTGAGCAAAAGGCCTGGGCGGGCCGCGTGGGGCGCCACCGAAGCAGGACCGTTCCAACGCTGGTACGCATTCAACCCCGGCCGGTTGATCTCGGCGAAGAAGCTGCCGTGGAGATCGTTGGTCCCGCTTTTGGTTGTAAACAAGGTCATCGCGCCGTCGAACCGGCCGTATTCAGCATCGTAGGCATTGGTGAGGATTTGAATGTTGCCGATCGAATCCTCGCTAGGCGTGATGATCGTCGCTCCGCCCCAGACCGCGCTCACCGTGCTGATGCCGTCTACGGTGAAGCCATTGTTCTCAAACTGGCCCCCATTGGTGTTGGCTGAAGGGGCGTTTTCCGTGGCGAAAATACTGCTGTTATTGCCCAAGTTGCCGCCGCCGCCCGACGAGGCTCCGCTCTGCGTGCCCGGCGCCTGGAATCCGTTGCCGCTTCCCTGGCGCGATTCATCGGCCAGCGTTCCCGGAGCCAGCTGAATCAGGCTGGTTGCATCGCGCTGGAAGACGGGAAAATGCTGGATCACATTTGGGTCGATGCTTATGCCATTGTTCGCGGTTTCGTAGTCGAGGGCGGTTGCGGTTGAGGCACTCACTGTCACCGTCGCCGTGTTGGCCCCAACCGCCATCACCACGTTGATCGCATTCGGCTGCTCCGGAATCAGTTGCAGATGATCGAGAACCTGCTTCTGAAATCCGTCTCTCTCGACGACCAGGGTGAAAATGTCGGGTGGCAAGGCGTTGAAGTTGTAGATACCGCTGTCATCGCTTGTGGTGACCTTCGACTCGTTGGTTCCGGTGTCGGTCAGCGTCAATGTTGCGCCTGGGATGACCGCGCCGGTGGGATCGGTCACCACGCCCTGGATCGATGCGCGGAACTGAGCTTGGGCCGCGGGGACGGCAAGCCATGCGAGCGTCGCAAATAACAGTGCGGCTCGCAAGCCGAGCCGGGTTATTCTCGTTTTCGATCGGTGAGGGGTGATTGCTGTCTCAGGCGCAGTTGGCCTGAGTGACAATAGAATGCGCATACTTCCTCCTTTGAAAGGCGTGCAAACTGCTTCGCTTTATGCCGAAAGCCCAAAATAGCGGATCGTGAGTAGAAGGTCCTGGGGACGACGGGGATCTAGCCCTGTGTACACCGCATTCGCAACGTTAGATGTATGGGGAGGGATTTCGGTTGTCTGGTCAGAAGTTCCTCAGTTTGTTTCGCTATGGGCGAAGCGGGTGTGAAGCCGACTGGCGAAACGCCCAATCGTCGTCAGAAATGAATTCGCAGTGTTGTCTCCAGGTCATCGGTGCAGCGGCCCGAACAACTTATGCCGGCAGGCATGGTTAAACAGGACTGAGAAAACGTTCCTGATCTTGGCTCGCGATCCACCAGCGAGATTCAGGCCGGGCAACCAAGCTTCCACTTCCACTGCCTTGATCTCGCCAAGAGAACAGGATCCCTGGCGTGGCCTGATTCATTGCCGAATTTAATCGCGGCGGGTCTTCAGCGTCGCCACGCTCCAAAGGCCGGTGCCAGACCGTAATTCGTGTTGTTGAAAGTGTTCGCAGAGTTGATCGATGGTGGTTGTGCCATCGTGATTTTGGCTGAATCGTAATGAATTCACTTCCGATAGCAAAGCTTCGGAGGTTCTCGCGCTGTTTTTTAAACAGGTTTTTAGAGATTCCCATAAACTGTCGCAAAATAGGACACACGTTACCGATGTACGCCCAGACGAGATATTGTCAATTTATTGAATTCGGAAGACACTCCGTTAGAGAATTCTAACTCGACCAGGCTTTGGAGATAGGTTGCTCCGAACGCAGAAGATTTCCGCACCCGAAACAGCCCTTCTGGTATTGCACACTCTCCATTTTCGGTCGAGCGAGTTACTTCTTCATCGCGTGCGCGGAGTGATCATGAGTCGAAAGATCGTTTACTGGTCGCTGATGTTGTTTGCGGTACAGCCCGCATTCTTTTTCGCGCAGGAAAATCAGAAGATTGCGCGTTCCATCTCTGTCGGGGAAACGCCCGGTCCCGCTGCAAGCATGGAAAGCCCGACCCCACCTCCTGTCACAACGCCCAAGCTCTCAACCACGGTACTTGTCGATGCCGATGCCCCCGGTGTACTGAATGCCCTGGGACCGGCCACAAAAATCACGCAAGCTGAGATTCTCTCATCGGCAGGAACGTATGGAGACTTTAATCGCTTTCTGCAAGTCCTACCGGGCGTGATTGGAAGCTCCGACCTCAGCAACGATGTGCTGGTGCGTGGCGGCCATCCAACGGAAAACCTCTTTGTCGTCGATGGCATTGAGGTTCCCAACGTCAATCATTTTTCGCTCTCCGGCACCAACGGCGGATTCGCATCCATGATCGACTCGACCGCCGTTAGCAGCATGAGCATGAAGGCCGACGCATATGATGCGGGCTACTCCAGCCGTCTCTCCTCTCTGATCGATATCCATACCCGTGAACTGGGAAAAGAAGGTCAGGAAGGAAATCTATTGTTGGGCATTGCGGGCGCAGGCGGACAGTTGCAACGCGCCTTGGTTCACAACGGAAGTTTTCTGGTAGCGGCGCATCGCAGCATTTTAAATCTGTTTACCAACGACATCGGCATCAATGGCGTTCCCATTTATACCAACGGCATGGCGCGTTTGGAACTTAAGCCGAGCGATCGCGACACTCTCTCCCTGTTCAGTTTGAGCGGCGCGGACTCCATCGACATGACTCCCTGTCAGAGTTGGACGGCAACAAGCGCTTTTCAAACACAGTATTCCGGCTGGCGTACGACGGGAGCGTTGAACTGGGAGCATGATTTTTCTCCGCGCGTGACAGCCGATCTCACAACCAGCTCGTCGCTTACCCGGCAAAACATCGGTCAGCAGCAGCAGATGGGCGGCGTGGTCGTCAACGGAGTGTGTCAACCGAAGTCTCTTCTGCCTTCGTACAACGAAGACTCGCGGAACGACCTGTCGGCGTTGAAGTATGTGTTGCGAGAGGATGTGCGCGGATGGTTGATCTCGATAGGAGTCGGCGGCAACCTCACCGCCGCAAACGATTCCGTGACCCAACCCAACGGCCAGCTATCGCCCTTTAGCGCCGATCCGTCGCGGTCCGACGCAGTTACTTTTCACCGTAACTTCTCCACCGGCCAAACCGCCTCGTTTATCGAGACCGAAGGCGGTTGGGGTACCCGTTGGAAACTTTTTGCTGGCTTGCGCGCCGAAACTTTTGCGATTATTGGCGGCTATGCCTTGGACCCGCGCGTCTCGCTCGTCTTCCGGCTTAACGGTCGCCAAACAATCCACGGCTCGGCGAATCTCTCCTCGCAACTGCCGCCGCTCATGGACATGATCAGCTACGCGGGCAATCGCGGCCTGCGTCCGATCCAGGCGCGACAAGAGGCGCTGGGCATCAGACTTTGGCAGGCAAACTGGGGCAGTCTGGATGCCGAGGCCTATCAAAAGAGCTACAGGCGCGAAGCCGTCTCCACCGAGTATCCCGCCCTCATGCTATCCAATCTCGTCGATGCCCTTGGGCAGGCATTTGTCTGGCTGCCTCTGACCAGCGCCGGAACCGCTCAGGCCCGCGGTGTAGAACTGGCGCTGCGCGCCCACATGCATAACCGGATGGAAGGGATGATCTCCGTTGCCCGTTCTGAGAGCACCTTTCGTGCGCTTGACGGCATTCGCCGCCCCGCCAATTACGACACTCCGATGATCGCGAACGCGACGGGCAATCTCCGTCTGCCGATGGGAATCCAACTCAACCTGCGCGAGTCAGCTTTGAGCGGCCGCCTGTACACTCCGTTCGAACTCGCCGACTCGCTTGCGCAGAGCCGGGGCATTTACGACCTTACCCGTATTAACGCTTTGCGCGGCTCACTCTACAACCGCCTGGACGCAGAGTTGGAACGTCGCATCCGCGCCGGAAGAGGCGTTGTCGATATTCACGCGGGTGCTGAGAATATCTTGAATCGCGGTAACTTATTGGGGTATGTTTGGCTCGACAACTGCCTGCCGGGGCAGATCTGCAACAACAGCGGCGGTGAGCCGATTATTAAGGTCGATCAGATAGGCCGCTACCCGGTCTTTAGCGCTCGCTACGAGTTTTAGGCAGCCAGTATCCTCCATCCCGCGAACGCGATGAACGGCCAGGGCAAAGCGTTTACAGTTCGAAACGCCAACTTAAGGAATTCCTTTTGAAATGCATTGCTCGAAACAACGAGGATCCCAGGCCTCTCGTATGGACCAAAGGGCCGGAGAAGCTTCAGCGCATCATCGAAGCGACCAAGGAATATCAAGCCGCGCACCCGCGCAAACCGAGAAAGCGCCGCCGCAGGCAAAATACTATAAATAACTAACTGGACGATGTACTAGAGCATTTTCGGAATACATATAGGCTTTTTCAGAACCGTGAAAGGTGGCTTTTTCTTGAGGAAAAAGCCACTTGAGTATGTGCTTCCGGTCTACACCAATTCCGAAAATGCTGTAGCCGCCCACCCCGGACCCCGTCAACCGTGTACTTGGCCGGACGGATACGATGGACTGATCATTGAAGGCGAAGACCGGGTTCCCTTGAATTACTGGCTAGCTTCCGGCCGCGCTTCTGCAATTGAGCGAAGCGAAGTGGCGTGGTTCGCAAACAGGGATGGGGACACAGAGTGAAGAGGCTGCGTCTGGACTGGTGGGGCGAGTGGCCCGGCAGCCCTTTGAGTCGCGCGGGATGTACTTTGGGGGGACAATGGGTTGCCTAAGATCGACCGGGTTTGGAGAAAAGCCGCGGGCAGGAGAAGGATTGTGGGATCGAGATGCAGGCTAGCGAGCGCGGTAGCCCCCACTATACGCACGTCTGAGACCGAGCTGGCTTGGCACATGTAGCATGCGTCCAGCCGCGCTTTCACGGGTTTGATCTCGCGGGCATAAAAGTTGTCCATTTCGCTCGCTTCCACGTTGCGCAGTATCTCTTCTTCGCGGTGGAAGGCCAGTGTGGCGGGACCGGTGATGCCGGGACGGTAAGGCATATTGAGAAGGGCTGCATATTGCGGAAGCTTCGGCCGAGGGCCCACCAGGCTCATGTCGCCGCGCAGCACATTGTAAAACTGGGGTAATTCGTCGAGCTTGAACCTGCGCATAAGCCGGCCTACAGGTGTAATCCGGTCGTCGCCGTGTTTGGTCAGCCCGGGACCGTTCTTTTCATTTGCAGTGTGCGCCATGCTTCGAAACTTGTACACCCTGAAGAGACGACCCCCAGCCCCCACGCGCTCCTGCGAAAAAATTACATTCCCTTTCGACGTGAGCCGGACACAAGCGGCGAGAAGAAGCATGGGCGCCGACGCCAGCAAAAGGACGATGAGCGAGACGGCAATGTCGAGCAGCCTTCGCGAGCGCGAAAGCACCCACTCGCTCGCGGGAGGTTTTGCGATGCACGCCACGACGGATGAGTCGTTCTTGCTCCCGCATGGGTGAAATGATCCGAAGAGACAATCGTGGTTCCAAGAGCCAGTGACGTGAGAGTTCTGCTCCAACGTGTGCCGCCTTTCTTTGGAATTCTGGACACTGAATACCGGTTCAAAAACCCGCTGAATTTTCGCGTTAGCGACTGAGAGCGCTTGCCTCAAGCCCGGTCATCGAAGACTGAGTCAGCGCCTGTGTCCACATCAACGCCAGGTTCAAGGGAGAAAGCCTGAGGTTCTTCTCAGGTACCAGGATGCTGTCGCCCGGGTGCAGGGTCAGGCCTTCGAGTCCGCGAGAGAAGGCCCCGGAGCCGGTATCGCGACTGATGACCGTGCCATCCGCGCGCAGCACAAGGATTCGTTTGCGATCGGCCTCCCGGTTTGGTCCCCCGGCCAGGCGCAGGTACCTGCCCACCGTCGCATTACTTTGGAACAGAAACGCATGCGGGTTGAAGACCGCGCCCGCTACCAGTACCGTTTCGGGAGTGAAGGGAACAACAAACCCGTCTCCATCCTCGAGGCGTAAATCCGGAAGCTCGTATTGGCCGGCCCGATCGCTTTTCATGTTGAGCACGATTCTGCCTGTGGCGCGCACGCTGCGAACATGGGCAATCAGTTCGCGATTGAGAGCCGCGGTCTGCTGACCGGCGGCGCCCATTCCTGCCGAGGGCATGACGGAACCGCGCAGCAACTGCCGTTCCAACTGGTCCGCAAATTCAGTGAGCTGCTGTTGTTCCTGGGCCTGCGTGCTCCGTCGCGTAAAGGAGGCCGCGTACAAATAGGCCTGCGGCGTCAGTCCCCCGGCGCGGGCCACCACCGAGCGCAACGTCTCTCCAGGCCCTGCGCTGTACACGCCAGGATGCACGAATTCGCCCTGCAGCGTTATGTATTTCGTCTGCTCATGGATCGGTATCTGGATCTCTGCCTGCGAAAAGATCGTGACCACATCGCCGGGCATCAGCGTCAGATCCTGCGAGGCATCGTGCTCCAGCACCAGCTTGCCAACGCAGAAAGATAGAAGCGTGGCGGTCATGGTAGCCGGATTGAGCCGCTCGACGACAGCATTGTTCCAGTTGGTTTCGGAGGTTGCATCTCCGGCTGCCACTGGAGTTGTTTGGGAACTCGCAGAGGCCGAAGTTGAGGCCCATGAAGCTGCCTCGGGCGGTGCAGATGCGGCCAGCGATGTAAATTCAGGGGCGGGAAGGCCAAGCTGAGCGCGACGCCACCAGTAATTGCGCTTTACCAGGGCATCCCGTTCGGGCATCAATTCGCTCAGTCGCATTCCTTCGTGCCAGCGAAAACGGCCAGGATTGGCTACTGCTCCGCGCAGCGTAACGGTCTGGCGGTAGTCGGGGAGAATGGGATCGATGCGCACAATATCGCCATCGGCAAGCGGCGTGGCCAAGCCGGCGTCGTCGGCGGCCAGCGTGAAGGCGGTGCGGCGCGCATGATCCTCGATACGCTCGAGCGACAGGTGAGCATTGGTGGCAACCGCCGTCATGCCACCGGCCATTTCAATCAGGTTGCTGATCGTCTCCGTTCCTCGCAGTTCAAAGATCGCCGGCTGGCGCACGCTGCCCGTAAGGGCCACCTGCGCGCTGACCACCGGGATGTAGAGAACGTCGCCCGCCTCGAGCTGCATGTCGCCTGTCTTGTCGCCGGAGACAATCAACCGATAAAGATCGAAGTCGGTAACCACTTTTCCCGCGCGCTTCAACTGAACGTGGCGCATCGAGCCGTCTGCCGATGGACCACCGCTCGAGAAGATGGCGTCGATAAGGGTGCTGAGCGCGCTGACCGTGAACTCGCCGGGACGGCGCGCGTGGCCGGTCACATAAATGGGAATGGAATGAATCGCACCCATATCAACCGTGAGTTCGTAGTTGCGATAGACGCGATTCACCGCCTCCCGCAAATGGGCGGCAACTTCGGAGAAGGGCAAGCCGGCCACATGTACCGCGCCGATTTTGGGGATGTAGATTTCGCCTTCGCGGCTGACGCGTAAATCGGCGCTGAAGTTGACCTGGCCCCAGATCCGGATGCGCAGCTCATCGTCGGCGCCGATGATCGTCTCCGCCGATGCGGGACCGTAATTCGCGAGTTCAAACGAAGCCGGCATGGAGTGGAAGAGATTGACGCCGAAGACAGGAACTTCCAGCCCCGTCGTAGCGGATACAAAGTGCTGAAACTCGGTATGTGGCAGGGGGGGCAACGCAGTTCCCGAAACAAAGCCTGAGCCGCCTGAGGCGCTGGCGGCTTCAGAGTGGCTGGCCCCCGAGGAAAGGCTGCCCACCGCTGAGGCCGGAGTGGAGTTGTCCGCACTGGGCAATGCCGGGCCGGAGAGTTGCTGAATGCTCACTGAGGCGGGGGATTTCCCCAACGGGTCCGACGATTTGTCGAGAACGACACAGCCAAGAGCATCTGGATCGGCGCCGCCGGGACATTGCGCCGCAAGGCGAGGAGGAACGAGAGCGCCGGTAAGAGCGATGGAGAGCGACAGAAACATTGCCTGGTCCCAAGCGCGGCGAGGATTGCCAATGAATCTGATCGGGTTAAAACACAGATTAAGAAAGATGCCAGGGAACCGGTTCAGCGGCGAGAGTGTAACCAGGATCACGTGATTCTCCGAAACGCACAGGCGCAAGTTGAAATGCGGTTGAGCTGTTCAGTCTCCGGCCGTCCTCCCGGCCGGTGTCACGTTCGAGCTCAAGCGGTCACTTCGACCGCTGCACTCACTGGCGCACTCGAAGCTTTTAATTCTTAGAAGTTCCTAAAACTCGCTTGCGACCCGTCGGGCACCGAAATGCTCCACCTCCTCCGTCCGCTTAGCCTTCCACCGGCGCAATGATTATGGGCAGCTGCGGCATTGATTCGAATTCGATCGCAAGAGAGCATGATGGCTACACAAGTAAATGCAGCTGCCAATTTGGTATCCGTGCCCTCCAGTTATTCCCCTTTGCTTTGGCTGCGAGTTGCAGCGCGACACAAGAAACTGGTCCTTTTCGTCGCAGGCGCAATCGTCACCCTGGTCTTTGCAATTGCACTCCTGTTGCCCGATCGCTATACCGCGACCGTGGTTCTGCTGCCGCCGCAGCTGAGCGGATCCGCGGGAGCGGTCATGATGGCGCAGCTAAGCAGCATGTCTGCTGCGGCGGGAGCGGGCGGGCTGAGCATCAAGAATCCCAACGACCAGCAGGTTGCATTGATTAAGAGCCGCATCGTGGAAGACGCTATTGTGGCGCGCTTCAATCTGCGCGCACTGTACGGTAAGCATTATGTTTCGAGCGCACGGAGGCATTGGGAGAAAGTGACCAAGGTCGACAACGGGCTCAAGGACGGGCTGATCCGTCTCGCCGTCACCGACCGCGATCCGCGCCGTGCCGCGGACATGGCCAACGCGTGGCTGGACGAGTACCGGCACTTTACCGCAACCCTTGCCATTACTGAAGCCTCCCAACGAAGGTTGTTTTACGAGCAGCAACTTGCCGGAGCGCGCGACGATCTGGCTCACGCCGAAGAGGCGATGAAGCAGACCGAACTGCGCACCGGTGTCATCGATATTGAGGGCCAGGACCGGGGCCTGATTGCCTCGGCTGGAGAGTTGCGAGGCCAGCTGGCAGCCAAGCAGATCGAGATCAAAGCCATGCGCCAGTTTGCGGCCGACGGCAATCCCGACTTGAAGCGAGCCGAAGAAGAAGCCTCGGGAATGGAAAGCCAGTTGGCGGCCATGGACGCGGATGCCGACCGCAAGACGGGAGACCTGATTGCGCCTAAGGGCATAATGACCGACGCCGCGGCGGAATATGAAAATGCGCTGCGCGAAGTCAAATACCGCCAGACGATTCAGGATCTGCTGATGCGGCAATTCGAGGGCGCGCGCGTAGACGAGGCGCGCCAGGGTGCGCTGATTCAGGTGGTCGAGCCGGCCGTCCCCCCGGATCGGCCCACGTCACCCTACCGGTGGTGGGTTGCACTGGGAGGGTTCATTTGCGCCTTGCCGCTGGCTCTGCTCGCGGCATTCGTCGCCGAAGCGATTGCAGCCCTGCGCGGTGCGCGAGTCCGCGCCGGGTCGTGGATGCTGGCACTCGAACAGTCAGCGCACGGGGCTTGGCAATGAGTCTGCGTCAGGCATTGGGACTCGATGGCGCGGTCGCGTATACGTTCATGGCGCGCGCAGTCAGCATCCTGGGCAGTTTCGTCACGGTCCTGCTGATCGTGCGCGTTCTCAATCCCGTGGAACAAGGCTATTACTACTCGTTGCTCAGCCTGGTTTCGCTGCAGCTGGTTTTCGAACTGGGTTTTTCATTTGTCATTCAACAACTGGCCGCGCATGAATGCATTCACCTCGAACTCCATCCTGATGGCAGCGTCAGCGGTGATGCCCGGGCACATGGGCGTCTGGCCTCGGCGCTGCAACTTACCGTGCGCTGGTATACCGTGGCCGCCGCGGCCATGGCCGTGATTCTGGCCCCAATCGGGATTGTGTTCTTCTCTCGCGAGGGCGCCAGTGGAATTGCGCACGTCACATGGCAGGGCCCCTGGCTCGCGGCGGTGGCGGTTTCGGCCGCCAGTTTGTGGTTCACGCCCTTCTACTCGTTTATTGAGGGTTGCGGCGAAGTGCGCGCGGTTGCCGCAATGCGATTTCGCCAGGCGATTGCCACCGCAGCCTTTGCGTGGATACCGATGCTTCTGCATCGCGGGCTCTACTCGCCGGCCATGGCAATTGTCGGTTACATAGGCGCCGGACTTTTTTTCCTGGCTGGGCGGCGCCGCCTTCTGCTGGGACTAATGCGCCATTCCGCCGGAGACGCAGCGATCGGCTGGAGCCGCGAGGTATGGCCCTTTCAATGGCGCATTGCAGTCAGTTTCACGTGCTCCAGCTTCGCCGTACAGATGTTTGTGCCCATCTTGTTTGCGGCGCGCGGTGCCGCCGATGCCGGGCAGTTGGGTATGTCGCTAAGCATCACCGGTTACATGACAGTGCTGGCATTGGCCTGGTCGTCGACCAAGACAACTCCCTTCGGGCGCTTGATTGCGCGCGGCGAATTCCGGGGACTGGACACACTGTTTCTGCGCACCCTGAGCCGCTCTCTTGCCGTATTCGGCATCATGGCCGTTGCTGCCTGCGCCATGGCCATGGCGATGGCTATCTGGTTTCCCAGGCTGGCGGCCCGCATGGTATCGCCGCAGATATTCGCGTTGCTGGTATTCGCGGCGGGGACCAATTGCGTAGTTCAGAGCCTGGCTATCCTGCTGCGCTCGTTCAAGCGTGAGCCTTTTCTCATGCAATCCCTGGGGGTCGCCACTCTGACTCTCCTGCTGGTCGCCTTGACAGCACCCCGATGGGGAATTGCGGGTGCGGCCTGCAGTTATCTTTTCACCACCACGGGCATCGCCCTGCCCTCGGCCGTGGCCATCTTTGTACGCGTGCGCCGCGGATACCTGGCCATGAACGCGATTACGGCGTGAGGGAAGGGCCTGGTTGAAAGCAACAGCGCCGACGGTTCTTCAATCTCGCTGTTGTTCGAGTACGGATTCAGATTCACGACGGAGCCTGCCTCAAGGGAGAGGATCATGTCATCAAGCTGCCGAAAAACTGTCGATACATTCGCGCCGCCGCTGGGACGGCTGTATCGTTCGTTGAGAGACGCGACCAACAGGCGCCAGCCCGTGCCTACAAAATATGGATTCACGTTAGCCGGCGATCCCTCCATGGCCCAGGCCACATGGGAAGCGGCGGAGGTTGGAGTCTTTATCGATCTGCTGGAGACGCACGACACAGTACTCGATATTGGAGCTAATATAGGTTTCTACTCCTGTCTGGCGGCCAGTCGAGGAAAGCGCTCGATCGCCTTTGAGCCGGCCCCGAGAAACCTGACTTTCCTTTACAGGAATCTGCTGAACAACCGATTTTCGACGGTCGAGGTGTTTCCCGTCGGCCTTGCCCGGCAACCAGGAATTGGCCGCATTTACGGGTATGGCGGCATATCGTCGTTTGTGCCTGGTTGGGCGCAGGCGCGCGAAGCTCATTCCTATTTGGTGCCCCTCACCACGCTCGACACCATAGCCGCCGGTAGATTCCAGAATCAGAATCTGCTCATCAAAATGGACGTCGAGGGGTTTGAACTCGATGTTTTGGGCGGAGCCGCTGAAACGCTGGACCTGAACCCAAAGCCGACGTGGCTGGTGGAGATCCTGCTCAGCGACGAAGTCATCCCCGGCGGAGTCAGCCGCAAGTTCCGAGAAGTCTTTGAGGTGTTTTGGAAGCACGGGTATCGAAGCAGGAGGCTCGACTCTGAGATGACTCCGGTTGTCGCGGCGGATGTTGACCGCTGGATTGCCGGTGGATTTGTCGACGCGGGAACGCACGACTTCATTTTTAGCGCCGAATAATTGCCGCTCAGGGCGAGCGAGAAATTGATGGGAAACGCACAGTGAAATATGAGTATCCAGCATCGGTATTGATCTCGGGAGGCCGTGAAACGGGAGGGGTTTCAAGCTTCGCTCAAGGGCTACGCGCGGGCTTCGCCGAGTTGGGTTTTCCGTCCGAAGTCGTCCCGCCATCCCGGATTTACCGGCGCTTGCATGAGCTGCGCGACCCGCGGATTTTGAAGATCGTCTCAACCACGGCCGTCTTTGCCGCGCCCCTGGCCCGGCGAACCATCTGTTTGGCGCACGGGTTTCCTTGTGTCGCATACAAGGGCTGGCCGACGACGTTTGCATTGCTGGCATCCTATCGGCTGGCCACGGCTTGCCGCGGCACGCAGTTGGTCGCTGTCTCCGATTATTCCGCGCTCACTCTCCGCGTGCTCTTCGGCTTGCCCGTGGATGCGGTCATCCGCAATCCCGTGCTCCCGCTGTTTCTTCAGCCGGCGCCGGATGCGGACGCAAGGCGTGAAGCGGTCACTTTTGTAGGACGTCTCCACCCCTCAAAAAACGTGGCCAGGCTGCTGCCTGCCATGCGCGATGTGCTCGACGAGAATCCAGGACTCCGTGCGTGGATTATCGGCGATGGCCCTCTGCGCGCGGATCTCGAACTCATCACCGCCGGCGATGATCGAATCGAGTTTCTGGGAGCGCTGCCATCGCGTCAGGTACGGGAACGATTGCGACGCAGCCGGGTGTTCGTCTCTGCCAATCCGACTGAACCCTTTGGCATCGTCTATCTCGAAGCGCTGAGTCAGGGATGCCAGATTGTCATGCCGGCATCCGGCGGCGGGTTGGAGATCGCGCCGGAGTTGATCGGGACTTCGATTCAATTGTTTCCCGCATCGATGGAGCGCGCCGAAGTTGCATCCGCTCTGCGCAAAGCTCTCATCGCTCCGCAGACGACACTGGACCTGACTCAGTACTCCGCAAGCTCCGTAGCCAAAGCCTATCTCGCAGTCGATGCCGCCTTTCGAAGCATGGAGGCCGGAATATGAACGCCTCGGATGAACGCGGCGCACGCCCTGGACTCGACCTGGATAGCGATCGTCCCACAACCGTGATTGCCGGCAACCCGCACGCGGCTCCAGGTGATCGCTCTGCGGCAAGCAACCTGATTCGCCTTTGCGCGAATGCGGTTCTCGTCACCGCGCTATTGCCCTATCTCTCACCCTTTGTCCTTCCCGACATGGATGTGCAGTTGATGGCTCTTGGAACCTCGACGGCCGTCCTCTTCGTGCTCCTCTTACTCGCGCCCCGCCTGTTTTCAGTTCGCTTCGAGGATCTTCTTATCCTCGGCATGGGACTGCTTAGCCTCGTGTATGTCAGTCCGGACGTCGCCTTCGACGATCTATCTGCTGCGGCCCGCGCCTGTGGGCAAATCGCGCTTGCCTTTCCTATTTACTATGCTGTGCGCAATTTGTATCGATACATGTCGCCACGGTTCTTTATCGCGGTCGTCGCGCTCTATTGTGTAGCTCTCTCTCTTCAAATGTTGCTTCCGAATGTCTATGAAGCTACCTTCGCACACATGTTGTCGGATACGCGCTGGTTTGCAGACGAGGGTCGCGGTCCGAACGGATTGTGCACCGAACCATCCATGATGGGAAACATCAGTACGTTGTTCGTCGTCTCTCTGTATTTCTTTCACCGGGAGTATTGGAAGTCCCACAGAAAATCCGCCAGATTCGTTGTAGCCGCTTCATGCGTCATACTCATCGTCACAAAGTCCGCAACCGGCATGGTCCTCGCCATGGTGGTCGCAGCAACCGCATTGATCTGCTCAAAGCTATCGAGAATCGCCAAGGCCGCTACTCTTATTGCATCCTTGCTGCTGTTGGTTTTGCTCGGGCCGATTCTCGGTTCGTCCGATTCGAGGGGAGCCTCTGTCCTTTCCGGTATTGCCGTCAATCCGCTTTCCATTCTCAGCGAATACAGTTTTGCGGATCGATTGCTCGGCATCTACGTCGGGCTCTTTCAGATCCCCGAGGAACCTTTCGGATCGTTCGACGTGCGAGTTGACCCGGAAGCTACCAATAGGGCGCTCAACGGAGATGTTGCCGTCCATCTCTTTCCCGACGCTGGTTTCCGCTCGTTGCTCGTCGACCTGCGCTCCTTGCGCTACAACAACCACGGCACCGGAGCCATGATCGAACGCATGGGCATTCCGGGTGCGTGGATATTGGCTGTGCTTGTGTTGATTCCGCGCGGCTTCCCAGGCAAGTGGGTAGTCCGTGCCCTCTTGGTGGGGATGCTCCTGAACGCTTCCTTGTTCATCTCAACCCTGTGGTTCATCTTGGGATGCAGCGTTGAGATACGGCGAACTGAGCACCGCGACTCAAAGGAGATGCGTCATGGATTGTTTCACGCTCTGTGGAAGGAACTCGCGCACCGGGCTCCCGTTGAAGCGACAGGAGCGGGCTGAATTTCGGCTTAGCAAAGCGAAGTGGAACATTCGATAGCACCGGAATGCAGCAAGGATTCTGCTGACGCGCCGATCGAAGATAGCCGATTTCCGCAGAAAGGTAACAACATGCCCCTGGTTTCGATCATCACCCCTGTCTATAACGCCGCGCGCTGGTTGCCGGAGACTCTGGCCTCAGTGCAGGCACAGACGCTGACCGATTGGGAGCACTTGATGGTTGACGATGGTTCGACGGACGAATCCGTCTTCCTCATTGAGGCGGCGGCCGCGGATGATGCGCGGATTCGGCCGCTGCGGTCGCCGAGCAATGGCGGGCCGTCGCTCGCGCGCAACTTGGCAATTGAGGCCTCAGCCGGACGATTTCTTGCGTTTCTCGACGCTGACGACCTGTGGTTGCCCGAGAAGCTCGCCCGATGCGCGCAGTGGATGAACCTGAATGGCTACGGTTTCATTTATCACGACTATAGATATCTTTCAAGCGACGGGGCGCGCTTGGGCCCGTTGATTGCGGCGCCGGATTTGCTGGATCTCGAAACCCTTCATACGCGGCGCGGCTTGGGCTGTCTGAGTATCGTTCTCGATCGCGAACAGGTTGGAAACTTTCGATTTCCCGCCGATTGCCCTTTTCTGCACGAAGATTTCTGCGCCTGGCTGAGCCTCGTCAACAGTGGCCACATCGGGCATCGTCTTGCGGTAGACCTGGGGCGCTACCGGTTGTCGCCTCGAAGCCGCTCAGGCAACAAGCTTAGGGCGGCGGCTGAAACATGGAGAATCTACCGCCAGGCCTCAAACTTGCCGCGGCTACGCGCCGCTCAGTGGTGGATGCAGTATGCATGGAATGGTTTCTGGCTTCACCTCTACGCGCGCCCGCGCTGATTGGCACACTCCTGGAAGCGGTGGATCACCGCCTGATAGGTCAATCCACATGTCTGTGTCGGGCAGAGAGAACCTTGAGGAGAGTATCTTAGCTCTCGTGCAAGCCTTCCACTGCATCATAGCCTGCCTGACACCGCAGCCCTCAAGCCAAGAACAATTGCGCGCATTCCTGCGAAGAGAGAGAATGCGTCTGCAAGAAAAATAAACAAAAGCGCATGCACGACGTACATGCGCTTCTGAGACAGTTGTAGCTTCCGCTCGAAGAAATCTGTGACAAGCCGCATCCGGGTGAACAGATAGACGGATAGAATTCCCAGGAAAAGACCTCCTGCGACATCGCTTGGATAGTGCCAGCCCACTCCCACCCGGGCCACTCCGACGGTAATCGCAGACCACAAGAAGGCGATGATCCCGGCCGGCCGGTTTTCAAGGAAAATGATGACGGCCAGGGCAAAATACAATGTTGCGGTGTCACTTGGGAATGAGTAAATCACCTTCCGGGTCGTTGACGGTATTGCGTCGATTGGCATCTCATCCACAGTTTTAAGATGGAGCGACGGATCGGCGAACGGCCGGATATGAGTGGGAAGGTAATGCTGTAACCAGACCGACAGGGCCACCGCCAGGCATGTCACGAAAAGCCCAGCCAATATTCGGCCACGCCGCTTGTTGCATTCGGTGGAAAACCACAATGCAACGAGCGAGAAGAATGAGGGAAATCCTCGCAAAATCGTATTGTCCGCCATTTTCAAGAATGCGAGGGCGGCCGCAGGACTGCTGGCAACAATGCGATTGAGAAAGAAAAGCAGACGCACATCCAAATTAGCTGACATGGCGAACACTCCTTTGAGCAGCTTGTCCTTTGTTGATGAAATCCATAAAGCTTCCGATTTCTTCGCGCTCCCGGCGGTTGCGATGCACCGGACACTTAGACTGCCGCCCCGGCGCAACTGTCTTTCGGGTAATCGAGGTTGGGCAAATAAGCCCGCGCCCTTGCAAACCAGAGCGCAGTCGGAGATGATTGACCGAAAGACCAGAAGCGCAAAACCATATTAACGATCCTTCATTGCGTCGGGCACCGATTTAAGTCGCGTGTTCTGGCTTGGAATTCGCTATAGGGAAGGCTGTTCCGAATTGGTAACTACAGCCAAGTTGACTGTCGTTAGCAGATGATATGTCCGGTATGTCCGGTGGTTGTAGCAAGTGAAATGTCCGCTTGGCGGGCAGCGAGGATGGACCCATGCGATTGAGCGTGGAGAACTATCCGGCGTCTGCCGTGTAGCGGGCGATGAAGGTCGAGGAAGTGCTGTTACGAGCCACCGCGGGGAAGATCATGTGGGTGGCAGGCGGCAGAGATGATCGGTATCAGCGAACGGCCGCTGCGTCGCAGGCGGAAGCGCTATGAGATGAGTCGCTACGACGGCTTGCTGAACCGGCAGCGTGGAGTGTCGGACAAATCGTCCTTATGGTCGGCCCTGTCTGCCGAATAGTGAGACTGGCGGCATGCCAGGGATCTCACGCCCGACGCCAGCTTCTTCAACAAGGGACGCCCTCCATTGAGGGCGTCCGGCCGCTCCCAAGGAACGTCACAAACGTTCCTTGGAGACCCACGAGCCAGTGCCGGTTCCACGCTCGGATTCTCGAGCTTGGCGCCTATTGTGTCGTTGCGCTTGCCATGTTGGAAGATACGCTTGTGACACCGGAAGCGTCGACACTTTCCACGATGTAATCGTAGCTCTGCCCATCCTGAGCCGTGGTGTCCACGTAGGAGGTCTGTGTAATCGCCGAGGCATTCAACTGCTCATAGGATGAGCTGCCGCTGGGTGAGCGGTAGACGTTATAACCGGCAACGGGATCGGAAGAGGTGGTGGGCGCATCCCAGGTCACGTTGACCTGGTTGGATGAGGACGCCGTCTCTCCTGTGCCGGTGAGGGCGATCACGGTGGAGGAGCCGGTGGCGGAGTTGCTGGTCAGGGTGAGCGAACCGGAAGCCGCACCCGTCGTGGTGGGATCGAACTCGATGCTGAGCGTCGCAGTCTGATTGGGACTTAGGGTGAGCGGGAAGCTGGTCCCCGAGACCGTGAAGCCGGTCCCGGTCACACTAGCTGCGCTCACGGTCACAGATGCGGTGCCGGTCGAGGACAGAGTCAGGGACTGGGTCGCCGGGGAGTTCAGGACCGCATCGCCGAAGGCGATGGTAGTCGCGTTCACGCTGAGCGTGGGCACTACTGCACCCAGTGACAGGGCGAACGTCTTGGCCATGCTGCCCGCGCTGGCGGTCAGGGTCACCGCCTGTACGGTGCTGACGGAGGAGACTGTTGCGGTGAAGCTTGCTGTCGTCGAGCCTGCGGCCACGGTCACCGCCGCCGGCACGGTCACAGCGCTGTTGTTGCTGGCCAGGCTCACGCTGAAACCGCCTGTGCCTGCCGCTGCGTTCAGGGTGACTGTGCAGCTATCGCTTCCCGCTGCTGTCATGGAGCCGCTCGTGCAACTCAGCGCGCTCAGCACGGGCACGCCCACACCCGTGCCGCTGAGGCTGACAGTGGTTGAAGCTCCGGTCGAGGAGTTGCTGGCGATGGTCAGCGAGCCAGAAGCTGCGCCCGCCGTAGCGGGATCGAACTGCACGGTGAGGGTCGCGGTCTGGTTGGGGTTCAGGGTCAGCGGGAAGCTGGCTCCGGAGACCGTGAAACCGCTTCCGGCTACTGTGGCTGCGCTCACGGTCACAGATGCGGTGCCGGTCGAGGACAGAGTCAACGTCTGCGTGGTGGCGCTATTCACGTTGATGCTGCCGAAGGCCAGGCTGGAAGTGCTCACGCCGAGCGTAGGCACGGAGGCGGCGCCCAGTGACAGGGCGAACGTCTTCGCCACGCTGCCCGCGCTGGCGGTCAGGGTCGCGGTCTGCGCGGTGCTGACGGAGGAGACTGTTGCGGTGAAGCTTGCTGTCGTCGAGCCTGCGGCCACGGTCACCGCCGCCGGCACGGTCACAGCGCTGTTGCTGCTGGCCAGGGTCACGCTGAAACCGCCTGTGCCTGCCGCTGCATTCAGGGTGACTGTGCAGCTATCGCTTCCCGCTGCTGTCATTGAGCCGCTCGTGCAGCTCAGCGCGCTCAGCATGGGCATGCCCGTGCCGCTCAGGCTGACGGCGGTCGAGGCGCCAGTCGAGGAGTTGCTGGCGATGGTCAGCGAGCCAGAAGCTGCGCCCGCCGTAGTGGGATCGAACTGCACGGTGAGGGTCGCGGTCTGGTTGGGGTTCAGGGTCAGCGGGAAGATGGCTCCGGAGACCGTGAAGCCGGTCCCGGCCACAGCAGCCGCGCTGACGGTCACGGCGGCGGTGCCGGTCGAGGACAGAGTCAACGTCTGCGTGGTGGCGGTATTCACGTTGATGCTGCCGAAGGCCAGGCTGGAAGTGCTCACGCCGAGCGTAGGCACGGAAGCACCCAGTGACAGGGCGAACGTCTTGGCCACGCTGCCCGCGCTGGCGGTCAGGGTCACCGCCTGTACGGTGCTGACGGAGGAGACTGTTGCGGTGAAGCTTGCTGTCGTCGAGCCTGCGGCCACGGTCACCGCCGCCGGCACGGTCACAGCGCTGTTGTTGCTGGCCAGGCTCACGCTGAAACCGCCTGTGCCTGCCGCTGCGTTCAGGGTGACTGTGCAGCTATCGCTTCCCGCTGCTGTCATGGAGCCGCTCGCGCAGTTCAGCGCGCTCAGCACGGGCACGCCCACACCCGTGCCGCTGAGGCTGACAGTGGTAGAAGCTCCGGTCGAGGAGTTGCTGGCGATGGTCAGCGAGCCAGAAGCTGCGCCCGCCGTAGCGGGATCGAACTGCACGGTGAGGGTCGCGGTCTGGTTGGGGTTCAGGGTCAGCGGGAAGCTGGCTCCGGAGACCGTGAAGCCGCTTCCGGCTACCGTGGCTGCGCTCACGGTCACGGCGGCAGTACCGGTCGAGGACAGAGTCAACGTCTGCGTGGTGGCGCTATTTACGTTGATGCTGCCGAAGGCCAGGCTGGAGGTGCTCACGCCGAGCGTAGGCACTGAGGCGCCGCCAAGTGACAGGGAGAAAGTCTTCGCCACGCTGCCTGCGCTGGCGGTCAGGGTCGCGGTCTGCGCGGTGCTGACGGAGGAGACTGTTGCGGTGAAGCTTGCTGTCGTCGAACCTGCGGCCACGGTCACCGCCGCCGGCACGGTCACAGCGCTGTTGTTGCTGGCCAGGCTCACGCTGAAACCGCCTGTGCCTGCCGCTGCGTTCAGGGTGACTGTGCAGCTATCGCTTCCCGCTGCTGTCATGGAGCCGCTCGTGCAGCTCAGCGCGCTCAGCATGGGCATGCCCGTGCCGCTCAGATTGACCATGGACGAAGATCCGCTGGAAGAGTTGCTGGTCAGCTTAAGCTGGCCCGTCGCTGCTCCGGCGGTGATGGGGTTGAAATGCACGCTCAACGTTGCCGTCTGACCAGGATTGAGGGTCACCGGAAGATCGTCACTGGACATCGAAAATCCGCTTCCTGCCAGCGTTTCCGCGCTCACGGTCACCGCCGCAGTGCCGGATGAGGTCAAGGTCAGCGACTGCGTAGTGGCCGTATTCACGTTCACGCTACCGAAGGCCAGGCTCGAGGTACTGAGGCTCAGGGCCGGCACTGAGGCGCCCAACTGCAAGGGGAAAGTCTGCGCCACACCACCCAGGCTGGCGGTTATCGTCGAGGCTTGCACAGAGGTGACTGGTGAAATACTCGCGGTAAAGTCAGCGCTGTTCGCTCCCGCCGGTACTGTCACGGAGGCAGGCACGACTACGGCGCTATTGCTGCTTGCCAGATTCACCCCCAGGCCACCGCTAGCCGCTGCCGCATTCAGCGTTACCGTGCAACTGTCCGAACCCGCTCCCGTCATCGAGCTGCTGGTGCAAGTTAGCTGGCTCAGCATCGGCACGCCCGTGCCGCTTAGGCTGACGGCGGTCGATGTTCCGGTCGAGGAGTTGGTGGTGATCGTCAATTGGCCAGTCACCGCCCCAGATACAGTGGGGTTGAATTGGATGGGGAGCGTGATACTCCCATTGGCGGCGACAGTCATAGGCAAGCTGCTCTGGCCACTGACAGAAAAGAATTGGCCAGTTATATTCAACTGAGACATCTCAACCGGCGCCGCACCCTGGTTTGAAAGGGTGACACTGGCATTTGACGTTTGACCCACAGCCACGGACCCAAATGCAACAGTGTTTGTCTGTGCGACGAGCGTTCCTGTTGCGGCATCCGTCGCATTCTTCGTTATAAATGAACCACCGCAACCGCACAGCACAAGGCTGCAGGCCAGCATGGTGAGCAGTCCTACTCGCATAATTTTCCTTCGGCGCACTTGCCTCTGAACGCGTGTGTTTTGTTCATCGGCGCGCGGGGGGTGAGGTATATCGATCACTTGCCTTAAGGTAATCATGTAATTGTTACTAATGTGCTCAGTGTAGCGACGTGTATGGTTACTGCAAACGTTACTTTAATCACTTTTGGAATGTTTTTTAAGAGATTGGTAATGTCACTTTCGTGCTGTCGGATCAGGGTGTTGCCCAGCCGTTGGGCCACATGGGCCTGGGCGCCAAGGTTGAAGAGGGAATTAAAGTGACTTCGGGGAGGGCCTTTGGGAGGTTAAGTCTAAGAGAACATAGAACGGTTTGAGCGGTGTGTTACGTTTCTGCTATCGCAAGTGTTCGCTTCTGCGGGTGCCGCGAGGGGCAATATGGCGCAGGATTTGAAACTGGAAAACACGTTGCCGTCGACGCTGGATTTGCATTCACCGCGGATGAAGGCAAACCGCGATGCGCTGCTGGATTTGCTGGCGGCAATGCGGAGGGAGGAAGATTCGATCCGGCTGGGCGGAGGAGCAAAGGCTGCGGAGGCCCAGCATGCCAAGGGACGGCTGACAGTGCGGGAACGGCTGGCGCTACTGCTCGATAAAGGGACGGATTTCCTGGAACTGGGCCTGTGGGCGGCGCATGGAATGTATGCCGAGTATGGCGGTGCGCCCGGCGCCGGTGTGGTGACGGGGCTGGGCCGGGTGAGCGGCCGCCTGTGCATGATCGTGGCCAACGACGCCACAGTGAAGGCTGGGGCGTTCTTCCCGATGACGGCGAAAAAGGTGCTGCGCGCCCAGACCATCGCCATGGAAAATCGCATTCCTACGCTCTACCTTGTCGACTCTGCCGGAGTGTTTCTACCGCTGCAGGAGGATGTATTTCCGGATACCGACGACTTTGGCAGAGTCTTTCGCAACAATGCAGTGATGAGTTCGCGGGGAATTCCGCAGATTACCGCGATCATGGGCATGTGCGTGGCGGGCGGCGCATATCTGCCGGTGATGACGGATACCGTGCTGATGACCGAGGGGTCGGGGCTGTTCCTGGCCGGACCGGCGCTGGTGCAGGCGGCAATTGGGCAGAAGACAGACGCCGAGGAGCTGGGCGGAGCGACCATGCACGCAGAGATCTCTGGCACGGTCGATTTTAAGGAGCCGAACGATCATTTGTGCCTGGCGCGGTTGCGTTCTCTGGTGGGCAAAATAGGGCAGCGGATTCCCAGGTCCCAAAATCGGGATCCCCGCCCCACGGACGATGACCAATCCGCGGGGACCCGTGACCTGGGGTACCCAAATCCATCCGATCGTGAGGTTTTTCGCCGGCGGGAGTTCGATGCGGTGCGCGATGCACCGAAATATGCGGCGGAGGACATGTATGGGTTTCTGAATCCCGCGCCTGGCGCAAGCAATGTGTACGACATGCGCGAGATTATTGCGCGCATCGTGGATTTGAGCGAGTTTGACGAGTACAAGGCAGAGTTTGGGCGAACCGTGCTCTGCGGCTACGCGCACATCGGCGGGCGAGCGGTAGGAATTGTCGCTAACCAGAAGACTAACCAGATGCAAACCGTGGCCATGGGTCCGGCGGCAGGCGCCAAGCGAATCGAGGTAGGTGGAGTGATCTACACAGAAGGCGCCCAGAAGGCGGCCCGCTTCATCATGGACTGCAATCAGAATCTCGTCCCGCTGGTGTTCCTGCACGATGTCAATGGATTCATGGTGGGCAAGGAAGCCGAGTGGTCGGGGATCATTCGCGCCGGAGCGAAGATGGTATCTGCGGTAAGCACGAGCGTGGTGCCGAAGATCACAGTTATCGTAGGCGGCAGCTTCGGCGCCGGGCACTACGCGATGTGCGGCAAGGCCTACGATCCCCGTTTTATGTTTGCGTGGCCGACGGCGCGCTATGCGGTGATGAGCGGAGCTTCCGCCGCGAATACGCTGGTCGAGGTTCGCGCCAAGCAGATGGAGCGGGGCGGGAAGGTTGTGTCGGAGGCGGAGAAGGCGGCGCTTTACGAGGAAATCCGTGCCGCCTACGATGCGCAGGCCGATCCGCGTTACGGTGCGGCGCGGCTCTGGATCGATGCCATCATCGACCCGGCAAAGACTCGCGAGGTGTTGATTAAGGCCCTGGAAGCGTGCGCGATGAACCCGGAAGTGGCTGCGTTTAATCCTGGCGTATTGCAGACGTGAGCTGTTGCGCCGGTTGATTGGAGTCCGGCGCTACATGGATGGCATCTTAATTAAGGGTGGGAACATTCATGGGGCGGCAACTCGAATTCCCTGCGAAGGAGCCTGAAATGAAACTCGAGCTGGAGCAGGAGCGGAGCCTCTATCCGTTTGTATTGACCGAGGAGCAGGAACAACTGCAACGCGAGATCCGCAACTTTGCGGCGCGCGAGATTGCGCCCAACGTAATGAAGTGGGACGAGGCTAGCGAGTTTCCTCTGGCTACGATCAAAGAGTTGGGCAAGCTGGGGCTGCTGGGCGTCATCTTTCCGCCGGAGTACGGCGGCGCCGGGCTGGGCTATGTGGACTACGCGCTGGCCATCGAGGAACTTTCCGCTGTCGACGGCTCGCTGGGCATTACCGTGGCGGCGCATAACTCGCTGGGGACGAATCATATTTTTCTCACCGGGAGCGAATTGCAGCGGCGCAAATACATTCCGCTGCTGGCGAGCGGTGAGTGGCTGGGGGCGTGGGCGTTGACGGAGCCGGGGTCGGGGTCGGACGCGGGCAGCGCGCGGACCCGAGCCGTGAAGAAGGGCGACCGCTACGTGCTGAACGGCAACAAGACCTTCATCACCAACGGGCATTATGCCGATGTGGCCGTGGTGATTGCAGTGACGGACAAGAGCAAGGGCACGCACGGGCTTTCGGCATTTATCGTGGAAAAGGGGACGAAGGGATTCCGTCCAGGGAAGAAGGAGAACAAGCTGGGACTGCGCGCCAGCGACACCAGCGAACTGATCTTCGAGGATTGCGAGATTCCCGAGGAGAACCTGCTGGGGCGGGAGGGCGAAGGGTTCGTCGACGCTATGCGTGTGCTCGATGGCGGCCGCATTTCGATTGCGGCGATGGCGCTGGGCATTGCGCGCGGCGCGCTGGACGCCGCGCTCAAATACGTGAAGGAACGGCGGCAGTTCGGGAAGGCGATTGCGGAGTTCCAGGGCACCCAGTGGAAGCTGGCCGATATGGCCACGGAGCTGGACGCGGCGCGGCTGCTCACGCAGCGGGCGGCGGTGCTGAAGGACGCGGGACGCAAGGTGACGCGCGAGTCGTCGATGGCAAAACTGTTTGCCGGCGAAGTGGCGGTGCGCATCTGCAATGAGGCAGTGCAGCTCTTCGGCGGATATGGCGTCATCAAAGACTACCCAGCGGAGAAGTATTACCGTGACGTAAAGGTGTGCACCATCGGCGAGGGGACGAGCGAGATCCAACGGATGGTGATTGCAAGGGAGATTCTGAAGGTCTACCCATCCCGGGGATAGCTTCTGGCTACTAGTACCGTGACCGTGTGATTTCGTAACCGTCAAAACCGTAGCGCCGATCTCCAGATCGGGGTCCCCAACGACAGGTCTTCGTCGTTGGGGTGGTAGATCGGCTGTAGTGCGGGTCTCCAGACCCGCGCTGGTTCTGGTTGATTCGAGAATCACTCGGACAGAGTACTAGCTGCCAGCTTATTTCTCGTTGAAGCAGGAGTTATTGGCTTATCTCGCAAGCCAGAGGTTAGAAGCTGTCTTTCATGAGCGAATTGGTCAAAATCTTCGAGTGCCCGCGCGACGCGTGGCAGGGGCTGCCGGGAGTGATTCCCGCGGAGGAGAAGGCCGGCTACCTGCGCATGTTGATCGAGGCGGGATTCACGCATATCGATGCGGTGAGCTTTGTTTCGCGGGCGGCGGTGCCGCAGATGGCGGACTCCGAGCGCGTACTGGAGCTGCTCAATCCGCCCGTGCACGTAGAGATCGTCGGCATTGTGGTGAATGCCAGGGGTGCGGAACGTGCCATTGCGACCGGCGCGGTGCGGACGCTGGGGTTTCCGTATTCGATCTCGCCGGAGTTTCTGCGGCGCAATCAGCATCAGACGCCGGAAGAATCGCTTGAGGTATTGAAGACGATTCGGGCGCTGGCGAGCGGAGCGGGCCTGAACATCGCCGCGTATGTATCGATGGCGTTCGGAAATCCTCATGGCGATCCGTGGAGCGAGCAGGCGGTGATCGATGCGTGTGGATCGCTCATTGAGGAGAGCGTGACGGCGATCGCGCTTGCAGATACGGTGGGGTTGGCGACGGCGCAGCGGATTGCAGAGACAGTGAGCGCAGCGATCGAGGCGCATCGCGGAACTGAGATTGGCGTGCATTTGCACGCGCGGCCCGGCGAAGCAGCGGCGCGCATTCGCGCGGCGTTCGACGCAGGTTGCCGGCGGTTCGATGCGGCCATCGGCGGGTTGGGCGGATGCCCTTTTGCACAGGATGCGCTGGTAGGGAACATTCCCACCGAAACATTGACTGCGGTGCTGGCGGAGTGCGGCGCCAGGCTGCCGATGCTGGGGCGGTTGGAGGCTTTGAAACTGGCAAACGCGAAGCTTGCCAGCAGCTTTGGAGCCGTTACGGCGTAGTGCCCAGACCCTTGCGCAGACGCTTGCTCTGGAGCGCCTTGCCGGGCTGGTGGCTTGGAGGAAAGCGTGAATTACGGCACGATTTTGGTTGCGGACAACGGCCCGGTACGGACGATTACACTCAATCGGCCCGAGCGGCGCAATGCGATGACTCCCGAGATGCAGACGGAGTTGATTGCCGCAATGGGAGATGCTGCGGCCAGCGGTTGCCGGGTGCTGGTGTTCGCTGGCGCGGGCCAGGCGTTCTGTTCCGGCCTGGATTTATCGGCATTGCAGGCCATGCAGGACATGACAGCGGCCGAGCTTCGCGCCGACGCAAAGCGAATCGAAAGACTCTTCCTGACGCTCTTCGAGTTGCCGATTCCGACCATTGCTGCGGTGCATGGAGCGGCGATCGCAGGCGGCACCGGGTTGGCCATGATTTGCGACTTTGCTTTGGCCACGCCGACGGCGAAATTCGGATTCACCGAGGCGCGGATCGGCTTTGTGCCCGCGATGGTGTCGGCTTTTCTGGCTTTGCAAATTGGAGACAAGCGCAGCCGTGACCTGCTGTTGACTGGCCGGATCTTCGATGCGGAAGAGGCGCGGCGGCTGGGGTTGGTGAATGAGGTTGTGACGCCGGAGGAGTTGGCGCAGCGCATTCAGGCGCTGGCGGACGTTCTCATTGCGAACAGTCCGATGTCCATGAAAGCCACCAAGCGCCTGATGGCGGCGCAAAATAAGGCATGGCTGGATGCCGCGACTGAGGCGGCGTTGGAAATCAGCGCACAGGCACGGGGGACCGCGGATTTTCGCGAAGGGGTAGCGGCGTTTCTGGAAAAGCGGAAACCCGTTTGGACAAAATAGACGCCGCTCTCAGTTGCAAGGCGGCTCATGGCGCAAAGCGCTTCTTCAGGCCCTGCCAGCATTCAAAGTACTCATGCTGCAGAATCCTGGTATTCATGGCGAACTCGGTGGGCCGCAGCGCCAACTGGGTCTCGAACATGAAGGCCAGCGTGTCTTTGAGATATTGCGGTTTCAACTCGGCGCTGGTTGCGCGTTCGAATGTCTCGGCATCCGGGCCGTGGCCGGCCATGCAGTTGTGCAAACTGGCTCCGCCGGGCACAAATCCCTCGGCCTTTGCGTCGTATGCGCCGAATACCAGGCCCATGAACTCATTCATCAGGTTGCGATGGAACCAGGGCGGGCGGAAGGTGTGCTCGGCCACCATCCAGCGCGGGGGAAAGATGGAAAAGTCGCAGTTCGCCGTGCCGGGAACTGTCGATGGCGAGGTCAGAACGCAGTAAATCGACGGGTCGGGATGGTCGAACGATACAGTGTTGATGCAGTTGAACAAAGCAAGGTCATACTTATAGGGCGCGTAGTTGCCGTGCCACGCAACCACGTCCAGAGGCGAGTGATCGATTTCCGCACTCCACAGCCGGCCCAGAAACTTTGAAACGATGTGAAATTCGCCGTCGCAATCTTCGTAGGCGGCCGTTGGGTATTTGAAATCGCGCGGATTGGCCAGACCGTTGGCGCCGATGGGTCCGAGTTCAGGCAATCGGAACGGAAGGCCGTAATTTTCGCAGATGTAGCCGCGAGCCTGCTTTTCCTTAAGGATCACGCGAAACTTGACGCCGCGCGGAATCACACACACTTCACCGGGCATTGCCTCCAGGATACCGAGTTCGGTGCGCAAGCGCAGCGCGCCCAACTGCGGAACGATGACCAACTCGCCGTCGGCGCAGGAGAAAAAAGTGTCCTGCATCGAGGCGTTGGCGGCATAGAGATGAATGGCAACGCCAGTCTGCATAGCCGGGTCGCCATTGCCGGCAAGGGTAACGATGCCATTCAGAAAATCGGTTTCGTCCGACGGCATGGGAAGCGGATCCCAGCGAAGCTGATTGGGCGAAGTGGGAGCTTCGGTGAATGGACCGCTGCGAATCAGTTGCGTGGGCATTTCAGCGAAGGGACGGTGCGTGACTGAGGGGCGTATGCGATAGGTCCAGGTGCGCCGGTTGGTTGCGCGCGGCGCAGTGAATGCCGTGCCGCTGAACTGCTCGGTGTAAAGGCCAAGAGGATGCTTTTGCGGCGCATTCTGGCCCACCGGAAGACCGCCGGTGACGGCCTCCGTCGCGAACTCGTTTCCGAATCCCGTTTGATATGCCAGTTGAACCGGGGCCGAATCCGTTTCAAAGAGTACCGCACTCGACTCGCTGCTCTGCTTCATACATCGCCTCGTAGATTTGATCGATACTGCTAACGGCGAAGAGCACCTTCTGAAACTCGTCCACCTTCACCGGAGTATTCAGCACTTCATCGAGCGAGAAGTCATGGACTGCGCAATGACCTCCGATGACATTGGCGCATTCGCCGTGAGAGCTGATCAGGCCGCTGCCGTACACCTTGATCTCATTCCGCTGCCGGATGACGCCGAATTCCACCGTATACCAGAACAGCCGGCCAAGTTTCTCCAATACACCCGCATCGGAAATAGATGCGCAAACACGGCCGTAGTGCTGAAGAAAATCGGCAAAGACCTTATGAGAGTGCATAGGAACGTGCCCGAATACATCGTGAAAGATATCCGGCTCCGGCGTGTACTCGAGCGACTCCCGGCTGCGCAGCCAGGTTGTGGTGGGGAAGCGGCGCGCAGCCAGCATCTCAAAAAATGCCGGTGCGGGAAGAAAGCCGCTTACCGGAGTGGAATTCCAGCCGGTTCTCGGTTCGAGGCGCGCGCTGATCGAAGATAGATGGGGAAGACAATCTTCCTTGAGGTCAATGATCTCGAAACCATCCAGGTATTCGCGAGCAGCGTGTTTCCGCAACTCCGGCAGCACGCGCCGCACAAGCTCCGCCCACACGGCGTGCTGTTCGGCGGTATAGGCCGCGTAGTCCTGGCGGATGAGGAAGGGCGCGGCGTGCGAGAGCGTTTCGGTGGTCATTTTACCTACTCCAGGCTCATAAATTGCCGCGTGCCTGCTGCTCGCGTTCGATGGCCTCAAACAGGGCCTTGAAGTTGCCCTTGCCGAAGCTGCGGCTTCCTTTGCGCTGAATGATTTCAAAGAAGAGAGTGGGGCGATCCTCCACGGGGCGGGTGAAAATCTGCAGCATGTACCCCTCGTTGTCGCGATCGACGAGAATGCCGAGCTTTTCCAACTCGTCGACAGGTTCATCGATCTTTCCCACACGGTCCTGCAGTTCGGTGTAGTAGGCGTGGGGAATTTGCAGGAATTCAACTCCCTGCTCTTGCAGCTTCCTGACGGTGTGCACAATGTCGTTCGTGGCGAGGGCAATGTGCTGCACGCCGGGCCCGCAATAAAAATCCAGATACTCCTCCACCTGCGACTTGCGCTTGCCCTGAGCCGGCTCGTTGATAGGAAATTTGACATAACCGTTCCCATTTGACATCACCTTGGACATGAGCGCCGAATACTCGGTGGAGATGTCTTTATCGTCGAAGTGCTGATAAAGCGAGAAGCCCATGACGTTTGCATAGAAGTTGACCCATGTATTCATCTCCCCCCATCCCACATTTCCCACCATGTGATCGATATGGAGCAGGCCGACAGGCCGCGCGACGGGGTCGCTCTCTATGGCGCGGAAGCCCGGAAGAAATGAGCCTGAATATTCTCCGCGTTCGACAAAAGTGTGGATCGTGTCGCCATAGACCTGAATGCTCGAAAGCACGGCCCGCCCGTGCTTGTCGGTAAGAACGTACGGTTCAGCGGCGCTGATTGCGCCGCGCGCGGTGGTCTCCTGCCAGGCGCTGCGTGCATCGTCTACCCATAGGGCGACCACGCGAACGCCGTCTCCGTGGTGTTGAATATGCTCCGCAATCGAATGATTGCTGCGCAAAGGTGTGGTGAGCACAAAGCGCACTTTGCCCTGCTGCACCACATACGAAGCACGATCGGGCAAGCCGGTTTCGGGCCCCGCATAGGCTACCAGCGACATGCCAAAGGCGGTCCGGTAAAAGTACGCAGCCTGGCGGGCGTTGCCCACAAAGAACTCGACGTGGTCGGTTCCCTTGAGCGGCAGAAAATCCGCGGCCGCTGGAACCGCGGCGTCAGCGCTCTGGGTCATCACTTGAGTTGAGGCAAAATCCTGGGAAGGGCTCATGCCAATTCCTCCTTTGCCGGAAATGCATTGACGAGAGGGGAAGGGGAATTCCCGGCGTTCCGATTGGCAACGATTGAAGGATAGGCCCGCGCAACAGCGCAGAAAAGGCGGGTTCAAAGAAAAAAAAGCGCTGTCTCTTAATGAAATTAAGCATAATGATTTAGTGACTTAAGGAACGCTTGCTTATGGCCCACAAAACCAACCCTAAGGTTGTCGTGCTCGATGCGATTGCGTGGAGAATCCTGGAGAGCCTGCAAAATAATGCCCGCCTTTCCTTTGCGGAACTGGGCAGAAAGGCCGGTCTGTCGACGCCCGCCGCGGCGGAGCGGGTTCGCCGCCTGGAAGAGGCTGGCGTCATTACCGGCTACCACGCTTCCGTCGACACTGCGAAGCTCGGCATTCCCATTCGCGTGCTCGTGCGCCTGACCATCCCCGGCGGCGACATCCAGGTTACCCGCACCGTGACGGCGATCAAGGAACTCTCTGAGGTCAGTCGCTGCCATCGCATTACCGGCGCCGAGTCTTTTGTCATTGAGGCCGATGTGGTTTCCATTCGGCACCTGGAAGTGCTGATTGACCGGCTGTCGGCGCTGGGAGCAACATCAACCTCCACAGTCCTGTCTTCGCCGGTCGAACGGCGCGAATATCAGGCCCGGCAGATCGAGACCTTCGGCAGATACCTCCAGTTTAATGATGGGCTTTCGCGAAAGAGCAGCTAACGCGTCCATGTCGCGCGCGATTAGTGCCGGCTTATCTGGCGGACAGGATTTTGGTCGTATGAAGCCAGGTTTCAACGGCCCTGGGCCAGGTGGATATGGGTAGCGCAGTGGGGCGCATGCCGTACGCGTGGCCGCCTTCTGCGTAGGTGTGGAGCTCAGCCGGAACCTTGGCGTTCTTAAGAGCCATAAAGTAGGCAATGGCGTTCTCGACATGGACTGGGTCGTCTTCGGTTTGGACGATAAATTGGGGCGGCGTTGTGCTGGCGGGCCGAATCTCCGGGTTGGGGGGAAGGCCTTCTTCATCAAGTACCAGATAGCCGGGATAGACGATGACGGCAAAGTCAGGACGGCAACTGAGCTGGTCGGCAGCATCCACGGGCGAATAAATCCGCTCGCTGAAGTGGGTGCTGAGAGCCGCAGCCAGGTGGGCGCCGGCCGAAAAGCCGAGAACCCCAATGCGCTCAGGATCGATTTGCCATTCGGCAGCGTGCTGCCGGACAAGGCCGAGGGCGCGCTGCGCATCCTCGAGAGCTGCTGCTGACTTCGGGTATGGACCGGAGCCGGGAACGCGGTACTTGAGCAGCAAACAGGTGATGCCAATGGAACTGAGCCAGTCGCAGACCTCGGTTCCTTCAACATCGATGGCTAATACCTGGTACGCGCCCCCCGGGAAAACCACGACGGCAGCGCCGGTATTGCTGCCCTTGGGAGGGTAGAGGGTAATAGTGGGCGAATAGACGTTGCTTAATAAGGTAACAGGGCGCCCTGCGACGAGATTGTCACTGACAGCGGTAGTTTCTGCCTCGGCCGGCGGATTCGCAGAGGCGCCCGGCGCGACGCCGGGCCAGACAGGCAGCGTGAGGTGGCCAGGCGCGGGAGGCCAGCCGGATGGCTGTGCTACAGAGGGAACGGATGCATTCATGTGATTTGTGCTCTTAGATCAGGTGTTCCAGGGCTTAAAGTGATAATAAATGGTTCGAAGCGGTTCGACGGCGTTTGGGGAAATGATTCCCCAAGAGCATCGCATAATCGGGGAATGTTGTCCCCATTCCTTTTGGAACTCGCTCGGCAAGACTTTGAAAACAAACGGGATCGATTTTGGCTTGCGACCTGCTGAGATAATGGCAGGAGATCCCTCAAATGAAGCTCTGGACCTTAGTCCGAATTGCGAACCTGTGCGCGGTCGGGTTTGCTCTGCTCATTCCCCTCTTTCTGGCTACAAATCCTGCTGCCGGCCGGGACGATGAAGCCAGCCAGCAAAGCCGCAGCGCGGCTCCCCAGGCGAAAAACACAAACGCGGCAGACGCCGGGGCGCTAAAGAACCCTGCATTGTCTCAGGGAGCGTCGTCGATCGAAGCCGGCCGGCAGGCCTTTCAGCGCTATGGCTGCAGATTCTGCCATGGAGAGAACTTGAAGGGCGGCGTAGCCAATCCGAACGCCCAGGGAGGCGAAGTCCCCGCGCTGGTTCATGTGTCGGATGACTATTCGAACGACGAAATACTCAACCTGATCCGCGACGGCAGAACGGCGCCTCTCGAGAAGCAGAAGGATCCGCCTCCGCCGATTTATATGCCGCAGTGGAAGAAAATCATGTCGGACCAGTGTGTCCACGACATTCTGAGCTATCTTCAGTCCAAGCAGGAAAAGAAGACCGAGAACTGGTAGGCGATCGAGCAACCTTTGTTCGCCAAATAGAAACGCCGGCATCGAATGCCGGCGTTTCTGTTTGGTGCGAACTTCGTAATCCAATCCAGGCTCAAATATAGATGCCGGATTTGCCCGGAGCAATGATCCCGTTGGGATCGAGCGCCCGCTTGAGCTTCCGATTGACGTCCCGTTTCACCGGGCCCCAGAGCTCGGCAGTTTTCTCCATGAAGGCGGTATTAACGCGATACGTGCCGTAGCCGGCCGCGGTGAACTCGTCGAGTAGCTCGCCAAAGCAGGCTTTGGTGCGGGCCATCATGTCCGGATCGGTGCGATCGAACTCCAGGCCGATGATGTGGTGCATATCGCTGCGGCCGACAACAAACTCGTTGTGGAAGTCCAGGTCGTACTTGTCCATAATCCGCTTGGCCATCTTCATCTGCTTGGTCGCCTCTGAGCCGCGGGCCTGGCAGACCGGCGAGAACATCATCACCCCTCCGCCGCCAATCCAGTTCAGGCGCCGGAATTCGCCCAGGTTCGGCTTGCCGCACATCAGGTCGCCCATGTACTTGAACTTGTAACTTTCGCCCAGTTCATCGAACGAGTGTACGGTACCTTTCCCGGAGGCCTTCACGGCATCCTTCACTGTCTTCCAATTCAGCTCGACCATCTCCTCGCTGCCATAGAGGGCCCCATAGACATTCCATGCGTGCAGTTTGTGTTCTTTCTTGATCTTTTCGATGATCTCCGGAGGCATGGCGCCATGGCCCTGGAAGTAGTCGGCGCGGCGCACTGTAGCGACGGCATCCATCATCGCGCTGCAAATCGCGGCTCCGTTGGGAATCACACCGCTGGTCTTGAGGGGGCGCATCGTTTCAATGATCAGCGCAATATCGTCATCGTCTTCATATTCGATGACGAAAGGCCGGTAAGCCGGAGGGGCGGGCATGAGCCAGAAGCCGAGCTTGGTGACGATGCCGAGGTTGGATTGGCTGAAGAGGCCGTCGAGCACGGGGCCGTAACCCCACTTGAAGACCTGCCAGGTATTGGAATTAGGAATGGCGCCCATGCCGGTGCGCAGAATCTCGCCGTTGGCCAGCACCACTTCCATGCCGCATTGCATCATCCAATGCTCGGCATAGGGCGTATAGCCGTTGCCGCGCTCCAACGTGTTGCCCATGGGGCCGACAATGGCTCCCGGCGCAGGAACCGAAAGCCAGAGGGGCAGTTTTCTCTCCTGAATGTAGTCGTAGAGTTGCTGGTAGGTCACACCCGGCTCGACCAGGGCGGTGCAGAGATCGGCGTCCACGTCGAGGATGCGGTTCATCAATCGCAGATCCATCACCACCTGTCCGCGCGTGGCAGGCGCGGCTGAGCCGTAGCCGAAGTTGCGCCCGGTCGAAATGGGCCACACCGGAACCTTGTACTTGTTACACACGACCAGACATTTCTGGATATCCTCGACCGATCGCGGCGTGATGGCCGCTGAGGGCCTGTGCTCCGCATCGGGCACGGCCAGCATGATCCTGCAGTAGGGCGCCAGTTGGTCCTGGCTGATGATGACACCGTCGTCACCCAGGATGGCGCGGTACTCTTTCATTGCCAGATCGAAGACCGGTTCGGTAATTCCTTTTGGCAGCGCAATATATTTTGACATTTGAGCGTTTCTCCTAATCCGAAGTCCGTGGTGCTGCAGTCATCCCTGAATCAAAAGGGAGGTAAGGGTTTCGGGCCGCTGAATGCCCCAGCCGGCCTGTGAGAGAAATGCCCGCAGGCCCATCGATCCGGGACTTGAGCTTCCGCTCGCGATTTGAATCAAAGAGCCGCCGAGCAGCGCCGGCCAGTTGTGACTTTCGAGCCCAGCCAGCAACGACGCGTCCAGTTTCTCGCTTTGCGGAGTGGTGCTGAAATGATGACGGGGCGTCGAGCCCGGCCCGGCGACGGTATGCTGGCCAACCATCGAAAGGCGCAAGCCGTTGCCGCGCGCCAGTTCCACAAGCAGGATTGCGTCTGCGGGAGCCAGCAAAGCGACCAGAGGCTGCCGCGATCGCAACAGCTCTTCGGCCTGATTCAGGTCGTCGACCAGAGAGCTCTTCAGGCGCACAACCGATGGGTTGGCGCCAACCTGGCGAGAAGAAGAGACCGCGCCATCGAGGAACGGATCGTCCAGGCTGGAGCCGGCGACAAGGATATGGATCGAGATGGGTTGAGAAACCATGCCGGGTTGGGAGGCGAGGCGGAAATGCTCCTCGGCATTGGCCGTGAAGGCGGCCAGCGCGCCGGGCAGCGCGCCGGCGACACCGCTAAGAACTAATCCTTTGATTACGTCACGACGAGCAATGTTCACTCAAATCCTCCCTTACTTCGGCGCATTCGTTTTGCTGTTGACGGGAGCGGTAATGCTCGGCGGAGGAGCGATGTAGCCGGGCGTGAGCTTGTGCATGGGTTCCGGTTCCGTGCTCTTCTCGAGCATGTCGCCAAGGCGCTTGAGCATCGCGTCATCGATATCCGTCCCGCGAAATGCCGGCATGGCCCCCGGCCCGACGCGGACCATATCAATGGTGACTTGAGAGGGATACTTGCGCCCCTTCAGCTCGGGTCCGATGCCCGTGTCATGACAGAATATGCATATCTTGTCATACACCTCATCCGGGTCCTTCCACCGGCCCGCGACCTGAGCGCGCGTGTCCGGTTTCGCCGCAGGCTGCGCGGCGGCCTGCGGAGCGGGCTGCGGTGCGGCTTGAGACGTGGGTTCCGGCGCGCTTTGCGAGGCCGCACTTACCGCATAAATGACTGCCCCCGCAAAGAGCGCCAAACCTGCAAGATTTCTACCTATCCGATTCACGGCCATCCCTTTCTCACTTTCCCGTTGCATCCAGAAACTACCAGGCCTCATCTGCCTTCTCCTTCTCCTGCTTCGAGTAAAGATATGCGACGATCCGGTCGATATCTTCTTCGCTGATGAACTGTTTCCACGCCGGCATATAGAGAGGCGGAACCGGCCCGTTGGCTTTCTCGAGCGGCGGCACTCTGCCTTTGCGCACCACGTTGAGAACCTCGTCGTGCGTGTAGTCCTGATCGAGGTGCAGCAGCGCAGGCACTTCGCCGCCCTGGGCATTCCTGTTCGGCGTGCCGCCTTGCAAGTCACCGCCGTGGCACCCGGCGCAACCGAAATGCATGAACTCCAGCCGGCCCGATTCGATCGCCGCCTGCTCCGATGACAAGCCAGGTTTCTTTTCCGAGAGGATCGATTTCGCATCCTCGGGCGTGGCATTGCCGAGAAAGGCAATCAGCGATTTACGAGCGTTGATTCCCAGTCCGTAGTCGGGCATCGAAGTTCCCGGGTACGTCATCTGGGGATTGTTGATCTGTTCATCGATCGATTGTACTGAGCGGCGTCCAGTGACGCCCTTCAAGTCAGGACCGGCCTTCGCGCCCACGCCGCCGATGGCATGGCAGCCCAGGCAGTGCTTCTCAGCGAAGAGTTGCCGGCCCTGAGCGGCCCCTGGGATCAGCCGCGCCCCGAGATAGTAATTCGCCATCTTTGCACTGCTGAGCGAACACATATAAAAGGTCAGTGCGCGCACCTGCTCCTTGTTGAAATGCTCGTTGGGCATGGCGGAATCTTTTGTGACCGCGGCGGGATTCTGGAAATGCTGCTCCAGCCACTCTGGCGTGCGGTGAGCATCCGCCTCGCCGGTAAGATCGGGACCAATCGCCGGGGCTATGCCGTTCAACTTATGACAGCCGCGGCAGCCGGTGGTCTCAACGAGCCGCGCGCCTTCGGTCAACTCCGGCACAGAGGGGACATTTCCCTGGTCATGGCAGCGTCCGCAGGTAGCGCGAACGTACTCGGGGGCCAGCAGCGACTCCTCTGAAGAACCGGCCTTGCCGTGGGCGTTTTCCTTATCGGTCGCCAGGCCCTGGCCGCCGTGACAGACGGTGCATCCGAACTTGGGTTGCACGTGCGGCCCCAGTCCGGCGTGATAGCGGAAAGGCTCGGGCGCATTCTTCATCGTGGGGTCATCGACGCCGAGATGGCAGGTGGTGCAGCGGTCCACGCGCCCCAGGCCCGTGAGCATAATCTGATGGATCTCGAGGGGCTGTTCGAGCAGGGCGGCCCGCGCCTTGGCATTGGGCTCGCCTTGCGCTTCCAATTGATTGAATTGCCGCTGGTAGGTCTTCCATTCCGGGGTGGAAGCCTGCCAAAGAGCAATCACGACCAGCGCCAGGGCCAGGAAACTCAGGGCAAAAAAGAGCTGCTGTAATCTCTTTTCCATCATTCCGTCCCCCCGGCCACGTGCACCCATGGCGGCACCAGCGCCCAGCCGGGCCCGCGGAAGAACGTTCCGATAATGATGAGGGCGACATTCGCGACCACGAAGACCGTGAATATAGCGAGAATCCACTTGCGACTGGCAAGTTGGCGGCTGGGATTTCTATCGAGATAAGGAATTGCAAGCAGAGCCAGTATCATCACCGCCGGAGCCACCACTCCGCCCAGCATCGCGGAGTGGCTTACCAGTTCCTGCAGCCCGAGAAAATACCAGGGGGCTTTGGCCGGGTTCGGCGTCTTGGCAGGATTAGCGAGATCCTCAAGGGGCGCATGGACTAGAAGAGAGACCGCCATGACCCCGACAAGCGTCACCAGCATCGCGATCGACTCGCGAAGGAACGCGTAGGGGTAAGAGAAAACCGAGTCCTCTTCCTCATCGGGAAGAATGGTCTCGAAGATGGGCTTTCCCGTGACCACTTCCATCAGCCCATATGTTTTGTCTCTGGATGCGGCCTGCATGCGAAGCGGCGCGGATTGTAAGGGCGCGCCGATGGTGACCAGTTCGGGCTCAGGTTCCGGTTGACCGGATTCCAGCTTCCACAAGGGCCGCGAGAGGCCGCCATCTTTGCGAATCCGCCAGAAATGGACTACGCAGAGCAGGATCAGAAACGAGGGCAGCACGGCAACGTGAAGCACGTAAAAGCGGATCAGCGCGGCTTCTCCCACGGTATGGCCGCCGAGCAGGATCTCGCGTACCATGGGGCCGACCACCGGCCAATAACCGCCGATGTTGGTTCCCACCGTGATGGCCCAAAAGGCCAGTTGATCCCAGGGCAGCAGATAGCCGGTGAAGGAGAGCCCCAGCGTGCAGATGAAAAGAAGCACTCCGATGATCCAGTTGAATTGGCGGGGCTTCTTATACGAGCCGGTGTAGAAAACCCGCAGCATGTGCAGAAAGACGCAGATGACCATGCCGTGTGCCGCCCAGCGGTGTACGGCGCGCAGGAAAGGCCCCATGAATACGGCAAACTGCAGATCCTTCATATCCTGGTAGGCGAGAGCAGGATCGGGCCGGTAGTAGCACATGAGCAGAATCCCGGTGACGACCAGGATCACAAAGAGAAAGAAGGTGATAAAGCCGAGATAAAACGTATGCGCAAAGCGAAGATTTTCCTTCTTCACCTTGGCCGGATGAATATGCAGCCAGACATTGAGAAAGACCAGCTCGATCTTTCCCTTCTCGGTCGAGAGCGGATCGCGGCGAACGATCGATTGCCAGATTTCGCGGATGAATTTCATGGTTACACCGTCAGCCGATAGGTGGAGGGGACAATCTTGTCCTTGTTGACGACAAGCTGTCCATCGCGCGCGAGAGCCACTTCATACCAATCCAGGGGCCGCGGCGACGGGCCATGCTGCACGGTGCCGTTGGCGTTGAAGATGCTGCCGTGGCAGGGACAGTGAAATTTATGGTCGGTATCAACATGCGAGAGCGTGCAACCCAGATGCGGGCACACGGCGCTGGCCACGGAAAAGCCCTTGTCCCGATCGCGGAAGACAAAGATCTTCTCGTCGGCGAGAAGGGATGGTGATCCAAACGGGAAATCCGCCGGCAGGCCGATCTTGAAAGACTGTGGCGGCTCATAAAATACACTGGGCACGAGAAAACGAAGCAGGGCGCCGCAACTGACTCCGACGGCCGAAACCAGGGCGGCCGCACCCGCGGTTCCCCAACCGAGAAAAGCTCGACGATTCATCATCTTAAGTTCCCTTAATCAAACACTTCCATTAACTGTTGCTCGAGCGCTTCCATGGTGATTGCTCCTGTGGGACAACGGTCCGCGCAGAGGCCGCAGCGAATGCACTTGTCTTCGTTTTTGAGAATCGCGCCCGCCTGGCCGGCTGCAAGTTGGGCGGCGCGCATCCCATACCGGTTTTGAATGAGGGCGTCGAATCGCGCGTCTCCGCTGACCTGTACTAGGTCGACTAGGCGCAGGCAAAACTCCGGGCAGATATCCACGCAGCCGGCGCAGAGAATGCACTTTGAGCCGTCGAAGATGGTGTTGACCTGGCAGTGGAGACAGCGCCGCGCTTCGGCACGGCCCTGCTCATCATTGAATCCCAGCTCCACTTCGGCGATACCGAGAGACCGGTTCGCCTGCAGCGTCGGTACGGCTTGCCGTGGCGTCGAAAGAGAGCCGCTCGGCATCTTCCAGTTCGTCAGAACGCGGAATCGGCTCAACACCGTCTTCTTGTACGTTCCGTTGAAGTACATGTGGATCGAGCGCGCAGCCTTGTGCCCGTGCGCAATCGCATCGACGAGCACGCGCGGCCCCAGCGCCGCATCGCCGCCGGCAAAGATCCCCGGGACAGCCGTCATCAGGTTGTCGTCCACCTTGATGGTTCCCCGCGCCGTCTGCTCGACTCCTTCTTCGCCGCGCAGGCAGGAAAAATCGGCCTGCTGACCAATGGCCAGAATCACGCTGTCGCAGGGAACAACCTTTTCTTCGCTGCTGAAGGCTGGGTTGAAACGCCCCCGCTCATCGAGCACTGCGATGCAGCGCTGCAGCCTTAGGCCGGTTACCGCGCCATTCTCGCCCAGAATCTCCTTGATGCCCCAACCGTTGTCAAAAATAATTCCTTCCCGTTCGGATTCCTCCACCTCGCCTTTCCAGGCCGGCATCTCTGCACGCGATTCCAGGCTCACCATGCGCACTTGCTCGGCGCCGGAACGGACGGCTGCGCGGGCCGCGTGGAGCTCGTAACGAATTTCTCTTTCCTCCTCGAGTCCCTCCCAGTCCTCGCCGTCGCCGTTCTGGCCTTCCCGGTCGTCCCCGGCGGCTGTTCCCTGCACCAGGCGCACCACGAAGCGGGCCACGTCGATGGCCACATTGCCTCCGCCCACAACGGCCACTCTCTTGCCGAGTTCAATCGTCGCGCCTTCATTAATCTCGAACAGAAAATTGACTCCGCTGTACACTCCAGCCAGGTCCATGCCCGGAATCTTCATTTCGCGGCCTTTGCCCAGCCCCAGCGCCAGCATTACGGCGTCGAAGTTCGTCCTCAGTTGCGACAGCGTAACGTCGCGGCCAAGCTTGGTTTGCGCGCGCAGGGTTACGCCGGGCATCGACAGGATTTGATCCACTTCCATCCGGATGACTTCGCGCGGGAGGCGGAATTGCGGAATGCCCCAGTAGATCATGCCGCCAGGAACGGGCGCCTGGTCGATGATCTCCACCGTGTAACCCAGCAGTGCCAGATCGTGCGCGCAAGTCAGACCGCATACGCCCGATCCCACAATGGCAATCCGCTTGTCGCGCCGGGACGCTCGCGGCTGCTTCTTCCGCTGCGGGTCGTGGCCCAATCCCAGGTTATGGCGATCCGTGGCGAACCGCTTGAGGGCGCAAATCGAAACCGGCTCGTCGATCTTTCCACGCCGGCAACTGCTCTCGCAGGTGTGCGCGCAGACACGGCCGAGCGTGTAGGCGAAGGGATTGGGTGAGCGGGCCAGCAGGTAGGCTTCTTCAGTCTTCGATAAGCCAATGGCCTGAACGTATCGGCCGCATTCCGTTTCGATGGGGCAGGCGCTGCGGCACGGAATGTTCATTGAGAAATACTCTTGATCCGGGATGGTGATTGGATAGCGCATTTCTTTCCTCATTCCGCCGCTTGGCGGAGTTAGCTGAGTTAGTCCTGGCTTGGCTAACGCCGCTAAACCCGCATTACGGGTGCTGCTGGGCCTTCAGTGCCTCGATCTCTTCGTCGGTCAGAGAGCGGTAGAACGCCGACGGGTTCGGGTCCTTGCGCGTTTTCTGGTCGTAGACGAGAAATTCAAAGATGGTTTTGCCCTGAACCGGGTCGATCCCCGACTTGGGCTTGTGCATCATGCGCTTGACATAGCGCTCCCACTCGTCGCGCGTCATGGTCGTATTAATACCGCGCGCGATGGTGTGACATTGGGAGCACTTGTCGCCAAAAAGCGGGTAGGCCTTCCGGATCTCCTGCGGATACGAGGAAACGTCGAGCTTGTCCGGCCCCTTGTCCTGCGGAAGGACGACATTGCTCTTTTCCGACTCGGGGATATCAGACGCCTGCATAAGCGGCAGCAAGATGCCAGCGGCGATTACCGAAAGAAGAATTCTGCGCATTGTTTCTCCTAAGATCAAAGGAACCGGGAAGCCGGGATTGCCAGCCCACGTCGATGGGGACCCCGGAAGCCGTGGCTCAGACCTCGAGAAATCTCATCTGCCTGCTTATCCCAGAGCTTCATTACACGATTCCTGCATGGAGAAACAGCACGGAAGGAGCCAAACTATATGTCTTTTATTTTCTAATGCTTAAACTCGTGATTCAAATGAAATGGGGAGTTCATTCCCCGTATTTCTCTTCAACCTGGGGAATCGGCTCCCCATCGGAATTTTCCTTCTCGCGCCGCAGCAGAGCATAAAAAGTCTTGCGGTCGACTCCGGCCTGCCGGGCAGCCGCACTCACATTGCCGTTGCATCGCGCCAGCACGGCTTGAGCATAGGAACCTTCAAATCGCGCCAGATACTGCTCCCGCGCCTCTTTCCAGGGAAGCGCGGAGAGACCGGCAGACAGCGCCGCCGGAGGCAACTCTTCCTCCAGATCCTCGGGCCCCAGCACGCCGGCTGGGTTGAGGGCCGCCAGCCTCTCCATCACATTTTTCAACTGCCGCACGTTGCCAGGCCAGCTCTGTCCCAGGAGGGCCTCGTAAAGCTGCGGCGATCCTGAAAGGCTCTTCCCGTAGCGATGCGAGAACCTTTCAAGGAAGAAACGCGCCAGATCGGGAATGTCCTCCGGCCGTTCGCGCAGGGGCGGCAGCTTAACGGTGACGACACTCAACCGGTAGAAAAGCTCCTCGCGAAAGGTTCCCGCCTTGATCTTTGCAGCCAGGTCCTGGTTGGTGGCGCACAGGATGCGGCAATCGACCTTGATCGACGTAAGCCCGCCCAGCCGCCGCACCACCCGTTCCTCCACAAAGCGAAAGAGGCGGGTTTGCAGCTCCACATTCAGGTCGCCGATTTCATCCAGGAACAGCGTACCGCCGTCGGCAGATTCGATCAGTCCCCGTTTGGTGCGTTGCGCTCCGGTGAACGCGCCGCGCTCGTAGCCGAATAACTCGCTCTCAATCAGCGACCCCGGGAAAGCGCTGCACTCCACCGGCACAAACGGGCCATTTTTCCGTGCGCTGTGGTTATGGATGAACTGGGCGGTCACCTCCTTGCCCGTGCCGCTCTCGCCCAGGATCATCACTGTGGCGTCAGTGGGCGCGGCGCGACGGCACCTTTCCATCTGTTCCACCATGGCGGGGCTACGGCTCTGGGCCGTATCCGCCTCGGCGCGAGTCTCCAGGCGATCCTTCAGCCGCTCCACTTCGTCCCTGAGTTTCGCGTGATTGAGAGCTCTCTGGACAACCAGCAGGAGGTCTTCGCGCTTGAACGGTTTCTGCAGATAATCGAAAGCGCCGCTGCGCATGGCCAGCACCGCGCCTTCCACCGATCCGAAGGCGGTGAGGAAGACGATAGGCAGCCCTGGATGGGCTTCGTGCAGCCGCTCAAATACCTCTTCCCCGGACATTCCCGGCATTCGCATGTCCAGTAGCACCAGGTCGGGCGGATCGGCCAGGCATGCGGCCATCCCCTTAACCGGGTTCACAAAGAGCGAAATCGTCGTACTCGGCAAGCGCAGCATCCGCTGAATGTTTTCACCCAGCGCGGCTTCGTCGTCAATCACCACGATGCGGCTCACCCGGTTGTCCCCCCTGCAAACCAATGATACGGGCGACCTGGTGTAATTCGCGCTGCAGGCAATTCGAGCACGAAGCTGGCGCCGCCTCCCGCCCGGTTCTCGTAGCGGATGCGGCCGTCGTACATATCCAGAAGGCTGGCGGCTAAAAACAGTCCTAAGCCCATCCCCAGCGTCTCGCGCCCCAGGTTCTGCGTTACGAACGGCTCGAAGAGATGCGGTCGAACTGCCTCCGGCACGCCGGGCCCATTGTCCTCGATCCGCAGCTCCACTTTTGCGCTTCCGGTCCGGTAGGGTTCAAGACACACCCGTATCCAGCCCTCATCCTTGATTTTCACCGCCTTCAGCGCATTGCTCAACATGCCGCGGACGACCTCATCGATTACGTGATTCGGCACATCCACCCGGGGCGTCTCCGCGGTCTCCACGACCAGCCTTACGTTCTGGCTCTCGACCGAAGGCCGGAGCGCTGCTACCGCTTCTTCGAGGGCCTTCTGCGGAGCCGCGGGTTCAAACACCTCCGCGCCGCGGTCCTTGCGCAAGGCCTGCAACATGGTCTTGGAGATATTGGCCATGTACGCAGTCTCGCGCAGCATCTGGTTCAGGTCCGTGCACAATTCGGCATCGTCCTTGCGCTCCTCGAGCAAGACCTCAAGCCTTCCTGCCACAATCGCCAGGGGATTGTTGAATTCATGCATGAAGCCGGCCGTAAACTGCCCCAGAAGCACGAGCAGGTCAGCGCGCTTTGCCTGTTGCCCGCCGGCTTCGAGTTCCTCCCGCAGTTGCGCGGTACGGGAGCGGACGGCTTCCAACTGCAGCTTCTGTTGCGCGGCATCATTCTCGGCCTGCTCGACGCGGTTCTGCAAACAGTCCTTCTCCCGGTGCATGCGAAGAAGGGCCGGAAGCGGCGCCAAAAGGACGAAAATGGCCAGGCCTATCACCCTGGCCCATGCGGCTGCAGGGAGGTACCAGACGAAAATTGCCAAAAAGGGCAGAACCCAAACTCCGCTCAACCACAGAATTGGCGAGCGTCGCTTGGCGGAAAGGGAGCGATCCATCATCTCTTGTTCTCGTTGGCCACTATGTCGAGAAAGAGCCTTTGCACGCGAGAATCGGTGGTCAATTCCGGATGGAATGTGGCTGCGAGCAGGTGACCCTGGCGCACAAGGGTAGGGAAGCCGTCGCGCCGGGCGAGCACTTCAACTCCCTTGCCCACGCGGGTGATGCGCGGCGAGCGGATGAAGACCATCTCCAGCGGGCCGCCTGGCAATTCGGTGGGGAGTGTGAGGATGGTCGAGTCGATCTGGCGGCCGTATGCATTGCGCTCTACTGTGGCGTCGAGCAAGCCCAGACTGCGCTGCGGAGGGTGCAGCACCTCGCGCGCAAGCAAAATGCAGCCGGCGCACGTAGCAAAGCAGGGCGTGGTGGAGGCGAACTCGCCGAGCGCGTCAAAAAAGCCATTTTGCTCGAGAAACTTGAGCATCGTGGTGGATTCGCCGCCGGGTATGACCAGCCCATCGAGGCCGGTCAGTTCATCAGCTTTGCGCACCAGCACCGTCCGCGCCCCGGCGTTCTTAAAGGCACGCGCGTGCGCCTCGTAATCGCCCTGGAGGGCGAGCACGCCGATCGTGATCGGATTGCTTTCGCCGGCGCGTTTCCGCGCCGGAGCGTCTGCCGCGGTTGCCATTGTTTCCCTTGTTCTTATGATACCGGCGTTCACCGCCCGACACATCGTCGATCCGTCAACGCAAAGGGCGGCTTTCTAGACCGGATTCCAGGCGCAGTGCTGGCAGCACAGGGCGCAGCCCATGTATCCTCACTCCATGCAGATGGACGATTCCCGAGCTACCGGCGCCGGCAATCAGCTCGAACACTCGGCTTCATCGTATCTGCGCTCGGCGCGGCATCAGCCGGTGCGATTGGCAGCCGTGGGGCGAGGCGGCGTTTGCGCGTGCGCAGGCTGAGGACAAGCCCATCCTGCTGGACATCGGCGCGGTGTGGTGCCACTGGTGCCACGTGATGGACCGCGAGTCGTATGAGGACGCCGAGATCGCCGCGCTCATCAACGAGCATTTTGTGGCCGTGAAGGTGGATCGCGACGAGCGCCCCGATGTGGATGCGCGCTACCAGGCCGCGGTTTCCGCGATCAGCGGGCAGGGCGGCTGGCCGCTGACCGCGTTTCTGACTCCCGACGGCCGGCCCTACTTTGGCGGCACGTATATTCCCCGCGAAGACCGCTACGGGCGGCCTGGAATGGGACGCGTGCTGCTGGCGATGGCGCAGGTGTGGCGCGAGCGCCGCGACGAAGCGCTGGAAACGGCCGGCAGCGTGATGGCCGCCATTGAGCACAATGAGAGCTTTTCCGGACGCGGGGGCGCGCTGAACCTGGCCCTTGTGGACAAGATTGCCGGATCGATCGTCGCGCAGTTCGATCCGCGCAACGGCGGCTTCGGCTCGCAGCCCAAGTTTCCCCATCCCGCGGCGCTCGACCTGCTGCTTGAAGTGGCCGATGAACCGCGACAACGAGCGGGCGCGGCGAGGCTTTTACTACGACGCTCGAAAAGATGGCGCGCGGCGGCGTCTACGATCAGCTTGCCGGCGGATTTCATCGCTACAGCGTGGACGAGCACTGGGTGGTGCCGCACTTCGAGAAGATGCTCTACGACAACACGGAGCTGCTGCGCAATTACGTGCACGGCTTTCAGAGTTTTGTGCGCGAGGATTTTCTTGAAACCGCGCGCGAGATTGTGGCGTGGCTCGACGCGACGATGACGGACCGCGAGCGCGGCGGCTTTTATGCTTCGCAGGATGCCGATGTGGGCCTGGACGACGACGGCGACTACTTTACGTGGACGCTCGATGAAGCGCCGCGCCGTTCTCGATCCTGAAGAGCTCGAATTTGCGGCGAAGTACTGGGACATTGGCGAACTGGGCGACATGCACCACAACCCGGCCAAGAATGTGCTGCATGTGAAGCAGACGCTCGCCGAGATGGCGGCTGAATCCGGCAAGAGTGAAGACTTGTTGCGCCCGCTGCGCGATTCGGCGCGCGCCAAACTGCTTGCTGCGCGCGTGCTAGCGGCCCTACGCCGTTCATCGACCGCACGCTTTATACCGGCTGGAATGCGATGGCGGTGACCGCGTATCTGGAGACGGCGCGCGTGCTGCGCATGGACAAGGCGCGGGAGTTTGCGCTGCGCACGCTCGACCGGCTTTTGAACGAGGCCTGGGATGGGGATGCGACGCTCAACCACGTGATCGCGTATCCCGACGGCGCCCGAGCGCAGCGAGAAAGCGCCGGGCACTCTGGACGATTATGCATTCACTGTGAACGCCTGCATCGATGCCTGGTTTGCCAGCGGCAAGATGAACTTCTACCGCGTGGCGCGTGAAGCTGGCCGATGCCATGATCGCGCGCTTCCACGACACAGCCGGCGGAGGATTCTTTGACACGGCTCCCGCGCAGGAGGGGCAGCCGGGGGCAACTCCGCTGGGCGCATTGGCTGCGCGCCGCAAGCCGCTGCAGGATGCGCCTACGCCTGCCGGCAATCCCACGGCCGCCACGGCGCTGCTGCGGCTTGAGGCGCTGAGCGGGCGCAAGGAGTATCGCGAGATTGCCGAAGACACGCTGGCCTGCTTTGCCGGCATCGTGGAGCACTTCGGCCTTTATGCCGGCAGCTACGGCCTGGCCGCTGAGCGGTTGCTGCTCGATCCCGTGCAGGTGGTGATTGTGGGTTCTGGACCGGAGGCGGAGCGGCTCGAGGCTACTGGCTGTGGCGCGGTTTGCCGTCAACAAGACGGTGATGCGCATTGAGCCCGCTCGGCTTGTGCCCGGCGGCATTCCCGAGGCGCTGGCGGAGACGTTGCTCGAGGTTCCGGCGCCTGCCGGCGCTCAAGTATGGGCACTCGTTTGCCGCGGGCGCACATGCGTGCCGCCAATTTGCGATGGGGAAGAGTTGCTGAAGGCGCTGGCGTAAGCCTGCCAATCGAAATGATGCGTTTTGCGCGCTACTCTCTGCTGAAGGAGTTGCTTTCGTGCGGCTTCAGCGTGGTTGGATCGTGCCCTTGCTCGGGTTCCGGCTGGCTGCGTCCAGCCGAATCCACGCTGCTCGTGTCAGCATGCTTTCCCTCCGGCAAAAATGAATTGAAAATGCGGTTCGGATCGCCGGGGAGCAGGTGGTGTTCTTCAAGAGCCAGCCGTACGCGCCGCTGGAACTCGCGCACAGGTCCGTATTGCTGCATGGCGCGGGTTTTGAAGACGACGGGGAAGATGGTCTGCGAGCCTTTCATGGAGTCCAGGCCCAGAACCTGCGGATCCTCGAGGAAAATGTCCTTGAATACCGCGCTGTTGCGCACCTCCATTGCGATATCGTCGAGCAGTTTTGTCACCGCGTCGGGATTAGCGGAGAAATCCACGCTGACGTTGATCGTCGCCACGGAGAAGCCAACGCTGAGGTTGGCCACTGTGGTGATCTGCGAGTTGGGAATGACGTACAGGGTTCCGTCGGCGTCGCGAACCGTGGTCTTGCGCAAGGTCATAGCTTCGACTGTGCCGGCCACGCCGGCCACCCGCACCGTGTCGCCCACGTTAAACTGACCCTCGACCAGGATGAGGATGCCATTGAACACGTCCTTGACGATGGTTTGCGCCGCCAGACCGATGGCAACGCCCGCGATTCCCGCCGATGCCAGGAGCGGCGCGAGGTTGAATCCGATGACGCGAGAGCCATGAAACCAGCGATCAGGCCGATGATGGCCAGTCCCGTGGCCCGGATGATTCCGGACAGAGTCTTCACCTCGGCCAGGCGGCCCGTGCCGGCGCCGGTCTGCTCGGTCATGCGTGTCATGTGGAAGGTGATGAGTCGCAGCAAACGGCTGAGCAGAAAGGCGATCAGGGCAATAACGACCAGATGCGGCAATTTGGTGTGGAGGAACTCCTGGCTGTCGGCGATCCACTCGTCCAGCACTTTGCCCAGGAAGCGGCCTTCCTGGAACCAACCCCATCTCATCGCAAGGGAGAATTGTGCGGTCAACAAGGCGGGAGGCATTCCAAAACTCCTCCTACTAGACTAGACTGTGCGCAGGAATGTCCGGAACCCCGATCCGCCCTCCGGCACACCTTGGGTCATATGCTGAGGTCAATCAAGCGCGAACGGCGCACTGGCGCAATGGGCTCCGAAGACTGGCTTCGGAGGCATGGGGGGCAACTGTCTGTTCTGGCGTGCATCGCCTTGCTTGCCGTAGCGATCGGGGCGGGATTTCTTTTGAGTCACGCGCAAGAACTGTTTCCACTGCCGTCGTACGATCCTCCCAAGAGCACATCCACGCAAACGCCGGCGCCTGGCCAGCAACAGAACCCGCCGGCCGGGAATGTGCCTGCCGATCCGCGCCAGCAGCAGATCGCCAGCGAATGCGCCAACCTGCTGAAAATGGCAACCGATCTGAAGACAGAAGTGGACAAAACGACCAAGGACACGCTGTCGCTGAGTGTGGTCCGCAAGGCCGGCGAGATCGAGCAGTTGGCCCACAAAGTCAGGACTGGAACCGGGAAGAGCTGAGGCGAGCCATGCGAAGTTTTGCGCCAAGACTGCACCATAAATGAAGCGGGATGCGCATCCGCGAGTGGTTGGTTCCGGCGCGGAGGTCAAATCCTGCGGACGGGGCTGAAGCTGGCGCTTCTGCTTGCGCTTGCCTGCTGCCCGGCGAGCCATTCCGGGTTGGGTTCTGGATCTGGCATGGGGCAGTCTTCCAGGGGTCAGCAGGTTCCTGGCCGCCAGAATCTGGGCCCGCTCGACGAAAACCCCGAAAACTATGACGTCGCGATGGCTGAGAAGCGCCTGCGCGCGCTCAACACCGAGCGCCAAAAACTGATGGTGGCCGACGCCGGCAAGTTGCTCAAGCTGGCCAAAGAACTCAATGATGAGGTCGCCGCTTCTAATACCGGCTCATTGACTCCGGAGCAGCTTCATAAAATTGCCGAGATTGAGAAACTGGCGCGTAGCGTCAAGGAAAGGATGACCGCTGGCAACGTGCAATCGCAGCCGGCTCTGACAGCCCCCAGCATTGCTTTTCCCGTGCCATGACGGCTGTTGTATGTTCGTCTTGATGGGAGTGTTTTGGGCGAGAACGATTGCCGCTTCGGTGACAGGTAAGTTGGCCGATTGCATCTAAAGGATTGTTACAATTTAGACTGGCAGTATCCGGAATGCAATTTCGGGGGTCGACCGGAATGGAACTGGCAATTTCCAGCGCTCGTGCGTCCGGAACGCATGCCGGCCGCGGACGGGCTGACCGCGCAACAGATTGGTTGAAATCTACCGGCTGATGTTTCTTTCCCGCGCGTGGACGACCGCGAAATTCTCCTCAAGCGCCAGCAGAAGATCTTCTTCCAGATTTCGGCCGCCGGCCACGAGGCTCTGCAGGTGGGCGCGGCGCTGGCCCTGCGCCCCGGCTACGACTGGTTCTTCCCGTACTATCGCGATCGCGCTCTGTGCCTGGCGCTGGGCGTTACGCCCTATGACATGATGCTGCAGGCCGTGGGCGCGGCCACCGATCCGGCCAGCGGCGGACGCCAGATGCCCACCCACTGGAGCAGCCGCGCGCTGCACATTGTCAGCACCTCTTCCTCCACGGCCACGCAGTTGCTCCATGCCGTAGGCTGCGCCGAGGCTGGCCGCTACTTCAGCCGCCATCCCGAGAGTCGGCCGCAAAAGCGGAAGGCGACTACCGCGCCTTCCACGATGTGGAGTTTCACGGCGACGAAGTGGTGCTCGCTTGCGTTGGCGAGGGCTCCACCTCGCAGGGCGAGTTCTGGGAGGCGATCAACACCGCCTCCAACCAGAAGCTGCCGGTGATCTTCTGCGTCGAGGACAACGGCTACGCCATCAGCGTGCCCGTCGAGGTGAATACGCCGGGCGGAAACATCTCCCGGCTGGTCGCCAACTTTCCCAACTTCCACTTTGCCGAGGTGGACGGCAACGATCCGGTGGTCTGCCTGCGCGCTTTTCAGGAAGCGGCGGCGCACTGCCGCGCGGGCCTCGGGCCTGCGTTTGTCCACGGCCATTGCGTGCGGCTCTACTCCCACTCGCTCTCCGACGACGACAAGAACTACCGCTCCGCTGCCGAGCGCGAGGCCGACGCCCTGCGCGATCCCATCGCCAGGATGCAGATCGCGGCTGATGGGCGAGGGCATTCTGACGAGCCACGGAGATCGACGGAACTGGAGCGGAAGCTGGAACGCGAAGCCGCCGAGGCCGCCGAGCGCGCGCTTGAAGCGCCGCTGCCCGAAGTGGAGAGCATTCGACCAAGCACGTCTACTCCGAGGATCTCGATCCCACCCGCGCTGCCTTCGCTACCGAGCAGCCGCAACCCTGCTGCAAACGCCAATGGGCAAAAAGCATCCGCCGCGCGCACCATGGCCGACCTGATCAACGCCTGCCTGCGCGACGAGATGCGCCGCGACCCGCGCATCGTGGTCTATGGCGAGGACGTGGCCGACGCCAGCCGCGAAGAGGCGCTGGCCGAGGTCAAAGGGCAAGGGCGGCGTCTTCAAGCTCACCGCCGGCCTGCAAACCGAGTTCGGCTCGGAGCGCGTCTTCAACTCGCCGCTGGCCGAGGCCAATATCGTCGGGCCGCGCCGTCGGCTACGCATTGCGCGGCATGAAGCCGGTGGTCGAGATTCAGTTCTTCGATTACATCTGGCCGGCCATGCATCAGATTCACAATGAGCTGGCCGTCTATGCGCTGGCGCTCCAACGGAGCGTGGGCCTCGCCGGCCGTGATCCGCGTGCCCATCGGCGGCTATCTCACCGGCGGCGCAATCTATCACTCGCAATCGGGCGAGAGCATCTTCACGCACATCCCAGGGCTGCGCGTCGTCTTCCCCTCGAACGCGCTCGACGCCAACGGCCTGCTGCGCACCGCCATCCGCTGCGACGATCCGGTGCTGTTTCTCGAACACAAGCGCCTCTACCGCGAGACCTACGGCCGCGCGCGCCTATCCGGGCCCGGAGTTCGCCATTCCCTTTGGCAAGGCCAAGATCGTTCGTCCCGGCGCCGACATCACGCTGGTTACCTATGGCGCGCTGGTGCCGCGCGCCTTGCAGGCCGCGCAACAGGCCCAGCGGGAACACGGCATCGATGTGGAGATTCTCGACCTGCGCACGCTCAATCCCTACGACTGGGAGGCGATTGCCGAGCTTCAGTGCGCAAGACCAACCGCGTGATCGTGGCCCACGAAGACATGCTGAGCTGGGGTTACGGCGCGGAGATCGCCGCGCGCATCGCCGATGAGCTTTTCGACGATCTGGATGCGCCCGTCCGGCGCATCGGCTCCATGGACACGTTTGTCGCTTACCAGCCGAAGCTCGAAGACGCGATTCTTCCCCAGCCGGAGACGATCCTCAAGGCGATCGTGGATCTGAAGAAGTATTGAGCGCCGCAGAGCAGCGTCAGTGCGCCGCCGGTACGAGCCTCGACGGCTTGCGGTTGCATCCCGCCATCCCGGATACAATACTGAGATGGACTTTCACACCCATTTGCAGCGGTGCTGCAAGGTTCAAATACGCAATCGGGCCAACCGGGATGAAGAACTTCCTGCGCCTGTTGCGCTATGGGCTGCCGTACACGCTGGAGTGGCTGCCCGGTGTCGTGCTGTCGGCCATCGTGGGCCTGCTCGACACGTTTCGCGTTCTGCTGCTGCAACCCATCTTCGACCAGGTGCTGCGGCCCGATGCGCCCGAGGGCCCCATCCTTCTCGGCCTCAGGAATAGCCGCTGGCATTTCGACCTGAGAATCCTGGCTCCGCATTTCTTCATGCACAATGCCTGGACTGTGGTGGCCTACGCGCTCATCGTCTCCACTGTCGCTGAAGGGTCTCTGCGACTACCTGGGAACCTACCTGGTGAACTACGCCGGCTTCGGCACGATCACCGACCTGCGCAATCATCTCTACGAAACCACCATGCGCCGCTCATCGAGCTTCTTCCATCAAAATCCCACCGGCACGATCCTCTCCACGCTCATCAACGACGTGGATCGCGTGCAGGTAGCGTTGAGCTCGGTGATCGGCGATTTTCTGCAGCAGTTCTTCACTTTTCTGGTCGGAATTGTTCTTGTAATCGAGCTGGGCGGCTATCTGAGCTGGGCGCTGCTGCTTTTTATTCCGGTGGTGGTTACCTCTTCGCGCAAGATCGGCAGCGAAGTGCGCACGCGCACCCGCACCGGGCAGGACAAGCTGGCCGAGATCCAGAACATTCTGCATGAGACGGTGACGGGCAACCGCATCGTGAAGGCCTTCAACACCGAGCTGTGGGAGATTCTGCGCTTCAAGAACGCGGCCAAGCGCCTGTTCCGCGCCAACCTGCGCAGCGTGCGCATTCAGTCCATCAGCTCGCCGCTGATGGATACCATCGGCGCGATCGCCATTGCCCTGTTTCTGTTGATCGGCCGCAACGAGATCCAGCACGGCCACATGACGATGGGTCTCTTCGGCGCATTCATCATTCTGCTCTTCAAGCTCTACGATCCGGTGCGCAAGTTCGCTCTATTTCTACAACAGCTTCCAGCAGGCCATGGGCGCTTCGGCGTCGATCTTTGGCTATCTTCGACGTCGAAGGACGATGTGGAGGAGCGGCCCCACGCACGCACGCTCACGCGCTTTCGCCAGTCCATCCAATTTGAGAATGTGGGATTTTCCTACTCGACCGAAGAGGGCGAGCACCAGATTCTGCACAACGTCGATCTTGAGGTGCATGCCGGCGAGGTGCTGGCCATGGTTGGCCCCAGCGGCGCGGGCAAATCCACGCTGGTCAATCTGATTCCGCGCTTCTTCGACGTGACTTCGGGCCGCATTCTGATTGACGGCCACGACCTGCGCGATCTGACTCTGGCTTCGCTGCGCCGGCAGGTGGCGCAGGTGACGCAGGAGACCATCCTCTTCAACGACACGGTGCAGCAACAACATCGCCTATGGCCAGCCGGACGTGAAGGCCGCGGTGGTGGAGCAGGCGGCGCGCAACGCGCTGGCGCACGACTTCATCCTGAACATGCCGCAGGGCTACGACACGGTGATCGGCGAAAAGGGATTCCGGCTCTCCGGCGGCGAGCGGCAGCGCATCGCCATTGCCCGCGCCATCCTCAAAAACGCGCCGATTCTGATTCTGGACGAGGCCACTTCGGCGCTCGATGCCGAGAGCGAATCGCTGGTGCAGGCTGCGCTGGCCAACCTGATGCAGGACCGCACCGTGGTGGTGATCGCGCATCGGCTTTCCACCATCCGCCGCGCCAACCGCATCGCCGTGCTCGAGTGCGGACGCATCACGGCCATCGGCTCCCACGAGGAGTTGCTCACCACTTCGCCCACTTATCAGAGGCTTTACCAATTGCAGTTCATCGACATGCCCGAGACGCAGGACGTCAGCGCGAATCCCGCAGCGCGATGTATCTGCCGTTCGACGACCGGGCTGCGCTGGCCACGGGAGCGACAGGAGTAAGTATGGCCATTTATTCGATGACCGGATTTGCGCGGGTGCAGGTTCGCGTGCCGCTTGGCGATGAGGATCAGCTCAGCTACACGCTGACCGTGAAGAGCGTGAATCACCGCTTTCTCGATCTGCAGTTCCGGCTTCCCGCCGGCCTGGACGCGCTGGAGATGGAGCTGCGCAGGGTGCTGAAGGAAAACCTGGTCCGCGGCCACGTGGATCTGACGCTTTCCGTCGATCGCTCCTCGCAAGCGAAGGCCGGATACAATCGCGAGCTGGTCGCCGGCTATCTTGCTGCCTTCGATGCGGCGCGCGTGAACACAGGCTGAAGGGCGAGCCGGACCTGAACGCGGCGCTGCGCCTGCCCGGCGCACTGCAGGCCGAGGATCGCAAGCGATGACGACCTGGCCGCGCTGGCGGCAAGCGTGCTGGAGCAGATGGTTCCGCTGCTCGAGCAGTTGAAGGCCATGCGCGCCCGCGAGGGCGAGGCGCTGGAGGCGATTCTGCACGGCACGCTCGACCGGCTGGCCGAGGCGACAGCGAGCGTGGCGGAGCTGCGGCCGGAGATCGAGCAGCGCTACCAGGAGCGCCTTGCGCAGCGGCTGGCGGCGGCAGTGGGGCCGAGTTCAACCAGCAGCGAGTGCTTGAGGAAGTGGCGGTGCTGGTGGAGCGCAGCGATATCAGCGAGGAACTGGCGCGCATGACGCACGCACATCGGGCATTTTCGCGAGCTGCTCAGCAGCGGGCGGCGAGGCCGGCAAGAAACTCGACTTTCTGCTGCAGGAGATGAACCGCGAGGCCAACACGCTGCTCTCAAAGACCGGCGGCGTGAGCGGCAAGGGAACGCGCATCACCGAACTGGGGCTGGCCATGAAGGCGGAGATCGAGAAGGCGCGGGAGCAGATTCAGAACGTGGAGTGAAAGCATGGACTAGGGAACAGCGGACTAGGGACTAGGGAACAGGCGAACTAACGGAGCTGGCTCGAGAGGGACGAAAGACAAAGTGGCAGGAATTCTGTTTATCATTTCGGCGCCTTCGGGCTCGGGCAAAAGCACGCTGGTGAGCGAGCTGCGCAAGCAGGTGAGCGGCGTCGATTTCGCCGTTTCCTGGACCACGCGCGCTCCGCGCGGCTCAGAGGAGAACGGGCGCGAGTACAACTTCACCACCCGCGAAGAGTTCGAGCGCATGATCGACGCCGGCCTGTTTCTGGAGTACGCCGAGGTCTTCGGGCACATCTCTACGGCACGGCGCGCCAGTCGCTCGACGAGGCGCTGGCCGCCGGCCACGATCTGATGCTCGACATCGACGTGCAGGGCGCGGCGCAGGTGCGCGCCAAAATGCCTGAGGCGGTGAGCATCTTTGTGCTGCCGCCGAACCCCAAGGTTCTGCGCACGCGGCTGCGCAACCGCAGCCGCGCCGAAGGCGTGGTGAATGAGGCCGAACTCTATCGGCGGCTGGGCGAGGCCAGCAAGGAGATTGAGAATTATCGCGAATACGGCTATATTTTGGTCAATGACGTTCTGGACCGGGCGGTAGCGCAACTGGAGGCCATTGTGCTGGCCGAGCGTTTCTACCGCAATGGCGAAGCCATTGCTTACCGTTCCCGCCGGGTGTTGGAGGTCGCCGCGGCCTGCCTGCAAGCGAACTCGCAGGAGCGGCTTAAACCTGTGCTGGAGGCCTTCGGTATCGATGGCGCCTCCGGCCAGCAACAACTTCCCTTTGGAGATGATTCCGATGACGATTGAGACCAGTTTCGATTCCAACTATCGCAAGGTTCTGGTGGCCGCGCGGCGCGCCCGCCAGATGCAGAACGGCTCCCAGGCGCTGGTCCCCACGCGATCCAACAAGGCCTGCCGCATCGCGCAGGAAGAGATCGACGCGGGCAAGATCGCTTACGTGAAAAGAGAGGTCGAGGTCACCAAGCCGCTGGTCGAAGGTCCGGCGATCCCCATCCTGCTCAGCTAGAAAGGCAGGGATCAGGGTCGGTGTTCAGTGGATGGGCAAGACCGCCTTGCGAGCATGCTATATTCGATTTTCCCATCGCGGCCGGGCCGGAATGTTTTCCCTTACGCCCCGACGCCTGAAACCTCACTCCTGACCCCTGATCTACAATCGACATCATGAGAGTGACCGTCGGCGTCTCCGGCGGAATCGCCGCGTACAAGGCGGCGGAACTGGTGCGCGCCCTGCAGCGCCAGGCGGTTGAAGTGCACGTGGTGATGACCGCGGCGGCGCAGAAGTTTGTGCAGCCGCTCACCTTTGCCGCGCTCACCGGCCACAAGGTGATCACCAGCCTGTGGGACGAATGGGACACCGGCGACGCCGCGGCCGAGCAGAACGGCATCGACCACATCGCCGAGGCGCAGTGGGCCGACGCGCTGGTGGTGGCTCCGGCCACGGCCAACATTCTGGCCAAGTTTGCGCACGGCATCGCCGACGATTTTCTTTCCACGCTGTATCTGGCCACGACCGCGCCGGTGCTGGTGGCGCCGGCGATGAACGTGAACATGTGGAACCATCCGGCCACGCAGGCGAACATTGAAATTCTGCGCCAGCGCGGCGTGCGCATCGTTGAGCCGGGAACGGGCGAGCTGGCCTGCGGCATGGTGGGCGCGGGCCGCATGGCGGAGCCGGAGGCCATTGCCGAGGCGGTGCTGGGCGCGCTGGGCCGGCGCCACGATCTGGCCGGCGAAGTGGTGCTGGTCACTGCCGGCGGCACGCGCGAGGCGCTCGACCCGGTGCGCTTCATCGGCAACCGCTCCAGCGGCAAGATGGGCTACGCGCTGGCCGAGGCCGCGCGCAGCCGCGGCGCAAAGGTGATTCTGGTCAGCGGGCCGTCGAGCCTGCACGCCCGGCGCATTGCGAACTGGTGAAGGTGACCACCGCGGAAGAGATGCGCGAACGCGGTGCTCGCGCGCATGAGCGAGGCGACGCTGGTGATCAAGGCCGCGGCCGTGGCCGACTATCGTCCCGTAACATGTCTCCGCGCAGAAGCTGAAGCGCACCGGTCCGATGACGCTCGAGCTCGCGCCGACCGAAGACATTCTGGCCGAGGTGGTGCGCCGCCGCCGGCCGGGGCAGCTGATCGTGGGCTTTGCCGCTGAGACCGAGAACCGCATGGAAAACGGCCGCGCCAAGCTGCTCGCGAAGGGCGCCGACGCGATTGTGGTGAACGATGTGGCCGGCGAGGGCGTGGGCATCGACGCCGACGCCAATGCGGCGACGTTCCTGACGCGGTCCACGGCCATCGAGCTGCCGCAGATGCCCAAGCGCCAGCTCGCCGACCGCATTCTCGACGAGATTCTGACGCTGCGCCGGCCGCGCCCGGTGATGCTCGATGGACGAAGGGCAGGATCAGCTCCCGGCAAGCGCAGGCGAGGCAGGATCGCGTCTGAGCGAGCGTAATCGCGGCAGCTCGCGGCGGCAGTTGATCGTGGAGTGAGTGAATTCGAACGGTCTCATAACCGTCTGTATCGAGCACGAAGGGCCGACCCCGCCTTGTGGCGGGCTCACAGTCGGCGAAATGACTGCTGAGGTACTATGAGACCGGTTGTCGCGCGCGTGCTCGATCCCGCCACTCGCGACGCTCTGGCCGAGCGCATGCGTTTCTATCGCGACCTGGGGCTCACCGAGTTTTACCGCAGAGCCGGTGGAACCTGTCGCCGCAGTCGATGACCCCAACTTGGGCCGGAGCGTAGCTGAAGAGCTGGCTGAGCGAGAGGGGCTCTTGCAAGCTGCGCATTGCGGCTGCGGCGCAATCTGCGGCGGAGACCGCGGCGCAGCAGACAAACTTCTTCGGAGAGGAACCTGCCATCAAGACACGCAAAGGCTTTTCCGCGCCTCCGCAAATCGCCGCCGCAGTGCCTGCGGAAGACCGCGCCGCCGCGCTCCAACTGATTCGCGAAGAGATCGGCGACTGCACGCGCTGCGCGCTGCACAAGGGCCGCAACACGATCGTCTTTGCCGACGGCTCGCCCACGGCGCGGCTGATGTTTGTGGGCGAGGGGCCCGGCGCCGACGAGGACGCGCAGGGACTGCCGTTTGTGGGCCGCGCCGGGCAACTGCTGAACAACATGATTGCCGCCATGGGCCTCAAGCGCGAAGAGGTCTACATCGCCAACGTGGTCAAGTGCCGGCCGCCGGGCAACCGCACGCCCGAGCCCGATGAGGCCAACACCTGCTCGCCGTTTCTCTTTCGCCAGATCGACGTGGTGCGTCCGCAGGTTCTGGTGGCGCTGGGCGCAACGGCGGCCACCTATCTGCTGGGCGCGCGCCAGCCGCTGGCCGGCCTGCGCGGGCGCGTGCACGCCTTTCGCGGCATGAGCCTTATCGTCACCTATCACCCGGCGTTTCTGCTGCGCGATCCGCGGCAGAAGAAAGAAGCCTGGGCGGATTTGCAGATTGCGATGAAGGAACTGGGACTGAAGACGCCGGGGAAACCGTAGGCTTCATTGAAGTTCGAAGAAATGCTTCAAATATTCGGTAAGCACTGACCGATGAATTAAGACGATTCCCGCCACAGCGCCACGCCGCCCAGGATGCCGTCCTCGTTGGACACGATCGTGACATCTTCGGGCAGTTTGAAGTCGATCTTCTTGGTGTTGCCGCCGCCCAGGTAGAGATGGTCCCAGTTGAAGGTGGCTGCGGTCTGCTCGATGGCCTCCTGGAGGCGCTTGTTCCAGTGCTTCTTGCCGTACTTGTCGAGGCCGCGGCGGCCAAGGTAGTCCTCGTAGGTTTTCTCGCGCCAGGGGTGGTGGCCGAGTTCGAGCCGGGACAGAGTTGCCATCGGTAAAGAGCGCCGAGCCCATGCCGGTGCCGAGCGTGATGAGCATTTCCACGCCGTGCCCTTGACGGCGCCATAGCCCTGCACGGCGGCGTCGTTGGCCACTCGGACGGGCTTCTGCCAGCGCTTTTCGAGTTCGCTTTGCAGGGGAAAGTTGACCCACTTGGGATGCAGGTTGACGGCGGTGTAGGTGATGCCGTGCTTGATGACGCCGGGAAAGCCGACCGAGACGCGATCGAAGTTGCCCATGAGCGCGCGCAGCTCGTCGAGCACCTTGAGCACGGCGCGCGGCGTGGGAACAGCGGGAGTGTCGACGCGCTCGCGCTCGCTGAGCGGCTTGCCTGTGGGCGTCAAGCAGCATGGCCTTGATGCCCGAGCCGCCGATGTCGATGGCGAGCGTGACGGGGCGCAGGGCGCGCGAGGAGGCGAGCGGGGCATGGGCGGCAGTGGGAGCGGGTTTGGGCTTCATCACGACTGAATTGTAATGCGTCAAGGCAAGTTGGGTCGCGCGGCCCCAGGTTAAATGGAAATGAACGCACCCAAATGGGCGCCCAGATTGTGTTGGGTTGGGGCGGGCGGTTGAGGTTCGTGGTTTCCAGCCTTTGCGGCAAAGAACGCCCTGCCCGGCACAGAGGGTACCCCGGCACCCCGGCGCCCAGATGGGCACCCAGGGTTTGTGCTCTGCCGAATATCCGGGCCCCGCCGAATCCCCTACACTGAATCTTGTCTCCCATGCCTGCGTATTGCGAAGTCGCGTTGCCGGTGCCGCTGGACCACACGTTTACCTACGGGGTGCGCGAGGGGCAGCAGCCGCAGCGCGGGGCGCGCGTGATTGTGCCCTTCCGCAACGAGAAGCTGATCGGCGTGGTGACGGCGCTCGATGCGAAGGCGCCGGCGGAGGTCGAGGTGCGGTATCTCGAAGCGGTGCTCGATGAGGAGCCGCTGCTCAGCGAGCATCTGCTGGAGCTGGCGGAGTGGACGGCGCAGTACTATCTGGCGCCGCTGGGCGAGGTGCTGCGCGCCATGTTGCCGCTGACGGCCGAGGTGCGGCGCACGGTCTATTACCGGATCACGGATCTGGGGCGGGACGTGCTGGCAGAGTGCGATGGAGGGGGCTGGGGATCGAATCGCAGTCTCGGGAAAAGGACAACCGCGGATCCTGCGACTCGCCCTTCGTTCTACGAAGGGCGTCGCTCAGGATGAGCAAACGAAAGCGAAAGGGCAAGCTCTCGCGTGAAGAGCAGGACATGGAGCATCGGGTGCTGGCGCGGCTGGCTTCGGGCGAGCCGGTGAAGGTGTCCACGCTGCGCACGGCGACGGCGGCCTCGCTGCCGGTGCTGGCCGGCATGGTGCGCAAGAAGTGGATTGCGCGCGAGACCGCGGCCGCCGAGCGCGATGCGCGGCGCATGGAGCGGTTTGCCGTGTTGGTTCCGGAAGACGCGCCTGCCCACGCTGACCGAGAAGCAGCAGGCGATTCTGGCTGAGCTGGCGGCGTGCGGCGGAGAGCTGCCGCTGGCCGAGCTGCGGCGGCGAGAGTCTGCCCTCGTCGACGCTGCAAACCCTGGTGCGGCGCGGGCTGGTGCGCATCGAGGAGCGGCCGGCAGGCGTTTCGTCTCGGCGGGATCGCTCCCGCAGCGGCGCCCTTCAGCCTGAACGCGGCACAGACTGACGCGCTGGCGACCATCACGGCGCGCTCGGGGGGTTCCATCCGTTTTTGCTGTATGGGGTGACGGGTTCAGGGAAAACGGCCGTCTATCTTGCCGCGATGCAGAGCGCGCTCGATCGCGGGCTTGCGTCGATTCTGCTGGTTCCGGAGATCGGGCTGACGCCGCAGATGGCAGGCCTGCTCGATCAGGCGTTTGGGCAAAGAGTGGCGCTGCTGCACTCCGCGCTTACGCCCGAGGAGCGCAGCGAGCAGTGGCGGCGCATCCGGCGCGGCGAAGCGCCGATTGTGGTCGGCACGCGCTCGGCGATCTTTGCGCCCGCGCCGAATCTGGGGTTGATTCTCGTCGACGAGGAGCACGACCAGAGCTACAAGCAGGAGGAGACGCCGCGCTACAACGCGCGCGACGTGGCCGTGATGCGCGCCAAGCTGGCCGGGGCGGTGGTGGTGCTGGGCTCGGCCACGCCGTCGCTCGAAAGCTGGCAGAACGCCGCGCAGGGCAAGTACACGCGCATCGAGATGCGCGACCGCGTGATGAACCGCCCGCTGCCCGAGGTGGAGCTGATCGACATGCGGCGCGAGTTCAAGGAGACCGGCCAGGACCAGCTGTTTTCGCGCGCGCTGGTCGAGCAGACCAGGGCGGCGCTCGACCGCGGCGAGCAGGCGCTGATTCTGCTCAACCGGCGCGGCTACTCGTTTGCCGTGATGTGCCGCGCCTGCGGCGAAAAGCTGGAGTGCCAGAACTGCGCCATCGCGCTGACGCACCACAAAGCAGCGGTTCGAAGATGCAGGCATTGCGCGCGCGGGCCAGCGGCTGGAGTGCCACTATTGCGGCTACCGGCGCACCGTGCCGGCGCGCTGCCCCAAGTGCGACAGCGAGCACCTTTACTATCTTGGCGCGGGCTCGCAGCAGGGCGAGGAGCGGCTCGCAGGAGATCTTTCCCGGCGCGCGCATCGGCCGCATGGACCGCGACACGGTGCGCGGGCGCTACGATCTGGAGCAATTGCTGGCGCGGCTGCACTCCGGCGAGATCAATCTGCTGGTGGGCACGCAGATGATCGCCAAGGGCCACGACATTCACAGCGTGACGCTGGTGGGCGTGGTGGGTTGCGACCACGCGCTTTCAATGCCGGATTTTCGCGCCGCCGAGCGGGTCTTCCAACTGATGACGCAGGTGAGCGGGCGCGCCGGCCGCGGCGAACTGCCGGGCCGCGTGGTGGTGCAGACCTACTATCCCGACCACTACGCAATCCTGGCCGCCACGGCGCACGACTATACGGCCTTTGCCGAGCGCGAACTGAAGTACCGCCGCTGGATGCATTATCCGCCGTTTGGCGTGCTGGCCAACGTGCTGGTGCAGTCGCAAAAGCTGGAAGAGGCCGCGGGGTGGGCGGCCGTGCTCGGCAAATATCTTGTTCAAGGTCAGAACAGCAGCCAGAAGCCGGAGCCGTGCGCGTGCTGGGCCCGTGCACCGCGCCCATCGCGCGCATCAAGGGCGTCTACCGCTTTCACATGATTCTGAAGGCTGCCTCGCGCAAGGCGCTGAATGCGGCGCTGCGCGGCATGCTGGCGCACGCCGAGCAGGCAGGCGTGCCGCGCCGCAACCTGATTGTGGATGTGGATGCGCTGCGGCTGATGTGACTGCCTGAGGATTGCGCCCCTCGGACAAGCGCGAAGTCGGGCTGAGGAACACCCCCCTACCACCTCCCCCGGCACCTTTAACTAAAATCCTCACTTCAAAGGGTTTAACGTTTGAGAAGTATTTCTTAACCCGTTTAAAACAAAGATGTTAGTTTGTAAAATCGTCAAAACTAAGCGGTTAGCAGAGCCAATTGAAATGCCGTAACTCGGGTCTGGCGGAGTTCTGCCTACGAAATGATTGTGCGCTAAAGCGGGGAAATTATATGCAAAGAAAGTGAGGGGATAAGTCCTTTGGATGCCTTAGCGTCGCGGTTCTCCCTTCTTGCGGCGGGAAAAATCGTACCCCGCGTGGGGGCGCCCCGGCGGCGGCGAGCTCAAGGCCGAAAAAGGCCTGATAAAGAGCGTATACTGAGTGCACATCTCGATACGCAAACCAATCCCTCCGGTTTCTGTTTAGATGGCCTCAGGCCGGTTCTTTGCGCGTTCAGGTGCGGGCTTTTGCCCCACGCAACGCAATAGGAGCGGGCTATGGAATCCCCAAAACTTCAGCGGTCTTACAGGAATCGTGTGCTGGCCTCGTTGCCGGCAGCGGACATCGCGCGCCTCGCGCCCCACCTCGTGCCGCGCAAGTTCGAGTGGAATCAGACTCTGCACGAAGCGGGGCAGACGGTTGATACCGTGTATTTCCTGGAAGACGGCATCTGTTCCATCGTGGTGACAATGGAAGACGGAAGCAGCATTGAAGTGGGAATCATCGGTAACGACGGCCTTGTCGGCCTGCCTGCAATGCTGGGTGCCGGTCACTCGCCGAATCGATGCTTCATACAGATTCCGGGAAGCGGCTATGCCGTCAAAGCCAAAATTCTGGTGGAACAGTCCCAGGATGGTTCCGGCAATCTTCGCCGTTTGATGCAGCACGCCGCTCAAGCCCTATTCGCGCAAACTTCTCAAACCGCTGCCTGCAATCGCGTACACGAGCTTGAAGAGCGCCTGGCGCGCTGGCTGCTGATGTGCCATGACCGGATGCAAGTCGACGATCTGCACATTACCCACGAATTCCTGGCCACGATGCTGGGCACGCGCCGCAGCAGCGTGACCGTAGCGGCAGGCATGTTGCGGAAGGCCGGGCTCATCGATCATACGCGCGGGAGCGTGCACATCGAGAATCGCAAGGGCCTGGAAGAGGCCTCCTGCGAGTGTTACTCCGTCATCCATGACGAGTACGCACGGCTTGGACTGCTTTAAGCGAGTCAGCAGGTCGGCGAGCCCGCCAGCATGCGTACGGTTATTTCCTACGGCCTCCCGCGCGGGTGTCCAGGTCTGGATCCTGGGCGTGATGCCGGGCTTCTTCTGCGGCCGTGGAAGGCTGCATCTCGATCACGTGGCCATTCCCGGGCTTGGTTGCTGCAACTGCTTGCGCGGTCCGCATTGACTTCAAATCGGCCCCCCGCATCTGATAAACCTTTGCGCGCTTTGAGCAGGCATCTTCGATGCCGCGGAGAAACCCTTCAGGGTCAGCCGCAATGGTGGCATCGGCAACTGCGTCGGAAATATGGCTGGTCAGGGGCGCAACGGTGACGATAGGCGTAAGCGATCCAGTGGCTCGAATCATGGAGGTAAGACGGTCCCTGTCTGGCGCGGCAATGGTGTGGCACAACAGGACAAGGTCGAAATCGCTGGCCATGAAATGGTCGATCGCCTCGTTCATCGAGTACGCCGGGATGGCAACGCAGCCTGCGGTCCGCAAAATTGCGCTTCGGGTTCCCAACAACTCCGGGTCGTGACCAACAGCGAGAATCAACGTGAGAGCCATGAATGACCTATTCCTTTGCGCCCGTCAGGTTCCTGGTGCGGGCAGCTCTTGCCCCTTTTTGCTTGCAGCCTGTCTTCCTGGTCGTGAGTCTTCGCGGCGGCTCTTCATGCCATCGGCGGTGCGAGAGCTCACTTACACTTCGCGGATTGCGCCGGGGGCGATTTAAGCGGGAACTCCTGTATCGACTGCAGGAACCCTACGCGATACTTGAGTTTCGGTTCTTGAAGCACAACTGTAAAAGCCTCCTGGGCAGCATTTCTATTCAAAAATGCACACTCTGGCGGACAAATACTTCGGACACTCGGATGTTTCGCTTGCGCAGATAGCTGGGTTCTCAGGCCGACGGCGGTTTCAGAAGCAATAACCACCCTTAGGGGAAGTAGCGACCCGGTTCCGGCTATACAAGCAGATTTTCTCCGCCGCCCCGCGGGTTGTATGTCGCATGTCGAACACTGAAGAATTGATTTTTCGCTGCTGCCGTGAGAGCCAAAAACCTCTGGCATCATGGCCCTTCGAGTTACATAATGAGCGCAAAATTACTGCAACATCTTTACACGCAATTACACCGGATCAAGCCGATTCCCGATTCAGGGGCTTACCGAACGCTGTCGCATCGAGAAAGGCGCCTTGAATGCTGCCGGGGAATTTTTCAGGCCTGCCCTCGAAAGTTACATCGTCGTCCGCAAAGGGGGCCTGGCTACCCGGAGGCGCAACAGTGACAACCGGCGTAAGCGAACCAACGGCTCCAATCGAGGAGATCAGACGGTCCCTTTCCCGGACGGGAATCGTGTGGCATAACAGGACGAGGTCGAATTCGCCGCACCTATAACGCTGGATCGCCTTTTCCAGAGATAGTTCTAGTTCGACAATGTAGCCGGCGCGCTGCAAGATCTGGCTCCGGTACTCTAACAACGCCGGTTCCCGGCCAACTGCAAGGATGAACTTGATCGGCATGGCGAACCTCTTAAATGATGAACCCCGGAGTTAATTGGTTGTTTCGAGGGGTAGCCCGAGTGGTCAGTAAAAGTAAGCCCACTCCCGATTCCGGGACTTATAAAACGCCTTCGCTTTGAGCAGGCGCCCTCGATGCCGCTGAGAAGCTTTTCGGGCAATCCGGCGAACTGCCCATTACCCACGAATCTCTGGCCATGATGCTGGGTACGCGCCGCAGCAGCGTCACCGTGGCGGCAGGCATATTGCAAAAAGCCGGGCCGGTCGAGCATACGCGCGGGCACGTGAAGATCGTGGATCGCAAGGGCCTGGAAAAGGCCGCTTGCGAGTGCTATTCCGTGATCCGCGCCGAGTACGCGCGGCTGACTTGCCGACTTGCTGACTGGCTGTTCTCAGCTGGCCGCCGCGCCCGGCTCCAGCGAATGGAGCTCTTTGCCGGGCTTGAAGCGCACCGCTTTACCGGGAGCGATGTTGACCTCAGTTCCAGTGCGGGGGTTGCGGCCGATGCCGGTTTTGCGCGCGCGGACGCTGAAAACGCCAAATCCGCGCAGTTCGATGCGCTCGCCGGCTGCCAAAGCCTGCTTCAGGCCCTCGAAGACGGTGTCCACTGCCGCTTCTGCCTTCGTACGTGGCAGTCCCGTGCGCTCGACCACGTGATGAACGATGTCCTGCTTGATCACTTGAGTCTCCTCGCTCGCCGCGAATTGGTCTTAACTGTCGTACGACCTACATCGCTCATAATACAGATTTTGCTGCGATTAGGGAACATAGGAAAACCGGATTGTTACGATCTTTCCCCTTCTCGACGGCTTCCTGGGTTCAGCTGGCGCCGCCTGGCGCCTCATAGCCGGCCGCCTTCCCCTCATTGTCAATGCGCGCGGCCGTTTTGTAAGATGAATCTTCGAGCTACAACCAAAGCCGGTACCCCAGCGGGAGGCGCAGACCCCCGGGGCAGGAGACGCATGTCGATTCAAAGCGACCGCTGGATCAGGGAACAGGCCCTGAAGCACCGCATGATCGAGCCCTTCAGCGAAAAACAGGTCGCCGCGGGCGTCATCTCGTACGGGCTTTCTTCCTACGGCTACGACCTCAGGGTCTCCGACGAATTCAAAATCTTTACTAATGTGAACAGCGCCATCATCGACCCCAAGGCTTTTGACGAGAGGTCGTTCGTCTCTGTGCAGGCGGATTCGGTGATTATTCCGCCCAACTCGTTTGCGCTGGCGCGTTCGGTTGAGTACTTTCGCATTCCCAGAGACGTTTTAACCATCTGCGTTGGAAAATCGACTTACGCGCGTTGCGGCATCATTGTGAATGTGACGCCTTTTGAGCCGGAGTGGGAGGGTTTTGTAACCCTGGAGATTTCCAACACCACCCCACTGCCTGCCAAGGTATACGCTAACGAAGGGCTGTGCCAGATCTTGTTCTTCCGCTCGGATGAGCCCTGCGAAACCAGCTACGCGGATCGCAAGGGCAAATATCAAAAGCAACAGGGGATCGTGTTGCCCAAGCTCTAGAGGCATGTTTTGAACTAAACGAATAGAAAAAGCCCACAGATGCGCTCGCCGCTCCGCGTTTCCCAACTAGCACCTTTGTGTGAACGCGATTAGCACGTACATGTCGCCAAGGAGGGTTTAAGTTGTATTTCAGTTTCCTCTCGTACCGCAGATGATTCAATTTGGGACGGTCGCTGAGAGATTTGGGGCCAGCGAGCCTTTAGAACCAAGTCCGCAGACAAATCGGCTCGAGAGCTACGAGCAGTGCGTCTCTGATTAATACGCGCCGGCCACAGCGCGGCAACCAGGGCTCTCACGGGAGTGGCAAGATGTATTCGACTCGCAATTCTGGGCCGATCCGCATCGGGCTGGCGACGACGAACCCATCCGCGTTGCGGGCCTTGCCAGCATCTTCGACCAGCCTGCGCAGCAGGATCATGCTCAGCTGGTTCCCGTGATCGGGAGCCTGCCGGAGCTGCTCGCCCTCGCCGGCATCGAGTACATTGTCGTCGATCTCCATTCCACCCCCGGCGGCTTCGAGGCCCTGGATATCGTTCGCCACATGCGCCGCAGAGTGCGTTTGATTGTGATCGGTCCGGAAGGCGACGATGAGCTGATTTTGCAGGCCATCGTTGCCGGAGCCAGGGCGCTACCTGGGTCCTGGCGCTGGTCCGGAGATGATTCGCAAAGCCATCGAGGCTGTTACTTCCGGCTCGATTTGGGCGCCGCGTCGCTTGCTCTCCCGCCTCATTGACCGGCTGCTCAGAGTTTCTGCCGCAACGCCAGCCGCGCCGCTCCGCAGCTAACCCTTCGGGAACAGCAGGTGCTCGACTTACTTCTGAAGGCACACTCCACGCGCGAGATTGCTTTCCAATTGGGGATCGAGCAGCGCACGGTGAAGTCCTATGTCGGGCGGCTGATGCGAAAGACCGGCGCCGACAACCGCATCAAGCTATCGATGTCCGCGCTTAATCCCTCCCTGATGCCAAATGGAACAGGCCGGCGAGTCAGTTCTGAAGAGCTGAACGGCACCGTAACTAGAAAGTAAAATCAAGGTTACTTTCAGCCATAGCCCCTAAGTACTCTTGTGCAAAATCGCGGTTTTCCACAATATTGTTTACAGAAACAACGCAGATCTGGGGAAAGGAGTTCCCAGGCAGCATGTTTCCATGATGCCTGGGAACTCCTCTTTTTTTCCTTTTCCGTGAAAACGATTTGTGTTGTTTTTCCTCAGCCTTCCCTTTTTTGAAATCGCAGCACCTGACCTCCCAGAGCGTCCACACATTTTGTGCGCCTGTTTCCCGCTATAGCGACCGATTTCACACCCTGAGAGTGCACCTTGGCGCGCGGATGCTGTAGGCTGATCGAGGAGGGTCCGGCGCTCCCCTGACAGTCCTCTGCTGTTTCGGACTCAGTGACTGGATCGCATTGGCAGCGGCGCGCATACCTCCAATTCAAAGCAAACGTACCCGCGGCGAAACGCCGGCGGAACGGAAAGGAAATGGATATGAAAAAGGCCCTTGCTTCAATTTGCCTCAGCTTCCTGCTCACATCCACGGCCTTTGCTGCCTCTACGAGGGACGATTTGCAGGCGCGCATCGATGCGGCCAAGGTGGTCCTGGACCAGATCATGGCCGCCAAGGACAATAGCCATCCCGAACAATATTCTTCGCTCAGCCACCTGCGTCGCCGTGGTGCCCGGCATGGTGAAGGGCGCGTTTGTCGTCGGCGCGCAGTACGGCCAGGGCGTGGTCACCTGCCGCACCGGCCACGGCTGGAGCGCGCCGGTGTTCATCCGCATGGCCGGCGGATCGTTCGGCTTCCAGATTGGCGGCCAGGCCACCGACCTGATTCTGGTTGCGGTGAATGACCGCGGCATGCAGGATCTGCTCAAGAACAAGTTCAAGATCGGCGGCGATGCTTCGGCTGCCGCCGGTCCCGTGGGCCGCGCCGGGCGAGCCGTCGACCGATTGGAAGATGAACGCGGAACTGCTGAGCTACTCGCGCACCAAAGGGCTCTTTGCCGGCATCGACCTCGACGGCACCAGCGTGAGCCAGAACAGGGAGGACACGGAGCTCTATTACGGCGCGCCCGCACAACTTCGAATGTGGTTCTGAAGGGCGACGTGGCTGTTCCGCCGGGCGCGGTCCCGTTTGTCCGCGACTGTGGCGCAATACTTTGTGGCGGCCAAGAACCACCAGTAAAGGCGTTTTCCCGGCCAAGGCTGGTAAATCTCTTCGCTTCAGGCCCCATCCTTTCCGCGTTTCCTGTGGAAGGGGTTGGACAACACGGACCCCGACTCCGTAGCGCTTAGGGGTGATTGAGCGTCTAAACTGGTTCTCCAATTGGCGTAGAGCGGAGCCACAACCGCTAAGTGGCGCTTTCATCAGAAACGCCACATCGCACGCCCTTCAAAACTTCACGTGAATTGGAGAACCACCGTAAACTGTTTCTTGCGTTCAACGATGCGGGAAAACCTCGAGTATGGGCTGGTTGTGGCCGTGGCGCGCTGCCTGGGCCGCATGCCGCGAGGTGCCGCGCGCCTGCTCGCCGGCCTTCTCGCCTTCGCCGTCTATTGGTGCTTTGGCCGGCTGCGCCGCGTGGGCGTGCGCAACCTTGAGCTGGCTCTCCCAGAACTCTCGTCCAAGACCAGGAAAAAAATCCTGCGCCGCGTCTACATCCATCTCGGCTGGCAGCTGGTCGAGTTCTGCCGCATGACCCGCTACACCCCGGAAAAACACGCGCGACTGGATGCGCACCGAGGGCCTGGAGCACTACCTTGCTGCGCAGGCGCGCGGCAAAGGCGTGCTGGTCATTACCGGGCATCTGGGCGCGTGGGAGCTTTCCAGCTTCTACCACTCGCTGATGGGCCATCCCATGGGCATGGTCATCCGCAGGCTCGATAACCGGCGCCTCGATGAATACGTCAACGGCATCCGCTGCCTGCACGGCAACTACGTTCTGCACAAAGACGACTTTGGCCGCGGGCTGCTGACGGCCATGCGCGCCGGCGGCACGGTCGGCATCTTGATGGACACGAACATGACGCCGCCGCAGGGCGAGTTCGTGAAGTTCTTCGGCATCGACGCCTGCACCGCGACGGGGCTGGCGCACATCGCGCGCAAGACCGGCGCGGCCGTGCTGCCCGGCTTCATGCTCTGGGAGCCGGACGAAGCGGCAATACGTGCTGCGCTTCGGCCCGGAGGTCGAAATTCCACACACTGACGAACGTCGCGGCAGACATCCTGGAGGGCACGCAGCGCTGCACCAGCGTGCTGGAATCGTGGATTCGGCGCTATCCTGACCAGTGGCTGTGGATTCATCGCCGCTGGAAGACGCGGCCGCCGGGCGAGCCGGGGCTGTATTGAGTTCACGCCTTGAGAAACAGGGGACAGATGCATGACGCTCGGCGAATTGATTGAGAAGCTGGGCGGCAAGCTGGCGCAGGGCAGCCCGGAGCTGGAAATCGCCGGCGTGAATTCGCTGCGAGAACGCGCGCACTACACAGAACTGGTCTTTGCCGAGAACGAGGCTTCGGCTACTGAGGCCCTTGCGAGCCCTGCAGCGGCCGTCGTTTTGAAGCCCATGGCGGCAGCTTCCTATGCGGCGCATTCGGGCATCGCAGTCATCGAGTCAGACCAGCCGCGACTGTGGTTTGCCCGCGCGGCCAAGCTGCTCAGGCCCGACGCTGCCCTGCGACAGGAGTTCATCCCGCGGCGGTCGATCGGCGACAGATGCAATGCTGGGCGGGTCGTCACCGTTGGCCCCTGCGCGGTCATTGGCGACCGACGCGCACATCGGCGCAGGAACCCGCATCGAAGCCGGCGCAGTGATCGGCGAGGGCGTCCGCATCGGCGACCATTGCCGCATCTATCCGCGCGTCGTCATCTATCCCGGAACACCTGCATCGGCAACCGCGTCATCGTTCACGCCGGCGTGGTGCTCGGCGCCGACGGCTTCGGCTACGTGCGCGATCCCGCGACCGGCGCTTACACGCAGTTCCCGCAGCAGGGCACGCTGGTGATCGAAGACGACGTGGAGATCGGCGCCAACTGCACCATCGACCGCGGCGCGCTCGGTCGAAACGCGCGTGCGGCGCGGCGCCAAGTTCGACAACCTGGTCCACGTGGGCCACAACTGCGACATCGGCGAAGACGCGATTCTCGTCGCGCTCACCGGCATCTCCGGCTCGAGCACGATTGGCAACGGCGCGGTGCTTGCAGGGCAGGTGGGCATCGGCGACCACGTGCACGTGGGTCCCGGCGTGATTCTCGGCGGCCAGGCCGGCGTCTTCAGCGGCAAGACCGTGACGAACGAAGGCCTGAAGCCGGGAACTGTGCACTGGGGCACGCCCGCGCGGCCGCTGCAGCAGGTGCTGCGCGAGCAGGCGACGCTGGCGCGGCTGGCAAGACAGAAACGAGGGGCTAAGGGACTAGGAACTAGGGACTAGGCATTTACATGGCGATTATCGTTGTAGGCGGAGGCGGGCGCGGCGCGGGAAAAACTGCACTGGTGTGCGGGCTGATTCGCGCGTTGCCTGAATTCGCATGGACGGCCGTCAAGATCACCAGTCACGGGCACGGCCGCGCAGAGCCTGTATCTTGAAGAAACCTGCGCAGGGCAGGGAACCGATACCGCACGCTATCTGGCTGCGGGCGCGCGCCGTGCGCTGCTGGTGACTGCGGGCGAAGATGCGCTGGCCTCCATCGTGCAGCAGATTCTCCGCGAATGTCCGCCGCCGGGCTCGGTAATCTTCGAGTCCAACAGCGTCCTGCAGCACCTGCGTCCCGATCTTTGTCTTGCAGCAGCCTCAACTCTTGAAGGCGAACGAAAGCCGTCGTTCGAGATCGTGGAGCGGCGCATGGACGCATTGGTTGAACTGGCCGGGCACGATCACATCGTCACAAGCGAGAAAATTGCCTTCCATCTTGTGTCGTTCGAGCGCATCTCACCGCCGATGCTGGCTTGGCTGCGGGAGCGGCTGACGACGCCTTAGCGGAACGCCGGCCCGTAAGGCGCTGCGAACCTTCGCTCCCACGCGGCGTTCTTCTTGAGCATTCCATTCCAGTAAAACTGAAAGCCTGGGATCTTGGCCGCCAGCGAAGTGAGCGCCGCGGCGAAGGGCAACAGTTGTTCCACGCCGGCAATGGCTCTGAGCTCCGCTAGGCCAAAATGGCCGTCGCGCGCCAGTTGTTCGCCGAGCACGCGTAAACGGGACCAGAGCTTTTCGCTGAACTTGTCCGGCATCGACTGCAGGCCTTCGCTGCCTGGACGCACAATCGTGCCCGCATAGGGCGAGCCGAGCCGACGCGCAAGTTTTTCGAGATATCGCTCGAGGGGACGGGAATGCCGCGCCTCGGGAAAGCCCGACTGCACGAGGAAGGCGAGGGTTGGATTTGCGGCGCCGGCACGAGCCGCGTCGACGCGCGGCGCAAGGGCCTCAAAAAAAGCCTTCACCAGCGCCGGCATCGCGTCAGTGTACAGCGGCGTGCCCAGCAGAACCGTATCGGCGGTGGCAAATGCCTCCACGGCGCGCTGGAACTGCGCACTCCGCGCCAGATGCAGAACCTCGGGTTGCGCACCTCCGCCGCGCACCCAGCCCTCGGCCACCCGCGCCAGCATCTTCATTGAGTTCGAGCGCTCGCCGCGCGGCGAGCCATTAAGCAACAAGAGCGAGTTCATCGGCCACCTCCTCCGCGGAACGGTTGGCAACAGCGGTGAAAGCGAGGCGCGATTTCATATTGCGCGCCATGCGGCCCCACATCGCTGTTGTGATTTCGATGTCCTCGGCGTCGGTGTCCGCATCCAGCGCCGAGCAACAGTCCCATCGTGGGGTAATGCGCGTAGCGCGCGCGATGGTGCACCTCGCCGCCTTCGACGACGAAATAGGGATGGAGGAGTTGGATCATCTGGTCGGCGGCGCGCTTGAGCAGCGCAGTGGTGAAACCCATCGTCATGGGCGAAGCCAGCAGCAGCAGATCCGCGTTGATTGCCGCACGGCAAACCGTGGCGCTGTCATCGCGTTTAACGCACTCGCCGGGCGTCTTCACCCAGCAGCCAAAGCAGCCGGAGCAGCCTTTCAAATCGAGCGCCGCGAGGTCCAGTTTCGTCGTCTCGTGGCCCAGGGAAACAAGCCGGTTTGTCAGTTCGCAGAGATACGCCTCGAACGCTGACGCAGGATCGGGCTCTCCGTTCAGGATGACGATTCGCATGGAAGAACTCCTTTCGTTCTCGCGCCAATGTCTACGATGTAGAAATTGTTGTATAAAATGATTCTACGCTGTAGAATGGTTTTGTCAAGAGTCTGGCAGAGATTTTTTTATTCGACTCTGAGAGTTATCTTTCTTATCGTGCGGCGGAGAAAGTGGCCGAAGGAGCAAAAAACGTGACACGAGCGAAAAAGAAGCGCTCGCAAAAAGTGCCGCGCAGGCCGGGCCCGCGCCCACCTGCCCGAAAAAACCGTGCCGGCGGCGGGACTCCGTTACAGCGCGAGCTCATCGTCACTACGGCACTTGCGATTGTCGACCGGGAGGGCCTTAAAGCGCTTTCCATGCGCCGGCTGGGCGTGGAACTCGGCGTCGATCCCATGGCGGTCTATTATTACCTGCCCAACAAGCAGGCGCTGCTTGACGCGATCGTGGAAGCAGTGATGGCCTCGATCGACCTGAGCGTAGACGACCCTGCCCGGCCTACGGAAGAGCGTCTCCTTTGCGCCGCGCACGCCTACCGGGACGCATTGCTGGCTCATGCCAATGCGCTGCCCATCCTGCTCGCGCATGGCCCGGTCACGCCGGTTGCCATGCGCCCGGTGGAACTGCTGATCGGCATCCTGCGCGATGCCGGTCTGCCGCCAGCCAAGGCGTTGGCAGGGATGAACGTGATTGCCGGGGCGGTGCGCGGAGCGGTTGGAATGGGGCCAGTCCACGACCCCACGAAGCAAGAGTTGGAAGCCATGTGGCGCGCTTTGCCGGCGAATGAGTTCCCGCGGCTGGCTGAGGCATTTGGTTCTTCCGGCCTCTCATTCGAGCAGATCTTCGACTTCGGCATTCGCGTCCTCACGCGCGGGCTGCTCGCCGAAGCTGAGAGCCATAAACGCCCATAGCGGGTCAATTTGCAGGAACCCTTCCCTCAGGTACGAGTTTCCCTCCGACCGAAACTTCCGCATAGCCGGTAATTCGGGCCCTTGCCGATTTTCAGCCAGCCATGTCCGACTTAAGTCACGCGGCAGATTTTCGGATCATCGCTCGTAATACTTGGGGTTGGCTATCATATCTTGTTTTGTTGCGATTGCATCTCGTGCCCATTGGCTCGTTAACTTCGACTTTGAGAGCGACAATCGAATCAACCCGGCGTCCGCTTCCGGTGAGTCAATTTCTTGATACGTATAAATTGCGTACAGTCGAACGCCTTCATTACTCGACTGTTCCCACTTCTGCGCATCAATCAGGCCGGCTGTACGATCGCCCAGAACTCTGCGCTCCATCTCTCTTTTCGTGTATAAATAGCCCGCGCGGACCACCTCGATTTCGTCATTTGAGAATCCTTCGTTTGGTGCAAGCTCTCTTGCTTCTTTATCCAATTCAGGAAGTATTTTGGTTCGATAGAACTCAGGAAATTCTGAGCTTTCGTCTTCTACCCGATTCTTAGACACCCCAAAAATATACGCGCTTCGGCCGCCGTAACCCCGAGCTCCGCCAAGCCACAATGCTTCCGTCACAAGGATCTGATGTGTTCCGTCTTTCTTGAGATCGAGAATCTGGTCTCGGAGATCGGAGGAAGTTACCTCATCTGAATGGATCACTGCGTATGAGCATGTCAGACCATAACAGCGTACGAGAGTCGCTTCACGGATCCAAGTAGAGCGGGCAATATCTGTTGCTGCGACGAGGAATGGAGGCCCATCATCGAAGGTGGCAAAGGTAAAGCTATCGACCTCTTGATCGTGACTTGTGTAGGACGGCCGGTCATTCTCAGGAACCACTGGGAAGATATCGGACAAGAGCCGAACGACCTCCGGATTGCCAATTTTCGACGCGGCATTCGCATTGTCTGGCCATTCAAACGGCGTGCGGTCGAGGGTTACCTCACCCAGGCTCTCAATCGGAGGCCTTGGCTTTGGGCTTCGCCTGTTTTCTTGACCGACAGCGGCCAACAGGGGCGAGAGCGCGAGGAGTAGCAGAAGAAGATTTGCGGCTACTTGGAACCTGGCTATCATGGTGACCTTAAAAGCTGATTGCCCGATAGCATACTCTTTCCGGCCATCAGTTGAAGTTTACTTCACAGCTCTGCCGGTGACCCGGCGTTCGACAGCAGCGAATTGAGGAACCGTTATTTGAAAAGCGCGGCAACAGGGTCGCGGGAGTATTGTGGCCAAGTCGGAAGTAACACCATTTTGACTTCCCTGAAAGGAAAGGCAGATCCTTTGCCTTCGGCTCAGGACCACTGCGCGTTGGGGGAGCGGAGTCGCCGGGGGCCCCGGCCTTCCGCCCCACGGACGAAGACCTGCCGCCGTGACCGTCCGCCAGTCTTTTCCAATCGAAAGATGAGCCTGAAGGTAGCGAAGGGTAGGCGAAGCGGGTTTTGTCCTTTCGTGTTTTGAAATTGATTCATGCTAGCAGCCGGGGCGGAGGGAATGTGGAAATCGCTGCGCATGCCCTTCATGTTCCGATGCCTTGTTCGAGCGATTTCCAAGGTATGTGGGAAGGGCGGAAAACACGTACTATCGTTTTCCGGGCTTTCCACGTACCGCCATTTCCTCCGCCCTTTGTGTCTCCCTTCAGTCCTACGCGGTCAACCGCCAGCGCTCGAACAGTTTTGCTTTGGCCTGTTGCATCCGCCGCGCCGCATCGGTATCGCTGATGGCCGCGGCGACCCTTTCGAGCGCGTTCATACTCAGTCCCCGGCGCAGGTATTGTCCTGGTTTGTGCAACAGCGACAGGGTCTCCAGCGGGGTCTGATAGCGCTTGTAACTTACACGCTTGCGCCCTTTCTCGTCGATCTTCACGTCCGCCTGAGCGCAAGGACGATGATAGTTCAGATACGGATTCAAGTACTCCTGGTAGAAGTCGTTGATGCGGTCTGCGTGGCTGGCATCGATGTATCCATAGCCGATGTGTTTGCGAATGACCACGCCGTTCTTGGTCTCCACCAGGCCATTGTCGCCGCTCTGCCGAGGCCGGCTCTTGGTCTGTTCGACGCGCAGTTTTTCCAGCAGTTGGGCGACGGTTTTGTTGATGAACTCGCTGCCGTTGTCGGAGTGGAAGCCGAGGATGCGAAAAGGAAACTGACGCAGCATGTGCTCCAAAACCGGCTCCAGATAGGCCTCCGAGATGCGCGGCGTGGCGCCGGCCACCTGCCATTGCGTGACCTCATCGACGGCGTTGATGTGATAGACGCCCTTCTCCCCACCGTTCGGCTGATCGCCCTGATGCACCGTGTCCAAGCGCAGAAATCCAGGCTGGCCTTGCGGCTGCGGCTTGCGCCGCTCGCCGATCGACACCGCCGTGGGTCGCGTCCTGGTGTAGTTGAGAAGCCGCTCGCGGTAGCGCTGGTGGTGGCGCAGGTTGTACAAGTGAGCGACGGAAATCGTAGCCAGGCGCGCGTACTCCGGCCGCTTGTAGACCTCGAACTCGCGCTCCAGAATGCGCCGTGTGGCCGGGCCGCTCAGCATCTCGTGCGCTTCGTCAACCGCGGCCAGCAACTCGATGTCGGCCCGTGTGTAGAGTTCGGCGAAGCGTCGCCGCCGATAGACCGTCACCTGCACCCGCCCGCTGGCCGCGTAGCGCGCGATCAGCCGCGTTATCTGCGCCCGGCTCAGCCCAGTCATCTTCTCGACGTAACGCCGCAAAAGGCCCCGCGCCGCCTTGCCCTGTTGGGCGTATTGCCGTCCCACCAACACCTTCTCCACCCAGCCATAGAGCTGCTGGCGGTCTTCGGCCTCAAACCGGATGTCCTCGCTGCCCGTGACAAAACGGCCAATCGCCTCCAAACTCAACTCTTCTGCTCGAACCATGCGGATGTTCACTACCCAGCATGACCGACCCTTCAGGCTCATCTTGTATTGGAATCAAAGTCTTCCTTCAGGCTCATCTTGTATTGGAAGAGAGTCCGCCTTGACTTCCGCCGCGCGCGGCGGTAACTTGAGCCATCGTCCCTTTGATCTGTGTTCGCGTTTTTTATGACGAAAGCCGGAGTGTGCAATTTTTGAATTCTTTAGAATTTTCAGACAGTGATGCGTGTGGGGCGACGGCGCTGAAGCAGAGCACTGAGCCGGCAGGGACGCCGCAGTTGGATGAGGATCGGCTGGCGTGGCTGGCGCTGGCGCTGGCGCCTGGATTGGGGCCGAAGCGGATTCTGGACGCCGTGAAGGAGCTGGAGTCGGCGAGCCGGATCTTCACGCTGCCGCTGACGGCGCTTGAAGGGCTGAAGTTTCCTGCCGAGGCGGCGCAGTTCATCTTCGACGGCAAGGCGCGGCGCGCGGCCGAAGAGGAGTGGGCGCGTGTGGCAGCGCAGGGCGCGACGATTGATCAGTTACTCGTGCCCGGAGTATCCGGAGCGGCTGCGCGAGATCTACGATCCGCCGCCGGTGCTGTGGGTGCGCGGCGATGTCGAAGCTGCTGAGCCGGCCGGCGATTGCCGTGGTGGGAACGCGGCATCCCACGCCCTACGGGACGGGCATGGCCGAGATGCTGTCGCGGGACCTGGCGGCGCGGCGGCTGCTGATTGTGAGCGGAATGGCGCGAGGCATCGACTCCTGCGCGCACAAGGGGGCGCTGGCGGCGCGCATGCCCACGGTGGCCGTGTGGGGCACGGGAATCGACGTGGTCTATCCCAAGGAGAACAAGAAGCTGGCCGAGGAGATTCTGGCGACGGGCGGGGCCATTGTGAGCGAGGTGCCGATGGGGACGTTTCCCGCGCCGCAGAACTTTCCGCGCCGCAACCGGATCCTGAGCGGCCTGAGCGTGGCGGTGCTGGTGGTGGAGGCGGGCGAGAACTCGGGAACGCGCGTGACCGCCCGGTGCGCCGCCGAGCAGAACCGCGACCTGTTCGCCGTGCCGGGCAACGTGACCAACAAGGGCTCCTGGACGCCTAACACATTGATAAAACAGGGGGCTAAGCTGGTGGCCACCTGGGAGGACGTGTGGGAGGACCTGCCCTCGCAGGTGCGGCTGGAGCTGGAGGCGGAGGCCCCGGCTGCATCCAAACCGCAGGCTGGCGCATCCTTATTGCCTGATCCGGTGCTGCGGCCCCAGGAGGCGATGGTGCTGGAGGTCCTGCGCACCGACGAGAGCCTGCAGATCGACGAGATTCTCGACCTGCTTGAGACGCAACTAACTTCTTCTGAGGTATTTACAGCGCTTTTCGAGCTGGAGATGGCGGGCCGCGATGCGGCAGTTGCCGGGCAAGAATTACGTGCGGACGATGTAAGAGACCGGGTCAGGTGTCAGGGATCAGGCGTCAGGGAACGGGTGTCAAGGGTCAGTTGGCTCCTCGGCGGGGAGAAATCTTCCGATTCAATCGGCCACTCTGAGGGCAGAAGTTAACTTTCCGGATGCATTGCACAGTATTGATGCAAAGGAACGGATTCGCTGGGGTTTGCGGGCCACGCGAGGGGGTTTCTGCATGCGGAAATGGGATGGCATGCGAAGAAAAATCGCCTTGCCGGTGGAAATGAGATGGTATTCCGTGGTACGGTGCAAGACTTGCGGCTGCTTTTTGCCGGTGCGACGCCATCGGAAGCCGCGAACGCGAGAATATAGATGTGATGACGGGTAGACGTGATGGCGGGGCCGGGACAGAAAGCATGTTGGAAAGTCCAAATGGCTGGACAAAAGTCCAACGGGCTGGACAGAAGTTGAGAGAGGGAACCGGGTCAAGGAATGGCAACAAACAAATCATTGGTGATCGTCGAGTCGCCGGCGAAGGCGAAGACGATCGAAAAATATCTGGGCAAGGGGTTCGATGTGCGGGCCTCCGTCGGCCACATCATGGACCTGCCCAAGAACGAACTCGGCGTGGAGCTGAAGAACCGGACATTCGAGCCGGAGCTGATAGTGTCTCCGGGCAAAGAGAAGGTGGTGGAGCAGTTGAAGAAGCTGGCGGCGAAGGCCGACGAGATCTATCTTGCGCCCGACCCGGACCGCGAAGGCGAGGCGATTGCGTACCATCTTGCATTGCAACTGGGGACCAACGCCAAAGAGAGAAAGAAGATTCACCGCGTCACCTTCAACGAGATTACGAAGAAGGCCGTGCAGGAGGCGTTCAAGCACGCGCGCGACATCGACCAGAATCTTGTGGACGCGCAGCAGACGCGGCGCGTGCTCGATCGGCTGGTGGGCTACCAGATTTCGCCGCTGCTGTGGGACAAGGTGCGGCGCGGACTTTCGGCCGGGCGCGTGCAAACCGTGGCGTTGCGCCTGATTGTGGAGCGCGAGCGGGAGATCGGCGCGTTTCAGCCGGTGGAATACTGGACGCTGGACGCGCATGCTGCATCCCGAGCGGCAGGCAGACAAGAAATTCAAGGCGAAGTTCATCGGCATCGGCGGCGAGCCGGCGCGCGTGGCCAACGGCAAGGACAAGGACGGTAAAGACCAGTTCATCTCGAGCGCGCTGCCCGACAAGAAGGCGATGGACGAGGTGCTGGCGGCGCTCGAAAAGGCGAAGCTGGTCGATTACTTCGGCGTGCAGGCGCGCGAGCAGCAGCGCCGGCCGCTGGCGCCGTTCATCACCAGCCAACTGCAGCGCGACGCGGCCAACAAGCTGGGCTTCAACGTGCGCCGCACCATGGGCGTGGCGCAGCGGCTTTATGAAGGCGTGGACATTGGCGCCGAGGGCACGACCGGCCTCATCACTTACATGCGTACCGATTCGCCGCGCGTGGCGCCTGAGGCCATTACCGGGGCGCGCGAGTGGGTTGCGAAGCAACTCGGAACGAAGTATCTGCCGGAATCGCCCAACGCGTACAAAGGCAAAAAGGATGCGCAGGACGCGCACGAGGCCATCCGGCCGACCGATGCTGCGCGGACGCCGGAGTCGATCGCGCGCTATCTGAGCGACGAGCAACTCAAGCTCTACACGCTCATCTGGAAGCGCTTTGTGGCTTCGCAGATGGTTCCCGCGGTCTATGACGTGACCACGGCGAATATCGCCGCGGTTTCGGCGAAAACAGGCAAGACCTACGATTTCCGCGTGAGCGGTTCGGTGCTGCGCTTCGACGGATTCCTGAAGGTGTACGAGGTCTCAGAAGACAAGAAGGACGAGGACGACGAGAGCGCAAACCGGCTGCCCAGCCTCGACGGCGTGAAGACGCTGGAGCTGGACGAGCTGCTGCCTGAGGAGCACTTTACGCAGCCGCCTCCGCGCTACAACGAATCTTCGCTGGTGAAGGAACTGGAAGAGCGCGGCATCGGGCGACCGTCGACTTACGCGTCGATCATCAATACCATTCAGGATCGCGAGTACGTGGTGAAGCACGGCGGGTCGCGCGGGCGCTTTTATCCCACTGAGATCGGCGTGGTGGTGTGCGACCTGCTGGTGAAGAACTTCCCGTACATCTTCGACACCGCGTACACGGCCAAGCTGGAGACGGAGCTGGACGACATTGAAGAAGGCACGGAGAAGTGGACCGATCTGCTGAACGGCTTCTACGACCACTTTGAGGAGGAGTTGAAGGACGCCGGCAAGAAGATGGAAAACATCAAGCGGATGGAGCAGAAGACCAGCGAAAAGTGCGAAGTGTGCGGATCGCCGCTGGTGCTCAAGTGGGGCAAGTTCGGCACCTTCTACGCTTGCTCGGCCTACAACAAGAAAGATCCCACAAGCTGCACCTTCACCAAGGAGAACATCGCCGCCAAGCCCGACCTGAACACGCCCGAGGCGCAGGAGGCGGGCGACACCGAGGAGTATTGCGAGAACTGCGGCAAGGTGATGGTGATGCGGCGCGGGCTCTTCGGGCCGTTCATGGCGTGCCCGGACTACAACGCCGATCCGCCCTGCAAGACCTTCCGCAAGCTGAGCCAGAAGCAGCAGCAGAAGCCGCCCGAGCCCACCGGCGAGGATTGCCCGGTTTGCGGCAAGCCGCTGGTGCTGCGCCAGGGCGCGTACGGCGAGTTTGTTTCCTGCTCCGGCTATCCGAAGTGCAAATACGTGAAGCAGAACCTGATTGAGGGGATGAAGTGCCCCAAGTGCGGCGAGGGCGATCTTGCCGAGCGCAGAGCGCGCCGGGGCAATGTCTTCTGGGGTTGCACCAATTATCCCAAGTGCGACTTCACGTCGAACCTGAAGCCGGTAGCCAAGAAGTGCCCGAAGTGCGGCAGCCCGTACCTGGTGGAGAAGACGCTCAAGTCGGGCGTTTTTCTGGAATGCCCGAACAAGAAGAAAGTCCGCCGAGGAAGAGGCTGCGGCGAAGAAGCGCGGCAAGAAAGCTGCGGCCGCGCCGGCCGAGGAGAGCGAAGGTGGTGTGCACGCTACTCCAAGCGGATTGGCGATGCGCCGCCCCCGCCGACGGCGGAGACGCACGGGCCGGTGGTGGAAAAGAAGGACGAGAAGCAGGAGTTGCAGCCGGCGTAAGGTGCGCGGGCCAGGCGAGGAACGGGCCGGAGATTTCCCGATGAAGAAGTTGAGCTCAGATGAACTGCACAAGACGATTCGTCAGGCACTTGCCGAGGTTGACCGCCGGCTCAAATCCGGCGAGCTGGACGGTTCCGGACGGTTTTACACCGACGAGGAGCTAGCGGCGGGCGCGGCTACAGGGCGGCTGGCCAGGAAATCCCAGGCGAAACCTGAAGAGAAGGCTGAGAATCCGGCTGCCTGACAGGCGGCCGGCCGGGGCGGTGTGCCGCGCGTTGGGCATCCATCCACGGCGTATTGCTTTTCGGTAGTGTCCTAACTCTGCGCACTCTAGTACACCACCTGCTTTTCCAGCCTGCCCCTGCGGGCTGTTACGATGGCAGCGGAGGCTCTCATGGAACGAATGCTGGCCACACCGGCCGATGCCGAAATCATTCTGAAACTTTATGAACTGCGCACCGAGGCGGTGATGCGCCAGGCGCGCGCGTGGATTGGCGGGCGAGTTCTGGCCCAAACGGCGGAGGAGTTCTACGCCGTGTTACGAAAACCCCGCCGACCCGCACAATCCGTGTCTCAGGCAGGTGCTCAGCTACTGGGAGATGGCGGCGGCGATGGTGCTGCACGGCGCCGTTTCGGCGGAGCTGTTTGTAGACTGCAACGGCGAGGGGTTTTTCCTGCTGGCCAAGTTCGCGCCCATCCTGGAGGCCATCCGCGAAGAAGAATCCCGACCTTCTTGGCCAAGACCTCAGAGCTGATCAACCGCTTCTCGGCGGCGGCGCAGCGCTATGAGGTGACCCTGAAGCGCGTAGACGCCAATGCGCGAGCCGTCCGGCAGCCAAAATAATGAAGATTGCGCGGCAATTCCGGCCGCTCGGTAATCGCCTCTTGTAGAAATCCGGCCCCGGAGTGCATGATAGGAGCAGGTCGAGGCATCCAATTTCCCCGGAGGTTTGTCATGAAGCGTGCTTCTTCCCTACTGGCAGCGGTTTTTGCCCTGACCGTACTTGTGGCGCAGGCTGCCGATTCAACCCAGAGCACAGGATGGATTTCGGATTCGATGTGCGGCGCCAAGCATATGGGCACCGGCGCGGACTGCGTGAAGAAGTGCATCGAGGGCGGTATGAAGCCGGTGTTCGTTGACGGCGACAAGCAGGTCTGGAGCATCGACAACCCCGATGCGGTGAAGGACTATTATGGCGCCCATGTGACGGTGACCGCGACCGAGGATGCGTCGAACAAGAGCATGCACATCGACGCCATCGCCGCTGCAAAGTAGGTTCTTTCGAGCGTTCAGGAGCACAATGGGACTCGCCACGCCGCGCAATCTCTGGTAGTGTCATATCGGTTCCCCTTGCCGGGCCCGTTTCAGGCAGTGACTCGGGCGAGGAGTGGAACCGACTGGAAGCGACCGGAAACCCATGGCGCGAGCAATCTGGAACGGCAGAGTCATTGCTGAGAGCGATCAGACGGTAGAAGTGGAAGGGAATGTCTATTTCCCTGAGTCCAGCCTGAAGCGCGAATACTTTCGGCCCAGCTCTACCACCTCAACCGATCCCTCGAAGGGCCAGGCGCGTTATATGAGCCTGGTGATCGATGGGCAGGACAATCAGGACGCGGCCTGGTACTACCCCGATCCGAAGCCGGTGGCGCGCAAAGTCAAGGGACTTGTGGCCTTCTGGCGGGGCGTTGAAGTGGTGAAGTAGCGAAGACAGGGGTCAGGTGTCAGGGACCAGAAATGACATCGCCCGCCGGCCGTCCCCACTGAAACCTGTAACCCGATACCTGAAACCTGTCAGTACGCCTGCAGTTGATCCAAAGGCAGCCGCACGCGGAAGCAGGTCGATCCCGGTTCTGACTTTACGCTCAAATGGCCGCGATGCTTGCGCACGATCCGCATGGCATTGTCGAGGCCTAGTCCCTGGCCGTGCCCCGGCGCCTTGGTGGTAAAGAACGGCTCGAAGATGCGCTCCTGCAACTCGGGTGGAATGCCCGGCCCCGTGTCCCAAATCTCCACCAGCAGCATCTCGGCCTCAAGCCGGCAGGTGACGCGCAGACGGCCGTGGTTCTCCACCCCGGCGGCGAAGACCTGTCGCCCGGAGCCCGAATCGCCGAGTGCGTCGAGCGCGTTCTCGATCAGTGCCATCCACACCTGGTTCAGCTCGCCGCCATAAGCGCTGATTCGCGGCAGGTCCGGCTCGTAATCGCGCTCGACCTCCACCTGTTGCATGCGCGAGCGGAGCATCTGCAGCGTGGCATCCAACCCGGCCGGCACGTCGACCTCCAGAATCGGAGCGCGGTCCATGTTGGAGTAGTCTTTGACGGCGCCGATGAGATCGAAGATGCGTGCTGTGGAGTTCACGATCGTTTCCGCCGCGCGCGAGGAGCGCAGATAGCGAGCGAAGTACTGGAGCAGGACGCCGATTCCGCCGGCGCCGGCAAAGCTGCGCAACTCCTCGAGGTCGGCAGTCGTGACACCCTGCTCGGCAAGTTGCGCGGCAACCTCCCACGCGTCATTGGAGCCGATGGCGTTGAGCCAGGCGCGGATCGATTCCTCGCGCGAGATGAAGGCCAGGGCATCGGGCTCCTGAGCCGTTTCGAGAGATTGTGGGGTGCGGCACAGGATCTTTTCTTCCCATCTCTCGAGGGAGCGAGTCTGCTCTTCGGTGAGATGTAGATTGATGAGTTTGAGGCGGTTGTTGCGGTTTACGTGCAAGGCGGCGAGCAGGCTGGCGGCGGCGCTCTGTGCGGCAGATGCGGGATTGTTCAATTCGTGGGCCAGGTTGCCGGCCAGTTGGCCTAAAGCCGCGAGCTTTTCCGCCTGCTGCTCGATGCGCGTAACCTCGCGGACCCGGTCGAGCAGCGTGGAAACCACGCGCTGCGCCATGGAGGGTATGGCCGCCAGCATCTCAGGAAAAAGCGAACGGTGAATGAGCAGTACCCACAAAGGCGAAACGGCGAATCCCTGGCCGCCGTAGCCCTTCATGCGTGAAAAAGGCAGCACGCCGGTCATCTGCCCGGCACGGCCGATGAAGAGCGCCATCGGGCCTGCCTGCTGTCGCCGCACATGGATCTCGCCTTTGAGGATCACGACCATGTGCTCGGCCGGTGCTCCCTCCTCGAAGAGAATATCTGCCGGATTGTCCCACAGACTCCTTGCCGTGGCGGGCGAGCCACAGGCGATCCTCAAGGGGCAGACCGTGCAACGCGGGGATGTGGTCGAGGGCAGCCGCAATCTCTTCGACGGGCGTGGGAGCGGCAGGCGCTGTGACGGCGAGGGAAATCATCCGTGAACCTCCGGCGCGCACATTCAGGATAATCGACGGCGACGGCTGTTATCCAAGTGTCCTATCTAGGCGCAGAATCGCGATCCGGGCATATCCTGCTGCGCGGATTCAGGATAGTGGATCACGCTGAAGTATTTTCCTCATTGAGCCAAGAGGGAGCCGCTAAATTTCGTGGCAGATGCAAACACCCTGGATCCATTTCGTAGCATGAATTTAGATAATTCCGGAACTGCTGGTCCTTTTTGCCGGAATGGCTGGCGAGTTTGCTGTGAGGCAAAGTTCGTCATGCCGGTGTAATCCAGGCGAATCAGTTCCCGTCTCATTTACACAAGCTTAATACCAGCTCTTAAAATAGGAATATCGGTGACTATGACTTTTCCGACTTCCCCTGGGGAGCATAGGAAGGCCCGGCGCATGCTGGTTTTGTGCGTTCTTGTGGCGCTTGCGCTCCGCCTTGTCGTGAACCCCTTCATCAACGAGTTGATGGACCCCGCTCACATTCAATGCTGGGAACAGGGGAACGTGGCAGCGGCTTTGCTTTCCGGTCATATCTTCGGCAGCCCGTTTGATTCCTCTCGCCAGCCATCGGCGGTCATGCCGCCGGTGTACCCGCTTATCGTCGCCGCCTTCTTCCATTTTTTTGGCGTTCGCACCGTGGCGTCAATCGTTGCGATACACTGCTTCGATTGCATAGTTTCCGCGCTGGCATGCATCCCGATTTTTCTATTGGCGCGGCGCAGCTTTGGAGAGCGCGTGGCCTGGTGGGCGGCATGGGGATGGGCCTTTTCCCCCTACGGCATCTACTTTGCTGCAACGTGGCCCTGGTCCACGCACTTGTTGCTGCTCTGCCTGTGCTGGCTGATTTATCTTGCGCAGGATCTGGAGCGGTCATCGCGGCTCTCGCTCTGGGCAGGTTTTGGCCTTCTCGCCGGCTTCGCGGGCCTCACGGAGCCTTCGGTGCTTGTGGCGGTTGCTTTTCTGATGGTGCTGGCATGCTGGCGGCTCGCCGCTGACGGCAAGCGCTGGCTCGTGCCGGGAGTGGTTGCGTCAATGACGATTGCGGCGGCTCTTTCACCATGGATGATTCGCAATGCACTGGTCTTCCATCGCTTTATTCCCATGCGCGACAGCATGGGTCTGGAACTATGGATGGGCAACAACGGGTACGATCTGCGCTGGACCAGCGACGACATACATCCCCTGCATGACATGAAGGAGCAGGCGGAGTACGACAAGGGCGAGCTGGCTTATATGGACCATAAAGCGCAGCAGGCCAAGGCCTATATTCGGGCCCATCGGGCGTGGTACGCGTGGATGTGCGTGCGCCGCGCAGTCTTTCTTTGGACAGGGTATTGGAGCTTCAATCGCGATTACCTGGCATTGGAACCGATGGATCCGGCCAACATTCCTTTTGCCACTGCCCTCACAATGCTGGGACTTTTGGGGCTCCTGACGGCGCGGCGCAAAACGCCCTTTGAGGCCGTCCGTTACGGCGGCGTGCTTTTTCTTTTCCCAATCATGTATTACTTCACCCATCCCGAGCCATACCATCTGCGCCCCCTCGACCCGTTGCTGCTGATCCTCGGCTGCCATGCCATCCTGGAGTGGCGCGAGCGCGCGAAGGCTACAGCAGAACCAGAACAGCTATACTCACGGCACGCCCGCTGAGTGGCTCGCCGCGGCGAGCCACCTTGTAGACCCTTCGCTCAGGCACGTGAATTCTGGTTCTGCTCTAGAGCCGCCCTGCGTGCAATTGCGACGGTGTAGACTTTCCCTTTGGGCCGGCCGGAGCCTCAAGATCGATCGGAGCCTCTATTGGAGCCTCAATAACAGCGGGCAGGTCCGTTTGCAAGTCTGCATCAAAGACAGATGGGCACTGCCACGAAACAGAGGGATTGCCGTATGCAGATCGCCTTTGCCGCCTCGGAATGCACTCCATTCGCAAAGACCGGCGGTCTGGCCGACGTTGTTGGTGCTCTACCGCGCGAGCTGGTGAAGCTCGGGCACGAAGTATCGGTCTACCTGCCGTTTTACGCGCGCGTGCGGGCGAAGATTGAGGGCGAGCCAAAGTATCTGGTACGCTCGCTGACCATCCCTTTCCGCTCCTACAACCGCTTCGCCGGCATCGTGGACGGCGGAAGACGCGACGGGGTGCAGTATTACTTTATTGATTGCCCGGAACTGTTTGATAGACAAGAGCTTTACGGAACTGCTGGCGGCGATTACTCTGACAATGCCGAGCGCTTTGGCCTGTTTTGCCGGGCAGTGATCGAGGCGTCGAAGCTCCTGGGCGTGCCTGACGTATTCCATCTGCACGATTGGCAGGCGGCGTTGATTGCGGTGTATCTGCGCACTCTGTACGCAGCGGACCCCGCGCTGAGGAGCGCGGCCACCGTACTCACCATCCACAACGCCGCGTATCAGGGCAAGTTTCCGCCCGCGACGACCGAGCAACTGCTCTTTCCGTGGGAGGTTTTCACCATGGACAAGGTGGAGCAGTTCGACCGCTTCAACTTTTTGAAGGGCGGCGTGGTCTTTTCCGATCTGCTGACCACCGTGAGCAAGAAGTACGCCGAGGAGATACAGACTAAGGAATTTGGCGAGCAACTCGAAGGCGTCCTGCTCCAGCGCGCGGCCGACCTCCACGGAATCCTGAATGGCGTGGATTACGCGCTGTGGAACCCGGCCACCGACGGCAACCTGGCCGCGCACTATACGCCGCAGAACCTGGAGGGCAAGCGCGCCTGCCGCGTAGACCTTCTTCATGCCTTCGGTCTCGAATCGATTGCGGAGACAACTCCGGTCGTCGGCATTGTGTCGCGGCTGGCCACGCAAAAAGGCTTCGGCATGGTGGCCAGGATTGAGGAGGAGCTCGCCCGGCGCGATGTGGCCGTGGTGGCGCTTGGCACCGGCGATGCCTACTATGAGAATCTCTTTCGCGGCTGGGCGTTTCGCCATCCTGCCACCGTGGCCGTGCAAATTCGCTACGACGACACCCTCGCGCACAAGATCGAAGCCGGCGCCGACATGTTTTTGATGCCCTCGCTGTACGAACCAGGCGGGCTGAATCAGATTTACTCACTCAAGTACGGCACCGTGCCGATCGTGCGCGCAACGGGCGGCCTCGACGACACCATCGAAGAGTGGGATGCGGAGAAGGGAACAGGCACAGGGTTCAAGTTCGAGGGCTTTGACCCCAAGGACCTGCTGGTAGAAATCGATCGCGCTATCGAAGCCTTCCACGACAAGAAGGGCTGGACGCGGCTGATGCGCAATGGCATGGCGCGCGATTATTGCTGGTCGGGTCCGGCGAAAGAGTACGCAATGGTGTACGAAGAAGCTGCAAAGAAGCGATCGTGAGGGGCATCCCGGGAGCATCTGGCCCAGAATGCCGCGAATGTCTTCCATGCGTGCGCCTGATGTTCATATTTTTCGAATTGGTGTACATTGATTGTAGATTGCCGGCGAAGGGTAATACGCATGGGACCAACCAAAAGTCAGGTGGTGCACAAGCATTTCCGCTTGGATGCGGTGAAGCTGAAGCGCGCACAGCGGATGCTGAAGGCGAAAACGGAAACAGAAACGGTGGAGCGGGCCATCGATCTGGCGATCGCCGAGCACGAGCGCGAACGGGTCGTCCGCGCGGCGCACGAGCGGTTTCTGCGGTCTGGGATCAAGATTCGTGACGTCTATGGCGTGCTTGAGTAGAGCCCATGCAGATTCTGCTCGATTCTTCGGTCTACATCCGCGCGCTACGTGGCGAGAGCGGGATCGGCCTGCTCTCCGAGCGCTGGCGACAGAAGGCGCCGATGTGGATGAGTTCGGTCGTACTTGAAGAGCTTTACGCTGGGGCGGACTCATCCAGCCAGAGAATCATCGAAAAGTTAGAGCGGGACTTTGAAGCCGTTGACCGCTTGCTCGTCCCAAACCTGCGCGACTGGGTACAAACCGGGAGGCTTCTCTCCAAGGTCGGCGGCAAGTACGGATATGAACGCATCGGCCAGGGACGCCTGACCAACGATGCGCTGATTGCAACAAGCGCCGCACGCAACGGGATCACGGTGGTTACGGCCAATACGCGGGACTTCGCGCGCTTGGCGGAGTTTTGCCCTCTGCGGTGGGAAGTGCGGTAAGCACCCCGGTCCTACGCCTCAGGACGCCTTCTGCAGAGCGTCTTCCTGCTCCTTCCATCCCGCCGGTTCTGCCTGCGAATTCAACGGGAAAAACACTGAAATCGCCGTCCCGCTTCTTCCCGGAGTTGTCGTGCTGCGGATGCGAATGGTTCCGCGATGATTGTCGACAATGCTCTTGCACACCCACAGGCCGAGTCCAGTGCCAACATTGCGCTTCGTGGTAAAGAACGGCTCAAAAACATGGTTGCGCGCGGCGGCCGGAATGCCCATGCCGGTATCGGCGACCATGATCCGCACGCCGTGCACCGGCTTGCTCTTCCCGTACCGAACGGCGGAAACTCGAATCTCAATCCTGCCCGATCCCTGAATTGCGTCGATGGCGTTGCTGATCAGGTTGGCCACCACCTGCCTTACTTCTCCGGGCACTGCCTCAATCGCCGCGTCGCTCCGGATCTTGTGTCTGAGCTGAATTCCCTTGTTTCGAGCCCGCGACGCGAAAATCGAAAGCAGGTCGCTGACGATTTCGCTGGGCCGAACCGAGCACGCGCCGCTGGTTTCGCGGTAAAACCCAAGCGTTTGCCTTGTCAGATGCGACACGCAAACCATTTGCTCCTCCGCGGCCGAGAGAAAGCCTCGCACCTCGCCGGGCGGACTCGCCATCTTCGCCAGGTAGATCAGGTTTGTAATCGCTTCGAGCGGATTATTGATTTCATGAGCGACCGTAGCGGCAAGCCGGCCCACGGCCGCCAGCCGCTCCGTTACCAGCAACGCCTGCTCGGTCCTTTTCCGCTGCGTGATGTCGCGCGCAATCTTGGCTGCGCCCACGATTCTGCCCGCCTCATCCATCACCGGCGAAATCGTGAGCGAAACCTCCAGCGGCTCACCGTCCTTTTTCATGCGCACAGTTTCGAAGTGGTCAACGCGTTCGCCTCGCGCAATGGTGGCCAGAATTCTGGCTTCGTCGTCGCGCAACTCGGGGGGAATGATCGTGGTGATGGGCCGGCCGATCATCTCCTGCGCCGTATAGCCGAACATTCTTTCCGCGCTTGGGTTCCAGCTCGTAACGATTCCGCTCAGATCCTTGCCCACGATGGCGTCATCGGACGATTCCACGATCGCCGCCAACCGTTGCGCAGCTTCCTCAGCCGCCTTGCGGTCGGTAATATCCTGAACAATCCCGAACATGTGGGATTCATTGCGAAATCTGCAGCCTCTGCAGTAAAGCCATCGCAACCCATGGTCTGGATGCAGGTAGCGGTACTCGAATTCCATTTTCCCGGTCTGGCTGCCTTGCTGCATCAATTGCTGCACTTTAGGCCAGTCTTCCGGCCACACCCGAGCCGCCCACTTGCGTGCACGCTCAGGGTCAGATTCCGCGACGCCGAAAATGCGACAGAGCTCGGGCGAAAGAAATTGCTTTTCGCTCGCTGGGTCCCACTCCCAGGTGCCGATTTGCCCCGCCGCCTCCGCCAGGCGCAGGCGCTCTTCGTTAATCGCGATCTCCCTGTGCGCCGACGCTTCATCAAAACCCGCGAGGGCCTGCGTGTGCCGTCCCACTTGCAGAGGCCCCTGCTCCTTGGCAGGAGCGGCGGATCCGGTGTCAAGCTTGGCGGGAGAGGACGACGATGACATTAATAGGGACCTATTCTTCGCAATCGCAACCGGCCTTGCGCTCTTTCCATCGCTGGAAGCGTGAACAAAGATTCGTTCTATTGGATGCCCTGTCAAACGGATTGGTGGGCTAAGAGGAAGGATTGGTGGGCCAGAATGCCAGCTAAGCGCAGCCAAAAGGAAAAGGATCGCATTGAGGACCTACCCCAATTGCTTGCTGCTTCAGTTGTGCTTGCCCTTCCACTCCTCGTACGGTCCCTGGAAATCTTCAATACCGTCTTCGTGAAAGACCCACAGCCGCGTGGCGACTTCGTCGATGAGATCGTGGTCGTGCGTCACCAGCAGCACCGTGCCCTCGTAGCGTTGCAGCGCAATGTTGAGCGCGTTGATGGCTTCGAGGTCGAGGTGGTTGGTCGGCTCGTCGAAGATGAGAATGTTGGGCTTGGTCAGGATCAGTTTGCAAAACGCCAGCCGCGCCTGCTCGCCGCCCGACAGCGCCTTGGTGGGTTTGGCGCCTTCTTCACCCGAGAAAAGCATCTGGCCCAGAATGCCGCGAATGTCTTCCATGTGTGCGCTGAGGGCCCAGCCGTGCAGCCACTCGGCCACGGTAAGGCCATGCTCGATGGTTGAGCCGACGTCCTGCGGAAAGTAACCCACCTGCGCTTCGTGCCCCCAAAAGACGGAGCCGGAGTCGAGCGTGAAATCTTTTTCGGCGAGGCCCGGGTAATTGGCCAGCAGGCTCTTGAGCAGCGTGGTTTTTCCGGCGCCATTGCGGCCCATCAGGCAGATCTTTTCGCCGCGCAGTATGTTGGCGGTAAATCCATCGATAACTTCTAGTTCGCCGTAATACTTCGTCAGATGCTTGAACTCTAGAATATGCTTGCCGCTGGGCCGAACCTGATCGAATTTGATGTAGGGGCGCTGGATGTTGGAGCGCGCCAGCTCGTTGGTTTGCAGACGCTCAACCTCCTTGCGCCGGCTGGTGACCTGCGAAGAGCGCGTGCCCGCGGCAAACCGCGCAATGAACTCGTTCAGCTGGGCAATCTTCTTCTCGCGCTGCGCGATCTGCGACTCCAGCGTGGAGCGAATCTGCGTCTTGGCCATCACCATGTCGTCGTAGCCGCCGGTGTAGGTGATGATGGTCTGGTAATCGATGTCGGCGGTGTGCGTGGTGACGGAGTTGAGGAAGTGCCGATCGTGCGAGATGGCGATCAGCGTGCCGTCGTAGCTCAACAGGAAATCCTGCAGCCAATGGATGGAGTCGAGATCGAGGTAGTTGGTGGGCTCGTCGAGCAGCAGCGCCTGCGGCTTGCCGAAGAGCGCCTGGGCCAGCAGCACGCGCACCTTTTGCCCGCCCTGCAGCTCGCCCATCTTGCGCTCGTGCAGCGGCTCCGGAATGTCGAGGCCGTCGAGCAGCACGGCGGCGTCGCTCTCGGCGGTGTAGCCGTCCTCGTCGCCGATCGTGCCTTCGAGCTCGCCCAGGCGCATGCCATCTTCGTCGGTCATTTCCGGCTTGGCGTAGATGCGGTCGCGCTCTTCGAGCGCCGCCCACAGCGGCTTGTTGCCCATGATGACGGTGTCGATGACGCGATAGGCGTCGAAAGCGAACTGATCCTGGCGCAACACGCCGAGCTTGCGCGGGCGGACGACCGTGCCCTTCTGCGCCTCGAGCTCGCCGGTGAGGATCTTCATGAAGGTGGATTTGCCGGAGCCGTTGGGCCCGGTCAGTCCGTAGCGGCGGCCCGGCGTAAAGGTGGTGCTCACCTCTTCAAAGAGCACCTTGGAGCCGTAGCGCATGGTGACATTGCTGACGCTGATCATTCTTCTTGAATTCCTATTAGCAGTTCAGTTGGCTTCAGGCCGCAACGGGGCGTGGGCCGCGCGGGCCGCTCAATGCTGGAGTTGAAGAAGGTTTTCCGGCGCGAATACTCCGCTCGCCCGCCAAGAACTTCTGCTCTTTCAGTTTCTCATACGAGCGAGGGAGAATGCTCCGGAGATGCGTCCCTTGCGATGCGGGATGGAGAGGTGCGCGGGGGACGCGGTGTGTGTAAGGTACGAACTCAGAATTTCATCAGGGTGCTGGAGCGGTCGCGAATTTGCCGGATTTGGCGTACAGCCAATCGCCGCCGTCGGCCGGGTTGTCGGGGTCTTTCACCACGTAATAGAGCATGGTGACGGGAGCAAAGCATTGGCGGTAAATGAGGCCGACGTCGGCGCCGCGGTTGGGCGTGGGAATGTTCACGCCGAACATGAAGTAGGCGGGCGGATTGTCGATGCGGAGGGTGCCGTTGTGAATCTGATTGGTGATCTCATGGAGCCCACCTCCGGAATACGTTGAAGTACCGTCGGCGCCCACGCCAAATAAGTAGTGCGGCGGAGTCGGGCTGTTTTGGTCGTAGGTCGTATCGATGGCGGCCTGGTACTTGCGGTTGATTGGCGCCATGGTCTTGGCGGCAACAACGTGAACAACAATGGAACAGGAGTTATTCGAGCCGGGGCCGTAGATTGCGTTCACCCAGTTGGCGCCGCTGTCGCCCGTCTCTTCAGCCATGAGTTCATCCGGAGTGGGCGGCGGTTTCAAGCCGGCGCATGCAGCGGGCAGGACGAAGATCGATGCGGGCGGCGTGGCGAATGAAATCTTCGTAACGTTCACCATCGTCATCGGAGCAGTCCCTGCGGCGCCCACGTCAACGCGGATCACGAGTTTGTCCTTCATGTCGATCCAGGCCTTCACGTTGGCGCCTTGTGTCGTTCCCGTATACACCTGCGTCGCGATCCCGTTGATCGTCTCGTTGCCCGCGGGCTTCAGGTCGCCCTTGGCGATGCCCGCGTCGAGTTCGGTGGTCGATTCATAGGGATCGCCCCAATCCCCAGTGAATGTGCTGACGCTGCAGGTGACAGGCGTGGCTGCCGGATCCCATGTATGCGAAACGCCCGCTTTCAAGTCAAAGAGACTCACGGAGCGGTGCGCAGGGGTTCCGTCTGGCTGAACCGGCTGATCTGTTTCGATCACTGCCTGCGCGCCGCTTCGATAGACAGTCATTGTCCCTGGGGTAGCACCGGGCAGGCCTTCCGTGATGGTGTATGCGGTGGACGGCGTTTGCGCACGCAGCAGGGGCAAGAGAGCAAGCAGGCTAAGGCAAACAGCGAAGCGTGGAGTTAACACGGGCAAAACTCCTCCAAGAGAGATGGATCCGAATCATGCGGGAAATGTCAGCCAGGAGATGACGGCCCAGGAAAGCTAGCAGATCATATCGGCCCCTAACCAGCGAGTCAAGAAAGAAAAACGCGCGTCAGAAGATTTCGCGCAGCTTCGCAAAGGTATCGAGCTCGAGGAGGTGCTGGCCTTCGGGAGCGGCGTCGAGGCTCGCGTGCTCCAGCACCCACGTGTCTTTGTGGAAAAGGAAAACCGCGTGCATCCCGGCGGCGAGCGCGGGGTTAATGTCGCTCTTGGGGCTGTTGCCGATCATCCAACTGGTGTGCGGCGCAAGCTCGTGTCGCGCGATGACGGCGCGATAGGTCGGCGGATCCTTTTCGTCCACGATTTCGACGGCGGCAAAGTGCGGGGCGAGACCGGAGCGGGCCAGCTTGTCGGCTTGTTCGGCGTGGTTGCCTTTGGTCATCAGGATGAGATGGTGACGGCCGGCGAGCTCATTGAGTGTCTCGGCCACACCGGGCAGTAGCTCGATCTCCTGCTCGGCGATGGACCGGGCGAAGCCTCGAATGCGCTCGCGTTTTTCATCGGTCACCGGCGCAGGGCTCAGCCGCTCGAAGCAGTCCTCCAGCGACCGCGTAAAGCTCGAAAGCCCATAGCCGTGCGCCAGAATCGTCTCGCGCTCCACGGCGTTCAGCGTCTGCCGCACCTCGGCGGGCGAGTACTCGTGGTGATTGAGAAAGCTGATAAACGCGGCAATGGCGCGCTCAAAGTAGATGTTGTTCTCCCACAGCGTATCGTCGGCGTCGATGAGCAGGGTTTGGCCGGCAGGGAAGCGGGGCATGAGTAGATGGTAATCGCTTCCGGCCACGCTCATCCAGCCAATAGATCGTGGCGGCACGGTGTTCTCGACTTGACAAGCGTTAGGCTACAGGCTACATTCGAACTTGTGAAGATACTGAGCTTCGCTCACAAGGGGCTGAAAAAACTCTACGAGGAAGATGAGGCGAAAGGGGTGGGATCTGCTACGGCCGACAAGCTCCGTAAAATGCTTGTGTTTCTCGAAGAGATGGAGAATCCGGAGGAAATGCGGGCGCTTCCCAGTTGGAGGGCCCACACCTTGACTGGCGATCGCAAAGGAACATGGAGCCTGAGCGTCACGGCAAACCGGCGTTTGACGTTTCAAGTGGACGGCGCCAGGCGCGAGATTATCGACCTTAATTTAGAGGATTATCACTGAGATTGGAGGAGAAAACACAATGCCTATGAAGAACCCTCCCCACCCCGGAGATTTCATTCGGACGGAGATTGTTGAGGCCGCGGGATTGACCGTTACGGCGGCTGCTAAGGCACTGCGCGTCTCCCGGCCCGCATTGTCCAGCTTGCTCAATGGCAAAGCGGACCTTTCGGGCGAAATGGCGCTCCGCCTGGAAAAGGCCTTCGGCGTAAGGATGGACACGCTGATGCGGATGCAAAACTCCTACGACATCGCGCAAACGCGCAAGCGCGAAGGGACGATACGCGTTCAGCGAATTTCAGTTCCAGCTCGCGTTAACGCGTAGATAGCGGTATACCGCAGGGAATGCCTCTTGCCACCGCACTGACGCGAAAGTCTCCGGAATTGTTTTTATTGCTCGTCACGCCCCCAACGCATTGCGAATCGCCGCGGCAATCGCTTCAGCGTGTTTCCGCATGGCCTCTTCGCTCTCGGCTTCGATCATGACGCGCGCCAAAGGCTCGGTGCCGCTATAGCGAATCACGACGCGGCCGGAGTCTTTCAAAGCCTCTTCGGCGGCGCAGATGGCGGCGGCGACGGCGGGGATGGAGTCGAGCGGCTTTTTCTCGCGCACCTTCACGTTGACGATGACTTGCGGAAAAACTTTGAGATCGGCGGTGAGCTCTTCGATGGATTGGCCCGTGCGGGCGATGAGATCGAGCACGACAAGAGCCGTAAGCAGGCCGTCGCCCGTGGTGGCCAGATGCGGAAAGAGGATGTGGCCGGACTGCTCGCCGCCGAGGGCCGCGTCGTGCTTCTGCATCTCTTCGAGAACGTAGCGGTCGCCCACAGGCGCGCGCAGCATGCGGATGCCGCTGCGTTTGAGCGCGGCTTCCAGACCCATGTTCGACATGGTTGTGGCGACGACCAGATCGCCGGTCAACATGCCGCGGGCCTTCAGGTCGCGCGCAGCCATCAGCAGGATGGCGTCGCCATTGATCACGTTGCCCTCGGCGTCGGCCAACATGCAACGGTCCGCGTCGCCATCAAAAGTCAAACCAATATCCGCCCCGCGCCTTTGCGTTTCCTGGGCGACGAGCTCCGGGTGCAGCGCCCCGCAGTTTGCGTTGATATTGCGGCCGTCGGGCGCAATGTTGAGCAAGGTCACGTGGGCACGCCCTTCGCGGTCAAAGCGGCGAAATAGCTCGGGCGCGATGGCGGCCGCGGCGCCATTGGCGCAATCGGCTACGATTTTCAAACCCGCCAGCGAGAGCCCTGGAACGCAATCGATCAGGAACTGAAGGTAATCGGCCCGCAGCGCCGAATTGTCTTCGACCGGCATAAAGCAGTGCGGATCGGAGATTTCGACCTGCGCGGCATGGTAGAGAATCTCCTCTTCCATTGCCAGTTCCACCGCAGTCGGGGAGCTTGAAGCCATCGGCGCCGAATAGTTTGATGCCATTGTCCTGCCATGGATTGTGCGAAGCGGAGATGACCACTCCTGCATCGAAGCCGCCGGCACGGGCGAGAAATGCAACGGCCGGTGTGGTCGCGATGCCCGCACTCTCTACTTGAGCGCCTGCCTGGCGCAATCCCTCGGCGAGTGTCGCAGCAATCCACGGGCCGGATTCGCGCGTGTCGCGGCCGAGAAGCACCCTGGGTTGCGACACGGTTTTCCCGAGAGAGTGCGCGAGTGCGAAACCGACCCCGTAGATTGTCGTGGGGTCGAGCGGAGCCTGGCCTGCGATGGCGCGAATGCCGTCGGTGCCGAAGAGCTTGCGTGCGCCGGTTGCGGTCATAATGGCGGCTTCTTTCCTTTTTTCGCGGCGGTGGGCGCGCCGGGTGCGCCAGGTAGGGAGCTCGTTGACTCGACACGGCTCAAGAATGAGCCATCGGAGAGGCGCGTGGTGAGCCGGTCGCCCGATCGAACTTGCGCGGCGGAACGAATGAGCGAACCCGCGTCCGAGAGAACCAGGGCATAGCCACGGTTGAGAACGGCCAGGGGCGAGAGCGAATGCAGGCGCGCATCGAGGGCGGTGAGCGAAGCCGAGGAAGACTGGAGCAGGCGTTCGAGACAGCGGTCGAGACGGGCGCGAAAATCGGCGAGGTGCTCGCGCGCGTGGGCCAGGTTCTGGCGCGGGTCGCGATGCAAAATAGCAGCAGCCAGCTCTGCGATGCGATTCTGGCGCAAGCGAAGTTCGCTGGCGAGCGCGGAGTCCAGACGGAGCGTCGCGTCGTCGAGGCGCTGTCCGAGGCGATGCAGCAGCAAAGAGACGCGCGACTCGGCGCGGCTGACGGGCAAGCGTGTGAGGCGCTGCCGGGACTGCAGGAGCTGAAAGCGCGCCGCGCGCTCCAGGCGGCGCGACTGCGCGGCAAGATGATCGGCGATTTTGTGCTGTGCCTCGGTGATGAGCTCGGCCGCGGCCGACGGCGTGGGCGCGCGCAGGTCGCCCGACAAAATCGGCGATTGTGAAGTCGGTTTCATGCCCGATGGCGGACACCACAGCGAGTCTGCTCGACGCGATCGCGCGCGCTACGCGCTCGCTGTTGAATGCCGCAAGGTCTTCGAGCGAGCCGCCGCCGCGGGCAAGCACGATGAGGTCGACGAGATTGGCCGCATTGAGTTCCACCAGCGCGGCCTCGATTTCAGCCGGCGCGGATTCGCCCTGAACAGAGACGGGACAGATCAGGACATTCAAGCCGGAGTGGCGGCGGCTGACGATGTTGAGGAAATCGCGAATCACGGCGCCGGTGGGCGAGGTGACGATGCCCACGGTGCGGGGAAACGCAGGCAGCGGGCGCTTGCGATCGGCGTCGAATAGACCCTCGGCTTTGAGGCGTTCTTTCAGTTGCTCGAAGGCAAGTTGCAGAGAACCGGCGCCGACGGGCTCCATCGTCTCGGCTACGAGCTGCATCTGGCCGCGCTGCTCGTAGACGCTCACGCGGCCGCGAACCAGGACGTGCAGGCCGTCTTCGGGGCGGAAGCGGAGAAGCATGGCCTGGCGGCGAAAGAGGACGATGGGGAGTTGCGCGTCGGCGTCTTTGAGCGTGAAGTACACGTGGCCGGAGGGCGCGGGGCGGTAGTTGGAGATCTCGCCCTCCACCCAAACGTCGCCATACTCCTGCTCCACCAGCTCACGCACCTGCGCGACCAGTTCGCGAACCGGCCAGATGCGGCGCGCAGCCCGCGGCTCGTCAAATCTGAGGCCCAGTTGGGGCGCGAATGGATCGTGCGGTGTCACTGCAGATGAGTGTAACTGTTCAGGCATCAGCCGGCGCAGCGGAACCAGAGTAGATGTATTCCGAAAGCACGCCATCCAAGTGGCTCGCCGCGGCGAGCCACATCCACGACTTAACGCAACGATAGGCTTACTCTGGTTCCGCTCCAGGTTGGCGGCTCTCGACCATCGCGCTCAGCTCCGCGGCAATCGCGGCCAGCCTTCTTCCGGTTGCGGGATCGGGGCAGTCTTCGCGGGAGAAGTTGATTTCCAGCTCTCGCGCCAGCACCGTGCCGCGCGTGAGGCCGAAGGTGCCCAGCACGCCGGCAAGTTTGTGCGCCGCCGCGCATGCGGCTTCACGGCGCGATGCGGTGGGGGCTCCGGCGGCGAGAGCGTCAGCGGCGACTTGGATAACCGCGATCCGTTCCTTGATCTCCGGCAGAAAGCGGACCCACAAGCGGTCGATTGCCTGGGAAAGAGCGATGTCTCCCTGGGCCCCTGGTTGATCGCCTGGTTGATCGGAAGATTCCATGGCTGCCAGATCAACTCCAACCTAGCACGCTCGCGATCTGCGTGGATAGCGTGAGCGGGTCAAAGGGCTTGAAAAGCACAGCCTCTACGCCCAGATCGGCGAAGCGGCGCTGGTCGGTGCCTTGCACTTTTGCGGTGAGCAGCAGCACCGGAATGCGGGCCGTGGCGGGATTTTTGCGCAGCTCGCGAAACGTTGCAGGGCCATCCATGCCAGGCATCATCACGTCCAGCAGGATGGCATCGGGCTTTTGCTCGGCGGCGCGAGCGATACCCTGCGCGCCCGAACTGGCAACTATCACCTGCCATCCCGCTACACTTTCGAGGCTGAGCGCGGCCACCTCGCGAATGTCGTTTTCGTCGTCGATAATCAGGATTTTGCGGGCCACGGCGGAAAACCCTCCAAAACCATTGTCAAATGCCGGGGCGGGGTTGTCGATGGGTGAAAAGGATAACTCTTCCCGGAGTCAGTGCCGTCAGGTTGCGATTTCCTCAGGAAATCGCAGCCCCACACGTCGTGAACAAGGGCTATACCTCAAGGAGAAATGCCTTAAAATCCGTAGTGCTTGAACGGAATATCCACATTAAAATAAAACGTCTGTTCCGTTCCATCGTCGCTCTTTGCCTTCATTACGTCGTAGGAATGGCCGTTCTGATTCATCAGGCTTTGTCCCGATGGCTTGAGCCCGAGCACCCGCAGAACCGAGTACTCTTCGTCCACGCTGATTACTACCCACGCTGTGGCGGGCGATTTGCCATCTCCCGAGCCGCGGATCGAATCGATCAAGCCGCGAAACACGGCGCGGTGAAACTCCGCCTTATCCGTGGCTCCTAATTCATGGTTGGCGACAAACGCCACGAAATGCGCCTCGATATTGACGTAGTTGCTCTTGAGCACAGTCTCGGCCTGCGTCAGGGCCGTCGGGTAGTCCTTGGCGTTCAGGGCCTCCAGCATCGCCTTCGCCGCATCTGACGTGTCCAGCGCCTGTTTGTATTCGGGCGAGTCCATGTAGCTTAGCCGCAGGCGCCCGTAGTCGATATCGGTCTTGCCCGCCTTGAGTGAGTTAAGCAGAATCGAGTACTCAGATGGCGAAGCCGTCTGAGCGGCCAGCGGCGAAACCGCCAGCAGCGCGAGCAGAACAAAGATGAGGTTGCGTGTGCGCATGTTACGCAATGCTACTCCGGACGCGAGACGGCGTCGAGAAGTCGGTCAGGAAAAGTTCTACTGCTTTGGCGCCGGCATTTCCGCCGCAGTCTCGTCCGTTTGCCGCGCGGAGCGCAGCATAGTTAATACCAGGGCTTCGAGCTGCTGCGGCTGGACGCGGGTCTTGGCGAGGAAATAGGTGGGGCCGAGGGTGAGCTGGCGGCGCTCGGTCCTGCGAGAGCTCGCGGCCGGAGTAGACCACCAGCGGCAGGCGGGCGAGGTCCTCGTGCTGGCGCAGCCAATCGACCACATTGAAGCCGTCGCCGTCGGGCAGGCCGATATCGAGCAGCATGCAGATGCGGCTTGAACGCGGAACAGGCATCGATCGTCTCCTTGCAGCGAATGCGCCGTCTGCACGACGATGCTGTCGCGGGCGAAGACCTCGCTGATGACGCGGGCCAGGTCGTGATCGTCCTCGACGATGAGGATGCGCGCTTTTTCGCCCGGTCCGCAAAGTACGCGCGCCAGCTCAGCCAGCAGCGCGTCTTCCTGGAGCGGCTTGGCGACCCATCCCTCGGCGCCGGCGGGCAGCTCCGCGGGCGTCTGCGGATCTTCCACGCTCAACAAGACGACAGGGGTTCGCGAGCGTTGCGATCCATGCGGCGCAGCAGAGGCAAGAATCTCCCAGCCGTTCATGCCGTCGAGCGAAGTATCGAGAAGGATGGCCTGGACGTTCTGGCTCGCCGCGGACAGGGTTTGCTCCACGTTGGCGGCCTGCACTCACGGAGTAGCCGTGGCGGGCCAGTTGCGCGGCGATCCGAGGGCGCGATTCCGCGTTGGCGTCGGCCAGCACCACGGTGCCGTGCCGGCTTCGCTCTCCGGCGCGGCCGCCCGGAGCCGCCAGGGGAGCGGGTTGGTAGGGAAGAAAGATGCGGAACGTCGATCCGCGAACGGGATTGCGCTCGGCCCAGATGCGGCCCGAGTGCTGCATGCACGATGGTGCGGCAGATGGCCAGTCCGAGACCGGTGCCGCCCTTCTGCCGCGAGTCGGAGGCATCCACCTGCTGGAAACGGCCGAAGATGGTTTCCAGCTTGTCGGCGGGAATGCCGCGTCCATGATCGATGACGGAGAGAATGACGCCGGTGACGCCGGGCCGCAGCATGACGCTCACCGGCGAATTCGGGCGGCGAAAACTTGACGGCGTTGGAGAGCAGGTTGGTGAGCGACCTGGAGCAGGCGGTCGGGGTCGGCGGCAATCTCCACCTGGGTGGAGTCGTGGATGAGCTGCACGCCGGCGGCGTCGGCCACGCGGCTGCATATCTTCGATGGCCTGCTTCACGATGTCGGCCAGCTGCACGGTGCGGAAGGCCAGCGGCTCGCGGCCGCTCTGGATGCGCTCCAGATCGAGAATGTCGTTGATGAGGCGGACCAGGCGATCGGAGTTGGTGAGCGGCGATGCGCAGCAGATTGGTGGCTTTTTCGTTGGTCTCGCCGAGAATGCCGGAGGTGAGCAGTCCCAGCGCCCCGCGGATGGAGGTGAGCGGCGTGCGCAGCTCGTGGCTGACGGTGGAGATGAACTCGTCCTTGAGCCGGTCGAGGGCGTAGCGCTGGCTGATGTCGCGAAAGCTGAGCACTGAGCCTGAAACACGGCCCTGCCCGCGGATCGGCGTAAGCACAATACTCGGCAGGGAAGGAGGTGCCGTCAGCGCGAAAGATGATGTCTTCGCCCGGAGCTGCCGCAAGGCGTGGACGTGTTGCGCTGCGCAGCGGGCAATCCTTCTCGCAGTTGCGGCCGGGCAGATGCGGAGCCGTGCAGCAGTTCGTGCACCGGCTTGCCGATCAGAGCAGTCGGCCGGCGCGCCCAGCAGCCGCGCGGCCGCGGGATTGGCAAAGGTGACCTTGCCCTGGCGGTCGAGGCCGCAGATGCCGTCGGCCACAGAATCGAGCAGAACCTCCTGCTGGCGGGTCAACTCGTCCGCTCGCCCGCGTTCATGGCGTCCGCGCCAGCAGCTGGCCCAGCGAGGCAGCCGCCGTCTCCACTGCGGCCATCGCTTCGCGGTCTTCGCGCAGGCGGAAATGGCAATAAAACTCGAGCACCGCCAGCAGCTTGCTGCCGGCGCGCACAGGCACCGCCCAGCCTGAAACCATCTCCGCGTCCAGAGCTGCTACCACGCGCGGGCTTGGCCCCGACAGGGCCAGGTCGGCCACCCACACCGGGCGCCCTTCCTTCCATGCCCTCTCGGGCAATTCACTGCCGCCCTCCAGCGTCTGCCCCATGCTCGCTTGGATGAGGGCTTCCACGCGCCGGCCAGGAACTCCCCAGGCGGTGCCGAACTCGAGCTGCTTTTGCTCGGCGCCAACCACCCATTCGATGGCCACATCCCATCCCTGCGAGATACACAGCGCTTCCAGGATGCGCATGCCCTCCGACTCGCCCGATCCGTTTTCCCCCAGGATCTGGCTTACCGCAAGCTGCAGCGCCAGACGGTTTTCGCGCTGTCTTTGCTGCGTGACGTCGCGCAACAGGCAGCGCACCGCCATGGCTTTGCCGGCTCTCTGGCGACGGCTGAGGCTCAATTCCAGCTCGATTACGCGGCCGTCAGCGGTATGGTGGCGCAGCGGAGCGCGTTCCACCGGTTCGCCATCCAGCGCGCGGCGAAAGAGCCTGGCCACTTCGCCCCGGGTTCCGGACTCTAACAGATCGTCGAAGGAGTCCAATGCTATCAGCGCCGCGTGGTCCAGTTCAAAACACCGCTTCCAAGCCGGGTTGGCGTAGAGGAACTGTCCAGCCGGGCTGAGCGTGGCGATCATCTCGCTGGAGTTCTCGAACAGGTCGCGGTACCGCTCCTGTGACTCACGCTGCGCCTGCTCGCCATGCTGGGCTGCGCTTTGATCCATGGCCACAGCTACCATGCCGGTTAGCTCGCCCGAGGCATCGCGCAGGGGCGAAACCTGGAAGGCTACCGGGAAGACGACGCCGTCTTTGTTACGTACCTGGGCGTCGAAGCTGGGAACCGTGCCAGGCGGCAGTTTGCGCAGGCAATCGATATAGGCAGCCCTGCGGGCGCCCGGAGTTAGCGCGGGCGCCGGTGCCACGCGGCACAGCTTCTGCATCTCCGCCAAGAGCCGGTCACCCTCGCCGGGAGCCAGAATCTCCGCTTTGCCCCACGGATTTACCAGTTCGGCGGCTTCGTAGCCCAGCAGGCGTTCCGCTGCGGAATTGCAACATATCAACTGGCCTTCGAGATCGATCGCGACCACCGCCGGACTAGCCGAGTCCAACAGCTCTCTCAACCCCGCTCCGGTTATCTCCGGCCCCGGCGCAGCAGGCACCGGACGAAGCAACATCCTGTTCAGCATCAGCGCAAACATTGCCGTGGCAACCGCGGCAGCCACGAGCGGAAGCGCTTCCCATTTGAAGTTTGGAGCCACGCGAGCCAGAGCGGTTCCGGCCCAAAGAGCCAGGATAAAGAAAGGCAGGATCAGCCAAATCTGGGGAACGCCGCCGAGCGTCGCAAACGCGGAGCGGGAGCTTTTGCTCTTCCCCTCTTCCTTTGGCGGCGCATTCATCGGCGCATCCATCTCCCCCTCGGCTGTTCGGTCCTCAGACAAGGCGCCTCTGGCGGCCAGAGCTCTTTTAGCCGGCGTTGCTCTTCGAAGGCGCACAGCGACTTTATCGGTTATCACGATCTACCACCCCGAACCCCCGTTGCGCCGCGCCTCGCCGTGCGTTTTAGTTAATCGTAAGCGATGAGACGATTTGCAGGTAGTATATTCGTTTATTTACAGACTCTCTAGGCAATTTTTTGCGGCCCTCCCACTGATCGGGCACTGCGGTCACCGGCAACGGGCGATTCGGAGCCAGGCCGCGTACCCCAATTCCGCTTCCGGAGCACTGGAACGAACCACTTACCGGTCACCGCCGTATACTGGCTCCATGTTTCCTCAACCTGCGATATTTCGCGTTCTCCGCCCTTTGACTTGCCACTTCGTCTTGCCCGTTCTATTTGGCCTCGTTCTTGCGCAGCCCTCTGCCCACGCGTGGGGCAATGAGGGCCATCGCATCATTAACAAACTCGCTGCCGGCACCTTGCCGGCCGACGTACCGGCTTTTCTGCGTTCTCAGGCAGCCATCGACGAAATCGAATACCTTGGCCCCGAGCCCGACCGTTGGCGTTCCAAAGCCGAGCCCGAGCTGAACGCGGCCCAGGCACCCGAGCACTACATCGCATTGGAGTTGGCCGACGCTCTCGGCCCGCTGCCGCATAAGCGGCTGGACTTTGAGGCCAAGGTCTTTGCTGCCGGCCAGCGGCTGGAGATCGTCGGGCTGCAACCATGGGAGACCGACGAGGTGTGGGAGCGGCTGAAGGCGGCGATGCGCCAGTACCGAGCCCTGCTGGCCGCGGGTCGGGATACCAAGGAGGTCGAGGCGGCCATCATCTTCTATGCCGGTTGGCTCGGCCACTACGTCGGCGACGGTTCGCAGCCCCTCCACGTCACCGTCAATTACAACGGGTGGGTCGGCCCCAACCCCAACGGCTATACCACCGAGCACCAGATTCACCGGCAATTCGAAGACCCCTTCGTAGTCGCGAACATCCACGCGCCCCAAGTGCAGGCCAAAATGACGCCGCCCAAGGTCGTGGAGGGCGACATGTTCGACGCTTACGTTGCTTATCTGCGCCACTCGGCAACCTATGTTGAGAAGGTCTACCAGCTTTACAAGGCGGGAGGGTTCGACGGCGCGGGCACGCCCGAATCGCGCGACTTTACCGCCGCGCGGCTGGCGGACGGCGCCTGCATGCTGCGCGATATGATCTCGACCGCCTGGATCTTGAGCGCCCAGCCGGTGCCCGATCCCTACGCAGGGAAGTAGGGGTGCCACGGAGCTTGGAAGCATAAGGAGGATGAATGAACACCAAGGGTGAAAAGACCAACAACTCGGACCTGGGAAGCTATCGTCCCTTCAACAAAGCCCCTGTGAACCAGTCCGCGGTTGCGGCTGCTAAGACGCAGGCAGAAAAAGAGGGTGCGGACTCTTCCTTACGGGTTTCCGCGATTATCACTGAGTCCTTAGCCGCACCCCCGCGCCGCGCCGAGTTTACCGCGGAGGGAATAACAGGCGCTCAGGTGTTCGCCAATCTCTGCCAGGATGAAGGCCTTGCCGCCTTGTTCTGCGCTGCGGGCAACTACCACATCATCAACGAGATTGCCCAGGTCGGAATCCCCACCTATGGAGGCCGGACAGAGGGGGGTATGTGCTCCGCTGCCGATGCCTTCAGTCGCGTAACGGGCGAGGTGGTGGCCTGCTCGGGCACCGAAGGCCCAGGCTTCACTCACATGATGATGAACATCGCCAGTGCGAATGCCGCCAACACCCCGCTCCTGGTGTTGGCCAGCAACACTACCCTTGCTCGGGAGGATAGCCTGAAATTTATCCAATTCATGTATCAGCAGCCACTGACGCAGGGTATGAGGAAGTACGGCAAGCGCATTACCGCGGCGAACCGGATCTACGAATATGGTGCTTACGCATTTCGCAATCTCAAGTCTGGCGTGCCGGGTGTAGTTCATCTGGATTTTCCGGAGGAGATTGTCCTGGCGCGCTTCAAGCAACCCTCCGAACTAGTGTGTTATGTCGACCGGGAAAGATACCGCAGCGACTCCCGCCCCGCTCCTGCCGCGAAGGAAATGGAGCAGGCAATTGAGATGATTGCCAAAGCGGAGCGCCCGGTGCTGGTGGCCGGACACGGAGTCTTCCTGCGCAAGGCCTGGGATGCCCTCACGCAGGCGGCTGAGAAGCATGAGATGGCGGTAGTGGGATCGGGTCCAGTGCGCGGAAACTTCCCCGATGAGCACCGGCTCTCCGCGAGCATGTCCAATGAAGCGCTGATGAAGGCCGACTTGGTGGTTTTCGTCGGACAATACCAAATGCCCACGGTGGGTGAATACACCTTTGCCAACGGGATAAAAACCATACGGGTCCATCCAGTGCAGGAAGAGATCGGGAGGAACTGGCCTGTCGATTTGGGCATTGTCAGCGATGAAAAACACTTTATGGAATCGCTCGCCAACGGTCTAAAGCCCAAAAAGCGGGATGCCTGGGTGAATGACCTGGCTGCGGCCAGGCAAAGGCGGGACAAGGGGCAAATGGAACTGTATGGCCAGTTCCTCAAATACACGCACGATACCGGCGCCCTGCACCCCTTCGTTCTTTGCAAGGAAGTTCATGATTTCCTATACAAAGGCAAGATTGATCCGAAACAGACTCTCACCCTCTGGGGAGGCAACCTCATTGGATGGTGCGCCGGGCCGTGGCTGCGCGCTTATCGTCCGGGCCAGGAGCTCACGGTGCCCTACCAGTTCGGACCGATGGGTCCGGATCTGGCGATGGGGATGGGAGCCTCCGCTGCCGTCCAGCGAGGGGTCGGTCCGCAAGCTCCCTACAAAGGTGCGCCGGTACTGGTAATCACCGGGGATGGCGGTCTGCCATACACCATGTTTGAGCTGGACACCTGTGCGAAATATAAGCTTCCGGTCATCTGTGTGGTTTACAACAACAATAGCTGGGCCGCCGATAGGAACAGCCATCACCGGTCCACACACCTGTATCAGTTCCAGGATAATCTTCGCTACGACAAGATCGCCAAGCTCCTGGGAGCACGCGGCGAGTATGTCCGGACACCGCAACAATTGCAGGCAGCGTTGCAGCGCAGCTACGATGCGGCGGCACGCGAACAACTTTCGACAGTGATCAACTGCCAGGGGCTCAGGGAGTTCAGCGACGGCGCTCTTTATCCGCCGCCGCTGTTCTTCGCACCGGAACCCGGGGTGGGAGCCGTAATGCACTGATGTTCAGTCGAAGTTGCTGAATGCACGAGCCAGCGGATGCGTCGGAAATCCGACCCGTCCGCTGCGAAGCAGATTTTCTGCGACATGATCTACACGGCCGTCGCCGATCAGTCCAGCAGGATCTCGCGCGCCTCGCCCTCAGGATCGTCGACCATGCGGCATTCGTTGTCCCAGACCATGGTTTGGTTGCGTTCCGGATCGGACGGTGTCCAGGTCAGGCCGGGCTGGCTCGGGTTGCCGGTGCGGGCGAAATTCGCCCATGCAGTTGCCATTTTCCTGGCCAGCGCCTGCGCCTCGGGCGTGTTGCCCGTGCCTTGTTCGCAGCGCTTCGTGTTATCGAAGCAGAATTGAAGCTCGGCGGTGTGCCATGCGCCAGGAATGCCGTCGAGGATCGGCGTTTGCCAGGTGAAGTAGTAGGTGTAGACCGGCGCCGCCTTCAATTCATACTTTTGTTTGGCCATTTTCACGACGTTGTTTCGTATGGAGAGGCCATCCAATCCGAAGGTGCCGCTGCAAATATATGAGAGCGTCTGAATCCTTTTGAGCGGATACGCTTTCTTCAACGCAGCCATGATCGCGGTTGCCTTGTTTTCGCCATACACTTTAGCGAGGTTGGCGCGCCACTCTTCCTCGGTGGGACGCGAGAGCATGTGGTTGCCCTCTTCGCTCACGGAGCCGATCAGCATCGGCACATTCTTCGAGATCTCGGGAGCGACGTCGAAAAATGACCGAAGATTGATGTTTTTGCCATCGACGCATGGCGCCCACCCCGCGCGCGGCGGGCCGGGAACATACGGTCCGGCTATGCCCCGCACCGGAGGATTGATCTTGGCGATGGCGGCGTTTCCCGCGGCCACCAACTGCGGCCATTCCATCTTCTGCAGAGAGGAAATGTCATTTGGCCGCAGCCCCAGGTCCTTCATCGTCTGGCGGGCCACTTCCCTTTGCTGCTCTTTCGAGGGAATATTGCCGCCGCCGCCCGATTGCGCCGAAGCGCGGTGGAACAACCCCGCCGCCGAAGGCATTCCCATCAGAGCGGTCACCTTCGATCCCCCGCCGGACTGGCCATAGATCATCACCTTGTTCGGATCGCCGCCGAAATTCGCGATATTCTCGCGAACCCAGGTCAGCGCGGCAACAAGGTCGGTCATGCCCGCGTTGACCGAATCCTCATACGCGGTGCCGCCGATTTCGGAAGCATCGAAGAACCCGAGAATATTGAGCCGATGATTGACGGAGACCTGCACGACATCGTGGTGCCGCGCCATTTGCGCGCCTTCGTGCGAGGGCAGTTCGTAAGACGACCCAAAGCTGAATCCTCCGCCATGGATGTAGAACATCACTGCGCGTTTGCCCGTCAGGCTAGGCGTCCAGATGTTCAGCTTGAGCATGTCCTCGCTCTGGTACCCGTCATCCCAGTCCTGAATGAATGACTGCTCGATTGCCCAGTCATGGAGGTTTTGCGGACAGTTCCCACCGTAGATCAGCGCGGGATATTCGTCCTTCCACGGCACCGGAGGCTGGGCCGGCAGCCAGCGGTTTTCGCCGGTCGTATTCTGGCCATAGGGAACGCCCTTGAAGGTGAAAACACCTCCATCGAGAAAGCCCCGCACCTTGCCGTACTGGGTATTTGCGACTGCCGTGCGTGGTGTTGAGCAGTTTCCGGGCTCCTGATGGGCTGCGGTTTTTGTGCTGTCCGATGCGTGCGCCGGCTGTCCAAGGGCAACGCCTATTCCAGCCGTTGCCGACATCAGCAGAGCCTCACGCCGGTTCATATGGATGCGATCTTCAGAATCTGTCTTTGACATTGCATCTTCCCTCGTATGTTGTTGCCGCAATGGTTGTCGGAAAAGGCTCGCGTCAGTTCGGCTCGTCCGCCTGTGCGGATGCAGTACAAACGCGGCCGGTTTTCGGTAGAGCCGTCCATCATAATGGAAACGACAGGCATTCTGCTGTATCAGGCGGCAAACGCACGGGCAGAAGCTACAGCATTTTCGGAATTGGTGTAGACCGAAAGCACATACTCAAGTGGCTTTTTCCTCAAGAAAAAGCCACCTTTCACGGTTCTAAAATAGTCTATATGTATTCCGAAAATGCTCTAGAACCAGATCGCGGGGCAGACCGGAGAGAGGGTGGGAGGCTCAGTCGCCGGCTTCGGCGACGCCGATGGCAGGAATCCGGCGCAGCATGCGGGTGAGCGTGGCGGTGAGCAGCAACACCGCCGGGACGGCGAACAGGAGCCATGCCAGCAACGCCTCGCCGGCCAATATGCCCATGCGCGCGGCAACGTGGAGCGAGTGAAGATGCAGAAGAGCCCCAGGCTCCAGGGCACGCGCGGGATCGGCTGAGATGAGCCACCGGCCCAACCGCACAAAGGGGACGATGAGGACCAACTGGAAGGGCATGGCGACATAGTTAGCCGCCTGGATGGCAGGCTGGTTCAACCTGAGCGCCAGTGCCAGCGCGGCGCAAAGAACAGTGGGGATGCCCACCACCGGAATGCATCCGATCGCAAATCCCAGGGCGAGGGTCAGTGCCAGACGGCGCGGCGTGATTCCCTGGCTCAACCAGAGGATTGCGTTGCGCTTCGTGGCGGCCTGAATTTTTGCCATCATCCCTCCAAGGCGCATAAACACTACCTCTCTAAGTTACGAACACCACTAACAACGGAGAGTTGTCTCCAGATGAAACTTTGGTGAACGAATCAAGCTCGATACCAGTAAGATGCGGACCGGACAACTAAGTTTCGGACGGAACAGCATTGAGGAACATTTTTTTAGAAACCTGACCGGAGGCATCGCTCCGCTCGGCAGAACGATGCGCATCGGGATCGTGGACTCATCCGATCTGCGGTACACTTGGACCCGATGAGGGTGTTTGGCATCGATTGCGGTACCGAGATAACGGGGTACGGCGTGGTGGATTCTTGCGATGAAGCGCGCGAGCCCGAGCTATTGTGCCAGGCGATGGGCGCTATCCGGCTCAAGAAGACTGATTCCTTGCCTGCGCGCCTGGATCAGGTTTTCCGGGAGCTGACAACCGAACTGGAGCGCTGGCGGCCCGATGCCGTGGCCATCGAGGAGGTCTTCTACTCGGTCAACGTCAAATCGGCGCTGAAGCTGGGTCAGGTGCGCGGCGTAGCGCTGCTGGCGGCGGCGCGGCAGGGAATGCCCGTGGCCGAGTACGCGCCCCTGAAGATCAAATCCAGCGTGGTGGGCTATGGGCAAGCGAAAAAGGAGCAGGTACAGTTCATGGTGGCGCGGTTGCTGAGCCTGGCCGAGGTGCCGCAACCGGCGGATGCAGCCGATGCCCTGGCCATCGCCATCTGTCACATTCATACCGCGCAGACGCTGATCCGCATGGGCGAATTCGGGCCCAGCCACGGGGCGAGCGCCGTCCGGAGGATTGCCCGATGAAGGCCGTATGGCTTGCTTTTGCGGCGCTTGCGCCGGCTCTGGCGCTTGCCGCGCGCGGAGAGGCCCCGGCGGACCCGGTGGTCCAGGTGGATTTTTCCAATCCCGGCTTGTCACCCTCCCAATGGACGATGACGCTACACCCTGATGGAAGAGGCCATTTTCGCTCCCCTGTGGGTAAAGCCCCCGACGGCGGGCAGCAGGAATTGGGCACACCCTCCGTGGACCGCGATATTCAGGTGAGCACGGAGTTTGCCGGACGCGTCTTTGATGCGGCGCAACGTCACAACTGGTTCAACGAAGCCTGTGAAAGCCACCTGAAAGTGGCCTTTCAAGGATGGAAAATGCTCAGCTACACCGGGCCTCACGGGAGCGGCTCCTGTACCTTCAACTATTCCAGAGACAAGGAAATCCAAGCGCTGACAGATTCGCTTGAAGCGGTAGCCGAGACGATTCTGGAAGGCGCGCGCCTGGAATTGCTGCTGCAACACGACCGTTTAGGCCTTGACGCGGAGATGGAGAGCCTGACCGAAGCCGTCGGGGATGGCCGGGCGCAGCAGGTTTGCGCGATCCGGGAGATTCTGGAGCGGCTTGTGCAGGACGACGGCGTGCTGGAAAGGGTGAGAAAGCGGGCCAGAGCTTTGTTGGCGCAAGGATCGACTTAAATCCGTGCGCACGAGAGACTTTTCCGCGCCCGCAGGTGTCAAATGGTGTAGGTGCCGATGAGCGGGATTGGGGTCGCCGTAAAGGCGATGGGAAGGCAGGGCGCCATGAATCTCATGAAAAATCGCAGAGAGTTGACGGGGCTGGCAGTGCTGGCCCTGGCACTGGTGTGTCTAGGGCCTGGTTTGCGGGCACAGGCCCCCGCGGAGCCGGGAGTCGCACTGCCGGAACAGGGGCAGCCGGCGCGGGCGGTCCGTTTGAGCTACCTAGACGGCCCGGTGAAACTTTCTGAGGGCAATCAGGTGCTGGCCGAGCAGGCTGCGGCAAATACCCCTCTGCTGGAGGGCATGGAACTGGACACTGCGGACAACGGACGGGCCGAGATCCAGTTTGAAGATGGCAGCGTGGCGAGGCTCGCGCCTTCGAGCTCTTTGACACTGAAAGTTCTGAGCGGATCGGGCGCGTCGGCCGACGCCGTGCTTGTGCTTGGTGGCGGGCTGGCCTACTTCGAATTCCAGGGCGGAAACCTGGCCGGCCAAATCAGCGTGCAATTCGGTGACAGCGTGGCCACCACCAGCGGCTTCACCGTGCTCCGCGTCACCATGGACGGTCCTCCCGGCAAATTGGCCGTCTTCTCTGGCAATGCCCACCTGGAAAGTGGCAATGGCGCTGTTGCAGTGGACCTGCACGGCGGCGAAAGTATCGCGCTGAACGGCGCCGATCCAAGCGGTAACCAGGTCGCGGCGTCCATCGAGCCGGACTCCTGGGACTCATGGAACTCTGACCGCGATCAGGCTTTGACGGCCGAGGCCGCGACGCAAACCGGGGCCTCAACCAATCTGGGCGAGAGCCAAAACCCGGCATGGAACGATCTGGATGCAAACGGCAACTGGTACAACGTGCCGGGGCAAGGCTATGTGTGGTCGCCCTATGGCGCGGCGGGCGCGGGATTTGACCCATACGGCTACGGAAACTGGATGTACACGCCCGGATATGGATACCTATGGATCTCCGGTTATCCATGGGGCTATTTGCCCTACCAATGCGGCAACTGGAACTTCTACAACGGCTTTGGCTGGGGGTGGGCGCCGGGGATGGGCGGTTGCATGCCGTGGTGGGGTTTGGGATTCTATGGCGGCCCCAACATTGGCTTTGCGCCATTCGGTTATCGCCCTCTCCCGCGCCCGATTCTCCCGCGCGGGGCGCCAATTCCCCGCAAACCGATTCCGATGATCGCGGTGAACCGGCACGCGACGTTGGTCACCTCCGGGCTGCCGGCGCGCGACAAGAATACGCCCGTGACGATTGCGGGAAGTACCGTTCAAGCGCTCCGTCCCCTGCCTTCGCGGCCGGCATACAATCAGACGGCGGTTCAGGGAAATCACAGTGTGCCAGCGTCGGCCGGGCAGGTGGACAACGCGCGTCCAGCGTATGGCAACAGCCATGCCGTGACTGCGGCTCCTGAGCAAGGTTATCGCGCGCCGCAGCCTGTGCCGCCAAGTCACAGCTCTTCTCCGCCTCCGCGAAGCTCTTCAGGCGGCGGTTCGTCGAGTCACTCGTCGAGCGCCCCCTCGCACAGTGGTGGAGGTAGTAGTGGCGGAGGCGGCGGCCACAGCGGCGGCGGTGGTGGTGGCGGCGGTGGTGGCCACAGCGGCGGCGGTGGCGGGGGCCACCACTGACGAATCCGATTCCTGCTGAGGCATTTGCCGCGAATCTGATAACCTAACAAGCGTGGACCCCCAGCAAGATTCACGGCTGCGGATTGCCGCGATTGGGTTTCTCAATCCCGCGCCACTGATGTGGGATTTTGAGCATCCGCCCCTGTCTGACGCCCTGGCCCGCCGCTACCGCATCGACCGCATGGCTCCCTCAGCCTGTGCAGAGCGCCTGGCTTCACGTGAGTCCGATATCGGACTGATTCCCATCGCCTCGCTGCCAACCACTCCCGGCCTGCGCATCCTGCCCGGCTGCACCATTGCTTCAAAAGGCCGCGTGCGGTCGCTGCTACTGGTGCACCGCGCCGGCCAGCCGCTAAAGGCCATACGCTCAGTGGCCGCCGACACGGCCAGCCGCACCACAATTGCGTATACGCACATCCTGTTCCACAAATGGGGTAATCCCGAGGTCCCGTTCCTGCCCCTTGCCGCCGATCTCGATCTCATGCTCGAGCGCGCCGACGCAGCTATCGTCATCGGCGATCCCGCGCTGATGGCTCTCGAGGAGCGGCAAAACCGCTTTGAGCGCACCGGCGAAGAGCTCGCGTATCTCGACCTGGCCGGGGAATGGCGTGCTCTTACCGGCCTGCCCTTTATCTCCGCCGTCTGGGCGGCTGCGCCGGGCAGCCTTTTGGATGAGAGTGCTACTGAGGATTTCATCCGCTCTCGCGACCATGGGCTTGCGAATATCGACGCGCTGGTTGCCGAGTGGTCAAAGCGCATTCCCATTCCCGAGCAGACGATCCGATCGTATCTCACGGCCAACATCCACTATGTGCTCGACGAGGAGTGCGTGGAAGGGATGCAAGGCTTCTTCCGCATGGCGGCCGAGTGCGGGGTTCTGCCGCCGTACACGCTTGCGCTGGATGAAGTGCCGGCGAGATGAAGTGCAGCGAGTCAGCAAGCCAACTTGCGAAGCGAAAATGCTCCAACTTGCTCAAATGCTGGAAATAAATACCGCGCGAACTCGCCAACTCGCGAGTCGCGGAGCGACGCCAACCTGCGAGATACCAAACAATGTCTTTTCATCGGCCAAGGGTCCGCCCGGCTACACGAGCGGGCAGCCAGCGAGAAGAACCGCAATGAACTTCAACCAAATGAATTACTGCGTGAATGCCGCATTGTCTCGGCCGCCGACAGCGGGAGCCATCGCAAGGAGGGCTGCATGTTCGACGGCCAAATTGCGAGCCGTTGGCGGCTTCAGGTCGCGCGCGGATTCGCCGCAGTATGCTGTACAGTTGCGGCCCGCGCCTTTCGCCTTATAGAGCGCGGCATCGGCAGCCGCCATGACATCTGAAATCGTTCGTTCAGGCGCGGCCGCGGTTACGGCGCCGATGCTAACGGTGACACGTATCTCGGCGTTACCTATGCGAATGGGCTGACTGGCCAGAGCCAGGCGGATCCTTTCAGCTCGCCTGCGTATCTGGCTCCCGTCGCAGTTCGGAAGCGCGATGAAAAATTCGTCGCCCCCGTAGCGTCCAACGGAATCGAAAGACCGCACACTTTTTCTCAAACGTTGCGCCGTTTCCTTCAGCACCATGTCGCCCACTAAATGCCCGTATGTGTCGTTGACGCTCTTGAAATGGTCCAGGTCGAGCAAAAGGAGTCCTGTGCTGCCGTTAGAACGGCTGGCGCGATCCAATTCGCGTTGGAACAGCTCGAGAAACGCCACCCGATTCCATTGGCCCGTCAGTCCGTCCTTCGCCGCCTGGTCGCGAAGCCCCTCGCGCGCCGTGATCAATTTCTCCTGGAGCGCAATAATGCGATTTGCCGCTGTGATCCGCGCCCTCACCTCCGCCTTCTCAAGCGGGCTTGTCAGGCAATCGTCGGCTCCCGCTTCCAATGCGCGAACGGCTTCCTGCGTGCCGTTCCGGCCTGTCATCATCAGAATGTAGTGGTAGTAATCGCGTGGCCCGGTTCTCAGCCTCCGGCACATCTCGACGCCATCCATCTTTGGCCTGTTCCCGTCAACGATTACCAGCTCAGGCGGGCGCTGCTGTTGAAGGGCGTCCCACGCCTTCATTCCGTCTTCAACGAAGTCAACCTGGTGGCCCCACTCTCGCAGCCAATCGATCAGGCTTCGAGTTGCGACGCTTGGTTGCGCGGCAACCAGCACCCGGGGGCGGCCATTTCCGCGAGGCTTGAATTGTGGGAGGCTCATAATCTACGTCCTATTCACTCGCGGACCAATTGACGATGCGCGAATCGAACATCAACGAAAACCGGGCGGTCATTGGACCGTGCCCGTCGTCCCCAGCACGAAATCCAGATTGACGAGTTGCGCGCAGGTTGAAATGAGATCCAGGTCATCAACCCCATTGACCCCCACCGTGTGTGTGACCAAAGGGCCAACCGACATCGAACATAGCTGCTGAAACAGCAAGTCAGGATAACGTTTTGCGCGGCGGGGAAGGTCCAGAACAAAATCCTTGAGATATAGGAATTCGGCGCCGCTGGTAAGGCGCCACAGGTCTGGAGAGAAATAGAATGCAAGTTCGCCCTTTCCGCCCTTGACAACAAGAAGAACGACTTGCCCGGCTCCGGATGACTCCGCTTTCAGAGGCGTGGCCGGTTGGTATTTCAAAGCGCAAAAAAGCTTATTGGAACGGCCGGGGTCTGCGCGACGAAGCGTGATCGCGGGAGTCGCATTGAGTCGCGGCTGAGCCGTGGTTCTGGCCGCGAATTTGCTTCTAAACATCGGAAAACTCCTCAGATCTAGCTTTATGCCTCGATAGTGAGCCAACCCCCGCAGTGTGGAATCTTAACCTGCCTGAATGGTCCGCAATGGCTATATTGGCTGACACAAAAGTAGTAGAGGTGGCGATTGTTGACCATCGGCAGTTTCCGGTTGTTTTGCAGGAATAGTGATTCGGATCGTGTAAGTTTTTTCTTACATTAATCACCGCGGAGATGCTTTTGAAAGCAACTGGGGAAGTAGCTCCAGGTCAGCCCTCTGTGAAGGGGCCGAAGCTCACCCTCCGATCATCACCTCATACGGCCCGGTCGGCAGGCGGAAGTTCGTCCCGCGCTCCTGGTTCAGCTTCAGCGTTGCGGGCACATCCAGGTCGGAGAGCCGCACCGTTCGCGTCCACGAACCTGTGCTCCAGTAGTCCGCGTCGATGTGGATGGTTGCCCCCTCGATGCAGTACTTTCCTATTTCTTCCTGGTGGCCGTCGCGAAACACGAGAACGGCGGTCGGAGCCTCGCTGGGTGGCTTGGCTGCCTCGGTCTGGCGGCCTTTGGCGGAAGGTGCAGCAGCCGGCGGATTAGACGCCCGTTCCACCTCCGGCCGGTTCGATTGCCCGGCGGTCTGCGTTGCGCCATAGGGTGCAATCCGCACCAAATGATCGCCCTGCAACTCCAGCAGCTCCGGTCCCCCGGCTGCTGTTGGCGGCGTTGGCGGCGTTGGCGGCGCGGTTGAAGGGAAAATCTGCGGCGCAGGCGCCTGATACAGGGGCTCGTAATCGGAGTCGTAGCCGAAGCCGGAATCGTAGCCTAAATCGGAGTAGAAATACGGAAGATACGCGCCATATCCCGGGTAAATCCCGCGACCGCGACCGCGGCCCCGTCCCGAAGACCCCCCACCTCCGCTATGGCCCCGCGCCAGGGCGGCTCCGCCTCGGCCAGCCGGAGCCGACGCATGCCCTCCTCGCTGGGCCAGTGCAGACGACCCGGCGAGCGTTGCGCCGAGCACGGCAAGAGAAAGCGCAATTACCAGGTTCTTCATGGATTTCTCCGTCCAAGCCAGAGATGCCGATGCCCGTTTCTCTTGCCGGCCTCGGATCGGAAATCTTCTGTTTGGTTCGCCCGATTGCGGAATGTGTACACGAGGCCTGCGAACCGTGGAGATTGTCGTGTTGAGCGGGGAACCAGCAGGTATTTGCATATTGGCCACCCCAATTTGACGTCAGAATACACCCAATCGTCTCGCTCGTGACGGATTTCTTTGATACAAATTCCTCCGAGAGTCGCCGCGACCATCTCGGGGCCCCCAACGACTCGTCCTTTAGTCGTTGGGGTGGGACTATCAGGGAGCCGGCGGCCTTGCACGGTTTGCGCTGCCTTTACTTATTCTGGAATCACCGTAGCCATCCCGTTAACGGGCGATAGCCATCCGATAATAGGAACAATATGGATTTCGAGCGTTCCACCGGAGTCTTACTACATGTGACCTCGCTGCCTTCCTATGGAGGCATCGGCGATTTGGGGCCTGCGGCGCACGAGTTTGTGGATTTTCTGGCTCGCGCCAAACAGCATGTCTGGCAGGTGCTGCCGCTGTGTCCCACCGGCTTCGGCAACTCTCCCTATGCAGGCGCGTCGGCGTTCGCCGGCAATCCCGCGCTTATCAGTTTGGAATTTCTCTGCAACTGGGGTTGGATCGGCGCCGAGCGCATCGCGGGGCTGGCCGGCCGTAGCGGCGCAGTCGATTTCGAACAGGTGGAACTCCGCAAGGTTCCGCTGCTCTACGAAGCGGCCGGCAATTTTCTCGACCGCGGCCTGGACTCGCCCGAACTCTCCGCTCAATGGGAACTCTTTGAGGATTTTTGCCGTTCCCAGGCTGTTTGGCTCGACGATTACGCGCTTTACGCCGTACTGCGCCGCAAATTCAAAACCGGCGCGTGGACCGAGTGGCCCGAACCGCTGCGCCGGCGCGATCCCAAAGCCCTCGCCGTAGCTGCCGCTGAGCACGCACGCGAGCGAGTCCTGGAGCAGGCGCTGCAGTTCGCGTTCTCTCTTCAGTGGAATCAACTCCGAGAGGCTGCGGCGCGCAGCGCAATCCGAATTCTCGGAGATATCGCCATCTTCGTCAACATGGATTCGGCCGCCGTCTGGGTTAACCCCGAAATCTTTGAGCTCGACGAAGACCTCAAGCCCATCCGCGTCGCCGGCGTCCCGCCCGACTACTTTTCTCCAACCGGCCAGCGCTGGGGCAACCCCCTCTACCGCTGGGACGTGCTCCGAGCGAGCGGCTTCTCCTGGTGGGTTGACCGCATTCGCCGTGCCACGGAAATATATGACATCGCGCGCCTCGACCACTTCCGCGGCTTCGAGGCCTACTGGGCGATTCCCGCCAGGGAAGAAACCGCCATCAACGGCGAGTGGGTCAAGGCGCCGGGGCTCGAGCTCTTCCGCGCCCTCGAACAAGCCCTTGGCCCGCTACCGCTGGTGGCCGAAGACCTGGGCCTCATCACGCCTGAAGTCGACGCGCTGCGGCTGGAACTCGGCATGCCGGGCATGAAGGTGCTGCAGTTCGGCTTTGGCGACAAGGGCGCGCACATCCATCTGCCGCATCGCTTCACGCCCGCCACCGTGGCCTATACTGGCACGCACGACAACGACACCACACAGGGCTGGTGGAACACATTAGGCAAAAAAGAGCGCGAGGCCGTTGAATCGCTCGCCGGTCCCGTCGCCAATCGCCCCGCCTGGCCGCTCATCCGCGCCACCAATGCAAGCGTAGCGCAGATCGCCATCGTTCCCGCGCAGGACCTGCTGGAGTTGGATTCCGCCGGGCGCATGAATACGCCCGCTGTGCCAGAAGGCAACTGGAGTTGGCGCGCGCCGGAAAAGTGTTGGACTGAAGAACTCGCCGCCCGCCTGGCCGCCCTCGCCGAAGTCACTGACCGCGACAACGACCCACTGGGAAAAGCAGGGAACGAAATGCAGGGACTAAGGACTAAGGACTAGGGACTAGCAAAAACTTCCGTGCCTATTCGTTGCGATTTCATTCTGCCGCAAGGGTCGGCCGCAGGATTTGCCCTTGTTTTCCAGCCCTTAGTCCCTCGTCTCTGCGTCCCTAGTCCCCGCATCCCGTCCCTTAGTCTCTAGTCCCTACGTCCCTTAGTCCCTGCTCTTAGAACGGTATGTCGTCGTCCGAAATCTCGGTCGACTGCGCATAATCGTCTTGTCCGGCGGGCGGGCGCTGATCTTCGTGGGATGCGCTCCCAGCACTTGTCGATCGGCTGTACGGGCCGCCGCTGTCGTCGCGTGCTGAGAGCAGCGAAAGGTCGTTGACGATGATCTCGGTGCGGTAGCGCTTGGCCTTGGTATCTTTGTCTTCCCAACTGCGCGTCTGGATTTTGCCCTCGATGTAGAGCTTGGAGCCTTTCTTTACATAATCGCGGACGATCTCGGCGAGGCGCTTGAACGCAACCAGATTATGCCACTCCGTGCGATCCTGCCAGTTGCCTTGCGCGTCCTGAAAGCGGTCGCTGGTGGCGAGTGTGAAGTTGGCCACCATGGTGCCGCCCCCAGTGGAACGGATCTCAGGGTCCTTGCCTACGTTCCCTAGAAGAATGACTTTGTTGACGCTCTTTGCCATGTTCGTGCTCTCCTGTCCCAATCCGATTTCGCCGGAATTAATCTCGCCCTATTCGTGTTGCTCAACGCCAGATCGTCAAGTCCATCAAAAAACGCCACGCTCCTCGCCGGGGAGACACGCAGATCGTTTTTCGATGCTTCGAGAATCTTAATATATCTCGCGCCCTGTTCTTCACTTTGTCTCAGCTCATCCGCCCCAAATCCCGTAACTGATGCGCGACAGCTTCCAGAAAGGTTTCCACGCTGGTATCCGGCGGGATCGTCAGCCCCGACTTGGCGCAGAGGGCCGAGGCGATGCGTCCGGCAAGCGCGCCGCGCGTAGCAAGGTCCATATCGAGCCGGCGCGCAAAGAAGCCTTCCAGCACTTCGAGATCGGATGCGGCAAGCTTGGCCAGCGCCGGAGCCGGCAGCACAACCCGCAGGTGCGGCGGCGGCCATTGGGCTCGTGTCTGCCGCCGGCGCGAAGAGCCGGCGCCGGTAATGGTGCGCGAGCTGGCTCTCGCTCCAGTGCGGCGAATCGATCTCGCGGTCGCGGACCACGAGCGTTCCGGCCACCATGTCGCCCAGCCGCTGATTGCCGTCGGCTGACAAAGATGGCGACGACGCCCACAGCGTAGAAGCCCGGCAGATAGTCGACGAAGCGCACCAGGTTGCGGGCCAGGGATTCAATAAAGTTGATGCCGCGCCCGGACTGATGGATGACGCGAATCTTGGCGACGCGCTTGCCTGGCGTGCGGCCGTTGCCGAAGGCCTCAAACAGCGCGAAGTATCCCCACTGCAGCAGGAACACGATGAGAACAAAGATGCCGACTGCCCAGTTTGCCGAAACCCCGCCGAAGAAATGCGACGCGCGGAGATAATGATCGCGGCCACATGCGCGATGATCAGGAAAAAGGCCGCTCCCCAGATCAGATAGTCGACGAGGATGGCGATAAAGCGGCTGCCGATTCCGGCCAGCGGCATCTCGATCGCCACCAGCTCCGGGGTGTCGATGTTAAGCTGGTCTCCAATCGGCTGTCCATGGCGACTATTCTCTCCAATCAGTGGCTCGCATAAGCGCCGCCCCTACTGGGACCGGCTGGCTGCGCTGCTGGGCCAGGCCAGCTGCCGGCGGTGTGCGGCAGCTTTCGCGCGCCGAACTGCGCGAAACCGCGCTGCTCTACCGGCAGGCGGCCAGCGACCTTTCCACGCTGCGCCAGGACTCGACCGCCCGCGCCTACGCCGAGCACGTCAACCAGTTATTGGCTCGCGCCCACCATATCATCTATTCCAGCCGCCGCAAAGGTTTCCTCAAAATTCTTCTACTTTCTGCGCGACGAGTATCCGGCCATCGTGCAGCGGCAGATTCCGCTATGTGCTGCTTTCTCTGGTAATCTCTGCTGGCCGGTGCGCTGCTGGGCTCGGTGCTCACGCTGGCGCGTCCGCAGTTCATGCGCCACATGCTGGGGCCGGCAATGGTCGAGACCATCGAGCGCCACGAGATGTGGACGCACTCGATTGTCGGCATTGAGCCCGTGGCGAGCAGCGCTCATCATGACCAACAACCTCAGCGTCTGCTTTGTCGCCTTCGCCGGCGGAATCGTCTTCGGCCTGGGGCCGCTCTACTCCATGTTCTTCAATGGGCTCCTGCTGGGCGTGATCGGCGTGGCCTGCCAGCAGCACGGCATGTCGCGTGGACCTGTGGAGCTTTGTTGCGCCGCACGGCTCGCTGGAGCTGCCGTCAATCATTCTTGCCGGCAGCGGCAGGGCTGCGCCTGGCGCACGGCGTGCTGTTTCCGGGGCTCTACCGCTGGCGCGACTCCATCGCATTGGCCGGCGTTGAAGCCACGCGGCTCGTCGCCGGCATCATTCCGCTGCTCGTCATCGCCGGCACGCTGGAAGGATTCTTTTCGCCGTCGTCAGCGCCCGTGTGGCTCAAATTCACTGTCGGCGGGTCGCTGTTCACGCTGCTGCTGTTGTGGCTGTTCCGGCCGGTGGGGCAGCGGCGAGGCAAACCTCCGGGAAACTCGCGCCAGCCTGGGAAGCAGCACGATCCCTCACACCATCGCCCGCTCTTTCACCTTCAAATACTGGTTCAGCACCGCCGAGGTGAGCCGCGCGGGGTCGAGATCGAGCGTGAGCGCGCCCTGTTCGCGCAGCCGCGCCAGCAGCAGCTCGCGGCGCATGGTCAGCTCCTGCGCGGCGGAGGCGCGAAACATCTGCTCCACATTTTTGGGCCGCGCATTTGCGATGGCCTCCACGTCAGGCTGCGCCATGGCGACAAAGAGCAGCACATGGCGATGCAGCAACTGCATCGCGCCGTCGATCACCTCGGGCCGCATGGCGGTTTCGGCCAGATCGGTGATCCACAAGAATCAGCGCCCGCCGCGGCTGCCAGCGATTCAACGTGGCCGTGGCGCGCAGATGATCGGCCTCGCTGGCCTCGGCGCGCGCCTGCGCAAGAGCTTCCACAATCTGCCGCAGGTGCGCGGGGCCGCGGCCCGGCAGCACGCGCTGCTGCACGTGCTGCCCATAGACGAGCAACCCCACGCGGTCGCCCGAGAACAGCGCCAGTTGCGCCAGCGCCACCGCGGTCGAGCAGGCGTGGTCGAGCTTGGAGTGCCCGCGCCGCTGCGTATCGCCGCCGTCTTTGAGAATTCTCGCTTGCAGCAGCCTTCCCGCATCGAGAACGATCCACACCGCCTGGCTGCGTTCGGTCTGGTAGCGCCGCGTGATCAACTGGCCGCGCCGCGCCGTCGCTGTCCAGCACACGTCGCGCAGGTCGTCGCCCACGAGATACTCGCGCAGGCTCTCGAAGTCGCGGCCCAGCCCGCGCTCGCGTACCTGGCGGAGCTGCAGCTCGATCTGGCGTCCGCGCGCCAGAAAGATCTCCTGGTCCTCGCCCTGCCGCAGCGCCGGATACACGCGTACCGTCTGTTCCAGCGGCGCCATCGCCCAACGCTCCACAAGCCCGAGCAGCGAAGCATAGCGGATGTAGACCGCCCCGGTGCTGCGCATCGCCGCGCTCGCGCGGCTCGATTTTGTAGCGCAGCGCTGCACGGACGCGCGGAAAAACGCGCAGGCCGCGCGTTGCGGGCGTGGCCACGAGCGCCTCCGGCAAGTCATCCACAATGCGGCACTCAAGAATCGTTTCGCCGCTCTGCTCTACGGCAAGCTCAATCTCGGTTTCGCTGTCGAGCGAAGGCGCGTTGCTCCACGAGCGCTCCACGGTGATCGTCTGCGGGGCAGGCAGGCGCGCGCCATCCCAAAGCGCGGCGGCGATCACCAATCCATCCCACACCAGCATGCCGTAAGCCGAGTCGCGCGCCGAAGAACCCCGGCAGCGCCAGCAGCAATCCCGCCGCCAGCAGCCAGATTGCGCGCGGCGTGAGGCCGAACGCGAATCGCCCGCGCGGCCGGCAAGCCGCGCGCACCGGTTCGGGATGGAGCGAGGGCGCGATCATTGGAAATCAAAGAGCAAATCGAGAGCTACAGTCAGAGAGTAGTTCAGCTTGCGCATCTTCTCGGGCGAGAGTGATCCGACCCATCGTGTCAAGACGGACTTTTGCAGGCTTCTGAGGTTATCGCAGTGGATCCAGCATTCGCGTTTCATGCCTTCATCGATCCCAATCGCCACCTGCGTCGCAAGCCCCTGCCCCTCAGTCATCACCGGCGCGCAAACCACGGAAGGAAATTTTGAGTCAATGAGCGTCTGCCGGCTCACGACAACAAAGGTCCGGTACTGCTTTGAATCTCCCCCGGGCTTGAACACACGATACAGTTCGCCTCTCTTCATAGCGCGTCATGGTCCCATTCGATTGGAGCTTGATACTCGTCGAGATCCCGCGATTCGCGAGCCAGATAGTCCGCATGCGCAGTTGATGAGTTCCAGGTCACGCGCGTTAATCGCTTCCCGTATCTTGGCCTTGAAGTGCTCCCGAAGCACGCTCTCGATAAAAGCCGACCGCGAGGCTTTGGAACCTGCCTTGCGGTCCACCTCGGCAAGAACATCCGATGAAAGTGTGATTGAAGTCTTCTGTTTCATACTACCAATATACTACCACTATCCCCGCGGCACCGCAACCGCAGCCAGCACATCGCCCAGCACGCGATCCGCGTCGAAGCCCTCCAGCTCCGCCTCCGGCTTGAGCAGGATGCGATGGCGCAACACCGGCAGCACAGCGCGCTTCACGTCGTCGGGAATCACGTAATCGCGTTCCTCAAACGCGGCAAAGGCCTGGGCTACGCGCAACAGGCAAATGGCCGCGCGCGGGCTGGCGCCAAGCGCAAGCATGGGCCACTCACGCGTGCGGCGCACCAGATCGAGAATGTAGCCGTAGAGGTCCTGCTCCACGCGGATGCGGCGAATCTCATCGCGCGCCGTCGCGAGAAGTTGCGCGGCAAGCGGCTGGATGTTGGCTTCGTCAAGCAGATTCGCGGCGCCGGCGCCGTGATGCCGCTCCAGCATCTGCCGCTCCTCGTCCACGCTGGGGTAACTCACTTTGATCTTGAGCAGAAAACGATCCAGTTGCGCCTCCGGCAGCGGATAGGTGCCCTCAAAGTCGATCGGGTTCTCGGTGGCAAAGACGGTGAACCAGTCGGGCAGAGGACGCCGCACGCCATCGCTCGTCACCTGCCGCTCTTCCATGCACTCCAGCAGCGCGGCCTGCGTGCGCGGCGGCATGCGATTGATCTCGTCCACCAGCAGCAGATCGGTAAACACCGGCCCCGCGTGGAAAGTGAACGCATCGGTTCCCGGCCGGAACATCGTGGTGCCGAGAATGTCGGCGGGCATCAGGTCGGGCGTTCCCTGCACGCGCTGAAAGCCCAGCCCGAGCAACCGGCCAACAGATTTCACAATGAGCGTCTTCGCGATGCCCGGCACGCCCTCCAGCAGCGCGTGGCCCTGCGTCAGCACCGCAACCAGGACCTCGCCGATCACCTCGCCCTGCCCGGCGATCACGCGCCCCAGTTCAGCGCGCGCCGTCGTGAGCAACTGCTGTGTTGCCGGCAGAGCTTCGCTTTCCACCTGCGCGCCCTGCTCCAAATTACGTTCCTCCGTCATTCCGCTCTCCTTGTTCCCAGACCGCACCTAACCACAACACTCAACTTCCCACACTCAACTCAGCACAAATATCGAGTGCCCCATCCTTGGCGCGTTCTTGTCTTTGCGCCAAGGGTGGGACACCAAAACCCTCAACTTCCCACCCGCCTGCTCGCCCGCGCGGCGGCTAGCAGCGCATCGCCGTGTCGGCTGAGCGCCTGCACCAGCGCCAGCGCCTTCTTCGGCGTCAACTTGTCGTTCATCGCCGCCTCTGCGCAATCCGCCAGGTCCTTTTCAAGCTCAGGCACAGCCTTGCGGAAAGCGCCGGCGCAGCGCATGGCCCAGCTCCTCCGCGCTCAGCTGCGCTCCCTTCAGCCCGCACAGATCGCCCATTCTGCGGCGGAAGCGCTCATACGCAAGCTCGACCGCAGTCGCCGAAGCACCAGCCTCGGCGTAGAGCGAGCCCAGCGCCTCAAGAAACTCCACCGGCGTAGCGCGCACCGGAGCAGGCAGATCGCGCACCGGCCCGCGGCGGCGGCTGAAACTGAACACGATCAGCACGCCGATTCCCAACAGGCCCATCCATCAACAGGAGCATTGCCGGCCCGCTCGCGTAGAACCACTGCCGAATGCGATTTCACCGTGCAGCGACTCATCCCAATAGAAATTGTGCCCTCCGCGCGCGCCCAGCGCATTCAGAAACAGGTTCAGGTTGTCCCCGCGTTGAATCGATCCGTTTTCGAGCGGAGTCGAGCTGGCCCACCAAACCACATGGCCTTTGCCCTCGCCTGTACTCCACCACAGCGGGCGCGCCGGTGCAGTTGTATTGCACGCGGTCGCGCGGGCGGTCCAATCCCCAGCCGCCTTCGGGAACCATCCAAACTTCGCCGGAGCCGGCCAGCGCGTCGAGCCCCTGCGGCGTCAGCTTGCAAGCCGACTGGAACTGCGAGGGCGGCTTCCGCGTCTCCTTCAGGAGCCAGCCGGCCGCCCGACCATCCGGTCAACAAAACGCGGCCGCCGCGCTCCACAATTTCGCGCACCGCTTTCACGTCCTCTGCCGTGCTCAGAATGGGCTCGGCAAAAATCACCACCGTCTGCGCGTCGGCGCGCGCGGCCAGGTCGCTCAACGGCTGCTCCCAGCGCTGCACTTGATAGCCGCTCGCCTCGCAGCATTTCATAAGCCGCGCGCGCGCCATGCTTGCCGGTCAAATACGAGCTGGGCAGTGTATTGTCGTCGCTATTTTGGTTGCGCGCAAAAAGAGCAGTGACAACCGCCAGCACTACCACCACGGCCAGGCAGCCGACCAGCAGCTTGCGGTCTTTGGCGTCAAGCGAGGCGAAGAGTTTCATTCCGCAACCACCCCCAACGCCGCGGCCAGCTCCAGCGCCGCGTTGAAGTCGGTCGATGCTGCCGCGCGGCCGCCATACCATGTGCGTTCAAAACTCCGAGTCAGCGCCGTCAGGCTGGGCTTGCGCGGATCGCTTCCGGCCAGCAGTCCAAGGTACTCGCGCGGGGTGCGCGCGCGATCGGCTGGCCAAAGCCGCCGCGACTCCAGCCGCGCGATCGACGCCCAATAAACAAAATGAATGGCCTCGCGCCACAGGCCTCTTGCCGCCATGGCCTGCGCGTCCTTAAGCCATAACTGCCATTCGCGCGCCGAGGGCGCTCCGGGCGCGGGTTCATCGCCGGGAATCGGCCGCACGCGCGAACGCCGCTCGATGCGCACAAGAAACCAGATAAGCGCCGTGCAAATGGCAACCAGCAGCAGCGCGCGCAGCGTGAATGCAATCCAGGGCGAGCGGGAACCGAAGCGGTAAAGGCCCGAAAAGACTTTGTCGAGCAGGTTATAAAACCACTCGCGCATGCGATCCGTGACCGAGACCTCAGCGACGCCCTGGTACGCCTTCTGCGCCAGAATGGCGTTGAGCGATTTTCGTCTCGCCGGCATAGCTGGGGCTTGCCTCAGCCGGGCTCTCTGCCTGCTTCGCGTCTTCCTGCAGGCGTTGGCGCGCCTCGGCCAGCAGGGCGTCGACGCTCAATTGATGGCTATTCGCTCGAGTTGCTCCGATGGCCGCTGGTTTCGCCGCATCGCCCTTGCTTTCCGCGCGGCCCAAAACAGCGCGCAGCCAGTCGTACCGTACCTCACGAGGCTGCGAGTCTCCGGCCGCCAGGCCGTGCACCCGGTCGTCGGGACCAATGCGCGCCCGATCGCACGCGGCGTCATTCGCCGGCGCCGCGCTCTTGAGTCTGCGTTGCGCCTGGCAATTGGCGGCCAATCCGTCCAGATCTTCAAGATGCTGGCGGTACTCCGCCACGCTCACATCGCGCCAGCCCGCGTCAGTTACTGGCTGCGCGCGCGCGGGCCGTGCTGCGGCTGCCAGCGCCAGCACCGCCAGAACCAACGCCGGCGCTACCGAACCACTCCACCAAACTGAAGCAGGACGCGGCGAACTCATCGTTCTTCCACGGTATCAGGGGTTGCAGCGGGCCCGGAAATGATTTCGCTGCCATTTGCCGGCGCTTGAGATGCGAACTGCGTCATGCCGGCCTGTTCCATCATCCACTCAATGTCATAGCCCTCGGTGCGAATCCGCTGGTCGTAATAAAACAGCACCAGTGCGATCCATGAAACGGGCGCGAGCAGCGTTTGCGCGCAGAAGTTCACCAGGAATTGCACGAGTTCGGCGGCAATCAGCGCCGTCGTCGCCTGCGCAGCGCCGTTGCCTGCGGCCGTAGTCACGCCAGCGACGATCAGAGCCGGAATATAGCCGATCATCGACAACACCATCGCCAGCGCAGCGACCAGCAGAAACAGGACAAAGATGCGGCCGCGCGTGCCTCGGCTCAGCTTCCGCGAGCGCTCGAGCGATTGCCATGCGGTCTTCTGTTCCACCACGCACACGGCGAGACCCATCGCATAACTCAACGCAAGCCAGACGATAGCGCCCAGAGCCGCGGCAACCACAACAAATACCACGAAACCGATCGCTGCGCCCGCGGCAATGCCTGCGCCGGCCCGCGACGCGAAGTAGATCAAAGGCCCTGCCACCGCGCCTGCAATCGCCATCGGAATCAGCGCCACAAGAATGCCCTGCAGCACCAGAAACCACAGATAGCGCCAGAAGCCCGGCCCGACACTCCTGAGCACGGCGCGAATGGCCGGCTTTTCGCCGCGGTACGCGCTCGCAGCCGCCTGCGTCAGTCCCGCAACTGAGAACACGCAGGCTGCGATGTACGCCGGTATCGCCACCAGCAGAAATGCCGACAGCGCCAGGCCCGGTAGAAAATTTATTGTCGTCGCGCCTCTCGCAGCCACGCCTGCAACCACCGCCCCGAAACCTCCCAGCATGACAATCGCCAACATCACGCCGATTGGCAGGGCGCTTACGCCCACAAACAGCCAAAAGTTGCGGCGGTAGAGCTGCACCGTGCGGTCGAGGATCTCGCCCAGTGTCGAAGGCCGTAGTGTTTCGTTCATCGCAGTTCTCGCCCCATCAACTCTGTTGCGGCGCCGTTGTTCCCGTCTGTGGCGTCATTCCCGCCGCCTGCATCATCCACTCAATGTCGAACCCTTCCTTGCGAATCCGCTGGTCGTAATAGAAGAGCGTGAGGCCGGCGGAATAAATGGGGCCGATGAAAGTCGTGATGAAAAAATTAACGACCTGCTGCTCCACGAGCCACCCGAGAGGCAACTGCTGTCCCATGTGCTTGATGGCAAAAAAAATGGTCGGAAATCCGAGCAGGACGCCTAACAGCATCTTGATCGCGGCGACCAGCAGCCCCAGCACGAAGATGCTTCCCCGTGCGCCTTTGCTCAGTTCGATGCTGCGCTTGATCGCCTCTCGCGCTGGCAGTCCCTCCACCACGCACGCAGGCATTGCCAGCGAGTAGCGCAGCGACATCAAAACCCCATAGACGCCCGCTCCAAGCATAAGCGGCGCCAGAATCAACATTCCCAGGCCGGCAAAAATCAACGCGGAGGGATCCTGCTGAGGAGCCTGCTGCGCAACTTGTGGGTTGAAGAGAAAGCCGCTGGGAAGCATCGTGAACAGAATCGCGAAAAATACCACGTAAAGAATGGCGAGCGGCGACCAGGCGCGAAACGCGGTAACGGTCATTACCCATAGATACCGGCCCGGACGCAGGAAAATGCTGCTGACCGCGCCCCGCACCGATGCAGGCTGCCCGAGGTAGACCCATGCCACCACATGATTGAAGGCGGCGATCGACAGCCCGGCCAGGAGCACGACGGCAAGAATCTCCACTAGAGACGAGACAGCGAATGCCCATTCCAGATGCGGCCGAACATGCGGATAGCCGATCGAGCCGAGCACACCCGTCTGCAGCATCTGCATCACGAGCATCGCTCCCGCAAAGATCGCCGAAGTCCCGGCAAACAGCAGGAAATGATTCCGGTAAAGTTCTGCGGTCCGGTCCAGAATCTCGCCGAGAGTCATCGGCCGTAACTGGTTGGTCATACCATCCCCTGATCTCGCCGCGAAGATTCGCTGCCGTGAACGCTTGCACGGATCGTAGCACAGGTATGCGACCGTGACCGCTCCTTGTTGTCAACATCAGGGGAATTCTACGAGATGCAAATCGCTACTGCTTCGGCGCTGCTCGAAAGAGGATAAGTGCGACGTGGTCTTGTAACAGGGCACGAGTTTACTCGTGCCGAAAACGGCCGGAAAAGCAAGGGGTTTTAACGCCCGAGGGACGATCCTGTGTGGTTCGGTACTTCCACGAGATGCAAATCGCTACTGCTTCGGCACCGCTCGAAAGAGAATAAGTGCGACGTGGTCTTGTAACAGGGCACGAGTTTACTCGTGCCGAAGACGTCCGGAAAAACAAGGGGTTTTAACCCCCGAGGGACGATCCTGTGTGGTTCGGTACTTCCACGAGATGCAAATCGCTACTGCTTCGGCACCGCTCGAAAGAGAATAAGTGCGACGTGGTCTTGTAACAGGGCACGAGTTTACTCGTGCCGAAGACGTCCGGAAAAACAAGGGGTTTTAACCCCTGAGGGTTCGTGGGCCTTCGGCCCACCGAAGGGGATGAAAAATCGCGCGGTGTGCCGCCGTTCTTCGCTCCCGGAGGGAGCGCCGATAGTAGCCCAGGACAAGCCCGCGGCAAGCGGGCGCTGTCCTGGGAAAGCTGCGGCAATCGACCGCGCCCCGTAGGGTCGCCCGAGTTCTTGCCCGTGATTTTCGAGAGCGCGACGATCCCTGTGTGGATCAGTACTTACGAGATGCATATCGCTTCTGCTTCGGCATCGCTCGAAAGAGGATAAGTGATGTGCTAAATGCGCAAGAAGCGCAAGATGTGCGGTGGAGACGAAAATCACAAAATATAAAGCCTCAGCAGCCACCAAATCAGGAAAAGCCCGATAATTGCCACGACAATGTGACCGATCCACTGGCCAGGCGTTTTGGGGTTTCCGAAGTTGAACACGTCGCAATGGTAGCATCCGCGCTGAAGGCAGAACCGCGACGAATTCGTGATTATGACGCAACTCTTCGCATTCCGGTCGAATGACCGCCGATGTGGAAGCTTCAGCTTCAGGAACGCGTACCTCGGTCCTTCCGATCAGGCGTAGCACACAACTAGCATAAGAAATTCCGGCCATGCTGCACCCCGTTGAATCCGAGGTAGTTGCGTGCCAGCTTTGTATCAGGGCACGAGTTTACTCGTGCCGAAAACGGCCGGAAAAGCACGGGGTTTTAACCCCTGAGGCTCCAACATACAGCTTCTCAAACCGGGCGAAAGAAATCTCATGCAGCCTGCAACTAATCCTTTAGTTGCGCGTCTATAATAAAGGCGAGAAGAATCCAGAATGCGGATTGTTCTCATGGAATCAACTAGATAGCGATGCCTCCAAAGAAATCCAACACGCTCACCGAAGCCGAGCTGAGGCTGATGAAGATCCTCTGGCGGCGCGGCGAGTCGGCGGTCACCGACCTTGTGGCTGCTCTGCCCGACGGCGAGGAGCTGGCCTATAACTCGGTCCTCACCACCATCCGAATCCTCGAGCAGAAGGGCTATGTCGAGCACCGGCAGGAGGGCCGCGCATTTGTTTACCGGCCTTCGATCGCCGAGCAGGAGGCGAGCCGGTCTGAAATTCGCAACGTATTGAACCGCTTCTTTGGCAACTCGCGTGAGCAGTTGGTGTTATCGCTGTTGGGCGACGAGGAGATTTCGGTCGACGAGCTCGAACGCCTGAAAGAAGCGGTCCGCAGCGCCGCCCCCGACGCTGGCGCCGCGGCCGACGCTAGCGCCGCGGCCGAGGCTTTGGAGCAGGGAACTCCGAACCGCGACGCCTCGAAGCCGGGGCGCGACAAAGGAGGATTGGGCATAGCATGATCGAACCGCATGTCATTGCCGCCACTGTCTCGTGGGTGTTGAGTTGCGCCCGCGATGTTCTTCCAGCCGCATTCGGCGCGTTTACTCGAGGTTCTGCGCCGGCGGCCGTGGCGGCCCTGTGGCAGGGAGCGGCGGTTGCACTCGCAATGGCCCTCAGCCTTCGCTTCGCGCCCCGTGTCTCCGCCGCGCACCGCTTTGCCGCATGGGCAGTGGGTTTCGCGGTCGTGGCCGGCCTGCCTTTTCTACCCCTTCTGCGTTTCAACGCAGGTGTGCACATCGCTGCTGCGGCTCCGCTTCAAGCAGCCGCGGCAAAACCCTGGTTCCAGTTAGACAGCCGTTGGGGCTTCGCGATTGCCGCGCTGTGGCTCGCCGCGTCCGTTCTTCGCGCTGCCGCTCTCGGCCTTCATTCGCTCCGCCTGCGCAAGCTGTGGAAGACCGCCACGCCCATTCAAGATGCTGCCGCGCTGGCTTTAAAAGTTTCTGTGCGCCGCCCCATCGAGATCTGCAGCACGCGCCATCTCGACCGTCCCAGCGTGATCGGCTTTTTCGCGCCGCGTATTCTCATTCCCGAATGGCTCCTGGGCCGGCTCACGCCTGCGGAGCTTGAACAGGTGGTCCTGCATGAGGCCGAACACCTGCGCCGCCACGACGACTGGATGAATCTCCTGCAGAAGTTTGCCTTGGTTCTCTTCCCTTTGAATCCCGCTCTCGCATGGATGGAGCGCCGCCTTTGCCGCGAGCGCGAAATGGCCTGCGACGAGGGTGTGGTGCGCAAAACCCAGGCGCCTCGCGCCTATGCCGCCTGCCTCACAAGCCTGGCCGAGCGCGGCCTAGATCGCAATCCGGATCGCAATCGGGATCGCCGCGCCGAGGCGTTGTCGCTCGCTGCCTGGCGGCGCCGGCCGGAGCTGGTCCGCCGCGTGCACAGCATTCTCCGCGGCAAACAATCTCTGCATCCGCTCGCGGCTCGCGTCCTCGTTGCTGCCGTGGGTTGCGGCCTGCTGGTTGCATCGGCGGAGCTGTCGCGCTGCCCGCAGATGGTCGCGTTTGTCACCGCGCCGCAGCCGCACCCGGTCGAAACCGCCGAGCTTCAACCAGTCTCGGCGTCCGCTGCCTACGCGCCTCAAGCCGCATCCGGCATCCGTGCGATTCCAGCAAAAGCAATTCTGTCCCGCAATGCCCTCGCGCCCGCGCCCATCGGGGATGCGCCTGTGTACCACGCCGTTCGCCGGCCTCAACCCCTAGCCGGCAGCCAAGTCGCCTGGCGCGAACCCGCAGGCGACCCTCGCCTGCAATTGATCAAGGCCAAGGTCTCATCCGCCGCCGATCAGGACTCCGAGCCGCGATATTTCATCCTCACCGCCTGGGTAGTGACGCGGACCTCAAAATTTCACGCCCAGGAATCCGCCGACTATGACACCGGCGCAGACGTGCAGCAGCAAACCGATGGAACGACAACCCAGATCACCGTCACGCATCTGATCCTGGCGGTCTATCCCATTGCCGTCGCGCCCGCTCCAGCATCTGGCAAGCAAAGACACTCAAGATCTGAATCCGTTCGGCCAACTACTCCGCCCGCTGCGAGCGGCTGGCTGGTCTTCCAACTTTAAGAAGAGCAATTCAACCTCAAGGAGAACTCAATATGCCTGCAACAACTAATTCTTTAGTAGCAAAAGCAAAGCGGCTCGCTGTCCCTGCCGGCATTCTCGCTACGCTTCTCTTCGCCCTCGCGTTCCTTATCGACCATAACCGCGCGCGCGCCGCCGCTGCAGCCGCGGGCCCGCTTGACGATAACAGCGTCTCGTCGCTGGTCTCGCTCGACAACGCAGTTGAAGCCGTCGCCGCCCGCGTCACGCCTGCCGTCGTCAACGTCGCCGTCACCTCGCGCGTTTCGCCCGGCGATCAAACCTCCGGCAACGGCCAGAGCTTCGGCGGCATCAACCCGCAGGATCTCCCCCCTGGATTCCGCCAGTTCTTCTTCGGTCAAGGCGGCCGGCAAATGAAGCCGCAGCCGCAGATCGAACACGGCATAGGCAGCGGCGTGATCATCTCGCCCGATGGCTACATCGTAACCAACGACCACGTGGTCGACGGCGCGACCGAGATGCGCGTCACTCTAAATGACCGGCGCGTCTTCACCGCCAAGCTCGTGGGAGTAGACAAACTCAACGACGTAGCGGTCATCAAAATCGATGCGCACGACCTGGCCAGCGTGCCGTGGGGCGACTCCACCAAGCTGCGCCCCGGCCAAACCGTGCTGGCCTTCGGCAATCCCTTCGGCAACTTCCCCTTCACCGTAACCCGCGGCATTGTCAGCGGCCTCAACCGGCCCAATCCTTATCGTGACGATGCGCGCAAGCCCGGCGCCTTCATCCAGACCGATGCGGCCATCAATCCCGGCAACTCCGGCGGCCCGCTGGTGGACGCGCACGGCGAAGTGGTCGGAATCAACACCTTCATCATCTCCGGCAGCGGCTCGTTCGCCGGCGCAGGCTTCGCCATTCCCTCGCAGATCGTGCGCGTCCTCGGCTGACGCCATCATCAAGAACGGCACGGTGCATCACGGCTACCTCGGCATCAGCATGAACGACGTCACGCCCGACAACGCCGGCTTCTTCAACCTGCCCGACGCCACTGGCGCCATCGTCAGCGAGGTTACGCCCGACTCGCCCGCCAGCCGCGCCGGCCTCAAAAGCGGCGACGTGCTCCGCGAACTCGACGGCAAAAAGATCGACAACGGCAGCGCTGCTGCAGGTTGCGGTCAGCGAGATGGCTCCCGGCACGGCCATCGATCTCGGCATTCTGCGCGACGGCAAGCCCCAGACCATCCACGTCACGGTCGGCGAGTTCCAAAACGACAAGAGCCAGGAGGCGAGCAACGCCGGCTCCGGCGAGCAGCGCGGCAAGCTCGGTCTGGCCGTGGCCAATCTCTCACCCGACGTGCGCCAGCAGCTCAACGTGCCCGAGCGCGTGCAGGGCGCGGCCATCGAGAGCGTGCGCCCCGGCAGCCCGGCCGACGATGCAGGCCTCGCTCCCGGCGACGTGATTCTCGAAGTCAACCGCCATCCCGTGGACGGACGCCGACAGTTTCGTCAGCCAGATCCACTCGGTGCCTGCCGGCAAAGACGTCCTGCTTCTGGTCTGGTCCAACGGCGGCGCAAGCTATCGCGTCGTCCATCCCGAGCAGGAATCGCAGAACGGGTAGTGCGTCAATTTGAAATCATCGCGTCAGGGCACGACGGGGGAACCCGCCCAGTGGGTTGGTCGCGTGCCGTGAACACTTGAAATCATCGCGTCAGGGCACGACTTTAGTCGTGCCGTACACCGCAAATTGAATGGGGCTTTAGCCCCTGAGGGACACATCCTTCCAAACTGACCCACTACCGCAGAACGGCATGTAAACAGAAGGAGATGTAGCATTCGGCGGAAGAGGGCCGAAAGCGATGCCCAGCCCATGATCGTTTAGATTGGTCATCGCCAGCGCCCAGCCCGGGGTCGGGGGACAACCGGGTTGGGCGCAAAGTTCTCTTCGGCGCAAGCGCCCCAACCACGATCAGGACGCACCATTACCTAACCCACATTTCGCACAGGATGCGCGAAAGTGTACCGTCGGCCTCCAGGCCGGGGCCCCAACGACAGGTCTTCGTCGTTGGGGTGGTAGGTCGGCTGTGGTGTGGGTCTCCACAATCTGTTACGAAACTCGGCCGGCGCCACGCTTTGTAATAAGGGCACGGCTTCAGCCGGGCCGCAAAGGTCGCAGAATGAGTGCGGGCTTCAGCCCCTGCTGCTTCAACTCCCCAGGATCAACTTCGTTCGAACAGTTCCGTAACAGCCTGTCCAGACCCACACATTTCCGCTGTCGCCCTAAATCGGTTGTTTCGAGGCCGGATTCTTCCATTTCGCTTCGTTGTTGCGAGAAATGCAGGCTAACCAGCTACTGACCGTTTGACCCTCAATGCAGACACAGCCCAAACTTCGGCCCAATACAGCGCGTTCAATTAACGCTGAGTGCCACCGTTGTTTGGGCTGTGATCTTTCCGGTTGCTGCATCGGTGCCAGTCACGGTGACGGAATAAGTCCCCGCAGTTGTTCCCGAATTGCCGCCACCCCCGCCACCCCCGCCGCCTCCACTCCCCCCGCCGCCTCCGCTGCAGCTATTCGCACCGGCGACGGCGATCGTGATCAGGACGCCAAAGAGAAACCGCCGCAAGCGCCGGCGTGCGGGAATCATAAACAGGAACACGATGGCCAGCGCGGCCCCTCCTCCTCCGCCGCCCAGGAACCGTTGCGGCCGGCGTTCGAGGGTGGCTATAGTTGCGGCCGTCGTATTCACCGTGAGAGTTGCCGTAGCCGCGCTTGTCCCGGTAATGCTCACCGAGGCCGGAACCGAGCAGGTCGGCATATCGATGGCATTGCTCACGTTCGTTCTGACCAAGCAGGTCAGGTTCACCGAGCCGGTGAAGCCGCCGGAAGGCGAAATGGTGATCGTGGAGGTATTTCCGGACGCGGCGCCGGGGGCAACGGTGATGGCGCCGCTATTGGTAAGAGCTAGCCCCGTCGTCCCTACTATAAGTTCAATCGCAGTCTGGCTGGTAAGATTTGCCGATTGCGAGTCATAGCCGGCCAGAGTGAAAAGGTAGGTACCGGGAACCGGGTAAGCCGGATTGCCCGTAGCAGAAACCGTGAGATTGAATTGAGTGGGGCCGCTCACGCTGACCGAATACGGAACGTTGCACTCGGGATAGGTGTACGCCGATCCCGAGATGGTGGTCATTACAACCGTGGTGCAGACAAGGTTCACGGTTCCGCTGTAGCCATTGAAGGGCGTGACCGTAATCGCTGTGGAACTCCCCGCCGTTTCTCCTTCTGCGAGGAACGCGGAGCCGGAACTGGCAAGTGCGAACACCGGCGAGGATGTGAATATAAGATCGGCCGTGCTCGATCCCGTGATAGAAGACGATGAAGCGGCGGTCGCAGTAACGCTGAACGTGTATTCGCCCGCCGTCGTGGTTGCACTGCTTGTAATGCTCACGGGAACAATGACAGCTTGCGTGTTCGCGATCGCAACCGAGGCTGGGACAGAGCAAGTCGGTGAAGCCACAGGGTTGGCAATCGTTGTTGTTACGGCGCAGGTGAGATTGAGCTGGCCGGTGAGACCGCCGGAGGGGATGATAGTTACGGACGTCGTATTTCCACCCGTCGCTCCCGGGCCGATGTCGAGATTGCCATTGCTGAAAATGGCCAAGGATGGCGTGGCGGCTGCAGCCACCGTGATCGTGAAGGAGGCAGTAGAGAGGACCTTTGTGAAGGTACCGTTCGACACGGTCAGCGTGGCGTTATACGAGCCGGCGCTAGCCGAAGAGGTCGCGGCAGCAGTAATCATCCCGCCAATTGGACCCGCGCCACCTAGATAATAGTCGGGTTGCGCCGCACACGTAACGCTGTTGTTGGATGCATTGGCTACCGCGCAGCTTGTATTCACAGAGCCAAAGAATCCACCCGTTGGAGTAAGCATCATCGGCGCGTACGCAGTGTTGCCGGGGCTGACGCTCATGTTGGCGACCGGCCCGATCGTGAGGCCGCCGTTCGTCACATACATGGAGAACGACGTGCTCGAGTTTGCATAATTCGAGTCGCCGCTGTATGTAGCTGTGACGGTATTGGCGCCGGATGCCAGCTGGCTCGCGAGAATCGTTGCGTCCAGAAATTCCGAGAAATCCCCTGCCATGAAAACGCTGAGCGTGTTCAATGCGGCGCCATTGGCAGCGACCGTGACGGTCCCAGTGGGAGGAACGCCCATGTTAGGTGCCGCCTGCAAGGAGAATCCAGCTCCCGTTGAGTCCGATGGGGCCAGGATGTACTGATTCACGTATGGCGTAACTTTTGTTGCCTCGGGAACCACTGCGAAAGGCACGCTGGAACTGGTGCTGGGATCGTAGCTCGCATCGCCGGAATATTGCGCTGTGAGGCTGTAGCTTCCGCCCGGCAGCACCGCAGGCGAGCTAGTTAGCGGCGGCCATGATGCCAGATTGCTGCTGCTCACTGCGGCTGACCCAACGGCCGTTCCGCTGTTCAGGAATTGCACGGTTCCCGTAGCGACGCCCTGAGTCTTCGATCCCTCCGCGGTGCCGGCAATGTCCGCATCGGCAATGACATAAGAACCGTATGGAATGTTGGAGGTGGAGATCGCCTTGCCCGTCGACGGGTTATACGCGTTTACTTCGAGAGCGGTTGTGCTCGGCTCCGCAGAAATGGAAACGGAAATGGGCGGCGTGGAAGTGCTGGACGCGTTGGCGGTATCGCCGCCATATCTTGCCCATACGGTATAGGAACCGCCCGGCAGGCCGTTGTAGCTGATTGACCCGGAACCAGAGGTGAGGGGAACCGCAATCTGCCCGTTGTTCTGCGGGCCTGAAGCCGTGCCGCCCGACGTCTCGTCGGCATTGTCCACAATGCCGGCAACGCCACTTGCCGTCGCGGGAGTCACTCCGACATCGAACGTAAGCGACCGACCGTGGACGCCGGTATAAGCCGAAGTCGACCCGTTGATTTTCAGGCTCGTCGTGGTCGACCCAAGCGAGACGCTGGTCCAGTTTTTTACCATCGCTGCCGCATTCACGCTGCCGAGGCCCGACGCCAGATCGTATCCGGTTCCAGCGTTATAGCCGGTGAGAAAGAGGTTCGATCCGCAATCCGGTGACCCTGACCCGCACGCAACCGAGTTATTGCCGGTCGTAACATCGTGAAAAACAGTCGAGTATTTTGACTGGGCCAGTTGATAGAGGACATTGTCGGCCTGGCCGAGTCGATAGTTGTCACTGGCGGAGCCATGCGCCTGCGCCACCAGCGCCAGCATGCCCGCGAAGGCTGGCGCCGATGCCGATGTGCCTCCAACGCCCCCAAAATACGTATAACCGCTGAACTGGCCGCCGCTGGTCAGGCACTCCGTGTAGGTCTCTGACGTCACGCCGTCTGTCACATTGTCTGAGCAAATGACCCATAGAGCGCCATACATCCCATTTCCCGCGAGAAGCGAGACGTCGGGCAGATCGCGAAATCCATCCTTCGGCGTGAGCGAACTTTGGAACGCAGGTTTGGCATAGACCGAGCTGACACCGCCGCTGCCTGCAACGATGTTGCCCTCACCATCGTTGTTCCTCTCGGCGACGTTCTTCGAATAAGTAGTGTTGACTGAAGTGGAATCGTTCCATGGGTTCTCGGGAATGTACTTGAGGGCCGTGGCGTAATACGGCGGCGCGCCGCTGCTGTTGCTGTTCACATAGGTTGCGAACGAGGTCGAAAGCGTGTCGAAATCGGTGCCGCCGACGGCTATGGTATAGGGTGTGGAGGCAAAGCCGCTCACGGCGAAACCATGCGTGGCCTGCTCTTCCGTATCAAAGTTGTCGCAGCCGGCAGAGCCGTTGTCGCCGGCCGACACGATGAGCGTGATGCCCTGCGCTGCCGCCTGTTCCGCCGCTTCGAGGATGACCTGATTGCCCGATGTGCCGAGTGCGGCTTCGCAATTGCCGAAGCTGACACTGAGAATGCTTACGGTATCGTCACCCAGAGCGCGGAAGATTGCATTCAGGAGGCCGGAAGAAAGGTCGGTATCGGCGGATGTATAGAAGTAGATCTTGGCCTTCGGCGCAATGCCACCGGACACTTCGGTATCGAGCAGCGCCTCGGTTCCGGCGCCGGTGAGCCCCGGGTCATTGCCGTCGACGACCACAGTGGGTAGATTCACCGAGCCCGAGGCTTCGCCCAGGAATCCCATACGATAGTTGGCCACGTCTGCCGTAGTGAGGTCAGAAACGCCTGCGATCCCGATTGCTACGCCCGTGCCATCGTAGGTTGTGCCGCTGTAGCCGGATTCAGAATGCTGTTCGGAGTGTCGTAGATAATGGCGGCGTCTGCCGGGTCGACAAAAAGGTACGGGGTGTTGTTAGTGCTCAGGGTGAGTTCCGGAACGATTCGGCCAGTCGAGGGGTCAAACCGGCCGTTGGGGCCACGCACCAGCATTGGTTTGGCATAAAAGTCGTTGAGGGGGCCCACCCCGGCGATTACGGGCGCCAGGGCGGCGGGAATCTGTGGGTCGCTGAGATTGGCGAAGTGAGTTTCGCCGTTCACCATGAACGTGTGAATGGAAGTGTGGAACGCGCTCCGGACCTGGTCGAAGGTGCCCGAGAACTCGATTACGTTATGGGCCGCGGGGATCTTTTCGATCTCGAAACCGTGCGACTGGAGCCAGCCTTGTATCTGAAGCACGTCAGATTGAGAGACTCCGAAAGCGGTCCCGAATTGCTCCGGCGTAAGCCATTTGTGGTAAGCGGGCGAAGCGGGGTTATCGAGATCGCTGAGATATTGCGTCAGTTCCTGTTGCTGCCCAGAGCTGCGCTGAAGCACGAGCCTGATCCGGCCTGTGGGCATCGAACCGGCTGCGGCTCCACGATCGAACAGCGTTCGGGCCAGCGGATGGGTGTTGCCCTTGAGCGTGATCAGTTGGCTTTCGTCGATTGCGTCAATTATCCGGGATGTGTGGACCGGAGGTTGCGAGAACGCTGGGTTTACCTGGATGAATGAGCCGGCAAGCAGAAAGAAAAAGAAGATACGCTGAAAGCGCATATGGTTGTGCCAACCTTTCTTCGGACAGCAACCTTGAATCGAACCTGGGTGACGGACTTCCCGCAACCTCGCAGAGGTTATCGCTGGCCCAATCGAAACAGAACCGGAATGATTTGCCCTGGCTGATTGCCCAACACCATACCGCATCCGCGAGGGAAACACAAGCGAGTTCGCAAGCACGATCAAGTGGGCCGGGAGCGGCGATCTGGCGAGGCGTCGAGCGGCGGTTTGGCGAGCAGTCGACGGCCAGAACCAGGCGTTTCGCGCGTTGGGCCCTGACCTCCGATCCCCCCGCCCTCTCGTTCCCTCGTTCCCTTGTTCCCTGTCTCTCCGATCCCTGCATTTTCTTGCGCAAATCGGGCCAAAAAGCGACCATTTAAGGCCGCAAAGCCCTGTTTAGACGCACTTTCGAGAAATTGCTCGGTGCTACTCGCTCTTATTCGCAACTATTCTCGGTTTTAACCGCTAATTGTTCCGAACTATTCTCGGTATTTGTCTCGAAGAATCGCACCCTGTCGAACCAACATTTGCGGGGGCAAGTGCAACCACTCAGACGAACATTTGGCCGGTCCGCCGCACCACCAAAACCAACATTTCCCTTGATTTGAAAGGATTTCCCGCCCCGGCGGCAAAATTGCAAAAAACCGGTCCCGAATCACGCTGAGGGAATCATGTCTCCGGGGCTTTAGCCTCTGAAGGACGGTTTTGTTCAAACTGAGCCATTACCTGAATCCTTGCCCCGCAAAATCGCCTTGTACACTCTCCTCATGATCAAGCGCATCGGCGTCCACTTGGGAACGGCCGGCGGACCCTCCAACGCCGTCGAGCGCGCCCGCGAAATCGGCGCCAACACCTTTCAGATCTTCTCCTCGAGCCCGCGCATGTGGCGCGCGCCCAAGGTCGACCCCAAGCACGCCGAGCGTATGCGCGAGTTGCGCGCCAAGCTCGACATCGGGCCCCTGGTGATCCACACCAACTACCTCGTCAACGTCTGCGGCCAATCAAGCGAGATTCGCGAGAAGAGCATAGTGTCTCTTCATGGCGAAATCGAGCGGGCGCTGCTCCTGGGCGCCGAGTATCTCGTCCTGCACCCCGGCTCGTGGAAGGGCCTCACGCGTGACGAAGGCCTGAAGCTTGCGGCAAACTCCATCGAGCGCGCAATCGACGGCTTGCCGTGGCAGGGAACTCCCTTTCACATCCTGATTGAAAACACCGCCGGGTCGGAGTTTTCTCTCGGTGGCAGCTTCGAGCAAGTGGCAGAACTCGTCGCGCGCCTCAAGAACCACGCACCTGTCGCCGTCTGCCTCGACACCTGCCACACGCACGTCGCCGGCTACGATCTTATAAGCGCCGAAGGCTACGCGGAAACCATGAAACAAGCTGCTGCGACCGTCACCTTCGAAGCTGTCCGCGTCTGGCACTGCAACGACGCCAAAGCCGCCCGCGGATCGAAGCTCGACCGCCACGAGCACATAGGGCAGGGAACTATGGGCCTCGAGCCCTTCCGCCGCCTCCTCAACGACTCGCGCTTCGCCCATTGCGCCTTCATCGCCGAAACCCCGGTTGACGAGCCCGGCGACGAGGAGCGGAACGTGCGCGTGCTCAAAAGTCTGGTTCAGCAGCCGGCAAAGTGACGCGCTTCGCCGTTTACACTGAAAAGTGATGGCGGAAGACAACGAACTACGCTACGATCCGGTGGTAATCGAGAAAAAATGGCAGCAGCGCTGGGCCGCCGACCCCGCACTCTATGCCGCGGAGCCGGCCACCAGCAACAAACCCAAATATTACGTGCTGGAAATGCTGCCCTATCCCAGCGGCCAGTTGCACATGGGACACGTTCGTAACTACGCCATCGGCGATGCGCTGGCCAGGCAGATGTGGATGCGCGGCTATAACGTGCTGCACCCCATGGGATGGGACGCCTTCGGACTCCCCGCTGAAAACGCCGCGCTCAAGAACAATACCCCTCCGCGCGAGTGGACCCTGTCGAACGTCGCCGCCATGAAGCAGCAGATGCTGCGCCTTGGCCTCGGCTACGACTGGGCGACCGAGGTCACCACCTGCCTGCCCGAGTACTACCGCTGGAACCAGTGGTTTTTTTTGCGCATGTTCGAGAAAGGCCTCGTCTACCGCAAAAAGAGCAAGGTGAACTGGTGCCCTGAATGCGCCACCGTGCTCGCCAATGAGCAAGTTGTTGACGGCTGCTGCTGGCGCCACGAAGACACCAAAGTGGAACAGCGCGACCTGGAGCAGTGGTTCTTCCGCATCACCGCCTACGCCGACGAACTGCTTGACGGGCTCGACAAGCTCGAAGACTGGCCGGAAAAAGTGCGCATCATGCAGCGCAATTGGATCGGCCGCAGCGAAGGAACAGAGGTTGATTTCTTTCTCGAAGAGCAAGCACTGGGAACTAAGGGACCAGGGACCAGGGAAGGGAAGACACGCATCCGCGTGTTTACTACACGCGTCGACACCATCTTCGGCGCCACCAGCGTGCAACTGGCGCCTGAGCACCCGCTCGTCACGGAATTTGCCGCAGCCGATGCAGAGCTCAAGGCACAGGTAGCAAAACTGCTCGACGAGCAGAAGAAAGCCAGGGAAGCCGGCGACGTCGGCGCTATCGAAAAACACGGCGTGCCCACGGGCCAATTCGCCATCAATCCCTACAACGGCGAGCGCTTGCCCATTTGGGTGGCGAATTACATCCTCATGGACTACGGCACCGGCGCCATCATGAGCGTGCCCGGCCACGACGAGCGCGATTTTGAGTTCGCGGCCAAGTACGGCATCGAGGTTCGCCAGGTTATCCAGCCCGTCCAAGACGAGGACCGGGCGAAGCCCCTCCCGTTTGTGTCGGAAGACGGCGTGCTGGTCAACTCCGGCGAATATAGCGGACTCAGTTGTGCTGAAGCGCAGAAGCGCCTGCAGGAAGTTGCCGTGAAGGGCGCATTTGGCGAAGCGAAGGTCATTTTTCGCTTGAAGGATTGGGGCGTGAGCCGCCAGCGCTACTGGGGCACGCCGATTCCCATGCTTTATTGTCTGTCTCACTGCGAGGGCGACGGCCCGCTTCCCGTTCCCGACGATCAGTTGCCCGTGATTTTGCCCGAGCAGATCGAGATCACGCAGCAGGGCGGTTCGCCGCTGGGCCGAGTGCCGGCGTTCGTCAACACCACCTGCCCCAGGTGTGGAGGACCGGCGCGGCGCGAAACCGACACCATGGACACCTTCGTCGATTCGAGCTGGTATTTCTATCGCTACACCGACGCGAAGAACGCCTGCGCTCCCTTCGACCCGTCTAGGGCGCAGTACTGGTTTCCCATCGATCAATACATCGGCGGCGTGGAGCACGCCATCCTGCACCTGATCTACTCCCGCTTCTGGACCAAGGTGATGCGCGATCTGGGATTGGTGAAAAATGACGAGCCCGCCCGTCGCCTCTTCACCCAGGGTATGGTCATCAAAGACGGCGCCAAGATGTCCAAGTCGAAGGGCAACGTAGTGTCGCCCGACGACATGGTGGCCCGCTACGGCGCCGACGCCACGCGCATGTACGCGCTCTTTGCCGCCCCCCCAGACCGCGATCTGGACTGGCAGGAGGACGGCGTCGCCGGCGTCAGCCGCTTCCTGGGCCGTGTGTGGCGGCTGGTCCACAAATACGCGCCAGTGGCGCGGGAGAAGGGTACGGGCTTCAGCCCGTACGAACCCGTTAGAGGAGCAAGCGGGGCTTTAGCCCCTGAGGGAAGTCCTACCGGTCCATCTTCGAAGCTTCTCCGCAAGACGCACCAGACCATCGCCAGAATCACGCACGATTTCGAAGGCCGCTGGCACTTCAACACCTGTGTGGCGGCGATTATGGAGTTCGTCAACGAGCTGCAGGCCGCCGATGCGCAATTTGCCGCCGGGGAAATTCCTGCGCCGGTCCTGCGCGAGCTTTTGCGCACGCTCGCTCTGCTGCTCGCGCCCTTCGCCCCATTCTTCGCCGCGGAGTTGTGGGAGCAATTGGGCGAAGTGGGAGTAATTCTGCGTGCGCCCTGGCCTAAAAGCGATCCGGATCTGGCACGGGAGGACGAAATCGAGATTCCCGTGCAGATCAACGGGAAGCTGGTCGCAGTCGTTCGCCTGGCCCCCGGAGCCGATCCCAAAAAGATGGAAGCCGCTGCGCTGGCCGACGAAAAAGTACGCGCTCGCATTGCGGGCAAGACCTTGGTCAAAGTCATCGTCGTGCCGGGCCGTGCCGTCAACCTGGTCATAAAGTGAGGGCCGGCGTAATGGCTGGCGTTCAAACCAACCCGCCCCTGCGCGGTACCCAATTGCTCGTCGAGCACATGGGCGAGGTATTTCGCCATCCTTCTCTCGTCGCCATCGAGATTGCCTGGCGTTGGTTCTTTGGAATTCCGTTTCTTCTCGTCTGTTGGAAGCAGGCCGAGCGGATTATCGCAACATTCCCGCTCGAATCCTCGGGCTTCAATTCTCTCGATACGCAGAATCCCTGGGTCGCAGCAGTGCAACTTGCCAACGTGGCCTCGTATTATGAGCCCCACGTGCTGGCGGTGCTGCGCTGGCTCGTGCCCGCTGCCGCGCTCGCGTGGGTTGTCGTTTCCGGCATTGGCCGCAGTCTCTTGCTTCGGCGTATGCAAGCTGGACTGCCATTTCGCCCCGTCGCAATGATGGTTCTGCAGGCCGCCTGGCTGGCTCTGTTCGCTCTCACACTTTGGGGCTGGTTCGGTTCCATGCAGTGGGTGGCTGCCACGCACATTGCTGTGCCCGGCGAGCCCGACCTGATTGGCTACTTCATCTGGGCTATTTTTCTTTTGCTGGGATTCTTCACCGCGTTTGCGCTCATCAGCTGGCCGCTGTCGATCGCGCCGCTCCTGGCCCTGCTCGAAAGGCGCTCCGTGCTGTCCGCTCTGGGCCAGAGCCTGCGCCTCGGCAGGCCCTTCGCCGGCAAGCTTGCAGAGATCAACCTGGTCCTCGGCATCGTCAAACTGGCGCTCTTGGTGGTTGCAATGGTCCTTTCCGCCGCGCCGCTGCCGTTCAGCGATGAGTTGGGCCCGAGCGCCATGCATTTTGTGTGGGCCGCCTCAGTTGTGTTCTTTCTGGTCGCGAATGACTTCTTCCAGGTGGTCCGGCTCAAGGCATTTGTCGAATTCTGGCGCGTCTTCAGAGAAGAGCGGGCCGACGCTGCAGGAGGTTAAGGCGAAACCACAGACACTGTATCCTGCCAGGTTCCTCACAAGGAGCGGCGCCATTTGATGAACCCGGCAAGGACCACACTATTTCCGAAAATGCCGTAGCCCCGCTCGATTCATTGCATCGCTGTCCCCGCCCGCGGCTAACCTGCTGGGAAGAGATACCGCGCGAACTCGCCAACCTGCGAAGTCGCGAAGCGGCGCCAACCTGCGAAATACCAAACAACGTCTTTCATCGACCGCAGGTTGGCGCCGCCGATGCCTGGCTATAGCGGTTCTTCAATTTGTGTAAAGCGGAGCCACAACCGCTAGAGCATTTTCGGAAATTCCACGCCCGCACTCGCGCAGGAACGATTGCAGAATCGCAAGGTCATAACGCTAGAACAGCTTCAGCCGGATGACCAGATACTTCTTGGGATCTTCGCGAATGCTCTTGATGAGCTGCTGGGCCTGATCCGCGGTCTGGTCCAGATGGTCGTAGAGTGCGCGATTCTGCATCAACTGCCCTACCGTGCCCTGGCCGGCGTTGATGCTTTTGAGAATGTTGTCGAGGTTAGTCACCGAGTCGTCCAGCTTCTTCGCGAACTCGGGATCCTTGACCAGCTTGCCCACCGAACCCTTGCCGGAGTTGATTTGAGCCACGAGCTCCTTAACATTCGCGGAAACGTCGTTCAGGTTGTTATAGAGCGCCTCATCCTTCAGCAGCTTGCCTGCCGTGCCTTTGCCGGCATCCAGATCGGCGGCGATCGAACTCAGCCGGTCCGTAATCGAGTCAATCTTCGTGTAAAGCGTATCGTCGTTGACAATCTTGCCTAGAGTTCCTTTTCCTTGGGCGATCGCTGCCGTGATGGTCGCGAGATCGCTTGCAATGCTTACGACCTTCTTTGCCAGCGTTGGATCGTTGATCAGCTCGCCCACCGTTCCGCGATCGGTATTCAGTGTGTCAATCAGCACATCGATCTTCTTGACCAGGTGATTGATCTCTTGAATTGAGACCTCGCTGCTGTTGATGACGGACTGAATCGTCGGCGCGCCAGACGCTCGAAGCTCGGTGTTGTCAACCGGCCGCGAGCCGGTGGCGTGGGTGGAATTGATATCGATGTAGCTATCGCCCAGCACGCCGGCCGCCTGGATCGAGGTTACCGAATCGGTGTGCAAATCGCTCCAGTATTTTTCTCCGACCTCCATGGTCACCTCCACCGGAGTCGGATTCCGGTCAGGGACCACGCGCATCTTGGCCACATTGCCAATAGTGACGCCTTCAAGCGACACCACAGCGCCCTCCTGCAGCCCGGCGGCATTCGGAAAGTACGAGCGCAGCTTGATCTTGCGCGCGAAAAGGCCGCCCGTGGAGCCGGTCATGAGAAAAATGAGGGCGATCAGTACGACGATGGCCGCCAGCACCAGCGACCCCACCTTCAGTTGTGACCACTGAATTTCTTTACGGCTTGGCACGTCACTCCTCTTACTGATTTGAGCGGGTCGACGCCGACAGCGGAGCTAGAGTTGATGGTTTACGGGGGCACGTCAACCACGTAGCTCGCCGCGGCAAGCCACCTTTCACATCCTAAAGCAGAGACACGCGAACTCTGGTTCCGCTCTAGAGAATAGCAGAATCGCCGCATTTAAGGGTCCCTTTGGCACTGGGTCAGTTTGAAACTGTTTTGAAAGGGCACGACTTCAGTTGTGCAGTAATTGCGACAAAACCAGAGAGGGCTTTTTAGCCCCTGCCCAATCCATCCTTTGCTGAATTCGCCTTTCGTTCGGACTTTTTCCGCAGCCTGTAAAGCCCCACTCGACTTTATCGGCACGACTGAAGTCGTGCCCTTTCAAAGCGCCATTTATGCAACCAGCTCCAGCATCTTAGAACCGCTTCAGCCGAGGACGGATGTTTACCAAAATGCAATCCCCACCCCTCCCCCTATACGCCATACCTCTATATTTGAGAACAAAGGACTTATGGCGAGGGTATATATCTCCGTACCCCGAGCTTGGAATGCACGACTCACAGAACGATTGTGCGCCAATGTGGGGAAATTAACTGCAAAGACAGTGTTCGGCCGGCCAGCGGCTGGAACTGGTTGCATAAATCCTCCGAGGCGGCCAAAAAGCATCCCTCAGGGGCTAAAGCCCGCGATTTTGCTGGCCTTTTCGGCACGCCTGAAGTCGTGCCCTTTCAAAGCGCCATTTATGCAACCAGCTGTAGAACCCGCCTAATAGATGGCCTTGTATCAGGGCATGACTTCAAGTTGAGCCGAGAAAGTATCCATCAAGATGAAGGGCTTCAGAGGCTGCGGGAAAATGGGGAACAGGGGACGAATGTCCTCAAAAACTTCCCTCAGGGCCTAAAGGCTGCGCTGATTTTGTTCGGCTTGCGGCACGGATAAATCCGTGCCCTTTCAAAACAGCGAGTTTTTCCGCAGCCTGTTTAGCCCCCGAGGGATGTTTTTTCAAACTGCCCATAACCGTCGCTTTCGAGCACGACGCTGGCCATTGCGAGTGCCGCGGTGTGGGTGAGGGAAAGCGCGGAACGCGCGACGCCCAGGCGGCCGGCAATTTGCGCCGCGCGGCCATGAAAGCAAAGACCGGGCCGTCCACTCGGCGCTCGCACCACTTCGATCTCCAGCCAGCTCACCCCTTGACTGATGCCCGTGCCCAGCGCCTTGGCTGCGGCCTCCTTTGCTGCGAACCGGGCTGCGAAACTCTCTGCCGATTTGCGCTTGCGTAGGCAGTAAGTCTGTTCTGCGCCAAGAAATACACGGTCGAGAAATCGCCTGCCGAAGCGATCCATCGCGTGTTGCATACGCGCAATCTCTACCATGTCGATTCCCGTCCCGGCGATCATGCTACCAAACTACAACATGGGGCCTTTCCAGCGCCTGGCTCTGGGGCCTCTCGTGCCCCGCGCCACGCCGCTGCGCAGGTCTGCGCCCTAGAGCCTGTTATTAACTTTCCCGCGGACAGCGCTGGGAGCCAATTTTGCCCAGGTCTAGGAGCGAGGAGCGACGAATATCGGGAATCTTCGAGCGACGAGCGACGACGAGATGGGCAAAATTGGCCCCAGCCCTGCGGGTTGCGGCGCAAATCGGGCCATACTTCGTTGTCGTCCTAGGTGGTGGTCCCGCCACAACCGTCGTCCTCCGCCTCGTCTGGCCCGATTTTCGCTCGCAACGCTGCTCGCGCGAAAGTTAATAACAGGCTCTAGAGTTCAATTACCACGGCACGCGTTTCAGCACCTCCGCAAGGCCGGGTTGTTCCAAAGTTGTTCAAGCGCCGTTCAACTCCGCAACAGCCTTCATCCGCTCCGGCCCGGCTCCGATAAACAACGTATGAGACTGAAAGTCCCCAATCAGGATCAAAATCAGGCAATAAGCATCCCGTGGGCGATGCAGATGAAGGCCGTCTCCACCGAGGACCCGTCGCGCCTGGTTCAATCTCTTACCGGCGCCATTCTCGGCTGTGGAGGCTGGGTGTTAAGCCGCGGAGCAAACGATACCGGCGCGGTGACCATGTTGTTCGAATTTGAACGTCAGGCATGCGTCGACATCTACAGCATTCTCATTGCGGCCGGAGTCGAACTCAGCCAGAACGGGCATATTCGCTTTACCGAACTCTGCCAATGCACCCGCAGCCATCAAAACGACTGCGGCGCGGAGATCGCCAGTATCGATCTCGAGATTCAAACCTTCCCCGTGGAACTGGTTTCCGCGCCAGGCGCTTGCGGGTCGGCGTAAAGCTCCGTTCGCCTGCCACTATAGCGGTTCTCCAATTGGTGTCGAGCGGGGCCACAACCGCTAAGTGGCGTTTTCATCAAGAAAACGCCGCATTGCACGCCCTTCAAAACTTCACTTGAATTGGAGAACCGCCGTAAGAACCGCCGGAAAGCTCAGCCCACCTCAACCAGCCCATACCGTCGCTGCCATTTCTCTTTGAGACACGCCCGCATGGTCGCGCGCTCGGCCTCGGTCGCCTCGGCGCCCTTATTGTCTGCAAAACGCGCTGCCTCCTGCTTGGCCAGCTCCAGCAGTTTCCGGTCCCGCAACAGATTCGCCACGCGAAACTCCGGCAGCCCCGCCTGCCTCGTGCCGAAGAACTCTCCCGGCCCGCGCAGCGAAAGATCCAGCTCCGCCAACTCGAATCCGTCCTGTGTGCGCACCATTGCGTTCAGCCGCTCTTCGCCTGCCTCGGAAATGTGCGTCCCGGTCATCAGAATGCAATAGCTCTTCGCGGCGCCGCGTCCTACGCGCCCGCGCAACTGATGCAACTGCGCCAGCCCGAACCGTTCCGCGTGCTCCACCACCATCACCGTAGCGTTGGCCACATCTACGCCCACTTCGATCACCGTGGTCGACACCAGCACATCGATCTCGCCCCGCTGGAAGCGGCGCATGATCACTTCCTTTTCGTCTGCGTCCAGCCGCCCGTGCAGCAGCCCCACGCGCAAACCTGCCAGCGCTCCCGACCGCAGTTTTTCGTACATCTCAACCGCCGACCGCAAACCCGAACGGCCGTTTGGACTCGCTTCCTGGGCCGATCCGGGAAAAAGCTCTGTTGTCTTCGCCTTTTGCACACGTCTCTGTACACGAGCCGGACGCCCCACTCTCGCCGCGTCGTCGTTCTTGTGGCTCGGGTGGGCTTCCAATCTCTCCGCGCCGGCCTCCGTTGCGTCCTGCGAGAAATCCAACTCCGGCTGGTCGTCCTTCGCCCCCTCGATGATCGGATAAACAATATACGCCTGCCGTCCCTGCGCCACTTGCTTCCGCACAAATCCCCAAACTTGGTCCGCCTGTTCGCTGGCGACGCGTCTGGTCTCGATCGGCGTCCGGCCCGGCGGCATTTCATCCAGAACGCTCAGGTCCAGATCGCCATAAAGCGAAAGCGCCAGCGTACGCGGAATCGGCGTGGCCGTCATCACCAGTACGTCGGGCTCGGGCTGGTTGGGCTTCTTCATCAGCTTGAAGCGCTGCAAAACCCCGAACCGGTGCTGCTCGTCCACCACTACCAGCCCCAGCCGCTCAAACTCCACCTTCTCCTCAATCAGCGCATGGGTTCCGATCACCAGGTTCGCCTCGCCACGGTTAATCAGCCCGCGGTTGGTCCGCTTGCGATCCTCATCGAGCGAGCCCGTCAGCAGCACAATCCGCGGCTTGCGCGACGATTTTTCCAGTAGTTTGCGCGCCGCCAGATAATGCTGCGTGGCCAGAATCTCAGTAGGCGCCATCAGCGCTGCCTGGTAGCCGTTTTCCATGGCCACCAGCATGGCCTGAAATGCGACAATCGTCTTGCCCGAGCCCACGTCGCCCTGAAGCAGCCGCCGCATGGGGCTCGGGCTCCGCATATCGGTCACAATCTCGCCCAGTGCCCGCTTCTGCGCCTTAGTGGGATGAAAGGGAAGCACCTCGCGAATCGCTTCGCGCACCTTGTCGGTGGCGGCAAAGCCGATGCCTTTGCGCTCTTTCATGCGCCGCCGCTTCAGCTCCAGCGCCAGTTCCAAATAGAACAGCTCTTCGAAGATCAGCCGCCGGTGCGCCGGGGTCGCCGCGCTTTGCAACTCCGCAAAAGACGTTCCCTCGGGCGGAAAGTGCACTTCGCGCAGCGCTGCCTCCCGATCCGGTAAATTCAGCCGCTCACGCATCGCCCGCGGCAGACTTTCTTCAACGGCCCCGCGCATCCCTTCCAGCAGATTGAAGATCGTTTTGCGCTGCCACCGCGACGCCAACCGGCTCCCGCCCAGCGACTCGTACACCGGTGTGATGCGGCCCACCTCCAGGAGTCGGGTCTCCGCATCGTCGCTCGCATCCGGCAGCACCTCAAACTGCGGCTGGATCATCTTCAAGTTGCTGGTCGACCGCGATGGCTCCACTTTGCCGTACACCGCAACCGTTTGCCCAGCCTGAAACTTGCCGTTCAAATACGGCGCGTTGAACCAGATGCATTTGAGCGCCAAGCGTCCCTGTCCCACGGTCAGCTCGAACAGCGGCATCCGGCGCGTGCGCATCAGCGCCGATCCCCGCACCTCCGCGATCACGCTCGCCACTTCGCCCGGTTTCAGTTCGTCCAGGCTGCGCGGGTTCTGCCGATCCTCATAGCGAAAGGGAAGGTGATACAGCAGGTCTTCGGCCGTCTGGATGCCTTTAGCGGCAAGCAACTCCGCTACGCGCGGTCCCACGCCGCGCACGTACATTACCGGAGTCTCGAGGGTGGGCACAATCGGAATGCTAAATGGCGCGCGCGCGCAGCGACAAACGCCTTGCTTTCCCGCTTCAGGTTGAGGGCATCGGCGTACTTCGGTTCAGATCGTCCGGTGCGTTAAACTGAAAGCTGGACGCTACCCCCTCGGCTTCAATTACCCGGCGGTAGAATTTACACGGTATTTATTGGCGCAGTGTACTCTCGTAAATTGAGTCATGAGAGCCCGAGGCGATTGAGTCTCTGCTGTGAAGGCCATGCAAGATAACTCTTGCTCGCGCCGCGGGTCTAACTATGCATCGCTTCAGGAAACGGAGTAGATGTGCGTCTTCTTGAGGCTCCTGCGCTTGAGAAGCAGGAAATCGCGCGTCGATAGCGTTTTAGGAAATACTGTAAGGCGGAGCCGATGAGCTAAAGTTGGCGCGACCACCAGGGAGCGACAACATGGCACGCACTCAAAACCCAACAAAGTTTCCTAAAACGCCGTAACATGTCAAACAGCAATCGCAACAGCCAGAAAGCCGCCGCACGAATTGAGCCATAAGACGTCAGACCCATCGATCGAGCGAAACCGCCCCGCGCGTTCCAGCAAACCGGAACTGAAGGCCCATTCGCTCCTGCATTGGCCGGCCCGGGCGCTGGCAGTTGCCGGGCTGCCGGCTCTGTTTGCGCTCGCAGGCTGCGGCGGAATGCCGTCGGCCAGCTCATCCAACGGTACCTTCTCCATCTCGCCCGGCACGGCAGCCATCGACACCAATTGCACCGGCTGCAACACCAGCTCTTCGGGCGCAACGGTGGAGCAATTCTCGGCCGCGCTCACCGTCGGCGGTGCGGCGAATGTTACCTGGTCCGTTTCCGGCGGCGATGCGAATTCCGGCCCCGGAACCATTACTGCCAGCGGCCAATACACCCCACCCCCTTACCTCACCGCCGACAGCGAGTATGTAACCGTCACAGCCACGCTCACCTCCGGAACCGGCGCGGGCACGGAAGCAAGTGCGGTTGTCTCCATCACGCCGGGCTTCCTGCAACCGCTCACGCCTGAGAATGTAGCGCTAGGCAGTGGCGGCGCCGTCACCATCACCGGATACATTGCCGAGGCCGGCGGCGCCACCGGAATCAACTACGCGATCTCCAGCACTTCCACAGGGTCCAGTGGCGGCCAAGGCTCGGTGGGCTCTTCAAGCTGCGTGCGCAGTACCTCGGCGTTCACTTATTGCACCGCCACCTACACCGCTCCGGGCACGGTTTCTTCCACTGCTCCAACCTACGTGGTGGCGACCATTGGCACGTCGTCCTCGAAAGCGGCCGCCGAAGTGCTCTTAAATACCGCGGGAATCTCCAGCAATTCTGCAACGCACCAGGCGCAACTGCCCACGCCGGTCCTTCTGGGCAGCTCCGGCGGCAACAACAACGATTACGACGCCAAAGGCAATCAGATTGTGGATTGCTGCGGTGGTACGCTGGGCTCTTTGATCCAGAACAGCAAGCGGAACCCAATACCTGCTCAGTTGCAATCATGTGCTGGCGCGCAGCGATCAGGCCAGCACAGGCGAAATGATTATCCAGCCGGGAGTGATCGACAACAATTGCACACCCAACGGAGAAGGCTCCGGAACCACTCCGGTGGGCGTTTTGACGGCCTGGCTCCCGCTAAGTTCCAGCACGACCAATGTCGACGCGGCCATCGCGCAAGTGGATTCGGGAGCGGTGAGCGCCAACGGCGAAATTCAGGAATTGGGCGCGCTGCAAGGCAACGGCGCCCTGGCTGCCGCGCCTCCCGGAATCACGTCGACCGGCGGCAAGGGTGAAGGCGGTTCCATCAATCTGGTCGTGGCCAAAAGCGGACGCACTACCGGCCTCACCTGCGCCAGCATCTCCGCGACGAACCTGGACGTGGAGGTGGATTACTTCAAGAACTGCGCTGAAACCGAAGCTTACCTGACCAAGACCTATACCAATCAACTCGCGATCGAGGGCAACCAGTTCAGCGATGCGGGCGATTCCGGATCGCTGGTAGTGGATGTCAGCAATGCCGAACCCGTTGGGCTGTTCTTTGCCGGCGGCGTTACGGTGTCTGGCGTAAGCGAGGGCATTGCAAATCCTGCGCCTGCGGTGCTATCGGAACTGGGAACGCAGGAGGGAACAAGCTATACGTTCGTGGGCGCCGCGGACCATCCTGTGAGCTGCCTCAACTACGGCAACAGCACCGCAACGGCCGCGCAGGCAAGCCAGCTCTCCGGCGCTCAGACCGCGCTTGCCCAGCAGGCGCTGCCGCAGGCGCGCCTGTTGGTTAACCCTTCGGCCGGAATCCTTGGCGCGGCCATGGGCAAAAGCAATGATCGCGCCGGCGAGGCCGCCGTCATCCTCTACGTTGACCAGAGCATGATCGTCGCCGTGCCGCAAACCGTCGCAGGCGTTCGCACCCAAGTGATTCCCGCCACGCCGCAGGCTGTGGCAACGGGTACAGCACCGCAATCTTCCGTGCAATCGAACGCACTTCCGCCCCTGGCGCCCGCTGTCTTCAACCAGGCCATCGCGGTAAAGCAGCAGGTGGCCCAGACCCTGATGAAACAGAACCCTGCCTTCTTTGGCGTGGGCGTGGGCCAGAGCTTCGACAATCCCAGAGAAGCTGCGCTGGTGATCTACGTCGATCGCAGCCATGTTCCCGCCACGCTCCCACTCGCCTTCAACGGCCTGCGCGCGCGTTACATCGTCATGGACCGGCTGCACGTCACGCGCTCTTACCTCTTGGGGCCGGTTCGTTCCCAGGGCCACTGCATGTCGCACTCGGCCGCGTCCCAGGCAAACCTGCTCGATCTCCGTTACCAACGCCGGTTGTCAGGCTTGAATCCCTTCTGAATTCTGTTCCTCCACAAAGCCGCGAGAAGAGATATACCGCCGGCGCTTGGGCTGGCGCGGATCGAATTAGCCCGCCGCAGCACTTTCTTCGCCCGCCAGACCAGGACCGTCAGGGAGAAAAATTTGAAAGATGGTTCCGCTGCTCTTCTTGACGGCTGCAGGGTCTGAGGCTGCAGTGCGGCTGCGCACATGCACCAAACCATGGTGTTTCAGGATGATCTCGTGGCTCACCCAGAGTCCCAGCCCTGTTCCCGTCGTTTCCTTGGTGGTAAAGAACGCTTCGAAGATGTGCTCGCGCACCTCCGGCTCCATCCCGGCGCCGGTGTCGGCGATGGCAAACCGGACCCCTGTTTGCGCCGGAGTTCTTCCAGTGGCGTGAGCGGCGGGCACGCACCACCAACCGGCCGCCATCGCTGCTCGCGTCAATCGCATTGCCCACCAGGTTGGCGAAGACCTGCCGGAGTTCTCCGGCAAAGCAGAACAGAGTCATCTCGGCATCGTAATCCCGCTCCACGCGAATGTTCGAGCGCGCTGAGGCGGCTTTGGTAGAGGCTCAGCACCGGATCCAGCAGTTCCGCCATTGTGGTGCGCGCAGGCTGCGTGGGCTGGCGATAAAAGCGCAGCGTTTGCTGCGTGATCTCGGCAATGCGGTGCACTTCGTACTCTGCCATGGACACGTATTGCTGCGCCGCGTCCGGGAGGTCGCTGAAGTTGCGCAGCAGAAAAAGCAGATTGGTGATGGCTTCGAGGGGATTGTTGATCTCGTGCGCAATCGAAGCGGCCAGCCGCCCGGTCACTGCGAGCTTTTCGGTTCGCCGCAGCGCCTCTTCGTTGCGCTTGCGCTCGCTCGCGTCGAGCGCAATGATCCCCGCCCAGCGCACCTGGTTCGGCGTGGTACGCACCGGGTAAGCGCTGATCAGCCAGGTCCACGGCCGGCGCGGCTCGCCGCCCTCGCCGCTCAATCTCCAGGTTGCGCACCGGCTCCTCTGTGGCAAAGACGCGCTGCACCGTACGTTCCATTTCCTTGGCCGCAGGTTGCGGCAGCAACTCGGGCAGTGTGCGGCCCAGATGCCGGCTGACGGCCGCTCCGGTCAGGTCCGCAAAGACCTGGTTGACGCGCACGAATCGGCAACTGCGGTCGACAAATGCCAGGCCAATCGGCGCGTTCGCCAGCATCGAATCGAGCAGCGAAAGCGTGTCGTTCAGTCCCGCCCGCTGCTCGGCCAGCGAGGCAACCATGCGGTTGAAGGTCTCAATCAGGTCGCCGATCTCATTGTGAACCACGACCGGCAGCGGGAAATGGCTGCCGTCTTCCGGCGAGGTCATCAGCGCCGCGGCGCCGCGATGCAATACCGCCAATTGGCCGCGCAATGGAGCGCCCCATCAGGAGCACCAGCAACGCCGAAGCCGCCACCCAAATGATGCCGAAGATAATGGTGCTGCGCAGAATTGAATCCAGCTGCTCGTGCATCCAGCGTTGGTCGAATGAGACCCATGCAAAGCCGCGCAAGTGTATCCGCGGTGTAGATGGGCTGGGCGCATTCCCAGCGATTGCCGGCAAGCGTGAAGCAGTTCGGTTCATTTCGCTTGATCAGCGGGATCAGCGCTCAGTTCAGCCGGTTCCAGCACCGACCCATCCGCTTCGCCCCTGCTGATGAAGAGCACGCTGACCGGCCGGATCGGTGACCTTGGCCAGGGCAACGGTGGGCGCGTCGCCCATCATCTTCACCGACAGATCTACCCAGCCGGACCGTTGCTGCTCAAGCGCCTCGCCCGACTGTAAGGCAAGGGACGCGGCCTCGTACGCAAGCCGCCTGTTAGCGCGGCTAGCGCTCTCATCTGCCTGCTGGCGGACCAGCAAAGGCGCAAACAGCGCCGATGGAGAGCATTTCCAGCAGCACGAGGCCGGCCAGCATCTGCCAGCGAATCGATCGCGGCCACCAGCGTATGCGCAATGAGCTACCCTCCACGGAAGTCAGCAGCCTCAGTCTATCGCATCGCCCGCGGCAACAGCGTCCCGTGCCTCTTCCACTGACTTCATCTTCGAGACCAGCGATGCGGCAATCTGCCGTCCGTGAAAACGCCCGTTCTCAATAAAGATCTCGCTCGTGCGCGCTCCGGCCACGATCACCCCGGCCAGGTAAATTCCGGGCACGTTGCTTTCCAGCGTTTCCGGGTCGCAGACCGGCAACCGGTCCGGGCCCTCGAAACGCACACCCATCCGCTCCAGAAAAGCAAAATCGGGATGGTATCCGGTCATGGCGAAGACGAAATCGTTGGGCAGCGTCTCGCGGCCCGCGGGAGTATCCACCACGACCGCGTCCGGCGTAATCTCCACAACCTCCGTCGAAAAGTATGCCTTGATTTCGCCGTCCTTGATGCGGTTTTCGATATCCGGCTTGATCCAGTACTTCACGTTCGGCGTGAATCCCCGGTCCGCGGTAGACAAGCGTCACCCGCGCACCGCTCCGCCACAGCTCGAGAGCCGCGATGGCAGCGGAGTTCTTGCCGCCAATCACCACCACGTTCATCTCGAAATAGGGGTGCGGGTCGACATAGTAGTGGTGGACTTTGCTGAGGGCCTCGCCGGGAATGTCCATCCAATTGGGCAGGTCATAGTAGCCGGTGGAGATGGCCAGTTTGCGTGCCTCGATTGCTCCCGGCCGGCCGAAACGGTCCATTGTATGCACAGTGAAGGCGCCATCGGCCCCCGTCACGCTCTCGACACGGTGGTACTGGCGCACGTCCAGCCGGTAGTAGGCTGCCACCTGGCGGTAGTACTCCAGCGCCTCGCCGCGCGTGGGCTTGGCATTCGGACTGGGAAAAGGGATTCCGCCGATCTCGAGGCGCTCCGAGGTGGTGAAAAACGTCATGTGCGCGGGATAGTGAAAGAGCGAATTGCAGACGCAGCCCTTATCCACCAGCACCGCGCGAAGGCCCGCCTTTTTGCGCCTCGATGGCGCAAGCCAGGCCTGTAGGCCCAGCGCCCACCACCAGAAGATCGAAGACCGAATCCTGCGTGGCATCTATCATTTCGTCGTTCATGATTCTAGATTACGGCAATTCAAGAGTTTCAATGCCCTTTTCCTGATTCGTACAAAGTCACTGCCTGCTGGGGTGGCGTGCCGGGCCCGCCTGAAAATCCAAGCCTCATCTGAAAGAAAAGCTCCAGCCGTAGCTGGAGCTCCTCTTAGTCGCCGCTGCGCGGCTTTATACGAGTATAGCGGCCGGTTCCATCATTGCGATCGCTGGCGCTGCGGCTGCAACGGCCACCGGGGCCAGTGTCGCCGCCGGCTGAGACTGCGCATGCGCCGTGCGCGTGAGCTTGTGAACGAAGTGATAGGGCGGCCACGGTCCTGAAAGCTGCATCTGGCACTCGCGCATCGCGGCGCTGGTAGTCACAAATTTGTTATGGTACCGTTCCACGCACTTGCGGTCTATTAGGTGAGCAATATCCAGCATCATCTTGCCGTTCTCCATCAGCCGGCAGCTCACCTCCTCGTCGAGAGGCTGCAATAGCCTGTGCATCTGGAAGCTCACCGCGCGGGCCCGCGTCTGGCGCTCCCGAGCCCGCGAGGCATTCTCACGCAAATTGCTCAGATACGCGCGTCCCACCCCCTCGGCGGCCAGGCGCTTTTCAACCTCGCGCCCGCAACAGTCATCGACCAGGATCTTCAGGTGCATCTCTGTCTTGCCGCGTAGCTTGTCGATATTGCCAAGAAACTGCCGCTGGTTCGAACGGATCGACTTGCGCAGCGTCTCGTCGTCGTGGAATACCGTGCCGAAACGGAAGGGAAGTACCGTGGAGTGCTGGAAGCAGTCCGCGATCACCCGCGCGTGGTCCACGCCCGATCTTTGATTGAGGGTTTCCTGGGGGTTGTGTTCGCTCACGACCACGGCGAGTTCGCTCGCCGGGTAAAGAAAAACTTGATTGCCACTGACTCCAAAGACCGATTCCATGGGAACCGGTTTACGATGATGAGCTAATTCTGGAAATGCTTGCTTCTCACTGATGCAGTAGGCATACCATGCCATGACGAGATACTCCGTCCGCGTGCGCTCCAACCGTCAAGCGCCGCCGTTTGATGAAGCTCTGTGAACTTGGGAACAATTGCATGCATGGTGGAACTATGGTAAAAGCTTGTGTCGCGGCCTTATGAACCTATCCGGAATAGTATTCTTCCCAAAATACGACTGGCAACACCCCAGTGGAGAAATTCCGAGTATGGGTATAAACGATACGAAATGGTGTTCATTGTATCAAATGATAACTTTATGATATACACTGTGGTGATCTAGCTCACATTCTACGGCCTCCACGTGCCAAAAAGAAATACTGCGCGAACTCGCCAACCTGCGAAGTCGCGGAGCGACGCCAACCCGCCAATTATCAAACAACTCATTTCTTCCACCGGGGTCCGTACCGCCGATGCCAGGCGGCCAACTCTAGTAGACTCAACGGCAGAATGTTTTTCGCCTCCCGCTTTTCTCATCGCTTCCCGTCCGCACCCGCCTCTAACGCGCTTCTGGTTGCGCTGGCGGCAGCATCAATTACGGCATCGGTCCCCGCATTCGCGCAGGGCACCCATCTTTGGGCCCAATCGCAAATGGAGCAGTTCGAAAAAGGCACCCCCGAAGGGGTTGCGATCGAGAGCGACGGTCATCTGCGCCAGAGCCCCGGACTGACCGAGCTCCTCAACACCCCGTCGACCTTTGTATGGTCGTTGGCTGCGGACAAGAGTGGCAGCGTCTTCGCCGGCACCGGTTCGCCCGCCACCGTGCTCCGCCTGTCCGGGCAAAAGGGCGAAAAGCCATTCACGCTCTTTGAAACCAGGGATCTGACCGTTCAGGCTCTGCGTCTCGGACCCGATGGCGCGCTCTATGCAGCCACGCTGCCCTCTGGCAAGGTCTACAAGCTCAACCCTGGCGCCACCACGAAGCTGGATGAAAAGGATGCCACGGTAGTCTTCGACGCAGCCAGGCAGGACGAGACTGTTCCCGGCCAGAGCCAGGCTGACTCACCGCCCAGCGCGCAATCCCACTACATTTGGGATCTGACCTTCGACCCAGCCGGACGGCTATACATCGCCACCGGCAATCCCGGCGCTGTCTACCGCGTCGATCTCTCCAAGCCTTCCGCCTCGCCGGAACTGTTTTTCAAGACCGACGAGGCACATATCCGCACCCTCGCATGGGACGGCGAGGGCAATCTCATCGCCGGCTCCGACGGTTCGGGACTGGTCTACCGCATCGACCCCCATGGCAAGGGCTACGTGCTCTTCGAGGCCCCGCGGCGCGAAATCACCGCCATTTCCATTGGCCCCAAGGGAACCATTTACGCGGTCTGTGTGGGTGAGAAGGGACATAATCCGCTGCCCCCGCTGCCGGTGCAGGGAACGGCCACCATCACCATTACCGTGGTGCAGCCGGGATCGCTTCAGGCAGCCAACACCAGCGCCTCGGTGCCCGAGGGGACCGAAATCTACGCATTGGCCGCAAGTCAGGCCCCGCGCAAGCTATGGTCCGGCAAGGACGAAATCGTCTACGCGCTGGCTGTCCGCCCCGACGGCCTTCTTGCGCTGAGTGGCAATCGCGGCCGCATCCTCCGTATTCAGGATGACGGCAGCTATGCCGACATCGCCCATCTCCAGGCGCAGCAGGGCCTGGCCGCCGCACAGAACCCGGATGGTCTCCTCATTGGTACGGGCAATTCCGGCAAAGTCTACCGCCTGAGCGCAACCGAAACACACCAATACGCCAGCGACGTTCTTGACACAGGAGCCTTCGCCCGCTTTGGCCGCGTCGAAATCGAACCCGGCTCCTCAGGCTACGAGATCCTTACCCGCTCCGGCAATGTCGAGCAGCCTGTCCGCGGCTGGAGCGACTGGCAGCCCCTGCAGGACGGATCCGTCGCCTCGCCCGCGGGGCGCTTCTTGCAGTGGAAGGCTGTGCTGCACGCGAGCGGCATCCTCGGCAGCGTGGGCGTCAACTATCTGCCTGTGAATTCAGCGCCCGTGGTCGACGAGCTGGTCGTTGTTCCAGGCGCCCGCCTCAATCCGCAAAACCAGCCCGGTCCCCAGGCCCAAACCGTGAATATCGCCTTCCCGTCGTCCGGCCAAAGTGGAACAATCTCGTTCGACGCCGGCGCCAGCCAGCCCCTCCAGGCAAACAAAGACCGCACGGCTGTCACTGTTCGCTGGGCGGCGCACGACGACGATGGCGACGAACTCATTTACTCCCTTTACCTGCGCGGTGACGGCGAGACCGTCTGGCGCCTCCTCAAAGACCAAATCACCGACAAGGCCTACAGCTTCGACGCCACGCTGATTCCCGACGGAGGCTACCGGCTGAAGGTGGTCGCCTCTGACGCGCCCTCCCACACCCCCGGTGAAGCGCTCACAGACGATAAGGTCAGCGATCGCTTCGAGATCGACACCACGCCGCCGGCGATTACGAATCTGAAGGCGAGTGGACAGGGGATGGTTTGCGACGGCCCCAGATGTATCGTGCTGATCCTCGTCAGCTTCGATGCTGTAGATGAAGCATCGCCCATTGCGCACGCCGAGTACTCGCTCGACGCGGGGCCGTGGCAGTATGTCGAGCCGGTGGGCAAACTCAGCGATGCTAAGCGCGAGCATTATGAATTTCGCTTCGATGTGGACAGGATAGCCGGCGGAAAGCCCATCGAGCACCTGATCACCGTGCGCGCCTACGACCGCTACGACAATGTAGGCGTGGCCAAAACCGTCATTCCCGCGCAGCAACAGTGATTCGTAGCGCCGGACTCCTGGCCGGCTGTCGTGCGGGCCTCCAGACCCGCGCGCGCGAATGGCGAGACGGCTCGAATCCCGCTAATGAGCCGAGTCAAGAGGCCAGCACTACGAAGGAACGGAAAATCGCAATGCGATTCGAGCTTTATGTGGCGGCGAGGTACCTGAAGGCCAAGCGGCGGCAGGCCGTGGTCGGCGTCGTCACCGTCATCTCAATAACAGGCGTTGCCGCGGGCGTGGCCGCGCTCATCATTGCTCTCGCCATCACCAACGGCATGCGGCGCGACCTGCAGGATAAGCTGCTCGGCTCCAGCGCTCATGTGCAGTTGATGGATGTGGACGGTCGCGGCATCTCCGGCTGGCGCCCATTGCTTGCGCGCCTGCGCGCCGTCCCGCATGTCACCGCCGCTTCTCCAGGCTTGTACGAGCAGGTATTGGTGGCCCGCGGCGCACGCGACGGAGGAGCCATGCTCGAAGGCATCCTTCCCGATGCGGAGCGCACGGTCAGCGACCTGCTCTCTTCGGCCACGCCTGGCTCGGTGCGCGCTCTCGAGCCGCAACCCGAATCCACCGCTCCTACGCAATTCACGGAACTCCCGCCAATCGTCCTCGGCAGCGATCTGGCCGAAACCGTCGGCGCGTCCATCGGCGATTCCGTGATGATCATCAGCCCGCAGGGCGAGATGACGCCCCTCGGCGTAATTCCCAAATACGTGCGCTTTCGCCTCGCCGGCACCTTTCACTCCGGCTTTTATCAGTACGACGCCCAGATGGGATTCCTGCGCCTCGCCGACGCGCAGCGCCTCTTCGATGAGCCCGATCTGCTCTCCGTCATCAGCTTCAAAGTCGACAACCTCAATCGCGCCCCTGAGATCGCTCGCGCCATTGAGCAGGCGGCCGGTAAGGGCTACATGACCACAAACTGGACCGAGCAGAACCGCGAGCTCTTCCGCGCTCTCAAGCTCGAACAGGTCGTCACCTTCATCGTCATCGCGCTCATCGTTATCGTCGCTGCGCTTAATATTCTCATCGCCCTCACCATGATGGTGATGGAAAAAACCCGCGACATCGCCGTCATGATGAGCTACGGGGTCAACCCCGGCCAGGTGCGGCGCATCTTCCTGCTGCAAGGCTTTCTCATCAGCATCGTCGGCACTGTGCTCGGCCTCGCGCTCGGGTACCTCGCCTCCTGGGCTGGTAGTTATTACCACATCCCGCTATCGCCCGATGTCTACTCCATCGATGCATTGCCGTTCGCCCCGCGCTTGCTCGACGGCGTTATCGTCTCTGCCGTGTCCATCGGAATCTCGCTCCTCGCCACGCTCTACCCCTCGTCCTCAGCCGCCAACGTACTTCCAGCCGAGGCGCTGCGGTACGAATAGCATGGGAAGGGCTTGCCATTATGTCCTTGACTTTGTGGCACATTTTGTGTCACATTTGACTTATGGCGAGCATCACTTTACGCCAGCTTCGCAACACTAAACAAGTCAAGGAATGGCTGAGAGCCGGCGTGCATATTGAAGTGCGGGAGCGCGCCGAGGTGATTGGCGACTTGGTGCCGAGGACGCCGACGAAACCCACCGTTGAATGGCCCGATTTTGAAGCGCGCGCGAAAGAGATCTTCGGTGATCGCGTCCTCACAGCCGTGGATGATCTGATACGGGATCGAGAAGAGAGCCGGTATTGACCGTCTATACCGACACGAGTTTTCTAATGGCCGTCTACCTGCGGGATGTGCATTCGCGCGAAGCATATAGCCGGATGGCAGTGCATCCGAATCTGCCGATCTCGCCGTTCGGCCGTGCCGAATTTGCGAATGCGATCTATAGGCAAGTGTTTCTCCGGCGTGTTTCGGAGATGGATGCCAGGCGCGCATGGGAGAACTTCGAGTTCGACTGCCGCTCCGGTCCCCTGCAAACGGCGGCGTTTCCCGAAACTGCCTGGAATGTAATCGTCGATCTTGCCCGCCGTTTCGTTCCGACGCTCGGAGTGCGCACTTTGGACACTTTGCATGTTGCGTGTGCACTGGAACTACGGGCCGACAGATTCTGGACGTTCGATGAACGCCAGGCCAAGCTGGCCGAAACGGTTGGTCTCGACACAACCCCCTGATTCGAAGCATAGCGAGAGCAGCTCCGAGCCTACTGCGGCGTAATAATCCCGCCCACCGCGTGTCTCCGCGGCAGCACAATGCCGCGATGATCCACCTCCACCGGCGCTGCATGCGGCGGGTCGTGTATCGTGCCCACCCGCTCCACCAGCGCTCCGCCGCAAGCAGGGCACCAGTCGGCCTTCGTCTCCTCGGCCAGCACCGCATGGCATTGGCTGCAAATCCGTTCCATACCCAAAGATTACAGCAACAACACCATGCCCCCCTCTGACCCCTACTCCCTACTCCCTGTTCCGCGATCCATTTCCCGTAGACTGGGCTTATGCACCCACCTGTCCGCCTCGTCGCGATTGACATGGACGGCACGCTCCTGCCGGCTGCCACGCAGAAAGTCAGTCAGCGCAACGCGCAGGCACTCCGGGCCGCGCAGGCAGCGGGCGTTACGGTGGCCATCGCGACAGGCCGCCGCACGGCGTACACAATTCCTCTGCTCGAGGGCCTGGGCCTGCGAGCGGATACGCCTCTCATCACGTCCAATGGTGCAGTGCTCTCTACGCTTGACGGCCAAACCATCGACCGTTGCCATATGAATGCCCGCGTCGCGCGCGGTCTGTGCGGTGTCCTTCGCCCGTTCGGGTCGCTCGTCTTCACCTTCGACCGGCCGGGGTGTGCCGAACTGGTCATCGAAGACCTCGAAATGGCGAATGGTCGGTTCGCCCTTTGGGTCGAGGCCAACCGCAACGCGATTGAGGTGGTCAAACCACTGGAAATGGCGTTGGTAGATGGCGACGATCCCATTCAGGGCATGGCGGCCGGAAGCGTGGACCAGATGAGACAAGCCGAAAAAGCGTTCATGGCAAGCGAGTGGTGCGAGCTTTGCGACTGTGTTCGCACCGAGTATCCTGCGCGCGATTTGTCTATCCTCGATTTTTTGCCGCACGGCATCTCCAAAGGATGGGCGCTCCAACAACTCGCCAGCCGGCTCGGTGTGGATCGCAAAGAAACCATGGCCATTGGCGATAACTGGAACGATGTGGGTATGCTGGAGTGGGCAGGGCAGGGCGTGATGATGGCCAATGCCGCTCTCGAGCTGCGCGCCATGGCCAAGACGCGCGGCTGGAAGCAAGCGCCTTCGAATGACCGTGACGGCGTAGCCGTTGTCCTCGAAGCCGCCCTGGCGAAGGTTGCAGCCGCCAGAATATGAGCAGAGAATCGGTTGGAGACGGTTGCATAAATAACGTTTTGAAAGGGCACGGCTTAACAGGCTGCGGAACTCACTTATCGAGAAGCTTTGTATCAGGGCGCGAGTTTACTCGCGCCGTAAACTGAGCAAAATGAGTGTCGGGCTTTAGCCCCTGTGCGCTCCTTCCCTCGCGAAGATGCCTTCTCCCGCAGCCTCTTCAGCCGTGCCATTCAAAGTGCACAAGGTCTGGGGTTTTAACCCCTGAGGGATGGTTTTTCTCAAGCTGACTGCATTTATGCACCCGCCTTGGGAACTGCGAATGCGAAAACTCCTTCCCATTGCGATCATCACCATCGCAGCCCTTGCAGCGCTGCCGCACGCGCGCGCCGCCGAGCGGGTCACGCTGCGCAACGGCTTCGTCCAGCTGTGCGACCATCACGGCCAGGTCGATGGCCGCGTCCGACTCTACCTGAGCCGCGGCGAGGACAACTACATCGAGTTTGCGCCGGAACAAATCGGCGCAATCGAATTCGTGCCCGATCCGCCCGCGCCTGCGCTGCAGCCCACTCCACAAACTTCCCCAACACCCGCAAGACTCACCCCCGCCGACCTCGGCGAGATGCTTACCCGCGCCGGCAACGAGCACAATCTTGACGTTGACCTTCTTGCCAGCGTGGTCAAGGCCGAAAGCAATGGCTATACCCGCGCCGTGAGCCCTGCCGGAGCTCAGGGCCTCATGCAGCTCATGCCCTCGACCGCTGCCGGCCTCGGCGTCCTCGACAGCTTTCAGCCCGAGCAAAACATTCGTGGCGGCTCGGCCTACCTCGACGCGCTGCTCACCCGCTACCACGAAAACCTGGCTTTAGCGCTGGCCGCCTACAACGCCGGTCCCGACGCGGTCGACAAGTATCACGGCATTCCGCCGTACCGCGAAACCCGCACCTACGTCGCTCGCGTCATCCACGAATTCAACGCCCGAGTCCTCGCCCGCGAGGCGCAAGCGCGCCGCAACATCCCCTCCGTAACCGCGCAGCCAGCCGCACCCCGTTAGCCACGGTACTCGCACGCCCGCGTGAGAACATACCAATAGTCCTATATTGCAAGCCGTGGAGTGGAGATCGCTTGAAGAAAAGCCAATGGATTCTGGGCCTCCTGGTCTTTGTGGCGCTGGCCGTACTTTTTGTGTGGGGCCGCGCGCGGATTCATTTCGATTTCCGGGTTTTTGGCTCCCAGGTGGCGCTCGCCGATTGGTATAAGATTGGCATCGCCATCGCCTGCATCTACTCGGCTTATCTCTTCCGCGCAGTGCGCTGGAGCCTGCTGATGCGGCACAACAAAAAGGTCCCGCCCTTTTCGCTTCTCGGAACGCAGGTCATCGGTTTCACCGCCGTGGCGTTAATCGGCCGCTTCGCCGATCCGGTTCGGCCCTACCTTGTCGCCAAAAGAACCGGTGAGCCGTTGAGTTCGCAAATCGCCGTGTATATCGTGGAACGGCTCTTCGATTTTGGCACCATGGCGCTCATCATCTCCTCCGTAATTCTGCTCGCTCCCACCGGGCAGCTTCCTCATCACGAGATCCTCAGGAAGGCCGGCTATGGCGGGCTTGCCGTTACGCTCCTCGGCGGTCTCTTTCTTTTCATTTTGCGCGTCACTGGCGGCTTGGCCGCAGCTCTTCTCGAGCGGGTCTTCGGGATTGCATCCAAAAAGCTCGGCGCCGCCGTAGGAAACAGGGTGCGCGCTTTTCGCACCGGCCTCGACACCATGCACAACTTCACCGATTTCGGCTTTACGGCGTCGCTCTCGCTCGGCATGTGGGTAGTCATCACGCTGGCCTACTGGGAATGCATGCGCGCCTTCACCGCCAGCCCTGAGTTGGCGGCAACCACGCTGGTCAATTGCATTCTTCTCCTTGCTGTCAGCGGAGGCGCCAGCGTCCTCCAGCTTCCGGTCCTTGGCTGGTTCTCCCAAATTGCCTTTGTGGCCGCGGCGCTCTCCAGTTTCTTCGGCGTAGCTCCAGAGGCAGCCACTGCCTGTGCCGCGACCATTTTGCTGGTCACTTTTCTCAGCGTCATCCCGGTGGGATTGCTCTGGGCCCACTTTGAGCACCTCAGCCTGCGCAAGGTCACGCTCGAAAGTGAGCGCGCCGAAGAAGAGTTGGTAGCCGCCGAGCCAGCCGGTCCAAGTCACGCCCCATAATGCCCGGCGCGTGGTCCCGATCCCGATGACTCTTTCAAACCACGCCGGGAGCACCCTCAACTTGATAGGATTCTTCGTGAGATCGGGGCCACCCGCCACTGCCTGAACATTCCCCGATACTTGTAGAGTTGAAAGCAACTAAAGCAAGGAGAGTGAACCATGACCGATGCCGAGAAGATCAGCGCGTTAGAGAAGAAGATCGAGCAGATGGAGAATGAGATCGGGACGCTTCAAGATACCCATCAAATCCGGCGTCTTCAGCACATCTACGGCTACTATCTGGATAAGTGCCTTTACGATCAAGTGGTCGATCTGTTTTCTGAAGACGTCGAAGTCCATTTCTTTGGAGGCATTTTTAAGAAGCGGGCAGGCGCCCGAAGAGTGTTTTGCGACCGTATGCGGAACTACTTCACCGGCGGACATAACGGGCCGGTGTTCGGCTTCCTGTTGGACCACCTGCAATTACAGGACGTGATTGATGTGGAGCCGGATCGCAAGACCGCCAAGGCGCGCTTTCGGTGTTTGATGCAGGCAGGTCGTCACGAGTCTGCTGGTGGGGAGTCAATCCAGTGGTGGGAGAGCGACATTTACGAGAACCAGTACGCGAGGGAAGACGGAATCTGGAAATTCAAAGTGCTTAGTCCTCGTGTGGTTTGGCAGGCCGATTACGAGACCGGCTGGGCGCATACCCCGCCGCGTTATGTAGAGTTCTTTAAGGAAACGTACCCGAAAAATCCGATCGGACCGGATGTCCTCGAAGATCCGCCGCCGGTTCTTTGGCCGAACACGGATATCCACCCCTACCACTACCCGCATCCGGTGACGGGCAAATCGGTGGAGTGTCCCAAACCAATAACTTGGAGTAAAGGTGCATAGCAAGCATCCGAAAGGAGCTCGCCCAACCTCGGTTCGCTGAGATTGAGACCGATGTCGTCTCGTGGCGCAGCTCCTGTTCGGCGGCAATGAAAACCAGGTCAATTCAGCATTAATCCTCCGTCAACCGGAATGACCGCGCCGGTAATGAATTCCGCTTCCTTCGAGCAGAGCCAGAGCACTAAATTCGACACTTCTTCCGGCTCGCCGATTCTGCCCACCGGGTGCATCGACAGCACCCTGGTTCTTCCCGCCTCGGTACTCATCAATTTGTCGGAGAGCGGCGTTCGCATCACCCCAGGGCAGACCACGTTGGCACGAATCCCCTGACGGGCATATTCAATGGCCCCGGTCTTCGTCAGTCCCACAATGGCATGCTTGGTGGCGATGTAAGCCGCCCCAACTACCGTGCTGGTTTTCACCGACGCCAAGGCTCCCATGTTGACGATCGACCCCCCGCCGCGCTTCAGCATCTCGGCGATCTCGTACTTCATGCACAGGAACATGGCTGTGAGATTCACAGCGACGACCTGATTCCAAATCTCCAACTTGTAGTCCACGATGGGGGTGTTGATGATCCCATCGATCCCGGCATTGTTGAAAGCGCAGTCCAGACCGCCGTACGTCTTCACGCAGGCGGAGAACAAAGCCTCAATATCGCCGGGGTTGGACATGTCGGCTTGCACGAACGTGGCTTCGCCCCCGGCCGCTTTCGCCAATTCGACGGTTTCCTGGCCCTCACGGATTCGCCGGCCGGTGACCACGACCTTGGCGCCTTCGCGCGCGAAGGCTACGGCTGCATCGCGGCCCAAGCCGGACGTGCCGCCGGTTACCAGCGCCACCTTGGATTCAAAACGTCTGCTCATCTCTTTTCTCCTTAGTTCGATTGTCGCAGTTAAGAGGCGGGAAGCCCTGATCCCAGTGTCCATACCCAACCACGATGAGGGGTGCCCCGGGTCCCTCGCATTTGGGGACCAAAGATAGAATGCTTGTGAAGCAATATTATTCCCATAGACCGCAAAATCAGCTGAAGCAAAACCAGAGTCGCTGTACCCCGGAGCCCCAGTTGCTGAGTCGATGCGACCAACAGGGAGCAGCGACATTGAGTGAACCCAACAGGGCACACCAACTCTGGTTTTGCCGTATATATGGGGATTGCTCGTATAGTAGGGGCAGAAGGAACTCTATGATCGAATCTGACGGTGCCGACAGCAGCGATCAAGACCGCGCGGAGCCGAAAGCCGCCGCGCCGCGTCCGCGCGCCATCGGTTCGCCCTTGCCGATGGGAGTCGGCCGCCGTCAGCCGCTCTCCCCGGAGCAGAGAGATGTCAGGCGTCTCGGGCAGGCGCCGCCTCCCGGCCGGGCGCTCAGCATCACTTCGTCCACCGAGGAGCCTTCCTCCGGCCTGCAGCGCGCCGTCAGCGCCTTCCGTTCTTTCCTCCCGATTGTGCAACGCATCTTGCCCTTGCTCGACGGCAATGTCGCTTCCGCCGTCAGCAATCTCCTTGCTCCCCGGCCGCATTCGCCGCAAGCGTCCGCGCCCCCGCCCAAGGTGGACCTGGAGCCTCTCGAGGACGGATTGGCCGCTCTCCAGACCCAGCATCGCGATTTGCGCGACCAAATCATGGAGCAGAACACCTCCCTCAAGCGCGTTCAAGATCAGTTGGAGATGGTCCGCGAAGCCACCGACCGCAATACGCTGGAACAGCAGGAGCTGCTTGAGGAACTAAAATCCTTCGGCACCAAAGTCAAGATAGTTGCCATCATCGCTTTAGGATTGGTGGTGATCGGAGTCCTGCTGAATCTGGTCCTCTACCTTCACATCCAGCGCGTGCTACCCTGAATCCCGCTCCATCGCGCATTTCACGGTCTACAGCATTTTCGGAATTGGTGTAGACCGAAAGCACATACTCAAGTGGCTCTTTCCTCAAGAAAAAGCCACCCTTCACGGTTCCAAAAAAGTCTATATGTATTCCGAAAATGCTCTGATTGGGTTCCCCGCGCTACGAGACTCGGGCCAAAGCACACGCTTCACGCCACAGAGCCGCCCCGTTCAAACAGGATCAGCCCCACATACGAGACCGTGTTCTTGCCGTTGTAATACGGGATGCCGGCGCTCTTCTCCAGGGCCATCACGTCGATGCCGTAGGCTTCAACGGAGGCAACGGCAAGATCTGGATTCCGGCACGGTTCGTTGTCCAGATAAGCGCATCTCTCGCAAATGGAGCAGCAGCCGGCATTGAGCGGCAGCAAGTCCGGGAAATCGTACTTGCTCTTGATTCTCGCCAGCAAATCCCGAAACACCTGCTCATGGACCTTGGCGCCGGCCACCATGCCGTTCCAATCCGTCGAACTGGCCAACTGGCAGACGGTCTGGAACAACAAGCCGTGCTTGTACTTCCTCACTCTTTCTGCCAACTCCTGAACGGACCCGATGGCAGGAGGCCCCATCCAGTTGGTAGCGTACTTGCCGCAGGCGTTCCTTTCGCACGCCTTCCGGTATTCTTCATGAAAGACCAGGGCTGAGGTGTCGGCGATGGCCGCATGGGTGGCTTTCGCTTCCAACGCATCCTTTATCAGATCGTCCCAAAGCGTCTGCGGCATGGACCCCTCTTTTGCTGCCGACTGTAACGAGTTCTAGCGAGCTGGCTCGCAGCAACACCTGACATCGCGCGGCCAGAGCCTGCGCGCCGGAGGCTCAACGTTCGTTAGGCCCGCACTTCAATGCACTGAAGTGCGCGGACGCTGGACAAAGACGCTGAATTTTTTGGGAGCCAATGTTTAATTTAGAGCTCCGCCGCGTTGTCTTCAATTGCCAGCCGCACATTGCCGTCGGATTTTGCCAGCCGCCGCACCGCTTCGGGCTTGTCCACCTTGGCTTTGTAGCATCACCAGCGCCACAGGCACGCTGCGCCCGGCGCTCTTGATGGTCTCAACCGCGGTAGCGCGGTCAATGGTGCAGGCGCACATCAGGATGCGGATCCCGCGCTCCACCAGCTTCGAGTTCTGCATGTGTACGTTCACCATCAGGTTTTCGTACACATAGCCCAGCCGCGTCATGGCGCCCGTCGTAATCATGTTCAGAATCATCTTCTGGGCGCTGCCGGCCTTCATGCGCGTAGACCCTGAGACGACCTCGGGGCCGACTTCGGCAACAATAGCAATATCGGCCGCTTCCGCCAGCGGCGTTCCCAGGTTGCAGGTCACCGCTGCGGTATGCGCTCCGCGGGCTCGTGCATAAGCCACGGCAGCCACCACGTACGGAGTCCGGCCTGAAGCGGAAACGCCAATCACTATATCTTTGCGCGTAGGCCGGCGCCGCGCAATGTCTCGCTGGCCCAGATCTTCCGAGTCCTCGTTTACCTCAACGGCCGATGCCAGCGCCTTCGGTCCGCCCGCCATGATGCACTGCACTTGTCCCGGCGCTGTGGAGTAAGTGGGTGGACACTCTGTGGCGTCCAGGGCCGCAATCCGTCCGCTGGAACCGGCCCCAATATAGATCAGCCGGCCGCCATCCCGCAGGCTCCGCGCCACCTGGTCGATCACTTCGGCTATCTCCGCAATTGCCTTCTTCACCGCGCCTGCGACCTTCGCGTCCTCGTGGCTGATAATGCGGGCGATCTCCAGCGCAGATTTGGTGTCGAGCCCTAGCGAGGCTTCGTTGTGACTTTCCGTCGTCAGTTGCTGAAGCAGGGCAGCCTGGTCCTTGTTGATGTCTTTTGTCTGGACGATGGCCGTATCCTGCAACATACCGTTGCTTAACATCGCATCGGCCCCCAATTTTTATTGTATCTGCAAACTCGCGCAAGTCCGAAAATTTCCTCCGTAGCCGAACCCGATTTCAAAACCGTCAACTCCCTAACCTACAAAGCCTTGCGGATCGCGTCGTGAAAAGCCGGCCGCACCGCGCGGATCAACTGGTTCTGCCGGTCCGGCCACGTGCGGTTGGTCAAGAGCGCCACGGCAACCGCGGCGTCCAAGTCGATCCAGAGCGAGCAGCCGCTGTAGCCGAGGTGCCCGATCGAATGTGGCGCAAAGCGCGTGCCGGAAGACGAATTCGCAGAGGGCGTATCCCAGCCCAGAGCGCGCGAACTCCCCTCCGGTCCTTGCCGCCGCGCAAACTCCTCCACGGTCGCCCGGTGAAACAGTTGCTCTATTTCTTGAGATGCCTCGCTCGTTCCGGCCGTGTTGCCCGTTCCCGCCGCGTTCCCCGTTCCGGAGCTGAGAACGCCGCCGGCAAACCGCATCAGGTCCGGAATGTTGGAGAAAAGCCCCGCGTGTCCGGCCACGCCATTCATCACCCATGCGTTCTCGTCCTGCACCTCGCCTTGAATTAGGGCGTGCCGAAAGTTGCTGTCTTCTTCGGTGGGCGGAATTTGGATCCGCGCCGCCGGCTCCGGACAAAACCCTGTGGCCGCCATCCCGAGTGGCGCAAATACCTCGCGACGAAGCCAGCCGGCCATACCCTCGCCCATCCGCTTCTCCAGCGCTTTGCCCAGCAAAATGAAGCCCGGGTCGGAGTACTCCGCGTGCAAGCCCGGCTTAGCCTGCAAAGGCAACTCAAGGCAGGCGTGTAACAGCGCTTCAGGAGTAGTCGCGGTGCGGAAAAACTCCACATAACCCGGCAAGCCTGAATTATGGGCCAGCAGGTGCCGCAGTTTCACGTGACGCGCGGAATCTCTCGCGGCCCGTCCCGCCACGAAACCCGGCAGCGACTCGCCCAGTGGTGCGTTGAGGTCGATCTGCCCACGCTGCACCAGCAGCATCGCCGCGGCTGTGGTCGCAACCACCTTGGTCAGGCTGGCCACGTCAAACACTGTCTCCGCAGTCACTGCGGGAGCGTCTTCTTCATAGGTGAAACGGCCCAGCGCGCTCTCGAGCACAACCTGACCGCCAGCCAGAACACCAAACGCGCACCCAGGGAAGGCCCGAGCCTCGATCGCCTCCTCGAGCACCCGACAGGCTCCGCCAAACCGGCCGGGAGCTTGGCCAGTACCAGGGACGGTCATATGAGCTTGCGATCTCATCGCTTACTCGCATAGTACAGCGGAACCAGAGTGGATGTGTCCCGGAAGCACGTCAGCCAAGTGGCTTTTTCCTCAAGAAAAAGCCACATTTCACGACCTATGGCAAAGGCAGGCTGACTCTGGTTCCGCTCTGACGCGCACCCGCCCGTTCGCCGCCTCGCGCCACAATTTTCGTACCCCAAAGAGAAACTTCGCGCTATCCTTAAAGGCAAAAGCTTCGTCTATCCATCAGACAAAGGAGAGTGTATGTCTCTGCAGCAGGCTTGGTTACCGACAGCAATTTTGAGCAGTCTGATGGCCGTCGGTGCGAGCCTCAGCGCAGCCCAGACCCCTGCACAGCCGCAGCCAGACCAGAGCTCGCCAACAGCATCCGCAGCCCAGCCAGCAACTCCGCCCGCGAGCCCGGCAGCACCTTCTCCCGATCAGCCGGCCCCGGTGGTCGGTATCGCCCCCGAGCACAAGACCTACACCGTCCCCGCCGGCACCAGGATTTTGTTGGAGTTGCGCAGCGCCATCAACACTAAGAGCGCCAAATCCGGCGACGGCGTCTACCTTTCCTCCACCTTTCCCGTGGTTGTCGGCAACCGCGTCATGATCCCCACCGGCGTCTACGTGCAGGGCGTGGTTGACCGCGTTCAGCGCGGCGGCCGCATCAAGGGTCAGGCGCAACTCGACATGCACTTTACATCGATCATCTTTCCCAACGGTTCAGTGGTCGAGGTTCCCGGTGTCGTCGACGCCATGCCCGGCACAAAGAACCAGACCGTGAAAGACGATGGCGAGGGAACCATCCAGCAGAACGGCGACAAGGGCCGCAACGCCGGCCATGCGGCTGAAATAGCTCTCCCGACCGGCGCAGGCGTCGGCACCATTGGCGGAGCAGCATCCGGGCATCCCATTGAAGGCGGCCTCGCCGGCCTGGGCGCCGGCCTTGCCACCGTGGGCCTGGTTACGCTGTTCACGCGCAATGCCGATGTCGATATTCCCCGCGGTACTCAGGTGGAAATGGTCCTGCAACGTCCATTGCTGCTCGAAGATGAAAACCTTGCCGGCATTTCCGAGCCCGGAGCCCCCCGTCCCCTGACTCCCGTGGCTGACCAGCCGAAACCAATTACGAATCATCGTCCCCGTATCCTTTGCCCGCCAGGGAGCCTTGGTTGCGAGTGAAGTTGCGAGTAATCTAGGTAAAGACACAGATGCTGACCGGCCCTGACGACACTCCAACTTCTCATGCATGTACTCGCCCGCAGGTGGCTCCCAGCGAGCCGCCTCTCAACCCTGCGTCCGCCACAGCACCAGGCAAGGACGGGACGGCGAAGGCGGGGGCGGACGGGTCTTCGTCCGTGGGGTGTAAGGACAGGCTGCCTGGAGATAGGTCTTCGTCTGTGGGGACGAATGGCACGGGTCTCGGTCTTTGGCTGCGCGATCTGCTCATCGCCACCGTCGCCTCCGTTCTCATCATCACGTTTCTTTATCAGCCCGTCCGCGTTGAAGGCACCAGCATGTTGCCGCGCCTTGAAGACCGCGACCGGCTCTTCATCAACAAATTCGTCTACCACATCTCCGCCATCGAGCGCGGCGATGTGGTCGTCTTTCACTATCCGCGCGACCCGGAAAAGAGCTACATCAAGCGCGTCATCGCCCTGCCCGGCGATCGACTCCGCATCGATCACGGCCGCGTATTCGTGAACGGCAAGCTCCTCCGCGAGCCCTACGTTCCCGCCGAGTACCGCGACAATCGCTCCATTGCCGAGATGACCATCCCCGCGGACTCCTACTACATGATGGGCGACCACCGCTCCATCTCCTCCGACAGCCGCGACTTCGGCCCCGTCGACCGCTCCCTCATCTACGGCAAGGCCGTCTTCATCTACTGGCCCGCCCGCGATGTCGGCGTCGTGCATTAGACAGAGCGTGACGCCGGTCTCCCGCCCGCCTGTCGTGCGAGTTTTAGAGACGCGCACAGCCCGTGGAAAACCAGGCCAATTCCACCTCGGCAAACCTGCTAAAATCGATTGAATCCACTCCTCGGAGAGGCGATGCAGGCGATCCTGGCGCTCGAAGACGGGCGCATCTTCCGCGGGCACGGCCATGGCGCACAGGGCGAATGCCAGGGCGAAGTCGTTTTTAATACTTCACTTACCGGTTACCAGGAAATCGCCACCGATCCCTCCTATGCCGGCCAGATCGTCGTCCTCACCAACCCCCAAATCGGCAACTACGGCACCAATCGCGCCGATAATGAGGCTGCCCGGCCCTACATCGAAGGCCTGATCGTCCGCGAGTTCTCTGCCATCAGCTCCAACTGGCGCTCCGAGCAGGTGACCGACGAGTACATGGAGCGCTACGCCGTCCCGGTTCTGGCCGAGATCGACACCCGCGCCCTGGTCCGCCATTTGCGCACCCACGGCGTGATGCGCGGCGTCATCTCCACCACCGAGACCAATCCTGACGCCCTCGTCCAACGGGCCAGAAGCATCCGCAAGATGGACGGCACCGACCTGGCCCGCGTCGTCTCCACCAAGACCAGCTACCAGTTCGACGCCTCCGACCCTCGCAGCCAGATGGGCGATCACCTCCTTCCCGGCGACAGATACGGTGATCGGCTCAACTCGCTGATTAAGACAGGTCTAAGCATTGCTGAATTCGAGGATCGAGTCCAAAATGCAAAACAACACGAACTTCATGTAGTGGCTTATGATTTCGGCATTAAGCAGAACATTCTGCGCATGTTAACACGCGATGGATGCCGCGTCACAGTGGTCCCGGCCGAAACCACAGCCGACGACGTTCTCGCCCTCAAGCCCGACGGCGTCTTCCTGTCGAACGGTCCCGGCGACCCCGAGCCGGTCGATTACGCCGTCCGCGCCATTCGCCATATGATGGGCCGCGTGCCGGTTTTCGGAATCTGTCTAGGCCATCAGCTCACCGGCCTCGCTCTTGGCGGCAAAACCTACAAGCTCAAGTTCGGCCATCACGGCGGCAACCATCCGGTGCGCAACAACACCACCGGCAAAGTCGAGATCACCGCCCACAACCACAACTTCGCCGTCGATCCCGACTCCATCAACGCCAACGAAGTCGAGCTGACCCACGTCGACCTGAACGACCAGACCCTCGAAGGCCTGCGCCACAAGACCCTGCCGCTCTTCAGCGTGCAATACCACCCCGAAGCCGCCCCCGGCCCGCACGACTCGCACTATCTGTTCCGCGACTTCCGCAAAATGATGGAGGAGTGGAAGGCATGAGCGGACTCGCAGCCAGAAAAGAAGTCATGGACCGGGGGGCGATTACAATTCCGGATCTGGACCTCACTTCCTTTTTGCACGAGCCACTTTTATCAGGTCCACTTGACCAAACCGAGATTCCGCGGTTGGCCCGAGATGGTGCCGCGATGAACCTATTAGAACAGGTTCTCTTACGTATTCCAACAAGCCATTATCTCGTGCACGGTGATGCACGCCAAATGAGTTCGATACCGTCGGAGAGTGTTCACCTTGTAGTGACCTCGCCGCCATATTGGACATTGAAGAGGTACGACGATGCGAATGGGCAGCTTGGTCATGTCAGCAGTTACGATGCCTTCCTTGCAGAGCTTGCAAATGTATGGCGCCGCTGCTTCGACATTCTCGTTCCCGGCGGCCGGCTGGTATGCGTCGTAGGCGATGTTTGCCTTTCAAGAAGGCAGAACGAGGGTCGGCATACTGTTGTACCCCTGCACGCCTCAATTCAGGAAATTTGCCGCAAGATCGGCTTCGACAATCTCGCTCCGATCATTTGGCACAAGATTGCGAATGCTGTGTATGAAGTCTCCGGCGGCGGAGGTTTTCTGGGTAAGCCTTACGAACCGAATTCGGTTATCAAGAACGATGTAGAGTACATTTTGATGTTTAGGAAACCAGGGGGCTATCGCAAGCCAACTTCAGCTAAGCGTTTGCTTTCGATTATCAGCGCGGAAAACTACCAGAGCTGGTTTCAACAGATCTGGACGGGCCTTACAGGGGCCTCGACGAAGGACCATCCAGCGCCCTATCCAACCGAACTCGCCGAAAGGCTAATTCGCATGTTCAGTTTTGCGGGCGATATAGTGGTCGACCCTTTTTCTGGCTCGGGCACGAATGCGGTCGCTGCTGCTCGAACGGGCCGTCATAGCATTGGCTACGAGATCAGCGGCAAATACCACCAAATGTCTGTTTCGCGCTTTCACAGAGAAACGGGCGGACTTTTCTGGCAGCCCCGAGTTATCCAGCGAGATGAGCTATGAGCCTTCAGCCGCGGTGGCAAGATCGGTTAACTGAGGCCATTCAGTATTTCTGGAAGACCCGCCAACAACAATCGGACAAACAAGGAAGCAAGACCGGTACGCGAGATGCTGGAAGCCGCACCGCTGTAACCGGAGGTAAACAACTGGATGGCTTCGTTGAACTCTTGAGGGACTTCCTCGGAGAATCTGGATTGGATCGGGCTTGTATTTACACCTCGAAAAACGTCGAACTTCCCGGTTGGTATCGAGCAGAGAAAAAGTGGGATCTGTTGATTGTTCGTGAGGGCAAGCTGCTTGCAGCTATGGAGTTTAAGTCACAAGTCGGCTCCTTTGGCAACAACATTAACAATCGCACGGAGGAGGCACTTGGAAATGCTGCAGATATTTGGGCAGCATTTCGCGAGGGTGCCTTTGCGCCGTCGTTACGGCCGTGGCTCGGTTATGTGATGGTGCTTGAGGAAGCAAAGAAGTCGCTCAGCCCAATCGGCGTTCAAGAGCCACACTTTAAGGTCTTTGAAGAGTTTCGCGGGGCTTCTTATGCCAAGCGATATGAGATCCTCCTAACGAAATTGGTCCGTGAGCGGCTTTACGACAGCGCTACATTGATCCTAACTGATCGACAAACAGGCCGGGATGGGACATACGTTGAGCCATCACCCGAACTCGGATTCGAGAACTTGCTCGTCTCCCTAAAGGCACGTGCAGTGGCCATCAAAGAGGTCTCCGACTAGATAACAATGCCACGCAGAAATGACATTCAGAAAATCCTGGTGATCGGCTCCGGCCCCATCGTGATCGGCCAGTCGGCCGAGTTCGACTACTCCGGCACGCAGGCCTGCAAAGCCCTCAAGCAGGAGGGCTACGAGGTGGTGCTGGTCAACTCGAACCCGGCCACCATCATGACCGATCCCGAGCTGGCCGACCGCACCTACATCGAGCCGCTCACCCACGAGTACGTCGAAGAAATCATTCGCATCGAATCGGAGATGCTCCAAAAGGCTGCCGACGGCAGGTCCGGCAAATTCGCCCTGCTGCCAACCGTCGGCGGCCAAACCGCCCTCAACCTCGCCGTCGATCTGGCCGACACCGGCGTTCTCGACCGCTACAACGTCGAGCTGATCGGCGCCAAGCTCGAAGCCATCAAGAAGGCCGAAGACCGCCTGCTCTTCAAAGACGCGATGATCCGCATCGGCCTCGAAGTGTCGCGCGCTCCGCGCTGGTCAACAATCTGCGCGACGGCCTCGACTTCGCCAGCAAGCTCGGCTTCCCGGTGCTCATCCGTCCCAGCTTCACCCTCGGCGGCACCGGCGGCGGCATCGCCTACAACCGCGAAGAGCTGATGGAGATTCTCGCCCGCGGCCTCGATCTTTCGCCCGTCCACGAGTGCCTGCATCGAAGAGAGCGTGCTCGGCTGGAAGGAATACGAGCTCGAGGTGATGCGCGACCTCGCCGACAACGTCATCATCATCTGCTCCATTGAGAACTTCGATCCCATGGGCGTGCACACCGGCGACTCCATCACCGTTGCGCCCGCGCAAACCCTCACCGACCGCGAGTACCAGAAGATGCGCGACGCCGCCATCGCCGTCATGCGCGAGATCGGCGTCGAGACCGGCGGGTCCAATGTGCAGTTCGCCGTCAACCCCATCGACGGCCGCATGACCGTCATCGAGATGAACCCGCGCGTCTCGCGCTCCTCGGCGCTGGCCTCGAAAGCTACCGGCTTTCCCATCGCCAAAATCGCCGCCAAGCTCGCCGTCGGCTACACGCTCGACGAGATTCCCAACGACATCACGCGCAAGACGCCGGCCTGCTTCGAGCCGACCATCGATTACGTCGTCGTCAAGATTCCCAAGTGGCAGTTCGAAAAGTTTCCCGGCGCCGACGACACGCTGGGCCCGCAGATGAAGTCGGTCGGCGAAGTGATGGCCATCGGCCGCACCTTCAAGGAAGCGCTGATGAAGGCCTGGCGCGCGCTTGAAACCGGCAAGAAGACCGGCGCCGAAGATTCTGGAGCCGCGCCGCCTGACGCAGATGCTGGTCACGCCGCAGGCCGGAGCGCCTCGGCTACATCCGCTATGCCTTCGAGCGCGGCATGAGCGTGCGCGAAGTTGCGCGCCTCACCAAGCATGGATCCCTGGTTCCTGCACCAGATTGCGCGAGATCACGCTGGCGCAGATGGCAATCGCGCAAACCACTCCAAAAGATATAAGCGCGGAGCACATGCGCCGGCTCAAGCGCCTCGGCCTCAGCGACGAGCGCATCGCCACCGAGTGGAAGCTCGAAGGCCACGACGGCATCCAGCAGGTGAGGGAACTGCGCGAAGGGCAGGGAATTCGCCCCGTCTTCAAGCTCGTGGACACCTGCGCCGCCGAGTTCGAGTCCATGACGCCCTACCTCTACTCGACCTACGACGAAGAGGACGAGGCGCCGCCGACCGCAACGCCCAAGATCATCATTCTCGGCTCCGGCCCCAACCGCATCGGCCAGGGCATCGAGTTCGACTACTGCTGCTGCCACGCCGCCTTCGCGCTCAAAGACGACGGCTACGAGACCATCATGGTCAACTGCAACCCTGAGACCGTCTCCACCGACTACGACACCAGCGACCGCCTCTACTTTGAGCCGCTCGTGCTCGAAGATGTGCTCGCCATCTACAACCACGAGGCGCAATCCGGCGCAAAGATCGGCATGATCGTGCAGTTCGGCGGGCAAACCCCGCTCGAATCTTGCGCAGCGCCTGCGCGCCGCCGGCGTGCCCATCATCGGCACCTCGCCCGAATCCATCGACCTGGCCGAAGACCGCAAGCAATTCGGCAAGCTGCTTGAAGATTTGAAGATTCCGCAGCCCGCGGCGGCACGGCCACCAGCGTCGAACAGGCGCTGGCCGTCGCCGAGCGAATCGGCTATCCCGTCCTCGTCCGCCCCAGCTACGTGCTCGGCGGCCGCGCCATGGTGATTGCCTACGACGCCGATGCCGTCACGCGCTACATGCGCCAGGCCGTCGAGTACTCGCAGGAGCGCCCGGTCCTCGTCGATCACTTCCTCGAGAACGCCATCGAAGTCGACGTCGACGCGCTCTGCGACTCGAAAGACGTTCTCATCGCCGGCATCATGCAGCACATCGAAGAGGCCGGCATCCACTCCGGCGACTCCTCCTGCGTGCTGCCCGCCGTCGAGCATCCGCGAAGAGACTCTGGAAACCCTGCGCGCCTACACGCGCAAGCTGGCCCTCGCGCTCAAGGTCGTCGGCCTGGTCAATCTGCAGTTCGCCATCCAGCGCGACGATCGAGGGCAACGACCATGTCTACGTCATCGAGGTCAATCCGCGCGCCTCGCGCACCGTTCCTTACGTCTCCAAGGCCACCGGCGATTCCGCTGGCCAAGATCGCCGCGCGCCTGATGACCGGCCGCACGCTGCGCGAGCTGCTGCCCGACCAAGCTCGCCTCAGGCAAGGATCTCGGAACCGGCGCGCATTACTACGTCAAGTCGCCGGTCTTCCCCTGGTCGAAGTTCGCCGGCGTCGATACGGTTCTCGGGCCCGGAGATGAAGTCCACCGGCGAAGTGATGGGCGTGGCGCGCCACCTTCGGCGAAGCCTTCGCCAAGGCGCAGCTCTCCGCCGGCCAGGTGCTGCCCACCGGCGGCACGGTCTTCTTCACCGTCAACGATCACGACAAGCAGGCGGTGATTCGATCTGGCGCGCCGCTACGTCCATCTCGGCTTCAAGATTGTCGCCACCGAGGGCACGGCCAACGTGCTTGAGGGCGCGGGCATGATTGTCGAGCGGGTCTTCAAGGTGGAAGAGGGCCGGCCCAACGCCGTGGACCTCATCAAGGGCGAGCGCATTCAGCTCATCGTCAACACGCCGCGCGGCCAGGACGCGATCTTCGACGAGAAGGCCATTCGCCGCGCCGCGGTCCTGGCGCGCGTTCCCACCATCACCACGCTCGCCGCCGCGCAGGCCGCCGCCGAGGGAATTGCCGCCATGCAGAAGCACCGTGTCACCATCTATGCCTTGCAAACGCTGCACACGGAAAACTGTCGCTGATTGCCGTCTACAGAAAATGGCGCATCAGGAAGCCAGTGGCGGGCCTTGATCGAGGTTGTTATGGACGATGCAAGAACCTACAAATGGACCGGGGCGGCTGGCCTCCTCTCTGTCAGCCTGTTCTTGATCGAATTTCCGATCTATTTCCTGCGCGGTCCCATGCCTTCGCTTACCGGCTCAGATCTATGCGCCTACTCGCTGCGCAACGCTAGGAATATGTTAACCGTCGTTTTCTTGGATATGCTGATCTATTGCCTCTTCCTGATCTTTCTAGCTGGAGTACGACATTTTATCCAACGCACACGCCCAGGTTACGAATGGCTCGGCACAGCAGCTTTTGGAGCGGGTCTGGTTTATACAACGCTGACTTTGGTCGCCGATTCATTTGAGGGAACGGTTGCAGTCGATGCCCTTACGGGCAACCCTGATCGCTCCGTCATTCGCGCGTTGATGGAGGGCCAGTATTTGCTCTTCGGCACCATGGGGTTGCTTCTGATGGCTCTGCTTCTGGCTGTATTCGGCTGGGCTTGCGCGGGGCAGGGCGGCTTTCCCCGATGGACGGCTTGGCTTGGAATCGCGGGGGCGATCCTGTGTTTGGCCTTTGTACCGTCCATGTTTTCGGGAGCACCGGATCTGACCGCTTTTTATAACCCGGCAGGGTGGGGGACTACTGGAGTTATCGCCGGTGTTCCATTGGCCGCATGGGTGATCGCCGCCAGCATTCTCCTGATGCGAAGAGGGCGAGAAACGCGTGTCGCGACCGTGACATTTCGATCTTCATGACCGAGCGCCTCAGAACAGCGCTCCGCATCCAACTGCTACTCCGCCCGGCGGAAGCCGAGCTTCGCGCCGATCTCCCGTCTGAATTGGCGTACAATCCACTCGCCATGACAAACATCTGGAATCGGGTGGTTTCTGGCTCTGCTGGATTCGTAGGGGGCCTCGTAGGCGGTACATTTAAATGGTTCTTCCCCAGCCGAAAGGATTGGAGCGAGAACCGAAAGGCGAAGTCTGATCAGAAAATTGACTCCAAGGTGCTGGGTACCATTAGCAATTACAAACTATGGACGGGAGCCAGACCAATGACAGGAGCAGGAATTCCAGTTGTCTAGGCTCAGGAAATCGCAGAGGTGCTAAGCCTTGATCTGGACACGGTAGCAGACAGCCTAGAGAGGCTGAGATTTCACGGGCAAGTTTCCAAGGACGACGACTCTGTGCCGCCAAACTGGTGGCATTGTCCGAGGTAAAGGCCAGCAACGCACTAATCAGACATCACCCAATTCCGGCCAGCCGGGGCAGTGAAGAGTTCCCTGTCCTCACGCCGGGTTCTACAATCAATATATGCTGATAGAGGGTATCTTTGCAGCGGTTACCACGCCGTTCTACGCCGATGAGCGCGTCTATTTTCGCAAGATCGAGGCCAACATGGCCCGTTACTCCCGCAGTTTGCTGGCGGGAATGGCGGTCCTCGGCTCCACGGGCGAGGCCGTGATGCTCAACGACGCCGAATCCCGCGACGTTCTACGGGTGGCCGCTGAAGCCACAGCGCCGGAAAAAGTCCTCATCGCCGGCGTGGGCCGCGAGAGCGTCAAAGGTACGGTCGATCTTGCCGAAGCCGCGGCGCAGTTCCAATACGATGCCGTCCTCGTCCGCCCTCCCAGCTACTATGCCGGCCGAATGTCCTCTGCCGCTGTGCTCCACTACTTTCGCAGCGTAGCCGACCGCTCTCCACTCCCGGTCATCCTTTACAACATCCCAAAGTTTGTCCCCAACCAGATACCGGTCGAAGCAATCGCGGAGCTTGCCCAGCATCCCAACATCGTCGGTATGAAAGATTCGAGCGGCAGCGTCGAGCGCATCGAGGTTGCGGTCGCCGCCACCGCGAACGCGCCCCGGCGAACTGTTCCCGTCACGCAAGTCTTTGAAGCTGTCACCGCACGCATGTTGGCTCCGAGTGCACGGGAGACAGCGGGTAACTTTGTTGCCATTGGCCACCTGGCCCCCAGCGCCATGGCCACCGCCGCTCCGGTCGCCTCGGTCAAAACCCGCACCAGAGAAGTCGGCTTCCAGACTCTCACCGGCTCTGAACGATCCATCCTGGCGTCTCTCCAGGCCGGAGCCTCGGGCGCCATCCTTGCCTTTGGCGACTTTGCGCCGCAGGCCTGTCAGGAAATCTATCAGGCGTGGAAGGACCATGACCTTCCGCTTGCCGAAGAAAAGCAGCAGCGCATTTCAGCCGCCGGCAAAACCATCGTGAGCGATCTCGGCATTGCAGGCATCAAGTATGCCTGCGATTTCAACGGCTACTACGGAGGCCGGCCGCGCGCGCCTCTGCTCCCGCTTACGGGGGAAGAAAAGGCCGAAGTCGAGCGGTTGTTAGCGGAGATCCGGAATTGATAGGAAGGTAGACCGGATCCGATTCCGGATATTTAGGGATTTGAGGCAAGCTGAAAGCAATTTATGAAAGGAAAAGGCTTGCCGTTATTTGGCAAGCCTTTTCTTTGGGTGGTTTGCGCCCTACCCCGTGGTCGCGCAGGGCACTAGGTTAGACCGTCAGTTCACGGTAAGCAACGTAGTACCGGTTACTCCATCGAATTCGGCACTGATGTTGGTTTCTCCGTTGCTTGCGCTGGATGCTACTCCAATCTGGTTCACGACGGCTACCTTCGGAGCCGACGAACTCCATTTCGAGATTAACGTAATATCCTGCGTTGAGCCGTCGCTGAGAGTTGCCGTTGCCGTGAACGGCTCCATCGCGCCTAGAAGGATCGTTGGCGCCGACGGCGTGATTGCAATGCTCACGATCGTGGCATTCGAGACGGTCAGCGTAGTTGTTGCCGCAGTCAGGCCCCGGTAGTTTCCAGTGATGGTTACCGATCCGCTGGATAAACCATAGGCGAGACCCGAAAAGCGAACGAAAGCGGTTCTCCAGTTAGAGGATTGCCACCACGCCGAGTTGGTAAGATCCACCGTGGTCACGCCATCGCTGTATGTCCCAGTCAGGTGGAATTGCTGGGTTGTGCCGGCGGCAATGGTTGGATTCGCCGGCGTAATCGCGAGCGAAGCCAGCGACGCCGATGTAATGGTCATCGATGTCTGTCCGGTAATGCCGTCCAGTTTCGCGTAAATCACAATCGGGGTGGACGAGGCTCTCCTCGCCCATACCAATCCGCTGCGCGAGATGGTTGCATTGTGTCCCCAGAACCACCACCAGCCGTTATTCCCGGAAATAGACCAGGTAACATTCGCGAGTGGCGCTTGCGAACCATCGCTGAATACACCGGTGGCAGTCATCTGAAGCCGCGTATTTGGCGGCACAATTGGATCTGCCGGTGTGATGTTGATGGAAACAAGCGTCACATTGGCTACGGTGAGCGTAGCTGAACCGCTGATGCCCTGGTAACTGGCGGCGATAGTCGACGTCCCCAGGCTCAACGCGGTCGCCAACCCGCCGCTGTTGACAAGGGCTACACTTGCGCTCGAAGAAGACCAGGCCACCTGCGAGGTCAAATCCTGCGTGCTGCTATCGGTGAAGACGCCGGTTGCGGTGAACTGCATGTTTCCGCCCACGCCCACTTCCGGCAGCGCTGGAGTCACCACGATCGAGGCAACCACAGCAGGCGTCACCGTGAGCGTTGCTGTGCCTGTCAGGGATCCGTAGGTGGCTGTAATCGTGGCTTGGCCAGGGGCGATGCCATTCGCCAATCCGGTTGCGCTTACGCCGGCGATCGCCGACGCAGATGAGGTCCACTGGAGCCCTGCCGTCAGCGGCTGGCTGCTGCCGTCGCTATAGATGGCGCTCACCGCAAACTGCTGAGTGGTTCCACCGGCAATGGAGCTTGTCGCAGGCGTAAGCTGCAACGACTCCATGACTGCGGCCGTTACGTAGACGGTTGTCGTGTCGGTGAATCCGCCTGAGGTCGCTGTAATCGTGACCGGGTTATTATTGCTGTTCGCTACACCCGTCACAATACCGGTATTCGGGTCAATGGATGCAAGGGAGGAATTGGAAGACGACCACGAAACATTGGTCAGCTGTTGCGTCGAATTGTCACTGTACGTCCCGGTTACGGTCAATTGGTATTGCCCGCCGATCGGAATCGTCACACCGTCGGGAGAAATGTCAATTGCCGTCAATACCGCGGCTGTGACTGCAAGAGGCGCGTTTCCGGTCACTGTGGCCGAAGTCGCCCCGATCGAGGTCGAACCTGTAGCAACGCCTGTCGCCAGTCCTGTGGAGTTTATCGTGGCGATGTTTGTGGCGCTCGAGCTCCAGGCCACGCTGTCCGTCATATCGGTCGAGCTGCCGTCGGAGAAGAGTCCGCTTGCGACGAACGCTTGCGTCTGCCCGATTGCAACCGAGCTGCCAGACGGGCTGACCGTGATCGAGTTCAGAACCGCAGCGGTTACGGTGGCGCTTGCAGTTCCGTTAATCGACCCCGACGCGGCGGTGATGGTCGCCGGACCGGTAGACGCACCCGTCACCAGACCAGTGGTGCTGACAGTGGCCACGCCTGTGGCGCCCGAACTCCAGGTCACCTGGGCGGTAATGTTTTGCGTGCTGCCGTCGCTATAGACGCCCTGCGCCGTCAACTGCTTGACCTGTCCGGAGGCAATCGAGAATACCGACGGCGTAACTTTAATTTCCGACAGGGCAGCGGCGGTCACCGTCACTGGCATTCCGCCCGAAACTGTACCCAGGGTAGCGGTGACAGTAACCGAGCCCACCTTCACGGTCGTCAGAAGACCCGAAGCGCTGACTGTGGCAATGGTGCTGTCTGAGCTTTGCCAGCTGACTTGAGAGGTCAGGTCTTGGTTGCTCTTGTCGGCGTATGTGCCCTGAGCAGCCAACTGCTCGGTTAATCCGGCCTCCAGGGAAGAACCCCCACTGACAGCGATGGAAGTCAAAGGCGCCGCGGTCACGGTAATCGGCTTGGTGCCCGACACCGTCCCCATCGTGGCCGTGACGGTAACCGAACCGGGCTTGACCGCCGTCAGCATACCCGAAGCGCTGATCGTGGCAATGGTAGTGTCAGAGCTCTGCCACGTCACTTGTGAGGACAGGGACTTCTGGCTGTCGTCACTGTAATTGCCCATGGCCGACAACTGCAGCGTTGAAGGGACCGCGACAGTAGATGCCGAGCCAGAGACGGTTAGCGTCTCGAGCGTGGGATTCGTCTCATCGGTGAGCCCGGATCCCGCGCCTTTGCTGCCGCACCCTGTTAAACACAGCGCGCCAAGCACTACCGCAGAAACCAAGGAAAATAATTTCTTCATTTGATGTCACCCTCTGTCCTTCCGAGCCTTCCGAAATCTCGCCCATGGTGAACGGCAAATGTGAGGCGACTTCCGGAAAAGGTCCCATGCTTCACTTTGGGACATGGTTGTGCTTCGGTAAATGCAACCTTTGTGTGCGAAACCCATGCAACTGTAGCGACATCCCACCCGATAAGTAACCGGGCCGGATTCCTTCGGTAACATCGCGGCCTCTTTGAGATCCGGCAGTTGCGCACCCTCCGTGACCTCTCTTCAAGCCGCAGGATTCCTCTTGAGTCACCGGCAGCAGGGGACGTCTTCGCGGTTGCGTTAGACGTCGAATTCAAGCTATGGCGTCTCGCGACAATTCGGCGAAGCCAACTGTATGCGTGTGAGGGGTTCTGTCGCCCGCGGTTTTCTTCGCAGTCCAGTCGCCGGCAGGCTGGCGTCCCCGGTGCCGGCTCTAAGATGATGAATGTCCGATAATGTATATTCTGTTAACTAAAGCTGCTCGGATTTATGCACTCTATCTATGCCTACTAAGCCCTTCGAGGCCATCACCTTCCCCGATCTCGCCCTTCGAAACTCTCGGTTCCCTCGAGGCCGTACTGTCGATAGCCGAGAATCCGAGACGAACGCGAAAGCCAGCCCGTTTCGGCAACTCCGAAGCCACCGCACACAGGTGCACGCCAGCCCCTCATCAAGGCCGCCGCGGTAGTTTCAAGTTGCCTCTGGATTACATCTTGTAGCGGCCCAGATCCTCGTCGTTCAGTCCCTCGAGCCATCCCCGCAATTGTTCCGCCGTCGGGCCCTCGGGTGGGCCGCTGGTGTTCAGCTTGGCGCTCTCCATCACCTTCTCGGCCACGTAGATCGGGCAATCGGCGCGCAACGCCAGCGCAATCGCGTCTGAAGGCCGTGCATCAATTGCGACCTGCTCTTCCCCTTGCCGCAGCCACAGCACCGCATAGAACGTATCGTCTTTAAGCTCTGTAATTACAACACGTTCCAGTTCACCATTCAAGTGGCGCACGAGGTTTCTCGTCAGGTCGTGCGTCATCGGTCGCGTTGCCGACATCTTCTCAATCTCCAGCGCAATCGCGTTCGCCTCAAAGATGCCCACCCAGATCGGCATCACCGCATCCGATCCCACATCCTTCAACACCACGATCGGCATGTTGGTCGACGGGTCCATCATCAGCCCGCGAATCCGCACCTCAATGTCCATAGTTCACCTTTGCTTCCTTGTTCCTCACACCCCGCTCCGAGTTCTATTCCCTGGTCCCTGGTCCCCGCTTTTAGACGCCTTCCCCGACCAGACTGTTAGGATACGCCCCCGTGATCTTTACGCGTCGGTAGCTGCCAGGCGCCGGAGCAATGGGCTGCGAGCAGGTAAAGTTCACTGGCTTGTTCTGGCTGCTGCGGCCTGCAATCTGCCCTCGCGCCGGGTTCGCCCCCTCCACCATCACTTCAATTATCTCCCCGATGCGTTTGGAATAATTCATCCTTTGGATCTCCCGTTGCCGTTCAAGCAACACTTGAAGCCGTTTCGCTTTCTCGTCTTCCGGAACAGTATCGATCATCGTAAGCGCCGGCGTATTGGGCCGCGCCGAGTACTTGAACGCGAAGACGCAATCGTACTCGACCTCGGCCAGCAGGTTCATCGTCTGCGATAAAATCGTCTTCCGTCTCGCCCGGAAAGCCCACAATAATGTCGGTCGAAAGCGAAATCGGCCGCCGCGCCGCCTTGATCCATGCGATCCGCTCCAGGTACCACTCCGGCGTGTACTCGCGCGCCATCGCTTTCGAGCACCCGCGCCGAGCCCGACTGCACCGGCAGGTGCACATGGTCGCACAGCGTCGGAACCGCGTCGATCGCCTCCACAATGTCTCGCGTAAAGTCCCGATGGGATGGCTGGTGGTGAAGCGCACCCGCCGAATTCCCGGGCACCTCGCCCACGGCAGCCAGCAGTTCGGCGAAGCTGCACTTCCCTTCCGGGTCGCGGTAGCTGTTCACGTTCTGCCCCAGCAGTTGAATCTCGGTGTAGCCCAGGTCGGCGATCCGCCGCGCCTCGTCCAGCACCGACGTCGACGTCCGGCTGCGCTCCTTGCCGCGCGTATACGGCACCACGCAATACGAGCAGAACTTGTCGCACCCCTCAATGATGGTGATGTAGCCGCGATACGGATTCTGCCGCGCCGTAAACTCGGTCTCGAAGGTCTCGTCGGTCTGCCGGTCGTCGAGGCCGGTGATGCGCGTTCTCGCCCGCCTCCAGCCGCGCTCAGCATCTCCGGCAGTTTGCGGTACGAGGCCGATCCCGAAACCAGCGAAACATACGGCGCCCGCTCGAAGATCTTCTCGCCCTCCTGCTGCGCCACGCAGCCCAGCACGCCAAAGCGCTTCCCTGCCTTGTGCAGCTTCTTGTAATCGTTCAGGCGATTGAAGACCTTCTGCTCCGCCTTGTCGCGGATGGAGCAGGTGTTGTAAAGGATCAGCCCGGCATCTTCTTCCGGCTCCACCTGCCGGTACCCCTGCTGGCGCAGTGTGCCAATCACCTTTTCGGAGTCATGGGCATTCATCTGGCAGCCGAATGTCTCCAAATAGAATGTTTTTTCGGTCGCCATAGACCTCTCCTCAGTATACGGGAATGCCGTCTCCGAGGCTGTGGCAGGCACGTGAGTAGTAGTGGGTGGGTCAAATTGGTGCAATGCTTTGCTAGTAGAATTGGTCGAGATTCTATTTAGCGATCCCGGAGCGATTGGTCTTGCAAATGTGTTCGTCTTTTAACCGCATTGTTGTTCAAAGGAGAGATCGGCATGAGATTGGCAGGCAAGGTTGTGATTGTCACCGGAGCGGCGCGCGGCATCGGGCAGGGTTTTGCGCATCGCTTGGCACGCGAGGGAGCCAAGGTTATTGTCGCCGACAAGCTCGATGTCAGCGAGACCATGCAGAAGCTAAGCGCACTGGGAGGCGACGCCACCGCGGTCTGTGTGGATGTAGCCGACGCGGCCAGCGCGCGCAGCATGGCCGAAACGGCGATTCAGGCTTATGGCCGCATCGATGTGCTGCTCAATAACGCCGCCTTATGGGGAGGCATCAAGAGCAAGCCGTTCGACACCATTCCCGAAGAGGAATGGGACCGGGTCATGGCCGTTAACTTGAAAGGCGTCTGGCAGTGCTGTAAGGCGGTGTATCCCAACATGAAAAAGCAAGGCTCGGGCTCTATTATCAATATTTCCTCCGCCTCGATCCTGCAGGGGGTGCCTCTGATCAGCCATTATGTCGCCTCCAAAGGTGGCGTCTGGGCCTTCACGCGATCCCTGTCGCGTGAAGTTGGTCAATTCGGCATCCGGGTGAATTCCATCACTCCCGGCTACACCATGACGCAGGCATCTTTGGAAGTGTCCGACGATCCCGCGGTCTTGAAGCACACCTACGACATCAACGTGGATTCACGCGTGATTCAGCGCGCCATGATGCCGGAGGACCTGGAAGGAACCGTACTGTTTCTTGCCTCCGATGATAGCGCTTTCATATCCGGTCAGAATATTAATGTAGACGGCGGAGCGTGCCACTATTAGCGTGGTTGCGGCGTGTATTCGCTGGGCCTCCTCTCCTGGCAGGCTGCGGAAAACTCGACTGCGGAGTGCTTTGTAACAGGGCACGAGTTTACTCGTGCCGATAAAGCCAACCGAATCATTGGGGCTTTAGTACCTGCGTGAGACCTCATCCTAACCGCGAACTTGCGAACCTGCCACGCCGCAAAGCGGCGCGAACTCGCGGTATTTTCCTGAAAGACGCTCCGCTCCATTGTGTTTCCGCGCAAAGGAATCTCTTCTCACGCAGACACTTTAGCCCCTGCGGGATACTCTTTGCAGAATTCATCCAAATCAGGCCTTTTTCCGCAGTCTCGTAGGTCTCCTGATCTCGTCTGGGGAATTGGGAGGCCGGCAGATCGCCGGAAAAAACAGCTCAAGAACGCTGCTACTGCCGCAGCAGCTTGAACGCGTGCGTCCATTCGTTCTTCGTAAATCCCAGGATGCACCACAACATGCACAGCGGTTCGATGGCGCGCGCAGCTTCCACCTTGCCCATGTCCGCCGTCTCCCATCCAAATTGCTCAAGAATCTGCGCGGCGACCATCTTCGCGCTATCATCGTTCCCGCAGATAAACATCGTCGGCCTTCCGCTCTTGTATCGCGGATTCACGAATTGAGCGTTTCCCACCGAGTTGAATGCCTTCACCAGATGCGCTTTGGGGAACTCGCGCTGCAGCCGTTCCATCAACGACTCATCGAGACTCGTAAAAAACTTCAAAACTCCGTTTGTCGGCGGCGCGTCGGCAATCGGGTTGCAGGCGTCAATCACCAGCTTCCCATCCAGATTCTTGCTTCCCGCCGCGCGCAGGGCATCGGCCGCTGCCGATCCCTTCACCGCCAGCACCACCACCTCGCCAAACGCAGCCGTCTCGCTGAAGCTGCCGACCAGAGCATTGGCGTGTGCACGGTGCCACTCCGCCAATTTTGCCGTATCGCGCGTGCCAATCATCGTTTGGTGACCATGCTTGATGAACCCGCCGGCCAGTGCCTTCGCCACGTCGCCCGACCCGAGAACTCCAACCTTCATCTTCTCCTCCCTCTTCTATGGATTCTGCTCGTCCTCGATCCCCGTGTGAAGGTAAGCCATCAAAGCAGTCATCTGTTCTCTGGTCAACTGATAGGCAAACGACGGCATCGTTCCCTTCCCTGTCATGATCAGATGCTCCACCCCAGCATCGGTTGCCGGTGCGCCGCTGGGCAAGGTTGCCTTATTGAACAAACCGTGCAGATTCGGCGGCGTCTTCTTCAGGTGCAGGTCGTTCTCCTCGTGACAGTGTGCGCAACCTACGTCATAGACTTGTTTGCCTGCCGCCTGCTGCGCCGTCAACTTCGGCGTCGAATGGCAGCCTGCCAATCCAGCGGCAGCGGCCAGAAGCGCCGCTCCGCGCGTTCTTCGGAGCGTCATCTCCTTACGCTCTCTCTGCAAACTGGCCGCTCGCATAATCCCAGTTGATCACCTGGAAGAATGCCTTCACATAATCCGCGCGGCGATTCTGGTACTTCAGGTAGTACGCGTGCTCCCATACGTCCACGCCAATGATGGGTTTGTGAGATACGGTCAGCGGACTGTCCTGGTTCGGCGCCGTTTCGATGTCGACCGCGCCGTCCGGGAACTTCACCAGCCACGCCCAGCCGCTGCCGAACACGCCGAGAGCCGATTTGGTCAGCTGATCCTGAAAGGCCGAGAAGGAGCCGAATCGGGCGTCGATAGCTTTTGCCAACTCACCGCTCGGTCCAGTGCCGCCCTTGCCCAGCATGGGCCACCACAACGAATGGTTCGCATGTCCGCCGCCGTTGTTCCGTATTGCCGTGCGCACCGATTCAGGAATCACCGCGAGATCTCGAACGAGTTCAAAAACGGTCTTGTTGGCAAGTTCTGGATGACCGGCAACGGCCGCGTTCAGGTTGTTGACGTAGGCCTGGTGGTGCTTGTCGTGGTGCAGATGCATGGTCTCCGCGTCGAAACTGGGTTCGAGCGCGTCATACGCATATGGCAACGGGGGTAGCGTGAACGGCCCTGTGGGTGGCGCGGCAGAAGGAGCAGCCGCCTGTCCGGTGAGTAATCCTTCGGCGCCAAGACCTTCCACCAAAACTGCGGCGCCTGCCAATGCGCTCATTTGCACGATCGCCTTTCTGCGACTTACTGATGACATGGGAATTTCCTCCAAGGGTTGGCGGATGTTCTCGACAGGATTCCGCGTCTTCAGTCTGAGTCGCCCTCCTCGAAATGGTCAAGTGAATTACCGCGCCATCTCCAGCCGAATCCTGTTTCTCTGCCGGCGCCGCGTCGCAGAGCAAGTATTCTGATTCTATGGAGCTTTCTTCAAAGGAACATCTCAAGCCGTTCGCCCACGCGCCCCAGAACCGCTGCTTCGGCTGCGGGCCGCTCAACCCCGCCGGACTGCACCTTGAGTTTCTAGTCGCTCCCGACGGCCACGTCGTGAGCCTTCCGACCGTGGGCGATAATTTCGAGGGCCATCCCGGCTACCTGCATGGCGGCATTATCGCCACCTTGCTCGACGAGGCTATGAGCAAAGCGGTGCGCGTCCTGGGGAATCCTGCAATGACGCGTAGTATGGAAGTCGATTACCGTCGCCCGGTTCTCAGCAACGTCCCGATCCGCATCGAGGGCCGGGTCGTCCGCAGCGAGCAGCACAAGCATTGGGCAGAAGCCAGCATTCTGAATGCGCAAGGAACCGTACTGGCTCACAGCAAGGGATTATTTGTTCAGGTTCGCCCGAAACAAAAAATCATGGGGCAGCCCGAAGGCCACCCCGAGGAGGATCGGTCAGCCGCCCGTCAATGAATCATGTTGATCGTATCCTGCGTGACCGTGTCGAAGGTCGTCACTGCCTTCGAATCGGCCTCAAACGCTCGCTGCGCAATGATCAGCTGGGAGAATTCTGAAGAGATGTCCACGTTTGAGGCTTCCAGGGCTCCGTCCTCTATCGATCCCAGCCCCGTTGAACCTGCAACGCCCACCACCGCCGTTCCACTTGCATTCGTCGTTTCATAGTTGCTCGAGCCCACCGCATTGAGCCCCTGCAGGTTGGTTACATTTGCCAGCGCCAGTTGTCCCACATTTTGCTTTTCTCCATTCGAGAAGGTCACCGTCACCGTTCCGTCCGAGCCGATCGTGAAGCTCTGGTACTGTCCGCTCGTGTAACCGTCTTGCGACGATGCGGAGACCGCCGAAGCCGAGGAGGTGTCCATCTGCGTGATGCTCGGCGTCCCGCTCGGGCTGAGCAAGTTCCAGCTCATGCTCAGATCCTTGGCCCCGTCCTTCAATCCGGCAAAGGCCAGCGGAATCGAAGAGACGTCGCCAGCCGCAGTTCCCACGGTCACCGGGTTCGCGGCGCCGGTCGGCTGAATCTGCGTCAGATTGCCGCCCGAGTCGAACGTCAAGGTTCCGGTTACGGGCGTCGAAACCCCCGAGGTAAAATCTGCGGCGGGAAGCGCAGCTGAATAGCTCCAGGTATTCGTGCCGGTTTGCGTAAAGGTCACCGTGGCCTCGTGAGACTCACCCAGCGAATCGTAGACGTTCATCTCGTAGGAAAACGGGGTGCCGGGGGTGCCGAAGTCAGGATTCAGGTTCGCTGAAATGCTCATGTTCGCCGTGGCATTCGCAGCCTGCACTGCGTTCATCGGGATGTTGATTTCTGTCAGGGCCGCGTTGGTATTCACCACGCCATCCACCGCCGGGTAACCCATCACGTTCTGCCCGTTCGAGGTCACCAGATTTCCATTCACGTCTGTGGTAAAGTCCCCTGCCCGGCTATACTCGTAGCTCCCGAGTCCGTTACTGAGGACGAAGAATCCGTTCCCGTTAATTGCCACATCGGTGTCACTGCAATTGGCCGAGCTGATCGTCCCCTGTGTGAAATTGGTTTGATTGGCGGAAACCTGAACGCCTGATCCCTGCTGAATCGAATCGCCAGTTCCCGTTGTGCCGATCTGCTGGGAAAAGAGAGCGGAAAAACTCGTCGTCTGCGCCTTGAAGGCCGTCGTGCTCATGTTGGACAGATTGTTGGCGATCGTGTTCAGGGCCGTCGAATCGGAATCGAGGCCAGTAAGTGGAATTGAAAAACTTGCCATGGTCCATCTCCTCGTGATCTGGGTTGCGCTGGCCACCGAGGCCCGCGGGTGATCGGATTCTCCAAAGCTATTGCTCTGCAGAGACACTGCCCGCAACCGGCCGCGCCCGCGTGCGTCCATCCAGGGCATGGGCCACGCGGTGCGCCGCGGCATTGGCGCTCGGCACGCCAAGATTGCCGGGCGCGCGCCCGGTTGCCGAACTCAGCCCTGTTGCCGCGTTGTCCGCTGTTACACCCGATTGTGCCAATGACAACGCTCCTGCCCTGTGCGTTGCCGTTCGCAATGCCGCCGCTCCGCTGGTCACACCCGCGCCGGTAAGGTTCGTGCCCGTCACTCCTTGCGTTGCCTGAGCAGCCTGCGTGGACGCGCCGCTGCTGGAGCTTGTAGGCGTGCCAAGATCCGTGCTCAGCGTCTGGTTGATGTCGATCAGTTGCTCCAGGCTGTTCACCTGCACAAGCTGATTGATGTACTCATTTGGATCTGTATCCGCAGTTGGATCCTGATTCCGCATCTCGGTCACCAGCAGTGTCAGAAAATCATTAGCTGAGATGGTGGCCGAACCACTGCTCGAGTCGCTCGAACTGCTCGTGCCGCTCGCCCCCGTCGTCGAGCTATCCATTGGAGCGGCCGCCTTCCCCGTCAATGCCTGCCCCGCCGTCATCGCATGATTAAAAATTCCTGCCGCCGCCGCCATTTCCCCTCCCTGCTTCTCCGATCTCTGATCTCCGTTCCCTCGTTCCCTGCTCTTCTCACGCCATCACAGAGATATGTCTGCCGCGCATCTCTCCCGTGGGTACAACTCCGTCGAACCCGCCGTTCCCCGTTGCCCGCGCCGCCACGGCAGGAATCGTTGCCGTACCCGCCTGCAAGCTCGATTGCGATTCGGTTCCAGTGTTTCGCCCCCCATCCTGACCCAGATTCTGGCCCGTGCCCTGCTGCATGCTCTGGCCCCCGCCGGTTCCTGCTCCGCCGCCACTCGCGGCGGCCATCGTTAACGACGCAACCGGCGTGTGCTGTTCGGCTAAGTAGGAATTCAGCCCCGCCAAATGACCGCTCAGGGTCTCGGCAGCCTCTGCCGAACCTGTCATCAGCGCAGCATGAACGTTTCCCCCGCTTAGATCGGCACGCACGCCCACCCAGCCCAGAGCAGGATCCTCAAATCCCGCCTCTGCCGTCTGGCCTCCGGCATGAATCCAACCTGGAGTTCCAATTTCTGTTCCCGCATCCATTGCGGCAAATGTCCCTCCTGTCGCCGTTCCCCCTTGAGCCCCGGCCGAAGCTCCGGCGTGTGCCGTTATTGCGCTCGACGTTCCCTCGGCGCCGGGTGGGACGCGCGCCATGCCCGACGCCTCCACGCCTGCTCCACCCTGCTGGGCCAAAACTACGTGCATTTCCGGTTGAATTTGATCGCCGGCATTGTCCCTGTGTGCCGTCTGCACCGTAACTTTCGCCGTGGACGGCCCGCCGCCTGCCTGATTGGGCTTCTCCGCAACCGGGTTTGCCGCCGTGGACCGAAAATCAAAGGCGCTGTTTCCTTCGGCTTCCAGGTTTGTACCTCGATACTCTCCGCTGTTTGCTGCCGCCGGAATTTTGGCCGATTCTGCAAGCGGACTCCCGCTCTCTGAGCGGTGCTCGCTCGCACCCGGCACGAGTTGCGCTCCCTCAACCTGTGCCCCCGACGCGCGCGACGATCCCGTCAGTTGCTTCGCTGCCGCCACCACATCCGGCGATGCCAATGAATGAATCCCGCCGGCTTCGCCGTCCCCTCGCCCGCCTGGCGTTGCGGTTCCAGGATTTCCGGTTGCGGCTCGCGGGCTTATTTGAGACCGCGCTGCCATTCCCGCCGTTTCCCTGCCGCCATCGCTTAGAGTGGCCGCCGAGCCTGTCACTCGGTCCGCGGCGATGTCCGGCCCTCGATCCGGACTCAGCACGCGATCCGCGAGAATGGATTGAGGCAAGCCCGCGAAATTCGCTGGCAAAATCTGCCCCTGCAGTGCGGAAGCTGCCGCGGCCGGATGCGCCGCAACCGCGATCGGCGTCGCCAGCGTTCCATTGTCGTTTGCCGCCCCTTGCTGCTCTGCGTTCAAGGTGCTGTCCCGCTTGTCGCTCTTCGCGGAGCGGCCTGTGCGCTCGTCGCCGGAGACTTCAGAGGTCAGTGTGGGGTTCACGGATTGCACCTCAGGCGCCGCGGCCATCCTTGCCGATATGCCGCTTTGCGAACGGGCCGGCATTGCCGCGGTTGTGCCAGCCGCCGGCTCGCCCGTTTGCTCAGTTACGTGCATCCACGGCGGAACCGCATCGGCATTGGGCGTCACCGCAGCAGCGGCGCTCTTCGCGCCCTTCGGAAGAGTTACTTCAACAGCTCCACTCATCTCCCTACTCTCGTCCGCTTGCCCGTCCGCGCTTTCGGCTTCGATTCCTGTCCCTTGCCGCGCACCGATCGCCGTCCCTTGTCTCGCACTCGGTCCTGTCTTCTGCCCTGCAACCGGCCCCGTCTCCAACGCATTCACCATCGCCTGCCAGCGAGAACGAAAACTTTCCGCGCCCGCGGCCAAAGGTCTCGGGTTCTCATGGTTCGCGCTCAACCGATCTGCGCTCTGCCCCTGGCTCGATGAAAAAAGCGTTGCCGCCTGGCTCTGCCTTGTTCCCAGGCCCGAGCCTGCGCGCCCTCCCGCGCCGATCTCCATGCCCGCGATCTTCATGCCCACATCGGTGCTTATGGCAACGGTCATGAAGAGGAGTGGTGCATAAAGCGTGCCAAAAGGAGGTTGGAAGGGGTTAGAAAATTGTCAATGATGGGAAAACGTATTCCAATTCAGGAAATTCTCCAGCGGCGTTCGAGATATTCACTCAACTTCGGTCCGCAGTTCCGCAATCTTCTCCCATCCCAAGTCCTTCCCCAGCCTCCGCCGGCGTTTCGCCGCGAGATTCCTCGGTTCGCCGCGCTCCGCGCAGAAACCAATCGTCAAGCCCCTGCTGCCGGCGGCGGCCGGCCTCAATTTCCTCCTCGGATTCGGCCTTCCGAATCAGCGTCTCCGCCTGCCTGCGCTCGATCCGCTTCGAAAGAAACTCCCGCTGCCGCGCGCCTGCTCGAAGTTTTGCCTCCGCAATCCGCGGCGCCAGCACTGCGGCGTGACGGCGGGCTGCCCGCGTCTCCTCGAGACCCGCCAGCCTGTCCTCCAACTCACCCGAACTCGCGCTGGCCGCCACCAGCCGCCGGCCTCCGCGCTCTCTCTCCGCAGTCGCCGCCATCGCGCCTTCCAGCCGTTTCAAATCGGCGAGCGCCGACTCGAGCGCCGCCCGGTACTGCTCTTCCTGAATTTCCAGTACGCGGAGCAGGCGCCGCATTGCGCGCGACACGGCCATCGGCTACACCTCCGCGGCCAGTGCGGCGAGCCGCTGCAATGCAGTCGGCAAACCGCACCCGTTCGCGCTGCTTCCTGCACGAGAAAAGCGCGCATCGCCGCCCGCGCGCGCAGCGCGCGATCGAGATCCGGGTCCGCGCCCGGCTTGTAGGCGCCAATGCGCACCAGATCTTCCGACCGCGCGTAGACCGCCATCAGCCTGCGCACCAGCGCGGCCTGCTCGCGATGCTCCTGCTCCGGTCACGGCCGGCATCAGCCGGCTGATCGAGTCCAGCACCTCGATCGGCGGATACCAGCCCTCGGCCGCCAGCGCGCGCGAAAGCACCACATGCCCGTCGAGCAGCGAGCGCACCGCGTCCACCAGCGGATCCTGCTGGTCGTCGCCCTCCATCAGCACCGTATAAAACGCCGTAATCGAGCCCGTGCGGAACTGCCCGGCGCGCTCCACCAGCCGCGCCAGCCGGGCAAAGACCGAGGGCGTGTAGCCCTTGGCCGTCGGCGGCTCCCCGGCCGCCAGACCGATCTCGCGCGCCGCCATGGCGAAGCGCGTCAGCGAATCGAGCACCAGCAGCACGTGCTTGCCCTGCGGCGGCAAAGAACTCCGCCATCGTGGTTGCCGCCAGCGCCGCCCGCATGCGCATCAGCGGCGACTGGTCCGAAGTCGAAACCACGACCACCGAGCGCGCCCGGCCCTCCGCGCCCAGCGAATCTTCGAAGAAACTCGCCCACCTCGCGGCCGCGCTCTCCCACCAGCCCCACCACCGTCACATCGGCCTCGGTGTTGCGCGTCATCATGCCGATCAGCGTGCTCTTGCCCACGCCCGATCCGCCGAAGATGCCCACCCGCTGGCCGCGGCCCACGGTCAGCATGCCGTCGATGGCGCGAATGCCGGTGCCGAGCGGCGTCGCGGATCGGCACTCGGTCGAGCGGCGAGCGCACCGCTCCATCCAGAGGCAGCGCCGCCGCTACCGCGGGCGGCCGGCCCCCGTCGATCGGCTGCCCCAGCGCATTCAGCACCCGCCCCATCAGCGCCGGCCCCACCTCGATCTCCGGCCTGCTCGCCCAGCGCCCAGACCGGATCGCCGAAGCGAATCCCCTCCGTCGTCTCCACCGGCATCGAGAGCACATTCGAGCCGCGAAACCCGATCACCTCGGCCAGATGCGCACGGCCCGCCTGATCCTGAATCTCGCAGCACTCGCCCACCGAAGCCAGCGGCCCCGCCGACTCGATGGTCTGGCCCACCGACTCGAGCACCTGGCCGCGCCAGCGCCAGGGCTGCCCGCGCTCCAGGCGGGCAAAGTAGCGTTCCAGCAGCGGCTGTCACTCGCGCCTCGCGACGCGCCATTCTGCGTGCGCTGCATCGTCTTCCGGATCTGCGCCGCATCCCGGGCTTCGGCGACGCGCCGGCGCGATCGAAGAAGCCGCGCTCGATCTCGCCCAGCTGCGAGCGAATTCCCAGATCGACCGTGCCCAGCTCTGCTCTCGATCACGCAATCGCCCAGGCGCATTCCCTCGCCCGCCACCACCGCCGGTTTCATGGCCAGATTGGGCACAGCGCGATGGCCTCGGTCCACAAATCCAGCTCGGCCGCCGGCACGCGCAGCCGCACCTCGGTCGAGCCGCGCCAGCTGTCCCAGCGCCACCCGCACCGCGCCGGTCAACAGCAGCGGATCCATCTGCGCCTCGCGGCGCAGAATGCGCGCGGCCACCGCCAGCGCCAGCTTCACCACCTCCTGCTCCACCGCGTGCAGAAACCGGTCGCGCTCCCCGGCAAAGCTCTCGATCAGCCCGGCCAGCTGCCGCTGGCGCCGTTCCTGCTCCGCCGCGCTGCGCCGCAGCCTGCGCCTCGCGCTCCGCCTGCGCGGCCCTCCTGCCGGCCGCGCTCGCGCCCGGCCTCGAACGACCTGCTGCGTCTCTTCGGCCAGCCGCTTGTCGAACGCTCGGCGCAGCACCGACTCGCGCCGCTGCGCGCTTCCCGCGCTACTCGGCGCCGCGCCGTCTTCCGTCCGCTTCCACCCAGCCGTCCCACGCCGGCATCGGGCGGCGCGCCGGGGCAGGCCGGATACTCGAAAACCTCAACCTCGCCGCCGTCCGCCGTTCCTGTCTGTTGCCGTTCCCTGTTGCAAGCTTCCCTTCCCGTCGCGCTTCGTTCTCCCTCATCTCCTAGTCCCTGCTCCGCTAACCGCCTAGTCCCTAGTCCCTCTGTCCCTGTCTTTCTCACGCCAGCATCTCGTCGCCGGTCTCGAGCTTGAGAATCACCTTGCCTTCGGCCTCCAGCCGCCGCGCCAGGTTCAGAATCTCCTGCTGCGCCTGCGCCACTTCGCGCGAGCGCACCGGGCCCAGCACCTCCATGTCTTCCTTCAGCATCTCCACGGCGCGCGAGCTCATCGCCTTGAAGATCTGCGCGCGCAGCTCCTCGTTGGCGCCGCGCAGGGCCAGCGCCAGCTGCCGCTTGTCCACCCCGGAGACAATCTCGCGAATGGTCGCCGGCGGCACCGTGATCAGGTCTTCGAAGGTGAACATCAGGTTGCGGATGCTCAGCGCCAGCTCCGGCTGGCCTTCTTCGATGGTCTCCAGAATCTTCTTCGACTCTTCGGCATTGAGCCGGTTCAGCAGGTCGGCCACCGCCTTGAAGCCGGAGTAGCTCTTGCGCGCCGTGTCGCCCACGCTCTCCAGCCGCCGGTGCAGAATATGCGCCACCTTCTGCGCCATCTCCGGCGAAAACTGCCGCATCTCCGCCAGCCGCTGAATCGAGACCACCTTGTGCTCCTCGCTCAGGTTGTCCAGCACCATCGAGGCCCGCGCGGGATCGAGATGCGCCAGCACCAGCGCGATGGTCTGCGGATGCTCGCGAGTCGAGCAGCTTGCCCAGTTGCTGCGGATCGGTGCGCTGCAGCTTGGCCAGATTGCCCTGCGCCGCCTCCTGCGAGCGCCGCACCAGCATCAGCAGGTCGTCGGCGCGCTCCTTGCCGAAGGTCGTCCACCAGCAGCGCGGCTGGCGTAGTCCAGGCCGCCGTGCACCATGAAGTTCTGCGTCTCGAGCAGCTCCCAGAACTCCTCCAGCACCTCGGCCGAGAGCTCGGGCGTGATGCCGCGCAGATCGGCCAGCTCCTCGGTGAGCCGCTGCACGTCCGCCTCCGGCAGGGCGCGCAGAATCTCCTTGGCCAGCTCCTCGCCCACGGCCACCAGCAGGACCGCCGCCTTGCGCACGCCGGAGAGATTCGCCGACTGGCGGCGCCGCGTCTGCTCCGTTCTCGTTTCCCTGCTCCGCCAAGGCGAGTTCCCTTCCCGCTGCTCCCGCCAATCGCTCCGCAAGCTCTAGTCGGAGTGAATCCAGCTCTGCAGCAGCCGCGAGCTCTGCGTCGGTTCGCGCTTCAAATGCCCGGTCACCTGCTCGAAGATCTCCTGCGTCCGCAGCCGTTCCGGATCGACTTCGGCCGGTTCCGGCGGGCTCAACGCGTCTGGCGCCGCGGCTGCTGCTCCGCGGCCAGCTCCCTGCGCTGCGCCCTTGGCGATTCCGCTTCGGCGCCAGCGCAGCGCCGGCATGCCGCGAGCGCGGGCCGCACGCCGAAGGCCAGCACCACCAGCAGGCCCAGCAGCAGCGCCAGATACTTGACCAGCACCGGCGAATTCTCCGCGTCGTCCAGCATCTGCTCGCGGAGCTGCGCCGGCGGCTGCGGGCCGATTGTCGTCGAAGGCCAGATCCTCGACCGTCAGCACATCGCCGCGCGACGCGTCGAAGCCCACCGCCGCCTGGGCCAGCGCGGTCAGGTTGCGCAGCTCGTCGGCCGAGCGCGGCTGCCAGACCGCGGCCTGGTCCTTGCCTGCCGGCTGCGTCAGCCGGTCGTTCACCACGATGGCCGCCGTCAGCCGCCGCACCCGCCCGGGATTCTCCACCGACGTGCCGCACGGTCTTCGAGACGCCGTAGGTTCCCGACTCGGTCTTCGCCGTCTGCGGCGGCGTGGTCTGCTGCGGATAGACCGGCAGCGCCTGCGTGTTGGGCGCGTTCGAGGCCGTGCCGGGAACTCCCGCGGCCACCGGCTGGCGGCCCGGTCGATCTGCTCGGTGCGCTGCATCGAAAGCGTCACCGTCTGGTCGGGATCGTAGCGTCTCCTGCGGTCTCCTCGGTGGCCGTCGCGATCGTAGTCGAGCGTCACCGAGGCGCGCACATTGCCCGCGCCCGGTCACCGGCTCGAGCGTGGCGACCAGCTTCTCCTCGAGAGCCTGCTCGGCGCTCAGCTCGCATCGCGTCGGCGGTCTTCGGCCCCAGCGGCAGGTGGCCCGCCGCATCCACCAGCACCACGCGGTCCGGCGTCAGCCCGTCGACCGCCGAGGCCACCAGGTTGCGAATCGCCTCCGGCTCGCCGTCGGCCAGCGAGCGATGGCGCAGCTTGAGCACCACCGAGGCCTTGGCCGGGCGCTCCTGCTTCGCGAAACAGCGAGTCGTGCGGCAGCACCAGATGCACGCGCGCCGACTCGACATCGGAGAGCGTGCCCACCGTGTGCTCGAGCTCGCCTTCGAGCGCGCGCTGGTAGTTCACCTGCTCGTCGAACTCCGAGCCCACCCAGTTCGGCTTGTCGAAGATCTCAAAGCCCAGCCGCCCGCTCTTCACGCCGCCCTTGGCCGCGGTCGCCAGGCGCGCCTTGTCCAGTTGCGCGGCCGGAACCCGGATGCCCGCGCCATCCGGCGGTCGGCTCAAACGGAATCTGCGCCTGGGTCAGAATCTGTGCCGATCTGGCGCGCATCGTCCGGGTCGAGATCCGACGTAGAGGGTGCGCCAGTCGGGGCGCAGTCGCGTACCAGAGCAGCCCGCCGATCAGGCGGCCAGCAGCAGCGCCGCCACCACCGCCCAGCCGCGCTGCGGCCGGCGGCCATCTCGCGCCCAGCGCACCCGCGCCAGCCCCCACAGCCCGGCCCACCGGCCGCCCAGCTGCAGTCTGTCCGGGCGCTGCCGGCGGGCTCTTTTCCAACTGTGTTCCGGTGGCCATGGTCCTTCGCCGTGCTCCTAGCCGATCTCGGCTTCTGGCTGCTCGCTGGATCCGACATCCGATCCAAGCTGGAACTGCCAGCTGCGTCTCAGAACTGCATTCCCATCACCTGCTGGTAGGCCTGCACCGCCTTGTTGCGCACCGCCAGCGCCAGCTCAAAGGCCATGTTCGCCTTCTCGGTGGCGATCATCGCCTGATGCACATCCACGCCGGTGCCGGTCATCAGGCCGGCTACCGCCGCGTGCGCCTGCGTCTTCAAGCTGATTCACCTGGCCCACCGCATCGGTGATCAGATCGGCAAACGGCGCCGGCAGCCGGCCGGCGCTGCCGCCCGCGCTGAGCAGACCAGCGGCGCCGGCTCGCCAGAATTGCCGCGCATCCGGAGTCGCGGCGACAGCATTGATTGCGGTCAGCATTCGTCCTACGCCTCCTATCGCCTGCTCCCTGATTGCCTATGTCCTGCTCTCATGTCCCTGCTCTACGACTTGGCAATCTCCAGCGCCGACGCGATCATGCCCTTCTCGGCCTGCACGGCGGAACCATTCAGGCCATATGCACGCGTCGCCCCCATCAGGTCCACCATCTCTGTGAGGGGATTAATGTCGGGATACGAGACATACCCATCCGGTCCGGCGTCGGGATGCCCGGGATCGTAGCGCTTGAGCGGAGGCGACGGGTCTTCGACCACCTGCGCGATGTGCACGCCCGGCGCCACTGCCGTCCGCACCAGGCAGCGCGAGCGTGGGCAGGGCCGCGGAGCTCAGAGATCCGCCGCTGGAGTCTCCCGCTGGCCGCACGTCATCGAGTCGAGAAAACCCGGATCGCCGCTGGTCGGCGGCAAAGACCACCTCCTGGCGGCGATAAGGGCCGCCCGAAGCCGTGCGCGTGGTCTCCGCGTTGGCCATGTTGGCCGCCACCACCTCGGCGCGCATCCGCTCGGCCTGCATGGCCTCGCCCGAGGTCTCCATCAATCCAAAGAGATTCATCGTCCAGCCTCCCTGTCTCGTTCCAGCTTCTGTCCTGCTTCCGCTACTTCCGTACTCCACTGCCGGTCTACTTGTCCGCGTGAATGGCGTCCATCACGCGCTGGTACTCCTGGCGCAGCAGCGCCACGCCGGTCTTGAACTTCAGTTGCGCCTCGGCCAGGTTCAGGCTTTCGCGATCCATGGAAACATTGTTGCCGTCGGGCCGCGCGATCAGCCCGTCCACTTCGGTCACGCGCACCTGTCGCGCCGCGCGCGTCCCCGGTCCACGTCGTCCATCGCCTCGCGCATCTCGGCCTCGAAGTCCATGCCCACGGTCCGGTAGCCGGGCGTGTCGATGTTGGCCATGTTGGCCGCGGTCAGCTTGGCCTCGCTGGCGGCCAGATCAAGATAGCGGGCGATCTGGTCGCTCAGCCGCGTTTCAATCTCCATGCTCCATCCTCGCTACGTCCTGCCTCGTCCGACTGTCCAGCGCGTGCTCGATCAGTTCACCGTCAGGCCGAAGTCGATCTCCCGCGCGGTCAGCACGGGCTCGTCTCCGGCCAGAATCGACGCCGCGCTCCAGCACATGCTCGAGTTCGCGCACATTGCCCGGCCAGTCGTGCGCGGCGAGCTTGGCCAGCGCGCTCTGCGTCCACGCGCTTCACCGGCGCCTCGCGGCCCAGCTTCTGCAAGAAATGGTCCACCAGCAGCGGCAGATCCTGGGCATGCTCGGCCAGCGACGGGCGTGCGGATGAGAAACACCGCCAGCCGGTAGTAAAGATCGGAGCGGAAGCTGCCCGTCTTGCGCGTGCTGGGCCAGCGGCCGGTGCGTGGCGGCGATGATGCGCACATCCACCTTCACCGTCTCGTTGTCGCCCACCCGCTGCAGCTCGCCGCACTCCACAAAGCGCAGCAGCTTGGATTGCAGCGCCAGCGGCATCTCGCCGATCTCGTCCAGAAACAGCGTGCCTCCATCGGCAGCCTCGATGCGCCCGATGCGGCCCTGCACCGCGCCGGTAAATGCGCCGCGCGTATGGCCGAAAAGCTCGGCTTCGAGCAGCGCTTCGGGAATGGCCGCGCAATTGATGGCGACAAACGGCTTGCGGCTGCGCGTCGAGAGCCGGTGCAGGGCCTCGGCCACCAGTTCCTTGCCCGAGCCGGTCGGCCCCTCGATCAGCACCGGCGTCATGCGCGGCGCGACCAGCCGCACGCGGCGGCTGACTTCAAGCATGCACGGGGCATTGCCGATCAGCTCCGGCAGCCGCTCGCCGCAGCCAGGTTCGGCTCCGCGAACGGTCGGCGCCGGGCCGGATCGGTATCGTCTTCGACGAACTTGTCAGAGCGGTCGCTGGAATGGGAACGGGCGCGGCAATCGATATCGGAACTGGCCTTGACGCCGCAAGCGCATCGGGCGCGCTGAGGCTTCCCTCTGCCGGGAACGGCTCGCGCTCGTTCCGCTCCCGGATCGAGTCAGGCGAGCGCGGGCGCCGTGTTCCATGCCGCGGTGTCGGTGTCCTGGCTGCGGCGCAGGGCGTAGAGCAGCTCCTGCCGGTAAGGGCCGCGCGGGCTCTCCTCGGCGCTGAGACCCTGCCGCGGTCACCAGGTCCACTTCGGGAAAGCGTTCCCGGAAGTCGCTCGAGAAACTCGCTCAGAGTCGAGATCGGGCAGCCACGAGTCGACGATCATCGCCTCGGGAGCCGCGGCCTCGGCCTCAGCCCAGGCCTCGGCGCCGCCTTCGGCTTCGCGCACCTGCCAGCGCAGGCCGGTAAGCATCTTCGCGAGCCGCTGGCGGAAGCTGCGATCGGCGCTGGCGACCAGCGCGGTGCGCGGCCGGATGCGCGCATTGACCGGAAGAACGGGAACCGGAAAAGGCTGCATGATTGTCTCCTCAAGGTGACGAAATTGAAATCTGGCCAGTGGATTAGCGAGCGCTACGTTGCGGCGATCGCCGGGGGCGCGGGTGAAGCATCCATGGCGGCAGCGCGAACGGCTGCTGGCACGGTGAGCGCCAGCTCCGCCTCCGAGGGCACCATGTAGCCCTGCCCGCGCACCGTGCGGATCAGGTGCCCCGGCGGCGGATCTTGCAGTTTGCGGCGAAGATAGTTCACGTAGACATCCACAATGTTGGTGGTCTGCGCCGGCTCCAGATTCCACACCGAATCCAGCAGCTCGACCCGCGAAACGCACTGGCCGCGGTTGAGCATCAGGTGCTCGAGCAGGGCAAATTCCTTGTTGGTCAGCACGATCGGCCGGCCGCCGCGCCGGGCGGTGTGGTCCAGCCGGTCCAGTTCCAGATCGCCGGCGCGCAACTGCAGCCGCGTCTCCCGCTTGCGGCGCAGCAGCGCCCGGCAGCGCGCCCGCAGCTCATGCAGGCTGAAGGGCTTGGTCATCAGGTCGTCGGCGCCCCGGTCGAGGCAGCGCACGCGCGTGTCCACTTCCTGCCGGGCGGTCAGCACCAGCACCGGCAGATCGGCATCCAGCGCGCGAATCTCCTCGAGCACCTGCTCGCCGTCCTTGACCGGCATGTTCAGGTCGAGAATGGTCAGATCCGGCATCTCCTGGCGAAATGCCTCCACCGCCGCGCCGCCATCGAATGCCAGGCGAACGCGATGCCCATCGGCCTCCAGACCGCGGCTCAGAAACTGCCCCAGCGCCTTGTCGTCTTCGGCGATCAGTAATCTCATATGAGCCTTTCCCCCTTCGGCGGAGCGCTCAACACCGGGCGCCCACGCCCTTCTGCTTCCGTAAATGTCTTAATTCGCTTTAAGCAATGCACACCTCCACCTTCCCGCGTACGGCAGAGGAACTCAAGACGGAAGCGAGAAAAGAGGGGGAAGCGATTCCAGAAACGGCTTTGCTCGAAACGGGAGTCCTTGTAAGGGCAGATGAACGCTGACCTGTGACGGCAGACACCGAAAAAAAGAAACAGCGCCTCTTGGGCGTGAACTTAGGCCACACCCACTCCCTCGATATCTGTCATCCTGACGAGCGCAGCGAGGAAGGATCTGCGGTTGCTTTTAGGGTAAATTCCGTATAGCCGACTAACCGCTCGCACGTCGAATCATTCGGAAAATTTTACGTTGCACAGGGATTTGATAGACTCTGGCCAAGACGCAAACTCGACGACAGTCGAACGTACATGAAATCATCCCTTTCGAAGAGACTGCTGCGAACGCCCTGAGGCTCGCCAGCCTTCCTGAGGAGCCCTTGGATGCGCCCAGCGACGAAGATTTCTCCTGTTTCAACGAAGCCCGCAGCTTCCGCCAAGATCAATCACGAGGAGACTCCTTTCGAGGCGCTGTCCAGCATCTGCTCGGTTCTGGTGGTGGGCCTATTCATTCTGACCTTCTTAGCTCAGAACTACGTCATTCCTTCAGGCTCGATGGAGAACACGTTGCTTGTAGGCGATCACCTGGTTGTCGACCGGATCACGCTAATGCCGCCCGCTTCGTGGATGCCGCTAATAAGGTATCGCGAGCCGAGGCGCGGCGATATCGTGGTCTTCCACAAGCCCGTCAATCAGCCTGGTATTGATGCCACTGACGCCGACGGAACACCACAATACACTCCCCTGGTGAAGAGGTTGATTGGCGTACCGGGAGATCATATTCATCTACGCAACGGCATTGTGATGGTTAATGGTGTTGCACAGCCCGTGGGATTTGCGCAGCCGACAACGACGGATAACTTTAACGAGTTTCTCGACGATTTCCCCGCAGTACCTCCAGACGAGATGTCTGGGGCAACAGAGTCCTGGGCCGTGAACTTCTCGAGTCATATCCAGGGCGGCGACCTAGTGGTTCCACCCGGCATGTACTTCATGATGGGCGACAACCGGCACAACAGCCTGGACTCGCGCTACTGGGGCTTCGTGCCGCGCGCTAACATACTTGGCCGTCCGCTTTTCAACTATTGGTCGTTCGAGGCCGCAGACGGGCAACTTGAACAAACAGGATTCGGTCACAAGCTCGCGTGGATCGGCCACGTTCTGGTGCATTTCTTCCCAGACACGCGCTGGAAACGCACTTTCCACGTTGTTCGTTGAACCGAAATTGTAAGATCCCGATTTGATCTTGGTGCGCTAAGGTCGTACGACCGGCAATGCTGACCTTTGCCGAAAGTTCGCCGTTCGGCGTCTAAGGTAACTGGCCGACTGTCCGGGAACAAGCCATTGATGGCTAAATTCCTCTGTTGCCATGCTGCAAAGCGTAATGGTGCGCTGCCCGGCGCCCATCCTTGCGACTTTTTTCTGTCGCAAGCCGGGCCCACGCCGACAGGTCGCTCGTCGCTGGGATGGGTCTTTAGTGCTGGGGTGGAAGCGCGGGGGACTACGCACCATCCGCTGTCTCACGCTACTGGGCTCGCGAAGCCGCTTTCTGCTCATACATCGCGGCATCGGCCCGCGCCACAAGATCCTTTGTTCCCTCGCCGGCCGCATGCGCCGCCAGGCCGACCGAAGCATCCACGCGCAGTTTCAATGCGCCCGATTTTCCCTTTACTTCGTAATTACCGCAGATCCATTTGCGCAGGCGCTCGGTTTGCGCTTCGGCCTCCGCCAGGCCGCAATCGTAGAGCAGAATGAATTCGTCGCCGCCCCACCGCCCTATCACATCCGTCGCGCGACAAGCAGACCTCAACTCGGCGCCAAATTGCTTCAGCAATTCATCGCCGGCCAAGTGCCCGTAGAGGTCGTTCACCTTCTTAAAGCCATCGATATCGATAAGAACCACGCAAAATGCAGAGCCTATTCCAATGTGCTTTTCGATCTGGCCCTCCACATACAGGCGGCTGCTCAAACCCGTCAGCGCATCGCGGGAAGCAATCTCTTCGGCCTTTTCCAGCTTGGTCCGATAACTTGTCACCTGCTCCCGCAGATGCTCCAGAGCCTCTCTTCCCTCCGCCGTCATGCGGTCGATCGATGTCTTCAACTCCGTCGCACTCTTCTCGATCGAGGCGCGAATCTCGGTCAGGTCTTCCAGGCTCGCAATTGCCTTAAGCCGCTCCGTCACATCGCTCATCTGGCCGGCGCAGCGCTCGTCGCGCGCGCTCACCGATTCGGCGGTGTGAGCCATCACCAGCAACAGTTCCTTCACCTCGTCGGCCTTCTGCTGATAGTGCTTCGCGGTGTCCCGGCCCCAAACGCGCAATCGTTCCCGCACGCCACTATCGGTCGCCGCAAGCGTCTTTGTGCTCATGCCGGGTGAGAGAACCGCCCTCAGTTCGCCCAGATTCCGCTTCAGATCGTCTCCCAGCCCCGGGCAGGCGTCCAGACTGCAATTGCCCATCTCCAGCAAGGCAGAACCATACGCGTCAATGACCACCACGAGCAAATCGGGCTCGACTGCCTCGATCTCCGTGAATCGGCCCGAAGGCTGAGAATCGAGGTACTTTTTCAACGAGATCATCGCTCCCCCCGGCGCAAGTGCCGCGCGGCGCACGCCTGGCAAGACAAATCATTCATCTCTATCGGCAATTTTCGAAGCTTCCTTTAGAGACCGGGCTGCATCAAAAGGACTGACTCGCACCGTTCGAGGTCACCGAGCCGCAAGCCCGTCCCCGCGTCCGCACTGCAACTGGATGTTTGTTTGCCGTTACCTTAGATCGTTTGGTCGCCAAATTCGTAGTTTTTCCGAAAAGCATTCGCTGTAAAATTACTGAAGTGTGCACGAACGTTACTTGGGGATTCAACAAAGATGTCATCGCTTTTTTTGAGGAATTGCCGATTCTATTCCTAGTCGGCGGTACGGCAAGCGTGCATCCGCACGACTCACTAAAGAGGTAGCCTTGGTGGATTGGAGCAAACTTCCCGATGTTGGCGCAGTTGCGCTGTTAACCGTGGCCTTTGCCTCTGTGGCTAGGCAAGCGCGTAAATCGGTTTCTACCGTCTGGCTCGTCGGCTGGGTAATGATCGTGCTCCATTTTCTCGCTTTCTTGTTTCTTTCCGCGCCCGGACATTGGAATGATCTGGCAAACTTTGTGGGTACGGCCGCCTTGGCCTGTGCGGGCGTGCTCTTCATGTGGGCCTCGGTTCCCTACCGCAAGCGAACCTCAAGCTACTGGATGCTTACCGCGCTGTTAGGAACCAATGTGTTCTATCTTGGCCTCAATGTCTTTAATCCAGCTGCATCGTGGGCTCTGGTGGTGGCGGCGATACTGTTCGGCATCCTGCCGTTCTGTGTCGTGCTCTTCTCGATGCCCCAGTTCACTCATCCGCTCCGCTGGACCATTGCCTCCCTCTACGCAGCCCTCTCGCTCTTCCTCCTGATCGTTCAAAATCGGCCCGGCGATGGCGCGTCACTCGCACTCAATGCCGTGTTGTTTGCCGTCTACTTCGGCTGCTTCATCCATTGCCTGTATGCCTACCGGCGCGCCACGGCCGGGGCCTTCATCACCATCGCTGGGTTCTTCGCATGGTCATGCGTCTTCATCGTAGGGCCATGGATGATGGCCGTTTTCCCCAATTTCCATATCGAGAGCGAGGTCTGGAATCTGCCCAAATATGTCGTTGCCGTGGGCATGATTCTGCTGCTTCTCGAAGATCAGATCGAGCACAATAAATTTCTGGCTCTCCACGACGAATTGACCGGACTGCCCAATCGCCGTCTCTTTCAGGACCGCTTGGCCAGCGCACTCGAGCGCGCCCGTCGCACCGGCTCGCAGGCAGCTCTGCTCCTGGTTGATCTCGATTATTTCAAGCAGGTCAACGACACCGTCGGTCACCACATTGGCGACCTACTGCTAAAACGGGTGGGCGAGGTCTTCGCGGGACGGGTGCGCCGCTCCGATACGGTGGCTCGAACCGGCGGAGACGAGTTTTCCGTCATCCTGGAGGAGCCAACGAACCGTGAGGAGGCCGAGCGCGTGGGCCATTCGCTGGCCCAACTCCTCGACAATCCCTTTCAATTGGAAGGACATACGGTGCGCGTCGGCGCCACCGTCGGCATTGCTGTCTTCCCTCAAGATGCACCGGATGCCGAATCCCTGTGCATCGCGGCCGACCTCAGGATGTACGACGGCAAGCGCGTTTCCAGGGACAGTGGCCCGGTAGAATCCCCCCGTTCCTTCTCCCTCGAGCCATTTTCAGCAGGGGACGCGACAAACGGCTTGCCGTTCGCGCAATAGAGAAATCCCAATCGCCGCCTTGCCCGTTGCGGCCGCCGCGTTTATGAAAACCCAGACACGAATGCCCGGACATATCGCCCGGGCATTCTCATTGAAGCTCCGTATCGCGTTACCGCTGGCCACCGCCTGGTCCGCGTCCGCCACCAGCCCCACTAGGCCCGCCCGGCCTGCGCCGCCGGCGCCGCCGGTTGTTGTTGGCTGGAGGACGCCCCACGCCCGTCGGTTGACCGCTCGCAACCGGAGCCCCTTCCACGCGGTTGAAGTTCGGCTCGCTCTCTTCGTCGAACTCCTCGCCGCCCTCTTCATCGAAGTCCTCTCCGCCCTCGATCAGAATCGTGCTCTGGTTTGAACTCGGCTGGCGCTCGTCGAATTCATTGCGAGGCCGGGCGTCCCTTGGGGCGGGCGCAACCGGCGCGGTCGGTGTGGCGATCTCCACCTCTTCGGTCTCCGCCGGCGCTGCTTGCGCCAGCTTCGCCTTCTGCTCCTTGATCAGCGCCTTGCGGCTCAGCTTGATGCGATTGCCTTCGATGGCCAGAACCTTCACCATCACCTGGTCGCCCTCGCGCAGCTCGTCCTTGACCTCCTTCACGCGATGCTCCGCGATCTCGGAGATGTGCAGCAAGCCATCCGTGCCCGGGAACAGCTCCACAAACGCGCCAAACTCGGCGATGCGCACCACCTTGCCCAGGTACGTCTTGCCGATTTCGGGCACCGCCGTGAGGTTGCCGATCATGGCCAGAGCCTTCTTCAGGCCCTCGGCGTCGCTCGAAGCAACGCTCACCTTGCCCGTGTCATCCACGTCGATCTTCGCGCCGGTCTGCTCGATGATGCCGCGAATCGTCGCTCCGCCCTTGCCGATCAGGTCGCGAATCTTGTCCGTCGGAATCATGCACCGTCTCAATGCGTGGCGCGTACTTCGAGCGCTCCACGCGCGGTCCGATCCAGCTCGGCGTCCATCTTGTCCAGCAGGAAAAGCCGCCCGCGGCGCGCCTGCTCCATCGCCTGCTGCAGGATCTCGCGCGTCAGGCCGCCGATCTTGATGTCCATCTGCAGCGCGGTAATGCCCTTGCGCGTTCCCGCCACTTTGAAGTCCATATCGCCGTAGTGGTCTTCCGCTCCCGCAATGTCGGTCAGGATGGCGTAATCGTCGCCCTCCTTCACCAGGCCCATGGCCACACCCGCCACTGCGCCCTTCAAAGCGATGCCCGAGTCGAATAGCGCCAGGCTCGCTCCGCACACCGAGGCCATCGACGACGAGCCGTTGGACTCCAGAATGTCCGAGACGATGCGAATCGAGTAGGGCGACTCCTCGGCGCTCGGCAAAACCGCGCTGATCGCGCGCTCCGCCAATGCTCCGTGTCCCACCTCGCGCCGCCCTACGCCAGTCATGCGTCCGGTTTCGCCCACGCTGAACGGCGGAAAATTGTAGTGCAGCATGAAGTTCTTCCGCTGCTCGCCTTCGTAGCTCTCCAGCCGCTGGCCGTCGTCGCTGGTGCCCAGCGTGGCCGTCACCAGCGCCTGCGTCTCGCCGCGCGTAAACAGCGCCGAGCCGTGCGTCCGTGGCAGCACGCCGGTCTCGATCGTGATCGGCCGAATCTCGTCGAACGCGCGGCGATCGGGCCGGATGCGCTCCTTCGTCACCTGCTCGCGGAAGAGCCGCTCGCGCAGGTGCTCGTAATAATGCGCCAGCTTCTTCTTCGCGTCCGCGTCGTCTGCGGCAAGCTCCGGCGGCCAGCTCCTCCTTGATCTGCTTGATCAGCGCATAGCTTTCCGTCTTGCCGTGGGTCTTCGTGTCCAGTGCATCCTTCAGCCGGTCGCCGACCTTTGCCTTGAGCTCCGCGTAATAGGCGTCATCGAACACCGGCGCCGTAAAGGCGCGCTTCGGTTTGCCGGCCTTGGCAACCAGTTCATCAATCGCAGCCACAATCTTTTTGATCTCGCCGTGAGCAAACTCGATCGCGGCCAGGATCACCTCTTCGGTTTCCTCTTTTGCGCCCGACTCGATCATCACGATGCCGTCCTTGTGGCCGACTACCATGATGTTCACTGTCGTCGCGGCGCGCTCCGAGTAGGTGGGATTCACCACAAACTCGCCGTTCACGCGTCCCACGCGCACCGCGCCCACCGTCGCGCCAAAAGGAATGTCGGAGAGCGCCAGAGCCGCGGCCGCGCCATTGATGCCGATCACATCGGGGTCGTTTTCCTTGTCGGCGGAAAAAACCAGCGCAATCAATTGCGTTTCATTGCGAAATCCATCCGGGAAGAGCGGGCGCAGCGGCCGATCGATCTGGCGACACGTCAGAATCTCCTTTTCGCTGGGCCGGCCCTCGCGCTTGATAAATCCGCCGGGAATGCGTCCGCCGGCGTAGGTGTACTCGCGGTAATCCACCGTGAGCGGGAAGAAATCGATGCCTTCCCTCGGGTCGGATGAAGCCACAGCGGTTGCCAGAACAACGGTTTCACCCGTCGTCACCAGCGCAGCGCCAGAAGCCTGCTTGGCCATACGGCCGGTCTCAAACACCAGCCGCTTGCCGCCGGTAAGCTCGACGGCTACTTCATGCTTAGTAGACATAATGTCCTCGTTTCATTTTTTTCGCTTGGGAAACTTGTGTGGGAAATGTGCGGAGCCTGAAGGGCCTGAGGTTGAAGGGTACGGGCTTCAGCCCGTACATAAGCTCAGCAATCAACGTTGCGAGCTTTAGCCCGCGAGGGCTCCCTTGCGCGATTCCGCTATGCGCACTCCGTCGACACCTGCGCGCAGGCCCCGGCAACCGTTCGAGGTCGCCAGGTGCGTTTTGGTCCGGTGTTCCGGGTGGAAAATGGACGACCGGGACCAATGTCCGGTCTAGATACTTCCGCTTCAAAGTTTGCTTTCTGATTATTTGCGGATACCGAGTTTGCCGATCACGTCCCGATAGCGGTCCGTATCGTGCGTCTTCAGGTAATCCAGCAAGCGGCGGCGCTTGCTGACCAGCATCAACAACCCACGCCGGGATGCGTGATCTTTCTTGTGGGTTTTGAAGTGTTCGGTCAGGTCGGTGATCCGCTCGCTCAGAATCGCGATCTGGACCTCCGGCGATCCGGTGTCCGTCTCGTGGGTGCGGAAGCGTTCAATCAGGTCTGTCTTCTTTTGAGTCGCCAGCACGGCGTTTGTTACTCCTCTTGTTCTCTCAGGTCCACTCTCAAAGTGTCTATTGTGAGATTAACATGACTAGGTTCCAGGGGCGAATCCTTCCGCCCGCTAGAACCTTCGCCGCAACCCCTGCTGATCAATGGCCTCCCAACCGGAACAGCCGCTTGTCAAACCTTTCACGGCTAACCGATTCGATCTGCACCTGCCGGGCATCCGGATGCTCCGGATTCAGCAGCAGATTCCAGGTATGAGGTGCAACGGCGGAGGGTACGCGCGCCAGCGGCGTTTCGGCCGATCGAAGCCATGCGTCTCCCATTTGGCGTGTGAATTCAGGCCGCTCTCTCCAGTCAACCGGCATTATCGTGCTGAGAGATTTTATTTGGATTTCGTCGGGTGCCGAAACTTCAAGCAGTTGATAGAAGTGGGGCAGATCGCCATCCTCATCATCCAGAAAATGAACCATCCGTTCAAGCATTGCGCTTGCCGGGTTTTCGGTGAGGTAGACTACAGGCTTTCCCTTCGTGTGCCACCGCGCCGTGCCGATTCTTCCGCCCTCACCGTTTAAGTTGGCGTGTTCGCTAATGCGCCATAAGGTCTTCATGGTTGGGAGTTCGCGTGGACCCGGCCCTTTCCCGGTCACTAGGCGAAGTATCCCTCGTCAATCTGAATCAGAAAGTCCTGCACAGCCTCTTCGCCCTTTTCGGTGCGTAGCATCCTCAGTGGCGTTCTCTCGTCAAACCGCCGCTTCGGCCGCATCAGCCAGTCGCGGCCATCGTCGCGATCCCCATACACCTTCACTGCCAGCTCATACATCTTCGCCACCCGCGCCAGCCGGTCCGACTCGTCGATGCTCAACGGCTCCTTACGCTGCCGCCTATGCTTCAGCGTCCGCGCAGGAATGACCACTTCCAGCAGGTCCTTGACAGCTATCCCTGAGTAGGCAGAAAACTCCTCTAATATGGAGAGCGGCAATCCACGTTCTACATCCTTCCAGTCGAATGCAAAGGGCGGTGGAGAAGCTGGAAGATAAGCCGTCTCGCTCATAAGGACATTATGCCACACTTTTCGCGGCATTTTGTCCAATAGCTTCTAAATAATTGATAATAAACCAGAACGCTCACTGATGTTGGCCTCAACTCTGACCACTGTTCCCTGATCACTGACCACTGTCCTGCTGCCCCTCCGCCCAATAATTCGCCCGCGCCACGATCCGCGCGCCGTAATCCTCGGCGGTCCGCACGCGAATCGTGTGCAGCCCCGGCGTCGCGTCCGACGGGCTGAAGGTAATCAGATAGCGGTTGCGCGCGTCCCTCGCCGCACCCAGCACACGCGCCTCGAAACGCTTGTCGCCCACGAACCTCGCGTACTCGCCGCCGCTCATCTCCGCCACTTCTTTGGCCACATTCTTCTTGAATGCCTTCACCGCCATCACCAGCGCCGAAACCATGCTCATCGTGGCTTGGTCGGGCTCTGAGTCCTTCACATCGTGTCCCAACTCCGCCAGCGCAGGCGAAAACGACACACTCAGCACCAGCACATCCGACTCGCCGATCTTGCGGATCAGCTGTACCGGCTTGGTGTGCTTGCTGCCATGGTCGCGCTCCTCGCTGATCAGCAGCAGAACGCGGCGAAACTCCTTGGGCTGCGTCTCCAGCAGAGTCACGCCGTAATTCACGGTATCCAGAATTGCCGCGCCGCCGTCGCCTGGTTGAAGTCGCTGCAGCTCCGCGTTCACTTCGTCGCCGGAGTGCGTGTAGTCCCGTATCAGATGCGGCACGGAATCGAATCCCACCAGCGCCACCTGGCTGCGCGGGTCCGATAGAAATACATCGAGCAGCGGACCCATCTTCGCCAACTTGTCAAACTCCAGCACGCTCACGCCGCCCAGTTCCACGGCCACTACCAGCGCCACCGGAGCCGTGTCCATTTCCTCTTGCACGCGGATCTTCTGCCGCACGCCGTTGTCTTCGAGAACAAAATCGTCCGGCTTCAGCCCGTAGAGAATCCCGCCGCCCTTCTTTTCCACCAGCGTCGGAACCAGCACTTCAATGGTCGTCACCCGCAGGCTGGGAGCTTCGGTTTGCGCGCCGGGCATTGGCTTGGGAGGCTCAGCCGGAGGCAGTTGCTGCGCGCCCGAAGTGGCAACCAGAAAGGGCAGGAAAATAAGTGGTAGAAAAACGAGAGAAAGCCTTAATTTCATCATTAACTCTGTTTCCCTGATCCCTCAGTCCCTCAGTCCCTCTAGTCCCTGTTCTATCCACCTCGCGCTTCAGTTGTCCGGTCCAGATGAGAAAGCGCAACAACTCCCCGCGCGACGTCCACATAAAACGAAACATACTTTTGGCCGTCAGCGTCTCAGCGCGCTGGCCCGAATAGGTCTCTACCCGCCATCGCAGGTACTCGCTCCGCCACGGAGCCAGCCTGTGCCCACGCGTCGCATTCCAGACATAACGGAGCGCAGCGAACAAGGAAAATCCCCTGGAAGTGAGTATAGAGAAGGCCCCTCGGTCCGCGCAGCGTGCCGGCGGCAGCTCGTTGGCGGCGTGTTTTCAGCCGGTTGCGCGACGACCAAAACACAACTCCAACTTTTCATAGTTACCAATGAGAATTTAGGGTAAAATTCATCCGTGCCGAAAGAGGGTTTCGGCGAACACTCCACGACTAAGATTCTAGCCCGCAGCAAGATCGCGGTATCTTCTGCTCGGCGTCCCTCGGCGTGCCTGGCCGGACTCCAATGCGCCATTGGCTATATCCCAGGCACCTCTGCCTGGTCAGCGCAAGCCGTTCGAGGACAGCACATTTACGAGCACTCGTGGGCCCTCACAGGAGTCTTAAAGAGTCGTCGATCGTCCCTCATCGACGCGATCGCTTCCCCGTTTTACCAAATCCCAAGTCAACCACAAGGAGGATCTCAATGCGTTCGTTAACCCCAATGCATTTCAACTCGATTCGTTCTGTGCTCATTGCCGCGTGCGCGGTTGTCCTGGGCGCACAATCTCACACCGCGACGGCGGCGTCCCTTTGCGTCAAGCATGGTGGCACCGCTGGGTGCTACTCGACCATCCAGGCCGCCGTCAACCACGCGTCAGCGAACGACGTAATTCATGTTTGGCCTGGCACCTATAAGGAATTTGTCACCGTCGGCATCCCACTTTCCATCCTAGGCAACAGTCCGGGCGAGGCGATCATCGATGCCACCGGCCTGGCCCACGGCATTTTTGTCGACGGCTACGACAACCCCGGTCTGAAGAATGTGACCATTGCCTCGCTCACCGTGCGCAAAGCGCTGTTTGAGGGCATCCTGGTGGTCAGCGCCTCCGACGTGATCATTCGCGACAGCCAGGTGCTGGATAACGACAGCACGTCGGGGCTCAGCTTCACCGGCGCGGCCATGGGTTGTCCTGACCAGCCGGGAAATGGAGTCTATGAGAACGACGAAACCGGCGACTGCGGCGGTGCGATTCACCTGATTGGCGTCGCGAATTCGCTGATCACGGGCAACCTGGTTTCTGGAAATGCCGATGGCGTTCTCATCAGCGATGAGACAGCGGAAAGCCATGACAATCTCTTTGTCCAGAACACGGTCATCGACAATCCGCTGGAGTGCGGCATCGTGCTCGCATCGCATCCGCCCACCGGCCACACCGCGCCGCCCTTTGCCGCCCACTTCGGCGTCGATCACAATACGGTCGCCGACAATATCTCCGAGAACAACGGAGTGCAGATCGGCGGCTCAGGAGCGGGCATGTTCTCGGATGGCATGGGCCAGGGCCGCGTGTCCGGCAACATCATCATTCACAATGTGCTCAAGCATAACGGGCTTGGCGGCGTGGCCCTGCACACCCATGTCGGCCCCTCCTTCGGCCTTCCTGCCGACGACATGAGCGGCAATCAGATCGTCGATAACGACATTGAAGGCAACCTCGCCGACCAGGACGATACGGCGACCCCCGGCACTGTCGGTATCAACATCAATAGCGGCGGCGGCGGAAGCCCGGTCATCGGAACCGTCATCGCCCGCAACGTCATCAAGGACGAAGACATCGACGTGGCCATCAACACCCCTGCCATCGTCGACGTGCAGCTCAACGACCTGCTGGGCGGAAACGTTGGAGTTGAGGACGTTTGCGCCTATGACAAAGCGTCCGCCTGCACGGGCTCCATCCAAGCTACCCAGAACTGGTGGGGATGCTTCGCTGGCCCGGGCAATCACGGATGCTCGAGCGTGAGCGGCAGCGACATCACCTTCATCCCATGGCTGCAGAGCCCTGTCAGTGGCGACGGGGATGACATAAACCCTCGACCATTTCCCCTTCGCCCTTAGTTCTCTCCAACTACTGTACGAGGTGGCGATTCCTTATGGACTCGCCACTGAAAATGCTCTATGCACTGCCGGGCAATTATGGGACCCAACAACAAGGCGGGTCCCAAGTGTCCGGCGGGAAGCGCGCTAAGTTAGACGAATGTTAGACGAATCTGTGCCCCGTTCATCGCGGCATTATCGCGATGAGCGGGCGTCGTGGGGAAGGAAATCTGGGAAACCGGGGACAAACCGGGGACAGCAGGGATGTTCCTTCCGTATTCCAAGTCAAAAGCAGAACAGAAAATGCGCCGGGTCGTCTTTCCACGGATTGAAGATTGCCGCACCGTTGCGGGCCACGTGGAGTACGTTGCGCGTTGCGAGGTAAGGGCCATGCTAAATCGCCGCTACCTCCAAACCGCATTTGCAAAAGTCAATAGACCCACCGCAACATCTTTTCGCAACCCGCTGCGAATCAATTACTTGCATGAGATAAGACTTTGCGCGGTATTTCCTCGAATCGGGCTATTCTCATCGCATACGCAGATTGAACCAACCGGTCCTGTGCTTGTGCACCTTCAGGAGCTTAACTCCAGTGTTTTCAAAAAGCTGCACCGAACTCCAGCGGACTCAAGAAGTTCGAGCGGAAGCTATTCGCTAACCAGTTGAAAACGAAGGGCTTCTCCGCAGAATGCTTGCACAGGGGGGCGGGGGGGCGAGGAGAACCACATATGGTACGGAACTGTCGTCACAGGATGCCCACGGGCGCCACCTGCCATTCGCCGGCTATGCGGGAGTCGGCCTGGTGCTACTACCACGCTCGCCTTCACCAGCCACAAAGCCGGCGCCGCCCGGCAAAACCTCTCATCAAGCTGCCCGTTCTCGACAGCAAACATGCACTTCAGACCGGCCTGACGGATGTTCTCAACGCGATTGCTTCCGGGCAACTCGATCCTCGCCGCGGCGGACGAATTCTTTACGGCATGCAAATGGCCGCAACCGCCCTGAAGAGACTTCCTAACCTGCGGCCGGCCCCGCCCTCTATAAACGTTGATTCTCCCTCCGCGCCTGGCGTCGTGAAAGGGCACGACTTTAGTCGTGCCGCAAAAGATTCAATGAAAATGAGGGCTTCAGCCCCTGAGGGACGATCTTAGCAAAACCGAGACCCGATTGCGCGCGCAGCGAATTTTACGGCTGCAGCTTACTGAACAAACTATTCGACGTCGACTCCAGTTGGGCGATCACATCTTCGAGGGCCGTTTGTTGCGTCTCCGCCAAAGAAAGCTGCGTGGAGACCGTAGGAATGTCCGCCTGCATCAGGTCGGTCTGCGCCGTCGTCAACTGCGTCTGCTGCTGCGTCACCGCACTCGATGCTGTACTGATCTGCGTGATTGAGTTGTCGATCGTCACGCGCTGCTGCGAAACATAGTTCAGCGCCGTGCTCAATGCCTCCGTATCGCCCGCCGCCTGACCGGTGTTCACCTTGCCGCTCGAGTAGTCGGCCACCAGCGCATTCAGCGCCCCAAAAACGCTGTTGGTCCCGCTGCCCAGAAAAATCTGGTCGCCTGGCACATTCAACTGGATCTTCTGGCCGTTCGGCATCTCAAGATAATTCACGTCCTCGCCGCCGTTATAGGTGGTCACCGCTGGCGAGCCAGCCGTCGATGTAGTAAACGGCGCCGCGTCTGTCTGCCCGCCGGCAAAAATGTACTGGCCCTGATAGTTGGTATTGGCCAGCGACTGCACTTCGTCGAGAATTCCCGAGATCTGATTCCCAATCGATTTGACGTCGCTCGCGTTCATCGTTCCGTTATTGGCGCTTGTGGCCAGCGAAATAGCTTGCGTCAGCTCGCTCACCACGCTGCCCAGCGCTGAATCGGCCACCTGCAACTGGCCCGTCACCATGCTCGAACTTTGCGTGAACGAATCGTCCTGTTGAATCTGGTTCAGCAGCAGCACATTTTCTCCCGAGCCCACCGGATTCTGGCTGAGAGAGGTGATGCTCACTCCGCTCGACAACTCCGAGCTCAACTGCTGCTCGTTCGCCTGCGTCTGATCGAGCGAGCTCACCAGATTCGTAATGTAAGAAGGATCAACCCGCATGCCCACTCCAGAATTCCCGTTCACAGGTTCCTGTTCCCTGCCTTCTTGTTCCCTCGTTCCCTTGTTCCCCTGTTCCCTGCTTTTACGACACCGTCGTCTGATCGCCCAGATTAAGCGCCGAGGCCATGATCGTGTTCAACAAGCGTGAAGACCTGCGACGCCGCCTGATAGCTGCTCTCCAGGGTCGACATCGCCGCTGCCTCATCGTTCAGATTCACGCTTGAAAGCGCATTGTTCTGTGTCTGCAATTGTGTCACCGAGGCATTCTGCGCCGTGTTCTCTGTCTGCACCTCGGAGACGGTCGACCCCAGCGTGGAAACAAAGTTGGAGTAGTAGTCGATCGGCGTCTGTCCGTTCACAATCGACTGGCCCGCCAGATCTGGCCATCGCGGTTGCATTCGAGTTGTCGCCCGTCCCATCCCCTGCGCCAGCCGCCGCAATCTGGTTGGGATCCGTCATCACCACCCTCATTGCTCCCGCGCTGCCGGCCACCTGCGCGGGTTCCTTAAAGATGTAATCCGGATTCGCGGCGCTGCCGGTCGTGCCGTCCAGATCCGTTCCTGCATTGTTCTGTGCGTTCACCTTCGTCGAGATGCTGTAGGCAAGCTGATCGAGCGAGCTGAGCGCGCCGGGAATGTCCACGTCCCGCGCCGTCAGGTACCCTCCCAGTTGTCCGCCGCCGGTCGCCAACTGCGAGGTGATATCGGTTCCGCCGAGGAAAAAGTCTGTAACGCCGTTCACGGTTCCCGTGGTCAACTGGAAGTTTTGCCCTTCGGAAACCAGCAACTGCCCCGCAGTAGTGGTGATCGAAAGACCGTTGTTCTCCGTAGTCACCTGGTTGATCCCGACCAGTTGCGAAAGCTGGCTCAGGTCCTGTTGCCGCTGATCTTCGAGCGTTCCGGCATCGCGATCCGGCGAAGTGGACTGGATCTGCAAGATTCAATTGCGCAATGGCGCTCGGTCAGCGAGTTCACCTGGCTGGCTACACCCGAAGCCTCCTGATCCAGCGCCGCGCTCTGCGAGTTCAGGCTGCTCGCGGCGCTGGAAATGTCTCCGGCCAGCGTCGATGCCGACGAAAGCACCTGCTCGCGCAGCGCGTTATCGGTCGGATCGCTCTCCAGCGACGAAAACGAGTCGAAGAAACTTGTGATGTCGCTGCCAATGTCGCCTGCCGTCGAACTGGACGAGCCTGAATCCGGCGTAAACAATGCCTGAATGTTGTTCAGCGCCGTCAGCCGCGTGCTCGATGCCGATGCCAACTGCTGCTGCTGATCCAGCCGCTCCTCCAGCACCCGGTCGCGCTGCGAGGTGGCGCCGGTTTCGGTCACTCCGTCGCCCACTCGAAATCCCGCCGATCGCGATCGGCGCATTCTCCTGCCAGTCGGGCGTCTCCTCCGTATACCCGGTCGTGTTGGCGTTGGCCACATTGTTGGCCACTACGCTCAGCGCCGCCTGATCGGCATCCAGCGCCCCCGACATCAAGCTCAATGCGGAGTTAATGGTTCCCATGCCCGGCCTCCGCACTCTCACCCCATCGACCCTGACTCTTCGATTGGCCCCCCGATCCCACGCCGCCGCGCGCCTGCCGCTCGCTGTACTCCAGGCGTCCCATCCGCAGCTCCCGCAGCCGGTTCATCACGTGCAGATTGGCCCGCGTCGCATCCAGCACCCGCGCAAACACCGCCATATCGGCCGCAGCCTCCCTGGCCTGCTGCGCCAGTTGCCTGCGCGCATCATGTTCCGTGTTCTCCGGCGCCATCGTCCGGTTCAGAGCCTGGCACGACAGCGCCAGCTCCTCCAACCGCCCGCATCCAGGCGCGCCAGTGCGCGCGAAGCCTCGGCCACCAGCTCCTTCAGCTCCGGACGCTTTCCTCTACGCCTGCCGGTTGCTTCCGAAACCCCTCCATCGAGCGTCCTTGCCCTCACCTTCCCGACTGCCTAGTTCGCCACCCAGCATCGCGTCCACCATCTTCGAGGCCACAGCCGACGCCGGCACGTTGTAGGTTCCCGCAGCCAGCGCCGCCTGGATGGCCGCGACTTTGTCCGTGCGCACGCCCTCGTCCGAAACCGCCTGCGAGACCTCGCTTCCCGCGCTGCTCAACGTCGCCCGGTCGCTGTCGAGCGCGCTCCCGGCTGTGCCCGCGGCTACCGCGTTCTTGCTCTGCGGTGCAGCAGGGGCAGTGGGATTCACCCCCAGAAGCGACTTCAATCCATCCAGACTATTGCGAATATCCATGCACATTGCTCCTTACCTCTCGCTGGGTCTATCGGCCTCATTACTAATCACTTTAGTCATTTAGAAGTTCTCATCACGGTATTGCCGTGCAGATTTCCGGTTACCTTCCCGTCCCCATGCTGGTGACCGGAATGTGAGAGGTCTCTCACAATCTTGTCGGCAATCCCAAATCCGCCCCGCTCGCTCAGCGCCTGTCCCAGCGCCTCCGACGCAAACTCGCCCAGCGCTCCTTCCGACCCGCCGCCCGAGTCCGAATCGCCGTCTTCTGCGCCCGTCAGCGCATCGCCGCCGGTCATCGGCTTCAGCAACTCCTTCATCATCTGTCCTTCGAACTCGTGCGCCGCCTGCACCAGCCGAGGCTGCGGCGCATCTCCGGCGTGCCCCACCACCGCATTCCCACCAATCAACCCAACCCTCATCTTCTTAGTCCCTCAGTCCCTTGTCCCTGCCTCACAACACCTCCAGGTCGGCCTCCAGCGCGCCGGCCTCCTTCATCGCCTGCAGGATCGAGATCACGTCCCGCGCTCCTGCACCGGTTCGCTGCAATTCCTGAACCAAATCCTCTACCGTCGCGCCTTCTTTCAGGTCGATGCGGTTCACCGGCTTGTCCTGGGCCTGCACCGTGGTCTGCTGCACCACCTGCGTCGTGCCCGAAGACATCGCATTCGGCTGCGAGACCTCGTACCCTGGAGATCACGTTCACGCTCAATCCGCCGTGCAGAATCGATACCGGCTGCAGCCGCACCGTGCCCCCGATCACCACCGTCCCGGTGCGCTCGTTCACCACCACCCGCGCCCGCGGATACACCTCAACCTCGACCTCTTCCACCTTGTCGAGCAGCGCCGCCACATCCTCGTCCTGGCAGCGTCGCAATCTCCACCCGCCGGCTGTCGACGGCATGCGCCCGCGCCGAGCCCAGCGCCTTGTCGATCGCCGCCGCCATCTGCTCGGCGGTATGAAAATCGGCGTCGTTCAGCACCACGCTTACGGTGTGCATCTGCTTCAGATCGAAGGGAACCGGCCGCTCCACCAACGCGCCCCCCGGAATCCGCGCCGTGGTGGGATGATTCATCTGCTTGCGTATTGCCTCCCGCGGTCGCCATGTATCCGCCCAGCACCAGCGCCCCCTGCGCCTGCGCATAGATCTGCCCATCCGGGCCGTAGAGCGGCGTCATCAGCAGGATGCCGCCCTCGAGCGAGCGCGCATCGCCGGCCGACGAGACGGTTATGTCCACCTTGTAGCCCGGCCGGCTGAAGGGCGGCAGCGTGGCCACCACAAACACCGCCGCCATGTTCTTCACCTGCATGTTGCTGGCGCTGTTCGATCCGGTCTGCGGCACCGTAATGCCCATCCGCTGCAAGCGCCGAGATCAGGGTCTGCGCGGGAAAGACCGTCTGCGAGCTGTCTCCCGTGCCCCGCAGTCCCACCACCAGCCCGTAGCCCACCAGCTGGTTGTCGCGAATTCCTTCGATGGTGGCCACGTCCTTGATCCGCGCCAACTTGCGCCCGGCTCTTCGGCACGAAGCAAGGTCGTCGCCAGCAACCACGACCGCAGCCAGCGACCAGCCACCACCAGAACGCCCGGCCGCAGCCTTCGCCTCGGCCCATCCGCATTCGCAGCTCGCTGTCACGCATGTCTGCATCCCTGTTCCCTGACCCCTGACTCCCTGTTCCCTGCTCTAGAACACCAGCAGCTTCTCCAGCAACCGCACCAGCGGATTCTGCCGGTAGGTCGAGTCGTTCACGATGCCCTTGCCGGTCACTTCCAGCTCCAGGTCGGTCATGGCCGTCGACAGCACCTGGTTCTGGCGCTCACATCCTCGGGGCGCACCAGGCCGCGCAGCTTGATCAGCTGCGTCTGCTGCGAGAAGGTCAGCTGCCGCGTCGCCTGCACCACCAGCATCCCGTTGGGCAGCACATCCACCACTTCGGCGCCAAAGGTCGTCGCCAGGCTGGAGTTGGTCGTGCTCTGCCCCTGCGCCGTCAGTCCCGACGAGGCGGTCATGCCCGACCAGGTTCTGCAAGGCGTTCGAGGCCTTGAGTGCGCCGAACAGCGAGGTCAGCCCGGAGTTGGCATTCGAGGCCCGCGAGTTCTTTACCTGGCCGTCGGTCGAGGCCGCCAGGCTCTCGCGTCACCACGATCGAGACCACGTCGTGAATCCGGAACGCCTTGACATCGGTGCCCAGCCGCACCAGCTGTCCCTCCGGGACTCCAGATCGAGCCCGGCGTCCGCACTTCCGCCGCCTGCTGCGCGCGCACCCGTTCGAATATAGGCGCGCAGAGCCTCCTCCGGCGGAGTGGCCTTTGGCCGCCGCCGCATCGGCTATGTTTCTTGTTCAGCGCTAACGCTGCCGGCGTCAGCGCCATGCCGCAGCAAGACGATCGCGCAATGATCCACGCCCTCATGGCTGCAGCGCCTCGCTCCGGGGCAAAGCACCGCACGGCCCGGCCGAGACCGCCACCGCCCGCACCACCTTGCCGCCGATCTTCAATCGCGCCTTAAAAACCGCACCCTGCGCCGCCGGACCCAGCGCAACTGCCTCCAGCCGCGCCTCGACCACCGCCGTGTGCTCTTCGACAATCAGCTGGTCTCCGGCATGAATCACCGGATGGAATGGCGTCCCCTGTGTCGCCGATATGGCTTGCTGTTCTCCGCCGGCTGTTCTGACGCTTACCGGCTCGATTCCCGGCCTTGCTGCCAGCACCAGCCGTCCCGGGCCGCCGGGATGACCGCGATCGCGCAGCAGCAGCCAGCGGTCTCCCGTGTGCGGATCGTCGATCTCGCGCACCTCACCTGGAGCGATCCGCTTGACCGGTCGCGGATTCGCCGCTGCAGATCGGGATCGATGTTCGCAGCCGGCGCATCGATAGCGGCAGATTGCGCCCGAGGCCGGAAGCCAGCACTGCAACCGCCAGCGCCGCCAGTCCACCTAATCACTTGTCGAGCCTCATTGTCATCCTGCTCCACGTCAATTCCTCATGCAATAGACTTGAGCATCAATGCGTCATGTTATTGACCTGCGAGTACATATCGTCGGCGGCTTTGATCACCTTGGAGTTCGATTCGTAGGCCCGCTGCGCCAGCACCATCTGCACAAACTCGGTCACCACGTCCACATTCGAGTTTTCCAGATACCCCTGCTGCAGCGTGCCCAGCCCCTCGGTTCCTCCGGGGTTGCCCAGCACCGGATCGCCGGAGCTGAGCGTGGCCTGCAACAGGTTGTTGCCCATGCTCTCCAGGCCGCCGGGATTGGGAAACGTGGCCAGCTGAATCTGTCCCAGCTGCGAGGGATTCTGCTGGCCCGGCCAGGGTCGCGTTCACCACTCCGTACTGGGTGATGGTGACCGCCGTCGCATTGGAGGGAATGGTGATGGTGGGAATCAGCGGATCGCCGTCCGTGGTCACGATGGTTCCCTGGTTGTTCAGATGAAACTGTCCGGCGCGGGTATAGGCAATGGTTCCGTCGGGCCGCTGCACCTGAAAGAATCCCGCGCCCTCGATGGCCACATCCAGCGGGTTGTCGGTCTGGTTCAGCGTCGCCCTGGGTCATGATCACCTCGGTGGCCGCCGACTTGGTGCCCAGGCCGATCTGCAGCCCGGCCGAGACCGTGTTCTGGCTCTGCGCCGCGCCCGGCGTCACCAGGTTCTGGTAGACCATGTCCTGGAACTGCAGGCGCAGCTGGCGAAAGCCCGTGGTCGACGAGTTGGCCAGGTTGTTGGCGATCGTGTCCAGGTTCATCTGCTGCGCGCTCATGCCGCTGGCTGCCGTATACAAGGCTCGAATCATTGTTTCTCCTCGTCTTTCGAGGCTTCGACTAGATTCTGGGCAGATCTTCGGTGGCAAACTTGTTGAACTCGGTGTGGAAGACGGTGAGCGCCTTCTGCATCATCTCCGCCTGGCGCTGCATCACGATCAGGTCCAGCGATCCCTGGACCACATCCTGGTTGGCCGCCTCGATCGCGCCCTGGTGGACCGACGCGTCCTTTGGCCGCGACCGGCGTCACACCCTCCGGCGCGACGTAGCGGTTGGCGCCTTCGGCGTCAGCTCGGTTCCGGCGGGAAATGTGAAGACGCCCACCGTCGCCACCGCCCCGCCCGCCACCGAGAGCGCGCCGTCGGCGCCCACCGAGACCTCGCCCGGAGGAACCGGAATCGGCTGGCCCGCCGCCGAGAGCACCGGCTCGCCCGCCGCGGTCACCAGTTGCCCGTTCTGCGCGCGATGGAAGCTGCCGTCGCGCGTATAGCGCAGGCCGTTGGGCGTCTGCACCTGAAAGAATCCCTGGCCCTCAATCGCCAGATCGAGCGGATTGCCGGTCTGCTCGAGCGCGCCCTGCGCCATGCTCAGCCGGTCGCCGCCGAGCAGGCCGAAGTTGTTCACCGTCTCGCCCAGTTGCGAGTCCAGCGCGTCCGGCCCCAGCAGCACGGAGCGGAAGAACTCCCGCTCGGCCCGGTAGCCCGGCGTCTGCGCATTGGCCAGATTGGCTGCCGCCGTGTCCAGCGCCTGGGTGCGCGCCACCAGTCCGGTCATCGCCGCATAATATCCGCTGTCCATGCGGAGCACTCCTGCCGCACAGGAGACCGCTGCAGAAGGGGGACCGAAAGGATGGAGAGAAGGATTAGAGGGAATTAGGGGAAGAGAACGCGGTGCGCGGCGTGCTGAATCAGGCGCTGCAGGCCGATGCAGCCACAGCACCTCACGGGCCGATTCATCACAGCACCTCAGATGCTCGCCGCCGCAAGATGCCTGTTGCCGCAATGCCTGCAACGACCCGCTGCCAGCCGGCGAATAGACCTGCCGCCCAGCTCCAGGTCTACTGCAGCCCGTCGCAGACGATCGTGACTTCGAAACCGGCATTCGTCGAAGCGGTAGATGTGGTGCAGCTGAAACTCCGGAGCCTGCACATGCAGGTTGTAGTCCCGGCCGGTGATGACCGCCGGAACCGACAGCCCGCAGTTGGCCGCCAGCTCCGGAACCTTGCCCTTCCATGCTCCGGCCAGCATGTTGCAGATCTCGCCGATCCCGTCCTTCACCGTGTCGTCGATCTCGTCGAACTCCATGCCCGTCATCTGCGCGGCAATCTTCATGGCCGTCCGAGCTCCCGACCGGAAGACGCAGGCGCCGCTCAGCACGCCGCCGAATCCGACCACCGCGGTCACCGACTCCTGTCTCAACGACGGCCGGCGTCCGTCTCGCGCCGGCAGTCCACGCCCAGCATCAGCTGAAAGACCTCTTCCACGCTCGCATCCAGGTTCCGCGGATCGGAGACCAGTTGCACGGATTCCCGCAACGAACCGCCATCGTACATCTCCCTTCCTTTGTGCCGCCTCCCGGCGCCCCTGCGCACTGGCCGGCTGCTCGCACACCGTTCAACAGCACGTGCGTCCTCCTCGTCAGGCCGCGTGCACCAGCGGCAGCACCCGCTCCTTCACCTGCTCGGCCGTGAACGGCTTGCGGATGTACCCCCGCGCCCCGGCCTGGATGGCCTGCTTCACATGCTCCTCGCTCGACTCGGTGGTGATCATCACCACCGGCACGCCCGGCGCCAGGTTCTGCGCGCGAATCTGGCGCAGAAACTCCAGCCCGTCCATCGAGGGCATGTTGATGTCGGAGAGGATCAGGTCCACCTGCTTGAGCCTTCAGCAGTTCCAGCCCCTCGGTGCCGCTGCCGGCCTCATGCACCACCAGCAGCTCCAGCCCGGCCTGGCGCAACGACCGCTCCACAATCTTGCGCATCACCGAGGAATCGTCAACAATCAGGGTTCGAATCTCGCTCATGCCCAAGCTCCTCTGCTCTTCCTTATCGGCGCTTCGCTCTGATCCTTCATGAGCGGCGAACTTCTCTCGGGTCACCCAGCCCGCACTCTCAATGCGCACCGGCCGAACCAGATCAGATCCTGAATCGAGCCCGGCTCCGGCAACGGCCCGTTCTGCGGGCGCAGCCACATGCGCAGCCACAGGCAGTCGTGCACCCGCACCAGGCGCGACTCGACCGGCCGCGCCCGCTCGACGGCCTTCGCCAGCGCCTGCGCCAGCGCCGGCTCCGTGGCGGCCTCGATCAGCTCCACGCGGGAAACCGCGCCTCGAGCATGCGCGCGTGCGCCGGGCCGAAACAGCGACTCCTCGCACCAGCCCGCTCTCCACGCGCAGTCCCGTCATGCGCTCGACGGCCAGCGCCAGCACCGGATCGAGCCGGTCTTCAAAGCCCAGGTAAAGAATCTTGCCCGCGGCCACGCGCAAGCGGCAGCGCTCCAAAGGCGTCGACAAAGAGCCGCGGCACCAGCGCGGTCGAGCCCTTCGGCGTCGTGAAACTCCAGTGCCCAGCACCGGGCAGCTCCATTGCAGCCCCAGCGCCCGCGTCACCAGCTGCTCGCTCACCCCTGCTGCCGCACCAGCCAGTGCCCCAGCCTGCCGCTTCCCGCCGCCTTCTGCGCCTCCAGCGCCGCGCGCAACTGCCTCTGCGTGATCCAGCCCTGCTCCAGCATGGCCAGGCCCAGCGGAATGCGATGGCGATGGCCTTCCCCGGCGACGCCTCGCGCGTCCATCTCCCGGCCCACCGCCGCCTCAACCCGCGCCGCCGTGCAGGCCGCCGAGCAGCACCAGCCGCCTTCGAAGACCGGACCGTCCGCGGCTGCGCCACAGGTGCAGCCAGCCCGAGCCGCAGCGGGGATTGGCGCAGGTGGGCAAGAGGCCTTCCGCGCTGAGCCGTCCGGAATCCGGACAGGCCCGCCTTCGGCTCTGCGGAAGTCCCCTGTCCGCCTCGCGGCTCTTGGTTCCGCGACGCCGCGTCGCGATCGAGCGCCGCAGCTCCAGTTCAGAAGAGGCATCGAATGCTCTCCAGCCGCTTCCTGGGCGCGGCCACCTCGGTCACCCGCAGGCCGAAGTTGCCGTTCACCAGCACCACTTCGCCGCGGGCCACAATCTTGTCGCCCACAATCAGGTCCACCGGGTCGGCCACATGGCGGTCCAGTTCGACCACATCGCCCGGCCCCAGGTCGAGAATCTCGCCCAGCGGCATCTCCCGCGAGCCGAAGCGCAGCGAGGCCTCGAGCTCGACATCGAGCAGCAGCTCGAGCCCGGGCTCAGACGCCGGACTCTGAATCGGCGGTATCGAGGCCGGTTGCCGCGGATCGGCGGTCTTTCCGGCAGCCGTTGTGGCGATCGTCCCAACAGGCGCCTCCGGCGTCCGCACCTCGTCGCGCACCAGAATCGTCCACGCCCGCTGGCCGGAGCGCAGTTGAAAGGCGCGGGAGACCTGGCTTTCACCCGCGATCTCCTCGAACTTCATCACCTGGCACTTTCTGCCCGTCTTGGCCAGCAGTTCTCCGGCCGCGGCGTCGGCCGCCTCGCGCAACAACTCGCCCCAGCCCGCCTTCTGGTCCACGCCCTCGCCCATCAGCGGCGTCTCCAGAATCGCGCCGTCGAGCGACGACGGCGAACCGGCCCTCCGCGTCCCCGGCAAGCGTGGCGGCAAAGCCGAACGATCCCGCCCCGAGCGGCTTGGGAAGCGACTCGGCCAGCTCCGGCTCGCCGGCCAGCGCCTGCGAAAAGAGCGCCGTGGCCACCCCGGCCCAGCAATCGAGATAGGTCTTCATCACTCTCCCCCGCCGATCGCGCGCTCGATGCGCGCGGCGCGGTGCGATCCCTGGCGCATGGCCTGGGCCAGCGAAGAGCGGCTGGCCGCCCACCCGCCACTCGGAGAGCGCGCTCGGCGCCGAGATTCAGGCGCAGAACACGTCGCCCGGCTCCAGATTCTCGAGCGCGCTGGCCGCCAGCCGCACCGCGGGCAGCTGCAGCGAGCAGCCGAAGCGGATGCGCCGCGCCAGCGTCTGCCATCCGCGCCCGCGTCTCGCCCGCGTGGCGGCGCCGGCGGCCCCAGTCCGTGGTCAGCCGGCGCAGGATGGTGTTGGCCACCACGGCCGGAAACGCCAGGTTCAGCAGTCCCGAGCTGTGCGGCATGCGGATCTCAAAGCTCAGGCACAGCGTCTTTTCGGTAACCGACATGATGCGCGCCACCTGGGTCTGCATCTGGCGCCGCTCGAAGCTGAAGCTCAGGCCCACCGGCTGCCAGGCCGCGGTCAGCTCGCGGCAGATGATCTCGACCACGCTGGCCAGAATCGATTCCTCGATGTCGGTCAGCTCGCGCAGCGGCCCGTCCTTGCCGTCGCCGCCCAGCAGCAGATCGATGATCGGCGGCGCGAGGCCAGATCCAGTTGCAGCACCGAGAGCGCCCCCAGCGGCTCCAGGCGCACCGAGGCCACGTAGCTGATCTCGGGAATGCGCAGCAGAAACTCGTTGAACTGAATCTGCTCGGCCGAGACCAGGTTGACCTGAAACCGGGTGCGCAGCCATGCGGCCAGATTGTGCGTCAGGTTGCGGGCGAACAGGTCGTTCAGCATGCTGATGGCGCGCAACTGCTCGGTCGAAATCTGTCCCGCGGAGGAGAAGTTGTAGGGCACGACCCGGGCCCGCACCTCGGTCCGCGCCGTCTCCGGGCGCCGCGCTGCGCGCCGCCTCGAAGAGAGCGTCGATCTCGTCCTGCTTGAGCGTTTTTTCCGTCAATGTTTCCCTCCTCCCGTGCCAGCCTGCCCCCGAGCGTTATGTCCTCGCGCACCGCCTTGCGCACCCCGGGCCGATCGCATGGCTCCGCTCGCCGCCAGATCCGTAAGCGCGGCGCGCAGATGCACCACCGCCGAGGCGTGAACCTGCGAGACCCGCGACTCGACCACGCCCAGCGCCAGGCCGATCTCGCGCATGGTCATCTCCTCGTAGTAGTAGAGCGTCATCACCAGCCGCTCCCGGTCGGGCAGATGCGCGATGGCCTCGGCCAGCCGCTCCTCGAGCTCGCCCCGCAGGCAGCGAAAGAGCGGATCCTCCTCGGGCCGTCCCGGCACGTAGGCCAGCTCCTCCTCGCCCGAATCCTCGTTGCGCTCCATGTGCAGCGTGCCGATCTCCAGCCCCTTCAGATCGCCCAGCAGCTGCTGATACTCTTCGAGACTCAGCTCCATCTCGGCGGCGATCTCGGCTTCGCCCGGCGCGCGGCCCAGCCGCGCCGTCAGCACGCGGATGGCCTCCTCGACCGCGCGGCCCTTGCGCCGCAGCTCGCGCGGGCTCCAGTCGAGCGTGCGCAGGCTGTCCAGAATCGCTCCCCGGATGCGGAACTGCGCGTAGCTGCGGAACTGCACCTTCTTGGCCGGATCGAACTTTGGCGAAGGCATCCATCAGCCCCACCACGCCGGCCGAGACCAGATCCTCGATGTCCACATGCTGGGGCAGGCGCTCGTGAATGCGCCGGGCCAGAAAGCGCACGATCGGCAGATGCTCGAGCAGCACCCGCTCCTGCTCGCTGGTGAGCGCCGCCGGCAGCGGCAGCCGGAGGCGGATACCCGCTTCCCGCTCGGGCCGCGGCGCACCGGCTTCGGCTCTCGGCTCGCAGCCGCTGCTTCAGGTCCCATCGCTTTCCCCTTCTCGCGAACCGCAAGCTCTTCTCGATCCAACCGCCATCGACGAATCCCGAACCACCGTCAGCGCACCGTGCCCACCGGGCGCAACCGGATCTCCGGCGGAATCTCCCCGGCCGCGACCACCGCCAGCCGCGGCAGCACCGGCTCCAGCCAGCGCTTGACGTGATAGCGCGCCGGACTGGGCAAAGGAGCACGGGCAGGGCCGCGGCGGAGGCGGAGCCGATAAGCTGTCTCACAGAATCGGCGAGACGGCGCAGCACCGGCGTTGCCGGCGCGCGCGGCCGCGGCCAGCAGGCGCTGGCCCGTCTCCGGGGCCGAGCGTGGCCAGAATCTCCTCTTCGAGCGCCGGATCGAGCAGCAGCACCGGCAGCTGGCCGTCGCCGTCGAGCAGCGGCGCACCAGCCTCCGTCCCAGCGCCTGGCGCGCCGCTTCGACCAGCGCCACCAGGCTCTTGTTCACCGGCGCGGTCTCGAGCAGCGCCTCCAGAATCGCGCCCAGATCGCGGATCGAGACCCGCTCCCGCAGCAACTGTTCCAAGCACCCGCCCCACCTCGCCCAGCGTCAGCAGCTTCGGCACCAGCTCCTCGAGCAGCTTGGGGTGGCTGTCGTTCAAGCGCGTCCAGCAGCCGCTTGGTCTCCGCCCGGCCCAGCAGCTCCCACGCATGCTGGCGGATCAGTTCGCCGAGATGCGTGGTGATCACCGTGACCGCGTCCACCACCGAGTAGCCGGCCGCAATGGCCTGCTCTTCGAGCGCGGGCGCGATCCAGATCGCCGGAACCCCGAAGGCCGGCTCGCGCGTCTCCTTTCCCGTCAGCGGCCGGCGGCCCGGCTTCGCCCGAGACGGCCAGCAGCTGCGGCCCCTCGGTCTGCCAGCGGCCAATCTCCATCCCGCGCAGCGAGACCAGATACTCGCGCGGCTTCAGCCGCAGATTGTCCGAGATGTGCACCGGCGGCACCAGAAAGCCCATCTCCGAGGAGAGGTGGCGGCGCAGCGCGCGCACCCGGTTCAGCAGTTGCCCGCCCTGTTTCTCGTCCACCAGCGGAATCAGCTGGAATCCGATCTCGAGCGTCAGCTCCTCCAGGCGCAGCAACTGCGCCAGATCCGCGCCCTGCGCCTGCTCGGCCTTCTTCTTCTCGCCGCCCGTTATCTCCGCCGGAGCCGCCGTCGCCGGCCCGCGAAGCCAGCCGCCTTCCGCCCACGAACAATCCCGCGGCCACGGCCAGAAACGCGATCTTGGGCAGCCCCGGAATCAGGCACATGCCCGCCGAAACCACGCTGGCCATATACAGCGTGGCGGGCCGCGCCAGCAGTTGCTGCCGGATCTCGCCGCCCAGCATGCCCGGCCGAGTTGGCGCGGGTCAGCGTGATGCCGCCGGCCACCGAAACCAGCAGCGAAGGAATCATCGTCACCAGGCCGTCGCCCACCGTCAGCACGGTGTAGGTGCGCGCCGCCTCGCCCAGTTCGATGCCCTGCTGCAGGGTGCCGATCAGCAGGCCGGCGACGATGTTGATGGCGGTGATCAGGATCGTGGCCAGCGAATCGCGCTGGTTGAAGCGCGCCGCGCCGTCCATGGCGCCGTAGAACTCGGCCTCGCGCGCGATCGCCTGCCGCCGGCGCCGCGCCTCGGCCTCGTCGATCAGTCCCGCGTTCATGTCGGCGTCGATGGCCATCTGCTTGCCCGGCAAGGCATCGAGAGTGAACCGCGCCGTCACCTCGGCGGTGCGCACCGCGCCGTGCGAGACCACCAGAAACTGAATCGCGATCAGGGCCAGAAACAGCACGAAGCCGACCACGTAGTTGCCGCCCACCACGAACTGCCCGAAGGCCTCGATCACCTTTCCCGCCGCGGCCGTTCCCTCCTGGCCGTGCAGCAGGATGCGCCGGCTCGAGGCGATGTTCAGCGCCAGCCGGAAGAGCGTCAGCAGCAGCAGCAGCGTGGGAAAGACGCGACAACTCGACGGCCCGCCGGATCTGCACCGCGGAGAGGAAGACGATGATCGAGGCGGCCATCGAGAGCGCCAGCAGAAAGTCCAGGCCCGCGGCCGGCAGCGGCACCAGCATCACGAAGATCACGCTGATCGCGGCCAGCGGCAGCACGTACTTCGCGCAGCCGCTGCCAGATCGGATTGCGCCGGCAAGTGCGCCGGCGGCCAGTGCGGTCGTACTCATCTGGAACCTCCTTCGAAAGGCTGGAACGCGCGGAGCCGGCCGTCGCGGCAGCCGGCAGACTGGCCTGCGCGCGGCGCGGGCGGCGGCTCGCGAGCGCGGCGCTCGCGCAGCTCGGCCTCCACGCGCTGCCGGTAGAGATAGGCCAGAATCGCGGCCACCGCCGCATAGAGCTCCACGGGAATCGCCTGGCCCACCTCGACCGAGCGGTAAAGCGAGCGCGCCAGCGGCGGATTCTCGATGATCGGCACGCCCGCCCAGCGGGCCTCGGCCTTGATCTCCTCGGCCAGCAGGTTGCGTCCCTTGGCCAGCACCTTGGGCGCTTCCATGGTCACGAAGTCGAAGCCCAGCGCCACGGCATAGTGCGTGGGATTGGTCAGCACCACCGCCGCCTTCGCCACATCGGCCTTCACGCGCCGGCGGCGCATCTGGCGCTGCAGGTTGCGGATGCGGCTGCGGATCTGCGGACTGCCTTCGGTCTCCTTGAACTCGTCGCGCAGATCCTGCCGGCTCATCTTCAGCCGCGACTCCCGGCTCTGCCACTCCACCAGGTAGTCGATCGCCGACCAGCCGAAGAGCAGCCACGCCGCGGCCAGCAGCAGTCCGTAAACGTCGCTGCCCAGCAACTCCAGCCGCGCGGTCGAGAACGGCGGAATCGCTCAACTGCCGCGCGATGCGCTGCACGCGCAAAGACCGCCAGAAGGCTGGCCGGGATCAGCGACTTCCCCAGCCGCGCCGCGGCGCGCAGCGAAAACAGATTCTTGATGTTCGAAACCGGATTGATGCGCTCCGGCTTGAATCCGATCGCGCCCGCGTAGAAGTTCACGCCGCCGGTCTGCGCGATCCCGCTCGCCAGCGCCGCCGCGGCCACCACCGCCATCACCACGGCCGGCGGGCCCAGTACCGTCAGCATCAGCCGGCGCATGGCCACCAGCGTCGGCTCCAGCGTCGCCGGCTCCCAGCGCGCCGGCGCGCCCAGTCGAGAGAAACCCGCGAAACGCGCCTCGCCACGCCTCCATGGTCCGGCCGCCCAGCACGCCCAGCGCCATCACCCCGGCCAGCGTTCCCGCCGCGGCCGATAGCTCGCGGCTGTGCAGGATGTCGCCTTCCTTGCGCGCCTTCTCGCGGCGGTGCTGGGTGGCCTGTTCGGTGCGCTCTCCGGGCATCGGCTAGCCTCCCCGTGCCCGTGCGCCGGCGCGGCGATCAGCCGCTCGGCCATGTCGAGCAGTCCGGCAAAACGCGCCTCGATAAAGCGCGGCCACAGCGCCAGCGAGCCGGTCAGGATGGCAAACCCGGTCAGCGTCTTCAGCGGCACGGTCAGCGACATCACCGGCAGCTGCGGGCTGAGCTTGCCCAGCAGAGCCACCGCAACCTCGACCAGCAGCGTGGCCGCCAGCACCGGCGCGGCCAGCTCCAGCGCGGCCAGAAAAATCCCTCCGGCCGCGCGCACAATCGCGAGCGCCGCCGGCGGCGCCAGCGCATAGCTGCCCAGCGGCACAACGCGAAAGCTGCGCACCATCGAGGCCAGCAGGATCCGGTCCAGCCCCGCCGTGATCACCACCAGCGTGCCCATCAGTTGGAACAGGTCGCCCAGCAGCGGCGTCTGGATCGCCGAGGCCGGGTCCAGCAGGTTGACCAGCGAGAAGCTGAACTGCAGGCCCACAATCTGCCCGGCAAACAGCAGCATCTCGTTCAGCAGCGCGAGCGAAAGCCCGTAGACCAGCCCCACCGCCAGCTCGCCCAGCAAGCGCCGAGAAGCTGATCGACGCCTGCGCGTTGGGCAGCGCGGCCACCAGCGGCGCCAGCAGAAACGCCACCGCGCCCGGCAAAGACCGCCTTGGCGCGCACGGGCAGCGCAGTCGAAGAGAAGAACGGAGCAAAGGCCACCATCCCGCTCACCCGCACCAGGGCCAGCGTCATTGCACTCAGAAAGTGGCTCCAATCGCTCCATCGCTCGCATCCGGCTCCGTTCTCGTTCCACTGATTCCGCTGCGCTCGTCATCCCAGATAGCGGTGAAAATCGCCCAGCAGCAGCCGCGTATACGCCGCCAGCCGCTCCAGAAACCACGGCATCCCGACCAGCAGGATCAGGGCCACCGCCGCCAGGCGCGGCACCGTGGTCAGCGACTGCTCCTGCAGGCTGGTCAGGGTCTGGACCAGGCTCAGCACAAAGCTCAACGCCGCGGCCGCAATCAGCAGCGGCGCGGCCAGAATCATGGCCTCCCTCATCAGCTGGCGCAGCAGTTCGGCAACCAGGTCGGGCGTCATCGGCTTCCTCTCAAAAACTCTTCAGCAGCGAGTTGGCCAGCAGGTTCCAGCCATCCACCATCACAAACAGCAGAATCTTCAACGGCGTCGAAACCACCACCGGCGGCAACTGGAACATGCCGATCGAGGTGGTGATCGCGGCCGTCACCATGTCGATCAGCAGAAACGGCAGAAACAGCACCGCGCCGATGGCAAAGCCGGCCTTCAGCTCCGACAGAATGTAGGCCGGAACCACCACGCGCATGGGCAGATCGTCCGGCGTGTTCGGCCGCGGAATCTGTCCGGCCGCCGTAAACAGCGCCAGGTCCTTCTCGCGCGCGTACGCAGCAGAAAATGCTTCACCGGCTGCGCTCCGCGGTCGATCGCCTCCATGCCCGTAATCTGCCCGGCGCGATACGGCTCCACGGCCTGCTGGTCCACTTGATTGAGCACCGGCGTCATCAGAAACCAGGTCATCATCAGCGCCAGGCCCATCAGCGTGGGATTCGAGGGCGCGGTCTGCGTGCCCAGCGCCTGGCGCAGAAAGTGAAACACCACCAGCAGCCGCACCAGCGGCGTCATCGCCATCAGGATCGCGGGCAGCAGCGTGATCAGGGTCAGGACGAAGAGAATCGTCCACGGAGTCGAATCCGAGGGATGCAGCCTGGCGTTCAGATCGGGCAACAAAGGCACGGTGGCCGGAGCCGCCGCTGCTATCGAAGCCACCGGTGCCGTCCACGCGGCTACCATGAGACCCTCGGTGACGGGTGCGCGCGGCGAGCGTCGAGCCGCACGTCCGCCGTCATCCAGCGCATAAAATGCCGGCCCGCCCTCGGCCGAGGTGGCCACCAGAATCCTGCGTCCTTCGGCCTCGACCAGGGCCAGCGACTGCCGCGGCGCCAGCGCAATGCGTTCCAGCAGCGCCAGCCGCGGCTGTGCGCGCACTCTCGCGCGCAGCCTTGCCATCAGCCACTCCAGCAGCCATCCCGCCACGCCGCCGATTCGCCGCTCCTGGCCGGATTTCTTCCGAGCTTGCAATTCCTTCCGCCTCTCGCTTCCCGTATCCGCCCCCTCAGGCCAGCCGCGTCACCCGCACCGCCAACTGCGTATCCACCACTTCGAACTCGCTCCATGCCAGTTGCACCTCGCCCGCCGCCAGCGGCACATCGTCCCCATGTCCCCATTGCGACTCAATCACCTGCCCCGGCTCCAGGGCCAGCAGATTGCGCACCCTGAAATCCCGCACCGGCACGGCCACATCCAGCTCCACCGGCAATCGCGCTACCGGCGGGCCGAACGCAGCTCTCTTCGTCTTCCTCCGCCTGCCGCGGCACAGGAACCAGTGCCTGCCCTGTTGACGCTTCCGCCGAGCGGCGCTGCGCGACCAGACGATTCGCCCGCCGATGCTTCGCCCGCCGCCCGCCGCTGGATGTGCTGATGGCCATGCGCTTAGAAACCCTGCAGAAAGATGACCAGAGGATGGATGAGAAGGATTGGAATGGCTTAAGGAATGCGCGCGCCGCCGCCTTCCCGTCGCTCGCTTACCCTGCAAGCAACATCGCTGCTACACTGAAAGTGAAAATCATTTGCGGCCTTCCTCTCCACCATGCGGTCAGGAAATGCGCCCTGATCGAGGTCGAAGTCTATGCCCGAAGCAAATGAAAACAAAAGCTCTTACCGGAACCAGCCTGCGCCTCAAGGTGGGCCTGGCCGAGATGCTCAAGGGCGGCGTCATCATGGACGTGATGAACGTCGAGCAGGCCCGCATCGCCGAGGAGGCCGGCGCCGCCTCGGTCATGGCTCTGGAGCGCGTGCCCGCCATGATCCGCGCCGAGGGCGGCGTGGCCCGCATGGCCAAGCCCAGCCTGATCAAGCAGATCATTCAGGCGGTCTCCATCCCCGTCATGGCCAAGGCCCGCATCGGCCACTTCGCCGAGGCGCAGATTCTGCAGGAGCTGGGCGTCGACTTCATCGACGAGAGCGAGGTGCTGACCCCCGCCGACGAGGCCCACCACATCGACAAGCACGCCTTCACCACGCCCTTCGTCTGCGGCGCGCGCAACCTGGGCGAAGCCCTGCGCCGCATCGCCGAAGGCGCGGCCATGATCCGCACCAAGGGCGAAGCAGGCACCGGCGACGTCGTCCACGCCGTCCAGCACATGCGCCAGATCACGCGCGAGATGCGCGCGCTCACCGTGCTCACCGAGCAGGAGCTCTACGCCGCCGCCAAGGACCACCAGGCCCCCTATGAACTGGTCCGCATGGTCGCGCCAGACCGGCAAGCTGCCCGTGCCCAACTTCTCCGCCGGCGGCATCGCCACCCCCGCCGACGCCGCCCTGATGATGCAGCTCGGCGCCGAGGCCATCTTCGTCGGCTCGGGAATCTTCATGAAGGAGCGCGCCACTCCGCTCGACGTCGAAAACGACCCCAAGGAGCGCGAAGAAGCGATGTCGCCGCGCCAAGGCCATCGTGATGGCCACCACGCACTACAACGACCCCAAGATTCTGGCCGAGGTCAGCGAGCAGGTCACCGGAACCATGAAAGGCCTCGCCGCCGCCGGCCTCGAAGAATCGCAGCTTCTCCAAACCCGCGGCTGGTGAACTGGCCGTCCAGGCCGACGCTTGCTATTCGCTCGCACGAGCCCTGTGCGTTCCGTCCTTGCACAATACAGAGTCCGCAAGGATGGAGGTCCGGCCGATTTTTCAGATTTATGAACCCAGAAGGTCACTACATATTCCTATAAACGCGTTTTGGGCGCAGACAAGCTCTTGACATGAATTGTCGCGAACCACACGATGGTTACGTACGGGCAAGGACGCAGGCGTCGCAATTATACAGACAAGCCGCCTGGCATCCGGCTTTTAGATCGACATAGAGGGATCTTTTGTTATGCATCTCGAGTGTCAAAATCAAAATCACCTGCGCAAAGGTCAGAAGTGCCCGGAATTCGGCGTCTGGGTACAGAAGAGGACCGTCGCCAAAAGAGGACATGCGCTCTGCCTAGAATGTCACGTTGAGATGAAGGCAATATCGCCACCCGGCAAACGCGGTTCTCCTAAAGCCGTGCTGCACGTGAGCAGCACGAGTAGTTCGAGGCGCAAGTTCACGTTTACGAAGAAGAATGGAAGCAAGAAGGCTTTCCGCAAGCGCGTACGCTTCAAGTAGTGAGCAGCGACTGCACAGAAGAAGGCTAGGAAATGAACCGAGGGGCGAGAGGGGACGATATGGAAAAAAGTGCGAGGAATTGTTCCGCAATTAGGGATTCCAATGGTGAGCTAATTTGCGCGGTCCACAACGTGAAATTGGAAAGACAGAATCGAGAATCACAAATGCCGGGTTCTGCCCTTACACAATGGCTCATCTGTCCAGACAGTGGTCAAACGGTCAATTACGTTCCCTAATGCCGAAGCTGCGGGCGGGGTCGGTGCGACGCGGAGAAGGAGCCTCCACAACGCGAGTTCAGCTACTTGGGACTGCCCGCAAATGCGGCAGACAAAGATACCATGACGCAAAGCAAGGCCAGAATGGCGGCAATCCGTTTCATCTGATTATCTTTTCCTTTTACTTGAGAGGACTCGGCCTTCCGGGATGGTCTTCAAACCATTTTCGCGCCCGTTCCTGCGTTTGCAATAAGACTGTACTGGTGAGGTTAGAAGCTGCGTCATCTCTCTCTTTGGTAATGTCTTCCGGCATTGAGTCTTTCTGTGCGCCCGATGCCGCAATATCCAACCAAAAATAGGCTTCCACATAGTCTTGTGGGACTCCTAGACCTAGCATGTACGACATACCAAGCATTTGTTGCGCACCTGCGAGACCCTGCTCGGCGGCTTTGCGTAGCCACAATGCAGCTTTAACGTCATCCTTCGGAACACCTTCGCCGAGCGAATACTTCACACCTAGGTTGAACTGCGCAAAGGCATTTCCTTGTTCGGCGGACTTTCGATACCAGAGGACAGCTTGTGAATAGTCCTGCGGAACTCCGAGCCCGAGAGTATATGACTTGCCAAGATAGAATTGCGCTCCAGACAACCCCTGTTCGGCGGCTTTGCGATACCACACGGCAGCCTGGGCATAATCCTGCGGCACTCCTCGTCCTCTACTGTACATTTCGCCAAGAAAGAACTGTGCATCTGCAAATCCTTGGCTCGCAGCCTTGCGATACAACAGTGCTGCCTTTGAATAATCCGTGACTACACCCTCACCGTTTTCGTACATACCACCGAGCACAAACGTGGCGAGGTTATTGCCCTTATCCTCAGCCAAGCGAAACCAACGTTGTGCTTCAGTGTAATTTTGCGGAACACCCAAACCTTGGCGGTATAAGTTCCCCAGCATCGTCATCGCATCATCGTCGCCGCTCTCAGCGGCGAGGCGATACCATCGGAAGGCTTCACTGTAATCCTGCGCTACGCCTTGACCGTTGAAGTAAACCCTCCCAAGGTTGTCTTGTGCATCAGCATTGCCCTGGTCAGCAGCCTTCAGCCACCAGCGCAACGCTTCGGCTTGATCCAATGGAACGCCATCGCCGTTGTGATATGCGTTCCCTAGCCTGAGTTGCGCGAGCGCAACACCCTGATTTGCTGCCTTGAGATACCAACGAACCGCTTCAGCATGATCCTTTGGGACTCCATTTCCGCTGTCATATAGCACCGCCAGCGTGAATTGCCCATTCGCGTCTCCGGCTGCCGCTTGCTTCTTGAGTTCGGTGATATCTTGGGAAGTCGCCGACACTGATATTGACAAAATCAGCAGAGCAGCAGAGAGCATCGTGACGATTCCGCGATAGTTAGCCACTATCCTACCTCTCAACACCTGTTCCGCCGGAGCTAATGCCTTTCGTCGGGAAGGGGCTCGACATCTCACGCTCGCTATTTATGCCTCGTCACCGCTTTTCCCCGGGTCCATGTTTGCTTGGAAGTAATTTCCTCTTTATACACTTATTCCACGGCTTCTTTGTCGTCCGTACATGGGTGTGGCTCCAGCCTGCATCTCTCTCTTCGCTACTCAATTTTCCGTTGTAATAGTCCACTGCGCCATTTGCTGCCGTAATACCCATCACAATGTCCACGGTCATTGCTCTTTCAAATCCCCGGGCATTGTGTTTGATGATTTCGTAGGGATAAATCTCACCCTGTTTCAACGCTGGACCAATTCTTGTGCGTGAAGCCGCCGCTACACGAAATGTCCCCGAACGCCGTCTTGTGCCTTTTCGCTGCATCTTCGCCTATATTTGCAGGGGCCGATCAAAAATACTAGATATTCTGGGTACTGGCAGCCGGGTACCCACCCTTCGCTCCTCTCTGGGAAGGGCGGGAAACCGTCACCGTTTGTTTCTACGCGCCGAAGGCCGTCCGCCTGGGTGGCAGATCCCCCCAACCGCCGGTGATGGTTGACACTGTAAACTAAATAGTATACAGTGCGGAAATGATCGGCACGTTCAGGCACAAGGGGCTTGAAGAGATTTACTTCACAGGCAAAACTCGTCGGATTGCCGCCGAACAGATCAGAAAATGCATTCGAATCTTGCAATTGCTGGAAGTCGCCAGCCTGCCCGAGGAAATGAACATCGCCGGCTTTCACTTCCACAGCCTGCAAGGCAAACCGAAACGATGGTCGGTGCGTGTGACCGGGAATTACCGGATCACCTTCGGCTGGTCGGGCGAGACCGCGTTGGATGTCGATTTCGAGGACTACCATTAGCTGCCTGTGACAGGGAGGACGGTATGGAGAGAAAGAGCGGACTGCCGCCGGTTCATCCCGGCGAGATTCTCAAGGAAGACATTCTGCCCTCTGCGGGCCTTTCCGTAACGGCGGCGGCAAAGGCTCTCGGCGTCTCCCGTCAGATGCTTCACGACATCCTGTCGGCACGCAAACCCCTTTCCGCCGTCATGTGCCTGAAACTCGCACGCCTCGTGGGCGGCTCGCCGGAAGTCTGGATGCGATTGCAGACGGCTTACGACCTGAAGATGGCGGAACGGGACAAGAAGGTCATGGAGCTCGTGGTGCGCATCATGCCTCTGGAGCGAATCGAAGAACTTCGAGCCTGACCCCTTCGCCCTGCCCCCGCAGGTGCCAATTGTTCTGAACGATTCATCCGATCAAGCCCTCTTTTCTCAAACCGCCAGCCCACTTTTCCGATTTTCCATGCGTCCAAACAAGGGTGGGAGTAATCTCATTCTCACGGGGCTTCTATGCCTTCCCTTTTTACGCCCATCCCATCCGAGGTCGAACGTAAAGCGCCCGGCACCGGCGGCAAACCGCCCGTTGACCGCCGGCCCACCGGCGGCGGTGGCGGCGGCGACGACGACTGGAGAAATCCGCGCCACAAACCTCGCGAGCTTCTTCATCGTACCCGCGCCTTTGTCTTCTGCGCTCTCGCCGGCGACATGATGTTCTTTGTCGTGCTTGTTGCGTTGTTCTACGCGCGCCAGGCCGGCACCCGCATGGATCCGCGCACCCTCCAACAGATCGGCGACTGGCATCCCGTCCTGCTGCCGCCCGTCCTCTTTCTCAACACCGCGGCCCTGCTGCTCAGCACACTCACCATGGAGCGCGCCCGCCAGCACATCTTCCGCGAAATCGACGTGCTCGAGGAGTGGCTGGGGATGGGAAAGCCTGCCCTCCGCCGCTCCCTGCCCTGGGTCGCCCTCACGCTGGTTCTGGGACTGATGTTTCTCTCCGGCCAGGTCCTGGCCTGGAAGCAATTAACTGCGCAGGGCTTTGCCTTCGATCATTGGACGACTCCGGCAAGCTACTTCTTTTACATCATCACCGGGCTCCACGCAGCTCACCTGGTCCTGGGCATCCTCGCTCTCGGCTTCTGCCTCTGCGCGCTGGCCCGCCTCAAACGTGTCGAATCGCGGCAAATTGCCGTCGATGCCACTGCCTGGTTCTGGCATGCCATGTGCCTCGCATGGCTGCTCTTATTTGCGGTGTTGGTCTTGGGGCAATAATGCAGCTTCTAGCTCCTGGCTTCTAGCCCCTGTCGCTGGCGTAAACCACTTCGGAAAAGTACGAATGCCCGGCGCAAGGGTCAACAGGCAATTGCGTTTTGGGACAATCGCATCTGCTCATCGCCTGAGCGATAGACACAGAAGAAGGCCGTGACGCCCGTTCACGCGTAACCAAGCTAGAGGCTGGAAGCTAGTAGCTGAAAGCCGCCTTTACGCCGTCCGCAGATGCAGCAGCGAGCGCCACCGCTCGCCCAACGAGGGAACTTCCGGGCAAGCAAAATAGATCTGCCGGTTCACTGCCATCAGCAACTGCACCGCCTCCACTTGCCCATCGCTCGCAGAAAACGATCCTCCCGTGTGGACAAACTCATCGGTCAGGTATTCGATCGCATGTCCTAGAATTTCCAGCGCATGCCCTGCCTCAGGCGAAATCCTGCGGCGGCGCAAAACGCCAAGGCCCGAAGCTCCGACGGGAGCGGACGCTGTGACCGCGAAACCACTCGTCATTGAAGAAGCTGCCATGATGGTGATCCTCACACAGTTCTTCGGCGCTTCCGACCCTGGCGGAGAGATAACGAGAGTACTGTCCTGAAACAGAACACGCCAGCCTATGATCTTCCCGATCTGGAAATCTAGATGAGCTAGCTCACATCAAATTCGTACAGAATGTTGCCGGCAACCCCCAAGGAGTCGAGAACACGCTATGTGTTGCCGAAAATTGAACTTTTTGCCCCTCCGCTGCGACTTGCCTTGACGGGATGACGCTCAAAAACCTAATCTCAAACCAGGTTCTTTTTATGGGGCCAGGGGTCTCGTTCTCTCTGGTCAAACACACGTGATCGTATCGAACTCCTCCGGGCTGGGCGGCGATGAATCCGACTCCTTATGACTGGCAATACCTCCCGCTGTTGATGCAGATTCTTGCAGCCATCCTCCTTGGGGTGGGAATGGTTGTTGCCTCATGGTTTGTCGGCCGCCATCGCAACACCGCCGTCAAACTCGATGCCTACGAATGCGGCATTCAAGCCGTAGGAGACGCCCGCGGCCGCTTCAGCGTGCGCTTCTATCTGGTTGCCGTCCTCTTCATCCTCTTCGACGTGGAAGCAGTCTTCATGATGCCCTGGGCGGTCATCTACCGCCGCCTGCCCGCGCTCACCGGCTGCTCCCGTCTCTTTGGGTTTTGGGAGATGCTTGTCTACCTTGGCTTTGTGGGCGTCGGCCTCTACTACATCGTGCGCAAAGGCATACTGAACTGGAGCCAAGACAAGGCGGATCTCTAGCATGACCACCCCATCCCCAACTTTGTCCGGCAAGCAGGCTGTGCTCGAAGCGCTGCCCGACCACCCTGCGATCGAGGCGCTCCTCAAATGGAATGCGCAGGCCCTCACTGACGCGAAACTCGATTTCGGGGAACTCACATTGACCATCGCCCCCGCTGAAATTTGCGCCGCCTGTTCTGCCGTCCAAACCGCAGGCTACAATTTCTTTGAGGACATGACCGCGGTCGACTGGTATCCCGCTTCGCCGCGCTTTCAGTTGAGCTACCACATTCTCTCGCATTCATTTAAAGAGCGCATTCGGCTGCGCGTCCTGCTCGACGAACCAGATCCCGCCGTGGATTCCATCACTCCCGTCTGGCCCGGCGCCAACTTTTACGAGCGCGAAGTCTTCGATCTCTTTGGCATCAATTTCTCGGGGCACCCTGATCTCCGCCGCATCATGTTGCCCGACGATTGGAAAGGCCATCCCCTGCGCAAGGATTACCCGGTGGAGGGATACCGTTAATGAACGAGAAACCCGGCGCACCTGTCCTGGATCTCCCTATCGCCCTCCCTGACGCTGAAAGCAGCGGCGAGCGCCGCATGATCCTCAACATGGGCCCGCAGCACCCGGCTACGCATGGCGTACTGCGTCTGGTTGTCGAGCTGGACGGCGAAGTCATCCAGAGTGTCCGTCCCGAGATCGGCTATCTCCACACCGGCATCGAAAAGACCTGCGAGGCCAAGTTCTACCAGCAGGTGGTGCCGCTCACCGATCGCATCAATTACCTCGATCCGCTCTCCAACAATCTCTGTTACTGTCTCGCCGTTGAAAAGCTCCTCGCCCTCGAGATTCCTCCGCGCGCCCAGTGGATCCGCGTCCTGCTCACCGAGCTCAGCCGCCTCAATTCGCACCTCATCTGGCTCGGCACCCACGCCATGGATATTGGTGCCCTCACTGTCTTCCTCTACACCTTCCGCGAGCGCGAGGAAATCCTCCGCCTCTTTGAAGCTGTAGCCGGTCAGCGCATGATGACCAGCTACTTCCGCATCGGCGGCTTGGCGATGGAGCCGCCCCTGGACTTCTTCGACCGCATCCGCGCCTTCATCCGTACTTTCCCCGAGAAAATCGACGAGTATTCGAACCTTCTTACCGGCAATCCAATCTTCATCAATCGCTTGAAAGGTGTGGGCTATCTCTCTGGCGCCGACGCTATTGCGCTCGGAGTTACCGGCCCGCCGCTGCGCGCCTCCGGCGTCGACATCGACCTCCGCCGCGACATGCCTTACTCCAGCTACGACAAGTTTCAGTTCCGCGTGCCCGTCGCCACCGAGGGCGACTGCTGGGCGCGATACGTGATCCGCCTCGACGAGATGCGCGAGAGCACGAAGATCATTGAGCAGGCCCTCGATGGGATGCCTGAGGGCGCCGTCAAAGCCGACGCGCCAAAGATCGTCCTGCCGGACCGCGAAAAAATGAAAACCCAGATGGAGGCCCTCATCCATCACTTCAAGATTGTCACCGAGGGCTTCGCCGTTCCCGCCGGCGAGGTCTATCAGGGCATGGAATGCGGACACGGACAGATGGGCTATTACGTGGTGTCGGACGGCACCGCCAAGCCCTATCGTGTTCACATGCGCTATCCATCGTTCCCGACGCTGCAAGCCGTCGAAACCATGTGCAAGGGCCGCTTGATCGCCGACCTCGTGGCCGTCGTCGGCTCCATCGATATCGTATTAGGAGAGATCGATCGCTAGCTGCGACAGTTTATTGTTATGGAAAGGAAAGAATCATGAAACGGCTGTTCTCCTTCGCAATGATGGCGTCGCTTCTGTGTTCTGCTGCCTTTGCGCAGGATGTGGCCGCGAAGCGACAAGCCGCGGAGAAGGTCGGGCAGACCTGGTTGGCGCTGGTCGATCGCAGCGACTACGGCCAGAGTTGGCAAGAGGCTGCGTCGTTCTTCCAATCGAAGGTTTCGAAGGCAGATTGGCAGAACTCGCTCCAGCAAGTTCGTGCGCCGCTTGGAGCCGCAAGCCATCGCACGCTGACCAGCTCGATGTATCAAACCGATCTTCCCAATGCACCCAAGGGAGAATACGTTGTCATCCAGTACAAAACCGAGTTTGCAGGCGGCGGAGCGTTCATTGAGACCGTTACGCCCATGCTCGACAAAGATGGAAAGTGGCGGGTTTCAGGTTATTTTGTAAAACCGGCCCAGTGATTCGTTCCATACAGCCAGTTTGGGAACGTCCTTGCGGAGTTGATGCATGAGCCCCGAGAAAAACATAGAGACCATGACTGTCTTCTCGCCCAAGCTGGCCGAGCGCTTCGATGTGCTTGTCGAAAAGTATCCGGTGAAGCGTTCCGCCCTTATTCCCATGCTGCTCTACGCACAGGACGAGGTCGGCTACCTCTCTGACGCCGTCATCGCCGAGGTCGCGCGCCGCATCGGCATCACCGAGCTCGAAGTGCGCAACGTCGCCACCTACTACTCCATGCTGCGCTTCAAGCCTGCCGGCAAATACAACATCCAGGTCTGCACCAACATCAGTTGTATGCTGCGCGGCGCCTACGACATCTACGAGCGTTTTCAGGAGGAGCTCGGCATCGGGCCAAAAGGCGTCACCCCTGACGGCGTCTTTTCGCTCGAAGAGGTCGAGTGCATCGGCGCCTGCTGCTGGGCGCCTGCCATTCAGGTCAACTACGATTTTCACGACGAGCTAAAGCCCGATCAGGTGCCCGGCGTTCTCGACCGGCTACGCGGCAATCCCATTCAAGACAAGGAAAAGCAATGCCTAGACTCGTCTCCCATCCCGACGAAGTAAAGATCGTCTCCCGCCGCTTCGGCATGGGAGCGGCAAACATCGACCGCTATCTCGAGCTGGGCGGCTACGAATCCGTCCAAAAAGTGTCTCGCTCAGGGGCCCGACTGGATCATCGATGAGATGAAGGCCTCGCGGGCTCCGCGGCCGCGGCGGCGCAGGCTTTTCGACGGGCATGAAGTGGTCGTTCGTCCCCAAGCAATCCGCCAAGCCCAAGTACATCCTCGTCAACGGCGACGAAAGCGAGCCTGGCACCTGCAAGGACCACCTCATCTTTCTCCACGATCCCCACGCCGTCATTGAAGGCACCATCATCGCCGGCCTCGCCGTCGGCGCGAAAGATGGGCTTCATCTACCTGCGCGGCGAGTATCGCTATCTGCTCGAAATCATGGAGACGCGCCGTCGCCGACGCCTACGAGCGCGGCTTCCTGGGCAAAAACATCTTCGGCTCCGATACCGAGTTCCAGGTCATCACTCAAACCGGCGCGGGCGCTTACGAAGTGGGCGAAGAATCGGCGCTCATGGAGTCGCTCGAAGGCAAGCGCGGCGTGCCGCGCATCAAGCCGCCCTTCCCCGCTGTCGTCGGCCTCTACGGCGGACCCACCGTCATCAACAACGCCGAAACCATCGCCACCGTGCCCCACATCGTCGCCATGGGCGCGGCAGCCTACGCCGCCGTCGGCACTCCGCGCAACGGCGGCACGCGTCTGTTCGGCATCAGCGGCCACGTCGAGCGCCCCGGCGTCTACGAGCTGCCCATGGGCTACAACCTCAAAAAGATGATCTACGAGGTCGCAGGCGGCATTCCGCGGCGGCCGCAAGCTCAAGGCCGTCGTTCCCGGCGGATCGTCCACGCCCGTCCTGCTCCCCGAAGAAATCGACACTCGGCATGGACTTCGACCAGGTGGGCAAAGCAGGCTCCATGCTCGGCTCCGGCGGCGTAGTCGTCATCGACGACCACACCTGCATCGTCGAGTTCGCTCTCCGTACCATCAGCTTCTATGCGCACGAGAGCTGCGGCTGGTGCATTCCCTGCCGCGAAGGCACCGACTGGCTCAAGAAATCGCTCACGCGCTTCCACGCCGGCTTCGGCAGCGCGGCCGACATCGACAACATGCAGTACCTCGCCGAAAACATGCTGGGCCGCACCTTCTGTCCGCTCGGCGACGCGGCGGCCATGCCCACCATCGCTTTTGTCAAAAAGTTTCGCAAGGAGTTTGAAGATCACTTGAACGGCAAACCCTGCCCGTTCGCCCGGGAAGGCGTGCCGCAGTTGACCGTGGTGTAAGACGAGAGAGCTGATGCGCGAAATGGTAGGAAAGTACGGAGGACGTTCGGAGTTCAATCGACTGGTTATGGAAGCCTGCGCTAACGATTACGAAGAGTTCAGCATGGTCGTGAGTGAAATTGAAAAATGGACGGATGGCGATCCAAATGCGCCGACGATTAGCCAGATCGAGGAGGCCCTCGTTCAATCCATAGCGAACAAGGACATAGAAGCGTTCGAAGTACATGATTGTGAGCTTCGCTTGACCACGGTAGAGCCCGATCACGAGACCATTAGCGAACTTTGGTTCTACGTCACCGAACAAGGCAAGAAGTGGGTGCAGGAGATGTGCGAAATTGAAAGCAATGAGGTCTCGACATCGGAGAATGCGTGAAGGCCAGAGAGATCATTCGTATCATCGAGAAGGATGGCTGGTATTTTCATTCGCAAAAGGGCAGTCATGCGCAATACAAGCACCTGGTGAAGCCGGGGCGAGTCACAGTCCCGATGCACGGCAGTAAAGATCTGTCAAAGTCCGATGTTCAAAGTATCCTCAAACAAGCGGGGTTGAAATGACGAAACGATTATCTGGTTGTATACGCCAAATGCAAAGGGAGTAACTTCTCTGGCCACGCTCCCGATGTGCCCGGCTGCGTCTCCGCAGGCGACACGCTCGAAGAAATGAACACAATGATGCGCGAAGCTCTCGAATTCCACTTGGAGGGGATTCTGGAGGATGGCGAGATCGATTCCAGAGCCCACGACGACAGACGTCGAGCTGCAAGGACGAAGATTTCGAGGATGTGGAGTATTTTGTTCTCCAGAAGCTCGAAGTGAAAGTTCCGGCTCACGAGCCGAACCGCGAATCCTTTCGGCGGCATAAGGACACGAATGCCAGACGTAACCTTCACAGTCGACGGAAAGAAGCTCACCGCTCCCGCGGGGACGCTGCTCATTGACGCTTGCCGCAAGGCCGGCATCGAGATTCCGGCTTTCTGCTACTATCCCGGCCTCTCGCTGCAGGCCGCCTGCCGCATGTGCGTCGTGCGCCAGGAAAAAGTCCCCAAGCTGCAAACCGCCTGCACCACCACCGTCGCCGAAGGCCAGGTCTTCATCACCGAGTCGCCCGAGATCGCCCAGGCGCGCAAGGCCACCATCCAGTTGCTCCTGGGCAACCACCCGCTCGACTGCCCCGTCTGCGATGCCGGCGGCGAGTGCGAACTGCAGGACATGACCTTCAAGTACGGCGCCGGCGAAAGCCTCTACGCCGAGGCCAAGCACCATCGCGACGAGCAGCAGTGGTCGCCCGCCGTCTTCTACGACCGCCCGCGCTGCATCCTCTGCTACCGCTGCATCCGCATGTGCGGCGAAGGCATGGACGTCTGGGCGCTCGGCGTGCAAGAACCGCGGCGCCAATTCCGTCATCGTGCCCAATGACGAAGCCATCAGCTCGACTGCGAACAATGCGGCATGTGCATCGACGTTTGCCCCGTGGGCGCGCTCACCAGCGGCAGCTACCGCTACAAAACGCGCCCCTGGGAGATGAACCACGTCTCCACCGTCTGCACCCATTGCGCCGACGGCTGCAAGGTCACGCTCGGCGTGCGCCAGACCAACGACGGCTCCGAGATTGTTCGCGCCGACAACCGCGACAAGAGCGGCATCAACGGCGACTTCCTCTGCGCCAAGGGCCGCTTCGGCTTCGACTTCGTCGAGAGCCCCGACCGCCTCACGCAGCCGCTCGTCCGCAACTCCGCAGGCAAGCTCGAACCCGCTACTTGGGAGCACGCGCTCCGCTTCGCCGCCGGCAAGCTCAAAGAAATTCGCGACACTCGCGGCGGTACGGCCATCGGCGTCATCGGCTCCAACCGCACCACCAACGAAGAGAACTACCTGCTGCAGAAGTTCGCGCGCACCGTTCTCCACACCAACAACATCGACCACGAGCGCACCACCGATTACCCAGCCTTTGCCCGCGCCCTCGCCGGGCGCACCCGCCGGCAAAACCGCCAGCCTGCGCGACATCGCCTCCGCTCCCGCGATCCTTCTCATCGGCGGCAATCCCACTGAAGAGCATCCGCTTCTCGCCTGGATGCTGCGCACCAACGTGCGCCTCAACCGCGCTCGCCTTTACATCGCCAATTCTGATCCCATCAAGCTCGAGCGCCAGGCCAAGGCCGTGCAAGGCCTGCCGCCGAACGGCTACAAAGACCTCGCCGCCATTCTCGACTGCCGGCCAAACCGACTTCAGCAAGGCCATCCTCGCCGAGGAATCGCTCATCGTGATCTTCGGCGAAGAATTTCGCGGCGACAGCCGTCGAGAATCTCGTCGCCTGGGGCCTCAAGCGCGGCAACGTCCGCTTCGCCTATCTCGGCGACCACTCCAACTCCCGCGGCGCAGCCGATATGGGTCTCTTCCCCGATCTGCTGCCCGGCTACGTTCCGGTCACCGCGCCCGGCGCCTTCGCCGAGTATCCCAATCTGCCCGCCGCTCCCGGCAAATCCCTGCCGCAGATGTTTGATGCCGCCGCCACCGGCGAACTCGGCGCGCTTGCTCGTCGTCGGCGCCAATCCCGTTTCCAACGCTCAAGGTCGATCCCGCCGCCCTCCAAAACACGTTCGTCATCGTGCAGGATCTCTTCCTCACTGAAACCGCCGCTCTGGCCGATGTCGTTTTCCCGGCCGCCAGCCTCTACGAGAAATCCGGCACCGTCACCAACACCTTCGGCGACGTGCAACTGGTCCGCAAAGCCGCCGACCGCGCAGGCGTCAAGCCCGACTTCGAAATCCTCGTCCGCCTCGCCGGCGCCATGGGCGTTGACGTCAAGACTCTGGTTCCCTTCGGCAAGCGCGGCATCACCGCCGATCTCGGCCAGTCGCGCGGCGCGCAGGCCGGCGAGGCCGACCGCCACGCCGTCTGGCTCGAGGCCAACGGCCTCGAACCCAAACTCAGCCCCTTCGATCCGCTCGCCGTCCTCGACGAAATCGAGCGCCTCGTTCCCGGCTACACACTCGACCGCATCAATCTCTTTGCGGGCAACGACGTGCACACCGAACCCAGCCTCGCCGGGCTTCGTTCCCGTCTCCGCGCTGCGCCGACTCCGGATCTCGTCGTTCCCGCGCACGACACTCTCTTCACCTCCGGAACGCTGGGCCGCTACAGCCCCGCGCTCAAGCAACTTGAACAACATCAAGCAAAGGAACTCGCAAAATCCGCAGCCGACTGAGAGATTGCACTGCGCTGACTGGCTGACTCGCTGACTCGCTGTTTAAAGAAGGCTCAAACGCACGTGACGATTCTCGCATTTTTTCTGTGGAGCCTGCTCAAAGTGGCCGTGGTCACGGTGGTGATGCTGATGGGCGTCGCCTACACCGTGCTGCTTGAGCGCAAGCTCGTCGGCCGCATCCAGAACCGCTGGGGCCCCAGCCGCGTCGGCCCCTTCGGCCTTCTGCAGCCGCTGGTCGACGGCGCAAAGTCCTTCCTCAAAGAAGACCTGATCCCCACCGCCGTCTATCGCCCGCTCTATCTGCTCGCGCCCATCATCTCTCTCGGCTGCGCGCTCATCTCCATCGCCGTCATTCCCTTCGGCGAGCCGGGCATCGGCCCGCACGGCTTCGACCTCTTTGAAATTTCCAACGTCAACATCGGCCTGCTCGTCATTCTCGGCATCACTTCCATCGGCGTCTACGGCATCGCCCTCGCCGGCTGGTCGTCGAACAACAAATACTCCCTGCTCGGCTCGCTTCGCTCCTCGGCGCAGCTCATCAGCTACGAACTGGCTCTCGGCCTCTCGCTGGTGGGCGTCGTCCTCCGCGCCGGCTCGCTCAATCTGCGCGTCATCGTCGAGCAGCAGGCCACCCACGGCATCGCCACCTGGAACATCTTCGGCGGATTTCAGTTCGTCGCCTTCTTCATCTACCTGATGGCCGCCTTCGCTGAAACCAACCGCTCGCCCTTCGATCTGCCCGAAGCCGAAAGCGAACTCACCGGCGGCTATCACACCGAATACAGCTCCATGAAGTTCGCCATGTTCTTCATGGCCGAGTACGCCAACATGATCAACGTGGGCTGCGTGGCCACGCTGCTCTTTCTCGGCGGCTGGACCAGCCCCTTCGGCAACCTGATCGCCGCCGCCGCAGAACATCTTTGTCCACGCGCTTCTGCCGATCTTCTGGTTTGTCTTCAAGGTCTTCTGTTTTCTCTTTCTGTACGTCTGGGTGCGCGGCACGCTGCCCCGCTTCCGCTATGACCAGCTGATGAACTTCGGATGGCGCATTCTGATGCCGCTTGCCATCCTCAACATTGTGGGCACAAGCCTCTGGCTTGCCTATCGCTGACGGACTCAGGCAATCGGGCTAGCCGACATCATCGGGTCCCAGGCAAGGGTACGGCTTTAGCCCGTACATCAATCGAAGCGAAACCATCGGGGCTTTAGCCCCTGAGGGATAATCTTCAACCGTTCAACCTGAGCCAAGGTTCGTTGAGGCTCATTTACAATCGGGAAGGACTCTCCTTCAACGTACGATGCATCTGATTCTGTTCTTCCTCTTTGCCGGATTCTGCCTCGCTGGAGCCATCAATCTCCTGCTCCAGACCCATCCCATCAACAGCGCCCTCTCGCTGATCGTGGTCATGACTTCGCTGGCCGTGCTTTACCTGCTGCTCGGCGCGGAGTTCCTGGCCGTCGCGCAGATCATCGTCTACGCCGGCGCCATCATGGTCCTCTTCACCTTCGTGGTCATGCTGCTCAACGCCGGCCGCGAAGAGCGCACCCTGGGCAGCCGCGCCGCGCGCCCCATCGGCTTTCCCGCCGTCGTCGTCCTTCTGGCCGTGCTCGCCACCGTCATCTTCACGCTGCAGGGCCTCGGCGCCGCGCATCTCGGCCAGGGACTCACCAACGCTCCCGATCAATCGAACCTGGTCCTCCTCAGCCAGGTGCTCTTCCACGAACTGCTGCTGCCCTTTGAAGTCACCTCGGTGCTCATCCTCATCGCCATCCTCGGCGCGGTTGCGCTCGCCCGTCGACGGTCAACGGAGACGGAAAGGACGGCCGCCAAGTGAGCTTCCTTCAATCAGGAAGTCCCTCTCTCCTGGTATCTGCTGCTGAGCGCCGCGCTCTTTTCGCTCGGCGTCGTCGGCTTTCTCATCAAGCGCAATCTCATCACCGTCTTCATGTCCATTGAGCTCATGCTCAACGCCGTCAATCTCTCCTTCGTCACCTTCGCCCACCAGTGGCACGCGGTGAAGGGCCAGATCTTCGTCTTCTTTGTCATGATGGTCGCCGCCGCTGAAGCTGCCGTCGGCCTCGCCATCATCATTGCCGTCTTCCGCGCCCGCGCCACGCTGGCCGTCGACCGCATCGACCTGATGAAACTATGAACGAGTCTCTCCATCTCTGGCTGATTCCGCTGCTGCCCTTCGCGGGATTTCTGCTCAACGGAATCCTCGGCTCGCCGGCTGCCCAGGCGGCTGGTCACGACCATCGGCGTTCTCGCGCCGCTCGGCGTCCTTCGTCCTGGTGCTGAATGCAGCTTGCGGCTACCATGCATCTCGGCGGCCTGCGAATTGCCCGGGCTGCGGTCAGGTCACTGCGTCGCTCTGCCCTACGTCGAAACCTTCGCCCATCCCTGGCTCGCCATCGGCGCGCTCCACATCGACTTCAGCTTCGTCCTCGACCAGCTCTCGCTGGTCATGCTCCTCGTCGTCACCGGCGTCGGCTTCCTCATCCACATCTATTCCGTCGGCTACATGCACGACGAAGAGGGCTACGCGCGCTACTTCAGCTACCTGAATCTCTTCCTCTTCTTCATGACCGTCCTGGTCCTCGCCGGCAACGTCCTGCTCATGTTCGTCGGCTGGGAGGGCGTCGGCCTCGCCTCCTATCTGCTCATCGGCTTCTGGTTCCAGCAAAACTCCGCCGCCGACGCCGGCAAGAAAGCCTTCATCGTCAACCGCATCGGCGACTTCGGCTTCCTCATCGGCATGTTCCTGCTGCTGGCCAACTTCGGCACGCTCACCTTCAGCGAGATCGCCGCCAAGCTCGCCGCCAGACCCCGGCTGGACCGGCGGCGTCCTCACCGTCATCTGCCTCTGCCTGCTCGCTCGGCGCCACCGGCAAGAGCGCGCAGCTTCCGCTCTACGTCTGGCTGCCCGACGCCATGGAAGGCCCCACGCCCGTCTCCGCGCTCATCCACGCCGCCACCATGGTCACCGCCGGCGTCTACATGATCGCCCGCACCCATGTCCTCTTTGACCACTCGCCCTTCGCGCTCGGCGTCGTCGCCATCGTCGGCGCGGCCACGGCCCTCTTCGCCGCCACCATCGCCCTGGTCCAGAACGACATCAAGCGCGTGCTCGCCTACTCCACCATCTCGCAGCTCGGCTACATGTTCCTCGGCTGCGGCGTCGCGGCCTACTCGGCGGCCATCTTCCACCTGGTGACGCACGCCTTCTTCAAGGCGCTGCTCTTCCTCGCCGCCGGCTCCGTCATCCACGCCATGGGCGGCGAGCAGGACATGCGCAAGATGGGCGGCCTGCGCAAGAAGCTTCCCGTCACCTTCTGGACCATGACCGCGGCCGTCTTCGCCATCGCCGGGTTTCCGCCTTCGCCGGCTTCTTCTCAAAAGACGCCATCCTCTACGCCGCCTTCCTGCAAGGAACCTGCGGCAAAGTGCCTCTGGTTCGTCGGCCTCGTCACGGCCCTGCTGACTTCGCTTCTACATGTTCCGCCTCTGGTACATGACCTTCCTCGGCGAGCCGCGCAGCCACGACGCTCCATCCGCACGAGAGCCCGTGGTCCATGCTCGGCCCGCTCGTCATTCTCGGCCCTGCTTTCCATCTGCGGCGGCTGGATCGGCATCGAGCGCTTCGCTGCCTTCCTTGCTCCCGCGACCGGCGCGCATCGCCCATGAAGCCGGCAAGCCAGCACCTCGAAATCGTCCTCAGCATCGTCGCCGTTGCTCGTCGCGCTCAAGGCTGGTTCATCGCCGACAAGCTACTACCGCCGCAAGCCCGAGCGCCCCGCGCAACTCGCCGCCGCCTTCCCGCCGGCTACAAGCTGCTCGCCAACAAGTACTACGTCGACGAGATCTACGGCGCGGTCATCGTCAAGCCGCTGCTTGGCCTTCTCGAACTACATCCTCGGCTGGGTCGTCGACATCGCTATCCTCGGCGGGCTGGCCTGGCTGCTCGGCGGCATTGCCAACTCTCGCCGGAGCAATTCTGCAGCGCTGGCAGTCCGGCAACCTGCGCTCCTACGCGGCATGGCTGGCCGCTCGGCGCCGCCGCGGTGCTGCTGTTCGTCGCTGGTTCCGTGGACCACGGTTCTGGCCGACATCTTCGGAATTCATCTCGACATGGCGGGGCACTGAGAGATGAACGCGATCGAACCAATCGATTCTCACGCTCATCCTGCTGGTTCCGCTCGCCGGCGCAGTCCTGGTTGCGCTCCTGCCCGACCGCGCCAAGCTGCCCAACTGGATCGCCCTGCTCACCACGCTCGTCACTTTCCTCCTCACGCTGCATCTTCCCGCGCACTTCGTCGCCGGCCAGCCCGGCTTCCAGTTTGAAGTCAATCGTTCCCTGGATCGAAAACCCGGCCATCTTCTACCACGTCGGCGTCGACGGCCTCAGCCTCTGGCTCGTTGTTCTCGTCGGCCTGCTCGCGCCCATCGGCGTCCTCGCCAGTTGGAACGCCATCAAGACCCGCCGCAAGGTCTTCTACTCGCTCTTCCTCGTCCAGCAGACCGCCATGTTCGGCGTCTTCATCTCGCTCGACCTGATGCTCTACTACGGCTTCTGGGAGCTTTCGCTGGTGCCCATGGCCATCCTCATCGCCATGTACGGCCGCAAGGACGGCCCCAAAGCCGCGCTCAAGTTCTTCCTCTTCACCTTCATTCCCTCCGCGCCGCTGCTGGTCGCCATTCTCTGGCTCTACGCCAAGCACCGGCACCTTCAACTTCGCTGACCTGCAGATACTCAAACCGCCAGCGGCGTCACTTCCCGCCGGCGCCCTCTTCTGGGTCGCGCTCGCATTTCTCTTCGCCTTCGCCGTCAAGGTTCCCGTCTTCCCGCTCCACGGCTGGCTGGCCGACACCTACAGCGAAGCGCCCGTCGCCCTGGCCATGGTCGTCGCCGGCAAGCTCGGCCTCTACTCCATGCTTCGCTTCCACGTCGGACTCTTCCCTGTGCAGGCCCGCGCCGTCGCTCCGCTACTCATCGCGCTCGCCGTCATCGGCATTCTCTACGGCGCGTGCCTCGCCCTGGTGCAGCGCGACTTCTGGCGGCTGATGGCCTTCGCCGCCCTCAGCCACCTGAGCCTGATCGTTCTCGGCATCTACGGCCTCACCTTCACCGGCTGGGCCGGCGCTGTCTACCAGATTCTTTCCCACGGCGTCGTCGACGGCGCGCTGTTCCTGCTGCTCGGCGTGCTCGAGATCCGCTACGCCACCAGCCAGATCGACTCCTATGGCGGCCTCGCCGCAAAGCTGCCCCGCACGGCCACCTACTTCGTCATCGCCTCGCTGGCCATGATCGGCCTGCCCATGCTGAGCGGCTTCGTCGGCGAGTTCCTCATCCTCTCCAGCACCTTTACCGGAGTCAGCCGCGGCTGGGCCGTCGCCGCCGCGCTCGGCGTGATTCTCGGCGCGGCCTACATGCTCTGGCTGGTGCAGCGGCTCTTCTACGGCCCTGAAAGCGCGCTCGCCGCCTCCAAACCCGCCGCCGATCTGCGCTTCGGCGAACTCGCCATGCTGACGCCGCTCGCCGTCCTGATGCTCGTCATGGGCCTCGCGCCGTCGCTCTGGCTCAACACCATCCAGAACCGGCGTCCATCCCCCGCCGCGAACGTGCGAACTGCACTCATCCGCGCAACTCGAGTCGCCAACTGCAGTTCCAATCGTCCAGCGGAGGCCCAGCGGTGAATCCAGTTCCCGACATCTACCGCATCCTCCCCGAGGTCATCCTCACCCTGACCGGCGTCGTCGTCATGCTGATCGACGCCTCGCTCCCGCCCGGCATGGCCGCGCCGTCCGCTTGGCTGGGTCGCCGCCATCGGAACCACGCTCGCCCTCTGGGCCAGCCTCTGGCAGCTTTCCCTGCCCGAGGGAACCGGCTTCTTCGGCACCGTCGAAACCAGCGCCTTCACCGTCTTCTTCCACGTCCTCATCTGCGGCATCGTGCTCGTCGCCCTGCTGCTCTCGCTCGACACGCTGCCCGAAGACAGCCATCACCAGGGCGAGTTCTACGCGCTCATCGTCTTCGGCGCGGTCGGCATGTGCCTGCTCACCGGCGCGGTCGAGCTGCTCGCTCGTCTTCATCGCTCTCGAAATCTCCTCCATCTCCACCTACATTCTTGCCGGCTACCGCAAGCAGACCGGCCGCGGCCCTGAAGCCGCCATCAAGTACTTCCTCCTCGGCTCCTTCGCCACTGCATTCCTGCTCTACGGCATCGCGCTCATCTTCGGCGCCACCGGAACCACGCAGATCTACGAGATCGCCCACCTCGCGCCCGCCGCGCAGAATCAGTCCCTCGTCCTCGCCGCGCTGGCGCTCATGCTGGTCGGCATTCTCTTCAAGGTCTCCGCCGCGCCCTTCCACGTCTGGACGCCCGATGTCTACGAAGGCGCGCCCTCGCCCGTCGTCGCGCTGCTCTCCACCGCGCCCAAAGCCGCGGCCTTCGCGCTGCTGCTGCGCGTGGTCTACGAGATGTTCCCCACTCTCCGCTCCGCTCTGGGCGCCGCTGCTCTGGATCGTCGCCGTCCTCTCCATGACCGTCGGCAACCTCGCCGCCCTGCGCCAGCAGAACGTCAAGCGCATGCTGGCCTACTCCTCCATCGCCCACGCCGGCTACCTGCTCGCCGCCTTCGCCGGCCTCGGCTACATCGGCATCGCCGCCGCCAGCTTTTACATCGCGGCCTACGCCGCCATGAACGTGGGCATCTTCGCCGTCATCACGCTGGTCAGCGGATACGACGAGCAGCTGCCCCTCATCGACGACTTCCGCGGCCTCATCTATCGCTCGCCGCTTCTCGGCAGCCTGCTCATCTTCTTCCTCGTCTCGCTGGTCGGAATTCCCTTCACCGGCGGCTTCTTCGGCAAGTTCTACTCGTTCACGGCGGCGGTCGGCGGCGGCGCGGTCTGGCTGGCCATCATCGGCCTGCTCAACTCAGGATTGGCCGCGGCCTATTACCTGCGCCTCGCTCTCGTCGCCGCGCAGCGCCCGCTTCCGATGACCGCGCCGCACCGCGCGCTCCCAAGCCCGCAGGTCGGCGTCGCCGTCAGCGCGGCCCTGTTCTCTCGCCGTCGCCGCCACGCTCGTCCTCGGCATCATTCCCGGCGCAACGCTCGACGCCGCGCAATCCGCCGCGCACACGCTCCAGGCCCCGCCGCAGCCGAGGCCGTCCTCCGCCTCGCCGTTCCGTTACAATCTCCTCAATGAAGCTAGGCGAATTGGCAAGCCGTTTGGGCGCGGAACTCCGCGGCAACCCGGACCTGGAAATTACCGGCGTCAAAGGCATTGAAGAGGCCGGCCCCACCGAAATCACCTTCGTCGCCAATCCCCGCTACACCGCGCTCGCCCGCACCACCCACGCCGCCGCCGTCCTCGTCGAGCCCGAATTTCAGGAGATCTCCGCCGCAACCCTGCGCATCAAGAACCCCTATCACGCCTTCTCGCGCGCGCTCGGCCTCTTCTACCAGCCGCCCGCTTACCCGCCCGGCATCCATCCCACCGCCGTCATCGATCCCACGGCCGAAATCGGCCTCGACGCGCACATCGGCGCTTACGCCGTCGTCGGCCCCGACGTCCGCCTCGGCCCGCACGCCACGATCCTGCCCCACGTCGTGCTCTATCCCGGCGTCCAGGCCGGCAGCCATTTCTTCGCGCACGCCCACGCCGTGGTCCGCGAGAACTGCGTCCTCGGCGACCACGTCACGCTCGAAAACGGCGTCGTCATCGGCGCCGACGGCTTCGGCTTCTCCAAAAATGACGCAGGGCCATTGGGAAAAAATTCCCCAATCCGGCCCCGTCCGCATCGGCAGCCGTGTCGACGTGCAGGCCAACGCCACCATCGACCGCGCCACCGTCGGCGCAACGGAAATCGGCGACGGCACCAAAGTCGACAACCTCGTCCAGGTCGGCCACGGCTCCCGCGTCGGCAACGACACGCTGCTCTGCGCGCAAACCGGCCTCGCCGGCTCCTCCGTCATCGGCAACAACGTCATTCTCGCCGGCCAGGTCGGCATCGCCGGCCATTGCACCGTCGGCGACGGCGTCATTCTCACCGCCCAATCCGCCGTCTCCCACGATGTCCCGCCCGGCAAAATGATCTCCGGCTCGCCCGGCTTCGACAATCGCATCTGGCTGCGCGCCGTCACTATCTTCCAGCGCCTTCCCGAACTGCTCAAGCGCCTCGACCGCCTCGAAAAAGAAGTAGCGAAGCAGGCAGTTCAGCAAACTCCCGACGCAGAATCCGCCGCCATCTCAAGAGGAGTCCAGTAAGTGACGCGCCGCTCGTTCACTCTTCGCCTTATTCTGGTTTCCGGCGGCGCCTCCGTTCTCATGCTCAGCGCCTGCCACTCCTACCACATCGACGTCACCATCGAGAATCGCACCGGCGCTCCCGTCCAGCTCCTTGAAGTCGATTACCCCAGCGCCAGCTTCGGCGTTGACTCGCTCGCTGCCGGCGTGTCCTTCCACTATCGCTTCCAGGTCCGCGGCAGTGGCCCGCTCAAGCTCTTCTACACACCCGCCAACGAGAAACAGGTTCAGCTCACCGGTCCTGCCCTCACCGAGCGCCAGGAGGGGCAGCTCGAAATCGTCCTCTCGCCCGGCGGCAAGGCCGAATTCCATTCTCAACTCACCCCAAACCCCTGAATCCCACCCCTCATCGCCACTTGCCCGCTCTGCATCCCAAAGTCATAGAAATTTACGCGGAATCACCCTCTCGAAATTCATCTCCCGGGAAATCCATCCGATGAATTCCTTGGGAGACCTGCGTTGCGCAGCGAGATTGCAAGCAAAGCCACGCGCTTCATCAGTTGCCGGTTGCGAAAGAACCGATTCGCCTTGCGCCTGGCAGGATGCTTCTTCTCCGTCGTTTCGGCCACGGTATTCGTCGGCCTTGCCCCCGAGGCCGATTTCATCTGGGTCGCAAATGGTGTTCTGCTTGCTTATTTGCTTCTGGCTCCGCGCAAGCGATGGCCCGCCTACCTCTGTTCCGCTTATGTCGCGCAGTTCATTGGCGGCCTTCTCGCCGGACATCATGGAATCGCTAGCGGGCTGTTCCTGACGCTCCTCAATGTCGCTGAATCCATCGTCAGCGCTTTGCTCTTGCGCCGCCGCTCCTCCGATCTTCCTGATTTCACCGCCCCTGCCTATGTCGCCCGGTTTCTCGCCTTCGGCGTATTTGCCGGCCCCATCGCAACAGGTGCTGTCAACGCGCTGGTATCGCCTCTTTGGCACGTCGGATCTCCCCTCTGGCACGCCACTTCTCCAGGTGTCGAGTTCCTGCAGTGGGTAGCCGCCGATGCTCTGGGAGTCTGCGTTGTCACCCCGGCCTGTGTCGCGATCTTTCGCACGCGCTTTCGAGATTCGCTCTTCTCCCTCAAACATTGGGCGCATCTGCTTCCCGTCGCGGCGGTGGCTTTCGCCATCTTCCAGCATGCCAGGGTGCCTTTGGCGTTCCTCCTCTACCCGCTCCTCGTCATCGTCCTCCTCCGCCTCGGCCTGGGATGGGCCGCCTTGGCCACGCTCTTTGTCGCCGGTGTCGCGACATCCTTCACGGTTCGCGGCCAGGGTCCATTTGCCGCAGCCGTTCCCAATGCGCATTTCGAATCGGCTATTGCCGTGCAACTCTACATCGCTTCAGCCATGATCATCCTCTATAGCGTCTCCGTCGTCCTCGAAGACCTGCGCGCCACCGAACGCCGTCTGCAGCAGATCGCCGCCCTGCACAAACTCGTCACGGAAAATTCGCGCGATTGGGTTATCATTGCGGATTTTGAAGGAAACCGTAGCTATGTCTCCTCATCTGCCTCAAGTTGGGGCGGATATACGCATCGCGACCTGTTGAAGTCGAATAGCATGGATCTCATTCATCCCGAGGACAGGCCCAAAATTAGCGAGGTAATGAAACAACTGCGCGCAGGCTCCGATGGAGCATTGATCGAGTGTCGCGTAAGGGCACACGACGGAAACTACATCTGGACCGAGTCCAGCCTGCGCACCATTCGCGATCCCGTCACCGGTATTCCCACCGGGATCCTCAACAACTCACGCGAGATCACCGAGCGTAAGCTCGCCGAGCAGCAGCTTGCAGATGCTTACCATATCGTCGAGACACTCGCCGTCACCGACGCGCTCACCGGCCTGGCCAACCGCCGCTATTTCGATCAGTGCCTTGCCACCGAATGGCGCCGCGCCATGCGCGATCGCAAGCCTCTTTCCCTCCTGCTCGTCGACGTCGACCTCTTCAAGTCCTACAACGACACCTATGGTCATCTGCGCGGCGATAGTTGCCTCAAACAAATCGCTGAAGCCGCGCAGGACGTCGTCTCCCGTCCCGGCGACCTCGTGGCCCGCTTTGGGGGCGAGGAGTTTGCCGCCATCCTGCCCAACACCGGCAAGAGCGGAGCCCTCCAGCTTGCCCAAGACATCTGCGCAGTCATGCGCAATCGCCAGCTGCCGCACAGCTCCAACCCTCTCGGGATCGTAACCGTCTCGGTTGGTTGCGCCACGCTCACTCCGCAGTTAGGAGAACAGGCCGCACCCCTCATCGACTGCGCCGACAAAGCCCTCTATCAAGCCAAGCGCTCTGGCCGCAACCGCGCCTGCAGCTACCATCCTGTAACTGACACCGGCGCAGTCGTCGAGGAGAGTGACAGCCCCATCGCGGTCAAACCCGTCTGATCCTTCTGTCAAAAAAATTCGTGAATATCCCCAGGGGAAGGCGCAGCATCCCACGGCCCACTAGTACCGGTACCGCATGATTCCGTAATCACCGCCACGTAGCGAGGGTCTCCTGACCGGGGCCCCCGGGCAAGCCGGCCTTCGGCTTGCTGGGGTGGTTGACCGGCTGTCGTGCGGGCCTCCAGGCCCGCACCTACCCCGGAACGATAACAGAATCACAAAGTCATAGCTCTAGGAGCGGCCGCCGTCTTCCAGCCACATCCAGCCCCGCATGGCCGAAGGGAAACCGAGCGTCGTAATCGCCAAAATAGCAACCTGGTCAAGCTCAGCCTGAGAGGCGCCGCTTTCCTTCGCGTGCCGCACCGCAGAGTGCGTGGCGCCCTCCAACCCTGCTCCAATGGCGAGGGCGATTTTTATGAGCCGGCGTGTTTTCTCGTCCAGGGGACCACTTTCGTGACAAGCCTGCGCGAGCTGCTCGAAGGCGTTGCAGACGCGCTCGTGACGGCTCTTGAAGCCGACAAAATTCTCGGGTAGCTGTGACATTCCAATCCTCCAGTTCAACGCTGAAAACGATGGTACCACTGCACAGGGCCACGGGAAGGGGAAGCCCGCAGTCTGTTTTGCTGGTTATTTATTCTCGGCAGGTGGCCCACTCACCGATCCAGCCATCCGTCTGAGCTTAGCAAATAGGTAAGTCTGTGCCCCATTCATCGCGGCTTTATCGCGATGAGTGGGCCGGCAGCCATCCGCCTGCGCTTCGCAAATGGGTAAGTCTGTGCCCCATTCATCGCGGCTTTATCGCGATGAGTGGGCCGCGAGTTCTTGCCGTCCACTCCGACTCAATTTCAACGACTTCTCGAATTCCGATAGCGTGGTGGTTGAAGCTGCTCCATCGGTACTGCTCGGGCGATGCGACCAGTCCCCGTTTGACAGGGTTTCGGTGGATATATCGGATCACTTCGGACCGGGCTGTTTCGCCATAAATGTTCGCGTCAAAGTAACGGTCCTGCCAGAACTGCTGGCGATCGCCTCGCAGTTTGCGTGAAGTGATCTGCTTGAGTGCCTTCAGAAACTGCGCCACCAGAATCAGCGGCGGCTCGTTGATCAGCAAGTGGATATGTTCAGGCATCAGGACGTAAGCGTAGACCCTTGCCCGGTGACGTGACCGAGTCTGTTCGAGAACGAACTCAAACGTTTCCTTGGTTGCCGGCGCTTCAAGGAACGGAAGACGATGGAAGCAACTGAACGTAATGAAGTGAAGGGCTTCGGCTTTCTGGAACCGCTTCAGGCCGTATGGCATGGTGCTATCGTAACTCCGCTGGGACCTGGGGGTTAGACCTCTGCAAGTGGTAGGTGGCCCACTCATCTTGGTATCGGGAGCTGTGCCCCGTTCATCGCGGCCTTATCGCGATGAGCGGGTCCTCAGGCAACGGAGTTGGCGGGCTACCGGGCTTTGACCGCTGCCGAATGGCGGACGCGAAGCAACGGTTCCTCTTTCGCGGACAAATATTCGCTGACTGCGGCGGCTGCTTTGCGGCAGGTGGCCCACTCACCGATCCAGCCACCCGCCTGAGCTTCGCAAATAGGTAAGCCTGTGCCCCATTCATCGCGGCTTTATCGCGATGAGTGGGCCGCGAGTTCTTGCCGTCCACTCCGACTCGATTTCAACGACTTTTCCGCACGTCCCTACGGGACGAAGAGCCGGAGAAATTCTCTATCGTGCGTTGGCGGCGGCCGAGTGGCGTGCGCGCGGGAGGGATTCCTCTTTTGCTGACAAGTACTTGTTCACGGCCTCGGCTGCTTTGCGGCCCTCGGCAATGGCCCAGACAACGAGGGACTGGCCGCGGCGTATGTCGCCTGCGGCGAAAACGCCTTCGCGCGAGGACATGTAGTTCGTCGTGGCGATGTTGCCGCGATTGTCGAGTGCGAGGCCGAGCTGGTCAATCATTCCGTCGCGGACGGGACCGAGGAAGCCCATGGCCAATAACACCAGATCAACATCGACCGAAAATTCGGTGCCCGGAAGGGCTTCGAACTTGGGCGGAGGGCCGACGCGGACGGCGTGAACCTGCTTGACGTTGCCGTCGGCGTCGCCGGTAAATTTGACGCTGTTGATGGCCCAATCGCGAATGCCGCCCTCTTCGTGAGAGCTTTCAATGCGGAGTTGCAGGGGCCAGAGCGGCCAGGGCGTGGAAGATGCACGCTCAGTAGGCGGCTTGGGCATGATTTCAATCTGGTGGACGCTCTTGGCGCCCTGGCGATGGCTGGTGCCAAGGCAATCTGCGCCCGTGTCGCCGCCGCCGATGATGAGAACCCGCTTGCCGGTGGCGAGGATGGAGCCGGAGGCCTGCATCGAGGCAAGAATCGCTTCCTCTTGATCGCCTTCGTTGCGGCGATTCTGCTGCGGCAGGAACTCCATGGCAAAGTGAATGCCCTTTAGCTCGCGGCCGGGAATTTTGAGGTCGCGCGGCTGCTCCGAGCCGCCGCAGAGGACGATTGCGTCAAAGCCTTCGGTGAGCGATTCCACCGGGACATTGACTCCGACGTGCGCGTTGGTCTTGAACACCACGCCTTCGGCCCGCATCTGCTCGATGCGGCGATCAATGATGTGCTTTTCAAGCTTGAAGTTCGGAATGCCGTAGCGGAGAAGGCCGCCGATGCGGTCGGCTTTCTCGAAGACCGTGACGGAGTGGCCGGCACGGCGAAGCTGCTGCGCTGCGGCAAGGCCGGCGGGTCCGCTGCCGACGACGGCGACGCGCTTGCCTGTGCCCTGCTCGGGTGGCTCGGGATGAATCCAGCCCTCGTCCCAGGCTCTTTCAACAATCGACCGCTCGATGAGCTTGATCGATACAGGCGGCTGGTTGATGCCCAGCACGCAGGCCGCTTCGCAGGGAGCGGGGCAGATGCGGCCGGTAAACTCAGGAAAGTTGTTCGTCGAGTGGAGGCGGCGAATTGCGGCTTCCCAACGGTTGTTGTAGACGAGATCGTTCCAGTCGGGGATGAGATTGTTGACCGGGCAGCCTGTGTGGCAGAATGGCACGCCGCAGTCCATGCAGCGAGCACCCTGCTCCCGCTGCTTTTCTTCAGGGAACGGCTCGTAGATCTCGAACCAGTCGCGAATGCGCTCATCGGCCTTCCGGCGCGTCGGTTGTTCCCGTTCATGATCGAGAAAGCCTGTAACCTTACCCATGTTGCACCTCTGCTGTGGCCGTCACCAGAGGCGGCGAAATCGACGGGGAAGCGTAGAGCGCAGTAGCGCGCGCGACGCCGAGAACGCGCTTGTACTCGTGCGGGAACACTTTGATGAATTTGGGCTGCGCGTCGGCCCAGTGTTCGAGAACCCACGCGGCGCGAGGGCTGCCGGTGAGGTCGCGGTGCCGCGCAAGCAACTGGCGCACGCGGTCAACATCGTCGTCAGCGGCGAGCGGCTCGAGGTCGACGCTGGCCGTGTTGCAGCGGCGCGTGGTGAAGTCTCCCTTGTCGTCGTAGACAAAGGCGAAGCCGCCGCTCATGCCGGCAGCGAAGTTGCGGCCGGTGGAACCCAGGACAACCACGAAGCCGTTGGTCATGTACTCGCACCCGTGGTCGCCCACGCCCTCAACAACGGCCGTTGCGCCGGAGTTGCGAACGGCGAAGCGCTCGCCGGCGATGCCGTTGATGAAGGCCTCGCCGCTGGTCGCTCCATAAAGGACCACGTTGCCGACGAGGATGCTTTCTTCGGGCAGGAAGCTGGATGTCTTGGGCGGATAGGCGATGAGACGACCGCCGGAGAGCCCTTTGCCCATATAGTCGTTGCTGTCGCCCTCGAGTTCGAGCGTGACGCCGTTGGGAACAAAAGCGCCGAAGCTCTGGCCCGCTGAGCCGTGGAATCGGAAGTGAATCGTGCCGTCAGGCAATCCGGCCGAACCGTAACGGCGGGCAATTTCTCCGCCCAGCATGGCGCCGACGGTACGGTGCACGTTGCGAATGGCGAACGAGCCAGTGACGGGCGTTTTGGATTCGAGCGCGGGCTTGGCCTTGGCGATGAGGGCGTGGTCGAGAGCCGGCCCAAGACCGTGATCCTGCGAAGTGGTGCGGCGGCGCGCCACGCGCGATGGCAGCGTGGGCATGTACAGGATGGACGAGAGATCGATGCCTTTCGCCTTCCAATGCGAATCGGCGAGGGATACGTCGATTTTCTCCACGTGGCCCACCATCTCATCCACAGTGCGGAAGCCGAGCTTTGCCATGTGCTGCCGCATCTGCTCAGCGATAAAGAAGAAGAAGTTGATGACGTGCTCGGGCGTGCCGGTGAAGCGCGAACGAAGAACAGGATCCTGCGTGGCAATGCCGACGGCGCATGTATTCAAGTGACACTTGCGCATCATAACGCAACCCATTGCAATCAAAGGCATTGTTGCAAATCCGAATTCCTCGGCGCCAAGCAGGGCGGCAATCACAACATCGCGGCCAGTCTGCAGCTTGCCGTCGGTTTGCACGCGGATGCGGCTGCGCAGGTCATTGAGGAGCAGAACCTGCTGCGTCTCTGCCAGGCCGAGCTCCCAGGGCAAGCCGGCGTGCTTGATCGAGCTGAGCGGTGAAGCGCCGGTGCCGCCGGAATCGCCCGAGATGAGCACTACGTCCGCATGCGCCTTTGACACACCGGCGGCGACGGTGCCCACGCCCACTTCGGAAACCAGCTTGACGGCGATGCGTGCCTTGGGATTGACGTTCTTGAGGTCGTAGATGAGCTGCGCCAAGTCTTCGATGGAATAAATATCGTGGTGCGGAGGAGGCGAGATGAGTCCCACGCCAGGAATGGAGTGGCGCACCTTGGCGACGATCTCGTCAACTTTGTGGCCGGGCAGTTGGCCGCCCTCGCCGGGCTTTGCGCCCTGGGCCATCTTGATCTGGAGCTCATCGGCGTTGACGAGGTAGTTGGTGGTGACGCCGAAGCGTCCGCTGGCCACCTGCTTCACGGCCGAGCGGCGGGAATCGCCATTGGCGTCGGGCTTAAAGCGTGCTTCGTCCTCGCCGCCTTCGCCCGTGTTCGACATGCCGCCGAGACGGTTCATTGCGATGGCGAGGGTCTCATGAGCTTCCTTGGAAATCGATCCGAAGCTCATGGCCCCGGTCGTGAAGCGCTTGACAATCTCCTTGGCTGGCTCAACCTCTTCGATGGGCAGAGGCTTCTCAACATACTTCAGCTTGAGCAGGCCGCGCAGAGTGCAGAGATTGCGGTTCTGATCGTCGATGAGGTCGGTGTACTCCTGGAACGTGGCGAAGTTGTTCTCGTTGACCGCGTGCTGCACCTTGCTGATGGTGAGCGGATTGAGGAGGTGATATTCGCCGCCCTCGCGGTACTGATATTGGCCGCCGACCACAAGCTCGGTTTCAGAGTCGGTGAGGGGCTGGAAGGCGTAGTCGTGCTTGATCTGCGCCTCGCGTGCGAGCACGCCGAGGCCGACGCCTTCGATACGCGATGCGGTGCCGGGGAAATAGGTATTGATAAGCCACTTGTTGAGCCCGACGGCCTCAAAAACCTGCGCTCCGCGATAGCTTTGCAGCGTCGAGATGCCCATCTTGGAGAAGGTCTTGAGCAGTCCCTTCTCGATGGCCTTGATGAAGTTGCTCTCGGCCTGCTCGGCGGTGACATTGTCCGGCAACAGGCCGCGCCTCTTGAGGCTGTGAACGGTCTCGATGGCGAGGTAGGGATTGATGGCGCTGGCGCCGTATCCGATGAGGAGGGCGAAGTGCATGACCTCGCGCGGCTCGCCGCTTTCGATGATGAGCGCGACCTGGGTGCGTTTTTCTTCCTGGACCAGCCGATTGTGGACCGCAGCCATGGCCAGCAGGCTGGGAACAGGCGCGTAAGTCGGATCGACGCCGCGATCGGAGAGGATGAGCAGCGTATAGCCGGAGTCGACGGCGTGCGAGGCGCGATTGCTTAAATCGTCCAGCGCGTGGCGCAGGCCCTTTTCGCCGTCCTCGGCGCGGAAGAGCGCGGGCAGCGTGGTGGCCAGCAGATCGCCTGAAGACACGCGGCGCAGCTTTTCCAAATCGCGGTTGGTGAGGATGGGATGGGGCAGCCTGAGCGTGTGGCAGTTCTCCGGCGCTTCATCCAGGATGTTGCGCTCGGTGCCGATGTAGCTGATCAGCGACATGACGAGCTCTTCGCGGATGGGGTCGATGGGCGGATTCGTGACCTGGGCGAAGAGCTGCTTGAAGTAGTTGAACAGCGGCTGCGGGCGATCGGAGAGACAGGCCAGAGGCACATCGGTGCCCATGGAGCCGACCGGCTCTGCCCCTGTAGCGGCCATGGGCGCGAGCAGAATGCGCAGGTCTTCTTCGCTGTAGCCGCAGGCGCGCTGGCGGCGAAGCAGGGTCTCGGGATTGGAGGCGATGACGCGCGGGGGCTCGGGCAGCGAGTCGATGGTGACCTGCTGCTGCTTGAGCCATTCGCCGTAAGGCTGGCGCGCGGCCAGCTGCTTCTTGATCTCGGCGTCGGAGATGATGCGCTGCTGCACGGTGTCGACGAGGAACATGCGGCCGGGCTGCAGGCGGCCTTTCTTGAGAATGTCCTCGGGCGGGAACTTCGATGACGCCGGCCTCGGAGGCAAGGACGACGAGATCGTCCTTGGTCACGATGTAGCGGCCGGGGCGCAGGCCGTTGCGGTCGAGCGTGGCGCCGATCACCTTGCCGTCAGTGAATGCGATGGCGGCGGGGCCGTCCCATGGCTCCATGAGCGAGGCGTGGTACTCGTAGAAGGCGCGCTTGTCCTCGTCCATGTCCGGATTGCCGGACCAGGCCTCGGGAATGAGCATGGCCATGACGTGGGGCAGGGAACGGCCGGACTGATAGAGGAATTCGACGGCGTTGTCGAGCGAGGCGGAGTCGCTGCCGCCGGGCACGATGACGGGATAAAGCTCGTCGATCTTGTCGCCGTAGAAGCGGGCTGCGCAGCACGGACTGGCGCGCATTCATCCAGCTGACGTTGCCGCGGATGGTGTTGATTTCGCCGTTGTGCGCGACGTAGCGGTAGGGATGGGCCAGCTTCCAACTCGGGAAGGTGTTGGTGGAGAAGCGCTGGTGAATGAGGGCGAGCGCGCTGGTGACGAGCGGATTGGCCAGCTCGAAGTAGAACTTCTCAATCTGCGGGGCCAGCATCAGGCCCTTGTAGATGATGGTGCGACAGGAGCACGAAGGGACGTAGAAGGTTTCCTTGTCCTCGATCTCGGAAGCGGCGATTTCGTTTTCCGTGCGGCGGCGAACGCGGTAGAGCAGGCGCTCGAAGGCGTCTTCGTCGAGGCCCTCCGGGCGGCCGAGAAAGAGCTGCTCGATGTAGGGCTGGGAGCTGCGGGCTTCGCGGCCGATGGCGTCGCCGTTGACGGGCGTATCGCGCCAGCCGAGGACGGTGCAGCCCTCTTCCTGGGCGATGCGCTCGAAGACGCCCTCGCATTGCAGGCGGTTGTGCTTCTCGACGGGCAGGAAGCACATGGCCACGCCGTATGCGCCGGGTTCGGGCAGGCTCATGCCCAGTTCGGCGCATTCGCGCGCGAAGAAGTCGTGGGGAATCTGGATGAGGATGCCGGCGCCGTCGCCGGTCTCCGGGTCGCAGCCGGCCGCGCCGCGATGGGTGAGGTTGATGAGCACCTCGAGCCCCTTGCGGATGATTTCGTGGCTCTTTTCGCCGCGGATGTTCGCGACCAGCCCCATGCCGCAGGCATCGTGCTCATCCCGAGGATGATAGAGGCCTTGCGGTTGCGGTGGGCGGAGACGGCGATTTGAGGATTCCATGGCAGCCTTTGCGAGTAGAATTTTTATTGCGGCAGACGTGAATCCAATTACGAAGTACACATCCACTCTGCGATTCAGCGCATGAAAATCGCCCTGCCAGTCAGATCGAGAGGTTTACGTGAGCAGAGCCGGCCGCATCCGGGAACTGCGCTGTTTTTAATATAACGAAAATCTGCCGTCAATGCAGGAGTTCCTTTCAGGATGGGGGACGTCGAGACGGCGCGGCGGATGGCGGACGCTGGTTGGGCAGATCATGTGGCGTGTTTGGCGAACTTGGCGGATCAGGTTGAGTGCCTGCATCACTTGTGAATGGGCTTCTCGCAAACCATGGCTGACGTGCTTTTGTGACCGTATACTCGGTGGTCGAATGAGACAAGCCAACGAAACGATTCTGGTGACCGGCGGGGCGGGGTTTATCGGCTCGAATTTCGTTCTGAGCTGGATGAAGGCCGGCGGCGGGCCGGTGGTGAATCTCGACCTGCTGACCTATGCGGGAAATGCCGCCAATCTGGCGCCGCTTGAGGGCGACCCGCGCTATACGTTTGTGCGCGGCGACATCTGCGACGCGGAGCTGGTGGGGTCGCTGCTGCGCAAGCATCAGCCGCGGGCGGTGGTGCACTTTGCGGCGGAGAGCCACGTGGACCGGTCGATTGTGTCGCCGGAGGCGTTTATCCGCACCAATGTGCATGGGCACGTTTACGCTGCTGGAGCAGGCGCGGGTGTATTGGAGCGGGATTGAGCGGAGGACGATCGCGCGGCGTTCCGGTTTCTGCACGTTTCGACGGACGAGGTGTACGGGACGCTGGGGCCGGACGATCCGGCGTTCAGCGAGACGACCGCGTATGCGCCGAACAGTCCTTATGCGGCGTCGAAGGCGGGCTCGGATCATCTGGCGCGGGCGTACTTTCACACCTTCGGGCTGCCGGTGCTGACCACGAACTGCTCGAACAACTACGGGCCGTTTCAGTTTCCTGAGAAGTTGATTCCGCTGATGATTCTGAACGCGCTGGAGGGCAAGCCGCTGCCGGTGTACGGCGACGGGAAGAATGTGCGCGACTGGCTGTTTGTGGAGGATCACTGCGCGGCGATCCGCGCGGTGCTGGAGAGCGGCCGGCCGGGCGAGACGTACAACATTGGCGGCAACAGCGAGCGGGCGAACATCGACGTGGTGACGGCGATCTGCGATCTGGTGGACGAGATGCGGCCGCGGCCAGGATGCCGCGCCACGCAGAAGGCTGATCACTTACGTGCAAGACCGGCCGGGGCACGACCGGCGCTACGCGATCGACGCGAGGAAGATTGCGCGCGAACTGGGTTGGAAGCCGGCGGAGGAGTTTGAAAGCGGGCTGCGCAAGACGGTGCGCTGGTATCTGGAGCACGGCGAGTGGGTGAACAGCGTGCGGACCGGGGCGTATCGCGATTGGATCGCGAAGAACTACGCGGAGCGGGCGGAACTGTAGGGACTAGCGCAGTAGAGCCCTGTTTGAAACGAGAGACTACGCGACAGACGTTCTTGCTTTTGGGTATCTTTGACTCATAAGGGATCAGGTGCCTCCTGATCCGGCTACAACCGGTCTCATAAATGGCGATGTGCAGCGCCGCGCAAATATGGGACCCAACAACAAGGCGGGTCCCACAAAGCCGGCGAGTTGAAAAAGTTGGCTTATGAGACCGGTTCTAGGCGCTAAGGGCGAAAGGGGTAATTCGTATGCGGCTTCTATGGATCGTCATTTTCACGTTCGCTAGCGTATCGGCAGCCCAGTCTCAGTCGGCCGCATCCACGAACAGCCCCACATGCTCATGGATGAAGGGCGAGGAACCCATTCCCCTTAGCCAATCTCTCCAGGCCGCTGAAAGCGGAAACCCATTTTGCCAATACATGCTAGGCCAGAGGTATGAGAAGGGTATCGGAGCAGAGAACGACTACGTGAAGGCGGCGAGCTGGTATCAGAAAGCCTCAGATCAGGGCCTTGCGGCTGCGCAGTGGTCTCTCGGCCAACTATACGCAGAAAATAAGGGTGAGCCGCGGGATTTTGAAAAGGCCTACTTCTGGCTCTATCTGGCGTCGAGCGCATACTCTGTTTTCGATGAACGCTCCCTGCAGCAACGGCTCCTGGCCGACCGGGACTCTGCTGCAGCGCACCTGACCAAACCAGAGATACTCGAAGTACAGGAGTTGACCAAACAGTTTCTGAAAACGCACCCGAAATCCTTTTGACGCAGCCCTCAAAACGCACAGAAACGAGCATATAGTTTTCATCCATTCAGCAGTTTCCTGGGCAGTTGGAGAATCAAGACGCGGCTTGACCATAGCGCCATGATGGCGCCTTGAAGTAAATGAGGGGTAGCAATGAAAGGCATCATTCTGGCCGGCGGATCGGGGACGCGGCTTTATCCCGTGACCCATGTTGTCTCAAAGCAGCTCTTGCCGGTCTACAACAAGCCGATGATTTATTACCCGCTGAGCACGCTGATGCTGGCGGGGTTGCGCGAGATCCTCGATCATCTCAACGCCGCAGGACACGGGGCGCTTTGCGGAACTGCTGGGTGATGGCAAGCGCTGGGGCCTGGAGATCGGCTATGCCGTGCAGCCAAGCCCCGATGGACTGGCGCAGGCGTTTCTGATCGGGCGGGATTTTATCGGCGCAAGCCCAAGCGCGCTGATTCTTGGCGACAATATTTTCTACGGGCAGGGCTTCTCGAAGCAGTTGCAATCGGCAGCGCTGCTTAAGGACGGCGCGACGGTGTTTGCTTACCCGGTCGAAGATCCGCAACGCTACGGAGTTGTGGAGTTCGACAGCGCGGGCCATGCGGTGAGCCTGGAAGAAAAGCCGGCCAAGCCGAAGTCGCGCTATGCGGTGACGGGGCTGTATTTCTATGATCTGACGTGGTGAAGATCGCCGCGTCGCTGAAACCCTCGGCGCGCGGCGAATTGGAGATTACCGATCTGAACCGGAAGTATCTCGAGGCCGGGAAGCTGAAGGTGGAGATCATGAGCCGCGGCATGGCGTGGCTGGATACAGGCACGCACGAATCGCTGCTCGAGGCCGCGCTTGTTTGTGCACACCATCGAGCGCCGGCAGGGATTGAACATTGCCTGCCCGGAGGAGATCGCCTACCGGCAGGGGTTTATCAACGCCGAACAACTGGAGAAGCTTGCGGCGCCGATCGCCAAGAGCGGCTACGGCCAGTATTTGCTGGCGCTGCTCCGCGAACCGTATTTTGCCGCCAAGGCCGAATGACAATGAAGATCGAAACGACACTGTTGCCCGGCGTGCTGGTGCTGACCCCGGCGATCTACCGGGACGACCGGGGCGCGTTTACCGAGACTTTCAATTTGCGCCAAATGGCGGAGGCGGGACTGCCGTCAAACTGGGTTCAGGACAATTTTTCCCTTTCGAAGAAAAATGTCCTGCGCGGGATTCATTATCAGATTGCGCAGCCGCAGGGAAAGCTCGTGCGCGTGACGCATGGAGCGGTGCTGGATGTGGCTATAGATCTGCGCCGCAGCTCGCCGGCGTTCGGCAAAATCTGGCCGTGGAGTTGAGCGGGGAGAACGGCAGGATGCTGTGGATTCCGCCTGGCTTCGGGCACGCATTTCTGGTTCTGAGCGATGTGGCGGGATTTGCCTACAAGGTAACGGATTATTACTCTCCCGCAGGCGAGCGGACGATTGTGTGGAACGATCCGGAGTTGGCGATTCCCTGGCCGATTGCCGCGCGCTGACGCGATCGTGTCGGAGAAGGACCGGAAAGGCGCACAGCTGAGGGAGGCAGAGGTCTTCGCTTAGACGGCAACGCTCGTAAGCGCCCCCGCTGGGATTCATGTTTCGTACATCATCATGAGATGAATATCAACTTACCTCCGGCACAGTTCAAATCGAGTCGAGCACGATCTCGTTTTGTATCAGTCCCCCACCGGCATTTCCGACCTCGATGGATGAAACGGGGTGTTATAGAGGATGTATGCGTTTCCGGCACAGAGTCGTTCGTTCCCTGGTTAAGGCGGCATGACGGGGTAGTTTCTTTCTAGTCCTCCACCGGTCTTACCGACCCTCCGTGTATGAAACGGGTTGCTGTATTCGGTAGAGTTTTATTGTGCGGCTGGCACAGAGGTCGGTATTTCCTTGGTGCTCTTAGCCCGTTTTCTAGTCGGACCCGGAACCCTTGAGCACCCCCGCTTGTCGCCACGGACGTTTTTGTCCCGGAGCACGTTCTTTAGATTTCCCGTTACGGGGTTCCACGCCAGACCGCACACACGGAGGAGTCATGGAAGTTCTTCACGCGCACTGCGCAGGTTTGGATATTCACAAGGAGACCGTGGTGGCCTGCGTGCGCCACATGAGCCGCAGCAAGGTGAAGACCGAAGTACGCACCTTCGCCACCATGACGGGGGCGCTGTTGGACCTGTCCGCATGGCTGGCAACAGAGCAGATCACCCACATCGCCATGGAAGCGACGGGCGTCTACTGGAAGCCGGTCTGGCACATTTTGGCCGATGGCGAGTTTCAGCTCGTATTAGCCAACGCCGCACATGTCAAGAACGTGCCGGGACGCAAGACAGACGTCAAGGACGCCGAGTGGCTTGCCGACTTGATGGCCCACGGATTGATCCGCCCCAGTTTCGTGCCCGATGAATCAACCCAGCAGATGCGCGACCTGCTGCGCACCCGCAAACAACTGGTGCGCGAGCGTTCCAGTCACACACAGCGTATCCAAAAGACCTTGGAAGATGCCAACATCAAGCTCGACTGTGTAGTGACCGACATCCTCGGTCTCTCGGGTCGCCGCATTCTGGAAGCCTTGGTAAAAGGCGAGACTGTTCCACAAGCTCTGGCCACACTTGCCCACCGGCGCATCCATGCTTCGACAGAGGAACTGGAGGCGGCTCTGCGTGGCCGCGTCACGACGCACCATCGCTTTCTTGTCAAGCTCCACCTCGACCAGATCGACGCCATCGATGCGGCCATAGAGAGCATCGACAAGGAGGTCGATGGCAACATCGAGCCCTTTCGCGCAGCTGCCGAACTGCTAACCGAAATCCCCGGCATCAGCCAACTGGCTGCCCGCGTTGTCTTGAGCGAGATCGGACTCGACATGAGCCGGTTCGAGACCGGAGGCCATCTGGTCAGTTGGGCGGGTCTGTGCCCGCGCAACGACGAAAGCGCCGGCAAGCGCCGCTCCGCGCGCATGAAAAAGGGTGCGCCTTGGCTGAAAACGATTTTGGTTCAATGCGCCTGGGCAGCCTCGCGCACCAAGGGAAGCTACTTCCAAGCCCAATATCACCGCCTGCGCTCACGTCGCGGCTCGAAGAAAGCCATCTGCGCAGTAGCCGCCTCACTGCTAACGACCGTCTATCACATGCTCAACAACGGAACCTGCTACCAGGACCTCGGAGCAAACCACTTCGATCACCAAGACAAAGCCAGACATATCAAGCGACTGGTCGGCCGTTTGGAAAATCTCGGCTTCGAGGTCAAAATCCTACCGAAGGCGGCTTGAGACGCAATCAGTTTCTCTTTAGGGAAGCTACTTCCAAGCCCAATATCACCGCCTGCGCTCACGTCGCGGCTCGAAGAAAGCCATCTGCGCAGTAGCCGCCTCACTGCTAACGACCGTCTATCACATGCTCAACAACGGAACCTGCTACCAGGACCTCGGAGCAAACCACTTCGATCACCAAGACAAAGCCAGACATATCAAGCGACTGGTCGGCCGTTTGGAAAATCTCGGCTTCGAGGTCAAAATCCTACCGAAGGCGGCTTGAGACGCAATCAGTTTCTCTTTAGGGCGCGACTTCAGTCAGTCGAGCACGCTGCGGTTTTGTATCAGGGCGCGACTTCAGTCGCGCCAAAAACAGCTGAAAATAAAGATAGGGGCTTTACAGGCTGCGGAAAAACCCCACATTCCAGTCTTATTCTTGTCCCGGAGGGGGATTTTTGGTCATTTTGGCCGTTTTGGCCGCGGTTTTCTCTCTTTGTTTTTATGTCTGGAGGCCGTTTTTCCGGCCTCCAGACACACTTCGGCCCTATTGGGCCAGCGATTCAATCGGAATCAGCCTCCTCATGCGCATCAGGTTTTGCGCCGTGATGCTCATCTTCCAAAACCAGTCCACTCGATCCAGCCCGCGCAGCTTCACCTGGCGCGCCGGACGATCCAGCTTCGACCAGCCGAAGACCCGCTCGATCAACTTGCGCTTGCGCTGACTGACCGCCCGCCGCGGGTCTTGCCGCTCCTCGTCCGTCAAGCTGTTCTTGCCCAGGTTGCCCTTCACGTACTCGCTGACATGCGGGGCTACGTCCCGATCGCGAAGATCCTGAACAAAATCTTCTCCTGGTACTGCGTGTCGGCGCCCAGCGTGATCTTCTGCTCCGGTTTGCGCTTGTCCTTCGGCGCCACCGTCTGGTCCAGCATCCGGACAGCCGCATCCCGCTCGGCCGCCGTCGCCGCCTGCGTCGCCTCTGCCGCCACCACCAGCCCGTTGCGGTTCTCGATCAGTGCGTGGCCCTGGTAACTGGGAACCGACTTGTCCGCCGTCGCCTTCTTGTACAAACGCGCATCCGGGTCGGTCGTCGACTCCACCTTGTCGCGCAAAAGCACTTCGCCCTTGTGCCCCGTGCCGCTGCCCGGAGCCGGCGGGGCGGACTTCTCCTTGAAGCTCCGCGCCGCCGCCCAGGCTTGAATCAGCGTCCCATCCACCGTGAAATGCTCCTCGCTCAGAAGGTGGTGCTCGCGGGCATCCACCAGCACCGACTCCAATAACTTCTGGCTGATCTCGCCTTCCATCAGACGCTCCCGGTTCTTGGTGAACACCGTCGCATCCCACACCGCGTCGTCCATCTCAAGACCCACAAACCAGCGGAAAAGCAGGTTGTAATTCATCTGCTCCATCAACTGCCGCTCGCTGCGGATCGAGTACAGAATCATCAACAGCGTTGCCCGCAAAAGACGTTCCGGCGCAATCGACGGCCGGCCCGTGTCGGAATACAACTTCTCAAAATCCGCGTCCATCCGTTCCAGTGCACGGTCAACCAAAACCCGAATCTGGCGTGCCGGATGATCCGCTGGTATACGCTGCGCCAAGGTCAAATAACTGAACATCGCCGACTGCTTCTGATCGTCTCCACGCATACTTCTTATCTAAACCATTTCCCTGTGGACAAACAGTAACTGCAAATGGGACTTTTTCAGCAGCCTGTTTAGCCCCTGCGGAACTCCCGGATTCACAACCGCTGCTTCCGTCCGCTCTCGCCGCCGGTCGCCTGAGCAAACCTGATATTCAACCATCATGATCGGCGCCCCTGCATCAAGCAGCTTGTTTGCGCGCGGAAACGGTATTCCTGGTGATCCATCCCGCTATGCCGGGCCAATACTCGTTCAGCGTGCTTCGGCCCATGAAGAGACCGATATGACCACCTGGCGCCACAAACGCAGGTATGTATCTTCCGTGAGGAAGCACCTTTTGTGCATTCAGGACCTGTGCAGGCGGCGTAATATCGTCCTCTCCGCCAGCCAGTAAGTATACCGGGCAGCGAATGTCGCCTAGAGAAACTCGCCTGCCATGGGCGATAAACCGGCCTTTGAAAAGAAGATTACGTTGAAACAACTGGTCAACTGCCTGGAGGTAGAACCTGCCTGGCAGGTTCAGCGTATTCCCGTACCAGGAAGCGAAAGTTCGACCGCGTTCCAGCTCGATCTCGGAGTCGAGATTGGCCCAAAGGTCGATCCACTCGAAAACCAAATGGACCTCCGGATGCATGGCCTTCCAGCCAAAAAGCATCAGGTCGCCGCGCATCAAGCCGCCGCCTGCCTGGACCAATGCAGCAAAAGTACCCAGCGGTAAGTCGTGAGCCATTTGTTTGATTGGTCCATCTCCGGCGTCGGTATCGATGGGCGCACCTGCTATAACCAACGAATTCACCTGCCTTGGATAAAGCGCGGCGTACATCGCCGCCAGCCACCCGCCCTGACACAACCCGATCAAATTGACGTAACTCCCCAGGTGGCGAAAGATCCGGGATAAATCGTCGAGGTAATCATCGACGCTTAGATTCCTCATTGCGTAGTTAGCCGACTTCCAGTCGGTTACATAAACACTGGCGATATCGTTGTTCAGCAGAGTTTGAACCAGACTCTGGCCCTCCGCGTAATCGGCGATGGTAGCCGGATGCCCGGCGTACGGGGCATCGATCAGGGTCGGAATCCCATTGTCGATCCCAAACTTGCGCAGACGGACTGTGGGAAGATCCAACACGATTTCGTTCGGAGTCGCCCACAACGGCTGAGGCGGGAATATCAGCTTCATGGCTTCGCTTGCATAATTCAGTTGCTTCCGAAGCGCGTCGACAGGCCAGAATATATCTTCCATGTTTCACTTTCTCGCGCATTCCGGCGTCACTTTCAGATCGCGTCGATAAATTCGTTGAACGCCGTTGCTGTTTTGGTATGGAGAGTAACTTTTGTTCCGCTTTGGACGATATGCCACCTTCGTGTCGTTGGATTACAAAGGTACCGCTGGAGTGAATGGCGATTCGGGGCGGTTTGATGCGGGTTTAGCGCAGGATTTTCGAATATAGCGGTTCTCTATGGAACGATCCCATGTTAGCGATTCCCTGGCCGGCGGCGCCGGCTGACGTGATCGTGTTGGAGAAGGACCGGAGGGGCGCAATCCTGCGGCACGCCCGGTACGGGCTCCCTGTTTGTTGATCCCTGAACCCTGACCCCTGATCCTCGTTCCCTCGTTCCCCGTCCTTCCGATCACTGACCACTGATCACTGTACTTTCCTGCGCAAAACAGGGCAAAAAGCGACCATTTAGGGCCGCAAACCCCTGTTTCGAGGCACTATCGAGAAATTGTTCGGTGCTACTCCCTCTTATTCGCAACTATTCTCGGTTCTAACCACTAATTGTTCGCAACTATTCTCGGTATTTGTCTCGAAGAATCGCACCCTCCCGAGCGAACATTCGGGGGGCAACCGCAACCACTTGAGCCAACATTTGGCCGGTCCGGCGCACCGCCAAAACCAACATTTAGCTTGATTTGCGATGATTTCGAGTCCCAGCGCCAAAAACCGGCGTCTGGCGGGGTAATCACGTGTCTGACGCGTCGCCGCCGATGTTATACTCACTTGTCGGGTGTGCATCCCAACCGCCTCCATTTCCGCTCCTGTTGAGGTTCCTATGTCCGGCCACTCAAAATGGGCCACAATCAAGCACAAGAAGGGCGCGCTGGACGCCAAGCGCGGCAAGATCTTCACTCGTCTGCTGAGGGAAATTGCGGTAGCAGCCAAGGGCGGCGGCAATCCTGACAGCAATGCACGGCTGCGTACTGCGATTTTAGCGGCCAAAGCGGAGAACATGCCGCAGGACAACATCAAGCGGGCGATTCAGCGCGGGACCGGAGAACTGGAAGGAGTCAGCTACGAGGAAGCCACCTTTGAGGGGTACGGACCCGGCGGCGTGGCCGTTCTTGTGGACGTGCTGACCGACAACCGCAACCGGGCGGTGAGCGAGATCCGGCACACATTTGGGAAGCATGGCGGGAACATGGGCGAAACCGGCTCAGTGAAATTCATGTTTGCCAAGAAGGGCCTGATCGCAGTCGAGAAATCTGCCGCCACCGAAGAGCAGTTGATGGACATTGTGCTGGAGCACGGAGGCGAAGACCTGCGCGACGAAGGTGACACATGGGAGATCCTGACCGAACCGGGCGCGTATGAAGCGGTGGCGGGTGCCGTGAAGGCTGCGAAAATTCCGACGGTGATGAGCGAAGTAGCGATGATCGCGTCCACCTATACCAAGCTCGAAGGCAACGCGGCGAACCAGATGGTGCGCCTGCTCGAGGCCCTGGAAGAGCTGGACGACGTGCAAAATGTGCATTCGAACTTCGACATGGATGCGGAGCAGATGGAGCACGCGGCAGGATGAGCGGGCCTGAGGCAGGCACCAAAAGGCCGCCCGGATGTGGCGGTCTTTTTTTGGGAAAGACAGGGAACAAGGAAACGAGAAGGCGGGGACTGAGGGGCTAGGGACAAAGACTGACAGGGCAGAGGGAAAGGAAAGCTTTTGACGCGAACGCTGAAATTTTTGGTGGTTGCATTGGTGGCGGGGACAATGGCAGCGGCGGCACAGACTCCGCAAGGCGCGGTCGCCAGCGATGATCGCGGCGCGGCTGACCCTGTGGCGCAGGTAAGGAGCCAGAAAAGCTGGGAGTACGGCCCATTCGTGAATTGGGGCTCCGGCGTAGGCAACCGGTCCGATTACAAGTTTCTTTGGGGCGGATTCGAGTTGGGCAAGGTGTTGACGCCGGTAGTGCACGCAGGAATTTTCAGCGGTCAGTTTCAGTACGGGGGAAACATCATGCCGTTGTGGCAGGCGTACACGCCGGCGCCGCATCCGCAGCAGACCACGTGTGTGACCACAGGCGGGCAAACCGTCAGTTGCACCCTTCCGTTTGGCGGCGGCACCTTTTACGGGGTGGCCCTTACTCCCGTGATCTTTCGCTGGAATTTTCTGACCAGTTCGCGGCGGGTTCAGCCATGGTTTCAGGGTGCGGGCGGTCTGATCTATACCACGCACAAATTTCCGCCGAACATTTTGAGCAACCCCGCTGAGAGAATTGATGGTGGAACATCTGTTTGGAACTTTTCCCCGCAGGGCGGAGGAGGAATTCACTATTTCTTTAGGCCGGGGCGGTCGATAGATTTGGGCGTGAATGGGGTGCACATCTCGTCAGCTTCCCTCGGCGACCGGAACCCCGGCGTGAACGCCAGCATCCAGGTGCAGGTGGGTTACACATTGTGGAAGTGAGAGAGACAGGGAACAAGGACTACAGACTGAAGGACGGATGAGCGGAGCGATCATCGAGTGTGTTCCCAACTTTTCCGAGGGCGTGGATGCCGAGCGCGTGGAGGCGATTGTGGCCGCCATGCGGGCCGATGGGGTGCACTTGCTCGATTGGTCGATGGATGCTGACCTCAACCGCTCGGTGGTAACGATTGCCGGTGAGCCAGCAGCGGTGGTTGAGGCGGCCGTGCGAGCCGCAGGCAAGGCGGCGGAACTCATCGACCTCACGCGCCAGCAAGGGGTTCATCCCCGCATCGGCGCGGCAGACGTGATTCCGTTTGTGCCGGTGAAGGGGATCAAGCTGGAAAAGTGCGTACTACTTGCGAGGCAGGCGGGCCTTGAGATCTGGCGGCGATTCGGGATTCCCATCTACTTTTACGAGGCGGCGGCAGCGCGGCCGGACCGCGTGAACCTGGAGGATGTGCGCCGGGGCCAGTTCGAGGGGCTAAGAGACGCGGTAGAGAAGGAGCCTTCGCGGCGGCCCGACCTTGGCGGACCGGATCTTCACCCGACAGCGGGCGCATGCGCCGTAGGGGCGCGTAAATTCCTTGTCGCGTACAACATATACTTCGATTCCGCCGATGTAGCCACGGCGCGAGCCATTGCCCGGGAGGTTCGAGCCGCGACCGGGTGGTTGAAGGGCGTGAAGGCGATGGGGGTGCTGTCGCATGGCCGGGCGCAACTCTCGATGAATATCACCGACTTTGAGGCGACTCCGATCTCCGAGGTGCATAAAAAAGTGTCAAGCCTAGCTGGCAAGCATAAAGTTGCGCTTGCCGAGGGAGAGGTGGTTGGGCTGATTCCTGAAGCGGCCTGTGAGCGGGAGAGCGAATGGATGCGTCAATTAGATGGGTTCGATGAACGGACCAAGACCCTGGAGCGGCGCCTGGAGCATCCGCTGGTGTGGCCCGGAGGCTGATGCGCGTTCGAGTGAGATGCTGGCGGGTACAATAAGAACAGCGATCCGCCACATTTCTTTCTGATCGGCAAAGGTGAAATTGGCGTTCACGGCGGTGTATCGCTGAGCGTTCGATTCAGGGAAAGTTCGAAATTCGGGGGTTGGAATTGTTGAAAAGGCTAGTTGAGTTTTCGATTGTAGCGATGGCGCTGGCAGCGGCTGCGCCGGTTCCTGCAGCGCAGTTGTCGACCGACGCCCGTGGCGCCGTTCCGCACGATGTGCAGCAACTGGTGGTGATCGACTACCGGGCGATGCAGAATTCAACAGCGGCGATGGATTTGCGCAATCGCGTGATGCCGCCGGAGTTGAAGCAGTTCGACGAAGCTTTGACCAAGTCGGGCTTGAACGACAACCACGACGTAGACGAGCTTGCCTTTGCCCTGTTCCGGCCATCGCCGGACAGCGACGCTCTGCAGACGGTGGGCATCGCGCAAGGCCAGTTTGACATGCAGGGGATTCTGGCCAACTTCCGCAAGCAGAAGTTGACGGCCACGAAGGTGCGGACCAACAGCATTTACCCGATGACCAAGGCGGGAATGATGCTTTGCTTTGTCGACCCTTCGACCATGATCTTCGGCGACAAGCAAGCGGTAACCAAGGCGCTGGATGCGCGCGACGGCATGGCGCCCAGTTTGTTGAGCAACGGGCCGATGATGAACGCGATGCAGAGCGTGGACTCGAATCCGCTGTGGAGTATTCTGGACGACAAGGGCACGCAGACCATGATGCGGCAGCTTTTGGGCGAGGCCGGATCGGTGACCGATTTCGAGACCGTGCGCAAACGACTGGAAGCGTCGTGGTACTCGATGGACTTTCAACACGGGGTAGTGTTCAATCTGACCATTGAGACCGGCGACTCGTTCGCAGCAGCCACGGTTTCATCCCTGTTGACCGCGGCGGTGATGTTGCGCAAAATGAGCGCCTCGGATGCGGAGAAGCAGGCGCTGAGTTCAACCGACATCGGATCGAGCTCAGGGAATCTTACGATTCACTTTGCCAGCTCCGACTCGGAGTTCAGCAGCCTGCTGCAGTCTCCGCTCTTCAAGAGTATGGTGCACTGAGCGCCTCTGCTCGATTTTCAGTATCCATCGCGCGACATTGTCGTGCGATGGATGGGAGAGCACAGCCGCTCATTGTTCCGCGCCGCACACGCACGCCCTGAACGCATCCGCCGCCCCGTCGTCCGCCAGCGAGCAGGCGTAAGGCTTCCAGAACTGGCTCAGCGCCCCCGTCCCGGAACCGTAATTGCGGATATAGCTCTGGCTCGCTTTCTCCCGCGCGCTGGGATCGGCCCCGAATCCCGCAATTACATTCCTGACGGTCGTCGCGGTGAATGAAACCTGTTTATACGTCTTCGCGAAGTCGTACTCCTCGGTCCATTTTGTGTCCACGCCCGTCGCGTTCGACGCCACAATTACCCGGTAGTCTTTCATCACCGCTGTTCCCGGATTGATGCTCGCCGCCGTGAACGAAGGCGCATTTCCGTTGATCGGCGAAATCGATCCCACCAGCTTGACAGCGATGCCCCGCTCCGCCATTCCTTCCCCCTGCGGTTCCAGCAGCCGTATCTCATCCATGTGCGTGTGCGCAAAAACCGCCAGCCGGAGCACATCGCCATAACCCGCCATCGCCTCCGGCAGAGCCTCCGACGACAAGAACATCGTTGGCGCGCCTCCCTTGCAAACGTCCTTTCCCTTCGTCGCCGTCGAGTAGGGGTCCACACCCGGCGGGATGTGCGACATCACCCAGATCTTCTCGTGCTTGCTTCGCGCCGCATCCAGTTGCCGCTTCATCCATGCGATCTGCTCCGCGGCAGGCGCCGCATCCGTCTTGCCGCCGCACGTCGCGTACCGCCGCGCCATAAACACATCGTCCAGCACCAGCATCTTCGTATGCTGCATCGGCGCCGGCAGCGTTACGCTGTAATACCCTGCGGCCGCAAACGTGCGCAGCGCCTCCGTCCGCTCCGTCGCGGGAACATCTGCGGTCAAATCTCTTCCGGCCGCTTCAAGGAATTCACTGTTTGCGTCGAGCTGGTAATCGCCGCAATCGGAATCGTTGTTTCCCAGCGCCGCGTACACCGGAACATGAGAAAGCGTAGCGCGCAACTGTGCCTCCACATATTCGATTGTCTTCTCGACAAACGCCCGGTAATCGCCGGACCCCGCTTTGGGAAACAGCGTCGCGAATTTGCACGAAAAGCCATGCGAGATCAAGTCGCCACTCACCACGACGAACTTTGCCCCAGCCGCATCGGCGCGTATAGCACGCAAGCTCGATTCGTATAGCGTGTAGCTCGTATCGACACCCCTGGCGTGGCAATTCTGTTCGAGCTCCGCGAACTGCTGCTCGCGATCGGCAGGGGCAGGCAACCCGAAAATTGCCTTCCACTCAGTCACTGGCGCGGCTGCAAGTTTCGATGACTTTCCCGGATCCCAGAACGGCTCGAAATGGATGTCGCTCACAAAAAGGACCTCAACGGTCTGCGCGCCCGGCTTTTCCCGCCCCGCCGTGGCCTGCCCCGGAGCCCTTACGCCGAGTCCCGCAAAGCACCCCATCGCAACACCGATATACACGCAGAAGCGTATTCTTCCGGCACTCCGGATCGCAATCATCGCAACTCCTCTATCGTTGGGTCAATCACTGGGCAAGCTTCGTGTAGGATAACCGAGCCTCCCACTAAAAAATTCTTCCTCGCAATGAATCCTGCGTCCTTCAACTCCGCCCGATCACGCAAGCTTACTGGCTCGCCGGCTCGCCGGCTCCGCCCCCTCCCTGCCCCGGTGTGCGAAACTAATCTGTCCATAAATCGAGTCCGAATAGACTCACTCATTGGCAGAGACACGTAATGTCGGTTCTTCGTTCCGCCTTTATCGCACTCTCGCACAACCATTCATTACGCCGCTTCTGCGAGCACTCCAGTCTGGGAGCCCGGCTCAACTCCCGCTTCATCGCCGGCATGCGGCCCGATGACGCGCTGCGCGTAGCCGAGGCGGTCAACCGGCAAGGCATTGCCGTTACCCTCGACTCGCTCGGCGAAAGCGTCACCTCCGAGGTCGAGGCGCATCGCGCCGCCGACGTCTACCACAAGCTGCTCGACTCCATTATTGAACGCCATCTCGACGCCAACGTCAGCCTCAAGCTCACCCAGATGGGCCTCGAGCAATCGCCAGAGCTGGCCGAGTCCATCACCGGAAACCTCGTTCAACACGCCCGCGCCACGGGAAGCTTCGTCCGCGTCGACATGGAGGACTCGCGCCTGACCCAAGTCACTCTTGACATTGTCCGCCGTGTCCATGCGCGCTCCGGAATGCGCGGCGCGGTCGGCGTCGTCATCCAGTCCTACCTCTACCGCTCCCAAGCCGACATCGAGCAACTGCTCGCCGACGGCATTCGCGTCCGGCTTTGCAAAGGGGCCTATAACGAACCGCCCGGAGTGGCCTTTCGGCACAAGGCCGAAGTCGACGCCAATTTCTTCACCCTCGCTAAGATGCTTCTCGCCAGTCCCATCTACCACGCACTGGCCACACATGACGAGTCCCTCATCGAGGCGGTCAAAAAACACGCCGCCGCGCACGGAATCGATTCCGGCCATTTCGAGTTTCAAATGTTATATGGAGTGCGCCGCGATCTGCAGCGCAAACTGGTGCAACAGGGTTATAGAGTGCGCGTCTACGTCCCCTTTGGAGCAGAATGGTATCCGTATTTTATGCGCCGCCTCGCTGAACGGCCGGCCAACGTGCTCTTCCTTGCAAAAAACTTCTTCCGCTCGTAGAAAGGGCGGCCCTATCCGACGAATTTCTCATCTCCCGTCCGGGGCCGATTGCGCTTGCGGAGCATTACGTGATGCCTGCAAGCCATGCACCGCCAGGGATAATACCCGAAGAGCGGATAAATCGTTTTCTGCATGAACCCTTTCCGCTCGATCCGGTAGACCCGGTCGCTGCCGCACTCCTGGCAATGAACCCGGCGCTTGACGGCGCTGCTTTCGAAGTGGTGTTCCGCCAAGGCCGTACGCATGCTCGTTTCGTGCACTTGAATCTCCCTGGGAAAGCCGGTCAATTCCTGGCAACCAAAACTGTGATTTTCGTCTCTCAAATCCAAATTTAACGCAGACAACTCACTCCCGCCGCTGCGGAGGGAATCCAGTAAGCGTGAAGACAGCGATCAGCTCTGGCCTTGACCTTAGCCCGTGAATTTTTCTCAAAGTACCACATAGTAGTACATCCAAAAAACTAAGGTAACCGTTCTGCAATTAACAGGCCCCTGCGAGCCAAATCGCTGATTGAAATGGCCCTAGCTTTTAAGCCGCCTTAGTCCCTGGCCGGCCAGATCGGCAACTGCCTTTGCCAGCGTTGCCGAGGCATTCAGCGACTTCGGGCGTTCAAGTCTCATTTTGAGTCTATCGGCATATTGGCGAAAAAGCTGATCCACGTCATACAAAATCTCCACGTGATCGCAGAGAAACCCGATTGGCTGAAGAATAATCGCCCTCATGCCTTCGTCCGCAATCTGCTCCAGGGTCTCCTCTACGCTCGGACCCAGCCACGGCCCGCCGCTCGCGCCCTGGCTCTGAAAAGCGAACCACCATCGAGCAATCTCCGGAACCCGTTCGGCCACCAATTCCGCCGTATGCCGCGCCTCCTCAGCATAAGGATCTGCGCCCTGCCCCGGCCAAACCGGGCGCCCTGCCCTCGCGGCATCTCCGTTTTTGCCGCTTGTGGGGGGTAAATTGCTGACTTGCCGACTCGCTGACTCACCGACTTGCTGGGTTCCTGGTTGCTCCACCGTCCGCGCCGGAACGCTGTGCGCGGTAAACAGCACCGGCACCGGCTTGCCAGTCTCGGCGCTGAGCTTAGCCAACGCCGGCCGCAACCGTTCTGCGAATGCGTCCGCGAGCAGCGGATGCCGCGCCCACCCTGAAGTAAAGTCGACCCGCAGCCCTCCCGCCTCGGCTTCCACCGCGCGCCGGTAAAGCCCCACACTCGTACGCGAGTTGTGCGGCGCCATACAGATTACCGCCGCCTCCTCGATCCCGTCCGCGCGCATCTGGCACACCACCTCCGGGATGTACGGCCGCCAGTTCCTCATTCCCACATACACCGGAACTGCCGCGCCGGTTCCAGCAAGCTGCGCTTCTACTAGCCGCGCCTGCTCAAACGTAATCTCCGTCAGCGGACTGCGCCCGATCAGCGCATACCGATGCTGAATCTCCTCCACTACGGTCTGCGGCAGCGGCCGGCCGCTCACTACGTTGCGCAGATACTCCGGAATCTGCTCCACCGTCTCCGGAGTCCCATGCGCCAACAGCAGAACCGCCTGCTTAGCCATTTACCTATTCCCTACTCCCTAGTCCCTGCTCTATCCGGAACTCCTTGACCATCCTCACCACGGCCTGCACGTTTTCCACCGGCGTTCCCGGCACAATCCCATGCCCAAGATTGAAGATGTGACCCGGCCGTCCGTTCGCGGACTGCAGAATCTCCTTCACTCGCAATTCCAGCACCTCAACCGGCGCATACAGCGTAATCGGATCCAGATTCCCCTGCACCGCGTGTCCGTGTCCCACCGCGCGCCAGCCCTCATCCAGCGGCTGCCGCCAATCCAGTCCGATCACATCGGCTTCGGTCTCCGCCATCTGCCCCAGCAACCCAGCCGTTTCCACGCCAAAGTAAATCACCGGTACGCCCATCGCCTGCACCGCCCGTACCAGCCGCTTCGACGCCTCAAATGCGTATGCGCGATAGTCGCTCAGTGCAAGCGATCCCACCCAACTATCGAAAATCTGAATCGTGTCCGCCCCCGCCTGCACCTGCAGTTGGCAGTACTCTGTCAGAACGCTGACCAGCTTGTCTAAAAGTCCGCCCCACGCAATGGGGTCGCTGTACATGATTTGTTTGGTGTGAATGTAGTTCCGTGATCCGCCACCCTCGATCATGTAACTCGCCAGCGTGTACGGCGCCCCGCAAAACCCGATAATTCCCAGCCTGTCGCGAAAGTGCGCTGCCACCTTTTCAATCGCGCGCGCCACGTACGCCAGGTCGCCGGCGCGGTCCGTGCGCAGCGCGCGCACATCGTCGGCGCTCCGCACAGGATGGTGCACCACCGGCCCTTCGCCCGCCTGAAACTCGAAGTCCAGCCCCATCGGCTCCAGCGGCAGCAGCAAGTCGGCAAAAATAATCGCAGCGTCCACGCCCAGCTTTTCCGCCGCGGTAATCGTCACCTCGGCCGCCAGCTCAGGCTGCTTGCAAATCTCCACCAGCGTGTGGTGCTTGCGAACATCGCGGTACTCCTGCATGTAGCGGCCAGCCTGGCGCAAGAACCACACTGGCGTGCGGTCCACAGGCTTGCGCAGGCACGCGCGTACGAAGCGGGTGCCTTGGAGAATCGTTTCGGCTGTGCTGGGGTTCTGCTTGTAGGCACTCATACATACAATTTTACCGGGCAGAGCTCGCGTCTACTGCACGACCCATTGTCGGCCAATCCCCTGCCGTCAATTCGGCGCAATCGATAGGCCAGGCAAAGATGGTCCGAACGTCAGGAGATCCAGCTGCTGCACCGGCTTTTGAATATCCAAACGCCGCCGGTCTTCTCGAGAATCGCCGTTCCGCCGTTTCCGCAGAGTTCTCCGCAGTGAAATCCTTAGGAAACCACCGCGTGCGTGTGCGACTTATCGAATCGAATCTCACTCACCCAGGCATAGCCGTGAGCAAACCCGTTCTTCACTGCTTCCTCTACCGACTTGCCACGCTGGGTAAGTCTCGATGGGTCGTTCTCTTCCACTTACTTCTGCTGCGCCTCTCGATCGACTAGTCGAAGATGGACGGGGCTGAGCTGCGCCAAGTCCTCCGGTCGAAAGCGGTCAAGGGCCGCGGAATCATAAGGCTCAAGGTCGAGACCTTTCAGACACGCCTGCGCGTCCGATGCATCTTCCAGGGAGAACACGGCTGTCTGGATAACGAGGTTAAGCGGACTTACCTCGTCGGACATCCAGTGAGTCAGAACGAACTTGTACACGCCGAGTTGCTCGGCGGTCAGGGGTTGTTCGCTGACTTTCGGTACAACTGGCGCGGCTTGCTGGGCGATGCTGCTGGATGCAAATCCCACGACGAGCAGCGCAACAACGGCAGTGTGCTGGAACAAGTGCAACCAGCGCGCAGGAGGCAGGTGTCCGAAAAGCATATCGCCCTCCAAGTCTTCAATTGTTATTGGATTAGACACAGCGGGGAAAAAGTGGAGGGAGAAAATATCCAAAATTGCCGAGAAAATCGCTCATCTCCACCGGAAGATCCTGAGAGATACCGCAAACGGCGCCACGAACCACGCCAACAAAATCCCCACCGGAGCCACCATCTGTCCCAGCCCCGTCCCTTGCAACATGTTTCCGCGCATCGCATCGATGGCCGCGGTCAGCGGCAGCGCCTGCACCAACGGCTGAATCAAGGCCGGGAAGCGCGACGCCGAAAAAAATATTCCCGAGCAGATCCACATGGGAAACATCACCAGGTTCATCCATCCCGAAACCGCTTCCATGGTCTTCGCGCGCGAAGCCACCAGCAGGCCCAATGCCGAAAACGTCAGCAGCGTCAGCACACAGACCAGCGCAAGCTGCCAGAGAGGCCCCCGAAACGGCACGCCAAACGTGATCCGCGCAAAGCCCAAAAACACCGCCGCCTCAATCGCCAACATACCCATCCGCGACAACATATACCCAGCCAGGTACTGCCAGCGCGGCATGGGCGAAGCCACCATCCGTTTCAACAGCTTCTTCTGCCGCGCGTCGACGATGGAGAATCCCAACCCCCACATTGCCGAGCCCATCACGTTCATCCCCAGCAGCCCCGGCACCACAAAGTCGATGTAACGCGAGCCGATCTCGTGCACCAGATCGTTCCGCGACGCCACGGCGTCCTGCCGTCCCGCGGCAATCTGTATCGCCCGGTCTGCAAGCATCCTCGCCGTCCGCCCATCGGGATTGGTATTGTCGTAGCGGTAGACCACGCCCTCTGGGCCCTGCTCCGCGAGCAGCACAATAGCACCCGTCGCCAGCGCGTGCGCTCCCGCTCCCTCATCCATCTCTGTCGCTTTCAGGCTCTTGTCCGCTGTGAGCGCCTGCACCAGTTGCGGAGTCGTCGCGCCCACCGGCAGCACGTCCGGCGGGCGGTTCCTGAACGCAATCCCCAGACCCACTGCCAGCAGAATCGGAAAAACAAAGATCCAGAAAATCGCCTCCGGCTCGCGCAGCGTCAGTTTCATCCGCGTCAACGTCAACTGATACAGGCTGCTTTGCTCCAATCTATTCATCGCGCAGGTTCCTCCCCGTCAACCGCACAAACACATCTTCTAGCGTCGCCGAGTGCGTCCTGAACTCACTCAAGTGCAGCCCCTGATCTTCGAGAGCCGCAAAAATCTGCGGCACCGCCGTATGCAACTCGTGCACCGAAAGCTGATGCACGGCCGCGTCCACGCGATGCGACTGCACCCCTGGAATGGCCTTCAGCCGCTCTATATCTACACTGCTCCGTGCCGCGTCCTTGCGATTTTCTTCTTTCGCAAGGGCAGGAGACCGCAAACCCGCGCCTTCACCTGCGGGTCGGTTCGCGCCATCCTGCGCGCCCACCGCAAACTCCACAATGTCCTCGCCGCCCACCGTTGCAATCAACTCCTTCGGCGTGCCCAGCGCAATCACGTGCCCATGATCCATAATCGCCACGCGGTCGCACAGCCGCTCCGCCTCTTCCATATAATGCGTCGTCAAAATAATCGTGCGCCCGGCCTGCTTCAGCCCCTCCACCACATCCCACACGTGCCGCCGCGCCTGAGGATCGAGCCCCGTCGTCGGCTCATCCAGAAAAAGCAACTCCGGGTCGCCCACCAGCGCCGTCGCCATCGCCAGCCGTTGCTTCTGCCCGCCGCTCAGCCCGCCCACGCGCGCCCGCCGCTTTTCCTCAAGCAGCGCCGTGCGAATCGACTCATCGACCGAAATCCCGCGCCGGTAAAAGCTCCTGAACAGGCGCAGCGTCTCCTCTACCGTCAGCTTTTCCGGAAACTGTGTCTCCTGCAGTTGGATCCCTATCCGCTGCCGCAGTTCTTCGGCGTGGCGCTGCCAGTTCAGGCCCAGCAGCTCCACCGTCCCATCATCCTTCGCGGTCAGGCCCTCGCAAATCTCAATGGTCGTGGTCTTCCCCGCCCCGTTCGGCCCGAGCAGGCCAAAGCACTCGCCTGCAGCAACTTGGAGGTCGATCCCGTCCACCGCGCGCACATCGCCGAAGGCCTTGCGCAACCCGCGCAGCAGCAGCGCCGGCCCGGAACCGCGCGTATGGATTGACTTGTCCTTCATCGCCTCAGATTACCGTATCTCGATGACAAATCAAGCCAAATGTTGGCTTTGGCGGTGCGCGGACCCGGCCAAATGTTCGCCTAGCTGGTTGCGTCTGCCCCCGCAAATGTTGGCTTGGGAGGGTGCGATTCTTCGAGACAAATACCGAGAATAGTTGCGAACAATTAGTAGTTAGAACCGAGAAAAGTTGCGAATAAGAGCATGTAGCACCGAACAATTTCTCGAAAGTGCGTCCAAACAGGTGCTTTGCGGCCCTAAATGGCCGCTTTTGTCGCTTTTTGGCCCATTTGTGCATGTTTTCGCATGAAAACAGAGGTCAGGTTTCAGGTGTCAGGGGTCAGAAAAACAGGGGACTCGCGTCGTCCACCAGTTTCCCCTCCCGCTGAAAGTGGATGTGCGCGCGGTGCGGGCAGCCACCGGCTCAGCCGCGGCGGGCGGCCCGCGTCTCGTGCGGATGGTTCTGCGGGCGCCTTTCCACGGCGATTGCAACTCAGAATCGCTCCACACCGGAACGGGCGCTCAAGCCGCCCCGAAAAGCCGAGATACATTCCCAATCTGTACCGCCTGAGTTGGTTCGAGTCGTTCGAGACGGCGGGCGAATCCAATGCACGTTGGCTTTGTTTTGGAGGACACCGTGGACTTGAAGCTCACCGATAAGGTTGCGCTGGTAACCGGATCGACGGCAGGGATCGGATTCGCGATTGCCCGTGCGCTTGCGACTGAAGGCGCGCATGTGTATGTGAACGGACGGACGCAGCAGCGAGTGGATGCGGCGGTGGCGTCGATCCGGTCGCAAGCTGCAACGATCAAAGCCGATGGCATTGCAGCGGACTTTTCCAGTTCAGCCGGAGCCGAAGCTGTGATTGCGAAACTGCCTCTAGTGGATGTGCTGGTAAACAATGTGGGCATTTTCGAACCGAAGCCGTTTGCCGAAATTCCCGATGCGGACTGGTACCGCTTCTTCGAGATCAATGTCATGAGCGGAGTGCGGCTGGCGCGACACTACCTTGCGGGAATGCTGGAGAAGAACTGGGGGCGCATTCTTTTCATTTCGAGCGAGTCGGCGGTGCAGATCCCGCGTGAAATGGTGCACTACGGGATGACCAAGACGGCGCAGGTTGCCGTGGCGCGGGGCATTGCAGAGTCTGTGGCGGGCACCGGGGTGACCGTCAACAGCGTTCTTGCGGGACCAACCGAGTCGGAAGGTGTGGGTGGCTTTGTCGAGGCGATGGCAAAACAACAGAACAAGTCGAAGCAAGAGATCGAGAAAGAGTTCTTCGAGCATGTGCGGCCATCGTCCTTATTGAGGCGTTTTGCCACCGTGGATGAGGTTGCGGCAATGGTGACCTATTTGGCTAGCGGGCTTTCTTCAGCCACCAACGGCGCCGCGCTGCGGGTAGACGGCGGCGTGGTGAAAGCAATTTTCTGAGATGAGGAAACCCTGGAACCAATTTTTCAGGATTGCGGAACAAAATCGACAAACGGCGCTATATCAGGTGATGCTTTACTGGCGACATGCCGACTTCGGGAGTAATTCGGTCGGTGAGTACTTTGGCGATTCATCATCATCTGACCCGAGTCCCGGTTTGCAGCCACTCGGAAATTACCTGAATCAAAGACCGCTCGTAGCCCAATGAGCCCCTCAGATTATGAAATGGCGTATCATCGTCAATTAAGTCAACTTACAATTTGCCTGCGATCCATGTGAAGCCGCTTTCCAGGCGAAATGGTTGTTAGCTAAAGGGTCAAGCCGGATGTGCCGATTACCGTACGTGGCGCTCCATAAAGCGATTCCGTTCGCTCTTGCCCTGCTGACGCTAGCGGGCGGGGTGCTGTGCGCTCAGGAGTACAGCTTCCGCAGTTTCGGGGCCGCGGAGGGCCTGAATAACCTGGTTATCCGCAGAATCTACCAGGACGGGGTCGGATTCCTTTGGGTAAGCACAGAGAATGGGCTATTCCGCTATGACGGGGACCGCTTTGAGCCATTTGGGGCCGCTCAAGGAATTCCGCCGAGTTTTGCAGCGGCTTTGGGCGGGGCCCCCGACGGGTCATTGCTGGCCGGTGGAACATTTGGCCTCTACCGCCTCTTCGGCAACCGATTTGAAAAGCTCGCAACCCCTTTCAAAACCGTATCCACGTCGCAGGGGATCCAATCGGACGGCAAAGGTCACACATTTCTTGGTACCGACGCCGGGCTTGTGGAGCTCGATTCCTCGCCCGGCAAGCATGATTTTGCCATGCGCAGCTTTCCCCAGCCACCTGGAACATCTGGGCCACAAGCTAATGGAGTGTACATCGACGGCGATGTTCTCTGGTACGGTTGCGGGTTAGAACTCTGCCGAATGGATGCTCAGGGGACTAGAGTCTTTTCGCGAGACCGCGGACTTCCGGCCAATCCGATCATGGCTATCCAGAAAGACCGCGCCGGAAATCTCTGGGTAAAGGTTCGCTCCGACGGTGTCCTCGTCTGGCCCGCTGGCAAGACAAAGTTTGAGAGGCCACGTTTGCCGGTTCCGGCTGCAAGCATGCGGGGGGCGCCTATTCTTGACAGCGATGGACAGGTTCTTCTTCCGTCACTGGCGGGCCTGCTGATCGGAAACGAAAAGGGATGGAAAAAGATCGACCGTTCCTTCGGTCTTCGCGGTTCAGTCGCGACAGTCTATGAGGACCGCCAGCATGCTCTCTGGATCGGCTTGGGTGGCCGTGGCCTAGTCCTCTGGCGCGGCTATCGGGAGTGGGAGAACTACTCAATCGACAGCGGGCTTCCGGCTGAGTTCGTCTACGGAATTCTCCCCTCGAAAGATGGGTCGCTTTGGTTGGGTTCAGGCTCGGGGTTGCTGCGGGGAGAGCGGCGGGAATCCGGGGAGGCGTTCACCGTCGTACCGGGATTCGATGGCATCGTCGTGCATAGCCTGATGCAGCGCACCCAACGGAGATATCTGGGTCGGCTCCGAGGGGCGAGGCGTGGCCCGAATAGTGCCTGGAACCCTGGATGCAACCTGGTTTGGCGAGGCAGAGGGCCTTTCCGGCAAGGACATCTACAACCTGCGCTTCGATCGGGAAAACCGACTTTGGGCCGCTACTGATGCAGGCCTATTCATGGCCTCAACCCCTTACCGGCAGATTCTCCCGCATCGCCGCATTGCCGGCGACGCGCATGTGGTCGGTTGTCCAAGGGACGGACGGCACGGTGTGGGCCGGTGGGGACAACGGGCTCTTCGCGTTTGCAGGCGGCCACTGGAGGGCCTTCACCCGCAACGACGGCCTGAGCAACACCTCAGTTCTGTCTCTTGGCGCCGGGCCAAACAACGTCATCTGGGTTGGCTACGATTTCGGAGGTGGCATGGACCGCGTTCATCCCCAGGCTGGCGGCGTGGCGATTGAAAAGAGCGTGCAAAGACCTGGCACCGATGGCATGATCTATTTTCTCGAATACGACGCGAAGGGGCGTTTGTGGGCAGGCACCCAGCACGGCGTGGACGTTTGGGACGGCGCCCGCTGGACACACTACGACATGAATGACGGCTTGGTCTGGGACGACTGCGACACAAACGGATTCGCCCAGGGGCCGGATGGCACCATCTGGATTGGAACCAGTGGCGGACTTTCGCGGTTTACGCCCCGCCCTAACAGTTCCGCCACTACTCCACTCGAAGTGGTCATTACCCGGCTTTCGGTCGGTAAGAACGATTTCTCCGGCCTGAGCAACCCATCCTTCGACTCCCATGTTAGCTCTCTCATCGCACGATTCTCCGCCCTCAATGCCTCCCGGCAAAACAGCGTGGTCTTCCGCTACCGGTTAGGGGGCGCAAATTCAAACTGGACAGAGACCGCTCAGCGCGAACTGCAATTTGCCAACCTGGCTCCGGGAGCCTACCGGCTGGAGATCGGTGCCCGAGAAGGCGATGGCGAGTGGAGCCTTCGTAGCGCGGAGTTCCCATTCAGGATTGTTACTCCATGGTATTTCACGTGGTGGTTCATCAGCCTGTGTGTGTTGGTGGCTCTATCTGCGGCGGTGGGAGTGCTCATTTTTCGCATTCTAGGGGGGCAAGAAAGAGAAAGTGAGCTAAGGCAGGAGGTTGCGAAGAAGACCGCGGATCTGCAGCAGGCCAATGAGAAACTATCAGTCCTTTCGTCTACTGATCCGCTGACCGGACTGGCGAACAGGCGAGTGTATGACGAATCCCTCGGTTGGGAATGCGCCCGTGTACAGAGAATGAATTCAGTAGGATCACTTCTGAGCATCGATATCGATCACTTCAAGGCTATGAACGATACACAAGGCCACCTGAAAGGCGATGAGTGCCTGGTAGCACTCGGCGCCGAGCTGACCCGGCTGTGCAGGCGCAAATTGGACCTGGCCGCACGTTGCGGCGGCGAGGAGTTCGCGATGATTCTTCCTTTAACCAAGTCCGCCGATGCGGAGCGCATTGCGGAGACAGTGCGGCAGGCAATCGCCGATCTCAAAATCCCGCATCCCACATCGCCGGTCGCTCCGTACCTCACGGTGAGCGTAGGTGTGGCAACGGCTACACCGGAATCGTGTTGCACCCGCGAAGCTTTGTTAGCTGCCGCCGACCGGGCGCTCTATGCGGCAAAAAACGGCGGACGGAATCGAGTGTGTGTGGCCCAGCGGGAAATCGCTGGGGAGGAGACCGTAGGGCCTTCGAACCTCGAACCGGCTTGACATTGAGCGTGTCCGACGATTGGCTAAATGGCAGCCCGTTGATTTCATTATTTGACGAGAGTCTGACTTGAGTTTGGGCGATGTCGCAGGCGCATAGAGATGGAGATCGGTACGGTTCCAGGCTCATTGCGCTTGGGAGATGGGTAAACCGGGGATTGGTGGTCAACCGGCGGTAGGAGATCACAGCGCTCAGTGAGAGACTAACGGCGTTTCGTTAGAGATTCTGGTTGGATGAGCGCCAATCCGGAAGTAATTCTCAATTGACGAATACAGCCCAAAGCAATCATTGAGCTTTAGTTGAGCCATTTGCGCTGGATCAGTACCCGAAAACGCCACACCCTTCCGCGATCCGGCCATCTCCGTATCAGCAACCCCGCGCCCCGCACGAAATGCCGATCTCTGACCCCTAATCTCCGGTCTCTCGTTCCCTTGCTCCCTCGTTCCCTGCCTTCTTGCAGATGATTTCCCTCTTTTGCCGCACAATCGAATCATCCATCAAAAATCTGGCAGGAACCCGGCCCCGGCGCGCATCCTTTGCCGCCGTCGCCGGGCTACTCTGCCTTTACCGGAGGATGAACTTCATGGCGAATGACGCAAGCAGCGTAGCCTTTCGATGCGTTCGATAGAGCCAATCCTGCGGTCAAAGAACTCCGCCGTCGCGCGCCGCTCAAAAGCCTGGAAACGCGTCTACCGGGGGAGAGAGCGCGGAGGAGAAGTACGACGGGCTGTTTCATGACCGGTTTGGTTGGTGTGGAACATCGCTCGGGGGATAAAGTGTCTGCGTGAGGATTCGGTTTGCGGCATTCAAATGGCGCGGTTCCGTCGCCCCTCCGGGGCTGAGGGATTTTTGGGCGTCTTTTCCCAGCATCCCTCCGGGATGCTTTTTACGGCGCCGAGCGCCCGTATCGCGGGTTCTCACGCGGACGCTGAGGCCCGCGATTTTCCTGTTCCGTAGCGGCACGGCTAAGGCCGTGCCCTTTCAAAACCAGGTTGTGGAACATCGTCTACCGTGAAACCATCGCTCGGGGGCTAAAGCCCCGTTTCTTTTTATGGCCCTGATACAAGGCTTTGGGCTGGCGAAGGAAGCGCGGGGAAGAGTGAGCTGCAGGGGCTGAAGCCCCGCTTCTTATTGTGGTGGGTTGCGGCGTGACTGGAAGTCACGCCCTGATACAAAGCCCAGGGGCGGGTGGCCCACCCTACCACGGATCGGGGCGCTCCGTCCTAGCTTTCCAGGGCGGGAAAGCACGTCGACGTCCCAGTCTTGGAACTTTTGCCAGGATTCCATCCGCCGTCCGCCAGGCGGACGGCGCATTCCATCCTTGGCTACTCTTCCAACTGACTCACTACCCTTACCCCCGGTAGGCGCGCATGCGGGCTACGGCGGCGTCGAGCGTCTCCAGCTTCTTGGCGAATGCGAATCGCACCGTTTTCGTCCCCAGGCCGGGCGTGCCATAAAAGCACGAGCCTGGAACCACAGCCACCCCAACGTGCTCGGGCAGCCAGTGGGCAAAGGCAACGTCGTCCCCGTCGAAGTCCCACGCGCTGAAATCGGCCATGGCGTAGTAGGAGCCCTCCGGCGTGTGCGTCTTAAAGTGCAACGCCTCCAGGGCCGGCATAATCAGCGCACGGCGCGCAGTGTAATCCCGCGTGAGCTTCTCGTAATAGGACTCCGGCAGCTCCAGGGCGGCCACGCAGGCGGCCTGCAACGGCACCGGCGCGCAGATGGTGGTAAAGTCGTGCACGGTGCGGATGGCCCCGATCCACGGCTCCTGTGCGCACACGTAGCCCATGCGCCAGCCGGTCACGGCGTAGGTCTTGCCGAATCCCCCGACCGTGACCGTCCGCTCCGCCATGCCCGGCAGCGTCGCGATGGGGATGTGCTGCCGCCCGTCGTAGATGATGCGGTCGTAGATCTCGTCGGTAATGGCCACGAGATCGAACTCCCGGCATAGCCCCGCCAAACCCTCCAGTTCCTCGCGCGTAAACACTCTGCCCGTGGGATTGTGCGGAGTGTTCAGCATGATGGCCTTGGTTCGGGGAGTGATCGCCGCCCTCACGCGTTCGGCGTCGAGCAGATAGGCCGGCGCCTCAAGCGTTACAAACACCGGCACCCCTCCGGGAAACTTCACCTGCGGCAGATAGCCCTCGTGAAAGGGCTCGATCACAATTACTTCGTCGCCGGGGTCGAGCAGCGAAACGAAGATCACCGCCAGCGCCTCGGTGACCCCGCAGGTTACCGTGATCTCCTGGTCGGGATCGAACTTGAGACCGTAGAGGCGCTCCATCATGGCGGCAATCGCCTGCCGCAGCGGGGCAATACCCCAGGTGATGCCATATTGGTTCTGGCCGCTGCCCAGGGCCTTCTTGGCAGCCTCGACCACCTCGGGCGGCGTGTCGTAGTCCGGATAGCCCTGTGAAAGATTGATCGCGTTATACTTCATCGCCACCCGGGTCATGCCCCGGATAAACGATTCCTTCATGCACTCCAGCCGCTGGGCTGTCTTCATCGCATCTCCGCTGTCTTCGTGATTTGGCCGATTCTTCTTGCGATTGGTCTATGTCATGAGCATAGCGAAAGAGCGGCGGGTTTGCCTATCGCGAGGCGTATTCCGGTCCGCGGCGGATGACCGCCAACCCTTCCCTTACCCCCGTTCTAGCAGCCTCTGATTGCTCTCAGGCGGAGAATCGTCAAGGGTCCGGATCGGCGACCGCTCGGGAGCCATTTGAGAACGGCCAGCCCAAATAGCCCTTAAATGGCATTTGGGAGAGATGAATCGCGAATGTGCGTTCACATCCAAACGCGAATTATCAAAATGCCACAAGAGCGTCTTCGAACAGGCGAGCCAGTTCCTCAGGTCCGGCCGGGCGAGGTGAGAGCTTGGTAACACGGTGTTGCGGTAGCGTACCTTCGACCAATGCGGAGATCTCGGATGACGTATAGCCCAGCGCGCGCAGTCCGTTGGGCAGTTTCAACCGCTCGATAAACCAGGTAATGCGGTCTGCGAGCACCTTTCCCGCGTCGGCAGGAAGCACGCCCGATACGTCGGCACCAAGCGCTTCTGCCGCCTCCAGGTGCCGATGGGGATTCGCGGAGGCCGTAAAACGAAACACCGCCGGGGCGTTCAGCACGACGGAAAATCCGTGCGGCACCATGGCGTGATCGCTGGGATATCCAGACGCAAAATAGCTTTTCACCATTCCCGACACGGGGTACGACATTCCGTGCGGCAAATGCACACCGGAGTTTCCAAATCCGATTCCGGCGTAAGTGGAAGCCAGGATCATGTTGGCGCGGGCCTCGTCATCGGAAGGATCTTCTACCGCGCGCACGAGGTATCGCGCGACCATGCGTAAGGCCTGCAGCGACCAGACATCACTGATGGGATTCGATCCTTGATACGCGGGCCGCGCAAGAGGGCGGTCCGGCAAGGAGCGATCGGTGTAAGGCAATGCCGTGTAGGACTCGATTGCATGGCTGAGAACGTCAAGACCTGTGGCGGCGGCCACTTGCGCAGGCATGGTCCGCGTGTTGTCGGGGTCGAGCAATCCGAGGGTGGGCTTGATTCGGCGGCTGGCGATGCCTGTCTTGGCGCGCATCCTGGTCAAGTCGAAAATCGATACGCCGGTGGTTTCGCTGCCGGTACCCGCAGTGGTGGGAATTGCAATCAAGGGCTTGAGAGGGCCCGGCACCGGCAGGCCTTTGCCGATGGGCGGATTTACGTAATCCAGAAAATCTTCCGGCGGATAGGTGGTGTAAAGATTCACCGCCTTGGCCGTGTCAATTGTGGACCCGCCGCCGACTGCAACAATCGCGCCGTAGTCGCACTGCCGGGCAAATGCGATCGCATCGAGAAATGATTCGTCGTCAGGCTCGACCCGCACGCGGTCATAGAGTGTGTATGCGAGGTGATTCGCTTCAAGCGATTCGAGCACCGTCTGGACGGGATGCATGCGCCTGAGGAGCGGATCAGTGATCACGAGCGCCTGACGGATTCCAAGGTCGGCGAGATCCATTCCGACTTCGCGCGTAACGCCAGCTCCGTAGCGCACGCTGGCCCCAGACATTTCAAAAGCGATTTCCTGGGTCATGGGTATTGCGTGCCTCCGTCGCCTCTTCCTCCGGCGCAGTATAGCCCGGTGGTGGCGATGCCGCCAAATTGAGGTTGCGATTGAATGGGAGAAATTCGATTCTCGACGATGTGCCCGAATCCGGCAAACGGGAAGTTGCAAGATGAATATCAGGTTTGCTCAGGCGACCGGCGTTGAGCGGGCGGAAGCAGCGGTTGTGGCTGCAGGGGCTAAAGCCCTATCTTTATTTTTGAGCAGTTTGCGGCGCGACTGAAGTCGCGCCCTGATACAAGACCGCATCGATCGAGGTCATGAGAGCGAGGTCGCGATGCACTCACCCACATCTCTCCAGCGAACCACTTCCCACGACGCCTGGCCCGCACTTCCTCAGGCAGCGTGGTCCGATACCTGCGCCACTCTGCAGCTCTGGATGCAGATCGTCGGCAAGATCCGGCTTGCGCTCACGCCGCCCATCAATCATTGCTGGAACGTGACCCTCTATCCCACGGTTTGCGGCGTCACCACCTCGCCTATGCCTTATGGCAACCGCACGCTCGAAATCGATTTCGATTTCATCCGTCACGTTCTGCTCTTCGAGACTGAAGGCGGCGCCCAGCGCACGATCCCTCTCGAACCTATGACCGTCGCCGCTTTCTACAGCCGGGTCGTGGCTGCGCTCGAGGACCTTCATACGCCCGTGCGCATCTGGCCCGTACCGTGCGAAGTCGCCAATCCAATTTCCTTTCTTGAAGACCAGACGCATCAGTCGTACGATCCCGCATACGCCGAGCGCTTCTGGCGGGTGCTGCTCCAAACCACGCGCGTCTTCACCATTTTTCGCGCCCGCTTCCGGGGCAAGGTCAGCCCTGTGCACCTTTTCTGGGGCGCGCTCGACCTGGCCTGCACGCGCTTTTCCGGCCGCACGGCGCCTGAGCATCCCAGCATGCCGGGCCTTGCCGACCGCGTCACGCGCGATGCCTACTCCCACGAAGTTTCGAGTTGTGGATTCTGGCCTGGCGCACCCGGACCGCCCGGCGGACCCGTCATCGAGCCATTCTTTTACAGCTACGCCTATCCCGAGCCGCCCGGATACGCCGAGTACGCCGTCGCGCCTGCGCAGGCCCGCTTCGACCCCAACTTCGGTGAGTTCATCCTGCCCTACGAAGCTATGCGCCAGTCCACCGACCCCGACGCGGCGCTGCTCGAATTCCTCCAGACGACGTATGAGGCTGCGGCCAACTGCGCCCACTGGGACCGCGCAGCTCTCGAAGCTTAGGATCGCGCGTTTTTATGTTTTCCATTTCGCTCCGGCGCGCATGTTTTGCCGTCCGCTTTCGCCCAAATCGGCAAGGCACGACCCGATCTGGCGCTGCGCCTATTCAATGACGCGATTTTGACCTTTTTTTCACCCTGTGGGCAGATTCCTGGGCCTAGTGTTGATTCATTGGCCTATCGGCCTGCGCCGGTTCCCCAGATTTCCGGCGGCACAGCAGGCCGCGTGACCCCCACGAGGTGAACCGATGACCGCTCCTGCCCTGCCCGATCTGAGTTCTGAAGGATCGCTAAAAAACCAGAGAACAGCCGCCGGGTCCGACGCGCTGGCGCATTCTTTCCTCGACAACCTCTTTTTTGTGCAAGGCCGGTCGCGCGACAGGGCCACGATGAACGACCTCTACATGGCTCTTGCGCACACCGTCCGCGATCGCCTTGTGGAACGCTGGATCCAGACCGTGCTTAACTATCGCGCGCAGGATGTGCGTGTTGTCTGCTACCTTTCCGCCGAATTCCTCACCGGCCCCCATCTGGCCAACAATCTCATCAACCTGGGCATTTACGAGCAGGCCGAGGAAGCCATGCGCAAGCTGGGGCTGGACCTGGAAACCCTGATTGAGCAGGAGGCGGAGCCGGGACTGGGCAACGGGGGTTTGGGACGCCTGGCCTCCTGTTTTATGGATTCGCTGGCTACGCTCGACATTCCCGCCATCGGCTACGGCATCCGCTACGAGTACGGGATTTTCGATCAGGAAATCCGCGACGGCTGGCAGGTGGAGACGACGGATAAGTGGCTTCGGCTGGGCAATCCCTGGGCGCTGGAGCGGCCCGAGGATGCTTTCGAGGTGCAATTTGGCGGACACACCGAGCGCTACGACGACGGCAGCGGCCACTTCCGCGTGCGCTGGGTACCGCAAAAGGTAGTGAGCGGCATCCCCAACGACACTCCTATCCTCGGCTACCGCACCAACACCGCCAATACCATGCGCCTCTGGTCGGCGCAGGCCGTGGAGTCATTTAACTTCGAAAGCTTCAACACCGGCGACTTTATCGGCGCGGTCCGCGACAAGGTCGACTCTGAGACCATCTCAAAAATTCTTTACCCCAACGACGAAGAGATCCAGGGCAAGCAGTTGCGGCTGGAGCAGCAGTTTTTCTTCGTCTCCTGCTCCCTGCAGCACATCGTCAAGATCCAGAAGACAGCGCAACGACCCTTAGCCGACTTGCATCGCGCCTTCACTATTCAGTTGAACGACACGCACCCCGCCATTGCTGTGGCGGAAATGATGCGCCTGCTGGTGGATGAGAATTCAATGGAATGGGACGCGGCATGGAAAGTTACCACACACTCGCTCTCCTACACCAATCACACCCTGATGCCCGAGGCGCTGGAAAAGTGGCCCTTACCGCTGTTCGGCGCGCTGCTTCCGCGCCATCTTGAGATTATCGAAGAGATCAACCGCCGCCACCTTGACGATGTACGCGCGAAGTTTCCCGGCGATGAGGACCGCGTCCGCCGCCTGTCGATCATCGAGGAGAACGGCGAACGCTACGTGCGCATGGCCCACCTTGCCGCTCTGGGCAGCCACGCCATCAACGGCGTGGCAAAGTTGCACACCGAGCTGCTGAAGACCCACGTTCTGCGCGATTTCTATGAGCTAACGCCGGAGAAGTTCTCGAACAAAACCAACGGCGTGACACCGCGGCGCTGGATGGTGCTGGCGAATCCTCGCCTCGCCCAGTTGCTCACAGGCCGTCTTGGCCCGGGTTGGATTCACGACCTGGAAAAGCTGCGCAAGCTCGAACACATGATCGACGATTCCGAGCTTGGCCACGAGTGGCGCGCCATCAAGCGCCACAACAAGCAGCGCCTTGCGGCCTACGTCCACGAAACTCTCGGCATCGCCGTCGATCCCGAGTCCATGTTCGATGTACTCGTTAAACGGCTTCACGAGTACAAGCGCCAGCACCTGAAGGTGCTTCACATCCTCACGCTATACAAGCGCATCCAGCACAACCCGGATATCGCCATGCAGCCGCGCACCTTTATTTTCGGAGGCAAAGCCGCGCCGGGCTATCGCATGGCCAAGCTCATCATCAAGCTCATCCACTCGGTCGCCGCGGTCATTCACGGCGACCCGCTGGTCCGCGACCGTCTCAAGGTTGTGTTCCTGCCCAACTACAACGTCAAGCTGGGTCAAAGGGTTTATCCCGCCGCCGATCTCTCGGAGCAAATCTCGCTGGCCGGCAAAGAAGCCTCCGGCACCGGCAACATGAAGTTCGCCATGAACGGCGCGCTCACCATTGGTACTCTCGACGGCGCCAACATCGAAATCCGAGAGGAGGTGGGCGACGAGAACTTCTTCCTTTTCGGACTCACCGCGCAGGAAGTGGAACAGAAAAAGGCTGAAGGGTACAATTCGCGCGCATACTACGGATCGAACACCAACCTGCGCGAGATTCTCGATTCACTTTCGAGCGGCGAATTCTCCCATGGCGATCGATCCCTGTTCGAGCCGCTAATTCAGTCCCTGCTCACGCGCGACGAGTACATGCTGCTCGCCGATTACCAGTCCTATGTCGACTGCCAGGACCGCGTGGATCTCGCGTATCAGGACGCAGAACACTGGACCCGCATGTCCATACTCAACGTGGCGCGCATCGGCAAGTTCTCCTCCGACAGGGCCATCCGCGACTACTGCGCCGAAATCTGGAAGACGTGGCCGGTCAAGGTGGAGATATAGCCGCGCGCCGGCTTCGCGCGGATTCGCATTTCGATGGGATAACAAACTCTGCATTTTCTACATCCAATGCATTGGGAGGGATCCACGATGCTTAAATCGTTTGGGCTCATGTGCATTGCGCTCCTGGGCGCGGGTATGGCTGGGGCCCAGCAAAATCAGCCAAACGCCCAGCAAAATCAACCGAACCAAGTCTTCACTGCCGGATCGCCAGATGAGGAACAGCTGGCAAAAGAGGTCCGGCATAGCCTTTTGATGTTGCCGTACTATTCGATCTTCGACGACCTGTCTTTCAGTTTGAATGGCACGGTCGTCACGCTGGAGGGCGCGTGCCCTTCTACGCCACCCCTGGACATCAAGTCCGACGCGGAAAACACGGTGAAACGAATCAAGGGCGTCACGCAAGTGATCAACAATATCAAGGAACTGCCGCTATCTCCGATGGATGACCAGATTCGGCAGGCCCTCGTAAAAGCTATTTACGGCGATCCAGAAATCGGGACGCGATACGGCTACCAGGCCTTGCCGTCGATCCATATCATCGTCGACAACGGCCATGTAACGCTGAAGGGCGTAGTCGACAATCAAATGGATGACACCATGATCCGCATGCGTGCCAACCAGGTTCCTAACGTCTTCTCTGTGACGGACGATTTGCAAATCCTGAATCCAGGGAAGCAGAAAGAGAAACCCTGAAATTCCGGCGGGCGCCGGGTGCACGGCCGGCACCCGCCCAACTTAGGGCGACAGGGGAAAGGTGTGGGTCCACCACCCCAGCAAGCCAAAAGCAGGCTTGCCGGGGACCCCGGGGTGGAGACCCACACCACAGCCGGCCGGGAGGCCGGCGCTACACTTTTGCGCATCCTGTGAGAAGCGCGGGCTAATGGCTTGGAATGCGGAAGTTCGCACTTGAGCCCACCTCCGCGACACAGGAATGCGCAAAGGTGGGCTCGGCTTGGTTCGGATTCGACACTCTTCATAAAAGCGTCAAACCGTATCGAATGTCTTTCTCTTTCAGTGGATGGGGAATTGGGTTGCAGGGACTAGCTGTGGGTTTTCGCTTCGTGTCTCGATCCCTGATAGGCGCCGCTCATTGCCTCTTTCGGCAGTTCGACGACTCCGAGTTGCGCCAACATCGTCGCCAGGTTCCAGTTTGCATACCCTTCAGCGATTTTCGAGCCCTCGAGACGATAGATCGAAGTGCCATTGACCGTTACCTTACGGTTGGTGGGCTGCATGCCGAGAAACGACCCCTTGTGAGTCCCTTGCGCAGTCCAGTGGTGCACGACCTCATTGCGTTCAGCAATGGTGTCGTCAATAGTGAAGTGCAGATCGGGAAATGCCTTGCGGCACCCTTCGATGAGGTTCCTGACGTTTTGGGTTCCGGGGTTCAGGTTCGGAAAGACCGGATCATGGAATCGAACCTGGTCTGTGAGCAACTCAGAGACCTTGTTCAGATTGCCGCGATTCCAGCACTCTTCCACGAACGTTTGGACGACTTGCTTATTCTGATCAGGTGATGCATTTTGTTGGGGCATCGTCCACCCTCCTTTCCTGGGGAGGGATTATAGCCCCGGACTCCCTCGGTTCAAAACGGGTATTTTTGAGCTTGCATGTAGATATTTCTGCGGCCATCGGCCGAGTCATTTTCTTACCGCCGGTGCGGGCCTCATTCTAAAGAGGAAAGGCCGGTTCGGTTTCGCTCAGGGTGAAGCCTCGGGTTTTCGCAAGACCAAATAAGGATTCGCTCCAACGCAAATGAAGTGCGCGTTTCCGGGCATCAAGGGTTGGATCCTGCGCCGCGCGCGGCAGGTAAACTAATTCCATGGCGGAGATTCAACGCAGAAAGACACCGACAGTCAAAATTGGCCATGTTCGCGTGGGCTGGGAAGTTCCAGTCGTCGTGCAGTCGATGACCAACACCGACACGGCCGATGCACAGTCCACTATCGAGCAGGTCGCGGCCCTGGCGCTGGCCGGCTCTGAGATTGTGCGCGTGACGGTCAACAACGAAGGCGCCGCTGCCGCTGTGCCGTCCATCGTCGAAGGCCTGGAAAAGCGCGGCCTCCGCGTGCCCATCGTCGGCGACTTCCACTACAACGGCCATATTCTGCTCAAGAAATATCCGGCGACGGCGCGCGCGCTGGCCAAGTACCGCATCAATCCCGGGAACGTTTCGATTGGGCGCAAGGATGACGACAACTTCCGCACTATGATTGAGTGCGCCGTCGAGAATCAGAAGCCCGTGCGCATTGGCGTCAACTGGGGCTCGCTCGACCAGTCGCTGCTGACGCGCATGATGGACGAAAACAGCAAGCGCGCCGAACCGCTGCCCGCCCGCGACGTGATGATCGAGGCCATGATTGCCAGCGCGCTCAACTCTGCCGCTGCTGCCGAGCACTACGGCCTCGGTCACGACATGATCATCCTCTCGGCCAAGGTGAGTGGCGTCCGCGATCTGCTCGATGTCTACACCAACCTTGCCGCGCGCTGCGACTATCCGCTCCACCTTGGCCTGACCGAAGCCGGCATGGGCTCGAAGGGCTTGATTGCCTCGACCGCCGGACTTGCGCCGCTGCTATTGGCCGGTATCGGCGACACGATTCGCGTAAGCCTTACGCCCAAGCCCGGCGGCGACCGCACGGAAGAAGTGCAGGCGGCGCAGCAGATTTTGCAGTCGCTTTCCATTCGGAGCTTCATGCCGCAGGTGACGAGCTGCCCCGGCTGCGGGCGGACGACGAGCACGTATTTTCAGCAACTCGCCGAGCAGATTCAGAATCACCTGCGCGCGTCCATGCCCGAGTGGCGCAAGAAGTATCCCGGCGTGGAGGAACTTAAGCTCGCCGTCATGGGTTGCGTGGTCAACGGCCCCGGCGAATCGAAGCACGCCAACCTGGGGATCAGCCTGCCGGGTACCTTCGAGGACCCCGTCGCACCGGTTTACATCGACGGAAAGCTCTCGACTACGCTACGCGGCGATAGGATTGTGGCCGAGTTCAAGGAGATTCTTGACCACTACGTAGAGAGCCATTACGGCAAGAGCCAGGAGCCTTTGGGGGCGAGGTAGGCCAGCGCGCAAAGCGTCAGCAATTACCCGAACGAAGTGTTGAAGGAGGAAAAAGTAGATAAAAAGCACTTTCCACGCCCAGAGTTAAAGTTACGGAGGAGGAAATGAAACGCCCAATCAGTGAAATGTTCGACGATCCAATACCACCCGATGAGAACGATCCAGAGTTCATTGAAGAGAGCTTCGAGACCCACAAATACCTAGGATTAAAGCCGGAAGACTTGGTAGGAGCAACCCAGGATTACCGAGATGCATACGCCAAGTGGTTGGTGGAAAATAAGTAGATGGATGTTCGTACCTATTTCGCTTTAGAGACTGTATTCCTGCGACGATTGAGGAAATAGATGTTGATGCTCTAGGTAACTCAAAGAAGGTGATTGTATGAGAAGGTTAGATGACAGCGACCCGCAGGAGATAGAAAGTCTATGCCCTACCTGTGCCCATCTCATAGGCTCAGGTATGACCTGTGCTGCCTTTCCTAAAGGTATCCCGGTGATTATCTTGCTTGGTGCCTATGATCACCATCTTTCTTATGATTTTGAGGGCCTATCCGATGAAGGGCTTACTTACGTTCCAAAGGATGAGGTGACTAAGAAATATTGGCTGTGAGGATTGCGGTCCTGCGGGCGTGGTATGATTTCGGCGTCATCCAGAAAGGAAAGTCTATAGTAGCCTCGGCCACGAGTGGCGTATACATCATCGCTGAGAACGGCAGCAGTACGCCGATGAAACGCGTGCGCTGCATGAATGAAGATACTGAATTGCAGCGCATTCTTGAGAAGAATCACGACTTGCTCCCTGGCGATCAAATCGATCCCAAAGAGCCGCGCCGCTGGTTGCTGATCAAGCGCGAGATGCCCGTCTCGGACCCTGGCACTGCCGCTGATCGCTTCAGCCTTGATTTCCTCTTTGCCGATCAGGATGCGATCCCGACGCTCGTTGAATGCAAGAGGTTTGCCGATATGAGATCTCGACGAGAGATCGTCGGTCAGATGATCGAGTATGCCGCCAACGGCCCCTATTATTGGCGCAAGGATTCGTTGCGCGGTTACGCGGAGGAGGCGGCAAAACACGACGGGTGTTCGCTCGATGAGGCGCTCCAGAACTTGCAAGGGCCAGACTTTGACTCCCCGGACGTATTCTTCGATTCGTTCGTAAATAACCTTCGAGTCGGTAAGTTGCGCATTGTGTTTTTTCTCGATGAGTCCCCAATGGAGCTTCGAAGTGTCATCGATTTCCTAAGCAAACAAATGGAGCCGACGGAGGTTCTCTTGGTGGAAGCGCGCCAGTACAGGTTGAACGGAACGCTCATTGTCACGCCGAAATTATTCGGCTATACCGAGGAAGCCCGAAAGGAAATGCGTTCGATCACCGCTCAGGTAAAGGCTGGACGAAGACAATGGGACGAGCTTTCATTTTTTGCCGATGCCCAAGGAAGGCTCGGCGAACAGGTTGCGCCACTGCGGGCACTTTACGACCAGCTCAATACCGAGGGGTTTGGATTGGAATGGGGATCTGGCCAAAAAACAGGAACATTCAACGTGAGAGTGTACTCGATTAGCCCCCGCGCCCTGATCACAGTGTACTCCACTGGCTCACTCCAAGTAAGCCTCATCGGGCTCCCTGAACCGATCCAAGAAGAGTTGAAATCGCTTGTTGCAGAACGCCTTGCATTAAATGTTTCGCCGGAGCAGAAGTATCCTTCTTATTCAATAGCAGAATGGGAGAACAAGGTCGATGTACTCGTCAAGGGGCTTGTATCCATCGTTGAGCAATCCCGCGCACTCGCCGAATCAACCGCCTCTTGAACTGGGATCCACGTGAGTACAGGTCCAAAATCGATCCCCCCCCGGGTGCCCCAGGTCTCGATGTTGAAACTCGGGAGTTCATGAGCTTCGATTCCCGCCAGAGTCAGGGCACTGTCGGTCCGAGGAATGGATTCTCGATTCGCACGCCCCCGATAACCTGTCCGTGCTGCATGTCCTCGGAGTACAGGACAGCGCATTTTGCCGCGATAGCAGCGGCAATGATCGTCGAATCATAGATTCTGAACCGATTTCTGGCAGAGATAGCGACGGCAGCATTATGCAATTCAGTGGTGAGCGGGATCGCCCTGCCGCAAAGAGTCTCGATGCTCTCGAGCAGTCGTGAAAGGTCGCTCCAGCTCTTGCCAAGTTTTCGAGAAGCCACGTCGCAAAACTCACTGAGTACCTGAACGCTCACTACTCCGCCACGTGCAAGCAGTTCTTCTGCAATCTCGGCGCGTGGGTCGTGTGGAAGGGTTCTGTCGGGAACGAGCGCGTAGAGCAGGATATTGGTGTCAAGGAATGCCTCAGCGCCCATAGATCTCGTCCCGGTCGAAGACGAACTTCCCATCGTATTCCACACGGTGCTTACGAAATTCTTCCAGGGCCTGCTGCCGGCTGCGATCCCTCACAATACGGATCTCGTCATCCTCGCCAGCAACGATGCGGAAATCGTCGCCCAAGTTCCATTTCATTTTATCGAGAATCTCCGCAGGTAGACGAAGAGCTGCACTGTTACCCCACTTGGCAAGCTTCATTGTCGATCCCTCCTTTCTGGATATACACTTTCATTATATATCCATTCCGTGCAATCTCCTAAAAGGGTCATCGCGCTCGCACTGGCTGGAACCGCACCGAATACCCCACCCCGATCACGTAATCCGGCGCGGCGGATGAAAGTCCCACGCTCCAGTGAAAATCGATTTGCTGGTGGGGCGTGGGCTTGCACGGGTGAATTCTCCACAGCCGCCAGAGAAAAGACACCGGCCAACGAGTGAGGCCGATGGAGCTGCGCTTCCAATAAGGCGTGTTTTGCGCTACGCTATCTCAAAATTCCTGATGGAGAATTTTATGACGCTGAGTCGTCTGGCATGGCTTGCGACGTTTCAAGTCTGCGTCCCGGCGTTGGTGTTTGCAGGCGCTCCGAAGCCGTGTGTGACCGCAGATCAGGCCTCGCAAATGCTCAACAAAGACGTTTGCGTTTCTGCGCATATCTATGAAGTTGTGCAACTTCCCGATGGCACGCGCTTCCTCGATGTGTGCTCGCCCCAAACCCCCGACGACAAATGCCGATTTACCGTCGTCAGCCTGTGGGAGGATCGCGAGACGGTGGGCGAACTGAAGAAGTACCGCGACATGGACGTCGAGATTCGCGGCCTCGTTCAGCCGATGCACGGCCGTGCCGGCATGGTGCTCAGCCACGCGCGGCAGTTTTATGGAGGGCCGCCGAAGTTCAAGCCGAACCCCCTTCTCGCGCACGGATTCAGCGCCGACGAGAGCCGGCCTCCCGTCAACGACCCCAACCTGCGCTCGCAGAGCGGGCGGCGCGCCTTCATGAATACGAGGGATCAGGAGACGGTGCCGGGCAAGTAGGATTCTGATCGAATGAACCGGTCGCAATTGAGGTTCGTGCTATTCCACCCTAGCGGCAAAAACAACGACGCCGCCAGGATGGGGCACCCATATTTCGTGGTGGGGGGAGAGTGGAAGGTTGGGGTTCGTGCTATCCCCGGTCCCCAAAAGCGAGGGACCGGGGGCACCCCGCTAACTTGCTGACTCGCTGACTTGCTGTTCTTCTGCGAGCGGCGGCGCAAAGCGCGCGCCGTACCAAAGAATGCCACTCGCCATCACCAGCGAAACCAGCGTCGCGCCCAGGGCGATGCTCAGGGTCGAGCGGTCGCTGATGGCGCCGATAATCTGCGGCGAGAAGGTGTCGCCGAATGCATGAATGCAGAAGAGGTTGACCGAAATGGCCGTAGCGCGGACTGCGCCGTTCACTGAGTTCACAATCGCGGCGTTCAGCGGGCCTGTATTGAGAAAAATGCAGAACTCAGCCAGGAATAGCGCCGGGATCGTGAATACGTGAGGGCCAAAGAAAACCAGGACGCCGAACGGAATGGTGAGAACAACGCTCCAGAACGAGAGCAGGTAGAGTGCGCGGTGGTCGGTGCGCAGCCAGCGGTGTGCGATCCAGCCGCCGGTAACGGTGCCGGCAATGCCGTCGATCACGGTAATGGCGCTGACCACCAGGCTGGCGTTAGCCACTGAGAGCCCGTTGGCGCGGTGCAGAAACGTGGGCACCCAGGCCGAGATTCCCCCCAACGCGAACGTAATCTCAGCCAAGCCGAAGGTCGACGTGAGAAAAGCGGGATTCCTGAGAAGCTTGATGAATTGTCCCCCGAATTCTCGAAAGGAATGCCAGGAGATTGTCCGCGCACTGGTTGGCCCGCCGCGATCGCAGGCGCCGCGCTCGGGCTCGCGGCCCCAGAACCCATAAAGCACGGCGACCAACAAACCGGGAATCGCGCATATCATGAATGGCCTGCGCCAGCCCCACTGGCTGCCCATTTCTCCGCCGGCCAGATAGCCCAGCGCAGCGCCCACCGGAATGGCTACATAAAAAATCGAAAGAATGCGGTTGCGTTCGCGCTCGGGATAAAAATCGGCCAGCACGGCGGGAGCAAAGATGCCGAACGTGGCCTCGCCTACGCCCACCATCGCACGCCTGAAGTAGAGGCTCCAGTAGCTCTGCGCATAAGCGGAGGCGAGCGTGGCCACGCTCCACAAAATCGCGCCTGTGATGATGAGCGGCTTGCGCCGGAACCAGTCGCCCAGCCAGCCACTGGCCGGCGCTGCAAACATGTAGAAGAAGAACAACGCGGTGGTCAGCGCGCCCATCTGCTGGTCAGTGGCGTGGAATTCCCGCTGGATGAGCGGCTGCGCCCCAGGGAGGATGTAGCGGTCGATGTAGTTCAGCAGGTTGAGGGCGAGGAGCAGCAGAAACGTGCCCACGACTGGGCTGGTGCGAAGACGCGGGCGTTTGAGCAGGTTTGGCAAAAGAATTCAGATCCGAGGTCAAGCGTAAAAATTAACGACACCAACAGATATCACACCCAGCCTTGAGAAGCCCACAGTGGGTGGCTGAAGTTGTGGCCCAGTTACGTAGCAAGGGCAAGGACAACCGCGGATCCTTCGACTCCCTTCGTCCGTCGCGGCGGACTCCGGTCGCTCAGGATGACACGATCTTTCGAGAATTCCGCTCGGGAGAATTAGGCTCGGGCGCTTACGAAGCTGCCGGCCGTGGCCAGCGCGCCTCAACTGTGGTGCCGATACCGCCGCGTGGCCGGAATTCGCCTTTTACCACGGCCCACACCGGGCTGCAGGCCTTCACCACGTCCTCTAAAACCTGGTTCACGATGTTTTCCTGGAAGATGCCCAGGTTGCGATAGCTGAAGAGATACTCTTTCAGCGACTTTAATTCGAGACAGCGATCCCGCGGCATGTAGCGGATAGTCAGCACACCGAAGTCTGGCAGACCGGTTTTGGGGCAAACCGAGGTCAGCTCCGGATCGTCGATCTGGATCTCGTAGCCGGGAAACTGATTCTGCCAGGTCTCTATCGCGGGAAAGGCGAAGTCGAGGCCGGCTTTGGCGTGTTGGTCGGTGTAGCGCAGTCGCGAGGCCATAGCCGTATTGTACGAGCCGCCGGGGTCTCGGCCGAGCGGCGCGCGAAATCCAGATTTCTCTACTTTTTAAGCAGGCTTTTCTCGTCCTATATACTGACCTTGGTTAGCCGCATGATTGAAGAGCGCAAGCAAACGATCCGGCTCTGGTTTTGGAGGAGCTCGGCCGTCGTCGTGGTGATTGTATTTTTCACGGCTCGCTATCTGCTGCGGGAAGAGTTGCCGGTGCACCTGGCGCGCATGGGGCACGAAATGCTGCAAGACACGGTGAGCACCAACGGGCGCGTGGAGCCGGTGGTGAACTACCCGTTTTACAGCCCCCTCACAACCACAGTCAAAGCGGTGTATGCGCGAGATGGCGATGTGGTCCGGCCGGGCAAGCTGCTGGTAACGCTTGACGACGCGGAAGCGCGGGCGCGCGTTGCCGCGGCCGAGAGCGGTGTGAAAACAGCGCAGGCCGCTCTGGATGCAGCCATGCACAACGGAACCCAGGCGGAGCGGCAGGCGGCTGCCGGGGAGGTCGAACAGGACCGGCTGGCGCTGAACCAGGCGCAACACAATCTCGACGCGCTCACCAAATTAGCCGCTACGGGCGCGGCCTCGCAAGGTGAGGTGGCCACGGCACGCCAGCAGCTGGAGACGGCGCAGGCAAGCCTGAACTCGGCGGAACAAAACTCGCAACATCGTTACTCGTCTGACGAGGTAGCGCGCGCGCAGGCCGCCCTTGCCGATGCTGAGGCAGCATTGGCAGCGGCGCGGCACATCGAGTCCGAAACCGCTATCCACGCGCCCATCGCCGGAACCATCTACACCATGGATGCCGACCCGGCGGAATATGCTGAAGCGGGCAAATTGCTGCTCCAGGTGGCCGACCTGCATCATGAACGCGTGCGGGCCTATTTCGATGAGCCCGATATCGGGCGCCTGGCTGTAGACCAGAAGGTTTTGATCCACTGGGACGCGAAACCGGATGGCGAATGGCACGGCCACATCGTGCGGCTTCCCGTTGCAGTGGTCACATACACCACGCGCAACGTGGGTGAGGTCCTGGTCGATATCGACGATGCCGACGATGGCTTGCTGCCGGATACCAATGTCACGGTCACGGTGACCATTTCCAGCCAGCCCAATGCTCTCACCATGCCGCGCGAGGCGCTGCACGAACAGAACGGAAAATACTTCGTCTACAAGGCCGTTCACAACCAGTTGAAGCGCGTCCCGGTCATGATCGGAACGGCCAACACGACCGAGGTTTCCATTCTCTCCGGGCTCGAGGACGGCGACGCGGTGGCCACCGGCACAACCAACGGGCAGCCCTTGCAGGAGGGCATACCGATCAAGGAAGAAAGGTGAAACGACTGCGGACCCCCATCCGAATGCTTTCAGCCGCATGGCTTGCGACGGCCATGGGGGCATTGGCGTGCGCGCAGATTCCGGCCGCGACGCTGGCTGAAGCCAATACGGAGCTGCAGGCAGGTGAGGCAGACAAAGCCATCGCCCTGCTTTCGCCGCTGCCAAAGACCGGCAATGGCGCAGACGTGGCGCAGAACCTTCTTTGCCGGGTGGAATTCATACTGCAGGAGTGGAGCCAGGCCGCCGCAGCCTGCCAGCAGGCAATCAATCTCAACCACAACGAATCGGATTATCACATGTGGCTGGCGCGCGTTTTGGGCCAGCAGGCCAGTCACACAAACATCTTTTCCGCCTACGGTGACGCCAAACACTCGCTCTCTGAAATGCAAACGGCTGTTCAATTGAATCCGCAAAACGGCCCGGCTTTGTCGGACCTCGGCGACTACTACGCCCAGGCTCCCGGCATCGCTGGCGGAGGAACGTCCAAGGCGCAGCAGATCGCCACGCAGTTGGACAAGGTGGACACTGCAAGAGCAGCTCAATTGCGTGGCGACATCGCCAATGGCCAAAAGGACTACACAACCGCCGAGCAGCAATACCGTCAAGCTGCCACTGTCAGCCCCACACCCGCTGACGAGTGGACCGTGCTGGCCAACTTTTACCGTCAGCGCCAGCAATGGACCGATCTGGACGCCGCGATTCAAAATTGCATTGCCGCGGCAGCAAAGGACAAGAACTCGGCCTTTGCGCTTTATGATGGCGCCGGCGTGCTGATCGCGGCCAAGCGCAACCCGCAACTCGCCGAGAAGATGCTCGAAGACTACCTTTCAAGTTCATCGCCGTCGGAACAAGCGCCGGCATTCGTCGCGCGCATCCGGCTGGCGCGCCTGGAACAACAGCTTGGCGACGCCGCCGCTGCCCAGCAGGATTTTGCAGCCGCAACCAGTTTGGCGCACGAGTTCAATCCGTCGCAGGACCCCGCGCCTTAAGACCATGAATATGAAACCAGCAACGCAGGTCAGGCAGAAATCGTGCAGGCTCTTGCTGCCGGCATTGGTTGGCCTGGCGCTTGCTGCCGCGTGTGCTGTGACTGCAGCGCAGGTCTCCCTCACCTCGGTGGTGGAACTGGCCCAGAAGAATAGTGACGCTGTGCGGCTCAGCCAGTCCGACGTATTAAAAGCCGCCGCGGAACTGAGCCAGAGCCGAGATGCTTTCATTCCTTCGGTCTCATTTGGCTCGGGCCTGCCCGCATTCCCTGAAGTCGGCTTTACCGGCTCCCTGCCTACTATTTGGGACAGCACCATACAGTCCATGGTCTTCAGCATGCCGCAATTCCGCTATATCCAGGCGGCAAGAGCGGCCTTGCAGGCGGCGCAGCTTTCGCTCAAGGACGCACGCGAGCAAGTGGCGCTCGACGCCTCCTCGGCCTACATTGAGCTCGACACGGTCAACCTGGAACTGGATGCAACACGCCAGCAGGAACAGGATGCAGCGCGTCTGGTGGAGATTGAGCAGCAACGGACCGAGGCCGGCGTCGACCCGTTGAGCGAGATATTGCAGGTGCAGTTAACCGCTGCGCAATTGAAGCTGAAGCGCCTGCACCTCGAAGCGCGCGCGGCCACGCTCTCAAAACAGCTTGCCGTGCTTACCGGTCTGCCTGTGGGTTCCATTACGCCCGATCACGCCAGCATTCCCGAGATACCAGCTGTCACAGCGGACGAACACGCGGTTTCACTCTCCTCGATCGATGCGGCACAGGCGCTGGCGCGTTCCAGAGAACTCGCGGCTAAGGGCGATCGAGAGCGCGCGTGGCTCCTACCGGAGGTCGGCTTTGGAGCCCTCTATAACCGCAACACCACGCTGCTTAACAGCATCAACGACTACTACAAACAACCTCTTCCGGCCAACGACTTCAGCACCGGATTCTCGATCCGCGTGCCGATCTTTGACGCCGGGCTCCACGCCAAAGCCAAACAATCCGCAGCCGAAGCGCTGCGCGCCAGGGTCGAGGCCGAACAGGCACAGCACCAGAACGATATTCAGGTGACCGAACTGATCGCGAGCCTGCGCGAACTCGATGCGCAGGCCGCGGTTGCCAGCCTCAAGCAGCAGATCGCAAGCGAACAGTTGAAGAGCGTTCTCGTGCAGATGGAATTGGGCAATGGCGCCGGCAACGCACCCGGCGCGCCACCGCAGCTTTCTCCTATAGCAGAGCAGCAGGCGCGCATCGATGAGCGTGAGAAGTACCAGGACGCTCTCGACGCCGGATTTGACCTGAGCAAAGCGCGCCTCAACTTGCTCCGCGCCCTCGGCCACATGCAGGACTGGTTAAACGAGCTGCACAGTAAATAGACCAGCTCAGGAACCTGAATACAAACCCCCATCGCCCTCCCTGCCCTCCCACCGTACAAGCCAACGATGATTCTGCTGGACTTACGCTTCTGTCGAGCCGGCCGGCTCGCGTAATTCGGCTGCACCGTCTTCCCTGCGAAACCGTCTAAAGAACAGAGCGAATGCTAGAATGGAAGGGATGCTTATGCCCCTGAAAACACTGCTTCTGAACCCTCCCTCTTTTGAAAACTTCGACGGCGGCGCCGGCTCGCGCTGGCCTGCGACACGCGAGATTGAGTCCTATTGGTACCCGGTCTGGCTCACCTATCCGGCAGGCCTGCTCGAGGGTTCGCGCCTGCTCGATGCGCCTCCCCACCACATCTCCGCCGAGGAAACCATCGAAATCTCGAAGGGCTACGAGTTCCTGGTGCTGTTCACATCCACAGTGGCATGGGAGGGCGACCAGCGACTTGCCGAAGCCATCAAAGCGGCCAATCCGTCGATGCGCATCGCCTTTGTCGGTCCGCCGGTCACCACCGATCCCGACCGCGCTCTTAACGAGTGCTCCGTTCTCGACTTCATCTGCCGCCGCGAGTTCGACTACTCGATTGTTGAATATGCGCAGGGCAAGCCGCTGAACGAGATCCTAGGCATCAGCTATAAAAAAGACGGCGCGATCGTTCACAATCCCGACCGCCCACAGGTAGAAAATCTCGACGCGATGCCCTGGGCGACGAAAGTCTACAAGCGCGATCTCGACGTCACGCGCTATAACGTGCCCTTCCTGCTCAACCCGTTTATCTCGCTTTACACCACGCGCGGCTGCCCGGCGCAGTGCACCTTCTGCCTATGGCCGCAAACGCTCAGTGGGCACGCCTGGCGCAAACGCTCCACTGACGACGTCGCCGCCGAGATGAAGTGGGCCAAGGAGAACTTTCCTGGAGTCAAGGAGTTCTTCTTCGACGACGACACCTTTAACATTCAGAAAGCGCGCACCATCGAGCTGTGCGAAAAACTGAAGCCCCTCGGCCTCACCTGGAGCTGCACCTCTCGCGTTACTACCGACCGCGAAACTTTGAAGGCCATGCGCGAAGCGGGATGCCGCCTGCTCATCGTCGGCTTCGAATCCGGCGACCCGCAGATCCTCAAGAACATCAAGAAAGGCGCTACCGTAGAGCGCGCACGGGACTTCGCACGCGATTGCCACTCCTTAGGCCTGACGGTTCACGGCGATTTCATCCTCGGCTTGCCCGGAGAAACCAAGCAGTCTATTCGTAACACCATCAACTTTGCCAAGAGCCTCGACAGCGAAACCATTCAGGTTTCCATCGCGCACGCCTACCCCGGCACCGAGCTCTACGAGTACGCAGCCAAAAACGGATACATCACCAATAAATCGATGCAGGACGGCGGAGGGCATCAGATGGCGCACATCGAGTACCCCGGCTTGCCCGCCGACTATGTCCTCGAGATGGTGCACCGCTTTTACGACGAGTACTACTTCCGTCCCAAGGCCGCGGCCCGCGTGATCTGGAAGGCCATCGTCAATCGCGACTTGCCCCGGCTCTACGTCGAGGCCAAATCGTTCCTCAAGCTGCGCGCACAGCGCAATAAGATGGTGAAGACCGCGCGCACTCAGCAGGCCAAGCCGCCCGCCCCCGTCGGCGCCGACGCGTAGCCGCGATTGTCTCGTCGCTCGAGACTGGGAACCCCACTCTCACCGCGCTTCTGTTTTTGCGGCCAGGGTGGGAAACCGTAGACCTGGACCAGCGCTCTCGTTGACCGATCAGACCGCAAGATGGCTCACCACACACTTTCGCCGCGCCAATACCTCATCCTGGGCCTGGTTGCCGTTTGCGCCCCGCTCGGCGACAGTTGCCTCTCGCGCGGCATGACTCGCGTGCCGGCCATCACACTCGCTCACCCCGCCGCCCTCATCGCCGCTGTCTTCACTCCCTGGATCGCCGCCGGCATCGCCCTGCTCATTTGCTTCTTCGCCAGCTACCTTACCGCGCTCTCCTGGGCCGATCTCACCTTCGTGCTCCCGGCAACGGCCTTCGGCAACGTGATCGTCGCGTTCCTCTCGCGCTTCTGGCTTCATGAAGCCATTTCGATCGAGCGATGGGCGGGCATTGTGCTCATCACGGTAGGCGTGGGGTTCGTAGCCCAAGGCCCCTCGCGCACCGAGCGTCCGGAACCGCCAGTGAGAGAGCCGGAGCCCGGTAAACCGGATGTGAAAGAACCACCGGCAAAACGCCCAGACATCGAAGAGCCACCGGAAAAAGGCCCCGATGTGAAAGAGCCCGCGATCATCGAACCCCAGCCGAGTGAGCCCGAGCCAAAGGAAATTGAGACGCGATGACGATGCTTACTTTTTTAACTCAGCTTGAAACAGGGCCATGGCTCGCGGCCGCCATGATTGCCGCCGTCGTGCTTCTCTCCACGACCGGCGAAGTGCTGACGGCTGCGGCGATGAAGTCCATCGGCGATCTCGACCTGATCCGCGCTGACTCCGGCCTGAAGGGCGCCATTCGCGCCGTCATCACCTGTCCCCTCTTTTCTGCAGGAGTCTTTTTTCTCGCCTTAGCCTTCTTCGCGCTGCTTCTTGCCCTCAATCACCTCAACCTGAGCCTCGTCGCGCCCGCCTCCGCCTCGCTCACGCTGGTTACGAATGCCATCGCCGGCAAGATCTTCCTCAAGGAAAACGTCGACCGGCGGCGCTGGACAGCCGCGGTACTGGTGTGCGTCGGCGTGTACTTGTTGGCACATTGATAACAAGGGGCGGGAAATTGAGGTCCCCTCAAGGAATCACCGGTCATTGGATGAAGACAGCAGGATTTCGCGTAATATGGTCCGAAGCTTTAAGCAACAATCGCCCAGGATTCGAGTAGAGCCGCTGCGCAAGCGGGAACTTCCAACGGGCCGGGATTTCCACCTCACCGGAGTTTCCCATCCACGGATACTCAACATTTTCAGGTCTTCGATTGTCGTCGTCCACCTGCGGATGCAGAAGGTCGATTTCCCTGCAAAGCACTCGAATCTCAGCCATGTTCGGCGGGCGTTCAAGTCCGATGCGACGCCAGTGTTCATTGATGAGACGGGGCAACACTTTGGCAACAACATTGTGTGTGGTCTTCAAAGCGTCCAGGTTGGCTCTGTAAACATATGATTTGCAAAGCTTCTGCAACCACATTTGAAGATAGTGCAATCGGTGGCTCTGCGGGACCGAACTCTTAGTCAATCGTTCGAAAACATCGAGATCAGAAGCAGCTTGCGCTGCGAATGCCCCGCTCCAGGTGCCCATCAAGCTGCGCTCGGATACAGTAGGTCGCCTAGACGCCACCCGTCGGGAAGCGGCAACTTGCCGGTGCGGATGCTTTCAAATTCATCCTCCGTCACTTCGATCACGATCGAAGGAAAAGGTATTAGTGGCGGGTCGGGACCGAAGGCGATGGGAACGATACCGGAAGGCGAAGTTTCTGGATTGACCTCAAGCAGCTTCACAGGCTCGTAAGGCGCAGGTTCCTCATCCGCGATCACCCGAAAGATACGGCTGATCGCCGGTTCGAATTTTCGATGAGCATCTGCAAGTATTCTCGCAACCGCGCCCTTGTCTGGCGATTTTGGCATTCTAGCCACCATATCTAGGTCAACATTAACATAAGTGGAGCAGCGCACTATTTCTCTTTCCCTGCCCTTACCCACCGCATGATCCCACGTGGCTTGAGGTCCGGATTCAGAAACTCGCGCGGGTTGCCGGCGGCGGCACAGACTGCTTCCGCAGCCAAATGCCCGCTCCGCGCCGCGCTCTCCATGGTCGAGGGCCAGCCAGTCTGAATCCAGTCCCCGGCTAATGCGCAATTCGGCCACGGTGAAACCGATCCCGGCCGCGCCGCGTCGATGCCCGGCGGCACGGTGAATGTCGCGCGCACTTCTTTCACCAGCGCGGCTTTTTCCACTTTCGCCCCGGAAACCGCGGGGAAAAACTCCGCCAACTCGCGCACCGCCAAATCAATCGCCTCTTTGCGCTCGAGAGCTGCGAAGGCCTGCGACGCGCTCACCACCAGCTCAAGATAACTGCCCTTCGCGTTCCGGTCCGGCTGCAGGCGGCTCTTGTTATACATCCAGTGAATCTCACGATCCAGGAGTACGGCGTGCTCCAACTCCGTGACTTCCCTGTCGAACCACAAATGCACGCTGCAGATGGGCCCGTGCTCGTGCTGCTCGATCTGCGACGAGAGCGCTTCTGCGCCCTCCGCCGGCGGCATGTGCGGAAGCAACTTCGCCATACCCTCAAAGGGCAGCGCCAGCACCAGAAAATCCGCCATCAGCGCGCCCACGCGTGTCGCCACCACCCACTGTTCAGCATCCTCATCCCACTCCGCGGCGTCCACTCCCGTATTCAGCACCACATGGCCGCCGCGCTCGCGCAGATACCGCTCCGCTCCCGCGTAAAGCTCGCTCAATGGGACTGCGCTCATGCCCATGCTGCCTGCCTGGGCCGAGTTCATGAACAGTTCGCGGATTACTTTCGCCGCATAAGGCAGCGCGATCTCATCCACATCGGCGTTTAAAGCGCTGGCGATTACCAGCCGCCAGAAGCGCTCAATGGCTCCCCGCGTTTGCCCGTTGCGCCTGAGCCATGCGCCGAGCGGCTCCGTCGAGGAGCGCTTTGGATCGACGCGAAGAATGGCCGAAAACGCGTGCATCAGCGCTTTTTTGTCTTCGCGCGCGAGAGCATTGGCCATCATGATGCTGGGCAAGCCGTGAAACGGAGCCGGCAACCAGCGAGACGATGCCAAGAGCGTTCGTCTGCCGCCCGGCTCGATCATGGTCATCGCGCGCGTCCAGTGGATGCGATCGGCCACGCCGATGCGCCGGTAAAACCCAATGAGATTGGTGCAGCAGCCGAAGAGCACATGCTGGCAGTTGTCGATGACCTCATCCACGCCTGGATGCCGGTACGAGGCCGCCCGTCCGCCCAGGTACCCACGGCGCTCCACAAGGGTGGCACGCAACCCGGCCTCGGCCAGCGCGCAGGCCGCACTCATGCCTGCCACGCCGCCGCCTACCACGATTACCGTCTTTTCCGGTCCAGGCTGTAAATCGCTCACAATCAGCTCTGCCCCTTGCGCGTGCTTTTCCTATGATCGCTGAAACACGCCATCGCAGGCGTAGAAATCGGACGAGTCAATCTTAGAATGCGGGTATTGGGTCAGTTTGCTTTTCTACAGGCAAAAGCGAGTCCCGCTGATCGGTGCAGCGTGGCCCACACCTGCAGTTTCTATCTATTGAGGATCGAGGAGGCGATGTGACCATGCGAGAAACGGGCCAAGCCAAGGTGCCTTGCTCAGAAGCAAGTCTGTTATTTCAGGGCTTATCAGGATAATGAAAAAAATAAGGAGAAGAATGAAAAATAAGGCCTCTGTCCGCGGATTCCCTCCGGAAATAATCGGCCCGGTCATCGGTCTCACCTCGTAGCCGAAGAAAGTATATACCTACTTTCGAGCGCTTTGCGGAGTAATTCCTGCTCCGGTATTGGTTGACGTTCATGGGTCATGCGCTTATTATCTCTGCGTCTACAGGCAGGCTTTTTGTTCGAGGCGTGTTGATGCCAAACTGCACGAAATGCGGCCAACCGCTTAAAGATGGCGCGGCGTTTTGTACTCAGTGCGGGGCCGCTGTCAGGAACTGTCTCACGTGCGGCAAGCCTCTTAAAGAGGGCGTGGCGTTCTGTACTCATTGCGGCGCGGCTGTGAACGAAGTTAATCCTGATTCTGGAACTGATGTTTCCCGCCAGGCAGCAGGCACAGGCCCTGTTGCGGCCCAGGCGGCAGCAACACTTGGCTGGGTCAGGTTCACACTCCTTAAGCCATTCTTCGGTTCGTTGATGAACATGCTCGAAGAGACGACGAACACCATCGTCGTTGATGGCAATGTGATGCGAACAATTCAAATGGGTGAAACGGTCGAATTCGAAGTCCCGGTTGGGATGCACACAATCCAGATTGTGCACTCGTACCGCAACCTTTCCACGCTCAACATGCCCGTCACGCGCGAGTCGAATGCATTGGAATTCATCGTCGAAGCTGGAACGCTACCGGTCGTGGAGGGTGTATACAACAACCTGACGTGGAATTTCAGCCTGCACTTGCGATGAGATTATTGCGCAGCGAAGGACCGTTACTCCTACGAGGTGTATGGGAAAAGGGTGGGCAGTGAGGGACTCGAACCCCCGACTTCCTGCTTGTAAGGCAGGCGCTCTAACCCGACTGAGCTAACCGCCGACTTTCGGTACGCCACCGAAGAGCAGCGCCGCAGCCATGAGGCCCGCGCCGACAGTTTGCATCAGGAATCCAGAAAGCACCAGAAAGAACCCGAGCAGGGATTTGCCGCGATCCTCCGTCTTGGCCCCGCCCAGCGCGGCGTAGATTTGCAGCTGGTCCATGGCCGTTCCCTTGAACAATTCGCAGAGAAGCTGCAGGATTTGTTTCGGAATCTCGATGGTCTTGATGGCGAAGAAGCCGTTGACCTGGCAGTAAGCGCCACACATGGCCACGGCGCTGCCGGCAAAGGTGACGATGATGCCCGATAAGTTCAACCCATCTGCCAGCGTCATACAAACACCGACACCACATTGAGCTCAGTTTTGGTGACTGTGTAATTCAACTTGTATCGGCCCACCTGGTACTGGTAGAGCTTTTGCTTTGGCGGCAGCATTGGGCTTTGCATGGGCACGAGGAAGCCTGTCTTTGTGCCCGCCGCCAATTCCTTGACCGCGCCGTTGATCATTTCGATATCCTTCAGCGCTCGCAACTTCTGCAGGTCGCCCGCCGCGGTTACTTTGTAGTAGTAGGCGCGCATGGGCAGGTTTATCCTCCAGCCTCTGCTTTGGTTTTGCTTTCTTCCGCAATGCCAGCGGTGCGCTCCGCGCGAGTCCTCGCCCGCCGGGAACCACGCGCAGGCTCGCCCATCGTAACACCAATGCGTTCACCGCCCCGGCGATTTATCCAGGCTGGCGGACCGCTGGCGCGAGCAGGCTTGGCGCCGGAGGCCGGAATCACATTGCCCTCCCTGACGTATGGCACGACCTGGTCCAATCGCCGCAGAACCTGGTCGAATCGCTCCTTCATCGTATCGATCTGGCTGCCGATCCACTCGATTGAGCGGTCTTCAGCGGGCGCCGTCTCGTATGTAGCAGCGACGGGCACCGGTTCGAGCGTCGCTTCGACGGGCGCGATTGGCTCCGCGGAGGTAGCCACAAGCGTCTTTCGCAGCTGCTCGTAGGTCATGCGATGGGTGTCGGCCAGACCTTTACGCAGACGCACCAACTCCGTTGGACGGTTCATCAGTTCGACCGCAGCCTGCAGTCCCTGGAAGTCCTCATAGCCAATCAGGACAGCCTGCGGCTTGCCCTGATTGGTGATGATGACGCGGTCCCTTCCCGCTTGCACGGTCTCTGCCAAAGTGGGCAATTCTTTGCGTGCATCCGTAATCGACTTGAACTGCTCGGCCATCTCTCAACCTCTGAAGTAAGTGTACACGATTATGTACATATTGTCGAACCCTTTTCTCAGAGCCTCCGCCTGCTATGCGGAGCGGCTGAAGACATTGCGCAGATGAGTCTTCGTCTACAAAACAAGTCCGAATGACGGCCGGAGAAGAAAGCGTGGTCCCGATGATTGCAGAAATGGTGGGCAGTGAGGGACTCGAACCCCCGACTTCCTGCTTGTAAGGCAGGCGCTCTAACCAACTGAGCTAACCGCCCACGCTGCCGCGCGCGGGTCGCGGCCTGTTGTCATGATACCAGTGCATTCGTCATGCGGAAGGCCTCGTGGCCTGAGTTGATAAACTCACCTCGTGGGCCGTCTTATTGTGAACGCCGACGATTTTGGCCTGACAGCAGGAGTCAACCGCGCCATTGCCGAGTTGCACGCCGCCGGTGTTCTGGCCAGCACCTCGCTCATGGCGCGTGCTGCCGCAACCGCCGAGGCCATCGAAATCGCCCACTCCAGTCCAACGCTCGGCGTCGGCTGCCACGTGGTTCTGGTCGATGGCGAGCCAGTGCTCCCACAGCGCATAATTCCCTCCCTCATTGATCCGCGAACCGGCTCGTTGTATTCAACGCTCACAGCATTCCTGCCGCGGGTGTTCACGGGGCGCATCCGCTCCGCCGAAATCGAGGCGGAAACCCGCGCCCAAATCGAGTTCCTCCAGAACAAAGGTCTCCAACTCACACACATCGACACGCACAAGCACACACACATGTTTCCCGCCGTCCTCCGCGCTGTGCTCCGCGCCGCGCGCGCATGCGGCATTCGCGCCGTGCGCAACCCGTTCGAGCCGGCCTGGGCGCTGCGCGCCACCAAGCGCGCTCCCTGGCTGCGTCTCGCCGAGGTGGGCGCTCTGCGCTGGCTGGAGCCGCTTTGCCGCCGCATCATGGCCGAAGAGGGATTCTCCACCACCGACGGGACTATCGCCGTGGCCGGCACCGGCACTCTCGATGCCGCTACCCTGCGTTGTTTGCTCACACAAATGCCCGCCGGCACATGGGAACTCGTTACCCACCCCGGCTATAACGACGCCGACCTGGCGCGCGTCCGCACCCGCCTCCGCGCTTCGCGCGACGTCGAACGCCAGGCCCTCGCCGCGCTCAAAGAATTCCCCACCATCGAACTCGTCTCCTTCGCCGATCTCGGAAGCTCTGTGATTTCCGAGCCCGCGACGCAGCTGCTGACTCGCTGAAATGCGGAATCCCTGCGTCTTCCATCACCCTCCACGCGTCCATATCGTAGAGGCAGTCCCAACTGAAGAAGGGTCCATGCGCATCGGAATCACCTGTTATCCCACCTACGGCGGCTCCGGGCGTGGTCGCCACCGAGCTGGGCATCGAGCTCTCCGCACTCGGCCACGAGGTTCATTTCATCTCCTATTCGCAGCCCTTCCGGCTGAACGGCCGCGACGACGGCATTTTTTACCACGAGGTTCCCGTCTCGAACTATCCGCTCTTCGAGTTTCCGCCTTACGATCTGGCCCTGGCTTCGCGCATGGCCGAAGTGGCTGAATTCTACGACCTCGACCTGCTCCATGTGCACTACGCCATACCTCACTCAGTCTCGGCGCTCCTGGCCCGGCAAATGCTCGCCACTCGCGGCCGCCGACTGCCCTTCGTCACCACGCTGCACGGCACCGACATCACGCTCGTGGGCCTCGACCGCTAGCTATCTCCCCATCACGCGCCACGCCATCCAGGAAAGCGACGGCGTGACAAGCATCTCCGAATATCTCAAAGAAAAGACCATCGCCGACTTCGGCGTCACTCGCCCCATAGAAACCATCACCAACTTCGTCAACTGCGATGTATACACGCCCTTCAAGGACGACGCTGCGCGCGCCCGCTGCCGCTCTCATTACGCCGCGCCCGATGAATCCGTCCTGATGCACCTCTCGAACTTCCGCCCCGTCAAGCGCGTCACGGACGTGGTCAAGATTTTTGCCCGCGTCGCGCACGAGCGCCCCGCGCAGCTTGGTTCTGGTCGGCGACGGCCCGGACCGCTCCGCCGCCGAGTGGCTCGCCCACGACCTCGGCATCCACTCCCGCGTTCACTTTCTCGGCAAGCAGGAGCGCGTGAGTGAGCTGCTCGCACTGGCCGATCTTCTCCTCATGCCCAGCGAGCTTGAATCCTTCGGCCTCGCCGCTCTTGAAGCCATGGCCTGCAAAGTTCCCTCCATCGCCACCCGCGTTGGCGGCGTGCCAGAGCTGATCGACGACGGCGTCACCGGTCTGCTGTTCCCGGTGGGCGACGTGGACGCTATGGCCGCGGGCGCTTTGAGTCTCCTCAACGATCCGGTCCGGCTCCAGGCCATGCGAGAAGCCGCCCGCAAGGACGCGCAAAAGCGATTTTGCGCCAATCTCGTCGTCCCTCAATACGTTCGCTTCTACGAGCAGGTGCTCGGCGGCTCCCAAGGCACAGAGAATTCTCCAAAGTAGTTGCCAGAAATGCCGCCAACCGTCATATCCTGCTTCCACGGGAGGTCATCCATGACAATGAGGAGACTGGTGTGTCTTCTGGCAGTGTGCGCCCCCATGCTGCTGGGTGCTCAGGCTCCAGGAGGCCATTTCGACGGCACCTGGACGACGACCATGGCTTGCGATGCGAGTGCTCACATGCCCGCCTATCAGTGGAAATTCGTAAGCACGATCAAGGACGGCAATTTTCACGGCCAGCACGGCGAGGAGCACGGCCCCGGCTACCTGGTCGTCGACGGCCCCATCAACCCGGACGGTAGCGCGAAGCTGCACGCCAAGGGCACGGTGCAAGCAGGAAAGGCAGGCATCGTAACCGAGATCAAAGGCAACAAATACGACTACTATATCGAAGCCAAGTTTACTGACACCTCAGGCACGGGCAAGCGCGACGAGGGTGCCGGCATTCTGGGCCGGCCCTGCAGTTTCCAGTTTACAAAGCAGACCGATCAGCCCACGGCGCCGCCACCTGGTGCGGCACCACCACCTGACGCTGCCCCGCCGCCTGACGCTGCCCCACCGCCGACGCAGTCGAAGTAAGAGCCCTTCGACAAGCCCGGCTTAGGCCTGATACCGCTTGAAACAGAGCATTTCCACCATGCCTAGAACCGGTCTCATAAACCAACTTTTTCAACTCGCCAGCTTTGTGGGACCCGCCTTGTTGTCGGGTCCCATGCTTGCGCGGCGCTGCACATTGCCATTTATGATGGCCGGTTGTTGGGGTCTCATGGTTGTTCAAACTGATTACCAACGGTGTCTTAAGCCCGATCTTGGGTAGCTCGTGCCCGGCTCGTTCCCGTAATATGGAATCGTTGCCGTGTCCGATCTGCACTCCTTGGCTCCGCCTGTTATGGCGCTGGAAGGGATTGTTTAGGCCATGAACACTGACGTAATTCGCAAGGATTGGGTCGGGCGCGTCGTTGATGCCAGGTTTCGCCTTCTCGAATGGATTGGCAGTTCCGGCCAGTCCGGAGCCTTTTTGTGCGAACTCGAGGGAAATGGGGCACAGAGAGCCGGCATCAAGTTGTTTCCTGCTATGGCGCCGGGCGCACGGTCATGCGCAGCCGATTGGGCCGCAGCAGCCGATCTCTATCATCCTCATCTGATTCGCGTGCTTCACACCGGCCGCGATCGGTTCGACGATACCGAATTCTATTATGTGGTGACGGAATACGCCGACGAAGTTCTCTCGGAAATCCTGCCCGAACGCCCGCTGACGTCCGCTGAAGTTAAGGAGATGCTCGGCCCGATGATCGACGGGCTCGCTTATCTCCACCAAAAAGGCCTGGTGCATGGCCGGCTCAATCCCTCGAACATTATGGTTGTCGATGACCAGTTGAAGCTTTCAGTAGAAAACATTCGTGGCGTATCCGCGATTCCCAAGCCACCGCAGATGTTAGATATCTACGATGCTCCGGCAGGCACGTTCATCAAAGTCTCCCCCGCCACCGACATCTGGTCTCTCGGAGTAACCATCGTCGAAGCGCTCACCCAAAGTACGCCGGCCTGGAATCGCTCAGGGCCCGACGAGCCGGCCGTGCCTTCATCAGTTCCCTCCCCCTACGCGGAGATTGCAAAGGAGTGCTTGCGACTGGACCCAGCGCTGCGTTGTACGCTGAGCCAAATCAGGATCAGCCTTGAAACGGGGGTTCCTATCCCTCATCGGACCGACAAATCCGTCCGAAAGCCAACCAGCAAGCGGCGCGTGGCGATCCTGGCTAGCTGCGCAGTGGTTCTGCTCGCAGCCTTTGCAGTGGTAATGATGCATTCGCATCAGACGGCATCGTCGCCGTCAGTTGCCGATGAACCGCCAGCCGCGAGCACAGCGGTCCCTGAGCAAAGTGCCCCTCAGCCTGAAACATCTGCCCCACAGCAGGCTGAAGGTCCGCCGCCCCCTGCAGGTCCGAGCCCCGCTGTGAAGGGCGCGGTCGCCCAACAAGTGCTGCCCGATGTGCCGGCGAAGGCGATTGCTAGCATTCGAGGCGCAGTTCAGGTCGACATCCAGGTCAACGTTGACACAAGCGGCTCCGTCAGCGATGCATTCATCGCGTCGCTGGGACGGAGCAGGTATTTCGCAAATTTGGCCCGGCAATCGGCCGTGTCATGGAAGTTCAAGCCGGCGCAGGCGAATGGGCAATTCGTCCCCAGCGTATGGCTCCTGCATTTTCAATTCAGCCAATCGGGAGTCGACGTAGCGCCCACCGAGCAATCGCCGTAGAGCGAATCGTTAAGGATCTCGGTCCAGCCTCAGAGCGTCCGCTTAAAGAGCGGCGTGGCAATCAGCAGCGTTGCGATGCCGAAGATCGTCAAAAACGCAAGATCGTAGCGGATTGCCAGCCATCCGCCGTCCTTGAGCAGGATCGACTTGAAGCCGTGAATCACGTAGGTGAACGGATCGACGACACCGATCGCCTGCATCCACTTGGGGAACGACGCGATGGGATACATAGCGCCCGACGGATATAACAGAAGGACATTCAGTATGCCGAACATGGCGCGCGGCACCAGCGGATCGTCGACGCGCACCATCAGCAAAAACATCATGCCGTTGAAGGCGATGGAGCCGGCAATGATAATGCTCAACATCTGCAACATGACCATGGGATGAAAGACAACGCCGAGGCCTGAGATGAGCGACCCGATGATACCGATCGATAATCCGCTCAGCGTCGCCTTGATTGCTCCGGCGATGTTGAGGCCGAAGACGAGTTCGAGCTTGGTGATCGGCGTGACCAGATAACCCTCGTGCACGCCGCGCGCCTTGTCGTCGATGTACAGCATGCCGCCGCCGATCATCACCGAGATGTACATCGCCAGTGCCACCGTCATGGGCAGAAGGTACTTTAGATAATTCACGTACGGATAAAGCTCGACAATCTCCAGCGCGATTGTCTTCGGCAGCCGATCCTGCACCTCAGGAGCATTCAAAGCGTTAACCAGCGACTGCAATTCCGCTTCGAGGGACGCCGAGGTGAAGAGGTCGGAGTTATCTACCACGATACCCAGCTTGGGCGCGTCTTGCGCATATACGCGGCGCGAGTACTGCTCGGGAATGATGACCGCCGCGTCGATCTTGCCTGTGCGCACGTCTTCGCGCGCCTGGACCTCGTTGTCGTATTCGATGGTGCTAAACGTTTTTATATTGGCGGCGACGGCGGCGAACGCCTCGCGGACCTTGACCGACTGCGGGCCATGGTCATAGTCGACCACCGCCACATGGGTTCCCACGATCTTGCCGCCGAAGGCGTTGCCGATGATGACCAACTGCAGAATGGGCATCATGAGCGACATGATCATCAGGGTGGGCGAGCGAAAAAACTTGCGCATTTCGCGTTCGATGATGGCAAACATCCGATTCATGGTTGCGCTCCCGGCCGCGGCGGCAGCGTGAACACCGGTTTCACCTGCTCATCGCGCAACTGCCGGCCCGTGTAGTGGATAAACACGTCGTCGAGCGTGGTGTTTTGCACGCTTAACGAAGTGAGCGTCTCGCCCAGGCTCGCCGCCAACTCCACAATCTGCATAGTGGTCTTCGATCCCGACTGCGTGATGACGCGATAGAATCCCGAGCCTTCAGGTTGCACGCTGGAGACGCCTTCCATTTTCACCAGGCGTCCTTGCCATTGGTCATCCTCGCGATCAAAGTGCACTTCAACGACATTGGCGCCGGCCACGCTGTTCTTGAGCTCCACCGGCGTCCCCATCGCTACGAGTTTTCCGTGGTCAACAATCGCGATGCGATCGCAGAGCTTGTCGGCCTCGTCCATGTAGTGCGTTGTGATGAGCATCGTAAGGTTGCGGGTGGCCTTGAGCTTGTTGAGCATCTCCCACACCGCGATGCGCGAGACAGGATCGAGGCCGGTGGTGGGTTCATCGAGAAAGAAGATGCGCGGGTTGTGCACCAGCCCGCGCGCAATCTCAAGCCGGCGCCGCATTCCGCCGGAAAGCGTCTTGGTCTGCGCATCGCGCCACTTTGTCAAATCGACGGCCTCGAGAACCTCGGTGATGTTTTTCTCGCGGGTTCCGCGCGGCACACCGTAAAGTTTTGCGTAGATCGACAGGTTCTCTTCGACGCTCAGATCCTGGTCGCTGGTCAGCGCTTGCGGAATCACGCCAATGGCGCGGCGCACGTCGTCCGGGTCCTTGCTTACGTCGTGCCCGGCGACAATGGCTTTGCCCGCGGTGACGGGGATGAGGGTGGTCATCATGCGGATGAGCGTGCTCTTGCCGGCGCCGTTCGGTCCCAGCAAACCGAAGATCTCGCCCTCGGTGACGCTGAAGTTCACATCCTTGACAGCTTCAAAGTCGCCGTAGCGTTTCCAGATGTGCTCGACCGCAATGGCGACGGGGCGGGGCGCGCCGTTGCCATTTGCCGGGAGGCCATTGTTTGGGGCTGCGCTCACTTCTGTACCTTCAGCTTTGCCTTTGGAATGTAGACCTCGGCCGTCATGCCGGGCACAAACTTTTCGCCGGGGTTGGGGATGAGCAGCTTCAACTGGACGGTCTTGATGTCGCGCTTCATGCTGCTCACGTCGCGTTGCGTGGCGAAGTCGCCTTCAGCGGATTTGGCGATGATCTTGCCGTAAACGGTATCGCCGCTCGGCATCACCACCCGCAGAGAGTCGCCCAGTTGCACGCTGTCGGCCTGCGTCTCAGGCAGCGGCGCATACACCCAGGTCTCCGTCAGGTCCATGATGGTCACAATCGGCGTTCCCGCAGCCACCACCTCTCCCTGCCGCGCTGCCCATACATCCACCTTGCCGCTCACCGGAGAAACCACATCGGCATAACCTTGTTCCACGCGGGCTTCATCTTCCAGAGCGCGAGCGTTGGCGGCCTCGGCGCGCGTCTCGTCCACTGTCTTCGCAGAGACGTCCGCAAGCAGCTCATGCGCGCGCGCCTGGCGCAGATTCGCCTGCGCTGCGGCAAGATTCTGCTGCGCCGCATCCACCGCCGCCTTCGCCGCCTGCAGCGATGTCACCTGCTCATCGCGCGTCTGCTGGCTCATGATGCCCTGCTGTGCCAGAGCCACCGCGCGGCTGGTGTCTGCCTGCTGGTGCTCATACTGCGCCTGTGCCTGCGCCAGGTTTGCCTCCGCGGTCTTCACCTGCGCCTGTGCGCTCACCGTCGCGCTCGTCGTCTCGCCACGGTTTTGCTGCTCCGTTTCCATCGTGCTGTTCAGCTTCGACCGCTCGCTGGCGGCGGTTGCCTCCGCAGCCTTCAGCGCGGCCGTCAGATCCTGGCTCTCGATAACCGCGATCAGTTGCCCGGCATTTACTTCCTGCCCTTCTTCCACCGTGAGCGTCTGGATGCGCCCCGGAATCTTCGAGCTGACCACCACCTCATTGGCGTCCACGGTCCCGATCAACTGCAAGTCGCCGGAGCGCTGCGTGGTCGCGAAATACCAGATCAGCGATCCCACGGTCAGCAGTCCCAGAATCATGAAAACTCGGTTGCGCGCACTCACTTGCACTTCACCTCAAATCCCTTGAATTCGGCGAATTCCGGCATCGGCGTGTCCGCGAGCACTCGCGCCGCCAGCTCGGCGCCGTGCTTTCGGTCCTGAAAAATCGCCTTGCCCAGAAACTCCACCAGAGCCACTCTGCGCGCCCGCAATACTTCCGGGGCAAACGGCTCGAACTCCATCGCCTGCCGCCACACCGGCGCGCTCAGGAAATAAAAGACATTTCCTCCCAGGGCCGCAAGCACCATCTGCAGCCACTCCACCTCGATCAGCTCACCGGACTCGATGCCTTCCCGCACCATGGACTGAAACATCACCCCAAGCGGGGCAAAAACGCGATTCACCAGAATCGTCAGCTCTGCTGTCTCCCCCTTATGCAGCCGCATCATCTCCTGCTGCATCAGGCTCTGGAACTCGCGCTGCGTCAAAATCCTGTCAAAGTGTTCCAGCGCCGCGCGCAGCAGCCGCTCTCCAGGAGTCGCATCTCGGAGAAATACCGCCATCGATCTGTCGCGAACCCGTGCCGACACCATCTCCAATGCAGCGGCGTACAGTTTCTCCTTGCTCTCGAAGTAGTAGTAGAGCAGCGCCTTATTCACGCCTGCCGAGGAGGCAATCTGCTCGGTTCGCGCGCCTGCCAGGCCATGCACGGCGAATTCGCTCAGCGCCGCATCCAAAATGCGTTTTCGGGTTTCTGCCGCGCGGTCGGGTTGAAGGTCGTTGGTGTGGGACGTCATAATTAACTAACTGGTTAGTAAATTAACCCGTAGGGCAAATTATTGCAAGCCCTTATTGATTCCAATTGTTCTCATGACTCCCTAGCCTGCTGATTCTTGGGTCCTTAGCGATCGGCAGGCGGTCGTCGGGCAACTGTGGTTAGCGGTCGGGCTGCGCGGCCAGCCAAGTCTTCAGATTCGGTTCCTGCAAGCGGCGCAGCTCAATGCACCCGTCGATGCGCTCGATGGAGTGCTTTAGATAGGTATCGGCGGCGGGAACTTTGTGCGTGGTGAAGAAACTCTGAACGCTGTCACGGGCCTCAGCGGAGCAAAAACTGCCCGAGGAACCGACCAGAATGGCTCCCAGTTCCGGTGTAAGAAAAGTGCTCGCCTTGTCCCAATGGCTTTCGAGATACTTCCAGGCCTGGTCCTGGGTCTCAGGAATCTGGAGGGCAATGGCGATCTGAATGGCAGCGTCCTGGTTGTGGACCTTGCCGGAAAGGGCGTAATCGAGGGAGCGCCCAACGAGTGCCGGATCCTCAAACTGAGCGAGCAGACGCAGCGCATGCTCCTTCAAGTCAGGATCGGCCGAGGTTTCGGAGACGTGCTGCAGCTCATCGAAAAGCGCTGCATTGCCGTTCTCCGCGGCGACGGCGAGCGCAGTCTGACCCAGCGTCGGATCGACTGAGGCGGGATTGGCGAGGTAGCTCGAGGCGATCTTGCCGGCCTCAGCCAGAATCGCGGGGTCCTTGCCGTAGTAGCCGAGCAAGCCGAAGAGGTGAGCGCGCAACTCGCGGGTGTTGGGCGAATCGCCGGGCGAAGGTGGACCGAGCTTGGCGTAGACGGGCGCAAATGTGCGGCGAATCCAGGCCGCAAGAGCGGCCTTTTCTTCCGGCGTGGCAGCAACCTTGTCGATGATGGTACTGACGGCGCCGGTGGCGTCGCCAACCACCCCGGCTTCAGGATCGGCCTTGAGGGCAGCGACAAGGTTCAGATAGTCGCCTACGGTGGCCTTGTTCGCGCGCACCTGGGCCCACTCGTCGCCTGCCAGGCTGATGCGCTCCGGCGGCGTCAGCTCCGACTCAGCGTGCGCGACTAACTCGGCGTATTGTGCAGGCGCATAAGCGCTGCGATAGTAGCCCTTGCCACCCGAATTTGCGAAGAACAGGCCGGCTGACGGAACCTTGAGGGTCGAAGTTCCGGGCTCAAGTAACGCGCACTCCTGCGCCCCTGAGCCATTTTTGAAACAAACCGGAATGGTCCACTTCTGCGCGGGATCGGGCTTGATGCTGGGACTGAGAAAGAAGCGCGTCTGGCCGACGGAAACTTTGTCGCCGGCAGGCGCGCCGAAGGTGAGCAGGGGCTCGCCGGTTTGGACGACGAGCGACTCCATAATTTTGTCGACCGGCTTGTGACTCGTGGCCGTCTGAGCATTCCAGAAATCTTCGGCCGTCGCATTGCCGTACTCATGCGCGGCCAGGTACGCGTGAACGCCCTGGCGGAAGGTTTCTTCGCCGAGATAGTTTTCCAACATCAGCAGCACGTCGCTGGCCTTGCCATACGAGATGCTGTCAAACATCTGTTCGATCTCGTCGCGGGTATTGGCCTGAGCGCGAATGGCGCGTGACGTGGGCAAAGCGTCGACGTTGAGGGTGTCATTCTCATCCCCGGCGACGGTTTCATCGAGGTTCCACTCCGGATGCATGGCGGCGGTGGCCTTGTTCTCCATCCATGTGGCGAAGCCCTCGTTCAGCCAGGTATTGTCCCACCACTTCATCGTGACCAGATCGCCGAACCACTGGTGGGCCATCTCGTGCGTGATGTCGATAGCGACATCTTTTTTCGCGGCGATGGGAGCCGTTTTAGGGTCGATCAGCAGGACGGACTCGCGGAAGGTGATGGCGCCGAAGTTCTCCATGGCGCCGGCCTCGAAGTCCGGAATGCCGATGAGGTCGAGCTTCTTCAGCGGGTAGTGAATACCGAAGTACGTGTCGTAGTAATGCAGGGCGAACTTGGCGACATCGAGGGCGAAGGGCGTGAGGGCTACCTTATCGGGCGTGGAGCAGACGCGCAGGGCCACGCCATCCTGCTCACCTGAGGTGCACTGGAAGTCGCCGACAACGAAGGCGACCAGATAAGTGGACATTTTGGGGGTGGTGAGGAACTTCAGGGTATGCTTGCCCGCGCCGGGGCCCGGGGTATCAGAGACGACAGGGCCGTTGGAGATGGCGGTGTCGGCAGCGTCGATCGTCAGCGAGATGTCGTATGTGGCTTTGAATGCCGGCTCGTCGAAGCAGGGGAAGGCGCGGCGGGCGTCGGTGGATTCAAACTGGGTAACGGCGTAGCTGCGGCGATCGGTTTTTGCGAGATAAAAGCCGCGCAGCTTGTCATTGAGAATGCCGGTGTAGCGAATGTTCAGCACCAGCTTCCCAGGGTCTATCTCGTTCGGGAATGTGAATGTGGCTTGCTCCTTTTCCTTGTCGAACGAGATCGCTGGAGATGCCAACACCAAATTCTCGCCGCAGGCTTGATCGGTGGTAAAGCAGCCAAAGGTTGCCGTTACCGACTGAATCTGGATCTCTACCGCATTGAGAGTGATGGTGCGTGTAGCTACGGAAACCATCACGTCGATCGATTCCTGGCCGGTGAAGGTGGCGGCCTTGAGGTCAGGCGTGAACGCAAGCGTGTAGTGAGCAGGAGACACCGTGGTTGGCAGGCGCTGCGCGATTGCGAGGGAGATAGAAGAAGGAATGAGGCAGGCCAGCGCTGCAATCGCAAATGCGGGGCGCTTTACGGGAGAGAAACAGCGAATCTTCATTTGAACCTCGTGGCGTGAAACAAAAACGGTGGGCGCGATCGGGACGGTGCGCCGGGCAACGGATTTGGACGCTGCGAAGGCGAAAACCGCTTGCGCGAGACACATTTATCTGACTTTGCAATTGTAGGCGACGGATCGGCCTCAAAGGGAATACGCGGCGGAACGGGGCAAGGTTCCAGACCTCCGGGCCGTTTGTTTGCGTGGATACGCAATTTGCGTGGTTTGATCGGGGCAATCGATCAACAAAACTGCAGAATCTTTCAGATTGAGTTCAGATTACGCCGTTGGCGGCTCCCGGTGCCGCGCAACGTCGGGCGATCCGGGAAGGATCGTCTCTCAGGGGCTAAGTCGTTGAAATTTCTTTTACCTGATGAGACTTGCGGTGAAGCATTTGAGCTTCGCGGTAAGGTAGCCAGAAATCAAAAAAGATTTCACTTGCGAGGTGGGCAATCTTGGTGTTTAATACGCCTACGGCGGTCGCAAGATCGATCATTTTCCCCAAATCTTTTCAGATCATTGTTCTTAGACCACGGCCAGAACGAGGCGTTGAGATTCTTTCTGATTCTCTCAGCGGCATTTCCCGAATAATGTAGTACCCGCCGTGGTTAAGTCGTCGCGTCGATGAGAAGGGCCCGGAGCTGTCTCATAGGAATCGCCCTGCGCTGCCGGGAAACCTCACCTGACGGGCAAAAGTCCAGGCGGTTTTTTGCTCGTTTTCTGGCACGCTTCAAGCCGTGTTTTTCCACGAGGACGAAGAGCCTTGGTTCCAGGCATTTGGGGGAGCAGTATGCCAGAAATACTGGTATTGCTAAGCCGCGCCCTGTTGGCCGGCGTCTTTGCCGTATCGGGAGTAGCCAAGCTCGCCTCGCGCACGAAAACGCGGGAGAGCCTGGTCGAGTTCGGCGTACCGTCGCGTCTCGCCAGCGTATCTGTGGACCTTCTCATCCTGTTCGAGCTAGCGGTTGCCGCGCTGCTGCTCCCTATCTCCACATTCGGGTATGGAGGCATCGGGGCACTCGGTCTTCTTACCGTGTTCTCGGCCGCGATTGCGGTGAATCTTCTCCGGCATCACAAACCGCACTGCAACTGTTTCGGGCAATTGCATTCGACGCCCATCGGATGGCACACTTTTGCGCGCAACCTCGTCCTTGCAGCGGTCGCCGGCTTGGTGGCTTTCGGAGCCCGTAGCCCGAAGGCCATTAGCTTGTTAGCTTGGAAAACTTCGTTGGTCATCGCCGGATCTTTATCCGTTGCCTTCTCGCTGCTCGACTTCGTGCTGCTCGTTGGGATCGGGGCATTCCTGTTGCAGATTCTCCGCCAACAAGGCCGGCTGCTTTTGCGTCTGGAGGCGATCGAGCAAGCCGCAGGTGTAGAGAAGGCTATTCCATCCGAGTCAGCGGCTGCTCCGCAGTTCGGCCTGCCTTTGGGAACCGAAGCGCCTGATTTTGAATTGAGCGACCTTAACGGCGGGCGCAGCAGCCTGAAGGGACTCTTGCAAGCCCAAAAGCCCGTCTTGCTGCTCTTTTCCCATGCCGACTGCGGGCCGTGTCAGATGCTCGTTCCCGAGATTGCGGGCTGGCAGCGCAACCTTACCAAAGAGATGACGATTGCGGTGATTGCCGAAGGGGCGGCGGCCGCAAATCGCGCGAAACTTGAGCCGTTTGGTATCAAGACCGTGCTCCTCCAGGAGGGTCGAGAGATCGCCGAACTCTACCATGCTTACGGTACGCCTGCGGCAGTTGTTGTTGACGCTTCGGGTTCCATGGCGAGCTACGTCGCTCAGGGCGGCGATGCCATCCGCAACCTGGTCAGCACCATGCTTGCCCGTCGCGAGTCCTCAAGTACAGAAGCGGGCCACGTCACGGTGGGGGACCTGGCGCCGAATTTATCATTCGAGTCCCTCTCGGGGAAAAAGGTTCTGCTTTCAAGTTTCCGCGGTAAAGAGACGCTCCTTTTATTCTGGAACCCTCAATGCGGCTTCTGTGAGAGAATGCTCGCCGATCTCAAAGCCTGGGAAGCGGCCGCGTTGCCGAGCGCCCCGCGGCTTCTCGTCATCTCAATTGGCAGCTTGGTGGATAACCGTGCCATGGGATTGCGTTCCAGCGTCGTACTTGACATTCGCTCCAAAGCGGCACAGGCGTTTTCGGCAAACGGAACGCCAATGGCCGTCCTGCTCGACCGCCGCGGGCGTGTCGCGTCCCGTGTCGTGGCGGGCGCTCAAGCCTTTTTCGCGCTGGCCAAGTCGCGCGAGGGCTCTGCTGCTCCGATGAGTCTGGCCGTTGAGGAGGGCTGAACATGGAACATTGGTTTGATGGTTTCGTAAAAGGCCTCGCGCGTGGCGGAGTGTCTCGCCGCGATGTTTTGAAGCTGACGTTTCAAGGCACTGTTGCCGCAGTCGTCGGTAGTGTCTTTCCTGTTCGAGCCATGGCTCGCGCCAGCTCCGGCAAGGCGGTTTCTCCTATTCCCCTTCCTAGCACGGAACAAAGGGGGCCGTGCTCGATTTCTCATGACGGTAAAACCACGACCCTCAAGTACGGCGCGCAAAGCTCAGCCAGCGGCAAGCCGCTCACCCACGAGTGTGAAATCACTTTCGACCAGGGCTCGACTCGCAGCGATGCCAAATCCGTCAAAATCACCAGCACGACAACCGTGAAGCTCGGCGACGACCCTCTGCTTCAAATTGTCAGGAACTCGCAGGGCGGCTCCACGCAAGTTAAATATAGTTACGGCCAGGCCTTCCAGGGGATTAAAGAGGTGGCATTTACTACCGACGGCAAGACCCTCCAGGGAACCGTCGACAATCGGTCGATCATGCCGCATCCGGCTGGAGCCGACGTCAGCACCATCAAGTATGCCGATGGCAAGCGGGCGCCGGACGTGAAGCTGGACTCCGCGCTCGGCAGCGCCCTCACTGCTCTCTTAAAGCAGGCCCACGACACCGTATCGACCTGCAAGAACGCCGGCGCCAGCCGCTCTTCGAACGACGCCGATGGCTGGTTCCAACTCCTCGGCAGGCGCCGGCATGCGAGCTTCCCCACTTCAAGCCCCGCCGTTGAAATCGCCAGTCTCTCACCCGCAGCCCTGGCCCTTGCTCCCTCCGCGCTCGGCGCCTTGGAGCCACTTGCCTTTCCTGGAGGCCTCGGCGAAGGCATGGGACAGGTCGGCGGATCCGGTTGCACCAAATGTCAAAACGATTGCATAGCGACCTACGGCGAATGCGAAGGTGGCGTGGCTGGTGGTTGCCTCGTTGCCTGGATCTGCCCGCCCTGTGGGGCGGCTTGTGACGGCATTGGGACCGTAACCTGCGCTGCCACAGCGGGCGGCGTGTGTCTCAGCAACTGCAGCAATCCGGGGAGTGCCTGTTGCCCGATCGGCTGCAGCAACGGCAACTGCTGCGACCATGGCCAGCAGTGCACGCCCAACGGCAGCTGCTGTCCGGATGGCGTTGAAATCTGCAACAACCAGTGTTGCGCCAAGGGATATGTTTGCCAGGACGGAATTTGCTGCACCGTCGACCGCCATGTCTGCAAAGGTGTCTGTTGTCCTGTCGATAACGTCTGCTCGTCGGAAGGCATTTGCTGCAAGCAGATCAAGAGTGGCGAAACGCCGCTCTCGTGCGGCGGCGGGTGCTGTTCCGAAGGCCAGAAGTGCGCCAAGGCTGGCCCCAATTCCGGAGATACGTGCTGCGATCCGCAGCATATTTGTGGAGGCACCTGCTGTCCGGACGGATGCGTGAATGGCAAATGCGCACCGCTTTGCCTGGTCGGCGTAGGCTGCGGCACGAGCTGTTGTGAGTGGGGCTGCTCCGATGCAGCAACAAACACCTGCAAGCCGGCGCAGAAATGCGCGCAGGGCCAATCCGTTTGTCAGGCGAACCAGGCCCAGACGGCCAATGTGTGTTGTCCCACTGGAACGGGCTGCATGAACGGCAAGTGCTGCCCAACAGGTTCGGTGGCTTGCATCGGTAAATCCACCGGGGCTATGGGCTGCTTCCCGCAATCGCAGTGTGTTACTCAGCCGCCACCGAAGTAAAGCCTCCGAGACTGGGAGCTCTCACAGTTGCGCAAAATGCCGCAGGGCCGCTTTGAGCGGCCCGGCGTTTGCCCCACACCTTTTCAGCCCTCAGTCGTAATACTCCAGCCCCAGGTGCGTAATCAGGTCCGCGCCCATGATGTGCCGCAGCGTGTTCTTCAGCTTCATCGACTGGATGAACAGATCGTGCTCTGGATAAAGCCCCTTTGCCGTCTGCGGCGACTTCAGATAGAAGCTCAGCCACTCCTGAATCCCAATCGAATTCAGCTCCGGCGTGCGCTTTGCCAGGTCCATGAACAGCACCAGATCCAGCGCGACCGGCGCCGCCAGAATCGAGTCGCGGCACAGGAAGTTCACCTTCAGTCTGCATCGGATAGCCCAGCCAGCCGAAGATGTCGATATTGTCCCACGCTTCTTTCTCGTCGCCGCGCGGCGGATAGTAGTTGATGCGAATCTTGTGGTAGAGATCTTTGTAAAGATCGGGATAAATCTCCGGCTGAAAAATGTACTCGAGCGAGCCCAGCTTCGACTCTTCCTTGGTCTTGAACGACATCGGCTCGTCCAGCACTTCCCCATCGCGGTTGCCGAGAATGTTGGTCGAGAACCATCCATTTACGCCCAGCATGCGCGCCTTCAAGGCCGGCGCCAGCACCGTCTTCATAAATGTCTGCCCGGTCTTGAAGTCCTTGCCGCAGATCGGAGCCGCGTTCTTCTTCGAGAGCTCGACCAGGGCGGGAATGTCGACCGTCAGGTTTGGCGCGCCGTTCACAAAAGGCACGCCCTCCATCAGCGCCGCGTACGCGTAAATCTGCGAGGGCGCGATGCCGATGTCGCTCTTCTCCAGGCCCTTCTCGAAGGCCTCAATCGACTGGTGAACGGCCTTCGGCTTCATGAAAATCTCCGTCGAGCCGCACCAGATCATCACTACGCGATCCACAGTCTTTTTGAAGGCGCGAATATCGTCCCTCAATTGCTCAGCCAAATCGAGCTTGTTCTTGCCCTTTTTCACGTTCGTGCCGTGCAGCCGCTTCACGTAATAGTTATCGAAGACCGCGGGCATAGGCTTGATTTTTTGTAGATACGGCTTCAGCTTCGTGAGCGTCTCGGTTTTCAGCACCTGCGCATGGGACGCTGCCTCGTAGACGTTGTCCTCAAAGATGTCCCAGCCGGTGAACACCAGATCCTTCAGTTCCGCCAAAGGAACAAAGTCCTTGATCAGCGGCGAATTGTTATCTGTTCGCTTGCCCAGCCGGATGGTTCCCATCTGCGTCAGCGAACCGATAGGCTTGGCCAGCCCGCGCCGCACCGCTTCAACTCCCGAGATCATCGTGGTGGCCACTGCGCCCATGCCAACCACCATCACGCCCAGCTTTCCCTTTGCGGGAGCTACATTCGATCCAGCGGTCTCACGCCCCACGTCTACGGGAACCGCGCTTTGGGGGCCGCCTTTCTTCTTCGTTGCCATTGCTTTTCCTAGCCTTTCTCTGCTCATGATTTAGAGCGACTCAAAACCCGATGTGTTTTGCGCGTGCTTCCAGCGAATTGCTGTTCTAGTCCTTAAAACCGTGACCGTGTGAATTAGTGCTTTCCCAGGTCTCAAAATCGAGATCCGGGCACCCCAAGTCGTGGGGGCGGTTACGAAATCACCCGGTCACGGTACTAGCCCCTAGTCTCGCGCCGCCTCCACACTCCTTCTCCGCTTCAGGTGCGACCACAAAAACCATACGAATGCTGCAACCACGGCAAGCTCAACGGCAACATGAAAGCGATGAAATGCCTGCTCGAGTCGCGGGTCGGTATGCCACGCCTGGCCAAGCTTCATGCCGGCCCAGGCGAGGCAAAAATACCAGACCAAGGAGCCCAGAGTAGTGTAAATGTGAAAACGCAGCCGCGGCATTTTGGCGATTCCAGCCGGGAAGGCGACAAAGGTCTGCACGATCGGCATCATTCGCCCAAGCAGGATCGCGATCGATCCGTATTTATCGAAGAACCTGGTCATACGATCCAGGTCGTGGTGGCTCATCAGAATCCATTGGCCGTAGCGCTCCACCAGTGGCCGCCCGCCCTTGGCGCCAATCCAGTATGCTATGCCCGAGCCGATATTGCACCCCACCGCGCCCGCTGCCGCCACCAAAAACAGATTAAAGCGCCCCAGGTAAATCAGGTACCCGGAAAACGGCATGATGATTTCAGAAGGAATGGGAATGCCCGATGAATTGCATGTGATGAGTGCGATGATGCCTGCGTACCCGCCAGCATTAATGACCTGAGTAACAAACTCAAAGACAAATGCAATTATCTTTTCATTCATGAGCGTTCTCAGTATATAGGCCCATCACGACGGCTGCGGGTCCGCCGCGCTGCCCTGAATCGAAAATGACAATGCACACGTCTGCAATATCCATTTGGTAGGATGAGGTGTGGTTCTAGTCACAATGCAAGGAGGTTCCATTGCCGGATTTCCCGCCCGTTCCACTTACTCTTGAAGGCTCCAGCGTGCTCCACCAGTTCTTCCGCTTCGACTGGAAGGCCTGGCGCGGCTGCGCGGACGGCGAACGCAAAAAGATCGTTACCGATGCAATTGCCGTATTGCGTTCACTTGAGCGCTCTGCTCCCGATGCGCCACTGCGCACTGCGCTCTATTCCGAACTCGGCCATAAGGGCGACCTGATGCTGATTCACTTCCGCGAATCGCTCGAAGCACTCAATCAGGTCGAGCTTGCGCTCGCACAGACCGCACTCTACGATTTCCTCGATCTCCGCCACTCGTACGTTTCGGTCGTCGAGCTAGGTCTCTACGAGTCGAGCCGCAAGACCTACGAAGCAGCCTCGGCCAAAGGATTCGAGCAACACTCACCCGAGTGGAACGCTGAGGTGGCCGCCTCGCTTGAGCGCGCCTCCGGGGCTATGGCGCCGCGGCTATTTCCGGCAATTCCCGAGGCGAAGTATCTCTGCTTTTATCCCATGGATCGCAAGCGCGACGAGCAAATGAACTGGTACACGGTACCTTTTGCGGAAAGACAACACATGATGGACGTGCACGGCAAAATCGGCCGCCGCTACGGCGATCGCGTGAAGCAGATTATCACCGGATCGATTGGGATGGACGACTGGGAGTGGGGCGTCTCGCTCTTCGGCGACGATCCCGTGGCCTTCAAGAAGTTGATTTACGAGATGAGATTCGATGAAGTCAGCGCCGTGTACGCGCTGTTTGGGCAGTTCTTTATTGGTGTGCGGCTGCCGGTGGAAAAGCTGGGGGAGTGGCTGGAGGGTCGGATGGGCCTTTAGGCGCCGTCTTCGATTGTTCTCCCGGCCACGCTGCCGCTGCCTCCCACGGCTTCCATTCGTCTCTTGTCTGGGGCTGCGTTAGATAGCCCTCGCGATCGCGATCCTCTTTGGTGCGTTCGTCCACATAACGACTCTACTCCACAATTGCTCCCTCCTGCTTCCTCCTTGGTTTAGTAACATGAGGATTCGGGCGGGGCTATGGGCAAAGCAAGCCTTCCGACGTGCGCGAGGGTGGCGACGGGTTTGCAGGGCCTCGTAGGTTCTGTTGTGCTTGTCTTTTGGGCAATCTGGTCGGCGTGGGGAGTGTTCCCAAATTCGCTTTTCGCGTCGGGCATTTTCTTCTTCCCTGCTTTGGCGCTCTGCTCTGTTGCAGTGATCGGCCTTTCGAAGGGGAGAATGTACGGCTGGGTGATGGGCCTTCTAGGGAATGCTGCGGCCGCCGCTGTCCTCCTCTTTTCCGGCGGGCTATTTGGTATTCTTCCTGCGGCGGTTCTGATCTGTCTCCTTCTGCCTAATGTTCGAGATTTCTATGTGCGAGATTACTACCGATGAAGTCGACTAAGAAGGGACCTACAAAAAAAGCCAGCAAGCCGTCCGCCCGCGGTCCACTCGTCCCCGTGCGCGTCGCCGCGATCCTCAAAGCGCTTGACGAGGCCTATCCAGGAGCCGTGTGCGCGCTCAACCACCGCTCGCCCTGGGAACTTCTGGTGGCGACAATTCTCTCGGCGCAATGCACGGACGTGCGCGTGAACATGGTCACGCCCGAACTCTTCCGCCGCTTCCCTACCCCAGCTGCGACGGCCAAAGCAACGCTACCGCAACTCGAAGAGCTCATCCGCTCGACCGGCTTCTTTCGCAACAAGGCGAAATCCATTCAGGGCGCGGCTAAGAAGATTACCGAAGAATTCAGCGGGCAGGTGCCGCAAACCCTCGCCGAGTTGATCTCCATTCCCGGCGCGGCGCGCAAGACGGCCAACGTAGTCCTTGGCGTCTCGTTCGGCAAAGCCGAAGGCGTGGTTGTCGATACGCACGTTTTTCGCATCGCGAGGCGGCTGGAACTGGCCAAAGGCGAGACGGTGGAGAAGGTGGAACAGGAACTGATGCAGCTTTTGCCGCGCGACCGCTGGATCAGCTTCTCGCACCAGGTGATCCATCACGGCCGCCAGGTCTGCATTGCCCGCAAGCCTAAATGTGACCGCTGCAACCTGGAGCAACTCTGCCGGTCGAAGGACAAGACGTGGGAGTCGTGAGGCAGCGGAGCTAGCAGAGTTAGCGGGGCTAGCGGAGTTAGCAAGTCAGTCGGCCGCCGGCGTTGCGGACCCGAGGAGTGATCAAGAGGTTTGGATTCTTTGCGGATTGGCCTCGCTTCGCGGCTCGCAAGTTGGCGGGTTCGCACGGTGTTTTCTTGAGCGGGATTGTGCACAATGCGGAGCCATGGTTCCCAGCCTAGATCGCACATTTCAGAGCAAGGCGAATTTGACTGCCGCAAGCAGGCCTGCAAGGTGCGAAGGACTGGCTTCGGCAGCCGGCTCCCACCCCATATCGCGCAGCGTCTTGCTGGTGATCGGCCCGATTGAGACCGCTGCGACACCGGCGAACGGAAAGTCGATCCCGGCCAACTGCGCCGCCTCAGCCAGATGCGTCACGGTCGATGAGCTGGTAAAGGTAGCGGCATCGATGTGCTTGTCAAGGGCGGCGCGCAGCGCTGAGGGCGCATTCTCGGGCAACACGTTTCGGTAGGCATCCACCACGTGGACCTTGGCTCCGACGCCCCGCAGCGCGTCAACAATCACATCGCGCGCAACCTCAGCCCTGGCCAGCAAAAATCGTTGCCCGCGGGCCTGCCCGGCCAATGCCTCGACCATGGCTTCGGCGACGTATGCAGATGGAATCACTGTGACAGGCAGCCCCGCCTTGCGCGCCGCACTTGCCGTTCCTTCGCCGATCGCAGCCACTTTCAGCGAAGCTGGCGGCGCCAGTGGCAGGCCCAATTCCGCCGCCCGCTCAGCAAACGCCCGCACGGTGTTGGCGCTGGTCAAAACCAGCCAATCGTAAGTATTGAGTCTGCGTAGGGCGAGATCGATTCCGTCGTAGCCCGCAGGCGGATGAATTTCGAGCACTGGAACCTCGACCGGCTCGGCGCCCAGCGCGCGCAATTCGTCGCTCAGCTTGCCCGCCTGGTGCACAGCGCGCGTGACGAGGACACGCTTACCCGCAAGCGCGCGATGGCCGGAAGGCGGCTGCGCTGTCATCAGGCGGCACCGCCGGCAGCATTATTTCCGGCATGCAGCAACTTTTCGGCGCCTGCTGCGAACAGCATATCCGCCGCCGTGCGCCCCAATGCGGCCGGATCGGCGTTTTCGCGCTCCACCCGGTGATAGATGGCCACGCATGCGCCCGTCTCCGGCGAGGCAACTACGCCAAATATCTCTGCCCACTCACTTGCTGTGTCCGTTTCGTCGAAGGAAGGCCGGCAATGAATGCCGATGGGCACCTGGCAGCCGCCGCCCAAGGCAGCCAGCGCGGCGCGCTCGGCGGTGACGGCAAACCGCGTGTCTGCGTGGTCGAGAAACGCTATGGCCTCAATGGTCGCGGCATCGTCCTTGCGCGTCTCGATTCCCAGCGCGCCCTGGCCAGCCGCCGGGCAAAAATCTTTAGGATCGAGCCGCTCGCGGACCCAATCGGTCCTGCCCAGCCGGTCGAGTCCAGCGGCAGCGAGCAGAATCGCCTCCACCTGGCCCTCGGCCAACTTGCGCAGACGCGTATCCACGTTGCCGCGAAACTCCACAGCCTCAATGTCGGGCCGGAGCGCCTTCAACTGTGCGCGGCGGCGCTGGCTGCTGGTGCCTACGCGCGCGCCCCGCGGCAGCGCGGCAACATTGGCATGCTTCACCGAGACAAATACGTCGCGCGGATCGACGCGCACAGGCGTGGCACCCAGCGCAAATGGCTCGGCCAGTTCGGTGGGCAGATCTTTGAGCGAATGCACGGCGAGATCGACCTGGGCAGCGGCAAGCGCTTCTTCAATCTCTTTTGTAAACATGCCCTTTGAACCTACCTGGGCAAACGTAACTTCCTGGAGGCGGTCGCCGGTGGTCTTGATGATCTCGATCTCGACGTAGTGGCCCTGCCCGCGCAGCAACGCAGCAATGTGATTGGCCTGCCAGAGCGCAAGTTGCGATCCGCGGCTGCCGATGCGCAGCTTCATCGCCGCGCCTCCACTCCGTCTTCGAAGACACGAGCGTTCACTGCGCGTTTGACTTCGCCTGCTTCGGGGGCCGGACTGCCCGATTTCGCATTTTTCGGTTCATTCTCGCGCCGCGTCTCGGCCGGCACACCAGACGACACCGACCACTCATCGCACAGCGCATCGAGGCGCGCGGAATCGCCCTCACGCGCGGCTTGCTTGAATGCCTGCATGGGGGGATGAAGGAATTTGTTCACCAGTCCGCGCGTCAACACTTCCACGGCAGCCAGTTGCTCGGCGGTGAGCGAGCCCAGCCGGCTATGGAAGCGCTCGATTTCGGCAACGCGAATCTCTTCGGCTTTGCGTTGAAGAGCCACGATGGCCGGCGCTGCATTTACCGTGCGCCGGCGCAGGTGGAACCGCTCCACTTCTGCCGCTATCAGCGTCTCCGCATCCACGGCCTCCCGGCTGCGCTCTTCCATGTGCGCCGCGGCTACCTGCTGCAGGTCGTCGATGTCGTAGACGAAGATGCCGTCGATCTTGTTCATCTCCGGGTCCACATCGCGGGGCACGGCAATATCGATGAAAAACATGGGGCGGTTGCGCCGTTTGTGCAGGAACGCGTGGCCGTGCTCGGGCCGGAAGATGGGATGCGGCGCGCCGGTGGAGCTGATGACGATGTCGGCACGGCTGGCAGCCTCGTAAAGCTGCTCAAACTCGATCACTACGGGCTTTACGCGGCCCTCAAGGTCCTCGGCGAGGCGACGCGCGCGCTCGGCTGTGCGGTTGCTTACCAGGATCGCGCCGGCTCCCTGCTGCACGAGGTGCCGCGCAGCCAGTTCGCTCATCTTTCCTGCGCCCACCAGGAAGACCGTGCGGCCCTCGAGCGATCCGAAGATCTTGCGCGCCAGGTCTACGGCCACCGAGGCGATGGACACGGAATTCGAACCAATTCCTGTTTCGCTGCGCGCCTTTTTGGCAGCGGCGAAGGCCCCTTGAAGCAATTGCTCCAGTTGCCCGGCGACCGTACCGGCAGCGCGCGCGACCGCGAAAGCCTCTTTCACCTGGCCCAGAATCTGCGGCTCGCCCACCACCATCGAATCAAGGCTCGCGGCCATGCGGAACAGGTGGCTTACCGCGTCCTTGTCGCGGTACTCATAGAGGTGCGGATTGAGAACTGAAGGCTCGATGCCGAAATAATTCGATAAAAATTCCGCAACCTGAACATCGGGACCTTCAACGATGGCCAGCATCTCAACGCGGTTGCATGTCGAAACGATCATGCACTCGGCGACGCCCGGCGTGGCGGCAAGAGCTCTGGTCGCCTCGGACAGTTCGTCGCGGCCAAAGGCCACGCGCTCGCGCAGCGCGATGGGCGCCGTTTTATGGTTCACGCCAATGAGGGTCAGCGTCATTGGGGACCGAACCTGTGAACGTGGCTGACGAGGTTAGCGGCAAAGACGGCCATCATGACGACGAGCGCCGCGCCGGAGACATAAGCTGCCCTGCGCCCGCGCAAACCCGCACTGAGCCGCACCAGCAGCAGCGCAACATAAACCGCCCACATGGCAAAGGACGCGATCACTTTGGGATCGCGAAAATAAGCCGCGCCCAGAGCCGTCTCCTGCGCGAGAACGGAGCCGATGACCAGTCCCACCGTCATGCAGGGAAAGCCGAATTCAAGCGTCGCCAGGGCGATGCGTTCCAGCGTATCGAGGGGCGGCAACCACTCGAGAGGCGCCCATCCGGAGGCCCGGTTGCGCATGGGCTTGGCTTTGATGCGCCGCTCCTGCAACAGGTACAGCACAGATGCCAGCAGGCTGAAGCAGAGCGCCACGTAGGCCAGCAGCAGCGCAATGATGTGGGCCACGAGCCAGCTCGTCCGCACTCCTTCCGATGGAAAGCGGTAGGTATCCGGCCCCAGTGCGGGAATGAAAACAAGAAAGAATGTTGCCGGTAAGGCAAAAATTCCAAGGGAGACGGCGTCGTAGAACGACCAGACGAGGAAAAACAATCCGGCCACCGCAAAGCCGAGCAGCGACTCCATCTCGCGCATGCCCACCGGCATCCAGCGATGCGCCACTACCAGCATCTCCACCACCGAAACAAAGTGGAAGAAGAAGGCCATCCCGCCCAGGTGAACGCAGGTCTTGCGCCACGACAGTGAGTTATACAACACGGCCGGGAAGACGGCGACACATCCCGCCGCGTACAGAATCGCCGCAACTCGTAGCCAAAGAAGGTACATGGACACTTTTACCTTAAAGGCGTAACCAATCAGTATACTGTGATACGAATCACCAATCGAAGCCGTGAAGCTGCCGAATTGGCAGCGCGCGCGTTACCGTGCTCCGGACCTGCAAGATGGGGCTATTAAGGCTGCCAAAAAAGCTCCTGTTTTTTGAAAGGGCACTGCTTTAAGCCTGCCCTGGCCTGCCAAAGGGTGCCGATAAAGGCAGTCAAATCATCACAGGAGGTTCTTTTGTGGGGGTGAGCGTGTTTTGGAGATTGAAACGAGGGGGCGCTGTGCAACGGCTGAACGCAATGGCCGGGGAGCGAGGGGAAAACTGCCCCTCGCTCCTCGTTTCGAGTGTCTGAAGCTCTTCAGCCGACGAGCACGGCTTCGCGCTTCCGTGAGACTACGCGCAGTGAATGAAACCGGTGCAAGTCATCGTGCCCAGGGCGTGTCAGGAATGTTTCCACCCTCTCTTTTTGCATCTCAAGGACGCAGGTCTCAGCATCCTGTACAAGAACGCGGATCGTGCTGTTGTTTGCTGCTCCAATGGAACGCTCTATGGCAATAAGTTTACGTAGAAGTATCGTGTAATTCATCTAAGCGTCCTTTAATTTTAGGTAGTGCGTTATCCCCCGGCAAAGCCGGAGGCCTTTATGGTTGCTGGCCCTTCAAAAGGGCCTTCGCAGCCGACGATATGCGTAGGCAAAAATAAAGGCAAGGGCTCAAATATCGAGGCGGTTTCAGCGGCTCAGGGAGCCCGCCGAAATGCAGACTGCTGGTAATGTCAAACTTCTATTGCCACCTCGGCTGAGCCGGGTCGCCTCGATTCACAGTTTCTCTTGGGGAGCAGCTCTTGGATGTGACTAAAATCACACGAAGAAACGATTTGTCGCCCCGCGAGACGGACGTGGCGCCAAGGTTTTTGAAATCGCCCCTCGAGGCCGAAAGGCCGGAGAGATTTTTGCCTGGGCTATCGGGGGCCTCAAAGGCTTCCGATAGCCCGATCGCGGCGTTGCGCAGGCCTCTACTGCTTGGTTGCAATGTACGTCGTGACGCGGCCGCTGGGTTCGTCGGTATATACCACCGTTAGCGCCTTGCCGTTGGCTGAAACCGTCATCTTGGCGGTATCGATCACTTTGCCATCGAATTTGTCCGTCTCCTCGATGGTGTGGTCATCGATTCGCTTCATTGAGACCGTGTCCCAGCCTGTTGAGCCGTTCACCGGGGCATCGCTGCCGTCGAGTTTTGCGGTATAGCTCTCCCCTGTGGGGTCGGTCATCATGATCTGGTCGCCATCTACCTTGTAGGTGGTGAGCGTGCCGTTATCGCTTCCGCTTGCCTTGGTTGTGATCCACCTTCCAGAGGTCGCGTGCACTCCGGCGGGCAATTTGCCGTCTCGCCGGTAGGCGTTCTCGAAGGTCACCGGAGCACTGCCGTTTGCCGGCTGAAAGGTGGTTTTGCCTGTAGCCGTTTTGCCGTCCGCGGAAACCGTAATCGTAATGTCCAGAACGACATTGCCACCCTTCTTGCCCACAAAGTGAAGCGTGTGCGCATCTACAAGGGTCACGCTCACAGTGTCAAAGGTCTTATCGGCGGAAGGGTGATCCTGCCCGTCGGCCTGAACGTCAAGAGGCGTTGTGCAGCTGACGCAGTGATACCACCCCTGGCTGGTGTAAAAGATGAATGGCTTTTCGGCGAACTTCGTTTTCGACAAGTCAGTGTGCCACGTGCCGTTGAAGGCGGCTTGCCCCTGCAACACCGTGGACACGCACAGCGCCGCTATCGAGAGCAGCGCCCACATAACATACCGCTTTGTGGGTACCATACAGGCTTTCCTCCTTGGAGAATTTTCGGGATTTGCCGATTTGGCCGTGCGCCAGATTTGGGGAGTCTGCGCGGCCGGAGAACCGCAGCGATTTTACACTCGCGCGCCCGCGGCTGCCTATCTTTTTTCTGGCCTGCGTTGCCGGCTGTGGTGGAGGGGCGCATTGAGCTATGCACTGCGCTATCACTCCCGCTTGCCGCCGCGATACTCTTAGAACCAGCATAATGAACGAAGATCGACAGCCCGCAACTTCGCCCCACTCCTCTACTGACGCGGTTTCGCCCCTGCTTCCCCTGGAGAACAACCCTCCGCTGGCTAACGATTCTCCGTTGAATGGATTCGCTCTCAGTTCCCTGCCCGGAGACAAGAGCTCCGCCGAACTGACTCCATTTATGCGCCAGTGGACTGCGGCAAAGCGGGAGAATCCGGATGCGCTGGTGTTTTTCAGGATGGGCGATTTTTACGAGCTTTTCTATGGCGACGCGGTCGTGGCCAGCCGCGAGTTGCAACTAACGCTGACGGCGCGCGACAGAGAGCGCAATGTGCCCATGTGCGGGGTGCCGTACCATGCCGTGGAGCAATATCTCACGCGGCTGCTGCGCAAGGGATACCGGATCGCCATCTGCGAGCAGATGGAAGACCCGAAGCTGACGAAGAAGCTGGTGCGGCGCGAGGTGACGCGCGTTCTGACGCCGGGAACGGCGCTGGATGCGGGGATCGGCCAGGAGCAAAACAACTTTCTGGCGGCAATTTACGAAGCCAAGGAATCACATCCGCACCGGGAAAACGCAACCGCAGAGCCTTCGACTCGCCCCGCTGCGCGGAGCTCGCTCAGGAGGACAACGGAAGGGATGGGGCGCACAGTGTGCGCGGTAGCTCTTCTCGATGTGTCAACAGGCGAGTTCAGGACGGCGGAGTTTCGCGGCGAAGATGCGCGGCAGCAGGCGGTGGAAGAGGTGTTGATGGCCGCACCGAGCGAGGTGCTGCTGGCTGCGAGCGCGGAGCTGCCGTCACAGTTGGAGCGCATTCCAGCGCGGACGCGCGTCGAAGACTGGATCTGGACGCCCGAGTTTGCCGTGCCGCTGGTCGAGCGGCAACTGAATGTGCGTTGGCTTGAGGGCTTCGGTCTGGACGGGCACGAACCGGCGGTCATTGCGGCCGGGGCGGTGCTGCACTACGTGCGCACCACGCAGAAGAATGACGCGCTGCACATCGATTCGCTGAAATTCGAAGAGCACTCAACAGCGCTGGAGCTGGACCAGGTGACGGTGCGGAATCTCGAACTCGTCGAGCCGCTCTTTCAGGGCCAGGACGATCGCGTGACGCTCTTCCGCACTCTCGATGCGTGCCAGACGCCGATGGGCAAGCGGATGCTGCGGGCGGCGATTTTGCGGCCGCTGAACAATGCGCCGGAGATTGAGGCGCGGTATGAAGCTGTGGCCGAGGCGCATGGCGATTTGCTGAAGCGCGAGGAAGTGCGCCGGGCATTCAGTGGGATTCTGGATCTGGAGCGATTGCTGGCGCGTATATCACTTGACTCCGCGGGGCCACGCGACGTGCGCGCGCTCGCTGTAAGCCTGGCGCGGCTGCCGGGGTTGAAGACGGCGCTCGACGCAATGACTGCGCTCAAGTGGCGGGAGCTGGCCGGGAAGCTGGATACGCTTGACGACGTGACGGCGCGGATTGTGAAAACGCTGGTGGCCGAGCCGCCGCTAACGCTGGTCGATGGCGGCGCGATTGCGGCGGGTGTGGACGCGGAACTGGACGAGTTGTGCTCCGTGTCGAGCTCGGGCCGGCAGGCAATCGCGGCCATCGAAGATCGCGAGCGGCAACGCACAGGAATCGGTTCGCTGAAGGTACGCTATAACTCGGTCTTCGGCTACTACATCGAGATTACAAAGGCCAACCTGGCGCTGGCGCCCGCGGACTACGAGCGCAAACAGACACTGGTGAATGCGGAGCGGTTCACGACGCCGGAGCTGAAGGAGTACGAGCGCAAGATTCTGACCGCGCACGACCGGTGCATCGAGATTGAGAAGCGGATCTTTGGGGAGCTGAGAAGGTTTGTGCTGGATAGCGCGGGACGGATCAGGCGAAGTTCGGCTGCTGTAGCGGAGGCCGACCTGCTGGCGTGCTTTGCGCATTTGGCGGCGGCACGGCGCTACGTGCGTCCGCGGCTCGCCGAGGAACCGGTGCTGGAGGCGGTGGGCGCGCGGCATCCGGTGATTGAGCAATGGATGGAGGAGAAGCGCGAGGGACGCTTCATTGCCAACGATCTCTACCTCTGCGCCTCCGATGAATCTTCTCCAAAGAGTGAAAGTGCGCAAGCGCCAAGCCTGCTGCTGGTGACGGGGCCGAATATGGGCGGCAAGAGCACTTATCTGCGGCAGGCGGCGATGCTGGTGGTGATGGCGCAGATGGGTAGCTTTGTGCCGGCGGAGAGCCTGCGGCTGGGGCTGGTCGATCGCATTTATACGCGCATCGGCGCCAGCGACAATGTGGCGCGGGGCCGGTCCACCTTTATGGTGGAGATGATTGAGACGGCTACCATTCTGAATTCGGCGACGGAGCGGTCACTGATTTTGCTCGACGAAATGGGACGTGGAACGGCGACCTTCGATGGGCTCAGTTTGGCGTGGGCGACGGTTGAATTCCTGCATGCGGATGTGCGCGCACGTACGCTATTCGCCACGCACTACCATGAGCTGACCATGCTCGCTGAAAAGTTGCCCCGCGTGCGCAACCTGCGCGTGGGCGTGAAGGAGACGGCGGGCGGAATTGTGTTTTTGTACACAATTGAACCCGGCGCGGCAAGTAAGAGTTACGGCATTGAAGTGGCGCGGCTGGCGGGGCTGCCTCCGGTGGTGATCGAGCGAGCCAAGCACGTGCTGCGCCAGCACGAGAAGCAGGAGCGGCAGAGCGTGCAGGTCGAAACGGCCCCAGAGCCTATGCAGATGACGATTTTTACGCCGCTCTCGCAGAAGATTGTTGACCGGATCGAGGCGACGGACGTGAATTCGCTGACTCCGCTGCAGGCGCTGAATCTGCTGGAAGAGTTGCAACAGGAATTGAAGAGGCAGGGACTAAGGGACTGAGGGACGTAGGGACTAAGGGACTGAGGGACTAGAACTGGTTACATAAATCCCCTGGGACGGCCGAAAGGCATCCCTCGGGGGCTAAAGCCCGCGATTTTGCTGGCCTTTTCGGCACGCGACCCAGAGGGTGCCCCGGTCGTGCCCTTTCAAAGCGCCATTTATGCAACCAGATCTAGGGACTAGAAAGCGATTCGCGCGTGATGTGAGGGAACGGGAATGACTATGAGTTTGCGCCAGGCGGCGGGAAGCCTGCTGGTGGTGGGGTTGGCGGACAAAGAACTTTCCGGGATGGAACGCGCATGGCTGAAGCTCATTCGGCCGGCGGGGATCATTCTGTACCGGCGCAATATCGCGGATGCAAAACAGACGCGGGCGTTGTTAAGCGAGGCAACATCGTATTGCGCGAGCTCGAGCCCCCGATTTGTCGATGTCGAGGGTGGCACAGTCAATCGGCTCTCCGTTGCGCTGGCACCTATTCCATCGGCACAGGCAGTGGCTACCGCAATGTTGCGGACGGGCAAGCTTGCGCTGGCGCGCGAACACGGTGAACTGGTGGCACGCGCGGTTGGAGCCTTCGGCTTTAATACCTCCCTGGCTCCCATGGTCGATCTGGCGCTGCCTGATTCGGCGGAAGTGCTCGGTACGCGCTGCCCTGCCGCGACGCCCGCGGATATTATGGCTTATGCGCGCGGATTTCTCGCTGGCCTAAAATCGCGCGGGATTGCGGGCTGCGGCAAGCACTTCCCGGGCCTCGGCGGCGGAACGCTGGACACACACGTGGAGACTCCGGCGATTGAGCGCAGTTGGCAGGCGATGTGGGAGCAGGATCTGGCACCCTACCGGGAGCTATGCGCCGAGATGCCGATCGTGATGATGAACCACGCCGCATACCCCGAGACGCCTGGCAAGAAGCTGCCGGCAAGCGTTTCGAACTTCTGGATTCGCGATGTGCTGCGCAAGCGCATCGGGTATCGCGGCATCATTCTCTCTGACGATTTGGAGATGGGCGGAATTTTGAAGTTCATGCCGATTGATGAGGCCGCGGTTGCCGCCATTCGCACCGGGTCGGACCTGGTGGAGATTTGCCACCATCCCGAACCGATTTTGAGCGCCTATGAAGCACTTGTAGCTGAGGGCGAGCGGTCGCGCGCATTTGCGAAGCTGCTGCAAGAGCGCGCCAGACATACGGCGCGGCTCTGTGTCGCACTGTTTCCGAAATCCGCGCCGCCGGCACTGAGCACGGCGCAGTTTGAGGCGCTGCGGGCAAGGATACTGCGGTTCAACGACAGGATTGAGAGGATCGTTCCTCGCGATATGCAGGCGCCACAAAAAGCGCCAACGCTTGTGGAGACTGCGTGAGCGGGCGTGCTGTCCCACCCATTCGCCAGTAAAAAGGCGAATGGATGGGGCACGGAGCTGTTGTGGGACGTTCGATATGAGCCCGAAATCAATGACGGTGGCGGGAGTGATGAGCGGCACCTCGGCCGATGGCATCGATGTGGCTCTGGTGCGGATTGGGGCGGGGACCCACCCAGTCCGCCAAACAGCAACCGCAGATCCTTCGGCTCCTTCCGTCCGCCGCGGCGGACTCCAGTCGCTCAGGATGACAAAAGCAAGGATTTGGGGCCCGGATAGGCTGCGACCGAAGATCACGCTGCTGGCGCATGAGGGGTTTAAGTTTCCGACGGCGCTGCGGCGCGCGGTGCTGGCTGCGATGAACGCGAAGACGACTTCGACGGCGGAGTTGGCGCGGCTGAACTGGCGGCTGGGGCTCGCGTATGCGGAGGCTCTAGAAGAAACGGTACGGCGGCACAAGGTGAAGCTCGATCTCATCGGTTGCCACGGGCAAACGCTCTATCACCAGCCGCGCGCGGAGGCGTATGCCGGACGGCGATTTGGCTGCACCTGGCAGGCGGGTGAGGCGCAGGCGATTGCGGCCGCGCTCCGCGTTCCTGTCGTCTCGAACTTCAGGCCGGCCGATATGCTGGCGGGCGGCGAGGGCGCGCCGCTGGTTCCACTGCTCGATTACGTTTTGTTTGCCGATGCGAAACGCGGGAGAGTCTTGCAGAACATCGGAGGTATTGCGAACCTGACCGCAATTCCTGCAGGCGCTACGCCCGATGCTGTGATTGCCTTCGACACGGGACCGGGAAATATGGTGATTGACTGGCTGGCGCAAAAGCTGCTCAATGAACCATACGATCGCAATGGCGCATCGGCGATGGTAGGTTCCGTGATTGCGCCGGTGCTCGAAGAAGCGCTGCGGAATCCGTATTACCGGATGAAGCCGCCGAGGAGCGCGGGACGCGAGCAGTTCGGGCGCGAATATGCAGCTAAGTTTCTTGCCGCATGCCGCAAGCACAGCAGGAATTCGAGCGACGCGCTGGCGACGGCGACGGCGCTGACGGCAGAGACGATTGCGCGGAGCTACGCGCGTTTTGTGCGGCCCAGGATGAAGGGGAGCAGTGTCGACTTTCTTGTTTCAGGCGGCGGAGCGCGGAATGGAACACTGATGGCGATGCTGGCAGCGCGGTTCAAAACGATGGGATGCGAGTTGGCCGCGACGGAGGAGTTCGGAATGCCCGCGGAGGCCAAAGAGGCGGCGGCATTTGCGATGCTGGCGTGGCAAACATGGCATCGGCTGCCAGGCAATCTGCCTTCGGCGACGGGAGCCCGGCGCGCGGTTGTGCTGGGGCAGGTTACGTATGCGTAAAGCGGCCGCGCCGGCGGCGTTGCTGTTGCAACCCGCAATTTACGGCGGTTCTCCAATTCACGTGAAGTTTTGAAGGGCGTGCAATGTGGCGTTTTCTTGGTGAAAACGCCACTTAGCGGTTGAGGCTCCACTCTACACCAATTGGAGAACTGCTACGGTTTCCCTCCGGCCTGCAAAGTCGTTCCCTTTCAGAACTGTGCCGTTTTAGGCGTTCGCGGCTGCAGTTTCTCTTTGCTAAACTCTGCGACGAGTGTTTCATTGCCAACCTCTGCTACCATAAGAGTGTTCGCGGTTCCCGCCGTCACGCTGATTTCAACCCCCTCGAATATTTGAGCGTAACGGCTGCTGGAACAACCAAAAAGGAGATCATTATGCCTCTCGTTTCTATGCGGCAGCTCCTCGACGAGGCTGCTAAGGGCCAGTACGGCGTTGGCGCATTCAACGTCAACGATATGGAGCAGATTCAGGCAATTATGATGGCTGCACGGCAAACCAAGTCGCCCGTCATCGCCCAGGCCAGCCGCGGCGCGCGGGCCTTCGCCGAGGATCTCTACCTCTTCCGTCTGATTCAGGCGGCCGCCGAATTGAATCCCGACATTCCTATCGCGATGCACCAGGATCACGGCAACAGCTTTGAGACCTGCAAGAGCGCCATCGAATTGGGCTACACCTCGGTAATGATGGACGGCTCACTACGGGAAGACGGAAAGACCCCGTCCACATTTGATGAAAATGTGGATGTAACTCGCCGTGTGGTCGATTATGCGCATGAACGGGGCGTTACCGTGGAAGGCGAGATCGGCGTACTGGGCGGCGTGGAAGACGGCCACGGCGCGGGCGGCTCGGGCCTCGAGCACGTGACCGATCCCGACCAGGCGGTTGAGTTCGCAGAGCGCACCGGCGTGGATGCGCTGGCCATCGCCATCGGCACCAGTCACGGCGCCTACAAGTTCTCGAAGAAGCCCGACGGCTCGGTGTTGAAGATGGACATACTGATCGCGATTCACAAGCGCCTGCCGCACACGCATCTGGTCATGCACGGCAGCTCTTCGGTTCCCAAGGAATTGCAGGACATCGTGAACCAGTACGGCGGCAAGCTGAAACCCACATGGGGCGTGCCCATTGAAGAAATTCAGCTTGGCATCCGCAGCGGCGTGCGCAAAATCAACGTCGATACCGACAATCGCCTGGCCATTACCGGCGCAATTCGCAAGGTATTTGCCGAATCGCCGGAGAAATTCGATCCGCGCGACTATCTGAAGCCTGCGCGCGAGGCGATGGCCAAAGTTGTCGCGGAACGCATGACCGAGTTTGGCCAGGCCGGCCACGCGGGCGACTACAAGCCCATCCCGATCACGGAGATCGCGAAGAGGTACGCCAGCGGCACGCTCAGCACGCAACCTCTGGTTGCGGCCAAGTAAGTTCGGTATTGAGAGCTAAGACAAGAATGCGCCACCCGCAAAGGCGAGTGGCGCATTTTTTGCTCGTAGAGTAGGCCGGTCCAGGGCTTTATAAGTTTTAGAGGCCGTAAGCCGGTAACGTGCTTTATCAGTCTTAGAGGTTGTAACCTTCCTCGACTTCTTCTTCGCCATCGCTCGGCGTTTCAGATGTAACCATGTCGCGCGGCACTACAACTGTCCGTTCGACTTCTTCCTTCGCTTTCATGGCCTGATCGACCCCAAAGGTCATGGCGATTTCGTCGATCTTGTCGCTGTAATGCTTGCGGAGTTGGGCGAGGTCGGCACGCAGTTCGGCGCGATGCTCCGGGGTTTCGCTATCGGAATCTACCCATCTTGCCGTGAGAATAATGGAGAAGCGCAAAGTGGAGAGTTCTTCAGTATCGTAGGCAAGAAGTGCTTCCCGCGTTTCAAGGACGTGCAGAGAGGTTGGCCCGATCGCATTTATTCCAAGCGATGCATGAAGAGTTGACGTGGACACAGAAGTCCTCCTCCGGGGCTTTACCCACGGGGTCGATCACAATAGATCAGCCGGAAGGCGCCGGCACTTGAGAACGCCGGCTTATTACCCTCCTATTCTTTCGCTGGATTGGTTCCTAGTGTGAGGGCGTCTTCGCAGGAACGCTGTGAGCTAAGTCACTCAAATTGGCAGGAGCGTTGTGATCTAAATCACACGGCTGCAGAAACCTGCGCGCTCCCCGGCGCGTGGGGCTCAGGCCGGCGACTGGCGATGAAGAAGTCAGACAGAGTCTATTTATTGGCCTTTACTGCACTGACCGCAGATCAGGCGAGAGTTGGGCCTCACGGCACTGGAGTGGGAACGTGCTTCGCGGGCTTGGCAGGCTGCGCGATCGATTCAGGGGTTTGCTGGAGCAGCCAATAGTGGAATCCGTCCACAATCGCCATCAATGCGGCCTGGTTCAGGTCGCTGCTCACGCCGGCTGTAATCCAAGGCTCAAAACCATCCGCATTGAAGCTCACAGTGACGCGAACGTGGGCCGCCGAATCGTGGGCTTTGATATCGAGCGCCGCAACCGTGAAAGTGCCGAGGCGCATCTGCTTGAGAGCGGGATACAATTTGTCGAGCTCGCGGCGCATGGCCTTGGTGAGCGCGTCCACCGGGCCTGCGCCTTCGGCTCGGGTTGTAGCGACGGTCGAGTCGCCGAGAGTCAACGTCATGAAGGCCTGCACAAAGCGGCCGCCCACTTCGTCGGACTCGTCGAAGACGCGCCAGCTCTTCACGGTGAACCAATTGCGAAGGGTTCCCAGAGTCCTCATGCAGGCGAGCCGAAACGAAACTTCGCTGGCAGTGAATCCGCCGCCCTCGATCATGGCCAGGTTGGCATCCATCAGCGCTTGCGCCTGCGCGCCCGAGAGCGGCACGCCGATCGACTGGGAAAGCAGCATGATGTTGGCCTTGCCCGACTGCGCGTTCACGCCGATGGTTGGAGCCGCACCTACAAGCGCGGGATCGCACCAAAGATACGCACCGGGGTTCTTGCGCTCGCTGGAGCCGTGCATGCCGGCCCAGGTGCCGAATGCGCCCGGGCCCACAATAGGCGCACCGTGCGGCGCTTCGAGCCCGAAGGCAGCGTAGGCGGAGTGCGCGAGACCGCTGAGGCCGCTGAGAGACTCGGGCGGAACAAACTCGGCTTCGCCCCGCAGTTGCATAGACCCCACAACAGTCGTCAGGTTTACGTTGCCGCAACGCTCTCCCGTTCCAATCAGAGTGCCCTGCGCCTGCACCGCGCCGGCCAGAATTGCCGCGCGTGTGTTGGCCACACCAAATCCGCGATCGGTATGACCGTGAAAACCGAATTTTGCTTGAGGAAATTGCCGTGCGAGGCCTTCAAACACTTGCGTCACTTCTTCCGGGCTGGCGCCGCCATTGGTGTCGCAAACGACGATCCGGCTCACCTTTTGGCGCACGCACTGTTCAACCAATTCGTGGAAATGGTCGAGCGAGCGCTTGCCGAAATCCGCATCGCAGGGGATGCCGTTCTCGCACCGGCCGTTATTCGCGTCCATGGCGTGCTCGAGATCGACAAAAACCTCAAGACCGTTTGCGTGCAGGTACTCGATGGTATCCCAGGCCATGAGCAGGTTTTCTTTGGGCGTTGTTCCCAGCGAGCGCTCAACATCGAGCAGGCGCGACTTGACCACCACCACCGCCACGGGAATGCGGCGCTTGTGACGCACGATGAATTCGACATCGGGCCAATCTTCCACTTTGGCGCCCAGGCCGCGCGTGCGTCCGAAGAGCGCCAGAGTCATCGCGCCTGTATCGACGGATTGGAGAGCGCTCGCCAGATCGGCGACGAACTGGTTGGCGCCGGCAAAACCGATCTCGGCGTAGCGCACGCCAAAGGCCGCCATGTGCTCTAAGAGACGCACAGCGTTGGGCACGGAGATTTCCAGGTCCGGCTGTTGCAGACCGTCGCGCAAGCTGGTGTCGAACAGCTCAACTTTTCTTATGTTTTTCTCCGTCATCTCTTCCCGCGTTCAACTCAAAGAATGTCTTCAGAACAGGCCGACCGGCTGGATGGTTGCTTATCTTCCATCATATCTTTTTTTGCGCTTCCGCCTAACAAGGGGGTAGTGGGCTACTTTGAATCTTTCTTTCTCGGCATGAGTAGCCAAATCAACAAGGCAAATGCTGCACTGGAAAGAGCCAGAAGCCACCACGGATGAAGCAGGATCGGAAAGAAGAGCAGGAGCGCGATCAGCAACCACAAACGCCAACCTGTTGGCATACTGTTCATGCCGCTCTTTCCTGCTCCCTGTGTTCCCTATTCCCTGCTTTTCTCACACGGCCGGTGCGGCAGAGGCTTCGCGCGAAGGCTGCGGGAGCCCGCCTAATTCCTGGTCTTTGTATTGCAACTGGTAGAGCTTCCAGTAGAGGCCGCTGTGCGCCAGCAGTTCCTGATGCGAGCCCATTTCGCGCAACTGGCCTTTGTGCATCACAAGAATGGTCTCGGCGCGCTGCACGGTAGAGAGCCGGTGCGCGATCAGCACGCTGGTGCGGCCCTCGACCATGCGCTCCAATGCGCCTCGGATGCGCAGCTCGGTGTCGGTATCGACGCTCGAGGTAGCTTCATCCAGAATCAGGATGCGCGGATTGTAGGCCAGCGCGCGGGCAAAGTTGATAAGTTGTTTCTGGCCTGTTGAAAGCGAGTTGCCGCGCTCGCGCACCGGCTCATCGAAGCCATGCGGCAGGCTCTCAATAAAGTCGAGCACGTTGACGTCACGGGCCGCCCGGCGCATTGTGCCGTCGGTGATCTCATCGTTGCCGAGGCGAATGTTCTCGCCAATGGTGCCGGAAAAGAGGAACGGATCCTGCAAGACGACCGCGAAGTGCCGGCGCAGCGCGGTCAAATCGTGGTCGCGCAAGTCGATACCGTCAATGAGAATGCGGCCTGCTGTCACTTCATAAAAGCGCATCATCAGGCTGGTGAGGGTGGTTTTGCCCGCGCCCGTGTGGCCGACAATGGCCACCGTCTGTCCTGGCTCAATGGTGAACGAAACGTCTTTGAGAATCCATTCGATGCCATCGATGGCAGCGAGCGCGGCTGCGTTCGGGCTCACTGCATGCGCTAAAGCCCCGTTGCCCCCATTATCGGCGCCCTTCGCCAAGCTCAGGGCAGGCTTAAACTCGTACTCTGGCAGGTGTTGGCTCTGGGCAGCGGCGACCGCAGCCTGCTGCTGCTTCGGTCAGTTTCTGGTACGTGAACCACACATGCTGGAACTCGATGCGGTTGGAGCCGTCGCCGGCGGCAGGCCGCGCCGGGTTGACGATCTCCGGCTCTGAGTCCATCAGCTTGAAGATGCGCTCGCAGGCAGCCATCGCGGCCTGCAGAATGTTGTATTTGTCGCTCAGATCCTGGATCGGGCCGCCAGAACCGCTGCGAGAACTGAATGAACATGGCCAGCACGCCAATAGTGACCATGCCGCTTGCCAGCACGCTGAAGCCGCCGCGCCAGACCACCAGCGCAATTGCAACCGAGGAGAGCAGCTCGACCGCGGGGTAATAGAGCGCGTAGGCAAAATGGTGTCTTTGAAGGCGATCATGTGCTGCCGGTTAACGGCCTAGAAGTCCTTGTAGGCGCGCTCTTCGCGATTGAAGAGCTGCACCACGCTCATGCCCGAGATGTGCTCCTGGGTAAAGCTGTTGATGCGGGCGATGGCAGTGCGCACGCGCCGGTAGCTCTCGCGAACATGGTCGCGGAAGATGCGCGTGACGATAAGAATCAGCGGCAGGACGGCAAAGGCCAAAAGAGCCAGCCACCAGTTGATGGCAAGCATGACGGCGGCCATGATGGTCAGGCTGAAAGAGTCGTTCACGATGGCCAGAACGCCGTCGGTAAACATGTCGTTGATGGCGTCCACGTCAGAGGTCAGGCGCGTGACCAGGCGGCCGACCGGGTGAACATCGAAGAAACCAACGTGCATGCGCTGCATGTGGCGGAAGATCTCGCGGCGCAGATCGAACATGATCTTCTGGCCGATCCACTGCATGAGGTAAACCTGGATGAACTGAAAGAGGTAGGCCGAGAGCAGAGCGGCCAGATAAATGGCAGCGAGCGTGGTAATGCCCTGCACCGGATCATGTGGAAGCATCCTGCCGAGTGGGCTGCGCATGGCCAGCCAATGGGCGAGAGCCCTGGATGAATCCAGGCTTTCCGAGCTAGGGGCCAGGTAGCGGTCGATGGCCACCATGAAGAAGATGGGCCCCATTACGTCGCAGAGTGACTTGAGGATGACGGCGAGCGAGGCGATGGCGGCCTGCAGCCAATAAGGACGCACGTAGATGCCAAGCCGCCGCATCAGCCGCGCATCGTAAATCTTGCCGGCAACTTCGTCGTCGGGCTTGCGCTTGGGCTCCTGCGCGTCGGATTGGTTGCCCCTATTTTCCTTTTTATCAGCCATCGGCGAGTTGTGGTGCGCTTCCTCTTCCATTGTACGGGGACGAGGGGCGCGGCGGCGGACTCGCTGGTACGGCGGCCTGCAGTGAGCCACAAAATTTCCAGGGAGCTGCCTAGGCGCCGCGGTCCGGTTTGGGCGCGGGCTTTGTCCCAGGCTTTGGCGCGGGGCGCGACACGCCCACACTCAGCAACAGAAATCCGAATCCCTTGCGCAGCAGGTCAAGTACGCTCATTTTGCACTTCCCTTCGGTTGGCGGCGGCGCGCGATGGAGCCTAGGCTCTAATGCTTGGGCGCAGGCGCGCTCTGTGCCGCGGCCGGCGCCTGTTCTCCGCGCACTATCGTAAGCACCTCGGGCGGCAGCGGTTTATCGGCGTTTGCCACGAGCAGGCTCACCTGCCACATCTGGGTCTCGCTTAGCACCTTATTGAAGGCCGGCATGCCGGTCAGACGGATACCGTTCGACACCTTCCAGTAGGTCTCGCCCGGAGGGTCGTCGCTCACGCCCACCACGTCGCTGTTCTTGTGCTTCTCCCACAATGGCGGAGCATCTGGAAACATGTGCGAGCCAAACGATGCGGGCTTGCCATGAAAACCGTGGCAGGCCGCGCACTGGTCGCGATAAATTCCGGCTCCAGCCACGAAATTGTCCTCGTCTGCCTGGATCGGGGGCGCTGAAGGCTTCTCGCGGTCGATACGCGCGTCCAAGGGCACTTGCGTGATCCAGCGCTCGAAGGGCAGCGGCCCGTCGGCCACGGCCACTGGCGGGCGCCCCCAACGAAACCACGCCAGCAAGACCACTGGCGCCAGCACTATGCCTAAAATGATCCCCAATACAATCCGCCCCATCTTTTTTCGTGCCTCCGTTCTCTCTCATCCTAGCCTGCAAGGCCTTTGCAGATAATTTCGATTGTTTCCGCCACAATAACAGTATCCCGTCCCGGCAATACTGCAGACCTGTTGGGCGCACCCGGCGCTCTGGGGTCAACGGCCGCTTATCTGGCAGCCAGCCGGGGTGCGCGAGAAAGGACCTCCCTAATGGCAGATCATTCGAAGATGAAACTAGGCCGCAAGGCCATCAAAACCGACAGCCGTACGTTGGCGCTGGGCCGCTACTTTACGCCCAGCCTGCCGCCCCCGCCGTCCGCACTAGACTGGACCAAAGGCATCACCGGGTGGGGCATGATGCTCAACGACACCCTCGGCGACTGCACCATTGCCGGCTGCGGGCACGCAATACAGGTGTGGACCGCGAACACGGGCAGCGAAACGACCGTTCCCGATTCCACCGTGCTCTCGTATTACGAGAGCTGGGATGGCTATAACCCCGACGACCCATCCACCGATCAGGGCGGCGTGGAGCTCGATGTGCTAAAGAGCTGGCAGAAGCAGGGCTTTGCCGGCAACTCGCTCGTGGCCTTCGCCGATCCCAAGCCGGACAACTTGACCGAGGTGCGCCAGTCCATTGCTCTCTTTGGCGGCGTCTACATCGGCCTGTCGCTCCCTTTGACGGCGCAGAGCCAGGACGTATGGGACCTAGTGCCCAGAGGCGGCGCAAACGCCAAGCCCGGCAGTTGGGGCGGCCACTGCGTCTTTGTGCCCAAATACGACGGGAAGAGCTTCACCTGCATCACCTGGGGCCAGCTCAAAACCATGACCGTGGCGTTCTGGAACAAATACTGCGACGAGGCGCATGCGCTGCTCGCCCAGGACTGGCTCACTGCCAAAGGCGCCCCCAACGGCTTCGATCAGGCACAGTTGCAGGCCGACCTTAACGCCATCGTTTGACGGGCAATCGAGCCCGTTGGCTCCTCCACGCGTTCAATCTGAGCCAAACATCGCACGGCTTGCCATGGGGCTCCCCCCCAGGTGTTTTAATACCAAAAGGGGGAGCACTACATCGAGTCCGCCGTGGCGGATGTGCTTCCGTACTCGAATCGGTTTTTGCCAGTCAGGGATCAAACCGGTTGTTCCGTGGAGGAAATCCGAACCCGATGCACTCTTTTCGCCGTTTTGCCTTTTTCCTGGCGCTCGGTTTGCCAGCGATGCCCGTCGCGATAGCCCAAAGCTCGAGCACCAGCAGCTCCAACCCAACGCAGGCACAGAGCCCGGATCAAGTCTCACAGAGTCAAATCTCCCAGAATGAGGGCTCCCAGTCCGGCCAGGCCGGGCAAACCACCGGGCAGACACAGGGACAAATGAGCGTGCAGCAGCGCCTACGGTTGCGCCGCGAGCAGCGCCGCGCCACGGCCATCCATGACGCCTACGGCCACCGGTGGGAATCCTTTGCGGACATGGGCTACCAGCGCTTTCAGCCCGGCCCTTCATTGCAGCGGACGACGTTCTACGGCTGGGAGACCGGTCTCACCAGCTTTCACAGCGAGCGGCTGGGCTTCACCCTCGACGGCCGCGGCAACGACGGGTCAGCCTACGTGGGCATCAATCAGTACAGCCAGGGCGCTTTCACACGGCCCAGAATCAGCGAGTACTCCGTCCTAATCGGCCCCACCTATCGCTTCTACCTGCAGCCCAAATACTCCATTGCGGGCCGTGTCATGGGCGGCTGGGCGTACGGCAACTTCTCCGGCGACACAAATGGCATCACCCCTAGCCTGTTGGGCCTTTACAACGATGGCAACTCCTTCGCCGTCAGCGCCAGCGTTGTAGCCGAGTACAATTTGACGCCGAATGTCGGCTTCCGGCTGGCCCCCGAATACTTTGCTACCGATTTCGGCTCGACGCTCGAAAACAGCTTCGGATTCACGGGCGGGCTTGTCTACCGCTTCGGCAAGCAGTAGAGAGACTGGGACCAAGGGACCAAGGGAACGAGAAGGCGCAGGGCGTGTTTCATAGACCTGCTTCGTGTCAGGGCACGGCCTGGGAAACAAAGTCGGTATCCTTACCAAGCGGGCCAAGGACCTTGCATCTTCGCGACGCATAGGAGATGCCATGCACTATAACTGGACTGCCATTCCGGATTCCGCAATCCCCCGCGCGCAGAGCCCATTATTTCAGCACCTGCTCGACACCTATGCAAGCGAGACGAACAAGGTGGCCTCTGTCTGGAAGGAATTTCGCGACACCGACCTCGACGTCAAGATTCACTCTAAGTTCACGAGCGTGGCCGAGATTCTCCGGCATCAGCTTCTCTCGGAGCGGCGATTCTTCGCCGAGTTTCTGGGCTCGCCCGAACCAGCCCCTGACAAGGTTCTGCCAGCCACAATGAACGTCGAAAATGCGGCGAATCGTTTGGTGGAGCTGGCATCCGCCCGTCTTGGATTCCTCGCGCAGCGCGAAGTTTCCTGGTGGATGGAGGCTGTACCGTTTTTCGACGTCGAGCGGCAGCGCATCTGGATCTTCTGGCGGCGCGTGCTGCATACCGCACACCACCGCACCCAGCTTACGGTCGTGTTAAAGCTGTTGGACCGGGATGTGCCCTCGACTTACGGCCCAACTGCCGACGTTACCTGGACCGGCGCCGATCCGACATATTCGGCGGCTGCCGCCGGGCGGAAGTAACGATCGCTCGAAGATCAGGAAGCAAACGCACCACGGCCGAGGGCGCCCCAAGTCTCGATTTTGAGACCTGGGAAGGCACGAACCCCTCTCGTCCTCCGGCAACTTGTTTCCTAGTCCCTAGTCCCTCTTCCCCGTTCCCTCGGTCCCTCATTCCCTCGCGCCCTTACTCCCTGCTACTGCAGAATCGGAATCCCGGCAATCCGCTGCTGCCACTCGGCCGGGCCGGTCTGGTGGACGCTGGTTCCCTTGGCATCGACGGCTACGGTGACCGGCATGTCCCGGACATCGAACTCGTAGATGGCTTCCATGCCCAGGTCGCCGAAGGCCAGCAGCCGCGAGCCGCTGAATGGCCTTGGAGACGAGATAGGCCGCGCCGCCGACGGCCATCAGATACACCGCGCCGAACTCGCGGATGGCCGCGATGGCCTCCGGTCCGCGCTCGGCTTTGCCCACCATGCCCAGCAAGCCGGTTTCGGCGAGCATCTGGCGGGTGAACTTGTCCATGCGCGTGGCCGTCGTGGGACCGGCGGGGCCGACAACCTCGTCGCGCACCGGATCCACCGGGCCGACGTAGTAGATAAAGCGGCCGCGGAAATCGACGGGCAGTTTTTCGCCGCGATTGAGCATGTCGGTCATGCGCTTGTGCGCGGCATCGCGGCCGGTGAGCAGCTTGCCGGTGAGCAGCAGCACTTCGCCCGGCTTCCAGGTGGCGGCTTCGGCGCGCGTCACGGTGTCGAGATTCACGCGGCGCGCTCCGACTGACGTCGTAGGTGAGCTTGGGCCAGTCGTCGAGCGAGGGCGGATCGAGAAACACCGGCCCCGAGCCATCGAGCACGATGTGCGCGTGGCGCGTGGCGGCGCAGTTGGGAATCATGGCCACGGGCAGGTTGGCCGCGTGGGCACGGCGTGTCCAGCACCTTCACGTCGAGCACGGTGGTCAGGCCGCCCAGTCCCTGCGCGCCGATGCCCAGCCGGTTCACTTTGTCATAGAGTTCGACGCGGAGCTTTTCCGCGGTGGTTTTGGGGCCGCGCGCGATGAGGTCCTGAATGTCGATGGGGTCCATCAGGGATTCTTTGGCCAGCAGCATGGCCTTCTCCGCCGTGCCGCCGATGCCGATGCCGAGAATTCCCGGCGGGCACCAGCCGGCGCCCATGGTGGGCACCGTCTTGAGCACCCACTCGACGACCGAATCGTTGGGATTGAGCATGGCGAACTTCGACTTGGCTTCGGAGCCTCCGCCCTTGGCCGCGACGGTGACTTCGACCGTATTGCCGCGCACCAGTTCGACGGTGACGACGGCCGGCGTGTTGTCTTTGGTGTTCTTGCGCGCGCCGGCGGGGTCGGCCAGAAGCGACGCGCGCAGCTTGTTGTCGGGATCGAGATAGGCGCGGCGCACGCCCTCGTCGACCATCTGCTGCAGGTCCATTGGCTCCTCGCCGGGCCCGGGCTCAAAGTGCACGTCCATGCCCAGCTTGACAAAGGCGTTCACGATGCCCGTGTCCTGGCAGATGGGCCGGTGGCCCTCGGCGCACATGCGGCTGTTGATGAGGATCTGCGCCATGGCGTCGCGCGCCGCCGGCGACTGCTCGCGCTCGTAGGCCTTGGCGAGCGAGGCGATGTAGTCCACCGGGTGGTAGTAGCTGATGTACTGCAACGCGCCCGCTACGCTCGCGATGAAATCTTCCTGCCGGATGACGGTCATGATGGCTCCTTGCAGTCTCTAGGGTATTCGATGCAGGATGGTCCATGTAAACAGCGGACTCGCCGAGGCGCGATAGGGGCGAGCACAGGCTAAAGAAACACATGCGCGGTTCGCACAAAAGCGATGAAGCGGCCGGAGTTAACCGGCCGCCTCATCGCCAACAGACGCATTGGAGGGATGCGCAGGAGAAAAAGTCTTCGAGCGCGAACCATCGCGGGCGCGAAAATCTGCGCCGCCGGTGAGCCCCGAGGCGCAGGGCGGGCTCAGGCGGAGTGGGAGCGGGCCTCGAAGCGGACGTCGACAGGCGCGCTCAACTGCCGGCGCAGGCTGCCGGCCAGATCGGCCACCACGCGCAGCCTGTCGGCCACCGGCGCCGGCACCTCGCTGCCGTTCAGCGCCAGCTGCGAGTGCAGCAGCAGGCCGGCGACGGTGGTCTTCAACTCGGCCTCAATGGCCGCGGCGGCGGCGCGGCGGGCCAGCGCCTGCTCCCGCTCGCGGCGGTGCAGCGCGGCGCGAATCTCGCGGATCAGCCGCGCCGCTCCGGAGACGGCGAAGTTGATCTGCAGCGGAATGGCCAGGCCGGCGTGCTCGCAGATCCTTTCCGCGGCGGCCGGATCGCACTCGGCCAGGGTCTCGTCCACCACCACGGCCAAAAACTCGCGGCGGCGCAATGCGGCCAGCGCGTCCTTGCGCCCCGCGGCCACTTCCACGTCCATGCCCAGTTGCGCGCCCACCACGGTCGGCGCAGTTGCGCGCGCCTTCGATTCCGGTCACCATCAGAATGCTCATGTTCGAGCTCCTAGCTCAGCTCCTAGCTTCTGGCTTCTAGTCAGCTTCTCAGTTCAGTTTTCGGTTCACAGTTATCAGTTGTCAGTGATCAGTTCAGCCTGGTTCCAGTGATTAGTTGTCAGTTATCAGATTCCGGTGTCAGGTTTCAGGTGTCAGCATCGCATCACGGCGTGCTCAAGTCGAATCGCATCGCGCGCGCTGCAGGAGCTGATCACTGAGAACTGACAACTGTCACCGTCTTCGTGGAGCGGGTCGGCGATGCCGTACTCCTTCAGCTTGCGGTAGAGCGTGGTCTTGCCGATGCCCAGCAGCTTGGCGGCCTGCAGCTTGTCGCCGTTCAGGGTGCGGATGGCGCCCAGGATCGCCTCGCGCTCGAGATCGGCCAGTGTCTTCACCTCGGGCGCGGCGCCGTTCCCGGCTCTTCCCCGCCGGCCGCGGCCGCGCGCCTGCGTCTCGAGGCCCTGCTGCTGCAACTGCGTGGGCAGATCGCCCAGGTGCAAGCACCGGCCCCGAAGAAGCGCGCAGGCCCGCTCGACGGAGTTTTCGAGCTCGCGCACGTTGCCCGGCCAGTCGTGGCGCATCATGGTGCGCAGGGCTTCGTCGCTCAGCGTGAACTTGCGGCCGTGCTCGCGGCTGATGCGGTCGAGAAAGTGCGCGGCCAGCAGCGGAATGTCCTCGCGGCGGTCGCGCAGCGAAGGCAGCCGCAGGTTGACCACGTTGAGCCGGTAGAACAGGTCCTTGCGGAAGCTGCCCTTCTCGACCATCGCGGCCAGATCGCGGTTGGTGGCGGCCACAATGCGCGCCTTGATGGGCACGCGGTGCGTTGGCGCCCACCGGCCGCACCTCTTTCTCCTGCAGCGCGCGCAGCAGCTTGGCCTGCAGATCGAGCGAGAGCTCGCCGATCTCGTCGAGAAACACCGTTCCGCCCTCGGCCGAGACCAGCAATCCGTCTTTGGAGCGGTTGGCCCCGGTGAATGCGCCCTTGACGTAGCCGAAGAGCTCGCTCTCGATGAGCGTGGGCACCAGCGAGCCGCAGTCGACGGGCAGAAACGGCTTTTGCGAGTTGGGGCCGTAGGCGTGGATGGTGCGCGCCACCAGTTCCTTGCCCGTGCCGCTCTCGCCCAGGATCAGGACCGGGTGCGTGCTCTGGGCGACCTTGGAAAGGATGCGGTAGATCTTCTCCATCTCCGGCGAGCGGCCGATCATGGCGCCCAGCCCTTCAGAGAGCCGCAGCCGCTCCCGCAGCTGGCGGGTGGCGGTGTCGGTCATGTGGCTTTGCGCGGCGCGGTCGAGCACCGTCGAAAGCTCGTCCATGGCAAAAGGCTTGGTCAGGTAGTCCGAGGCGCCGCAGCGCATGGCCTCGACGGCCGCATTCACTGAGCCCGTGGCGGTCATGGCGATGACCGAGGTGTCGGGGTAGAGCAGCTTGACCTCGGAGACCAGTTCCAGACCCTGATTCGACCCAGCAGGCAGGTTCACCAGCAGAATATCGGCCGCGTGGCCGCGCAGCAGGCTTCGGGCCTGGCCCAGGTCGCCGGTGCTCTCGACCGCGTAGCCCAGGCTGGCCGCAATCTCGGCGCAGGCCGAGCGCACCGCCGCGTCGGCGTCCACTACCAGCAGGTGCAGCGGCACCGCCGGCTCGGCGGTTTGTGGAATGAACTCCATCGCCCGTGTGTTGAAGACTGTATTCAGCATTGTATTCGCCTCGGTTCGCGGTTGGTAGTTCCCCGTGGTCGGTGATCAGTGGTGAGCTTTCAGCTTCCAGCTTTTAGCTCCTTTGGACTCGAAAAAGCCAGGAGCTGGAGGCTAAAAGTTTGAAGCTCCTGTTTCCCGCACCGGCAGCTCGATCTCGAATCGCGCCCCGCCCTGTTCGCGATTTTTGGCCGAGATCCGTCCACCCGCCGTCTCCACGATGGAGCGGGTGATTGCCAGGCCCAGCCCGCGATGGCTGAGCGGCCAGCTGCCGCTTCCCCGCTCGTCTTTGTCGTGTGTGGTGTAGCCGGAGGCGAAGATCTTCTCCAGAGCTTCCTCTGGAATGCCCGGCCCATTGTCCTCGATCGTCAGCACCAGGCACGCGGCGCTGCCCTCCCGAGCGGGGCGCTCCGACAACCCGATGTGGATGCGCCCGCCCGCCGGCATGGCCTCGGCCGCGTTTTTGACCAGATTCACCAGCACACGGGTCAGGTCCTCGCCCGTGAGCCGCACCGGCCGCGCGCCGCCATCGGCATCCATGGTCAGCCCGATGGAGGGCCCGGCCAGCGCAGAGAGCAGATTGCGGTTGCTCAGCAGCTCGGCGGCCAGGTTCGCGACCGGCAAGGCGGGCAGCAGATCCCAGCGCCGATTGCGGTCAAGACCAATTCCCGCGTCGTGGCCGGGATTCGAAGCCGGAGCTGGGGAAGGGTTCCGGTTCAGGCCCCGGTCGAGGGTTCGGTCAGGGATTTGTTCGAGACCCGCGTTCGCCGCGTTCGGTAGGGCCGGCCGACCCGATGAGACTGCGAAAAGCCCCGGCAGCGCCGTCTTCGAGGCTGCGTGGGCATCGAGCTCCACCAGCTTCTCCACCAGTCGGCGGCTGGCCGCGGCCACCAGCCGCAGTTCGTTGCCATAGTGAGCGTATGGGGTCGCGAGCACTCCCGGCTCTTCCAGCAGATCGCAATAGAGCCCCAGTGCCGTCACCATGTTCCGGGCGTCGTGAGCCACCTCGGACAGGCTCTCGCCCCGGCTGCCGAGCGTCGCCAGAGTCTCTACGACCGTCTCTACCCGCTTGCGGTCGCCGCTCAAACCTCCGTTAGTTTCTGCTGCTTGTTCCGTTTGCCGCATAAGCCGTATCCTTTCCTGAATGAGGGGTCAGGTTTCAGGGGTCAGGTGTCACGGAGCAGCCGATCAGTGCTTCTGTCCCCTGTTTCCTGTTCCCTGTTCCTTGTTCCCTAGCCCATTCGGCCCATCTTCCCTTTCTGATTTGCCAGTGGAATTTGTCCTGTTTCTATACACGCGGCGTGCCAAACCAGAACAGTTTTGCTAAGTTCCTGATAAGGGAAGGGATGGCTATCTAATGTGGGGAAAGTCGTGTGGAACCGGCTGCCCGTCGACCGTCCCAAAACGGAACGCCCGCCGCAGGTAACGTAGAGACATTTCACGTTTTATCAATCACTTGTATCGTGTTTCCTGTTCTGAAACTTATGCCTTTCTCGTTTCCCGTCCTGGGACTGCCATCGAACTGCCGTCCCACCCGTGCTCTGGCTCCCTTACAATCCGTTTATGAACACTCCTTTTTCCGTGCAAGCAACGGGCGCCACTTTTCGTTCCGGCGGCAGAGGCCCGAATCAGCTTCGCCCCCTGACGCTCACTCCCGGCTTTGTCCAGACCGCCGAGGGCTCCGTCCTGGTGGCCCTGGGCAACACGCGGGTGCTCGACCTGCGCCACCATCGAACAGGGAGTGCCCGGCTGGCTGCGCAACTCAGGGCGCGGCTGGGTCACGGCGGAGTACTCCATGCTGCCCCGCTCCACCGTCACGCGGACGCCGCGCGAAAGCGAGCGCGGCAAGATCGGCGGCCGCACGCACGAGATTCAGCGCCTGATCGGCCGGAGCCTGCGCTCTGTTGTCGATATGCAGGCTCTGGGCGAGCGCACGGTGATCCTCGACTGCGACGTGATTCAGGCCGACGGCGGCACGCGCACGGCGGCCATCACCGGCGCGGCCGTGGCTCTGGCGCTGGCGCTCAATGCCCTGGTCAAGGCCGGAACGCTGAAGCACTCGCCGCTGAAGCAGCTGGTGGCGGCAACATCGGTCGGCATCGTGGACGGCGCTCGCGCTGCTCGATCTCTGCTACGAAGAGGACGCGCAGGCCGAGGTGGACATGAACGTGGTGATGACCGCCGATGGGGGACTGGTGGAGACGCAGGCCACGGCGGAAAAAGGTTCTTTTTCTCGCGTTGGACTGAATGCTTTGCTCGATCTCGCTGAGGCAGGCCTCAAAGAGATCTTCGCTGCGCAGCAGGCGGTGCTGGGGTGAAGAACAGGGGCTAAGGGACTGAGGGACTAAGGGACTAAGGGACTAAGGGACTAACGGACTAAAAGACTAAAGAACAGGGAACAAGGGAACAAGGCCCCCGAAAATTGTTGCATCGGCCGCTCTCCCAATCGAATCCAGTTCATCGGAACGGCTCGAACCCTGGGAAATCGGCGCCAGCCGGAGGAATTTTGATGGCAACAAAAAAAGCCGCAATCGCCACGGATCGCGACGCCTTGTTGCGACAGCACCTGCTCAACCTGCTCACGGGCGGCAATGCCCATGCCGATTTCGAGACCGCCATCGGCGACATTGCACCGGCCCCGCGCGGAAAACGGCCCAAGGGCGCTGCGCACTCGCTTTGGGAGGTGCTGGAGCACATGCGCATCGCGCAATGGGACATTCTGGAGTTTTCGCGCGACCCCGCGCACAGGTCGCCGGACTGGCCGGGCGGTTACTGGCCTGCTACGCCTGCGCCGCCGAACGCGACGGCGTGGGACAAGAGCGTGCGCGCTTTTCGCAGAGATCTGAAGGCGATGTGCGCCTTGGTCGCCGATCCCTCCACCGATCTCCACGCAAGAATTCCGCACGGCGACGGCCAGACGATTCTGCGCGAGGCGCTGCTGGTGGCCGACCACAACTCCTATCATCTGGGCGAGCTGATCGTGGTGCGCCGCCTGCTCGGAGCGTGGAAGTGAGCAGGGACCAGTGGTCAGTTGTCAGTTCACAGTTCCCTTGTTCCCTTGTTCTCTCGGTCCCTGTTCCCTGTTCCCTAGTCCCTGTTCTTCAACCTTTTGCCGGCCTGATTCGTCTAGGAAATCAGAGGCCGGGCTTTCGCCTGCCGCCGGCGTCATCCGGACCGTGGAGCATGGCTTATGGGAAGTGGAAAGAGGATGCGGGTTGTGGCCGCCGTTCGCCGGGCAGCCCCGGTGGTGTTTCTGCTGGCAGCAACGGCCGCGATGCCCGCGCAGACTGTGCGCTACCTCGGCACGGTGACGGCCATCAGCGGCGACACGCTCACAGTCAAGACAGACGCTGGCGACGTGCACCAGGTTCAGGTTCCGTCCACTGCGCTGCTCAAGCGCATCGAACCCGGGCAGACGGATTTGAGCAAGGCCGTGCCCCTCGACTTCGGCAGCATCGCCACGGGAGACCGCGTGCTGATCACGCTCGATCCCAGCGCGGCCGGCGCGACGCCGCAGGCGGCAAGGATCATCGCCATCAAGAAGGCGGACGTAGCCAGGATGCACGAAGTCGAGACCCAGGCGTGGAATCAGGGCGTTCACGGGCTGGTGAAGAGCGTCGATGCCGCAACGGGCGTCATTCTGGTGAACGTACGAGCCGGAACCGTGACCAAAGAGGTCACCGTGAATACCACCAAGGCCACGGTGCTCAAGCGCTACGCTCCCGGCTCGGTGCGTCTTCGATCAGGCGCAGCCCGCGCCCATCGATGCGATTCATCCCGGCGACCAGTTGTGGGCGCGCGGAACCAAGAATGCCGACGGGACCGCGATCGCGGCCGATGGCGTGGTTTCGGGCAGCTTCCGCAGCATTCCCGGGACGATTCTTTCGACCGACACTGCCGCCTCGACGATCACCGTAAAGGATCTGGCGACGAAGAAACCGGTGACCGTTCACATCACCGCCGACGCGCAGTTGCGGCGTTTGGACAGCACCCTTGCCACCCGGCTCGCGGCGCGGCTGAAGGGCAACCAGGCAGGTTCAGGCGTCCGCCCTGCGAACAGCGGGTCGGGCGGCGGACCGCCCGGTGGCGGGAGCGGGGGCATGCAACGCACTTTCGGCGAGGCCGGAGGCGGCGGTGGCAGCGATCTGGAAACCATTCTCGAACGCGCGCCCGCCATCCAGCTTGCCAGCCTGGAAAAGGGTGAAGCGGTGATGATCGTGGCTACGGAAGACGCCTCCGGCGTGAACGCGATCAAGCTGCTCGCCGGTGTCGAGCCGCTGCTGGAAGCGCCGGAGGCACAGGATCTGCTTTCCAGTTGGAGCCTGAGCCAGGGCGAATCCGAAGCGGCCCAATAACAGCCGCATCCATTCATGCAACAACCGGTGAGGGAGAACTTGTATTCAAAGCTGCATTCTTTGATCGCTCATTCTGTTGCCCTGGCGCTGGCGCTGGCCGGTGCAGCGGCCGGGGCGCAGACGGCGCCGGCCACGCCGGCAGCCGGCGCCGGCGACTGCTCCGGCTCCCGCGGCACAGGCCAGCCCGTCGGCTGCCGGCGTTCTCCACGGCCACATCCTCGACCCCACCGGCGCGCTGATTCCCGGCGCGCAGGTGACCGTAACAACGGCGGACGGCAAACAGGTGGGCAAGTGACCGCCAATGCCGCCGGCGGCTACTCGGTTCGCGGGCTCCCCGCGGGAAGCTACGTGATCCAGGCCAGCTATTCGGGCTTCGCGCTCTTTCGTTTCTGCGCCGATTCCCTTGAACGCCGGCCAGACCAAGAACATCGACATCAAATTGGCGATTGAAGCGGCCGATGTGCAGGTGGTTGTGACCGACGAAGGCGGGCCGACCGTCAGCACCGAAGCCGGCGGCCAACGCCAACGCGATTGTCCTGAAGGGCAGCGACCTCGATGCCCTTTCAGACGATCCCGATGAGCTGTCGAACGAGTTGCCAGGCACTGGCCGGCCCCTCGGCCGGGCCCGAACGGCGGACAGATCTACATCGACGGCTTTACCGGCGGGCAGTTGCCGCCCAAGTCGGCGATCCGCGAGATCCGCATCAACCAGAATCCGTTTTCGGCGGAGTTCGACCGCATCGGCTACGGGCGCATTGAGATTCTCACCAAGCCGGGAACCGACAAGCTGCACGGGCGGTTCTACAGCCAGGGAAATGACAACGTCTTCAACACCGGCAATCCGTTTACTGCGGAGCTGCCTTCCTACTACAGCTTCCAGTACAACGGCACCCTCAGCGGCGCGCTTTCGAAGTGGGCGTCGTTCTTTTTCAGCGTGGAGGACCGGGAGACGCAAACCGACAACGTGTATTCGATTCTGGGCGGACCGCTCTGCGACGGCAACCTGGTCGCAATACATGCCCCTCCACCTATTCGGTCAATTCGGGTCCGGTTTCGGGCAGCCTGTTCAGCCCCGCAAATCACCTCGAAGTCTCGCCTCGCATCGATCTGCAGCTGGGGCAGAAGAACACGCTGACCATGCGCTACCAGTTCTTCCGCAACAACGTGAACGACAGTTGGGCAGCTCAAGCGTGGGCGGCAGAACTGCGGACACAACTTCACTGCCCAGCCTCGCGTCTTCGTCGAACTCAATCGAGCACACGCGTTCAACTGGACGATACGCGAGATCATCAGCGACCGGATGGTGAACGAAACGCGATTCGAGTACCGGCGGTCGAATACTTCGTCCTCGCCGGTGAGCACCGCTCCCGGCTTCGGCGTGCCGGGTGTCTTTTCCGGTGGCGGCAACGGCAATCAGTTCATCGAACTCGCACATCGGATCACTACGAGCTGCAGAACTTCACCACTTTGACCGAGGGCACGCAGGCCATCAAATTCGGCGCCTGGCTGCGCGACGACCGCGAGGCCATTCGACCAACTCAAACTTCAACGGCAGCTTCAACTTTCCCTCCGTCACGGCCTTTGTCGACACTTGGAACGGCGTCGAGCCAATGGCGAAACGATTGCCGGAAATCGCCGCGGCCTGCCCATCCAATCAAACCGGCGGATGCGTGCCCACAAAGCTCACCTACACCACCGGGCCTCTGGCGTTTCAGGGCAACGTGTTCAACGCCGCGCTCTTTGTCCAGGACGATTGGAAGGTGAACAAAATCCTTACGCTCTCCGGCGGGTTGCGCTGGGAGTCGCAGAACCACATTGCCGATCACAGCGACTGGGCTCCGCGCGTCGCATTCGCGTACGCGCTTGACGGGCACAAGAAGGGCGCCGTGTCCAAGACGGTTCTGCGCGGCGGCTTTGGCTTCTTCTACGACCGCTTCAGCACCGCGAACCTAATGAACCATGGAGGAGCTGAATGGCACCCCCAGGAGCCAGACGCAGACCGTCATCACCGATCCTGCCTGCTTCAGCGGCGCAAGCCTGAGCGACATCAGCGGCGGCGTGGCTTCCTGCGGGTCGGGCGCGGCGGACGTCGGGAGTGATTTACTCGCTTTCGCCCACCTACCGCTCGCCCTACACGGAGCAGCTCGGCGTCAGCCTGGAGCGGCAATTAACCAAGGCCTCCACGCTCACCTTCACCTACATGCACTCCTCCGGATTTCACCAAATGGTCGTGCGCGACTCGAACGCCTATCTGCCTGCCGACTACATCTACAACCCCGGCGCGGCGCCCACCATTCTCGCGCCGCGCCCAAATCCAAACTTGGGCATCGTGGACCAGTATTTCCCTGAGGCGGTGTTCAACGAGAATCAGGCGATCGTAAATCTAAACGCCCGCTTTACTCCCAAGCTCAGCCTGACGGGCTTTTATACCGCGAGCTGGGCCAACTCCGACGGGGGCGGATCAACCATCCAATTCGTATGACCTCCGGCAGGATTACGGACGCGCTTCGTTTGTGCGGCCACAATGGCTCTTCCTGATGGGCAGCTACACCGGCCCCTGGGCTATCACCTTCAACCCGTTTCTGATCGCCCAGGCAGGAAGCCCCTACAACATCACCTCGCCCTACGATCTGACGGGGGACAACTTCTTCAACGACCGGCCGGCTTACGCAACCGCGCCCTCATCTACCAGCAATGTGGTACAGACCAGTTTCGGAGCCCTGGACGTGGATCCGCACGTCCGGAGAGACGATCATCCCCGTTTCGCTGGGCAACAGCCCGCCGGGGGTTGCGGTAAACCTCCGCGTGGGCCGCACCTTCGGCATTGGGCCTAAGGTGGAATCGTCCGGCGGTCCTTCTCAAGGCGGCCCACCGCCCGGCGGCGGTCCCGGGGGCGGGGGCGGTGGCCGCGGCGGAGGCGGCGGCGGAGGAGGCTTCGGCGGCGGATTCGGGGGCGGTCCGTTTGGTGGCGGGGGCAGTGCACGCGGCGGCGCGGGCGGCGGCGTCTCCAACACCGGCCGCAAATATTCGCTGAATTTCAACGTGCAGGCGCTGAACCTGTTCAACGACATCGATCTGGGCAAGCCGGTGGGCGGCATTCAGCCAACATTCAATTCGACTACCGGACTGTACGGACCGGGCGCCGAGTTTGGCAAATCGACGGGTCTTGCCGGAGGAATTTTCTCTACACCCTCAGCGGCGCGTCGGGTCTTTTTCCAGGTAGCCTTCCAATTCTGACTTTCATTTGGCGATAAAAGATTAAGGGCCGAGGCGCATTGCGTCGACGCTTTTTCTTACGCTCCGCCTCGGGTCGGCATAGCCTCACTAGACCGGATTAGGAATTCACGTAAGGAATCCAAGAATGTGCGGGTGCCGTTTACTTCTACCCCAGCAAGCAAAGTTCGCTCGCTGGGGACCCCGAAAGGAAAACGGCACGCTTCAGCAGCAACTCGCCCTACACAAATTCCTAATCCGGTGTGGAATCGCCGGGAGATTTTCGCGCCAGCAGTTCCCGGTAGAGCGCCTCCCATCGATCAGCGGCCGCATCCACGGTAAAGTGGCGCAGAACCCGTTCCCGCGCCGCGCGGCCCTGCGCAGCGCGTTCTTCGCCGCTCTCGCCGCATCGTTGCAAGTTCATCGCCTCGGCCAGCGCTTCGGAATTTGCGGCCGGAACCAGCACACCCGTATCCCCCACCAGTTCGCGCACGCCGCCAACATCCGTCGCCACAACTGGCTTTTCCATGGCCATCGCCTCGCCCACCGCCAACGGCATCCCCTCCCACGCCGATGAAGACACAAACCCGTCGGCGGCATCGACGAGGGAGGGCAAGTCGCGGCGCAGGCCAAGCCAGACGCACGGAATCGCCTAACTCCAACTGCGCGCTCAATTCCTTGAGCCGCGTGAGTTCTGTGCCTGCGTCCCCGCCGGCAATCCACAAAAGCGCATCGGAGCGGTGAACGCGCACTTTTGCAAAGGCGCGCAGCAGGTTTGGGTAGTCCTTCGCGGGCGCAATGCGCCCGGCCGCCAGCCATGACAAAGCCCTGGTGCGAAGCCGCTTGCCCGATGCCCATCTCATTCCGCACGGCGGCGCGGCGCTCGCCGTTTGGCGTGAACCCGGCTGTGTCGATGCCGTTCGGGAGAACAAGGCATTTGTGCTCTGCGGATCGCCTTCAGACGAACGAAGCGATTGGCAACAGCCTGGCTCACCGCAATGGTGCGCCGGCTCAGTCCATCCGTGAGCCGGTAGGCCAGCATGCGCGGCCAGCCGCCCTCATACACGTTATGAACCGTCGAGAGCACCACGAGGTGCGGTATGCGCAGCCTGAGCAGACGGGCGAAAATATTGGCGTGAAAGCTGTGGCTGTGCACCAGGTCCGGCCGGAAATCACGCGAGAAAACGACAGCCACGCACGAAGCCGGTCAACACGCTCAGCGGCGTTTTGCGCATGCCCAGCCAGGAGGTTCCGACCGCGGTGGGCCACTCTTCCGGCACGCGCGGCCTGAGCACGAGCAGGGCCACTCGATGGCCGCGCTTCTCCATGCGCTCCGCTAGGGCCAGCGCCTGCTTTTCTGCTCCGCCCATGCCTAGCGAGGTGAGCACGTACACGATGCGCATGGAGCCAATACCTTGCAAAAAACTTCGAGTGGATCGATGATACCGCGCGGCGCTGTTCTTGGTCTCAGAGCGAACGGGCGGCCAAGGCAATCTCATGAAAGGATCAGGCGGGCAATATATAGCGGTTCTCCAATTGGTATAGAGCAAAGCCAAAGTTCTTGAGTGGCGTTTTCCTTGAGAAAACGCAACATTGCACGCCCCTTGAGATTCCACGTAAATTGGAGAACCGCCGTAAAGGCTCGACGCTGCCCCAGGGAACGTCGAAATGCAATCGGGATAACATGCCAGGATTTCGTCCGCTGGGGCGTGGGGTGCGGACGCGAGATGGCCGCAATTCACAGTAAGTTTTTGCCGGTTCAAAAGAATCCTTACCGCAAATTCGCGAATGGGCTGTACAATCCCCACAAGGAGATTTATGGCCGGAGATATGCAAATTACGTGCAGCGACTGTGGGCAGGACTTTACCTTCAGTGCTGCTGATCAGACGTTCTTTCAGGAACGTGGTTACTCGACCCCAAAGCGTTGCAAGCCTTGCCGCATGGCAAAGAAGAACGACCAGGGGGGATCCGGCTACCGTTCGGCTCCTTCACAGGGAACATCTGTGATTTGTTCGGGTTGCGGGCAGCCAACCACCGTGCCATTTGAGCCGCGCGGTGATCGCCCGGTCTATTGCCGGGATTGCTACACGGCGCGCAAGGGCAGCGGCGGCGGTGGGTCCAGGGGGCGCGGCAGATAGCCGCGCACAATCCGGTCCGGAAACCGCGGCATCAGCCGGTGTCCGGGCCAGCGCATCTCGGTTCCCTGCGCTCCGGTATATAGCGCCACGCAAGCCTCCGTCGTAGTGTGTCCTGGCGACGCTGAGCAGTCGTGCGGATCGGTGTGCCTTGCGGCCAATAGCCGCCGGCCCGGCAAAAACTCTTATTCGACCCGGCCTCATCAGCGGTATGGAAAGCGGGATCGGCGAGCGGGGATGGACAGAAGCGCCGCCGCTCGATAAACTGCGCTCAAGGCTCTTCCTTGAAAATTTACAGGCAAGGATGCTTTCCAAACGCATGGCCTCCCAACTTTCCTTCACGGGGTTCGCCTGGAAGAATCTCTGGCGCAGGCGCCTGAGAACGTTGCTGACGCTGGGCGGAATCACAATGGCCATCGGCGCATTTGTGGCTTTGGTCGGGTTCTCGCGCGCCTTCGAGCACGAATGGCTTCGCATGTATACGAGTTCCGGCATTGACATTGCGGTTGTACAGACGAATTTGCTGAATAGCTCGCTCGACCAGTCCCTTGGCCTCAGAATCGGCGCTGTTCCCGAGGTCGCCCAGGTGGCGCCGATGATCTTCAACTTGATGGATCTGACGCCAGACGTGAACGCGCTGGTCTATGGCTGGCTTGCCAATTCCTATGAGATCGATTCCCTCACTCTGCTCTCAGGCCGCCGCTTTCGCGATGGGCAGCCCGAGGTGCTTCTGGGCGATTTGCTCGCGCAGAATCTTAATAAAAAGGTGGGCAATACCCTTCCGATTCAAGGCACGAACTTTACGGTTACGGGAATTTACCATGGAGGCACGGCTTTGGAGGCCGGCGCGATCATTCTGCCGCTCGACCAGATGCAAATCATCACCGGCATGCAGGGAAAGGTGACCGCATTTCACGTGAGGTTGCGCCCGGCGCCTGCGGGTGAAACGCAGGAGCAGTACGTGAAGCGGGCTGCGGCAGAGATCGAAGCCATTTTGCCCGGCATCCGCGCTGTTCCCGCCGCTGAAAGAGCCGCCAGCAATCAGTTTGTGGGACTGGCCCACTCCGTAGCCTGGGGCACATCGCTCTATCGCGCTGCTGGTTGGCATTTTTGGCATCGCCAACACGATGGCCATGTCGGTCTTCGAGCGCACGCGAGAGATCGGCATCCTGCGCGCGCTGGGCTGGAAGGGATGGCACGTCATCCTGCTCATTCTTACTGAGGCGACGGCTCTGGGTTTGGTTGGCGGCCTTCTCGGCATCGGCCTAGGATGGGGCGCTCTGCGCCTGCTTTCTAACCTGCCGCAGACCGCGAGCATCGTTTCGGCTTCGGTTTCGCCATATCATTTGCTCGAATCGCTGCTCATCGCTGTTGCTTCCGGGCTTGTCGCCGGAGCCTACCCCGCCTGGCGCGGCGCGCGGCTTTCGCCGGTGGAGGCGTTGCGTTATGAATAGCCCTCTGCTCGAAGCGCGCGGATTGGTGAAGAGCTACGACGACGGGCGCATCCAGGCCTTGCGCGGCGTGGAGGTGAGGATTGAAGCGGGCGAGTACGTCGCCATCAGCGGACCGAGCGGCAGCGGGAAATCCACCTTGCTGCATATGCTGGGCGGCCTCGACGAGCCCACCGAGGGCGAGGTTTTGTTCCAGGGATCTCCGCTGGGGTCGGAAGTGGATCTGGACGGCTATCGCTCGCGCCAGGTGGGATTCATCTTTCAGGCGTTTTACCTGCTGCCTACGCTGTGCGCCGTCGAGAACGTGCAGGTGGCGATGCTGGCCGCGCATCAAGGCGCCAACCATCGGGCCGTGCGGGCCGCGGCGCTGCTTGAAGAGATGGGTCTCAAGGATCGCATGCGTCATTATCCCAACGAGCTCTCTGCGGGAGAGCGGCAGCGCGTGGCCATTGCGCGAGCCCTGGCCAACGATCCCACGATCCTGCTGGCCGACGAACCCACCGGCAATCTCGACACCGCGAACTCGGCACACATCATGGAGATTCTGTGCGGCATTCAAAAGAAGCGCGGAATGACGCTGGTGATCGTCACGCACGAGAACGAGATTGCCACGATCCGCCCCACGGCACATTCGCATCCGCGATGGAAGGATCGAGGCATGAGGGCGCTGCGGGCGGCGTGGGCGGCTGCGCTCGCTCCCCTTCTATGCGCGCAGGCAGCCAATCTCAACATCAACGATCTGCTCGCAACGCAGCGCAAACAGATCGAGACCGCCGACTTTCGCGCCACTGGCCATCTCGTTTGCGATCGATGCAGCCGGCGCTCGCCTCAGCTTTCCCATCACGATCAAGGCGCACTGGTTTCCCGGCGTGCTGCGCGTTTGGGTCGAGATCGGGCAGCCGCCGTCAGTCGCACCGGGATATGCGGGAACACATTCTGCTTGAGATGCGACCCAATGGCAAGAACTCGATTCGTATTGCCGATCCCGGCGACACGGCTGCGCGCATTGTTCCCTTTGAAAAGTGGAACGCTTGACCCGCTCGGTCCGGGATTCAACTACGAGGATTTTCTCGAGCAGCAATACTTCTGGCCGGGCCAAACCTCCGAAGGCCAGGCAAAATTCGGCGCGCGCAATTGCGACGTGATCAGGAGCACGCCCGGGCGAGTCCAACAGAACGCACTACGCGGAAGTGAAAACCTGGATCGACCCTACCATCGGCTTCCCTGTCTACGTTGAGAAAACGGTAAAGGAATCCGGAGCGGTGAAGGAATTCACATACTTTCGGCCTGCGCCACGACGAAGGCATGTGGTCGGCGCACCAGATTGAAGTGAAGACCCGCGGCCAGGCCGGTTCCACACTGCTCATCATCGACCGCGGTAGCGCCAGGGCAAATCTTACAATCGCGGACTTCAACCCCGCGCAACTCACGCATTTCTAGGAGATCAATGCACATCGTCCTCATGATTGCCTCATCAGCCGCAGCTCTTGTCGCTGTCGGATGTTTTGTATCAATTGCTCGGCAGCCGTCGCGACCGGCGGCGCTATGCAGGCCAGGGGCGGTGGGTAAACATCGGGCGGCGAAGCAGTCTCTATCTCTTCGAGCAGGGTCTGGGCGAGCCAACGGTCCTGTTTGAAGCCGGGATCGGGGCCACGCAATCTTAACTGGCGTCTCATTCAGGAGGCGGTTGCAGAGTTCACGCGCACCGTATCCTACGATCGCGGCGGATTAGGCTGGAGCAGCCGCTGCCGCACTGCGCGCACCCCGGGCAACATTGCCGTGGAGCTGCACGAAATGTTGCAGCCGCGCCGGATTCAAGCCGCCCTACATTCTGGTCGGACATTCCTTTGGCGGTCTGGTGATGCGCCGCTACGCGCTGCTTTATCCCGAGGACGTGGCCGGCGTGGTGCTGGTCGATCCCATGCGCTGCGAAGAATGGCCGCCGCTCGACCCCACCAAGCAATCGCAGCTCGATTTGGGAAAGCGGCTCATCCGCTACGCAGTACCGATTGCAGGCTGCGGCCTGGCGCGCCTGGCGGTCACTTCGCTCTTTTGCCGCGCAGGAAAACTCTCCGGCGGGCTCGCCGGCGCTGCCGGGCACAACGGCCGCCACGTTCTCAGCCGGGTTACAACCGAAGTGAGAAAAATGCCGCGCAGGACCTGGCCCGCGGTAGCGGCGCACTGGTCGCGGCCGGGATTTTATGCGGGAATGCGCAAGCCATATTGAATCGATTCCCGACACGGTTATAGAAATGCACGAGGCGGAGCCGATTCGCGAGATTCCTGTCACCGTTTTGACGCCTGGCAATGCTGCGCCTCTCTCCGACGAGCATCTGGAGCGCATTGGCGACCGTGTACGCCAGGTCATTGCGCTCGAAGAGCGAGCACTGGATTCATCTCGATGAGCCCGGCCTTGTCATCGAATCCATTCGCGAGATGATGGCTGCTGTTGCGCCCGAGACTGTCGCTGTCTCAAGATGATCGCGGCTCTGTGCTGCTGTCTCCTGGCTCGCTTGCCGCCGCGTGTTAAACTTCCGTCATGTCAGGTTTGTCCGCCGCTTCCCTTTCAATCCGGCGAACTCCACTTGCTCTTGGCCTCTGCCTGCTGGCGTTCCTTTTTGCAGTGGAAGCCAAGGCGGCCAGGTACGGGCCGGTGGCTGGCCCAGGAAGCGATGTGCGAGCTGCGAAGGCATTGCCCGCCGATTCGCCCGAACTGGTCGAGCGGGGTGTTCCTGCACTTGACCCCACCCGTCCTCAAATTTCGTTTGTTGCGATCGTGGCAATTACGGCTGGGTGCCTGCTCGGGACTCTTGTGGCGCCGAGCGAAACCTTTCGCGGTCGCCCTCCAGTTTTCTCCGCAGCTTATTTTTCTCCTCCTGCCTTCGTCCGCCCTCCGCCTGCCCTTTAGTTCTCTTCCCACGCGGCTTCAGAATGCAGCCCTCATGCAGTAAATAAGTTTGGCTGCATACAGGGATGATTCTGGCCGCAATACATGCTGGATTTTGCATTTATGGCAAGGTTCGTACCCGTGCGTCTACACGCACGCTCTGAGTGGAGGTGCGTCAAAATAACCCTTGCCAAACCAACGAATTGCGGATGCTCTCGCTCCCGGTCCACAGTCAACCGGCCGGGACCGGGTGGCATCCAACGAGATGTTACCCATGCCGTGTTCCAACGATCAAATCTCCATTCGACTCGATGCACCGCGATTGCGAAAGGTGCTGGGGGCCGTAACAAACAGGAGCAAGATCGATATGCGCGAGCGACTCTTATTGAGCGTGACTGCTGCATCACTCTTGTGCATGGCTCTAAGTATTAGTTCTTGCCACTCCGGCAACGCCGGCTCCCATGCCAACGCCGCCACCTTGCCCTCAGCGCGTGTAGCCGTGGCGCAGCGCGGAGACATCGCTCATGCGCTTACGCTGGCCGGGCAGTTTCAGCCTTATCAAGTGGTCGATGTGCACCCCAAGGTGAGCGGCTACATGAAGCGCATCAACGTGGACATCGGCGACATTGTGCACCAAGGCGAGACACTGGCCGTTCTTGAAGTCCCGGAGCTGAAGGCGCAATTGGAGCAGTCGGCCTTCGAGCTCAAGCAAAGCCAGGAAGAGATCACGCGCGCGCAGCACGAGGTAAACAGTGCCGAAGCGCTGAACTTCGCGCTCCACGCTCAGTCGGCTCGCCTGCAGCAGGCGGCCGCCACGCGTCCCGGTTTGATTGCGCAACAGGAGCTGGATGACGCGCAGGCAAAGGATCTCAGCTCGCAGGCGCAGGTAGACTCCGCGAAGGCCGCGCTGGCCGCGGCAGAGCAACACGCCCAAGCGGCGCGCTCTGACAACGAGCGCTATCAGGCGCTCGAAAACTACACCAACGTCACGGCTCCGCTGGATGGGGTTGTCATCTGGCGCTACGCCGACACGGGGGCACTGATCCAGGGCGGCACAACCTCCAATAATTCAACCCTCCCCATCGTTCGCCTATCGCAGAGCGGCCTGCTTCGCCTCCGCGTTCCGGTGCCTGAAAACGACGTCCAGTACGTGCATGTAGGGGACCTGCTCGAAGTCCGCGTTGACGCCATCAGCCGGTCTTTTTCCGGCAAGATTGTGCGCTTCACGCGCGATGTGAGCTTCGAAACCCGCACTATGGAAACCGAAGTGGATGTGGAGAACAAGGATCTCTCCATCGAGCCCGGCATGTACGCAAACACGGCCCTCGAGCTCGCGAGCGTCAAGAACGTAGTAACCGTGCCGGTCGAGGCGCTGGTTCTGAACGCGCAGCGCCAGGAGACGCTGTACGTGCTCGACAGCAGCAATCGCGTGCACATTCGCAGCGTACAAGTGGGGCTGCAGGGATCGAAGCTGGCGGAGATTGCCGGCGGGCTCAGCCCTGGCGATCGGGTATTGCTCGGAGGTCAGGAAAAATACCAGGAAGACGAAGAAGTCAGCCCTATTCCTGCCCCCACGCCCGCTTCTGAAACCGTGCAGGAATCGGGAGGCATGATCGACATGAAAGCCGGCGCATACGGAGGAGGCAAATAATGCCGAAGTTCGCCTTGCGCTACCCATTCTTCATCCTGATGATCTGCCTGGTCATCGCGCTGATCGGCACAGTCACCATGGTCAGTATGCCGGTCGACCTGTTCCCGGATATCGACATGCCGGTGGTAGCCGTCGCCACGTTTTATAACGGCATGCCGCCCGAACAGATTGAAGCCGACATCACGGACACCTTCGAGCGCTTCTTCACTCTGGCCGCGAACGTGGATCACAGCGAATCGCGCTCGATGACCGGCGTCAGCATCATCAAGATCTACTTCAAGCCCGGCACCGATGCCAACGCCGCTTTGAGCAACATCGCCAACCTTGCCATGGCCGATCTGCGCCGCCTGCCTCCGGGCACTTTGCCGCCTGTCGTGCTCGGCATGACCGCCTCCACGCAGCCGGTGTGCCTGGTCACGCTCGAAGGGCAAGGGCCTGAACGAGACCAACCTGAAGGACCTCGCGCAGTTCCAGGTGCGCAATCAGATTTCCAACGTGCAGGGCGCTTCAGTGCCTCAACCGTATGGAGGCACCTACCGCCAGATTCAGATCTATGTCGATCCGCTGCAGGCTGGAAGCGCGCAACCTCAGCCTGAACGACGTTGTCACCGGCGGTCAACAACTCCAACCTGATCCTGCCTGCGGGCGATGTGCGCATTGGCTCCAAGGACTTCAACATCTACGCCAACAGCCAGTTTCCCGACGCCAATTCGATGAACCAGATGCCTCTCAAGACGGTGGGAAATTCTTCGGTGCTGGTGGCCGACGTGGGACATGCTGAGGATTCGGGCGCGCTGCAATACAACATCGTGCGCATCAACGGCCAGCGCTCCGTGTATGTGCCCATCTTCAAGCAGGGCGGCGGCAGCAATACCATCACCATCGTCAACGGAATTAAGGCTTCTATCAAGCATCTGGTCGATATTCCCGCGCAACTGAAGACCGCCGTGGTCTTCGATCAGTCGGTGTTCGTCAAACTGGCCATTGCCAATGTGTCGCGGGAGGCCCTCATTGGCCTGGTGCTGGCGGGAATCATGGTCCTGGTTTTCCTCGGCAGCGCCCGCGCTACCCTCGCCGTGTTGCTGCCCGTCCCGCTGTCCGCGCTGGTGTGCCTCATGTTTACCAATGCGATGGGCGGCTCGATCAACACCATGCTTCTCGGCGGCTTGGCTCTGGTGTTCTCGCGCCTCATCGATAACGGCGTCATTGTGCTAGAGAATATCTTTCGGCACATGGAGATGGGCAAATCACCCTACGATGCCTCCAATGAAGGCGGAGCCGAAGTGTCGATGGCCGTGCTGGCCGCGACCTTCACCACCGCCATCGTCTTTTTCCCGGTCAGCACGTTCGGCGGCGTGAGCAAGTACATCTTTACGCCGCTGGCGTTGGGAGTCGTGTTTTCAATCTTTGCCTCTTACTTTATCGCCATGACGCTGGTGCCTCTCTATTGCGCGAAGTTCGTTTCTCCTTCACATCACTTCGCGGATGAGCACGTCGAAACACCCCAGAAAAACATCCTCGCCCGATTCGATCGCTTCTTCAACGCTCATTTCCAGGCCATGCTGGACTGGTATGAGAGGCAGGCCAGGAAGGCGATGAAGCGGCCGGGAGTAACCACCGCGGTCATCTTCGCCGGCATGATCGTCCTGCTCGCGGTGACCTTACCCTTTCTCGGCAGGGCCTACTTTCCCCGTACCGATCCTGGGCAATTCATCATTTATGTGCACATGCCCAGCGGGTCGCGGCTCGATGTGAGCAACGACTATATTGCCAGGGTTGAGGATGTCATTCGCAGCGTTGTCAAGCCCAGAGATCTTGACATGATCGTGTCCAACATCGGCGTCTATCCCGACCTTTCCGCAATCTATACCACCAACGCTTCAATGGACACGGCCTTCGTCCAGACCAGCCTCAAGCAGGACCACAGCATCGGCAGCTATGAGTACATGCGCCGCGTGCAGGCCGAACTCTCGCGCCAAATCCCCGAGCTTTCCACTTACTTCCAGGCCGGCGGTCTGGTTGACGGAGTAATTAACCAGGGGTTGCCTGCTCCGATCGATGTTCAAATCGGGTCGAACGATATGGACAGTGCTTATGCGCTGGCCGGGCAAATGGCCACCAAAATCCGTGCCATGCCCGGCGTAGCCAATACCTACATCCCGCAAAGCATCAACTATCCCGGCCTGCAACTGAACATCGACCGCCAGAAAGCCAGCCTCATCGGGCTCTCCGCCAAGGATGTGGTCGACGACGTCATCACGGCCCTCACCTCCGACGGCATGATCGCTCCCAGTTACTGGATCGATCCAGCCACCGGCAACAACTACATGGTCACAGTGCAGTACGCAAACCGCTGGATCAATAACATGTCCATGCAGGACTTCGAGAATATTCCGCTGCGCGGCGTCGAGCCCGCCGGCTACAGTCCCACAGACGTTGGCGAGATGGCCGATCCAGGCTCAGATCCAGGTTCGAATTCGTTCTTCCGCAGCGATCATAAGGCGGGATACGTTCCGCTGAGCGAAGTGGCCAACATTACGCAGATAAACACGCCAACCGAGGTCGATCATATGCAGATTCGCCCGGTGATCGATATCTATGTGGCTACCAGAGGTGAAGCGTTGCAGGCCGTCGGCAAGCGTATTCAGCGCCTAGTAGCCGAGACGCCGCACGAGCGCAATACAACGCTTTCAGTGCGTGGGGCGGCTATCAACATGAACGAGGCATTTCACGACTTCGGCTTCGGGCTCATCATCGCTGTCCTGCTTGTTTATCTCATCCTGATGGCCCAGTTCGCCGACTTCATCGATCCCTTTATTATCCTCATGGCCATTCCTCCCGGCCTGGTCGGAGTGGTGCTGATTCTTTTGCTGACCGGCAGCACGCTCAACATCATGTCGTTAATGGGCGTGATTATGATGGCCGGCATCGTGGTCTCGAACAGCATTCTGATCGTGGAGTTCGCCACCATCCTGCACCATCAGGGCAGATCGCTCCTGGATGCGACTGTGGAGTCGTGCCGGGTTCGCCTGCGGCCCATTCTCATGACCTCGCTGGCTACCCTATTGGGCATGATTCCAATGGCGCTGGGCCTGGAAGCCGGCAGCGAACAGTACGCGCCGCTGGCACGTGCCGTCATCGGCGGATTGGCATTCTCCGTTGTCGTCACCGTATTTCTGGTTCCTGCCGTTTATCTCTTGATTCACGGCCGGCGCGAGGCAAATGCCGCCGCGGAGGCATAGACCATGCGTAAGCGATCCCGAACTGCACAACTTAGGGCCAATTGCGCGGCGCTTCTCACACTTGGGCTATCGGCGCTGCCGGCAATCTGCCCGGCGCAACAGCTTGCCCTGCCCGATGCGCCGTCTACGCACCTGGTCACCGCTCAGGAGCAGGCTCCCCCGGCGCCTGCGCAGCCGGTGGCTGCAAATCCGCAGATGCCCGCTGCGTCACAGGGCTCAATGCCTGCCGGGCCTCCATTGACCATCGCCCAGGCTGAGCAGATGGCCATCCGTAACAACCCCAACATCAGCGTGGCGCGATTGCTGGCGCTCGCGCAGGCGCAGGTGACACGCGAAGTGCGGTCGGTTGAGATGCCCACGGCATTCAGCGATTTGGACGCGTCGGACGCGCATCGTGACAGCCGCTTCACCGGCGGGGATATTTCCAGAGACCTGACCGGTTCCAGAATGTTTAGAAGGGCGGCGGCTGGATTGACAGTGCGCCAACTGATTACCGACTTCGGCCACACGCACAACCTTGTTCTGAGCGCGCAATCCACGGCGAGGGCCCAACTCGAAAACGAGCGCGCGACAGAGCTCGACATCACTCTGACAGTCGATCAGGCTTTCTACCAGGCGCTCACCGCGCAGGCCGTGCTTAAAGTAGCGCAGCAGACTGTGGCTCAGCGCCAGGCTACATCCGACCAGGTCGACGCTCTGACCAAATCCAAGATCCGCTCCGACCTCGACAAGAGCTTCGCCGACGTCCAGCTATCGCAGTCCCAGTTGCTGCTGCTGGACGCCGGGAACAACGAGCAGATTGCGATGACAGCTCTGAATAACGTGCTCGGTTCCGAGCAGAATCAGCAGTACACACTGGTGGATGAAACCAGCGGTAATCTGCCGCCCGCGCCCGACAATCCCGAATCGATGGTGCAGGCCGCGTTCACCGCGCGCCCCGATCTGTTAGCCCTGAATAATGAGTACATTGCCGCCCGGCAATACACGACCGCTGAGCGTGAACTTTGGATGCCCACCATCACGGCAGACGCGGCCGGAGGAGGAACGCCGGTGCGCGGTGGCGACGGCGATGTGATTCAGTCCTCCTGGTACCTTGGCGCCGGGGCCAACATCAGCATTCCTGTCTTCAACGGCTTTCTCTTCAACGCCGACGCAAAAGAGGCCAAGCTGCGCACCCAGGCAGCCCAGGAAAAAGTGCGCAATCTGCGCGACGTGATTGCCCGCGACGTGCGCACCGCGGTGCTGAATGCGCAAACAGCATATCAGCGCATCGCCGTAACGCAGCAACTGCTCAACCAGGCAAACTTCGCCCTCGACCTGGCCTCGGCGCGCTATAAGATCGGCTTGAGCAATATCGTCGATCTTACTCAGGCCCAGCTCAATCAGACACAGGCCGAAATCGACTACAACAGTGCGCGCTACTCCTACCAAACGGCGTTGGCGCAGGTGCGCTATGAAGTTGGCCAGTGAAGAAAAGTGGTGAGCGATTGGCGGCCGCAGAGCCGGGTCGCCTCAATCGGGTCCCCGTAGCGACTCTCCAACCGGCGTGTCCACCTTGAGGAGCCTCAGAAGCTATCGGAGAACCGCTCAAAATCTTTGGACGGCCGTGCAACACCTGCCCCGGATTCGCCATCAAACTCAAATGCAAAACAGGGCCAAGTTAAGCATTAGTCATCATGGAGTGACCGGTCCAATGCGCTGACCGTGGGTTAGGCTGTGATTCAGGAAAGAGTCACAGTTCAGAGCCACAAGCGGAGAGGAACCGGTCATGAAGGAAAAGGTACGATTTTTGGGTTTGGATGTCCATGCCGAGACGATAGCTGTAGCGATTGCCGAGCCGGATGGTGAGATTCGCAGCCTGGGAACGATCGCGAATCGCGCTGAATCGATCCGCAAGCTGGTCAAGAAGCTGGGGCCGGTCGAGCAGTTGAAAGCCTGCTACGAAGCTGGTCCGACAGGGTATGTTGTTTACTGGCAGAGCATTTTCGATTCACATATTCACATTGCAACATCGTGCAAGGTGGCTCGCCGCGGCGAGCCACATGACTTTGAAGTTTTAGTAAAAAACAGAATCGATAATGCTGCAGGGACGGCGACTGCCGAGTGACGAGGCCTCATCGATGGAAAATCAATCTGCTCCCCTGAGTGAGCGCCGCAAGCTGATGCGATTAGCGGGCATTGGCGTTGTCATTCTTTGTGTGGTCGGGGCGGTTCTCTATTTGGGAGGCTGGTTCAATCCGCACAAACTAACGCCTGCGCGGTTCGTCGACGGTTTTCAGAAGGTCTTCGGAACCCACCCCGGATTCCGCCGTAACCATGCCAAAGGCGTGTGCGTGAGTGGATTTTTTGAAAACAACGGCCAGGGAGCACGCCTCTCAAAGGCCACTGTCTTCCAAGCCGGCCGCGTGCCGGTCATCGGCCGCTTTTCCTTTGGAGGCGGCGATCCCGATGTCAGCGACACTCCCGATGCAATCCGTGGCCTGGGACTTCAGTTTTCGTTGCCCGGCGGCGAAGAATGGCGGACGGCGATGGTCAATCTTCCGGTATTTCCGTTCAACACCCCGCAGGCCTTTTACGACAACCTGATTGCTTCCGAACCGGACCCCAACACGCATAAAGCAGATCCCGAAAAAATGGCGGCGTTCGTGGCCAGCCATCCCGAATTTTTGCAGGCGATAAAAATTATCAAGAGCTATCAAATTTCGACGGGTTTCGACAATAGCACTTTCAACAGCCTCAATGCGTTCCGTTTCATTGACTCGGCAGGCAAATCGACCCCCGTACGCTGGACCATAGCGCCTGCACAGCCGTTTGCGCCAGCGAGCGGAGCTCCCCAGGGAGACAAGAATTATCTTTTTGACGCGCTGATCGCGAGCATCCACCAGCATCCGTTGCAATGGCATTTGATCGTCACCGTCGGCCAGCCCGGCGATCCCACTAACGACGCCACGATCCCGTGGCCCGCTGGCCGCGAGCAGGTAGACTTGGGAACCCTGACTCTCGATTCCGTTGAAAGCGAGGAAACCAGTCCGTGCCGGGACATTAATTTCGATCCGTTGGTGTTGCCGGCCGGCATTGCACCGTCCGACGATCCTTTGCTCAGCGCTCGATCGGCGATCTATTCGCAATCGTTCACCAGGCGAGCCGGTGAGAAGAAGAAGCCGAGCGCGATCACGCCCTCGGACGTGGGAAAGTGAGGGTCAGGATGGCATCGAACCCGCAGCAATTCCCGGTTTCCATGCGGTTTTTTCACTGGCTGACGGCCGCGATGGTACTCGCCATGCTTGGCATTGGCGTTGCGATGGTCGTGTCGCTCGCCCACTACCACCAATTGATATCGATCCATCGCCCCTTGGGAATCCTGCTCCTGATTGTGGTGGCGATCCGGTTCGTAAACCGGCTCTTCAGCACCCTACCCCCTTTTCCTCAGACGATGTCGCCTCGGGAGCGCTTCATTGCGCACTCGTCGGAAATCTTGATGTACGCATTGCTGTTGGTGCAGCCGCTGGCCGGCTGGGGGATGTTATCCGCGGCGCGGTATCCGATCGTGCTATGCGGTGGGCTGCATCTTTTCCCCATCCTTCCGCATAGCGCGATGCTGTACGCGGTATTGCGGAAAGCCCACACGGTTCTCGCCTATCTCTTATTCCTCATGATCGTCGCCCATTTTGGAGCTGTCCTGTTCCACACGTGGATCTTGCAGGATCGGTTGTTCAGCCGGATGGCGCCCTGGAGGGTCCGCGCGCGCTAGGCGAGTTTCTGCGAACCGGCACGCTGCTCGGTGTCGAGGCGAGGCAATCGCGTTGTTGACCCGCGATTTCCCGGGGTTCCTGGGTCCTGATCCCCGATGCCTGACCCCTGATCCCTGTCTTTACGTGATCCTGACGCTCTTGCCGCGCGATAGCACCGCGGCTTTGCGACGGTCCTTTGAGGCGTGATCGATCTTTTTCCAGAAGCCGATGAAATAATCGACCGCCGAGATCAGCGAAACCAGCACGGTAAAATAAATCGCGGCAACGGCGATCCAATACACCGGAAACCTGAACATGCCGATCTGCCAGTGGTCCCAGCGGTGGGCCAGGATGGCCGAAACCACCGACACAATCTGCGTGACAGTCTTCAGCTTGCCCAACTCGCTGGCCGTGATGGTGAACCCTTCTGAAGATGCAATGGAACGCAGGCCGGAGATGAGAAATTCGCGGCCGATGATCACGACCACGATCCACACCTTCACCACCTGCGGATTGTAGGCAACAAGGGCCACGAACGCGGCCGCTACCATGATTTTGTCGGCAAGCGGATCGAGCAACATTCCCATGGTGGTAATCTGGCCGTACCTGCGTGCGAGATATCCGTCCAGACCGTCGGTAATCGAGGCCAACACAAAGAGAACCGACGCCAGGATCTCCTGCTCCCACCCCTGCCAGGGAAAATGCGGCGACAGAATCCACAGGAATAGCGGGATCATGATGATCCGGCTCATCGTGATGGAATTGGGCAGATTCATGGCGATCCCGCCACGCTTTGGTGGTCTCTGGTGGCCTGACACCATTATTGCACTGCACGCGAATCCGCGCCGGGGTCCCGATCCGATCTGAAATGAGCGCGAGGCGGAGCGGTCAGCAGGTTACTTTCTGGCGTGCGGGCCGCGCACAGATGATGCTCGCCGGGCGACATGCGCTACGCGTAAATGCCCCGCTGCTTGATGGCGAACGCCACGCGATCGATGGCCAGCATATAAGCTGCGATGCGGTTATTCACGTCGTGGGCCTCGGCGTAGCGCACCACGTCGTCGAAGCTATTGCGCAGAATGTCTTCCAACTGCTCGATCACGACCGCTTCCTTCCAGAAATATCCCTGACGGTCCTGCACCCACTCAAAGTAGCTGGCGGTTACGCCGCCTGCATTGGCCAGGATGTCGGGCACAATGAAGACGCGCTTCTCGGAAAGGATCTCGTCGGCCACGGCGGTAGTGGGCCCGTTGGCGCCCTCCACCACGATGCGCGCCTTAATCTTGGCCGCGTTGCGGCTGCTGATCACGTTCTCGGTGGCCGCGGGAATCAGAATCTCGCAATCGGAAACCAGCAGTTCGTCGCTGGGGGTGGCCTCGGCCTCGCGAAATCCGAGGACTGTGTTGTTGCGGTATTTGTATTCGAGCAGTTGGTGAATATCGATCCCTGCGGGGTTGTACAGGCCGCCGTCGCGCTCGGCGATGCCGATAATCTTGTAGCCCTGCTCCTGCATCAGGCGCGCGGCGTTCGATCCCACGTTGCCGAATCCCTGAATCACCACGCGGCAGCCCTCGACGGGGAGGTTCAGGTAGCGCAGGCTCTCGTTACAGGCCACCATCACCCCGCGGCCGGTAGCCTCGATGCGGCCTTGCGAACCACCCATGTTGATCGGCTTGCCCGTCACCACGCTGGTCACCGTTTGCCGCATGTGCATGGAATAGGTGTCCATGATCCACGCCATGGTTTGCTCGTTGGTGTTCACGTCCGGCGCGGGAACATCCTTCTCCGGCCCGATGAACTCGATGATCTCCGCCGTGTAGCGGCGCGTCATACGCTCCAGCTCGCCCTGGCTCATGTTCTTTGGGTCGCAGATGACGCCGCCCTTGGCCCCGCCAAAGGGAATATTCACCACCGCGCACTTCCACGTCATCCAGCTTGCAAGCGCGCGCACTTCGTCCTGAGTCACGTCGGGCGCGTAGCGGATGCCGCCCTTGCACGGCCCGCGCGCCATCGAGTGCTGCACGCGAAAGCCGGTGAACACATCGATCGTGCCGTTGTCGAGGGAAACGGGAAAGTGAACGATCACTTCCCGCGACGGAGAGCGCAGCACCTTCCACAAGCCTTCGTCGAGATTGAGCTTGCGCGCGGCAAAATCGAAGCGAGCGCTTTGCGCTTCCCAAGGGTTGATTTCCTGGTCCAACGTGACGCTGGTGTTCCCTGTTGCCATGACAATCTCCGTCTCCGGCCGGGTTTTTTAGCCTTCGGGTGCCGAAAAGAAGCTCCGTTCCTCAAGGATATAGACGCGGCCCTAATTCTTCAGGGTTTTCCCGGCCCGCCAGCAAGCCTAAACCTCAGTGAGTCTAGGCCGGTTGGCGGGCGGCGTCAAGCCGGATGGAACCAGCCTGATGGAACCAGCCTGGAAACCTCTTCCCAGGCTGGCATCTCTTCTCGGCGCCACTCTGAGTCGGGAACCGTGCTGGAGCGGCCACGCCGTGCGAGCAGGTACACTGAGCGAGTGAAAGCTCCCTCTCATGCCTCCCGGCCCAGCCGCAAGGAATTCCTGGCGCTCGCCAAGGCGCACACGCTCGTGCCAGTTTGCCGCACTCTGATGGCCGACCTTGAAACCCCGGTTTCGGCCTTTCTGCGCGCTGCCTGGCCGGAGCGCGAGTGCTTCTTGCTGGAATCGGTCGAGGGCGGCGAGCAAGTTGGCCGATACACCTTCATCGGGCTCGCACCGTTCAAGCGCATTGTCGCGCGAGGTCGCGAGATCGCCATCACGGAGGGCCGCAAGACCACGCGCATGCAGGGCGACATCTTCGCCGTGCTGCGCGAGGCGCTCGGCGGGCACAAACCGGCGCGGCTAGAAGGGTTGCCTCCGTTCACTGCCGGCGCGGTCGGTTATCTTGCCTACGACGCCGTGCGACAGATCGAGCGGCTGCCTGTGCACGCGAAGGACGAGTTGGGCGTCCCCGATGCTTGCCTGCTCTTCTTCGACGAGGTGCTCGCTTTCGATCACGTGCGCAAGGAGATTTGGCTGGTTGTAACGGCCGATGTGACCCAGGGCAAACCCGCTGCCGCATACGAGAGCGCTTTGAAGCGGCTCGATAAACTGGAAAAGCGAATTGCGCAGCCTTTGCCGGACCTGGAGCCGAAAATGCCGCTCAAGGCCGGCAAACTCCAGGTGAAGCACCGCACGGCGAAGAAAGACTTTGTGGCCGCGGTTGCGCGCACAAAAGAGTACATCGCCGCCGGCGACGTCTTTCAGGCGGTTCTCTCGCAGCGCTTCGACGTGGAACCGGGCGTCGACGCCTTTCAGGTTTATCGCGCGCTGCGCACTGTGAATCCGAGCCCCTATATGTTCTTTCTCCGATTTGCGCCGGAGGGACCGCTGGGCGGATCGCCAGTTAACCAGCCAAAGAACTCGTCCAAGAGGTCAAAAGGGGCTGCGCCCCCCATCGAACTGGCCGGCTCGTCGCCGGAGTTGCTGGTGCGCGTCCACCAGGACAAGGTCGAGTACCGGCCCATCGCAGGCACGCGGCCGCGCGGCGCCACCGAGGCCGAGGACCAAATCCTTGCCGACGAAATGCTCCACGACCAAAAGGAGCGCGCCGAACACGTAATGCTGGTCGATCTGGGCCGCAACGACGTGGGCCGAGTGAGCTGTTTCGGCAGCGTGAAGGTCGACAAGCTGATGTTTATCGAGCGCTACTCGCACGTCATGCACATTGTGAGCTCGATCGAGGGGCGGCTCAGGCCGGATTTGACGGCCGTCGACGCCCTGCGCGCCTGCTTCCCCGCCGGAACCCTCAGCGGAGCGCCAAAGGTGCGCGCTATGGAGATTATCGAGGAACTGGAGCCTGCGCGCCGCGGCGCATACGGCGGCGCTGTGCTCTACGCCGATTTCTCCGGCAACCTTGATTCCTGCATCGCCATTCGCTCCATGCTGGTCATCGGCGGCAAGGGCTCTGTACAGGCCGGCGCAGGGATTGTCGCCGACTCCGTTCCGGAGCTCGAGCATCAGGAGTCCATCAACAAGGCCCGGGCCGTGATCCGGGCCATCGAGCGCGCCCGGCAGATGTAGCACCGGGAACCCAGTCACGAAAGGGTGATAGCGGTTGCACAAAGGTCGAGGATACAATCTCTGTGACATGGCACGAAGGAAGAAGAAACAATCGGACGCTGCGACCGCTTTTCTGATAATTTTAGGCGGGTTTGGCGTGTTTCTGCTGTTAAAGACTCTGGTAGAGAGCAACGCCATACCATTGTTGCTTGTCGCTCCTGTTTGTGTAGGCGTCCTGATTATCGTCGTTCGGATTTGGCGGCGAAGTAGGGTTCTGGAGACCGTAGTCGCCATCACGAATCGACACATCGCCGAACTTGTCAGACAGCGCACCATCTTGATTCGCAATGACCCATACGGCAGACCCATACTCAACAAGTGGTATTCCCACGTGGACGAATTCATTACTCACCATGTTCGCTCCGCGGTGAGTCGGAGCCAGCAGCCGATAGTGGACAAGCGGAGGGCGATTATTTCGCAAAGAATTTTGCAGCGGGTCGAGGAGGCAATCGCGCAGAGACCCGCGCTATTGACTATGCCGGAAAACATGACATCAGCGGGATTTGAAGCCTATTGTGCCGAAACGCTTCGGACCTACGGCTGGCAAGTATCGCTAACGCCCCTGAGTCGAGACCAAGGCGTCGATGTCATAGCTGAGAAGAACATGGTGAGAGTGGTGTTGCAGTGCAAGCTGTACTCAAAGCCAGTCGGCAATAAAGCAGTACAAGAGATTTCCGCTGGAAGAACACACCAGCAAGCGCATTACGGGGTCGTGGTGACGAACAGCACGTATACAACCGCTGCCCAAGAACTCGCGACGACGAATGGAATCGGACTTTTGCATCACACGGATTTGCCCCGACTGGAAGAGATTATCGGGAGGCGGAGCGCATGACAACGCTCGTGATTGACACTGGTCAGAGTATTGTCGGGGTTTATTCCGTGGAAGGTCGAGAGTACATCGGCTATCGCGGTAGCAGAATCTCCGAGGCGCTTGAGCGCGTTCAGAACGCCGATGAGGTCGTCACCTACTGTGGAGAGATTTACGACCTAAATCAACTCGGCAAATTTGCAGGAATTGATGGCGAATTGCCGCTAAAGGGAAAGCATATTGACATGGAAAGAATGGTTTGGGCTCCGTTGACGCTCGGGAGCAGCCTTGAAGGAACATACGAGAGGCATTTTGAAAGTTGTCCTGAGTTCCCGTTCGGTCGTAGGGACTCACCCGATTGCGACGATTACGAGGCCGATAATCAACGCGACGTGTACATGACTTTCAAACTGTGGGAACTTTGGAGGGATAAGAAACTCGATATTATGGGCTACGGCTACACGCACCACTAAGGAAACAAAGGAAACATGGAAACATGGGAAACATGGGGACAGGAAACATGGAGACATGGGAAACATGGGGAAACATGGGGAAACATGGGGAAACATGGGGAAACATGGGGACAGACGGGACATTCCCGCATTCTCAAAAATACGGGAAGCCGATTTCCTCCGAACAAGAATCTGGGCGAGTTGGGCTCCTCGCTCACGGCAACCCCGACCGCACGAAAGCTCCCACGCCACGGATTTCTTCTCGGAAAACGCCCATCCCAAACTCAACCCGCCCGCCCCGCCCTCCACATCCCAAAACTTTCCCCGCCATTTTGCAGATAATTTCCGCCTCCCGGCGCACAATCATCTCATGATGCCTTTCGGCGGAGAGTTGCCTCAAGAAAAGCCCCCATCCGCCGCAACCGGCATGAACGCAAATGTCGACAAAGAGTAAAATTCAGGCCCCAAATCGCTCCGTAACTCCTTTGGATGGACGACCCTACGAAATAACCCATTTGTTATCAACGGGCTGGAGCGGATGATCGAGGGCTGTTTCGTTCAAAACAAATCACTTAACCCCAAAATAGGGGGGGCACCCCATGTACCTGGCAGATAAACACCGCCGCAACCCCGTCATCCAGGCCGCGCTCCAGGGTTCTAGTCCCTCGTTCCCTAGTCCCTGTTCCCTGTTCTTTTCACTCGGCGCCGAAGACGCGCCCGAAAAAGTGTCCGACCTTGCCGAAGAATCCGCGCTTTTTCTTTGTGACGGGCGGATTTGCGGGCGGATTTGGGGGCGCGGGTGGGGCCGGCGCAGCAGCGGGTTGTGGCGGCGGCGCGGCCTTCTCTGCGCGTTCGGCGCCGTTGTAGACCAGCGGCGCGACCTCGGCAGGCTGCCCGCTGCCAGGAGTCGCAGCGCCCGCGGCCGCCTTCGGCGTCAGACCAAGACCCTCGCTCTGCGCCAGCGGAAACTCGTTCGGCTCCGCCGTCGCGGGCGCTGGACAACCACACGGTTCCTTCTCCTCGTCCACTACGGATTGCAGGCTGCCATGCTCGAACATCACCCTCTGACCGGGCTCTACGCGGTACACTCCGCCGTCAAAGACGCTGGTCACCAACACGTACGGGGCGTTCGCGCCGGCATTGTCCACGCACGTGTCGCCCTCGTTACCCAGCCGCACCTTGACGTCCGACGCGCCCGGGCCGCCGATGAGGATGCGCAAGTTCGGAGTCAATACAACGTCGGAATTTCGAGCAATCGCGAAGTTAGTCTCGAGCGCGCCGGCCTCGAAAGCAATCAGCAAACCGGGAACCTCGCTGGCTGGCACGCTTGAATCGGCAGACAGCTTCACGGTTGTGGAAGGGCATACGTCCAGAGTGCCCCGGTAAGGCAACGTCACCTGGGCGGTTTTGGGGCCGGCAGTGATTTCGCCACTGCTGGTGATAAATGCTCTTCCGTTCCAGGCCTGGAGGGGTCCGGTAACCGAGAGTGCCGCACCAGAAACCGAAACATCAATGGGAACAATGGCGATGGGAGGAGAACTCAACGCAGGAGGTTGGCTTCGGGAAACCTGCCGATCGGGCGCCGGTGCCGGCGCGGGGGCTGATGCGGGGCTTACCGCGCCAGGTACAGGTGAGGATTGCGCATTGGGCGCTTCCTGAGCGCCGAGTGGTGCAACCATGACTGAAACCGACCCAAGAGCGAGCAGGCAAATCGCGCGATTTATGCGCCGCGAAGCACCGTGGTGCGTCATTTCGGCCGTTCGGCTCAGCATTGCGTCACATTTCCAGGAAGTTGCGAATCATTTGATGTCCGCCCTCGGTGAGCACGCTCTCGGGATGAAACTGCACGCCTTCAATGGGCAAAGTGCGATGCCGCAGTCCCATAATCACCGAGCCGGAACCGTTCGTCTCAGGCGTGACCGCCGTGATGGCAAGGTCGGCGGGCAGCGAATATTCAGCAACAATCAACGAGTGATATCGGGTGCACGTAAGCGGACTTGGCAATCCGGCAAAGATCCCCTTGCCGTCATGCGCTACCGCGCTGGTTTTGCCGTGCATCACTGTTTCGGCGCGAATCACCTTGCCGCCGAAGGCTTCGCCGATGGCCTGGTGCCCCAGGCAAACACCCAGAATCGGCGCCTTCCCGGCCATGTGGCGGATCAGCGGCACAAGAATGCCGGCCTCGCCCGGTGTGCACGGCCCTGGCGAGAGCAGAATCCGTTCCGGCTTCATCGCTTCCACCTCTTCCGGCGTTACCTCGTCGTTGCGGCGCACTACGATCTCCGCGCCCAGCTCGCCCAGGTACTGAACCAAGTTGTAGGTGAACGAATCGTAGTTGTCGAGAACGAAGACCATGGTTGAGTCCAGTGTAGCGCGTAGGGGGGATTGGAATCAGGGTCGCCCCGCCCCGCCGAGGCTGGGAAAAAAGCGGCGTAAATCTCCGTGGGATGGTGAGTGCAAAGTGGGAAGCCGTTTCCGGGTTGCGCGCAGGCGGCGCTTCTGACACACTGGCCTTGGTTCGAGAGCGATGGTCCTTCACTTTCTCATTCAAGGCCGCGTGCAGGGGGTTGGCTTCCGCTGGTTCGTGCAGCGCGAGGCCAGCGAACTCGAACTGCGCGGATGGGTGCGCAACACCGAAGACGGCAACGTGGAGGTTGTAGCGGCTGGCGACCCCGGCGACCTTGACGAATTGCGCGCCAGCCTTCGCCGCGGCCCGCGCGGCGCCCGTGTCGACCGCCTGGTGGAGCATCCTCTCAGCGAGAGCGAAGCCAAAAGCCTCGACTCGTTCCAGATTGACGGCGCATGGTGAAAAGGAGGTGTCAGGTGTCAGGTGTCAGGTCTCAGTTTCGAGCCTCTACCACCGATCAACTACTCCGCTTCGAGCAGGGCAGCCCGCACCACGCTGCGTTAAACTGACACCTGATACCGGAAACCTGAAACCTGTGATCTAGGAGCGAAGCATTGCCATGCCGGACGCAATTAAGCCCGTCAACGTAGAGGACCTGAAGAAACTGGTGCGCACCGTGCCGGATTTTCCCAAGCCGGGGATTCTTTTCTACGACATCACTACGCTGTTGAAGGATAGGACGGGCTTCGCGAAGCTCATCGACGCGCTCGCCGCGCATTACATCGAGCGCAGGATCGATCTGGTGCTGGGCATCGAGGCACGGGGATTCATCTTCGGGCCGGCGCTGGCTTACCGTCTCAACGCGGGCTTTGTTCCCGTGCGCAAGCCGCGCAAGCTGCCGGCTCCGGTGGCGCGCGTCACCTACGACCTCGAATACGGCTCCGACACGCTGGAGATCCACGTGGACGCGATCGCGCCGGGACAGAGCGTTGTGCTGGTGGACGATTTGCTCGCCACCGGCGGCACTATGGAGGCTACGATTAAGCTCGTCAAGCAACTGGGCGGCGTCATCGCGGGGCTGGGATTTGCCGTCGAGCTCGACTTCCTCAAGGGACGCGAACGCTTCCAGGAGTACGACGTCTTCAGTCTTCTGCACTACGACGAGTAGACTGCCCCGCAACATCGCGGCCGAATGCGATGGCGGTGCGCTACAGCGCGTCTTCCGGCACTTTCGCCGATTCCTGTTCATGGCCGCCGTTGCCATCTTGCTCTTCCTGGAACGTCAACGCGTCGGCGAACCGGTAGCCGACGTAAACATCGGTCAGCAGGTAGAGGGGATTGGAAGGGTCGTCTTCAATTTTCTTGCGCAACTGGCGGACGAAGGTGCGCAAATATTCGACCTCCTCGCGGCAGTCGGCGCCCCATACCGCGGTCAGAAGCTTGGCGTAGGTCACAACGCGGCCGGCGCGAATCATGAGGCAGTACAGAATGTCGAACTCCTTGCGCGTCAGCTTCACCGGCGTGCCGCGCTTGGTCACCAGCCGTTTCACCGGCTCCAGGCGAATCTCGCCGATCTCGATGGGCGCATCCTCAGGCCGCGCGGGAGCGCGCACGCGGCGTACGGCGGAGCGGATGCGCGCAATCAGTTCCCGCGTGCTAAAGGGCTTGGTTACGTAGTCATCGGCGCCCATGTCGAGCGCCTCCACTTTGTCCTCTTCCTGGTCGCGCACCGTCAGCATCAGCACGGGCAGGCGCGGCGCAAAGGCGCGAATTCTTTTGAGCGTCTCAATGCCGCCGATGCCGGGCATATTGATATCCAGAAGCACAGCATCGTAGGCTGTCGCACGCAATGCCTGCAGCGCCTCCTCGCCGCGCGAGGCTTCAGCAACCTGAAAACCAAGTTCAAGAAGCGGAGCCCGCAGCGCCCGGCGAATGGCTGGCTCGTCGTCCACTACCAGAATGCGGATGCCTTGCTGTATCATCACGAACTCCTACCTTCCTTTATAAGCGGAATGGCTGCAAAAAATGTGGTGCCTTGCTCTTCATCGCTGGTTACCCAGACATAGCCGCCATGAATCTGCGCGGCCCGCTTGGCTACTGAAAGGCCGATTCCCGTGCCCGGAGCGCGGTTGGAATAAGTCGAGGAGCGATAGTACCGGTCGAAGATGCGCTCGCGGTCCGCCATGGGAATTACCGGCCCGTAGCTGTTCACGGAAAATATCACCTCGGCAGTGGCAACCATGACCCGGATGGTGATCGTGGTGCCGAAGTTGGAATACTTGCACGCGTTGTCGATGTATTGCGTCAGCAGCGTCACCATCAACCGGCGGTCGCAACTCAGCAGCAGGTCCTCGTCCTCGATTTCCAGGGCAACCTTCATGCTGGCCAACCGTTCTTTAAGCCCCGCCAGAATCTCTTCCATCAGCGTGGCAACGCTCACGGGCTCGACGTGGATGGCAACTTCGCCTCCGTCCAGGCGGGCCGTAGTCAGCAGGCGGGTGGTCAGATCGTTCAGCAGCCCAGTTTGCTCGTTGATCAACGCCACCAGATCCGCCTGCCCTGCTGAAAGGTGACCCATCTCGTTCAGGCCGGTCGAGGCCGCGCGAATCGCCGTCAGCGGAGTCTTGTACGCATGGGCCAGGCTGTCAAGCACCGTGGCGCGAAGTTGCTCGGTGCGGCGCTCGGTCTCGATGCGGCTCTCGTTGGCGAAGGCGCGGTACCGGTCGAAGGTAATGGCGATCAGCGAAGCGATGGCGTTGTTGGTCAGCGGGTTAGTTTCGCCGCGCACCACAAGGCTGCCCACAGGCACCGTTCCCAGGCGCACGACGCGCCGCCCAATCCCGGTTTTTGGATCGTCGTCCGAAGTTTCAAAGTAGTACACGTTCTGCGCCAGTTCCTGCGGGTCCACGGGCCAGTATCCCGCCTGGTACACATCGTGCAGATCGGCGTCAAACACCGCCACCGCCTCAAGATCGAAGATCTCATGCAACAGTTCCGCCAGTTGCGGCCCCGGTTCGGCGTGAAGGTTCATTTGCAGTGTTCGCCGCGTGAACTCGTAGAGATCGTGCATCTGCTCGACCTGCAATTCGGCCTCTCTCGCGTGGGTAGTCACGCCGGCAGAAAGACGGCTTACGGTCAGAGCCACCAGCAAAAACACCGCCAGGGTAATTGAGTCGGCCAGCGCCGCGGCCAGTGAAAGTTGCGGCTGGCGCATGGTAAACCAGCTTTGCGCCACCACTGCCGAAAGCGAGACAATCACAGCCTGCCAAAAGCCGCACAGCAGCGCAGTGGGCACCACAATCATCAGATAAAGCAGCACCGCCACCGGCAGCAGTCCGCTGGACCAATGCGCCAGTCCCGCCACCAAAACCACGGCCACCACTCCCAATGCAGACTCCAGCGCGAACAGGAGCAGCCGCGGGCCGGAGCCACGCCAACGCCCTGGCCTGAAAATGGAACGCGAGAGATAGCTCTGAGATGACCGGGCGCTCATTTTCTTATTCTCAAAATAAATGCGATTCCCTGCCTGGCGCACAAAGCGAAAGGCGGGTAGCTCAGTTCTCCACTCCTCCATTTCCAGGGGATCGATGCCGGTTCAAGGCGGAATTGCCAGTCAATTCCAGAGTCTGAGCTTGGAGAATAAAAGTTTAGCAGGTTCTCTATCGATTTCTTACGCGTTCCCATCAACGCGCCAGCTTCTTCAGTCGCCAAAGTCCTTGAAAAGAAGCGTCCTGCACTCTCCATCGCCGGCGTGAAAGAAATCTTTTTGCTTTCCTCATATTTTCTTTATGGTTCCTTTGCATTACTAGTGTCAGTTCGGTTCAACAATCAGGGCGCCACGAAATAGGGGCGCCACCAAACAAGACGCGATTGCAATCTCGGCGCTGGGATTGTGAGCAGTAAGTGTGCGCATCGCCCAGCAGCTTCGACATACCGATACGCGGCGTTGCGGAGGACGCGGTCGACTGTCCTCATTGGACCAATTTCATCTCGGGTAATTCAAAACTTTTTCTGGAGGTATTGTGGCGATGAATTTCAACGGGAAGGTTGTACTTCAAACGATCGCTGGCGCTGCAATGGTAATCGCGCTCATGGCTAGCGCGCAAACGCCAGCACCTTCATCCACTCCGGCGCCAGCCCAGGCACCTGTGCCGGCGGCTCCCGCGGCAACGCCTGCGGCAGCGCCTCTCACATTCCCCTGGAAGGTCGGTCCCATGGCTGTAACCGGGTTTATCGACGGCTACTACAGCTACAACTACAATCAGCCCACAACCTCGGCAAACAATCAGACGAACGACCTCTATAACTTTAACGACAAAACCGACACGGTTGACTTGAGTGCCGTGAAGCTGACGTTGAATCACGATCCCGCACCCATCGGCGCGCACTTCGACTTTATGTACGGGCGCACGAACGAACTGGTGACAGCGGGCCTGCAAGGCGACTACATCGAACAGGCATTTCTAAGCTTGAAGCCTCCCGCGGCCAAGGGGTTTGAAGCAGACTTCGGAAGATTTGTGACTTCGGCCGGCGCGGAAGTCATCGAGGCCAAGGACAACTGGAACTATTCGCGCTCGCTGCTCTTTTCGTGGGCAATTCCATACAGCCATTTCGGCCTGCGGACATCCCTTCCGGTGTCAAAGACTGAAACTATCGGTGTCCAGGTGGTAAACGGCTGGAACGAAGTAACCAAAAACAATGGTTGGGCGACGGTCGGACTGACAAGCGCATATGTGAAGACAAAATACACCTGGGACCTGAACGTATACACCGGCCCTGAAAACGCTCTGCCCGGCCACGGCTATCGCAATCTCGTCGATACCACTTTGCTGCTAACTCCCAACGCAAAGTTCAACGCCTACATCAACTACGACTACGGTCAGAACCGCGACGCGATCGTCGGCACGCCGCCGTATACGAGCGGCGATAAGAAAATCAACGATTGGCAGGGCATCGCCTTTGCCGCCCACGAGCAGATCAAGACCGCGTTCGCAGTGGCCGGACGCTATGAGTACTTCACCGATCCCGACGGATTTCAGACGGGCACCGCGCAGCACCTGAACGAGTTTACGGGGACATTTGAATACAAGGTTCCCAAGATGCCGCAGGCGTTGGTGTCGCGCGCGGAGTACCGTCACGACCAATCCGATCAGCCGTTCTTCCACAAGAACAGCACCGGTATGGTCGACGGGCAATCCACAGTCACCGTGGGCTTGATCCTGATCTTTGCGCCGCACCAGTAATCAAGCTGCGGGTATGCGTTGGCAGAATAATGCATTTCCGATGAGAACCGATTCTCTCTGTGGCCGATTGTGGCGCGCATGAAACGCCGCAGTTTCAAACATCTACTCAGCCGCTCGCGATTCCTTATATCGTCCTCACGGGACGGACGATAGACTCGCAGCACCGCAATCGATACGGGGACCGGCCAGAAATGCATTCAGCAATTGGCCGGGACCTCGAGAGACTGGGCGCCCGCGTTCGATCCGGCGCAAGGTAATAAATTTGCCCGAAACGATGACCTTAAGAACTTCCCGGGGGCCAGCCGCCGGGAGCAGTTAAACGAAATTCCAATCTCAGGAGAATGCTCATGGCAAATCAGAAAGCACCTCAAATGCAGGCCACCCTAGGCCTTACCGGGCTGACCAGCAATGCAATGGCTCTCATCGCCCCAGGCGCCTTTCTCTGGCTCACCTTTTACATTCAGGCCACCACGGGCGTTGCCAACCAGCCATCGACCGCACCCGCCATGTGGATCGGCATCTTCGCGGCGCTGCTGCTTTGCCTGGCCACGGCCGTCGCTTACGCCGAGATCTCCAAGCTCTATCCCGGCACGGGGTCCAGCTACTACTACGCTGAGCAGGCCATGCTGTCAAAGGACAAGGCCTTCAAGTACGCCCGCGTGGCCAAGTTCGTCGTCGGCTGGGGTTCGCATCTCTACTACTGGGTCTATCCCGGCGTGATGGTCGCCGTTACCGGCATCTTCGTCGGCTACGTGGTCGGATTCCTCTATCCGAACTTCATGAGCGGCTCAAATCCCGGCCCCGTCTTCATGGCCCTGGTAGCGATTGTCTTCTCCTATTTCGTTGCCTGGATCGCCGCCAAGGGCGCTAACGCGTCGACAGCGGTGAACATCGCCATCAATGTTATTCAGATTTCGGCGCTCATCGTCTTCAGTGTTCTGGCTCTCGGCTACCGCGCCAGCCATCCGGCGGGCGCCACCGGCTTCCAATACGACGGGCAAACGCTGGCGACTTATACCTACCAATTCGCCACCAATCCCAAAGACAGCTCGATCATGCGCGATGCCAGCGGCACGCCGCTGCCTCTGCTCGACTCGGCCGGCAAGCCGGTTCCCTTCCAGATTACCTACCCCACGACTGACTCGACCGGCAACTTCCTCGCCCATCCCAACGCTGCTTCCGTGGTGAGCGTGCACAAATTCAGCTTTATGTTTATTCAGGCTACGGTTGCGATTCTGATTCTGGTCGGCTTTGAATCGGTTACCTCGATGGGAGGCGAGGCCAAAAATCCAACAAAGCATATTCCCATCGCCGTCATTGCATCGCTGCTCATCCAGGGTCTGTTCTGCTACTTGTTTGAGTACTTCTGCGCCAACTACTTCCTCAACTCCGGGTATACGATGCAGAGCGCAGCCAACTCCGCCGCGCCTATCGGAGACATGATGATTATCGTTGGCGATCAACTGCTCGGCCAGGGCCATGGCAAATACTTCATGCTGGCTGAAGCCATCACTGTCTTCCTCGCGCTCATCGGCACCACGCTCGCCTGCATGAACACCGGCGCTCGCGTCACCTATGCCATGGGCAAGGACGAGGAGGTTCCCGAGCACTTTGGCATACTCCACGCCAAATCGCTTTCACCGCGGCGCGCCATCTGGACCCTGGCCACCATCTCGGCCGTTATCGGCGTCATCGCCGTAGCGCTTGCCTTCGGTGACGCCGGCGCCCCGACCGACGCCTCCATCGCCGCGCTGCCTCACGGCATCTTCTCCAGCTTCGGCTATACCACACACGACAAGATGGCCGCGCTGCCTAACTCGCTGCTCGCGCTGACGCTGACATCCAACTTCGGCACGTTTATTCTCTACGGCCTCAGTTGCCTGCTCTGCATCATCGCCTACCACAAGCGGGAGGACCACAATCTCCTCAAGCACACACTCATTCCCGGCTTTGGCCTGATCGCCAACCTCACCTGCATGGCCTTCTACGTCGCCGGGCCGTTCTTCAGCCTCGGCACCAAGATGGAACCATTAACCGCGCTGGGAATTGCAGCTCTTTGGGGCCTCTATGGAGGGGTCTACTTCATCCGTTCCTCCAAGGCGAAAGGAAAAGCGGCCATCCTGGAATCAAAAACATCAACTCTCATAACAGCGCGTTGACCAGCGCATGACATCTGACATCTGGGTGGATTCTTTCCCCGGCCTCTTATGAGAGGCTGGGGAGGGAGACCACCCAATTGTTGTTTTCAAGGTGGAACCCAAATGCTTCAAAGGATCGGCATCTCGCCCGCGCAACGGGCTCCGGTGCTTTATGCGGCGGCGCACATGTTAGACGTACAATTCGGCGAGGCAAGCGACTTCGGCAAAGTCCGCACCAATAATGAAGACGCCACGGGTTCCTTTATTCCTGCTTCGCGCCAGCAGGCTCGCTCCCACGGCTATCTTTTCGCGGTGGCTGACGGCGTGGGCGGGATGGATCTCGGCGAGGTCGCGTCGGCCACAGCCATCTCAGTCATCACCGATCAATTTGCCAGGGCACAGTCCGGCGCAATGCTCATCAGTCTTTTGCCGCGCCTCGTCGAGCAGGCCAACACCGCAGTGCACGATCGCACGCTCGAACCCGAGTACCGCGGCAAATCGATGGCCACCACGCTCGTTGCATGCGCTCTGCGCTACGACCAGGCCGTGATCTCGCATGTCGGCGATTCGCGCTGCTATCTGATTCGCAACGGCCAGGCGCGGCAAATCACCCAGGACCACACCCTGGTCAACGAACAGCGCAAGATGGGCTTGATCTCAGCCGGCGAAATCGCCAACTCTGAGGCCCGCCACGTGCTCATCCGCTCCCTCGGTCCTGAAATGTTCGCCTCTCCCGACACCACGGCCCTCACCCTGTTGCCGGGCGACGTTCTTGTCTTATGCACCGACGGGCTGCACGACGAGATGAGCGAAGCCGAGATGGCCGCCATCGTTTCGCAGAAGAAAGACGCCGTCCACCTCGCGCGCGAACTCGTCGCCCGCGCGGTCGAGATCGACGGCGGCGACAACACCACGGCGCAAGTCATCCGCGTGCGCTCGGTAGAACAGGTCGGCATGTACCGCGGCCGCCCCTACCGGCTACCTGTATAGGAGCAGCCCCGTCCTCGTTTCCTTGTTCTCTTGATCCCCTGGTCCCTCGTTCCCCACTCTTACAAATTCCTTATTGTTCCAGGCCTGATTCCCGATACAGTAGAGAAAACCCTGGTGGAGCGTGCTGCGCGATGAGTTTTTACGATGCGCTGGAAGCCGGCAGCAAGATCGATTTCTACCGCATCGATGCGCCGGTTGCGCGCAGCGGCATGGCTACTATTTACCGCGCCACCGACGTGCGCGACGGTCGCACCGTCGCCCTCAAAGTACCGCACCCCGATATGGAAGCCGATCCCATCTTCTTCGACCGCTTTCAGCGGGAGGGGGCAATTGGCGAAAGGCTCCGACATCCCAACGTCATGCAGGTCTTCGGCGCAGAGAAGCGTTCCCGCGCCTATATGGTCATGGAGTGGTGCGAGGGGCGCCTCTTGCGCAAGATCCTCGACGAAGGCCGAATGTCCCAGGACCGCGCCATCGGCATCGCTGCCGAGATCCTCAAGGCCCTCGACTACATTCATACCAACGGCGTGGTGCACCGCGACCTCAAGCCAGAAAACATCATGGTCGACGACAACGACCACATCAAACTCATCGATTTCGGCATCGCCAGCGATTCTGCCTCGCGGCGTCTCACCTACGCCAACTTCACTGCCACGATGGGCACGCCCAACTACATCGCTCCCGAGCAGGTGAAAGGCAAGCGCGGAGACGGGCGCACCGACATCTACTCCATGGGCGTGATTCTGTACGAGATGCTTTCCGGAAAGCTGCCATTTTCAGGCCCTACGCCTCTGGCCGCCATGAACGACCGACTGTTGAACCATCCCGTCCCGCCGCGCGTAGCCGCCCCATCCATCTCTCCCCAACTGCAGGAGATTCTGTACCGCGCGCTGGAGCGCGATCCGAAGAACCGCTATGCGCGCGCAAAGGATTTTTTGAACGACCTTCAAAATCCCGATCAGGTGGGAGTTGAAGATCGCCCCGAACTGCGCGACTGGCAAAAGCGAAAGGCACAGCTTCCCCGCAAGATTCTGTATTATCTCGGCTTAGCGATGATACCCGTCGCCATTCTCCTGCTCATGATTCTCATCGCGCACTTTCACTAATTCGGCGTCTTTAACGGTTTTCCACACCCTCATTCGCCAAATCTTGACGGATTCTTTATAGGATCAGGAATAGGATTCCTGTGCGACCGGGGTGCCTGTCCGGCCTGTTGTGAATTTGCGCCCTGGAACCAGCCCCTGCCTGCTTTCGACTGTGCTTCTCCGCAGCAAAGTGGGGCGAAGGCTTTCAGTTGCTGTAACATGAAGCTGATTTAGACAAGAAACCTATTCCTGGCGTAGGCGCGTTCCGCCACGGCAGACACGGATCTCAAAAACGCTCCGGGAATACAAGAACGCTATCGATCGAACTCTTTCTTTTTGACGGCTGCCGCAGTTTGGCTCGACCTCACCATTGAAACCTGTGCTTGAATGTCACAGCAAGAAGCAAAAGGAGAATAAAGAATGCCGCATACCCCCGCTGACGTGAAAAAGCTAGCCAAAGAATCCGGTGCGAAAATCGTTGACCTGCGGTTTATCGACATGCCCGGCATGTGGCAGCATTTTTCGATTCCAGTTGAAGACCTTGACGACGATCTGTTTACCGAAGGTATCGGTTTCGATGGGTCGAGCATCCGCGGATTTCAGCAGATTCACGAGAGCGACATGCTGCTCATTGCGGATGCCGATTCAGCGCGAATGGATCCGGTCCTGACGATCCCCACGCTCGACATTATCTGCGATGTGCAGGATCCCATCACCCGCAAGCCCTATAGCCGCGATCCACGCTACATCACGCGTAAAGCGGAAGCGTATCTGAAAAGCACCGGAATCGCCGACATCAGCTACTGGGGTCCGGAAGCGGAATTCTACATCTTCGACAGTGTCCGCTACGACCAGAACGCTCAGAGCGGCTACTACTACATCGATTCCCGCGAAGGTGTCTGGAACACAGGTAGAGACGAGGGTCCGAACCTCGGCTACAAGATCCGCCACAAGGAAGGCTACTTCCCTGTCCCGCCCACCGACCAGTTCCAGGACCTTCGCTCCGAGATCATCCTGGCCCTCATGCAAGTCGGAGTCAAAGTTGAAGTTCAGCACCATGAAGTCGGCACCGCAGGTCAAGCCGAAATTGACATGCGCTTCGGCCCCATGCTCCAGATGGCCGACAACCTCCTTTGGTACAAGTACATCATCCGCAACATTTGCAAGAAGCACGGCCTCACCGCCACCTTTATGCCCAAGCCCATCTTCGGCGATAACGGCTCCGGAATGCACGTGCACCAGAGTCTCTGGAAGGGCGACACCAACGTCTTCTACGACGCCAAGGGCTACGGACTGCTGAGCCAGACCGCGAAGTACTATATCGGCGGCCTGCTCAAGCACGCGCCGGCGCTGCTGGCCATCGCCGCGCCAACCACCAACTCCTACCGCCGTCTGGTTCCCGGCTACGAAGCTCCTGTGAACCTCGCCTACTCGCAGCGCAACCGCTCGGCGGCCTGCCGCATTCCCACCTACTCCACCAGCCCCAAGGCCAAGCGCATCGAGTTCCGCTGCCCCGATCCCTCCACCAACCCGTATCTCTGCTTCCCGGCCCTGCTCATGGCCGGCCTCGACGGAATCAAGAACAAAATCGATCCCGGCGAGCCGTGGGACAAGGACCTCTACGAACTCGAACCCGAAGAGAAAGCCAAGATCAAGAGCACGCCTGGTTCGCTGGGCGAGGTTCTCGACGCGCTGGAGAAGGATCACGCCTTCCTGTTGGAGGGTGGGGTCTTCACTCCCGATCTGATTGAGACCTGGATCTCGTATAAGCGCACGCGCGAGTTGGCGCCCGTCAACCTGCGTCCCGTGCCCTATGAGTTCTTCCTCTACTACGATCTGTGAGGCGAAGTCGCAGTCGCTGCTGAACGAAAGGCCCGGCCTTCCGGTTTGGAAGATCGGGCCTTTTAATCACTACACCGGATTAGGAATTCACGTAAGGAATCCGAGAATGTGCAGAGTTCCGTTTTCATGAGGGAAATGGCACATTTGTTCAACTTCTGCGGCTTCCCGCTTTGCCATCGGCGACCCCGAAAGCCACGCCGCAGTAAACACACGACCTGTCGCGCTGGGTAATCTCTTGCTCAAGCCAATTCGGGATATTCCAACGATTCATTCCGAATCTTCCTATGGGAATGAAGTCCCCGAATCCAGCGAATCCGGCATCCTTGTCTTCGAGGCAACTACGCGCGCCATAGTCGCACAAATTTTGCTCGGGTCGATTTCCGCATATTGCAGCACACCGCGATCCGTCACGACGCCTTCAACTCTGTTGCCTTGACTAACGACCGGTACGCGTCTCACGCGACGATGTGCCATGGCCTCCAGGACTTGCGCGACATCGTCCTCCGGTTTGCAGCAGAGCAGGTTGCTCTTTGTCATGCACTCCTGAACCGTCGTCTTATCGGGATCGCGATCGGTGAGCAGCCTGAGAACAAGATCGCGGTCGGTTATGATGCCTAGGAGCTTCCGGCTGGCGAGATCCTCAACGATCAATAGGTTTCCCGTGTCATATTGCCGCATGAGGTTCGCAGCCTTGCGCGCACCTGTTGCCGGCGTACAGAGGACTGGACTGCACATGATTTCCGTAACTTGCATCGGCCCGTCTCCTTTGTTTTCCTCAAAGTCTCAGAATACGCTTCCCGATGCGCACTTTGCTAACGCAAGCCAGCCGTTTTGATTCCCGCTTCAATCTCCTCGGTCAGGGCTTCGGCGGCGTCGATGCAGTCCTTACGGCTCACATCGCGATGCGTCACCAGCCGAATCGCGTCTAGACCAAACGCGCCCGCAAGGACGCCGCGCGCCTTCAGCCGCGCTGCCAGCTCCGCCGCTCCCGATCCCGCTGTCAACCGGAAGATCACGATATTGGTTTCGACTGTTTCGAGATCGATCGCCACGCCCTCGGTATTGGCCAGCGCCTCGGCCAGCAAACGCGCATGGGTGTGATCTTCCGCGAGCCGCTTCGGGCCTTCTTCGAGTGCCATCAGTCCGCCTGCGGCCAGCACACCCGCCTGCCTCATTCCGCCGCCGAGTGCTTTGCGAAAGACCCGCGCCCTCGCCATCAGCTCCGCCGAACCCACCAGCATCGATCCTACCGGCGCACCCAGCCCCTTCGACAGGCAAAACATCACGGTGTCAAAGCCGCGCGTCAGCACCTTCACATCCACGCCCAGCGCCACGGCGGCGTTGAAGATGCGCGCCCCGTCGAGGTGTGTGGGCAGTCTGCGCGATTTGGCCTCGCCCCAAATCTCCTCCAAAGCTTCGAGCCGCGTGCAGCGGCCGCCAGCAAGGTTGGCCGTGTTTTCAATCTCGATCAATCCGGTTGCGGCACGGAACCCTCCATAAGGGCTGATCGCCGGCTCGATGTGCTTCCATGTCAGGACGCCTCCCTCGGCCGGAACGGCGCGGATCAGGCAGCCGGAAAAGACAGCGGTCGTCGCCATCTCGAAGTCCAGAATGTGCGCTCGCGACTCGGCGATCACTTCCTGACCTGGATGCGTGTGCAAACGGATCGCAATCTGGTTGCCCATGGTGCCTGAGGGCACAAACAGCGCCGCCTCGCGGCCGAAGACCTGCGCCGCGCACCGCTCCAGCAGGTTCACGGTCGGGTCCTCGCCGTAAACGTCGTCGCCAACTTCAGCCGCCGCCATCGCCGCGCGCATCTCGAGCGTCGGCCTCGTCACGGTATCGGAACGTAGATCAATGATTGCTGCCAATTTTTTGGCGCCTTTCGGTAAAGTCTTAGTTTGAAATTGCATCCCATACGAGATAAGCCGCGAATGCCAGCATCAAACAACCGCAAGAAAAACTAATCCAGCTCGCAGTCCGCATTTTCCGCCGCCTCTCTTCTATTGAGAGTCCAACGCGGGACGCCGGCGGCTTCTCGTAGAATCGAAAGCGCCGCAACCTCACGGTAACGGCGAAAGATACGATAGCGCCTATAACAGAGACAATGATCAGAAAACTATCGCTCATAAGGTGCACTTTATCCGGTCGGTCGTGTGAGTCCACGCGAAATTTTAGTGGGCAAGGTGCGTGACTAAGATTTGTCAAGACAGCCCCGATTCCCCTAGTCCCTGCTTTCTCGCTCCCTCGCCCTTTCGTTTTCTCGCTCCCTACGGTATCTTTGCCATCGGCAGCTCCATCACCGGCGTCCGTTTCCCGTCCTTTTCCGCATAGGCCCATAGCCCATGAAAATTCGCCCTGATCCCCGGCTGCGCCTTTAAAAACACGCTCATCACCGCAGTTGCTTCGGTTCGCAGCGCCGCCGGATCGGTGACGCCGGTCGATTCGTACACCACTGCAAGGTCCGGATCGTTTAGTGAGGGATCGAGAACCACGGCACTGATTTTCCAGGTGCGGTCGCCATCCGGCAGGGAGAGCGGAAACGCGCTCTGCGGCGAAGGCGCGATTTGCGCCTGCTCCTGGCGCAGCCTGTCTAGGTTTGGTGAACTGAGAAAATCAACCGGAAGCAAAAGAAAACGCGCCGCATCGTAGCTGTACCATGCGCTCCAGGGATCGTTCTTGGCCAGCTCCCTGCCGCGCGCCCAGTACCACACGCCATCATGCCCGTCGAAGATGCCGGGCCGCACCGTGAGCCCCGCCAGCTTCCATGCGGTCGCAGAGCCATCCCACGCCAGCACCAGCCCCAACTGCCCGGCCAGCGGCGCGCCCGCCGCATCGGCCAGAACCACGGCGTAACGCCCCGGCGGCAAAGCGCTCATCATGATGGTCACGGTCAGCGATCCCGACGCGTTCGAGCAGAAAAACTGCGTGTCGGCAGGCGCGGTCTGGCTGGTCGCGTCCAGCAGGTACACATCGCGCAACTGGAACTGCCCGCCTTTTACCAGCGGCGCTGCCTGTTCTACCGTCGCGCGGATGCCCTCCCACGCTGAGGCTTCCTGCGGCAGCAGATCGGCTTGCAATGTAGCGAAATCCTGCCCCGCTACCGCGTTCGCCATGCGGCCGGCTATTGCCGCCAACGCGTCGCGGTCCAGCGACCCGAGCTCAGCCTGCGCGGTACAGCTCACCGCACGGCCTGCCAACGGCGCCAGCAGCAACGCCAGGCCAATCGAAATCCCCGGCATAATCGAAAAAATTCGCTGCAAGCGCATCCCTGCACCCGCCCCTCTGCCCTGGAAATCTCTTCAAAACGATCCCATGAACGTTTGACGATCATTGCTAGTCTAGTACAGTAGAGCGGCGGCAGATCGCCCCGGTCAGGTCGGCTGCGCATGGCACGCAGCCGCCAAAGGCCGGTCTAAGCAACGATCCAGACGCCGATTCAGGAGTTCCTTCCCATGCCACCCAACGACCGATCGCAAACGGAGTTTTCGCGACCTCTATCGTCGTCCCGTCGCCCTGGTTCGACAGCGCGCAGCCTGCCCGGATTGCTGCCGGTCGCAGTGGCTATGTTTGTGGCATGCATGCTCTTGCCGGGCAAGACGGCCGCCGCGCAAGCCTCGCCGGCGCCGGCCGCTTCACCGGCACAAAAACCACTCACTACCGACCCAGGCAACCATCCCGCGGGCACCAAACCCGCCGCGCAATCCGCTCCGGCACCAACGCCGGCCCAGCCCCCACCTTCCGACTGGCCCGCAAACGATCAACCTTCTCAGGCTACAGTTGCATGGGACAGCCAGGGCCTGCGCATTGTAGCCTCCAACTCCAGCCTTGTGCAGATCATGAAGGATGTCTGTGCCAGGACCGGCGCCCAGCTTGAGGGCATGGGTCAGGACCAGCGCATCTTCGGCGTATTCGGACCGGGCCCGGCACGCGATGTGCTTGCCCAGCTTTTCGATGGCTCGGGTTACAACGTCCTCATGATCGGCGATGAGGGCCAAGGCACTCCGCGCCGGATTGTGCTCAGCGCTCGCCCTACGGGAACGGCGCCGTCAGCCGGCCCAGGCGCGCCCAATGACGAAGAAACCGATGCCGAGCCGCAACCGCAACAACCTGAGCCGCAGCCGGCCCCGGTTCGCGAACCCCCGGCCGGCATGCCTGTGCGCCCCCAGCCGATGCCCCCCGACATGCAGCAACGCCAGCAGCAGAACCCGCAAAACTGATCAGGGATTAACTACGAGACGCGCGCAGCCTGAGGCTGCGCCTTTACCGCTGCCGGACGCCGTTGCGGGCGCATCAGCGCAAAGCCCGCACGCAGAATCCCATAGGCAGCCAGAATGCCAAACGCCATCGCGCCTACGGACGCGCAAATCAACATCGCCAAATCCAACAAATTCGCCATTCCTACAATCCTCTAGATTAGATACGCTTTAAGGCCACAGCTTACGCGTCCTGCCGCCCTGCTGGGTTCCTCAGCGCGCGGACAATCGCCTAAGCGATTGTCGCAGATTATGCGCTGCGTTGACCCTTGTTTCTGTTGCCTACTAGAATACCTCATAGTGCCGTTCTGCGATCTTTAAGCGCCGCCGGTAACACTCCAAAGTAACCATCGTCTTCTTACAGTCCATGGCCATTACGCACATCTCGGTGCGCGGGGCGCGCCAGCACAATCTGCGCGATATCAGCGTGCGTATTCCCCGCAACGCGCTCACAGTGGTCACGGGGCTTTCCGGCTCAGGCAAGAGCTCGCTCGCCTTCGACACTATTTACGCCGAGGGCCAGCGCCGCTATGTCGAGACACTTTCGGCCTATGCGCGCCAGTTCCTCGACCAGATAGAGCGGCCCGACGTGGATTCGATCGAGGGGCTCAGCCCAGCCATCTCCATTGAGCAAAAGACCACCAGCCGCAGTCCCCGCTCCACCGTAGGCACAATCACCGAGATCTACGACTACCTTCGTCTGCTCTACGCCTCGGTAGGCACGCCCCATTGCCCCGGTTGCGGACGGCCCATCGCCCGCCAGACCGCCGACCAAATCGTGCAGCGCGTCATGGAACTCGGGCGCGGCGAGCGGGTCACCGTGATGGCACCCATTGTGCGAGGCCGAAAGGGAGAGTTTAAGGAGTTGCTCGATCAGCTTGATCAGCAAGGATTTCGCGCCCGCGTGGATGGTTCGGTGCGCGACCTCTCGGAGCCTCTTGCCCTCGATAAGCGCAAGAACCACACAATCGAGGCCATCGTCGACCGCATCCTGCTCAAACCTGTGGCCGTGGTTCCATCTGGAATGGCCGCGTCAGGCGCAGAACTGGGAGCCCCATTCTTACCGCAGCCTTTGGCGGCAAGGGTGGGAAGCCCAGAACCTCCAGCTGCCGGTTCCTCCGTGAAGCCTTCGGTCGACAAACGGCTGGAGCAGGCCGTCGCCAAGGCCCTGCAACTCGCCAACGGCCTGGTGCAGGTGGTCTTCAGCGAGGGCCAGGAGCAACTATTTTCGTCCTCGATGGCCTGCCCCGACTGCGGCCTCGACGTGCCAAAGCTCGAGCCGCGAAGTTTCTCTTTCAACTCCACTTTCGGCGCCTGCCCCGAGTGCCACGGCCTCGGCTCGCTCTACGACTTCGACCCGGCCAAAGTCATCACCGACTGGTCAAAGCCGCTGCTCGATGGCGGCCTGGGCCCCGGCGCCTCATCGCAATACCTCCTCAGGCTCATCCAGCTCGCCGCCGACCGCTACAAGATCGACCTTAAAATCCCATTCGAAGATTTGCCGCCAAAGCAGCAGCACATTCTGGTTTATGGACCGCCTAAAGGCGAAGCGCCGCGCACCGGCTTCCACGGCATCCTCAGCTACCTGCGCGACAATGCAGAAGAAGCGCGCAGCGACAGTTATCGCGAATACATGATGAGCTTCATGTCGGCCACGCCCTGCCGCGTATGCCGCGGCAAGCGCCTTCGCCCGGAGTCGCTGGCCGTTAAGGTAGGCGGCCTTTCCATCGCCGACTTTACCGCGCTGCCGCTGAACCGCGCGCTCTCGGCGGCGATCAACCTGGAATTCACCGAGCGCGAGTCGCTGGTGGCCGAGCGCATCCGCCGCGAAATTGCCGAGCGCCTCGAATTTCTCTGCGCCGTCGGCCTCAACTATCTTTCCCTCGATCGCAACGCCACCACACTCTCAGGCGGCGAGGGCCAACGCATCCGGCTGGCAACGCAAATCGGCTCCCGGCTGCGCGGCGTTCTCTACGTGCTCGACGAGCCCTCCATCGGTCTCCACCAGCGCGACAACAATCGCCTGATTCAGGCCCTCGAAAAACTCCGCGACCTCGGCAACACAGTTTTAGTTGTCGAGCACGACGAAGAGACCATTCGCCACGCCGATTTTGTTCTTGATCTTGGACCAGGTGCAGGGCGCTTGGGAGGAAATGTCGTCGCCGAAGGCACGCCGGACGAGATCATGGCCTCACCCGCGTCGCTCACTGGCCGCTATCTGAGCGGCGCCGAAACCATGCTGCAGCGCGCCAAGCCGCTCTCACTCACCGGCAAGTGGCTCGGTGTCACCGGTGCACGCGAGCACAACCTGCACGACCTCAACCTGCGCATTCCGCTGGGCGTCATGACGGTCGTTACCGGCGTGAGCGGCAGCGGCAAAAGCACCCTGGTTAACGACATCCTTTACCGATCTCTCGCCAAAACCATTTACGGCTCGCGCGAGGAGCCGGGCGCGCACGACGCTCTAACCGGCGCAGAGCAGATCGACAAGGTGGTACGCATCGATCAATCGCCCATCGGCCGCACGCCCCGCTCCAACCCGGCCACGTATACCCAGGTCTTTTCGCCTATCCGCGATTTGTTTGCCATGCTGCCCGAGGCGCGCGAGCGCGGCTACAAACCCGGCCGCTTCAGCTTCAACGTCACCGGAGGCCGCTGCGAGGCCTGCCAGGGCGACGGCCAGCGGCGCATCGAAATGAATTTTATGCCCGACGTCTACGTGCAATGCGAGGTCTGCAACGGCCGCCGCTACAACCAGGAGACGCTGGCCGTCAAATTCCACGGCCACTCCATCGCCGACATTCTGGATCTCACCATCGAAGACGCACTGCCTTTGCTCGCGGACGTGCCTCAGGTACGCCAGAAGCTGCAGACCCTCGTCGATGTGGGCCTCGGCTACGTGCACCTTGGCCAAAGCGCTACCACGCTCTCCGGTGGCGAGGCGCAGCGCATGAAGCTGGCCCGCGAACTATCCAAGCGGCAGACAGGCAAAACACTTTATCTGCTCGACGAGCCCACTACCGGCCTGCACTTCGACGATGTGCGCAAGCTGCTCGAAGTGCTGCACCGCCTCACCGACCTCGGCAACTCGGTGATCATCATCGAGCACAACCTCGACGTCATCCGCAACGCCGACTGGGTCATCGATCTCGGCCCCGAGGGCGGCGAAGACGGCGGGCGCATCGTCGGCGAGGGCCGTCCGGCAAAGATCGCCGCCACGCCCGGCTCCTATACGGGCCAGTTCCTCACGCGCTACTACAAATTCAGCAATGGCCACCTCGCCCCCGCTCGACCCCGGCGATGAACCTGCCGATTTCCTCACCACATCTCATCCTGAGGGGAGTAAGCTCGCAGAGAAGACAAGCGAAGTCGAAAGACCTGCTTCTCCACGCAGCCCTGGTAAGACGATCGCCGCAATGAGATCGGCACCGCGCAAGAAAAAGACCGGACGCCCATGAGCACCCTGCCCGAGCACGATCCCCTCAACCCGGAAGGTTCCAGCACGCCAGCGGAAGCTCATTCCCCGGAACCGCCGCGCATGGAAAACTGGCCGCCCCGACCCTGCGGATTCGGAGGCATGGCCTTCCCGGCCCATGTCCGCGGAACCGACCTACACACCCAACGAGCAGCCCGCCGCTGAGCCGCCGCTCTTTCAAGACTGGACCCAGCCTCAGATTCGTCCTCCCACGCGCATTCCCCATTTCGGCCACGTTTTACTTCTGATCCCTCTTCTTGGCATCAGCTTCTTCGTCGCGGTCGTCCTCCTCCTGGCTGCCATCCACTTCCACCTTTATGGCGTTTCGTCCCCGCAACAGGCTACTACCGATATCCATTACATGCTTGGCACCGAAGCGATTCTTTACATCTTTACCTTCGCCGCCTCTCTGTTGATTTTTCCGCTGTTCTGGCACAAGAACCTTCTTCGCCGGACTGCAATGGAATGGCGCGGCCGCTTTGCGCTTGCGCTGGCGGCTGGTGAGTGCGGCCTTCGCTTGCTTCCTTCTGGCGATGGTGAGCGGTGAATTGATGCCTGGACCCACCAATGCGCCCATCGAGAAGATCTTCCAGGCCCCTGGAGCGGCATGGATCCTCTTTGGCTTCGGCATTACCTTCGCGCCGTTCTTCGAGGAGATGTTCTTTCGCGGATTTCTTCTGCCATCGCTCTGCACCGCCTACGACTGGTTTGCCGAAAAGACCACCGGCGAGCCGAGCCGCCGAACTCGGCCCAAACGGCCATCCGCAGTGGTCGTTCGCCGCCATGGTTGTCGGTTCCCTCGCCACCAGCATTCCGTTCGCTGCCTTGCACGCCGAACAGACCGGCTATTCCATCGGTCCGTTTCTGCTCCTGATTTGCGTCAGCCTGGTGCTCTGCGCCGTGCGGCTCACCACCCGCTCGCTGGCCGCCAGCGTCTGGTCCACGCCTGCTACAACTTCATGCTCTTCTCGCTCATGCTGATCGGCACCGGCGGATTCCGCCACCTCGACAAAATGTAGCGCGCCAGCAGGCTCGCTGACTTGCTGACTCGCTCGCTTGCTCCCTTTACAATCAACTTTGATGCCCACCTCAACTCACGCCCAGCAGCTGCTCTCGCTTCTTGCCCGCACCAGCTTTCGCCTCGGCCAGTTCAAGCTCTCCTCCGGCGGAACCAGCGACTACTACATCGACTGCCGCACCACCACGCTCCACGCCGAGGGCGGACGCCTCACCGGCCACGCCATTCTCGAACTGCTTGAAGCAAATCGGATCGACGCCGAGGCCGTCGGCGGCCTCACCATGGGCGCCGACCCCATCGTCTCCAACGTCGCCACCGCCAGCGCGTGGCGCGCGCTATCGCATCGCCATCCGAATTTCGCCCGCCGCTGCTGCACGGCTTCCTGGTCCGCAAAGCTGAGAAGGCTCACGGCACCGGCCGCCGCATCGAAGGCTTTTGCCGCGAGGGCGCGCGCGTGGTGATCGTCGACGACGTCTGCACCACCGGCGCCTCCACCATCGCCGCCATCGAGGCGGCGCAGGAGGCCGGCATGATGGTCGCCGCCGTGGTCTGCATCGTTGAGCGCGAAGAGGCCAACGGCCGCCCCGCCGTCGAAGCCGCCGCGCAAAGGCGCGCCGTTCCTGCGCCTCTTCACCGCCAACGAAGTCCGCGCGGAACACGTGAAGCAACTTTCCGCCGCCAGCTCCTGAGCTCTCCGGCAAAGGCAAAAGGGCAGACCCCACCTTCCTGGGGTCTGCCCTTCTGCTTATCTAGACAACGATCAACTGCGTGAGGAGTTTAGCCTTCGTCCGCGCTACTCCTGATCGACAGCTCGATGCCTGGCCGGTAGGAGGCGTAGCCTGGCCCGATGGAGGCGCCGGCGGCGTGGACGTCGCGGGCTGCGCTTCGCGCGGCGCTCATGTTCGAGAGCAACTGCACCTGCACGCGCCGGTTCTCCTTGCGGCCCGTCTGCCGTTTTGTTATCGACGCGACGTACTGATCCTTGCCGATGCCGATCAGATAGAAGCGGTGCGGCGCAATGTTGTACTTCGCCGCCAGATATTGCACCACCGCATCGGCGCGGCGCTGGCTCAGATCGTAGTTGTACTGCGCCGACCCCACCGAATCCGTTCCGCCGGTCACTTCCAGAATGTAGCTCTTCGCCGAACCCAAGCTGGCCGGCAAAGCTGTCCAGCTGCGCCTTGTCATCGGTGGTCAGCACGGCCTTGTCAAAGCCGAAGGTCACCGAGACATTCGCCACCTGCTTGTAGTTGTCCAGCCCCTTCACCACGCTGTCCAGCGAGTCGGCGCGGTGCGCCACGTCGTTGGCGGCTGCGTCGGCCGAGTTGGCCGCCTGGGTTGCGTTCTGCGCATTCTGGTTGGCCGCATCGGCCGAGCCTTGCGCCTTGCTGATGCCCGCCTGCGCGCGGTCGTTCACATCATGAATCTGACGGTTGTTATCCGCGGTCTTCTGGTCCAGTTGACCGGTATGGTCGATGAGCGGCTGCGTCTGCGTGCGCACGTAGTTCTTGGTGGCGCATCCCGACACTCCGAATGCGACGACTGCTGCGGCCGTGAGCATAAAACCTAATCGTTGCATTGTCATTTGTCCTCACTTTTCCGCCGGCTGGGGGCCCTCTGGACGCACTGCCGGCCCAAAAAGATTCTTCCCTTTCGCTTTTAAAATAGCACGCCGCCGTCCATTTACACCGCTTCATCTAACCAATTTAATTTGAGTCGCTTACGTTGATGCGGGGCAATCTTTGCAGCTCGGCGTGCCGTGTATTTTTTACCGTTTCCGGTAAGGTTTGCCCTGTTTCTACCCCCATACGAAGAACCGCAACCTAAGAACGGGCCCGCCCGGGTCCTGTTGGCGCAATTCCCGCTATCCTAAGAAATGGGCCTTGCGAGAAACGAGCCCTGCGCGCTGGCTTCTGCTCATGGATCTCTACGAAAAAATCCGCACCCTGCCCACCCAGCCCGGCGTGTATCTCTACAAGAACGCCGAGGGCGAAGTCATTTATGTGGGCAAAGCCAACAATCTCCGTTCGCGGGTGCGCTCCTACCTGCTCGAAGCCTCGCAGGCGAACGCGAAGACCGGCTCGCTGATGCGCGAGGCCGTCGATATCGAAGCTACATCCTCGTCGCCAACGAGCATGAGGCCCTCGCTCTTGAAAACAATCTCATCAAGCAGCGCAAGCCGCGCTTCAACATCCTGCTGCGCGACGACAAGACCTACCCTTACGTCAAGCTCACGCTCGCCGATCGCTTCCCCAAGGTCTTCGTGACCCGGCGTCTCGAAAAGACGGCGCGGCCTATTACGGCCCTTACTTTCCCGGCAACCTCGCCTATCGCGTGGTCGAGCTCATCCACCGCAGCTTTCTCCTACCCAGTTGCAAGGTCGACCTTTCGCGCTACCACCCCCGCGCTTGCCTGCAGTACTACATTCACCGCTGCCTCGGTCCCTGCGTCGAGGGATCTCACTACCCCCGAGGCCTACAAGGACGCGGTGCGCGATGCGCAGCTTTTTCTCGAAGGCCGCCACGCAGAACTGGAAAAGGTGCTCACCGCGCGCATGATGGCCGCCGCAGAAGCCGAGCAGTTCGAGGCCGCCGCGCGCCTGCGCGACCAGCTCTCCACCGTGCACCAGCTCCAGGAAAAGCAACGCATCGCCACAGCCGAGCTTGACGACGACGCCGACGTCTTCGGCTATCACTTCGAGGACGGCAGCCTGGCCGTGAATCTCTTCCACATGCGCAACGGAAAAATCGTTGATCGCCGCGAATTTTTCTGGGAGGATTTGCCAGAACTGCTCGAACCAGCCGCCGACTCAGCGCAACCAGAGGGTGCCCCAGGTCCGGGGTCCCCTCGGACAGGTCTTGGTCCGTGGGGTGGAGATCTCGATTCTGAGACCTGGGAAACCACGAAAACAGAGGCGCCCTTCCACGCTGCACCGATCTTCAGTGCCCTCCTCAAGCAGCTCTACATCGATCAGCAATACGTTCCGCGCACGATCCTCGTCCCTGTCGACTTCGACGACCGCGAAACCCTCGCCGCGCTCCTCACCGAGCGCACCGGACACAAGATCGAGATTGCTGTGCCGCAGCGCGGCGACAAAAAATCCCTCGTTGACCTCGCCGGCCAGAACGCACGCCAATCCCATACGCAGCGTTTCCGCGTGCTCGAGCCTTCGCGCAAGGCCATTCAGGAGGCGCTCGCCGACGCGCTTATGCTGCCTGAGCTTCCCCGCCGCATCGAGTGCTTCGACATCTCGCACATTCAGGGCGCTGAAACCGTAGCCTCGTTGGTGGTGTGGGAAGACGGCAAGATGAACAAGTCCGCCTATCGCAAGTTCAAGATGAAGACCGTCGCCGGCGTGGACGATTTCGCCTCGATGCGCGAAGTGGTCGAGCGCCGCTACCGCCGCATCCGCGACTCTGCCGGTCAAGAACCCGCGCCAGGTGCGGCCCCCGCGGAAAAGCCCGGCAAAGAACCCGCCACCATGCCGTCACTCGTTCTCATCGACGGCGGCCTCGGCCAGCTCCACGCCGCGGCCGAAGCTCTGGAATCGCTCGGCTTCACCTCGCAGCCGCTGGCCTCCATCGCGAAAAAAGAAGAGGTCATCTACATCTACGGCAGCGAAGACGAGCCCATCGTCCTCGACCGCCGCTCGCCCGTGCTGCATCTTGTCCAGCTCATTCGCGACGAGAGTCATCGTTTCGCTGTCGGCTATCATCGCCAGCGCCGCGCCATGCGCGACCGCGATTCAGAGCTGCTGCAGATTCCCGGTGTGGGCCCCCTAACCCGTCAGCGCCTGCTTACCCACTTCGGTAGCCTGCGCGACGTGCAGCAGGCCACGGCGGAATCCCTCGCTGCCGTCGTCTCCCATAAAACTGCGGAAACCATCTGGCGATATTTTCATCAGCCGAGCGCCATTTCTTGAAAGTTGACTTCGGAAGGATCGTCCTTCAGGATCGAATTCGGCGCTTATTTTGTCAACGATCAATCGAGATACATTCCATGAATGAAGTCGGCTGCTCTGTCCCACTCAATCCACTTCGTCCTGCACTTCTCCTCGCCACAGCATTTGCGGTTTTCACGTTTCTCATTCACCTCTTGAGTACGATCTGGGGCCTCCACCTCGGCTACGGCTTCGATGGAGATGAACTCTACTTCCTCGTCTGCGGCCGTCATCTCGCATGGGGATTTGTCGATCAGCCTCCTCTGGTCGCTCTGCAGGCCCGGCTCGCCGAATTGCTTTTCGGCCTCTCGCCTGTTGGTGTGCGCATCTTCAGCTTTGCTGCAGCGGGCATCAATGTTGCTCTCTCTGGCTTGCTCGCCTGGCTGCTAGGCGGCAGACGTCTCGCGCAGATTCTCGCTATGATCGCTGTCCTCGCCGCGCCCGTGTTCCTCGCGACTTCAAACTACCTCTCCATGAACTCCTTCGAGCCGTGCTTCTGGATGGGAACCATTTTCGTTGTCTTGCGCATTGCCGATGGGTCGGCTAGCTCTCGGGCGTGGTTGCTCTTCGGCCTTCTGGCCGGCCTTGGCATCGAGAACAAGCACTCGACCGTTTTCTTTCTCATCGCACTGGCCGCTGGCCTCCTGCTCAGTGCGCAGCGCCGCATCCTTTGGTCACCTGGCTGCCTGGCCGGAGTCGGACTGCTTCTCCTCCTCTCGTTGCCGAACTTCGTGTGGGAATGGACTCACGGCTTCCCCACTTACCAACTCCTTAACAACGTTGCGCACAGTGACAAGAATATAGTTCTTCCGCCATTTGATTTCCTGATCGCGCAGGCCGATATTCTCCTTTACGTTGCGGCTCCATTGTGGATCGCCGGCCTGGTCTGGCTCGGCTTTGCGCACGCCGCACGTAATGCTCGCTTTATCGCGCTCGTCTACCTTGTCTTTCTCGTCATGATGATGATGCTTCGCGCGAAGCACTATTACTTGGCTCCTATCTACCCCGTTCTATTCGCCGCCGGAGCCGTCGCTCTTACCCGCTTCAGTCGCCGGACCTGGCCCCCGCTTGCCTACTCCGCACTATTGGCGCTCATGCTTTGCCTGGTCACCGCGCCCCGCATCCTCACCATCCTACCGCCCGATCGATACGCTTTGTACTCCGCTCGCACACGGCTTTTCCTCACAACCTCCGAAGCAGAGAGGGCCACCAGCCCGCTGCCCTCCTACCTTTCGCGTCGTTTCGGCTGGCCTGAGTTGGTCCAGGGGTTCGCCGTGCGCTATCGCTCTCTTCCGCCCGATCTCCGCGCGCGAACGGCGATCTTCTGCGGCAACTACGCCGATGCCAGTGCGGTTAACCTACTCGGCCCCAAATACGGCCTGCCCACCGCCATCAGCGGCCACCAGAACTATTTCTATTGGGGATGGAATGACTACACCGGAGAATCCGTACTCACGCTTGGCAACAACCCTGACGGCTATAGGAAGTCTTACGGGGAGGTTGTAGATCTCGGGCCGTTCGATTCGCCGTGGATCCGGGACAGTGAGCATCAGCATTATTTGTGGCTCCGCTACCGCGTACGCCCCTATGCTCTCGACTGGCAGGACTTCAAGAACTGGTATTGAGCCTCCCAGCAAACCTCGTTGGCGTGACAGCGAACGCCTAATGCATCTTGTCCAGCTCATTCGCGACGAGAGCCATCGCTTTGCCGTCGGTTATCATCGCCAGCGCCGCGCCATGCGCGACCGCGATTCAGAGCTGCTGCAGATTCCCGGTGTGGGCCCCCTAACCCGCCAGCGTCTGCTCACCCAGAGTATGCTTGTAACCTGAGGCTCACACGTTTCATTCTGCGAGTCCGAGCGGAGCCTTCAAAAGGTATCCAGGGGGAGTTTATGCGTGCACTTGAATTGGCCACTTGTTGGGTATTGGCAATTGGGTCTCTTGCCGCAGCAGCGCAGATGGAACCCGCCGGGAAAGGGCCGCAGCCTTCAGCCGCCGGAACCATCGCAGCGCCATCGCAGGCGCTTGATTCCCAACTCGCCTTGATCGAACACGAAATGATGAGTGCCGTCGAGGCAATGCCGGCGGAAAAGTATGCTTTCGCTCCAAGTCCCGCAATTTTTGCCCCAGGACAGAAAACTCAATTCGATGGCGTTCGGACCTTTGCCCAGCAGGCGACCCATGTGGCCGAGGCGAACTACTTCTTCTACGGCATCGTCAGCGGCTTGAAACCGGACGTGGACACCTCGGCGATCGAAAAACTCACCAACAAGGAAGACGTTGTCGAGGCATTGGCAGGATCCTTCCGATTCGCTCACAAGGCTATTGCGACTCTTACAGCCGCGAACGCATTTGAAGTGATCAAGTCACCTGAGCCGGGCTTCCAAACCCGGGCTACCCTTGCTGCATTTGGCATCTCCCACGCCTGGGATCACTATGGCCAAATCGCCGTTTACCTGAGAATGAACGGCATTGTCCCTCCAGCAAGCGCAAAGTAGCTCAACGGACATCGATGGGCGCCCCAGTGGAGCATCTGGCGGCTACAGCGGTTCCACAGGCTGCAGCGGTTCCACAATTGATGCGTCCCGAAGCCGCAGCGGCCAAGCGGGTTTTTTCCTTAAGAAAAACCCGCCTTCTGCCTTCGCCGGAAATGGCTACAAGCATTGCGGAACCGCCTTAAGGTTCGTTGGACTCGCTGAGACGCTTCACGAATTGTTCCAGAACCTCTTTGCCTCCGCTGCTTTCTACCCTGCGCGCCGCGGTATGGGCGAGGCCCGGCATGGTCGGAGCCATGGGCGGAATAAAGGCGCCGCCAAAGCCATCGTCGCCCAGGCGAATAACCTTGACATCCACAGCAATCCACGTCCCGGGTGTCCCACGCTTTTGGTCGGTTCTCTGCAGAGTCATGGAGACCCTGGTGCCTGGGAGCCATCGGTCGCGAGTGACCAGGTAAAGGCCCCTCGAACTAATGTCGGCGATTGCCTGAGGCCTGGGGGCGCCCCCTGTCCAATAAAAGGCAACCAAGGGGGGCTTAACCAGGCGCTGGCTGCCTCGTCGCTCAGCTGGCGGGGGAGGCGGAGGAGGAAAAAGCAAATTCTGGAGCCACGTTGAAAAGCGCCCATCGGCGCCGTCCAAGAGCGATCGAGTGGGTGCGCCAATCTTCGGCGCAGGACGCTTCACTTCAACTTTGAGCCTGGCCTTGGACGGGACCCCCGGAGAGTGATCCGCAACTGACGCAGGCGGGCTGGGAGGAGCACTGCTTGGTGACGGAGCCGGGCTGGGAGGAGCACTGTCTGGCACTTTTTCAGCGGCGGCCGGTTCTGTTGGTGGAGTGGGCGTCAGTACGTTTGGATGGTCGAGCAGCGGCGGACGCTGCGGAACTACGGATAGTGCCGCCACCCGCCGGGGCGAAGCGGACCACGGGAGCTTGACTCGCCATTTCCGCGGAGGGCGCTTGACTCGCCGCTTCCGCGGTGGACTGGCCACGAGGCGGGCCGAGGCGGGGATGGCGTTTTCGCTCTTCGGTGGCACTGACGGCGCAGGTAGTTCGGGCTGTGCGATGAGCGGCGCCGCCTCTTGCGGATGCGTGGCAAACTCCGTGCTCTCAATGGCGCGCAACGAAGTTGCGAGGGTTTCGTGCCTATCCGGCTCCTCGTCTGGCACAGGTTGGGGGCGTTGGCCTGCGTCCGATTCAGCCGGTTGCAGGCTCGCGGCGAACTCCGTGCTCTCAATGGCGCGCAACGAAGCGGCGAGGATTTCGTGCCTATCCGGCTCCTCGTCTGGCACGGGTTGGGCGCGCTGGCCTAGGTTCGATTCCGCCGGTTGCGGGGGCGCGGCAAACTCCGTGCTCTCCGTGGCGCGCAACGAAGCGGCGAGTGTTTCGTGCCTATCCGGCTCCTCGTCTGGCACAGGTTGGGGGCGCTGGCCTCCGTCCGATTCAGCCGGTTGCAGGCTCGCGGCGAACTCCGTGCTCTCAATGGCGCGCAACAAGGTTGCGACGGTTCTGCGGCGATTCGGCCCCTCGTCTGGCGCAGGCTCGGGGCGCTTTGCTGCGTCCGGCTCCGGCTCCTTCAAGCGCGCGGCATAGTCTGAGCTCTCAATGGCGCGCAACAAAATGGAGACGGCTTCGCGCCTATTCGGCTCCTCGTCTGGCGCAGATTCAGGGCGCTGACCCGCGTCCGATCCCTCCTTTTCCAGCCGCTGGGCAAGCTCCGCACGCTCAATCGCGCGCGCCCAAAGACTGGTCAATGAGGGGGTCGATTCGGGCGGAGCCGATTCGGAGGGTTCGCCCTTCGCTGTCTCTTCGCGCCATCTCTCGGCACTCATCTGCGACTCCCAATCTCATCCCTATCTCATTCAATGAGCGGCCCTTTTAGTCTTCGTACAATGCAGGCTACCCGCGCCGGTGGATACGGCGGCTCTTTCTCCCACCAGTCTGCACCGTCCCCTTCGATGACGCAACTAAGAGAAGAAGTATAAAGGCGATTCTTTCTTTGGCCGGGAATTCCAGATCCTTCAGGCGCTGCTGGGAAGCCGGCAAGACGCATGTTTCAAATAGCATGCCACAAACCTGGTTCTGGTTGTTGACCGAAATGTTGCGCCGGCAGAAATTTGAGTGTATCGCGAGAGATTTGAGTGTAACGCGCGTGGATCACGCCTGCGCGGAAGTTGATGTAGAGTGAGCCTGACCCTAATGACTACCGGTTCGCTAGCCTCTTAAAGCTCCCGCAAGGCAGCCCGGGCACGGCACTCCCCGGTCTCACCACAGGCAGCTCCTACTCCGCCCTGGCCAACTCTCCCTTGCGCGTGACAATCCGCTTGCTGCACGCGTAGCAGTAAAACGCGTCCAGCGGCCCTAGGTTCGAGATTTTTACGCCGCACCACGGGCATTCTCCCCGCACCGCGCTGATGGCGATAAGCGGACCCACCACCGGGGCGCAAATGCCCGCGATAATCATGGGAATGCCTAGCGCCATCCACGGCCCCACCATCAGGCAAATGAGTGTTCCGTAGATAATCAGGACCGGCGCCGCTAGGAACCCAAGGAGTAATCCGCTGAATCCGCTCTTCGCCGGCGCATTTTCGTGGGCCTGATGGAGTGGCGCGGCCTTCGGAGCTTCGGGCGCGCTTGCGGCTCCGCAATGCGGGCAGAACTTCCAGAGCGATTCGAGATGCGCTGCGCATTTTAGACAGGTCCGGTTCATCGGCTGACCCTCCTTGACGATTACGGCAAGAAGTGTGGGCCCATAGAAACTGGCTTGACCGTGATTACCATCACGCCTGCGGACCCGAAGTGCAGCTTCGGCATCGGCCGCGGCGGCTGGTTACACGGCTGGCTGAGAACGCGGGAGCACTGTCGCGCGCAAGCCTGGAAGGATTGACGCAGCCTTCGAGCCGTCATCCATCTACGCAGCAGCTATCGTTCCCACCGCGCCATTGGTTTTTTTGCTGTCTCTGTTGAGATGTTCTGCCACCAGGGCCACCAGATCCTTCGGCGGCACCGGCTTGTTGAGCAATGTGAAGCGGTCACCTTCGCGGCTGGCCGCCGACATCAAATCCACCGTCGACGCCTGCCCTGAAAACAACAGAATCTTGCAGTCCGGGAAGATGCGCTTAATCGTACTGGCCAGCTTGATGCCATTCATCCCGGGCAATACCACGTCAGTGATGAGCATTTCGGGCGGCAATTGCAATGCAGTTTCCAGAGCGCCGTCCGCATCGTATGCCGCAATCGCGGCGTAACCGCTTAAGGTGAGGACCTTAGCCAAGGTGTCTGCGATTACACATTCGTCGTCGACAACCAAAACCCTCGGGCGATATTCGTTGGCACGGGACGGCGACCCTTTCCCGTTCGACACGATAGGGGAATTACGTGTTTCGTTCATTGCCAAAATACCTCCACTCCTACCTGCGTCCTAGCAAATCTTATTCCATCCTGGCCGGCTCGTCTAAGCCTCGAAATTCCAAGATGATTTCACGCTATCGATAGTTCTTTGAGTCAGATTCCCGTCGTTTTGCATAAGTATTCGTGAACTTTTTACGCTGTCAGGTTGTTTTTACCTGGACGATACATCATCGATACTTTAGGCGTACGGACTTATACGCTCGAGCGTCCCATAAGGCATACGCTGCCCATGCACCTGCATCTCACTCGATCAGAGGATTGGGATTGTGGCACGAGGTCAAACCACGGACTTCGCCCTCTTCGGGTTTCAGGCGATTCGCCAGAATCAGATCCCGAAAGGCCGCGAAGGAAAGCACAAGCAGTATGTCTCCCTCCTTCTCAATGAGCTCCATCGAGTGAAACCCGGCTTGGCGCTAAAAGTTCCTCTCTCCGCTCTGCCTTCTACAAAAGCCAATATCCGTTCCGCGCTCAACCGGGAAACGCACAAAAGGGGACTCGTGGTGGCTACGTCGAGCGATTCCGCCAATCTTTATATCTGGAAAGTCACCCGCAAGTCCTGATACGATCTTTTCACTTCGCGAGCGATCATTGTGGACGCCGTACGCATCGACAAATGGCTCTGGGCGGCGCGCTTCTTCAAGACGCGTGCGCAGGCCTCGCGCGCGTGCGATCTGGGCAGGATTCTGTCCAATGGGCTCCGGGCCAAACCGTCGCGTGAGGTTCGCATCGCCGACAAACTGCACATCGAAAACGACTCCGGGAGCTTTGACGTGGAGGTCCTTGAGGTGAGCGGGATGCGTGGCCCCGCAGCAGTCGCGCACACGCTGTACAGCGAAACCGATGCTAGCCGCGAGGCCCGTTTACGTGTGATGGCCGAGCGCAAAACCACGCAGCAGTTCGCGCCGCTACCCGACCGCAGGCCCTCCAAGCGCGACCGCCGGCGCATCATTCAGTTCCGGCGCGGGATGTAAGCGGCACACAACAAAGGCCCGGCGCTAAGCCGAGCCTTTAGTTCGTTCTCTTGTTGTTTTGGGCGTCCGTTATGCAATCAGCCGCTTGACCTTTTCTTCAATCAATTCCTTGGCCCGAGGGTCCAGACCAACCATTTGATCTGCGACCTTGCCGCCTTTGAAGAATAAAAGCGTTGGGATGCCACGAATGCCATATCGAGACGAAGCAGCCCCATTTTGATCCACGTTCACTTTGGCAACCTTCAACTTGCCTGAGTAGGCCTCGGCTATGCCGTCGACAATCGGCGAGATTGCCTTGCATGGGCCGCACCAGACGGCCCAGAAATCCACCAGAACCGGCTGCTCGCTGCACAGCACTTCCTGGTCGAAATTTGCATCGTTCACTTCCAAAACACTCAGTCCAGCCATTATCCTCCTTACGGACTCGCACCCGTTCATTGTACAAGAAACCCTACATCTATCGGATGCAGCACAGGCGCGCAAAGTCGCAGGCCACGCACGAGTTCAGATGCCCGCCTGGAAAGAAGAACCCTGGCTTGCTCTGGCTGAAATTCTCAGTCTTTCCGCTCGGCAAAACGCCGTTGCCGTACAAAGAGAAGCGCCCGGATCCGGAGAGGACCGCGGGCGCCAGAGCAGCCCTCCCCCAGAACTGCTCACCGAGCGAATGTAGTTGCTTAATCAATAAATAACAAGCAAACTTCAGTAATAGTCCAGGTAATCAGTAGATTGATGACTGCCCACCTAGGCACCCACCTTAACTCATTGATAACGCACACGATTGCCCTCTGGCGATTTTTCCCTCAGAATTAAGGTCATTTCGTTTCAATGAGTTGGCTTGCGCCTGCCCCCGAAAACCGGCAAATCGCCAGCTCTGCCTCGATGCGATTCTCGATAGCTTCTTTGATCGCCGACGAGGCTCCTGCCAGGCTAAGTTCCTCGTCAACCACTGCAAGCACTGCGGGGCCCGCGCCACTCAGAGCCGCTCCTAAAATGCCGTGCCCGCCCACCAGCGGCAACAGAAGCGGCAACAAAGGACAGATGGGCGCACGATAGGGCTGATGAATGCGGTCGTTCATGGCCAGCCTCAGCAGATCGCCCCGCGCCTGGGCAAATGCCAGCCCCAGAACAGTCGCCGACTGCAGATTCGCGACCACGTCCTCCAGCGAATAACACGCAGGCAGCACCGCGCGCGCCTTGCTGGTGGCCAGCGGCTCGGAGGGAAAGACGACAATAGCGCGCCAGTCCATTGGAGGATCCACTTGGGCCACGTGAACGCTCTTTCCCTCGCATACGGCGGTCACGAACCCGCCCAGCCAGCAGGCCGCTACGTTGTCAGGATGGCCCTCAAGCCGGTATGCCTCTTCCAGAATGCGATCCGTGCTCCACGCAAGCTCCCCGAAGTGGGCCGCCAGCGCGATCGCGGCAAGGCGCCCGGCCGCTGACGAGCCAAAACCCATCCCCAACGGAATGCCATTCGCCATGCGTATCGCCAGCGGCACAAGCGGACGATTGTGACTCCGCAGGAGCTCCTTGTAGGCCTCGAGAATGAGGTTGTTTTCGAGCTGCGCGCAACGACCCGCATTGCGTCCGGTGACGGCGATTGAAAACTCCTGCGCGGCCTCCGCCTCGATCTCGAGATAGAAGTCCAAAGCCACGGCCACGGCGTCGAAGCCGGGGCCAAGATTCGCCGAAGTGGCGGGCAAGCGCAAGCGCAGCGGGCGCGAAGGCAAGCGTAGCCGCAGAGCGTCAAACTTTCCTTGATCGATCGTCTGGCCGCTCATCCCACTTTGCCTTTCAGCGCGGCCAGCACTGCCGCCGGCGTCGCATCCACGGTTATCGCATTCCGCCGCAGCGCGTCAACCTCTGCTTCCACGCCGCACTTCTCCTCATCGGTCAGCAACGTTCCACGATGGAAGTCGATTGTGTAGTCCGCGTCTTTGAGCGTATGCCCGGTCAGCACCAGCACCACTGTCTCGTTGGATCGGACCACGCCCTTGGCGTGCAGTTTTTTCAATCCGGCCAGGGTCACCGCGGAAGCCGGCTCGCAGCCCAGCCCTTCCGCGCCCAATTCGGCTTTGGCGATCGCGATCTCGGCCTCGGTCACATCCAGGCACCATCCGCCGCTCTCCTGAATCACCCGCGCAGCCTTGCGCCATGAGGCCGGATTGCCGATGCGAATGGCCGTAGCGCGCGTCTGCGCCTCCACCGGCTCCAGCGCCTCGCCGTGGCTGGCCTCAAAGCTCCTTACCAGCGGATTGGCCCCTGCGGCCTGGATCACGGAGATGCACGGCAACCGCGCTACCAGTCCCAGCTCGCGCAGCTCGCGGAATCCCTTTCCCAGCGCCGAGCTGTTGCCCAGGTTTCCGCCGGGAACAATCAGGTGGTCGGGCACGTTCCAATCGAAGGCTTCGGCAATCTCGAAGGCCGGTGTCTTTTGCCCCTCCAGCCGGTAAGGATTCACGGAGTTCAGCAGGTAGATCGGCGCCTGCTTCACGATCTCAGTCAGCACGCGCAGGCAGCCGTCGAAGTCGGCCTTCAACTGGCAGGTCAAAGCTCCGTAGTCCATCGCCTGCGAAAGCTTGCCCCATGCGATCTTGCCGTCCGGAATCAGCACCAGGCTGTTCAGTCCGGCGCGCGCTGCATAAGCAGCCATGGAGGCCGAGGTGTTCCCCGTCGATGCGCAGGCCACCCATTGAAATCCCCGCTCGCGCGCCACGCTCAGCGCCGAGGTCATGCCTGTATCTTTGAACGAACCCGTCGGGTTCATGCCCTGATGCTTGGCAAAAAGCTGATCGATTCCCAGAGCCTTTGCCGCGCGCGGCAAATGATAGAGCGGCGTGTTGCCTTCGCGCAACGAGACGGCGTTTCCCATGCTTTCGAGAATGGGCAGCATTTCACGGAACCGCCAGACCCCCGATTGGTCCAGAGACTCAGCCGAGCAGCGGCGCTCGCGCCATAGCCATTTGAGCGCTCCAGGATTCGGCCGGTCGTGGCCCTTGCGCTGGCTCCAACCGGGATATTCCACCTCAAACAGTTCCCTGCATTGGACGCAGCGAAAATCCGCCTGCGCCTCCGCGCCCGCAATCTGCGCTCCGCATCCGATACAGCGCAACTGGTGCAAGTTGTCGTTCATACCTGTCCCCGAAACCGCATGCGTTGGAACCGGAAACGAGCAGCATGTTTACGCGCGACGCCAAATAGGCGCTCGCCTCGATGATCGAATCACGCGGTTTTGTAGCTAGTGTTAGCCTACCAGTGTAGCGCGATTTCCGCAGTGATAGGACCCAGACCCGCCTATGCTGAAACGGTTGTTCCCCTCCCTGTTCGCCCTCAGCGTAATTGCTGGCGTGGTTGGTCCATCGGGGATTGCCGAAGCACAAACAAATTCCGGCAACAAAGTGACGCTCATCGAGTATGGCGCCGGCACCTTGGCCATGCCCTTCAAGGCCGTCAACTCGGCATATCAGCAGCTCCATCCCGAGATTACGATTCAGGCGCAGTTCGGCGGTAGCGTCAAGATGGCCAAGCAGATCACGGAATTGTATCAACCGGCCGACCTGCTGGCAGTAGCCGATTACAACGTAATTCCACAGCAGCTATATCCGCATGGCAGCGCGACACAGCAATATGCGAACTGGTACATCGGGTTCGTTTCTAACGCGATCACCTTCGTTTATACCGACAAAAGCAAAGACGCCTCAAAGATCAATTCCAGCAATTGGTTTCAAATCCTGTCGGAGCCCGGAGTGGAGATCGGCCGCTCTAATCCGGACACTGATCCCTCCGGATATCAAACGCTGCAAATGCTGCAACTGGCCGAAAGGTATTACCACAAAGCGGGGCTGGCCCAAGCGATCTTAAAGAACGCTCCCGAAAAAAACATTCGCGACACGGAAACCGAGTTGATCGGCGCCTTACAGTCGGGCCAGATTGACTACCTGGCGATCTATCGGTCCGATGCAATGCAGCATCATTTCAAGTACCTGCAGCTTCCGGTGCAGATCAATCTGAGCGACGCCGCCTATGCGGGCGAATATGCGACGGTTTCTGTTGGCACGCGCAACGGCGAGTTGCAGGCGCGGCCAATCATTTACGCCGTTACCGTCCCGTTGAATGCTCCACATCCGGAGCAGGCGAGCCGTTGGATCGATTTTCTTTTGAGCGCGCAGGGCCAGGCGATCATGCAAAATAATGGGTTTGAGGTGGTCAAACAACCCATCGCGAGCGGGTTTAAAGAGGTCCCAGCAGAGTTAAAGGGGTTGGTAATACCATGGCCGGGGCAGTAATAGCAGCAGTACGAACGGGCGAGACTCAACGGGCGCTAAGGCGGCTTGCATTTGGATTTCTGTGGCTACCGGCCGGTGTTCTGCTGCTGTTCATTTTGCTGCCATTGCTCCGCATGACTTTAGCCCAGTCGTGGGAATCGCTGCGCTCGGTCGCCGCCATGCCCGATGTACGCAGCGCGATCTGGCTGAGCGTGGAAACGGCAGCGATTACGGCGGTCATTGCGGTAATTTTCGGAACGCCGCTCGCTTACCTGTTGGCTCGCCGTAGCGGTTGGTTGAGGCGGCTGATTGAAGCGCTTGTTGACCTGCCGCTGGCGGTCCCCCACACAGTGGTTGGAATTGCGTTGCTGTTTGTTTTCGGCCGCAGAGGCATGATCGGCGCCTTGCTCGCGCCGCTTGGCTTGGAGTTCTGGGGCACTAAGGCGGGCATCATCATAGCAATGTTGTTCGTCAGCGTTCCATTCATGGTCAATTCGGCGCGCCTGGGGTTTGCTGCCGTCGATCCGAGGCTTGAAAAAGTTGCCCGCACCTTAGGGGCCTCGGCGCTCGAGGTTTTTTATCGCATAGATTTGCCGCTGGCATGGCGTGGAATCATGACAGGTGCGGTTCTGACTTATGCGCGTTCTATCAGCGAGATCGGAGCCGTGATGGTGCTGGCCTACTATCCGATGACAGCTCCGGTGAAGATCTACGACCTTTACTTACAGACTGGCCTGAGCGAATCTTCCGCTGCCGCAGTCTTGCTGCTGCTTGTAACGCTCCCAACTTTTCTCATCCTTCGGGCTCTGGTCGAAGCCAATCTGAGCTTGGAGAAGCGATGAGCTACTTTGCCATTAGCGATTTGTGCTTGAGGCTCCAGCAATTCCAGCTTCAGAACGTATCGCTCGCTATCGATCAAGGGAAAAGCCTGGTGCTGCTTGGGCCGAGCGGCTCCGGGAAGTCCGTGTTGCTCGAGACCATCGCGGGGTTTTACGTCCCTTCTTCAGGCCGCATTGAACTCTCAGGACGGCAAATCACGTCGTTGCCGCCTGAGGCCCGCGGATTAGGCTTCATGTTTCAGGATTACGCCCTTTTCCCGCACCTTACGGTAGAGCAGAACGTGGCTTTCGGCCTTAGAGAGAAGCACCACGCGGCGCAAAGGGTCGAAGAGGTGTTGTGCCTGGTCGGTGCACAGCACCTGACCGGTCGTCGCCCAGCGACGTTGAGCGGCGGAGAAAAACAAAGAGTTGCTCTCGCCCGAGCGCTGGCGATTGAGCCACAATTGTTCCTCTTCGACGAGCCGCTTTCCGCCCTCGACGCAAAAATGCGCGAAGAACTCCGTGAAGACCTGCGCCGCTTGTTGCGCTCGCTCGAAGCCACAAGCGTGTACGTTACGCACGATCGCATCGAAGCCCTCATGCTGGCCGATGTAATCGCAATAATCCAGGATGGCGTAATTCTTCAGGTCGGCGATCCGCAAGAGGTTTTTGCTCGTCCGGTGGATGCCTGGGTTGCACAGTTCCTGGGGATGCATCTGTTTTCTCCGCGATACCTCGAACAGATTGGACCGAACCGGGTCAAAGCTCACGTAGGAGACTCTGTGCTTGAAGCGACTATGAATGGGCGATTCAGTCCGGCAACCTCCTGCCTGGCTTTCTATCCGGAGGACGTGCAGCTTGAACACCTGAACGGCCATTCCCTCCCGATGCCCGGCGCTGTTCCCGCGATGGTCGAGGCCACAATCCCATTGGGAATTATCTTTCGGGTGGACCTCAGTTCCGAGGGCCGCTTCAGCGCCCTGCTTTCCCGACAGGATTACCAACGGCTTGGACTGAAAATCGGAGACCGTGTGCTTGCCCGTTTCGATCCCAGCCGCTTGATCTTAATCCCGTCTTCTCACCGGTAACCCAGGCTATCGCAACGCAGGATGCCGAAAGCACAATCTGCGTTCCTCATGCGATACAGCACAACTCGTGCCAATTGTCGTTCATACCTGTCACCGAAACCGCATGCGTTGGAACCGGAAACGAGCAGCATGTTTACGCGCGACGCCATATAGGCGCTCGCCCCGATGATCGAATCACGCGGTTTCAGTGTATAGTGTTAATTGACTTTGTTTTGGATAGGAGACAGATTCCGACTATGCTGAAGCGATTCTTCCCCGCCCTGTTCGTCTTTGCGATGGTAGCACCGCTTTCGGCGCAAACCCCGTTGCGCGTTGCCGCGGCTGCAGATCTCGAGCCGGTACTCCCGCCCATCCTGCTGGAGTTTCAGCAGGCAACCGGAATTCACGCCGAAGCTACCTTCCAGGCCTCGGCCATGCTCACCACGCAAATCCAAAACGGCGCGCCCTTCGACGTTTTTATGTCAGCCGATCTAAGTTATCCCAAGCGCCTCATTGACGCTGGGTTGGCCGACACAGCCGGTTCCGCCGATTCTTCCACGCCGATCACCTATGCCAAAGGCACGCTGGTGCTCTGGGAACGAAAGGACTCCCAATTGCCTCCGCCGTCGCTCGACCTGCTGCGCGACCCGAATTTGAAGCGCCTTGCTGTTGCCAATCCCGACCGCGCGCCCTACGGCCGCGCTGCCGTGGCCGCCCTCAAAAGTCTTAAACTTTACGACCCACTCCAGCCGCGCATCGTGACCGCGGAGAACATCTCCCAGACCGCCCAGTTTGCCGAGTCAGGCAATGCCGATGCCGGCCTTATCTCGCTCACCTCCGCGCTCACGCCGCAGCTCGCCAGCAGCGGATCGTACTTCGTGATCCCGCGAGATCTCTATCCGCCTATCGAGCAGGGCATGGTCATTGTGAGCAAGACCACTCAACGCGAGGCCGCGCATAAGCTGATGGACTTTCTTCTTTCGTCTCCAGTACAGGCTGAGCTCGCCAAGAGCGGCCTGACGCCCGTCAAGTAAGCAAGCTTCGGCTGACTGATCCGTTACCTGGTTCTTCAAACATTGATGGGAAACCTTGGCGCTCACGATAGTCTGAGAGTGGACTGATGGATTGGCAAGCATTCGCGCTCTCACTGCGTCTGGCAACGGTCACCACGGCCATTTTGCTGGCCGTAGCCGTGCCACTGGCTGCTCTGCTGGTGCTGGGCCGCGGCCGATGGCTGCCGGCTCTCGAAGCCCTGGCCACGCTGCCCATGGTCTTGCCGCCCACTGTGCTTGGCTTTTTTCTTCTCGTCCTGCTCGGCCCACGCACCGCTTTTGGCCGTGGCATTACGGCCCTGCTCGGTCATCCGCTTGCCTTCTCCTTCGATGGCCTTGTCGTTGGATCGGTGATCTACAGCTTGCCGTTTGCGGTGCAGCCGCTTGTCGCCGGCTTCGCCTCCGTCGATATGGCCGTGGTAGATGCCGCGCGACTACTCGGGGCCAGCCCCGTGCGTGTCGTCTTGAGCATCTTCGTTCCGCTGGCGCGGCGCTCGCTTCTTGCCGCTGTTGTTCTGAGTTTTCTGCACACCGTAGGCGAGTTTGGCGTGGTGCTCATGCTCGGCGGCGACATTCCCGGCGCTACGCGCACGCTCTCCATCGCGCTCTACGACCAGGTGGAGAATTTCGACTACGCGGCAGCAGATCGGACGGCGGCAATCTTGCTCGGGCTTAGCGTACTAGCTCTTGCAGTCATCTACTCGACACAAAAACGCGGGAGCGGGCGCCGTGCTTGAACTGGCGCTCGACGCGCGGCGGGGCAGTTTTCACCTCCAGGTGGAGTGTCGGCTCGCATCCGCGTGGACGGTTGTCTTCGGTCCCTCCGGCGCCGGCAAAAGCACGCTTCTGCGGCTGCTGGCCGGGCTTGATCGGGCCCGGCATGACGAGCCGGTGCGTGGACGCCTGAGCTTCGACGGCCGAGCGCTCACAGACACCGATCAACGCCTGTGGCTGCCACCGGGCCATCGCCAAACAGCACTTGTCACACAACATCCCGCGCTCTTCCCTCACCTCAGCGTGGCGGCCAACGTGGCTTATGGGCTGCGCAGCCTTGATCGCGCCGGCCGCGCCCAGCGCGTCGATGAGATGCTTGCACTGGTCGATGCAAGAGAGTTGGCTAGTCGCCGTCCGCCGCATCTCTCCGGCGGTCAGGCGCAACGTGTGGCCTTGGCCCGCGCCCTCGCGCCTGGCCCTCGTCTGCTCTTGCTCGACGAGCCGTTTTCCGCCCTCGACGGCGTAGCCAGCGATGCGCTGCTCGAGCGCCTGCAGGAATGGCTCCGTCAGAATAGCGTGCAGACCGTATTGGCCACGCACGACGTCAGCGATGCCCTTGCTACCAGAGCTGAAGTTCTTTTATTGCACGAAGGACGGCTCACCGCGCTCGGCCCGGCTAAAGAAGTTTTGTCCATCGAGCGCCAACGTCTGATGGTCCGCCTTCAGGACCGCGAAGACTGAAGTGCCTCTCACTTTGCCGCGATCACCAGCAGTGTCGCATCATCGTGGAAGCGCGACCCGCAAAATCTCGATACCTCTTCCAGAAGCAGCCGACTCATTTCCGCCGCCGTGCGCTTACTGCCCGCCAGCGCTGCCAGCGCGAGCCTTTCTTCACCGAATTCCTGTTCGTCCGGGCCGTACGCTTCGGTGATGCCATCGGTCACAAGCAACAGCCGGTCGCCCGGCTTGAGAGCAATGGTCGCATTCTCATACTTCCACTCTGGAAACACGCCCAGTGCAGCGCCTCCTGTTTCTATGGATCGTGCGGTGCCTTGCGAAACGAGAATCGGGTAGACGTTCCCCGCGTTGCAGTAATCGAATGTCCGCGTCTCGTTGTCCAGCACGCCGTAGAGGAACGTCACAAACTTCCCGGTCGCCAGATTCTCGCATAGCAACCGGTTTACCTTCGCGCACAACTGCGCGGCGTTCTCGGCGCTGCTCGCGTACGCGCGCACGGCTGCCTGCACATTGGCCATCAGCAATGCCGCCGCTACGCCCTTCCCTACTACGTCGGCAATGCAAACGCCCAGCCGGCGTTCGTCCAGCTTGAAGACATCGTAGTAATCGCCGCTCACCTCGCGCGCCGGCCGCCACGCTGCCGCCACTTCAAACCCCGCAAGCTGAGGAATCTCTTTCGGAAGCAACGACTGCTGAATCTCCCGGGCGCGCTGCATTTCCTGCGCCTGCAGCTCAAGCTGCTGTGCGCCTTTCTCCACCGACTGCTGCAATTCCCTGTTGCGCCGTTCCAGCCCCTCTCTCGTGCTGCCATATAAGTACGAAATAAAACCGAACACGAAAGTTGCAACAAATGGAAACTTCCATTCCGTTTCAAGGAAGTTGGAGAGCGTCTGCGTAACGGGCCGGATCAGCAGCCATACCGCCGCGGTCGAAATCAGGTAGATGGGCGCCGTCAGTATAAGGAGGATAGGCAGAAAAATCAGCCAGTTGAAAGGGAACGGCCTTTCCGAATAGAAGAACTCCACCCGGATGATTGCGGTCGAGAGCAGATTTCCTATGCACAGTGTGTACACGACAACCAGTACAGGATTAATCTGCTCTCCTAGCGCCCAGAAAATGGCGACAACGACCGCAGAAAAGGCAAGGTAAACCATTTGCTGCCGAAAGAACGGCCGCACAAACGAGAATTTCACGTTCACACCGCCTCAGTTATTGAGCCGCGTTGAGTTGACCCGATGAGTCTTACTATAACCCTAGGCTAGAGCCCGACCATCTCCGGCTCCATCTCCAGCCGGATCCCGAACCGCGCCTCAACGGCCGCCTGAATCTTCTCGGCGAGCGCCAGAATCTCCGCGGCAGTCGCACCGCCCTCGTCTGAATCTCCATAATTCACGAGCGCAAGCGTATGTCGCCTTGAGATTCCTGCTCTGCCCAGCCGATAACCTCGATAAAATCCAGCCTGCTCAATCAGCCACGCCGCAGGAATCTTCACCAGCCCGCCTTCTCCAGGAAACGTGCGCAAAGCGATGCGGGAATCGGAAGCCATCCGACTTGCGCATTCGGCCACCTCTGGCGTAACCGAGGGGTTCTTGAAGAAGCTTCCCGCGCTGCGGCAATCGGGATCGCCTTCTACGATCAGCATTCCTTTCTGCTGACGAATCAGGCGCACCGCCGCTACTACCTCGGCAAGGCCCGGTTGTTCGGTTTCCATCAGCGCCCTCGCCAAGTCTGGGTAGCGAATCGTCGGCTCGCCGCCCTGCCGCAGCCGGTAGTCCACGCGCGTTACCACATACCGCCCTCGATCCGTCGAGTTGAACCGGCTCCTTCGATACGCAAATCCGCACTCGGCATTTTGAAACTCGGTGAACTCCTGCGTCTCCAGATCGAAGGCCCGCACCCTCTCAATAACCGACGCAACTTCCTGCCCGTATGCGCCCACATTCTGCACCGGCGTTCCGCCCACAGTCCCCGGAATCCCGGCGAGACATTCCAACCCAGCACAATTCACTCCAAGAGTCTGCTCAACGCAGTTGTCCCAGGATTCGCCGGCGCCCACGCGGAACACTTCACCTTTGTGCTCAATGCCCTTCAACCCGACATGGAGCACGAGCCCCGCAAATCCACTGTCAGAAACCAGCAGATTGCTGCCGCCGCCGAGCACAAACAGCGGAACTCCCCGCTTGCGCGCCCACTCAGCCGCCTCCGCAATCTCCTCCTCGCTCGCCGCCTCCGCAAACCACCGCGCCGGCCCCCCGATGCCGAAGGTCGTAAAGGACGCCAGCGAAATGTTCTCAAGTATCTGCAAGAAACCAGACTACAGGAACGCAGCGATTTCAATTCAGATAGTCTGATTATTCTGTATACTGCAATCGAAACCCTGCGGAGAATTCCCATGCGGACGAAACTCCAAAGCCACTCGGCGACCCGGTTCCTGTAAACAGCAGAAGCGAAAATGGGTGTAGCCGCACGCGCGGCGAACTCGTAGAATAAGCACAGGCAGCTTCCCCTGCCGGAGGCAAACATGTATCCAGAACTAATGGTGATTCCCATGCGCGAGGAGCTTATGCGCGCCGGTATCAAGGAAACCCGGACGGCCGAAGAAGTGGACGCTGCGCTGGCCGAGCCGGGAACAACTCTCGTCGTCGTCAATTCCATCTGCGGCTGCGCTGCCGGCAAAGCTCGCCCCGGCATCCGCCTCGCTCTCGCCAACTCTGCCAACCAGCCCGACCGCAAAATCACCGTCTTCGCCGGCCAGGATCGCGAGGCCACTGAACGCGCCCGCAGCTACTTTCAAGGCCATCCGCCCAGCTCGCCTTCCATCGCCATCCTGCGCGACGGCAAGCTGGTCTATCTCATGCAGCGCTCCGTTATCGAGCAGTCCACTGCGCAGCAGATCGCGTGCCGAGCTCGTGCGCGCCTTCGACGAGTTCTGCGCGAAAACAACGGCGTAAAGCAGCTTCTAACCAGCTAATGAACCCCGGATACCGGGCTACAGTTGTGTCGGAGGTCAAGAACGATTCCTTCAACCATGGATTGAGCGATGAGGATCGGTCTCTGTGAATCAGTTCACATCCGGACAGCTTGCAAGGCAATTCCTGCGTCACGTGCAACGGCCTCCCGCAGATGCCCCGGTCTCAACTTCACGCCAGTCCGCTGTAGCCGCTTTCGCCAGCTTCTGCACCTTGCTGTGCTTCACGGAGTAGCTGAAGTAAATGATCAGCCCGAACATCAGCCAGCCGATCATCACTTCCCAGGTAATCGCCGCCAGGCGCGACATCAGGTAAAGCGCCGACACAATTCCCAAGAATCGGCACCAGCGGAACCAGCGGCGTCTTGAACGGCCGATGCAGTTCGGGATGTCGCACGCGCAGCACCCAAACCCCCGCGCACACAATGGTGAATGCCAGCAGCGTCCCGATGTTCACCAGGTCGGCGAGCCTGTCGATAGGCAGCAGCGCGGGAAACAAGGCCGCAAAAATTCCGAACACGATCGTCGTGATCCACGGCGTGCGGAACTTCGGATGCACAGCCGATGCCCACTTCCAAAAGCAGGCCGTCCTTCGACATCGAGTAGAAGACGCGCGTCTGCCCCAGCAGCATCACCAGCATCACCGTGGCCAGCCCGAACACCGCGCCGATCTTCACCAGCAGCGAGCCCCAGCTTACGCCCGTCGCGTCGATGCCCAGCGCTACCGGAGCGCCCACGTTCAGGGTCTTGTAACTCACCAGGCCGCGTCAACACCAGCGATACCAGAATGTATAGAATGGTGCAGATGGCCAGCGAACCGAGAATGCCGATGGGCATATCCCGCTGCGGCTTCTTGGCCTCCTGCGCGGCCGTCGACACCGCGTCGAATCCAATGTAGGCGAAGAAAATGCGCGACGCGCCCTTGGAAATGCCGCCCCATCCGAAGTTGCCGTTCGCGTCCCTGGGCGGAATGAACGGGTGCCAGTTCAGCTTCGCCACGTCAGGATGGCGAATCAGGAAGTATCCCCCAACCACCAGAAAAATTCCCACTACCGCTCAGCTTGATAAACACAATCACCGAATTGAAGTTCGCCGACTCCTTGATGCCAATCACCAGGATGACCGTAATCACCATGACAATCGCCATGGCGACCAGGTTGAAGGCCGCCGTCACATGCGGCAACCCGGCATCGCTCACGCCCGGCGGCAGCGACACCACCGGCATCCACAGATGGTGGTAAAACACCAGATGAGTTCCCGTCGACGCCGTCAATTGCGGCGGAATGACGATCCCAAACTGCTGCATCAGGCTATTGAAATACCCTGACCAGCCCGACGCCACAGTCGATGCGCCGAATGCGTACTCCAGCACCAGGTCCCAGCCAATGATCCATGCCACCAGCTCGCCCAGCGTGGCGTAGCCGTAGGTATACGCCGAACCGGCAATGGGAATAATCGACGCGAACTCGGAATAGCACAGGCCGGCAAAAGCGCAAGTGATGCCAGCCAGCACAAAGCTCAGCGCCACTGCCGGCCCCGCATAAAGCGCCGCGGCCTGCCCCGTCAGCACAAAAATCCCGGCGCCGACCACCGCCCCGATGCCCAGCGTGACCAGGTTCACGGCGCCAAGCGAACGCTTCAGCGTGTGCTCGCCCTGCTCGCTCGCCTCTTCGGAGAGCATCGACATGGGTTTAATGCGAAGCAGTCTGGATTTCAAGTGCCACTTCCTCCCTGACGCATAATTTGATTGGGGCAGACAGCAAAGCCTGAGATGAAGCTCCGGAATGCATTTGAGCGGTAGCCTTTGGCCGGTCCTGCAGGCCGCAACTCGTAACGCAATCATACGATAAGGTCATTGCCCGCCGGAAGGATAGCAGGTACTTTTGCCTTAAGGTGCTGACGCTATGAGATTCCTGAAATGCGGGGTCCTGAGTCTAGTTGTGGTGAGTTTGTGCGCGGCATGTTGCGCGCAGGGGCAGTCGGAACCGTCTCAAACAGAGGTCAAGAGCTTTGTGTCGCGCTACGTGGCTGCATTCAACGCCCAGGATGCGGCCCGCCTGGACTCGCTTTATTCTTCCCGGTTGCAGGCCTGCCTTGCCGCCGAGAAGAGGGACTACAAGGACTTCTATGATTTCGTGCTGGCGATGATGTGGCGGGATCCGATTCCGGCGAAATACACGATTAAGATCTCTGCGGTGAATGAAACCAACCTGAAGGCGCTCGAAACGTTCGGGTATTTTGCCGTGAAGCCTGCGCGGGAACTTCACATTGACTATCAGCAGGGCGACGATTTGGGGACCGTGGTGATCTACCTGGTGCGCGAGAATGGCCGCTTGGCCGCCGATCAGCCGTGCGCCTCGGAAACAACGATGAAGCAGTTTCGAGATGATACACCGGCGCGGGAAGAACGCGAGGCGCACTATGAATCCCTCGCCGCCGGAATCGAGGAGCCGCTGCGCTCGCAACTGATCGCGCTGCTGCGCGGTCACAAAACCGGCGAAGCTACCGAACGCTACATGAAAGCGAGCGGCCAGGACGGCCAGACCGCAATGTTTGTAATCGACCAGCTTGCTCGTGACGCGCGGCGCTGAGGGATCGGGGCCGCAAGTTGTGTGGGGGGCGGATGGATCCAGCGCCTCCTGGCACATCGCCTCTTCGTTCCCTCCCGCACGGAAATCAGCGGACCTTCCGAGGTCGCGCACGGGCCGCACGCGGCCAGGGAGCCTCGATCTTTAAAAGCGTCTCGTTTTCAGGCAGAAACTGTCTCGTATTTAGACAAAAATGCTTCGAATCCAGACGGCAACTGTCTCGATTTCGGGCAGTGCTCCCAGCTTGGCGCTTACTTGATCGCCTTCACCCAGCGGCGGAACTCGCCCACCGGATCGGGCGCACGGAAAATCGCTCCGGCAACGGCAACCACAGTTGCTCCCGCAGCCAGTACGGCCGGCGCGGCCGCCAGCGTAATCCCTCCCACGCCGACGAGAATCGGATCTGCGCCAGCTTCCTCGCGCAGCTTGCGCACGCCTTCCACACCGATCGGCGCCTTGGAGGTTTGCTTGGTCGTCGTGGGAAATACCGGGCCGATCGACAGGTAATCCACCGGCTCGTTCAGAACTTCCGGCAGAAGCGCTTCGCTGCCGCCAAAGGTGCCCACGATTCGTCCCTGGCCAAGCAGCCGCCGCGCCTCTGACGGCAGCGCGTCCCCAGCATCGACGTGTACACCATCAAAACGCGCCTCTTCAACCAGATCCGCGCGATCGTCGAGAATCAGTTTCACCTGTCCTTGAGGCAACGCACCGCGAAGAATCACTGCGTCAGCCAGTATTTCTGCTTGAGAGCCGGTCTTGTTGCGGTACTCGAGCAGCGTCACGCCAGCCTCAGCCAATCCACCGCCTAGCCGCCGCAGAAACTCCGCGCGGCCCGTGGGTGGAATGATCGAAGCGTCAAGAATGGGATAAATTTTCGGAAAAGAAAAGGGCATGAAACAAGACTAGCCGATCAGGACCGCGAAAAGAGGAACAGGGAAATCGGAGCCGTACAGCCCACCTCAGCCAACAGCCCCTGTTCCCCTGTTCTCTGTTCCCTCGCTCCCAGCTTTTCTCACATCTCGTCCGCCGAAGGCCCATACACCCCTGGAACCTTCGCGTTGAGCAGGCGCAGATACACGCCCAACTGAGCACGATGATGCACCATGTGGCTCATCACCATTTCGCGAAAAACCTGGCGGCGCGGCGAATCAACGAACGCCTGCCCACCGAAGATAAACTGCCATTGCTGATCCCACTTCTCCGCTGGAACTGCCGCAATGGCCCCGCGTACCGTGGGCAGATCTTTATCAAACTTTTCCAGTAGCGCCGCCTTGTTGGCTGGCACATAAGGATCCCACTTGTGATCGGCTGCGAACTCCATTTTTTCCGTCGTCAGAGTGGCCAGCGCCCAGTCCCCCGTCATGTCGGTCAGGTGCCCGGCCAACCGGCCAAGACTCATAGATTTCGGGTGGGGTTTGTAGTTGAAATCGGCATCGGCCGGGATGGCCTCCAGCATCTTCCGCATCTTGGCCGTCTCGCGGTCGTATTCGGCAATCAGATCTTTTTGATAGTCCATTCAGCAACCTCCTAGTTGCCCAAACAGCATACCCCATTCCATCTTAAAAGGCGAAGAAAAAGCGATATAGCGATTCTCCAGTGGATGTAGAGCAATGCCGCAACTCTTGGGTGACGTTTTCCTTGAGAAAACGCCACATTGCACGCCACTTGAGACTTCACGTAAATTGGAGAACCGCCGTAAACAGTCGCACCCGTCCCGGAAGCTCCGGGTGGGCTAAGGCCGAGACTTATCGCCGGGCACTAGTTGAATCGACCGGAGACAAAAGACGCCGACCATGCCGCCTGCCAGCCGGGCGGGCCGCCTTGCGGAAGCGGATTTGGCGAAGGCACTCCGCAAGTCGGCGGGAATGGCCCGGCTGCGGGCGGGTCAGTTTGCAGGTAGCTTCCGTGCCCGTACTTCCATTCCTCGGGAATCTGGTAAGGCGGCAGATAATGCGCCGGCCTTTTGCTCGGGCCAAACCGTCCCAACGCCGACTCCCACCAGGGATGATTGTCGTCGATGAAATCCGAGGCAAAGTCGCCCAGGGGAAATGCCCACCGGAGTACCTCGTCCTCTTTCGAGGCGAGCACCGAGATGACATCCACTTTGGACTGTATATTCTCAAACTCACTGGTCAGGCAGTTGTCGCCGATGGCCCCGGCCATGAGGATTGCCCTACGCACCGGCAACTGCATCTGGCTGATCGTTTGCAACACTACGCGCGCGCCAAGGCTATGCGAGGAAAAGGCAACACTAGCCACACCCTGAAAATTAGCGTCGAGGAACTGCGCCAGTTTGCTTCCCGCAGCCATGGCATGAGCCGGTACCGCGGGATAACACAACGCGTGAAGAGATTCCGAGTCCCCTGGCCAAAGCAGCCCGACGAAGACCGCGGAAGCAGGCAAAGTGAGCAACTGCCGCCACATCGAGAGAGTCTGGATGCCATCGGCGCGGTTCACGTTGAAGCCGTGCGTCCCGATCAGCACGTCTTTGCCATGGATGAAGCTCTTTAAATCGGCCAGGGAGAGGTTGACGTACTTGGTTTGGTCAGCGTAGTTGCCTCCACCTGTCCATTGATAAAGCTGCACGTTGTCTTGGACGTCGCCGCCGCCCCACAGCATACGAAGATCGAGAAAGCGGGTGATCGGATCCATCGCGGGCCTCTACTTCTTCACCAATTGCATGGTGTTCACGGCCGTGGCCAGAGCCGTCGACAGATCCTTGGCAATCGGTGCCAGCGGCGTGGCCAGCAGGCCAATGAGCAAGGCGATGCCGAAGTGCTTCAAGTCCCAAGCGCTTGCCACCATAGCGCCGCCTGCCAGCGCAAGTACCACGGCGATTGCGGCCGCCAGTCCGCGCGTCCAGTTGCGATATACCTGATCGGCATGCTGGTAAGCGGCGTCGAGTTGCGCAGTCACAATCAGATCGAAGCGCGAAAAGACGTCGCTCTCCGGCGGCAGCAATGAAACGCCGGCTGCTGTCTTCGTGGCAACCGAAGTGAACACTGCCGGGTCAACACTGGTCTGCTCGGCCAGCGCCCTGGCATTCTCTACACTCATGTGCAGCTTGATGAGCGACTTGGCAATTGCCTTCTGGCTGGTCAAGTCGGTCCCGTTCACCCAATTGGCAAGCAGAGATTGAAGAATTCCATTCTGCGGCAGCGCATTCAGTGGAGACTTTGCGTTTGCGTCTCCGGGGGTAAGAGCGGTAACTGCCTTGCGGATTCCCCCAAACCCGATTCGGTTGATCCAGGGATTCACCGGCTTGCACGCTTCCAGCAGCCCAAAGGCCGCCGTCCCCAATCCGCCGACGGCCGTGATGATCCCGGTCAGATGCGAGGTAACAAAATCGGCATTCATGATCCCGTCCTTTCGCATATGCACAAAGCGTAATACAGGGAGTCTGCTGCAGAAACAGAAAATTGTACGCAAAAATTCGGAGCGAGCCTCGTGCGTAAGGGCTGGTTGCAGGGCGGATGGCACCGGCGCTGAGCGAATTTACGCGGGCTGCTCCTCCGCTTCGGCTCTCGGCGCCAGAAACCGCTCCATAAACCCGGTATCGAATTCGCCGGCGCGAAACCCGGGATCCTGAAGGATGGCCTGGTGCAACGGAATCGAAGTATCGATTCCTTGCACGATGAATTGGTCCAGCGCGCGCCCCATCTTGGCGATGGCTTCCGCGCGGTCGACGCCATGCGTGATCAGCTTGGCGATCAGCGAGTCGTAATAGGGAGGAATCACGCCCTCGGCATACTGCGCCGTATCCACGCGTATTCCGTTGCCGCCCGGCACATTGAATGCCGTGATCTGCCCAGCCGACGGCGTGAACCGCCGCGGATGCTCGGCATTGATGCGGCACTCAATGGCATGGCCGCGGATTTCGAGCTTCGCAGGCAGAATCGCATCCAGACTCTCGCCGGCAGCGATGCGCAGTTGCGCCTTCACAATATCCACGCCGGTAATCGCCTCCGTTACCGGGTGCTCCACCTGAATGCGTGTGTTCATCTCGATGAAGGAAAGCTGGTGGTCGCCATTCATGAGGAACTCCACCGTGCCGGCATTCTGGTAGCCGATCTCGCTCAGACAGTGGCACAGCGTGCGGCCGATCTCTTCCCGCATCTTCGGCGTCACCTGCAGGCTCGGCGCTTCTTCAATCAGCTTTTGATGGCGGCGCTGAATGGAGCACTCGCGCTCGAAGAGCGAGGCCACATTGCCATGCTCATCGGCCAAAATCTGGAACTCGATGTGGCGTGGCTGTTCGATGTACTTCTCCATGTACAGTTCGCCGTTGCCGAAAGCGTTGGCCGCTTCGGTAAACGCCGCGTGATAGAGATTGGGCAGTTCCTCGCCGTCACGGACAATTCTCATGCCGCGCCCGCCGCCCCCGGCCTTGGCTTTCAGGATGACCGGATACCCGACCTCATCGGCCCACTTGCGCGCCTCTTCGGCTGTTGTCAGGATGCCCTCCGATCCCGGCAGGATGGGCACCCTGGCCTTCTTCATCGCCTGCCGGGCTTTTTCCTTTTCGCCCATCAGCCGCGTCACCTCCGGCGGCGGCCCAATGAATTTGATATTCGAAGCGCGGCAGACTTCGGCGAAATTCGCGTTCTCGCTCAGCAGCCCGTAGCCTGGATGGATCGCCTCCACATCGGCGATCTCGGCCGCGGAAATAACCGCCGGCACATTCAGATAGCTGTCCGACGCTCGCGGCGGTCCGATGCAGATGGCCTCATCGGCAAAGCGGACGTGCAGCGAATCGCGGTCGGCCTCGCTGTACACGGCAACCGTGCGAATTCCGAGTTCGCTACAAGCATTCAATACGCGCAGCGCGATTTCACCGCGATTTGCAACCAGAACTTTACGAAACATGCGTTCCTTTAGAAGCGGGGTTAGCGGCGTAAGCGGGGTTAGCGGAGCCAGGAAATACCTTGGGGCCGACGAAGATCTTCGAGACTAGCGCCGCTAATTCCGCTGGCAACGCTTGCTCCGCTCTCCTACGCCGTCCGAATCGAAAACAACGGCTGGCCAAACTCGATAGGCTGTCCGTCTGTAACAAGGCACTTTACCACTTCGCCCGCTGCGTCGCACTCGATCTCGTTCATCAACTTCATGGCCTCGACCACGCAGATCACCTGGCCTTTCGTCACGTGATCGCCAGGAGAAACAAAGGGCGAGGCACCAGGCGAAGGCGAGCTATAGAACGTGCCCACGATCGGCGACTTCACAAGGTGCAACCCGGCGTCGAGGTCGGCGGGTGCGGCCGGAACAGGCGGAGCCGATGCCGTTTGCGCCGCGGCCGGACTAGTCTGCGCCATTCCCGCCGGAGCCGTCCTCAGCAACCCGGCAAGGTTGTTCAGCCCTGCCGAAGCGCTATCCTGCGGATTGAATTTGAGCCGGATCTTCAAGTCGCCGCGTTCCACATCGAATTCGGCAACCTGGTGATGCTTCAAAAACTCAATAAGCTCTCGCAGATCCTCAATGTCTTGCTTCTTCATTCGTTCGCTAATCTCCACTTGCCCGTTCCAAATGAGCTGAGGGAAAAATCTTCGCTTTGAAAGGCACGACGCCAGTCATGCCGTAAACACAAAAGATAACGCGGCCTTACAGGCTGCGGGGAAAGTCGCTGCTTTGAAAGGGCACGACCGGGGCACCCTCTGTGTCGCGCGCCGATGAAGCCACTCAAATCATTTCAAAGTTCAACAAGTGCCTTTGTCGCCGGAGTAAGCACCTCGCCCCCGTTGCGCGTGACAGCCACCATATCCTCAATGCGGATTCCGAACTGACCCGTCAGGTAGATTCCAGGTTCGATAGTTACCACCATGCCGGGCAGCAGCCGCGTCGTTTGCCCCGTGCCAACCCGTGGCGGCTCATGAATTTCCAGTCCAACGCCGTGGCCGGTCGAGTGCGTAAACGCCTCGGCCAATCCCTCCCTGCGCAACACTCGGCGTGCGGCCTCGTCCACTTCCGCGCAGCTCACACCCGAGGAAACCGCTTTGACCGCTGTCTCCTGGGCCTCCAGCACCGCATGGTATGCGTCCCGCTCCCTGGGCTTTGGCCTGCCCAGAAAAACAGTGCGGGTCATATCAGAACAATAGCCCTTGAGGATTATACCGAAGTCGAGCGTCACAAATCCTCGCCGTGGCAGCGGCGCAGCCGTGGCGCGCCCATGCGGCATGGCCGATCGCAACCCTGACGCGACAATCGTCTCGAACGACATGCCTTCGGCGCCCAGCGTCCGCGCCTGGTGTTCCAGCTCCGCGGCAATTTCAATTTCCGGAATGCCGGGCCGCATGAATCCCAGGATGTGCTCAAACAGCCGGCAACCCAGCAGCGCCGCCTCTGCCATCACTGCCAGCTCGTCCTCATCCTTCACGCAGCGCAAAATCTCTACCAGCGGCGTGGGCGCGGCCTGCAGGAATCCTCGCCGCAGGCGGCTGGGCAGCTCCGACTTCCAGCGCGCCAGTTCCGCCACTGTCGTCCTTGCGGGATCAAATCCCGCCACCGTCACGCCGGGTTGCGCAGCCATCCACTGCACGCCCGCGACCGAAGGCGAGCCTGAAACGATATGCACCTGCGCGGCTTGAACCTCTTCGGCAGCCTGCGCCGTATAACGGCCGTCGGTGAACAGCCGTGCCGTCCGCCTCGTCACCGCCAACGCCGCGCTGGAACCCGTAAATCCGGAAAGATAGCGAAGATCGGGAAGATGCGTAACCAGCAATCCGGGAAACCCGGCGCGAGTCAGCTTGCGGCGCAGCGCGCCAATGCGGCGGAAGTGGTCCACGGGGTCAGGTATATCACAGGGGTCAGGTGTCGGGGTTCAGAGAAGACGACAAGAAGAGGCGGCGAACTGCGCGTTATGATCTTCTCAATGGAAGACGCTCTGTTCACCTTCGAGTTCTTTGAACATTTTCCGGCGAAACAGCGGAAGTTCTGGCTCGGTTTGTTGGCGAGCAGGGGCGCCCCGGTTGAACAACTGGACGACAATCTTTTTCGGGTAGCTTGCCCGACGCGGAAGGTCCACGCTTTTGTGGGCTACGCGTTGCTCTTGTCGCCCTTATCTAAAGGCGGCCGCGTGACTGCGGTAGCAGGCGGTGCGAAAATGCAGGCGAGTTCATACAAGAAAATGCGACGGGCACAGCCAATACCGCTTGAAGATGGCGTCGAAGTTGCTGGCCTGACCACTGCTCACTGAGAACTGTCCTTCACAGCGCCGACTGCACCGGCTTCTTCTTGGCAGGGTCCAGCTCGCCGCCGTGCGCATGCAACTCGCTCTGCCGGTCCATCCATTCGTCCAGGCGGCTGCGCTTGAAGCGCCAGCGATTGCCCAGTTTGAATGCGGGCACGAAACCCTCCGAGGCGTACTTGTAAAGCGTGTCGGGAGAGATCCCGAGATAATCGGAGGCCTGCCGAATGTCCATGACCTCGCGCACTTCGGGAACCAGCAGGTTGGAGCGGGCTGCGGCGTTGCGCATAATTACCTCCCGAAAAATGGGATACTTTCGGAACGAATCCGGCAAACTTCCCGGTCATTTTGTATTGAACCCGAATTAATCGGGTAATTCAAGGGTTTTCCGGAAATTAAAGGAAATTAACGGGCTTCGCCGTGCTGAAAATAAGGCGTTCTGGCGGCAAGAACCTACCATTTGCGCACCGGTTGTGCACATGCACGCGCACAGCGCAACAGATTGCGCTATTGGAGCAAATGGTGCCTTTGGAGGCTTTGTTGCCTGCACGGAAACAGATTTCGCCCGCTCGCCTGCCGCTGACCAGCTGACCCGCTGACTTGCCGACTCGCTCGTCAGCCTCTTGCGACCCGGCGGAAAAACTTTTAGTTCGAGTCCGAATCGTCGCGGCGGTGCAAAGTCGGCGGCCCATCGCCGGAGTCAGAGGAGGTACTGTTGCCGGCCTGGCCACCCGAGCCGCTGGAGCCGGAACTGCCGGAACCACTATTTGTATCCGGTCCTGTGCTCGCCCTACGCAGCGACGGCTTGCTGTTCCCTTTGGTGTCGGTCAGGCGGCGCTTGTTTTCAATGCGAGCCAGCCGCGCCTTCACGTCGTCGAACTCCGACGTGGTCACCGTGTATTCATCCCTGGCCGGCAGGATGTGTGCAATCTCCTCCTGCGTATGCAGAATGCGGTCGGGAGTCTGCGGATGGTCGCTGAACGCCTTCGCTACCAATCCCGGCTTGCGTTTCTCCAGCGCCTGTATCTTTTCAAAGAAGGTGATGAAGGCTTGCGGATCGTATCCGGCCCGGTACATGTATTGCACGCCAAGATAGTCGGCCTGGGCCTCGAAATCGCGCGAGAACTGCAGGAACGTGATCGGAATAGCCAGTTGCGCTGCTTCGTAGATCCCGTATCCGGTCCAGTCGTAAGGAAGCATGATCATCAGCGGCACCATGCCGATCTGCACATAATTCAGCCGCGTCATCTCCCGGGCAGCGTGGTGCGCGCAAACGTGCGCTGTCTCGTGCGCCATCACTCCGGCCAGTTCCGCTTCCTCGTCCGCTGCCAGAATCAGCCCGGAGTTCACATAGAAAAAACCGCCTGGCAGCGCCATGGCGTTGATCTCGTCCGAGTCGATCACTTTGATGGTGAACGGCACCTTGCAGTCGGAGTTCTTCACAATGTTCTGGCCGATGCGGTTCACATACTCCACGATCACCGGATCGTTAATGAACTTGGTGCTCTTCTCGATCTCGTCGGCGTACTGCTTGCCCATCTTGATTTCGCTGTCGGTCGAGTACCAGTTGCCCATTCCGCGGGCGCCGATGTTGCGATTGCCCACGGCGCTCACGTCCTCAATGCTGCCCGGCTTCACCTTCTCCATCTGGCTGCCAGGATCGACAACCTTCTCCGGATTCACCTGGTTGGGTCCCGCGCAATCGCCGCCCGCGGCTGTAGTTCCCGGTGCCGGCTTGGTTGTTGGCGTGGACCCGGAAGCGGGGGTGGACGCGGGTGTGGAGGTGGACGCAGGTGTCGTCGTATCGCTCACGTCCTTGTCCTGCCCCTTATCCTTTTTCTTCTTGTCGTTGTTGTCCTCAGGCGGGTTATCGAACGTCACGCAGGGCGCAAGCTGGCCGTTATTCGATCCGTTGCTGTCCCCGTTCGACGCCGTGGTGGAATCCGGCTGCTTGGAAGGCAGCGGCTGATCTCCACCCACAGGAGTAGTCCCTGGAGCAGGCTGTGCAGAAGGAGCAGGCTGCGCTGAAGGAGCCGGTTGTTGCGCGTCGCTGCCTCCAGACGCCGTCCCGGAGGGGGCCTGCGTTGTGGGCGTACTGGCTGGAGCCGTGCTAGCTGGCGAGCCGCTCGACTGCGCCCAAACTGCCACAGACAGCGGCAGTGCCAATCCCGCTAACACCGCAGTCCTCAAACCCATGCGATCCGTTACTTTCATGACGTAACCTCCGCCTCAGCTGGCGCCCCGTTGCCCCGCTTCGCTCAACCTCTTAGACGCAAGTATCCGCCACTTTGGCAACAAATGGAAGGGAGGAATTCTGACAGAACGCGTTAGATTGGTCGCGCCAGGTAACGCCGGTCTCCTGATCGGGGTCCCCAATGACAGGTCTTCGTCGTTGGTGGTAGACCGGCTGTCGCGCAGGCCTCCAGGCCCGCACACGCTCGGGACCGGCCCAAGACGGCCGATTCGAATCGCACCCGTGACTGTTGTGAGAAATGCGGGCTCCCAACCCGCTCTTTGAGCCTGCTACGCCCGGCGAGTAGAGTGAAGAACATAGAGCTGGAGAGTACCCTTGCGGCGGAGCATCTTGATAGCCGTCCTGATGGCTTTCAGCGGGGCAATGCCCGCGTTTGGGCAAATGCTGCCTCCGTTTCTCAATCCTCATCGCCCTGGTCCGCCGAGACATGGCAGCCATAGCGGGCCACCCCTGATCCTCGCGCCGTCAGTCCCTCCGGTTATCTTTGACGCCTCCAGCCTCGGCTCCCCGCTCCTTCTCGACAAAGATTGGCGAGTAGGAGTGACGGCCGATCCGGCAGCAGCCACGCCAAGCTTCGACGATTCGTCGTGGGCCATCCGCGACGCCAAGGCGTCCATAAATGAAGTCCTGGACGAGGCTGGGCCCCAGACCCCCTCCGGTGACCGGCCGCCCGGCGGTCCCCCGGGAACGGCTCCGCCAGAAGGTCCCCGGCGCTACGCATGGTTCCGGCTCCATATCAAGCTGGCTCCCAATCACGGGCCCGTCGCGCTGTTGATCGAATTGCCCGTTTCGCAAAGCACTTCCATTGTCCTTGGCTCCACGGCACTGCCTCCCGAGGTCTTCGCCAACGGCAGCCAGATCCAGCCCGAGGGACCGCACGCAGACGCTCCTGAGCATTATCAGCAGATCTCCCGCATCTACAATCTCAACGTGCCGGCTTCTGAAACCTCGCTCACGCTGGCGGTGCGAACCATCGATGCTCCCGTCGGCTACGGCGCATACACCAGCTTTTTCTCCAGTCGCAGCTTCCTTCTCGGCAACCACGCCGATCTCGAGCGCGAGCTCAATGTGTCGTCCGATCGCGACCTCTTCGAGCGGATGCCACGGCTCGTGTACTCGGTGCTTCTCGTGGTGCTGGCCATCTTTCTCTTCGCCCTCTATTTCGCGCAGAAAGGCCACATCGAGTACCTCTGGCTGGCGTTGCACGAACTCGTACAGGCGCCCATCGGCTTTGTCGAGCTGGCCGGCCACTCGGCCCGCATCGATACCATTTGGTACGCCGCCGTGGAGTTGCAGCTTGTCCTTGCCTCCGCCTATCTCTTCTTCGAGTTCCTCGTCGCCTTTCTCTCTCTGCCGCCGCGCTGGTACATCAAAGCACTTCGCTACGCCGCGCCCGTCCTGGGCGGCGTGGGACCAGGGCTGCTCACGCTGCTTCTTGTCCAACACAGCAGAACCATCGCCGTTTTTCTTGTCAGCATCTTCGCATGCAGTTTTTTGTGGATGATCGGCTGGTCGATCTTTATCTTCGGCACTCTCATAGCCGCAGCCCTGCGCCGCAACTTCGAGGCTGGCCTGTTCCTGATTCCCCTCGTTTTCAGCCTGGTGGGCATCGTGGAACCGGTTGTGATGTCCGCAGTCAGTGAAGAAACGAGGGCCGGCTACCCCTCCCCGCTCTCGTTCCAGGCCGGCCCTGTACCCATTCATATTGGCGCCTTCGGCGACTTCACCGGCATCCTTGTTATCGTGCTCATCATTTTTTTCCGTTTCCTGCGCATTCAGCGCGACCAGGAGCACGCGACGAGCGAGCTGGAGGCAGCGCGCAGCGTGCAGGAACTGCTGATTCCCCAGGAAAAGCTGGCCACGCCAGGATTCGAAGTTGACTCCGTCTACAGTCCGGCAAGCGAGGTGGGCGGCGATTTCTTCCATGTGCAAATGGGCGAAGGGGGCATGCTTGTTGTCATCGGCGACGTGGCCGGCAAGGGGCTCAAGGCGGCGATGAACGTCTCATTGCTGATGGGAGCGCTGCGCCGCACCCATGAACACCGCCCGGCCAGGGTTCTGGAGTCGCTGAACCGCGTGCTGGCCGGAACCGAAAGCTTTACCACCTGCCAGGCGATATGGTTCGGCTCCAATGGCGAGATGGTGGTGGCCAATGCCGGCCACCTGTCGCCCTATTTGAACAGCCAGGAGATTGCCCTGCCCGCCGGACTGCCCCTGGGTGTGCTGTACGAGGTGACCCAATATGAAGAAGTCCACTTCTACCTCCATCCCGGCGACCGCGTCCTGTTGCTCTCCGATGGAGTCGTCGAAGCCCGCCAACCCTCAGGCGAGCTCTTTGGTTTCAGGCGCCTGGCCCATCTGTCGAATCAGTCCGCGTTCTACCTGGCCGAAGCCGCAAAAGCCTTCGGACAGCAGGACGACATCACGGTGCTCACCGTCCGCCGCCAGGTGCAGGTTGTGGCTACGTAGCCTCTGCCGCGCTCGCCGGGGCTCAAGGTTTTTGAGCGAGGGCTGGAAAGCGCTGCAACTAAATAACTTATTTAGAATCAATGTAAATGTTCGTTTTAGGGGTGCGCCGGACCGGCCAAATGTTGGCTCAAGTGGTTGCGGTTGCCCCCCGAATGTTCGCTCGGGAGGGTACGATTCTTCGAGACAAATACCGAGAATAGTTCGGAACAATTAGCAGTTAGAACCGAGAAAAGTTGCGAATAGAGCCGAGTCGCACCGAACAATTTCTCGAAAGTGCGTCGAAACAGGGGTTTGCGGCCCTAAATGGTCGCTTTTTCTGCATTTTTGACATGATTTCGCGCGTTGCTGCATGTCTGGGCGAGCGCACTTGCGCGGGGAAAAGCGCAGCGCCCCCGCCTGATCTCTACTCTCTATTCCCGACTCCCTATTCCCTTTTCCTCGCTCCCCCGTTCTCTGTTTTTCTTCTTGACTCTCGGCATCCGATCCGTGGGATACTTGGACCGTCCTCTTCGGTTTCACCGGAAACCGGCTTCCCCTGGGCCCAGTGAATCATCAATGCAGGTCGCGCCTCAAAAGAGGACCGCAGACACCAATGATCGCGGCGAACGCCACTTCGTGGACTTTTCCTTCGGGGTATGGCACGGCGCGGTCTGCCAAACGGTTTGAATCGACACAGGAGGGTCAGAATGAGTTGCAATTGCGAGGATTGCGAGTGGCTGACATATCGGGCGAACAAAATTGTGCTGGTTCATGAAGACGTCTCCGGCGAGTGCAAAGCGTCAGTGAGAGAGGAATTGCGCAGTCGAATCATGGCGCACCTCTCCTCTGCTGTAGCCAAGCCTACTCACGTCACGAAGAAATGCCCCGACGAAAAATGCAAGTGCTTTGCATACGACAATGAGCCTGATAAGGGGTGGGAAGCGGATGGCTCCGCTACATGGACCGAGACGTTGCAGGAGGGCGCCTGCAAGCTGGTAGCCACGTTCACTTACGAGCGTGAGCACAAGAAGGTGCCCGGACGCTGCCTGGACCCGCTTCCGACAGGCCCGGAGTCGCGCAAATAATCGCCGCGTGCCCCATCCTAAAGCTCGTCGCGCAGCAGAGAGTTTTAGGGTGGGAGAACATGCTTCGTTTGGGCCGAACACCTTCAACCCATCCCATCGCCATCCTGGGCGACCAAACCCGGATGCCATCCTGAGTGAGTTCCGGCGCGCCGGGACGGGTCGGAGGACCTGCATTTGTCCTTCGCGCGATCGGGTGGAACGGGGATCTGCGGGCGCCTTTCCACGGCGATTGCAATTCCAGAATCACTCCACACCGGAACCGGCGCGCTCAAGCCGCTCCCGATAAGCCGACATCGGTACCAATCTTTTCCTCGATGAGTGCCTCGGCGATTAAGCTTCAGCTGAATCCGACAGAACTCAAACCTCGCTATCCTAGTATGATTCCGTTGATGACCCACATGAAGAAGGCGCCGCTGAGAATTCTGTTCGTTGACGACGAGCCATATCATTCGCGACAGTATGTGGAAGAACTTGAGCTTGCGGGATACGAAGTGATTGCAGTTTCAACTGTGAAGTCTGCACTCGCGCAAGCGAAAACGCGCGACTTCGATGCGGTCATTCTGGACGTAATGCTGCCGCCCGGAGGTTTGGGATACCGCGAAACGCAAGGTGGGTACAAAACAGGCATCGCACTTGCTAAGAGACTTAGAGACACGCTTCCAGATGCACGGATTCTGGCGCTCACACTTTCCACTGACCCGGAAGTCGAGAGGTGGTTTACGAATGACGATTCAGTGGCCTACGCTTCGAAAATTAATGTCTCGCCACCTGACCTTGCGCGTTTGGTCGAGAATCTCGTAGCGGGTGAAAGGCGCCCGCGCGTTTTTATAGTACATGGCCGGAATATCCGCGCGCTCTCTGGGCTCAAATCGTTTCTCAACAAAGAGTTCGGAATCGCCGACGCAATTGTCCTATCGGAGCAACCCTCCAAGGGAAGGACGCTTATTGAGAAATTCGAGCAACACGCTCAGAACATCGACGTCGTTTTCGTGCTCGCGACAGCTGATGATTTGGGCCGATTAGCAAAATCCAGCGGAGCAGGTAGGCCGCGTGCACGTCAAAACGTTGTGTTCGAGTTGGGCTTTTTCCTAGGGGCGCTGAAGCGCACCAGTGGGCGGGTCGTCCTTCTTTACGAAGACGCAGTTGAACTTCCTTCAGACCTTTCTGGCGTCGTGTATATCAATATCACCAAGGGGATCGGTTCTGTCGAAGCAGAGGTTCGGCGCGAGTTGGCGGGCTGGATCGATTAGGGCTTTTAGTCGGAGGTTACTCCAACAGACCAACTCGCAGTCCTATCTGAACCTCCTTGTAGAGTGCAAATCCGGTTCGGACGATCCGCGCGCTCATCTCTTCTACCGAAAGATCGGACACATTCGTACTGCTTGGTGATGTCCCGTGTGCGAGCTTGTTTCTGTAATCTGCGGCCACTCGGAGCCGAGCTACCAATTCATCTGATGGAGCAATCTTCAGAGGAAGTTCGAGGCACCTGTTGATGGAAGGCCTGCGGTTCCTGTTATACCATTTGGGCAGAGGAGCATTTTGATCGACCAAGGTGCTCAAGAACCATTCAATCGCTGTTACAGAACCGATCACTGCAAGTTCGGGTTCGCCATCCCTAGATAGACTCTGCATCGCAAGGAGTTGGTGCTGGTAGCGGTCGAACTGCCGTCGTCCAAATCTAAGCGCGGCTCTTAGAGTGCTTGCATCCGCGATTTCCTTAATCGACCAACACTGAAACATGCTAGCTGCAGGTGGAATTGGTGGGTTTCTGTAGCTCACCCGCCCGGGGGCGGGCATCGTGAAGACTCCAGGTATTGGTTTCGGGCAAGTAAAATTGTAGAGAGCGGCAACATTGTAGTTGTCGAGGAACACTGACATGGCGAAGGCGAGAACGATCGCGCCGTTTAACTCGTCCTCGTAGCGATTAGAATCCATTGCATGTCCATCGAAGCCGGCGGGGGCTCGTTTCTTACCCCACAGAGATTTGCTAATAAGGCTGCGCGTTTCAAGCCCATGGTCTCCCACACAAGCGAGGTATTGAGAATAGTGCCGGAGATGCCGTCCCCACGGTGTAATGTAACAAATTACTTGAGTGCCAATCCCGCTGTCTTTGACTGCAAAGTCGAGAGGAGGGTCATAAGCTTCATATCGAATGCGATGACCTGCATCGATCGTCGCTCTAAAGTGTCGGAAGCGAAAAGTGGCTGTGGCGCCATCTCTCCCAGTCGGGACGCTGAACGAATCATTTGAAGCCACGGCGAGAGGGAAGGGCAACATTCCGAAGCAGCCCACATGAGGATCGGGAAGCCCATCCAGTTCCTCAGCGAGAGCGCACAAGAATTCGTGGGTTGCACAGCCAGAACTCAATAGTGCATTGAGAATTTGTGGCTGGTCACAATTTCGAGAAGTGATTTCGTCTTCTGTCCACATTGTTGGCTGATCCGCCTTTCTGGATGGTGGAAACGGTTCTTCTGAATGGAGCGGCATATTCTCTTAAACATGGAGCAGTCTCACGGGCCTGCCCACCGCCAAAATATCCAATCCAACTACAGGTTCTACAAGTAAACCGGCTCACTTGCGGCCTTTCGACGATACCGTAACGCTAGAATGAGATCTACATCACGAAATCGGCGCTGGCTAGCTGGCTGTACCTCCGCTCGGTCCTTTGTGCTTGCATTTTTCGACAAGATCGACCCAATATGCGCCGACGTAAGGCGCAAGTCGTTTATATGCGTGGCGAAGTCCGGTAATAGCTTCAGATTCCTTCCAAATATCATTGAAATTCGCTAGTTCGCGGCTCACCTTCCCGGAGTGTTTTATACAGTTGTTAATTAGTCGAATCTCGTTGATCTGTGAGCTACCATAGAGCTGCTCGAGCCACGGAAGGTGCTCAAGCAGCCGAGAATAACTGCACCTTCTGCTCGCGCAAATTCGAGGAAATGCCCGATTGAGAACCCGAATCCTCTCGATTTCGATAAAACGATAAAGTCCTAAGAACATTAGCTCGTCTGCTAGCAAAAGGATATGTTGCTCGTCTCTGATCTGCCCGTCGTAATAGCAGAAGTCCTTCCACTCTTCATAGTCGTCGAATTTTCCATCGGGCGTGCTGGGTTTCGGGATGCAGGTTTGAAAATGATCGATTCTCTGATTCAATTCATGAGCGATCACTCGGTAGAAATTCTCCATGAGCGATTGAGGTAGAAACGAATATCCGTGGTCACGATAAAACTGAACGTAACGAGCCGGATCTGGGGGATCCGGAGGAGGGTATTCGGTTGAATTTGCAGAGGAGGCAAGGATTGCCCCGTCCGTATCAACGGTCATGCCAAGTGATAGTCCCAACGAATCCAGTTCGTCGGCGAGTTCTTGGAAGTTGGTTTGCCCAATCTGTGTTCGCTCGACCAACTGTTTCGCGGTCAACTTGACTAGATCGCGAAGGGTAAACACCTCGCCCTTCCGAAGCCGGTTAATGGAACGGGTCGAGAGACAGAGTTCCTCGATCGGTCGATTGAGGTCGTCGGAGTTCATTTCTAGTGCCCTCAATCATATCGTTGATGGGTCGCGCTCTGCGAAATCCACTCTCAGAGCCGCAATGGCAACTGATGAGAACAAGAACTTGGGAGATTTCAGATCGGTAACGGACACTCGGCCAGTGTTCGCCGATCCGCCTGGGTGTTATCCTTGGTTGACGCTAACAGGCCAAGGCGCGTTTCGAGGCTGGTCTGCGTCGATCAGTCCCGCCGCACCCCTCCGCAATCCGGCCATCTCCGTATCAGCAACGCCGCGCCCCGCACGAAATGCCGATCTCTGACCCCTGATCTCCGGTCTCTCGTTCCCTTGCTCCCTCGGTTCCCTGCTCCCTTTCTTCCTGTCAATCCCGGCATTCCTCGAATCGAACCGCCTGCCTCGCCTTAACTCGTCCTTTTCCGATCACCGACCGCTGACCCCTGTTCCCTGTTTTTTTGCGGAGAATTTCGCCCTTCCCGGCGCATACAGTTCCCATGACCGCTGAACCACGGCTACGAGTCACGATCCACGGTTCGCTGCCCACGGTTTCACGGGATTCGGGTGCGGCTGCGCCGCGTGCTTGATTTCTCGGAAAATGGGTGGGCGGTTTCGGCTTGGCTGAAGCCAAGCCCTGATACAAAACACGCGCGGCTGCGCCGCGTATTTTATTTTTGAAGACTGGGAGCGGTTTATGGCGCGAGTGAACTCGCGCCCTGATACAAGGCCTCAGGACAATGGGAGAGCTGGGAGCGGCGCGGCGCAGAGGCTGAAGCCCTGTTTCGTTTTTGGGGCGGCCGTGTCGGCGCGGCTGAAAGCCGCGCCCTGATACAAAGCTTCAAGATGGTGGGGGAGCTGGAAGGGGCACGGTTCAGGGGCTGAAGCCCTGTTTCTCATTGTGGCCGGTTGCGGCGTGACTGGAAGTCACGCCCTGATACAAAGCGCGTGGGACGTACGGCCGGCGGTTGCGGCGCGGCTGGAAGCCGCGCCCTGATACAAAGCTTGTTGGCCGTGGCCGAGTGGGGTATGGCCATATCGCCTGGATGGCGGTTAAGATGAAGCACAGATTCAAGCCAGAGAGCTTTGTATCAGGGCGCGAGTTTACTCGCGCCGAAGAGCGCTTTCCTGGGGGAGTGGGCTATGGCGAGGCCTGTTCGCAATGCGCCGCAAGTAAATGCGCTGAGTTCTTCGCGCACATTTTTCGCCACAACCAAAACCCACGAGGGACGGCGGCTGCTGCAATCTGAAAGGAACGCGGCGTTGTCGATCGATGTTCTGCGTTCGTATATGGCTGCGGGAAAGTTTAAGGTGCACGACTTTGTCGTAATGCCGGATCACGTGCATCTGCTTTTGAGCGTTCGCGGGGATACGACGGTTGAAAAGGCCATGCAACCGATAAAGGGGCGATTTTCGTATCGGCTGAAGCACGATTGCGGCTATTTGGGAGAGGTTTGGCAGGTTGGATTTTCGGAGTCGCGGGCGGATGATGCGGCAAGTGTTGAACGGTATCGCGCGTATATTGCGAAGAATCCGGTAAAGGCGGGGTTGGCGGAGCGTGCCGGCGAATATCAGTATTGCTATGGATATTTGGCGGAGCAGAAAAGGCGCAGGGGCTAAAGCCCGGTTTCTTATTGTGGCTGGGTGCGGCGCGAGTGAACTCGCGCCCTGATACAAAGCTTGAAGCTGGCAAAGGAGTTCGACGCAGGGGGAGTTGCAGGGGCTGAAGCCTCGATTTTTCATGACGGTCTTCGGTGCGGCTGAAAGCCGCGCCCTGATACAAAGCTTGAAGCTGGCGAAGGAGCTCGACGCAGGGGGAGTTGCAGGGGCTGAAGCCCCGATTTTTCATGGCGGTCTTCGGCGCGGCTGAAAGCCGCACCCTGATACAAAGCTTCAAGCTGGCGAAGGAGTTCGACGCAGGGGGAGTTGCAGGGGCTGAAGCCTCGACTTTTCATGGCGCTTTTCGGCGCGGCTGGAAGCCGCGCCCTGATACAAAGCTTGAAGCTGGCAAAGAAACACGGCGCAGAGGGCAGGAGCTAACTGAGTAGCCGGATGCGCGGGCGGGGACCCTTCGACTTGGCTCAGGGCAGGCTCTCGCACTACAGCCGGCCGGGAGGCCGGCGCTACGATCCTGCCTGCGGTTATCCGCGCAGCCAGTCCTTGGGCACTAGCCGCGCAGCCAATCCTTGGCTACTTGCACGATCACGTCGCGGCCGACGTCGCTGATGGCGTTGGTGAGCGGGAGCTTTTTGGGGCAGGCTTCGACGCAGTTCTGCGCAAAGCCGCACTCCTGGATGCCGCCGTCGCCGGCGAGCGCGCGGAGACGCTCTGGCTTGAAGACCTTGCCCGTGGGATGGTTGTTGAAGAGCTTGACCTGGGCGATGGTGGCCGCGCCGACAAAATCGGTGGCCTCGTTGAACTGCGGGCAAACCTCCATGCAGCAGGCGCAACTGATGCAATTCGAGAGCGGGTACATCGCCTCCTGCTGCTCGGGATAGACGCGCGGGCCGGGACCGAGATCGTAGGTGCCGTCGACGGGAATCCAGCCTTTGACGCGCTGGAGATTTTCGAAGAGCACGGAGCGATCGACCTGCAGGTCGCGGACCAGGGGAAATTTGGAGAGCGGCTCGAGGCGGATGGGCCGAGCGAGATTGTCGACAAGGGCCGAGCAGGCCATGCGCGCTTTGCCGTTGATGCGCATGGCGCAGGAACCGCAGATCTCCTCAAGGCAATTGGAGTCGTAGGTGATGGGCGTGGTCGGCTTGCCATCGGCGGTGACGGGGTTGGCGGCGATCTCCATCATCGCCGAGGTGACGTTCATGCCCGGCCGCCATTCCAGTTCGAACGTCTCCCACACGACCGGCGCATCCGGGTTGGCCTGGCGGCGGATTTCAAAGGTTACGGTTTTGTCTGCCATGGTTTCCTTTTTGAGCGAGTCCCGACCCTCGTGCGTTGCGTGGATCTGGAGACCGGCGCTACTTCGATGTCATTTCGAGGCTTCGTAGCTGCGCTTACGCGGCTTGATGTACTGCGTGTCCACTTCTTCGAGCTCAAGGCGCGGGCCGTCGATAGCGCCCGTAAAGCTGGCCTTGGTGGTCTTGAGGAACTTTTCGTCGTTGCGCTCCGGGAATTCCGGCTTATAGTGCGCGCCGCGCGACTCGTCGCGCAGAATCGCGCCGAGGGTGATGGTGCGCGACAGCTCCAGCATGTTGTAGAGCTGGCGGGCAAAGGCGAAGCTGGTGTTGGCCCATTGGCTCTTGTCGCTCAGGTTGACACGCTTGTAGCGGTCGAGCAGCTCAACAACCTTTTCGTCGGCCTGTTTGAGACCCTGGTTGTGGCGAGTGACCGTTGCGTGCTCGGTCATGGTGTTGCCCAGTTCTCGCCACAGCTTGAAGGGGTTCTCGGTTCCCTCGTTATTCATCAGCCTGCTGTTAATCTCCGCCTGCCGCGCGACCTCTTGCGCGGCGCCGCCATCGCCCTCGAGAGGCGACACGCTTGCGGCGTACTTCATGGAAGTGGGGCCGGAGATAAAACCAGCATAGATGCAGCTCAGCAGCGAATTTGCGCCAAGCCGGTTAGCGCCGTGGTACTGGTAGTCGCACTCGCCCACGGCGAAGATGCCGGGGATATTGGTCATCTGATCGAAGTCGACCCAGAGGCCGCCCATGGTGTAGTGCATGCCGGGGAAGATCTTCATGGGCTCGAGGTGCGGGTCGACGCCGACGAATTTCTCGTAGATGTCGAGGATGCCGCCGAGCTTGCGGTCGAGCGTGGCGCGATCGATGTGGGTGAGGTCGAGATAGACCATGGGCTGGCCGTCGATGCCCAGGCCCTCCTGGTAGACCACCTTGTGAATGGCGCGGGTGGCGATGTCGCGCGGGACAAGGTTGCCGTATTTGGGGTACCACTCCTCGAGGAAGTAGAAGCGCTCGGATTCAGGGATGGACTTGGGAGCGCGCTTGTCGCCGGGCGTGCGCGGAACCCAGATGCGGCCGCCTTCGCCGCGCGCCGACTCGGACATGAGGCGGAGCTTGTCTTCGCCGGGAATGCACGTGGGATGCACCTGAATGAGCTCGCCGTTGGCGTAGTAGACGCCCTGCTGGAAGACCGCCGACTGCGCCGAACCGGTGCAGACCACGGAGTTAGTGCTCTTGCCGAAGATGGCTCCGATGCCGCCCGTGGCCAGGATGACGGCGCCCGCAGCAAACGAGCGCAGTTCCATGGTGCGGAGGTCGAGCGCCGTGATGCCGCGCGCCACGCCTTTGGAGTCGATCACGGCGGAGAGAAACTCCCAGCCTTCGTACTTCTTGACCTTGCCTTCGACCTCGTAGCGCCGCACCTGTTCGTCGAGGGCATAGAGCAGTTGCTGGCCGGTGGTGGCGCCGGCAAACGCGGTACGGTTATAGAGCGTGCCGCCAAAGCGGCGGAAGTCGAGCAGCCCCTCGGGAGTGCGATTGAAGGGCACGCCCATGCGATCGAGGAGATCGATGATGGCCGGCGCTGCCTCGCACATTAGCTTCACGGGCGTCTGGTTGGCGAGAAAATCGCCGCCGTAGATGGTGTCGTCGAAGTGCTGCCAGGTGGTATCGCCCTCGCCTTTCAGATTTTTGGCGGCATTGATGCCGCCCTGGGCGCAAACCGAGTGCGAGCGCTTGACGGGAACGATAGAGAACAGGTCCACCGATCCGCCGGCTTCGGCGATCTTTATGACCGCTGCCAGGCCCGCGAGCCCTCCGCCAACGACGATGATTCTGGGTGATGCCATTTTCTTCCTTCTTAAGATAGGTTTCAGGTGTCAGGTGTCAGGTGTCAGGTGTCAGGAAATCTTGCAGGCACGACTGAAGGATTCTCCGGTCGAGGCGATAAGGGTTTTCTGACGAATTGTTGGGGCTGATCCCTGATCCCTGACCCCTGATCCCTGCACTTGTGGGTTTTCGGGAACATTCGGATACTGGCCGCCCACGAAGGCCCAGATGCCCGCCAGGCCCATCACCGCAAGCCCGAGCCCCAGCGCAATGCAGACGTAGCCGAACCGCTTCCGTGACTCCACGCCGGGAGTAATGCCCCACTTGGCTGCAAACAGCCACACGCCGTAAGCAAAATGCCAGCAGATGGCGATCATGGCAACGATGTAGACGGCAAGCATCCACGGATTCTGAAGTTCGACCTGCACCTTATGGAACGATGCATAGGGATTCTCCGGCAACATGACGCCCATGAAGCGCTGCCGCAGCACGTGCTGAACGATGTACACAAACGCAATGAGGCCGGTGTAGCGCTGCACCACGTACATCCAGTTCCCAGCCCAGGGGTAGTAGACGATGTTCGCCTTGCCGCGCAGCCAGATCCAGATGCCGTAGAGACCGTGGTACAAGAGGGGCAGAAAGATAAAGACCCACTCCAGCACGCGCACCAGAGGCAGCGAGTTGAGGAACTTGACCTGGTCCCCGTAGGCGATGGGCCCTTTGAGCGCCTCGAAGTTCGAGAGCAGGTGCTCGAGAAGAAAAGCACCGATGGGGACAATGCCCAACAACGAGTGCAGCTTGTGCAAGAGAAAGCTGGCGCCCTGGCCGGCGCGTAAAGGCTCCACGCCGCGCCGGACAGCGGGCACGGCGGAGGGTTGAACAGTTGCCATGGAAATATCTGCTCCTAAAGGCTGCGGGTCCCTGGGGTTGCGGGTTGAGGGGGATGCGACCGTCTTCTTATTTTAGAGCATTATTGGCGACCTGGATTGCCCTCGTCAAGGCGCGGCTCTGGGGCCTTCTCGATCTTAGAGGAAATTCGAAAATTGGTGAGAAATCAGGGCGCATCCAAGTGGGCTCCGAGGGGGCTCCGAGATTTTTGTGCCGATTTTGTGCTACGCATTACCACAAAGGCCGTGAGCAAGCGCCCCCATGGGCGGTGATTCGCTCCCAAACATTCCGAGGAAAGTATTAATGGCCCTGTCGCCGCAAGAAAAGAATCCTATCTCTCCAGTCCTGCGCGCGTGTTTGCTTCACCATGAGAGTCAGGGCTTTGACCAGCGCCCCGATGTCTGCGGGAGAAATCGTCTTTTCGTCTACGAAGATGACGCCAGCGTGGGAACGGCCCTCTTCCGCCCATCGTTTCAGTAAGGGTGGAATCGTTCTGCGATCGTATGTGACGAGAGTCAATCCTTGAACAGAAGCCTCCTGCATGCATACAGCATCTTCCTGTCCGAGAAAGTTCCCGCCTTCCCAATCGGCCATGGTGCGGATCACGAGCGCCGGAATCCGCCGGCGCAAGCCCGCCGCAACATCCGGTGAAATGTGCTCATCAAGAAGGAGTTTTAACATGCTGACGTCGCACTCCTTTTATCGGGCAACGAATTCGACGGCCTGGGGCAACATGCGCTTGATTGTCGTGAAGCCGGCAGCATCCTCTTCCGCCAGTGCCGCGTCGATCTCCTCAGCAAATGCCTCCGCATAGTTAACTGCTGCTTGCACCTTTGCCAGTGGCCATCGCAGGTGCTTTGCCACAGCTTGAAGATCGTTCTTATAGCCGCGACAGAGGAGTATGACTTCCCAGACCGCAAGGCTGCTGCCCTGGACGTATGCCTGGCGGCCTATAACCGATTCCCGAAAGTCAATGAACGCGAACTCCGAGCGCCGAAGACCCTCCTCAACCAGACGTGCGCTGGCATCGCTAGGAGTCCACCCATGGCGATTCGCCAAGCGTTTGAGCCGCTTTCCGCTGGATGCCGGCAGACGCATACTGATGACCGTGGATGGGGTGGCCTTCATGATGGGAACCTCCGGTGTAACTTATGTAAGCATTGTAACGCATTCCACGTTAGCCAGCTGCCCGAAATGTCGGCGATTTTGGGCGAAGCGAAGCAGCAGGGGCTGAAGCCCACACTCATTTTGTTGGCTGTATCGGCCCGGCTAAAGCCGTGCCCTTGTTACAAGGCCCGCTCCAGGCGAGTTTCGTAACAGACTCCTGAAGGCCGGGGTTTCAACGACGAATTCAGGGGCCTGAGGGCCCTGCTCCCTCCGAGTCGACACGCCGTAAGGGGCTAATTTAGCGGGCGGTGTTTGACTGTGCAGTGCCGCCGGGGTCCACCGTGTATTTCGGAGCGGGGGAGATGCCGGGCAGAGGTTTGCCGTCGCCTGGGCCGTGGAGTTTGCCGCACGGCACTGGCCGGCGCGCCAGGTGGAGATAATCCAGCACCAGGCTCCGTTTGAGATATTGAAGGGCTCTGGCCGGGTCTACGCCCTTGGGGCATACGCGCGAGCACTCGCCGGCGAAATGGCAGCGAAAGACGCCGGAGGGTGCAGCCGTTGCCGCCTTGCGCTCACGGCTGCCCGCATCGCGCGTGTCCGAGTTATATCGCTGGGCCGCGGCCAGAGGCATGGGACCGAGATAGCGGACGTCGGTGGCCAGGGTGGGACACGCGGCCATGCAGCAACCGCACTTGATGCAGTAAGTGAATTGAAGATAATGCTCAAGCTGCTCGGGGGTCTGGTAAAACTCCCCTGCCGGGTCGTTGATTTCCGCCTCATCGGCGCGAAGAATATAGGGCCTGACGGAACGGTGCTTTTCAAACATGCTGAAAAGATCGGGAACGAGATCGCGAATAATCGCGAAGTTAGGCAATGGCCCGACAGCAAGATCGGTCTTCGCGATGTCGAGAACCTGCGTGTTGCAGGCGAGGCCGGGCTGTCCGTTGAGAAGCATTCCGCAGGAACCGCAGATGCCCATGCGGCAGGAGTAGCGCCACGCCAGCGTGGGATCCAGATTCTCCTTGATATAGTGCAGGCCGTCGAGAACGGTCATGCCTCCCGGCACGGGAACCGCGTAGGTCTTGATATAGGGCGCGGCATCGATCTCCGGGTTAAACCGCGAGACATGGAAGTTGATCTGGCGCGCAGCGTTCGTGGTGTCTGCCATAGTTATCCCCTTGCTCCCGCGAGTGCGACGCCATGCGCTGCGACCGCTGCCCAGGTGCCCAGGCAGAAGAGACCCAGCCCCACAAGCAGCAGAACAACGGTGATGGTTTTTTCAACGGCAGGCTTCAGCGTCAATTCGAAAACCATAGTTCGCAGGCCATACAGGCCGTGATAGAGCCCCACGCCGAGGAGAAGAATATAGGTGACGGTGAAAAACAGCCGGCTATCGCGAAAGAGACTGTTGACGACCGAGTCGGTCTCAGCGCCGTAAGGAGAGAACCAGTGGCCGCCTGCCGACATGTGCATGATGAACATGTGCAGGCCGAGCAGGAAGACGAGCACCACGCCTGCGGTCATGTGCCATGTCCACGATTTCGTTTCGTTCATTTCTTCTCCTACTTCGTCAGGGCCGTAAAGCCGCCGATGACAACAAGCACCAGGGTCAGGATCATCAAGAGCACGAGCAAGGGACGTTGTACGTTAAGCGATGTCTTGTAGGGATATATCGGTTCCATCGGCTTGCCCACCGCGAAGCCCAGTTCCACGAGGATCAGCCGGATGCCGTTGCAGGCATGATAGGCAAAGGCCGCAAAGACCAGGTATTCGCCGAAGGCTGCAATGGGGTTATGGAAGATTCCATTGCCCACCCAGAGGTAAATGCCTTTGACGCGAAGAGTGGTGACACAGATATGCAGAAGGAAGTAGAAAAGAACGCCCAGGCCCGTGACGCGATGCAGGATGTAGGCATAGCGCTCGACGCCCCAGCGCCCGCCGCCCAACCATCCCCAAATGCCGAGCCGGTTATCGTATCGTTTGATTTCCGACATCATTGCCTCTTTTCAAATCTATCGATCTTGTTTTGCTAGAGCGTGTTTCAAAAATGGTTCAGCATCGCTCGATCAAAATCCCTCAGGGGCTAAAGCCCCTGGTTTTAAGGCCGCTTTTCGGCACGACTAAAGTCGGGCCCTGATACGAAACAGGTTTTTGAAACACGCTCTAATACTTCCGCTCCACCGGCTTCCAGTTAGTAATGGTGACCGGCTTGTATTTGAGCTCCGGCGCGCCGCCGGTCCAGTAGGCCATGGAGTGCGCCAGGAACCGCTCATCGTCGCGCACGGGAAAATCGGTGCGCGAGTGACCGCCGCGGGATTCCTCGCGCGCCAGGCCCGCGGTGAGCAATACCTCCGCCAGATCGAGCATGTTTTCCGTCTCCAGCGCCTGCACCAGGTTAGTGTTGTAGACGCGGGTCTTGTCCTCGATGGAGATTCCCTTGAAGCGCTGCTTGAGTTGGGCAATTTTGGCGAGGCCCTGCTGCATGGATTCGCCGGTGCGGTAGACGCCCGCGTGTTTGTCCATGAGGGTACGCAGCTCGCGGCGGATATGCGCCGGCTTCTCGGTTCCCTTCTGCTGGAGCAGGCCAGAGAATATCCGGGATTCTTCTTCGCGAAATTTGGCTTGCGGAACCTCGCTGAGCGGCGGCGCCGCCTGGAGATATTTGGCGATTTCGCCGCCAGTGATGCCGCCCCAGACAAGACACTCCGCGGTGGAATTGCACCCCAGGCGATTGGCGCCGTGCATGGAGTGGCATGCAACCTCACCGGCGGCCCAGATATTCTCGACCTTTGTTCTGCCGTCGATGTCGGCTTCGATGCCGCCCATCGAGTAGTGAGCAACGGGCCGGATGGGGATCATTTGCGTGATGGGGTCGATGCCCAGAAACTTCATGCACACTTCGCGGATCAAGGGCAGGCGCTTGTTGATCCGCTCCGCGCCCAGGTGGGTGAGATCGAGATTGATAAAGTCGAGCCCATCGGGACCGGAAAAGCCCCGGCCTTCGAGGATTTCAGTCATCTCCGAACGGGATACGATGTCGCGGGGCGCCAGCTCCATCATTTTGGGCGCGTACTTCTCCATGAAGCGCTCGCCCTTGTTGTTGCGCAGATAGCCGCCTTCTCCGCGGCAGCCTTCGGTCATCAGGATGCCGGAGGGCACCAGTCCCGTGGGGTGGAATTGGAGAAACTCCGGGTCCTCCAGAGCCATGCCGGCGCGGTAGGCGATGGCCTGCCCGTCGCCGGTGACGGTTTGCGAGTAGGTGGTGAAGCCGTAGAGGTTTCCCAGTCCGCCGGAGGCAAACAAAAGCGCCTTCGCGCGCAGAACCTGGAACTGGCCGGAGGGCAGGTCGTAAACCGTAAGACCCGCGAACCGTTCGCCATTGAGAAGCAGGGACGTTACGAAACACTCGTCGTAGCGGGTGAAGTTGGGGTACTTGAGAAGCGTGTCGTAGAGGGCCTGCATCTCAAAAAACCCGGTCTTGTCCGCCGCCATGCAGGCGCGCGGATAGGAATGGCCGCCGAAAGGGCGCTGCATGATGCGGCCATCTTCGCGGCGGGACCAAGGCACTCCCCAGTGTTCAAGCAGGCGGATTTCATCGGGAGAGGTTCGCACAAAGCGATCGACCACGTCCTGGTCGGCAAGGAAATCCGAGCCCTTGACCGTGTCCCAGGCGTGGAGCTCAAGGCTGTCGCCTTCTTCGGGGCGCATCACGGCGCCAGTGCCGCCCTCGGCGCAGACCGAATGCGAGCGCATGACCTGCACCTTTGACACAAGGCCGATGTCGGCCGTGCCCCGGCTTCGAATGCTGATTTCCACCGCGGCGCGCAACCCGGCCAGCCCAGTTCCCAGAATCAAGACATCATGAGTTATTTCGTGCACAGATCACAACCTATTGCAGCCTGAGCTATCGGCCCGGCGCTGACGTTTTCGAGAAAATGCAGGACTGCTTTACTTCGCCGCTGCTGCCAGTTCGCGCTCTGCCATGGGCACGACGCGGCGGGAGCGTGGACCGGTGTAAATCTGGCGCGGGCGGGCAATCTTCTGCTCCTCGTCGCCGAGCATCTCCTGCCATTGCGCGAGCCAGCCTACCGTGCGCGGAATGGCGAAAAGCACGGTAAACATCTCCGGCTTAAAGCCAATGGCCTGGTAGATCAGCCCGGAATAGAAGTCCACATTGGGATAGAGCTTGCGCGAAGTAAAATAATCGTCCCGGAGCGCGATCCGTTCTAATTCTAGGGCGATCTCGAGCTTAGGATTGTGACCGGTGACACCGAAGACATCCTGGGCAATCTTTTTGATTATTTTGGCGCGAGGGTCGAAGTTCTTGTAAACACGATGACCAAAGCCCATCAGCCTGCGCTTTCCGTCTTTCACGCTCTGAATGTAGGGGGGAATGTCGGCTAGGGAGTCGATCTCTTCGAGCATTCGGATAACTTCTTCATTGGCGCCGCCGTGCAGCGGGCCGGCCAGCGCCGAAGCGGCCGCGGCTACGCAAAGGTAGGGGCTGGTGAGAGCGCTGCCCACCGCGCGCATGGCGCTGGTGCTGCAGTTCTGCTCGTGGTCGGCGTGCAGGATGAAGAGCACCTCGAGAGCCCGGGCCAGCACGGGATTGGCCGCGTACTTGGGCTCGACCATCCTCCACAGCATGTTCATGAAGTTTTCGGTGTAGCTCAGGTCGTTATCGGGATACACGTAGGGGAAGCCCAGGCTATGGCGGTAGGACATGGCGGCAATGGAGGGCATCTTGGCAATGAGCCGCTTGATTTGCAGCAGCCGCTTGGCCGGGTCGTGAACCAGATGGGCTTTGGGATAGACCGAAGACAGCGCCGCAACGGTGCTGATGAGCATCGACATGGGGTGGGCGTCGTACCGGAAGCCTTCCATAAACTTCTTGGTGGTCTCGTGCAGCATGGTGTGGTGGGTGATTTCATAAACCCATTTTTTGAGCTCATCGGCCATAGGCAGCTCACCAAACAGGATGAGGTAGGCCACTTCAAGAAACGTGCATTGCTCAGCCAACTGCTCAATGGGATAGCCACGATACTCGAGAATCCCGCGATCGCCATCGATGAAGGTGATGTTGCTGCGGCAGGAAGCCGTGTTCAAGAAAGCCGGATCGTGCAGCATCAGGCCGAAGTCGTCATCGCTGGTCTTGATGCGGCGAAAGTCCATGGCCCGAACGGTCCCATCTTCGATGGGGATGGTGTAGGTGCGATCGGTCCGATTGTCGGTCACGGTCAGTGTGCTGGATGGCATAGGTTCTCTCTTTGGCAGAATGTGCAAGACACTGAAGATGGGGATCTACATCGCGAAGGGCGTGCCGATGGGCTGCCGATCACCTCAATTATATGTCCGGCCAGTGGCGGGTTCGATCCGCCTCGAAGGCACGGCGACCTTCAGGCCAGAATCAGCGGCAGCAGCGCCCTAATTGCGCGCCCGCGGTGGCTGAGCGAGAGCTTGGTTTGGAGATCGATTTCGGCCATCGTCTTGCGCAGTCGGGGGAGATAAAACAGAGGGTCGTAGCCGAATCCCCCGGTGCCGCGAGGCGCGTCGAGAATGAGGCCCTCGACCGAGCCATCGGCCACCTGAACCACCTGGCCATCGCGTGCGGCAACCAGGGAGCACTGGTAGCTGGCGGTGCGCAGCGCGGCCGGGATCGCGGCCAGCTTCTGCAGCAAGAGCATGTTGTTCCACACGTCTGTGTTGTCGTTGGCATCGGGCGAGTCGATGAGGCCGGCATCGGCAGCATAGCGCGCAGAGCGCACGCCGGGAGCGCCGCCGAGCGAATCCACTTCGAGGCCCGAATCGTCGGCGATGACCAGCTCACCGGGCGCAAAACGCGAATAGTAGACGGCCTTGGTGGCGGCATTGGCGAGGAATGTATCGCCGTCCTCTTCTGGCGCGGGAATTTCGGCGATTCCCGGGAGCGGATCGATCGTGATGGAAAAGGCCTGTGCGGCAGTGCGGAAGTCGCGCAGCTTGCCTGCGCTTGTGGTGGCGGCGTAAAGGCGGAGGGCCATGGAGAGAGTGTAGAAGACAGGGAGCGAGGAAACGAGGGAACAAGGGAACAAGAAGACAGCTTCTAGCTGCTAGCTCCTAGCTGCTAGCTCCTCGCTTCTAGCTCATTGCGATGAGTGGGCGGTGGTAGTTCGCGCCGGTTTGCCGGGCCGGTGTTTGAAAAACCTGCCGTCGAGGCCGCACAATGGTCAGGTTCATATTCAGGAACGCTTGAAGACGATGAAAAACGGATCAGTGCGATGGATTGCGATGGGCTTGGTTCTGGGAGCGGCTGTGACGCCGTTGGCGGCGCAGGAGGTTGCGGCGGCTGTGGGCCCTCAAGAACTCGAGGTCGATAACCTGAGGACGCCGCTGGGTATCGACGATCCTGCGCCGCGATTCGCGTGGCAGCTACGGGATGCGGCGCAGGGCGCGAAGCAGACGGCCTATGAGGTGCAGGTGGCCTCGCGGGCGGAACTGCTCGAGGCAGATCGGGCCGACGTTTGGACGAGCGGGCGCGTGGAGTCGGATCGATCGATTCAGGTCCTGTATGGCGGACCGGCGCTGAGGGCTTCTACGCGCTACTACTGGCGCGTGAAGCTGTGGGGCGCGGGCGGCAAGGCCTATCAGGCAAGTGAGGCAAGCTGGTGGGAAACGGGCCTGATGGATCAAAACGCCTGGCATGCGCAGTGGATCGGCTACGAGACGCCGGAAGAGGCAGCGGTGCGGCATGCGCCCGCCAAATGGATTACAAGCCCCGACGCAAAATTGCCCCAGACCGAAAAGAATGGCGAGCAGCACTTTGCTTACCGGACCACTGTGACGCTGGCCAAGCCGATCGAGAGCGCCATGCTCTATGCCACCGGGCAAGACACGGTGTCGGCATGGATCAATGGCGCGCAGGCGATGACGGCCGGCCCGCTGCCGGCGTGGAACCAGATGCCGTGGAAGACGTTTGCGCGCGCGGAGGTGACGGGAAAGCTGAGTGAAGGGGCGAATTCAATTGCGATTGAGGCCGTGCATTACGGCGTGAATCCCAACGGCATGGCCACGGCCGATCCGCCGCCCATGATGGCCACGCTGGTGGTTACCTTGAGCGATGGAAGCATGGAAACGTTTGTGAGCGGCACCGAATGGAAGACGGCTTACGACGCCGCGCCGGGATGGCAGCAAAAGGGATTCGACGACTCGGGATGGAAGGCCGCGGTGCAGTTTGCGGAGGGCCCCACCAACGAGCCGCTTGGGCATCCGTGGAAGCCCGACTCGGTGAAGGCGCTACGGCATTCGTTCACGGTGGACAAGCCGGTTAAGTCGGCACGGCTGTATGCGACGGCACTGGGCGCATATTTGATGTTCCTGAACGGGACGCGCGTGGGCGACCAGGTGCTGGCGCCGGGGTGGACTGACTATCGTGAGCGAGTGGTTTACCAGACCTACGACGTGACCGACCAGATCGTACAGGGGAAAAATGCGATGAGCGCGCTTCTTGCGCCAGGGTGGTACGAGACGCCGCTCGAATGGACGCAGCAGCCGAACAATTACGGCGACACGCCGCCGGCGCTGCGCGCGCAGCTGCGCATTGAGCACACAGATGGAAGCGTGGAGTGGGTGACGACGGACGCAAGCTGGCAGGCTGCAATATCGTGCATTCTCCACTCAGAGCTTTACGATGGCGAGACGGCCAACCCGGGCGACTGCTGGGTGGGCGAGTCGAGGCCGGAATTTGACGACAATTGGATTCATGAGCGGGCGACGATCATTCATCCCGCTCCAGCCAAGATCGTGGCACAGGACTTTCCGCCGATTCGCGTGGAACGCGAATTAAAGGCCGTGTCGCTCGCGGAGCCGAAACCGGGTGTTTATGTCTACGACTTTGGGCAGAACTTCTCCGGCACGGCACGAGTGACACTACGAGTACTAGGTAGAGGGAGGATATTCCGGGTCCATTTTTCCGAGGTTCTTAACCCGGACGGCACAATCTACACTGACAATTTGCGCACGGCGAAGGCCACAGATTCGTTCGTGATTCTCGGCCTCGAGTCGGGCCGCCACACACAGAGGTTTGAGACGCAGTTCACGTTTCACGGTTTCCGATATGTCGAACTGTCCGGTTTGCCCACCGCGCCAGCCAGAGATGCTATCGTGCCAGCCAAAGATGATGTCGTGGGGCTGGTCTTTCATACCGACGCGCCGTTCACCGCCAAGCTCACCACGGGCAGCGCGATGATCAATCAGTTATGGAGCAATATTCTTTGGGGACAGCGGTCGAACTTTGTGGGCGTGCCTACGGATTGCCCGCAGCGCGATGAGCGGCTGGGCTGGATGGGAGACGCGCAGGTGTTCTGGCGCACGGCCAGCTACAACATGGACCTGGCCGCCTTCTCGCGCAAGTTCGCCGCCGACATGCGCGGGACGCAGGCCGGGACACCGTACTACGGCATTTTTTCGCCCGGCGTGCAGACCGAGGACGCGGACCACGCACCGGGATGGAGCGATGCGGGGGTGATTATTCCATGGACATCGTGGCTGCAAACCGGCGACACGACCATCGTTGAAGAAAATTGGGCGGCAATGACGAAGTATCTCGACGCCATCGAGGCCAACAATCCCGATGGATTGTGGAAGAACGATGCGGGGATTCCCTTCGGCGACTGGCTTTCGCCCGAGGGCAAGACCGATCAAAGACTGATTGCGACGGCCTACTGGGCGTATGACGTGACGCTGATGCGGGAGATGGCGCATGCCACCGGCCGCGCCCAGGATGAGGAGAAATACGCGCGGCTATTCGAGAAGATTCGCGCGGCCTTCGAAAAGCAGTTCGTGCACGGAGACGGATTTGTGGCCGACGCGGATAACAGCGCGCCGCAGTTTGGGGTTATCGACAACCCCAACGCAAAGAGCAAGGGCGGCGATACACAGACCGGCTACGTGCTGGCGCTGCACATGAATCTGGTCCCCGACGACCTGCGCGCCGCGGCCGCCAGGCGGCTGGCCGAAAAGATCGCGGCCAATCACGATCTGCTGGGCACGGGCTTTCTGGGGACACCGTATCTGCTGGAGGAGCTGACCAAGGCGGGCTATGCGAAGCTGGCCTATACGCTGCTGCTGAACACGAACTACCCGTCGTGGGGCTACATGGTTACGCACGGGGCGACGACAATGTGGGAGCGGTGGAACAGCGACCAGATGCTTGGCGACCCCGGCATGAACTCCCTGAACCACTACGCATATGGCGCGGTGGGCGACTGGATCTATCGCTGCGCGGCCGGCATCGATGCCACGCCGCTCGATGCAGGCTTCCACACCGTGGTGCTCCATCCGGTCTTCGATGCACGGCTGGGCAGCATCGCGTTCGATTACGAATCGGCTTACGGGACGATTCATTCCGATTGGAAGGTCGAGAATGGGAACGCGGAGTGGCATGTGACGATTCCCGCCAATACGACGGGTTGGCTGCGGTTGAGCGCGGGCGAGGCTCGAAAGTACAGGCTCGAGGGCGCGCCACTGGCTGAGAGCAAATTGGCCAGCGCAACGGTGCACGGCGGGCAGAGCGGTTTTGCGCTGGCGCCGGGCAGTTACACCTTTGAGGTTGAGCTTTAGGTTACTGACCGCATGAATTTGTGTATTGCGATGGAGGTTGGAGGTGTCCCACCCAAGGCGCAAGAGCAAAGACACGCCTTGGATGGGGCACCCCGGCATGGTGCAATATCTAGAAGCGCGTCCATCCGCCCGGACTTGGCGCAGCCGAAATTTGTGGAAGAACAAGCGGTCAGCAGAAGAGATGGCGAAGGAATGCAATCCATATTCGGGATTAATCCCATATTCGCTGGAATCGGATGGCACATTGTGGGCGCGGCGTGCGCCGCGTCGTTCTACGCGCCCATTGAGAAGGTGAGGAAATGGTCGTGGGAGACGACGTGGGCGCTGGCGGGCTTGTTCTCCTGGATTCTGCTGCCCATTGGCGTGAGCCTGCTGCTGCTGCCGGATTTTGGCGGCTTCTACGCTTCGATGGGCGCCGGTCCGATCTTGAAGGTTGCTCTCTTCGGCGCCATGTGGGGCGTGGGCAACGTCAGTTACGGGCTGACCATGCGGCACCTGGGCATGTCGCTGGGAATCGGCGTGGCCATTGGCGTCACGCTGGTCGTGGGCACGCTTGTGCCGCCTCTGTTGCACGGGCAGGCGGCGATGCTGTTCACCACCAGGAGCGGACTGCTGACCATGGCGGGGGTTCTGGTGGCGCTTATCGGCGTTGCCATTGTTTCCTATGCCGGCCACCAGAAGGAAGTCGAGCTCGGCAGCGAGGTGAAAGAGTTCAATGTAAAGCTTGGTCTCACTCTTGCGGCGATGTGCGGCATCTTCTCGTCGGGCATGTCGTTCGCCATCGATGCGGCCCGCCCCATGGCGGCTGCGGCTCTCCATGCCGGCGTGAATCCGCTCTACGCGGCGCTGCCAAGCTACGTTTGCATCATGGGCGGAGGAGCGATCGTCAACCTGAGTTACTGTTTCATCCGGCTGGCAGCGCTTAAGAGGCTCTCGCTGCGCGCCGATTTGAGCCAGCCGCGGCCGGTGCTGATCAGGAACGCGTTCCTGGCTGCCGCCGGCGGAATCATGTGGTACCTGCAGTTTTTTTTCTACGCGTGGGGCGCGGCGAACATTCCCGAGCGGCTGTTCTACGTGAACTGGATGCTGCACATGAGTATCTATGTGCTGTGCGGCGGGCTGGTGGGGCTGGCGTTGGGCGAGTGGATCGGCGTGCGCAGCCGGCCCATCCGCCTGCTATGGGCGGGGATTGTGGTGATCATTGCGGCTGCAAACCTGGTGGGGTTGGGAATGGCGTCGTAGGAGCGGGGAACGAGAACACGCGGAAACAGGGGAGCAATCAGGCGCTCGCGGGAAGCGGGAGTTCCTTGTCCAGACCTGCCGCGATCAGGTTGGCGCGGAGGTTTTCGACGGTGGTGAAGACCAGGCCTTTCATGCCGATCTTGTTTGCCGCCTCCACGTTGACTGGCCGATCGTCGATAAAGAGCGTTTCCTCGGGCTGCGTACCGAGCTTTTCAAGGACGTAGCAGTAGATGGCGGGGTCGGGTTTGACTATGCGGACCTGGTAGCTCCAAACCAGAATGTCAAAGCGCGAGAGCCAGTCGAATTCGCGCTGCATGCCCTCGTGCACGGCGTCGCCCATGTTGGAGACGATGGCCGTGAGCAGGCGGTCCTGCTTGAGCGCGAGCTGCCAGGCGAGCATGGCCGGGTTTTCCGTCATCCACATTCGTACGTCCCACTGGTTCAGCTCTTCGAGTTCTGGCCGCTTAAGGTTGAGTCCGGCTGCGCGCGCCAATTTCCGCCAGAATTCGAGTCCGGTGATTTTGCCCTCGTCATAAAGGGGACGATCGGCCCAATACAAGCTGTCCAGCCGGTCTGCGGGCAGGCCGGTGATCCGCGTGAGCTCGGCGTGAGCCGCCGGGTCCGGCGGGAGCGACAGAACATTTCCGTAGTCGAAGACAACCGCGCGCAGAGCCAATCTGCCTCCATTGCGCCCGTGTATCGTTGAATGGGGCACTCCTCTCATTGTGCACTGTGGGCAGTTGCAGCATGGTTGAGAGAAAGTGAATTGCCGCGCCGACCTCAGTGTGAACAGATCCTGAACCTATGCGTTTTTCAGTAAGAACCGGATGGAACACCGAGGAGAGCGAGCTGGCGCGCGCGCACCGGCTGCGCAGGCAGGCGGGTTTGCCGATTGCCGACCTCACGGCGTCGAATCCTACGCGCTGCGGCTTTGTTTATCCCGCTTCCCTGCTGGATGCGCTGGGCGATCGCCGCGCGCTCGATTACGATCCGCAGCCCGCGGGGCTTCTGGCTGCGCGCGAGGCGGTGTGCGAATACTATGCCAGCCACGGCGCGGCTCTCGATCCCGGCCAGATTGTGCTCACCACGAGTACCAGCGAGGCCTACAGCTTTTTGTTCAGGCTGATCTGCGACCCCGGAAGCGAGATTCTGGTTCTCGAGCCTGGTTACCCGCTCTTCGACTTCCTGGCTGTTCTCGACGATGTGAGGCTGAAGGCCGCGCCACTGGTTTACGACCACGGGTGGCAGATCGACGCAGAGTCGATTCGGCGGGCAATCACGCCGCAGACGCGGGCGATCGTGGTGGTGCACCCCAACAATCCGACGGGGCACTTTACCAAGCCATGGGAGGCTGCCGAGCTGGCCCGGTTGTGCCGCGAGTTCGATCTTGCGCTCATCGTGGACGAGGTGTTCCTGGATTACGGGAAGGCAGGGAACGAGGTGGCTGGGAGCTTTGCCGCGGGGCTGGCGGGGGTTCCCGTTTTTGTGGTGAGCGGGATGAGCAAGATTGCCGGTTTGCCGCAGATGAAGGCGGCCTGGATCGTGGTCACCGGCGAGGATGGGCAGCGGGCTTTGGAGCGGCTGGAAGTGATTGCCGATACGTTTCTCTCGATGAATGCGCCTGCGCAGTGGGCGCTGCCGGAGTGGCTTGCGGGGCGCGAGGCAATCCAAGAGCAGATTCGCGGGCGGGTGGCTGCAAACCTTACTCTGCTCGACCGCCGGCTTTCCGCCTTGCCTGCCGTCGAGCGGCTGGCCGTCGAGGGCGGGTGGTACGCTGTACTCCGCATTCCGGCGCTCGAGCCGGACGAGCAGACGGTTCTCGAGCTCCTGGAGCGCGGGGTATGGGTGCATCCGGGGTACTTTTTCGAAATGCCGGAGTCGGGCTGGCTGGTGGTGAGTTTGCTGGGGCCGGAGCAGGAGTTTAGTGCCGGAGTCGACACCCTGATTGACTACTTTGAAACGAATCAGGACGGTAAAATCTGAGGACGACCAGTGAAACTATCTGTTGAACTAATCCAGCTATTTCGCTGGACAAAGCGGAGTTAGCGGGTTGGCCACACTGCCTAGAGAACGGCGCTGCAGACCCGAGGGTGCGAAATGAGCCGATAGGTTTTTCGCAGGATGGCGTCGCTTCGCGACTTGGCAAGTTGGCGAGTTCGCTCTGAATCGCATGGTCTTTATCGCTGTTGAAGAAATGGGTTGCTGTTACGCTCTTCGCCGATGGTTGTTACGGGGCCGTGGCCGGGGAGAACTTCGGTTTCGTCAGGGAGCGTGAGAAGCCGGGAGCGAAGAGAATCGATGATCTGGGGGAAATTGCCGCCGGGCAGGTCGGTGCGGCCGATGCTCCCGGCAAAGAGGGTATCGCCCGCAACGAGCAGTTTTAGCGGGGCGAAGTGCAGGCACACCGAGCCCTGGGTGTGGCCGGGGGTGTGGAGCACCTGCGCGGGATAGCGTTCGAGGCCGACAACCAGACCGTCCGTCAGGCCCTTATCGGGCAGCCCGGTTTCAGGCGGGCTCATGCCCAGCCAAGCGGCTTGCGCGGCCATCGACTCCAGCAGCGGAAGGTCGTTTTCGTTGAGAAAGATGGGCGCACCGGTGAGCCGTTTGAGCTTGAACGCGCCGCCGACGTGGTCGATGTGGGCGTGGGTCACCAGGATCTGCTTGAGCTTAAGGCCGAGCTCGGTCAGCCGCCGGTGAATGTGGCTCACGTCGTCGCCGGGATCGATAACAATGGCTTCGTGGGCTTCTTCATCGCCCAATATCGTGCAATTGCAGGCAAGCGGACCGACAGGAAAGGATTCGAAGATCATGGTTCGATTGTAGGGCCTTGCACCTTTGCGGTGACGGCGACATTTGCGCGCAAAGTGTCGAGTGCCGCCAGGAAGACGCGATTCCCGGGTGTACTCGAAGAGTAACGGCTGCGGAAAAAAACATTTGTTGCATTTCGCTTTTTATTCGCTATAATGCGCCCATGGCTGTCACACGAAGACAAAAAGAGATCATCGACTTTCTCGAAACGTTTGTGAGCCGCAACGGCTATTCGCCTTCCTTTGAGGAGATTGCGCGCGGCATGGGGCTGAAGAGCCTGGCGACCGTGCACAAGCACATCACCAACCTCGAAAAGAAGGGAATGCTGGACCGGGTGCACAACCATAGCCGCTCCATCGACCTGCTGCCGCCGGGAACGCGCACTCGCTCCAGCCTGAAACTGCCGCTTGCGGGCCGCATTGCGGCGGGGATTCCGGTAGAGGCGATGGAGACGCCGGAGACCATCTCGCTGGCCGATGTGGTGGGCAACCGCGATGTGTTTGCTCTGGAGGTGCGTGGTGACTCCATGCGCGACGAACACATCATCGATGGCGACTACGTGCTGGTGGAGCGCGCGCGAACGGCCCGCAATGGCGAGATTGTGGTGGCGCTGGTGCACGGTTCGGAAACAACGCTCAAGCGCTTTTATCCAGAAGGCGCCGTGGTGCGGTTGCAGCCGGCAAACCTGGAGATGGACCCGATTATCGTTCCGGCGGCGCAGGTGGCGATTCAGGGACGGGTGCTGGGTGTGTTGCGCAAGTACCGATGAAACAGTGGTCAGTTAACAGTGGTCAGTGGTCAGAGTCAGCTTGAGGATTGGGCCAAGCGATTGGCGCGCCAGACGGCGCCGTCGATAGAGACCACGGCTTGTTTGGCGACCGGCATTTCGGGTGCGGCGGCGTGAAGCCCGGCAAAGAACGCCTGCTGCACGATGGCCATCTTCTCGATGACGCTGCCGGTCCAGGCTACAGGGACTTCGCCGGCGATGGCATGCTTGCGGCGCAGCTTGGAGCGCACCAGCAGCACAAACTCGACCAGGTCGGCAGCGGCCTGGCGCAAAACCCCTACAGCAACGGGGTCGCCGGCGTTGGCGAGTTCGTCGATGGCAGGCGCGAGCGCGGCAAAATCCGGGCCCGGCGTGCTGTCGCCGAAATTGATGAAATCGTCCATGGTGGGCGTACCCCAAATCTCGCACACCTTCTTCAGAACCTGAGTGGGCTCTTCGCGATCGTAGGCGTGGAGCGCGCGGCGAATGGAGTGCACGCCAATCCAGTAGCCCGAGCCCTCGTCGCCCAGGCGCGAGCTCCAGCCGCCGACCGATTCGCGGCTGCCGTCGGGCGCGCGGCCGACGGTATTCGAGCCGGTACCGGCGATCTGCAGGATTCCCGGCCCACCCTTGAAGGCCGCGTCGAGCGCGATGACTTCGTCGCCGACAATCTCGGAGCGCTCAACACCAAAATCGTGGAAGACAGCAGTGATCCACTCGGTGATGCCGGGCATGGTGGCGCTGGCCACGCCGCATGAAGCTGCCTTCACGCCCTTCACGCCGGCTTGCGCAAACACATCTTTCAGAAGCGCGCGCAGGTTGGCTTCCGCGGCCTCAGCTCCTACGCGCAGCCGCTTGATGGAGCCGTTTTGTCCGCTGGCAATAATCTTCCCGCCGGCAACAAGGGCGGCTCGCGTATTGGTGCCACCGCCATCGATTCCGAGAATTACGCTCATTTCGTTTGTTCCTTCTCTAGTTTTGGGGCGATTTTTCCGGCTCGGCGCCGGCGTCGCGCAGCGTTCCCGACAGGATATTCAGGCTGCCGTCATTCCTGGGTGGATCGAGGCCGAGCAGATGCGCCATCCATGGATACAGATTTACGTTATCAAACGGAGCGACAGTTTTTCCCTTGACGAGATCCGGACCCGCGGCAAAGAAAGTGGCCTTCATTTCGGGCACGATGCGAGGGTCAAAGCCGTGCATGCCAATCTTCGGCAGGGGATCGGATTGCCCTGCCAGCGGAGCGTGGGCGCGAATCGCGTAGGGTCCAGTGGCCACCACGACGGGGTCGCCTTCGCGCGGATTCTGGTTGAAGTGCAGGCCGGCAGGAACATCTTTGCGGCGGTAAACCATGAATTGCGAGGACGCCTTCTTGAGCTGGTTATAGACGCGCGCCCGGTCCTCCTCGGTCTTCCCGTAGAGGAGATCGCCGACGGAATCGAATCCCGCAAGATCGGCGAATCGGTCGAGGTTGATCCAATTGCCCACCGATTTCACCATGCCATGATCGCTCACCACCACCAGATCGACGGGCAGGCCTGTGGCCTGGACCGCGTCTCTCAGCTTGCCCACGAGAGCGTCCATGCGGAGCACGGCTTCTCTGGTTTCGCGCGCATCGGGACCGAACTCGTGGGCCTGGTGATCGGGTTCGGAGTAGTAGACGGCGATGAAATGGGGGCGATCGGCGGCGGGCAGCCGGAGCAGGGCGGCGACATTGTCAATGCGCGCCTGCTCGGCCCTGGGCGTCGACTGAGTTTTGGAATCGAAGGTCGCGTAGTACGAGGGCCGGAAGCCAGCGATTTTGGCCTCGCAGCCTACCCAGAGGAGGCACGCCGTACGCATGCCGTGACTCTCGGCAAGGCTCCACAAAGGAACTCCGCTGTACCAGGAGCCATCGGAAACGTCCTCGGGGGCATTGTAGGTGTAATGCGCCCCGCGCGCGGGATCGATGAATTCATTGTCTACCAAGCCGTGGTGTTCGGGATAAAGGCCGGTGACGATGGTGAAATGATTGGGAAAGGTGAGCGAGGGATAGCTGGGAAACATGCCTTGAGGCGCCCATACGCCCTGTTTGCCCATCGCCAATAGATGCGTGGCGTTGTCGCGCACGGCGTAGTCCCAGCGGAAACCATCGAGCGAAACCAGCACGAGATAATGCTGGCTTTGAGCCCAGGCGGAGTTGGGGCCGTTGTCGACGTGCGTGAGCGGGAGCGCGGGGTTGAAGCCGGTTCCCTGCCCTAGCGCCGTTTGTGGAGTTGCGGCCAGCCCGAGGGCCAGCAGGACTGAAGCAAAAACCAGACGGCCCAGGGCTCGAAGTTGCATTGAAAACTCCTCCGCACCAGCTTATCGCATCAGGAGATGTGCTTCGACAGTACTGCGCCATGGGCATAGTGTCTCAGTTCGATGAAAAGCGTCCCTCAGGGGGCTAAGAACTTATCCGTAAATAACCATAGTTTGCCTCCAACAGATAAGAGCAGCGGCGAGTTGCAGCAGAGCCGTGTAGCTGGCCTCGGTTTTTTCGAAGCTGACCAGCAGTTTGCGGAAGCGGTTGAGCCAGGAGTGGGTGCGTTCGACCACCCAGCGGCGCGGTTTGGAGTCCGGATAGCGATACTTGATGAGCCGCTCTTCAGCGCGTGATTTGACGCGTGGGTAGTAGCGATGCTTGCGGGCGATCTTGCTCACCGGATAGCCCACGTAGCCAGCGTCCAGGCAAAGATACTGTTGGTCTTTCCAGCCAGTAACTTCAGGACGTTCGACGACGACCCTGGCCAGCGTCGGATCCAGCAGCTTGGAGTCGTGGAGGTTGGCGCCGCTGACGGCGATCGACAGCGGGGCTCCACGGCCGTCGACCAACAGACTGCGTTTGCGCCCTTTTTTTTCCCCGGTCGGTCGGGTTCCGACCAACGCATTCGGTTGCAAGCGGCGCTTTGCCCATGGCTCCGTCGGCTGCCTGCCACTGCCAGGCGATGCCCTGCATTCCGTCATACTCGGCCAGGCCAGCCTGCCACAGTTTCTGGAAAAAACCAGCCCTATACCAGTTCTGAAAGTACTGATGCACCGCGCTGGCCGAACCGAACTCGCGCGGCAATGCTTTCCATTGAACGCCGGTCCGCAGAACGTAAACAATCGCCGAAAATACCTGCCGAGAAGACATTGGCTTGCGTCCAGCTCCAGCTTTGCGCTGGTACTTTCGACCTGCCTCCCGCCTGCGTACCGGAATCAGCGGCTCAACCTTGCTCCACAAATTATCCGAAACTGTCCACGACTTGATTTGGGCCATATTGAGTCCATCATCGCCGTCTTCCAGTCGCTGCAAACGAGAGATTCAACTTCCCGAACCAAACTCATCACTATTTACGGATAAGTTCTAAAGCCCTCAATCATTTCATTGCATTTACGGCGCGAGTAAACTCGCGCCCTGATACAAAACCATACGCCGCAGGAGTTTTTCAGCGGCCTGTAAAGTCGTGCCCTTTCAAAACGATTTCAGACTGAGACGGTACCCGCGCGAGAAAGGCAAATGCAAAAACAACCGCAGGTCCTTCGACTTATTTTGGCGCGCGAATGCGCCAAAATTCGCTCAGGATGACAAGTTTTTTTAAGATGCGAGAATTATTTCCCAACGATACATCGATGAGACCTAAGAGAAGATTCGTGCGCAGGCCGTGCGGGCAAGGCCAACCGCAAGGATGGCAAGTTTTTGGAATGATGGCACGCTCGCGCGGCGAGTGAAGACATCGAAGTCCGCCCTCTCGATGCGCTTGAGCAAACCGTGATAGATGGAAACCAGCACCCAGAGCGCGGGACGGCTTTCAGGGTCGATGAGCGGCAGCAGTTCGCGCGCCGAGCGGTAATAATCTTCTGCGCGCTTTGCGATTTCCTGAAGTAACGCTCGTTCGTTGGCTGTGGGCGGCGCAGCCGGAGCACGATGAAGCAGGGATTCGAGGGAAACCGAATGCACGGCGAGCTCATCGAGAGGTAGATAGACGCGATTGCGCGCCGCGTCCTCGGCCACATCGCGCAGGATGTTGGTGAGCTGGAAGGCGATGCCGGTTTCCTCGGCCAGCTTTTCCGCGCGCGGGTCGCGGTAGCCGAAGATGCGGATGCAGACCAGGCCCACCACCGAGGCCACCAGATAGCAGTAATGGTAAAGATCGACAAAGGTCGCGTAGGTGCCGGGCGCGCTGCCTGGAACGTGATTTGGGTTCGCGTGATCGAGATCCATGGTAACGCCGGCCACGAGCTCGTCCAATAGCTCGAGCGGAATCTTGAAGCGCTGGGTTGCATCGCGCACGGCCAGGAAGACCGGATCGCCGGTGACTTCGCCAGCTGCGGCTTGACGCCACGCGGCCAGCCAGACATCGAGCAAGCGACGGCGCTCCTCGGGCGGCAGGGATTCGTCGTCGGCGAGGTCGTCGGCCCGCCGCATGAAGGCATAGATGGCGCAGATGGCGTTGCGGCGTTCGAGCGGAAGCGCGACGAAAGCGTAATAGAAGTTTTTGGCTTCGCGCTTGGCAATCGACCGGCAGGCCGCGTAGGCGCGGGCGAGGTCGAGTTCGTGCGATGGAACTGTCTGCGTCAAGCGGCCTTTCCTGCAGATTGTGAGCCGAGGCGGAGAAATGGGAGCGCTTTGCCGCCAAGGGCACGCAGCGCAAGCGCAAGCTTGGTGCGTTTGGAGATGGCCGGGCGCGCGCTCAGCACGTCGTAGTTGCGGCGCTCGATGGCGCGCAGAATCTCCAGCCCGCCACGGCTGAAGAGATCGAGATCGAGAGCCAGATCGCGGTTCACGCGGCCGATGAGCGGGAGACCTTGATTGAAGAGCGAGCGCGCAAAATCGACTTCATGGCGCAGGAGGGCGCGAAACTCGGGTGTTGCCACGCCCCGAGCGATGGTCTCGTCGCTCACTCCGAAGCGCCACATGTGGTCCTGCGGCAGGTAGACGCGGCCCTTGGCGAAGTCCACCCGCACGTCCTGCCAGAAATTCGCCAACTGCAGCGCCGTGCAGGTTGCATCCGATAGGCGGAAGTTCTCTTCGCTCGCCTCCCCGCAGGCATAGAGCACCAGCCGGCCGACAGGATTTGCCGAGTAGCGGCAGTAGCGAAGCACCTCCGGCAGCAATTCGTAGCGCGTCGTCGTCTGGTCCTGGCGGAAGGCGATGAGCAGATGGGCGAAAGGCTCCTTGGGAATCGAACAGGTCCGGATGGTTTCGGCCAGCGCTACAAAAACCGGATGGCGCGCATTGCCCTCGTAGCAGGCATCCAGCTCATGGCCCCAGAGATCGAGAAGAGCTAAAGCGGCGGCGCGGTCGCCAACCTCGTCGCCCAGATCGTCGGAGACGCGGCAGTAGGCGTAGATGGCGTGGAAGTGCGGGCGCAGAGCCTTGGGCAAAAACCATGTGGCAACGTGGAAGTTTTCGTAGTGCGACTCGGCCAGTCGCCGGCACCAGGCGAGAGCCTCGCTGAGAGTGGGCGCGACATCGGGAATGCGATAGGCTGCAGGCAGCGCGGCCCATCCGCGGGCGAGAAGGTCGTCGTTATGGGCGGCGGCGTTCAAGAGTCTCTCGGCCTCATGAGTATTTTAGCGAGTCGAGTGAAAAGCGGTTTGAATCAAAGGCGGCGAGTTGGCGTCGCTCGGCGATCCGCCGCGGCGAACGAGTTGGCGAGTTCGCGAGTCGACCAATTGGCGAGTTCGCGAGTTGAGCAGTTGGCGAGTTCGCGAGTTGATTAGCTGGCATGGCCGCGAATTGGCGGATTTGCGGGATCGCCCGCCGATCACGGGACAATGGCTGTCTTGATTTCGCTTTCGCTGGAGCGATTCATCAGCTTCTCAAAGACGCGGTTTAGCTCGTAAAGATGAGCGCGTCCGGTGATAAAGGCGCCAGCCTGGAACTTTCCGCCTGCGATCAGAGCCAGGGCTTTTCGGCAGATGTCCGGGGTGTGATGGAAGGTGGCGCGCATGGTGATGTCGCTGTAATGGATGCGGTTGGTGTCGAGGTTGACGTGCGTGTTGGCCGCGCAGCCGCCGAAGAAGTTCACCGTGCCGCCCTTACGCACTATCTCCATTGCTTCCTGCCACGCTTCGGGCTGGCCTACGGCTTCAATGGCGATGTCGACGCCGCGGTCGTTGGGCGTGAGGGCGCGGGTGTCGCGGATGGCTCTGCGGGTCGACGAGCCATGCACCACATGCGTTGCGCCGAGCTGCCGCGCCGCTTCGACCTGGCCTTCGTGCTTCACGATGGCGATGGTTTCGTAGCCGGCCAGGGCGGCTACGTGCAAAATCATCAGCCCCAGTGGCCCGCCGCCGATGACAGCGACGGTATCGCCTTTGCGTGGATGCGAATCTTCAAGGCCATGCACCGCGCAGGCCAGCGGCTCGGTGAGCGCCGCGTGTTCGAGTGGCACGTCTTCCGGCACCTTGAGGGTGTTCTTGGCCACGATGCGGGCGGGAATGCGGATGAACTCGGCATAGGCGCCGTTGTTGAAGAGCAGGTCGTCGCAGAGGTTTTCCTGGCCGCGAGAACAGAAGTAGCACTTACCGCAAGGCGCAGAGTTGAGCGCCACGACGCGGTCGCCGGGCGCAAAATCTTCCACGCCTTCGCCGGATTCCACTACCGTTCCCGCCAACTCGTGGCCGAACAGGGCGGGAGGCACAATCATGCGCGCGTGATAACCGCGGCGGAAGACCTTCAGGTCCGTTCCACAGGTGAGGGCTGCGCCGATGCGGACGATCAATTCGCCAACTTCGGCTTTGGGAACCGGGACCTCTTCGATACGAATATCTTCGCGGCCGTGGAGGATTGCGGCCTGCATGGTGCCGCGCCCGTGAAAAAGCACACTTTCGACGGTTTTGCGGCCGTGGTGAACGGCAGTTTCGACCTTCTTGCGGCCCTTGACGACCACCGTCTCGACGGTATTCAAGCCAACTTCAACGACCGTTTCGACTGTATCGAGGCCGCCTTCGACGACGTTCTCGACTTTTTTGCGGCCTTCTTCGACAACATTTTCGACGGTCTTGCGGCCCCGGAGGATCGCGTCTTTGACGGTGTTCGCCATCAGTTCTCCTACCTCGCTCCTGCTCCGGGCACAGGCTCCATCATAATCTTCATGGAGCCGGGCTGGGGGTTGGAAGCGATTTCGATGGCCGCAACAGCCTCTTCCAGCGGGAAGCGGTGCGAAATCAACTGCGTCAGGTCAAAGCCGTTGCGGTACCCGTCAAAGACCAGTCCTGTTACTTCATCCAAGATTGGGAACGAAGAAGAGTATGAGCCGAGCAGGGTCTTTTCGTCTACACAGACGGCGGCGGGATCGAAAATAGCTTCTCCATGCTGGGTTTGGGCGAAGAGCATGACCTTGCCACCAGGACGTACCGCATCCATCGCTGTGCGGATAAGCGCGTTGCCGCCGACGGCCAGAATCACGGCGTCCGCCCCTCGGCCGTCAGTCTCGGTAAAAACACGCTTGACCACATCTTCCGTGCCGGCGTGGATGGGGTTGGTGAGGCCGAAACGGGCGGCGATTGCGTGGCGCTCAGAGAACAAGTCGGAGGTGAGAACGCGGGCGCCGGTGCGGCGAGCGAGCGCGGCATGCATCAGCCCGATGGGCCCCTGGCCGATGACAAGAACCGTGTCGTCAGGAGCGAGCGAGAGCAATTTTACGCCCTTGAGAACGGTATTCACCGGCTCGATAAAGGCCGCCTGCTCGAAGGGTACATCGCTGGGAATCCGGACCACGCCGCGATTCTCGGCGATCCAATCCATTACGCGAATGTACTCGGCAAACCCGCCGCCGGAGGGCTCAAAACCGGCCGTGACACCGGTTTTCTTGTAGAGCGGGCATTGCGCCGGCGTCTGCTTGCGGCAGTAGTAGCACTGGCCGCAGGGAACGTGGTGGAAGGTCATCACCCGGTCGCCTACTCGATAGCGAGTGACACCCTCGCCAATGGCGACAATGGTTCCGGCCATCTCGTGCCCGAAGATGCGTGGCGCAGAGTGCGAGCCCATGTGGATCTTCTTGAGATCCGTTCCGCAGATGCCGCAGGTGGCCACTTTGATGAGCAGTTCGCCGGGTCCGATGCGCGGAACCGGCACGGTCTCAACGCGCATATCATTAACGCCGCGGTAGACTACAGCGCGCATGTCCGAAGGAATCGCTGGCGCGAGCGGGGACTCAGGGTTGGAAATCTGGGTAGCCATTTCGTTTTCCGATGCGACCTCATTCACAAGAGAAAATCGAGCAGTGACTCCGCGATGCTTTGGGAAGCCTGCTTACTATTTTCGCCCATTTGGATAAGCGCAGGCCAATACCAGGGCCTGAGCAGGGCAAAAAGAACGAATCGCGGGAGATGGAAGTGGCCGCTGGGCGAGAGGAAGCGGTTGAAATCGGGGAGGTGGTCGTTGAAGCCGTCGCTCACACCCTTGATGCAATAGAACGGGATGCCGCGCATGGCGGCGAGGCGGGCGATGGCAGCGGCTTCCATATCGACGAGGGATGCGTCGTATGCAGAGGCCAGGCGGTGCTTTTCGGCGGAGTTGGCAACCTGTGGGCTGGTAAGGAGCCAGAGTTCGCCTGCGCCCGCATCGCAGCGAAAGCGCTCACCGGTGCGGAGGTCAATGACACCGGCGACGTTGTGGGCTGTGCCTGGCGCGATTTCTTCGCGGAGGGATCCGGCCCAGCCGATGGAGAATACGAGGTCGATAGGGCCGCCGTCCTCGATGGCGGCAAAGGCACGCGTGGCGGCATCCTGACCGGCTCCGGCACAGGCGGCAATCCATTCTTCTTCCCAGTCTTCTTTTTCGCCGCGCCTGGCCCAGAAGTCGATGCCGTTGCGGGTCGAGTGCGGCCAGACGCCGGCTCGAGTTTTGACGAGCGGCTTGAGCTCGCCCGGCATGGCGGCAATAATGGCGGTGCGGGTCATGCGCGCGCCGGGGTGGTTGTTGTCGGCGCGTAGCCGTGGGCGCGGAACCATTCGATGGCGGCGCGCATGGCGGGGTAGACGGGGCCGATGCGGAAGCCAAGTTCCTGCTCGGCGTGGGCGCTCGAGGCGTACATTTTCTTACGGCCCATGCGGACTTCTTCGAGTGTGGCGCGCGGCTCCTTGCCTCGGATGCGGCCTGTGATCCACTCCTCGAAGAATGCGTACGTCGCCGCCACGGCAAAGGGAATTTTGACCGTGGGCGAAGGAATGCCGGTGATGGCCGACATCTTGTCGAGGATCTGCTTGAGAGTGAGGTTTTCGCCGCCGAGGATATAGCGATGGCCGGGCTGACCTTTGGTGAGGGCGAGAACGTGAGCGCGGGCGACTTCGGCGACATCGACGAGGTTGAGGCCGGTGTCTACGTAGGCGGGAAATTTACTTTTCAGGAAATCAACGAAGATGCGGCCAGTGGGCGTGGGCTTTGCGTCGTTGGGGCCGATGGGCGTGGTGGGATTGAGAATGATGACCTGCTGGCCGTTCTGCGCTGCGGCGACAGCTTCCTGCTCGGCCATGAACTTGGACCGCTTGTAGTGGCCCACCATGTCGGCGAGCGAAACCGGCGTGTCTTCGTTGATGACGATGCCGTCGGTACGGAAGCGCATCGTGGCCACGCTGGAGGTGTAGACGAAGCGTTTGACGCCTGCCTCGCGGGCCATGCGCAGCAGTTCGCGCGTGCCGTCGACGTTGGCGCGATACATGGATGCGGGATCGGGAATCCATAGGCGGTAGTCGGCGGCAACGTGGACGACAGCGTCGCAGCCGGAAAGCACAGGCTTGAGGGATTCGGGATCGGCGAGATCGCCGACATGCGTTTCGCCGGCGATGCCTTCAAGGTTGGCGAGGTTGCTGGATTTGCGGGTGAGAAGGCGCAGGTCCGCGCCTTCGGCGGCCAAGGCTTTGGCTACGTGATGGCCGACAAAACCGGTGGCGCCTGTGAGAAAGACTTTCATGGTCTCGATTCTCTAACGCCATCTTAAATTGCCGTGCGGTATCGCCCGAGTTGCAGTCGAAGACGGGCAAACCCGGAGGAGTAAACCCGGCAAATAATGCAAAACTGCATTACAATGAACAAGTGGGGGGAATCCTATGGCAATCGTGACCACAACGTCGCGGGGTCAGGTGACGCTCCGGAAGGAGATCTTGCAGCATGTTGGGATCAAACCGGGGGAGAAATTGGAGATCGATCTGTTGCCGGGTGGCGAATTCCGGGGCCGGGCGGTGCGGAAAAAAACGGGCAAGATTGAGGATGCTTTCGGAATACTGAAGGGAAAGACGAATGGCACGGTCCTCACTATTGAAGAGATCAATGAGGCTATCGCTGAGGCGGCAGCCCAGGAAGTTATGGATAGTTTCAATCGATGAAAATCATCGCAGATACAAATGTTCTGCTGCGCGCGGTGCTCGGGGACGACGAAGAGCAAGCCAGGATAGCGCGCCGAGCTCTGCGCTCTGCTGAAAAGGTGTTCTTCAGCAGACACGCGCTCTGCGAGCTAATCTGGGTGCTACGGAGCCGTTACGGCGTCTCGCGGGCCAGCATAGCCGCAACAGTTAAGACTTTGTGTGAGGCAGACAACGCAATATTCGATACCTTGGCCTTTGATGCGGGTATTGCGATGCTGGAAGCTGGTGCGGATTTCGCCGATGGCGTGATTGACTACGAGGGCCGCTGGCTGGGTGGGGAGACGTTTGTTTCCTTTGACAAGAAGGCGGTTGAAGCGCTGGAGAAGCAGGGGCAACGGGCAAAACTGCTGGGCTGAGCCAATGCGCGCAGTTCGCGGGGCTTTATTCCAGCGATTCAGGCTGCAACCCGATGCTCTTCTTGCCGGCGGCTTTCTTGGCCAAATTGAAATTTGGCAGGACGCGACTTGAACTGTATTACGCATTCCGCGAGGAGCATTGTGGCGCATTCAATGAAAATATGGCTTGCATCGGCTGCCCTCATCCTGTTTTCGCTCGGCCCTCTGCGGGGTCAGTCCTGGGTCAAATCCGTCGCCTTCAGTCCCGATGGCCGCACTTTGGCCTCGGGATCGAACAAGAGCATGATCGCGCTGTGGGACGCGGCCAGCGGAAATCTGCGGCTCAGTTTTTTCGGTCACGCGCACGGCGTCGACTCCGTCGCCTTCAGCCCTGATGGGCGCACCCTGGCCTCGGGCGGCGACGACTACACGATCAAGCTGTGGAACGCGGGCAGCGGGAATCTGCTGCGCACTCTTACGGGTCACGCGACCCTTGTCTTCTCCGTCGCATTCAGCCCTGACGGCCGCACGCTCGCCTCGGGAAGCTATGACAAGACGATCAAGCTGTGGGACGTGGCCAGCGGGCGTCTGCTGCGCACCCTCACAGGCCACACGGACTCTGTATTCTCCGTCGCTCTCAGCCCCGACGGCCGCACACTGGCCTCGGGAAGCGATGACAAGACGATCAGGCTGTGGGACGTGGCCAGCGGGAAGGTGCTGCGCACCCTCACCGGGCACACGGGCGGCGTCGCGTCCGTCGCCTTCAGCCCCGATAGCCGCACACTGGCCTCGGGAAGCTGGGACAAGACGATCAAGCTGTGGAATGTGGCCGGCGGGAGCGTGCTGCGCACCCTAACCGGGGACTTGGACACGGTAGGGGCCGTCGCTTTCAGCCCCGATGGGCGCACCCTGGCCTCGGGAAGCATTGATGAGACGATCAGGCTCTGGGACGTGGCCAACGGGAGCACGCTGCACATACTCGTTCCCGGCAGCGTCTTTTCCGTCGCCTTCAGCCCCGATGGACGCATTTTGGCCTCGGGAAACGCGAACGGCACGATCAAGCTGTGGGACGTGGCCAGTGGGAACTTGCTGCGCACTATAACCGTTCCCGCCCAGTAGGTCATCGCTGCTAACGAGAGGCCGGCAGAACTTTATTCCAACGCTTCGGGATGGAGAGCGATGTTCTTTTCACCGGCGGCTTTCTTTTCGTTCCAGGCTTTGACCCAGTCTTCCCAGTGCTTTCCGGCGGCGCGGTCTTTGCCGGTGAATTCGAGGCGGGCAATGTCGGCGTAGGTAATTTTCTTTTTTTCGGACGAGTTAGGCGCGAAGTACTGGACCCAGGACTCGGCCAGCGTGGCGCCGGTGGAGCGATTGAAGATGTAGGCTTCGATCTTCTCGCCGGATTTGAGGGTGAGCGTGACGTCGCCGCGATAATCGAAGGCCTTTTCGAGGGCCTGGCGCAGGTCTTCGTCGCTGGCCAGTGCGGGAACCCAGCCTTCGAGCTGTTCGTGCTCGGCGCCGGGAGCGAGTTCGAGAGCTTCAATTTGTTCGCGTGTGTATTTCTGAACTTCGGCGGTCATATTCTCCTTAGCGAGTCAGCAAGTTAACAATTCCCCGCCCTACAGCAAAACCAGAGGTGGAGTGCCCTGTTGAGGTTTTTCGAAGGTCGCTGCTCCCTGTTGGTCGCATCGACTTAGCGGTTGAGGCTCCGGGGTACAGCGACTCTGGTTTTGCGTTAGCAAAGCCAGGACGGGCACCTGGCTTTGCGACTTCTCAAAATCGAGGCAGGAGGCACCCAGCGCCGAGCTACTGAATGCCCTTGCGATGTACCTCCCACCTGAAATCGCGGCAAAGCTCGCAGTTCGGCCCGATAAACGTGCTGCCGGCGATCTCATCGTGGTTAAACTGCCAATTCAGCCAGTCGATCTCGACTTTTGTTCCCTCCGCATTCGGCACAGAGATCAGGCCACCGTGACCGGCGCCCGGCTGATCGGCAACAAAAACCGGCACCTGTTGGATGTGCTGGAAATCGTCCAGCCCATTTGGCTCGGCAATGTCCTCAGGACCGCCCAGAATGTAGATCACCGGGGTATGCAGTTTGGCCAGATCCTCCTTCTTCACCGCTGTCATCTGCGGAATATTCGGAATCCCCCCTGGAGGCGGGTCCTTCAAGATTCCGCTACTCTCGATCAGCAGGGCAGTCACGCGCGGATCCATTGCGGCCTGGATGGCAATGAGGCCGCCGCAACTGAAGCCCGCCATCGCAATGCGGCTGGAATCGATCGCGCCGTAGTAGGAGCTGCCTTCGCGCTTGCTCTCCGCAAGAATCCAGTCCACCGCGGCAGTCATCTTCGCCGCCGTGGCGCCGCTTCCCGGAGCCGGCATGCCGCCTGGCTTCATCCCATCCGGCTGCGGAGGAGCCTTCGGCCCACTGAGAATCTTGCCCGGCACGATCACCACATACCCACGGCTGGCAATCTCCGTCAAATGGAAACGCGAACTGGCGGCATCCGCCGCACATCCGCCATTGCCCCAGACATAAACTCCCAGCTTGCCTTTGGATGCGGCGCCAGCCAGGTCGATCGGCTGGTAAACCACGAACTCCAATCCGTTGGGAGCCATGGCATAGCTGGCCGGGAAAGGTCCGCTGCCCTCCAGGTCCGGTACCTGGGACCACTTGCCCATGAGCGAAAACTCTAATGCAGCTTTCTGTCCCAGCGCGGTGTTTGGAAACTGCGTCATTGCTCTCGCGAGTCTATCCTGCACACTCGGCTGCGCTGGTGCGGTGGCTGCCTGAGTCCCCTGACCCCACATGATTGCAGCCGAAGCCAGCAACCCCGCCAGCGAAGCCAGCCTCGCTTTCCATCCATTCCTTGCCATGCTCTCGATCCTTTCAGTCTGCGGTGGCAACCTGCCGCGTTCCATCGGCTCTACACTTTCCCCATCCGGCAACCGCACCCGAGGATGCAGAATTGTTCGCAGACACTTGTGTGAATCCTCGCACAGCCCTCCCCGCCTGCTCAACAGTGCGAATCCGCAAGCCGGCCTGCGTCGCGGCAACGGTAGACCTACGGCTCCTGCTCTATTCCTTGCGAAGAGGTTCCGGCTCAGAGCCTGGCCAGATCGCGCGCCGGCTCCTCGATTTGTACCAAAGACGACGGGCCGTGCGGCATGGGTTCGTTGAGCAGGTTAAGCGCGTGCCGATCGGGATAGAGCGAGAACGATCCGCGAATCATCGCCCAGAAGCCGCCAAGCGTGCCGAAGCCATCGATCACGGCCGAGGGCTCGTAGCCGCAACTGACCATGCAATTGGCGCACTTGGGGTTGCCGCTGGCTACGCCGTACTCTTCCCACTTTGTGGTTTCGAGCAGCTCTTTGAAGGTCTCTGCGTAGCCGTCCTGGAGCAGGTAGCACGGGCGCTGCCAGCCGAAGATGTTGTAAGCGGGCGAGCCCCAGGGCGTGCACTCGTAGGTGCGGTCGCCCATGAGGAATTCGAGAAACAGGGGCAACATGTTGAACTTCCATGTTGGCTTGCGGTTGGAGAGAATGGCGCGGAAGAGGCGGCGCACGCGGGCGCGGCCCAGGAAGCGATTCTGGTCGGGCGCCATCTCATAGCTGTAGCCGGGTGAGAGCACGACGCCTTCGACGCCCATCGCCATCACCTCATCGAAGAAGGCGCGCGCGTGGTTGGGATCGGCGCCGTCAAAGAAGGTGGCATTCGTGGTGACGCGGAAGCCGCGCCGGACGGCCTCCTTGATGCCTTCGACGGCGAGATCGTAGCCGCCCTCGCGGCAGACAGAGAAATCGTGATCCTCGCGCTGGCCATCGAGATGGACGGAAAAGGTGAGGAATTTGGAAGGCGTAAACTCCGGCAGGCGCTTTTTGAGCTCGAGCGCATTGGTGCAGAGGTAGATGTACTTTTTGCGTGCGACGAGGCCGTTGACTATCTCAACGATCTGCGGATGCAGCAGCGGCTCGCCGCCGGGGATGGAAACCATGGGCGCGCCGCATTCTTCGACCGCGGCAAAGCACTCCTCGGGCGTGAGCTGCTTCTTAAGAATGTGGGGCGGATATTGCACCTTGCCGCAGCCGGCGCAGGCCAGGTTGCAGCGGAAGAGCGGCTCCAGCATAAGCACCAGCGGATAACGCTTGTTGCCGTTGAGCCGCTGCTTCATGACGTAGGTGGCGACCGTCCACATCTGGGAGATTGGTACTGCCATTGATTCTGTCCCTCAGGGGCGGAGGCCCCGATTGCCAGCTTTCAGCCGTCAGCTATCAGCTTTTGGCGCGGCTGAGGCCGTGCCGTGAAACAAGCGTCGTCCCTACGGGACTCGGCTTACGGGTTCGTTTGCTTCCCCACTCTCCCACCCCAGGAAATAAAAACCGTTTCCTGGGGACCCCGGAGAAGCGCGGGGCTAAGTCGCCGCGGCGACCGCCTACGGCGCGATTACCGGCAACGAGCTGCCGTTTCTTTCCATGGCCCGCTTGTAGGTCGTCAAAGCGAGCAGCGGGAAATACTGGCGGTACATGGTATAGGCCAGATAAAAAACCTTTGGGAATCCGGTTCCGGTAATGATGGCCTGATGGGTTGGCCCTTCGCCCATCGACTCATCCCAGCTTCCGTCGTCGCGCTGGCACTGGAGCAGCCAGCGCACGCCCTTGGCGATGGAGTCGGAACGGTCGTCGCCGGCAGCGAGGAGGGCCAGCAGCGCCCAGGCTGTTTGCGATGGCGTGCTGGGACCGACGCCGCGTGTATTGGGATTGTCGTAACTGCCGCAGGTTTCGCCCCATCCGCCGTCAGGATTCTGCACCATGCGAATCCATTCGGCGGCCTGCTGGATTTGCGGCTCGAGGTGGTCAACGCCGATTGCGTCAAGACCGCGCAGCACCAGGAAGGTGCCATAGATGTAGTTGACGCCCCAGCGGCCGAACCAGCTTCCGTCGGGCTCCTGCTCCTTGAAGATGAATTTGATGGCCCGCTGCACCCGCTTGTCTTCGCGCGTATAGCCGTAGGCGGCAAGCATCTCGAGCATGCGGCCCGTGATATCCACGCTGGGCGGATCGAGCATGGCGTTGTGATCCGCGAAGGGGATGTACTGGAAGATCATTTTGGTGTTGTCTTTGTCGAAGCTACCCCAGCCGCCGTTTTGGCACTGCATGGCGAATTCCCAGCAGATGGCGCGCTCGGCTACCGAGATCTGGTAGCGCTCCCGGGGATTGTCGACCTTGCTCAGCGCGAGCAGAACCTGGGCCGTATCATCGGTATCGGGGTAAAACTCATTGTTGAACTCGAAGTACCAGCCGCCGGGATCGGTGTTGCGGACTTTTACAGCCCAGTCGCCCTTGTGGCGGACTTCCTTGGCGAGCATCCAGTCGACGGCCTTGATCATGCGCGGATCGTTGCGTGCAACGCCGGCCTCACCGAGCGCAAAGACAGCCTGCGCCGTATCCCATACCGGGCTCATGCAGGGCGTCATACGGAAGGTTGGCTCGGGCATCGCGGGTGTGGGCGGCTGCTCGATGCCGAGCTTTTCGAATTCGTCGCGGGCGCGGATGACCTGCGGATCGTCCTCGGAGTAACCGAGGCAGCGCAGCGCGATGATGGCGTTGAGCATGGCGGGATAGATGGCGCCGAGGCCATCGGTCATTTCGAGGCGTTCGAGTATCCACTTTTCGGCACGTTTGAGCGCCAGGCGGCGGAGCGGGCGGATGTGGAACATCTCAAACCAGTGCGTCATGCGGTCAAGGGCCAGAAAGAAGTTGTGCCAGGACAAGAGATGTTTGCGGTCGACGCGCAACCGAAGAACGGAGCCGGCGCGACCGCCGACGAAGAGCTCATCGATTCCCTGCTCCGGGGAAATCTTCTTATACGGCTTTTTGGCGTAGATGATGGCCAGCGGAATGAGGATGGAGCGGGACCACGCCGAGATCTCGTAAATATTGAAGTAGAACCATTTGGGAAATAGAACAATTTCAGGCGGGATGGCGGGCGCCGCGTCGTAATCGTACTGGCCGAGCGAGCAGAGATGCATTTTGGTGAAGGTGTTGCAGGCGGTAACGCCGCCGTGGGCCAAGACCCACTCGCGGCACTTCGCCAAACGCGGATCGCCGGCGCCAATGCCCATCAGCTTGGCGGAGAAATAACACTTGACCGAGAGCGAGATGTTGCCCGGGCCGCCGGGATAGATGCTCCAGCTTCCGTCGCTGTTCTGGTAGCGCATCATCTCAGTGAAGGCGCGCTTGAGCCGGCCGGGATCGCCCGATTCGAGCAGCGTGTGGAGGAGGATGTAGTCGGCTTCGAGCATGGAGTCGGCTTCCAGCTCGCCGGACCAGTAGCCCTCAGGATGCTGCAGCGAAAGCAGGCAATCGCGCGCGCCGGCAATCGCCGAGTCGACATCGTTGAGGTCCGCGTCAATGCGGCCAAATCTTGGGCGGCCAAACCTTGGGCGGCCAAATTCAGGCCTCGCAAGGCTGGGCGCCGCGGTTTGCGTCTTCTGCTGCTTTGGAATCATGCGGTCTGAAGTGCCTCAACTCATCTCCGGCACTTTCGGATTTTCCCGAAGCACCGGTTGTTTACGGCTCACCTAAGTACCACGTGCCCGATTCGTTCACAATCGGCCCGCTTAACGCGCGGAAACAGATTCTGTTCCATTGGCGCTGCCGATGGCTTGCACGATCTCAGGAGGCAGACCGAAGCGCACATTCTCCGGCATGACTTCAACTTCTTCGACGTGATTAAAACCGTTTAGTTGCAAGTAATTGACAACATCCTCGACCAGGATTTCAGGGGCCGAAGCGCCCGCGGTGACGGCGACGGTTTCAACTCCCGCAAGCCATTTGGGGTCAATGGCCTGGGAGTCATCGATGAGATACCCGATGGTGCCGAGGTTGCGTGAAACTTCGACCAGCCGCCGGGAGTTGGAGCTGTTTGTGGAACCCACGACAAGGACTAACCCGGCTTTGTGGGCAACGTTGCGCACGGCCACCTGACGATTCTCGGTGGCGTAGCAGATGTCCTGGGAGTGCGGTCCAGCGATCTTGGGATATTTAAGCTTCAGCGCGTGGATGATGTCGCGCGCCTCGTCGAGCGAGAGAGTGGTCTGGGTAAGGTAGGCGACGCGTTCGGGATCGGGAATATCGAGCGCCGCGACCTCGGCAACATTTGAAACCACATGGGTTACGTCCGGAGCCTCGCCAAGAGTGCCTTCGATTTCGTCGTGATCGCGATGGCCGATGAGCACCAGCGAGTAGCCTTGCTTGGCGAATTTGACTGCCTCGAAGTGCACCTTGCTTACCAGTGGGCAGGTCGCATCGATCACCTTTAGATTGCGCCCCTTGCTGCGCTCGCGGACCGCAGGGGAAACGCCGTGGGCACTGTAAATGACGCGCTGGCCGTCGGGCACATCGTCGATTTCGTGCACGAAGATGGCGCCCTTTTCAGCTAATTCATTCACAACATAGCGGTTATGGACGATCTCGCGGCGCACGTAGATGGGAGCGCCGAAGGTCTCAAGAGCGATCTTGACGATATCGATCGCGCGCACAACGCCGGCGCAAAAACCACGCGGTTTGAGTAACAAAACTCTCTTCTGACTGGGGGAAGACTCACCGGAGCTGTGATGGGGAGCGGATTCGGGCACAAATACAGTCACATTATTGAGTATACCAACTGGCGGGATTTAACGACAGGAGAGAGGCGCGGGGGGGCTGGGTGGCGTATCGGTTCGGATATCAGCTCGGGGATCTCGAAAAGGAGAGCCAAGGCCGCCGTATTCGTGCTATGCTTTGGCCGCAAACGGGTGTTGAATGAGCAGACCGTTCGCTGTGCTGGCGATCCAGGCGGATCGGAAGGAGTATATGGATAAGCCCAAGAAGAAATGCGACAATCCCACCTGTAGCTGCATTCCAACCGACAAATCCAAATACTGTAGCGCGCACTGCGAAGGGCAGGCGGGACGAACCGAGTTGGTTTGCCGCTGCGGCCACGCCGAATGCGGCGGGAACGTGACGGGTTCGTAGGAAGCAAACAGTGGATAAGATCATCCGGCTCCACTTTGTGCGGGAAGAAATATTGGCTGCATGAAGCTGCCACGCGACGTGGACGGGCCACGCTTGGCCAAGGCGATGGGCGTTATAGGCCGACCCGGCAAACAGGTTCCCCGAGTCTGAAAAGCCAAACCCCGGGGCACTCGCGGACGTACCTCTACGCCGCTTCGCCTAACAATCGCGCGACAGCGTCTGGACTTCTGGCAATGACGGTAAGATAGGCGCGCGCAGGAGCGTCGGGGCGTTTGCGGCCCTGTTCCCAGTCGCGCAGGGTGCCGATGGGGATGCGGTACGTGGCGGCGAAGGCTTCCTGGGTGAGGTCGAGGCGCTCCCGGAGTTTCTTCACGTTGGGAATGTGGATGAAACCGGGCAGGTCGAAAAATCCGATCGGTGCAGCGTCAGGATCGTCGCGAACAGCAGCCTCGATCTGTTCGTCGGTAAGCGCGGCCACGGCGGCCCAATCCGTGTCCGTCTTGATGGGCGGATCGCCAGGATTATGTTTAACGGAAATCAAACCAGTTTTCTTCATACCATTTGGCCTTTCTGACCGAAATGATTCGAGTGATCTCTTCGCCGTCTTCTGCCAAGTCGAGCTCGGTCGAAACGACGATGAGAACCTGACTGCCGCTGCGGCTCATCGTCAAAGTTCGCACTTCCCCGTTATCGAAGCGGTCGTCGATCCAGGTTTCCCTCTCCGGGTCTTCAAGAGCGGGAACGCCATCGGCGAGAGAGAGGCCGTGCTTGCGCTGGTTCAGGGCATCCTTCGCCGGGTCCCAAACGTAGCGCATGACAGAATGGTACGGCTAAGCCGTAGTGCTGTCAAGCTTGCTCATAACGCGTTCAAAACCGAGGCCAAGGCAGCCCAAAAAAATAACCGTTGACAAGATATACCTGGTACACCTATGATGCAAGAACAAGAGTCGGGGGGAAGCAATTGTCACAAGCAAGAGGATTCGTATCAATTCGTCTCGACGACGAATTGAAAACAGAACTACAGCAAGCGGCTGAAATGGAGCGGCGCTCCTTGTCTAATTTCAGCCGGCTGCTGTTGGAGTATGCGTGGGGTGAATACCTGAAGGCGGGCTCGATGCGTAACCTGCTAGACCGCGCACAGCCGCAGATGGTTGATAGGAGTCAGGAATGGCCGTACAAACAGCAACCGTAATAAGGCAGGCGGAGCTGCAAATGATTCACGATTTGCAGGGTGAAATTGCCGGCAAACAATCACAACTGGAGGGCCTCGTCGAGAACGTTAAGCGGCAGATGTTTGCAAAGACGCCTATCGAGCAGGGAAGATTTGACGCCTTGCTCTCTTTCAAGACGATGCACCAGGTTCCTTGGAAGCAGGTCGTAATCGACAAGCTCGGACAGTCGTACGCGGAGGAAGTGCGGAGGGCAACTCCGACCGTGACTAGATGCGAGTTGAGGGTAATAGAGCACGCCATACCGCCCCTTTGGAAGCACCTGGGGTCCGAAGCGGTGCAGTAGTAACGCCCTCGGCGGGATCGGTTCGGCGCTGTCCCCCGACTTGTGTGTACGGATAGGCCGCCCGTGGCGCGCCTCGGCCCGAGGCCCAATTTGCTACCTCCGAAATTTCGGTATGGAAGGCGGGCGACACGCCCAGGTTCGATCTAAAATGTCTCTATGTCCCAGACACCGATAGCAGTTGCAACTATTGTTGCAATCGTGGTGGGCCCGGTCGCTGCGCTTGCAATCCAGCGATGGGCGGATCATCGACGCGAGAAGCGGCAAGGGAAATTGTGGGTTTTCAGAACCCTCATGATGTACCGGGCGACCCGACTCAACCTCAACTTTGTCCAGGCGCTCAATGTCATTGATGTTGTCTTTGACAGCAACAACCAGAAAGAAAAAGAGGTTAGAACGGCGTGGAAGGTTCTGCTGGATCACCTGACGACGGACCAGAAGACCCTTCCAGCTCAACAGAAGGCTTTTGACCTTACGATCACGCTACTAGTCCGCATGGGGAAAAGCCTTAACTATGATTTCGACGAAGTCTATCTCAAGCGCCAAGTCTATCAGCCGATTGGGCATACCCAAATCGAGGAGGCGCAGGGCGAAATTAGGGCCCTTGTGCTCCGACTGTTGAAAGGCCAAGGCAGGCTGCCAATCGCAGTCTTTCCCGATAATTTTGACCCGCTACCGTTTCCACCGCTAGAGGACGACACTGAAGGCTAGGGCAGTTTCGCCCGGCGTGTGAGCCTAACTTTAAGGCCAAATCCGGGCGCCGCCGGAGTCGAACCCTCCCCTTGAAGGACTCCGTTGCCAGCAACTGTCACCTTCAGGTTTAGTGTAAAGTCTCCGCTAATTCCGAGCACGTTCCCAACCAGCGGATTGAAGTTTTGCACTAGAACCGAGGCTTGGAATCCGTCTTTGGACTCCTCGTAAGTTCCGATATAGGTGAAGGCGCTGTCTCCCCCAAGAACCTGACCTTTTGTTAGGACAACCACGCCGCCGTCCTTGCCCTCCATCCCCGCGTATTGAACAACCCAAAGGCCCTCAAACATCTGCGTTTGCTCCCTTCGCGCGCATACTAGGAAGTTTAGCCGATTTCCTCAATTGACCGTGATTTCAACCGCATTAAGAACCGAGCGAACTTCCGGCTCGCGACTAAAATTGTCCTAGCCATGTCTGAATTCACCCACCTGCATCTGCATACGGAATATTCCCTGCTGGACGGGGCTTGCGACGTTTATAAGCTTGTGGATCGCGTGGCGGCGCTGGGTCAGAAGTCCGTCGCCATGACGGACCATGGGAATATTTACGGCGCGGTGCACTTTTTCGATGCGGCGAAGCACAAGGGGATCAAGCCGATCCTGGGCTGCGAGCTTTACGTGTGCAAGGCGGAGGACCATCGCGCCGAGACGCCGAACGACACCATACAACCACCTGCTGGTGCTGGCCGAGAACGAGGAGGGCTACCAGAACCTGATCCGGCTGACGTCGGAGGCCAGCCTGCACGGGTTCTACCGGCGGCCGCGGGTGAGCAAGAAGTACCTGGCTGAGAATTCGAAGGGGCTGATTTGCCTTTCCGGCTGCCTGAGCGGAGAGCTGTGCGAGGCGCTCGACAAAAGGCGAGCTACGTAGAGGCCGTGGCGAGTCGCCCAGCAGTACCAGGACATCTTCGGCAAGGGCAATTTCTATCCTCGAGATTCAGGACCAGGGTCTGGAGCAGGAGAAAAAGATTCAGCGCGGATCTTTACCGGCTGGAGCGGGAGTCTGGGGATTCCGCTGGTGGCGACGAACGACTCGCATTACCTGTGCGGCGAGGACTGGCACGCGCACGACGTGATGCTGTGCGTGCAGACGGGCGCGAAAATTCACGACGCCAACCGGTTCAAGTTCGACAGCGACCAGTTTTTTGTGAAGAGCGCGGACGAGATGGCGCGGCTGTTCAAGGATTCGCCGGCGGCGCTGGCGCGGACAATGGAGATTGCCGAGCGCTGCAACCTGAAGCTGCGCAAGGTGGAGACTCCGTTCCCCGAATTTGCGGTGCCGCAGGGACACACGATCGACAGTTACTTTGAGGAGGTTTGCCGCGCGGGGCTGAAGAAGCGGATGGAGACGGCGGTGCGGCAACTGGAGCTGCGCGGAGCGCATGCGCACGCCGGTACATGAGTATCAGGCGCGGCTTGAATACGAGATCGGAATCATCAAGCAGATGAAGTACTCGGGATACTTCCTGATCGTGTGGGACTTCATCAAGTACGCGCGCGACCATGGAATTCCGGTGGGTCCGGGGCGCGGATCGGCGACAGGATCGCTGGTGGCCTACTGCGATGGAGATCACCAACATCGATCCGCATGCAGAATGTGCTGCTGTTCGAGCGGTTTCTGAATCCGGAGCGGGTAACGATGCCGGATATCGACGTGGACTTCTGCATGAACCGGCGCGGCGAGGTGATCGATTATGTGACGCGCAAGTATGGGCGCGAGCAGGTGGCGCAGATCATCACATTCAATACGATGGCGGCGAAGGCGGCGATCAAGGATTGCGGCCGCGCGCTCGATATGCCCTACGGCGACGTGGACCGGATCGCGAAGCTGGTTCCGGCTAACGTTGGGCATGACGCTGGACCAGGCGCTGAAGGATTCGCCCGACCTGCGCAAGGCCTACGACAACGACAAGCAGGTTCGCGAGCTGATCGACACGGCGAAAAAGCTGGAGGGGCTGGTGCGCGGCTCGGGCGTGCACGCCTCGGCGGTGGTGATTGCGCCGCGGCCTCTGACGGAACTGGTGCCGCTGAACAGAACCAAGAACGACGAAATCGTGACCGCGTACGACATGAAGGCCGTGGAGAAGATGGGCCTGCTGAAGATGGACTTCCTGGGCCTGACCACGCTGACCGTCATCGACCGATTGCATCAAGCTGATCGAGCAGACGCGCGGCGAAAAGCTGGACATCGAATCTGCTTCCGCCGGACGATCCGGAGACGTTTCAAGAAGGTCTTTCACACGGCGCTGACGTCGGGCGTGTTCCAGTTTGAGTCGGGCGGAATGCGCGACATTCTGCGGCGCTACAAGCCGGACACGGTGGAGGATTTGACGGCGTTGAATGCGCTCTACCGGCCGGGGCCGATGGACATGATCGACGACTTCATCGAGCGCAAGTGGGGCCGGCGCAAGGTGGAGTTCATGCTGCCGGAGCTTGAAGAGATCCTGAAGGATTCGTTTGGCGTGATCGTTTACCAGGAGCAGGTGATGCGGATCGCCAACGTGCTGGCGAGCTACTCACTGGGCGAAGCCGACCTGCTGCGGCGCGCCATGGGAAAGAAGAATGCCGAGGCAATGGCGGAACAGCGCGACCGGTTTATGACGGCGCGGCGGCGCTGGGGCATCCGAAGGCCGCGGTCGAGCGAAATCTTCGAGCAGATGGCGAAGTTTTCCGGATACGGATTCAACAAATCGCACTCGGCGGCCTACGCGCTGGTGGCCTACCAGACGGCGTATTTGAAGACGCATTATCCGGTGGAGTTCATGGCGGCGCTGCTGACGTCGGAGACGTCGAAGCCCGACAGCGTGGTGAAGTATATCGGCGAGTGCCGCGAGATGGGCATTCCCGTGGAGCCGCCGGATGTGCAGGTTTCGGGCGCGCAGTTTACGCCGCACGGACGAAGCGATTCGATTTGGGCTGGCCGCGGTGAAGAACGTGGGCGGCAATGCGATTGAGTCGATCTTGAAGGCGCGCGAGGAGGCTGGCGGGCGATTCAAGAGCTTCTGGGAGTTCTGCGAGAAGGTCGACCTGCGCTTGATGAACAAGCGCGTGATCGAGTCGCTGATCAAGGCCGGCGCGCTGGACTCGCTGGGCACGCGCGGGCAACTGATGGCGGCGGTGGACAAGGCGATGGAGCGCGCGCAGAAGGCGCAGCGCGATGCGGAGCAGGGACAGAGCGGACTGTTCGGGCTGTTCGACGAGACGCCGGCGCGGGGGCGCGATGGCGACGATCTGCCGGCCGCTGCCGATTGGGAAGAGAGCGAGCGGCTGGCGAATGAAAAAGAGGTGCTTGGATTCTTTGTGTCGGGGCATCCGCTGGACAAGTATGCGGAGAAGCTGCGCAATCTGACGGGCGTGATCACAGTGGCTGAGGCACTGGAGCGCAAGCCGCCGGAGCGGCGCTGGGGCGCGCAGCCGGACATGGCGGACGAGATTCAGGTGGCGGGAATCATGCACGGGCTGCGCGTGCAAAAGAGCCGGCGCGATCAGAGGCTTTACGCGCAGGCATCGCTCGAAGACGCGACCGGCAAGATCGAACTGATCTGCTTTGCGCGCGATTACGAGCGGCTGGCGGCAGCAGTTGAAAATCGAGGCGCCGGTGCTGGTGCGCGGAGCGCTGATGGGCGACGAGGATGCCGCGCCGAAGATCGCGGTGAGCCAGGTGCAGGCGCTCGAAGAGGTGCAGGTGAAGCTGCCGAGCGGGCGTGCGCATTCGCATCAATCTGGATCGCGCCAGCGAGGAGATGTTTGCCGGATTGAAGAGCGCCGCGGATGCCGCGCCGGGGCCGGGCAAGGTGATGCTGCAGCTCGAAAAGAAGGGCGAGTACGCGGTGATTCTGGAGCCGGAAGGAATGAGCGTGGCGGCGGACCGCGGCTGGGTGGAGCGCGTGGAAGAGCTGGTGGGCAAGGGAGCGGTGCAGGCGGTGGGGTAGAGAAAGGTGTCAGGGGTCAGGGGTCAGGGATCGCGGTGTGAGGCTTTGTGCAATTTAAATGGTTGGGGCGTGGGCCGCGAGCTCTGCGGTGACAGTTGCGGCTTGCGCCACCGGATTGGTTAGACGTTGCGAGGGCTCGGTTGGATTCTTCCCGAACGGGTAAAGAGCGATTCAACTGCCTGCCCGCACGCGGCTGGCTTTCTGTGCCGGCTCCAACGCAAGCACAAGCAACACGCCAACCAAAGCGGCCAGGCTTTGCAGCACAAGAGTGGTGTGATAGCTGTTTTGGGTTTTGATCGTGACGCCTGCGATATAAAGGCCGAGAACACCGCCAATGCTGCCAATCCCCATCCATATCCCCGACATCTTGCCCACAATTTGAGGCGGATAGACCCTGGGTATGAAATAAAAGACCGTGGGCAGGACAAACTGAACTCCGAAGCCGGCCAGGATGAGGACGGTTTCAAGCACTGGAACGCGGCTGGTGACCGCCGTCATGGTGAGCAGGTAGACAAAGACGCACATAAGCGTAAAGCCAATCATGAAGACGAGCTTCGCGTTCCCCGTGAATATCTTGTCGAGCATGACGCCGCACAACATGGGGCCAAGCACGCCGCCGAGCAGGGTGACGCCCAGCATCAACTGGCCGGCGGTCATGGCGCCGTAGCCGGCGCCGGTAGGTTTGTCGACGGCCAGAAAAGTTGGGGTTAGACCATAGAGGCACTGCATTCCCCAGTTGCCCATGAAAGCGATCAGAATCCCGATCAAAGTGATTGGCGAGAAAAGCGCCCGCTTGAAGATGGCCGCGCCAGAGCCGCCGTTATGCGCGTGTCCTGCGACGGTAAGTTGCGGCTTGGGCAGAATGGCTAGAATGACGGCGAAAACGAAGCCTATCCATCCAATCACGGAAAGTACCGCGCACATTGCCTGCCAGTTGCTCACATGAGGCATGACGGCCGGCGCGAGCAGAACCCCGGCAGCACTGCCGACAGCTACGGCAGAGCTCATCAGACCGCCAGCCAGACCTTTCTGATGGCCGGGAAACCACTGGCCGATGATTGGGGCCATGGCGGGAAACATGAAGCCGGCCGAAAAGCCCTCGACGATCCGGGCCCAGGCCAGCGCGGCGGGGCTATGGCCAATCCAGGGCATCAGTGTCATGGGCAGGGCGGCGCATAAGGTGCCGGCGATCATGGAAACGATGACACCGAATTTGTCGCATACTGCGCCGCCGACCAGCACCAGAACCACGCAGGCGGCGAAAAGGAACGTGGTCATCACCAGGTTTGAAGCCGTGCCCAGATCGAGGTTCATGCTTGCAGCGACCTGCGGAAGCACCGGCGCCATGGAAAGGTTTGCGACCTGCAAGGTGATGTAGCCAAGAATTGCCGAGATGAGAACCAGCCAGCGGAAACCGGAGTCTTGAGCGGAGACGTTCATGATTCCTTTCTTTTGCTCTGTTGGATTGGCAGCCATTCTCTCACAATGGGGCCGGTGAGGGCTGCCTGGGACGAATCGCGCGACGCCCTAACCGGCTCTTGCCGCATCGATCAGCTCGATCAGAACGCCGGCAGGATCTCGAATAAAGGCGGCGAATGCGGGCGGCTTGTCCCTGTCCAAAGGATCTGCATCGGGCTGCATGGGCTGAGTGGGATCGCGCTGAACCGCTGCGATGTCGACTCCGCGCCGAACCAGCCCTTCCAGGAAAGTCTGCAAGTCAGGAATAGCGAGGGCAACATGCTTGGTTCCTGCTGTCCGCAAATCGGAGTTGGGTTCGCGGCGGCCCGGCGGTACCGGGGATCCGCCTTCGATATGCCAAAGTTCCAGACGCATATTTCCCCGCTTTACAAAAGCGCCCTTTGCGCCCATCGATTCGATTCCCATGCGAAATTGCACCTCAAACCCGAAGATCTCGCCGTACCACGCTATGGCGGCTTCAAGGTCGGGGACGGAAATGCTGACATGATGAATTGCGAGTTCCGGCAGCACCGGTGAGCTCATGATTCCTCCTCAAAATCGACTGTTTCTAACTGCTCGCGTTGGGCGACGATCACGACAGACCCAGGGCGGCCTGGGCGGACGAGCGAGCACCGCGCCCGACCGCGTCATATGAGGTGGACACCCCCGTCCACGGGCACACAAGTACCTGTTACAAAGCCGGCGTGGCCGCTGACCAGCGCCAAGACCACTCCCGCCACATCTTCCGGCTCCGCGATACGCCCCATTGGCGTTCCGCCGGCGATCGCGTTCTTCAGGTGCTCAGGAAACCCAGCAGTGGCGTCGGTGTGGGTGAAACCCGGCGCAACAGCGTTGACGCGGACATTGCTTGGGCCGAGCTCGACGGCGAGACAACGAACAAATGCTTCAATTGCGCCTTTAGCGACAGCGTGGGCCACGGAACCTTCTTTGGGGCGCTGGGCAGCAAGACTGGAAAAAGCCACGATGGAGCCGCGCCTGCGCTCTTTCATTCCGGCTGCCACGGCCTGACTGCAATAGAAGGCGGCCTTCAGCTCGTTGTCGACCTTGCGCTGGAATTCTTCCCACGGATAGACGAGGAACGGATGCATCGGAACGGTAATGTTGGCATTGAGCACCAGAATGTCGATGGGGCCGAGTTGCTGCTGCGTGTTGCGCACCACCCGCTCGGCTTCGCTCTGCACGGTCACATCGCCTTCGAAAAGAAGAGCGCGGCCGCCCTTTTCTTCAATTTCACGAACGACCTTCTCCCCTGCCTCGCGATACATGGCGCATGGCGGCGTGTCTAGCGTTTCTGACCTGGACTTGGCATCACTGGACCTGGCATCAAAGGTATCCCCGCGCATCGCGCAAGAATTCGTCGTTTGGCCGCTCCAACAGAAACGACGAAACCAAATCGACATACGGCTCGAAGAAAGGATAGTTGCCGCCAGTGATCCAGGGAGGACGAGTGTATGACAGGTTGGAATCGAAAACCGACCGTTGCCACTCGTCGAAGTTCTCGTACCACAATTCACAGTATCGGGCCCACCCGGCGCCAAGACTTCTGCCGTGAAAGCCCGGCGGCCACGTTCCCGGCAACTCGATGGGCGTTTGGATGGTGCGATAGCTGAAGAAGCGATAGAGCCCCGGCTGCCGCATCACTTCTTTTGCATGAACGTCGAGGAACCATCGTTCGCCCTCTTCAAGAGAGGTTCCGGCGGGATAGCGAAACAGCATGCACCAGCGAAGCACGCTCTTCTCATCCGGTTGAAATTGTCCGCCGCAGAAGTCCTCAGTAGGCTGGGGTGGGACAAAGCAGGCAGCCACCCGCGCCGGTACCGGCGGCATGGTGAACGAGAGGTTCCCTTGCGTGCCCGGAGCGGGCAGCTCGCGCCAAAAGCACTCGGTCATGCGCCAGTTCAAAAATCCCACAGCGGGTCCGCCTGAGGGTGGAGCGACCGGCAAATAGCTGTCAAGGCGCAACAACCACGGCCCGAAACGCCGGGCAATTTCCGGCCCGTGGCTACGGTAGTACCAGCGCTCCGCCGCCGCAATGTGCGCCCATGAGATGTCGTGCAACGCAACACTTCTAACCAATTTTGCCTCCAGCCAGTCGATGACTTCTTGAATTTGTGCTTACTGCATTTTACCTACAGAAGCTGTCCGGAGGGCGATCAATACTCAAAAGCATCGTGGAGATGCCCAAGGAAGCGGGCGAGACTACACAGTCAGTCCGGGTATGGTGTTCCAGGACCGGCACGAGAAATCTCTCCCAAGCGCTTCGGGCCAGGCGCGTCAATCACAGAATCGATTTCTGCGCCAAGAAGCAGCATAAGGCCGCTGATATAAAACCACATCAGAAGAATAATGACCGCGCCGAGCGAGCCGTAGGTGACGGTGTAGCTATTGAAGTAGTGAATATAAACACGAAACCCCAGCGAAGCTAAAATCCAACCGGCAACGCCGACTGTGGTGCCGGGCGTGAGCCAACGCCAGTGTCTTTCTTTCCAAGCCGGCGCCCAGTGGTAGAGAACTGCAAACGTCAGTGCAAGGACGCAGGCTGCGATGATCCAGGCAACGATCCGTATCGCAATCCCCACGGCCGTTGCGACGACAGGGTGGTGCGCAAGTTCGCGATCGACAAGCGCTGCGGCGAAGTCTCCGGCGAACATGGAACCCAGCCCCAGCGCGATGAGAGCAGTGATGACGATGGTGAGTGCGATCGCATAGATTCTCGCCACGATGTAGGACCGTTGGTCGTCGAGCTTGTAAACCTCGTTCAGCGTGTCTTGAATGGCGGAGATTCCAACAGAAGCCGACCAGAGGGCAGCGATGGATCCAAACGTGACCTTGCCGGAACTCGCGGCGGAAGTGGTTTCGTTGAAGGTGGTAAGCACAGTGCCGAGGGCCGTGGTCGGGATCACAAGCGCAAGGTAGTTGAGGAGTCTATCTGAGAACTGATGCGCCGACCGTGCCGCGAGGCCCAGGAGCGATCCGGCGCAAAAAAGCGTTGGGAAGAGAGCGAAAAGGAAGTAGAAGCCGAGTTCCGCGGCATGCCCAAAAAGGCGGTCGGCAAGCACCTCTTTCAATATGCGATTCGCCATCGCACGCAGCGAGAGCCCTTGAAGGTTCGACGTGTGCCCGATGCGCAGGAAGGATGCGAGCCTGCGCGGGCCCCGTAAGAGCCGCGCCGACCAGCGCCCCTCGCCATCACGATCGGTTGGAGTGAAGGCTCCTGACGGAAATCCCGGTCTCGGTCTCACAATTCGTATGGATGCAGTTTGCCTTAGAGCAGAGGGTCCAGTCCGGCAGTCACGTACCGACCGGAGGTTGAATTCGCTGGGCGCGGCGCAAAATCAAACCATCCCTACCATTTCAGGCATCTGATGTGACATGCGACCTTCGGCCAATGTCCCCATCGACCGGCGCTCGGGAATGCGTAAGCGCTTGGATCATTTCCTTCGGAATGTCCCCCTGATGATTTGCTTGTGTATTCTCTTGCCGGCACGCCTCACGGTCATTGCTCGGGCGCAAGCCGATGCGTCAAAGCCGGGACCAGGGCAGGCATCGGACACTGAAGAGTTTTTGTCTTCTTATGAGGGGCAGAACGTGTCCTCGATTCAGGTTGCAGGCCGGCCCGGAATCACCGCAGCGCAATACTCGCGTTTTTTTGTGCAGCAAGTGGGCCAGCCCTTTTCTCGAGACAGGGTTGAAAGGACTGCCGCGGCATTGAAGGCTGACGGACACTTCGATCAAGTGCTAACCCAGGTCGAGCCGGAGCCCAATGGCGTTGGGATTCTGTTTATCGTAAAGCCGGCGGATTATATTGGCATCTTTGAGTTTCCTGGGGCACAACAATTCCCTTATTCGAAGTTAGTTCAGGCGGCGAATTATCCGATTCAAGAGGCATTCAACCAACAGGAAGTTCAAAAGGATGCGCAGGATCTTGTTACTTTCTACCGGCAGGAAGGATTTTTCAGAGCGGCAATTGATCAGCAAGTTGACACGGAAGCTGGACACGCTGTTGCCAATGTGCTGTTTCGTACCACTCTGGGCTCAAAGTCTAAATTTGGATTGGTTGCGATTGAAGGCGCTCCAGACGGTGATGAAGCAGATTTGCAGCACAAGTTGACGACGCTGCCTGCGCGCTTGCGCGGCGCGGCGATTCGGCCCGGCAAAACCTATCATCACTCGACGCTGAAAAGAGCCAACCAATATCTGCAGAAGACTCTGGAGAAGCAGGGTTACCTGAGCGCGCAGGTAAAACTTGCAGGTGCGGAATATCAAGCCGCAAGCAATCGCGCAGATATTCATTTCAACGTTCAAGCCGGCGACCCTGCGGCGGTGCAGATTGACGGCGCGCATCTGTGGCCCTGGAAACGGGACGCGCTGCTTCCGATGTACCAGGGAGTTGGCGTAGACGATGAGACCGTGCAGGAGGGGCAACAGGCGCTCATTTCCTATTTTCAGCAAAAAGGCTTCTTTGACGTAAAGGTCGAAGCGCAACTTAAAAAGCAGGCCCAAAAAGAACTTGTGATTTACCAGATTACGAAGGATAAAAAGCACAAAGTCACCGGTGTCTCACTCAGCGGCAACACGAGTTTGCCGTCGCCGCAGCTCACTCAGCACATCGCTGTAGAAAGAAAGCGATTGTTTTCTCCAGGGAAGTTCAGCGATCAACTGGTGCAAGCGAGTGTCAAAAATCTCAAGGCGGTTTATCAGTCCGAGGGGTTCTCGAGCGTCCAAGTGACTTCTGCAGTGTCGCGCAAAGGAGAAAACGTGCAGGTGGCCTTTCGCGTCGTGGAAGGGCCGAGGGATATTGTGAATTCTCTCAAGATTGAAGGGGCCGAGACATTTCCCGAGTCGCAGTTTGCACCGGGCGGGTTGAAGGTCGTGGCGGGGCAACCTTATTCGCAGGCGCTGGTTCAGCAGGACCGCTCGAGCATCATCGCGAACTATCTTAAGAATGGTTACCTGATGTCGGGCCTTCGCGAGACAGCGAGCGAGGTCTCGAAAGACCAACCGCATCGTATCAACGTGGTTTATCACATTCACGAAGGGCCGCGCGTAATCACGGGCGACGTTGTAACCCTCGGGAGAGATCACACGAACCAACGCCTGATTAACAGGGATATCACTGCGATTAAACCGGGACAACCTCTAACCGAGTCAGATCTGCTGACAGCAGGGAGCAAACTCTACGACCATACCGGTGTATTCGATTGGGCTGAAATCGACCCGAAGGAGCCGGTCACTACGCGGGACGTCACTACGCAGGACGACGACGATGTGCTCGTGAAAGTGCATGAGGCAAAACGGAACGACTTCACTTACGGATTTGGATTTGAGGTAATCGAGCGCGGAGGAAGCGTCCCGAGCGGAACGGTAGCGCTGCCGAACCTGCCTCCCATCGGGCTGCCCTCGAGCTTTACCACGAGCGAGACGACCTTTTACGGTCCGCGCGGGACCGCCCAATATACCCGCAACAATTTATTTGGCAAGGGTGAATCTTTATCCTTCACTGGATTTGCCGGCCGGCTGGATCAGCGCGCAGCGGCCTACTACATCGATCCGAATTTCCGCTGGACTTCATGGAAGGCGACAACCTCGCTCTCCTATGAAAAAAACGAAGAGAATCCGATCTTTTCTTCGGAGGAGGGACAGGGAACCATTCAACTGCAACGGCCGCTGGATAAAGCGAAGAAGAACATTTTCTTTATGCAATATGGTTTCAGCAAGGTTGATTTCACCCGAGTCCTCATTCCGAGCCTCGTGCCGGCCCAGGACCAGCACGTGCGGTTGTCGACAATTTCCGCAAACATTACGCGGGATACGCGCGATAACCCTCTCGACGAGCACAAAGGCACATTGCAGTCGCTGGAATTGGATTTCAACACGACCAAGCTGGGCTCAAGCGTCGACTTTGCGAGACTAACGGGGCAAGCCGCCTTTTATCGAGAAAAAGTTCATCACATCGTCTGGGCTGAGAGCATCCGTATCGGATTGGCGGAGCCATTCAATAACAGTTTTGTCCCGCTCAGCGAGGCTTTCTTTAGCGGCGGGGGGAATTCGCTGCGCGGATTTCCGCTGGATAGCGCAGGTCCACAACGGGCAGTTTCAGTTTGCAGCAGCGGCCAAACCTCGAACTGCCCTCAAATCGAGGTCCCGGACGGAGGGAACGAATTGCTGATTCTGAACTCGGAGGCGCGGATACCATTGCCGATAAAGAAAGGCCTCAGTCTGGTTGCATTTTACGATGGCGGTAACGTATTTCCTTATGTTGGATTTCACGACTTTGCCTCGCTCTATTCGAACAATTTGGGCCTCGGGTTTCGATACGCGACTCCAGTCGGCCCAATCCGGTTCGACCTGGGATATAACTTCAAGCCGAATCCCAGTGTGAGCGCCACGCAATATTTCGTCAGCATTGGGCAAGCCTTTTAGGGATCACAGCGATGGGCGCATACAATAGAAAACCGGAACCGGACGGAATGGAGGGAACGAGCCGGCGCAGGGGTAGCCGAGCCTGGATTCGCTTGATCGCATGGGCCTCGGCGAGCGTGGTAGCGCTGGTGCTGGCAGCCGGCGTTACCATCGTGGCCCTGGTAAACACCGATGGGGTTCACCGCTATCTGATCGGGCTTGCACAGAGCGAGGCCAGCGAAAAGTTAGGCGTTCAAGTTAAGCTTGAGAACTTTACATTGCACCTGCCGGCGTTGCGCCTCGATCTATATGGGATTCGAGTCTCAGGCGCAAGTCCCTATCCCGATCCACCCCTGCTCCAGGCCGATCACGTGGAAATTGGAATTCGCGTCGTATCCGTTTTTCGAAGGGCATGGTATCTCGATCGACTGCAAATCGATCATCCGGTGGCGTGGGTTGTTGTCGACAAAAACGGTGTATCGAATCTTCCTTCAGCAAAACGCAGCGGGTCGAGCAATTCAAGTGTGTTTGACCTGGGCATTCGCCACGCTGTTCTCGCACGCGGAGAAGTCTATTACAACGACCGGCCGAGTTTACTCGCGGCCGACCTCCGCGACCTGGAATTTCGCGCCTCGTTCGACAGCGCTCGCACGATGTACAGCGGAAATCTGGCGTATACGGGCGGACGATTGGAGTATGGATCGTTTCGACCGTTTCAGCACAATTTCGATGCCGAGTTTCAAGCGACGCCAAATACTTTCCAGTTGACGCAGGCAAAGATAACCAGCGGGCAATCGGAGGCAATCGTCTCAGCGGTACTCAAGAACTACAGCAATCCGGCAATTCAAGCGGAGTACGATGTGGTGGTGGATGGCCGGCAGCTGGCGCAGCTTCTCGCTGAGCCTTTAATGCCCGCGGGACTAATTCGGACGGCCGGTTCACTCGAGTACCAGCAGTCACCGGATCGATCGACGATTCAGATGCTGGCAGTCAATGGCGATTTAACGAGCAGCAGGCTTGCGCTCAACGCTTCAGCGGTAGCTTCGGCGGCTCATGCCGAGGTGCGAAACCTCGTGGCACACTATTCACTCGCAAACGGAAACGCGACGCTCCGCGACCTTCGTGCTAACATCTTTGGCGGCGAAGTAACCGCCCAGGGAACTACTCAGGCAATCGGCGGGAACTCTCAATCCAGTTATCGCGCGGAGCTGCACGGGATCTCGCTGGCGGAGATGCGAAGCGCTCTGGGGAGCTCCGCCTCCGCGAACGATATCGCACTGACCGGAGAGGCAAATGCGACGGCCACAGCCACGTGGGGAAGAACCATCGACGATTTGGTGGCGCACGCTGACGCCACATTGAACGGCGAGGCACAAAGATCACACACGCCGGCCGAACGGACCGTGGCCGCGAGCGGAAGTAAGTTGAGCGTCGGGAATGAAGACGCTGCCACAATCCCGCTCGATGGAGCTATGCACGCGACTTACGAAAATAACGGCAACGAATTGAAGATCGATAACAGTTATTTACGAACTTCGCAGACCAATATTAATTTAAACGGAGCTGTGAGCAAGCACTCCAGCCTTTCTGTTCAGCTCGAGGCAAACGATCTTCGTGAAGTTGCCACGATCGTTGACTTATTCCGAGCTCCTGGGAATGCGCAACTCGATCTGCGGGGACGTGCATCGTTCCAAGGCACGGTGCAAGGATCGATCGCGTCGCCACATCTGATAGGGCAACTGAGTGCGGCGAACCTGCACTTGAACGGCACCGACTGGAAGACACTTCGTACCGTCGTCGATCTGAGCCCGTCACGCGCGGCCTTCGAAAATATCGATCTGGAATCGGCGCCACGCGGGCGGATCACTGGCAGCGCGAGTGCCGGGTTACAGAAGTGGTCGTTTAGCCGGCAGAGCGCGGTTCAAGTGGACCTGAACGCCTCTCAAATAGATATTGCGACCATCGCGAAGCTGAGCGGGCAGCAGATTCCCGTGAGTGGAACATTGGGCGCAAAAATCAATCTCCACGGGGACGTGATGAACCCGGCGGGAGATGGGAATGTTACTTTGAGCGGGGTCACCGCTTATGAACAGCCTATTACTTCGGCGAAGCTGGACTTTACCGGCTCGGGCAAGCAGGTGCAGGCGAACTTGTGGGTGCAACTACCGGCAGGAACGATTGACGGTAGGGTCGTAGCCGAGCCACAACAGCGAACATTTAGCGCCCAGCTGAACTCCAAAGGCATCGACCTCGCAAAGTTACAAGCGCTCGAGGTGCGGGATATCAAAGCTAAAGGCGTTCTTACGATGCAAGCGCAGGCCCGCGGCACATTCGATAACCCGGAGGTCAACGCAGATGTGCAAATTCCCTCGTTGGCAATTGAGGGCCAAGCTTTCTCAGGTATCAAGCTGCAGATGAATGTCGCAAACCGCATTGCGAATGCCGAGCTGGCTTCATCGGTTGCGAATACCAATCTTCATGCGAAGGCGCAAGTTAATATGTCCGGCGACTATCAGGCTGACGCCTCAATCGATACGCAGGCAATTCCATTGCAGCCGCTTGTGGCCATTTACGCCCCCGAACAAGCAGCGAACGTGAACGGGCAGACGGAGATTCACGCCACGCTTCATGGGCCTTTGAAGAAAGTGAATCAGTTGGAAGCGCACCTCACGATACCGGTTTTGAAGGTTGGATATAGCAACACGATCCAGCTTGCGGCAGCTTCCCCAATCCGCGTTGACTATAAAAACAGTGTGATTGACCTTCAACCCGCAACGATCAGAGGGACAGATACCGACCTGCAGCTTCAGGGATCGATCCCGATCCACAGTGGCGCGCCGATGTCGTTAAAGGCGCAGGGGACAGTGAATCTTCAACTTGCGCAGCTCTTCGATGCCGACTTGCGCAGCTCGGGACAATTGAAGCTGAATATCGATTCGCATGGCGCTATCGGCACCGGCGAACTGGGAGGCGAGATTGACATTGTCGATGCTAATCTCGCATCAGCCAGCGCGCCCGTGGGGCTGCAACACGGAAACGGCGTACTGAAGCTGACGACGGATCGCCTGGAAATCGCGAAATTTGACGGGACGCTCGGCGGTGGACCTATCACCGCACAAGGCGCGATCGTGTACCGGCCGGAGATTCAGTTCGATATGGGCGCTACTGCTAAAGGCGTCCGCTTGCTGTACCCGCAGGGCTTGCGCGAGACTATCGAGGCAAACCTGCAGCTAACCGGTTCCACCACCAATGCGCTTCTGGGCGGATCGGTGAATATTACCGACCTGTCATTCACGCCGGCATTTGACCTGGATTCATTTATAGGCCAGTTCTCCGGGAGCGTGACGCCGCCTGTTACGCCTGGAATCGAACAAAACCTCAGTTTCAATCTTGCGGTGAACTCGACGAGCAATGCCAACCTGGTCAGCCGGACGCTCAGCGTGGCGGGGTCGGCAAATCTACGGGTGCGCGGCACGGCGGCGGAGCCGGTAATTCTTGGCCGCGTGAACCTGACCGGCGGCGATGTAATTCTGAATGGCGACAGGTTCGTGTTGACGGGTGGAACAGTGCAGTTTATCAATCCAGCCGAAACCCAGCCGGTCCTGAATGTCGCTTTGACCACCACAATTCAGGAATACAAGATCGACTTGCGATTTAACGGTCCTGCCGATCAGTTGCATACGAAATACACTTCCGATCCGGCACTGCCACCGGCGGACATCGTCAACCTGCTGGCATTCGGGCAGACGACGGAAGCAAGTGCGGTGAACGCAACTCCTGCGAACCAGCAGGCTGAGTCTCTGGTCGCCTCGCAGGTTTCAAGTCAGGTGACAAGCCGCATTTCAAAGGCGGCCGGGATCTCGCAGCTTTCTATCAGTCCGGTGATGGCCGGCAGCACGGCGGCTGGCCCACCCGGCGCTAACCTTACCATCCAGCAGCGGATTACCGGAAATCTGTTTGTGACCTTCTCGACAAATGTGGCAAGTACCCAGGGCCAGACGATCCAGGGTCAATATCAGGTTTCACCGCGGGTGGCGGTTAGTGCAACCCGGGATCCGAACGGCGGATTTGCATTCGATACATTGATCAAGAAGAGCTGGTAGCGCTTGTTGGAGTATTGGTGTCATGAGCAAGAGACTGAGATGAGCGCGAAGATTGAAGACTATGCCTTGATTGGCGATTGCGAAACCGCCGCGCTGGTCTCGAGGAACGGTTCCATCGACTGGCTGTGCTGGCCCGATTTTTCCTCTGAGGCGTGCTTTGCGGCTCTGCTTGGCACTGAGCAGAACGGCTACTGGAAGATCGTTCCGGCCGAAGGCGAATGGACAACGACGCGCCATTATCGCGCGCATACGTTGATTCTGGAGACCACGTTTGAGCATGCGACTGGTTCATTCCGAGTTATCGACTTCATGCCGGTCCGGCAAACTCATTCCCGCATCGTTCGAATCGTGGAAGGGATTCGCGGAAATCTCCGATTGCGCATGGAACTGGCGCTGCGCTTCGATTACGGAAGAACGATCCCCTGGGTCACGCATGTAAGAGGTGGCGTGCGCGGCATCGCCGGCCCCAGCCTGGCTATTCTGCATGCTTCTGTCCCGGTGGAGGGCGAGGATCTTAAGACGGTCGCGGAGTTCACTGTCGGCAAAGGCGACCGTGTGAGTTTTTCCTTGACCTATGGACCTTCCTATAAACGTAATCCGCCGCGGATTGAGGTCATGCAGGCGCTCGAGGAAACGCAGCGCCTGTGGCGCCGCTGGTCCAGGCGCTTAAAGTACAAAGGGAAATATCGCGCGATGATTGAGCGCTCGATGATAACCCTGAAGGCCATGACCTATCGACCCACGGGCGGAGTGGTGGCTGCTGTAACCACTTCGCTGCCTGAGGCGCTGGGCGGCGTACGCAACTGGGACTACCGCTATTGCTGGTTGCGCGACACCACTTTCACATTGTTGGCTTTGACGCACGGCGGCTACAAAAAAGAGGCGCGGTCGTGGCAGGATTGGCTGTTACGCGCGCTGGCCGGAAGTCCCGATCAGGTGCAAATCATGTATGGCATGAAAGGCGAGCCGCACCTGGTGGAGTGGGAAATCGATTGGCTGGCCGGATATGAGAATTCGCGTCCTGTGCGCATTGGCAATGCAGCCGCGGGACAGATGCAACTGGACATTTACGGAGAAATGCTTGACTGCTTCTTTCACGCCCAGCGCAGCATGCGCCATTACAGCGAGGACGATTTCCGCATAATGCGTAGTCTTCTTAATCACCTTGAAACGGTGTGGCAAGAGCCGGATGAGGGCATCTGGGAGACGCGCGGAAAGCCACAGCACTTCACCTTCTCAAAGGTAATGGCCTGGGTGGCGTTCGATCGCGCAATCCTGTTGGCCGAGCAGCTCGGATACGAGGCTCCGGTAAAGAAATGGAAGTCGATCCGGAAGATCATTCACCGCGAGATCTGCGCTAAAGCTTACAGCAAGAAGAGGAGATGCTTTGTTCAGGCCTACGGCTCTGAAGAGCTGGACGCTGCGTTGTTGCAGATGCCGCTTGTTGGCTTTCTACCGGGCAGCGATCCACGCGTGAGGCGAACTGTAACGGCGATTGAACGCGAACTAATGCGCCGGGGCCTGGTGCTGCGTTACGACACTTCGAAGGTCGATGACGGGTTGCCGCCGGGAGAAGGCGTGTTTCTGGCTTGCAGCTTCTGGATGGTCAGCAGTCTAAAGGCTATTGGCCGCGAGGGAGACGCGCGAGCATTGTTTGAGCGGCTAATTGCACTCACGAACGATCTGGGGCTTTTGTCCGAGGAATATGACGTGGAACGCCACCGGCTGGTGGGAAACTTTCCTCAGGGCTTTTCGCATATTGCGCTCGTGAATGCGGCGTTCGATCTCGAGGATCGATCACAGGTGCACAAGCGGGCTCGCCGCCCTCTGCGCCGCTAAAAGCTGCGCATCCAGAGCAGAGCGAGCGTTTGCGGGGGTTTCCCGCGGCAAACCCTTAGTCCTAAGCCGGGCCCGCAGCCCACAAGTGGCACAGATGCTATGCCACTCGTCGACCGCCGATTAGTTGAATCAACAACACGACCAACGCAATAACGAGCAGAATATGTATATACGCGCCGATTACGTGAAAACCAATAAACCCCACGAGCCACAACACCAACAGAATTACAAAAATGGTCCACAACATCGGTTTCTCCTCTCAATGGGTAAGCTAGCGTGACATGCGGGCACGAACGGCTTGCATTTCCTAGTCTCCGCAATTTGTGAACAATTCCTGTCTTTCAGACAACGTGAAGCAAGACAAGAATCACGAGAATGAGCAGGATCAGTCCAAGGCCGCCGCTGGGATAGGGGCCCCATCCCCGGCTATAAGGCCACGCAGGTATTGCACCGATCAATAGCAGGACGAGGAGAATAAAGAGAATTGTCATTGCCGCCTCCTAGGCTAATGGATTCCCTTTAGCACGCAGGTCAATCTGGTCATCGCCATCCGGGCGCGCTCAGGTTGTGACTTACGATGCGGAGAGGAAAGGTGGGAGTTGCCTCGATGCCGCTGAACCTAAGCGGATCATGCCGGCTGACCCTTTGCGCTGGACCCCATGCATTGAGCCGTAGAAAACTCACAACTCGATTTCGGCCTATACGATTCCTGCGTCTGCGAAATCCACTCGGGCGATAAGGTGGGGCTTGGATTAACCTATGGAAGCAAGGCTACGGTAGCCCTCGCAAAACATCTTGTGGAAACGGCTATCGAAAAGCAATCACCCTTCGAGTCTGAGGAATCTCCATGATTTACGATCTGAGCCAGCCCATTTACAACAATGTCCCGCAATGGCCAATGCTTCGCCCCACTTCCTTCACCGTGCCTCATTCAACGGCGACAGGGCCGGCAACCGTTGAGCACCTGGATCTGACGAGCCATACCGGCACCCATATCGACGCCCCTTTCCATATCTTCGAGGATGGCGAAACTATCGATGCGCTCCCGCTCAGCCACTTTCACGGCCCGTGCGTCGCGCTCGATCTGCGCCACAAAACGGCAGGCAGCGGAATTACGAAAAGCGATCTGGCGCCTTTTCGGGATCGTATTCATCCGGGCATGATTGTCCTGCTAAAGACGGGATGGGGCGACAAGCGCGCGCCCACGAAGGAGTTCCTGACCGCCTGGCCTTATCTGACCGGGGAAGGCGCAGACTACCTTGTTTCGCGTGGCGTTCACGGCGTAGGTATTGAAGGCCTGAGTATAGGCGGATTCAATGATCCGGAAAAGGAGCAAGCCGCGCATAGATTGCTGCTTGGCGCCAAGAAACTTATCGTCGAGGACATCCGGATTCCTGAAGCAATGCTTGATGGAAAACCCAGACATTTCGCGGCCTTCCCGGTCCTGATCGAAAAAGCCGGCGGCGCATGGACACGAGCCATCGCGTGGGATGAGGGAGAAATGGCATAGAACTCACCACAGCGCTGGAACGGAGGGGCTGCGTGCAAAACCCGGCGGCTGGAGTCTTGCGGGTCAATTGCAGTCAGGTAACGGACGCCTTTTGAATCCATTTGGGAACCGGCGCAGGGCACGAACCCGGGCCCCGGCATTGGCACAAATGCACCCGGTCAGCAACTTGGCCATGACAGGAATGAGACTTCCAATCGCCCTGCTTCCCCCATCTAAGCGGTAATGGGGGTAGATTCATGGCGGGTCCCATCGAACGAATTGCGTCCGACCGCAAACGCACAGGACGGTTCATGCTGTACTGGATAACAGGGTCGATGCTATGTCTTCTGGCGCTGGCCTTCATTACGGGGGAAATGGTGGCGCATCGGGCGGAGCCGATTCTTAAGGAGACGATCGTCGAGACGCTCTCGACACGATTCGACTGCGGCGTGCAACTCGATCGCTTCCATGTCATACTGTTTCCCCTCGTGCGCGTCTCCGGAGCCGGTCTTCGGCTATACTCACGCGGGCAGCAAACGCAATATCCGCTGATTACGATAGATGCCTTCGCGTTTTCCGCACCCTGGAGGGAGTTACTGGAAATCCCGACGCACATCGAGCGCGTCCGTGTTAGCGGACTCGTAATTCATGTTCCTCCCAAAGCGGAGCGGGCCAGCTTACCACATGAGAAGCAGGGCACCCACATCAAAATATTTGTCCAGGAAATCGATAGCGACAACGCTACGCTGGTTATTGAAAACGGAAAGCCCGGCAAGGTTCCGCTGAAATTCCAAATAAGCGGGCTTCGTCTCACCTCGGCCGGCGCTGGGCAGGCGATGAATTTTCAGGCTACGCTGGTCAATCCTAAGCCTGTCGGCAACATTACCACGAGCGGCTATTTCGGCCCATTCCAGGAGGAGAGCCCCGGAGACACCGCCGTGGGCGGCCAATACTCCTTCCGCAATGCCGATCTAGGCACGTTGAAGGGAATCGCCGGAACCCTCTCTTCGCAGGGAAACTATGCAGGTACTCTCGACAACATCATCGTTGATGGAGAAACGGCCACGCCCGACTTTCGACTCGACATCGCAGACCATCCGGTTCCATTGAACACGACCTTTCACGCCATCGTCGACGGAACCAACGGCGATACCCATCTGCAACCGGTCGATGCCTGGCTGCTTCACTCGCACATCGTGGCGCGCGGTGACGTTGTGCATGATTCCAGTCGTCCCGGGCATCACATTCAACTCGACGTGGTAGTCGAGCCGGCGCGAATCCAAGACATCCTCACTCTTGGCGCAAAAACCGAGCAGCCTCTTCTGATTGGAGGCATGCGTATGCGCACCAGCTTCAATCTACCGCCCGGGTCTGAGAAGGTCCGGGACCGGCTTCAGATGCAGGGCTCGTTCGAGGTGCTCGATGCGCATTTTACGGACCAGAGATTCCAGTCCAAAGTGGATCAGCTCAGCCTGCGGGGCCAGGGCGAAGCGAAGGAGGCAAACCAGGAGAAACAAGCGGAGAAAAGCGGCGGAGGCAAAGCTGATGAAACAAACGTGGCCTCCTCGATCAGCGGCGATTTCTCCTTCAGCGAGGGCAAGATTTCGCTCCACAATCTCGCTTTCCAGGCGCCCGGCGCCGCAATTGTGCTCAACGGAGTCTATACGCTTAACGGAGGGCAGTTGAATTTCAATGGCAAGGCGCGCCTCGACGCCAAACTGACGCAGATGGTCACGGGCTGGAAGTCGCTGTTGCTCAAACCGCTCGATCCGATCTTCTCCAAGGGCGGCGCAGGCACTGTGATTCCCATCGACGTGACGGGCACGCGCAGCCGCCCGCACATTGGGCTGGATCTCCACCATTAGCAGCATTCCGAAGCCGCACCCCTCGCATGGCTGAGCATCGCTGCTCGCGTCAGTGGGCGCCTCTGGCCGTTGCGCAACTCTAAAGTATTGCGGGCCGGGCAGAGCAACAGGCCTATGGACATGCGCATCAGAGGTACAAGCAAGCAAATATCCCCAGCGGAGGAAACACCATGAGTGTGAACACTATAGAGAAATTATTCGTCGAAGAGTTGAAGGACCTTTATTCGGCTGAGAATCAGATCACCAAGGCTCTCCCGAAGATGGTCAAGGCAGCTAAATCGCAGGAGTTGCGGAGCGCCCTGGAGCAACATCTGAAAGAAACAGAGGGACAGATCGAGCGGCTGGACCGTGTCTTCGAAATGCTTGGCATGAAGCATACTTCAAAAACCTGCGAGGGCATGAAAGGTGTGCTTGAAGAAGGATCTGAGATGCTCAAGGAAACCGAAGAAGGCGATGTACGAGACATGGCGATTATTTCGGCCGGGCAGCGCGTGGAGCACTATGAGATGGCTGCTTATGGAACAGTGCGCTCCTATGCCAAACACCTTGAAAAACCGCAGGTTGCGCAGCTTCTTGAGGAAACCCTCGAGGAAGAAAAATCGGCAGATAAGAAACTGACCCAGATTTCAGAACAAGTCAACCGCCAAGCGCAACGCGCTGCCTGAGGGCGCTATATGGCGCGGTCGTTTGATTCAGACCAGATCCGAAAATAGGATCGGCGTTTCGTTGAGGCGGCCGCGCCGACGTGTCCCTGTGTCCCCAGCGCTGGCGTGAAACTTGAGGGTTGTATCTTAGCAACAAGTCTCGCCTCGTCTGCATCTCTAGCGATATGATACGCAAACTAAAATCCGGACAATTTCGTTTGTATTCGCGAAAGAAGGACGCGGCAACCGGCAAGCGCCGCAATCTTGGCACCTTCTCAACCCTTGAGCAAGCCAAACAGCACGAGCGCGAGGTGCAGTACTTCAAGAGGCACTGAGCGCCTTTGACCTTGGACTCGAACATTGCGAGAACTTCTCAAATGGAGGAAGAGCGATGGCGAGCACGGCAAAGAAGTGGTCGAGCAACGTAAAGACGGTATCCACCTATCCTCCGGAAGGCCTCTTCACCAAGGATCCCGAGACGATTGCGCGGGCACTGGCATCAAAGAAAGTCTCGCCGAAGGGACCCGGCTCAGGGATGAGGATGCTGACTTTTTTCATCAATCGGGCCGGCAAGAACCTGAGTGCGTCGCGGAAGGCAAAGCTCGAAAAGGCCAAGGAACTGCTGTCGGAGCGGGTACGCAAGGCTGGGCACATGCGCCAGCGAGGGCGGAAAGAGGCCGCATGAAACCGGTGTGAGCCCCTTCCCGCAGCGTTAAGCAGATAGAACCGCCCGCACGGAGCAACCAACTCTTGAGAGAGCATTCGCATCGGAGTGAAAAACGCGATCCGACACGGAGGTCTACCATATGCCGGATAAAGAGATCGTTGAGAAAGCTAAGCAGGATTTGAAGGAAGGTAAATCGCCCTCGACCGCAGCGGGTGAATTCGTCCACGAGGAAATCAAACATGTGCGTGAGGGGAAGCACGGAGCGCGTTCTCCCCAGCAGGCAATCGCAATCGGCCTGAGCGAAGCGCGAAGGGCGGGAATCCCCTTGAAGCCGCCCGCAAGTGGCAAAACCAGTGTGTCCACAAAGAAGAAGGCTGAGCGCGACTACGAAAAGGGCCAAGAGTCGCCGCGCACACACAGGGAGGGTTCCACGCCCAGAGGCAAGGCGCGCATGAAGGCGATGAAGCGGGAGCCGAAGAATACCGTGAGCCATGCGGCGTTGTCCCGCCAGGCAAAGAATGCGGCCAAGAGGCGCAAGCAGCCGGCGGGCAGATAGGTGGTTTTTTCAGCCCACCCTCCGTCGCTTCCGGACAAACTTGAATTGCAGGATCAGATAGCAGACGCCAATGGCAAACAGGCGCAGAATGCCGGAGTAAATCCCTGGCTTATAGCGACCTCGGTCATGTTGGCCACTTTCATGGAGGTTCTCGACACCGCCACCGGTTTCTAGGCCAGGCGGTGAGCCCGGCAAACGCTTTGCCAATGTCGCAAGGCACACTTTATCGCGAACTTGGCCAGCAGGCGCTCTTGTGGGCATTCGTCGATGTGTTTCGATGGACGGCGCTCCTATGTTTTGGCTGCGTGCTTCTGGTGTGGTTATTTTGCAAGGTTCGGCACGGGAGCAGCCCGGCTGGGGCGCACTGAAGCGGGACCGGCCGATTGCGAAACCCGCCCTGGAAAACCGCTGCTGACGGCGCTGCATCTGAATCGAATATCGGGCTGTAGCTCGCGGCTGGCTCATTTTTGCGCGTCAACCCGGGCTTTGAGGAGGGTACGATGGCAGGACGTCCTTTTTGGTCTGGGCAACTCAAGATCTCGCTGGTGTCTTTTGGTATTCAATTGTTTCCGGCCACCAATACCCAAAGTGGAATAAAGTTCCATCAGATCGATCGCGTCACCGGCCAGAGAATCCGCCATCGCAATGTGACCGACGAAAGCGAACCGGTTGAGAATACGGAAATCGTCAAGGGATATGAGTACAGCAAGGGAAAATATCTTATTGTCGAGCCCGAGGAGATCGCGAAGCTTCGCGTAGAGACGAAGAGCGTGATCGATGTGAAACAATTCGTCGCTCTCGACGAACTCGCTCCGGCGCTGTTCGAAAAGCCCTATTTTGTCATTCCGGAGCCGAAGGAATCCGCTGACGCGTTCGCCGTGGTGCGCAAGGCGATGGAGCAGACGGGCAAAGCTGCGCTGGGAGAGATAGCTTTCGCCGGCCGGGAGCATCTTGTGGCAATCGCAGTGCCGCCCGACCCGTCGCAACTGGGGTTGATGGCGTATACGCTTCGCTATGAAGAAGAGTTGCGCGAGAGCGAGGATTACGTCCCCGGCCTTTCCGATCTCAAAGAAGCGGAGATCGACAAAAAACAGCTCGCCATGGCAACTCAATTGATCGAAGCCTATTCGCACCCTCTAAATCTGGGCGATTTCAAAGACGACTACGAAGCGGCGCTTCGCGAGCTGATCGATGCAAAACAAAAGAATGCCCCATTGCCGCTGGAGGAAGAGGCGCCGAAGCCAACCAAGGTGATTAATCTTATGGACGCCCTGCGCGAAAGCGTCAGCCACGCGAAGCATCCCTCGGCCGGCGCCCGGCGTGCGGCAAAGTTGCCCCCGAAAAAGGGCCCTGTGATGGTGGGCGGCGGCAAGCGCAAGCAACGGGCTGCATAAGCCATGGCTACAAGGACGAAATCCAGGTTGTCTGCCGCCGCCAGCCGGAGAAGAAAGCCGTCTACACCCTCCCGCCCGCTTGCACGTTACCAATCGATGCGGGATTTCAGAGCGACAGCGGAGCCCCGTGGAAGCGCACGAGGGCGGCCGGCGCCGCATGGGGCAACCGCGCTGCCATTCGTGGTACAAAAGCATGCTGCAACCCGATTGCACTACGATTTCCGGCTGGGATGGAATGGCGTGCTGAAAAGCTGGGCGGTGACCAAAGGCCCAAGCTATTTTCCGGGGGATAAGCGGCTCGCCGTGCAGGTTGAGGACCACCCACTCGAATACGGCAGCTTTGAGGGAACCATTCCGAAGGGAGAGTATGGCGGCGGCACCGTGATGGTGTGGGACACGGGCACATGGGAGCCGCTTGCCGATGTCGATCGCGGCCTGAACGACGGGCACTTGAAATTCGAACTGCACGGGACAAAGCTGAATGGGCGCTGGGCTCTGGTTCGCATACACGGCCGGGCCGGCGGCGAGCCAGACAAACCCAATTGGCTCCTCATCAAGGAAAAGGACGCCTACGCGCACGAGGGCTCGGATACGCCTATCACAGAAGAGGCACCAGACAGCGCAACAACTGGCCGGACAATTGAGGAGATCGCCAGCGACAACGGACGCGTGTGGAATTCAGCACGCGGCAATGGACGAGCAGACCGAAAGCCGAGCGACAAAGCGACGCCCGCGGCGGCTGACGACCAAGTGAAGCGAGGAAGCACGCGCGTGAAACCAAGTGCGGAATTGATCTCAGTTTTGAACTCAGTTCCACGCGAACGATTTCCTGGATTCATCACGCCGCAATTGGCGCAGCAGACGGCAGCGCCGCCCAGTGGAGGCAATTGGCAGCATGAATTGAAGCTCGATGGCTACCGGATTCAAATTCATATTCTGCCGGGGAACGGTCGCAAAGCAAATCGAAAGACAAAACTTTTGACGCGGAAAGGCCTCGACTGGACTTCCCGCATGCCGGACATTGCCAACGCGGCGGCGCGGCTGAACGTAACCAGCGCCATTCTCGATGGTGAAGCTGTGGCGCTCGACGAAAGAGGAGTGAGTGATTTTGCGGCGCTGCAGGCGGCGTTTCACGAGGGAAGACAACAATACATCGTCTATTTTGCTTTTGACATTCTGCATCTGGATGGGCACAACCTGCGTGAACTGGCATTGTTGGAGCGAAGGGAGATTCTTGCCGGCCTGCTGCGTGGCAGGGGTGACGGCACGCCGCTGCGGTTGAGTGAAAGCCTGGAAGCGGATGGAAAAATAGTGTTCAAGAAAGCTTGCGCTCTTGGAGCGGAAGGCATTGTGTCGAAGCTCGCAACTGCGAAGTACACTTCCGGCCGTGTAAGCTCCTGGCTCAAGGTGAAATGTCATCAGGAACAAGAATTCGTGATCGGCGGATTTACTCTGCCTTCAAAGGGAGACGCCGGAATCGGCGCATTGCTGCTCGGTTATTACGAGGGAGGAAAACTTCGCTATGCCGGACGCTCGGGAACTGGATTCACTCAGAACACTCATCGCATGATTCGAGCCCAACTGGAGGAGTTGAAGCAGAGAGAGCCGCCTTTTGCCGACGTGCCGCGTGAAGTGAGACGGACTGCACATTGGGTAAAACCGCAACTGGTTGCGCAGATCGTTTTCTCAACCTGGACGAGAGACCTTCTGGTACGGCAGGCAGCGTTCAAAGGCTTGCGCGAGGACAAACCAGCGACCGAAGTTGTACGCGAGACCGCTGCCACTCCGGTTGCGGCCGAACGCAGCGCGCAACCCAGGCGGGCGGACCCGACCTTACGCCCGAAACGAAGCGGGAAGGAGGTGAAACCGATGACGGGACTTGCGATTACGCACCCGGACAAGGTGCTGGACCAGGAGAGCGGGATGACGAAGCAGGACCTTGCCGAGTATTACACGGCGGTAGCGGAACATCTGCTCCCGCATATTTCGAACCGTCCGCTCAGCGTGGTCCGCTGCCCCGATGGCAACAGCAAGCCCTGCTTCTTTCAAAAGCACGTAGGGCTCGGACTGCCGGCCGGCGTCAACAGCGTTTCTATTCGCAGCCCCAAGAGCGGCAAAAAAGAGGACTACCTCACAGTGGACTCGAGCGATGGATTGGTGGGCCTGGCGCAGATGGGCGTGTTGGAGATTCATCCGTGGGGTTCCAAAAACGATTCGCTCGAGCGGCCTGACCGCATCGTTTTCGATCTCGACCCAGATGCAGCAATCGATTGGGCAACGCTGGCGCAAACCGCGCGTGACTTGCAAGGGCGGCTCAAGAAGCTTGGACTGGAAAGCTTCGTGAAGAGCACGGGCGGAAAGGGACTTCACGTGGTTGTGCCCATTGAACCGGAACATGATTGGCCGGTGATCAAAGATTTTGCGCATCGCCTGGTTCTCGATATGGAGAAGGAGAAGCCGGATCTTTACGTGACCAAGATGACAAAGGCAACCCGGAAGAATCGCATTTATCTCGATTACTTACGCAACGACCGCGAATCCACGTCGGTGGCGCCGTATTCGCCGCGTGCGCGGCAAGGTGTTCCCGTGGCAATGCCTTTGCGGTGGAATGAATTGGATGCGGCAAGACCGCCAGCCTTTCATGTTGCCGATCTTGGGCAATGGCGAGCACGGCTGCAACGCGACCCCTGGGCACGATTCGTTGCGGTGAGGCAAAGTCTCGGCGACAAAGCACTGCGCGCTGCTAGTACCGTGACCGTGTAAATTGGTGCTACTTTGGAGCCGCGATGGACGACGCCGCGCAGAGCTTCAAGATGGCCTCGCCAAACCGCTCGGCTTTGGCGGGGCCGATTCCATCGATGGCCAATAATTTCGCTACATTCGCAGGGCGCTCAAGCGCAACCCTCTGCAAGGTGCGATCATGCAGCACCACGTAAGCAGGGACGCCCAGGCGCCTGGCCTCGGCGGTTCTCCACTCGCGGAGGCGCGCGGCCAAAGCTTCGGCAGCGGGATCGAATTGCACTGGTGCGCGGTCTGTTTCGATCGCGGCGGGCTTTCGCTTGGCGGGCTGCGCTGCGGTTTTGCCGTCTTTCCTTCGCGGCGGCATTGCGCTGCCGGCATCGAATTCCTCGGCGATTCCGTCGCCGATCAGCAACGGCAGCGCCGTTGCCGATCGCACCTCCAGGCCTGCCTCGGTCAGCCGCACCTTGCGAAAGCGCAGAACCTCGCCATTCTTTTCAAACTCCGAATTCTCGATGGCAACGATTCCCGCGCGCGCCATGGCATCGAGCAGCCGGTCGAATTCGCCGCGGCTCATACTGCCAACGAGTTCGAGTCTCCGTTGCAGAGTTCCCGCGGCCAGATAATTCACTGGCCGCAGCTCGTCCACGATGGCCTGGGCGATGCCGCACTCGGTTGCCGTGGCTCGCCGGAACTGGCGCAGCACTGCGCCTGCCGGGTCGCAGACATCGCAGATTCCGCAGGGCCGGCCCGCGTCTTTTTCGTCGCCAAAGTGGCGCACCAGCGCAGCCATCCTGCATGTGCTCGATTCCGTATAACGCAGCACCTTCTCGAACTGCTCGGCGCGAACCTGCGCCTGAATTAAATAAGTTTTCTTCCATCCCGCCGCGCCTCGGGTGACGGCGCCCCCGAAGTCTACGCGCGCGCCACCGTGAATCTCGAGCTTCTCAAGCGCCTTGTCGAACTCCTCTTCGCTCAGGCCGGACGCGGCTCGCAGTTCCTCCACCGGCCGCGATTCATCGCCCAGCGCCGAAAAAACTTTAATCAGGTGCTCGACGGGCGGATAGTCGCGATTGAGAAAAAAGTCGTGCGTTCGCTGGTCGGCATAGGAGTGCATCAGATAGGTGCGGCTCAATGCGCCATCGCGGCCGGCGCGGCCAATCTCCTGGTAATAGCCCTCCAGCGTAGCCGGAAGACCGGCGTGAATCACGGTACGAATATTGGCCTTGTCGATCCCCATGCCGAAGGCGATGGTAGCCACCACGACTTCCAGTTCGCTGGTCTGAAAGGCCTTCTGCACACGGTGCGCGTGTTTCCGCGTCGAGCCCGGCATGGTAAGCCGCCGCCGGAATCGCGAGCGAAAGTTCTGCGGCCAGGCTCTCGGACTGTTTTCTTGAAGTGGCATAGACGATGGCAGGCCGGCGCGCAGGATTGGCCAGCAGGCGGCAAATCGCTCCCGCACGGGCCGGCACCGAGACCTCGACCACTTCGATCGCAGAGATTCTCGCGCCGGAAGCCGTGAATAAATTGAATGGGCTCGATCATGCCCAGTTGCGCAACGATGTCGGCCTGCACCGTGGGCGTGGCCGTCGCCGTCAATGCAATCACCGGCGCGGCATCGGGAGAACCGCGCAGAGCGGGCAGATACTGGCCCAGCATCCGGTAATCGGGCCTGAAGTCGTGGCCCCATTGCGAAATGCAATGCGCCTCATCAATGGCGATCAGCGCCAGTTTGCCTTTGGCCAGCATCTCGGGAAATCCCGGCACGCGCAGGCGTTCCGGCGCAACGAATAGGAACTGCAGGTTGCCCCGCAGATAATCCGCGCACGCCTGACGGGCCTGTCCGCGATCGAGACCGGAGTGAATCCGCGCCACGTGCAACCCGAGCGCAGCCAGTTTCGATGCCTGATCTTCCATGAGTGAAATCAGCGGCGAGATCACCAGCGCCGTTCCGCCGCGTGCAATGGCCGGCAACTGGTAGCAGAGCGACTTCCCTGCCCCGGTGGGCATTACCAGCAACAGGTCGCGCCCCGCGAGCACCGCGCGGCAAACCTCCTCCTGATTGGCGCGGAACTGCGCAAAGCCGAACACGGACTGCAATGGCCCGGCGAGCATCTCTGCATTGTTTGAGGAGGTCTTCAATAAAAAACGCTCCGCGAGCAATCCCCGAAGAAAACTTTGCGTTCCTTCCTAAACTTTACAGGAGCGCAGGCGGCGGAACGGCTGCTTAGCGCGCGAGCCGTCCTTATAGAGTAAAGAGACGGACGCACGATGAGGCCCGGTTTCGAGGCTTATGCGTGACCGGATTCCGAGCGGATCACTTTCGGCGCGCGCGCCCTGCCAACGCTCATTGGGCTGATTCCCGACCCAGAGGATTTACAATTCCTCAACGGGTTCATTGGCTGTTTCTCGGCCGTTCCGCGAGCCACGCTCGCAGAAGCCTGAGGCCGAGCAAACAGCCACGCGTTTCCATCCCCGATCGAGGTTTCCCGATGATTTCCTTCCTTGCCTTGCGCCGCATCGCGTCTTCTTTTGCACCGATTCTTGCTGTTTTGATTTTTTCCATTCTTGCCGCGCCGCTTTCCGTTGCCGGCCAGAGCCCCGAGGGGCGCCGCGGCTACTACTCCGAACCCGCGTTGCATGGCGATACTATCATCTTCATCTCCGAGGGCGATCTATGGTCAGTGAGCGTGCACGGCGGCGCCGCGCGCCGACTCACTACAGGCTCGGGCATTGAGGGCCAGCCCCGGATTTCGCCAGATGGGCAGACGGTCGCGTTTCTCGCGAGCTACGAAGGGCCGTCGGAGGTCTACACCATGCCCATTGAGGGCGGTCTGCCGCAGCGTCGAACCTGGGACGGCAACTCGCTGCCGGAGGGTTGGTCTCCCGATGGCCGGCTATTGATCGCGACCGGCCGCTATTCCACGCTGCCCGGCTCCGAGCTGGTACTGATCGACAGTCACGGTGGCCGCGAGATTGCTCCTCTGGCGCAAGCGGCCGAAGGGGCTTATTCTACCGACGGCTCCACTCTTTTCTTCACGCGCTGGTTCAAGCAGCCGAGCGAAACCAAACGTTACAAAGGTGGCTGGGCCGAGAATATCTGGAGCTTCGACGGCAAAGACGAGGCCGTGCCTCTCACCGCGGACTGGGCGGGCACGTCAACGAATCCGATGTACTGGAAGGGGCGCGTGTATTTCCTCTCCGACCGCGATGGGGTGATGAACGTCTACTCGATGACGGCGCAGGGCCGGGACGTGAAGCAGGAGAGCCATCAGCATTTCTTCGATGTCTCGTTCGCGTCGCTCGACGGTGGACGCGTGGTTTACGCGTCGGGCGCAGACCTCTGGTTGCTCGATCTGGAGACCGGCCACGAAGCTCTAATCCCCATCACGCTGGTTTCGGACTTCGACCAGATGCGCCAGCATTGGGTGACCAGGCCGCTGCAATACCTGACTGCGGCGCACATTTCTCCGGACGGATCGAGGGTGGTGTTGACGGCGCGTGGCGAAATCTACAGCTTTCCGGCCAAGACTGGACGCGTTGTGAGAGTGGCCGGCGAATCGGATGTCCGCTATCGCGAGGCGCGTTTTCTTCCCGATGGCTTTAGCATCGTGGCGCTGTCAACCAAGACCGGCGAGACGGAGTTCTGGAGGTTTGCCGCCGACGGCGAATCGGCGCCCGAGCAGTGGACGAACGACGCGAAGGTGCTGCGCTGGGACGGCGTTCCCTCGCCCGACGGCCAGTGGCTTGCGCATCGCGACAAGGATCAGCAGCTCTGGATTTACAACATCAAAACCAAAACCGACAAGCGCATCGCACAATCGATGAACGGCGACTTCGACGATCTGAGCTGGTCGCCCGACAGCCAGTGGCTGGCATACACTGAGACGGCCGACAACACATTCGATCAGATCAAGGTGCTGAATGTTGCGTCGGGCGCGATTGGGGCCTTGACCTCGGACCGCTTCAACAGCGGGAAGCCGGTGTGGAGCTCCGATGGGAAATGGCTTTACTTCCTTTCCGACCGCAATTTCCAGAACACTGTCAATTCTCCCGAGGGGCCGCGCCAACCGCAGCCGCACTTCGTCCGCGCGATGGAGATTTTCGAACTGGCGCTCACGCCGGGCCTGCGTTCTCCCTTCCTGCCTCCCGACGAGCTTCATACCGGCGCAGCGGAAAAGACGAATGAGCAGAAATTCGACATCACGCCGGAAAAAGAAGCGGCGCCGGCAGAGGCTGCCCCAGACAAGAAGCCCGCGGACACGAGTCCGTCTACAACAACTCCAGCCGCAACAGCCAAAAAGAGCGAGAAGGGCGCGGACAACGGAGTGACCAAGGAAGAAAGGAAGCATTTCGAGGTGAAGATCGATTTCACCGCTCTGGACTCGCGGCTGGATGTGGTTCCCGTGCCGCCAGGCAATTATCGCTCACTGCAGGCAACAGACAGGCGGCTTTGCTGGCTCAGCGCCAGTGGCGGAGCCGAGCCGAAACAGGTTCTCCAGTGCCTCGACATCGCCAACAAGGGCGACGGGCCGGACACGGTGCTGGCCGGCGTGGAGGGTTTTGAAATTTCACTGGACCGGAAGAAGCTGCTCGCAGCCAGGGGCGATGGTCTTTACGTTTTCGACTCCGACGTGGTGGGCGCCGCGCTCAACGGGCCCAGGGCGCTGCCTAAAGCGGCCATCGACCTGTCGCACTGGACGATCACTACCAATCCGCGCGATGAGTTTCGCAGCATATTTCTGGATGCGTGGCGGCTGGAGCGCGACTATTTTTACGACCCCAAGATGCAGGGCGTGAACTGGGTGGCGATGCGCGAACGCTATTTGCCGCTGGTGGACCGCGTGGCCAGCCGCGACGAATTGAACGCCGTGATTGCGCAGATGGTGAGCGAGCTCTCCGCGCTGCATACTTTCGTTGTGGGCGGTGACGACCGCAAGCCCACGACTGAGATTGCAATAGCCACGCTGGGCGCGGTGCTGCGCCGCGACGAAAAGGCCGGCGGGTTCGTGGTGGAACACATCTACCAATACGATCCCGACCTGCCCAACATGGCTCCGCCGCTGGCGCGTTTCGACTCGCTGGTGAAGGAAGGCGAAACCATCGTCAGCATCGACGGGAAGAACCTGCTGAACGTGACCGACGAGCGCGAGCTGCTGCGCGGCAAAGCCGGCCAGCAGGTGATGCTGCGCGTCAAACCGGCCTCAGGAGAAGTTCGCGATGTGCTGGTGAAGCCCATCAGCGAAAGCGACGACGCCCGCATGCGCTACGCAGAGTGGGAGTACACGCGGCGCGTTCAGGTGGATTCGATATCCAAGGGCGCCATCGGGTATGTTCACCTGCAGGCCATGCTCGCAACCGATATCGACCAGTGGGCTCGCGATTATTTCCCGATCTTCAATCGCCAGGGACTCATTATCGATGTTCGCCATAACCAGGGCGGGAACATCGATTCGTGGCTGCTGGACGACCTGCTGCGCAAGGCGTGGTTCTACTGGCAGCCGCGCGTCGGCAATCCCTCGTGGAACATGGAGAATGCATTTCGCGGCCATATCGTGGTTCTTTGCGATTATGCGACGGCATCGGATGGCGAATCCTTCACCGAAGGATTCAAACAATTCCACATGGGCACGGTGATCGGTACGCGCACCTGGGGCGGCCAGATCTGGCTCGATGAAAGCAACACCGAGGCGGACAACGGCTTGGCTTCAGCCGCGGAGATCGGCGTGTATGGACTGGAAGGAGCCTGGCTGATCGAAGGACATGGCGTCGATCCGGATAAGGTGGTCGACAATTTGCCTCACGCCACCTTCGAAGGCTCGGATGCACAACTCCAGGCCGCCATCGATCTGCTCACACAGCAGATCAAGGAGGACCCGCGGCCTGTGCCACAGCATCCGCCGTATCCTGACAAGTCGTTCAAATATCAGCCCTGATTTTCTGCTTCGATAGCGCCGCGATTGCGACGCGCGCAACCGATTCGCGAGGTTTTCCGGCTCAATCCGGCTGTGATTCAGAGCCGGCGCGCGATCCCTTTTGCTTCTGGCATCGGCGCACAAATTAAAGTAGAAGGAGGCATGCTCTCCCAAGTGCATCGAACGAATAGTGCCAGAGAATCGGATTTGTGAGCGCCCAGGAACCAAGAACAGAAACCGGCGCATCTCCGGGCGCAGCGAAGCCGCGCACTCAAGGGGGCGTGTCGCACGCGTGGCGCGCGCTGCGACATCGCAACTTCCGCCTCTTCTTTGGCGGGCAAACCATCTCGCTCATTGGCACCTGGATGACGCGCATCGCCACGTCGTGGCTGGTGTACCGGCTGACCAAATCGGCGCTACTGCTGGGCACGGTAAGCTTTGCCGGCCAGATTCCCACGTTTCTCTTCGCGCCTTTTGCGGGAGTGTGGGTTGACCGGCTCAACCGCAGGCAAGTGCTGCTATGGACGCAAACGCTGGCCATGGTGCAGTCACTGGCACTGGCCGCGCTAACCTTTTCCGGGCATATCACAATTCACTGGATTCTGATTCTGAGCATGATGCAGGGCGTCATCAACGCCTTCGACATGCCCGGACGCCAGTCTTTCATGGTGCAGATGGTGGGTGACCGCGCCGACCTGGGCAACGCCATCGCCATCAATTCGTCGATGGTAAACATGGCCCGGCTGATCGGGCCTTCACTGGCTGGCCTTATCATCGCGGCCACCAACGAAGGCTGGTGCTTCCTCATCGACGGCATTAGTTACATTGCGGTAATTGCCTCGCTCGCGATGATGCGCCTGAATGTCCCTGCCGTACAGCGAGCGGCGACATCGACCTTCACTGAGTTGAAGGAGGGCTGGAGCTATGTTTCCGGGTTTCTGCCGATCCGTACCATTCTCATGCTATTTGCCGTTGTCGGCCTGATGGGCATGCCGTTCGTTGTGCTCATGCCCATCTTCGCGGCCCAGGTGCTGCACGGCGGGCCTCACACCCTCGGGTTCCTTATGGGCGCCATGGGAGTGGGTGCGCTCATTTCCGCGCTTTCGCTGGCCGCACGCAAAAACGTGCGCGGCTTGATTCGCATGATTCCCATTGCGGCTGCCGTCTTCGGAGTGGGATTGATCGGGTTTGGGCTGTCGCGCGTTTTTTGGCTCTCGATGCTGATGGTGTTTATAGCGGGCATGGGCATGATGCAGGGCATGGCCGCAAGCAATACCATCATCCAGACGCTGGTGACCGAAGACAAGCGCGGCCGCGTAATGAGCTACTACACCATGGCGTTTATGGGCACGGCGCCGTTCGGCAGCCTGCTGGCGGGATCGATGGCGCGTGCGATCCCGACGATGCCAATCTGGATTGTGACAGGGATGGCGCTGACCGGCGCGCAATGGACCGTGATTTTCAGCGGGATTGTCGTCGCGCTCGGCGCGGCTTGGTTTTTCACGCGCCTGCCGGCGTTGCGGCGCGTGGTCCGGCCAATCTATCAGGAGATGGGCATCATTCCCGCGGCCAGAGAGATGGCGGCGGAGCAGATACAGTCGTGAAACAGGGGTCAGGTGTCAGGGATCAGGGGTCAGACGTAAGAGCGAAGGCAAGCAGCGACCAATGCCACGAAAGAAAACGCGCCTACAAATCGTCTCGCGCGGAGCTGAATCGGCCGTGAAGAAGGCGGGCGGTGGAGGGCCCACGCGGCGAAAATCAGCGCGAGCGGCCGAGCCGCCCCAGGTTTCCGGGCGCTGGCTGCTCGGCGCAGTGGCCCTAGCAGTCGCAGGCGCGGCGCTTTGCGGCTGGTGCGCCCTGTGCCTGCTTCTCTGGCAAGGGAGCTGGCAGTTGCTCTATCATCCGGCGTCCGCGATTACGCGCACGCCGGCCAGTGCCGGGCTGGCTTTCGATTCCGTAGAATTTGCCGCCAGCGACGCAGGCGTACCGCGGCTGAGCGGGTGGTGGATTCCCGCCGCGCCCGAAGCTCGATTCAGTCGCTACACCGTGCTTTATCTGCACAGCCAGAATGGCAATCTCAGCGACACAGTCGACGCGCTCGCACGGCTGCACGCAGTGGGCGTGAATGTGCTGGCATTCGATTATCGCGGCTACGGACAAAGCGCATTCGTGCGGCCCAGCGAAGAACACTGGCGGCAAGATGCGGATTGGGCACTCGCCTACTTAACTGCAACACGGCATATCGAAATGGGCAGAATCGTGCTCGGCGGCAGCGGGTTGGGCGCAAACCTTGCACTGGAAGAGGCAGCATCGCGTCCAGCACTTGCCGGAGTGGTTTTGGATTCGCCACTCGAAGATCCCGTTGCCGCGACTTTTACCGACGCACGCGCTCGGCTGGTTCCTGCTCGCCTGCTGGTACGCGACCGCTATGACCTGAATATGCCAGGCGCAGCGCTGCGCATTCCTTGCTTGTGGCTTGAACAGAGCCTCCGGCCTGGACAACCCGGTTTGGCCCAGGACCCAGAGGCCTACGGGAAGATCGCGGCGCCAAAAACGATCGTCTGGCTGAATGCTTCCGTGGACACTGAGAAGCAGTATGCAGATGCGCTGTCAGTGTGGCTCGATGGTCTGCTCGAGAGCGATGTGCCCTGACTCGCCCGCCAGTCCGGCTCTTTCTTTAGATTTTCAGTATAGGAGAGTATAATATCCTAATTAGGAGGCCATCAATGGCAAGCCTTCTCAGTTATCCGACAACCCGGTACACCCCGCCCGCGCTGATCGACTTCAACTCCATCGAAGAGCGGGAGCGGTTGAGCGGCCCTGCCCTGATCGGCTTCTTCAACATGATGAAGGCTTGGAACGTCCGCGATGAGGATGCCAGGATACTTCTGGGTGGCGTAACGAACGGCCCCTACTACGATATGAAGAAGCATCCCCAGAGGAAAGTTCTGGAAGTGGACCGCATGTACAGGGTCTCCTACCTGCTTGGTATCTTCAAGGCGCTCAACATTCTCCACGGTGAGAAGTTGGCAGACCGGTGGGTGCAGCTGCCCAATTCCAATGCCATGTTGGCAGGCAAGACCCCACTCCAGTACATGATCGAAGGAGGGCTGCCGGCCATGCAGAACGTCCGCCGCCTCCTTGATGGCCGGCGTGGAGGCATGTAACCGTGTCCCGATCCAGAATCGGAAAAGGACCAAGCGGGAGAGCAGATGCCCTCCCAATTCTTTCAAAGGTGGCATTCAAGAACACCAGCCGCCTGATCCAGTCCAAATACAGCCTCAATGAAGCTAGCGTTCTTGCCCGTCTTACCACCAGTGACGAGGTGCTCACCGGCCTATTCGATGTCGAGAGCCGGACCAACGACCGCCTTCTGGCGGAGAACGGTCTGTTGCCCGGCATTGGACCACACGAATTGGTGGCCGCCGTTCCATATGCCAGCATTATTAATGCGGCATTCTGTCATGCCCGCCCGGACGGCGCCCGGTTCAATGGGCCAGACCGCGGAGCGTGGTATACCACCAAAAATATCCTCACTGCGCAGGCCGAGGTATCCTACCATTCGACAGTGGCGCTGGCGGAGACAGGCGTTTACGAGGACGAGGTAACTTACGACGAGTATTTGGCCGATTTCAAGGGGGCATTCCAGGACCTGCGGGTCAGTCCCAGAGTCGCCAGGGCACTCGATCCTTTCAGCTACAAGGAATCGCAAATGCTTGCCCATCGCCTGCTTTTACAGGGTTCGCTCGGAGTTGTTTACCCGAGCGTCCGCCACCAAGGTGGTGTCTGCCTGGCATGCTTCCGGCCGTCCCTCGTTATGAACGTTCGCAAGCGCCGCACCTACCGATTCCGCTGGAGTGGCAAACCACAGCCATTCATCGAACTGCAGGCCGATGCTCTGCGCGGTCCTTGAGTCGAAGAGCACACTCTTGGCGTTGGCCAGCGCGGCTAGTACCGGGACCGTGTAAATTTGTGCTTTCCCAGGTCTCAAAATCGAGACCCTGGGGCAGCCCAAGTCGTGGGGACCGTTCCGAAATCACCCGGTCACGGTACTAGCGCATTTTCGGAATACATATTGACTTTTTGAGAGCCGTGAAAGTGGCTTTTACTTCCACCCCTGCGACAAAGACCTGTCACACGGGACCCCGGATAGGAAAAAGCCACTTGAGTATGTGCTTTCGGTCTACACCAAATCCGAAAATGCTGTAGCTACCCTGACAGCGCCACTCAAGGAGGCGCCCGCACGGCCGGGTGAAGAGTGTGCGTGAGAGCCGATTTCCTTCCTGCGAACACGGCAGGAGGAGTGTTTTCGAGAAAAATACCGCAAGTTGGCGCCGCTTTGCGGCGTGGCAAGATGGCGAGTTCGCAGATGCGGTGAGTTCTCACGCAGGCACTGAAGCCGGCGTCTAAATCCCAGAAGGCGCTGCCGCTTACTTCATTGGAATTACTCGAGGTAACCCCTTCCTCAAAATCCACTCATGAACCCCCCGCTCGCGCCGATAGTTCAATTAAATCGTTTTTATCTGCAGGGGGTAAGGGCCAATGAGTCAAGCACACGTTCTGGATCGTCCGCGCGCAGGTCGCCGGTGGACGAAGAATTTGTTGCAGGCAGCCGCATTGGCGCTGCTTGTGACCTTGGCATTGCCCGCAAGGGCCGGCGACGAGCGCGCCGTAAGGTCACGTGTTTCACCCGTCTATCCTGAGATTGCCAAACGCCTGAAGGTGACCGGCGAGGTTAAACTTGAAGCCATTGTGGACGCCCAGGGAAAGGTGAAAGACGTGAAACCGGTGAGCGGAAACCACATGCTGGAGACGGCCGCCGAAGACGCGGTGCGCCAATGGAGATTCGAGCCCGGCGACGGTGACGCGACCGTGATCGTTGCAGTCAATTTCACGCTCGCCCAGTAGTCCCAAGCTGTCTGCGGCCGCGGCTGTGCGTTCGAGAGGGCGAGACACACTCGCCCACTGCGTTTATCGTGGGCCGCGCCAGCGCCGATGTCACATGCGGGCGTGACTTGAAGCGGTTCTCGCCGCCGCGCATTCCCGTAGCCGGGAAAATCCCCACGTACTGTTCGGCGAAATCGCTGCGCATGCGCCAAGAAAATTGCGTTCCCCGGCAACGCAGGCGAGACCGTTCCCGCCTCGCTTTGGCCCATGTAAAATTGAGGAATAGCAGCGCATAAGAGGCCGAAATTTGGCTAATCCTTGTGGACTACGACCGTCGTGGCTTATTCCATCAATTTCAGAAGTTTAGCGCCGGTTACCGCCCGGCCTGCCTCCCGCGGCGTTCCCAGTTTCCATAATAAGTCCCATCTCAGCAATGATTTGGAATATTATATGCATTTGGGAGAAGCACCCGTATAGCGCAGTTTGGTAAGGAGCGTGTCATTCAAGATGAGGCCACATTAACGGTTGCGCTTCTCGGGCCTGACGAAGGGCGCCGAAAGATGGTCGCCGGCACTTTATCCAAGTACAACCGCGTGCGGTTCAGGGAAGTTTCCTCATTCCCTGCCAGGCTGGAAGATCTGCCAAAAACGATCGAGAACTTCCAGGCCGTAATGATCGACGTAGACTGCGACCCGAATTACGCGTTCGCTCTGGTGCAAAGCATCTGCGCCATGGGCCGCATATACGTGATGGCCTACTCGGCACAGGCCGATATGAAGTCGGCTGTCCAATTCATGCGCGCCGGTATACGGGAGTTTCTCACCCTGCCGCTCGACAGTGCTGAAATCACTGCCGCTCTGGGGCGGGCCATGACCCACCATGCGGCGCCTCAACAGGAGGCGGCGGGGGAGGCGACTGGCAAGCTGTTCGTCTTTCTGGGCACAAAAGGTGGTTGTGGAGTCACCACCCTGGCGGCGAATTTTGCCCTGGCGCTGGCGCAGGAGTCCGATCGCGAAACTCTCCTCATCGACCTCGGCCTACCCCTGGGCGACGTGGCCATCAACCTGGGCATGGTCACCCCGTACTCCGTCGCAGCTGCCCTGCAAGATTCCGGTCGCCTGGATGCCAGTTTCCTCTCCAATCTGGTCGTCAAGCACAGCTCGGGGCTCTCGGTACTGGCGGCTCCCAGCGATTTTCCCGAGAAACCGCCCCCTGAGGAGGCCATTGACAAGCTCATCAAGGTCGCGCGTCAGACCTTCGATTTCGTGGTGGTGGACGCGGGTTCGAGAGTAGACCTGATGAATTCGGCTCTGTTTGGAGAAGCCGCTACCGTTTACCTCATCACGCAGGTTGGGATCAGCGAACTGCTCACCGCCAATCGCATGGTCACCACCTTCTTCACCACATGGAGCGAGAATCTCCAAATTGTGCTCAACCGCTATAAGCCCAGCGATCTGCTCTTCGACGAAGCACAGATCTCCAAGGCCCTTACCCGGCCCGCACAGTGGAAGATTCCCGACGATTATGGCGCCGCGCGAAGAAAGCGGGAGACCGCGACTCCGATGGTGATGGTCGACTCCGCAATTTCGCAGACCATCCGCCAGATGGCCAAATCGGCCGGCGGCCTGGTCCCCGAGAAGAATGAAAAGAAAGGCTTCTTCAGCTTTCTGCGGTGATAAGGCAGGGAGTAGGGAGCAGGGAATAGCGAGTAGGAAAACGAGAGTTTCCGCATTAAGACAAAGGGCGTGCTCACTAAGAGCGCGCCCTTTGTTCTATTCCCTATTGGTTCCTCTCTATTCCCTACCCTGCCGCTCCGTGGCACTTCTTATATTTTTTGCCGCTGCCGCAGGGGCAGGGATCGTTGCGTCCCGGCGTTTTCGCCCGTCCGGCGCTGCGTGCTGCTGGCTTCCGTCTCCGCCGCCCTGAGCGGCTGGCCACGGCCAACTCCCGCTCCTTCTTGCGCTGGAACTCCTTCTCGAGCTGGTCGATGGTGGTCGATGGCTGGCGCGTGGGAATCGCGATCTCGCGCGGCGCACCATCGCCAACCATCGGCTGCGCGGCGCTGGCCACCGGCGGCGCTTTGGGAACCACTCGCTGCGGCCGCGGCGCCGCATCCACCGGCTGTCCGTCGGGTCCCAGAATCTGCATCCGGAAGAGGAACCGCACCGTGTCTTCCTGGAACTTCAGCATCATGGCTTCGAACATGTCGAAGGACTCGCGCTTGTACTCCACCAGCGGATCCCGCTGCGCATAGCCGCGCAGGCTGATTCCTTCTTTCAGGTGGTCCATCGAGAGCAGGTGATCTTTCCACAGCCCGTCGATCACGCTCAGCATCACCATCCGCTCGTGGTAGCGCATGGTCGCGGCGCCGAGAATCTTCTCCTTGGCCTCGTAGGCTTCTGTCAGCTTGGCAAAGATCTCCTCGCCCAGCTCGTGCCGGCGTCAGCGTCTCCGGCTTGATGCCCGACGCCGAGAGGTTGAATCCGAAGTGGTCGACGAGTTTCTCGCCCAGGCCCTTCAAGTCCCACTGATCGGGCCGAACGCGCTCGCCGGCAAACTCATCGAGCAAGCCGCTCAGAGATTCCGCCAACGTAATCCTCCAGAATCAGCTCGCGCTGCTCCACGCCTTCGAGCAGTTGCCGGCGCAGGCCGTAGACAGCCTCGCGCTGCTTGTTCATCACGTCGTCGTACTCGAGCAGATGTTTGCGCGACTCGAAGTTCTGCGCTTCCACGGCCTTCTGCGCGCCCTCGATGCGCTTGGAGATCATCGTCGACTCGATGGGCACGCCCTCTTCCATGCCCAGCCGCTCCAGCAGCGTGCTCACCCACTGCTTGGCGAAGATGCGCATCAGGTCGTCTTCAAGCGAAAGATAAAAGCGCGACTCGCCGGGATCGCCCTGGCGTCCGGCGCGCCCGCGGAGCTGATTGTCGATGCGCCGCGACTCGTGCCGCTCCGTGCCCAGAATGAACAACCCGCCGGCCGCGATCACCTGCTTCGTGATCTTGCTGCGCGGCCGCGGCGTGAACCGCGTTGGCCGCGGCCCAATCCGCCTCGGCGACTTCAAACTCCTGGCCCTGGTAGTAGAAGCGCAGGAAACCCGCCGGCGCCATGGGGTTGATGGCGCCCTCGGCCACGCTGATGGCCCGCGCCTTGCTCTTCTTCACCAGTTCCTGGCGGGTCATAAAATCCGCGTTGCCGCCAAGCAGAATATCGGTGCCGCGGCCGGCCATGTTGGTGGCGATGGTCACCATTCCCAGCCGCCCGGCCTGCGCCACAATCTCCGCTTCGCGCTCGTGGAACTTGGCGTTCAGCACCACGTGGCGCACGCCCTTGCGCTGCAGAATCCCCGACAGCCGCTCCGATTTCTCGATCGACACGGTGCCCACCAGCACCGGCTGCCCCTTTTCGTGCAGCTCTGCGATGTTGTCGGCCGCCGCTTTGTACTTTTCCTTCTCGGTGCGGTAGACCACATCGGGATTTTCCAGGCGCAGCATCGGCCTGTTGGTGGGGATGACGACGATCTCGAGCTTGTAAATCTTCTCGAACTCGGCCGCTTCGGTCTCCGCCGTGCCCGTCATGCCGCTCAGCTTTTGATAAAGGCGGAAATAATTCTGGAAGGTGATGGTGGCCAGCGTCTGGTCTTCTTTGCGGATGTTCACGCCTTCCTTGGCCTCGATGGACTGGTGCAGCCCGTCGCTCCAGCGGCGGCCCGGCATCAGGCGGCCGGTGAAGGTGTCCACAATAATCACCTCGCCGTCCTTCACCACGTATTCGACATCGCGCTTGTACAGCGCGTGCGCCTTGATCGCCGGTTTCGACGTAGTGCTTCAGGTCCCAGTTTTCGGCGTCGGCAATGTTGCCGATGCCCAGCGCCTTCTCGATCGTCTCCCAGCCATCGTCGGTCACGCCGATCGTGCGCTGCTTCTCGTCCACGATGTAGTCGCCGGTCAGGTGCTTCTGGCCCTCGCCGAGTCGGATGCCCAGCTCCTCCTGGCGTTTCGTGTCGTGGTACTCGATCTCCTCGCCCAGCTCCAGTTGCGGAATGATCTGGCGCACGCGCTGCGTACTTGTCTGTCGTCTGGTCGGTGGGGCCGGAAATGATCAGCGGCGTGCGCGCTTCGTCGATCAGGATCGAGTCCACTTCGTCGACGATGGCGTAATAGTGCCCGCGCTGCACGCAATCCTTGATCTCGAACTTCATGTTGTCGCGCAGGTAGTCGAAGCCGAACTCGTTATTCGTCCCGTAGGTAATGTCGGCGCCGTAGGCAGCGCGGCGCTCATCGTCGCTGAGGTCGTGAACGATCACGCCGACCGTGAGCCCGAGAAATTCGTAGATCTTGCCCATCCACTCGGCGTCGCGCTTGGCCAGGTAGTCGTTCACCGTGACCACATGCACGCCGTGGCCGGCCAGCGCATTCAGATAGCAGGCCAGCGTCGCCACCAGCGTTTTGCCTTCGCCGGTCTTCATTTCGGAGATCTTGCCCTGAGTGCAGCACCATGCCGCCGATCAACTGCACGTCGAAGTGACGCATCTGCACGGCGCGCCAGCCAGCCTCGCGCACCACGGCAAACGCCTCGGGCAAAATCTCGTCCAGCACTTCCCTCTCGGCCGCCTTGATCTCCTCTTTATCCGTGATTCCCTCGAGCCGGACCGCAATCGCGCGCCCGGAACTCGACCGTTTTGGCCCTCAGCTCCTCATCAGAGAGCTTCTTGATCTCCGGCTCCATCGCGTTGATGGTATTGACGATCGGCATCAGCCGCTTGATGAGCCGCTCGTTCGCGGTGCCGAAAATCTTGGTTAAGATTTTATCGAAAAACACAGGTATCTCCGTCTACCAGTGTAAACGGCAGAGGTGAAGCAGATGTGACAGTCCGCAGGCACGCGATGCCACCAAATCGGCATAGGGGGAGCAGTCGCCTGCTCTCCCCTGCCACACCACCGGACATGCGGGTCCGCATCCGGCGGTTCGGAAAGAATGAGCTAAGGACCGGTGAACAACCGTGGAACTCCAAGCGCGTCGAAGTAGGCGATGGGCAACGCATAGCTCAGGGCGCGGCTGTTCGCTATATGCCATGGGCCATGAGCACTTCCGGCCGTTTTAGCGGCCAGATCCTTGTTCACGCCTGACGCACACAGTTTGGCGAACCGCACCTTGCCGCGTTTCCATTGCTTCCAGATCACGGTTCGCAGCCTTCGCCGCGTCCATTGATCCAGATTTCCCAGCACTGAGGGCGTCTCGCAGAAGCCGAAGTACCCCTTCCAACCACGCAAGTAGCTGGCCAGTTCCTTCGTCATCTGCTCGATGCTGATACCCCGCGTCCGGCTCGTAAGCTCCCGCACCTTCTGCTTGAACCGCACGATGGCCTTGGCGGAGATACGCCGTTTGGCTTCTCGTAGGGTGAAGCTGAAGCCGAGGAACTTGCGCTCCACCGGTCGAGCTACCGCGCTCTTCTGTTCATTGACCTTGAGCTTGAGCCGCCGCGTGATGAAGTCGGTGATGCTCCGCTTCACACGCTCCCCTGCCCGCCGGCTGCGCACGTAGATGTTACAGTCGTCCGCATACCGCACGAAGCAGTGTTTGCGCCGCTCCAGTTCCCGATCAAGTTCGTCGAGCACGAGGTTCGATAACAGCGGCGATAAAGGACCGCCTTGCGGCGTACCTTCATCCACCGGACTCACCAGCCCGTTTTTCATCACCCCCGCGGTGAGGAACGCCCGGATCAACTTGAGCATCCTCTTATCCACGACCCGCCGCGCTACGGCTGCCATCAGCTTGTCGTGGTTGACCCGGTCGAAGAACTTTTCCAGGTCGAGATCAACCACCCAGCGGCGGCCTTCGGCTATGTACTTCTGTGCCTTGGCTACCGCCTGATGCGCCGAGCGTCCGGGCCGGAACCCGTGACTGTGTTCGGAAAACTCCGCATCCCACCTACCTTGCAAGACCTGCATCACCGCCTGCTGCACCATGCGGTCCAGCACCGTCGGGATGCCCAGCTGACGCACCCCTCCGTCCGGCTTGGGTATCTCTACCCGCTTCACTGGATACGGCTTATAAGTCCCTGCAAGAAGTTGCTCGCGGATGGCTGGCCAGTGCTCCTTCAAGTAAACAGTCAGCGCATCCACCGTCATGCCGTCGATGCCCGGACTGCCCTTGTTGGACTTCACTCGCTTCAAGGCCTGCAAGCAGTTCTCCCGCCCGCAGACCTCTTCCATCAGTTGTTCATGGTTCTTAGCCGGGCTTTCGTTCATGCGCTTCGCCGTGTGCGTTTCGGACCCTTCGCCAGGAGCCTTTGGAGCTTCACTCCGCCCCTCCTCGCCAAAGGCCAGCCGAAGCTGGTTATTCTGCCGCTTGCCGCTCATCGAGTCGCGCCGCCTACTTGCCGCTTCCTTCCGTTTGGGCCTTCGCCGCTTGCGCGACTACTATGCCCGCTGCTGACTTCTGCCGCACGGTCAGTGCGGATTGCTCCACCCTCAGTCCCGATTCCGGGACATGCGACAGACCTCCCGAGGTAAGTTCAACCGCCTTCAACGCGCAACCGCCGAATTTACAACCAGCGCCCTTGATGGATATGGACTTCGCGGTCATTGGCCCGCTCGTCCGGCGCCGTATGCCTCATATCCGGTTCTTGTCCATCGGCTCGCGTCTTTGCTCCACGCTGCTTTCAGGCCGCGCCTCGCGGCGATGCCCTGGCGCTTCGCTATCACTTCTCCTCCATCAGGATGTGAAGGGGACTTGCACCCCAAAGCTGCTAAACATGCTCGGCACACCAACAAAGAGCCCCCGGTTTTCCGGGGGCTCTTGATCGTTTCTATGCGGCAGGTTAGTTGATCGACAGCGCCACGCCCGCGGCCTTCTCTTCGCCGGCGGTCTCGTCGGCGCTTACCGGCCTATAGTAGAGCTGGTTCTGGTCGAGATACACCTCGAGGAACGCCGGCCGGTCGGTAATCTGTCCGGCAATCAACGCTTCAGAAAGCGGATCTTCAACGAAACGCTGCAGGGCGCGGCGCAGCGGGCGCGCCCCGTAACTGCGGTCGGTGAGCGTCTTGTCCAGAATCCACTTCTTGGCATCGTCGGTCACCGAGATGGTGATGGACTTCTGCGCCAGGTTGGCGTTCAACTGCTGCACCATCAGTTCGACAATCTGCATCAGGTCCGCATCGTTGAGCGACAGGAAGAGAATCACCTCGTCAATTCGATTGAGGAACTCCGGGTTGAAGGTTTTCTTCACCTCGTTCTTTACGAGTTCCTCGATCTTTTCGCTCACAATGTCTTCGCGTTCGCTCTGGAAGCCGAGTCCCTGTTTCTTCATCAGATGGCGCGCGCCGATGTTCGAAGTCATGATGACGATGGTGTTCTTGAAGTCCACCGTATTGCCGAGGCCGTCGGTCAACTGCCCGTCCTCAAACACCTGCAACAGGATGTTGAAGACATCCGGGTGCGCCTTTTCAATCTCGTCCAGCAGCACAACCGCGTAAGGCGAGCGCCTCACGCGCTCCGTCAACTGGCCGCCCTCCTCGTAGCCCACGTAGCCCGGAGGCGATCCGATGAGCTTCGAAACCGAGTGCTTCTCCATGAACTCCGACATGTCGAAGCGGATTAACGCCTTGTCGCTGCCGAACAAGAACTGCGCCAGTGTCCGCGCCATCTCGGTTTTGCCTACGCCGGTGGGGCCGAGGAACAGGAAGCTCCCGATGGGCCGGTGCGGCGACTTCAACCCCGCGCGCGACCGGCGAATGGCCCGCGCCAGCGCGCCGATCGCTTTGTCCTGCGAGATCACGCGCTTGTGCAGCTCTTCTTCCACGCGCAGCAGTTTCTGCGTCTCCTCTTCCTTGATGCTGGTCACGGGCACGCCGGTCCAGCGGGACACGACATCTTCAATATCTTCGCGGCCGACAATGCCTGCCGCCGAATCGTCGAGGTGGTATTTGTCGCGCAGGGCGCGCAGGTTTTCGCGCTCCTTGCGTTCTTCGTCACTGTAGAAGCGCGCCTTCTCGAATTCGTGATTGGCGATGGCCGAGTCCATGCGATGCACGATGAATTTGATCCGCTTCTGCACTTCGGTGATCTCCTCGGGCAGCGAGGTCTGGCGCAGCTTGACGCGCGCGCCGGCCTCGTCGATCAGGTCGATGGCCTTATCGGGCAGGAAGCGGTCGGGGATGTAGCGATTTGAGTGCGCAACCGCGAACTCGACCGCGGCATCGGTGTAGCTGACCGCGTGAAACTTTTCGTAGCGGTCCTTGATGCCGTGGATGATCTTGACGGCGTCCGCCTCGTTCGGCGGCGGCACTTTCACGGCCTGGAAGCGGCGTTCCAGAGAACGGTCTTTCTCAATTGACTTGCGGTACTCGCCCGGAGTGGTCGCGCCGATGCACTGAATCTCGCCGCGCGACAGAGCCGGCTTGAGAATGTTGGCCGCGTCCAGCGACCCCTCGGCCGATCCGGCGCCCACCAGCGTGTGCAGCTCGTCGATAAACACGATCGAGTTCTGGCTCTCCATCAACTCCTTCATGATGGTCTTGAGCCGCTCCTCGAACTGGCCACGATATTTCGTGCCCGCCACGATGAGCGACAGATCCAGCCCCAGCACGCGCTTGTCGGCCAGGAAGCTGGGCACCTCGCCGTCGGCGATGCGCTGCGCCAGGCCCTCCACAATGGCCGTCTTTCCCACGCCGGGCTCGCCGATCAGCACTGGATTGTTCTTCGTTCTCCGGCACAAAATCTGCACCACTCGCTCCAGCTCGCCTTCGCGGCCAACCAGGGGATCGAGCTGCCCATCCATCGCGGCTTGCGTAAGGTCGCGGCTGAATTCGGCCAGCAGACTCGACTCGCGCTGCCGCTGCTGTGGCGGAGCTTTCTCCTGCGTCACGCGCGCCAGCTCGTCGCGAATCTGCGCCAGCTTCAGGCCCCGCTCCTGCAAAATCTCCGAAGCGAAGCACTTCTCTTCGCGCAGCAGTCCCAGCAGCAAATGTTCGGTGCCGATGTGCTTGTGTCCCAGCCGCTCCGCCTCTTCGGCTGCATACGCCAGCACGCGTTTGCATTCGTTCGAAAGCGGCAGGTCCACGCTGGTTGAAACCTTCTCGCGGATAGTGGTGTGCGCCTCGATTTGCTTGCGGATCGACTCCACCGAGGCGTGCGAGCGCAGGAAACGGTTGGTTAATGCCTTGTCTTCGCGCAGCAGGCCCAGCAACAGGTGCTCGGTCTCGATATAAGGCGACCCGAACTGGCTGGCCTCATACCGCGCGAAGAAGATCACGCGCCGTGCCTTCTCCGTGTAGCGTTCGAACATTGTGTTCTCCCCGAATCCAGGCTTTCGGCTGGAGTGGCCGTCCGGTGGTGTTGCCGGCTTCGGCCCAACTGCGCGCGCCCTTCCTGTTGCTTTCGCCGCCGGAGGCCCCTAGAAAGGATGACCCTCGCTCCGAACAGCTCTTTTGGATGGTCCTGGGTCCACCTCGACCCTGATTACACCGGCGTCAGCCGGCTTTGATGCCGCCGACAGACTTCCATCCCGACCTCGCCAGGCTGCACCGGGCGAAAAACCCTTTGCAGGCTGTTACTTATTAAGACTCAAAAACCAACCAAACGGCTGCTTTTTTCTAACAGGAATTCCCATCTTGCAACGGCTTTGACGGGACTTCTGTAATTTGCGTCAGCCGTCCATCCTCCAGCCGAAGGGTTCGCGTGCATCGCACTGCTAAATCCAAATTGTGCGTTACCAAAATCGACGTCAGCCCGTGACTTAAGTGCAGCCGCTCAATCAATTGGAAGACTCGGCTCGCCGTAACACCGTCGAGGTCGCCTGTCGGCTCGTCGGCCAGCAGCAGCCGCGGATGACAAACCAGCGCCCGGGCAAGCGCCACGCGCTGCTGCTCGCCTCCCGAAAGCTCTCCGGGCCGATGGTCGGCGCGATCCTCCAACCCCACTTCGTTCAGCCACTTCCCCGCCTCAGCCAGTGCCTCCGCTTTTCGCATTCCCCGCGCCAAAAGCGGCATGGCTACGTTCTCCTGCGCCGTGAACTCCGGCAGCAAATAATGGAACTGCCAAACGTACCCGATCTCGCGATTGCGAAAGGCCGCCGCCTCACGCGCCGTGAGCGAAGCGAGGTTGGTTGACGCGCAGTATACCTTTCCCGCGGTAGGCGTATCAAGCGCCCCCAGTATGTGCAAAAGCGTGCTCTTTCCCGCCCCCGACTGGCCCACAATCGCCACCATTTCGCCGGCCTGGACTTCAAGATCGAGCCCTTGAAACAGGTGCAGCGCGCCGCGCGCCGTCTTGTACGTTTTTGAAAGCCCCTGAACCTGAATTACCAGCGACTCGACTGTCGATGACCGGTTTGCTTCGAGACCAGACGTCCGCGACTCCGGCTCCCGCGCGGGGTGGGATGCATGGGGAGCAGCCGCTGGTGGGGAAGGCAACATCCGGTTAGCCCTTATTTTACATGGCTGGGTAACCCCCGCAATCCCTCATCTGGGGCAGGCCAATCCGCCGAAGGCGCACGCCGAGGCTCACAGCCCATCTGGACCAAGCCAGCGCCGTCGCTCTTCCCTGTTCTCAGCTTTGACTGCTCGGCCGCCTCAGCCCCACTTCTTGCCCAGTGCCTCCAGATTCGCGTGAGCGAGATCTTCGGGCGTCATGGCAATCCTGAATTCCACCTCGGCGTTGAAGGTAAGGAACCATGGCTCGGCGAATTTGGGAATCTCCGAGGGGCTGTTGAGGTTGATGATGATGATGCCGCTGCGCTTTCCTTCGCGCTCGCCGAAGTACACCGCCTCTGGCTTTGCATCATCGAGGATTTGCTTGAGTTTGGGCCCCGCTGTGCCATTCTTGACCGCGGTATTGAACGGTTCAAGAGGGAAATTCACCAGCATGATCATCCGCATGTTGGACCTCTGGGCGCCGGGGATTTGCCCTGGGGTGGGCGGGCGCCAGTTCGGAACCTAAATGACGCACGCGAATCGTGTCAAAAGAAAATTCGTTGACCCACCGATCGATGTTCTCCGTTCCCGATCCCCGCTCCCCGATCTGTGCCCGCCCCCCCTTGCTATCATCGAAACATGGCGCTGCGCCACTGCTCGCGCAGCCGTTCAGGTATTCTTCCATCCCCATGACACCTGCGTCTCAGGCCGCTCCTGCCCCCGAACTTGCGAGCCCGGCGCTGACCGTTCCTTCGCCGGCCGATACCGCAACCCCACGCGCGCCTCATCTCCGCGCGCCGCATGTCCACGCCCCCATCCCCGGCGCCACGGCCCTGCTCATTCACGACCTGCGCGAACTGTTCAAAGTCAAAGTCGTCGGCCTGGTGCTCGTCACCGGTTGGGGCGGGTTCTATCTGGGATCGATGCGATCCGGCATCCCCAGCTTTCAGCGCGGCCTGCTCGACGTGCTGTTCGGCATCGGTCTGGTTTCCGCCGGCGCCGGCGCGCTCAACCAGGCCCTCGAACGCACCACCGACGCGCGCATGAAGCGCACCGCCGACCGCCCTCTCGCCTCGGGACGATTCCCGCTGGCCGTCGGCATTCTCGCCGGCCTGGGCGCGCTCGCACTGGGCGCAATCTGGCTGGCGCTTTACACCAACCCGCTTACCGTCGCGCTCGCCCTGCTCACGGCCTTCACCTACGTGGCTATCTACACGCCGCTCAAGCGTGTCACCACCATGGCCACATTCATCGGCGCCTTTCCCGGCGCCATGGGCCCCATGCTCGGATGGACAGCCGCCCGGGGCCGCATCGAGTGGCCTGGAGTGGCTCTGTTCGCCATCCTCTTCGTCTGGCAGTTTCCCCACTTCATGTCGATCGCGTGGCTCTATCGTGACGACTACGCCCGCGCCGGCATCCGCATGCTTCCCGTCGTCCAGCCCGACGGCTGGTCCACCGTGGTCGAGGCGCTCTTCTATGCCGTGCTCATGATTCCCGTCAGCCTTGCGCCGTGGCGCCTCGGCCTTACTGGCGCAATTTATACCATCCCTGCAACGGCCCTTGGCCTCGTCTATCTCGCTTACACCATCCGCTTCGCTGGCATCCTCCGCGCCCGCTCTGAAGACGAGAGCCGCATGCTGGCGCGCGATCTGCTCAAGGTCAGCGTGCTCTATCTGCCGCTGCTCTTCACCACGCTCATGCTCTGCGCCATTGCAAAGGCCTAGGAAAGAATGACAGCCAGCATCCCAACCTCAGCTCCCCGCTCCGGCACGGGCTCGGCTATCGCCGCCATCCTTGCCATCAGCGCCGCAGCCACCATCTTTCTCTTCTGGCTCATCTATATTCATCCCGCCGCGGCCACGAGCGCGCAGTTCGCGTTCCTTCCCGCGCTCAACGCCATCCTCAACGGTCTCGCTGCCACGGCCCTGCTCATTGGCTACACCTTCATTCGCGCGCATCGCATCCCGCAGCATCGCGCCGTTATGATTACGGCTTTCGTCTTCTCCACGCTGTTTCTGGTCAGCTACATCGCGCATCACGCGCTGCACGGCGACGTGCGGTACCCGCTTCACGCCGCTTTCCGCACGCCGTATCTGTGGCTGCTGGCGAGCCACATCCTTCTCGCTGTTGTGGCGCTGCCCATGGTGCTCACCACGTTTTTCTTTTCGCTCACGGGACGCATCCCACAGCACCGCAAGATCGCGCGGTTTACGTTCCCGCTGTGGCTCTACGTCTCCGTCACCGGCGTCGTGACCTACGTGATGCTGCGGCTGGCGCAGGGATCATAAGCTGGCAAACCTCAACGCTCGAAAGCCCGCGCATGCCCACCAGCCCCCAACCCGCTCGCCCTTCGATGCCCGGCGATGGCACGCGCCAACTCCTCCAATGGGGCGGCTCGATGGTGGGCACAGGCCTGCTGGCCGTACTGCTGCTGCTCACAATGCTCGGCGGCTTTACGCGCCAGGGCGCAACCACCAACGCGGGCTGGTTCGCGGTCATCGTGGCCCTCATGTGTCTTCCCTTCGGTGGATTGCTCCTTACTCTCGGCATCGCCAAATGGCTCCGCAACCGGAAAAGCAGGGGTCGGTGATCAGGGATCAGCGAGCTTTTCGTCAATTTTTGCCGCTGGGGCGGGAAATCTTTTCAAATCAAGGGGAATGTTGGTTTTGGTGGTGCTTCGGACCGGCCAAATGTTGGCCCAGATGGTTACGGTTGCCCCCCGAATGTTCGCTCGGGAGGGTGCGATTCTTCGAGACAAATACCGAGAATAGTTGCGAACAATTAGCAGTTAAAACCGAGAATAGTTGCGAATAAGAGGGAGTAGCACCGAGCAATTTCTCGAAGGTGAGTCAAAACAGGGCTTTGCGGCCCTAAAACGCCCTATTTTGCTGCATTTTTCGCATGTTTTCGCGCGTTGTTGCTGTCTGTGGGGCCGCACTCGCACGGGGAGCGGGTTGGTCCATTCTTCCGCTGTCATCCTGGTCTTCCGTTGTCATCCTGGGCGAATCGGACCCAACAGGGGCCGATGAGCCGAAGGGCCTGCCTCTTGAAACTCGCGGCGGGGTGGGACAGCAAACGAGCTGAGAACCGCTCGTGACCAATTGATGTTCGAGGCACGTTACGCGTAGCGCTCGTGGAACGAGGGCTTCGACTATTTCTTACGGCTTGGGTCATCGTCAGGATTGACGTAGTTGAACTGCACCGGAGACATTCCGTGGACCTGCACCACGACTTCTCCGCTGGCCATTGCATAGTGATGCATATCGGGATCGAGATAAGCAAAACTGCCTGCCGGGAATTCCGCCATCTTGCTTTCGTCAAAGCGATCTCCCATCCCAACTTTGAACGTTCCGGAAATCACCGTGACGTTTTCCCGTTTTGGATGCCAGTGCGGCGCAATGCGATATCCGTCGGGCATTTTTAAGCGTATGGTGTAATCGCCGGTGGCGGCGCCCGGATCGCCCTCCAGAACTGCGAGTTGTGCGCCTGGGGCCACGAAGGCAGGGGCCGGCCCATAGGGAATCGCATCGGGTGTGAATGCGTGTTTCGCCGAATCGGTTTGGGCGCCCGTCATCAAGACCAACGTTGCCCCGGCCGCGAGTGCAGCCAACATCGCCTTTAGATACCTGTTCCGTTTCATCCTGACCCTCCGTCGTTGATTTCGGTTACCGATCGCCTAGAATAATCCTCCAACCCGTACGCCGTTGCAATAGGAATCATATAAAGATTCCATATCTTTCTCCTATCGTCGTAAGCTATTCGATCATAGGGGATAATGAGCACAAGACAGCTCTATGCCACGCGCAAAACGAGAAGTTGACGAATTTGAATTGGACTTGGGGCGATTCGAGCTTCGCCGCCAAGGGCGACGTGTGAAGATCGAGAAGAAACCGATGGAGCTGTTGATTCTTCTTCTGGCCCGAAGAGAGCAACTGGTTTCGCGTCAGGACATTATCACGAAACTCTGGCGTTCGGACCTGTTTGTCGATGCTGAAGCCAACATCAACAATGTCATCCGGAAAATCAGAACAGCGCTAGGCGACAGCCCCGCGAAGCCGCGTTTTCTGGAGACCGTGGTTGGTAAAGGTTACCGATTTATAGGACCAATACGCGTCATCGATGCCGGCTTCCGGCATTTCAACTTCGAACAAACTTCTACCGGCGATACCCATCGCTGGCGCGCTCCCATGGGGGAGGAACGCCCGGCTCTTGCGGTACTGCCGCTGTGTCTGCTCGGAAATATTCCCGACGACAAGGGTGTGTGTCTCGGGTTTGCCGATGCGTTGGTATCGCGTCTGGGAAATCTGAGGGATGTCGATGTCTTACCAACTTCATCCATGCTGAACGTGCCAGCAGAGATGAGCGCATCGGATGTCGGGTCAAGCCTCGGTGTTCGCTTTGTCGTCCATGGCGCCATCCGAGAATCCAAGGGCCAATGGCGCATCGCCGTGGAAATGTTCGACACGCACTTGCGGGGTGCAGGGTTCACATGGAAGCGCGACCTCGATTTGGCTCGATTGTCAGAACTTGAAGACGAAGTTGCCAAAGACATCGCCAGTGCATTGCACAGGCCATTGGTCCGACAAGCCATGCCAGGCCGGCGCTATAGCAACGACCAGTTGGCGTATGCGGAGTTCGTGCGCGGCTACCGCCTCAGCTCTTCCGGAGATCCTGCGCTGCTGGAAGAGGCAGTGCAGCGGCTAAGCAACGCGGTGACGCGCGATCCGGGGTTTTCTCTTGCTCACGCGACCCTTTCGCTTGCCTGTGCGACTCGTTATTTTGAGTTCGAACCGGCCAACAAATGGTTGGAAAGGGCCGAGTTTCATTGCGGTCGTGCGTTGGAACTAAGCCCGGATTTACCCGAAGCACACGTGGCCAAAGCCTATCTACTTTGGAGTCCGTCACGGAACTTCCAGCACCTCGATGCCATCGCCGAACTGCGCAAAGCGATCACGCTGCAGAAGAATCTGCCTCATGCTTACAATCGTTTGGGCACCATCCTGGCGCATATCGGCCTGCTCGATCATGCATGGGAAATGTACGAGAGAGGACGGTCGTTCCAGCCGAAGAACGCGGTCAGTCACAGTATTGTCCAAGTTTATATCTGGAACCGGGAGCTCGACTCGGCGGTAGAAGAGATCCGGGCCTGGCGAACCGAGAACCCAGGCAACAAGTATGCGATCTACTTTGCTCCGCAGCCCGCCATGGTGATCGGCAATTGGAAAGAGGCGAAAGCTCTACTCGATGAAGCGATCCATCTCTTACCCGAGGAACCGCTGATCGTCAGTCTGCTGGGTGTCTATTGGGCCTTGATAGGGAACGCGGAAAAGTCACTTGAGTGCGTGGCTCGCGCCTGCGGCACCGCTCGATCTTTCGGACACGCTCACCACACCTACTATCAGACCGCTTGCATCTTCGCCCTGTTGGGCCGGCACGATGTGGCCTTTGAGTGGCTGGAGCGAAGCGTCAACAGCGGATTTGCATGCTGGCCATTTTTTCTGAAAGACAATTGCCTCCAGAGTCTGCGAAGCCTGCCTGAATTTGAGACGCTGGTGAGCTCGTTGCAGGCCAAGTATCCTGACCACCTTGGCTTGCTATAGCGCACACTGCCGGCCAGGGAAAGGGACGACCGACTACACGGGATTTCTCCTTGAACTGGCGACTTCAGGCCAAAGCACTCATTGACATCCGGTTCGCGCGATAACCGGGATTACTCCCCAAAAACGCTGTTCTCGCTCTCAAAACGCCCAACCTACCGCTGAGATCAGCGTCCAGAAGTCTTTTCCCAATGTATGGCCAATCGGACGGCGGCTAGGCGGACGTGGAAATAGCCATCCGGTCTGGCTGATTGTCTTAACAGCAGATGTTTCGCTCTGCTTGCCCCGATGGCGCGGGGGCACGGGCGGTTTGCACCCAACCCGGTTGTCCCCCGACCCCAGGGCTGGGCGCTGGCGATGACCGGCCTCGGCGATCATGGGCTGGGCATCGCTTTCGGCCCTCTTCCGCCGAATTCCAGTGTGGTGAGTCAGAAGTTCGTTGAAGAACAACCGCAGTCACCGACCCGCGACCGCTTTCCTCAGCGCAATCCAGCATTTGGTATACTTACAATCGAGCCATGCGGAAGTGGTGAAATTGGCAGACACACCATCTTGAGGGGGTGGCGCCCACAAGGCATGCGGGTTCAAGTCCCGCCTTCCGCACCAAAAATCTTCTTGGGTCCTGTCCGGCGAAACTTGCGTAAACGCCTGCGGAACCGCTTGGAAAGCAGTTAAAGAATGCAGATTTTGTTTTACTTCGTCATCGTCCTGCACGTCATCGTGTGCTTCTTCCTGATCGGCGTCGTCCTGCTGCAGCAGGGTAAATCGGCCGATCTTGCCGGCGCCTTCGGCGGCCAGGGTTCGCAGACCGCCTTCGGTCCCCGCGCCGCAGCCAACGTGCTCACAAAGCTCACAACTTGGTCGGCAATTATTTTTATGTGCACGTCGATCAGCCTGGTCGTTCTCTTTGTGCGCTCCACCGGTTCGCACTCGGTTCTGGAAGGCACAAAGCCCGCTCCGGCCAGCGCTCCCGCCAAACCCGGCAAGTAAGCCTGCCGGGCTTCTCAAAGGAACATTTCTTCCCACGCCTGGGGGCTAGAGGTCATCCAGATCTCAAGCAAAGAGGGTTCAATAAATCCTTACGTTGAGCTGGGGCTTGTGCACCGGCAACCGCCAGCAGGCACACGCCAGCCACAAGAAGGATGGCGAATCTGCGCTTGTTCTTCATTCCCGAACCCGGCGCGTGCCGTCAGGGTTGCGCGGGGGTTGCCGGTGGTGGCGCGGGAGTGGTGGTTGGCGCCGGCGCGGCAGACGTATCGCCTTTGTCTTCGCCCGTATTCGCGGGCTTGGAAGGATGCAGCTTGTGCACTTCCTTGGCGCCGGTCCCCGGATCGACCAACACCACCTTGATGCCCGAGGCGAACATCCCAGAGGACCATTTCATGTAATAAATTTTCCCCTCGAGGGCCTGAGTTCGAAGTCTCTCAGTCACGCCTCTTGCCTGGTTGACGCCCGCCGCACTGGACATGATGATGCTGGGTCCGTAGTACATTCGTGCCGCTCCAGCAACAACGACCGTGCCCGGCAACACCTCAACCCAGGCATATTCGCCGTTGAGCAGCGTGGCAAGATAGACCCCGTTGACATAGAGGTGGTCATGAGCGGCGGATCCGACAGCTCCCCCTGGCCGGTAAATGCAGACGATCGCCTTGCCCACGGAAGGCGCTGCGGGCATGGGCGGCATCTCCTTGGCTGGCGCAGCGGCTTGCTGCTGGTCCGGGGAGGCCGGCGCGGCTGGTTGCTGGTCCTGCGCAGCCGTGTGCAGCGCAAACGCAAACAGCATGAGAGCCACGCACCAAAGAATCGCTTTTTTCATGGGAAGTCTCCTCTTTCAGGCACACCTCTTGGCATGCGAGGAACTGAATCGGGGGCCCGGTGCTTCGATAAGCGAAGGATAGCCGCGCGGGAGACCTTGTCAGTGCCCCATATCACCTGAGCCGGTGACGGAGCGACTGGAAGTGGAGAGAGCCCATTCATTCAGTGGGCTGAGCGAATTCCTAACCTCTGGCGCAGGCGCCTGACACCTGGAACCAGACCCCTCGTCCCTGCCTTTCACACCGGCGGCATGGCATCCACCACCGGCACTCCCGGCGGCGGTGTGAACTGGAATACTTGCGGCGGAATTGCCGCATCGGGTTGTTCGCCTGTAAACGTGAACCGTGTCAGCGCACCGTCGGCCTCTTCGATCTCGATCGCGGTGATCGCGCCCGCGGCCGTCACCGTCAACGTCAGCCGCGCCACGCGCTTTTCCTGGCCCCTGGGCTGACCGCTGAGTAAAAACACGCCGTCAGGCGCTGCCGCCACGGTCAGATTGGCAATTTCTTTTTCAAGATTGGTGTGGCCGAGAAGAAATCGCAGCGGGGAACGCAGATCGTCCAGTTCCTTGGCCGGAATGCGTTGCACCTGCGCGTCGCCTTTGGTGTAGAACCACGCGTATTTGCCGTCGAGCAGGAAGATCTTGCCCGGCGGCGAGCTGTACTGCCACTTCATGCGGCCCGGCTTGACAAGCAGCAGCGTCCCGCTCTCGGTCCGTTGCATCCCCAGCCCTGCGTAATTCTCAGTAAAGCCGGCCTTAAGCGAATGCAACTGGTCATAGTGGCGATCGACGCGCTGCGCCAAGTCGTGCGCGCTCGGGGTCTGCGCGGAGGGCGAACGTTCTTGTGCGAAGAGGCAGGTTGAGAGCAAAGCGCCGGCTAGAAGTGAGAGGCCGGCGCATCGCGAAAGCGTTCTGAGGCTCATTGCAGGGGCTGGGTGCAGTTTGTGCCGCCAGCCGGGTCGAACTTGAGGGTGCCGGACTGGTCGCTGCAGAAGCCGCGATCACCTGACTTGCCCACGTTCTCAGGAACCGCCGTGACGTCAAAGCCAGTGAAGCGATCGGTGCCGTTGACCGTTACTCTGGAGCAGTTGCCGATGGAGAAGATGTAGCCAGATTTGTGGCCAGAGGCCAGATCTGCCTCGATCAACTGCGCGGCGGTTGGCGACGGAGGACCAGAGCCGGGAGCCCCGCCTAGCGCCGTCAGGGAACATGCATAGCCGTTGGCTGGATAGGTGGAGTCATACTGCATCTCGGCCACCACGATGGTGTGCAGCGACCTGATTGCCGCGGTTTCGTTGGCCTGCTTTTTCATAGCGCCGCTGCCGGGGATGGCCAAAAGCATTATGAGGGTGTAAAGAACGGCAAGGCCGATCGCCAATCCCACAACAACCCAAACCCAGGTGGGAGTGCGGCGAGACCGCGCATTACCCGCCGGAACGGTTTCCATACCAGTGTCCTTTCAAAGCCACGGACATTCCTCTGGCTCGCATGCCTGAATTACGCGCCTGAGACATTTCCCGCTGCTCATTGCAGGGGCTGGGTGCAGTTTGTGCCGCCGGCCGGGTCGAACTTGAGGGTGCCGGACTGGTCGCTGCAGAAGCCGCGATCACCTGACTTGCCCACGTTCTCAGGAACCGCCGTCACTTCATAGCCGTTTGCGCGGTCGGTGCCATTGATCGCCGACTTCGAGCATTTAATGGTGAAGATGTAGCCAGACTTATCGCCCGAAGCCAAGTCGGCCGGAAGCATTTGCAAACCGGTTTGCGATGGCGGCCCGGAACTCGGATCACCGCCCAGAGCGGCAAGCGTACAGGCAAATCCCACGCTGGGGTAATCGGACTGGTATTGGATTTGCGCCGTCGTGATCGATTTTATGGAATGGATTGCGGAGGTTTCGTGAGCCTTTTTCATTACCAGGCCGACGTTGGCGCTGACCATGAGCAGAAGAATCACGATAATCGCCATGACGATGAGCAGTTCCATCAGGGTAAAGCCGTCGGGAACGGCAGAACGGCGTGCGCGATTGCGGCAGGAGAGCGAAAACTTGCGATTCATGGGATTGAACGCCTCGGGGAGCAGGCCGGCGTCTGCAGGCCCATCCGTCAAAATGCTACAACTTAGAGACGCGAAAGGGAAATGGAGCGCTCGGAAAGACAGCTATTAGCCTCTAGCTTCTAGCTCCCAGCTCCATCTTCGCGAAAGCGTCAGTTGGTAGCTCTTGTCAGGTCAGGCGTCCCGCGATGCCGGCTTGCTCCGCAGACCGCAACCGAATCACGAAAAGCTAGAGGCTAGAAGCTAGAGGCTGCTCTTCAGCACGCCAGCCTTGTCCGGCTCAGCTTTACGCCATCCAGCCGCCCAAGCAGCGTAACGGCGATGCTTTCCGGCTGGAAGAGACGCTGCGCCATCGTCTGCACCTGTCCGGCGTCCACTTGGTTTATGCGTGCGATCACGTCGTCGGCCGACATGAACTGGTGGAAGTACATCTCCTGGCGGGCAAGATTCGCCATGCGCGAGTTCGAGCTCTCCAGGCCAAGCAGAATGTTGCCCTTCAGTTGATCCTTGGCGCGCGTCAGTTCCTCGTCTCCAATCGGCCTTTCTTTCAGGTTCCGGAACTCGGCCAGAATCAAATCCACCACCTCCAGCGCTTTGCCTGCCGAAGTGCCCGCGTACACGCACAGATTGCCGGTGTCGCGATAGGGGCTCAGGTCGGAGTAGACCGAGTAAGCCAGACCGCGTTCTTCGCGGATGGTCTGAAAGAGCCGCGAACTCATGCCGCCACCCAGGACGGTATTCAGGATGAGCGTCGCGTAGCGGTTCTCATCGGTGATCGGCGGCGCGGGCACGCCCAGGCAGATCTGCACCTGTTCGAGCGCCTTCTTATTTCTCAGAATGAGGCGGGCGCTCGGTTCGGGCGCCGAAAGTTCATGCAGTGTTGCGCCGTCCGCGAGCGTAGAAAACTTCCCCGCCACAGCCTCCGTAAACTGGTCGTGGTCCAGGTGGCCCGCTGCGGAAAACACGATATTCCCGCCGTGAAACCGGTCGCCGTGGTAAGCAAAGAGCTCTTGCTGGCCCAGCCTGCCCACCGTCTCCGTTGTGCCCAGGATCGGTTTGCCCAGCGGATGCCCCTTCCAGAAGCTTTGCGTGAACAACTCGTGCACGAGAACGTCAGGATTGTCCTCGTCAATCTTGATCTCTTCCAGAATCACGCCGCGCTCGCGCTCGATATCGGGCAAGGCAAAGGTGGGGTTCAGCACCATGTCGGTGAGCACGTCCAGCGCGATGGGCACATGGTCCGACAGCGACTTCACGTTGAAGCAAATGGTTTCCTTGCTGGTAAAGGCATCCAGGTTGCCGCCGATCGAATCCATTTCGCGCGCGATCCGCTGCGCCGACCGCGAACGCGTTCCCTTAAACAGCATGTGCTCCACAAAATGTGAGATGCCGTTGCTTTCAGCAGTCTCGCAGCGTGAGCCCGACTTGATCCAAACTCCCATTGCCACCGAGCGCAGATGGTCCATGCGCTCGGTCAGGACAATCAGACCATTCGGCAATACTGTGCGGCGGCGGTTTCGCTCAGCGTACATGGGTTTCCGGTCTTAATTCAATTTTAGGGCAACTGGGGCGTCTACCGTGTGCCGGTTACCGGGGAGGAAGTCGTGGGAAAGTGGTCAAGCCCTTTGGGTCATCAAGAAAGGCTAAGATACTCTAGTCCAGTCCCACCATGCCTGACAAGTTAAATCAACTCGTTCCATTAGACGCTTCCACACAGCGCGGTGGATGCAGGAAGCCTCTTTTCGGCTTGGATGCCGCATCGCTGGCGGCATGCATGGTGGAAATCGGCGAGCCGGCATGGCGTGGTTCTCAGCTTGCTAATGCCATGTATTGTCAATGGCTTAACGACATTTCTGAAATTACTACTTTGTCTAAATCATTGCGGGTGAGGCTGGCCGCCGAGGACTGGCAAATCGCCCGTCCGGCCATTGCCAGGGCATTTCAATCCGCCGATGGTACTGAGCGGTATCTGATTGAGTTTGAAGGCTCAACTCAAAAAGGTGAAACGGTGGAAGCCGTCTGGATGCCGGAAGGCGACGGCGGCGAGGCCGGCGACGAAACCGAGGAAGAAGGCGCAGAAGCTCTCCGTGCCCAATCCTTCCCGCTGTTTTTCGAGAAGAAAAATGCGGAAAGAGTGGGAAGCCACGAATCCCAACCGGCTTCGGAACGACCCGAAGCGCGAGAGAAGAACTGGTCCCGCGCCACGATTTGCGTCTCCAGCCAGGTGGGCTGCGCAGTCAACTGCCAGTTTTGCCTCACCGCCAAACTCGGCCTGCAGGGCAACCTGACCGCAGGAGAAATCGCCGGCCAGGTGGTAGCGGTTCTCGAGCGCCACGCCGTACGCGTTGGCCGCGACCGCGTGAACCTGGTCTTTATGGGCATGGGCGAACCGTTTTTGAACTACGACAATTTCATGTCCGCGGTGCGACTGCTGGTGCGCGAGGTGGGCCTGAGCCCGCTGCGCATGACGGTGTCGACCTCCGGAATCGTGCCCGGCATCGAACGCTTCGCCCAGGAGCCCGCGGACCTGCGGCCCAAGCTTGCCATCAGCCTCAACGCCCCCAACGACCAGATCCGCGGCGAAATCATGCCCATCAACCGCAAGTGGCCGATTGCGGCAGTCATCGACGCCGTGCGCCGCGTGCCTCTGCGCCCTCGCGAGCGTATCACCTTCGAATATGTTCTGCTGGATGGGGTCACCGACCGTCCCGAGCACGCGCGCGAAGTCGCCCGCCTCGTCCGCCGCACCGGCCTGCCGGCCAAGGTGAATCTGATCGCATGGAACCCCGGCCCGGGCATCGAGTACACCACGCCAAAACCGGAAGCAATCAAAGCATTTCAGCAATCATTGGCGGGTGAGGGGATTCCGGTCTACCTGCGCCAGCCCCGCGGCCGCGATATTTTCGCGGCTTGCGGGCAGTTGAAGCGGACGGTGGAGACTTCAGGTGAGGAGCGAATATGAAATCACCAAACGAACTCCAACTGGTTTGTCTCCTTGATGTACTTGGCTTCGAGAGCCGCCTGAACGCGCTTGGCCTCAAGGCAATCGAGGCAAAATACCGAGAGTTGGTCGCATACGTCAGAGAACAAGAGGGCGGCCTCGACATCGTTCCAACGCCCGACGGCCATGTCGCTGTCGGGTGGTTAGCCGTTGGTAATGCCTATTTCAGCGACTCTTTGCTTTTCTGGACACGCTATTCCAAGGTCGCGCTTCCAAGCTTTACGCACCTCATTACAGAGGCGATCTGCTTCGGCCTCGAAACCGAGTTGCCGCTTCGTGGAGCGATTGCCGTTGGCGAGGCCATACTTGAAAAGGGGAGTGGAGTCTTCCTCGGCCACCCATTGATCGAAGTCGCGCGAACCGAGCGGGCCCAGCAATGGATAGGAGCATCGTTCGGTCCCTCGTTCTCTGAACCCGGTTTTAATGACGGCTTCCACCTGCACACAATACTTCCCTACAAGAGCCATTACAAAGATAGTGCAAGCCAATTTGCAACCGGAATCACAGTGGATTGGCCACGGCGATGGCGCGATAGTCGCAAGTCGGACCCCCGACCAATCATCCGAAGTCTCGATCATGACCCAGCATTCTCCGCCTACTATGACCGTGCGGAAGAGTTCGCGAGGTTCTCGGAAGAAAATCACGACTGGTTTCGCAAGCAGGGTCGACTCGGATTCGGTTAGGTTCTAGTTCAGGTACTTGATCTTATGCCGCCGCACGCTCCACCACTTCCAGCACCGTCCCCTCGGCCTTCTGTAGGTACGCGACGATCTCGAATAAGTTCTTCGCCTGCGGGTTGCCTTTGGCGCTGAACATCCGCATCAACACTTTGGGCGAACGGCCGAGCTTTTCGCCCAGCTTCACAAACCCAATAGTCCCGTTGATGTATTTGCGTAGCAGGGACTTTCCTGTCTCTACATCGCCGGAAATCATGCAGCCCACCGCCTCCTTCAGCAGCGCGCGGCGGAATCCAGCGCTCTCTTGCAGCTTTTTTCTCAGCGTGTCATTAAAGCTCGTTGTTAGTGCCATGTTCCCTCTCGCTTGCGCCCCTTGAATTCCTGCCAGAGTTCTTTGGCTCGTTCAATGTCAGCTTGTTGGCGCTTCTTATGACCGCCGGCAAGCAAGATGACGAGCTTTTCTCCATCCCAGCCGAAGTAGATGCGATATCCCGGTCCGAAATCGATCCGCAGCTCCTGAACACCTGCTCCAACGCTTTTGATGGATGAAAGGTTGCCGTGCTCCAGGCGTTCGAGCGCCGCAGATACGCGCGCCTGCGCTTCATCGTTCAGCCCATCGAGCCATTTCAGAAATGGAGTGCGCCCCAACCGGTCAACGTACTGCCGGATCTCGATCACGTCAGAATGGTAGCACAAAAGATACCATAGGGACTAGGAAATTCAGGAATTGACACGCTACATCTTCGCCGCCTGCGGGCAGCTCAAGCGCACTGTGGAAGGGTGAGAGGCTTCCGGAATGGCTCTCAAAACCTTGAAAATGGCTTGACTTAAATATGCGTTATAGCGCATTATTTCTATGTGAAGTGGAGTATCGAGTTCCACCCGGCTTTTAAGGCCGAGTTCGATGAGCTTCCGCCGTCAATTCAGAATGCCTTGCTCTCCATGCTCGTGCCGTTGCGTGAACGCGGCCCGGCCTTGGGACGGCCGGATGTCGATACGTTGAACGGCTCGCACTACGCCAACATGAAGGAACTTCGCTTCCGGGCTTCTGGCGGCGCATGGCGAGTGGCCTTCGCATTCGATCCGCGGCGTAGCGGGATTCTCCTGGTCGCAGGCGACAAGGCAGGAGTGAGTGAGCCGAAGTTCTATCGACGGCTCATCGCTAAAGCGGATAAGCGATTCAAGGAGCACCTAAGGAACTTCTGGGAGAAATGATCATGTACAAAACCACTCCGCTCGATGACGTGATGGCGGCCCTCCCTGCAAAGCGGCGCAAGGCGGTTGAAGCCAGGGGGCAGGAGCTATTGAAAAAGATCGACCGGCGTGTGACCTTGGCCGAGATGCGCAAGAGCCAAAAGATCAGCCAAGCCAAGCTGGCCGAGGCTCTGGGAGTCAAACAGATGCAGGTGTCGCGCCTGGAAAAGCGGAGGGACCCCCGTCTCTCCACCTTGCGCCGGTCAATAGAAGCCCTGGGCGGCCAACTAACAATGATTGCCACTTTCCCGAATCAAGAGCCTATGGTGTTTGTGACGGAAAGTCGAAAGGGTACCGAATAAGCTGCGCTCTGGCCTCTGAAGCTTCGCCGCTACTGGCTCGCCGGCATTGGCGGCGGTTTCACGTCGCCGCAGTCCGGCCCTTTATACGTGGACGTCGATTGCGTCGTCATGGTCATGGTTTGCCCGTTGCCCGTCGTCATAGTCATCTGGACTGCGGACTTCGTCGTGTTCGCGTCCACAAACGTCGTCTGCACCGTTCCGGTCATGCTCATCTGTCCGGAACAGGTCAGATTCGCGCTCATGCCTCCCGGTGTCACCACCACATTGGTTGTCTGGCAGTTACCTCTTTGCGGATTGCTGTAAGCGCCGCCGTATTTATCGATCATGGCCTGAGTCACGCAAATCTGCAGGGTGTGCGACCCCATCTGGGGCGCCTGCGGTATGCCTGACATGGTCATGCTGCTGGTGATCTCCCAAAGCCCCGGTTTCTGCTTCGTCTGGCCTTGCGCGCACGTGGCAAGCACGATGAAGCAACAGCCCAAAATCGTCCAAACTCGAGTCTTGTTCATGAATCCTCCTCGTCGCGCAGAGTTGGGAAGCGCTCTCCCGACTCTATCCCATCGCGATTTGCGCTGGAAAGTTCTTCTTGAATGTTACGCGCTTGCCCGACGGGACGAGTGTCACCGGCTCCGTACTTCCTCCGCAGCAATAGCCAGCACCGCTTCGGCCAGCCGCTCCGGCGCGTGGCGCACCACTGCTTCCTCACTGGCAAAGTCGCCGGTAATGCAGCGCACGCCCAGCGCTTCAATGCGGCTAATGTCAGCCTGGATCGGCGCCGCGCCCTCGGCCGCGTAGCGAGCCAGCGTCTCCGGTGAAAATTGCCCCGTGTTCACGATGGCGTAATCGAAGACGGACTTGCGGGTGTGTGCGTAGATGCGCTCAATGTGCTCAGAAGCAGTCAGGTCCAGGCTCTCATTGGCCTGTGTCATCAGGTTGCAGATAAAAACGCGCAAGCCGCGCGCCGCGCCCAGTGCCGATGGAATGCCCGCGACCAGAAGGTTGGTGATCAGGGAGGTATACAGCGAGCCGGGTCCCACCGTGATCAGGTCCGCGCGCTCAATGGCTTCCAGCGTCTCCGGCAGCGGAGCGGGATTCGGCGGATCGAGAGTCAGTTCCACAATGCGGCGCTTGCTCGCGGTGATCTCGGTCTCGCCGCGCACCACTGAGCCATCGTCCATGTTCGCCACCAGCGTAGCATTTGCCGTTGTGGCCGGATAGATGCGTCCCCGCGTGGCCAGGATCTTCGAAGCCAGTTGCACGGCCTGGGCAAAATCTCCCGTGATCTCTGTCAGCGCAGCCACAAACAGGTTGCCGAAGTTATGCCCTTTGAGAGCATTCCCTGTTTTGAATCGATGCGTGAATAGCCGCGAAAGCAGGTCTTCCTCTTCGCTGAGCGCCACCATGCAATTGCGCAGGTCGCCTGGCGGCAGCATGTTGAAGTCCTGACGCAGCCGGCCTGACGAGCCGCCGTCGTCGGTCACCGTGACCACGGCGGCCAGGTCGGCGATTGCGCAGGTTGCCGAAGGGCTTTCGCCGGGCGCTGAAACGTGCCGCCGCAGCCCGCGCAGAAGCGTGGAGAGGCCTGTGCCGCCGCCGATGGCTACCACGCGCAGCGGACGCGTGGCAGAGGGGATAGCGCACCCGGAAACCGGAGCGCTCGCGGCGCGATCGTTTGCGAGGGTGACAGAGTCCAAATCGAGGCCCTACGGAACCTCAGGATACAGCAACTCGGTAAAGCGCGGATCGTCCACCATGCTTTGGAAGTCATTGTCGACGCGCGCCTGCAAACGGTTCTTGGGGTTCAGTTCAATGGCTCTGGACAAACTGTTCAGGCAGCTCTGAGTGTGGCCGGTGATCGCTTCCAGCACTGCTAGCCCATAAAAAGCGTAGTCGGCGCCCGGATGCGCGGTCAGTATGTGGTTGAACTGCTCGCGCGCTTCCTCGTAGTAGCCGGTGTTTAACTGCGAGATGGCGTAGTCGTAGTGCTCCTCGGGCGTGAGGAACGACAGGTTGGTCTTCTCCATCTGCCGGTGGCAGGTGCTGATGTACATCCGGCAGCGGTCCTGGATCTCCGCGGGCGCGTCGGGAAGCAGTTTCTCCAGAAGGCTCAACGCTTTCTCATATTTCCCCTGCTGCAGCAGGAGAACGGCTGCCTGATAGTGCTGGAAGGCGGGTGCATGGCCGTCGGTTTTGGCGGTCGTTGGCAAAATCTTTTTGCGGCTGGTCGGCGTTGTACGAACCTCTTGCGTCATGGCTTTACCGGGAGCGCATTCCTTCACCCCTTGCGGCACATACTGGCCGGCGGGGAATCGTCATTTGGGAACAACGCTGCTTAGGCCATGTTTATACGCATAACCCGGCATTCAGTCAATGGGGGGGGTCACAAGAGCAAAATCTGGCGCTGTTATCGGCCCTTTCCGGTCGTGGCTTTGCCGTAAATCGCCGGGTTCAGCGAGGGATCGTTATACATCTTCAGTTGGCGATAGAGTTTGAAGCGCCGGGTCCCGCTCAGGGTGTCTCTCCACAGCGCGTCAAGACAACCTGCCAGGTCGGCGCGCTGCTCCTCCAATATTTCCAGGCGCTGGCGATTGCGTTCCGAGTGGCCTGGGGGCGCATCCACGCGTCCCGCCTCTTCGCGAGTGTGGTAAATCTTCAGCGCAAGAATGGAGAGCCGGTCGATGATCAACCCTGGCGACTCGGAATGGAGCGGAGCCGCAAGGTTGGGCAAACCAAGAGAATCCAGGTAGCCGACTACAGTGCGATCCAGTTTCTCGGCCAGATCGTTGCGGAGCTGGTTGGTCTTGTCCACGCGGCGTTTCACCTGGGCGATCTCCGCGTCAGTTGCGCCAGGCGCACGCGCCTCATCCTCGATATGCCACAGATCGAAGTTGGCGCGATGCTGGTTCGCTACCTGCTCCAGCCAATCCTCGGCAGCTTTCTCTTCGCCGCCAGCTCCAGCCGGCGGGCCGGCCGGTGAACCTTCGCTTCGCGCATCCGGCGTTCGATGCCATGCAACCGTCATTCGATCCTGTAGAGCGACAATTTCATCTGCCGAAATCATATTCAGCCGTCTTTCGTACGGTGCGGCTCACGCCGTCACAGGCTCAATCCTACGGCATTCCTCCTTCAAACGTAGCCTTCCCTGGGGGAATTCCGGCCGCGCCTTCGCAGCCCCGGACGCTAATTATTGAAGAAAATAGAGCCAATGATCAGCACGCCGAAAATGCCGACCGCGACGGCCAGCCAGATCGCGCACAGCGTCGTCGCCAGCTTGCGCACCGGCGGCGGCGTCCACCTGATTGCGTGGCTGGTGTACACGGGCTGCAGGGCATATTTCAGCTTGGCCGAAGGCTTGCCGAAACCAAGAAAGCGAGGCAAGGTTTTCAGCGTCCAGATGCGCTGGGTCATGTCGACATAATGGGCTGTCCAGTCGGCGTCGAAATAGAGATAGCCGCGAAGGGACCCGACACCCGCGATCCGGCTGGCGGATCTTGTGAATTCGGGTAGAGGTTTGGGAAAAAGAGCCTCCGCACGGCGGCGAATGGTTTCGCGGGCCGCGCGATCGGGAATAAGGGGGACTAGAACGATCAACTGATGCGGATTCATCTGGCGGATCGCATTTTCCAACTCCCACCAGAAGCCCTCGGTTTGGCCGAGACGCAGGACCACCAGCCTTGCACTCTGAAGCAGCGAGCTGACTCTCTCTTGCCACTCATGGTCACTTACATACATGCGCGCCGCGCCCAGTTGGCGAAGATCCTCCCCTGGGCGCCCAATCGTGACCACCGGGCCAAAGTCGTTTAGTATGCGCGCCAGAATCTCCTCTTCGGTCACAAGCTCCTTGGGGAAAAAGAAAACCCACCCCGGCGGCCCCGAAAGCACCGCTGCCGAGGCCGCAGTGTCGGCCTTGAACGAGCGCAGGTAAATCACCGGGGGTCTGGTATCGGTAGCCAGCACCTCTTCGGCGCTCACCGCGGTAAATTTCTTCGCCCGCAGCCAAAGTTGAATCAGGCCTACGGTAATGGCAATTCCGACGATGAGGAAAACGAAATACCAGAGCGTGCTGAGGTGCAGGAGAAAGGAGACAACGAAAAGAACCACGATGACGGAGATAACGGCGATTCGCAGCGCGCGCGCTGTGCTTGCGCTTGAGCGCGGCAGCCGGACAGGAGCGGGCGGCCTGGGGCCGGAGGGTGGCTCAGGCATAGTGCACTCTCGCAAAGCGAGTATTTGCCGAGCCATGGAGTCCGGCAAGCGAGCGCGCGCAACGGTGGATCCAATTCACTGGACCTCCTCACCCGCGACCAAACATTGGCCGGCACTAACGCCACGCGCAGGACTGGCTTCGCTTCAGTCGCGGTTCGGTCAATCCGATGGCCATTTGGAAACGAAGGAGGGGGGAACTCCTCGCCATGACTTGACGAGAATTTTAGCACTCGGGCAGATCTGCGCCCCCAAGCGTTACCAAGCTCATTCCGGCAATGCATTTCTCCCGAGGTGGATCCGGAGCCGGTATTCCCGAAACGTTTTATGAGGCAGGCCGTCGATGGCTTGCGCGGAGCGTCGCTGCCGACACCTGCACCGCTATTTGGGGGGCACCCGCTTCATCCGGGTGTAGCCCGCGCCGGGCGCGGAATCCGTCGCCGTGCCCACCACGTTTCCGCCTGCGTCTATCCAGTAGTAGTTGCTGGTGTTGGGGACCGTATATTGCTGTCCTGTCGCCGGGTCGGCATAGACGTCGATTCCCTCTCTCACTCGATCGCTCTCATCCCAAATGCGACTCTGCGCCGCGCTCTGGCTCTCCCAGCGCTTCATGATGGAATCCGAGATCGCCGCATTTGCCTGTGCATCGATCCGTGCGGCGTCAGCCGCCATGTTCGACTGCCTCGCCAGCCACTGGACGCTCTCACGGAACGAGTTGGTCATATGCGCCATCAGCCCCGCAGCCATTCCGGCAAACGGAGTGGGCGCTACAAACAAATGGATGTCGCCGGGGTACCAAATGCCTCCGCCTAATGAGTCGACCCGCAAAAAGGTATAGGCGGTCAACTCCATTCCGTTCCGCTGGCAGGTAAGGGTGGCTTCGCCCGCGTCTTCGGTGAAGTGTGCGGACTGCTGCATCTTGCTGAGCGGCTGTTCCAGATCCGGCCTGTCTTGGCTGCCGGTCACGCGAATGGAGGTACAGATCGCGCTGAGCTTTCCTTGTGCCCATATCGCCGCGTACTGCGGCGCCGACTGATAGGGATACACGATGTATTGGGTCACATTGGCTTGGTAGGTGCTGCCTACGGGGAAGTATCCTCTGGCGGCGGGCAGGAGGCTCGAGTAGTTCATATAACTGTCCTTCTCGGTGTCGCCAATCTGCAGCAGCGTGGAACCATCCGGAGAAACCGCCGTCGCCCAGCTCCGGAACTGCAAGGCATTCCAGCGATTCGTGCCACAGCCTGTCTTCCATCCCTTAGGCATCTCCAATTGAAAGGCACCTTCGTTCGGGTCTTTGCAAAGCTGCCAGCTCTGCACCACCGGCATTGCCGCCACTGGACGGCCGGCTCCCCCCTGAGCCAGAGCCATGGAAAATGCCAGCAATAGAAAGGCAATACCAATGGTCAGTTTCCGAGCGTCGATTGCTTTCATGTTATGAGCCTCCTGTTGCCCGTCTCCTCGCGCACCGCCGCGCGGACACCGAAATCGAGGGTGGATTTTTCTACCAAAATCAAATAACGATCGACTGTGGCCCTCATCACCTGCTTGTGTGATCTCGTCAAGGTCAAGCCGCCGGCTTGCCGTTCCTGCGCGTCTCGCCGACGCAGGCATACGAACCCCTCACCCTTTGCATATAGACGCCCGGAGCGGCCCTCCAAGAGGCCTTCTGTGCGGAGCTGCAAGCTGTAAACTGCAAACTGTAAACTTACTTTCCACACAGGAGACTGCGCGATGTTATTTTCTCGGTTTACCAAGGTAAGCCTCGGAACCTTCTTTCTGCCCGCGGCGCTGACGCTCATGCTGGCGGCATCCGCTGTGCCCGCGGCTGCGCAACCCCCGGCGGCCACGCTGCAAACGCTTCTTGACCGAGCACAGATCGAAGACCTGCTCGTCGCATACTATGGCCAGCTCGGCACCGGCGGCCATGGTTTCAGCGACTACTACGTCGAGGACAGCACCCTGGACGTGAACGGCATCATCGGGAAAGGCAAGCAGGGCATTGAGGATCTCTACAAAAAGGTGGCGGCAGGCTCGCCCGTCCATGCGGGGACGATCCACATGCTCCTCACCAATCTCAAAATCGTCGTCAAGGACGACACCGCCACCGCGGATGTTATCTGGACGGGCGTCAGTTCGGAGACGGTCAAAGCTGTGCCGCAACTCTTTGAGCAGGGCCGGGAGCACGATGAACTCGTCAAACGCAATGGACAATGGTATTTCCAACACCGCGTCATTACCGCCGACGCTGGAATGCCCGCGATGTACGATAAAACCTATACGAAGAGATAGGGAAATGCGGACGGATTATGGGACGCCAGCAGTAAGAAGATGCCGAGCGTGACATAAACACTGAGCATCATCGCCACGGAGCCATGCATTTTCTTCAATATGTGGCACTGGACCAAACATGGCGCCAGACGAATCGGGCAGCCGTTGGGTGAGGAACAAATGATGACACCTTTGCGGCGACGGGGAGTCGCAGTCTGGGGATGGGCGGCGCTCCTGCTTCTGGGCGTGCTGGTGTATCTCTTTATTCGTTCTCGCTCGGGTACGGCAGCAGGGGCGCCGAAGCAGCAATCCAATCCACCGGGCGCCATCTCGGCTGACCCGATTCCGGTGCCGGGAAAGGAATGGACGCTCGAGACGAGCGGCACTACGAACAACCTGTATTCGATCTATGGCATAAATGTCGCCGAAAAGTTATGGGCTGTGGGCGCGAACGGGACGATTCTGGAAACGGATGACCAGGGCGTAACGTGGAAGGCGCGAAAGAGTGGCACATCGGAAGACCTCTATGCGGTCTCTGCCACATACTGGGGCGACAAGGTATGGGCAGTGGGCGCGAATGGCACGATGCTCGAATCAGACAATGGGGGCGCGACCTGGAGGGTGCGAAAGAGCGGCACAAGAAACGCGCTGCGTGCGGTTTGGATAAGCACTGAAGACAAGGAAGGAAAGTGGCTTTGCGCCGCGGGCGATCACGGTACGATTGTGGAGTCGGTCGACGGAGGAGCAACCTGGGTGGTGCGGAACAGCGGCACCAGCAAGAATTTCGCTTCCGTCGTGGGGATCAGTAACCCAATTCATCTCTGGATCACGGGAGACTCCGGCACAATTGTCGAGTCGGGCGACGGTGGAAAAACCTGGAAGGCGGAGACCAGCGGGACAGACGAACGCCTGGTGTCAATTTTGTTGCCCGGTTGGCGAAACGGCGGTACCGGGCCCTTGTGGATTGCAACAAGAAATGGAGCCATTCTGGCCTCGCAGGATGGGAAAGCCCCGTGGGACACTCTTCGCGGCGATGGCGGCAATCCCTTGATATTTATTTCGGGGACAATGGACGGATTGGACCTGTGGGCCCTGGGTGAGGGCGGCACGATTTTGGGATCCGACGACAGGGGAGCAACCTGGAACTTGCGGAAAAGCGGAACGAACGAGAATTTGAACGCGAGCTTCACAACTGGAAACGACTCGGAGGCGTGGGCCGTGGGTGATCACGGCGTCATACTGGAGTCGGACGCGACTTTCTAGCTGTGCCTCGCAAGGACTTCAATCTTCATTGAAATCGGCGAGAAGCAGGCCGTCCACACCAAGACTCCAGGGAATTGGAAGTTGGTCAAGATCAGCACCCCGACCAATGCCGCTCTCGTTAATGCGGATTCGATTGCTCTTTTTGTTCAGCAACTGGCCGGTTAGAGCATTTTCGGAATACATATAGACTTTCTTAGAACCGTGAGATTCCGGAGTAACTCTTTTTCTGAAGGAGTAGACATGAAAATCACCAGTATCGACGTCGGCCGGAGCAAAGCCGAGATTCTGGACACCGTAGAGAAGAATGCCCGGGAAGCGCAGCTCAAGGATGACCTGTGCTCCCGCAGCACCATGGAGGGATTGAAGTCGTGTTTTGATTTCATCCCTGAAGATATGGTCTCGGCGTCCATGTCCCTCGCCGGCGGCGCGGGTGCCAGCAGCGGCAGTTGCGGGGCGTATTGCAGCGGCTTGCTCGCTATAGGGCTGAAATTCAATCCCACGGTCGCGGAGGAAAGGGCTGACCGAAGTCTCCGGCTGCAAGGAAAGAAGAAGTTCATCGCGTTCCGCGATGCTTTTTTGAAGGAGTTTGGCACTACCCTCTGCCCGGAATTGCAGAAGCGGATTTTTGGGCGGAGTTTCGTGTTTACCGATGAGTTGCAGGGAGCGGAGTTCTTCGCGATCGCCGACCATGCGGAGAAATGTGCCGAGATCGTGGGGAAGGCAACCCGCATGGCCGCGGAGATTCTGCTGGCGGATGAGGAATAGAGCGGCGTAGAATGGGATCCCGCCGGATCAAGACCCCGCACTGAGTTCTTCCTGGAGGTGACTGAGATGGCAACAAGCAGTCTCTACAATGAATACGGGTGCTATCTTGAGACGGCGCTGCACCTGCGTACTTCCCCGATTGCAATCAAATTCCTGGCCAAAGAAGAAGATGCTCCCGTGGAAGCCATCCGGCCGAAACGTGACAAGAACATGCATCTGGCCGTGTGTCAGGCTTTCGCCATGGCACGCCGGCAGAAGATGACGCTGGCGATGTTCAAAGACGATCACTGGTGCTGGGCACCTTTGATCGGCTATGGCCTGGTCAAGTGCGGTGCGGAAGAGCCCAGCTTCCACGAGATCAGCCGCTTTCTAATGATGGAGAATGCGGAGGCGGCCAAGAAGCATCTGGCCACAGTCTTTCCCCGTCTGGAATTCGGCAAGTACGCCGGTTTTGTGTGCGGACCTTTGTGCACGGCCGGATTTGAGCCCGATTTGGCGCTTATCTATTCCAATACAGCGCAGTTGCGGCACATGCTTCTGGCCGTGAAATACAAGTGCGGATCGCTCATCGCCTCGCAGTTCGATCCGATCGATTCTTGCGTCTACTCGGTGGTCCCGGTCCTCCAGGGCGGCGGCTACCGCATTACCCTGCCCGACCCTGGCGAGTATGAGCGCGCCATGGCAGGGGAAGATGAGATTGTCTTCTCCGTGCACAGAGACAAGCTGGAAGAAGTGATCGAGGGTCTCAAGCACTTCGAGGAGAATGGCCAGGGATACTCCAGGTTTGTTCCGCAAATGACGCCCGATTTTCCCAGGCCTCCGTTCTACAACGAGTTGTATAGGCTGTGGGGGCTGGAAACCACGAAGTAACGGCGAACCCAAATTCACGATCCGCGCGTAACACCTCGAAAGGGGCAGATCAAGTTGACGAAACCTGCGGCTCGCCGGTGTTGGACCGCCAGTCGCCTGAGTCGCACAAAGAGTCAGGCGAGTAGAGCGGCGGTGCCCATGAATAGGGCACTCAACGACCACCTCCAAGAGTGGCGGAGCCAGAGCCCGTATGCCAGCGATGCCGACTGGATTTTCCTGTCTCTAAAGAACAAGGGGAGGACACCACGCCAAGGTGGGATGATCGGCACCGATCATCTACGGAAGGCCGCCATCGCTGCGGGGGTGATCAAGGCAGGTGAGAGGCTGGGAATGCACTCGTTGAGACACTCGCTGGCGACGCACCTTGTGTCGCAGGGGTGTGACCCAAAGACGGTGCAAGGCATCTTGAGGCACAGCGATGTGCATACGACCTTGCAACTTTACGCCCACGGGCGAAGCCAGGACCGTTTGAACGCTCAGGGGACTATGCTGGACGCATTTTTCACGCCGAAGGAAGCCCAGGTTCAAAAGCGGCTCACCCCGGATCACGGGTGCATCACGGGTGAGCTTTTTTGGCGCGATAGCGGCGAAGTGATTCAAACGATGTGGTGAGCTCGGTGCGGCTCGAACGCACGACCCACGCCTTAAAAGGGCGTTGCTCTACCAACTGAGCTACGAGCTCGTTTAAGGCCGCTAATTCCAAACTATCACAGCACAAGTTGCAACGCTTGAACGCCGCCGCGCCGCGTGGCGCCCGCAAACGAAATGTATCCTCCAGAGTGTTTTTCTCCCCCCTGGCGATTTCCATCTGCGTTTCGTGCGGTGCCCTTCCAGGCGCGTCTCTATCGGGGTAACCAGTGCTGCTGGTACCACGGTACGCGTTGCATCCGAGAGATCGATTACCGATGGACGAAAAGGGTCGTATCGCGCAGAAAATGGGGTGTTTCGCGTGATTTCGATGGCAGAAAAGTGTTAGCAACATGGCCTTCGAAGTGTTATTGTTCTGGCAATAGATGCGCCACTATGATTACCCGTGAGGATACCCACCATCCTTGTGCACGTTCCCAGATTTTCACGTTGCAAGAGCCGTCCTCGGCGCTGCCAACCTGGGAGATCGGACGACGGCAACGTGCAGGGGTAATCAATGACTGAGCGTAACGCGCCTCCCGACCCAAATGAGCCGCCGGAAGATGTGGCGTCTCTCTATTCCTGGGCAAATCTGCACGGAGCCAAGTACCGCGACTTCTCGGCCTCGCGGGCGCAATCGCGCGAAAAGGCCCGGCAACGCGTGGAGCAGGCCATGGAAGAGGACCAGTTGAAGGCGCGCCAGGATGCTGAAGCAGTGCGCATCGCCGAGGCCACGCGAATCGCAGAGGAGAAGAACAAAGCCGCGGAGCTTGCCGCGGAGCAGGCCGCTCGTCTGGCAGCACAGGAAACCGCGCGTCAGGCCGCGCTTGAGGCCGCCCAGGCACTCGCCCGTCAGCAGGCAGTACGAACCGTAGTACAACAAACTGCGCAGCAACCCAATCAACAGGCAGAGCCGGCACAACACCCGGCTCAGCAAGCTGCCTGGCGAATTCCCCGGTTCGATCGCCCCGCGCCGCCGGAAACGCCCTCTTGTCCGCCCCCGGCAAACCCGGCGCCGAATGTCCCCCTTCGCGAGGAAAGTGACACGCCGACGCGCAGTCCCTGGATTAGTCCTGATACGAGAGAGCGGGGAGCCCGCCCGGCGTGGTTGACGCCGGAGCCCGCAGAAACCGCAAGCGAGCCCGTTCCGCCCCCGGCGCCCGATGAAACGCTGCAGGAATCGCGCGATCGCCTCGCCTCGCGCTGGTTTGCCCTTCAAGGCGTGTTTGAAAGCGCTGCGCCGCCCGCGCAGGCTGTTCCGGCTCCTGTGCCGGCGCGTCCCCCGGTGCTGGCCGTCTTTTCACTCGCCGGCGGCGTTGGCAAGACCAGCCTCGTTGCTACGCTCGGCCGCGCGCTTTCAGCCCGCGGAGAACGTGTTTTGCTGGTGGATACAACCCCCTTTGGTCTGCTGCCGTTTTTCTTCGGGGCCCGGGATCAACGTCCCGGCCTGTTGCGAACCTTCAGTCCTCCGATGGCCAGCGGCGATGCGGCCATCCAGATGATCACGCTCGATCCCGAGGCACAGGGTCCGGAGACGGCCACGCAGGAGGCACTCGGGGCAGAGATCCTGAAGCATGGGCGCGGATCGGGCCGCGTTATCATCGATCTTGCCACCGCATCCGGCGCCACAACGCGCCGCGTGATGCGGCTGGCGCCCCAGGTACTTGTACCGCTGGTTCCCGATTTGAACTCCGTGGTCAGCCTCAGTTCCATTGACGCCTTCTTCGACCACAACGGCGGCGCGAACGGCAAGCCCTCGCTCCCTCATTACGTTCTCAATCAGTTCGATCCCTCGCTCCCTCTGCATCTCGACGTGCGTGAGGTGCTTCGCGCGCAACTCGGCGAACGGCTGCTCCCCTTTGCGTTGCGCCACTCTCCTGCGGTTAGCGAGGCGCTCGCCGAGGGCATGACGGTCATGGATTACGCTCCCAATTCCGCCGTGGCCGAGGACTTTGCCAGCCTGGCGGGGTGGGTCAAGAGCCTTTCCGCACCCGCAGGCACTGGCTTCCGCGGCGTGCGTTGGAGCGAGCGATGACGGCCTCGGGCCTCTGGCAGGATATCGGGGCGGGGGAGAATCTCTTCACCAGGGGTCTGCGCCTTCTCTTCCTCCTCGTGGCTGCGGCGATATTCTGCTTCCTTGCCATTCTGCCGCTCACCTGGCCGCAGCAGGCGGTGCTGGGCCTGCTGAGCCTTTTGATAGCGCTTGTCATGGGGCGCAGTTCCGACTCCTATCTCGTCACGCTCACGCTCATGATGCTGTCAATGTTCTGCACCGTCCGTTACGGATTTTGGCGCGTCACGCAGGTCGTGCAGTTCTTTCAGGATCCTGCCAATCACTGGGGAGCCTTCGACGCCTTCTTCATCCTGTGTCTCTTGCTTGCCGAGGCCTACGCGTTCGTAATCCTCTTCCTGGGCTACTTCCAAACCATCTGGCCGCTGCGCCGCGCCCCGGTCCCGCTGCCGGAGAATCCCGGCGATTGGCCGCACATCGACGTACTCATCCCCACCCTCAACGAGCCGCTCGACGTGGTGCGCTATACCGCCCTCGGCGCGCTCAATATGGACTGGCCGGCCGACAAGATGCACGTCTACATCCTCGACGACGGCCGGCGCGAGGAGTTCGAGCAGTTCGCCTACGAGGCCGGCATCGGCTACAAGACCCGGCCCGACGACAAGCACGCCAAGGCCGGCAACATCAACGCCGCGCTAAAGACCATGAGTTCACCGCTGGTGGCCATCTTCGACTGCGACCACGTGCCGACGCGCAGCTTTTTGCAGTTGACCGTGGGCTGGCTCCTGCGCGACCCCAAACTGGCCGTGGTGCAAACTCCCCACCACTTCTATTCGCCCGATCCCTTTGAGCGCAATCTGCAGCAGTTCCGCGTGATTCCCAACGAGGGCGAGATGTTTTACGGGATCGTCCAGGACGGCAACGATTTCTGGAATGCCTCCTATTTCTGCGGCTCATGCGCGGTTCTCAGGCGCGAGGCGCTTGACGAAATCGGCGGCATGGCCATCGAAACCGTGACCGAAGATGCGCATACCGCTCTGCGCTTGCAGATGAGCGGCTGGAACACGGCCTATATCAACATCCCCCAGGCAGCCGGCCTGGCCACTGAGCAGCTCTCGGCACACGTCAGGCAGCGCATCCGCTGGGCGCGCGGCATGATCCAGGTCCTGCGCACCGAAAATCCGCTCTTCGCCCCCGGATTGAAGCTTCCTCAAAGGCTCTGCTACTTCAATGCCATGAGCCATTTTCTCTATGCGGCGCCGCGCCTGATTTTTCTCACCGCGCCTTTAATTTATCTGCTTCTCAATCGCACCAACATTCCCGGCTTCTGGCTGGCCATCCTGGCCTACGCCTTGCCTCACCTTGTGCTTTCCAACGTCACCAACTCGCGCATTCAGGGCAATCACCGGCATTCGTTCTGGAATGAGATCTACGAAACCGTGCTGTCTCCCTACATCCTGCTGCCCACCATAATGGCGCTCATCAATCCCAGGCTGGGCAACTTCAACGTCACGGCCAAAGGCGGCGTGGTCAAGCGCACCTTCTTCGACTCCACGATCGCGCAGCCGTTTCTGGTTCTGCTCGCCCTCAATATCGCCGGCCTTTTCTTCGCCATTCCGCGCTTCTTCCTTTGGGACCGCGAGCAGCCGGGCGCGGTGCTGATGAATGTCTTGTGGTGCTGCTTCAACGTTGTGATTCTGGGCGTTTGCATTGCGGTGGCACGCGAGTTGATGCAGCGCCGCAACGCGGTCCGCCTCAGCGTCGTAACACCGCTTTACGTCAAGCTGCCCGATGGCCGATCGGTCGCCGGCGAATCCATCGACCTGTCCCATGGCGGCGCCGGCATTCGCCTTATTGGGGCGCTCAAAGTCGCGCCTGAGTCCAAGGTGCACCTGGCTTTTCCGTTTCCGTCGATCGGCACAGATGTCCACGCGGCGGTGGTTTCAATGGAGGGAGCCGTGCTGCGCGTTCATTTTGAGGATTTGTCGATCGCAGAACAGGAAGTTCTGGCCATTGCACTGTTTTCCCGCGCCGATTCCTGGCTTGGCTGGGGCGAGGCTCCCGAAAGCGACAATGTTCTGCGCAGTCTGAGCCGCATCCTTCGTATCTCCATGCACGGCCTGAAGGCCACGCTTTCGAGCGTACTTGGCGATCAAGGCAAGCCCGCCCGGAAGTCCACACCGCTGTCAATCGCTCAATCGGGGATGGTCCTGCTGCTGGCCGCGATGCTCGTGGCAAATTGCCCCAGGGCGCACGCCCAGGTGCAAAGCTCTGCCGCCGGCCCGCGCCCGGCGGCTAGCCCCGTCCACCTCGCCGGCCCCGCTAACTCCGCTGCATCTGCAAATGCTTCCGTTCCTCCCGGCCATTTTCGCGACACTATCCCCCTCACCGAAGCAGGTTCTCCGCAGATTGAGCTCGACGGCGTCGAAGCGACGCACAATTTCAAATTCACGCTGCCGCCGGCCCAGGTCGTGCGCACCACCAATTTTCACATCGGCTACACGTTCTCTCCCGCCCTCATTCCGCAACTGAGTCATCTCAAGCTCCTGATGAACGGAACGCTCTTTGCCACCATCCAGCCGGCGCCGGGCCAGTTTGGAGGCTCTAACAGCCACGCCGCCGAGGCCGATTTCAGCATTCCCTCCGAGCTGCTGGCGCACAACAACACCCTGACCATCGAGTTCGTCGGCCACTCCACTACGGGTTGTGAGGATCCCTCCAATACATCGCTTTGGGCTCGCGTGCACCTCAATACCAACCTCGACATCGGCGGCGATCTCGTGCCCCTGGCCGGCGATTTGAAGCAACTGCCCGCGCCGTTCATCGATCCAGCGGCAATCGAGCCCGTCAGCCTGCCCGTGGTTTTTCCCGCGCCGCCTTCGTACAAAGCGATTCAAGCGGCCGGCATTGTTTCAAGCTACTTCGGCCTCGTCTCGGAAAGCCGGCCGGCACGCTTCCCGGTGCGCATCGGAGACATCCCGCAAGGCAATGCCATCGTCATCGCCGAGAACCCCGCGAATCTTCCTCCCGGACTGAATCTTTCCGCAGTGAACTCGCCCACCGTGGCCATCCGCACCAACCCCAACGATCCCTACGGCAAGATTTTGATCATAACCGGCGCCAACGCCGACGATGCCGTAACTGCCGCACAGGCCGTGGCCTTCGACACCGGCATGTTGACTGGCGATCAAACCAGCATTGAGGGTCTTACGCTGCCTGGCAAGCAAGCTCCCGACTTCGCGCCGCGCTGGGTGCGCACCGATCGGACCATTCCTCTATCGGAGATTTCGACTGGCGACGAACTCCAGGGCGACGGATCGGCTCCGCTCAACGTTTACTTCCGCGTTCCTCCCGATCTCGATTACGACGCCGGCCGACCCAACACCAAACTCCACCTGATTTATCGCTACAACTCCATTCCCGTGGGTCCCGTTTCGAGCTTGCTGGTGCACATTAACAGCGCGTTCCTGGGCTCCGCTCTCCTCATTCCAGGGCAGGAGACCTTACGCACCACGCCCATTGACGTGCCGGTTCCCGTGGTGAACCTGCGTCCGTTTTCGAATACATTATCGTTTGACTTCGCCCTCCAACCGCTCAAGAAACAGGAGTGCAATGACAACGCGCCCATCCACACGCAGGGCGCCATCGGGGGCGATTCCTACCTCGATCTTCGCGGCTATCCGCATTGGGCGCCGTTGCCCAATCTGGAAATCTTCGCGAATGCCGGCTTTCCCTTCACCCGCATTGCCGACCTGAGCGAGACCACGGTAGTGTTGCCGCCTGTGCCCACCGAGCAGGAGATTGAGACCTTCGTCACGCTCATGGGCCACTTCAGCCGCCAAACCGGCTTTCCTGCTTTGCGCGTTACCGTAGCCGGCCCCGATGCCCTCCGTGATGGCGCCGACGCCGATTTCCTCGTCATCGGCGCCGGTGACGACCAGCCCGGCTTCGCTAAGCTCGGCACGCATCTCCCTGTCTCATTGGGCAGCGGTCCACTTCAGGTACGGGATACCGACGGTTTCTTCGTCCGTCTTCTCCACAATGCCTGGTGGAAGCTCAAGACCAACGACCACGCCGAGTCTGGCACTCTTACCGCCAGCGGCTCTCCCGACGCCTTGATCGAAGGCATCGCGTCTCCCTACGGCCAGGGCGGCAGCCGCAGCATCGTCGCCATTCATCTCAAAGACGGAACCGTGTTCGAGCCCTTCATGGACACGTTCATGACCGTGCAGCAGTCCAGCGACATCTCCGGCACCGTCTCCGTGCTCCACGGAACGCAATTTCAGTCCTTCCGCCTCGGTTCAGAGGTCTATCACGTAGGAGTTTTGCCGTGGTGGGTGTGGTTGAGGCTGTGGGCTGCGCAATATCCATGGCTGATTGCGTTGGTGATTGTCGTTCTCGCCTTTCTTGTTGCCATCTGGATTCGGCAATGGTTGCGCGCCAGGGCCAGAGCGCGTTTGACGATGCACGAAGAATAAAACCACCAAATCGTGCGTTTGGCCAGCCTGATCCCAGCCCAGGCGCACGAGCAACTGGATGAAGCGCTCAGCCGTCACGGAGTCCCGCTGACCCTGTCGCAGATCAAGCCCGAGAATCTCGAGGAGTTGATCGACCACCTTGAAGATCTCACCGTGGATGTTGACGGCAAGCAGGGCAACGCGACCAAGGTGCGCGTCTTTTGCGAATAACGCAGGGAACAAGGGAACAAGGGGGCGAGGGAGCGAGAATCCAGGGACCGGTTTGCAGATAGGCGGCCTGATCCCTGTTCCCTGATCCCTGCTTCTCTCACGCCCTTCGCAGCGGCTTTTGCATGGGCACCACCTGCACGGTCACGTCGCGTACCTCTGAGAGAAACCGGTTCAGGACGGAGCCGCGCAAGAGAATGTCCCAGCGCGACCGTGCCGATTGCCCGAAGACCACGTGCGAGATATTCTCCTGCTGCGCAAATCGGATCAGCGCATCGGAAACATTACGGTCGGTGAGCGAAACCACCTTCGCGCCCAGGTCGCGCGCCATGCGCATAGTCTCCTCAAGCCGGTGATATGCTTCAGGATCGCCGTGGCCTTTGTCGTCGGGGCGCGCCACGTATACGGCGTACCAGTTCGTGGCCAGCCGGCCTGCGATGCGCGAGCCCACCCTCAGCAGACGCTCTGTCCCCGGCCTCGTACTCATGCACACCATCACCTTCTCCGGAATCGGCGCTTGTTCCAGCCCCTGCGTGCGGCGGTATTCAGCGGCGCGGTTGCTCACCTGTTCCGCAGTGACGCGCAGCGACAGCTCGCGCAACATGTTCAGGTTGCCCTTGCGGAAGAAGTTGGCCAGCGATTGCTCCACCTTCTCCGGCGCATAAATCTTCCCCGCTCGCAGGCGGTTGCGCAGCTCGTCCACGGTGATATCGATGTTGACCACTTCGTCTGCGCGCTTGAAGAAGCTGTCGGGAACGGTCTCGCGGATAGTGGTGTTCGCAGAACGGTTGACGGCGTCGTTCAGCGTTTCCAGGTGCTGAATGTTCACCGCCGTCATCACATCGATGCCCGCGTCCAGCAACTCCAGCACGTCCTCATACCGCTTCCGGTTCTTGCTGCCGGGAACGTTGGTGTGGGCCAGCTCGTCCACTATCACGGTATGCGGATGGCGAGCCAGAATCGCATCCACATCCATCTCTTTCAGGTTCACGCCGCGATAAGGAATAACCTTCAGCGGCACGATTTCGAGATCGCGGATGCGGTCTTCCGTCTCCTTGCGCCCATGCGTCTCAACCAGGCCGATTACCACGTCCACGCCCTGCTGCTGTTTCATCAGGTACGCATCGTTCAACATGTCGTAGGTCTTGCCCACGCCGGGCGCCGCGCCAACATAAATGCGCAGCTTTGCGGGCTCCGGGACCTTCTCGAGCTTGAGTTCGGCCATCGCTCAGCCCACCTCGACGGGATGTTGCACTTCCTGCGCAACAGCCACGGGAAGCGTGAATCGAAATGTCGATCCGTGGCCCAGCCGGCTTTCCACGGCGATCTGACCGCCCATCGATTCCACCAGCCGCCTGGCCAGCGCCAGGCCCAGCCCTGAGCCCCGTTCCGAGAATGTATTGAACCGGTCGAAGATCGTGCTGAGCCGCTCCGCCTCAATGCCGCGGCCGGTATCGCGCACGCTGAACTGGACAAAATTGTTGATCTCTTCGGCCGCCAAAAGAATTTCGCCCTCATCCGGGGTGTATCGCATCGCATTCGATAGCAAGTTGTCGAGAATGGACTGCAGCGCGCGGCGATCGGCCAGGACCGTGGCCAGGTCCGCGTAAGCGCTCACCTCCAGCCGGATGTGTCTCTTCTGAGCCTCGTCGCAATAACGGTTGCGCGCCTGGTTCAAGGCTCGCAGTGGCCGTAGCCGCTCCAGTTTCAGCTCGCGCTTGCCTGAATCCAGCTCCGCCACTTCAATCAGGTCGCTCATCAGGTCGTCAAGCTCCTCAGCCTCTTTACTGGCCGAAGCCACCAGGTCGGTCTGTAGCGCCGTCATCTCTCCGCTAAAACCCTGAGCCAGCGCATACAACCCACGCCGCAATTGCAGCAACGGGTCACGCAGCTTGCGGCTGGCCACTGCGATGAACTGGGTTTTAAAGCGGTCGATGTCCTGCAGGCTGGTCACGTCTTCAAGTGTTGTCACAGCGCCTAGCAGCCGGCCCTCCGAGTCGCGCATGGGCATTGTGCGCAGGCGATAGCTGCGCTCCTGCTTGCCGATCCGCATCGGCAGCATTGACGCTTCGCCTTCGGCCGCCACAGCCTTTTGCATCGATACGGCGTCACGGATCGCGCTCAGAATCTTGTCTCCGCCGGGAGTGTTCGTCAGCGCCATTCGGTCGCCCGCGGCTTGACCCAGCAATTCCTCCGCAGCCTGATTCACCTTTAGCACGTGCCCCTTGCCATCGGTCACGATGATGGGCTCGAAAATGGACTGAAGCACGGCGTCGGAGAGTTGAAACTCCATCTGCCGCCGGCCGGCCTCGGTGTCGCGCAGCTCCCGCAGCCGCACCGCAATCCGGCTCAACTCGCCGGCGATCGCGCCAAAACTGTCGCGGCCGCCCCATTCCACGCGGTGCTCCAGGTTGCCCTGGGCAATGCGATGCGCATCGCGCGCCAGCGTTTGAATGGGCAGAAGCACAAAGAACAGCGTTCCCGCGGCGACCACGATCACGGCCGCGCTCACCGCGTAAGCCAGGAAGAGTTGACCCGCCGCAGCCAGCGCCTTGTGCGTGACGGCCACCAGCCCCACGGTCAGGCAGCTCAGGAGCACACAGCCGAGAATCAGTCGCTGGGTAAGGTTAAGCATGGTCGATGTCCGCGCCGATGAAAGTTGACTTACTCATTCTCGCGGATGTGACGGCTCACTGCAATGCCTCTTGCGTCAGCCTTTCAGTTGTAGGCCGCGGTCACGCGGCCATTTCTTGAGATCTGCGAGCTAAGAACTAGAGGCTAGAACCGGTCTCATAAACCAACTTCGTCAGCCCGCCGACCTCCTGGGACCCGCCTTGTTGTTGGGTCCCATGTTTGCGCGGCGCAGTGCATCACCATTTATGAGACCGGTTGTAGGAGCTAGAGGCTGTTCTTACGGAATCTGGCAAACGGCCAGCGATTGGTTATGCCAACGGCAGGCGAGCCCTCCAGGCTGCGGGTATGACACCAGCACCCAATCCACCCCGAACTGCGCCTTGAGCCGCTCGAAGTCCGCGAGCTGGAATTTGCTCCAGCCCGCCCCCGCCTCCACCTGTCGCTTCCACGCCGGTCCCAACTCGGGCTGCTTGGATACCGTGGATGTGTCCTTGTTGGGGTCGGCCAGCATGCTGCGCTCGGCCAGAGCCCTGAATACATGGCAATCCTCGCCGTGAGCGGTGGTGTAGTGGGGGTCCAGGGCGAAGTACGCGTCTTGAGGGGTGTTGCGCCTGATCCAGTCGAAGGCTTGCAGCCAGGGGTTGGCGGAGGCCATGGAAGGCAATTCAATGTGCGGACTTCCAGCAAACAGTTCCCGCTGCGCCAGGAACATGCTTCCATTGGCGATCAGCAGAAAAACCGTCCACCGCCAGGCGCGTGCCTTGAGTACATAGCGGCCCAGATAGGCACCGCCGATCAGCGCCAGGAAGAAATAAACCAGCTGCAGGTAACGCATGGGCTCCAGCGTGGTCATGCCGATTGGGGCCAGGGGGCTTAGTATTATCATGGCCACCGCCTGTTGGAAGACGCCATAAATCAGGACCGCCGTCGCAAAGCGGGACAGGTTGGTTTCGCCGCGATTGCGGGCAACGTGCGCCACCAGCCAGAAGAGCAGCAGCGGCCCGATCGCTCCCAGCCACTCGTACCACTCCCATTGGTAGAGGAAATAGAGATGCCGGGTCCGCAGTGCTTCCAGCCAGGGTTGCGATGGTGGCGCAAAAATCCATGCGAAGGGAATGAGCGCGGCAACGGGCGTGCTCCCAACTGGGCTGAGCTGCTTGCGGAGAGAACCAAGACGCGCACGCAGGGACTCATCAAGCGTCAGAACCAGCGTGCAGCAGAATGAAATGCCAAATGCCCCCATCATTGGGTGCAGCACGAATGCTACTACGGTCAACGGCACCGCCTGCCAGCGCTTGCCGGCTAGAATCCGCGCAACGCCAAGCAGGATCAGGGCCGTGGCCGGATTGCGCGGGTGCAGGTGTTGGTCCATCAGGTAAAGACCGGTCCCGGCCACCGGCAGAGTAAACATGGCCGCAACCATGGCTACTCCGCCCCAGTGTGCGGCGGTCTCCTTAAAGAGCCATCGCACAATGCTCCAGCAGGACCATAAGGCCAGGAGAATAGAGATAAACTGCCAGAACAGCTCCGCCCAGGCCACCGGCATGCCCGTCCCCGTCACAAAGCGCCCCATCCACGTATCGAAGACGCTGGTGCGCATCTGAAGTTGGAAGAAGGCCGCGTCGTGATGGAAAAGAGCCGGATTGGCAGCCGCCTTGACGGCCGCCAGATATATGCCGTCGTCCTCCATGCCGGGATGGTAGCCCATCGCCACGAACCCCAGCGCCGTACAGAGCAAAATCCCCAAAAGTTCAAGAGAAAGACGGTTCCGGGGCGGCCGGACAGGTCCAGTCGCCTCCAACTGAGGTGCTGGAGCTACGCAGGTTGCCATATTGCAATAGAATATCGCATCGCGACCGCGAGCGCTCGCGGCCTCGCCGTGCCGCAGTCCAAAGGTAACGCGGGTCTCCACAAGCTGCGGAAAAACTCAATCGCGAGAGCTTTGTAAAAAGGGTACGAGCGGGGCACCCACCCAGTGGGTGGGTCGCGTGCCAATAAAGCATTTGGCTCGCTGGGGTGGTAGACCCGGCTGTTATGCGGGTATCCAGACCCGCGGAAACCTACAGCGCCGGCAACAGCATGCGCAGCAGCAGGAATCCCGCCACGCCCGCAAAAAACACCAGCGCCATGCGGATGCCGGGCTCCCGGTTCACTTCGGGCACCAGGTCGGTGGCGGCCACATACAGCGCAACTCCCGCCGAAACCGGCAACCCGAAAGGCACCCAGCTTGGTACGAGTTGGATCACCAGCACGCCCGCCATTGTGGCCAGGGCCAGCGCTACTGCGGACCAGAACGCCGCCGCCCGGCTTCGTCCGCTGGCCATCATCACGCTGGCCATGGTGAATCCCTCCGGCGCCTTGTGCAGTAGAATAGCCAGAAAAATCAGCCAGCCCAGCCCGCTTGAAATCACAAATCCCGACCCGATCGCCACGCCGTCAAAGAGCGCATGAACGCTCAAGCCGCCCAGCACCGAGTAGCCCGTGCGCTCGGAGACGAATTCGCCTGCGTGCGTTTCCTCGCCGAAGTGAAAGTGCGCGTTTATCGTGTGTTCCAGCAGGTGCACGGCGCAATAGCCGGCCATGATGAGCACGGGCCCCAGCTTCGGGCTCATGCGCAGGCTCTCGGGCGTCATCTCTAACAGCGCCGTGGCCATCAAAAAACCGGCTCCCAGCGCCACAAAGTAGCGCAGGTAGCGTTCCACCCCGTGCGCGCGCACCAGCACCAATCCGCCGGCCACGTCAGCGAGCGCGGCAACAGCACCGAGAATGAGAGAGAGTTTCAGCATTCCACGAGCCAGGTTTCAGGTTCCAGGTGTCAGGTTTCAAGTTCCAGGTGTCAGGTTTCAAGCGAGACGCGTCTGAGCCTTTGGCCGTAGCTTGTCGAGAAGCGCATAAAGCATCTTGCCGATCTGCTGTGAAAGCGCCTCGGATTCTTTGAGCAATTTCGAATCGCCCATTTTGAGAGACCTCGCGATCTCCAGCTGCGTTTGGAGCTCAAAGTTCGATGCGCGGACAATCCAAAGAAAGTGCCTGTACTCTCCGATACCTGATCGGCCATGTCCCTCGGCAATGTTGCTTGGAATCGAAACTGCGGCACGCCTCAGTTGGCTCGCCAATCCGTATGTCTCCTCGCGCGGGAAACCTTGCGTAAGTTTGTAGATTTCTGTTGCCAATTGCATAGAATTTTGCCACACCGTCAACTCACGAAATGGTCGCAGCATGATTCTCGCCTTTCTAAAGCAAAAAGCCTCCGGTTAGCTGACACCTGAAACCTGAAACCTGATCCCTGCTTTTCTTCACCCGCTGTGCCTTATGTGCACCACATCGCCGTCCTGCACCACGTATTCCTTGCCTTCCAGGCGCAGCGTTCCTTTGGCTCGCGCCGCCGCCTCGGAACCGGCCGCCAGCAGGTTGTCCCAGCGAATGGTCTCCGCGCGAATGAAATGATGCTCGAGGTCGGTGTGGATCGCGCCCGCTGCCTGCGGCGCCTTCGAGCCCACCGGCACCGTCCAGGCGCGGCATTCATCCTCGCCCGCGGTAAAGAAGCTGATCAGCCCCAGCAATTCGTAGCTCTTGCGGATCAGCCGCACCAGGCCGCTCTCCTTCAGGCCGTAGCTTTCGAGGAAATCCGCTGCTTCCTGGTCGTCCATCTCCGCCAGCTCCGCCTCTACCTTGCCGCAGATGGCCGTAGCTGCCGCATTGGGCCTCTGCGCAATCGCATCCAGCTTGAAACGGCCCACCGCCGCCTCCAGGTCGGCGCCAAGCGTCGCGCTCTCGCTCACATTAAGCGCATAAAGAATGGGCTTTTGCGACAGAAACATAAAGCCGTTGATCAGCTTTCTCTCTTCCGGCGTCATCTCCAGTTCGCGCAGCGGAATCTCGCCTTCCAGAGACTCCTTCGAGCGCAACAGCAGCGCGTGCTCCCGCTCCAGCTCGCCGGTGCGCTGCTTCTTCAAGTCCTTCTCCACGCGCTCCAGCCGTTTTCTCCACCTGTGTCAGGTCGCTCACCATCAGGTCGAACTCGACGTTCTTCGCGTCGCGCAGCGGATCGATCGGCCCATCGTGCGCAATCGCCTCGTCCTCGAAGGCCCGCAGCACATGGATCAGCGCGTCCACGTTGCGCAGGTTGGTCAGGAATGCCGTCTCCTTCAGCGCCTCCTGCCCGATGGCCGCCACATCCACGTATTCCACCGCGGCGTAGGTGGTCTTCTTCGGCGAGTAGAGGGCCGACAGCTTGTCCAGGCGCTCGTCGGGCACGCGCGCCACGCCAATGTGCGCCTCGCGCGGATTCGAGTGCCCATGCTCCTCGATCTTGGCTTTGGTCAGGATTTTGAACAGCGAAGTCTTGCCTACCTGCGGCAGGCCGATAATGCCGGTTTTCATTGTCGTTCCATCGTGGCCCTTTGAGAGAGATCCTCATTCATTCGGGCCTCTACGATGATACAAGACAGTGCTCAGTGAACAGAGATCAGTAGCGGGTCAACTTTACAATGCGTAAGTCTTAGCTGCAGGAACGCGTACTCTCCGATTTTGCGTTCAAGGAGGACGAGGATATAGTAAATCTTGTATAATCATTTGCATTGCGATACCATCGGTGTGATGGCAGCAAGAGAAGAAGTTCCATCAGCCGCCGAGCTTCACTTTGAAGGGGATTCGCTAGAGGTGCTGTCGAGATTTCCCGACGAGGTTAAGCGGGCACTTGGATTCTCGCTTCGCCAGCTTCAGATTGGCAGAGAGCCGACATCGCAGACGCGCAGCATGAGTTCCATCGGCACCGGCGTCTACGAATTGAAAGAGGCCGATGAACGCGCATGGTACCGGGCAATTTACCTGTCGAAGGTGGGGAACACGATTTACGTGTTGCACTGTTTTGAGAAGGAGAGCCGCAAGACCGATCGGAGAGACATTGAGGTTGCCAGCCAGCGTTTCAAGCTAGTCAGACGGCGATTGCAGGAGCAGAGAGCACATGAAAAGCGCAGCAGGAAATAAGCCGGCCCATATCGTAAAGGGAAACATCTTCGACGCCCTGGGCTTCTCTGCGTCGGAAGCCAGCGCGCTGAAAATCAAGGCTGAGATTCTGTCCGCCATCCTTGAGCACGTGCGGGCCAAGGGCTACACGCAGGCGCAGCTTGTAGACATCTTGGACGAGTACCAGCCGTCAGTGAGCAGCCTGCTCAAAGGTCGAATCTCCCAGGTGAGCATCGAGAAGCTGTTGCGCTACGCCGACCGCCTGCATTTGCAAACGAGCATCGCCGTACGGCCCATAGACGGACGGAGCCGCCGTGTGAGAATCCGGGCCACGGCAGATGCGCAACGCCCCGCGCGGAAACTGGCAGCGGCAGGTTAGGAGTCGTCCCCCGCCCTACCCCCTACTCCCTGTCTTTCCCGTTTCCGCCCACGCCACCAGCACCACCGTCGCCAGCCCCAGCAACAGAATCGCTTCCTCCAACAATTCGCTGCTGTGATGCAGCTTGTTAAAGTGCGCCGTCGTGGGGCTCGTTTGGTCGAATGTGTCGATTGCGCCTCCCGCCGCGATGCGGTCGCGCTCCATGGCGGGAATAATGCCGTACTGCGAGTAGACGGTGCATGCCATCATCAGCACCACAAGCACCATGGGCGCCAGCACTGCGCGCGGCTTGTAGATGCCCCACGCCGGCGCCAGAGCCAGCACCGCCAGCGCTACCATCCCTGAAACCAACCCCATTCCATGCAGGATGCGGATCAACTGGCCAACAATCGTGCCTGCGGCATGCGTGTCGGGCCGTAGAGTATTGAACGTGATGGCGGCAACAATGGGGAAGAAGATCTCCGCGCCCAGCCAGACAATAAGCGCGAGAGCAAGCAGCGTGCGAAACAGGGTCTTCATAAAAACAGGTTACAGGTTTCAGGTGTCAGGGGTCAGCGAGTGGGGTAGGAAATAGAGAGGGCCAGAGGCAAAGGCTCGATGGCGCCTTTGCTCTGGCCCAGATTTCCGATCCCTGAAACCTGACACCTAGCTTTTCTTCAACGCCCGCTTCAGCACTGTCTCCAGTGCCGCCTTTTGTTCCGCGTACTCATTCGGAGCCAGCGTGCCGGCGATCTTCTCGCTTTCCAGGGTGAACAACTCTTCCTTGAGCGCGCTCAGCAGGGCGCTGCCTTTCGCTCCCGGCGCGGCAGACGGCGTATGGACCGTTGAAGCAGCCAGCGTGCCCGCTGGGGCCGTCGCTCCTGCTCCCGCCAAAGCCGGCTTACGCAGCAAAAACGCTGCCGCTGCCACCAACACCAAAGCCAGACCACAAAGAATCCACCACTTGTACTTCGACAGCGGGTCAGGTGTATTGATGGGCGTGCCGAGGCCGCCGCCCGGCTGATTGCCCGCCCCGCCTGCGCTTTGCCCGCCGGCTCCCTGACCGCCATTGTCGCTTTGCGCATTTTGATCCTCGCGCGGGAACGATCCCGTGCCGGAGACCGAAAAGTCGATCGGTTTGCCGGGAACGGCATTCCGCGTCACAAACGTCTGCATGCCGGGGTCTTGCGGAGACGACTCGAATCCCGCCCCGCCGCCGCCGCTAAACGTCATCGACTTCGGCAGCACCACCCACACAGCAGTTACAGGCAGCGTCACGATCGCGTGGAAGTCGTACTTCCCGCTGCTGTACGGCTCTAGATATTCAACGCGAAAGAGCGTGCCCTTGCCGCCCTCATCGGGCTGGATGGGAAAGTTGAAAGAGTAGTGGCCCTTCGGTCCATCGGGATCGAGCTTTACCGTGGTCGGCAGCGAGCCCGTGCCCGGCCGTTGCGCCGATACATCGCCCAGCACGGCGTCAGTGGGCAGGACGACCTCAAACGACTTTTTGCTCCACTGCGTGCGTGGCGGGGCGCTGCCGTTGCGCACCACGTAACTCTCCACAACCCGTAGCTGTCCATTGTCGGTCTCAGCTCCGATCACGTGCTCGTCGATGGTGACTCCATCGACCTTCGTCGCCACGTCAAAAACGGAGACATCGGCCCGCCCGCCTCCTTGCGGCGCGGAGACAAAGTAATCGGCTCCCTGGTGCGTCACGCGGATCAGATAGGGAACGCTGCCCGGCTCATTCAGCGAATAATGTCCTTGCGCGTCGCTCGTCGCGCGGCCCACTTCGCTCATGCCCGCCATCGGCGCCATCAGCACCACCGCGTCGCCCACGGCAGGCTTGCCAGTGGTCTTGTCGGTCACGGTGCCGGTAACGGTGGCAGCCTGCGCCACTGCGCCGGCAAACAAAAAGCTCAATGCAAACGTACCCGCAAAAAGGCGTGTCAATTTCATTTCGTGTCGCGCTCCTTTAATTAACGGGTGCCTTTAACTCTCAAACAGTTCTTCGTGCGTCCCTGTCCGTTCAAAGTGCACCCTTTCACCTGTCGCCGAATAGATAAGTACCCAGTTGGGATCAACGTGAGCGTCTCTATACCCAGCCCACCTGTGCTTAAGCGGATGATCTTTGAACTGAGCAGGTAGAGGCCCACCTTCGAGCAACAGCTCAATCAACCCTTTCAGCTTCCCGATGTCTTTCCCTCTTCGTTGCAGCCGTTTGACGTCGCGTTGGAATTGACCTGAATAGCTCGGAATGCGCACTAGATCCCCAGTTTCTTGAAAAGGTCCGTGGCATCCTTCGCATGATGGACTTCAATGTCCCGGGCGGTCTTACGCATCGTCTCTCGAGTGAGCTTATTCGGTTTCAAGTCGAACGGCAGAGCGTTCTCCCTGGCAACTCGAGTGAGGACAATGCGCATGACATCGGAAACGGTCAGGCCCATATCTTCGAGCACCGCGGTAGCCTTCTTCTTGACTTCCGCGCTAACTCTGGAACGAACAACGGCACTTGTTGCCATAGGCGTATTGTAGCTCGTTTGGGCTACACGTCCTCAATTGTCCGCGCGCCCAAATGTCTCCAATCTTTAGAAGCTAATTCACTTAACCCCATTCACGCCTGCTGCAAGTAGTCGATCTCGGCCAGCAACTGAGCCGTCTCATGTTCAAGCTGCGCGCGCTGCACCTGGAAATCCTCTTCAGGATACTTGCCGGCCTTAAACTCGAAGTTCAAATCGCGCAGGTTCTCATAAAGCTGCTCCTTGCGCTCCAGAAGGTAATCCAGCCGCGTCTTTTCCTTTTGGCTGGCGAAGCCATTCTCCGGCCAAAACGTGTAAAGCACGAGCGCAAGCAGGAGAAACAGACCAGCAGTCAAGCCCATCGTTTCCGTCATGATTCAAAACCCTCCGTCGCTGCCGGTTTCCCGGCGAATGCGGTCCATCCGCTCGCGTTCCGCGGGATCCGCAACCGATGCGTCTGTGGCCGGCGCCGCCAGGGGCTTTCCGCCCAACCCTCCCCAGCGCCGAATGAGCAGAATCGTCCCCAATAGCGCCGCGGCAAACACGGCGAATGGAGCAATCCACGCCACCAGATCAAACCCGTGTGCGGACGGCGCCGCTAGAATCGTTGCGCCATATTTCGCGACAAATGCGTCCAAAATCTGCTGGTCGCCCATGCCTGCGGCAATGTCGGCCCTCAACTCGGTCAGTTCCTGCGCAGACTCAGTGCAGCCGACATGGTTGCACTCTCCCAGAATTTGCGCGCATCCGCAACTGCACATCAGCCGGTGGTCAAGGTCGTTCAATCGGCCGCTTGGATTGCTGGCCCCGAGCGAGAAGCAGATGGCCACGGCGAGCACACTCACTTCCACTGCTCTCGTCCAAAGAGTAAAGGCGCGTGAGCGCATCAGTCGCCTCCCTTAAGCGCCGGAGTCGCGGGCGCAGCCTGCGCAGCGGGAACGCGCAAAGCAGCAGTCGCCGGCGTCAGGCTGGGAACCAGCGCCACAAACGTGCCGAAGACCATCACGGCGAGCCCAAACCAGATCCAGCCCACCAGGGGATTGAGAAACGCCTTGATAATCGGCTGGCCGGTGTCAGGATTCGTGCCCTCGTACACTACGTACAGATCCCACTGCGGCACGGAGTGAATCGCGACCATGGTTTGCGGCTGGCCGCTGGCCAGGTAGAAGCGTTTCTCCGGCGTCATCTGGAACAGTTTCGTGCCGCCCTTGTACACATCCAGCATTGCGTACTCGGAGTTGTAGTTCAGGTTCGAGTCCTGAGTCGCACCAACTTGCACTTCAGAGTGTAGGGTCCGATCTGCATCGTGCTGTGCAGCGCCATTTCGCTTTCGACGTTGCGGTTGAAGGCCGCCCCGCACAGCCCGACCACAACAACCACGACGCCGATATGAATCAGGTAGCCGCCATATCTCCGCGTGTTGCGCCGCGTGAGCAGCCACGTGGCCGCAAACAGGTTGCGCCCCGTTTGCCGCGAGATCACTCCGGCTCCGCGCAGAAACTCCGCCACTATCGCCGTCAGCACCGCCGCCGAAATCGCAAACCCCACAAGCGCGTAGAAACTTCCCTGATCGAATGAGCCGTCTTTCCACGGCCGCACTCCCGCAACCAGGCAAACAATCACCACGACCCAAAGCGCGATCACCGGCAGCACAAAGTTGCGCTTGATCGCCTTCAGCGACGCGGCGCGCCACGGCAGCAGCGGCCCTACCCCCGTCAAAAACAGCAGAAACAGCCCGATGGGCACGGCCACGGAATTATAAAACGGTGCGCCCACCGTCACCTTGCTGCCTTCCACGTACTCTGAAAGGATGGGGAACAGCGTGCCCCACAGAATCACGAAGCAGGCCGTCAGCAGCACCAGGTTGTTAAACAGAAAACTCGATTCGCGGCTCACCAGCGATTCCAGATGGTGCTCACTCTTCAGGTGGCCACGCTGGAAAACGAAGGTAAAGATGCACACCGCCAGCACAATGCATATAAACACAATGAACCACGTGCCGATCGACGACTGCGCAAAGGCGTGTACCGAACTGACCAGCCCTGCTCGCGTCAGCAGCGTCCCCAGCAGCGTGAGCAGAAACGTGGAGAAAATCAGCCACACGTTCCAGCTCTTCATCATGCCCTTCCGCTCCTGCATCATCACGGAGTGGAGAAAGGCCGTACCGGTCAGCCAGGGCATAAAGCTCGCGTTCTCAACCGGGTCCCAGCCCCAGTAGCCGCCCCACCCCAGCACGGCGTAGGCCCAATGCATGCCCAGGAAGATGCCGCAGGTCAAAAACAGCCACGTCACCATCGTCCAAGTGCGCGTGATCCTGATCCACTTCTCTCCGGGATAGCGCATCATCAGCGCGCCCAGGGCGAATGCGAACGGCACCGAGAAGCCCACGTAGCCCAGATAAAGCATCGGCGGGTGAATCACCATCTCCGGGTACTGGAGCAGGGGATTGAGCCCGTTTCCATCGTCGGGGATGGCGCCCTTCAGCAGCGCGAACGGCGGCGCGGCAAAGTTGATGACCGCCAGAAAGAACAACTGCATCGCGGCCAGAATCGTTCCCGCGTAGGCGTATAGCCGCACATCCGTCTTATGCCGCAGCCGCAGCACAAAACCATACGTCCCCAGCAGCCACGCCCACAGCAGCAGGGATCCTTCCTGGCCGCTCCATAGCGCCGCAAACTTGTAGGCGATGGGCAATGCGCGATTCGAGTGCTCCACGATGTAAGTGATGGAGAAATCATTGGTAAAGACTGACCAGACCAGCGCGAAAGCAGCCCCTGTGACCGCCACAAAGCCCGCGATCCCGGCGCGGCGTGCTGTATCGGCCAGCCGCTCCGGCGAAATCCGTGCACCTTGTCCAGTAGCAAGCAGCCGCAACGCCAGCGCCCCTGCCAGTAAGTTGTATGCGGCCAGAGATAAAGCGATAAGAAGACAAAAACTGCCAAAAGCGGCCATTAGAACTCCAATATCATTCTTGCACGCAGGTGGGGGAAGCTGAGGCTTCCCCGACAAAGGTATTGTCTCTTCATGATAAGGCCTAAGCGTGTGATTTCGCTCACACCTTGGGCGAGAGGGAAGTCAGTTCTCCAGAGCGGATTAGGCGATGGAACAGGGCCGCGTGAAGGGGCACGACTTCAGCCGTGCCGAATTGACATGCAAAAACCACAGGGCTTTATTGATTCCTGCATAAGAAATGTCTCTGCGCCGTCCCTACGGGACTGGGGAGCGCTGGTGTGGAATCTCGTTTCCCCACGCTGAAGCGCGGGGCTAATGAACACTGCGCCTCCGGCGCGCCTGGCAGGACATTATTTATGTAGCCATCAATAGCCCCTGCGGAGCTCCCGGATCCACAACCGCTGCCTCCGCCCGCCCAGAGCAAACCCGATATTCATCTTTCGAATTTGGCCTAAGGGGCCAGTCGCTTAGGCCGCCACATTCTTACCCTGCGAAAGCAATAGGTCGGCCAGAGCCAGCAACTTTTTCGGGGCGGCGGGGCGGAGCAGGAATGCTACACGTTCGTTATCGTAGTCGCCAGAGGTTTCCCCGGCAGAGCCCAATACCAGGACAGGCAATTGGGGCATGCGGTCATGCAACTCGGCGACGAATGCTCGACCGTCGATCCCCAGGTTGTGGTGGGCTGAGATGACTAAGCCAAGCTTTTCAGCGAACTCAGGCTGCTCGATCAGGCAGAGAGCCTCTGAGGCGTCGCGGGCCCGGCGTACATCGTTGAACCGTCGCCTCAGCAGAGAGAGCAGCAAAGATGCCTGCAGAGGGTCGGCCTCGACTAGGAGAATGGTTGTCATGAATCCTGGGGGGCGTCCTAACCCCGGTTCGGCGCGCCACTTCTATAACTATCTGAACGCTAAGATGGCGCTTTGCAGCCTCCAGTTGTCTGCGGCGGCGCGGAATACCTGGTCCCTGTCCTTCACTTTGGCGCCTGCGGCGTTGTTGGCAGGTCAGGTGCGGGCTGTTAATGTCCCGCGTCTCCAAAGGCGGGAAATGTGGGCACCCGCGCCTCGGAGCCACTCAGAGAACGAGTCTGAACCAACTTCTCAGAATAGGATTTCGCAAAAACGGCCTGGTCGGGTAAAATTAGCGCGCCCAGGAAATCACTATGAAATTCCTATTCGCAGCCGAGGTGTGATCATGATTGCCCTAATGCGTCCAGTTGCGGGACGTGTTCTACCCCTGGTTGCGCTCATAACTCTGCTTTGCAATTCATCGCAGTCTCTTCCCCAGGAGTTGCAGAAAGGGAAGCACTCAAAAGGACAAGAGAGGATCAACGAGGAGTATCCAGAAGCGGTTGCGGAGGCCGAAGCGGGCACCCCGCCGTCCGGGCTAGCTGGTATTTACGTACTTCGGCCCCGAGCGATTCTCGGAGCGGCAGGCTCTTTTGGCTTGACTATTGACGGCCTTTCCTGGGGGCTCCTAAACAACGGTCAATACGCGTGGGATCCGATCCTGCCTGGCAATCATTCGCTAGGTCGAGCGAAGATCAACGAATTTCACCTCCAAGTCGAGAGCGGTAAGACCTATTACGTCGAAATCTCGGCCGGCGGGCTCGCCTCCGGCGGTGTCAGGTTTCTCTCGGCGGATGTAGGCGCGAGAATGCGGCGCGAACTGAGATTGAGTCCCGACAGATGGCTGCTTCATCAGTACGTCTCCAATTGGACCCAAGTGCAGATCGGAATGAGCATTGACGAGGTGAGAAAATTTCTCAGATTCACTCAAATGTCCACACAGATATTCAGTTACCGGTTTGCCAATCCGTCGGAGACTTCAAACATTGAGACAAAGGCCGGAATTCCCGTCGTTCCAATCGAGCAGGAGGTAGTGTTCAGATCCGATTTGCTTTGGTATGTCCTTATCTTCAGAAAGAATGTCCTGGTCGAGAAGCGGGACGGGGCCGTCTTTCCAAATTCGCGAGCGCAGACCACAATTGTAGATTTGAGAGGTTACAGTGGAACGGTGAACGGCGTCCCGTATGTAGGAGGCATCCTGAATGGAGATGGAGCCGTCCCGGCGATGACGGTGCATGGCTTTGCGCTGTTCTACTGGGACGGGACAGCTGTTACTCCGATGGGATCACGAAAGTAGGCCGGTGGGCGGTGGGCCCAGCGATTCATCTTGAATTTATTGGTTAGGATCTTAGGGCTGTGCCCGGTTCATTGCGATGAATGGGCCACAGTGTTGAGGAATTAGCCGAACAGAAACTCCTTCTCGCGCAGCTCTTTGATCGAGTCGCGCAGCCGCGCGGCCTTCTCGAACTCGAATTTCTTCGCCGCCTCGCGCATGTCGGCCTCAAGCTTCGCAATATACGCGTCCACCTCTTCGGCCGACTTGAACTCCGGCACGCCCGCCGTCTCTTCCTCGTCTATTTCGCCGTACTCCGCCTTCAGAATCTGCGCCAGGCCCATGTCCGTCTGGCTGACGATCGACTGCGGCGTGATGCCGTTCTCCTCGTTGAAGGCGCGCTGCAGTTCGCGGCGGCGATCGGTCTCATCGATGGCCCTGCGCATGGAGTCGGTTATCCTATCCGCGTACAGGATCGCGCGTCCCTCGACGTGCCGCGCCGCCCGGCCCATGGTCTGGATCAGCGACCCCGCCGAGCGCAGGAAACCTTCTTTATCCGCATCCAGAATCGCCACCAGCGAAACCTCAGGCAAATCGAGGCCTTCGCGCAGCAGATTGATGCCGATCAGCACGTCGAACTCGCCCTTGCGCAGCCCGGCCAACAGCTTTACGCGCTCCAGCGTCTCGATCTCGGAGTGCATGTAGCGGCAGCGCACGCCGACCTCGGTGTAATAGCCGGCCAGGTCCTCAGCCATGCGCTTGGTCAGCGTGGTCACTAAGCACTCTCTCGCTGCGCTTGGCCCGGTCCCGAATCTCCGCCAGCAGATCGTCGATCTGCCCCTTCACCGGCCGGATCTCGACCTCGGGATCCACCAGCCCCGTCGGCCGGATCACCTGCTCGATCACCACGCCCGCCGCGCGCGTCAGCTCATACGGCCCCGGCGTAGCCGAGACATAAATCGTCTGGTGCACGCGGTTCTCAAACTCCTCGAACTTCAGCGGCCGGTTGTCCATGGCCGAGGGCAAGCGGAATCCGTAGTCCACCAGCGTTTGTTTGCGGCTGCGGTCGCCATGCCACATCCCATGCACCTGCGGAATCGTTGCGTGGCTCTCATCCACAAAGAGCAGATAATCGCGCGGAAAGTAGTCGAGCAGCGTCGGCGGCGGTTCGCCCGGCAGGCGTCCGCTGAAGTGCCGCGAGTAGTTCTCGATCCCATGGCAGTAGCCCATCGACTTGATCATCTCGAGATCGAAGCGCGTGCGCTGGTGCACGCGCTGCGCCTCCACCATGCGCCCCTCGCGCCTCCAGATACGTCACCCACTCATTCAGCTCTTTCACAATCGAGTCAATCGCCTCGGCCTTGCGCTCCGGCTGCACCACGTAGTGGCTCTTGGGATAGATTGGCAGCCGCGAATACTTCTGCTTCACTGTGCCGAACAGCGGGTCGATCTGCGCGAGCGACTCGATCTCGTCGCCGAACATCTCAATCCGGTAGGCTGACTCGTCGTAAGTAGGGAAGACCTCAATCACGTCGCCGCGCACGCGGAACGTCCCGCGCCGGAAGTCCGTGTCGTTCCGCTCGTAGAGAATCTCCACCAGCCGCCGCGTAATGTCTTTGCGGCTGATGTGCTGCCCCTTCTCGAGCAGCAGCAGCATGCCATAGTAAGCCTCCGGCGAGCCCAGGCCGTAGATGCAGCTCACCGAGCTAACGATAATCGCGTCGCGTCGCTCGAACAGGCTGCGCGTAGCCGAAAGCCGCAGCTTGTCCAGTTCCTCGTTGATCGTGGCTTCCTTCTCGATGTACAGGTCGCCGGCGGGAATGTAGGCCTCCGGCTGGTAGTAGTCGTAGTAGCTGACGAAGTACTCGACCGCGTTCGACGGGAAGAACTGTTTGAACTCGTGATAAAGCTGCGCCGCCAGCGTCTTGTTGTGCGCCAGAATCAGCGCCGGCCGGTTCGACTGCTCGATCACCTTGGCCATGGTGAATGTCTTGCCCGACCCCGTCACGCCCAGCAGTACCTGGTGCCTCTCGCCCGCCGCCAGCCCCTCCATAATCTGGTCGATCGCCCGCGGCTGATCGCCCCTCGGCTTGTAGCTGGTCACGAGCTGAAAGTCCATAGAGGAATTATATAGTAGAGGCGAAGATTGGGCGAAGATAATAGGAACGGCTAGGAGGTGTAGAAAATGACCGCAGGGACCCTCGACGCCAATCTTTTGGCCCGGTGAAGTGCGGTGTCTTACCACTACCTTGCTTTAACGCGATGGCCGTACCTCGCCTCGTGGTTCAGCATTATGTACCAAAAATGCTTCTCCGTGGATTCACTTGCGCCGGTAAACAAAAGTGTGTACGATATCGAGTAGGCTGAAAATCGCACGATGAAGCGTTCGGAATTCAAGCGTTGGCTGGCCAAGCAGGGCGTTACCTTCGGAACGCAGGAGGGCGGCCATCTCAAGATTTTCCTCCGAGGAAGGCAATCGATCCTTCCCATGCACGGCAAGGATCTTCCCAAGGGGCTAGTCGAAAGCATCAAGAAGCAGCTTGGGCTCAAAGAGAGAGAGGGGTGAAGTCGATGCAAGGATATCCCGCAAGGCTCCGTAAAGACGGCAGGTTCCTCACTGTGACCTTCCCTGATATTCCCGAGGCCATCACCTTCGGCAACAATCGCGCCCACGCTCTCGAAATGGCGAAAGAGGCCCTCGAACTGTCGATGGAGTTCTACTTCGACGACATGCGTCCGGTTCCCATGCCGTCGAAGCCCAAGCGTGGACAGGCAGTTGTTGACCTGTCTCCGAGCGTCGCGGCCAAGGTTCTCCTGTTGAACGAAATGCTTCGCCAAAAGGTTCGTCCGATCGATCTGGCGCGGCGTCTCGGAACAACGAAGCAGGAAGTGAATCGCCTCACCAACCTCCGGCACCCCACCAAGATCGACCGCATCGATGCGGCGCTTCGCACCCTCGGCAAGCGCCTTTACATCCGAGCCGCCTAACACCGCGCAATCGGGCCTTGGTTTGGGGCCAGGCTGCGGCCGTGCCAAACTCAGTACGTATGAAGTCCAAAACGCAAAGCCCCGAAGGGGTTCACCGCTCTGCGCTCGTGATCGATACGCACGCAGACACGCCGCAGCGCTTTGTTGACGAGAACTTCGATCTGGGCGATCCGATCAAGCTTAGTGGTCTGAGGGGCGGCGACTTCAACCTGGAGACGGCGCGCAAGGGAAACCTGGGCGCAGAGTTCTTCGCCATCCTGGCCGATCCCGAGCGCTTCAAAGGCCAGTACGCGCACCGGGCGCTCAAAATGATCGACGCCGTGAAGCAGCAGGTGGCGAAGCACTCCGAGCAAATGGAACTGGTGACTTCGGCGGAGGGGATTGAGCGGGCGCACCGGGACCACAAGCTGGCGGCGTTGATGGGCATCGAGGGCGGGCATTCGATTGAAGACTCGCTGGCTTTGCTGCGGCAGTACTACGCGCTGGGCGTGCGCTACATGACGTTGACGTGGGCCAATTCGAACGGCTGGGCCGACAGCTCCGGCGACATCGACGACACGAGCGTGCCGCACACCAGGGAGGGGCTAAGCGAGTTCGGCAAAGACGTGGTATACGAGATGAACCGCCTGGGAATGATGGTGGACGTGTCGCACGTTTCGGACCGCACATTTTCCCGGACGCTGATCATTTCGCGCGCCCCGGTGATTGCCTCGCACTCATCGGCGAGGGCGTTATGCGACGCGCCGCGCAACCTGACGGACGACATGCTACGGGCGATCGCGCGCTCGGGAGGACCCGATTCGAAGGGCGGCGTGGTGCAGGTGAACTTCTACTCCGCGTTCCTGTCGCAGGACTACTGTAACGCGCAGAAGGCAATGGAGCCGGAAGTGAAACGCGAGATCGAAGCGCTGAAGGCGAAGAACAGGGCCGAGGACAAAGAGACGACACAGGCGGAGATCGACAGGCTCGAACGCGCGGCTGCCGACTGCATTCCGCGCCCGCCGTTCTCGGTGCTGATCGACCACATCGACCACATTGCCAAAGTGGCCGGAGTGGATCATGTGGGGCTGGGATCGGATTTCGATGGAATCAATGGGCAGATGCCCGAGGGAATGAACTCGCCCGCCGATCTGCCCAAGATTACCGCGGCGCTGATGGCGCGGGGCTACTCCGCCGAGGACTGCCGCAAGATTCTGGGCGGAAACCTGCTGCGGGTCTTTCGCGAAGTGGAGGCGGTTTCGAAAAAGTTGCAGGCGGAGGATCGACCGCGGATCACGGAAAAGCAGTGATCGGTGGTCAAGTGGTCAGCGGTCGGAATGTGCAACGGCAGATGAAAGCCAATGTGAAACGCGCCTTGAGTTGCAATCTTCAGTATGGACCAGTTATAATGGACCATATTGGAGAGGATTATGCCCGCTAAACATCCAAACAAGACTGAGATCGGCGTCACGGCGTTCAAGTCGCAATGCCTTGGGCTGATCGACGATGTGGCGCGGGGCAAGACCGATCGCATTGTCTTGCTCAAACGCAACCGTCCGGTGGCCGCAGTCGTTCCCATCAAACAGAAGAAGACTGCGAAGCATTTTGAACTTTGGGGTGCGATGGAGGGCACATTCACCGTCGCTCCAGACATCGATTTGACGGACAGCATCGGCGAGGTTTGGGATGCGGAGCAATAGGTGGCCGATCCCGTCCTTCTTGATACGTGCGCAGCAATGTGGCTGGTCGGAAAGCAATCCATGTCGGCCGACAGCATCAGGACAATGCAGGCCGCCTATGCGGCGAATGTGGGCGTTTACGTGTCGCCTTTCTCCGCATGGGAGATCGGCATGCTGGCGGCAAAAGGAAGGGTGCAATTCTCGGTTTCTCCTGACGTGTGGTTCGAGGCGCTACTGAATCTTCCTGGCGTCCGCCTGGCGGAGTTGACACCGAAGATTCTGCTTGCTTCAACCGCGCTTCCCGGTTCGCCGCCCTCCGACCCTGCCGATCGCATCATTGCGGCAACCGCGCGTGTGCATGGTCACGTTATCATCACGCGCGACAAAAAGCTGCTGGCGTATTCGCGTGAGGGGCACATCCGCGTAAAGGCTTGTTGAGCGCAAGATCGTACGCGCGCCTGAGTTCCAAACTTTTGTTTCACCGCTTACGGCAATTCCCTTCCCGCAGATCAGCCATTAAGAGCGGCCCTATTCCGAGATTTTGCCGCAAATAAATCGCACAATTCCTCTCACCACGTGCCCTGCTTTCCGCCGTACCACCACACCATCCCTACGCCGGCTGTGTCCTGATGTGAGTTCGGCGCAGATGGATTGCCGGTAATGAAGTAGAACTGGTTGCTCCAGTCGCGCCGGTACTCGAAGAAGGCAGAGAGCCCGTCGCCGAAGTTATAGCGGTAAGTCGCTGTGGCTTCCTTCAGAGCCTGTGTGGCGTTCGAGAACATGCCGCCGCGGTCAGAGAGATACTCGCTGCGCGCTGCGATGGCGTAGCGTGTTGAAGGCTGATATTGCGCATAGACTGCTCCGCCGTCGGTATGATCAGGCACGGATGACTCGCCCGGCGCAGCGTTGGCCCACTCCCGCTGAATCACATAATCGCCTTCAGCAGCAAGCGTGAGCTTCGGCGTCGCATTCCAGGTTACATAGCTGTCAAAGATATGCAGCTTGCCGTTGGGGGCCGGCGTGAGCGGCGCAAAACAGAGCCCGGGCTGCACGGGGACGGTGCAGTTGGCGGCCGCGACTGTATCTGCATGTTCCTGCCCGTTGTAATAGTTCACGGTCCAGTTGAGGGTCTTCGCAGGCTGAAGCGCGAGCCCGAACAGCTCGTCCTTATATCCGTTCGTAGGCTCGGACTGGTTGTTTCCATTCACGATCCAGTAATTTACTCCGAGCTTGCTGTTGAAGTCATAATGCAGCCGCACGCCTGCGTGATAAAAGGGCAGGAAGTAAAAGAAAAAGGATCGCGTGTAATTCATCTGGTCTTTGGCGTAGTTGCCCTCGATTCCCAGCGAACTGGCCCACTTGCCGAAGTCGAAATTTATGCCCTTGCCCGCCGGGATCACATAGGTTCCAAAGGCCTGGAAGATATTGCGATAAATCTCCGGGCGCGGCTCATTTAAAGGATTTCCCTGCAGCGTTTCGGTAGCCTGGCCGAATTGAAGGTCGAGACGTCCTCCAAAGCGCCGGCCTGCCGCGACGTCGGGATCGCGAGCCATCACGAGATCCACCTGGCTGACGCTAAAAATGCGGCTGAGCACGTCATAGGCGCGGAGATCGTTGACCCGGCCGGTGGGGTCGTTGAAATTGTTCTCGAAATAGCCGTCGAAGTAGTAATTGATGGTCACTCCGCCGGGCAGGCCAGTGGGAAGAGACGGTGCGGCCGGAGCCACAACCTGTGATGAGGCTGCTGCCTGGGCTGGCGTAGAGCCGGCGCGCAGACTCGACACCGCTGCGCTGAGTTCGGATGCATCCCCCGAGCCCATGACTTTGTAGGAGGCCTGCTCAAGCTCCGCTCCGTTCCTGCGTTCGAGATTAGCCGTGCGTGTTTCGAGGTCGGCCATCAGAACTCTCAGTTGCGCGACCTGTTCTTTGAGCTGCTGGACTTCATCGTTGTCAGCTTGCGCTTTGGCCCGCGGCGCACAAAACAGAATTGCCGCCAGCGCAAGAACTGCCGGCCAAAGATATGCATGACTGTTCATGGTTCCTCCCGATGTAATGAAGCGTAGTACACAGAGTGAGCCAAAGCCTATCGCAGATGCCCTATGAGAGCAAGATCGCGGCCCTGCGGAGACAACGAACAAAGAGCTGTCAATCCGCTGTTTTATACTGACGGGTACACGAGTTCCCTTCCCGGAGATTCTCAAATGACTTCAGCTCACCGACTGGCAGCCTGCTTGTTTTGGGCGGCCTTGTTGATTTTGCCTGTCACCATCCGCGCTGAGGACGACAAGGCCACCCCAAAGCCCGCAACTCCGGAGAAGACCGCCGAGCCGGCCGCGCCGGCCGATTCGACGACGCAGGGCACATTGAACGTGGGCGGCGGACAGCACATTGCTTACACCGCGATTGCCGGGACCATCACCGTGGGCTCGACCGACGTGCAGGATGCGCAGCTGGGGCCGGACGGAAAGCCGCAGCCGGGCAGCCAGCTCGCGCTCTCCGCGCCCAAGGAGCCCGCGGATGCGCCTCCCGTGGCGCGCATGTTCTACGTGGCGTACTTCAAGAAGGACGCGAAGCCGGAGGAGCGGCCCATCACGTTCTTCTATAACGGCGGCCCGGGCAGCTCGACGGTGTGGCTGCACATGGGGTCGCTGGGGCCGAAGCACGTGGTGACCGACGGGCGACACGCACCTGCCCGGCGCGCCGTACACGATGGTCGACAATCCCAATTCCCTGCTCGACGTGAGCGACCTGGTCTTTATCGACATGCCGGGCACGGGCTTCGGGCGGCTGATCGGCAAAGACGCCGAGAAGGCCTTCTGGGGCGTGGACGAGGACGCGAACGCGTTTGCGCGCTTCATCGCACGCTTTATTACCAAGTACAGCCGCTGGAACTCGCCCAAGTTCATCTTTGGCGAGAGCTACGGCACCACGCGCTCGGCCGTGCTGGCCGATCTGCTGGAGAACAGGCACGATCATCGACCTGAACGGCGTGATTCTGCTGTCGCAGATCTTCAACTTCACCACCGACATCGACCGGCCGAGGCGCCAATCCCGGCGTGGATCTGCCTTACGAACTGGCGCTGCCGACGTATGCCGCCACGGCCTGGTACCACAAGAAGCTGCCGCAACAGCCGGCCGCGCTGGAGCCGTTCCTGAAAGAGGTGGAAGAGTTCGCGATGGGCCCCTATTCGCACGCGCTGGCGCTGGGAACCGACGTGGGCGCCGAGGAGAAGCAGCAGGTGGCCGAGAAGCTGCACGAGTACACCGGGCTGCCTGTGGCCTATTTGCTCAAGGCCAATCTGCGCGTGAGCGGCGGCGAGTTTGAGAAGACGCTGCAGGACGAGGAGGACCTGACCACGGGCGGCTCGATACGCGTTTCTCCGGGCCGCACCTCGATCCGCTGAGCGAGAACGCGGAGTACGATCCGCAGAGCGTCGGCCATTTCGTCGGCGTATGTTTCGCTGTTCAACGAATACGTGCGGCAGCGACCTGAAATATGGCGAGGGACAGACGTATCTGCCGGAGCTGTCCACAGTGGGGCAGTGGAACATTGGGACTTCAGGCACAACGGCAACACCGTTGAGCGTGAACGTGGCGCCGGATCTGGCCGAGGCGATGAAGACCAATCCGCGGCTGAAGGTGATGGTGAATGGCGGCTACTACGATCTGGCCACGCCATTCTTCGCCGCGCAGTATGAAGAGAAGCATCTGCCCATTCCGCAGTCGCTGGCCAAGAACATCGAGTACGACTGGTACGAATCGGGGCACATGGTCTATGTGCGCGACGAATGCGTGAAGCAGCTTCACGACCGCGTAGCGGCGTTCATCAAAAGCAGTGGTCAGTGATCAGTGGTCAGTGGTCAGATGACGGGGCTAGCGGGCGCAACGGATCGGACTGCGCCAGCTTTTTGCTGTAGATGAGCGCGGCGCGGTTGCGCGCGTAGTAGTGCTCTTCCCTGCCCTGGCTGGCATAGCCGCGCCTTCGTAGAGGCGGATCGCCGCGGAGTTTTCCTGCGTCGACGTGCAGCCAGATGGTGCGCGCGCCGGCCGCGCGGGCTGAGGCTTCGACGCGGCGCAGGAGTTCGTCGCCCACGCCCTGGCGGCGCTCGTCCACGGCCACTTCGATGGTCTGAATGTAGGCGACAGGCGCCCCCTCATCCCACCGTCCACTCGACGATGGCGAAGCCGGCCATGCGGCCGTTCTGCTTCCGCGATCCATGTTGCCGAGTTATCGGTTGCGCGATGATCTGCCGCATGTATGCGCGGCTGAAGCGGAAGGGCGGCTGAAAACAGAGTCTCCTCGATCGCGTAGAGCGCGGCGAAGTCCTCGGGCTTGTAAAGGCGGTAAAGCACAAGAGCAGGGATCAGATTTCAGTGGTCAGGTGGGTGCGGTCACGAGAAATCGCTTCTCGTCTTTGACGATTTGTGAACGAGGGAACGTGAGCTATGTGCGTTCCCACCCTTTCCGCAAAAAAAGCGGAAAGGATGGGGCAACAGGCCAAATGCAGGTGCCTTCGACTCGTCCGCCGCGGCGGATTCGCTCAGGATGACCGTGGTTAAATTTTCTACCTAACGATCGCTACACCTTCGCTTCGAGGTCGGCGATCACGTCGAAGAAGCGCTGATCGAGGCGGCGATTGGTGGCGATGGCTTCCTTGATGGTGATGTCGGTGATGTCGGTGCCGCGGAGGACGGCGATGCGGCCCCACTTACCTGAGTGGACCATGTCGATGGCGTGCAGGCCGTAGCGCTGGCCGAGCACGCGGTCGTAGGCCGTGGGAACGCCGCCGCGCTGGGTGTGGCCCAGATTGACCGAGCGGGTTTCGTAGCCGGTCTTCTTCTCGATGAGGTCGGCGAGCGCTTCGCCAATGCCGGAGAGGCGCGCGTGGCCGAAGGAGTCGACTTGCGCGGAGCCGATGACCTGGCCTACCTCGGGCAGATGGCAGCCTTCGGCGACCACCACGACGCCGTAATGCTTGCCGTGATCGTAGTTGTACTTGAGCAGGGCGCAGACGTGGTCGATGTCGATTTCCTTTTCGGGAACCAGGATGACGTGGGCTCCGCCGGCGATGCCCGCAGGCATAAGCGATCCAGCCGGCGTCGCGGCCCATCACTTCAATCACGATCACGCGGTTGTGCGAGTCGGCGGTGGTGTGGATGCGGTCGACGGCCTCGGTGGCGATCATGACTGCGGTGTCGAAGCCGAAGGTCTGGTCGGTGCCGCTGATGTCGTTGTCGATGGTCTTGGGCACGCCCACGCCATTCACGCCGTTCTCGCTCAGAAAGAGCGTGACCGACTGCGTATCGTCGCCGCCCAGCGCGATGAGCGCGTCAATCTTGTTGGCCTTGAGAACTTCCTGCACTTTGTCGATGCCGCCGGGAATCTTTTTCACGTTGGTGCGCGAGGAGTGCAGGATGGTGCCGCCCTTCAACTGGATGCCGTCGATGTTTTCAAGAGTGAGGGGGATGAAGTTGTTATCGAGCACGCCGCGCCAGCCGTTCAAAAAGCCGATGAATTCGTCTCCGTAGTGGTTGATGCCCTTTCTCACAGCCGCATAAATGACCGCATTCAATCCGGGGCAATCGCCGCCGCCGGTCAATAAAGCAACTCGCATCGTGAATCTCCTCGTAATGTCTGCGCGGCCATTGGAGCCGGGCCTGAATTCTTGTGCGTGAAGTGTGAATCGAGAACGTGGAGATTCACCGGCCTTAACGCCCCATCCAGTGTATCGCGCCGCTGTCAATGAGAGATCAGAGATCAGGGATCAGAGATCTGCAATCAGCTGGCGATTCTCTGTTGGGCTGGGGCGCGGCGGGGTGGTTCAATAAGAGTATGCCTGATACCGGCGCTATTTTTCTGCTTGCGTTCGTCGGCCTGGTTGTCATTGTGCTGCTGGTGCTGTTGCAGTTGACGCGGCTGGGTTACCTGATCCGCACGACGATCCCAGACCGGCCGCGGCAGCGGATGTTTATTGCCTCGGTTTCGTTCCTGATTACGTTTGCCGGGGTGCGCATGCTGGTTCACCGGATCGCGAATCATGAAGGACATATGCAGTGGGTGGTGGTGCGCGGGATGCACATTCACCACCTGGTTTGGGGCATTCTGATTCTGCTTCTGGTGGGTTACGGCTGGCTGCTGGACCTGGGGCGGTCGCAACTCGCCGATGTCGATCTTTTTGGGCCGGCTGATGGCGGTGAGCTACGGCGTGGGCGCGGCACTGACGCTGGACGAATTTGCGCTGTGGCTCAGCCTGGAACCGGATGCGTACTGGACGCGCGAGGGCCGGTTGAGCATCGATGCGGTGATGATCTTTGGCGCAGCGCTGGCGGTGGGCGCATGGGGCGCGCCGTTTTTCAGCGCCCTCAAGCGCATGTGGGGCAAGCACGGGTCTGTGCGCAGGGGCGTTGGCCGGCTCAGCTCGCCGATTCGCCGCGCGCGGTTGCTTCGTCCGCGTAAAGTTCGGCGATCACCGCCGCATATCGTCGCAGTGATGACGCGGCGCTTGAGCTTCATGGAGGGCGTGAGTTCTCCGGAGTCCTGGGTCCACTCTTCGGCCACGATGCGGAAGCGCTTGAGGGTCTCGAAGTTGGCCAGGGTTCCGTTGACCTCGCGGACAATCTCGGCGTAGAGCGCAACCACGCGGCGGATCGGCCACGAGCTCCGCGCGCGACTTGGCGTAGATGCCGTGATGAGCGGCCCAGTCTTCAAGGGCGGCAAAGTTGGGCGCGATCAGGGCGCAGATGAATTTGTGCCGGTCGCCGACCAGCGCGGCCTGCGCCACCAGGACGCTGTTCTTCAGCTTGTTTTCGATGGGCTGCGGCGCCACGAGCTTGCCGCCGGAGGTTTTCAGCAGTTCCTTCTTGCGATCGGTGATGTAGAGAAAACCGTCGGCGTCGAGATGGCCGATGTCGCCGGTGCGGAACCATCCCTGGCTGTCGAAGCACTCGGCGGTCGCGGCTGGCTTTTGCCAGTAACCGGCAAAGACCGAGGGCCCGCGGACGAGCAGTTCGCCATCCTCGGCGAGCTTGAGCTCGACGTTGCTCAGCGGCATGCCGGCGGAGCCCATGCGGTGCCGGACGGGCGTATTGAGAGCGATCACCGGCGAGGTTTCGGTGAGGCCGTAACCCTCCCAAAGCGCGATGCCCACCGAGGCGAACCATCGCGCAGTGTCGATGCCCAGGGGCGCGCCGCCGGAGACGAAGATCCTTACGCGGCCGCCGAAGGCCTCGCGAACCTTGGAATAGACCAGCTTGTTGGCCAGCTTCCACAGCAGCGAATGGGGTTGGCGGCCGTCGTACACGGTATCGGCGAAGCGCGCGCCCAGACGGATGGCCCAGGCGAGCAGGCGGCTTCTTGACTGGCGACTCGCGCGGTGCTTTTGCTCGACCGCCTGGCGGATCTTCTCGAAGACGCGCGGCACGCCGACGATGACGGTGGGCCGGACCTCGCGCATGGCCTGCGGCAGCTTGTCGAATTGCGCAGCAATAGGCCACCTGCGCGCCGAAGTTGTACATGACGTAGTCGAGAGCGCGGGCAGTGACGTGCGAAAGCGGCAGGAAGGAGATGCAGGCGTCGGTGGAATTGAAGCCGAAGTCGACGGCGGCGAAGTTCTGGTTGGCGGCGATATTGCCGTGGGTGAGAGCGACGCCCTTGGGCTCGCCGGTGGTGCCGGAGGTGTAGATGAGCGTGGCCAGGTCATGGGGCTCGACGGAACGGACGAGGGCATCGAAGACGGGATCGCGCCTGGCGCCGTCGGCATCGGCATCGTCAAGCAGCTCGCTCATGGCGATGGCGCCCTCGGGAGCGGGCGAATCCATCATGACGATGTGCTCCAATTGGGTTTGGGCGCGGACCGTGTGCAGCTTGTCGAATTGCTGGCGAGTGGAGACGACGGCAATGCGGCAGCCGGCGTCGCGCACCAGCTCCGCGATCTGCTCGCCGGTGAGGGTGGGGTAGATGGGCACATCGGCGGCGCCGATGGCCAGAGCGGCAAAATCGGTGACCGCCCACTCCCAGCGGTTCTCGCTGATGAGGGCGATGCGGTCGCCCTTTTCGCACCCATCCGGAGAAATGCCGTGGCCAGGGCGCGGACGCGTTGATAGATCTGATCCGAGGAGATCGGTTGCCACTGGCCAAACTCGTCCTGCCACAGGACAGCGCGCGGATTGGCTGCCGCGGCAACGCGAAAGAAAAGGTCATTGACGGTCGAGATCGGAGGGACAGTTGTCATTGCATGGTCGTCAGGGTCGGGGACCATCCTAACACGAGACCTGCAGAGTGTACCAAAGCAGAGTGAGGCCGTGGCGGGGCGGGAGAATCGACAGCGGCAACCGGCCAGATGTTTGGCGCGGTCGTCAGACGCGAAGATGCCAACGGCGAAGCGAAGCAGCGAGGAGCCCGGCGGGCGCCGGACCCCCTCGCTGCGCTTTACGGCAGTGAGTAAACTGTCTGGAGGACCTTGGCTGCAACGACCTGCGGAAGCGGAGCGTAGGAGAGAGTGGAGACTTCGCTTTCGCCCGAGTTGATCGCCCAGCTCAGCATGTCCTTGATGACCTTTTCCTTCGCCGCGTCTTTCGGCTGTGTCGGGATGAGCAGGTAAGTAAAGCTGGAGACGGGATAGGCGTTGGGGCCCGGAGCGTTGGTGATGGAGACGCGGTAGTCGGCAGGCATTTTCTTGACGGTGGCCGCGGCCGTCACTGACGCCGTCAATTGAGGCCTTGACCCAGTTGCCGGAGGCATTCCTGATCGCGCCAAAGTTGATGTGGTTCTGCAGGGCATAGATCAGCTCGACATAGCCGATGGCGCCGGGCAACTGGCGCACATAACCGGCCACGCCCTCGTTGCCTTTGCCGCCCACGCCGGTGGGCCAGTTGACCGACGTGCCCTTGCCGGGCCGTTGGCCCACTCCGTGCTGACCTTGCTGAGGTAGTCGGTCCAGATGAAGGTGGTGCCGCTGCCGTCGGAGCGGTGGACAACGATGATCTTCTGGTCGGGCAGATGGACGCCAGGATTGTCCTTGGCGATGCGGGGATCGTTCCAGATGGTGATCTTGGCCAGGAAGATGTCGGCCAGCACGTCGGGGCTGAAGCGGAGCTCGCTGACGCCCGGAACGTTGAAGACGGGAACGACTGCGCCGAGCACGGTGGGAATGTGAATCAGCTTGACATTGCACGAAGCGAGCAATTCGTCGGTCATGGGCATGTCGGAGGCGCCGAAGTCGACAGTACCCGAGCTGACCTGCTTGATGCCGCCGCCGGAACCGATGGACTGATAGTTGATTTCGACGCCTGGATGCGCGCGCGCTGTACTCAGCTGAACCACTTGGAATAGATGGGATAGGGGAAGGTGGCGCCCGCCGCGGTAACTTTTTGGGCCTGAGCCGCGCTCAAAGCCAACGAACAACGCAATAAACGGCAAGCAAGATTTTTTCACGATTCTCTCCCTTGCAGTTTTCTGCCGCAGTCCATTGTCTACGGGGAATGTTACGGGGAGTTGAAAAAGCGGGGTCATGTTTGTGGGAACAGGGAGAAACTCCATGGAAACCCAGAGCTGATTAAGATAAATACCTCGCGCCGTAACCTGTTAATTCTGTTTATGTATTGGGTCTAAACGACAATTCATGCAGCCCGCTCTATGACCTGGCTGCGGGAGCTTGTTCGGCTGCCTGAGGCAGGACCTGCGCCGCTGGCGCCAGGGGCAGCGTGAAGTGGAACTCGGCGCCCTTGCCGAGCTCGCTTTCAGCCCAGACGCGGCCGCCGTGGGCCTGCACGATGTGCTTGACGATGGCGAGGCCGAGGCCGGTGCCGCCGGACTCGCGGGAGCGGGCTTTGTCGACGCGGTAGAAGCGCTCGAAGATGCGCTCGAGATGCTCGGAGGCGATGCCGGGGCCGAAGTCCTGAATGGTGAATTCCACCTCGGATGGCGAGCAGGCGCGCGCCGGCGCGGATGCGCTTGCCGGATTGAGCGTACTTGAGGGCGTTCTCCATGAGGTTGCCGAAGACCTGATGCATGGCGTCGGGATCGGCCATGACGAGAGCGTCGGGCGCGCCCGCGGACTGGAGCTTGACGCCGGAGTCGACGACGATGCCGCCGAGGGAGTCGATGGCGTCCTGCAGCAGCACGCTGGCGCGCACCGGCTGCAACGAGAGCTTGTAGTCGGGGCTTTCAACGCTGGCGAGGGCGAGCAGATCCTCGGTGAGGCGATTCATGCGGCTGGCGTTTTTGAGGATGACGCCGAGGAATTCGAGCGTGGTTTCCGGGCTGGGGTTGGGATCTTCGATGAGGGTTTCAACGTAGCCCTGAATGGAAGTGAGCGGCGTGCGCAGCTCGTGGCTGACGTTGGCGACGAACTCGCGGCGGGATTTTTGCGCGGCCTCAATGCTGGTGACGTCGTGGAGCACGACCAGCGCGCCGCCGGAGGGCAAGGGCGCGGCGTTGATCTCAAAGACGCGGCCCGGAGCAAGCAGGCTGGCGCGGCCAACGCAGAGTTCGCGGCGTTCGAGCGCGCCGCGGACGCAGGCCAGCAGCTCAGGATCGCGGACGGAGTGGACCAGCGGGCGGCCGGGCGAAGCTGCGATCCGGCGATGCGCTGCATGACGGCGTTGGACCAGCGGACAGAGCCCGCGGAGGTGATGGCGACGACCGCCTCCTGCATGGAGTCGAGCATGGCGGCCAGCTCGTGGCGGCTGCTTTCGAGCTCGGCAAAGTCCTTGCCGAGCCGCTCGGCGGTTTGGTTGAGCGCGGCTTCCATGGCGGAGAGCTCGTCTTCGCCGGCCGAGGTCAAGGCGTGCGGTCAGGTCGCCGTCGGCGATGCGGCGGGCGAAGTCGACCACGCGCGCGAGACGGGCGGAGATGCGGCCGGCGACCCAGGCGGCCAGCGGAATGGCGACGGCGAGCGCGATGAGGCCGGACCAGAAGGCTTCGCGGCCGATGCCGCTGCAGCGTGCTCTCGGCCTGAGTGCTCCACGAAGCGGCGAAAGACGAACTCCATCACCAGCGTCTGGAAGACGAGGAGAAGAACAAAAGCCCGAGCAGCTTGGTGAAGACTTTGGGGGTCATGGAAGAACTAGCTCTCAGCTTCTAGCTCCTAGCTCTCTAGCTCAATCTCGTGCGATGTGCCAAGTATTCTGGCGCCTTTCGAAAGAGGCCGGAAGCTAGAAAGCTGAGGGACCAGCTATCATACTCGCTTTTGGGAAGTTCAAAGCGATAGCCGGCGCCGCGCACGGTCTTCAGGTAGCGCGGATTCTCCGGGTCGATCTCGATTTTCTCACGGATGCGGCGCACATAGACATCGACCGAGCGGGGCGTGACAAAGCGCGCATCGCCCCAGACGGCGTCGAGCAGGTGGTCGCGGCTGAAGACGCGGCCGGGATGGCGCGCCAGGTAGTCGAGCAGGCGGAACTCGGTGGCCGTGGTGGTGGTGAGCTCGCCGCGCACCTTCAACTGCATGGCGCCGGCGTCGATGATCGACCTCTTCAAAGCTGATGATCGGAGGGCGATGTGGGCCGCTCGAAGCGGCGCAGCACGGCCTTGACGCGGGCCACCAGCTCGCGGGTGGAAAACGGCTTGGTGATGTAGTCGTCGGCGCCCAGCTCGAGGCCCAGGACGCGGTCGTTTTCGCCGGCGCGCGCGGTGAGAAAGATGATGGGAATGGTGGAAAGCCCGGCGTGATTGCGCAGGCGGCGGCAAACATCGAGGCCGTCGCCGCCGGGAACCATGATGTCGAGAAGAAACAGCGCGGGCGGCTTGCGCTCGGCGTCGGGAATGAGATTGGTGGGGGTGTGAAACAGGCGCGCCTCAAAGCCCGCCGCTTCAAGGTGATGCTGCACCAGCCGGGCAATATCGGTGTCGTCTTCCAGAACAAATACGGTTTGGCTCAAACGGTCAGTCCTCGCCCCGCGGCCGGTTGAGTGTTCGGGATGCGTTGACCGCAGGGAACCAAGAACAGAGTAATGCAGTCGAGGCAAAGAGATTGCAAACGTTTGATGAATTTGGAGGGGAGCCGCACGGTGCGATCGGTTCTGGCGCTGGTCCTTAGCTCAGCTTGGCCGCCACCGATCCTGTACGCATGACCGGCCCCGTCGCCGAAGAAGCCCGTGGTTGGCTTGTCTTGGATTGCTCCGCCGAGGGCTTGCCTCGACCGCTGCGGCGCGTACGGACTTCGCGCGCGGCAACCAGAATCAATGCGGTAAACGTGACCGCCAGCAGAGCGGCCGCAGGGAGGCCATGCAACTGCTCAGCGGGACTGCCGACATCGTCGCCGACATCGCGAACCAGCAGGGCAAGCCCGACGAAAACGAAGACAACGTGCGTGCAAAACACCTGCAGTGAGGCCTTGCCCAGCGTGAGGAACGGCTCGATCGCCACCCAGCGCAGCAGATACTTGCGCAGCCAGTACAGCACGATGGAGAACGTTACGAGATTGAGAACGCGCAGGGGGCCGATCTGCCACTTGTCGAGTTGAATGCCGAGAGCCTGCTGGGTGAGGTGCGGACCAAGCCAGCCCCAGCGCACGCCGATGAAAAAGAGGCAGGCGGCGCAAGAGAGCGCGGCCACCCAACCTGGAACCCTTCTGAGGACCGGCTCCTGCATGGCGGATCGGGCGCCGACCCACAGTCCCGCGGTCCAGACGGCCTGCCAGGCGAAAAGGTTGAAGGCGCCGGTCTCCTGTAACGGAATCTGCAGATGCGTGAGATGAACGATCCAGTTGTGGACCAGGTCGCGCAGGCCGAATTGGGCGAGAAACCAGACGCCGCCGCTTGCCAGAAGAATCTTTTTCCATCCAAAACGAGCGGCGGCCGAGAGGAGCATGGGGGTTAGGAAAAGAAACGTTACGTACATGGGCAGAATGTCGAGCAGAGGGGGGCAATAGAGGAGCAGCACGGAGCCGGCGATGGCGACCAACGGGTGCGCCAGATAAAAGTCGAGGAGATTGCTGATCGCAGCTTTGTGCGTGTGGACAGCAAAGGCAGCAGCCACAGTGAAGGCAACGGCCAGCATCAGCAGGTGATAACCGTAGATTTTGAGCGACCGCTTCCACAAGCGGATACGCACGTCCGATGCATCCCGATAAAGATCGCGAAAGTAAAGCCGCCCGACGAGCAACGCCGAGACGAAGACGAAACCTTCGGCCGAAGAGACAAAACCCAACGGTGAGTTGACGAAGTCGCTGAAACGCGTAGGCAGATGCGTGAGCGTCATCCACACCAGGAAGAGCCCGCGAAGTGCGTCGAGCTCGGGGCGGCGTTCGAGGCGGGGAAACTGCATACAGCGAATCGCCGGGCACGACGCGGCGCTATAGGTTTAGACGCTCCCCTGAGGCACGGGTTGTAAGCAGGCAGAGTTGCACCGTGTGCGCTAAGACGGTTGAATCGATAACGGAACGGGGTTTGCCGCTCTAGTGTTTTTTCGCTGTTTTGGACTCGCCTTTTTTTGCAGGCTGCTTTGACGGCTTGGCCGGTATATGTTTAACCGGCTTTGTCTTGGGAGGCGGGGACTTCGCAGGCTGTTTCACAGACGTTTTTGCAGCCGCCTTGGCCACGGGCTTTGGCTTGGCTCTTGCCGGCTCGGGCTTCCTGGCTCTCGGCTGAACCATCTTCGCGGTTTTTGCCGCAACTGGGGTGGATGCCGGCTTCTGTTTTGTGGCGGGAACGGGCTGGGTCCTGGCTGGAGCGGGCGGCTTGGCGGCGGGCGCTGTTTTTGGCGCTGGTTCCGCTTTCGCCACTGCAGCGGCCACGGGAGGCTGAGGCTTCGCTGCCACCGGCGGCGCTGCAGCCTTAGCAGGCGCGGGCTTCTCGCGCTGGGGCTTTTCTCCCTTTGGCTTTTCTCCCTTTATTGTGGGCAACTTCTTCTTTCCAGCGGATGCCTCATCCGCTTCCTCGCCTTCCAGTTCCTCTTCTTCCTCTGGCTCCGTTTCATCGCCCAACTCTGCCGCCAGCGCATGCTTGGGCAGAACCATGCCCAGATCGATCTCTTCATCATCGGCGCCGATCGATTCCAGATCGTCGTCCGCCGCCAGGCCCTCCTCTAACTCGTCCTCGTCGTCATCGGGCACCAGCTCTTTGATTTTGGCCTCACCGCGTTTGGCTCGCGGTCTCTTGATCGTAACTTGTGGAGGCGGAGCTGGGGGCGAGTGCGGCTCGAGATAGGCGCGCATCTCCTCCGGGGTTGTCAGGTGGCCATCGATGAGCTCGAGGAAGATTTTCTCTACGATCTCGTTATAAATCGGCAGCTCGGGTGTGATGCGCATTTCCTGCATCAGAGCGTGCGGGATGCGCTGACGAGCCTCAGGCCAGACCTTGAGGAAGAGATTGAAGCGTTCCTGGACGGTCTGAGCTTTGCTTGTAAATCCAAGCCATAGAACCGCTTCTGGATCATAGCTCATGAAAAGCTTATAGCTTGCCGAGGGCGTGGCATTCTGCTTGGCCAGTAATACTTTGGCGAAGCCGCCGGCGAGCGAATCGAGACTGTTCCATTCCGCGACGAAGCCCGGCCGCAGCATCGACTTCTTGAGCGCCGCCAGATCCCTAGGCGCCATTTTGGCGGTGAGCATCTCCATCTGGGCCGCGGACATGTCGGGATGGACGCCCTGCAGGAGCAGTTCGACCGCCAAATCGTGGAGAGCCGTCAACTTTGTCTCATCGGCGCTAGCCGCAGTCCAGGCCGCAAAGAGAACCTTCATCCCGCCTTCGGCCTCGAGGGCGCGCAGCACCTTGAGTCCGTCTTCCTCGTGCCCGATCTGCTCCAGTTCCTTGCTGCGCTCATGCGCGGAAAGCGACTCGATCACGCCCTCGTTCTTGGCATTGTCGTAGCGGGTTTGTGTTCTCGGGTCCATCTCCCAGTTCAGGCGGGCGCGGTACCTGGTAGCACGGATGAGCAGCGAAGGTTCTTCGAGGAACCCGTAATTGGAAACCAAGCGCAATGTTCTGGTTTCAATGTCGGCGGCGCCATTCAGGGGGTCCATCAATAGTCCAAACGACCCTTCGTTGAGCGAAATGGCCATGGAGTTGACGGTAAAGTCGCGGCGGCGCAGGTCTTCCTGGATGGAGGCAGGGTGAAAAACAGGGTTCCCCGGTTTGGCATATTCGATGCGATGGGCGCTGATCAGGTCGACGCGGACGGTTCCCGGAAAACACAGGTAAAGACTGCGGGAGGGCTCGTGTTCTCCCCATATCTTGGCACCGGCTTTCTCCAATGCTTTCTTTAGCTTAAGGGCGTTTCCGTGGATCGCGATTTCAAGCTCGCGAACCGCATGGCCGCTGGTGAGGTCGCGGACGGCGTCGCCTGTCAGAAAGTGGATAGTGCCGGATTCGCGAGCGACGGTGCGAAGCTGCGTGAGCGCGTGGCGCTGGTCGACTGAGAGCCGGTTTTCCAGCAGGTAGATATAGTCGGGCATGCACTAACCTGTTTTCGTTATTGAAACCCCGGCACAAGTGCCTGATGCTGTTGTTCTTATGGCACGATTCGCAGAGGCGGGCAAACAAGAACATTAACACAAAATGACTTGGAAAACTAGTTTTGTGCATCAGAATTGCAACTTTACCGGACTCGAAACCGTGGCGGCCCATTTGATGCTCGGTATGGAGAGGAGCCGCGAGGGACAATAGAGGTAAGCGCCACGCGCGAAAGGCAAGCGCCACGCGCGGCCCTGAAGCGTGCGACAATCCAAAACAATGGCCTCGGCACGCAAACCTGTCATTGTGCGCAAGTTTTCCCGTGACTGGTGCGCCGGCTACGCGGGAGCCGACTTCGGACAGCAGGAGGCGGAGCTCGAGATTCTGGACCTTACCGGCAAAGTAGTGCGCATGGGGTGGGAGCAGGTGAAGTGGGTTTGCTACGTGCGGGACTTCCCTTCCGGATCGGCGGACCAGGCAAATCCTGAGCGGCTGGTGCGCAAGCGTTTCTCTCTGAAGCCGCGCAATGCGGGGCTGTGGCTGCGGCTGACGCTGACCGACGGCGACGAGCTGGAGGGATTGGCGGCCAATGACCGCACGCTTGTGGACGGCTCGGGATTGCTGCTGACCCCTCCCGATACGCGCTCAAACACGCAGCGGATTTATGTACCCCGCAAAGCAATTCAGACTCTGGAAGTGCTTAGCCTGATTGGAGCGCCGGGCCGCAGACGGGTTGAGCCCGCGAGGCGCGGCGCAGAGCAGCCCGATCTGTTTGCCGGCGAGGTTGAGCAGGGCTAACAATCTACCCCACCCAAGCGAAGCTTGGCCACCCGCCCATCAAATCTCACAAAATCCGGGTGCCATTACAACGGTAATTCCACGTTTTTCCGGAGCATGCCAGGGCCATGCAGGGTATGATTTCGCGCCTGTGCCTCGGGCGGTATTCTCTTCCGAACAATCTTTCCGTGGTTCCGATTTATCAAATTTGATAAACTATCTTTGTGAGCGACGAACCGACTGCCGAATGGAAGGTCGATTTCTTTCGCGAGGATGATGGATCGTTTCCCGTCAGAAAATGGATGGAGGCCCTCCCGGAAGACATTCGAGGCAAAGTCATAGCTCGCATCGATCTGCTGAAGCAGGGCGGACCGACTCTCGATTATCCTTATACCTCGCAAATTGAAGGGCGTCTACGCGAAGTGCGTTTGCGAATGGGAAAGGTACGCTACCGGGTGCTCTATTTCTTCGACGAGGATCGGACGGCAGTCCTGCTACATGGCTTCACGAAGAACACTGCGGCGGTTGAGGAAGCCGAAAAGCGAATTGGCCGAGGAAGAATGGCAAAACACGAAGCTCGTCTCAAGGCAAAGCGGAGTGCGCTTAGTGCGGGACGGGGAAAAGGAGATGGACGCAAATGATGACCGCATGGGATCGATACGTGAAGAAGGAGCTTCGCAGGCCCGCTGTCCGGCAGGCCTACGAAGACGAAACGAGAGTGCTAAAGATCGGCCTGGAACTGGCGAATCAGCGCAAGCGCAAGGGGCTGACCCAAGCTGAGGTCGCCAGAAGGATCGGAACCAGCGCTCCACAGCTAAGCCGAACCGAGCGGAGGCCTGAGAGCGCAAACATGCGAACGCTTATGCGCTACGCCGCCGCAGTCGGGATGGACCTTGATGTTCGTCTCGTCGGACGTTCATGAACAAAGAGCGATCAAATAAGGTCCTTAATGAAAGGGGTTTTTTCAGCCCGGATCAGTGATGGGGCAACTTCATGGCGAGGAACCACTGATAGAAGAATAGAACGATAGCCACTATTGAAGCGGGGAGAGAGCATCGCCGCCCAGCCTTCGACAGGCCGCCCACGCTCATGCGCTTTGAAGCTGTGCGACGGATTCTGTTTCCAGCAGGCTACGGTAATAGGCGGCCGTGAGTGCCAGGACGCGGGCTTGCAAATAGTGTTCAAGGACCCATACGCGGGCTGCGTGGCCCATGCGGCGGCGAAGTCCAGAATCGCGAATCAGCTTCAGCACTGCCTCACAAATGGCATCGGGGTAGCCGGGCGGGATGAGCAGGCCCGTTACCTCTGGCACCACGGAGTCGCGCGCGCCCGTACACTCGGTCGTCACCACGGGGATGCCAGTGGCCGCGGCCTCGAGCACAACATTCGGGAAACCCTCGCGCCAAGTGGGCAAGACCATCAAGTCCATGGCGCGGTAATAGGGCGCCGTGTCGCGGACGAATCCTGTGTAATACGTGTGCGGATGACACAGAATGTGCTCCTGCAGAGCCTGGTTCAGAGCGTCTTCAGCAGCGTCGAACCAACCCACGAGGAGCAGGCGGGCGGACGGCTCGGCGCGGAGAATCAAATCGAAGGCTTGCATGAGCTCCGGCAGGCCCTTGTCGCGGGTCAATCGGCCGACAAAGCCCACAACCGGAGCGTCGCGCGGAATGCCGAGCTGCTCGCGCATGTCGCTTGGCCCCGGCGAAAAGAGCTCAATGTCCACGCCGTTACTGCTTCCCTGCCCTAGCAGGCTCAGCTTGCCGGCGGGAGCGACGCCCAAGGCCAGCGCCTCGGCGCGCAGGCTTTCGCTGTTGCACAACACGACATGCGCGCAACGGGAGGTCAAGCGCTCCGCTGCGAGCAAGATCCTGCGCTTCAGTCCGGTGGTAGTTTCCAGCTTGAGCCCGCGCAACATGTAGACGCGCCGGGGCACACCGCGGAGCGTGGCGGCAAGTGTACCTAACAGCCCGGCTTTCGGCGTGCTGAACTCGACCAGGTCCGGCTTGCAACGGCCGATGAGCCACCATAGGCGCAGCAGGGCGACTATATCCGCGCAGGGAGCAATGCCGCGACGCATAGAAATCGCAATCCGTTCCACGCCCTCGCGTTCGGCCGTGCGGTCCAGCAGCTCGCCGGGACTTGAAACCAGGAGGACGCGAAAACCAGCCTCGCGCAGCGCGCGGAGCCGCGCGCCTAAGACCAGGCAGGTTTGCGGATGAGTGACGCCGACAAGAATCGTGTGCGGTCTGCGGGTACACGCAGCAAGATCGAAGGGAAGGGCCACGGAATCTGCCATCATGCACCTGCGCTCATTAAAATTCACCGAACGTTAGGGTCGTTTGGGCAGATTCGGGAGAAAAAATCCATCAATGTTGCAATTTCGGACAATTTAATAAGACCGCACCAAGAGACGGTCTGTGATTGTGAACACACATCAAGGGCGGTGCTCTGAGCCACAATTACTTTCCTCTCAGGAAATTCATGGCGCAACGCATTCGAATCCTCCTGCTGATCCCGCGCCTGGGTGGGGGCGGCGCCCAACAAGTGATGGCCGTGCTGGCGCGTGGGCTGTCGCAGGACAAATACGAGGTCCACCTGGGACTGGTAACGCAGGCCGATGCCGCCGGGGCCGCGCTGCCTCCCTGGGTTGCGGTACATGCGCTGGGCGCGCGGCGTGTGCGCGGCGGGGCGTTCCCTCTGTTGCGGCTGGTGTGGCGGCTCAGGCCGGGCGCGATCCTGTGCGGTGCGCCGGAGGTGAGTTTTCTGGTACTGCTGCTGCTGCCGCTTTTTCCGCCGAAGATCTCCGTGCTGGTGCGGCAGAACGGAACCGTTTCGGCTGCTTTGGCCTTTGGCGATCTGCCACGATACACGCGCTGGCTTTACCGTATCCTCTACCCCCATGCAGACCGAGTGATTTGCCAATCGCGCGCGATGGCCGAGGACCTGGCGCAAGAACTGGGAATTAGAGAGGATCGGATTGCGGTCCTGCCCAATCCAGTGGACCTGGAGGGAATACGGAGGGCCCAGGAGGCGCCGCATGTGTGGAGCGGTGCGGGGCCGCACCTGCTGGCGGTGGGAAGGCTCGCACCGGAGAAAGGGTTTGACCTGTTGCTCGAAGCCCTCTCGACCGTGCGCGGGCGGTTTCCGGAGGCCGATTTGATCATTGTTGGCGGAGGGCCAGGCGGCGGACGGGAGGAGACGGCGCTCAAGTCGTTGTGCCGCTCGCTGGGATTGGAGGCCGCAGTCCGCTTTGCCGGCCAGGTGGATTCTCCTTACGGATTTTTCCCAGGAGCCACGCTCTTTGTGCTCTCGTCGCGCTACGAAGGCATGCCAAACGCGCTGCTGGAAGCGGCCGCCGCGGGCTTGCCCCTTGTGGCCTTGCCGGCATCAGGAGGGGTTGCGGACCTGCTCCGCGGCCGTCCTGGAACGTGGCTGGCACCGCAGATCTCTTCAGAGGCTCTCGCCGCGACACTGGTTGCGGCACTCGACACGATCCATCCCGGAGACCGGTTTTGCCACGCCTTTTTCCCGCTTTCAAGGAATTTGGCAAGGCATTTGGCCGGACGAGGAGAAGAAAATCCCGGCTAGGCGAGACCGGCGGTACTCTCGCGGAGACCGGCGGTACCTGGGGAGTCGATTCACGCTTCAAACTGACGCAGCCACGGAGCCAGTAGAGAGGCGACTTTGCGGGGCTGTTCATAGGCGGCGAAGTGGCCGGCGGCGGGCAGCAGGTGGAACTCGCAACCGCCGGGCGCAAGGCGAAATGCCTCCATTTCGGTGGCAGTGACGGTGGAGTCCTCGGCGCCCGCAATGGCGAGGTTGGGCGCGCGGATGCTTGAAACGGTGGGAACGGAATCAGGCCGTGTGGCCAGTCCCGCCTGTACGGCAATCAGAGCTTCAGGCGTTAGAGTCATGCGGACGCGCACCTCGGCCAAAATCTCAGCGCGGTCGCGGCGCGAGCTTTCGCCAAGCAAGTTCTGCGCCATACCGTCGAAGATCGCGGCGACGCCATCCGATTTGGCGAGGGCAATGGTTCCGGCGCGCTTGGCGAGGTTAGCCTCGGCATCCGGTTGCGGCTTGGAGCAGATAAAGACGAGGCCGCGCATGCGTTCCGGCGCTCGGCGCCACAGCTCCAGCAGCACGTAGCCGCCGATGGAGCAGCCGGCAAAAACGGCTGTGCGCATGTGGAGATGATCGAGCAGGGTAAGAACATCCAGGGCAAGCTGCGCCATGGTGAGCACGGGAGCGTCGGGGACACGCGCAAAGCCGCCCACCGGCAGCGCCGAGCCCAGCTCGGAGGCTCCGTGGCCGCGGAGGTCGGGAACGATAGCGCGAATTCCCGCCAGCTCTTTGGCGAGTGGACGCCAATAGCCGCCGTCAAGAGGAGTGGGATGCAGGAAAACAACCGGCAGGCCCGAGCCGGCGTCACTGAAGCTCAGCCGCGCGCCGTCTGCGAGATAAACGCCGTTCATATTCCAAGCTTATACCGCAGGCGGGACGGGCCCCGGCAGCTGCAGCGGCTCTTCGGGAATTCCAATCCACGCGGCCACGTAGGCGACGCCCACGAGACCGCTCGAAAAGAAGAGCGCGACGACGGCAATGATGCGCACGGTGGTCACGTCCCAGGCGTTGGCCTGGGCCATCGCGAGGCAGACCCCGGCGATCTGGCGGCCGGCGCGCGGCCGTATGAGCGGACGGCCCGGAATGGGCTGGGCCGCAGGGATAACCGAGCCGCAGTTGGAGCAAAAATGCGCGCTCATGGGTAATGCGTTTCCACAATGCTGACAGAAAGCGGCCATGATCGGTCCCCTCCTTCGGAAAAAACCAACTTCTCAGATGATACGAAGATGCGCCGGCGGCGGTTCCAGGTTTCGGAGCTGGCGGCCCAGGGAAATTCTCCTCCGAGCCTAAAGGCCTGAGAGTATTGCCCACGGATTCAGGAGCCTGAAGGCCCCTGCTCCCTCCGGTGAAGCCGTTGACTCCCAACCTCAGGTTCCTTTGTAGGGGCTATGGAGGTACTTTCTGGCCTGGTCGGCGCGGGAGGTATCGGGGCCGGCGTCGATGGCAGCCTGGTAATCGCGCACCGCGAGCGCACGTTCGCCGTTGAGATCGTGGCATTGGCCGGCATCGAGCAGCGAGCGAATCTTGAGTTCGGGACCTACGCCGGAGGTCGCGGCGGCCTGCTCATACGCCTTCGCAGCCTCATCGTAATGGCGCTGGCCACGCAGGGCGTCGCCGAGACCGAAATCGGCGAGTTCCAACTTGGAGCTGGCAAAGTAGCCCGGTTTTGCGGCGTCGGTCAGGACCTCGCGGTAGGCGTCTACCGCCCTCATTCCTTCGCCGTCATCCTTGCGCAGGTTGGCCTCTTCCAAAGAGAAGAGAAAGTCGTGGGGGTACTGGTCTTTCAGGGTGCGGATCACGTCGATGGCTTCGCGATACCTTGCCTCGCGGCGGAGGAAGAGCGCAATGGCCGTACGCGCCTCAAGGCTGGTGACGACGCCGCGATTGCCGGCATCGCGCAGCATCGCAAGGCCCGTGGCTTTCGATCCGGTGATGCCGGCAAAGCCGATCATCAGCTTGAACGGCCACGGCAGCGCGCCGACCACATACTCATAAACGCCGGTGATCAGCTTTGCGTCCACATAGTCCGGGTCCAACTGCAAGGCGCGGGCGGCATCGTCTTTGGCCTTGGTGGCGAGGCGGAAGCCGGTGCCAAATGCCCGCTCCACCATTGCCACATAAGTGCATCGCAGGCTGCGCACCCAGGCACGGGCAAAGAGCGCGTCGACATCGTTGGGATTCTTGCTTAACTGCCAGTCGGCCTCGCGCACGGCTTCGTCGGCCAGCGCGAAGATCTGGTCGCGCTTTTGGGGGTCTTCCTCGGTAGCGTGCCGGCCGGTGAGAAAACCGTCGTTGGCGTAAAAGGTGGTGTCGAGCAGGTCCTGCCGGTAAAGCTCCTGAAAGATGCGGGCGTCGAGCAGATAGGCCGTGGCCTGCGGGTCGCCGGGGTGGGCCGCGTGAAACTGCTCAAAAAGGGCGACAGCGCCGGGAAAATCGAGATTGTAAAAATCCTTGTAGGCGGCGCGCACCTGCGGGTCGTTGTTCATGGGGTTGGTGTGAACGGCTTCCGCCGAGGACAGGCCGGCCGCGTACAGAAGTGCCGCTGCCAGGACCAACATGTGAATTTGCAACGATCTCACGTTCTCCCATTCCCTCCTTCTATCGTATCGCCCAACTGCCGCGTGAAGCTGCCATCCGTTAGGATTGAAGTATGCCCATCTCGGAACGGCGGAATCCGAGCTTCGCTGCCGCCGGTACCCGGCAGCCGGACAAGATGCCTGAAAAGATAAACGACGCACGCAAGCGGCTGATCGTGGCTCTCGACGTGCCGAGCGCCGCTGCGGCCAACGAGCTTGTGAACCGGCTGGAGGGCGCGTGCCAGTGGTTCAAGGTGGGGCTGGAGCTGTTTACCGCAGCCGGGCCGCCCGTGGTGGAGCGTCTGGTGGCGCGCGGCTACTCGGTGTTTCTCGATCTCAAGTTCCACGACATCCCCAACACTGTGGCCGGCGCCGTGCGCTCGGCGGCGCGGTTGGGAGTGCGCATGATCAACGTCCACGCCGGCGGCGGCCCGGTAATGCTGACGGCGGCTCGCGAAGCACTTTCAGGACTCGCCGACCCGCCCAGGCTCCTGGCCGTCACCATGCTCACCAGCATGGATTGGTCACAGACAACCGCGGTGGGCCTCGATCGCTCGCCCGCGGACCAGGTGAAACTGCTGGCGCAGATGTCCATTGCTGCCGGGATTCGCGGATTTGTGTGCTCACCCGAAGAGGCCGCCGCGCTTCGCGAACTGACTGGCCCGGAGGGAGTGCTTGTGACTCCAGGCGTCCGGCCCGCGAACTCCGCGATCAACGACCAGAGCCGCATCGCGACACCTGCCGAAGCGCTGCGCGCCGGGGCGAGTTACCTTGTAGTGGGCCGGCCCATCACGCAGGCGCCTGACCCCGCAGCGGCCGTCGAGGCGATTTTGAAAGAGATGGCGGAAGTCCTGTAACGGTTCCTGGCCGATGGCCAGAGTGTGCTCGGAAAATCGAGAGAACCCGCCGCGCGGCCGCATTCCGCCCACGGCATGAAACAATAATCAGACAGAATAAAAACTGCCATCGCTGGAAGCTGCGCGGGTGCGGCTTAGCGTGTGGCTCGAAGAGCATGGAGGCATGGTGCGGAGTAAAGGGCGGGCCAGGAATCCGGCCGGAATTCAGGTGCCATGTCTGAGCTAGTCTGGGACGAACTGCACTGGAAGCCGCACCACAATCCCTGGCCGTCGCGATCACGGTTACCCTGGCGACGTTCATGGAGGTGCTGGACACCTCGATCGCCAACGTCGCTCTGCCGCACATGGCGGGCTCGCTGGGCGCCAGCCAGGAGGAAGCCACCTGGGTGCTGACCAGCTACCTTGTGTCCAGCGCCATCATTCTGCCCATCTCGGGCTGGCTCTCCAACCGCTTCGGGCGCAAGCGCTTCTACATGACCTGCGTGGCCATGTTCACCGCTGCTCCATGCTGTGCGGCCTTGCGCAGACGCTGCCGCTGCTGATTGTGGCGCGCGTGCTGCAGGGCCTTGGCGGCGGCGGCCTCGCCACCAGCGAGCAGGCCATCCTGGCCGACACCTTCCCTGTGTAAAAGCGCGGCCAGGCGTTCGCGCTATACGGCATGGCGGTGGTGGTGGCGCCGGCCATCGGCCCCACCTTCGGGGGCTGGATCACGGATAATTTCAACTGGCACTGGATCTTCTTCATCAACGTTCCGGTGGGGCTGGTGTCGCTGTTTCTGACGAACCGGATGGTCGAGGACCCGCCGTTCCTGAAGGCGCGCAAGGAAGCCGCGCAAGCACCTGAAGGTCGACTTCCTGGGTCTCGGGCTGGTAGCCGTCGGCGTCGGCCTGCTGGAGTTCACGCTGGACAAGGGCCAGGAGAAGGACTGGTTCGGCGACCCCATGATCCGCACACCTCGGTGCTCGCCGTCTGCCTGCTGATCTTCTTCGCTGCGTGGGAGTGGAACCACCCCGATCCCATCGTCGACCTGAAGCTGCTCCGGAACCGCAACTTCGGCACCGCCGTCTTTCTGCAACTGATCCTGGGCATGGTGCTGTTCGGATCGACTGTCCTGATCCCGCAGTATGTGCAGGTGCTGCTGGGATACACCGCGGAACGCGCCGGCATGGTACTGTCGCCGGCCGCCTTCCTGATGATGTTCATGATGTTTGTTGCCGGCCGCACCGTGGGCAAGATGGACCCGCGTCTGATGGTCTGCGTAGCGTACTGGTCACCGCCATGGGCGTCTTCAACCTGACCAGCCTGGACCTCAACGCCAGCTTCGCCCACGTCACGGAGTGGCGCATGTTGCAGGTGATTGCGCTGCCCTTCGTCTTCATCCCCATCAGCACGCTGAACTATGTGGGCGTGCCGGCGTCCAAGTCCAACCAGATCTCCAGCCTCTCGAACTTCGCGCGCAACCTGGGCGGCTCGGCGGGCACCGCGCTGCTGACCACGTATATTTCGCGTAGCTCGCAAGTGCACCAATCGGCGCTGGCGACCAACGTGGTGGGCGGGAGCGCTGCCTACCGGCTGTTCATGGACGGCGTGAAGGAGATGCTTGTGCGCAACGGAATGGCCCCGCAGGTGGCTGCGCAAACCGCCGTGGGCGAGGCGTACCAGCAGATGCTGCGTCAGGCGTCCATGCTCAGTTACGCGAACGTGTTCGCCATCCTCTCCTGCGCGGTGGTGCTGCTTTCGCCGCTGCCGTTCCTGATGCGCCTGCCGCCCAAGCGCGGCGCTAAGCCGCCGGCAGAAGACCTGGCCGGACACTGATTGCCCGTTGCGCGAACGGGCATACTGAATGTGGACGAAGACAAGTTCCTGCCTGTTTGAACATCGCGGCGTCTTGGAAGTTTTCGACCCCGGCGGCCTTGGCACGGCTCGAACTGCGGCACTCACCTTTCAAGCGACAAGGACCGGCCCCTCAAGCGAAAAAGCCCAGCGCGGAGCCGGGCTCTTTCTGCTTTAAACCTCAAGTAACGCCTAAAGTTTCTCGTAGAAATCGCATGCGGAGCAGGAAATGTAGACCCCGCCTGGAATGCTGCGCTCGCGGTCCTTGACGCGCTTGACAATACGCGTGGGTTTCGAGCATTTGGGGCAGTCGGTGGACTTGGTCGTGTCCATCACCTTCTTGCGGTCGCCTGTTTTTGCAATTTTAGCCATCGGTAAGGTGTTTCTCCTTGTTGAGTGTCTCTGCACACATCCGCCTTGGCACCCCAGCAAGGATCGCTCGCCCGGGGGCCCCGTTGTGCGGACGGCTTCAACGGCGCGGTCTTCGATTCGGTTCGCGCGGCAAACTAGGCGCTGGATGCGCCTGATTTGCGCGAAGCGAATGAGACTCGCTCTATCCAGTTTATATGAGGCGGCGCCCCGCGCACGGTTGTCCAGATTGACCTAGTTCATGCGGTCAGAAACCTAGTTGGAGGGGCTGGCCGCCGGCGGCGTGTTGGCTGGCGCCGGCTGTGGCTGTGCGCTGCCGGCAGGCGGAGACGACTTTGCCGGCGGAGACTGCGCATTCCCCGGCTGCGACGATTGCTGCGAGGGCTGCTGGGGGCTTGCCGGCTGCGAAGGCTGGCTGGCGGCCGGCGGCGTGGTTGACTGTTCGTCGGGATTGGCGCCCGGAGCCTGGTCGGTATGCGGCTTGGGGAACTGCACCGGCCGCATCACGCCGGTGGTGCTGGAATTGTCGGCAGGCAGCTTTTCGCCGGGATTGCGGAGGCTGGGAGGAGCAGCCGGCGCCTGCGTGTCGGGGTTGGTTTCGACGTCGCCTTCCTTGACGGTGCGCGTGTTCGATTGCGCCGTCAACACTGGCGTGCCGCCGGTGGTCATCATGCCCGATACCACGTCCTTGGTGAAGATCTGCACGGCCTCGCCGTTCCTGGCCACCTCCACGCGAATGACGCGGTTGCCGTTGATGCGGACAAAGTCGACCTCCTCAGGCTGCGTGCCGTAGATCCACTCTTCAAAGGGCATCTGTCCTTCGATTTCGCGCGACTTGGTGAGCGGCTGCCCCTTGGCATAGAGCACCATGTCCGTGGTCATTCCCACCAGCACCTTGTGGCTGAGGATGGCTTCTTTCAAGGCCGGCGGCAGGGTATCGGTGAAGGCTTGAATCGGCGTCTTCACATCGAAAGAGATGAGCGGGGCAAGCAGCGCCTTGACCTGGACTGGGGTCAGCTCGGGAACATGATCGGCGAAGGTAAGCGTAAGGCGGGCACCGACGGGATCGCCCGCCTGATTCGCAATCGCGGGATCGATATCGGGGTCGCCCATCTCAGGGCCGGCCTGGATTTGGACGTGACGCAAAAAGCGGTGTTTGGCGTCGGGGCCTCCGTTGAGATCGAAGACAAGCCTCGAGCGATCGAAGTTGATGTTGGTAATGACCAAACGCGCGCCGGGCTTGGCGGAAAGCCCCTCGCTGATCACCATGTTGAGGTAGCCGGTTCCGGCCGGTTCCAGCTTGCCATTGGCGGCCAGCGTCAGGCCCTTGTGACCGCGGGGAAAGGGACGCATGGCGAAGCCCTGCTCCTGCAGCAATGCGCGGATGAGCAGGAGCCGCGTTTTGGCGTCCAGCTCCGATTTCGTCAGTTCCACATGGGTCGGCTCGATCTGCGCATATTGCCGGTCCACCGGCCCGGCGCCCGCAATCGGGCCCTTGCCGCTCGTATCGATGGTGAGGACCTGGGCCGGACACGTTGCCGCGGCGAGCAGTGCAACTAAAGCGCACGCGGCTGCGAGGCACAGAGAACTGCCCTGCCAGTTGCCTGTCGCGGCCGGTCGAAGAATTCGGCCAAAACACCGGGGAAGTGATCGGCGGTTCATGGGAGCCTCCCATGCATACGATGCGAACACCGCTAGCAAACGTTAGCTCTATTGAGGGGGAAAAGGCAAATCTGGAAAAGGCAGGGACTGAGGGACTAGGGACTGAGGGACTAGGGAAAGACACGGTCCATGCGTAGCGGAGTTCGTGGTGTACGCCGGTCCGCGGCTGCCGGTTGTCAATGATTCGCCGGTCCCTGGTCCCTGGTTTACTGTTCCCTGCCCTCCGCCGGCTGCCTCCTTGTCTCGATCTGCACCAATCCAGGAGCGGCGGGTGCGGCAGGCCCCATCGCGGCCTCATGCTGAGCGCGCGTGATGGCGTCCAGATCCACGGGAATGCCGCCGGGCACGATTACCGGGGCATTGAACTTGTAGTTCAGATCGCGCGTGATGCGGAAGACCACGGGCACTGCCGCAAGAAGAATGAGGCAAGCGAGCCAACTACCGTCGAGACCATAGCCCCCGCCGGTGAGCCAGAATGGGCCCATGGGGTCGCCCTGGACCACCGGTGAATGACTGCTGACGCCGCTGACCGCAAGCCCGAAGAGCAGGGCGCGGCTGGCCTTCCAGGCGAAGTTGAGACCCCAACTGACCCACAGGGCTCGGGTGCGCAGATAGGTTGCGGAGAGCAGAATGGTGAAGGCCACCGAAACGGTCAGGCTGGCGTGATTCGCTCCCGGTGTGAGCGCCTGCACAATGGTGTAGATGACCGCATAACCCAACGTGGCTCCCGTCGGCCCTACCGCACGGACAAAGCTTTGGAAGCCGTAGCCGCGAAAGGCGATCTCCTCAGCCAGCGCGGCCAGCGCGAAGAATGCTGCATCGGCCACTAACCAACCCCAGGCGGAACTTTGAGTGTTGAAGGAGACGGCAATGCCGCCGACGACCGTCATAGGCAACACGCACACCAGCGCCAGGGCCCAACCGGTTGCCAGGCCCATTGCTGCTTCGCGCAGCCAGCCGGAACGCCACGGCAATCCCTGTGCGCCGACGGGGTCTGGCTGCCGATCGAACCAGAAACCCATGGCCGCATAGCCGAGTAGCAGCAGAAACGCCAGCATGGCCTGATCGACCAGCGGAAACCAGGCATCGCCGGCCAGCCCCAGAGCGCCGCGAAGGGCGAGCGAACGCGCCAGAAAGAAGTAGAGAATGCCTGCGAGGAACTCGACGTAGGCGCGCAAGCGGCCGCCGGCCCGGCCGCCATTCGAGACGGGCTCGCTCATGCCCGCCTCCGGCTGATAGTCCGGACGCTGCGCGGGACGCGTGCTATATCCCACAAATTGATTCGGTGAGGTGTCATTCAAATCTTTCAGGGTTTCTTGCCGGCAGCGGCGGGCCCGGATCACCTGCGCGTGTAGAACTGGGCGATATTGCGGAACTTCAGCTGCCGCGCGGCCACTAGATCGTGAATGGGCGTTGCTTTGAGTTCATCGAGGTGCTTCCTGAGCACAGATCCCAGCAATCCGGAGCCAACCTCGCGATCGCTCTGGATGCCATCCGGCGGCTCGGCAATAATTTCGTCCACGCAGCCCAGCGCGGCGACCTCGGGCGCGGAGATGCGCATGGCTTCAGCAGCCAGAGCCTTCTTGCTTGCGTCGTTCCACATAATCGACGCGCAACCCTCGGGCGAGATGACAAAATAGAGCGCATTTTCGAGAATCAGCACGCGGTCGGAAACGGCCAATGCCAGCGCGCCGCCCGAACCGCCCTCGCCGCTGATGACCGAGATGGTAGGCACGCGCAGCCGCGACATCTCGCGAATGTTGCGCGCGATGGCCTCGGCCTGGCCGCGCTCCTCGGCGCCAAGACCGGGATACGCGCCGGGCAGGTCGATGAAGCTGATGACTGGCCGGGCAAACTTTTCGGCGATCTTCATGGCGCGCAGCGCCTTGCGGTAGCCCTCGGGATGCGGCATGCCGAAGTTGCGGCGCACGCGCTCCTTGGTATTGCCGCCCTTGCGGTTGCCAATGACCATCACCTCGTCAGCACCCAGGCGCGCCATGCCGCAGGCCACGGCCTCGTCGTCGCCGTAGAGGCGATCCCCGTGAATCTCGCTGAAATCGGTGAAGATCCGCTCTATCAAATCCATGGGGTAGGGGCGTTGGGGATGCCGTGCCCGCTCGATTCTTTCCCAAGCCGGAGAGGCGATTTGCTCCTGGGGATAGACCTCTGTTTCCTGTGCGCTCATCAATACCCTGTTCCGCGCGGGAAACCCGCCGGCCCTTCGGTAATTCTATAGGTGTGGGGGCGGTGGGGACAAAATACAGGGAACAGGTTTCAGGGAACAGGGATCAGCTCGGATTTGCTCTACTCCTCCGGCTTCCACACGTACGCGCCCGGCTGCGGCAAGCCGATGTGCGCGAGGACGCGGCAGGCGAACTGGCGGGCCATTTCGCTCGATGCGGCGGGGCGATTGTAAAAGGCAGGCATGCACGGGAAGATCGTCGCACCGGCTTCGGCGGCCAGCGTCATGTTGCGCAGGTGAATGCGGTTGAAGGGCGTTTCGCGCACGCAGAGGATGAGCGGGCGCCGCTGCTTGAGCGTGACGTCGGCGGCGCGATTGATGAGCGAGTTGGCAAGGCCTAAGGCGATGGCCGCCAGCGTGCCCATCGAGCAGGGCAGGACGATCATTCCATTCGAGGGATGGCTGCCGCTGGCAATTGAAGCGCCAATATCGGCGTCGGCGTGCTGGATGGTTTTCGTGGGCGTGGCGCCGAGAAGTTTTTCGAGGAGATCGTTGCGGCCGGAGATACCCAGTTCTTCACCCAGAACGCGCAGTGAGTTCTCCGACGCCACAAAATGGACGCGCGCCACGCGGGCGTCGGTTTCAAGGGCGCGCAGCAATTCACGGGCGAGAATCGCGCCGGATGCTCCGGTGATGGCGACGGTAAGTTCCAAGCTTCTAGCTCCTAGCTTATCTGTGCGGCTTTGGGGGTTCGTGCTTTCCCAGGTCCCGAAGGTGGGGCCTGGGTCACCCGCCTCTTGCTCCCTATTGGATCAGGTTGCGTTTAAGTGAGGTCACAAATTCGAACACCTCATTGGGAGAGTGCACAACAAAGCTGTCGGCGTGTTCAGGATTAGGGTCCAGTGCAATCCTCCTCAGCGAATCGCGCAGTGGCAGCTCAATTGGAGTGAGATTTGCTCTCTTCAGTTCGGGCTTCGCCGTAAGAACTGCTTCAATTACCCGCTTCGCATCTGCCTCGCTCATGAAAAAACGGATTGGGTGTCTGCCTGGAAAGCGGTCGTCGGGTATTACCAGAAAATCGCCACTCCGGGCCTGTATCGCCCACGCCTTATAGTCCTCGCTAATCTCGCCTTCAATTACATCCAGTGACAGTGGCTGAATCATAGATTTTCTCCCCCTTTGCATTAAGCAATTCGGCTCAGAACGTCTCTGCACAAGCGCCCTAGCCCTGAAAAAATATTCACCCTCCCAGCACGCGCTTGAAGATCGCGTCCACATTCCCCAACTGCCGCTGGTAGTCGAATGTCCGCGCCAGTTTCTCCGGGCTGAGCAATTTCATAATTTCCTCATCGCGGGCGACTTCTTCGCGGAAGTCCAAATCTTCCTTCCACGCGCGCATGGCGTGCGACTGCACGAGGCGGTAGGCGTCTTCGCGCGACATGCCGGCTTCGGCCAGGTCGAGCAGCAATTGGCCGCTGAAGATGAGCCCGCCGGTGGACTCGAGGTTCTTCTTCATGCGCTCGGGATAAACCAGCAGCCGGTCGATGAGGTCTGTAGACTTGGCCAGCAAATAATCGACAAGAATCGTCGAGTCGGGAAAGATGATGCGCTCAACCGAGGAGTGCGAGATGTCGCGCTCGTGCCACAGCGGAATGTTTTCCATCGCCGCCTGCGCATTGCCGCGGAGGACGCGCGCCAGGCCGCTGATTTGTTCTGACGTGATCGGGTTCTTCTTGTGCGGCATGGCCGATGAGCCCTTTTGCTTTTCGCTGAAGTACTCCTGCGCCTCGCGGACCTCGGTGCGCTGCAGGTGGCGGATTTCGACGGCGATTTTATCCAGAGTGCTGCCGAGAATAGCAAGCGTGGCGATGTACGTGGCGTGCCGGTCGCGCTGGATGACCTGCGTGGCCACGGGCGCGGGTTTGAGGCCAAGACGGAGGCAGATGCGCTCCTCGTGCTCCGGCTTGAGATGGCCGAAGGTGCCGACAGCGCCCGACAGTTTGCCCACGCGCATGTCTTCGGCGGCGGCATTGAAGCGGGCCATATTGCGCTCCATCTCGGCGTACCAGTTGAGCAGCTTGAGGCCGAAGGTGGTGGGCTCGGCGTGGATGCCGTGGGTGCGGCCGATAGTGGGCGTGTGCTTGAACTCGAGGGCGCGGCGCTTGAGAACGGCGAGGAGGGCTACGATGCCGGCGCGGATGAGGGCGGACGCCTCTTTCACCTGGAGTGCCTGGGCCGTATCGACAATGTCGTTGGACGTCAGGCCGTAGTGCAACCAGCGGGAGGACTGGCCGTCCAGGCCTTGGTCTTTGAGGCTCTCTGCTACAGCAGTAGTGAAGGCAATCACGTCGTGGCGGACCTCCTCTTCGATCTCCTGCACGCGGGCGGCGGAGACAGTGGCAATGCCGGCGATGGCTGCGGCGGCGGCGGCCGGAATCACGCCATCCTCGGCGAGAACCTGGCTGGCCGCGGCTTCCACTTGCAGCCAGCAACGGTATTTGTTCTCGTCCGTCCAGATGCGGCCCATCGCCGGGCGTGTGTAGCGTTCGATCAACGTTTAGCTCCTGGCTGCCAGCTTCTAGCTACTAGCTTCATCCTGGCGCGGCCGGCGACATTCGAGAGCGTTAAGAAACTCGACACGCGAATGCACGCACACGGACTTCTGTGCTTTGGCCCAACACTCGATTGTACGAGGCTAACGTGTTACGGTGCGAGGGATTTGCAGGCGGCTCAAGAGTTCCTCGAAGAGCAGCCCGCGTCCGGGCGTGTAGGGCTGGAACCATTCACCATCGATGACCAGTTGCGGAATGGCACGCTTGCCCACGTGGCTGATGACCTCGGCCGAAGCGGCAGGATCGGCGTCGACATCGATCACAGTGTAGGGAATGTCATGTTCATCGAGAAACCGCTTGACGGCGCGGCAATCCCGGCACCAGGTGGTGGAATAAACCTGCACGTTCATAGGTTTATTTTTTGCTTTCCGGAAGAGCTCCGGCTGTGATGCTCCTCACGCTCTTCTCGTTGCGGCCCGAAGCTACAAATCGGGAACGCGCTGCCTCCTTTTTGGTAGCATCGACTCCATGACGGCCCCTATGACCGCTGCCGAGATCAAGGCGCTCTTGAAGCTGGAGCCGCACCCGGTTGAAGGCGGTTGGTACCGCCGTACCTATACATCGGAGGTCAGCGTCGCATTGCTGCGCGGCGTGCGGCCTTACGGCACGGCCATCTATTACCTGCTCGAAGAGGGAATTTTCAGCGAGATGCACATGCTGGCATCGGACGAAATTTTCCACTTCTATCTCGGCGACCCGGTGGAGATGCTTTTGTTGCTTTTGGATGGGAGCTCTGCCGTGTTGACGCTGGGGCCGGATTTGGCGGCGGGCGAAAATGTGCAGCTAACGGTTCCGGCGGGAATGTGGCAGGGCACGCGCCTGGTGGATGGGGGCAAAGTGGCGCTGCTTGGCTGCACCGTGACGCCGGGCTTCGATTTTGCAGATTATCGAAGCGGAAGCTACGCGGGGCTTGTGGCAACGTGGCCGGACCAGGCGGAGCGAATTCGCAAACTGACGAGGAGCTGATCGATTAAACAAAACGGTTCACATGGCCGGATACCGGGTGTATCGTATCTCTGCACGACGATCAATTCCCCAAATAATCCCCAAGGAGGTAAGCTATGCCAGCAACAGCAACAGCGACAAGACCAGCAACAGCGACAAAAACAGCGACAAAAATAGAAAGAAAGAATTTCAGTGCGCCCACCGAGGTCAGGCCGTTTGACAAGGGTAAGGTGGAAGTCCTGCACGTGGGCGAACATACGGTTGCACGCGCCACCTTCGAGCCCGGATGGAAGTGGTCCACCTGCATCGGGCCGATTGCCAAAACACGGACCTGCGAATGCGCTCACTTCGGCTGTCAGCTTTCTGGAAAAATGATTCTGCGCATGGACGACGGCGCCGAAATGACCACTGTAGCCGGCGATGTCGTCCGTATTCCGCCCGGACACGACGGCTGGGTCGTCGGCGATGAACCTGTGGTCTTCATCGACTTTCAGGGCATGGCCAACTACGCCAAGAAACGATAGACCAAAGAGAAACACGCAACTCATCCCGCTACCCCACGGATTGATCCTCGTCGGTGGGGTAGCGGCGGTTACGGCGGTTCTCCAATTCGCGTGAAGTTTTGAAGGGCGTGCAATGTGGCGTTTACTTGATGAAAACGCGACTTAGCGGTTGTGGCTCAGCTCTGCACCAATTGGAGAACCGCTATAGCGGCTCTGGTACGGTCAGCGCCGACCGCGAAAAAAGCTTCGCAGCAGTTCGGCGGATTCCTCGGCCGCGACTCCCTGCTCCATCTGCATCTGGTGGTTGAGTTGGGGATGGTTGAGCACCTGGAGCACCGAGCCGCAGGCGCCGGCCTTGGGGTCGGCGGCGGCAAAAACCAATCTGTCGAGCCGTGCGTGAATCATGGCCCCGGCGCACATGGCGCAGGGCTCAAGCGTCACGTAGAGCGTGCAGCCGGCGAGGCGATAGTTGCCGAGAGCCGCGGCTGCCGCGCGCAGGGCCACCATTTCGGCGTGCGCCGTGGGGTCCAAATCGCGCAGCACGCGATTCTGCCCGCGTGCGAGGATTTCGCCTTCGTAGACTACGATGGCGCCGATGGGGACTTCGCCGGCTTCGGCGGCCAGGCGGGCTTCGGCGAGTGCGGCTTGCATGGCGTCGAGATCACTCATTGGCTAACGACCGCAGTGTGCGAAGGTCTCGAAAATTGAGCACCGGAATACCCCGACTTTTCAATGTGCCGGAGAGCCGGTAATCGTCTGTCACAAGGAGCGCCTCTTCGGACAATTTACTCAAGGCAACATCGGTTATCCCAAAGGCGACAAAGTCCGGGCTTTCCACCAGATCGATTGCAGGAGTCCAGTTCTCCCGCATGCCCATAGGCTGCTGCTCAGACGCAATCAGAGCAGCCAGGTTCAAATACCAGTCTTGTTTGTACGATTCGGGCAAGCTGTTTGCTAGATTGCTTACTTCTGTGAGAATATGCGGAGTCGTGAGAAGGACCGTAAACGACTTCATAAAGCGAACGAGCAGTTCGTAGTCCTCCATTTTGTAATCGCCTACCCGCTTGAATCTCCTAAAGAACCTCGCGCCGAGAGCGCCGGATAAGAAAACGAGCAGGAGGTTGGAATCCAAGAGGATGTTCTTCCCTAGATGCCGGGCGAAAAGCTGCTCTTCAAATTTCACTGGGCACGCTCAGAAGGGGATGTCAGGGGTGCCTACGAAAAGGAGGTGACCGTCCTCTGCATCCAGTGACACCACCTTTTCAACCCTTTGCCGTCGAATAACGTCCGCCAGCGTTTCAATTTTAGGGTTGTCCTTGATGGGAGCATAAAAGGTGATTACCCACGTTTGCGAGTCCGTGCCATGGGGTGACAATTTCATCTCGTCCACCTTGGGATCCAAAGCGGCGAAGTCGGGAATCACCTCTTGCAGATAGGTTTTAGCTTTTCCTAAAGCGTCTCGGGGAGCAAGCATCGCGGGTTCTCCGTATAGGGATTATAGTGCAACTCCGATCTGCCGGGCGGGCTGCTGCTGCGTCATACAGTGCAGCGCGCCGAGGCCCCAGATCAGGTCCATCGAATGGACGCCGATGACTTCGCGGTCGGGGAAAACTTCGGCCAAAATGTTCAATGCGACGCGGTCGTTGGGATCGTGGAAGGTGGGAACGAGCACCAGGCCGTTAGCGATGTAGAAATTCGCGTAACTGGCGGGCAGGCGCTGCCTGCGGAAGACCACTGGCCGCGGGAGCGGGATTTCGACCAGATTGTACGGCCTTCCGGCCGGAGTGCGCGCGGCCTTCAGGCGCGTGAGATTTTCGGCCTGCGGCGCGTGGTTGGGGTCGCTCGCATTCGGCTCGACGGCAGCGACGATGGTATCGTGCGAGACAAAGCGCGCAATGTCGTCGACGTGGCCGTGGGTGTCGTCGCCGGCGATGCCGCGGCCAAGCCAGATGACATGGTCGACACCGAGAAAGTCTGAGAAGACCAGCTCGATTTGCTCGCGGCTCACGCCGGGGTTGCGCTGCTGCACAGTGCTCAACAGACATTCCTCGGTCGTCAGTAGAGTTCCCGCACCATTGACGTCGATCGACCCGCCTTCGAGCACGCAGTGCTTCGCACTGTTCTGGCTTTGGACGAGCGGCTGCCAATGCGGACAGCCGAGCAGCCTGGTCACGCGGCCTGGCAGCTTGTCGTCAAGATGCCAGTCGGAGTACTTAGCCCAGCCATTGAATTTCCAGTCGGTGAGGCCGATCTCTCCTGCTGCGTTTTTCACGAAGATCGGCCCGGTATCGCGCGTCCAGCTGCGGTCGGTGGGCCAGCGATGAAAGCTCACTCGATTCAGATTTGCGCCGGCTCGGTCCAGCATTCCCGCCACGCGCTTTTGCATCGAGGCGTTCTCGACAATTAAATCCACCCGCTCGCGGGCGGCGAGAAGGCGCACAATCTCCGCGTAGAGCCACGGAATAGATTGGAATTTGCCCGGCCAGTCCTCGGGATTGCGCGGCCACGCGAGCCATGTAGCCTCGTGCGGCTCCCATTCGGCGGGCATGCGGTAGCCGAGTTCGCGCGGCGTTGCAATCAACATCGAAAATCTCGATCCGGCAATTAAGCCTGAAATACGGACGCTACAAATTCCGCATCTCTCTTGATTCCCAAGAGTTTGGCATCATCTCTGCCATAAGACGGGTGATAGGCAGCAACAATCTTGGTTTCTGCTTCACGTTCGCAGAAATGAAACGAGACATCGCGCACAGTCATTCGAAGTGGCCCATAGGCATCTTTTTCATCGATGAGCCAATCTGGAAAGTTCAAGCGATTCCATGCACCCAAAGGCCTAACGACATTCTTACCCAACGCCACAATGACTGTCGGACTTTGCAAACTCACCTGCAAGCAGAGGAAATTCCAACAATCTTCTTCGTAATCGGAAAATCCGACAGTACGGTCAAGCTCTCCTATGTTGGTGTTGCTCTCCGACACACCCATAAAATAATTCGTGAACCAAATTTGCTCTTCCGGAAGGGTATTAAATACTGCTGAGTGGATTTTGCGCCACGTCAGATTGCTTTCATAACCTCGTTGCACTGATCGAAGATAACCGCCGATCTTATCGAAGTAGTGCCCTAGATACATGATTCCTCCAAAGGGTAGAGTCTGGCCTATGTGTCCTCTCCCTCCGGGGAAGAAGCTCTGCCCCTGAATCGCGCAATACCCATCAAGACAGCTAGAGATTTTGCCGCGTCGGAGTGCCTCGGAACAGCTAACGACTCCTGCCGGGTAACGTATCCGATTCAGTGCGGCCTTGAGTTGCTCGTGTTCAGTCACTTCACACCATCTTGATTCGGTAATACTGAAAGACGAAAAGCAACCGCAGGTCCTTCGACTCCGCTGCGCTCCGCTCAGGATGACAGCATTATCTATGCTCTCCGCCTTCGGACCGTTTCTGCGCGGAATCGAGAAAGCGTTGTGTGATCCCGGCGTAGGCATCCACGCGGCGGTCGCGCAGGAAGGGCCAGTTGCGGCGCGTTTCCTCAATCAGCGCGCGGTCGATCTCGCCCAGCACGATCTCCTCCGTATCGTGCCCGGCTTTGGCCACAATGCGCCCGAAGGGATCGGCCAGGAAGCTGCCGCCCCAGAACTCGAGACCGGGCCCCTCGGCGCGATTGCCCAGCACGCCGCCGTTTGCAAATTTGACCTCGCCATGCTCCAGGCCGACGCGGTTCACGGCAGCCACGTAGACACCGTTGGCGATGGCGTGGGAGCGCTGGATGGTCCGCCACGCGTCGAACTGTGCAGCGCCGAACTCGTTCTTCTCTGCCGGGTGCCACCCGATGGCCGTGGGATAAAACAGCACCTCGGCGCCTTGCAAGGCCGTGAGCCGCGCGGCCTCGGGATACCACTGGTCCCAGCAGACCAGCGTGCCCACGCGGCCGGCAGCCGTATCGACGGCCTGGAAGCCAAGATCGCCAGGAGCGAAGTAGTACTTCTCGTAGTAGAGCGGATCGTCGGGGATGTGCATCTTGCGGTAGATGCCGGCGATTTGGCCGTCGGCGTCGAGCGTAACCGCCGTGTTGTGGTAGAGGCCCGGCGCGCGGCGCTCAAAGAGCGATGCCACGATCGCGACGCCGGTTTCGCGCGCCACTTCGGCAAGCTTGGACGTGGATGGGCCGGGGATGGGCTCAGCCAATTCGAAAAGGCGAAGATCCTCGCGCTGGCAAAAGTATTGGGTCCTGAAGAGCTCGGGCAGGCAGATAACCTGCGCGCCGAGCCGCGCAGCCTCGCGGATGTGGCCGAGCGCCGAGGAGAAATTCGCCTCGGGGTCTGCGCCCATGCGCATCTGCACGAGAGCGACGGTGAATTTGAGAGCTGTGGTCATTTCTCGTCTTTCGAGCCTCCGCCATGGCCCTTCAGGGCCTCACACAACAAGGCCAATCCCGACGGCGCGGAATCGGCCTTGTCGACTCTCAAGCGGCAGTTATTCTTCCAAAATCAGCACCGCGGCTGCAATAGTGGTGGTCCATTTGCCGCGCCTGTCGCCAACCGCCGACTGGGTGACGTTGCTGGTGCGGACGATCTTGTTGGAGATGCGATAGATCTCCTTCTTCTCGTCCCAGCTGGTGTCGGGATCGAATTCCACGTCGAGCGTGGTGGCCAGCATCTCTGCCGCCAGCTCTTCGGCGTACTCGCCGGCCTGCTCCTCGGTCTCGCCGAAGCTATGATGTTCGCTCAGGTAGCCGTAGGCATTGCGATCGGCCGGAATGGCCACGCCGATGCTGCAGGCGACAAGGCGGTGCGGTTCGCGCGTGGAGTTTTCCGCGATCACCGCAAAAACGACCTCACCGTCATTCAGGTGAGTGAGGCCATCCTTGCGCGGAATCAGCTTGCACTGCGGCGGAAAGATGGAAGAAACGCGCACCAGGTTCTGTGAGGCGATGCCGGCATCCCGAAGGGCCAGCTCGAAAGAGGTCAACCGCTCCTTATGTTTGCCGACGCCCTTGGTAAAGAAGATTTTCTTGGGGACCATGGCTTTTCCCAATTTCTATGTGCCCTCCGTGGGTGCAAAAGTGGTGATAAATTATTTCTGTTCCCGCATGAGTCTATCGCATCCTGACAGGCGCGAAAAGAAATTCCGAAAATTTCATTTGCGCGTCAAATCTGAAGACCGAGCTTGTGGGGTGGGGCCGGTCGTAAGGCGGGCAGTTACCGGCGCGAGGAGGGCGGCGCAGCAACCCTCCCGGCAAGCCATGGCGGGAGCAACTTTCCGGTGTTTGCAACGTTTAATAGAGCATGAGATGGATGCATTGGTTTGAAATCCCTGTCCTGGCCGCTCTAGTGAGCTGCGGCTCCTTGCCGGCGCAAACTCCCGCGAGCCCTTCTGCGCAGCCGGGCCCCGGAAATATGCCTGGCGCAGCTCCCGTGCCGGTGAGCACCGATTTAAGCTCGGCGATTTTGGAGTGGACGCCTCCCGCGCTGGCGCAACTGAGCTCTCAGGCCGTGGCTAAAGAGAGCTTCACCTTTGACCGCGCCATGCTTACGGCGGCTGCGGGCTTGGTGGCCGGCTCGAATGACGACCTGCGGCAGGCTGTTGCCAAGCTCGACGGCGTCAGCATTCATGTGCTGCGATTCGGCGACCCCGCGACGATTGACCCGGCGCAGATCGACGCCATTCGCCAGGCCTACCACCTGCGCGGATGGAAGCATGTGGTAACCACCACCGGCCCCGGAGGGGTTCACAATGGCGCCATTCACGACCAAACCACCGATGTGTGGGTGGTGATGGACGGCGCCAATGTGCGCGGCGGAGTGGTTCTGGTGGAAACGCCAAAGAGCCTCACGCTGGCAACGGTGGCCGGCAATCTGAGCCCGGAAGACCTGCTGCATCTGCGCGGCCACTTCGGCATTCCGCGCTTCGAGGGAGACGGATTGAAGGGCGATCGGAGCCAGTAAATTCCGGCAGCGGCGCCTCGCTCCCGGCAGTAGCGAGGCGGTGCGCGGCGGGCTGCTCCATTATTCCCGGACGCTTTGACTCGCCCCGCGAATCTGGCAAAATGGGGATGTTCTGGTCGTAGCTGACAATCCCAGCGGAGTCATCGTGCAACGTTCGAAGCTGACGTGTGTCCTTATTGTCCTGGCCGCCATCGGTTCGGCGGAGCAGGCCCGCGCCAAGATCGTCGAGGACGCGAGCGGTTCTCTCAAGACACTCACCAGCATCGGAGATGCGCTGGACTCGCCGGACCACCATCCGGTGCACGTTCTCTACGTGCACGGCATCGATGCGATCGGAGCCGGAGACTCCGCTCTGCTGCGCGAATCGATCTGCGGCAGGCTCAAGTTGTGCGACGCGGCCGATTGGACGAACGCCGGCGTCGAGTTTGCCGACAAGGGAGAATTCGCTCCCGGCTTCCAGCCGCCTGCGCTCGAATACCTGGGCACACCGGTGTGGAACAATGCCGACGAGTGGCAGGCGTCCGCTCCCTTTGTTGTCCACTGGGTTGTGCATCTCCGCGGCCATTCCTCTGTACTGGTGGTCGATGAGATGAACTGGTGGCCGCTTCTGCTGTCTCTCAAATGCCGCCGCGTGATGGTTCCCGAAGCATATCTGGCCGGTCCCGACCGGCAACTGCTGCAGTTTTGCTCGGAGCGCTCTATGCAGGATCCGGGCGGCCTGGGACGCTTCTATCCGTGGATATCAGCCGAACAAGCGCGAACGCTCGGCGCGATCCGGCCGCGCGGCGCTTTGATCAATCGGAATCTGAAAGACAACCTTGTCGACTGGGGACTTGGGGACGTGATGCTCGCGGTGGGACAGCTCAACGGTGTTCTGCGCGACGGCCTGCGACAACTGCTGGCCAAATCGGCCGCGTTCGATCCCAACGAGGCTGGCGGCTCATCGGCGGGAGCTCAATCCGGGGCAAATGACGGGATTGAAAGATACGATTGGAAATCGCAACTCAACCGCGACAATACAATGGACCAGGAATTTATCGGGGTCACGCACAGCCTGGGCAGCTATCTGCTCTTCAATACGCTCAATCTCGAAACTCTCGCAACCACGGACCCGAATCTGTCAGCGCAGGAGGCCGCAAGGCAAGCCGCGGAAGTTCGCGCGGTGCGATATATCTTCGAGCGGACGACTCTGGTGTATTTCTTTGCCAATCAGATTCAGATGCTGGAGATCACCAATCTTGAAATCGGTTCGAACGCAACTGCCGGCCCCCTGAAATCGCGCGGGCTTGAACCACCACCGCCGCCTCCCACTTCTCCCGCGGCCAACTTCAAAGCGCTCGTCAGCCGCTGGAATGAGTTTCATACGAGCTTTCAGGCGGCTTTGCATCCCAGCGACGAAGCAGCCCGGACGAAGGTACAAGTGGTGGCCTGGAGCGATCCCAGCGACGTGATTACATTTCGCGTGCCGCGGATCGGCGAGGTTGAGGTCGTGAATCTCTATGTGCAGAACGCTCCACGATGGTTCGGGCTAATCGAAGCGCCCGGCGCGGCGCACGGCAATTACGCAAAAAACAAGGATGTGCTGCGCGTGATGTTCGGCGACACGGCGCGTCGCGGCACAGGCAATTGAGCCGGGCATTCGCGCCTGCTTCCGCCGCCAATTGCCACTGCTAAATTGCAGATGATAGCCTCAAGGCTACACCATTCGCAGAAGGGGCCCCCCGAAAGATCATGCAAAGCACGTACAACGGCCTGGAACTGCCGAAGAACGGCCAGCCGATCGAATACAGGAACGGCCAGTTCGCAGTGCCCGACCATCCCATCATTCCCTTCATCGAGGGCGACGGCACCGGGCGCGACATCTGGAAGGCCTCGCAGCGCGTTTTCGACGCCGCAGTGGAGAAGGCCTACGGCGGCAAGCGCGCCATTCGCTGGTTTGAGATCTTCGCCGGCGAAAAAGCCTTCAGGCAGTTCAACACCTGGCTGCCCGACGATTCGGTGGCCGCGGCGCGCGATCTTCGCGTCAGTATCAAGGGGCCGCTCACTACGCCCGTCGGCGGCGGCATCCGCTCGCTCAACGTAGCGCTGCGCCAGATTCTCGATCTCTACACTTGCGTACGGCCGGTGAGGTATTACCAGGGCGTGCCCAGCCCGGTAAAGCACCCGGAGCAGCTCGACATCGTCATCTATCGCGAGAACACCGAAGACGTGTACGCGGGTATCGAATTCAAGCAGGGCTCTGAGGACGCTGCGCGGCTTATCGCCTTCCTCAACAACGAGCTGCTGCGGGACGGCAAGAAGAAGGTGCGCGCCGATTCGGGCCTGGGCATCAAGCCCATCTCCGTCTTCGGCTCCAAGCGGCTGGTGCGCTATGCCATCCGCAGCGCGATCGAGACGGGCCGCAAAACGGTCACGATCGTTCACAAGGGCAACATCCAGAAGTTCACCGAGGGCGCGTTTCGCGAGTGGGGCTACGAGGTCGCCACGCAGGAGTTCCGCGACCAGATTGTAACCGAACGCGAGAGCTGGATTCTGGGCAATGTTGAAGCCAGGCCGGGCATCTCGATTGAAGAAAACGCCGCGCTCATCGAGCCGGGCCTGGAGTTTGGGTCTTCGGCCTTCCAGACCGCGGTTTCGAGCGAAGTTAAGTCGGTCCTCGGCGCGATCGGCAAATCGCATGGCAACGGCGCCTGGAAGTCGAAGATTCTGGTCAACGACCGCATCGCCGACTCCATCTTCCAGCAGATCATCATTCGCCCCGCCGATTACTCGATCCTGGCCACTACCAATCTGAATGGCGATTACATCTCCGACGCCGCGGCAGCGCAGGTGGGCGGACTGGGCATCGCGCCCGGCGCCAACATTGGCGACGGCTTCGCAGTCTTTGAGGCCACGCACGGCACAGCGCCCAAGTACGCGGATAAAGACGCAATCAATCCCGGCTCAGTGATTCTTTCAGGCGTCATGCTGCTGGAGTTTATCGGCTGGAAAGAAGCGGCCACGCTAATAGAAACCTCGATGGAGAAGACCATCCTGCAAAAATTCGTCACTTACGACTTCGAACGCCAAACCGCCGGCGCCACCAAGGTGGGCACCAGCGAGTTTGCCACGCGCATCATCGGCAACATGTAAGGGCAGTTGACAGTTCTCAGTTCTTTGTTCATGGCTTGGAGTTGTTTGCCCACTGTCGGCTGCCGGGCTATGAACTGTGAACTGTGAACTGTGAACTAATAACTATGAACCGTGAACCAGAAACTATGAACTGATTAGGAGAACGTCATGCGAAAGAAAGTCAGCATTATCGGCGCAGGCAACGTCGGCTCGACTGCCGCGCACTGGATTATGGCAAAGGAGCTTGCCGATGTGGCCCTTGTCGATGTTGTCGAGGGCGTACCTCAAGGCAAAGCTCTCGACCTGCTGCAGGCCCTGCCCATTGAAAAGTCCGACGTTCAAATCGTCGGCGCCAACGATTACTCGGTCACGGCCAACTCCGACATCGTGATCATTACCGCGGGCATTCCCCGCAAGCCCGGAATGAGCCGCGACGACCTGCTGCACACCAACTTCAAGATCATGACCGACGTGGTTCAAAAGGTGATTGCGCTGTCGCCCGAGTCGATCCTGATCGTGGTTTCGAATCCGCTGGATGCGATGGCTCAGGCCGCCTTCCGTCTATCCGGATTCAACCGCGAGCGGGTCATCGGCATGGCCGGAGTGCTGGACGGGGGCCGCTTCAAGAGCTTCATCGCCCAGGAGCTTAATGTCAGCGTAGAAAACATGGCTTCCCTGCTCCTCGGCGGCCATGGCGACACCATGGTTCCGCTCCCCCGCTACACCGCAGTGGCCGGCATTCCCGTCACCGAGCTGCTCTCCAAAGAGCGCATCGACGCCATCGTGCAACGCACGCGCGACGGCGGCGCCGAGATTGTGAAGTATTTGAAGACCGGCAGTGCCTACTATGCGCCGTCTGCAGCAGCGGTTGAGATGGCCGAGTCAATCCTCAAGGATAAGAAAAAGATTCTGCCCTGCGCCGCCTATCTTCAGGGTGAGTACGGCATCAGCGGCTGTTTTGTCGGCGTGCCCTGTAAGTTGGGCTCTGCCGGTCTCGAACAGATCATCGAACTCAAGCTGACGCCGGAAGAGAGTGCGGCTTTGAAAAAGAGCGCAGATGCCGTCAAGGAGCTCTGCGCGGTGATCGGCGTATAGCGAGTGCGTGCTCAAATCGCACGATCTTCTCGCTGGGTTGGGGTCCAGGCTGCGAGTGACCTATTCGATCAGAGCAGTCTGGGCGCTTCCGTGAGGAAGAACTGTTTGACCTCATCCCATTCAATGGCCTCAAGGATATGAGGCGGGGGATCCTTATCCGCATCTGCGAAGTACGTCAGCGATTTCAGGATGTGGATTTTGTTGTAGTTCGCCTGCGCATATTTGCGGCCGAAGAGTTCGAGAATCTCCGTCAGCCCGAACCGCAGGGCGCACGCATAGAGATCCACAAAGTCGCGCTTTGCGCCGCGGCTGGCAATAGCGCTCACTTTCATGCAGGCAATATCACGGGCATCGGCAACCGCGACTTCGAGAAAACTCTTCGTCGAAAAAAGCGTGGGATAGGTATAAGCGATGAAGCTAGTCTTCGTTCCCAGGATCGTAGTATGCAGCGTATCCGGAGCTTTGACTGAAATGGAGAAGTCGCCAAGCGCCTTCAGGCGCTGCAAAAACGCCTCTTCGCCGAAATGTTCCCACGAAAAGAAATCCAGATCGCGGGAAAGCCGGTGGCCGAACTGCAGCGCCAGGCCGGTACCGCCGGCAAGGTAGAAGCCGTCGAGCAGGTGTGCGTCGCGCAGAGCCAGAAGCGTGGTTTCCGTGGTAGAGGAGATGACCTGCGGATGCCAGCCGGGTTCTTCATCACGGGCCATCGCCGTTTCCTTCCCGAGGCTCAACGGAGCCGTTGAGCGCCGCGACCTCGCCGGATGGAATTCCATAAACGAGCGCCCAGAAGTTTGCGGATTTTCGCGACAGCCGTCGTTCTGTGGAGAGCACGCTCCGGATCTGCGTCTCGGGAAATGTTCCCCGCAGCCAGTTGACGGCTGCTTCGTCGCCCAGCTCCAGGACGCGCAAGATGGTGTAGTCCGGATATGTCTCCGGGCTAAAGGCGTCGAGGTCAACATCCCAAAAGAGCGTTTGCAACTTGCCGGGAATCATACATTTATTAGTATAGTATCGTTACGCTGGCCGTTCCCTCCGCGTCCATGCGAATCGAGGGAGCTCGCGCTACGCCCGGCGCTTGCTCGATGAGCGCAAGGCAAATTGCCGACCGCTGAAAGCTGCCTTTTAGTCCATCGCGATGCTCAACTGGTGGCGCACATCGGCGCCGCGAACCCAGAAGATCACATCGGTTGCGATATTCGAAGCGTGGTCGGCAATTCGCTCCAGGTTCTTCGCCACCAGAATGCCGTTCATCGCCTGCAGCGTATATTGCGGCTTTTCTTCGATGAGCTTGAGCAGATCGTCGTGGGCGCGGCGATTCATGCGGTCGATCTCGTCGTCCATCTCGCGCACTGAATCTGCGATATGGGCGTCGCCGTCGAGCAACGCCTGCAACGCGGTCCGGATCATCTGCCCGGCATGCTCGCCCATGGCGGCGAAATCGACCGGCAGATCTAACTCCGCGGCGGTAAGAATCTCCTTGGTCCGGCGAGCGATGCTCATGGACTGGTCGCCGATGCGCTCCAGGTCGCCGTTGATCTTGATCACGGCGAGGATGAAACGCAGATCGATGGCCATGGGCTGTTCCTTTGCGAGCAACTCATACGCCATCTCGTCGAGCTCCCGCTGCGCGGTGTCGATCGCCCTTTCGTTCTGCTTCACGAACTTGCACAGGCCCTTGTCGCGCCGCAGGTAGGCTTCCACCGCGGAGTCGACCGCCTGCTGCGCGAGAGCCGCCATGCCCAGAAGCTTGTCCTTGAGTTCGGCGAGTTGCTGTTGAAAGTGAATGCGCGGCACGGCCGTCTTTACCTCGTTCTCACATTGTGCACCATGAAAGATTACAGGAAAACAAATTTCCGCGCGCGCACCAGAACTGTTGCACCCGAAGGTACCTTTCCAAATACGGGATGGATGCCTTTATTCCCGAAAGCGGACACGCAAACGGCGCCCGAGGCCCTGGACGCCGAACTTGTCGTAAACGACGCCTTCCGGGTCGACGGAGATCCTTGGCCGTCAACGGCTCACCACCCGCTCAACCCACCTGCTCTTCGCCGATATCTTCGTTCCAGACCGCGGGATTGCTGGCAATATACTGCTCAAGCAGTTCGCGGCACTCGCGGTTGTCGAGATCGATGACCTCGACGCCGTTCTCGCGCAGCCAGTCCACGCCGCCGGCAAAAGTGCGGCTCTCGCCCACCACGACCGTGCCAATGCGGAACTGGCGCACCAGGCCGCTGCAATACCAGCACGGGGCCAGGGTGGTGACCATGACAAGGTTGCGGTAGCTGGGCTGGCGGCCAGCGCGGCGAAAGGCATCGGTTTCAGCGTGGACGCTGGGGTCGCCCTGCTGCACGCGGCGATTGTGGCCGCAGCTGAGCAACTCGCCGGCGCGCGTAAACAGCGCCGCACCGATGGGAATGCCCCCCTCGGCGAGACCCTGGCGAGCTTGCTCGAGGGCGACAGCAAGCATTTGTTCGTAGAGATTCACAGAAACACTGTAAAGCAGCGGGGCAGCAGGTTAGCAAGTCAGCCTGCCTCCGCCGACTCGCCGACTCGCCGCCTCAGCTCACCGTCAGCACCAGCTTGCCAAAGTGGCTGGCCTCTTCCATTCGCTCGAAGACTTCGCGGGTCTGGGTCCAGTGGAATTCCTCGCCAACGGGGCGCAGCTCGGCCAGAGAAATGGCACGGCTCATCTCCTCAAAATCCCGGCGCGAGCCCACATGGATGCCGTGAATGCGCGCCATTTTGTGGAGGATGAGTGGAATCGGGAATGGGTCAGCCGTGGTGGCCAGAACGCCCACCTGAGACACCATTCCGCCGGGGCAAATGGCCTTGAGCGAGTGGGCCAGGGTGCCCGCGCCGCCCACTTCCACGACCAGGTCCACGCCCGCGCCGCCGGTCTGGTCGACCGCCCAGCGTTCCCAGGCTGGGTTGTAGCGATAGTTCAGTCCGGCGTCCAGTCCCATGGCGATGGCCCGCTCCAGTTTTTCCTGGCTCGAAGAGATGCCCAGGACGCGTGCGCCCTTGAGCCGCGCAAATTGCAGGGCAAAGATGGAGACGCCGCCGGTACCCTGGATGAGAACTGTAGCCCCCGGCTTGAGATCTCCCGCAGCCAGGGCGTTCCAGGCTGTCACGGCGGCGCAGGGCAGCGTGGCGGCTTCCTGATAGCTCAGATGGTCCGGCAGAGCGACCAACCCATCCTCCTTGAGCACCACGAATTCGGCCAGCATGCCGTCGATGTCGCCGCCCAGCGCGCCACGGGCCTTGGCCGCGGTCAGCGGCCCGTCGAGCCAGTTCTGCATAAAGATACCGGCCGCGCGGTCGCCGGGCTTCCACATGGTGACTCCGGCGCCGACCTCCACGACGGTGCCGGCGCCATCGGAACAGGGAATGCGCGGCAGCTTCATTTTGGGGTTGTAGAGCCCTTTCACGACCAGCAGGTCGCGATAATTGAGTGAAACCGCACGCACCCCCAGCAGGACCTCGCCGGGCCCCGGTGCGGGCGTGGGCCGTTCCACAAACTCCAAAGAATCAATGCCAAAGGATGAAACTTGCCATGCGCGCATGTGAAATCTCTCTATCTTTTTGGTTCATTCTCGCCATTCTGCGGGACGCGATTGCGCGGGACCCCGTAAAATGAAGATATGGCTCGTGGATGGGAAAGTAAATCGGTGGAGGAGCAAATGGCAAATGCCTTGGAAGGCGTAGATCCAGGCAACGGCCTTATCAGCGATGAGGCCCGGCGCGCAGCCGAACAGCAGCGCGCGGCGCGGGAAAGAGAAAAACAGGCGCTCAGCCTGCAGCGGGAGAATATCCTGTCGCAAAGGACCTCGAATCCCGGCCGCCGCGCCGCCCTTGAAGCCGCATTGGCCCAGGTGGAGTCGCAGATTCAAGCAATGAGCTAGTGCTTCGGATAAGATACGTTGTTTGGAGCTTCGCAAGCTGGGGTCGCTTCGCGACTTTGCACGTTGGCGAGTTCGCGCGGTATTTTTTCTTAGCGTGTCAGGGGCGCTTCCGGCAACCAGGCTATGAATCGCCGGAAGCGAACGCTGGAGAGCGCCCTGGCATGCTGCCCTCCCGAGCCCGCCGATGTCCGGCCGACTCGCTAGCCCTCTTCCTCTCGGTGAATAAGCAGGGTATTGGCCTGATGGACTGAGGTGAGCGAGACATGTGCAATGTTCACATGCTCAGGGCGAGTGACAGTCCAAAGAATCGCTTCGGCGATGTCTTCGGCCGTGAGCGGCTTGAGGCCCTTGTAAACCTTGGCGGCGCGGCCTCTGTCGCCGTGGAAGCGAACCAGGCTGAAATCGGTTTCAACCAGGCCTGGATCGACGCTGGTAACCCGTACGGGCGTGCCCAGCAGATCTTCGCGGAGACCGTCGTTGATGGCGCGCACGGCGGCTTTGGTGCCGCAGTAGACCGCGCCGTTGGGATAAACGATCTCGCCGGCCATGGAGCCGAGGTTGACCACGTGGCCCCGTCCGCGCACCACCATCATGGGAACCACGGAGCGCATTACATAGAGCATCCCCTTAATGTTGGTGTCGATCATCTCGTCCCAGTCATCGATCTTGCCGGTGTAGAGCTTTTCCATTCCGCGGCTTAGGCCGGCATTGTTGACCAGGACATCGATCTCAGACCACTCCGGAGGCAGCTCGTCGATAGCGCGCTGGACGCGATGGCGGCTCCGAATATCGAGGTCAATGGAGTGCACGGCTGTGGCGCCGCGGGTGAGCGCCAGGGACGCGACCTCAGCCAGTTTGCCGGCGCGACGGGCGGCCAGCAGCAGCCGTGCCCCTTCGGCCGCAAACACCATAGCGGTTGCCGCGCCTATGCCCGCGCTGGCCCCGGTGATGAAGACGATCTTTCCTTTCAATCTCACGTCTTCATCCTACAAATGCTCCTGGTTGCGCTGCTGTGACACTCGGTACATTCCCACGGCCCAATCTTGCTGGCCGAGGCCGGCGGCGCGGGCCTGGGCAAAGACTTCGGCGAGCGAGTCGGCTAGGCTGAGTCGCATGTGGCGGCTGGCGGCGGCTTCGCGCAGCAGGCGCAGGTCCTTTTCTCCCAGCAGAACGGTCCCGCCGGGCTGCTGGGGCGGGTGCAGCATGATCTTCGAATAGGCCGCGTAAAACGGCGACTGGAAGAGCGCACTGTTGACGGTTTCGAAAAAGGTTTCCGGATCGATGCCCTGCCCCGACGCGTAGACAAACGAATCACTGAGCGCTTGAATCATGGCGCCGATGAGAAAGTTGCCGCCCAGCTTGACGGCATGGGCCTGCCGCGGCTCTTCTCCCACGACGGAAATTCCGCGCGAGAGCGGCTCCAGCAGGGGCCGCGCTCTGGCCACAGCTTGATTCGGGCCGGCAACCGCAATCCACAGGCGGCCCTGCTCGGCTATCTCGGGCCGCCCAAACACCGGCGCGGCCACAAAATCGATACCGCGGCGGGCGTGCTCCCCGGTGAGCCGCTCGCTGAGCGCGACGCTGATGGTCGAGCACGAAATGTGCAGGCAGCCCGGTGAGAGCGCCCCGTCTGAGAGCAATCCGTTCGGACCAAAGAGGACCTCCTCATGCGCGGCATCGTCGAAGAGCATGGTGATGACAGCGTCGGCGCCCAGTTCGGCCTCCGCCGGCGTGGCTGCGGCGATGGCGCCCTGGCGGAGCAGCGGCTCTGTTTTTCCTTCGGTCCGGTTCCATACCGCCAATTCGTGGCCCGCGGCGATCAGGCGCAGCGCCATGGGCGTTCCCATCTTGCCCGTGCCTAAAAAGCCAATCTTCATGGGGAGATTGTAGAAGATAGTGGTCAGTGATCAGTGCACGATGCACCCTCGCACCATCTTCGAATTTAGCTAGTTTGGCGCGCCCTTGGTTTCCGCGGCGGCGAATGTGCACTCCTGGCACTGGCACACGCGGCGCAGATACACCCACGAATAGATGCCGCCGGAGTGGCCGTCGAGCCAGTTGAACTGGATGGCGTAGCGGCCAACGCCGTGCGCGCTCGAGGGCTTCGGCGGCGGCGCGTACATGGGCAGCAGCGCGCCAGGCTTCGGCTTGGGCTGGCCGGGTTTGCGGCCCTGCTGCGCGCGCTCTTCATTACAGGTTGCGCAGGGGCATGCGTCGCGCAGCCATGCGAAACTCCAAGCGCTCTTGTGGCCGTCGGCCCAGTCAATCTCGAGACCTTTGCCTTCGGTGAGCAGCACGCGCACCTTCTCTGGCTTGACTGCGATGCGGGAAAGTGGGCGATCTTGCTGGTTCTCGCGCGCTTGCTCTTCCTTCGATCCGAAGCGGATGCCTTCGTGGCTCATAAGAACAGTTTACAGGGGTCAGGTTTCAGGGGTCAGTTTGCATTCCGCGGTTCGTAGTTCACAGTTCATGGGGGGCCGGGTTTCCGCTGGAACGCGCCCGCGTGGGCTGCGGAACCCGTCGGCTCTTCCGCGACAGGAAGAAAAACCTCGCGTTGCGCGCCCGGCCGCCGTATATTCAGTTTCATCGGTTTTCTGGCTGCGATTCAGACACAGGCTTCACCAATTCCCCTTCGGCATTGAATGCATCGTGAAAAAGGAGATGGCTTATGAATGGACCAACCGTTCGAGCCGTTCTTATCAGGCTTGCCGTTTACCTCGGTTTTTTAGCATTTATATTGGTGACTTCAAAACTCCAGTTTCAACTCCCGCCGAACGCTATCGCCCCAGCGGCTAGCTCCTCCCCTTCAAAAGAGATCGACATCTATTTGCAGATGAACAGCCTGCTTATTAGTTTGTGCACGGGCTTGCTTGGAGCCACTGGTTTTCTCCTGACCAGTGGGCGCAAATCACCTCATTGGTCGAGGGCCAAGTGGTTTGCGTTCGCCAGCGCGCTATGCGTGGCTCTATCCATCATCTTTGGCTACAGAGCTTACGTGGCCATTCTAGAAATGCTTTCGGAAGGCATTTGGTATCCCTACAACTCCATACTTACCTGGAACCGCGGCGCTCAATTCATTACGTTTCTGTTGGCGGTACTCTTATTTGGCGACTTTGCTTTTCAAACTTTTCATGTGGAGGACAAGCATGAGCCCAAGCCTGATTCGGCTGGCCGTTAAGATGTGCCTGTGCGGGGGTCTGTTCTGCCAATACGCCATGCTGTCGCAGCCCCCGGCGTTTAATAAGCTGGTAATCAACTCGGACCCAACTGGTGCAAAGATATCCATCAACGGCAATCAGCGGGCAGAGGTAACGCCTCAGACCTATGTGGTTGGCCCTGGGAGATACACCGTGTCGGTAAGCGGCGGCCCAAAGAATCTTAACTGTCAGTTTCAGCCAGTTACGGCAACTTCAGGAAGTACGTTTACATTCAACTGCACCGTGAGCGGCCAGCAGCAAAATGGCCCGTGATTCGGCGACAGGCCGGCGCTGGCTGGCGATCTTCACGGATTTTTCCAGAAGAACCACGCCGCCATGCTCAGGCCGATAACAACCACCAGCCCGCGCAGCACCGGCTGCGGAACGCGCCGCGCCAGGCTGGCAGAGGCGTAGCCGCCGATGCCACAAGCGATCATGGCCAACAGGCAGTAGCGCCAAACGACCTGTCCATTGACGACGAAGATCAGAAACGCAATGCTGTTGGCCAACAGGCCGGCCACCACTTTCAGCGCGTTGATGGCGTGGATGTCCTCATAGCCGAAGAGCGCAAGCAGAGTCATGAAGAGAAAGCCGGCTCCGGCGCCGAAGTATCCGATATAGAAGCTCACCACAATGGAGGCAAAGAAGAGCGGCACGCGGCGCGGAGCGTGAATCTGCCCGGCCATGGCGTGTTCGCGCCGGGCCAGCTTCAGGCGCTCCAGCCGGCGCGAAACCGGGCCGCTGATGGCAAAAAGCGAGGCCGCGCCTAGCAGAAGCCAGGGCACGAGATGCAAGAATGTCATCTGCGGCGTGTTCAGCAGCACGAGCGCTCCGGCCGTGCCCCCAATCAGACCGGCCGCACCCATCAACATCGCCGAGCTCAGGTTCTTGCGTACGTCGTCGCGATATGCGGCGGCAGACGTCAATTGTCCGGGCCAGAGAGCCACTGCGTTTGTGGCGTTGGCCTGTACAGGCAGGATCCCCATGCCCAGCAGCGCCGGAAACGACAGAAACGAACCGCCGCCGGCCACGGCGTTCAGCACTCCGGCCAGAAACGCAGCCACCACGAGCCAAACCCAGCGCCAGTTGACGGTTGCCGCCAAGCCGGAAAGATGCACCATGCGGTTTTATTGTAGAAGACGGTTTGCAGTCGGCAGCTGGGCAGTCCGCAAACTGATCCGCAGGCTTGCAGGGTGGTGAGAGTTTTCTCGTGCCGATGAGGCCAATTAAATCAGCGGAGCTTTAACCGTGCGCAACGGTTTTTTCACTTATTCGGCTCGATGGCTGCCATTTTTCCATGGAAGTAAGCCGTGTGGAATGAGAAGGATATAAATATGATAAAAAAGATTAGCGTAATATGCTCATATTTTATGAATCATTTGTGCTATAGTGTAATCAGATTAGGTGAGCGGCTGGGACTCAGGTTCCGGCGCAATCATCGCACAATCCATCTGGAGGACAAGATTATGGCAATCACTCGTTGGGATCCATTCCGTGAAGTTGCATCGCTGCAGAACCGCATGAACTCTCTGTTCGGCGATATGAACGATGGGGAGAGCCCCCTGACCACGGCCAGCTTTGTGCCGGCGGTCGACGTCTATGAGGACGAGAAAAAGGTCGTCCTGAAGCTGGAAGTTCCGGGCATCGAAGAGAAGGACCTCGACGTGAGCGTGGAAAACAACACCCTCACCGTCAAGGGCGAGCGCAAGTTCGAGAAAGAGGAGAAGGAAGAGAACTTCCATCGCATCGAGCGGCGCTATGGCAGCTTTTTCCGCTCCTTCACGCTGCCCTCGACCGTTGATACCGAACACGTCGGCGCCAGCTACAATGCAGGCGTGCTCAAGCTGGAGCTCAGCAAGAAGCCCGAAGCCCAGCCCAAGCAGATCAAGGTCAACGTGGGAAAAACGCTGGCGGCGTAAGAAGCAGGGAACAGGTTTCAGGGATCAGGGATCAGATCCGTGCCCAGGAGGGAGTATAGACTCCCTTCTGGGCTTGTTCGCAAATTGACACCTTCGCTCTAAGTATCCAAACTCACGTTTGGGAGCGGCGTTTGGGAGCGGCGACTCGGACCGAACCCTGAAACCTGACCCCTAGCACCGCAATCTTATTCACTGAGGCACCAAGCAATGGCCATTCGTGGGGACAAATTCACCGTCAAGTCGCAGCAGGCGATACAGCAGGCGCAGCAGCGCGCCGCGGAGCTGGGCAATCCCGAGGTGCAGCCGGTGCACCTGTTGCTGGCGCTTGTCGAGGACCGCGAGGGCGTAATCCCCGCAGTCCTTGAAAAGGTCGGCGTGCCCACTGAGAGGCTCGAAAGCGATCTGCACGGCATCGAGGAAAAACTGCCTCGCGTGGCCGGCGCCTCTGCGCAGCCGGGCCTGAGCCAGGCGCTGAACAAGGCGCTCGAACAGGCATTTCGCGAGGCCGCGAACTTCAAGGACGAGTACGTCTCGACCGAGCACCTGCTGCTGGGCGTGGCCCACCTCAAGAGTGAGCCTGCGCGTGACGCATTGGTCGCTCTCGGCGCGTCCCGCGACGCCATTCTCAAGGCGCTCACAGCCGTGCGCGGATCGCAGCGCGTCACCGACCAGAATCCTGAAGAAAAATTTCAGGCGCTTGAAAAATACGCCAAGGATCTGACAGAACTTGCCCGCCGCGGCAAGCTCGACCCGGTCATCGGCCGCGACGAGGAGATTCGCCGCGTCATTCAGGTGCTGAGCCGCCGCACCAAAAACAATCCTGTGCTCATCGGCGAGCCCGGCGTGGGCAAAACCGCCATCGTCGAGGGCCTCGCCCGCCGCATCGTCTCCGGCGACGTGCCCGAGAGCCTGCGCGACAAGCGCGTGATCGCGCTCGATCTCGGCTCCATGCTCGCCGGCGCAAAATATCGCGGCGAATTTGAAGACCGGCTCAAGGCAGTGCTCAAGGAAATCGAGGAATCGAACGGCCAAATCGTTCTGTTCATCGACGAGCTGCACACCCTGGTGGGCGCGGGCGCGGCCGAGGGCGCCATCGACGCCAGCAACATGCTCAAGCCGGCACTGGCGCGCGGCGAACTGCGCGCGATCGGCGCTACCACGCTCAACGAGTACCGCAAATACATTGAGAAGGACGCGGCCCTCGAGCGCCGTTTCCAGATCGTCTACGTGGGCGAGCCCAACGTCGAAGACACGATTGCCATTCTGCGCGGCCTGAAAGAGCGCTACGAAACGCACCACAATGTGCGCATCAAGGACTCGGCTATTGTGGCCGCAGCCACGCTCTCGCACCGCTACATCAGCGACCGCTTTTTGCCTGACAAAGCCATCGACCTCGTCGACGAGGCCGCGGCGTCGCTCGCCATCCAGATCGGCTCCGTGCCTACCGAGATCGACCAATTGGAGCGCCAAGCCACGTCGCTCGAAATCGAGCGCGCCGCGCTCAAGCGCGAGACCGACCGTAACAGCAAGGAACGGCTCAATGCGGTGGAGCACGAAATCGGCAATTTGCACGAACAGATCACATCTCTGCGCGCCCGGTGGACGAAAGAGCGCGACGCCATCAACCGCATCGGCGAATTGAAGAAAAAGATCGAAGCCCTGCGCTTCGAGGCCGAGGAGCAGACGCGCAAAGGCCAGCTCGATCGCGCCGCGCAGATTCAATATGGCGAATTGCCCAAACTCGAAGCCGAGCTGAAAAAGCTGAGCGCAGCGCAGGACGGCAAGGGCGGCCCTGCGCGCATGTTGAAAGAAGAAGTCGACGAGGAAGACATCGCCAAAATCGTGAGCAAGTGGACGGGCATTCCCGTCTCGCGCATGCTTGAGGGCGAAGTAAAGAAGCTCGTCACTATGGAAGACCGTCTGCGCGAGCGCGTTGTGGGCCAGGATGCCGCGCTCGGCATCGTGGCCAACGCCATTCGCCGCTCCCGCGCGGGCCTGAGCGATCCCAAGCGGCCCATCGGCTCGTTCATCTTTCTCGGGCCCACGGGCGTGGGCAAAACCGAGACCGCTCGCGCGCTCGCCGAGTTCCTCTTCGACGACGAGCACGCCATGGTGCGCATCGACATGAGCGAGTACATGGAAAAGCACGCCGTCTCTCGCCTCATCGGCGCGCCGCCCGGATATATCGGTTACGACGAAGGCGGCCAGTTGACCGAGGCTGTGCGCCGCCGTCCCTATGCGGTGATTTTGTTCGACGAAATCGAGAAGGCGCACCCGGATGTCTTCAACATCCTGCTGCAGGTGATGGACGACGGCCGGTTGACCGACGCCAAGGGCCGCACCGTGGACTTCAAGAACACGGTGCTTATCATGACGTCGAACCTGGGCGCGGCAATGCTCTCGGGCGAGGCGCTCAAGACCGAGCACGATTTCGAAATGGCCCGCGAAAGCGTGATGCGCGTCCTGCGCGAGCACTTCCGTCCAGAGTTCCTGAACCGCGTGGACGATATCGTGATCTACAGGCCGCTGGGCAACGCGCAGTTGAGCCAGATTCTCGACTTGCGGTTGGGCGAGGTGCGCAAGCTGCTCGAAGACCGCGCCATCTCGCTCGAGCTCACCGAATCGGCGCGGCAGTTGATCCTGGCTGCCGGCTCCGACGCCGCCTATGGCGCGCGTCCGCTCAAGCGCGCTCTGCAGCGCATGGTGCAGGACCCGCTGGCGATGAAGATTCTCGACGGCGAAGTGCTGCACGGCGCGCACGTCCGCATCGACGTGGACCGCAAATCGAACCAGTTGGTGTTTGAACCGATGGGCCGGGAGGCGATGGCATAACCGCGCCATCGCTTCAACCTTCTTATAGGTTCTCGTTCGATCTTGCAAATAATGGCGTATACTGGCAGCGATTTCCGTGAAATCCGGAGGGTGCACCATGCCAAATCCCTGGGCGGAAGAATATCTCAGATCGCTGGCACCTGATTTATTTGCGCAAGAAGACGATTCGGATAATGACAGTTCGGTCCTAGATAAACTCGACGACCCGATACTCGAGCTGTATGCGCTTTGGCAGTCAAGTTCTGTTGTTCAGTGCTTCAGATTAGCCCTGGCAATGCTCGAAAGGTGCCCTTCTGATGCCCCAGCCAATTTGGTCGCTGACCTAATCGAGTGCGCTGACACTTGTTCACAGAAACTTCTCTCGCGACAGGAAGAGTTGCCCGGGCTGAAAGCCGCTGTTGAGGCTGAACCTGACGACGCGGATTGTCAGGCGGACCTCGCATTTGCTCTTGAGGCACTAGACCAGACGGACGAAGCGTTGGAACTTTACCACAAGGTCCTTAAAAATGCGAATTCGCTCTGCTTCTTGAATCACCGTGACTGCCTAAACAACATCGGCTGGAACCTCTACCTCCGAAAACAGTATGAGGACGCGCTGCCTTGGTTTGGGCAGGCCTGCTGGCTCGAACCTTCTCCCGATAAAGAGATGGCACCTGCGCATTCAGAAAACCTCGAGCCCCCTTACAAATTGGCGTTGGAGAACATACTTCTTTGTCTCGCGAGACTTGGGCGCCTGCCGGAAGCAGCAGAGAAATTGACTATTTACTTCGACCGCATTGGTAGATTGCCGCGTTACGAAACCGAAGCGCTTCGCAGATTGGGCCTGGATGCAGACATTGCTTTCATACGGAGGCAGACCGAGAAGCGCGCATCAATGGGAACGCTAGAACGTGTCTAGCAAGTGAATGGAGCCGCGGATGGCCAAAAAATCTGACGGGAGTTTGCCCTTACCAAAATTTCAACGCAATGGGAAACAGAAAAGCTGGTCTTTGGGCGAAAGACGGACTGTCAACCTACTTCGCACACTTTGGAAGGCGGCGGGGCAAGTCCAGAGGAAAAGCCCCAAATTCCTCCAACTTCTGGTTCAGCTTGCTTGGAACAATGGACCCCATGGCGACTCAACGCGGCTCTGGAGAAACCGTAAGATAGCAGAATACCTAAAAGTCGATTACAGTACCGACCAGAAGCTGGCGCACAACCTGCATTCGCAATTCCGATCGCTGCCCATTTCGAGATGCCAAGTGCTTATAGCAACGCAAACCGGCATCACATGGTACCGCGGGGCCTTCCGCCCCGGAATCATCAGTTTCGTGAAGAACCACTCAAAGGAGATTGCTCCTATATTCAGGCAGGTTTCAGTGTACGCGGAGAATCCAAATGAAAAGGTCCAGCGCGTCGCAGCTTTGATTGAGTCTCTTGGGAAATTCGATGCCGCAGGTAAGACTGTTTCCCCATTCAATGGGCTGACGCCAGCGATCTCTTGCCTCGATCCGCAGCGAAGATTCCCAATTATGAACGCACGCACCTACGCCCTATTGAAAGGCATTGGCGAGAAGGCAAACGTGGATGGTATAGTTGCGCTCTCCAAACTTATAGGGCCAAGGCTTGACATAAGGGACGCGCGCGAACTCGATGCCTACGTCAATACGATCCAACTGCCCAAGCTGAAGAGACGGATTTCCCACCCAGCGTCTGGAGCGGGGTTCAACGCTTTAGGCGTGAAGCCCGAAATGGACAGCATTGCCCATATTGCTGCAGGGAAAACGACTATTACGAAACTCCACCACAAACTTACCAACCGGCTGAAAGATTATCTCCTCGGGCGGCATCTAACCGCGAAAGAGAGCTGCTTTGATGCGCTCGTCGTCGACTGGAAGAAAGGGCGGGATCTATTGATTGAGGCGAAGACCGCATACGAGGGAACTACTGGGAGAACGCAAATCCGACAGGCGATTGGCCAACTTTTTGACTATAGGTTTACGTATCTGCCGAAAGGCAGCGTCGACCTCGCCATCTTGCTGCCGAGAGAGCCAAGCCTCGATATAAAGAAGCTCCTGAAGTCGCTGAGTATTGAGGTGCTCTGGTTCAAAGGTAAACAACTCGCTGGCACAATCCAATTGTGAGCCGGATGCCCCAGGTCCGGATTCTCGGACCTGGGATATAACGAACCCAAACTAAACTTTGTCATCCCGAGTGGCCATCCGCCGGCAAGGTCCGGCTTCTGTCCTTGCCGCGTTACCGCTTCGCGCTTCTTGGAGGAAGGGGCTTGCCGTTCTCATCCACCTCGATGGTGGTCACCGGACCCATGCCGACCAGTTCCAGCACCGCCGGCTCGCCGCCCGCCTTGGCGCCATCCCAGTGCACCGTGTTGGCAAGGTCGGTGGCAAAGGTGCCGGCCGGGAGGGGATAGGTCTGCGACGGATCGAAATGCGTGCTGGTGCTAACCCACCAGGTGCCCGACACGACATAGACCCAGCGATCGCTGGAATGGAAATGGGGGTGGGAAAAATTGCCCGGCATCCATTTGATGAGAAGGCCGTAAGGCCCCGGCTTGCTCGGGTCGCCGAACAGCCTGGCCTGATATGAGCCGCTCAGGGGACCGGCTGTCCATTGGATGTTGGCGGGCAAGGTGAAGGGAATGTGGGTAGGATCGGGCGGCGGCCCCTGCGCACAGGCCACGCCAGACAGGCCGACCCCGAAAGCCGCAGCCAAGAGCATCTTCGAAGCCGAGTGCATGCTTGTCCTCCCGGTTTATCAGGAATGTCCGTTACGACTCTTTCAAGACGCGGCCAGTATAAACCCGCCAGGCGTGGCGGGCGCCCGTACGCCGAAAGGCTTTGTACTTTCGCGGCCCTGCTTGTAAAAATGTTCTTCAAAGGAAACGCCCCGTGGCCGAATCGACAGATCCAATCCCGCTCGTATCCTCAAGCACCGAGCAGATGTTTCCGGCGCTGACCGAGACGCAGATGCGGCGCTTTATTTCTCATGGCACGCCTCGTTCGGCGCGCGCCGGCGAGGTGCTGGTAGAGCTCGGAGACGGCGAAATCCCGATCTTTGTCGTCATCTCGGGAGAACTGGAAATCACGCGACCTTCATTTACGCAGGAAACCTTGCTCCGCTTGATTGGGCCAGGACGCTTCACAGGCGAAATCAATTCGCTTTCAGGGCGTCGCGCCTTTGTGCGAATTCGTGCCCGCCAGGATTCCGAGCTCGTCCAAATTGCGCGCGAAAACCTCATGGCGTTAATACAGACGGATGCGGAGCTGAGCGAGATCGTGATGCGAGCGTTCATTCTGCGCCGCGCTCAATTGCAGGCGCAAGGCCTGGGAGACGCCACGCTTGTAGGCTCCAGTCATACCGCCGACACCCTGCGCATCAAGGAATTCCTGACGCGCAATGGGCACCCATATACTTACATCGACCTGGAGCGCGACCCCGACGTGGAAAGCGTTCTTGCCCGCTTTCAGGTGTCGGCCGCCGATACGCCGGTGATCATCTGTCGCGGCCAGACGGTTCTGCGTAACCCCACGAATCGCGAGATTGCCAGATGTCTCGGATTTAACGAGGCAGTGGATGAAAGCCGGGTACGCGATCTGGTAATCGTCGGCGCAGGTCCGGCGGGTCTGGCGGCCGCCGTATATGGCGCCTCCGAGGGTCTTGATGTTTTGCTGCTCGAGACTTTTTCGCCGGGAGGGCAGGCAGGTTCCAGTTCAAAGATCGAAAACTATCTTGGTTTTCCTACCGGGATCACAGGGAACGAGCTGGCCGGGCGAGCCTATACGCAGGCGCAGAAATTCGGGGCGCAGATGCTGCTTACGACGGGCACGCGGCTCGCGTGCGATCGCCGTCCGTACGTCGTCGAATTGGAAGACGGCGTCACAATTCCGGCACGAACGGTGGTTATCGCTACCGGAGCGAAATATCGCAGGCTGCCACTCGAGAACCTGGCGCGCTTCGATGGCGCCGGCGTTTATTACGGCGCAACCTTTATTGAGGCGCAGTTGTGCAGGGGCGAAGAAGTCATCGTGGCCGGCGGCGGGAACTCCGCGGGACAGGCGGCTGTGTTTCTGGCCCAGAATACGAAGCACGTTTATATCCTCGTCAGGGGCTCCGGCCTGGCTAACACGATGTCGAAGTACCTGATCCGCCGTATCGAAGAAACGCCCAATATTACTGTGAAGTCCTCGACGGAGGTGGCCGGTCTCGACGGAAGCGAACACCTCGAACGAGTCACGTGGCGGAATAACCAGACGGGTGAAACCGAGAACAAGAGCATTGCGCATGTGTTCGTCATGACCGGAGCCGAGCCCAACACAGCGTGGCTGGACCGGTGCGTCGCGCTCGATAGCAAAGGATTCATCAAGACCGGCTCCGACTTGTCCGAAGAGGATCTGACCGGCGCGCGCTGGCCGCTCAGCCGGCGGCCATATCTGCTCGAAACAACCTCGCCGGGTATTTTTGCCGCAGGGGACGTGCGCGGCGGCAATGTCAAGCGAGTCGCGTCGGCTGTCGGCGAAGGCTCGATTGCGATTTCATTCGTGCACCAGGTGCTGAAGGAGTGATCAGTGGTCAGTGGTTAGTTTTTTCGTGTGCGAGATCCCCGGTCCCCAAATGCGAGGGACTGGTGGCACCTTCAGCGTGGTTGGGTATGGACAGCGGGATCGGGGCCACCCGCCGAGTCGCCTTACACGGCCGCGTCTTTCTGCCCCGACTCCGCCTTGAGCAGCGCTTCGTGAATCATCATTTTGAGGTAAGTCTGGTAGCGGAGGCCGCGTGCGGCTGCCTGGACTCGGGCCTTGGCAATGTCGTCAGGGTCGAGACGAATGGTCGTGGTGGGCGTAGGCTTCGGCTCCTTGAACGGAATGCCCTTTTCTGCGAACAAGCGCCGTATGCCGCCGCGGCCAAGTGTGCCCGCCTTTGCGGCCTTCTCAAACTCCTTGAAAATCAGGTCGTCATTTTCAAACCACCACCTGGCTTCCTCAGCCTCGGTCGCAAACTTGGGAATCTTCAAATCGCTTTTGAAAGTTTTTGCCTCGTTCATTGCAATCCCGCCTTCTGTTTCATATAAAGCAGCCTCCAATGTTTTTCTGCTTCGAACGCTGTGACAATCCGAGCGCGCTTGCCGCGGATCGTAATCACAACGCGCAGAATTCGAGCTTCCTCCGTTTCGCCGATATAGGTCCAACGTTCTTCCCCATCCACGGTCTCGAATCCGCCATCAAGAGGGTCACCCAGAATGACCTCCTCGGCCTCCTCCGGTGCCACGCCGTGTTCCGCGATATGCAGAATATTTGCATCGTCCCAATCGAACAGGTCGTCGTTCATTGCCCAGCTTTCACAGAGGACATAGTGAGTGTAGCTACATTGTAGCTATTTATCAACTACTGCCGCAGCTCCACCAGTGTCGCTCCCTGGCCGCCTTCGTTTTGCGGAGCCTCTTCGATTCCGGCGACATGCGGGTGATCCTTGAGGAACTCGCGCACGCCGCGCCGCAAAATCCCTGCCCCGTGGCCGTGGATCACGCGCACGCGCTCTAAACCGGCCAGAAACGCGCGGTCGAGGTATTTTTCGAGCTCGCCGGTGGCCTCATCGACCGTGCGACCAATTAGATTGATCTCCATCCGCAACTCATCGGTGTTGGCGCTGGTGACCGTAACATGCACTCCTTTTTGCTTGCGCGCGGCAGCCAGCGGATCAGCCTTCTCCTGCCCGGCATCCCCTCCAAAACCTGAAACTGCGGAGCAGTCGTCGCGCTTGACACGCATTTTGATGGGGCCGAGCGCGACCTCGAACAGGTCCTTTTCGATCTCCCGCTGCACCACGGCGATCTTGTTCATCGACTTGATGCGCACCTGATCGCCAGGCGCGATGTGGCGAAGAACGTGCGGCTGGGCGTTCGCGTCGCCCTGGTCGGCGCCGGTGCGGTGGGCGACAACGGTCTGATTGAAGCTCTCCTGGAACTCGCGCCGCAGCCGCTGAATGCGCCGTTCGGCTTCTTTTGTGAGCTTTTGCTGCGCCACGCGGTCCTCGACGGCGCGCACGTTCTCGCGCATTTGAAATTCAAACTCCTTCATCAGGGATGCCAGCTTCGCTTCCAGCTCACGCACGCGGTTGCGCACCTCCGCGTCGCCCTCGCGCTCGAGTTTCTTACGCTCTTGATTGAGCGCGTACTGCTGCTCGCGCGTTTTTTTCTTGTCTTGGTCGAGTTCTGCGAGTTCGGAATGGAGTTTGTCGAGGAAGCGCGCGATGTCGGCCTGTTGCGAGCCTAGCCGCTGCCGCGCAGCCGCGATGATGGTTGCATTCAGGCCCAGCCGCTCGGCAGTTTGAATGCCGGCCGAAGCGCCGGGCACGCCCAGATGAAATTGATAGTTGGGAACCAGCGTTCGCTCATCCACGCCAGCCGCGGCATTGCGCACGCCGGGCGTGTTGGCGGCGTAAACTTTGAGCGAAGTGTGATGCGTGGAGATCAGCGTCCACGCACCGGCCTCAAGAAAGTGGTGCGCCACGGCAACGGCCAGCGCCGCGCCCTCTTCGGGATCGGTCGAGGAGCCCAGCTCGTCGAGCAGCACGAGCGACCGCGCATCGGCCAGGCGCGAGAGCCGGTCGAGGTTGGTGATGTGCGCGGAAAAGGTCGAAAGCGCTGCCTCGATCGACTGCGCGTCGCCAATATCGGCCAGGAACGCCGTGAAGACGGGAAAGCTGGCCTGCGACGCGGGCACCGGAATTCCCGCCTGCGCCATCATCGCCAGCAGCGCCGTGGTCTTGAGCGCTACGGTTTTGCCCCCGGTGTTGGGGCCGCTGATGATGAGCTGGCGCTCGTCGGCCGTCAGTTCCAGAACCAGCGGGACAATTTTCCCGCCGGTTGCCCGCATTCGCTTCTCCAGCAGCGGATGGCGCGCGCTCTCAACCAGCAACAGATCTCGTCCAAGAGTCGGCTCAATGCAGTTGTAGTCGCGCGCAAAGCGCGCCCGCGCCAGCAAGCTGTCGACCAGCGCGAGCACGCGCGCGCCTTCGACGAGACCGTGCGCGTAGCCGGCAACCTGGCGGGTAAGCGCGACAAATATGCGGTGAATCTCTTCCTGCTCTTCCTCGATGAGCCGCACCAGTTCGTTGTTCTGCTCGATGGTTTCAAGCGGCTCCACGTAGACCGTCTGGCCGGAAGAACTCGTCCCGTGGATTACGCCCGTAACGCGCCGCTTGAGCTCAGCGCGCACGGGGATCACGAACCGCTCGCCACGAATGGTTATGACGTCGTCCTGCGTCGAGCCTTCGCTGGAGAGCTTGCGCAGCGCGGCGCGCAGGCTTACCTCGATGATTCGTTGCTGCCGCTCCTGCTCGCGGCGGATGCGGTTCAGCTCGGGCGAGGCGTCGTCGGCCAGTGAGCCGTCGGGCTGAATGGTGCGTTCAATCGATGCGGCGAGCGGCCGCAGACTTGTGGTCAGCTCCGATGAAAGCGCGGAAAGCCCCGGCAGCTTGCCCACGAGCCGCATCGGCGGCTCACGCAGCAGCGCCTGCCACGAAGCCACGTCGTTGGCCAGCCGCGCCACTGCCTGCAACTCCGGAGCTTCGAGAGCCGCGCCTGCAATTTGCGCTTTAGCGGCCAGTTGCGTGGGGTCGAACAAGCCGCCGAGCGCGATGGAGATCTGCTCTTGAATCAGCAGCCGCACTTCGCTGGTGAGCTGGTGCTGGCGGCCTATCCACTCCTCATCTATGGAGGGCTGCAACTCGAGAATGGCATTCCGCCCCACGGGCGATGCGGCGAAGCCTGAGACCAGCGCCAGCAGCGGCTGCCACTCCAGAGCAGCCAGATCGGCGTGCGCAAAATGCGACGGATTGGGCGGCGATGGAATCGGCGGCAACAGATTGGAGTTGGCAAGCGGCATCTATCAAGAACTATGGTAGCGTTCCAGGGCGAGGCCGCGTTGCTGTTAGCAAGTTTTCACGGGTGCGGTTTCGCCCTGCGTGGCCCGGCGCAGCGCTGCACGCGCCAGCAATCGCGTGGAATCGAGCACCGGCAGCGGAGAATTTGCGTCGTTCATCAGCAGCGGAATTTCGGTGCAGCCGAGAACCACGGCGTCGCATCCCTCCGACTGCATCCGCCCGATGATTCGCTGAAACGCGGCGACAGCTTCGGGCTTGAAAATACCGTAGGTGAGCTCGTCCATAATGATGCGGTTGATCTCTTCGCGCTCTCCGGAATTGGGGCGCATGAATTCGAGCCCGTGGGCTCGAAGTTTTTCGGGATAGACATTGCTTACGACCAACCAGCGCGTTCCCGTCAGCGCGAGCCGCCGGAATCCGCGCTCAACGGCCGACGCGGCCACAGCTTCGGCGATGTGCAGAAAGGGCCGAGGCGAACGCGGGGCCACATAGGGCAATGCCTGGTGAATGGTGTTGTCAGGACAGATGAGGAAATCGGCTCCGGCCTGCGCCAACTTGTTCGCCGAGGCGAGCATCATCTCGCCCACGCCCTGCCAGTCGCCGCGCTCGATCAAGTCCATGTAGCCTGCGAACGAAGGCGTGTGGATCGTGATCTCGGGGTGAGCGTGGGAGCCAAGAATCTCAGCGCCTTCGGCGCAGATGGTCCGGTAGCAGAGAGCCGCGCCCTCGGAGGAGCACGCAACGATACCGATGTGACCAGGCATGACTCGATTATAAAAAGACGCCGCGCTGGCTGGTTGTGGCGAAGCCGCTTGCGGTGGATCCCGAGCAGGAGTACTGGAGTTCAGGTCTCCACAATCGAATGACGGCGCGGCTGGCGGTCAGTTGGTTGCAGCAGGAGTTGCAGCAGCAGAGGAGGCCGCACCGCTGCTTCCGCCGGAAGGGGTTTCCGGCCCAGGTTTCGTCTCCGATTTCGTTGCGGCTGGTGCACCTTCGGCAGTGGACCCGCTACTCTTCGCTGCGTAGTCGTTCACATACCACCCGGAGCCTTTGAAGTTGAGGCCGGGCGCGGTCAGCGGGCGCTCCAGCACGCCGCCGCACTTGGGGCAAGCCTTCTCCGGCTTGGCGCTGAAACTTTGAATTTTCTCAAATAGATGGCCGCACTGAGTGCAGCGATACGCATACAACGGCAAGGCAATCATCCCTTCGGCAAAATACAATCCACGTTATCTATTGTACCGTGAGGGCGGCGAAAACTCCGCAAAGCTGCCGCCCTCGCCGTATGCCGAAGGTCACGAGAGCCGTTCTATAGCGGTTCTCCAATCGGTGTGGAGCAAAGCCCAAAACCCTTGAGTGGCTCGCCGCGGCGAGCCACATTGCACGCCACTTGAGACTTCAGGTGAATTGGAGAACCGCGTAAGTCGCGGTTCTAATGAACCTGGATGGGAACCGAAGCGCTCATGTTCTCCCATGCCAGCGTCAGCGTGCCCTTGCCCCCGCCATCGTCGGTGAGCGTGTACTTCAAATCCTCCACCAGCGCCGGGGGCCTGGCCATCGTCATCTTCACCCGGCCCAGGTCCTGCGTGGCGTCGTAGCCAAGGCCCCACTCGCCGGTTGCCTTGCTCACGATGAGAACCCATTGCGCGGGATCGGAGATGTCGACGAACAACGAATAGGTCCCGGCGGGAACATGAAGGTCGCCGATGATCAGGTCGGCGTCGGTTTTCAGCGTAGTGGCTCCGTTGGCTCCCGCGCGCCACACTGGATAATGCGGATCGTGGCTGATGAGGCCGTCTTTGGTAAAGATCTTGCCTTCGCGCCCGTTCACTCTGGGCGAGCTATAGGTGATAGTGATGGTTTTGCCGCCGATGGTCGCCGATTCGGTAGCCGGCGGGCTCTTCGGTGGCCGGAGGCGGTCCCTGGTGCATGCCGGTGGTGGTCCCGACTGGGCAAGCAGAGTGGTTGCGGCGAGTAAAAGGCCCGTACAGATAGAAAGGCATTTCATGGCGATGCTTCTCCTCCGGGCAGGGCCGTGTTCTGGTTGCGAAGGCCCCGACCGGATGATTGTCGCACCGCGCGGCCCCATTGCGGAAATAGCCTCAGAAAACCGCGTGAAATCCCTGTTATGATGCGCCAGAGGAAGACCCATGACGCACGGTCGCGTGAACGGTACGGCGGGAGCGCGTTTTCGCGCGGCGCTCGCGGCAGAAAAGCCGCTGCAGGTGGCGGGCGCCATCAACGCCTACGCAGCGCGCCTGGCCGAGGCCACGGGTTTCCGCGCCCTTTATCTCTCCGGCGGCGGCGTGGCCGCCAATTCGCTGGGCATTCCCGACCTCGGCATCAGCACCATGGAAGATGTGCTGACCGATGTCCGGCGCATCACCGATGCCTACGTCGCTGCCGCTGCTGGTCGACATCGACACCGGCTGGGGCGGCGCATTCAACATCGCGCGCACCATCCGCCAGATGATCAAGGCCGGCGCGGCTGCCGTGCACATCGAGGACCAGGTGAGCGCCAAGCGCTGCGGCCACCGGCCCGGCAAGGAACTGGTGCCGACCGAAGAGATGGTCGACCGCATCAAGGCCGCTGTGGATGCGCGCACCGACGCGCAGTTCGTCATCATGGCGCGCACCGATGCGCTGGCCAGCGAGGGTCTGGCGCGAGCCATCGAGCGAGCGCAGGCCTACGTGGCCGCCGGCGCCGACATGATCTTTGCCGAGGCGGTGACGGAGCTCCCGATGTACACCGCGTTTCGCAAAGCCGTGGGCGTGCCGATTCTGGCCAACATTACCGAGTTCGGCAAGACGCCGCTGTTCACGCGCGAGGAGCTGGCCGCGGCGGGCGTCGACATCATCCTCTATTGCTGCGCGGCTTATCGCGCCATGAATGCGGCGGCGCTCAAGGTGTATGAGACCATTCGCGCCGAGGGCACGCAGAAGAGCGTGCTGCCGCTGATGCAGACGCGCGACGATCTTTACCGGTATCTCGACTACCACGCCTACGAGCAGAAGCTGGATGAGTTGTTCGCGAAGAGCAAGAAGACAGAGTAGACATTCCCTGCTTTGATTCGTTAGCTTGAATTTCCCGGGGGTCGAACAATGAGCGTTCAAGAGAGCAAGCCACGCGGCAGCGGCCTTCAAACCCAAGAAGTCTGTCGCGCTGTCGGGCACCGCGGCCGGCAACACCGCGATCTGCACCGTGGGCCAAAGCGGCAACGATCTGCACTATCGCGGCTACGACATCGCCGACCTGGCCGCGCACTGCGAGTTTGACGAAGTGGCGTACCTGCTGGTGCACGGCAAACTGCCCAACGCGGCGGAACTGGCAGCGTACAAGACGCGCCTCTGCGGTCTGCGCAGCTCTGCCCGCAGCGTTGAAGCAGGCGCTGGAGCTGCTGCCCGCGCACGCGCATCCCATGGACGTGCTGCGCACCGGCGTCTCGGTGCTGGGCTGCGTGCGGCCTGAAGCCGACGACCACAACGACGCGGGCGCGCGCGCCATTGCCGACGCGCTGCTGGCGTCGCTGCCGTCGATGCTTCTCTACTGGCACCACTTCGCGCGCAACGGCAGGCGCATCGAGGTCGAGCCGGACGGCGAACTCGCATCGCCGCGCATTTTCTGCACCTGCTGCACGGCAAGCCGCCCAGCGCGGAGTGGACCCACGCCATGCAGGTTTCGCTGATTCTCTACGCGGAGCACGAGTTCAACGCGTCCACATTCACCGCGCGCGTGATCGCCGGCACCGGCTCCGATCTTTACTCGTGCATTGCCGGCGCCATCGGCGCGCTCAAGGGACCCAAGCACGGCGGCGCCAACGAAGTGGCGCTCGAAATTCAGCAGCGCTACAGCATCGCCGACGAGGCCGAGGCCGACATTCGCCGCCGCGTCGCCGAGCGCGAAGTCATCATCGGCTTCGGCCATCCCGGTCTACACCATCAGCGATCCGCGCAGCGACATCATCAAGGAGCTGGCGCGCGCAGCTGGCCGTGGACGCCGATGGCCAGCGCCTCTTCTCCATCGCCGAGCGCATCGAGAGCACGATGCACGACGCCAAGCGCATGTTTCCCAATCTCGACTGGTATTCGGCCGTGGCCTATCACCAGATGGGCATTCCCGTCGACCTGTTTACGCCGCTGTTTGTGATGGCGCGAACGGCCGGCTGGTGCGCGCACGTGATCGAGCAGCGCCAGGACGGCAAGATCATCCGGCCGTCGGCAATCTATACTGGGCCGGAGAATCTGAAGTTCGTGCCGATTGAGAGCGGGAGTAGCGAGGCCTGTAGCCAGTAGCCACGAAGCTACATTACCGCTGCAAGCTACCGGCCGAGATTAAGGAGTCCGTTGTCTTCGCACATCAGCAATGAACGCCCCGCGCCGGACAAAGTCCTCACCGACATCGCCGACTACGCGCTGAATTACAAGATCGAGAGCGATCTGGCCTACACCACCGCGCGCTATTGCCTCATCGACACGCTGGGCTGCGGGCTTGAGGCGCTCGAATATCCGGCCTGCACCAAGCTGCTCGGCCCCATCGTGCCGGGCACGGTCGTTCCCAACGGCGCGCGCGTGCCGGGCACCAGCTATCAGCTCGATCCCGTGCAGGCCGCGTTCAATATCGGCGCCATGATTCGCTGGCTCGACTTCAACGACACCTGGCTGGCGGCGGAGTGGGGCCATCCTTCCGACAATCTGGGCGGCATTCTGGCCACGGCCGACTGGCTCTCGCGCACAGCCGTCGCCGAGGGCAAGCCGCCGTTGACGATGCGCGACGTGCTGACGGCCATGATCAAGGCGCACGAGATTCAGGGCTGCATCGCGCTCGAAAACTCGTTCAACAAGGTCGGCCTCGATCACGTGGTGCTGGTGAAGGTGGCGTCGACCGCGGTCGTTAGCCAGTTGCTCGGCCTCACGCGCGAGCAGACCATCAACGCGCTCTCGCTGGCGTGGGTCGATGGGCAGAGCCTGCGCACCTATCGCCACGCGCCCAACACCGGCTCGCGCAAAAGCTGGGCCGCGGGCGACGCCACCAGCCGCGCCGTGCGCCTGGCGCTGATGGCGCGCGCCGGCGAGATGGGCTATCCCTCGGCGCTGACCGCGAAGACCTGGGGCTTTTACGACGTTTCGTTCCGCGGCCAGGAGTTCAAGTTCCAGCGGCCCTACGGCTCGTACGTGATGGAGAACGTGCTGTTCAAGATCAGCTATCCGGCCGAGTTTCACGCGCAGACCGCCGTCGAAGCGGCGATGACGCTGCGCGCGCGGCTGGACCAGCGATGGGCAAATCGGCCGAGGACATTCAGCAGCATCACCATCCGCACGCACGAGGCCTGCCTGCGCATCATCGACAAGAAAGGCCCGCTCGCGAACCCCGCCGACCGCGACCATTGCGTGCAATACATGGTTGCGATTCCGCTGCTCTTCGGCCGGCTGACCGCGGCCGATTACGAGGACGCAGTCGCAGCCGATCCGCGCATCGACGCGCTGCGCGCCAAGATCGAGTGCGTCGAAGAGCCGCACTTCACCGCCGATTATCACGATCCCGAAAAGCGCTCGATCGCCAATGCGCTGCGCGTGGAACTCGAACGACGGCACGGTGCTGGAAGAAACCGTCGAGTATCCCATCGGCCATCGCCGCCGCCGCGAAGAGGGACTGCCGCTGCTGGTCGAGAAATTCAAGACCAACCTGCGCCGCCGCTTCACCGAGGCGCAGCAGCAACGCATTCTCGAGGCCTCGCTCGACCGGGAGCGGCTGGAAGCGATGCCGGTGAACGAGTACGTGGATTTGTACTTACAGTAGACACAACGCCCAGGGCCACAGAATCACAGAATCGAATTGGCTGCGCTCCTGTAGGAGGGATTGTAGGAAACTATTGAAAGATAATGGGTTCGAGCAGTTCCACAGGATCGCTGTTTCTGTGGACTGCTGCGTTTTTCGGGGCTAAGTGGCTGACCCAGAAGCGGTTCCGCTGGCTCACAGTTTCACAACCCGGTTTTCGGGGTCGCATAGGGGGGTGGGGGTCGGAGGACAGGAAAGAAGGGAGCAGGGAATAGGAAATAGGCAGGTGGTTGAAAAGAGATAGGTTAGACACGTGGCGCGGAGGCGGCAGGTGCGGCGTGAAGTGTGATCGGGCGCCAAAGAGGCGATGGTTTTCGTGGTTTTCTGCTCTGGTTTAGGGCTGATTTGGTGCGAAATACTTGCCATTGGGTTAAGAAAGTGATGGACAATCAGTCGATTTTTCGCGGAGATTTGCACAGTGCGCCTTGGGGTGTTCATTGATTCCATTGTGCGCCAGGAGGCGGAAATGATCTGCAAATGGAAGTGGTATGGGGCTGAATGCGATAGGGGCAGATGGACTTGACGAGATTAGACCACGGCGCACATCCCACGAAGCATACAATCCGTAGTGCCCAATCTGCCGACTCATCACCGCGCGAAGGACATTCTGGGCTTAGTGGGTGGAACAAAAAGATCCTGATTTTGGGGCTCTCCCATGCCGATGCGCCCTCGTGCAATTTTTCCACTCCTTCTTTTTTCTATTTGCCTTGGCTTTCTAACAGCGCAGGCCCGGCAACTCCGACGCAACAGTATCAGCAGTTGCGGACCCTTTTGCCCGGCGGCGATGCCATCGCCGTCAACAACCTTGAACTGAAGAAGCGGGATGCCGCCACCTTTACTTTTACAGCGGAAGCATCGAGTTTTACGGGGAGGTCAACGGTAAGTTAACTGGCGCCGTGTTCAAGGGCGAAGGGCATTTCCACCTGACGCCGCCCACCGCAGAGGAGCGCCACAACCTGAAGATCATCACCCATCAGAAGAGTTTGACGAAGACTTCGATCAGGCGGTGCTGCGATTCACCGATGATACGGCCGCGGAACTGCACAAGGCGTCGGCAGGCGCAGGGCCGCGTTCGGCCTACGCAAGGTAACGCAGGAACTGCGCACCATCAGCGCAGAAAGCTGAGAGAGAATATCGACCTGCGACTGCTGGAAGATGTGTTGAGCCAGTCCGCCGGAGGGCCACTCTCTTGGCGGCGATTCGCGGCAAAAAGTATGGGCATATGTATCTTCAGCTGGATCCTCATGGCGCGATGGGAGCTGCGCCGGAAGAAGTCTCGCCGATCACCTAAACGACTGGGGGCCTGCGTAGCTAACTGCATTCGCACAAGTGCCGCTGAATCGAGCACTGCACCACAGAACAAAACCGCGAGCCTCAAAACGAGCAACTCGACATGACAATTGAGAAAAGCGGACTTCTAACGGGCTCCAACATGAACAGTCCACCGCCCTGCAGGATGGCCCGCAGTGGTGCCGATCGAGCTGTATCCAACGCTTCGGGTGAGCGACGTGGAAACGGACAACGGCAGTCCGCTCAACTAGGTGCAGGAGAAGAAGGACGAGGACGCAGACTTTGCTGGCGTGGTGGCCCAGCCGTTGAACAAAGGCGAGACGGCGGTGTTCCATCAGCTATGGCGGCAACGAAGTGGTGAACAACGAAGGCAGGCTCAACTACTATCCGGTGATAGATGCACGCGAAAACTGGTACCCCAATCATCGCAGGGCTGGGGCGACACTATCCGTTTTACAAATGATGTTTCATGTACCCAAAGGAGTGCAGCTGATCGCCACGGGAACCAAATAAAGGATAGTACCGACGGCAAGATCACGACAACCGAGTGGAAGACCGAGATGCCGCTAGGAACCGTGGGCTTCAGCATCGGCGAGTTCACGATGAAGGAGGGTAATTCCCGGGCAAGCCGGGCGAAAGCCTCACCATTGACGCCTATGCGAACAGACAAGTGCCGGATGCGATGAAGCCGGCCAGCACGATAAACAACCTGCCGCAGGCGAGGGACATTTGTCGATGACGCGGGGCCCACTGGGGCAATCAATACGGCCGCCATGCTGCCGGTGGAGTTGAGCCAGGGAACAGGCCGCGCAAATTTATACCGACTACTTCGGCGCGCTGCCGTTCTCAAAGATCGCGCTGACCCAGCAGATCGCTTGCGGCTAAGGCGAGAGCTGTCCGATGCTTGTTTATCTCCCCATCTGCGGATTCCTCGACCAGACGCAGCAGTTCGCAATTCTCTGCACGCGGCCCGAAGACATGTACTGGAAGATGGTGACTCCGCACGAAGTGGCGCACCAATGGTGGGGCCAGACGTGGGTTTTTCCAGTTATCGCGACCAGTGGATGAGCGAGGGATTTGCCGATGCTTCGGCTTCGATCTTTCTGCAAGTCACGGAACCGAAGGGGGAAAATTCAGGGCGTTCTGGAGTGATCAGCATAGGCTCCTTACGGAAAAGAACGCCGAAGGATTTCGCCCCATCGATGTTGGCCCGGTGACGATGGGTTCCGGCTGAGCTCCGACAAAACTGGACGGGATATCCCAAGGGAACTTATCTACCCAAAGGCGCATATATCCTCCACATGATCCGCGCCATGATGTGGAATCCGAGGGACGGTGATCAGCGGTTCAAAGACACGATGCACGACTTTGTCGCGACGTACAAATTCAAGGGCCGCGACACCGAAGACTTCAAGGCGATGGTGGAAAAGCATATGAGTCCGCGGAATGGACATCATGAGGAATCACAAGATGGATTGGTTCTTCGATGAGTACGTCTACGGAACACAACTGCCTGCTTATCATTTTGAAAGCCAGATAGGTCAGAATGGCGACACGGCGACGCTGCACGTGAAGCTGACTCAATCGGGCGTGAAGCCAGAGTTCAGAATGATCGGTGCCGGTTTATCTTGAGTTGGCCGACGGCAGGGTTGTTCGCTATGTTTCGGCCACGATCACCGGCAATTCCACAATCGACCAGACGGTGCCGCTGCCGAAGACGCCCGCGCCGGTGAAACGGGCGATGATCAATTACAACTACGACGTGCTGTGCACGGATAACTAGCGTCTGCGCGCGACGAAGTGCTGGCCGTGGCATGAAACTGCCGGCGCGATCCTGAGCGGCGAAGACCTGGATCAAGCACCTCTGCAAGCGTTGGCAATTCGCGAGAATTCATCAGGTCGGCAGCCACGTCATTCTGCAAACCCGGATTCCCTGATCGGCGAATTCAATCTGATCCTTCGAAATCCGCGAATCAATTCGCCGGGGTGGTGGCGGGTTGTACATCATTCTTTGCACGATCATTCTCTCTGTCAACTTCCGGCTAGCAGGGTACTATGCCACGAGCACGCGGGCTTGCGATCTGCCTCGTGGAGCAGCCTCGAGCCGCGATCCGAATGTCCTGGCCGAGGAGGAGAAGGAAACGCATCAAGCGCTCCAATGAGAACCCCGCAAGGTTTCCGCGTAGCAAATTGGACACCTTCGGCTGATCGATCCCCAACAATTTGGCCGCTTTGGCCTGGGTTAGCCTTCCTCCCGAAGGAGCGCGGCGATTTTGCTCGCCAGTTCGGCCTTGGCCAGCGCCTCTTCGGGGTTGGGCACGCCAAGATCGGCAAAGACGTTTCCGCTGCTGACCACGTAGTCGCGTTTGCGCTTCGGCATTTCTATACCTCCTCTTGCCGATCGATCTCGATGGCGCGGCGCAATCGCTGCTTCGCCAGATCGATTTCACTCTTCGGCGTCGCAATTCCATGCTTTGCTTTCTTCTGAAAAGCGTGCAGCACATACACCGCCTTCTGAAGCCTGACGGTGTAAACGGTGCGAAAACGGTGTCCCCAGAATGATCGGAGACAACCTCCAGAATGCCGCCAGAAAAACCTTTCAGGGGTTTCGCATCCGGGTGCCTGTTGCCCAATCAGCGCCTGATGCGTCGCAACCCCCACGTGGCGCTGAACCACCCCGGAAATCCCGCACAAAACCCGGTCGTGAGACGCCGACGAAGATCAGTTTTCTGGCTTGCACGTCTGTTTAAGAAATCAAATATCCAGATTTCGCATACATGGTCAAAGGTGCACAGACGCAGAGGCGGGGGACCGGGCCCCGGCGAGCTCGATTGAGATTCGCAGGGTCCCGCCAGGCGCAAAAGGGCCGCGCAAGGATGGACCACCTGGCAGGACACGCTATTATGGATTTGCCTTGAGAATCGCGCTCGTCCACTGCGCCGACGTGGCTCGCAGCCAGATAACTGTACTCTCGTCCTTGTACTCAGCGTAGAGATAGGCGAAAAACACACAATGACGGACTTCGAATAAGGTTGATTGCGGTTGCCAGTTTTTTCATAGTCTTTTGGTCTACCGCGACCGGTATGACCATTCCAAAGCCAACTGCATCTTCACTGGAAAAAAGTTGCCCAAGCGGGACGGGGTTCTGCAGAGTTACCGTGTCGGCGCTTCCTAAAGCCTTCAATCTCCGATTTACTTCTTCTTGCTCGTCCTGCATGGTTCCGGCAATGTTTCCCATTAATTGTTTGCCCATTGCCTCTTGCATCTGATTGAATATTTCCGGTGTGATGTCGGCAAATTCCACGCGCCGGCCCACCTCGATCAGCGCATACTCGTGCAGGGCCGGGTAGGTTCCGGTTCGAAAAACTTCGGCGACCTCCGGCTGAACGAATGCAGCCACGAGACGGTTTTCGGCTGGCGCCAGAGGTTCAAGAAGCACGCGGTAATCTGCGCCCGGTTCCACCAGGCCCTTCCCCGGAGACGGAAACACAAACGAAATCCCGCCGGCGCGAATGTTGTCACTCGAAGGGTAGCTGGGCTGCTGCCCGTTGGTGAGAAGCGAAGAACTAATGGCGGCTGCCAGTAAAGCAAGCACTCTTCCAAAATTGGAATTCATGTGGATCGCTCGGCTCTTCCGAAATTCAAGTGAGGTTAGCAGTTCCCCGTTGGACGGTCAAGGAGAAATGCGGACCCTGCGGCCCCCGCTTGGAATTTCAGGAGGATTGTTGTGGCCGTTCGGCACGGCTGAAGCCGTGCCCTTTCAAAGCGTGGAAAAGCAACCACAGGTCCTTCGACTCGCTGCGCTCGCTCAGGATGACAGGTCATGTGGGGTGTCCAGGCTAAAGCCCGGACGTACCGAGACGGCCTCTACGCTTTCGCCAGCACCGGTTTGCCCAGCCGCTCGGCCATCATTTCGTGCGCGTGCGCGAAGAACTCGTCCTTCGAGATCTTGCCTGCTTCGAGTTCGGCAAGGATTGCCTTCTGCGCCTGGTACTCGCGGTTGACGATGCCGGCCTTCGATTGCAGCATGCGCCACGCCTTGCGCCGCTCCACGCAGAACATGACCAGTTGCCGCGAGAGCGCGTAGTAGGTCGTCTTGCCGTCGTTCTCGACCGTGATGTACACGCCGAAGTCGGGAATGAAGCTGCGGTGCTCGGGGTTGAGGTAGTAGCGGTAGACAACATCCTGCTGCGTGATGCGGACCAGCATGTTGTCGAGCGGAATCATCTTGGCTGCCTGCTCGGGCTTGATCTTCTTCAGGTGATTGCGGAAGCGCGCTTCGGTGGTGCACCAGTGGGCAACGGTGTAGCGGCGGGGTTCGCCGGTGGCTTTGTACTTTGGTTTCGTACCAATCGAGATCGATCGACGGGTTGCCCTTGATGTCGAGCGCCTCCTGATAGCGTTTCGCCGAGGCGCGGGTTGAAGACGAACTCCGGCGCGCCGCGCGAGTCGCGCACGCGCTGCGCCTGGAAGAGCGCCATGTCGTCGGGCACGCCGTGCTCCGGCTGGCAGGTGGTGAAGGCCTGCAGGAACATGGTGCCGCGATACTCGAGGCCGTCGAGAATGGCGCGGTAGAGCTTGGGCGCGTTGGCCATGGAGACCTGCGCGACGAACGGCGAGCCGTGGCCGGCGAGGAAGGTCTCGGCCACCGTCTTCTTCTCGGTGTTCTTGCCCTGCGTGGCGGAGCCGAAGACGTTCATGTCGTTGCCGCCGAGCATGGGCGTCGAGTCGGAGTTCTGGCCGCCGGTGTTCGAGTAGACCTGCGTGTCGAGCATGAGCACCTTGACGTTGGGCCGGTTCTGCAGCATCACCTTCGACGTGTTCTGGTAGCCGATGTCGCCGATGCCGCCGTCGCCGCCGACCACCCAGACCTTGGGCAGCTCGACGATCTCCTGGTCGGTCATCAGCGCATCGGTAAAGTGCGTGAAGTGGTAGTACTCTTCTTCGCTGATCGCGTTCGATTCGCGCGTGAGCAGAATGTCGGCCAGGCGCTCGGGAATGACGGAGCGGCGCGCGTGATCGACGATGAAGCTCTCGCCCATGAGCCAGCCCACGGTGACGCCGTCCTGGAAGAGCGAGTTCATCCACGGATACGGATGCGGATTGTTGGGCGCGGTGGAACCGTAGACCGTGTTGCAGCCGGTGTGCGCGGCCATGGCCATCACGCTCATGCCGTTGGCCAGGCGTCCGTCGACGGGCTGCAGGTTCTTGTGGTTGAAGGCCTCGGTGAGCAGCACCGCGGCAATGGCTTCGACAAGCTGCGCGTCGGTGATTGCGCCGTGCTCGGCCTCGTACGCCGCGATGCGCGCCTTGGTGTCGGCATCTTCTTCGCCGCCCAGGCCCATCACGAGGTGCGCGATGGCCTGCCGCAGCCGCGCGTACTCGGCCGGGTTGCTCTCCTTGAGCGCGGCCAGGCGCTGCCGCGCCGTTTTTCTCCAGGCTCGCCGGCTTTGGCAATAAAGCGGTCGCTCTTGGCGTGGTAGACCGGGCGCATGTACGCCTCGGTGACCGCGGCAATGGAGCGCAGCACGCTTTTTTCGCCGCAGCCCGCGCAGGCGCCGTCGCCGGCAACAAGCGCGTCGTAGTTGGTGCGCACCATGAGCATGTTGCGCAGCGTGGCGGTCTTTCGAGTCCGCCGGATTGGCGCCGTTATACAGGCCCAGGTACTTCTGCGAAGTGTCGGGCAGCAGATCGAGGAAGTGCGTGCCGGTTTCGTGCTCGGCATTCACCTCTTCGGTCTCCTGCACCATCTTCAAGCGCCTGGTGGTCGCCGCAGGCCGTGACGCAGGCCGCGCAGCCTTTGCACAGGTCGCTGACACGAAAATGGAGAAGATGCCGCCCGAACCGGGCGTCTTGCGCTCCGGCGACGAGAAGATGGCGTTGGTCTTCTGGTAGGCCATCGGCACCTTGTCGATGATGGCGAAGAACTGCGCCTTGGCCTGCGCGGAGAAGCCTGCGACGCCCGAAATCTCGGTGACTCCGTGACCTCGCGGATGATCGTCGGCAGCGGAGTTCCCTGTCTTGATCTCCGCGAGCATGCGCTGGCGCGTGAGCTTTTCGATCTCCGGCAGCTTGTCGAGCATCTTTCTGCGCTCGGCGGGATCGGCAACGTAGCGCGTAACCGCCGTCGAGAGGATCGTGCCCAGGTCCTGCGAGCAGTTGGGCAGCGCCGTATCCGGGCAAACGCGAGATGCACTCCATGCACTGCGTGCAGTTTTCGGGGATGTAGAGCGGCGTCTCGCGGCGCGCGACATATTTCGAAGCCGTGTCGCCCGTGGCCGCGGCAATCACGCCCATGGCGGAGAGCGGCGTGGCCGGCTGGTTGTAGCCGAAGTGCGAGCGGAACTCCGCATCGAAAGCAGTGATGGTGGAGATCGGCGTGCGCGGGCCTTGCCCGGCAGGCGCCGGTGTGGAGCGGCAGCCCGATGCGCAGGCGCCCACTTCGGCCAGCGCGGGAACCTGCTTCGAGGATCGGCAGCAGCGCCTGGCCGCGCAGGCTGGAGTGGTCGGCCGCCGCGAGCTCGCCGATCGCGATCTCCTTCACGCGCTCGAAGCCTTGCATCATGACTTCCATGTTCGACTGCACCACGGCGTCGCCCAGCTTGCCGAATTTCTTCACGTACTGCTTGTGAACGACCTCGCGGAACTGCTCCTGCGTGATGCCGAACTCCTGCAGCATGGGGCTGACGGCGAAGAACGCGCCCAGAAATGCGTTGCCCTGCATGCGCAGTTGCAGATCGGCGCGGTCGGTGGCCTTGCGCGCGATGTCGAAGCCGGGCAGCGTGAACACGCGAATCTTTTTCTCGATGATCTGCTTGCGCGCCCAAAGCGGCAGATCCTGCCACGCGCGCTCGCCTTCGCCGTCCGACTCCCAGACCAGGCTGCCGCCTTCCTGCATGCCGTCGAGCGGATTGGTGTGCGTGAAGGCCTTGGGGTCGCAGCAGAGAACCACGGTCACGTGGCGCAGATCGCAGTTGACGCGAATGCGCTCCTTGGCCGCGACCATAAAGTAGCTGGTCGGCGCGCCTTTCTTCTCCGAACCGTACTTGGGATTGGCGCTGACGTGGATGACTTCCTTGGGATTGCCCAGTTCGTCGTTCAATCCGTCGCGCTCGAAGAGCAGATCGTTCAGGTCGCCGAGAATGGCGCCGAGATTTTTGCCGGTGGTGATGGCGCCCCAGCCGCCGATGGAGTGGAAGCGCACGGCGACCGCGCCCTCGGGCAGCAGCGAAGGCGTCTCGTCGGCGATGACGCTGTAGGGATGGTCGATGCCCAGGACGATGAAGTTGGCGCCATCCGCGGCGGTCTTGCCGTCCTTGCGCGCGCGGCCGGCCGTGGCGTACTCAAAGGCGCCAATGATGTGCTCGGGGCGGAAGTCGCGCGAGCCCAGGCCGTAGCTGCCGCCGAAAAAGCGCGGCACTTCGGCGAGCGTGACGGCAGGCAGGCCACTGACGCCCTGGGCGGCTTTCGAAAATGCGGTGCGAATGTCGCGGCCCAGCGGATTGTCGCCGGAAAGCGCCTCGTCGGTCCGCTCCAGAGATGATGACGTTCTTCTTGCCCTTGAGCGCGTTGACGATGGCGGCCTCGGGGAACGGACGGATCACATTGACATGGATCGAGCCCACACTAGCGCTACGCGTCGCGCGCAGATAATCGACCGCGGCTTCGATGTTTTCCGCAGCCGACCCGAGCGAAACAAATACCGTGTCTGCGTCGCCGGTTTTGTATTCGCTGATAAGGCCGTAGCGCCGGCCGGTCAGCTCGGCAAACTTATCGTATGCCTCTTCCAAGGAATCCGAGAATCGGCTCGGCAAAGTTGTTGCGCCGCGCCACTACGCCCTGCATGTAGTGTTCCTGGTTCTGCACCGGACCTAGCAGCACGGGATTGGTCAGGTCCATCATCTTGGGCACGCGGCGGCGCGTGGGCCCAAACAGAACGCGCTGCGCTTCGGTGGGGCAATCGATGATGTCGTCCGGCGCGCCCAGGTACTCGCGGATCAGCTCCGATTCATGCTTGTAGAAGGTGCGCTCAAGGTGCGTGGTCAGGAAGCCGTCCATGATGTTCATGCCGGGCGTGAGCGAGAGCTCGGTGACGCGGCGCAGAATCAGCGCCTGGTCGGCGGCCTGCTGCGCGTCTTTGCCGAAGAGCATGATCCAGCCCGTGTCGAGCGCACCATAAATATCGTCGTGGCCGCAGTGCACATTGAGGGCGTGCTTGGTGAGCGCGCGCGCGCCCACTTCCAGCACCATCGTCGATCCCTTGCCCGGCGCGTGGTAATACTGCTCTACGCCGTAAACCACTCCCTGGCCGGAGGTGAAGTTCACCACGCGCTTGCCGCACACCGAATGCGCAATGGCTCCGCCCTGGGCCGCGTGCTCGCCTTCCGTCTCAATAGCAATCGTGTTGTTGCCGAAGACATTCAGGTGGCCTTCGGCATAGGCCTGCTGGAAGAGTTCGCCGCCCTCGGTCGAAGGCGTGATGGGATAAAACACGCCGGCGTCTGCGATGCGCGACTCGGTGTGGTAGCTGACGAGTTGATTCCCGTTGGCGGTAACGCGGATGCCTGGATAGCGAGCCCTCATAAGTCCCTCACAGTCGAACCTGCCTTTCGTGTGTCTTCGAAAAGATTGCGTTCCTGGCGCGGAGATGCGCGGGGCGCACCCCGCCGCATCACTTGCTGCTTTCACGCCATAACGTGCACGTGCGGGTCTGCTCATGCGTCACGCAGACTCATCAAATTCCCTTACGTTTTCGAAGTCGAACGGCCGGGGCGGCGAGAAAGAGTCCTTAGGGAAGGTCACTGTTCAGGGGTACGGCCCAAGGGGAGACGGCCCAATACAAGTATGCGCTTTGTCGAGAGACGGCGTCTCAAAATGTAAGATGCGGAGCGCTGCGAGCCGTAACCTGATTGAGTCTGCTTTCGACGCCCGTTTTTTGGCTGCCGCAATCCGCTCCGCTCAAACATTTCTCGGATTTAGGCGACCGCAACGGAAATCCTAGTAAGCTCTTCAAGCCGTTCCACGACAAGGGCGATGCCGCAACCGAACAGCCATCATTCGACCTTGTAGACTCGGCAGAGTAAGCCTCTAAGAGCCCAACCGCCGGTGATGGGGTCAAGGGCTTCTTTGTCGGTCAAGGTCAACACATTGGCGTTAGATTGGTACACGCCGTGTAGGCTTGGCTCCATGGCCGGCTGCTCCGGAAACCACCAGTGGCTTTGCACATTGACGACTTGCGGGTGGATCGTATCGGTCACGCGCGCTTTTTGTTTGATCACCCCTCGCCTGGTTTCAATGTAGACCCAATCGCCGTCGCTTATACCCAGCGGACCAGCCGTGTCCGGATGGATCTCCGTGAGCGGGTCGGGATACTTCTCTCTGAAGCCCATGCCGAAATGGCGGTTTTCCGAGTGAAACATTGGCCTGAACATGCCACCGGTGGTGAGAATCAAAGGATATTCAGCGGCAACCTGCGGCGTGCGCAGAGAAAGCTTTGTCATAAAGCTCTTCGGCGATTATGGTATGGATCCAAGCCATGTAAAGGGCCGTGTCAGTACCAGGCCGGATTTGCAGCCACTCGTGGGCGTGTTCAGCTACTTCGGTTTTGCGGGGATCGATGACGATGAGCCTGAGATCGCTTTCCTCTTTTAAACGGCGGCGGATGGCGCGCCACTCTGCGCCGCGGGATTGGGCCATATTCCAACCGGCAATGACGAGGCACTTGGCCACATCGGTGTTCAGGCGGGCCGACTGGCTGCCCAGCAAGGCCGCTCTCAGGGCGAATTTATTGCACATGCAAACCGTACCGGCGCAGCCGATATTGCCGGGATTGCCGAAAAGATTCAGAAAGCGAGTGCGCATGGCGTAGAGGTCCGAACGGTAGGTGCCCTCAATGAGGGCCAGAGTTTCGGCGCCGTAGGACTTTTTCAGCCGGTCGAGACGGTCGGCGATCTCGTCTAGCGCCTGATCCCAAGTGATGCGCTGCCACTGGTTTTGGCCGCGTTCGCCCACGCGCTTGAGCGGAAACTGAAGTTGGCGCTCGTCGTAGAGCCAGGAGGTAAAGAGCGGCAACCGGTCCCCGCAGCCGCTACCCTGACCGGTCAGTCCGACGCCCTTGGCTTGGGTTGCGGGATGTCCTCTAAGGCCAACAATTCTCCCATCGCGCACATCTACAGCAATGCGGCACCGGTTATGGCAACCTGGCGACGCCCAGCAAGAGGCGTTTTTCGTTTCCAAACCCACATCCTCAACACCATCGACCATGGCGTTTCCTCCTGCTTTTTGAGACCAATTGGATATGGCTCAGTCTACGCTCTTTTTCATAAACACACGACGTAAAAAAAGAGGATGGAAAACCAACCATGATATGTCGATTCGAGCCGAACGCATATCAAATGCCGAGCAGTTTGAGCAGATGGGGATGGCCCCATGCGGCTTTGAAGCGTCTTCCCTTGATGCCGTGCTCGGCAGCCTTTTCCGGCAGACTGGTAGAATTGCCGTACCATAATCAAAAGGTGGGGTTCGCATGTTCGTGGTGGTTTGGCAGTTTGAAATTGCCGAGGATAAAGTGGCCGGCTTTGAGGCCGCGTATGGCCCTGAAGGCGCCTGGGCGCAGCTCTTCCGCTCCTCCCCTAACTATCTGGGAACAGAACTGCTGCGCGACGCCTATATTCCTGGGAATTATCTGACCATCGACCGTTGGAACAGCGAAGAGGCTTTTCGCGCCTTCCGCAAAGACCACGACAGCGAGTACGAAGTCCTCGACCGCAGGTGCGATGCACTCACCAGCCGGGAGACGCGGGTGGGGGCGTACACGGTCTGATCCAACTTTATTCCAGAACCAGCAGGTTCCGGCGGAACTGCGCGCCCGCTAAGTAAAGAAGACCGCGATCGAACGTAACCAGTACCCCGTCTTGTTTGATCGCCAAGCCCAGAAGGTACGCATCCGTAATTTGCTGATGGCCGGTGATGCGAGATGCGAATTGGGCAGTCACGTCGACCCAACTTTCCGCGTCAGTGATCGGCCAGTAGTGGTAGCCCGGATGCGCCCTGAGCGATTGAAGAATAGCGATGGCTCGCTCCAGAGTGATCGTACCTAGTTTCATCGCTGGATTTGTCGTTATGCGGATGAACCCCGCCTCGGTGAGTGGGCAAACGCCCCAGTCGTCTTTGCCTTTAGAGAGAAACCAGCGCTCTGCCTTTTGACGATGACTATGTTCAAGGTCGGTCAACGCGATTAGGACGTTCAAATCAAGCAAATTTCGCCGGATCATATTCCTCTTCCTCGAGCTTCTTCACCATCTCGCAAGTAATCGTCCTCCCCGTCCGAGGCAACATAGGGAGACCAATGTCCGAATACTCGATCTTGGGTGAAGGCGGCGGCGGCGCTGCCTCTGCCTTCTGGATCAACTCATTGATCGCTGCGCTGAGGGTGATTCCTCGAGCTCGGGCGTAATAGGTAGCGAAATCGTAGGTTTTTTCGGAGAGTGTGATCGTGGTTCTCATAGCTTTATTCTACATCATTTTATAATTTGATGCTTACTGCTTATTTTGATGCATTCTGAATCCTTGATGCATTCAAGAGTTTGTGATGCGAGACACGCATGATTGGTTAGCGATCTCAAATATTCTCTCTTTCTTCGCCGTTTTTCCTGTCCTTCCATCTCCCATCCTGCTACAATCCCTTGGAAATCCAATTCAAGCCCCCTCCGCTTCCGTTGAGGTATGCCCGGGAAGTGCTCGAGGGCGAACATTTTTTAGGAGCCCCACGAATGGCCATCGTCGACGACCGCGCCAAAGCCGTAGAACTTGCCCTTGCACAGATCGAAAAGCAGTTTGGGAAAGGGTCGATTGTCCGACTCGGTTCCCGTGAGGCGCTGCTGCCGATCGCCGTCATCTCCACCGGCTCCATCAGCTTTGACGCGGCGCTGGGCGTGGGCGGAATTCCCCGCGGCCGTGTCTCCGAGGTCTTCGGCCCCGAGTCTTCGGGCAAGACCACAATCTGCCTGCAAGTCATCGCCGAGGCCCAGAAGCACGGCGGCCTGGCGGCTTTTGTCGACGCCGAGCACGCTCTCGATCCCGCTTACGCCAAGAAGCTGGGCGTCGACGTAGACAATCTGCTCGTTTCGCAGCCCGATAGCGGCGAACAGGCGTTAGAGATTACCGAGGCCCTCGTCCGCTCCGGCGCCATCGACGTGCTGGTCGTCGATTCGGTCGCCGCGCTCGTTCCCAAAGCCGAGTTGGATGGCGAAATGGGCGACTCTCATATGGGCCTGCAGGCGCGGCTCATGTCGCAGGCGCTGCGCAAGCTCACCGGCACAGTTTCCAAGTCGCGTACGGCGCTCGTCTTTATTAATCAGATCCGCGAAAAGATCGGCGTGATGTTCGGCAACCCCGAAACCACCACCGGCGGCCGCGCGCTCAAGTTTTACTCCTCGGTCCGCATCGACATCCGCCGCATCGCCGCCATCAAGGAAGGCGATACTGTCACCGGCAACCGCACCAAGGTGAAGATCGTCAAGAACAAGGTGGCCGCGCCCTTCCGCGAGGCAGAGTTCGACATCCTCTACGGCGAAGGCATCAGCAAGGAGGGCGACGTGCTGGACCTGGCCGTCACGCACAACATCGTGGAGAAATCCGGCGCCTGGTACAGCTACGCCGGCGAGCGCATCGGACAGGGGCGCGAAAACACCCGGGCTTTCCTCAAAGAAAACAAGGACGTTTTCGCCAAGCTCGACGGCGAGCTGCGCAAGCGCCTGAGCATCGGCGTTGCAAAGGCCGAGGTTCCCGAAGCTCCCGCAGGCGGTGCTGCCGAGGCCAAGGAAGCGGTGCGCGGGCGCAAGGGATAAGCTTTATCGATTCGGGCCGGTAGGGTGAGATCATGCCTCCTCGCCATCATCCGTGTGCGCAGCGGACGCTGCCAGCACTTCGGCCCCGCCCGTACCTTAGTAGAGTCGAAGAACTGAAGCGCGATTGCTTTTCCATGGGAGGCGATTCACCATCTAGGTGGCGACCGGGAGCGCCAAAGGAGAAAATTATGACGAACCAAACTTCCGGCGACATAAACGACGTGGCGAATGAACCCAGAGCCGAACATCCTTCAACAGTGCAAGGCAGTTTTTGACAGCCGAAGTTGTCCACCCATCGAAGTCTTCCGCGAACCTGACCTTGTGCCAAGACCGTCAATATCGGACTCTCTGAATTCGAATAGGACGAATGGAAGGGGCCGTGGCAGGAGGGGCGACGATAAGCGATTTATGGTCTTCGGCGGAAATTGCAAGCGTAGATCGAAGAAGGAGAAGCCAAAGAAGAGCCCGAATGGAAAGACTAGGCTTAAACGCTTCTCGTCGAAGTGAATTTACACCTTGGGAGCAAAAGCATCCCGGTCAATGATGGCCGGGATGTTTAGTCTTAGACGTACTTGATGCCCGGCCCATCTAATCTTGGTCTGATATTTGCCCGTCGGGCATGAAAATGCCCACGGATCGGAGAATTTATGAGACGCGGAATCGCCTTTGACTGGCTCCTCTTTGTTTTCGGCTCCGCGCCGCTTTTCGTGGCCTCGGTCTATTATCTGTTTACGAAAGGCAGAATTCCATTCGGGATTGGATATGGTTTCATCGCTTTGATGGTCGCTTCGATCTTGCATGGAATCGAGATGCGGGTCGACAGGGCGTTGCAGCGCATTGAAGAAATAGAGAAGACACTGAGAGACCGGAGCTGCTGAGGGCCTCAACGCAGAAGCGGTGGCGCTACCTTCCGGATGCGGAGCAACGCTGAAATAGGACGCCGCTTAAGGGGTAACACCCGCTTTTTCGACTTGACAAGAGTATGTATGTAGGTGTAGATATGTATCAATCGGAGTGTGCGCTGTGAGCCTGAGTGAACAGATTGCAAACCATGTGCTGACCCATTATGTGGAACCCGCTCGTCGCTCCGGTCAAACCATGATCGAGGTTCAGGCGGGAAAAGTGCACCGAGAACTCGGCTGGAAGAATCGGGTGGCCTCGGTATGCACGACTCTTGAATCACAAAAATTCCAAAAGGAGAACCACCTATTTCTTCTTCGCACCAGTGGTCCTGCCTCGGGCCGCAGCACCACCGTCTCCTTTGCCTTTGGGGTGCTGGACCCCAAGAAGGATAAGGATATGGAGGAACCTAAACCGAAGCCGCCGCAGGGCGAAAAGTTGAAGGCTCTCTACGGACTTTGCGCCAAAACATTCAGAGAACTGGGCGGCGGAGAGGAGTTTCTTCGCCGGGAAAGAGCGTGGGGGCCGGACGCATGGGAGAAGCTGGAACAACAAGAACGTGAATCGCAAGTCAAAGGGCTGGCGAAGTGAGCCGCGTGTATTGGGACTCCATGCTGTTCATTTATCTGCTCGAAGAAAAGCCCGGCTACTTCAAAAAAGTCAAGCGTATCCACCAGGCCATGCTGCGACGGGGGGATGTCTTATGCACAAGCGTCTTCACGTTCGGCGAGGTACTCACCGGCCTTAGGAAGCAGAAAGATGACGCGGGAATTCGCGGCGTGAAAGAGTTCATGTTGAGCGATGAAGTGATAATCCTGCCATTCGATCTTGATGCCGCAGACAGGTACAGCATAATACGCGCTGAAACACGGGTGAGCCAGGCGGATGCGATTCATCTGGCTACGGCTGCGGCGTCTGGAGTAGACGTTTTCATAACAAATGACGACAAATTGCGAACGCTTGCGATTCCCGGAATCCGATTCTTTGCGGATTTGGACGGGAAGGTGATTTGAGCAGATCGCCCTACCGCCAACATACTCACCCCGCATTCGCTGCTAGAATCCTTCTAGAGCCACCATGGCAGTAAAAGCCCTTTACCCCGGCACCTTCGACCCGCCGACCAACGGCCATTTGGACCTGATCGAGCGCGGATCTAAGATATTCGACCATCTGGTGGTCGCCATACTGAGAAACTCCGCCAAGGACCCTCTGTTTACGGTCGAGGAGCGCATGGAGATGCTCAAAGGGGCAACGGCCGGGATCGGCAATGTCTCCGTCGCCACGTTCAACGGCCTGATGGTTGAGTTTGCCCGCCAGCAGGGCGCCGCGTCCGTGCTGCGCGGCATTCGCGCCATCACCGACTACGAATACGAGTTCCAGATGGCGCTGATGAATCGCCGCCTGGCGCCGGAGATCGAGACTGTCTTCCTGCAGCCGGCCGGACGCTACTCGTTTGTCAGCTCACGCATTGTCAAGGAAGTATTCAGTTTGGGTGGCGACGTCACCGGCCTTGTGCCGCCGAATGTGCTCAAGCGCCTCAGCGAGCGCATCAACAATGGCAGTTAAGGCGCGCGCGTTCCCAGGACTGAAACTTTGCACCTCTCTCGAAGTCTGGCAAGATAGAAGTATTATGACTGTTTCTGCTCCCGCAAAGATCTTTGCCGATCGCATTGGCCGGATCGAAGTATCCGCGACCATGGCCGTGTCCGCCGAGGCGGCCAAACTGCGCGCTCAAGGCGCGAATCTGGTGGATTTTGGCGCCGGCGAGCCTCACTTCGCCACTCCGCGGCACATCAAGGACGCCGCCATTGCCGCCATCGAGGCCAACTTCACGCGCTACACCGTCGTTCCGGGAACTCCCGACGTGCGCAAGGCCATCGTCGAGCGCCACGCCTGCGATTTCGGTTCGGACTACTCGATCGACGAGGCCGTCTTCACCACCGGCGGCAAGCTGGCGCTGTTTAACGCCATTCAGGTTCTTGTTGACCACGGTGACGAGGTCGATTCTGCCCGTTCCCTACTGGGTCAGCTTCAAAGACATCATCCAGTACGCCGGCGGCAAGGTGGTTTTCCTCGAAACCAGCGAGGCAGAGAGCTTCCGCATCACCGCCGACGCCATCGAGCGCGCCATTACGCCGCGCACCAAAGCCATCATCCTCAACTCGCCGTCGAATCCGGCGGGTTCGGTGGTCTCCGCCGCGGACCTGGAGCGCATCGTCCACCTCGCCCACGACCGCGGTATTTTCTTGCTTTTGGATGAGTGTTACGTCTATCTCAACTATGCCGGCAAGCCCGTCTCCGGCGGCTCGTTCACATGGGCCAAGGAGCACATCGTGATTCTCGGCTCGCTGTCGAAGACCTACGCCATGACGGGATGGCGGGCGGGATTTGCGCTGGCCGCAAAGCCGGTGGCCGCCAACCTGAGCAAGCTGCAGTCGCAGTCCACATCGAACGCCACCAGCTTCGTGCAGAAGGCAGCGATCGCGGCGCTGAGCCAGCTCGCAGGAGTGCGTGGCCGAGTTCCGCGCCGAGTTCATCGAGCTGCGCGACTACATGCTGGCTGCGCTCAAGAAGATTCCCGGCGTCACCTGCACCAAGCCCGAGGGCGCGTTCTATGTGTATCCGAACATCTCGGCGTATCTGGGCAAGGGCGGCATCCGCACGGCCGCCGAGCTGGCCACGCGCCTGCTGCACGAGGCGCACGTGGTCACGGTGCCAGGCGAGGCCTTCGGAACCGGAGAGCACATTCGCATCTCCTATCCGGTGACCAAGCAGAACATCGACGAGGGCATCCGCCGCATGGGCGAGTTCCTGACCGGGCTGAAGTAGGGAGGAGACGCGGGTCGAGACGCCTGCTACTTCACCAGAGAACCGCTGATGGTGCCCTGGCTCGCGTAGGCGCCGGCCGCCCACTCGCTCATAGGACGCATTTTCTGGCATTCACCGCACATCGTGTTCGGAAATTGAGCGCCGCAATGCGGACAAACAGTCCCTGTGGCGAACGTGTCGAAAGCCTGGCCGCATTGCGCGCATTTCCAGTGCTCTCCCACGAGGGGCGCTGACCGGCAGTTCGGACAGGCAAACCCCTCGCGCCGCGGCAGCTTTTCCATTGCGCAACAGGACGCGTGCGCTCTGCAATCCGCCCCAGCAGTTCAGCAGCATGTAGCCGGCGATCAGCAAAGACCACGAAGAGTGCATCCACAAGGCCAGACAAACAAAACCCGCCGCGCCCACAAACCCCAGAACGGTCGCCACCATCAGGCTGCGCGCCCGACCCATCACAAACCACAGCAGCGAGCGGAGAATTTGGCCCCCGTCCAGCGGATAGATGGGCAGGATGTTAAAAACCAGCAGAACAACGTTGATCCCAAGAACCATCCGAATGAAGTGGTAAACGTCGGGCATCGTATGCGCCCATCCCAGCGACCGGCTCATCACAAGCGCAGTACCCAGGACCGGCAGCAGTGCCACATTCACCAGGGGCCCGGCTGCAAGGCTCCACAGCGTGGCACCGGGCCTTGGCGGCGGGTTTACAAACGCCACCCCGCCCAGCGGCCAAAGCATGATCCGGTCTACCGTTCCTCCCACCTGGCGGCATGCGAGGGCATGGCCGAACTCGTGCAACAGCACAATAGCGAACAGCGCCAGGTACTCCAGCACATTCCACACCAGAGAGCTGTATCTGCCCCGCACGGCTCCCGATCTCGATGGCCGCCACCACAAACCACGACCAATGCAGAAACAGATCGATTCCCGCAATGCGGGCCAGATGGATCGAACCCTGACGCATGCTTGGCATTCTTGAAGCTTACTTCATTGCGGGAGTTTGCCGCCGCCCACAGTCGAGCCGAAGCCGTCCCGGCTGGCGACTCACCTCAGCCAGTTCTCCCCGATTTGCCATCTGATTTGTACTTTCGCAGGAATATGTGTCTTGAGCCCTGTGCAAACGTTATCTCTGTCGAGTACGATATTCCTTCAATGTCGAACGCAATTGATTTTCGTCCCGTGATTCTGGCCGGCGGCAGCGGTACCCGTTTCTGGCCGCGCTCCCGGCGCGCCCACGCCAAGCAGGTTCTCGCCCTCGATGGCGAGCGCTCCATGATTCAGCAGACCGTGGAGCGGCTCAAACCTTTGGCCGCTTTCGAAAAATCCTGGATCATCACCAACGAGTATCTGGCCCACGAAATCGCCGATCAGTTGCCGGGCCTGCCTGCCGCGCAGATCGTGCAGGAGCCGGTGGCCCGCAACACCGCTCCGGCGTGCGGTCTGGCCGCTTTCCTCATCGAGCGGGAAAACCCCGATGCGGTGCTGGGCGTCTTTCCCTCCGACCACGTGATCGCCGACGAGCCGCGATTCCTCAAGGCCCTGCAAAAAGGTATCGCTGTGGCCGCCGCCGGCGAAAATATCGTGGTGCTGGGCATCGAGCCCGTCCGTGCCGAGACCGGCTACGGGTACATCGAAACCGGCGACTTCGCCAAGGACGATTCCGCCCTGCACGTCCGCCGGTTTATCGAGAAGCCCAACCAGAACCGCGCCGAAGAGTTTGTGGCTGCGGGCAACTACTACTGGAACTCGGGAATGTTTCTGTGGACGGCGCGCACCCTGGCCAATGCCGTGCGCGAGCACCTGCCGGAGACCGCTCCGCTGCTCGAAACCATCGCCGCCGCATACGGCACGCCGCAATTCGACGAGGTCTTTCGCTCCGTCTATCCCAGTTGTGAAAACATCTCCGTGGACTATGCTGTCCTCGAGCCGCGCTCCGCCAAGGGCGAGCACCTGTCGAACCTCTATTGCATCTCCCGCCGAGTTCAGTTGGAACGATCTGGGCTCCTGGTCCTCGCTCTACGATTACCAGCACGAACACGCGGCTGCGCGGCGACCCCGAAGGCAACGTAGCCGATTCCGGCGGTCACATGGCCATCGAGGCCAGCGACAACTACGTCTTCAGCCCCAAAAAGTTTGTGGCGCTGGTGGGCGTGGAGAACCTGGTTGTCGTTGACACCGAAGATGCGCTGCTCATTGCGCACCGCGACCACTCCCAGGACGTGGGCAAGATTGTCAAGGAGCTTAGCCTGAGCGGCCGCAAAGAGTTGATCTGATCTAGGCTGGGAAACCATGCAGCTGCCCGCCAGCGCCCGGAAATTGGGCCTCTCAAACTTGGTCTTGGACTCCAGATTGCCGACTGAGTTGCTTGGGATTAGGCCGCCACCACTTCCACCCGCCGTGGCGCCTTCTTGCTCTCTGGCTCGACAACGATCTTCACGCCCCGCCCAAGCCGCACCAAACATTCCATCATTTTCATCTCGCTGATGCCGCGGAATTGCCCACGCAGCATCTGGGAAAGTTTGGGTTGCGTCATTCCCAGCACTTTCGCCGCCTGCTGCTGGCTCCATCCCCGCTTGCGCAGAATCTCGGCAATCTTCAATGCCAGTTGTGCCTTGAGGAGCATCTCATCAGCGTCTCGAAAGCCTAGTTCTTCGTATGCAGTCTTCACTGCTTTGACCTTGCTCATCGGATAACCCCCAGTGCCTGTGCCTCGGCCTCCTTGAGCCGTGCACGGATCAGATCCATCTCCCGCTTTGGTGTCTCGATCCCGCGCTTCGATTTCTTTTCAAAACAGTGCAGGACATACACCGCCCCAACAAATCGCACCGTATACACGGCGCGGTAGGCATTGCCGCGCCAGTCTTCAACGATCTCTACGACCCCCCGCCGAGCCGAATCCCTTCAGCGGTTTCGCCGAGGGATGAATTTCGCCGATTTGCGCATGAAAAAGTGCAAACCCGAAGACCTGCTGCACCCCTCCGGCATGGCCAGCAAATCCTTCTTCGCCGATCCGATCCAGCGCAGCGGCTTGAAAGCGTTTGCCACGTTTCCATTATACCCAATTGGGAATAATGCAGAGCGGAGAGTTCACCGCTGTACAATTCTTGCGTAACTCAGCGTGCACTTTTCGCCTGAGTGGGGTGGAAGAAATGCCCGAAACCATCGATTGGCCGATGCGCGTCCAAGCCACGCCGTCCTCGTCTTCTCGTCTACCTCTTTCTTGCCGCGGTCATCCTCATCTTCATTGGCGGCCGCACCGCCATCTCCTACTGGGTTGACCTTCTCTGGTTCCGCTCGCTCGGCTACGCGAGCGTCTTCTGGAAGACCTTGAGCCTGGAGTGGGGAACCTTCGCGGCCTTTGCAGTGCTCACGTTTCTCATTCTCTTCGGCGCATTCCTCGCGCTTCGCCACAGCCATGCCGCCGACCTGCCCGAGACCCACACAATCTTTTTCGCCGGCCGGCCCGTTGAGCTGCCGGTGGCTAAAGCGCTGCACCTCATCGCCATCATCGCCGCGCTGCTGATTGCCGTCGCCACCGGCTTCGCCATGGAGTCCGCAGTGGCCCACCCTGGCCCTCTACTGGTACGCGCCGCACGCTGCCACAACCGTCACCGATCCCATCTTCGGCCGGCCGCTCGGCTTCTATCTCTTTACCTTGCCCGCATGGCAACTCATCGCTGGATGGCTGCTCACGCTTGCCGTCATCGTGTGCGTTCTCGCCGTGCTGTTCCTGCTTGTCGCCGGCGGCGGGCGCGCGCTCGGACCGGCGTTTCGCCGCCGCTTCCCTGCCCTGGCGCGGCGTCTCCATCGCCGCCGGATTTCTGCTGCTCGCGCTGGCCATCCATGAATATGTCGGCCGCTTCGAGTTGCTCTTTGAGCATCACACCATCTTCGACGGCGTCACCTACACCGATGCGCACGTCACTCTCATCGGCATGTTGTTCGTCAGCGTGGCGCTGGCTATTGGGCGCGGTGATCGCCATTCGTCGGCGGCGTCTTGCGGCCACGCGCGCGCTGGCTGCTTGCGGCCATCGCTCCCGCGGCGGTCTGTTACGTCGTGGCCGGCGTCGCCGGCTGGTATGTAACCACATTCATCGTCAAGCCCAACCAGCTCGACCGCGAGCGGCCCTATATCGCCGACAACATCGCCTTCACCCGCCAGGCCTACGGCCTCGACCGCTTTGCGCAGCGCGAGTTTCCCGCCGAGACCACCGTCGCCGCCGCCGATCCGGAACACAATCAGGCCACGCTCGAGAACATCCGCCTGTGGGACGTGGGCGCGCTCCAGGACACGCTGCGCCAGGTGCAGGAGATTCGCACCTACTACGACTTTCCCGGCATCGACATCGATCGCTACCAGATCAACGGCTCGCTGCGCCAGGTGATGCTCGCCGTGCGCGAGCTGAACGTGGACAAGCTGCCCGAGAGCAGCCGCAACTGGATCAACGACAAGCTCATCTACACCCACGGCTACGGCATCACCATGAATCCCGGTGAACGGATTCACGCCGGAAGGCCTGCCCACGCTTTACCTGAGCAACATGCCCGTGCAAAGCACCGTGCCCGGCCTCAGCGTGACGCGGCCCGAGATCTACTTCGGCGAGACTGACCAACACCGATGTCTACGTGAAGACGCATCAGCAGGAGTTCAACTATCCCCAGGGCCAGAGCAACAATCTTTCCTCCTACGAGGGCACCGGCGGCATCGCGATGGGCGGCTTTCTGCGCCGCGCGCTGCTGGCCTTCGATCGCGGCGACCTGACCAAGGTGCCGTTCAGCGACGACATCACGGCCGAGAGCCGCCTGCTGATGCGGCGCAACGTGCGTGGCGCGCGTCGCAGGCCCTGGCGCCGTTCCTCACCTTCGATCAGCGATCCCGTACATCGTGGTCGGCGCCGACGGCCGGCTCTCCTGGATCATCGACGCCTACACCTCCTCCGCCAGCTATCCTTACTCGGCGCAGGCCAGCCTCGAAGACCAGCCCGTCAACTACATGCGCAACAGCGTGAAGGCGGTGGTGGACGCCTACGACGGCACCGTCACGTTCTACGTGTTCGACAGCAACGATCCCATTCTGGCCGCGTGGCGCGGCATCTTTCCCGGATTGTTCAAAGACGCCTCCACGATGCCCGCCTGGCTGCGCGCGCACGTCCGCTATCCCGAGCTGCTGCTCAGCCTGCAGGCCGATGTCTACGGCCTCTATCACATGACCGATCCTGAGGTCTTCTACAACCGCGAAGACCAGTGGACCGTGGCCACGGAGACCGGGTCGAGCCAGGGCGATCAAAGCGCGCAGGCGATGCACCCGAACTTCGTCCTCATGACGCTGCCCGGCGAATCGAGAGCAGGCAGTGCGGCCTCGAGTTCGTTGAGATTCTGCCCTTCACGCCCCTCAACCGCAACAACCTGATCGGCTGGATCGCCGCGCGCAGCGACGGCGCGCACTACGGCAACGCGGTGGTCTTCGACTTTCCCAAAACGCGCCTGGTCGACGGGCCGCAGCAGATCGAGGCGCGCATCGACCAGAACGCGCAGCTCTCCGGGCAGCTCACGCTCTGGAATCAGCAGGGCTCGCACGTCATCCGCGGCAGCCTTCTGGTGATCCCCTGCGGGCAGGCGCTTCTGTACGCGGAGCCGATCTATCTGCAGGCGCAGAGCAGCCCCATGCCGGAGTTGCGGCTGGTTGTGCTCGCGCTGCAGGACCGTCTGGCGTACGGGCCGACCTTTGAGCGGCGCTCAGCTTCGCTGTTCGGATCGGAGACGCCGTCGCTCACGGCCACAGCGGCGCCGCAAGCGGCAACAGGACGGCCGCGCCGGGCCGGAGCGCCGCAGCCTGCAACGGATCTGAACGCGCTCATCGCACAGGCGAGCCACGACTTCGCCGACTATCAGCGCCTCACTTCGGAGGGCAAGCTGGCTGAAGCCGGGCAAAAGCTCGACGACCTGAAGCGCGTGCTCGATGAGTTGAGCGCCCACGGGAGATGATTTCTGGGTTGGGTCGGCTTATCGCAAAACCATAGATGCTGTAACCCGAAGCCTTCAAAAAAAGCTGAATAGGGCACACCTTCTCTGGTTTTGCCGTAGGGCGGGGCACCCCGATGCGTGGTAGGGTGGGCCACCTGCCTCCCTGATGACCAACAGCTGAACTCATTCGAACCAGTAGGCAACCGATCTCGCCTCCACGCTTGCGCGCGGAATGGCCTCTTCGGGCGCGCTGGGATCCCGGAACGCCGTATGCGGAACGTAACAAGGCTGCGCGGAATCCGTGTCGTGGCGTTTGAACACGAGCGCTTCCTCCGGCTGCATGTTCGAGTAATACAACCAACGATGCGACGGGTCATAGCGCACCAGCAGCGACTCGAAAGACCATTCCGGCTGGCCGGGTGTGTCGAACACACTGTCCGCCGGCACCAGCACATGCGCAGCAACCGTCCGCGCATCGCAGACTGCCAGGGGCACATCCTGAGGGGCGCCGGAGAACGTGCGCCAGATGTTGTGCTGTGATGAGCGTCGCACCGCGCGGCCCGACGGCGCCATCTGTTGTGCAAATGACCGCGATGCAGAGTCGCTCACATCGATATGGATGAAGCGGGCTACGAAGGAGTTGTCATGTTTGCCGGCCTCCGCCGAAGTTTCAGCGAATCTCAGCACCGCTCGGCCCATAACGACAACGTCGTCAGCGCCCGTCAGTGCGAGCATGAATGCCCGCACCTGTGGCAGATAACGCTGTGTCAGCTCCTCGGTATCGTGCCAGTTGGCTATGGATGCTGGAAACGGTAGGAGCTCGATACCCTCTTGGGCAAGCGTGGGCTGCATCGGCAGTGTTCGCGCATCGCAGATATCGACCTGCCGGGGATCGAGCGGCAGGACATCACGCGAGTGATCGTTGGCATAAAACCGTGGCCGCTCGGTTGAAGCAGACACATAGTTTACTTCGGCACGCACGGTTCGCGCCCCGGACACCGGCTCGGAACGGTTCATGATTCCCCCCTCGTTTGGCCAATGTCGACTCTCGAACTGCACCTGCGAGTCAGGCCTGACGAGCCCAGCGCTGCAGCGAAACGAACCGCTGTCTTTCGGCGACCATCAGGGTGCTCAACACGCGTCGAGCGCGTACGCCCCTGGCGTCGGTCGGCAACAACAACATCAAGTTTGACAGACCAGGAATTCCCTTCGTCCATGATGCGCTGTTCGATATCGGGCCTAGGCGGGCCTCCTGAGGTCTAATTTGCTCCCGCACCTGCCAACCTGTCCAATCATTCGTTGCTCTTAGTTCTGATAGCCGGTGTCTAGCACGCCGGTCCAAGGTTATTGCAGGGGTCCAGGGCCGGAACCGGCGCGTGCCACATCCTGGATCTCCAGACTGGGCTTCCCGTCCTGGCTTGCCAGGGCGGGAAGCAATGTACCCGGCACTCTCTTTTGAAAGATCGTGAACAGGCTCTAAGACCGAAGGCCCTCTAGAAGAAAACAAAACCTCACGTTTATACTGCGCACCCGCACCATCGCGGGGATGGTGTTGCCGCTTCCGGGATGCTATCATCACGGCATCCAATCACCCGGCGAGCAGCTAGGCCCAGACAATCCAAGGAGGATTCGCCATGCCGTATGAGGAATACGATCATTTTCTTAATCTCGTAAGAAGGCGCAGGTCAATCCGCCAATTCAAACCGGACCCTCTTCCCGAAGGATGCGTTGAGAAGATCGTGGAGGTTGCGCGATGGGCGCCATCCGGGTTTCACACGCAACCGTGGGAATTTGTTGTGGTAAAGAACCAGGAAGTGAAAGAAGCGATCGTCAAAGCTCTCGACCAGTATGCTCCTGCGATCAGGAACAGGAAGCCCGGAGACGAAGGTCCGGCTGTTTTGCACCCGACTTTCCGCGACGCGCCCGTCTTTATCATTCTGCTTGTCGACTGGAGAGCAATAATCGGATTGCCTGGCCATCCCAAGGAGAAGAATCCCATAGTTACGGGCAATTACCAGTCCAGCCTGGCCAGCGCGTTTCTGTATTTGCACCTGGCGGCGACCTCCTTCGGCCTGGCGTCCCAGTGGTACACGGCCGCTTCCCGTCCCGAAGCGGAGAGCGCAATCAGAAAGATCATAGGCATACCCGAATCCTTATCCATATACGACATGATGGTGCTCGGGTATCCGGCAGCGGCGCCCAGTCCCAAGGAACCGCGGAGCCTGGATGAGATGATCCATTATGACGCCTGCGGGCCCCAGGACTTCCGCACCGACGAGCAGGTAAGTGCGTATGCCCAAGAGACTTGGGAGTGGTGCATGTCTGAACACTAGGTTTCGAAACCAGGGACACAAAAACGCGCCGTAGGGCCCCAGCATATTTTTAAGAACAGCAACCAGAACAATGGCGCGCGCACCCTTCAGCTCGCGCTCAAACTTACCTTCTAAGACACCGGGCCTCCGAAGCGTGTCTTAGACTTATCCCGCATCCGGCGTACACAGTGCGCTGGATGCGGGTTTCATTTTTTGAAGCAGTTTTTTCTTTTGCGATGCGCCGGTCCGATCCGTCAGGCTGGCTATAATAGCCCGTGCTTGCTTTGTTTTGTTTGACGGCAATCGCAACAGACCGAAGCGAACGGCACAGAAGCGCGGAAGTGGCCCTGATGACAAAAAATCCGGTAAGGCCCGCGGCAGCGCTTCTCTGCCCCGCCGCTTTTTTCCTCTTGTCTCTTTGCCATCCTTCCGCCGCAAGCGGGCAACAAACCGATCAACCCGCGCAGCCTCCCGCTGCCTCGTTCGTGCTTGAAGGCACGGTGAGCGGATCTGAAAACCAGAGCTACGTAAACGTGCCGTTTCCAGTGCCCGCGGGCACCGAGCGCGTGACGATTACGTTCGCTTATACCGGCAAGGAACAGCACACCGACCTCGATCTTGGATTGCTCGACCCCTCAGAGCTTCGCTGCTGGAGCGGGGGCAACAAGTCCACGCTCACCGTCGGACTTATGGACGCCACACCTTCGCCGAGTCCGCCGGTCAAATGAAGAGCAAACTCGATCGAATCCGCTCCCTGCTGCGCAGCCAAACCACCCTCGTGCTGGCTACCGCGGGCGAAGACTCTTTGCCGCGCAGCACGCCCTTGTTTTTCATCGCAGATGAGGGCTTGCGCCTCTACTGGTTTTCTTCTCGATCGAGCCTCCACAGCAGGAACTGCGCGCGAAACACGGAAGCATCCATTGCAATATCAAACGGTGCGCGCCGTTGGCAACAGATTCAAGGCGTGCAGATGCAAGGCTCAGTCTCGATCGTAACGGATAGAAGTTTGCGCAATGCAATCGCGCACGCATACTCGGCGCGTTTTCAGTTGGGCAATCTCTTCGCGTTCGCCATCCGCCGCAGTTCTCTCTACTGCTTCACGCCCTCCTGGGTTCGCTATCTCGATAACTCGCTGAGATTCGGTTACAAGTTCGAGCTGAATCTGGCGGCGGATTCCCTGGCTCCAGCCTTTAAGCGAGAGTGATAAAATCGTGACAATGAATACAGAAACGATCGAGGCGCCAGCCTCAATATCTACTCAGGTCACGGACCTGCGTTCGGCGTTGGAATTTCTGAAGCAATACCCAGAGGAATATATCGAAACCAACGAACCTGTGGATCCTATGGCTGAACTCTCCGGGGTCTATCGGTACGTTGGGGCTCAAGGCACAGTGATGCGTCCGACGCAGATCGGTCCGGCCATGGTATTCAATAAGGTTAAAGGCTACGATGATTTTCGTGTTGTGATCGGTGTGCTGGCGTCGCGCAAGCGCGTTGCGCGGTTGCTGAACACAACCCCGGAAAAACTCGGTTTCCTGTTCAGAGATGCGGTTGCCACACCTATTTCTCCGGTGGTTATCCCGCGGGAACGTGCCGTCTGCCAGGAGGTGGTGCACCTCGCGAGCGAACCCGGGTTCGATATCCTGAAGATCCTTCCCGCTCCGACCAACACCGAGGAGGATGCCGGGCCCTATTTTACGATGGGGCTCGTCTATGCCGCCGATCCGGAAAACGGGCAGCGTGACGTCACGATCCATCGGCTGTGTGTGCAGAGCAAGGACGAGATCTCGATCTTCATCCAGCCTGGTTTGCGGCATATCGGGAACTTCTTCGAGAAGGCAGAGGCGGCAGGCAAGGCGCTTCCTGTCTCGATCAGCATTGGTGTCGATCCAGTCATTTACATCTCAACTTGTTTTGAGCCGCCCACCACGCCGCTTGGCTACGATGAACTGTCGATCGCCGGCAGCATCCGCAAGAAGCCCGTCGAGTTGGTTGACTGCGTCTCGGTGAAGGGCCACGCCATCGCCAATGCGGAGGTGGTGATCGAGGGCGAGATCCTGCCCAACGTGCGCATGCGCGAGGATCAGCATACGAACACCGGCAAGGCGATGCCGGAGTTTCCCGGCTACGACGGTGCGGCCAGCCCTTCACTGCCGGTCATCAAGGTCAAAGCTATCACCTACCGGAAACACCCCATTCTTCAAACCTGTATCGGCCCGAGCGAAGAACACTGCAGTATGGTAGGGATCCCAACTGAGGCCAGCATATTGACGATGGTCGGTCGCGCGATGCCGGGCTTTGTGCAGAATGTGCATTGTCCTTCGCCAGGGAATGGAAAGTATCTGACAGTGATACAGGTCAAAAAGACAAAGCCCATTGACGAGGGCCGCCAACGGCAGGCCGCTCTTCTGGCTTTTTCAGCTTTCTCCGAGTTGAAGCATGTGATCCTGGTGGATGAAGACGTTGACATCTTTGACCTCAGCGATGTGATGTGGGCCATGACGACCCGCTACCAGGGAGACACCAGCACGGTGTTCATTCCAGGTGTACGGTGCCATCCGCTGGACCCATCGTCCGACCCGGCCTTCAACCAATCGAGTCGGCACCACGGGATTGCCTGCAAGACAATCTTCGATTGCACGGTGCCATTCAAGATGAAGGACAAGTTCCAGCGTACAAGGTTCAAGGATGTCGATGTGAATCGCTTCATTCCGGGCTTCAAACAGCAGGGTTGAGGCAGATAGGCGCCAGGTGCGACTACATCGACCCTGCGCCGCTGCTGACTTGTTCGAAGGAAACCGCTGGAACTCCGATCGGGGTAGGAGACCGGTTGCCGCCCTTCGTTTGTATCGTCTGCCGGTGCGGTTACCGGTGTCATAGCTGTGAATTTTCGCGCGAACGGGTTCGCTTCTTATGCGCTCAGGGCTTGTTGCCCGCTCCCATCGCCTAACGATTTCATTGGCTTGCAAGTTCCCCTTGACAAGGCGTTCTTGTCAGCAATAAACTGACTCCGTGAATCACAGCATAATACATGTGTACCGCTAGACGGTTATTGTATTTGCGAGTGTGCAAGGGCGGATGGTCCGCTTAAGTCGCGCTTAGATTTCATGCCGGGGAGATAAGTATGGGAGAGATGCAAAGACTTACGAACAGTTCAACGGGAGGTCCGGTCTTCGTTTACGTGCAAGACGGGAAGATCGTCAGAATCACTCCCATGGATTTGGATGAAACCGACGCGGCGTCGTGGGAGATCGAGGCCCGGGGCCGCACCTTCACGCCGCCCCGTAAGACATCCCTTTCGGTGTACACGCAGGGCTTCAAGTCCATGATTTATTCCGACAAGCGTGTCATGTATCCGATGAAGCGCGTGGACTTCGATCCGAACGGCAACCGGAATATCCAGAACCGGGGTATCTCGGGATACGAACGCATCTCCTGGGATGAAGCGACAGATATCGTCGTCAGCGAGGTCAACCGCATCAAGCGTGAATACGGCCCGGCCTCGATTCTGACCTCGCCAAGTTCCCATCACATGTGGGGCAACGTAGGCTACCGGCACTCGACCTATTTCCGCTTCATGAACTTCACAGGCTTCACTTACGCCGACCACAACCCGGATAGCTGGGAAGGCTGGCATTGGGGCGGCATGCACATGTGGGGCTTCAGTTGGCGGCTGGGCAATCCGGAGCAGTACAACCTGCTCGAAGACGGCCTGAAACACGCCGAGATGATCGTGTTCTGGTCGGCCGATCCGGAGACCAACGGCGGCATCTACTCCGCGCACGAATCGACCATCCGCCGCAAGTGGCTCAAAGAACTGGGCGTGAAGATGGTCTTTATCGATCCCCACTACAACCACACGGCGGGCTGGATTGGCGACAAGTGGTTCTCGCCCAAGATCGGCACCGATCATGCGCTGTCGTTTGCCATTGCCTACACGTGGCTGACCGAGGGGACCTACGACAAGGAATATGTGGCCACTCATGCGCACGGTTTCGAAGAGTGGTCGGAGTATGTGCTGGGAAAGACGGACGGCGTACCCAAGACCTGCGAATGGGCCGAATCCGAGAGCGGCGTTCCGGCGTGCGAGATCCGCGCGCTGGCGCGCGAGTGGGCCAAGCGCAAGACTTATCTGGCTGCCGGTGGGTTGGGCGGCTGGGGCGGCGCCTGCCGCGCGAGCCATGGGATTGAATGGGCGCGCGGGCATGATCGCGCTGGCCACAATGCAGGGCATGGGCAAGCCGGGCTCGAACATCTGGTCCACCACGCAGGGCGCTCCTGTGGACAACGAGTTCTACTTCCCCGGCTACGCCGAGGGCGGCATCTCGGGCGACTGCGAAAACTCCGCGGCGGGCTTCAAGTTCGCCTGGCGCATGTTCGACGGCAAGACGTCGTTCCCGTCGTCTTCGAACATAAACACCACCTCGGGCCAGCACATTCCGCGCCTGAAGGTGCCCGAGTGCATCATGGACGGCCACTTCAAGTGGAGCGGCAAAGGCTTCGCCGGTGGCGACATCCAGCACCAGATGCATCAGTACGAGTACCCGGCGCCGGGTTACCCGAAGATCCACATGCTCTGGAAGTACGGCGGTCCGTGGATCGGCACCATGACGGCCACTAACCGCTACGCCAAGATGTACACTCACCCGAGCCTGGAGTTTGTGGTCAGTCAACCGATCTGGTTCGAGGGCGAGGTTCCCTTCGCGGACGTGATTTTGCCTGCGTGTACCAATTTCGAGCGCTGGGACATCTCGGAGTTCTCCAATTGTTCGGGTTACATTCCAGACAACTACAACCAGGTGAACCACCGCGTGATCTCGATGCAGGCCAAGTGCATCGAGCCGCTGGGCGAGTCGAAGTCGGACTATCAGATCTACGCGCTGCTCGCCAAGAAGCTTGGCATCGAGGGACCCTTTACCGAGGGCAAGGACGAACTGGGCTGGATCGAGCAGTACTACAACGCCACCGACATGCCCAAGTACATGACCTTCGAGGAGTTCAAGAAGAGGGGCTACTTCGTGGTCCCAACCAATCCGAACCGAAACAAGAACGTGGCGATGCGCTGGTTTGCCGAAGACCGGCCCAGAGATACGCCCGACTGGGGCCCGCATCCGAACAACCAGATTGCCTTCAAGGGTCTGCAAACCTCGACCGGCAAGGTCGAGTTCATCGCTACCAGCATCAAGAACTTCGAAGCCCAGGGCTACGTGGACGAGTACCGTCCGGCGATGCACACCTACGTTCCGGCGTGGGAAAGCTGGCACAGCCCGCTGGCCAAGAAGTACCCGCTGGGCATGCTTTCGCCGCATCCTCGCTTCAGCTTCCACACCATGGGCGACGGCAAGGACAGCTTCATGAACGACATCAAGGACCACCGTGTCCTGGTCGACGGGTACTACTACTGGATCGTCCGCCTGAACAGCATTGACGCCAAGGCGCGGGGCATCAAGGCGGGTGACCTGGTACGGTGCTTCAACGACCGCGGCTCGGTGATCGTGGCTGCCCAGGTGGGCGAACGCGTGCAGCCGGGAACGGTTCACACTTATGAATCCTGCGCCGTATACGATCCGCTGGGCAAGCCCGGCCGCTCGGCCGATCGCGGCGGATGCATGAACATTCTTACTCCCGACCGTTACATGTCGAAGTACGCCTGCGGCATGGCGCCGAATACTGCACTGATCGAAGTGGAGAAGTGGGATGGGGGCATATATGAGACCGAGTAATCCGAAAACATGGGGCGGAGGAATACGGAAATGAAACAGACATACATGACGATCGACGTCGCTCAGTGCCATGACTGCAACAACTGCTTCATGGCCTGCAAGGATGAGCATGTTAGCAATAATTGGCCGGGCTACACTGCCCCCCAGCCGCGCCATGGTCATCGCTGGATCAATATCGAACGGCGCGAACGCGGCGTGTACTCGCGCAACGACGTGGCTTATCTTCCCATGCCCTGCCAGCACTGCCAGGAAGCCCACTGCATGAAGGCGGCGCCCGACGCAGTTACCCGCCGGGCGGACGGCGTGGTAGTGATCGACATGGAAAAGGCCAAGGGCAACAAAGCCCTGGTGGATTCCTGCCCATTCGGCGCGATCTACTGGAATGAGGAATTGAATGTCGCGCAGAAGTGCACCATGTGCGCTCACCTGCTCGACGACAAGACATGGACGCCGGGCGTGCCGCGCTGCGTGCACAGTTGTCCCACCAACGCCATGAAGTTCTACCAGATGGAACCCGCCGAATTCGAAAAGCTGGCCCAGAAGGAAGGGCTCGAAGGTTACCGCTCCGCGGAGCTCCAAAATGCGCCCCGTGTTCTCTACAAGAATCTGCACAAGTACACCAAGAATTTCATTTCGGCCGGCGTGCTGGTGAACGGGGACTGTTTTGAGAACGCCACGGCGACGCTGAAGAGCAACGGCAAAGTGCTCGCCACCCAGAAGACGAATTTCTTCGGTGAATTCAAGTTCGATGCTTTGGAAAACGGGGAATACACGATCGATGTGGAGGCGGCAGGCCAGAACACCTCCTGCGCGGCCGCGATCAAAAACGACTCGGTGAACCTCGGGTTCATCAAGCTGGTTTCGGTTGCCGAGCCGGCTACCGTGTAATCCCGTGAGCAACAGCGAGGGGGAAGAGGCCTCTCTTCCCCCTCGTTTTTTTTTGAAAGCGTAATGCCCGCCGTGAGACAAATTGAATAGAGAGTCGCGGGACCTTCCTCAAAAACAAGGATCGCCTCCCCCCGCAGAAACGGATTGCTTATATGAAACAGGTCGTGATGTTCAATGGAAGCCCGCGCATGGACGGAAATATTGCTACCATCTTGAACACTGTCGCTCGCGGCGCGCAGGACGGCGGCGCGGAAGTGAAAACCTATTCCCTCTTTAAAATGAAGTTTATGGCTTGCCAAGGCTGTTTCAAGTGCCGCATCGGCACGGGCGCCTGCGCCGTCAACGACGAGGTCACTGCCGCGCTCGAAAAAGTGAAGACCGCGGATGCCATTGTCATTGGCTCGCCGATCTTCATGATGCAGATGACAGGTCCGGTAAAAAACCTGTACGATCGCTTTTTCCCGCTCATGGACACCGAATTCAAGCCAAAGTACGGCATCAAGAAGATGGCCACCGTTTATTCGCAGGGCATGAACGACCCGCACGCATACGACTCCTACTTCGAGTACACCGCCGCCATTTTCCCGTCGTTCGGCTTCGATTGCATCGGCAATCTCGTCTGCACAGGCGCCAACGATCCGGAGAGCGCGGAGCGGAATCGAGAGTTGAAGATCAAGGCTTACGAATTAGGTAAAGCGCTTGCGAAGTAATCAATCGTATCCACGCCGACGTTCTTTTCGCGCGGTCGGTACAACATTCCCAATATAGAAGCGGCGATCCTCGACCAAAACGATTTTTGTTGACAGTCGGAGGCATGTGAGCTATCTTTTTCTTGACCCGCTGTACAATACATGTGTATTGCTAGACGGGGCACAGGAATTGCAGGAAGGGGTAAGGTTGTGTCGACACGCCGGGAGTTCGTTAAAGGATCGGCTGCCGCGGCGCTATGGGCCATCGGTTGCAAATCCCACACTTCAGCCAATCGCCCGGTAAAGATAGGCTACGTTGGCCCACTTACAGGATCGCTGGCTGCCTTTACCGAGCCTGATCCCTTCGTACTCGACGAAATCCGCAAGGCCACGGCAGGTGGGCTTACGATCGCGGGGAAATTACATCCCCTGGAAATCGTCACAAAAGACAGCCGCTCCGACCCGAACCGCGCAGCGGAGGTGGCTTCGGATCTGATCAAGCGCGAAGAGGTGGACATTCTCGTGACGGCACACACGCCGGAGACGGTGAGCCCGGTAAGCGACCAGGCGGAGATCAACGAGGTGCCGTGCATTACGACCGACGCGCCATGGCAGCCGTACTTCTTCGGGCGCGGAGGCAAAGTGGATCAGGGCTTCGACTGGACGTACCACTTTTTCTGGGGCGCGGATCAGCTCGTCGACGTTTACACCAACATGTGGTCGGCGATCGAAACCAACAAAGTGGTGGGCGCGCTTTGGGGAAACGATAACGACGGCAATTCATTCTCAGATCCCAGGACGGGGTTCCCGCCGGTGTTTGCGGCCAGAGGATTCAAGCTGGTGGACCCCGGACGGTTTCAGCTCGACATCAACGATTTTTCGGCGCAGATCAGTGCCTTTAAGAATGCACAGGTTGAAATACTGACCGGCGTGCTTCCTCCTCCCGGGTTTGCAACGTTCTGGAGCCAGGCTGCGCAGCAGGGCTTCCAGCCGAAGATCGTGACCATCGCCAAGGCACTGCTATTTCCCGCCGCTGTGGAGAGCCTGGGGCCGCGTGCGAACCGGCTGTCGACCGAGGTTTGGTGGTCGCCACATCATCCGTTCCGCTCCGGACTGACCGGCCAGACCGCGGCCGATCTCTGCGCGGATTACGAAAGGCAGACGGGCAAGCCTTGGACACCGCCGCTGGGTTTCAAGCACGCGCTGTTCGACGTGACCATCGACGTGCTGAAACGAGTGAAAAACATTGATTCGCCGCAATCGATTATGGAAGCGGTTCGCGCCACGAACTGCAGCACGGTAGTGGGCCCGGTGGCGTGGACGGGAAAGCCGGTACGCAACGTATGCACAACGCCGCTGGTGGGCGGGCAATGGGTGAAATTGGAAAATGGGCACTTCGGCCTGCCGATTGTGAATAACAAGCACGCGGAAGAGATCCCCGTGCAGGCCGAACTCGAACCGATTGATTACTCCGGAGCGTGAGTGATGGAGCTGCTGCGCATTGAGAATCTCTCGAAGAACTTCGGAGCCATCACAGTGGCGGACGGCATCAGCCTCACGATTCGCGAAGGGGATGCGTTGGGAATCATCGGGCCGAACGGTGCAGGCAAGACGAGCCTTTTCAACCTGATCAGCGGGACGCTGACGCCGGACAGCGGGCGGATTTATCTGCTGGGCAAAGATATGACGCACCTGAGCATGGAGAAGCGGTGCCGGGCGGGACTCGGCCGAACCTTTCAGATTCCCCAGCCCTTTACGGGGATGACGGTGTTTGAGAACTGCCTGGTGGCCGCCACAGCCGGAGGCCGGCAAAGCGAGCGGCAGAGCTACGACGGCTGCGCCGAGGTGCTGCGCGAAATGAATCTCCTGGCTAAGGCGAACGTGCTGGCGGGGAGCCTCACGCTTCTTGAACGCAAGGCCCTCGAAATGGCACGGGCGCTATGCAGCCGCCCTCGCGTGTTGCTGCTCGACGAGATTGCCGGCGGACTGACCGACGCGGAGGCCTCCGAATTGGTCGAGACGATCCGCCATGTGCATCAGCGCGGCACGGCCGTTGTGTGGATCGAGCATATCGTTCATGCGCTGCTGGCGGTAGTGAACCGGCTGATCGTGATGAACTTCGGAGCCAAGGTGATGGAAGGCGAACCAGCCGAGGTGATGAACAGCGCGGAAGTGAAGCGCATTTACATGGGAATGGAGGCCGTCTGATGCTGCTCGAGGTCTCCAGGCTCAATGCATTTTACGGCGATTTTCAGGCACTGTTCGATGTGGGTCTGCGCGCAGAGAAGGGTGAGGCGATTGCGATTATTGGCGCGAATGGAGCGGGGAAAACGACGCTGCTGAATGCGATTACCGGGAATGTATCGACTACAGGCTCGATTGATTTTGATGGAGAGTCGCTGTGCGGGCTGAAGCCCTGGAATATTGTCACGCGCGGCGTGACGCTGGTGCCGGAGGGGCGACGGCTGTTTTCGAGCCTGACGGTGGAAGAGAATTTGCAGATGGGCGCGTATGCGCGCAAGGGAAGCGGCTGGACGCTCCAGCAGGTTTACGCGTTGTTCCCGCAGTTGAAGGAGCGCTCCCGGCAGGCGGTAACTTCACTGAGCGGCGGGGAGCAGCAGATGGTAGCAATCGGGCGGGGACTGATGTCGAACCCGGCGCTGCTGATGTGCGACGAGCTTTCGCTAGGACTGGCTCCGGTGGTGGTCGAGGACATTTACGCCACGCTGGCCAAAGTGCGGGAGCGCGGCGTGGCACTGATCGTTGTGGAGCAGAACGTGCAGCAGGCGCTGCGCTTTGCCGATCGCGTGTATTGCTTTCAGGAGGGTCGCGTTACGCTGGAGGGAGCAGCCCAAGCGCTGAGTCCTGAGGATGTGTCGCACGCCTACTTCGGAAAGAGAGGCGCCGCATGACCGCCCTCATCGACAGCATTTTGCAGGGGATATTGCTGGGCGCGCTTTACGGCCTGTTTGCGTCTGGATTGTCGCTCGTCTTCGGCGTCATGCGCCTGGTGAATGTGGCGCACGGCGACTTCATCGTACTGTGCGCCTTTCTGGCGTTCGCCATCGAGCGGGTAACAGGATTCGGATCGCCTTTTCTGACCTTGATTCTGCTGATACCGCTGATGTTCATGGCCGGATACGTCTTGCAGCGGACCGTACTCAACCCTGCCCTCGGCAAGGATATTTTGCGTCCTGTTCTCATCACCTTTGGTCTTTCGGTGATCATCGAGAACGGCCTGCTGCAGGCTTTCTCGGCTGATTCCTTGAAACTGCAAGGCGGGAAGCTCGAAACCGCAAGCATCCATCTCCCCGCCGGCCTCGCAATCGGTACATTTCCGCTTCTCACATTGCTGGTGAGTGTCGCCGTGATTGGTCTGCTGCAGTGGATGCTCTACCGGACGAGACTGGGGCGCGCGTTGCGTGCCACATCGGACGATCTGAGCACTGCGGGCCTGATGGGAGTGAACACTCCGCACTTGTTCGGCATTGCGGCAGGCATCGCCATGGCAACTGTAGCGATTGCGGGAGTGTTTACAGGTATTCGCGCCAGTTTCGATGCGTCCGCAGGGCCCGCCTGGCTCATCTTTGCCTTCGAAGCAGTGATCATCGGAGGCCTCGGCTCGCTCTGGGGGACGTTGGCGGGCGGAATCATTCTTGGGATTGCGCAGACTATCGGGGCGCATTTCTCGCCCGGTTGGCAGATGCTTGCCGGACATATCGTGTTTCTTTGCGCGTTGATGTTCCGGCCTCGAGGCCTCTTTCCCGGGAGGGCCGAATGAGCGTTACGGCGGAGCAGAGAAACCTCTTTGTTGAACAGAACACACGCCTGTCGCGCTGGGCTGGCGTGACGGCCGGCGTGCTGATTTTACTTCTGCTCTCCGCAACCGGCTGGGCAGATCGCGGCGCGCTGTCTCTGCTGATGGAATTCTTCTGCTATCTGGCTCTGGCTCAAATGTGGAACCTGCTGGCCGGGTTTGCCGGCATCGTCTCACTCGGGCAGCAGGCTTTTATCGGCCTGGGCGGATACGCCCTCTTTTTTGCGGCGTTGCGGCTGGGGTGGAATCCCCTCGCCGCCTTGATCCTCGCGGGTCTTGCAGGCGCGCTGGTAGCTATACCTGGCGCGCTGGTAGTTTTCCGGCTTCAAGGAGCCTACCTGGCAATCGGCACCTGGGTGATGGCTGAAGTCCTCAGGCTCTTCTTCTCCGAGGTTCCGAGTCTTGGCGCAGGATCGGGCATTAGCCTGCCGGTAGCATTTGCAAAAGCGGTGAAAATCGGGCCAGTTCATCGCGATGCCCTACTGTATCTGGCCGCATTCGCGCTCGCGCTCATCACCATCCTGGTCTCTTACGCTCTGTTGCGTTCGCAAGCAGGGCTGGCGCTGACCGCCATTCGCGACAACGAAACGGCAGCCCGCAGCGCGGGAGTAAACACCTTCTCTATCAAACTGCTGGTGTTTGCAGTTACCGGGTTCGGAACGGGCTTGACCGGCGCACTGCTGTATCTGGCAAAGCTCCGCATCTCTCCGGCGGCAGCATTCGACATCAACTGGACGAGCTACATGATCTTCATGGTGGTGATCGGAGGCGTGGGAACGCTGGAAGGGCCAATCGTCGGCGCGCTGGTGTATTTCGCTCTGCGCCAATACCTGGCCGACCTGGGGAGCTGGTATCTAATCATTCTTGGCGCGGTTGCGGTTGTCGTCATGCTAAAAATGCCATTTGGAATATGGGGCACGATTGCGGCACGCTATAACATCTCTCTATTTCCAACCCGGCGGCGACTGGTCTTCGGCTCCGGCGATCTTGCTTGCCAGACCATGAGAACTGCGGGACGGTGAGCATTGACCGCGACAGACTCCGATGCTGGATTGGCGTTTCACGCCAAACGGTGGTTGCCCTCAAGCTGCACGGGCGTCTATGTTAAAACCAATTGGGATTTCTGATCTTATGGCAAATTACCTCGGCAGTAATATGAATCGGCTTCAAGAAGCCGGAAACGGCGGCATACGTGTCATTGCCAGAGCCGCCGACATCCTTACGGCACTTAGCAATCATCAAGATGGCCTGACCTTGAACGAGATTGCGCTTCAGGTCGGGTTGCCTCGCTCGACCGTACAAAGAATTGTTCAGGCGCTCGATGACGCGAATCTGGTGATTGCAGCCTCGCCTACAAGCGGCGTTCGGCTCGGTCCCGCCTTGCTCGCGCTTGCGGCGTCGGTGAAACAGCTTAGCATCGCCGAAATTGCCCGCCCGCTGATTGTTCAACTGTCAAAAGATACCGGCGAAACCGTGGACATGGCTGTCCTGGGAAACGACAAGGCTGTGGTGGTTGACCAGATACACGGTACGTTTCCGTTGCTGGCGGTCTCTGGACTGGGGTCGTCCCTCCCTGCGCACGCCTCCTCGAGCGGCAAAGCTTTGCTGGCGGCGCTTCCTCCCGCGCATCTTGCCCGTTTGAAAAAAACCCTCCGCCTGCCGGCTGTGACACGAAATTCCATTACGAATTGGAGCGCTCTCGACCGCGAACTTGACTCTGTGCGGCGCACAGGATACGCAATCGACGAGGAAGAATACGCAATCGGTATATGTGCGGTCGCGGTTTCGGTCCGCGGGCCGGAAGATGAGACTGTTGCGATCTCGATTCCCGTTCCTACAGACCGTTTCCAAACTAGAAAGAAGCGCCTGATCGAGGTGCTCGTCGAGCGATCTCAAGCCTTTCAACGCCGCCTTTGATGCCATGGCCGTACGATCGCGTAGACGGCTCCTCGCGGTAGCACATTCCGGAAGGGGATGAAATTTAACGTTGTCACTGAGAATGGCGATGCCATGCGCAAGGCGAGTTTCTTTTGGCGGGATATTGCGGAGGGATCGGCGATAGTTGGGGCGGCTAGTGGGGATCGAACCCACGACATCCTGAGCCACAGTCAGGCGTTCTGCCGCTGAACTATAGCCGCCGTTTACCCTATCGATTGTAGCATCGAAGGGGATTTCCCGAGGGATGGCCGGAGAGGAGCGAAAACGGCTGATTCGTGCCGCGACACAACTTCTTCCAACTCCTCTTTGCCTTGCGCGCAATGTGACAGGCCACTGGAGCCACCGAAAGCCGAGGTGCGATTCGCGCTACAATCGAGAGAGGTCATCGGGGCGTAGCGCAGCCTGGTAGCGCATCTGCTTTGGGAGCAGAGGGTCGGGGGTTCGAATCCCTCCGCCCCGACCATCGTAAATTATTGATATTTCAATTGATATGGCCGCTTCCGGCCACGCATCTGCTTTTTCCCGCTTCAGTAATGTAGTCGATTTTGTAACAGTCGCCGCCTCCAAGGAAAACTTGAGGAATTGCAAACCGGTTTCCCGCTAACAAATCAAATTGAATCTCATCAGGAAAGGTCAACTCAGCTGTGGCTCCAGTCCTTGTGCTGACCTTGACCTCCGATACAAGAAACCCCGGCAGCCTATATGACACGGCAGCCTCCATCACAGACGGCCTTGTTGCCTCTTTCCTTGGATTTTTTGCGGAGTGGGCCCGTTCGGTAAGCCGGGTCTCCCTGTCTAGCGACATATCGAAATCCATGAAGCCCGGACCGATCAGGCTATTAGGATTCACCTGATATCGAATTGCGGACCTGATGGTAGTACGCTGATGAAATGTTGGCATGAAACAACAAAATTCAACGGTATAATCTCTTTGCCGCCGTTCCGCCGCGCTGCCATCAAACCAGAAAGGTTCCCCATGCCCACCGACGAACAGTTCCGCACGCTCCAAAAGAAGATCGAAGAGCTCACCGCGCATGTCTCCAAGCTCCAGGATACGCAAGCCGTCCGCGATCTCCAGTTCAAATACGGCTACTACCTGGACAAGTGCCTCTATGACGAAGCTGTCGACCTGTATACCGACGATTGCGAAGTCCACTTCCTGGGAGGGATCTTCCGCGGCAAGGAAAGCGCGCGGCGCCTCTACTGCGACCGATTCCGCGAGATCTTCACTAACGGCCATAACGGCCCGGTTCAGGGTTTCCTGCTCGACCACATGATGCTCCAGGACATCATCGACATCGCGCCCGATGGCAAAACGGCATACGCCCGCGTGCGCTGCTTCATGCAAGCCGGACGCCATCACGAGTACACCGACGAAACGCATCCCCTGCGCCAGTGGTGGGAAGGTGCGCTCTATGAAAACGTCTACGCCAAGGAAAACGGCATCTGGAAAATGAAAGTGCTGAACTATCGCCCGGTCTACCATGCCGATTTCGACAAAGGCTGGGCCTACACCAAGCCCAACTACGTGCCTTTTTACACCGCCACGTATCCGGCGAACCCCACCGGCCCCGACGAGCTTGAAAAGCCCGTGCCGCCGCTCTGGCCCCAGACCGATACGCTGCCTTTCCACTACCCGCATCCCGTCACCGGCAAGGAAGTGAAGCTCTCGCCGCCGCCCAACATCGTCCACAAGGCCGACGCAAAATAAACGAAACGAAGGCAGTTCAATGGCAAAACCGTTCCCCAACACGATGGACTTCGCGGGCTGGAACGCGCCCTCCCGCATCGAGTGCGATATCTACGACCTCATCACCGAGGGCGAAGTACCCCCAGAGATCAACGGCAACTGGTATCGCTCCATCCCCGATCCGCAGTATTCCCCCATGCTCGGCGACGACACTTTCTTGAGCGGCGACGGCATGGTGAGCCTCTTCCGCTTCGAAAATGGCCATGTTGATTTCAAGATGCGCTACGTCAAAACCGAGCGCTGGAAGGCGGAGCGCGCCGCTCGCCGCTCGCTCTTCGGCCTGTACCGTAACCCTTTCACCGACGACCCGAGCGTCCGCGGCAAGCCGCGCAACGTCAACAACACCACGCCGATTTACCACGCCGGCAAGCTGCTGGCGCTCAAAGAAGACAGCCGCGCAATGGAACTCGATCCCCATACGCTCGAAACCATCGGCGAATTCGATTACGACGGCAAACTCAAGAGCCAGACCATGACCGCGCATACGCGGCTGGCGCCCGATACCGGCGATCTCTATTTCTTCGGCTACGAAGCCGGCGGCCTGGCGACCAAAGACGTGGCGTTTTGCGTCGCCGACAAAAAAGGCAACCTGGTCCGTGAAGAGTGGTTCGAAGCACCCTACGTCGCACTCATGCACGATTTCGCCGTCACGCGGGAGCACGTGATCTTCCCCGTCTTCCCCATCACCGCCGATCTCAATCGCCTGAAGCAGGGCGGTCATCACTGGGTTTTTGAGCAGGACAAGGAATCCTACGTCGGCATTCTCCCGCGCGACGCGCACGCCAGGCACATGCGCTGGTTCCGCGGCCCCGCGCGATCGTCCTTCCACTTCATGAACGCCTACAGCGAAGGCAATCGCGTGCACATGTATTTCGGCGTCAGTAAAGTGCCGCCGTTCCCGTTCATGCAAAAGGCCTCGGGGATCAGGCTCCTGCGGCCCGATCAGGCCGCCATCGGATTCGTACGCTGGACCTTCGACCTATCCAAGCCCGGCGACACCTGGGAAGAGACCGTCATTGGCCCCTCCGGCGACATGCCGCGCACCGCGCTCAAGGACCAGATGACCGATTTCGACATCGGCTACTACCAAGCGTTCGATCCGAACAATGCCCCGAAAAATGGTCCGCCGCCGGTCGCCGGCCCCGTCGGCGCGGGTTTCAACACCATCCTCCGCATGGAAGTGAAGACCGGCAGGTACACCACGCTGGGACTCGGCCAAACAGTCACGGTCCAGGAGCACGTCCACATCCCGTCCCGAAAACCCGGCCACGAAGGCTACCTCGCCTTCGTCTGCGATATGCATGACCAGCAGCTCTCCGAAGTCGCGATCGTCGAAGCCGGCAACATCGAAAAAGGCGCTATCGCGCGCATCAAAGTCCCGTTTCGCCTGCGCGTGCAGGTGCACGGCAACTGGGTTCCGGCTGATGAACTATGAGTGGCGAGATGTTGTCTTAGACCACGCGCAGTGAGGTCTCCCAAATGTCAACCATCGAAATGTCTCCCGCAACATCTGCCGAAGGTTACGCGGACTTGAAGCTGCTCATCGCCGGCGAATGGACGCCGCTTGGCAATCGCGAGTCAGAGCCGGTTCTCAATCCGGCAACCGGCGAATGCATCGGCATCCTTCCCCATGCATCCAAGGCAGATCTCGATCGCGCGCTCGATGCCGCGGAGAAGGCTTATCCGGTATGGCGCAACACCTCGCCGCAGGATCGCGGCAAGATACTGAAGCGTGCCGCCGACCTGATGCGCGAACGCGCCGAGCACATCGCGCGCATCGCCACCATTGAAGAAGGCAAGACCATCCACGAGTCGCGCATGGAGCTAAACTTCTCCGCCGACGTCATCGAGTGGTTCGCCGAAGAGGGCCGCCGGACCTATGGCCGTGTGCTGCCGCAACGTATGCCGGGGGTTCGCATGACGGTGCTGAAGGAGCCCGTGGGCCCCGTGGCTGCCTTCGCGCCGTGGAATTTTCCCATCGGCAATCCGTGCCGCAAGCTGGGCGCGGCGCTCGCTGCCGGTTGCCCTTGCATTATGAAGCCGGCCGAACATACCCCCGCCACGGCGCTCGAAGTGGCGCGTGCGCTGGTGGATGCTGGATTACCGAAAGGCGTGATCTCGATGGTGTTCGGCGTGCCGTCGGACATTTCCGCACACCTTCTTGCTTCGCCGATTATCAGAAAAGTTTCATTCACCGGATCCACGCGCGTCGGCAAGCAGCTCATGAAACTCGCGGCCGATGGCATGAAGCGCACCACCATGGAACTGGGCGGCCACGCGCCCGTGCTGGTGTTCGACGACGTGGATGTCGATCATGTGCTCGATCTGTCCGTTGTATCCAAGTTCCGCAACGCCGGCCAGGTCTGCATTTCGCCCACGCGCTACTACGTGCACGAGAAGATTTACTCGCGTTTCGTCGCGGGCTTCGCTGCGCGCGCGCGATCCTGGGCGGTCGGCGACGGGCTCGACGAAAAGAACAAGATGGGCCCACTCGCCCATTCGCTGCGCTTGAACGCGATGGACGAATTGCTCACCGATGCCCGCAAACACGGCGCGCAGTTCATGGCCGGCGGCTCGCGCATTCCGGGCGCCGGCTATTTCTGGGAGCCTACGGTCATCTCCGATGTTCCCAACGAAGCGCGCATCATGAACGAGGAGCCGTTCGGGCCGGTAGCGATCATCAATCCGTTCTCCGATTTCGACTCCGTGATCGAGCAGGCCAATCGCCTGCCCTACGGCCTGGCCGCCTACGCCTTCACCAACAACAATCGCACCGTCAATCTGCTCGGCGAGCAGATTGAAGCTGGATTGATCGGCATCAATAGTTATGTCATTTCGGTCCGCGACTCTCCCTTCGGCGGAATGAAGGAAAGCGGCCACGGCAGCGAAGAAGGACAGGAAGGTTTAGAAGCCTGCCTGGTAACCAAGTTCGTTACCGAATCCTGAACGCTCGATTATCTTCGCATCGCCACTGAAGAAGCCTCAGGTGCAGCGTCGGCTGACACCTCAGCGGCATTCGAAGTTCGCTGCATCGTCAATCGAACCCGAGCCTTTGTAGCGGGTCTGCTTGGGATATGCGCACAATGGACGGGTTCGGCCAGGAAATGTGCTTCCGGTGGCTGGCATGGAGTCCGGCGCGATACCTCTTTCCACCCAGTTGACAACGGCCGCAAGCGGATCGAATTCATCCAGCGACTGGCCCCCTCTGCAATGCGTCATGCCGGGAACAAGAAACAGCCTGGCGAACGATTTTGTCGCACCTTGGCCGCCGTTGTCGGCCATCAACTGGGTGTAATAGTCGACGAGATCGTAGGGAGAAAAAATGGGGTCGCTCACGCCCGTGCAGACCAGCAACTTGCCCCCGTGCTGTTGGAAGGTGGAGAGCTGGGTTCCTACCGCGTCGTTAATGGCCGAGGTTTCAGCGGTCCTTTCCACGGTCTCGTCCAAATCCAGGTTACGCCCTTCAATCTTCGGGTCAAACGGTGTCACAAAGTATCCCAAGGGCCCGACTCCAGGATCTCGCACCACGACGGGCTTGTCCGGCATAATCCATTGGCGCCAGCCCGGTGTTCCAATACCGGTGTCGAGCGCCAAGCCCCGTGTTAGCGCAATCCCTTTGGAGTCTTTTACACCACCAAAAACTCTTTCCAGCGCGGCCACCTGCGCGGCGGTCAGACAAGCGTCCGTTTTGGCCCCTTTGCAAGTGAGGACAGTAAGGTCGGTTTTGCAGGACAGAACGTCGTCAATTAACCCGTCCTTCAGGCCATCCTTTTGATCGCAGGCTTCGAGCACAATCTTCGCGACCAGGTTCAAGTCCTCCGCGGAAAATGCTTTGCCGATCAACAGCGCGCCATTGGGACTCTTTGGCGCTATCTGCGCGATCACATCGTGTCTCCACCCCGAGACCGGTGCACTACGCCCAAGCTCAAATCCGGGATCCCCAGCAACGATGCCATCGAAATAAAGAGCCCCTGACTCGCAAAGCAAACCAGCCGTTGCTTTGGTCCCATCGGACACAGCGATGCTAACGGAGAACGTAATAACGCAAGTAAAGCACCTCCGGCTGCCGCTCCCCTATTCCAATAAACACGTGCCGGGAAAGCCAGTCGTACCGGCCGACAGGCGCCTCGAAGATAGTATAAGTGCGAAGGTAGTATTCCTCGGGATCGACCACATCTTTCTTCGCATCTAACTTCGCAATAGTCGCGGGAGGCCCTTGGCGATAGCCGGTATTGCGTATGTTGATCAGTACCCCGTCATCGGTTTCCAAGGTATACCGCGCGTCAATTATCCCCACTCCGTCCGGCCGGACCAGCGGCCACTCCGCCCCTCCGGGCAAAATCTTGCCTCGAATCGAAGGACCTTCAAAATCTCCGCCCTGAATGCCGATCATCATGCGCACGCCCATCCCGCCCAGGTTTCCCAGGGTAATCGTCGGCTTAAATGTAACCCGCGATTGGAAAACGAAGTCGAGTTTCGGGACCATGGATTCGAGCTTGTTGGGTTGTCCCAGCATATCCGTTGCAACATCTGTCATAAGAGCCCTCCTCGTGGCTAGATTGAATGATGCTCTATAGTTTTCGGCACGGTACCGCCGAGTACGTTTGCTAAAGGGTCACTGCAGCTGCCAGACTCTTTGCCGCCCGCCGGACAGGAGGCTTCATGAACACCAAGAGAACGGAGCCGCCGACGCACAAACCGGCGATTAAGTAAAATACCGGTGCATAACTGCCAAAGTGGTCATACCCATAACCGGCTAAGTATGCCCCGATCAGGACAAACCACAACACGCCAACAATTTCCAGCCATGGAATGTCGTTTGCCGCATCGCCCCATCTCTGCCGACAGATGTCATTGGTCGCTCCATTTGGTTGCGCAAATTCCCGCGGCGCATTGTGAAGGAGAAAAGCGCGTCTCATTGCGAGTCGATACGAGAGATGCGGCCGTCCTTCAATGTGTAGACAACCGTCCCGGAAACTACGTAGTTGTCACCCTTCTTCCGCGGGCCTGCCGGGAAATCCGGGAAATCGGTGAAGACGCTTAGCAGGTTGTAAATATCGACTATGATCTGATTGGGACGCACCTGGATGGACTTGATCGTGAGGTGCTCGGTCAAGTGGCGCCAGGCGTTGATGTAAAAAGTTTTGAATTCCGGTATCCCGTGCAACGTCCAGATTGGGCTCTTGAATACAAAATCTTCCCCGAAATAGTTGGTTACGCAATCCAAATCCTGGTGGTTGAAGCAACCGAGATACTCGCGGTAGGCTTTTTCGACTTGCGCCTTCACCTCCGGTGTTACAACTGCGGTGTCCTTGGGAAACGGCGCCGCGTGTGCGGTGCTCGCCGGCCGATAGGAGGCATCGCCGATGTCAATTCCTGCGATCGTCGTAATCAACCCGTCGGCAATGCCATAGGTAATGACGCCGGGAACAACCAAGAGATCGCCCTGCTTTGGGAACACCCGGAAAGCCCCGAGCTTCACATTATCGTGTTTTGCGCGCAGCCGGGTGGTTATCTCCACCATCATGATACCGTTCTCGTTATCGATGGCGATTTTGCCCGGAACGACCTCCTCGTCAACATCCGCCCACACACGGTGATAGAAGTCCAGGATCTCCTGCCGGCCTTGCAAAATTCCATACCCTTCGCCGTGGTCAAAGATGACGTTCTTGCTGTAATACTCCACCCAACGATCGTCGCGAGCGTTGAACAACTTCACGTACTCGGCATATCGTTCGAGCGTCATGCGGTTAGCGGGCGCCGCGCCCTCTGGCTTGCCGTCGCCGTTATTGCCGGAGCTTTGCGCATAAGAGGCGGCCTGCATGATCAGCACCAGGCCGACCGCCAGCACTTGGTATTTCCGAGCCATTGTTACTCCTTTCCCAGCTCCCACATCGGTTCGGCCAGCGTAGGACTACAAACCTGTTGCGGCGGATCAAATCAACGCCCGACCGCACGCGCTATGGCTTCATGAACCATTGCGTTTTCCTCGGCCAGGGTTGGCACCCAAGCTTCCGGCCAAGCGCTAGTCTGCACTATGACGACGCGCCTTGCCGGGTTCACATAGATGGATTGTCCAAAAATGCCCAACGCCTCGAAAGCGCTATCATTGCCGCCGGGAACCCACCACTGATAGGCGTAGCCGAAGCCGGGTTCGTCGGTGTGTCTCAAGAAATCGGCCTCCGGTGTAGTCGAGTCGTGGACCCACGACGCCGGCACGACGCGATTGCCACCCAACTCACCGCCGTTCATCACCATGAGACCCACGCGGGCGTAATCTCGAACCGTGGCATTGAAACACGCGAAGGCACAAATGTTGGCCTGCTTCTTGCCCCGGTGGAAAAAGGCGTCGCTCTGCGCCCCGATCTTCTTCCACAGCTTTTCTTCGGTGTACTGGTTGAGGGGTTTACCAGTGACCTGTTCCAGCAGAAGTCCGAGCACCTGGGTATTAACGCTCTGATACTGGAACTGCGTGCCGGGCTTCGTGTTGGTCGGTTTCATCGTGGCGACGTATTGCCGGAATGAAGGATTCCCGCTAACTGACGCTCCCCCCAGCTTAGCGGCTCCGGAATTGGGGTCCCTGTAATCTTCGTTGTAATCGACGGCGGTTGCCATTTCGAGAACCTGCCGAATGGTGACGTCGCGATAGCCGCTGGCCGATAGATAAGGAAGATATTCAGGGACCGCATCGTCTATGCTCTTGATCTTGCCATCGGCCACAGCCGCGCCGACTAAGATCGAGACGATGGACTTGCTGACTGACATAGAAACGAATCTTGAGTTCTCGTCGGCTCCGTGAAAATACTTTTCAAAGACGATCTGATCGTCATGCAAGACCAAAATACCTGTGACGAAGTTTCTCTGCAGATAGTCGTCAAGCGAAAACTCTTTGCCATGGAATGTGTACCGGATGGAGAAATCTCCACGAGGTTCCGACAATGGGTAAACCCGGCTTGCCCTTCGGACCCAATCGCTGCGGAAACCGAGTTCGTCCATGTGGTGGAAGTAATAGAAGCTCTGCGGCTGGTACCTGTAACTATTCTTGTCCAGCAGAAGGTCGGTAGGATTCATCCGGTTGACGTCGATTTTCTGCGGAGACTGCGCCATGGCGACAGCCTGCAAGCCAAGGACTGTGGCCAATACGAATCCCGTTACCTTGCCCCGCATCGTTGTTTTCGGTTTCATTCAGAGTCCCCTTTGGACCTCGACCACGGTATCGGTGTCGTGTTGAACGATCACCGATTCATTATTCGCCCTTGCGAACACGCAGCCACTGATTCCCTGCGGCAGACGAAGCGGCCCGGCTTTCGCGGCTCAACCGATCGCGCGCCAGTTCTTCAAGGAAACGGACCTGCGTGCGTCCACATCTGTACCCTGCATCGCTGGAACTACTCCAAAATTACCGTGAAATATGTCATTTCAAGTCATCGCAGGTGAAGATCGGCTGCGCGCCACGTCCGCAAGTACTCTTAAGAAGAGTGTGCAGCTCCGAATCCGGATCGCTCACCACCTTGCTCGTTACATTGAAGATCATGGTGGAGCGAGTCTTGGTGTCGTAAGGCGGCCAGTGAGGCAGCCCCTTGGCATCCGGTTTGCCCGTCTGCGCAAAGGCAATCCACACCGAACTCATCGCATCCGCGACTTTCTGCGCCTCCATGGCGCCGGCGCCGATCAACGAATCGGACTTCGCGACGTTGTCGAACACCATGGGCAGATCGAGCGAGTGCGGTGAGCGCAACCGGCCGCCCTCGATGGGAGTCTCCCACTCCAGGCGATATAGAAAAGCCGGCGCTCTGCCTTGCTCGCTCTTGCGCTCGGCCAACGCCATCGAGGCCAGCCCTATGCTCCGCTCGGTGGCGATCCGAAAATACAGATCGCTGGCGGACGCCTGTGGATACTCGCGGCGGCACCACGCCAAAACCTTCTCGGTGTAGCCGCCAAGGATGGGCGTTAGCGCCTGCGGTAGCGTCGTCCAGTCCAGCGAAAAGGCGTTCGGCGATGGAAGCAGGGCCGTACTCTGGCCCCTGTCATAGCTGAGGATGACAATCGTCGCCTCAGTCTTCGTATAGCCGACGATGATCGGCACGCTCGCGGACACCGTTGGCGCGTCCGGCGTGAACGAATCTCGAGGTAGAACGCGTCCGTCCACGACGGGCTCGAATCCCCCGGGCATCCCTTGAGTCACAGCCTGCACCGCATCGAGCAGCTTTCGCACCGGAAGCTTCTGGAGCTCTTCGACCTGATCGGGCTGGAGCCGCAAGGCCGCCATGAAATCTTTGGCCGTTTTCGTTGCTGCCTCGCGCGTCATGCCGCGAAGGCCGAGACAGCTTTGTATGGCGGCCCGGTGGAATAATCCTTTCGCCGCAGGCATCGCCAATGTTACCGACACCTTTCCACCGCCGCCGGATTCGCCAAAGATCATGACGTTGTTCCGGTCACCGCCAAATTCGGTGATGTTGTCGCGTACCCATGCGAGCGCCAGGACGAGGTCGAGCTGGCCCACGTTTCCTGAGTCGGCGAATTTTTCTCCACCCAACTCGGCGAGGTATAGATAACCAAAGGCGTTCAGGCGGTGATTGAGAGTCACCAGGACAACGTCGCCTCTCTTGCAGAGCCGCGCGCCATCATAGACCGTATCGGAGCCACTGCCAGAGGTGAAGCCGCCCCCGTGAAACCAGACCATGACGGGCCGTCGGCGCCCGTCGCGCAACGCGGGCGTCCACACGTTCAAAACTAAGCAATCTTCGCTCTCTCCAGTTTGCCGGTCCCAAGACCGCCACGCAGGCGAGGACGGCGCGGACACTTGCGGGCACCGATCGCCGAACTGCAAAGCGTCGCGCACGCCCGTCCATGGCGCAGGCGGCACAGGCGGCATAAATCGCAGGGCGCCGGTTGGCGGCGCGCCGTAGGGAACGCCTTTGAACACAATGATCCCTTCTTCGACCGCCCCGCGAACCATTCCTGCCTTGGTCGTGGCGAGGGGCGAATTGCTTTCCGCAGCCACAAAGGATGTGCGGCGCGACATGGAACGGGCGGCAAGCGCGCCGCCTGCCAGCACTGAAGCTCGCAGGAAGGATCGCCGGTCTCCGGTCAATACTGCGTCAGGTCCTTTCCTGTCGCTGTCTTTCATTTTCATGGCGTTCTCCATGTGCTTTCCTCCCCTTCGCAGCTTCAGCTTTTACGCTTGGACGCCCGGCCCCGCGGCATGCAGCAGGACTTCTTGCTTGGTCCGCCATTTCAGTGCTTGTAACGCGCTCGGCCTGTTGACCTCCTGCGTTCTCGTCTTCTCACGTGCCATGTAGTCAAGGCACCTGCGCTCGTTCGGCTTCCTGAACGATAGCAGCGCTATCGCTTGCAGTAAGCCAGTGTTGTGCTTCAAGCGCCGCCGCGCTTGCGCGGACTTTGGCGACGTACACGTCGTGCGTGCTGTAGAGGTTGAGGAGCTCCTCCTTCGGGAACGGGTATTTGTAGCCTTGGAAAAAACATTGCCAGACTCCCCCCCTTGCTCCGACCCAGCGAGCCGTCGGAACGTCGACGTAGGGGGTTCGAATACCTCCTTTCGCGTTGCCGTGGGCGTCAGTCACAAATGCCTGGTCGGGCAAAAACGTACCGCCTCTGTCCGGCTTCAACTCCAGCCGTTCAGCGTGGGGGGCGGCCACACCGTTTCGCACCCAGCGGTCCAGAATGCGCCACGCCGCATCGAACACGTAGCGCACGGGGAAGTCCGAGGGCTCCACGTTTTTGGGCTCGCAATCCGCTCGCTCCTCTAAGGCCGACTGTCCGGTGGCGCGAAGCATATCCGCAGGAGAGGCAAATGAGAGATTCTCCCAGGGATCCTCGTGCGAGGCGCCTGCCACCTCATACCGGCGAAACAGATCTGGCGCCTGATCTGAATCCGGGCGCCGTGATTCAGCATTTGTTCCCAGGTCCCCTTGAGTGAAGATTTCAATGATCGGGCTTCCGGCTGCTCCGGTAATCAATCTAGGATCACCGGAGGAAAAGCCCTTGAGGCATTGATGGAGCGGTACCTGCCAAGGGGGGCTGCCGGCATAGAGATAGCCATCATAAAGGGGCTCACCGTTAGGACCTGTCACGACCCGGCCGAACACGCTGGCATAAGTACGCGAGTAGCCCGCCGTCTGCGATTGACCGGTCATGTAGAGCCGCTCGGCAGGACGACTGAGCGGATTCCCACGAGCGTTACTCTTCAACAAAGCGCCAATTTGGCTCAGCATGTCCCACGCAAGACCGGTTTCGTCGGCCGGTGTCGTCGGCTGCGCCCAAGCATTGATTTCGGCAACACTACAAGTTGGGACGGATGGTGGATGAGGCATCGACAACGCCGCGTAACGCGCTGGATCGAATCTCTTCAGCGATTTGATCGTGTTCGGCTTGATGGTCACGCCCACCCAGGCATAGCCGTCGTCAATGAATTGCGCATACGACTCCGCCCACATAATGGAGAGATCTACGGGCGTAGATGGATTCATCGGTTCCACGATCACAGTGCCATTGAAGCGGCGGCCATCTCTTGGCTGGCGAATGAGGATGCGTGTCGTGTAGGGCCCTTGCCCGAGAATCTTGGGACCGGCGCCGTCTGGCCACTCAAAAACCCGAGCCTCTCCGCTCACTAAATATTCTTCTTCTTTGTACCCAAATCGCTCGAGATCCAACGGCTGCTTGAGATGAGCGGAAGCCAGGAATGCATGGGAGACAGCAGTTTCAGCCAGCGGACCCGAGACCTTAGGCAGCGCCGGTTGCTCCTTTTCCCCCCTTATCGTGCTACCCGTTCCACCCACCGGCACGACAGCAAGGCCCAGCAAGATCCCCGCCAACACCGCCGCCGGGACGAAGGCACGTCGAGGCATATTCCGAACTCCAATTTCAAGATTTCGCAATCGAGCATTCGTCTTGCGATAACGCGATAGATGTGGAAGGGAACTATGCTGTGGCCGGTATTTTCCAGAACGCCGTCAGCAACCGGCGTCACGCAAGCTGTATGTGTACGACATAGGTGTCGTACACATACAGTCGCGGGTGCGCTGCCTAGAAGACGAACCTCGCGGCAAATTGGATAAGACGCGGGTTGACGCTTGTGGTCGTGATCTTTCCAAAGGTCCCCGAATTCACTTCTGCGAAAAAGCCGCTGGATCCATTTCCGGTGACGGGGTCGGAGAACTGCGCGTGGTTGAACGCGTTGTAGAATTCGGTGCGGAATTGCAGCGTAAGCCCTTCTCTCAGCTTGGTTGCCTTGATGAGGGCGATATCCCAGTTGTTCTCCCCTGGACCATTGATGGCCCCAGGGGGCAAATTGCCGACATCGGTATCGGTATTTGGCGCAGCGCCGCCATTGTTGGGAACTTGAGGCAGAGGACAAGTGCTGATGTTGCTGTCGTCATACTGAAGGAACGCGTTTTTGTTGAAGTAACTGTTCAAATTTGACCTGATTGGGCCCCCCGCCTTAACATTTGCAACCGTCATCCCGGGACACAGCTGGGGCCGGCTCCATCCAACGGTACCTGAGGGGGACGAAGGGAGGCCGTAACCCAAACCAAGCCGATCATCAATGATATTTAGGGGATCGCCCGATTGAAATATGCTTACGCCGGACACATTCCATCCGCTAATCAACTTTCCTGCGATCCCCGTCGCTTCCTTGCCGAAGGGCAGATCGTAGCTATAGTTCACGATGAGGCGGTTAGCGTGGTTGAAGGCGGCCGGACCATGCTGCTGGCCCAAATCGGAGGGGATGTTGCCGTTAGCGGAACCGTTCCACAAGTCGGTGAGGGCCTTGCTCCACGTGTACGCTGCCTGCATCGTTAGGCCATGGCCGAATTGATGCTTCACATCGGCTTGCAGGCTATTGTAATTGGAGATGCCATTGAAGCTCGTCTGATTGATTCCAGTCGGTTGGTAGCCCACGTACGGCACGCGCGCCGCAACGTTGGCCGTGGTGTTGGTAGTGACCACTTCGGGGCCGGCGCTGCCGTTGAGAGTAATGCTCCCACCCGCAGGAATCAGTTGCGCCGTGTTGATGTTTTGGTCGACATCCAGCAGGTTGATTCCGGACGAGCCGGCGTAGCCGAGGTCGAGCACCCATCCTGACTTGAACTCGTACTGAAGGCCCAGGCTGTATTGCCGGACGAGCGGCGTGTGGATCTTGTTGATTAACATCGGAGTGCTCAGGCCGGAGCCGCCGGGCGAGCCCGGGAAGAAGGTCCCCGTGGCGTAATTGCAAAAGCCGTAGATCAAACAAGCCGCGTCGAAATAGCGGCCCTGATAACCGGGAATAGAAGTGCTTGCGGCTGCGGGGAAGAGGTCTTGGAGTGTCCCTGAGTTCGGATAACCGTAGTTTAATGTGGCGGAATACGGGTTACCCTGTTCCATTGCAGGGACGATAGATTCGATGCCTATGCGGTCGTAGAAGATGCCGCCCCCACCGCGCACGAGGAGCTTCAAGCTGCTCCAAGGCTGCCAGGAGAACCCGGCGCGCGGAGCGAAATTGCTATACGGGGCATGCGATAGAAGCGGCGCGTTGGTGCTGCTCACGAGGACGCCCGCCGGTGGTTGCCCGTATCGGTCGATCGAGTTCTTTGCTACCACGTTCCCCACCAAGCTGGAGGAACACATCGCTCCACCGCATGCGGTCAGATTGAACGGCATTTGGCTGTTCGCTACCGTCGCGAGAAGGCTGGGCCAGACGTCGGTGGCGTTTCCTCCGGCGTCGCTGACCTCCCCGTCGAGCTCCCATCGCAAGCCCAGGTTCAACGTCAGCCGCGGCTGGACTTTCCAATCATCCTGCACGAAGGCGCTGGTGGCGGGCACGCGGTACCAATGTACAAGTCCCGCCGGGGAGGCTTTAACGCACAACGCACACGCAAGGATATTTCCTTTCTGCCCGACGAGCAGGTCGTTCCAGCTTCCGAGAACCACCAAGGACTTCTCTATGCCATCGTGGATAAAGTTCCATTGATCCTTCTCGTACTCAACGCCCGCGCGAATCGTCTGGCTCCGGTGCGACCAGGAAATCTGGTCCGCATACTCGAATTCGTTTTCCGTTGTCCACACCGGGTAGATGAAGCCGTTCAGGGTCGTGTTGTCCGTAGCCATAACCATCGCCGGCGGTAGACTGCCAGCCGGACTGCCAGCCGGCTCGATCGTTGTCATGCCCAGGCCCGCGGGGGTGTCGCCCGCCGGGAGCGTGTCCCCCGCGTGAGCGTACAGCCGCTGGTACGATGCGCGGGCTTCATTGACAAAGTTGTTGGTGACCACGGTGGTCAGCCGCAATAATCCGTTTGTATTCGTATACTGACCTGAGTTTACGTAACCGGGGAGTTCGCCGCCGTACGTGGGCTGGGTGGCCAGGGATTGGAAGAACCGGACCGCAAATGTGTTCTTGCTATTGATCATGTAATCGAGGTTGCCGCTCCCCTGATCTTCATTGCGGATCGCCGGCACAGTAAAGTTGCAAGAAGCGTAGCCGGCAAGAGGGCCGACGCTTATGTGAGTGCATCCCGGAGTGAGGTACGATGCGTTGTTGGTGGGAATGTAGTAGCCGCTGGACGTAGGACCCGGAACGTTGAGCAGTTTGAGCGCCACCGGATTCAGGTTCGTTCCACTCTCTCCGCCACAGAGGAGTTGTGATTGATGCGTCAAAGTGCTGTAGCCACAATTCATCGCCGCCAAGCTCTGCGCCCACGTCGAAAGGGGGTCGGTGCTCCGCGGTCCGGACGGGATCGGCATCATGTTGATACCGTATGCCTCGGCTATAGGGTCCTCCCCGTTTTTCGAGCGCGTCCCCTGATAGCTCGCAAAGAAGAACAGCTTGTCCTTCTTGATGGGGCCGCCAATCGTGCCTCCGAACTGATTTTGATTGAGCACCTGACGCGCCGGTTCCCCAGGGCTATGCTTCGGGTAGAAGTAACTGTCCGCATTGAGAACCGAATTGCGCAAGAATTCAAACGCCGTCCCGTGAAATTGATTGGTGCCCGACTTGGTGACCACGTTGACGTTCGCGCCCGAGTTCCTCCCGTAGCTGGCGTCGAAGTTCGAAGTCTGAACCTTGAATTCCTCGATCGCATCCGGGCTGGGAACCGCGATTCCCGGATAAATGCCGGCGACGTCGTTGCCTGAAAAGCCGGCAATGGAATTGATGCCGACGCCATCCATCTGAAAATTGTTCTCCACTGGGCCGCTGCCATTCACGGAAAGGTCCTGGGTGCCCTTGCCAAAACTGGCGGCGTTTTCTGGGGCGCCGGAGGTTCCAGCCGAGAGGCCGAGAATTTCGGTGTAGTTACGGCTGGCGGTGGGAAGGTTGGTAATTGACCGCCCGGTAACCGTCCCGCCGAGCGTGGAACTCTCGGTCTGTAACGTCTCGTTGGCGCTCTGCACCGTGACTGACTCGGTGACGGCGCCGACTTCCAAGACACGATTCACGGTCGCCGTCTCGGTAACCTCGATTGTGACCGCCGGGACCTCGGTGGTCTTAAACCCTTTGGCACTGAACTGCACCCGATAGTCGCCCGGCGGCAGCAAAGCAAACTTGTAAACACCGTCCGGTCCGGTCGTCATAGAGCGTTGCTGGTTGGTTCCGATATTGGTGGCCGTCACGGTCACATTCGCGAGCGAAGCACCCTTGGGATCGGTAACGAGTCCGGTGAGCGCTGCGGTTCCAGACGACTGGGCCACGGCAACCGCTACACAGAGCAGCAGCGCGGCCAGGCACACGAAAAGTGCACACGCCAACTTCTTTCCCGTAAATTGTGCTTTCATTCCTGCCTCCTAGAAAACGCTTACCGGCCGAAGCCGGCGTTCCGGTTGTGACTGAAAGCCGCAACGCGGCCAAACAGGTTGCGGAAAAACTCGCTGTCTTGCTTGAAAGGGCACGACTTCAACCGATGCTGGAAAGCTGCCTGCTTAAAGGCGGAAGGCTTAGACCCGGCGGCAGAAGCGAAACTGCGCCTTCATTCCCGCCTCCCCACCTCTCACGAAGCAAAAGCAAAGTGCGGCCTTTATATCACTTGGTCAAAGAAATTTGCCAATAGATAATATATATACCCGCGATAGCCGCAGTCTATCGTGAAGTGGGGCGGCGTATGGGCTGCCAATGCGAGTTCCGTAATGCGCTGGCACGACCCGCCGCCGCGGCGTTCAACTCTTACATTGGAAATGGCGGGCCGAAACCCTGAGTTGGCGGCATAGAAACGCCCTGGTCAGGCTCCCACGAAGCCATCTTCATCTTGGCGATCTTGTCCCCGCGCAGGAAGTAAAGGCAGAACATCTTCACGGTGATACGCTCGCCTGCCCTGCGATTGCCAAACGGGTAATCGGGCCTGTCCTTGGAGAAAACAAAATCCATATCGATTTCCGCGAAGATGTTCGACTCATTCTGCAGCAGAACCTGCACCCGCATCAGTTCGCGGACACCATCGTGCGCGAAGTTGAAGAAATTGAGGAAGCCTTCCTTCCCCGATGCGAGAAGGCGCGCTTCTCCCCCCTTCCCGACCACACCTCCAAGTCGTTCACCCAGAACCGGTCTAGCATCGACTTATCGTCGCCGGCGTTGAAGGTTTCGATGTATTTGTAAAAGTCGAACATGAATCGCGTCTCCTTTCAGGACTCTTTTGAGCTGCCCTCGCCATTCGGACCCTTCTCTTTGCCGGACTCGTCGCTTACGTCGATATCCAGCACAGGCCTGCTCCGCTCACTCGTCTGTCCGGATCAGTATGGCCCAGGACGGAGCCGCGCCCCACGAATCAGGCAGAACTTACCATCCCGGATCTTGTAGAGCACAAGAAGCTCGGCACGATGCATTTCGCCTTGCTTCATCGGCTTGATCACAAAGTCGGGCCAATCCTGAATGCAATAAAAGTCCGACACGATATGCGCAATGAGGCCGTCACCTTCGAAAAGCACTTTGCGGACACGAATGGTTTCGCGAATGTACTGATTCTGCTTGGCATAAAAAGTCTTCACCGCGTCTTTGCCCAAAAACTCCATCGTCGGCAATTGCAGAACGATATCGTCGGTGTAGTACTCATCGTAATTCTGATTGCTGAAGTAGTTAATGTACTCCAGGTATTCATTCGGGGTCATTGTTCCTCTCTTTCATGTCCTGTAATAGGCGCACGCACAAGCGTATTCGCCCCTTACTTGCAGGCAGGGGCCTCCGAGGCCCGCTCCAGCAGCACACGCACGTCGTGTATCGGATCGGTGACCGCGCGCGAATTCACGTTGAACACCATCGTCGGTTGGTATTTCGAATCAAACGGCGGCCAGTAGGCCAGACCCGGCGCATTCGGATTTCCCGTACGCGCAAACGCGAGCCACGCCGCGCTCATCGCGTCCGCAACTCGTTGTGCGTCTGGGGCGCCCGTTCCGATCATGGCGGCCGCTTTGTCCACGTTGTCAAACACCATAGGCAAATCCAGCCCGTGATGCGCGCGCATACGACCGCCGTCAATCGGCGTTTCCCATTCCATGCGATAAAGATACACCGGCGCACCGCCCTGGGCGGCCTTGCGGCTGGCCAACGTGCGCGCGTTCGCTCCCATCCCCAGTTCGGTCGTCACTGTGAAATACAGATCGCTCGCAGTAGCTCGCGGACGAAGCGCGCGCAACTCCGCGATCACTTTATCCACATCGGCGCACGGCAAGGCAGTAGTGAGGTGCGTTTTCAAACCCGCCCAATCCAGATCGAAAGCATCCTGCGGCGGAAACAGGACTGTGGTTTCGTCTTTGTTGGAGCCCACTATCGCAGGAACATCGATCGATGCCGCAGGCGCGTCGGGCGTGAACGGATGGCGTGGAACCGAGCGCCCGTCGAGGACCGGGCCAACGCCAAGCGGTGTACCACCGGTGACTTTGAGCAAGGCCTCCTGCAATTTCGCCACCGGAAGAGTTTGCAGTTCGTCCACCTGATTCCGGTGCAAATTGAGCGCTGCCAACACGCCATCGGTGGTTTCGGTCGCTTTCTCCGCCGGGATCGCGGTTAGCCCGAAGCCGCTTTCCAGAATGGCGCGTTGAAAGAGGCCTTTTGCCAGCGGCATTGCCATTAAAGTGCCGACTTTGCTGCCGCCGCCCGATTCACCGAAGATCGTCACCCGCTGCGGGTCGCCGCCGAATTCGGTAACATTGTCGCGTACCCACTGAAGCGCGGCAATGAGGTCAAGCTGGCCGACATTGCCGGAATCGGCGTACTCGGGACCGGCAACGCCTCCGAGGTACAAGTAACCCAAGACATTCAGCCGGTGGTTCAGAGTGATGATTACGGTGTCACCACGCTTGGCGAGCCGCGCGCCATCGTAAATCGGGACGCCGCCGGAGCCGCTGACATAACCGCCGCCGTGCAGCCACACCATGACAGGCCGCTGTTTGCCATCGTGCAGCCCCGGCGTCCACACGTTGAGTACGAGGCAATCCTCGCTTTGGCCCGCCGCTTCACTGGGCAATTCGTGGCCGCCGGGGGGCGGCATCTGCGGACATCGATCCCCAAAGTTATGCGCATCGCGGATGCCTGTCCAGGCCTTCGGCGGCCGCGGAGGTTTGAAGCGGTTCGCCCCGCCAGTCGGCGCGCCGTAAGGAATGCCTTTGAAGATATAGATGCCGTCCTCCAAAGAACCGCGCAACTGGCCGGTCCTGACGGTCGCTATCGGCGGGGCCGTCGCATCCGGCGACTCTGCCCTGGCGGAGGACAAGAACATAAGACAGACAATGCTAACCGCAGTGACTTGCAAGCTCAGCATGCGTTCTCCCCTATTGACCAGCCGCGATGCCGCCCCAACGACACTCAGCCCCGGCCGCGATCACAGCTCGCGCTGCGTAATTAAGTCTGCCGGAGACTCTCCCAGAACTCCCGCTCCGCGCCGCCCGGATCGTTAACAATGCCGCAGTTTCTCCTGAGTTCTTCCACTCGCTCACCGCAACCACTCCTCAACGCTTCGGAAAATGCACTACTCACAATATCGTCTTGCCTAGTAGGTTCCGGCCCTTACACATAAGCGGCAGGTTGCGAGAGTATAACGTCGCTTGTGCGTCCACGCCAATAGATAATGGCGATTACCGAAATAGTCATTTCCTATCAGGTTCGCCCGCACAGCAGGCAACAGGACGGCGCTATGAGACTAAGGCGCATCAATTGCAAGGAGCCACGGACAGCATACCGGTCTACAGACGCGAGCGGAGGTTGGAAACCATAAGCCGGCGTAGATCGTGGCTTGGACTTGGAAGAACTCACTTAACCATGCTTGTGCGAGAGTTGCGGCTTGGCTTGAATATGAGTTCCAGAGCGGCTCGGATTTCTTTTGCTAGCCGCTGGCTTCCGGGGGATCGATGCGCGTCGCAGCGATAGATTAAGCAGATGTCATGGGCCACATTGAAGATTTCTTCCGGGAGAGGGCGGATCCCGGTCTCGCGGAAAAGAGCCGCCACTCGATCTGGCAAGATGCCGATACCGGCGCCGGCGCCGACCAGGCTTCGGAAGCATGCTGCAGCGCATGGAGGCTCTGCCGCTACCCGCCGGGTCGGCGCGGCGGGGAGGCGAAACCAATCTGGACGGAGGAGGGAAGTTGACGGGTGGGGTGTCCGACCAAGTGCTTCGAAATAGGGCAAATCATGGCTCTTTGGTTCCAGAGGCGACCCAGCCAGGCACGCTCAGGGCTCTGGCGTTGGAACGAATGCAAGAAAGATGGCGAACGGACGCAACGGGGATATATTGGTACGGAGCCGGGAAAGCAAAATGGAAATTCCGGTCAACAAGGAGGAGAACGCATGGAGATTCGATTTCCGGACATACCGCTCTATAAAGGTTGGGGCCATCCTTATCGTGTCGAGGCCACGATTCGCGGCTTGGAGCTGATAGAAGGTCACCTGCCCGCGGAAATCGAAGGAACCTTACTACGTTGCGGTCCCGATCGCCAGTACCCGCCGCGTGACGGTTCCGACGTTTTCATCGATGGCGAAGGCATGGTGCACACCTTTCGTTTCTCGGGCGGACAGGTCGATTACATGAGCCGATGGGTGCGGACCGAGCGATTCGTCCTCCAGGAGAAAGCCCGACGCGCGCTCTTTGGACGGTATCGGAATCGCTTCACGAATGATCCGGCGGCCGGCGGCGCTCGCATGGGCACTGCCAACACCAACATCGTGTTCCATGCGGGCAAGTTGCTGGCTCTCAAGGAAGACGACTTGCCGTACGAGCTCGATCCGGTGACGCTGGAAACCCGGGGACATTTCGATTTCGGCGGAGCGATCACCAGCGTGAGCTTAAGCGCCCATCCCAAACTCGACCTGGTTCACGACGAAATGCTTACTTTCTCGTATCAGGCAAAGGGCGATGGCACCAAAGACATCGTCTTCTACGCGCTCAATCGCGATGGCCGGGTGGCGGATGAAATCTGGTTCGAAATGCCCTGGCCCGGCATGGTCCACGATTTTGCCGTCACGCCGAATTACGTGGTGTTTCCGTTCTTCCCGTTCATCACCGATATGGAAGTAGTGAAACGAGGCGGGCCCTTTTATCAGTGGCATCCCGATGAGGAAACTCGCGTCGCCATCGTCCCGCGCCACGGCACCAGGCGCGACATCCGCTGGTTCCGCGGCCCCACAATGAGCGCGGGCCACATGATGAATGCATATGAGGATGGCTCCAGGCTCCATCTCGATGTGTGCCTCTATGACGGCCCATGCTTCGACTTTTTCCCGACCCCCTCGGGCCAGTCTTTTCCCGTGCCGCCGCCGATCCTGACGCAGTTTACCTTCGACCTTTCGAGCAGCGACCACGGGTACGGTCTGCGGCCATTAGCGAGCATTCCAGGCGAGCTGCCGCGCACGGACGACCGTTACCAGGGACACGGCTACCAACACGGTTACATGGTGGCGGGTCGGGGCGTCGACGGCAGTTCGTCAGTCGGCCACGTGGATCACAGCACGGGCAATATGGAGTGCTGGGATCCCGGCCCGGCAAGCGCGGTTCAGGAGTCGCAGTTCGTGCCCCGCCGGCCGAATTCACCGGAAGGCGACGGCTACCTGCTGACCGTGATCAACCGTCTTGCAGAGAATCATAGCGACCTCGCCGTGCTCGATGCGCGCAACGTAGCCGCCGGGCCGGTCGCGCTATTCCGCCTGCCGGTGCGCGTTCGCATGGCCTTCCATGGAACGTGGGTTCCCGCCGAAACCTTCCGCACCCGCTCGTACGGGATGGAGATCGCACAATGAGCGCGCCGGCGATGAACGATTTGTGGGCACAGCTCCGAAGCCTCGGTTCCGATTTCACGCCCGCTCAAATCCAATCCACAATGGCGCTCCTGACGCCGCTTGCGCCCCGGCCCGGACCTGATGTCGAAGTGCATCGGGATGTGGTCTACGGGCCGAATCCACGCCACCGGCTGGACATTTTTGTCCCCTCCGCCGGTGTGAGGCGCGCCCCCGTCCTCGTCTTTGTTCACGGCGGTGGATTCGTCATGGGCGATAAGGGAGCCCCGGACGCGCCGTTTTACAACAATGTTGGACTGTGGGCGGCCCGCTCGGGCTGCATCGGCGTAACGATCACGTACCGCCTTGCCCCCGCCGCGCCTTGGCCGGCCGGCAGCGAAGATGCCGGCGCCGCCGTTCGGTTTCTTCATGCCGCTAGCGAGCGGTGGGGCGGCGACCCGAACAGCGTCTTTCTGCTGGGCCAGTCAGCGGGCGCGGTCCACGTGGCAGGATATGTTGCGGAGCCGCGGTTGCACCTGGCGTTCGGCGGCGGCATCACCGGAGCCATTATGATTTCGGGTCTTTACGATGTAGCACGCGCCGATCACAACTCGTTTAATGCCGCCTATTACGGCGAAGACGCGACGCGTTGGCCGGAGCAGTCCACTCTCAAAAAACTGGCCGAGACCTCGGTTCCCTGCCTCTATACCGTTTCCCAATTCGATCCGCCCGAATTCCAACGCCAGGCCGCCTGGCTGGTGGAAGCACATACTACCCGCAACGGCCGGTGGCCGCGATTGATACAGTTAACCGGCCATAACCATCTTTCGAGCGTGCTACAAATCGGAAGCGCCATGGACACCCTCGGGCCCGAGTTGCTGCGGTTCATCCACAGAGCTGAAACGTCTTGACGCGAAGCGCCGCGCACACGCGTCTAGAAGCGTTGAAGGCGCCCAAACAACTTGAGCACAGGTTCTGTTGATTGTTGAGGGCGTCGGGGTCGGAAAAACAACCTTCATCGATCACCTCCAATACGTCGCCCTTGCAAGGGACCTCGTTGATTCGACCTCAGAAGCTCTTGGGCTTTGGCTCTGAGATAGATGCCATGCAATTGTGGCTAAGCAAGACACAACAGCCGGACGCGAAGAAGGAGTAAACACATGCGATTCATTGCAGTCTCAGCAATCGTTCTGATCTGTGTGTCGGGTGCGTGTGCCCAACAGCGAGACCGTCTCTATACAGCGGATCAGAGCTCAAATACGGTCTCGGTGATCGATTCCATGAGCAATAAGCTGCTCGGCGCCATTCATCTCGGGGAGGATGTACCAACAGCCCTGAGCCCACTGTAGCGTGGCCAACTTCTCATCCACGGTCTATGCTTTTCGCGGGATCATAGAACACTAGCCGTGATAACAATTGGATCCAATTCCGTATTCGTATGGAGTCGTTTGAGGACTCACCAGATGCCAACCGTCATGGTGGATATTCGATCCTACGATAGCTAGTGGCGGACAACGCTTAGTGCTTTAGACCCGTCACGTGGAGCCGGAGGTGCGATGCTGGCTAATGGGCTGCGGAGTATTCCGACAGCGTTTCCCCTTGTCTGAGAAGCTATAGGTTGTGATACAGGACATCGGCGTGTTCAGCGAACACTAGCCTACTTTTCAGTAGCGATCGCGCAGCTCAGAGCTAAGGGAATTGATCCAAAATGGTCCACGCCCACTTTGAGCTGAGAAGAGGCGGCCTCGGTTCTCAGGTAAGACTCCGTGCTGGCCCTCAATTTGGCATAATCTTCGGACGAAGACTCGACACCGCAACGCTTCTAGAACCCTGCGAATCAGGAGTAGAATTTGGTCATTGACCAGAGATTTGGAGAATGACAAAGAGTCTCTCTACCGCGTCCACTCTCGAGATTCTCAAGAATGGCAATCTTGCCGAGATCGAGGGCACGATTGAAGATAGCCAAATCGAGTTCAAGGACTCGCCTTATCAGCTTACTAACGATTTAATGAAATGCGAGCTCGCGAAGGACGTGTCCGCGCCCGCGAATGTAGACGGCGGATTAATCTTGATCGGTTTTCGGACAGAGAAAGATCAGGACCCCTCTGTAGAATACGCGGATAGATGCCGTCCGTTCGATCCTTCCCTGTTTGACTCAGATCAATACAGAAAGGTTCTTGAGTCGTGGATTAGAGTTGCCTCCAGAACGGAACTGCGGAGTTCGTCGTCAGTACGTACTGAGCGAGACCAATTGCCCCAACATGTAGCTACAGCGGTCCGACACGAGGAAGGCAACTAGGGGGGCCACGTCGTCCGGAGTGCAGAGTCTCTTCAATCGCGATCGCTGCCGTTCCGACTCCAGGAATTCCTGAGGTGCGCCGTGAATCAGACCGGTCGCCGCGAGGCCGGGACCAACGGCATTTACGATAACTCCCTGCGACGCAACCTCCCGGGCGAGGGCCTGGGTCCACATGACGACACCGGCCTTGGCCGCACCATAGGTCGAGATATTGGGGATTCCCTGCCCTCCGGAAGTGTTGACGATGCGTCCATACTTCCGCGCGATCATGTGAGGGAGAACCGCATGGGCTACATTCATTTGGCCAAAGAGATTGACCTCGATATCGTATTGCCAGTCCTCGGGAGTCATCTTCACAAACGGCTGCAGCCTGCTGCTCGAACCGGCATTGTTGACCAGGATATCGATTTTGCCGAAAGCGCCTATGGCGGCATCGACCATCTGCTTTACTTCAGCGCCATTCCTCACATCGACCTTCACGGCGATGGCCTTGCGTCCGAGCGCATTCACCTCGGCAGCGGTTTTCTCCGCTCCCGCCAAATCGACGTCGGCAGATACTATGTCGCACCCCTCGTGCGCGAGCATCAACACTATGGCCTTGCCGTAGCCGATTTGGCTGCCGGCTCCCGTTACCAGAGCTACTTTATCTCCCAATCCAAGATCCATGCCGCCCTGCCCTTCCAAAAGTTCTCACAATGCCGTCCGCCAGAACGGGTTGTCCCATTGGATGATCCCCCAGCCACGAGAATCGGGTAATTGCGTATCGGAAAATTGAAAAACCCGATCACTCAATTACGCAATTGTTCCATTTCGCCTCACAGTTTCGGTGGTGGCGCGGTGATGTCGTCAGGCTCGGCGGTGTTGGCCATGAGCGCCTGCTTGCGCATAAACCTCAGGATCGAGGCCGGCCCGGTGCGTGCCCCCCCCATCCCTGAGAACTTGAAGGTGTTGGACTCGATGTCTCGCGTCTTCGCCAATGTCAGGAAGGTGTCCTGGAGGCAGACACTCCCGGCTTCCAGCTGTACGCCAATGGCCCGGGCCTCTTCCTCGCTACCGGCAATCACCGAAGACGATAGTCCGTAGATAGAATCATTGGCCAGACGCACCGCTTCATTTATCGTTTTGTACTTCATCACCGGCATCACCGGGCCGAAGGTTTCCTCGCGCATCACCTTCATGTCATGATTCACATTGGTGAGGACCGTCGGACGCATATACAGCCCGCCACCCAGGTTTTGGCTCTTGCCGCCGGTGCGGATGACGGCGCCCTTGGCAACGGCATCGTCGAGGTGCGAATCCACGATCTCCGCTTGGTGATCGTAGCCAAACGGGCCAATGTGGCCGCTGGCGATGTCCGGATAATTGAGGCTCACCTTTTCCGCCTTTTCCACCAGAAGCTCGACCAGGCGATCATGTACGGATTCATGAACGTAAATCCGTTCCACCGAGAAGCAAACCTGGCCGGTGCCAAAGATAGCACCGCGCAGGATCGCTTTGGCAGCCCGCTCCAAATCCGCGCTTTCGGTGACGATGACCGGGTCTTTCCCGCCCAGCTCCAGAAAGACCGGGATAAAGCGCCGCGCGCACGCTTCGGCCACTTTGCGCCCGTTCTCCAGGCTGCCGGTGAATACCACAATGTCAACGTTCTCGATCAGGGCCTCTCCGGTTTCACTGTCGCCCTGAATACACTCCAGCACCCCGGCGAGTTCCGGCACCTCCTGGATAGTGCGCATCAGGGGCTCGACAAATCGCGGGGTAATTCTGCTGGGCTTGATCGCCACCGCGCAGCCCGCCAGCAGGGCCGGAACGGCATCGATGAGCGATAACATCAAAGGCCCGTTCCACGGGCTGATGACGCCGAGCAGTGGATAAGGCTTGAGCTCCGTGGTGAAGGTGACACTGGGCATGATCGACGACCTGCCTTCCAGGCGTGCGCGCTGGAGCACCGCCGGCGCCTGCTCGCACCAGCCCAGCACGTTGCCGATCACGATTCCCGGGCTCACCTTCGAGATGGTGCAGTACCCAGTGTCAATTGAGTCCGCCTCCGCCAGCGCAGCCGCGTGCGCCTTGAGCCGTTCGGCCCACTGACGCATGGCGGCGATGCGGTGCTCCAGGGGCGCGCTGCCCCAGGCTTTCTGCGCCTTTCGAAGCCGGCCGCACAGCTCGGCCAGCTCTTCGTTGGTGGGCGGGGTGATTTGATAGTCGAATTCGCCGGTCCGCGGATTGCGTACCGGAATCACGCGTCGTCCGGCGGCCGCCGGGGCGCTTGCAACTTCACGTCCGGTTGCGAGTTGAGCCATACCGAAACCTCCAGGAATGAAAATAAGTTGGCCTTGCGCCCTGGAGGCTATGCGTGTGGGTTGGCAGCGGCCTGGGCCAGTCTCTTGCCATGCCACGGCACCTTGTCGCGGTCCATCCAGGCGTTGATGAAGACGGTCTCGAAGTACCACTGGCCGTCTTGCTTCACGCAGTAGTTGTCCCAGTTGCCGATGCCAAAAACGAAGTTGGTGCGGTAATCCACGTTGTATTGCAGGATGGAATAGAAGGCTTTGACGCGAACGCCCTCGCCTTCCGGCGTCATGAGCATGTGGTTGGCCAGATGCTGCCGGCCCAGCCACCAGGTCGGACGGTCGTACCAAAGCTCCTGTACGGCGCGCCGAATCTCCTGCCGCCCCTTCATGACGCCCTGCCATAAGTGATTGAACTCGCCATCTTCGGTAAAGCACTGCACCAGCGCATCGGCATCGCCGGTGTCGAGCGCCCAGCAGTATTTGGCAAACAGTTCCTGAATATCGAGGCGGTCTTCCACCGGGATTTTGTTGTTGCGGTCGGACATAATTTCCTCCGTTCTTAAAATATAGTTCGCGTGTGAATGGCTCTCAGAGCCGGCATTAATTTTGTCATGAATGCTCCTCGACTGGAGCTAGCGGTATAGTGTGCCCGCTGCTCCAGGCCGGCAGAAACATCAAGCTTGCCAGCCATCCCGCCAAAACCAGCCCTGCCAGCGGCATCCAGTTTCCTTTGGCCAGGAGAGTGAGATAAATTGCCGGAGTCATGAAAGTGGTCACGGCCATCACCTGCGCTACCAACCCGGAGGTCGCTGCCGCACGGGAGGGATCGCGCACCACGTGCGGAAGCAGGGCATACATAATCGCCGTGCCACCACCGGTGGTCAACAACCAAAGCAGCAAGGCCGCAGTCGCTACCGGCAGGTTGACCCAGGGGGCATAAACCAGAAAGCCCGCGATCATGCCGCCAATAGTAAGCGCGATATAGAGCAAACTGGCGCGCACCTTGCGTGCCAGCAGGAACCCGGCCCCAAGCCCACCGAGAATCATAGCCAGGTTGGCGAAGGCCAGCACCGACGACGAAGTTGCCACCGAGATTTTATGTACGTGCGCAAAGTAAAGGGGGACGACCGTAGTGGTGCCCAGGCCGATGCTGATGAGAATGGCATTCGCGACGGCGAGCCGCAGGGGCCGCGGCTCTCTATACAAGCTCAACAGATCGGCGAAGCGGGATGGTGCGCTCGCTGTTCTATCCCCGCAAGCCAAAGGCAGGCTTGCTGGGGACCCCGTTCCGCGTTGCGGTGCGCGCGGGGTGTCCGGCAGCCGGCCGCCCAGGCACGCGGCTCCGGCGAACAGGATGCCGTGGCAGACAAAGGTCCAGCGCCACAGCGGTGTACCAGCAAACGGCACCGCCAGGAGAAGTCCCAAGGAAACCCCGGTGGCAGTATAGGTGGACCACAGCGCCATGGCTTGCATCTGCCGGCGTCCGCTGGTGATGGCCATAATTAGGGCGGGCGCGGCCGTGATAATGCCGATGAATTCCAGTCCCTCGATCAGCCGGGCCACGTAGAGCATTGCCATGGATTGGGCGAAGAAGCTCATGATATTGCAAGCCACGACGATAAGACTGGTGATGATCATTGCCGGCCGAGCGCCCACGCGGTCGATGATGGCTCCGCCAATGGTGGCCGCAAAGATAGAACTGACCGAGAGAAGAGAAATCGCGATACCTAGCCCTTGCGGACTCGCGCCCAGGTGATGCTCCAGTTCAGTGGCAATAGGCACCAGTTTGCTGATCGAGGCCGCCGCCAGCACCGAGTACAGGTAGATCAGCCAGATCGATCCCCAACCGCCGGCGCGACGGGCGCCGTACGGGGCGGAAACTTCCTGCGGGTCACGAACGATGGCCGTCACTTCGTTCTCTCCTGAAAACCGGTCACTTCAGCAGGAATCCTCCGTCGATTGGAATGACCGCGCCGGTAATGAATCCCGCTTCCTGGGAGCAGAGCCAGAGCACTAAGTTCGACACCTCGTCCGGCTCGCCGATTCTCCCGATCGGGTGCATCGACAGCACCCTGGCTCTTCCCTCCTCGGTACTCATCAATTTGTCGGAGAGCGGCGTTCGCATCACCGCGGGGCAGATCACGTTGGCGCGAATTCCCTGACCGGCATATTCAATGGCCCCGGTCTGCGTGAGTCCGACAATGGCATGCTTGGTGGCGATGTAAGCCGCCCCAACCACCGGCCCGGCTTTCAACGACGCCACGGCTCCCATGTTGACGATAGACCCCCCGCCGCGCTTCAGCATCTCAGCGATCTCGTACTTCATGCACAGAAACATGGCTGTGAGATTCACAGCGATGACCTGATTCCAAACCTCCAACTTATAGTCTGCGATGTGGGTGTGGATGGTCCCATCGATCCCGGCATTGTTGAAAGCACAGTCCAGACCGCCGTACGTCTTCACGCAGGCGGAGAGCAAAGCCTCAATCTCGTCGGGGTTGGACATGTCGGCCTGCACGAACGTGGCCTCGCCCCCGGCCGCTTTCGCCAATTCGACGGTTTCCTGGCCCTCATGGATTCGCCGGCCGGTGACCACAACCTTGGCGCCTTCGCGCGCGAAGGCTACGGCCGCATCACGGCCCAAGCCGGACGTGCCGCCGGTTACCAGCGCCACCTTGGATTCAAAACGTCTGCCCATCTCTCTTTCTCCTTAGTTCGATTGCCGCAGGCTTGAGAACTTGTAGCCTTTTGCCTTGCGCCCTGTGCTTCGGGCTCCGGAAGCTTCCCTTGTCCCGTCATTCCGGGCGTAGCGAGGAATCTGCCCCGCTGCCGCCTGGAATCCTCCACCGGGCTTTTCCTCGCACACGCTCACGGGACGTGGCCGATCCCTTCTTCCATCTGTCTGGTTGCAATGGGCAGCTCGCGCCCAAACGGTTGGCGTCCCGAACGGCCGAGCAGGTCCGTACGAACCGCTTGCTCCACCATGAGGCGGCAGGGGCAGGTTCCTCGCTGCGGAATGACAGCGAAAAGAAGACGCAGGTCACATGTTCAGCGCCGCATGTTCCTCGGGCGGCAATCCCTTCTTGAACGCATCCAATTTTGCTTGGCCGCTTTCCGTCACAGTTGCCTTGCCGTCCGCAATCGCTAAATACCCTATCAGGGCAAGCTCCTCAGCCAAGACTTCCACCATTACCTCGCCCAGTGCCGGATACGGGATCTCGATTTCGTCCTTCGAGAATTCTCCCAGGATGCCGTCCACACGAATTCCCGGTTTGGCCGATACCTTGTTCAGGATGGACATTTGCCGCCGGAAGTAAGGAGTAGCGTCCCCCTTGTCGCTCAAATCGAACGCCTCTATCTTCAACATCAGGCTTGTCCTGGTATCGCCGCACATTACAATGTTCTCTTTGCCTACCGTACGCTCCTCTTGGGGCGGCCAGGTGTAGGCGCCTTTCGGCTGCAGCGAAGCCGCATGATACGGAGCCTCGGGAACCGTTTCCAACACGTTGCGGAACCCAATACCGTCATACTTCTTGTTGCCGGGGTCTTTCCGGCTCACCGGAGCATACCAAAAGGGCATATACCAAAGCGGCGAAATGGCCCTCGGTCCCAGCCTCGCTATTTCCATCATGCGGGTAATTGCCGGACCAGCCACATACGGGCAGATGCGGCCAATAAACTTCTCTCCATCCCAGATGAACTGATCACCCACTTTGTGCTGAAAGTGGCAGGGGTACTTCTCTTCGTCACCTTTGAATCCGATAACAGTCGCTTTGATCTGAAACATTACGTCTCCTTATCTAGTGCAGTGATAAAGTTGCACGTTTCTTCACCTGTGGCCCTGGATGGACCTTGCGCTTGCAGATACGTGCACTCAGCACTTCTCGTTAAGTTCCCACAAATGAAGCTGTAGTCGGAGTATCGATGCAAAGCGTTGGCTTGTCCATTGCTTTTATTGCCATAGTTTTTGATACTCAAAAGGAATCAATTTGTGAGGCGGCATGGAACTATACCAATTGCGCTATTTCCTTGCGGTGGCGGAGTCCCTGAACTTCCGTAGGGCGGCGGAGCAGTTGCACATGACAGAACCGCCGTTGAGCCGGCAGGTGCGGCAACTGGAAGAGGAACTGGGCATCGAACTGTTCCTGCGCGGCCACAGACAGGTGCGTTTGACCGCCAGCGGCCTTGTGCTGCAGCAGAAAGCGCTGGCCTTGCTCGCCGACACCGCCGGATTAGTGGAAGCGGTGCGCCGGACCAATCCGGTGCCGGCCGGCACCCTCAATGTGGGGGTGGGCATGGGATTGGTGCGCAGTATCCAGCAGCTCGCGGCTGCCTATACACAGCAGTTCCCCAAAGTCGCGGTGCGTTATTACGACCTCTATGGCCGCAATCAGAAAGACACCCTGCGCTTGCGAAGCATCGACGTTGGAATCGTTTGTTCCCCCGTCGATCAGGTGCACCTGGCTTCGCAATGGCTGTTTAACGCGCCTCTGCTGGTGCTGATATCGAAAAACAGCCCTTTGGCACGGCGCAAGAAACTGCGCTTGACAGACCTGGGCAATCAGGTGCTACTGATGCCGAATCGTTCGCAGACGGTCAACCAAAAGGTCCTGCAGATATTTCACCAAGCGGGAGTGGCGCTTAAGGCCGTGCATACTACATCCTCTCCTTTTGAAGCGGGTGCCTTGTGGGTGACTGCGGGGAAAGGAATTTATGTGCTTACGGGGATGGTCCGCGACTTTCCCGTTTTTAACCCAGAAATCGCGGTGGTGCCGCTCGCGGACCCCTACTGCATTGAAGTCTATATGGCCTGGAGGAAAGACGAGAATTCCGTGGCGGTTCTTAATTTCCTGGAGATCGCGCAGAAGGTGTTTCCCCGCGCCTTGTGATGCCCCGATAGCGTTTTCCCTGTCTTGCTCACCGGTCCTGTGAAACCCGGAAAACAATTCGCTTCCAATGCGAGACTGCCCGGTTAACCCGGCTTGTGGATCGGAACCCTACACACTCTGATCAGTCTCTCGAATCCTGCCCCATCGTCACCAACCTATAGGTTTTGGAACGGCCGAATCGATGAGATTCGGCCGTTGATTCTATTGGGTCTATGAGATGGCGTTTCCGGAGGGATTTTGTAACGCCGCCAGAAAGCACATCGGAGACCGTGTTCCGAGTGACAAGTCCCATCGAGAGCCCCGCAGGTTTAGGAATACCGTCGCGCTAAAAATCGCTCGAGCGTATGCAACCATCTTGAGCAAATCATTGAGTGCCTGTCGCAGTCGTGCCAACCCCGATCGTGAATGATAAGGGGGCTGATGTATGTACTGTTCTTGCCCACTCTGGCGGTTGCCATGTACGGGGTGTGGCGGCGCGTAAGATTTGCATCAACAATCCCAAGACGCCTTTTTTAGGCGAACCGAATTGCGAGTCGCTACGGCTCACTTGCGTTTTCGGAGCGGTTGACCGGTGAAGAATGCCGCATGGTGGTCCGTCTACTTTCGTAGCCCGGCCGACCCTAATTGCGAGTGAGCCGGACTCGGAAGCTGAATAGGTGCGTGCGGCCGGAAAACGGCCGCCGCCTGCCTCGAAAAGGTGGTAAATAAGTCGTATGTTCAGGGATGAATCGGGAAGCTCCCTATAGCTGAGTTAATTGGCAACGAAGGCCCAGTGCTACCCCGGAAGTCCGTCCATATTTCACAGTGCTTCGTCGGGAACAACCTGTCCCCACGATTCTTGTGCTGTTTTGCTCCCCGACTGAAGGTGTGTCCGGGATGCACGCAAACGAAAGTAATCCGTTGGGCTACTCTCTAGACTGCCTGCTCAGCCGGCGCATGCTCGGGCTTCCAAAGCTGGCTCCAGAGGGGATAAGTGCAGAGAGGGTTCCTGCTTGACTGTTCTCTAGACCTGGTGCCTTCGCAGTCGATTGGAAAAGAACTCTCGCGCGTGCGAAGACAGGTGGTTAACCGACTGCATCACGTATTAGGCACAGATTGAATCGGGATTTTCGAATTCGATATTCAGTGCAAAGGCATTTCAAGAGAGGCGCTGCAACTTTTCAACAAATGTGTCAGGCCGCGGAGCCCGCTGGGTCTTACTCCAATTCACATACCGTTTCGCGCCGCTCACTCGCCATTCTTCGAGCCATTGCCGAAGATCCTTTTCGATGACAGTAGAATATTGCATCGCCTCTTCGAAAAGGGTTTGGTAGGGCAATTTCTTGTCCCTGCTCAATAATTGCACGACGTCGGCTCGCGCGTTTTGCCTGCGCCGTTCATTGAAACTACGAAATCGCCTTTCTTGATAGGTCTCACCTGGCGGCAGAAAAAACCCCTGACCGCTGGCCTCATCTCGTCGACGCTGTGCAGAGGCGCGGCACTCATGCATAAACGGGATTGCAACTGCCTCAGTCTTTTTGAACTCCTCAAGCCCTTTGAAATTCCGTGTGCCATACACCAGGTGATAGTGGATCGCATCGCGGTCGGGCATCAGGATTGGGATTGCGCATGTAAATGCATAACCGCCAACGCGTTTCACTCTTGCGGCGTAGGTATTCACGAGCTCATCCTCGAGCTCTTCGCCTTGAAGTGTGCGCAATCGATCGACTTCGACGCCGAGGAGCTCCTGAAATGGCTTAGTCGGATCGCCCAAGAACCGCTTTACCCATGAGCTCATGAAGTTGATGAGCACCTCGCCTGGATTCAGTTGCAGGATCTGTCCAATTCGATCAATTCGGATTTCGCTCCATCCAGTCGGGTCAATGAATAGGAATGGAAAGCTATTCCTTGACTGCTTCGCGAAGTTGATGACATCCCTAACGTGTTCGTTAAAATCCCATTGCTGAGTGGTGACTTCGAGATCGCTGATCCGATCTGCATACTCTTTGAGAAGTTGGTATCTTGTGGGGTCGTTTTCTATTAAGATAGCGCGAACGCGCTTACATCTGCCGCGCTTGTGGCACTCGCGAAATACGTTCAATGCTTTGTGAAACGATGTATCGCTTAATGCCTCGTCCTTGGCCTGCCAAGGGCCGGCCATGCAGTCCACATACACGATTTCGTAGTATTTGCTTCCAATGATTGGCGCAAACGCTTGAAGGTAGCGTTCGAGTACGCGATGCTTTACCTGCGTTTGCTCACGGTCGCAATAGAAGTCGTTCATTAGCAGGTTATGGCCACCAATTCGTTCAGGGAATACCGCGCAGCAAGGGCCTTGCGCTTGGTCGGATTGAGAACAGCTGCCCGCTTGACTTTGGGAAACTCATCGTGCACAACGCCGTCGAGCACCCTTCCATGCTCTTTCTTGCGGATTCCACCCCATTGCTTGAAAAAGAAGGGAGTCGCTGAATCTGTACATTGATCCCGGATTGACCGCGCCCACTTCGGATCGATTGGGCGCGCACCAGGTCCGCTTTCCCCACCGATTATCACCCAAGAAATACCAGAAAGGTCAAGTTGCCCCAAGTCCTCAAGCAACGGCTCCACAGAAAGAAAGCGTATCGCAGCTGGCGTGCTCTGAAGTTCTCGGAGGCGAGGCAATCCGTGTTTCTTGTTTTCGACACTGACGCCCCACCAAATGTGACTCATCTCCGAATACTTCCGGAGTCTTCCAGAGAGCAGCGCTGCCAGCCTGGGAGCCCTTTTCGTGAGCACTTGAAAGATATGCCACCGAGCGTGGCCCATGACTTCGCATACCTGCTCTATGTACTCGTCTGGCACCTTTTCATGGAATAGGTCGCTCATGGAATTTACAAAGATCATTCGCGGTTCGGACCAGCGAAGAGGATCTGCCAATCGCTCAGGCACCAGCCGAATGTCGAAACCGCGCTCATATGGGTGCCCCGCCACACCCCTGAAACGCTCCGCAAATGTCTCCGCGTAACAGTGTTTGCAGCCAGGGCTTACTTTCGAGCATCCCCGGACTGGGTTCCAGGTCGAATCAGTCCATTCAATGCTTGATTGAGAGCTCATCGCCCGACCTCCTAGTGGTTTATAAATCCTATACCTTCGCCATTATTTCGCCAAGTGCACTTGTTGGCGGGTAGTGTCTCAGTTTGCTTTCTTCTTCGGCTTTGGCACGCTGAAAATGGCCATGCGAAGATTCCCGACATTGAACGTTTTGAGCAGTGTGCCACGGAATTTGCGCTTGCGCCCCTTGGTGGCCACGATGTCGTAGCTACCAGCCTTCGTCATCCTTTTGCCCTTCTTGGTCGTTGCCATGTATCTCCTCCTGTTTTAATTCGCCAGCGCCGCTATCTCCTCGTATGACCAGACGTGATCGGATATGCCAGCGGCCATTGCAGGAGTGATTCTCAGCGTCTTGTGGACCCGAGCGAAGTTGTAATGGATGAAGTGTAACGCAACCGCTGCCGCGTGATTCTCGATCTTCTTTGAGAACGCATTCGTTAGCCGCGTAAACCGGCGCATCGACATGCGCATGGTGAGGTTCTGGCGTTCCACAAATGAAGTGGATACATGCTTAGGATCGGGATCGCCCAGAACGGTTTTCATGTCGCATCCAATGCACTTGGCTGGAGAATAGCGGCGCTGATCTTCATTGCTGGGAGCGCCGTAAATCTTCTGGAGAGTCGCAAAGTCCACGTCCATACCAAACGCACCCTCGACGGCCTCCAGATAGGCTTTGTGGCCGTCCGTAGTGATCTGTACGCGGCCATGAACGCGGCTCGCCACATCCTGCATGAACTCGTTCGCCCACCATCCGTCACGACCGCCAACCAGATAGCTAACGCATAGCTTCGTGTCGGCATCGATGGCTGTCCAGGTCCAAGTGTCTCCCCAGCCATCGGCCTTCTGGGCGGGCGTGGCGTTCTTCTGCTTCGCGCCAACGAAGCACCAAATCTCATCGCACTGGATTCGCTTGCAACGCACGTCGCGCACCGCAACGTCGTGGTAGTCATAGGCCGCGCTGGCCACGTCCAAGAGCAGCTTCGTGACCGTATTGATGGAAACGTCTGCGATCCGACTGATTGAGCGGAGGCTCGCGCCTTCTACAAGCATCTGGATAATCTGCGCTCGCTTCGCAATTGGCAGCCGGTTCATGTCTAAGAGAGTATCGAAGTTGCACCTACTTGTCAAGCATAAAGTTCAGTTTGTCGCCTCAATTTCAGAGTCGAGCCCCTTACATCTTGAATTAAAGTATCACATGATGTACTGTTATGCCAATGGCGCGACTCGGTTCATAATGCGCGCCATACTATGGCGACTCAAACAGTCGCTTGGAGGCGGGCGTGCCAGATAGTAAAGAAATGAGAAGACTTACCGGCAAATGGTCCACAGGGTCAGGATGGCCAAAACGGTTGGAGTGGATTCAGATCGACAAAGTTCGCGGGTGGAACAAGGAACGATTTGAGTTGCGCTATCCGATCATGGCCATTGTTGGCGAGAATGGCGTTGGCAAGAGCACTGTGTTGCAGGCGATTGCCTCCGTCTATCGCTCTAAGCCGCCCAAGATGCAAGGCAGGAAAATACAGGCGAGAAAGGCCGTATTCGCCTCCGACTATTTCCCCGATACATGCTGGGATAAAGTAACCGGCGAAATCATTTATTCAGTTCGGCAAGGTCCTCAAACGATGCCCAAGGATCTCAGTCTAAGAAAACCAACCTCGCGTTGGCGTGGATACAAGGAACGTCCAGATCGGCAAGTCGTTTGGATTGACCTTAGCCGCATACAGCCCGTCTCTGCGCGGCCAGGATATTACAAGCTCGCCAATCCCCAATTTAAAGAGATATCCTGCGTCAATCTCGACTCAACAAGCCTAGAACGGCTCAGCCACATCACAGGGCGAGACTATGAAGTCGCAAAAATGGCTTACCTCGATGCAGACGAGTATCGGCCAGTACCCGTCCTAGGGCAATCCGGAAATGTGTACTCAGGGTGGCATCAAGGCAATGGCGAAACAGTCTTGGCGGAACTGATGCAAATTGAGATTCCCCAATACAGCATCGTGCTCATCGATGAGGTGGAAAGCTCGCTGCACCCGCGCTTTCAGCGACGGCTGATGCGCGACCTCGCAAAGTTGGCGCTAACCCGTGAAGTGCAAATTGTCGTCACGACTCACTCTCCGTATATTCTCGATGAGCTTCCTCCTGAGGGCAGGGCTCAAATTGCCCAGACTTCGGCAGGGAGAAAAATCTTGTATGGCGTCACTCCCGAGTTCGCCATGTCGTCGATGGATGATTTTCCCCAATACGAATGTGACCTGTTTGTAGAAGACGAACGCGCAGAACGCATGGTAGTCGAAATAATGGCAGAGAAGTGTCTTAACCGCGAATCAGTCCTCAGGTGCAAGACGACTACATTCGGCGCTGCATCGGTAGGGCAAGCTTTGGGAATAATGAACTATCAATCTCGGTTCGATAGGCCGACATTTGTGTTCCTCGACGGGGACCAGGGCAACAGCGCCGGATGTATAAACTTACCCGGCGAGGATGCGCCCGAAAGAGTGGTGTTCGAGGACCTGAAAAATAAGAAGTGGCTAAGTTTGGCGGAGAGAATCAATCGCGCTTTCTCTGATGTGGATGACGCCTGTACTCAAGCTATGTATCTTCCTGACCACCACGATTGGATCAAATTTGCGGCTACAAAGTTGGTGGTCGGATCAGACGCCCTGTGGCAATCGATGTGTTCTGAGTGGGCATCGAAATGTCTGGATGATCGGGAGGCGGCGCGAATTACGCAGCCGATAGAGGATGCATTGACCGATGTTCTCAAGAGCTTTAAGCCGCCTTCTCCCCCAATTGCAACCGTCACTCTGAAGGCGCAGGCAATACAACAAAGGCCTAGGGCTTCTTCCACCGAACCCGAGCTGCCTTTTGGGCAATCTCCGAACGACGGGCTGGAGTCAACGTGATAGCTCTGGCGATAGCGCCGCGCTGCCCTGCGCGCGCCCGGCCTATATTGTGTGCCGGAGACCGCTTCTTGACGCTTTCTGTATCCTCCGCTTCGCCGGTGGCGATGTCCACGATCAGCTTAGCCAACTGGTTCGGATCGCGCGGGCGCTTCGGCATGTCCTCATTATCCGGCCACGCTCTATCCAACGCAACCCGCCCAGAATTCAAACTGAGACACTACCTGTTGGCGACCCACCGTTGAGGCTTGGGAATTCGGGAGCGAGGGAGCGGTTTTTCTATTTTGAGATCCCTGCGAGTGTATAGGTGTCTCCCTGGCCGACAACAAAGAACATCTCGCGCGCGTGAAAGCCGCGACCACCAATCTAAGTCAGAGTCTCGCTTGGGTGATCTTTCGGGCTATTGACAGGCCGATCTCTGGTGATTTGTAATGTTTGGTCATTAACAGCTTTTAAAATGAGTGGTTTCCCGGTGTTCAATCGATACATCGGCATCGACTATTCTGGCGCCAAGACTCCCACCTCGAGCCTAAAGGGCTTGCGCGTCTATTGGGCGGATCAGGAGACGCTGCCCACCGAGGTGATGCCACCTCCTAGCCCGCGGAAGTACTGGACAAGGCGCGATGTGGCCGAATGGCTGGTTGAACAGCTCCAGGAGTCGGCATGGGAAGTGGGGGCAATTGGCGGGCAAGTCACCACTCGTCAAAGTCATCTTATCCCCTGTAAATGCAGAAAGATAGACTAGTAATGGTAACTCATGGCCATTCATGGATTACCACCACTTGATCGCTTTGGGAGCAGAGAGTCGGGGGTTCGAATCCCTCCGCCCCGACCATTCGTGATCAATCTCGCCGGTTCCTCGGCCATTTCTGGTCAACCTCCGTTCATCTTGCTGTTTGCTGTGCCCCGTTCATCGCGTTCTTTGCGATGAGCGGGCGTTGCGATAAGATCGTGGCCTTACGAGGATGGAGTCATGCCGAGCGGTCTGAAGCGGATTCGAGGGCGTGGTCGAGATCGAGTCCGGGTGGACGGCGGCGCGGCGTGGCAACCAGTTGCCGGAGCATCTGCGCTATCGGGAAAAGGCTGGTTGAGGTCTCAGGCACTCCGTGGTGCCCGCACAGCATGCCGCCCGCTCATCGCAAAAAACGCGATGAACGGGGCCGCATCATCCTGCCCGGCGCACCTCGTGGCAAATTTTGACCGGGCCACCTGCCGTTGGAGTTGGAGGCGGTGCGAAAGCGCTACGCAATCGTAGTGGGGGCTATGTTCCGATGCCGGAGCATGGTTGTGGGAAATCAAAGGTGGACCACCCGCCTAGCGGCCTGGAATGAAGCGGAAGGCCTGGGCTTGCCGTCGTATGTGACCGATATGTGGCGGAAGGAAGTGCGTCGGCACCAAAAGGTGTCCGTGCTCGGCGCAGTCCTCGAGGATTTGAATTCGTGTCCGCGCGGCCTGTTTCCCGTCGGTACAGACGGATGTGCTTAGCTGCGGCTCGGCGATCTGGATCGGATTGTGGAACGCGTCGCCAACAAACAGCGCGACGTCGCCCGGCGACCCCGCGCGCACCATGTAATGCCCTGGTGTATGGCCGGGCGCGGCCTCGATCACGACCGAGTCATTCACTTCGTAACGGCTCTCGACCATCTGCGCCTGGCCCGCCTCAATGACGGGCAGCACGCTGTCTTCGAAAACGCCGGGAAAGACAGGCGCTTGGCCGTCCACGCAGTTTTCCGGCTGATACTGCTCGTATTCTTTTCGCGCGAACAGATATTTGGCGTTGGGGAACGTAGGCACCCAGCGGCCGTTTTCGAGGCGCGTGTTCCACCCGACGTGATCGAGATGCATGTGCGTGCAGAGCACGAAGTCAACATCCTCGGGTCTGCATCCCGCGGCGGCGAGGCGCTCAAGATAGGGCGTGTTGAGTTGGTCGACGGCGGGGAAGTAAGGGCGAGGCTTGTGGTTGCCGTTGCATGTATCCACCAGGATGGTATGGTGCCGGGTTTTCAGCACCCAGGTCTGCATGACGATGGAGATGGTATTGCGCTGGGCATTCCAGAATTGTGGCGCCATCCAGGACAAATTCCGGGCAACTATCTCTTCTGTCAAATCCGGGAAAAAGGCCATGGGGTCACAATTCGGATCGACGAATTCTTCCACGCGGTGTACGGTGAAATCCGCAAGGGTGAAGCAGTCCATAGGAACTCCAGCGACAGAGGCTCGATGTGTCAGTCCATTCTAACCCACCCCGCTAAGTTACATACGATTTGACGCTTCAGAATCGGGCAACAAGCTTGTGACGGTAGGCGGTGTTTTTACTCCGATCATTCCGGGTAACTCGTATACCTGCGGCACTACTTGTGAAACCGGCCCGATTGTGCTGATGGTCAACTAAGCGGTAAAAACAGCCGTAAGACAGATGGGGCGCCTCACACGATGAGGCGCCCCTTGAATTTTGCCGACTGGGCATTTAAAACAATGCGGTCCCCGCCACAGCGGGCACGTTCGACCGGTTCGCAGGCGCGAACTGGCTCAGGGCAACAAAGCTCTGATTTCCTTCCGAATCACTGAAAGCGCACCGGCGCGCCAGTGCGCTGCTCGACCATCTCGCGCGTAACGCCATCAGCTAACTCGACGACTTCGAATCCCGAGGGCGTGATGTCAACCACACAGAGATCGGTGACGATGCGATGGACGACGCCCTTGCCGGTGAGGGGCAGCGTGCACTCGCGCAGGAGCTTGGGGTTGCCGCCGGCGGTGTGCTCCATGACGATGATGACGCGGTGGACGCCGTTGACTATATCCATGGCGCCGCCCATGCCTTTGACGCGTTTGCCGGGGATCATCCAGTTGGCCAGGTCGCCTTTCTCGGAGACTTCCATGGCTCCGAGGACGGTGACATCGACGTGGCCGCCGCGGATCATGGCGAAGGAGTCGGCGCTGGAAAAGATCGAGGCGCCGGGAAGGCAGGTCACCGTTTCCTTGCCGGCGTTGATCAGGTCGGCGTCGATATCCGATTCCCGCGGGAAGGGACCCATGCCGAGCAATCCATTCTCCGACTCCAGCATGACCGTGATTCCCTCGGGAATATAGTTGCTGACCAGTGTGGGGATGCCGATGCCGAGATTGACGTAATCGCCGTCCTTTAACTCACGGGCGGCGCGTGCGGCCATTTGCTGACGGTTCCAGGGCATGAAAACAACTCCTAGCTTTTAGCTCTTAGCTCGATTTGTGGCGATCGAGGCGTAATGGGTTCAAGTTTCCTGCGATCGATTATCAGCCTTCGCTGATGGTGCGCCGCTCAATGCGCTTTTCCGGATGCGGGTTGTGAACAAGGCGATTGATATAAATGCCGGGCGTGTGAATGTCATCGGGTTTGAGCTCGCCGGGCTCGACGATGATTTCGGCTTCGGCAATGGTGAGCTTGCCGCAGGTAGCCGCCATGGGATTGAAGTTGCGCGCAGTGAGGCGATATACGAGATTGCCCTGGGTGTCGGCCTTCCATGCTTTGACCAGAGCAACATCGGCGACGATGCCCCGCTCGAGGATGTAGGTGTGGCCGTCGAAGTCCTTGTGTTCTTTGCCTTCGGCAATCATGGTGCCCACGCCGGTGCGGGTGTAGAAGCCGGGAATGCCGGCGCCGCCGGCGCGCATGCGTTCGGCGAGCGTGCCTTGCGGGGCGAACTCGACCTCGAGTTCGCCGGTCAGGAACTGGCGCTCGAATTCGGCATTCTCGCCCACGTAGCTGGAGATCATTTTCTTGATCTGACGGGTTTCAAGTAGCTGGCCGAGACCCCAGCCGTCGACACCGGCGTTGTTGCTTGCCACGGTGAGGTTACGCACGCCGGTATCGCGCAGGGCAGCAATAAGCGCTTCAGGAATACCGCAGAGGCCGAATCCGCCGATGGCCAACAGCATGCCGTCGCGGACCACGCCGTCGAGGGCTGTGCGCGCGTCGGGATAGAGCTTGTTGAGACCGTGGACGGGAGATAAAACATTTGCCATAAGATCACACTCGTTCTCTGTCCTGGATTACGATACCAGGATAGAAGGTTATGCAAAGAACCATGAGGCCAGGAAGACTCTCCGGTGACTCTGCGGAACTTGGGATTCGAGGCAAGGGAGATACCGCAATCACGCTACTCGAATTCTATGACGGCCGTAAGCCCTATCTGCCCAGAATTTCAGTTTTGCCTTTTGGCTACGATCCAATATATCACCATCGGCCTTCGCTCGCTATTTTTTCCATCGAATCCCATCATCACATCCCGTGAATGCCCGGCTGGTAGCGTCAGAGCATCCACACAGGCGCGCGGATGCGAATCTGAAAATGGAGCAGTCGCAACCGAGATCGCCTGACAACAGATTCGCGGTTATTATAAGCCGGTTTAACTCCGGAGCGTTCCAACTGCAGGGATTCAGCATTGAAAAATTTGCACGAATTCAATGTTGAAAAATATGGTCCCTGTTTTATTCCCATGTAGGTCACCCGTGATTGCAGTCACGTTGGGCTGCGCTCCAAGAGCATTACTATGGCAGTTAGCCTACACATCAGCCGGTGCTGGAGTGAGAAAGGATCTTCAATGGATCTGGGATTTATTGAGAGCAAGACATACGACGAGATTTCAGTTGGCGACACAGCCAGGACGGAGCACGTTCTGACCGCGGAAGACGCGATGGCCTTTGCCTCGATTTCCGGATTCCACTCTGTTCTCCGAAGGACTCATCGATCCCGCTGTAGCAGGGGGCATCCCTCCCACCGGCCCAAACATGTGGTGCGCCTCGCTGATCTCCGGCCTTTTCAGCATGAATATCCCGGGCCCGGATGCACACTGACGAACGTGTCGCTCTCGTTCCATAATCGCATCCATGTCGGAGATCGCATTCTCGTCAAGGTCCAGGTTACGGCCAAGGAGGATGCCACAAAGAGCGTTACATTCGATTGCGAGGCAAGCAATGGCGCCGGCACGAGCAATTTTTCCGGCACTGCCCAGCTCATTGCGCCTGTAGAAAACTGCGCTGGTCCACCCTCCCCGTGCCGCAACTCATTGTGAACGATCCCTATCGTCACTACCACGGTTTGATCGCGCGTGCAACCTCCAAGCCGGCCGTCAGAACCGCGATTGTCTGGCCGTGCGACGAAGTATCTCTCGGCGGCGCCATCCAGGCATTCAAAGACAAGTTGATTGTTCCGGTTCTTGTGGGTTCTGAAGCGAAGATCCGCAGCCTTGCCGAAGCCATGCAACTTGACCTGGGATCCATTCCAGATCGTTGACGTCGACGACAGCCGCACGGCCGCCGTCCGGGCCGTGGAGATGGCTCGTAAAGGCGAGGTCCAAATGCTCATGAAGGGCTCCCTGCACACCGACGAACTCATGAGCGCCGTCGTCTCGCGCGAAGGAGGAATGCGCACCGGGCGGCGCATCAGCCACGTATTCGCTTTGGATGTGCCGTCCTATCACAAGACCCTCTTCGTTACCGATGCGGCCGTCAACATCCAGCCGGACCTTGAGACCAAGATCGACATCCTGCAGAATGCCATCGACATGATGCTCACACTCGAGGTCGTGAACCCGAAGGTGGCAATCCTGTCGGCGGTCGAGTCGGTGAACCCGGCCATACCCTCCACGCTCGATGCCGCCGCCCTTTGCAAGATGGTCGATCGCGGACAGATTACCGGAGCCATCGTCGATGGTCCGCTCGCATTCGATAATGCCATTTCAAGCGACGCCGCACGGATCAAGAAGATCAAATCGCCGGTTGCGGGAGACCCGGATCTTCTCATGGTCCCCAATCTGGAGGCTGGAAATATCCTCTTCAAGGAGCTTCAGTACCTGGCCGGAGCGCTGGCAGCCGGAGTTGTGGTAGGAGCCAAGGTTCCGATCGTTCTCACCAGCCGCGCGGACGGAGAACTGGCTCGAATGGCAAGTTGCGCCCTCGGCGTGCTGCTCGCGAAGCCAGCGCCCAGTTTGGAAGGCTAGGGCAAATCAGGCAATGAAATAGTGCCCTGTGAAAGGGCACGACCGGGGTGCCGGGGTGCCGGGGTGCCGGGGTGCCGGGGTGCCCTCTGGGCCGGGCCGGGCCGGGTCGCGTGCTGAAAAAAGCCGCCAGGATCGTGGGCTTTACCACGATGCACCATCACAATATTTTCGAATTTGGCCTGGTGTCGGAGAAATTTCATTCCCTGATACTTGCCGGTGGTTGCTCTGCGATTTTTTGAAAACTATCACTCGAGTATCAGGATCAGCCGCCGCGCCTGGGTGGAATGCGCAGCGGCAAGATCTCAGAAAGTAATCGTAGGGCCGGCTTCCTCGCGAACATCGTTCCACTCCCGCGACGGCACCCCTTTAAACAACGGCAGCGGTTCCTCGGGGTTGGCGTGGGTGGTGAAGAGCGACTGCTCATACGAGAACATCGTCCATTTATTGAGTTTGTAGTTGAGCGTGCCAACGAACATCGTGCTCATATGCCGGGTTCCCGCCACATGATCGATGTCGCGCGCTTTAGCCTGATCAATTCCATAAAGACCATAGACGGACCAGCCGGCGTTGCGGCCCGTGGGATTGGCATTGAAGATGCGGGAGAGCGGCAGGCCCAGTTGCGCGAAACCGCCCGCGGCGCGAACCGGGCGCTCGGGTGCAACCACCTGCTGCCCACTGGCGTTGGTGCCCAGCACAATGTCGGATGCGCCATCTTCAGAGGCGACGATAGCCGTATTGGTCAGGCCGGCGGTGTCGTTAAAGAAGGAATAAAGCTGTCCGCCGAAAAACCAGCGCAGATCGCTGCCGCCGTAGGTCTTGCCCGTCAGTGTGAACCAGCGCGTAGGCAATTGCCACTCAGCGGTCCAGCCATCCTGCTTACTGCTGGCGTTCACTCCGCCGGGGAAGGTGGCTGAATAAAGCGCAGGGATAGCTGAACCAAGGACATTGGCTGTGCGGTTACCCTTGAATCCGCTGAAGATGAGCTGCGCGGGAGCAACACTGGCTGCGTGATCCAGCTGCCATTGGCCAACCAGGCGTCCCTGGAACTCGGGACGATTTGAGTCCGGTCCCTGACGCTCGCCAAAACCGAGCTGCTCCGAGACGTTGGCTGCGCTTGGCGGAAGCCCTGAACCCGGCAGATCGATGGCAAACTCCGGCATGACCGAGAACCCGCCGAATTTATGCGTATAGCCGACGCGCATTTGCGGATCGCGCTCCCAAAGCCCGCCGAACTCACCGCCAGCGAGGGTTATCTCAACGGTATTGACGAGCGTTGAGGAGCCATAGATTGTCCAGTCCTGCCCAGCGAGCGCCGAAAATGTGTTTTTGTCGTCAAAGTGGTAATCCAACCTTCCCCATGCAACACGGAGCGAAGGGTTGCTGGAACGGATACTGGAAAGATTGCGATTATCGGAGCGGTTGAAGTTACCCTCGAAGTCCATCTCGACCCTGCCCGTGATGACCCACTTAGGATTGGGGTCGAGCCACCCTAAGTTCACGCCCACGCGGCTGCTGCGTGCCTTGATGTGAAACTCCGGAGATCCATTCGGGGGCGTAACGCAAAGAAAACCGGGAAGGGGAAAATCGTCTCCGTTGGGAGACGAACTGTCTTCAATCGCGGTCGCTCTGACAAATCCATACGGAGTAAATCCGACCCCGGCAGCCGTAAAACTGGGCTCCAATGTGGGGCGTGCCATCCCATTCACGGGAAGGGCTCGAAGGGGTGTCAACGCCTCAATGATGGGCGTAGACGGCGAAATCTTCTCTACTGTAGGCGGCGTCGCTGCCGTCGGCACGGTGGTCGTCGGCACGGTCTTCTGGGCCTGGACCGCCGGCTGTCTTAGTTCCGCGGTCGCTGAGTTGAGAGCGCCCGCTTGCTCGACGGCGGTCTCGGACTGCGCCTCTGGCGTACCGGCTGAAGACGGCATCGCAAAAGTGGACGCCTTTCCGGCGACCTGCTCGTAGTCGGCCTGCGAAAGTATGCCTTTGTCGCGCAGGAGGCGCGCCATCAAAACTTCGGCCTGCTGGGGCGTGGCAGCCTGCTCGATCTGTTTCATATCCTCAGGCGTAAGAATGCCCTTGCGGAGCAGAATCTCTGCCAGCGGATCTTGCGGCATGACGACGTCCTGCTGTGCCTTTGCTGGCTTCGAAAAAACTTGAGCCAGCACCAGGATCAGCATAAAGAATGTTAGAGGCCGGAGTCGATGATACAAGTTATAGGAAGAACGATTCATCCTGAAATTCCTTTCTGAACTTGAAAACGGAATTACTGCAAGAATTGCACCGGCGCTGGGCACTCTGACCCCTGCTGCGAAATCAGACAACGCAAGATGTCCCCTCTTCTCGGGCGCGAGCTTATCCTGGTCTCAATTTTGTAAAGTAATTTACGGTAATTTTACATTCGCTGGCGCAAACATTGATTCATATTGCAAGACCAACAGCAACATGTGTGATAGTGATCACGGGGGAGTTATGGGCGTGATAGAGGTCACTGGAGTCATGAGCGTGGTAGCGGCCACTAAGGCATGCTGGAGCGTAATAACGATCACTAATAGACCCTGGGCATAACATTGATTACTAGACGTCGTAAATGTGATAAGGGTCACTTAGAAGTAAAGAGAGTGATAGCGATCACTGCCAAGTCTTTTGCCGTGAATCTATTTATTGCTTGGCATTGTGATTGGTAGCCACGGAACGTAATTCCCCGCCGGTCCGAATGAATCCATAACGGCAGGTGTGTGGCAACCCACGCACACAGAATCCAGAATCGAGACAGAACCAGGCAGCGGAGGGTAGTTTCGCAAGGAGCGCATCATGAAGGGAAAAGTTGCGATCGTAACCGGTGGTGCAAGCGGGATTGGCTTGGCGATTGTGGAATCGCTCGCCGAGGCGGGCGTGAACACTGTGATTGCCGACATGGACGTTGCCGGCGGGGAACGAGCCGCAGCGAAACTTCAAGCGGCCGGCTCACCGTGCCTCTTCGTTCCCACGAGCGTTTCCCAGCCCGGCCAGGTGCGCCACCTGGTTGATGCGACCGCAGAAAAATTTGGGCGCCTCGACATTTTGGTCAATAACGCGGGTCTGCAGTACGTTGCGCCGATCATCGAGTACCCCGAAGAGAAATGGGATCTCTTGATCGGCGTGATACTTACCGGTGCGTTTCTCTGCACCAAGTACTCACTGCCGCACATGATCAAGAATAAATGGGGCAGGGTCATTAACGTAGCCTCGATCCACGCCAAAGTGGCGTCGCCCTTCAAAGTGGCTTATATTTCGGCCAAGCACGGCGTGCTTGGATTGACGAAGGTGGTGGCGCTGGAGCAGGCCGAAAACGGCATTACGTGTAATGCCATCTGTCCCGCCTACGTGCGTACTCCGCTGGTCGAGAAGCAGATCGCCAATCAAGCCACCACGCACAAGATTTCCGAAGAAGATGTGATCCAAAAGATCATGCTGGAACCCGCCGCCATCAAGCGACTGCTTGAGCCCGGCGAGGTTGCTTCTCTGGTAAAGTACCTGTGTACGGACGAAGCCGCAGGCATCACCGGCACGGCCCTGGATATCGATTTGGGCTGGATGGCGCACTAGAGCATTTTCACTGTTGCTTGCAAGCCGAAGTCGCAACCATCAAGTGGCGTTTTCATCTCCGGGGTGGTGAAGCCGGGGGGCAAGCGATTGTCGATTCCTTTGCCGGAAGTAAACGCCACATTGCACAAGACGCAAGATGCCTCATAAGTAGCTGTGAAAATGCAATAGAGCAGTTGCTTCAGGCGCGCCGCAAGGCGCGCATTCATAACTCGATGGGAGAATAACGATGCCTGCCAATCCTCAATCTCACCCTATCATGAGAATTGCCGCCAGCCAGGCTCCGGAGCGGAACAAAATCGTCACCGCCGCCGAGGCGGTGCGCTTAATTCGCGATGGCGATACAGTGGCGACCGGAGGCTTCGTGGGCGTCGCCTTTCCCGAAGGGATCGCCGTTGCCATCGAGCAACAGTTCCTGGCGTCTAAAGAGGAATCCGGCCCCGCCAGCGGAAAGCCCAGCGGCCTCACGCTCGTCTATGCCGCCGGGCAAGGCGACGGCAAGGAACGGGGTCTGAATCATCTCGGTCATCCGGGACTGGTGAAACGTGTCGTTGGCGGTCATTGGGGGCTGGTGCCCAAGCTGGGAGCGCTGGCGGTTAGTAACCAGATCGAAGCTTACAACCTGCCCCAGGGAGTGATCTCGGTTATGTTCCGCGATATCGCCGCGCATCGCCCCCGGCACATCAGCAAGGTCGGCATTGGAACCTACGTCGATCCGCGTTACGGCGGCGGCAAAATCAACGACCGCACCATCGAGGACCTGGTCGAGTTAATAAACTTCGACGGGCAGGAGTACCTGTCGTATAAGACCTTCCCGATCAATGTCGGCATCATCCGCGGCACCACTGCGGATCCCGAGGGCAATGTCACCATGGAGCGCGAGGCTCTCACGGTCGAGATGCTCTCGATCGCCATGGCCGCCCACAACTCCGGCGGCATTGTTATCGTCCAGGTGGAACGCGTGGCCGAGAGCGGCACGCTCAATCCGCGCAACGTGAAGATACCGGGAATTCTTGTCGATTGCGTGGTGGTTGCGGAAAAGCAGGATTACCATTGGCAGACTTTCGGTACCGTGTATAACCCTGGTTTTAGCGGGGAAGTCCATACGCGGATGGGAGCCATTACCCCGATGGAGCTATCGGAGCGCAAGGTGATCGCGCGCCGCTCGGCATTCGAGCTGAAAGCCAACAGCGTGGTCAACCTGGGAATTGGCATGCCCGAAGGTGTGGCCAATGTGGCCAATGAGGAGAAGGTCATCGATCTCATTACCCTCACCGCCGAGCCCGGAGTCATCGGCGGAGTTCCGGCCGGAGGGCTGGACTTCGGCGCCGGGGTCAATGCCAACGCCATCATCGATCAGCCGTACCAATTTGATTTTTACGACGGCGGCGGACTCGACCTGGCCTTCCTCGGTCTGGCGCAGGCGGACCGCGAGGGCAACCTGAACGTGAGCAAATTCGGCCCCAGGCTGGCGGGTATGGGAGGATTCATCAACATCAGTCAGAACGCCAAGAGTCTGGTTTTCTGCGGGTCCTTCACTGCCAACGGTCTCCAACTCGGGTTTGCCGACGGCAATCTGCAGATCCTCAAGGAAGGCCGCACGAAAAAGTTCCTGAAAGAAGTTGAACATCGAACCTACAGCGGCAAGTACGCCATCCAGCGCGGACAGCCGGTGCTGTATGTGACCGAACGCTGCGTCTTCCGCCTTACGGCCGAGGGCCTGGAACTCATCGAGGTGGCGCCGGGAATCGATATTGAAAAGAACATTCTGGCGCACATGGATTTTAAGCCCATCGTGAAGCGGCCCAGGATCATGGACGCACGCATATTCTTGCCCAGTCCCATGGGTCTGCGCAGCGATATGTTGGATTTGCCTCTCGAGAGCCGGCTCAGCTACGACCGGCAACAAAATCTGTTCTTTGTCAACTTCGAAGGCTATGCGGTGCGCGATCTGGAACAGATCGCAAGGATCGACCAAACTATTCGCGAGTGTTTAAGGCAGGCGGCCGGGAAGAAATACGCCATCGTCAATTATGACAATTTCTCGATTACTCCCGAGCTGTTGGGACCGTATACCGACATGGTGCAGAAGCTGATGAAGGACTGCTACTCGGGCGTCACCAGATACACGACCAGCGGCTTCGCGCGCATGAAACTCGGGGAAGCCCTGGGCGCGCGCAATGTCGCTCCTTACATTTACGAGAGCGCCGAGGAGGCCCGACGGCACATGCTCGAGCTCGAGGAGACGGGGCAGACGAGATAGCTCGCGGCAATTGGAACTCTCACGGTTTGAACACTTCGTGCGGAAGGAGTCAGCGTATGGCAGAAAGCAACGTCAGCGGGCTTGAGTCGGCTTCGCTCAAAGGCAGAGTGGCCCTGGTTACGGGCGGATCGCGCGGCATCGGAAAGGCGATTTCGCTGGAATTGGCCCGCCACGGGGCAACGGTGGCATTCACCTATAACAGCAATCTGTCTGCGGCCGAGGAGACCGCGGCCGCGAATCGCGCCATGGGCGTCGAGTGCCTGATGCTGCAGGGCGACGTCGCTCGCAAGGAGGATGCGCGCCGGGTCGTCGCCTCGACCCTGGAGAAGTTCAAGAGGCTCGACATCCTGGTCAACAACGCTGGAATCACGCGCGACCACACACTTCGCAAGATGACGGATGAGGACTGGGAAGCGGCAATCGCGGTGAATCTGAATGGGACGTATTACTGCACCTGGTCCGCATTGCAAGCAATGACCGAGCAGAAATACGGGCGCATCATCAACATTGCTTCCATCGTCGGCCAAACGGGAGCATTCGGCCAGGCCAATTATGCCGCCAGCAAAGGCGGCATCATCGCGTTCACCAAGTGCATAGCGTTGGAGTATGCGAGAGACAACATCACCGCCAATACTGTTGCCCCGGGGTATACCGGCACGGAAATGGTAGAAGCGATGCCGGCAGAAGTTCTCGAAAAAATCTGCGCCAAGATACCGCTGCGCCGGCTGGCAAAACCAGAAGAGGTCGCCAAGGCGGTTCTCTTCCTGGCCCGGGACGCGGATTACATCACCGGAACCACGATCAACGTGAATGGCGGACTGCTGATGTTCTGAGGCCTGCTCGGATTTGGGCGCTGAAATCGGACTCAAGGAAATGAAGGTGCGCCCGAAGGAACCGGCGCGCCTTCGGAGCCGCTGCGCGAGCAGCGGCTCTTCGGCGTTTCACGGGCCAGTAAGCGGCGTTTCGTAATGAAAGGAGAATTCTGCCCAAGTGATTAAGCGACGGAGTCCTCACGTCAGTTTGTGCATGTACTTTGCAATGATCTTAGCGGTGCTAACCGGGTGTCAGAAAGCTGCCAATCCACTGATTGGCAAATGGCAAATGCGCCAGGATGTTCCGGTCCGAGCCAATCCGGTAATTCGCGAGTTCAAAACGGAGGGGATTGAAAAGGCAGTGGTTTCCCTGACCTATGGGCAACCCGGTGTCGACGAGGAACGTGGGAGCTTCGGAATCATTACGATGACCTACAAAGTGAATGGGAATACGCTGTTCGAATCATTACAAGGCTTGCAAGAAGGCAAAACCGTGGAGGATACCTCAACCAGAACATTCACGATCGCCGGCAATACCCTAACAATCAATCCCACTGGTGCGGGAGGAATTGATCTTACACGCCCAACCGACACACAAACCTACACTCGGGTGGGATGGTTTGATCGGGCACGATGGTAAACGAATGATTTGACCGAGCAACGCTCAAAGCATCCGGCGATTCGAACATTCGACCTTTCCGGTAAACTTCATGATGACTTTCCATTGGAGACGTTGAGCGTCACGTAAAGCGGAGTAGTAAATTTAGCGGCTTACCTTTGAACGTCGACCACAACCCTTCCCCGAACTTGTCCCGCAAGGAGCGGTTGCGCCAACAAAATCGCTTCGCTCAGGCCGATTACTTTATGAGCAATCGCGTCGAGCCTGGAGATATCGAGATCGCGCGCCAGGCGTGCCCACGCTTCAACACGGGCCGGACGCGGGCACATCACACTGTCGATACCGGCCAGCGTCACACCGCGCAGAATGAAGGGCGCGACCGTCGCCGGAAAATCCATCCCTCCTGCCAGGCCGCAAGCGGTAACTACCCCTCCGTATTTGGTTGTGGCACAAACATTGGCAAGCACGTGGCTGCCAACCACATCGACCGCCCCTGCCCACCGCTCCTTTCCGAGCGGCTTTCCCGGATTCGCAAATTCCGCCCGTCCCAGCACCTCCGCAGCACCCAGGCCCTTCAGGTAATCGGTTTCTTCCATTCTGCCGCTGACCGCTGCCACCCGATAACCCAGCTTTGAAAGAAGAGCAACCGCCACGCTGCCCACGCCTCCGGCCGCGCCAGTGACCACGATGTCGCCCTTGTCTGGAGTAATGCCGTGCCGCTCCAGCGCCAACACGCACAACATGGCGGTATAACCGGCCGTTCCAATGGCCATGGCTTGCCGGAGAGAAAACACCGAGGGCAAATGGACCAGCCATTCGCCTTTGATACGCGCCTTTTGCGCAAGGCCTCCCCAATGGGTTTCCCCCACGCCCCAGCCGTTCAGCAGCACAGAGTCCCCCACCTGGTAGTCGGGATTGCTTGACGCTTCGACCGTGCCTGCCAGATCGACTCCCGGAATCATGGGGAATCGCCGTACGACGGGAGACTTTCCTGTGATCGCCAAGCCGTCTTTGTAGTTGAGTGAAGAATACGCAACCCGTACGGTGACATCGCCCTCAGGTAGGAGCGAGTCGTTAATATCCTTCAACGCGGCTGTGTAACTGTTCCCTTCCTTCTCGATCAAAATGCCTTTGAACATATTTCCCTCCGCAGAAGTCAGACCATACCTGCACAGTAACTTATGTCACTCGGCGGGTGAAAACGCTAAAGCATTTCTGCTTCGGATGCATCCCGAAGCCTTGACTCTCAAGTTGCGATTTCCTCAAGAAAGCCTGAACTGGCACGCCCCTCAAAAGGCTACGTGCGAAGGAGAAATGCCTTAAGAAGCCGACTCTAGCTGCGCGCTCAGGACTTTCATGTCCTTGACGACGATTTGCCGTGCATCCACGTCCAGCAGGCCTTCGGCCTGCAGGCGCATCAGGTTCCTGGAGACCAGCTCCCGAACCGTGCCAAGCTGATTAGCCATCTCCTGGTGAGTGGCGGGCAGTTGAAACTCGATGCCGCGCTCTGTTTTCTTGCCTTGGCTTTGCGCGAGCTTGATCAACGCGGAAATGAGCCGCTGGCGAATGGTTGTGAATGACAGTTCCTCGATGATGCCCACCAGATGGCGCAGCCGCGCGCCGACCACGGAGAGTACCTTGAGTGCAACTTCAGGGTGTTCCAGGCAATAGGCGTGAAAGTCACGCCGGGAGACGAAGGCGATCTCCACATCTTCGACTGCAATAGCCGACGCTGGATACGGGCCTCCGTCAAAGACCGGCAACTCGGCGATCGTCTCGCCTGGACCGTTTACCGCGAGCACCTGTTCACGGCCGCTCATGGATGTTTTGAAAATGCGGATCTTGCCGCGCGCAATGATGTACAACCCGTTGCACGGTTCGCCTTCTGAGAACAGTAATTCTCCGGCGCTGAATAACTTACGCACAGTGCGAGCCGCCAGCATTTGCAGCTCCGGTTGCGAGAGGCTGGAAAGCAATGTGGTTTTTTCGAGTACAGCAAAGAGGTCGGTGCGTGGAGCGCTCACTGGGGAATTTTAACAGCAAGCGACTTTGGTCACTGCCCTGCGGTTCGGACCGTAACGCCAGGGCGAATCTTGCGAGGCTTCAGACGTAAGTATTTATGACAAGTGTCATAAGTGTGACACTTTTAGAAAGAGATACGCGGTAAGATGCTTATTATCAACTATATGCAGACGAAAACGTTAACAAATCTATCTACTTTGTCAGTGATCCTTGTCACGCGCGCATACAAACGGAATTTATCCAACTCTTCCTGGCCAGAAGAAACGGTGACATTTCTATTTATTTTCTATGACTTATGAAATTCACCCTTGAGTGCAAGTGTGGTTTATCAATTGCTGATACAAGTGCGGTTGTTTCTGTCTCTATGGGTGCGAAATGTCACCCACGAAAACGTGATCTGGGCGCAGCAGTTCGTCCTCAAGGCGCTTTTACGAGGGCGAACGAAGGTCGATGGCGTCAATAACAAAGCTTTCCAACGTGTGATTTAAATCACTTACCTTGTGATTTGAATCACCTACGTTCCCATGAAGGGGGTTCTCCTAATATGCCTGATACAAAGGGCGACAAAACAGTTTTGCGGTCCCTCAGTCTTGGAGGTTATTACGGCGGGGGCGCCCAAGGGATGGTGGACGTCAAGGACGGCAAAATTCTTCGCGTCCGCCCTTTCAAGTTCGACTGGAAGTACGACCGAAAGAATGTCAGAACGTGGAAGCTGGAGAAGAACGGCAAGGTTCTCGAGCCCACCTGGAAGTCGCTTCCCTCGCCGTATTCACTCTCGTACAAGAAGCGCACCTATTCCCCCAACCGAATCAAGTATCCGCTGATCCGCGTCGATTGGGACCCCAACGGAGAGCGCAATCCACAGAACCGCGGCACGAGCAAGTACCGCCGCGCCTCCTGGGACGAAGTTTCCACCATTATCGCCGACGAACTGTTGCGTGTTCAGAAGAAATACGGGAACAATTCGGTGCTCCTTCAGGGCGACGGTCACGGCGAATGCAAGATCATCAACACGCCACACGGCCATCCTGGGCCGATGCTCGATCACATGGGCGGGTTCACCATCCAGGTGCGCAATCCCGACAGTTGGGAGGGCTGGTACTGGGGATCGAAGCACGTCTGGGGTCAGGGCATCCAGGGCAATTATTGGCCGGCCCACAATATCGTCAAAGACACCACCGAGAACTCCGAGATGGTCCTTTTCTGGGGCTGCGATCCGGAGACCACGCCGTGGGGCTTCACAGGCCAGTTCGCCAGCCGGTTGATGTACTTCTGGAAGGATATCGGCATCAAGCAGGTCTATGTCTGTCCCGACGTGAACTACGGCTGCGCGATTCACGCCGACAAGTGGATTCCGGTGCTGCCCAACACCGATGCCGCATTGCAACTCGCCATCGCTTACGTCTGGATTAAGGAAGGTCTTTACAAGAAGGACTACGTGGATACGCACGTCACCGGCTTCGACAAGTTTTCCGATTATGTGATGGGCAAAACAGACGGGGTACCCAAGACTCCCGAATGGGCCTCGAAAAAATGCGGCGTGCCGGAGTGGACTATCAAGGCCTTCGCGCGGGACTTCGCGAGCAAGAGGACCTCAACCGCCCATTACTTTGGCGGCGGATTTATTCGCGGGCGGTGGTCGCACGAACCGGCGCGGTTGGAGTGCTGCCTGCTCGGCATGCAGGGACTGGGCGGACCAGGTGTGCATCAGCATCAGCTCACCTACTTCGGGATGCCGCGCTTCGAGGGGCTGGCAGGTTCCTCATGGTGGAATCCCGAACTGATCGAGCGGCTCTCGCTCACCGTTCTCTCTTCCATCTCCAACTGGCAGGAATCAGCCCTCCCCAAAACTCTGGTCCATACTCATCTGCTGTCGGACAAGCCGCTGAAATTCTCCGGCGCCGGCGCCATTGAAGCCAACATCGTAAACCAGTTCAAGCAGATGCAGTTCCCCTTGCCGGGCGATTCGGGCATCCGGTTGATTTGGACCGATACGCCCTGCCGGACGACCTGCTGGAACGGCGGCAACGATACGGAATTGGCGCTGCGTTCGGCGCAGGTAGAGTGCATCATCTCGCAGCATCCCTGGCTGGAGAACGACGTCCTCTTCTCCGACATAATCATGCCCGCCAACACGCACATGGAAGTGGACGACATCAACACCAACATCCGCATGGGTTCGCAGTTCGCTGACGTCATGCTGTGCGAAAAGGCGATCGAGCCCATCGGAGAGTCGAAGAGCGACTTCGAATGCGTTCTCGAGGTCGCCAAGAAGCTGGGCCTGGAAGAGGTGGTCACTGAGGGTCTCACGACGGCCGACATTCAACAGAAGATCTTCGGCTACATGGGCCTGGAGAAGTTCCTTACTTGGGAAGAGTTCAAAGAGAAGAAGTACTACCTTTACAATACGGCCGAAGACTGGGAACAGGACGTGCCCGGCCTCCGCAAGTTCCACGATGACCCGGTGAAGAATGGGCTGGGAACTCCCTCCAAAAAGCTTGAGTTCTACTCGGAGAGGCTGGCACAGCACTTCCCCGACGACAAGGAACGCCCGCCGAGCCCACAGTGGATCGAAAAGAGCGAGGATTACGACGAGCGTCTCTCCAGTCCAAAGGCCGAGACGTATCCGCTGATTCTCCAGTCCAACCACGGCCGCTGGCGGGTCCATGCGCAGTGCGACGACATCACCTGGACGCGTGAAGCTCCGACCTGCAAGGTCACCGGCCCGGATGGCTACAAGTATGAACCCATATGGATCCACACCTCCGAGGCTAAAAAACGCGACATCAAGCACGGAGAGATCATCAAGATCTTCAACGACAATGGCATCGTGCTGGGCGGCGCCTATGTGACCGAGCGTATTCGTCCGGGCGTGGCCTACATCGACCACGGAGCGCGCATCGATCCGATCATCCTGGGCAAGGTCGATCGCGGCGGCGCCATCAACACCATATCGCCCACCGGAACCACCTCCAAGAACTGCGTCGGGCAGGCCACCACCGCCTACCTCGTAGAAGTGAGCAAGATCGCTCCCGAAGAGTGGGCCGGGTGGCGCGCGGCGCATCCCGCGGCCTTCGAAAGAGAGTATGAAAAAGGCTCCGGCTTGCGTTTCGATGCCTGGGTGGTCAAGGAAGGACAGGGAAAATGAAAACTTTTCTTTTCGATCTCTCGGTATGCAACGGTTGTTATTGTTGCCAGATCGCGTGCAAGGACGAACACGTAGCCAACGACTGGATGCCTTATGCCAGGCCGCAGCCCGACTACGGTCAGTTCTGGATCAAGGTCAACGAAAAAGTGCGCGGAACTGTGCCCAAGGTTAAGGTGTCGTACACGCCCACCATGTGCACCCACTGCGACGACGCCAAGTGCATGACGGCTTGCAAGGTGAATGCGATCTACCGCCGCGAGGATGGCATGATCGTCATCGATCCGGTCAAGTGCACTGGCTGCAAGCTGTGCCCGGATGCCTGCCCCAGCCAAAGTATCTCCTTCAACGAAGATCTGAATATCGCGCAGAAATGCACCGGCTGCTCGCATCTGATCGACGATGGATGGGACGTACCGCGCTGCGTCGATTCCTGCCCCACCGACGCTCTGCGCTACGGCGAGGAGTCGGAGATGAAGGAACTGCTGGCCGATGCAGCGCCTCTCAAAAATGGCTGTGGCGAAGGGCGCGTCTATTACAAGAACGTGCCCGGCAAGTTTGTCGCCGGCACGGTCTACGACCCGGTCGAGAAGGAAGTCGTGATCGGCGCAACTTGCTCGCTGATGGATGAGGACGGCACGGCCCACAAGGTCGAGACGGATGCATACGGTGACTTCTGGTTCAACGACCTGCCCGACGATCACTCCTACTCGCTGGAGATCAGGAAAGACGCAGTGGCCAAGGTCGTACAGAAGATCAGCACCGCCGACGATACCAACCTGGGAGACATTCCCATGCGAATTTGAGATCGGCGAAGGATAACTGCGGTAAGAAGCAAGCCGAAGGGATGGAGGGAAAATATAAATGCCGGAATATTGCGTAAGTGGAAGATCGTACGAGGTCGATGAGGATGGCTTTCTTCAGGATCCCGAGATCTGGAATGAAGACGTAGCCGTAGATTTCGCTCTGAGCGAAAACGTGAACGATATGTCGGACGACCATTGGAAGCTGGTCCGTTACATTCGCAGCTACTACGATTCCTACGGAATCGCTCCCATGGTGCGGAAAGTCACCAGGGAAATCACCTTTACTACCGACAAGATGTACGAGCTATTTCCATCCGGGCCTGCCAAGGGCGCCTGCAAGGTGGCGGGATTGCCCAAGCCGGCCGGATGCGTTTAGCCAGACCAGGCCCCTTGTTGTCGTAATCAACGCAGAGGAGAGTGATTCTATGGAGTGTCGAGATCGCATTAAGCAGGCTGCCGAGGCAAAGTTTCCCGGCTGCGCGGTTCTCTTCGATGAGCAGGTTCAGGAGGGAGAGGTTTTCCGTTTCCAGATCGAAAGCGCTAATGGGCGCATCATCTCGCGAACCTATCCCTTCTTCAAGCCGAAGGACATCGACGCGAAGTCGGACGAGGAACTTCACACCCTTGTCCGTCAGCTCTGCGGACGCTAAGTCCAAATGGGGGCGGGGTTTCGATCGTAGGAACCTCGCCCGGATTCCGGTTTTGGTTTTGAGTTGGGAAGTGCAGGAAATGGAAACCCTCTTGGATCGCTGGTTGGCGCGCGCTTTGGAGTGCTACTCCAAGGAAACGGTGCGCTTTCTTGGCGCAGAGAAGGATTCCTTCCGCAATCCCGTCGGGTACACTTTGCGCGAGAATCTTGCCATCCTGGTCGAGCAGGTGATCGGAGGGTTGGAGGCAGATGCCGCAAAGGCCTCGCTCGCCAATATCCTTCGTATCCGCGCGGTGCAGGAGTTGACTCCGGGTCAGGCCGTCGAATTCGTCTTTCAACTACGGCCGCTCCTGCGCGAGCTTTCGCCACATCCAAACAGCGAAGTGTTCGACGCGCGAATCGATCAACTGGCCTTGTGGGCCTTCGAAGAGTACATGCGCTGCCGCGAACGCATCGCCGATCTCCGCATCAGCGAGAGCCGGCGTGGCATGGGGTTCGCCGCCCGGCGCGCCCAAGGACTTCATGAATCCGGAGAGAAGACAGGATTGGATGCATGACTCTCCTGTGCGCAATGGCTGAGTTAGCGACGGTAGTTGCAGTGGTCCCGCAGGGGCCGGAGGCAACCGTGGGGCAGATCCTGCTCTGGGTGGTTGTGCCCTATGCCGCGCTGGCCATCTTTCTGGTTGGTTTTTGCTATCGCGTGGTCAAGTGGGCGTGGTCTCCGGTACCTTTCCGCATCCCCACCACCTGTGGACAGCAGAAATCCCTGCCCTGGATTAAGACTGCCCCGCTGGATAATCCCAGCAGCGGAATGGGTACGGTTGCGCGGATGGCTCTCGAAATCCTGCTATTCCGCTCACTCTTCCGCAATAACCGTGCAACATTGCACGACCGGCAATATGTATTCGGAGAGAACAAAGGGTTGTGGCTGGCTGCGCTGGCCCTTCACTGGGCGCTTTTGGTGATCGTGCTGCGTCACCTGCGGCTGCTGGTCGATCCGGTGCCTGCCTTAGTCACCATGATTGCCGGCTGCGATGGTTTCTTCCAGATCGGCACTCCCCCGCTCTATCTCACCGATGTTATCGCCGTCTGCGCCGGACTTTACTTGCTGTTGAGGAAGTGGCGCGATCCTCTGGCCCGCTATCTCTCCCGGTGGTCGGACTACTTTGCTCTCTTGCTCTTGCTCGCGATTGCCGGTTCGGGGATCTTGATACGTTATGTCACCAGGGTCGACCTGGTAGCCGTCAAACGGCTCGCCCTGGGACTGGCCACCTTCCATCCTGTAGTGCCCGCAGGGTTGAATGCAATGTTCCTCGTTCACCTGATGTTGATTTGCACTCTGGCGGCTTATTTTCCCTTCAGCAAGCTCGTGCATGCCGGTGGCGTTTTCCTGAGCCCCACGCGCAACCTGGCGAATAACAACCGCAGCAAGCGGCATATCAATCCCTGGAACCGCCCTGTAAAGACCCACACTTACCCGGAATGGGAAGAAGAATTCCGCGGCAAAATCAAGGCAGCCGGAATTCCGCTGGACGAGGCCCAAGGTGACTGAACCACTGGTGCAAATCGAACAGAAACCGCCCAGCGGCGACTGGCGCAACCCCCACGTTGAATTCCGCAAGGGCGTCTACTGTTACAGCGCTCCGGCAAAGCATATCAATACGCTCGGGATGGCGAATCCGCGTCAGTGGCAGCCCACCGACGCCGACTGGAAGCTGCCTGCCGACTGGAAACAGATCGTCCTCGACGGCATGAAGGAAAGGCTGAAGGAATACCGCTCCTTCCGCCTGTTTATGGATATCTGCGTCCGCTGCGGCGCCTGCGCCGATAAGTGCCATTTCTATCTGGGTTCCGGCGATCCCAAGAACATGCCGGTGGTGCGCGCCGATCTCATCCGTTCCGTCTATCAGCGCTACTTCACCGCCAGTGGCCGCCTATTCGGCGCCGGCCGGGAGCTGACTGAAGAAGTTATCAAGGAGTGGTTTTACTACTTCTATCAGTGCACCGAGTGCCGCCGCTGCTCGGTCTTCTGCCCTTTCGGCATCGACACCGCCGAGGTCACCATGATCGGCCGCGAGCTGCTGAACCTGATCGGCTGCAACATCAATTGGGTCATCGAGCCGGCGGCCAACTGTTTCCGCGTCGGCAACCATCTCGGCATCCAGCCGCACGCCTTCAAAGACAGTCTGGAGTTTGCCGCCGACGAACTCCAGGATATCACCGGCATCCGGGTCGATCTTCCCATTAACCGCAAGGGAGCTGAAGTCCTCTTTGTGATGCCTTCGGCCGACTACTTTGCCACACCGCATTACTACACGCTGCTCGGCTATATGTCGCTCTTTCACGAGATCGGCCTGGACTTCACTTACAGCGCCTTTGCTTCCGAAGGCGGCAACTTTGGCCTCTTCACCTCTCACGAGATGACCAAGCGGTTGAATGCGAAGATCTACGAGGAGGCCCGCCGCCTTGGCGTGAAGTGGATTCTGGGCGGAGAGTGCGGCCACATGTGGCGCGTGCTGCATCAGTACATGGACACCATGAACGGTCCGGCCGATTTTCTCGAACCGCCCGTGTCGCCCATCACCGGGACGCACTTCGAGAACGCCCGCACCACGCGCATGGTGCACATCTGCGAGTTCACCGCCGATCTGCTCCATCACGGCAAGCTCAAACTCGCGCCCCAGCGCAACGACAACCTGACCGTCACTTATCATGACTCCTGCAATCCGGCGCGCGCCATGGGGTTGCTCGAAGAGCCGCGCGCTGTTATTCGCGCCGCCTGCAACCGCTTCTACGAGATGCCGGAGAACACCATCCGCGAGGAGACTTTCTGCTGCGGCAGCGGCGCCGGTCTGGGCACCGATGAGAATCTTGAAATGCGCTTGCGCGGCGGCTTTCCGCGCGCCAATGCGGTCAAATACGTCAGGGAAAAGCACGGCGTGAACACGCTCGCCTGCATCTGCGCCATCGACAAGGCGACACTGCCCGCCTTGATGGATTATTGGGTTCCCGGAGTCCAGGTTGCCGGCGTGCATGAATTGCTGGGCAATGCTCTGGTTATGAGCGGAGAGAAAGAGCGCACCACGAATCTGCGCGGCGAACCGCTGCCGGCCGAGGTGACCCATGCGTGACCGGTTCCTGATCTTTAGCGGCCTCTTCCTGTTCTTGGCCCTCTTTACCTATCCGGTCTGGCATGGCATTGCTGCCCACACATCAACCCGCGAGCCGGAGCTGAAACTTCCCGCCAACCAGACCTCCTGCGTAGCGCCGATCGGTTATATGCGCTCAGCCCACATGCAGTTATTGATCCAGTGGCGCGACGGCTCGGTGCGCGAGCATCACATGCGCTATACCGCCTATGATGGCAAGAGCTACAAGGTCAGCCTCACCAATACCTGCCTGGGCCAGTGCCATGGCAGCAAGCAGCAGTTCTGCGATCGCTGTCACCAGTACGCAGGCATCTCCACGCCCTACTGTTGGGATTGTCATCAGGATGTCTCTCCTTCGGCGGCAAACGCAACCGTAGCTTCCGCGGCCGGGAGGCATCCATGAAGATCACTCGCCAGAGTTTTCTGCGCCTGCTGTTGGTATCGGCTGGATCGGCTGTCGCTGTCGGCGCCGGCAAGGCGATTCAGGCTGTACGTTCCGCGCTCCCTGCGGCTCCGCGCTGGGGCATGGCCATCGATTTCTCCAAATGCCCTAAGGGATGCGATAAGTGCACCAAGGCATGCCGCCTAGCCCATAACGTCCCTCGGATTCCCGATCCTAACCAGGAAGTGAAGTGGATATGGGAAGAACCGTATGACAAGGTCTTCCCCTCGCAGCAGGCCGAATTCGGGCGTCAGGATCTGGCGGGCAGCCAGTTGCTTGTCCTTTGCAATCACTGTGCCGATCCGCCTTGCACGCGGGTCTGCCCCACTCAGGCTACCTGGAAGCGCGACGACGGCATCGTGATGATGGACTATCACCGCTGCATCGGCTGCCGTTACTGCATGGCGGCTTGCCCCTATGGATCGCGCAGCTTCAACTGGGTCGATCCCCGGCCTTACATCGAGACGGTAAACCCGCAGTATCCCACCCGCACCAAAGGCGTAGTGGAGAAATGCAACTTCTGCGTCGAGCGGCTGGCCGACGGCCTGCTCCCCGCCTGCGTGGATGCCTGCTCTGAGAAGGCCCTGATCTTCGGCGATCTGCACGACGAAAATTCAGCGGTGAGGCAAGCCCTGAGGTCGCGCTACGGCGTCGAGCGCCAACCCGAGCTCGGAACCGGACCTTCGGTCTTCTATCTGACTTAGAGGCGACTATGTACATGCTCGACAAAGCGATCACCGGCAGCCGCAGATACTGGAGCTGGATCCTCTTCCTTTTGCTCCTGACGGCCGTGGGATTCGGTTGCTACTGCTGGCAGCTCCGCGATGGCCTGGGCATTACCGGCATGAGCCGAGACATCAGTTGGGGAATCTACGTCGCCCAGTTTACTTTCTTCGTCGGCATCGCCGCCTCCGCCGTCATGGTTGTATTGCCCTACTACCTGCACGATGTGAAGCAGTTCGGCAAGGTCACCATCCTGGGCGAGTTTCTCGCCATCGCCGCCGTCATCATGTGCATGCTCTTCATCTTTGTGGATATGGGACAGCCCATGCGGATGTTTTACGTGCTCCTCTATCCCACGCTCCACTCCATGATGTTCTGGGATATGATGTCGCTCGGCGGTTACCTCGTGTTGAATGCCGTGATCTCAGGGGTCATGCTGGACTGCGAGTATAAGCATCTGCCCCCGCCGCGTTGGCTCCATCCCGTCGTGCTCTTTTCCATCCCCTGGGCGGTCAGCATTCATACCGTCACGGCCTTTCTCTATAACGGTCTTCCCGGTCGTTCTCTCTGGCTGACGGCGATTCTGGCGCCGCGCTTCCTGGCCTCGGCCTTTGCTTCGGGACCGGCGCTGCTCATCCTGCTCTGTCTCCTGCTGCGCCGCTTCACCACCTTCGATGCCGGCGACGAGGCTATCGGCAAACTGGGCATCATCGTTGCCTACGCGATGAGCATCAACGTCTTTTTTCTGCTCCTGGAGCTCTTCACGGCTATTTACAGTCACGTGCCAGACCATAGCGAGGCCTTGCGCTATCTGTTTTTTGGACTCGAGGGAAAGCATGCTCTCGTGCCGGTCATGTGGCTTTCCGTGAGCATGGCGGCAGCCGCCCTGGTGGCTTTGCTGGTTCCCGCCTTCCGTAAAGATCAGCGCATTCTCGCGTTGGCCGCGGTTCTCGTCTTCGGGTCTCTGTGGCTCGAAAAGGGTATGGGCTTGATTGTCGCCGGCTTTGTGCCCTCGCCACTGGGCCATGTCACTGTCTATACGCCGACAGCTCCGGAGTGGGCCATCGTCGCCGGTGTATGGGCCATCGGCGCCCTGATCCTTACGGTTTTTTACAAGATCACAATTTCCGTACGCGCGGCGGACTAAAGGCATAGCATTTCAATATAGGACCAAATTGCTGGAGAGCATATAGTGGCAGAGACAAACAACCTGATTTACATGGATAACGCCGCGACGACCTGGCCCAAGCCGGAGAGCGTTTACCATTTCATGACCGAGTTCTATCGCACAACCGGCGTCAATCCGGGGCGCAGCGAATTCGATCTCGCGCTCGAAGCCGAATCCATGCTCGACCAGCTCCGCAAGCGCCTCACCCGCTTCTTCGGCGGAGATGAGGACACGCCCGAGCGTCTGTGCTTTGGCTATAACGCCACCGACGCCCTGAATCTCATCATCCCCGGTCTGTTATCCGCGGGAGACCACGTCGTCACCACCAATCTCGAGCACAACTCCGTGATTCGCCCCATCAATCACCTTGTCCGCGACGGCGGAGTCGAGGCTACTTTCGTTCCTTTCGACAGCGACGGCTTTGTCTCTCCCGATGCTATTGCCGCGGCAATTCGCCCTAACACCCGCCTCGTGATCATGACTCACGGATCGAACGTCCTCGGCACCATCCAGCCCGTCAAGGAAATCGGCCGCATCTGCCGCGAACGCGAGATCCACTTCGCTCTTGACACCGCCCAGACCGCGGGTGTGGTTCCCATCAATATGAAAGAGATGAACGTCGACGTGCTGGCATTTACCGGGCACAAATCGCTGATGGGCGCGTCCGGAATCGGCGGGCTTTGCGTGCGCAAACATCTCGAAATCCGCCATACACGCAGCGGCGGAACCGGCGTGAACTCCATTTATCCGTATCAACTGGAGGAGTATCCCTGGCGAATGGAGTTCGGCTCGCACAATATGCTCGGGGTCGCGGCCCTATGGGCCGGGCAGGACTGGCTTGAGCAAAACGGCGTCGAGAAGATCCGCGCCCACGAGATGCGTCTGACCCGGGAACTCGTCGAAGGCATTCGCGATCTCCCTGGGGTTCGTCTCTATTGTTGCGACAGCCTGGAGAATCATCTCTCCACTTTTTCTCTCAACATCGATGGCATGGTCGCCGGCGAAGTGGGAGAGCGGCTGGACCTGAAGCATAACATCGCCACGCGTACCGGTCTGCACTGCGCGCCGTTGGTTCACGTGCAAATGGGAACTGCGGAGATTCATGGCAGCGTGCGCTTCTCGCTCGGCGCCTTCAATACCGGCGAACACGTGAAATCGGCCATTCATGCCGTGACCGAGATTGCGGAGTGGAGCAACATCCGCAAAGCCAAAAAGAGCGCGATGCAAGAGGCATAAGACCACGGTGCACGTGCGCGCCGGCGCGCTCAAGGATACTTCGGCCTGGGATCATGGTTGCTCAGAAACCCTTTGAAAGACTAATGGAGGAATCGATGGTCATCGATCTGTCTCGGGCCATTGAGAACGACGTCCCGGCCGATCCGCCCGGCCTGGGTCCGATCATTACCTATTCAGGCCACACTAAAGGGCGTGACGAAATGGCCTCCATGTTCCCTGGCCTGAACCCGCTGGATTTGCCAGGCGGAGAAGGATGGGCAGTGGAACGGATGTCCGTGAGCTGTCACAACGGAACACATGTCGACGCCCCCTGGCACTACGCGTCGACCCAGGATGGCGGCAAGCCCGCAATGACAATTGACGAAGTCCCCTTGGATTGGTTCTTGCGGCCCGGCGTGAAGCTGGATTTTCGCCAGGTTGCATCGGGGCATGTGGTTTCTGCGGCTGAGCTGCAGCAGGCCCTTGATGCGATCGGATACAGGCTGCAGCCATTCGACATCGTGCTGATGAACACCTCAGCCGGCGCGGCCTATGGTACGCCTCAGTATGTAGGTTCTGGTTGCGGCTTCGGGCGCGAGGCCACACTGTGGCTCCTCGATCGGGGCGTGAAGGTTGTGGGCACCGATGGTTGGAGCTGGGATGCGCCTTTCTCCTTCACTCGCGAACGATTCAGCCGCGAGCATGATGTCTCGATCATCTGGGAAGGTCACAAAGCAGGCCGTGAGAAGGCCTACTGCCAGATCGAGAAGCTGGCTAACCTCGAACGATTGCCGGCCACGGGATTCACTGTGTGCTGCTTTCCGGTAAAGGTGAAGGGTGGTTCGGCCGGATTTTCACGGGTCGTCGCGTTACTGGAAGAGAAAACCCTGGGAAGTCAGGATCTGCGGCAGCGGCCGTGAAGGGTCTCGCGGGCGGCTACACCGGTTTAGGAATTGGTGTAGTGTCTTCAATCGCAGAACATTACTGCTGACACTGAGCGATACCAAGGTACTGATCGACACCATCGTCTAATAGATTCGTTCCCATGCCTCTGGCTTAATCGCAAGTGACGAACGAGTGCGGAAGTAAGGGATTGAAAATGGCCGGCACCGAAACAGCTATTGTGACGGGCGCGTCGCGAGGAATTGGGGCTGCAATTACAAAGGCTTTCCTCGAACGCGGATACAACGTTGTGGCCACGTCTCGCGGAATATCTAAGAGCGACTTGGCGCCCTCGCCGCAACTGGCGCTTGTTGACGGCGACATAAGTCACGAATCGACTGCTGCGAACGTCATGAAAACCGCAGTCGATCGGTTTGGGGCAGTTAATCATGTTGTAAATAACGCAGGGTTGTTCGCCGCAAAGCCGTTTACAGAGTACAGCGTCGAAGAGTTTCGCAATTTGGTCTCCGTCAATCTAGAGGGATTCATCTTTACGACCCAGATTGCACTCAAGCATATGCTTGCTGGAGGGCTGGGAGGCAGCGTGACTACTATTACAGCCGCCCTGGCCGACAATCCTATCGTTGGCGTTCCCGCTTCAATCCCAATGATTACTAAGGGTGGCCTGAACGCAATTACCCGTAGTCTGGCAAATGAATACGCAAAGGAGCATATTCGATTTAATGCGGTCGCCCCAGGCGTGGTCGACACGCCGATGCACGAAAACGATCGGAAGAGCAGCCTGGAATCTCTTAACCCGATGGGAGCAATCTCTAAGGCGAAGGACATTGCCGATGCTGTCGTCTTTCTGGCTGAAGCGCGATACGTAACCGGGGAGGTGCTGCACGTTGACGGCGGTGCGCACCTCGGCCGATGGTAGGCCACCTCGGCCTGCACCCTGCAGGGGCTGAGAGACGGCTGCAGGATCTGGACATTCAGCTCCCGGATGCGCCTACTATCCGCTCCATTTCAGTGGACGTGCCGTGGCTTTTCAGAAGCAGGCCGCGAACACCTGATCTTATCGATGTTCATGCCGGGTGAAATCTCCCTCGAAGGGGTCTGGCTGTCATGCTAATTACCGCGCGCGCTGCTGGTGTGGTTTGCACTCTCCAAAAGCGGGCAAACATAGCCGCCCAGATCCGTTTTTAGAACAGCTCCAGTGGACATGAAATCGATATACCGCTTTGACTCAAGATCGTACGGAAACCATCTTGGCAGACCGGGGCCGTTTGGATCTCCGGTCTTTGCGAAATTGGTCCAATAACTCTGCAGTATGGCTGAGATTGCTTTGTCGGCCTCCGGGGCGGGGGCCATTGCAAAGATCCCAAACACAGATCCAAGTTCGGACGTGTGTGTAGCGCCCTCCGTTTCATGTCCAGTCAAAGGATGTGTAAATTCGTATTGGTAGGTTGGCGCAATTGTGCTGTGATACTTTACCGTCCTAACCGCGCTGCACCGGAACGTGGTATCAGTTACAAATTCGTCTCCGGCAGAACCATAGGCCGGACTGGCCGGTTGGAACGGCTTTCCGGTCAGTCCATACACTTCCATTGCCTTACCTGAGTTGTCACCAAAGGCTCCCTGGATTGCAGCTCTCAGCTTTTCAGGATCGGAGATTCCCGGAAGCTCTCTTCCAGTAGTGCCCTCAATGAGCGCCACTTGGAGTTCCTCATGCTTCTCGAAGACAGTGACGGGGTCGGCCGTAAGAAAGTACCCATCTACATTGGGAGATCCACCTTCATGCTGACCAAACGGCGCCTGAGCCTTCTTGATGAACTCGTTGGCCGGAATACTCCTCAGAAACGCAATGGAGCCCTGGGCTGGCGCACCCAATCTTTCCGCGATCGCCCGCCCCTCACGCTCGGTCTCAGCGAGGGGGTATGTGGGCGATAAGCTGGACATGGTTGCACCGCTCTGCTGAATAGCACGGATGAAGAGGTCCTTGGAGAGTGGACTCACCATCAGGAGCCCTATGTCAAGGGCACCGGCGGATTGCCCGAACAAAGTAATCCGGTTTGGATCGCCCCCGAATCGCGCGATGTTTGCGTGGACCCACTTGAGTGCGGCGACTTGGTCGAGAACTCCGTAATTTCCCGAACTATGATGGGGAGACTCTTTGGACAGTTCAGGATGTGCCATGAACCCTAACAATCCGAGCCTATACTGAATGGTCACTACGACTACACCATGCTTGGCTAAAGGCTCCCCTGCGAATATGTTGATGCGCGTAGATCCTGCAGCGTTTCCGCCGCCGTGGATCCAGAACATCACTGGCATCAGCTTTTTGGGTTTGAGTTCCGGCGTACTCACATTGAGGTAAAGACAATCTTCCTTGCCATTCGTAACCCCATCAATGTTCCATTCGCCCGCGTAGATCTGTGCGCAAGGCGGGCCGAAGTCTGCGGCGTCTCGCACACCGATCCATGGTTTCACAGGAACAGGATCGCGCCAGCGCAAATTGCCCACGGGCGGCTCAGCAAACGGCACTCCACGAAATGTTGCGCCTTTCCCGTCGTGCCACATTCTTCCAGTAAGCTTCCCTTCCGCGACCTTCACTACCGCGCTATTGAAGGTCGGCGTCTGCCCATAGCACAAACCCGCCAGTAGAAAGACAATGAGGTTCCTCTTCATCATAGGCTCCTTCTCAGAAACGGCGGCGCGGCCGAATCGTTCAACACTCGTGTGCGGCGGCAATCATCGCTCTTACGCGGGCTGTGCTGAAAAGCGTCTAGCTGCGTCGGTCGACCTTAGACCTTCGTGAAAAACGGTTAGTCGCATGCCTGTCGAGTGCCCAATATTGAAAGAGCACTCCCCATTCTTAAGCGCTCTTTGCCTGAGTGGCTTTACTCAACATATGGTCGACCGAGATTGCCGGTATGTGGAGTACATTAGTGAAATACTGCATGTTTCCTTGCAGGCCATACCCTCCAAACCAGCCCAGCATTAGCTGAGCGCCGTGAGCAAAGAAGACGATCCCAAGCACAAGCATGAGTATAGTATTCGCGAGACTGTTGTCAGATGCGAAAATCTTGCGATTCATTGCTTTATCCTCGTTCAAACATTCGGGTCTCGATCTCTGCACGCCTAGTGTTTCTGAGACATTTGTCCCAATGCAAAAAGGGACCGAGACCAGAATTGACACCAGAACTCATGTCCGGCCTGATCGGCAATTGATGCTAGTTTGATAGGGGCAGGATCGGTTCTCGTTCCTGCCGCTCTGGAGGTAGGGTCGCCAGAGGCATCCACACCGGTCGCGATGTTTAGAACTTGTACTTCAACGCGAACTGGAGAATTCTCGGATTCACCGACGTACTTGTAATCTGGCCAAGAGTGTTACCAACTGACGTATTGGGATTCGAGTACTGCGGGTGATTGAATGCGTTGAAGAACTCAGCGCGGAAGATGATCACTCCCTTCTCTGCAGTTCCACCAACTTTCGTGCTCTTCTCGAGGGCCATGTCCCAGTCTTTCTGAGGAGGGCCGAGGATTATTCCCCATCCGGAGTTGCCACTCAGCGTATCGCCGGCCGCGAGAGTAGGAACAGGGCAAAAGGCGCTCTGGTTGATGTAACCGTTGTGTCCCGACAACCCGCTGACTACTTTGGAATACATGCTTCCACTTGTACCCACATTTTTTGCGCTCATTCCGGGACAGAACTGAGCCTCTGCAAGACTACTGGTTTGACCGAAATACACCGATCCGCCGCTCGGATCGTTAACTGACAATGGAGTTCCATCCTGCAGGATTGTCGTTCCCGACAGGTTCCATCCCCCGAAGGCCTTCTTCAACAATCCCGCCCCATCGGCAAGCGGGAGGTTATAGGAGTAAAACACAGAAAGTCGCTGCGGATGGTATTCTCCATCCTGCCCATACTCAAATCTCTGTTGTGTCAGATCGTAGTGGGCGGGGTCACTGCCGGTTGAGCCTCCGGTATCGAACCCTCTGGCCCACGCGTATGCCGCCTGCATCATCAATCCGTGAGACAGGTTCTTCCTTACTGTTGCCTGCAGGCTGTTGTATTTGGAGTCTCCTGTAGTGGTGGTATCGGCAGTAGTCGTCCCCAACCCCAAGTAGGGCACGCGAGCCAGCGCATTCCCCGTGGTGCTGGTCGTAACTCCGTTAACGGGATTGGCCGGACTCGCCAGACGGGCAATGTTGGGATAGTCATTTTGGTCGTTCAACTGATGAACGCCACGTGAGCCGGCATAGCCAAGTTCCAAAACCCAGTTGTGGATGAACTCATACTGGAGTTGAAGGTTCCATGAATAGACCACAGGCGTGTTCAGCTTTTCCGCAAGAAGCGCAGCTGCAATACCGGAAGATGCCCCGGTACTCAGATCCACCCAGCGTGGATAATTCCACCCAAGGGGAGTCTGGTCGAACGGAGTGGCCAGGGGCGACGACGAGATGTAAGGAACGGTATAGCCGTACGGAATCTGAGCAAGCGACGTGGCAGTTGCATCGAGTTCCGGGCGGTTGTAGAAGAACCCGCCGCCACCTCTGACTACGAATTGATCACTGTTAAAGGGCCGCAAAGCGAAACCCAGGCGAGGAGCAAAATTTGTAAGCGGAGGGTCGGCAGTTGCTGAATTGTTTCCCGACTTGACAACGCCGGCAGGAAGGGCTGGTCCACTGTAGTTGTTCTGTACGACATAGCCGACAAAGCTACCGGTCGCCGGGGTGTTTCCCGGAACTCCAGCTGCAGCTACCTTGCTGAGGTAGATATTGGTTTGTAACCCCTGGTGATCTGAAATATTACCGAACAATTCCCAGCGAACTCCTAAGTTGACCGTCAGCCGTGAGTTCATTCGGAAGTCATCTGTAACGAACCAGTCAAAAGCGTTGGAACGATAATCATGGTAGGTGCCGCCTGCGAGTTGGCGAGTGCCATAGGAGCCGTCAATGTTACCCAGCGGCGTACCGTTACTGCCACCCGGATTCGCCGCGTTGCACGGGTACGGCCACGTACCGGGTGCGCAACTTCCGAGCCCCAGCAGGAAATCAGAGAAACCGAGAAATGTTAGTCCGCCTCCTGAAAGGCTGGGCATCTTCCAGTTCCACTGGTCCATCTCGCCCTCAACGCCAGCGCGAAGCGAGTGCTTTTTGTGGGTCCAGGAAATCTGGTCCGCAAGCATGTACTGGTTGACCCGTTCAAACTGGCCAAAGAATGGATGGGAACCAAGATCCATTGCGACCCTACCTGCAACAGGAATAAACCAAATATTCGTGAGATAGTCCCAGTCCGGCTGGACGGGCTGGATTCCAACCCCCGTATCCGTAAAGGTATTAAGTTCCCTATTAAGCACCGCGCTTCGCTGATACGATGCAGTCGCCTCGTTCACCAATGACTGTGTCAGTACAGAAGTGGCTTTTAGCGTCGCAACCTGGTTCCCGTACTCTGTGAAGACCCCGTTGCCCGGAATACCGGGGGCAGGGAAACCCAATCCGCTGGAGAAAGGTGCAATCGTAGGATCGGTAGCAAAGAAGTAACGCCCAGACAACGTGTGTTTCTGGTTGATGATGTAGTCGAAGTTACCGATTCCCTGATGCTCTTTGTAAATTGCCGGGTCGCTGTAAGCAACGGGCCCATTCGTTGTAGCGGCTGGGACATAATAACTGCCGTTGGGATTCTTCAGGTTCAGGATATTCAGTGCAACAGGATTGATATTAGATCCGTCGCACGCTACCTGTACGCCGCCGAATCCGATCAAACCGCCGAACGTGGGCTGACTACAGTAAATTGCCCCCAGCGCCGAATTGAATGCGGGACTTGACCTGTCACCCGCCGGAAGGGTTGGTAGCAAAACGCCTGTTTGATAGCCATACGGCGTCGCCCCATTCTTCTGCTGAGTTTCCTGGTAACTGATGAAGACAAGAACCTTATTCTTCTTGATCGGGCCGCCGATCGTTCCGCCAAATTGGTTCTGGTTAAGCGCTTGCGGGTGGTTCGCAAGGCCTTGACTGAGTTGTGAGTTCTTGTAGATCCAGTCGTTCGCATTCAGATAGCTGTTCCGGAAGAATTCAAAAGCTGTGCCATGGAACTCGTTTGTGCCGGATTTGGTGACGACATTAACATTTGCTCCGGACTGCCGCCCATATCCGGCATCGTAAGACGAGGTCTGAATCTTGAACTCCTCAATCGCATCCGGGTTGGGAATTCCCATGGAGCCATAGGAGCCGTTCTCACCAGTCTGATTGGTTGTAGAGTTGTTAATTGTAACGCCATCCATCTGGAAGGTGTTGCTTTCGTCGGTCGAGCCGTTTACGGAAATCGCCTGTGAACCTTTGCCCAGGGCGGATGCGTTGTTCACACTGGCATTGGCCCCAGCAGACAAACTCAGCAGGTTGGTGTAATTCCGGGTGTTCAGAGGCAGGTCGGTCACAGTCTCTGTGCCAATGTCGGTGCCCACGGTGGAGTCTGTCGTCTGAACCGTTTCCGCATTGGCCGATACCTGGATCTCCTCAGTGCGGGTGCCCAGCTGAAGCTTGCTGTTGAGGACCGGGGTCTCGGTAACGTTGATTCTGAATCCGCTAACTCGGTCCTCCTTAAAGCCCGGGGAGTCAAATTTTACATTGTATGTACCGGGCGGAAGAAGGCTTACTCTGTAAACACCATCTGCTCCGGTTGTCACTGTGCGGGATTGTCCCGTGCCGGCATTGGTTACTACCACGGTGACATTAGGGATCACCGCACCGGTAGTGTCTGTGACTGTGCCTGTAAGAGCCCCAGTGCCGGCAGCCTGTCCAAGCAAGTATGGAGCGCAAGCCAGCGCGAAGGAAATGGTAATTGCGCAAACGTACTTTCTTAACGATCTTTCAGTCATTTGGGTCTCCTTTTGAGTCATTTGGGTCCGAACAGTGTCAATTCAACTACGCGCAGCTCGTGTAATTGCATTCAAGTTCTTAACTTCCTGTGGAGAGATGCTTGGCGTCGCCTCTTTCGGTTGGGCCTGTCATCTGCCTTTTGAAGGTGATCCCGGCTGATTTGCAGCCGGACAAGGTACGTCGGGTGCATTGGCCGGCCGATGCACGAGCCGATACGAAAAGACCCACTTGCCTTTGAGTCGAACTAGAGTGTCATCATAGGTCCCAGTGATCATGATTCCGCCATCCTTGCTTCCGTATGCGGTTTCGCGAACCACAATTACGGTGCTGTGCACCGTTGCGTGATCGCGATCTGAGTAGACGATCGGACCCAGGTTGGGCACGTGGTGCATCTTCTGGTCTTTTCCGATAGTTGGGGTGCGACCGACCATGTTGATGAGTTGTTCTCGCCCCATAGCGCATGTGGATGGGTCCTGGAATACGCCGTCGGGAGTAAAGGTGTCGGCCCAGGCCACACCATCTCCGTTGTCAATCGTGTAGTTATAGCGGGAGAAGAGCTGGCTAATCTGCATGAAATCATCCGGTGTGCCTTCATAGGAGCCCGCCGGAGAGTTTGTAGCACGGGCTTTCTTACTAAGGAGCCCCAAGCCCACTGCGGTTGTAGTTAAGCTGGCGATCAACGCCAAAATCATGATCTTTCCGCGCAATTTGTATTCCTCCTTGATATCTGGCTGCCGCTTCAGCCTCGATTGACGCTGCGAATTAATCCGTCCGCAGGCCTCTCGCTATCTGACATCTACGGATACCTCGAGTGGGAGATCGCGCGAAGAGCGGCCAACAAATAAAGAGCGTGAACCTGTCGCAATCTCCCATTTACTGTTCTTGGTGGACCAGTACTGCAATTGGCGCAGCGGAACGTGAAGAAAAACTGCTTTGGATTCGCCTGGTAGGACATGAATACGGTCGAAGGTGGCGAGTGCCCGCACCGGAAACTGAACCCCGTCAGGTATCTCTGCTGGCGCGCCTAGATACACCTGTGGTACTTCATCTGATTCCATGCTGCCGGTATTCTTAATTTCCACCTGAATATCGAGGCCACCGTCGAAGGCTCTTGTCGCTTTGAGGCGTGAGTATGCGAAAGTTGCGTAGCTCAGGCCGTAGCCAAACGGGAAGAGCGGATCGAGCTTTTCTTTGTCGAACCAGCGGTAACCCACGTTCACGCCTTCGCTGAATGTGGTCTTACCATCTACGCCCATAGACGACCGTTCGGGATACCTGGGATCGGTTGCGGCGTAGTCTTGCAAGCGTCTGGCCCAGGTGAACGGCAATCTTCCCGCCGGACTGGATTTGCCGAGCAGCAGTTTCGCTGTAGACCAGCCGCCCTCGTCCCCTGGCCACCACATCTGCAGGACAGCCTTCACCTTGCCCAGCCATGGCAAAGCGATCGGCTGACTCACGTTAAGTACAACGATCGTGTTCGGATTGGCCTCAGCAATCTCCCAAACCAACTTGTCTTGATTACCTGGGAGTCCGAAGACCGGGTTGTCGCGGCTCCACACAAACACAACCACTGTTTTGGCATTCCTGGCAGCAGCGATGGCTGCGTCATGATCGGCCGCACGTTGCTCCGGTGTATACCAAGCCAAACGTACTTGTTCCGGAGAGCCCGAACTGTCGCCAAACACCTGCACCTCGACACTGTGCGATCCCGCAGTCAGATCGACAGCCGTGCGCACATTGTTCAATCCATCGGTCGACGGCAAGAGACCGTCTTTGCCGGCTAAAACGGTGTCGCCATGAACGCCGCCGCGAATTCCGCCGGCTCTGGCTATTAGCTTGCCATCAATGCTCAAACTTCCCGCCGCACCTAACATTTGCAGGTAGATCCAATAGGAGCCGGCCTCGGGCACAGTTAGTGTGCTCTTGCACGCCATTTCACTGTCGGCTGCGAAAGGTTTTCCACTGGCCTTGGTGAAGTCAAGTACATCGCTTTCCAGCTTCTGGCCATTTTGGGCTATGCACGAGACGCCTGGCCTCCCATCGTGGCTCAACACGGCGGCAGGAATCGGAACGCCTGTCATATCATCCTCGACGGCGAACGTTATTTCCGCGTCCTGAGCGAGCTGCCTCACCGCCTGATACGGTCCAACCTGGCGCCAAGGAAAGCCGATAGAACGTTCCCCGGCTGTACCAATGGCAACAACTTGCCCCGCTCCTGGGCCGATCATGGCTAGCGAACGCAGGTCAGATGCCTTGAGCGGCAGAATTCCACCCTCGTTCTTGAGGAGGACGGCACCGTCTTCACCTGTTTTTTCTATGATCTTCGCGTTTGAATCTGTTGCGTGCTCGATTATCCGGTGAATAGAAGGGTTATTGAGGTAACCGAGCTTGTTGTATTCGTACAGCACGTGGCCAGCCGCACGCGTGATTGTCTCTTCTTTCAATTCGCCGGATTGAAGCAGGTTCCATAAGTTGATTCGAGGGTCTTTTCCAAAACCCATGCCGCTCAGGTCGAGCGGCTTGGGGCCAGGTTCTTCCGGAACCGTGCCGAACATCCCTGCCAGAACCCCGCCGTCATCTGGCTTCGGCGGTTCAGGAGGTTCCGGCTTGTCTGTGCCAAAATATGAAAAGCCGAACGGGCTGCCTTTGGGCATTAGCCCCGGCATCTCCATGTCGAGTCCCTTCGAGATATAGTCCGGCGCATGGGTCGCTCCCCAGTCTGAGGTCACAAAACCCTTGAAGCCCATCTCCTCGCGCAGAATTCCGATCAGCGTATCGCGATTGCCGCAAGCCCGAACTCCATTCACCTTGTTGTACGAACACATGATGGAGGAGACACCGGCTTGAACCGCCTCATAGAAAGGTGCTACATAGATCTCGTGCAGACTTTGCTGGTCCACATAAACATCTGAGCTGGTGGAATCGTAGGCGACATAGTGCTTCGCCTGGGCCATTACACCTTGGCTCTGAATGCCGCGAATCAGCCCGGCACCCATCTGGCCAGTCAACACCGGGTCTTCACCGTAGGTGTTATATCCGCGATAGAAAGTGATGTCGCGATCAATATTGAGGAAGGGCTCAAGTACCAGATCAATGCCCAGCGATCTGGCTTCGCGTGCCACTACCACGCCGTTGTCTTCTGCGTCTTTGCGGCTGAAGGTCGCTGCTAAGCCCATCGTTGCCGTCTCAGCCTGAGACGGCAGTCGCGTCAGCACTCCCGGAGGACCATCCGCCAGGCGCAATGGCGGAATGCCGAGCCGCGGCACTCCCGTCAAGTATCCAGCCTGTCCCTGGTTGGTAGCTGGATCCTCGTAAGCCCCGCGGATAAGCGCAAGCTTTTCTTCGAGCGTCATCTGGCTCAGCAGCTTGTCAACCCGTACGTCACCGGTGACCACCGGGACCGGTTGCGCCTTTGCGTTTCCCACTGTCGCCATCCAGGAGAACAAGATGACCAACAGCATTCGCGGCAACTTTATGGTTGGGCGAAACCTTTTCGAAAGCTGGATCAGCATGTTGGAAAACGCAGATCCCACGCGTTGGAAGAGCTCACGGTCCACGACTATTAGCTGAACGCTACACAGCTCACGAAATGACCGCAAGTCCCAAACAGTGCGGTACAAGCGATAGCCAGCCCGGTTGAATGAAGGGCTGGAACAGAAATCCAGTGCCAAAATCGGAATATGTTGCTCATTCCACGATAGTTCTTCTATGTATTCCGTAGGGAAAGCATGATTACGTTTCTGGGAGATTTTCGAATGTACGATACAGAAATCGAGCAATGTACAGAACTTGGGACGCAACTTGCTAAGAACACAGGGACTGTTTTCTCCATTAGGAGAATTGGCATGGTGCTAAAATCGTGGTAGGAACTGGCATTTCAGCGCATGAGCCTCGCTGTGCCGACCGCAAACCTGCTGTGCAAGGTGCGACCAAATGCTGCAAACAACGCCGAACGAGACTGCTGGCTCTCCGGCAGATGCCGGATTGGCCTCACGAGAACTGAGCGAGGCAATTCTTCGGCAAATGCAGCGCATGCTATCGCACCCCACGTTCAATAAGAGTGGGCGCTGCAAGGCCCTGTTCCAATATTTAGTGGAAAAAGCGGTTGAAAACAGAGCCGTTTTCCTTAAAGAGCGAACGCTGGGCATTGAGGTTTTTGGTCGGGATACCGCCTACGACACGGCCGTCGATCCGGTTGTTCGTACTACAGTGAACGAGATTCGGAAGCGTATCGCTCAGTACTACCATGAAACCGGCCATGAGGCTGAAGTTCGCATCGAACTGCCGCCCGGCTCGTATACCCCCGAGTTCACCTTCCTGAAGCCATCGACAACACTGGCGTCGCCGAGTTTGCCGCTTCCGATTGACCCGGCAGCGGAAGCCCCGACTCCCGTGGTCAGTCTGCCACTCAAATCCACTCGGCTCCGCCGCATTGTGGCTCTCCTGATAAGTACCGCTGTCATTGCTCTGGTTTACATTGCCTGGACGGAAATAAGAGTTTGGAATCCTCCTTCTAACAATGCACTTTTCTGGGCCCCATTCCTTGCTTCGCACAACCGCATCCTGATTTGCATAGCCAGCATGCGCGCACCGCTTTCTGTTCCCTCTTCAGGCGATCCAGCGACTTCGGATGTTGCGATGGAGAGTGTGCCAGTGCTTCCGCTGCCTGACGCGGCGGCTCTTTCGACCATAATGACCCTACTGCAGGGTGAGAAAAAGACTTCCGTCTTTCGAGGCAGTGACTCCGTCATACTCTACGATCTACGAGAAGGACCAGTGATTGTCATTGGCGGATTTGACAACGGCGTGGGATTGCAGCTCTCGTCCAAACTCCGGTATCACATTGTGCGCGATGCTCAAGCGCATAAAGCATACATCGAGGATGCTAGTAATCCGTCGCGTCGTGATTGGAGCGTTGACCTAAACATCCCATTTAATAGTTTCCAAAAGGATTATGCGGTGGTTTCTAAATATATAGAAACCACCACTGGTATGCCGGTGCTCCTGATTCAAGGCTTGGGGCCTTATGGCACGGGAGTGGCTTCCGATTTTGTAGTCGTTCCGTCCCACCTGAATGCGCTGGGAAAGCAGCTCTCAAATTGCGGGCAGAATGTGCAATTTGTCATCCAAGCGAAGATCGAAAATGAAAGGGAAGGCGCTCCGCAGGTATTAGCTATACATTGCTGGTAAACCTCGGGGCGAATATTCGTACGTGATGGATGACTCAGGTCAGCGGCCCGTCATCTCACTGGAAAACTCATCGGCCCTTGGCGGGAACGCGGAGCTTGAAAGCATTCGAAGCAAAGCCAACTGAGGAAGAACGAAAATGAGACACGAGTCATTAATGTTGGACCTGGGAACCAGAGCACCAGATTTCGAGCTCCCGGATACGAGCGGGCGCATATACACGCTTGGAGATTTTAGTATTGCGCCAGGCTTGTTGGTCGCGTTTCTGTGCAACCACTGTCCCTTCGTCCGGCATCTGCTCGATGGCTTTGTCGCGTTCGCCGCCGAATACGGGCCCAGGGGTTTGGCTACGGTTGCGATCAGTTCCAATGACATGGATGCATTTCCAGAAGACGGACCGGAGGAAATGGCCCGACTTGCCGAGAGCCGCCGATTCACATTTCCCTATCTGTTTGACGAGCCGCAGAGTGCGGCCAAGGCCTTTGGGGCAGTCTGCACCCCTGACTTTTTCCTGTTCGACGCGAATCGCCAGCTGACTTATCGTGGGCAGTTCGACCGCAGCCGGCCACAAACCGTTCATACCCAGGGTAATGCAATTCCAGTGTCGGGCTCAGATATGCGCGCTGCCGCAGATGCGGTACTGGCAGGCCTCCCCGCGCCTCTCGAGCAGTTTCCAAGCATCGGCTGCAACATAAAATGGAAACCCGGAAATGAGCCTGAGTGGGGTTGACCGCCCCATCTCCTTCCAATAACACCTGTTTTTCGAAGGACCGAACCGGCCGATTTCTACGCCGCGATTTAAGCGCTTGCAAGGGGCATTCTGCCAGGTTTTTGAAACCGCTCTGGAGGACACGGCAAACAGATACAACATCAACGCCTAGTGCTTTGGACCCGTCACGTAGAGCCGGAGGTGCGAAGCTGGCTAATGGAGGGTCCCCGGCCTTCCTTTGTTGCGACTGATTCGAGGTATGATCCAGTCAGTTCCGACATTTAGTTGTATGGTGGGCCCGGAGGGATTTGAACCCCCAACCAAGGGATTATGAGTCCATTTTACGACACATTGCATGGTTCTGCACACTCGCGCAATAATCAGCACATCTCCTTTACTTTCAACACATAGGCTATCGGAAAAGATTGCACGATGATGCACCAACCAGAACAAAATCCCGGTACGAACATGCACCAAAACATGCACCAAAACGCCCTTAGTCTACTGGTCTTGATTGATCTCGAACTTCTTCCCGCATTTGGGTGCGGAGCACGCATATGTGTGGGTGTGCTGAGAGATTGTCCCATCGGCCTTTTTCCCCTTCCATTTCATCTCACTTCTCGGAAGGTTGCGCAGTTCAGCCGTACAAGCAGGGCAGAACTTTACATCAGGCTGTGGACCGCTGACGGTTGCCATAGAGCCCGATTCTAGCACTCACCCAGACAACGGACGCAGAACGGCCCCGAGAAGAGCATCCTCAGGGCCGCTGTCAACTCTGGGCGAGGAACCCCACCAAGAGTCCTACGTGGTGGCCGACGTTTCCGGGAGTCGGCGGGGTTCCGTCAAGACAACAGGCTTTTACCGGGACTAATCTTCAGCTAATTCTTTCACCATACACGTTTTCCACGGCCGAGGATTGTCTGACGATGACGCTGACCAAAGGGGATCGCCCAGATTGCCAATTTCGGCATAATGCACGCAAGCCTTGGGAAAATATGGAAGCTTTTTACTCGGTGTCATCGTCTGCCTATTACCGTCATACTCCATCAGCAAGGACAGAGATGCCGGAGTGTGCCAAGGCGTAGTCAGCATCATGAAATGGCCGACCGCAGTCGAAGCGAGAATCCCATTGGGCCAAACAACTTGAGGACGAGCACCGGCCCGTCCGTACTGTTCTGCCTCCCGCTTCATTGCTTCCTCATTCAAAATCCCCATGCAACGCAAACACGGCATTCCGGGCATTGAGAGCGCTACTTGGCCGCCAACCAGAAATCCGCCGCCGGATTGATTCACATCCATTCCAATGTCGATGAGCGGAATTATGCACCGTCGCGCAAACGCCTCCAACTCACTGCGTCCGGTCAAGGAATCGATGCACCCAAAGAAGAGATCGCGATCTTGAAGCAAGGACGTGTGCTGTTGCCAATGAAACGGCTTCGCGACAACCGTCGCAACCGGGTTAACCGCTTTGATAACCCGTTTCGCAATCAGGACCTTATGTAGCGTGCGCTTGACATCGGCGGCCCTACCACCTACTAGTCGGTTTAAATTCGTGTCCTCAATGCGATCAGAATCCAGTAGTACAAAATCGCCGACTCCAGCGTGTGCGAGCTGTTGTGCGATGTGTGACCCACCGCCACCAAGGCCGATGATGGCCACCCGCGTCTTTTGAAGGATTTCATCGCTTCTAGGCCCCAAGAAGCTTTGCCTAGCGAGATTTAGCCCAGTCCTTGGGATCACTGTTTCCATGTGCACCTCATAGGAATCCCGACAAATACAAAATTGTCGATATCGATTGGCTTGCCGCGGCCGGGATACCAGCACCTACCCCAAGCTGAGTCTTTGCTCAGAACGATTGCCCCATGCGGAAAGGATGGTTGGACATTCCAGAGATCCGGGACGAAGAGCGCGGTTTCACGAAGGTCAGTTCTACTGAAACTTGGTCTACCAATGTGTGCGTGTACATGCACGTGGAACATCGTCACCTTCTCGAAATATGCCGTCTGAAGCGCCCTTCGAATTGCAGAAGGTCCCATTGTTGCTCCTGCGGACGGATAGTCGAGGTAGTCTTCGTCGGCCACGTGGTGCAGACCGTGAGCCAGCACGAGGAGGCAATCGGCGGTTGAGGTTACGCGGCATTTCAGGAAAGCTACGCGCTCGGCAGCAAATGGGTGAGGCTCGCATAGTGCGGATAGGGTCTCCTGGAGCAGGCCTTCGGTGATCTTAAACAGCACTCTCATCTCAAGCCTCTCAGATGTTCAGCAAGAATTTCTGCAGGACGGAGATTTGCCGAAACCTGATTCCACGACCAGGTATACCAAGTTCTTCCGATAACCACATGTTGAGTCCAGTTTGCTCCCTTGCCGCGGATGATCGTGGCAAGAAAGAGCCGTGTAGTGTATCCGCCATGTTGTCCGGTGCACAGGAGAGCGGATGTCTCGCGCGGAGGGCAGCCTTCCGGAAGAACGAGCCGTGGGATGAGAACGAGATCGACTCCGCCTTCCGTCACCACGGACACGTCTCCGCACGCCTGCTTCAGTTCTTCGAGATGACTTTGATCGATCATTAGGACGATTGCCCCGTGCGTACATGGCTTACGAAGATTTCTCCGCCCTTGATGTGGATCCTCTGCTGATCGGAAAGTTCCCGAAACTCTCCTCCAACAACTTGGTCCAGGACTCTCCCAGGATCTACTGAGAGTGCAACCTTCAGTTCGGCCAGTGTGTATGACCCTGCTTGAACGTCCTTCGGGCGGCTGTCTATGGTCACCTGGACCATCTCGGCGGCCGTTGTGAACCTCTCCACTCCTGACTCGCGAAGATCAACCTTCTGGTAGCGATCGATAACTGCTTGTCTGCCTCCGCGGAAGTGCTGGATCACGTTGAAAACCAGCGGACACTTGCGGCCGGCAAGCTTCAAAATATCTTCCCCCGAGATTTCAGGGGTATCCACTACGTGGTAGTTCCCGTCCACCCTGATTTTGTAATGGCGAGCGTGAGGAACAGGGCGCTCGTGGCGAGCGTGTTCCTCAATATCGATGAGTTCGTCGACCAGCTCGGCGATCCGAGCCTCCTCGGCAGTCAATTCTTTGACTACCGCCATTTCCGTGTTGATATCATTATTGTTCATCAGTCACCTCTCAGCTGAACGGGCGAAACTGCCAGCGGATCGCGGCAGAGGCACCCACGGTTTCTTCTACCCTTCGCCCCAAATACGACGGAGCGTGACAGCCTTACCGTTTACAGAACCAGGCCGGAGGTGTCACGCTTCAACGTATTCAATCAATGAGATGGATTGATCCGCCCTCGAATGGACAAAGACAACAAAAGCGCCAACTCGGCACTCGACTCCGAGCTCTTGGGTCAAATGGCCGAGGCACATTCCGACCCTGGTCGCGCAGCGGAGGCTTGGGAGGAGTTTTATCGACGGCACTATGATTACCTCTTGAATGTGTGCAGGAATTCGCACTCCTCGCAAATCGGCGAGGGGCGGGTCCCTGAGATCGTTCAAGACTCATTCGTTAAGGCATTTCGGAGAGCGAGCACGTTCAGACCCTCTATCAACCAATCAGCAGAGGAAAACAGATGGCATGTGAGAGCGTGGTTGGGTTCAATCCTGCAAAACACAGCTCGCGATCTGTATCGTCAGGAGCCTCATGAAGTCTTCACTGAAGACATCGAGTTGTTCCCCGATGACAAACAAAGGGAAGGTGACGATACGGGAGAATCGCCCGTCGGGCCTTTGGAGAAAGCATTCATTGCACTCGAAGAACGTGAGCGCGAGGTTCTTCAGGAGACGATGCTTTGGCACAATCCTGGCGCACGACAGCAACGAATGCCGTCTGACGCTTTACAAGCCCTTGCCATGAGGTTGAATACGACAACGACCAACATACGGCAGATTCGTTTGAGAGCGATCGCAAAACTGAAACGTGCAATAGGTGAGAAACCATGAATACGCCAAGAACCAATCGTATGGGATTTCTTAATGGCCTCGAACGGGTCCTTCGGCGCCGAGGAGACTTGGTTCCTGAGACCGCCGAGGATGTGCGACTCGCTGAGCAAAGAATCCCGCAGAAAAGATTCCTCGGGCAAGTCCCGTCTATGCCCGTGCCCCATGCCCGAGCTAAGGCCGTCCGTATCGCACAGCATTGGACACAAAGGTCAGTGATCGCCTTAGGAGCCACGGATCCAGTAGAGGAGATCAAGACGCGCGCACAATCAACTGTCCTGGATGCAATCGAAAAGGGATGGCAAGGACCGCCATACGATCCGTCGCAGCTCGCCGAAATGCTCGGAATTCAGTTGAAACCAAACCCTGACGTTTTCGACGCGCGTACATCGGCTCGCTCTGGCCGATTTGTAATCGAATTCAACCCGCTCCGACCTCCGGCACGACTTCGATTTTCGCTTGCACACGAGATCGTACACACACTTTTTCCGGACTGTGCAGAAGAGGTGCGCCACCGTGCCACGCACGAAGACATGTCGGGTGACGAGTGGCAGCTTGAAATGCTCTGCAACGTTGGAGCGGCCGAGATCTTAATGCCACTCGGTGTATTTCCGACTGATGCTCAGCTTTTACCCAAAGTGGAAACGATTCTTGACCTGCGGCGCAGGTTCATGGTTTCAGCCGAGGCTGTACTACTGCGGTTGATGCGCCTTACGCCTCACAGAAGCTTTGCGTTCGCAGCACACCGCGATGATTCCGGACGATATCAAATCGATTATTCAATCGCGTCCGCAAGCCTCGGGAACGTGCTTATCCCGACGAGCGGCGCCAACTTAACTAAATCATCCAAAGCAAGTGAATGTATTGCCATTGGATTCACGGACAAAGAAACAGATGTCAGATTTGGGAGAGAGTCATGGGATATCGATTATCTGGGGGTGGCGCCCTACCCGGGACAATTAATCCCCAGAGTCCTGGGAATCGCGCGCCCGAAAACCGAATCTAGAATCACATCCCGTTTTTCAATTGTTCGAGGTGACGCCACGAAGCCTCGCGGAAAAGACTTGAAACTGATTTGCCAAATCGTGAATGACAAAGCTCTCACTTGGGGAGCTGGCTTTGCATTGGCTGTCCGGAAAGAATGGCCTACCGCACAACGAGACTTCACAAACTGGGCAACTTTGAACAGAACCGAATTCCGGCTTGGAAACGTTCATTTTTCTCAAGTCAGACACGATCTCGTTCTCGCAAGCCTCGTGACTCAGCACGGATACGGCCCCTCACAAAAGCCCCGCATTCGCTACTTCGCTTTGGATCAGGCACTCGAGAAAGTAGCCACCTTTGCGAGAGAGAATGGCGCATCAATTCATCTACCTCGCATCGGTAGTGGGCAAGCTGGAGGCGACTGGGGAATTGTTCGGGAGATTATCGACCAAAGGCTAAGCGCTGCCCAACTCAGTGTTACGGTATACGACCTCCCAAACGCTGAGATTCCTCGCGCTAAACAATCAAGTCTGTTTGAGGTCACTGCTGAACAAGATCAATTTGTGTAGGAGCGAGCATGCCAAAGAGAATTGTACTGATTTCGGGGAGCATCGCTTCAGGCAAGAGCACCCTGGTTAACCGTCTTCGTTCCGAATTCGACGACGTGCATAGCCTCAAGACTAAGGATGTGCTCTTAGAGATCGCCTCAAAGAAGATTGGGCGTGAACTATCCGAGCGCGGCGAAATGCAACGTTTCGGAGAACGAATGGATCGCGAGACCGACGGTGCGTGGGTGCGAGATGAGCTCAGGCGCCTTCTGAGTCGGCTCGGTCCTGCTGAAAGCAACGCGACCGTCGTCGTGGATGCAGTTCGCATTCCGGAGCAAGTGAAGAAGATCAGAGAAGCATATGGCTATCTGGTTGCTCACGTCCACTTGTCAGCTCCCGACGCCGTTCTTTCTGAACGGTATAAGAAGAGGACTTCAGGATTAGAGGAGTTCTCCACATTCGCGGCCACACGGCGAAACAAAACGGAAGCCCGCATTCAGTCCCTAGAAGACATGGCAGACGTCGTATTGGACACGAACCTGAACCTCCCCAGTGATGTGTTTGTGCGAGCAGCGAGCCGTCTCGGATTCTACACGAGATTCTATGCCCGAACTGTCGATGTGCTAATCGGCGGCCAATACGGCAGTGAAGGGAAAGGCCACATAGCATCCTTTTTGGCAAGAGAATATGACGCACTGGTACGTGTTGGGGGACCAAATGCCGGCCACAAAGTGTATTTAAAGCCCGCACCATATACTCATCACCAACTCCCATCGGGGACTCTTCGTAACCCACTAGCGTCCCTTATAATCGCACCGGGAGCAGTCTTGAACTCGGATCTTCTGATTAAGGAGATCAGTGAATGCAAAGTCGATGCGAGCCGACTCTTCATTGATCCGCAGGCGATGATCATCTCTGCTCGCGATATTAAGGGTGAAGTCGGACTAACAGAGCGAATCAGTTCAACTGGGCAAGGAGTTGGATTGGCTACCGCTCGAAGAATTACAGATAGAGGAAAGAGTATCCGGTTAGCGAAGGACGTTCCTGAATTAAAGCCGTTTACTCGCCGCGCATGCTGGGAAGTTCTCGAGCAGATCTATCGGGGCGGCAAGCGAATTCTAGTCGAAGGCACCCAAGGTACGGGCTTGAGCTTATACCACGGAGCGTATCCCTTCGTTACGTCGAGAGACACGACGGTTGGCGGGTGCTTGTCGGAAGCTGGAATCTCTCCAAGCAGAGTTCGCAAGGTGATTCAAGTCTGCCGTACTTTTCCTATTCGGGTACAAAACCCCGCGACTGGAACCTCTGGACCTCTTTCCCAACCAATTGAGTGGTCCGTTGTCGCAAAGAGAGCCAACCTCGATGCAGAAGAGTTAATGAAAAATGAAAGAACTTCGACTACAAACCGAGAACGGAGGGTTGGCGAATTCGATTGGGTACTACTGAGGCAAGCCGCAAGCATCAATGCTCCCACGGACATAGCTCTCACTTTCGCTGACTACATCGCAGCAGAAAACGCGCGCGCGCATCGATATGATCAGCTGACACTTGACACGATACGCTTCATCGAAGAAGTCGAGCGAGTAGCGGCGGCTCCCGTTTCTCTAATTTCCACCCGTTTTGATTTTCGAAGCATCATAGATAGGCGGTCATGGTAAAAATCGGGATTGGCATCGATGAGTTTGCAAATCATTACCCTCGTCTCTACCACATGGCCGAGAAGGACAGTTGGGAGTCGATAAAGACTCATGGTCTATTAAGCACATCGGCTCTCCTCGATTTGTTCGGGATCAATGGCGTAAGGCGGGCTGCAATCGAATTGGAGCATCGACCGGAATCCGTCATCATAAGGAATCCTGAATTGGGAAGCGCAACCATCAGAGACCAAAAGCCGATGCGTGAATCGGCGCTTCTCTCATGCTTGACTGGTTGCACTCCGCGAGAGTGGTACAGGTTCTTAAACCGACACGTCTTCTTCTGGGCCTCAGAAGATAGGGTGAAAGTCCTTCTTCGAGCACGAGCCTATCGCGCGAAGGAACACCTTGTACTCACGCTGGACACCTCGATGCTCTTGAACGCCTATTGGAAATCGGCACTGCTCTCCCCGATCAACTCGGGTAGTACGATCTATCGCCCGGTAGAACGCGGCTTAAGCACATTCGCACCTCTATCTAAGTATCCCTTTGCGGAGCGGAAAAGAATTAGAGGCGTCGCAAATGCTGTGGCAGAATTGACTGTCTCATATGCTGTTCCAGATGTTTCCAAGTTTGTTACGAAAGTGGAGATCCGAAAGGGTGATGAAATCCTTCGAAGAATAGCTGTTCGCTAACAAAAGGCCTCGCTCTGCGGAAATACAAATCCCAAACTATTGCATCCAATCGGCTAGATGATGATTCGTACCGGAAGGCACCAGAGGGAGCGCCCCAACAGGGACGAGAGGAACAAGTTTTGAGTCTTGTTCATCAGGAATCGGCTGATGGCAAGGTTTTTCCCGAGGGCTTGGCATTGTTCCGGCCGGATCATGGACAAACCGGAAGTTGAGTCTCAGTCGTCGATAATAGGGCGGACCCCAGTACATTGCTTTGCACGAACGGGAATACACTTGTTCTGAAGGGATAATGACCCCAATTACACAGAATTTCCACAGCTTCCACACCCAGACATTTCGTCCCTCCCTCGCTGGACGTTCGCCTCGTGTTCGCCTATTCTGTTTCCATGCCCCGTCAAGATGATCGCCACCGAGTGTACATGACATTCCAATGCCGCTACGGCTGGCACTGCCAGTTCCTGGAGGAGGATTTGAAGACTCCCCTGCCCAGGAAACTGCACTTCGCGTCGCCTGAAAAGGTGATCGAGATCGTACAGAGGGGCGGCGGGTTGTGCAGCCTGGAGAGCCGGCAGGCGCTGGACCAGGCGATCGAGATCGGACGGGGTGGCGTTTTCCTGGACCTGACCGAAGATCAATATGCTCGGCTAAAGAATCGATGACGCGACTGAGAATAATCTTCGCGTTGCCGGACAACGCACCGGCTTCGGGGTGCGTGTGGGGGCAGAACTCCTACAGGCGACGGGGGGGTGCGGTAATATTAAGGGGCAATCAAATCAACTGTTCAGGTTACCGATGGCCACCACAGTCGCAGTTGTCAACTTTCCCCTCGACCCTCTTGACCGGATCCCCGGGTCGTTCGACCTCGAATACCGCCGTCGAACCGTCGAGGATGTGCTGGAAAGCTACCACAGCAATTATGATGCGCTCGCCGAGGGAGTGCAGAACGCTGTGGATGCGGTGGAGGACGCCAAGCTGGCTGAGTTGGCAGGACCTTTCCTGGTCGAGGTCACAGTTAACCTGATTGACAACTCTATAGCCATTCTGGACACGGGCGTTGGAATGACCCCTGAAGAAGTTGCCGGTGCGTTTGCACCCCATATTAGCTTCAAGGCTGTATCTCCGCTCAAGGCGAAACGCGACAAGAAGAACCTGTACCGTGGTTACAAGGGTGTCGGAATGACATACCTGGCTTACGGCACAGATGACATTACGATTCACTCGAAGACTCAGGGTGGGCCTGCGACTCAAGCACGAATGCAGTATGGCCGTGCTTGGGCCAGCGGGCAGCGGAACGATCCGGCGCTGATGGTCGAAGATAAATCGCCATCACCGCTTGATCAATTCTCGAGAGGGACCTATCTCCGTGTGATGTTCTCGCAGAACACTCGCCCCAAGAGCTTGAGTAAGGTCGCTTCCACTCTGCCGGTATGGGATGCTATCTTACGAACCAAAACAGCAATCGGGCAGATCTTAATGGGCCGGGAGCAGCTGGTAGCTTTCAAGGTAAAACTGACGGTCATTGACGGTAGCACTTCTCATTCCGCTGATGTACATCCGGAGTTTCTGTACCCTCACGAGGTGGAAAGAAAGCCCCCATTCCGGTTCCTCGATCTGGTCAAATACCACGAGCAGTATCCGGAGCAAGTAGCTCCCCCTCCAGATAAACTTCGGCAGGATGGATTGTATGTCGTATGGGACACGGAACGAATCAGTAAGGAACTAACTGAGGAACAGCAGGTGACCTACGCTGACCAGCTCAAGGCGTATTCTCCATACTTGTATGCATTCGTTCCTTATCAAGGAAGTGTTTGGGCAGACTTGAACCAGTTCGCAACGGGCGTGCGTCGTAGGTCATACCTGTATCCAGGTCTTATGTTCGCGGTGAATCGACAAAGGCTGGCGGACATTTCCGAGATCAAGGCGACTCGATTTGAGACGTTCAGTCGAAACGTGTTCGTCGCGGTCCATTTTGACAATGCCAGACCTGACCAGGGAAGGAAGACGGTTCAGGTAGAGGCAGAGGAGCTTGCACAGAGGGCGGCGGACAGGGTTGTGCAGTACCTCGGGAAGCAGCGGCCCTTGCTTCGGCCCTCGGGCGAATCTCCGACGCCCGAGCAACGGGAGATTGAAAAGGGTCATCAGGATTGGGTCTTTAACGTGCGCACCCACGCCAAAACCAGCCCTCTGCATATTCCTCCCGCAACCTTCATTAGCACGCCGTTGACTGAGCAAGATGTGGTGGGCTTGTTCAATCAACTCTCGGCTCTAGGTGTCTTTCCGGGTATCCGAGTCTTCGCCACAAGTCAGAGTCACACCTACGACTGTCTGGTTGAGTATGACTGCGTGAGCCACTGTCCTGGGCTCCTATACAAAGGGAGGGACGAAAATCCCCTTGGCGTTTCCCCGTACATTCTCGGGAACGGGACAAAGTTCTCGACCAAGCACCTCACGGTGGAGTTTAAGAACAATCTCGACAGCCTAGTTGAGGATGTGGAGGGCGATAGCCCAAAGACGTTCAGCAACATTGACATGTGCGTGTGCTGGTCCCAAGTGGGAGACACGTTTAAGGGCTATCAGTTGGAAGCAATCAATGAAGACAACATCGACGAACGCAAATTCCCAGGCGTTACGCACATCCTGAATCGGGATGGAGATCATCATTCAGTTGCAGTGATTATGTTGAAGACAGTTACAGACATGATTCGTGCTGGCCAGCTCGCTTTGTCAGCCAAGCCATCGGCTACAAATGCTTCCAAAACGAATAAGTCACTAGAATAGTTCTGGAGAGCTGCACGACGGGTGCTCACTCCTGCCCTCAGGCACGCCCATCACTCTGACCAGATCGCCGGCGCAGCCTCCTGCACATCGATACCCCAGTTGTGGAGGATTTCCTTAACGGTCAGGTCATATTGCGTCGATGTGGCGTCCGGGCATCATCTTGCGAAGAAACCCGTTGAACCCATCAGAGAGTAACCTTTGGCGTGCGGACCAGAACTCTTGTGCGCGATCGATCCGCCAAAGGTCCCTATCGAGCGGGATACACTGGCTCTCTAAGACCTCGGCGCTGAGTTTTGCCAGATAAACATCGGGCAACGCAGCTCCGATAGAACGATTCACCTCTCCGCTTATGAATGCAATGTTGGCAACGTTGTCAGCTTTGGATCGGTCTCGCTCTGGGAACTGTGCGCGAGGAAGAATGTGATGCCGGTCAACGTGAGCCTGCAGTAACATTTGCGAGCCTGAAAACAAGTCTCGCAGACCCATATGGCGACAGGCAGCGTACGCTGCAAACATGCCGCCTCGGTCGTTCAATGGCCCTTTGAAATCGCTGGGCGCGGCCGCAAACCCACCTGCATCGCGGCGCACATTGGTCAGGAGCTTCCCCAACGGATCGTCTGAACGGCATGCGCGAAGGTCCTGATCAAGTGCCGTTTCTGCCGCCTTGCTATATCGGTGGAGCAGTGCAGCCATTGCCAGCCACCCCGCCATTCCTCTGGGATCACGTTCACGGGCTGTGGTTGAAGCGCAGATTGCTATTACCGGTACAAGGAGTGCACCGCTCCAGAGTATATCCATATTGACGAGTCCGAACTCGTTGCGAACCAAGGCAATCGCTTGCTCTGTTGCTCTCTTGGTCCGCGACCATGCGCTGGCAACCTCTGCCCTGCTGAGTTCGTGTAACGGCGTACGGCTTCGACCATCCGGCATGGCCACAAACGCGCAAGCACGGAACAGGTGCATCACATTCAATCGCTCAAAACCTTGCCGGCGGAGTTCGTCCACGAAAGGGGTGACCTCGTCCGCTATGAATCCGCTATGCCGGGCTGCCACGCGGGCGCTGTCAATGTCTTCCCTCTTCAGCTTGACACCGAGGGTGTTAATGCGCGTAAACGCCTCAACAGCCTCGTCAAAGGTATGGTCCACCATTTGGACTGCAGGGATCTCGTATTCGCGGATTCCGCGCACACGCTCAAACTGCGCCTCTCGCTTCTCGCCCCTATTACCTTCAGGCAACGAACGGCGAATCTGGCGATACGACTCGTCGTCAAGTAACTCGCTTACTCGGAACCAGTTACTGTCTCGGCGGGTCGCGGCGTTGGAAAGACGGAACTGATCTTCATCCGGATTAAAGACCACATCTATGCCCTCGTCGCCACTCAGAATGCGAGACATAGTGATTACCCGCTGTTGCCCATCAATGAGCCACGAAACTGAGCTTGCCCGAGACGGCCGCGGGTCGCGACGCCGTGCTCTTGCTTCGACGGAGCTTGTCCAGAGCAATAGGACGGAGATTGGGAACCCATGATAGATCGAATCGAGCAGCTTGGGCGCACGACTTGGCTTCCACACGTATTCGCGCTGAAACTCGGGGATTACTAATCTACCGCCACGGTAATCCTCCACAACCTGTCGAATCTTCAGCTTCTGTATCTCTAACCGTGCTTTCTGCATATCGGCGTGCCACCCCTTTCGTTTGGAATCGTGAAACTGTCTTTATTAGTATTGAGCGAGCCCTGGTAACTGTAGACTTGCATCCATCAGTGCCCTAAGTCGTCCAGGAACTCCGATGCCGGCGTGGTACTCGTAACCAGCAGAAAGTCGCGGGCGCGGGTGCAGGCGACGTACAGCAATTGCCGCTCGGTGTTGTACACGTCCTCAAGGTCAGCTTCATCCGTAACCGTCTCAATTCGCTCCTGGAGCGGGATCACCTCGTCATCACAAGCCATCACCGAGACCGCTCGGAACTCCAGGCCCTTGGCGAGGTGCATGGTACTGATGGACAACTTCCCAGCGGTTGTCTCGACATTATTGTCGAGTACCACAAAGTCGAGTGACGCCTCCTTGGCAGCGGCATTCGCCCGGTCCAACTCGGCCGGGGAACGGACAAAGATCGCTATCTCATGGGGCTGTACCCCGGCCTTCGTAACTTCTCGGAGCCACTCACCAACTGCCTCAATCTCTGCCGCCACCGTGGGCAGAACCTTGATGCCTGGCGCCGGCCCGTCGAACACCGAGATCGTTCCCTTGCGCTCCTCGGAGTTGCCGTCTACATCGGACACTTCTACGCCAAGGAGGCGGTCGGCCTGCGAACGAATCTGGTGTGAGGTCCGGTAGTTGATCTTCAACGTCGTCGAGCGCCCGCGCACATCCACGCCCAGGGCCTTCCACGAGAAGGGCTGCTGGAAGATTCTCTGGCCGAGGTCGCCGGCGAAGAAAAGGCCATTTGTCCGCCCGCCCCCGAGCGCGGCCAGGAACCTGAGTTGTGCGATGCTAATGTCCTGGGCCTCATCGACGACCGCGAAGTCGAATGGAGATGAGGTGCCCCCGGCGTAAAGGCCAGCCAGCATATTGAAGAGCCCGGAGTTGGTGATCAACCCCTGGGACTTCAACGCGGCCCGTACCCGTTCAAAGATTGACCAGAGGATGAGACGCTGTGGCTCCTTGAGCCGGGTCTTTCTGCCAAGCCGAAGGACATCCCGGTAGCCTTCCCAGGTCTCCAGCTGCCAGGCATCCACGACCTGTTCCCACTCAGTCATCAGGAACTGTGGTGGGAACTTGTTGTCTTCCACTGCGCTGGCAGCCTCTTTCAAGGATCTCCACACTGCCTCTCGTGTGGCGATCTGGGGCTTGCCGACGTTTAGTTCAAAAAGCCTGCGACCGATGGCGTCCATCGAGTGAACCTCGATGCGTTCCCCGAGACGGGGTTCACCAGTCAGCAGTAGCCGACGTTTTGCATCCAGTGCCCTGGCCAGCGGGTCGGAGAAGGTCGTGAGCAGCACCCGTGCGTTCGGGTTTGTGCGGGCAAGGTGGAAGGCCCGGTGCAATGCGACAATCGTCTTCCCGGTGCCTGCTGAGCCCGCGACTCTCGCAGGACCGTTGAAGTCCTTCTGAACTAACTGGCGCTGTGCCGGATGGAGGAAAACTGCCCAGCGTTCCCACGGGAACTCAAGCGCCAGCGCAAGTTCTTCTACGTTCTTCATCACCCTGAAGCGGCGCAGAGCGTCGGGATGCTCGAAGGGATTGGTACCCACCGGCACTGGCTCGGGCAACGGCGGCTTGATTCCAGTTGCCAGGTTAAGCAGTGCCTCGGCAGCCTCGGCCGGCAGGTGCCCTGCGATTTCCAGCAGGCTGTCCTCCGTAGCCTCCCTCACAGCATCCAGCCACTCCGGGGGTACCCCGTAGGCCAGGAACTGTCCATCGGAGATGTACTTGAAAACTGGCGGCTTGGGTGGAGCGGGCTGCTCCACTTCCACGTACTTGGGAATTTCTTCAACCCGTTCCCGAATCTCCACCAACTGCGCCGCGCCCGTCTTTGGGTGGGTCTCCATCCGCCTGCGCTCTGCCCACTGATACGCCTGGTCGTGATGGTTGACGTAGCAAAGTAGCAGGCTGGTCCCGGTTCGGTGAACGATCAGCCTCATGTCGCGACCAACCCGGATGGACCAGAAGTTTGGGTCCTTCGCTTTTTCTAGCTTGTGGAGCTGCAGGCTCGGGTGCGCCGGGTTCAATTGAAGGTCGAAAGCCGCAGTTTTCACAGCCTTCTGCTCTTCGCCCGTAAGTTTGGCGAGGCTGTCCGTGAACGTATCCGCGATTCTGAATTCCATGTCGCGTACCCTCAGTAAGCGGAGCGGTGCCAGTTCTCTGCAGTACCCCGATTCCACCGATCCGGCGCAAGATCGCTTAGAAACTGAAGCGCTTCGGTCAGAGCCCCGTTCGCCTGTGCCCAGTGCAGTTGTTCTGCCAATCGCTGATGCTTTGTACTATCCGCTTCGCCTGAGGCCGCCAAGATCAACGGCATCGGCGGGCGGTTCGCTCCGACAGCACCTGCATGACTGCACAGCAACTCGTGAAACGCCATCCAATGCATTCCCGCCGGACTTGAACGCCATTCGGTCTTTATCCGCTCAAGGAAATCGTTGATCAGCGTCTCGTCCATCAATCCACCTTGAAGACCTTCATCACCTCGTCGCCGAGATGGTTGATCACCTTCACAGCGATCCTGCCGGAAGTGGGCTTGTCGAAGGGCCGCGAGATGTCGCTGTGCAGCGTCTCCCACGCCTCCTCGTTGAACTCCGCCTTCAGTGTCGTCTTGAGCGCCTTGTAGGGGTCATTGGCGCCGAGGAAGTAGGCGTGGCGCACAAAGAAGCTCTCCTCGTTGTAGTCGGTGTCGATGAACCAGCAGGCCAGCTCATCCGGGCTGCTGGACTCAACCTTCCCAAGGTGGGGCTTGAAGACGTCCACGCCGTTCACCTTCACCTGAATCTGCCCACCTGCAACAGGGAGGATCTTGATGTCCGGCTCTCCAAAGATCACGAAGAGGTTGCCCTTGCCGGTGCTCTTGAGGTCGTCTGCCATGTGCAGGTCGGCGTTCATGCGAGCCTTGAGCACGGGAATGCGCCCCAGCTTGCTGAAATCCGACGAATGCGCGTCGTAATTGAAGGCGCAGGTAATCAGCACATCGAAGCCTGCATCGCCGGCCTCCTTGGCAGCGGAAACGAGATTTGGGCGTGAGACGGTGCCGAACTCAGGACCGATGAAAATGGCTGCACGCTTCTCCGTGCTATCTGAATCTGTGTACCGCGCATCGGCGCAGATGAAGTCGCCGGGCCAGGGGGTCATTGAGGAGAAGGTAATCTTATCTTCCTTGTGGGCCTGCTGCACGCCGCTGATCTTCAGGGTATCGAGGATCACCTGAACAAAGTCTTGGGCGCCGCGCACATCCACATCGGTACTGCCCGGCGAATCTACCACATCCTCGTCCTCATTGACTGCGAGAACCCGATGAGGGGAAAGACTCTCGACCGTGAAGGGACCGGAGACGCGAACCTTCTTGTTGTCCTCGTAAGGCTTGTCGTAGAGGTACTCGAAATCGGCCTTGGCTGTAATGGATGCGTCAATCGCCTTCTGGCGGGCGATGCGCTGTTCCCACCACTCACTGTGCAGGTCTTTAGCTGCTTGCGGCCATGCTTCCTCCGCGTCGTGGGGAATCTCCCACTCTTGCCACTTCTTCTTGAGGGTCGTGTTCAACTTTTCGCGCAGCGGTTCCAGTACAACCTGGTACTCGTCCCAAATCACGTCGATTTCAATATTGTTGGCAAGGGATTTCAACGCAATATGAGGCACTCGCTCATAGACAAAGCCCTGTCGAATATTGCCATGCGTCAGTGCATCGGAAGGCACACGACCGGTGACCTGGCCCTCCTTCACCTGGCCATCTTTGGAGTCTGCGAGGAGGTAGTAAGCGTACCGCGCACCCATGATGCGTGCACGTGCTAGTGCCAACGCCACTCGTGAGGTGTCAATCGTAATCCAGCGGCGACCCCATTGCTCGGCAGCATAGGCTGATGTGCCAGACCCACATGTGGGGTCCAAAACCAGATCACCTGGATCAGTGGTCATCAGAATGCAACGCTGAATCACGCGAACATTTGTCTGAACTACATAAACCTTTTCCGCACCGATTGTTCCACCTGTGTCCTCCCAAGAACTGTTCAACGGGAAATATGGCGATTCATCAAAATAGCGAATCAAACTCAGTGATTGTCCCCCTCCATATAAGCGCCCAGCCTTTGCGGCTCTATTGAGTCCCTGCTCCGTCGTGCTCCAGCCACGAGTGCCGGATGGCCGAAAAACTTTCCCAACAAATGCAAACGGAAATCCCATTGCGGAGGTGTCCCCGGACTCTCTACCTTGGCGTTGAGATGTTACATCACCCATGCGAATGACGCGAACACCTGGATCCTCAATATCTCCACCAGAATCTAGAAACTCCGATAGACGCATCTGGTGGCTATCTTTTTCGACAATCTGCCATGGCCCGGGATCGCTTGGATTTAGGGTTCGCTCTATGAGCTGCTTTCTGTATTTTGTAGAGGCTATAGATTTTGCATACCAAAGAATATAGTTCTTAGGGTTCGACAAGAAATCTGAAGTCGAACCTGAAGTTGTATGGTAACCAATTAGACTTACGAAATTCTCGTCACGGAACACTTCATCGAGCAAGGATCGTACAAGATGCACATTCTCGTCACCAATCTGGACGAATATCGACCCCGACTCGCTGAGCAAATCGCGAGCAACTGTGAGTCGGTCTCTCAGATATGTTAAGTAGGAATGTATGCCGTCTCGCCAAGTATCGCGGTACGCCTTTACTTGTTCCGGCTCGCGGGTTATATGTTCAACTTTTCCATCTGTCACTGTTCGGCTAGTCGTGGACCACTGGAAATTGGAGTTGAACTTAATGCCATAGGGCGGATCGATGTAGATGCACTGTACTTGGCCACGGAGGCCCTCGCGCTCCGCAAGTGATGCCATCACCTGCAAGCTGTCGCCGAGAACCATCCTGTTCGACCAGTGGGCATCGTGCTGGTAAAACTCGGTCTTGGCATCCTCGCTGGGCAGCCCATTGAAGTCCGCGAAAAGATCGAATTGAGGAGCCGCCTCCCTCGGTGTGTTCCTCTCCGTCTGCCTGCGCAGATCGTCGATCAGTACCTTGGGCTGTACCTTCTCTTGGATGTAGAGCGGCGGCGCCGGCACAACCAGATCGGACCAGTCTTGTTCGTCCTTACCGCGCCAAACCAGTTGCGGGTCAAGATCGCGGTTGCGGCGCTCGTAGGCCACACGGATCGGCGTCTGTTCGTCCGTCCGCATGACGGACTGGTACTCCGCCGTGGGAATGTTCTTACGCGAGGCCTCGTCGTGCGTCAGGGTCTCGACAGTCTTTTTCTGCTTCGGGGCCTTAGTTTCCAGAGTGTTCTTCGCCATCGTCTCTTCTCTTCGGTCGGCCTTACGCCGTGGGCTGAACGGCCGCCAGTGGGGCAACCTTGTCGATCATGCTGTTGAACTCGGCCTCAACCTTTGCCGCGAAGTCCGCCTCCATGGCGTAGACCTCGGTGAACTCCGCAAAGGCCCAGCGCCCAAACTTGCCGCTGTTGTTCACGCCGGGAACCCAGTAGGTCTCCATGGTGAGCTTCTTGTCCTTTGCATCCTCGCGGCGGTATCCCTTGATCTCGACCACCAGATGCAGCAGGTCCTTGTCCCCACATCCATCATCGACGAGTACGATGAAGTCCGGGCGGTAGATGCGGCTCTCCGAACCATAACGGTAAGGCACCTCGAACCCAAGGTTGTGATTCTTGACGTATGCCTTGACGCGAGGGTGCGACTCGGCCACACGGCAGAACTCGGCTTCCCAGTCGCTATCCAGAATGACCCAGTTGATGTGGCAGCGGTCTGCTTTCGTCTGCCAGCGGTCCGTCTTGGAGGTCGTGAAGCTGACGTGCATGGTAGAGCCAGTGGGATTGTATGGGTCCAGCAGCGCCTTGATCGGCATCTTGCCCACGGTGTCCTGCACGATGGCATCGGTGATTCGGTTGCAAGCCTCATCGGCAAGCTCTCGAATCATGAGCTGCGCGGGGTAGGTCCCCCCTGAACATTTGAGGCAGGTATCCAGCCATTGCTTGGTGATGCGCTTGAGCTGACCAAACAAGGTGTACTGCGGTTCCTCACCGGTGTCACGCCATTTGGTGGATAGCAGGTGTGCAGTGAGATTGTAGAGAACCGTCGAGGGGCGCGTGTCGGAGAGGTGCTCAACCGTGAGGCTCACTTCCTCGCCGATGATGCCGGAGTTGATGTTCATGGTGGGGCCGACAAGTTCGGGCGTGAGATTCAGGACTGAGTCGTCGGTGAAGGTAGCGGTCAGCCGATCTTCCGGCAGTTCCACACGGTAGCCCAAAACCCTTGGGAACTGGATTTCGAGTGCATCCCGCTCAGGACGCATCGCCTTGACCTGGATCGTCTCTCTCGGTTTCTGCGGGGGAGCCACGACCGGCTTGGCCGTGAAGTCGAAGGGAATGCCGAGGACGTCGGCATACTCGACATTGAAGAGGCCCTCCTCGTTCAGGTCATAGGACTGGCGGCGAAGTGCACGACCAATGACCTGCTCGCAAAGGAGCTGCGTACCGAATGCCCGAACACCCACAACGTGGGTGACAGTGTTGGCGTCCCAGCCCTCGGTGAGCATGGAAACCGAGACAACGCAGCGGATGCGTTCGCCGAGCCGATCAGGCTTGCCCACCGTGTTCATGACCTCGCGGAGCAAGTCCTGGTCGGAGATGTTCTCGGCTTGCTGGCGGTCGCCCGTGCGCTCCATGATCTCCCGGCGGAATCGGTCGATCTCGTCGGCGGCAATCTCACGGAACTTGGGGTCCAAGGCGTCGCCGGATTCGAGCTGCTCGCTGTCGATGAGTAATGTATGAGGTCGGGGGAGCGGGTTGCCGTGCACGTCGGAGTTCCGGAAGTATTCAAGCCGGCCTACTTCGGGCTTACTTGAGCCGTCCTGGTTGGTGCGGATGAAGCCGGAGATGTAGTCGTATACCAGTTTGGAGATCGCGGTGTTCTGGCAAACGACGATGAAGCAGGGCGGCACAGCGATCTTGGCTTCGCGCCAGGCATCGAAGGTCTTTACGTAGTGCCCGTAGAGGACTTCCAACGCAGTGCACAGCTTGGCCGGCAACTTGAGAGGGTCAAGGGCCTCGCCCTTGCTGCGCCCCTTCTTGGGCATGTCGGCTCGGATGTGCTCCCAGAGATTGCGGAAGACGGGGATCTCCTCGCCGGGAATATTGTCGGCGACCGGCACTCGTGGCAGCTTGACGATGCCGCATTCGATCGCGTCCATCAGCGAGAAGTCGCACATTGTCCATGGGAAGAGTGTTCCCTCGGCGTACCCCGAACCCCGGAGGAAGAACGGCGTGGCCGACAAGTCGATGACGCGGGCAATGCCGAGCTTGCGGTTGACGGCCTCCAGGCCGGATATCCAGAGGCGGGCCGCTTCCTTGTTCTTCTCGGCTTCCTGCTTTTCCTCCCCCGAAATATCCTCCTCGACCGGATCGCCGGGCTTCTCGCGGTAGCAGTGGTGGGCCTCGTCGTTGAGCACCAGGATGTTCTTCAACCCCATCAGGTCAGGCATGACCCGCTGGATCATCTGCCCTTCGGTCTCCTCCGTCTTGAGGGGCTCACCCCGGCCCTGGAGAAGAGAACGTCCGCCCTTGGAGAGATCCAGCCGCTCGCGCAACTTGAAAGCGTGGTAGTTGGTGATGACGATCTTGGCACGCTGGATGTCATCCAGCATGTCAGGGGGCACCAACTCGCGGCTCATGTAGTAGCTGTCGGGGTCGTTGGGTTGGAGAACCCTGAGCCGGTCTTTAATTGTGAGACCCGGCGCCACGATCAGGAAGCCCTTCGTGAAGAGCGAACTGCCAGGGCGGCGGACGGCGTTGACAGTCTGCCAGGCAATCAGCATGGCCATGACGGTGGTCTTGCCGGCGCCAGTGGCGAGCTTCAGGGCCAAGCGCATGAGTTCGGGATTGGCAGCGGCGTTCGCGTTGGCCAGGTGCTCAAGGAAGCCTTTGCCTATTTTCCCGGCCTTCGGAGCCACCTCGGTCAGCCAGATGGCAGTCTCGATGGCTTCGATCTGGCAAAAGAACGGCCGGATGTCAGAGAACTTGTGGTGCCGCCAGTGCTTGAGGAGACGTTCCGTTTCAGGGGTCACATGCCAGTCTTTTGGATCGGGCCACTTCCGCCACTGGTCCACCTGGTAGCGGAGCTCATTCATGATTGGCGTCGGGTCGTACTGCTGCTCTGCCGTGGAGACACCGGCTCCCTCATCGAAAACAAGCGATCCCTGCGTCGCCCCCTTTTTCTCTTCCGAGGTTTGGGGACCGGCGTGATGTACTTTGCAACGCGCCGGGTTTCAATGGTTTGCTGCGTCGGCTGGCCGTCGGCATCGAGTTCCCAGTGCCGGGCAGGACACTCGTAGGGGGAATTGAGGATCGGGTGCTCGAAGAACGGGTTTTCCATATCTGGCCGCATGCCTCAGTAAACGCTGTTTCAGGGTTTTCCGCAGATGCCCAGCTTCCCGGGCATTCAGGTGTCCCTCACGGCGAGCCGTCCAGTACGAAGTCAACCGGATGCGCTGAGTGGAGAACGCATATAAGTGTACCCTCCACGGTCGTGATTGACACTCCCTCTCGCTCCAGCATATTCGTTCTAAAAGGGATCGACACGATGGATCATGCCCAATTTGCGTCTTCTTATCGTAGGCAAACAAGGCTCTGCGCGCCTTCTGGAAAGTGAGCCTTATCGGAATCCCGATCAAGCACCGCAACGGAAGCTCCAAGTGCCGGAAGAAGTTCAAGGCCACCCTGGGCGAAGAAGAAAGCAGCCAAAGCAAAAGGGGCCTGGTTCTCAGGCCCCTCTCGTCGTCTTTCGTTGTCGGCTACGCGACCGCTGTGGTAGGCGTCCGTACATCTTCCGTGGTGGCCCTGAGCGCGAGTAATCCGAAGCGGCCTTCGGCGGTCTTGTAGAACAATGTGCCCTTGCTGGCGCGTTTGTAGAGCATCTGGTCCAGGGTTTTGGCCGGATCGATCCCGTAGGTCTTCTTGATGAGCGCGCGGATCTCGTCCGGTGTCTTCTCCTCTCCGTTGAGGTTGAGTAAGACGACCCGCGCCATTTCTAAGCTGTTGGGTTGTGCGTTCGGTGAATCCTTGCCATCCGTAATTGCCGTTAAGGTTACAGTCTGGGGTGAGTAGACCTGGGGTCGGGTGCTGATAAACCCATCCAGGTCCAAACGCGCTTGAAGCGCGGCATTTAAGGCAGTCTTGTACCTCTCCAGTCGAACGATCTGTTCGTTGACTCCTGCCAGTTCCTTCTCTAGTGCCCCGGTGGCTTCTTCTGTCATATACTCTCCCGGCGACCAGTTCTCTGGTCTGATTGGATTAGAGCATAGAGTCCTATACTAAGTCAAATACCCTATTGCGTGATCGGCGACTGTAGTCTTGTACCATTTAGTGGTTCAATCTTATACTGAGTAGAATCTTGAATGGATGCGGGTTTAATGCCCACCGCGATGCGACGGTTGCTGCACACGACCTCGTGCCAGAGCCCCATAGCGAAGAGAACCGCCATCAGAGGGATCGGGATGTAGGGACACGCGTCGAGAAGTGTCTGCCAGGTACCCATTCATATATTCCGTGAGATTCATAGAGACAAAAGACACAAAACAAAAGACATAAATCCATGAGAGTCAGGAACAAGAAGGGTAAACAGGCGGGGCTCTCGCCCCTATCTAGTATAGGAATCGGGGTGGGCAAAACCCCGGAAGCGCATCAACACCACGCGGCCTGCGGCCGACTTCACCCAAGCCTACCTATATTGATAGAAGAGGCCCACCCGCTGGTGCTGAGGTGAGCCAAAAGGAATGGGCCGAGTATAAGCCCGGCCCAAAGAAGAGAGGAAGCGAGTCAGCTACGCGGCAATCGCTTCTGGAACGCCAACGTGCCCGCGCAGGTACTTCATCACGTCGTTGTACTGCTGGCGAGCCGTCTGAGTACTGCATTGCAGCATGGCTGAGATCTGAACCCAGTTGAACTCCTTCCGAAAGATCATCTGAAGGAGCCAGCGTTCAGTGGCGGTCAGGTTGCGGAACAACTTGTCCTTGGTTTGGCGGACCCATGCATCGGTCATCTCGCTGATGTCGAGCTGCGCTTCCATCAGAGACGTGTCAGCTGCCCAGGAGGTACCGTGCTGGTCCACGAAGTTGCCGTCCGCATGAGGCAGTGCATCGCTGGAGTGTGCAAAATCCTCGTGAGAGGAGACCTTTCCGATGCAAGTGATGCCCCGATCCAATTGAAGCACTCCCTCCTTGGACTCGATCTCGCCCATCGCCGCCACAATATGTTCCGCCAGATAATAGCGAAACCACATGGCCGCGAAGTATGTAAACCCAATCGGCCCCGATTCAAAGAATGCTTGCTGAGGTGGCCAAGCCGGCCCCCTTCGATAACCGATAACCTTCCTCTGGTTGCCGACCACCGAGACCAGGTACTGCTTGCGAACCAGCAGCCTAATGCACCCAACAGCGTCAAAACCCACAACTGATGAGACGGCGTCGGCTGTGAACTGCTGGCAGAATGTCTTCCCATCCAATACCTCACAAACTTGACGGACCTTATCCGTATAGAGCGGATCGTAACGCCGGCAGGCGCGCAGGAAACACATCACCATCACGTCGTAGATGTCATCCGTGGTCATGGTCTTGAAGGCCAGGTGCAGGGTGTGACAGGTCTTCGACAGGACAGCCTGATCGATGTGGGAACCGCGCGGCAGCAACTTCTTCAACATCTCAGCAGCATCCTTGCCGACCCTGGACTTCGGGTTCGGAAGCTGACCACGAATCACCATGTTGGTGTACTTGATCAGATAGCCGTGGAAGCACTCCACCAGCGTCAGGAAGGCCGCTTCTTTCTCGGGCCCGTCTGGCAGCTTGGCGTAGCGAATCGCAAGGTCGTTGACCTCGGTCCTGGTGTTGAAGTTGTCATCATCGGGCACAACCCAGCCCGCTGCATAATGTGTTGCTGACAGAGTATACGATCTCGACACGGAAGCCCCTCAAAGTGTCCCCACACGGAGAAAGGCCCGTACTCGATAGTTAGTTGATGCGTGTGTAGTCGAGGAAAACGACGATCTCGTCTTCCATGAACTCTGCGCCGTAAGCGTTGCGCATGGCGGCCAGGACGCTTGAATAACTCTGGCTGCCGGAGTGATTCCGGTCGAGAACTACCGCTGGCACTTCGTTGAAAGGACCAGTCCAGACCTTTACCACGCGGCCGGCGCCCACGTACTTGTGGTCCGGCCCTTCGGTTAGGTCAATGACATGGCCCTTGGGCACATTGGCCCACTTGCTGCCGCGGCGTACGGTGTTGCCCAGCTGACCCAGCTGGAGGGCATTGTGTTTCAGGTTGTGCAGCTCGGTCGGCAGCGGCGCCGGCGGAGGCATGAACGGAAATTGCATCTGATCGATTGCAAGTGTTGCCATGAGACTGTTCCTCGTACTTCTGAATTGTTAACGGTGGGTGCGGTACTACCAAAGCTAGGCGGCGATGGGCAGTTCTTCGGCCAACACGACCTTGTCGTCGCCGATGATCTTCATGCCCGGAACGAGCGTCAGAATGGCAACCGTCTTGACGAAGCTGTTGCCTTTCGGATCTTTGTAGAAGCTCACCGTTTGTGGACCGAGGTTCAAGTCGTCGGCTTCGATGTCAACATCCTGCGCGGGGTCGTCGATGTAGGAAACGTGGTATTTCATTGGTGCCTCCGGTTTCGGTTGAGGGCCGCAGACTATGCCGCGGCCGGGTGATCTTTCTGCCAGGTCTTCACCACATCGGAGACGATCTCCTTCTGGTGAGCCAGCAGGTTTCCTTCCTGGGTGTTGGTGATGGCACGGCCCAGTTGAACCAGGCTGAAGGCATCACAGATGTTGTCGTCGAAGAACTTCTCGTGCCAGCGATCGAGCACCTCCATGAGCATGTGCTCTTTCTTGGCGGTTCCCTTCCCGGTCACGAACTTCTTCAGCTGCGTCGGCGGGATCTCGATGAACGGAACATTCAGGTCGTAGAGAGCCACACGGGTAACCCCGCCCAGCTCGCCCAGGCTGATGCCGCTCGAGCCCTTGGCGCCGAAGGCATAACCCTCGATCATCACCAGGCAAGAGATGCGCTCGCCCTCGGGCGGCCGCTCCGGTGCGCCCCACAGAACCAGGTTGGTCACCCGCTCCCGCAGCCAGACCAGCCGGTGCATGCCCAGGATCGGAACGACCTTCTTGGACGCGCTGGGATTGGGCTGCAGAACCCGCTCCTGACGGACACCGGTCTTGACGTTGTACAGACACCACCCCGTGGCTGAGAGCGACATGTCGAGGCCCAGGATGTAATCGGGAGGGGTCAGACGTGTCTCGGTGAGGGCCGTGCTGGCCTGCTTGGGCAGCCCGGCGATCTTCGGGATCTTCAACTTCGGCACTTTCACTTTGGGTGCATTGAGAGTCATGATTTACCTGCGGAGCTGGCTCGGCACATGGCCGAAGTGGTAGTGGTTTCCGGTGACTGGACAAAGGTAGACGTTCAGATCTTCGCCGTCGTAGTAGGAGGCTCCCATCAGGCTCAGCATTTCGCCTTCCGCCTGATCGAAAGTGTCGAAGTGCTGCTTGTTCAGGCAGCACCTTTCAATGCGGAGCCGTTGCGATCGACATACGGTGTGGCTCACGCGTTCCCGCCGGCGCCGTATACAACGTTTGCTTGCCATGGCTACACCTCAAAGAGTTCCTTCCCCTGAGCTTTCTGCTGTTCAGCAAGGGACTCGACCGTCTGCGACTTGCCGGATTTGGCTTCGAGCAACAGACTGAGAACCTCTTCGATGTCCGCCTTGTACCAGGCCAGGGTGACAACCCATTCGCCGGTGGCCAGCAGACGCGGCCGATTCTTCAGAGGCAGGTTGTTGAAGCGGCGCTTCATGCTCTCGTGCAGTTCCTTCATGTCTTTGGTCAGCGAGTTCGCTGGCGCCAGAGTTTCAAGAATCGAAACCAGGTGCTGGATCTCCAAAGGCCTGAAGGGTGTCCTGTAGGCATAGCGTGTTGGCTTGTCGACTTTGTTGCCTTCGCGGTCGAGCCACTCACGGGTGGAGTAGATCTCTCCACGCTCATAGTTGACCCACCAGCGATGGATCTTTCCCAGCAGATCGTCACAAACCGGTTTGAACCACAGGCCTGCCATAAGAGCTACCTCTGCCTGCCAAGGATCTGGCCATCGAGCTTGCCGCCGTTGGGGCCATACTTGGGGTTGATCACCGTGGGTGTCAGGCCGCCTTCAAAGAGACCGAGCTTTCCAATCCCTTTGACATTGCGTGCAGGTGCCTTAATAGGGGGCACCGGAAAACGGGCTTTCGTGGAGCCCGACGTCTGGCGAGTCGTTTTGGCCATTGCAGAATGATTCCTTTCACTACCAAGTCCTGTCCTCGAACAGATCCTCTTCCGGTGCGATCGCCGGCTTCGGTTCATCTGTGAATCCGAACGTCTGCATTAGCCGCCTGTGGGCCTCAGGACTCATCTGCCGAGTTCCTCTGATGCTTCCAGTACCGAACTCGCCGGCTTTGAGAGCAATCCGTTCACCCATAGCGCGAGTAGGATCGGGGCTGAGCATCACATCTCGGATGTCGCATTCCACGGTCCGGCCGTCGGGCGCCATGAGCACCATGTGGCAGTTGTTATTGACCAAAGCAATCGTGCCCGGAGGGATGTGCGGATCTTGAACCACATTCCCTGGAAAGCGAAAGCCTTGGTAGGTCGTGCCAGTACGGGGATCAAAGGAAACTGAAGGAGCTTCTTCGATCTCGATGGGGTTCAAGTCAGTTCTGGTCAAAGGAGCGTCAGGGTCAGGAGGGAGTCCATCCGGCAGAAACTCACTGACCAGGCCTGGATGCCGCATCACTCCATTTATCTGGCCGATGGTGTCCAGATTGGCTCCAGTGGCTTGCAAGAATGCTGACAGACTCAAATCTTCTGTTGGAGGCATTAGCTCACCCTGTCGTTGTTGAAGGTTTCGCCATAGTCGAGACGCAGCCGAAGCTGTCTCTCTTCTTCCTTGAGGTCTTCTGCTGTCTGCGGTGGGATCGTTGGGCGCAATGGAAACCGTGGTGTCACCCGGTTCTTGCCCATGACAGGAGAACTGGGCGACACCTTGTATCCGAGAATGCCCTCAAAGACCTGATAGCCACCGCCGCGGTGTGCCGGGAAGTCCAGCCGGGCAACAAAGCAATCGCTGTTTCCGGTAAAGCTGACTTCAAACCTTGCGACATCACTTACAGGCATGTTGATATGCGAAAGCACCATCATCATGGCTGCTCTGCGACGTTCGAGACTAACTGGTCCAGCCATACTTCTCCCTTGCTAACGAAGAGTGGCCAGGGCCTTCTCGTCGATGACGTCGTTCTTGGCCAGGAAGTAGGCCAGGGTATCGAAGGTTCCAATGTCCGCGATATGAGCCAGCCAGTCTTCATGGCTTCTCATAATCGGCACACTCTGCGGAGTGCGCGTGACCAGGTAGATGTGGATCTCCCGTTCGGCCTGCTTGTTGGGCTGCTTCATCAGCCACTCGGGATACTTCTGGAGGTCAGTCGAGCGCGCGAGGAACGCATCCATCGTTTCCTTGAAGGCCACGAAGAACTGATTGGTCGCTTTGTGTCGCACGGTTGCGATGTGCTCGTAGTAGATGACCTCTTCGCCCACAGGTGTCAGGCCCGACAGGTGCGTCAGACGAGGATCATAGGCCGTCGGATTCTGACGGCGGCCGACACCTCCAGGCAGCGGGAACACCTTGTTGCTGACAAGTTCCAGTCCGGCCAGGAACTCAACATTCACTGACCGGGAAGCAAGTTGATGCTTGGGCACGTTACTGTCCCCCTTGACGCTTCATGCGCTCTCTGGCGCCGCCGGTGTAGATAGGTGCCGGCGTCGACGTGACTTCCTTGTGATCGCCAATAGCCTGAACGGCAGAAGCAGCCGAACGGCCTTGTGTACCCGTGGCGATTGGGGGCTTGGCGCCAAGCTCCCGCATGGTGAGCTGCAACGGCGCTGGAGCAGGCTCCTGCTCCTGCGTTTCTTCGTCGCCCTCAGCAGACAGCTCGACAGGTTCCGGCATCTCGCCACCGCCCGCCCAGGTGTTGAAGCGGCCGGCCAGCTCTTCGAACTGAGCCTTCAGCTTGTTGTGCTCGGCCAGGCTCACTGTGCCCTGCGCAACCTGATCGAGGGTCGTGCTGTTCCTGCGCGCAATCGCCAGCTTCAGAGACTGGACGAACAAGTCGCGTTCGGAACCAGCGGGCACTCCGGAGGCGTAGTTAGGCGGGATCATGATTTCACCGCACGGGCACAGGTACACCTTTTGGGGTCCCTGGTTCACATTGCGATAGCCGGCACCGGAAGTGGTGTACATGCCGGCCTGCGCTTCGATGAAGAAGATCGATCCGCAAGACGGGCACTCGATGGGAGCATTGACCGCACTGGTCGCAGCTTGAACACGCAGCCTACTCGACTGCGGTTGGGTGGGTCTGTTCATCTTGTTCCTCGTTGATCTGTTGTTTGCTCTTGTGGCAGACGGTGCAGTGGCTGTCTACATCCCACTCATGTTCGTGTGGGCGAAGATCGGTCACCTCACCGTCCGTGATGCGGAACCGTTCCTCACCGGAGTCAGGGCTGACCACAGTAAGATCGTCATCTCCAAGCACCGCGTCGATGACGAGAAAGCCTTCGGCATCCCGAAAGCAGTTGACCGGCTTGCGTTCGCCCTTCATGAAAATGGGCAATGTTTCAGGCATGTGCGAGGCTCCTGCAGCTCTTCCCGATGCAATCCTCGCAATGAGAACCAGGCACCGGATGGTCGGTATTCCGAACAGCGTTCAGTATGGAAGCAACTGCCTTGCGTACCAAAGGCAGGTCGAAGTCCCTCATCTTCCAAGGCTCGCCGCGGAACAACGGCAGGTGGTAAACCCCTGGAGATGTGTAGTCAGTAGCTCCCATCAGATGCACGTACCGAATCAGCTCGATCGCACCTGGCTGCTGGCAGTAAGCCGGCCGCCATTCATGAGCTTGCAGGATCATCGGCCGTTCATCCGTGCGCCGGTCGTGGCGCCGAAGCACCACGGCGTACTCGCCTTCAATGCGGTCTCCCGCGAGGTCGACACCGTACGCTTCAACCGGCTTCAGCACTTCATAGTGCTGAAGGAACAGAAAGATCTTCCTGGCCGCTGTGTTCCCGGCACGAAACCCTGCATAGTAAGCAGGCTGGTGATCAGGAGCCCAGCCTGCGGTATGCCCGTTCCAGATGCTTTCAAACTTGCCGCGCAGAGTGGCCACAGGTACCAGCCTGCCCTTGAAGGCATTCAGGACTGCCCAGCGCAACAGCTTCTGAGCACATTCTAGGAGGAAGGATCGTGTTATCCTCCACACCGAACATCGGACATTTCAAACGCAGGTCGATTTGCTGTTCAGTCAGCAACATGTCAGGCCGCTTGCTTGCGCCTGGACAGCCTCGGCACGTCCCGGCTCTCGGTCTCGATCTGAGCCGGCTGGTCACCGATCTCGATCACAGTCGGTCTCCGGAAGCTGAACCGGTTCAACGGTCGGGATCCGAACGGTCCCCGCCGTGGTCAGTTCGACCGTCGAATCCGTCGCGGTGTCAATCGCCGGCTCGTCCGTGCAGAGCGTGCCATCGGTATTGAACCGAAGGTCTTCCGCATAGTGAATGATGTTGGCTGGGTTGTGGCCGGTGGTCTTTAAGAACGCCGCCGACATGCCGATCTCTTCCACCAGCTGCTCCGGAATCAACGCCTGATTGCCCTGTTCCGCGTAGTCTCCACCGAAGAATGTGGGATCGAACTCAACCTTGTAGTGCCGTGTGCTCATTGGTGCTCCTCTTCATGTGTTGGGTTGGGCAGGCCAGGCCGGACCTGCCTAACGGTTAGTAGACTCACAGCCTGGACCTGTACGGGGCCCTGGAGCCTGCCAGAGCGCCCTTCGCCGACTTGTCGGCCTTGTCCCTGGCTACGGCCGCCTCAGCCAGCTTGCTGCGGTATTCCTGCTGTTCCCGGTCGGAACACTCGACCATCCTTCCGGACTTGTCTTCCAGCCGGTAGAAGATCGTTCCTTTGGTGCCGGTGATCTTGTTCTTGTCGACAATGACTTCGACAATCGGCTTCCTGATGGCGATCCGGGCCTGGACGCCATCCGGGTTCGTGACGGTCTCCATCCAATCGGAGGACTCCCACCAGATGTCAACGTTGCTGGGGACGTCGCACCAGTCCTGAAGCTGGTTGTAGACTCCGCAGTTGGCCTTGGCATCGAAGGAAAGGCCCGCAGATCCCTTCAGGTTCAGATACGTCGGGCGCGAGCCCGGCCGCAGCTGTTCTTTGGGGATCTCCATCGTGAACAAGGCGGTCGTGCGATTGGCTGCAACGATCTCCTCGTTGATGAAGCGAGACATGGCGCGAATGTAGGCCTCGCCAGTCTCATTGGTGACCAGGCTATACAGGTGGAAGTTGTCTCCGACCACCAACAGCGCGCGGTCGGGGAACTTCTTTCGCAGATCCTGGACCCACGATTTCAAGCAACCCAGATCAGAGGGCAAGATCGAAGGATCAACAACGATCAGGCGCTCGTCTTCGTGCATCTTGCGATACCATGCCTTGGCCGCGTAGTAGCGTTCGTGGAAGTCCGGCGGCGCCAGCTCCTGACCTTCCGGATGGTTCATGTAGTACCCCGGCCGGCGGAAGCAGTCACTGGGCATTCCTGTGTAAGCCCCCAGCAGGCGGTTGATGCGATCGTTCATCGAGTCATCGACCGTGTGCAAGAGCATGATCAGGTCTTCGTTGTTTTCCAACAGCCCGATGATCTGGTTGTCGAGAACGATCGACTTGCCATGGTGAGGCTTGCCCGGATAGCAGAGCATCGATCCGTACCGCGGGATGCCACCAAATATCTTGTCGAAGATCGGATAGCCGGTCCGCAACTCATACTCAGTGACATTCCTTTCCTTCTGATCGAAGAGAACATCGATGGTCTTCAGCACCGACTCCGGGTTGTAGCCAACCTTCTTCTTGCTGAGTGTCTCCAGTTGTGCGGTAGCGGCGGCCAGATGGGCCTCGATGTGGGCCGGATCTTGCCGCAGCTTCTTGGCAACTGTGTCGCCGATCAGCGACCGCTCCTCATCCAGCCGGGCATCCTCCTTGTCCATCAGACGGAGGACTTCCTTCATCACGAAGTCTTCGTTGGTGTTGGTCCAGTGGGCCAGCTGCCGAGCCTGGCGCATCCGCAGGATGTTCGACGGCTCGTTGATGATCAGAGGAATCGTCGACTCGCAGATGGTGAACGGGTCTTCCCCGGCGTCCCGCCTGCATTTCAGACTCCATGTGAACATGTCCAGACGTTCCAGCTTGCGCCAGGCGTCAGTTCCTTTCTCCAGGGTCTCGAATCTGCGGACATATTCGTCCGGATCTTTGACGCCATCGGGAGTCGTGATGACCTCCAGGCGGGTGCCCACACTGCCACTGACCTCTTCGACCAGCTTGACAACCCGTTCCACACCCTTCTTGCCGGCCTTGTCGTTGTCCATTCCGACAATGATGTGCCGCTTGCCAAGCGAGAGCAGAAGCTCCAGGTGCTCGCGGGTAAAAGCTGTGCCGCAGGTGGCAACTGTTCCCAGTTCACCACCGGCATACAGGGTCACGCAATCAGGGTTTCCCTCTACCACCGTGATCGGGCCATCGAACTTCTTGGCCAGATCCAGGTTATAGAGCAGATTCCGCTTATTGAACAGCGTGCCTTCCTCACGGGTGTGGACGTACTTCTTGGCCTCCCGTTTGGTTTTGCCGGCATCAAAGTCAGCCTGATGCTCGGTGAACAGCAAATCACGGGCTGAGAAGCCAATGGGCGAACCATTCACATCCCGGATGGTGTAGATCAAAGACTCCGGACTGAAGATGCGGCTGGCATTCCGATGCTCCCGGCTGTCGGCAAGATCGCAGCTCTGCAGCAGGTCCAACGAGTGCTTGTACTGCACCGTCATCCGGTGCAGGTAGTCCTCGTAGGACTTCACACTGCCAATGCCCATCTTGTAGCGAAGGTTGCTGATCCCAACGCAGTTCCTGGACCTTGGCCAGAACGATCGGTGGAAGCTCATTGTCCTTGACATGCCTCACGATCTGATAGGCGTGCGAATAGGCGGTAATGACTTCCATCTCTCGCAGCTCTTCAGTCGTGAGATCAGGTGCCTCAAACGGAATGTTGAAACGGTCAGCCAAATACTTGACCGTCTCCGTCACCCAGCCGGGCCCAGATGAAGGCCGGCCCTCTATCCACACGCAGAGATCGAATATGTCGAAGGAAGTCTGACAGGCAAAGCAGTAGCCCCGGTTGCCCGTCGTTTTGATGAGACCTGCTGATGGGTGCTTATCGGGGTGATCCGGGTTGGGGCAAGAGAATCTCTTGCTGGTGTCGTAACCGCACGACGTCAGATATTCCGCGATGTACATCGGCTCTTTGATCTGCGCGATTACCCGATCGAGGGCTTGTCTACTACTGGTCATGAGTCTTTCTCCGTGAGATAGCCGAGTACACGAGCAAAGTCCGTTTCATCGAAAACCACGACTCCGACACCATGCTGATTTCTCAGCACCAATCCGCCGATCGACATCTTGGCCCGCGTCGCGTCCTGCCTGACCTTCGTCAGTTCAGACAGCAGCACGACTGGGTTTTCTCTCTGGGATTGGAACTTGGTGTCAAGGGTGATGAAGCCGGCCGCGACATGATCGCCGTCCTTATTGGAACGGCCTGAATTCTTGGTGGCTGTTACGTTGAGATGCTTTACAGTGGACTGTTCAGCCTTCTCGGCGCGCTTCAGAACCTTCTTCTTGCCGCGGTCCTTCTTTAGCCGAGTCTGCTGTGCATCCCGAGACTTCTTCATCCGGGCAAGCGCCTTTTCGTGCTCAAGCACAGGATGGGTTCGCTGCTTGCTGCCCGTTAAGGCAATCCAGTAGCAGCGTTCCAGCCCCAGGTCCTCGTTGCCCGGAGCGAGCCGGCAGAGGCAACACTTGCCTCGTACCGGCCCAACAAGGGTGTCCGAGTTCTTGCACCGGTTGGCGCCAAACTCACAGGACTCGGCAACGGGCATAGGCTAGGCCGCCTCAGCTTCTTGGAACTCCTCAGTCTCAGCTGCCGCGGCTGCCGCCTCGTCTCCGTGTTCGACACCGACCTCAGGAGTCACATCCTCGCCATCGATCAGTTGTTTGATTCCGTCGAAGATAGGACGGTGCTCACCGATCAAGTCACGATAGGAGCCGAGTTCGCCCTGGCATTTCCAGGGGGCACTCTTCTTCCGCTCATCGACATTCTTGCCTTCGCCGAGGATGTAGAACCACCCACCGAACTTGGTGATGATGCCAACACGCAGTGCCTGCTTGAAGTAGTCGTACTCCTTGGAGAACCCTTCACCGAAGATGTAATAGAGATCGGTGTAGCGCCAGTTGGCACCCAGCCGATCCTTGACAAGCTTCACACGAGTGATGAATCCGTATGGGTCTTTGTCGCCTTCCGCCAACTTGCCGATCACTTCCAGTTCGAAGCGCAATGAACTGTATCGAGGCACTGACTTGCCGCCAGATGTCGAATAGCTCACCATCGTTCCGCCTATGGATTTGTTTGCGTGGTTAAGCCAGCAGCAATGTGCCCGACGGGTTGTGTTCTTGCGGAACCAGCCTCTCATCTTCTTCGAGATGCCGCCAACCAGATCGTTATCGCTCGTAGCCTTGGCTGCATCGGCTTCTGAAACCAGCGCATCCACTGAATCAATGAGCAAAAGGTCAAACACATTGGCTGCCTTGGCGACAAGATCAAGCACGGCTTCCACGTAGACCATCTCGGTCTCGCAGTCTTCCGCTTTGACTGTCACCTGCACCAGACGAACGGCATACAGACCCCTGGCTTCGGCTTCGGCCTTGTCGGTGATGAATCCCAACTGCTTCAGGTAAGCAGTGGTCATGCTGCCTTCGATGTCGATGATTCCCACACGAAGACCCAGCAACTGCCAGGTCACACCGATAGCCAGAGCGAGGCTGGTCTTGCCGGCATGCTCCTTCTTGGAATAGATCTCCGAATGCCGGCACTTGGGCAGCCCACAGTTGATGCCACGATCATCGATCGCGTGATCCAGACCGGGAAATCCGGTCGTGACGCACACAACATCGTTGTCGTACTCGTCCGCCAGCTTCAAGGCATCGCCGAGTCCCAGTGTTGCCAGCTGGGCTTCGAACGCATCGTTGATGCCAACGGGCTCCTTCTCTTCCTTCTTCTTCCGTGGTGGCATAATGCTCCTAGTTGTTGGTTCCTTCCTCAAGTCCGAGGAGTTTCTTGCAGAGATTGACCCGGCTGTCCACAGACTTGACCAGGCCTTCGAGCCACGTTTCCAGGCCAAGGAAACCAGCCAGGAGACGCTTCTGATAGGCCTCGCGGTCGAAGTCGGAAATGCCCTTCTCGCGCTTGACGATGAAGTGATCGCTCTTGCAGTGCGAAACGAAGCAGGTAGCCAGGCCATACCAACGAGTGGTCCGTTCCCGCCAGCGTTCTACCGAGGTCATGTGGTCCAGCAAGTTGGCCACATCATTGGAGCGAACATCCAGACGCAGGAGACGCAACAGCGGGTCTCCTGCCTCATAGATCGCATCCTCAAACTTGGCCATCTCCGCCATCAGTTCGGACTCCTTGGTGAGAGCCAGAATCTGTTGAACCCGACTGACAGGCATGACGGTTGGTTTGGGAAACTCGGTGCTAGCCAATCTCCACCTCCGCAGTGGTATCCGACAAGAGTCCCTGAAGGTCGGAGAGCAGGTACTGCAGCTCAGGCCTGGCCTCTTTAAGGCAATGGCCGGCAACCGAACAGTAGCTGCATTGCCAGTCACCGAGGCGCTTGATCTTGTCCTTCTTGTAGTCGTTGTACTTGGTCTTACCGATGGCGCCGTGCTCAAACAACAGCTCAACGCGCTCCGGCGAATAGGACCACTCGTACTCGGCCGGCGGCCAGAACGAGGAAGGCAGCAGGCGAACCTCGTCTTCCAACAAGGTCAGGTAGTTGCTCTCGGCTATCAGGTCTTCCGGCGTCTTCGGGACGAACCCGCCGCCATCGACCACATCCTGAGGGCACAACACCAGCTTCAATGAAGGAGGCGGAAGGATCCCCTTCTCCGCCAGGTTCTGCGCGCCTCGGCTCCGCGCACGGAACCAGTAGCCCTGCTGAGTCTTGTACCGGGCGTAGACCGACTCCATCGTGAAGATCTTGAAGGGCACACCATCCACCTGCGGATAGTGGAAGCCGTCGAAGTCCTGGTAGATCTCGATGGTGAATTCCTTGCGGCTGGCCGAGTCACGGTCCACATACAGCAGCTTCCGCCAATCGGACCGTCGTTCATGCTCTTGACCATCTTCTTGTCGGCTTCGGAACGGTTCGGTGCTCGAAGACTTCGCCGTTCTTCTGGCGTCGCGGACCTTCTTGTCCAGCACCTTGCGCTCGTTGAGCGATCTCTGGATCATGGCCTTCAGGCGCTTGCCGGTGCGGGCTTCGAGGATATACAGGCAAATCTGAATCAGATTCTCAAGCTTTGGCTTGTTCATCGTCTCGATCTCCTTCTTCGCGTAGTAGCCGGAGTACGACTTGCACTCCAGAATCCAGCCACGCCTGTCCACCGGATCAACGGCGATCACATCAAACTCCAGAGACAATGTGATGTCCCTGATGAAGTGCTTCACACCATTGGCGGCGTAGATCCCCGCCAGCTTGGCCTGGTCGGTCAGTCCCGATTCGATCGCTCGGCCCATGAGCCACTTCCAGGCGCCGGTGGCATCGGCGGGATTGGTAAGTGAGAAGCCCATCATTCGCATAAGGATGCGCGGTGACACTTCCCGACGATATTGAAGAGGGTCTTGTCCACACGCTGGCCGAAGCCTCCGACGGCCATACGGCCGCCTTGGAAGCCCGGGATCTCCCATCTCTTCCTTGACCAATGCAGGGTCAAGATACGAAAACACATTGAACGTTCCCATGTTCTCTCTCCCCTCCGATGAGGAACGCAACCTTACTGTTAGTTTGGTGAGTACCAAAGCAACGCCTGGTACTCGTCCGGTTACTTCTCCAGCCCGCAGATCTCCCGGAGACTCTTCTTATCCCTCGCGGCTTCGCGCCATTCAGCCGGCACATAGCGGAGATTGTCGACGTAGAGCAGCGCCAGATTCGTCATCCGTTCCACCTCTTCAGTGTTGGGAATGATGTTGTCGAAGGCAGCGTTCCAGTCGGCAAGAGTGATGCGGTAGTCGGGCTTTTCAGCCAGAACCCGTTCGGCACGGACGGTCTCATCGAAGGCAGCCTGCAGAAGTTGTTCTTCCTCGGCTCCTGTCCAGATACGGTTCGGGTCGCACAGCAGCCAGCCAAGACCGTCCTTGGGATTGTTCTTCGAGGCAACCAGATCGTCGGCCAGGACGATCTTGTGCTTGTGGGTTTGTGAGGCCAAGATGGCCCAGCGGCCTTTGGCATCTCCCTTGCTGGGCGGCAGCATCGGAATCTTGACATCGATGCGGCCGGCCGAACCAGGGCAGCGTCAAGCAGCTCCGGGCGGTTGGTCGCCGCCAGGAACACGACCTTGCCAACACGGCCAGGATCAGACAGCCAGGTCATCAACGAATTGAAGACACGAGCCGAAGTGCCTGAATCACCAGAAGACTGACGTCCGCTGGACAGGACCGAATCGATCTCATCTGCGAACACGATGCAGGGAGCTGCCGCTTCGATGGCCTCGATCAGTTTGCGGACATTCGATTCCGTTTCGCCAACCAGCCCGCCGAAGACCTTGCCCAGATCGATCTCGATGAAGTTGAGATTCGCTTCCTTGGCCAGAGCCCAGGCTGCCATCGACTTGCCCGTTCCCGGCGGTCCGGTCATCAGGGCGCCACGCGAGCAAAGCTTTTTGTTGCCGCTCCTCAGCGGACGGATGACCTTCCACTGACAGAAGTCCTTGAAGTGCTCGTGGCCGCCGATCTGATCGAAGCCAAAGGTAGGCTCCTTGATGTCGATCATGCCGCAGTATTCATCTTCAAGGGCACGCTTCTTGCGCTCCTGAACCAGCGGGAAATCCACCGGAACCTGGTTACGCCAGGAGTTCAGGATCACGTCCTTGATCTGACGCCGGTTCATGCCGGCCGACTGTAGGCGAACTCCTGAAGACTGAAATCGCACGCCAGATCGATCCCTGTCACATTGGTGTTCTCGCCAATGGTCAGCACGCCATCCTTGGCGACACGAGCCTTGATGTTTGCCTCGAAGTTGGTGAGCCACTCCAAGCGGTCCTGCAGATTGGGCTTCCGGACGATGTGGCTGACCGCCAGCTCGCCGCGGATCGACTCATGGATGTCGGACAGATGCCGGGTCATCAAGATGATCCGGTTCCGGTCTCCAATCGCTTTGTCCTGGGCCCAGTTGCGGATGTTCACTATGGCGCCGCGGTCCATTCCCAGGTTGGCGATGTCGCCGCGCGGAAACAAGCTGTCGGAATCCGTGAAGACCAGCGTCAGACACAGCTCTCGTTGTAGGGACTGGTCCTGTGTGAGCTTGATCTTGTTGTCGGTCAGGATGTTCTTTGAGATGGCGAACCAGTCGTTCAGCAGCCGCATTGCCGCTTCCGGACTCTTGGGCTCGAAGTAGCGGGGCCAAGTTCTTCGACCGCCTCGTCTCCGAGCACCTGCTTGAAGGTCTCGACCCACATTGTCTTGCTCTTCGGATCGGGAAAGTCCAGGCCAGTGGATGTGTTGTAGAAGGCCATGATGCGGGTCTTCTGCGATACACGCCGAGCCGACTGAATGCCGGCCTCTTTGTTGTCCGTTACGGCGTTGGGTTGAGACTCTTTTGGATGTTGTCGTCGTAACAGGAGGCCAGTACCTTCCTGATCGGCAGATCGTTGCCGGCATTGTCAACGAAGTCATAGATGTTGCCATGCAAGATGAAGACGTGGGCAATTTGGGCCTGGTAATCATCCGTGATGCCCCTGACAAAGTCAGGCACACCCCGTTGCACCACTCGTGGGCTCTTGATTGTTACTTTGGGAGGCATTTGGTCCTGCCCATCCTTTCAGTGTTAGTTGACCGGGTCCGTTCGTGGACGGCATGTCCCGAAGGAAACGATCGCGCGCGACATAGTGCTCGATGTATGCCTGCAAGGCCAAAGCCGAATCAGGTTCCATCGTGAGGCACTGCCGATAAACGGGATCGCTCTCGATGCGTTCCATATCAAGGGACACACGGGCTTCAATGCCGAGAGCGATCTCGAACAGGTCTTCTGGACCTCGGGCCATACACCCTCTCAGTCTTGTTTGGGTGGAACAATTACCTCAAGACGAAGCTTCTTGATCTTGAGTCGGCCGGTGGAGATTCGCGGGTCCAACGCATCCAAGGGAGCAGCCTTCAGCTCCTTCTTAAAGAGCCGGGCTGCTTCCTCCGCATTGTCTGCGACTTGATTCTTGAATGCTGTGAACGGGACTTCCGCGACACCGGAGAATTCAACCCGGTATTCGTGGAACCTACGCTGCTTTGGCATAGGCCCATCCACGGCTGCGGAGTTCCTTGAGAACCTTGAAAGCATGCAAAGCACCTCTCAGGCCATCGTGCGGCTTGTCTTCCGGCCCAATGCCAAGGAAGGTTGCTACCGGATCTTTCCCGATCTTGGGCAACGGTCCGAGGACGCCCCAGGCAATGCTGGGAATGTCGATCAGATGCCGCTCGAAGGGACCATACTCTTCCCGGCTGCGATCGGCTTGCTGATTCGGGTAGTAGAACCGAAGAGCTTCGTTCGTGAAGCCCCAGTCGAAGCGTGTGCTGTAAGAAGCGAACACACTCTGCCGCGCGAAGGAGAAGAATGATCTCCACCCGTCGGATTGATTTACGGCATGCTTCCAGGCTTCCGGGGTATAGCCATTGACTTCCAGTGCGATCGGACTGGCCAGTTCGATATGAAGTGGCTGAATCTTGGCACTGAAGGTGGCTTCGATTTCCAGAGTGGCCTGATCCACACGCACGGCACCGATGTCGATGACCTCGTGAATGAGTGGATCAAGGCCTGTGGTTTCCAGGTCAGTGATGACCAGGGCGCGATCAATGAATTCCATAGTTCCTCGTTAGGCGACGGCCAACATCTGATCGTCAGGGCCTTCGTCTTTGTGGGACGACGCATCGTCCCAGCCTTCTTTGTCGTCGATGGCCGCCAGGGACTCAGGGAATCCGGTGATTTGCACCAGCCCTTTCTCCTGATCGACGACCATTTCCACGATGTTGGAATGCAGATCCGTGGGGCTATACCGCGTCGACAGGAAATGAACTTCCTGATTCCGCGAGCCACACAACGGCTTGTCATCGCAGCGTTGCAACTGGTTGTAGCGGCCGGCGATGATGAAGTCCATCTGCTTGAGAATGGAGTTGGACAGTTTGGCGTCGCCGGGAATCATGATGCGGAGTTCCGGGTGCCACCAGTTGAACTTGCCGTCCCGCAGCTCCCGCAGGGTGTAGCCCGTGAAGGAGCCAATAGACAGCTCCGGCCTGCGTTCCTTGATGAAGCTGATCAACAGCTCCAATGCCGGCGCCTGTTGGAACGGCTCGCCTCCGGAGAATGTCACGCCTTCGATGTTCTGGCCGAGAATCCAATCGGCAAGCTCGCCGATGGGCATGTCCTTGTCTTTGACAAAGGCATGGGTCTCGGAATTCCAGCACCCAGAGCAGGCAAGGCTGCATCCCTGAACCCAAACAACAGCACGCTCCCCCGGACCATTCGCCGTGCTGTTTGCAATACGATTGTGAATAAACATTGCTACTCCTAGCAGGGTTTGCCTAGCCCAAACGGATCCAGACCTCCAAGGTCGATCACCGCCTGGCGAAGCTGATACGCTTGCCGCTTCAGGGTCATGACCTCGGTTGTCTTGATCTGTGAGCGTGTCATGCAGTTGAGGCACTCGATGGATTCAACCTCGAAAGCATGGGATTTTGGATCGGTCTCCGTGAAGGTGGCTGCCCCGTTCTCCCATGCTTCCGTTCTGCTCACCTGGCTATTGCCGTAGAGCACGAAGGTTGTCGACTTGCAGTTAGGGCACCGAATGTTCCGAGGGTCGATGTCCTCTGCACTTACGTCTTGCTCCATCATTACGATGGAACTCGCCATGTTTAGGCCTCGTCTTCGTCTTCATCGTCATCGTCGTCATACTCGACTGGAGTGTTGTCCAGCTCGGGAATGTTGGCGATGTCGACTGAATCAATGGCGACCCATTCGCCCTTCTCAGGTTCCAAATCAACCTTGAGCTTGATGGCGATTTCCCTGGCGTCACGATCCGGCGCCCCGCGGTAGAGGTACACTGTTTCGCCGTACTGGTGATGGTGAACCAGTACGTGGACCATCTCTGGTTCGGCCATGGCTACCGTCCTGACGTCACTCTGTTGCCGTTGCCGGGCCCGGCGTAGAATTCAGGCTTGATGGTTTCCTTGGTGACCGTGCCCATGGCCTCGAACGCCTGGTGGATGGCCTGGCAGCCCTGGCCGTGGAACCCTTCGGTATCCACGGAGAACGTGCCTGCCTCTTTGTCGATGTCAATGGTGACAATCTTCTGTGGCATTGCTAACCTCTCTGAGTGAATTGGAGCCGGATCTTGCCGTTCGGAAGTTCCGTGCGGCCGATCTGCTCCAGGTCGAGCTTCTTGACAATCCGCATAGCCTTGGCTTCTGTTGCAAGGCCGATGATCTCCTTGACCCAGGCATCGCCATAGCCGTGCGTCTTGTCGAAGTCGCTGATGATGGCAGCAAACGAACCGTCTTCCTGCCGCTTGAAACCGATGTCGTTCGAAGCCCGGCCCACCTGCTTGCGTGGGATGATGATCTCCGCAGTGTCCTTGCGTTTGTCACCCATGTAGCCTTCGAGGGGTACGGCTTCGCTGTGGCGCACCGGAGTAAAGCCCTTCTGCTTCAGGGCATCCTCAAGTGCGCGCACATCGTTGATCTTGGTTTTCCGTTCCCGATATAGGGACATGACTTCCTTTCGGAAAGGCGGGGCGCCTAAGCGCCCACCTTCTCGTACTGATAACGGATGATCGGCCGGCCACCGACAACCAGTTCCTGCTTGCCGATGAGGCTCAGACCGAGTTTGTCGGCCGTCGCCCTTGCCTTGGTCACCGTGTACTCGCCCTGAACCTTCTTGACGAACTGCTCGGGCGTGAACTGGCGGATGATGTACGAATCCATGCCGACGGTGTAGTAGCCATCGTCGCCGCGCTGGAACCCGATGTCCCCGCGAAGCGCCGTGTCTTCCTTCTTCAGCACGATGTCGTAGCCGTTGCGGTTGTCGTAACTCTGATCGCCGCGAACGGTCTGGTTCTTGCCGATGATGGGGTTGTAGCCCATCTTCTTGAGGGTGTCGACGAGACACTTTCTGTCATTCATCGTCCCCGCCTTGAGCTGTCGAAAACTGCTCATACGTTCTGCTCCTTCTTGAAAGCTCGGCTCATGAGTGTGGAGATCTGGCCCCACGGTGCATAGTTGCCGGTCAGTTTGTCTCGAGGAAAGACAAGCACTGGCGGCGCCTGTCCATAGGCCGGAAGCGCCCTGACTCCGTGAAACGAAAGGCCATTGAGATGGGCCCCATCATTGGTGATGAAGTGGTCCAGCACTTCGTCAATCTTCCCGAACTTGTAATCGTTCAGGTTGTTGCCGTGGCCGTCTGCAAACCTCCATAGCAAGCACAGATCCTTGAGAGCAAGGTCTTCGCGCAAACTGAAGAGGCCCGTGTAGGCGCAGGTGTGGCCGCCTGGCTCGAAATACCGGTCGGAAGTATGAGCGGTCTCATTGATCCCGTGGTACTTGACGATGTGATTCTTGAGGGTCAGGTGTTGAGCCATCCCACCTGGTGTCCGGAGGACAGTGGACGTGTACTGGCTGTAACCGAACTTCGAGTCCTGATTGGGAACGATCTTGAGGACGTTCCCGAACTTCTTCTCGTCGGCTGCTGTGCTAATAACGTTGGTCTCTTCGTAGAACCACAGGTCAACAGGCTTGGCAGTTAGGAAACAGGCCTGCACAACGTTTCCGCAGGTCGGACAATAGTGCCCGTACACCAGGTCTTTCTCAAACCGTTGGTATCTTGGGTCGCACTTGTAAGCCGAGCGCGGAGAGAACTGGATACTGCAGGAAGCAGAGCCAGGTTTACCGATGAATTCGATCAATAGTATCCCCTCCAAGCTTTCCGGCGGAGAGCAACCTCTGCGGGATTGTTGTGGACCTCGAAGAGGCCCGCGCCTTGCCGTGCCGTGATCTCCAGAAATGGCAGGAGCTTCTCGAAAACGACAGGCTCGACCTTCATCACAAGATAGAAAGCCTCTTGCGACTTCAGGACCATCTTCTGACCCAGGGACACCGCTTTGATCAGCCGTGTCCAAGTGAAGGCGCTGGTACGTGGCGGCCAGGTCAGGAAAAGCATCGCGTCGATGACGGTCATCACATTCTTCTGGATGTTGGTCATGAAGCGCGCTCCTCTGCCAGTTCCAACTCAGGCATGTACACCATTTCGGTGTCACCGAAGTCATCCCTGATCTGAAGTGAAAGAGCTTCTTCCTCTTCGAGGACGCGCTGGGCGAAGAACTTTACGTCGAAGTCCAGAGCACGACGGTTCATGACCTTGCGGTCGAGCGCCTGCTCAGCGCCCACCATCTTGCTGTAGAACACCGTGTAGATATATTCGTCCAACGAGTTCTGGGACAACATAAGGTAAACCTCGCAGTCACGGTCCCTTTCTGTGGGGGCCATGGTGCGAGACCACGCCTGACATTGCCAGGCCGGCGACCATAACAGGTCGCAGCAGATCGTCACATCTGCACAGGAGACATCGATCGCCTCGCGCACGGAGCGTGTGCCGGAGACCCAGACATGACGCTCTGGATCGTGGGCAAACAACTCCATGGCTTCGACACGCTTCTCGTCTCCCCAGCTGGAGGGCATCCTGATGGGGTTATAGGCATGAAGAGCTTTCTCCACCTGGATCTGCATCTCGATGAAGTCCGAGAGGATGAAGACCTTCTTGCCCTGGGCGACTGACTCTGCGACCAGGTTAACGATCTGGCGCATCTTGCCGCCGCCCGGCGGTCCGTCATAAACCTCACGTCCGAACTTCTGATTGAGACGCTCCGGCGAGGTAGCGATGGTACGCAACGCGGACATCTTGGCAATGACCAGCGCCTTGTTGACCTCGTTTCCCTTGGCCTCGGCCTCCTCAACCATCTGCTCGAACTGCACCCGGAAGTCCCTGAGAGCTGCCAGCATCAGCCTTGCCTGCGCGGCGGCCATCGGGACAATCGTCCGTTTGATCGACACACGGGGCAGCTTCATGCCGGCTTCAAGCAGGGATTGCTGGAACAGCGGATCAGAGTAGTTGCGGCGAACGATCTTCGGCTGCATCGTCCTCCACCAATCCGGAGGATTGATGAGGAATGGCGTGCGTTTCCTGATCGTCTTGGTGATCTCCACCCCGGTCTCTTCGTCAATCTCCCCTGTCGGTTTCTCCAGGTAGACAAAGTCGCAGAACCGGTTCTCGAACTCCTTCTTGCCCTCGGCACCCTGCCACGGAAACTGAGGACATGGCCGGGCGACAGCCCAGTGCAGCGGCCAATACGCATCCAGCGGGGAGTTGGACAGCAGAGTGCCAGTCATGGCGATCCGCCGGCGAGAACGGAAGGAGTACATCGCGCGAGCATTCTGCGTGTTGTATTCCTTGGCGTTGTGGATCTCATCTCCAACCACGGCCGAGTACAGGTCCTTCACCCGGCGATACCGCGGCGGAATCCAGGTGCCATCCACAGCGCCACACTCCAGGCACATGCGTCCCTTGATGTGATCGCCCGAGCACCGCGCGTGGCGAGCCAGGGTTTCGTCCACATAAGACCCAGGCTTATGGGTCGTGGCGTGCGTGTGGCCAGTGACTGCCCAGGCAGCTCCGCGATGGGATCGGCTGTCGTGAACAACCTTGGTTCCAAGGACCTTGTCTTCAGAGCCGTTGTTCGTTGTCCAGGAGCAGCCCTGGTTACGGCAGAGAAACCCTCTGTCCGTCGTCCAGCCCACCTTGGTCGTTACCCCTTCCTCGCTGAACAGCGGCCGTTCTAAGGGCGACTGGCAGTGAGGGCACGGGTTGTGCTGATAGACCGTGATCTCTTCAGGTTTGGAGGACCATTTGACTGTCCGTCGCACTTTCCGTTCCGACGCCCGCAGGTAGTTCTCGAAGTTCTTCCGAGGCACCCTGGTGGGATCGATGTAGTCTTTGAGCCAGTCCAGCGTGAAGAGGTAATACTTTCCTTCCTTGTCCAGATCCTCCAGTTTGTTCACGAAGATGAAGTTCTTCATGCCCAGGCGCCTGAACTCCTTGCGCCATGCCAGCCGAACATTCCGCGTGCCAACGATGCCGATCTTCTGGGAACCCCAGAGCTCGCAGATCGTGATCGCTTCAGAGGTCTTGCCCATCCTCATGAGCTTGCAGTTGATGACTCCACGCTTCAGCGCCTCCAGAACAGCGTCCTTACGAACATGCTCAAAGAGAGGCAGCTTGTCGCCGGCCTCAACGGCCTTCTGCATATAGGAAAGCTTGGCGAGACGGCCCTCCATTTGTTTGACCCGGTCCGGATAGACCTGATCAATCGTCTTGCCAAAGTCCATGGTTTCGGTGTCGTCGAACCATTCCTCCATCGCAGGATGGAACTCGGTCCAACTATGCAGCTTGCCCTTGCCAACCAGGTTCAGCTTGGCATTGTGGGTGATTGCTTCCGTGCAAATCTGGATCTGATCACAGCCGTCGTTCTCACCAGTGGAGGCTACGAGGTACCGTGAGCCCTTCTTGAAGAGCGTGGTGCTGGTGCCGGGAGCCGAGAAGTCCTTGACGCAAACCAGAGTGGTGCCAGGGCAGCAACGGCCAAAGAGCGACACGTCATCCTTGACGATGGGCGAGGCCGGGTAAGGAAACTCCTCCAATACGCGGCGACGATGCTCCTTCAGGATGTAGCCCTTCAAGGTCGGCGACGTTCCGACCTCGACCCCGTAGGATCGAAGCATGTCACAGAGGGGATGCTTGTTGACATCGCCTTCGAGGTGTTTCCACAGCTCGACACGGCCCCAATCGGACACCTGTTTGTGTCTGTGGGTCTTCGCTACACCATTGGCGACCGGAATCTCGACCGTCTCTTCTTCATCGAAGCCGAAGAAGGAGGTGAGGTGCATTTTGTTGCACTCCATCCGAACCTTCAGCTCGCGCAAGATGTCGGCGGCGGCGATGTCATTGGGTTTGAACAGCAAATACTTGCCGTTCTTGTGAAGGGTGACACTGGGCTTCGACAAGTCCAGGATGACTGGAAAGTCAAATGCCAGTGTGCGTACTAGCTGTTTTGCACTCGGCCTTCTCATCCTAAGTCTCCGCCCATGACGGGGAGAAGCTTGACCTTGAAAGGCAGCTTCACTCCCCGTGTGGCTTGGTAATAGAGGAATCCTGAATCAAGCAGACAGCCCACCAGTACAACGCCCAGCACTGTCAGCAGAGTCAGGAGGATTGGTTTCCAGACAAGCAAAGAGATCTCCTTTGGCTGGCTGAGTTTGCCTCACAACCGGCTTCTTTTCGCAGGCATGGATTCGTCTGGCACGAACACAATGAACTGCAGGTGATCCCGGCGACCTCTTCCTGTTCCGTGGTTGATAACGGACCAGTCGGCAAAGGTCTACTGGGTTGATAGTTGGATCGGTCAGGATGTCTTCCGGCGACCGGCTCAAGAGCTTGAGTGGAATCGTCTCGCCGTGGAGAATGTTCCGCGACAGCGAGGGATTGTTCATCAGAGCGATGAACTCGTCAACCTGTTCCAAGCTCTTTTGCAGCCGCTTACGCCGCTCAGCCCGAAGAGCAGCAACGAAGTCCTCAAACTCCATTGGCATCTCCATCAGGCTCCAGAGATAATCGGCGCAGCTCATGCGAAGTTGCTCGTCGGTCAACGCCTGAACGCGCGTCACACGCTTGCCCAGGTCTTCGTCGAAGTAGGTCGTCCGCATGAGGCGGGCGCCCTGCCAGGTCTCCGGCTTGGAAGCCCTCACACGCAGAAGGAACTCGCTCGCGTAAAAGAACTGATCCAGACTGGTGCCGTTCTGGGCTGCGAGAGCATAGTTGACATAGTTGTTACAGTCGTCCAGAAACATCTTGCAAATCATCGTCCGTTCACCTGGAACGTCCGAGAAGACGTCAATGAGCAAGCCGCCAAGAATCGACGGTCCCTGAAGATTGCACTTGTCCAGCCTGTCGTACCCGCCGAACGGGTTCTTGCTCATTCCCGCCTTATGATTCCCCACTGGTATCCCTTTCTCGAGGTTCAAACACCACACGGTAACGCCGCTTGAAGACAGACTGGGGCTGACCGAAGCGCCAGCGGCGGTGTGGCCGCTGGGCATATTCGACAACCCGAAATGTTCCGAAAGGTAGTTCAACGACTTCGTGTCGCTTCAAGGCAGCCTTGATTTCTTCGAAGATCAAATTCACGATCTTCTGCGCTACCCTGTAACTACACCCCCGGCTGACAAGTACCAAAGCGAGGGGATTGTTTCGGCCAATCCCCTGCTTGATGGGCTTCGGTTTTACGCTTTGGCCCATATCTCTGCCTCGACAACTTCGACTCCCCAGTCGTGCTTCTCCGGGCCCAGAGCAATCCAGCCAGGCTCACCAAACCGTGGAACGACCTGGTGATAGGCATCGTTCATGCACCTGGCCATGATGGCCTTGACTGCCAGGATGTCCTTCTCTGCGCAGACCATGACGATTTCGTCGTGGACAGCCAGCAGGAACCTGGCGTCGTACAACTTCTTCCCGACGAAAGAACCGCCGCGGATTTCCAGGTAGATGTTTCGCATTGCGACCTTGAGGATGTCGGCATTCCCTGCCTGAATAGGCATGTTGCCTGCCCACCTCTTGATCTGTGCGATCAGCTCCTTGGCGTCTTCGGCATCGTCGGACGGAAGCGTATAGAACCGTTTCCGGCCTCTGGGACTGCAGCTGTAGCCGAGTTCGACTGCCAGCAAGCCCTGACGTTCCAGCCACTGCTTCAGCACCTTGAAGGTGCCAAAGAACTCCTCGATGAACGCTTTGGCTTCGTCGATGCTCATGCCGGTCATCAGCGCCACACGAGTCGGGCCGGCGCCGTAGGGCACGCCGAAGGTTACCGTCTTGATGCGGGAGCGGATCAGCGACAGTTCGTTGTGGCGAGGATGGCTCTCGGAGTGACGAGCCAGTTCCATTTCCTCGTAGGTGAACTTGTAGCGGGCGCCGAACACCTTCGTTGCATTGAAGCTGTGAACATCCTGCCCTGAGTTGATGGCCGCGATCAGGATTGGATCTCCCGATGCGTGGGCCATCAGCTTCACTTCGATCTGTGAGTAATCGGCCGCCAGGATCTTGTACCCGGGTTCCGCTCGAATCGCAGACCGCGGATCAGGGACTGACCATTCCAGACTGTCCGTCTGGAAGTTCCAGTAATAGGTCTTGTCCCCGACCATCCCGAGTACAGCTCTGGCTTGAGTTGTTGCGCCCATTACACCTCCGGTTGGCCTTCCATATCGGAGCAAAGGGAACGTATGTCGAACGCCCATTCCCAATACCCTGCGCGGGTTTCACCGGCGGCAACCTCCCTTTGCCACTCAGCAAAGGGATGCTCTGGGTCTTCGTCGTTCCAATAGTCCTGCCCGTCAGGTGGCACGTTCGCTGATTGCACGGTTTACGCCTCCGGCTCTTCGTCTCCGCCGCGGTAGAGATCGTCTCCGCCGTTTTCATCCACTTGCCGGGCAGCCTGCTCCAGCTGCGCACGGTTGACCTTCATGGCATTGCGCATGTCGCCTTCACTGAACGGGCATTCAAAGACAACTTCTCCGTTGTCGCGGAACGCCGCCCACACGGGCTCCCTGTTAATTGGGTCCAGATGCTTGCCGGCTTCCTGCATCAGCTTGATGAAGCCGATCTCGGCCTCCGCCGTGGCGATCTGCCGATTACGGTCGGCAATGGCCGACTGCCGGGCAGCGGCGACGGCCAGCTCGCGCTGCACCTGAACGCCTTCAAACCGCATTTCGAGATCGGACCGGACTTCCGGGTCCTGTATCTCGGATAACCGCAACCGCAAGGGCTTGAAAGCCCGGCGTCTGTTGTCTTGACTCATAGCTTGTTCTCCAGATCCATCGCCAAATTGCGCGCCAGATTCTCGTCGAATTGACTGTCGGGGTTGATGATCTCCAGGGCAGACTTGACCAGCCCGGCGGTCCTTGCGTTCATGACAAGGACCAGCTGGTCGTTATGCATGGCGATCGTGTAATTGATTTGTCTTTGCTCATGCAGCCTCCTGCAACTGCGCATGCTCGGCCTTCAGCGCCGCGATCTTGCTCGGCGAAGACAGCCATAACGTGGTTGATCTCATCCGGTTTGCGAACCGGAGCAAACAGCTCCTTCGGCTTCGGGAACTGCTGGGCATCGGAGCTGAACCGGCCGGTAGCGATGGTCGACTTGTCCTCGCCCCCGCTCTTACGGCCTTCCTCTTCTCCAGATCCCAGCTGCTTGAACCGTGGGTGCCATCTGTTGGTGTTGGGATTGATCTTGTCCACCATGTTCTTGCCGTAGGTGGTGGTCATCTTCGTGACGTTGGAGAACTCGGCCAGCAGTTTGGCCAGCTTCCGTTGCCGCGGGGAGAAGTCCTTTTCGTTCTTCGAGACTTCCTTCAGCGACTCACGCTTGATGTTGTCCAGATCAATATCGATCTCGCGCAGAGCCGACAAGCTTGTCGGCGTTCGACTTGAGATTGAAGACGTAGGTCAGCTCAGGAATCAGCGTCTCAGCCAGGTCGCCCTGCTCGCGCTTCTCTTCGCCGAAGACCTTGAAGATCTCGTTGGCTACGTCGATCTCGTGCTGCTCCCAATACTCGATGATCTGGCGCATGATCGGCGGACTCAGAGTGACGCCCTCGATCTCCATCTCCGCAGTCGGGTAGAGGACATCGAACTCGTCTTGCGCCACCGTGGTCAGCTGCCAGTGCTTCAGCATCTTGGCCTGGTCCCGCATCAGTGGAAACATCAGAACGATGTCGCGGGCCGAGTAATAGGCCATCTCACGAGTCATCTTCCGGTGATCGTGATCCAGCGTAATGAAGCTGTCTCGCACGGCCTTGTTGATCAGCCAGAACGGGGCATGCCGACGGCTGCAATCAGCCAGGCCCACCTTCATAGCCAGCCGGCCGGCAACCAGAGAGTTGCTCGGCCAGCATGGAACAGAAGATGCGCTGCATGTGGATGCCGTACTTCACCAGCAGCCATTTGAAGTCGTAGATCGCATTGTGCAGCAGATGAAGAAAGCTGGCGGACTCCAACCAGTCCTTAAACTCGATCAACGAGTTCAGGCTGGATCAGATACACCATGTCTTCATTGCCGATCTGGAACAACACCATCCGTGTATCCGGGTTTACCGGATTCATCGAGTAGTATTTGTCGCCCTTGATGATGCGACCCGTGGTTTCGGTATCAATGCCATGGACTGGAAGCTTGTTCAGGAACCGTTTGATGTCCGCCAGATCCCCTGAAGACGAAACAGGAATGATCTGATCGGAGTCCCATGCGCCCGGCTCCCATGCTCCCTGCAACCAGTCGTGTGTTCCAACAATCCGGTACTCCACTGGCACATGCATCTCCAATGGAGTACAGACCGGTCCTCTTGCACGGCCGCCAGTGCGCGCGCCTCTTGCCATTACGCTGCCTCGTCTACCGAACTAACTGTACGTTTGTTGATTCGGCGCAATACCTCGGAGAGAATGGGCACGGAAAGATCGCCCGGTGTCATGAAATCCCAGACCTCCACGATGAAGGTTCGTGGAAGGCCCTGCAGGTAGTGCAGGTACGCTTCCTGGATGCGGCGCTGGTCTTCGACGTTGTTCCAGGCCTTGCCGTCCTGCTTGCCTGCCTCGGAACCTTGCCGTGCTTTCCCACGGGCCAAAGCCCAGGAGATGTCCTCACGCACAGGACCAGCAATGCTGATCTCGCCTGAGATGTCCAGGTTCGCGTGAGTCGGCAGCACGATTGGCTTGCCGCGGGCGACCAGAAGAACTGTCATGTCCGGAACAATGCCGTACTGTTGCCCGAACAGATCCATCACCCACTGGGGGCAGTTCTTGGTGGTCGATGCGTTGTAGGCCCACTGCGAATCGGCATACCGGTCCGAGACAACGATCTTGCCGGCATTGACGGCTTCTTCAATGTCGCCGGCGGTCTGGATATGATCGGCCAGGAACAACAGATCGGCCACGCCCGGCCGCATCTTCAGGGTGGTTGGGTCTTTGAAGACCAGGTTGCGGACGCCGGCGCCCACGTTAGAGCCGGTGTTCCGATCGCCCGGCTCCTTGGTAAGGAGCACGTCATAGCCGGACTGGTCGAGGTTCTCAACCAGCTTCTTGGCCTGGGTCGTCTTGCCCAGACCATCGATGCTCTCGAAAGAGATGAAGAAACCGCGTTTGCCCTTCAGGATCAGAACCATTAGGCTGCCGCCTTGTTGGGAAGATTCTGCAGGTACTGATCGACCTGCTGGGCCAGCACGCCATCAATGGCAGCCGGTGAATAGGTGCTGGGCTTGATGACTTTGCCATCTTCCCGCTTGTGAATGGCGCCATCAGGCCAGACCTTGGACAGGTTGCTCCGCTGGATCTCGTCCCAGACGGGTTCCACCTGGATACCGAGAGCATTTGCGGCACCGTAGGTGACCACCAGAGTGTCGCCGATCGCGTCGGCCATCTCGACCAGGTTGGGCGTGGCTGTTTCGTCGATGACCACATAGGGGCCGATCCCTTTGTCCAACAACGGAACGGAACAACCTGCAGCCTCGACAAACTCCATGGCCTCTTCAAAGATCAGCCGGGCCCGCAGCAACAACGTCACCCGGTCGGGAATGCTCGGGAACTTCCGAACCTCCTGGTCATACAACTTCATCAGCTCCGCGATGTCCCGCTGAGGCTGGTAAACAGTTTCACCAATCATGCCTACTCCGTGATGATCTTGATCGTCGCTTTGTGGTCAACGGTGACCGCTTGTGTGACCCCAACTACGGGATCGATCTCGACTGTGTGTTCTCCGTCAAACTTCCAATCCACACACTCATCGTTGTCGCCGTCATACCAGTCTTCTTCGTGACCTTCCGCGCCATCTTCGAAGCCACGGACGACTTGTTCGGCAGCTCCCTGCGCGGAGGAAGCTTCGACTGACTGGATGATGGTGTAGATTTCCTGAGAGCCGTCTAAGAGGGCTCCGACTCGCACGTCATAAATCATGTGGGTCCTATTTCTGCAGCTTGGAGTAATCCGTCACCGGGAGAGTCGCCAACTCGTCTCGCTGGATCACCAGAGTCACGATCTCGCAATCCCCGTAGGGATAGTGCTCCTGATACCGCTTGAATTGCTGGTTGACCATGACGACGTGGTTCTTCAAAGAGCCCGGTCTGGTCCATATCTTGCCGACCTTGTTGAAGCTCGGCCAGGTACCGCCCGTCGAATAAAGCCCATCCGACTTCCGGCGGATCTGATACATCTTGTCAGCCATCAACCCTCCTGACGGGTCCAGGTGCGCAGGACGCCATCGGCGGCGCACCAGGCTTGGAAGAGAGCCGTGACACGGTCTTCAACCGAACGATCAGACTGGTCGACAACGACACCGTCCTGGGTAAACATCAAGCCATAGGTACGAAGCAGGCTCTGAATGAGTCCCATCTCCAACCCCATTCCTGATTTCTGGAGGGTCTTCAGGATCAACCCGGCATCGGTCAAGAAGATCTTCTTGCGCTTCCCGCGGGTGTAAGCGAAATACGCAAAGGGCTGGCCGTTTCGATCCTTGAACTGGGTGGTGACCTTGACGATGTTGCCCTCATTGGGCACGGCCTCGATCTCCACCTTGGAAGCCGCGCTTTGCAGAGCTTCCATGACTTGCTTCATGTCTTGAGGGTTCATACTTCGAGCGGCTGAACTTCCTGAATGTTGAGTTCTGCTTCCCCGGTCTTGATGGCATGGAGGATCTGGTGAGCAACTCCGCTCGGCGCCGCGAATCGGAGGGTGACAACCCGAATGTCCGAGCCTTCGCGTGGCTTTGAGATCTCGGAGTCGGCCACGATCTCTTTGCTGTTGAACAGAGGAATGCCATTCCGATAGATAGCGTTGACGAGCAAGCGAACTTTGTCGCTGAGTGCCATTGTTGTTCACCTCCCAGGTGAGATTGCGAGTTTGATGGGCTCAGTATGTTCCGAGCCCATCTCACTACCAAAGATTCAGGGTTTAAGAGCAGCCGGACGTGCTGCCGCACTCCAGGCACTTGTAACAAGCGCCGTTGCGGACCATGATGCAGCCGCAGACTTGGCACGCCGGCGCGTCGGTCATGCTCATGACAGCCGACAAGGCCTGCACTGCCCCGCCAGTAGGCCGAGGAGCTTCGTCCTCGATCACCAGCTCCGGGATCGGATGCTCAGGAAACAGCTTGCCCTGCTGCGGCTTGAGAAACCGATGTTCCAGCCACCGGGCAACGTAGTCCATGATGGACTTCGCATAGCCGATCTCGGGATTACCAGTCCATCCGCTGGGTTCAAACCGGGTGTGAGCCAGCTTCCCGACCAGCGTCTCCAAGGGCACGCCATGCTGGAGTGCAATCGAGAACACCAGGGCAAACGAGTCCATGAAGCCGGAGATGGTCGAGCCTTCCTTGGCCATGGCAATGAAGATCTCGCCAGGCTGGCCGTGCTCGTAGAGTCCGACCGTCAGGTAACCCTCATGTCCCGCGATGGCGAACTTGTGGGTCATGGCCGGCCGGGTATCCGGCAGACGATGGCGCACGGCGCGCGGCGGCGCATTCGGATCATCATCCGGAAAGAAGTCAGGTTTAGCAAGCAGACGCAGCCTTGGCATCGAGCTCGATCGGAGAATGTCCTGAACGTCTCGGCGGCTTCTTGTTTTCCTTGCTGGTCACCAGCACCTGGTTGGACTTCGAGCCATCGCGGTAGATTGCAACAGCCTTCAGACCCAGCTTCCAAGCCTGCATGTAAGCATCCTCGATCTCCTCGACGGTTGCCGTGGCAGGCATGTTCACGGTCTTCGAGATTGCGCCGGAAAGAAAGGGCTGCGTGGCCGCCATCATCTTGACGTGTCCCATGTATTGAATGAATCGCTCGCCCTTGGTCGGCTTGAAAGCCGTGTCGAAGACAGCCAGGTGTTCAGCCTTCAGCGTCGTTCCTTCCAGGCACCCGAACTTGTCGATGTAGACGATGAAATCGTCGATCTTCTGATGGCCGTAGCCAAGCTTTTCCAGTGCCTGGGTAACGGTCTCGTTGACGATCTTGAGCTGTCCACCGCCGACCAACTTCTTGTACTTGACCAAAGCCAGCTCAGGTTCAATGCCTGTGGTATCGCAGTCCATGAGGAACCCGATGGTGCCGGTGGGCGCCAGGACCGAGACTTGGGCATTGCGGTAGCCGTAATTGAAGCCCTGATCGTAGGCAGTCTGCCAGTTGGACACCGCTGCACTGAACAGATCGTTCGGAATGGTCGCTGCGGTCGATATGATCCAGGGCCTCGTTGTGCATCCGGATCACGTCCAGGAAGGACTCCTTGTTGCTGAACCAACCGGGGCAAGCCCCTGTGTCTCCGGACCTCAAGCCTGTAGCCGACTGCAGAGGTGCCAGATTCTCAGCCAGGAAGGCAGAGGTGGCGTAGGACCGGCCTGTCATGATCGCGGTGATCACCGCGGCATAGCTGCGGCCTTCATCGGAGTCATAGGGCAGGCCGAGGGCCATCAGAAGCGCGCCAAGATTGGCATATCCCAGCCCCAAAGGCCTGTAGTCATGCGAGTTCTTTGCGATGCGCTCAGTCGGATACCCCGACAGATCGACCAGAATGTCCTGCGCGATCGTGAACAGAGTCACCGCTTGCTCGAATGCCTTGACATCGAAAACGCCGTCCTTGAGGAACTTCAACAGGTTCAGAGAAGCCAGATTGCAGGCCGAATCGTCCAAAAAGAGGTATTCGGAGCAGGGATTCGAGGCGTTGATGCGGCCGCTCTCCTTGCAGGTATGCCACTTGTTGATGGTGTCATCGAACTGCATTCCCGGATCGCCACACTCCCATGTGGCCTGGGCGATTCTGTGCATCAGGTCGCGCGCGCGGTAGTTTTCGACCTCTTCTCTGGTTTTGACGGTCAATGTGCAGAAGTTGAGGTCCTTTTCGACCGCGTACATGAATTGATCGCTCACGCGCACCGAGTTGTTGGCATTCTGATAGAACACCGAAGCGTACGCCGGGCTGTCCGGCCCGCTCGTTCCGTCATAGCCTTCGCGCATCAGCGCCTGGGCCTTCTTGTCCTCCAGCAGCTTGCACTCGATGAAGTCCACGATGTCCGGATGCTCGATGTCCAGGATGGCCATCTTGGCCGCACGCCGCGTCTTGCCGCCTGACTTGATCACGCCGGCGAAAGCGTCCAGGCCCTTCATAAAGGACAGTGGGCCGCTGGCGACACCGCCGCCTGATACCGACTCCTTGCTGGACCGCAGAGGACTGAAGTTGGTCCCGGTCCCGGAGCCAAACTTGAACAGAAGAGCCTCGGTCCTGGCCAAGGCCATGATCTCTTCCATCGAATCTCCGACGGAGTTGATGAAGCATGCCGAGCATTGAGGATTCTTGTAGCCGGTCGGTACCATGGACAGTGGCCATGAGAGTGCTATCCGGATACATCGGACCCCAGTGCCAGCTCCCTGCTTGGGCATTGGGCTCGTACTGGTCGCAGCCCACGTTGAACCACACCGGAGAATTGAATGCTCCATACTGGTTGAGGAGCAGGAACGCCAGCTCATTGGCGAAGATCTCGGCGTTCTCGTTGTCGAAATAGCCCTGGGCAATACCAGCAGCGGTGATGGTCTTTACAACACGACGAACAAGCTGATCAACGCCAGTCTCGCGCTCGGGGGTTTCAAGCTTTCCGTAGAAATACTTGCTGACCACGATGTTGGTTGCGGTCACCGACCAGCTTTCGGGAACGCGCACGCCCTTCTGCTCGAAGATCACTTCACCTTTGAAGTTGGTGATCCGAGCGGTGCGTTCTTCCCACTTGATGGCGGTATACGGATCTTCGCCCTTGGTGAAGTGCCGATTGACCTCAATTTGATTCACGATGCTTCCTTTCATTGACACCTTACCTACCCTCCGTTTGTTCCGCGATCAGGTAAATCCCCTATGAGCTTTCAGAAGTCGTGCGATCGCACCGGCGATGTTTGGACGGCAAGGCTGGCACGGCCTTGAATGTTGTCGACAGATAATGGATCTCCGCAATGGCTCGAGCACCGTAACCGGAGGTGTATAGCGTGCTCGGGCCAAAGCCAGGGAGGCTTGTGCTCTTCGAGCTGCACGTTTCTGTTGCACGACGAAGAGATGCTGCGAGCTGTTCTCGCGGAGCGATACTGGTTGAAAGAGGAAGCTCGCCTACATAGCCGTGCCAGCTCATAGCACTCCTTTGAAAACAGGCGGATGTTTGAATCGCCGGCAGGCGCCTGGGGCCCGATGAAGATGTGCCTGTCCCGTGAAACGGCACCGCCTGCACACGCGGCGCCAGTCGGACGACTTGACGCCGCGCAGAAGCCACCACCAGAACTGGGAGTTGAACGGCCAGTGGTGGGGTTTGATGACTTTGTGGGGTTCCCAGAAGAGCTTAGGCATCGTCCTCGTCGGTCGTACTCTGCTTGAACTTCAGGGTGTGATGGCATCTGCTTTGCAAGCTTACCTTCACGCGAGCCCATGTAGACCGGCTGGAAGAACGACCCGCCCGGGAAGGCATAAAGATATCAATCTCAACAAGATCGCGCCGGCTTCGGGAACCTCGTAGTTCACCGGAATCGTGACGTTGCCTACTGTTCAGGCCCAGGTCGCATCCATGCCCAGAGGCCGATCGACCAACGCTTGGACCCGTTGATTGCTACTGACATAACCTGCAGGTTGCCGACCCTGTGAACTTGAACTTGAGCTGGTTGCCGCCGGAGTTCGGCCGGCCGGGCACGTACTTGGATCCCAGCTTCTTGAAGACCACACCTTCACCGCGCTCGGATTTGATCTTGTCGAAGAGGGCGCGCTTGGTCTCGGGCGTGTAAGCCGTCGTCAGGAACCCGATCGCCGGCAAGGATGTCGTTCCCAACAGGCCCTCCAACAGAGACCAGCGGTTCTCAACAGGCATGCCGGTCGTATCCTGGCCGCCGTAACGAAGGACATCGAAGGGCCAGTACACGTCGCCAATCGCTTCGCCGTCCAGGATGAAGTCAGCATCCCGCTTGGTGCGAAGACTCAGAACGCCGGCGGCGATGGACTGGGAAACAGCAACGATCAAACCCTTGCGGTTGCCGCCGGTGATCTGGTCACCAACGCGCGTGACAAACTGACGGACGCCGTCCTTTTTCTCCTGCATGAAGTAGTTCTCGCTGTCGAGCAGAAACTCCACCTGCTCTTCATCGACAGCGTTCAGGAGCTGCGGGATCAACCCGCTCTGCTGGCCAGCTAGCTCGCTGCCGGCGTAGGGCGTGCCCTCTTCGCCCTCGGAATAGCCTTTGCCCTTCTTCTCGGCTACGAGCTTGTCGTAGACCTTCTGTGCCGCGGCCAGGGCTACCGGCGTTGCGGTCTTGCTTCCGCTGTTCAGCGTCGAACCCCGCCGACCGTACTGGAAATTGACAACATATCCGTTGTCTTTCTCCTCGATCTGGGCGTGGTAAACCTTGTCAGAGCTGCCGTCGCGGTACGCGAGGCTGATTGACTGCACACTCATTCTCTTTCTCCAATTTCAATCTGTGCCTGTCGGCAACATGGCGATTCCCGCCTGAGCTTTCAGGACATTGCGTTTGCGGAAGTGATCCGCCGGGAGAGCCAGCACGCGGTCCAGCTCTTGCTTGGTCAGCTTCTGGAAGTCCAGCGACAAAGCTCCACACAACCCAAGGAGGGTGATACCAACTCCACCCATCTCCTGTTCAACCTTGCCGACCGGCCGGGAGTAGACGTGGTTGACAATGCGAAGGGCATCCTGGTGAGGAACGCCCATCGCCTGGTTCAGCTCGACCACCTCTTCCAGGAAGCGCCGGCCGCGTTCGTGCTTGTCGCGGAAGACCTCCCACCCGAAACTGCTGGTGATCCAGCTCACGATTCTGGCTGTCAGTTCATTGAGCTGCATCAGGCCGCCCTCTGGAACTGCGTACGCCGGGCTGCTGCTTCCCGGACGATGTTGCAGATCTTGAGAACCGATGCCACTGTTGCGGACAGCACGAGGCCGCTGATCGGTGTATCGTGGTCCGTCAGCTCATGAATGAACTGCGACAACAGATCCGCACGGACAGGCTGGCAGCCTTGATCGAGCAACAGATAGCGCAGGTGGGCAGTGAGCCTCACCCTGATCTCGTCGCCATCACGGGGCTCGGCCAGGGCGAGCTGTTTCCGGCAGGTGTCCCAGTCTCCTCTGACCACTGCGGCGTTGAGCACCTTGATGTCAACCTTGCCGGAAAAGTCGGAGGACACGGCTGCAGCTTCGAGCGTGGCGCCATTGGACAGCCGTTCAACGGCCGACACGACATCGCCTGGTGCGAAGATGCTCCGCTCAACCAGAAGCTGGGTCAGAGCCAGAACGGTCTGCTGATCGAAGCCGCCTTCCACCACAAACGGAGAGGCGTAATTGATCAACTGTTCAATCTCTGAAGCACTGAGCCCATCCACGGTGAACTGGCAGCTCCCACAGCGTTTCTGAAGCGCCGGGATCAGCTTGGTTGGATCGGTCGTGCAGAAGATGAAGATGTTGCAGGAGTCAGCCTGCTCAAGCGGCTTGAGCAGAATGTTCTGGGCGGCCGTCGTCATCTGCTGGCACTCGTCGAGGATGAACACCCGGTAGAAACCGGCTCGCGGTGTCCAGCGCAGATCATTCAACAGATCGCGCATGTCCTCTGCCTTGCCGAAGGCCGCGGCGTTCATCTCATTGATCTCGAAGTCAGCATTCTCCAGGCAGGCGTCACAGGGTTCCCCGAACTCGCCGTGGGTACAGTTGACAGACATGGCCACAATCCTGGCCAGGGTGGTCTTGCCGCCGCGCGAAACCCCGACAAACTTCAGGGCAGTGGGAACCCGGCCGGCGGTGAACTGGTTCTTGAGTTGTTCGATGGTGTCGGTGTAACCGATCACCTCGCTGAAACGTCGCGGCCGCAGTGAGACGCTCAGGTTCCGTTCTTGTGTGTCAGGCATGCTTACCCTTCCGTTGTTTGAGACCCTTGACGATCTCGTGGAGGCTTATAGCTCGATCTCATAGTCAGCGCCCATCGAGACCAGGGAACCTTCTGACCATCTCTTCTGAAGGTCTTCAAAGCTGCTGAACTCAGGCTCGGAGAATGGATAGATCAGCTCGCCTCCACCACCTTCCTTTTCGATCACACCTGCTTTCTCAAGCGCATAGAGAAAGGCACTGACCCGCGTGAACTCTTCGAGTTCAAGTTCGACATCATCCAGGTACACCTGGTTGTTGTCCGAGTAGATGAACTCAATGCTGTACTTCATCTTCATGACTTGTCCTCCCGCAGCCGGCGGAACTTGCCCATGCGAAGCGCCGCGCCATCCTTGGTCAGGTTCTGGTAATAGATCTCGGCCACCAGGCCGACCAGCTCGCCCCGAAGGTGCTGTTTCCAGAGCCGGTCACGGTCCAGGTCGGAAACCTTCTTGCCCATGCCGACTTCGCATTCGATCATCTGTCCGCCGGGAACACTGTCGCTGTCCCGATCCGGTGAGATGTTACCGTCATCACAGAGATAGCCTCTGACCATCAGGTTGCCCAGGATGCCGGCGTGCTTGCCGCGGCCTTCCATGGCGCCGATGATCTCCATATCGCCGTCGATGAACGGCTTCCACTTGAGCCAGACACCAGACTTCCGGAACTGGTATATGCCATCGACATCCTTGAGAACGATGCCTTCGTAGCCCTGTTCCAGATACAGGTCTGTCCAGTGCTTGATGGCCTCCGGGTTGTTCGGCGCCCGGTAGGCAACGACCTTGATGATCTGCAGGTGATTGATGGCATCGGTCGCACAGTCCAGGGAGATCTTCCGGCTCTCTTGTGTTCGAGTGCAGGTCTTGCTTTCGAACTCAGAGGTCAGAATCGTGTCCCAGACATGGAAGTCAATGGCCAGACTGCGCTCATCGAAGTCATGCCGGCGAAGCAGCCCGCTAGTGACATCGAATGCCTCGGGCTGGTCGATCCCATGGATCAGGAACTCACCATCGAAGGTGCGATTGTCAACCAAAGCTGGATAGAGGACGGCACTCTCTTCAAAGATCTTCAGGATGTGACCGACGTTGTAGTGCGGCAATCCTGTCGAGCTGTAGGCAATCGCCTTCCCGTCCTTGACCACCACAATGCCACGGATGCCATCCAGTTTGGGCTCGAGGTACACCTCCCGGAACTTGGGTGGTTTCTTCGGGTCGTAGACCTTGCACAGCTGGATGCCCTCGCGCTTGCGGCGGACAACCACCGGGCCTTGAACAGTGATGATCTCGACTACCTGCTCGCCAGGCTCAAGCTCATCCCAAAGAAATGGGCTCATCGTTGTTTCCTTCGCTGTAACTGTTTCGGTGGCCAATCAGAAGGCAGCTTGAACTTGTGCTTTGGCCAGTCGATCCAGGGCACAAGAACACATGTTGTTTGCACCCAGGAACTGTGTAGCCGCCGCCGTGGGCGCTTGCAGATAGGCTGGCCATCGAACTCGTTCCAATAGGCCCAGAACGTACGCCAGAAATGAATCGGGTTGTAGATGCGCATGGATCTCCTGGTTCTAAATGCAACGGGTCGGATTGGTTGCCGACTTGATTCGGTATGACCGGGATAGAACCGGGAACACCCGGCCTCTGTGGATTGCCGAAAAGCCCTCGACGCCCTTGTCGCCGTACAAGCGGGATTGGTTACCCCTGGGCATGGCCGCACAGTTTCTGCCTGTCACCAGGCAGGGGCCACATACAATATCGAATCGCTCCCTAGTAAAGCCGCGGTCCTACACCGCGAGCCGTTGCAAACTTATGTTGTTCAGATCAATCCGAGTCCCAGCTCTTCGCGCCGTGCGCGCGCGGCGCGCGCCAGCTCCGCGATCCTGGTCTGTTCCAGGAACTCGCGCTTGAAGTAGTCGAGTGCCCGCTCGACGACTGCATTCTTATCAGGGGAGGGCTTCTTGATCACCCAGACCGGATCGACCATACAGAAGATCGGAATGCCTGGCAGCAACGAGCTCTCAAACCACTGGGTGTCGTGCGTCTTGGCCTTCGGTTTGTCGTTCGCTTCTTCGCCGAAGCCAAGCATGGCCCCGGCGGCCGTCCAACCGAGAATCATCACAGCTTCCAGATTGGGCATGGCACGGATTACACGGAGGCATCTGGGACCGAAGCAGGCTGAGATCTCGGACTTGTCCGGCTCTCGCTGCTGTTTCTCATCGCCCTTCCGTTCCAGCGGAGGCTGGCATTGCACCATACTGGTGATGAACACGTCTTTGGTTGTGTCCAGTTTGAGGAGCCTCATCCATTTCTCGAAGGCTTTTCCGTGGGCTCCGACCATCGAAACTCCACGTTCAGTTTCCGCGTCCCGTGGAGCCTCATACACCACGGCAATCCGAGCATTGGGATCGCCGCGGTAAATGAAGCCACGGTTGTAAGGATGGATCAGACTGAGCCGGCAGCCGTCACAAGGAACACAAAGCGCCTTGATGACGTCGCTTATATTCTCCTGCTGAACTTCAAGCCCATCGAAGAGTGTAAACATGTCAGCGATTGAACCTCTTGCCGATCGTTTCTCCAGCCGCCTGGAAGATGCTGTTACGGTAGGAAGACCGGGCGCCCATCATTACGACGCCCACAAAGGTCACACCCACCAGGAGCCAGAAGGTCTTCGTGAACAGTCTGGCAACAACAAAAACCAGGATGTCCACGGCTAGGGCCTCACCGGCATGATCGCGTAGGTCGCGTCGATCCCATCGTTCGCGTCATCCACGATCAGCGCCTTGGCCGCCTTCGCCTTCACGTTGTAGTCACTCACTCCGAAGCGGAGCTTCTCGAGGTTGGAACCGCTGGCCACGTTTTTCACATACGGGAGGTTGGTGGTGATCGAGATGTTGAGATCCGCCGGCATTCCCTCTTCCCGCTCAATCGGAAGCTCGTCTGTGATGTCGGCATTCTTGCCCTTGGTGATGACACGAATGACGTCACCGACAACCTGGAGCTTCACCAGCAACAGCTCATCGAAAGCCGGCGCGCGTTCGAGCACCTGCTTGAGCTGTTCCCGGTCGATCTTGAACCAAAAGTCCGGGGCGTGAGTCCGAAGAACACTCACGATGGCCGGGAAGGTTCCGAGCAGTAGCCTGGTGCCGAAGAAGGTGTTGTCGCCGATCTTGAAGAACAGCTTGACGACATCGTTACGGCCATTCTTCGGGCCTTCGATGACCTTCACACCGTCTTCCTTCTTGACCAGCTTGGCCAGGGCAGGCAGCGCCAGACGCGGGAGCAGGATGCTCTCCATCTTCTGCGGGCCTTTCTCGCCCTTGATGATGATCCGCGCGCAAGCGTGGCCGTCCGTCGCCTGCGCTTCAAAGCCCTCATCGCCGCAGAGCAGGCGCATGCCGCCTAGCTCGAACTGCTGTGTGCCTTCGTTCTCGTTAGGGATGCAGAACGAAACCCGGCGAACGAACTCGGACAAAGCCTGACCCTTCATGGTGTAGGCTTCGGGCTGCCGGAAAGGAATCTCCTGCATCCGCTTGGCCATCTCATCCATGCCGGTCGGATTGTCGCTCAGATGGAAGACGCTCTTGCCGATCTTCACCTCGATCTTGACGGGGTGATCCTTCTTCTCGATGCGCGACACATCGGCAAGGTCATCCGGGTTGCGATGCAACAAGCCGGCGCGAAGCTGGGCCGGATCGAGTAGGGCCTGGCCTGGCACTTCCACCTCGGCCTTGTGCTTGATGACGGTCTCGGCCTTGTGCATCGTGGTGTACAGCAGAACGGCTGCTTCGGTCTCGGTCTTGAATGCCCTGACCAGGATTCCGCCGGAGCCTTCCGTGCTCTTCTTGTCAATCGTGAAGGAGACATCGTTGACTGCGTTGAGCAGGTCTCCAACCTTGATCTGGAATTTCATGTATTGGTTCTCCGTGAGAAGTCCAAGGCGGGATCACTCCCGCCTCGGGGTTAGGCTGCCTGCTGTTCCTGCAGCCGGGTCTGCGCCTCCGGACTGGTCGCTGCATTACGTCGCGCCTTGGAGCACTTCGGGCAGACACCAACGCCATACTGGGCCATGCCCCGCAGATAGATGTCCCAGGCGTGCATAGACTTGGTGATGTTGTCCTTGTCGATGTACTGGATGGTCACAATCTGCTCGCCGCAATCGGCGCAGTAGTTGGTTGGGTACGCCCAGTCCGGGATCTGGGGCTGCTGCTTCCACTGTCCGGTCTTCGGATCGTATGGATAGCTCAACTTCCCGAAGGAATAGAAGTAGATGCCAGGACCCCACTTGGACATGGCGCGCTTGTAGGCCTGCGCTTCTGCCGAAGTAATCCAGTTCTCGTCCGCCGTGTCCTTGGCGCCACTCGAATCCTGCCAAACCCACCCCAGAACCGGGCCCATCCAGATGCCAACCCGCACGATCGCGCCCACCTTGTGAGCACTGATCTCGGATTGAGGAGTGATGACCTCCTTGGTTTTGTAATCGAGCTTGGCCTTGATGATCTTGGTGAACGGTGCGATGTCCACACGGGTCACTTCCGATTGCCAGAAGCCATAGCCAATGACTTCGTTCATACGCGCGGTGTAAACCCGCGAGTCGGCGTAGGCGGCCGCGGTTGCGGTCTTGGCCGTGTAGTCGATCGTTTGCGGAAGGAACGAAACATCGTCAGGATGGAACGGGGCCTTCAGCAACTCGATGGTTTTGGCCCAGTCCTGCAGGTAAAGTGGAAGCTGCACATCACTGCACATGATCCGTTCGATGTCTGTCAGAACACGCGGTTCAATGGCAGCTTCGGGTTCCTGCGCTTCGACTGCAGGGATGGCTTCAGCCGCGGGAGCAGCCTCGACCAGCGCAGGTGCATTGCTCTTTCTTGGTGGCATGATTACTCCTCAAACCAATTGAAATGGAACCGTTGGCCGGCGCTCGGAATGTGCGGGGCCGGGGCTCCGCATTTCGGGCAGGGTTTCTGTTCGGTGCCCATCGGCACCAGAGCTTCAAACTGATGCCCACACTTCTTCTCGTCGGGGCATTTGAATTCGTACAGCGGCATGTGAACAACTCCTCGGTGGAACGTTGCGGTTGATGATCGGGCTAGCGACCGACTTGAACTTGCGGCAGAAAGGGGCCTGCCGACGATGAATCTCTTCCAGCTCGGCGCGGCCGCCTTCACCCAGGCGGAATCCGTATGGACCTCGCTCGATGTACAACTCATTCAACGAGCCAAGGAGTTGGTCAAAGTGTTCAAGACCACTCCCCAGATGCAGGCCGTGTCGTTTATTCATCACAGAACAAACTAACTGTAGGTTTGATTCCGTCATGCAATTGTTGGGAGCCATCTCGATCAGCAGCAGGACCATACGTTCCACGAGTACCATTACGGGATTACCTCCACCATAGGTGAACCATCGGGACTTCCAAAGACCCGGTAACTGGTGCCCCATTGCGGTGCACCGATCTGTTCTTTGACCCGCTCAAGTGCGCGGGCCGCAGCTTGGCACATCTTCTCCAGAAGCTCACCACGAAACACCGGGACCATGGTCTTGCGACCAGCTTCAACGATCTCGACGTGCGGAACTGTCCAGACAGTTCCGCACTCGCAGCGACGATAATGAATGCAGGTGATGGCATTCTCATCGCCCGGTCCAAAGCAAAAGGAGACCGAGGCTCGAATACCACTGCTCTCCGAGTCCTGGCGCTCGGGAACAGTGACGATGGCGTGAGTCATTCCAGAGAGGAATCGCGTCATAGAGACTAGGCAGCCACCGGCAGCGCGGCTGTCTTGACCTCCTTGCATGCAATGCAGATGCGTTGCACCAGAAAGGTGTGTCGGCCGTTGACGTTGCATTGCTCAACCGCCCGCTTCACCGCCGGCCATGACGCAAGGAAGACAATCATCTTCTTGGCCCTGGTGTTCGCCGTGTAAAGGAGGTTCCGCTCGAGCATCGGATAGTGGTGCATCGTCATGAGCAGGATGACAATTTCAAACTCGGAGCCCTGACTTTTGTGAGTCGTTGCCGCGTAAGAAAGTGCCAGATCATCGGTGTCCCGGAAGGGATACCGAACCAATCGACCATAGAAATCGATCACGATCTCTTTATGAGTCTCATCGAACTCCTTGATGAATCCGATGTCGCCGTTTGAGATCTCCATGCCCTGCTGGTAGTTGTTTGCGAGCTGCATGACACGGTCGCCGATCCGGAACTTGTGGCCTTTGATTGCTACTTCCTTGCCGTGCGGATTCAATGTCTCCTGTAGAACCTTATTGAACTCGATCGCGCCGGCTACACCGATTCGCATCGGTGTCAGGATTTGAATGTCCCGGATGGGATCGACTCCATGCTTGGCAACGATCCTCTGGATGACCGGAGGCAGTTTCGCCTTGATCCATTCCAGATCGTCCTTGCCTTCCGGCCCTTTGGGAACTTCCATAAAGTAGGAGTCGGCTTCAATGCCTTGTCCCTTCTTCACGTCCGGGAAGATAGGCATCTGTCCGGTTCGTATCTTGTGGGCATTGCGAATGATCAGCGAGTTCTCAGCCTGCCTGAAGATGGTCTCTAGTTTGGTGACCTGAATCTTCTGGCAGTTGATCATGTCGCGGAGGATCATTCCAGGTCCGACCGAAGGAAGCTGGTCCACATCGCCTACGAACACCACTGAACAGGAGTCAGGTACGGCATCCATCAGGGAGTCGGCAAGCTGGAGATCGAGCATCGAGGCTTCGTCGCAGATCAGCAGGCTGCAGTTGAGCGGGTTCTTCTTGTTGCGCTGGAAGTCGTTGTCCTCGTAGCTCCACTCCAACAGCTTGTGAACTGTCTGCGCTTCCTGGCCAGTGACCTCAGCCATGCGCTTGGCCGCGCGGCCAGTCGGCGCGCAGAGCTCGACATTGAGGCCCAAGCGAGCCGCCGTGCGCAGCAGCATCTTGAGGGTGGTCGTCTTACCCGTACCGGGACCGCCTGTCAGAATCGACAGGTTGTTCCGGAGGGCGGCAATGACCGCCTGGCGCTGCTGTTCATTCGGTTCCTGTCCAAGGTCCTTCTCGACACGTTCCAGGGTTGATTCGATGTCGCGGGGCGCAACATGCGGAAAGCTCTGCAGCTCTCCAATTCGCTGTGCCAACCGCTTCTCGGCCGCATAAAAGACAGGCAGGTAGTAAAGGATCAAGGAGATTCCCTTGATCTTTACTGGTTCCCTGATCAAATGCTTGCGTTCAACGACCCGAGTAATAGCCTGTTGGGCATCTTCCATCGGAAGCTGTTCATTCTCGTTGTTCGTGCCCTTCCTGCTACTGGCGTTCTTTCGGACTTCGCCCATGAGCTCGTTGTGTTCCAGGAAGCAATGTCCTCTGCTGATTGCTTCCGAGACCGAGTAAGTGACCGCTCCCTCTGTCCGCTCCGGGCATCGTTCAGGCCAACCCATACGAGCGGCCATCTCATCTGCCTTCTTGAAGCCAATCCCGCTCAGTTTCATGGAGCGGTAGGGGTTCTTCTCCAGGATCGGAATAGCATCTTGGCCGAAGGCAGCGAGGAACTTCTTGCCCCAGGAACTCCCGATGTCAAAACGAGCCAGCCAGAGTTCCAGTTGACGGAGCACTGGGTCGTGTTGGCTTCTCCAGGACGCCACGATCTTATCGGCCTTGTCCGCTCCGATGCCGGCACACTCGGTCAGGCGCTCGGGAGAGTTGTCGAGGACGTTGATGATGTCGGCACCGAATTTCGCCATCAGTATGGCTGCGGTCTTCTTGCCAACCCCCTTGACATGGTTCTCCAGATACTTCTGGATTCCCCGGACGGTATCGGGGATCACACGCACGGCTTGCTCGGCTTCAAACGTTGGTCCGTATTCTGAGTCGACCATCTTGCCATGGAACTCGAACAAATCATCAGGATCCCAGTCGGGAAATGACTTGCACTTGACGGCCAGATCCTTCTGCCCCGGTTCTACCGGATGCACGGTCAGGATCCGAAAGGTACAACTGTCCTCAGGCTCACTGCCCTCGGTCGTGGTCTCGGGCGCCTTGTCCATGACCCGCGGATACCGCTGCCACAGAACCTGACCCCTGAAATGCTGTTGCTCGTCCACAAGTCCACCTAACTGTTAGTTTGTCAGCCTCTAGGCTGGGATTGATATAAGCGGAATCCCCTAGAAGCAGATCTCTTCGGGAAGAGGCACCCATCCCGTGAAGCGAGGCGCCACCAGCTCTTCGAGGAGCGGCGGTGCTGGTTCGGGTGCGAAGGCCAGCGTCATTTGAATCGGCCGTCGGCATGGAAGTGGTTGAATCCCAACGAGGTTATCCTCGGTGAGGTTCTCTGCGCCGCGTAGGTATTCCCAACGTTTTGCGAGGAGGCCCAGGAATCCCAGATGACAAGGCTTCAGCAGAACATTTGCCGATACCACAGCCTGAGATGAACAGTCGGCGTCGACATTGAAATGGAACTCGAGTCCTGTCGGTTCCTTCTTGCCCAGCCTGAATGTGTAACGGCTTCTCATCGGGCAGCCAGCCTTTCCGTAAGGTCGATGCCCGTCTTCTCCGTGAAGAGAGCCTGGCCTTCGCGGTAGGGAGTGTAATCGCCCGCGCGATCAAAGTTCATGATCTGACTGAGCCAGTCGAGAAACGCTCTGAGCACCGGACCTGAGCCGTGAACCAGGTACCAGTTGCGCATGGCCAGCAGTAAGACTGCGGGATTGATGGGAGGATGTGTATCACACAGGACTGACTCAACGACCCGGATTGTTTCGTCGTCCAGGCGGCCTGTCTTGTCCAGTGTGTGCTCCAAAGGATTTGCCATTTCTTCTCCTATCCAACTGTTAGTTGACATCGGTTCGACCTTGGCCTGACAATGAACCCGGAGGGGCAATGCCACGCACTCTGGGAAAGCACACGAACCACTTCGGTCTCTTCATCCGGCGGCGCCGGCGCGAGCTGAGCTTGACTCAGCGTGAAGTTGCGGCGGCACTCAAGGTCTCTGCACCCGAGTTCGTTGGCATGATCGAGGCTGGTATTCGCAAACCGAACTTCGAGCGGCTTCCTGCTCTGGCAGAGGTCTTGAAAGTATCGACCCTTGAGATGATCCAATTGGCTTTCGCCGATGTCTATCCGAGCCTGGTCGGCTATCTCACCAGTGAGCAGACCGCCCAGACCGCCAAGGCCAATAGGATGGGTCAGAAGCTCTACGCCTTAACCCCTTCAATACGCCAGCCGATCATCAAGATGATCGACAAGTTCTATGCCGAACGATCCGTCGAGACGAAGGAGAGAGTGGCGTAGTCAACCTGTGCTGCAGTCAAGCTTTCCTTCTCCACCACCTCGCCGCGCCGGCGATCTCGCTCCTTGAGCAAAGCCTTCTCCTGAGCCTTTAAGTGCTTCGGAAGATCTCGCACTCTCGCACGCGATTGCTGGCGAGTTGCTTCTCGAATCTTCTGCGCAAAGTCAAGGCACTGCTGGACCTTCTCATCGGACATCTCCGGGATCCCCGCGAGGAACGGATCAACCCTCGTCATTGATGCGCGGCTCCTGGCCATACTTGGCCAGCAGTTCATTCAGCTTCTTGACGTAGGTACGCTTGACGGCGTCGACCGCCGAGCGTTGTTCGCCCTCCAGCTTGTCCAGCTCTGCACTGAGCTTCTTGCCTTCGTCTGCCGGCAGGAGGAACCGCGGGTGATAGAAGTAACCAGGGCTGTTCACGATCTCCACCGAGCCGTGTGTGGCAACCTGGTTGACGCGCCCATTGCAAAGGAATGGGAATAGATCGTAGTTCCAGAAGGCCCAGAGCTTCAACGAATCAGTCACTGGCCTTGTCCTTCTTTGGCTTCTCAGCAATGACAATCGAGACTTTCATCTGATTGATGCTGTGTCCCTTCACGCCCTTCCGCTTCTTGACTTCCTTCCAGGCGCGATTGAACGCTGTGCCAAAGTCGCTTGCCTTTGCAGTTGCAGACTGGCCCATGCAGACACTGGTCAGCTCGGGCATCTGGAAGTAGAAGGTGTAGGTTCGCAGGTTGTCTTCTGCATTGATGATTTCCGTCATGCTGCCTCTCTTTCCAGTGGGAACCAAGCCTCTATCAGCGCCGGCGTCACACATTCACATTCGAAGAACTTGCGATCGACAGGAAACGGATTGGCTTCCGCGAAGGCCAGCATCTTCGCTCTGGTCTCTGCGTCCGGATCCATATCATGCCAGCTGTTGCGGCCGTACGCTCCGAACGCCGCGGTCATCTTGGCCTCGAGTTCGTCGAGTTCAGGCACCGGGCCTTCAAGCAGTCGCCGTGTGACTCTGTATCCGTGGCATCTAAAAGGACGGACGGATCTGCACTTCACGAAGAGAGGCTTGCACCCTCCCTTCAGTTTGATCCAGCCTTCCGGTTTGAATCCCCGACGCTTGGCCGCCTGCTCTTTGATCGTGGCGCGCCAGAGGGCGGCGTGGTCGTTTGGAGGCTCAGGCACATCACTGAAGAAGGTCACGGGGCAGGTATAGTGAAGAGGCCCGCAGCTCTCATCGAGCGACTTGACTCCCCACCCTTCTCCCTTGAACCGCTGCATGATGTCGTAGCCAATGTAGCGATGAGGCGCCACACCTGGCGTGGCGATTTCCCAGACCGTCCATAAGATGTTGCCCTTGGTCACCTTCTTGAGACAGCGCCGGGTTGTTCCACCGTGATCGCTGTCCGCAGTCAGTTGACGGATGAGTGACTTGCGTGAGTAGTATCCTGAGATCCAGCCCATGCTTATGCTGCTTCCTCAAGTGGCGGGCACTTGCAGTTGATGAGACGAGCTTTGCAGGAGCCACAGAGGGCATAGCCCTCGGGGTCTACACGAAGAGGTTTGGATTCGGTAAGACGGCCCGCGCGAAACAGCTGGCCAGCGGAGATACCTTTGACCTTGGTCTTGACAGGCAACGGCCCGAACATGTTGTCGATGATGGTGCCGTCGAGGGCAAGGTTGCAGAGGTAATCGGCGTCCCCGTTCTCCTCGCGTGGAACCCAGGCGAAACCTGGAAACAAGTCCAAGTTCTTGCTGAGTGTCCGTGCTTCTTTGAAGAGTCCGATCAGGGTCCGATCATGAACCCTCCAAGTGCCGAGCATCTGGTTAATGATCAGCTGTGAATCCGCTCTGAATTCCACCCTGTCTACTGATGAGGGAATGAAGTTGCGGATTACCTGCAAAGACTTCAATGCCAAGATCAGACCACTGTATTCAGCCACATTGTTTGTGCCGATCAAGGTTTCATTCATGCAGGCAACATAGTTATGCTGCTCGTCGAAGACGACAAATGCGCAGGCCGCAGGACCTGGCTCGCTAGCGGAATTGAACCGACAACCTCCATCGGTGTAGATGATCAGCTTCATGCCGCGCGTTTCAATTCTCGGTTGAGATAAGACATCTCAGCGCGATCCAGTTTCTTGCGAAGCTTCATCCACTTGTCGAGGGTCATCTTCCGGTTCAGCCGGCCTTGATGATCGACGATCAGGACGCCGTTCAGATGATCGATCTCGTGTTGGATGCACCGGGCCTCAAGGCCCTCGGAGACCAATGTGACAGGCTCGAGGTTCTCAGTCAGCCCCGTGACGGTGATCTCTGTCGGACGGGTGACCTTAACCTGGAGACCGGGCAGGCTCAGGCAGCCTTCCATTGCGGTCGATGTTTCGGAACCTAACTCAAGGATCTCAGGATTGACCAACGACTGCATCTGCCCCTGGTTATCCTGGAAGATGATGACCCGCTTCAGCACGCCGATCTGATTGGCAGCCAGGCCCTGACCTTTGTGCAGAGCACAGACCGCTTTCATGTCGGCGATCAAACCCTGGAGACCGTAGGGATCGATTACACTCGGTTCCCAAGGCTCACAGGTCTTGAGGATCACGCCATTCGGATACTCGCAAATCGCTGCCATCACTTCTCCAGGACTTCCAGCAGGGCTTCGAAGACTTTCTCCGCCGCACACACGCCGGCGTAGAACGCTTCGTTCTGCAGATCAGCTGCTTCGGGAATGTCGCGCCGGTGATCCTGAAGACTATCCGGTGGAGTCAGGTGAAGGGTTTCCATCAAAGCCCAGCGAATCTTGGTTGCAGCATAGTAGTTCACTGCCTTGTACAAACGCGCTCTAACAGCTGAGATGTCTTTGACATCAGACAGCGGAGAGCGAAGCATTTCCTTGAAATGCGCTGGTCGATCTTCGATCAGCGCAATTGTTGCATTCAATCCTGCATTCAGGCTCATCACATCACCCATTCTTGCTTTGGTGTTTTGTCCTGCTCGACAACGGCTTCATAGTCGACCAGGATGCCCAACTTGGCGTCGAAATTACCAGGATGCGGCAGGAACGGAGAGTTCCGAAAGTACGACTCGCGCTCTGCAACTAGGTCGCAGGTGCAGGCTGCCGTCGCTATGTTCTGTGCTGCAAATTGCATTCCAAGCAAAACCGGATCGGTCAGCTGAGGACCGCCGATGGGTTCAAAGGACGAGCGATAGATCCTGTTCCCTCGCAGGTTTGCATCTCCGTATGTTCCGTACTGCACGGGAACGATTCCCATGGGCGGATACACATCGAGGTGCCAGCGCCAGACTTGGAACGGTTCTTCCAGGCCGGCCCATCGCATGTAGCGGTCGACAAAGGCGTGACTGACTCTCAGATGAAGGCCGGGAAGCACAAGACCGTCCTGCACCACCACGGTGTAAGGCGACTCATTGGGATCCAACACAAAACTGATCAACTCCCCGAACTGACTCAAACAAGTGATTCCGACCCGTGACATGTACACGTAGTCGACAACCTCTTCGATCATGATTCGTGCTGCAACAATGAGTTCGCTCATATCTCTGGAAGCTGGGCGGGATTACCGCCCAGCTCTCTTTCCGCCTTCCTAGAAGGGGATGTCGTCGTCGATCAGGGCCTGCTGCGCCGGCTGAACCGCCGCGGGTGCGGCTTGGCGCTGCTGTGTCCGGGCTGCCGGAGCGGCTGTCTGTGTGCGAGGCGCTGCCCCCTGACGAGGAGCTGCCTGCTGGCGGGGCGCCGGCGCCTGCTGTTGCTGCGCGGGAGCCTGCTGATGGTTCCCGTTGCCGCCGTTCCCATTGCCATTGCCGTTGTTGTCACCCTTGGGCACCACACGGAACGGACCGGAGAGATCGCGCGCAATCACACGGAGACCAACGGCCTTGTCGTCGATGACATTGCCGCTCTGCTTGTCCTTTTTCGTGTAAACCGACACTTCCAACTCGCCATCGTTGATGACGATCGTGTCGCCGGGGCTAAACCGCTCGGTGATGTACTGCGCCTGACGGCCGAACGCCACGATGTTGACCCAGGTGGTCTTGTAAGCGGTCTGTTGCTGCTGGCCGTTGTAATCTCGGACGTCGCCCTTGCCTTCGCCGACCCACCGCTCGGTGGCTACGCCGACCTGCACCCAGGCCTTGTCGCCTTCACCCTGCAACTCCGGCTGCTTGCCAATCTTGCCTTCGAAATGAACCTTGATTCCTGCCATGTTCCTTGTTCCTCTTTCATCCAGCCCTACGGCCGGGGATTCTCTTAGTTGACATCAATCTGAGCGAGTACCAAACTAACCGTAAGGTAGCTTGCCAGACACCGGACTGCACTCGGGTAAAGCCCTTAGGCTTGCTCTGCAGGCAGAGGTGGTGCGACCAGCCCGCGTTTCTCCCACTCCTCGCGGCAGACGGGATGGTACAGCCACCACTTGGCCAGCTCAGGCGGGTCGTTCTCCTGAGCGTACTTGCGGAACTCGGCCTCTTCCGCCGGATCGAGCTGGCGAAACAGAATCTCTTGCAGCATGTTTCCTCTTGCGTTCGCACTGGGTCACCGGTATGGGCGCCATTTGACCCGTGGCGAGGTTGACGAAGCCTCCTTGATAGGAAACTTCGCGGTGCCTGAACAAGCGCGCCAGTAAGGCGAGCGCGTGATTGGCCAGCACCTGGTTCACAAAGGGCTCCTGTCTCTTCAATGCTTCGACGGAGCTGCATGACGGCAGTGTGTCGGACCCGTCCAGCTTCGGATCGAGGATCTCTGGATAGAGTTCCGCGACCGTAAGCAGACGATACTTGGCGTGCTGATTACGCCGGTTCCGCGGTTGGCCCAGAACAAACTGTCCGGTATCGGCGTTGTTGCCTATATCCAGCCAGTACAGGGTCTTCTTGAAAGCCGGAGACCTGGTAATGGCCAGACGCGCCGCCCGCGTGTCCACACAGGTGATCAGGATGTCGACGATGCCATCCGTCTTCTCTGTGAAATCCCTGGTCGAAGCACACCACTTCAAACCCCAGAAGAGGTTCAATCGGTTGGCGATGACCAGAGCTTTGTACAGGCCGATCTCCGATTGGGAGAACGGCTGTCGCACACAGTTGGTGGAAGAGATACGATCACCATCGACGAAGACGACGTTCAGCCCTGGTTGTCCCTCGGCAACGATCGACTGGTGGATGTAGGGCAGGCCACCGGCAAACGCGCTGCCAGTCCCACCACACCCCACCACTGCGACACGGGTTCGAGAACACCTATGGTCCAGCTTGTGGTTCAAATGGTTGCCACCGGTCTCTTGACCCGTTTGTACTTGTTGCGGAGACGCAGCCTCTGCTTGTTGACGATCGTGATCGTCAACCTCGATCCCATATTCAGTAGCGCGAACTCCATCTTCTCCACCAGGGCATAGTGAAGGCTTTCGCCCGTTGCTAAATTGACCAGCGGGTACTTGCCCGTGGTCTTGATGTAGAAGTCAGCCTCGTTCTGCAGGATGGTTCCAACCTCGAAGTCGTGAAAGCGATAGCGCAATCCAATTGCGATAGCGACAGTGTTCTTCATTGGCAGCCTTCAATCAGCAGGTCGTGGACTGTTTGCTTGGTGGGTTGCAGGTATTCGATACCGAACTCTTCGAGGCCTGCCATCGCGGTCCACAGTCCGAGGAACCCTCCAGGGTGTTTGGTCAGCACACCGGACCCGCTTGGATGAGTGAACTGACTGTCGAAGAAACCTTCTTCCCAGACTTCCAAGGTGGAGACATCGGTAACGCGCGGTCGCTTCATGCTGCCAGTGCAGACACTTCCACGGCCGGGCTCGGTGTTCCAATAGGGAGCTACGAAGAGCGGATCTTCCGGCTCTGGCCGGTGGTTGCCGGCCAATGCCCGCAGCGATAACCGCCCGCGGTTGACGATCCATATCAGAGCAGGATGCGGAAACACCTGGCCATCCAAGGCTGCGGTGTCGTCCCGATGGAAGAACATGGCGTGCTTGCGTGCCGGTGTCCACCAGACCATCGCACTCGAGTTGCAGGCGATGACGTTCGGAGGGAGATAATCCAGACCAGCTTTCTGATCCAGGGTCTCCAGAAGATACGTCAGGAACTCGATCGACATCAGGCGGCCCGGACCAACCTGCAGCTCACCATCGACGGATACCGGTTCATGTTCGGTCAGGAATCCTGACTTCTCTTTCTCGGTTCCTCCGGCATAGTAGAGCAGTACCTTGTTCAGGGTGTACTCATGGCGAATTCCAATGTTTACTTCGAGCTGCATTTCTCCCACTCCTCAACCGTAGCGACGCATTTGCTCAGAAGACCAATCAACTTGACCATTCGCGGAAGGGCTTCGAAGAGCATCACGAACGCCTGGTAGTCACTGGGACTGTAGCCGCGCGCGATGGTCGGCTCCGGATCGCAGCCGGCGTTGTACAGGTCCTCCATATACGCATCGATCCAGGCGGTGATGTTGTCCTTCCTGTCGACGCCGAGGGCGAGACCGATCTGCGGCCGGCCATCGTAGTACCTGGCATTCTCGACCGAGTATTCCAACTCGGGTGGAGTCCTCTGCAACTTGATCGTCTTGGAAAGCTTGTAGGCATCCAAGCAGGTCAGGAACAAAGCCCTGCACTCCTCATCGGGAATTGCATTGAAGGCATCTTTGATTCGTCGTTCAGGAAGCTTCAGCCGGCGGGCATTCTTGATGTACACCGGACAGTCTTCAGGGTCAGCGATCTCATCGACCAGCGGTTCTTCCCCTTGCTCCCGCTCTTCATCCAGATACTCCTGACGCATCTGGTACTCGGACTTGGCTTCATCCAGAGAGAAGGGCATCGTCACGGCGCAGGCAGCCCCGTAGATCAAACAGTAGAACGTTGCCATCAGCCTTTCGTAATCCGGAACATCAGCCAGGCGTTGGACCACCGTGTCCAGCGCCATGTATTGCATAGACCCGTTGGTCCAGGAGAAGCACAGGTACAGAAGTTCCTTCTTCGCTTTCTGCATCCACTCTTCACTGCTCAGCTCGAAGTGGATCTCGAACCCTTCATCGCACCAGCAGGATGCCAGCATGTCCCGGATCGCCCTGATCAGGACGTCCACGATGTCCTTGGCGCCCTCGATGTGCTCGTTCTTCACGTAGCCTTTGTCCACCAGGACTTCCAAGGGCTTGAGCGCCAGTTCCATGTCCCGACGAACGGTGTATTGGAACTGCACCCCGCGCAGAGTTGGCAGACGGAGGAAGTTTGCCGGCGCGATCAGACCAACGGATGGATTAAGCTCGCAGCTGGAGTGAGTAGCTCCTTGCTTTGGTAACCTCTGTCGAATGCGGCGTGCAGAGATTGCCCTACCTTTCGCGCGGATTCGCATTTCATAACCTCGCCAACGATGGCAATCGATGCAGGGTCACCCTGATCCGCAAACTGTTCAAGCCTGCGGATCAGGGCAACCTTCCTCGGTGATCTGTTCAACGGACTACCCCTTGGCGCCTACTGCCCGGCCGAAACGGAACCGCAGCTTGCCGTTGCGGGCCTCGGGGCCTACGACTGTGGCTGTTGTGATCTCAGGGTATTGCGGGGCGTACATCGCCCGCACTTGCTCGATGGTGAAGTCCGGATTGGGATCCGGCAACACTGCATCATCGAACACGAACTCCCGCGTCATCTTTTCGATCTTGACTGCCATTATTCGGCCTCTCCTTCATCAAAGCCGTCAGGCAGTTCAGCAGGAAGCTCGTCCTCTTCTGCCGGCGGCGCCGCGGCAGGCTCGTCGGCGTGAACGGCGGCGACCGCTGCGTTGGCATCGTCTGCGGCATCCCAGAGGGTAAAGCTGTCAGGAGCCTGGGCAGTGCCGGCTGCGGTTTTGGTCGGGTGAGGAGCTGGTTTGCCCTCATCCTTCTTCTCAGGCTTCGCCGGCGTCTTGGTCTTGGCCTTCGCTGTTGCATCCTTGGCTGCCTTGGCAGCCGCGGCCAGCGCCTCCTGGAGTTCCTTCAGGCTCTCCAAAACGGTGGTGTGGCCCTCGGAATAGCTGGCCAGTAGTTGAGGCAGCTCGGCGTCGATCTCTTCGGGCGTGCCCACCAGGGATAGAGGTGTGATCAAGGCTGCAACATTATCCTTCGTCACACCATCCTTCTGGGTCACGTCGCGGGTCAGCTGGCTGTCGCTGTCGACCGCCTTGGGAATGACATTGACCCTGATCTTGGTCTTGTCAACCGAAGTGATCGTAATCGTCACGGGCCGATTCTGAAGAACCGGCATCAGTTCTGTGAACATGGTTGTCCTCGCCCAATGGGCTGTTGATGTTGGCTAGAATTCGGTCAAGCGACTCGTTCTTCGCAGATGATGTGATCGAACGGATCGAAGTCCGCTGCTGAAACGTAGGGTGCAATACTCTTCGGTATGACACCGCTCGGTATCATCACAGGAAGTATCCGAACGGTGACATCGACAGGACGTGAGAAGGCGGCCGGATCGATCCCGAACTGCTTCAGGTATGAGATGTCCAGAGCCCATTCGTGCTGGCTGCGTTCTTCAAAGATCTGGAAGGCTCTGGCGATGTAGGCATCGGCAGTGGCCTGTTGAGGCCATTGATTCACCTTCATCAGGTGAGCACGAACTTCGTCGAACTCCCCATTCACACTGGCTAGGCCGATGTGCTTGACCTTGTGACACATGGGGCAGAGAGCGATCAATCTCACCAGCGTTTGGGTGTGAGTCTTGTCGTCATACAGCCAGACCTCGTGACATTCAACCGGCCAGCGACGGCCTCGGCCTGCGCAGATCTCACAGCGATACCTGGTCAACTTGGCCGTCTGCTTCTTCAGCACTTCCCACACCGAGGAAGGCACATGGGATCTCACATTGGAAAACCAGCAACTCGATGGGACCAGCTCAATCGTCAATCGTGGCATGGCTACAGTGTTGCCGTAATTGGTGCGTCTTCGATCAGGCCATCGTACTTCCACACGAGGTCGCCGCTTTGTTCCCTTGCCTGTTCCGCCGCTTTGTCAGTGGCATCGTCCTCGGTGGCGGCTTCGACATCGATGTAGGCAGTCACCAAGGCTTCTGTCTGTACCTTTATCCGAAACGTGGTCATGTTTCTCCTTACCGGCAGTAGTTCGCTCTCAGCACCATCAGGCTGCTCAACACAGTAGTGATGGTCTTCTTCGGCAAACCGTTATGGTCGTGAACCAGGGCGACAACCGCCCGTTGGTTCAGTCCGCTCTTGCCAAGCCGGGTCAGACTGTCCGAGATGTCAACAATGGCCTTGGCCAGAACTGACTTCTCGATCGGTGCTTCCGGATCTTGTTCAACCTTCACAAGGGTTCTCGCTGGCATTCAGTGTTTCCTTTCCTGGTGACCGAAGCTATCAGGGAAATCCCTTAACGCAGCGGTTCGACCGTGACTCTATCGACCCCGCGGGAGATCATCCCGAGGGCGCGCGCTGCCGCAGTGGACAGATCGATCACCCGCGTCTTTGCAGTCGGGCCTCGATCAGTGATTGTGACAATCACAGACTTCTTGCTTCGCAACGAGGTGACCTTCGCGCGCGTACCCAGTGGCAGAGTTCTGCTGGCGGCGGTCAGTTTGTTCTCGTCAAATCTCTGGCCGTTGGCCATGCGCCGGCCCTGGTGGACATGCCCGTAATAACTGGCGATACCGACCACGGTCTTCACGGTCTTTGTGACTGCTCTTGCTGTTGCCGTGACAAACAAGAACAAGCACAGGAGCCCGACGCAAACAATGCGCTTAAACTGGGACACAGTGCCTCCTTACAGTGTTGAATTCATGCAGCCTGAATGCCTAAGCTCTCAAGGTACTTGCTCATGTCGGGATCGCCATTCACGCGCTTCCGCTCGAGCAAGGGATAGGCCGCTGAGTTGATCCGAATGAACCCGGCCAGGCGAACATAGAGAGGTGGGTTCTTCTTCAGCAGCGCAAGAGCCTTCATGCGCGACGACGGGAAGTAGCACACCTTGTCCTGAGCGATGGCCGGGAAGATAACCCAAGCCAGATCGAACCACACATTGGACCCGATCGTTTCTCCTTCACTCATTTTGAAGCTCAGGTACTCTGCGATGTCGGTAATCAGCTGGCAACGATCCGCGCTATCCAAGGGGTTTTTCTTTCGTGATTCCGAGACTGACAGATCCCGGATACATCTGCGGTTTAAGATGCTCTGGGATCGGATCGTTGTCCGTCTTGAACCAGGCGCCGCGGCGGATTGCCGCTTTCGTCTTTGCGTCGAGGAGGCCCATTTACTTCCGGTCTCCGATCTCCCAGAATCCGATCAGCTCGTCGCCATTCACTTCGTCGATGATCTCGCCCGACGTCGTCGAGATCGCATCGTCTGCGAAGGCTTTGGCTTTGATCGGTTCGAGAGAAGTCTGAATGGCCTGAATAGCGTCGCCTAAATTGATGCCGGTTTCCAGAATTCCGATGTCGACTTTGATCACTAACTGTTTCATGGTTGATCCACCAATTCGCCCGGGATTTCCCGGTAAGCTATTCCCATTCCCTTGACGGCGCCGCAAGCATTGCAGCGCGCGCGATTACGGGCAGGATTGCGCTTCTTGCACATGCCGCATTGCCAGCCCGGTTTCAGCAGTTTTGGCTTCTTCAAATGGCTCTCCTTTACCGAGGGCTATAGCAACTGACGGCTCATTCCACTCATTGCGAGGCCGGCATTCGGGATCAGATTCACTGTCAGGCCAATTGACCAGCAGCACTCTATCGACATGATCCCCTTCGTGGCCCTCTTCCAGATCGCATCGCGTCACAAGAGTCCGACGTGAATCCATCGGGCCTTCAAGTCGCCTTCTCCATGCTGCGCAAATGAACATCTAGCACTCGTCTTCCCGGTTGTCGTCTTCGTCATCATTCTGTTCGAGTTGGGCAACGACCCAATCCCAGTAGCCAAGGCGCGTTGATAAATCTGCTGCGGCTTCTCCCCAGGCTTCCATTCGGTAGTCCGGGTGTTCTCCCCACTTGCCGGAAACATGATCGTATTTCTCTTGCAGCTCAGTTGCCGTCAGTTCTTTGTCCGGTTTCTCAGGCATAAAGCTCCAGGTGGCCGATGACCGCATCCACATCGGCTTTGCAAACGGGTGTGGTGCAGATGGCGGTTAGGACCGGCTCTTCCGTTCCATAGAACGGAGGGTTGCTATCATGGAACGATTGAATCCAATAGCGGTGGTCAGCTTCGATTCCGGCAGTGCCTGTCAAGCTGTCCTGGGCCAGCGCCTCTCGGATCAGCTTCAGCTCCCGGGTGTTCCGCACGCTGAGTACGATCGTGGTGATCGCGGCATCTCCATCGATACAGTGGTTTCCGCGCATAGCGGATACCACATGGGCACACTGGGCCATGAGTCGGCCGGGTTCCATGGCAATCGAGACAGTCGAGTTGTCCGGCGGAGCAACCTGGACTGTCTTTGGAACGATCACATAGATTCGCTCTTCTGACAGCTCCTCTTCCTCGGTTCCTTCATTCGCGTTCGCCGGCGCAGGTACATCCTTTTCCGTCACCTGGTGCTCGAACACGAAATTGCTTTCGTGGATCGTGTCGACGGCCTGCACCAACAATTGCCGGGTTTCGGCCGCATACGGCTTTTCAACAGTCACCTTCAGGGTGACCTCGCTGAACTGTCTCATTGCTTCTCCGCTACTGCATCCTATGGAATTGTTCGGTGAACGCGCATAGAGGAAAGCCCCTAAACGTACGAAGGGCGCCCGAAGGCGCCCTGGCTCACGACACATATCCTCGGTATCGAGGTTTGGTCGGTGCGTTTTCCGGATCGGCCTTTGCCATGCGTCGATTCAACTTGGCATTGCGCCTCTTGTAGGTCTTCCTGATCACTCGACCTTTGATCGACGAGTCGAGCTGCTCGACCTTCAACTTCATTGTGGCCTCACATCAGGTGGTTACTGCAACGACCTTGTGCTTCACCGCGTACATGACCAGCTGAACTTTGTTGTGGATGCCCAAACGCTCCATGAGGTTACTCTTGTGCACCTCTACAGTCTTTGCGCTCAGGCCGAGAAGGATGGAGATCTCTTTTACGCTGTTGCCCTCAGCGAGCAGTTTCAAGACCTCGGTCTGTCGGGGAGACAGTCGCTGAAAGCCCTGAGTATGGGTATGCCCGACGAAGTTGGGCAGAATGGGAAGATGCGGATCGCCGCGGTGAACCTTTGCAATCGTGTGCTCCAGCTCTTCGAGTCCGCAGGTCTTCATCAGGTAGGCGGAAGCGCCGGCTTCAACCGCATTGAGAACATGCTCCTCTTCAGTGGAACCTGTCAGGAAGATCGTTTTCAGGGGAAAATGGGAGGCTTTAGCCCAGCGAGCTGCTTCAAACGGACTACTTCCCGGTATGTTCACAGCCAAGATGAGAACGTCGACCTTCTGATCGACAGCGTATTCCGCTGCTTCGCGTGCATCTCCATAATCCCCGACAATTCGGATCGTGGATGTTTGTTCCATGGCTTTGCACAGGAGTTCGCGGGCCAGAACGTGGTCGTCTGCCAAAACACATCGAATCACAGGCCATTTCCTCTCAATTACTTGTGGCCTGGAAAATGGCCAATCTGAGAATAAGGAAACCAATGTGGTTACTTTGTGACGACGGATACGTTACTTTTGTGTTAAATGCGCGTCGGCCTGCTGGGCGCCCGAAGGCGCCCTTCTGTTGCCAGGCCAAGCAGACTTGGCCCCGTCTAGTCTTTCGGACTAGACAGCAGCAAGAACGCCCGTGGTGTTCTCCGCGGCCGTGGCCGGTTCGAAGACCTCAAACGTCATGCTGGCGACATACCCAGAGTTGGCATATATGCGTCTGGCCTCCCGTAACGTAGGCGACCGACCCGGCTTGTCTGCGCATCGTCAACTGTTTCCGTCGAAACCGTGACGGGCCCGTCTAGGGTTTTTGGTGGACCCGCTCGGAGTTGAACCGAGGTCCGAAAACGTCTTCGACTGCAGTAGTTTCACAAGCTTCACTCTCCCTGTTGCCAGGGAAGCTCTATGCGGTAATCGAACAGCCTGGGCGGAAGAAGCGGCGCTCAAAGTCACGTTTTGCTATGACCTGCTCAGGCGTATACCGTCCATTTCGTGGTGTAACGGCCGTATATCCATGAATCAGAAGGTTTGCACGTCTCACCTTCTCAGGCTCCTTCATGTACGGAACAATCTCAGTGAGGAACACAATGGCTCGCTGCCAATCAAGATGCCAATGCCAGGAAGGGCTGTGCTTCTTCTTGTATTTCCGCTTCGAGCAGATCGTTCCGCCAAATGTATCCTTCATGAAATCAATCAAACCTCTGGTTGTGCTTGCCAAGGACACTGTTGGGTAACGGAAACGCACGTAGTTTGATAGACCCACGGTCCCTTCTCCATCAAACAAACCGGCTGCATAGATTCGATCTGCCTCAGTTGGCATCTAGTCCCTTTCAAAGTGAATGCACAGGATCGGTCTAGTCCTCGCCTCGGAAAAGAGGCAGGATGTTCCGGTTACTCGCTGGCTTGATGTGATCTCCCCGCTGCCGCGTGTCACCCGATCGTTGTGCTTGGGCACAGTGTCTACGTTGTTATCGCGGTGTGCGTCCCCGCGTGGTTCTTTCTCCCGTGCCCAATTTGCTTTGGGTGCAGCCAAAGCCTCGTCCGCTGTGTTGAAACTGACCTTGTACACTCTGGCTTTCGCCTCTGGACATGGTCACCCGTTCAACTGGTCAGCCACGAAGTCATTGCAGTCGACGCCTTGCGGCTCCTGCTCTGGTGACTTCGCCGGCGGGAATATCAACCCGTCGCCCGCTACCCATCCGCACCCAAACTTGAACTCAATAGAACTGTGGAGCAGCTTCTTCAGTCGGCGCCACTGTAGCTACAGTCTCAGGCCCCATCGCCTGTGGAGCGCCAGGGGAGGCCACTGGCGGCCCGGGGTCGGGGACTGTTATCGCCGCGGCCAAGCGCGCTAGGCAGTTCTCAGCCAGGTTGTCTTCCACCAGCTCCTCCCGCGAAGGCGGGAGCGCCGAGGTGGGCAGTCCTGGTGCGTAGGCGTCCATGGCCAGGTTGAGAAGACCCTGATGAGTCTGCTGCTGAAAGAACTCCCATTCAAGGTCGGTGAATACGACTTGCTTGCCCATGATTTCTCCAGTGTTCAGTACAGCAGGATCTCGCCGGCTACCAAAGCTACCGCAGCGGTTCCACCTTGGCGTAGATCTTCTCCAGCATGAACGCGCAGTAGATCAACACGCGCAGGATCAGGTGCGTCTCGATGTGCCACATGCTCGGTAAAGCATCCGCTTCATGCAAGGCGTGCTCGGCCGATTCAATCGGTTGGATCATCTTTCTCTCCAGTTGGGTCAGTAGGTGACTGATGCGATCAGGATGGCCGACGCGAACCAGTAAATGGCATGCCGGTAGTCCTTCACCAGCAGATAGCCGATGGACGAACTCAGGGAGAGCGCCACCATTACGGTTGGCAAGAGTTTCGGGTTCATTGGACCTTACAGCCTTGCAGCTTCAGGTAGTCACGAATCTCTTGTTCACGGGCCTTGGGCACGTGAACAGCCAGAATCGCAACATCCCGGGTTCTCTTCCACCGATTGAAGGCCAGCGCGAAATCAATCGCTTCGCCGTCCTTTTCGCTTATCAGAACGCCACACTGCTCGAGATCGTACTTTGTCTCCGGCTCAAGGATCCAAATGTCGTCCGTTGCTTCCGGCGGCGGGTTCTGATCGTGGAATTCGATTTGGCTGTCGTCGTGGTAGTAGCCCTCCGGCCAATGATGGTCGTAGAACTCCATGATCTCTGCGCCGAGTGCTTTAGCCATTAGGCCGCGACCTGTTCCGTCTGCTTTTGAGAGCACTTTGCGGCCCTTAATGTGCTTTTGAGAGCCTTCACCATCGGGCGGGTGATCTTGAATCGCCGTTTCGGTGTGCGGTCATATCGAGTGAATCGCTCCACTTTATCGACCCACACATGATCCTCTGTTGCTCCCCGCGGTTCTACGGCGATGAAGTGGTCTGGCGTGATACTGGTGCAGGTCACTCGATGTCCGTCCCAGATGAACTGGCGGCCGACAAACATGCGCTCACCCTCGAAGATGAAGGGCTTCCGACCGATCCATTCCTCGTAGGCTTGGCAGGCGGAGATGTTGCGAACGTCCACCGCGGCGCTGTAAAACCGCTCGTGTTCGCAGCCAAACCAATAACCGCCCCGAAAGTCCTCCATGAGTTTCTTAAAGTCGCACTTCATAAATCTCATGCCGCTGGTGATCGCAAGCATGACTGCTGAGTGCATGGAGTGGTTTAGGCGTTGCCACGCATGTCCGGGTGTGGCCTCCTGATTCCTGTTCCAAACGTGCTTGCACAGCACGTAGGCAGGGCTCTTGTATTTGGTGGGACGAAGCATGGGTCTCCTTGACTGGCTACAACCAGACTGAACTGTGAGCTTGCAAATTGGGATAAGGGAAACTGCTTAGGTCTTGGGGGAGATGGCAGGATTTGAACCTGCAATCCCCAGTTCAACAACGCCGCAGGCCGTGCTACTACGGTTCGGACTCGTGGTTGATCCAGGGAACCGGCGCCAAGGCCGGCGGGCTATCCAGTGAAACCGCCCATCATCTCCCACATCTACTCTGGGAGTTCTTGGTCAATCAGTTCTGCCAGCTCGATGTTCCGGGCGCTCGCCGCGCGCAGGAAGGCTTTCGATGCGTCTTCCATCTCGACTGCGGCGTCGTACTCCGCGTCGCCAGAGTCGCCTTCCTTGGCCACATCGAACTTCTTGATGGCCTTGATCAGGTCTTTCGCTTCATCCAGCATTGTGTGCTCCTACTGGGGGTCCCAGCCAATCTGTTCGATAACGTCGGTATCGTGATGCTCGTAACCGCGCAGCTCTGCCTGGCCGACCGTCACCGGGTCTTGTATGCCCATCGTGATTCGTTGGCACAGCCTGTGGGTCATGACGATTCCGACAGCCACACTCAGATTGAAGCAGTGGTAGGCCGGGATCTTGATGAACCGATGGCAGAGCGCGCGGTAGACCTGTGGAATGGAACCATCCTCGGGTCCGAAGAGGTAAACTCCCCGGTCGGGATGGATGAAGTCGTTCAATGGTTCTGCGTTCTCTACGACCTCGATCGCTACTGGTGTAATCCCCGGTTCGAACAGGTCGAGAGGCTTATCGCTGGTTCCCCATTGGACATCGGCATATCCGCGCATGCGTTCTTCCCGCGGCAGCCGGTCATAGTCGTGAGGATTGACCCGCTTTCCTGTCCACAGCAGGTTGTCGATTCCCGTGCAGGAACAGGTGCGCAGGACACCACCAACATTGCGGACGTATTTCGGGTTCACCAGAACGACGCCGCTGCCTTCAGCGGCAGCCGGGCGCCGTGCTGTAGGCAACGCCTGAGTGGGCCTTCTTGCTTTCAAACAGACATCCGCATTTCTCAGCTCTCAGTGCGTCAGTTGCCATGATTCCTCAGTATTGTGCGAGTGTGATTGCCGTGACATTGAACCGGCGTTTGGCCTTGTCGTAGATGTCGTCCAGATCGAGATCGATGCGTTCGCCGGCGCTGTTGAAGGCCGTTGCATGCCCGTTGATGTAGCGCAGCTTTTCACTGCCTATTTGCTCAAAGACAACGATCTGATCGTCCTGAATCAGTTCTGCCAGCTCGGCTACAAGATCGACTTCATCATTGTCCTCGTCTGCACCGAAATCGACCGTCGGCCAACCGCCGCTGTCGTTGACAGCGTCATCCGGCGCAACTCCAAACAGCTTTCTGGGATCTTTGCCGTCGGCCGGTTTCTCTTCCATTTCTTCCCAAACCTCCAGACCGCGCTTGGCTGCCCACGCGCGGAAAGCAGCCTCATCCTTTACCGCAAAGTAGTTGCTGCGGGCAGTACCGTACCAGTTCGCCATGTGTTCCTTTCCTAATCTGGCAGCTATGCCAGGAGAATCAAGAATGCGTTGCCGATGTCTGCCGGCAACTAGCGAAGACTCCGCCTCATCTTTGACATTTCGTCCTTGGAGCCGGTGATCGGACTCGAACCGATGACCTGTCGATTACAAGTCGACTGCTCTACCAACTGAGCTACGCCGGCGGATACTTGTTGGCCATCAGATCAAGCCAGTAGACGCGCTCGGCCATCAGAATTCGGCCGAGCCAGTTCTCGCCGCGGCCATCACAGACACCCCAGAAGTAGTCGTGCCAAGTGTTCCCCTCGACCAGCGTCTGGGGATAGGTGTTGACCAGCAGGATTCGCAGGTCTTTGTTCTGGGTGAACTTGGCATGAATGATCTCGGACATGATGCCGAGGTTGACTTGCTTCCAATCCACGCGGACGAGGGCCGGCTGGTATCGCTTGACCAGTTGTTTGGCCTCTTTGCCGCTTGTCGTCTCGAACTGTTCCCGAATGGGGTCGTTCGCAGGACTCTTGAACTTGGCGGCCTGATAGGCGCTCTCGCTGTTCCTGTATTCCCGGCCGGCATACAACATCGGCGCCTCATGGAAATTGGACAGCCAGCGATATTCGCCCATGAAGGAATCGATCATCGTTCAACCTCTTTCCGTCCCTGTGCCCCGATAGGAGCATCGCCAAACGCTCCCGTCAGAAACACAGGGCACGGGCGGTGAGACCAGGCCGTTGGCGCGACCGGTACGCAGGTCTCTTTCCGCAGCTTGGGGCTACCGAGGTTTAACCTCGGTGCCGTTCCAGATGTGCGTTGCGGGTTCGGCCTTCAGGTCTTCGGTAACTGCCGGCCTTCCCAGTGAACTTCGCTGGGCTCAAAGGTCCGGCTGTATTCACAAGCTGTTTCCGCGTCCTCGTCACCTTCGAGGGCTTTCTTGAAAGCCTCTTCGATGGTCTCGGCTTCCACTTCCTTGGTGGCCCAGTGAAGCTCCGGCACTTCGATTTCAAACTTCGCCATTGGACTCTCCCTTAGTGTTCCAGAGCTTCGTGCAGGTCATCAGCCATCATCAGGAAGCGGCGTGCGGCCTTCGCGCAAGCCGGCTTCATCGAGCAGGATGGGATACCAAAGTCACTTCACTCGCGCCATCGTTACAGTGGCGAGGGTGTCGTAGACCGTATCCAGCATTTGTTTGGCTAAGGCCCGTCCATCCGGATCGGCCATCAGAGCCACAAACTCCGGACTCTCATTCCACAGGCTGAACACCAGCGCCTTGAGACCGGCGATGTCGCCGCGGTCGATGAACTCCGAGCACCGCTCGCAGGCAGCCCAAACACGGGTGTAGTTGTGAGCAGGACCAACTTCCGGCCCGGACTCCACAAACATGCGGACCACAATGTCCTTGCCCGCGTCATAATGTCGTGTGGCTAAGTGCTGGCTGCAGAAATCACAGTTGTCTGGCATGGTTCCTCACGGTTTCCTGAAGTTCAAACCCCACTGATGATGACAATGCAGGCAGTCGTACTGTTCTGACGTTGTGGTGGTGCGAACTCCAGCGGTTGTACGACGTGTGGTTACTTCAACCGAGTCCACATCCCAGCTGAGACACGCTGGGCATTCCACATGTGTTGGTAAGGGCCGGAGCATCGAGCCGCCAGGAAACTCCTTGCGCGCCTCGATCTCTTCAACCACTTCTTTGACGGCCTTGTCGTTGTCCTTTGAGATGGACCGTGCTTTCAACACTGCCCATACCTTGATCCAGAAAGGCGCATCCCACCGACTGCGCCCGCCCCTGCAGAAGTTCAACCAATGAGAACTGACTACTCCGACTTGTGGCATTTGGCCTTCGTATCGACAGTCAGCTTCTTGAAGTCGTACGTCCAGATCTTCGACTCAACGGCATTCGGCGGCAGCGGGAAAGTGATCCCAGCCTTCGCCTCGACGTTGGTCAGCATCGTGTGAACGCTCTCCAGATCGTTGCCCAGATCGCCGGCCTGCGGAAACAGGAAGGCGACATACTGGCCAGTCGTCATGTCGACGACCATCTTGTAGAAAGCTGCGGGAACGTCCACCTGATCAACACCAATCTTCTTGTCGGTCGCAACGTCATAAATGGGGCCGGCATAAATGAGAAAGGGATGTCCGGTTTCATAGGCCCCGGCGCGTACCGCCGTCTCGAGCAGCTTCCACAACCCTCGGTTCAGACCCGGGAGTTGGGGTGTCATATTGGAGAGCATGAAGCTCTCTCGTTCCACATCCAGATCCCAGCGCATGTCGCCGTCCGGGGCGATATGGCCCATGTCCATGCCACTGCCTACATAGTCAGCAGGCTTGGCACGGCCGCCTTCAGGAAGGGTGTCGTCGGCCGCAAAGGCATTGCTGCGCGCGGCACAACCGATGGCGTGCTCCGGCGTCAGGGTGTATGACACCCACTCCGGAAGCTTGGCTGCCTCATCGTTGTAGACCAGGTATGCGCGCCGGCAAACGTAGGCATGTGTGCTGTCGATCGGCAGCAGCTCGCCCTTGCCGGAAAGCGGTGTTCCGTAAGGAACGAACTGATGGCAAGAAGCGAAGGGCTGTTGTGGAGGAGCTGAATGAACAGTAGGTGCAAAGATCAGGGTGACCATGGCCACTGCCACAGCAAAGCCCAGGCCGCGGCAAAGCCGTTTCACCTGGCTGAGGGCACGTGGGAAAGTCTTCTCATGTCCACAGTCAGTGCAGCGCAGCTTGGTGCGCTCGGGCGTGACGGGCGTCATGATGCCGCCACACACCCACGGGGTTGGGATAAACCCGAAGATCTTCACACGACGATCGCAAATGAATGCGCTTCCAAGTTGCATTTGCTACTCACTTTCTGGTTCAAATCTCCCGCCGGGAAAGGGTTCACCGGGCTAACCCGGCGGGAGGGGTGGCGTTGTCCTTGATCTTGGACGACCTGAGCTTACGCACCAGGACGGGATTCACAACCCGTATTCACGCCCGCTTGTGGCTCCGGCTGCACCGGAACAAATTCGCTTCCCGGCTCTCTCATCGCTGCGAGAATACGAGCAGCCCGTTCTGTATCAAAGCTCTCCGGACGGCCGTCGTAACAGCCTGGAATTCTCCCAGTGCTTGTCCGATAGCAACGGCTTCTGATCTCCTCGGCCAATTTCTGATCCGCTTCAGTCGGCGTCACATCGCATTCGAGGCAGCGGTCGTTGACAATCTGATTGCAACCGCAGCGATCGCAGAACGCATACCCATCAGCTCGATAGTTGATACCGTTCTTCAACACATACTCGTCCTGCATTGTTCCTCGATTCAGGGGCCGGGCGTCCGGTATTGACCCGTCCATCCTCGCCTTCCAACGAGGAGCCCACCGCCAGGTGGCCGCCCAGTCTTAGTCAGGTGGGGCAAGGAGGACTTGAACCTCCACGCAACGCCGGTCATGCAGCCCGGCTGTGCTCATCCTGCAGGGTGGAGCACTGTTGCGCCGGATTCGTGGTCCGGTGCGTCTACCAATTTCGCCATCGCCCCATTTCAAGAGCCGAGTCCAGAAGGCTTGTTAGACCAGCCCGGGCCCGGCTCTCTAAGAGGGTTGCGCTATTGGCCACCCACAATCGTCAAGGACACTGTGATTTACCGATTAGCTCCATGCGGCCCGGACTCTACCAGTCCTTGTTGCCGGTCCACGGCTGGTAGGGGTGTCCCTCCCACCTCTGCTTCGACATGCAACCGGGCTGCTGCTAAGCCGACCTTCCGGTTGCAGAACTGGCTAGGCCGCTGCGGACAGCGTGACGGAGCTGGTGGTGGCCGGCGCCACGGCGGCGGGCTTGGCAGGCTTCGTGGTCTTGGCGGGCTTTGCAGCGGCCGCAGGCGCGCTGGCGGCGATCTTCTGGTTGGCGATCGCGGTGAAGAAGTTCAGCGCGGTCTGGGTCTGCTCGACGGTTGCGGTTGCGATGTATTCCACCAGGTACTGCTCAAAACTCTTGGCTTTCTTTGCCATTCGGATTCCTCTTTCGGTTGGTTGATGATTGAGCCACACAGGACTGTTGTTCCTGCCTCTTTCGCCGTGTTCAGGATGGAGACTGACGGGATCCATCCTGTGTGGTCCAGTCATGAGCGTTTTGTTGTGCCGGACTCGCTCCCACCGGTCTTAATGCCCGATCCGAGTGTTAGGTGAAGCCGTACAGCATGGCGACACTGGCACTGCGTCGTAGGCATCTTTTGGGGCATCACGGTTGAACTCGTGGCGTCCTCCACCACCTGATGTGTTTTGTGGCACCAGGACCACTCCTTGGTTTTACTGGCCAAGAACAATCTGTGCCATCCGGGGAAACCCTTATGGCTTTTGATCTGTTGTCAGTGTGACAAGATCGGTTGAACTACCAAAGCTTCGATCGGCATTTGATTGCCTGAATCTACGAACAGCAGATTGGCCAATTACACGCAGAAGGTTTGCTGATACCCGCAACTCCAGGATTTCTCCTTGGAGCCTGCGGATTTCGGTTCCTAATCGTGTCATCATCTGTTCGTAACAATCAGTGCAAACAGCCCGTCGCATTCGTTTCGACGAGCACTTTTGACATACGCACATGTTCATTGCCCTCGAATTGCGTTTCCTGTTTGGGACAGCTGGATGACCGAGATTGTTGGCGGAGATCCATCTCACGCGACACTTGTCTTGAAGCATGCTGCGACGGATGGAGGCTTTGCCGCTGCCGGTCGGATAGACGCGGCAGCCAGGCGAAACCAATCTGAACGATGGAGGGGAGTTTAGGAAGGGGTACCTGAGAAATAGCTTTGAAATGGGGCAAATAATGGCATTCTATGGCCGGTAGCGGCCCAGCCGGGCACGCTGCGGGCTCTGAATATTGAATATGCTTTTTTGCAGCCTTCTAATAAGTGCCGACTAAGCCGCCTTGTCCAGATGTCTGGCGAGCATCCGCTCTACCGACGCCACAGACTGATAGCCCGTGACCGTCTCGGCACGGCTGCCGCTCTTGAACAGGATCAGGGTAGGAATACCCCTGACACCATAAGCAATGGTCTGGCCTTGTTCTGCATCCACGTCGTACTCGACAACCTTTAGGTTGGAGTGCTTTTCGGCAACAGTCTCAACCACAGCCTTCAGTTGCTTGCATGGACCGCACCAGGCGGCGGCGAAGAACACCAGAACCGCACCGGGGTAGTTGGTTACGTCGTCACACCAGCCCTTGTCCGACGTCGGCATAATCATCGTGAGCGAAGTCCTCTCTGACACCGCGTTTCTCCTGACTTTGAGTTCAGAACAGTTCACCCGGTCCTGCGCACTGCAGCCCTCGCTCTCGCCTTCCTCAAGGAGGATCGCGCGCGGATGGCGTGGGCCTTCCCGGCCAACAGGACGAACCTGTCTATAGGGTGAAACACCTAGCCGTTTCAGTCTTCGGCAGGATGTGCGACTTGATTGCCGTCTTCTCCCGCTGACTGGTGGGCGTCTTCGTCCTCGCTCTCGCCGTCGCGGGGATCAACAGGATAGTCGCGCATCAGCGTGCCTTCTTCATGTTCTCGATGTGATCGCCGCCATGTTCAATGTCGTCGAAGAGAACCGGAAAGGTCCGCTGGAACTGATCCAGCAGACTGTTCTTGAGAATGACCGTGCCGTCCAGCGTGTCGTTGGAAGTCACGTCCAGCATCTTGGGATGGCATTGCGCGGTGGTTCGGGTGAGCAGGAAATGGCGCCAGGATTGGAAGTTGCCGACCGAACTCAGCAAGCTCGCCGTTGCACGCGGAAGGGCATCGGCGGCCAGCTGCGGTTTCAAGCCGCTGCTGAGCAGTTTGAAGTAGTTGATCTCTGCCTCTTCCATGGCCGTGCGCCACAGACCTTCCTGATCGTCAGTCATGCCGCGCGGCATAACGAATCCAACGCTGTTGCCGAACTTGCCCTTGCTGTAGTTGCAGTACCGCTGGCTCTCATGCTGAAAGTCCAGGGTCTTGCCGTGGCGAGTAATTTCCTGGGCTACACCGCGGTCGATCATGAAATCGACGACAACGCAGCTGAAGCGCAGCATGGAAGTGTGCCGTGAGGCTAAGGCGTGCTGGCCCACGAAGTGCTTGTAGGATTCACGGGTGCTCGTTCCCTCGGAACGATAGCACTTGCGGCCGGTCTCTTCGATGAAGCGAACTGCTTCTTCGCCATAGTCATCAGCGCCGTCGCCGGGCACGCTCATGTAACGAATGATCTTGGCGTAGGGTTCAACTATGTGCATGAGAAATCTTTCTAAGCAGCCTTGGCTGCTGTTTTGCGAACTCGGGTAGTCTTCTTCGGCATATGAAGCACCTTCCGAAATGCCTGAACAGCAGCAAAGACTTCGCTTAGCTCCTTCAATTGCTTGTATTTCTGTCGGAACCGATGCAGATCTGCTGCGGCACTCTGAAGAAGTTGTTCTCTCAATTCGGAGCTTTTGAAGACACGCGCCGTCGTTTCGTAGGCGCGCTCGTTGTTCTGAACTACTGAATGAAATGCACGGACCTTGGTAATGATCCGAGGCCGATCTTCGTTGGGGTGTTGGACCTTGATTCGAACACAAATCAGACAATTCAGCAGATGACTGGCTTGGGTAAGACGGAACCGTTCGGCTGCCACAGAATCATCCCACTCAAAAGCACTGTGTAGAGGACTCTTAGGATCTTGTGCATCATCCAGAACCTCTTTATGAGTGACTCCGTGTCCGAGCCTCGTGCGAAGAGCATCAATGCGTTCGCCTGCAACTTGAGCCGAGATCTTGATCCGGGCTCCTGATTTCCACTGATAGACCAATTGAATTCTCCTTGAAAGCATGGTCTGGCTTTATCCAGCCAGACCATGCCTTGCGGAACCAGGACGTGCCAGAACAAGCCTCGCCTGCCTCTCCGCGCCTTTCCTCGCCCGGCCTCTACGCGCCCAGCATCGCCTCGCCTGCCATGTCCCGACCAACTTGCCGGGCCAGACCACACCCAACCTTGCCTGCCTTGCCATATCAGGCCGCACCATGCAGCCCTCGCCATGCCTTACCGCGCCTTGCCTGCCTTGCCGGGACTGACCGCTTCGTGCGTTGCCTGGACTCGCCTGCCGTACCCTGCCCCACCTGACCTGACCTAGCCACAACTCGCTATGCCGTGCCATGCCTGCCCTGCCGAACCACGCTGTGTCATACCCGGACTAGACCTGCTTCGCCTGCCAAGCCGAACCATACTGCGCCAGACCACGCCATGCGAGGACTAGACCTGCCTGCCACGAGGGATCGTTCAAACTACTGGACGTGGAACATACCGTTCCGACCATCCTTTTGTGGACGCCATTCGCCAATACCGATAGCAAATCCGGCATTCTGGAACATGTTTGTGATCTGCTCTGCCGAGATCGCGCGGGAGTTATAACGAATGGTCAGAGTTGTCTTCCACTTCTTGAACTCGGCGCGATAACGGAGGTCAGCAGTACCCATTCCGACACGCACGACGTCTTCACGAGGAGCTGGTGATCCTTCGATTTTGACCAGCTCGTCATTGATGTGAAATGCTCCACGCATCTCAACCTTCGTAATGCCATCGACGAAGGTAGCAGCATCGACAGCTGCGGCCTTAAAAGCGATCGCCGGAAAACCGTAACCACCGTCAGGATGCACGTAGAGCGAGTCCTTGTAATCCTGTTCGGGGTTCTTTGCTTCTCTGGCGCCGGTGGCTTTCTTCATCTGCTTGTCGAGCATCATCTTCTTGGCTTTTGCTGACCACTGGTGCGTGATCAGAGGCGAATCTCCAATCAGAGTCAGCTTCATGATGGAGATGGATAACGGAGGAATGCTTATCGTCTTTGATACATCCTTCGTTGCAGCTGTTGTTGCTTTCTTCGTTGGCATAAAGCTCCTCGATTGATCTGTTCGGCTCGAAGCAAATCGGCCTGCATTCATCATGCAGGCCGATCAGATGTTGCAATATAGGGTGAAACGCTTAGTCCTCAGCGGGATGTGCGACCTGATTGCCGTCTTCTCCGGTGGACCGTTGGGCGTCTTCGTCTTCATCCTCGCCGTCTTCCGGCTCTCTGCCGGCGCCGGGGTCCATGTTGAAGTCACACGGCCGGCACTCGTGGCCAGTGAGTGCCTGGAAGCTCTCCTGGATGTTGTCCATGGTTGCGGCCAGGTTCTTTCCGTCGAGGTCGCTGATTCCCTGTTGGGTCAGCAGGCAGTCGTTGTAGACCGTTTCCATCGTGGTGAGCGCGTTGTCGACCAGTTTCAACTCAGGAACTGCTGCGAACAACGCCTCAGCCATGGAAGAACAGTCGGCGTGCATAAAGGATCCGATGAACTGCAGGATCTTCTCAGCCAGCTTGTCGGAAACGACAACCGGCTCCGGTGGGACGATTTCAAACATAGACATCGACGTTCTCGCTTTCGGTGACACGGACTAAGCCGGCGCCGGAAATAAGGCCAAGATGGTTTATGGCCGTGAGCAGGGTCTGATTCATCAGGACTGCCTCAGCCCCTTTGTTGAACTGCATTACCGGAATGTTCAGAGCCTCGGCGATGCGAATCGCCTGTCCTGTTCCGCCGCCACCATCTTCATTGGGAAAGGCAATCACCAAGTCGGCATGTTCGAGGATGCCGTAGTTTCTGGCGTGCAGTGAGCGTACCCCGGGTTTGAGGCGGCTTGCCGCCGGATGGTACTGGGTGACAGAGGCATACCAGTGAGGGTGCAGCCTTTCGGAAGCCACAACAATCTTCGCGCGGTCAGGAATGATCTCCCGATTGTAGGAGGACCAGGGCAGATATACGTTCAGCTTCTCGGCAAGAGCGCCTTTCATGGCGGCCTCGTCGATGCCGTAGGCAGCGCCCGTGCTGATCGTGCAGTTGTGGCTGTGGCTCAACTCATAGGAAAGAAAGCGCGCCTTCCGTTCCTGCTGGTGGTCAGGGTTCCGGGTTCCGATGATGGCGACAACTGGCTGTGCAAGAGACAAGCGGAACTCCTTCTCAGGCTGCTTTGCGTCGGTCGAGGTAAGGCAGCCATTCCGTTGGAAAGATGATGTTCTGTGGCGCCCCCCGGAACATGGGAGCGATCTCGTGGTCCTTGAAGCCTGCCAGCCCGCAGCCTATACGGGTCATGCGGAAGGTCAGGTCTGATCGAAGCTGGGCGAATTCGAGGAAGTCGACAATCTTCTCCCGGATTATCTCCAGGGACAATGTCTTGGGTCGATCCGGCCAGGGAGTTGCATCCTTGGTTGGAAGAGCATAGGACTGCCCTTGCAGTCCCTCGCCGCGGCCGTAGATCGCGCCCCAGCGTTTCTTGGCGTCAAGAGCAGCGCCGGCGCCGTGCCGGCCGGCGAGATTCGATCCAAAGACAAAGATCTCCATCAGAAATCCTCTTCCTCGTCGTCTTCCTCGTCATCGAAGTCCGACTCTTCCTCGATGTGGACGTTGTATTGGGCAACAGCTTCCAATGCGTCCTCGTAGTCGAGGTCGTACTCGTCGCTGACTTCTTCCACCAGATCGGCATCGCTCAGGTCTGGATCTACGTCAAGCAGGTCATCGAAGAAGTCAAACAGTTCTTTGGCGTCAATGCCAACGACTGAATCTCCTTCAATGAACACGGCTACACCTCCCGGTGCGATTTGATGTAAGAGTCTGCTTTCTCAAAAGTCACTAAGCACTCGTCCTGAAGAACGAAGACCAGCGCGCGATGTGCGATGTTGGGTTCTCGGTCCAGGACCGTTTTCATTGTCGAGGCCAGATCCTGCTCGAGTTCCTGCTCTGCCATGCTGATGTACCCAGCAGCGATCGTGGCGTGCGATGCGGACATATCAGTTCCCCCGGTAAAATGAGCGTAACCACTTCAGGTACAAGGACCAAAGGACCAGCGTGGCTAGCAGACCTACTGGTAAGAGAACCCAGACCAACAAGCACGTCAGAAAGATCATTCCGATGAATGTCGCCGGGCCAACAATCAACCCGGCAAGGAATGTCTGGATCGCCAGATTCTTCCGGTCGATCCGATTGATCTCTTCCTCTGTGAAGCCGGCCTGCCGGGCCATTTGACGGCGTTGTTCTGCCTTAGCCAGACCTCGCACGATCCAGATAAAACCCAGGACCAGCACTATAAAGACGAAGGAACCCATAGCGCCCTCCGATAGCATTCCGTGTGTGATGCACCGTGAGTTACCTCTTCCATCCTGCGGCCGCGATCAACGCGTACTTGGTCCGCATCATTTGTTCTTGGTCGCCGCCGGCCAGGCTTTCGCTGTACATCAGCAAGCCAGCTTCGGTTGGGCCTTTGCCTTCATGGAAATCCATGAAGACACCGGCACGCGGTGCTCCGCGGTCGGTTATCTCTTGCACTCGAATCTTGACGACGGCTCCGACCACGTTCTCTCGGTGAGTCCAGATCCATTCACGCCTCTCATCCGTGATTGCGAATGAGCCGACCTCTCCGAGTGCTCCGTTTTCCGGATTCCGAACAACCAGTCGCCCGACCGAATCGCTGTACTTGCCCGTACCCGGCAGCACTTCAACCAGTTCCAGGTCAGCGAAGTCAACCTGTTTGACCTTGAACCACGTTCCGCCAGCGGGATCTCCGGCTGCTTTGACGACAACACCTTCGCCAAAAGGTAGCGGAAGAGAAACAATCTCGTTGTAGAAAGCAATTGGATCCTCCCCAGGTTTGCAGGCGCGGACCATGTTCCAGTTGCTGTTGAAGAACCTGATCTCATCTATGACCTTCTCAGCCAGGTACCGGCGCTGGACATAGGGCAAACCACTTACGTCCTTGCCCTTGTACTTGACCAGGTCCCAGCAGTGAGCGGTCGCCGGACCACGGAGCTGCTGAATCTCCTGAGCGCGCTCAGGAAGCGCGTTCAAGATGCCGGCCACTCGGCCGACGCCATCGGGATGGTAGAGTTCGACCTTGCCGACGGTTCCATCCAGATCGGGATAGGGCATCAGCTTGCGAGATGTGAAGAACCGGGAGTGGTTGTGCAGATCCTCGAGATGAGGAATCCGGTCGTAATAGGTCTCGCCTGTTGGCCGGTGCGAATGGAACACAGCCCGGCCCTTGCCGATGGTGAAGTTGGCAAGTGAACCGTCGAGCTTGTGCTCGACGATCCACTGCTGGGGAGGTAGGGCGGGGACAATGACGTCCTTGACGCGGCGCTCGGCGAAGCCAACAGCAGCCTTCGTGTTATCCCGCCCGACTTGTTCCAGGAACTCCGTGGGCCTCAAAGAATAGGAGGGTTTCTCCAATGCCAGGCCTTCGTCGTTCATGGGAATCACGATCACACCCTTCTCGGTCGTGATGAATGCGTACCGGCCTTTGTAATCGCCGCGGGGAATGTTCAGTTCCCACTGAGTTGTGCCAGGAGGCACGTCGGCAACCACCAGGTCGAAATGAGGGCCGGCTTTGTCGGCCTCATGGAAGTGATAGTTCATTCGGGACAGGAACATTTTGGTCCCGATCTTCACGGCCACAGTCTCGTCGGCTAGGAGTGTTTTGGTTCCCTTGCCGTAGCCGGATGCGATGACACCGTTGAATCCATCGACTGTGTGCGGTTCGTTTTCGATGGCGAGAACGCGCGAGCTGGCCTTCGGCAGGCCCTTCGGGAGCGTATACTTGGCGCCCGATTGAGCAGGAGCCAATCCACCAAGAATTGCTCCATCAACAGTCCGAACATTCCAAAGGTTCCTCGTGATCCAGCGGCTCGGCGTACGCCCCAGCATTCGTGTGACTGCGCTGTTGGTGCAGGGGAGAACAACTGCACTCAACACATCCAATGCGTTCTCCTGGCCCCAAAGAATGGCGGCACGGGCCAACGTTCTGATAAAGCCCATACGCCCTCCGCGTCGGAATGGTTTTGATTTAGGTCTTGGTGATCGTGCCGCGTTGAGGAGTAGCAACGTTGATGGCACCGAGCAGAATTGGCTTCTCAGCCCGGGTTCCGGTTTGGTGTGATGCCACTCGCCGTCGACGAACTGAATTGGTTTGCCGCAGTGAGTGCAGGTCGCGGTCTTCATGTCAGGCATCGGCGTCAACCTCTTGGCGGGATTTCCAGCGCGGCGGAGTCTTGTCAGAATTCCTGATGCCCTTGTCGGTGTCGGCCAGCCAAACATACAGCTTGCTGTCAATCACACGCCGATTGCTTTTGCCGGGAACCGAATAGATGCCCAGAATCACGACGGCGCTGTCGTTGACGTAGCGAACACCCTCCATAAATGCCTTGCATTCAGGCACGGTATTGAACTCGAAGAAACTGATTAGCTGCCATGACAACTCCAGCAGAACAGGCGGGTCCGCAGTCTACAGACCCGCCGTCCTGAACTTCTCTCATTACCTTGTTGGGGCGGCATTGTGACCCACAGCTCCGCCGGTGGGCGCTGACCAGTCCTGGAGACTAGCGCGGCCCTTACTCCGCTCGGCTGGTAGGGATATGCAGCATCGCGCGGCACCGTTGTCTAGTTGTACGGCGCCCAATATCCATAGTGGGCGGCGCGTGGACGACCAACAAGATCAAGGCGAAGAACTGCATCCAGAAGAACATGTTCCTCCCTGCAGGTTCGCAACGGTTCAGTCTGATCCGAGAGCGATCGTAATTTCGTCCAGGGTGCTGGCTGCCCTGTCCAATGTGGTACGGGCTACTTCGAGCTGTTGCTCATCGGTAGCTGTTGGATCAAAGGTTTCCCGCAGCTCCGCAACGATGAACTTCGCAAATGTGTCGCCGGCAATTGGAGTTACCGGATCTCCGGTCTTGTCGTCGAAATACTCGGAGAGATAGTTGTCGGGATAGGCCGTGTTGGCCTTGTTAAGCAGTTCAACTAGCTGCATATTCCAGCTCCTTAAGCTCCTTAATTCTTGGCAGATACCATTGTTCGAGATAGCGATCGGCAACAGGGTTCAGATAGGTCAGCCGGTGGTGTTCTTTTTCAGTCAGCTTGCCTGCAATGTCTTGTCGATCAGCAGGCCCCGTTCGTGATTGGGATTCGGCCATTCCTTAGCTGAGACCACATTGGTCTCTTCTGCCAGCTGCGGTATCTCTTAAGCTCCTTCAGCTTCAGAGCCGTCGTCTAACGGCCCTGGCTGGTGGGTTACGTCGGCCTCGAGCAGCTTCTTCAAGATCCTCTTCGGATGCGCCTTCGAGCGCCTCGTCCTGTTTCCTGGCGAGGAGGCCGAGAGTCTTTCTTCTCGGCCACTTGTTCTTCGCGGCCTGCTGGGCCTCTTCGGCTTCGGTCTTCTTCACGGCGATAACGTGCTTGACGATCTCCAGCTTGAGCTGCAGGATCGTGGGGGCCTTAGGTAGTGGTCAGCACGAAGCTCTCAGTCTCGGTTTCCCTGATCTGACGAGCAATGCCCTTGGCGATGTTGTCGAGGCTGGCGCCTCCGTTGCGAACGGTCAGCGGCAGATCGAACAAGTCCTCGACGGTGACGAGGCCCTTGGACGTATGGAACAACAGGTTAGAACGTGCTAGCGCTTCTTTGAACATGGATTCTTTCTCCCGGTGGACTGGTTAGAAGGTGATCTTGAGGGTACGGGTGAAGCTGCCCTTCACACGGCACAGAATCGTTCCGCTGTGTGGATGAGGAGCCGATGCCGCTTGGTTCCAGGCGGTGGGACTCCTCGGTCTTCATCTTCGAGCCAACGACCTCGAACACCTTACGATGCACGTTGAGGCTGTCGGTCAGGAACTGACTGAAAGAACCCGCGGGCCTTGCCATCATTGAGGCAGCCGTCGAGCATGAAGAAGTAATGCTTGTTGCCGACGGTCTTCTCATCCCAGTAGTTGGGCAAGAGCATGAGAACGGACTTTTTGTGGAAGGTCTGGGTTGGAATACCCCAGAGATTCTTGGCCGCCTGCGATGAAGGAAGCGACTTGATGATCTCCAATCCGCCCTTGTGTGTGTAATTGAATTCAGCTACGACCGCAGCAGTGTTGGCAGGAACAGCCTTCGGATGAGCAAACGTGCGAACGACGCCATCGAATTAAAAACCACGTTCGGAGACCCAACGTCTAGGGTCTACCCGCTTGTTCTAGTTGTAAACGAATAGCCTGTAAAGGCCCTCGCGCATAGTCCTACGATCGGGATATGTGATGTTCTCGACCGCGCTTCGGCTACCGCCAGATCCCACATTCATGTCCACATCAGGTTTCCACCCGCTCTTGACCACCAGTTGCTGAAGCAATTACTTCCGCCATTGATTCTCGTGCCGAAGATGCTCCAGGCTCGATGAGATGCCAGATCGAGATCGTTAATAGTTCAAACCAGGACAGCGAACAGCGAAGGTCGCCGTCTCCGGCGCCGCCGACGCTTGACACGTTCCTGACTGAATCGGCAAGCTCTCCTGCATAGAACAGGAGAAATTCTTCAGCCATTTGAACATGGTCTTGGCCGTCGGATCGACGGGAGAGATCAAGCTGAGCAGGTTGCCGACGAGACGGTTCTCAAACATCACTTCCAACGACTCTGCCTTGGGCAGCACGACTTGGCGAGGAAGTCCTCGATGGACAACGTCTCGATCCTGTCCAGGTTGGGTACCTTCTCAGGAACTGCGCTGGCCAGACCGTCGAAGACATTCATGGCCTTCTTGGCCTTGCGGTCCACGAAGAGAATGTTGTTGATGGTGATGTCTTCGATGGTGGCGTCGCAGCAGTCCCGAGAGCAGAGGTGAAGCCCAGCTCCTCGATCGTGGTACGCGCCTTTATAAATCTTCATTCCCTTGGTGATCAGAGCAGTCGAGCAGTTTGTAGTTGGTGGGTGCGTACCTTCGACTCGTACGAAGCTACGGCTGCATCCGTTGCCAGCCTTCGGACAAGTCTGTGAGCAGCGATCCGATGACGTTGCCACGTATCCTTGATACCGCAGCCGGAACAGCCTTGGCATGGGGCCAGGCAAACAAGATCTGCGCTTCCACGCTCGGCACCTTGGCGAACTCCACCCTTCAGCTTCCGGAAGCTGGTCAGTTCGAAAGTGTGCTCCTCACCGCGGTACAACGAGTTCTGGCTGATCAGCTGAAAAAATAGTGTTGATCGATTCCAGTGTGATCTCCTTGAAGCCACGAACGCACTGCTTGGTACTTCGGAAGTCCAACGGCTGTTGGGACCGATGGCATCACCACCGACAACGCAGGTTGTTGGAAGCGTGATGAAGCTGCTCCCAGGCCAGAACTTCCTTTCATTCAAGTTGCTTGAGACCCCCATCCGTCCCTGCAGTGCGTTCGGGTGTGGGGGAACTGTTGTCGATCGGAGACGACTGACCAGAGCAGACAGCGCGTCTGCGACCACCGGCTCGTCGGGGTTGCCGACACGAACATCCCAGAAGGCACAGGAGCTGTCCGTCAATGATGGCAACTATACCGCCTACTGCACGGACGAAGCTCTTGCAGCACTGGCAGTCATGCTCCAGTCCGCTGTTTGTAGAGCGGGTTCGAACCCGCCGGGAAGCTGCTGAGATAGACGTCTCCCAGCTGATCCTTGTCGACTTGCACCCGGTACAGTTGATGCCCCTTCATGACATCGAACCGCAGGGCAACCGCCTTCTTTAAGACGCTGAACATTGGCTAGGTTCTTTTCCTCGAACATGCTGTCGATGATCCCGCTGTCGCCATACTCCAGTTCGGTGGTCAGCTTGGCCAGCTCACTGGCGGTGAATGGACGGAACCGCGGCGTTGCTTCAGTTGCCGCGAACGAAGCGTTCTGGATTTCCGGCCCATCAGACTGGCCTGTCCGACCAGGACGCTGGGCACATTGACCACTCCGCCGCCGATCAGCTTGCCATCGACTCGAAGGTGACGTACTTGATGTAGCGATCGGCCGGTCCGTATGGACCCGCAGGCCCACCCGGCCGCCGGGAATCGCTTGCAGTCGTAATCCCGCTCCCATCCGTTGGCAATGCCAGACGGACACGACGAACCGAGTTCTGGGCGTCGCGCAGCAGATACATAAAATTGCGATGATCTTCCTTTGCCGCGCTGTGGATCTTCTAGGCCACGTCTGGAGTGATCCAGTCGCGGATCGATTCACGAACGGCATCTAAATGCCTTGCCTTGGCTCATGAAGTCTCCATTTCGGCTATGTTCCGCCGATGTTGATCTTGATTGAATCAGTGAAAAATCCAAAGAAGAGGATTGCGGCCAGAACATGAAAGCTCCTAAATGCTTCGGGCCACCTTCATGGGTTGCCCTGGTTTCCCGATAGAGTACCCGTAAACACACACGAAGGTGAAGACAATAAGCAGCACCAACGCCACAAACAACGGCATATTCGGGAAGTAAGCAGCACAACAAAGTGAGTGTGATGCCTGTCCCGATGCAGCCGACCAGACACAGCAGATGCTTGGATGCGGCCCCGTGCCGTTTGAGGTTGATCCGCAGGGTTTTATCCTCGCTGTGGGAATGTCAACTCTCATGGCCGAAAGCTCCTCGCTCTCTCAGCGGGCGGCGCCTTCCAACGCCGCCCACTTCGATGTCCAGCAATTCTCTGGCAGTCGGCATACTCAGGACAGATTCAGGCATTCAATAAGGCCCGATCCTGGCAAACTCGCTGTAGATCCCAGTCGTGCTGGATCTGCCGTTTTACGGGCGTCTTGTTTAAGCGAGTCAAACACCTGGCACCCTCAAGGACTGAGGCGTGGCGCTGGGATCATTGCCACTGCATGATGTGCTCGTTGATGTGTCTCAAGCTGTGTCTACAGTAGGAGGGATGAACTGCAGACTGAATAGAGGGAAGTACCTACGCGGCCTTGGCCTGAGGTAAAGCAGGCTGGATGGCGATCGGCTTCTTCTTCACGCGCACGCTTCCAGCAATGCGGAAGCCGCCGTCGTGGGCGCCAGTCTTCAGGTCGATGGCAAAGACGCCAAAGAAGATCAGCGCCTCCAGCGCGAAGCTGGAGAAGATCCGAACACAACGCCGCTGAGCACACCGACAACGGTGCGAACCCAGGGCGTCTGGATGGGTCTGGTTACCCAGACGACAAGCCATACGATCAGGAGCGCCGGCATGAGAGCTGCAACCAGGAACAGGATCAGCAGCTCAACCGCGGACTTCATGGCAACCCACAGGAGTGCCTTCCGACGGTAGCGCCTTCGGTTGCGCCAGAACAGACAACTGCCGACAATCGCAATCGCGGCGGCCCATAACATGACGAGGGTCTCATAGAGCCTCCGCTGGACGCATGGCAGCCACTCGGAAACTTGATGTTTCAGACGAGCAGAGTGACCATGCACAGGCACACGGCTGCGCCGAGTGCAAGGATGAGCGTAAAGGAACGCGAATGCCTTCAACGAATACCTAAGTTATCCTGCAGGTTCCAGGCATCGAACGTCAGTTTGTCTATACCGGAGGACGGTTGAATGCACTGAATCGTTGGACCTTCGTGATCGCAGGATGTGCAGCGAACAAACTGATAACCGTTGCGCGTGCTGATGCCCATTCCGACGACGCTGTGACAGACGGGGCACGGCACGTAGCGTGCGGCCGTCTGTAATGTCGAAGTGAATCTCCTGCCAGAGCTTGTCGAGCACGTCACCATGGCAGCGGTGTGCCGGCCGGCAGAAGCAGCCGAGAATGTCGTCGGATGTGAACGTCCCGTCTGTGGATAGAGCTTGCAGGATCTGCAGCCGGCGCTTGGGCTCGACATGGGCCCACTTCGGATCGCCGCGCAGCCACTCCTCGTAGAATCAACGGCTTCGTCGACCGATCCAACCTGAACGGATGCCTTGGTGTTGCCGACAGGCAGGTGGGTAAACGGATTACCGTAGATGCTGCCGCGGCCGATGTACTTGGTACATCGCTCTCGCTTACAGTGAACTACTCGCATCAGTTCCTCCGTGGCAGCAGGATCATGGGCGAAGCCATGACCATGCGTACGGTTTCGCCGCTGCTATCAGTTGGTGGCAGCGGAGCGGCTGGTGGTATCCATCCGAACTTGCGCCTGTTGCGACGCAGCTCTCGGTCGGCGCCGCAGTGCTTGCACAGGTCGTGCAGCTTCGCGCACTTGTCACAGAGAACATCGGTGCAGGTGCTGCCGTAGAGCACGTCTTTGTTGCAGATGGCACAGGGCCGCGTGGTCATTGCGGCCCCGCCGATGCCTGATCCAAGGTAGTGGCAGACAGGACAGAGCAGCAGCTTCAGGCGTGCTGCGCGATCGTAGTCGTTCTCGAGATCCTTTGCGCGCTTCAGGTAGTCACGAACATGACTGTTGTTCATGCTGGATTGCCACTGAACGGCGTGCTGATCCAACTTCTTGGCTGGCTGATTCACTTCAACTCCAGGCCGTGGCTATGCCGCGGCAGTAACTTCGGCTCCCGGATGCTCGTCGTTGGCCTCTGGCTTGGAGCCGAAGAGGTTGAACAGATAGTCGCCGAGCGACTGAACGCGCCGAGCGATCTGGCTGGGTAGCGAGTACAGGCGCTGCAGATCGCACTTCTTGTCGTCTTCCTTGCGGATGATCAGGTAGAGCCCGCCTGTGACTGCAACGGTGGCAACAAACAACAGGAATCCAAAGATCAGCTTCATGGTGCGTCCCTCCAGGACGGGTGCTACGCGGCTTGCTGTCTGCGCGCCGGCTGTCTGAATGTACGGATAAGCTCGAACGTCGTGAATCCGAAGAACACGATGACGAACAGAGCCATTACGAATTGCGCGATGCGAGTCACTCCGATGAACAGGAGCGACAAGATTGCAAGGATTGAGAGCTTGGTCATGCAACTATCTCCCGTTTACGTGCGGCTTCTTCGAGAACAAAGCCGTAGTTGTAAACCTTCATCAGCCAACCGAAGAAGTCGTCCTTTGTCATACTTCCTTTAACACGGTTACAGACTCCGCAGCAAGAAACTGCATTGTCAGGTCTGTAACCGTATCGGTTATCGACACGGTCGATTCCGTTGTAAACAAAAGCGCCTGTAAATGTGTTTGGAACTCCTGTAGTGAACTTCTGCTGAGGAGGTTCGCCACAATAGAAGCAATTGCCTGCAAAGAGGGCAAGACACGCTTCGTTTGTCAAAGCCCATTCATGTCCGCGTTTCGTGGCCTGACGTTTGTACTGAGCCAGTAGTTTGTTACGCGCCGCGATTCCTGGTCCCAAACTTGCTGCAGGATGAGGACAACGCTTAGCAGGATTACCAGCACTGTCGAGACAGCCACAACTCTTCTTTTGGCCGTTGACCAACTGACTAGTTGAGGCTGTTGTTTCATTTCCACATGAACAACGGCATCTCCACAATTGTTCATGTCGATTGTTCTTCTCGCCTTTGGCAAATACAGCGAGTTGACCGCATTCCTGTCCAAGGAAGTTGTAAACGAGATGACGAGACTTTCTGTTAGTCGGATAGGTCATTAGGTAACCACACCTCTGAGCACATTCTGTGAATGAGTCTTGCTCAGCTTTATTTGCCGAAAAGGCAGATATATCCACAACATCAGAACATTCAAAAGAGTGTTGCCGAGAGCGAAGAAAACAGAATTGGCCTCGGTTACGCCATGTATCGAGAAGTTCACGGTCTCCAGCCCGAGCAGGCTGATGCCCTTGTTCTTGTCGATCCACTTCAGCGTCGCATCCTTGCGCTTGGTGGTCAGCAGCTTCTGAATCCAGGGAATCTTGTCCGCCTTCAGGAAGGCGCCCCATGCGAAGATGCCGACACCTACACCGGCTGCGACATTGCCGGTATTAGACGGAGTCAGAAGCATCCGTGTCCTCCTCACAGTGGTGGGCTGCGTACATGCAAAAGGCGTACACGGCTACGAAGAGCAGGAGCAATGCGATCTTGCAGCCTAAAGGCACAGCTTTACCTCCGTGCAAATGGTCTGGCCCTTGGGCCAGGCCCGCTTCAGGCCGAGCAGGATCGCGTATTCCATTGCTCGGGTGTTAGCAAGCCAGCGCAGGCCGGCGGTAACCCATCGGGCCACCAGCGCCTGCGACTTCGTTGGTGTTCCCGCAGCCTTGCGGAGCCGCTCATCGATGAGCGGCAGACACGTCCGCGCGGGGCGTCCGTAGACAAGGAGCTCTCGGGTCTTGCCTCGATCACGGAGTTTGCCGGCGATGAGAGCAGACCAGAATCCGGCTTCATACGACGGCAGGAGCCACACAAGCCATATCGGCATGAGATTCCTCCTGTTGACGCCGGTTGAGATACGCTTGGATCTCCGCCAGAACCTGACGTTCCTCGGCCCAAGTAGCGATCCGCATTTCCTTGAGGTTGTAGAGACGCACGGTGCCGTGCTTCAGGCAGGTGGTTGTTGTGACCACCTGTCCATGGAAGTTCTCATGGGCACGAGTGGTTGGCCAACTCCAATGGTCTCCCGAGCACGAGCACTTGGGTCCGCGATGAAATCCGAACACGTTCAGCTCCTAATGAATGACGTGGGCAAAGAGATGCATCACCCAGTTATGGCCCACATTGACAAGACCAGACGCTGCACCAATCAGGATGAGGGACAGAATCCCTCCCAGAAAGGCAGCGAACATCTTGATACCTGCAGGTGCCTGCTTGTCTGGAATGGTCAGGGCATACATCTCCCTGAGAGCGGGCGCTTCCGCTTCGATGACGGTCGGATCGACGTTCCACTTCTTGCAGAACGTATTGATCTTGGCCGTTGCTTTGTCGCGCAGGGCGAAGTACGCCGGTGATCCTTTGGGCAGCCCCTTGGCGCGATGGCCATTGGCTGTCTCAATGATTCGAGCCAGAGCCTTCTCCAGGGACTCCTGATCGCGGTGTTGGCGCCAGGCATTGAACGTACTCATTCCCGTTCCCTGCCAGGAGCGTAGTTTGAGGCCCGCCCGTTGCAACCAGGGCGTGGAAGCCTCATCGACTGTGATTGCGGACATGCTGCTCCTGTTCTGATCCCACGATAAAAGCCCCGGCCGCAGCCGGGGCTCAGGGGAATCACCTAGTTCGCTCCGATCGGAGCGAACTAGGCCATCAGGCTGCTTCTTTACCGAACTCCCCGTCGGGGAAAGGATCTGTGTTGACCTGTTCGGCGGGAGATTCTTCGACGGCTGGCGCTGCTTGGAACTCAGCCGGAACTTGCTCGGCAGGAAGCTGGTTGTTGAGCACCTGGTCGGGATCAATGCCAGCGTCGATCATCTGTTGACGGCGCATGGCTTGCTGTTCCTCCATCACGTACTTGCCGAGACGTTCCGTGACATGGCGGTCGAATTCGACCTGACGAGCAGCTTCGTCCTCGATCTCGTGGCAAGGACAGCCGACCGTGTCGAGCTTGACCACATCGGTGACGGCCCGCTTCAGTGCGAAGGTAAGCAGTCTGGACTGCTCGTTGAGCCCGTTGATCTGGTTCAGGATGGTGAGGCTGACCGTTTCTTCAGCCCTGGGCTTGACAACCACCTTGGCGTCCTTGAACTGGTCGAGCGAGGCAATGTCGGCGCGAATGGTCTCGGCAGCGGCGCGCGCCGAACCCAGGTTGCCGATGGTCAGAGCCGGTGGCTGGAAGGTTTTCGTGGTATCACCCACGGTGACCTCGACCACAAACGACCAGCGACGGATCTTGCGCTGGGCTTCCTTGCTCTTGGGTGCGAGGTTGTTTCTGTTCTTCTTGGGCTTTCTGGTTCTGGATACTGGCACGCGATTCTCCTGAAGTTGTGACTTCAAATCCAGTATGCAGAGCTGCTGGAAAGTACCAAAGGCATGGCAGGCTGGCCCATCGACCAGCCTGTTCCGTCCATGCAGTAGTCTTTGGCTACAGGCGCATAATCTGTCTCCTTCGGCAAGCTGCCTACACCACACACCGGCACGCTATGGCCGAACAGGTGGTGTTCAACATCGTGAATCACACATGGTGTTGCTTCAGGACTTCTGGGGTGCGCTAAGCAGGCGGTGCACGGGACATCTTCGCTCCCTTGATGAATGTATTTCGCGCGAATCGATAGCATCCTGCCGGTGTGTGGCCCTAATGGCTTGAACCGGCAGGAAGCTGCCGTTTATCGGCACGTAATCTCCCTCATGTTTCCAGTTTCCAAATCGTGAATTCACCACTTGGGACATGTTTGCCTATACTAGAGCGGGAAATCCGTCCCCAGAAAACAGGCAAAGTGTGTCGAAAGTATCAAGACTCGATCGGAACTCTAGGGATGTCCCGGCCTCTCGCATACAAAAACACCAACCTCGATGCGGAATTGAATCCGCCCGAAGGTTAGGCTACCGCTGCCAGCTCGTCCGTGGCCGCCTCGACGGCGACGGGACCGGGCGCAGGCGCCGGCTCAAGGACCGTAATGGTCTTGGCACGGGCATGGAATCCACGGCCGCTGGAGTTGCGATGCCACTCACTGGTCACATAGACCAGATCGCCCTTGTTCAGCTTCAGAATCTGGGCGTGCAGCTCCGGATCGGCGGTCTGAACGAACCGATCCTTGTCGGGATTGATCTGGATCACGACGCCGATATACTGGCGACCGAACTCGTCCTCGATCCCCTCGTCACGGATGGCGAGCACGTTGCCCTGCATCCTGATCTCGGTGTATACCTCGGTTCCCATGGACTGGCCGGAACCGTCGGTGATCTCACGGTTCTGCTTGGTCTGAAGTGCGAAGTTCTGCGCGGCACGGACGAACGGCTTGATCGCCACGGGCGGCGTATTGCGCTGCGAAGTGCGCTGGCGGCTAACGAAAGAACTGGCCATTTGATTGCCCTCCTTTGGGCATTTGCGATGTTGGATTGAGGTTGAGCTTCAGCCAAAGCAGAAGCAGTTATTGGTGAGCTTGTGGCCTTCGCGGTGTTGGGGCAATTGTGCCCATAAACACCTGGTTCCGAAAGAACTGGCCAACTTGGCATTGAGCACAGGCCTCGCCCCGATAGGGCTTCCCTTGGCTGTCCTCGCCAGAACGGCAAAGCACTTCGAGATTGCCGAAAGATGGGCGATAGCTGTGGCAGGCACGACGCAGGAAGTCCCTGGTCTTGGCCACGACTACCTCACGGTCCCGGTCTCCTGGCCTCATGTCGCCGGCGAACGTCACCAGCTTGGTAAGGTCAGACTCCGGACTGGTCAACTCCCTCGGGAGGACCGGACGGGGCAGACGGATTGTCCCTTGCATACAACGCCTCCTCAGGCATGGGTGGAAGATGCGGAAACTGAGCAGCCCACTGTGTAAGCCGCATCTGCAGCTCACAAAGATCAGTGGTCTTGCCGGTGAATACCAGCTCGGCTGTGTGCAGCAAAGGCGTCGATTCAAGGACGTTGACCCGGACATCGATGGGCAGTCCGGACGCACATTCGATCCGGCCCAGAGCGAGCGGGAAAGCTGGGTGGTAAGCGATGATCAGCTTGCAGGCCCCGCGAGAACCGGGGTCAGCAAAGAGCAGCTCCTCGAAATCACCGAAGTCATTGAAGTCGCTGGGCATCAGGCAGCCTCAAGAAGCTGCACCGTGTCGACAACCACTCTTTGCAGAATGTGGGTTGTGCTCTGTGGATATGCCTCCATGTCCTCGGCAAACCGAGTCCAAAGATCGAGGAACTGATCCCGGCGCCCCCAGACGTACTTGGCAATGCGGTCAAGGACCGTAAAGCTAAGCAGCTCGTCGATCTCTCTGCGCGCGAGGCGCATGCAGGTGCCGAACTCGCTGGTTGGATCGCTGATGAACAGGTGGTTGGCATAGAGCTGAATCAGATAGCACGACACCGTTTGCCGTGCATCCTTGTTGAGGGCGACAGTGAAGAGCGTTTCACTGATGGCGACCAGCACCTGGTCGTCCGAAGGGGGTTGGCCCTCGAACTTGGAAAGCGCAGCCTTGATCGCATCGACGATGATCAGGTTGCCCTTAACCATGCTGGCAAAGGTATTGAGTAGACCAGTATTCATGGTGAGTCCTCCAGACTCATTGGGTTGTTGGTGCGTGAAAGATCGCCGGGCAGTCAAGGAGATGAACCTGCCCGGCGCCCTCTGCAGTGGAGTGCGAGGGAATCTCTGTGGATTGAGCGGAGCGAGCTCAACACTCGAAAGGGTGGTCAGATAACGCTCCGACCCAGCGGGCCTGTTTCTAGCGCGGGAGGTCTCCGCTTTGCAGGATGCACGCATTCTGCCCCAACTGCATTGTGGATGGGGTCGAGCAGTGAAGCACTACGGGAAACACCGTAGGTTAGAACTTCAGCTTGTCCAGCCCGATAAAGCGGACCGAACTGTGGTTGGTCTGCGGATCAGCCCGGCGAAACTTGGGCTTGGCCGGTCCAGCCAAAACAGCCTGCAGCGTCTTCTCCAATGCGACACCCGGCCGCATGACGCGGACGTTGCGTTCCATCAGAGCAGTGAACCCGGGAAGGTTCTGGTGTGCATCTCGCAGGACAGCATTGTTGCCTTCCTGCCAGATGCGGCGGATGAAACCATGAAGGACCTGCCGACGGCCGGTCCTGTCGAGAGCTTGAACATCGATCATGGCGGACTCCACATTGCGGTTGACGATGTTGAGGTTGAGGGCTAGAACTTCCGGCCCATCAGTCCGGTCGAGTAGGCCAGCGTGTCATCGGGGCCGGCCCCGCTGAGAATGGCGTCTCTCGAAGCCTTGAAGGTCTTGGGCATGAGAGTGCGGATCATCCGGTCTTCGTGAATGGAGTGCAGGCGGTCCTGTCCTAACGTGGAACCGCGACGAGTGCGAGCATGTGGCATGGGCATAGACGAGGCTCTCCTTGAAGCCTGGTGAATGTGGTTGGATTGTTGGGATTTAGAACAGAGGGGTGTTGGAAGCTTTAGAACGACTTGGTTCGGCAACCAAGGGCGTCGACAGTAATGATCGGAGTATGAGGAAAGCCGTTCAGCACGCTATCCAAAGACCCTCAGGCCAGCTGCGTATGCAGGACCTCGAGTTCATCCCGGGCCACCAAATAGAACGGGCCCGACGAAGAACGCAGGCCCTCGTTGACAGCAGCCAGGGCGTTCCGAAGATCGCCGCGCTGAACATACCGCCGGGCCTCGCCGAGATAAAACTCACCACGATCCCGGCAGATCTCCCGGAGCAACTGGTCACGAACACGGCCAGACCCAAGAGTCTGAGCGCGCATCTGAGCAGCAGAACAGTTCATGGACTTCTCCTTTGAACAAAATGTGGGATTGAGATGAGCCGCGGCGTCAGAGAACAACAGAGTTCAATCTGCCACCTGACAGTGAATGGTTACCTCGGCCACGGGAATTACCGCGGCCAAGGTACGGAAGCAGGAGCAGAGTACATCCGTTCCAGCTCGCCGACCTGAACGGTCTGCTTGCTGGCCTTGCGACGTTCCCACCAGATGAATCCGGCGGTGATCAGAATAGCCAAGGCAACCTCGGCCATCAGTAAAGGGATCAAGTCACTGTGCTCCCAGAAGAACAGGGAGACAGACCGTGACACATCCGAGAACCACGAAGGATCCTTCGGCGGCATAATGACGAACACGTCACCGTTCAGCATGACAGCCTCCTAGCAGATGGCAGCCGATGCGCCGGCAGCAGCTACAGCCTTGTTGCACTGAGCATTGAAGATGGCAGCGAGAATCAGCGCCGTAAGAATTCCGGCGATCACACGAGCAGCGACGTAACCAAGAAATTCCAGCATGAGCGTTCTCCTTGAACACACAGGTTGATGAGTCAGGAATCTAGCGGTTGGACCAGACGAGTCCACCGATCCAGGTGTCACGGGTGAGAATCGCACCCATGAACCCCATGGCAAGCATGGAGGGAGCAAACAGAAGGTACACAAGCACCTCGGTAAAACACATGTGATGTAGAGTGGAATTCATTCAGGGCGTAAAGCCCATAAGGGAAAGACCTTAGAACTGAAAGCAATGGGTCTGACAGTGGAGTGCCAGACCCATCGGTGCCAGAAGGCACTAGAACTTGAGTGGCGTTTCGCTTTCAGCTACGCCGACGGTGGGGTTTACACTCACTCCCACCCCTGAACACAGCCAGAAGTGGATTTACACTAGGTGTCTCCGTCCTGCCTGACACCAACACATACACGCGCGCACGCGGGAGCTGGTTCTCAGGATTGCCCTTAAATAGCCAAACCACAATAGGCGGGGATCAAGCTTCACCACCGTACAATAGGCAGTAGTTTGAGCATGACTGGCTTTTATGGGCTTAAATACATCCGGCGCTCCAAAGCTCTTTAACGTGATCTGACCGCCTGAGATGCGGTACATGTGGACATAAGTCACTGTAAGCATCTGATCTACAGACACTTGCCAGCGCCACCTCACCATCTCGCTTGACACGCCTCTACCCGAGGGCGAAGCCCCTCGGGACATAGCGGCTGTTCTGCGGCTGGTTGCCCAGCGGCGGGTATTGACTGTTGGCATATCCATATATAGGTGTTGACTGACCCTGGGCTGAGCCCAATGAGGCAATCGATCCCATGTGTGGTTCCAACTTGCCGATTCCCAGATGACCTGGTCATCAGGATGGGCATGACCCATCAATGTCAGAATCGTTCCAGAGTGGAATGATCCTGACATTTCGGCCTTGAAGCAGGGCCGAACCGCCAAGTTGTTAATGGTTTAGAAGTCTGTGCTTTCGTCGAACTCGAAGTCCTCTGAAGCGATCTCTGCCACCAGGTTGGACTTGTAGTCAGAGTGGAGCTCAGGAGCTGAGTCGAATACGTGGATCACACCCTTGGGCGACATCATGTAGCTGCCGTCAGGGATGGTTGGATCAGCTGTGCGGGACAGGAGCTTGTCATTGCTGCGGTGGTAGATGTTGCCACCGAGAGCCTTGACTGCCACTGGCCTGATCAGCCTGCGCTTTGCATAGCCGTTGAGGTCGATGAATGCGACGCAACCGGTAAGGCCGAGATCCTCCTCGGCCGACAGGACGTCATCCAGGATGTAGTTCGGCACACCGTCACCGACGGATTGCGTGAACTTGTCCTCCCCAACGAGTGGGTCGGTGTTGCGGTTGTATACCGTGTTGAGCCAGTGGATCCCGAACTTGCGCCGAGTCTCCACAGACCATGGCCGTCCGGACACACTGAGCGTGGTGCCCGATACGGAGAACTGGTTGGTGTAGAAATCAACCAGGCCTGGAGTGTGAACTTCCTCCATGCTGGTGACCTTGCCGGTGGCGTCCTTGACCAGGATGGTCTCGGTGAAGCCATTGGCAATACGGTCATAGACGTTGTCAGGGAGCACGCCGCCGTTGTCGGCCTTGGCTTCCTGGAACTGACGGATCCACCAGCTGCGAAGGTCTCTGACCATCGAGAGGATAGCCTCATCCTCCGGATAGGCATTGAGCAGCTTGGCTGCCAGTGGCCGCTTGATCATGTGTTCCACCTGACGGCTCTCTTCGAGCAGCTGGTCACGACGCGTGTTCAGCAGATTGAGCGCCTTGCACAGCTTGGTTTCCACCAGAATGTAGTTGCCCATGTTCTTGCGATCACGGGGCATGCGATTGGCGAAGGAGATCGGAAAGACCAGGGTCTTCAGAGCTTCCTTTGCCTCGGCGAAGAGCGACATCACTGTCAGCTTGTCGCCTTTACGCATCTGGGTGTAATCGATGACCAGGTCCGAGTTGGACATGGCACGAGCACACATGAAGTCTGGCTTGGCGGCGTTGACAAGCGACGCCACATAGACAAACCACTCCAGCGTAGGCTCATACTCGATCGGCACGATCTTCGCCAGCCCATCAGGCAGTAGCTGAATCAGCTCATGCCTTGCTGGTGCGATGAAGTTGTCAGGCACGATGAACGTCTTGGCCTGCAGGCTCTCGCCGATGGTGATCCGGTGTTCGCCAGACAACAGGGTGTCCAGCCAGCCGTTGTTGATGAAGGAACCCAGGGATTCCGAATACTCGGTGAACTCCCTGAGCTGCTGTGCGAAGCAGTTGAAGTTCCACTCATCGCCGATGCCCAGCCACTTCTCGCGGTTGGTCTTGGCGAATGCGGATACCTCACGGACTTTGACAGTCAGCTTGGGTTGAACTGGATAGTCCATCGTCTGCCACTTGGCGATGAAGGCAGGGTCCTGGATGGCGAACAAGTTGTCATCCATATCCCCACCATTCAGCTTGCCGAGCAGATCGCCGGCGTTGGCGCCGAAGAAGCACCAGCCCTGTCCCTTGGACTCCAGGAGTTCAGGAACCAGGATGTTGCAGACAAGAACCATCTCAGTTGAGTTGGTGTTGGGATTGCGCCCAACGAGCACCGGGCCTTCCGGGAGATCCGGAATGCAAACGGTAGGCAGCCCGTCCCGCTCGCCACCGAGAGTGTCGAGTGTGAAGTCGGGCATGCCGTTGGGCATCATGACCAGTGGATTGGGCCGAGCATAGACGCGGATCGCACCCTTCAGAGGAATGCGGCCGCGGGTAATGTCCAGAGAATCCTGGAAGCCATGCTTGAAGATCCGCCGGTAGAGCACCGGCAGGGTCTTCGATTCATGCTGCAGCTTCATGGCACGCACCAGCGCCCATTCGGGCTTGGGCATATCCATGTCGCGGCGGGCAGCGTCCGACACATTCACCAGGGTGGCGAAGTAGTCAGTGATGGCATCTTCGTCGTCGCCGAAGAGGATCTTGGCACGCTCGTCCATGACCTCAAGGCCATACCGTACGCAGAGGTCTTCTTCGAAGAACCCGGCATTGGTGATGGTCTGAAGATCGGTCATGAGTTCGTGCTTGCCGGTCTTCAACAGCAGCCCGATGTAGATGCGGTCGCCATGAAAGACAACCTCGTCCTTGGAGCCATAGAGATAGATGTCATAATCTGCCATCCTCTCGTTTGCTGCGTAAATGCCTTTGCCGAGACCGAATGGTCCGACAAGGGTTGCAGCGCACCCGTCAAAGCCGGGTAAGTTGATGACGCCAGAGCCGTCCAGGAAGCTGGTCTCCTGATCGTTGAGCAGCTTCATGTTGAAGTTGAGAATGGAGATGACTCTCCCATTCTTCAGCTTGGCCATGGTGACCTGGCCCGTCGGTACCGGATAGCTCGATACGATCTGAGCTTCCAGCATGGACTGGTGAGCAGCCATGGTACGACGCATCCGCTTGGGCGCCTTGGGATCAGTGGAGATGAACACTCCCAGATCCTTGAGGCGCTTGACGTTGGCCGAGGCAGACACCAGGACCATGGTCCCGGTGCCATTGACATCGGCATAGACGACACGGAAGCGTTCGTCACCTTCAGTCCAGCCGTGACGGCAAAGGATACTTCGCCGTTTCAGCCATGTCCTTGCATCCGTCCTTGCCGGACGCTTCGAATGTGACGATGCCATACCTGGCACCTTCGGGCATCAACGCATCGAGAACCTGACGGGTCTCATGCTGCATGAAGTGCTCGTCCTTCTGATAAAGGACAGGCTTGCCGGGATACGGCCGGCGTACACGAGTGATGATCTCTACGTCAGTTGCGTCATAGAGAATGTGGAAAGCCATTCGGCTGTCGTGGTTCCACAAGGGAACTTCGACCTCAGTCGCTTCGCCGTCAGAGTAGATGAACTCTTCTGCCGTTTGCTCATCTTCGAGACGCAATGCCTTCACGTCTTCCTCCTTGAGATGATTGTGAATTGGGCTGTGGCTTAGAGCGATCAGTTCGCTCAACAGATTCTTGTCGTTAGACATGGTGATTCTCCTTCCCCCTCCACGGGGTCGGTTGGGTACGAATGAGTTGTGCTGGGTTTTGTGCGCAGAAGCCGTGGGCATGGGCTTCCTGTTGCCAGTCAGTTCCCATGCCCTGTTTGCGCCGTTGAGTAGTCTTAGAGGGAGGCAGGCGTTGCGGCCGTCTTCTTGGCGAAGAGGCCAGCGAACCCAGTCCATGCCTGCTTGGCTGCCGGGATCGCACAGACCTGAGCGGTGCCAGCCGCACGGGCTGTCACATCGGTGGTGCGCTGCGTTGCATCGGCGGCATAGTGAATGCCTTTGGCAAGGTTGTCGCCGATGAAGTGAATGGCGATGGAGCTGAATGCTCCGTTGACGATTTCGTTCAACATGGCACGCTGTTCAGGTGTGAGCTGTTTCTTCGTGGTCATTTCATTCTCCTTGAATGGCAGCAAGCGAATTAGGACCGGGTGGGCTAAAACCCAAATAGGCCAGCCTCCCTGTACTACTTGTTACCTGGTGTCTTCATCCCCATCACTTGCGGCGCCTCGCACGGAGACCCATGAACGAGTCGCATGACCCATTGCTGCTCTGTCTATGAGTCGCTTGACGAGAATGTGGTGTGCTTCGGAGAATGGCGCGAGCGCCGCACAGGCGGGCTGTCGGAGATATAGGAATGTGGCAAATCTCTTACACGAATCCTGAAACCTGTTCAGAACACAAACAAAAAGGCCTCACGTGTGGGGCCTTTGGTAGATCGAGAGGGGCGCTCATGCTGGGAACATGGTCAAACCCATCGATCCATGGCCTGTCGCCAGGCCAAACTCGCACATCTTCTTCAAGGTCTCGGCAGTGAACCCGAATCACTACGGGATTCCTCCCACGACGTTCATAGTCGAGGCTGTCAACGAGGAGGCGGCCACCGAATGCGTCAAGCGCGCCATCTAGGATGGGCATCCTTCTTCCTCACGGATGCGACGGCGCTCTCTCGCCCTGGCCCACATATTTCCAGAGCAATGCCTTGAGGTATCTGCTCGATGGGATGTTCGTTGCCGAGGAGCTGGAGACGATGCCGACGCTGCGGTTCTTTCCCGACCCGTGTATCCGTGACGAGTGGCTTCGCTACCAGCTCTCCTGGAGGGCTCGTCTTGTCGAGGATCTCCAGAAGTGGTGGGCCACTGTGAAGGCCCGGTCGTTCTTTACTTCCTGGTTTGGAAGATGAGGGCCCTTGTCGCCACCCTTCTCGTCGCAGCGGTAGTTCTGCTCTGTACAGGCCATATCATCTTGGCCTGCGGGGCGGTCATGCTCGCTGGCACCACGTCCCGGTTCATCGTCCGAACCCCAACCCTTTGAAGGAGTTTCAATGAGTTCCAGCCTCAATCATTACACCGCGGATGTTCAGGTGACGGATGCCGTCATGCACAACAAGACCCCGCTCAGCACTTCGACATTCACGGTGGCCGTCCTGGCCGCTAATGTGACCGATGCCAAGGCCCTGATCCAGGAGTTCTATGGCCGCACGGGGATGTCGTCCAAGATCATCAATGGGATTCACACCCTGTATCGGGCTGCCACTCCCAACGTCCCTGGCGCCATCCGGACTGTCACGGTGACCAATGTCGTTCTGGTGACTTCCCCAACTGCTGCCGTTCCTGTTGCCGCTTCTACTTCGGCGCCGGCGACTGCTGCTGCTGTGCCTGTTGCCGCCGCCGCGACTTCGGTTGTTGCTGCCGCGGTCGCCGCAACGCCAGCTCCTGCTCCTCCGCCTCCTGCTTCAACAGCTACCAGCACTGCGACGGCTGCCACCACGACGGAGACCGCATCTGTCATCGATGCGACTGCTTCGCCTGCAGCCACTACGGCAGTCACCGACACAACGACAGCCACTGTTGCCGCCACGGTTCCTTCCGCACCCGCGCCGGCACCGAAGGCGGGTGGACGGGGACGCAAGACCATCACCGTGGATGCTTCTGCATCGACTGAGACGGCTGCCCCTGCTACAGCCGCTCCCGCTTCTTCCACCACGAGTGAGCCGGCTTCCTCCACGACTGCGCCCGCAGCCAGCTAAGACGACACATTTTCGTGAAAGACCTACAAGCCCGCCGCTCTGGCGGGCTTCGTAGCTTTGGTACATTCCTTGCCCTTTCCATACTCACAATTGACGGCCCAACCAGGGCTGTAAGGAATGAAGCATGTCGAAGGAAGCAATTCTGTTTGCCGTCACCGAGACCAAGGTTCGTGACAAGGCAGCCGGCCGCGTAGGCACGGTCACATTCGAGAGCGCGAACGCCAAGGGCACCAGCAAGGTTGTCCTGGTTGGCCAGGAAGAGATCGTCGACGACTACCGGGTGGGTGAGTTCTATGAACTGACCCTCAACCAGGTTCAGGCGCCGAAGTAGTCAGCTGTCTGCTGGCATTGTCCCAACAATCAACCCGTTTTGAGAGGAATCTGCAATGGCTTTCTGGGAAGTATTTGGCACTGCCGTGACCGAGGACAACAACACAGTCACATTCCGCACCTTTGTCCCCGCCGAAGAACTGGTGGACACCGTGAACGAAGCCCTCGACGCGATCTTTGAGATCGAGAACCCCGAGATCTACGACGAGCCCGAGACCACAACCAACGGTTGCTTTGCCATGGCCCAGGGCCTTGCGGCGGTTGAGCCGCCACCGGCCGTGAATGTCCACGTCGAGGTGCATGTCTAGTCATGCAGGCTCGGGTCAAACTCACACCGCGCATCATTGCCAGGTTGATTGTCGGCAAGCCCGTGACAGTCAACCTGCCGGCAGGCACAACGTCACTTTCCCTCGTAACGGAAGGCAGGTTCCACGAGTTCCTCCGCGCGTTTCATGCGCCGGAAGAGTTTGAGCCGGAGACTCCGCGTACGGAAGTGATCGGCCTGTTCGACCTGATCTTTGGAAAGCACTAACCACAACCGCTTCTCAGCAGCCGGTAAGGAAAGGCACTCTGGAATGAATATCCACCCCATCAGCAACTACACCATCATCAAGCTCGATCCGGCCGATGAGAACATCGGCAACACCAAGTTGATCGCCCCTGGTCAGATCAATGAAGCCTACAACGTCCCGAAGCGGATGGGCACCGTCCGGGCAGTGGGACGGGGCCTGGTTACCGCCGGCGGTCAGATCATTCCGCCGCAGTTGAAGCCGGGCGATCGCGTTTATGTCCTGCAGACCAAGGTCGAGATCACCGTCGAGCATGAGGGCGAGGATTGCCTCGTTCTGTCGGACGAGTCGCACGTCATCGGCACCATCACCGGGGAGTCTTCACTGATCCTGGGGGGCAAGTAATGCCTTCCTTATGACCCAACCTATCGATCAGCAACAAGCGGCGATCAACGAACTTGCGGCGTGGTGCGAAGCCCGCGGTTGGCTCACACCTCGTGACCAGATGATCCATCTGTTTTCACACCACCAGTGCGACATGGTCGCTGAAGAGAATGGCCTGCTGTGGAACAAGATCTGTTCCTGCGGTGCAACGGTCGATGCACGTCCCGGTGGTTACACTCTGCATCTGATTGAAGTCCTGAAGAAGGAGTCCGGACATGAAGCTGTTTCTTTTGACGTTCGAGGTCAAGTTCAAGCAAGGCTCGGAAGTCCTGACCATCAAGGATCAGATGATTGTTCCCGAGAAGACAGAAGCTTCGGCCAAGAAGCGTTTTCTCGCAACGATCGAGAAAGTGGGGGCGATACTTTTGCGCTTCAACGACTCGACCAGGATTCTTGCACCCATCCGCGACTTCGGCGGAGAGGTCTTTATTACAAGTTGCGTAAAGCAGTAGTGGATTTCATCTGCGGCCTTGTCTGGACCTTTGGTACTTCCAACTAGGCGTTCATTCTGGGCACATGGATGCCCAGAAAGAAGCATATAAGCTCCTCAAGGAACACGGCGAGCAGGTCAGGCACAACAAGCATGAAGCCTGGCGTGTGAACGGCCATCTCATCACAATCACCAAAACCAAGACAGACGATCGCGGCTGGCTGAATAAGCTCTGCGAGATCCGCCGTTGTCTAAAAATGCCGGCGGAGGAGGCCTTCCGCCAGGCTCGGTGCAACGGGAAGGACCGGTTCAGCGATGCTCCGGCGGCACAGCGCTCTGTCAATTGTGCTGGCCCGGCCGCGTCGAGGTAAGCCAAATGCTGACTGGCATTTCTCTCAACAAGATCGATCTCTTCGATACCACCGAACTCGATGACGAGTTCAATGCCCACAGGGCTAAGAAGGAGCATCAACCCAATGTCACCTCGCAAGAACCAGTCCAAGAATCCCACGGTGAAGGCCAAGCCGGCGCCGGCGAAGCCGACGGCGAAAACTGAGCCCGCGGCGGCACCCGAAGTCGTAGCACCGCAGGCTCCGAAGTTTACTGCTGGCGATCTGGTCAGGAAAGCCCTCCAACTGCGCCAGCGACATACATTGAATGCTCCTGTTCCCACAACTGAGGTGCCAAAAGGACCCAAGCCCATGATCGTCGAGTTCAAGGTCGTCCTCAGCGACGGCACGGTTCTCCACGCAGAAGGCAAGCATGCCGATGTCATGGTGCGCTTCAGCAATGAGTGCCAGGAGATCTGCCAGACCCAGGGCCTGGCTGCTTACAACGGACCCCCTATGACCCGGTACACCGCCCAGGAGTGGGCAGCCAAGAACGCATAAACTCCGCTCATGTCAAACTCCGGTAGTAGAGCAGTTTCCGGCTTGTCCTGCACTCTACCGCAACTCGAGAATTGGGGTCTCATCCGCAACGCCCTCCTGCACCGCTCCCTGAGTTGGGAAGGCGATTTTGCATGAAGCAAGAATCGCTCCTGGTCACAATCGGCGTTTACAGGGAGTGATCCCTGGCTTATGTTGCGGTCCGTGGTTACCGGATGAACACTCGGGGAGCAAATTGCTGGCACACATAGAGATACGACTGCCGGTTTACTGTCCAATTGCAATAGTGCGCGATTTCGGGTATTCTAAAAGAGATGCAGGGGTTGATATCCCTGCATGGAACATCCTCGGTTAGCTACCGAGGAGTTCAGCTCCGGGATGAAGTAGCCCTGTGTACCTGTATCGCGCTCTTGCGAGCCTGAGAATGATCGCATTCTCCGTTGCCCGAATAGGTCCCTCGGCCGTACCGCCCGATAGCATGGGTCGGCTCGCACCTTGATTTCTGAAAACCCCCACACGATCTTGTGCTGGGGGTTTTCCTTTCTAATCAGGAAACCTTCCGAACATTGTTCCCCTTTGGTCGAATGTGTGCGTCTGGGGAGACATTCACGTGTCCCTTGCCTTCCCAAACACCTGCCGGTGTGGCCAAGCGCCACAGATGGCTACCTGCGACATCCCAATGGAAACCGGGGCGGCAGCGGTAACCGGCAATCGTCAAGGCTTCTCTTCCGTGAAAGTCGCGAGGCCCTAGAACCCACTGTAGCGCCGAATCATCCATCCGACGCGCACCGGCTCCATAGCGTTCATTGAATGCCTGACGGCGCTCTACGGAGCGAAGACCCGCTCCGTTTCCCGTGAAGACATGAAACGGTAGACAGCGAGGGTCGTGTTCGTCTTCGCATTCGACACTCGCGCACCAGCCTTCAAAGACTCCCGCCCATGTGAGATTGTCTGGATCGTTAGGTACGCGGACCCAGCACGATTTGTAATCCAGGTATTGGCGTAAAGGGACGGTCCGGCGAAAACGAATCGCTTCAGCTAGGCTAGGGCGGAGTGGAACGATCGGATCTGTTCCAAAGACTAGCGTCGCCACCTGCGCGCGATGGCTTCTTGGATAAAGTCCTCTTGCGTCCGAGATGGTGATCGGAAGGATCGGGCGTCCTGTCGGGGTCTTCATTGGCTCAAGAACCCGCGGTTGGAAGTTCCAGCCTCGCTCTTCACAGGCGCGCTGATAACTGTCGCGCCGGTACGCCGTTGAGGTCAGATCGCGCTGCGAGGTGAAGAAATAAACATCCGGCATTGGAGTTGCCCTTCTTTCTCACCGGCAAGAGTTCACGCGAAAGGCTACGCTGGATGGGATCGAGAGTTTTTCGAGTTCTTCTTTCGACATTTGCGCAATGCACTTGATTACGAATTCACGAAAATACTCGGTTTCATCTCGGTTCGCAGAGGGGATCGCTGGGTGGACAAGGGGAGGCAGTGGAATACCCTTGCTCTCGAACCATTCTCTTAGTGTCGACTGAACCTTGTGCTTCAAGAAACGATTCCACTGCAAACGCAAAGCTGGAGGCAAGGCGGCAGTGGGAAGGCTCTGTGTCTGCCATACCGTGAGACGACCATCTTCAGGTTTGTCGGGCAGGCTCGCGAGGAACTCTCTCTTCCATTCTGTCGTGGTCTCATGTGAGATCGTAGGCAAGAAGGGGCCATCGCTCGCCTCCGGTGCAATGATCGCTGCGGCGGATTCGGTATCCCAGACATATCTATTGCCGCTCGAATAGTCCAAAATGGCCCGCCAGAGATCTTCGCGAATGCGGTTTCGCTGAGGAGAGCTGATGTCGTGAGACTGGGGTACCCGTTCCGCCGACTTGAGCGTTACTGCGCCCGGTAGAAAGCTGTTATCAATCTCCAAGACGTCGGTGTTGTTCTGTAGGAACTCACGAAAAGTTGACGCGCCGAAATCGGATTCCTTGAATGCCTGCCCGGTAATCTGCAACAGCCGGTTCTTCAGGACGGGAATTGCCATCACCCACCATTCAGGTTTGCCGGATCGCCTGGCTTGAGCAAACGCGCGCTCTATCAAATCGCGAGCGGACAAAGAATGTTCCATGAATAACCTCAAGATCATTATGAGGATACAAGCTGCACCTATTCAACGAATAATAGGCGTCGGGCGGGTGGCACAGTTTCGGCGACTTTTCCTCAACTATGACGTGGGTGCCCCTCGATTTTGAGATCTGGGAAGGATCAAAGGCTCCAGCCAGCACATATTACTCCTGAAAAGTAGGCAAGTGTCCTGGAATCTGTTAGATGCACTCAGAGCGACGGAATGGCCTGCCGCTATGGCGTTTATCGGGGCCGATCCCGCAGGAGTCTCCTCGGCCCCCAAGAGCGAGGGGCACCCTGGGCGTGGACTGGAGATCTCACCGGGACAGGGGCCACCCACCCAGGGTCGACAGAGTGTACAGGCACCGGCCAGGACGCAACTTGACGAGGAAAAGGAACACAAACTAGAAAGGGTAATCAGTACCAGCGGTCAACGGTTTGAAGTGCTCATGCTCTGCACTGCGCTGGAATTCCTTTTCAGCAAATTCAAGAGCTTCTTCAAGCGTATCGAAGGGAATCGCTTTTTGCGTTCCGGTGAAGTTGGAATGGATTTTCTCGGGTGTCTGCAAACCGTAATTGGCACCAATGCATTGAGAATCTTCGACTAGGACGTTAAACGTCTTGCCTGTTATAGCATCGGTTTCAATGGAAATCGTGCGCCGGAATCGCGCATTATTTGGGCCTTTGGTGAGTTTCCGTTGACGAACTTTGTTGTTGAACTCACTCATGTTAATCCTTTCATTTCACCGCATATTGCGTCAGCATAGCGGTCACGCGGATTGGCGCTATGCAGTTGCTTGACCCGGTGCCGACTATCTAGTGAACAAATGGAGATTTCTTTGAAGGATTGTCTCGCCGCTCAAACGGTGAAAAGAATTTAACCGTCTTGCCTGCGAACGGTTCCTGCGTCGTATCCTTGACTTCGACTTTGCCCCATTCAATATCAGTAGCGATATGAGGGGCCACTCTTGAATGATCCCCGCGTACACCATCATGTTGTGTGCATCATAGAAGACTGCCATGTTGCCCGCATCTGACTTTCGAGATTCTGTGAAACCCTGTCTCAACAAATCCGCAATTTGTAAGCGCTCATTCTTGTTCATTGCCATTCGAGATCCCTCCATTTACTTTGTGTGCGTGAACTGCTCAATCAACGCCGCAATATGCGGATAGTATTGGTGAATCCTGTCTACCACTCCTGCGACTGCCAGGGCCAACGTTGCCCACTTCTGAAACTTCTCGACGGTGTTAGTACCTTGAATGTGTGCATTGCGCATTTCTAGCGCCGCAGCTTGCAATTCAGAATTACCTACAGATACTTCGTCGATATCGTTCAGCGTCTGCGTGGTGATCGTGACGTTGTTGTTAGTTTGAATCACGGACGAATTGATAAAGGCATTGCCTACCGGGCTGTTGAACGTGTTGCTAACGTTGGTTATTTGGGCGTGAGCGGCGCGATTGGCCCTCTGCATTTTCATTTTCATCTCCCGCAATCTGTTTGTTCCCTCAGTAACGAGTCGCTTTGCGAGGCGTCCTCTCTCTTGTGCATATGATTGATTGACCGCAGGAAGAGTCATTTGGAAGGTCATCGGTGGGAATTGCAGTTGATTAGGTCCAGCGGTAAGGGACCAGAACTCCTTGAGCATCTCATTCTCAAATGCAGCGTCAATCGATATATCCCAAATCTCAACAGCTTCTATATATTTCTCAATTGTCCGCCGTACACGTTGCTCCATCGAATACAAGGCGGCATCTTTGTGGGCTATTGGAACTGCCGCTAGGTTGTGGGTCTGATGTGCGTCGTAAATAAGCTGCTGTTTATGTCGCGCCAATTCATCGGAAGTGCTTTCCTGAACTTCTCGCGCCAACGAACGTAGATGTTTCCCGAATTCCGCATCAAGTGGCATCGCTTTCGCCCTCGCAGAGTCCTGAACTAGCTTACGCTTGCTGTACAAGCGTTTCGCTACCGTCTCCGACCTGAATCACGCCGGGACATTCTCTGGCTGCGGGGAACTTTCGTAATTCCCTTGCGGCGGAATGGGTTGAGACGGCGTTTGTGTTCCGGTACAAAGCAGAGTTCCTTTCCATCTACTATGGCTCTCTTCACTATCAAGTCGCTTCTACCGCAATTGGGGTAGCGGCACAGGACAGTACCGTCTTGTTCATCCGGCCCATCAACTTCTCGCCCGCTTCCTCCGCAACGAACCATCTTGGGTTCAGTCATTCTGTACGCCCTTTCCGTCAATTGTTGCCTTCAATTGTACTTTGCTTTTTGTTCGCCTACAATAGAGCGAAAGCATGACGCTACAACGCGGAGATGGAACAGGAAAAAGACGGCAAAGGAAACACAAGAACACCTGGACCGGGCAATGTTGATAATGAATAAGCTTGGCGAAGAGTACGGCGATTGGTTCGGTTACCCGAAACATTCGCCTGTGGGCCGCTTTGTTGCCCTTGGCGAGTACCTTGTTGAGCTATGCGAAATACCGGGCCATGACGAATGGTTCGACGCTGCCAAGGATGCTTACTTGAAGTGGAAGGCAGGCCATCACATGGACACAACGCCACCGCTTAGTCTGAAGGCATAGCAATTGCAGAGTCCGGCCTGACGATGACGTGAACAGACCGCGATGCATGGCCGCTTTACTGTGCCTACAGAGGGAGATGAACAATGGCAGACCCAGGCGAGTCGTACGAAAGGATACTGACCGCGAATCTTCAGAGGGCAATCGATTTTCTTCGCTTCGCTGAGGCAAAGAATGCGGCGCTTCTCGCGCTGGCATCAGGTTGGGCGATAGCGGGAGCTAACCTGGAAGGCAATGGACACACGATGCCGGGGCCCTTCCCAATCTTTGTGCCGTTAGCTGTGCTCTTCTCACTTTGCGCTGCAGTTCTGGCCATATGGTCATTCCTTCCTCGACTCCGCCTACCATCATTCTTAGGCGGTAAGCGCGCCGGCCCTCACCCGCCCAATTTGCTCTATTTCGGAGACATTAGCACTCTTACGGTGAAGAGCCTTGAGGCAGAAATGCGGACTCGTTACTATCCAGAAGAGATCACGCCGAGAAGCGAATACATCCATGACCTCACAGTTCAGATCAGCGTAAACAGCACAATCGCCATGCGAAAAATGCTGCTGTTCAGAGTCGGAATAGGATTCGTGCTGCTGGCCGGAGCCAGCCTCCTAATCCCCGCATTGGAGGCGGCATTCAAAGCCGTAATATCGCTATGGTGAATATCCTGGATTTCAAGGCGGATGTAATCGACGAGGTCTCAACGATTCTGAGCACGACCTTCGTAATTTCGGTAACAGAAACCGCTTCCGTACCTCACTCCGACGATCAAGCAATTACGTTTCCTAACCTCGACGAGAAGCTTCAAGGGGTAAAAGTTATCGAGACGAGCGTCCTGTACGTGGATATGCGTCGCTCAACCGAGCTCAGTTTGAAGCACAAGCCACATGTCGTTGCAAGCCTGTATTCGGCTTTTGTTCGAGCAATGACGCGGTGCGCCAACTTATTCGGTGGTGAGGTCAGAGGAATAATTGGCGACCGGGTCATGATGCTCTTTGATCAAGCCGATTGCTTTGGGAATGCCGTTGATACTGCGGTCCTGATAAACAGTGTTTGCAAATACGTTATCAATGAACATTTCAAACATGACGAAGTCAGCTTCGGAATTGGGATCGACTACGGACGGATGCTCGCTGCAAAGACCGGCGTACGACGGCATGGCTCGGCGCAGCAAAGTTACCGATCCCTTGTATGGCTGGGGCGGCCTGCCAATGTGGCCTCCAAACTGACAGATCAAGCGAACAAACCTCCTGAGACTATGAATGCCATCAAGGTGAGAGTTGCGTATGATTACGGAGGTTTCGGACTACTCACCTATGAAAACGAGTGGCCCCAGGACTTCGTGCAAAAGTTTACGCACGATCCAACAAGGCGGCTTATGGTACCAAGCAATCGAGCGTTCCACTCTTACTCTGTCGTCACCGAGACGCATGTTTTGAAAGAGGCAACGCCACCGATCTTGATGAGCAAACGAGTTCTTGACGGGTATCGTGCAGCCAGGCCGCTGGCTGAGGAAATCATCGGAGGATGGTATAAGAAGGTCTCACGAGCAATCCCCGATGTGCCCGGCGATGTCTACGGTGGCGACGTCATTTATGCCATCTTCAATCGGTAAATTCTTGTTGTCGCTTATTAAGATGGATTGGTAACCATAAGTCGGCAAGTGTTCGCAGATCCGCCTGGACATGATTCTCGGTTGACGGTTAAGAGCCCGTAGCGCTCACTGAGAGATATATCGATCTTTCGTTACAGGTTCCGGGCATCTGGTCGGCTCCTCGGAAGTTGACCCACCAACCCATCTTCTGGAACCCCGCCTTCGCGCGGGGTTCTTTTTGTCCTGGGGAGGGAAGGGGGCCGGCGGAACATGGGGATGGGTGGGCGAATACTCAATGCTTGAGGTCTACTCACAGAACTGTCCAGTAGGGTGAATACCTTAGATTGGCCTCTATTTTGACCCAAAACCCCTTTGAACCTTTGACACCTGCCGGTCGAGGTGCGATGCTTCTTAATAGTGAGTTTCACTCAATTGTTAATTGTAAGTAATACTTACTATTGAGTTTACACTTAAAAGAGAGTAGCTCTTATAGAGCTACTCTTATATTGAGTATTACTCAAAGCAGCAGGGTCGAACCGAGAATCGGCCTGCCATCCCTTTGGTACATTGCCCTCGAATCGCATTCTCAACATGAGGCCGGAAACCGGCCACAGGAGAATTCATTTGAGCGCCCACCCCACACCATCCCTCGACCTTGCCAAGCTGCTTGCAGCTGACAATGTGTCCACAGCCGACCGCATCTGGGAAGTTGCGTTTGAAGCCAAGATGCCGGCCGAGCTGATCACCGAAGAAGATTTGAAGTGCCCCGATTGTGGTGTGGTCCACGACCCCGACATCGAGCATGCCCGGACAGTCTCCGACGTCGTCACCATTCTCGGCGGTCCTGATGCACAGCCGTCAGTGGATCGCGTTCGTGAACACATCCTCAGCCAGGAAGTGGGGGACGGGCTTGCGCATGACCGACTTCGTCCTGACCGGCGTCAAGCTGCTGGCTGCTGCGGAGGTGGTGTAGTGATCGAGAACTGGAAGAACCCCGCCATCACTCAACAGGGCATTCATGCGACCGAGACGCCCGCCGGTTTGTTCAGCGATCCACCATTCGGTCATCTTTTCGCAGAGCTGACCGAATTCGCCGCGGCAACGGCCGCCGGCTTCCGAACTGTCCTGGTGCCGCCGGATACGCCGCTGTTCTGCTTCTACTGCCACGACACCGAGGCGCCGGAGTACCGCCTGCGCCGCAAGGGCGGCAAGTACGTTGCGCTGTGCCACCGTCCAGGAACCATCGAAGGCTGCTGGGACCGTGATGTTGCGCCTATGTGTGAGTACAAGGACCACGAGGGAATCCAGTGTGACCAGGTTGCCGAGTGGAGGGTCGCCTTCGGGAAGGACATGTTGATGAGCACACACCGCTGCCTCATCCACGTCCCGCCGGCACTTTCGGACGTGTCCGAGCACCGGGTCTTCCCTATCTAGGGTTGCTCACTGTACCCAGAGGCCCTTTCTCAGTTGTATCTCTCCCCGTCTTTGTTCCCTATCCCAAGCCTCAGTACAAGACGGGAGGAATGGCGCGCAAGCGCAGACCTCCCGCTCCACAACCCTTAGGAAGAATCCGTGTCCCTCGACCAAACTGGCTACCGCAATACCTTCCCGCTCACCAAAGTCCTTGACCGCCTCTATCTGGGCGGATTCAAGGACGCTGAGGACCTTCGGTCCGGCAATCCTCTCAATATCACCCACATCTGCAACTGCACCACCGAGCCGCTCTCGCTCCCGTCGCGGTGCGTCGCCAACATCATCCAGATGGATCAGCTCGACGGTCACGACTGGCACGTCCAGAAGCTCTACTCGGCCGTCGATTGGATTCGCCGGGCATTGCTTGGCGGCGGCACCGTCCTGGTACACTGCCACGCCGGCATCAGCCGGTCTCCGGTCCTGGTGGCCGCCTACCTCTACACCTGTGGCTTCGACTTCGACCGCGCGCTCGATCGGATCAAGGCCCAGCGCCCCATCGTGCAACCGGCCCCGGCCGTCATGATCAGCGCCAAGCGAGCCTTTGGTATCTCACCACTTGCCATCCACACTACAGGCAGATGAACCCGTCTCGAAGAAAGGCACCAATGCGTAAAACACTGCTTTCACTCCTGTTCCTCTTGCTGCTGGTCGTTCCGGCGATCGCGCAGAAGTCTGCACCCGCGGCGGCCGTTCCGGCTCCCGCCCAAACCACTCCGGCTGCGACTGCTCCGGTCAAGCCCAGCGAAGTCGAGGATCTGAAGATCGAGAATCTCAAGCTCAAGCTGAGCTTGTACACCCAGCACAAGGTGGATCTGCAGCGCGAAGAAGACTCGGTCAATCAGGATGGTGAGAAGCTGGCAGAGCAGGTAATTGCCGCGCACCCTGGCTACCACCTGGACTTCAAGACCTTGACGATCGTTTCCGATGCTCCGGCGGAGACTGCCAAGCCCGCCCCGGCCGCTACGCCTGCCTCCCCGGCCCCGGCAGATCCTCCCAAGAAGTAGGCACGGCGCCAACCGGCTCGCCGGCATCTGGCCGGCGAGTGCGACACGCTAGGTTTATCTTTCTGTAACGTACCACCCTTTTTAAGGGTGATTCGTTACATGAAGAGGTATGCAAGACCAGCGGGAGCGGGCCTTGGCGGAAGAACTGAGAGAAGCGATAACGCGGGACTGACCAAGAAGCTGTTCGGCCAATAGTTCCTATACTAGGCAGGTATGTATGGCAACTCTTGGTCTTATTCCGATTCCGGAAGACCTGGCCCTTTTCCCCGTCCCCACCGAGAATGTGAATGGCCTCCTCGCCACCAGCGAGGATCTCGGCCTCACTGTTGAGGAAAAGCAGGAACTCGACAACTACCAGTCTGCGCTGCGGATTCTTGGTCCAGCAGCCGGAGCTGTGCTCATGTGTCCCGGCAACCAGGAGAACGTAGCGGACGAGGACAAGTGTCCGTACTCGTCGAAGTGTCCCTTGCTCCGAATGCACAAGGCCCCCGCGGACAAGATGTGTCCCGTTGAACGCCTGATTGTCGAAGAGCGTTTCAACGCATGGTGCAGAGAGCTTTCCACCGACCCGGTCCTGGCGAAGGAATCTGACCGGGTCGCTATTTCCGATCTCTGCTGGATCGATCTTCAGATGCAGCGTTCGCTGCACATCCTCAGCAAAGGCGATGAGGCGCGTCTCACGGTGACCAATCCCAAGGATGTTCATCCGGAGACATTCCTTCCTATCTCCTGGGAGAAAGTCATCCATCCGAACGTCGAGCTTTTGGTAACACTGCAGACCCAGCGCAGAATGATCTTGAAAGATTGGATGCTGACTCCTGAGCAGAAGTGGAAGAGGGAGAAGGCAGAGGGCAAGGGATCTGGTAAGGACATAGCCAGCAAGCAGTCAGCACGAGCCGACCGGCTCAGAGCGATCAAGTCAAGCAACGAGGATTAGACGGATCCCCACACGGAGATGGACCCAAATCCACCCGTACTCGCCGGGCCAACTGAAAGGTTGGCCCGGTGAATCCCCCGAGAGGTAAGAATGTCAGGACGCGGCAGGCCGAGGGCAAGCATTACCAGCGAGCAGGTTGCAGCCGAACTCAAGGCTGGGTTGAAAGTCAAACAGATCGCCAAGAAGTACAACTGCTCTCCTGACACAGTCGAGCGCAGGGCGAACCCTACAGGCAGGAAAGACAAGCGTGTAGGGCATCATGGTGCTTCCGCAGCCAAGCCTTCCCCTTCTCCTGTCGACATTGGAACCTTCAAGACCGCCGCCGAGGCAGAAGCTGAGGATCCGTCGAAATCGGATGCGCAGCCCACCACTTCCGTCAATGGACGGCAGTGGCTGCTCTCCAAGGTGGTGGGCAACGACATCCGCCAACGGTACTGGTACAACAAGGACCAGGATCGTTACATCACGGTGATCCGTGGCGTGGGCGAGCCGATCGTGACCTCCGGCGCCGAGCACCGCGCCATCTGTGAAGCCTATTCCAACATGGTTGGGAAGAGCTCCACCCTGAATGAGATTGCGCGCGATTTCGGCATGCCCAGGGCCTGGTTGATTCAGTACCTGCACATCCACGGCATCACCCATGACAAGGAACCGTTCTCAGCCGAAGAGCTGATGGAGCGGCCCACCGATGACCTGGTCGAAGATCTCTACAACATGAAGCGCCGGGCGGTCTTCACCGCCATGAACGAGAAGTCCTGGAAGGAGATCAAGAAACGGGCTGCCTTGTGGGACAACTTTGAGCATTCGGTGTCGCGGGTTGTCGACGATTGGGCCAACCGCTTCGTTCCCGACTACCGCCCGCAACTGGTGAATCTCATCCGTGCGTCACGGCCGTTTTCGGCCGTTCTCCTGCCGATGGACTTCCATTATGGAAAGGGATCCTGGTTCGACGAAGCAGGTCACAGCTACACACGGCAGAGTTGCAAGGATCTTCTGAGGTTCCACACCGAGAACATCCTGAACAGCCTGGTGGTTCGTGGACGTCCGACTCGGATCGTCGTTCCTTTCGGCTCGGACTGGTTCCATGTGGACAATCAGTTCGGCGGCACCACGCACGGCACGCCTCAGGATTTGGACGGCACTCCCGAGATGATCCTCAGCGAAGGCCTCGAGTTCAAGGTCGAGTTCTGCGACTGGCTTCGTCAGGTCGCGCCGATCGTTCTGCTTCCGTGCCCCGGCAACCACGATCATCATTCCGACATCGCTTTGATGAAGTACCTGCAAGCCTGGTATCGCAAGGACGATGACGTGGAGATCGTCGAAAGCATGATGAGCCGCAACTACTTCGTTTGCGACAAAACTCTGATCGGCGCTACCCACGGCAACGATGTCAACCTGTCTGACCTTCCCACGCTGATGGCCAATGAACGCCGCCAGGAATGGGCCAAGACCGACCATCAGATATTTGTCACCGGACACACCCATGGCGAAGTGCTTGAGGATGACGGTGGCATCATGCACTACACCTGCCCGTCGCTGTCGGCGGCAGATCGGTGGCATGAAGGCCGCGGCTACAACCTCAACCGCCAGGCGATGGCTGCGATCATTCTCGATGAAGAGGATGGTCCCACCAACTTCGTCGTCTCAGCGCGCCAGAACCGGACCACCGTCGGCTTCAACATCAAGAACCGGTCGAGGGCGGCCTAACCCACAACAGATAGGAATACCAATCGACAGCGCGCCTATCACCGGCGCGCTGTTATTGCATTAGGTAGGACAGGACCATGAAACCATTCTCCGCACAGATCAAGAAGCCCGCACGTAAGGCCGGACTGGCCGCGATGCCCACCCGTGTCATGAGGACAGGCGTGAGCCGGTCCGTGGTCGGCGGAGTCGCGCGTTCAGCCAGGACCGCCGGCGCCCGCAGGCTCCGCGGGGCTTGATTCCTATACTGATGCTGTTGGCGAATTGACGCATTCTTTACTTAATGTTGTAGCCGAGAAATCGCAGTCCCGCATTGGTGTTCGCGTTCCGCAAAGGGTACTTGTCAGGATCATAGTAGCCGAGCGTTTCCTGAATTGCCGACTTACCAAATCCGAACAAAGAAGAACTGCAATTGTTCATTCTGAACTTCACTTCGCCTGAGCCGTGAATTAGGTCAGACCAGGACTTTCGTGTTGTGTCGAGATTGTTTCCTTTCAGAAATCGGGAAAGGGCCAATCGGTTTCCAAAGCAGTTGAGACTTTCCGCCACCGCTTCTACTTCGCCTTTAGTAAGCAGCATGACCTTCGCCGGCGCCAAATATTGCTGGACGAGTTTTGCCGTCGCGGAGTGATCGCCACCTTTCAAGCCCGATTTGCGATAGCGTGCGCGGTATTTCCGAATCTCGCTAATTCTTTGGCTGTCTGACAATTCTCTGTAGCGCTTGTCCTTGTATTCCCGAGAGGGTCTATCTTCGTCCTCGTGAAAGAGGAAATTTAGCAATTTGTCCGTTTCCAAATAAAGCGGTTGTCCCGGCAGGTCCCGCGCCCCGCAGGAAAGGTAGTCATCCGCGAAACGACGGTATACTTCAAGAAAATGGGGATAGTCTGCAAACGCCCCGGCATCTTTCGGAGCTGTTTCGGGGGCTGCCGGAAGGTCGTATAGCTTGGGAAGCTTTCCGCCCCGATGAGGCTCATCTATATTTCCGTTCCGGGGCTTGGTGAAAAAGAACTGCTCGATATCGACCTCGGAGGCGCGATCCCAGAGACCTTCATAAACCGCAACCAGTCCCTGCGCCTGCTGTCCTTTCAGCACAAGCCCCACCTCATACCGTCTTGTGAAGGCGGCTTCGGTCAGGTTAGCTGATGTGAGGAGGACCGAATCGTCGAGGATGTACAGTTTTGCGTGGAGACCTTCGAGCGACCGTACCGGGCGGTGGTCTGCAAACTGCTCCAGTGTATCTCGCGCGAGAATTCCGCTGTCTTTGTCCGTCAACAGCCTGACATCAACTTTCTGCCAGGCAGAGCCGAGAATTCTCCTCACAGCCTTCCACGACCCAATATATGGAGACGCCACCCAGAGCCGGCGCTCGACACAATCCGCAAGACTGCGTAATTCTTTGGCTGCCTCCGAGATTTTAAGGGCGCACATGCAAATCTCCTACGTCCGCCGCCAACGCAGCATTCCGATTGGCCTTGAACTTCCCCACCCTAAGAGGTTGGCCTATTGCAAGTTCCAAGACCATGCAAAATCGAATCCGTCAGTGAGTTCCATTCGCTTGAAACCTAGCTCGCGGGCAGTTTCGAACATTTGAGTGTTCTCGGAAATCTGATGCGCTGCCACTTTGCTGGCAAGCGCCCATTTCATTCGCAATGTGGTGTGCTTTGCATCAACTGCAACAACGTCGAAATTGAAACCTTGATCCAACATCTGGTTTTCGACCGTCTTTGCGAATGCAATTCTCCCGGCTTCTTGCGCTTGAGCGTCTTCCTTTTCTTGCTTCGCTTCGGCTGCCGCTGCCTCTGCTGCCGCTGCCCTATCCGCCTTTGCCTTTTCCGCTTCGTAACGGGCGCGTAGAGCTTTGGCCCGCACTTCCATTGGGGTTCCGCTGACAGCATCCAAATGCTTCATCCCCTCTGCAATTTGATCTTCGGATGCTCCAACATGCATATCGCTTTCCGCTGCTGAAAGGTGTTGCGCCGGGGTCATGGACTTGAACGCATTTTCAGTTTGCTGCGCTGCTTGGTGAGATTCCGTCTCCTTTTGAACTTCCATTTGAGCGAACTGCCGTTGCCGTCCAGTCTCGTGAGTCCGTTCAACGTAAAGCTCCACGCTCTCGGCTCCTACTATGAGTGCAAGAGAGACAATGCCAAAAGCGATCTTTCGGCGGTAGGTGATCGTCGGCATGGACCATCCCGCCGCGAAAATGATGAGCGCAACCACGGCCAAGCCCCCGGCGACTGGCTCCAGGGAGGCGAAGAGCACCATCCCCAGAATCAGACAAACTACGCCGACACCGACTCTCGCCTTCCACAATCGGTCCGCACTTGAGTTGCCCACCGGGGGCACATTAACGCCCGTGAGTAGGTAGGCCGTGCCACATCTTGGGCAGTAGCCCTGCTGGTTCCCCAGCGGGAAGCCGCATCGGGAGCAATTCACTGCGCACCCCTGTAATTGGAACGAATGAAACGAGTTTAGTCCCTCTTTTCATTCCGGGGCAACAACGAACGTAGGTTCCTTGGAGTTGGCTTGAATTCTTCCGCTAGTACATGCCCGTCGTCGGATTCACCTCAAACTCTCACCCCGCTCTGCTGTCCATAGCGTGCCTGATGGCGAAATTTCTGCGAAAACTGACGTGGTCTGGTTTCGACGATTCTCACCCGGCGCAGACACTATAATTGCGGTAAAAGTGAACTTGTCTTCAACTTGTCACGGCGAGCCGGCCGCACGAAGGAGTGAATCGCATTCCCTGGTCCGGGAGTGCCACGACCTCGTGCAGTCTTTTTTATGGCATTTCGCGTTGATCATGCGGTGCCATCAGATGCCGGAGCGAAGTTTCACTTTTCGCAACCGACAGATCCCGCTATGCGCCAGGTGTCTAGGAATCACCGTCGGGGCGCTCGTTGTCCCCCTCTATGCGCGCGACCTTCGAATCGCTGCTCTGCTGATCGCAGCAATGATCATTGATGGCGGAACGCAGGGGCTTGGCCTCAGGATGAGCAAGAACTGGCTTCGATTCGCATCGGGAATTGGTTTTTCTCTCGGATGCGGCGGCCTGGTTGAGAGAGGTATCCAACTTATATGCAGTATGTAACGCAAAGATTTGAGAATACGCAAGCAGGTCTCGCCCAAAAGGATGCCTACAGCAGACAGATGGCTGCTCAGGGATACCACATCGTAAGCGAGCAGCTCGAAGGGGGACACTACAAGGGCGGGGAGCAATGCTGCTTTTTTACCTTATGTATGCCCTGCGTGTTTCTAGCTGGACGAACTCCCGGATTCGTCGTCGTGACATACGGTCGTGAAGTTGCTCCATGTCCGAACTGCGGAGCGGAAGTGGTAGCTGGATACCAGTGCAGCAATTGCCTCCGCGCCGCTACTGATGGAGCAGCACAGGCGAGCTTGCGAACAGCACAGGCGAAAGAGAGCATCCGGAAGCTGGATGCGTTGTTGATTGACGGTACGGCCGGCGACTACCGTTTCAACTGGCAGTCTCTTGTAAAGCCATTCCCGATTGCCGCTCCAAAGCTCGACCCCGAACCAGCTTCGAAACGCCCGCCTCTGATGGTGCGAGTTGCTTGGGCGATCCCGGTTCTGGAAAGAATCTTTCCGTGGGTTCTCAAGCGTCGTTCGGCGTGGGACGAATTCGTTTACGCCGAGGCACGCAACAGGGCCGCAGTCGTCGAGCAGCACGGTCGTGCGGTCGAGGATTGGAAGCACTCGAAGGAGTCCTTCGATCAGGAACAGCTTGCCCAGGCCGAAGAAAGACGCCGCCTCTATGAAGGCAAAGACCAGGACGTGCTGCTTGAATACTGGACGCGTGTTCTTGAACAGCCAATCTACGGCGGTCAATCAAAACCTGCCAGGAGTTTGGCGTATCACGAACTTCAGGGGAAGCTGGTAGTTAGCTATGTGCTGCCGCCAATCAGTGACCTCCCCAGGATTGAGGAGGTAAGGTTCTCTCAACGTGAAAACAGAATCATCGAAGTTCCATTTTCCGCTGAACGCTTAACAGAGCTGCATAGGAATCTAATCATCAGGATTGCGCTTGTCGTCATGTACAGACTGTTCCAGTCAGACGCCGCCAACGCATTGAACTCCGCTGCTTTCAATGGGACGATCGACACGATAGACCGCGCGACGGGACGAGAAATCAGTCCGTGTGTAATAGTCGTGCAGGCCGATAAGTCAGACTTGCTGAACATGAACTTTCCACTTGTGGAAACCACCGCTTGTCTCAATCGGCTCGGGGGCAAAGTCTCGGAAAACCTCGCGGAATTGAGCCCGATTGCTCCCATCACCGACTGATGCGGTCTTGACTTCTGCATTCTTTCCGAGACGGCCGATGAGGATGACCCCGAATCTTATCTGACGGGAAGCCCAAGTCACTCATTCAGGCACGTTTTGATCACGGTTGCTGCTTCGCAACGCCGGTAAAACGGCGTTTGCAGTAATTTGCAGAGGCCGGTTCGGGGATTCGCCAACAGAACCCTATACTAGACAGCTTCCAGGAGTCCGAAGTGAACAATCCCTTCAATCCGGTCTTCAGCACACTGAAGGCGACGAACTGGCGAGCAGCCGGGTTTGCCGCGGACTCTGGAGGCGCTCAGTTTGCTGCCGGTGGCGTCGCTGTGGGTGCTGTCTTCGGACGGAAGAATCACAAAGGCAGAGCCATGGGAAGAGGGGCATTGTATGGAGTCGCTGCCGGCGCTGCAGGCGCCGCAGGTCTCTCGATATGGGCTCAGCGTGCTCTCCGAGCTGCAGCCTAACCAACAGATTCGGAAGTTCATTTGCCCAGATTCTCCCCAGCAACGCTCGCCGTTATGTCTGGCTCCGCAGTTCTTGGCGGAGCAGTAGGCTTTTCTCGCGCAAGTGCCGCCGCTCAGGACGATTCGGCTCCTGAGCGGCTGGGCTATTCGATCGTTCAGGGCGGCGCGACTGCCGCCGTGGTCGCCGGCCTCGGAGCATTCGCATGGAAAAGCCGCGACGTTCTGAGTTCAGCCGCCTGGGGAACTGCAAAGGGTATCGGCGAGAGCACCAGCCGGTCCCTGGGTCGAGCCTTCCAGGCCAAGGGATTCACCGGAATCCTGAGCCATCCTTTGACGATGGCCGGCTTCGGCGCGGTGGCTGGCGGCCTGATCGGCTCCAAACTGAGCGACGACCCCATCAAGGGAGCTGCCGCCGGCGCCGCCATCGGAGGCATGACCGCCCTCGCCGCCCGCGGAGTGACGAAAGCATGGGGCGGCGCGCCCTGGTATGCAAAGGCGGCCATGGTGGCAGTTGCTGCAGTTGGAGCAGGCACGGCGACCCGCGCCTTTACACACGAAGATTCTTATGCCGCCGATGACCACGCCGTCAGTGACGGGCTCGGCGACTACGAGACCGAGCCAGGTGTTCGCCGGCGGATGAATTCGATGAACGCTACAGGAGACGTGGTCTTTGGTCTCCATTCAAGGCGGCACTAATGCTGGCGACGCTCACTCAGTCTGCGCAGAGCAACTTCACCAACACCGTCCAGTTCATTGGATCGATCCCAGCGCCTTATTGGAAAAGAGCCGCTCTTTCTGTAGGACTTCCTGGCTCTACCCTCGATGTCCAATCAATGGCTCAGGAAATGTCTTCTGCCCAGCGTGGCGAGATCGTTCCGACGACTTTGGGAATCGGAGCAGGTGTAGCAGTTGCTCCGGTCCTCCAAGGGGCAATGGCAATGGGGATTTCAACTGCTGCGGCTGCAATCGGCATTTCTATACCTGGAATTGGGACGCTTGCATGGCTGGCTTCTCTCTATCCCGACGCCGCAATCGGAGCAGGCGCTCGAAACACTGTGCGTGCTGTTACCGATCTCGGCAAACAGATTCGTCACTTGGAATTCGGTGGTCACTACACCGACACAGGAACTGCCCAACGTCTGCGCATGCAGGCCTTCTATGAGATGAGCGGCGCCACCTCAGCGGCCCGCCGTTACCTGGGCCAAGAGGCCTACTTCCTTCACCGGTAATGGAGACAAAGTGAACAACCCACTCAATGCTATTTGGAGTTCTCTCAGCTCGGCAGCCAAATGGACAGCTGGTCGAGTGTCGCAACCTGGAATTGCAAGGAACGCTGCGATTGGCACAGGCATCGTCGCTGGTGCCGGCATTGCCGGCGGAGTCGGCGGCGCCTACAAGAACTGGTCCATCGGCGGGAATCAGGACAAGGCCCGGTCCGCCCGGATCGGTGCAACTCTCGGCGTCCTCGGAGCAGGCTCTGTCCTCGGAGCCCGTGCCCTCGCAAAGCGTGTCTAACCTAACCTTCAACCTTCGGAAAGTGAGTGCCTCATGGGATCTCCCGTCACCATTCCCAACCCGGCTCCTGGCTGTTCGTATCTGAACTACCCGCGGGCCGTGTTGAATACACCCCATCCTATCTACGGCGGGAACCTTGCCGGCTTCGGTGTGGGTGATCTGCCGACTCAGTTCGAGTCAGGCATTCCTGTGTTCAATGCCATTACGGCGAACGCGACGTCTGGGCTGATCGATGTCGCTGCCAACGCAATCGAACTGACCGCAACTTTCAGCGACCTCCACACCAGCTGCACGATCACGGTCTTCCTTGCGGACGGCGAAACGGTCGTTGCCGCCTGGAACAACGTGTCGACTCTCAACAGCGGCAACTTGTATGCCGGCTTCGCTGAGCAGCGCAAGCTGATCGGCGGCGGCTCCCTCGTCTTCCAGGTCTCGAACTACGACGGCTCCGGATCCATCACCCTCTTGGTCAAGCGTACCGGATAAGACCGAGGTGTTTACCCAGAGTACGCGCCCTCTCAAGGCTTCCGCCGCTGTGCCGGTCTGACGAAACAGCGGCTTCCTTTAAGGACACAAGTGAGCAGCGGATTCGTTCCGTTGGCAAACCTGTTTGCCGGCCTCACGCCGGACGATCAAGAGTTCTTTGCCAACACCATCAAACGAGATCACGAAGCAGCAGGGACCGACCAGGAGGGAATCCTGCGCCGGATCTTGGGCTGTAAGCAATGCCAGGACTGCGTCGCTGCCTACAAGCAGAAGCATCCAGGCAAGGCGTTCGGGATCAAGTGCGTCGGTGTCTATGACATGGCTGATTACGAGGCCATGCAGGCTGACCAGAAGGCGATCGACGAGAACGACTTCGACAGCATCGACGAGATCCGCGAGATATACGACCCGGCATTCTGGGCCACCAGGTACATGGTTCTGAGGGACGACCAGGGCAACATCGAGCCCTGCGCGCCGCGCGCGTACCAGGAAGAGGCCCTCCGCTGCACTTCCCCTCGCAAAGTAGATCGGTGGGGCCGCGGTCTGGGCAAGACGCTCTGCGGCGTCATCGAAGAACTCCACTTCATCAGCATCAACAAGAACACCGAAGTCATGGTGGTGGCGCCTTCCCAGGCGCAGGCCCAACTGTGGTGGGATGAGATTGTCTTTCAGATCGAGAACTCGCCGGCGCTCGGCGGGAACGACTTCCTGATCTCGAAGAAGCAGCAACCTTATTACTACATGCGGTTCGGCAACGGATCGGTCATCAAGATCTTCACGGCCGGATCGAAGTCCGGCAAGGGCGCTGACTCCGTCCGTAGCCAATCTCCTCGCCGCATCCGGCTTGAGGAGCAGGATTACCTGGCGGACAAGGACTACCAGGCCATCATGCCGCTGATGCGCCGGTTCAAGAACATCACCTTCCATGGTTCCTCGACACCGACCGGCCTGCGCGGAATGTTCTGGCAGATGTGCAACAAGCTGCCGGACTACAAGGAATTCTTCCACCCGATCATGGACCACCCGAACTGGGGGACTGATCAGCTGAATGAGGAAGTCTGCCTGGCCGAGGCTCAGACCCTGGAGAAGTACCGGCATGAGTGGCTGGCCGAGTTCGGCGATCCGACTGCCGGCGTCTTCAAGTCCGCGTTTGTCGACTGGGCCATGAAGCCCTACAGCCTCAAGACTCTGATCCACGATCCGTCCAAACGCCATGTCATGGGCATCGACTGGAATGGCAAGGGCACTGGCACCAGGATTGTGGTCACCCAATACGATCCCGCCACGCGCAAACGGCGCGTGGTTCATCACGAGGCGATCGACGACGACAAGGCAACGACCAAGAAGTCCTTCAACAGGATCGTCGAGCTGAACAAGCTCTGGCACTGCGACTATGTGTACGTCGATGCCGGCTTCGGCTTCGTTCAAGACGAACTCATCAAGGACATCGGTGTTCAGGCCGGCACCTTCGATTCCGATACCGCGAAGCTGAAGTACATCAACGTCGTCGACTTCGGCGCCAAGCTGGAGACCAACGCAATTGTTCCCAACCGGAATCCAGATTCGAAGTATCTGGCCGATCCCAAGGACGACATCCTCAAACGGCGCACCAAGCCGTTCATGGTCGAGGGCACGGTCATGGCCTTCGAGATGGAGCTGGTCGAGGTTTCGCGCGAGTACGCTCTGCTCGAGGAACAGCTTCGCGGTTTCAGGGTCAAGACCTGGACCAAGGGCGGCGCGGCCGACACCTATTCCACTGACGCCGACTCCGGCGATCACGATCTCGACGCATTCATGCTGTCGATGCTCGGCATCGAGCTGAACTACGGGCTCTGGCACACCAAAGAGACCGTCAGGCGTTTGGTACAAATCGCCCATGTGTCAGGCTGGGGATTGCCGTCCACTGTGATTTCCCAGCCGACGGCAGCGCCTATTCCGACGCCTGAGCCGCCTGCCGCGGCGCAGACCGAGAGGATGCGGGAGCTGAAGCGCGATATTTCGGGCGTTCCTGCGCGAACCAAGCCACAAAGCAGCCTGCAGGAACAATACAGGTTGCTCCACATGGCCCGGCAGAGCTACACCGTAGCACCAATCAACCCCGGCGGTCCCGGCAACGGACGTGTTCCTTCTCGTACGAGTTTCTTTCAGACTTCATCCCGGCCCGGGTTTAACAGCACGGGCCGGCGCTTCGGTGGTGGCGGCTAATGGCCAACGGCGATCCCCAGAACAACATCGCTGCGAGTGTAGCGGCCAGCTACGACATGCCGATCGCTGTCTCGGTCATTGAGAAGCTGGCCAAGTTCCCGTTCCTCCAGCAGCTGGGCTATAACGGCCAGCTGAGCTGGTTGCAGGGAGGGTTCCTCGGGCTGCAGGACTTCTTCGACGAGATGACGACCTATTCGAGTGCCGCCGACATTCTGCAGGCAGCCTGGCAGCTCATTCAGAAGCGGGTTCCCCTCAACTTGGATGTACAGAAGAGCCTGTACACAACAGACTCGATGGGAACGGTCGGCAATGCCTTCCAGCAGCTGGTCGGTTTCCAGCAGACCTTCGCCGTCAACCCTGACGACCTCTCCGATTCAACAGGCAGCGCAGTCGTTGCCAGCAATCTCCCGAGTTCCTAATGGCCTTCGAGTCGATCCAGTTCAAATACACCCCGCCTCGCACCGTCTCTGCGGTGATTCCCGCCACATCGGCAGCTCCGCCGGTGAGCCTGGCTACAGGCAACAGCCAGACGAATTCCGGGAACGCAGCGGCGAGCGCGTCGGCCGCCGGAAAGCTGATTGCCCGACTGGCGGACTTGCTGGACACCAATCAGTATCTGCAGCAGATGATCCTCGCACTGAGCACCGGGCTGGGAATCGAGTTCGATCCTTCGGTGGATCCGGAAACAGCAAGGGCACTGCAAACGATCTATTCGAACCTGCCGGTGCCGACGTCACTGACCATCAGCATGTACAACCGGCTGCTCGATGCCAAGATGACGGCGTTGCAGCTCGAGTCGGGACTGGGGAACGGTACTCCTTATGAGACCAACCCTTTTCAGGCATCGGCCGTCAGTCAGATCAATCAGGCCATCGAGAGCGGACTGGTCAATAGCGGTCAAGCCCAGTATCAGACCGCTCTCCTTCTGGGCCCGTTGAAAGGGGACGCTGTCCTCTTCAACAACATGACGGCCCAGCTGTCGCAGTATCCGGTCATCGCCTCGCCGGGAACCCCTTCGATCACCACCAACAATCCGAACCAGATCTCGATCTTGGGGCAGGATGTTTCCCCAGCCTTGGCGAGCACCATGAACAGCTCGCTCGACTCCTTCCAAAGCTCCTACGCCTCGGTCTATCAGCTGAATGCCAGTGTCGGAGTCGTTGGCCAGGACGTCAACAACGTCCTGAATCAGTTCTTCCTGGAGCCTCCCACCAATCTGGTGCGGATGATTCCGATGATGCAGGGCTCTCCAGGGATTCACTCAGGGGCCTCGTCTGGATTCGATCGTCAACGGATTGACCGGTACCTCGTTCGTTCAGCTCATTGCTGAGGCAGCCGGCATGGTCATGATGGCCGACCGGTTTATGCAGACCGCGGTGCAACCTCTCAAGGGAAGCACTTCCAACATCGGCCAGATGGTTTCCCAGATCCAGGCGGCGGCCGCCATGTCCAGTGTTGTGGTGAACGGGGCGAAACAGAGCTTCGTCAACACCACTGGCGGGCTCAAGGGCTGCTCCATGGCCTACAACAGCGGCTTGCCGACAGCGCCCAACAGCACCTCGGCGCTGGTGCCATCGAGCACATTCCAGGTTCCCGGAGTCGGAACGATGACTCCCGGCCTCATGACTCTGGCAACCCATCTCGATTGGGCAAACACGACAGCCAGCGCCAAGGTCATGGTGCTTTTGGAGTCCTTTCAGAAGCTGATGAATCGCCGGACCGGCGACATGAATGCCCAGATGGACATCATTGCCAGCACTCAGGCACTGAACACACTGATCCAACTGGCCACCGCTGTGATGACCTACAACAGCAGCCAGCCCGCAGTAGGCGCTGCGAACTCTGTTGCCCAGACAGCTGCCGTGAGCCAGATCCTCAGCGGCATGCAGTCAACGACTGGCACTTCCTTCGTTGTCACCAACGGCCAGATGCAGGCCGTTCCTCCCACAGTCCCAGCACCGCCCAGCAATGTGCAAACGGTTCTGACCAACGGCGGAGTGAACCTGATTGTCGCCTCCTCGTCGACTGTAAAAGCACCCATCATTGGAGCAGTGAGCTAATGCCACGCACACCGGACACCACTCTTCAGGACAACGCCGCGCGCCGGCAAGAACGCCTCATGGCTTTCGTTGACGGAACGTCGACGAAGTCAAAACCCGGCAAAGCCGCAGTGATCCGCCGGACGATCAACGGCCAGGTCATCGAACCCAACATCAAGGGGCTTGGGCGCAGGACTGCTTCGTACTCTGGCGACAGGTTCCAGCCAATTGAGCGACCGACCGGCGACCGTTGCATCAGCGACAAGCAGATGGACAGCATGAAGATCGAGGACGCCGGCAAGATGCTGAACGGCGACCTGAACAAGATCAAGCTTGAGAAGGCAGCCGATTACATCGGCACCTACTACATGTGGAACGGCATCCTGATGCCGGAGTACGACATGCGTGAACCGCATGCCATCTCCGACACCGAGGTCTACGTCAAGCAGGCCGTGGCCCGCAAGCTGGCGCTGGCCGCGCGCGCCGGCTACGAGATCATGAGCGATCGGCAGGAAGATGCCGAATATATCCAGACTCGGATCGACGCCTTTGAGTTCGTGACGGAGCGCAGCTTCGAGAGCTTCATCAAGGGTGTTCTGCGCAACCTGTTCCTGTGCTCCAACTGCTTTCTCCTCAAGATCCGCAAGGAAGACGCCGCTCCTGTCAGCAAGAAGAAGGGCGGCAGGGTTCCGGTCGCTGCCTATACGATCATCCCGGCCCACACCATGCACCCTTATCTGGAAAAGGGGAGAATCGCCAAGTGGCGCCGCATCTTCGACCACGGCATTCCATGGATTGACTATCCGGTTGAGGACATCATCCATCTCAAGTGGGATGTGAAGCCCGGACATATCTTCGGAACCCCGCGCACCATCGCCGTTCGTGACGACATCTTTGCCCTGCGCCGGCTGGAAGAGAACATCGAGCTTCTGTTCATCAACCACCTGTTCCCTCTGTTCCATGTCCAGGTTGGCAACGAGAAGGCGCCCTGCACTTACGGCCCGGGCGGTGAGTCCGAGATCGACATGGTGCGCTATCAGATTGAGAACATGCCCAAGGAGGGTGTGTTCGTCACCGATGAGCGCGTAACGGTCACCGCTGTTGGCGCCGAGGGCAAGTCACTCGACTTCAAGGCCCTGGTGGAGCACTTCAAGTCCCGGGTCTACATCGGCCTGGGCATGAGCGCCATCGACATGGGCGAAGGCGCCGACGCCACCCGTGCCACCGCCGACAACATCTCGCAGAACCTGAAGGATTCGATCAAGGCCGACCTCGACGAGCTCGCCGATCAGATCCGGATGCTCATCTTCAAGGAATGGTTCCAGGAGGCCAACTACTCTACCTCCGTGCAGAAGGGTGTGGCGCGGACCAAGCTGTCATTCCACGAACTCGATCTCGACAATCGGATCAAGGAAGAGACGCATGTGATGGCTCTCTTCAATTCCCATCTGATCACCGAGACGGAAGCCCGCAAGCGGATGAAGTACAAGCCGATGACCAAGGCGGAGCAGAACGACACCCACTTCGCACTTCATGTGCTGCGTCTGGAACGGGAGATCAGCAAGTACAAGACAGCTTCGGCCATCGAGATCGCTAAACAGGATGTCACGAACCAGAAGGCGTTGGCTGGAACCCAGATGAAGTTGATGGAAGCCCAGGCCAAGCTGTCCGAGGCCAAGGCTGGCCACGAGCAGCAGAGCCTCGAGGCGCAGGCAAAGCACCTGCCCGTTATCGCCAAGGCCAAGGTGGCCGTGGCCAATGCCAGCTCACGCCGGCCAGCAAGGGTACCGGCGCCGGTCACCCGCGCGGAGGCACGGCCAAGAAGACAACCCAGACCGCCGCGGCAACCGCCAATAAGATGCGGCCGGCCAACCAGCATGGATCCAAACTCGGTCCAGGCAAGAACAGTGACAGCCTCATCGGCGAGATCTATGAAGGCTTGGTGCAAGGTCGGGAGCGATTGATTGCTGATGGTCTGAATGTGGATAAGAACTGGCGTGAAGCAAGCGCAAGGATCGTCGACGAGATCGTTGAGCGTATCAACCAGCGCGAAATCACCGATTCAGTTGGTGATTCCTATACTAGACAGGAACGAGCCGCCGGATTGAGTTCATTGAAGTCCGTGATTGCTGAAACTTCTGATCCTGAGCTTCTTTCCGTGATCCTTCGAGCGGAGTTGGAAGACGAGGTAGATAATGCCGAGCTTGAATATGCCGTTGCCGATCGCGCAGCTTAACGGCCCTGGTATGCAGAACTCCAGAGTGACTCCGCTGCAACAGGCACTTGCGCAGGATGCGTCCGCTCTGTTTCCGAGCACCGCATCGATCCAGCCCATCCCGCAGGGAGGTCCCTTCCTGCTTGAGATTCCTCTCAACCGTTAAGCAGTGGGGCGCCGGACTGAACTTCGTTACCCGGGCGACTAACTAACGGTTGGTTTTATACAAGGTAGGACATGCTGAGCGAGCGCCGTTGGCTCAAGATCCACGACTTCCTGACGTTTCGTCCGAGCGCGGTTCTTGAGAACAAGAGATTCCTGTTCGAGTGCAAAGACTCGAAGTCCGAGACAGGCCACAGCCTGCTCGTTCGCGTGGACGCGACTCACGCCGGCATCGTTACTGGCAATCGCAAGTTCTACCGTCCCGATTGCATGCAGGACGCGGTTCAGACCTGGGTTCCCAAAGGGGTCGCCGCACTTCCCGTCCTTCGGGGGCACGACAAAGAAGGCGATGTCCTGGGCCGGATTCGTGAGGCCAAGTACATCGACGACTCCTGGAAATACGCCAGGGACTTTCCGGTTCTGAAGGAATCAGTCTTCTACAACCGCGATTCGAAGTCCGGCAACAAGTTCAACCTGTTCAAGACGGTGGACTGGATCCAGGACAACCTGGCCCGGGTTAAGGGCTACCAGGGCGTTGGTCATATCGAACTGGGTCTGAACCTGACCAACCCTGATGCGATCCAAAAGATACTCCGCGACGAGTATCTGTGCGTTTCGGCCGGCGCGATTACCGACTCGGCCACTTGTTCCATCTGCCACACCGACTGGGCGTCTGAAGACAAGTGCGAACACCGCCCCGGTGAGATTGTCGATGGACGCATGGCCTTCCTGATCTCGGGAAGGTTCAAGTACAAGGAGCTCAGCTTCGTCAACTTCGGAGCCGATCCGTTTGCTCAGGTGAAGTCCTATGAGTTGAAGGATTCCCTCGAGAAGATGTTCTTCCTTGGTCTGCCTCTCGATGACCAGCAATTTGCTATCGACAGGGGCCTCAAACTGACCGACAGCCTGTACGAGTCGGACATCGTGATTGAATACGAGGAACCAAAGATGACGATTGACGTGGCCGCCGTTGGGAAGACTCTCAAGAGCCCTGATCTGACGGCAGAAACAGCATTCGATCTTCAGGATCAGCTCACGGCCTGGACACCGGAATCGGACGACGACAAGTCCTCCCGGCGCAGCCTGCAGTCGACTCTCACCGCCAAGATCCGCAAGAACGGTTGGAAGCGGAAAGAGACCACCGACCCGGCTGCGATCGAAGATGCCAGAATGAACGCCGACCTCGCAGCGGTTCCCGCAGTGGCCGAAGATGCCAACGACGCGGCTGCCATAACGACAGCGGTTGCTGAGGCAACCGAGTGCGTGGACGGGGTCTGCGATTGGACAGGGTTCACCCTGACCGACGAGGACCAGGTGTTCTTCGCCGACGAGCAGAAGGTTTACGACGAGCTTTGCGTCGAGATGGATGCCGCCGGTACCGGTGGCGAACTGAAAGACGAACAGATCAAGGACGCCAAGCTGGATGCGGAAGCCCGCAAGAAACTGGGTGGCAAGTCCTTCTGTGGTCCGAACCGCACCTTCCCCGTGGAAGACTGCGCGCATCACACCGCAGCCCTTCGGCTGCTTGGCCGGGCCAAGATCAGCGACGGCGCCAAGGAGAAGATCCGGGCCTGCGTTGAGAGAAAGGGCAAGACATTGAAGTGTTCCGTGGCCACCAAGACCGAGGACGGAATCGGCGGTCAGGCTCCCGAGGCCGTGACGGTCAGCGATGAACTGAAGGCCCTGGCTGTTCAAGTCAAACTGATCGATTCAGTGGATGGATACGATGCCGTCTCAGCAGAAGAAGCCTTGAAGGACGAAAAGAAAGCGCAGATCAAGGAAATACTCGGCCATTACCACGCCCTGGATGTTCATCACAAAGGTTGTGAGCCCGATCTGCAGTACAAGATTGAGGATCTTCACAATGCTCTGGCCGAACGGTGGGGCAAGGACCGCTGGGTCGCATGGGCCAAGAAGTCGCTGGCCGAGCACATCAAGGATTCTCTGTTCGTTTCCAAGGACGAACTGGCCGAGAAGGACGACGCTGTCCTGGGTCTGACCGATGAACTGGCGACGATCAGAACCAGCGTCGCCACCAAAGATCGCCTGCTCGCCGCCGTTCTTCTGGACTCGAAGACGAGCCTTGCAACCACTCTGGTCATGCACAACTGCCTGCGGAAGAAGGACGGCTACATCGGCCTTAATCCCACGCAAATCCAGGACAAGATCGCCGAGTTTGCCAAGCGCCATATCCAGAGCCTGAAAGACGCTGTGACCGACCTTTTCACCGAGCTGCAGTGGAACACCGCGGCCGAACCGGGGAGAGCTGGCACCGACCAGGGAACCACGGTAAACGACAACGCTCACGTAGATGAGGCTGATGGAACGGACCCCAGTCCGGCTCTGATCCCTGCGCTCACGGTGCAAGACGCCCAGAAGCTCGATCGCATGCTCACCTACATTCATGACGAAACGGACCGCCAGCGGTACATTGCCGACGTTCGTTACGGACGTGTGAAGCTCAGCTAAGCAACCGGTAAGTAGGTTGCAGGAGAAACAACAATGCCAGTCGACATTAACAACCAGTACACCGGCAAACTCTTCGGGCAAGACCGTATCGGCCAGACGACCCCGGATCTGGAGCTCTCTGAGCCCCTGAAGCCCTGGCTGCCTGTTCCGTACCCGGCGCCCTATCTGCCCGGTCTTCGTCAGGATCAAGGCCATCCGAAGTTGGCTTCTGTCGTGCTCAGCTCGCAGCATCTGATCGGGCAGGACAAGAGCGGAGCGCTCGTTCCTTCCGGTCTGCAATGCGGCAAGACGCCTGCCGGTTCCAACGTGTGGTGCATCATCCAGTACGGCGCAGGCTCGATCGATCAATTCACCGTCGATCCTCGCACTGGCAATGCCGTCACTCCTGGCGATCATGTGGTTCTGGCGGCTCCCGCCGATGCCGCGCCGGGCAACGTGACCCTGACCAACGGTACTGTGGTTGCAGTGAGCTGGGCCGACATCAACTGGGCCTGGAACTGCACGCTGTTCCCGAGCGTGACGACCGGCACGACAGTGTCCGGCTCGGCCACCAATGTTCCTCTGGTTCCGGTGCTCACTCCCTCGGCGGCTGCGACCGCGTCGACCCTGGTTTACACAGTCGCTGCGGCTGGTGACACTTTTGCAGGTCAGCTGACCTTCAAGGTCGGCGCGGCCGGCACACCTGTGACGGTTGAGTTCAACGGAACACTGGCAGCGGCTGCAACAGCTGTTGCGGCTGCGGCTACTGCTCAGGCGCCTGCTTCTGCTGTGACTGCTGCGAATGCGGCTCTCACCGCGGCGAACACCGCGCTGGCCACGGCCAACACCGCCGTGACGACTGCCAACACCGCTCTCACCGCCGCGAATGTGGTTGTGACTACAGCCGGCATCAACGTGACACCCACGGATCTCGCCAATCAGTCGGCGGCCCTGGCGGCCTACAACACCGCTCTGGCCAACCTGGCGACTGCCCAGACGACTCAAGTCGCGGCACAGGCTGCTTACACCGCCGTTTTCAACCTGAACGCCGTGACGGCTGTGGCTACCACAACCACCCTGACCATTACGGGTGTGGTTGACGGGGCGCTCGCAGCCGGCACCAACAGTCTCGTCTTCACCAGCGACATCGACGATGTGGGCCATGTGGGCACAGCAGTTCCGTATTCGTATGGCACGGCGCGCCCGATCGGTGTCTGCACCCGGAACGTCTTCCAGTACATCGGCGGCGTGAGCATCATCGACAAGTCGCTCGCTGGCGGCGTCCTGTACCGTCTCGAAGGCCTGAACCCCATCGGCTTCCAGGTCATGAACTACATGCACGAGATGGGCACGGCCATCCAGACCCAGTACGTTCTGAAGGTGCCGTGGATCGGCGCCACACCGAACACACTGCAGCAGGATGCGACGGCAGACGGCATTCAGGGCTACGTGCAGGGCTACGGCCGCACCTTCGCCCACTTCACGGGTCTTCCCACCACCGGCGCAGGCGTGACCTTCTCGCAGTTCCAAGGCGACCAGGGCAACTACTCGGTGTTCAACCCGGCAGTCAACTCTCCTGTCGACCTGGTCGGACGCGTGATCGGCGTCGTGAACATGATCAACAAGATCGGGTTCTCGAACCGCATCAAGACGCTGTGGGATCCGTCTCGCATGGTTGGCCCGATGACCGATCCGAATCCGGCGGCCATCATGATGGGCGGCTCGGCCACCGCGGGTCTGCCTTACGACCTGAACCTGACGACTGACGGCATCTACAAGGCCTCTCAGCTGCAGAAGACTCAGGCGCGCGCCGAGTACGGCACCTACGTCCTGGTTCGCGTGCTCCTGTAATCCAGGTGCACACACATAACTAACAGTTGGTTGGAGATTCCATGCCGCAGATCGTAATTACCCAGGGCCAAGCGTATGTCAAGGGTGACGGTCTGCGGTGCATGGCCAAACGCTCCGATGGCACAGGCCGAGTCTGCGACAAGCTTGTGGTCAAGAAGAACCCCGCGGGTGAGATCGCCGGGGCATTCCAATGCCCCGATCGCCGGTGTCGCCAGCTTATCCAAGTCGAGACCAGACGCTAACTGCGGTCTCTGACTCACCCCTTTACAATCCGCCGGCCCACGTTGGACCAAACCGCCCTGAGGAGGGTATTTTCCACATGTCAAAGACCAAGGTCACTCCCGAACAATTCAAGGCAGAACTTGAACTGCAGGATCGGTTTGCGACAATCTTCCGTACGAACGGGTGGGACCCGGTCGCCGATAAGAATGTCGACATCAACGATGCCCTGGACATCCAGAACGCTGCCTTCATGATTCCGAAGGCGATGACGACCATCGTGCAAGAAGGCATCGAGCCGATGCTGATCGGCACGCATCTGCTTCAGAAGATCCAGTACAAGCCCGGCATGATGACCGTATTCCCGGCCGTCGAGCCTCTGCGCGCAGAAGAAACCGGCGACGGCATGGATCTGCCGATCTACAACATCAACATCGGCGGCGCACAGTCCTTCGGCGTGACCGTCAAGCGTCACGGCCTTCGCCTGAAGATCGCCAAGCGGTTCGTCGAGGAATCGGCCTACCCATGGATCAACTTCTGGCTGCGTCTGGCCGGCAACGCTCTCGCGCGCCACAAGGAAGAGTACATCTTCGACTTCATCACGAAGCTCGGCACGTTGGTCTTCGACAACGATCCGAACTCCCGTCTGGCCAGCTCCCCGCTGCAGCCGATCAAGGGCGTCACGACCGGCCGCAACTACAAGGGCGTGCTGAACGGCTCCATGACAGTGGACGACGTGTTCGACATGTACGCGGCTGTGTTGCTCAACGGCTTCGTTCCCGACACGCTTCTGGTCCACCCGATGGCGTGGTTGATGTGGGTCAAGGATCCTGTCCTCCGTGAGTTTGCCATCCAGGCAGGCGGCGGCAGCTTCTTCGCCAACTTCACCGGCAACCCCGCGGTGCTCGGCAACAAGTTCTACAACAACGGCGGACTCGGCATCGGCCAAGGCCAGACCGGGCAGTACACCAACGGTCACCTCACCGGCGGCGAAGTGTCGCAGGCGACTTCTGGCAACTACCAGAACATGACGTCGGCCCCGATCCTGCCGAACTATCTCGGCATTCCGTTCCGGATCCTGGTCAGCCCGTTCGTGAACTTCAATCCCGAGCAGCGCACGACCGACATCATGATGTTCAACAGCCGCAACCTCGGCGCCTTGATCGTGGCTGAAGAGCCCCATGTCAAGAGCTGGGAAGACGGCCAGTACAACATCCAGAACATGTCGATCGAAGAGACCTACGGCTTCGGCATCCTCAACGAGGGCCAGGCCATCGCGGTCGCCCGCAACGTGAAGATCCGCCCGAACGAGTTCGTGATGCCCGCCCGCACCGTGTACAACCTGTCGGATGCGGACAGCACCTACACCGATCTTGGCTCGGCCCCGATCTTCGATCCGGCCAACCCCCTGGTCGTCAACGCCTAACCAACAGTCAGTTCTGTGCAACCTTGGGGCGGCGGGAAAACCGCCGCCCTTCGTGTAGTAACCCTCAACCGCTCCTCAGCGAGGCCCGATGTACACGAAATTCAATCGGCCTAAACACACCCACCGGCAGTATGTAACCAAGGAGGAATTCATGGCAGCAATCGACGATCTTAACGCAGCAGTTTCGGCTCTTCAGGCCGAAGACGTGCTTGTGCTGGCCGGGCTCGCCAGTCTTCAAGCCCAAGTCGCCACGCTCAACACCACCATCGCCAATTCGCCGAACGTGGACCCTGCGATTGAGACCGCCGCACAGGCAGTGCAGGCTGAGGTGGCCAAGTTCCAGGCCGCGCTCGCGCCTGCCGCACCCGCAACTCCCGCAGCCAGCTAACCAGATCCCAACTCCAGGCGGACGACCCAGTCTTCCGCCTGGGCAACCCTGAGACTTTGGTAGATCTCCGCCTTTATAGACACTCGAAAGTGGAGATCCTATGTCCAGTCTGATCGTGATGCCCGGCAGCGAAGAGTTCAAGAAAACGCTGGCCGCGATAGCAAAGGCGCCCACCAGCCGCCGGAAGCTTGTAGAACCTGTTGACCTTGTCGGTCACACCTTGATGCTCAACACCGCCTTGGTGAAGACCTTCCAGTGTGGAGGCTTTGTCCTGGGCCCGAACCGGCCCATCGGTATTGTGGACGAGCAGTCCCAGCAGGCTCCAATCCGGAAGGCGCTGGAAGAGAAGAAGCTGATCGACGTCACCGGCAAGGACATGGCCACCAGGGGGTTCAAGGGAACCGGCGGCCAGACCTCAGCGATCACCGAGGAAGACACCGGCAAGAAGGTATTCGTCGGCCGCGATCGCCGCGGCAACCTCTACATCGCAACCCCCAGATCAAAGACTGAAGCCAAGCGGTTCGAGCGCGAGATCCGGACTACCGGCACACTCAAGAGCGTTGACTTCGAAACCGAGACCACAGGCCTTGGTTCCATTACCGAAGAGGTAATCGAGTCCAGCGAACAGCCTGTCAAGACGCCCGCCAAAAAGTCCGCGAAGCCCACGAAGAAGGTCAAGAAGAATGTCCGCCCCCGTCGTACTTCAGGCAACGCCGTCCGATCAAGAAACTGATGTCGTCCTTGGTCAGGCGATCATCGTCGCCTTTGACCAGGCGATCAACACCTCGACGCTCAACGATAGCACCTTCTCGTTGACGTTTCCTGCTCCGACTCAAGTTCTCACCTCCGGCCAGCTTGTTGCTGGGGAGGCTGCTCCTTCGACGGTCAATGTAGAAGGAGTCTGGTCGTTTGCAGATGACACCCTGGGTCGCACGATTGCGACCTTCACGCCCAACAGGCACTTTCAGGAGAACACACTCTATACGGCAATGCTGCTGGGCGCTGATGCGTCCCTCTCGACCGAAGACGTGATGAACCCCGCCGGCGAATCGATGAATGTCAGCTACCAGTGGACATTCACCACCGGCATTTTGAACCTGCTGACACCTCCACCTGTTTCTCCTCTTCTGGATGCATTTCCAGCCCTTCAGCTCGATCAGATCAAGGTCATTCCAAGACGGCGGATTGGCCAGGATTTGAGTCAGTCGTTCGACATTCTGTTTCCAGATGACATCGATCCGACCTCATTCTCGGTCGAGGACCTTTACATGAGCATCGAGCCTCTCCTCGGGGATCCTACTGTATCTGTGCCGCAAGCTCTGCAGTATGCAGCAGTCATCACCGGTAACAAAATCCAGATCACGGTCACAGGTTGGCCGTCAAGTTAGGAAATGACATGTCACAACTTACACCGCACTTCGCAGACACTGAACCCGGACTGACTGTTCTGGCGGGTGCTGATTCCCACGTCATCGAGAATGTGACCTTCCTCTGCGAGAAGGTTCTCGAACCCATCCACGACAAGTTCGGAGCTGTCCACGTTCATGACAGCTACCGCGATCCTGGCCACAACGCCCAGGTCGGCGGCAAGACAGCTTCCTTCCACCTTTGCTTCGGCGGCCACGCCGCCGTCGATGTCGATGCGCCCGCAGCCTCCATGCAAGTTCTGTTCGATTGGCTGCGTCTCGAAAGCAAGCTTCCCTTCGACAAGGTCATCCTCGAGAAGAATGCAGCCGAAGTTCCGGCTTGTGTCCATATCCAGATCGACCGCCTCAACCCACCCCGGCGCCAGGCTTTCATTGGTCACACTGGCGCAGCAACCGTGTACACCCCAGTGGAAGTCAAGTAGGAGTCCTTCATGGCATACAAGATCGATCTGACAACCCGGAACGCATCCATTGCGATCGTTCTCGGTTTGGACGTTCTCTTCTTCGCCGTCGCAATCGGAGCGTCTGTTCAGCCTGCATTTGCAGACTTGAGCACGAAGCTCTGGGGCCTGTTCGCAGGCACCAACGGCGCGCTGATGCTCGCTCTGAACGCGAGCGGCAGCAACACCCCAACACCTCCACCCCCAGCAGTTGCAGGTGCGTAATGAGAAACCTTCGTCCTCGTTTCCAGGAACGAGCACTGAGATCCCGTCGGAAGTCTAAGCTTCCGGCGTGGTTTCTCCCCTTTGTGAAGATTGCTGTCTTTGCAATACCGTTTGCATTCCTTTGTGTATGCCTCGGTCTGGCGGGCCTTGAAGCTCGCAAGGCAACCATCGGCTTGGAAGCCACGGATGCGGCCGCCAAGAACTTCATCGTTGATACCCAGCAGCAGGTACATGTTGTGGGCAACAACGTCAACCATCTCATCGTTGAAGCAGGCCTCACGGCAAAAGAAACGCGTCTGGCTGCCACATCGCAACGCCAATTCTGGGACAAGGAAGTTCCTGTCCTGGCGGCCCGCGCGAACGGGACATTCGATCGTACCGATGCCCTTCTTGTCTCTCTCCGCCAAACTTCCGATGGCCTCAACAAAGACAGCGGACGAATCGCCGATGCTGTGGTGGATGCCACGACCAACGGCGCCAAACCTGCACTCATTCAGGCCGGCAACGCGGCTACAGCCACAGCGAACACCATGACTGCCGCTGGCAAAGTCCTTGCCGATCCCAACATTCCGGCAACTCTGCAGAACATCAATGACAGTGCTCATCAAATTGCTCTCACAACTGCTTCCGGCGCTCACATTGCTGACAATCTGGATCACAAGGTCGACAAGATGCTTCATCCCGGATTCTGGGGAGCCGTCAAGGCCTACACCGTCTTCGGGGCACAGCTCGCCACCGACGCAATCGAGATGCGCTACTACCTCTATTCAGTCGCCCCAGGTGCAACCGTCCAGACCGTCAAAGCAGTTGCCAAACACCTCGCCAAACCCCTCACTCACCGAATCCCAGCCAAGTAGCTTTGGTAGATCCTCGCACCCATCCACACTCAACCCAGGAGAGAACACCATCATGGCGATCACATTCAAGAATGTTCAACACGCCCTCGCAACCTTCTTCAAGGCTGTCGAGAAGGACACCCCGCTCGTGCTTGCGAAGACCGAGCAGGTTCTTCAGACTGCGGAGAATGACAAGGCCGAAGTCGAGGCGGTTTCCGCTGTTGCTGCCGGTGCAATCGGCGGTGCGGCTGCAGTAACACCCACCATCACTGTCGAGAATGCGGCGTTTGCTGCTTTGGCCTCCATCGTTGCAGCTCTGAAGGCTGGCGGCGCTGCGGCTGCGACCAAGCTTCTCAACGCGGGCTTGGACCAGACCGCGATCGACGCGGCGCAGGCGGCAGGCGCGGCCAGTGCTGCGGTGTACACAACAGCCGTGGCAGCCAGCAAGTAATCAACCCACTAACTGACAGGAGGGCGGATGATCCGCCCTCTTGTTTTATGTGCAGTCGGAGCCGTTATGATCTACCCAGGTGATACGCACCAAATCGTTTTCTCTCTTTCGCATGCCAATGGCACGACTCCTTCTGTGACCACGGCGCCCCTCGTCACGGTGATCAATCTGACGACAGGTGCGGCCGTCGTGACGGCAGCGGCGATGACCCTGGTTGCCGGAACCTGCCTGGTCTATTCCTATGCGTGGAACACGGCCGGCATGCTGAACGGCGACTATCTGGCGGTTGTTTCCTACGCCGCAGACGGCAACACCGTCAACGGTCAGTATCTCGATCAGATCAGACTGGGCGACACCAACATTCCCGGGCCGGTAGCCCTCAACGCTACCGTGGCGCTCAATGCAACCGTGGCCAAGGATGCGACGGTGGCCCATCTCCTGGATCTGGCGACGATCAATCCCAACACCTCGTCTGTCGTTCTGGCCATCCAGGCCAAGACAGCCAATTTGCCGGCGATCCCCGCGGCCCAGTCCGACGTCACCGCGCTGATTTCGTTTCTCACCGACATCCACGATACCGTTTTGGGAACCTGGATCGTCGACAAAACACAGAACCCAAAAGTCCTGTCGTTTCTGCGTCTTGACGGAAGCACTCTCGCCACCTTCACGGTGACGGAGGATGACAATTCCGCGGCGCGCACAGTGAGCGCGTAAAAGAGCCATCTTCCTATACTAGACATGAATGAGGGAGCGGTGTGCTCTCTCTACCTTCCTTCTAGGACGTCCACCCATGGCCCTTTCTCAAGCAGCTGAAACCGAGCTTTTGACCAAAGTTCGAGAGATTCACGCAGTCTTCATTGGTATCGAAGGCCAGCCCGGCAGGTTTCAGGACCTGACAGCAACAGTCCATGCACAAGGCAAGCGGCTTCGCGTGACCGAACGGTTTCAGTGGGTGCTGACCGGAGGCGGAATCGTTCTGGGCTTTATTGCCTACCACTTTGAGCATCTCCTGAATGCGGTGCTGGAAATCAAGAAGCTGGTTCCTGCGGTTCCATCAAGTCCAGTCACGACAGGGTTCCTGCGTATTCCGGAGTTCTGGAGGCTGTAATGAGCAGTGTTGGCAGCCCGCTTTCCTATACCGTTCCTGTCAGCCAGGACTACGGCGCGAGCGGGGCGCTCAGACCCTCCTATCCCAACCTTCCAAGCTTCGTCCTCTACGCATTCCTCAGCTCAGACTGGTGTGTTGGCAACACCGACCCGGCCTATGCTCGAGGAGCCTACCAGTTGGATTCGACCGGAAACTGGCTTCTCAACCTGTTGCCGAATACCTACAATCTCGTGCTCATGAACGGGACCGGAACTGTGATTGTCTTCCAGTTCAACCTGGTGATCACGCTGCCTGCGAGCTCCTAATCATGCAGAATCTGATCTTCCACATCTCGTTGCCCAAGGGCATCAAGCTGATGAATGGCGCGACCCTGATGAAGGACGTGACCTTCGATTTCATCAGCCAGATCACTCCGTACTACTCGACCATCGATATGGTTCGTCTGGCCGCCGGCCCGACTCTCAAGAAGCTCTCCGACATCACCATCGCCTGCCAGATCTACCGGTCCAGTAATGAAGCAGATCTGATCACCGCCGCGCGCGTGCCGCTTTCAGGTTTGCAACACACTCGCCTGATCGGCAGCCGGCTGCAGTACGTGACGGCCCTGGCCTCCCGCGATCTGATGTTGAACGTTGTCTCGCTGCTGGGCCCCAGTGCTCATGTGCTGGCTAACTTCTCCGTCGATCGCAAGGCGGATAACAAGCAGCGTCTGGCTGAGTTCGAGGAATCTCTCAAACTCTACGAGGTGGTTCTCCGCAGCGGCGGCCGGGTGATGCCCGGCGGCCGGCCAGACTTCCACTTCGCTGCCAAAGGTGTTCTGGACTGGGCGGAGCGCACACCGGCGCGCACCTGGTTCGCCAACGGTATGGGCGCTAACGCCAGCTCGATGGACCCGGGATCTCCGACCGGCGGCCGCGGCAAGCCAATCAAGTTCTTCGCTTCACCTACTTGCTCGCCGCCTATGTCCTCGATGCGCATCGGTGTCTACCAACCCGGCTTCCCCGTCTCTCAGTTCTATCCATACGCGATGGGACAGTAAGAGGACTGGAGTTGAACTGTGGACTTCTACCAAGACATTTCGCCAAACATCGATCTGCGCGATGAGCTTCACACTGTTCTCCACGGCAGCGAAGAGTTGGCTGGTCAGGGGCGCACCGTCATTCTGCGCCGGCTGAGCAACACGACGTGCCCAGGCTGCTGGGATCCAAAGACAGGGGGCAGCACCCGGCCGAACTGCCCGTACTGCCAGGGCGAGGGCTATCAGTTCATCGAGACGCGAGAACTGATGGCGCTCTTCCGCGGCGTGGCCCCGGTGTACAAACCGGGTGTTCTGGCCACTGGTGAGTATCCCCAGAACAGCATGGGCTACACCGACATGAACCGGTGCACCGCCTATGTTGAAGTCATTCGGGACGATGGCAGCCAGGTCTATCCGGACTACGAGCGGTACACGATCCAAACGGCCAAGGCATACGACAAGCTCTATGAGGTGAAGGTCGATCCGGAGGGCGAGCCAATCATCGATTCCAGCGGCCGTTTCACCCGAACAGCCAAATGGAAGGTCCTTTCGGTAGTGCCGACACACGGCGACAACGGGCGTGTCGAGTTTTGGGAGTTGGGATTGGAAAAAGAGAACGTGTGACCGAATTATCAGTCTGGTCGTGTCTTCCTATACTAGACAGGATTGCCGGGGCTTTTCCCGCGAGGAGTGTGCATGTCTGCAATTCTCAGGCCCTCTTCGATTCCGTCTCCTTTGCGATCGAGCAAGCCTGCAGCAGACATCAACGGGTTCTTTCAGATCGTAGGGCAGGCGCTCGCTGAGTTCATCAAGACCGAAGGTGCTCCTGAGGGAACAGCTCCCCAGTACGTGGAGACTTTCCCGAAAGAACGGCTTTCAGAGCCGGACACAGCTTTCGACGTCATCCTTTTCCATGTAGTCACAGGGGAGATGGCGCCCACCAGCAATGACGGCGCTACCGTCCCCCGTTCGCCGATGCTCCGGAACGTGACGAAGATTCCGACCCAGGCAGGGTACAACCTGGCGCAGTACGGGTGGTGGGAGAACTACACAGTCGAGTTCGAGGTCTGGTCCAAGACCAATTCCGTGGCCAACTCCCTGGCCGTGTGGTTTCATCGCTTTCTGATTCGGTATGCCTACTACTACAAGTTCTTCGAGGCATTCGGAGTCCAGCAGTTCAAGTTTGCAGGGCGCCAGGAAGACAAGTCCGACACCAAAGAGAATCAAGAGCTTCAGATTCGCCCGCTTCGGTACTCGTTCCGCCTGGAATTCCTCGACACCTTCACAGAGCGGCAGCTTACCGACCTGACTCTGAACTTCACGATCAAGCGAGACGTTCAAACCGTTGAACTCGATCTCGCTCAACAACACCAAGCGGAACTCCAACCTTTCCGACCTGTTGTGTCCAACCCTGTGTAATGTGCCAACTAACCGTTAGTTCGTTGACCCGAGCTCTACGAGGAGAAACAGAATGGCCTTCAATAACCTGCCTGGGATTATCGTCAACACGGTTGACGGAGGTCTCGTCTCTGCCGCTCCGCCGCAGGACCACTCTATCCTGATTATCGGCACATGCGACCAGGGCGTGATCAATCAGCCTTACCAGGTCACCAACCGCGCGACGGCAGCCCTCCAATTCGGCCTGAACGGGAACCTGATCCGTTCGATGGAAGAGTGCGCTGCGAATTCCGACAACGTCATTCTGTTCCGCATGGGTGCCCAGCCTCAAGTCCTGGCCGGCATCGGTGTAGAGACCGGAACCACTCCGACTCCTGGCTTTTCACTGAGCTTTGGGCAAGCCACTGCGACGTCTGCGACCGATTACAAGATCTGGTATAAGGCAGGTGTCGTGGCCGTGTATTACCAGGGAGATTTGGAGTATTCCAACGATCCCCTCCAGACCACGGACAACGGCGACATCACTGTTGCCGGCAGCATCTCGGGCAACACGGGACTTCAAATCGGCACCGGCGCCAGCGCCACCTTCGCCAACGCGATCACCGTGCAAGCTGCGGCTGTGTTGGTTGGCGCAACCTCGACCCCCGCTCCGACCCTGACCGCGGCCATCACCGGCATCGGTCTCACGGGCCGTCAGACCTACCTCGCGTTCCTGGATGCAGTCAATCTTCTGCAAGGTATCCAGGTCGAGGAAGTGGTGGTCCCCGCTGCGACGCTTGACGCGCCGAACGTGGCCTTCTACTCGGCTGGGAATACCGCAACGGCCGTCAACAACCCGGCAACCAACCCCAACGCTCTCGATTGGCTTCTGACTGCCAGGGATGCGTACGGTGACCAGACCTATCAATGGGCGTCGGAATCCAATGCCTGGGCCAATGGCGCCCAGGTCACCACTTTCCTCGCGGGTCTCACTGCCCAAACAGTGGCTGGAACGCCGATTTCTCTTACAGCCGGCGTGGTCACAGCGATGCCTGGAACGGTTGCGACCGCCGCGGCACGCCAGGCCCTCGGCTTCGCCGAAGTCAACTGGGGCTATGCGATCGCCAACTTCTGCGCATCGATCAGTACCCTGGACAAGACCTGCATCGGTTTCATTGGCACGTCGGTCCCGGCGACCTACAAGCTGGTGGACGTTCGCCGATGGGTTGGTTTCCTGCCCATCTACAACGCCAACGACGATGTGTCGACACCTGGCGCCGGCCTGCTTGGCATTCCCTACACTGTCGGCACCAATGCCAGCGGACTGAATGCCCTTTGCTTCGACTATGCCTCTGGCTATCGCCAGCCCGGCTTCTTCCAGACCGAGAACGGCCAGTATGACGGCACCGTCATGCAGGACATCAACCAGAACAACATCGACATCGGTGCGTACCTGCACGTTGTGGCCGACCAGGCCATCATGTCGAATGGATACGCCACGAACTACGTGAGCAATCTGGCCAACTATGTCGCCGGCTTCTGCTCGGCGCTGGACGAGAAGACCGCGCTGACCAACCAGAAGGTGCCGCTCAAGCAGCTCCCTGGCCTGATCTACACACCCGGCCAGCTTGACTCGCTGACTCAGGCGAACATCAACGTGCTGCGCACCAAGGGATCCTACAGCAACCCGGCGCTGCTGCACGACTTCACCTGCGCCACGGATGCCAGCGATTACACCGAGCTGCTTCGCGTGCGCATCAAGGGTCTGGTCATCTCGACCATGCTTGCGATCGGTGATCCCTTCGTCGGCGCCAGTTCTCTCGACGGTCTCCAGCTCGTGTCCCTCAAGACTGCGCTGGACAACGGCCTGGTGGCTCTGCAGCAACGCGGTTACATCTCGAACCCGCAGGTGACCATCACCACGACTGCTGCCGAATCCCTGATCGGCCACGCCAACCTGTTCCTCACCTTCCACCCGGCTGATGAGCTCGTTCAGCTCAGTGCCTACGTCGGCCTGAGTCAGTAAGCCAACCTCACCTACCGCGGCTAACCTGCCGCGGTTTGACTCCGTCCGGGGATCGCCCTGGTCCCCACGGAGCTGCAATTTCACGATCTTACGTGAGCTTCATCCTCCCAAGGAGTAAACATGTCTTCTCTTCCCGGCGGCGTCCTTGCAAGCGAGATCAGCCGCTCCTACAACTCGTTTGCTGGTGCTGACATCAAAGCTGTGATCGGTCAGTTCCAGTTTGCAGAGCTCCAGGCTATCTCCTACTCCGTGACTCGTGAAAAGGCACCGATCTACACGATGGGTTCTTGTGACCCGCGTGCATATTCGCGCAACAAGCGCGGCATCGCTGGCTCACTGGTCTGGATCAACTTCGATCGCCATGCGTTGCTCAACCTCTTCCAGATGGCCCTTGGCACATTCGTGGCCGATGCCGATGAGATCCGGCCCCAGTTCTCGAATGTGGCCAACGGGACAGCTGTCTTCCAGTCCTCGGTCGTTCGTGACACAGGTCCTTCGATCTCTTCGACCATCAATGCGCTCGATCAAGAGACGCTCACGAGCTCAGGTTCCGACAAGGAACTGGCGACCCCCTGGTACTCCGACCAGATCCTGCCCTTCGACGTCACGCTCTCCGGTGCCAACGAGTACGGCGCGATGTGCGCGGCCAAGATCTTCGGTCTTGAGATTCTCAATGAGGGCATGGGCATTTCGATCGACGACGCTGTGACCGAGATGCAGGCGACATTCGTTGCCCGCGTGGTCGAGCCCATGTCGGCCGTTTCGAGCCCGTTCCAGACTGCGAGTGGCATCGGCGGAACGTCCTTCACACTGTAATCGCCTTCCCCTTCCGCTCTGGGCAGCTTCTGGCTTTGGTTCTTTGCCCCTCTCCGCCATGCTAGAAGCTGCCCTTTTGTTCAGCTATGAGCATCCCTCCCATCAGTTACGTCTCCTCCGATCAAAGCATGGTGACAAGCGGTGTCGAGTCCTTCTCGTCACAGGCCACTCCTATTGTGTCTGGAGGTCTCCCGACGGACGCCAGCCCGGCGCCTGCGGTGCCCAACGCCTCGGAAACACCCAGCATCTACACCGATCCGACTCAGCCCGGGATGGTTCTGGGCGGCGATGGCAACTACTATCCGGCATCGAGTGTCTCTGCTGGCGGCGGGATTACCGGCCCTCCCATTTCTGCCTTCAATCCGATCAACTCCGCCCTCAAGTCCTCGTCTCTGCCGGCAAACAATCCCGCGCAACAGCCCAACCTGAACCCAGGCAACGGACTCTATCACGAGGCGTCCTACACGGGATCGAACCTGAAGGTGATGATCGAAGTTGCCAACGATGGCACCAATACGATCAACCCCACTGGTCTGTCGGCAACCACCAACTCCAACAATGTCGCTCAGCAAGGAACCTCCAAGCCTGCCCGTCAGGCAAAGCAGCTTGTGGAGCTGACCACCATTACGGTGTCCGTCCATCGCGTGAAGTCTCCCGCTGTGGCTTGTGGTTACATCAATGCCAAGGGCTGGGCGCGCGGCCGGCGCACGATCGCCGGCACTCTGGTGATGACCAAATTCACCACCGACGTTCTTTACTCCTTCCTCAATTCCGGAGCATTCACCTCCGACCTCTCCAAAGACACAACCTATATGAAGGTGGATCAGCTTCCTCCCTTCAATCTCACTCTTCTGTTTGCCGATGAGTACGGAAACTCCAGCTCTCAGCGGCTGCTGGGTGTCGAGCTCGTGACGTCGGGTGACGTCTACTCCATCCAGGATATGTTGAGCGAACAGACAATCTCCTACGTTGCCGCGGACTTCACGCCCTTGATGCCTCTCAACAAGAGCAGCCTTTATGGAGCTGCCACCGGGAGTACCGTGACGGCGCCGCAGAGAACAGTGGGCACGGTCCTGAACCAACAGGCAGCTCAGTAAGGATCGACGTGACGATTATTGCCGGCAGTCCGATGTCGCCAACGGCCGCTTCCAACGCCAATCAGCAGGCCCCTGCCCCAGGGTCAGCCGCTCCCGCTGCGGCAAATTCCCTGAACACTCCTGGGGGCATCGTTATTCCCTCGCTTGCGCCCAGCTACGAGTGGATCTACCCCAATTCATCGGATGGCAAGTATTTCACTGCCACGCAAGCCCAGCTCTACATCGGCAATCTCTTCATCGACGAGCTGAACAGTCTGCAGTTCACCTATCAGGGCAACCGAATTCCCATGTTCGGGTACTGTTCACGAAGCGCGGATGCCTTTGGCACCGGCAGGCTTTTGGTACAAGGGCAACTTGCGATTAACTTCGTGACTGAGGGCTACCTGTACACCGTCCTCAAAGAGTTCTCGAAGATCAACACTCAGCCGGTTCAGGCTTCAGCAACAGGCCAGGCCGGCGCGCAGATCGCATCTCTGGTACAGCAGAGCCAGCAGATTACCAACGCCATGCAGGGCAAGTTGTCGCCGTCGGCGACGGCAAGCTACCAGGCCCAGCTGAACATCATCAGCCAACAGATCCAGTCCCTGGCCGCCCAGGGCGGCCCTGACGCAATCAATGCCGCCAAGATGTCAACCACGGCCCAGGGCAATACCCCGAACGCGATCGTGCTGGACATCCCGTTCGACATTCACTGCGAACTGACAGGCGCGGGCCGCACCGTAGAACGGGTTCTTCGCAACTGCCTGCTGATCTCGAACGAGCAAGTTTACGACCAGTCCGGGCAGACCCTGCTGGACTGCTATGGCTTCGTTGCCCGCTCTGCAAACTAACGACCAACCCTTAGGAGCATCGACTCATGTCCGAACCGACCAAAGAACAACCCCAAATCACACCTTTCGAATTCCTCCAGCAGTTTCCGGGGGCTCCCAGCCTGGAACAGATTGACCAGTGGAAGCAGCAAGCGCCGGGCGCGCGGCTTCGCATCTGGCACTCCTCGGATGGGAAGCGTGTCTACGTGCTGCGGGCCATCGGTGGCCAGGAACTGGTCCAGCTGCAGGCGAGTCTTCCTCCAAACATCCCTCCGGAGAAGGTGCCCGGCGAAGTCCAGATCCTCCTGGCAATCCGCTGCTGCGTGTGGACCAGCTCGACGATTGATCACAAGCTGTCCGATCTCACGCTGAAGGGGGCAGGCGCCGGCCTTCCTCAGACCTTGCAAGAGATCATCTATCAGCTGTCCGACTACATGGATCCGGTGGACATCAACCGTTTCAGCGCCGATCTGTAATCGGAGGTTCCATGCAGATATTCTTTGCCCGTTGGCCGAGTGGCCGTAAAGTGAAATGGCGTTCACTCACCTGGGCAGAGTTCAAGAAGTTTGATCGACAGCTTGATTACGACTGCCCGGCTTCCGTCTACTGCGACGTATACCGGGCAGTTTTGCTTGACGGCCCTCCTCTGGATGGCGACCCTGTTTACCAGGCGCCGGCCGGACTCGTCGAATGGATCGCCAGAGCTTTGCTGGACTCGAATCCGTTCAACGGAGAGTACAAGGACGTCAAGCGTGCGCTCGATATGAAGCGCGTCGAGCTGAAATCAAGCTGGCTGAACTCCGCCAAGTCGATCATCGCTGGCATCTTCCGCTACACCTTCGAGGAGATCGAGTCGTGGGACGCCGAGATGTTCTTCGAGCGCCTCGCGTACGCCGAGTTTGTTTGCGGCCGTAAGCTCGAGCCGGGAGATCCCGACAAGCCGGATGCTCAGCACTCTGGGAAGAAGACGGGGCATCCTGAAGTCCCTCCGAAGCCAGCCAAGCGTGAACTGAACACGGCACAGCAGAAGGTCGTCAACCGCGTCATCAACTCCCGTAAGTAAGGGGATGCTGTGCCCTTGGATTCATCCCAACCCGTGATCGAAACCACAGGCGGGCGTCCTCGTTTCGTTTCTGACAGACCCTTTCAACTGGAAAGTGCCGAAGCCTACAATCCCTGGGTCCGAGCAATCGGTGTCGGGGTTGTGGGCACAGCTTTGTATGCCACGCATCGAACGATGCTGGCGACAGCGCCGGAGTATGCCCCAACTCTTCAGAGGTGGGCGCAGAAGTTCGAGGAACAAACTCCCTTTCACATCGGTCGGACCTTCGCGTTTACCGAACGGCTCTCCTCCTACACAACCCCCGAAGAGCTGAAGTTCACGCGGTCGATGCTGACCAACCTCGACGGGTCTCTTAACATCGTCGGCGAGACCTTTCAGCGTCAGTTCCAGGCTGCCGGCGTTGACTTCGATGTTCTCCAACAGGTCACTGAAGACAATCCCCTGATGTTCAAGGGCCGCCGGCGCGCGGGCTCCGCCTACATGAAGCTGGTGGGCCGGGATGGGATTGACTTCGAGACCCGGTTCACACCGTCCGAAGGACGCCTCGCCGGGACCGCTTCCCGTCTTGGTCAGGATCTGCGGGATACTCCGTTCCGCCGTTCAACAAACCCCAACTTCCGTGAGCGGATATGGGAAGACTTCCAGTCCTATCGGGCTTCCCAGCGCGTCTCCAATGCTTCGCCATGGAGAGAGGCTGCCAAGGATGCGTCTGATTCGAAGTTCCGGCCGTTCCATAGCCGGGCCCATGTGCAAGGCAGTCTGGGCGACGAGGCTGCACAGACAGCTCGGAACGTCTGGTCGCGTTTTCAGGTCGAGGCGCTCGAAGCAGTAGAGCGTCCCCAGAGACTCTTTGCCGAAGCAGGATTCGGTCTCAAGGCAGGCACCTGGAACAAGACCTTCCATCTTCCCTTTGCCGGCGAAGGTGGCATGGTCAACCAGATGCTCACCCGGCGTGTGCTGCCGATCGTGCTGGCCGCGACCGCCGCCGGGTACCTCGATTACAAGCTTGGCCATCCCAGCGACAAGGTCATCGATCTCGGCCTCAAGGCCAACGTCCTCCGGGCGGATCTGACCGACATGCTTCCCGGCGGCCGCAAGGTCACCGACTTCTACGAGAACACTGTTCCAGGACCACAGTACGGACCGCTGGCACTCCCCGCGGCCGGCGCCTTTGCCGGCGGCCTGTTGCACTACTCGCGCGTCCTGCGCGGCAACTTCGCCACCGAGGATCTCCGCAGGGCAGGCTCGCGTCTCCTGCCTGATGTAGAAGCCTTGCGGACCTGGACCGGCACTGGCAAGAAGCTGGCGTCTGTCGAAGGACTGGCCCAGATCTGGAAAGGTCTGGGCACGCCCGGCAAGGGAGCAGCAATCGGTCTGGTGGCAGCCTTGCCGTTCCTGCCTGGAATGCTGGGATCGCGCAAGACTGGCAACGAGCTGCGCGATGTCTATTCCGGATTGGACGAGGTTCCAGTCCGAAGTGGACGCTGGTGGGAACTCGGCTCAACCCCCTTTGAAGGCGCGCGCATCAAGGCATGGCGCCCTCACTGGAGTGTCCTGCACAAGGCCCGCGCGGAAGACATCTCGCTGTTCGGATCGGAAGAGGAGAAGTGGAAGCACAATCCGATTCTGCATCCTATCCGCTGGCTCAAGGATCCCTACTATCTCGAAAAGCTGCACTACGAAGACCGCCCATACCCGGTGGCGTCGCCGGCGTTTACCAACGTCCCGCTCATCGGCCCGCTGCTCGGCGCCACGATCGGCAAGCTGGTCAAGCCGACGATCAGGATGCACGAAGAGGACTGGGACGGCAAGGAATACACCCTCTACTCGACACGCATCGAGCCCAAAGGTCCGGAGGCTCTCCCGCCGCCGCGCCGAAGGACGAGTTCTCGATCGGCAACGCCCTCAAGAAAGAAGCCACGATCTTTGCCGAGTACACCGGCCTCTATGGCTTCATCGCCAAGAGCGGCTACCAGGGACTGTTTCCCAACACCAACAGTCTGGGCAAGGAAGTCGACTATCAGGGATCTCGCCAGATCGACAACTTCTCCCGCCGCTACTACGAGAAGGAGCTGGGCGCCGGCATCGGCCCGTCCCTCTCAGGCACAGAACACTTCGGCTATACAGAACCCTTCCGCCGCTTTGTCCAGCGTGAGAGCTTCTCTCCCCAGGCCAACGAAATCCCCAACACGGCCGCCAGCTGGCTGCCAGGAGATGACTACTACACCAACTTCCATGTCGGCGATCCCTTCATCAAGGTCGACCAGGGATTTGCCCGTCTGCCCGGCGCCGGCTACGAAGCCATCCATCCCGAACTGAAGGACGTCGACCCAGAAGACTACCCCGACATCCACAAGATGGCCATCCTGGCCGACGTGGCTCCCTACTCACGTGAGTACCACAACGTCAGGCAGCGCGTAGCCCAGCAAGCCAAGGGCGATACCGAGCTGGAGATCGAATACGAGAAGATCATGAACCGGGTCAAGCAGACCCGGGAATCGATCATCCGGATGAACGACAGGCACTTCACCGCCCCTGTCGATGAGATCTCCGGCACCGTGGATGAGGTTTCTCCCGGCGGAGTCACCCTCAAGGAGTTTCCCGGCCGGCGCTTCCAGTTCTCTTCCGTGGGCATGAGTGCGGCAGACCTGTCGGCGAAGATCCTCGGCGAGAACAACGACATGACCCGCAGCGAGGTGGCCCTCGAAGTGGATCGCCGCCGCGGCGCCATGCAGCAATATCTGGCCGATCATTTGGCCGAAGGCACCTCGATCCGGGCTGTTGTTCCGAAAGGATCTGCGAGCAATGCAGAGCAGATCCGAGCTGTCATTCTGGCCGATGGTGAGAATGTCAACCGCGAGCTGATCGACCAAGGGTTTCGGGCAGTACCGTGAAGACCTCGGCGGGGCCGAAGCTCGTTCCATGCATGGGAAGCTGGGACGCGCCAGTCGGCAGCCTGGCTGAAGGTTTGGCCTTCCAAGGAGACTCCAGTGCGTTGAATCCAATGCGGTATGTGCCGTCACCCGCACACACCAAGTTCTGGCAGGAACGCACCCCACTGGCCCAGTACATCAACAACGAGGTTACGGGCACCAGGATGCGGCGCTGGGAGCGCCCGATCCACGACTTCATCATGCCCTACGCCCGCGGCCTGGTCGAGCGCACCACCGGCGAGAAGATTCTCCCCAGCGACGTTCAGAAACGTCGGGATCTGAATACTCTGGCCGACGTAATGACCTACCTGCGCGATCTGGATGGTCGTGCGTCAGGGTCCTATACTAATAAGGGACAGAGGACATCGACTGGCGCCAACTTGTTTGCCGCGCCGACCTTTGTCGCTTCCACCCTTCCTGCTCGTGAATCCCACTACTTCCGCGAGTTCCTTGCCGAGACCGATCCGAGCAAGAGAACCGAGATTCTGAAGGTTGCATCTCCCGAGATGCAGCGCGCGCTGTCCGCCCAGTGGGCAATGCAGAAAGCCCGCATTGCCGAGGCGGAGGGCCAGGAACACGAGGAGATCGGCGAAGGCGGCCGGCTGTACGACGACGCCGACGTCGAAGAGTTCGAGAAGGCTGACACCGACCTCGACTACGGCAACTGGTTGCGCTCGAAGGAGATTGCCGACTTCTTCTCCCGGACTGGATTTGCTCTGCCTGAACCAGGGTCCGAAACATTCGATGAGGCTTTGGATTACCAGGATGTTGAGCTGAAGATAATCCAGCAGGAGGGGTACGATGCACACGACTTCAACATCTTCGATGACAGAGCTTCTCTGCTGTGGCGGAAGCCTTACATCGACGGAGCTGTCCGTGAATTGACCAGCGGTGATGATCGTTCACCCGACCAGCTTCGACGCGCAGTGGAGCAGATCATGCTGGCAGCCAACGACAAGAAGGCGGATGTCAGAACTTCTGTTCATGCAGGACATGTGAATCACACCAATGTTCGGATGAATGTGGCTATAGATCAAACTGATGATCTTCTGACAGACCTCCGTCGAAATCCTGAAAAGTACGAAGTGCAATAGGATCCCCATGCATCCTCGGAGTCCGCAGTGGGACGACTTCAAGATCATTGTCTAACGAGGCTTTGGTAGACCTCTTTCAACAGAGACACTCAATACCAGCCTCACCGGCCCCACCCGGGCGGATCAAAACCTGGACTTCCACGAAAGCACACTCGTCCCCGTGCTCCTCGCCTCGATCGGAAGCATCCGCCCAACCCCCTCCCTGTGACCCTTATGGACCCTCGTGACATCTTCAAGAACCTGACCGGCATTTACGGCTGGGCTGCAGAACGGCCAGGCTTGATGTTCGGCGCCGGCGCGGCCGCATTGGCTGCGCCTCTGTTCATGAAGAATGACGAACGCGGCTACTTCAAGACGTCCACCATGACGACGCCGGCAATCGTCGCCGCGGCCATGGTGGCCCCGCGCATCATCCCCACGGCGGTCAGTGAAGGCAAACGCCTCATCGATGTCGTCAAGCAGGTTCCCACGGACTACGGGTTCCGCGATGGGGTTTACCAGGCCGCCACCGGAGCAGTGAACATCGCCGAGCTGCGCAGCGCCTATGAAGAAGGCCGCATCTCGATCAACGAATATCTCGCCGGACAGAGCCGCTTCTATGCCGGCCTGCCTATCGAAGAGATCACGAGCAACCAGATCGAGCGTGAATTCTCCGCTCTGACATCCCATTTCAATCGCCTGTACGAAGATCCGACCAAGCATCGCCTCCTGGAGAACGCGCTCTTTCACGCCCAACTGAAACAGTCGGGAGCCGCCGACAAGCTGGGCTGGCAGGGCCTGACGGCCGTGGCGCCAACGATGACGGCGAACGAAATGAGCGACATCATCGACGCCAACTCCAAGGACATCGATTGGATCAGGGAGATGAACTTCCGGCTCCGTGAAGCATCCGAGGCCAAGGTTGCCGGCGAAGGAGCAGTGGTTCCCCAGCTCAAAGATCTGGCCTCTACGAACGCCGAGTTCATGACATCCGAAAGTTATGCGGGCCGTGGGCGCGCTTTGCTTGAGGAGCAACATGCTGCCCTGGCTCAAGAGATCGACGACCTGCTGAAGGACTCAGCCGCCGTCAAGCAGTACGGCTACCGCGCCGAGAACATCGAGGTCATCACTCTGCCTGCCGGCCGGAACCGACCGATCAACGAGATCGTCGGCCTGCGCATCGACGGCGATCTGACCATCCCAGTCATCGATGGCAACGGCGGCATCCGCCTGGGAAGCTCCTTCGAGAACTCCGGAGTCTCGCGCTTCTTCATGCAACACGGCGGCGATGTCAGCGCCGATGTCTACGGTGTGCGCGGCCTGCGCTACGGGAAAGACTTCGTGCGCGACGAGCTGAGCCGTGCTCAGTTTGTCGTTGGCCGGGACCCCCTCAATGGGAACCCCTTTCAGGTCGAGGAAGCCGGGGTCTCCCAGGCAACGCGCCGCCAGCAGCAGTTCTACAGCAACCAAGGTGTCTTTGCCGACATGCCGGGATCGTTCCCCGTGGACGGCGAGGACCGCGGTGTTTGGAGTCGGATGCGCCCGGAGCGCAAGGTTGCCGAGATCACCCACCAGGTGGATTCCGGCGGCAAGATCCGGACCACGGGCGGCACCAAGATCGACACCCTGGAACGGGCGGAGACCCGGTTCATCGAGCCCATGGGTGTTCACAACCGCGAGAAGGAAAGCCTGCGCATCAAGTCGATGAACAAGTCGATCTGGGCGGATGTGGCCGAAGGCCATGCGGGTTTCTCCGCGACGGATTACACCGACCTTCCGGAGTTTGGCGTTCACTCCCTCCAGATCACTCCCAGCCAACGCGCGCTGTTCGGCGACCTGCCTGAGTGGGAGCAGGTTGCAGAGCGCTGGTTTCGATTCCAGGCTGGCAGCTTGAGGATTCAGCTCGAGCCCTTTCGCTCGACATGGCTCTCAGCAAGATCGGCGCGAAGCAGCGGGCGGTTGGGTACATCGCCAAGGATGCAGGCGTCAACGAAATGATAGCCGCGGACATGTGGGACAGACTCCTGCCCTTCCTGTCCAATCGGAAGAACTACGAAGCGATGCGCAACGTCGGCTACATCGGTGAAGGCGCGCGCATCATGAAGAAGAACGTGGGCGCCGAGGCTGTGCGCCATGTGAACTACGTCGTTCACGAGAACATGCTGTCCGAGGACCTCCTCAAGGGAGGGACGTTTGGGCGCGATCAGGTTCTCGGGATGAAGTACGGCACCTCCATGTTCGCCCAGGGCGACAGCAACCGCATCATCAACCACTCGGTCAACGAGGCAGACGGGACCATCCTTCTCCAGGTTGAAGAACGCCTGGGCGTCCAGGGGATGAAGACCCACAACCTGGGCAAGCAGACCGTGAGCCGCGCGCTCGAAGACGTCGAGATGGAGCGGGTGATCCGCGGCTTCAACAACTACTTCAGGGTCTCGGGCCAGGGCGGCGCCGTGGCCGACGAAGTCGACAGTGTGGTCCTGGAACAGTTCAACAGCGCCAAGGCGAACAATCCGCTGCAGGTCCTTAACGACTCCCTGGGTGACACGTTCCGCCGGCTTGACGGCATCTACGGCGCCGGCAACACACCTGCCTTCCTGACGGAAGCAAAGTTCTCCGGCCGCAGCCATCTGGATCGCCTGGCCGAGCTGGGCTATTCCTACGAGAATGGCCGTCTGATCACGCACACCGGCAACCTGCGCGACCTTCAAGGGTCAGCCGCCGATTACACTCAGGCCGCGGATTACATCCGCGACCTGATGGATGAGGTTGGGGCGCGCATCAAGAACAAGCAGATCGCTGGCGATCGGTTCATGGAAAGCTACATCGACTGGTCGTTTAAGCATGAGGACGGAACCTACCTCGAATACCTGATGCAGCGGGCGCTGCCTGAGTCCATGAGCGTGTCGGATCACATGGCGCTCAACCACGCTTCCCGCGTTGGTATCACCCGCGATGCCCTCCAGCAGATGTCTCTGGCCGGAGAACACGAAACGGCGCGCGAGATCCTGAGCCGGCTGGAAGCAGATGGCTCTACGGGCATGACCTGGGATTTCATGCAACACACCGATCCCAGTGTGCGCGACTTCTCGAAGCCGTTTGGGGAAGCCAGCATCTCGATCGATGAAGCAGTGGGCGACAGCCTGATCGACAGGCTGGGCACTGCCGAAGGCCGCGTCATGAAAGCGACCGGGCCTGACGGCAAAGTCGGGATCAGACCGACGATCTTCGACCCGGCTCACGACCTGGCGCAGAGGAACTACTCGATCAAAGCGAGTGTCGCCGGCAAGGACTACTTCATTCCGGTCCTTGGACGCGAGGCATACGGCGGCAAGGCCAATGCTCACGACCTGATGGGCTACTCGGCGAACAAGTGGGAGAACGAGCTGCGCAACGTGTTGCAGACCGCCAACGATGTGAACGAGGGCTTCGGCACCAAGGTTCCCTTCGAGGACGTACTCGCCAACTATGTTCAGAAGGTCCGGGAATCCTATGGCGTCGGCAAGGAAGGCGTTTGGAGAGCCCCCACGATTGATCCCTTGGGGTTCGAGGGCCGGGCGACTGCGCGTGCGTCAACGCTGCGCTACACCGACGGGTCCGTCAACCCCTTCGAGATCGGGGTTGGCAAAGAATACCTGGACCTGATGTCCAAGGAACACGCCGAGATCCTGCGAGGCGGCGGCCGCGTGCAGGCTGTTTCAGTTCGTCATCCGATCAACGCTGTGGTTATGGCCGAGGTGCGCTACGATCCGAATCTCAACGGATCGTGGCAGGTTGGCGCCGATCCGGTGATGCAGCGCATGATGCGCATGGACGCCGACGGCGACCGGTTGTCATTCCACATGGCAAACACCCAGGCCGTGAAATGGGCCGAGGACGTTGCCGATCCTGCTGTTCTCCAAGGCGAGCGCGCGGCGGAGTATGCCCGCTGGCAAAGGTTCTCAGAACAGATCAACAATCCGGAAAGCCTGCAAGGCAGGCTCGGAGCCTTCCGCCGCGTCTTTGAAGGCGACGAATTGAACCCTCGTGAATACGTGAAGGGTTCGATGACGGACGTGTTCTCCAACGTCAGGAAGTTTGCAGGCAGGGATCTTCGTAAAGCCATCCAGGCGCGCACCGCGGCAGCCGACGTGGGCATGCTGTCGAACACGTTCGACTTGCTCGAAACCTCCATGGCCCACAACGATCTCTTCCGCGATCCATTTGAGAAGCTCATCACCCATGAGTTCTCCTACGACATCGTGCGCGAGGCATCGATCGCCGCGGCAAAGCTGAAGGGCGGCGGGGCCTACCAGGACCTGACTACCCTGATGGCCTGGAACAATTCCCTGCGCTCGGCACTCAATGACCGCAGTGAAAAGGGCATGAACCGGTTCATCACCGCCATGACGGAAGGCGCTCAGAACTTCGGCAAAGAGATCGCAGTCAATGATGCCCAGAGGGCATTCTTCAAGATCGCCGACGCTGCTGCGGAGATCAATCCCTACCTTGCGTTCGCTCAGCAGCGCCGCGATCTGCTGGAGAAGATGTGGCGCGGCCACGACGCCAAGGTTGGCGAGATCCAGCGAATCATGACGGTGACGGGTGAGAACGCCGCGGAGTACGCCAAGCGCGACATCGTCACCTTGTTCAACAACCAGGTGCCGGCTGTCCAGGCGTTCGCCCACCGTGGCGCTAGTGATCTCTCTGCTGCCACTCTGGGCGCAGAGAACGCGCGCACGGCCGCCGGGAAGTTTGCTGAGAAGACAGGTCAGGCCGCCGAAGGCGTCCTCAATCAGGCGGCACGCTCCGTTGAGGAAGTGGTTCAGTCAGCGCGTGGAACCGGAGCCATGAAAGCTCTTGGTGTCGGCGCGGCTGTTGCAGTCGGAGCTGGCATTCTGTTCGGGTCGTTGCGCAGCCCGCGCAAAGGTCAGGCTTTCGCACCTCCTTCCGGGAATCGCTTCCGGCCTGAAGAGAAGATCGGCGTGGATGGACACGTTCCAGGAGAGCCCGAGCCTGGAGTTATGGCACCTGCCAACCCGCCGCGTAGAATCAGACCCGCTCCGAGCGGTGTACGCACCGCGGTCGTTGCGCCAATCGGCCGCACGACAGAGCTTGAAGTCCACATGCAGGCGGATGATCGCGGGCGAGCTGCAGAAGCCTCGAAGATAGCGACCCGTCTGGCAACTCCAGCAGGCAATTCCCACGTCTCGATCACCTATCGCGATACCACGCGCCTTGACAGCTTGCGGACCAAAGAACGTATCCGCGAGGCAATGGACGAGAGATAACCATGAGCATCATTACCACCGAAAAGGATTACAGCACGAACAACCCACTCGATGCGGGCTACTTCCGCATCGGGTTCGTCACCCTGCAGATTCCTCCGCAGGACATTGTGACCTCGCGTGTTGTGAACAACGAGAAGATCACGCCTCTCCGCGGCATGAACGAGATGTTCCAGAAGACAGGCCAGGCGCGCTGGGATGTGACGGTGAGTTGGACCGCCCTGTTGAATGATGCCGACACCGTGACGCGGTATCAGCAGTGGGAAGATCTGCGCAACGTCGTTGCCATCTTCAAAGCCGCACCCTTCGTCGAAGTGGAATCCCCGCACCTGCGCCAGATGCTGGCCGCACACGATCCTGAGTTCTCAACCAAGCGTCTCTCGATGGGCCTGCGCCAGCTTCGCGTAGACAATCATCCGGATGTCATCGATGCTCTCAAGGTCACCTTGACGATGACCTACTTCAACTGCCTGCCCTACACCCAGGACTTTGGATACCAGGGCGATTCGGGACAGGGGGTGAGCGCCTATCAGTCCCAGAAGTTCAAGAAATACATCTCGCAGTGGCGCCAGATCAATATGGAGCGGGCCTTCCGTTATCCGGGCGATCCTATCTGTCCCTTGTGGCTGACTCAGAATCCTGGCGAACTGGCTCTCAAGTGGAGAACCTATCTTCCCATCCAGTCGGGGCAGCTGCCTGACTACGCGGGTCAGCTCAACGCACCGGCAACGATAGGCGGGACCGTCGTGCCGCCCAATATCACTCCGAAGAAACCGCGGGGAAAGATCTCGCTGCCTCCTGCGATCATGCAGCTCATTCAGCAGATCGCGCCTCAATTCAATGTCGATCCTTCGATCATGGAGGCTGTCTGCTGGCACGAGAGCGGCGGCAATCCCAATGCGAAGAATCCGAACTCGACCGCCAAGGGACTCTTCCAGCTTCTGGACGGAACTGCCAAAACCCTCGGAGTCACGAACTCATACGATCCGACACAGAACACCACAGGCGCGTGCAAGTACATGTCGTCGCTGAAGAACCAGTTCGGATCGTATGAGCTGGCGCTGGCGGCGTACGCAGTGGGCCCAGCTTATGTGAAGTGCTATTTGAACGGCACAACCATGACTCTCCGGAATGGAACCGTCATCAATCCTGGCAAACAGGTAACAGGCGGAATTCCTCCGACAGGGATGCCTGCCGGTGCCGACGCACCAGGCTACGTTTCAGCAGTCATGGGCGCCGCGCAGTCAGCCTTTGGATACAACGGAACCGCGACCTCAACAACTCAGGCAGCCCAGCCCGCTTCCGCGCCCGGCAACCAACGCATCGACGCCGGCCAGCTCGGGATCGAATCCAACGACCACGACAACCTCAAGCACCGAAGCTGCCTTTGAAGCGCAGGTGACCAGCCTGGTGTCGCAAGGCTGGAGTGTCGATCACCGGGCGGACCCCGGCGGTGTCGGCATTCTCTTCCTCTACAAAGAGAATGAACTCAGGGTTGCTCCTCAGGATTCCGACTCAGGCGGTGTGCAACAGGGGCTCTGGCCCGAAGGCCTTTCGGTTCTCTTCGTCAACAACCTGGCACAGATTCCGCTGGCCGGTTTCCAGTATCCAACCTACCAGCACGTTGGACCTTGCAGCTCGCTGGTGCAGGTGTCGTTTGGTTCCCAAGGCACGCGTGAAAATCCCAACACCGACGAGCCGATCCACAACGGATTGATGACGCTCACCTCGATGGCGCACATGCTGGAACAGCAGTACCAGCGGCTGCGCACGCAGTTCCGTTCCATCGCTTCCGTCCATAGGATGCACGCTGTCTATGTTGAGAACCAGGTTCTCAACATGCTCGGGATCTTCGGTCTGATGCTGGACCAGGTGACAACTGAGACCGTACCTGATTCTTCGGACATGGCAATGGCCCAGCTCACAGGCTGCCAGTACGAGAACAAGTTCGAGGAGCTCACCTCCTACAAAGTCAACGCGATCGACGGCGTCTACATGACGGCCCTGCAGCAGACGGTCTTGCAAGGAGACACGCTGGCCCAGGCTGCAACGGCCGCATCTCCGGACGAACGGGCACTGCTGGGGGCAGCATTCACTTACCGTCAGGACATGGCCAGCTCCAACGAGACTGACATGTGTGCCAGGCTCCTCAACGCTGCGGAGAATCCTTCGGACTCATCTCCATTCGGGTTTATGAATGGAGCCCAATCCTTCTTTGTTAGCGAGACCGATGCGAATGCCTTGACGAACGAGTTCATGGGAAAGGCTTCCAGCTACCCAGTGGCCGCGGCGCGCGTGAAGCAGCTGCAGCAGTCGGGCAACACAACACAGTGGACGATGGCCGATTACCTGATGTTCAAGTCGTGCGCCTATGACGCAGCGGGAACCAGCGCCATCTACTCGCTCGTGTCGAGCATCGACCAGGGTCTCGCGGCCGACACTGATCTGAATCGACAGAGCATGGTTAGCGACGTTTACGTTCGTCTCTTTCCCTACTTTGCCGAGAACGATCCCAGCCTTCGCAACGCTCTGAACCAGATCATGCAGAGTCCCACGCTTGGCGCGGGCATCAAGAACTCCGTCTCGGCCAGTGATCCTGCTCTTTCGAATACAGATCACGGGGCTTACCGCGACATGGGCTTGAACAGCCAGGTTCTCGACGGCGAGGACTTCAATCCCGGGATGTATTTCACCAGCGACAAGACATCCTACTTGGCCAAGACGAAGGCGGCTCTCGGGAACATCGCGGCGCAGATCGCATCCGGTTCGAGCCAGCTGAATAGTGACAGCAACGGTTACCAGGTCCCCGCCGGAACGATTCCGCTTTCCGTCACGACATCGATCCCCGGCAACATGGACTCGATCATGAAGATGATCAACGTCCCCGGGTACAGCATGACGGAGGCCTTCCCGACCTTCAAGCTGTTCTTCATGGAGGACGCCAACAGCGGAATCTATTACGCATTCGACAACTTCTACAGCTACAGCGCAGTGATCGACATCGAAGTGCAGCGGCCGACCAACAAGCCGGCGACCCTTCGCATGAAGCTGATGAACCTCACGCACCTGCTGAGCCACAAGCTGTATGACGCCTCGCTCGCCGGCAAGTGGGAAGCCTCGCTTGATCGCTTCGCCATCAACACCGGCGGGACAGCAGCGGCAACCGGTTCGGATGTTCCCACCAAGGGATTCGTCGGCCGGACCGGCATTGGCGGGGCGCCCTATCAGGTCATGGGCAAGGACAACACGGAAGGCTACACCGGCGGCGACATGGCCAATCGCCGGATTCCCCTTCAATACTTTCCTCTTCAGACCGGCAGCAAGATCCAGCTTCGCGTGGGATTCTCCAACAACCCGGACAAGTTGACGCCGGTCTTCTGCGGCGAGGTCACAGAGATCGAAGGCAACGAGATCCTCACGGTCACGGCCCAGAGCTTCCTGCTTGAGCTGGCGACCCTGAGCGGCGACAAGATGAACTCGAACTCCTGGTTCCAGCTGGGATCGCTGCTGCAGAACACCGTCAATGTCCTCATTCCGGGATCGGGCGGAGGCATGTCGAAGGGACCGGCTTACGGAGGCATCACGATCTTCGGCGATGCGGGAGACGTGGGCACGGTCATTTGGATGATGCTCAAGAACTCCGGTGCCAAGCACTTTGGCCACTGGCAGGTGAACAGTCCGGCGAACTCGTTGCTCAAGGGCTTCTCATGGAAGGAGCTGGCAGCCGCTCCGGCAGGTGCCGCCGCCGGCGCCGCCGGTATGGATAATGTGGCCACGGCGCTTCAGAATGTCTACGACCGGTGCGACGAGAACATCATGGTCGACACGGCCGTTCAATACGATGGCACCTCAGTCAGCACAGATCCCAAGACCCATTCCCAATCTCGAAGTTGGATGGACTCTCGGAAGTACCCGTGGGCGCCGGCGTCCTACTACGTCGACTCCAAGACAACGATGACGGTGTGGGATCTCATTCAGGACATCTCCAGGCGCTATCCGGAATACCTGCTGCTCGAGAAGTGGTACGGCTTCCCTTACAGCTGCGACGCCACGCTGGTTTACGGCCATCCTTTCGACTGGTACACCGCACGTCCGCGCATGCTCGGCGACACCGAGCGCGTGCGCGCGCTGAATCAGAACAACTCTGCCTACACACAATGGTGGAACGCCAGCGGCAAGCAGATGTTCCTCGATGTCATGAGCGACAGCACCATGCCTGTCACCGTTGGCCTTTACAAGAACCAGCTGCTTCAGCAGGCGGGCACAAGCCCGGCCGGGCTCGCTGCGGCTCTCCAGTCGCTGTTGACGATCGCGGTGGACGGTTTCGACACAGGTTCGCAGACAGCCAACGACTGGCTGGCTCTGCCTGGCAAGCTCATCTACACCATCATCCCTGGCGAAAGAGAGGCTCTCCGGAATCTCCAGAAGAAGATCAATGCTGTGCAGAGCGCGTACTACGCTTCCGTTCTGGCAGGCGACCAGCAGTCAACCGACTTCCTGAAGCCGGTGCGCCGCTACCACTTCATCGATCACCAGTCCATTGTGCATAACGGGATGAGGGTGAATGACAAGATCTACAACCTCATTCGCATCGGCGATCCGGACAAGAATGGCAAGAGCTATCCGATTCCGGCCAACGCCAGCATTCCGCCCAACCATATCCGCGCGCTCGATGTAACCGATCAGATCAACGATCCCAAACATAACGTGATCGACCAGTCCCTCTCCGGCAACACCGGACTGATCATGGCCTACGCTCAGAGCTTCCTCCGGGAAGAACTGGGCAAGATGTACCGGGGCGAGATTGTGTTGCGCTGCATCCCTGAGATCGAGCCGCAGGACATTCTCCTCATCACGGACCCGTCCACAGGAATGGTTGGGCCCGTCGAGGTGGAAACTGTCACGCATGTGATGAACCTCGAGTCGGGTTTCATCACCATCATCAAGCCGCGTGCGATCGTCTGCATCAACGAAGCAGCGTCCGCCAACTTCTTCCGGATGCTCATGATGGCTATGGGCACCGTGATTCCTGAGATCCACCGGTTGAGCAATCTTTCCGTCTACTCGTGGATGGAAGGTGCAGCGGTGGCCACAACCACAGCGGCCGGCGCCGGTGCGGTGGTGGCCGGATTGAGCTACGCCGGCGGCGCAGTGGCCACAGCAGCGGAAGGCACCGGCTTGGTGGCTCTCGCTGCAGGTGCAACTACTGAGTGGGCGGCGGCCGGCGCGGCCTTCCTTTGTGGCCCTCCGGGTTGGATCATCCTGGGCCTCTGCGCGATCGCGGCGGTCGGCGCCGCCGTCTGGTGGTTCACCGACAGCACAGCCAAGCTGAACCCCGTCGTGATCTGTCCCTGCACGAAGTTCGGCCGGCCGTGGGTCGGCGGCATCGAAGGCTGGTCCATCAACGATCTGGTAGGCGTGGTCAACAACAAGGCGATGCAGTTTGTGGCCGACGAGATCTTCCCGCTGATCGATGCCTGGAAGGCGTTCCATGGCTACCCGGCCCAGATTCCGCCAACTCCCCAGTCCTCCTGGGGTCTGTCGGCTCCATAAGCGGCAATTTCCGTGAGAATTACTTCCGGGTGTCAATGAGGCACCGGCGATACTTGTCAGGTTGAAAAAACCCGGCGAGCAAGCCGGCCCACCATCACCTTGATATGTCAGTGATTTGGTCCCACACTCACAGTGGAGTCTTTCCCCAAGGAAGTACAAACTTATTTCCGGCATTGACGTACGCAGCAAAGTCCACCGTGTGTGGATCCACCAGCTTGGCTCCTTCGCAACATACAAGGCAGCCTGCACGAACATGGTGGTATCCGAGATCCTTCAAATATCGCTTTATGAGCCGCATTGAAGAACCTGTCGTTACCGTCTCATCCAATATCGCGATCTTCCAGGATCTATCCCCTTGCTGCAGACCCCTTGGAAGCAAAACATGCAGCCGATCCCCTGTAATTACGTCAAACTCTTCGGACACAAGCTCCTCAGGAGGCGCGCCCTTATCTAAGAATTTGCCTGTAAATAACTTCATCGCGAAAAGCGCTTTGCGATTCAGTGATCTCGCCAAGACCAAATTAGCAAACACTGCTCCCGGCCCTGCAAAACTTATCACCACATCTGGCTTAAATTGGGAAATGATGTGCTTGCCGACATTATCGGCGCCTTCCACCAGCTCCTCCCATGTGTACCTATTCTGCTTGTTGGCGCGCTCACGCTCCTTACGCTCGTGTCGCCGGTCCCGCCAGCGCGCATTGAGTTCGCCCAAGAGAAAGAACAAAAGGGCAATAACGACCTCGGGAATGACGGTCTCGGCGCGAAAGTTTCCAAACCAATCAGAGACAGATTGCACTACTTTCAACCTCGCACTACGGTCAGCGTGAATGCCATCACATGAGCAACTTTTCTTGATTCTCTTATCCGTCCAGCCCTACAGCAAAATGGTTCATCTTGTCCATGGCCCCTCCAATAACCTCAGGAAACATAGAGAGGCTGATCCCATCGAGCCTTCCGATTGATGCACCCACCCATAAATCCGCCACGTCAGAATATCACGGCAATCGCGCCGTCCCCGCATCCTTGCGCTGAAGATCTGCCCACACACCCGGTAACACTGCCCAAACATTGTGTTCTGCGTCCGTTAATACCTCCACTACTTGACAGATCTCAGCAGCCCACGGTTTGAGTCGGGCAGGAAACTCGTCGACTCCCTTTCTGTAATTATCGATAAACTTTCGGAGTTCCGAAACGTGTTCCCTATAGTTCTCCACGAGCTTCTCTGTCTTATCTAGTCTAAGTACTCGGTCTATGCGGTCGGTCACATTTCTAAACCGCTCAAGACTAGACATTCCGTACTCGCACAACCGCATGTAAAGTTGTTCCTTGCTACCGCCTAAAAACACCTTTGGCTTGTCCAGAGCAGGAAGGGCATCTGCTTCAAATACAAGCGTCATAGCTTGGGCCCCGATCAGCACGTTGATGAAATGCTGTTTTTGGCTCCGATCATTCAAGATAGATTCAATCAAAATCGTCAGATATTGTGTTTTCCAGTCGCTGGTACGCACCCCTAGGTCAAGTAACCGTTGGTAGCCAAACGTCGCAACATCAAAATGAAGTCCATTTACTAAACGGCGTTTCCGATGGTAATAGTAATCAAACAGTCGCTCTGACTCGGTGCTAATTACGTTCACCGGTCCGTCCATTGAGAATAACTCTTTACACTCACTTGCTGGAGCATTGAAGACAACTTGCGCGTATTGTTCTACGCGGACTCGCATGGAGTTTCCGGATTCCATGAACTCTGGGTAATCTGGACAAATTCGGTCAGGCATCACTCTGCGTACCGTATTCTTCGACTTTGACCCTGTCAGAGTAATCTTGTTTTCAAATGGATAAATTGTCATACCGCCGCTAACACTCGATCTACTAAGCCAATCCTCTATCTCTTCCTGCTCCCCTATCGAGGTGGTCATCGAGGAACAATATCCTGTAATCCAATCGAGATCGCTCAGCTGACTGTAAATGAGCAAGTAAGAGTGGGAGCCGGGGCTTTCAAGTTCTTTTTGAATTGCGGAACTGTTGTTATCAATCCACCGTACCTTCACTGATCGATTGAGCCCGACGTAGTTGGATAGTCCAAGTGTCCCCCTGCCATTGAGCCGAGGACGACGCTTGTCCCACTCCTCACTTGTTCGTTGAATGATGATGACAGGAACATCCGTCCGAATGAGCCCCAAAACCAGGCCCAGCCCAAGACGTCCTAGACCCACATGAAGGTGATATCGTCGGGCGCTTTCATTCATGTCAGACTCGCGTGATGCTCTATTAAGCATTCGGCAAAGGTCTTTGGGTTCTTGAACGTCGATGAGTGCTGCTTCCTCTCTGCGTACCGGTTGTATGCCCACCAGACATTTAGCAGAGCCGTATAGTCGGCGTTAGCAGCTTCAAAGACACGGGCATGGTATTGCGCCATAGTCGCAGTAAATAATCGCTTCTGCTCCTCCATCTGTAGATTCGGTCCTAAATCATTCGGAATCGCGAGGCAGACCTGTGTGATCGTAGTCTCATCCTCCCATTCAGGGCCAATGGGAATAGTAAACGGAATATAGTGCACCAAGTCTCTCATCATTCTTGAGGTGGTTGGGGCACCATAGAAGTACAACCGGAGTACTCGGTCGGTCGGATCGATGGACTGCAAAGCATCAACAGGATCTTTGATCGTGTACACTTCATGGGTGAACCCCCACTCTTCGAGATGTTTTTGCAGTTTGACTGATTGGTTCGGAATGTCTGTCAGTAGCTCAATGTGCCGAATGCTCTGCTGTCTTATTCGCTCCATCAGGCCCCTGGATAATTCGTCCACATCGCCCCCGTTAAACTTCGGATGTGGCAAGAAAGCTCGGAAGTCAGTAAAAACCCATAAAGGTTTGTACTTGGTGAATGGAACTCCGACGAGATCCCACTTACTACCTTCATCCGTTACGCCGAATGAGTCGAAGGCAGCCCGGGTTGCATAGAACACATTGAGCTTGTGGTCCTTTAGGTGCGGTATTGGCTCTTCCCAGTTGTGCTCCATCAACCATACCTTCGCGTCTTCCCAATTCCCGAGCCCATCCTCGCGCCGAAGAGCGTTCGCGTAGTGGTAAGGAAGTGAAAACGTATTCGCGAAAAACGGAAAATGCAGGTATGCGCGCATTCTGGTCAAGAAGTTGAGCCGCTCCTGTTGTTCCGTGTCAAAATCTATCATCAGGCTGCCTCACTGCAGATTTATGAAACGCGGCACAGCTGGCACATCGGTCACATTCTTCACGGCCTTCAGGTATTCCACGACATCCTCACCGATCTTCTCAGAGCTGTACCTCCCGCTCCCAGCTATGATTTGCTGCTGCGCCTCTGCAACGCTCTTCGGGAAATACTCCTGGCTCAAGGCCGCCTTGTACTGATCCAACGTGTATTGAGTAGCTGAGTTTTTCCGCAAGTAATCCAATGGTACTTGCGAGTGATTATCAAGGTCAGACATCACGTAGTTCGATGCGTCAAACCACATTCTAACGACGTTTTCAACTGCATCACGCCTGTTGGTCAATGTACTCTGCCTGCATACAAAGCCCGTAATATCTGCGAACCCCAATGTGTCCATGTCGAGCACCACGTGCCCGCCCTCCTTTTTGGCCTCCGTCATTTGCGTCAACCCTGCTCCGCCGACATCAAGGCTTCCGTGAAGTGTCGCCAATAGGCTGTCATTGATCGGCAGATCGAACACTTTCACTGACCTGATATCCCTCCCCGAGCGCCTGGCCAACGAGAAAATCATCATTTCCCACAGGGAACTCTTCGGAGCGCCAATTTTCAGATTCAAAAACTGCTGCACCTTGGCAGGATCCTTCAGCCCTGCTGCATCCAGGATAGGAACATTAGGCTCAAACGTGATGAAAGCACCGCCATGAAAGACGTACGCGGGATAAACAAACACGAGTGGGTCCGAACTCCCTCGGTTTAGATCGTTCTCCTTCGTGATAAACTCCGTAAAGCTCGCGAAGCCGATGTCAGCTGTCTTCCCGTTGCTCGCCATTGCAGGTAGAATGTCTTCCCATGCCATGGTCAGGAGCTTGACATCAAGGTTGTATTTCTTATCAAGACCAAGAGGGTAGATGACTTCAATGGTAGCGATGTCTTGATATGGCGATATGGCGACTGTAATGCTCCTATCCGAGTGTGCTTTCGGACGCAACATGAAGTACAAACCGATTGCCGCACAGAGTACAAGAATCGCCCAGATAGCAAGTTTCTTCATACGTTTACCTCACCCAGAAAAGCGCTGTTCGCCACCCGATTACCAACAGTCCGTCGGCAATTGCACTGATTATTCCAAGACTGATAACCGTCAGGAATAGAAGGTCCATAGAGAAAGTTGCGCGTGCAGATTGAGCTAGGTAACCTAGGCCCACCTGAGAACCTAGCATTTCTGACGCTACAATGAGTCCAATTGCCAATGCCAAAGAGAAGCGGAGGGTTGGCAGAATGTTTTCAAAAACATATGGAACTCCATACCTGAGAGGAAATAACGAGGGATGGAGCTTGAAGCTTTTAAACATTACAGCGTACTTTTCCGGACTGCTTTGCGCAATCTGAAGCGTCGCAACGGCGATATTCAGAGCAGTGCCGCTAAGAACCAACAGGTATCGACCTACCTCGGAAAAACCAAACCAAAGGAGAAAGAAGGGGATAATTGCAACTGCTGGGATGGATCGTGACGACTGAATCGCCGGCATGAGCAAAGAAGTTAAAAACTGCGACCGATAGAGCAATAGTCCAACAGCCACACCGAGAACTGTCCCTGCTAGAAACCCGACTGTAAAGCGTGAAATTGTAAATAGACTCTGGACGAATATGTTTGGATCAACCGTCGTCGCGGAAGCTAGCACCCTAATAGGGTCTGGGAGATAGCGATCAGATATCTTCAGACCGTATTTAAGCATGGCCCATAGGATAGGGAGCCACAAGTAGCCAATCACTCGCACGAGACGGGAATATTTCATATTGCCGTCTCAAGACACGAAACCGGCAGTTCACCAGAAAAGAGGAGCACCTCCGCTTTCACTCGCTCCAACTCAGTTACATGATGCGTCGACATTACTACGGTGCATGACATGTGTTCGCCGAGCAAGAAACCCAAGTATGCCGATCGAGTCAATTCATCTACAAAGTTGAGTGGTTCGTCGAGACAAAGAAATTCAGGCTGCAACGCGAAAGCCCGAAATAGTTCTACCGTTCTACGTTGCCCAAACGACATAGCGTGAGCTCTCTTGCCCAGGAGAGGCTCAACAGTCGCATATAGAGGGTGGTTCATGACTGCGGTCTGAGATCTAAGCCCTACAATTTCAAGATTCTGCCATCCCGTGAGCCAGGGCAGGAGTGCGTCCTCTTGGAGGATCAAGAGGCCGTTTTGGGGGACTTCAAAGATCGAGACCGTCTCTGGTCTTATGAATCCAGCAAGTATTTTCAGCAGGGTTGTCTTCCCGCAGCCCGGCGGGCCGCTCAGTCCGACGATCCTGCGATTTGTTTCCAAGCCGAATTCCGAGAACACGGCTTGGCTCTTGTATGAGAAGTTCATTCCTCTGATTCTCACTGGACAGACAGAGACGCCTTTCCGATTCGATTGAACACGGATTCCAATGTCGTACTAGACAGATCGGAAACGCGCACGTTCGTATCCAGCCTGTAGAGTCGCGTATGCAACGCTTGAGACGGAGACATGATGAAACCGTCGTAGGTCACGCGAATAACGCCGTATTTCAAAGGATAGTCTTCCAGCAAGCAGATGTGGCTCCGAAGCCCGTGGCCATCAACGAGGTCCCAAAAGGCTTGTTTTGTTATTCGATCTTGATTGAGATGTTCACCGTGGAGAAGCAGTGTGGTGTTCGCAGTTTCTCTGAACGCCGAGTCGGCTATGCGTTTGAGAATAGTTGCAAGAGATATTGCGTCGACAGTATTGATTCCATCGTTTCTTGTTTGAAGATAAGGGGAGAAGACAATTCTGTGAAAGGGAGCTAACTCTCTTACACGCAGTATTTCATCGAGGAAGTTGATCGTGGTCGAATTCAGAACATTCAGAGAATTCAGCCTTGTTCCGGCGCCTGCGATCCAGCTCAATGATCGCTCGAGCTTGGCGAGGGAGCCTTGGCGGTAGGCGCCATAGGACGAGCGCCCGCTGTCTAGGCTGACATCCACGAAGGCAAATTGCTGCAAGAGGCTTCTGGGAACCGACGCTGCATTTAACCCGTTCGTTACCACGCTGACAGTAGTGCCGCGGCCTAGACAAACATCTGCAAGTTCTTCGCACAACAACAGAGACTTTGAGTCCAGGAAGGGCTCCTTTCCGACTATGGCTAAGTGTCGGAAGGAACTTCTTGCAATGAGTTCCAGGATGTTGCGATCGAAGCTGTCATTGGTGGCTTCGTTGTATTGCAAGTAACAGTGTGGGCAACTCAGGTTGCATGAGTTGTTGATTGTTACGGTGACCATATCGAGGGTGTTCGTTTGGGAACACTCTAAAATCGCCGAGCCTGCTATTGCGCCCATCGATAGAACTCCATGTGAAGTGTTTACTTTCAAGTGGTTAGGGGCATATCAGAGACCCCGTGCTGATTC
>CAWENG010000005.1:0-230000 GCA_963810515.1 uncultured Acidobacteriaceae bacterium
CCACTCCGAGTTCAGGCTTCTCAGCCGACGATCCCTCCTTGGCAAGGAAGTATCGGACGACTTCTTCCGTCTGCGGGCGCGACTTACGGGCTCGCCTCGGCTCCGAAACCTGAGTCGATTGCGGTTGGAACTCTGCAACCTTTGCGATTGCGGCTTCCATCATTGACCTCCCTTGTTTAGAGCGTCGCCACTGTCCAGAGTGGCATCCGGCGCGTTCAGGATGCGGTCACGGCGCTCGCCATCTATTGGGCGCTCACTGTAATCCGCGATCCAGAGCCCATCCGGGTTCACATCGGAGCGCTTGTCGGCGATCAGACGCACTCGATACTCGTTCACGAAGTGATCGGTCGTCTCGTTCCCATTCGAGAGATGGTGAACGTCCTTAACGCCGTAGACCAGGTACGTGAGCGGCTCGCCGGAAACCGCATCGATCTCACGTAGATGAAAGACCGACTGCACCTGGCCATCGTCGATCTTGCCGCGGGTGTCATCGTCCCCCATGGCCTTTAGCGTGTAGGCGCGCAGGTTCCGCGTCATCATATTCAGGCTGTCCGCCCAGTGGTCGTCCACGTCGGTCGGTGAGTAGTTGAGGTAACTGGTGAGGAATCGCTTCACGAACGCCTCATCCAGGAACTCATCGGTCCCGCCGGTGGCGAGATCGGACACAGCGCCCTTTGCAGGCTTGCCCAGCACAGAGGCGTCGCCGTTGGGACCGATACGAATCACTGTTGGCGGCTGCATACGCACAAAGATGGCGAACCCAATGGCCACGAGCGCAATCGGAATGGTCAGAAAGGCAAGAAGCCAGGCGCGGTTCGCGTTTGCCCGGAGCGCTCCATCCATTTCGTAATACTTCGGCCTTGCTTTGGCCGCTTCGTCTGCTTGAACGGTGCTGGTATTCATGTGTCCCCCTAACCCTCATTTTTTGCTGCGCCTGCCAGGCTACGGGCAGCAATCCGGGCGGCATGATAGGCGCTCCAGGTGCCCAGGTTGTAGCGATGCACGCTCGGTCCTCTTCGTGCCGGCGCCGATGATCTGGACTCCGCGTTGGGTCTAGCGGTTGCAACCGTAGACTGGCCCTGTGGAGTACCTGAGCGTTCGGCGGGAACGGCGAGCGCCCCGCCGCTCTCCTCACTGGAGTTGTCGGCGCCCATCACGTCACTGATCGAGCTGCGAATCTGATCCGCATGGCCCTCCAGGGTCGGAGATCCATCCTGGAGCCCACCATCTTGGAGCCCCGTCCCGCTGCTTCCTGAAGAGGCTGCAATGGGAGCCTGCTGTGGTGGCGCGGGTTGGTTCCCGCCTGCCGACGCGGTGAGCACTCGGCCTGAGCCCGCGGTCGCTGCGCCGGAGGAGGTTCCCGCTGCGGCTCCGCCCGATGAACCAGTTCCTGCCGCCGCCACGCCTGCCGCAACACCTTCAATGCCGGCCGCGCCCACCGTCAGCGCTGTAACCGCCGTGCCGACCATTGCCGCCGCGGTGCTTCCCACGTCGCCGCTGACGATCCGCTTGGCAATGAAAGGAATGACCGCGATCGCCAGGGAGTAGACGATGCTGACGATCCCGATCAGGAATGAGCCTTCGAGGTTCCCCAGCCCGCCGAGAAAGTCATTTTGATTCAGCATCTGGCCAACCTGCCCCATCTGAGCGGCGCTCAGCAATGCGCCAAAACCGCCATACAGGATCGGCCAGGCATTCCAGACGAAGATATTTTCGATGTAGGATTTCGCAAGGCGGTTCGCGCCGCCAAGGGGCATGAGGGCAATCACAATCGGCCCGAAGATATACAGGACGCTTCCATAGAACATGTAGAAGAAACCAAAAATGACGACGACGATTGGATAGAGGAGATAAGCGACAATGATCAAGATGGCGTCCAGCAGGCCAGCGAGCGAGCCTGTGATGAGGCCCCAGGCCTGCTGGTATCCGCCCTGGCTGTATTGTGTTTGGAGGTCGGTCGACCAGTTCTGGAAGAGGTTGACGGAGCCAGAAGCATTACTCACCCAGTTCCCAGCACTGACGAAGCCCTGGTTGATCGTCGAAAACACCGTACCGTAGTTCATAATCACGACAGCTGTGACCACGAACTTGATGAGACCCGTGCCTAGTCCGCGCACATCTCCGCCGTGCATCGCCGATTGGTAGACCTGCCACAGGAAGCCTACGAGCAAGACGACATACGCCACGTTCTGCATGCCGGAAGTAATGCCGGTCGAGTCAATGCCCGACATAGCCTGTGTCAGGAAGTGCTCGAACAGGTTCAGCTGCGTCCCTTGAAAGAACGCGAGCATCAACTCGGGATGTAAGCTCAAGTGCAGCATGCCGGTCACCTGTTGGTCAGCGATCCGTTGATAAGGCCGTTGTTGGTTGTGTTGTCTGTCGTCGCGAGTTTTGCAATCTTGCTCTGGTTGGCGAGATCGATCCCGCGAGTCCGCATCAGTTCGGCCAGCGCTGCCTGCGTATAGGCATTGGCCCGAACTACCCACACGTCGGCTTCTGCTTCGAGAATCGGAGCGCTGCCGGGAGCAGCCTGCGAGATCTGCTGCCCCATCTGGCCAGCCTCGCTTAGTTCCGCGTCCGCGAGAGCGTCGATCTCAATCGCCCGTTTCATCGCGTCCTGAGCCTGCGCATCCGTCATGTCGGTCATGGTCCGCATCTGTGGGGATGCAGCATTCTGCGGCATGACGACGCCATACACGTTCTGGAACTGACCGGAGACAGTCGGCACGTTGGCCGCATTGCGCGAGAGCAGTAGGGATTCGAGATTCTGCGACTGCGGCAGAGTGGCGCTCGACACGTTGACGTGGAACAGGCTGCTGATTTGATTGAATTGCCCTTCGAACTGCATCACCGAAGTCTTCGCCTGGTTGATTGCAGCGAGCGGGTACATCACTTCCTGCTCATACTTCGCCACGCTCTGCTCGTACTGGTTGATGGTCTTGAGCGGCGCCGCGATGTAAGTGGTCATCAGCGACTGCATCTTGGACAGCGCCGCCAGGATCGCGGCTGTATCGATGCCGAATTGCCCGTTCGCTCGTGTCGGGAGAATCGCAAGGACGCCAAGCCCAACCACCGCCGCTTTCAGCAGCGTCGGGCGATACCACGGATGCGCCTCGTGTTGAGCCTCTTCAAACCCGTTCATGGGCCTTGCCGAGTCCGGCAAGAGGAGAGGCTTGCGCCGCCAGAAGAATGACCTGCGCTGTTTGTTGGGGTTCTTCTTCAGATCCGTCATGGAAACCTCCTTATCGCGCTGTAAGCGCCCCAGTAATCAGACTGTTGATGCCACCTGTAGCCGCTGTCCGGCGCTTGACGAGAACGTTGTCGTGAGCGATACGGCCGGCCTCCTGACGCAATTCCGCCGCAAGCATCTTTTGCATGAATGCCTGGCAGCGTAGATTTGCGACCTGAGCTTGGGCTGTTAGGAAGGGGTTGGAGCCGGGCGTGCTAACCGCAACTTGATTCTCCATCTGGTTAGCGGTCTGAAGAATCACATCGGCGCCCTGATCCGCGATGAGCGTGGTCTTCAGGTTTTCTTGGCCCAATGCATCGTCTACGTCCATCATGACGCGGTCTTGCGGCGAAGCTGCATTGACCTGCGGGATCGCCCCATAGTTCGTCGTGAAGCTGGTTTGCAAGGCAGGGATTTGCGCTGACAACCGGCTGTGCAGAATGCTTTCGAATTGTTGCGGACCGGGCGTGACCGCGCTCGTAAAGGACGTATTGAATATCTGGTTCATCTGGCCGCGAAAGCTCGAGATCGAATTCGCGACAAAGCCGCGGGCCTGATTGATAGCTGCAAGTGGCGCGACCGTAGTCTGATAGAGCTTCTGGGTTTGCTGCATGATCTGGTTGATTTGGCTCAAGGAACTGCCGATGTCGCTCTGAATGGAGCTGAAAATCGAGTCAAAGATGCTGAGGAACTGTCCGTCAGCCAACTTCGGCAGAGCAAAGCATGTTTCGATCAAGAGAACGCCGATGAGGAGTCTCCGTCTCCAACTTGCACGGGCGCTTGGTTTGGGACTGCATTCTCCGTCGGCGTTAAAGGCAACTCCGTTCAAGAGAAACTCCGTCTCGGATTTGGTCTTGTCGCTCATTGGCTCATTGCCTCCTGCATCCCGCCTGAGAGTTCAACCGGTAGCGGCGCCAGTTCCGCCAGCCCGCGCGGATATTGTGCGGCAAGCTCCTCGTAGGCCTGGATCAGCGGCAACTGCCGGTGCTCTCGCAACCACCACTTCCGAAACGATCGCTCGCGCGGGTAGGTAGTCGTGATCCAGTAGTCCACGGCGCTCGGAACGATACGAATCGCGTGTGTCGATTCCGCCTTTTCCCCGATCGCGATCAGGAACTCGGCGCTATGTCCCTTCTTCGGGTGGGCGAAGGTCTTGATCTGGTTCAGCGCCGTTTCGTTCAGGTGGACATGCTCCCGGAGCGCCGTCATATCGCCGGGCTGCTTGCCGATGATCTTCGTGGTTGCATTCTTGACGATCCCCGCGCCATGCTCGTTGGGCCTGTCCGGAGTTCCCACGAAATCCTCCGGTGTCTGGCTGATCCCCCAGACGCTGGCATTGCGTTTGCGCGCGGTGCGGAAGAGTTGCACTACCACGCTCGCGAGGATCGGGGACTCAAGGAGCGCCCAGCACTCGTCGAGTAGAACAATGCTCGGCTGGCCGTTCATGCCGGAGGCACGATATGTTGCCGTGTGCGCGATCAGCAGGCTCATGGCCCGCTCCAGACGGGGATCGTCCTTCAGTTTCTCGACGTTGAAGTAGAGCCATCGGTTGTTCAACTGGACTGTCGTAGGCCGATCGAACAAGCGGGCATACGGCCCTTCATCGACCCAGGCACGCAGCTTGGTCGAGGCCATCTGAGCCATCGCATTGATCTTCTGATTGCGATCGCGGTCCTGCCAGTGCGCGAGTTCCGCGGCCAGATCCCCAAAGAGCGGAATCGGGTTCGATGTCTTTGCACTGCAACGCTTATAAGTGGAGGCGATTGCTTCGAGAAGAACGCTGTCGAGCAGGTCGATATCGAGATCCGGCGGCGTGTTTTCTCCTAGCATGTGCCGCGTGAGGTTCTTCAGGAACGAGATCTGATCGTTCGAAGGCTTGGTTTCTCCGCGAGGCAGATCCCAGGGGTTGATCGTTTGCTCCGAGTCGAGCGACATCTCGATCATCTCCCCGCCCATCAACTCGACCAACGGCTGATAGGAATCCCCGCGCTCCAAAATCGAGATCAGGGGATTCGCGCGGGCCGCCATCAACAGCATCTGCTGCGCGGCGAGCGTCTTGCCGCCGCCGCTTTTTGCCATCAAGAGGCCATTGGCGTCGGAAAGGTCGGGGTCAAACATCGAGAATGGAATGAGCTGCCGATAGGGCGTCTCGAAGAGGATAAGAGGGCTCCTGCGTGTGCCGGTCCACGGCATCTCAACCGGCACGAGATCGGCAACATTCGACGTAAGCATGTCCTGGTCCCGCTTATCGGCCTCGGCCATCCCCGGCAACGTTCCGAGAAAGATACGCCGCTTGGCGATCGTCTCCACCACGGCCTTCGCGCCGTTCATATGCGTGAAGGCGTTCAGCACCTCTTGCGTCCGGTTGGCAAGTTCGCGCTCGGATCGTTCGAGATCTCGAAGGGTGACCGCCGGTTGCGAGGTCCGTACTACGACCGAAAGGCTCAGCTTGGCCGTTTTGAGGGACGAAGAGATGATGTCGCGCTGCACTTGAATCAGCTGGGCCTGCGCCACTTCTGCTTCAGGATTGGATTTGAAGTTGCCGTTTGCATCCTTCTGCGCGGCCGTCATCTTCTGCAGGCGCTTCTTGTAGCTCTTGAGTACCTTCACCTGATCGGGGACCACGACTTGTCCGCTGATGACGATGGGGAAACCTAGCGTCGAGAAGCTCTGCAACATCCCCGGGAAGGTCGCATCGGGAAGTTCCTTGAGACTCACAACCCCGTAGAGATACCCATCGATATTGAGGTAGGTCTCGGTTTCATTGAGGATACTCGCCTCGGTCGCCTGCTCCCTCGCGCTGCGGTATTCGATCATCTCCTCTCCGGGCACATATTGCCGCCGATCGCGCCGGATTGGGTGTTGCGCGTGCTTCAGTTCCTCGAAGAGTTCCTGGGTGACAAGTCTCCGGGGCCCGAGGCTGGCCGCTTCCATCGACCCCTCGATGCCCCGGAGGATGGATTCAAACTCCGCCAGATAGGTCTCATGCTCCTTGCGCGTCCGCTGGATGGCCTTCTTCTGGCTAAGAGTGAATCCACCAATGCTGCGGTTCTGTTGTGCAGAGTGATAGAGCCTGGCATGTGTGCGCGGATCCCAGACCAGGTACACATGAAGCCGGTTCTCGAAGAAAACACCGCTGCTCTCCTTCTGTCTCCACATCCTGAGACGGTGGGTGTCGAGCGCCATCACCTCCGACTGCTCAGTGCGCTGTTCGTGGATGTAGCTGTCGAGCAAGTCGCCCAAGTGCTCGGAGATTTCATAGCGAAACTGAATGCGCATGCTGACGTCGGGAACGCTGCGGAACAGTGCTTCGAGCATCGACTTGGTCTGGTTGCGGTCGCCGTCGGTGGCAAAATATGCGAGGACGCCTCTGAGCTCATAGCCCGCGACAAATGCGCCGCTGGTGCGAACCATGATGTTGTCGCCCATTGGTAGGTCCCGGAGAGGCAGCAACCCGCAAACGGCGGGCGCCTTCAACTTCCGTTCGTGTTCCGCATACGTTATTGGCATGGCTGAAGCCTCCGCGCTGCCTTTCGGCCCTCAAGTTGCAAACCTTCTTTCGCGAACTTCACCAACGGAGCGAACCGCTCATGGAATCGCGCTGCGAAGAGGACGCTCGCAAATACTGCTCGCGCTGCTTCGACATCCAGTTGCATGGCGACCGACCCGTCTGCTTTCCTCTTGATCGAAGCCTGCATTGGACTATTCCTCCTCGTCGACCACGTAAGCATGCGTCAGTTCTGAATCTCGCTCAAGTGCGCACCAGGCCTTCGGAGCGAAGAACGAGCGGACCAGGTCGGTAAGATAGCCGCGCGGCCTGCCGTATTTGAACAGGATCAAAAACGGTATCGCCAACGCGGGGACGACGAATTCCATGAAGATGTCGAGCGGTATCCCGAACACGTGCGCATTGCCGCTGACGAAGTGCGCGAGGAGGTTCATCAACGCCGCGAGCGCGAGCACCAGAATAAGGTCCTCAAACTCCAGGCCAAGGAACGTCACTTTGGTATGGAGATTGCGATGAACCGGCGTTAGATCGAGGCTCATAGTTCTACCCTCCAACTCCGTGTGCTTGCGTGACCATCGATTCAGCAAGGCGCACCATGCCTGAGACCATCAGTGCGCCGAGCGCCGCGACGAACTTCCTGATCCAGGTCGAACCCGGATAAATTTCAGAAACCACTCCGCCCATGTGCAGCGCCATCGCCACAAGCTGTGTCAAAGCGAACATGGGCAGGATGACGTTGGCGGTCCAGTTCACGAGACTCATGGTTGCCATCCAGAAGACATCGGCGTTTGTCGCTCCGGTGTGCTGAACGAAGCCTTCCAGCGCGCGCAACATCCCCGAGCACATCAACGAGGCAAAGCCGCCATAGAGAAACTGCTCGAATGGGCCACCCTTGCTGTAGCGATACACGGCTCCTGCAAAGAACAGGCCCGCCATAGTCGGCATCATGGTGTTCCCGGCCCAGGATGCGAGGTTTGTGATTGCACCATCGAGACTCATCAGTTCACCCTCAAACGGCCATCGCTCGGAAGAGCGCGAGGAGGCCGCTCACACTCAGAAAAGAGATCGCGGCGAAGACCAGCCTGGTCCAGGGTCTGTGCCGGACAAAGTTGATGACTGCTCCGACACAGGCCAGTCCCGCCGCGGCCGGCATGATTTGCCCGGCAATGTAGTTCCAGAGGGAGGTCAACATGTCGGTCATCGCGTACTGCCCTCCGGAGTTCCAGCCCTGCATCAGTTGCATCGTGGCCGACAGAGACATCAGGAAAAGTGCTGCAACAATGGAGCCCAGCGGATTCTCGCCTGCGGCGCCATCGAGCGTCGCCTTCAGGACGAAATACGCTGCAATGACGGGTACCAGCTTCGCGACAACGATCTGACTGACGAAGTTCTTGAAGACCGTCTCCATGCTGGCCAGCCAACTGGTGCCGACCGACCCGCTCGCCGATGGAATGTTGATCCCTTGCGCCGCGATCCATGACAACAGTTGCGGAAGCGTCAGAAGGATGATTGTCCACAGAACCCACTTGCCCGTGCGGCCATTCACATGGAAGTTGACCCCTCCTTCATGCCGCAGGCTCACTCCCGCGGCGGCCAGCGTGCAGAATGCCGCCGGCACCGCGAGATCGAGCAGCAGTTGCAGCAGGTCGAGAAGGAACTGTGGCGGTTGCATCGCTCTGTACTCCCCTTACTGAATGCCTTGCGCTTGCGTGATGAAGCCCTCGGCCATGCGCCCAAGACCGGAGATCACCATGAGAGAGACGCCAGTGACGCCCCAGCCCAGATAGCCGCGGCCACTCTTGAAGTGCCATCCCGCGATTCCCAGGCAGGCGACAGCGATCACCGGAGCGATGACGTTGCAACTCCAGTTCACGATGTTGAGGACAGTGCCCTCGACCGTGGTCGCCTGCTGGCCCTGGACGGCTTGGCCGAACTGTGGGGACGTTCCGAGGTTTTGGGCTCTCGCCGCAAATGGTGCAACGAGATTGCCCATCAGGATGAGACCCAACGCGAACTGGAGAGCGATACGAACCCAGTTGATTTGGTCGGGACGGTGGATGACGAGCGTGGTTGTTGGAGCGGACGCTTGGGAGCGCCCCCAGTAGGTCAGTGCAGTTCTCATACGTTTGCTCTCCTGGACCCGGTTGCTCGGGGCATCCGTGTCAGAAGAGAACTTGGGACAGAATCGGAATTCGGTCAAATTTCCGGAGCGCCACTGGCCGGCGTTCCGAAGCGACCGTCCGCATGGAGGTTGCGGGTCTAGATAATCCCAGGTGCAACGCTATCCCCATGTGGCTGGTAAGGAGCTTCGCAAGCCACACAATCCGTTTTCACAGAATCATGTAAGGAATTTGTCTATGGCAGCCGGACAGACATCGACTCAGACAATGAAGAGGATTTGGGCGAGATGCGAGCCAATGAGGGAAGGAGGAGAGCAAAAGGAGCAAGGCCAAGCTTGTCATACGATCAGGTCTCAGTCGAGGTCGGCATCAAAATAGCTTACGTAGAGGTTTCTCGATTTTTTAAGGCGCAATCGTCCACTCACACTCGCCGGGAGTTGGATTCACCCAGTGCCGACCGCTCGAAAAAGTCACTTCAGCGACTCTCAATCTCGTTCGCCCCGGCTCGCTCAACCCGACATCGATTTCGGCCTTCCTCCATCTTCCGGGTGGGGCTACCGATGCAATCGGAGACTTATTTGAGTTGTCGACCATGCTTTGGCCCATCGCGCCATGTTCTCTATAGGAGGTGGCGGCATCGAAGACCACTTCCTTGATCTCTTCGCCGGTGACATTCATGTACTGGAGATATAGGGCCACACCTTTAACTTTGTAGGGAGAGAATCCGGAACTGGCTGCTTTCCAACTGGTATGACGAATCTGCACTGGGCAGCCAGTGCTTGACTGAGCGCCGCACGGATGCGTTAAGAGCACCAGTGCGGCGGCCAGGATGGGCATGGATAGTTGTATCGGGGATATCCTCATACCTTGTGGCTCCTACAGACTGCTTGGACGAACAGCTCCTCAGTTCGTTTGCGACGCGATGATGCGCGATTGCGGAGCCGGTATAGTTTTGTATCCGGCCGGGACCGTGAAGAGGCTACTGTCCGGTGGGGTTGATGTTGAAAGGTTCTCGTACCGGGAAGTTGTGGTGCCGCCGAGTGGATCGCTGATGACTGTGAGCAGTGGGAGTCGGAGGTCGGAGGATCTCCACACCTGGATGGTTTTGGTAATGGGAGCGGTGTTTCCAAGTGCTGAATTGGCCGGTATGGTTGTCGATTGCTGAACGCCGTGAACACTATAGCCGGCAATCACCTTAACTCCGAGATCGGTCTTCGCAGAAATGTTCGACCCGCCCAGGCTGCTCCCGGCAACTTGAGGTTGAGATTGAGCCGCGACTGGCTTCGTACTGTTCGCCGCCGCCGTTGGAGCGTTCTGCACCTGCGCAACCTTGCCGACCGTATCGAGCACGGTGACGGTATGGGAATTGTTGTCGACAATGACCACTCGGTTGGGTTCTTCGACCCGCGTACTGCCATCCGCGCGCCGATAGAATTTCATCTTTCTCTCCTGGCGCAACGTATTGCCGTCAGAAAGAGTACGTACGCTAACGACATCGATATCGGCGCTCAACGCAACTGTCTGAAGCGAAGGGGCTTGACCGATCAACGGTGTGATTCCCAGGCCAGTCATCGCAGCGAAAGTGATTGTGAACCGTTTCATCACATGCATATTCTTCTCCTTTTGAATGTGTTGGGCTGCTTAAATGCGGTGAAAACTCGAGTAGGACGTTGCTAGGCCGTGACCGGCTTAATACGACACATCGTCCGCTATGAGAAGTTCGACGGTTCCATTTCCCTCGAAAAAGTCTCCCGTCGACGCATCGACGCCAGTGACAACATAGGCGCCCAGGGAAAGCCACGGATATTGGTCGAAATCGATGTTGCCATCGGGCTCGACGACGTCGATGAATGACCGGTCGCCGTCGTCGTAGAACACTTGTGGCCATGCGTAAAACTGGGTTTGAAGGCCTTGGTAGGTGAAGGTTCCTATAGTGATAGATCCTTCGTATTCCTCGAGTGGATCTTCGAGAACAAACGATCCGCTCGTTTGAATACAACTCGGAGGCAAGGTTAGTGTGGTTTCCTGGACTGGACCAGTTGTCGAACTCCCGTCGTACCACACGTCGCCGGAGTCGTCGATTGTCCAGTAATCCGTGGACTCAATCAGGACATCCGGGACGTCGCCGCCTGCAAAGTTCGCGTCATTGCCAAGGGCATATCCAACTTCACATCTGGTGCCGCTGGAAGGCGGTGGGGCACAGTCCAGGCATGGCCGAGGGTCAACACACCGGTATAACGCGCAGGCTTTGCCCGGCGTGCAAACAGGGTTGGTGCATTGCGAGATGACAGTCTGCGCTTTCGCCTCATGCTGAAAGGCGGAAAAGCAGAGAACGGCTGCGCTGATCAGGCAGGACCTCTTGAAGAGTCGGCGCAGTTGGGTTGATCGTGATGCTTCGGGTACAGTTGAGCCCTTCCAGAGGGCCAATGCGGTTTTCATGAGTCTCTCCTGGACTCGGCGGCTCTAGGCCTCCGTGTCGAGGCGGAGAATCGGCTGGAACCAAAACTCGGTCAATTTACCGACAGAGGTTCAGATTGGAATTCCAATCTATCTCCATTCGTATGTGCGACTTTTGCGGCCAGAGTAAAACCCGGCGTCTTCCCGCCCGTTCGGGGATGTGGCCCAATTTGAACCAATCGGGCTAAAATCTCAATCGGAGGGACCGGTGTCGCAAGCTGTCGCCAGGTCAGGGAGAACGGAATGGCCTCTGTATCGCAACTGAATCCGTATCAATGCGACCAGTGCGGAACCGCGAACATCGTGGCTGCTCCCGTCCTCTATCAACAGGGAACTCGCGCCTATTCTGGTACGTTCAATTCGGGGACGAGCCAATCCTACTCTGCTGAAGCCGCTGCACCGCCTAGCCCTCGTGGGTACGGGCAACCTCTCCTACTTTGGGGATTCGGGATTCTCTTTGCTTGCTTCTGGGGTTGGGCAGGCTTGGGCGCCGTTATCCGCCACCCCGATTCTCGCGGAACACTGGAACGCCCAATCGCATTTCTTGTGCTCCTGGGCATCGTCTGCCTTGCAGGCTTGATCTTCAGTTTTCGCAGGATTGCCCGCTATAACCGGGAGATCTATCCTCGCCTCCATTGGGACTGGGAGCATACCTATATCTGCAGGCGCTGCGGGAAACTTCGTTTGATCCCTTCATAGGTGCTTCCTGGCACAGGTTGCTGAAGGCGGAATGATCCCTTACAGATTTCGCCGGTCCGAGGGCTGGGTTTATTACGCACATCTCACGATTTTGCCTCAACCGCACACTGAGGCATCGGGATCGATCTTGACCCAATTCCAAATTGAGCAATCGGGATCGAAGATGGCTCATCCGCACACTGGGTCATGCGGACCGATCTTTCCTCAATCGCGAATTGAGTCAACAGGGCCTATCTCTGCCCATCCGCACGATGGGGCATCGGGATCGATCTTTGCTCAATTCCAAATTGAGCAATCGGATCGAAGATGGCTCAGCCGCACACTGGGTCATGCGGACCGATCTTTACCCAAGCGCGGACTGAGCAATCGGGAACGACTCTGACCCAGCAGCGAGATCGGAAAAGCGACGCGAGAGAAGCATCGCACATGGCTCCTTTAATGGATGGAACCAACCATGCCGCCACGAATCTCCGATGAGCAGCCCGCATGCTGAATTCGCTCACAGAACAATCGGCATAGGGGGAGCAGTCGCCTGCTCTCCCCTGCCACACCACCGGACATGCGGGTCCGCATCCGGCGGTTCGGAAAGAATGAGCTAAGGACCGGTGAACAACCGTGGAACTCCAAGCGCGTCGAAGTAGGCGATGGGCAACGCATAGCTCAGGGCGCGGCTGTTCGCTATATGCCATGGGCCATGAGCACTTCCGGCCGTTTTAGCGGCCAGATCCTTGTTCACGCCTGACGCACACAGTTTGGCGAACCGCACCTTGCCGCGTTTCCATTGCTTCCAGATCACGGTTCGCAGCCTTCGCCGCGTCCATTGATCCAGATTTCCCAGCACTGAGGGCGTCTCGCAGAAGCCGAAGTACCCCTTCCAACCACGCAAGTAGCTGGCCAGTTCCTTCGTCATCTGCTCGATGCTGATACCCCGCGTCCGGCTCGTAAGCTCCCGCACCTTCTGCTTGAACCGCACGATGGCCTTGGCGGAGATACGCCGTTTGGCTTCTCGTAGGGTGAAGCTGAAGCCGAGGAACTTGCGCTCCACCGGTCGAGCTACCGCGCTCTTCTGTTCATTGACCTTGAGCTTGAGCCGCCGCGTGATGAAGTCGGTGATGCTCCGCTTCACACGCTCCCCTGCCCGCCGGCTGCGCACGTAGATGTTACAGTCGTCCGCATACCGCACGAAGCAGTGTTTGCGCCGCTCCAGTTCCCGATCAAGTTCGTCGAGCACGAGGTTCGATAACAGCGGCGATAAAGGACCGCCTTGCGGCGTACCTTCATCCACCGGACTCACCAGCCCGTTTTTCATCACCCCCGCGGTGAGGAACGCCCGGATCAACTTGAGCATCCTCTTATCCACGACCCGCCGCGCTACGGCTGCCATCAGCTTGTCGTGGTTGACCCGGTCGAAGAACTTTTCCAGGTCGAGATCAACCACCCAGCGGCGGCCTTCGGCTATGTACTTCTGTGCCTTGGCTACCGCCTGATGCGCCGAGCGTCCGGGCCGGAACCCGTGACTGTGTTCGGAAAACTCCGCATCCCACCTACCTTGCAAGACCTGCATCACCGCCTGCTGCACCATGCGGTCCAGCACCGTCGGGATGCCCAGCTGACGCACCCCTCCGTCCGGCTTGGGTATCTCTACCCGCTTCACTGGATACGGCTTATAAGTCCCTGCAAGAAGTTGCTCGCGGATGGCTGGCCAGTGCTCCTTCAAGTAAACAGTCAGCGCATCCACCGTCATGCCGTCGATGCCCGGACTGCCCTTGTTGGACTTCACTCGCTTCAAGGCCTGCAAGCAGTTCTCCCGCCCGCAGACCTCTTCCATCAGTTGTTCATGGTTCTTAGCCGGGCTTTCGTTCATGCGCTTCGCCGTGTGCGTTTCGGACCCTTCGCCAGGAGCCTTTGGAGCTTCACTCCGCCCCTCCTCGCCAAAGGCCAGCCGAAGCTGGTTATTCTGCCGCTTGCCGCTCATCGAGTCGCGCCGCCTACTTGCCGCTTCCTTCCGTTTGGGCCTTCGCCGCTTGCGCGACTACTATGCCCGCTGCTGACTTCTGCCGCACGGTCAGTGCGGATTGCTCCACCCTCAGTCCCGATTCCGGGACATGCGACAGACCTCCCGAGGTAAGTTCAACCGCCTTCAACGCGCAACCGCCGAATTTACAACCAGCGCCCTTGATGGATATGGACTTCGCGGTCATTGGCCCGCTCGTCCGGCGCCGTATGCCTCATATCCGGTTCTTGTCCATCGGCTCGCGTCTTTGCTCCACGCTGCTTTCAGGCCGCGCCTCGCGGCGATGCCCTGGCGCTTCGCTATCACTTCTCCTCCATCAGGATGTGAAGGGGACTTGCACCCCAAAGCTGCTAAACATGCTCGGCACACCCAAAAAAGCCCTGGCGCAACGGCCAGGGCGAAGGGATGAAGTGTGTGGTAAGCGGCAATCTACTGGGCTGTGGCGACTACCTTGTGAAGCTCGGAAGGACTTTGCTCGTGCTTGGTGAACACGACGTAGATCTTTGTGTCGGCGGGCACAGAGACGACCACGCGACTGTTGGCATTGAGGCTCATGACTTCGGAATCGCCCGCCGTGCCGATGTTCTCGGCCAGCCGCTCCCGCAGCATATCGTCTTCGGAAAAGGCCGCGCTCGAATTGTTGCCTGCCACTTCGGCAAGAACCGAACCAATTCCCGAAGCAGCGCGCACCAGAAAGTTCTTGCCTGTGTTCTTCCCGTAGACGTTCCCTTTGATCGGTCCTAAATCGAGCCCGGTGCCAATCGCATCGATCTTCTCCCGCGCGCCATCGAGCAGTTCGATCTCGTCGAACTTCACGCTGACGAGTCCGCTCCGATCGGCCTGCTGGAGTTGGCCGTACACGCGCGCGCCGGCGGGTACTATGATCCTGTCGCCGATGGCGTAGGTGTACTCGACCACGGCTACCACGGGGGCCTGTACAGCACTGGATATCTGCGTCTCAAGCTTGGCTTGAATGCGGGTTCCCGGCGTCAGTTCCAATCTTGCTGCGCCATCGTCTTCAGAATTGACTCTCGGCGCTGAGCCGGCCTGGTTCTGCGCCAGACTCCGCACGAAGATGATGGACGGCTCCTTCAGGCTATTCTGTTGCGCCTGCGAGGTCTCTGCCGCAGGAGATCCGCCGTATGGCGCTGGATCTTCCCATTTCTGCTGCGTATCCGCAAAAGAGGGAACACCTCCGAGCGACGCGACAGTAGCAGGCTTCGCCGCGGCCGGCTTGAGGGCGGCCTGACCGTTCAGGGATCGTGTCCGCCGGATATCACCCGGCCCTAGCTGCCCGCTGCTGTTGTCTGGCGCCGGAGTGCGTACGGTGTCCATCAGAGGCGTCACGCTGCCTTTGGGTGGCTTCGTCACCTCCTGTTTGGCCTGCTGAGACGACTGCCTCACTGGCGCCGGCTTCTTCGGCGACTTGCCCACGACGGCCGTGAACACAAAGAACAGAACCGCAACGGCCAGTCCGCCGCCGAGAAGAACGAGCTTGCTTTTGCTGATTCCTTCCACCGCCTTCACGTCAGCTCGTGTTGCAAAGGATGTCGAAGGTTCGGCGTTCCATTCAGGACGGTTGATTCACGCGCCTGGACCCGCTCCTGCGAGGATACCGGCTCAGTGGATTCCTCGACTGTGGTGGGCATGCTTCCGTTCCTGTTTGTGTCATTGACGCTCATAGCCTCTGTGCTCCTCTCTATTTACCGTCGCCGGAGATGGGTGGGGTGAACGGCAGACGAATCAAGATGGGACGATCTACCTGGTCCGCCTGAGCGATCTGCAGAAACAGCTTTTCCGTTGATTCCTTGAAATTGGGCCGATCGAAAACAACCACGCCGTCGGCCCGACCTCCCGGCTCAAGCCGGGTTGCGCTCAACCGGTAGTCGCGGATCTCCAGCTGATCCGAGATGATGCCTTTGCCCTCTTTCCTCTTTTTTCTTCTTTGCGGCCCTGCGTCCCGTGATCTGGATCTGCGGCGGAACGATCTCTACGGGCTGATCCGAGCTGTTCAGGATGGAGTAGGAGATCATGGTCTCGTTGCTCCATTGCCGCATATCGCCGATCGATGTCTCGATCTGCTTGTCCTCCCATTTCGTCCATTTGGGAGCATTCACTTTCTGCTGCTGCCTGAACTCCTCGTCGAGACTGGAAAGTGGCGCTGAGCCCGAGACGGCATCCGCGCTATTGATCTCGTGCGCTGGTACCTTGCCAGGCGCTGCTGGCGTGGACGGAGCCCCGGAGTCTGACGAGATCAGAAAGCTTCGTGCGGAACGGTACTCAATCAGGAAGTCCACCGGTTGGGACTGATTCGCGATGATCGCGCCATCGCTGACCAACTCTAACGTCACGTGCTGACCCGATTTCGTCGCGATCAGAAGGTTCGACTGAGCGGGCTCTTTGGTGATGGGCTTGACGTAGACGTACTCCGGTTCGCCCTCGTTATGCTCAGCCTTGAACTCGCCAGGGCTGCCCAGAATGACGGAGGTGACCTCCTCAGGCATACGAATGGTCGACTCAAACTCCGGCCGCAGATGCAGGACTGTGATCTCTCTCGGGTTGATCGTGATCGTGGCAACACGCGCCCCAACTGGCGTGTCCGTCGCACTCAAGTGCAGTGGAATCAAGAGTGCGATCGGCATGATCCAACGGAACTTCATGGCATTCAACTCCTTGGCGGCCTTACGGGCGGGTATTTGCGAAGCATGTAATGTTGTCTGACCGCTCTCCACGTAGGCCACAACCTCCGGGTTGTGATAGTTCAATTGCTCCCGCGCGATCCAGTGGTCGCCCGCATAGTAGGCCGCTGCGACCAAGCGCAGATCCCCGTGGAACTCCCACATCAACGCCGTGACGTAGCGTGTACCTGCCGCGATGTTCTGCTCGATGTCGAAGGGTTGAAAGGCGCCAAATCGGCGCGCTGTCGCGGGCATCAGTTGCATGAGTCCCATCGCGCCCTTGTCCGAAACCGCCTGTGGGTCCCATCGCGATTCAACGTCGATCAACGCGGCGATCAGCTCGGGCGGCACACGATAGTGCGCCGCATATTGCCGCACGAAGTGCTCCGCCACCGCGGGATCGGCTTGGGCCAACGCAAACTCAGGAAACACGAGCAGCAACAGGATGAGCAGCCATCGCTTCATGAAACTGGCCCTCCGGAGACCGTCATGCTCTGCGCGAACCTGGCGCCGTCGTCAAGCAGACTCTTGAAACCCTCGCGAAGCAAAAGATGCCGGCGATCTTTCTCAGTCTTCGCCAAAAAGGGCAGCAGGACATCGCGATGTTCCTCGGTCACGTGGTCCGTTCCGAGCAACTGTAGAGCGTTGGCGAAATCGATCATCTCGGAGACTGAGGGCGGCTTTTCGAGAGAATAATTGCGGAACGAGAGTGCGATTCCCGCCATCTCCCGGTGAAACTTCTCATCGGCTTTCGGAGTGCGGCTGGCGATGATCTCCGCTTCGCGCTCCGGCGTAGGGTGCTCAACGCGTACATAGAAGCTGCGACGCCGTATGGGATCTCCTAGCCTGCGCTCCTCATTGCTGGTGAGCACGACGAAGGGAATGCTCTTTGCTGCAGACGGTGCCGAACTCGGGAATCGAGAGCTGCCAGGCCGAGAGGATTTCTAAGAGCATTGCTTCGAAACCATCGTCAACTTTATCCAATTCGTCAATGAGCAGCACGCACGGCCGCTCGCATTCGAGAGCGCGCATCAATGGACCGGGCCGAAAGAAATCCCGTCCCTTGAGATTTGCCTGCACAGTCTGCCAGCTCTCATGTTGGCCCTTCGAGAACTCCATGTAGAGTCGCTGCAAACTCTCATCGAAACGCCCAATCGCCTTTTCTTCTGTCACCCCGCGGTAGCACTGCAGGCGCTCAACGTGCGTGCCGGCCGCAGCGGCAACGGAGATGGCGAGCTGTGTTTTGCCTGAGCCCGCTGGACCTTCTAGCAGAAGAGGCTTCTGGAGCTTGGCCGCGAGAAAGACGACCTGAGTCATGACAGGGTCGATGAAGTAGCCCGTCCCGGCGAGTTTGCTAGCGAGGCCAGTGATCGAATCAAACATCGCCTTCTCCGTGCGGTTCCCTTTGATTTGCTGCCGGGCTCAATGCGAGTGCACTCGGCTTACCATCGAGCGTCCGATCTAACCCGTAGATGGCTTGGGCCCAGACATTGACGAGCGATGTCGCGCAGAGTGCTGTCAGGAGAAGCATTCGCAGGCGAATCCACACGACTCCCGACCACGCCGTCCAAATCGCTCCTCCATAGCGCAAAACCACGACGGCGTCCAGAACTGTCAGCAGTAGGGCGATCGTGAGATGCGTCTTGCGATCCACCACAGGTCTCCTCCAATGCGGAGACAGCATGAGGTGGTTTCAAAACTCGGTCAAATCTGCTTTCTGGCGCTCCTTAACGCCGAGACCGGCGGCCACGGCAGGAGTCGGTGTCGATTTGACCGAGATTCGGATTCGACCCAAGATTTCCACACTCTCCGGACCACATCGGGCCCGGATGCCACCAGTTGGAGGAAATGAGTCTATGGGATCTGTGCAAACCATGCAGGAAGTTGAGACAGTCGATCCGCTTTTGACCGCCGAGGATGTTGCCGAGCGGCTGAAAGTCAGCAGGGACTGGGTTTGGGACCATTCTTCTCGAAAGGCGCCTTATCTTCCAGTCATCCGCATGGGAGATGGGGCGCTTCGCTACCGGGCGCGCAAAATTGAGGAGTTTATCGATGAACGAGAGCGGCTCGCAGGCTTGCGTCTCCGGCGCAAGTAACAAGTAAAATGAGAGCTGCCCACTGCTTCCTGCACAGAAATCGAGAAACCAATGGGCATTTCGCATCAGGCTGGATGGGTCGTCCTGCGGGGAAAACGCTGGTACGGGTATTTCCGCAGACGCGTCCTTAATCCCACAACCAACGAGGAACAGGAGAATACGGTCTGCATCCTTCTGGAACTCAAATCCAAGATGACAAAGGCGGAGGCGCGCGATGCCCTCCGGATGGAAATCGCCAAGCAGATTGGTCAAAACTTTGGGGGCGGAAGAGTTCTCAAAGACAGCTCTACGACCTTCGAGTGGTTTGTTCGCAACCGCTACTTTCCGCTTCGCAAGGGAGACTGGCGGCCGGAGACGGCGAAGGAAAAGATGGCCCAGATTGAAATTGATCTCATCGCAAAGTTTGGCGAGTACTCGCTCGACTCGTTTGATCGCTTCATGCTGCAGACGCATGTGAACGATCTCGCCCTGCGTTACTCGCAGGACCGGGTCAAGCAGGCGAGATCCTATCTGAGATCCATCTTCGACGAAGCCATCGAGCAGGAGTTCCTGGTGAAGGACCCTACCCGAAAGCTGAAGATTCCCAAGAATCTTCGGCCCAAGGACAAGGCGATTCTGAGTTGGGACGAAATGTGGTTGATCCTGGCAAAAACGGCCAGGCGAGACCGCCTCTTGCTCATGCTGGATATGACTGAGGCGCTTCGCCCAAGCGAATTGTTTGCTCTTCGCTGGCGTTCCTTCGATGATCAAAAAACCTTGTCGATTACTGAAACCGTCTACCGGAGGACTATCCGGCCATTCGGGAAGACGCCCGGGAGTCTCAGCAAGGTGCATCTTCCCGATGGCCTAGCGAGCGAACTCCGGCGATGGAGGCTGGAGTGCAAGGATCGGTCGGCAGAGGCTTTTATCTTTCCAAACGCCGACGGAGGGTTTATCGACACCGCCAACTACCGGTTCCGGGTCCTCAAGCCGTTGGCAGAGAAACTGGGAATCGAAAGGCTGAACTTCCAGATTCTGCGCCGGACGATGGCGACCCAGGCACAGAGGATGGGGTCGGTGAAGGACATTCAGGCTCATCTGCGACACGCTAGACCGGACACGACGGCCTACGAGTATATGCAGGAGCTGCCGGACAGCGTTCAGGAAATGGTCGGATCGATGTACGCCATGCTCAAGAAAGGAGGGGACTCCAAAAAGGAAGTTGCGCGTTTGCTACCAAATGCTACCAAGGCTCCCAAAGAGCAGGCTGCAAGTTGTTGATTCTATGGTGGGCGCTGCAGGATTTGAACCTGCGACTTCCACCGTGTGAAGATGGCACTCTACCGCTGAGTTAAGCGCCCAGGAAGGGATTCGGAAGGATTGTGGTCATCGCCCCGGCCGAGGGGTAGATCTCGAGCCGAAGGCGGAATTGCGGGATGAATCTTGCCATAGCGCCCCCAATCTACACGAAAGATTCCGCGTAAACTGGAAAGGCGCCGTAAAGGGCATCCCGTAGGGTAGAGTAACACCAGCAGGGCTTTACGGCCAAACCCCGGCCGTCCATCGCAAAAATGGCGGCGGGACGGCTTCGAGCAGCGCGCCAAAACGGTAATGCTCAGGAGAGCGTGTTCAATCCGCCACGAAAGCGAGCTCCCCTTCGACGGGGAAGCGGTGCTGCCTCCCGTTTCAACCCGGGGCGGCGCTGGATTGCCTGCCAGAGCCCTCGACAAAGCGGCCCTCGGCAGACTTGGGCTGGCTGCCACCCTTGCAAGAGCCAGTGAGCCGGCCCCCGGCGAGGATGAGCCCGAAGATGCAAATTCAGGCGAGGAAACCGGTTACGGAACGCAACCTTCTGGCCAGGATGGGGTTCCAGAAGATATGGCAACCATGGTCCTGAACAGACCGGACTTGGGAGCGGGTTCGGCCTTTCCGCCGGACGCAGCTGCCGACCCAGGCTTGGGACTACGGGCGGAACTGGATCCGGCAAGCGACGCCGCGGTAATGCTGCGCGTGGCCGCGGGCGACGAAGCCAGCTTCAATTACCTGGCGGGAAAGTACCACCGGCCGATGATTCATTTCCTCTTTCGGATGGTCGGCAACCAGGCAATTGCCGAAGAGTTGGCGCAGGAAGTGTTTTTGCGCGTCTATCGTGCCAGGAGCAGCTATCGGGCCGAGGCGAGGTTTACCACCTGGCTCTACCGGATCGCGACCAACCTGGCAGTGAACCACGCGCGCGACACCCGGCACGAACGGGCAGCGCAGACGGTATATCTGGACGCGCCGGACGAGGAGACGGGCACGACTCCGGATGTGGCCGACGATGAGCCGACGGTGGAGCAGCGGCTGATGCGCGATGAGCGCATGGCCGCCATTCGCCGTCACGTGATGGCGCTGCCCGAGCGGCAGCGCATGGCGGTGCTGATGCACAAGTACCAGGGGATGGATTACCGGCAGATCGGGGAGGTGCTGAAGCTGAGCGAGTCGGCAACCAAATCGCTGCTCTTCCGCGCCTACCAGACGCTGCGGGACAAACTGAAGGAGTTTGTTTAAGTAGAAAGAAGCCGGAACCAACCGGCAGATTGCGGGGGTGGCAATCATGAAACGGACGAAGACAGATAACGCGAGAGCGAATTGCACGGGGATGGACGCCGAAGCTGGCGGACATGCTGCTCGATCCCGCATGCGGTGCCTGCCAAGGTTCAAGCGCATGTTGCGGAGTGCGAGCCGCTGCCAGGGCGAGCTCGAGGAGCTGAAGGCGACCATGCAGCTGCTGGATGCCTGGGAGGCTCCCGAGCCGAGCCCCTACTTTCTTACGCGGCTTGGCGCCGGAATGCGGGAGGAGCGCGAGGCCGCGCCGGCGGGCTGGCTGGCCGGCGCCATCGCGCGCCTGCGCGCAAGCTTGGCGTACGGATCCGGATTGCACGCGCGCCCGCTGGCGGCCATGGCGCTCACGTCATGCTGCTGGTGGGCGGCGGAGCGTATCTGGGCGTGACGGACTGGATGCAGCCCGCTCAGCCGACTCCGTCAGGCCGCCGTGGTGCACGATCTGCAAACGCTGGACAACAATGCTCAGGTGCTGGATCAGATGGAAGCTCTCTCCAGCAACGAAAACGGAGACTGATTTCTCTCACATTTCGGCCGGCTGCCGGGGAGAAAGACACGTGAACTGGACTTCAAACGCGGAAAGAATGCGTCCGGTGGCAATGGCCGCTGGGGTCCTGCTCTTCTGTCTGTCTACTGGCTGCGGCGCTCGGCCAGCGCGGCGCCGACGGCCCGCTCCGGCGCCTGCGCCGCGCAGCCCAGAACCAGCGCCAGGCGACCCGGCAGCAAAGGCAGCAGCAGAGGCAATATCAGAACCAACAGCGCCAGAATCAGAATCAGCAAAGGCCGTACCAGAACCAGCAGCGGCCCTATCGGCAATACCAGCCCTATAACGGCTGATCAGCGCCCTGCGCCCGGCTATCCGGCAGCGGGCGCCGCCCTACAACCGCCCGGCCAATCCCGACGCCGGGCGCCGCCGGCCAACGCCTATCCCGGCGCTGCCCCTCCGGGACACTTAGGCGACTGGCTCAATCAGCACCGCAATCTTCCCGTGCAGGAACAGGAGCGGCTGCTGCGCAACGACCCCAGCTTTAACCGCTTGCCCCCGGCCACTCAGCAGCGCCTGATGCAGCAGTTGCACCAGGTGAACCAGATGCCGGAGGAGCAGCGCGAGCGCCGACTGGCGCGCAGCGAGATGCTGGAGCGCATGTCGCCGCAGGAGCAGATGCAGGTCCGTCAGGCCGGGCGCCGTTTCATGGCTCTGCCGCCCGATCGCCAGGCGATGGTTAAGAGCGCCTTCCAGGATCTGCGTTCGGTGCCGCTCGATCAGCGCGCGACCGTGCTCAACTCCGCGCGCTACCAGAACCAGTTCTCTCCCGACGAGCGCGATATCCTCTACAATCTCCTGCGCGCCGAGCCCTATGAGCCGCCGCGTTAACGCTGCCCGCCACTGCCGCGTGATGTGGACCATATCTTGGGATGCAAACTCACAACCTCCGTCCCGGTGATTTTGCATCCCGAGTCACAGGCCACTCGCCGGTTCAAATGTTGGCAGGCTCGACGCCCCACGAGATCCGGGAGCGCAGCGGGAAGGTCTGCCACATTGTTGGCTACGGCGGCGGATTTATCATGAGCACAGATATCGGCGAGATGGAACGGTGCAATCCGGAGCTCATCGAAGTCTGGATCGATGACACAAGGGGATTCGGCTCATAGTAGAACAGCTTGCAAACCGAAGTCCCGCGAACGGGCGCGAGCCGGTATTGTGGAAGGCGCTTGCGGTGGATCGCAGTTCCTGGAAGCAAAGGAGAGATCGTATGAAAGTGATTGGAATTTCGGGCGGATTCAGAAATGGAAACAACGACGCTATGTGCAGAGAGGCCCTCATGGGGGCAAAGGAAATGGGGGCCCAGGTTGAGTTCATTCATTTACTCGATCTCAACTTAAAGCCCTGCACGGGATGCGTGCAGTGCGTAGCCGGTCCCAAGGGGATTCTGCAAGGCGGCCTCGGCAAGTGCGTAATCAAGGATGATTTTGAGTGGCTCGACGAAAAGTATCTCGAAGCAGATGGGGTGATTTTCGTCATGCCTGTTTTCGAGAAAGGGACGCCGGGGGTGTTTGAAGTCTTGAGAGACCGTATGGCCGGTCCGAGCCATGATTCCGGTCTTATGGTCACGGCAACGAAAATCGCTGAGCAAAAGGGCACCAGCGGTCCGGACCCGCGTCACTTTAAAAAGAGATTTGCCAGCTTTATCGGTATTGGCGCCAGCGAATGGTCAACCCATATGGCGGCCGACTTCAGATTGTTCGCCATGTCAGCCCCTATGGAAGTGGTGGACAATCTGGTTTTCAGTTGGTCAAAGTGCATTGTTGTGGAGGACGAGAAAATCGCCCGCATACGCGAGGCCGGGCGCTCTATGGCCAGGGCCCTCAAGGATCCGGAGAAAGCCGCATATCTTGGTGAACAGGGCATTTGTTCCCATTGCCATTCCCGCCTGATGTACTTGAACGATAGCGCAACAAATGTGGAATGCGCCGTATGCGGCATAATCGGCGAGCTGGTGATCAAGGATGGCAAAATCGGGTTTGAATTTCCTCCCGAGCAGCTTGAACACGCTCACGATACGATGCCGGGCAAGTTAAAGCACCTGGAAGACGTAGGGAGAGCTGAAGCTCAGTATGCGGCCCTGAAACAAACAGAACTGTTTAAGCAGCGCCAGGCAGCCTACCAGGCGTTTATTCAGCCTTCCATACCCCCGAGAAAGCAGGCTTAAGGCGCACATTAGTCAAGCAGCTGCTCCAGTGCCGCGTGCCCCAGGTCACTATCTTGAGACCTGGGCGCACCCTCCTTCCTGGCGATTTTGCGTCCCGAGACCCGGGCCAGCCGCCCTGTTGCAGTGCGCAGCGGCAGAATGCCGGCATTCTGCTATACTCGAAGAGAATCCTGCAAGCAAATCCTCTTTGCTTTCGTGGCTCCTCGCGAGCGACAGGAGAATCGCATTCGCCAAATGACCCAGTTGGACGAAGATACTCCGCCGGCCGCGCAGAGCCCACGCACAGCCATCGATGCTTCTTCCCCTGCCATGGCGCGCAAGCTGGCCTGGACCTTGGGCGCCTTGTCGGCCTTCGCTCCATTTTCCATCGATACCTACCTTCCCGCCTTCCCCCGTGTTGCCCTCGACCTCGGCGCCTCCATCGGCTTGGTCGAAGCCACGCTTGCGGTCTTTCTGCTGGGCATGGCGATCGGCCAGATCCTTTGGGGAATCCTCAGCGACCGGGTCGGCAGGCGTGTCGCGCTGGTGGCCGGCTGCCTGCTCTTCTTCTTAATGGCCATCGTTTGCGCGGTCACGCATTCCATAGGCGTCTTGATTGCCGCGCGCTTGATCATGGGCATTGGCGGCTCCGCCGGCCAGGTGGTCGCCCGCGCCATTGTCCGCGACCTCTACGACAAATCCGAGGCAGCCCGCTTCTATTCGATGATGATGATCGTCAGCGGCATGGCGCCCATCGTCGCTCCCTTTCTGGGCAGCCTGCTGCTCACCTGTTTCAACTGGCGCGCCATCTTTTGGTTCATTGCCGCCTTCGCCGCCCTTTGTATCGCCGCCGTTCTGGCCGCAATCCCGGAGACCCTTGCGCGGGAGGACCGCGTGCGCACCGAAGCCCTCGATGCTCTGCGCTCCTGCCGCAGGATATTCACTCATCCGCACTTCCTCGGGCCAGCTCTCATGGTCGGCTTTTTGGCGGGCATGATGTTCACCTACATCGCCAGTTCGTCGTATGTCTTTATCGACATATTCCGAGTCCCGGTGTTCTTCTTCGGATTTCTATTTGCCAGCAGCTCCTTAGGGTTCTATCTCGGCGCCCAGTCCAACCGCTGGCTCCTGCGGCGATTCTCCTCGCACGTGCTCTTGCACCGGGCTGTAGCGATCAACCTCGGCGCGGCGCTGCTGCTCGTCGTCTGCTCGTGGGCCAAAGTAGGAGGTCTGCCGCTCTTTTTCGGTATTCTCTTCCTCTGCCTCGCCACCGTTGGCGTGATCCTGCCCGACGCCACGGCGATCACCATGCACCCATTTGCCGCCGAGGCTGGAGCAGCCTCCGCATGGCTGGGCATCCTTCAATTCCTTCTCGGCGCCTTGGGTGGTGGACTGGTGGGCCTCTTTCACACGGGCTCGCCGTTGCCCATCGCCATCCAGATCGCCTGCTTCTCGCTGGCTGCGGCGGCGACGCTTCCTTTTTTCCCCGCCCCATCCGCTTGAACGGAAAAAAGCCCCGTCCACGGCGGTTCACGGTGTGTGCGTATCACCAAGCATTAGTATTGGGAGTGGCATAACTGCTTAGTAGACAACTTGATTACTGAGGTCAATTCTGCGAGCAATTAGAATTTTATGAAGTTTTCTTCTTGACACCAGCGAAAGGTGGTGTAGCCTTTGGGTGCCTGACGAAAGAGGCGAACGATGACCTTCTTCAAGTTTCTCGGGCCCCTTCCTCGAACTTCCTTGCACTTATCCCACAGCCGGATCACCCCAAAATGGACAATCAACACTTTGGGACTGCTTTTTAGCCTTGCGCTCCTCCTGCAGCCACTAACGATCCCGGCGCAAAACCCGCAGCGCCCGCCGGCAGTTACATCGGACTCCGATCTCTATTACGGGATTTTTCATCACGTCGCGGTGTTGAAACAGATGGCTGACGCTGCCCAGCAGCAGGGCCAGGATCGCTCCAACCTGCGCCAGCTCGTGCGCCTTCGCGCCGGGTTGACGGAGGCTGAAGGCGAGTCCCTGGAAACGATCTCCGTCCAATGCGAAAAGGATGTCGCAGCTCAGGACGCAAAGGCAAAGGTCATTATCGACCAATTCCATGCGCAGTATCCTTCGGGAGCGATCAATCCCAGCTTCCCGCCCCAAGCGCCAGCGGCGCTCGATTCCATGTGGCAGGATCGCAACAACATCATTCTTGCCGCCCGCAGTCAACTGCGAGTCGAATTGGGCGAAGCGGACTTCGCAAAGTTTGACCAGTTCTTGCGGACCAAAAGTCCGGCGCCCGCCGTTCACCCGGTATTTCCCCCTCCACCCATCGCTGTGCAAAAATAGCGCCCTTCCGGATCTCACTGGGCCAATGATTAAATCTGCACGAGGAGACGGTCATGATCCAAACCATGAAATGGGCCCTGCTGTTATGTTTGCTCATTGCGGCGATCCCCGCCGGCGCGCAAACGGCAAACGTTGTCGGCTACAGTACGCTCGATTACGACGCCCAGACCAACACCATGATCGGCACTTGCACAATGGACCCGTCTTATACCACAAAGGCCTATTACGCCGATCCGTATTCTGTCTGCGGCATTGCTGTCACCGGAACTGAAACTCTCCTGGCAACGGGTTTGAGCTCGTCACTTACCACCGGAGGAGCCCCCGGCTCGTCGCCCAATTCCACTGTCGAATATACGCCCAGCGCCGGGGTCAGCTATACCGCGTGGGGTTCCTACGGCTTCTGGTACCTCACTATAGCCCTCACCTACGCTGAATACGGCACCATGGGGTACGCATGGGACCCGGATTTTTATTCTTATTTTGAGCAAAACCCTGAAGATTGCCTGGAAAGCGAATGTACGTGGCAGGGCGTCTGGACACCGACGATTTATGTACAAGCGTACGTCATCGATGTGGAGGGGGGCGTTCCCTCTAACCCGGTAACGGCGACCCTGTGTAGCATCAGTATCACGCCAACGATCTTTCAGGCGTCAAACTGCAATGGCCAATCTGCGATCAACGGCGTCATCACTGCAAACCTCAGCCCGACGGGGGGCGGAGGGGGGCAATGCTACGTCAACGCCAGCAGCGCGAGCTCCTACTGCGTCGTGGCGGCCGCTAGCGGAAACATAGACGTGGTAAACGCGGGACCGAACGACTGCACCCTTACGGTCAACAACCCTGCGAACCCCGTGGGCCAGTTCGGTTACTTCGCCGGGCCGGGCACATCGGGTCAGCATGTCGGGACGATTCAGGCAGCTTTTAGCCTCTTGGTAAACACAGTTGTGGTCACTCAAAATGCGACGATCCCCGTCCAATGCCCGTAGCATCCAAAGAGGGCTAAGCCGAAGTCCTGCCGCCAAGAGACCCCACGGCGGCATGCGCGGCGGAGCCCTTAAGCGCTGGCTGCTCGTCGGTGCCGCCCTTGCGGCGCTTGCGTCTCCCCTGCCCAACCGCCCACAGACGGCCCACGCCGAATCTGGCGCGATCAGCGGTCGTGTGTATTGCGCGGATACCGGTCAACCCGCTCGCTTCGCAACCGTTCGGGTCCAATCCATCGCGTCACTGGGCTCTTACGCGAGCAATTTGGGTCAAAGCCCGCCAAATGCCGCGATCACCACGACAGGGCTTGCCGGCACATTCAAGATCAGCGAGCTGCCCCCTGGCGACTATGTCGTTATGGCTTCCCAGCGCGGCTATCTAAACCCCTTGGCGCAGTTTACCTGGAATGATTTGACCGCAGATAGCGTGTCGCCCGTCGGCCCGGTTCGAGAGCGGGTGGCCGCAGTGCTCGCGCATGTATCCATCCATGCTGGCCAGACGGCCTCCGTTACGATCCGGCTGGAGCGAGGCGCGGAGATCTCTGGAGCGGTCTCGTTCGACGATGGGACGCCGGCGATAGGCGCCCAGATCTCCGCCTACAGGCCTTCGGAAGCTAGTCACCAATGGGATGCCGTCGGCTATTCCCCGGATTTCGGGCTGTCCGTCATGTATACCGACGACCGGGGTGCGTTCCAAATTACCGGGCTGCCCGTGGGCAAGTACCTCGTCTCCGCGCGCATCCCAGCGTACAACGGCTCTGGAAACGGAATCGTCGGAGGAAGGGTTAGAACTGGTGCCAGTCTCCCCGATCCGGGCCGACTCGAGATGTATTTCGGAGACACGATCCGGCAGAAACAGGCAACGATAGTCGAGGTCTCATCCAACGAACGCCGTTCGGGAGTCAACATTGATATTCCGGTGTCGAAGCTACGCACCTTGTCTGGCACGGTGAGCGCGGAATCCGACGGGCATCCGCTTAGGAACACCCTGGTAGGGCTCAGATTCCCCGACGATAAATCGTATTTTCTCAGGGCGCATGGAGACGACGACGGAACATTCGCAATTCCATTCGCCCTGGACGGAGATTACGTTCTAAGCGTCTCCGCCGCTCCCGAAGGAGAAGGACCTGGGGCGCGTCGGTACAAGACAGTCGACGTTCCGCTTGACGTGCGTGGAGACGTGAACGGCATTAATGTTGCCCTGCCGGACGCGCCCTAGCTACCTCCCGGGGGAAACGGGGGAAAGGGGGACATGATACCTATTCACCGCGAGGTGTTATCGTCCATGTATGGCTCGGCTGGCACGGATCGTGATTCCGGGGCTTCCGCATCATGTCACGCAGCGTGGCAACCGGCGCGAGGCCATCTTCTTCGAGGATGGGGACCACGGGGGGAAAGGGGGACATGATACCTATTCACCGCGAGGTGTTATCGTCCATGTATGGCTCGGCTGGCACGGATCGTGATTCCGGGGCTTCCGCATCATGTCACGCAGCGTGGCAACCGGCGCGAGGCCATCTTCTTCGAGGATGGGGACCACGAAATCTATCTCGATCTATTGGCCAAGCAGACGTTGAAGGCGGATGTTGCTGTATGGGCCTACTGCCTGATGCCCAACCACGTGCACCTGATCCTTAAGCCGGCGCGAGCCGATGACTTGGGCCGCGCCGTGGGCGAAACCCACCGGCGCTACACCAACTTCATCAACGCCAGGGGAGGCTGGACCGGTCACCTGTTTCAGAGCCGCTTTGCTTCGGTGGTGCTGGACGATAGTCACCTCATCAGCGCTGTTTGTTATGTGAGCCTGAACCCGGTGCGGGCCCGATTGGTTTCGCGGCCCGAGGGATGGAAGTGGTCCAGCGTGCGCGCTCACCTGGCCGGGGTTGACGATGGGCTGGTGAAGGTGCGACCGGTGCTGGATAGAATTCCGCACCTCAAGGCCTTGCTCGAGGCAGGCGCGGATGAAGGCTTCAGCGACCTGCGCCGCGCGGAAACCACGGGACGCCCGCTGGGCGCGCCGGAGTTCGTCACTGGACTGGAGAACATGCTGGGACGCAAGATCGCACGCCGCGCCCCAGGGCGCAAGTCAACGGGCGATGGCCCGGACCCTGACCAGCTAAGATTGCTGTGAATAGGTATCATGTCCCCCTTATCCCCGGGGCCGGGTGGCTCAGATTGTGGCGCCGAAACGGTAGTCGATCACTGGCAATGGTGCCCACTGCCGCAGACGTTTATGACACTGGAAGGTTGGATTCACACAACCAGCAGCAGCATATACGGATATGTAAACCCGCCAAACAAGATGCCCACCGGTTACGCAATCGGCCCGCTCGGCCCGTAAGAGGAGGGTTCTATGCGTAGAACATGCTTTACGATCTTCGGAATTGTCCTGCTGGCGCATCCACTGCTCGGCCAGTGCCGAGCGGAGGTCGCTGGAACAGTGGTCGACGAATCGGGAGCTCCGATAGAGGGTGCCCTTGTTAGCTTGAAAGGACAGGCGCCAACCGGCGGATCAGTCCACCTGCGATATTTCAAGACAAACGAGGATGGGGCCTTCGATGCATCTCTGGATCTGAAAGTCCCAGGAAGAGCTCCCGGAAATTATTGGGTATACGCGAAGAAGGAGGAGGCCGGATATCCCGATAATTTAGCGGCGTTTTACGTAGGCGTCGATTCCAAGCCGCCGCAGATCACCTTGGACTGCGGGTTGCATATTGCAGACGTCGTGGTAGAGATCGGGCCAAAATCCGCCTATATCTCCCGCATCAACGTCATCGACGCGGCAACAGGAGCTCTAGTTGAGAACCCGCGCATAACCTTACGCAGAGTGCACGCGCCGTTTCCTGGCCCCTCTCCAGACATATTTTCCCTCTCAACGAATGCGTACTTACGCGAGCTGAACCCAGGCTATCGGGGGATCCCCATACCCTCGAACACGCAGATCTCTTACCAGATTTCTGCGCCTGGATACACGACGTCCGAGCCTCGGACGATTCAAGTAGCTCCTTCGAAGAGCGTGGAGATCTCCGTCAAATTGCAGAAATCTGTCAATCCTTGAGACTCCCCAGGATGGCTGGGCAGGTTCCATAAAAGAGGATGCCAAGTAAAAACACGTTCCCTCTTCCGCGAGGAGGGGTGAGGGCCAGCTAGCCCCGTGACGTGGAAGCAAGCAGAACGGAGACGGAGGTCAATGTGCGGCTCCGAGGGGGTTTTGGCGGGTGGCCACGATCCCGCTGAACGATCCAAGCCCCCGAGGGTGCCCCGGCCCCTCGCCTTTGGGGATCGGGGATGGCCCCGTGCCCCACTTGTTCTCTTGCTCCCCGCCCCCCGCCCCTCCCCCTGCCCCTTGCCTACAGATACGCACAACAAGCGAAAAACACGTCGGAACACGCACAAAAGTGGGTGTTTTAGGCCCGCTAAGCCCTGTTTAGACGCACTTTCGGGAAATTACTCGGTGCTACTTGGGCTTGTTCGCAACTTTTCTCGGTTCTAACTACGAATTGTTCGCAACTATTCTCGGTATTTGTCTCGAAGAATCGCAACCTCCCAGGCGAACATTTGGGGGGGTGAGCGCAACCATCTGAACGAACATTTGGCCGGTACGGCGCACCGCCAAAACCAACATTTAGCTTGATTTGAAGCGCTTTCCCACCCAAACCGAAAACACAAGCGGCGCGAGTGCACCAGCCGGGTGCCCTAACGAGCATCCGCCACTGCCGCTCCCGGCACGGCCCTGCTCCGGAAGTACTCCAGCGACTTCCTGAGTCCTTCTTTGAGCCCGACGCGCGGTTCCCATCCCAGCAGTGCGCGCGCCTTGGTGATGTCGGGCCGCCGGCGCGTGGGATCGTCCTCCGGCAGATCGACGAAGCGCAATTCGCTCTTCGAGCCCGTAACCTCCAGCACGGCCTGCGCGCACTCCAGAATCGTGAACTCGTCGGGGTTGCCGATGTTGACCGGCAGATGTTCCTCGCTGCGCGCGAGGCGCACGATGCCCTCGATCAGATCGTCGACATAGCAAAAGCTGCGCGTCTGGCTGCCGTCGCCGTAGATGGTGAGCGGCTCGCCGCGCAGGGCCTGCATCATGAAGTTCGAAATCACGCGGCCGTCGCCGGGGTGCAGGCGCGGGCCATAGGTGTTGAAGATGCGCACCAGATGCGTGTCGACGCCGCGCGAGCGGTGGTAGGCCATCACCATCGCCTCGGCAAAGCGCTTGGCCTCGTCGTAGACCGAGCGCGGGCCGACCGGATTCACATTGCCCCAGTAGCTCTCCGTCTGCGGATGCTCGAGCGGGTCGCCATAACACTCCGAAGTGGAGGCGTGCAGAAAGCCGGCGCTCGTATCGGGCGGCAATTCTCAGCGTGTTCTCAACGCCCGACGGAGCCCACGCGCAGGGTCTCGATGCCCAGGCGCAGATACTCCGGCGGGCTGGCCGGCGAAGCCAGATTGAAGACATAATCGACCGGCCCGGGATCGAAGCGGCGTGCAGATATCCCGTTCCTCAAAGCGGAAGCGCGGATCGCCCGCGAGATGAGCGAGGTTCTCCGGGTCGCCCGTGGAGAGGTTGTCGACGCCGAGAACCGAGTGGCCCTCGCTGAGCAGGCGATCGGTGAGGTGAGAACCAAGAAATCCGGCGGCGCCGGTGACAAGTACTCGCTTGGTCAAGAGATCGACGCTCCAGAGTTCAGTAGTTGGGCGCGAGATGGTTTCACGACTGCGACGGAGACGTTACGGGAGCTCTGACAATTACAGGTCCGGCTTTCGCGGCTTGCCTTCCTGCGCCTGGTAGCTTGCCTGCCTGCCCACGCTCACATAGGTGAAGCCGTGGCTTTCGCATCTCTTGCGGCTTATACAGGTTGCGCCCGTCAATCACGATCGGAAAACGCACGGCGCGGTTCAGCCGCGCCAGATCGATTGCGGCAAACTCCTTCCAGTCGGTCAGAATCAGCACCGCGTCGGCATCCTTGCGCCGCCTCGTAAAGATCGCTCGGCATATTCATGTTGTCCGCGGGCGGCAGCACTTCCTTGGCGCGCTCCATGGCCGCCGGATCGTACGCCGTGACGATCGCGCCGGCCTCCAGCAGCTTCTTGATGATCGCGATGGCGGGCGACTCGCGAATGTCGTCGGTGTCGCCCTTGAAGGCCAGGCCCAGCGCCGCCAGCCGCTTGCCGCGCAGCGTCCACAGCGCCGAAAGCACCTTGTTGAAGAAGACTTCCCTCTGCGTGTCGTTGATCTTGCGGACTTCTTCGAGCAGTTGAAAATCGACGCCCCGCTGCTGCGCCACCCAGTGGAATGCGGCCACATCCTTGGGGAAACAGGAGCCGCCGTAGCCCAGGCCCGCGCGCAGAAACTTGGGGCCGATGCGGCTGTCCAGGCCCATGCCGGCCGCGATGTCCTCGATGTCCGCGTCCACGGCTTCGGCCAGGTTGGCAACCGCGTTGATGAACGAGATCTTCAGCGCCAGAAACGCATTCGATGCGTGCTTGATGATCTCCGCGCTCTGCGCCGAGGTGACCAGCAGCCGGGCCGGATGCGCAGCGCTGCAAGCTCCCGGCAGGGCGCCGGCTGCGCGTAATAGCTGCCCGCAGGTGAGCGGCTCATAGATCCGCCGCAGCAACTCCGCCGCGCGCTCATTGCCGGCGCCCACCACGATGCGGTCGGGATGCAGAAAGTCCTGAACCGCCGTGCCTTCGCGCAGGAATTCGGGGTTCGAAACCACATCGAAGTGCTCGCGCCTCAACGCCATGACGGTGCAGCACGCGCCGAATCCAGTCGTTGGTGTAGACCGGCACCGTGCTTTTCTCCACAATCACTTTGTAGCCGTTGATGGTGCGCGCAATCTCCGCCACCACGGCCTCGACGTAGGACAGGTCCGCGGCGCCGGTGTCGCCCTGCGGCGTGCCTACGGCGATGAATACCGCCTCGCTCTGCTCCACGGCCGTCCCCAGATCGGTGGTGAAGGCCACGCGGTCACGGTGCCTTGCCAGCAGCTCGGGCAGGTGCTCTTCGAAGATCGGCACGCCGCCTTCGCGGAGTAGCTTCACCCTGGCTTCGTCGTTGTCGACGCAGATGACGCGGTGGCCCATCTCGGCAAAACAAGCCGCCGCCACAAGCCCCACATACCCGGACCCGATCACGCAGATAGAAACTTGATTGGTCATGCGCTCGTGCTGTCTCCCTTGCGGCCTTTCTCTGGCGCATGCCACGAGCCTGGCCATTTCTTGACAGTTGTTCGCGGCCAAACCGGCAACTCAGGGGTTCTTCCAGACATTTGCCGGCTTATCGACATTCTATATCTGCGCTCAACATGCTCTAATGAACTGCCACAATCATCGCACACAAAAACCTGAATCGCCGCGGCTCCGTGCGGCGGGCCGTTCTTCCCCAACGGCTGCGCGGCGCGCCCATCGGCTCGCTCCGAACCCTCCTGTCGGCTACAATAAAAGATAGGCCAAATGGCATATTCCTTTGCGCATCGCGCGCAAAATCAGTAAGGAGCTCCAACATCTATGGCGATTCCCGCCACCCAACTCCGCCCGGGCATGATCATCAAGCATAACGACCAGCTTCACTCGGTCTTCAAAGTCGAGCACCGCACGCCCGGCAACCTTCGCGCCTTCATCCAGGCCAAACTGCGCAACCTCAAATCCGGCGCCATGTTCGAGCACCGCTTCCGCTCCGCCGACGCCATCGAAAAGGTGGTCGTGGACGAAATCTCCATGGAGTTCCTCTACGCCGACGGCGATGATTACTACTTCATGAATCCGGTGGACTACGAGCAGACCGTGCTCAATAGCGCCACGCTGGGCGATGCGGTCGAGTACCTCACCGCAAATCTGCAGATCAAGGTGAGCTACTTCGACGGCCAGCCGGTCGGGATCGAGCTGCCGCAAACCGTCGACCTGCAAAGTCGTCGAAACCGAGCCCGGGCTCAAGTCGGCAACTGCCTCCAGCGTCACCAAGCCGGCCAAGACGGAAACCGGCCTCGTCGTCCAGGTGCCGCCCTTCATCAACGAAGGCGAAAAGATCCGCGTCGACACCAGCGAAGGCGCTTACCTGAGCCGCGCGTAAACTTCGAACCCGCAACAACGAGGAGTTACCCATGCCCGTTCCCGCAGTCATCGCCGCCGCCGCAGAGAATTACCGCTTCAACTCCGAAACCCTCACCAAAATGGTCGGCGACCTTTCGCCGGAGGAATGGTTGAGCCGCCCCAACCCGAATACGAACCACATTGCGTGGATCGTCGGCCATGTGATCTGGACGCGCAAGGCCCTGCTTGGCCGCCTTGGCACGGAGTGGTCGCAGCCATGGCTCGGCCTGTTCGCGCGTGGCGCAAAGTGCGAGGACGGCGTTGCCTATCCCTCGCCCGACGCGATGAAGGACGCCTGGCGCGAGGTCTCCGGTGTCCTGGCAGGCGCGCTCGAAAACGCGTCAGAAGATGTGCTGGCGCAGCCTGCTGCGCAGGGGCCTCCGAGCGCCGACGGCAAGATCAGCGGCGTCGTCAACTTCCTCGCCATCCACGAGAACTACCATGGCGGCCAGATCTCCTATCTGCGCGGCTGGCTAGGGCACAAGGGACTGATGGGATAACCGCGAACCCGGCGCATGGCGGGCCACGATTTTTTGATGCAAGAAAGGCTCTCCGCTGCGATCTATGATCGGCTGATGCCTTTCTGCGCATCAGTCCGGAGGCACGCATGAAGCTGCTGCTTTCTCTTCTTCTCGTGTTGTTCTGTGGCCCCGCGGTTATTGTCGCTCGAACGGTGCCCGCTGCCAAGCGCCGATCAGGCCGAGGCCGTCAAAGGCAGCAATGCCTTCGCCGTTGATCTATACACCCGGCTCAGTGCAAGACCCGGCAATCTGTTCTTCTCGCCGGAAAGCATCTCCACAGCCTTCGGCATGGCTTACGCCGGCGCGGACGGCCAGACGGCCACCGAGATGGCTCACGTCTTCCACTTCACGCTGGCGCCGGAACGCCTGCACCCGGCCTTCGGCGCGCTGCTTTCCGGCATGAACGCCCCGCACCAGGGATACGCTTTGAGCGTGGCTGACGCGCTTTGGGCCGAACAGGACGAAAAGTTCCTGCCGGATTACCTAAAGCTGGTTCAAGCCAACTACGGCGCCGGATTTCACGCGGTCGATTTCAAGTCTGCCCCCGACAGCGCGCGCGCCACCATTAATCAGTGGGTAGAAAAGCAGACCAACGACAAGATCCAGAATCTTCTCGGCCCCGGCACGGTCACGCCGCTCACCCGCCTGATTCTCACCAACGCCATCTACTTCAAGGCAGCGTGGGCCGACCAGTTCAGCAAAGACGCAACCGAGAACAAGGATTTTCACCTCTCCGCGGGCAAGACCATTCAAGCCCCCACGATGCGCCACGCGCGTGGCTACGAATACTTCAAAGGCCCGTCCTTCCAGGCTCTCCTGATGCCTTACGAAAAGGGCGAAGTCTCGATGCTGATCCTGCTTCCCGACGAAGTGGACGGCTTGCCCGCCCTGGAGCGCTCGCTCACCGCCGAAAATCTTGAGAGGTGGATCGCGTCGCTCAGTTACGCGCATGAGGTGATCGTCTCGCTGCCGCGCTTCAAGATCACCCAGCAGTTCGAGCTGAGTTCCACACTTGAAGGCCTCGGAATGAAGGCGGCCTTCGACCCAAACGCCGCAGACTTTTCCGCCATGACGGGCGATAGGAGCCTCGTCATCTCCGCGGCCATCCACAAGGCGTACATCGATTTGGACGAGAACGGGACCGAAGCTGCGGCGGCCACCGCGGTGGTGATCGAGATGGCCATGGCCGCGCCACCCCTGGCCCCTCCGCCGCCGCCGATTATCTTCACCGCCGACCATCCCTTCCTGTTCCTCATTCGGGATAACGCGAGCGGGGCCATTCTCTTCATGGGCCGCGTGACCGACCCGACAAAATGACCCGGTGAAATGTCGACCTGCCGGCACACGAAATCTGGCGCTGCGAATACGAGCCTGCTACGCGGGTTCGCAATCGCGGGAAGAGTCAGGCGGTAGGCGGCGCCGTGTCTGCCTTGGGCTAGGGCTTGGGCGGGGTTGCGGGTTTTGCCGGGGTCTTGGGCTTAGCTTGAGGCTTGGGTGAAGACTGGTGTGTCACTCCTGTTTGCTGCCCGTGCGCATCGAATTGCTTGATCGTGACATTGCCCGACAAATCTGTCTCTTTGATCTGCATTACGTGCCCGGCGGTGTCGTACTTTGTCTCGGTCAAGGGGGGGGTTCCTGAGGGCCCGTTTGCCGGCCCGTTGAGGCCGAAGTATGCCTCCCGCGTCATTTGGCGCTTCTCGTTGTAGGAAAATTCGATTCGCGCAATTCCGCTGCGGCTCGCCATGGGCTTGCCGGCCTTATCTAAGTAAGTCTGTCGAGTTTCAAGACCTCGATCGTCATATTCGCCGACGATGCACGATACGCCCGAGGTATTGGTCGCTGCGGAGCCATCGGCGCTGAAATAGCAATCCTTTCGACGATTGGAAAAGTCATCATAAATAATGTGTTCGTCTGCAAAGTGGAGAGGGGATGAAGATGTCGTGATATATTTCTTCTCTGTTGTGTTGCCCCATTGATCGTAAAACAACAGAATCTGGGAGAGCCCATAGGCCTTTGGAGGATTCCCCTTAGCGTCAAAGTAGCCGATCTTGTCCAGCCGCCCGTCTTCGTCGTAGTGCCCCGTCAGTGAATAAGTTCCGTCCTTATCCTCGACCGGCTTGAGATCTATTCCGAAATAGGACTCTGCCGTTTCCTGGCCGGTTGCATCATATGTCCGCCGCTCAAGATGGACTCCTTCATCGTTGTTGGCTGGCTGACCATTTTTGTCAAAGAAACTCAGCTCGGACGTATTACCGTTTGAGTCGTATCCAAACCGGACTTCATATGCTCCGTTAAAGCCAACGGCAGCCTTGCCCGCGTGATCGAAGAAGGTCTCGCTCACCACTTGATTTGCATCGTTGTATTTCATCACAATGCGCTGATAATGGGGGCTGACTGCCTTATCCATGGGATTGCCCTGGGCATCGAAATAGGTTTCTTCAAGCTCGTTTCCACGATCGTCGTATTTATAACGAACGGTATGCGCACCAACGCTCTTGTCCACCACCGGGGAACCATCGACGTCGAAGTAGGACACATCCGTCAGGCGCCCCCACTGGTCATGTTCCTGTTTGGTCGCCGCGTGACCGCTGGCGTTGAGCAAGGTAGGACGACCCGCGGCATCGAAGGCTTCGCTGGCCACAACGCCGCCGGCGGCGTCGTACTGGCTTTGCATTGAGGCATTCCCGACTGCATCGTTCATGGGCTGCCCAAGCGCATTGAGAGAGGTCTCTTTGATGTCCCGGCCTTGAGCGTCAAAAACATGTTCCGAGCCGTAGGCGTTGTCCGTCGCGGGAACCAATTTGCCGTCCCATGTGCGGTACTTCCAGGTCTCGTGACCCTGTGCTTGATGCTCAACCTGAATGATCTCTGCTTTGCTTCCGGCTCGCGGCGGCTTAGGCAGCCCATCCGGTCCGAAATGAATATCATTCACGGCCTGCTGTGCGTCCGTTTGCCCCTGCGATGGCACATACATTTCGCCCCACACCATCACGTGATTCTGGTTCCAGGCTGTCTCGGATACGAGTCTGCCTTCTTTGTCATATTCAAACTCAAGACAGCAATATCTCTGGGCCGCCGCCTGGTCGCCAGGGTTTTCGAAATTAAGGGCAGTTGAAAGACTATTCTGGATGGTTGGATTCCCGCGATTATCGACCGCTTCCATGCCGAGAATCTCGCCCCGAAATCCCTTGCGAATCACTTTGATCGAGAGCTTCCGGTGGCGCACAGCGTCGAGCTTCAGTTCGCCATAAGGCATCACCTTTCCCAGTTGATCTGAAAAGTCCCGGTAATAGAAGCTGGTGGGATGGATATAGGCAAGCCAATAGTAAGCAGAGTACGCGACGCCTGCCAATGCCAGCACAGCCGTAGCCAGCGCGATGACGGTACGCCGGCGAGCGCGGTTCAGAGCGCGCCGCAGTGCCTGCTCCTTCCGCTCTTCTTCCTCGCGCGCGGCGCGGGCAGCGCGCAATGCACGGCTGTTTTTCACCACGCCGGTCAATAGGTCGTGCGACAGTTCGACATGCCGTGTTCCCAGGCGATCCTCAAAACGAAGCAGCCGCCGGTCGACCAGAATTTCCAGGTCCTGCAAACTTACGCCCTCGCCAAGGGCCTCTTTCAGAGGAACCGTTCCGCGGAATCCGGATGCGGTGAGCAGACGATCTTCAACAAACATGCGCACGGGTTCTGGGAGGCCTTCGATGCTGCGCTCGTACATGGCCTCCAGAATCTCGCCTCGCTCGTTGGCGACCAACTCACTCGTAATGCTCGAGTGTCCTAACTCGACCATGCGCCGGAACAGCTCGTGACACATGACGCTTAAATAGGCAGGCTCAATTTCCGCTTGCGCAAAGGCGCTTCCGGCAGCACCGGTTTCTCCCGCCAATGCCGCCACGATTTCCTGCGCTACGGCTTCACTTACCCAGGACCGGCCGGAGCTCAAAATAACTTCGCGCGCGCGCTCGCCATCGAGAGGAAGCAGCGCCATCCGGCTGCGCATTATCGCGGGCAGAATAGGACGCAGTTGATCCAGCCGGGAAACAAAATCTTCGCGCAGAGAAAGCACGATCTTATAAGTTGGGTTGGCGGTGTCGATCGTGATGCGTTCCGCAGATTGCTTCACGCGTTGTTCCACTGAGAGAGGCACGCGGTTTTCCGCCAGGTCAGCCAGTTGCTCCAGAAACCCCGATGCCTGTCTCTGATCCTTCCCGATGGTGAATGCCTCTTCAAACTGATCGAAAATCAAAAGCGGCGTAAGGCGGTCGTTTCGCGGTCCCCAAAAATCGGTTTGATGGAAAAAGTCCCAGAGTGTGGGCGTCACGCCTTCCGTTATGCGGCTTTCTACATCGAGCCCGCCGGCCTGAGCCGCGGCGAGCGCGATCGCTTTCACTTGTTCAACCGGGTCAGCATTCGGATTCGCATAATTCAACCTCAGCAAGACCGGAAAGTACATGCCGGAACGCAGCCGGGGAATTACGCCTGCGTGCAACAAGGATGATTTGCCCGATCCGGACCGCCCGAACAGAACCGTGAGTGTTTCCCTTTGGATCAGCCGCAGCAGTTCCTCTGTCTCCGCTTCCCTGCCGAAGAACAGTTCGTGCTGCTGCTCGGTATACGGCGCAAGTCCCGGCCAGGGATTCTCAAGCGCCGCGGGCGTACCGGTCGTTCCCGTGCTCATCTTGTCCTCCGGTATTTACGGATTCCGCGGCTCAGGAACTCGATGAATTCCGGCGGCAGCTTCCCGTCGCGCAGCCGCGTCCAGTGGAGCTCTCTGTAGGGTGAGTCTACAAAGCTCGCACCCGCGGGCGTATCGTCAATCACCAATGGCTGCAGGAAGGCGTCTTCCTTGTGTCTTTCCATAGAGGCATTTTCGGCCCATTTCCATTCCTTCAACACGTAGCCGCCCACGGCTCTCGATGGCTGATCGAAAGCACGGGAAATCGCGGCCACGAAAAACGAGGCCCGCCGGATATTCTCGCGGATGCTCTGCTCATAATCGACCCCGGGTTGAAGAGCCCGCTCGTCCATCCAGGTGTCGATGTTGGCCTCTTCTAGCTGCGCTCGAATCTTTCTTACCTGCTCGCGATTCTCGCTGGCATAGCTGAGGAATACCGTGCCCGACTTGAATTCTGATTCCAAATCGGGCGACGCGGCCCGGAGCTTATCGTGACCGGCGCTGCGCTGCTGCCACCGCTGGTGCAAATTGGTTACAAAATCGATCGCCGATCCCGAGGTGACTACCTTAGCGCGCCGCCGCTTGAGGAATTCGGTCAACCCTGCTTCGCAGCCATGGCTGACATAGTAAATATTAATCGTCTCTTCGTGCCTGCGGCCGTTCAGCGCATGAATGAAGAATCGCCCCAGCCAGTCAGGGAAACTGCAACCGAGCAGGAGCAGCGTCTTCTTTTGCAGATAGTCGTAAAGGTTATCTGGTGAATACTGCTGATCGAGAAGCGACCAACTGTATTCAATCAGGTCGTCTTCGGTTTTTGCGAAGGAATCGGTTACAGGACTGCTGGAGCCGAACAGGTGATACAACACGGGAGCGGACGTGGGGCCGAAGTTATTCGGCAGGTCGATACGGCTCTTGACTCCGCGGGGCGTAAAAATAATGTCGTCGATATGTTGCTGTTCTCCGCGCGCGTCGCTCAGCGCTTTCTCAAGCAGATGATCGATGGTGGTGGTTACATAAAGAGAAAAGTCCGAAATCTCCGCCAGCTTATTCAATGCGTCAGGCACCGGCCAGGGGCGGCGCCGAATCACGTCGTCAATGTCGAAGGTGAGATCGCCGGAATTCTGTTTCAGGCTGAGCTCGTTGGCGACCTCGAAAAGCCCGGCGCTGCCGCCAGCCGGAAAGGTCATTCCAGCCTGCTCTGCAAGCTCCCGCCCCCACGCTGAATAGAGCAACTGCTCCTTGCCTTCCTCCTGGAAGGTGAGCAGCTCCGGCCCGATCACCGGTACCACGCACCTTTCCAATACGAGACTAGTCAGCTTGTCCCATTCCCGCTCGCTCATCGGCGATGGAGCCGATGGATTCGGCGATACCACTGCAACTTCAGTCATCTCTGCTCCTTCGCGTCACAAGTCATGGTAATACCAGAAGTTGCCTCTGTGGGTGAAAACTCCAGTCAGAAAGAGCTTGGCGGAACGATGAGAACTTGTAACCGGGGGCCTGTACGGCTGGCTGGTTAGCCAGTCCGGGGATCGGTACCAAGTTGATTGTTAGTGTAGCGCAAAGCGAGCCTGAGTCAGACCCCGAAACGATAGCGAAACAGAAGGTGTGCTATTTCCAATTGAGATTCCCCGGAGGAGCCGGAGCCTTGTGCAGAAGGGGATCTCGGTGTAGGTTAGAGCGGCCAGGAGCCCGAGTTGGGCCGGTTGGGCGTGCTTTTGCTACCCCTCAAGAGCGAAATCCACTTCGACTCTGCTCAGAACAGGCTCCGGGCGCCCGGATGCTCAAATTATTCATAGCCGCCTCTGAACGCTGATGCTAGGCTTTAAAAAACCGGCGTCCAAAATGCCGGTATTTCCGTCCATCAATCATCCCGGGCACCTGTTCGCAAGTCTCTGAATCTCGCCGGCGAAATCGCTTATCAGCCTTCCCTTTACGCCGCGCTTGGTTCGAGAGAAAAGATCGGTTGCGACCCCTGCATATGCCGGGAAACGCCGGCCGGTTCTCAAAAAGAACGAACCGGCCCAGGAACTCGAACACGAAAGGATGAAATTCAAAATGCGAGCAAGGTGTGAATCGAGGTTATCGGCAATTTGCGCGCTGGCGGCGTGTTGCATCGTCCTCGCCGGCGCAACCAGGGCAACTGCACAGCAATCGGCTGCACCCGCACCCGCGGCGCCCGTTTCGTTGCAGACCTACACCGCGCCCGACCAGAGCGCATCGGCCGGAGTCCCAGCCGGATGGAATGTGACCAAAGGCGCGTATGGCGTGATTCAAATGTCGGGTCCGAAGGGCGAGGAGATCTCTCTCGGGAATGGTGTTTTCGTCATGAACGGCTCGTTCCAGCCCGGTCAGAAGGCAAACGGCCCAATCTCGATGATGATGCCTTACCAGGCCCCGCTCGCGCAAAAGTATGCGATGCTCTGGCAGCAGGCCTCCGCCCAGGCCGGAGACCCGACCGCGCAGGTCACCATTGTTTCAGCCACGCCGATTTCGCTGGGCAATGTCGCTCAGTGCGGCATCTTCCTGGGCAAGCTGACCAACACGAAAGGCGCATTTAATTTCGAGTCGCGATTCTGCGCACTGCCGATGGACACCAACGGCGTGTTCAAGCTTTTCTGGCTGAACGCCCAGCTCCCGGCCGCCCTGGCCGCTCAGGAGCGCGCCACAGCAGAAGCGGTACTCAGGAGCTATAAACCGTCTATGAATTCATTGAAGCTGCTTCTCGCGCCAGCGACACCGCCTATGGCGCCGCCAAGATCGGCCGGAATGGGCGGCGGCGGTGGCATGTCCTCCGCAGAGTATGCGGAAAGAACGGCGGACCAGACCAGCACCTGCATGGACCTGGGCGTCATCCGCGAAGAGCCGGAGTGGCAACTGCCCCCTTACTGCCGCTGAAAATGACGGGCCGCGTGCCGGCCTTCTCAAGCCGCCTGTGCGCGCGCTCCGGTGTTGGGGCGCACACGGTATTTCTTCGTCGTAATATCCAGGGTGCGCTCCATCTTCCGCAATGCTTGCGCCTCGTCTGGAGAGGCAAAGGTCGACGCCACGCCGCGGCTCTGGGCCCGGCCCGTTCGCCCCACGCGGTGCACATAATCCTCTGCTTCCCTGGGCATGTCGAAGTTGACGACGTGCGCGACGTCGGCTACATCAATGCCCCGTGCCGCCACGTCGGTGGCCACCAGCACGCGATGATGACCCTGGGCAAAGCTGCGCAGGGCAGAATTGCGCTGCGCCTGCGAGCGGTCACCGTGAATCTGGGTGGCCGAGTGCCCGGCCCGGGACAATCGCCGCGCCACGCGATCGGCGCCGTGCTTGGTCCGCACAAAGACCAGGAAACTGCCTTTGTTCGCGCCCAGCAGATGCTCCAGCAATTCCTGTTTTTTGTCAGCCGGAACCTCAAAGGACCGCAGCTCCACATTCGGCGAGGGCTTGAGCACCGATCCGATCTCGATGCGAACCGGGTCCCTGAGATAATTGCGCGCCACTTCCCGGATCTCCGGGCTTAGAGTTGCCGCGTAACACAGCGTTTGCCTATCCCGCGGCAAAACCCGCGCAATCCGCCGGATTGCCGGCTCGAAGCCCATGTCGAGCATGCGGTCCACTTCGTCCAGCACCAGCATTTTTATGCCGCTAAGATTCACCAGTCGGCGCGACAGGTAGTCTTCGAGCCGCCCCGGCGTGGCCACGATCAAGCGCGGTCCCCGGCGAATCTCCGCCAGTTGCGGACCCTCCGCCAGACCGCCGCAGACCAGCACCGCCGTGCCTTGAGTCTGCGTCAGATGGCGCCATACCTCGAGCACCTGCATCGCCAACTCGCGTGTGGGCAGCAACACCAGCGCCGTTGTACCCTTGGCGCCTGCCGGCATTCGCTCGATGAGGGGAATGAGAAAGCTGAGTGTCTTGCCCGTTCCCGTTTGCGCTGTCGCCAGCACGTCGCGTCCCTCCAGGGCCGGAGGAATCGCTGCCGCCTGTACGGGTGTGGGAGTGATAAAGTTTGCGTCGGACAACTGCTGATCGAGCGCCCGCGAAAGTTTCAATTCAGAGAAGAGTTTCAATTCGTTCCTGTTCTGCTTCGCGCTCTGGAGATTCCACCATCAAGAACATCCATGGATCTGCCAGGGCGATGAAGTTGCATGGTCCTTCGAACGAGCCGCTCGAAATAAGCTGCAGCTCTGGGCAAAGAACATTCAGATTCTATGCAGGAAAACCGAGGAAGAGCTGAAACCACGCCCCATTCGGGATTCGACCCACACTAAGCGTCTTCGGCTGCGATGCGCAATCGCGCTCGAGCCTGGTCCGGCGAGAACTTTCACAGTTCGAACCTTGACTTCAGTGGACCATTACGCTGAGGGGATGGGGAATTTATTACGTGGCAGGCGATCTTGCAGGATGCAGGCGAGAACGACTCACAACCAAACAACTGAGCGTAATCCAATGGTAACACAGGCCAGCCCAGGCGCATACCTCTAGCCATTTTGTGCCTCGGCCGCCTTGCGAACGGCCTCCGCGTCCGCGATGTCCTGCGGCCTCCCGGCGGCAAGCTTCGATGCGATGAGATCGGAAGCCGAAATGAAAAATGCTTTGATGCCGCTCTCGGGATCGATGACTCCCTCGATGCGCCGCTCCCAGGCCGCGTCAAAATCGACGCCCGGGATCTCAGGAAGAATGTCGAAGCCGTGTGGATCGCGCCCGAAACGAAAGAAGCTGCCACGCTCGGAGAAGTCTTTCGGCCGAATGCCTTCAAGCGGCGCCCCAAACGCGACGAGTGCGGCGTAAATCGCTTGCGCATTCGCGGGGTCAGCTTGAATGAAAAGGGCTATGTCTTTGGTAAAGCGGGGCTGAGCGTGAAAGATGACCGCGTATGCTCCCACGATGAGGTATCTAACGCCATGGGCATTGAAGGCGGACAAAAGGTCTTTGTAGTCTTGGTACATCCGGCTCGACCTTCCAACCTTTCAGTGCATAGGCCGTGCGGATCATCTCCTCAACCGCATCCATCCGCTCATGCACGGGCCGACTCTGCCAGTAGCGATACTCGTCAGCTTTCATCTCGTCGAAGCTCGTGTACTTGCGCAAAGTCGCATCCATGTCTATATTTGACCACCTTGCCGCAGTGTTTTCAATGGTTTGTTTGATCGCCTTGAACGGCCCGTGCCTCACGCCTGGGGCCGCCGACTTGTGCCGCTACGCGGGCTATTTCCCGTTGGGCAGTTTCACCAGCCGCGCCTCAAGCAGCGCCTCGATCGCCTTCAGCGCCTCGAGGACCAATTCTGAAACCGGCTCGTCCACCTGCACCACGGCCAGCGCCTTCACCGGCTTGGCGCGCCCGGACGCCGCTCGCGGCCCAGCGCGAAGTTGGCGATGTTCACGCCCTGCTCGCCAAGGATCGTTCCGATCTTGCCGATCACGCCCGGCACGTCCAGGTTGCGGCAAACCAGCAGGTTGCCTTCGAGCGGCGTCTCGATGTCGATGCCGTCGAACTCCAGCAGCCGCGGCTGCTCTCCGTGAATCACCGTTGCGCTGGCGCGGCTTTCGCCTGCCGCCGTGTGCAGCTCAATCGTGAGCACTGACGCCGCCCCGCCGCGATGGCTCTCCTCTTTCTCCTCGTGCACGCGGATGCCGCGCTCCTGCGCCACCGCCGCCGCGTTGATGCGGTTCACGTTCTCCGATCCCTGCAGCAGCCCCGCAATCGCCGCATTGCGCACCAGCTCCGTCTTGGCCTCGGCCAGCGCGCCGCCGTAAATCAGATGGATGGACTCGATGCCGCCCTTGCCCGCCTGCGCCAGAAACGAGCCCAGCCGCCCGGCCAGGTCGATGTACGGCGCCAGCTGCACATACTCCTCGTGGCTCAGCGAAGGCAGATTCACCGCATTCTGCACCACGCCCAGCTTCAGGTACTCGCGCACCTGCTGCGCAATCTGCATGCCCACCGCCTCCTGCGCCTCGGCCGTCGAGCCGGCGATGTGCGGCGTCAGAATCACGTTGTCCAGTTCGAAATACGGCGAATCCTTCGGCGGCTCCACGCGTGAAAACATCCAGCGCCGCGCCGGCCACCTGCCCGCTCTTGAGCGCTGCGGCCAGCGCCGCATCGTCAACCAGCTCGCCGCGCGCGCAGTTGATGATGCGCACGCCCTTCTTCATCGTCGCCAGCGTCTTGGCATTGATGATGCCCGTTCGTCTGCGGCGTCAGGCCGACGTGCAGCGTCAGGTAGTCCGACCCGCGCAAACAGCTCATCCAGCGGAACCAGCGTGATGCCGTTCTCGCGCGCCACCGCGGCCGAAACAAACGGATCGCTGCCGATGATCTCCATGCCAAATCCGCGCGCCCGCTTCGCCACTTCCAGGCCGATCCGTGCCCAGCCCCAGAATGCCCAGCGTCTTGCCGCGCAGCTCCGCGCCCTGCAGGATTCTTCTTCTCCCACTTGCCGGCGTGCATCGTTGCATTCGCCGCGGGCACCTTGCGCGCCAGCGCCAGCATCAGGCCGATGGTCAGCTCCGCCACGGCCACCGCGTTCGCGCCCGGCGTGTTCATCACCACAATGCCGCGCCGCGTAGCCGCTTCGGCGTCGATGTTGTCCACGCCCACGCCGGCGCGGCCAATCACGCGCAGCTTGGGCGCATGCTCCATCAGCGCATCGTCCACCTGCACGGCGCTGCGCACCACCAGCGCATCGGCATCGGCCAGCGCCGCCGGCAATCCGTCCGGCAACTGGTCGTGCGTCAGAACTTCCCATCCCGGCTCGGCCGCAAACACGGCCAGCGTTGCCGGAGAAACCTTCTCTGCCAGTACGATCTTCATCGTCTCTCCCTTGCTCTTTTGCACTGCTCTCGTACTCGTCAAAGCGAATGCCCTGCTGCTCGCACAGCAGATCGAACATGCGCACCACCGCCGCGTGCGGCTTGCCCTCGCCGCGCTCGTACTTGGTGATCGAGTTGGGATGCACGCCCAACCGCTCCGCCATCTCGTATTGATAGAGATCGAGCTGCTTGCGCGCGATCAGCAGCTTTTCTCCAAAGGTCAGTTCCGCCATGAATGCCCTCGTGAACGATAAGGGCAGTAGCCGTGCTGAGCGGAGCTAGAAGACGATTGCCGTCGCTACTTGCTAGCTCCGCGAATCACGCGCGGAGCGCGGCTAGCACCGCTAGCTCCGCTTACTGCTTCACCGCTTTTGCATACACTTCCTGCGCCGCCGCCACCGCCTGCCCAAACTTCACCGGCAGCCCCAGCGTGTCTTTGGCAATGTGCTCCATCGCGCCCAGCAGCGCCACGGTGTCCAGATAGTCGAAGAAGCCCAGATGCGCCACGCGGAAGATCTTGCCCTGCATCTCGCCCTGCCCGTTGGCCGTCACCAGCGCGAACTTGGCCTTGAGCGCCTTCACCACCACGCCCGAGTCCATGCCCTCCGGCACCGCAACCGCCGTGGCCGCTGCCGCCGGCGCCGTGGGCGCAAACAGCGTGAAGCCCAGCGCCACCAGGCCCGCGCGCGTAGCTGCCGCGTTCACCTGCGCGTTGTCGATCAGCGCGATGCGGCCCTTTTCCAGATCGCCGCCCGCCTGCCCGGCAATGTAATCGAGCGCTGCGCCCAGCCCGGCCACCAGCGCCACCGCCGGCGTGTACGCGCTCTCGCCCTTCACGGCGTTCTTGCGCTCCTTGCGCAGGTCAAAGTAGTAGCGCGGATTCTTCGCTGGTCTCCATCGCCGCCCACGCCTTCTCGCTCACGCTCAGGTACGCCAGGCCCGGCGGAATCATCACCGCCTTCTGCGAGCCGCCGATCAGCACGTCGATACCCCAGCCGTCCACGTCGAAGTGCGTCGTGCCCAGGCCGGTGATTCCGTCCACCACCAGCAGCGCCTGGCTGCCCGCTTCCTTGATCAGCTTCGCCACGGCCTCCACATCGTGCCGCACCGCCGTCGAGGTCTCCGTGGCCTGCATGTAGACGGCTTTGTGCTCCGGCTTCAGCGCCGCCTTTACCTGCGCCAGGTCGAAGGTCTGCCCATAGGGCGCCGTCACCACATCCGGCTCGCAGCCAAACGCCTTCGTCAATCCCGTCCAGCGCTCGCCAAACTTGCCCGCCGTCAGCACCAGCACCTTGTCGCCCGGCGAGGTCAGATTCGAGACCGACGCCTCCATCGCGCCCGTCCCCGAACACGCCAGCAGCAGCACGTCGTTCTTGGTGCCCACAAAAACCTTCAACTGCGCCAGCACCTTCTGGAACAGCGCGCGGAACTCCGCCGTGCGGTGATGAATGTCGGCCGCCGCCATGGCAAACTGGGCCGCCGGAAGCAGCGGCGTCGGTCCGGGTGTAAAAAGCCGTGTCTTGCGAATCATGAATTTACCCTCGTCTTTAGAAAAGCTTCGTTTCGGCAAGCGCCAGACCTCTGCGGCGTCACCACTATTCACATAATACACACTTTTGTGGTTTCTGTGATTTTTGTCTGTGGAAATCAGGCCAAGACCCAGGAGATATAGCTCAGATCCCGCCCACGGAAAGGAAGGGAGGTGCAGACCGTTCTTGGGAATTTCCAACCCTTTGTTCCAAGTGCAATCTCGGCAAGGTCGAACCCTCTTCCAGCCTGAGGTACGCCGCCGCTTTATACTCGCTTTATGCGCAATGAATTCACAGCCGTGATTGAACGCGATGGTGATTGGTTCGTCGCCTGGTCTCCTGAGATTCCCGGCGCCAACGGGCAGGGACGCACCAAAGATGAGTGCCGCGAGAACCTGGGCCAAGCCATTCAACTGATTCTTCAGGATCGCCGCGAAGATGGGCTGCGCGGCGCGCCCAGCGATGCTCTGCGGGAAACGGTCACCGTCAATTGAAGCGTGAGTCCCTGCTGCGCCACCTGCGAAGCCGCTAATAGTCGACTGCAAATAGGAAAGGAAACATTATGGACGCAGGCGCACTCGAAGCACTCATCAGCCAGCAGATCGTCACCGCCATGAAGGCCCACGACGCAGAGCGCACCGGCACGCTGCGCCTCATCAAGAACGCGCTCAAGAACAAAGCCATTGAAAAGCGCGCCCCGCTGACGCAGGCCGAGAGCGAGCAGGCACTGGCGTCGATGATCAAGCAGCGCCGCGACTCCATCGAGCAGTTCGCCAAGGGCAACCGCCCCGATCTCGTCGAAAAAGAGCGGGGCGAAATCGTCGTAATCGAGGAATTCCTGCCCAAAGCTCTCGACGAAGCAGGCCTTGCCGCGCTGGTTGCCGAAGCCCTCGCCGAGCTCGAAGCTTCGCTCGGCCACAAGCCCACGCAAAAAGAGATGGGATTGGCCATGAAAGCTGTCCAGGCCAGGCTGCAGGCGGCGGGTGTTCGCGCCGACGGCCGCGCGGTAAGCGAGTTGGTAAAAAAGAACTTAGCCGGCTAGGGCGACCAGTGCGGCACTTGTACCCAGGCCCTCAGTTCTCTCCCCGCTAGCTATTCCATCAATCCGCGTCCCGCCCCCGAAACTAATCCCCTCATCCGGGGTCTATTCATCAGCCCTCCCCCCGGGGGTGCCGGGACTTTTATTGCCTCGTGGCCGGCGAACCGCTCGGGCTGGAGCCCGGACTGTGAGGGAAGATGGAACCCCGAACGAATTCGCGCGACGCGTGCTACCGGCTGACGATGAGCTTTCCCGCCCTGCCTTCGTCCCGCAAATCATCTGCCAAATCGCCTGTTTCGAGCCGCACACGCGCCTTGCAACGGACCCTGACCGCCGCAGCCGTCTTGCTCGCGTTCGCCTTCGCATCATCTGTGCGGATCAATGCGCAGCAAGGGTATCAAGTCTCGCCGTACTCGGCCTCGCCTTACGGCAACCAGTACGCAAGCCCCAACGCGCAGCCCTCCCCGGAATATGGCGGCGCCCAGCCGCAGTACACTCAACCCCAGTATGCGCAGCCGCAATACGCTCCGCAGCAGCCATACCCCGACCAGCCCTATGCGGCTTCGCCCTATCCGCAGCAGGACCTCGCGCAACCGGCCGGGCCCGTGCAGTCCCTGAACGCACAGGATCTGGAACAGCTTCTCGCGCCCATTGCGCTCTATCCTGACGCGCTTCTCGCGCAGATTCTCGCCGCCTCTACTTATCCTGCGCAGGTCGCTGTCGCCGCTCAGTGGGTTGATCAGATGCGCGCTCAGGGCTACGGAACTCCCGATCAAATTGCTGCCGGCGCTCAGGCGCAAACCGGCTGGGATCCAAGCATTAAGGCGCTCACCGCATTCCCCGACGTTCTCGATATGCTGAACCACAACCTGGAGTGGACCACCAACCTCGGCAATGCCTATTACAACCAGCCGCAGGATGTGATGCAGACCGTCCAGGTGCTGCGCCAGCGCGCCGAGCAGGCAGGCAACCTGCAAAGCACGCCGCAGGAGGACGTCAACAACAACCAGGGCTACATCGATATTGCCCCGCCCAATCCTGAGCAAGTTTACGTGCCCACATACGACCCGTGGGCCGTTTACGGCCCGCCCATCTCGCCTTATCCCGGTTTCTCGTTCTTCGGCGCGCTGGGTAACTTCCTGGGCGGGTCGCCCATTCAGTACGGCCTCAGCTTCGCCATGGGGGCCTTCGAGAATTCGCCCTTTAGCTTATTGGCCTGGGGACTCGACTGGCTGGCGAACGCAATCCTCTTCGATCACGGGAACTACTCCACGCACAGCTCCACCGTTGCCGATTGGGGCCTGCCTCATGGCGGGCCGCGCGCCTACGGCGGCAACTGGGGCGGAAACCGAATGCGTGACGGCTCGTACGGTGCGAATCGGGCCTGGAACAGGCAGAACTCGTGGAACAGACAGCAGGGAGGCGGGCAGCAAACCTATAACCAGCACGGCCCCGATCAGCGCGGTTACGATCAGCGTGGTTACGATCAGCGCGGAGGCAGGTACGGCAATCGCGCTCCGGCCGGGCCGTTCCGCGAAGCCCCGCGCCCCGGCAACAACGACAATCGCGGCTACTCGCAGCCGGCCTACGGCAATACCCGCCCTGCGCTGCCCGGGCAGAACTATGAGCGGGCCTCCCCGCAGCAGAACTACGGCTACCGCCCGCAGACTTACCCCAACCGGCCGCAAACTTACACAGGCCCGAGTTACGCGGGCAGGCCCCAGACTTACTCCAATCCCGCTTACGGCTACTCGAACCGGGCGACAAACGGTTACGCTGGCCAGCCCTACGCCGCGCGCCCCAATTACGGCTATTCCAACTCGTATCCGTCCTATCGTGCTCCTCAGTCCAACTCCTTCCGCGCCTACTCGGGCCGCTCCTACGAGGGATACGGCAACTCGATGGCCAGGAACGAACGCTCCGAAGGCTTCCATCCTTTTGGGGGCGGAAAAGAGCCCAAGGGCTTCGGGGGCGGACGCGAGCCCAAGTTCAAAGCCCCTAAGAGCTTCGGAGGCGGAGGCCACGAAAGAGCGCCCAAGATGAGCCATTCCGGCGGCCACTCCGGCGGCGGAGGCGGCGGCCACCACCACCACTGAGTCGTTTGCCCGCTTCTCGCTCTGGGTCTTTAGCCCGTACCCAGAGGGTCCCCAGCGGGCTGGGCGACGTAATTCTTTGCACTGACCCCAGGCTTCCGCCTGGGGCTGCAGTCTTTCGCCCGCTCCGCAGGCTGTCCGGACTGGACGGACCCGGCCTGCAACCCCTAACATCAACCTCGAGTAAGGCCCACGCGGTCCCCTGACGCGGAGCGTCGATGAAAGTCCGTCCTGTTCTCTCAAATCTGGTATTGTGCCTGCTCTGCGCTCTCACCGTTCCGCGGCTCAGCGCGCAGGGACCTCCTTATCAAACCGACGATCCGGTTCCCGTCGACCTGCACCACTACGAGTTCTACATCTTCGGCGGCGTCGACGGCACCCCCGCTGAAATGGACTCCGTCGGGCCTGCATTTGAGTTCAACTGGGGCGCCATTCCGCGTGTGCAACTACACGCCATCCTGCCCTGGGGCGTCGTGGCCGCGTCCAACAATCCCGTCTATCTTCCCGGCGGCACAGGACCAACGAATTTCGGACTAACCGACATGGAACTGGGTGCGAAGATCGCCTTCATCAAAGAGGGCAAGCGCATGCCGCAGATCGGCAGCTTCACCATGTTCGAAATGCCGACGGGCAACGCGGACAAAGGCCTCGGCGTGGGAAAAGTCTGGTACAAGCTGCCCATCTGGCTGCAGAAGAACTCAGGCAAATGGCTCTTCGACGGCGGCGGCGGCTATCAAGTCGTCCCGCAAGCCAACTACCGCGACTTTCCTTACACCGGGTGGCTCGTCAAACGCGAATTGAGCGAGCAATGGGAGCTGGGCGCGGAGATTTTTGCCCACGGCCGCGAGGGCTTTGCCGCCGCGCAAACTGAGCGGTCGGCGATGATCGACGTGGGCGGCTACTACCACTTCAAGCACAACACCAACGAGCAGATTCTGTTCTGCTACGGCCACTCTGTCGCCGGACAAACCGAGAACTACGCCTACGTGGGCATGTACTGGACCTGGGGCAAAGACAAGAAGAGCGCCTCACCGGACGACAAAAAAGACTCGTCGCGTAACGCGCTCTTTCCCGCGCCACCGAACCGAAACGGACTTTGACGAGGCTAACTCTGCGCGACGCAACAAATTTCAGCCGCTGAAAGGACGGTGTCAATGGAAATCACCACCCGCAGCCTCTTGACCCTCATTCACGGCATGGGATTCGGCGCACTCTATCTCATGGCCTGCTCCGGCGCGCTGGTCGAGCTACACCGCCGCTATTGGTCACCGATGAAGCCGGCCATCGAAGTCGAAGACGAACGCTTCCTCGGCCGCTGCCTTGTCGCAATGGCGGTAGTGGCATGGCTCACCGTGCTCACTGGCGCCTACATCGTCTATCCCTGGTATCGCGCCCTCCCGCCGCCGGGAACCACAAGCCTAGCCGCGTTTCCGCAGCGGTTGCTGATGTCGAGTCCGTCCACCAGCGCCTGGCACTCCATTGGCATGGAGTGGAAGGAGCACGTCGCCTGGCTTGTGCCCATCTCCATCACCATGGCTGCGGCGGCCTTTAAGCGCCACGGGCGTAACCTGAAGGTTCAGCCCGAGCTTCGCATGGCAGTCCTCGGTTTTGTGTGGACCTCGCTGATCGCCGCGGGCATCGCCGGCTTTTTTGGCGCCATGCTCAACAAGAACGCGCCGGTCGAGGGCGGCTCAACGATTCACATCGTCGAAGGAGAACACCAATGAGCGTTTCGTCCTCCTCGCCAGCTCCCCAAGCCCGCAATTTCCCCAATGGAGGGGGCGCAGCAGCCGTGCTGGCTGCCGGCATTGGTTCGTTTTGTGTGGCCGTTTTCGCCATCCTGGCCGATCAATCCGCCGCCATGAAGACCTTGATGAACTTCTACACACCCACCGGTCCGCTCTCTGGCGTTACCACCTGCGCCATCGTGGTGTGGCTCGCAGCGTGGTTCATTCTCCATCGCCGATGGTCGTGGCGGATGGTCGATATGGCGCGTGTCCGAACGGCGGCGCTCATTCTGCTCATCCTCAGCGTGTTGCTCACATTTCCGCCCATTGCCGATTTGTTTTGAGGGGCGCACGGATTTCTGCATGTTCGTTGGACTGCATGCGATTCTGCTTCTCGGCGCGGGAAGCCTCTCGCTGCACAAACGTCACTCCCGGGGGAAGAGGAAACAGCGTGCCTGAAAGCGATTCCAATGGAACGGTTACTTCAGGGCGGGCGCGCGGCTCCGCGCTCGAGGTTCTGCTGGTCTTTCTTCGCCTCGGTTGCACTTCGTTCGGCGGACCCATCGCGCACCTCGGTTATTACCGCAAGGAATTTGTCGAACGCCGGAAATGGTGCGGCGAAAGCACGCTGGCTGAATTCATTGCAATCGCGCAATCCCTTCCCGGACCAGCCAGCAGTCAAGTGGTGTTCGCCCTGGGTATCATGCGTGCCGGGTGGGCCGGCGGCCTTGCGGCCTGGATCGGCTTTACGTTTCCCTCCGCTGTGCTGATGCTGGCATTCGCGTATGGTCACTCTTTCCTCGGCGGAAGCGTAGGCAATGGTTTGCTGCACGGCCTGCGGCTTGTCGCCGTCGCGGTCGTAGCCCAGGCGGTGCTGGGGATGCAACGCTCGCTCGCTCCCGATCGCGTGCGCATCGCTCTTGCCATCCTGGCCACTGGCCTGGTGTTGTTCCTGCCGGCGCAGGGCGCAACGCTCATTGCAATTGCCGCCGGCGCGGCTGCCGGATTGTTGCTTTTCCGGCGGCAAATCGACGCCGGCTCCGATTATGTCGGCATGAATTTGTCCAAGGCAGCCGGTTTAACTTCGGCCGTGGTTCTTCTCGCGCTCCTGGTTATTTTGCCGCTGGCCGCTCACCTGTTTTCTTCTATGGGGCTTGCCGTCTTTTCGGCTTTCTACCGCAGCGGAGCTCTGGTCTTCGGCGGCGGACATGTGGTGCTGCCTTTGCTTGAAGATTCTGTAGTGGCGCGCGGCTGGGTATCGCAGCAGACCTTTCTCGCCGGATATGGCGCCGCTCAGGCTCTTCCCGGCCCGCTTTTCACTTTCGCCGCCTACCTTGGCGCGGAGGTACGTCCATCTCCCAATCCCTTCCTCTATGGCTTGCTCGCGCTGGTCGCTCTGTTTGCTCCCGGTTTGCTCGCCATGACAGCCGTATTGCCGTTTTGGAGCGCGCTCCGTCGTAACCGATATGTCCGGGCGTCTCTCAAAGGCGTGAACGCAAGCGTTGTAGGCGTCCTTATAGCAGCCCTCTTCCAGCCGCTGTGGACGTCTACCATCCACACGCCAGCCGATTTTTGGATTGCACTCCTCGCCTTCGCGCTTCTTGCTCTTTGGAAAATACAACCTTGGATCGTTGTAGCCTGTGTAGCAGCCATCTCTGCCATCGCGAACTCTATATAAGAGAAAATCCGGCTTCAGACAGAAAAGTCAAAAAACGCGCCGGAGCTGGCGATTGGCCAACCCCGGCGCGTTTTGGTTCCCACCCTGTTACTGCGAAGCTGTAGCGGTCATGTCCGTCAAGTTTAATCCGTCGATGTGACGAGCCAGCAGCACCAGATTTCCGTTCGCCTGGTTCTTGAGCAGGATGCCCACCACGCGAACCTTGGCGCCGTCGGTCAAGTCGGCGAAGCTGCCGAATCCGTAGCGGAAGTCGCATAGCGGACCGAGGACGACTTTGACGTTGGACGTAATGAGCTGCCCTGCAAAACCGTCCACAGTCATGGTGAAGATGCCATTGGTACCGTAGGCGTTCGCCCCCGCGTTCTCGCTGCCCGCAACAATGGTGCCGTTATAGCCCCGGTTGTGCAGGTGAATGCGATTCACGGTAAACGGACTTGCCGTAGGATCGGGGCCGCCCACCGTGATCTCCTGCCCAGGCGTCAGTGCGTCAGCGTTGAACAGAAGCTCTGTGAATGCATTGTGCATCCAGTAGATGCCGTATTTTTCGTTTCCGGTGATGGTCACGTCGGCAATTTGGCCCAGCGGAGCTGCGGCTAGCTGCGAAGGCAGTACGCCACGCACATACATCTGCATGTCGGTGGCCTGGCCAGAGGAAGGATTCACGTAGGTCACGGGGCCGCCTGCATAGAATCCCTTGTCGGAAATGATGGCCACTTCGTCGGCGTCGAGTGTCTGGTCAGACGGATCAATCTTGCCTGCCACCGCGACGGTGCTATTGCTGTTGAGTGAGCTCAGCGATGCGTCACCATCCCACGCCGTCGAAGCGGAAGTGTTGATGGTGAAATTCTCGCCGTGCGGACCCTGAATCACGAACGAACTGGGTTCTGTGGTGCTCGTGGGAAGGCTCACGATGCCGCCGATCAGCTCATCGATATGAGCGCCTTGATCGCCGCGGGCCACTGTGGTGATGTCGAACGTGGGATTCACCTCGACGCCGCCGCTGGAGTTGGTCACAATCTGGCCGCCCGAGGTCGAAATCGACTTGCTCAGATCGAAGTCCAGACGCACTCCCACCGGCGGCGTTTTATCGCCGACCACCAGCGTGTTGGGGAGAGGGACGGTTATGGTTGTGTTGGAGAAAGCTGCCGGTGCCGAGGTAATTGTGGGCGCGCCGGGGCCTGAGGTGTCCAGCCAGCTCACCGTGCCTGAACTGATCACAAAAGTGACGCCGGTGTACGATCCTGCGGGAACGTCAACCATATCTACCAGGCCCTGCAAGCCGTTGTAGCGTGCAAAGTCCACGGTGGGGGTGCCTTTTACCAGCGTGGTCGTGCTGCCGCTGCTATTTGTCAGCTCGACGTCTTCAAACGTCATTTGCATGGAGACGACCGCGGCCAGGGGCGCGTCCGTGCCAACTAAGAACGCCGGGCCCGAGGCGCTGGACTGCGTTCCGCCTCCGCTTGAGTTCATCGAACTGCTGCAGCCCGTAGCCACGATGAGTGCAGCGGTGAGCGGCAGCAGCGCCAGCCTGAAGAGATTTGCCTGTGTTTTTTTGGGGGACATATCAGTTTGGTCACCTTCCGCGAGGCTGCGTGGCTTATACAGAGCGAGCACAGAGTGGGCACGGTAACCGGGCCTCTCCAAATGGAACGCCGCCAGTACAACGAACTCGAGCAGGAACTCCACCATGAAGGGCGGCCTGGCAAGAGACACCGGCAGAAAAATACATCGTTCCACGGCGCGCTCGCGCACGGAGCTGTCGCCTGAATTTAGTTCGAACAGCAGCAATCGCTATTTGAGTCAGTTATCTGCTGTCGATAGGATAGACACCAGACGATTCACGGAGTTGTGGAAGATCTAAAAAAAGTTTCAAGTTTTGCAAATTTATTTTTTGCAACCCGCTTTCGTTGTGGCCGCATGCCTCGGCCCTATCCCACTTTAGTGTGAGCTCCTGCCGCGGCAGGCGCGTGCTTCAGCAGCCCGAGCTCGCCGGCCAGCCGCTCCAGCCTGGCCCGCGTGGCCGTCGTAGGAGGCACCAACGGCAGCCGCAATTGGTCCGTGCACCGCCCCATCAAGCTCAGCACCGTCTTCACCGGCGCAGGATTCGACTCCCAGAAATTGGCCTCGAACAGCCGCGCATAGCATCGCTCCAGATCGCGCGCCTCGGCCCAGTTGTTGTCGAGTGCCGCGCGAACCATCCGCGTCACTTCGGCCGGCGCCTCATTCGACGCCACGCTGATCAGCCCGTGCGCACCCACGGCAATCGCCGCCAGCGCCAGGTTGTCATCGCCCGAAAAAATCTTGAATCCCTGCGGCATCGTGTGCGCCAGCTCACTAAACTGCGTCAGCTTTCCGCTGGCCTCCTTGATGGCCTGAATATTCGCGGCCGCCGCGGCCAGCCGCGCCACCGTCTCCGGCTCCAGGTTCGCCGCCGTCCGCCCCGGCACGTTGTACACGCAAACGGGCAGCGGATCGACCTCGCGCGCCAGCGCGAGAAAGTGCTGGAACTGGCCCTCCTGCGTGGGCTTGTTGTAATACGGATTGGCCGAGAGCACCGCCGCCACGCCCGGCACGCGACGCAACTGCGCGGCCTGCCGCACAACCACGCGCGTCGAGTTATGCGTGCACCCGCCCCACACCGGAACCCGCCCCGCCGCCGCGTCGATGACCAGCCGCACCGTGTGCAGCCACTCATCTTCATCCAGCGTCGCGGCCTCGCCGGTTGAGCCGCACGCAACGAGGAAATCGATCCCCGACTCGATCTGCCAGTTCACCAGCGCCCACAGCGCCGGCTCGTCCACCGATCCATCCGCCTTGAACGGCGTCACTATTGCCGTACCGCAGCCTGTCGTTTCCATAACTATTCAAGTTTATACCGTTCGCACTCGCCGACCACTGGACGTATTCTGCGAAATTCAAAGCAAATCCAGGCAACTTATCACACGGCGCTCACCTTCGCGGGGCTGTTATCATGCGCGGGTGAGGATCGTCTCGACCTCTCCCTGCCATCAAGGAGCCCCGCATGAGCCCGATCCGCCCTCGTCTCGCGTTTCTGCTCGCGCTGCTGGCCGCGCCGCTTGCCGCCGCACAAACCGGGAAAACCATCTCGCTCACCGTCGACGCGACCGAGAGCCCGCGCAAGATGTTGCACGCCCACCTCGTCATTCCCGTGCAGCCCGGCCCGCTCACGCTCTACTTCCCCAAGTGGATTCCCGGCGCGCACGGTCCTACCGGTCCCATCACCAGTCTCACCGGCCTCAAATTTGAAGCTGCCGGCAAAACCATCCCCTGGCAGCGCGACACGCTCGACGTGTTCACCTTCCACCTCGATATCCCTTCCGGCGCAACGCATCTTGATGCCCACTATGACGTCATCGAGCCTGAGGGCATATCGGCAACTGACAAGCTGATGGTGTTGGAGTGGAACGAAGCGCTTCTCTACCCTGCGGGCACACCCGCCGCGCAACTCACCTACCAGGCCACGCTTTTGCTGCCCGAAGGCTGGAAGTACGGCACAGCGCTGCCTGTCGCCGAAGCCTCCGGCAACCAGGTCTCGTTCAAGTCCATCTCGCTCGATCTCCTCGTCGACTCGCCTGTGATTGCCGGCCAGTATTATCGCGCCATCGACCTTACGCCGCCCGGCGAGCCCATCCACCACGAAATCGATATGGCTGCCGACAGCGAAGCCGCTTTGGCCATGAGCCCCGAGATCCAGAAAGATATGACCAACCTGGTTGCCGAGTCGGGCAAGCTCTTCGGTGCGCGCCATTATCGCGACTACCATTTCCTGCTCACGCTCAGCGATCACGTGGTGCACTTCGGCCTCGAGCACCACGAATCGAACGACAGCCGCCTGCCCGAACGCGCGCTTCTGGGTCCCGATGCGGGCGTTCTCGTCGGCGCGCTGCTGCCGCATGAGTTCGTCCATTCCTGGAACGGAAAATTCCGCCGCCCCGCCGATCTGGCTACGCCCGATTTCGAAAAGCCGATGCAGGACGATTTGCTGTGGGGCTACGAGGGTCTCACCGAGTACCTGGGCCCGTTGCTCGCCGTACGCAGCGGCCTGTTTACGCCCGAGCAGTATCGCGAGTACCTGGCCAACGCCGCCGCCATGCTAGGCCCGGGCCGTCCCGGCCGTACCTGGCGCCCGCTCGAGGATACCGCGACTGCCGTCGCCGGCTTTGGCTATGGCCGCGCAGGCTGGGTCAACTGGCGCCGCAGTGAGGATTACTACGACGAAGGCGACCTGATGTGGCTTGAAGTGGCCACCATCATCCACGACGTCACCAATGGCCAGAAATCCATCGACGACTTTTGCCACGTGTTTCACGGCGGCGCCAACAACGGCCCCGAAGTCAAGACCTATACCTTCGACACGCTGGTCGACACGCTGAATCAGGTGGCGCCCTATGACTGGGCCGCATTCTTCCGCAAGCATCTTGACTCCACCACCCCCGATATGCCCGACGCCGGCCTGATGAATGCTGGGTGGTGGGTTCAATTCAACGACAAGCCATTGCACTTGCCCGGCCGCCACGGCGTCACAGTCGATATATACTCAATCGGCCTGCAACTGGGTGAAGACGGCACAGTCTCCGATTCCATAGTTGGCGGCGTGGCCTTCCAGGCCGGCATTTCACCGGGAATGAAAGTGGTCGGCGTCAACGGCCGCGTCTACACCCACGATCTGCTCGAAGACGCCATCAAGACCGCGAAGGATCTCACCGCGCCCATCACGCTCCTGGTTCTCGACGACGATTACTTTCGCATTGTTACCATCGAGTATCACGGCGGCGAACGCTATCCGCACCTGGTGCGCAATGAATCCAAGCCCGATTACCTGAGCGACCTGATCAAACCCCGCGCCGGATAGTAGCGAAGCCGGTGGAAGGACTAGGGATGCGAGGTCCAGCTACATCTGCCCGAAGATCTCGCGGAACTCCCACGCGCCGGATTTGCCGGCCAGCCACTCGGCGCCGCGCACCGCACCCACGGCAAAGCCGCGCCGCGAGTGCGCGTCGTGGCGCAGCTCCAGCTCATCGTGCTCGCTCACGGCGCGCACAATATGCTCGCCCTTGGCGTCGCCTACGCGATGCGACTCAACCGGGATCTCGATGCCCGGCCGCACCGAGAGAATGATTTCTTTCAGCGTCAGCGCCGTTCCTGAAGGCGCGTCGAGCTTGGAAATGTGGTGCGTCTCGTCGATGGAGAACTTGTAGCCTTCGAGTTGCGCCAGTTCCGCGGTCAACCGGAAGAGCTTCTGCACGCCGATGGAGAAATTCGTGCCGTACAACAGCCCCCCGCCGCGCTCCAGGGCCAAGGCCTTCATCTCGGCGAGTCGGGAATACCACCCCGTTGTACCCACCACAATGCGCCCGCCCACCGCCAGCACCGCGCGCATGTTTTCTACGGCCGCTTCCGCAGCGGTGAAGTCCACCACCACATCCACACCGGCCAGATTGGGAGCCGCGAGCGCCGATGCGTGCTCGTTCTCATTGATGTCGAGCGCGCGCACGCCGTGGCCCCGCTCCCACGCCACCTCGGCAACGAGCGAGCCGGTTTTTCCTTTGCCAAGCACGAGAATCAGCATTTTTAGCTCCGATCGATCAAAGCGCTTTGTAGAACCGGATGCGAACCGCTGGCTTTCCGTCAATGGTCTCCACATCCAACGTTCCCACATAGGCGCCGGCATTGAGCCATTTATACGGTCCCTCGGGCGCTTCAAAGACCGGTGAGGTCAGCAGCCGGGTCCTTTTGCCGCTGGCATCGGGGCAGTCAGTACCCTTGTTGAGCACGTTGATCACAGCGCCGTCATCGGTCTGGATCATGTAGTTGGCCTCGAGGGAAAAGCAGCCGTCCGGGAGAGCCAGTTGCCAGTCCCACCCGCCGGGCAGAATTTTCCCGTGAATGTTCGGCCCGCTGAATGTTCCGCCGGTGATGGGAACGATGTTTCGCTGCCCGCGCGGGGTGGCGCCGACATGCACAGAATCTGCCAGCGCGACATTCTCCTCAAACATGAATTCGAGTGTCGGAGCAGCGGGAGCTGCTGCCGGAGCGGCTTGAGCGCGGGCCTGCAGCGGAATGGCCAGTGCGAGCCCGAGGCCGCAAATCGCAAGCGCTGCAACAAGCAGGATGGAATTCTTCGTCATAACGTCTATCTCCTTGCATGAATACATGGATTGAAACAGACGGCTGCGAGGATGGGCAAATCGGGTTCGCGCGGTGACTTCTCTGCGCTCAGGGTCGCTCGGGATGACAGCGCGCAAAAGCTGGCAGCTAGGAGTTGGAGGCTAGAAGCTGCTTTCTCGCTTCTACGTCGAAGACCGCTGGATCGGGCTCCTTGAAGAACGCCGCATGCAGCGAGCGCACCGCCTCATCGGCGTCGTCTTCTTCAATCATGAAGCTCATGTTGATCTCGCTCGCGCCCTGCGAAATCATGCGCACGTTGATGTGCCGGACGGCGTTGAACACCTGCGCGGCAATGCCGCTCTGCCCGCGAATATCCTCGCCCACCATGCAGATCAGCGCCTTTTTGCCCTCGTACTTCACGTCTGCCAGCTTGCCCAGGTCGGCTGAGAGAGCGGGCAGGCTGGCGTTCGAATCCACCGTCAGCGAAACCGAAACTTCGCTCGTCGAAACCATGTCCACCGGGCACTTGTGCTTGTCGAAGATGGCGAAAATCTGGCTCAGATAACCGTGTGACATCAGCATGCGGCCGGCTACCACATCGATGATGCTCAGCTTCTTCTTCACCGCGATGGATTTGAACGGGCTCTTGCAATGCGTTGCCAGCGAGATGATGCGCGTTCCCTCGCACGCCGCGTTGCGGCTGTTCAGCACAGCCACCGGGATGTTCTTCTTCACTGCCGGCAAAATCGTGGCCGGGTGCAGCACCTTGGCGCCGAAATAGGCCAGCTCCGCCGCTTCCTCAAAGCTGATCTCCTTCACGCGCAGCGCGTCGGGGCACACGCGCGGATCGGCGGTCATGATGCCGTCCACGTCGGTCCAGATCTCGATGGTCTCCGCGTTCAGCGCGCCGCCCACCAGCGCGCCCGTCAAGTCGGAGCCGCCGCGTCCCAGCGTGGTCGTCAATCCCGCCTCGTTCGACGCGATGAAGCCGCCCATCACCGGAACCTTGCCTTCGCGCACCAGCGGCAGCAGCTTTTCCGCCGCGCGCTTCTCAATGATGTCGTCCTGCGGCGCCGCTTTCTGAAACTCTGAGTCGGTGATGATGACCTCGCGCGCGTCCACGTGCGCCGCGTCGATGCCTCGCTCGCGAAAGGCCGCGGCCACGATGCGGCTCGAGATGCGCTCGCCGTAACTCACAATCAAATCGGAGATGCGCGGCGTAAGCTCGCGAATCGCCGCCAGCCCGCGCAGCACCTCGTCGAGCGCGTCGAACTTGCCATCGATCAAATGAACCAGCGCCGGCGCCGTCGGCCTTGTTCTTCACCAGTTCGGCAGCGGTGTCGCGGTGCCGCGAGCGCAGCCGCGAGCTGATGGCCAGCGCGCCGGTGCGGTCGCCCTGCGAAGCCGCATCGGCCGCGCGCAGCAACTGGTCGGTCACCTTGGCCATGGCGCTCACCACCACCACGGGGCTCTTGCCCCTGGCCACGCGCCCGGCCACAATGGCCGCGGTGCGCCCGATGGCCGCCGGATCTTCAACCGACGTGCCGCCAAACTTCATCACTACCAGGTTCATGCGAAATCCAAACCAGCCGTTTAGCTATCAGCCGGGCGCCCCGCCCTTTCGCCAGCTTCATCGGCGAAAGGGTGGGAGACCACGAATCTAACCTCGCGTCGCAACTGCAGCCACAGGCTCCAATTTGCCCAAACTCGCCAGCATCTCGGCGTTCAAAATCGTTGCTCCCGCCGCACCGCGCACGGTGTTATGCGACATCAGCACAAACTTCCAGTCCAGCACATTGCACGGGCGCAGGCGGCCCACCGTCACCGTCATACCCTTGCCGCGATTGCGGTCCAGCCGCGGCTGCGGGCGATCGTTCTGCTCCGCCCACTCGATCGGCTGCTCCGGCGCAAACGGCAATCCCAGCCCCGCAAGCGGCTTGAACTCCGCCCATGCCGCCAGAATATCTTCGCGCGTCGCCCGCCGTCCCAGCTTGCTCCCAAGCTTTATCGACACGCACTCCGTATGCCCGTCAACCACCGGAACGCGATTGCAGTGCGCGCTCATCTTCGCCCCGAGCGGCGTTACGCCGTGGCCCTCGAGCTTACCCAGCAGCTTCAGCGTCTCCGTCTCCATCTTCTCTTCTTCACTGCCGATGAACGGGACGACATTATCCAGAATGTCCATTGAGGCTACGCCGGGATAGCCGGCTCCCGAAACCGCCTGCATGGTCGTCGCAAAAATCTGTTCGATCCCGAACCGCTCTTCGATCGGCTTGAGCGCCATCACCAATCCAATCGTCGAGCAATTCGGATTGGTCACTATGTATCCGCCGGACTCTTTGCGCCACGTCTGCTCCTCGATCAGGTGCAGATGATCGGCATTCACCTCCGGGATCACCAGCGGCACGTTGGGCGTCATGCGAAATGCGCTCGAGTTCGAAATCACGGCGCAACCGGCCGCGGCAAACTTCGGCTCCATCTCGCGGGCAATTGCCGCATCCACGCTGGCAAAGATAATCTTCGGCGCGCCTTCAGGCTCAGCCGGCGCCACGGTCATCTTCGCGATCCTCTCGGGCAGCGGCGTATCCAGCCGCCACTTCGCGGCCTCGCCAAACCTCTTCCCGCTTGACCGGTCGCTGGCCGCAAGCCAGGTGACCTCGAACCAGGGATGGTTTTCGAGCAGTTGAATGTAACGCTGGCCGACCATTCCGGTCGCCCCGAGGATGCCGATGGGGTATTTGTTTTTCATGTCCTTTTCAATTTAAGTATACGGGAGGGCAGCCTATTTCCTGACTGTGTAACCGAGAAGGGAATTGCGGACGCTTAAGCGTGCAGAACTGGAACACTGCGCGGGAGTGTGTCTTTGAAAATGGGCGGCAAGGATCACGCCTGCTGCGTTTTCTTTGTGATACCTTGGCATTGCTCGCGGAAATTCTCCAGAAGATCCGTGGATATGCAGCGTGGAAAGGCCATAGAGACAATGACGGGAATCCGCGCAATTGCGATCGTGGCCGCGATGTTCGCGATATGCATTGGCCTGCCGGTGAGCCTCTACCTGCTTTTCACCGCAGAGCGCCGGAAGGCTATCCGCGACATCCGTCACGCAGCAGCCGGATGCGGCTGGAAGTTTGGCATTCGGCGGCTGCTCGGTGATCCGACGGCATTTCGGATCGAAGGCCGGACCGGCGCGGGGATGGCGTGGATCTTGACGACGGAAGGCTCCAGCCAGCAGTCAACGCGCTGGGCTTCAGAAATGAGATTGCGCATTCCCGGTTTGGCGGGACCGAAAGATTTCGACATATCCCCACGCGACCCCAAGGATCGCAGTTCCGGCCTGGTCGGTGCCCGCTTGTCCCCGCGGGCCGAGGCGCGCGTCGCCGCCGTGAGCGGCACGCTCGCCGACGCAATTGAATTCAATGCTCTCGCGAGAGAAATCGCTACTGGAGCACCGGCTTTTGACGCGGCCTACCGCGTTCAAATTCTGCCTGATCGCTTCTCCCATTCGCCGATTGATTCCGGGCTAGCGAAACAAATGCTTGAGTGGCCAGGGGATGCTATACGGCCGGTCGCGCTGTTGGTACGGCGCGATTCGTTCGGTCTGCATCTGGAAGTGCGGCTGCCCGCGATGCCGAATTGGTCCACCATTTCATGGCTCCTTGCGCTGGCCGAATCCTTGAGCGTGAAGCTTCCCGCTCAAGAGCAGGACTCCGTCCCCAGCGGATTCGTGGATCGCGTCGTCAATCGCTTCCTCTGATCTCGTAATCGCTCATCGCCAGGGAATCTCAACGTCATCAAGCAGACGAGTGCATAGGTGTTGTTCAGAGTCTTCTCCCCCCGACGGAAAGCTAATGCCACGTTCCCTTTTGCCGATAAACCCGAGAGGGAGCGCTCCAAGATGAACCTGAAGCAAATCGTCACCTTGGGCCAGTCGCAAACACCAGTCGAGAATGCGGCCGAGCCTTCCAACTCCGAGAGGTTTCTCACTCTTGTTGTGGAGGGTGCGGCTCTCGGCGTTCCGGAGATCGACAGCGCCGTGTACAGCGCGTTTCGCTCGAGCGTCGCTAAACTGGCCCTGCAGCTTCCCGATCGCCTCAACGACGACGAGAAGCTGGCGCAGATTCGCTCCGTCGTTCGCGAATTTGAAAACTATCGCAGAGCCGGTGAAGACGAGCTGCGCAACCGCACCGCCAATTGGCGGTCGCTGGTTTCCCTTCTCTTCCGCGAGTTGCTCAAGAGCCTGGGTATCGACCCCTCTATGGAGAAGGCCGATCAACTCCTGCGCAAAATTGGCGGCGTCGTGTCGGCCGGGCAGATTGAAGAACTTCATGCGCTCATCGAATCCTTCCTGCATCCCTCGGGCGAGAACTCAGCCCCGGCTGAGGCTTCGTGCTTTCAAACTGCCGACCACACGACTGCCAACGACAATGCCGCCGGCCTGCGCGGAGGCGGCAGCGCCATCGAGCAACTCAGAAAAATCATGGAACGCGGCGGCAAAGGATTCATCGTCCTCTTCCGTCTCAGTTGCCTCAACATGATCAACCAGCGATTCGGCTCCGAAGCGGTCGAGGACTGCCTCATGGCCGTCGCTGCCTTCCTCACCCAAAGCCTGCACTCCGACGACGCCATCTACCACTGGAGCGATTCTTCGCTCCTGGCCATCCTGCAAGGCCGCGCCAACGAGCAGATTCTCACCGCGGAGCTGGAGCGTATCGCCTTTCAGAATCGCGAAACCAGCGTCAACATCGGCGGGCGCTCCACCATGTTGCGCATTCCCATCACCTTCGACCTCACACCCATCAACTGCCTGCAATCCGCCGACGACCTCTACAAAATCACCCTGATCGCGAACAACCGGAGTGTACGATGAACCAAAGCACCGCGAATTTTTGGGCTGCGCCTCAGTGCGCGCTATCGCGTGAAATCGACGAACTGCCCCTGCCTTACGTCGAAATCGACGCGCGCGGTCTCCTCACCCGCGCCAACCGCGCCGCTCTTGCCCTGCATCATCCCGGCCAGGGAGAACTCATCGGCAAAAGCGGATGGGACCTGATGGCTGTCGACGAAAAGGATCGCAGTTCGGCCGCGTTCCTGTCGCTCATGGAGTCGGGCGAAGATCCGCCCGTCATCACCCGCTCCATCTTCGACCGCTCCGGCTCGTTCCGCACCTACGAGTTCCATCGCAACGTGATGCGCGGCCCCATGGGAAAGCCAGCGGGAATGCGCATGGTCGCCGTGGACGTGACCGAAACGGCGCGAGCCCTCGACGAGGCGCGCCGCGAGCAACAATGGCTCGAATGCGCCATGATGTCTCTGGCTGAAGCCGTCATTCTCACCGATATTCTGGGCATCGTTCGTTCCGCGAACCCTGCCGCCGAAGAGCTTTCCGGCTGGCGCGCCTGCGGCCTTATCGGCAAAACCATCGATGAGCTTTTGCCCACGCAGGCCTTCCCGCCAGGCGGCAGCGCCTTTCTCGATCTTCGCGCCCTCCTCGACCAACCTTGCAAGGGAACCGCGGGTCTCTTCACCCGCGTAGGGGAAGTCGTTCGGGTCGAGATCAGTACCTCGCCCATCCTCGACAAGCAGTCCGGCTCCATCAGTGGCGTGGCCGCACTCCTGCGCAAACTGGATTAACCGGTTGCATCTCGTGACACAACCCAATGAATTGTCATCCTGAGCGAAGTCTGGCGCGCCCCTTGCGCCAAACGCAGTCGAAAGCCTGCCCTGAGTGTTCATGGGCCTTCGGCCCACCGAAGGGGATGAAAAATCACGCGGTGTGTCGCCGTTCTTCGCTCCCGGAGGGAGCGCCGATAGTAGCCCAGAACAAGCCCGCGGCAAGCGGGCGCTGTCCTGGGAAAGCTGCGGCAATCGACCGCGCCCCGTAGGGTCGCCCGAGTTCTTGCCCGTGATTTTCGAGAGCGCGAAGATCGCGGCAAACCGGGGCCCCCGGCGACAGGTCTTCGTCGCTGGGGTGGGGCAGCGATCGAAGTCGAACGGGGACCTGCGGTTGTTTTTCGTCGCTCGCCAAATGTTCGTGTTTTCGGCGAAATTCCGGCCCGGCCCCTCGCCCCTACTTCTTTCCCCTGCCGCCCCGGTGCGATTCCAACAACCCTTCCAGTTCTTCCTTGAACTCCCGCACATCCTTGAAGTCCCGGTACACTGACGCGAAGCGGATATACGCCACGGTGTCCAGCCCCTTCAGATGTTCCATAATCAGTTCGCCAACCTCGGCAGTGGTGCGTTCCCGCTCCGGCGCATCCACCAGAAAACTCTCCGTCGCATCCACGATCTTTTCCAGTTGGCTCGACGACACCGGCCGCTTCTCGCAAGCGCGCAGCAATCCGCTCAGCACTTTTTGCCGGTCGAAGCGCTCGCGGCGCCCGTCTTTCTTCACCACCATGTAGGGGATCTCGTCGATGCGCTCATAAGTCGTGAAGCGCCGGTTGCAGCGCTCGCACTCCCGCCGCCGCCGGATCGAGTCGGCCTCTTTGCTCTCGCGCGAGTCCACCACCCGATCCTGCCCGAATCCACAATATGGACACTTCATTCTATTGGCGATTCTAAGCCATGGAAGTGCAGGGCGGCAGGGACTCGAAAAGTTCTGCTGGCGGCGGGAACAATTTATGATCTACGTGGCTGGGAGGATAAGAGGTGAAATCGCAAGTGACACAAGATGCAATGGGAACACATATTGATTGGGAACTGGAAGGCATTACCCCAAGAATGATCGACTGGTTCTGGAGCAATATGGAGAAATGCAACTTGCTCTGGCACCCAAGTCAGCATGAACCCCTGCAATGGGCGATACCGCCTAAACATGGCATGCCGATTGGAGCGATTCATATCTCGCCTCAAACATGGAACGATGGCACCCGCCAGAATCTCTATATTCGGATGGAGGATTTAGCCGAGGTTTCAGATGCGGTCAAAGAGTACGTGGTTTATGAACACTGCGTCATTGTGGCTGGTCTAGGGTTTGGAGAAGAAAGCCTGAAAAATCCAACTCCCATGGGCTATCGAGTTCACCAATGGGAAAAGGCGGACTTTGGCATCGTTGGAAAATCATCGGCAATCGGTACTCGCAAGAAGGAAACCCCGGAAGAAGGCATCGTCTGGTCGCAACACTGTATTGAAGAAATCGGAAACTGGGGCGTGTTTTTCCCGCAATTGTATACATTGTACAAAGTCGTTACCAACACCCAATACAATCCGTTTACCGACCTGACCGTGGAAGGAAGAGGCAAAGAACTAAGATACAAATTCATTCACTAAGGTTCTGGCCGCGCGCCCCTCACGCCGCGGAACTGTGCCCCGCGCACTGCATCACGCCGAGGAACCGCACCCACGGACCCACCGCCTCGCGGTACTGATGGGCCATGATTCGCGAAATCTGGTGTAGATGCGTCAGATCGTGCGCCACCCATGTTGCCAGCAACTCGCTGAGGGTGACCGTGCCGAGAGCAGGATGCCGCCCGCGCCGTTCGAGGTCCTCGGGTTTCAGGCGCAAGGCGCGCAGCTCAGCGAGGTTCTTCGCACGCAATCGCGCGAACTCTTCGAGCACTTGCCCCAGCGGCTTGCCCAGGCTATAACGTACGTGCCCCTCGCGGTCAAAGGGCACAAAGGCCTCGGTGTCACCCGATCTGAGGATCAGTCTGGTCCGCGGCAACCAATCCTCGTCTTCGCAGTGGATCAGGTGCGCGACAACCGTGTAGGCGCTCCAGGTATCTTCTCCCTCATTGCTGTGCGTCCACGCTTCCGGCAGACCGCGCAGCAGCGCATCGAGAGCGGCGGGCGTGCGCTCCAGCAGCACAATCGTGCTCTCAAGTTCGTGTCCCATCCTCAACCTCCCAGACCTGCTTGGATTTCCCATCTTTCTTGTTCCCTTGTTGCCTTGTTCCCTGTCTTCAAAACAACAACGGCCTGAGAACTCTTGGTTCCCAGGCCGCTGCCGGTGATCTGTTGGGATTGGACTAAGGCCATCGCGCTGCCGCGAGTGCCAGAGCCACGACGGAGAACCCTCCGCCTGGACTTACCTGGGGTCTTGGGCGCGATGCCCTAGGCCTCAGTCACCTCACGTAAGAAACTACTGGAACAATCATTTTGCATAGGCTGGATCAACCTCCTTTCCCGTGTAAGGACAAATTACGCCTGAGACGTCTCCGCGTCAAGACCTGCGCTCTCAACCGGTGTGGTTCCGGTACCTGAAATGCCACATGCGAACTTAAAAAATCCGCGCTGAGGCGGCTTCCCCGAAGTTCATTGAAAAACAGCCGCAGATCCTTCGACTCCGTTTGCCGCAAAGAGCGCGGCAAACTCCGCTCAGGATGACAGTTGATTTATTACGCCGGCTTCGGGACACCACACTAGAAGCACAGCTTTCTTCACCGCAAAAAGGCCTCGGTCAGGCCGCCGTCTACAGGAATCACGTGGCCGGTGGTGCAGCGCGCCCGAGGGCTGGCCAAAAACAGGATTGCTTCAGCGCAGTTGGCCGGATCGATCGCCTTCCGGGTCAGCGTCCGCTCGGCGTAGAAAGCGGCCAGGCGGCTGCGAAGCTCCTCATCGCTGAACGATTCCTCAAAAGGAATTTTGTACTTGGTCAGCGAAGCGCGCACGCGGTCGCGCGGAAACATCGTGGAACCCTGCACCACCGTGGCCGGGCTAATGCCGTTCACGCGCACGTTGGGCGCGAGCCGAACCGAAAGCTCGCGAATCAGGTGGCTCAGCGCGGCCTTGCTCACGTCGTATGCCTCGCTGCCGCGCTTAGCCACCACCGCGTTGGCCGAGCTCGTGAACACAATGTTCCCGTCCAGTCCCTGCTCTTCAAACAGCTTCGCCGCTTCATCGGCAAGCAAGTAGTTGGCCGTCACGTTCACGGCCAGCGTGTCAGCCCACATGTCGTCCGGAATCTCTCCATCGGGCGTCGAAGGAAAGAGCGCAGCCGTGTTGATGAGAATATCGATGCCGCCAAACTTGAGCGACGCGGCGCCCAGTGTTTCGCGAATAGCCGAGCGGCTTCGGATATCCACTGCGCCGCTCGCGCAAAACTCCTTGGGCGCTACTGAAGCCAGCTCCGCCGCAACTCGCGCCGCGCCCTCCGCATCGCGATCGGCAATGAAGACATGCGCGCCACGCGTGGCAGCCAGTCGCGCCACTTCGCGGCCAATGCCGCTGGCGCCGCCAATCACCAGCGCCACGCGGCGGCTCAGCTCCTTCTCCGGCGGCTGCCGGCGAATCTTTGCCTCTTCCAGCGCCCAGTACTCGATGCGGAAGGCTTCAAGCGCCGGCAACGCCACGTAATTGCTAAACACCTTGAAGCTGGCCGGGTCCATCCCCGGTGGACATTGCGGAGCGATGCCCGAAAACGGGCCCGAAAATTGCCCGGAGCCCTCGCCCACACCCAGCACACTCGCGCCTTCCATCACGTGAATCGCGTTGGTGTAGAATTCGCCGACGATGCGCGCCTCGGTTTTGTTCTTGCCGAAGCTGAACATACCCATCCCCGGAATCAGCACCACCGCGGGGCTCGCGTCGCGCAGCGCGGGCGACTCCGGCGTGGCAAACGCGGCATAATAAGCGCGGTACTGATCGCGGTACTCGGCAAGCGAGCGGTCGATCTGCTTTTTCAGCGCGTCCAGGCCTTCGTCCGCGCCCCAGGGCACAAACATCGGCCGGATCTTGGTGCGGATAAAGTGGTCGGGGCAACTGGTGCCCAGAAAAGCCAGCTCCTTCGCATGAACCGAGCCCGCGAACTCGAGCACGTCCGCGGCATCGCTAAAGCTGGAGATGGTTCGTTGCTGCGCGCTGATGCGCCCCCGCAAAAATGGCGCGATCGCTGTTGCTAATTCCATGCGGCGAGCGCGCGGCGGCACGGCCTGGCCGCCAAAGCGTATCTTGCCCCGCCCATGCCGCTCAATGAATTGCCCGATGCCGTCGATCACATTCAGCGAGTTCAGGTAGCATTCGCGCTGCGTTTCGCCCCACGTGAAAAGCCCGTGCCCGCCCAGCACAATGCCGTCGCAGCCAGGATTCTCCTGGACCGCGCGCTTCATCATCATCGCCAGTTCGAACCCAGGCCGCTGCCACGGCAGCCACACCAGCCGGCGGCCGAACTCGCGGTTGAACTCTTCCATCTTGACTTTGCCATTGGCGCTTGCCGCCAGAGCAATCCCCCAGTCGGGATGCAGATGATCCACATGCTTGAAGGGCAAAAACCCGTGCAAGGGCGTGTCGATCGACGCGGCCACGGGATTGTTGCGGAAGGCGCACAGCGGATACATGGCCGCCATGTCATCTTCGGCCTCCACGCCTTTGTAACTGCGCTCCAGCGCCAGCAGCTTGTTTTGGTAAAGTGTCGCGAAGCCGGCGCGCTTGATCGAGCCCAGGTCGCCGCCTGAGCCTTTCACCCATAACACTTCCACCGGCTCGCCCGTCAGCGGATCCGTCTCCACAATCTTCGAGCTGGTATTGCCCCCGGCAAAATTCGTGATGCGCAGGTCCGACCCGAGCAGGTTGGAACGGTAACGCAGGAGCTCGGGTTCATCGAGAGCGGCCGCTACGCTCGAGTCCCAGCGGTCCTCAAGGAATTGCAATGCAGGGGAAGCAGTTGCCATGGTCATAGGAAGCATTCAACGGAGGACGCATCGAGCACAACGCCATGATACAGCGGCAGGCCGCGAGAAACGGAGGGAATAGGGACTAGTCCCTGCCTCCCAGTCAACCTTCCTGCTTCTGCGCCGTCTAATTCTGCAAGCCTTCGGGGACTCATCCGCTCGCAATTGATTCATCATCTTCGCCATCGTCGGGTTTCAACGGTTCGTTTCGTCGTGCGGAAGGTAGTAGTTTAACTCTGGGCTATGCCTTCCCATATTGGTCAACGCGCGCTGCTGAGGCGTGCAAACGCCCGCTCCGGCGGCAATCGGTCGTATGATGGTGTTGTCCTCCATCTCGGTCACTTTGTGCAAGCGAATTCATTCTCATTTCGGCTCTTGCTCGCCAATGACAACGCTCCCTGCGCTCGTGCGCTCTCTCAAGAAAGGGTCCAGGACTCCTCAATATGAACAACTTGCGCTCGTTCCCCCTGTGCGTGTTGGCCAGTGCCTTCCTCTGCTCTGTCGTAGCCCTGGCACAGCAAGCCGCACCCGCCGCCCGCATCGTCTCGCCTCTTGATGAAAGCAACCTCATCACGCTCAAAGGCAACACCAACCCGCACGCCAACGCAATGAACGACCGCGGCGCGGTCAGCCCTGAGTTCGCGCTGCCCGATCTCACCCTCGTCCTCAGCCGCAGCCCCGAGCAGCAGGCGGCCTTTGACGCCTTTGTCGCCAGCCAGTACGAATCCGGCTCGCCCAACTTCCATCAATGGCTCACGCCCGGCCAGATCGGCGCGCAGTTCGGCCCCGCCCCGGCCGACATCGCAACCATCACGGGTTGGCTCACCACCCATGGATTCACCGTCAAGCAAGTCGCGCCCGACCGCATGACTATCCGCTTCAGCGGCACCGCAGCCGAGGTTGAAAGCGCCTTCCATACTCAGATTCATAACCTGCTGGTAAATGGCGTTCCGCACTACGCCAACATGAGCGACCCGCAGATTCCCGCTGCTCTCGCTCCCGTGGTCCTGGGCGTCAAGAGGCTGCATAGCTTCCTGCCCCGGCCTGAGCACAAGCTGGGCAGCGTGGTTAAGTTCAATAAGGCGGCGGGAAAATGGCAGCGCATTGTGAATTCCGCGCCGGCCGGCTCGAATCCGACCGGCGCCTCGTCGAAACCGGCGTTCATTCCGCGTCCTCTCTTCGGCATCAACGACACTTCCACAGGCTCAAGCTTCCTTGAAGAAGACGTCACTCCCTATGACTTCGCCACCATCTATAACGTCCTGCCGCTTTGGCAGGAGAGCACGCCCATCAACGGCACCGGAGAAACCATTGCCATCGCCGGAACCAGCGAAATCTGCCTCGGTCAAGCGAATTCCGCGTGCGAAACCACGCCCACAAGCGGCGTCTACAACAACGACGTGGCCGCGTACCGCAGCGCCTTCGACCTGCCCAAGGGTTTGACGCCGATCCAAATCGATACAGGCGACGGCGCACCGGCGAGCGTCTGCACAAGTTCCAGCGCAGCCTGCGGCTTCGGCGATCTGATGGAGAATTCACTCGATGTTGAGGTATCGGGAGCGGTAGCCCCCGGCGCTCAAATCGATCTCGTGGTCACGGGGCAGGCCGCTGCCTGCAATACCACCACCGGTTCCGGCTGCATCGACACCGTGTACGATTCGGCAGCTTACATCGTTAACCACGCCACGGCCAGAATCATGAGCCTCAGTTACGGCGAATGCGAGCTCGGCAACGGCACCGCCGAAAACGTCGCCTACTACGACCTGTGGCAAACGGCTGCTTCCGCGGGCATTTCGGTCTTTGTGTCCACCGGCGACGCCGGCTCGCCTTCCTGCGACGACAGTTTTGATACATTTTACGGCAATCCCTATGTCGCTCAGTTCGGCCTGTCCGTGAACGGCCTTGCGTCTACGCCCTTCAACACCGCCGTCGGCGGCACCGATTTCAGTTGGTGCCAGCCCTATTTCGATTCCAACGGCAATTTCCTGGGTTGCGCCACATCGAGCACCGGTCAGGGCGGAACTGCCGGCCCCGCTTACTGGGCTACATCCAATAACGCCACCACCGGCGAGAGCGCCCTCGGCTACGTGCCCGAAATCCCCTGGAACGACACATGCGAGAACCCCATCCAGGCCAGATATATTGAGACCTACCTGAGCGCTTCTGGCTTCGACTCCTTTGCCGGCGTCAACCCCACGACTCCCGAAGAGACGTGCAACGTCCTCTATAACGACTGGCTCGCGCTGGATAATGGCTCTGGCGCGTCCGGCTATTTTGAGAGCCTCGTCGATACAGTAGGTGGCAGTGGCGGAGTCAGCGGTTGCGTCGTCAACACCACCAATGCCAGCTCCAATCCGTATGGCGACTGCACCGCAGGATCGACAAGCACCGGCGCCACAACAAACCCCGATACGGGCGCCGCCCAAAGCTCCATCACTCTTGTCAACAACGGCTGGCCTGTTCCATCCTGGCAGTCCGGCATCACGGGAACAAGCGGCTTGACGACGCGCGCAATTCCCGATGTCAGCTTCTTTGCCGGTAACGGCGCCTTCAGCAGCTCCACTCTGGTTTGCGTCTCCGTCGTCCCAAATGTGGAATTCGGCCTTTCGCCAGGTTGCACCTACCCCGCGACCGCCGCTACCTCGACGGATGAAGAGGAGTACACGGCGCAAGAGTTGGGCGGAACTTCGGTGGCTTCGCCTGAGATGGCCGGCGTGATGGCCCTCATCAATCAAAAGGCCGGCGGAGCGCAGGGCCTTGCCAACTACGAGCTCTACGACCTTGCCGCCAGGCAGACCTACTCCAGTTGCAGCGCTGAGAGCGTCACGACCTCCAGCAGTTGCTACTTCAACGACATCGATAACGGTCCCACGGCCGCCTCTGGCACGCCGGCCTACACTACTGCGCAGACCATCTCCATGCCCTGCAGCCTGACTAACGGCACGGTGGAGGGCGGCAATGGCAATGGCCCGGACTCGGGCGCTGCGGGCGTCGCTTCGCCTAACTGCTATAAGCTCAACTCCGGCGACACCATCGGCACCCTGGCCACCTCCGCCTCCAGCGGAGCACAGGCCTACAACTCCACCACCGGCTTCGACCTGGCCACCGGCCTCGGCTCGCTGAACGTGGCGAACGTTGTGAACGCCTGGCCCGCTGGCGCCTTTGCACCAACCTTCGCTCTGTCTGCAACCAGTGTCTCCGTGGCGGCGGGCGCAACCACGGGTAACACTTCGACAATCACCGTGGCGCCGTCGGATGGCTTCACTGGAACAGTCGGTTTCACCTGCTCCGTAACCACCACTCCGGCAAACCCAACCAGCCCGGTAACCTGCGGCACGATCGCCTCGGCCGATGTCACAGGCAGCGCTGAAACAACAACGACCATGACGGTGGGAAGCACAAGCTCCACAACTGGCGGAGCTTATGTCATCACTGTTACGGGCAAAAACGGGTCCATCACGCAGATCGCCACGGTCAATGTGACAGTCACCGCCGTAGTGGTCACCCCGGCGTACACCGTGGCAGCCACCAGCCCCTCTTCCGGCATTGCCCCCGGCAGCAATGCCACCTCCACGGTCACAGCCACCGGCAGCGGCGGCTACGCCGGCAGCATCACCCTCACTTGCTCATTGAACCCTGGCGGCCCCTCAAATTCCTCCGGCGATGCGCCCTCGTGCAGCGTCACCAGTGGATCGCCGGTCACGCTGAGCGCCATGACCACAAGTGGACAAGCAACAGCGACGGTCACTACCGTTATGGCCAGCACCGCCGATCTCGTCTATCCCAAATCTGGAAACAGCAAGGGCTGGCTGGGTGCAGGGGGCGGCGCAGCCCTGGCGCTGCTCGTCTTCTTCGGCATCCCGGCGCGGCGGCGTAGCTGGCGGAAGATGCTTTGCCTCCTCGCCGCAATGGTCGGCCTCGGCGTTCTCGCCAGTTGCGGAGGAGGCGTCAGCGGCGGAGGAGGAGGCGGTAACACCGGCACTGCTGCGGGAACCTACACGTTTACCGTCACGAGTTCTGGCAACCCCGCCGTCACGCCCACGCCTACCGCAACATTTAAGGTAATCGTCAACTAGGATCCCATTCAGTCAGTCCGGGCCCCTCCTTCGGGAAGGGCCCGACTTTTTTCGCCCGCCCGGCGCCGACTCGCGGGCCCGCTGACTCGCTCACTCGGTGACCCGCTGACTCGCTGACCCGCTGGCTTGCCGACTTGCTGACTCGCTGACTCGCTGCTCAGAGGCGTCCCATTTCGGCCTATGGTTTCAAATCGGCGCGGACCCGACAGAATTTCTACGCCACGCCGATCACCCAAGGCGCAGTCAGCCTTACGCTTTAGAGCGTGGCCGTCCTCTCTGTCGATCTCGCCTGCCGCCGCTGGTCCGACCTGGGCGTCGTTGTCCTCAACCGCGTCCGGCAGCAATCCGCGGCGGCTGCGCCAGACACTGTCGTGGCCTGCGAGATCGTTCCCTTCGCCGATCCGGGGCTCGGCCCACGAGGACCCGGCCCAAAAAAAGGCCCCAGCCCCGCCTACGCAAAAATCGGCGCGCAGATCGATACCGAGATCGACGCGGAGATTCTCGCCGGCCGGCTTAACCATCTTTGCAACGTCCGCGGCATTCGCATCCTCATGCTCGACGGTCCCCAGGCGTGGAAATCCCGCGACAACGGCCTCGAGCACGCGCGCGGCTGCGAGCGGCAACTGAACACCGCCGCCAAAACCGGCCTGCCCGGTATGGTCAAGCCGCGCACCTACCGGTCCTTCGCCGAATTTTGTATGGATGTCTACGACGCGCTCTGCCGGCGCGGCTGGCAGCGGCTTGAAACTCAACGCCAGCCTGCGCGACCCGACGAGCCCGGCCAACCCGCGCAGCGCATCTTAGTCGAGAGCTATCCCTATGCTGCCTGGAAGTCGCTGGGATTGAAGCCGCTGCCCGCAAAGCGGCGGGCCAAAGTGAGTGATCTGGCTGAGGCCTATGGAGCGTTGCGCGCGGTCGTGCCCTTCACTACCAACCGCCCGCCCAATCACGATCAGTTGCAGGCCATTGTGGGCGGCCTGCCCGGCCTCGATTTAGAAGAGCCGAATCCCGCCGGCGTGCGCATTGTCGGCAACCCTCCGCGCCGCGAGCAAGGCCACTGGCGCGAAGGCTTTATCGTCCTGCCCGTCCCCCCGCGTCCTTCCGCGAACCTGCGCTCTCCGAACCTGCGCTGGCTCAAACTGGACTCAGTCCCTTAGTCCCTAGTCCCTAGTCCCTGCTTTTAGAACCGATACACCACGCCCATGGTTACTCGTGCGTCCCAGGTCCGGTTCGTCGAAAGGGCAAGCTGCGAAGTATTGCCGGGCAGTGAGAACGATGCGGCGACGCGGTCGCCGGTCAGTTGCACAGCCAACCTGCGGCTCAAACTATAGGCTAAGCCGCCGCCAAAGCCCCCCGCAAAGGAGATACTGGGCGTCATGTTCTCGCCTCCGGTATGCTCTCCGCCCACCTCCGCGAAGACCTGACCGCTGAGGTTTCCGTAGAGCTTGGCGTGGAGTGCCGGCCCAACCAGGAACGTGTAGACCGTCGGGTGGCCGGGATTCGGTAGTCCGGCGTGGCCGGTCCCCAACTTGTAGTAGTCCACCGATCCCATGAGTTGAAAATATTTTCCCAAATCGCGGGCCAGTGACGCCTTTCCGCCTATCAGTCCGCTGTACGAAACTGGCACCTGCTTGAGGCGGGTATAAGCAACGCCTACGTACGCCTCGTACTTTTCGGTTGCGGCCTGTTCGGCGCCTGGCGCAGCTTCCGGGTTTACCTGGCTGGCGGCGGGGTGCGGCATCAGCGCGGCCGAAACCACCGCCAACATCGAAAACAAGAGCGTCCTCTTCAACTTGAAACTCTCCTCGTGCGCATTCTTACAAAATCTTCCGCTTATCGCAAAACCAGAGTAGCTGTATCTCGAAGCCGTAACCGCCCAGTCGACGCGACCAACCCCGGGGTCCCCAACGACTGGTCTTCGTCGTTGGGGTGGGAGCATCAGGGAGCGGCGACCTTGAAGTGACTAAACGGGATACCTCGACTCTGGTTTTGCAGGAAACATACCTGCCGCTCCCGGACTCGGAGCGGGTATCATGGCTGGTTTCCGGTACCCTCCTAGACTATCCCTTCACCCCGCCTTTCACGAAGCGCATTGGCGGGTTTGTTTGAACCGTCTTGAAGGCCAGGCTCTTAAAATCCCGGTATAAATCGCCCGCCGCCATCGCAAGGCGGTTGCTCAGCCATTCTCCAGATACCAGGGAATATTGATCACCACGATGCGCCGGTTGCCGCGCATCAGCAGGATCACTTTCAGCAGGTCGGAGCGCCGGTTGTGCAGCATGCCCTCCCACCAGTGCCGCACCACCAGTTCCGGCACCAGCACGCACACCTTGCGGGTGTCGGTTTCGCGCTCCGCATTCAGCACATAATCGACAATCGGGTGAAGAACGTAGCGGTAAGGGCGACTTGAGCGTCACCAGCTTGGGAACGCAGCGGCCGGCCGCTTTCAAGCGGCGCGACAATGTCGCTGTCCCACTCGTCGCAGAACGGGATCGGGATCGTCGCTGGTCTGCACGTGCACGCAGCGAATATCGCAGGACATCGAAAGCGCGAACGAGAGCGCCTTCTCGCTGATGCGGCTCCAGCGATCGATGGGCACCACGACGATGGGCTCGCTCACTTCGGCGGGAATAAAGGGCCGGTCGAGATCGATTTCGCGGTTCACGCGCACGTAGTGGCGCTTCACCGCGCGCATGAACAGGATCATCACCACCACCAGCAGCGCCGTGATCCACGCGCCGTCAGCGAACTTGGCCACCAGCACCACCAGCGTGGTGATGCCCGTGGCCACGGCGCCCAGGCCGTTCACGAACATGCGCCCCGGGGCCTTGCCCTGGCGCTTCCAGTGCATCACCATGCCCGCCTGCGACAGCGTGAAGGCCATGAACGCGCCAATGGCGTAAAGCGGAATCAGCCGGTCGGTGACGCCGCCGAAGATGATGAGCAGCAGCGCCGTGAGCGCCACCAGCACGTAGATGCCCCACGAATAAAGCAGCCGCCGGCCGCGCATCAGAAAGACGTGCGGCATGTAGTCGTCGAGCGCGATGGCGCGGGTGAGGCGCGGAAAATCGGCAAACGCCGTGTTGGCCGAGAGCGCCAGCACCAGCAGCACCGAGGCGATGGTGAGGTAATAGAACCACCCGTGCCCCATCACCGCGCGCGTCAGCATCGAGAGCACGCTCTCATAGCCTGTGCCGCCGGGATCGGTGGCGGCGATGCCGTAGGCGCGGCACAGCAGCGCAATGCCCAGCAGCAGAATGGCCAGCAGCGCGATGATGATGGTCAGCGTCGTCTTGGCGTTCTTTGCGCGTGGGGTCGCGGAAAGCCATCACGCCGTTGCTCACCGCTTCCACGCCGGTCATGGCCGTGCAGCCCGAAGAGAAGACCTTCAGCAGCAGCCACCAGCCGGCGAACGTCATGGTGGCCGGCGGGAATCGCGGGCATGGGGCGTCACCGGCATGGGATGGCCCGCCGCGTGCACCGCCTGCCACCCGCCCACCGCGATCACAATCAGCAGCGTTCCCGTGAACAGGTAGGTGGGAATCATGAACACCACGCCGGTGTCGTGCACGCCGCGCATGTTCACGATGGTGAGAATCGCGAGCACCGCGAGGCAGAGCTCCAGCGTGTGCGGCTGCAGGCTGGGCACGGCGGAGATCAGCGCGCCCACTCCGGCCGAAATGCCCACCGCCGCGGTGAGCATGTAGTCGATCATCAGCGCCGCCGCGGCCAGCAGGCCCGCGCCCTCGCCCAGGTTCTGGCTGGCCACGGTGTAGGAGCCGCCGCCGTGCGGATAGGCCTCGATCGTCTGCCGGTAGCTGAAATAGACGATCGCCAGCAGGATCACGATGGCCGCGCTGACGGGCACGATGTACTGCACGCCCAGCAGGCCCAGCGGAATCAGCAGCGTGAGCGCAGCCTCAGGCCCGTACGCCGCCGAGCTCAGTGCGTCGAGCCCGAAGACCGGAATCCCGGCCATGGGGCCGATGTGCTCGGCGCGCTCCTCGCTGGTGGCCAGCGGCCGCCCGAAACAGCAGATTCAAAACGCGCGTGGATACGCCCATGAAAAGTTTTCCGGCGGCCCTGGACTCAACGCGGGGAATGCCGCCGATGCCAGTGTCTCACGGCCAACAAAGGAACCCACTTCCCGCCCCTGCCACGGCGGAACAGCACAGCCCAACCCACTGTCATCCTGAGCGGAGGTTCCCGGTGCCCCACATCTCGTTTTTGAGATGTGGGAGAGCACGAAACTCAACCCTCCGTGTTTCCGGTACTCACAACCGGAGTCAACGTCCGCCCAGCCTTGGACAGAATCTCAGGCGGGCTCTTAGACTGATGGCATGCCTTCCGGAATCATGCATAAGCGTATCCAGTGGTTTTCGTCCACGGCAATTCTGACCATCGCATCTCTGGCCGGGGTGGCGCAGGACCAGGTTTCGCCGCGCCCGCTGACGTCGGTCGGCCCGCTCTTGTCGCAAGACTCTATGAATGTTTTCCGCCGCTTCGCAGTCGAGCCCAAGGCCATGTATGAGTTCTATGGCGAAGTGCTGGGGCTGAAACAACTGACAACCTTCGATGTGGGGAAGAATACCAACGTAGCCCGGTTTCAGGCCGGCGACTCCCAGCTCAAGCTGACAGCGAGGACACCGAACCGCCAGTATCATCCCGGCGACGTCCAGGAGGCCACAGGAGTGCGCCTCATCACCCTTTACTTCCCGGATCAGAAGTTGCTAGGCGAGAGATTTCGCACCCACGGCCTACCGGTGCCGGAGTTTAAACCGATTGCAGGTTCGAACCGCAGCAGTGCGCTGACCAAAGATCCTGACGGGCAGTGGGTTGAGTTGCTGGTGGCTCCGGATGCGCCAGCCGAGGTCTATAAGCAGATTGAAATCGGCCTTACGGTGTCGAATCTTGCTGCCAGCCGAAAGTTCTACCGTGAGTTTGTGGGTCTGGAAGAGCTGCCGCCGGTAGAGGACCCGGTTTTTCACGTCACCAAATATCCATATCGTCACGGCTCGACGATCGTCAATCTGCGCAGCTTCGACAAACCGCTACCCGCGGACACCGGGAGCGGCGGCATTCAGTATGTGGTCTCCGACGTCAAAGCGGTGGAGGCGCTGGGCAAAGCCTGGCAGGTCACCGTCGAGCAACCTCTCAGCACACTGCAGGGCTTTTCGCTTACAACGATATGGCTGGACGATCCGGACGGCATCACCAACTATTTCGCCCAGGTTGGACTACCCGGACCGCCGCCCGGCAAGTGACCGGCGACTGTGAAGCGCCATACTCCGTATCGCGCTCCGGATTTTCAAAAGAATGCTAAGATGGCGTCTAACGGAATCAAGCACCAGGTCTGCGAGCGTACTCTGTTCATTTCTGCCACCTGCTTCGGGATATTCTCGTCGTGGATGCTGATAATGTTCCGGGTTGAGCTTCAATCCGCTCGCCGTCCGGTGAGGACCCGGTATTGCGTTTGCCCGAGCGGCAAAGGAGGTTGTCATGAGTAACGATCGGTCACGAAGAGAGTTCCTGCAAGCTGGACTCGCCCTGCCTGCAGCCGGACTGCTCTCATCTCCACGGCTGGAAGCTGCGCTGGGGGCAGTTCAAGGGACCCCGCAGGTCGTCTACCGCACGCTGGGCAAAACCGGGTTGAAGGTTTCAGGAGTCGGCTACGGTATTGGCTATGTGCCCGTGCCCGAGGTCCTCGAGCGGGCGATCGACATGGGCATCAACTATTTCGACACGTCGCGCGACTATAAAGACAGCGAACAGATCTTTTCCGGGGTTCTCAAAGGCAAGCGCGACAAGATCCATATTTCGACCAAGTCCGGCTCGATGAAGAAGGATGACATCCTGAAGGACCTGGACACCAGTCTGCAAACGCTGGGCACCGATTATGTTGACGTCTGGCTTCTGCACGCGCGCGACACACCGGCACGTGTCCCCGATGAAGCCATCGAAGCCCTGGAAATTGGCAAGAAGTCCGGCAAGGCCCGCTTCATCGGCTTTAGCTGCCACGATACCAATAACATGGTCGACTTTGCCCTCAAGGCTGGCAAGTTCGACATCGTTCAAACCACCTACAGTTTCGCTATCGGCGCCGGCCCTTACCGCGAGCAGGCCATTGCCCGCTTGCACGAGGCGGGAATCGGGGTGGTGGCCATGAAAGTGGTGGTTGCTTTGTCGGGTCTGCATCTCAAGAGTTTCCAGAATGAGCCTCACTCGTCCGGGGAAGGTCCGCTGGCCGGCATCAAGTGGGTCCTTAAGAATCCAGCCATTGCAACCACCGTTCCCTTCATGCAGAAGATTTCCGAGCTCGAAATGAACTTCCGGGCGATGTCGGAACCGTATACTCCGGAAGACGAAAAGATGATTTTCGTGCGCAACGAGCAGATTCGGCCGCTCTATTGCCGCATGTGTTATCAGTGCAGCGGCCAATGCCCTAAGGGGTTGCCGATTACGGATGTGTTGCGCTTCCTGGCGTATCACGATTTTGGAGGCAACTACCATCAGGCGGCAATGAACTTCCGGGATCTGGATAAAGAAATCCGCGACGTACGTTGCCAGGACTGTTCCTCGTGCCCGGTGCAGTGTCCGAATGGGGTTCATGTACGGGATCGCCTGATTCGGGCGCAAGAGCTGCTGGCGTAGCGGATAACGGAAACAGGTTTACCGTTTGCAGGCGGGTGGCCTGCCCTACCATACGTTTGGGGTGCCCCGTCCAAGCTCTGCTTGGGCGGGAGAGCACATCAGGCGGGTGGCCCGGGCCTCAGGGAGCAAACTCACCGCGACCGAGGGTGCCCCGTCCAAGCTCTGCTTGGGCGGGAGAGCACATCGGCGGGTGGCCCGGGCCTCAGGGAGCAAACTCACCGCGACCTAGGTTGCCCCGTCCTAGCTTGCTAGGGCGGGAGAGCACATCGCCGGCGAGTGGCCCAGGCCTCAGGGAGCAAACTCACCACGACCGAGGGTGCCCCGTCCAAGCTCTGCTTGGGCGGGAGAGCACATCAGGCGGGTGGCCCGGGCTTCAGGGAGCAAACTCACCGCGACCGAGGGTGCCCCGTTCTAGCTTGCTCGAGCTGGTTGCATAAATGGCGCTTTGAAAGGGCACGACCGGGGCACCCTCTGGGTCGCGTGCCGAAAAGGCCAGCAAAATCGCGGGCTTTAGCCCCTGAGGGATGCCTTTCGGCCACCTCGGATGATTTATGCAACCAGTTCTAGTCTCGTGCCGGCGCACAACCGGGGAACCCAACCAGCAGCTTGATCGCGCACCAAACGGCGCAATCGGAATGGCCTTGTATCAGGGCTTGGCTTTAAAGCCTGCCCTGAGCGTAGCCGAAAGGTGCCGCAAACCGCCCACCCATTTCCCGAAAAACAAAGTACGCGGCGAAGCCGCGATAAAACCCCGCGCCCGCAGTCGCCCATCCCCCGGAGATTCCGCCCAGGCAATGCTCACCACAAGCCGACAATAACGGCACCAGTCGGGTCAATGAGTGAGTCGGCGATTTGCCGTCATTCCAGAATCATTTCCGGCGACATGGGCGTTTCTCAGGACGGATCAAGAGCGTGGTGATTTGTTTTCCGCCCCTTCAAACCCTATGACGATCCTCGGTCTCCAACGGCGAGGGACCCGACCGCCCGGGCCGACCCTTCAAATGAGAAGAGGATACTGGCGTAAAATTCGGGAAATGACTGCGGCTCGAAAGAAAATCCCTCAGAACGTAGAAACCGCTGTCCTCACAGCATGTAGGCGGCGGTGTTGCCTCTGCGCCCATGTGGATGGAGATTGGGGCTCGAAACTCGGGCAAATTGCGCACTTGGACCAGGATCCCTCGAACAATGCGTTGGATAACCTCGCATTTCTATGCTTCAAGCATCACTCCACCTACGATTCCAAAGCGAGTCAGCACAAGAATTTCACCGTGCTGGAGGTTAAGCATTGGCGAGACGAGTTATGCCAGGCCCTCGCCAAGCTCCCAGTCACGTCGCTAACGATTGCACTGCCAATATCGGGGGCGGCGCGGGCGGACGAGCGTCGAGCGAGGGACCTGGAGACCATCAAAGCGGCGCTCCGTTCAATCCACTGGCCAACGCTAGACAACCATATTCAGGAATTACCGCTCCTGATTTATGATCCAATCTTTCACTTTTGGGAAGGTTTCAACGGTGTAATGTCTAGTAGCCTCTTCCATGTCTATGATTCATCGGTTGCGACTGCGATTCGAGAGTTGCATCGACAATGGAGCGTCACTGTATCCTTCGGAATTCATTACATGCCAAAAGGCAACGGGAGCTACATATTCGCGAATCCGGATCATAGGCCCCTCACTAATGAGGAAGAAAGGGACTGGGAGAGAATTCGGAAGGCGGCGGCGGCCTTGGCTAATGTGAAGAAAAGGCTCTTAGGTCGCATTCGTCGCGCATTTGAAGAAGTGGACATCGAGAAGCTCAGCAATGAGGCGTGGAGCGAGTATTCGGCATTTCAGAGCCGTTTTTCAAAAATGGAGATCGCCCCTCGGGATGCTGAGAGCAGAAGGCGGTTGGCGCGTAAACGGGAGTCGCAAATTGCATCGGCGCCTACCCCGGGCATTCGGTACGCTACCGGCGACCTTGGAGGAACCGTTGATCCATCTTGGCAACAGCTTTCCAGCGCTTTCACAAAGCTTGCAGATGAGGAGAACGGTAAGCGCCGTCTCGGTGTAATGGCTACGCAGGAGGTGAATCGTTCGAGCGATATTGCGCTCTGGACGATCAATGACAGCTACAATGAGAACTTTAAAGCGCGATTTGAGCTACTAGCAACTCAGGCTGGCAAATCGCTTGGCCCGTTGCCCGAAGGGGCAAGCCCTTTTCCCTACTGGCTGCATAGGCTGTATCAGCACCTCCGTGAAGAGAGGAGCAATCTAAGCCGGTCTCAAACTTACACAGCGAAAACCGATGCGGGAAATCAGGTTAGTTTGGAATGCCCCTTGGTTGAGGCTGCGTGCGAGGCGTCAAGCACTTTCTGCCTTCGTCTTCAGAAGCGCGTGATCGAAGAGCAACATAAACGGAAAGGAGTCTCAACTTGTTTTCAAGACTGGATCGAAAACAATTCCATCTCAGTGACGATTCCGGCACAGATTTCAGAGCGCAACAGAGTTTCCCTTGTCGCGGAGAGCGCTGTAACCCCTATTCCCATTGAGTTTTTATCTAGTCGCCTGCAAGAGATCAGGTTGCCTCGGGGAGGCGTGGCGTTCGGTTCCCCTCGTAAATTCCTTGACTCAGTAGCCGAAACCCACGGGTTGATGTGGGCAATTACTCAACGCGGATTGTGGATGGCGCGGCAGCCGCCAAGTGTCGGAGTGTACATCGAGGCGGATGGAATGCAACATGGCGAGACCACTCTTGCATTGCTGCCTTCGGAGGGTATTTCTACGCGACGCACAGCACAGCTTCTAAACATCCTCATCGCATCTCCGTCAGATGTGGCGGAGGAGCGAGACGTGGTCGAGAGAGCCATCCTCGAGTGGAATGCTTCGCATTTAGAAAGCACGGGCGTTATGCTGCACCCAGTTCGGTGGGAACATGACGCGTACCCAGCGTCGGGCGATCGCCCGCAAGGAATCCTCAATAAGCAAATCGTTGAGTCCGGTGACGTCCTTGTAGGAATCTTCGGCCAAAAGCTTGGCACGCCGACGGGTAAGGCGCAGTCCGGAACCATCGAAGAGATCGAGGAGTTTCGCAAGGCCGGGAAATACGTTGCACTGTACTTTTCGTTAGCGGATGTCCCTAGGAGCGCTGATCGAGGTCAACTGGAGGCGCTCGAAGGGTACAAGAGGGCGCGGCAGAAGGATACGCTTTACTTCGAATTCAAAGACGCCTCCCAACTCCGAGAACATATCACCAGGCACCTGCCGAAGATTGTCGGCGAAGTTCGGAGAAAGTTGAAGGAATCCAGTTTGCCGGCTGGCAATCAGTTCAGTACCCGATCAGGTCTGGAAGATGCGGCAGGGCAGGGACTACCGAATCTCGAATTGGCATTCGCCCCGGGGACCGCCGCACTTGAGGACTCGACCTTTTGCTGGTCGAAGGCGGGAAGCTACTGTATTTCGATTCGCGTTTACAACAAGCCTGCCGCGGAAATGACGCGTGCGCTCGTCGCACGGGAGATCGTCGCGTCGATTTCTTTGAACCTAGGGTCAAAGGTCGCCTCGGTGGAGAGCTCCTGCTGGATAGACCACGACGCAAGTCAGATTGATTTACGCCCTGGAGCGCATGCAAATGCCTTGCTGGCATTTGTGGATCGGAATGAGCTGACGATGTACGAAAACCTGAATCCGATTTCCAGGAAGAACCTAGAATGGAATACTCCGTTCTCAGAGCCTGAGCGTGTGCAATTTCCGCTAGGAGGAATGCCCGCCACGTTCACGGGTGAGCTTCATGTAATATCGAGGGCAAACCGTTTAAAGCATACGACGCTGGCTCATAGAAGATTCATTATCTCTATTGACGATAGGGGTTCCGGCCTGCCGGGGATCAACGTCAAATGGGCTGATTCTTCGGCCGCGCCCGAAGGTCCGGCCCCTGCATCACGAGCACCCTCATCTGAGTTCCGCGGGCCGGAAATTGAACTTCTCGACGTCGAAACTTCGGCAGTTCATCTTGACGAAAGCGAGATTTGGCGGATTGGACAGATGACGGGCTGGGGGGCGCGGGCGTTTCTGCTCCCTTTCTATCTCGACCCCAAGAAGTCTTCGCCCGGCGCAAGGGTGGAGTATGCGATGGCGCACTTGGTGTTCGTCAGCGAGGCGTCAGTCAAAACGAGGATCGCCCATGGGTGTTGGATAAATGCCACGCTTGACTGCACCGAAATGCGGGGTGGGGAGACGAAGTACCTCATTCTTGCAATTGGTTCCAGCGGTTCCTCGGGGCCGTTCGTTGCGTTGAGCACCAATAGAACCTCTGTTCGTTGGGAAAAGGAGGCCGGAGGTAAGGCCTTTGACGATTTCGAGCTATCGCCGGGTAAATACAATGTGGAGATCACCTTGATCTGGGGCGGAGATAGCGAATTCCGAAGGACGTTTGAGCTTTCACTTATCGTCTCCTAATGCAGACGGTGAATCGGTAACGGAAAGTCGGCCAGCGCCCGCCGATCTGTCCAGGCGCGATCCGCCAACAGTCCAAAGCGCTCATCGACACCAATCTGCCACCGGTGGGCTGGTGCCGGATCTGCCCCGGAAACGCCCATCCCTCCCACAACGCTCCCCCACCGTCTCCGCCCCCCAAAAACTTTTCCCCACGAATTTGCAGATAATTTCCCCCTCCCGGCGCACAATGTAAGAAATAGGGAACAGGGAACAGGGAACAGGGATCAGAGATCGGCGGACGGGGCGGTAACCCGCGAAACGCGATTCACGGCCCACGGTCCCCGGCTCCCTGACCACTGACCACTGACCACTAACCACTGCCCCTAAACCCTTTGGATGGACGACTCTACGAAATAACCCTTTTTTTATCAACGGGACAGAGCAAATGATCGAGGGCTGCTTCGTTCAAGACAAATCACTTAATACCAAAATAGGGGGGGCACCCGCCTGGCAGGTACAGACCGGGCACATCCCTGAAAGACAAGACTGGGGATATAGCTCTTCTAGCCCCTAGTCCCTAGTCCCTAGTCCCTAGTCCCTAGTCCCTAGTCCCGAGTCCCTACTCCCTAGTCCCTACTCCCTGCCCTTCCGCCGCCGGCAGCGTGAACAGAAACGTGCTTCCCTTGCCCAATTCGCTTTCGGCCCAGATGCGCCCGCCGTGCTGCTCCACGATGCTGCGGCAAAGCGCCAGGCCGAGCCCCGTCCCGCCCAGCGCGCGCGTGTCCGAGGCGTCGCCCTGCTGGAAGCGCTCGAAGATGCGCTCCAGCTTCTCCGGTGCAATGCCGCGCCCCTGGTCCTCGACGATGAAGCACACCTCGCTTTCGCCTGAGGCGTTCATGCCCGCGTTCTGCGCAGCCAGCCGGATGGTCGTCTCCGGCGGCGAAAATTTGATGGCGTTTGTCACCAGCTCGTTAAGCACCTGCAACGCGCGTGCCGTCGTCGGCAAACACCGGCGCCGCATTGGCCTCAATGCGGAACCCGATGCGCGCCTGCGTTGCTGCGCTGTGGGCCACGTCCGCCGCTCGGCGCAGCAGGTCGACGGCCTCCACTGCCTCGCGGTGCAGCGGCACGCGTCTCTTCTCCGCGCCTTCGAAGTCCAGAATGTCGTTCACCAGCCGGATCAGCCGGTCGCAGTTGCCGATCGCCATCTCCACCATCTGCCGCTGCTTCTCCGGCCGCTTGTCCAGCGAGCCCGAATGAATCAATCCCAACGACGCGCGCAGCGAAGTCAGCGGCGTCCGCAGCTCGTGGCTCACCGTAGAGATGAACTCATCCTTCATCTTTTCCAGGCGCCGCCGTTCGCTCACGTCCTGGAACGCCACCACCATGCCCGAGATCTGGCCATCGTCCATCAGCGGATTGGCGCTGTACTCGACGGGAATCGCCGTCCCGTCGTTGCGCCAGAATACTTCGTCCCGCATGCGGATCGGCTCGCACCGCCGCATCGCCTGCAAGATCGGGCTCGTGGATTTCGAATAAGGCGTCCCGTCGGCGTGGCTGTGGTGGATGATTTCGTGCACGTCGCGCCCCGCCAGCTGATCGCGCGTGTAACCCAGCGCCCTGGCGCCGGCCTCGTTAATGAAGGTCAGCTTGCCGTCGAGGTCGATACCGTAGATGCCGTCGCCCACCGATTCGAGAATCAGCTCGCGCTGCCGCGTGGCCAGGTGCAGCGCCTCTTCGGCCTCGTGCTGCTCGGTCACGTCCATGCCGTGGTTCAGCACAAAAGGCCGTTCGCCGGGCAGTTGCATGCGCCGGCTGCGCACCGCGATGCGCCGGAAGACGCCGTCGCTGCGCCGCAACGGTAGCGTGCCTTGCCATTCGTCGGCGCCCTCCAGTGTATTCAGGCAATCCTGGAACGCCGCCGCTCCCTCGGCGTCCATCAGCTCCTTCACCATGCGCCCCACCAGCGCTTCGGCGCGATAGCCCAGCGTCTCGGCGGTAAACGCGTTCAGCGAGGTCAGCCGTCCCTCCATCGAGCAGGTAAACACAAATCCCAGGCTGTTCTCCACCACTTCGCGGTAACGGGTCTCGCTTGTCAGCAGCGCCTGCTCCGTCTCGCGCTGGTCGGTCACGTCCTGCCCGCTCACAATCAGGTATTGAATCTCGCCGTTCGGTCCCTGCAGCGGACGCAAGGTCCAACTCACGCGCCGCGTCCCGCCACCCGCTGTCTGCCACGCTGTTTCGTGCGGTCCTGAGACCTGCCCAGCTGCAGCCGCGCGTAGTTTGGCCCCCGCCCACTCGCGGTCGTTCGGTTCCAGAAACTCTTCTACAAACGGCCGTCCCGACGGCATGGGCCAGACTCAGTCCGGTCATTTGCGCGCAGGGATAATTCATCCGAACCACGCGGCCCGCCGTGTCCAGCACCGTCACCAACGCGGGAATCGAATCCAGCGTTGCGGCCACAAAACATCGCTCGATCGCCAGCGCCCGCTCCGTTCGCTGCCGCTGCCGTTGCGCCTGTTCCTGCATGCGGATGCGGCCGTAAAGCTCCAGACGCGTCACCGCTTGCCGGCCCAGAATTTCCAGCAGTGTCAGATGTTCCGGCTTGAACGCTCCAGGCCGCCGCGCCAGCACCGCCAGCGTGCCAATCGTGTGCTGATCGCTGGCGATCAGCGGTGCTGCGGCGTAGGAAAGGCAGGGACTGGCGCCGGCGAGCGGAATGCCCTCGGGAGGAAAGCGCGAATCCTGGCCGGCATCTGCAATCAGCAGTGGCACGCCCTGCTCCAGCATCCACTGGCAAGCTGTGGTTGCGCGTGGCTGGTCGGTCGCCTTGAATCCGAAGCGCGCCTTGAACCAGAGCCGGTTGTAGTCCATCCAGCCCACGTAGGCATAGTCGGCGTTCGACAGTACCGCGGCAAGCTCGGTCAACTCATCCAGCGCGGGATCGGGGTTGCGATCGAACAAGCTCAACTCCGGGCGTACCACCGCGTCCTGGTTCTCTCCGCCTTGCGAACCGAGCATAGCGCACATAATTACATGGACCCGATTTTCAGTATCGGAGAGATTGGCGAACTTGACTGCTCCACGAACAGGTCAATTGAAGACAAATAACGTACAACCCAAGTACCCCGCAGTTTTCGGGTATCGGATACGCTTCGATATTACTATCGACGCCTTCTGTCAATTACCTGTCCTATGGGAGTGCCGGCATATATACCTCGCACCGCGTTGCAACGGTGTTGAAACCGTAGTTCCTCTCCGTTCGATTCCGCAATGGCCAAGCGGATGCGGAGCCAACTGCCATCGTGCACCAATCGCTTCGTCTCTTCGCTGAATAGAGATTGGCGCCCTCGGAGTGCGGAGGAACTTGTGAACTGTGGATCAATGCTTCCGGGCGAGCTTGAGCTCGCTTAGAAACGACTTCCCAAGGAAGCTGTGACCGTCGTCCAGGCTCAGCAGACGATCAAGCATCGGAACCGTCACGGTAAACGCCAGAAGGTCCGGCGGTATATGCTGCCGCATGGCAACGTCGGTGGCGCCAATAATGGCCTGAGCCGCAGAAAGATCGGGAAACAGGCTGTACATCTGGCCACAGCCTGAGCCCCAGGTGGCCAGAACAGGTTCCGGGTCTTCGGGATGCGCGTGGTAATTGGCCCCATAAATGAGAGCGCTCAACTGGTCCGGATTGACGAAGAACGTTAGCGTGCGCAGAAACTTCATCCTCTCGCCGCTCACCGGACCTATGGCAATATGGCCATTCCGCGGCTTGAACGTGGGATGCGCATCCAGCCAGGCCTCAATGAGCCCTGAATTTTCGCGGAGCCCTTCCTTGTCGGTCAGGAAGGTAACCATCGCCTCCCGGCTGGGAAATCGCATTTTGCCCATCATCCAGTAGCCACACCCAGGACACCCCTTCGTGGCCGGGTCAAGAACCACTGCGGCACCAGACTGAAAGTCCTGGTAGTGGTCGAAAATACAGCCTTTCAGCGGCACCAGCGGGGCGAAAAGCTCAGGGTCGGGAGCGTCGTAGACACCGATCGGGAGCGTTTCGATCTCCATCACATCGCAGAATGAGCTAAGAGGCATGGTCATGGTCTAATCTCCTTGTCGCCCAACTCCGAGGCCAGGCGATCGAGCAATGTTTCGAGTTGGTCTCCCGCCCTAGTGTCCAGGCAGCTTGCAACAGTCGCCCGCCGCAGGTGCGTCGTTGGCGCCCGCGTCCAGCACCACCTTCCAACTGCCGTCGGGCTCTTTGCGCCACATCGTGATGTACCGTCCGCTCGTCAGCACAGGATTTCCGTTTGCGTCTTTGCTCTTTCCTTCGTAGTGGCCCCACGTGTAGCCCATATCGCCCGAAGGCCCCATCATGGCGTCGGTCGGCGTCCAGGTGAGCTGGTAATTCTGTGGCAGCCAATTAGCCGACTTTGCGATGGCAACCTTGCCTATCAGCGGCGCCGTGCCATTGCCCAGCGCCACGCCATCGTCGGCAAACCATGCGGCAAACCCCGCTCCGCCCTGCTCCAGCACATCTTTGGCAAAGCGCGCCTCCAGATCGTAGAGCAGTATCTTGCCCGGCTTCATCGTCGGGTCGCTCAGCGGATTCGGCGCCTGTGATTGCGTCCCCGGCTCCAGCATCTGCGCCCACGCCGCGCTCACACCCACACCCGCTGTCAATCCTGCCATCATGATCAAAGCAGAAAGCAATTTCCGCAATCCAGCCACGTTCACTCACCCTCCCCAAGAAATCTTGAAAGCTCTATGCGCTCATCCTACAACGCTCGGCTGATTAGGCGCGATGACCCATTCCCGCTCACGGGCAAACGGCGTTATCATGTTGTCGCTGGAGAACGGCTATGTCACAATACGGCTTCCACTGTCGCGATTGCAACAAGGAGTTTACCCAGGCTCTCCACATGGCGGACCGCGAAAAGAGCGAAGTGGCGTGTCCACACTGCGGCGGCAAGCACGTGGAGCAGTTGGTCACGGCTTTCTCTGCGGTGACCTCGAAAAAGAGCTGAATCCCATATCCGCCGGGTGGATTTCGGGTGCAGGCGCCTGGGTTGCTCAACAATAATCAGGCATATAGGGAATATCCTCGTCTTATAAGTTCACGGCTGGAGAGAACGGCGCGTTCTCCCAAATTGCTCATTCACACGTCTAATCATACAAATCGCGTTTGCCGCGCGGGTATACTAGAGCCTGGTATTGACTCTGGAGCAAAACCAGAAGAATAGGCCCCCGTTGCCGGGGGCTTTTTACCACAGGGGGATTTCCCCGGGATGCCCGGCCGTTTCCCGGGGGAAGGAACTACATGGGAACACTGCTGGAATCCATCCATTCTCCCGCCGACCTGAAACGCCTGAGTTACGAGCAGATGGCCGCGCTCGCGGAGGAGATCCGCGAATTCCTCATCCAGACGCTCTCCAAGACCGGCGGCCATCTCGGCCCCAACCTCGGCGTGGTCGAGCTCACCCTCGCTCTGCACGCCGTCTTCAACACGCCTGAAGACAAGATCCTCTTCGACGTCAGCCACCAGGCCTACATCCACAAGATCCTCACCGGCCGCCTCGATCGCTTTGAACCATCCGCCAGCCCGGCGGCCTCAACGGCTTCATGCTGCGCACCGAGAGCGAGCACGATTGCTACGGCGCCGGTCACGCCGGCACCGCGCTCTCGGCCGCGCTGGGCATGGCCGTGGCCCGCGATCTGGCCGGCGGCCACGAGCACGTCATCGCCGTGGCCGGCGACGCCGCCTTCACCAACGGCATCTCCTTCGAAGCGCTCAACAACATCGCCGAGCAGACCAAGCGCATGATCGTCGTGCTCAACGACAACGAGTGGTCCATCGACCGCAACGTGGGCGCCGTGGCCCGCTACTTCCACCGCATCGTCACCAACGAGCACTACCAGCACCTGCACGACCGCGCCACGCGCCTCATCGAGCGCTTCGGCGGCAAGACCGCCATCAAGGTTGTCCGCCGCGCCGAAGAGGCCGCCAAAAGCATGTTGTGGCCCTCCATCCTCTTTGAGGAGTTCGGCCTGCGAGTACTTCGGCCCCATCGACGGCCACAACCTTCCGCTGCTGGTTGAGACCTTCAAGTTCCTCAAGGCCCTCGACCACCCCGTGCTGCTGCACGTGCTCACGCAAAAGGGCCGCGGCTTTCAGCCCGCGCTCGACGGGCAGAAGAAGTTCCACGGCCTCGGCCCCTACGATCCGGAAACCGGCCACACGCCCGCCGGCGTGCCCACTTACGCTGAGGTCTTCGCCAACACGCTCGCCGATCTGGCCGACAAAGACGAGCGCATCGTCGCCATCACCGCCGCCATGCCCAACGGCACCGGCCTCGATCACTTCCGGCCCCGTCACCCCAAGCGCTACTTCGACGTCGGCATCGCCGAGGAGCACGCCGTGGTCTTTGCCGCCGGCATGGCCACGCGCGGCTTCCGTCCGGTCTGCGCCATCTACTCCACTTTCCTGCAGCGCGCCTTCGATCCCATCGTCCACGACGTCTGCCTGCAAAAACTGCCCGTCCTCTTCTGCATGGACCGCGCCGGCCTCTCCGGCGACGACGGCCCCACGCATCACGGCCTGTTCGACATCGCCTATCTGCGCGGCATTCCCGAGATCGTCCTCATGGCGCCCAAAGACGAAGACGAGCTGGCCGACATGATGAAGACGGCCTTCGAACTTCCGGCCCCAGCGCCATTCGCTATCCGCGCGGCGCCGTCGCCGGCGTCGCCCGCAAAGCCGAGCCGCAATCCATCCCCATCGGCAAGGCCGAAGTGCTCGCCGACGGCTCCGATGTCGCCATCCTCGGCCTCGGCCCCATGATCGCGCTCGCGCAGTCGCTCGCCGCGACTCTCGAGCGCGACGGCTACTCCGCCGCCGTCATCAATCCGCGCTTCATCAAGCCGCTCGATCGCGAGATGCTCGAGCGCTACGCTCGCCGCGTAGCCGCCTTCGTCACCTTTGAAGATCACGTGAAGATGGGCGGCTTCGGCTCGGCGGTCGTTGAAGCTCTCGACGAGATGGGCATTCGCCGTTCCCGTCGTCCGCATCGGCTGGCCCGATCAGTTCATCGAGCACGGCAAAATCGATCAGCTTCGCGCCCGCTACGGCCTCACCGTGGAAGCCGCGCTCGCACAGGTGCTCCCGCTCCTCGCGCGTCGCCGCCGGCCCACGCTGGTCGCGTCCTGAGAGAATCCACCGCGGCGTCCGAGTCCACGGATCTGCATTTCAGGGCTGCCTGTGCGAATCCTTCATCTTGCTCCGCAGCGAAGGAAGAAACGCCACTGCCGCAGCCACAATCGCAATGGGAAACGCCTCGAGCGTATAGCGCGGTTCCGCATTCGGAATCTTCAAAAGTACCAGGCAGCGCAGCGCCACATAGGTCAGCAGCATGGCCTCGAACGGAACCTTGCGCCGGGCAAATCCGATCAACGCGGCGATCAACAGCAACGCGTTCAATAGCCCGTATGCGGCGGCGCAAAGCGATTGCCCGGGATGCAGCCGCCACTCCCACCATCGCTCGGGAATCGCGTCGTTCAGGAACTCGATGCGCGGCCGCAGCCACATATCGGCAAGGCGCGCGAATGGGAGCGCAACGTTCTGCCGGAAAGGATGATTTCGGGCGCGTTGCTCCGCCAGCGCTTCAAATCGCGCATCGAGCTCGGGCGTGATGGTGCAAACATCGTTGTAATCCGAAATCAGCTTTGCCGTCTCGCGGTATTCCCGTTCGTTGTCGAAGGCGCGCGAGGGCAACAGCTTTATATCGATGGGAAGGCTGTCTCCGCGCCACCAGATCTCCCCGAGAGAGACATAATCGATCTCCCAGGTGGTCGTCCAGCGGTCGAATCCGGCGAGAGAGCTTTCGATCGGATCCATCGCTGTGCGCGGCGCGAGCGGCTGGAAGACGTGATACACGCGGTAATTGCGAATCGTCCACGGAACCAGCGGAAGAACGGCCAACAAGCCGCACAGCAACGCGCTGCGCAAACCCGCTTTCGGCGCATCTTTCCTCGTGTACCACCAGATGCCGGGAACAATCGCCGCCCACAGCAGCACGCCATCCGGGCGCAAACTAATTGCGCAAATCAGGGCCGCAACCGTCAGCAGCAGCCATGCCGCTCGCCCGCGAGACGCGGTCCCACTCGTGCATTTCCCACTCGTGCATTTCCCGCTGGTAGGAGTATTGATCGATCGGATCAGCCGTCCCGCCGCAAACAAGCCTAGCGCGACCGAAAAGATTGCCGGGCACTCGGTCAGGGGTACCGCTGTGTAATTGGCAGTGAAAGGGCAAAGGCAGGCAATCCACAAAGCCACGAGCGCAGCGCGGCGCGAAACATGATCGCGAACAAAGCCGGCCACGAGCAGGCAGGTGCCCATGTCTAAAAACGCCTGAACAAAACAGACTGCGTTGTAGTTCTTGATCCCAAAAACCGTGAAAATCACGGCCATGAATACCGGATATCCGGGCAGCCTGATCAACGTCAGGTGAAAAGGATTGTCCAGCGCGTAGGCGTGATTTTGAAGCAGGTTCTTCGCGATCGTGGCGTACACTTCGCTGTCGCCATCGAAGTCCTGAAAGAAGGCAACCCAAGCCAGGCGAAAAGCAAGCCCCGCCGTCAATGCGCAGACGACGCTCCAAAGCCATTTTTCGCGGAATGCCGATCGCACGCCCTGAAGCAGTGTGCGGTCCTGGGCGCCCCGATGTCCACCGCGCAAAGGCGATGCCGCGGAAAGCGTTTCATCGGTACCCGGTTTCTCCAGGAGCATCTTTTGTCTCCAAAATCAAACTGCCGTGATCGGTCCACACGCATGCGCACTACAACGCGCCAGCCAAAGCTTTTTGAAGTCGTCCTCAATTATCGAACCGAACTCTCGTTTTGCCAACCGGATGAGGAGACGCCGGCCGATGCGCTGTGCGGTTTCAGGCAGTCATCCGTGCTCTGCGCAAGCCGCAAACCTCGCAAAGCAATCGCCACGCACTGACTCAACGCGCCAACCGGCGACCTACTCCTCGTCTGCGGTCCACGTCGACTTCCAACCGGCGGCGTACGAAACCGTGCCGCTCATATGCGTTCCTGAAACGGTTCCATGGAATTCCCGAAACTTATTGTTGAACTCCATGTACACTTCGTCGCGAGTCAATGTCCAGGTAGCGGTCCCAGACCAGTGCGTGGTCTGTGCTTCAGGCTCTGTGTAGCCGTAGTGCAGGGCGCCGCCCGCTTCGTAAGTGAATGTGCCGTGTTCGCCGTCGGGAATTGAAAAATTCCAGGTAGTTCCGGCGATTCCTGACTCGGGATGCTGCCCAATCACAAAACCGGGGTGAGTCGGGCCCGGGCTGCTGGATGGAGGCGGAGGGGCCTGAACCGGAGGCTGATTGCTCGACGGAATCGCAGGCTGTGGGGCGGACGCCGGATGCGAATTGTGGCCCACCTCAATAATGACCGCCATGAGAAAAAGAGCCGATACGACACCCCCGCCCCACGCCCACACAGGAATTCTGCCGAAACGCGACCGGAGCACGGTCCCTCCGCCGGCTTGCCATTCATTGGCTCTCCGCGTGCCGGCCTCTTCTGACGCTTCGATTTTCGCAACCGGACCAATCCCTGCCGGCTCCGGAACCCGCCGGCTTTCGACTGGCGCCGTCTCCACCTGGGCCTCCGGAGCGCGCGCTTCTTCAACGGGCGCCGTCACCCGAGGGACCTCCGCCGGCTGCCGCTCAGCCCGCGGCGGTTCGGCAGGCGGGGACGCCATCGCCTTCGGCGCCTCCGGCCTCACAGCATCCGCGATTGCCTGCTGCTGCGCCACGCGAATCCTCTTCAGTTGCGCCTTGATTTGGTCCAGAATTTGAAATTTAACCCGAGCCCACTTCGCATCGCTCTCCGTGAAGTCAATCAGCGGGCTGGAACTGGGGACCATTTGCCGGTCGGCAAGAAACGGATAGTCGCTCCAGTCGCATGGCTCGACCAGCACCGGCACTACGACCATTTTTCCCTGTTGGGCGCGCTCCGCAATGCGGGGCATCTCCAGCCGCTCGATGAACTCCGAATTCAGAAAGTTCTGGCTCACGATCAGCAGCGCGATCTGCGCCTGATCGATCTGTGCCTCGATGTGCCGTCTGAACTCGTCTCCGCCGATCAGGTTCTTGTCGAACCAAAAGATCGCGTTGTGCCGTCGCAGCGATTCCGCCAGAAAGGGAACCAGATTGTAATGATTCTCAGGATCCAGCCAGCGCCGGTCTTCGCGAGCATAGCTCACAAAGACATATGCGGTCTCTTCGCGGGCGCCGGCAGTTGCGTTTGTGTTCATGGCTTGCGGGTTCGGGCTTGAGCTAAGGGATGCGCAGCTAGGCACAATATAACCCAGCAAAATGGAATTGCGAACCTCAAAGCGCCAAAAACCGGCCGCGGCCTGTGGCAATCTTCGGCGCGCGACCCAGAAGGCCCCGGCGATTTTTGTGCGGCTACCTCAAGTTGACCCACTGAGGCCAACCACGTGGGGTTGACTTGCTAACTCCGCTCACTCCGCTAACCCCGCTGTCTTAGCCTCGCGTGTGCGACAATCCACATCAGGCTGATTTTGCCATGCAAATAGGTCGTGTTTTTTTTGCGTTGACGTGTGGATTGGCCCTGGGCTCCGTTTCGGCCCGGCCGCAATCCGAGCTCGCCGTGCCCTCCATTCCACTGGTTCTCACCGGTGGCACCTTAGTCGACGTCACCGACTGGGGCCACTCCGCGCACGATCTTCCCAATGCGATTGTCGTCATCCGCGACCGCCGCATTACCGACGTCGGGCCGCTTGGCGCCGTTGCCATCCCCAAGGGTGCTCGCATCCTCGACTGCACGGGAAAATTCCTCATCCCCGGCCTCGTCGATGGCTATGCCGGCATGAACTCGCAGGCTCAGGCCAACGCCAACCTCTATATGGGCGTCACCACCGTTGTCAGCCGCGCCGACTTCCAGCGCGGCTACATCGATTTCAACGCCCAGCCCACTCCGCACATCTACCCGATTGACTCGATCGGCGTCACCGACAACTGGAGCCTGCTGGCCCGCCGTCCGGAATGGGTCTCCAAGCTGCGCGAGGGCGCGCATCCCGTCGAACTCAGCCCGGAAGACACCGCCCGCCAGATGGCCGACACGGCGCATCTTGGCACGCGCGTGCTTCTGCTCACCGCCCATCTCACCGCCGCCAATTCCCAATGGATCATCGCGCGCGCCCACCAGATCGGCCTGGTCACCTACGGTAACTTCGTCGCCACCCCGTACCGCGTCGGCGTCGAGGCCGGCGTAGACGCGCTGCCGCGCATGGACCATTACGATCTCGGCGTCATTCCCGACGAGCTGCAGCGTCCCCTGGTCGACGACCCCGACGGCCCCTCGGCCACCACGGCTTACGACTACTCCGAGCGCATTCCTCCCACCGATCTGCACCTGCGCAACTACGCGCATTTCCTCGCCGCGCATCATGCCGCGCTGATGCCCGCCTTCAGCCTCTACTACGTCGAGCTGCCCGACCATCGCAATCTCTGGCAGGAACCCGCCGCCGCGCTCCTCGATCCGGGACGCATGTATCAACCCACTGACCGCGCCACCGGCGAAATGATGTACCCGCTCGCCCCATGGACGCGCCACCTGCCCGCCACCGGCCAGCGCTGGATGGAAGAGGACTTGCAAAAGAAGGCTGCTCTGACTGCAATGCGCCTCTGGCGCATCAACGAAACCATCTTCTCCGCTTTTCCCCACTACCTCGCCGCCTCGGGCGCCGACTCCATGGGCACCATGCCCGGCATCTCTCTGCACACCGAGCTCGAGCTGCTCGTCCGCCTAGGCCTTTCGCCGCGCGAGGCCCTCGCCGCCGCCACCAACAACTACGCGCTCCAGTTCGGCTGGAACGAACTGGGTCTCATCGCCCCCGGCCGCCGCGCCGATATTCTCGTCGTCGACGCCGACCCCACTGCCAACGTCTGGAACGCCCGCCGCATCTCCACCCTCATCCTCAATGGCGAACCCCTCGACCGCGACGCCCTCCTGCACCTGAAGAAATGAATCTCGATGCTCCCTTGCTCCCTCGTTCCCTCGTTCCTTCGGTCCCTGCCCTCGTCCCTGCCCTCCATCATGTACCCTGAAGACTGTAGCCTGTTCCGGCCATCATGCCCACAGCTTCCCTCCAAGCCAAGTCACAGCGCCGGCACCACGATCGCGGCCTGCTCCTCATCGCGGTTTATAAGCTCTTCCATGCGCTGATCTTTATTGCCATCGGCTTCGGCGCGCATCGATTGCTCCACAAAGACATTGCCGACCAGATCGAAAGCCTCGCCCACTATCTCCGCTTCAATCCCGAATCGCACCTGGTCAATTTCATCCTCACCAAAGCCTCGCTCCTTAACGATCCCCTCCTGCGCCGCATCGGCTTCGTCGCCTTCGCCTACGCCGGCATCACCCTCGCCGAAGGCATCGGCCTCTATCTCGAGAAAGCCTGGGGCGAGTTCCTCACCCTCGCCATCACTGCTTCCTTCCTGCCCTTGGAGATCTTCGAAGTCGTCCGCCGCCTCACCTGGATTCGCGCCGGTTTGCTCATCATCAACGCGGTGGTCTTCATCTATTTGCTGCAGCTGGTTCTCGGCAATGCCCGCCGCAGAGCCAAAGCCCGAAAAAAGTAACCGCGCACGGTGCCTTGGGCCGCTTCTGGAGACATGGGCCCGCTTCTGAAGCCCCTGGAATTCGGATCGATTCAAGTTCAGGAGTTCCACACGTACAGGCACTCTTCGTCTGCGGCTGTGGCCACCGATGTGCCCTGCTTTCGCGTGAAACGGCTGAGAGCCGATCGGATGTTGACCATGCTGTCCGGCAACTCGTCCAGGGGAATCTTGAGGGCCTTTCCCGGCGGAAGATCTTTCAGGTCGTCGAGGATCCGGGTGACAATGTCTCTGTGCTTGCCATGGCGCCCGTTTGGGACACCATCCCTCTCGATTACATTGAACGTCCTCTTTTTCCGTTCGGCCATATCTCTGCCCCCTTAAGACTAAAGTGCCGCTAACGGGTCGCTTTCGTAGCACAACCGGCTTGCTAACGTGATACTAATTATATTTCTAATTAACGACCGTGTAAAGGGCATTTTCGCGACGGCGATGGGCAAGCCTAATGGGACATTAAGAAAACCTTCCGGCTGGGACTAAAGGTAAATAAAGAAAATCTCCCCGTATCAACGGATTAGGCCTACTCTCGTGTTCAGGTGAAATTTGAAGAAGGCTTCACAATTCGAAGTTGTCGCGTTGTCCGAAGTGCTTCGGAAGATCGTTACGGGAGTGGCAATCGCTCCCGAAGCGCCGCGTGAGCCAAAGCACGGGCCGATCCCGCGTGTCTCAAATCGTTCCCCACATGTGTTGCACCGGAAAAGAGGAAAACCATGATCAATGTCATGGTGGTCGATGATGAAAAGGTGATCGCAGATACGCTCTCCGCAATACTTCGCAGTTGCGGTTACGAGGCCACGGCATTTTACGACGCAAAAAGCGCATTGGATGCCTGCGCGATATGTGCGCCGGACATGGTGATCAGCGATGTGTCCATGCCGGGACTGAACGGCGTGGAAATGGCCATTCAGATCAGGAATAGTTATCCCTCATGCAAGATCCTTCTTTTCTCGGGCCATGCCTCCACAGCGGATATTCTTGAATCTGCCAAGCAGCGCGGATATTGTTTCGAAGTATTGACCAAGCCCGTGCACCCCCGGGACTTGCTCGCCGCTATTCGCAGCGGAACTCCTAAGGAGGCGCATCCTGCCGCTGAACCAGCCGATCAACAAGACTTTCAGGCAGCTTAGAATCGGCTGCGTTTCGCATCGGCGCCCTTACGGCTCCCGGTAAATGGTTTGAGCACGAACGAGGGCGCCGCTCGTCCTGCAAATTTTCACGCCGCCCATTTCCCTTGTCTACGATACGCGAGGCTCGCCGCCTGGCTGAAAAAGAAACCACTGGCCAACTCGCCAACATGCGAAGTTGCGAAGCGACGCCAATCTGCGAAATACCAAACTACGCATTTCATGCCCGCACCGCCGATGTCCGGCCAGTTCGCTGACCCGATGCAACCCGGCCTGGCCCGTTCTGCGAAGGAGGGCCAAGGTAGCCCCGGCCCTCTAATCTTCGATCTTCGCTTTTTGTTCCCTATCGCATTTTAGCGTCGCTGTCCAGTCCCCGAATCAAACTAGTAAACCCTATATATTGTGGTGTGAAGATTTCTCCCATCCATTAGTTGAAAGTGCCGCAAAGGGCATGCCTTTTCCGCGCTTTCCACAGTTTTTTTACTTGGTGGAAATCCGGAACGGGGGTACTATCGACCGTGAGGTGGGAAGTTCTGGAGTGTAGTGGAGCATTGTAGAACCACTCAACAGTTTTCCAGACCAAGTTTACTCCGATCCCCCACTCAGGAAACCAAATCCGGGAACAGGCGCGGTCTGGGGTACCCGCCTGGCTAACTCGGCGGACATACAAGCCAGGACAGCGGGACTGGACCGCGGCACGGAAAGGCAATCCGGCAGCGCGGAGTGAGGCAAGACAAATGTTTCGCGGAAACCATCCGGCGAAGGTCGACGAAAAGGGCAGGCTCAAGCTCCCGTCCGACTTCAAGAAGTTGGTGGATGCACAAAATGTCACCCAGTTCTACATCACCAGCACGGACGGCAAATTCGCGGAGATTTGGCCCTTGCCGGAGTGGGAGAAGCGAGAGAAACAGCTCATCGACGAATCCAGCACCATGGACGACGCGGTGCAGACCTATTTGACCTGACCAGCTATTACGGCCAGCAGGTGGAGATGGACAACCAGGCTCGGGTATTGCTCCCGCAGATATTGCGCGAGGAAGCCCGGCTGGACGCCGAAGTGGTGGTCGTCGGCAAGATGACCCACCTGGAAGTGCATAACCATGAGCTTCTCAAGCAGAGCATGACAGCGCAAAAAATGACTGACGAGCATCGCAAGTCGTTGGCGCTGCTTTTCAGGCAGCAGAAGTGATCTTAACGCCCCTCAGGGGGATGCGCATGACGAAGCCGAATGAACGCCATGTGCCGGTTCTTTTTAAAGAAGCAATGGATTTTCTCCGCGTGCGGCCCGGCGGCACGTACGTCGACTGCACGCTGGGGCTTGCGGGGCATGCCGAAGGCATCGTCAGGCAATTGGGACCGGCGGGGCATTTGATCGGATTTGACCGCGATCCCGAGGCGCTGGAGTTGGCGCGAGCCCGGCTCACAAGGGTTTGCGAGGAGCTGGGCAGCCAGGCGCCGCAAGTGAGTTTGGTCGGCGAAGCATTCAGCCGCATCGCCGAGCACGTGAAGCCGGCCTCGGTCGATGGATTGCTGGCCGACTTTGGCGTAAGCAGCCTGCAGTTCGATGAGGCGCGCAGAGGGTTTAGTTTTCAGGCGGACGGGCCGCTGGATATGCGTATGGATACGCGATCCGGGCCGACCGCCGAACAAGTGGTGAATGAGATGAGCGAGCGCGAGCTGGCAAATCTCATTTACGAATACGGTGAGGAAAGGAGGTCGCGGACAGTCGCCAGAGCCATTGTGCGGGGGCGGCCGGTTACATCCACGGCGCAGTTAGCCCGGATCGTAGCCTCAGCCGTCCCGCCAATGAAACACATTCACCCGGCAACCAGAACTTTTCAGGCGCTTCGAATCTACGTTAATCGGGAATTGGACGAAATCCGGGCATTGTTTGAGGCCGCACCACAGTTGCTTAAGCCCTCCGCACGGCTCGTCGTCATCAGCTTTCATTCTTTGGAAGATCGCATCGCAAAGACAGTTTCCGGGAAGGCGCGCAGCAAGGAATCTGGAAGATTCTGACCAAAAAGCCCGTGACTGCCGGCGAAGAAGAGATCGACCGCAACCCGCGCTCGCGCAGCGCAAAGCTGAGAGCAGCGGAAAAGACAGCTTTTAGCCTCTAGCTATTAGCTCCTAGCTTTGAAACGGTGGAACGAATTGCGCAGGACAAACAACAGCACGCTGAGTTAGACGAAGCGAACGAAAACACATGGAGCTACGGCTATAGGCTAGCAGCTAGCAGCCCGGAGGAACCATGGCGGCATGTGCAACAACTTATTTTGAGACCGGCCGCGGCTGGGGCGCGCGCATCGCCGAGCGCAACGCCGAGCTGATGGCGCAGCAGGCGCAGCGCCGCCGCCGCGTGCGCACGCCGGAGTTCTACTTCGCCAAGCATTTTGACAACTCCCGCCTGGTCAAGGCCTCTGACCCGGTGCGCGTGCGCGAGATGCGCGTCTTTTCTCCGCCGCCGTCGCCGTGCTCTTCTCGCTCGTCATGATCTATGGCCTGCAGCACTTCTACGCCATCGAGAGCAGCTACCGCGTCGAGAGCGAGAAGCAGATGCTCGACCAGTTGCGCGAGGAGAATCGCCAGATTGCGCCTCAGCGAGGCCGAGCTCACGCAGCCCGGCCGCATCGACCAGATGGCCCGCCAGCTTGGCTCGCCGAGCCGCAGCCCGGCCAGGTGGTTCATCCCAACGCCCGGCCCGATTCCGGCGCTCCCACGCTTGCTCAGGTCGCTCCTCCAGCGCCTGCGGCGCAGTAAGAAACAGCTTCTAGCTGCTAGCCTCTACTGTGCAGCATGCGGAACAGAACACGCGCAAATACGCCGAACAGCGTTGAAACAACAGCGAGAAGTGCGCGGAAGCAGGACTGGAGCTGGAAGCTAGAAGCTAGAAGCTATCATGTCGGCAGCCGTTCAAGCCATCCGCAGCCGCACACAAACACCAAAGCCGTGCCCCTCAAGCGGGCGCGCTTCTGGCTTATCTGCCTCTTCTTCCTGCTCTGGGCCTGCGCCATCTCCGGCCGGCTCTTCTGGCTGCAGATCGTGCGCCACCAGGAGTTCGTCGAGCGCGCCGCAAAAGCAGCAGCAGCGCACCTTTGAAGTAGCTCCCCGCCGCGGCGTGCTCTACGACCGCAACCTGCGCGAGCTGGCCATGACCGTGCTGGTCGACTCCATCTACGCCGATCCCTCCGAGATCGCCGACAAGCAGGCCGCCGCGCGCACGCTCGCCGCCTCTGGTCCACACCGATCCCGAAGACGCGCTCACCACCGAAGCCCAGATCGCCGCGCGCCTCAACGCCGGCCACAACTTTGCCTGGGTCGCGCGCCGCGTCACGCCGCAGGTCGCCGCCGCTGTCAAAGCCCTCAACATGAAGGGCATCTACTTCCAGAAAGAGTTTCAGCGCTTCTATCCCGACAACCAGATCGCCGCGCAGGTGCTGGGCTACGTGGGCGTCGACGACAACGGCCTCGGCGGCCTGGAAGAAAAATTCGACGCCGAGCTGCACGGCGCTCCCGGCCTCATGTACACGGCCATGGACGCGCGCCGCAAGGTTCTCGGCTCAAGCGAGCACGACCCCGAGCCCGGCCGGAATCTCGTGCTCACCATCGACGAGAACATTCAGTTCATGGCCGAGCGCGCGCTCGATCACGCCATGGAAAAGACGCAGGCAGCTCAACGGCACCGTCGTCGTGCAGGACGTGCACACCGGGCAGATTCTGGCCCTCGCCATTCGCCCCACCTTCAATCCCAACCAGTTTCGCCACACCACGCCCGCTCTGCTGCGCGACCACGCGGTCAGCGATGTCTACGAGCCCGGTTCGACCTTCAAGCTGGTCACCTACTCCGCCGCGATGGACTCGCAGGTCGCCACGCCCGACGACATGATCGACTGCCAGGGCGGCCAGATCACGATCTGCCGGCCGCGTCATTCACGACAACAAGGCGAACGCGGTATCGGCAGTGATTCCGGTCGCACACAGGCGCTCGAGGCGTCCAGCGACGTGGCCGCCATCAAGCTCGCGCTCAAGGTCGGCCCCGACCAGTTCTATCAGTACATCCGCGACTTCGGCTTCGGCTCGCGCTCGGGCGTCGAGCTGCCCGGCGAAACGCGCGGCCTGCTGCGTCCCGTCAGCCGCTGGCAGCCCGTCGTCCATCGGCTCCATCGCCATCGGCCAGGAAGTCGCGGTCACGCCGCTGCAACTGGTCACCATGGTCTCCACCATCGCCAACGGCGGCGTCTATCTGCCGCCGCACATGCTCATGCCGGGCCAGATCACCCCCGCCACAACATCCGATCCAAAAGTCTGCCCCACCGCAGGTGGCGCAGCTGCCGCCGGCGCAGCCAACCCGGCAAACGCACGCAACGCGACTGCTGCCGATCTGCCCAACCCGCTGCCGGCCGGCGCGCATCGCGTCATCTCCACGCTGGCCGCCGCCCAGATGCGCAAGATGATGGAAGGCGTGGTGCTCTTCGGCACCGGCAAAGCCGGCGCAGCTCAACGGCTACTCCTCCGGCGGCAAAACCGGCACCGCGCAAAAGATCGATCCCGTCACGCACACCTATTCGAAGACCATGCACATCGCCTCGTTCGCGGGCTTCGCGCCGGTCAACAATCCGGTCATCGCCGTGGCTGTGGTCATCGATTCGCCCAAAGGCGCGTACTACGGCGCCGCGGTCTCCGCGCCGGTCTTTGCCGAGGTGGCGCAGCAGGTCCTCGAATACCTGGGCGTGCCGCACGACATCGATCTGCGCCCGGCCGCCACGGCCTCCAAGAAAGACGCGCCCGTCACCGAAGACGACAGCTCGGCCCAGGGCAAAGACATTCAGGCCCTCTACGACGCTGCCAACGATCTGCCCAGCGACGATCCGCTGCGCGCCGCGCCTTCTCAAACAACACCCGCAACGCATATAAATCAAGCTGCCAATTCCAGCGCCAAATCCAAGTGGCGATTCTTCCGCTGCGCCCGCATCTTCCGCACCTTCAGCAGCCGCCTAAGACAAACCAGCCGCCCGCTGCCAATACGGTCGTCATCGCCAGCGCCGGGCAACTGCGCGTGCCTTCCCTCATCGGCCTGCCCGTTCGCAAGGTGATTGAGCAAGCCGGCAGCGCTGGCCTTGAAGTGGTCATCACCGGCAACGGCATCGCCCGCGAACAGATCCCCGCACCCGGCACGATGGTCCCTCCCGGCACCAAAATCGTTGTCCGCTGCGAGCGCTGATTGCGGTAATCTCACACCGTGGCAGATTTCTCCTGGTATACCTTCGAAAACGGCGCAACTCTCGGCCAGCCCGGCTCCGAGCAGGGCATCATTGTCCACGACGAAGAGCATCCCTTCGGCGCGCGTATCACTCTCGAGCGCGCTGCCCACGTCGCTCCCTTCGCCATCACCTGCGGCATCTATGGCTGGATGATGCACACCCGTTTCTTCAGCTCCGAAGACGAAGCCGAGGCGCAGTACGGCCTGATGAAGGCTGCCTTGTCCGCGCTTCTTGGAGCCGCCGAGCAAACTGCCGCAGTCGACGGCGGCCGCAAGATTCTTATGGACGGCATCGCCGAATTCATCGGCGCCTATCCGTAGACCCTACGCCAAATCCTCCAATCGGCTCAACCCCGCCGCCTCCGCAATCTACAATCAACCTCGGGATGACTTGGAACGATCTGATCGCCGAAGTTGCGTCCATCGACTCCGCCGGCAACTCCGCCGCGCCCATCACCGGCGTCGAGTACGACTCGCGCCGCGTGCGTCCCGGCGCAGTCTTCGTGGCCATGAAAGGCGGCTCGACCGACGGCAATCGCTACGTCGAGAAAGCCATTGCCGCAGGCGCGCTCGGCATCATCACAGACTCCGCGCAAACCTTCGACCACCTGACCGTCTACCAGCCCGGCCTGCCCGTCCTTCACGTCGAACACGGCCGCCGCGCGCTTGCCCAGGCTTCGGCCGCATTCTTCGGCCATCCCGAGCGCTCGCTCGCCGCCACCGGCATCACCGGCACCAACGGCAAAACCACCACCGCATTCCTCGCCGAAGCGCTGCTCAACTCCGCCGCTCGCACCACCGTCCTCATCGGCACCATCGAGTATCACGTCGCCGGCGAGACGCGACCCTCCATTCACACCACGCCCGAGTCGCGCGATCTCTTTGAGTTGATGGCCGAAGGCGCGGCGCGCGGAGCCGACCGAGCTGGTCACCGAGGTCTCCAGCCACGCGCTCGACCAGGGCCGCATGGCCGGAATCCCTTTTGACGTCGCCGTCTTCACCAACCTCACCCGCGATCATCTCGACTACCACCAGACCATGGAAAACTACTTCGCCGCCAAGCGCCTGCTCTTCGACGGCACACGTCTATCCGCCTCCGCGCGTCGCCGTGATCAATGCGCACGACTCGCACAGCGAAGCGCTGGCCGCCGCCGCCCGCAAAGCCGGCGCGGAGATTCGCACGTATGGAATTGGAATGGGCGACTGGCGCGCCGCAAGCTACACACTTACGCCATCCGGCGCGACAATCGAGCTCGAAACCCCCGCCGGCTCGGCCCGCGTCCCCTCGCGTCTGGCCGGCGAAGTCAACATCCTCAATCTGCTCGCAGCCTTCACCGCTGCTCATGCGCGCGGCGTCCCTTTTTCTCGTCTCGTCGCCGCCGTTCCAGCCCTCAAGCCCGTTCCCGGCCGCTTCCAGCCCGTCGATGCCGGCCAGCCCTTCACCGTGATCGTCGACTACGCCCACACCGACGACGCTTTGCGCAATCTCACGGCGCTCGCCCGCCAGATGACCGCAGCGCCAAATCTGCACGCTGCGGCGGGCGCACGCGTCATCACGCTCTTCGGCTGCGGCGGCGATCGCGACCGCACCAAGCGGCCCAAAATGGGCCAGGCCGCCGGCGAAGGCAGCGACTTTGTCGTCGCCACCAGCGACAATCCCCGCTCCGAAGATCCTGCGGCGATCCTGGCCGAGATCGAGCCTGGCCTGCAGTCTACCGGCGTCCAATACACCATCGAGGCCGATCGCGCTACAGCAATTCGTCTTGCGCTTGCAGCCGCCAAGCCCGGCGACGTGGTTCTCATCGCCGGCAAAGGGCCACGAGAAAGAACAAATCCTCGCGGACCGCACCATTCCCTTCGACGACGCCGAGGTTGCGCTTTCCATCCTGGCCGAATTGGGCTATCGTGGGGAGCAACGGCCATAACCATCGCAATCACTCAGTGTCGACTGATCGCAGATCGCCGACCGCAGATCACTGACCACTGATCACTGTTCACCGTTTCGTGGGGTGCAATGAACTTTACGCTTGCAGAGGCGGCCATGGGCGCCGGCGCGGTGCTCGAGGCGCCGGCCAGCGTGCCCAATGCCGGCGCGTTGGTGGCTACCGGCTACTCCATCGACTCGCGCACTGTTGCGCCCGGCGATCTGTTCTTCGCCGTTCGCGGAGAGCGCCTCGATGGCCACGACTTTGTTGCTGCCGCCTTCGAACGCGGAGCCGTGGCCGCGGTGGTCTCGCGCGCACGCGTAGCCTCGCTGCCCGATGCCGCGCTCGCCCGCCCGCTGCTCATCGCCGAAGACCCGCTCACCGCAATGCAGTCGCTCGCCGCGCATGTGCGCCGCCAGTGGGGACGGCGCGTCGTGGCCATCACCGGCTCGGCCGGCAAAACCACCACCAAGGAAGCCGTAGCCGCCGCGCTCGGCGCAAAGTTTCACGTCCTCAAATCCGAAGGCAATCTGAACAACAACTTCGGCCTGCCCTTGCAACTGCTGCGCCTGATGCCCGAGCACGAGGTCGCGGTCGTCGAAATGGGCATGAATCACGCGGGCGAAATCGCCGCGCTGGCGCGCATCGCCGCTCCCGACTGGGGCGTGATCACCAACGTCGGTATGGCGCACATTGAAAACTTTGCCGAGGGCCAGGCGGGCATCGCTCGCGCCAAGTTTGAGCTGGTGGCCGCGCTTCCCGCCAACGGCGTCGCCTTCCTCAACTGCGACGACAGCTACGCCGCGCAATTTGGCCGCGATTTTCCCGGCCGCGTGGTCTATTTCGGCAGAGGTCCGTGCGCCGATCCGCAAATACTTTCCGCCACTGAAGACCTCAGCGGGCTGCACGTGCGCTTCCGCGCCGGCGAGCGCGAAGGCAATGTCACGCTGCAACTGCTGGGCGCGCACAACGCGTCCAACGCCATGGCCGGCCTTGCCGTCGCGCTCGAGGCGGGCGTCGATCTCGATGCCGCCGTCGCCGCAATCGCTTCGCTCACCGCCGGCGACAAGCGCGGCCAGGTCATCGAAATCGCCGGCGCCACCATTCTCAATGACAGCTACAACTCCAACCCCGAAGCGCTGCGCTCCATGATTCGCACCCTCGCCGCGCGCCCCGCCGCGGGCCGCCGCATCCTGGTGGCCGGCGAAATGCTGGAGATGGGCGAGCATGGGCCTGCGCTCCACCGACGAATGCGGACGCGCCGCCGCCGAGGCCGGCCTCGATCTTGTCGCCGGCGTCCAGGGCAACGCCGAGCACCTGGCTGCCGCTGCCTGCGCCGGTGGGGTCGCATCGCTGTTTCTTCCTGACGCCGACGCCGCCGGCCGTTGGCTCGCACGGAATCTGCGCCCCGGCGACGTTGTCCTCGTGAAAGGCTCGCGCGGCGTTCACCTCGAACGTGCCATCGAAGCTGTCAGGAAACATCTCGCGCCCGCCTCCAAGTGAAACAGTCATTCAGTTCAGCACGAAGCGAGGGTGCCCATCCTTTCGCGCTTTTTTTTGGAAAGGGTGGGATACCACGAACCCCAACTTGCCTTTATCGGAAGCCACCTTCGGAAGGCTCTTACACTTCGACCTTCTGTGCCAACACAATCGTCGCCCGCGCCATCGTGACTCCACGCAACAGAAACACCTTGCTCCGCGAGAGCTCGCCGAAACTCAGATCAACCGCATTTCTGGGCACAGAAAATGTCTCTGCAAGAAATTCAATCAACGCCTCATTGGCGCGCCCCTCAAGCGGCGGCGCATGTACGGCAACCTTCAATTGTGCCGTCGCCCCTTCGCCGTAAATGCCCGTAATCGCCGTCTTCTTCGCGCCCGGCTGCGCACGCACCGCGAGCGTCACTCCGTCAGGCACTGCACGCAGCATTACTCGCGCTCCGTCTGCGGCTTGCGCGCGCCAAACAGCGCCGTGCCCACGCGAATGCGTGTCGCGCCCTCCGCGATCGCCAGTGCAAAGTCCCCGCTCATCCCCATCGACAGCACATCGAAATTCAATCCTGGGTACGCCGCGGCCCAGCGATCCCGCAAAACACGCAAGCTGCGAAAGCACGCCCGCGTCACATCCTCCGCCACGCCCCACGGGGCAATCGTCATTAGCCCGCGCATTTCAAGATGCTGAAAGCCTGGAAGGCCTTCCAGCAGCCGTGCCGCCTCTTCCGACTCCGGCTCGAGCCCCGACTTGGCTTCTTCACGGCTGAGCTTCACCTCAATCAAAACCGGCAACCGCTTGCCGTACTTGCCCGCCGCTTCATTCAATCGCTCCGCCAGGCGCAGCGAATCCAGCGAGTCTACGCCATCGAATAGTCTCCGCCGCTCGCGCCGCCTTGTTCGATTGCAAATGTCCGATGAGGTGGAAGCGAAGCTGGTTTCGCATTGCACCCGTCCAAGAGTCTGCTGCATGCAATGCTGCCTTCGTGGCAAACTCCTGCACGCGATTTTCGCCAAATAGCGTAAGCCCCAACGCCGCGGCCTCGGCAATCGTCTCCGCCGGAAAAGTCTTCGAGACGGCCATCAACTCGACTTCGCCGCGCGCGCGCCCCGCTGCCCGGCAAGCCTTGTCGATCGCCTCTTCCAGCCGTTCGAGATTTTCTTCGAGCGCTGTCATCGCGCACCTGTCGCCGTTCAGTGCCCGTGTTCTTCAAGATACTTCTCCGCCTCCAGCGCCGCCATGCACCCCGACCCCGCCGCCGTAATCGCCTGCCGGTACCGCCGGTCCTGCACATCGCCGCACGCAAACACGCCCGGAATCACCTTGCCCTTGCAAGTCGTCAGCACATTGCCCGTCGTCTTGATGTAGCCGTCCTCGTCCAGATCGATCTGCCCGGCAAACATCTTCGCATTCGGCTCGTGCCCGATGCCCAGAAACACCCCGCTCACGGCCAGCTCGTCCTGCACTCCGTTGGTCACGTCGCGCAGGCGCAGCCCCTTCACCTCCTTCTCTTCCACGCCCAGCACTTCCTCCACCACGGTGTTGGTGCGCAGCTCGATCTTGGGATGGGCCATCGCGCGCTCCAGCATGATCTTCGACGCGCGGAAGGCGTCGCGCCGGTGCAGCAGCGTCACCTTCGACGCAAACCGCGTCAGAAACATCGCCTCCTCCATCGCCGAGTCGCCGCCGCCCACCACCGCAATCTCCTTGTCGCGGAAGAAGAACCCGTCGCATGTGGCGCAACTCGACACCCCGTGCCCGATCAGCGCCTGTTCGCTGGGCAACCCCAGCCAGCGCGCGCTCGCGCCCGAGGCCACAATCAGCGTGCGCGTCGTGAATCTCGCCGACCGAGGTGTGCAGCTTGATAGGATGCGCGCCCAGCTCCACCGATTCCAGGTGCGCAATGTTGGTACTCCGCCCCAAACCGCGCCGCCTGCTTCTTCATGTTGTCGATCAGCTCCGGCCCCTGAATCCCATCCGGCCAGCCGGGAAAGTTCTCCACCAGCGTGGTGATCGAAAGCTGGCCTCCCGGCTCGTGGCCCTCCAGAACCAGCGGTTTCAGTCCGGCGCGCGCGGTGTAAAGCGCCGCCGTCAATCCGGCGCAGCCGGAGCCAAGAATCACGGTATCGCGTATCTCTGTCATAGGTTTACTCGTGTCGATTGTAGACGGAAGGACCGTTGCGATGCTGGGTGCCCCATCCTTGCGGCGCTTTTGGCCGCAAGGGTGGGAGACCGACCATCTCGGCCCCACAACTCCTCCGTCTCGAATAGGATGACGCACTCGTCAAATACGACTCCGACCCCGGCAAATCCCCGCCGCTTTCCGGACATTCAATATTTCCGTATGTCATGAGCCGATTCTCATCACAGACTTCAAATCATAAGAAATCTCTGAGACTCGGCAAAACTCTCTGGACTCGCGGATGCCCCCGAACCGACTGTCTGGGGGATCCTGTGCCCATCCCTGCTTCCGCGCCCGCACGCATCGTCTCGCGATACCGTTGCCCGCCGTACCGCCTCACGATTTCCCTCTTCTGTCTATCGTTCTTCCTGTTCGCTACCGCCACCGCCTGCGCCGGCGGACCCAAATACGTCGCCGGAACCAGCTTTTTCAATCCCGCCGCCGTCGGCCAACCCGTCCACTGGGCCGGCGGCCAGGTCAACTACTACGTCGACCAGGGCCCGCTGAACAGTTCCGTCACCAACCAGCAGGCCACGGCCATGGTCGATGCCGCGGCGGCCCTCTGGAGCGCCGTTCCCACCGCCGGCGTCACGCTCACTGACATGGGCTCGCTGAACGAAGACGTCAACGGCTCCAACATCCAGGTCAACTCCTCCGGCCAGATCACCGCGCCCGCCGACGTCACGCCTTCGGCCACCAACTATCCCCTCGGCGTCATCTACGACGCCGACGGCTCCGTCATCAACGCCATCTTCGGCGCTACTACCAGCCAGCCCGACGCCTGCCAGAACAACGGCGTCTACGTCTGGATGGACAACCTCAACCCCGACGCCACCATCGCCCACGGCATCATCGTCCTCAACGGCCTCTGCGCCACCAACGCCAACCTTCTCGAGATGATGAGCTTCGAGCTCGAGCGCGCCTTCGGCCGCATCCTCGGTCTGGACTATTCGCAGGTCAACCCCGGCGCCCTCACCAACGGCGAAACCGACGGCACGCTTGGCTGGCCGGTGATGCAGCCCCTGAGCGGCGTCTGCGGCGCGAGCGGCGGCGCCTGCATTCCCGATCCCACCGTCCTGCGCTACGACGACATCGCCGCGCTCAACCGCATCTATCCCATCACCGCCGCCAACCTCGCCAACTTTCCCGGCAAGCAGCTCACCGCGGCCAACACCATCTCCATTCAGGGCACGGTCAGCTTCCGCACCGGCTACGGCATGCAGGGCGTCAACGTCGTCGCGCGCCCGCTCGATGCCAACGGCAATCCCCTCTACCAGTACACTGTCACTGCCGTCACCGGCGCCTTCTTCAACGGCAACCACGGCAATCCCGTCACCGGATGGGACGACGCCAACGGCAACCCGCTCACTATGTGGGGCTCGAACGATCCCTCCCTGCAGGGCTTTTTCGATCTCAGCGGCATTCCGCTGCCGCCCGGCGTGACTACGGCCAACTACCAGGTCACCTTCGAGCCCATCAATCCGCTCTATATCCTCGACCGACTCCGTCGGCCCCTACACTCAGGGCCAGGTCGACGCCCTCGGGCACGCTTGAATGCCATCTCCGTGCCCAATCTGTCTGCCGGCAGCGCGCAAACCCTCGACGTCACCGCCGCCGACTCGGCCGTCGGCGGCTTCAACGACGCCATCGGCGCCGAGGTCCAGCCGCGCCCAATGCCCACGGGCGGACTGTGGTGCGGCCGGCTCAGCCAGGTCGGCCAGACCGACTGGTTCACCTTCCCGGTTCGCGGCAATCGCATCTTCACCGTCGTCACCCAGGCCCTCGATGAAACCGGCGCGCCCTCCAACTCCAAGGCCATGCCCTCCATCGGCGTCTGGGACGCATTCGATCCCGTGGGCGCCACAGCCGTCGGCGCAGCGCCCGGCCTCAACGGCCTGGCCACGGGCGAAACCTGGCTGCGCGTGGCCACCAATGGCGACGACATCGTGCGCATCGGCATCGCCGACCTGCGCGGCGACGGCCGCCCCGACTACGCCTACAACGGCTGGGTCCTCTACGCCGACACCGTCTCGCCCGCGCGCCTTCCCGGCCTCCGGCGGTCCCATCATCATTCAGGGCATGGGCTTTCGCCTTGCCGATACCGTGCTGGTCGGCGGCCAGCCCGCGCTCGTCACCAGCATCTCGCCCAACCAGATCACTGCCATCGCGCCTCCGGCGGCCTCGGGCGTCACCGGCTCAGTCGACGTCGAGGTCGACGACCTGCCCATCTTCTACGCGGCCGCCATCATTCCCGGCGGCATCAGCTACGACTCCGGCACCGGCGACGCGCTCACCCTCGTCACCGCGCCCTCGAACACCGTTCCCATCGGCGTGCCAATTCCCTTCACCGTCACCGCGCTCGGCTCCAATCTCGCCCCCGCCGGCGGCGTCACCGTCATCTACACCGTCACCAGCGGCACGGCCACGCTCGCCTGCGGGCTGCCCGTCTGCTCGGTCACGGCCACAGGCGACGGCCGCGCCACCATGAACGTCACCGCGGTCGACAGCACATGGTCCATCGTCACCGCCTCGCTCACCAACGGCTCCAGCCTCCAGGCGCAGTTCGTCGGCGGAACTCCGCCTACGCTATCGCGTCGCTCACGCCGCAGCTTTCGCTCGCCGCCGGCGCCACCTTCACCTGGACCGTCCAGGCGCTTGTGCTCTCGAACGGCGTTCCTGTCGCCAACCAGTCGGTCGCCTGGCAAACCCTATCCGGGAGCGGCATCGCCGCCCAAGGCCCCGCAGCCGCGCTCACCAACTCCGCCGGCATCGCCACCAACACGCTCACCGTCGGCCCGCTCGCCGAGGGCCAGACAGCCAGCATCAACGCCTGCCTCAACGGGACCAGTCAGTGCGTCGCCTTCACCGCCTATGGCGCGCGCCCTGAGTACGCTCTGCTCAAGCCCGTCTCCGGCACGAGCCAAACCCTCGCCGCCTCCGGAACCCCGAGCCAGATCGCGCTCCGCCTTCTCGACATGGACGGCAACCCCATGGCCGGCGGCACGGTCGCGCTCTATCAGGCTCTTTACGCGTGGTCGCCGCCCTGCAACCCGCACACGGTCTGCACACAGGGCGCGCTTCTCGCCACGCAAGCCTCCACGGCTACCTCCGCCGTCGACGGCACGGTCATCTTCACGCCCGTCTCGCTGCCCGGCGTAGCGACGAATCTTCTCGGCCTCGCCGCCTCAGGCAACACTGCGACCGTAAACATCTCAATAGTGCAGCATCCGTGAAAGGCAGGGACTCATCGACTGGCAATGCAGCCTCAGCAGGTTGTTCCGGCCGCGCAGCCCACTGGACAGCCTCAGTGCCGTTGCCGCCGCTCGCGATCGGCCTCAAGTGACGTCCGGCCATCGGGCAGTTTCCAGCGGCGGCACACGATGATGAACCAGACAAAGTTCCCGGCCGCCACAACCCAGGCCGCGATAAAGACAGGCCAAAAATTGGGGCTCTTTAAACCCATGAGGAAAAGCGGAGCGGTGACGAGCAAGCACTCAAGCCCCGCAAAGCCAAGCGCAAAGACAAACTTCGACCAGCTCCAGAGCCCGGCGCGTTGTTCTCTCTGAATACCGGCCCAAATGATCACGACCTGCAAAACAATAAAGGCGATCCACCACATAAACGCGGCCCTCCCGCAAGACTGCTTCACCATCATCGCAGTCGGCCTACAGCATTTTCGATTCTGCTCTTTACCGAAAGCTCAAAGTCATGTGGCTCGCCGCGGCGAGCCACCTTGCACGATGTTGCAATGTGATTATGTGAATCGAAAATGCTCTAGCCCACCGTCGATGATTCCCCCACCACCCTATTGGTATTAAGGAGGCGTAGCTGCACCGGCAGCCCGCCCACTGCCGGAGCCACCTCCTTTGCAATACCTTGAAACACTGAGACAATTTCGGGCTTGTTCCAGGCGCCGTCCGTGACCACGAACGAGATCACTGTGCCGCCGGTTCCCTTGTCGAGCCGCACGGTCACTCCGCGATCCTGGAGGTAACGAATGCTCTTCAACGCGTTGCCGAGCGCGGTGGCTTCGTCCCGGGTAGCGGTGCCGGAGTAGATAACCTCATCATTGCCAAAGAGCACCTTACCCCGGGCCTGAATCATCCGATACAGCTTCCACGCCCACACGAAACCCACAACGGCCACAATGCCGTCGAGCACCATCGCCGCGATGAATACCGGCTTGTACTGCGGGTGATTTTGGTAAAGGACCGCGGCCGGCAGCGCAATCCCGTAGAGAACCACCACGAAACCGATCGCGAACACCCAGACCTGCCAGGTCAGTTGGCCCTTGCGCTTCGCATCGCGCAACATGAACAGGTCCCAAAGAATCTGGAAAAGCTCGATCATCGCCTTCCTCCCGTGCTTCAGCCAATCGCCAATCTTCTGCTCTTATTTCCCCGTCCCGTTCCCGTCCACCGTCGTCGCCTGAGTCCAGGTTCCCGGCGCTCGCACACATGACCCAAGGCGATCGCATCGCCTCGATTTTCACTTTGTCTTAAAAGGCCCACCGGCAGAAAAAGGGAATGGCCGGACTGAAGGATCGCGGGGAAAAGAGGATGGCCGAGAAGCCAATTCGCTTTCACTTTATCCCATCGGAGGTACAACGCCTGTATACCACGGGCTACGCAGCAGCCGCAACGATGCGCGGCCCCAACCTCGCCGTTTTCGCCCTAAGAATGTGCCGCCCTCTTTACCCGGATCGCCATGTAGTGGCTCCCCGGTTCCCTCGTTCCCTTGCTCCCTCGCTCCCCGTTCCCTGCCTCTACGCCCTACAATAGGAAAGGAACTACACCCTCGAGGAAACCCATGCCGCTCTCCGGAGAAGCCATCCGCCTGATGAACTACATTGACGATGTCGCCGTCACCCTGCGCCGGGTGCTGGCCACCATCCCCACGCTCACCGCCGAGGAGCGAGCCAAGGTCGCCGAGCACCTGCAGCAGGCGAGCCCCAGCGCCAAGGATGTTACAGAAGCCCTTGCCGTGAAGTAAGCCCTGCGATCGGACCCTTGTGAGCACCGTTGCTATCATCGGGGCCGGACCCCTCGGCCGCTGGCTGGCCCTGGGCGCGGCCCGCGCCGGTTATCGCGTGACCATTGAAGACGTGATGCCCGGCAATCTCCGCTGTGCCCGAGAATCGATCTGGCTTGAGACTGACGTGGCCGCCCTCAGCCACCGTGCGCTGCCCGCCGTCGAGTTTGTTTCAACCATTGAGGACGCCGTCCGCGACGCCGATCTGGTCATCGACTGCGTGCCCGACGATCTCGAATCCAAACTGGAGATTCTTTGGCTGCTTGACCGCATGGCCCCCCCGCGCACGGTCTTCGCCACGCCAACCATCAATCTCTCCATCGCCGACCTGGCCAGTTGCACCTACCGTCCGGAAAAATGCATCGCAATCGCGGCTTCGCCGGCGGCTCTGGCTGGCGGGGCCAGGTCCGATCTTCTCCTCCGCGCCGCGCCGGCCACAAGCAAAGAAGCCGCTGACCTTGTCAGCGGCTTCTTTGTTAAGCTCGGCTTCAAACCGACCGTCGAGCGCAGTTTCGTTTAGACGTGGCGGGCGGACTTACATTCTGCAGATCAGCAACTCGCGTTCGTACACCATCTCCGGCGGCAGGTGATCGTGCAGGTTGATGAAGAGCTCTTCGTGGCCGATGAGTTCCTTGAGCCAGGCAGCGCGGTCCACTTCCTGGATCTTCTCGAACTGCTCGCGCGTAATGTCGAGTCCCTTCCACTCCACATCTTCGTAGCAGGGCGTCCAGCCGATGGGTGTTTCCCTGCCCAAAACGCGCCCGCGCACGCGATCCACAACCCACTTCAGCACGCGCATGTTCTCGCCATAGCCAGGCCACAGGAACTCGCCCTTTTCGCCTTTGCGGAACCAGTTCACATGGAAGACCTTCGGTGTGGTACTGAGTGAGCGCTGCATCCTGATCCAGTGCCGGAAGTAGTCGCCCATGTGATAGCCGCAGAACGGCAACATGGCCATGGGATCGCGCCGCACAACGCCCACAGCTCCCGTGGCTGCTGCCGTGGTCTCCGACCCCATGGTCGCGCCCACGTAAACGCCCGTACTCCAGTTGAAGGCCTGGAAAATCAGCGGCATGGTTGTAGCGCGCCGGCCGCCAAACAGAAAGGCGCTGATGGGCACGCCCGTAGGATCCTCCCATGCAGGGTCAATCGACGGGCACTGCGATGCAGGCGCCGTGAAGCGGCCATTGGGATGCGCCGCCTTGGCGCCGGTCTGCTTGGCGATTTCCGGCGTCCAGCGCTGACCGCGCCAGTCAATGCATTCGGCGGGCGGTTCATCGGTCATGCCTTCCCACCACACGCCGCCATCCGGCGTCAGCCCTACGTTGGTGAAGATTGAATTCCGGCGCAATGTCGCCATCGCATTCGGATTGGTCTTCTCGCTGGTTCCCGGCGCCACGCCGAAGAACCCCGCTTCCGGATTAATGGCCCGCAACTGCCCGGTCGCGTCGGGCGTGATCCAGGCAATATCGTCGCCCACCGTCGTCACTCTCCAGTCGCTCATCGACTGCGGCGGCACGAGCATTGCCAAATTGGTTTTGCCGCAGGCGGATGGAAACGCCGCCGCGACATAGGTTTTCTCGCCCTGTGGCGACTCAACGCCCACGATCAGCATGTGTTCGGCCATCCAGCCTTCGTCGCGCGCGATGTTCGACGCGATGCGCAGGGCAAAGCATTTCTTGCCCAGCAGTGCGTTGCCGCCATAACCGGATCCGTAGCTCCAAATCTCGCGCGTCTCAGGAAAGTGCACGATGTATTTGTCGTCATTGCACGGCCAGGGCACATCTTTTTGCCCCGCGGCCAGCGGCATGCCCACTGAATGCATGCAGGGCACCACCCGCGTGGAGTCCCGGTCGATCTCAGCGAAAACCGGCAGGCCAATCCGCGTCATGATGCGCATGTTCACCACTACGTATGGCGAGTCGGTCAACTGGACGCCGATGCGCGACATGGGCGAGCCCACCGGCCCCATGCTGAAGGCGAGCACATACATCGTTCGCCCGCGCATGCAACCGCTGAATAAGCCCTTCAGCTTCTTGCGCATTTCGTAGGGGTCCATCCAGTTGTTGGTTGGGCCGGCATTGTCCTTGGACAATGAGCAAATGAACGTACGATCTTCAACGCGCGCAACATCGCGCGGGTCGGAGCGCGCATAGAAACATCCCGGCCACGTTTCCTGGTTCAGGCGGATCAAAGTTCCCGACGCCACCATCTCGTCGCAGAGCCAGTCGTACTCTGCCTTGCTGCCATCCACCCAGTGGATACTGCCAGGCTGTGTAATTTCCGCCATCTTCTCAACCCAGCGAATCAAGTGCTTGTTCGTCGTCAGCGGTTTAGCGATACTGGTTCTTTCCTGTTTCATACTCAGTCCTTTCCTTTAAGCATCCGGTCACCCTCATCCGCTTGCGGCCGACGGGAAATAGCTTGCTTCATCTAACGCCGCCCGATCTTCAATTCACCGCAGGGCCGAATGCGACTCCAAATTATAGATGACTAACGAGATAAGGTCGCTTTCAGCCTGCGAGCCCTCTTGCAGCCCGAAGCACGTTCGAGAAGCAGCCCGCGAGTCCTTGAAGCTTAAACAACCTTTATACGCGATCCTGAGCCGGTCAGCAAGGCTGAAAAGGGTGGGGCAAAGCGCGGACATTGAGCCGGAGACGCTCACACTTGCGGGGGACACACCTACCGCAAAAGTGCTCTTGGAATCTGGTTACTTTAGGTATCAGATATAACAAACTGGGTCTGATTCCTAGCCCGGAACAAAAAAGGAGAACACAGATGAAAGATACACTGCTGAAAATGTATGTGAAATTCCAGGGCCTGAAGAACCGCGAAGAGGGTCAGGATCTGGTCGAATATGCATTGCTGGTTGCCTTGATCGCACTCGTGTGCGTCTCCGGCGTCAACAATGTTGCCACCGCCGTCAACAGCGTATTCACCAACATCAGCTCGTCGCTGTCGTAGTTCATGGCATCGTAATGCGCTCCAGGACGTAGAATCTTGGCGGGAAAGGATACGTATCCTGTCTCTGGACGGGGCGTACCCTTCCTGTGATGAGTACTTGTAATTTCCAGATGCAGTCCGGCAGTCCGGCCGGTATCGCTGGCGCAATCCTTAAGCTCGCACGGCCTCGCCCTTGTCTGACGGGTTCAGATCAGGTCCTCGAGCTTCACATTTTTCTCAGCGTATTCTTTTCCGATGTCGCCCAAGCGCGGAATGGCGTCGATGGCGTCGATCCGCTTGAGGCGCGGGTTATTCTCGAGGATTTGCTCCATCTCTTTTTTCTTGTAGGTGCGGTTGTAGCGCACGTAGCTGAACCAGCTCGGCCTCGAAGGCGGAGCGCCCTCAGGATCTTGAAAGAGCAGATTGCCAACCTCTACATCGAGCTTTTCTCCTTCCATGCTTTCCGCGAAGATGCAGTCTCCCAGGCAGCGGCAGAGATAATCCTGCTGCCAGCCGGTGGACTGCAGCAAGGCGGCGACGGACTGCAGTACGGCGTTGGGAATCCTGGTCGCAAGGTAACCCAGCCGCAGCCTGGGATCGCCGATAGGAACCTCAGACGAAAAGGCGATGGTGCCGATGGAAACCACGCGAATTTTGTCCGGTCCTGCGGGCCAGTTGATGCGGTAGCCCGGCAGGATTGCGGTGAGCGCAGCGATCAGTGCCGGGTTGGAATAAGGCGTGACCGAGCCGTCGACAAACACGTACTCCGTCTCCCCGAGCTTAATTGTCTCTGGAGGGAAAAGCGCTGGCGCGGCGGTGCTGGCGCGCACCAGCTGCCAAAGAGGAACCTGCGTATTGCAGTCGGGCCGACTCGGATCGTTGTATTTGGCTTTGGGATTGTTGGTCAGCGGCCATGCCGAACCCGTGGTGTGGTTGCGCACCACCACCATCAGCAGGTTGCTCTTTTCGCCATTGCGCAGCATAGGACTGGCGAGGGTTGCCGGCACCAGTTTGCGGGTTTTGGGGTCGGGATTCTTCGGGTCGGGTTCGAGAAAAAGGCGCTGGAGGAAATCGGAGATGGGTTTGGGATCGTAGAGCGCGGCAAGCTTTTCGGTCGGGGTGCGCCAGGAGACCTTCTCAAACATCTTCCGGCCCTCTGCGAGGTAAAGGTCCATGACCCGTTGCACGGACATTCCCCAGCAGAGGCAAGTCGCAATGATGGCGCCGGTGGAGGTGCCTGCGAGGAAGTCGAAGTGGTCGCGCAGCACAAACTTCTCCGCCTTCGCGGGATCCTGCTGCTTCAAGTGCTCGCGCAGCAACTCTTCGATTTTGAGAAGAATCTCCAGCGTGAACACGCCTCGTATGCCGCCGCCATCCAGTGCCAGAATTCGTTTCATAGTTTTACTTCCTGTGGTGCGACGCCGCGCCCAATACGAGAGAGCGCCATTCGAACAACTCCACCAGCAGAGCCCTCTCGATTCTTTCCATTACCTGGAGAACCGAGGTCCATGTGTGGAGCGCATCCAACTGCCTGTCCCAACCGCGCAAGCTATCGCTCAACTCACTATAACGCCGCTTGCGGCGCGCGCAGTCCTTCATTCCCACGAAGGCGCCGGCCATGGTTGCGATCTCAAACAGAGCCGACATAGCCAGCGCAATCCACTGGTGTGGAATCTCCAGGATCTCGATCCTATGGATCTGGGTACCCAGATAACCGGCCGCGATCAGGCTTGCCAGCGCGCCGCATACCCATCCTGCCGCCCCATAGTAGCGCTGCTGCCGCGCTGCGCGCGTAGCCTGGCGGGAAAAGTAATCGATCTGGTGGGCCACGCGGTCGCGGCGATACTCCCGCTTGAAATCGTCGAGAGATGCGCTGCTGCGGCTGCCGTCTTTCATCTTGAGGAAGTTCAGCGACCGCAGAATGCCGGAGATCTGGGCCCCGACCTCCGCGCCGATCACCTCGTAAAGGCCGGGCGTGCTCCACATGGCCAAAACCGAGCGGCTGATTTCAGCCGCGGTGCGCGTGCGCGCCCAAAGCGATTGCCGTGCGTGCAGCCGGAGAACCGCCGGAAGCACAATGGCTACAATTCCCAACACGGCGCTAAGTGCAAGCCACGGAGCTGCGCCTGGGATTTCCGGCGCCACTCCGCTCATCACCGCCGCGGTCGCGGTATAAACAATGGGAATCGAAGCCACGCGCCGTGCCTGGGGCGCAAACCGGTTCGCATTCTCATCCACCTTTTGTAACCAGGCCCCCGCCAGGTCTCGCAACGAATCGCCCTCAAGCTCCACGCCGGCGTCCGGCAACCGATTCAGAAAATCCAGCTCGGAGTGGCTCTCGATCTGCTCGACGGCATCGCCGTTCAGCATCCTGAGTTCGCCGGTCCCGCTATGAATCCAGGCCACGGGATGGCCAATCTTCTCGGCATAGGTAACAATCTCCTGCGTTCCACCGGCGCCGCGCGAGGGCTGTCCGTCCCACAGCGCCATCAAAAGCTGGCTCTGCGCAACCGTTTGAATCCCGCAGTCGTAGAATTGTTCCTTCCTGCTCTGATTTCCGCCGATCACCTCGACCGATACGGCATCCTTCAGGATTCGCTCGGTGCGCCGCCATGCGGCCTCGTCGAAGTCCTCCCGGAACCCTTCCGCGGGCCTGGGCAGGAGCACGCGCAAGGGGATCTCCAGCTCCAGGCAGCTCTCTGCAAACAGTTGGTCACCGCCAGCCGCGGCCGAAGACACGCCGTAGACAATCCCCTCGAATGCGCTCTTCTGCTCGCGCAGAAAATCGCGGATCTGCTGCCTGAGTTTGTGCTCGTCCTTGAGGCTTCTGTGGCCGCTGAAGCCGATGGCCAGCACCGCCGGAAGACGGATCGAGTTGGTTCGGCCAGGACCAGAGGGCATAGAACTCGATAATACCCCCGCAGCTTAGGCGGTTCTCCAATTCACGTGGCGCCTAAAGTGGCCTGCAATGTGGCCTTTTCTCAAGGAAAACGCCACTCAAGGATTGCGGCTGTTTGCTCTCGACCAATTGGAGAACCGCTATAGAGCCGGTTATGAAACCTTCGCGCCTGAAAGTAAGTTCATGACAGATTCTTACTCAGTGCGCAGTTGCAGAACTTCCGGCAGCGGGAACTTGGAGATATCCACGCTTACCTGCGATGAGAGTTCGTTAATGAGGCGGAACATGTCGCGATTCCAGTACTGATTGTCCGAAACGAACGGAAATCCCTTTTCCCCGCTCGACTCTGAATCGGCGATGTAGTAGTCGCGCCCCCGGTATTTCACGTTGAGGCCGAGTTTGCCGAGTTCGAGTTCTTTGCTCAACGAAAGCGGCTCTTCGCCCTCTCTTGCGGTCAGTTTCAAAATCGGAAGCTGCTCGATCTTAGGGACAAGAGAGGTGAAGCCCGCTTGCGGCTTGACCAGACTGCCTTCCGCCATGGCTTCAGCGGCCGTCGGCGGGGTGTCGGTGGTTGCCAGATGCGTGGCGCCGAAGAACTCGCTGATGAAATTGCTCAAATTATCCTTCAGGTCCAAATCCTGCGGGTAAGAAGGGTCATTCTGTTCCAATGCATCGAAACCCTGCTGCTCCTGCGCAGCCGCTGCCATCAGGCCGATCAGTGAGCGCATCACAAGGTGCGCCTCAATGCGGTTCCGCCCGGTCACCGTGCTGCACAATTTGTTTTCTGATTCCTGACTCGCCGACGACTCCTGGATCGCGAAGCCGTTGTAAATGATCTCGAGAATCTCCTTAAGATCGGGGCCCTCCTCGCCGGTGGCTCCCAGCAGTTCCTCCATGCCGTTGTTGGGTTGCTTGAAATCCCCGACGAGCTTGTCCGCGATCGTCTTGACGTTTTGACCAAAAACGGGATGGCCATCCTTATCCACTTCCCGTGCATAGGGCGCAGCGGTAGCGGTTTGCACGCCATGGGTGGTCAGCTGAAATTGTGGCACGATGGTATCCGCGCCTAAAACCCATCTGTCTCCCATGTAAGTCTTACTATCTGGTCCTTGCAACTCCCACGAATTGTTTTTGGCCGCGGCCTCGTTAAAATCTTTGGCTAGAGGCGCGGCGCTGGTCTTGTCATCGGCGGACTTGTCGATCGAGACCTTGTTATTCGGGATATAGGAGGCTCGGTCCAAAGGCTCGAACGTGCCTGTTCCACGCAACAGCAGCAGACCTTCCTTTTGCAGCGCATAGATAACCGCGCTGACGCGGAGGAAGGTGATATAGCTGGCAATCGTGAATCCGTCGCCGGCATAGTTGCTCTTCGCGTCGAGTGCTGGCGGAGGTTGATTGCGAAGGACTTCCACCTTGCAGCCGTTTGGAGTGGGTATCGTGAGCTCGATCCGGCTTACCGTCAATCGGATCAGTTGGTCGAGGCGCCAGCCCTGCAGGTAGAGGCTGTAAAACACCGTAGAATCGACCGGTTTCAACAAGATATTCGCGTTGGTCTCGTCATTCACTGGGATTAAGGTGAAGGAGGGATCGTTTTCATAGATGAAGTTGGGTGTGCCGCCGCCGGTGGGGATTGCCGTGGCCGGCGGGTTATTGACCTGCGTAACGTTGCCGGTTGCCGTCAGCGCAGCTTCCATCCGGTAGCTGCTTGAGATTTGGCCGAGCTTGAAGAAATAGGTGGGATCGTGCTGGTCGAGGCGCGCGAGGTTCAGCAGTTCCTCGTGGTTGGAGGTCACGGCATAGCTGTTCTCATAGTGAGTGTAATCGGCGCGGACCCGCCTTGGCCCGCAGCCGGTCGTTCCCAGTGAAGCAACGATGGCAATGAGGGCAATCGGCAGACGCAACCTGTTCCACAAAGGCAGTGAACGGCCCGTTGCACACAGACGCTCGAAAAGTCTGGTTTCCATTATTGAACCCAACAAAATGAGATGGCCACCCAGGGGCGGGATGGCTGCAATCATATTGCAGCCTCTGCCGGGATGCAAGAACTTTCGCACAGCCTCATTCCCGGCGAGTTTTCACCCGTACCACTCCAAATAGCCAGGCGGGTCGCATTGTGCCCCAATCGCGGCCGTCCGCCGTCGTACTGCCGCAACTGCACAGGGGACTACTTCACGACAACTTGCGCCGTGACGGAGTGCGAGAGAGACCCCGAGGCCGCAGTAACGGTGAAAGAGAAAGATTGCGAAGTAAAATTGCTGCCGCAGTTCGTCAACCCCGCGGCCAACGCCGCCAGGGCGGCAAGCAGCACGGCCAGCCTCGACAAGCGCGACAAGCGCGAACGCAGCTTGCGCATCCTGCGCGAAAAGGGCAACAGGACCAATCCCAGCGCCACAGGGAACAACCCTCCACCGAACGGCCCGTTCAACTTCTCATTCGCTCCATTGCCCGGCATATTCAGCTCAAGCTCGACGTTCGTTGCCGCGGAATTTGCACTAACCGTGAGCAGAGAGAATTGCACCGTGGCCCCGAGTGGAATTCCGGCCGCACTCAGGCCCACACCCGCCGGCAGCGTGGCTCCGTCCAGCGGCGCAATCACCAGCGTATATACTGCCTGCCCGCCGGCCGCCACGTTCACCGAGCTCACGCCGCCGGAAAAAGTGAGTGTAAAATCCTGGATGTTCTCCGCGACCGCGTTGCTGGTGCCGGACCCGTAGTTGGCATCGCCGGAGTAAACCGCCGTGATGGACTGCGATCCGGCCGGAAGCGCCGATGTCGTGAGTGTGGCCGAGCCTCTCGACATGCTGGCCGTGCCGATCTGCGACGTCCCATCGTAAAAGGTCACGGTACCCGTATCGGAGCTTGCGTACGCGGGAAGGCTGGCGGTGAATGAAACCGGGTACGTCATAAAGACCGGATTGGCCGAGGTGGTGAGCGTAATCGGCGGCGAGGCCGGCACGACGCTCAGCGTCACGGTCGCTGTCCCGGTCGTGTAATCCACCGTATCGTTGGGCGTGAATGTTGCCGTCAGCGTATGCTGCCCTGCAGTCAGCACCGTTCCGGCCGCCGGCGAATAGCTGAAGCTCCCAGCCACGGTCGAACTGGCATCGAGTTGCGTCGCGCTCAACGGCGTGCCGTAGACAATCGGCGCCGGCGTGGCCCAGGTCATGGGCGGAACTTGCTGGTAGATTATTTTATCCGTGAACGAAGGGTTGGTCGAGAACGTCGCGCTTGAAATCGTCGCGGTCAGCGTGCCCGTGTAGCTCGGAAGCGTAGTATACGCGGCCACGCTCAGCGTCAGCGTCACCGGATCGGTAACGCCTGCGCCCAGGCCGGTAATGCGGGTGCATGAAGCGGTGCTGGCCGTGCAGATCCAGCCGCCGGTCGCGTCCGTCATGGCGGTCATCGTAACCTGGGGCGGCAGCGGCGTGAAACTGAGAACTGTAGCACTGTCGATCTCGGTGGTGGCGCTGGTGTTGGTCACATTCACCGTGACCTGATCGGCCGCATCGCCCGACTTCAAAACCAACGGACTGGGATGGAAGGTGGCGCTGAGCGTGGGCACCACGACGGGTTGCACAAACGTGGAGAGATCGAAGAGGGCATACTCCAGCATCTTTTCCTGCGCGCTCATCGCGGTCTCTGCCGGGCACTCGCTGGGAAAAACTGTGCCGGCTGAAACGTTTACGTCGATCACATGATAGTCGTTGTACATCACGCGTCCGCACTGGCTGGCCGCCGGCGCCGCTACCGGTGCGTTGAAGGTCATTTGCATCACCGGGCTTTCGCTGACTGTTACGCCGGAGTATGTGCCGTTGTTTAGCGTCACCCAGGATTGAGTCGGCGCGATAACTCCGCTCACGTCAGTACGCAGCGTGCTCATATCGATCTGGTTCGGTGTGCCCGCGACGATTGCGCCTGAGTTCTCAAGCCATTGCGCAAGCGTTGCCCCATCGCTGAAGTTTGTTCTCACCGTTCCTACGCCAGCAGGAATTGCTTGCTCTTCGGTTGTGGTCCAATTCGCAACCGGCGCGAATTGCGCGTCCATGGGTGGATTCGGATCGATGTACACATAGCTGTAGTGGGTGGTGAAGAGGCGTCCGCCGGCATTGGCGTAGTTCAGAATGTTGCTCAGCGGAGCGCTCACCTGCAAAAACTGGTCCCCCTGGCAGGCAAACATCACCATGTCGTAGCCGCTCATCAAGGTTGAATTGCTTGTCAGCGTGGATTCGAGCGGCGTGGACGAACTGATTTCGGCGCCGGGACCTCCGTCACCCTGGTATAGATGGATGTAGCCGCCGGGGTTCGTGGTTTGGGTGTCGTCGGTAAACTCCGTATCGGCAATGCCCATGTCGCGCAGCACGCACTCTACGCCGTCGACTCTGCCGGTGACGATGGCGATCATGGGAATGTTGCCCTGGGTATGATTGGCCGGCATGTTCAGCGCAAGCCCTGTGAGTGGACCGGCGCCCACTGCCTCGCTGAACTGGCGCTGCCACTTGCCCGCCTGGATGACGACAGTGTAGGAATCGTTTTCTGGAATCCCGGTCAGCGTAAACGTGCCGTCGGCGGCGGTGTAGGTGTAGGCAACTACGTTGTTGCCGCCCGGCGCCTGGATGGTGAGGCACTGCACGCCGGGGCTAGGCGCAGCCACTGCAGTTGTCGAGGCATATACGAGAACGTTGGGCAGTGGAAGCCCGCTGGCGCCGCGCGGATCGTAGACCGTCCCGCTGATGGTGGTGTTCTGCGCGGCAGCGATTGCGCACGCAACCGCCATCGGCAGCAGCACAGCCGCAACCCTCCCCTTGCATCGCCCAAGGCCGTTGCGGAGACCGGCAAAAACAACCCAGAGTGAAAAGTGGGGAAGCGTGGTCATGGCGACGGTACTCCTGTTTCGCACATGCCTTCTTGCTGCTCGATGGCTGATGCTTGAACAACCGCACCAGGCCGGCTCTCGTCCCCGCCGGTTCCCTGCTCCTGCCCGGCAAATAAACGCGCCTCTCCAAAGCGAAGGCGCTGATCGCCGGTAACGAGGCTTGCATGTGTACGTACAAAACGCTTACTGAATCTAGAAATCTATTGGCCCATCATACACTTTTCGCATCGTCCGGAGATACAGTGCCTTCGTCCCAGGTGCCGGAGCGCGAGCGGGAAAGCTGGCCGCTCAATCTCCGTCCCGCCGCCTCTCGTTCCAGCCGAATGCATTCTCAAAGTGCGTAAATTCGCGATTCTGGCCCGGCACAAGATACACACTGATGACGTCGAAGCGCGCCTGCGGGGTTGTGTCGCCGGTCAATTGGCGTACGTACTGGCGGGCCAGACGGCGTAGAGTGTTGCGCTTGTGGGCATCGACGGCATTTTCAGCCGGCGTTATATCCCGCGCGGTGCGCGCCTTGACCTCGAAGAAGCAGAGCATCGGCCCCTGCCATGCGATGAGGTCCAGATCGCCGGGCAGATTGCCTGCGGACCACCGCCGCGCTACCACTGTGTAGCCCTTGCGGCGCAGGTAAGAGCAAGCGGCTTCCTCGCCCTCGAGGCCGGTGAGCAAATGGTCAGGCAAGGCCGGCGCCCGGCCGCGGCGCGCGGCGAGCCAATCCAGGCCGGCCAGCGTCCGTTCCACCCATCCAACACGTATCCGGGCCGCCTTTTTCATCGCCATCCATTGTCGGCCCGGATGTGCGATGGACGCAAATGCCCCCGGCCCGCAGGCCTGATCGCGGTCCGTCGCGCCCAATACGACCGCTCCCGAATTGGAACTCCGGATTCAATTCCGGAAGCGATCCGTATCCGCGAACGAATCGAGGTGTTTGCCGCGCCCAACTTGCTCGAAACTGGAAGGACGCCGATAAGGAGTCCCGCCATGTCTCATAGTGTGTTCTCGAGCCTGTTCGCCCAGCGCAGCGTCTCCGCGCCCACCGTTGCAGCCGATATGCTCGCGCCCGTTGAGGCTGCCCCCAGCGCGCCGGCCGACCGCAGCTTCGAGTTCGCGCTCGACGCGTTGCCCTGCGAACGCAATGTTCTGCGACCGCGATTTGATCCTGCGTTACCTGAACCGGGCCGCGCGCAAGACACTGCGCTCTCTGGAGCAGTATCTGCCCGTGCCTGTCGACCAGCTCATAGGCAAGTCGATCCACATCTTCCATAAGGACGTCGGCAAAAATCGACAGGATTCTTGGCGCCAAACAATATGGCGGCCAGCACCGCCTTCCGCACAAGGCCACCATCGATTTCGGGCCCGCTAAGCTCGACCTGGAGATCGAGCCGATGTTCGACGCGCACGGCGAATATATCGGCGCAGTCGTGATTTGGGGCATCAGCACCCAGCAGAAGATCGACGCCTTGCGCCAGGCGCAGGAAGCGCAGCGCAGCGACATCGAGCATTTGAACGGCAATTTGCAGATGGTGGCCTCGGCCACGCACCAGATCGAGGCCAGCATCGCGGAGATTGCCAGGAACGCTGCGGAGCTGGCGCAGGCAGCCGAGAAGTCGCGCACCGCTAGCGCGGAAAGCAAGGCTTCGATCGAAAGCCTGCGCGCGTCCAGCAGCGGCGTGGCCAAGGTGGCGGACCTGATCGCTTCCATTGCCACGCAGACCAGCGTGCTGGCGTTGAATGCCAACATTGAGGCCGCGCGGGCGGGCGCGCACGGCAAGGGTTTTGCCGTCGTGGCCAGCGAGGTGCGCAAGCTCGCCGAGCAAACGGCAGCGGCAACGTCGGAGATTCAAAACAAGGTAACCGCGATCGGCGCGGATGTTTCCTCCGCCATCGCCGCCATCGACAGCATTGCCGCACAGACCGAGGATCTGTCGGGGCTTTCGCATCAGATGGCCGCCGCGGCGGAGGAACAGCGCCTGGCCACGAATGAGATGGCGCACAATCTGGAGCGGGCCGCGCACCGCACCTCTGAGATCGCCAACATGCGCCTCGCCGAGTAAGTTGGCCGCATTTCAAGAAAACAAGCGGGCCGCAGGGATTCACAGATCCCTGCGGCCCATCTGTATCTACATTAGCGTGAAACCGTCTGCTATTAGACCGTTGCCGCAGCGACCGCGATCTGTTCGCACTCCTTCTCCGCGATCGCCAGCGACTCTTCCAGGATGTCGAGCGCCACGCTAGCTTCTTCCTTGCTGACGATCAGCGGAGGCGAAAGCCGCAGCGAAGTTTCGCCGCAACCGAGTATGATCAGGCCGCGCTCAAAGGCCAGCGTTTCGACACGGTTTCTCAGCGCCGCGGCCGGCTCGCGCGTGGCCTTGTCCTTCACGATTTCGATGCCGATCATCAGGCCGCGCCCGCGTACATCGCCCACCGATGCATGGCTTTGCTTCCAGCCCCGCACTCGCTCCAGCATGAACTCGCCCACGCGGGCTGCATTCGCGAGTCCCTCGCGTTCGATAATGTCCATGGTCGCCAGCGCGGCCGCAATCGAAACAGGATTCCCGCCGAAGGTCGATGCGTGAGAGCCGGGCGCCCAGTCCATGATCTCCGCTCGTGTCATGCAAATGCCGAGCGGCATGCCGCTGGCGATGCCCTTCGCCATGCAGACGATGTCCGGCTGAACGCCAGAATCCTCGATGGCCCACCACTTGCCGGTCCTTCCGCATCCGCTTTGAACCTCGTCCGCCACCAACAAAATACCGTGCCGGTCGCAGAGGTCGCGCAGCTCGCGCAGAAAATTCGCCGGCGCTGGCACATATCCGCCTTCGCCCTGAATCGGCTCGACGAATATCGCGGCCACCTCTTCGGGAGGAAGGATGGTCTTGAAAAGCTTCTCCTCGATATAGCGCGCGCAGCCCAGGCTGAACGCCTCCTCGTCCTGCGGTCCGCCCGTGCATCCGCGATAGACGTAGGGATACGGCACGTGCGTCACGCCCGGAACCAGCGGAGCGAAGCGGCGCTTCTGCTGCGGCTTTGATGCGGTGAGCGACAGCGCGCCCATGGTGCGGCCGTGGAATGCGCCGAAGAACGAGATCACCTGCTGGCGCCCGGTGTGGTAGCGGGCCACCTTCAGCGCGCACTCGATCGCTTCCGTGCCGGAGTTGCCGTAGAAAAACCGGTGCGGGCCCGGCATAGGCGCTACTGCCGACAGCCGCTCCGCCAAAATCGTCAATCCCTCGTAATAAAAATCCGTGCACGAAATGTGGATCAGCTCCGCGGTCTGCTTCTGAATGGCGGCGACCACCTCGGGATGGCAATGGCCGGTAGAAACCACGGCAATGCCCGCGGCGAAGTCGAGAAATTCGTTGCCGTCCGCGTCTTCGATGCGGACGCCGCGCCCGCGCTTCGCAACTAACGGATAAGATCGCGTATAGCTGGGCGAAATCAGCCGGTGGTCGGCCTCGACCGCGGCCCGTGCCTTTGGCCCTGGCAGTTCACAAACGAGTTTCGGTCCGTACTTGGCGTGCAGCTCTTGCTTGGTCATCGAAAATTCTCCTCGGCAGATTGGCCGGAATCGGTTGCCGTGGCCTGGCCCGGAATCGGCCCGTTTATCGGTGGGCGGATGCGGCACAGCCACGGATCCCAGCCCGTGGGATCGTTCAGTTCTGCGGACGTATGCGGGTCCATAAAAGGCGAGGATCTTCGGCGGTCCTGATGCTAGTCGCCGCCGAAGAGGCTAGGTCGAGTGCGGGTGGGCAGCACGCGCAGGTGCTTGCGCGGGCAGATACGTTGCGCGCGCCAACGCGACCAGCGCCTTTTGGCCGGTGCGAGCAGCGAATCCTGAGTGGCGCGCGTATGCATGAAATCCCCGCGATCGCGATTCCAGAGTTGCTTTGCCCCGACGCCGCAACTCTTAAGTCGACGCGGCCACCAGGGAGCCGGCGACTGAGCAGAATCCCTAAGAGTGCACGCTTACTCTGGAATCGCCTTGAACGTGAGGATACCACGCAGCGCATTGGCGGTGCCACGGCCGGCCGTTGGTGGGGCTACGATGGAATTGTTCCATGCCCTGCGATTCGCTCCATTCCGGCGCTGAAAAACATCGGCCTGCAACCCCCGCCACGATTGTGCTGGCATTTGCCAGTGTCTATTTTTTCTGGGGCTCGACGTATACCGCGATTCGCGTGGGGGCGGCCCAGATGCCCGCTCTGCTGCTGGCCGGAACACGGTTCCTCATCGCCGGGGCAATTCTGCTGGGTTGGTGCCGCTTGCGCAAGCTGCGCCTGGCGTGGCCGCCCAAAACCATGCTGCTGCTATGCCTGATGGGGTTGTTGATCCTGGGCGGAGGAAACCTGGGACTCGTGTACGCCGAGGAAACCGTGCCCAGCGGCCTGGCCTCGCTGGTGCTGGGCGTGGTTCCGCTTTACGTGGCGCTGCTGGAGATGTTTTTGCCAGGCGGCGAACCGTTGCCGCGGCGTGGATGGCTGGGCATGGCGCTCGGCTTTGCGGGATTGGCCGCTCTTTTGTGGCCCTCCCTGCGCAACGGCCTCGAGGGCGATCGCATGCGCTTGTGGGCCGTGGCCGCCCTGCTTGCCGGAGCCCTTTGCTGGAGCGTGGGCAGCATCGTATCGCGCCGTGCGCGGCTCAACGTGAACAGCTTTGTGGCCGCGGCCTGGCAGATGCTGGCGGCCGGCGCCTTCAGTACTGTTCTCGGTACAGCGCTGGGCCAATGGCCGCGGTTCCATCTGAATGCCGCCGCGATTGGCGCTCAGGCTTATCTCATTACCGGTGGCTCGCTGCTGGGCTACAGCGCATACGTCTATCTGCTGGAACATGTGCCGGTGGGCAAGGTCGCGTCGTATGCATACGTGAATCCGATCATCGCAGTGCTGTTGGGCATTCTGCTGCTTCACGAACGGCCGCAGGCGGAGGAGTTCGCAGGCATGGCTGCCATTGTGCTTGCAGTTTTTCTGTTGACCACATCGCGGGTCGAAGCCAGGAGCAGAGAGCTGCCTGTGGAGCAGCTGGAGCAGATGCCGCCGGAATAAAACCTCTCCCCTGTCTGCCGGCTTACGATGGCTTGTTCGGTAAAGCACTTGCGGGAACCAGCGCGGTAGGGGGCTCGCCGTCGAGCGAAACATTGCCCTGCTCGAACGCCTGCAAGCTGGCATCGTCGGCAGCCATCGCCATCCAGCACGCAGCGCCCTTCTCGAGCACGGTGCAGACCATCTCAAATGTGTATTGACTCTCCGCGTGGCCTTTGGGAGTTCCCCTGGCGCGTTCGATCCATACACTGTGACTCCCCAGCGAGTATTTGCCCTGGACGGGACTGGCAACTTGGAAGGTCTCCTTGAGCTCCTCCGCGGCGCCTGAACCGAATCCCGGCAGATCGCTCGCTATCATGGTTTGCCCGTAGCACGCAAAAGGCAGCGCCACCACAACAACGACTGAGGCCGGCGTGCCGTGTTTGGCTGTGAACGCAACCTGAATGCAGGCGTCGCCCTTCTTTTGGATCGCGAGCTTGGGGTTCGCGATCTCATCCGGCAACAGCGCTGGAGGCGGGGGCTCGGGCACAGTCTCCCAATCGGCGGGCAGGCTGTAACTGAAGCCGATGTCGCTATTGTTGGTTTGTGGAGGGCCGGCTGGGGTCTTCGCAGGCACAGCAGCGGGAGCGGGGGCCGGCGTGGGCGTGGCCGCAGGCGCTTGCGCGAGAAGCGGCGCGCACGCAAAAACAAACATCGCAGCGGCAAGAAGATTTCTCATCGGACCGCCTTTCACTTGGCCGTCAGTCTACCGCAGGGCCAGCGCACGCTACAAGATATTTTCCAAATTGAGCGGCGCTGCTTGAGAGAAAGGCCGAAGCCGGACGGCCGCCACGTCTGTTCGGCTATTCTGATCCTGGCCATCAGCCTTCTATGGAAGGCGCGCGCCAGGAATGCCAGCGGAGACGAACTGGATTCTTTGTCACTCGACCCGCACGGCCAGGAAGCGTACAACCGGTCTCATAAATGGCAATGTGCAGCGCCGCGCAAGTAGGGGCCCAACAACAAGGCGGGTCCCACAAGGCTGGCGATTTGAAAAAGTCGGTTTATGAGACCGGTTCTAGGAGTTATTTCATGAGCATTGCACCGTCACCCCTGTACAAACGCATCGCCACCGAGGAGGCTTTCGCAACCCCGGATCTCTTGAGCGAGTACCGCAAACTGCTGGCCAGCGGCAAGTCGAACGATCCCGGCTTCGACAGCATGATTGGCCATTACCTGCTGAACGAAAGCGATCGCCCCACGCAGGTGCGCAATCGCCTTATCGATTTGGACGAGCGGCGCATTGCCGATATGAATGCCACCGGCATCGATCGGCAAGTTCTCGCCTTGACCTCGCCGGGCGTGCAGATATTCGATGCCGATACGGCCAGGGCTCTCGCCATATCAACAAACGATCAGCTGGCCGAAGCCATTGCCCGCCACCCCGGCCGATTCACGGGGTTAGCCGCAATCGCGCCGCAAGATCCCGCCGCCGCTGTCAAAGAACTGGAACGCGGCGTGAGGCAACTCGGCTTGAAGGGAGCGATCGTCAACTCCCACACGCGAGGCGAATATCTCGATAACAAAAAGTTTTGGCCCATCTTTGAAGCGGCCGAGGCGCTCGATGTCCCCATCTACCTGCATCCCAGCACGCCGTCCGCGGCGATGATCGCCCCCTTGCTCGAATGCGGACTCGACGGCGCCATCTATGGCTTCGCGGTTGAGACGGGCATGCACATTCTGCGCATTATCACCAGCGGCGTCTTCGACCGCTTTCCGAAACTGCAGATCGTCGTGGGGCACCTGGGCGAGGCAATTCCATTCTGGCTGTCCAGGGTCGATTACATGCATCGCGGCGCAGTGAATTCCAAGCGGTACGAGTGCATGCAGCCGATCAAACTGAAGCCAAGCGACTACTTCAAACAGAATTTCTATGTAACAACCAGCGGAATGGCCAGCGAGTTGCCCATCATGTTCGTCCGCTCAGTCATGGGGGCAGATCGTCTGCTCTATGCGATGGACTATCCCTATCAATTCGAACCCGGGGAAGTGATTCTCAGCGATGGCCTGCCCATGACTGACATCGAGAAGAAGATGTTTTTCCAAACCAATGCTGAAAAGGTCTTCCATCTATAGCATGCCCCTTTGGCCGTGAACGCGAACTGAATGCAGGCGTCGCCCTTTTTGGGTACGCCGAACGGTCCCAACGAGGCTCGCCGTTTCCAGGGACAGTTGCAAAATGCTATCACTGCGGAGGCATTGCGCCTCTCACCGGCGCCCAGCCGTTGACAACAGTTCCCATGTAGGTGAAAAAATTCATGGCCTGCAACTGTTCCCGCATGTCGTAGCAGTATTTCCAATCGAAATTGAGCTTGATGGATGCGATTTCGTCCGTGGTGAACAATTTCCCAATATCATTTTGTTTGGGGTCACCTAGCATCCGATTGAAATACCGCGTCACAAGAAAGTCCTTCACTTCCGCCGCAGGCTGTTGATCCAGGATGGTCCGTAACTGTGTCTGCTCACCCGCGTTGAGGTCCGTGACCATCTTGTCGTCGGGGGCAATCCCTACGCTCTGGAGGACCTGCTTGTCGTGATCTGAGAGTGTGGGCCCGCCCGCGGATGCCCCGCCGCACAACACAATTGCCATGAACCCGGGAATGATCCACTGTTTCATTGGTCTCCTCCCACGCCTGATACAGGGGTCCGATTGTGGATTTGGACGCTGGCCAAGAATACTCCCAGGCAACCCTGAACCGCTAAAGCAAAATCAGCGCCCCTATGAAGAAACTGCTGCGGTCGAGTCCCGTCTTCCTCACGCAAACGGCGCCGGGGAGGATTTTCGCAAGGCGCAAAGCGCTATCTGAGAAAGAACGCCGAAACCACCGACGCGACACCAAGCGCAGAGAAGACAAGGCCCAGATACCAGTAGATGCGGCTGCGCGTAAGCAGCGTGACCGACGTGATCACCAGGCCGATCTCCAGCAGCGCCTCGGCCAGGTCGAAGCGGTCGGCGCGCGCCTCTGCCTGCTCCACCTTGGTTTCCTGCGCCTCAGCCTTTTCCTGCTCCTCTTTCAGCTGGTCCGCCCATTTTTTCTCGTGATCGGCGTAGGCCTGCTCCATCCTGCCCGCGGCATTCTTGTCGGCAAGCGTGACCACGGCCATCAGATCGGCCGCCAGTTCGGTTTCGTTGGCGCGGATCTTGTGCGCCTGATAGTAATTCCATTGGTCGGTGGCCTTGTTCTGGTCGAGCACTGCTTCAGTGTGCGTGCGATGGCCCAGCACTGTGGTCACAGCCACCAGCACCGCCAGCACGCTCATGGTGAATGCGACAGGCCGCAGCGCCGATTCCCTTGCTCCATGTTCCGCGTGTTCTTTCAGTTCCCCTACTTCGTCGCCTTCCATTGGGCTAGCCCTCCGATCTATTTCTTCGCCGCCTGCTCAGCAATAACTTCCCTGGCCAAAGCCTCGGCCTTCGCACGCGCATCTTCCCGTGTGGTGCCGTACGCTAGAACTCCCGGCAGATCGACGACCTCCGCAATCCAGCGGCCATCATCCTCTTGCTCATACAGTATTTCCATTGCAATAGCCATTAGACACCCTTGACCCCAGCACTGCTACCGTCTGTTGCTAAGTTTCTGACCGCATGATTTTGTGCCAATGTTGGGTGCCCCAGGTCTCGATTTTGAGACCTGGGATAGCACGAACCCAAAGTACTTATTTACGCGGTCAGAGACCTAACGTCTTGAGTCAAACGTTCCCACCATAAATGCGCTGTCATCCTGAGCGACATTTGGCCGCCTTTTAGGCCGAACGGAGTCGAAGGATCTGCGGTTCGGAACGTCGAAGTGTGCCATGAACTTCCGATCCATCACACTGGGGCCGAAAGCCATAAGAGTGACTTCGAGCAACTTCAAGCTTAAAGCTAGAAGCTAGAGGCTAGAAGCTTATCTCCGCTTCCAGCGCACGCCGTCCTTCGAGTCTTCGATCACCACGCCCTTTTCCGCAAGCTCGTTGCGAATCTGGTCGGCGCGGGCAAAGTTGCGCGCCTTCTTGGCCGCCGTGCGCTCGGCCACCAGCGCCTCAATCGCCTCATCGGTCAGCGATTGCGCGGCCAGCAGCTCCGGAGCCACATCGCTCATGCGGCCGGCCTTCTCGGCCCACTCAAGCGCGCGGCGCGTGGGCTCGGCGTCGCGGTCCTCCATCACATCGAAGACCGCGTCGAAATCCTTCAGCACCGGCAGAATCGCATCGCGGTCGCCCGCAAAAAACTGCCCCTGGTCGATGGCCGTGTTCGCGGCGCGGACCAGCTCGAAGATGGGCGCGCGCGCCTCGGCGGTGTTCAGATCGTTGGCCAGCGCTGCGCGATATTCGGCTTGCGCCTTCTTCGCCGCCTCCTGCATTGCCGGATTCTCGCCCGGCGCAAAGTTTCCCGCAGTCAGCCGCTGCATGAAACGTCCGCAGCCGGTCGATCGCGTTGGTGGCCTCCGTCAAGCCCATCGAAGGTGAAGTTGAACTGATGCCGGTAGGGCACCGAGATCAGCGCCAGCCGGATGGCCGAAGCCTTGTAGCCCTTCAGCAGCAGGTCGCGCAGGGTATAGAAGTTGCCCTCGCTCTTCGACATCTTGCGCCCGTCCACCAGCAGGAAGCGCACGTGCATCCAGTGCCGCGCAAACTGCTTGTGCGTCGCGGTCTCGCTCTGCGCAATCTCGTTTTCGTGGTGCGGAAACATCAGGTCTTCGCCGCCGGCGTGCAGGTCGAAGCTCTCGCCCAGGTACTCCATCGCCATGGCCGAGCACTCGATGTGCCAGCCCGGCCGGCCGCGCCCGATCGCCGTCTCCCACGAGGTCTCGCCGGGCTTGGCCGCCTTCCACAGCGCAAAGTCGCGCGCCGAGTCCTTCTCGTACTCGTCCACATCCACGCGCGCGCCGTCTTCCATGCCGCTCAAATCTTTCTTGCTCAGCTTGCCGTACTCGGGAAACGCCGCCAGCCGGAAGTACCACGAGCCGTCCTCGGTCTTGTACGCCGCTCCCGCCGCCGCCAGCTTCTCCACCAGCTCCACCATCTGCGGAATGTGCTCCGTGGCGCGCGCAATCTGCTCCGGCCGCTCGATGCGCAGCGCCTCCAGATCCTCGAAAAACGCCTCCACATAGCGCGCCGTGTACTCGCCGATGGGAATGCCCGCCTCCGCCGCGTTGCGGATGATCTTGTCGTCCACGTCGGTAATGTTCATCACGTGGCGCACCGGCGTTCCGGTCAGCCGCAGAAAGCGGCGCAGAACGTCGATCTGCAAAAATGTGCGGAAGTTGCCGATGTGGCCGTAGTCGTAGACCGTCGGCCCGCAGGCATACATGCGCAGCGCCTTGCCGTCGGCAGGCGGCGAGCGGATCCAGTTGTCCCGTGAGGGTATTGAAAAGGCGGAGGGTCATCGCTTGCGGCTTCGTGCATCGCCTGGCTCGCGGCGCAGTTGCCCGGCTCGCTCTATCGCTCGCGCGTGCAATTTGCCGGATCGCAGCCTACTCGATTGTAGCAGCGCGGGTTCGCGCCGGAATCCGCACCGCTTGACCCTCGCCGCGCAGCCCGGGCTCATCCCATCACCGCGGCCCAGCCCACGCTGATCAGCACGAACAGCACCCACCAGCCAAACACCGCAATGTAGCCCGAGCTGCGCTTGACTCCCGCCACGATGGCAATGCCGATACTCAGCAGCACCAGCGTCCAGATCGTCACAACATCCAGCCAGGTCGCCAGCGTGTACAGCGCCTTGTTCGTCTCCACGGGATCTAGAAATGCGCCCAGATTCGTCGGCGCAAAGTTTTTGATGTTGAACGACTCCGGCGCCATCCCGCGTAAATCACAGTCGTCCCCAGCATCGCTTTGAAGATCTCCGGCAGCCACGCATAGTAGATGACGGCAAAAATATCTCCGAACTTTGCCTTGCCGCCAAATCCAAAATTGATGGTGCCCAGCAGCACCGCAGCGACCACCACGGCACACGACCAGGCCAATGACCGGCCCGGCAAGAAATGCGCCCTCGGTGAATCCGACCGACGATCTTGTTGCCCATCTCGCGCTGCTCAGGCGTGGCCTGCGCCATCCGCTCCTGCGCTTTGCGCATTCATCCGAATCTGATTGTCCACCACCTGCTGCATGCCGATCTTCTGGACAATGGCGCCGAACAAGATGTACGTAAAAAGTGCGCCAATGATCAGCGGCAGCCACCAGCTCTTGTTGCCGCGCTTGATGTCTTCAAAGGTCTTCGACGGCGCGAGTGAACGTGTTCGCCACGCGCTGCCACTGCGGAAATCCGGGGCCCTGAGAAATTGGCACTGCCGCCGGTTGAACTCCCATATCGCTCATGATTTCGCCTTTCGAGAATCCGCGTTTCCGCGAGCCGCGCCATTCTGCACAACCTCTCGTGCCGCTGCTCTCGGCAATGAGCCAATGACTCTTTTTCGTCCGCATCGGGCAACGTGCGCTTGCCCGCGATTGTACTCCGACTGGCATCCGATCGAATGATTTCCTGCTGCGGCGATTCGATCGCCGGATCGCGGGTCTACGCCCTGCGGCCACGGCCGGCTGTCGGCGGCCGGGTGTGATTGCCTTGCCGGCCTTTTCCTGCGCCGGGCCGGCTTCGCTGCGGCGCATAGTTCTTGTACACCGTGATATGGAAACACGCCTGCTTGAACTCTTCTTCCACGTCGATTTTGCCCGCCTCTTCGAGCGCCAGCAGCCGCCGCCGCATCCAGGCAATCTCCTCTCGGCTCATGCCCTCTTTGGCAATATCGATTGTCGCGCCGGTCAGATGCGGGCTCACGATGTCGCCTTCGGCCGGGGCCGCATTGCCGTTGATCTCCATCAGCCGCTTCTGGTATTCCACCGTCCGCACCGCCGAGCTCACTTCGAGCGGCCGATGAAACGCCGCCTCATGCGCCTCGCGCCAGATCGGCCAGGAACCGCGCCGTCCACGGCCTGCAATAGCGGTGGTTCGCGTCGAGATCCGCATTCACCGTCAGCGCGCTCGATACCGGCAACCGGCACCAGCAGCCCGTGCGCAATGCGCGCCGCCAGGTCGGCTTCGTCCTCGATCCGCTCCAGCCCCTCCGCATCCAGCCGCATGTTTTGCCGCTCCAGCGACGCCAGCGACCCGCGCAGCGGCGGCGGCATCCCGCCCCTCGGAATGCGCAGCGAGGCCTCCTCAGTCTCCGCACCTGCGCTCGCATCCCGTCGCCGAAACTGCCGGCTCGGCAGGCGGACGCGCGTTCGCTCTCGGCGTCTTCGCCGCGTTCCGTCGGCGCTGCGTACCCATCGCTCTCCGGCGCAGGTTCGGGCAGCGCCGGTGCGATCTGCAACCGCTGTTTCCTCTGAGCTGTCGTCTGCGTCCGGCTGTTGCGCCGGCTCAGGCTGCACGCGCGGCGATGGCGTTACGCGCGAACGCCCCACGCGAAGCACCGCACTGCGCCGCGCGGCCTTCCCTCCGCAAGCTGGCGCCGGATGGCGAGGCCCGCTCGAAATCCCACCTCTTCGGGAGTGGGTTTTCTTTCCGCGCGGCTATGGCCAGGGATGGGCGCTGCGCGATGCGTGGCGCGCGCGAGGCGCCATACGACGAGCTGTGTGCAGACCCGCCGTTGCCGCGGTTCTCCGGTGCGTCTTCGCCGGCCGGGAAACCTGCATGGCGCAGGCGCCGGCTGTTGCGAGAGCCGCCAGCGCAACCCCGAGAACTGCGGTCCGGCACATGGGGGAGAGTGCGGACAATCGAGAGCTTCTCCAGTCTACGTCGATCCGCCCTCTCTCCGAGTGCCTTCGCGGATGCGGATTTGTCTGATAATTGGACGATTCCGATGCGTCTTTGGTTGTTCGGCGCCGGAAGTTGGCCTATGCTCTGCGGCTGCGGCGCGGCCGTCGACGCCCTCAGGCGGAACGATCGGCTTGGCCGGGGGCTTCAGCACAAAGCCCTTGCGAATCAGCGCAAAACCCGGCTGCGGCAACTCCGCCTGCAGCAGTTGATTCTCCGGCCCGGAAAACAGCTCGGTGCTTGGCCCCGGCGATCGTGGCCACCAGGTGGTGAACCGTGATGGGCTTGCCGTCGAGCGTTCCCTGCCTGATCGGGATAGGTGGCCAGTTGCACCGGCTCAATGGAGCCCGCGTCCTTCGGCAGAATGGCCCAGAGATCGCGGTTGTTCTGGGTCACCGCAAGCGCCAGAAGCGTCTCCAGCGCGCCGGGATCGAAGTCCGGCAGGAACACTGCGCCGGGGTGCGCGGCCAGCCGGGTCGTCGAGCTCTTTCCGTTGGCTGAGATATTCAGCAGAAACTGGGCCGAATCGGGCGCCGCCACCACGTTCACTGCCTCGCCGTTCACGGTGGCGCTCAATAGCACGTGTTTGAGTTGGTTGGCCGCGAGAGACTCTCGGTCTTCGAAAGCGCGTAGTCCAGGCCCTGCGATGGTCGACCTTCACCAGCGAAGTCGAGTCGTAGCCTCTGGCGTCGCCGTGAATTGGAAACTCGCCGTGCCCACCGCTTGGCCGTTCTGCGCGATCTCAAAGCTGCCGGACTGCGCATGCGCAGCCGGCGGCAAAACCATCGCAATCAAGGCAAAAAATCCCGCAAGCGGGAGAAAACGCGAAATACTGCATGAGGTTCTCAAATCCCCTCTGCCGATTAGACTCAAATCAAAGAGAACAGGTGCAGCTGATCTCTGAGTCTCTGTTCTCTGAGCTCGTGTTGCTCTGTTCTCTGGTCTCTGGTCTCTGTTCTCTGATCTCTGTCTCTGCTCTCTGCTCTCTGTCTTACAACACTCCCAGGTCTTTACCAACTCCTGCCCGCAGCGCCTCTGCGCCCGTAAACCGGATGGCCTTGATCCCCGCTGCCACCGCGCCCGCCACATTCTCTTCCCGGTCGTCGATAAACAGAATCCGCTGCGGCGGGCAGCCCAGAATATCCAGCGCCCGCCGGTACATCGCCGGCTCCGGCTTGCGCAGGCCCACGTAGCACGAACTGAACGCCACCTTGAAATACCGGCGCAGACCGAAGCGGCTGAAGCGGTATTCGTTCGTCTCGCGCGCCTCGTTGTTCAGCGCGCCCAGCAGATACTGATTCGATGCCGAAAGCTCCTCAAGGATTCCCAGCGCCCCGTCCGGCAGCAGTTGCGACTGCGCCAGCATGAACGCGAAGAACTCGTCGCGCGGAAAGTTGCGCGGCTCATAGAAGACGACTGCATCCAGATAGCCTTGCCTGAGATCTCTCCCCGCTCCCAGGCTTCGAAAACCTCGGCGTGCCGGGCCTCGAACTCCGCTGCGTCCAACTGAAAATTCTTGACCGCCGCCGCGCGCTCGCGGTGGTCCCAGCCATTGGTCAGCAGGACTCCGCCCACATCGAACAGGATCACGTCGAAGGGGAACATCGGCGTCTCTTTCCTGAGTGCACTGTCATCCTGAGCGGAGTCCGCCGCGGCGGACTTCGGTCGCTCAGGATGACAGCAGGGATAAGCGTGCTTCGGCCGCACTCACTTTAAAACCACTTCAGCGCATGTACTTGGCCTCGATGGCCAGCACCTTCTTGAACCGCCGCTCAAAACGCGCTTCCTGAGCCTGGAACTTGGCCCCGATGAACGCGTGCACCAACTCAAAGGCCAGCGCCGAGCCGATAATGCGCGCGCCCAGCACCAGCACATTCATATCGTCGTGCTCCACGCCCTGGTGCGCCGAATAGGTGTCGTGGCAAATCCCGGCGCGAATTCCGGGAATCTTGTTGGCCGCCACGCACACGCCCACGCCCGAGCCGCAGATGAGAATTCCGCGCGGCGCAACGCCCGGCTTGATCGCCTCGCCCACCTTCTCGGCAAAGTCGGGATAGTCGTCCTCGGGCTCGCACTTGAACGCGCCCAGGTCGACCACCTCGTGGCCGGCCGCGGCCAGATAGGCGCGCACTTCTTCCTTCAGAGCAAATCCCGCATGATCGGAACTGATGACGAGCTTCACTGCGATCCTTTCTGCAGTGGTCAGCGGAGTTAGCGGTGTTAGCCGCGCTTCGCGCGTGTTAGCGGAGCTAGATGGGATGCAATGCCAGCTATTCAGATGCAGCCTGAGCATCGCTAGCACCGCTAGCTCCGCTTCAACAAGCTTCTTCGCCCTCGCCGCCACATTCTCCGCGCGTGAATCCAAGTTCCTCCATCACCATCGGCCCCGGCGCCGAGGCGCCAAAGCGGTCCAGCCCAATCACGTCGCCGTCCGGGCCCACATACTTCCACCAGCCCAGCGTCGCGCCCGCTTCGACCGCCAGCTTGGGCACGCCCGCCGGCAGCACGCTGGCCTTGTACTCGGCCGATTGCTCCTCGAAGATCTTCCAGCTCGGAAAGCTGACCACGCGCGCCGCGATTCCCTCGGCCGCGAGCAGCTTGGCCGCGCCCAGCGCCAGCCAAACCTCCGAGCCGGTGCCGATCAGAATCACCTGCGGATTCGCCGCGTCTTCCAGCACGTACGCGCCCTTGCTCACGCCGGCGTACACATCGTGCTTCGCCGCATCGATCACCGGCAGATCCTGCCGCGTGAGCGCAAAGAAGCACGGCCCCTTGCGCTCCAGCGCCAGCCGCCAGCCGCCGCCGTCTCGTTCGCGTCCGCCGGCCGGAAATCCGTCATGTGCGGCACCGCGCGCAGCGCCATCAGGTGCTCGATCGGCTCGTGCGTCGGCCCGTCCTCGCCCACGCCGATCGAGTCGTGCGTAAAGACGAACAGCGATGGAGCCTCCATGAGCGCCGCAATCCGCAGCGCCGGCTTGGCGTAGTCGGAAAACACAAAGAAGGTCGAGCCGAAGGGAATCAGCCCGCCGTGCGCCGCCATTCCGTTCACCGCCGCGCACATGCCAAACTCGCGCACGCCAAAGAACACGTTGCGCCCGGCCGGATCGTCGGCGAAAGTGCGCGCTCGGCTTGAAGATCGTCTTCGTCGAAGCGGTCAGGTCCGCCGCCCCGCCAAACAGCTCCGGCACAGCTTCGGCAATCGCGTTCATCACCGTCTGCCCCGCGTTGCGCGTGGCCATCGGCTTTTCCGTGGCGAAGCTGGGAATCGCCTTCTCCCAGCCCGCCTTCAGCTTGCCCGCCTGCGTGCGCTCAAACTCCGCCGCCAGCTCAGGAAACGCCGCCTTGTATCCCGCGAAGAGCTTCTTCCACTCCGCCTCCAGCTCCGCGCCGCGCTCCACGGCCTTGCGCCAGTTGGCCAGCGCATCTTCCGGCACATAAAAGCTCTGGTCCTCGGGGAATCCGAAGAACTTCTTGGTCGCCGCCGTGTCCGCCGCGCCCAGCGCTTCGCCGTGCACCTTGTTGGTGCCCGCCTTCGGGCTGCCGTAGCCGATCACCGTGCGCACCGCGATCAGCGAGGGCTTGCCGGTCTCGGCCTTCGCCGCCTCAATCGCCGCTTCAATCGCCTCCAGGTCGTTGCCGTCTGTCACCCGCTGCACGTGCCAGTGGTAGGCCTCGAAGCGCTCCAGCACATTCTTCGGTAAAGCTCCAGCTCGGTGGGCCCGTCGAGCGAGATCAGGTTGTCGTCGTAGAGCACGATCAGCTTGCCCAGCCCCAGCGTTCCGGCCAGCGAAGCCGCCTCGTGCGAAACGCCTTCCATCAGGTCGCCGTCGCCGCACAGCGCATAGGTGTGGTGGTCCACCACCTCGAAGCCGGGCCGGTTGTAGATCGCCGCCAGATGCTTCTCCGCCATGGCCATGCCCACCGCCATCCCGAATCCCTGCCCCAGCGGCCCGGTCGTCACTTCCACGCCGTCGGTCCATCCGTACTCCGGATGCCCCGGCGTCTTCGATCCCCACTGCCGAAAGCTCTTCAGATCGTCCAGCGTCACCTTGTAGCCGGAAAGAAACAGCGTGCCGTAGAGCAGCGCCGAAGCGTGGCCGTTCGACAGCACAAACCGGTCGCGGTCGGCCCACTTCGAGTGCGCCGGATTGTGCTTCATCAGCTTGTGAAACAGCAGGTAGGCGATGGGCGCGCAGCCCAGCGGCGCGCCGGGATGGCCGCTATTGGCCTTTTCCACCGCGTCCACGGCGAGCAGGCGCAAGCGTGTCGATGGAAAGTTGGTCGAGTGAGAGTGACGCAATGCTGGAAGTCATAGATTTGTTAAAATTCCTTTCGTTGAAGTGCGATTGCGCCTGTCGATCGCTTAATGACTCTGAACGATTCGCCTTCTGAACTGAACCACCTCCGTCCTGAAGAACTCGCTTTAGCCCCTGCGATCCTGCCTAAATCGAGTCGCCGCAACGATGCACTAACGCTTCAACTTGACCTTCACATTGTATCCAAGCCAGGCGTCCTGTTCCGGCCAGTGCAGCGTCCATTCCAGCTTCGCTGCTGCCGGCCGCGGGCGCAATGTCCGCGCTGAATCCGGCGCTGCCCAGGCCGCGGCTCGCCGTCGATGTGCTTCGTCTGCCAGCCGTCGTCGGTCCACACCACTTCAAAGCGCTTCTCGTCCAGAATCCGCAGCGTGCTGCCCGCGTCCATCCGCTGGATCGGCCGCCGCCGGCTGTAGATCTCCACGCCGCGCCTGCATCCGCTTGCGCCCCTCCGGCTCGCAGTAGCGCTCATAGACCGGATCGATGCGGTCAAAGACCTTGCCGTCCACGGCCGAGCGCAGCAGCTTCAGATACTCGGCATGCGCCCACACCAGCGGCACCGCCGACCCCGCCGGCTGCCCTATCCGCAGGCTGCGCTCCGGCCGGTCGGCCTCGTCCCACACCTGCTCCGGCAGCATCTGCCCGCAGGTCGCAAACTTCTCATAGGTCCTGATCAGCGGCGCTAATGTCGTTGCCTGCCGCCAGCTCATAATGCGCGCGCTCGCCGGTCAGCAGCGGCCACACGCGTCCCTGGCCCCATCCCTCATACGGCCCGCCATCCGGCCGCTGCCCATAGCCGTCCCAGTTGTAGCGCAGCCATCCCGGCCCCTGCGGCAAATCGCGCTTCAGCACCGCGTCCACCACCTTCAGCGAGTCCACAATCAGCGGATCGTCGGCCCGCCGCACGCCGTAGCGCACCAGCTCCAGAAATCCCGCATCGATAATCTCGCGCGCCTCAAACTCAGTCCGCGTTCCCGGCGGCCGGTTCGACAGCCGGATCGATCTCCTTCCCGCAGCCCTCGTGCGCGTAAGCCTCGCCGCACTCCGGCGGCCGAATGCGCATGTAGTGCCGCTTGACCTCCGGATGCAGCACGCCGTTGTTGGTCACCGTCCAGTCTTCGAGATGCCCCTCGATCCAGTCGGCAAACTCCTCGAGAAACTCGCCCAGCTCCGTCTGACTCGTGGGCGCGCGCCATCTCCGCCGCGCAAATCAGTCCGCCAATCACCGCCGCCAGCGTCGACGGCGAATAGCCCGCATTCTCTTCCCAGCGCTCCTGGTGGGTGATCGGCGCATGCCGCACCAGGAACCCCGCCGCCCGCTCCACAAACGGAAAGATCTCCAGCTCGCCCAGCCCGCCGGCCTTCCACAGCCGCCACGCCAGGATCAGCGGAAACGCCACCTCGTCCAGTTGCATGCCGCTCCAGTACGGCGTTCCGTCAATCCAGAAGTTCTGCGCGAAGCCGCCGTCGGGCTGCTGCGTGCACGCCAGGTAAACCAGCGCCCGCCGCGCCGTCTCCGCGCGCCCGCAGGCCAGCAGCGCCGTCGCCGTCTGCACCATGTCGCGCGTCCACACCAGGTGGTAGCCGCCCAGGTCGTCGTCGCCCTTCGCCTGTCCCCACGGAATCGACGCCGACGCCACAAACGCTCCCGAGATACGTCTTGTCCTCGTGCGCCAGCAGCACGTTGTGGCTGGCCCGCATCAGCTTGCCGCCGTCCTGCGCCTTGGCCGCCAGCCACTCGGGATGCGCCGCGCGCTGCCACTGCTCAATGAACCGCTTGCGCTGCTCCGCGAACGGCGTCGCCAGCGCTCCCATCGTCTTCTGCGCCGCCGTGTGGTGCCCTTCGCCAATCCCGATGGCCAGCGTGAACTCCCGCACCGCCATTCCGCCTTCGACCCTCGCTACAACCTCGCCTCGGCGCCGTTCCTGCAGCGCCCCTTCAGATCGTCGATGCACCCCAGGTCGATCTCGCCCATCACCGCCACGTTGCCGTTCGTCGCCGAGCCAAACTCCCAATCCATCTTGAAGTTCTGCATCAGGTCCTGCCAGCCGTCGCTCGCGCCCACAAACCCGCAGCTCACGCGCGAGAACCCGCAACTCGCCGTCATCGCCAGCGACCACTCGTTCTTCCACGCCAGCAGCACCTTGTGCCCGGCCAGGTCCACCGCCCGCGCCGAGTTCCCCGCCCCGCCGCCATCCAGATGCGGCGCCAGCAGCGCATACACCTTCAGCCGCGGCACAGGTCCGCGCGCGCCTCCAGCCGCACCCGCTGCAGCACCACCCCGTGGTGCGGATCGCAGATGATCTCCTTGGTCAGGCTGTAGCGCCCGTCGGGATCGCGATTCACATACCGCACCCCCAGCGCCTCGGGATCGATGTACTCGAAGCTCGTCTTCAGGTCGCGCTTCTCTTCGTGCGACAAACGTCTCCCCGTCGGTCACCAGGAACTCCATGTCCCGCACCTGCGGGTGATCGATGGTGGGGTGATAGATCTCGTTCAGAATTCCGTGCGAGCACGTGAACCAGATGCGGCTCGACGCCGCATAGGCCGTCCCCACCGCATCCTTCACGCTCGAAGTCCAGCGCGGCTCCAGGCCCGGGCGCGCCAAAGGCCTCGCCCTGCTGCTCAAGCCACCGGTACAAGGGCTGATCGCTCATCGTTGCCGTTTCTCTCGGCCATGGAAATTTCGGACATAACTTCAGTCCGGACAGTCTGTCACTGTCACTTTCGACGGTCGCTCAGAACTTTGGTTTGTATCAGCCGAGCAGAAATCCGGGGTGCCCACCTGAGTCGCAGGTGGCCTACTGAGTGGGGAGGCGCGTATTTGCTTCGCGCCGCGGGTGGCATATCAGAAATATCGCGCGAACTCGCCAACTCGCGAAGCCGCGAAGCCGCGCCAACCTGCTGAACATACCAAACAATGCATTTCACCCCGTCGATGGCCGGCTGACTCGTCCGACTCGCTGACTCGCCAAGTCCCTTAGTGCCTCAGTCCTCAGCCGCCTCAGTCTCTGCAGTCCCTGAGTCGCACAGTCCCTCAGTCCCACAGTCCCTTAGTCCCTCATCGCTTAGTCCCTCAGTCCGCTGCTCTCGCCCCGCACCAGCATGTACTTCACCGCCGCCTCCAGCTCCTGCGCGGCGTCACGTCCTCCACCACGCCCGCGTCGCCAATCCCGACGGGCAGCACGAACCGCCTCACCCCGCCCACATTCTTCTTGTCGCTGCCCGTCGCCGCCAGCACCTTCGCCGGCGCTCACCTTCAACTTCGGCAGCGGCCCGTAGCGATAGATCAGCTTCTCCATCCGCTCCATCTGCGCGCCGGTAATCGTTCCCCGCCTCCGCGCCACGGCAGCGCCGCCACCATGCCCCACCCCACCGCCTCGCCGTGCAGCATGGCCTTGTAGCGCGTGGCCTGCTCCAGCGCGTGGCCCACCGTGTGTCCCAGGTTCAAAATCATGCGCAACCCGCTCTCGCGCTCGTCGCGTCCGCACCACGTCGGCCTTCATCCGGATCGACGCCGCAATCACCCGCTCCAGAGCTTTCGGATCGCGCGCCCAGCATCTCGTCCGCGTGCTCCTCCATAAACCGCACCAGCGCCCGGTCGCGAATGAATGCCCGCCTTCACGCTCTCCATCAGCCCCGCGCGCAGTTCGCGGTCGGGCAGCGTGCCCAGCACGCCGATATCGGCAAACACCGCCCGCGGCTGCATGAAAATTCCCGACAAGATTCTTGCCCTCGGGCAGATTCACGCCCACCTTGCCGCCCACGCTCGAGTCAACTTGCGCCAGAAATGTCGTCGGCACCTGCACATACGGAATCCCGCGCATGAACGATCGCGGCCACAAATCCGCCCACGTCGCCCACAATCCCGCCGCCAAAAGCAATCAGCAGCGATCCGCGGTCGCCGCCCGCCTGCACCATCTCGCGCGTCAGCCGCTCCACGCTCGTCATGGTCTTGTGACTGTTCGCCGGCAGGCAAGAAACAGCGCAATGGGCGGCTCAACCTTCGCCTTCTCGAACGACGCGCAAAACGCCTCGCCCCACAGCGCCCAGATCTCCGGCGAGGTCAGCACAAACACCCGCCGCGGCAGCCGCCCCACCGCCCGCTCAATGCGCGGAGCAAGCGCCTCAAGCAGCCCGCTGCCCGCAAATACGTCGTACTTCGCCGATGGTGTGTCTACGCGTATGGTTTGCACAATGATTTCATTCTAGTGGGCTGTATCGGGAATTGGCCCCATCAATGCGGAGGGAGCAGTGGCCTTCAGGCCACTGAATATGGCGGCCGCCCGTCCCGGCCTTTAGGCCCGGCTGCCTTCGGCCTCCGTCAGAAAATGGTCCACCAGATCCTCATCCAGCCGGATCGTGATCCGCGTCTTGCCGGGTGCGGGTGCCCCGTCCAAGCTTCGCTTGGGCGGGATCTATTCCCTATTCCCCGTTCCCTGTCTTTTCACTCCGCTCCCGCGCGTTGTAAGCTGTTCGTAACAATGACCAGGCCCTCATCCCTTCTCGATACGCGGGTAATTTACTGCGGCGACAACCTGGAGCAACTGCATAAGCTGCCCGACGCCTGCATCGACCTCATCTACATCGATCCGCCGTTCAATTCCAATCGGAATTACGAGGTTTTCTGGGGCGAAACCAAAGAGAAGCGCGCCTTCGAGGACCGTCACGAATCCACGCAAGCCTACATCGAGTTCATGAGGCCCCGATGCGTGGAGCTGGCGCGGGTCCTCAAAAAGACAGGCAGCTTTTACTACCACTGCGACTGGCACGCGAGCCATTACGTCAAGGTGATGCTCGATCAGATCCTAGGCGAGAACAACTTCCAGAACGAAATCGTCTGGAAACGTACACACGCCCATGGGAATGCCGGAAGGAGTTTTGGCGCAATTACCGACAGCATTTTTTATTACGTTGGGTCGAGCGAGTACACATGGAATCCGATCTTCGGGAACTTCGAGCCTGGATACATCGAGCAGCGTTTTAACTACAGGGATGTCGACGGTAGGCGGTGGCAGTCGGTTACGCTGCGAAACCCCTCCCCGCGACCGAACCTGCATTACGCCTTTAGAGCAAAGAACGGAACAACCTACCAGCCACACCCTAACGGCTGGTCCTGCGACCGCGTGCGAATGGAGCAGTATGACAACCAGAATCGCCTCCATTACCCAACGAAGGTCGGAGGCCAACTCCGGCTGAAAATGTATCTTGACGAGTCTCCCGGCCCGCTATTACAGAACCTTTGGGACGACATCTTCCCGATCAATAGCCAAGCTGCAGAATCTCTCGGCTACCCAACTCAAAAGCCCCTCCCGCTGCTGGAGCGAATCATCAAGGCGTCCTCAAACGAGAACGACATCGTCCTCGATGCTTTTTGCGGCTGCGGGACAGCCCTGGTCGCTGCACAGACCCTCAAACGTCAATGGATCGGAATCGACATCTCTCCGACCGCCTGTCGTGTAATGGCAAAGCGGCTGCGGGACGTTTGTAAATTGCGCGAAGATGAGAATTACTGGCTGCACGGCAAGGGCTTTGTCGTCCGCGATCTGCCATGGACCGAGAAGCAGCTACGAACCATCCCGCCGTTCGAGTTTGAGAACTGGGCCGTCATTGCGCTTGGCGGTATTCCCAACAAGACGCAGGTCGGTGACATGGGGATCGATGGGCGCATTTATCCAATAGGTTCCGAGCCAGCCGTAGCTGGCAAAGAGGCCGGGCAACTGGACTTCATGGACGACTGGTATCCAATCCAAGTGAAGCAGATGGATAAGGTAGGCCGTCCCGACATCGACAAGTTTGAAGCGGCCATGATGCGCACGAAGCGCAAGAAGGGCTTCTTCGTTGGATTCGACTTCAGCAGCGACGCCCTGCGCGAGATGGATCAGTTCTTTCGCCGCGAGCACATCACCATGATCCCACTGACCGTGCGGGAGATTTTAGACGAGACCATCGCACAAAGACTCGTTTAAAGTAGGGAACAATGAACGGCGTAACCTTGCGCATATTGAAGGCGGTCTCAAAGCGCGGCGAGGTCTCCCTTGCCGCGGCCATCAAGATGGCAAAGCCATCTCACGGAAACCATCTCGATCAATACCCCCTCACGCTTCTATTGGAGGGCGGTTACTTAGGCACCACGATCAACTACACACCACCTGACGGGGCTGAGGCCATGAGGGAATTTGGCTTGGCGAACTTTCTTCACAAGTTTACTCTCCCGAAAGACGCAAACGGCGTGGTCCACTACCTTGGATTCAGCTCTCAAGGAGGCCTCGACCCAGAAGTGAAGGTCTTCCTAAAGGCCAAAGGGGCGCTCTATCTGGACGAATACAGAAGAAGGTTCTGGGATCGCCTCTGGACGTTTCTTATTGCATTCGGCGCGGCACTGCTGGTGGTCATCGCCGGGGCGTGGTTGAGGGGAGTCCTGAGACTGCCATGACGGCTCGGCATCTGACAGCCTGACCACGGGGCTGAGATTAGACATCTCACCCCGCCGCCCGCATCTCTTCCCGCACAATCCGCCGCAGCGTCTCCTCGAACTTTGGAGCCTTCCCTTCCACATGCTGCCGCAGCGCTTCGTTGATGAGCGTCTGGTAGCCCATCGCTCCGCCCGAGGCATCAGCCTGCTTCAGAAAGTGATCCACCAAATCCTCGTCCAGCCGGATCGTGATCCGCGTCTTGCCGCGCGGCTCCGGCTCCTTGGGCGTAATCCGTCCCCGCTTTCCCCGGCTGAAATCGTATTGCTGTTTCATCTCGACTCCTCGTATTGGCCGCGCTCGTGGGGCTCGGCAACTCGCGCCGAAATCACGCGGATGTTTTCGCCGCGATAGCAGTAGACGGCCACCAAAATCCGCCCCTTCGCTCCCGTCCCGATCGAAACGAACCTCACCTCATACGGGTCCGAATCATCGTTGGTAATGGTGATGGCTTCGTCGTCTTCAAATACGGGTAGCGACTCAGAAAACCAGACCCCATGCTTCCGGTGGTTCGCTTCCGCCTTTCCAGCGTCCCATTCAAATGCCACACTACACCTTATTATATGCACAATTTGTACATACATTCAATCCGGGCGCACAAACTCGTCCCCACCGCAGATCCCCGTTCCACTCCGATCGCCGCCGTGATCGTCGCTCAGGGCAAGCGTTCGATTCAGACGCAGACCGGGCCTCACTCGTGCATGGGGCGCATTCTACGCATGAGCGAGCTGATTGCCAATAGATCTGTTTTTGTGCTCGGCCAGTCCAGACAGTGCTGTGTTAGTCTCTGAGGACCGTGACGGAACGCATGACTCCTCGTAAGTGTTCGACCCTGCGACAGGCCTTACTTCACCGTCTGTTGCCCGCCTTCCTGCTTACTGCTGTTGAAATTCCCTGCCTGTCCGGGGCGAATGCAAATCATTGGAGGAATTCGTGAAGAGAGCTTTTTTGGTGTTGGCAGTGGCAGTGGAAATGATATTCACGGCTGGCGGATGGGCGCAAAATGACGCAGCTGGCTGCAAGGATTCACCGATCCTGACGCGATTCCCGGGAAGCTACATTGCTTCGTGCACGATGAAAGACGACGACGCGGCCTCCTTTCCGATCACGAACAAGCCCAAGCTGGAACTGGAAGGGAAACTCGAGACAATTATCTACCAATATCCGAGGACGGCAACCTTACCCCAGGTAGTCCGGAACCTCAACACGGCGTTGCACACCGCGGGATACACCTTCGACTTCGACTCGGGGTCAGTTTTCACGGCGCACATGGGAAAGACGTATGTGCTGATCCAGGTCGACTGGGGCCTAACCTATTCAGAGACAATTCTGACGCAGACGGAGCTGAAGCAGGAAGTGGTGGCGGATGCGGCCGCACTGGATTCAGGGCTGACGACGAACGGACACATGGTGGTGAACGGGATTCTGTTCGACACGGCAAAAGCGGATTTGAAACCGGAGTCGAGGGCGGCGCTGGAACAGATTTCAAAGATGCTGCAGCAGGATCCGAAGATGAAGGTGTACGTGGTGGGGCACACGGACAACGTAGGCGGACTGGCGTCAAACATGGATCTGTCAAATCGGCGTGCGGCGGCGGTGGTGCAGGCGTTGACAAGCCAATATGGCGTGGCGGCAAATCGGCTGGCGCCGTATGGAGATGGGCCGTACGCGCCAGTGGCCTCGAATGATACGGAAGATGGGCGGTCGTTGAACCGGCGAGTGGAGCTGGTGAAGCAGTAGCATGGCTGGCGGCCCAAATCTCAAGTTGGTGCGCCTCTCGGTCAAGGGCTGTGGAAAGACCAGCCCCTTGGCCGACGACGGCGCCGACGCGGGCAGAGCGAAGAACCGCCGCGTTGAGATCGCGGATCCGAACTGCACCGCGGCCGGAAAATAGATTCGGAAGAGCGGCCCATCCTTGCGGCGCGCTTGCTTGATGCCGCAAGGGTGGGCGAGCGGGCCAGCCTGGTGCGCCAGAAAAATGCCTTAGAACACCAGCCACGCCAGCGGCGCCAGCCGGGTGCCCCGTCCAAGCTTCGCTTGGGCGCGGTATATTCCCTGTTCCCTATTCCCCGTTCCCGGCCCTCCACTAGCGCGCAAAAACGTGCGAAAAGTGTAGCAAAACTGGCCATTTTAGGGCCGCAAACCCCTGTTTAGACGCACTTTCGAGAAATTCTTCGGTGCCACTCCCTCTTATTCGCAACTATTCTCGGTTCTAACCACTAATTGTTCGCAACTATTCTCGGTATTTGTCTCGAAGAATCGCACCCTGCCGAGCCACCGTTTGCGGGGGAAACGGAACCACTTAGGGGAACATTTGGCCGGTCCGCCACCCCACTAAAGCCAACATTTCGCTTGATTTGGCGCGGCTTGCGCCCCTCGCGTAAGAATGCGCCTCCGTACTCCCGAATTTCGCCCGCTCCGCCGACTCGCTGCACTGAGTCCCTCAGTCCCTAGTCCCTAGTCCCTAGTCCCTAGTCCCTAGTCCCTAGTCCCTAGTCCCTAGTCCCTAGTCCCTAGTCCCTAGTCCCTAGTCCCTAGTCCCTAGTCCCTAGTCCCTAGTCCCTAGTCCCTAGTCCCTAGTCCCTAGTCCCTAGTCCCTAGTCCCTAGTCCCTAGTCCCTAGTCCCTAGTCCCTAGTCCCTGCCTTTTGCTCACCACACCAGCCATGCCAGCGGCACAAGGCCGGCAACTGCCAGTCCCACCAGGAACGCCAGGCTTTGCCTGCCGGTGTCGCGGTCGGCCATCGAGTAGGCGTAGATGCCCTTGACCACGTTGTTGCTGGCGGCGGCAATCAGGATGGCGCCTGCGGCAACCTTCACCGGCGTCAGCGTTCCCGCCGCCTGGGTGAGCCCCATGATGAACGGGTCAACATCGGTGACGCCCATGATCACGGCCAGAGTGTTCACGCCCGCCTGCCCCAGGTAGGTCACGGCCAGTTGCGTGGCCACGAGCATGATAAGAAACAGCGCCGCAAACATCAAAGCCGTAGTCAGTTCCAGCGGATTCCTTGGCTCCGCCTCGCGTTGTACCGCCTGCGCGCTCTTATCCTCGCGCCGCGTCCAAAGCCATCCGCCGCCGGCCCCGAGCGCCGCCAATACCAGAAAAGGCGCCCACAGCATCAACAGCAATTGCCGGTTGAAGAGCGCCAGCAGAATCGCCAGGCGCACGTACATCACTCCCGAGGCCATGAGGATGCCGCCGGCGAACAGATGCGGATGCTGCTCGCGCGCTGCCCGCTTGGCCATCACCACCGTGGTCACCGTGGAGGAATACGCACCGCCCAGCAGCGCCGCCAGCACAATCCCTCCCTGCCCCCTAGTGAGCTTTTGCAGCACGTAACTGCCGTAAGAGACGGCGCTGATGGCCACTACCACCAGCCAGGTCTTGAAAGGATTGATGTGGAACGGACCGTACTGCTGATTCGGCAGCACAGGCAGAATCACGCCGCTCAAAAGCAGGAATTTGGCAAAGGTGAAGATCTCTTCGGGAGCGATGCGCCCGGCCAGTTTTTCGAGAGCCGTCTTCAGGTCAAGCAGGATCAGGCTCGCCACGGCGAGCGTGGTCGCGAACCAGAAATGGCCGTAACAGATCAGCACGCCCATCAGAAACGTGGCCAGGCCCGACATCTCAGTGGTCACGCCAGGGGTTGGCGCGCCGGGGGCCACGACGCTTGTCAGCTTGTGCCAGTACGACATGAGCAGAAATGCGGCGACGACCAGAAAGCCGATGGTCAGCGGCAGCAGCTGCGCGCCCGCGATCAGGGCGATGGAATAGCCGATGAGGCCGATCAGCGGGAAGGTGCGCACCCCGCCAAACGAATACGCGATGCCCGCCGCCTTGTGCTCTTCCCGCTCCAGCCCGATGAGGAACGAAAGGAATAGAACCAGGGCAACCTTTGACGCTTCTGGGGGCAATTGCTGAAATATCTGCATTCCGAATCAAGCCTCCGAATACTGCTACCTCTGAATGAGTCTGCAAGACAGCATACACTTCGCCGCAACCCGGAAAAACAGAAAGATCCGCTCCGATCTGATTGAGGCGGCAATCAACCCGTCTTGCGCAACTGGCCGCCGGAAGCGTCTTTCCCTGTTCACCGTTCCCTGCTCCCTCGACCCCGTGGTCCCTTAGTCCCTAAGTCCCTAGTCCCTAGTCCCTCTACTCACGGTGTTAGCCTGAAAGATCAGGTAAATGCGTACCGGCAGAGAGGCAATGGCAAAGAGCTCGCACGTGGATTTTCTTGTCATCGGCGCGGGAGTTGCGGGGCTTCGCGCGGCCGCTGAGCTGACCCGCCACGGCGATGTCTTAGTCGTTACCAAGGAATCGGTCGGCGAATCGAACACTCACTACGCGCAGGGCGGCATTGCCGTGGCCATGGAAGGCGACGAAGACATCGCACTGCACCTTGAAGACACAGTGAATGCCGGCGACGGCCTCGTCTATCGCCCCGCTGCCGAAGCACTTGTGAGCGAAGGGCCGCTGCGCGTCGCCGAGCTGATCGAGTGGGGCGCAAATTTTGACCGTGCCACCGATCTCGATCCACTTCGCCCGGGCGGCCAGCCCTTCCTGCGCACGCGCGAGGGCGCGCATTCCCTCCCCCGCATTCTGCACGCCAGCGGAGACGCCACCGGCGCTGAGATCAGCCGTTCGCTCGCTGCCTTTGTCCGCACCGGGGTCCCCACAGACAGGTCTTCGTCTGTGGGGTGGGAGAAGTGTATCCGTTTCGCCGAGTGGACCAGGGTTTCCGGGCTGGTCGTTGCCAATGGCCGCGTGATCGCAGCCGATCTGGCCAGCGCCGAACTTTCCGCGGTTCAGGCGAGCGACGGAAGCCGTCAGCGGAGCCAAGCCAACCTGCGCGCGCCTGTGCGCGTTGGCGCGCGCGCCGTTCTGATCGCCGCTGGCGGCGCGGGCCAGGTCTACTCCGACACGACAAACCCTGCCGTGGCCACCGGCGACGGCATCGCTCTGGCCGCGCAAGCTGGCGCCGAACTGGCCGACATGGAGTTCTACCAGTTCCATCCCACCGCGCTCGCGCTCCCCGGCGCGCCGCGCTTCCTCATCTCCGAGTCCCTGCGTGGCGAAGGCGCGTACCTGCGCAATGATCGCGGCGAGCGCTTTATGGAGCGCTACCACCCCTTGCTGGAACTTGCCCCGCGCGACGTGGTGGCCCGCGCCATCGCCCGCGAAGGCATGCGTGAAAGCGGCGCGCAGAGTGGCGAACCTCTCGAGCTGCGGCCTGTCTATCTCGACATGCGCCATGTGCGGAATCTCGATCTTGCCAAGCGTTTCCCCGGCATCAGCGCCTTCCTCGCGCAATACAATCTCGAACTCGCCCGCGACCTCATCCCCATTCGTCCCGCCGCGCACTATCTCATGGGCGGCATCCGCACCGATCTGGGTGGGCGCACCAGCGTCCGCGGACTCTACGCAGCCGGAGAAGCCGCCTGCACCGGTGTGCATGGCGCCAACCGCCTCGCGTCCAACTCCCTGCTCGAAGGGCTCGTCTTCGGCGCGCGCGCCGCGCAATCCATGCTGGCCGACGGGCTGCCTCTGGCGCCCGCCGAAGCCGCGGCGGACGCCAGACCCGCTCCGAAGCCTCTGACAGTGAAAGCAGCCAAGCGCGTGGAAGAGCTCATCGCTAGCCTGCAAGCCTCCATGTGGGCCCATGCCGGTCTGTTGCGCGAGGAGTCGTCGTTGCGCCAGGGATTGGCCGCACAAGAGGCCTGCAATGCAGCGCTGGCCGAAATTGCCATCAGTGGCCGCGCCAGCCGCCGTCTGGCCGAGGCGCAGTCCATCAGCCAAGTCGCCCATGCCATTCTGGTTTCCGCGCTTGCCCGCACCGAGAGCCGCGGCGCGCACTTCCGCAACGATTTTCCGAGGCGCGACGACGCAAATTTTCGGAAGCATTCGCTGCTGGGCGGCGATGGGCGGATCCGGTTCGAAGAGTGGTAAAACAGGGGTCGAGTTTCAAGGGTTGGCAAAAACCTCCGAACACAACTCTGAGTTCACGCATTACTCACGCTGACTTGCTGACTCGCTGACTCGCCCAGGACACCACAGCGCACACTGCCAAAATCGCACCGATCACCGCCAGCGAGAGCGAGACCGGCACGGCGATCCACGGACCAGCCATCATCTTGAGCGCCGCAAAGGCCAGAATCGCACCCAGCCCGTAGTGTAGATACCGGAAGCGGTCCAGCACGGCCGCCAGCGCGAAGTAGAGCGAGCGCAGGGCGAGAATCGCCGCTACATTCGACGTGTACGCGGCAAAGGGATTGTGCGTCACGGAAAGCACCGCGGGAATGGAATCGGTGGCGAAGACAAGATCGGTAATCTCAACGGCCAGGATGACCCACAACAGCGACACTTTGCCCATCTGAGAGCGGTGGATCCGAAGCCCAAACGAACGGCCGCGCACCACCCGCCACGCCGCATAAAGCAGGAACGCGCCGAAGATCCAGGTGACCCAGTCGAAGCGGCGCAGCAACGCCAGCCCCAGGGCGATGAATAGTGCCCGCATCAAAAACGCGCCCCAGACGCCCCAAAGCAGGGCCTTGTGCTCGCGCACAGCCCCGATCTGGACCGTCCGAAACAGGAGCATGAGGACAAGGAGATTGTCGACGCTGAGTGAGGCCTCGATAGTGTAGCCGGCTGCGAATTCGAGCGCCGTCTGCCGGCCCATGGCTACGGCGATCCAGCACGCAAAGCCGGCTGCGGCAATGGCCAGTCCCGCGGTTCCCATCCAGGCAAAGATTTGGGAGTGCCGCGACTCGCGCCGGTGACCGGGAAGAAACGAGTCCGCCAGCAGAACGGCGGCCACCACCGCGTGAAACCCCGCCCACCAGCCCCAACTGGCGCCCGCAATCATAGCTGGATGCTATCGCACCCCGACCAGGTTAGCGACCCTGGGAGCTGGGCCGCATCTATCAGTTTGAGGCAGTCATTGTGGCAGAAAGGCGTTCCGTGAGCGACCATCCTACGAGCAAATCGTCCAGGCCGCTTGAGCACGCACAAACCCCGGCGCGCCGCCCTCGCGTGGTAATCGTTGGCGGAGGTTTCGCCGGCATACATGCGGCCCAGGGCCTCGCGCGCCTGCCTGTGGATGTGACCGTGCTGGACCGCCGCAACCATCACACCTTTCAACCACTGCTCTACCAGGTGGCGCTGGCGGTGCTTTCGCCGGCCGAAATCGCCCAGCCCATCCGCACCGTTCTGCGCGGCCAAAAGAATACTCAAGTCCTCATGGATGAAGTTGTCGCCATCGACGTCGTCGCGCGCCAACTCTCCCTGGCCAGCGGAGCGCGTCTCGACTACGATTACCTCGCTTTGGCCACCGGCGCCACCCACTCCTACTTCGGCAACGAGCAGTGGGCGCCGTTCGCGCCGGGGCTCAAGACCGTTGAAGACGCCATCGAGATTCGCCGTCGGGTGCTGTTGGCTTTTGAGCTGGCAGAGCGGCAGATGGTCGAGCACGGCTGGCATCCGCCGCTGAATTTCGTCGTCATCGGCGGGGGCCCCACTGGAGTGGAGCTCGCAGGCGCCATCAGCGATATCACCCAGCTTTACATGCGCCACGATTTTCGCCACATCGATCCCGCCAGGAGCCGCGTAATGCTGCTCGATGGAGGGCGTCGCATTCTCGCTGCCTATCCCGAGGATCTCTCGGCCAAAGCTGAGGCCGCACTCAAACGGCTGGGCGTGGAGGTGCATACTGGAACCCAGGTTACGGGTGTCGGGCCGGGCTGGGTAGAGGCGAAGGGCCCCGAGAGCCAGAGCAGGGGCAGTTTCCGGATTGAAGCCGCCGTCACGCTTTGGGCCGCGGGCGTCGAGGCCTCGCCGCTCGGTAAGCTGCTGGGCGCGCCTACCGACAAGCGCGGCTCTGTCATCGTGGATAACTGGCTCAACCCTCCGGGACTGCCCGAGATTTTTGTCCTCGGCGATCTGGCTCACGTGGAGCAGGACGGGCGCCAGATTCCCGGCGTGGCCCAGCCGGCTATGCAGATGGGCGATCACGTTGCCAAAATCATCGCTGCCGACCTCAACGGCAATCCGCGGCCCGCCTTCCGCTACTTCGACAAGGGCGATATGGCCACCATCGGCCGCATGGCCGCCGTGGCCGATGTCAAGTGGCCCTTCAAAGCCCACATGAGCGGCTTTCCCGCGTGGGTCACATGGCTCACCGTGCACATATTCTTCCTCATCGGTTTTCGCAACCGGCTCTCGGTGATGGCGGCCTGGGCGTGGACCTACTTCACCTTCTCGCGCGGCGCACGGCTTATCACTGGCGACCTAAGCCTGCCCGGCTGGCAGGACCAGCTCAAGACCGGACCCGGCGCCGGCGGCGCGGCCAAGGCCGCGGATTGAAAGACGCAGCTTTCAACTATCAGCTTTCAGATACGGTCGTATCCCCAGAGCGGCATTCGAATCCCGCGTCGGCTTGCCTTTTCATAGTGGTCATATTATTGTGGTCATATTGATGGAGGAAATCCGATGCAGAAAATTCCGGCCGCCCAATTCAAAGCCCAGTGCCTTGCCGTGATGGATCAAGTCGCCGAAAGCGGCCAGTCCGTGGTGGTCACAAAGCACGGGAAACCGGTTGTTCAAATCATCCGGGCTGAGTCGAATGAAGACGACATCTTCGGCTTTCTGCGAGGAAAAGGCCGCATTGTTGGAGACATCGAGAACACGATTCCTGTCTCGGACTGGAATCTGCCCGAATGATTCTCCTCGACACCCACGTCGTCGTCTGGCTTGCTTTTCAACCGGACAAGCTGTCGAAGCGCGCGAAAGAAGCGATCCGCGCCGCTCGTCTTCAAGGTGGACTTGCGGTTGCAGGAATTACCCTGTTTGAGTTGGCCTGGCTTGCCGAAAAGGGGCGAGTAGAAACCACTCTCAGCGTAGAATCCTTCGTCCGCCGGTGCGCTTCCAAAATGACGGTGCTTCCCATTACGCCGGAGATCGCCGCACGCGCGGTCAGCTTCCCGGAGTCCTATCGAAAGGATCCTCAGGACCGATTGATCGGGGCGACAGCATTGGCCGAAGGGATTGCGTTGGTCACCCACGACAGATCGATCAGGAAGTCAGGCCTGGTTCCAATCATCTGGTGAAAAATTGTGCTCCTAAAAAGTGAGCGGTTCGGCGACAATTTGTCGATGAGGACGGCTGCTCGATTTGTCGGTGAGGACGGCTGCTCGATGCCGGAATGACTGACGGGAACGGCGTTTTCAGGGGAAATCCGTGGCGTGCGAGCTTTCGTGCGGTCCGGGGGTTGCCATGAGCGAGGAACCCAACTCACCTATATTCTTGTTCGGGGAAATCGGCTTCCCGTATTTTTGAGAACACGGGAGCGTCCCGTCTGTCCCCACGTTCCCCACGTTCCCCCACGTTCCACGATCATTTCGGCAGTTATCGCATCGCTTTTTATGCCATAGCGGTAATGTGCGTGATATGCTTCTTCATTTTGATCGCGTTAAAGCCGCCAGTCCGGAAAGAAGAACCGGCGCTGACCGTGGCAGGCGCAGTGGTTTAAGACTTTCATAAAACCGGCTGAGGCAGGGGTCAGCGGTGAGGCATCAGGGGTCAGCAAGTTAGAGAGTCAGCAGGCCGGCGGTGGCCGCACTCCCGGTCCGTACCCTTTCAGTGACTCCACCCCCCCATACCCCTTTTGGAGCTAAAAGGGTTGTTTTCAACGACTTGCTCCCCGATCATTTTCTCCAGCTCATTGATAACAAAGAGCTTATTTCGTAGAATCGTCAAAGCCAATGAGTTAGTTGCCGTTTTTCTCCGGATTTCGCCCTTTTGCCGCGGTGTGCGGAGCCGCGCGATGGCTGGGATCGAGTCATGAAACCATTGTGCGCTCGAAGGGGGAAATGATCCGCAGGAGTAAAGCGAAGAAATTACGGCGAGGAACCTATTGCACCGCAGTCATTTAGGGGGAATGGAGCGCGTGGGAGGAGATGTCCCGCGGTTGACAGCGGAGATTGCAGGGCTGACCTGAGGTGCTGCGCGTGGCATTACGGCGATTCGCGTGATAAGGGCGAAAACACCGATAAGCGCACTTACGATTCTTGGTGCCCTTCAACAAAAATGATCCAGGGGCGACACTTGAGTCGCGCAAAGAGGGCAACATTGCGGCGAACCTGGCGGCCGTCAATAAATGGCGCATCGTTCGACGAGCGATCTTCCCAGGCTAATGCGCCCGCTTCGTGCTGAAAAACCTGGTCAGCGCTTACTGTGGGGCCCCCGAATCCTTGTCCAATGAGTTCGGGCCAATCATGATAAATCCACTTGCCGCTCAGATCCACGATGGAGAACTGTAAGTCTCGATCATGCCGAGTCCCGATATTTCTGGAGAATTCATTCAGAATCTCAAGTTCTCTCGTGGGGCCGAGATTTTCCGGTAGTTCAGTTTCACAGAGTCGTAAAACTTCGTTGAGAACATCAGTCACCCGGCGCAGTTTTGCTGGCCATGGAAACTCGATCAGGTTTGAACGAGCAGTCAAAATCGAAGACCTCGAACCGGTTATTAGGCTGTGGATTTCCAAAAGGAGCCCAGTGTTGGGGTCCTCCTTTGAGGCCTTTATTGCCGAAGCTTTGACAGACAGCCGATCGACATAGGAGTATCTGCGCTCGGAGTCGGATATCGTTGCACGAATGCCATCCGCTAATTCGAGCACTTGCCGTCTCAAGACGCTCGGCTGCAAACGGTGCGAATAGTCAAATGTAAATTGCGTGCGGAGGTCGAAATTGTATTCCGTCAAGTCGTCCTTGATTAAGACGTAAGGGCGGTCCGCTCTTAGTGTCCAACCTAACTCAAGAAAAACGTTAGGATTATGGCTTGAAAGATCGCAGAGGACAAGGTCTGCCGCCTCGACCTTGGAAAGGATGTGCTCTACGATTAGCCGGGACCCCGTGTCCTTGTCGTCGCGGACAGGAAGCATGCCTGCTTCCTGTATCGCTGGCGAGATCAACCCGTCGTATACCTCATGCCAATGGTTCTGATCCGGGTATTTATTTGCATCTACGGCGCGAAGTGAAAACGGCATAAGCACCAAGCATGTAGGCCTCGGATTCATATGCGGACAATTTTAACCTACTCGCAAAAGATGGGTGGACGAGCCGTTAGTTGACTTCTGCTTACCTGGTTGACTCAGCATACCCCAATAGGTAGCGTGGAGATGTGCTCAGACCGCCATTTCCCAAGACGCTACGGCAGTTTCAAGGCGACTGATGTCGGCTAGTCTTCAGGGATCCGCAAACCTCTGTTTCTCAATGGATGAATTCGGGCCGAGCCCTCTTTCATCGGTAGTGGCTCAGTTTCGTCCATCGGGGGTTAAAACCCCGGTCGTTGTTGCGGTGCACTGCACTCGGTCCAGCCCGGTAGCGGGTCAGTTTGATGGAAACGTTCCCTCAGGGGCTAAGAACTTATCCGTAAATAACCATAGTTTGCCTCCAACAGATAAGAGCAGCGGCGAGTTGCAGCAGAGCCGTGTAGCTGGCCTCGGTTTTTTCGAAGCTGACCAGCAGTTTGCGGAAGCGGTTGAGCCAGGAGTGGGTGCGTTCGACCACCCAGCGGCGCGGTTTGGAGTCCGGATAGCGATACTTTATGAGCCGCTCTTCAGCGCGTGATTTGACGCGTGGGTAGTAGCGATGCTTGCGGGCGATCTTGCTCACCGGATAGCCCACGTAGCCAGCGTCCAGGCAAAGATACTGTTGGTCTTTCCAGCCAGTAACTTCAGGACGTTCGACGACGACCCTGGCCAGCGTCGGATCCAGCAGCTTGGAGTCGTGGAGGTTGGCGCCGCTGACGGCGATCGACAGCGGGGCTCCACGGCCGTCGACCAACAGACTGCGTTTGCGCCCTTTTTTTTCCCCGGTCGGTCGGGTTCCGACCAACGCATTCGGTTGCAAGCGGCGCTTTGCCCATGGCTCCGTCGGCTGCCTGCCACTGCCAGGCGATGCCCTGCATTCCGTCATACTCGGCCAGGCCAGCCTGCCACAGTTTCTGGAAAAAACCAGCCCTATACCAGTTCTGAAAGTATTGATGCACCGCGCTGGCCGAACCGAACTCGCGCGGCAATGCTTTCCATTGAACGCCGGTCCGCAGAACGTAAACAATCGCCGAAAATACCTGCCGGGAAGACATTGGCTTGCGTCCAGCTCCAGCTTTGCGCTGGTACTTTCGACCTGCCTCCCGCCGGCGTACCGGAATCAGCGGCTCAACCTTGCTCCACAAACTATCCGAAACTGTCCACGACTTGATTTGGGCCATATTGAGTCCATCATCGCCGTCTTCCAGTCGCTGCAAACGAGAGATTCAACTTCCCGAACCAAACTCATCACTATTTACGGATAAGTTCTAAAGCCCGAGTTCATTTTGCGGTCTTTACGGCACGAGTAAACTCGTGCCCTTTCAAAACAACTTCAACTTTACGGCCCGCGACCCAGAGGGTGCCCCGCTCGTGTCCTTACAAAACAGCTTCAAACCGACCCACTGCCCCCGGGCCCGGCCCAGAGGGCGTCCCGGCGTCCCGGCGATTTGGGTCCGTGGCTTCCCACATCTCAGAATCGAGATGTGGGGCACCCGGCATGTGGGCCTCTCGCCTTCTTCAATTCCTGTTACTTCTCTACGGCCGGCAATCCCGCGGCAATCGTAGTGGCCGCGGCGCTGCAGGCCGGATGTCCCCAGCCACCGGCGCTCACCCCGATGGGGAGGCCCGACGGATTGGTGATGTCATAGACGATATTGTCTGGCCTGGTTGCGTCGCCGCTCACCCCCGCCGGAACATGATCGAGCATGAGATTGTTTCGCGTGCGCCATGCGATGTTATGGTCGGCGCAGGAGGAGTCGCCACTGACTCCCAAAGCGCCGACAAGCTTGCCTTGTTTGTTGTAAAGCGCCAAGCCGCCGCCAAACACGTTCACGCCGCCGATGCGTCCGCCGACCATCGGATCGTTCGCTTGCCCGTAGTTTTTCGGATCGCCACCATAAGCGACGGATGTGTTGACCGGGTTGCTGGCTTGCAGGCCGAAAAGACTGCCTCCGGGCTGCACGGCGCTATATAGATTCGCCGTGGACAGCGCAAGCGCGGGCAAACTGAAGGCATTTGCGGTATTGGCTTTCTGCGCGGAGATTGCCCGGCTACCGGGCCATTGCGACCCGCGATCTGCGCCCGTAAAAGCCACGGCGCACACCACGCCGTCGCGATTGACAACCGTTCCCCACATATCCAGATTGAATCCGCCGTTCTTCTCGTTCCGCGCGGTTGTGAGAGCCGACTTCAGTTGCGCATACGTGGGAAGCCCTGTGCATGCCGAAGCCATGCTTGCGTTTTTGCCGGCGGGCGCCTGCGAAAACCCCGCCATACTCATGCCTGTTGCCAGCACCAGCACAACAAACCCACTCTTATTCAAGAACATCGTTCCTCCTGGAAAGTGAATATATGGTGGAGAATACTTACCGTGCCGATGCCAAGTCAAATGAACTTCTGCGTTCGGCTTTGATTAGGGCTCTCCTGGCTCGGCGGCCGGTAGCGGCTTGATATACTTTCGAGCAACTGGACTGAAATTGCGCGCCAGGCTTCCGCGCCTCGCTTCTTCTGTTTCTTAAGCCAAGTCCCTTCCATTGGAACCCGAGCCGATGAATCGAGTTTTGCGCGCGGTTTTTTGTTTTGCGGCTTTGAGTGCGGCATGTGCCCTGCCCTGGTTTCTGCCTGGAAGCGCGCAGGCCCAAACAGCGCCGATGACGCCGGACATTCCGGCGAAGTTTACGCCGCCCGAGACGGACTATGACTACGCGAGGCGCGTGGTGATGATTCCCATGCGCGATGGGGTGAAGCTCTACACGGTGATCGCGATTCCCAAGGGGGCGAAGAATGCGCCCATGATTCTTACGCGTACGCCCTACGACGCCGCGTCGCGCATGAAGGAGGCTTTATCGCCGCATCTGCTGGACTCGCTGATGATCGGCGACGATGTCTGGGTGAAGGCCGGGTTCATTCGCGTCATCCAGGATGTGCGCGGCAAGTATGGCTCGGAGGGCGGCTATGTGATGACGCCGCCGCCCACCGGTCCGCTGAATCCCAAAGGGCCGAACGACACCACGGACGGCTGGGACACCATCGACTGGCTGGCGAAGAATGTGCCGGAGTCGAACGGGCGCGTGGGGATGGTTGGCTCGTCGTACGAGGGATTCACCGTGGTGATGGCGCTCATCGATCCGCACCCTGCGCTGAAGGTGGCCGCGCCCGAAAGCCCCATGGTCGACGGATGGATGGGAGACGACTGGTTCCACTACGGAGCCTTCCGCGAGTTCAATCTCGACTACTTTACCGAGCAGACCATCGCGCGCGGCGACGGCAGCGACATTCCGCGGCTGAATTACGACGACTACACGAATTTTCTTGAGCAGGGTTCGGCGGGCGGCTTTGCGCGTTACGGTGGGCTCGAACAGCTTCCTTTCTGGCGCAAGATCGAAGAGCATCCGGCGTACGACGAATTCTGGCAGGAGCAGGCGCTGGACAAGATCGTGGCCAAGGTTCCGCTAAAGGTTCCGGTGCTGTGGGAGCAGGGATTGTGGGATCAGGAAGACATGTGGGGCGCAAACCACTGCTACGCGGCAGTGGAACCGAAAGACACCAACCACGATATGAATTTTCTGGTGATGGGTCCGTGGTTCCATAGCCAGGTAAACCGGGTGGGATGGACGCTGGGGCCACTCGAGTGGAAGGGCGACACGACGCTCCAGTTCCGCGAAGATGTTTTGCTGCCGTTCTTCCGGCAGTATCTTGTCGAGGGCGCGCCCAAAGCGGACATTGCCAAGGTGACGGTTTACAACACCGGCGAAAACCATTGGGAGCGCTTCAAGAGCTGGCCGCAAAGCTGCTCGACCGGCTGCCCGTACAAGTCCAGAGCGATTTATCTGGAAGCGGGCGGAAGACTCGGGTTCGATCCGCCTGCGGCCTACCCTGCACAGGTCGGCGGGTCACTTGGCGATCACCCTGCCGGCTATGACGAATACGTTTCGGACCCGGCCAAGCCGGTGCCATTTTCGCCGCGGCCCTATTTCAAGGACGACAGCAACACCGTGAATAACTGGCGGACCTGGCTGGTGCGCGACCAGCGCTTTGTCGATGGCCGGCCGGACGTGCTCACCTATACGACTCGACCGCTCAAAGAACCGCTGAAAGTGAGCGGCCGGCCTGAGGTGCACCTGGTTGCGTCAACCAGCGGCACCGACAGCGACTGGGTGGTGAAGCTGATCGATGTGTACCCGGGAACCGATCCCTACCAGCCGGAGATGGGAGGCTATGAGCTCGCAATTGCTATGGATATTTTCAGGGGCCGGTACCGGACCAGCTTCGAGCATCCCGCTGCCATCGAGCCCAACACGCCGCTGGTTTACCAATTCGGCTTGCCCCAAGTGAATCATGTCTTCCTGCCCGGCCACCGCATCATGGTGCAGGTGCAGTCGAGCCTGTTCCCGCTGTACGACCGCAACCCGCAAACTTTCGTACCCAACATCTTCGATGCCAGGCCGGACGATTATCGGAAGGCGACCGAGCGCCTCTGGCACACACCTGCGGAGGCGAGCTTTATCCAGTTGCCAGTAGTGGGAGCGGCGGAGTAAAGAGCAAAAAAATCGCCCCCGGAGGAACACGTCGCTTCGGAGGCGCTTGTCGATCGATATAACAATTGCACAAGATAAAGACGGGGACCAGTAGCCGGCACTGGAGGTCGGTAGCGCGCAGCTACTGGTGATCCCTTCACTAAACGAAGCTAGCCGCGGCTTCCCCTTTCCACTGCTGCCTCGTGTCGCCCGGCTCAAAGAGGACTTTATACTTGCTGCCCTCCGAACCATGTTGACAATCGAAGTGTCTCCGAAGTCGAGAGTGCGCACCGTGACGGCCGTCACACCAGTTTGTTTGTAACGAAGATTTAGTAACTCAAATGAACTTGGGCCGTATCTCGCCCTGGCCGCGCCGTCGTCACATACCGCAGTTACGCGGGTAATCTTCCTTCGCAGCCCCTTTTACTCCCGATCTTCTGCCCGGTCGAGTCGTTTGACAAAGCCAGTTCGCCGCTCAATGATAGGAGTTTCGGCCCCCTTCAAGGACACCTCCCATGCCAGCTTTGCTGAAGACGAACCTTGGCGCCACGCCCTTGCTGGGGCGCGGCAAAGTGCGCGATTTGTATGCCGTCGACGGCGCTCTTCTGCTGGTGGCCACCGACCGCATTTCGGCCTTCGATCACGTGCTGGCGACGGGAATTCCGGATAAAGGCAAGGTCCTGACGCAGATTTCGCTGTTCTGGTTCGACCTGCTGAGGGATGTTGTTCCCAACCACCTGATTTCGGCCGATGTGAAGGAATATCCCGCCGCATTGCAGGCGTATGGCGATCAGTTGCAAGGCCGGTCGATGCTGGTGAAGAAGGCCCAGATGATCCCGGTGGAGTGTGTGGTGCGCGGCTACCTGACGGGGTCGGGCTGGAAGGATTACAAGATAAGCGGCGCGGTATGCGGCATTCCTCTCCCCGGCGGCCTCAAGGACGGTTCGCGGCTGCCAGAGCCGTTGTATACGCCCTCGACAAAGGCTGAGGGCGGAGAACACGACCAGAACATCTCTTTTGCCGAAACAGAAGCTCTGGCGGGCGCGGACGACGCCGCGGAGTTGCGGCGGCTGACGCTTGAAATTTATCGCCGGGCTGCCGCGCACGCCGAAACTCGCGGCCTGATTCTCGCCGACACAAAATTTGAGTTCGGCAAGACCGCGAAAGGGATTATCCTTGCCGATGAGGTGCTGACGCCGGATTCTTCGCGCTTCTGGGACGGGAAGCTCTGGAAGCCCGGCGGAGCGCAGCCTTCGTTCGACAAGCAGTTCGTGCGCGACTACCTTGAAGATATCCACTGGAACAAGCAGGCGCCGGCGCCCGGTTTGCCGGACGAAGTGGTGGAACGCACGCGGGCCAAGTATCTTGAAGCCTTCCGGCGATTGACCGGACGGGAGATGGAATTGTAGGGGTCGTCAGCAGACCTTCGAGCGCAAGCGGAGCGGCTTATGTCGTGGGTGGATTTGGCCATCGTGGTGGTGATTGCGGCATCGGTCTTGGCCGGGATTGCGCAAGGGTTCCTGCGCTCCGCCTGCTCGTTGTTTGGCTTGGTGTTTGGTCTGGCTCTAGCGGACTGGAACTATGCCCGATTGGGGATGGAGTTCAGGTCGATTGTGCACAAGGAGGCGATCGCCAACGCCATCGCGTTCGTGATCATCGCGGTGGTGGTGATGGTATTGGCGAACCTCGCCGGCGTGATATTGCAGAGGGCGATGAACTGGATGGGACTGGGTTGCCTGGATAAGATCGCCGGCGCGATCTTCGGATTCTTTCAGGGAGCGTTGCTGGTGACGCTCTGTATTCTCGTGACCGTTGCATTTTTCCCTGGCGCAACGTGGATGGCGGATGCCAGGCTGCCGCAGTATTTTGTCGGGGCCTTGCACGCGAGCATGCACATGAGCCCCTCCGACCTCTCTGACAAAGTGCGCAGCGGGTTGCGAACGCTGCAACGCGATTCACCCCGGTGGACGCACCCGTAGACTGTGTTCGCACAGCCTGGATGAGCACGCTGGCGCCGTGTGAAGACCTTGAACGTTATATTGTGTTGAAATGTGCTGCAAGGCTGGAAGACTCCGGTTAGACTAATTTGATCGGGATGAGCAAGAGGGACGCGTGAGAAGAGAATTGGACAGCCTGGTGACCCAGATGCATTCCAGCGGCATCCGCTACGAGGACGCCGTGCGCGAGTTTAAGAAGCAGTATCTCCGCGAGGTTCTGGTGGCGCACCGGGGGAACCAGTGCAAGGCGGCAGAAGAACTGGGCATGCATCGCAATACGTTGAGCCGCGCCATGGCCGAGCTGGGACTGGACCTGGCCGAAGTGCGCGCCGGGCTCAAGCGTCCGCCGCGCAGCGAGCGTCCTGTATTCAGCACGTTCCGCCAGGGCTACCGTTAGGCCAAACCCTCGAGTTGGTTGGCGGGTACAAAGGAGTTCACCCTCAGGGGCTAAAGCGGCTCTCCAATTGGTGTAGAGCAAAGCCCAATACCCTTGAGTGGCGTTTTCCTTGAGAAAACACCGCATTGCACGCCACTTGAGACTTCACGTGAATTGGAGAACCGCCGTAAAGCCCTGGGACGTTGTTGGGCTGTTTACGGCACGGCTGAAGCCGTGCCTTTTCAAAGCTGATTTTTGCCAACCAGTTCTAAGGCTGAAGCACGGCCCCAAAACAATGCGAACATCGCAGCAGCACACCGAAGCCCGCATCTCGATTGAGCCGGATTTCGCCTGGGACGGGCAGGACGCCTATCTCTTCGACATTGATGGCACGCTGCTGCGCAGCCGCGACCGCGTCCATTTCGAGTCCTTCGCCATGAGCGTGCATCGGGTGACGGGATTTGAGATCACGCTGGGCGGGATTCTGCTGCACGGCAATACCGACACCGCCATCCTGCGCGAGGCCTGCCGCCAGGCCGGGATTCCCGCCCAAGTTCTGGAAGAGCGCATCGAGGCCATTCTGGAAGCGATGCGCTACAGTGTTGCCGAGCGGCGCCACGAGCTCGACCCGGTGGTAATGCCGGGAGTGAACGAAATGCTGCACTATCTGGCCCAAAAGGGCGCGCTGCTCGGTGTAGCCTCGGGCAATCTGGAGGCCATCGGCTGGATCAAGATTGAGCGCGCTGGCCTGCGCGAGTGGTTCCGCTTCGGCGGGTTCTGCGATCACTTTCCCGTGCGCTCGGAACTGATCGGGCAAGCGGCGGACAAGGCCAGGGAGCTGGCCGGCAAGGGAGCGAAAATCTGCGTGGTGGGCGATACACCCCGCGACATCGAGGCGGCGCGAGCCAACTTCCTGAGTGTGATCGCCGTCGCCACCGGGAGGTGCAGCTTTGACGAGCTGCTCGAATGCAAGCCCGAAGCATGCGTCACTTCGCTGGCCGATCTGCTGGCATGGGCCCAGGCGCGCCATGAATGAGCGGCGGGCGCAAACAGGCGCGCAAAGATGTGCATTAGAGCGCGGGCTGCCGCGGACGGCAGTGAGGCTGTGCGGCGCAGGATTCCTGACGGCAGTGTTTGCAGCCGGCCTGTTGGCGCAAAGGCCGGGTCCGGTTTCGACGGCCAACCAAAGTGCACCGGCCAGCCAGACGCCAGCGGCGGCCGCGCCAACTCCGGCTTCGGCTTCGGCTAAAGAGGCCAAGCCGCCCCCCAGCAGGGACCGGCGGCGCGCGGCCGAGCTATATCTCTCAGCGAGCAAATTATTCCTGAATAGCCAATTTGAAGAGGCGTTGAAGGAATATGAGCAGGCCGCGGCGCGCGACCCCGCCAATGCCGACTACAGGATGGCAGCCGATGTGGCGCGGAGCCATCTGGTCACCGCGCTGATTCAGGCTGCGGCCAAGGACCGGCTGCTCGGCGACAATGCCGCTGCGCGCGCCGCACTGGCTCGCGCACTTGCGCTCGACCCCACGAGCTTCGAGGCCAGCCAGCATCTCGACGAGCTGGCCGACGAGGCAGCGCGCGCTGAACCGAAGCCGCTCTACAAGCAAAGCTCCGGCGAGCTGGGCCCAGCAGCGCCGCTTGAGCCTGCCTCCGGTGTTCACAGCTTCCATTTGCACGCCGATGAGCGCCAGTTGATCACGCAGGTTTTCAAAGCGTACGGGCTGACTGCGATGCTCGACGACAGCGTGCTCCCGACGCAGGTCCGCCTGGATTTGGATGGCGCGAGCTTCGAGGAGGCCACGCGCGTTCTGGCCCTGGTGACCAAAACGTTTTTTGTCCCAGTGGAGGCGCATGACGTGGTGGTGGCCGCCGACACGCGCGACAAACGGCAGCGATTCACGCCTCAGGAACTGGAAACCGTTTATATGGGCGGGCTGAGCGATGACGAGTTGACCCAGGTGGAGACGCTGGCGAAAAACGTGTTTGATGTGCCGGAGGTCAAGGCCGACCCTTCCGCGCGCTCCGTCACGCTGCGCGCGCCGGCAAGCTCGCTGTATGCCTTCAACGCCACCATGCGCGACCTGCTGGACGGCCGCAGCCAGGTGCTGCTGGATGTGCGCCTGATTCAGGTTGCACACACCAGCACCCGCAACACCGGCGTCCAGTTGCCGCAAACCATGACGGCATTCAACGTGTACGCCGAAGAGCAGTCGATCCTGGACGCTAATCAGAGTCTTGTCCAGCAAATTATCTCGTCGGGTCTGGCTTCGGCCAACGACCCGCTGGCGATTCTCGCCATTTTAATCGCCTCCGGCCAGGTTTCCAGCCCGCTGCTTTCGAGTGGATTCGCCACGTTTGGCGGCGGGCTTACGGAGTCGGCAATTGCGCCGGGCACGGCGACACTCAACCTCAGCCTGAACACTTCGGACTCGCGCGAGCTGGACCAGATTCAGCTTCGCCTGCAGGACGGCGAGGAGGGAACGCTGAAACTGGGCGAGAAGTATCCCATCCAAACCTCTGCGTACTCAAGCCTTTCGCCCAGCGTGCCGAATATTCCGGGATTGACGGGCGCGGGCAGTTCCAGCAGCCTTTCGTCGCTGCTTTCGTCGCTCAGTTCAGTGCCGAACGTCCCCATGGTGCAGTATGAGGACCTGGGCCTGACGTTGAAGGCAACGCCCCGGGTGCTGCGCAATGGCGACGTTGCGCTCAGCGTAGATATGAAGCTCGACGCGCTGTCGGGGACATTCATCGATGGCAATCCCGTGCTCGATAACCGGGCTTATTCGGGGGTCGTGACGGTCAGGGAGGGCGATGCAGCGGTGGTGGCCACCGAGGTGGACAAATCGGAGAGCCGCGCCATCAGCGGCACGCCGGGACTCAGCGAGATTCCGGGGATGAACGATTTGACCAGTAAGGACTCGCAGAAGAATTATGCAACCATCGTGATCGTGATGACGCCGCACGTCGTGCGCGGAACGCAGGTAGCCGGCCACACGCCGATGATACGAGTGGAAAAGAGCACAACGGCGCGGTAAGGGAGCCGCATCTCCAGTCAAGCCCCGGAAAGTCTATGGCGTCCCATCTTTTTCGCCCGCGAGGCGGACGAAAAGGATGGGGGTACGGAGCGGATGCAAATTGCTTAGTGCAGGGCTACGCCGTCTGACTTGGCCTGGTATTCGACAATTTTCTTCAGCACTTCATAGGGCGCGTTGGCCTGAATCTCGAAGCCATTGATGAGGAGCGAGGGCACCTGCGCGATGCCCGCATCGTTTCCCAGCTTGATGGAAGCATCTACGGCCGCCTTGATCTCCGGCGTCGCGGCGCACGCTGAAACCTTGGCCGGATCGAGGCCAGCCTTGGTTACGGCGCTGTTGAGGGTAAGCGTAGCGCCGTCGGGGGTGGCGAGCCCATCCTGGCCGTCAAAAACGGCGGCGGCGAACTGGAAGAAATCCGTGCTGCCGCCCAGTTTGGTCACGCAGAGCCCGTACTCAGCCGCGGTGACAGACTCGGGATGGATCGACGCGATCGGAAAGTTTTCGAAGACGATGCGCGCCTTGGGGTAATCCGCGGCCAGCTTGTCCATGTTCGGCTGTGCAGACTTGCAGTGGGGGCACTGGAAGTCGGCAAACTCGACGATCTCAAGACTCTTGTCGGCCGCGCCGCGATAGGGGCCGTCGGCGCTCTGCTGCATCTGCTGGCGTACCGCGGCAAACGGGTGTATGCCGAAGTTGAGAATCTGATTGCCGAAGATGATGTGCTTGCCATCGGGAAGAGCAAAGAAATCCATCTGCGAAATCTGCGGTTTCGGGCCTTTGTCCGCCACCAGGATACTCACCTTGCTGATGCCCTCCACCTGAGTCTTTTGGATGGCCTGTACCTGCCACATGCGGTTTTCGTCGTAGCCCCAATTGGCCTCGAGGAAGCCGTCAACGACGTCTTTGGTGGGCGTGGAGGCAGTAAAGTCCGCCGGGTTAGGCTTGGGAAACACGGGAACAGTGGACGGCGCCGGAGCCGCGGTCTCAGCGCCGGGCTGAGCGGTGGTGGCGTCGGGCGCAGGCGTTCCTTGTTGAGCGCCTGAATCCGGCGCAGGCGGCACATGCTGCTGGGCAACGGCCTTGAGTACCGGGATGAATAATGCAATCAGCGCAACGGCGCCGAGGAAACGTGCAGACGGACGAATCAAGCTGTTCTCCTTCAATCGCGGGAAGCTTCCCTCACTCTAGCTTATACCGGGCCGCTGGCTACAGCGGAACCAGAGTAGATGTACCCCGAAAGCACGTCAGTTGAGTGGCTTTTTCCTCAAGAAAAAGCCACCTTTCACGACTGAACGCAAGGGCACGCTTACTCTGGTTCCGCTCTAGACTTGCACCTTGACGGCAATAGGAAATCTTCGGCCCATACCAAACGACTTGGTGGTGACCTTCAGAACCGGGGCAGCCTGCTGGCGCTTGTATTCGGAGCGCTCCACCAGGCGCACCACCTGTTGGACGAGATCGAGAGAAAAACCGTTCTCCGCGGCAATACGCTCCGGAGTCTCGTAGCGCTCGACGTAGGCCTCAACGATGGGGTCGAGGACCTCGTAGGGCGGCAGCGAATCGGTGTCCATCTGGCCCGGACGCAGCTCGGCCGAGGGCGGCTTTTGCAAAATGGCTGCGGGGATCACTTCCTTCTCCCGATTGAGCCAGCGGCAGACGGCATAGACGCGCGTTTTGACCAGGTCGCCGATCACCGCCAGGGCGCCGACCATATCGCCATAGAGGGTGCAATACCCCACGGCCATCTCAGACTTGTTGCCCGTGGTCAGCACCAGGGCGCCGAACTTGTTTGAGAGCGCCATCAGGAGCGTGCCGCGGATGCGTGGCTGGAGGTTTTCCTCGGTAACGTCTGGCGTTCATTCCGGCGAAGAGCGGCGCCAGGGTATGCGTGAACTCCGCGAAGAGCGCGCTGATGCGAGAGGGTCTCAAAGCGGATGCCGAGGTTGGCGGCCAACTGCCGGCTGTCGTCGATGGAGCCGGAAGAGGAATAGGGGCTGGGCATGCCGACGGCGATCACATTCTCCGCGCCGAGAGCCTTAGTGGCGATGGCAGCTACCAGGGCAGAGTCGATGCCGCCGCTCAGGCCTACGAGGGCCTTCGAAAAGCCGCACTTGCGCACGTAATCGCGCGTGCCCAGAACCAGGGCGCGGTAGGCGGCCTCAGTGTCGTCGTCTTCGCTGGTCGGCACGGGAGGCGCGCAGAAGGGATCGACGACGATCAGGTCTTCTTCGAACGAGGCGGCCTGCGCAATCAGTTCGCCGCGTGCGTTGAGGGCCAGCGAGGAGCCGTCGAAGATGAGGCTGTCATTGCCGCCCACCTGGTTCGACATCAGCACCGGAATCGCGTCGCGGCGAGCGATAGCGGCCAGCATTTCGCGCCGGATGGCCCGCTTGGAGTGCCAAAAAGGCGATGAGGAGAGATTGATGTGCAGGGCCGGATGCTGGCGCATGAGCTCTTCCATGGGATCGACGGTGTAGAGCCGCCGCGGCCAGAAGTTCTTGTCGTTCCAGGCATCCTCGCAAATGGTGATGGCCAGGCGAATGCCGTCGAGCTCAATCACCTTCTGGGGCTCGGATGGCGAGAAGTAGCGCTGCTCGTCGAAAACGTCGTAGAAGGGCAGGAGCCGCTTGTGCTGTTCGAGGAGCAATTCGCCTTCGTCGAGGAGCACAGCGGCGTTGAAGGCTGGCTTGCCGTCTTTGCATCCGGCAGGCAGCGCAACGCCCGCCAGCACAGCGGTGGGCAGTTCGCGCGTTGCGCAAGCTAGCTCGTCGACTGCGGAACGGCAGCGGGCAAGGAAGCTGGGCTTCTCAAGAAAGTCGGCGGGCGGATAACCGCAGATGGCGAGCTCGGAGAAGACGGTGAGGCGCGCGCCTTGCCCCGCCGCTCTCCGGCTGACGGCAACGATTCTTTCGAGATTTCCAGTGAAATCCCCGACCGTCGGATCGATCTGGGCCAGCGCGATCTTCACATATACAGTTTAAATGGCTGAGCGCATAAAGCATTCCGGAAGGGAACTGGCCCAAAATGAAACAGTTGGGTCATGTTACCCCCAAATGTGGGATTTGTGACGAGACGGCGTATGGGTAAAATCGAATCGATTCCTTGCCGACCCCCAAAGCCACCAGGCGCGCTGCCGGCTGTTCGGCAATCGGAGCATTCATAAACAGGCTTGATGGGAGGACGCCATCGAACCGCAGCTACGATTGGGCGAACTGCTAGTCCGGGCAAGACTGGTCACAGAGAAAGACCTGGCTGCGGCTCTTGAACTGCAGAGAGTTCAAGGTGGCCGCATTGGCGAGAATCTTGTTGCGCTCGGCGCCATCGACGCGGATTCGTTGAACGGTTTTCTGAGCCGCAGTCTGGACGGTCCCAAGGACATTCGAGCGACGGGCATCGACGAAGCCGATTTGCTGGCCTTGTTGATGAAATTGATTTATTGCAACCGGCTGGAAAAGGTGGGCCAGTGCGCGGATGCCATCAAGCTTCCGCAGCCCATCGTGATGGACCTGGCCAGAATTGCGGTCGAGCGGCAACTGCTGTACGCGCTGGGAGCGCACCCATCTGACACCATGATGGAGACGCGCTACGCTCTCACCGATGAGGGACGGCGATGGACCGTGGATGCATTGCAACGGTCGGGATACGTCGGTCCGGCGCCGGTGACTCTTGCGGATTTTGTGGAGCGGGTGAACCGGCAGAAACCGACCAACGAGCGCATCACCGCGGAGCGCGTGCGAGAAGCCATCGGCAAGCTCTCGATCGAAGAAAACATCGTGGACCGGATCGGACCTGCGTTGAACTCAGGCCGGGCCATCCTGTTTTATGGTCCGCCGGGGAATGGCAAGACTTCATTGGCCATGGGTTTCGCCAGCGTATTTCAGGACATGATCCACGTGCCTTACGCCATCATCGTCGAGGGCCAGATCATCCGATTCTATGACTCGCGCCTTCATCTTCCCTTCGATACCAAGGATGGCAGCGAGCAGGGCGAAGAGGTCTCATCTTTCCTGCGCGAGACGCACGACCAGCGCTGGGTCGCATGCCGAAGGCCATTCATAGTTGCAGGCGGCGAGCTCACGCTGGATATGCTCGAAATGCGCTACGACTCGGTGGGCCATTATTATGAGGCTCCACTCCACATGAAGGCGCTTGGCGGCTGTTTCTTCATCGACGACTTCGGCCGGCAACAAACGAGCCCCAGAGATCTTTTGAATCGCTGGATCGTGCCCATGGAGCAGCGGGTCGACTATTTGAAGCTGCATTCAGGCACAAGCTTCGCCATACCCTTTGAAGAACTGGTAATTTTTGCCACCAACCTGGAGCCGGAAGACCTGATCGACCCCGCTTTCCTGCGCCGGATTCCTTACAAGATCGAAGTCGGGCCGCCAAACCTGGAACAATATCGCCGCATCTTTGAGATGGAATGCGAACGGCACAGTTTGACCATGAGCGATGATGTTTTCGATTTCATCGTCTACATGGTGAGAGAAGAAAAGGAGCTGGACCTGGCCGGATTCCACGCAACGTTCATCATCGACCAGGTGGTGGCCACGTGCCGGTTCCTTGGGAAGGACCCGGAACTCCGATCGCCTTACATCGATTATGCGATCGACAATCTGCGGGTCAAGCGGAAACAAGAACCGGAAACAGAACCCTGCCGCCAGCCGGGGACCTCAGAGAAATTGGCCCTCGTGGGACGGACGAACGAATCGTTCGGCTAGAGCAAAACCAGTGTCAATGCCGGCGTTGAGCATGAGCCGGAAAGTGGGGATCTGGAGATCTCCACTTGAGCCGGTCTACCACCTCAACGGGCCGAAAGCGCGCTCGTCGGGGGCCCCGGTCTGACGACCGGCGCTACTTGAGACGGCTACACGGCGGCTTGCTGCTCCTGCGGCAGGATGGATTCATAGGTCGCGTAGATGCCTTCAAATACCGAGTCCCAACTGGCTGTGAGGGCGTAGGCGCGGGCGGCGTGGCGCATGGCGGCGTGTTGGGCGGGGTCGGCGAGGACTTGCGGCGATGGCGGCGGCAAATCCGTCGTCGGGCACGATGCGGCCGGTTTCGCCGTCGCGGACGAATGTCTTCGGGCCGCCGTCGGGAGTGACGATGGCGGGCACGCCGCTGGCCAGAGCCTCAAGCACCACGTTGCCGAAGGTGTCGGTATGCGAGGGGAAAACGAAGAGGTCCATGTTGGCGTAGGCCGCGGAGAGCGCTTCGCCCTCGCAGGACGCCGGTGAACTCGCGCTCGATGCAATCGCTCGCGCAGCCAGGCCTCGTCACCGCCGTGGCCGACAATGAGGAAGCGGAAGTTTTCGACGCCCATGCGTTCGAGCTCCTGCTGGATCTCCAACAGCAGCGCAATGTTTTTCTCGACCGAGAGGCGGCCGACGAAGCCGAGGATGCGCTCGCGGTCCTCTAGGTTCCGCGTGCGCTTCGCCGGATGGAAGAGCTCGGCGTCGACGCCGCGCGGCATCAGATGGCAGGGCCGGCCGGTGGCTTGCTCAAGCAGCGCGCAGAGTTCGGGATTGGGCGCGAAGAGCACCTGCGCGATGGAGTAGAACCTCGCGGCCGCCGCCATGGCCAGGTCTTCGATCTTCTGGCCGGTGGCGGCGGAATGGCGCTCGGGCAAGCAGGCGCAGGAACCAATCCGGCGCGGCGCGCGGCGTACTCGTGGACGATTGGTGTGCCAGCTTGCGGCGAGCGGCAGGTGAAGGTGGTGGGCCAGCCACGCGCCCAGAATGCCGACCTCGCTGGGGCCGGTGATGTGGATCAGGTCGGGCTGGAAGCGCTCGAGCACCTCGCCGATGAGCGGGATGTGGCGAAGAAACGCGGGATCGAAGCGCAGATCTTTTTCGAGAGCGAAGGAGAGAAAGCCGCGGGGCAGCTCGAGGGTCCAGACGTTGCCGTCTTCGACCACGGTCTGAGCGCGGTCGCCGGCGCGCACGCACAGAAAGGGCAGATTGCGACGGCGCGCGAAGGCCTCAAAGTGGCGGCTGGTGTGGGCGACGCCGTTCACTTCGTGGAACGAGTCAGGGAAAGTAGGCGACGCGTGGAACGGGAGCGGTCATATCGGTAGCGAGTCAGCAAGTTAGCGAGTCAGCCCTGCAGGCGAAGCACGGCTGAAAACACCTACTCAGCGCTTGCTCCTCTTCGCTCACGCTCATCACTGCCACCGCAAACTCGTTAGAAGCTCGTGCTCGCCCAGGGCCAGGCGCAACTGGTGCGACTCGCTCCAGGCCATGCGCAGTCCGCCGGAGACCAGGCCGCTGGCCCATCAATTGCACCATGGCGATGACCGCCGCTAATCAGCCGCGGCGGCGAGCCCTTCGGGCCAGAGCTCGCTCAGCGGCCGAACCACGCCGTTGGCGTCGGGATGATAGACGCGCTCGTCCCAGGTGCGCGAGCCCTGCGGGAACTCGGGATAGTGGCGGATGGCGTCGATGGTCGACTGCAGGATGCGATGCTTCCACGGCTCGGCATATTGCGGCATAAAGAGCACATTGCTCTTCTTCTCGCGCGCGGATCTCGTGCACAAACTCCGTAAAGCTGGTGGCGTTGGTCAGGTTGATGTTGGCGTTCGGCTCCACGCCGTGACGGTCGCCGCCGGAGATCAGCAGCATGTTCCACTTTTCCGCCAGGCGCCGCACGGCGCGGTTCTCGTCCCAGTTGCGCAGGCCGTTCAGCTCCAGCGCGTGAAGATAGGCGCCATTCTTCTGCAGAAACTCGTTGACCAGGAATTCGTGCTTTTCCTTGCCGACCAGGTACAGGTCCCACATGGGGTGGTTGAAGACCACCAGCACATTCGGCTCGCGATGAAGAGCGCACAGAATCTCGGTGAGCCGCGCGTCGCTGGGATGGGCGGTGAACTCCTCAAGCGTCGCCATCCACTCCGTCGCGCGGGCGCTGGGCAGGTTGTGCACGCCGAGATGGAAGGACTGCAGCCGCCGTAGGGCGCGCTCCACTCCACTGAAACCGGAATCTGCCGCGCGCTGGGCACCGTGCGCAGCAGCATGGGCGCCTTGATGTTGTCGTGGTCGGTGATGGAGACCATCGGCGCCAGGTCGAGCTTTTCGATCTGCCGCGATTCCAGATCGAAGGCCAGCTTGGGAGTCATAGGCGGCGTCCAGTAGCTGGCTGCGTAGTCGACGCGCACGCCGTGATTCTGCTCGGCGCGCCGCTCCAGCCGCGACAGCAACGGGCGCATCACCGGAAACTGGTTGCCGAAGTTGGCCAGAAAATCCAGGGTCTCGCGCGACTGGTTGGTGTGGCTGTGCAGCGAAACACCGGTCTGAAATCTTTGGGGGCGTCCGTGTCGCGCCACAGGTACGAGATGGAAGAAGTGGGCATTTCAGCTCCTGGTGATCCGCCTTCGTCTTCCAGATTTCCACAGCCAGTATCCGTTTTATGCCGTAAATATCCGGTTAAGAGCATGCGAATTGCCCTTCAATTGATGCAACGGTGAACAATGGGAATCAAAGAAGTTACCCGAAATCCCGAGAAAAACAGTAGAATTCCCGACAAATTCGGCTGTTTCCGCTCACTGACGCCGTCGTCTCGCAGCTTCTATTGTAGGCGCATCTGTGCTTGGGCGCTCAGCACGGCAAATTCCAAATCATCGTCCGCGGGAGTCGAGAGGAATTTTCGCGGGCCAGAAGCAGGATTGAGCAAACGAAGCTGAAGCTTTCGGGGCTGCAGCGAAAGGCCAAATTTGCTTCCGCAGCCTGTTTCACCCGAAGCTTCGCTACTTATCGCGTCTTGGCGAGATTCGGGACCGAGAAAATCCTCCATGTTCCAACCCGCCATCAGATCTTCGTGCGCGCCTCGCTTTTGATTTTCGGGATGCGCGGCTGTCAAGGTAGCCGCCTCGGCAGCCAGGTAGTTCTCTGTGAGTCCCTGCTTCAGCAGCTCGAAGGCCTGCTCGGGCGTATCGGCAAACTGGAACAGTTCAATGTCCTTGGGCGAGATGGCGCCGGTATCCACCAGCACCTCGAGGTTGAAGACCTTCTTCCAGTATTCCGGACCGTAAATGAGGACGGTGATCTTCTTGGCCAGCTTTCTGGGTCTGCGCCAGGGTGAGGATCTCGAACATCTCGTCGAGGGTGCCGAAGCCGCCGGGAAAAACGACCAGGGCCTTGGCGAGGTAGGCGAACCACAGCTTGCGCATGAAGAAGTAGTGGAACTCGAAGTTGAGCGCGGGCGTGATGTAGGGGTTCGGCGCTCTGCTCGAAGGGCAGCCGGATGTTCATGCCGATGGTTTTGCCGCCGGCCTCGTAAGCGCCGCGATTGGCCGCCTCCATGATGCCGGGCCCGCCGCCGGAGGTGACGACAAAGCGGTGCTTGCGCGAAGGAATGGTCTTGGCCCAGTGCGTGAGAAGCTGGGCGAGGCGGCGCGCGTCCTCGTAGTAGCGAGCCATCTCAACCGCGGCCACGGCGCGCTTGCGCTGCAGCTCGGTGGCCTTGCCCGCCGCGATCTCCGGAGGTTTGGCGGGCTGCTCTTCGCTGGGAGCGGGGCGCGTGGAGCCGGTGTTCTCGAGAAGTTCCAGAGCGTGATCGGCCTCCTCGCGCCCGCGAAAACGCGCCGAGCCGAAGAAGACCACCGTGTCCTGAATCTGCTCGCGGCGGAATCGCGCCAGCGGCTCGAGATACTCGGACACGATGCGGATCAGGCGCCCATCGGCGCTGTTCAGGAATCCGGAGTTTTCATAGGCCAGCGGAGCGCGATCCAACGGCGGAGGCGCTCCGTTGCCGGGAATCACGGCGCGAAGCGAGAGCTCGGGAAGCAGCCATGGTCGAATCGGCGCTTGTTTCGCCGCTATTCCCTGTTCCCTGTTCCCTGTTCCCTGTTTTTTGTTTGCTGTCCTTCATTGTTCAACCATCCCGATGTCGAATGGCGTCTTGAAACGCAATCCATAGATTCAAAAGACCCAGGCCCGATACAATGCCGCGCACCGCGCCGTTCATGGCTATACTGCCGAGCATGGGAAACTGGAGAAAGATCGGATTCTGGTCCCAGAACGTATGCGACCATGGCGCGTAGCAGACAGCCAATCCGATATACATGCGCAACATGACGCGCAAAAATAACTCGATGCGCACAAGCCAATGGGGAATGCGATGCGGCGGGTGACCGGCCGCTTGCGATCCGGGCGCCGGTGCACGGTCCGGCTCCGGCCCAGGCACGCGAGCCGGGCTTACCGTGAGTGTTGACAATGGCGATTCCGGCGGCTGGTACATTCGTTTGCTTCTGTCCGCTGTCCCCGATCTGAATGCATTGCAATCACTTGCCGGCCATCGGCGTCGCTCGGCGTCAGACGCTGGGAGCCAAGCCCGGCATAGGAACCCCGTAATCCAACGGTAACACAGCGAGAGCCTGCGGCATGCGCTCGAGATCCCTCGCCATCCGCATTCACTTGGATGCGTGCGGGGAAACGGAGTATTTTGCCGGTGTGGGGCGCGGGTGATGCTTTGTCGCCCGCTCTACACTAAAGCCGTATGCGCCTTTTCGTGGGAATTCCGCTGGGGGATGCAGTGATCCGCGAGCTTGCGGCAGTTGTGGCGCGCTTGCGTCCGGGCTCCGGCAGTTTGCGCTGGACCGCACCCGAGTCCTGGCACATCACGCTTCAATTCCTGGGCGAGGCCACGCCGGAGCAGTACGAATGCCTCGCCGCGCGGCTGGGCGAAGTGCGCGCCGCCCCCGTTGCCGTGCAGCTTGGCGAGCTGGGCTTCTTTGACCGCGCCGGCGTGTTCTTTGCCGATGTCGTTGTCGCCGGCGAACTGATCGCGCTCGAGCAGCGTGTGGTTTCAGCCACGAGTAAATGCGGATTCGTTGCCGAGACGCGGCCTTTTCATCCCCACATCACGTTGGCGCGCGCCAAGGGCCAGGGACGAGGGACGGACTTGCGCGAGCTGAAGGGCAAGATTCGCAGCCAGCCCTCATTCACACGCTTCACGGCGCGCGAGTTTCTGCTGTACGAGAGCCATCTGGGACCGGGAGGCGCGCGGTATGAGATCAAGGCTCGATTCGCGTCCGAGGTGAGAAAATGATCGGTAAAGAGCGCAATTACTGAGGCTCGTCTAATTCTGAAGGTCACTCGACAACAATGCAACTGATAGTTATCTCCGGCTTCCTCGGTTCAGGCAAGACGACCGCCATGATAAGTTTTGCGCGGGAATTAGCTGCAGATGGCCGCAAGGTGGCCATCATCGTGAACGAAATTGGCGCCATCGGAATAGACAACATCCTGCTTAAACAGATCGGCGCCAATGTATGGGAGATACTCGGAGGCTGCATTTGCTGCACTCTGGCAGGCGAGTTGGGCAGTACGTTGTCCCGCCTGGCTGCCGATTTCGCGCCGGAAATCGTTTTGCTGGAGCCATCGGGTGCGAGCCATCCGGACACAATCAAGAGCGTTCTGCGCTATGTGCCTGGCGCGTCAGTACCGGCGACGAAGTGGCTGGCCGTCATTGATCCGTTGCGGCTGGAAGAATTGGTTGCAGTCCTCGAGCCTCTGCTGGAATCACAGGTGAAAGCGGCCGATGCCGCTATTATTACCAAGCGCGATGTGGCGACCATCGAACAACTGGACGCCGCCAAAAATTGGGCTCTCGGTCTGCGGCCCGGGTTAGCCTGCTTTTTCGCGGACATGAAAAATGCAGATAAAGCCCTCTCGCTGAAAGAAGTTCTCCCATGCCTGAACTGACGCTCACTCCCATTGCCGCAAGGGTGCAATGGCGAGCAAACAAGCAAGCAGGCCCGACGGACTGGCCAAAGATCGTACGCAGCTTCGTGGAGGAGGTAGCTAAGCGGGTCGTCAGTTCCTCACCCGGCCCCGATGCTCAGAAGGCGGCGTTGGGGGCGGCCGTCGACCGCAAAGCGCAAAACGTAATCGGCCACATTAAAGGCCTGGCCCGCTGCGATGGTTATCAACTGCGGGTCAACTGCGTTTCTGCTTCATTGCCGGTCGACGTGGAAGGCGAAATTCCGGAAAGCGTAAGCGAGTTGACGCTTGAGTTAGTCCTGTTGGTATACGGCCTCCGATCGGAGCAAGCTGGCGCGGCCATCGAAGCCGCGCTCGGCGTCGTGCGAGATGCACGCGCCACTGTCGAGCTTGACTTGCCAATGCACCACCACCACTCGGTTCCCCTTACGCCGTAGCCCCAGCCTTGTTCCTGCTTGGTTTGGCTGCGAGCGGCAGCGCCGGTTATACTGAAGATTCGGCAAGCCGAAGGTCTGCGCTCCAAGGTACGCCCCCGACCGCCGGTCCCGCGCCGTTAAGACACTAAAGAATGTGGAGTTGAACGATGGCACAAGTTTGCGATGTCTGCGGCAAAAAGCCGCTCTTCGGTAATAACATCTCTCACGCGCACAACGTAACGCGCCGCCGCTGGAACGTGAACCTGCAAGTGGTGAAGGCGCTGGTAAATGGCGCGCCCAAACGGCTGCGTGTGTGCGCAAGCTGCATCAAGAGCGGCAAGATCGCCAAGGCGTAAGGCGACCTTCGCTTTTACCAGGGCAATTTCCGGGTTCGAAGCAAACCCCGTCCCATGCGGACGGGGTTTTGTTGTGCGCGGCAGAAGGCCCAGATGGTCAACAAACCAGCCCAGCCGACTCAGGCCGTTGTGCGGGTTGGGAAAGGCGCGGGTTAGCGGTTAAACGGTCGAAGCCCGGCGCGCCCCGATTCCCTTATGAGGGGCTGATGACGTTTCATTAATAAATTCAATCGCTTACATGCTTTTAATGACCGCAATTGCCAAATTGTAGTCAAATAAAGCAGGAACATACGTTTGCAAAACCAGAATGCTTGCGCGCCCAGGACGCGAAGAGCATAGGTTTCAGTTGCACCGATCGCATCGCCGGCCCGTCACCCTCAGATACATGAGGTGATCTTTCAAGCAGCGGGCATACAAGCCGCGATACGCCTGCGGAGCCGCTTCGCCGGTGCCAAAAAAAGGACAACCTATCACCCGGTCGTCGCTGCGCCATACACGTTGCTGACAGAGTGTATTCAAATTCCCCGACACCATGAAAGGGGGCGGACAATGAGCACCACAACGAAGAAGGAATTCATTATTCTCAGCGATTTCGACCAGACGCTGAGTTTCAACGATTCCGGACAGGTTCTCGCGGAGATGATGGGGATCCCTGACTTTCACGGTCACGTCCGCCGGTTAGCCGACACGCATCTGGTGCAGCAGGGTGGCGAGCTCGCCTACCTTCTGCTCCACGACCCGGCCTTCAAAGAGGTCCGCAGGCATCACCTGAGCGAAGCCGGCAAACGAGTTCGGCTGAAGAAACACATCCAACTACTGACAGAATTTCTCGACAATATCGATGGATGTCATTTTGCCTTTTACGTCGTTTCTGCGGCTCCGCAGGAGATCGTCGAATACGCGTTAAAAGGCATTTTGCCTGCTGACCACATCTTTGCCAGTCAGCTCGAATTCGACGGGCGGGGCCGCGTTACGGGCATCTCTTCGCTCCGTGCCGGATACGGCAAGGTTGCCATTCTCGATCGTCTGCGCGGCCTGTCTGCGGTGGGCCACAATCATCTGGTGTATGTGGGCGACGGCAGCTCCGACGTTCACGTCATGTTGCACGTGAACCGGCTCGGCGGCCTGACCATTGCCGTTTCGGAGAATCGCTACCTTGCCCAGATCGCAAAGCGCTCCGTGCTCGGCGACGATGCCCTGAGCATCCTGGTGCCGATTATGGAAGAAATCCTCAGCTGGGACGCGTCCCGGATCCGCGCTTTCTTTGAGCGTCACGGATTCATCCTCCGCGAATGGGAGAAGGTGCAGACGGACACCTTGAATATCGTGCGCTCTATGCAGGAGCTCGACTCCCACCCTGCCGAAACTCCCAGTGCGGAAGTGGATGCGAATCGCGAGGAGGAATCGAGTCCGGACGGCTCGCGTCCGCAGCCGGCACGTCTGGCCGTTTCGGCGGCGGCCGCACCGGCCGGGGACACTCCGGCAACAAGATCGCTCTGAGCCAGCTTGGACGATAGCCTGTAGGAATGATATTAGAGCAATGCCGTGAAACAGACTTGAGGAGGCAATCGGAATGGCAGTAGTTCCCTGGGCGGGACACATTCGCGCTGTTCTCTATGGAATCCAATTCGAGCCGGATCCGCTGGACGGCATCGATCGGATTCTCGAACAGGTCGTGCGAGGTGGCGCGCTTGGAGCGACGCCAATGCAGTATCTGGAGTCAATCCAAAGCGCTCTGGCCAGCGGGAAACCCCTGGCAGGATTGCTCCCTCAGCCGCATTCAGAGGAGACGATCCGCCGGTACCTTAGAGAGCTCGCGAATCGAATTCAAGCCATTATCTGAACGGTCCTGCTCGCCTACTTTTCCTGGCGGGTAAAGGTGAGCGAGGCGGAGTTGATGCAGTAGCGGAGGCCGGTTGGACGGGGACCGTCAGGAAAGACATGCCCCAGATGACCGCCGCAACGGGCGCATGTGACCTCGATGCGCCGCATTTCCAGGCTCAGATCCTCATGCTCCACGACGGATTTCGAGTCGGCCGGCAGCATAAAACTGGGCCAGCCGCAGCCGGAGTCGAATTTGGCGCCGCTGAGGAAGAGCAGAGCGCCGCAGCCGGCGCAGTGATAGTTGCCGGTTTCGTGATTTTCGGTGAGAGCCCCGGTGAAGGGCCGCTCCGTGCCCTTTTCGCGCAGCACGCGATACTGCTCGGGCGTGAGCGCGGCTCGCCATTCGGCCTCGGTGCGCACGATCTTTTCCTGAGATTCGCTCAAGTTGACCTCCAGAATGTACGCCCCTGCTCGGCGTCAGGCCTCGGCAATCAGCTCAATTTCAACGAGTACGTTCCTGGGCAGGCGCGAAACCTCCGCAGTGGTGCGCGCGGGCGCTTCGCCGTCGACTTCGAGATATTCCGCGTAAACCGCGTTCATAGCGGAGAAGTCGCTCAGGTCTTTCAAAAATACGGTGGTCTTGATCACGCGGTCGAGGCTGCTGCCGGCCTCTTCGAGGATCGCCTTCAGGTTTTCCATCACGCGCTTGGTTTGCTCGGCGATGCCGCCCACAACCACCTGCTGCGTCGCCGGATCGATGGGGATCTGTCCGGCTGTGAAAATGAGGTTTCCGGCGCGCACAGCTTGCGCATAGGGGCCGATTGCCGCCGGCGCCATGTCAGTTGTGATAACCGATCTTGTCATAGATTGATTCTACGGCGATTGGGGTGAAACGATACCCCTCAAATTTTCTCTCCCGGTTCGCGCAGACGCGGGTCGCTTGAAGGAATTTGTCCTCAACAGGCTGGTCTCGCCAGGCGTGCGCGAAGGGACAATCCGCCATGAACTGTCCCTTGAATGCCGCAGGAAGAATTTCTTACCGGATCGCAGCGAGGAGGCCGCCGCCGAGCGCCATGACCAGGAGCCAATAGGCCGCGTTGATAGCGAACAGGTTGGCGCGCCGGCCCTCGAAGATGTGTTGCGTGACGAGCGGCGGGGCGATAAAGCCTACCCAGCAAATCACGCCGAGCTTGCTGCCCTCGGTGAACTTCATCGCTCCCGCCCACATGTCAACATGCGCGATCACAAACGATAAGAGAAGGCAGGCAACGAAGGCCACGATGAAGCCAAAAACCGGATTCATCGCTTTATCGCCTTCGGCGACGCCCACCATCTTCTTCCAGGATTTGCGGAAGAACACTCCGTACCACAGAGCCCCCAGTATCCACTGACAGACCGCTGAAATCAGGACCATAATCCAATTAACGTGCAAATGCATTCGTGAATCCTCCACAACGCGATTGATGTCCGGCTCCTGACCGCACAAGTCACACGGAGTGGGTTTCACCGCTGGCCTAACTGACAGGAGTCGTTCCCATCACTCTGCTGCAAGCAAGGACGCAATGTCAAGACAAATCAGGGGATATGACACACAAGTGGTAATGACTTTTGATTCGATGAAGATGGCGCCCACGCAGGGATTAGCGTCGCCTGAGGGCCTCCAATTCCTCCAGAGTGCGGGGCCAGTCCGAGCGGAGCAGGCGCGACAGGCTGCGGTCGGCGAGGACTTTTCCACCCGTCTGGCAGGTGGCGCAGTAGTTGGTTTCGTTGTCGGCGTAGCGGATGCGCTGGATGGGCGCCGAGCAGCGCGGACAGGGCTGGCCAAAACGGCCATGCACGGCCATCTCGGGACGGAATGCGGTAACGCCCTCAGGGAATTTTCCCTTCGCTTCGGCGCCGAGGCGGCCGATCCAGAAAGTGAGCGTAGAGCGGGTCGCGGCCAAGAGGCGTTCCCACTCCTCGGGCTTGAGCTTATGGGTGAGCGCAATGGGCGAGAGTTGGGCGGCGTGGAGAATCTCATCGGAGTAGGCGTTCCCCACGCCGCTGATGACGCGCGGATCGGTGAGAGCGCGCTTCAGGGTGCGATTTTCAAGCGTGAGGGCGGCGCGAAAGGCTTCAATCGTGGCATCGGAGGTGGTTTCGGTCGCGAAAATTTCCAAGCCGCCGGGATCGATGTCGTGGAGCGCCTGCTCGCCACGGAGGAGATGGAGCGAGGCGCGGCGTTTTGAGCCGGCCTCGGTAAGAACCAGGCTCCCCTCAGAAAAATCGAGCGCGAGAAGCGCCTGGCGGCCGGCGAGCTTGGCCTGCGGCGGACGCCAGTGCAGACGGCCGGCGATCATGAGATGAATTACCAGCCAGAGATCGCTGTCGACACCGATGGCGATGCGCTTGCCAATGCGTCGAATCGCAACCACCTGCTTTCCCTCAGCAGCCGACAGCGGAGGGTCGGCGGTACGCAGGACGAAAACGCTCTGCAGACGTACGCGCTCAAGCCGCTGGCCAAGGATGCGCGCCTCAAGGGCAGCGATGTAAGCCGAGATGTCGGGCAGTTCTGGCATTGCATTCAGATTGCAGCCGCAGCAGGTACGCGTGCAATGGTTTCTTCCAGTGGCCTAACTCAGAATCGCGTTGTCGATCAGCCGCGTTGCGCCGACGTATGCCGCCACGGCAAAGAGCGTGCCGGGCTCGGCGGTATCAACCGGCTCCAGAGTGGACCAGTCCACCAACTCAATGTAGTCGACGCGGACTACAGGCTCGGCGGCGATGATTTCACGCGCAGCCGCGATGAGCACGTTGGGCGCGGCGCTCGCCCTGCGCAGCCAGCGACTCGATTTGGTGGATTGCGCGGCTGAGAGTGAGCGCCTGAGTGCGCTGCGCCGGCGTGAGATAGGCGTTGCGCGAACTGAGCGCAAGGCCGTCGGGATCGCGAACGATGGGGCAGACGACGATTTCCGTCGCGAGGCGCAGATCGGCGACCATGCGGCGCAGGACGGCGACCTGGGCCGCGTCTTTCTGGCCGAAGAAGGCGAGGTCGGGTTCGGCGGCGATGAACAGCTTGGCGACGACAGTGGCGACGCCGCGAAAATGGCCGGGCCGCGATGCGCCGTCGAGGCGATTGCTGAGGCCTGGGACTTCGACAAATGTCGAGCCGGGCCCGTTGGGGTAGAGCTCTTCGACCGTGGGCGCGAAGAGGACGTCGGCGCCTTCGGATTCGGCAAGCGCGCAGTCGGCTTCGAAGCTGCGTGGATAGCGGGCGTAGTCCTCGTTGGGGCCGAACTGCGTGGGGTTGACGAAGAGGCTGACGGCGACGTGGGTGCACGCTGCGCGCGCAGCGCGGATGAGCGAGGCGTGGCCCGGCGTGCAGCGCGCCCATGGTGGGCACGAGGCCGATTTGGTTGGCGCCGATGGCTTTGCCCAGCGCACTACGGGTTGCGCGGGACCAGCGGCGAAGTTCGGCGACGGTGCGGAGGACTTGCATCGGGCCTGGCTTAACTCGCCCAATCCTCGAGGGCGTCGCGATTCACGATGGCGTCGTCAGCATCGAAATCAGGTTCCGCATTGGTTCCGAGCGCAGGTCGCGCTGACTCAGGCAGGTGATAGCTCTCGGCGTCGGACGGGAAGGCGCGATGCTCGACGTCTTCGCGGTAGTGCTCGATGGCGGAGCGGAAGAGCGCGGAGGCGTCGGCGTAGCGGCGGACGAATTTGGCTGCCGGCGCAAAGGTGAGATTGACGAGATCGTGGAAGACGAGAATCTGGCCGTCGCAATCGGGGCCAGCGCCGATGCCAATGGTGGGAATGGGCAGCGCGGCGGTGATTTGCTGCGGCGGCCTCGCGGGGAACGCCTTCAAGAACGATGGCGCCCGCGCCGGCCTCGGCGAGCGCAAGAGCGTCGGCCTGAAGCTGGCGCGCAGTTTCAGCGGTGCGGGCCTGCACGCGATAGCCGCCCATGCGGTGCACGCTTTGCGGCGTGAGGCCGAGATGGCCGACGACGGGGATCTCCGCGTCGGTGAGCGCGCGAACCAGCTCGACGCGCGGGCCCTCGATCTTGACGGCTTCGGCGCCGGCTTCCTTGACGAAGCGGACGGCGTTGGCGACGCCCTCGGCGACCGTGCCGTGATAGCTGCCGAAGGGCATGTCGGCCACGATGAGCGCGCGGCGCACGGCGCGGCGCACGGCGCGCGTGTGGTGCAGCATCTCGTCGACGGTGACGGCAAGCGTGTTTTCATGGCCGAGAACGACCATGGCGAGCGAGTCGCCGACGAGAATGAGATCGACGCCGGCCTCGTCGACAAGCCGCGCGGTGGAGTAGTCGTAGGCGGTGAGCGCGGAGATGGGCTTGCCCTGGCGCTTCATTTCGCTGAGCGCGGGCATGGTGACTTTTGGGAGGGAACGCCGGGCTGCGCGAGGATGCGCGCCCGAGGGAAAATTGGTGAGGCTCATGATTGTCTCCAGTGCCGCTCCGAAGACTCAGGATGCGACCCGAACAAAGCAAGTATACGCCGGACGGGTCAGGTGCGAGTTCGGATACTGGGACGGCGTTATAGGTTCATCAAAATGCTATAAGGGATCAGGAATCGGAGCAGCGAGAATCGGCGACCTGGCCCGAGCGGCCCTCGTAACGCTTCAGCGCCGCGGAGGAAAAAATGGCCTACGATCTGGCGATCGTGCTTCCCACATTCAACGAGAGAGGGAACGTGGGCCCGTTGGTCGACCGCCTGGAAAAGGCGCTCGCGGGCATCCACTACGAAGTGATTTTTGTGGATGACGACTCGCCGGACGGCACCGCGGACGCGGTGCGGCGGCTGGCCGAGCAGCACGACAATGTGCGCGTGCTGCACCGGATCGGACGGCGGGGGTTGGCGTCGGCGTGCATTGAGGGAATTCTGGCCGCGTCGGCGCCGTTTGTGGCCGTGATGGATGCGGACATGCAGCACGACGAAAGCATCCTGCCGGAGATGCTGCGCCGCATGCGCGATGAAAACCTCGACCTGGTGGTGGGCTCGCGCAACATCGCCGGCGGCAGCATGGGCGAGTTTGCCGAGTGGCGCGTGAAGCTGAGCCAACTGGGCAAGCGGCTGAGCCTGATGGGCGCCGAGCATCAGCTCAGCGATCCCATGAGCGGATTCTTCATGGTGCGCTTTGCGGCGTTCGAGCGGTTTGCGCACCGGCTTTCGGCCATCGGCTTCAAAATTCTGCTCGACATCGTGCTTTCGGCGGGCCCGGGCCTGCGCATCGGCGAAGTGGCTTACCGCTTCAGGCAGCGCGAGCACGGCGAAAGCAAGCTGGACATCATGGTCGGCCTGGAGTATTTCGAGCTGCTGGTGGACAAGCACTTCGGCAACCTGGTCAACGTGCGCTTTGTGCTCTTCGGCATGGTGGGCGCGTTGGGCGTGGGCGTGCACCTGCTGATTTTGCGCGCGCTGCTGCAGATTGGCGGTTTGAGCTTCGCCACGGGCCAGGCCATGACGACAGTTGATCGTGATGATCCTGAATTTCGTGTTGAACAACTCCGTGACCTACCGCGACCGGCGGCTGCGCGGATTGAGGTTCTGGGGCGGCCTGCTGACGTTTTGCCTGGCCTGTGGATTGGGCGTGGTGGCGAACGTGGCCATATGCGAATGAGGCATTCCGTCGCGGCGTTCCCTGGGTGCTTGCGGCGCTGACTGGCCTGCTGTTCTCGGCGGTATGGAACTACGGCGTGACGTCGATGACACGTGGCGGCAGGCGCGCCGATCGAGCGAACAGCGCGCCAGGCGGCGCATGCAGGCGGCAGCGAACTCCAGCGCAACACAAGGCGAGCGGACCGGCGACGGAAAGATGCCGGCGTAGACGATTCTGAGGCGCAGCGGATCGCGGCGCGCACTGTTTGCCCGCGTCCCGCACGCCGCCGCATACTGAAACGCAGAATGATTTCTCCCTAGCTACCGGGATTTACGCCGGATTGGGCGCGGCGGCGTGCGCAGGCCTGGCTGCCGGCGCATACGCCTATGCATCCATGTGGCCCGGCTCGCGGATCTTCGGCAACGCGCTGACTGCGCCGAGGCGGCCCGGCGAGCTGGCGCTGACCTTCGACGACGGGCCCAACGCAACGTGGACGCCGAGGCTGCTGGACGTTCTGGCGCGCCACGAGGTGCGGGCGACGTTCTTTCTGCTGGGCAGCCGCGCCGAGGCGCAGCCTGGAGCTGGTGCGGCGGATTGCGGCGGCACGGTCACCTGATCGGGAATCACTCGTGGTCGCATCCGAATCTGGCGTGCAGCTCCGCGGGGACGGATTCGTGAGGAGCTGACGCGGACCAACGAGATGCTTCAGCAGATGACGGGCGCGCCGGTCGAAGTTTTTCCGCCCGCCATTCGGGGCGCGGCGGCCGGCGGTGTTTCGCATTGCGCGCGAGCTGGGCCTGACGCCGGTGCTGTGGAACGCGATGACCTCGGATTGGAGCGAGCCTTCAGCGGAGCGGATTGCAGAGCAGTTGACGAAGAGGATCGAGCGGACAGCGGCGGCGCGGCCGCGCGGCAAACATCGTGCTGCACGATGGCGGTCACCGCGATCCGGCGCGCGAACCGCGAGCCTTCGGTAACCGCGGCGGAGACTGCTGATCGAGCGGTACAAAGCGACACACCGGTTTGTGACGGTGGATGCGTGGAGTTAAGCAGCATCTCCGACTTATCAGGCAGAAATTGACTGAATGGCCTCGCGCGCAGCGGCGATGGTTGCCCGTACTTCCGCTTCGCCGTGGGCTGTTGAAATGAACGCAGCTTCAAACTGCGAGGGCGGCAGCCAGATGCCGCGATCGAGCATTGCGCGGTGGAAGCGGCCGAAGGCGGCGGTGTCGGAGCGAGCGGCCTGTTCGTAATTCGTGACTGGGCCAGCCGTGAAGAACCAGGTCCACATGGAGCCGACGCGATTGGTGGTGAGCGGGATGCCCGCGCGGGCGGCTTCCGCGGCGACGCCTTCGGCGACGGCTTTCGATGTGGCTTCGAGCTGCGGATAGACTTCGTTGGCGTGTTCCTGGAGATAGCTGACGGTGGCGAGGCCCGCGGCCATGGCCAGCGGATTGCCGCTGAGGTTCCGGCCTGGTAGACCGGCCCCAGAGGCGCAAGCATGATCCATGAAGCGGAGTTTGCCGCCGAAGACGCCGACAGGAAGACCGCCGCCGACGATTTTTCCGAGCGTCACGAGGTCGGGGTCGAGCGAGTAGAGCTGGCAGGCGCCGCCGAGAGCGACGCGAAAGCCGGTCATCACTTCGTCGACAATGAGCAGTGCGCCATGGCTGGCGGTGAGGGCGCGCAGGCCGGCGAGATAGCCCGGCAGCGGGCGGGATGCAGCCGGCGTTGCCGACGATGGGCTCGACGATGACGGCGGCAATCTGGCCGGGATGCGCGGCAAAAGCGGCTTCGACGGCGGTCGAGATCGTTGTAAGGCAGAGCGAGGGTGAGGTGGGCGATCTCGTCGGGCACGCCGGCCGAGCCGGGAATGCCAAACGTCGCGACGCCGGAGCCGGCTTTGACGAGCAGGCCGTCGGCGTGGCCGTGATAGCAGCCCTCGAATTTGACGATGAGTTTGCGGCCGGTGGCGGCGCGGGCCAGGCGGATGGCGGACATGGTGGCTTCCGTGCCGGAGCTGACGAAGCGCATTTTCTCGATGGCCGGATAGCAGGCAGCGATGCGCTCGGCGAGATCGGCCTCGGCTGCCGTGGATGCGCCGAAGCTGGCGGAGTTGCGCGCGGCGCGCTCGATGGCCTCGACGACGGGCGGAAAGGCGTGGCCCAGAATCATGGGGCCCCAGGAGCCGAAGTAGTCGATGTAGCGATTGCCGTCGGCGTCGTAGAGGTATGCGCCCTCGGCGCGCTCAATAAAAGGCGGCGCGCCGCCGACGGCGCGAAAGGCGCGCACTGGCGAGTTGACGCCGCCGGGAAAGAAGCGCTCGGCGCGCTGCTGCAGGGCCTGGGAACGGGCGCGGGTACGGGGCTGTGGTCTGCGTAGGCATGGTGGGTTCAGTATAGAAGAGGCGGGCGTGAGCAGCCTTCTCAGAACCCCTCCAATTCAGAGCTAACTTTCCGTTTTTCTGAAAATACGAGGAGGAGGAAAAATTCAGCCCGGCGGCCGGGACGCTCCTGTCTTTCGATTTGTGGGAAATGCGTTGTGCGATTGCTGCTAGAATTCTGCTTTCCGGCTCATCCGCGCCGAATCAGCTTCCTGAAATGAAAGTCCGCACCGTGCCCGACGAATCCGCACCTAAATCCGTGACTTACGCCGACGCCGGCGTGGATATCAGCCGCGCCGACCGCGCCAAGGAGCGCATCAAGTTCCTGGCGCAAAAGACCTTTAACCGCAATGTTTTAGGCGGGATTGGCGGCTTTGGCGCGCTCTTCCGGCTGGATTTGCAGCGGTGGAAGAACCCTATCCTGGTGAGCTCGGCCGACGGCGTGGGAACCAAGCTGAAGGTGGCCTTCGAGCTGGGGCTGCACCAGACCGTGGGCGCGGACCTGGTGAACCACTGCGTGAACGATATTGCCGTGCAGGGAGCCACGCCGCTCTTCTTTCTGGATTACCTGGCCACAGGCAAGCTGGACGCAGATGTGGTCGAGAGCGTGGTGAGCGGGCTGGCCGATGCGTGCAGGGCCAACGGATGCGCGCTGATCGGCGGCGAGACGGCGCAGATGCCGGGATTCTATACGGACGGCGAGTACGATCTGGCAGGATTCATTGTGGGCGCGGTGGATCGCGACAAGATGGTGACGGGCCAGGGCATCAAGGCGGGCGACGTGCTGATCGGCGTGCCCTCGACCGGGCTGCACACCAACGGCTACTCGCTGGCGCGCAAGCTGCTGTTTGAGGTGGCCGGCTACAAGCCCACGCAGTACGTGACGGCGATCAAGGAGAAGGCCGGCGCGGCGCTGTTGAAGACGCACCGCAGCTATCTGCACGTGATTCAGAAGCTGGTGACGGCGGGGCTGACGACGGGCATGGCGCACATCACCGGCGGCGGCATTACAGAGAACCTGCCGCGCATACTGCCCAAGGGAGTGACGGCGCAGGTGGAGATCGGCTCGTGGCCGGTGCTGCCCATCTTCGAGCATCTGCGGGAGCTGGGCAATGTGCCGCAGGAGGAGATGATGCGCACGTTCAACATGGGCATCGGGCTGATTGCGGCGATTCCGGCGGCCAAGTTTACGCGCGCCAAGAACCTGCTGGACCGGGCGGAAGAGAAATTTTATGTGATCGGCCGCGTGGTGAAGGGCGAGCGCCGGGTGCAGTACACGTGAAGGGTGCGGCAGTAACGCGAACTCGCCAACTTGCGAAGTCGCGGTGCGACGCCAACCTGCGAAAACCCAAACAACGCATTTCATCCACCGCGGGTCCGCACCGCCGATGCCCGGCTGACTTGCCAACTCGCTGACTTGCTGTCGAGGATCCCGTGCTCAATCCGCAAAGCAAACCCGTCCGCCTGGGCATCCTGCTTTCCGGCCGCGGCTCCAATTTTCTCGCCATTGCCGAGTCGATTCGCGCCGGCCGCATCAAGAGCGTCGAGATCGCGGTGGTGATCTCGAATGTGGCCGAGGCCGCGGGCCTGGCCGCAGCGCGCGACAATGGGTCTGCCCACGGCGGTCTTTGTTTCCAAGGGCCGCACGCGCGAGGAGCACGATGCCGATATGATCGCCTGCCTGCGCGCGCACGCGTCGATCTGGTTTGCCTGGCCGGCTACATGCGGCTGCTGTCGCCGGAGTTTGTCGCCGCGTTCCGCAATCGCATTCTCAATATTCATCCCTCGCTGCTGCCGGCGTTCCCCGGTTTGGAGGCGCAGACACAGGCCTTCGACTACGGCGCAAAGGTCACGGGCTGCACGGTGCACTTTGTCGACGAGGAACTGGACCACGGCGCAATCGTGGTGCAGCGCGCGATTCCGGTGCTGGAAACAGACGATGCGCACTCGCTCGCCGGGCGGATTCTGGTCGAAGAGCACATTGCCTACACCGAGGCCATTTGCCGCGTGGCGAGCGGCGAGTACGAGATTCGCGGACGGCGGTATGTGAAGACACTGGCGTAGCGGCCCGGTGTCGATTTCCGGATCGACTACAAGCGGGAACCACTCGCATCGGAGTGCAAAGGAGAACGGCGGCAGCAAGGCGTATTATCCTTATTCCGTTGGCGCGCCGGGAAAGGGATGAGTAATGCGAATCGGAAAGATTTTCTCTATCGGAGTTGTTGTTCTGGCCAGCCTCATTGTGGCCGCTGCTTGCGTATTCGCTATCGCTGCCATTGCCCCGTCTCGAATCGCGGGCCGGCAGAATTCCACTCCCCCGCCAGGCCAACAGGCAGTCTCTCCGGTTGGAGATGCTGTTCTCTTTTCGCAAACCAAAGGCAGTTCTTCATTTCTTTATCGCAAGGACCCATCGAGCGGCATAAGCGTACGCATTACATCAGCAACGAGCGGAATCGAATCAGAGGCGGGCTTTTCGCATGATGGCAAGCTAGTTGTTTACTCGTTTGCGGAATCCCAAGATTCTAAATCGACGATTTGGGTCGTGAGTACGGACGGCCGCAATCCCCATCCGGTAACAGGAAAGGACGAGGACGCGCTTCATCCGGCCTTCTCCCCGGATGACACAACGATCTATTACGCTTCATCGCTCTTTAATGGGCACTATTCTCCAATTGTCCGTCCCGCGCGGCACGAATGGGATGTGTTTTCAGTCCCGGCTCAGCCAAATGCGAATAATACCGTCACTGCGCCTACGCAGATCACCCATGCGTCTTTTTATGATTTGCAATCCCTCGATGTCGTCGCGGACGGAATTAACCCGGGCGGGACAAAGATCCTGATCAGCACAACCGGCTACCCGATTGGAGCACTGCTCGAAGAGTTCAATCTTGGGTTTCCAGGCAGGGATAAGATATTTCAGCCACACGTTCCAGGCGAATCATCGCCTGGGCCGGCGTATGGGCAAGCTCGCTTTTTCCATGACGGCATGGATGTTCTTTTCCTTGCTGCGACGGATACGTCGGGAGGCAACTACGATTACAACGTCTACTCGATGAGCGACGTTACCGGAAGCGATATTAAGCAGCTAACTCACCTCACGGGAATGACAACAGACCTCAAGGTGCTACCGGACGGCAAGGCGACTTTTGTAAACGGCGGAGTAATTTACGTGCTGGATATCAGCGGTCAGACCGTTAAGCCGCTCTAGTACCGTTACCGCATGATTCTGTAATCATCACAAAGGCATAGCACCAGGGACTAGGGAGACCGTTGCATGTTGGCTGGTCATCTCGCGGCTGGACCATGCCTGCCGGAAAGGTAGGCATAATGAAAAGAACTGTGCATCTGCGCTGTCCAAAGCGTAGGGAGTTTGAACGAAGGGCAAAGGAAGCACGATGAGTCTCTCTATCGAAGCCGCCACGCTGCGCAGGCTGGGCAACCGGTTCACGATGTTTCTTGGAGTTCTCTACTTCTTCAGTTGGGTCAACCGCTCGAGCGTGGGCATTGCCGCCCTGCAGATGAACAAGGATCTGGGCCTGACCGCCACCATGTACGGGATCGGCGCGGGTCTGTTCTTTTTGGGCTACGCCATCTTCGAGATTCCCAGCAACATCCTGCTACATAAGGTGGGTGCGCGGCTCTGGATCGCCCGCATCATGGTCACTTGGGGAATCTTCTCGACCGGCTTCGGCTTCATCCACGGGCATCACAGCTACTATGCCCTGCGCTTTTTGCTCGGAGCGGCCGAGGCCGGCTTCTTTCCCGGCATTCTTTACTATCTGACGCTTTGGTTTCCCTCGGCTCACCGTGCCCGGCCCTATGCGCTGTTTCTTTCCTTCTCCATGGTGGGGGTCATGGTCATGTCGCCGATGTCGTCCATGCTGATGAAGCTCTGCGATGGTCTGTGGGGGATTGCCGGCTGGCGGTGGATGTTCATCGTCGAGGGGGTTCCTGCAGTTCTGCTGGGCATTGTGACGCTCTTCTACCTCACCGATTATCCGCGCCAGGCCGGGTGGCTGACGGACGAACAGAAACAGTGGTTGATAACGACGCTGGAGGCCGAGCGTAAAGCTGCGCAGCCGGTCGAGCACCATTCGGTCGGCGCCTTTCTTCGTGACCGGCGGCTGTGGGCGCTGAGCGGTTTCTATCTCTTCTGGAATATGGGCAACCTGGGCGTCTTGTTCTGGCTGCCTACCATTCTCAAGTCGTCGACCAGTCTGGGCAATGTGCAGATCAGCCTGCTCTACAGCCTGCCGTTTTTGTGCGCGGTGCTGGGCATGAATGCGATACGCTGGGTGGCCGACCGCACCGGTGAGCGCAAGCGCATACTCGTGGCGTGCAGCCTCGCCGGGGCTCTGTTTCTGGCCGCCAGCGCCTATGCGGGATCGGTCCCCTGGAGCCTCCTCCTGATGTGCGCGGCCGCCTTCAACATCTGGGGCGTGGTCCCCGTCTTCTGGACCCTGCCCGCCGATTACCTGGGCGGATTGACGGCGGCGGCGGGGATCGCCTTTGTCAGCTCCTGGGCTGGCGTCGGCGGCTTTGCCGGTCCTTACCTCGTGGGCCTGATCAAAGATGCCACGGGCAAGTTCCCGCCAGCGGTGCTGGCCATGGCCGTGGCCATTCTCCTCCAGGGATGCATCGTAATGGCCATGAAGATCGACCGCGGCAGCCCGCATAGAGCAAGGCACTGAGTCTTCCTCTTCGGGAGATACAACCGCGGGTGCCCCCGGATGCCCCATCCTAACCGCGCTTTTTGCGGTTAGGGTGGGAACAAACGAAGCGGCGTAAAAGGAATCTGCGGCCACAGGAATTTTCTTGGTGTCAAGGGGCCTCGCGCGTAGATTCTTTGTAACTGGATTATTTTTCAACTGCTTATACCTTCGATCGATTCGCAGGGAATTAACCTGCAATCGCCTAACCTTATAAACATCGAGACCAACGACGGACGTGCCGCGCCGGGCGAATGGGTTCGCCCTTGTCGCGGACGCTCTTCCAATTCACGTGCACAGTTGCATCTTGCAGGGGCTTCTGGCGGGAAGCTTTTTGGGAGATCCGTTCGCGCGGTGGCGCCGGGGTGCGGGGCCGCGTTGCGTCTCGGCAGAGCAGCTCTTGATTTGGTGTCGGGCCGGAACCACGGAGGCATCCAGAGTCGGAAGAGCTGCTCTGCGATCCTGCGCACGGCCGGCCAGGCGAATGGCGCCGGTCCTGCGCAGGAAGAGTCGACCAGTCTCCTGTTCGTCCGCCCCGTCAGGCGCTTAACTCCATTGTTTTCAAAAAGCTGCACCGAACCTCAATGGGCAGAAGAAGTTAGAGCGAAATTGATTCGTTAACCAGTTGAAAACGAATGGCTTCTCCGCAGAATGCTTGCAATGGGGGGCGGGGGCAGGAGTTATACCCATGGTCCGGAACTGTCGTCACAGGATGCCCACAGGCGCCACCTCCCCTTCGCCAGCGATGCGGGAATCGGCTGTGTAAACCAATCGCGCTGGCCGCATCGAAGGGCCGCGGCCTATAGCGTTTTAGGAAACACTGTAGGGCGGAGCTGAAGCGGCAAAGTCGGCGCGACCAACAGGGAGCGACGACCTGGTACGCACCAAAGACCACACACAATTTCCTAAAACGCCGTAAAGGAGCTTTTCATGAATTTCATCGCGAATATCTGGAACCATCCGAAGACGTCGGCGGCCGGGCTGCTCATCGCAGTGGCCAGCATTGCCGGAGTGTTATCGCAGCAAGGCATCACGCTGGGCAAAGCAGGAACGGGAACGGTGGTGTCTCTTGTCACCGCTCTGGCCACGGCGTTGCTGGGCCTCTTGGCAAAAGACCCGGAAACGGCAAGTCAGTCCGGCGCTGGCTCCTCCGTAAGTCAGCAGGCAAAGTTGGGCGCGTGGATGCTGATCGCGCTGCTTATTCCGCTGCCGTGGATGCAGGGTTGCACCGCAACCGGCGTGGCGCAGAACATTGTCAACTGGACGCCTGCCTTGCAGAGTGCGATAGCAACGGTAGACTCGACGGCGGCGCTGCTTGCCCCGGCGGACGCGCCGATTTTTACCGCGGCAACATTGGGGTTTGACGCGGCCAGCAACCTGCTGGTGGCGCAGGCAAAAGCATATCTGGCGAATCCCTCGGCCAGCGTTCTGGCCGAACTGCAAACGCAGGTGGTGACGCTTCAGCAGCAGGTGAATGCGGCACTGTTGCAGGCGGCAAAGATTGTAGACGCAAACAGCCAGCAACATGCGCTGGCGGCAATTCAGGCAGTCGCCACAATTGCGAGCTCGATCATGGCGCTGGTCGCGTCGGTCTCGAGCAAGGCCGCTGTTGCCCACATGGCGGCGCAGTCAGGCGTCAAGTTGGCCGTGGTGCGGCCGTACCTGAATGACTCGCGCGCGGCAGAGATTGTGGCTGCGCATTACGGCGAGCCGCAAGAGCTGGCGCGCACGCAGGTGGCACAGGCCGAGCAGGCGGAGATCAACGCTGGTTTCTAGCTCTTTGACCGCGTGGATTTGTACAAAGGTTGGGTGCCTCGGGTCCCGATTTTGGGACCCGGGATAGCACGAACCTGGAGTACTTCTGTACGCGGTCGCAGACCTCGAAGCGCGGAAACACTCTGGCTGTCCGCCGTGGCGGCTGGCCCACAAATCCCTCCCCCAAACCGCTCGGCCGGCTTCCCGCCTACCTATTCGTGTCCTGCGCTTCTCCCAGAATCAGCTTGAGAGTCATCTGTTTTTTGCCGCGCACGATCGTCACGCTGATGGTGTCGCCGGCCTGGTGCTTGTCCATGATGGCGCTGATGTCCTGCGGATCTGTAACTTCCTGGCCGTCGATGGCGACGATGAGGTCGCCGCCAAGCATGATGGGCGTGTTGCCCACGTAGGCCTGCTGGTTGCCTCCGCGCAGGCCGGCGCGCTCGGCTGCTCCGCCGGGAAGCACGCGCTGAATGAGCACCCCTTGATCCGCCGGGAGGCCCATCTGCGACGCGAGATCGGGCCCGATGGCGTAGGAGACGATGCCCAGCGAGGGCCGATTGACGCGCCCAAAGCGGATGAGGTCGGCGAGCACGGCCTTGGCGGTGTTGATGGGAATGGCAAAGCCGATGCCGGAGCTTTGGTCGGCGCCATTGGAGGCGATCATGGTGTTGATGCCGATGACCTCGCCCGACGAGTTGAGCAGCGGCCCGCCGGAGTTGCCGGGATTGATGGCCGCGTCGGTCTGGATGGCGTCTTCAATGGGCGCGCCGGCGCCGTTCCGAATCGATCGGATCGAACTGATGATGCCGCTCGTCATGGTGCCGCTCAGGCCGAAGGGATTGCCGATTGCGTAAACCTTCTGGCCTACGTTGAGCTGCGAAGAGTCGGCCAGCGTCACCGGTTGCAGGTTGGGCGCGTCGATCTGCAGCAGCGCCAGGTCGTGAACTTTGTCTGTGCCCACCACGCGGGCCGGGTAGCGGCGCTTGTTCGAGAGCATCACCTCAATGCCGCGGTTGGCGCCCTCGACCACGTGATAGTTGGTCAGAATGTGGCCGGTCTTGTCGAGGATGAATCCCGAGCCCTGGCCCTGCTGCGGCACCGTTCCATAAAAAAAGTCGAAGACCAGCGTGGTGGAGGTGATGTTAACAACCGACGGCAGAACCTTTTTGTAGATGGCGATGTTGTTCTGCTCTTCGGCGTCGTAGGCGGGCGCGGCGTGAGCCTCATTGAGCTCTAGCGGATCGCTGGAGCCGCCACCGGTGCCGAACAGCGGACGGTCCATGAACGGTCTGTGCGGAAAATGCGTGGTGACGAACCAAAATCCGCCCACCAACAGCAAAATGATCAAGAGAATCCGGCTCAGTTTCATTGCTCGTCCACCCAAAACCCTTCCGTAAAAGCAGGCTCCGCCTCCTCTTATTCTAGAGACAAGTTTTGCTCGGAATTGTTGCTCTCCGCCTTGAGACGCGGCCAGAGGGCCGCGACCTGGGCACGCAGGGCCTCGATATCGCCCGAGTTATCAATAACATAATCGGCTTGGGCGGCTTTTTCCGCATCGGGAACCTGGTGCGCGAGGCGATTGCGGGCGTCGGCCTCGATGGCCTCTCGCCCCAGCGACGAAGACCTGTCGCTGGAGGCCTCGGCTTCCCGGTTTGCGCTCGTCGGCCCGCTTCCGGAACCCGATGAGCAAGAGCCGGAGGGGCTGCCAGAGCCGGAAGAGCTGCCAGAGCCAGTGGATATGACGCGGGCGGCGTAGCGAGCAATCTTAAGGGCATCGGGCGCTGTGACCACAACGATCCGGTCGATGCGGCGGCGCCAGTCAGCCAATGCGCCCTCTTTTTCGCCGCGGGCGCTGGCGTCGCGCACCACTTCGAAGATCAGCGCCGATTCGACGACGGCAACGGCCTCGGGGTCGCGTGCAAAGACCTCGTCCATCCAGTTGTGCTGAGCCTCGATCACCGGCGGATGAATGATGGAGTTCAGCTCCTGCAGGCGGCCGTCGCGAAAGGCCAGCTCAGCCAGGCGGGTGCGGTTGAGTTGGCCGTCGGTATTCACCACCTGCCGCCCAAAATGCTCGACAATGGCGGAATAGACGGGCTGGCCTGGTTCCATCAGCGCGCGGCCCAACTCATCGGCCTCAATGACATGAGCGCCGAGTTCGCGCAGCATCGCGGCCACGGTCGATTTGCCGCTGCCCAATCCGCCAGTGAGGCCAACGCGTAACATTACGTGCCCAATCCGCTTCCTGCGGGAGACGTCGGTGCCGCGACCCCGCTGTCAATGCTATTCCTGACTCTCGGTTGCTCGCTGTCAAGCCATAACAGCAGGACGGCCGAAATTGCCAATCCAATTGGGAGTGACACGAGCGCGGAACCCTTCACCTATGCAGATTCTGCCGACTTTCAGTTGCCGTGAATATACCAAAGTCAGCCGCGGAAAAAGACAGGCAATCTCTATGCTTTAGGGTCCCCGTCTCATTTTCGCAGCGCGCACGGCATTGGCGCCGCAAGTTTAAGCCACCAGGCCTTTTGTGCCATAGAATGAGATGACGGGCAGAAGGGGTGGTGTCTGATGACTGGCCTGAATCCACGGATTACGGTGGAAGCCGGAAAGATGGGGGGCAAGCCCTGTATTCGCGGCCTCCGCTTCACCGTCTACGATCTGGCATCGTATCTGGCCTCCGGAATGACTGAGGACGATATTCTGAAAGAGTTCCCGTACCTCGAAAAGGAAGACTTCCAGGCGGTCTACGAGTTCTTCGCCAGCATTCCGGAAAGGATCTCCGTTCTTGAAGCTTCTCGTTGACGAGAACCTGCCGCCCCGGCTCGTCCACGACCTCGCCGATCTGTTCCCTGATTCGATTCACATTGAGACTCTGGGACTGGGGAGCACACCCGATGAAATTGTCTGGGAACATGCGAAAGACCGTGGATTTGTCTTCTTGACCAAAGATAAGGATTTCGCAAACCTCAGCATGGCCTTGGGTGCCCCTCCCAAAGTAATCCTTTTGCAAACGGGCAACTGCTCAACGGCCGAACTTCTTCGTATCATTCGAAACAATGCCGTCCGGTTATCGGACTTCGAAAGCGACTCCAGGCGGAGCCTGCTGATCCTCAGATAAGAGCGACGTTGTGCGTGCTGAATTTATTGACGCGAAAAGGCCCGTGCGAAAAGTCCTGCGCCGTGGGGGCTCCCGGTCGGCGCCTCGGTGCCGGAACGTGGCTCGCAACGCCTTTGCCTGCTGGTCGCCCACGACGTCACACCGGGTTGTGAGCCTCCTCACATACAACTCCGTGTTGCATGCTTAATCTCATTGAGATGGAAGTGTCTCAAATCACAAGACAGATCACAATCACCTTCCAGCCATACCTTTACGGAGACGTTTGATGAACGGTTTGAAAGATGCAGGACATCTTTTCAGGTTTGCGGGGCTCTTTGTTATCGCATTTCTTCTTTTTTGGGTGATACGCGGCTACGTAGTCCCGAAGAGTTTTGGACAGTATGGGCATTATCGCGGAGCAGCCATGGCCGACCTTGCCGCACACCCGGCAAAGTTTGCCGGGCACGACAGTTGCGTGGCCTGCCACTCGGACGTTGCCGACACCCATGCAAAGGGCGCGCATGCGCGCGTGAACTGCGAGGCCTGTCACGGAGCGCTTTACATGCGCCTTCCCGTTCCCGAGCAGCCCAAGCCGAATCTTTACGAGCGCTTTGTGGCCTTAATTGTGAAGCCCGTGCCGGACCCACCCATTCTTCTGCATGCGGACGATCCCGCATCGGTGGTGCCGGTGAAGCCGGATACGGCGGTGCTGTGCGCGCGCTGCCACACGGCCAGCGCGGCCAAGCCCAAAGGCTTTCCGCAGATTGTGGTGGCAGAACACTACCCGGCCCCTTGCGAGACCTGCCACAACCCCCATAGTCCGGCCGTCGGTTCGGCTTCAGGCACAACCACAGCAGCGGGAGGTGCGAAATGAACATCAGCCGGCGTCATTTACTGGTCCTTTTGCCTGCCGCGGCCGTTGCCTGGAAGTTCGTAAAAGCCGGCACACCGGAAGCCTCGCCGAACTACACCATGAGCGAGCACTGGTGGGGCATGTTGGTCGATATTACCAAGTGCATCGGTTGCGGCAACTGCGTGCGCGCCTGCCAAACGGAAAACGACGTGCCCGACGGATTCTTCCGCACCTGGGTGGAGCGGTATCACCGGTCGGACTATCATCTCGAGACCCCGGATGTGATTTCGCCGGACGGCGGCAAGGAAGGCTTCCCCGTTGTGGCGGCGGGCTCGGAGGGAGAGTACTTCTACGTTCCCAAATTGTGCAACCAATGCGCCGACTCGCCGTGCACGCAGGTGTGCCCGGTGGGCGCGACGTTTACCAGTCCGGATGGCGCGGTGCTGATCGACCCGAAGTATTGCCTAGGCTGCGCCTATTGTGTGCAGGCCTGCCCGTACGGCTGCCGCTACATTCATCCCACGAAGCAGATAGCGGACAAGTGCACACTTTGCTACCACCGGATCACCAAAGGACTGACGACCGCGTGCTGCGAAGCCTGCCCCACCGGAGCGCGGCAACTGGCCGATTTGAAGAATCCCAAGGATCCCATTCACGAGTTCCTCAAGACCCATACCGTGCAGGTGCTGAAGCCGCAGATGGCGACAGGCGCCAAGGCTTTCTACAACGGCCTGGATGGTTCGGTGCGTTAGATGCAGCTTCTAGCTACTAGCTTCTAGCTATTAGCTAGTTGGTGCCAGGTATGGCGATGCGGCAGCAATAAGCAGGATGGAGCTAGAGGCTAGAAGCTAGGAGCTAAGTTTTATGAGCGGTTATATGTATCCCAACGAGGTCACGCTGTATTGGAGCGTGCTGATCGTTTTGTATCCCTACATTACGGGGCTGGTGGCGGGCGCGTTTATTCTGGCGTCGCTGGTGCGGGTCTTCCGCGTCGAAGCAGTTGCTCCTACGTACAGGCTGGCGCTGCTCACGGCGCTCGCGTTTCTAATCGTCGCGCCGCTGCCGCTGCAGTTCCACCTGGGCCATCCGGAGCGCTCGCCGGAGATGTACTTCACTCCGCACAGCTCCTCGGCAATGGCGATGTTCGGCTACATTTACCTGTGGTATCTGATGGCCGTGCTGGTGTTCGAGATCTGGCTCGATTACCGGCGCGACATCGTGCTGATGTCGCAGCAGTCCAAGGGCCTGCTGCGCGTGATTTACAAAATCATGACGCTCGGCTCGAACAACATCAGCGAGCATTCGCTGCACATTGACGAGCGGGTGGGCTGGCTTGTCACGCTGGTAGGCATTCCTTCAGCTTTTCTGCTGCACGGCTACGTGGGCTTCATCTTCGGTTCCATCAAGGCCAATCCCTGGTGGTCGTCGCCGCTGATGCCGGTGGTGTTCATCTTTTCCGCTATGGTCTCGGGAATTGCCGCTGTGATGCTGCTCTACATGGCGACCACCAAGCTGCGCGGGTTGAAGATCGACGTGCACTGCGTGGATTCGATCGCGATGTACTTGTTCTACATATTCATCATCGACTTCACCCTGGAGATGCTGGACCTGGTGCATCGCATCTACGAGGCAGACGAATCGTTCCGCAGCCTGAATTTCATGGTCCACACCAAGCTCTACTTCTCGCAGATTGTGCTGCAGATTTGCCTGGGCACGCTGCTGCCGCTGATTCTGCTGGCCCTGACGCAGGTGGTGAAGCTGGCAGAGATCGTGCGCAAGCGCATGTATGCTGTCTCCGGCGCCCTGGCGCTCGTCGGCATCTTCGCCATGCGTTGGAATGTAGTGATCGGCGGGCAGTTATTCTCAAAGAGCTTTCTCGGCTACACCACGTACAAAGTGGACCTGGTGACAAAGGAAGGGTTGTTGGTGGCTATTGGCTTTATCATCCTGCCGCTGCTCATCCTGTTCGTGCTGGTAAAGCTGTTGCCTCCGTGGCCTGAAAAGAGCGCGCCCGCAGCCGCGGCGGGCGACTAAAGCAGTTCCCGAATGGATGTAGGCCGAAAGCTCACATCCAAGTGTCTTTTTCCCCGAGAAAAAGACACCGTTCACGGATTAACATAGTGCACGTGAATTCGGGAAATGCTCTGAGCGGAACGAGATCCGCGCAAGACCGGTTGGGCACGATGAGCGATCTTCGATGAGCGACCTTCCCGACGGTATCGACCGGCTCACCGAACGCCTCGAAAGGCTCGAGCAGCGCCTGGAATCCCGTCTGGAATCCATCGAGCGGCGTCTTGATGCGCTCGAGCACCCGCTTGCGGCCCGCTGGCCGCTTCCCTCGCCCGAGACCAATGCAACGCCGGCGTCGACCGCTGCCGTTGCCGAGCCGATTACCCAATCCGGCGGCATGTTCTCAGTGTTGGGCAAGGCCATGCTCGGCATCGCCGGCGCCTATGTATTGCGGGCGGTGGCTGAAACCAGTTCGCTGCCCAGGCTGGCGATCGCCTCTGCCGGCATTGCTTACGCATTTCTCTGGCTGGCAGGGGCGGCGCGCGTGCGCGGCGGGCCACGATATACAAGCTCGCTCTATGCCGGCACTTCCGCGCTGATTCTCGCTCCCATGCTTTGGGAGCTGACACTGCGCTTCAGAGTACTGCCGGCGGCGATCGCGGCCGGCGTGGTTTTGGCCTACGCGCTTGCGGCGTTGGCGCTTGCTGCATTTGCCCGCACCAAATCCGATCGTGAATTGCCAGGCGATTCGGCGCCGGTTCTCCGCGTCGCCTTCGTCGCCGCGGCCGCGCTCTCACTGGCCCTGGCGATGGCTTCGCACGCGATCCTGCCCTTCATTGTTGTGCTCCTCATCCTGACGGCGCTCTGCGAGTTTGCTCCGGGACTCGACCGCATGCCGGGGATCGGCGCGCTGATGGCCCTCACTGCCGATGCGGCGATCTGGATTCTGATCTATGTCTACTTTTCTCCGCAATCGGCGGGCGGAGACTATCCGCCGCTGGCGAAGGCCGCATTGCTTGCACCCGGCATCGTGCTGCTTGTCCTTTTCATTGCCAGCGTGGCTTCGAGGACGGTGCTCGGCGGAAAACAGATCACGGTCTTTGCGACTGTTCAGACCACCATTGCGCTTCTGCTGGCTGCTGTGGCCTTGGCCGACTTTGACCAGCCTGCCGGCATCGTGATTCTGGGGGTGGTTTGTCTGGCTTTGTCGGCTGCATGTTATGCGGCAGTCTTTACTGTTTTCGAACACGCAGCAGAACCCGGCGACAGCGCCATCATTGTCGCTCGGCGCAATGCCGCGGTCTTTGCCGCATGGGCCGCGGCACTGCTTCTGGCGGGAAGTTTTTTGTGCCTGCCGCCATTGCCCGCGATCGTGCTGCTGGGCGCGGCTGCCATTGCCGCAACCTTGTTAGCAAGCCGCAGAAAATTGCTGTCCTTCGAGTTCTACGGGATGGTCTTTCTCGTGGCCGCGGCTTCGGCATCGGGGCTGTTTAGCTTTCTCCTGAGCGCGCTCGTCGGGGCGCCCCCCGGCGCACCGGCGCTGCGCGTTTGGCTCGTTACGCTTTGCGCGATTCTCTGCTACGCGGCTGCAATGCCCCGGGAGGGTGAAACCTGGAAGCCGCAAACGCTTCATCTTGCTTTTGCCGCTCTGGCCACCGGTGCGGCAGCGGCGCTGGTGGTGCAAGGGCTCGTTTTCCTCGTCGCGTTGAAGGTGGTTCCCGGCGCGCATCATCTGGCGTTCATCCGCACGCTGACTCTGTGTGCGGCAGCCCTGTCGCTTGCCTTTGGCGGCGCGCATTGGCGCCGCGTGGAATTGACGCGGCTGGGCTACGCCGTGCTGGCGCTGGTCGCGGTCAAGCTCGTCGTCGAAGATCTGCGCCACGGCCACCTGGCCTACATTGCCGCTTCCATCTTCCTTGTGGCGCTCACGCTCATCGCGGCGCCGCGCGTGGCGCGGACGCCCCGGAAAGCCTGAGGCACGGACAGCTTATTCGTGCCCGCCATTCTGGCGCAGCAAGTCTGCGAGCATTAATTTTCAGATTGTTCATTCAGAGGCCGGCCCTCAGGCCGTCTGCCCGAGCGGTGTTCTGCGCCGCCCGGGCAACAGGCTTCTTCACCGTTCGATCTCGGGCTGGATCATCGGCCCCGAGTGGATGGGGCGCGGCTTCGAAGTGCGGCGCTCTTCGCCGCGCAGTTTCATCTTGCTGACGTGCACGTCGTAGCCTGTTCCCGGCAATAGCGACTCAAGCACGAAGGTTGTTGTGCGTCCGCTCGTGAGCTCGCGATAGCGGTAGACGCCCACGTCGCTGGCGCTGGTTTCGGACCCGCTCACGGGCGCATCGAGGAAGTGCTGCGCATCGGCCACGCCCGGAGCCTCATGGTCCTCGCCTTCTGTCAGACTCTCGGCCGCATAGGAACGCACCAGCTTGGTCCAATAGCGCGAGAGCAGGTCGGTGTTGGCAAAGAGGTCGGCCCAGATGATTTCTCCGCGCACGGCCACCACCACACCGACGGCGTGTTCGTCGCGCAGCTTGGCCAGTACCTGCTCGCGCGCCTGCATCACGGGCGCGGCGGCCTCGTCCACTTTCTCGCTGACGGCCTCGCTCTGCATCACCTTGGCGTAGCTGGTTGTGCCGGAATGATAACCCGATCCAGCGCCCGAGCCAACGCCCGAGCCAGACGGCGGAGCCGCAGCCTCCGCCTGCGAGATGGCGCCATGCACCGAATCCCAAACCTGCTGCTGGTCCTGCGCGGCCATGGCGCGCTCACGCACCGCGGGCTGCACCATCATGCTGCGAGCAGACGACTTTGACGATGCGCCAAAAGTGGACGAGCTCTCAGTCCAGCGGCCCGGCTCGATACAAAACACTGACAGATCGATGGGATCGGCCTCGGCTGGCACAATGCGGTCTTTGGCAACGATCCGGTCCTGCTTGCCGCCGGTGACGATTTCGCCGGCGAGCAATAGCAGTGGTCTCTTGGAGTGGTTGACGAGAACCAGCGTGTTGACTTCGTCGCCGCGCGAGTAATCCTCCTGCGGCTCGGCCCGCGGAGGCTGCGGTCGCTCGACATCCTGGCCATTGTTGTGCGGCGGCACGCCGGCGCCGTTGCGCGGCCGCACTAGTCCCCGCGCTCGCCCCGCCTCAGTTACTTCAACCTCCCCGTTCTTCAGGCCTTCGTCGAGCGTGATAAACGGAGTTTCCGCGACGGATTTGCCGTCGGCGCGCACCACCGGAAAGAGTAGAAGATTGCCGCTGGCAATCGGGTCAAGGACCCGGTAGGAGGCAGAGGGGCTGCCTGCAGGCTGAGCGGGTCCGCCGGCCGCCTTCACGCCGCTTAAATGCTGAAATGCTGCCAACGCAATGAGCACCGCCGCAAAGAAGCCAAAAAAGAATCCAATTCTGCCCAGGTTTTTCATCAGTCTCCTCCGCCGGCCCTCGTTGAATCGCACCGGCCTTCGACCGGAGAACGGAGGGCGGAGGAGTTCTTGCAGAATTTTTTTTGGCCAGTAGACAGCCTGGAACGTCCGCTCCAGCCCCGGCTTCGTCGAATAGATAGACACTGGTTTTAGGCGTATCGTGGGGGCGTGGGGATGGCGCCAACGGAATCCGTGGCAAACGCGGCAGCGGCAGGGATTGCGGCCCTGACGGGCGTGATCGACCGCGCCCTGCTCGAGGAGTTGTGGCGCGCAAGCGATGCGGTAAGCTGGGGCCTTGCGAAAGACGAATTCCACCGGATTCTGCTGGAAGCTGGAAAGCCTTGGAATTACGGGCTCGCGGAGGGCCTGCAGGCATCGCGGCAGCAGCAGGCCGCCTTCTTCCACGAATTGCGCCTGGCCGACCTGGTGCTGGCGCGCGCCTGCGCCGGCGGGAACGAGCGTGCCTGGGAGCGGTTCATTGCGCTGTACCGCCAGCCGCTGGTCCGCGCGGCCATTGCCATCACCGGCAGCGAGACGCTGGGCCGCGACCTCGCCGATCAACTCTACGCCGAGCTCTACGGACTGACGGTGCGCGACGGAGAGCGGCGCTGCCCGTTGCATTCCTACCGCGGCCGCGGGTCGCTGATGGGCTGGCTACGCACCACGCTTGCACAGCGGCGCGTGGATCATCATCGCCGCACGCGGCACGAGGAACCAATTGAAGAATTCGACGCGCCTGCGCCCGATCCCGCGCCCCGGCAGGCGGCCAGCGAGCTTTCGCTGCTGCAGCGTGCGATTGAAGAAGCTTTGGCCAAGCGGGAAGCGGAGGACCGGTTCCTGCTGGCCGCCTACTATCTCGACGGTCAGACGCTGAAAGAAATTTCCAGCGTGCTGGGCGTGCACGAAGCCACGGTGAGCCGCAAGCTGCGGCGCGCAACGGATCAAATCAGGAAGCAAGTTCTCAGGAATCTGCAACGTGGAGGGCTTAGTCGCCGCGCGGCCGCGGAGGCGCTCGGCGCGGATCCACGCGATTTGGACGTGAACCTGAAAAAACTGCTGCAAAATTCGCAAACGGAGGCGTTCCAGGAATAGATGGCACGATGAATGCAGCGATGAATACTAGCAGCAAACACGATTTTCATCCCAACGCTGAGAGCCTGAGTGCTTTTGCCGAGCAGGCACTGAGCGAGAGGGAGCGCGGCCAGGTGCTCAAGCATCTTGCGATCTGCGGCCGATGCAGGCAGGTGGTTGCGTTGGCGCGGGAAGCGGCCCAGGAAGCGGTATTTGACGCGAAAGCTGCGGCGCGGCCTCCAGCACGTCGGACCGAGGTTCAACCGTATGCTTGGTGGAGAAGCTGGCGCTTTGTATGGGTTCCGGCTGCGGTCGCAGCCGTTTTTGCCGTGGTGTCAATTTCCGCTTTTATGCGCTATGCGGAGCAGAACCGCGGCGCGATCAAGACAGCAGAGCAGACTGTCACCGAGAATGAGGCCACAGCATCGAATCAGCCCGGCCAGCAGCGCAACGAAGCAGCACCGGCGCCTGCTCCGCCTGCTGGAGCCAAACCCTCGAAGAAAGCATTGCCGCCTGAGCGGCCGGGCATGGCGCCAGGTGAGCCCGAACGTGAGCCAAGTGCAACGGCCAAAAAGCATCGCCCGTTTGCAATCAGGGATCGGGCCGCACCAGAATTTATACTGCCGCTGCCACCAGAGGTCTTCTCTGGGTTGGCGGGGGAATCCTCTGACCAGGCAGCGCCGCCCTCGGCAGCAACAGAGCCGGGATTCGCGGGCGCGGCGCCAGCGCCGGAGCAACCAACGGCCTCTTACATGCCGGAACCTCCAGTGGGCGCGTTGCGGCAGCAGCGGCAGCAAAAAGCGGTGGCCGGCACTGAACAGAGACGCTTGTACGCCGCAAGGGCGCCGGCGCCGGCCAGCGTGCACGGCACAGGAAGCGGCGCGGCGGGAGGAAGCAACCAGCAGGTCGCCGTCTCTGTCGATCAGGTTGCGCCGCAGGCGCAGCCGGCTCCGCGCCCCGCAGCGCCAACGCCGTCAGGGACTCTCATCAACCCTGATGGCGCCGCGAAGAGGATCTATCTGCCCAGCGGCTTGGCCGCCGTGTCGATGGCGGCTGCGGACCATCGCACACTGGCCATTGACGAGGCAGGCAACGTGTTTCTCAGCGAGGATGCGGGAAATCACTGGGAGATTGTGACCCAGCAGTGGACCGGCCGCGCGATTGTGGTGCGTACAGAAGCGAAAAACAGTGCTTCAGCGGCGCCTGCCGCTGCATCGCCGGCCAACAGCACCAGCGATGCTAACACTGCGCCCTCGCCTGCCTCATTCTTTGAAATTCTTAATGACAAAAATCAGGTCTGGCTGAGTACCGACGGTAAGACCTGGACAGCGAAATGAGCTGTGGCGTGCCATTTCCCTTATGGTGACAATTTCTTCCTCAAGAAAACCCTGCCGCTTGCCGAAATGAGACTCATAGCAATACGCCCGGCTTCAACGCCGTTCTACGTGTGGAGAGGGAAGCCGGTCTTCCGCCTGGCGAGAAGATGCCGGGAGCAAAGGGGTCCGCCTGGGGGGAGCAATGGAAGAGCAAAACCGGCAAGCGGTCAACATGCCCTGGGCTCATTTGCGCCTTCCGCCTTTTCCGCGGGTGGCCGTCAGGGTCTTGCGGCTGGCCAACGATGAGAATGTGCCGTTACACCAACTATGCGACTTGATCTCCTCCGATCCGGCGTTCGCCAGCGAAGTTCTGACGGTGGCCAATTCCCTTGTCTATGCTCCGCGCTATCCCTCCACCAGTATTCTGCAGGCCACCGCCGTGCTCGGCGCCAACACCTTGCAAGGCATGTGCGTTATGGTTGGCGTGCGCGCTTATCTCGGCAAAGCGATGAGCTTTCCATCGATGCGAAAATTATGGCGGCATAATCTGGCGTGCGCCATTATCGCGGAGCGGCTGGCGCAGGCGGGGTTTATCGACAAAGACATGGCGTACACCTGCGGCATCCTGCACGACGTGGGGCGCATGGCGCTGGCGGTGATTCAGCCAAAGGCGTACGCGGCTCTGCTCGAAAAGCAAACCGGAGCCGCCGCAACCATGCTGGAAGCCGAACGCGAATTGTTCGGCTGGGACCACTGCGAGACAGGCCGGAAACTCATCGCCGACTGGAAGCTGCCGGACGACTTTGCAGCCGCGATCGCCGAACATCATGTGGCGCGGCGCACCGACGGCGCGTGGGATATCGCGGAATTGGTGAAAGTGAGCTGCGCCTTGGCGTGCGCGGTGGGTTACGCGGCTTTTCCTGGGTGTGAGACATCGCCCTTTGGCGATCTGCTGAATGAACTGCCCGCGCGCGAGCGCCGGCTCTTCCATCCCGATCTGGAAATCCTGACCCGCGAAGTCACCGAAAGCATCCACGCCATCGAGTCGGTGTGAGCGCGTCCACTCAGCACTACGCCCGCATCAGCTTGCGCTGCAACTGCTCCAGCGTCTGCCCCTTGGTCTCTGGATATGCAGCCAGCACCACGAAGAACTGCACCGCCGTCATCACCGCAAAAAACACAAACGGCGTCGCTGTGCTCATTCTGTTCACCACAACAGGAAACATCTGAGCGATCAACGCGTTCATGAACCAATGGCTCGCACTGCCCACGCCCTGCCCTTTGGCGCGCACCGAAGTGGGAAAGACTTCTCCGATATACACCCAGATCACCGCACCCTGCGAAACAGCGAAGAAAGCAATGAATGCAATCAGCAGCCAAAGCAGCGCGCCGGGATGCGAGTGTGTGCCGAACAGCCACGCCACGCCGGCCAGGCACGTCGCGCATCCCGCGGCGCCAATCAGCAAAAGCGTCTTTCGTCCCGCCTTGTCGATCAACGACATACCGACCATTGTGAACAGAAAGTTTGTCGCGCCGATCGCGATCGCCTGCTGGTCGCTCGAGATCTGGCTGAATCCGGCGGCCGCAAAGATGTTATTCAAGTAGTAAAGAATTGCGTTGATTCCCGCCAGTTGATTGAAAGCCCCGATCGAAATCGCGAGAAAGAGCGGATAGCGGTACTTCCACTGGAACACGGGTTCGTGCGCCGTCGCGTGCTCTTGCGCCAAAGCCGTCTGGATGTCGGCCAGCTCCGCCTCGGCATTCGGCTCACCCATCATCTTCAGCACAGCCAGCGCCTCGTCATTCCGGTTCCGGGAGGCCATCCACCGCGGACTGCGTGGAATTCCGAACAAAAGCGCCAGGAAAACCAAAGCCGGCGCCGTTGCGACGCCCACCTGCCAACGCCACTCGGCTGCGCCCAGGTGCAACGTGCGAATCAAATAATTTGAGATGTAGGCCAGCATGATGCCCAACACCACGTTGAATTGAAAGGCCGCCACGAGCCGGCCACGCCACTTTGCCGGAGCCAGCTCGGCAATGTAAACCGGACCCAGCACCGACGACGCGCCAATGCCCAGCCCGCCAACAAATCGAAAAATCATGAACGACGGCCAGTTCCAGGCGAGCCCACAACCAAGTGCAGAAGCAACATAGAGCAACGCCGTGATGCGCAGGGTCTCGCGGCTGCCGAGCTTTTGTCCTATATGCCCCGCGCCCAGCGCGCCGATCACCGTGCCCACCAGTCCGATGGCCACCGTGAACCCCTTTTCCTGTGGGTTCAGTCCATACAAGCGAACCAGCGCGTCGATCGCGCCTGCAATCACGACCGTGTCGAAGCCGAAAAGCAAGCCTCCCAAAGCCCCTGTCAGCGTTGCTCTGACCAGCTTGGAATTGATTTGCATCAGTCTGGATCCTCGAAGTCCCAAATCATGCTACAGGCTGGCGGCGAATGCAGTAAACAGAAAGAATGCAAATCCGGCGAGTGACAAAAGTCGCTGCCGCGCCAGGAATTAAGCTCTAGCCTTGAATCATCAGGAGGTTTTCCATCATGACTAATTCCGCATCCACGCTTCGCTCCATCGCCCTCGAGAAGCCCGCCACCATTCGTGTCTTTGAGCGCTTCCATTTGGACTATTGTTGTGGAGGCAACCGGCCGCTGGCCGATGCTTGCGCCGACAAAGGCATCGCCATGGATGACGTGGTGGCCGCGCTGGCCGAGGCCACCGGAAGCGAAGCCGGCGAGAAAGACTTGACGAAGGCCACGCTCACCGCGTTGATCCAGCATATTGTGCGCACTCACCACGCCTATGTCCGCAGCGAGCTGCCGCAACTGCAGTCCATGGCGGAGCGCGTGGCAGCCAAGCATGGCCCCACGCACCCTGAGACCGCTCAAGTCCAACGCAATCTGGCGCAATTGGCCGATGAGCTGATCAATCACCTCAATAAGGAAGAACGTATTCTCTTTCCCTACATTGAGGGCCTGGAGCGGAGCCATCACCAGGATACCGCGCCCCCCAGCGCCTGTTTCGGTACAGTCGAGAACCCCATCCAGGCCATGATCCACGAGCACGAAGGCGCAGCCACATTGCTTGGCGAGATGCGCGCGGCCACGCATGGCTTTGTTCCGTGGCCGGACGCTTGTCCTACGACCGTGGGCCTTTACTACGGCCTGGACGCCTTCGAGCGCGATCTGCACCGGCATGTGCATCTGGAAAACAATCTGCTCTTCCCCCGCGCTATCGAGTTGGAGCGTGAGGTCCTGGCAGCGCAATAGTTTTGCTGGATCTATCGCTCCTCAATACCTCACTGAATAGGAGATCGACATGGCTCATGCCTTAATCGGCGTAGCGCCAGGCAGCACGGCCAGCACGCGGCAGCGGTCTTTGTCGGCCGCGCTCCAGGCCAGCGGCATCTCGCTCTCCATACACGCGCAATCGCCAGTCTCGAGCACCTCGTGCAAGCCGCCCGCGTCCAGTCGCAGCCTCCCCTCGAGCACATAGACCACCGCGCCGGTCTCTTGGAAGGCGTTGATAGCGACGGTGGAACCGCCGGGCGCGAACTCGACGATTTGCGCAACCAGGCGGAATCCTTCACCCTCGGCGTTCAATGGCGTCACTTTGACTGATTCCGGGGTGCGCCCGTCGCCCTGCAAATGGGCCTTGCGCGTGATGGAGAGCGCGTGTCGCGCCGGCTCAGCGAAAAAGTAACTCAGGCCCACGCCGTAGACGCGGCTGATCGCGGCCAGCGTGGGCAGCGTGGGAATCATCCGGTCCGTTTCCAGTTTGGAGAGCAATGCGGTAGAGAGCCCGGTCTCGGCCGCCAGCCGCGAAAGCGTGAGCCGCTTGCCGGTGCGCAGAGTGCGCAACTTCAGACCGATGCAATAAGGTTCCAGAGACCATTGGACATGTGGAACAGTCTTGGACATCGCAAACTCCCGCCGGGGCTCGTAGCCGATCCGGGGCGAACAACCTCAGACGGGAAAAGGGCCCTGGCGCTATTGGTAAGTCTGTGAACCAGTTTAAGCCAACCGTCAGGCCAACGCGGCGCGAACCAGACCGGCGATGGTAATCTTGAAAAAGCAACGCACTGATCCCCGAACCAAATCGAAGAAGAGTACATGGGCCCGCAACCATGCGATGGAGGTATCTTCTTCGGCACATCTTGAAGGAAGGCAATCATCCCCATGAGCACCTTTTCCATCCGCACGTCAATCCCCTGTTTGTATCGACGCCTTCGCGCCGCGATGCCGGCCGCGGCGCTGGGCGCGATGACCGTTTGTGCCGCGCAGAGCCAGCCGGCTGCGCCTGAGCCCGCAAACCCTGCGCCCGATGTGCTGGTGCTGAGCAACGGCGATACACTGCACGGAAAGTTTGTCAGCGAGACGGCGGGCAAAGTCACGTTTCATAGCGATCCTCTGGGAGACATCTCTGTTCCCTGGGACAAAATCAAGGAACTGCACGCCACAGAAAGATTCGGTGTGCTGAATTCAACCGTGAAGGCGCGTGGCAAACAGGCTGCGGGGCAAATTCCGGTGGGAACGCTCGATGTGACGAACCAGGCGGTGACAGTGCACCCGGCAAATGCCGCGGCCACCGCGCCGATTCCGGTCACGGACGCGCAGTACATCGTGGACGAGCCCACACTGAACAAGCAGGTCTACCACCAGCCGGGCTTCTTTTCAGGATGGAACGGCCCGGCGACTGCGGGTGCCACGCTGGTGACCGCGACCGAAAACCAATACACATTTTCCGGCGCAACGAACCTGGTGCGTATTGTGCCGGCGATCGGCTGGCTCAATCCGCATGATCGCACGTCGATAGATTTCAGCGGATCGTTCGGAAAAATTACGCAGCCGGGGTACACCATTCCGGCCTCCGGCACAACACCGGCGACAACCGTCGCGGGCGTGACCTCGAAAACCGCGATCTTTCATGCGGGCGCCGAGCGCGACGAGTATTTATCGGCCCGCTTCTTTGCCCTAGGCGACGCTGCCTTCGACCACAACTATTCGCAAAATCTCGCCCTGCAGCAGATCTACGGTGGCGGCTTGGGTTGGACTGCGATCAAGACGCCGAAGCAGGAGTTGGACGTGAAGGCGACGATTCAGTATGAAGTGCAGCAGTTCATCGGCACTCCTGCCACGGCCGCGAATCCCACCCCGCCGCCCCCCAGTCCCAGCTTGAACCTGGTTGGTTCTACCTTCTCGGCGAATTACGCGCGCCACATGAGGCTGGTCACCTACACGCAAAGCCTCGCGTTTATTCCTTCGTACAACGATTCGCGCGCGTACTCCGCCACCGAGACGGACACATTTGCGTTTCCCGCGTACAAGAACCTCAGCTTCACGCTGGGCACATTGGACAGCTATCTCAACGACACGCCAGTCTCTGAGCCGCCCACAAAACCGAACTCGTTCCAGTTCACCATGGGGCTGACCTACGCAATCAAGTCGAAGTACTGAAAGCCAGTTTGAAATGGACCCTTTCTCCGGTTCCCCGGCGAACGGCGGCGAAGCTGGCAAACCGGCATTCCGGCAGACAGCAAAAGCCCGGACCTTTTAAGTCCGGGCCTTTTGTAGTGAAGCTGCCTGTGCAGCGCGCTCAAGCGTCGCGCGTCATCTCCTCACCTGCAACGTGAGTGTCGTGTTGTGCGTAGTGCCCCCGCCCGTGCCGGTGATTGTGATGGAATATGTGCCGGTTTTGGCGGTCCTGGATACGGTGAGCGTGTATCTCGACGTGCCGGAACCCGGCGCAGCAATCGAAGTCGGGCTGAAGCTCCCGGTCACACCCGTCGGAAGACCCGAAGCGGAGAGCGCAATCGCCGCGTCGAAGCCGCCGGAGACCGTAGTCGTCACCGTCACATACCCGCTCCGTCCTTGATTGATGGATCCCGAACTGGGCGAAACGGAGATGGTGAAGGCCGGCGATGCCGGAGCGGTGACCGTGACCGAAACCGTCGTGGTTTCCGTGGTGCTGCCGTAGGTGCCGGTCACAGTGATGGTGTAGGTGCCCGTCGCAACCGTAGCCGCAACGCCGATTGACATCGTCGAGGTGCCGCCTCCCGTGATCGAGCCGGGGTTCATGGTGACGGTCACGCCCGTGGGCGCACCCGACGTTGCCAGCGCGATGGTCGAATCGAATCCGCCGCTCACAGTGCTGGTGATGGTCGAAGCGCTCGCGCTGGATCCGCCTTGCACAATAGAAACTGAGCCGGGCGAAGCGGAGAGGCTGAACCCGGGAGTTGAGGAGGTCCCCGCCAGCGCGGCCAGCAGGGCTGTTCCGTTCGGGCTGCCCCAGCCGGTCGCCAGATCGTACCCGGTTGCGGCCGAATAACCATTGCTGCCGCTCGTGATGTCGTGAAAATCCGTGCTGTAGCTCGAGCTCGCGCCAATCGTATAAAGGCTCGGATTGATGAAGCCCAGCGCCTTATTGCCATTGGCGATCGCCTGCTGGTTCACCAGAGCCAGATAACCGGCCCACATCGGCGCGGCAAAGCTGGTGCCGCCGTACGAATTGGCCGTGCAGGTGGTCTGGTCGGCGCATACGTAAAAGGTGAAATTCGCGTTGGCTGAGACGTCGGGGCCGTTGCGATAAGTCTGTGAGCAGCTGGGGCATTTCGACGCCGCTGCTGTTTGCCACGAGGGGATAGCAATCTGATGCGGCGAAATTCCGCCGCCGCTGTCGAGCCACGCGGTCTCAGAGGCCCACGCGCCGCCCGCTGCGCTGGTGCTCAGGTCAGTTCCGCCAACGGTTGTCACATACACATCGTCTGCCGGGTAGATTTCTGAAGCGCTTCCCGTCGCCGTCCACTTCTTGCTGTCGCCCGCGGCCTGAAAGAGATTCTGGCCCTGCGCCGCGAACTCCTCAAAATACGGGTCGTCGGTGCTCGGGTCCGCCGGGTACCACGTCCACGAAGAGCTCAACTGCGCGCACAGCGGAGTGTGAGTCGCCATCGAGTTGAAGATCGCGGAGTCGGTCGAGCCCACAAACATGACCAGGCTCGATAATCCCGGCGCCATGCCCAACGCCTGCGTCATGTCCAAAGTCTGCTCGGTGTCGTCGCAACCCGAATAAACGCAGCTCGTGCTGGTGCCGTCGGTGGAGAGCAGCGTAATCGGAACGTTATTCGTTTGCTTGGCGTTCGTATAGTAAGTGTTCAGGTCGGCCAGATCGGTGCCGTAATACTCGAGCAGGCCGACCGACTGGCCGGCGCCCGTAAGCGTTCCGCCGTAGTATGCCGCGCGCATGTCGCTACCCAAAAACGAGGCCGAAGGACCGGAGCCGGTGGTAGCGCTGGACCTCGCGCCTGAGCTTGCCGGATTCTTCGTCAGGCCGGCGGGGTGCGGGAGCGAAAAGTTATCGAGCCCTGAGACGTGCCACAGCGAAAACGACAGGCTCGTGGTGGGCTCGCGGTCCGGCGCGTAGAAGGACCGGTTCTCCGTGGGATGCTGGTAAACGCCGAGGTTCACATGAAAGGCGCTCTGAATTTTTGCGACGGACCCCGACACCTGCACGTTGACCCGATTCGGAGAAGTGCCCACCACGGTCAGGCCGTTCGCCTTGGCGAAATTAACCACGGCGTCGTAGTCCTGCTGGGTTGGGCCAAACTGCTCGGTGAACTGCTCCACCGTCAGGAACTGCCGGTAGCTCGGGCTGCTGGGATCGTAGAGATTCCCGAGGAGCTGATCCAACTGGTCCTGATTGCGTAGCGGCAATGCAATCACGAGATTCAAAGTCTGCGTTGTTGAAAGCGGTCCAATCGACCGCGCGCTTCCGTCGTGAGTGGCCTGCCGCACATGATGCGTCAGCATCGTTTGAGCCTGGCAAATACCAAGAGCCATCGACAAGACGGCGGTCATCGGGAACACAAATGTCCCTGGTCTACGCATGAATCTTTCTCCTTTATCCCCCGGGGGCGGGAAGGCTTGAATCAGGGTTTGGTCCGACCCCCACGCTCCGAATTCTCCCGTATGGGAACTGCCTCTGTCCATAAAAATCGGCAAGTTCAAGCACCCTGTAAGCATTACTTTCGGGGGACAAGCGCGATTCCTCAATCCCCGGCCACTTGCTCGCCTTGGACCCTCCTGTGACGCCCTGCCCCTTCCGCTGCTACACTCGCCCTTCAGGGATTTCAGCCAATCTACCGCACTTATCCGGAGGCTACCTGTGCCCGAATTTCAACCGTTTGTCCCGCCTGAGGAAATCCGGCCCGAGTTCACGCTCCGCGCCCTTCTGCTGGGCTCGTTTTTCGGCCTTGTCTTCGGCGCCGTCACCGTCTACGTGGGCCTGCGCGCCGGACTCACCGTGGCTGCCTCCATTCCCATCGCTGTACTTTCCATCAGCATTCTTCGCGCCTTCGGCCGCTCCTCCATCCTTGAGAACAACATCGTCCAAACCACCGGCAACGCCGGCCAGTCCATCGCCTCCGGAGTCATCTTCACCCTCCCCGCGCTCATCTTTCTCGGCTTCGATCTCGAGTACTCCCGCATCTTCTTTCTCGCCCTCATCGGCGGATGGCTCGGCGTCCTCTTCATGATTCCCCTCCGCCGCCAACTAATCGTCAAGGAGCACGAGAACCTCAAATACCCTGAAGGCACCGCCTGCGCCGACGTGCTCATCGCCGGCGAGCGCGGCGGTTCTCTTGCCGGCCGCGTCTTTCTCGGCCTCGGTCTCGGCGGCCTGTACACTTTCTTCCAGAACGACAACCTCTTCAAGGCCTGGCCCGGCACCCCCGAGTTCCAGCCCGACTTCGGCCCCCAGCACATCCTCAAAGGCGCATCCATCAAGGCCGAGGCGACTCCCGAGTATTTAGGAGTCGGCTACATCATCGGCACCCGCGTCGCCGGAGTCATCTTCGCCGGCGGCGTCTTTTCCTGGCTTGTCCTCATGCCCGCCATCTACTTTTTCGGCAAGGCTCTCCCCGGTCCCGTCTATCCGGGAACCATTCCCATCGCTCAAATGGGCCCAAGCCAGCTCTGGTCCACCTACATTCGTCCCATGGGCGCTGGCGCCGTCGCCTGTTCCGGACTCATCACCCTCCTTCGCACCCTGCCCACCATCGTCAGCGCCCTCAGCGAGGGATTCAAAAACCTCCGCCCCGCATCCGCCACGGAAGCATCTTCCGCCAAACCCCTTCGAACCGAAGACGACCTCTCCATGCGCACGGTAGTGCTGGGCTCGCTCCTTCTCGTCGTCTTCACCTTCTTCTTCCTTCAATTCAAGCCCGTCCCCGGAGCCTACGTCGGCGTCCTGCCCAACCTCGCTGCGTCGCTGCTCATCGTCGTCTTCGGATTCCTCTTCGTCACCGTCAGCTCCCGCATCGTCGGCCTCATCGGCTCCTCCGCCAATCCCATGTCCGGCATGGCCATCGCCACGCTCATGGCCACCTGCGCCATCTTCCTCGCCCAGGGCTGGACCGCCCCCGCCTTCGGAGCCCTCGCCATCACCGTCGGCGGCATCGTCGCCATTGCTGCCGCCAACGCCGGTGACACCTCCCAGGACCTCAAAACCGGTTATCTCATCGGCGCAACCCCGCGCCTCCAGCAGCTCGCCCTCTTTATCGGAGTTGTTGTCTCCACCGTCGTCATCGGAGCCACTCTCAACCTGATGAACACCGGCCTCCAGGAGTTCCGCGCTATCCCGCAACCCTGGGACATCTCCGCCTCCCACCCCGGCGTCGCCGTCCAAACCGATGCCAAGCGCCTTCCCGTGCAGATCCGCGTCACTGCCCCTGACAAATCCACATCCAATCACTTGAAATCCGAGTACGTCATCCTGAACGCCCTCGGATCGCCCGAGTTACCCGACGGCAAATACCTCTACTCGCCCTTGAGCCACAGAATTGAAGTTCAGTGGATTCAGGGCATAGGCAGTGAGAAAGCCGCCGCCCCACAAGCCCGCCTCATGGCCACCGTCATCAATGGCATCCTCACCCGCAAGCTGCCCTGGGGACTGGTCCTTCTAGGCGTCTTCCTTGTCATCGCCGTCGAGCTCCTCGGCATCCGCTCGCTCAGCTTCGCCGTCGGTGCCTATCTCAGCATCGGCACCACGCTCGCCATCTTCTGCGGCGGAGTAGTCCGCTGGATCGTCGACCGCGCCCTCGAAAAAACCGCCGCCGAATCGACAGACAGCGAAATCTCCCCCGGCTCCCTCTACGCCAGCGGCCTGATCGCCGCCGGAGGCATCGTCGGCCTCATTGGCGTAGCTCTCAAAGGCTACGAAACCACCGTCGGCAAAGGCGACATCCTCAACTTCCCGCACACCTTCCTCGACCACACCGAGGTCTCAGTAGCAGCCTTCGCCCTGCTCGCGTTTTCGCTGTATTACTTCGCCCGCAAGCCGCTGAAGAAGTAGGCAACCGCCTGCAATTGCGCGCACCATGATGCATCCGAGGCCCTTGCGAGAAGCCGCTTTTTCCTATCGTGCTAAAGTAAGAACGCGGAGTAGCGCATGAAGTCCAAACGGAAATTCACCGTCCTAATCGAGAAAGACGAAGAGGGCTATTTCGTAGCCACCGTTCCTGCCCTGCGCGGCTGCCACACGCAAGCCAGGAGCCTCGACACGCTGATGAAGCGCGTGCGCGATGTCATCGCCCTCTGCCTCGAAGAAGAAAAGAGCCATCCGGGCGCGCTTGAACTGGTCGGCATCCAACAAGTCACGGTATGACGCGGCGCATGCGCACTCTACTTCACAATTCCAACGATCAAATCGCTAGGCCCCGGCAGGTCCATCCGGCGAACCTCGCCGAAACCCGCATCTTTCATCCAGCCTGTAAACTCTTGCTCGCTGTAATCGGCGCCGGCCTCGGTGCCCACCAGCATATTCACTGAAAACAGCGCCGCGTGTACCGGCCCCGTCTTGTCGCGATTGAGAATGAAGTCCTGCACCACCAGCCGCCCGTTCGGCGCCAGTGCCTTGCGGGCGCGGCGGAAGATATCCCGGTTCTGCTCCTCGCTAAACATATGGCAAATCGCGTTCAGCATAATGATGTCGTAGCCGGAGCCCAAATCGCCGTGCAGCATGTCTCCATTGCGAACGCTCACCTGTGCCGCCACTCCCGCCTTGTTCACATACTCCGTTGTCAACGGCGTCACCTCGGCCAGATCCAGGACCTCGCTTTTCACATCGCGGCTGGCCTTTGCGAATGCGATCGAGTAGACGCCGGAACCCCCGCCCAGGTCGAGGATGCGGCGAACACCCTCCGTGCCCAGCGCTTTCACCACCAGCGGCGCGCGATCCTTGGCGATATTCTGCATCGAGCGAATAAAGTTGGTCGTCCACTCGGGATTCTGATCGCGGTCAATCACCTTGGTTCCGGTTCGCACGGCGTCGGTCAGTGTGCTCCAGCGATGCCAGATGTTGGCCATGTGCAGCAAGCCGTTGCGTTGGTTATCTTTCGAGCCCTCGGCAAAAAAGCGCGCCGTCTCGGCGGTGTTGCTGTACTTGTGGCCGCTCTTCGTCAGCAGCCCGAGAGCCACCAGCGCATTCAGCAGAATGCCTGCGCCCCGCGCACTTGCATTGATTTTCTTGCCCACCTCTGCGGCACTCGCCCCCTCCCCTGCCGCAGTAAAAATGTCGAGTTCAATCGCTGTAAGAAGGCACCGGGTCGGCCAGTAGCCAAGGATCATCTCATTCAGGCGTTCGGGCAGCACACCTGCTCGATCGCGGGCCGCCATGGCCGCGCGATACTTTTCCCCATGCTCTTGAGACATGGCCTTCATCGCCGCGGCATCTTTCCACACCAGCCGATCCACAGGTTTGCCATCGCGCAGATGCGTGCTGACGATCTCCGCCACATCCGCCGGCTGAACGCGCCGGTACCACAACCCCTCCGGATAAACGGCTATTATCGGCCCTTCATCGCACAATCCAAGACAGCCGCACGTTGTCAGTTGCACATCGTTGCCAATGCCGCGTGCCTGAATCTCGCGATCCAGCTCCGACAGCACTCCCATCGACCCGCTGGCCGGGCAACATGCAACGCCCTCCGGTTTTTGCTGCGTGCAAACAAAAATATGAAAGCGGAACGGTTCCATCGCACTCTCCAATCCCATTATCCGATCTCGGTTTCCCGATCCCAGTTCTTCCTTTCAGGTTTCTTGATCCCAGTTTTTTGATCGTAAATCATTGTTAGCGCCTCATCCTCCAGCTTGCCGTCACCGCTCTCGCGCCTTGGTCGAATCGCAGCCGCTCACGATAAACACCCTGACTCAGCCAGCCCACTCATAGAAGCCACTGAGCCGCCTCAATTGAACGATATTCCCTATTCCCTGTTCTCTGACCCCTGAAACCTGACACCTGACCCCTGTAAAATCATCCCATGTGCGGCATCGTCGGGTACGTTGGCGAGAAGAAGGTCGTCCCAGTCATCATCGAGGGGCTAAGGCGTCTCGAATACCGTGGCTACGATTCGGCAGGAATTGCCGTGGGCAGTCCATCGTGTTCGAAGCTTGAGGTCCGCCGCGCTCCCGGCAAGCTCGCCAATTTGGAGGAGGTTCTACGCGAGCACCCGCTCGATGGCACATTCGGCATTGGCCACACCCGCTGGGCTACGCATGGCCGCCCCACCGAGGAAAATGCCCACCCCCATCGCGACTGCACGGGCCGCATCGTGGTGGTGCATAACGGTATCGTTGAAAATTATCTCGATCTGAAGCGCGAGCTCACCGCGCAGGGGCACAAGTTTGTCACCGAGACCGATACCGAGATCATCGCTCACCTGATTGAACAGGTGCAGAATGAAGCTGCAGCATCCGGCAAGCCGATCGAGCTGGAAGACGCCGTGCGCCGCGCAGTAAAGCGGCTCACCGGAGCCTTTGCGCTGGGCATTCTGTCGGCCGCCGAGCCCGACAAGATTGTGGCCGCGCGGCTGGGTCCGCCTGTCGTGATTGGCGTCGGCGAAGGCGAGGCGTTTGTCGCCTCCGACGTTCCCGGCATTCTGCATCACACGCGCAACATCTACTTCCTCGCCGATGGCGACATGGCCATCCTCACGCCGTCCGCCGTCAAACTCACCGATTTTGACGGCAATCCAATCCACCGCGAGCTCACGCGCATTCAATGGGACCCCATCCAGGCGGAAAAGGGCGGCTACAAGCACTTCATGCTCAAGGAGATTTGGGAGCAGCCGCGCGCCGTCACCGATACCACGCTGGGCCGCGTCTCGCTGGACTCGGGCAATATTTTCCTTGGAGAGATGGAGATTGCCGACGAAGAGCTCGCCCGCGCCGCCAGCATCAACATTGCTGCGTGCGGCACGAGCTGGCACGCCGCGCTTACCGGCAAGTACATGATCGAACGGCTGGCCCGCCTGCCCGTGGACGTAGACTACGCCAGCGAGTATCGCTATCGCGATCCCATGGCAGGGCCGCACGCGCTGGGCCTGCTGATTACTCAGTCGGGCGAGACCGCCGACACCCTGGCCGCCCAGCGCGAGATGAAGGCGCTCGGCTCAAAGACCGTGGCCATTTGCAACGTGGTGGGCGCCATGGTGGCGCGCGAGGCGCACGGCGCCATTTACACGCACGCCGGGCCGGAGATCGGCGTTGCGTCGACCAAGGCTTTCACGTCGCAACTGACCGCGCTCTTTTTGCTCGCGCTCAAGCTCGGCCAGGTGCGCGACAAACTGGATGCGGCCGAAAGCGTCGTGCTGATTGAGGAATTGAGCCGCATTCCGGCGAAGATTGAGGAAGTATTGCGTGGCTGCTCCGCGCAGTGCGAGGCGCTGGCGAAAGAGTTTTCGACAGCGCGCGATTTTCTCTATCTCGGCCGCGGCATCCATTTTCCCATTGCGCTCGAAGGCGCATTGAAGCTAAAGGAGATTTCATACATTCACGCCGAAGGCTACCCGGCCGGCGAAATGAAGCACGGACCCAACGCGCTCATCGACGAAACCCTCCCGGTGGTGGTCTTGGCCACGCGCGACGAAGCCGATCCCGCGTCGAAGCTGCGCTACGAAAAAACGCTCTCGAACATCCAGGAAGTGACTGCCCGCAGCGGACGCGTGCTCGCCGTGGCCACCGAGGGCGATACCACAATCGCCAGCCTGGTGGAGCACGTCATCCACATTCCGCCCGCGCCCGAGTTGCTGTCGCCGCTCATCGAGATTGTGCCGCTGCAACTGCTGGCGTACTACATCGCCGTCCGCCGCGGCTGCGACGTAGACCAGCCCCGCAACCTCGCGAAGAGCGTAACGGTGGAGTAGAGGGTAACGTCGAAACTGCTTTGGTACCGGGCTCACTGGTGTCCTCTGCGTGTTGCATCTGGGAAATCTTTCGACGTATTGCTTTGTATCAGGGCACGACTTCAGTCGTGCCGTAAATGGCCGATAATCATCTTTGGGCTTTAGCCCCTGAGGGGTGATGCCGCGCGATACCGGGGGTTCAAGTGGCCAAAAACAACAACCGCATTGCCGAGGCGGCTCTCGAAAACCTCAAACCGATCAAGGGCTCGGAAATTCGCAAAATCCGCTTGCGCGCGAAACTGAACCAAGCTGCATTCGCCGGTCATTTCAACCGCAAGAGAGGCTTTATCTCACAGCTGGAGCGCGGTGTCCGGCAACCTAGGGGTTCTGCACTTGTGCTGTTGAATGTCATTAAGCGCAAAGGGCTCGAGGCGATATTGTAACTCGGCACTCTCGAGTGGCCCCATCAAGGGGTCGAGTCGCCCGTGCATTACCATCGCCTCAGGGCACGTCCATCGAACTCACGCCCGCCCCGCAAATTCGCGCGTCTCCGTATACACCTTCACTTTTTCGCCCTCCTGAATGTAGAGCGGAGCCTTGATCTCAAGGCCCGTCTCAAGACGGGCAAGCTTGGTCACATTGCCGCTGGTGTCGCCGCGCGCGCCCGGCTCGGTGTAAGTCACGGCCAGTTCCACCTTCTCAGCCAACTCTAAGCCGATCGGGTTCCCGTTGAACTTATGCAACTGAATCACCGCGCCCTCAATCAGAAACTCCAGCGCATCCCCCATCATCTGGGTTGAGAGTGTGTGCGTCTCAAAACTCTCCTGGTCGAGAAAGTAAGACCCGTCCCCATCGCTGTAAAGATACGAGGCCTCCACTGTCTCGAGATCCGGCTCCTTGAAGCGGTCGCCGGCCTTGAATGTCTTGTCGAATACCGCGCGCGTCAGCAGGTTGCGCATCTTCAACCGCACCAGCGTTTGGCCGCCGCGCGCCGTGGGAGTTGAAACCTCCGCATCCATGCAGTAATAGGGAGTGTTCTCAAACTCAAAATACATCTTGCGCTTCACAGCGATAGCTTCAATCAGTGCGGCCATATTTTCCTCAAGAAAACAAATCTCGTAACCCGAAGAGTCGCGCGTGATATTTACTTCCGTTCGGGCCTTTTCAATTATAGGGTCGCGCACGCTGGGTCAGGCACGAGTCAGTCACACAGGAATTAACAGGAATTGACTCCCAAACGCAAAAGCCATGCCCGAAGGCATGGCTTTTTGTTGAATTAATGCCGGCGATCACCTAATCTCCCACACAGTCGCCCGTGCAGTACCATCGGCCCAGCGAGGCTTAACTTCCGTGTTCGGGATGGGAACGGGTGATCCCTCGCAGTATGGTCACCGGCAAATTGAGGCGTGTTGACGGCGTTTGAGCCGTCAGCCGAAATCCTGAGCGCTTCGCGCGAAGGATCTGCGGCTCGCCTTTTAACTTAGGCTGGCGCTTGGCGGGTGGTTCCCCGCAGCGGGCCGCGACATCTGATTTGTCCCGGATGGTTTCTCCCGGGCCGGACAGGAACGCGGACAGCAAACTGGCGCCAACAAACTTGCTTGAACGAAATTGATTGGAGATACAAGGCTTGTTAGAAGAGCATCCGCTTTAACTGCGCGGAGTTAATTCTATGGACAAGCCAAACGGGCGATTAGTACTGGTAAGCTTCACGCATCACTGCGCTTTCACACCCAGCCTATCAACCAGATGGTCTTTCTGGGCCCTTCAGGGAGATCTCATCTTGGGGCGTGCTTCCCGCTTATATGCATTCAGCGGTTATCACAACCGAACTTCGCTACCCAGCCGTGCCCTTGGCAGGACAACTGGAACACAAGAGGTTCGTCCATCCCGGTCCTCTCGTACTAAGGACAGCCCCCCGCAAATCTCCTACGCCCACAGCAGATAGGGACCGAACTGTCTCGCGACGTTCTGAACCCAGCTCACGTACCGCTTTAATAGGCGAACAGCCTAACCCTTGGAACCTTCTACAGCTCCAGGATGCGATGAGCCGACATCGAGGTGCCAAACCAATGCGTCGATATGAACTCTTGGCATTGATCAGCCTGTTATCCCCGGCGTACCTTTTATCCGTTGAGCGATGGCCCTTCCATACAGAACCACCGGATCACTAAGGCCTGCTTTCGTACCTGCTCGACTTGTAGGTCTCACAGTCAACCACTCTTATGCCTTTACACTCGACGGCTGATTTCCAAACAGCCTGAGAGTAGCTTCGCGCGCCTCCGTTACAATTTAGGAGGCGACCGCCCCAGTCAAACTACCCGCCTAACTATGTCCCTCTCCCGGATCACGGGAGTAGGTTAGAATCACAGCACTCGCAGGATGGTATCTCACCGTTGGCTCCTCCGAATCCGAGAACCCGGCATCAAAGCCTCCCATCTATCCTGCGCAGCGAGAACCATAACCCATAGTTAAGGTGTAGTAAAGGTGCACGGGGTCTTTCCGTCTAGCTGCGGGTAACCGGCATCTTCACCGGTACTACAAGTTCGCCGAGCAACTCGTTAAGACAGTCGTACGATCGTTACGCCATTCGTGCAGGTCGGAACTTACCCGACAAGGAATTTCGCTACCTTAGGACCGTTATAGTTACGGCCGCCGTTCACCGGGGCTTCAATTCAAAGCTTCGCTTGCGCTAACCTCTCCTTTTAACCTTCCGGCACCGGGCAGGCGTCAGCCCCTATACGTCGTTTTCGACTTAGCAGAGACCTGTGTTTTTGTTAAACAGTCGCCGTACGCGCTTCACTGCGGCCCGCTTACGCGGGCGCTCCTTCTCCCGAAGTTACGGAGCCAATTTGCCGAGTTCCTTAACGAGCTTTCACTCGAGCGCCTTTGGATATTCTCCTCGTCTACCTGTGTCGGTTTGGGGTACGGTTCCCTTTGTTCTCCTTAGAGGTTTTTCTCGGCAGCGTGAAATCAGCAGCTGAATCCCATACGGGCCTGCTTTGCGCCTCACTGTTAATGCCCTGGTGGATTTGCCTGCCAGAACCAGCTTACGCGCATCGACCGTCATAGCCATAGGACGGCCTGCTTATCCTTCTGCGTTACCCCATCGTGATAACGAACATTGGGAGGTCCGGAATATTAACCGGATGTCCATCATCTACGCCTTTCGGCCTCGACTTAGGGACCGCCTAACCCTGAGCGGATTAACCTTCCTCAGGAAACCTTAGACTTTCGGCGCGGAGGGTTCTCACCTCCGTTATCGCTACTTATGCCGGCAGGGTCTCTTCTCAACGCTCCACCAGTCTTCTCAGTCTGGCTTCACTGCTGTTGAGAATGCTCTCCTACCACGCGCACCTTAAGGTACGCATCCGCTGCTTCGGTGTACGGTTTTAGCCCCGTTGTATTGTCGGCACCGGACCGCTTGACCAGTGAGCTATTACGCTTTCTTTAAAGGATGGCTGCTTCTAAGCCAACCTCCTGGCTGTCTGAGCGTTCCGACTTCCTTTCCCACTTAACCGTAACTTGGGGACCTTAGCAGGCGGTCTGGACTGTTTTCCTCTCGACGATGACGCTTAGCCGCCACCGTCTGACTCCCGGATATGTTGTCGCTGGCATTCGCAGTTTGGTTGGATTCAGTAAGCCGGAAAGCCCCCTAGTCCATCCATCTCTCTACCACCAACGCAATTCATCCGAGGCTAGCCCTAAAGCTATTTCGGAGAGAACGAGCTATCACGGAATTTGATTAGCCTTTCACCCCTACCCACAGCTCATCCGAGCTTTTTTCAACAAACACCGGTTCGGTCCTCCAGTGGATGTTACTCCACCTTCAACCTGGCCATGGGTAGATCATCCCGCTTCGCGTCTATTCCTGCCAACTGAACGCCCTGTTCAGACTCGCTTTCGCTTCGGCTCGCTTACGCTTAACCTTGCTGACAAGAATAACTAGCCGGCTCATTATGCAATAGGCACGCGGTCAGGCATTGCAGCATTGTTGCCAACGCGCCATAGCCCTCCCACTGCTTGTAGGCACACGGTTTCAGGTACTTTGCACTCCCCTCGACGGGGTTCTTTTCGCCTTTCCCTCACGGTACTGGTTCACTATCGGTCAGAGACTAGTATTTAGCCTTACGGGATGGTCCCCGTAGATTCAAGCAGGGTTTCACGTGCCCCGCCTTACTCAGGTATCCGCTTCGAGTCTGGACTATTTTCGCCTACGCGCCTGTCACGCTCTATGGCTCCCCTTTCCAGAGGATTCGGCTAACAGCCAGATTGGTAACTCTACTGTTGCGGACCCTACAACCCCCGAAACACCGAAATGTTACGGGTTTGGGCTGTTCCGAGTTCGCTCGCCACTACTATCGGAATCGAGGTTTCTTTCTTTTCCTTCAGGTACTGAGATGGTTCACTTCCCTGAGTTCGCTCTATCCCGCCTATGAATTCAGCGGGTAGTTCCCGGGTTTTGCCCGGGAGGGTTTCCCCATTCGGAGATCTCCGGTTATAACGCCTGTGTGCGGCTCACCGAAGCTTATCGCAGCTTGCCACGTCCTTCATCGCCTGTCTCTGCCAAGGCATCCACCGTGCGCCCTTAGTAGCTTGACCATAGAATTAACTCCGAGCAGCAGGGAGCCGAATCGCTTCGGTCCTGATGGGAGATAACCTATTCTCCGCCTCTGAGAGCAGACTTGCGCGCTCACGCGTGCAGTTCTGCATCTCCTAAAGACACTCTTCTTACTTGAACACTTGCCTGAGTTAGTCATTTCAACTAACTCGCATGTGCTCGGCCTTGTATTTAAACGTGTTCGGAGTTATTTGCCATTCCATGCGCCTCAC
>CAWENG010000005.1:232500-813238 GCA_963810515.1 uncultured Acidobacteriaceae bacterium
TTCATAGCGGACTCCGGCGTTTTGGCGCGAACCTTTTGAATCTATCAAACTTGCGGTTTCAGGTCAAGGACAAATTCAACCCGAACCACTGTGGATAACACGTTCGCGCTGCGCAAAATATCAAACATCGGCCGGCAAACCGCGCCCGAGCCACTAGGGCTCGCGGGAGATCAACTCCCGGGTCTTGCAATGGCTTGTTCTCTGTGGGGTTACCTACAGGGGTTCAACGATACACCACATGGGCAAAACGTCCGACCCTACGAACCAGCTTCCCACTTCCCTCACTGGGCAGGCCACGCGGCCACCGGGAGGCTCCACTGCTCATCTGCAACTTTTCAAGACTAGCACAGGCCACTCCGCAATGCAAATGAAACGGCAGGATTAAATTCCCTGTTTGCAACAGCGAAAAGAATATCCGTCCGGGGACGCCACGAAATGGGCGCACTTGGCCTATGGAAAGAGCCGGGATACTGCATTGCCAGAGAAGCCAGCAAGACCTATCGTGCGGACAGGGATGCGGATGCCTGTGTCGTCCAGCAGTGCCGGGATCAGCACCTGAGTTGCGCTCGAAGGCTAGAATTACATCTTGCTGACCGATCCCCAACGCGATCGCATCGAAGTGGTGCTTGTCTCTCCGCGCAATCCCCTCAATATAGGAGCAGCGGCGCGGGCGATGGCGAACTTCGGCTTCCGCCGGCTCGCCGTTGTGGCGCCGTATGAGGAGCACTGGCGCGAGGCGAAGTCGGCCGCTCAGGCCGAAGAGCTGCTCCAAGACGCCCGCCACACGCAGTGCCTGGCGGAGGCTGTGGCCGATTGCACGCTGGTGATCGGCACCGGAACCGTCGCTCACCGCAAGCCCGAGCAGCCGGTTGTCACACTCCCCGCGCTCGCGCCGCTCCTCCAACACGAGATTTCCCGTGGCGGCCGCCTTGCCCTTGTCTTTGGCCCGGAGAAGCGCGGGCTGACGCGCGACGATCTGTCGTTTTGCCACCTTCTGGTCGAGATCCCCACTCGGCCGCGGCAGCCGTCGATGAACCTGGGCCAGGCAGTCGCCGTGTGCCTGTACGAACTGTCGGCGCGTGCCGGCAACGCCAATCAAATCACTGGGGCTTTAGCTCCTGAGGGACATCTTTCATTGCATTTGCCCCAAAGTTTGGCATCTGCCGCGTCGGCAGCCGAACTGGAGCGTCTGGCCGCGGTCGTCGAAAAAACCATGCTGGCCGCGAACTACTCCCCCGCCGCGATGCGAGAGGCAAACCGGCACGACCTGCGGCTGTTGCTCCGGCGGCTGGCGCTCGCGGGGCGGGACGCGCGGCGGATTCTCGGGCTTTTCCGGCGGATTCTGTGGCGGCTGGAACATTAGACCGTGCGCGCCGGCCCAGTGTCGACTAGCCAGAACCCGCAAAATTCACGGCGTCAGATGCATAATTACTGTTAGAGTGGCATTCAAACGCCCATGTTTTCGCCCACGATTCGTTTCCGCGCCCGTGCTTTTGCTGCGGTTCCCGCACGCCTTGGCATTTTCGTCTTCTTGGGCGTCCTCGCTCTGAGCCTGGCCGAATTCGACCAAAGCGCGGCTCGAGCGCAGCAAGCGCCTCCCCCGGCTCCTCCAGACAACCAGCCAGCCGCGCAACAACCACCTGCCGGCCAGACCACGCAACCCGAACCGCCCCCCGCGCCCGCGCAACAGCCTGCGGCTGCGCCCCATGCTAAACAGCAGGCAGCGCCCCACGAGATGACCGAAGAGGAGCTGCGAAAGCTGCTGGTGGGCAAGGAGCTTTTCCTGCGCGGCGGCTACCTCGACAATACCCTCAGCTTCAGCGAACACGGCGCGCTGATCGACCGCTCGCCGCAGGGGTCGTACACACTCAATGGAATCAAGATCAATAAGGTGCGCCTGACCAGGCACAAGGTGGAGCTCGAGGGAGACCGCTACGGGCTGCACTTTCTGGGCGCGTTGCCCTATGAGGATCCCACCAAGGCCGTGGACCGGGTGAAAATCACGCCGAAAAAGAAAGTGGTAAAAATCACCATCGACCGCGAACTGGTGGTAAAGCCAAAACAGAAAAAAGAAAAAGAAAAACCCGCCGGGACTGCCCCGAAAACTTCATCGCCCGCTCCGCCGCCGGCAGCAGCAACCGCCGGCGCCGCCAGCCAGCTCGCCCACCCCGAGCCGGTGGGCGAGGCCAACGAGGCGCAAGCGGAGATTGCTGCAGCTCCGCCGGAAGAGCGCCCTGCCGACCCCAAGAGCGTGACTGCGACCTTGTCGCCGGCCCATGCCAACAAAGTTCTCGAAGACGCTCTGGACAACATCTTCGCGCAGGGCTTCGACAGCCGCATGATGGCGTCGATGCCTGGCTTTTGGAAGCTCTACTACGAGGCCGCCGCGGAGAAATCCGATTACCGGCCCAAGGATCCTGCCGTTCTCGCCAGAATGCCGTCGACAAAAAGGCCCGGCTGCTTTCTGATCGTCGACCCCGCGTCGAATCAGTTCGCACAGGACTACGGCGTCGCCGGCATGTGCTCGTATCACGTCGTGGTCGGCCCCGATGGCAAGCCGGGCGAGATCGCCGTGGCCAGGCCCATCGGCTTCGGGCTCGACGAGAGCGCTGTCGATTCCATCCGCAAAGCCACCTTCGAGCCGGCCATCAAAGACGGCAAGCCGGTTCCGGTCATGCTGGACCTGATCGTCGAGTTCCGCATCTACTCCAAACGCACAGCCCTCGCTGCAAGCCAGCCTCAGAATCAGCAACCCGCTGCCGCCGAGCCTTCGTTGCCCGGACCGTACAGCGTGCAGCATTAGCCCGATCTTTACGCGTGACGACTGTAAGACAACAGCGTTTGGCGCGTGGGTCGTGTCTTACGGCGCGTCTTACTGTCTCACAAGGGCTGCCATAGCTCCACCCGGTTGCCCTCCGGATCCCAAATCCACGCGAATCGCCCGTAGGGGTAGTCCTCGCGCTTGGCATCTATGCGCACGCCTGCCGCCGTCAACTGGCCCAGCAATTCGTCCAGATCGTCGACGCGAAAGTTGACCATGGCCTGCTGCGCGCTCTCGCCAAAATACTGTGTCTCCAGCGGGAAGTGAGCAAACACCGTCATGCCCGTCGATTCCGGACCATCGAAGGCCAGAGAGCCTCCATCTTGCGCGGGAATGCCGAGGTGTTCCGAATACCAGCGGGCAAGCGCCTGCGGGTCGCGCGCCCTCAGAAATACTCCACCAATGCCGACTGCTTTCGCCATAAAGTCAGATTACAGTTCCGAGCTCCGAGATCGCAATTTGGGACCTGGGAAAGCACGAATTTATGCGGTCACGGTGCTAGACGGCTATTCTGCTTCGCGAATGATCTCTTCGAGCTTGGGCTTGTGCTTGGCCTGGCGGCCGGTGCGCGGCGCGGCGGCCAGAACGCGCGATGGTTTGGGCTGGCCCACGCGCTCGCGGGCATTGGCCTTTACCGCCTTGGTGGCCGAAAATCGGGCTGGCTTGCGTTTCCCCATGACAAGGTCGAGTATGGAATAATTTCTGCTGGCGCGAAAGTGCCGGTGTGGAGTCATGCCTCTGGGTTGGATTTGACCCCAATCCCTCAGAGTGCCACCGTACCGGAGGGACGGGCAGGAAAGGAAAAGCAGGTCAAAGGAAACCCAGCCCAAAGGATACGCGGCCCAAAGGAAACTTAGCATGGATGAGCGGGAATTTTTCAACGAGACGACGGAACAGAGGACCCATACTCTCACCTGCCCCAAATGCGGGCAGGCCGGCGAATACAAGGTCATGTGGGTAGTGCGCCGCAAGCGTGCGCAATTGCCCCGCGGCGCCGACGAGCGTGACCGGGCCCGCTTCGCCAAGGCTCAGTCTTACATGGTAAGACGCGATGATAAGCTGTCCTGCGCGAATGTCCGTTGCCGCAAACCTTTCGAAATTACCTCTCTGCAATCGCTGGCGTTCCTGACGGAGTGAGCCGGCTCGCGCCTTCTCAGCCGCCGCTGGCGCGCGCCCGCCGGCGTGTGATTGAATTTAAAGTAGGAACGCCGGACCCGGAGGTCATCCGCAAGGCCGGTTCAGGAGAATTCAATGGCAAATTCCATGCTTCCCCCCGAAGAGCGCCACTTGACCCCCGACCAGGTGGAGGCGCTCGACAAGCGGCGCGATCTGGGACACACCTTCCTTGTCATAGCCGGCCAATTTGCGGTCATCGCCACCATTCTGCTGCTTTGGGTGGGCCAGGACCTTGCCTATTCGCCGGGATGGGCGCACCCCATGGCGTACTACTTCTTCCTCGCCCTCATCCTCATCGCGGTCTTCGGCGTCACCGGCTTTGTTCTGCGCCGCGGAACCCCGCGCATCGACTGAGTGCTTCCGATTTCGTAGCGGTCGAAGTCTCCACTGCTAAACTAGAACTCCGATGATTCTCCCGTTTGTCCGCGAAATCTTCGCGGAGCTGGAGCATGCCCCGGGATTTGAGCGCGTTCGCAGGCACCTCAGCCTGGGTGCGGGGCGTCGGCGTGTGTCCGGATTGACTGCGACGGCGCGGGCGCTCTATCTGCCGCTGATGGCGCGGGCGGCCAAGCAGCCGGTCATCGTGATCGTGGCCGACAACAAGGCCGCCGAGGCGCTGGAGCCGCTGCTCAAGGCCGGATGCGAGCTGACCGGCGCCGTCGATCCCGCGCGCGTGGTGCGCTTTCCCGCCCACGACGTGCTCCCTTTCGAAAATCTCTCGCCGCACCCCGACGTGCAGGAGCAGCGCGCGGCGGCATTGTGGAAGCTCTCGACCGGCGCCGTCGATATCCTCATCGCTCCCGTCGAATCGGCCGCGCATGAAGCTCTTCGATCTCGAGTACTACGCCGGCCTCGCCGTCACGCTCAAGCGCGGCGAAGAGGTCGACATCGAAGTGCTCACCGCGCACCTGGCCAGCGTCGGCTACACGCAGATGGATCTCGTCGAAATGCCGGGCCAGTTCACGCGCCGCGGCGGAATTCTCGACGTCTACTCGCCCGAAGCCGACCGCCCCGTGCGCATCGAGTTCTTCGGCGACGAGATTGAGACCATCCGCAAATTCGATCCCGAGACGCAGCGCTCGCAATCGGGCCTCGACGAAACGCAGTTGCTGCCGCTGACCGAGACGCCGGTCACCGAGCGCCTGCTGGCCGCGGTCAATGGGCGGCTGAGCCGGCAGCGCATCGAAGTCGAAGACGAAGAGATGGCCGCCGAAGCCGCGGCGGCCGGCGGCGTCAGCGTCTTTCCGGGATGGGAGTTCTTCTCGCCCGTCGCCGGCGCCGAGCGCTCGCTGCTCACGCTCGTGCCGCGCTGCGCGCTCTTCGTCGACGAGCCGGCCATGGTGCGCAACCAGATCGACCGCTGGTGGAACAAGGTCGAGCAGCGCCACGAGCGCTCCGGAATCGGCTCGCTCATCCGGCCCGAAGACATCTATCTGCGCCCCGAAATCTTGCAGGCGTCGCTCGACGCGCACATGGGCCTCGATCTCGATCAGCTCGGCGCGGTGGACGTGCTCGACGAGGACGCGACGCTCGGCGAGATCGAACTGCCCACGCGGCCCACGCTGCGCTTCCACGGCTCCATTCCCGCGCTCACCGAACAACTGAAGAAGCTGATGGCAACGGAGACGCGCATCGTGCTCGCCGCTCCGCACCAGGGCGACGTCGAGCGCCTGGCGACGGTTCTGCGCGAGTACGCAGGTTCCCTACCGGCTGGGCAGCCGCGCGCCGCGCCCCGGCGAAACCATGCTCGACGAAGCCAGCTACCTGGCCGGCGATCTGCGCGTGCCGGTCATCGTGCGCTCGCCGCTGGCCGCGGGCGTCAGCTTCGCCGATGCAAACCTGATCGTCTTCGGCGCCAACGATCTCTCCGACGAAGCCGACGTTGCCGCGCGCCCGGAGCCGAAGAAATCGAAGACCGCGGCCTTTGTCTCCGACTTCCGCGATCTTGGCATCGGCGATTACGTGGTCCACGTGGAGCACGGCATCGCGCAATATCAGGGACTCAAAGAGATCGCGCAGGACGGCCTCTCCGTCGAATTCATGATTCTGGAGTTCGCCGAGGGCGCCAAGCTCTACGTTCCGCTCACGCGCCTGGATCTGATCCAGAAATACCGCTCCACCGACACCGGGCCCGCGCCGGTGCTCAACAGGCTCGGCTCGCAGCAGTGGACCAAAACCAAGGCGCGCGTGCGCAAGGCCATGCAGGACATGGCCGCCGAACTGCTCAAGCTCTACGCCGAGCGCCACACCGCGCAGGGCACGGCGTTCTCCAAGGACAACGAGTTCCAGCGCGAGTTCGAAGACGCCTTCGACTACAGCGAGACCGACGATCAGGCCACGGCTATTCGCGCCATCAAGTACGACATGGAATCGCCCACGCCGATGGACCGCCTGCTCTGCGGCGACGTGGGCTACGGCAAAACCGAAGTGGCCATGCGCGCGGCATTCAAGGCCGTGCAGGATGGCAAGCAGGTTGCCGTGCTCACGCCCACCACCGTGCTCAGCTTCCAGCACTTCGAAACCTTCAAGCAGCGCTTCGCGCAGTTCCCCATTCACATCGAGATGATCTCGCGCTTCCGCACCGCCGAAGGAGCAGAAGGACATCGTCGAGCGCGTCGCCACCGGCCGCGTCGACATTCTCATCGGCACGCATCGCCTGCTTTCGAAGGACATCAAGTTCCAGGATCTCGGCTTGCTCGTCGTCGACGAGGAGCAGCGCTTCGGCGTGCGCCACAAGGAGCGGCTGAAGCAGATGCGCAAGGAGATCGACGTGCTGGCCATGAGCGCCACGCCCATTCCGCGCACGCTGCACATGTCGCTGGTCGGCCTGCGCGACATGAGCGTCATCGAAACGCCGCCCAAGGACCGCATGGCGATTCAGACCGTGGTGGCGCAAGTTCGACGAGAAGATCATCCGCTCGGCCATCGAAGTGGAGCTGGAACGCGGCGGCCAGGTCTTCTTCGTCCACAACCGCGTGGAATCCATCTACGAAATCGCCGTCGCGCATTCAGGAGCTGGTGCCTGCGGCGCGCGTGGCCGTGGCGCACGGCCAGATGGGCGAGAACGAGCTCGAAAAAGTGATGCTCGCCTTCATGCGCCACGAGTTCGACGTGCTGGTCGCCACCACCATCATCGAAAACGGCCTCGACATTCCGCTGGCCAATACCATCCTCATCAATCGCGCCGAGCGCCACGGCCTCAGCGAGCTTTACCAGTTGCGCGGGCGCGTGGGCCGCTCCAACCGCCGCGCCTACGCCTACCTGCTCATTCCGCCGGAGAACGAACTGACCGAGATCGCGCGCCGCCGCCTCGCCGCGCTCAAGGAGTTCAGCGACCTCGGCGCGGGATTCAAGATCGCCGCGCTCGACCTGGAACTGCGCGGCGCCGGCAACATGCTGGGCGGCGAGCAAAGCGGCCACATTGAAGCCGTCGGATTCGAGCTGTACACCTCGATGCTCGAGGCCGCGGTGAAGGAGCTGAAGGGCGAGAGCGCGAAGAGCGTCCCGCCACGCAGCTCAATCTCGGCATCGCGCTGCGCATCGACGAGAGCTACGTGCCGGAGGAGAACCAGCGCCTGCGCCTCTACAAGAAGATCGCCGGCGCAGCCAGCGAAGCTGCGGTCAACGAGGTGCGCGCGGAGATGGAAGACCGCTACGGCGCGCCGCCCGACGCCACAGTTTATCTGCTCGAAGCCGCCATGCTGCGCCTGGAGTGCGAGCGTTTGGGCATCGCGCAGATCGACCGCAAGCGCGGCGAGCTGCAGATCCGGTTCATGGAAAATGCCGCCGTCGACCCCGCGCACCTGATGCAAGCTGGTCGCGCGCAACGCCAAGCGCGGCGCGCAGTTCACGCCGCAGGGAGTGCTCAAGTTTCCCTTGAAGGCCACCCGGCCCGACGAAGTTCTGCTTGAAATCCGCGAACTGCTATCCAATCTGGCGCCAGCGCCGGTAAGCGCCTAGGTCTCTGACCGCGTCAATTTGTGCCGACGCCGGCACGAACCTCAACCCTCCCGTGGGTGCCCCACATCTCGATTTTGAGATGTGGGAATGCACGAACCTGAAATACTTCTTTACGCGGTCATGGATCTGGCGGAGTTAGCTAAGTCGCCCGAGCTTAACTCCGCTGCCTTACGCCTTCCACTTGATGTTGCAGCCGATCGATGGCTTCTGGTCTGCGGGAACGGGTTTGCCCGCGAGCACCGCATCGATGGCCGCGCGCAGATCTTTGCCGGTAACAGGAATGCCGTTCCCGGGGCGGCTGTCATCGAACTGTCCTCGATACACGAGCTTGAAATCCGCGTCGAAGAGATACGGATCGGGCGTGCACGCGGCGTTGTACGCATGAGCCACGGCCTGCGATTCGTCGTAGAGGTATGGAAACGGAAACCCGTTTTCCTTCGCCTGCTGCTTGAGCCCCGCGGGGCTGTCGGCCGGGTGCTCGGTCACGTCGTTGGCGCTGATGGCGACAATGCCCAGGGGCTTGCCGGCGTAATCCGCGCCGAATTTGCCCAATGATTTTTCAATGTGCTTCACATAAGGGCAGTGGGCGCAAATGAACATGACCAGCAGCGCCTTTTGCCCGCGAAAATCGTCGCGATGGACCGTCTTGCCGCTCACCACATCGGTGAGCGCAAAATCCGGCGCAATCGTTCCAAGTTCAAGCATGGTGGATTCGGTAAGTGCCATGGGATTCTCCTTCTTGTTCAAGATAGCTGAGTGAGCGGAGCTAGCGGTGCTAGCGGAGCTAGGCCTGAACCAAGCGACGGACTCCGCTAACGCCGCTAACCCCGCTAGCTCCGCTCCTTCCTAAAACAATCCCCGCCTGCCGGCCCGGCATCGCGAGGCCGAAGTGCTCGTAAGCCAGGCGCGTGGCCACGCGGCCGCGCGGCGTGCGATCCAGAAATCCAATCTGAATGAGGAACGGCTCGTAGACCTCTTCGAGCGCGTCTTCCTCTTCGGCCAGCGTTGCGGCCAGCGTGCCCAGGCCCACGGGGCCGCCATCGTACTTCTGCATGATGGTCGAGCATCAGCCGGCGATCGATCTCGTCGAAGCCGTGCGCATCCACTTCCAGCATGGTGAGCGCGGCATTGGCCGTCGGGCGGTCGATGATTCCGGAGCCGCGCACCTGCGCGTAGTCGCGCACGCGGCGCAGCAGGCGGTTGGCGATGCGCGGCGTGCCGCGCGAGCGCAGCGCAATCTCCGCCGCGCCGTCGGCGTCGATGGGAATCTGCATCACTTCGGCCGAGCGCGCCACGATGACGCGCAGCTCCTCTTCGGTGTAAAACTCCAGGCGCAGCAGAATGCCGAAACGCGACCGCAGCGGCGAGCTCAGCAGGCCGGGCCGCGTGGTGGCGCCGATAAAAGTGAACGGCCGAATCTCCATCACGTGCGTGCGCGCCGCCGGACCCTGCCCGATGATGATGTCGAGCTTGTAGTCCTCGAGCGCGGTGTAGAGCTTTTCTTCGAGCACCGGCTGCATGCGGTGAATCTCGTCGAGAAACAGCACCTGGCGCTCGCGCAGGTTGGTGAGGATGGCGGTCAGGTCGCCCTGAATCTGCAGCGCCGGGCCGGAGGTCTGCTGAAAGCCCACGTCGAGCTCATTGGCGATGATGGTGGCCAGCGTGGTCTTGCCCAGGCCGGGCGGGCCGAAGAGCAGCACGTGATCCAGCGCTTCGCCGCGCGATTTGGCCGCTTCCAGCGCAATCGCCAGTTGCTCCTTGGCTTTCGACTGGCCGATGAACTCGCCCAGCCAGCGCGGGCGCAGTTTGAGCTCAAAACCCTGCTCTTCGTCGGCGCGCGCGGCGCTGACCAGCCGTTCCGGAGTGTTGTCGCGGGCAATGGCCATGCTGACGAGAAGTGTAGCGGCCTGGGGTTGCGCCTGCAACCGGCAAGCAACTCATAATGCGCGCTCAGACCGGAAAATTGACCACGCCCGCAACCAGCTTGTAGTGGAAACCCTCGAACGGCTCGCTCAGGCTCAGGGTAAGGAAGGCGTTGTGGAGTTTTTCCTTGAAGAAGAAGGATTGCGGATAAATGCCGGCTGGCAATAGGTTAAGTTGGTTGAGCCAGACGGGATCGGTGACGGCCAGATCGTAGCGAGCGCGGCTGACGTGCCCGGCTCGAAACAGCGCTCGGTTTTTGCGCTTGCCGTTTTCTTCGCGAATCCACCACCATAGATCGTCCGGGCGAATCAGTTCGAGAGACTTATCCACCGGCGCACTAACAATTTTGCGCGCATAGACTCTGTCCCCGTAACTCTGCAATATTGTCGGCCCTTTATTCACGTACGCGGCGAGAAACTTTTGGTCGCGCGGTTCGTCGAAGCGCCGGACTGGGCGCCACGGCTTCTCCGTCACAAAGATATCTTCAGGGTGGCAGTTAGACCCGCAAGGCTCATCGAGCTCGGCCTCGAAGACATCCAGGATTGCCGTCTCATTTCCGTCCGGATAGCAGGTTTCTTTCACAGTGAGGCAGCCGGGGATCTTTCGCCCTGCCAACCGAATCCACTTTTTTGTGACCAGGCTGATTCCGGCGACGCAACGATGGTTGTGTTTATAGGAGTTGGCGAGGCAGACAATCCGGTCGATGCTCATCGAGCCAGCCTCACCTTCTGCATCTGAATTTAGAGATGACGAATGATGACATCTTTCCAGTGCTCCTGCAAATATTCGAGCGCAAGCCTGCGGTGGCAGTGTTCGGCAGTCGGCTCGCTGCACAGCAGGACCGTTTTCTTTTGGAAACTCTCCTTAGAAAGGACAGATTCGACTTTTCGGGAGCGGATTAAAGCGAGATAAGCTTCGGTATAAACATCCCAATTTCCCTTTTGCTTCTTGAAAGCGTCGAGTATTTCCTGCGTGGGAGCGAGCAGCGGCTCATGCTCGTAATCGGCCCCGCAGATTTCGCGCAGAAAGTAAGGAAGGTCGGACTGCTTGGCGAATCCAGCAAGCTGCGATGTGTTGTTCAGCCGCACATCGAGCAGGCGCTCAATCCGGTGCGCCTTCAGTGTGCCGAAGAACTCGCTGGCGCTTTTTTGGGTAAAACCGATGCTGTAGATCTCCATTGGTCCTCATCGAGCTCGGCAAACAGGGCAGGCTGCCCGCTTACCAGGGGCTTGCGGGATTCGGCTGCTACCTCGCCGTCTGTTTCCAGCCGGCCGTCGCCGCGAATGTGGTGCATGGTGTGGCCGCGTTCAGTGAGAACGCGCCCGATGAGCAAGCGGCGGTGACAGTGGGCGGGGTCTTCCTCGCCGCAGAGCAGGGCCACGCGGAAGCGCTGCATGCCCGATTCAAGCCGCGCAATCGCTGCCTGAAAGCGTGGGTCGTCGCGGAGCCGGCTGTAAAGAACGTGGCCTTTGGCGTCGTAGTAGTCAGGATTGTCCGGCCGTCCGCCCAGTTCTGCTCCAAGAAACAGGTAACGGACTCCTCCCTGCTCCAATGAGCGTTGTATAAGTTCCTTGTCGAATTGCGGAACATGGCCCGAATAAGGAGAACTGCGCGTATCGACCACCACCTGGATCTCGTGTTGCCTGACGAGAGCAAGCCACTCTTCGATGGAGTGGTTGGAATGGCCGATGGTGAAAAAACTGCTCACGCGCGAGCCCTTGCCAACGAGCATAGCACCAACACCAGACGCAACAACGAGAAACGGAACTCGCGCAGCCAACAGAGCGCCGCTTGAGGGCTTTATCTCCGGTTCACACCAGCCGAAGAAACAAATCGGGTTCTTGAGCGGCAGCAGCGAAGTTCTGCGCTGATAGCATCATTCATAAAGTTTTTTTGAGGGGTTTATAAGCGTTTCCTTTCCATATATAGATTCCTTATGCGCAATCCGGTAGTCTTCATGCGTTTCTGATCCGTGTTCCCCTTGCGTTATGAAGAACCCTCACGCGGGCTGTTTCGGTCGCGGCTTACAAACAACCGGGACGAAAAACTGCGTAACAGCAGGCCTGGGAGAGGTGTACCGTCAAAAACGTCCGCACGATGCATCCCCAGTACGGAAAACCCACATGAAAGTGAGAGACAGAATGAAAAGATCAATGTACAGAATCGCAACTGCGGCAGCGGGGCTATATCTCGTTCTAATCTCTATCTCCGGCATCGCACAGCAGAGCCAGCCAACTGGAAGCGCGGCTTCAACGTCAACCGCGCGCATGGAATCTCCAGCCGGCGCAGCGCCTGTACCCGGCTCAAGCGCAGCAGCGGTGGATGCCGACCGCACAGCGACTCCGGCAGGAACCGCTCAACCGGATCAAGCCAACCAGATCTCGAACACAGAGTTGATGAAAGACATAGTGGAGATGAGGGCTGAGATTGCCGAGCTGAAGGCGCAATTGAAGTCGCGCAACGACGCCGACGCACTCTCGGCCGATGCCATAAAAGCTTACGAGAACGACGTGGCCGCATTGCGATCGGCGGTCCATCCTGCTTCCGCAACCTCTGCGTCCATCACCGGCGCCATGCAGGATGCAGCGCCCGCGCAGGCGCCCGCGCAAGCCCCCGCGCCGCCGGCCGTGGATCACGTGACGCCCTTCGCTGACCACTACTGGGGCTGGCTGAATGGCAATCCGCGCACCATCGATTGCCCCCTCTGCACGAAATACTTCACGCCCGAAATCCGCGTCGACACAAACTATAACCTCGACTTCAACCATCCCAAGGATGACGCCATCAGCGGATCGAGCGAGGTCTTCCGCTCGCAGGAAGTCCAACTCGAGCAGCTCGGTATCGGCGGCGATCTGCTCATCGATCACGTGCACGCCCGCCTCATGACGCAGTTCGGCGAGTACTCAGCCACCACGCCGCGCAACGACGCCAGCGTCAGCCGCGGCCAATGGAACCTCGACGATGCCTATCGCTACCTGGCTGAGGCGTATGGCGGCTATCACTGGGATAAAATGCACGGCATCAACTTGGACGCCGGCATCTTCTTGTCCTACATCGGTCTGTTCAGCTACTACAACTTTGACAACTGGGCCTACCAGCCATCCTTTGTCTCTTCGAATACACCGTGGTTCTTCAATGGCGTGCGCGGGCAGTTCTTCCCCACGCAGCACCTGAAGATCGAACCGTGGTTCATCAACGGCTGGCAGTCGTATGCGCGCTTTGGCGGCAAGCCGGGCCTTGGCGGACAAATCAAGTACACGCCCACGGGCAAGATCAACATCATCTCCAACAACTACGGCTTGGGCGAGGATGACTTCGGCATCGAGGGCCGCACCCGGTTCCATACCGACAACAGCTTCGAGCTGAAGTACTACGAAAAGGCTGACGCTACGTTGGATCGGATGGCGTTCTCGATCACTGCCGATGCGGGTTGCGAGGAGGGCGCCGGTGTGGCCTGCATGGGATCGGCAGGGCATAAGATCTACAGTCCGGCGAGCGGCTCGACTCCTGCCACGCCCTACTACAAGCAGAGCTTCCTGGGATTGATGGCGTACAACCGCTGGTGGTTCAACAAGGACCGCTACGCGATCACGGCTGGCGGCGGTTACGTGAACAACCCTGGACGCTATCTCGTCCTGCTGCCGCCCATCAACGGCGCCACGGCAGTTACCGGCAGCGCCTACTTCCCCGAGGATGCCGGCCAACCCTACCACGGCGAGGACGGCACCATCACCTACGACTTTATGCCGCGCCAGTTCATCACCTACCGCGTGGAGTACGGGTACCGTCACTCGGATGTGCCCTACTGGGCCGGCCGTGGCGGCTCAACGCCTCCCGGTGGCGTTACCAATGCGTCCATCGGCAGCCCCGCCGACTTCACTTGCACCAACGGCAGTTCCTCGGTGGACTCGGGCTTGGGCTACACCAACTTTCCGGGCATGAACTATGCGCAGCAGTATGCCGCAAACATCGCCGCGGCGAAGCTCGTTTGCGCCGCAGCTCCCGGGTACACCAGCCTCTGGCAGCCTGACATGCGCCGCGACCAGCAGATGGTCATCTTCGCGATCCTCGTGAAATGGTAGCCGGTAAGTGGTAGCGGGCGCTTAGAGCTCGACAGCAAAACCGCTGCCGGGCGGAAAACACGAAGTAATCAACCTCGAACCGCGCGCCGGGAATCCAAATTCCCAAGGCGGGCGGTTCGCCTTCTTGTGCCATCTGCACTCACAGGCCTCATCCGTCCAGGCACGCCCGCTCTCCCATCCCTGCAGCGCCATTTAGACTGGAATCTGTTCCTTTGAGCGCGATGGCCCACCGGTTCGGAATGCTTCGCCGCTTTCGCTTCAATCTGCCGCAGCGCATCGCGGCGGGGTTGCTGGCGATCTTTCTCCTCCAGGGATTCTGGCTCACCAGCCGCCAGACGCTGACCGATCGCGATTACCAATACGCCCGCTGCGGACGCGAAACCTGGGAGAAGCCCTCGCCATTGGCCGGTTACTACACCTCCTGCGGCAACATTCACGATGGCATTCTGGCCTACCGGCTTGCCGGGCTCCCGCTCACCCTCAACCTGCTGGCCGAGCGCGGGCTCGATCTTTTTCGCAAACCGGAGAACCGAGTGGTACAGAACCAGGGCAGCGATCTCAGCACCTGGGAACTGCGCCATCAGATGACGCATATTCTGCTGCTCTTGCGCCTGCCGTTTCTCTTTGCCGGCTGCCTGCTCGGCGGATGCATCTGGTGGGTCGCGCGGCGGCTCTACGGCAACCTCGGCGGCTACACGGCGCTGGCGCTCTACTGCTTTTCTCCCGCGGTGCTGAAGGCGTGCGTGTCGCCCAATCCTGAGGTGCTGGCCGCTCTGGGGGTGTACGGCGGCGTGTACACCTGCATCGGCGTAGCCCACGCCATGCAGGGACCGCGGCGCAAATGGCGTCCGCGCATCGTGCTGCTTTCTGTGGTCTTCGGTATCGCGGCTGCGGCGCACATCGTGGCGCTTCCCGTGGCCGCGCTGTTGGGGTTGGTTGCCATGCTGTGGGTTGCCGAAGGACATAGAAGCCAAACGCTGCCCGTGGTGCTGGCTGCCGCGGTTGGCGCGCTGGTGCTGGTGTTTGCCTGCTACGGTTTTTCGCCCGATGCCTTCAGCTATGTCTTCCGTTCGGCCGCCGGTTTTCTGTGGTTCTCTCTGGATCCAGCCAGGCGATTCTTCGGCACCCTCGCCAATGGCGGCATCGCGATTGCCGCCTGCGCCGCCTTGATTTTGTATCTCGCTTCGCGCCGTTCGCGCTACTTCGGCAACACAACTCCGCTGTTTTGCGCCCTGATCCTGATGGTTCTCGTCATGACAGGCGCTCCAGGAAGCCCGTGGCTGTGGTCGCTGCCCTTTCTGCTCACGTTTTTGGGCGGCGTCTTCGCCGATGCATACGAAAGCCCCCACGGCCGCCTCGCGCTCGGCGCGGCCGGAGCAATCGTGTTGCTGCAGGCAGTGCTTTGCATCCTCAGTCTCCCAGGGTTGATCTGAATGTCTTGTAAGCCCACCTCGCCGGCCGCCAAATCCAGTGCAAAAACGGGACGCGCCGCCCACGCGGCGAACACCGCCGTCAGAAACGGTAGCGATTCTTCCTAAGATGCAGCAAAATAAAGCTTTATTCCAACCTTTCCGCCTTGCTAAAACCCCCTCCAAGCCGCTAAAATAAGGTCAGAGACCTGCGGACCCGGCCCCGCTTTTTCCGGACCTTTTTGCCGCCTCCCTGCGGGCCAAAAAGAATCTATGGCAGACGATCAGAATCCCCAGCTTCCTCTCGACGGAGCGCCTCCCCCAGGCGGCACAAATCTCATCCCCATCAACATTGAAGAGGAGATGCGCCGCTCCTATCTCGACTACTCGATGTCGGTAATCATCGGGCGCGCGCTGCCCGATGCCCGCGACGGCCTGAAGCCCGTGCATCGCCGCGTGCTCTACACCATGACCGAGAGGGCCTGCAGCACAACAAGAAGTACTCCAAGTGCGCCAAAGTCGTGGGCCAGGCCATGGGAGTCTACCATCCTCACGGCGACTCGGCCATCTACGACACGCTGGTGCGCATGGCGCAGCCCTGGTCTCCTGCGCTATCCGCTGGTCGACGGCCAGGGAAACTTCGGCTCGGTCGACGGCGATCCGCCCGCGGCCATAGCGCTACACCGAGTGCCGCATGGAGCGCATCGCCGGCGAGCTGATGGCCGACATCGACATGGAAACCGTCGACTTCGTGCCCAACTACGACGAGTCCACCGACGAGCCCTCGGTTCTGCCCACGCGCATTCCCAACGCTCATCGTCAACGGCTCGAGCGGCATCGCCGTCGGCATGGCGACCAACATTCCGCCGCACAATCTGACCGAAGTCGTCAACGCCGCCATCGAGCTGGTCAAGAATCCCAAAGCCGGCCTGGCTGAAGTGCTCAAGCACGTCCATGGGCCCGACTTCCCCACCGGCGCCATCCTCTACGGCCGCACCGGCATCGTGGACGCCTATCGCACCGGCCGCGGCCGCTTCCTCATGCGCGCCCGCGTGGCCATTGAAAACGTCACCAAGGAACTCAAGGCGCTCGTCGTCACCGAGATTCCCTACCAGGTGAACAAGTCCACGCTCTTCAAGCGCATCGCCGAGCTGGTCGAAAACAAGATCATCTCCGACATCGACATCAGCCGGACCGCACGCGCGACGAGAGCGACCGCGACGGCATGCGGATCGTCATCGGCCTCAAGCGCGGCGCGCAGCCTGAGATCGTGCTCAACCAGCTCTACAAGCACACCCAACTGCAGGAAAGCTTCTCCATGATCTTCCTGGCCGTGGTCAACGGCCAGCCGCGCGAGCTGGGCCTCGACTGAAGCCATCCGCGTCTTCATCGACCATCGCATCGACGTCGTGCAGCGGCGCACCGTCTTCCTGCTGCGCAAGGCGCGCGAGCGCGAGCACATCCTCGAAGGCTCAAGATTGCGCTCGACAATCTCGACACGGTCATCAGATCATTCGCGCATCGGCTTCGCGCGCCGAGGCGCGCGAGAATCTGTACGCCTGGGGCAAGGGCACCGAGATCGTCATCAAGCTCGACCGCGAGCGCGCTGCCGCCACGAGGAGCGCGGCCTCACCCTGCGCCAGGTCGACGCCATCCTCGAATTGCAGCTCTACCGCCTCACGCAGCTCTCCGTCGACGAACTGCTCGAACGAGCTCAAGGAGATCCGCGACAAGATCGCCGAGTACGAAGTAGATCCTGGCCAGCGAGAAAAAGCTGCGCGCGGTCATCGTCAAGGAGCTCGAAGAGGTTCGCGACAAGTACGGCGACAAGCGCCGCACCGAGATCGTCGACGAGAGCGCCGAGCTGCAGCTTGAAGACCTCATCGCCGACGAGCAGGTCGCGGTCACGGTCAGCCACCAGGGCTACCTCAAGCGCACGCCCATCTCCATCTATCGCCAGCAGCGCCGCGGCGGCACCGGCCGCATGGGCATGAAGACGCGCGAAGAAGATTTCGTCTCGCAGCTCATCGTCGACTCCACGCACGCCTTATCTGCTCTGCTTCACCAACACCGGCCGCGTCTACTGGCTCAAGGTCTACGAGATTCCCGACGTCGGCGCCGCCGGCAAGGGCAAGTCGATGCAGAGCCTGCTCGATCTGCAGCCGGGCGAAAATGTGCGCGCCATTCTGCCCGTCCGCGATCTTGAAGAAGAGGGCAAGTTCATCTTCTTCGCCACGCAAAAGGGCACCGTCAAGAAGACGCCGCTCAAGGACTTCTCCAACGTCATGGCGCGCGGCATCATCGCCATCGGCATCGACAAGGACGACGAGCTGGTCGCGGCGCGCATCACCGACGGCTACGCAGATCGTCTTCCTCGCCACGCACCTCGGCATGGCCATCCGCTTCGACGAGAGCGACGTGCGCTCCATGGGCCGCCCGGCCTACGGCGTGCGCGGCATCGCGCTCGTCAAGAACGACTACGTCGTCGGCGTCGCCGTCACGCCCAAGGAGCACGAGCCGGGCGCCTACCGCATTCTCTCCGTCACCGAGAACGGCTTCGGCAAGCGCACCGATGTCGAGGAGTACCGCCTGCAGACGCGCGGCGGCAAGGGCGTCAAGAACATGGCCGTCACCGAGCGCATCGGCCGCGTCAACACCATTCAGCTGGTCGACGACACCTCGCGAGCTGATGGTCATCAGCCAGTTCGGCAAGATCATCCGCATCGACACCAAGACCATCCGCGCCGCCGGCCGCGCCACGCAGGGCGTCCGCCTGCTCAACCTCGAGCCGGACGACAAGGTCGCCGCCGCCGTCATCATCCCGCCCGAAGAACTGAACGGCAACGGCAATCACGACCGAGCAGGGCACGCTGCTGCAGTAAGAGATTTGCAGCGGGGCTCCTGGCCGGCAATGACTCATTTACGCTCGGTCTCCGGATCGAAGCCCAAGGTGAGAAATTGCTGCGATAATAGCGTCAACAAATCCTCAGGGTCAGAAGATGTTCCCGAGAATTGCGTCTCATCTCTGGAAGGGTGACACCATGGGTTTCTTTAGATCAGCCAATTTTATCGTTCACGCCCGCTCAATTGCAGAGAAATTTAAGCAAATTCGCGAAGATCAGTTTTCTTCTGCCGTATACAATGCGGAGCATGCATTGAAAAAGGCTGTTCCGCGAGAAAGGCGAGTTCTTGGTGGAGAAGCGGACATAGCGATGAAAGGCTACCAGTTTTGGATCACCCTCGGAATCCTGAACGCCAACACATATGTAGCAAAGCAACATGCCAAAGAATTTATCGGTCATTTGATCGTCGCAGGGTGGCGAGATGAACACGAAGCAGTTGACCACTTCTGCTTGGAGTTACAGCAGCACCGCGATAACCCGGCGGAACAGATGGTCAATGTTGCCTTTCCAATCGCGGACTACATTTGCGACTGCCACGACCCATTCGTCGCGACAGATATTGCAAGGTTTCTTCCTGTTTTCGCGATTCGGACAGAGCTGGCTGTAAGTAGCGAATTCGGTGATAAGCGAGCGGTCGAATTATTGGAGGAGCAACTGAACGAAATTCGCAAGTGCTGGAAGTCCCAAAACAATTCGGCGTTCAGATCGATCAATGTCAATAGGACGAGCGCTGAAATTGGGGGAATGCCTGAACGTTCTGCACGACTTCCAGACCTGGGAAAGCGCCTCGCAATGTCCGGAGCAGCGCAAAGGACGAAGGTTATCTATCCATCCCTTACAATCGATGAAATCTCAGTGGTTGGATTAGGGAGCTACTGCACGACAGTTATTCAAGAGATGGACGGGAAACAGTATTGTGCGACCTTGGATTTCGGCGACGAGATGCTTGCTCGAATCATGGAAAGCAGCACGGAGCGGACCAGGGATGTCGTCATTGGGAGCTTGACTGAAGATCCCGAGCATGTGCGCCGAATCCTCATCCCAGATCCAATTAGCATAGGCGTCGAGGCGATTCTCGGGGCTCCCCAGCAGAGCCTAGAGGAGACATTCATTCCGCTAATCTTGACTAACGTCTTTTGACCGTTTGCCTCGCTGTGCATTGAATTCGTTTGATTTCTTCCGCAAACGCTCCAGCCGTTCCTCGAAGTTCTCCGAGATACCCGCTGGGGCTAAGCACTCCCTATGGAAAACCTCGTGATTAAGCTTGTCGCGAAGGAACCATTGGCACCCGATCTGTCCGTCCCCTATAGAGCCACCAGCGGTGTCCTCCACCGTCATCAGTGGCCCTCCAGATTTGAGCCTTACGACGTCTCCCAGCTTGAACTCGGCCATCAGTGCTCTCCCAAACCTTAGCTGCATTGCCGAACCTCAATCCCTCCTCCGCTCCACCCGCCGGATCGTTTTATCCATCGGCTTGCTCGGATCGCGAACGACGCCGATTTTCGCCCAAGCCGCTTCGCTCAACTCAAAGCTCAGGCTCAGCCGCTCCCCTACCGAAAGATCCGACAATTCTTCACCCTTTCCTTCAGGTGCACCGGCACATAACCATACGGAAATCTCGATTCGTCCACGGTCATGACGCGCCTTCCGGTAAAGGCCGCTCCAACTCGGCAATCAGCCCCTCACGCTGCGACATACCGATCCTCCGCCGACTGCTTCACCTCTTCACGGAAGTAGCGGCTCAAGAACCCAGGCGTATTCAAATCTACCTTGCGCCCGAGAATCGCCGAAAGTTCTTCCTGCATGCCGAAGAACGCAAGCCCCGGCGTGAACCCCGGCGCGAACTCCACCAGAACATCCACATCGCTATCGGGCCGGAAATCGTCGCGCAGCACCGAACCAAAAAGGCTCAGCCGGCGGATATGGTGCCGCTCGCAGAAGGCTTCAATCTGTTCCTGTGGGATTGCGATCTGTGCGCGGCTCATTTGTCTCGGCTCCGATTCCTAATCTATTTTATTCCTCTGCCAAGCCGGCTCCGGGAGGCCGTCTCCCATTTTCGGTAGAGCACCAAAACCTTCCGCTTTTGTTCGTGACACACTGCAGATAATTTCCCCGCATTGGCGCACAATCGTTCCGTGAGTCGTGGATTCCAGACTCGGGATACGGAGATATATACCCTCGCCATAAGTCCTTTGTTCTCAAATATGGAGGTATGGCGTATAGGGGGAGGGGTGGGGATGGCATTTTGGTAAACATCCGTCCTCGGCCAAAGCGGGTCTAAGGTCGTTACACCCCGGCGGCGAAACACCCAAGTCGTCCCGTCCCGTGCTTCAAATCTCGGCCGGCGGCGCGGGGTTGGAACTGGCGTTCGCGCTCCGCGACCAGAACACATAAACCGGAACTCCCAGCAGCACCAGGATCAGTCCCGGCCACGTGTACTGCGGCTTGTAGCGCAAGAGCGCGGCGCAGATGCCCACCGCCATCACGATATACAAGCCCGGCAGGAACGGATAGCCGAACGCCTTGTAAGGCCGTGGCGCATCGGGCTGTTTGAAGCGCAACACAAACAACCCGAGAATCGTCAGAATATAAAACACCAGCACCGCAAAAATAATGTAGTCGAGCAGTTGCCCGTAAGAGCCGGAGACGCACAGCAGTGTCGTCCAGATCGCCTGAACAATCAGCCCGGCGGCCGGCGTTTTATACCGCGGATGCAGCTTGCCGACTGACTTGAAGAAGAGTCCGTCCCGCGCCATCGCGTAATACGCGCGCGCGCCGGCGAGCGTGATACCGTTGGCGCAGCCGAAGGTTGAGATCAGGATCGCCGCCGCCATCAGGTAGCCGCCAAAGTGGGGGAAGATCTGCTGCAGCACTGCGGCGCCGATACGGTCCTCGGGGTAGCCCGCGTATTGGACGCCCCGCGCGAAGACCGTCGCGCCGTGCGGGTCGCCGTGCAGCGGAAGCACCATGATGTATGCCGCGCTGGCCAGGATGTAGACGACCAGCACAAACCCCACGCCGAAAGCGAGCGAAAGCGGAACGTTGCGCCGCGGATGCTTGATTTCGCCCGCCGTGAAGGTGACGTTGTTCCATGCATCGGCAGAAAACAGAGAGCCCACCTGCACCACGGCCAGAATCACGATCAAGTTGACCATCACGATCGGCCCCTGCGCGCCCACCTGCACTGGATGCAGCGAACCCCAGCCGGCATTGCGCCAGAACTGGCTCCAATGGCTGCCGAAGTTGGCCGCGATAGCGATAGCTGTTGCGGCCCACGGTGAATCCCAGAAGAATCAGCCCCGCGAGCGACAGCGCCTTGGCCACCGTGAAGACATTCTGCACCAGAGCGCCGAACTTCATGCCGAAAATATTGACGGCGGCCAGCAGTAGCACAACAACGATGCCCGCCAGATTCGCGGTGCTGATGCCGATCTCCATATTGCCCAGCACCATGGGACCCAACGGGAATGGCGGGAACGTGCGCGATGTGCCACAGCCAATGCGTGCTCGAGACCGTGGGAAAGAAGACGCCGAGAAATTTGCCAAAGGCCACGCAAACAGCGGCGATGGTTCCGGTCTCGATGACGAGAAAGAGCGTCCAGCCGTAGAGAAATCCCCACAGCGGCCCCAGCGATTCGCGCAGGTAAACATACTGGCCGCCGGCTTTGGGCATCATGGCGGCCAGCTCGCCGTAACTGAGCGCGCAGATCATGGTCATGACGGCGGTCACGACCCAGGCTGCCAGATACAGCGCCGGAGAATCGGTGAGCCGCGCAATGTCGCAGTCGACGATAAAGATGCCGCTGCCGATCATCGAGCCCGACAACAATGCGTGGTGGCGCTGAACAGGCCCAGGCTCTGCACCAATCTGCGGGCCGGCGCCGGAGTCAGGCCTGCCGGAGTCGAGCCCCGAATCGTGTTGAGCCACAGATGTCGTCATCGCCGTCCTACGCCGCTGTGGGCACATCATACGCGATTTGCCGCGCCTCGGTCTGCGTGAGGCGAAAAGCGCGTATCCAGTTCCCGCCTTACGCTCAGCCGGGTGCCCCAGATCTCGATTTTGAGACCTGGGAAAGCACCCCGAAGGGGAGAATTACAATTCTCCCCTGCGGAAGGCGGTGGTGAACTTACGGCAATTTTTGTCGTTTCCGGTGAGCAGCTCGACGGCGAGCAGGGTTCCTCTGATGTCTTTATCGGCGGGATCGAGGATTGCCGAATCCATTCCTTCATACATGGCGAGGCACAGGAAATTACGGTTGACGAGCTTTCTGAGCGGCAGTCCGAAGGAGATATTGCTCAGGCCCGAGGTAATCTTCACGCCGGGAAACTTTTGCCGAATGGCGCGCATAGTTTCCACAAAATGAAGCACCGAGCTGTTGGCGGTGGATACGGCGATGACCAGGGGATCGATATAAAGCCGCTCCGGCCCCAGACCATGGTGGGCCGCCTTCTCGATCAGGCTGGCGGCGATCTCGATTCTGTGTTCCGACGTCTTGGGAATTCCGGCGTCGTCAATGGTGAGGGCGATGACATCGAAGCCGTACTCTTTGGCCAGAGGGTAGAGGATCTCGCACTTGTTCCCTTCGCCAGATACGGAGTTGATCAAACCCGGCTTTTTCAAGTAGGGAATCAGTTGCGCCAGTGTATGGGGATTGGGGTTGTCGATGCATATGGGAGTTTCCACCGCCTCCTGCACGATGTCCACCATCCACTTGAGGGTGTCCACTTCCACGCTTTGCTCGGTTCCGGCGCATACATCCAGATAATTGGCGCCGGCATTGGCCTGTTTTATGGCCAGGTTTCGAATGAATTCAGAATCCTTTTTGGCGATAGCTTCGCCCACCGATTTGATGGTTCCATTGAGTTTTTCACCGATGATAATCATGTCGATCGTATCCCCTTTGGAGGCTAGTTGAAGTATCCAGGTCAGAAAAACGCTGCAACGGAGTTCTGCTATAATCATATCATAGAATGATTTAAAAGCTTGAAATATAGTGCGCGGCTGTGCAGGCGCTTTCAAAAAGGGCACGAGCGGGGCGCCCACCCGGTGGGTGGGTCGCGTGCCGATAAAGCCAATCAAATAATCGGGGCCTTCTGGAGCGCTATCCTACCAGCGCGTGGTCGGCAAGGGCGCGCCGCATTTTAGCCGCTTTGACCGTATTGGCCATCAGCATGGCGATGGTCATCGGTCCCACTCCTCCCGGAACCGGGGTGATGGCGCGGCATACTTCGGCGACCTTCGGATGCACGTCTCCGACCAGGGTTGAACCTTTTTCCGAGAACTCCTTTTCCCGCTTCGCATCGCCGGCAAAGAGACTTTGAAAGAGTTCGCGGCTGTCGATCCGGTTAATCCCCACGTCGATGACCGTAGCGTCTGGATTCACCATCTCCGGAGTAACCATCGCCGGCTTGCCGATGGCCGCGATCAGGATGTCGGCCCGCCGGCAAACGCCAACCAGGTCGCGCGTGCGGGAGTGACAGATGGTGACGGTGGCATTGGCATTGGTCAGCAACATCGCCACCGGCTTGCCCACAATGTCGCTTCTGCCCACCACCACCGCATCCTTGCCCGCCACTTCGATACCGCTGCGGCGAAGGATTTCCATGCAGCCGGCCGGCGTGCAGGGCACCAGGCTCGGGCGCATGGTGGAGAGCAATCCGATGTTTATTGGATGGAAGCCGTCGACGTCCTTGGCGGGATCGATGGCCGTCAGGATCCGCTTGGAATCGATCTGGCCGGGAAGCGGCAGTTGCACCAGAATGCCGTCGATGTCGTCGCGGCGGTTGAGCTCGTCGACGATGGCCAGTAACTCTTCCGTGGTGGTGCTGGCCGGGGGCGTAATCATTTCGCTGAAGAAGCCCAGTTGCTCGCAGGTGCGGACCTTGCTGCGCACGTAGACCTGCGAAGCCGGGTTTTCTCCCACCAGCACCGCAGCCAGTCCGGGACGCACTCCCTGCTGGGCGAGTTGAGCCACTTCCGCTTTCAGTTCCGCCTTGATCTGCGCGCTAATGCTGTTGCCATCGAGAATTCTTGCCGTCACCGGTTTTGCCCTCATGCCATCTGAATTTGTGAAGAATTTCCTTCCGCCGAATCATAGCACCGCCACGCGGCGCTCCTGCCGGGTTATTCGGATCGGCTGTTCCCGCTAACTCCGCGCCGACTGGCTAACTCGCCGACTTGCTGACTCGCTGACTTGCTAACTCGCTGACTTGCTGACTTGCTAACTCGCTGACTTGCTATTCAGCGGCAGGGGCCTGTTTCTTCCCCTTGTCTTTCTCGCCTTTCAGCAAACCGAGCTTCTTTGCCGAGTGATCGCGCTCCAGATAGAAGTTGATCCACGAGGAGCTCTGGCTGAGATCGTAGTTCGCCGGCGGCGTAACTTCGCCGTTCAGTTCCTGCTCCGCTCCGTGGCTTTTCAGCCGGTCGTAAGCCCGCACGTAAATGCACTGCCGCTCGTTGGGATATTTTTCGCACCAGCCTTCAAAACTTCCCCCGCAGGGACCGTTGCGCTGGCCTTTGGGGCACTGGCTCTGTGGGCACAGGTAGGCCGTGTCGAGCATGGCGCAGTCGCCGCAGTGCTGGCAATCGTTGGTGAGGCCCTTGATGATTTGCTCCGCCTTGATATAAGCGCCCTCGGCGGGGGATTTATCCACGGCCTTCGAGAGCCAGACCATGGGACGGAATAGAAATCCGTGCGGATCGAACATGGTGTGGTGAAAACATCTGAATAGCTGATAACCGAGGCCCGCCGCGGGAGCCTTGCTCCGCGCCGCCGGCGTCTGGCTATTCAGTCCGGTTTTCTTGTCCGCCTCGAAGTAGTACCAGCCCCTGGGCTGAGGAAAGTCGAACTCATGCACCAGCTCGGGCCAGTTCGGCAGCAGCTCTTCTCCCCGGCCGATCACGTATTCCAGATCGTCGAAGGTCATGCCATGGCCGGAGATATGCGCGCCGGCAAAACCCATCCCTTTCATCATCGCGTACATCTTGGCGGCCCGCTCCTTGCGCATGCCCTTGCCCTTGTCGGCCGCGCCCGCCTCGCTTTCCAGGGTGGCGAGGAATTCGTCGGTCACCACGCAGCCCGGCAACGAGTTGCTGTGCATCACCTTGGCCGCGCCGAAGGGCAGCAGGTAGATGTTGCCCACCACGGGAATATGTTCAAACCCCAGCAGCTTCACCATCTCGAGCAACTCGTGGAACTTGCGCATGTCGTATCCCAGTTGAGAGACCACAAACTGCGCCCCGGCTTCGAGCTTCTTCTTGAGCTTGAAATACTGCCCCATCTGCTCCGCTTCAAGGGCCTTGAACGGGCTGGCGGCCACGCCTGAGAAAAAGTGCGTCGCCTTCAGGGTTTTGGTTCCCTTGGGAGCGGGAACTTCCAGGCCCCGGTTCAGGGTTGCGATCATCGCCGTCAGGTTCACCGGGTCAAGATCGAATACCGGCTTGGGGCTTCCCATAAAGCCGGTCTTCGGAAAATCGCCCGTCATGACTAGCAGATTGCGTACGCCGGCGCGCTCCATTCCGTAGAGAAGGCTTTCCAATTCGTTGCGGTTCTTGTCTTTACATGTCAGATGGACCAGCGGCTCGCCGCCCATGCGGATGATCTCGGCGCCCAGCATCTCGGCGGAAAGCGCCGGAGCTCCTCCCGGATTATCCGTAATCGTAAGCGCGTGAACCCGGCCCGATTTTACCGCCCGCTCGGCCGTCGAGAGAACTTCGAGCTGGGACTTTTCGAACGCGCCCCGTCCCGGCACCAGCTCCCAGGTGATGCTGAACTTCGCCGGGTCGCGCAGCGACTGCTCATATCCCCCCACGCCATTGTGATTGCCGTCACCTGTTGGTCTCAATTCCCCATCCGACATTGGACTCCTCCGCGCGCTTCTCACTTGCAATTTGGAATAAGTTTATTATAGTATGATATACATCACAAGTCTAGTCTTAACGGAGAAAACCAACCATGGCTCAGGATGTGGCCGAAACTTCCAATAGCGTAATCCCGACACCTCAACCCCCTGCGGCGGCCAAGCCGCCCGTGCCCAGCGATATTGCGATCGCCCAGGCGGCGACGCCCATCCCCATTGCCGAGATTGCCCAGGCAGCCGGAATCCTCAGTGACGAGTTGGAGTTACACGGCAATAGCAAGGCCAAGGTGAGGTTGTCGATTCTCGACCGGCTGGGCCGCAAGCCGGCGGGAAAGTACGTGGTGGTAACGGCGGTGACGCCGACTCCCCTCGGTGAAGGCAAGACCACAACCACTGTCGGGCTAAGCCAGGCATTGGGAGCGCACCTGAATAAGAAGGTGTTTACCTGCATCCGCCAGCCCAGTATGGGACCGACGTTCGGAATCAAGGGCGGCGCGGCCGGCGGCGGCTACAGCCAGATTATTCCCATGGAAGAGTTTAACCTGCATCTGACCGGCGACATTCACGCCATCACCGCGGCCAACAATCTGCTGGCCGCGGCCATCGACACGCGCATGATGCACGAGTCGGAGGCCACCGACGAACAACTCTTCGACCGCCTCTGCCCGGCGGCAAAGGACGGTTCGCGCCGCTTCAGCCCGGTCATGTTCCGCCGTCTGCACAAACTGGGCATCGGCAAGAAAGATCCCAACGAGTTGACTGCCGAGGAACGTTCGCGGTGGGCGCGCCTGGATATCGATCCGGCAACCATTACCTGGCGGCGCGTGACCGACACCAACGACCGCATGCTGCGCGGCATCACGGTGGGACAAGGGCCGGAGGAGAAGGGACACACGCGTGAGACGGGCTTCGATATCTCGGTAGCCAGCGAAATCATGGCGGTTCTGGCGCTGACCACCAGCCTGGGCGACATGCGCGAGCGTCTGGGGCGCATGGTGATCGGGTCCAACCGCAAGGGCGAACCGATCACTGCCGACGATCTGGGCGCAGGCGGAGCGCTTACGGTGATCATGAAAGACGCCATCATGCCCAACCTGATGCAGACGCTGGAAGGAACTCCCGCCTTTGTCCATGCCGGCCCCTTTGCCAACATCGCCCACGGCAACTCCTCGGTTTTGGCCGACATGATTGCCCTGGGACTGGTGGGAAAAGACGGCTACGTGGTCACCGAAGCCGGCTTCGGCGCCGACATGGGCTTCGAGAAGTTTTGCAATATCAAGTGCCGCGAGAGCCTGCTGGTTCCCAACTGCGCGGTGATCGTGGCCACCATTCGTGCGCTGAAGATGCACGGCGGCGGCCCCAAAGTGGTGGCCGGCCAGAAGCTCTCTCCGGCCTACACGGAAGAAAATCTCGAATTGCTCGAAAAGGGCTGCGTCAACCTGGCGCGGCACATCGAAAATGTGCGCAAGTTCGGCATCCCCGCGGTGGTAGCGGTGAACTGCTTCAGCACCGATACGCCCGCCGAAGTCGAGTTGGTGCGCAAGGCCGCGCTCGCGGCCGGCGCTGAAGATGCCGTCATCGCCAACAACTGGGCCGAGGGCGGCGCCGGCGCTGTGCCCCTGGGCGAAGCCGTGATCAAGGCTTGCCAAAAGCCCAGCCAGTTCCACTTCCTTTATCCCCGCGAAGCTTCGATCAAGGAAAAGATCGAGTGCATCGTGCGCGAGATATACCGCGGCGCCGGAGTCGAATACTCCGCGGAGGCGGAAAAACAGATCGAGCTCTACACTCGCCAGGGCTTCGACAAGCTTCCGGTGTGCATGGCCAAGACGCATTTAAGCTTCAGCCATGACCCGGCCCTCAAAGGCGCGCCCACCGGGTTTGTGGTTCCCGTGCGTGAAGTTCGCGCCAGCGTGGGTGCAGGCTTCGTCTACCCGCTGCTGGGCAAAATGAGCACCATGCCCGGACTTTCCACCCGCCCCGGTTATTACGAAATCGACATCAACCCCGAAACCGGCCAGGTCATCGGCCTCTCCTAACCGCCAGCTACAGCACCGTTCCACAACACCGCGGCCATCTCTGAACATCCAGAGATGGCCGCGGTCATTTGTTGGAGGCGGATCACACGGTCCGCCGCGGCATTTCACTTCAGCTTTCTCCCATATTTATCCCGCGGCCTTTTGAGCCAAGGCTTCCACGACCGCGATGTTCCTGAGCAACTCCGGCGGCAGGCCATGCCGCTTCATTAGGTATTCCGGAGTGTTGTAAGAGACCCAGGCTTTTCCCTCTTTGTCTTCCCATACAATTATCTTGAGCGGAAGATCGATGGCCGCGCTCGGCGCCGCCAGCATTAACGGAGTGCCTGCCTGCGGGTTGCCAAAGATCAGCAGCTTGGTGGGATTCATCTTCATACCCACCTTCGCAGCTTCTCCGCTGTGGTCGACCAGCGCAAACAGAGTCACGCCCTTCTCTTTCAGAATGGCCTTCAGCCTCTCCACGGTTTCATCCACGGAGTGACTTGACGGCACGTCGGCGATTCCCTTCCGACTGCACTGCTCCATTGTCTTCTCCTCGCTCCTTTTCAAACAAAAAGCCTTACGTCCCGCGTACCGAAAGCAGATACGCCACCATGGCAAGCCCAACAAGCGCCAGGAAGACGGCGGTCCCAACCGTCAGAGTCAGAGAGCGCGAATGCGGCGGCTGTCCGAGGTCCATCGCATGCACGATTCGAACGTAGCGCCACGCGGAAAAGAAATTCATTACGATTCCGGCTGCGATGAGTACTGTACCGAGCCAGAGCGACAGTCCGTTCGACGCACCCGGTGAGCCGTGCTCGACAGTCTGGATCTGCTTCAGAAAGAGCCCGAATCGCGCCACGACAAATCCAAATCCCATCAACGCCAGACCGGTACGAATCCATGCCAGAAATGTGCGCTCGGCGGCCAGATAATCGCGCAGATCAGCCATGCGCTCTTTCCCTCCTGCGCTTACCGTTCAACATCTTTCTCCCGGAGATTGTTGCCGTTCGAACCGTTCCTTTACCAATCCATCGAGCAGCTCGGCAAAGCCGTTCGGGATTCCACATCAAGACTCTAGCATCAAACGTGGAGCAACTGGCCGACTCGTCGACCTCCTCAAAAAGAAATATCGCGCGAACTCGCTAACTTGCCGGCTCGCTGCCGTCCGGCATTCGCTTCGCATCTTCCTCGCCATCGAGCACGCGAAATACACCTTCGGCCAGCGCCCGCAGCTCGTCCTCACCGGGATAGACCGTCACCGGCGCGATCCACTCCACGTACCGCCGCAACCGCGCGACGAGCCGATCGCTGTGCGCCATGCCGCCGGTGAGCAGCGCTGCGTCTACGTTGCCTTCCAGCACCGCGGCCATCGCGCCGGCCTCTTTGCCGATCTGGCAAACCATGGCATCGAAGACCGCCGCGGCCTGTTCATCGCCCGCATCCATCCGTCTTTCCACTTCGATCAGATCGCGCGTTCCCAGATAAGCGAACAGCCCGCCTTCGCCAAAAACATGACGATCGAGCTCCGGCTGCGTCAGCTTGCCGCTAAAGCATAGCCTGATCAGCTCGCGCACCGGGAGCGACCCTGCGCGGTCGGGGCCAAACGGGCCCTCCCCGAGCGAGTTGTTGCTGTCGATCATCCGGCCGCCCGAGTGCGCCGAGACAGTGATCCCGCTGCCCATGTGAATCACGATCAGCCGCAGCTCCGCATAATGCCTGCCCCGCTCGCGCGCATAGCGCCGCGCCACAGCCTTGGTGTTGAGTGCGTGGCCGGCGGCCGTGCGTTCGACCAGCGGCGAGCCCGAGAGGCGCGCGCACGGCTGCCACTCGTTCACCGTGACCGGATCCACAATGTACGCATTCACTCCGGCAGCGCGCGCAAAGCGCAAGGCCAGCACGGCGCCCAGATTGCAAGCATGTTCCCCGCGCCGCGCCGCGCGCAGCTCTTCCACCATCGCGTCGTCCACCAGGTAGGTGCCGCACTCCATGGGAGGCAGCAATCCGCCGCGTCCAGCCACGGCGGCCCAAGGGCTCTCCGCGCTTTTACCCTTCGGAGTAAATCCTGCCTCATAAAGCGCCGCCTCGATCAGCTCGGCGCGGTAGTCCAGCCGGTCGAGCATGGGCCGGTTGCGGAATCGCGCAATCTCATCGTCGCCGTGATGGATATTGCCCGTCAGCTCCTCGCCGGCGCGCGTGTAAATGCCGAATTTCGTCGATGTGGTTCCAGGATCGAGGGCCAGCACCCGGCCCGGCGCCGAGCCAGCTCCAGAACAAGTTTTGGCGGTCGTAGCGTGCATGAGTCTTACCTCTGGCGCCATCGAGTTTAACGCGGCGGCCGGGCGCTGCACAGCTTCGCCGGTCACGCCGAAAGCCAAAAACCTCCAGGTCATCGAAATGGAAACGTCTCGCGTGCGAAAAACCTGCGCTAAGGTTGCGGCGGCGCTGCCCGCGCTCGAGACCGCGGCTTGCATGCTCAATCCGTGCTATACTACATATGATCGTAGAATTCGATTTCGAAGTTCTTGCCTGTTCCGAGTTACCGCTCCCACACGCAGCTCTTCCACATTGCGTTCGGCGGTAAATCAGTAGCAAAAGGATCAATACAATGGAACAAGGCACAGTCAAGTGGTTCAACGACGCCAAGGGATTCGGATTTTTGAGCCGTGAAAACGGCGAGGACGTCTTCGTCCATCACACCGCCATTCAGGCGAACGGCTTCCGTTCCCTGCAGGAGGGCCAGAAGGTCCAGTTCAACGTGACCAAGGGCCCCAAGGGCTGGCAGGCCGAGAACGTCCAGGTTGTTTAAGCGATAAGCCGGCAACCGGCTCGATACACAAAAAAGGACGGCAGCAATGCCGTCCTTTTTCCTTGTGCGCACGGACTTTTGGTTTGGCCTGTGGCTACCGAAGTGGCCGGATTGAGCCTGTTGCTTTTGACCCTGATCGCTGAAACCTGAGACACCTGAAACCTGTTCTTACGCAGCTGGCTCCAGGCTATTCGCGGCAACCTGCGAGTCTACCCGCGGCATCGTCGAGTGAAGATTCTCCCTGTGCATGTCGTGAGTGCCCATATACTGCAGCACATCGTTAATTGAGTCCTCAAAGCGAGAGCCGCTCTTGTGGACCGCCCTGACACCTTTGGAGACAATCTGGCAGACTTCAAAACGGTTCATTCCCTGCGCAAGCGCGCGGTGTATTTTGGCAGAACGCATGACAAACTCCTACGAACTGGTGACGTTGCGTGGGGTGCGGAGCTCGTCAGAAGCGAAAAAACGGCCGGAGCCGAGCAGGCGGGATCGATTTCTGGTCTGGGCATGATCCTGGTCTAGCTCAATTGTACGCCGAAATGAGGCGAATGCCGGCCTGAATGCGGCTTGAGCCTCTGGCAGAATTCCCGTTCTCGCTCTAATTTTTCCGCGCTTTCCTTCCGCTTTGTGGCAGGCCTCTCGCCTGTTACCATAAAAAGTCGCACGCTTCGCGCAGCGAGGCATTGAAGAGATTCTACTGAAAGAGGTTAACGTGGCCGACACCAAAAAGATCGAAGACAAGGCAGAGCGAAAGAAGATCAAACGCGCAACGCGCAAGAAGGCAGCCCCCAAGGCAAAGCGCACCACCCCTCGCGGCTCGCTGAAGAAGAAAGTGAAAAAGATGGCCCGCGGCCAGTCGAAACGGTAAGAAAAACAGTGGTCAGTGATCAGTGGTCAGTGGACAGCACCTGCTAATACTGCGGATGGCAATTGTTTCTCGAGAGCAAGCTGGAGCGAAGCCGGGAGCTTCTCCGCCTGAGAGGTAAAAGCTGACAACTGATCACTGACCACTGACCACTGTAAGGAGATTCGCACTGGCCAGCCAATTGCTTGCCCGCAAGTCGATCGACAAGCTCATCAGCGACTCGGAAGAGCCCGCGCACAGGCTCAAAAAGACCCTTGGTCCGTGGTCGCTGACGGCGCTCGGGATCGGTGCGGTCATCGGCTCGGGCATTTTTACCGTCATTGGCACGGCCATCTCGGGCGAACAATTCGATACATCCAGCATGGTGAACACGCCGCTGGCGAGCTTCATCATTACTCATACTGCGCTCGCCGGCCGTCCCGGCGCGGGTCCCGCCATCGCGCTTTCTATGATTCTGGTGGCCTTCGTTTGCGCGCTCACCGGCCTCTGCTACGCGGAACTGGCGTCTATGATTCCGATCGCCGGTTCAGCCTACACTTACACCTATGCGACGCTGGGCGAACTGGTGGCCTGGATCATCGGCTGGGATCTGATCCTCGAGTACGCCGGCTCCAACATGAGCGTGAGCGTCGGCTTTGCCGCACATATTGTCGACCTGCTCGACTGGTTCGGCCTGCACCCCTCCGCGCGTTGGATCTCGCCCGCTTATCTGCCTGACGGCCTCCAGGATCTGGCAGGCAACTGGCTCTATCGTCCCGGCTGGCACTTCGGCTTCAACATTCCCGCGTTCCTCATCGTGCTCATCCTCACGGTCATTCTGGTGCGCGGCATTCGCGAATCGGCCTCCACCAACAACATGATGGTGGCTTTCAAGCTGATCGCGATCCTCATCTTCGTCTTCGCCGTCATCGGATTCATTCATCCCGCCAACTGGCATCCGTTCATGCCCAACGGCTGGTCGGGCGTGCTCACGGGCGGCTCCATCATTTTCTTCACCTATATCGGATTCGACTCCGTCTCCACAGCGGCCGAAGAGTGCAATAACCCGCAGCGCGACCTCCCCATCGGCATTATCGCCACGCTGGCCGTTTGCACCGTGCTCTATGTTGCCGTTGCTGTGTGCCTCACCGGACTGGTTCCGTGGCAATCCATGGTGGGCGACGCGGCGCCGGTGGTCAACGCCCTCAAGAAGCTTTCTCTGCTGCCCGGCGGCCATCCGCTCTACTGGATACGGCTGGTGGTTCTGCTTGGCGCACTCAGTGGGATGATCTCCTCGATCCTCGTCTTCCAGATCGGCCAGTCGCGCGTGTGGTTCTCGATGTCCCGCGACGGCCTGCTGCCGAAGGTCTTCTCGCGCGTGCATCCCCAATTCCGCACTCCGGCCTTTTCCACCTGGGTCGCGGGGTTCGTCGTAGCAGTTCCTTCAGGGCTTTTTGATATCGGCACCCTCGCCGACCTTTCCAACATCGGTACGCTCTTCGCCTTTGTCCTGGTTTCAATCGGCGTCATCGTCCTGCGCTTCCGCGAGCCAGGACGCCATCGCGGCTTTGTCGTTCCCGGAGGCGCCGTCATTCCTGCCCTGAGCGTCATCTTCTGCTTTCTGCTCATGGCCGGACTGCCCATCATCACCTGGTACCGCTTCATCATTTGGCTCGTTATAGGCCTGTTCATATACTTCCTCTATAGCCGCCACCGTTCCGAGTTCGCCAAACAGCCATAGTGCGCCACCGGCGCATGCTTGGCGCATCCGGGCCCCACTGTGCCGTACCGGGAGACCCTGCGGCACCCCACACCGGTTACACTGGAACCGGCCTCAACCTCAAAGATGGAGTGTAACCTCGTGATCACACGCCGCGAAGTTCTTTCGATGGGATGCACCCTGGCTGCCGCCGCTGTGCTGCCCCGCGCCGCTCAATCCCAGACGTCCGCCCCCGCCCAGACTCCCTCCCCCGCTGCTCCCGCCGATCCGATGAGCCTGGTGAACCCCGAGTTCCGCCCTGCCCTGGAACAGTTGATGAAGTCGGCAGAAGACAGAGGGCCTCTGAACGATGCCACGCTCAAGCAATGGCGCGGCCTCATCTTTCCAACCCCACCCCTGGCGCCCACGCCCGCGGTTAGGGAACAGATGATTCCCGGCCCCGCCGGTGCGCCCGAGGTGAAGGTGTATGTCTGCGGCGACGCTCCCGGCGCATCGAAGCCCGCTATTCTGCACATTCACGGGGGCGGGTACGTTATCGGCTCAGCCTTCACCTCACGCCAGGATATCCAGGACTTGGTGATTGCGCATAATTGTGTGGCCGTTACCGTCGAATACCGCCTGGCTCCGGAAACCCGTTTCCCCGGATCGCTTGAAGACATCTATGCCGCGCTCCGCTGGATGCACTCGCACGCCAAAGAGCTTGGCATCGACACGACCCGCATCGCCGTGAAAGGTGAAAGCGCGGGCGGAGGCCACGCTGCTGCGCTGGCTATTGCCGCTCGCGATCGCGGCGAGTTTCCCCTCTGCCTGCAGGTGCTCATCTATCCCATGCTGGACGACCGCACCGGGTCCTCGCGCCAGCTCCCGGCCCAATTCGGTAAATATGCTTGGACCCCCCAAATGAACCGCTACGGCTGGACCGCGCTGCTTGGGGTGCCCGCCGGAGGAGACAGCGTGCCTGCCGGCTCTGTGCCCGCGCGGTTGGCCAACTTCGCCGGTCTTGCGCCGGCCTTTATCGGCGTCGGCTCAATCGACCTCTTTGCCCCGGAAGATATCGACTACGCTCAGCGCCTCATCGCCGCCGGCGTGCCCACCGAGATGTCGCTGGTCCCCGGCGGATTCCACGCTTTTGACGGCATCGTTCCCCAGGCAAGCCTTTCGATTCAGTTCAAACAGGCCTGGAACGAGGCCATCCGCCGCGCATTTGCCACATCCTGAGACCGCTGGTCGCAGTGCAGGCAATCCACGGCATTTAAATTTAAAGATGTGACCGAGATCTGCGAATTCATCCGCCGCCTGCCCAAGGCCGAGCTGCATCTGCATCTCGAAGGCACCATTCTGCCCGCGACGCTGGTCGAGCTCAGCGTGCGCCACGATGCTAAGCCTTTGACCCTCCCCGAGGCCGAGGCGCTCTACCGGTTCACCGATTTTACCGGCTTCATTGAATCCTTCCGCGCCGTCACCCGCCTGCTCACCGGCCCTGACGACTACGAGCTCGCTGCCTGGCGCATGATGCAGCATCTCGCCGCGCAGGGCGTCGTTCATGCCGAAGTCTACATCTCCGTCGGCGTCATCTATATGTGGCGCAACCACGACCCCGCATGTTTTGAGCCCATCTTTGCCGGCCTGGAACGCGCCCGCCTGCGCGCCGCCCGCGAGCTGGGCCTCTCGCTCTATTGGATCTTCGACGCCGTTCGCCACTTCACCGTCGAGGAAGCCGAGCGCGTCTTCCTTAAAGCCGCCGAAATGCGCTCTCAGCATCCCTCGATCGTCGGCATCGGCCTCGGCGGCGACGAGCGCCTTGCCGGCTCCGAGCCCTTCCGCGCCCTCTATGCCCAGGCTCGCGAAGCCGGCCTGCGCCTGACCAACCATGCCGGCGAAACCACCGGCCCCGAGGCCATCCGCGGAGCTCTCTCCATCGGCTCCGAGCGCATCGGCCACGCCCTCTCCGCCCACAAGGACTTCAATCTACTCCAAGACCTTAAAGAGCGGCGCACTCCCCTCGAGCTGAACCCCACCTCCAACGTCCGCACCGGCGTATGCCCTTCCTTTGCGGCACATCCCCTGCGCCGCTACTTCGATCTCGGCCTCTTCGTCACCCTCAACTCCGACGATCCCGCCTTTTTCGGCTCCGATCTCGCCAACGAGTTCCTGCTCGCTCACACCCAACAGGGATTCACCCGCGAAGAGCTGCGCCAGCTTGCATGCAAACTCCATCCGCGCCAGCTTTCTTCCCGAAACAGAAAAGGCTGCGTGGCTCGCCCGTATCGAAAGTACTCAGTAAAGCTTCCACCATATCGGGATCGTCCATCCCTCTCAATTCAATCTGCGCTATCATCAGAGATAATAGGAGGCTGTTTCCATGCCCGTCGATCCTGAAACTGAGCTTCCCGCCGAAGACACGTCCGCACTCGAAAAAGCAGCACCTTCTGCTCTTCGAATCATCACATGGTTGTCGTCGGAGTGGCCGTGGCCGCAATCGGGGTTTTTGTCGGTGCGGAGCTGCGCAGCCGTTACCGATTCAACAGGCGCACGCCCTACGACTTCTACTCGAATGCAGGCGAAGAGCAGGCCAGCGAGTTTGGCGTTGGAATCTAACGCCGCGCTTTCGATCCTCGTTCCTCGATGCCGCCTTCGGGCGGCATCGCTGCGTTTGGGCGTGGTGCGGGTCTCCAGACCCGCGCCGGTTCTCGTTGATTCGAGAATCACGCGGTCATAACACTAGCGCCGGAATCGCGAGATGAGATACAGGATTAGAGATAAGACAATGCTGATCAGAATAGAGGTTCCGATCGGGACGTAGAAGGAAAAATTCTTACCCTTGTACGAAATATCGCCGGGCAACCGTCCTAGCGGCAGACCGATGCGCGCAGCCAGCAGGAGCAACGCGCCCACCAGCGCAATCGCCAGCCCCACACCCAGCAGCATTTTCCCGAGTTCGTTCATTGGTGGCCTACCCTCATTCGCGCAGCCTACTCCCTACTCCCTCGTCCCTGCCTTCTTGTTCCCTCGGTCCCTTGTTCCCTGTCTTCTTCACTTCGTCCCAATCAGCCGGATGCGCGCCGTGAATGCCCGCCCTTGAAACTCGCTGAAGGTTCCGTACTCAGGCGAGTCAACAACGTTGTTGACCACTGCGGGATTTCCGCTGTCCGTCGCATTCTCCATCACGCCGCGCAGGCCCCAATACTGGCCGCGAAAGTGAAACTTCCATTCCAGCCCAGGGCTGAAATCGACATGATCGGGAAAGCGCTGCCCACCCGCCGCGCCAACCACCTGCTCGGCCGCGTTGACCGCGGTGAACGGGAACCCGGTATGACAGTCGATCAGGTACACAAAATCCCAGCGCTTTCTGAGCTTCGCAATCGGAACCGGCAACCAGCCCCACGAAATCACGCGATTGGGTGTGTCCCACGCCAGGGGCCCGCTCTGTTGCGGCCCCAAGTGGCGAAGGCGTGGGCAAATAGTCAAGCGCCGCATTGGTACGCGCGGAGGAGTGCGTGTACGACACATACACGGTGTAGCCATTGGCAAACAGCCGCCGCAGATCGAACTCCTCGGAGTCGTAATGGTCCTGCCGCGCGTTCGTCAGCAGATAGTCGCCCGCGAGCGACGCCGGTGCGCTTTGGTTCGCAAACGTGAACACATTTGACGGTGCGCTTCTCAACGAAATTCGCGCCGCGCAAAGATCGACCACGGCAGCTTGCGCTCCACGCCTACGCTCCAGTTCAAGGCGCGCGGCTCGTGCAAGATGCTGTCGTTCGCCGTAAATTCCGTCTGCTGTGCCGGCCCCGTCGGTGTCGATCCATCGGCTTCGTAGTACGTGTCGTAGCGAACGCCCGCAAAGGTCTGCGCCAGATACTCCAGTTGCGTGTGCTCGTAGTAGAGGCCGATGCCGGCCGAGATTTTGGTTGTGTCTTTGTCGCCCGGCGGCGAGTACACAGCGGCCAGCCGCGGCGACGCGAGCGGCCGCCTTACTATTTCGTCCCAATCAAAACGCAGCCCCGGCTCCACCAGCCAACCCTTCGCCAGCTGCCAGCGATCCTGGAGGTACGCGCCGATTTCGGCATTGTGCATCGTGAACGCCGTCGCCGGCGCAAAGACGCTCTGCCGGTCGAGCAGTCCCGATCTCACCGGGAGCCGGGCCCTCGCGCAAGTAACTCACAGGCGCGCGCGACTGATTCTGGTTATACGTGATGTGGTCCAGATCCAGTCCCGTCTTCAAATCGTGCCGCCCCATCCAGTGCTGCGGCGGCAAATACAGGGCAGCGGTTCCCTCCAGCCGCTGCGAGCGCCCGGTCAGATCTTCGAAATAGCTGCCCTCCGCCATCTCCGGCGTAATCTCGTAAGGCGTGCTGCCGTGCGGTTCGTGCCCATCGCGGAAGCGCATCTCTCCCACGCCCACATCGAGCAGCGCCCCTTCGCCGAAGCTCAACTGGTCGCGCAAATAAGGCAGCCAGGCGATGATGTCGCGCTTGGTAGTGCTCTGTTGCGGCGTGAGCGAGCTGATGCCCTCGTACGGCGAATGGTAATCGTTAAAGAGCAGACCGGCAGTCAGAATATCCTTCGACGACAGATTGGCCTGCGCCTTCACCAGATTGCTGCCGCGCACCAACTCGTCCGTATCGGCATTGGCCGGCAGCTCGGCGATATAGATGTTGTCGTACTCCGCCTCTGCGCCGTCGTAGAACCACGTGCGGTCGCGCTTGAGCGGTCCTGAAAAAGTGAAGCGGGGAACAAACTTGTCGAAGCGGATTCCGTTCAGGTCGCGGAATGAAGGAATAAAATTCGTGGCGTTGAAGCGGAACTTGTTGTCTCCCATGCCGCTGTAAAAGGCCATCACGCCGCCTGTGGCGCGGCCGAACTCGACTGGATAGCGCGTGGTTTCCGAGTCAATGGAACGAACCGCATCCGGGCTCACCCTCATATCGAGCGTGCCCTCGGCCGGAGAGCGGATATCGAACCCGTCGAGCGTGTCCAGCGTCTCCCACGTTTCCGAACCCGCCACATGAATCTGCCCGGTCGCATCCTGTACCACGCCAGGATTGAACGGAAGCAGATAGCGGATGTCACGCGAGGTCTGATAGGGAATGTTGACGATCTCCGGCGTGTTCATCGTGCTCTGGTCGGAGACCTGCTCGGTATCGATGCCGGGCAATGACGCGGTGACATTCACCTGCTCGCGCACGATCTGCTCGTGCGCCAGCACCACTCTTACGCTGTTCCGGCTCGCGTCGGCCGCGCTCTCATCGGTCGCATAGAATCCGGGCTTCTCCACGTGAATCCGGTACGGATTCTGCCGCCGCAGCGCGAAGGTGCACTTTCCCACGTAATCCGTCCGCAGACGGGCCGGCTCCAGCCCTGATTCCGAAATCGTCACCTCTGCGCCCGCAACCGCCATGCCGTTCTCGTCGACTACAGCAACAGTGACGGGCGCTCCAAGGTTTTGTGGCTGCCCGCCGGCGAGAATGGCGCAGAAGAAAAGGAGCAGGCCCGGCACGGCCCGCCTGACGCATTTAAAACATAGCATGAGGACAAATCGGAACCCGCATTTGCCGTTCCGCCTCGCCGCCAGTATAGCGCTATTGTGAAAAGACACAACCCTATCGGAGGACGTGAGAAACGCGGATGATCGTTGCGTCCATGGCGGTTATTTCCATCAGAGAAATGCTCAACAGGCACTGCCATCGCGGCGCAGCGAACGCGGAATCGTCGAGCTATCCAACTTCGTTTGCGTCATGGGCGGCAATCCAAGGCGCGAAACTTTGGTTGCGCGACAATTGGAGGCAGAGTCCAGACCCAGCTTTGCGGATCCTTCCATGCCGGATCGTACACATATGCAACGAGATACTGCATGCCGTACTGGCTGCACGCGGTACGGGCCTGCGAGCCAGAGGCGTCGTTGTAAAGCGAACGCACGGCCGCGATGATCGCGGGACAACCCGTTGGGTCTCCTCCCAGCTCAGAGCCGCACCAGAGTTGGTCGCTCGCCGTGACAATTTGATGGCGCACGCCGAGGAAATCCGCGCTCGTCCACATCGTCCACCCTTGATTTGTAGAAGCAGGATTGAACTGGATGATGGCGTCCGGCGGGATGGCGGCATTCAACGCGGCGTATCCTTCGTGCGCGATGTAAGCCTTCCGCGAAAGTTCTGCATCCTGCCAGTTCCTTGCTGCCGGATGACTGGCCTCGACGATGGGATGCGTGAAGCGAATGGTGAAAGCTTTGTATGCCGTGGAGGCAACTCCAATGAAGATGGCAAGTTCGGCGATCTGGCGGAGCCAGCGGGGGGTTGGGCGAGGCAGGCCAGGGTGCGACGCGGCCCTGCCCCGCTCACGCTTCTCAAAATGCCAGCTCATTGCCAATTCGGAGGCAAGTAAAACGAGAGGAATTTGCAGAAAGAGGGCAGAGTGCATTCCGAAGTCGCCATTCGCACCGAGAACGGCTGATCGCAGAAAAGATGTTACCGGCAGAGTTGCTATGGCAAGGACCACAAGCGTCTTTTGGGCCTGGGTGAGGCGTGATCTGCCGCGCCATGCCGGGATAAGAAAAACGAGCAAAACGATGAAATAGAAGCCTAGCTCGATGGCATAGCCTGGGATGAGCAGAACGAGCTTTGCAAGCGCATGTGCAATCTGCGGATGCAAAAGTCCGAGGTGACAGAAGGGCGCGGTGTCAAGAAGCCTACCGGGCGGGATCATTTCGCGGACCCAGAAGACAAAGATACTGCCGCTGCTGCCGCCGCTGCCACCGACTATCTTCGATTCGGAATGAGTCAGACTGCGAAGATACGGAATCAGCAGGACAAGCGCTCCGGCGCCTCCGGCAGCGAGAAGCAATGGCGCGCGCAGCCGATGCTCAACGGAGAGTTGCCATAGCGCCCACAGGATGGCAACAAGAAAGAACGCGAATGCCACATAGATCGAAAGGCCGAAAGAGCTCGCCAAGGCCAATGCGATCCAAACCACCGCAGCCGCGCTATGCGACTGCTCACGCGCGGCGACCCATGCAAGAAGAAACGCAAACAGGCAGCATACCGCGGCCATAAGATGGTGCGGATAATAGAGAAAGAAACTGAGCCAATCCTGAAGCTGGCCTGGAGACCACCATTCGCCGGGAAACGCAAGGTGCAAGACGAATATGTTCCAGACGTCAACGAGGAATGCCAGGCCAGTCACCGCGAAAAGCTCCAACGCAATCACGAACTGACGGCGAAGGCGCGCGCCGACTTCAAGAAAATGCTTGAGAAAGAGGCCGATAATTGAAGCCAGTGCGATTCCCGACCATACGCATCCGCCCGCCTGGATGGAGCGCATGGGAAGGCCAGAGTACCTTGCTACGGCCGCGCAATCGACAAGCCAGAAGTAGTAATAGCGCATCGTTGCAGGATGCTGGAAAAAATAAAATGGATTTGCCGGGGGAATGCCGGTGCGCAATATGCTCTCGGCCCAGTCAACCCTCTGAGCATGGTCATACAACGTGATGCTCATAAAGAGCTTTTGGCCACTCTGAATGTCGACGAGTAAAGCCAGAACTATCGCTATCCAAAGAAACACAAGAACCGTCGTAATGCCCCCGAGCGGACGAATGCCAACGCGCCATGCTTGGGCCTTCTGGCGAAGCTGACGCCATTCATATGCAAGAATCGCCAGCGAAGCAACTGCGCTCGAGACAAGAATCGCCGAAACCAAAGTAAGCGACGCGACCATGCCTAGCAGGAAGCAGCCGATTGTGGAGATAGAAATGGATAGCGGCACGCTCCAGAAAAAGCGTTCCAAAAGCGATCGTGTACGAAACCCGAAGAGATTTGTGCTCCACGCCGCCAGATAGCCGGTGCAGACGGTTACTGGAAGGAAAGCAGGAATGGCGATCGAGTCCTCGATCAACTGGTATGTAGTAATCGAAACCAAATTACTTTCGCCGACCCCCTGACGTATGAGAGGTACTGTTCGCTGGAATCGTGACACACTCGCACGAGAGGTTATCTGGGGGCGCATTCTTTATTGCCGGCGGATGCGCTCTCGATGTGTTCCCCCAGTTAACCCACGGACAAAAATGGCCCATCCTCAACAGTGCAAGAGTTGCTGTTCTTCCCCCATAAACTGTGAACATCACGTGAACAAAGCCCGTCGTCGAGATTCGTGCAGAGCAAGATAGCAGGCGAAATTCTGCATGATGATAACCATCCGCGCCAGCACAAAAGCGACGGCGTGCTGCCACGTACTCAGGCCAGCACGCACCCCCATCCCCTTGGCAATCCCCTTCATCCATCGCCTCACGAGCGCCGCTTGGTCTGCGAATAATACTGCTGCGTCACTTTTCTCCCCGATCGGCCAAACCGCGCCACGCGAATCACTCCCATCTTGTGCGCCACGAAACTCATCGTCGTCGCCAGCACGCCAAAGCCGTACTTCACGCTGCGCTTGAAGTTGATCGAAGATGCTTCCTCGAAGTACTTCGTCGGGCACGAAATCTCGCCGATGCGAAAGCCGAACATCACCGCCTGCGCGATCATCTGGTTGTCGAAGACAAAATCGTCGGAGTTTTCGAGCAGCGGCAGCGTCTCCAGCAGCTCCCGCGAGAAGGCGCGGAATCCGGTGTGGTATTCCGAGAGCTTCACGCCCAGAAACAGATTTTGAAATGCCGTCAGCAGCCGGTTGGCGACATATTTGTAGAGCGGCATTCCGCCTTTCAGCGCGCCGGCGCCCAGAATTCGCGATCCCAGAACCATGTCGTAGACGCCGCTGGCCACCATGCCCGCCATCGCCGGAACCAGCAACGGCGTGTACTGGTAGTCGGGATGCACCATCACCACAATGTCCGCGCCCGCCGCCAGCGCCTCGCGATAGCAGGTCTGCTGGTTGCGCCCGTAGCCGTAATTGGCGTCGTGGACAAACGTCTGCACGCCCAGCTTGCGCGAAAGCTCCGCGGTTCTGTCCTTGCTCGAGTCGTCGACCAGGATCTTGATGTCGACCACGTCGGACAGCTCGCGCACGGTCTTTTCCAGCGTCTTCTCGGCGTTGTACGCCGGCATCACCACCGCAATCCGCTTTCCGTTGATCATTGCCCAAACTCCTCGAGCAACCTTTCCTGCCCGCCAACCCCGGGCTTAGTTCAGTGCGTGGCGCTGGCAACCGACTCCGGCATCGGGTAGGGCGTAATCCGCGCCGGAATCGCGTCCGGCTCGACCAGCCACACCTTCCGATCTCCGTAGTAGCGGATCAACTCCAGATTATCCGGCAGGATCCATCTCCCTTGCCCATACGACTTTGGAACCATCGATGTCCGCCTGGTTGTAGACCCACTCGTCGAACGGATAGTGATTCCCGCCAATAGCGCACGATCACCAGTTGGCCTTGCCGGGCAGCTGATCGAGCCAGGCTTCCATCCGCGCCCGCTCCGTGCCGAAATGCTCCGGCCCGAACCAGATGAAGTTCCAGTTGCTCGGCGGCCATTCGCTCTGAGCGATATGCAGCGGCTGCGCGAAAATCCGCACGGCCGCCATCACTACGCACACCGTCACCACGAGTCGCGCCATCGCAAGCCCGGTAGGCTTGCCCTCCGGCTTCCAAACCCGCAGGTGCCGCATCATCTGCAAGCCGATGGCATAGAACGCCGCCGTAAATGGGGCCACATAGTGCGGCAGAAGATAAATCTCGATCGACCATCCCGGCCGCCAGAATCAGCACGCCGACAACCAGAAACCGGATGCGCCGGTCGAGAAACACGCGGCGCATCATGATCAGCGGAGGCAGCAGCGCGAAGCCGGAGAAAAACAGAAACGTGAACCCGACTTTGACCAGCGTTTGTGGCACAAAGCCAGCGGCAGAGTGGAGTCCCTTGTAAAAATCCAGCTCGCCTTTGTGATAGAAATCCGCATCTCTTCGTAGCGGTAGTGCGGCTCGGGCCGCGGCATGCTGCCAGACGTAATACGGAGCAATGCGCGTAGGTGGCGCGATCGACCGTGTAGGGCGGAGTGAGCGGGCTGCCGAAGGCGCGATAGTCGTAGTAGCCCATCCACGCGCCGGCGGCAATCGTCAACGCCAGCGGCGCCGCAGCCAGGCGCGCGAACGCAGCCGCGCTGGGCCGGTTCTTGCCCTTCCACATCCAGCGGCCGAGCACAAACGCGACCGGCAGGCAAAGCAGAATGCCTTCGTAGGGCCGCGTCAGGACAAGAATCGCGATGCCGATGCCCATCAGCATCGCATAGCGATACGCGCGGTCCTCATCAACCGCGGCAGGGCGCCCAGGATCAGCGCTCCGCCCAGCGCCGCCAGCGAACCCGCGGCGTGGTAGGTGTTGGTCCAATAACTGAAAACGCCCAGGCGCAGCACGGCGAGGAACCCGCCCAGCAGCGCCCAGTTCGGCGGCAGCCATGCCTGCAGCATCCAGCAGAGCGCCGCGCACATCAGCGCGCTCACGATCAGCAGGCCGAACCACGGGATGCCCGAAAACGACTGTGCTGGCGGCGAGAACCAGCCCCTGCCCGGGAAGTACATCGACTGATAGGTGGGCTGCATGGTGATGTGGATGCTTTCGAAATGCGTCCACATCGCGGGAGTCGGATTCGCCAGCCGGCCGTGGGCAAAGGTGTCGCTGGCAAGCAGAAAGCTGAAATCGTCGGGAACAAACGGGAGCGGAACTGGGAATAGAGGAAGAATGGCCAGGCGCAGCACAATCACGCTCAGGCCGACGCACAGCCACAGCCAGCCCTTGTTTTCGCGCCAGCCGCGCAAAGGTCCGCTCAATGCGCGCAAAGACACCGTCGCCCAGCCTCGGCCAGGCAAACGCCGACGCAATCGCAATTCCCGTCAGACCGCATTCAAGAATCAGCAGCGAGGGGTTGGACTTTGAGGCTAAGGGCAGCATCATAGGGTCAGGCGCAGTTCGATCGAAATCCAGTGGAGTTCATTGCAATTCTACGGCAAAATCAGGATAAGCCCCTATTTAAGATTCAGCCGTACGAACCCCTCTCGCCACCCTGTGATGACCTCAAAAAACTCGCACAAAAGAAGCTATGAGGCCTGCGGAGCACCCGCCCTGGCCCTCGCTCCCGCGCCAGTGGTGTGACTTGTGTATGCGCTCGCCCTGAAGGGTTGGCCGGGGCGAGCAACGCCCCGGCGGTTTCTCCCGTCAGCGAATGCTGCCAGGGTTACGCGAGTGACGAGCTGATGGTGGTGAAAACGTTGTTGACGGCGGTGGCGACATTTCTGACACCGGCGATGCACACGAGTGCGATCAAGGCGACCAGCAATGCATACTCAACCAGATCCTGACCCTCTTCGCTGAGATTCAGGCTCTGGACTTTCGCATACAGGCTTACGAGCATGTTGTTCATTCGGGGAACGTCCTCCTTCGTGATTTGCCGGCCGGGGCCGGTGTACTGCGCTTCCACGATTTCTCGTGACTTCCTCTTACGATGAAGCAGATAAAATGATCGACTCATGAATGTTTATGTTTGCCGGTTCTTGTGTTGCGTTTCTTACTGCGGTTGACCTCTGCGCGGAATGGCGCTCTCCAGCAGTTATGCCAGAGAAGCGCCGCATTGTGCTGAATGCCCTTTTGACCCCCGCCGCTTGGGAAATACGCAGAAGAGCCGGGTTCGGTGGCGGAGGCTCTTCACCGGCCCTGTTCTCCCGCGGTGTGGTGTGACTTGCGCTATCGCCAGGAGTTTGCCGGGGCCAGTTAGCTCCCGGCAGTGTTTCCCGTCAGTGAATGCTGCCCTGGGTTACGCGAGTGACGAGCTGATGGTGGTGAAAACGTTGTTGACGGCGCTGGCGACATTGTTGACGCCGGCGATGCACACGAGTGCGATTAAGGCAACCAGCAATGCATACTCAACCAGATCCTGACCCTCTTCGCGGTTCTTCAAGCTCTGGACTTTCGCATACAGGCTTACGAGCATGTTGTTCATTCGGGGATCGTCCCTCCTTCGTGATTTGCCGGCCTGGGCCGGTGTACTGCGCTTCCACGATTTCTCGTGACTTCCTCTTACGATGAAGCAGATAAAATGAACGACTCATGAATGTTTATGCTTGCCGGTTCTTGTGTTGCATTTCTTACTGCGGTTGACACCTGCGCGGAATGGCGCTCCCCGGCAGTTACGCCGGAGAAGCGCCGCATTGTGCTGAATGCCCTTTTGACCCCCGCCGTTTGGGAAATACGCGGGAGAGCCGGGTTCGGTGGCGGAGGCTTTCACCGGCCCTGTTCTCCCGCGGTGTAGCGTGACTTGCGCTATCGCCAAGAGTTTGCCGGGGCAAGTTAGCTCCCGGCAGTGTTTCCCATCAGTGAATGCTGCCCTGGGTTACGCGAGCGACGAGCTGATGGTGGTGAAAACGTTGTTGACGGCGCTGGCGACATTGTTGACGCCGGCGATGCACACCAGCGCGATCAAGGCAACCAACAATGCATACTCGACCAGATCCTGGCCCTGTTCACCATTTTTCAGGCTCTGGAATTTCACATACAAATTCATAAGCGTATTGCTCATTTTTTCGTTCTCCTCATCGGTGAAAATCCGGCCTGCGCCGGTCAACTTTGCATTGCTTCCACGATTTCCCGTGTTTGCTCAGTCGCCCATTCGCTAAACCGATTCGGAATCATCCAATGAAGAATCGCGCTGTTTCTACGAGCCCGGCTCCTCGCTGTTTGCTCCCTCAGAACGGCTGACTTTTGTTCGAGAAGGATTCGCTTCTGCGGTAAGCCGGAGCATATCCATCCCGCATTGGGCTACGGTCCAGGGGCCGCATTGCGGCCAGGAGTTGCGCCAGTGAGCTGCTGATTCTGGTGAACACGTTTGTGACCGTTGTGTTTCCCGGCAGCGTATCCCGACCCCGGGGTTACGCCAGTGACGAGCTGATGCTTGTGAAAACGGTATTGATGGCGCTGGCGACGTTATTGACGCCAGAGATGCACACAAGAGCGATCAGGGCAACCAGCAATGCATACTCAACCAGATCCTGGCCCTCTTCGCCGTTCTTCAGGCCCTGGAATTTCACATACAGATTCATAAGTTTGTTGTTCATTTTGTCGTACTCCTCATCGGTGATGAATTCCGGGCTCGGCCGGCGAAACTTGCTGCCACGATTCCCCGTGTCAATCAAGATCAATGGATCGGAAGACAATCAAAGAGACCAAGCCGTTTGCGATTGGCCGGCCCTTTCCTTTTGTGAGCGGTTGACCTTCGAACGGGAGGGACATGCTCCGGCTCTGAACCGTCTGCGTACCCTCCCGCAAAGGGGCTGAGGTCCTGGGTGCGTTATGAGGCCAGGAGTTACGCCAACGAGCTGGAGATGTTGGTGAACACGGTGGTGATTGCCGAAGCAACCTTGTTCACACCACTGATCGCGGCAAGAGCCACCAGGCAAACGAGAAGGGCATATTCCACCAGGTCCTGGCCTTCTTCGCGGTTCATAAGGTTCTGCAACTTCACAAGCAGCGTCAAAAACAGGTTATTCATTGTGCATTCTCTCCGTTTTTTGAGTTCCCAGCCTCAGCCGGGTCACCCAATGTACTGCATCCGGCGTGCCATTCTTAGACACAACCACTGCTCATTTAGAATCAACAAATTACGAATGCGCGACTCCCGAAAGACTTCATAGCCTGTGTACGTCTGTTTACAGCCCCTTTCCCAGAGTCCGGCCCCGTATACATTACCTTCGGGGTCTCTTTACCCCAAATGGGCTCTGTTCGCCTGATCGCGGCGGGAAAAACCTGAACCCCTTGCGCTCACTTCAGCCGCGTCCCGCCCTATAAAGATTGCACTCGCAAGCAAGGGCGCAAACATCAATGTAAATCCGGCTCCGGGCGGCGTCGAAGGAGCAAAGATCAGCAGAGCGATGGGAAGGCCCAGGATGACATCCCTGCATCGCGCAAGAGCCTTCGTTGCGTCCCTCCCTATGAGCGCCATCGGCAGCAGCAGAATCACCAGGTCGTGCGGTTCAAAGTTGTAGCTCAGCAGTGCGGTCATAATGATGGAAAATGCGAATGCATTTTGTGGACGGAGCTTCCGCACCACAATCAGCCCCCATACCAGCAGGATCAGCGACCCCAGGCAAACCACGCCAAAAAGAACATGCGATGAAAGCACCGCGCCCAGCAGCGACAGGCAAGCACCTCGCAAGTTCGGCATGGCCCAGGAGTAAATGCCCATGGCAGCTTCCTGGGCCTGGCTGTTGCCTGAAGCCAGGCTCAGGCTCCAAAGCATGCCAAGCCAGGCTCGCCAGCCTCCATGAAGCCAGAACGGCAGGCAGATCGCCGCGACGGCGGCCGCGCCTGTAACGAATCCCGCAACGAAGCGCCAGCCATAGCGAACGGCAATAAACAAAGCCACCAGCAGCGCCAGATGCGGCTTGAGCAGCAGGTTCGCCAGCACCAGGCCTGCGGCGAAATTTTCCGAGTGGTCCAGCAGCTTCCATGTCAGGCAGAGGATCAATAGCAGCAGCAGTGAATCCTGTCCCTGCGCCAGCGCGATCGTCGTTGGCATGAAAGTGAAAAAAATGAACCCCGCGCGCGGCTGCCAATGCGGAATCGTCTCTGAAAATTCCTTGCGCCCCGCCAAAAAGCAGAGGACAACCAGTATCGCATTGCACAAAACCACCGCTGCATATGCATTCCGGTAATGCAAAAGCGAAAGCGGAACATAGAGAAGCGCGTCATAGGCCAAATGTCCGAACGGAGCCGATTGATCGCGCTTCCCCACCAGGCCGTCTTGCACCTGCTTCTGGCGAGAAAGATCGTAAAGATGCGAGGGGTCCGTGCGCACCAGCACTCCGGCAGCGTACATCGACCGGAAATCAAAATCTTTATAGAGGCCGCTCGGGATCCAGGAATTTACCGTAATCAGAAAAATCAAAGTGGTATAAGCAAGCCACGCCCACGCGAACGGCCGGACTGAGGCGCCTTCTGGCGGCATGAGCACTCCCGGAATCAACTGTTTTGCGACGTGGAAGCGGCCGTGAGTGGAATTGTCTTATTCAAGGTTGCTTTGACGGGATTATAAACCTTCCGCATCCGCAGTCGCTGCGTAGCGGCCGTTGCTCGCGGTGGAAACTTCCCCGCTGCGTAAAGGTACCAGCAGAGCCATGCCGGCGTCGTCCACAGATAGTACCGCGAGACAATCGTCGCACCCATCCCCAGTTCCAGAAGTTGCGCCGCGGCAAGCACTGCAAAGGGCCACAGTGGCCGGCGCAACTGCATACACCGGTAAGCCCCTGCCAGGATCGCGGGAAGCAGCATCGTTTCGTCGTACAGAAATCCGTACGGGGTACACATCGCGCCCACCAGCAGCAGCACCAGCCCATGATCCATCCAGTCCCATGACTGGCGTCGGGTCCAGAAGTACCAGACCGCCCAAACGCACGCCGCAGCGTCGGGAGCAAATTGAATCCAGACGGCGCGCGGATCAATCAACAGCCGAAGTTCGGCGCTCAACCTGGGCCCAACCTCGTTGAGCACTCCGCTCATGCGCATGATCTCTGCGTATTGGCTCCACGCATTTGCGTCCATCGCGTAGGCCAGCACGCAGCTCCCCATCAGTGCCACGCCAAAACCGGCCAGGATGCGATAGCCTCTCTTTGCCGTCACGCACCAAAGCAGAAGCGCAATGCCGAACGGCGCGAAGAAGTGTGGCTTGAGTGCGCACAGCAAAAGAGCAGCTCCGGCAAGGAATGGGCGATCCTTCAAAAGAAAAAGAAACAGCGCTATTCCAAGAAGGAGCAGGATCCCGCACTGACCGGCCATCAGGCACGCAAGCGCCGGCGCAAAACCAAATCCGAAGAAATTGAGCAGGCTGTTCGGCCGGCCGTTGATCTCCCATATCAAGCGGCTGGCCAGCCCCAATGCTCCGAGCAGAAAAAACATCCAGGCAATCATGCCTGCCTTGGGTCCAATCCTCCCAAACGGCAGCGCTATAAAGAACGCCACTGGCGGATTCCGCATCATCAGCACAGGCTCGCCGGGATTTCGTCCCGCCGCGATCTCCAGCGCTTGCACGGCCTGATAATCGTAAGGATTCTGCCCGTGGATCAGCAGATGTCCCGCCGCCCAGTAGGAGATGAAGTCTCTCTCTGCGGCGTTCGAGTCCGTGATGCCCACCATGTAAATCGCAAGAACTAGAGCTGCGCCAGCCACTGCGATCAGCGCCGCAAGCGCCAACCGGACGCGCTTGTTCATTTGCGGTTTTCTCTCCTCGGCTGTGCTGCTCTTCATTTGCTTCACCCGTAATCTACGGCTCACCGGCGCCGGACCTGCTCTGCTCCCCGCTTCCAGTTGTGCAAACGTTTTCTCGACTTTAACACGCAGGTATATGAAAATAGCCTCCATGGCAAGCAAGCTGGATTCTTCCGCAACGCAGCAACGCGCTGACTATGCGGAGTTTTCGATTGCGATTGCCGGGGGGCTGGCGCTTGCCCTGACTATCCTCTTCCTCTTTGCCGTGCCGGTGGCCGGCAAATTGTCCGCCTCGCGCGACTTTGTCTCCTACTGGGCCACGGGCCAGCAACTGGTTCGCCACGCCAACCCTTACGACCGCGACGCCGTCGCGGCCCTGGAGCATTCCGCAGGCTTGACCGTCAAGGCGGTTCTTATCATGCGCAATCCGCCTTGGGCGCTGCCGCTCGCTTACCCCCTCGGCTTTCTCCCCCTGCGCCTTGCGGGCATTCTCTGGTCCCTGCTTCTTCTCGCCTGCCTGTTGTTCTCAGTGCGCATGGTGCGCGAGCTTCACGGCTCTCCGCCCAATCGCATCCACTGGCTTGGGTTCGCCTTCACGCCAGGATTGATCTGCCTCACCATGGGCCAAACCGCGCTCTTCGCGCTGCTCGGATTGGTCCTGTTTCTGCGTCTGCATAAATCCCGCCCCTTCGCAGCCGGAGCCGCGCTTTGGCTCTGCGCCCTCAAGCCGCATCTGTTTCTTGCCTTCGCCGCCGCATTGGTTGCCTGGATTGTGGTTTCGCGCGCCTATAAGTTGCTGGCCGGCGCCGCCGCCGCTATTGCCCTCTCGAGCGCGGTTGCTTTTGCGATCGATCCAACGGCTTGGCGCGATTACATCCAATTGATGCGCTCGCCCGCCGTCGAAAACGAGTTCATTCCCTGTCTCGCCAGCGCCACGCGCCATTGGCTCCGTCCTCAGGTAACATGGCTCCAGTATCTGCCCGCCGCGCTCTGTTGCTTGTGGGCGCTCATCTACTACTGGCGCCGCCGCGCAGCGTGGAACTGGCTGACCAATAGCAGCCCGCTCATGCTGGTTTCCCTCCTGGCTGCCCCCTACTGCTGGTTTTACGATCAGTGCCTGGCGATTCCGGCCTTGATGCACGGCGCTTACGTCACCCGCTCCCGCAAGCTGCTGGCGCTTCTGGCGCTGGCGATTCTGGTCATGGATGGCGAAATCTGCTGCGTCCAGGTCATCTCGCCTCTCTGGCTCTGGACCGCGCCCGCGTGGCTTGCCTGGTATCTCTTTGCGCGCACTTCAACTCGTAAAGAAGCATTGCGCGCGCCCGCGGTTTCCGCCTGAGGCGCGTCTTAGCGCGCGGTCAAATGCCCGCCTCCCGCGACGGCCCTGTAGCATTTTCGGAATGACTACCAACTTACCTCCGGCACAGCTCAAATCGAGTCGAGCACGATCTGGTTTTGTATCAGTCCCCCCACCGGCATTTCCGACCTCGATGGATGAAACGGGGTGTTATAGAGGATGTATGCGTTTCCGGCACAGAGTCGTTCGTTCCCTGGTTAAGGCGGCATGACGGGGTAGTTTCTTTCTAGGGCGCGACTTCAGTCAGCCGAGCACGATGCGGTTTTGTATCAGGGCGCGACTTCAGTCAGCCGAGCACGATGCGGTTTTGTATCAGGGCGCGACTTCAGTCAGTCGAGCACGATGCGGTTTTGTATCAGGGCGCGACTTCAGTCGCGCCGCAAACAGCCGAAAATAAAGATAGGGCTTTAGCCCGTGCGGAACTCCCGGATTCACAATCGCTGCTTCCGCCCGCTCTCGCCGCCGGTCGCCTGAGCAAACCTGATGTCCATCTTCCGAAAATGCCCCAACCTTTGACGCGGGTATAATTGCGTTAATCGAAGACAGAAAGGCGCCTGCCCTTGAACGATAAGCACGAGTTGAGTGTGCTTTTGATCGCTGTCCCATGCGCGCTCGCGGCTCTCTTTACCATTCTGTTTATCGTCTCCATGCCTTTCAATCGCGAGCTAGTGGCCAAGCGCGATTTCATCACCTACTGGGCTACCGGCCAGCAGCTTGTCCATCACGCCAATCCATACGATGCCGCCGCTGTTAGCCGGATCGAAAAGGACGCGGGTTTTCGAGGAGGCGCTTCTTATTACATGCGCAACGCTCCCTGGGCTTTGCCGCTGGCTCTGCCTTTGGGCTACGTTGGCCCGCAGGTCGCGGCCCTCCCCTGGTCGCTGCTGATGCTCGGCCTCCTTATCGCATCGGCGCGCATGCTATGGACGGTCTTTGGCCAGGCCGGGAGCCGCCTCGACTGGATTGGGTATTGCTTCCCGCCCGCGCTGTTCTGCGTAATCCTGGGCCAGACTTCCATCTTCCTGCTGCTCGGCTTGGCCCTGTTTCTGCGCCTGCACAAATCGCACCCCTTCGCGGCCGGCGCCGCGCTCTGGTTCTGCACCCTGAAACCGCATCTGTTCCTTCCCCTTGTTCTTGTGCTGCTGGTCTGGATCGCCGTCTCGCGCAGCTATCGGATTCTCCTAGGCAGCCTGGCCGCCTTCGCGGCGGGCGCGGCCATCACTTCGTGCATCGACCCCGCGGCCTGGAGCCAGTACGCGTATTACATGCGCACTTCTGTCGTCACGCGCGAATTCACGCCGTGCCTCGGCGATGTGCTGCGCGACTCCCTCAATCCCTCAGCGGAGTGGCTCGCATTCGTGCCCTGCATGGCGGCTTGTGTCTGGGCATTGGCATGGTTCTGGCCGCGCCGCCACACCTGGGATTGGCTCGAAAACGGCAATCTGCTCATGCTCGTTTCCCTTTTGGTTGCGCCATTCGGTTGGATCTTCGATCAGTCCCTGGCGATACCCGCCGTGCTCTTTGCCGTATCCCGGAAGCCCTCCCCAATCTGGATGTTCTGTCTGGCTCTGATCTATCTCCTGATCGATTTTGAAATCGGCTTCCACGTCGAGCTCCACTCGCGCGCCTTTCTCTGGATCGCCCCGGCGTGGATTGTGTGGTATCTGTTTGCGCGCGCCTCTGCGCGCAAGACTCTTTCTCCCGCGGTCGCTGCTTAATCCTCTAAGACTGTTCTGTCTCCGGCGGCTGCGCTCCACTGGCGGGCCATAGCGACGCCGCCGTTAGTAATAACGCCTGGCCGATCAGAAAATAGTAGTTCAGAAAAGCCTGTTTGCTGGCTGAAAAGAACAGCATCAGCGCCAGTCCGTAGGCTGCCGCAAACATTGCCGCATGATGGGTTCCGCGCCGCACCGCCCACACCATAAACGCAAGCAGCAGAAGCGGGCCGATCTTCGCGTAGAGCGGAAAGGGGATGACAAAACTTAGCGCATCGTGACGAGCCGGCGTCGCAAGATGAAACAGAACGAGGTCGTGCCACAGTGCGCGAAAATTCCATAGCGCAAAGGGCAACACTGTAGCCAGGGCGATGGCGAGCGATAAACCGAGCAGCTTCCGGTACGCTTTCCACGAGAAGGGCTGGATGAGATAGCCGGCAAACGGAAGCGCAAGAAAGTTATATTGCTTTGAGGCCAGAAACAGGCCGAGCGCCAGCGGCAGCCAGCGCGGCCTTCTTAAAGCGGCATAAATTGTGGCGCAAAGCAGCATCCATACCAGCGGCTCGGTCCAGCAGTTCTGTTCCACATAGAGGGTGGTTGGCGCCAGCAAAACGACGGCAGAAAGCAAAAGACCGCGCTCATCGGGAAACAGCGCAAAGAGGAATAGCGTCGAAACTAAAATGGCTGCTACATAACCGTAACGAATGTCTCCCAGCAGATAACCAGGCACTGCGCTCAGGAATGTCACCGGCGGATACTGCAAACCAACCTGCACGCGGCCGTTCACCACCATGCCTGGCGCATAAAACCGGCGGGTTGCGTCCGCGACGTAAATGTTGGCGTGTGAAGTTCCGTAGGGATCGCGGCCTTCGAACAGAGTCGCAGTTGCATCGCGCTGAAACGTGAGGCAATCGATTTGAGGCAATCCGATGCGCATCACATAAAACGCAAGTATGCCATGCAGCGCAAGCAGCGCCACCAGAATCAACCATCCACGCCCGGGGCCGCGCGATACGCTGAATTCGACTGGAGGCTCGCGCTCTGCCAGAGCCATTCCTGCAACGCCCAGAACAATGGCCGCCAGGATCAGCGCCAGGCTCGCGGCCAGGCCTCTTGCTTCGCCCCCTCGGAACTGGTTCCAGACCGCCCCGCAAAGCGTTAATGGACCGGCCGCGGCCAGCGCAAATGCTGAGCGTCGTTTGAAGTGAGGGCTCGGCCGCGTGCGCAATGACGAAGAACCTTTCAGCCGGAGTTTCTGTCTTGGGGGACTTCCTGGCTAGCGTTCATTGTACTTCCGATCACCTCGGTTGAATCCGCAGTTTCGTCCCATTCTTCTGCTGCAATTGCAGCTCTGGTCTTGCAATGCCGCCGGCTCGCGGTACAATTCGAGCGGACCGCTGCTAAAATGTAGGGATTTCCGTTAAGCATGAGCATGAGAAAAGCGCGGATGGACGGCCTGTATCTGCTGCTCCTGGGCAGCGCGGTGTTTCTCCTCCTGGGCACGGCTCTGGAAAGCGTCTCTCCGTTTGCCCTGATTGACTTCAAACCGCTTTACTTCAGCGCACGGTGCCTTCTCCATGATCGCGACCCCTACCAGGAGGGTGAGGTTCTGCGCATCTACAGGGCAGAGGAGAGAGCGGATCCGCCGGGAACCGCAAGGGATCGAGAAGTTGTAACGCGATTTGTTTACCTGCCTACCGCTTTTGTATTTACGGTTCCCTTCGCGCTTTTGCCATATGGCCCTGCACACATGATTTGGATGACGCTCATTCTTGAGGGCCTCATCCTTGCCGCGTTCCTGATGTGGGATCTCGGAGCAGACTTCGCCCCAACTGTCTCTGGCGCTCTCGTTTGTTTTTTTCTGGCGAACAGTGAATTGCAGGTGATTGACGGCAATGCGTCCGGAATCGCTATAAGCCTTTGCCTGGTGGCCGCCTGGTGCTTCTGCAAGAATCGCTTCGCCGCGCTCGGCATCGTGTGCCTTGCCGTCAGCCTCGCGCTCAAGCTGCATGATACGGGCCTGGTCTGGCTTTATTTCCTGTTGGCGGGCGGTGTCTATCGCAAGCGCGCGCTGCAGACTCTCGCCCTCCTTGCCGCGCTCAGTCTGCCGGTTATTTTGTGGGTCGCGCAGGTTTCGCCGCACTGGCTGCAGGAACTGTACTCCAACATCTCGTCGCTTTCGGTGCCGGGCGGCATCAACGACCCGAGCCCCGCTTCAACGGGCGCCCACGGTCTCGGCATGGTGATAAGCCTGCAGGCCGCCCTGAGCTTCTTCAGGGACGATCCGCACTTCTACAATCCCGCCGCCCATCTGATCTGTGGACTCCTGCTGCTTGTATGGTTCTTCGCGACTCTCCGGTCGCGCACTTCGCCCGCCAGGGCCCGGCTCGCGCTGGCGGTCATTGCGGCGCTTTCTCTGCTGCCTGTCTATCATCGCCAAGGCGATGCGATTCTTCTCTTGCTTACGGTTCCCGCCTGCGCCATGCTTTGGGCAGAGCGCGGCCGTGTGGCGCGGATCGCACTCCTGGTCAATGCGGCGGGATTCGTGTTAACCGGAGATCTTACTTGGGGAATCATCCTTGGCGTCATCAACCACCTTGGTTTGTCCACCACTCAGCTAAGGGCGCAAATGCTAATTGCCGTGCAGATTTTTCCAGCCCCGCTCATCCTGCTCACAATGGCCATTTTCTATTTGTGGGTGTATGTGCGGCGCGCGCATGGACCGGCGCTACCAGAGAAGCCCGAACCAGCGGAAGATGCGCCGATCGGCAGAGTAACGGCCTGAGAATCTCTTAGCTTGCATTTCCATTTTGATTCCTGGACACCCTGAGGAGCTTGGGATGGAGAATTTCAAGAAATCCGGCACAAGTGAATTGATTGAGAGTAGACTCATATGAAAATCGGATGCCAAAATTGAAATCCCGGAAGAAGAGACTATGGACCAGGTGGACGAGGAGCTGGGAGTAGAGATCAGGAAGACTGTCTGCTGGCCATCCCCGGGCTGCCACTGCAATTGTGGCTTGCTGGTGCGTGTGAAGGACAACAAGATCCTGAGCATCAAGGGAAACCCGGATTTTCCTTACAATCGCGGCTCGATTTGCGGGGAGCGGTCGCCGCATTTCCGGCAGTGGCTGGACCATCCCGATCAGCTCATGCATCCGCTGAAACGTAAGGGAGCGCGCGGGGCGAACCAATGGGAGACTATCTCTTGGGAACAGGCGCTGGACGAGATTGCCGCGAAATTGCAGACGATCAAGGCCCAGTATGGGGCAGAGAGCCTGTCCACCATCGAAGGGACCTATCGCAGCGACTTCTATGCCATTCGCGCTCGCTTCTTGAACCTGTTTGGCAATCCCGCCAACGTGGGCGCGCCCGGCACGGGATGCGCCTGCAACAAGGTCGCGCTGGCCCTCGCCCTGGCGGGAGCGAATATCCCCTGCACCCTGGCGCCTCCCATCAAGCAGCTCAACTGCCTGGTAATGTTGGGCCGCGACTATACTGACTCGAACCCAGTGCGCCGCCGTCCCATGCAGAGATGGCGCACCCAAAAGCCCGAGGCCAAGCTGATCGTGATCGATCCGCGGCAAACGGAAATGGCCAGGATGGCTGACATCTGGCTGCAGATCCGCCCAGGCACCGACACTGCCCTGCTAATGGCTTGGATCAACGTGATCATTCAGCGCGGCCTCTACGATTGCGAATTTGTCGAGCAATGGACCTACGGCTTCGAGCAGCTCAAGCACCGCGCCGCGGAGTATACCCCGGAACGGGTCGCCGGGATTACCTGGATACCGGCGGAGCAAATCGTCGAATCCGCCGTTGCGTATGCCAGCAACAAACCGGCCTGCATCAATACCGGGCTGGCCCCCGATCAGTTTGGCCTGAACGCTATACGGGTAGAACAGGCGAAGCTCTGTTTGCACGCCATCACCGGAAATATGAAGGGGGAAGCCGCCGGGATGGCGCCGGAAGGTCCCGGACCAGTGGTCAACGGCGTCATGGCGATGCGCGACTCCATGCTGCAAATGGCGGGGCTTTGCTCCCCCGAGCAGCGCGCCAAGCAGCTCGGCAGCGACCGTTTCAAGTTAATGACCTGGCCCGCTTACGAACTCATGAATCCGCTCTACGAGCAAACCTACGGCGTGCCCATTGCAATGAGCGGCCATAATTTTTCCGCTCCCGAACCCGCTATCTGGCGAAGTATCGTCGATGGTGTCCCGTATCCGACCAAAGCGGTGATCACCTGGGGCAGCAATCCCCTGCTCAATGCGGCCAATACCAAGCTGGTCTATAAGGCCTTGAAGAGTCCCAACCTGGACCTCCATGTAGTTCTCGAACATTTCATGACGCCGACCGCCATGCTGGCGGATTATGTGCTGCCCGCGGCCAGCAAGCTGGAACGAGGAACGTTGTCCACCATGGAGGACTTCACCTCCGTATTTGTCGCGGGGCAGCGCGCCATCGCGCCCCTGGGCGAGCGCAAGTCCGATTATTATTTCTTCCGCGAGTTGGCTATTCGCCTGGGTTTCGGCGAGTACTTCCCCTGGAAGACCGACGAGGAGTTCTATAACTTTCGCCTGCAACCCCTGGGCATTACCTTCGAGGAAGCGGCAACAAAGAAGTACGTTATTGCCAGCGCTGAGCCCTGGACCTACGACAAGATCAACCCGCGAACCGGAAAAACCACGGGGTTTGCGACGCGGAGCGGCAAGTTCGAGCTGTACTCCAATCTGCTCGAGGAACTGGGATACGACCCGCTGCCCTACTACGAGGAGCCGCCGGAAAGCCCGGTGCGAACCCCGGAGCTGGCGGCGGAGTATCCGCTGATTCTGATCGATGGGGGACGGTTCCTGCCGCAATTCCAGTCTGAACATCGACAGTTCGGCATGGGGCTGCGGGAGCAGCACCCCGATCCGATGGTACAGATCCACCCCGACACCGCCTGCGCACTTGGTATTCAGGAAGGGGACTGGGCCACCATAGAGACTCCTCGCGGCGCCATTACGATGAGGGCGCAACTAACAACCGGGATCCATCCGCGGGTTGTCCATGCAGAGCATAATTGGTGGTTTCCGGAGCAGTCCGGCTCCGAACCGTCTTTGCATGGTTTGTGGCAATCGAATGTCAATGTCTTGACCACCGATGAGCTCGACACCTGCGATCAGGTCACGGGAAGTTGGCCCGCGAGAGCGCTGTTGTGCAGGATCGGCAGGATACTGAAGGCAGAGGAGGATACTCTCGCGACTCCGTCACAATAAGATCCGAAGTGAATCGCGGCACTCGGCATGGCGGTAAGGGCAGTAGAAGCGATCGGCCCTTAGTCATCATGGAGTGACCGGTCCAATGCGCTGACCGTGGGTTAGGCTGTGATTCAGGAAAGAGTCACAGTTCAGAGCCACAAGCGGAGAGGAACCGGTCATGAAGGAAAAGGTACGATTTTTGGGTTTGGATGTCCATGCCGAGACGATAGCTGTAGCGATTGCCGAGCCGGATGGTGAGATTCGCAGCCTGGGAACGATCGCGAATCGCGCTGAATCGATCCGCAAGCTGGTCAAGAAGCTGGGGCCGGTCGAGCAGTTGAAAGCCTGCTACGAAGCTGGTCCGACAGGGTATGTTGTTTACTGGCAGTTAGCCGAGCTGGGCGTAGCTTGCGAAGTGATCGCGCCGACGCTGGTTCCGATGAAAGTCGGCGACCGGGTGAAGACGGACCGGCGGGATGCCGAGCGGCTGGCCCGGAGTTACCGCTCCGGGGATCTGACGGCAGTGTGGGTTCCCGACGAGGGATCCGAGGCGCTGCGCGATCTGGTGCGGGCACGGGAGGCAGCCAAGCAGGACCAGTTGCGGGCGCGTCACCGGTTGACCAAGTTTTTGTTGCGCTCGGGCCAGCGGCCGGCAGCCGGGATGAAGGCATGGACGCTGGGATATATGGCCTGGGCGCGGCAGCTGCGCTTCAAGCAAGTGGCCCAGGAATCGACGCGGCTGGATTATCTTCACGAAGTCGAGCACATGGCGGAGCGGGTCAAGCGGCTGGAGCAGGCCATCACGGAGGCGGTCAAGCTGGCTTCGCCCCAGTTGCAGGAAGTGGTCAAGGGCTTGCAGGCATTGCGTGGCGTAGCGCAAATCTCGGCGGTGACCATTGCGGCGGAGTTGGGTAATATCTCGCGCTTTGAAGGCGCTCGGCAGTTAATGGCTTACAGCGGCACGATTCCCACCGAGGACTCCAGCGGCCAGCGAACCAGACGCGGGAGCATCACCAAGACAGGCAACGCGCATCTGCGACGAATCGCCGTCGAAGCGGCTTGGAGCTATCGACTGCGACCAGGTGTCGGGCCGGCGTTGCGCAAGCGGCAAGATGGCGTGGCGGAAGAGATCAAGGAGATTGCCTGGAAGGCGCAACATCGGCTGCACAAGCGCTACTGCAAGCTGGCTGCGGCAGGCAAGGATCAGAGAAAAATCATTACCGCGGTGGGGCGCGAACTGCTGGGCTTTATCTGGGCCATCGGGGTCAAGGCGGAAGCTGCCGGCAAGCTGCCGATGGCGGCCTGAGGAAGGGCAAAGGCAAAGGCAAAAGCAAAAACTTTCCAAAGAATGAAAAAGCAAAAACCTGACCCATGAACAGCATCGCCCAATTCGAGAACAGGGCCAGCCGCAGCCGGAGCAAGCACGAAGGAGAATCCTCGTATGCTCTATGCGACAGGCCCAGCCGGACTCGCGACTTTAGTCAGAGGCAGCTCCCGACGGATCACGATTATGCGGTTTCGACCCGCGAATATCAGACTGATCAATCGTCGCTCAAACCTGCCCCGACTGCGGCTGGCCGTGTTCTCGAAGAAAGGCAAAAGCAACGACAACAACAAAAGCAACCCCACAGGTGTGCCGGAGTTGACAGGGTCACTCCATATCAGAGCATTTTCGCTTTTGCTCTTTCGAGAAACCGGGGCGCCGAGTGGCTCGCCACGGCGAGCCACCTTGCATAATGCCGCAATGTCAACAAGTGAAGCGAAAATGCTCTAGTACGTGGGCGCAGGACCGATCTCGATCGTGTCCCCTGGTTCTGTCTGCGTCTCGCGGATGGCGCCGGCCGGAAGTTCCATCACGGAGTGCGCCGTCATACAACCCGACACGCGCCATGGACCCACGCTGCTGCGCAATTTCCTGATGCGTTGCTTGCGATCCAGATACACGAGGTCGATGGGGAATCGCATGAAAAACGTGTGCACCGCCTCGCAGGGAACAATCCACAAACCTTCGCCCGGCAAAAGGCAGTCACGCCCCAGCAATCCTTTTTTTCGCGATTGCCCCGTCCCGGCAAGCTCAAGCCGCGTCGACAACACCGTGCCCCGCGTCACGTTCAAGGCTTGCCGAGGCCCCGCCGCGGCAGCCGGCGGGCGCGGCGCAAAGAATTCCCGCAGGCTCTTCGCAATCTTTTCGAGCCGATTCATTCGCCTGCCTTGATTCCTCAATGCATCGTGCGTGCCCGCGGCTGCAAGCTCTACGGGGTTGTCGTGGATGTTGACGCACCAGCGCCAGCGGTCGGGCTATTGATCTGCCCTGACGAGTTGCCGAATCCGCCCGAACCGCTCTCGATGACCAGCGGCTTCTCAGGCTTCATGCTGTCAAGCAGCTTCTCAATCGGAAGCGCCGGTGCAGAAGGCGGCAGCGTGTTCTCAGCCGTCTTTGCGTCCGGTTGATTCATCGGCATATTCGAATTGGGAGGCATGAATTTATCCGGCCACTTCAGATCCGGCAAAGCTTCGCCCACATGATACGGCGCAATGATTTCCGGCGTAACAATCACAATCAGCTCCGTATCGTTCTTCGTCTTCGATTCGGACTGGAAGAACTTGCCGAGGATGGGAATGTCGCCCAGGAAGGGGATCTTCTGGAAGGAGTCGGTGATGTTTTTGTCGAGCAGTCCGCCGATCAGGAAGCTTTCGCCATCCTTCAGATCCACCTCGGTATTCACTCTGCGTTCGGTTAGCCCCGGCACTTCGAATCCGGAGATTGCCACTTCGTTGGTGTAGTCCAGTGAGCTCACTTCGGGCGCCACTTGAAGATGGATGGTTCCGCGCGGCGTGATGGTGGGAATAAAGTTGAGGCGGATACCGTATTCCTTGAACTCGATGCTCACAGCGGCTGTGCCCCCCGACGTACCCGACACCACTGGATAGGGGAACTCTCCGCCGGCCAGGAAGCTCGCCTCCTTGCCGTTGATTGCCATCACATTCGGTTGCGCAAGAACGTCCGCGATTCCCTTGATCTCTAGGGCCTGGATGTCGGCGCCAGCGCCCAAGCCGGGGAAGAAGGCAAGAAAGTTCAGCTCATTCCCGCTGGAAAACGACGCAGTGCCACCAGAGCCTGAAAACCCTCCCTGACTCGACGAGCCGCTGCTGCTGCTTCCCTGGATCGTCGGCGAACCGAACTCGCCGGTGGTAATTCCGCCAACTGTATTTCCCAGGCCAAGGTCGAACAGGTTGATGCCAAGCGTCATGGCTTTGCTTCGATCCACGCTTTCGAAGCGCACCTTGAGAAGGATCTGCGGTTGTGCCTCGGGCACTTCCACATTCAGCAGGTTCACCACTTTCCCCGCGGTCGACGCAATTTCAACCGCGCGCGTCGAGCTGGTCAGATCCTTGACCGTGCCGCGCATAAAGATGCTGCCATTGCCGTAGCTCACCTTCACATCCTGCCCCGGCAGCTCCATCTTCAATTCGCGCCGCACAATATCCAGACTGTCCACCGCTGCCGCGCCGCTCGCCTTTACCGTCACGGTAAAGAACTGGCGTCCGCCGTGGATGTCCCATATGATGAGGCTGGTCTCACCCTGGGCCTTCCCGTTGACCATGATTTCTGTAGGACTGATGGCCGTGGCTTCCGCAATGTCGGCTTGCCCCACGGCTACGCGCTGAATCGGTTGCGCGCAGTCCACCAGCACAGCTTTGCCGACCGCCACCGAAAGTTCGTTGGTGGAGTCTTCAAACCTTGTTCCATTGGATTGTGGTGAAGACGGCGCGCCTTGCCCTTGCATCAACTGCCCGGCACACATTACCAAGGACAACGCACTCAAAACTGCGATAACGTTCCAGTTCTTGCCTTTCACTGCTGTCCCCCGGCTGATTCGAACTTTGATTCCGTGGTTTTAGGACCGTTGCTGACGATGACGGTATAGGTCGGCGAAGCGGCCTTGCGAGGGGCTTTGGCAACCACCTTCGCTGGCGCCGTGCTGGGAGCCTGACCCGCAAACAGGTTGCGCATCGCCGTGGGCGCAACCTTAGAGACCTCGGTGTCCAGCGGGTTGCGCAGCACCAGTTGCAGCCTCAGATTGGTAGCCGCCAGGCTCAGCGTCTCGGCCTGCTCGGGCGTAACCAGCAGGTTCACAACCTGCACCTGCACCGGCTTGCCCTCGTTGTCTTTCTGAATGTCGGTGCCGGCAGACAGAACTTGAATGTTCTGGAGGATGGTCTCCGTCTCCGGGCCATCGGCAGGGCCCATGCCGCCTGGCGGGTTACCCGAAGCCATCACGTCCACGCGCATGCCGGGTATGACAAAGCCCGCCACGCCCACCACTTCATCCACCCTGATCGCGCACGCTCTCATGCCCTGCGGGATCGTGGGCGCCAATCCCCCGCCAGCCCCTGGGCCAGACAGCCGGCTTGCCAGGATCGGCTCGCCCTGATAAATGTCCGCCACCACGCCCCGGCCAATTGCGTCTTCCGGTTTTGTAATTGCGCCCTTGGGCGGCGTGCCGGCAATCGTCATTGTGGTCAGGTCGGCGGTTGTCAGCACCGCTCCCAATGGAATGTTCTTGGCTGCCGCAACCACGTTCGTGGTTGCCACGGGCTTTGCCGCCGTCAGGCGCACGCCCACGATGCGATAGACCATCCAGGCACAGATACCGGCTATCACAAATGCGATGAGGAGAATTGTAAGCAGTCTTCGATTCATCCCAAGCCCTTTGGAGCCGGCGCGCGCGCCAACTCCGCCTTTCTACATTGGCCTCGCTCGCCGTGTGTGGCAAGTTTTTTTGAAACAATACACCTCGACCCTTGCCAATAAAACTCCATTTAGCTCAGCGGGCAGTGCGGTCTCAGTTTACTCCAAGATTGTCAAGAGAGGCGAGGAAAATTTCGTTTACTTATACTAAAGTATCAGGGTATATATAAGTCAAGCGTCTGAATGAAAAAAATGCTGCAAGCAGGCACACAAGATTCCCCGGAAGGAAATAACCCAGCTTCAAGTTACCTTCGTTTCTGGCGCTCAGCTGCTGAGGCAGAGTACCGTTAGTCCAGAAGTCAGGAGTTCAAATTGCACCTACTCGCTAAAGCCTTTGGCAGGCCGCGTGCGCCGGTGTCGGCTCGCCCCGAAGATGACTCCTCCGCGCAAATGCCCCGTGCTTTGGCGCTCATTCTTGGCGTGCCGCAGGAAGAGATTCCACCACCGCAGATGCCTTCCTCCGCCGGTACACTTTTCACCTACGGGTTCGACGCTGGCCCGCGTCCTACATCTTTCGTGGTATCGATCTTCGTTCACAGCGTCGTGATCTCCATCATCTGGTTCGCTTTCGCTTACAGGCCAATCACCACAGTGAACACGGCGCGCTACACGGCCCGCACTCTCGATCTGCTCATGCCCGACCCGCCGAAGCAGGTTTCCAAACTCGGCGCCACATACCCCGGCTCGCACGCGACCGCCTCCAAGTCCGCATCCGGCGGCAGGCCCTCGCCCGCCCCTCAGCCGGTTCTCCCCCAAATGCCGCAAATCAAGCCGGGGCCGCAAACCCTCATCCAGCCCGACCTCCCTGATCAGGTCACGCTCAATGAGGAGATCCCTCTGCCGAAGATCGTAATCTGGACACCGAGCAAGACACCGGTCAAAAGCATCGTTCCGCCAATGCCTCAGAAGCCGGCCGCCGCCGATGTCAAGCCAACGATCGATGTGCCCACCCAGGAAGTGAATCTGGCCGACGTCAATATCGCACCCAGTGACCATCCCTCGCCCCGCAACATGGTTCTCGCAAGCACCACTTCTCCTGTCGCCATCCACGACCCGCAGCCTGTGCAGGCGCCTCCCGTCTCCGCCACGCAGAAAGCGGCACAGCCCACTCCGGCTACAGTTCTCTCTCTTTCCGACCTGCGCATGAAAGATGGAACCACCATGCTGCCGCCGGCCAACGAGGCTAAGGCATCCAAAGAGCAGGGTGACTTCACGCCAGGCCAACTGCAGGATTCTTCGCCGCAGGGCAGCGGCAATGCTACAGCAAAATCCGGCCAAACCGGCGCTGGTCCGGCGTCCGCTAATGCGAACGGCTCTGGCCCGGCCTCCGCTAATTTGAACGGCCCTGGCTCCGCCATTGCCTCCGTCAAATCGAATGCCTCCGGTCCTGGTTCCGGTGTTGCCGGCCCCGGTGCCGGTTCCGCTGCGGGCTCCGCCGGAACCGGCTCCAAACCGGAAACCTCCGCTCCCGCCCCGGCAGCGGATTTGCCTTCGGATTTGTCCGGCCAGATGACAGTCCTCCGCATCGCGCTACCCAAGGATGGCCGTTTCAGCGCCGTGGTCGTGGGGAATGCGCTTGACGAGCGATATCCCGAGATCGCCGACGTGTGGAAAGGCAGGATTGTCTACACCGCTTATCTGCATGTTGGGCTGGCCAAGAGCTGGATCCTGCAGTTCTCGCTTCCGCGCGACGCCGATGCCTCGGCCGCCGGTGCCGTCGCCCGCCTCGATGCTCCCTGGCCCTATGACATCGTGCGCCCCAATCTCGAGCCCGGTTCGATCAACGCCGATGCCCTCATGGTCCACGGCTTTATCGACCTGTCCGGACGCTTCCAGAGCCTAGGCATCAAATTTCCGCCGGCCTTTCCCCAGGCGCAGTTCGTGCTCGACGCGCTCCAGAAATGGCAATTCAGGCCCGCCATGCGAGATGGCCAGCCCCTTCGCGTCGAAATACTGCTCATCGTTCCGGACATCGAAGACTGAGCCGAAGATCGAAGCCTGAGTCGGACATCGAGGCCCGAGCCGGACGTCGAGCCCTAGACCGGACATCGTGTTTTGACCGGCGCCCCGTAGGCGCCGCACCAAAAGAAGGGCGTGGACCTCGTGTCCACGCCCTTCGACCGTTTTGCGTTTGGTTAGTTCGTTGTGGCGCTAATGGCGAGCCCGCCGGATAATGACGCTTCTCCCCTCAGATGTCTATTTCGCGCTGTTGGGGAGCAATCGCGGCTTGGTGAACGTGCCCGCAATGGCCAGCAAGATGTCCTGCAGGCTGACCACGCTGTGCGAGGCGTCCTCGCATGTGCTGCCCGATCCGCTTTGGTTGTAATCAGAGTAGAAGTCGCTCAACGACGATGCTATATTCTCCATCGCCACGCAGGGCGTGAGTTTCGAAATCGGTGAGAAGGACGCATTCAGCCCCGTGGTGAGGAGAAGCGTGGTGTCGGCGGTGAAGTTGTTTTCAGCAGATCCGCAACCGCTTTGCTCAGCGCCATACGCGACCCCGAACACCGTCGTCCCTGCGTTCGTCGCGGCCTCGGCCGCAGCGATCGCCTGCTGGCACTCATCGACGCCGGATGGATAGGTCCCGCCGCTGGTCAGGGTGTTCAGCCCGGAAGTGCTCGGACTCGCGGTATAGGCTGTGGGAAAATTACCCGTACTGGCGGAAAGCTGCGCCTGGCCGTCAGTGAGCATGATGATCGCGTTCTTCGATTTAGGATACGCTGTCTTCTCGGCGGTGAGCGCCGCCTGGGCGGCATAGATTGTGGCTGCGAAGTAGGTCACGCCGCCTGTCGAAGCGGCCTGCATCACCGGCGGCGCATTCTTGTTTCCCGAGTTCCAGTTCGTAGGCTCAGGCACCATGCAGCCGGTGATGGCCTGGACAATCGAGGCGCTGGAGTTCAGGCCGTTGGAAGAGCCCGGACTGTAATAGTCGCTCACGAAGCCGTTGGCATCGGCATCGCTGGCGCCGTAGGTGACCTCGTAGGTCGCAGTGAAGGGCGTATGCGGAGAAGCTGTCAGCGTATACGTAATCGGCGCGTACGAGGTCGCTCCGGTGGGCGGCAAGGTGTAGAGCATGAAACTCGGCGTCGTGTATGTGCCGCCGCAATTGGTAAGGTACGATAACGACGCGCCCCCCGTCGTATTGTTATAAGAAACGCCGGGGAACATGAACAGCGCCACGCGGAAATTGGTGGTAGCGCTGCTGCTGCTGCAGCTCGTCGAGCCAGCAGGGCACGGGTCCGTACTCGCCAGCATGGCCTGAATGCCTTCGGTAGCGCACCCGAACTCGGTGAGGGTTTTACCGCCAACGACGCAGTTGGTATCGGATGTTAACATCGATCCGGTATCGTCGAGAATGATGGCCACATTCCACGGCTGCGCCATGCCCTGCATCGACGCGGTCGCTGTTGCCGACACATTGATTGTCTTGAAGCCCATCACCCTCATGAAAAAGGTGTTCAAAGTCACTGTTTCCGTCACCCGCACGGCGTTGGCGGGGGAACCGCTGCCACACGAACTCCCGCTTGGCAAAAGCAAGTTGAGGCACGTTGGCGTGATCGTCGGAGTTATGGCTCCCAGGCTGGAGTTGTAGTTCTCGTCGGTGCTGCCAGTGCCGTATTGGGTTGCAATTGCGCTTGCGTCGTTGGTGCTCGAGGTGTTGTACACGTCTCCGGCCGCCGCCAGCGCCGCGGCGTTCGCGTAATTCTGGAGTTCGCCGCGCACCACATAGGCGCGGCCTACGTCGATTAGCAGCCCGCCAATTCCCAGGATCGCTGTGATTCCTGCGGCCGACCAGAGCAGCGCCTGTCCATGCTGCTCGCCGAGCAGCCGTCTGACGAATGAACCATTGATTTTCTTCATGGAATTCTCCTCCATGTCCGTTGCGTTAGTACTCGTACTCAGTCACCGTAGCGGAAAGCGAGCAGGTGGATGTCCACGTCACGCCCCTGGTGAAAACCAGCGGAAGCGAACAGGGGTAAGTGGCCGTGACCGTCACTGGCGTTTGCGCCGTCAGGTACTGCTGAGCACCGGAGCACGAAAGACTCGTCGTTGGCGTTCCGGATGACGGCTCTTTCGTTCCGTTCAGATTGAGTGCGAGAGAAATGTTGCCTGGAGTCAGCGCCGGCGCCGCGTTCTCGATGGCCGTAAGCGTATCTGCACAGGGATTCGTACTGCTGGTCCTGATTTGCTGCAGATACTCGCCGCCTGCTCCCACAGCCTGTATGAGCGTAAGTTGATTGTTGTAAGCGATCCCGAAATCGAAGATGCCCGTGAACATGAGCAGCAGCAGCGGCAGCGAGAGCGCGATCTCGACCAGCATGTTCCCGTGCTCGTCCCATACCCGTCTGCTGCGTGCGAACGCGCAAATCTTCCGCGCCTTCGCGCTGCCTTTCAAGCTCCGGGCAAGCGATGGCACCTGGCCGGTCAGGACGTCTAAGATCTTCATCGTTCCTCTCCTCGGCGCGGCCTTTTCTTTGAAACCGGGGTACGACCATGCCGGCTGCCAAAGCCTTCCCTGGCAGTCCCGTAACCTCGCGGGGAATTGGTGATTTAATGATCGGCCCCAATCAAACTACCGGCCATCACACTTTCGTGCTAAGTCCAGTGACATAAGTAACGCCGCAAGAGACCGTAACTCCGGCCTCCCAACAAAAAGCAGCGCCGGTCTCCAGACCCGCGCGCCCCGCCCCCATGCCCCGTCCTTGGGCCTTTTCCTTGCGCAAGGGTGGGAAGCCGCGAAAGGCACATTCATGAAACCGCGCAAACCCCCCGTCGTTCCGCGTGAGAACTCGCAGAACGGCGGTTCGCTCCGCAAAAAGCATCCCGGAGGGGTGCCGCGAAACTAGCCCAGGATGAAATCCTGGGAAATGACGCAAAACAATCCCTCAGCCCCCGAGGGGCGACGCAAAAAGCATCCCGGAGGAGGCGCTTCGTGGCAGAACTCGACTTCACACGCTGATGAAAAACCCAATTTCGGAGCTCTGTAAAAGGGCACGAGTTTACTCGTGCCGATAAGGCCAACAAAATGAGTTGGGCTTCAGCCCCTGCTGCGCTTATTTCCATCACAAGTTACGTCGTGCCGCAAAGTCAACATCAACAACGTGGCCCTGCGGGATGGTTTCCCCCCATGCAGCTGGAAACCCTGTCCATTTCCGTAAACGAGCCTACGGAACACATATCGGCCGTATCGCGCAAAAGAAGAGAAAGGACGCGCACCAAAGAAAAGGGGCACAGGCTGTGCGCCTGTGCCCCCCGCTTGTCGGCGGCTGCGTCGTCAACCCGGTCCTATGGCGCCCCCGCCGGCATCAACCGCGATGTCTGGAAGTGCTTGCTCACGTCGGAGAAGATGCTGGCCATCGATTCGAATGTCCCGTTCACCGTCGATTTGCATCCGCCCTGGTCGTCGGAATAAAAATAACTGGCGCCCGAGGCCATTGCGGAGATCGCGTTGCACGGCGACCCCCCGGTCACGCCCGCCTGGCCGCCGTTGCCCGCGCCGCTTGGCCATGTGGTCGCGCCCTTCGTAAGGCCAGTCAGCGTGTAGGAACCCGTCGGCTGGTCCGTCCCGCAGTTGCCCGAGCCCGCCGAGGTCGGCGAGCCCATTGCAACAGTGTAGACCGCCGTTCCCGCGGCAGTCGCCAACTGCGCCTCATACACCGCCTGCCCGCATTCGCCCAGCGCCGAGGGATACGCGGCGCAAGTGTAGCCGTGGCAGGTAGGGCTGGTACCCGTGCCGCTCTCCGGGTTCGTCGTCGTGTTCCCCGTTCCGTTCAGCGGAGTGCCACTACAACCGCCGGCCGGGCAATTGAGGGTAGCGGAACCGCCGTTCTGAGAGATAGTGGTGGAACCGCAGGTGACGACCGTGTGACCACTGACAATCGCCGAGTTAACCTGCGGGCAATTCTCCGCGACAATCTGGCTGTCGCTGCAGGTATTCCCATTAGCTCCGCCCGACGTATTCGCCTGCGAATTGCAGGCAGTCGCGTTGCCATCGCTCAGGATGATCATCACGTTTTGCGTGGGCTGACTGTAAGTCGTCATCATGTAGCTTTGTTGATTCAGCAGTGCTGTCTGCGCTGCTTTGATCACCTGCGCGTAGTACGTGCCCTCGCCGCCGGGCGCCTGCAGGCCTGCGCAGCTTCCGTGACCGGTCGCTGTACCCCCGCCGGACGCTACCGCGACCGGATCCGTGCCGTTGAGAGCCGTCGCGGCGTCGCTCGATTTGTAGTACGTGTCGAAGCCATACGAACCCTCGCCCGACACCTCGTAGGTGGCTGCGATCGTGCCTGAGCTGGGCAAAACCAGATTCTGGCCGCTGCCCGTCGTCACCACGGGAAACGTGTATGGATCGATACTGGGATTCGACGTATCGCACACGGTGTCTTTGTTTATGTTTGCGGCTGTGTTCCCTATAGCGGGAAACACAAATAATGCGATGCCGTCGGCCTCCTCGCTGCTCGAGGTGCAGCTTCCCGTGCTCAAGCAGGGATACATCTCTAACAGCATTTGCTTGAACCCGTAAACCGCGCACGAGATTTCGCTGCCCGACGGGCAATCGTCGTTCGCCAAGGCGTTGCCGTTCATTGACGACGTAGTGTCAATGACAACCGCAATGTTATACGGTGGGTGGCCTCCTGCCATTGCAGCCTCCGCCGTCGCCGAAAGGGTCATGCTGCGCATGCCCACCAGCCCTCCGAACCACAAATTCACCTTGGCCGTCTGTGTAACCTTTACCGCGTTGCACCACGATGCGCTGGTGCTTCCCGTGCAGACGCTCCCCGAGGAGTTGGTATTCTCTTCGGGGAAAACATTCAAGCTCGTGGCCGTGGATGAGTTAAAGAACGACACGGTGCTAAGCGTGTCGTTCGAAAGCATGTTTGTGACGTTGTATGCGCCCGAGATCGAGCTGTAGGCATTCAGATTGCCCCATGCCGTGCCCGACGTTTTGCTGTCGCTTGACGTGCCGATGTTGGGCATAGCCTGTCCCGCCGCCAGTGCGGCTTCGTTTGTCGACGCCTGAAGGAGCCGGTACGCGTAATAGACGTGCCCGGTCTCAACTCCGGCCGCGCTGAGCGCCATTACCGCGAACAGAGCCACCACAATCACAACTGCTGACTGGCCGCTCTGATCCCGCAGAAACCTCCGCTTGAATCGAGTTCTTAACCGTTTCATTCGACACTCCTTTCTCTTAATTGGCCGACGCACCCTGCGCCGATGTCAGGTTGATTGTTGCCGGTTTGAAGTTCAGGATTGGCAACCATGAGTACGCATAGGTAACTGTCAGCTCGACGGGATAATCCTGTTGAAGCTCGCCCGAGCCGTCTGCACAGCTAAACGTAACCCCTTCGGCAGCTGTGTAGGTTGCGGTGGTGGCGGTCGTTGTCCCGGTTGGGACATAGGTAATTGTCATTGAATAGCTGAAATTCGCCGTTGTCCAGCCCCGCAGCGCGGTCGTAACCGTTGACGCGGCTAACGCGCAAGGGTCGCTGTCGTTGGGTGTCCCCAAGGCAAGACCCTGTCCGTCGGCAACCGTCTGCACCGCGTTCGAGGTCGCATTCGCCAGTCGTTGCAAGCTGTACATACCCATCGCCACCGAGCACGCCCCGGTCAGGATTGCCACCAGGATCGGCAGCGTTACGGCAAACTCAACCAGTGTTGCGCCTTCTTCGCCGCGCCGGCGAAATGCCCGCCTGGCGGCGCGAACAAGCCGATTGGCCAGTCTTCGCAGGCCCAATTCAAGCTTCATCTCTGTACCTCCCGGCCGAATCCACTCTCAATCCCGCCGTTCGTCCGCACTCGTCCCCTGGGCACCGGGGCATCGATACTCAACCGCTTCAGGTACCAGATTCCCTCTCGTCAATCGGCCACCACCGTTTCCGTAGCAGTAAGAGCGCTCGACGGACGTGAATTCCCAAAAGGCTTCCATGTGAATAGCGTGAACCATGAGTAGCTGTATGAGACCGTGATCGTCTGGGCATCGCCTGCAATCTCCGGCGCCGCCCCATCGTAATACGCCCCGGCGCAGGACAGGCTCCCCGCGGTCGGACCGTAGGTCGCGGACGAGGCGGAGTGGTTGTTAATGGTCACCGTGAAGGTCAAGTTTGACGCTGTCCATCCAGGAAGCGCTGCCTCAACCTGCGAAGCCACCTGCACGCAGGGATCGGCGATCGATAAAGCCCGCGCACCTTGAAGCCCCTGTGCGGCAGTGTTGACCGCGTTCTCGAGCTCCTGCAAATTGTAAAACGCCAGCGAAAACGAAATCGCCCCGGTCACGATTACCAGCATCAACGGCAGCGTGATGGCGATCTCGAGCAGAGCTGCGCCCTCCTCGCCTTTGAACCGCCGGCGGTCTTTATCCCCGCGAATGATCAGCATGGCCATCCTGCGCAGGCAGGAACCAATTCTCATCGTCCTGACCTCCCGGTGCGTCCTTTACTGCTTTCGGGGCCCGGCCGCTCCGGTCTTCCTCGGGTGGTGTGAAGAGTATTCAATCCACTCCATTGCTATGTTCGCTGAATAGTACCACGAGCAGCAATCCCACAGTTGGATAAGTGCATGGCAAATAAGTAATTGAGTTGGAACGAGTATTGGTCACAGTCAGCGGTTACCCGCAAATTAAGCAACTGTTCCCTTCGGGCTATCTTCTCTTGCGTTCCCGCAAGGGCTACCATTCAACCAAGTGTGGCGAGCGAACTGGTACTCGAGTTGTAAATCGAAATTTCGTGGCCCGGGAAGCACTTACAACTGCAGTACTAGCGCCCGTCACTTGCTAATCTTCAACTGCTCCAGAAAACGCTCGAATTCCTTCCTGTCGGCCGCGTCGAGAATTGTCTTGTCCCCGCGGCTCTTGTCCTTGCCGTCGGAGAGAATAAACCGCAGCCCTACCCCGTCGGGACCCCATCGCACTGCCCGCGACTGCACGGCAATGGTGCGCTCCGCCGCTTCCTCTCCACAGTCGGTCCGCTGCAAGCTCATCAAAACCAGGGTTCCCGGATACCAGCGTTCCTCGGTAATCAGGTAGAGCCCAGTCGAGCTGATATCGCGAACTGCGTGCGCGGCAGGCGTGGCGCCGTTCCAGAAATACGCAGCCAGCCCCGGCGCCTGCGACCGCGGCGCCCTGCGCGGGTCGGGTGTCCACCACCGCTCCAGCCAGTTGCGCGGTCGCTTGATGTTCCTCTTGCTCGGCGAAGCCAGATCCATCTCGTAGACTTCTTGCCCGGCTGTCTTCTCCTGCCCGGTGCGGTTTTCCAGCTCCAGCAGCCCGGGGCCGCCGCTCCACAGCGGCTTTTCGCGCAGCAACACCACGCCCGCCACCGTCGGAGTTTCTTCCGCTGGGGTAGATGGTGGTTGCGGTTTGACAGTGGCTGCCGCAGCCTCGCCGCGCGAACCGCTCAGCCGCTCCAATTGCTGCTCCATCTCCTCGGCTATGCATAGCACCAACTGATCGCCCGTCTGGGTCTGCGAGGAATAAATCGAGTGCGCCGGCAGCGCCAGCACGCTTTCAGGTTGCGGACTGAACGAGCTGACCTGAAACGTGGGAAACGATTCGACCGCATCGATCACCCGGCGATTCTCGTCCAGATAGACCAAATCCAGCGGCGCGGGCATCTCTATCGCCGGAATCCCCCGGAACGGCTTCATCCACAAGCCTTCGCCCGACTTCAGCGGCCGCTCCAACAGCATTTCGCCAATGCGCACAGCGGCAAGGTCAACAGCCTTCACCTCCAGGCCGAGAAAGCACTCCCGGGTTTGGTTATAGGCGCAATGAGCGCCTGAACCCACGTTTGCTTCCACTTGAAACGCAGACGCTGCGGCTCCGCTTGCTGTCCGCCCTCCGGCTTCCCATTCGATTTTTTCCGCTGCTCCCATACCCACCGGTCCTTCTTTCTGCGTGCGCCAAGGCGCAAAAAGGTACAACACATCCCTTTCGCCGCCTGGGTAGGCCGCTGAGGCATTTTCCGTGTGCGCAGCACGTCCCCCAGGCAACGGAATGTTTTAACCCGTCCGCGGCGCCATACTGTCTCAAGGCGTCCCGGAGTCTTGCTCGACGTCGCTATTACTTCACATTCGAGCGGCGGCGCTGAATCAAAATCACCAAGATAATGACTGCCAATACCCCAGCAACAACCCTGATAAGCGTGGGCTGATCCATTGTCTATTTCCCCTTCCTACCTCAATGTCCGGTCATCTTGTCAAACTGCTCAAACATCACGATCGCGGCTGGTCCCAGTGTAACCAGAAATAACGCTGGGAAGATAAAGAACACAAGGGGAAATACCAACTTTACCGATGTCTTCGCCGCCATCTCCTCCACCGCCTGTACGCGCTGCGTACGCAGCGTGTCGGCGTGAACGCGAAGCATCTTGGCTATGCTCGTTCCAAATTGTTCCGTCTGCACCAGCATGGCAACCAGGTTGCGCAAACTTTCCACGCCGGTGCGGTCGGCCATCTTCTTCCAGGCCTCTGAGCGCGCCCGTCCAGCGCGCTGTTCCAGCACCACGACGGTCAACTCGTCGCACAGTTCCGGCGTCGACTTGCCCAACTCCGCCGCGGAACGCGCCGTGGCTTGGTCCAGGCTCAGGCCCGCTTCCATGCAAATCACCAGCAGATCCAGCACATCGGGCAACCCGCGGGTAATCCTCTTTTGCCGCTTCTCGATCTTCTTCCCCAGCCAGAAGTCCGGCAACAGAAACCCTCCGCCCAGCGCCACCAGATATACAAAAAACGGGCCCAGGCTCGACGCTCCGCTCAGGTACGCCACCGCGCACAGCAGCAAAGGCGTCACCACCTTGCAGCCATAAAAGAACTTCACCGACTGCGCGTCGCGATAGCCCGCGCGCTGCAGGCGCTGCAGCACGATCGAGACTTCCTTCTCGCTCTTCGGCATGATTTTGTCGAAGCGCTCTACCACCTGGCCGACCGAGAATTTGGTCCGCTCTATCACCGAGTTAAGGCTTTTCTGCTTGGGATGCGGGGTGATCGCTTCGCTGATCCGCTTTAGCATCACTTCGCGATAGAACAGCAACAGCCCCCCGCTGGCGATGAGCAGGAAGACGGCCAAAAATGTGACAAAGGCAACTCCCATACGTCCCCTTTATACGTCGATGTTGACGATCCGGTTAATCACAAACCCGCCCAGCGCCGTCATGCCCGCCGCGCCCCACAGCAGCTTGATGCCGATGTCGCGATGCCACAGAATGCTGATCATTGCCGGGTCGACGAAGTAGATGGCTATGCCCAGCACCACCGGCAGCAAGGTAAGGATCCATCCCGTCAGCCGTCCTTGCGCTGTGTGCACCTGGATCTGGCGCTTCAGCCGGAAGCGCTCCCGGATGACATGCGAGGTCTTGTCGAGCACTTCGGCCAGGTTGCCTCCGCTCTCCTTTTGAATCATGATGGCGGTGGCCGTAATCTTCAGGTCCTGCAACGGCACCCGAACAATCAGGTTGTCCAGGGCGCGGCTTCATATCCAGCCCATAGTTCTGCTCTTCGAAACACAGCTTGAACTCGCTGCCTACCGGATCGGCGCACTCGCGCGCCACCAGAGCCATGGCCGCAAGCAGACTGTGTCCGGCGCGCAGTCCGCTTACCATCAGATCCAGCGCCTCCGGCAAACCCTTTTCGAACAGGCTCAAGCGCCTGCTGCGCTTAAACAGCACAAACCCGAACGGCACGCCGCCCAACACCACCCCCGCCCCGAGCGACAAATAAGGGTTTTGGAAGTAGAGGTAAACAGCATATGCCGGAACAAAAATGGCGGCCACGGTCATCAGTAGCAGACGGCCCGCGCTCCAATTCAAGTCGGCTTGGGCCAGCGTCCTCCGCAAATAAGGCGTCACCTCCATTTGGAGCAGCCTTTTGTTCAGCCAGGGGATGCTGCTGAGCACCTCGTTCTTGCGCATGTCCAGGTCCTGTGCCTGCAGCGTCTGCCGGGTCTCCAAATTGAGCGCCGAGTCCAGCGTGGCCACCGCTTGCCGCGAGTTGCGGGAGGGTGACAGAGCGCTTCCGATCAAGGGAAGCGCAATGATCGTGAACACGCCCAGAAATACCAAACCGACAATCAATCCCATCCCTGCTCCTCCTTTCTCCTCAGTTGACCTGCGTTTCCTTCTCGAACAGGCTGGGCGGCAGAACAATGCCCGACACGCGCAGCCGCTCCAGGAACTGGGGACGGATGCGGGTGGGCTGGAAGACTCCGATCACGCGGCCGTCCGGCCCGATGCCTTTCTTCTGGAAGGTGAAGATCTCCTGCATGCTGATCACGTTCTCTTCCATGCCCGTGATCTCGGAAATGCTGGTGATCTTGCGCGTGCCGTCGCTCATGCGGGTGGCCTGCACCACAATCGTGATGGCCGAGGCCATCTGCTGCCGCACCGATCTCTCCGGCAGATTCATGTTCGCCATGGCCACCATCGACTCCAGCCTCGACAGCGCGTCGCGCGGCGTGTTGGCGTGAATCGTGGTCATCGAACCTTCGTGGCCGGTATTCATGGCCTGCAGCATGTCGAACGCTTCCTCGCCGCGCACCTCGCCGATGATGATGCGGTCGGGACGCATACGCAGGCTGTTGATCAGCAGTTGCCGCTGCCGGATCGCGCCCTGCCCTTCGATGTTCGGCGGCCGCGTCTCCAGGCGCACAATGTTTTCCTGCGCCAGCCTCAGTTCGGCCGCGTCCTCAATCGTCACCAGCCGCTCGTTGTTCGGGAATGTACTGCGACAGGATGTTCAGAAACGTCGTCTTGCCGGCGCCCGTGCCGCCCGAAATCAGGATGCTGATGCGCGCCCGCACCGCCGACGACAGCACTTCCATCATCTCCGCCGAAATGCTCTTCAGCTGCACCAGTTGATTGGCCGCCAGCGGCCCGGTCCCGAATCGCCGGATCGACAGCGAAGGCCCGTCCAGCGCCAGCGGAGGAATGATGGCGTTCACGCGCGAGCCGTCCGGCAGACGGGCATCGACCATCGGCGACGACTCGTCCACCCTGCGCCCTACCCGCGACACGATGCGGTCGATGATCTGCAGCAGATGCCGGTCGTCGCGAAACGACGTGTCCACCTTCTGCAGCAGCCCGCCCTTTTCAATGAATACATGGTCCTTGTCATTGACCAGGATGTCGGAGATCTTGGGATCTCGCAGCAGCGGCTCCAGCGGACCCAGCCCGAAGACCTCGTCCAGCAGATCGGCCTGGATCTTCTCCTGCTCGTCGAAGTTCAGCGGCACCCGCTGTTCCGCCATGATCTCTTTCACGATGCCCGAAACCGCCTGGCGCGCCTGGCTCGAATTCACGCGCGACAGCTTTTCCAGATCCAGCTTCGAGATCAGCGTCCGGTGAATCTCCGCTTTGTAACTTTCCAGATTCAGCAGTTCCACGTTTTACCTTCCATCCAACCGGGGAAATTTGTTCCTTCGATCCTCATCCAAAAAGACTGAAGGCTTTCTTCTTGCCCGTGCTTCCCTTTGCGTCATCCTGTCCTGAAACCGCATTCGCCATTTGCTTGATCTGGCGCGAAATCGCCGAATCGGCGAGCACCAGCGGCGTGGCATTGATCTGCATCTTCCGCACCGCGGCATAGTCGTTGGGAATCTTCCATTGCGCCGGCCGGGTCAGCGCCTTGGTGATGTGCTCCTCCGAAACGCCCAGGGAGCGCGGCTCATAGCGGTTGATCACGATCTCCAGCTTCGGCACGGCTGCCGTGAAAAACTGCGTGATGAGACGGTTCGAGTTGCGCAGTTCGGGAATGCCCGCCTGCGTCACCAGATAGACTGCAGTCGCATCCTTGTAAACCGAAGTGCCCATCAGGTCCAGCTTCGATCCCATATCGACCACCACGTTGTCGAACTCCTGCCGCGCCACGCTGCATCAGCCCGTCGATGGCGTCGTTGCTGGCCTGGTAGTGGACAAACCTTCCCGGAGCCGCCAGCACCCACACGCCCGAGCTGTGCTTGACCAGAAGCTCCGACAGAAAGCGCGCATCCAGCCGGTCGGCCGCCTGCAAAGCGTCGATGGCCGAGAATTCGGTCACGATGCCCAGATTCAGCGCCGCGTCGCCCAGCGGCAGATCGAGATCGATCAGCAGCGTCTTCTGCTCGCTTCCTGCGCCAGCGCTACGGCAAAATTGCAGGCCAGCGTGGTCACTCCGGCGCCGCCCTTGGAGCCCATAAACGACAGCAGCTTTCCCGCTGCCTTCTTCTCCACCCGCGACACCGGCCGCCGCGCCGCGGCACGCACCAGAGCCTCCGCCACCACTGCGGGCTCAAACGGAAGCGTGAGAAACTCGCGGGCGCCGGCGCGCATGCAGCGCATCAGGAGATCGGGATCGGTTTTCTCCGAGTACACCATCACCGTCGCCGCGCCGTTGGCGCCGATGCTCTCCACCAGCTCCAGCGCGTACTCGGGATTGGTGTCCAGTTCGATGATGATGACGTCGTACTTCTGCTCCAGCATCCTGGGCACATCGTTCGGTCCCGGCAGAGTAGCTCGTAAACTCGCGGATGTCTTTGACCGCACATCCCTCAAAAGCCTTAGCCGCCGCTTTGCGGCGAGTTTCGTTGGGACCGATCAGCGCGATCGACAGCGCCTCGGCGCCGACCAATTCATTGGGCGGAGGACCCACCAGAAATGGGGAAGGGTTCGTGGCCATGTTGCGATTGCTCCTCGCTGTACTTTCGCCTCCCGGCGCGCCTGTCGTGGGCGCCGGCAATTCCAATTTCAAGCTTTGCAACGTGGACATTGTATACCGTACCCCGCTCTTTAATGCGCAAAAAACGACATCAACGTCCCGATTGCGATCGCGGGCGCATACGGCATTTTGCGCCGCTGCGGATTGCTCAAAACTGCCTCTCCGCGCTCCTTTGAACTGAACAGCAAGCCGCCGGTGTGCTGAAATAACTCCTTCAGGAATCCACCCCGCACCGCCCAGGCCAGAGCCATCACTCCCCCTGCCAAACCGGTCAACACCAGCGCCATAAATAACTGGCTCGGGCCGATCCACGCCCCAATTGCGACGCAAAGCTTCACATCGCCGGCGCCCATCCCGCCCATCCAGAAAAGAAAGCCGTAGATCAGCAGCGCCAAGCCGGCACCCTCAAGGCTCTGCCCGGCGCCATGCCAGCCGTGCAGCCAACTCATCACCGCGATCCCCGCCAGCAGATATGGAAGCACCAGCCAGTTCGGGATTCGCCGGCTGCGAAGATCCGTGAAAGTCGCCACACCCAAAACAACTACGGCGGGCCACCAGCCTACCGAGTGCATTGCCACTGCTCCTGTACCCCCCAAAGGTACCGGGGCTACTGCGCTGTGTTGCAATTCTCCAACCAAACTGCTTTGGCAGTCATCCGATTTAAATTCGCCCAAATTTGCCTCAGAATGCTTGGCGCCCGGCGTCCAACCTGTATACGCCTGTATACGGCACTTCCCCATCTGGAGTGGGCTGTTTACACCTTAGCTCTTAATGGGAATTAGACCTTCGCCGTCGTCTTTCCCACTGCAACCCACTGGCAAACAATGGGATGAGCGCCTTCGTTCTGGCATCGAAGCCGATCTGCCCCATGAAAATTACACCCCGCGTGGGCAGAATTGCACACAATTCAGTGCAGTCGCCATTCCTTTTCCTGAAAATGCGCAAATTCTTCTCTTGAAAGTTTCCCGGCACATGCTATAGTACCTCTCAAGTCGGAAGCCTTTTTCCGAATCAAAATCCCCGTATTGCCTTAAATTTCATCTGTCATACCGGCATAGCATGCCGATGGAGCTTAGTTGGGGTGTCATCAGGGTCCGTCAACCATCGTCAATGCTGGCAGCTCATTAGCATCGGAGAAATGCTGTAAGAGGGCAAGCTTCGTGATAGTGATCGATCGAGCGGAATCAACTTCACTGGAGAATCGGTTTGTAAACGCGAGAAGGCGCGGCGCTCATTGGAGTGCAAATGAGCCTGAGATTCGCACTGGTAGGCTGCGCCTCGGTACTGATGAAAATGCAGGGTTCTGTTCCTTTCTTAACGGCAATTTTAGGTATTTGCGCCAAAACGTAATACAGCTGCTCCTTGCAGCCCGCGGGGAGAGAAACACGCCTGCCACGGACCCCCGCCTTTTCTCCCGTACCCCCCTGCCTTTTCTTCGGTACCATGGTGACTCCTGTTACCACCAAAGGGGAATAGTCGCCCCGTTACTGATTGACGATCATAGAGTTACGTCGCCAATCCCTCCAAAACGGCAGCATAAAGTTCAGCGAAATGAAAGACCGTATGTCAATGACAAGAATTGCACTTTATTCGGAAGATCGCTCATTGCACCCGCTTCTCTCTTCTGCCCTTGGTAAAGACTTCGAGATCGAGTTCGAACCGGATGGGGATGGAATGGACTTGCTTGTGCGTGACGGCGCCTGCGATGTCATGATCCTCGATCTGTTCTCGCACCAGGACTCCCTGCAATCGCGCATCGAGTGTGCGCAGCGCCTGATCGGCTCCGATGTCCCCGCGATCCTGATGGCCGACGACAGCCTGCGCTCGACCGCATTCGAACTTGTGCGCTCAGGGGCTTTCGGCTACTGCCGCCGTCCCCCTTCCATTCGCGATCTCAAGACCATGATCACCCGGGCCTGCGAGACCTCCGCGCTGAAGCACCAACTCATGAGCGTGCAGCAAAGGGTCGAGCAGCCCGGCAACTGCGACCGCATCATCGGATCGAGCCCGGCCATGCAGCGCGTCTATCAACTGGTGCGCAGCGTAACCAATATCAACGCCGCCATCCTGGTCACCGGCGAAAGTGGAACCGGCAAAGAGCTGATCGCCCGCGCCATTCACAATCTCGGCTCTCGCGCCAACAAGCCCTTCGTTGCCGTCTCCTGCGGCGCCATCCCTGAAACCCTGATTGAGGCCGAATTATTCGGGCACGAAAAAGGCGCCTTCACCGGTACTGTCGGCTCCCGCGCTGGCTACTTCGAGCAGGCTGCTGACGGCACGCTCTTCATCGACGAAATCGGCGACCTCAGCCTCTTTACCCAGGTCAAGCTCCTGCGCGTCCTGCAACAGATGGAGTTCAGCCGGCTGGGCTCGAGCAAACTGGTTCCCCTGCGCGCGCGCCTGATCTTTGCCACCCATCAGGATCTCTCAAAGCTGGTGGCCGATGGCAAGTTCCGCCAGGATCTCTATTACCGCATCAACGTCATGCGCATTGAGTCACCGCCGCTGCAGGATCGGACCGAAGACATCCCGGTCATCGCCGGGCACTTCATCCGCCACTACGCGGCACTCTTCCAGAAGCCGATAGACTCCATCGAGCCCGACGGCGCTGGAGATGCTCCAGACCTACGCCTGGCCCGGAAATGTCCGCGAGCTCGAAAACGTGATGCAGCGGGCGATTATTCTCGCTCCCGGCCGCACCATCCGCGCCGAGGACGTGAACCTTAAAGTGCCGGATGACGATGCTGCCGTCTTCGACGACGTCGTTGACATTGCCGATTACCAGCCCAACGGTTCCTTCGAGCGCCAGCTCCGCGACTACAAGATCAAGCTGGCCGTCGCGGCGGTTCGCGAAAACAATGGCAACAAGACGCTGGCTGCGCGTAGACTCTGCATCTCCCGCGCCTATCTGCACCGGCTCATCCGCCTCGCCGAGCCCGAGCCGCTCGCAGAGCCGCTCGATGCCGAACGCAACCTGCGCGAGTCCGCAACTGCCTGAGGAAGGCACACCCCGCTTTGCAGTCGCTCACCGCCACCTACCGCCGGTCTCCTGACCGGCTGTAGTGCGGGCCTCCGGGATTCGTTCCAACGGCGAAGACCTTGTCGTCCCCGCAGGTCCTCTGCCGGGACCAAAATCGCGTTTCGCAGCAGGAATCAAATCCAAAAAGAGGATGGGGCGTATAATTTTTTCAACTAGCCATGCAATCGCGTACGTTTTTGTTGCTTTGCGGCTTGCTTGCCGGGTGCGTTGCTGCGCCCTGTGCGCAGGAAGGGTCCGTGCTCACGGGCTACGTAACTCGCGCGGCCTCTGCGTCTGATTTCGACGTCAACGGTTTCCGTATCCTGTGCCGTGGAAAGGCTGGCGACGATTCAAAGCCCCTTCCCGATGCAGCGATAGAAACGGTAGAGTGTCCAGGCGAGGCGCCCCACTTAGGGGATAGCTTTGCCATCCATTACACCGTGCGGGACACAGGACTAAATGCCGTTTACGCCACCCGCATCGACAAACAGCACACGTCATCGTTCGGCGGGGTTTCCGGTTCTGCAGTGATCGACGCGATGCCGGGTGAGGAGGTAGTCGGTGGAAAGCCAACTGATCTTACCCTTCGCGCGGACGGCTACCGGATTCGCATCACGGCCAACACCAAGATCAATTGGAGTTCTCCATTGCAGTCGCTGGCCGATGTGAAGGCGGGAAACTGGATCAAATATAAAGGCAGAATCGATGCAGCAGGAGTACTGGTCGCTGCCTCGGTGCAGATTGGCCCGAATGCGATCGGCGGCGGAGAGAAGAAACAGCGCGCGAACAATGAATATGACCCATCAACCATCCCGGCAGGTGCAAAGCAAAACTATCTGAAGGACGCAGTTACAGTGGGCTTTGACCCGAAGAAGTTTCCGCCATTCGAGGATGTTGTGATGCAGGCGCGCATTGAGAAGATCGGCAACAGTCTCGTTCCCGCCTACCAGCGCGCTCTGCCCGCTTCCGATCCGGCCAAAACGGATTTCCGCTTTCAGTTGATCGATACGAAGCTCTTCGGCGAAGCGTTCACGCTGCCCAGCGGCATCATTCTGGTTCCGCATCAGGTTGCGGAAAGGATGCAGAACGATTCTCAGCTCGCCGCCGTCCTCGCGGATGGCATCGCGCGGGTATTGGAGAGACAGGAATACCGGATGGAGGGGAAAGTCAAAGCGAGTTATGCAATTGCGTTGGCCGCGCCAGTTGTGCCGTATGCCGGTATCGGCAGCTACGTCGCAGAGGATATTCAGACGAAAGCGATGGAGCAGCGCGGCCGCGTTAGCCTCTTCTTGCTGCATGATGCGGGCTACGATATCGCTCAGGCGCCGATGGCGTGGTGGTTACTGGCCGCTGCGAAGACGAAGCCAGTCTCTGACAGTGAGGTGCCCGAACGCACCGCCTATCTTTATCGCATCCTCGGGGAAACCTGGAGAGATTCAGCGGCGCCCGCTCCCTGATCGTCAGGCTCCGGTAGCGCAGTACACGTCGCCGGTCTCGAATCTCGATCGAAGCCAATCCTGTCGTTCTTCTTCTTGGCCGCCGCGATCGCTCGCAGCATCGGAGGATGCGCAACCTTGACCTTTTCCGCATGCGGAAGCAGATGATCGTAGATCCATCCCGTGAAGATCGTCGCTTCCATGGCGATCGTTCGGGGCTGCGGCAACGTCCGTACCTAGGCATCCAGCTCGCGCCGGGTTGAACCGGCCTTGCCTTCCTGGTGGACATGACCAGCTGAATCCTTCACGCAGTAGCTGATCGCCTTCTTGTGAACGTCAAGTCCGATTTAGCACATATCGTCTGCGGGGCGTGATCGAGTTGCACGTGCTCGATACCGTCGCGACGCACCAGAATTCGTACGCCATCCTTGACATTCGACACCACGAGGCTTTGCCGGTCGTATGGACTTAGCCGCTCGCGAAGCTTTTTGACAAGCTTGTTCACATATTGTGGGTCGTATTTCCTTTTTCCAGTAGCCTCGAGATATGCAAGGATGGTAGAACGCGAGCGAAAACCAGCGAGCTTGTCACTGCCCGATTCCTCGTCCGATTCGGATGCGAGGAACTTGAGAAGGCCACACATCCTCTGTCCCATTGAGAACCAATTCCCGTCGTTGTCGAACTGGAACCAGACGGACTTGTCAGGGCACTCTGCGATGCGTAGAGCGCTGGCGGCAATGGTTGTAGGAGCGCTTCGAGGCACACTGCGCGCGGCGCCGTGGCCGTCCTCCTTGATGAGGTCGTTATAGAGCCGCTTGACCTGTTCCAGATTCCTGGACTGGTTCTGCACGACTCTCCAAAGCTGCTGAATCAGATCGGCCTGGCGTCCTGCGATACCCAGAGCCATGTAGAGCTTGTGATTCAATTCGTGAAATCTGGGGTCAGCGGGAGAAGGCACCTCTTACCTCCGGTCCGGGGCGGAATGATCGCCCTCGCTTTCTGAGACGCCGTGGAAGATCGACGCGGGCGCAACGGGACCCGCGCCACGAGAAGAAACTGCCAGCGCTTCGAATGAATCGAGCAGCGGCGGACGCAGCGACGACAGGACGGCCGAAAAGTGGCGATGATCGAGCTCGCCGCTACGAACGCTCGCCATCTCGCCGGGATCGCTCGCGATGAACACACCCAACATCTCCATGAATGCGGGAGTCGAGCGCCAACCCCGTGCGCGAAGCAAGGTGGAGCGAGGAAAGATGTAGAGGACAGGGCTGCCGTTCTCCGCCGCGGCGGCACAGTTGGCCGAGGCGAATGGACCGCCAACCGACTTCCAGGCGGCCATCAGCGACGCCCCCGCGGTTGCCGCGGCGCCGGCGTCGGGCAGTCCGATGCGCCAGAAATCCACGGGGTAGCCGTGCTGGGCTCCCACTTGAGCCACTGCGCACTTCGCACGACGGCTCAAGCGAGCCGCGCACTGCTGCGCGCCGTAGAGACCGAGACCGTCAACGGGCAGGTGCGATACCAGGTGCAAGTGGTCGAGCGAGTTTCCGGCGCGCTCATTGAAGCCCACAACATGGCCATCGAGGCGCAAACACAGGAGCAGCATCAACCTGAAGACGGAGCGCCACGAGCCGGGTCCCTCCCCGAGGCTGCACGCCTGTGGCAAATGCTCGGTGCTCGCCCAAGTGACGCATCTGGGCATGTACGCGAATGGGTTGGCCAGCACCGTGAGACGCCAATCCCGCAGGCGAATCAATGCGTAGTTCTGGCCCGAGTCGCGAACCTGGGGGAAGCAGATGGGACAACCCGAAGGATGCTGCGGGCGGTGCGCGCGGTCTGGGGTGTAGTGAACGAAGTATCGCGGTCCGCGACTGGCCGGTGGCTCAATCTGTACGATCTCAGTTCCGGCGAGCCTATACGCCAAACGGCCTGCGGCATCGTCGGCTGACTCAACCTGCTCGGCAAGCTCCACGAGTGAGTTGCAATGGCCAGTGCGCACACCGGCCGATGCGGAGAGTACTTCAAACTCTTCGTCGGCCTCGGGGCGTGGGTTGTGTGCCGTCGCGACGCCTGCCGATCTCCGGTTCTTCGTGGTTCTCTGTACCGTTCGCATGGTGCGTCTCCGAATTGAACAAGCGCAAATCGTACCTGCGTGAGCAAGAATTGAAAACCCCAATTTTTATGAATGCAGCCTGAACACGCGCTGGAAGACGTTGGCGCGCGTTGGAAGAAAATCTGGCCGACTAAGTTCTTTGTTTCTGAATGGAGGCTACCCGGTGTGTCGACACCGGAGAGGCCGTTATGCGGGGCATTGGATCCTGTGGGAACACTTGGCTGCACTTCCTGGAATGCGAGCCTTGCACGAATACGAAAAACTACTCGGCGCGAATGACTTCGATCCGGCGATTCTCAAGTTTGAGGTTCAGGCTGTCGGCAGGCACCTCAAGGATGCCGTTGAAGCTGTGCCGTTGCAGGTGGTCGCGGAAAAAACCGACAAGGTCGCGGCCGACCGGCCATTTCCCATCCGGCCACAAACGCTTGTCGGTCTGGAACTCGGCGATGGGCATTGAGGGGTGGTGATCGAGCAAGTACTTCACGCACACTGCAACCGCCGCGGCATGGTCGGCTTCCGACAACTTCACTTCGTCGTCGTCAAACAGCAGATACCTCACGTCCTCGGCGGATTTGAGTTGGCCGGTTTGGGTGGCAAGTGCGATGCGACTGGGTTCTCGCAGGAGATTCCGGCTCGAATTCAGAAAGAGAGCCGCATCGTCCACGATCGGCCGCCAAGGCCGAGCGGGCTTTTCTATCGCCGCGGAAACGGAAAGCAGGACCTCGACTCGGGTCGTCCAGTCAAGCTCCAGGCCAGCCACCCGGGCCAGGCTTCTTCGCTCCGCGTCGAACATATACTTCGAGGTGAGCCACCGCGCGGCGCCTACTGTGCCCAGGCTGGACCCGCCGGCGATGACGATAATCGTCTTCCTCGCACCGAGATGGGAGATGACAAATCTCTGCACGATGGCTTGATCGTGCCTATGTGACTCATCCTGCGTCGTCGGATAGATCAGTTTGCCGGCTCTCTCGCGCTTCTGGCAGACGCGGTGGAAGCTTCTCGGCGCATCGGAGTCCGGCGGTTCGATGGAGAAACGCAGATCTGCGGGAAAGCGGCTGATGATCGGGCAGCCCCTGAACATGGACGGGCGCCCGATAAAACAAATTGAATTGATCGCTTCCCAACGAATGTCGGCCCAATCCGGCGACTGCTGAGAAACATGCCGGAACTCCGTCTGGGCGTAGCGCTCGGAATTAAGATGGCGCGCGACCTCGACCAGAGCCTGGACATCGCGAAAATTCTCGTCGTCGCGGACCGTCAGAACGAGGGAGCGCGCGGGATTGGCGCCACCCTGGCTACGGAATGACTGAAAGAGCCAATTGAAAAAGCTCTCCGGCTCGGGAACGGGTATAAGAAGGATTTGGACAAGGGCGATGATGCCGATCGTGCGGACGTCGAGATCGCCCTCTTTCGCAAGGACTTTCTGCAACTCCCTTATCTGCGCTCTGGAAAACGGCTGCTTAGTGTGAGTCTCGGGAAGGAGCTTCCAGAGGTCCTTTCGCGTCGCCAGGGTGGGGTTCCCCAAGTGTTCCAACAGTGTCGCGAATTTCATTTTTCTTGCCTTCCAATCCATGCATTATGCCATACAAGGAGGCCTCGTCCAGAAAAAGTGTAGGGGCTATGCGATGTGCGTTCAAATCAAACAGTTGTGCGCAAGGGCCCACCGGAGGGCCGTACACCGCGGTGTGGAATTCTCTCTTCTCCCGTCACGCTGCTCTGCTGCGCCACTGTGGATATCGGTCTAGAGTCGACGCTAATTCAGTGCCACTCAACACCTTGGCCAGAGCGGTCAGGAATTTGTAGTTTGTTTCCCCAAGGCGCGAGCGCAAACTCTCGAGCATGGGATGGATGGTCCACTCCATCGTGGAGAAGTGCTCACTCAGTGCGGACCGCAATACGCCAACGATGTTGGCAACGTCGATCCCGTCCAACATGGCGAAGATGCACCTGAAGAACAAGATCCGCAGCACGACATAGGCGTCGGCTTGATCGCGGATTTGCCAGGCCATATCGATAAACTGACGCGACTCAGGCTCGCGGCCGGTCATGAGCAGCACGCGCGCCATGTGGCAGTACGTGCTGGGCAGGATGAAGCGCTCGTCGATCAGTTCGCGAATTATCGTCTCAGCGCCCGCAAAATCGCCGGTGAGAATGCGGAGGGTTGCGTCTTCTCGGCGCGAATAGGGGTTTGGCCGTCCGTCGCGTTCGAATTCGAATCCCGGCCGGCGATCAGCCGTCAACCTGCGTCTGATCTGAGGGTTCACAAAATCGGCCTGTTCGAGATCCTGCCACTCCCCTTCTTCGTTCATGAAAGGGTCCGCGGAGAGATCGAGCACCTTGCCGGCATCGAAATCTACGATTGACTCCCAATCGCATCGCACATTGACTTTGCCGGCAAGGCGCTGAATGACCTTTCCGCGCACGCACGCGCGTCCGCTCATGGGCGGCTCCGTGATCGCCCGCTCGAGGTCCTCTGTTCCAGGAATCCGATGATTGAGGACCCGGCCGGCGTCCAGCGCATGAAAGATACCTTTTGGGCCTAGCTGACCAAAGCGCCAGTCAAGCTCACAGAACTCGCCTCGCGCACTCAGCAGCTTCCGGACGTCTTTCCATTCCAGGCCGTGCGCAGACAGGAGGGGGCCAAGCGATGCGACCTGAGCCGGCATTGACTGTTTCAGGCTGACGGCGCGCCGCAGCGACATGGGCCTCAGTGGCCCCTTGCCGGTCGCGAGCGTGGCGGCGGCCTGATCGATGACCTGATTCAACAAGGAAAACTGCTCCCAGCGAAGCCCGCGCTTCCGCGCGTGAGAGGAAAACAGCGCGTATTTGATTCCCCAATCGAGGGAGTCGGCAACGGACTCCGGCGCATCCTCGAGCCTGTCGAGAACCTTGCGCCAGAGAGCACACGCCTCAGCGGCCCACGCCGGCAGAATGTCCTTGCCGACTTGGGCTTCGGCGGCTTCCAGGTAATGCCGTTGGATTTCGATCGCCGTCATGCTCCTGCCGTCGGCCATGTGAAGCGGCTTCTTGCAGGTCACATCCGTGGCGACGGTCTGAAGGGTTGCAATGGGATCGGCTAACTGAACCGCGCCTCCGGGATTGAGGCCGGCTTCGGCCAGGGCGATGATGAGCGCGGTGCTGGACAATCTTAGACAGTTCGCCGTGCCGGAACACAAACTCTCGGAGCACAAAACGTGCAGCCTCTTGTAGCCTCCCCCGCAAAGGGGCTCCATCGCCCCTTTTGTGTGCCACAGACCCCGCTCCGAGGTCGAACTCGTTGCCTCCACTTGCTGAAAAAAGGCGAGCAGCCGCGGCGAGAGCGTGAACTCGAGCCCGCGCGAGAGGGGATTGAAGCCCCCGCTTCCGCTGAAAATGATCCTGGTGCAAAAATGCGGAATCAGTTGCGGCCGCAGCCTGTCCTGCGTGCATCTGTGGAGATGATTGTCATGGCACCCGAACGTTACCGAGTTGCCGGGGTGATAATCCACATTGCAGCGGAACGCCGCGATCTCAGTGCCGAGCGGGCCGGCAGACTCAGCCGAGTGAGCCAGGCGGGCGAGGGTTTCGTCCGCCGCCTGCAGCTGCAGCACGAGATCGGTCGGGCTTGAGCACTCACACGTGGAGATCTCGACATGGGAACAATCCACCATAATCCGCTGCGAGTTCTGGGTATACAGCCCTGAGGACTGAATGTCCGGGATGTGCGGGAGCTCGTGTCGCGCCGCGTCCATCACGCGCTGCAAAACTTCTGCGTGGTCCATTGGTCTTCGTCCCCAGAGCCCAACAACCGAATACTCAGTCTCCACTCCAAACAGCGTCTCTGCCATGAAGTGCCCCCCCGCGACGGCGAATCCTGCGTGCCATGATCGCATAGGCGCGCGTGACTGCGACAATCACCGCATGATTGCCGGCCTGACTTCTGGCTAAAGAGCTGAAATAAGTGAGAGATCGCAAGTTGATCGGCGATCCCAAACACTTCGCTCCCAGCTCTGAATGACTTGCTCATTCGAGAGACGCACGCAGAGTGACAATTGCAACCCGCGCAGCGCTCGGTTCACCACCGCCGCGGAGCGAAAAGGCAGATGGCTTTGGCTGGCCGGCAAGGATTACCCCGTCAATCGCATCCTCGTGCTTGCTCCCACGGGAGCAACTCATTCTCCGAGGGGCCGGATACGCACTGAGTCGGTGGCGGCTGCCTGCAGCAAACAAAGAATTTGCTTCTGCCGATTCTCCTCCAACCGGCGCCAATGATCTCCAGCGAAAATTCACGTTGCGCTTGCCAGCATTCGATCTTGGCAAGCGTCGACGAAACACGGTAAGTTGTCTGCTGTTTCTAGAGGAAGCGTCTGCAATGGGATCTACCTTGAAATCGAAGGATACTCCGGAATCCGTTTCCGATTCGCAGAGGAATGTCGGAAGCATGAACTGGATTCTCGCTGCTCTTGCAGTGTTATTTCTTTTGGCACTGCTCGTCGGGTGCTCCGCGTCGCAAGCCTGCTACGCCCCGGTCGGCGGCGGAGGAAGCCAAAGGGCGCGAGTGACGCCAAGTGATCCCGCAGGAGAATCCCTCTGCCTATCGCTCTCGCAATCAGCGCGTTGGCGTAGAGGCAGGAACGCGATCGTTCAGTGATTCCCCAACGCGCTCCGATTTGGGCGCAAACTGCTTCCCAACGAGAGAGGAATTCGATGGCTCGTCTTTGGTGGAAAAGCGCGGATGGCTGGAGTGCCGAGGAACTGACTGGTGCGAAGTGCGCGCTGATTGAAGCCGGGACCGCATCTGCGTTCGACGCCGATGCGAATGCGGCGACCGCCGCGCATGCCAGCGTGATGCCTGTCGATATTGCGGGTGCGAAGGTCTGGGCGCTGATTTCCCCCGTTTGCCTGGACGTCCGCTTGAACGGGGCGCCGGTTGACGCAGGCTTGCGGATTCTCGCCGATCGCGACGAGATCCGAGTCGGCGGCGAGGTGCGATACTTCTCCACCGAATCTTTCGCGGTGGTGGAGCCGCTACCGGCTACTGGGCGCACGCTTTATTGTGCGCGCTGCAGGCTGGAGATCGAAGCCGGCTCGCCGGGGATTTGCTGCCCTACCTGTGGCGTGTGGTATCACCAATCGGCCAAAATGCCGTGCTGGACGTACGCTCCCAAGTGTGGGTTCTGCCCCCGGCCGACCGGCGAATCGGGATTCGCTTTTACTCCGGAGGAAGACTGATGCAGCTCGCGAGCTGGCATATCGTGGTGGCGGGCGCCGGGAACACCGGCTCACATCTGTTGCCGCATCTCGCGCGCATGAGCGACATCGGACGCATCACGATCGTTGATCCAGACGTTTACGCGCCGGAGAACGCCACGGCCCAGAACCTCGATCGGGAAAAAGACATCGGCGTCGCGAAGGCAGTTGTGCAAGCCGGGAAAGTGCGCTGTATTCGGGAGTGCGCGGGCCTGCCCGAGTTGGAGGCCGCCGCGCTCCAGGAGCGATTTGAAGATGTTCCGCGCGGGCTCCTCAGTTGCGACCTTATTGTGAGCTGCCTCGACAGCCTCGCCGCCCGCCAGCACGTTAACCAGATTGCCTTCCGCATGAATGTGCCGTTCACCGACTGCGGCGTGCAGGGAAGCATGAAGTTGGCGCGTGTGAATTCCTATCAGCCGGCAGGGGATTCGCCCTGTCTGGAATGCGCGTGGGGACCAGACGAATATGCCGCCCTTGAGCAGGAGTACCCGTGCGGCGCTATCGGCGGCGCGGCATACCCGACATTGGCGTCGAGCGCTCTGGGTGCACTGGCGGCCTCACTTGCAGCGATTGAAATCGCGAAGTTGCTCGGCGGCGATCGAGCGCACGCGCTGGTTGGACGGCAGGTTCTCGTCGACGCCGAGCATCACACGCTGGACGTGACGACCTACCGGCGAAATCCGTCCTGCCGCTTCGATCACCGCTCTTGGCAAGTTGAGCCGTGGGTTTGCCCGCCGGCAAAAACAACGCTTGGCGCGGCGCTCGACGCGGCTGGGTCTCTTCAGGTTGAAGGCCACTTGTTTTCCGCCGGGCTAATCTGTCCATCCTGCGATCACCGCGTGCCGTCGCTGCGCTTGAACAGACCTCTGGCGCGCTGCCCCATTTGCAGCCGCCGGCTGATCGTCCCGGGCTTCGGTTCGTTCGACCGAATTGATAAGGGCCGGGCGCGGGGATATGAGGACCTGACCCTCGCGCAGATCGGGCTGCGCTACGGCGACATCGTGAGCGATGGCTGGCGGCGCCATCGCTGCATCACGGAGGCTGCATGAGCGAGATACGGTTCAGCGACGACGATCCTGTGTACGACCACTTCATGCAGCGCCAATTGCAGGAGGGGATGGAGCTAGCGCAGGCGAGCGACCTGCTTCGCCTGCATGTTACGCCCGTGGCTCCTCCGCATTTCATCGCGGAGTTCCTATGCAACGGTCTCGTCAGTGACGGGAACGGCGAGGTTACGATCGCCAACGAATTCCCCGTTGGGATCTGGTTTCCTCCGGATTATCTTCTCAGGGCAGATCCGTTCGAAATGCTGCGCAGCTTCAGAGCCGATGTCTGGCACCCGAACGTCAGTCGCGAGCATCCTCTGCTTTGCATCGGAAACATCGTGCCGGGAACGGATCTGGTCGACATTCTCCATCGACTGTTCGACATCTTTTCGTACCAGGAGGTCAACCCCAACGAATTCAACTCGCTGAACAAAGCAGCATGCGCATGGGCGCGGCAGAATCAGCATCGATTCCCCGTCGATAGCCGCGGGCTAAGGCGACTGCCCGTGAGCCAGGAGGCGCAGCCGTTATGATCCTCGAAAACTACAGAGCGGCGATCGCGCGGCGAGCGGTTTTGAGCTGCTGCGATGGGGTGCAGTCGTGCGGACCGTGGAACTGGCGCTTCGCCATCCAGAACGGCACGCGGCTGCCCGTCGCCGCGAAGTACGAGGATGAGTTTCTCCACATGACGTGCAGCCCCGGCGTCGATTGCCGGAGCACAGGTTTGCTGGAGCGCGTCTTGCTGGGAAGCAGCAGACTGTCCGGCGGCGCAAAAATCGTGCTGGCAGAGGCGGGCAGCGCGCTCCGTGTCAGTGCCGACATCGCTGTTCTTGAGGAGAAACAATTGCAGGATCGGCTTCGATTGGCGATGCACGGCTTCCACGACGGCATTCGCCTGTTGAAATCCGGCGATCTCACGCCCGAAGCGGATGACGAGGAGTCGGTCGCGACAGAGCCCGAACTCGAAAAGTTGCTTCGGGAATCCTCGTGGCCGTCGACGGAGAGCGGCCCCAACGATTTCTCTGTTGAGCTCGACGCGGACACAGGCGCCGCTGCGCGCATCCGGAGGACAAAGAACAGCGTCGTGGCGAGTGTGGAGTTCGTTCGCCCGGCGGCGATTTCCGAGGTCTGCCGGCGGGCGATGGCCGTGTACCTTCTCGCCGCCAGCAGCACCCTGCGGTTTGTGCGCTCCTATGCGGCCGAGTCTCGAGGCCAATGGTCTTTCGGAATGCAGGTGGGCCTTCCCGCTGTCCCAGTGATGGAAGAGATCGACCACGCGCTGGCCGCGCTCTCGGTCGCACACCGGGCCTGCGCCCGGGAATCGAATGTGCATCTCAACGAAGCCGCGGCGAGCTGCTACCTGGCCGCACGCAATCTGTCAACCACGAGCGCACCCCAAACCGAAAAGGAGAACTGAACATGGCAACCCCCGACACTACTCTCGAAATTCCGCTGGTGGTCAGCGACGCCACCGGGCAAAAGGTCTTTTCCGCGGAAAACTACCCCGGCACAGACACCGTGGGCCAGTTGATCCAGAAGATGATTCCGAAACTCAACCTGCAGAAGAACGATCCGTCCGGCGCGCCAGTGGTATACCACGCGAGGTCGGAGATGCAGGGCCGCCACCTGAGCGCATCCGAGCGCGTGGCCGATGCCGTGAGGCCGCACGATCGCCTGAGTCTCAGGCCGAATGTCGATGCAGGAATGCGCTAAAACGACTCCGCGCAACTAGAGGTCGAGCATGCCTTTGTCTCTTCCATTCCGGTTTGCCATCGTTCTCCTCGGCGAGGACAGAGCGAGCACCTTCGCGGCGCCCGTGGAGCACAACTTTGAGCCGGAGTACGAATGGACGCGCTTTTACTGGCAGAGGAAAGGCGAGCTCGGCCTCGATGCCAACGGAAACGCGTCGAGCGTGATTCCGATCTGGAGCAGGGCGGGCGAGCCGTACTGCCGCGGCTACCGCATCCAGATCGAGAAGCCGGAGGGCGAGGCTGTCGCATCCGATTTTCCAAACACGCAGTTCGGAGGGTTTGCCGCCACAGCCGCGGCGCGCCTCGTCCTGGAAAAGAAGCTGCGCGAGGAAGAACACTACTCCTATGTGGTGGCAGCCTTCCCGGCGCAGCAGGAAGAATCGGATCGTGGCGGATTCTCCGTGGTCGACATTTCTCCGGCCTTGCCGGTGCAGGAATCGTCCCTCGATGGGTTTCTCGTGCGCGCTACTCCAAGCGGGGTGACCCATGGCGACGATGTGCCGGTCTTCGTCTCGCGCCAGGTGCTCGACCACGCGGCAGAACGGACGCGCGCCGAAGCGGGAACCGAAACCGGAGGAATCTTGCTGGGAACGCTCCACCGCGATGCGGCCGCTAAAGAGATCTTCGTCGAGCTCACCGCGATGATTCCGGCTGAACACACAACCGGCACAAGCGTGAGGCTGACGTTCACCACGGACACGTGGGAGGCCGCGGGGGCGGCGTTGCGCCTGCGCGGCAGGGGCGAACTTCTGGCCGGCTTCGTCCATTCGCATCCCGTTTTTTCCTGGTGCGCCCAAAAGGAATGCTCTCTGGAGAAGCAAAGGAACTGCCGCCTGGCGAATGACTTCTTCTCTGCCGACGACGAGGCGGTGATGAGGGCTGCGTTCCCCTGCCCTTATCATGTCGCGATCGTGGTCAACGACACTGCATTCAGCGATCTCACGTTCAGCATGTTTGGTTATCGGAAAGGCAGCATTCAGCCAAGAGGGTTTTATGTTTTGGAGGAGAAGACGCATGGCGCATAGAGAGACTGAGCAGGTGAGCATTGCCGCGGGTCTGCTAAATGAAATCACCAGCGCAGAGGGCGATGGAATGCCTCTCGATCGGCGGCTGCAGGAACTTGCCTGCCTGCGCGAAAGCGCTATCGAGAGCTCCGCGCAAATCGACCGGTACCTGCTGGGGAAGATCGTCGGGTTGCAGCAGGCGCTGTGCGCCGTCGAGGACCGCCAGAACAAACTCCGCGAGTTGATCGAGAGCCTCAGCGCGCCACCGTACTTCCCGGCTGTGTTCCTTGCCGCCGCGGAGACGCCGGACGCGCGGGGCGCGCTGGTACAAACTGGTGACGAGCGCCGGGTGGTGCGGTTTGCGAGAGGGATTGCGAGCGATTTGGCGCCCGGCGATGAGGTGCTTTTGAGCCACGAACGCAACTGCGTAATCGCCAGGTCGTCGACGCCGAGTTTTATGGCAGGAGAGGTCGCGACCTACAACCGCAACACAACCGACGGAAGACTGGTTCTGCGCTCGCACGACGAAGAGATCGTCGTTCAGGCAAAGAAAGATCTGCAAGGCGCGGGCTTGAAGGCCGGAGATGGGATCCGCTTCAGCCGGTCGGCCGGCCTCGCGTTTGAAAGAATCGAATCCTCAAAGGGCGATGAATACTTCGTCGAATCGACGCCGAGCGAAACGTTTCTTCAGATCGGCGGGCTGGAAAAGGAGATCGAGCAGCTCAAGCTGGAGATGACCCTGCAGTTGTTTTCCCCAGATATCGCAACCAAATACAAGCTGGCGCGCAAGCGGTCGATTCTGCTCGCCGGGCCGCCGGGCAACGGAAAGACCCTGCTGGCGCGCGCCACAGCGAATTGGCTCGCAAGCTGTTCCCCGAGTGGCCAATCGCGGTGGATCTATGTCAAACCGGGAGCACTCAACTCCGTCTGGTTCGGAAAATCCGAGCAGCACTACAGGGAAATCTTCCGCGTGGCGCGCGACACTGCCGCGGCCGATCCCGGGGCCGTAATAGTGATGTTCTGGGACGAGATCGACGCAGTGGGCCAGAACAGGGGCGAATCGGTGAACCGGATTGACGATCGCTTGCTGAATTCGTTCATGGCCGAGTTGAGCGACTTCGGCAGCCGGGATAGCGGCAATGTGGTGATCATCACGGCGACAAACCGCATCGATTGCCTCGACCCTGCGCTACTGCGCCCAGGCAGACTCGGCGACTTGGTGATGCATATTCCGCCGCCGCGGGCCAAGGCCGCGCGCGCCATCCTGGCGCGCCATCTGCCCGCTGATGTTCCGTATGCCACGAACGGCCACGGCCCGGCGGAGACGCGCGAGATCCTGCTCGACCAGACGGTCGCGCAGCTCTTTGCGCAGACCGTGGAGACCGAGTTGGCGAACCTCACGTTACGCGATGGAAAGCGCCGACTGGTACGTGCGAGCGATTTGATCACCGGCGCACATCTTGAATCGATTGCTCAGGCGGCTCTCAAACTCGCCGGCAGACGCGAGAAGGAGGGCGGGCCGCCAGGCATTTCGTGCGCCGACCTGAATGCTGCTATTTGCGGCTTTGTCGCCGACGCGCCGCGCGTGCTGACGCCGCGAAATGCGCGGAATTACCTGTACGATCTTCCCCAGGATGTAGACGTCGTCCGCGTGGAACTCGTGGAGCGAAAGGTCAGAAATCCTCACCAATACCGTGTGGAGGCTGTATGAAGCTGATGCAGGAAGAGTCGCTGTACCAAGCCGCGGGCGCGTTGAGAAAGCTGTGCGGTTCGGATGTTGAGCTCTCCAACTTCATCGTCGGAACCAGCCAGATGGGCGGCACGGGCTGGGAGGCCGCGCAGGCGCTGCTGAGCGAGATCAAAGGCCTGCCGGCTCAGCGGGAGAGTGTCTATTTCGACACCAAGTGGCCGTCGGTCACGGCGTATTCCCGCACCGGCGTTGGCGCTCGCACCACAAACTACTTGTCCTCGGGCGGGTGGGACTTCAACCCGCAAGATGTGGGCCGCCGCTTCCTGCCTGCTTCGGGCTTTTCGGCCTATATCGACATGAATCATCTGGAGGTATGCGCGGGCGAGGTTTTTTCGGCGTACGATCAGTGCGCCAGCCGGAAGGCGATGCTGTGCGTGGCGCGCGGCGCGCTCCAACGGGCGAACGCGAAACGGCCCGGCGATCGCAAGATCAAGGTGCTGGTCAATAATTCTGACGGACTTGGCCACTCGTGGGGCAGCCATCTTTCGGTTCTCATTCAACGCCAGACGTTCGACAACATTCTCTGGCGCAAACCGCTTCACCTCCAGTTCCTGGCTTCGTTTCAGGTGTCGAACATTCTTCTCTCCGGTCAGGGGAAAGCCGGCACGGAAAATGCGCGGCCTGCTGCGCCGTACCAACTGTGCCAGCGCGCAGATTTCTTCGAATGTCTTCTGGGAATTCAAACCACGCACAATCGGCCCATCGTGAACAGCCGCGACGAAAGTTTGGCCGGCAGGCGCGTCCCCGTAGATTCACCGGAGCCGGCCCGGCTGCACATCATCTTCTACGACTCGCATCTGGCCGACGGGAGCTGCGTCCTGACGGTGGGCTCAACCCAGATGATTCTGACGATGCTCGAACTCGGCCTTGTGAATCCTCATCTGGTTCTCGACGATCCGCTGAAGGCAGTGGTGTCGTACAGCCACGATCCTACGCTCAAGGCGCGCGCGGAGCTCATCTCGAAAAAACGGGTGACCATTCTCGAGCTTCAGAGCGCATTTCTCGAGGAAGTGAAACGCCATGCCGCGAGGGGAATCTTTGAGGGGATTGTGCCTCGCTACGAGGAGATCATTGCCCTTTGGGAGGACACTCTGAACAAGTTTGCCGCGGGCGATCTGCCGGCCCTGGCGCCGCGCCTGGATTGGGTGATGAAGCTTATGGCGATCGATCGCGCAATGGAACTGAGTCCGTCGCTGGATTGGGACTCGCCGGAAATCAAGATGCTCGATGCCATGTATTCGAGCCTCGGCGACGATGGCCTTTTCCGAAACTACGAGGCCAGCGGTTTCACGGAGCGCCTGGTTCCAACCGAGCGCGTGGAGTATTTCACTGAGAATCCCCCCGAGGATACGCGCGCCTGGACGAGAGCGTCGCTTCTGCGGCGCGCCATGAGCGAGGGGATCGAAGTGGAGAGTGTGGACTGGGACAGGATGACCTTCAAAATGCGCGGGCGGTACGCGTGGCCCACCTATCGCACCCTCGAACTGGCGAATCCTTTTGGCTTCACGCGGGCTGAAGCCGAACCGATTTTCGAAAGCTGCGAAGAGTTCGCGGATCTGCTCGACGGCCTGGAATCGCTTGCCTCCGATGCCGGTTCCGAACTCCTCGCATATACCCACGCAATCAACGAATAGAAGGGAGAATCGCAATGCGTTTTCTTGAGAGATCAGTTGAACAACCTCGCAACCGAGTCAACACGGATGGTGATCCCGGCGCAGGCGATCCGTTGACGGATGCTCGCACCCAGGCTGAGCGGCTGCTGGCGCTTGGCGACCAGGCGATTCAGCGCGTTCTTTCGGGAAATTCCGAGAGCTTCCTGAACGCGAGCAGGCAACAGGGCGGCGAGTGATCGTGGACCACTGCCTCCACGGATCCACAAAGAGGGTGTGCGATCATGGCCGACTCCACAATCGAACCGGCGCTCAAAGCCAGGCTCAAGCGGATGCACTTGCGGGCAGAGTTGCCGGATGAAGACACGTTAAGCATCCGGCGAGTGCCGGCGAACCTCAAGTCTTTCAACAAAGCCGCTACGAATCTGCTCATCAAGCGTGCGGCCGCGGGCATGCCGTGCCTGGTATGCGTAGACGAGGATTTGGATTATTGCGGAACAGATCAGGCGCTGGCGCAGGCGTTTGCGGCGTCGCCCACGCAGCAGGGCTGGCGCATCCTTGCGGCCGGAGGCTCTCCCCACTGCGATCTTTCGTCGGCGCTGGACTACGCCCTGACGATGCTCGGGACCGAGGAGGAAATAACGGGGGCGGTTGCCGGGCCGGCACGGACAAACGCCGGCGTACTGGCAGCGCGGTCCCGGAATTTGACGGACGAGGCGGCTCGCGGCGTTGAGGGTGTGACGCTGTTCCGCGATGAGGCGATCGAGCAGGTAGCAACATGCGTTCTGGGTTGGCAGGGCCGCTTGCCGCTCATTCTCGGAGAGGCAGGCACCGGAAAGACCAACCTGCTGCACGGTGTTGCCGGTTTGCTTGCGAAACGCCAAAAGAGAGTTCTCTCGGTGAACATGGCTACTTTGACGGCAGGCACGCTCTTTGAAAGCGAGCGTGAAGCGCTGCTGGTGTCGATCCTCCGTGAGGCACAAGAATCCGGAGCGGTGCTGGCTCTGGAACAAGCCGAGTGGGCAATCACCGGCGTGCCCCGCGGCGTGGCGATCCTTCGCGAGGCCCTGGACAACGGGGCCCGTCTCATCGCCTGCTCCGTCGAGAATCATGAATCGCTGTTCGCGGCCCATCCGCTTGGATCGAGGCTTGAGATCATTCGACTCACCGATCTCTGCCGGAGCGATGCGTGCCGTGTTCTCAAGCAGTTGTGCGAAGTCATCGGCAAACATCATACCGTCGAGATCGATGCGGATGTGGTCGAGACCGCGGTTGAGCGTTCACTCTCAATGCCGGGCACCCTGCCCGGCAAATCGATAAAGCTACTCGACGCTGCCGCGGCGCGGGCAAGCCTGACCGGCGCGCCGAGCGTGACGGTTCTTGACGTTTACCTGGTTGCTTCAAGACTGCTGGGAGAGAGTGTGTAGTCATGTCGCTCGGACATTCCGCAAGAATCTTCGATTCGTATCGGCGAAACCTGATTCAGCGCAACAAAAGGCAGGGAATCCGATTTGCCGCAGAGCCACCGCGCCGCGACGATTAGTACGCTCGGAGGATCATCGCATCGCTGCATACGGTCACCGATCGGCTCGGCCCACCCGAATCCATTTTTGCTCGACAGAGGTTCTCTCGTTCCTCCTCTCTCAGTAGTGGAACTGCCGAATTTGCCTCTCGGCGCAAGGAAGAGGAATACGTCGATGACGTAGTCGATTTCGGCGAATGGGCGCTTGGAGCCGCTGAATCTAAAGCCCAGACCCTGGATTCGTGCGACGGCGATTAAGCTCTCATTAAGATCCTCCACGAGTCTCGGAACGGTAACTGGGCTGAAAAGCGTTTGATGGGCGGCAGTCGGCTGCCGACCCTATGCCGGTCATAAGTCGGCTTCGCGCACGTTTTCCGGTAGGAATCGCCTGGACAAAAGTGGGATCCACGCTGGCCGGAACAATGCCGCGCCGAAGACCTGCCTACCGTCGTGCGCTTCCAGGCGTTCCGAAGCCGAAATGATTCAGATTACGTTGGGTCCTGTAGTTTGCGCCAACGCATGCAAATGCAGAGAATTTGTTTTCGAAATGGACATTCCGGGTTGGTGCCGTCTTGCTGAAGCGGTTGGACGATGTATGGAATTCGCACTATAATTCCTGGCTGTATTCCATGGCAGTGAATTGGAGCGTTGATTATGCCCGTTGTCGGCGAGTCGGAGCAGAGATTTGTGCAACTTCGGACCAATATATCCCGTGCGTACTGGTGCAACCCGAAGAATAGCTACCAGTTCGAATCGGCGACGCTTCCGGCATTAACACAGGGCAGTCCGGGACACGGAACGTGCTGGTTCGACGAGCTTTTCGGAGGCGGCATCCGCATTCCGGTGACGGCTCCGGGTGAAAAACGAGCGCTCACTATCCTGATAAGCGGCCCGCCCGGAACAGGCAAGAGCACCCTGGCCGCCGAACTTTGCTTTCGCGCAGCAAATTCAGAAAACATTGGTCTTAAGGGGCTGCGATCGCTGTACCTCACGCTCGAAGCCCATCCGCCGTGGTTTATCGAGAATGCCTGTTCTTATGGTTGGCCTGGGGCCGAAGCGGTGTTCAAGGGTGACGCGGCGTACCCTCCAAAAGTACTTGTGGTGCCCGTCCGGAATGCGTCCGATCTTGTGGAGTTAGCCGGCCGCGATCCGGCACCATCGAAGGACCTGATTACGAAGTTGGCAGAGCTGCTTGGGTTTACGGGAATTGCGTTACCAAGCTCAGCGCAGTCGGCCCCGCCGACAGACGTGCGAGAGATCCTTGTTGTCGACAGCCTGAACACGGTTAAGGACGACAAACTGGATATGTTCAATCATTTGATGTCGCTGGTTTCGAGCGGACCCAGGATCATTATTATGATTCTGGATTCGTTTCCCCAGGGCGGGCCCAAGGTGTGGGAATTCAGCGCCGATATCGTAATTCGTTTGGACCGAAGCTACTCTCCAAGTTATTTATTGCGAACCATCGAGATTGAAAAGGCCCGTTACCAACCGCATGTCTGGGGTAAACACCAACTGAAGATATATGAGCCATATCTCCGCGCCGATGGCCCGCCTAAAGAGGAGGATAAGATCCGGTTCGTGCGCGCTCACCCTTATCGAAAAGAGGGCGGCGTCTTTATCTTTCCATCGATTCACTACGTTCTTTCGCGTTACAAGACCAAATCGCCCTCGAAGAGTTCCGGCCCGGTCCCGACTCCGATGGCAAATTTGACCGGCCTGCTTGATGGCGGCTTGCCGCGCGGACGATGCGTGGGCCTGGTTGGGGGACGAGGATCGCACAAAAGCCATTTTGGATATGTGCAAGTTCTGTCGAGCCTGGTCGGTAAGTCGATCGATTCCCCGGCGAGGGAGATCGACTCACCTTACGACGAGCGGGCATTGGTTGTTTCACTGAGAGACGACGAGGGAATGACCCGAAAAACGATGGGCAAGATCCTCAGGGACCAATGGAATTGTCCGGAGAGCGAGCTGGCGCGATTTGAAACCGAGGGCCGTCTCGAGATTACTTACTACCCTCCAGGGTTTATCACTCCCGAGGAGTTCTTTCACCGCTTGTTGCTGAGCTTGAACCGTCTCAAGGCCGGTTCCAGCAAATCTCATGTGACGGTGCTCTTTAATAGCCTGGATCAATTGTCCTCGCGCTTTCCGCTTTGCGTGAAAGAGGACATATTCATCCCAGGGATCATTCAAATGCTGTCTGCCGAAGGTGCAACGAGTATCTTCGTGGCCGCGCATGAAGAACATGTAGCCTCGGGGTACTATGGGCTGCTCTCGATGGCTGAACTTATCATTTCGCTGGAGAGGACGAGGTTCAAGCGCGACGACTACATCTACTGGTTCAATCGCAAGATTCCGCCCGGCGCGCGCACGCCACTTTCCGAATCGGATCTTCCAACAGAGGTGACTGCCGTGCAATTGGAGGTGGAGCGGTTCGCCGGAGGCCAGCCAGCAGGCGCACGGGGAATTCTTGAACTGGTTCGAGAGGGAGAGCCGCTTTTCGATTGGTGCGGGCAAGCCGGACTCGTGTTTGTGCCGTGCACGGATCGAACGGCCAACGGAACACATACGCGCAAGGCGCCATCCTCGAAAGCGGGTCCAGGACAGCGGAAAGGTAAGCGATGAATCTTCAGAGAATTGTCAAGGTGCTCTATATCGCCGGAGCCCTATGTGCCGGAGGGTTGATGATCGCTATATTCATTGCCGCCTTCTGCGAAATAGGCACCGCACTCCTGATTTTCTTTCATCGAATCCCGGTCCGCGACCTACTGTCAACTCCGGAATCAGAAGCGATTACAGTGGCCCTGAAGGGCCTCGAGTATCTGTTTCTGGCTCCCATGAGCTTCCTGGTCTATCGCAGCCTTGCAATTTACGTAGCCGACATGGCGAATGGAGGTCACAACCCGGCTGCAAGGTGTGCTGTAACCGAGGCCAAGAGTCTGGTTACGAGCCTGATGATTGCAGTGGTAGCGACGGATCTTGTTGGAAAGGTTCTTAGTCCTGACGGGCTCGCTCAAAGGCGACCGATTTACGAGTTACTTCTGATTGTGGTTCTTGGCAGCTACTATCTAATGCTGCACTACATCGCAAGGGCGAACGCTGAAGCGTGCGGCAGCGAGAATAAATCGACGCCATGAAATGCATTCGTGCACTGAGTAGAGCTGCCTCAATGAGAGTCGGGTTGCGAATTCCGAGCGAGAAACGCGCCTCCTCAGAGGTCGCTTCTCGGCCAGTACTCGCCATCAAACTCCAGGGTGAAAAGGTAAATGTCGGCGAGCTGCCGCACGGATACTTTGGCGACCTTAAAAAGAACTATGAAGCCCACAACAGAGATTACACCGGCGTGTGGCAAGGCTAGGAGGACGACACAACATGGCGCAACGAATGTATGCAATTCCCAACATATCAACTCCCAATCGGCCCGTGATCAATGATGCTGAACTGTGCCGAGGCTGTAACGGTTGCGTGGAGGTGTGTCCGATAGACGTGTTCATTCCCGCTCCGGAAGTGGGTGCGCCTCCCATCATTCTTCACCCGGAAGAATGCTGGTATTGCGGCTGCTGCGTCGATCAGTGCCCGACGGGCGCACTGAAGATCAACTGGCCCATCCAGCAGAGAGGATACTGGAAGCGCGTAGCGACGGGGCAGAACTTCCGCGCATAACGTGAGCGCATGATTAAGTAACGCGAGCTACGGTGTTTGGATTATCTTACTCAGGTTCGTCACTTGTGAAAGGAGTATAGCGAAATGACTAAATGGCACGACCTACTGGAAAAATATGGCAAGCCAACGCCCTGGCCTTATCCGATTCGCTACGATAAAGAACAGGAAATCGAAACCGATATCCTGGTTATCGGCGGGGGTATCGCCGGGTGCTGGGCAGCTATCGGCGCCGCCAGAACCGGTGCTAAAGTGGCGCTGGTGGAAAAGGCGGATACCATCAGGAGCGGTCAGGGAGGCCCCGGCTGCGACCACTGGTGTGTCGCACCGGCCAATCCCCATTCCAAGGTTGACCCCGATGACTGGGCCAAGCTGCTTGTTGGGCATCCGATGCATTTCGGCAACCCACCCACCGAACCGCTGCCGCTTTCCTACGCGAATGGCATCGGCACCCAGATTCAATGCCGCGAGGACTGGGATACGTTACTGGAAATGGAACAGATGGGTGGCAAGATACGGGACTCTGACGACGAATACGTGGGAGCCGAAGGCCGCTATGACGACAAGTTGATGTTTTCTCCTCGGATGAGCCCCGACCATGCCACCGAAGTGACTGTCCGCGTCTGGGGAAGTACGTTTAAGCCCGCATTGAAGAAAGAGTGTCAGCGGCTTGGCGTGATAATTTTCGACCGTGTCATGGTTACCAGCCTGCTGACGGAGGGAGGGACCCAGGGAGCCAGAGTAATCGGAGCTACGGGCTTTAACAACCGCACCGGCGAATTTATAATCTTCAAGTCAAAGGCCGCAGTTCTGGCTACGGCCGGCAGTAATTCACTCGGGTTCCTAAATACCGAGTTGGCCGGTTACAATACCTTCCCTGGCTCTCGGACTCAAACTGGGGACGGCGTGGCTATGGCTTGGAAGGCCGGTGCCGAGCTTACCCTGATGGAACAGACTGCGCCGCACAGGCTCGGCACCGGGCTCAAGCATACCTGGTACGGCGGCGCCAGTGACGCCAGTCTTGAGAGTATCCAACAAGTTGACGCCAACGGTAAAAAACTGCCCTGGCCTTTGCAGGGATGGCCGGACGGCGGCGCCATGGGACCTACTCCCGAAAACAGGAAAAAAATCGTCGCGGGTGTCAAGGATAGCACTTACGCCCTGCCCTTTTTTGGCGATTTCCCCGCTATGTCCGATGTCGAACGCAGGGTTACCTGGAAACTTATGCTGGGCGAGGAGTCTACCACACTAAACATCATCAATTCTTATGAGAAAGCCGGTTTTGACCCGGGCAGACACCTGCTGATGAATTACGAACTGATAGAAGGAGTTAGTCCGTCCAACTGGCTGACAGCGGGCCGTGGCGGTCCCGTGGTCGACTGGGACCTGAAATCGACCCTCGATGGTTTGTACGTCGCTGGAGAACAGATGTTCTCCGCCGGCGACCACAGCTACGCCGCTTCGACCGGACGGTATGCCGGCAGAAAAGCCGCTGTCTACGCCAGGCAGATAGGCGAAGACAAAATATCCAGAGACCAAATCGCTCTGGAGAAAGCCCGCGTCTACGCACCGATAAACCGCAACGACGGCATCGAGTGGAAAGAAATGCACGCCGGCATTGCCCGAGCCATGCAGTACTGGTGCAGTGAATTCAAAACGGAACTCGTGCTTAATATCGGCCTGGATACCCTGAATGAAATACAGGAAGTTTTTGTGCCCCGGTTGTATGCCCTCGACCCCCACAAACTCATGCGCAGTATCGAAGACCTGAGTCTGCTGACTCACGCGCAAATTATTGTCCATGCTTCCCTGGCACGCAAGGCCAGCAGCCGTGCGCTGCCCTTCTTCAGAATCGATTACCCCAACATAGACCCGCCGGAATGGAACAAGTTCATTACCGTCAAGCTGGAGAACAACAAGGTTAAGACGGGCGAACTGCCCCTGAACTATTGGGGCAATATGAAAGCTAACTATGAAGCCCACAACAGGAACTATACCGGAGTCTATCAAGGAAATAGGGAGGACCGTCATGCCTCGTAAAGAGACTTATGCATTACCCAATATCATCACCCCGGCTAATCCGGTAATTTTCAATCCCGAGGCCTGTACTGGCTGCAACCACTGCGTGCAAGTCTGCCAGGTAGATGTCTTTATTCCCAACCCGGAAGAAGGTTTGCCACCCGTCATCTTGCACCCGGATGAATGCTGGTACTGCGGCTGCTGCGCTACGGATTGCCCCGACCATGCCATCACCTTTAACTGGCCGGTCCAGCAGCGAGCTTACTGGAAAGACAAGGTCACGGGGAAGGTCCTCTGGGATAGCCACTAATTAAGCCGATAAGTGGAATAACAAGGCTATGCATTGAACTGTCGACACAGCAACTTTCAACATAGCCCCAAGAGACATGGGCCTTGGTTTAAAGCTCCGGCAAGCGACTTTTATGTTAGGCGCACTGTAGCCAGAAAAAGGCAGGTGGAGGCTTCTATGGCAAATTGGCATGACTATGTTATGAGCGGTAAAGGGATTCCGGAGTGGCCATACCCGGTACAGTACGACAAGGAACACGGGATTGAAACTGACGTGCTTGTGCTCGGCGGAGGCATCGCGGGTTGTTGGGCGGCGATCAGCGCGGCGCGCCAAGGAGCGCGAGTAGCTCTGGTTGAGAAATCGGCCACCATCAGAAGCGGGGCGGGCGGACCGGGTTGCGACCACTGGTGTGACGCGCCGGCCAATCCCTCTTCCAAAGTCAATCCGGATGACTGGGCGCAGCGGTTGGCGAGCAGCTTTGGCGGATATTCGAACGGCATCGGACGCCAGATCCAATGCCGCGAGAATTACGACACGATGCTCGAGCTGGAGAAGATGGGCGGCAAAATCCGCGACACCGAGGGCGAGTTTAAAACTGCCGAAGGTTACGATGAGAAAACGAAGTTTGTCTTTTCTCCGCGGAGCAACGCCTTTCATGAGACCAATGTGGTCATGCGGGTTTGGGGAACGACTTTTAAGCCGGCCTTGAAGAAGGAATGCGAGAGACTGGGGGTCAAGATCTACGACCGGGTGATGGCTACCAGTCTACTGAATGAGGGGGGAGTGCAGGGACAGCGCATAGTCGGCGCGACGGGATTCAATAACCGCACCGGCGAATTCATGGTGTTCCACGCCAGGGCGACCATTCTGTGCATGTCGGGTTCGGCAGTGATCTGGACGTTTGACACCGAGCTGGCAGCTCTCAGCACCTTCCGGCCTCGCACATTATCAGGCGATGGCATCGCTATGGCTTGGAGAGCCGGGGCCGAACTGGCCCTGCTGGAAAAATCGGAACCGTACCGGCTAGGAGGTGGTCATAAACATCATTGGTACGCTGGCGCCGGCGATGCCAGCTACGAAAATGTTCCGCTGGTGGACGCGAACGGCAAGTTGCTCCCAGGGGCCTGGGAATCATGGAAAAGAGAGGGGGAGCGCGAGGATTTTCGTGAGAGGGCGGAAATTTTGGACGAGGTTCGTGAGGGTGTGCTCAAAGGCAACTATCAGCTTCCGTTTTATGGCGACTTCCCGGCCATGCCGCCCATTGAACGAAAGGTCACTTGGAACTTCATGTTAAGGGAAGAATCCATGGGCAAGATCATCGTCGACAGTTACATGGAGGCTGGATTCGATCCTGCGCAAGACCGTTTGATGGGATATCAACTGCTGGAAGGGAACAGTCCGCCGCAGTGGCGGGAGATTCATCGCGGGGTGGAACGTGGAGGCCTGATGATTGACTGGGACCTGAAAACCAGCTTGGAAGGACTCTATGGCGCCGGTGAACAGTTGTTTGTTGCCGGCGATCACACCTTTGCCGCCGCGACCGGCAGGTACGCCGGCAGAAAAGCAGCCGATTATGCGTTGCAAGTGGCACAAGCGCCGGCGTCCTCCGAGCAGATCGCGCAGGAAAAGACGCGGGTCTATGGACCAACCAAGCGGACCTCAGGCATAGACTGGAAGGAACTGCACGCCGGCATTGCGAGAGTGATGCAGTGGTTCTGCAGCGAGTACAAAACGGAAAAGCTGCTAACCATGGGACTCGATTCCCTCAATGAGATCGAAGAACGATGGGTGCCCGAACTGTATGCCTCCGATCCGCATAAGTTGCTGCGCACAATGGAGGACCTGAGCATTCTAAATTATGCCCAGGCGATCGTTCAGTCGTCGCTGGCGAGGAAAGCAAGCAGTAAACATCTCAATTTCCAGCGGATCGACTATCCTCAATTGGACCCACCCGAATGGAATAAGTTCACGACGATTAAGCTTGGGAACAATAAGCCCATATCGGGAGAACGGCCGCTTTGTTACTGGGGGAACCTGAAGCAGAACTATGAATCCCACAACCGGGACTATACCGGCGTTTGGCAAGGCTAGGCGGAAGGTCGGAGCACAGGAGAGCAGATGAAGACTCAAGCCTCGTTTTACGGATGGAAGCTAGTTGCGGTTTTGTGGTTTATTCTGTTTGCCAACATGGGGTTTCCCATGATCAGCGGCAGCGTTGCCAATGCTTATATGGCGTCGGATCTGCACCTCAGCCGCACTACTGTAGGACTCGCCTTTGCGATTTTTACTTGGGTGGTGGGGCTGCTCGCGCCTTTTGTGGCTCTTCTCGTCAACAAGAAAGGCGTCCGGTTTACGCTGCTGCTCGGGAGCCTGTTGTTGATGGCGGGCTGCATTTTCATGGCCCTTTTTGTCCATACCGGTGCGCAGCTTATAGCTGTCTTCGGTGTGCTGATCGGTTTGGGCGCAATCACCGGTGGCCTGCTCCCCGCCGTGGCCGGGATCAACCGATGGTTTGTGAAACGGAAGGCGCGTGCTATCTCGCTTATTGCGACCGCTTCCGCCGCAGGCGCGATAGTGGCCCCTCCCGTGCTGATCTATCTGATTCAGTCCTCTCACGGAAACTGGCGGATCGCCTGGTGGTTGTCCGCGGTGCTGGCAGCGGCGGCAGCCTTGCTCGCCGCGTTGTTCGTTAAGGAATCGCCGGCCGACCTAGGCCAGTTACCGGATGGCAGCGCAGGCGCCGCGGAAGTGGCCGCAGCCGATTCCGGCAATCGCCTAGGGGTCTTTCGCATCAGCGAGGATTGGACGCTGGCCGAGGCGCTGCGCACGCCCGCTTTGTGGTGGATCATAGTGGCCGGTTTGGGATTCGGCGCTGGGTTCACGCTGTTTGGGGCTCACGCAGTATTGCACCTGCGAGACCTGGGGCTTTCTCCGGAGCAAATTGCGTCTTCTCTTTCGCTGTATGCGTTGTTGAACCTATGCGGGATGTTGCTTGTGGGGGCGATCGGCGACCATATCGAGCCGCGGCTTATTCTGTCAGTGTCGATGCTGGTTGAAGGGATCGGCCTGCTGATGCTGCTAAAAGCAAGCAGTACGGCCAACCTGTACTTATATCCGGTGTTCCTGGGACTGGGCATTGGAGCTGCTAGTCCAAGCGTCTTGGCGCTCCTTGCCAACTGGTTTGGGAATAAACCTTACGCCTCTCTGGTCGGCTATATTAGCGCGGCCGGCTTCACCGTTGGGGCCATCGCTTCCTATGGAGCCGGATATGCATACGACCACTTTCACAGCTACGCTTTGGCGTTCTACGCGTGTTCCCTTTGTTGCTTCCTGGGATTTGTCATCCTGCTATTCGTGCGGCCGCCGGCGCGAAGAGCGGCCAAGCCGGTGGCCATGGCCGTTATCGGCAAGTGAGAGTAGATGAAGACTCGCCTTGCAGTCTGAGTGCAAACTGCGAGCTGCATGATTCATAATGCCCAATAAATAAAGGTGGTGACAGAATGAATAGTCCTCAACTGAGCGCTCAAGCTAATACCGATAAACCCTGGCCGGAGTTGTCGTGGCAGGAAAAACGAGAGCAACGCTTCCAGAATTGGCTCCTGGCCCCAGGAATTACATTCTCCAGCCCGGAGGCGCAAGCCGCCTACCGGGCTCGGGTCACAAGAATTGTCAAATGTCTGCGTCTGGAACAGCCGGATCGGGTGCCTTGCATTTTGCCGTCTGGGCAATTCCCCCTGCATTATGCCGGCATCACAACCCGCACTGCGATGTATGACGCCGAGGAAATGAAACGGGCGTGGCGGCTGTTTCAGCGTGATTTCCCCAGCGACACCTGCGCCGCCCCTGGTTTTGTGATTTCGCCGGGCCGGGCCAATGAAATCATGCAAAGCCTGACCATGAAGTTTCCCGGTCACGGCTTGGCCGAAGATGCGGAGATGCGTCAGTACGTCGAGGGCGAGTACATGATGGCGGACGAGTACGACCATTTGCTCAGGGACCCGGGCGACTTCTTCTTACGCGTTTATTTGCCGCGCACCGAGGCGGCGCTGGCGCCTTTGCGGAAACTTACTCCGTTCCGGCACACGCTCGGAATGTCCGTCATGGCCCTAAGCGCCGCGGGGCAGCCCGACGTACGCGCGGCGTTCCAGGCGATTGTGGATGCGGGCAAAGAATACGCCATCTTCCAGCAGGCCAGTGCCGAAGTTGCCCGGGAAGGAGAGGCTGCCGGCTTCCCCCTCCAAATCGGCGGCATGGCGCATGCGCCGTTCGACGCTTTGGGCGATACGCTGCGCGGCACTCATGGGATCATGGCCGACCTCCATCGACAACCGGAAAAACTCCTTGCGGCCATGGAGACAATTACCCCATGGATCATTGAGGGCGGCGTCTCAGGCTGTAATGCTTCTGGCCGGCCGCTGGTGTTTATGCCACTGCACAAAGGGGATGACACCTTCATCTCCGACAAGAATTTCGAGATCTTCTACTGGCCCACGCTGAAGAAAGTCATTCTGGGCCTGGTGGCGGAGGGCTGCATGCCGCTGCTCTTCGCCGAAGGAAAAATGAATCGCCGCCTGGAAACAATAAAGGACCTTCCCAAAAGCTCGGTACTCTGGCGGTTTGACTGTACCGACATGGCCCGCGCCAAGAAGATCCTCGGTGACGTGGCATGTATTGCGGGCAACGTGCCCGCTTCCATGATGTGCATGAGCACTCCGCAGGAGGTTAAGGACTACTGCCGCAAGCTGATCGAAGACTGCGGGCCGGGCGGCGGCTACATCCTGGCCGGCGGCGCCGACGTGCACAAGACGACCGCTGCCCATCTATACGCCATGACGGATGCCGTCAGCGAGTTCGGGGTTTATTAGACGTTTGTGGGCTCAACTCATGAAACTGAGATTCGGACAGCATGAAACCGAAAATGTAGAAACAAAGTTAGAATGGGCATACCACAGGAACCTGCCATCGTCAGCGGGAAAGACTTCTCTTGTCGCTTGGAACCAATAGCGCCAGATTACGAAACTTCATCTTGGACAAAGTGGCTCGATCGGCATGTGGCAGGGTTAGGCAGAGAGGGCATTTATGACAACATGGAATGAATATATCGAAGAACACGGCACGGCGCCGGAATGGCCCTACCCGATTCAATATGAGCGGGAGAGCGTGATATCTGTCGATGTGCTGGTTGTAGGCGGCGGCGTAGCGGGCTGCCGCGCCGCTATCAGCGCCGCACAGCACGGCGCTACCGTTGCCCTTGTGGAATCGGGAAACGCCAAGCGCAGCGGGGCCGGAGGCGCTGGCGTCGATCACTGGCACGGCGCCTGTACCAATCCCTGCTCCAAAGTTACGCCCCTGGACTATACCCAGGCTTGCCTGGAGTCCATGCACGGATACACCAATGGGATCGCACGTTACATCATCTGCAAGGAAGGATGGGACACTCTGCTGGAGTGCGAGGCGATGGGGGTGCAGATCAGGGACGTACACGATGAATTCAAAGGAGCGGAGTTCCGCGATGACGAGACGAAGCTTATGTTCGGTTACGATTATGAAAACCGTCACGTTGTCCGTGTCTGGGGCTTCGACATCAAGCCGCGCATCTACCAGGAAGCGCAACGCTTGGGCGTACAAATCTACAATCGGACGCTGGTGACAAGCCTTTTGACCGAACAGGGGCGGCAAGGGGCGAGGGTCGTAGGAGCAACCGGCGTCAATTCGAGGACCGGCGAGTTCTACATCTTTCAATCGAAGGCGACCATCATCGCCAGCGGTGGCGGAAGCCGGTTGTTTTCCTTTGCCCCCGAAATGACGGCTGGGGGCTCGATGGGAAACATGAATGCCTCCGGCGGCGGACACGCAATCGGCTGGAAGGCAGGCGCCGAATTTGCACTCATGGAGCAGACCGGTCCAGCACGTCTCGCCGGCTTTGGGTACGCCCCGTATAGCATGGGTGGTGCCCATAATACATGGCACGGCGTATCCATCGTCGATGCCGACGGCAAAGAGGTGCCCTGGGTTGACGCTTACGGTAAACAGCTCGACACGGTTGACGAGAGGTTCTTACCTGGCAGGAGCCAGAGATTCAATATAGGGGCTGGGATAGGCATCACCATTGAAGGCCAGGACTACCGGTCACCCGATCTGGCCCGTGACTTGCCGGAACGCATACGCCGTGGGGAGTTCAAACTTCCGCTCTATGCCGACCTTACGCGGCTGTCCGCATTGGAACGGCGGTGCATCTTCGGCATGATGTTAGGAAATGAAGGCAAGACCCGTATTCCCATCTACGACACTTTTACCAAGGCCGGGTTCGATCCCGACAAAGACATGCTGCAGGCGCCGGTCGCGTTGCCCGAGTCATATCAACATTCCAACTTTTGGAGCATAGCAGCAATGGGCACCAACCTTCGCGCCGCGGCAGGTGGAGGTTACTTGGTGGACTGGAATCTGCAATGCTCTCTGAAAGGCTTATATGCCGCCGGCGGCGCTCCTATCTTCGGTTCCGGTTGCCACGGTGAATCCCATACTACCGGCCGTTACGCCGGCAGACACGCCGCTGCTTACGCAAAGGCCGCAGCGGAACCCGTGCCGGACCGCCGTCAGGTGGAAGCGGAAAAGAAGCTAGTTTATGGTCCCACGAAACAAAGCAGAAATAGCATTGGCTGGAAGGAATTGAATTATGCCATTGCCCGGGTCATGACCGACTATTGCGGCAAATATAAGAGCGAGCCTACGCTAAGCCGCGGGTTGAGCCTGCTCAATGAGCTGAAAGAAAATGAGGGCGCCAGTCTGTACGCGGCCAACCCTCATGAACTAGGCCGCGCCCTTGAGTGCCTGTCCCTGATTACCGTGGGCGAGATGATCATGCAGGCATCGCTGGCGCGGAAAGCTAGCAATGCCTGGCTGGACTTCTACCGGTTCGATTACCCGCAGATGGATCCGCCCAAGTGGGAGAAATTGTTGCCCATCCGGCTGGAAGGCAACAGCACCAGGACAAGGGAATTGCCCCTTGATTTCCACTTGAAGGCGCCCTATGCCTCCAGCTACGAAGAAAACTATCAACGGCACGCTACCGTTGGCGCATAAGAGAGGATCGCATGAGTGCTAAAAAATATATGATGCCGAATCCGGCGACGCCCAACAAAGGGATGAAGTTCGACCCCGCCATTTGCATCGGCTGCAACCAGTGCGTCGACGTGTGTCCCACCGATGTGATGATGCCCCACCCGGAGGAGCAAAAGCCTCCGATTGTGCTCTATCCGGAGGAATGTTGGTTTTGCGGGGCGTGCGTCGAAGAATGCGCATGTCCGGGTGCCATCGTCTTTTCGCACCCCGTATCTACGCAGATATCGGTAAATTGGAAGCGCAAGGCAACGGGTGAATACTTCCGCTTGGGAATGAAGAATCCACCACCGCCTAACCTGCGGCCTCCGTCCGGGGGCGTTGCAAAGCGCTAGCATGGAGAAATACTTATGTCGACCCTTTTCGAATCAACCATCATTAAAACCATGAGTTTGGCAAATCGATTTGTTCGTTCCGCTACGTATGAGGGGATGGCCACCGCGGACGGAGCCTGCACCAGCCAACTTACCAACCTGATGGTAAATCTCGCCGAAGGAGGCGTTGGCCTTATCATCACCGGGCACAGTTACATAAGCCGGGAGGGACAAGCTGGCCCATGGCAGTTGGGAATTTATGAAGACGCCGCCCTTCAAGGACTGACGCAAATGACCAACGCTGTTCATCGGTGCGGCGGTAAGATTTGCATTCAGCTTGCTCATGCCGGGGCTCAAGCTGCCACCAGCCTCTCTGGTTTGGAAGCAATGGGACCGTCGGTGTTGCATGAGAACGGTAAGGCTATCTGCCGGGAGATGAGCAAAGAAGACATTGACCGTGTCGTAGGTGCTTTTGGCGAAGCTGCGGCGAGGGCAAAGTGTAGCGGCTTCGACGCTGTCGAAATCCACGCGGCTCATGGCTACCTTTTGAGTCAGTTCCTTTCACCGATGTTCAATCGGCGAACAGATGAGTACGGTGGCGCACTGGCAAACCGGAGCCGCATGGTTTTAGAGGTGTTGCATAGTGTACGCCGTTCCGTTGGTTCGGATTATCCGGTATTGATTAAGCTCAACTCCGAGGATTTTGCCGAGGGAGGCTTCTCCGTCGAAGACATGCTTGAACTCTCGGTACTGCTGGAAAAAGCCGGAATCGATTCGATTGAACTAAGTGGCGGCACGGCCAGCAAGGAAAGCAAATATCATGCTGTGCGTGTCGGCGCTATCTCGAAAGAGAACGAGGCGTACTATCGGGATGCCGCACGGCGTTTCAAGCAGAGAGTACGGGTGCCGCTCATCCTTGTAGGTGGAATCCGTTCACCAGATGTGGCTGAGCGCCTCATAGGCGAAGGAACTGCGGATTATATCGCCATGTCTCGCCCATTGATTTGCGAACCTGACCTCGTGAGCCGCTGGAAGAATGGCAACACGAAAAAATCCGCTTGTGTCTCGGACAACAGATGCTTCAACCCTATTATGAGCGGCGAAGGTATGCGCTGCGTACTCGAAGAAAAGTTACCGAAGAACGCAAAGCCCCGGCCATGACACCTGCACTTTACGAGAATCCCACAGGGGCGGTATGAGGCTGGTATGGTTCTTCAAGCCATCCGATTTCCTCATCCGAAAGCTTTACCGAAAGCGCCGCAATCGCATTTTCGAGATGGTGGCTCTTGGTTGCACCCAGAATCGGAGAGGTAACCACCGGCTTGTGGAGCAACCAGGCCAGCGCGATTTGCGATGGCGGCACTCCCCGTTTGCGCGCGAGTTCGTTCACGCGGTCAATGACGGGCCGGTCAATGGCCGCAGTCTTGTCGTATAAGGTCCTCGCAAAATTATCTGTTCTGCCACGCTCGGTTTGCGGTTCATCCGACCAGGGGCGCGCCAGCCGGCCACGAGCCAGCGGCGACCACGGAGTCACGCCTATACCTTCAGACAGGCACAGGCGCAGCATTTCCCGTTCTTCCTCGCGATAGAGCAGGTTGTAATAGTTCTGCATGGAGACAAAGGCCGCCCAGCCATTGGCGCGTTGCATACCGATGGCCTTCATGAATTGCCACGCATACATAGACGATGCCCCAAGATAACGAACCTTGCCGGAGCGCACCACGTCATTGAGCGCCTCAAGCGTCTCAACGAGCGGTGTTTCGTAATCAAAACGATGGATGATATAGAGGTCAATGTAATCGGTGCCGAGACGCTGCAAACTCCTGTCAACTTCCGACAGGATGGCCTTGCGGGAAAGGCCGCGTCCGTTGACATCCGCGCGGACCTGGGCGTTGAGCTTGGTGGCAAGAACCAATTCGTCACGACGCGCGAAATCGCGGATCGCACGCCCCAGCACCGCTTCGCTCTCGCCAATGGAATAGACATTGGCCGTGTCAAAGAAGTTGATTCCCAGCTCCAAGGCTCGCTTGATGAACGGGCGACTGTCTTCTTCAGTCAAAGTCCAGGGCCAGTCGATCATGCCGGGCCACGGAGTTGCCTTGACTTTTCCATAGCTCATGCAGCCGAGGCAAATGCGCGAGACGCGCAAGCCAGTGTTTCCGAGGTTCACGTAATCCATATAAGTCTCCTTCTGTAGCGAGGCTGCCAAACATGGCCAGCACCGTCACCGGCTACCAGCCAGCGTCCGATTCCAGAATCGAACCGCCCTCACCAACGGCCCATAGATGCTTCCCGTCGGCCGAACCCACAATTGAATTAAGCCCCATGTATTGGGCATACCTCCATCTCCACGTTACTCCGCCGTCGTCCGATTCAAGAATGCGCTGGGCGAGCGGGCCTTCGCCCAGCAACCAAACGCGCCGCCCATCGTGGCGCGCAAAGCCGGCACTCAGTCCGTTGCCCGTTCCCTCAGCAGGGGTGTCTCGCTCCGTCCACGTCGCACCCCCGTCGCCCGATTCCAGAATCTTCCCGTGTTCTTCCGCAGCCCACAAATGCCTTCCGTCGCTGGTTCCGAAGATCGACCAAAGCGTATCGCCTCGCGCGCCGCCAATTGCCGCGTTGCCTCTGCGCACCAGCCAGGTCCCGCCTCCGTCATTCGACGCCAGCATCGTCCCCACTTCGCCCACGGCCCACAGCCGCCGCCCGTCGCTCGTTCCGAAGATCGAATGCAGAATGCCCGGGGCGATGCTGCCGCGCGCCGTCCAGCTCGCGCCGCCATCGTCCGATTCCGCGATCACACCAATATCGGTCTCACCGGTCGGATCGTACCCCTGTCCACCCACCGCCCAAAGGTGCTTGCCGTCGCTGGCGCAAAAGATGGAATAGAGGTCCGCCGTCGTGGGAGCCGCGCGCACCGTCCACATTGCACCTCCGTCATCCGATTCCAGAATCGCACCCGCTCTCCCTGCAGCCCACAGCCGCTTGCCGTCGCTCGTCCCGCAGATTGAACTGAGAGCAGGTTTGCTATCGCTCCTGGGTGTCCGCCACGTCTTTCCGCCGTCGTCCGATTCCAGGACCGAGCCCTTTTCCGCCCCAGAAAACCACATATCGCTGCCCACCGCCCAAAGCCGCTTCCCGTCGCCGGCCGCGAAAACCGAGATCAGCCAATCATTCGTAACGCCGATCTTCGTCCGGTCCACCCACCGCACTCCCGCCGGCTGCCAGCCGATATAGAAACCCAGCAAGATGGAAACCAGGACAACTGTGCCCAGCGTGGCAAGAATCCACTTGCGCCGAGCGCCATGCTTCTTCACGTTGCCCTGCGAACCGGACCTGGAAATTTGAGGCGCCGCCGGCCTGGTCTCCGCCGTTGGCTGGTCTTTCGTGAAATGGCTGATAAACGCGCCGTGGGCCATGGGTCCGTCCCGTTTGTCCGAGTCCGGGGAGGAAGTTGCTTGGCCCCACTATACGCTTGCCGGCTTCATGCTCGGCAAGACGCTCCGGTCATTATTTGTGCCCTTTTTTCTCAGGTAGACTGAACCCACTGACATGAGGATCCCTGCCGCGACTCGCGATCGTCGCATCTGGCTTCGCGTGGGTGTGCTGCTCGACGGCACAAGCACACAGCCAAGGAAGAATGCGCACGTCGTCTACAGTAAAGACGAGATTTTGTTTGCCGGCGAAGATTTGCCTCCGGTGGAGTTCATCCAGCCTGGGCAGCAAACACCCGACCTCGATCTGGCGGAGTATACGCTGCTGCCGGGGTTGGTAGATGCGCACACGCACATGTTTCTCGAGGGCGGGGAACTGGATCTCGGCGAGCGCACGGCGTATCAAAAGCAAAAGCCTGAGGAACTGTTACGGCTGGCGCGCGCGCGGCTGGAAAAGTTGCTGCGGCTTGGCGTGATTGGCGTGCGGGACGCGGGCGACAAGCACGGGGTGGGCCTGACGTTGAGCAGGTTATGCGAAAGCGCGGACCGTCCATTGATGTCCTACGTGGACAGTCCCGGCGCGGCTATCCATCGCCATGGCCGTTATGGCGGATTCATCGGCGGGCCGATGGAGGAGTTTGTTTCGGCGCGCGAGTGTGTAGAGTCGCGCGTTAAGGCCGGCGCCGACCGCATCAAATTGATCGCGACCGGAGTCATCAATTTCAAAAAGGGCGCAGTTACCAGCGAGCCGCAGCTGACAACAAACGAGATTCGCGAGTTGGTAGTGGCCGCGAAGTCGTTGGGGAAACAAACACTGGCACACGCTTCAGGCGATGACGGCATCGAGCATGCGATTGAGGGCGGCGTGGACTCGGTGGAACACGGGTTTTTTGTTCGCGAAGATCAACTGGCAAAGATGCGCGACCGGCAGATTGCGTGGGTACCGACGTTTGCGCCGGTCCAGGAGCAGTTAAATCACGCCGACGTATTTGGCTGGGATGAAAGAGAAGTGGGGAACCTGAGAAGGATTCTCGATCGGCATGCGGAGAGCCTGATAAAGGCGCACGGGATGGGAGTGCAGGTGATCGCGGGCAGCGATGCCGGGTCCAGCGGAGTGGCGCATGGCCTCGGGCTCCTCTACGAACTTGAATTGATGGAGCGCGCAGGGCTCTCCGCGATTGCCGTCGTCAATTCAGCGACGGGAGCCGGCTCACGGCGGCTGGCCTTCAAGGAAAAATTCGGCGAGATCAAGCCAGGACATCGAAGCCGCTTCATCCTCACGCGGCATTCGCCATTGGAAGGCGTGAGCAACCTGAAGGAAAGCAAGTTTGTGATCTTCGACGGCGAGGTGCTGGAGAGCGGTGAAGGGGTTAACGGTGAGGGCTTGTGATCGTCGAGATTTTGGAAGATTCATCCCTTGGGGGCTGGCGCCGCGGGCGGTTATATTCCTAATCAGGAGTCATCTGCCATGCCTGAACCTAATATTGCCCAGAAGGGTCCCTATCCTGTCACCGTGGAAGCGGCAAAGACTTACTACTGGTGCGCCTGCGGAAAAAGCGCGAACCAGCCGTTCTGCGACGGCAGCCACAAGGGAAGCGAATTTACGCCCATGAAATTTGAGGCTACCGAGTCGAAGACGGTTTATTTATGCGGGTGCAAGCACACGTCCGGCCCGCCCTTCTGCGACGGAACGCACGCCAAGCTCTAGAGCTGTTCAACGAACGAGGTACCGATCTCTCTTGGCCTGCCATCCTTGCGCTGGAAAAAAAGCGTGCCCAGCCCGGCCCAAGGGGGCGCCCCGGCGCCCAAGCAGGGGCACGAAGCCTTGGGTGAAGCTCACTAGAACTGCTTTAGGAATCTCCTATTGAGTTTTTAGCGGCTCCGGGCGAGTCTGAAGCGCATGCTCGGCGAGAGTTCCCCCCTGCTGCGCATGCGCGGCTGGAGCGGGTTTGGGTTTGGGCGCGTCCTGCTTTTTGGCCGGCGCCAAAATGGCGTGCAGGACTGTGCCTTCCATGCGCGGCATGAACTCGACAATGCCGGCGTCGCCGATGTCCTGAATGAGCCGGTTGATGATTTTGTAGCCCAACTCGCGGTGCGTCATTTGGCGCCCGCGGAAGCGGAGGCTCGCCTTCACCTTGTCGCCCTCGGAAAGAAAACGGACGGCTTGGTTCTTCTTGGTCTGGTAGTCATGCTCGTCCACGGTGACGCTGAACTTGACTTCCTTAAGGGTGATGACTTTTTGCTTCTTACGCGCGGCGCGCTCGCTCTTTTCTTTCTCGTAGAGAAAACGGCCGTAGTCCTGGATGCGGCACACCGGAGGAACCGCGGTTGGCGAGACCTCGACCAGGTCAAGGCTGCGCTCGCGTGCGATCTTCAGCGCCTCAAAGGGCGGAAGAATTCCAAGTTGTTCGCCATTTTCGTCGATGACGCGGATTTCGCGCGCGCGGATCCGGTCGTTGATGCGGATAAAGGACTTGGCCGAACGTTTATCGAATGCGATGGTACTCCCTCCAAAAATGCTGTGTTTGGGCGGCCGGGGCAGGGTACCCTACACGAGCGCACCCTGAGTATAACATTGGCTTGGCTCTGTTGAACAAAGGGTTTACGGCAAAACCAGAGTGAGTATGCGTGGGTTCTTCATAATAGGTTCCTCCAGGGGAAAGAAGTCACGACTCTGGATCGTGTTATCGATTCCAGTCCGGGCCGAACTGCTCCTTAAAGGAGCCGACTTCGCTCAAACGGACATTGCCATCGCGCCGTACTGAAACTGGGACTCTGTTCCCGCGCAGCCTTCCAGCGCTCCCTCGGCGTTTAGCCCGGTCACCCGCACCTGCAACAACTGGTTGGCGGGCAAACGGCCATCGAGCTCTACGGGAAGAAAGTTCTCCGTCAGAGCCGCGGTTCGGCCCTGCGACGAGAGCGCTGCCGGTGTGTGCAGCGTGATGGCGGAGAGACGACTGCCGATGAAGCGGCTGCGGTGGGCGCGGGTTTTTTCGGCGGCGAGGGTGCGGAGTGCGGCCATGCGCTCCGCGACGGCGGCCTGCGGGACCGGCGACTCGGCGTGAAGAGCCCAGGCGCGTGTTCCCGGCCGCGGCGAAAATGGAAACAGGTGAAGATAGCCGAAAGGGAGCGAGTGAATGAAGGCCAGGGTTTCCTCGAACTCGCGGTCGGTTTCGCCGGGGAAGCCAACCATCACGTCGGCGCCCAGAGTGAGATCGGGTCCGGCGGCGCGCAGCAAAGCGGCAACCTTCTCCGCATAGTGCCAGGGCCGGTAGCGCCGGTGCATGCGGCGCAGCACAGCATCGGAACCCGACTGCAAGGGCAGATGGGCGTGGCGCGCCAGCCGCCCGCCGCCGAACTGGCGCATCAGGCCGATCAACTCGTCGTCCCAGTCCATGGGCTCGATGGAGCTCAGGCGCAGCCGGGGCAGCGGCGTGCGCTCGAGAATCTCGCGTATTAACCCAGCCAGCGTCAACACCTGCCCGGGTTCCGCACAAATATTCCGTGCCCCCTCCTTGCGCCTTTTTCCCCGCGCAGCGGTGGGAAGCCACGAATCCCGTCCCGCCTCCTCACAAGCCACGACGGGCAAATCCCGCCCCCAGCGGCCGAGGTTGATACCGGACAGCACCAGTTCCTTGCCGCCGGCAGCGGTGAAACCCTCCACCTGCCTCAGCACGCTTCGAGCGGGCAGGCTCCTGGACGGACCGCGCGTCCAGGGAATGACGCAAAACGTGCAGCGGTTGGCGCATCCCTCCTGGATCTTCAGGTTGGGCCGCGTTTGAACGCCCGGGGCAAGCTGCGTCTCGCCCAAATACGCATCTTCAAGAAAAGAGTGCGCGAACCGGTCGTCGGCCCATATGGGAGCTGCAACCGGCGCGCTTGCGGACAGAAGCGATGTGACAGGGACGAGCGTCGGCGGAAGCGGTGCGGTTTTGCTTTCAGCCCGGGTCAGGTTGAAGATGATCTCGGGCGCGAGGGCTTTATGGCTGTTGCCCACCACCGCCGCTACGCCGGCCATGCCCGCCAGCTCCTGCGGCGCGCGCTGAGCGTAGCAGCCGGTGACAACAATCTTTGCCTCGGGATTCAGGCGGTGCGCCCGGCGGATGAATGCGCGCGCTGCGCGGTCGGCCTCGGCCGTCACGCTACAGGTGTTCACCACCACCACATCGGCCGCCGCGGGCTCGCCCTCGACCAAGCCCGCCGCGCGCAGCCGGCCGCTGACGGCCTCGCCGTCGGCGCGCGCCGCCCTGCAACCGAAGTGCTCGATGTGAAATCCCGGCATCTCTCTTAGTGTAGAGCCACGCGGCTTTGCAGCGGATACGCATATATTCCGCCAAATCGCCTCAGGGCGCGGTCAAACTCACTATTCGCTATACTGAACGGGAGCGGTTTCAATCCATAGATTCATTCTTCACAATGTCATCTTTCGCTACTGCCGGCATTCCGGCTCCGATTCGGCCTGCCGCGAGAAGCCACACGCGGCATATTGTTGGTTACGTTTACTTTTCCTTCGTCTGCTACTTCTCTATCGGATTGCCGCTCGCCGTTTTGCCGCCGCTTGTGCATCTGCGCATGGGCTACAGCGTTGTGCTCGCCGGGCTGGCCATCAGCATCCAGTACATTGCCACGCTGCTCAGCCGTCCCTTGGCCGGCCGCATCTCCGACCACATGGGCGCCAAGGTTTCTGTGCTGTGGGGCATGGCCTTCTGCACAGCCAGCGGAGCGTTTCTTGTGGGTACCGCGGCTTTGCACAGCATTCATTGGCTCAGCTTCGCCGCTCTCATCGCCAGCCGCCTGGTTTTGGGTGTGGGCGAGAGCCTGGGTTCGACCGGCGCTACGCTCTGGGGCATTACCGCTGCCGGCCCCGAGCACACCGCGAAAGTCATCGGCCTCAATGGCATCAGCACCTATGGCGGCATGGCACTGGGCGCGCCGCTGGGCGTCATCCTTGACCAGCAATGGGGCCTCGCGTCCATCGGCGTCGTTATCATTCTTATCGGCGCCGTCAGCTTTGCCATGGCCTGGCGCAAGAGCCCCGTGGCCGTGGTGCCCGGCGAGCACCTTCCCTTTGCTCATGTTCTGGGGCGCGTGGCGCCGCACGGCATGAGCCTCGCCCTCGGCTGCGTCGGTTACTGCGTACTGGCCACGTTTGTCACGCTGTTTTATGCGAGCCGCCACTGGACCGGGGCAGCCCTCTGCCTCACCGTGTACGGGATCGCGTATATCGCGGTGCGCTTGCTCTTCATCCAGACCATCAACCGTTACGGCGGATTTCCGGTGGCCATCGTCTCGCTTCTCGTGGTAAGCGTGGGGATGCTGATGCTGTGGCGCGCAGCCGCACCGTGGATGGCAATGGCCGGTGCGGCGATAAGCGGCCTGGGCTTTTCGCTCGTCTTTCCCGCCATCGGCGTCGAAGCTGTCAAGCGCGTTCCCGAGTTCAATCGCGGCACCGCTTTGGGCGTCTACACCGCGTTTTTCGATGTGTCATTCTTACTGGTCGGCCCCCTGGCCGGCGCCATCATCGGCGTCTATGGCTACGCCAGCGGCTTTCTCATTGGCCTCATCGGCGTGCTCGCCGCCCTCGGCATTGTTGTTGTTCTGCGCCAGATGCAGAAGGGCTGATCACCGGCGACGAGCTCTGGACGTGCTCAAACTCGGCGCTGCCAAATGCAGAACGGCCACCCTTGCGGGTGGCCGTTCTGCGTAACTGATTACTGACAACTGATCACTGTCGCGCTACCGCTCGCCCTTGCGCCAGTTGACCAGGTCGCCCAGCGTGGTGGTGGAACTGGAGACGGGATGCTTGTGCGTGTCCGCCTTGTAGCTTTCCACGGTGGCGCGGCTGGCCTCGTGACCCGACGATGCGCGCAGGCTAAGGCCCACCTTCTTTTCCTCGACGTTGATCTTGATGATCTTGAAATCGTGCTCCAGGCCCAGTTCGAGCTTGGAGTGGCCGTCGACGGCGTCGCCGGCCTCGGAGATGTGGCATAGACCTTCCACGCCCTCCGCTATTTCAACGAACGCGCCGAACTGCGCCGTGCGCAGAATCTTGCCGTGCACCACGTCGCCCACCTTGTGCGTGGCAAAGAAGCTTTCCCACACATCGGGCTGCAACTGCTTGATGCCCAGCGAGAGGCGGCGGTTCTGCGGCTCGACACCCAGGACCACGGCCTTTACCTTCTCGCCCTTTTTCACGATTTCAGAGGGATGCTTGACGCGCTTGGTCCAGCTCAGGTTGGAAACGTGAACCAGCCCGTCGATACCGTCCTCGATTTCGACGAAAGCGCCGAAGTCGGTGAGGTTGCGCACGCGACCCTCGACGATGGCGCCGGTGGGATACTTGTCGGTGAGGTTCTCCCACGGGTTTTCGAGGAGCTGCTTCATGCCCAGCGAGATGCGGCGGTCGGCCGGATTCACGCTGAGAATGACGGTGTCGACCTGGTCGCCGGGCTTGACCAGCTTGGAGGGATGCTTGAGGCGCTTCGACCAGGTCATCTCGGAGAGGTGAACCAGGCCCTCGATGCCTTGTTCGAGCTCCACGAACGCGCCGTAGTCGGTAACGGAAAGCACTCGGCCATGCACCTTGGCGCCAACGGGGTAGCGCTCCGACGCGTCGAGCCAGGGGTCGGGCGTCAACTGCTTAAAGCCCAGCGAAACCCGCTGCTTTTCCTTGTCGAACTTGAGCACCTTCACCTGGATCTCATCGGCCACGTTCACCAGGTCGCGGGGATGGGTGAGGCGTCCCCAGCTCATGTCGGTAATGTGCAGCAGGCCGTCGATACCGCCAAGATCGACAAAGGCGCCGTAATCGGTGAGGTTCTTGACGGTGCCGGTGAGGATGGAGCCTTCTTCCAGGTGCTCCATGGTAGTGGAGCGCTTGGTGTTCTGCTCTTCTTCCAGAAGCTCCTTGCGGCTGACCACGACGTTGCCGCGCTTCTTGTTGAGCTTGATGACCCGGACCTGGATTTGCTGTCCCAGGTAGCCGTCGAGATTGCGCACGGGGCGGATCTCAAGCTGCGAGCCGGGCAAGAACGCCTTGATGCCGATATCGACGGTGAGTCCTCCCTTGACGCGGCTCACCACGGTGCCCGTCACGGGAGTCTTTTCGCTGGCGGCCTTCTCGATCACGTCCCACACGCGCAAACGTTGCGCGCGCTCGTAGTTCACCAGGTAGCCGCCCTCGGCGGGTTCCTCGCGCTCGATGACCACGTCAATCAGATCGCCGGGCTGGAACTTGACCGCGCCGGTGTGATCGGTGACCTGCTCGAGAGGCACCAGCCCCTCGGACTTGAGGCCCACATCCACGACCAGATATTTATCGGTCTGCTTCGCCACCTTGCCGGAGACGATTTTGTCTCCGTAGACCTCGACGGCAGCGGCTTCAGCGGCCTGCTCGCGCTCAAAGGCGGCCAGAGCGGCGGAAAAATCTTCGCCCGGCTCGGGCACAGCATGGACTTCTGGCGCGTGCACTTCGGCTTCTGCCGGTGCTTCTGCCGCGATGGCCGGCGCCGCATCGGATTCGCCCTCGGGCGGCGCTGCAGCGGCGGGAGGCGATATCTCAACCTCGGGCGCGGCTGCGGGCAACTCGGGCTCGACTGCGATTTCCGGTGCTGCGGACAGCTCCTCTTCAACGGCCTCAACAACAGGCTCGGTTAGGGCATCTGCGTCCAGTGGGTTTGCTTCAAGGATCGAGGCGGTCTCAGGGTTGGACGTGGATTCGTACGGCGGCTGCTCAAACTCCGTCGCAGGGTCAAGGGTTGGGGTTTCAAATGCAGTATTCAGGGTTATGCTCTCGGTTTCGGGATTGAGGACGTTTGCCATTACTACAGCTCCGGGATTACGTGCTCCAGCGGTGGATTGCGCCAGGCGCTGGGTGGCTCTCACGCCGCAGTTCCGCGTTCCGGTCGCCCTTGAGCCTTGATATTGCCTTCGCGCCAAGTGACGCGCCCGGTCCATCACCCGCAGGAGAAGTCGCCCCAACCCGGCAACCCTGGGGTCGAATGCGACGTGTCTCCGTGGGGAAACACCGGCAGGCAACGGCGTGCTGGGAGGGCGGCCGCAACTCACTGCTGGAATCCGCGCAGGAAGCTACACCATAGAGTGTAGCAATCTCTGCAATGCAGCGTCAATTGCACAGAGGCAGGGAGCAAGGGAGCGGGTCAGCAAGCCGACGGGTCGGCGAGCCTTGCAGTCCCGCAGCCTTTGCCTTCTCGCTCCCTCGTCCCCAGACTTACTTCCTATTCCCTACTCCCTGTTCCCTGCATTATCGTTACTAAGAGCTCGCCATCACATGGATCATCTTTGGACTCCCTGGAGATTTGCCTACGTCACCACGCCGGAGAGCGCGGTGCGCGCCGGCATTCCCGCGGCGCTCAATGCGTGGCCCGGCGATCTGGGCTGCGTCTTTTGCAACCTGATCGCCTCGATCGACCACGCGATCGCGGGCGGCATGGATCGCGAGAAGGCTGAAGCGGCCGGAGGCCTGATTCTGCGTGGAAAGCACTGCTTTATCTGCCTCAACGCATTCCCTTACACCTCAGGCCACGTGATGGCAATGCCCTACGCGCACCTTGACCGAATAGCGGCGCTGCCCACCGAAGCGGCGCATGAGTTGATTCGCCTGGCACAGCTTACAGAGCGGGTCCTGGAGCGGGCGTACTCGCCGCATGGATTCAACTTCGGGCTGAACGTGGGCCGGGCGGCGGGCGCGGGCGTTGCCGGGCACGTACACTTGCACGCCATGCCGCGCTGGACCGGCGACACCAACTTTATGACCACGGTGGGCGAAACACGCGTGTTGCCGGAGGATCTGGAAACGACGTGGCGGAGACTGCGGGAGGCGTTCGCGGAATTGGCTTAGCGCTCTGCATCAGCCGGCCCTGCGGCCGTGGTCAGCAGCGGCTGCGACCACTCTCCTGACTCCATTTCACGTACATCAGGTTGCAGTTTCCCGACCTCCTCGAGCTCCCCGTCGCCGTGCGCGAGCTCGCCCAGTTGCCGTCCATACGAAAAGACTCCGCCCTTGCCTTCGATAGACCCCAAGAATCTGTTGTAGTAGTCCACACTATTTCCCAGCGCATTGCCGAGCCGCGTCACGTGTCCCTGCGCCACCACGAGCTTTTCGTAGATTTTCCGCCCCATCTCGTGAATCGCCTTGGCGTTCTTTGTGATCTCCGTCTGTTGCCAGCCAAACTCGACCGCGCGCAGCAACGCAATGAGCGTAGTCGGTGTCGCCATCACCACGTGGCTTTGCGCGCCAAACTCGATCAGCGATGGGTCGGCCTCCAGTGCCGCGCTGAACAGAGCTTCACTGGGCAGGAAGCACACCACGAAATCAGGAGCCTTGTCGAACTGCTTCCAGTAAGCCTTGCCCGAGAGCTCTTTCAGGTGTGCCCTCACGCGCTGGGCATGGGCTTCGAAGCGCAGCTTTTGCGTTGCAGGATCAGCGTTCCCCGAAGCGTCGAGAAAGGCGTCGAGCGGCGTCTTGGCATCCACCACGATCTCGCGACCGTTTGGCAGCTGAATGGTCATATCCGGCCGCAGCAGCCGGTCGTCTTCATCGCGCGCTGAAACTTGTTCCGAAAAGGAGCAGTACTGCACCATCCCCGCGTATTCCACGCAGCGTTTCAGTTGCAGCTCGCCCCAGTTGCCGCGAGTCTTGGGTGCGCGCAGGGCTGTGATCAACTGCGCGGTCTCGTTCTTCAGCGCATCCAGCGACGCGGGAATAGAGTTTTGGATGTTTTCGACCAGCGTCTTCACCTCGGAATACGCCCCCGAACGTTTCAGCTCCATTTCGCGGGTTTGCTCGTCGAGGCTCTTGAGTGCGGCGCCTAGAGGGTCCAGCAGATTCTTAATTGCCAGTTCCTTGGCCTCCAGTGTTTGCTTGGCCGCTGCGTTTTGCCCGCCGAGTTCTTGCTTGGCTAGGGTCAAAAAGCTCTGGTTATTTGCGCTTAGCGCCCGGGCAGCAAGATCGCCAAAAGCCGTTTCCAAGTCGGCCTTCATCTGTGCATATTTTTTCTCCTCGGCGGCAACCTGCGCCTGCGCGGCGGCCAGTTCCCCTGTCAGTCGTGTGACGGAGTCTTGCAATTCTCTAGCGCTCCCAATCTGTTCGCGCAGCAGCCGGCATTCTCCCCGAGCGAATGCTTTCCCCAGCAAGTAGCCGAGCACCACGCCTGCCATCACTGCAACCGCTCCGACGATCAAAGTCAGCATCGTTCTGCCCCCCCTGCCCCTCTTCGCCAAATATACGCTCCGGGCCTGTGCAATTCTCGGCTGATCGCGCTGTCTCCCGGTCGGAATGCCGATGGTCTCTCGTCCCTGTTTTCCATTCCCTGCTCCCTGTTCCCTATTCCCTGTTTTTCCACGCCTTTACACCCCAAGGCCCTGCCCGGTAGACTTGAAGATTCGGGGCCACGCGCAACTTTTTTTAGCGCGGTGGTTGTCATTCCCTGCCGCGAGCCGGTATGGTAGGCTCGCAAGGCGGGGGTAGCAGTTTCGGTGCCCGAAGGGTTTCTTAAGTTTCCAACAAATACGAGGAGAAGCACGCATGGCTGTTGAAGAGAAAGTGAAGCAGATCATCGTCGAGCAGTTGCAGGTGGACGAAGCCGAAGTGACCCCTGGGGCGAGCTTTCAGGAAGACCTTGGCGCCGATTCGCTGGACGTGGTCGAACTGGTGATGCAGTTCGAAGAGGCGTTCGATATGGAGATTCCCGACGAGGACGCCGAGAAGATCAAGACCGTGAAGGACGCCATCGATTACATCGAGAAGAACGCGAAAGGCGGCAAGTAGCCCTTGGCCACTTCATCCCGCAGAGTCGTAATCACCGGCCTGGGGCTGGTCTGCGGTGTTGGCAACACCGCTCCCGAGGTGTGGCGGCAGCTTTTGGCCGGCGCCAGCGGCATGGCGCCGATCCAGGGCTTCGACGCCACTGGCTTCCCGGTCACCTTCGCCGCCGAAGTCAAGAACTTCGACCCGCTCCAGTTTGTCGACAAGAAAGAAGCGCGCAAAATGGGGCGCTTCATTCACTATGCCTTTGCCGCAACGCAGGAGGCCATGGCGCAGTCGGGTCTCGAGATCACGACTCGAACCGCGACCGTGTGGGCGTCTTCATCGGTTCCGGCATCGGCGGATTCGAAATCATCGAGCGCGAGCACGCGAACCTGCTGGCGGGCGGACCGCGCAAGCTCTCGCCCTTTTTCATTCCCGCCACGATTGTGAACATGGCCGCGGGGCAAATCAGCATCCGCTACGGCGCGCAGGGGCCCATTTCGGCCACTGCTACAGCATGCGCCACCAGCGCCAACTCCATCGGCGACTCGGTGCGCATGATTCTGCACGGCGATGCCGACGCGATCATCGCCGGCGGCGCCGAGGCCGCGGTAACGCCTCTCTCCGTAGGCGGATTCGCCGCCATGCGCGCGCTTTCCACGCGCAACGACGATCCCACCCACGCCAGCCGCCCCTTCGACAAGGACCGCGACGGCTTTGTCATCGGCGAAGGCGCCGGCATTCTCATTCTCGAAGAGCTGGAGTTTGCGCGCGCGCGCGGAGCAAAGATTCTGGCCGAGGTGATCGGCTACGGCATGAGCGCCGACGCGCATCACATGACGGGCATTGCGCCCGAGGGACAGGGCGCGCAACGCAGCATGCGAGCCGCGCTCAAAGACGCCGGCATTCAGCCCGATGAAGTGGGCTACATCAATGCCCACGCCACGTCCACGCCTGCCGGCGACGGCAACGAGTCGCGCGCGATTGAAGTGGTCTTTGGCGAGCACGCACTGAGCCACAAGCTCAAGATCAGCGGCACGAAGTCGATGACCGGGCACCTGCTCGGCGGCGCGGGCGGCCTGGAGGCAGGCATCACCGTGCTGGCGCTGGTCAATCAGCAGCTCCCGCCCACTATGAATCTCGACAATCCCGATCCTGAGTGCCGGCTGGACTACGTGGCCAACAAGGCCATTGCGCACTCGTTCGAAATCGGCTTGTCGAATTCCTTCGGCTTTGGCGGCATCAACGCCACGCTGATCATGCGCCGCTGGAAGGAATAAAGCAGAGAACAGGGAACAAGGCACTGACGGACCCCGAGGCTGGCGCCGCTCGGCGGGCAAGGAAAGTTCTGTCTTTATATTCGATAATTTGCTAAAAGGCGACAAATGGTACGATATTAAGCAAGATAAGAGGTATGACAATCCAAGCGAAAAGTCGCAAGCTTAAGCGCAGCTTTACGCTTTCGCCCGAGTCCGTGGCTTTTGTGCGCGCAACGCGGCGGCGGCGGCGGGCGAACTCTGACTCGGAAGCGCTGGACCTACTGTTGCGGGAGCAAATCCTCGAGGCCAAGCGGCAACGGCTTGAGGCGGCGACCAAAGCTTACTACGACACGGCCAGCGACGAAGAGCTTCGTGAAGAGTCGGAGTGGGCTGAGATGGCTGGCCCCACAGTCCTGCTTTCCTCCGATCCGAACGAGGCGGAGCAATGACGCCGCAAGCGATCCGCTATCCGCGGCGCGGAGAGATCTGGTGGACACATTTTCCAACCGATCCGCCGGATAAGGGCCGGAGGCCAGTTATCGTGGTTTCCATGGATTGGCGTAATTTGCACCCTCGGGCAAACACGGTCCTGGTGATCCCACTATCGACCTCCGTTCAGAAGTCTGCTTCGACTCACCTGCTCTTGCGCACGGGAGAAACCGGCCTTCGTGAGGACAGTATTGCAAAGGCCGAGGACACATGCACTGTGAGGCGGGTGGACCTGAGCCAGCCGGTTCAAGGCCATCGCCCCCTCACCAACGCACAGATTTGCCGGCTGGCCGCGCTGGTGAAGCTGGCGATGGGGTGCGTGGAATAGCTGCGCTTCTTGTCTATCCCAGCGTGAGCGACGGATCGGCGGTGAGATCGGCTGGGGCGAAGTCACGGGCTAGCAGGCGGGGCCAGGCGGCGGCGGCGATCATGGCTGCATTGTCCGTAGAGAGCGCGAGCGTGGGAAAGGCAACGTGCAGGCCGCGGCGCGCGGCTTCGGCAGTGAAGCGCTGGCGGAGTTCGCGGTTGGCGGCCACTCCGCCGGTGACCAGAATGCGCGTGGCGCCGAGGAATTCGGCCGCGGCGAAGGTTTTCTTCATCAGGTCGCCGATGACCGCATGCTGAAAGCTGGCGATGAGGTCGAGCGTGGGCTGCGGACAAAGCGCGAGGGCTTCTTCGCGGGTTTGCGATATGCGGAAATGCAGGTCCTTCGACTCGTCCGCTACGTGGACTCGCTCGGGGTGACAATTTGTTGGTTCGCTGCTACCTGGCGGAGGAAAGAGGCGGCTGGCGCGGGCTTTGGCTTCGGCGCGCAGTCCGTGCAGCTCCACGTAGCGCAGCACGGCGGTCTTGATTCCTGAAAACGAGAAAAGAAAACGCGGGTCGAGCCGCGCGACGGGAGCGGTTTTGGCTGCCTTGGTACGCGCCGGCTTGCCGCCGAGGTGGACCTTGGTTTTGACCTGCGCGAAAGAAAATGGCACGGCGCGCGGGTTGCCGAACTTAGCGAGCGCGTCGATCCAGGGCCCGCCGGGATAGCCGAGGCCGAGCAACTTGGCGACCTTGTCGAAGGCCTCGCCGGCGGCGTCGTCCACGGTGCGGCCGATGAGGGTGTAGGTCCACGTGCCTTGGGCGGGGCGCACGAGATAGAGATGGGTGTGGCCGCCGGAGACGACGAGGGCAAGAGACTGCGCGGAGTCGAACGAGTTCCGCCCGTCCGGCAAGGACCGTTCGTTGAGCAGTACCGCGTGGATGTGCCCTTCGAGGTGGTTGACGGCGATGAGAGGGAGATTGTTGGCAAAGGTGAGGGCCTTGGCGTACGTGATACCGACGAGCAGCGCACCGGCGAGGCCGGGACCGGAGGTTACGGCGATGGCATCCAGATCGGCGAGGGTGATGTGGGCCTCGGCCAGCGCGGCGCGGACCACGGGAACGATGGCGCGGAGATGCTCGCGGCTGGCCAGCTCGGGCACGACGCCGCCGTAGCGGGCGTGGGTGGCGATCTGCGAGGCGACGGCGGAGGAAAGCGTGCGCGCGCCGCACTCGACGATGGCCGCGGCTGTCTCGTCGCAGGAGGTTTCGACGCCGAGGATGAGTCCGCGGGACATATCTTCAGTGTAGCGAGATCCTCATGCGCCCGTGACTTGCTGACTCGCAGACTTGCTGACTCGATGACTCGCTGACCTGCTAAAAACAAATACCGCGCGAACTCGCCACCTTGCGAAGTCGCGAAGCGACGCCATCCTGCGAAACACCAAACAACATCTTTCATCCACCGCGTGTCCGCACCGCCTACGCGGACTGACTCGCCGACCTGCTGACATTCCAGTAATAGGATGGGGCACGGCTCGAACGGGCGGAGCGAGAATAGAAGAGACATGCCGGAGACCGCTCAATTCGAAGCCGCTTTGCATATCATCGAGACGCTGTGCAACAAGGGGTATGAGGCCTATCTCGCGGGCGGATGCGTGCGCGATCTGTTGCTGGGGCGCGTACCGGCCGATTACGACGTGGCAACCAACGCGACGCCTGACGTGGTGCTGGATGTGTTTCCGCGGACCTTTGCTGTGGGCGCGCACTTTGGCGTAGTGCTTGTCGCGCCGGAGTCGGAAGATGCCGGCTTTGTTACGGAGGTCGCGACGTTCCGGTCGGATTTGGCGTATTCGGATGGACGGCATCCCGATGGGGTGCGGTACACAAAGACCGCTGAGGAAGACGTCGAGCGGCGGGATTTCACGATCAACGGGCTTCTGCTTGATCCACTGCGCCAATTTTTGAACGAGCGTACGGGCGATCCGAAGATCCTGCGCGCGGCGGTGATTGATTATGTCGGCGGGCTTGCCGATCTGGATGCGGGGGTTGTGCGCGCCATCGGGCGGCCGGGGCTGCGCTTTGAAGAAGACCATTTGCGCATGTTGCGCGGAGTGCGGTTCACGGCGCGGTTTGGCTTTGAACTGGAGGCGGAGACAAAGCGCGCGATACAGGCGCTGGCCCCGCGCATCCACGCGGTGAGCCGGGAGCGGGTGCGCGACGAGCTGACCAGAATGCTGACCGAAGGCCATGCGCGGCGCGCTTTCGAGCTGCTCGATGAAACAGGACTGCTAAAAGAAGTGCTGCCGGAGGTGGCGCGAATGAAGGGCGTGGAGCAGCCGCCGCAGTTCCATCCCGAGGGCGATGTTTGGGTGCACACTCTGATGCTGCTCGAGCAATTGGAGCCGGATTGCAGCATGACCTTGGCGTGGGGAGCGCTCCTGCACGATGTCGGCAAGCCACCGACGTTCCGCCGCGCGCCCGACCGCATTCGCTTCGACGGCCATGTGGAGATCGGCGTCGCCATGGGCGCTGAGATCTGCCGGCGGTTCCGGTTCTCCAACGACGAGACGCGGCAGGTGCTGCAATTGATCGAAAACCACATGCGGTTCATGGATGCGCAGCGGATGAAGGCGTCGACGCTGAAGCGGTTTTTCCGGCTGGAGCGGTTCGAGGAGCACATGGCGCTGCACCGCATGGATTGCCTGGCTGGGAGCGGTTACCTGGAGCACTGGGAGTTTGTGCGCGAGCGTTTTCGCTCGATGCCGGTCGAAGAGGTGAGGCCAAAACCCTTGATTACGGGCCGGGAGCTGATTGCGGCGGGATACGAACCGGGCGCGCGTTTCCGCGAAATGCTGCGCGCGGCCGAGGATGCACAGTTGGAAGGAACCGTGGCGACGGCGGAAGAAGCGTTGAAGCTGGTGCGAGAGAGGTTTCCTTCCTGATGCGCTCGCCGCCCGCGATCGGGGTTCGCTGGCGCGCTGTTTCAGAACCTCATGCGCAGGCCGAGCTGAATCTGGCGTTCGCGGTAGAAGTCGGTGCCGTTGATGTTGAGCGGCTGACCGAAGGCGGGGGTGGGAAGGCCGGTCGTGGTGTTTGTTTTGAGGCCGGTGAGGAAGGTGAGCGTTGGTGGCGTGCCCGCTGCGCCGAGCGCGCGGGGTGGGCTGCCGCCCTGGATGGTATAGCCGGTGGTTTCAATCTCGGTAACGTTCTGGTGGTTGAACAGATTGAAAGTTTCGACTAGCAATTCAAACTCGCGCGCATCGCTCAGGTCGAATCGCTTGGCGAGCCGCATGTCCGCCTTCCATGTATTGGGATAGCGGAAGGTGTTGCGGCCGATGTCATAGACCTTGTTGTCGTTGCCCAGGCCGAAAATCCGGTTGTCGCCGCCGGAGCCGTTGATACCCGGCCCCAGCCCAACGATGGCATTGCCGGAGCTGTCAAACTCATCGGGAAGCGAGCCGGATGTGCGCATGGTGTACGGCAGGCCGCTGTGGAACTTTCCAATGCCGGAGAGCATCCAGCCGTTGCCGATGTGTCCGGCAAAGTTGCGCAGCTTCCAGGGCGCCGCATAAATGACCATGGCGGCTGCCGAGTGGCGCACATCGAGGTTGCTCGTGCCGTACTCCTGGCTGAAATCGGCGGGATCGAGCTGGGCTCTGGTTCGGGTTCCAGTCCATGGCGTGAGCGTAGGTGTAGTGGGCATGCAGGCTGAGACCGCGGCGGCCGTAGCGCGTGATTTTGACCATTGCCGCCTCGTAGGTGGAGTTCGCACGGCTCATGATCTGGGTGATCTGCTGGTAATTCGGGTTGATCCAACCACATTCACCGGCGAAGTTCAATTGCGAGCCGCTTGGGCAATCCGCGAAAGGCCAGGAAGCGTAGAAGGGAACCGTGATCGAGGTGGCTTTAATGGGGCCCAGGCCGAGCTGGCCGCACTGCGTATTGTTGGCGCCCTTGGCAGTCTGGTCGCACACGGTATACGTGATGGTTTCGGTCGACTTCAGGGGGCCGAGGTTAGCGTCCATGGGGACAGGCAGATGCCGGCCGAGGCTGAGCATGGCGCTGGCAGCGAGCTCTATGTGGCCCGGCAGCCGCTGTTCGATGGCGGCCACGGCCTGGTGCACCTCGGGATTGCGGAAGTTGGGCGCGAACTCGGCCGCTCCCGGCGTGACCACGTTTGCCGGCGGTCCGCTGAGCACGTCGGGAAACTGCGGAGCGCCGCTGGTGATCGTCGAGGGGTTGAGGCCGTCGGTAGGACGTATGAAGTAGTTCAGATCGCCGTTGAACGAGCCGGTCTGCGTGAGGGCGGTTTCGATGGTGGCGTTTTCTGTGCGGCCGTAGTACATGCCGTAACCGAGGCGCAGCACAGGCAAATGGCCCTGGGCACTGCCGATGGCAAGGCTCAAGCGCGGACCCCAGTTGTTGCCCAGGCTGGGCAGCTTCTCAGTGAGCGGCAAATTGGAGTTGGCCAGCTCAGCGATGGGCGGCGGCAACTGCTCGCGTTCCCAGCGCAGACCGGCGGAAAACACGGCGAGCTTGTTTGGCTGCCACTGCGCGGTCACGTACCCGGCCCAGTCGTTGGTGCTCAAATGCCAGTTGCTGGGGCCGATCGTCTGCGAATAGTAGGAGTAGCAGGGCAGCGCGCCCAGACCCATCAGCTGGCCATTTGACGCGCGCCAGGCCTTGCCGCTCGGGTCGCAGTTGTGCCAGGCAATTGTGCCATTTTTTGGGCCGGACGGGTTGGGGCCGAAGTTCTCAAAGGCCAGCGCATCGGAAATGAAGTTCGCAACGTGGGAGTAATGGTAGGTGCCGGTCTGGTTGCGCAGCATGCTGGTCACGTCGGCGTTGTGGTCGAGCTCGAAGCCGGCCCTGACGAGCAGGCGGTTGTGCACCCAGTCCAGCATCTCCTGCCCGTGATAGAGCCGCTCGTCAGGGTAGCTGCCCTGGCCGAAGCGCGATGGATTGCCGATAGTAAAACCGTTCGCCGAATCCACTGCGATCTGCGGCAACTGGCCATAGACGTTCCAATTATTGCCGAGAAATCCCGATTCGAAGGCCGATGGCGGATCGGGCCGCGCGGCCAGGATGGCGCGTCCTGCGGAGCCCTGCGTGACGGCCAGCAGGTTCGGCGTGAGATAGGCTTCCCACCGCGCCAGCAGCCATTCCTGGCTGGCCTCGCTCGAGCCGAAGCTGCGGTTCCCATAGGTTTCCTCCACCTGCGTGAGACCCCCGCCGGGCGCATTCCAGTCGGCGCCGGTGCCTTCAAGCGTGAAGCGATGGCGCTCGGCCGCCTGCCAATCGACGCGGGCAAATCCCACCCATTGCGCGGCGGTGCGCGGCGCAGGACCGAGGAGCGCAGCCAACTGCTCAAGGCCTGCCGGCGCAAACCCCGCGCGCGGTACGCCGAGATAGTCGTTATAGGCCTGGTTGTAGCTCTCGCCGGACCCCAACTGCGCGCTCAACAGCTCGGTCTGCGGCACGCTTGGCGGGCAGAAGAAACCAGCACAGTCCCCATACTGATTCGTACCGATGGGATGCTTGACGGTAGCGAGGCCGGGATCGTTGCGCCGGTAGCCGTCGAGAGCGCCAAACCAGAAGATTTTCTCGCGGCGGATTTGGCTGCCCATGCCGAGGCCCCAAACCGTCTCGTGATCGGGCGGCGTGAATGGCGCCTGCGTGAAGACTGGCGATGCTGACGTGCCGGTGTTTTGCACCCTTTGCGTGAAGGGGTTCTGCGCGCCCCATGTGTTCTGGCGGTCGAAGAGGAAGGCCTGGCCGTGAAGCTCGTCGCCGCCGCTCTCGGTCTGGATGCTGGTGCGCCCGCCGGCAGAACGCGATGCCTCGGCCTCCACGTTGCCTGCCACGGCGGTTACCTCACGGATGGCGGCTTCGCTGACGCCCAGGCCGCGCCCTCGGTTCCAGGTTTGAGTCAAAGAACTCTGCTGCCCCGCGCCTTCGCCCGCCCCACTGGATTGATCGGATGCCCGCGAGCTGAAGCTGGAACCCGAGCCGGCGCCGACACCGAAGGCCAGGCGCGTGCTGGCGCCGTCGATTGTGATCTCGGCGGACTCCTGGGAGCCGCGGTAGGACGTTTGGGATGAGTCCGCAGAGGCGCTGGTGGCGGGCGTGTCGAGCAGGAATTCCTGCCAGCGGCGGCCGCTCACGGGCAGCGCCTGCAATTGCGTTGCGGTCACCGTAGTCGCCACGGCGGGCGTGACCGGATCGACGCGTTCGACGGCAGCAAGAATGGGCGTTAGATGGGGCAGCTTGAGTCGCATGAGCATCTGTGCGCCCTCCGCTACCGCAGTGCTGGCGGAGAGATCGGGCGCGAAGCCAGCCTTGAGCGGGAACGCGCGGGGCAGAGCAATGGCAAGGGTGGGTTGGATGGCGGCGGATTGGGTTTCGAGTTCGGCGCGCTGCGGTGGGGCCGGAGCGTGGCTCGCGGGCTGCGGTGCGGAAGGCGGCGGAGTTCGCGGCGGGACGGCGCTGGCCGCTGGAGGAGTCACGGAGGAAGGCAGTGTTCTTGTTGGAGCGGCCGGTTGCACCGCCCCGCGAATCGTGCCTCGAATCGTGTCTTCTGAGTCGAGAGCAGCAGACGACGGCAGGGGTTGCAGCGGTTCTAGAGCAAGCGGTTCGGTCGCAATGGATGCGGTGAGCACCGGACTGGAGGCGCTGAGAGCCGGCCGCGGCCGAATGGGCTGGGGGTTGGGCGCAGCCGAGGCGGACATGGGAGCCGGCGGAGCGGAGACAGGAGGCGCAGAGATGCGCGGAGCGGCCGAAGGCGACGCCGAAGCCAACATTGGCACAGCCATTATTGGCATAGAAAGACCGGCTGCCCGCGCGGGCGCTGACGGCGCTCGAGACACAAGCGGCATGGGCGAGGCGCGAGCCGGCGCTCCATTTTGGTTCGGCGCATCGGCCTCAAGCAGTGCGGGAGCCGGGGGTTCGAAGTGCATCGCAACCTGCATGCGTGCTTCCGCGCCGCCGGTGACGACGATCCCCTGGAGCAGGCCGTGGCCAAGCTCGGGCTTCTCCGCTTCAAGCGTGTACTCACCCGCATCGAGCGAGGCAAAGCGGAAAGCTCCATTCTTTCCTGTTTTGGCTTGCACCTCGGCGCCCGTTGCCTGGTTGCGCAGAACCACTTGCATGCCCTCGAGCGGCGCGGAATGAAGATCGGTGAGACGGCCCGAAAGCGATCCGGTTTGAGGGGATTGGACTTGAAAGGCGTGGAGCGGACGGGGCGTGGCCGGGTTCGGCTGGGCGCAAACTACCATCGAGACGCACAGGCAGGGCGTCACAAGCACAATCCATTTGATCCAGGTCCGCCTAGCATCAGCCATTGGCAACTCTGCCGCGGCAGATCCTGGGGAGAAAGAACAAACCAAGGCGCCGGTTCGCTCTGGCGGCGAGTCCGGTCGGCGGCAGTGCGCACGAAGATAGAAATTCGCCGTCCTGCAAACGCCTGAAAGAAGATTGCAAGCAATTGTATGCCTTGTTCGACGAGCTGAAAAGTAAATTGCGTCACAAATGCGTGTTTTTTTGTGGACCGGCTTAGGCAGGGAGGCAGTAGAGCCGAGCCCGAGGGGTTGGCGCGAGTGGGCCAGGCGTGCGCGGGTAGTGTCCTAATAGCCGTTGCTGGAATCTAGCGCCGTCTGCCCGTCGCAAGGTTAGCGGATTTCTCGACACGCTCTTTCCGCTGTTCTATTTTGGCGATAGCAAATACGGAAACAAGCGCGGTCAAACTGGTGATAATCGCTGCGAATCCCCAACCATCCTTCCCGGTGGCCATGAGATAGATTCCACCGAGGACGACCACTAGCGCCAGAATAAAGGCACGGTTATTGCCTTGCTTTGTGGATTTCAGATTTCCTTCTACTACTTGCTTTTCAAGTCCCTCACGATGAAGGCCTTGGCGCTCCGCCATCGCCAGAATCCGCTCTGCGCCATTCGGCACAACTTCGTTATACCTTGCGAGAAGGTTAGGCGGGGGAATAGGGCCAGAAAAGAATTCCCCTTGGAACCTAGCTTGAATTGAAGTACCTGGGGATGCTTGATCCATCAATGAATCATCTGGCTGCTGGACGGGAATCATCTGACGCTTTTTATGACGCTTGCCGCTCACGTAATCTCACGCCACTTTGGCTTCGGACTCATGGTACTCAATGGAGTCAAGAATGTCTTGTCCAACGAGCAGCCAATCGGCGGCAATCGCTTTGGCGTCTGCATCGACGGAAGTGTCGCTGCGGTTGTAGTCATCAAACTGACCCCACAGATCAAGCACACGCGCAACGCCAGATGCAAAGGATGGTTGTGCAAAGAGAAAATCAGATTTTACTTTTTTAACCATGCTCTCCTCAGCTCATCTATCGGCTGAACGCGTCCATGTGTTTAGATGGGTTTGAGCGCCAAAGGTTTCTCGATGAATGCCAGAAGGACCGGAATCGTTTGATTCGACAGCCCATAATGCCCTCAGTATTCAACATCCACTAAGGAAAAGTCTACCAGAATTGTGAAGAATTATCTGCAAAGTGTCAAATCAGCAATTCGTCCAATTCCCAAACGTGATCCGCAATTCCTGCTTCCATTGCAGGCGTCACTCTTAGTGTTTGATGGCGACGGCAAAAATTGTAGTACGCAAACCATAGAGAATAGGCGGCTTGCAGGTTTTCCCGCCTCTTGCTGAAAGCATTCGTCAGCCGCGTCGTGCGGCGCATTCCCATTCTGATGCTGAGGTTCTGGCGCTCGATATGGCTCGTGCAGATGCGGTCTGAATCCGGGTTTCCCATAACTTTTTCTGGGACCGCATCCACAACCTCTGCCGGGCTGTACCGCCGCTCGCCTTCACGGGATGAGGCATAGACCTTGACGAGTCGCGCGAAATCCACGCGCCCGCGAAGGAAGGAATTCACAGCGGGCTTGTAGGGACCGAAGCCATCGCTTGTGAGTTGATAGCGGTGAATGGGAGCCGTGGCGAGCGCAAGCCTAGAGATGAAATGATCGGTCGATTCCGCTGTCCGCTTGCCCATGTAATGCGTGAGCACGTTAGGACACTACCGCGTGCGCGAAGCCGGGCGAATTGGTCCGATACACTGAAGAGGCGGCGTCATGGGTTGGTGCGCGTCCGTGGAGACTCGGGTCTTCGATCGCTGTTGTCTGATCTCTGTTTCCCATGTTTATCGATGAAGCCAAAATTCGCGTAAAGGCCGGCGACGGCGGCAACGGCTGCATGGCCTTCCGGCGCGAGAAGTTTGTGCCGCGCGGGGGTCCGTCGGGCGGCGACGGCGGCCGCGGCGGCGACGTGATCATGGAGTCGAGCCAGCGGCATAACACGCTTATTCATTTCCGCTACAACCCGGAACACAAGGGTCAACGCGGCGAGCACGGCATGGGCTCGAACTGTACCGGGCTTGATGGTCACTCGATTACGCTGCAGGTTCCTGTGGGAACGTCGCTCTACGACCAGGAGACGGGCGAGCTGGTGCACGACTTCCGCGAGCCGGATGAGCAAATAGTCATCGCCAGGGGCGGGCGCGGCGGGCGCGGCAACCAGCACTTCGCCACCAGCACCCATCAGGCTCCGCGCGAGCACGAGTTGGGACGAAAGGGCGAGGAGCGCCTCTATCGTTTGGAATTGAAACTGCTGGCCGACGTGGGTCTGGTCGGCTTTCCCAACGCAGGCAAGTCCACGCTCATCTCGCGCATCTCGGCCGCGCGGCCCAAGATCGCCGACTATCCATTTACTACGCTCGAGCCGAACCTCGGCGTGGTCACCGTGGGTGAGGAGCCGGAGCAGCAATCGTTTGTTGTGGCCGACGTGCCGGGGCTCATCGAGGGCGCGCACCTGGGCTCGGGGCTGGGGGTGCAATTCCTCAAACACATCGAGCGCACGCGCGTGCTGGCGCACCTGGTGGATGTCTCGGACGCTTCGGGAAGACCCGACCCGGTGGAAGATTTCAAGGTCATCAACAACGAGCTGGCCAGCTTTGGCAATCGAGCCGGCGAGCAGCCATTGGCCAGCAAGCCGATGATCGTGGTTGCAACCAAGGTGGACGCAGTGAACCCTGAAAAGCTGAAGAAGCTGGCCGCGCACGCCAAGCGCAGGAAGCTCGAGTTCCACGCCATCTCGGCGGTCACAGGCGAAGGCATAGACGAGCTGAAGTGGGCGCTGGCGAAGCGCGTCGAGCCTGTTGTGGCTGCGCGCTGACCCTGGACCTGCCATTAACTTTTTACCGGCGCAGGTAGTTTTTCAGTCTGTTCTGCGAGCAGTTTTTACACGCACCTGCTGGAGCGGCACGCGGATTCCCTGTGTTTTCAACGCTTTTGGTTTGGAATGCCGGATGCTGACAAATGCGCATAGGGCCCGGACGGGAAAGGACCAGACCCGGTTCGAAGCTTACGCCGGAGGAACTTCTTATGATGAAATCGATGAAGCGCTATCTTCCTGACCTTTACCTGCTCGCCGCGCTGGCAGTGGCACTTGCGCTGGCGTGGGGGAGCCCGTTTGCGGGCGCTCATTTCGCCCGCGCACAGCAGCAAAAGATGCCGGCTCAGGCACGACCGCAACAGCAACCGGATCAGGGCCAAACCAAGCCCTCAACCTTTACCGGGACCGTAGTCAAGAACGGTCACTACTATGTTCTGCGCGACTCTTCCGGCGCGATTTACAAGCTGGACGACCCGGACCGCGCCAAGCACTTTGAAGGCCAGCCGGTGATGGTCACCGGCGAGCTGGACCAGCAGTTGAAGGTGATTCATGTCGAGAGCATTGTAGGCGCGGATGTTTGAGAATCACCTGAGAGCTACCTGAGAATCAGGAGAGGGATCTCTCCCACTCAGGCGCCCCTGGCGCCCCGCATTTTGATTCTTACCCCCAAGGAGGGTCATCGCGGGGTTGCCGGGGGTCGATGTGCTTTTCGCCGCATTGCCGCCACTTGAGACGGCCACGTGAATTGGAGAACCGCCGTAACGCGCAAAAACATGTCAAAAATGTAGAAAAATCGGCCACTTTAGGCCGCAACGGCCTGTTTGGACACACTTTCGAGAAATTGTTCGGTGCTACTCGCTCTTGTTCGCAACTATTCTCGGTTCTAACTACGAATTGTTCCGAACTATTCTCGGTATTTGTCTCGAAGAATCGCACCCTCCCAAGCCAACATTTGCGGGGGCAGACGCAACCAGCTAGGCGAACATTTGGCCGGTTCCGCGCACCGTCAAAACGAACATTTGCATTGATTCTAAGTAAGTTATTGCGCTAGAGCATCTTCCGGGCTGGCGAGAAATTCGCCGATCAGCCGGGCGACCATCTCCGGCGCTTCGCGCAAGGCGAAGTGGCCCTGACCCATCAGCGATTCAACACGCACGTTGGGCAAGGCATGAGCCAGCGCACGCCAGACACCCTGCAGACGATGTTCCACGTTCAGGCTACCGGTCAGCATCAAGGTGGGGCAGGCAATCGCCCCATAGCGCTCACACGATGCCGGGAGGGCGTCTGTCGCGTCCATTTCGCGGACCCAGGTTGGGGCCAGCGTGCGCAGGCGGGACCACCCCTTTGTGGCGCGCATGGCGGCAATGGCCTCCGGGCTGCGGCGGGTGAATTTGCTCAGGCCGATTTCGAGCGCGGTGTCCGGGTCGCCTTCGGCGATAGCACGGGCGTAGGCTATTCGATGCTCACGGATGGTGGGGGCGCCAGCGGATAGGGGCGGCTCATAGATTACGAGTTTGGGAACCGGATGGCGCAATGTCGCACCCAGGGCACAGATGGCGCCGAAGGAGTGGCCGGCCAGGAACGCGCCCGGCCCGGCGGCGTCCAAGACCGCGCAAATGTCTTCGTACTCGCGCTCGATGGAGTAGGGCGGAGTTCCGACGCCGGAGCGGGCGCGTCCGCGGCGGTCCATGGCAAAGCAGGTGTAGCGCCTGGAGAGCAGCCTGGCCACGCTCATCCATGCAGTGTGCGTGGCAATGCTGCCGTGCACCATGACAAGAGCGGGGCCGCTGCCCACGCGGCGAAAAGCGATGCGCGTACCGTCGGCAGATTGCACCGAGCCCTCGGTAACCGCTGCCGGATGTTTTGTATGCGTGGTGGTCATTCTCTTTATGGTAGTCGATCCTGAAAGAGCTAGAGAGCCTTAATCGAGCTTGTCTTCGGCGCGGTCTTCTCAAGGGCTGCCTTCAAAGAAACAGGCAAGCGCAAAGGAAACGTGGAAACCCTCGTCGCCATTCTCTTAACCCCTGAGGACCTCGCCGGGACGCAAGACTTCGAGGCTGCGTTGCAGGTAATCGACAGAGACGATTTCTCAAGTGCGAGATGCGGACTGTCGTGCCAGCCATGCCCTCAGCGCCTCATCCGCGCGGACCTGCCAGCCGTTGCCGGTGGCGCGCAGGCCATCGGCTACATCGGGCGAGAGCCGGATCGAGATGGGAACTTTCTTCGGCGCCTTCTGCGGCCCGCGCTTGCGGAGCTTCAGCAGCACCTTCTGCTCCGCCGCAGGCAGTGCGGAGAAGGGCTTGAAGAGGGCAATGTCTGCGGCGACGATCTCTCTTATCTCGCCGTCTTCGTCAATCAAGGCTCTGCGCTTTCCCATAAGGTTTTGCCTCCCTCTTGTTGGTCTTGCGGAAACTGATGACGCGGATTCCGTCGGGCATGGGGATTTAACAGAGCAGGTGCAACCGCCGGTCCAGATAGCCGACCGCAACGCGCCGCTTCTCGCCGTGTCGGGAATAGTCCGCGATCAATGCGGTCTCGAAATCAAAGTCCGCCGCCCGCTCGAAGGAGAGTCCGCGTTCGCGGATGTTGCGGTCGTTCTTGGCGGGGTCGTACGTGATCCCCATAGTCTTATTGTATATACTATTTGGTGGAAGTCAACTGCCTCTGTGCTGCAGGGCCGTGGAGACGGAAAACGGAAGACAGCCGGTCGAGGTTCGGGGTCTCCCCTTGTCTGAAAATCGGGCTTCGGCGTCTAGAATTCTTCGTTGGTGAGACTTGGTTGCCCACCTGGGCTGAATCATGGTTTTGGCGGCGCATTCGGCCCGAGCTTTCCTCGTTTCGGGTCAGAGATACGGCTCTTAGCATCCAGTTCAAGGAATTTACGTAGCGCGCTTAGCCCTGGGTCAAAGAAGTGCTTGTGTTCTTCTCGTAAAACTTGTGCACACCATGGGGGTCCGCTTAACATCCCTGCTGTGAAGTTCTGGTAAAACGCTATGCGCCTGGGGTCCATTCTCGGATCAGGGCATTGGAGCAGCTTGATGACATGCTTTGCTTTGTTCTGAGCAGATTTGAGGGAGGGCTCTCTTCTTCGAGGTTGCCGATCATTCGAGACGTAGACATCCTTACTGCCAAACTTCTCTCCTTTGAAGAAGCGAAGTCGCATATCCGATGTGATTGGAATCGCTTTGAATCTCATCTTTGTGGTGGCTAGATCTGCGTCATCGATAGCTCGTAACACCTCCCGATGGGTTACAATTCCGGGAAAGTCGCAGGGAATTCCGGACATCCGAAATGCGGCGACCACGCTACGCCCAAGGACATCCTTCGATTTCATATCGCCCGAATGCCGCAGATCGATGAGGAGCGCATCCTTTTCGTATGTAACTGCGTGCCGGATACGGATTCGCTCCTTCGTGGGGCTGCAAAGTTGAGTGACGTTCACTACGAATGTCATCGTCCAGGCGGAGTGAAATATCAGGTCGGCTATATTTCCGAGCTCTCTATCCAGGGGGGTCTCGTAGAACGCGAGGAATCCATCTCCGGTCCATTTTACGAAGGTTCCGCCTCCCGAGTTCACGGTTAAGAGGGAGAGATAAAGGAATCGTTGGAGAAATTCCTCCGTTGCTGCCGCCGTCTCGTTCCGATTCAATAGTCGCGACGACCCAGCTACATCGCAAACCCAAACAAGACCTCTGCTCCTGCGCACCCTATAGCGAGGTGTCAGTATTCCTTTAGGATTTGCGGGCGCTATGGGCTTTTTTGATGGCATCTGATTCGCACCTACCAATTTACACGCTGGGGCGGCCACTTGGGAGCGGTAAGGTCTTCAGTTCCCTCTGTTCCGAATAAGTATTGGTCCGTTAACCGAGATCCCTGTCATTTGACATCTGGGTCTCTTTGCTATCTTTGCTCAGCGCTCGTCGGAACTATTCTCCCTCTTCGTCGACCGGCAGTTTGGCGTTGGCGAAGATTTTTTCGGCGACGGGTTAGCGACACTATTCCCGAAAAGCAACCGCAGGTCCTTCGACTCCGTCCGCTGCGGCGGACTCCGCTCAGGATGACAATTAGATGGGTTGGGGTTCGTGGTATCCCACGTCTCAGAATCGAGACGTGGGGCACCCCGTTTTCGTGCGGGATCGGGAGAGGGTGGCGTTCGCGAGGTTCGATCGCGGCTTCGCCGCGTACTTGATTTCTCGGAAATTGAGCGAGAGGCTTGCGGCATGGCTAAAGCCAAGCCCTGATACAAGGCGGAAGGCAACCGCAGATCCCCGTTCGACTCGATCGCTATCGCGATCTTCGCTCAGGGCAGGCTTTCGACTCCTCGCTTCGCTCGTTGCTCAGGATGACAGTGCTGAATTGGGGTTCGAGGTATCCCACGTCTCAGAATCGAGACGTGGGGCACCCCCTTTTCGTGCGGGGTCGAGAGAGGATGGCGATCGCGAGGTTCGATCGCGGCCTCGCCGCGTACTTGATTTCTCGGAAGATGGGCGGGAGGTTTGCGGCATGGCTAAAGCCAAGCCCTGATACAAAGCAGAAGGTAACCGCAGGTCCTTCGACTCCCTTCCGCTTCGCTGCGCTCAGGGTCCGGTCGCTCAGGATGACAGACCCTGGGGGGCAGCAGGTGTGATCTGAGCCACCGCTTGTACGGCGATTCCAGAATAGGTATACCCAGCGCAAATCGTGCAATGTCGCCGGCTCCCTGATAGTTGCGGCGACTCGAGAGGGTGCCTCTGAGTACAACAATTCTGGAATCGCTATAATCTATTGTCATGTTCCTCGTAAATTGCATGTATGCCGTCTGGTAGACCGCGTTACAGGGATCGCGGGTCATTTCCGATGGTGGCGTGATTCTGGTTCGTGAGTTGGGCGAACGGCTGGGCTTCGATGATCCGATCACCCAGCACGTGGCCGACTCCCGGCGCGCGAAACGGATGCGGCGCGCCGAGGTGGGCCGTTCACGCAATTTGTTACGCTTTCAAGCAAGCTTACCGGGCATTCATCGCGGGAGGTTACTTTGAGAAAGAAGATTGGGCCGGCATATCGAGCAGCGCTCTTGAGCACCGCGGCGCTGCTGGTGATGGGAATTAGTGTTCCGCGGGCACGGGCAGAAGATGCGAGCGGAACCTCGGCAAACGGTACGCCGAATCGCGCTGCAAATCCGAAAGCGGATGCAGCTTCGGTCTCGTGCGACCGAGCGTGCCTGGAAGGCATGATGAGCCGCTATCTGGGCGCGATGGCCGCCCACGATCCTCCGCAGGCGCCGCTGGCTGAGAACGTGGAGTACGCGCAGGACAACGTGCGGCTGAAGATCGGCCAGGGGCTGTGGGCCACGATCAGCGGGCTGGGAAAGTACCGGCACTATTACTGCGATCCGGATCAGGGCGACGTCGGCGTAATCACGGTGGTGTACGAAAATGGCGTGGGCGCGATTTTGATCGTGCGGCTGAAAGTGGTCAATCAACTGATCACCCAGGCGGAGCAATTCGTGGCGCACGACCCGTACGGCGCGTCAGATTACGAAAAGATGGGCAAGCCCGATTCTCAATGGCTCGTGCCCATTCCGGCCGACCAGAGGGAATCGCGCGCAGCGCTGGATCAAGCGGCCTACATGTACCTCGAAGGGCTGCAATTGAACGACGGCAAAGGCGTGTACGCCTTCACGCCGGACTGCGAGCGCATCGAGGATGCAACGTATACGACGAATCGTCCACGTCCGCAGGACTACGGGCATTCCGACGAGAACGTCAAGAACTTCACCATGATGAACTGCACCGACCAATACAAGCTGGGCTTTCTCGGATTTACGACCGGAGTGCGCGACCGTCGCTACCTGGTAACGGACGTGGAGTACGGCGCCGTTCTGGCTTCGTCATACCTGGATTTTGACGGGACGGTGACGTCGATCCATCTGACCGACGGAGAAGTGTGGCAGGTGCCGCCATATTTCATGGTGCCACGAACGAATATCGCGAACGAAGCGTATCGAATTGAAAAGGGCAGCATCAGCCGTATCGAAATGACCATGTACGAAATCCCGTTCAACATGAAACCGGCGTTTCCATAGATCTCGGAGATTACCTTGGCGAAAATCGTGTTTCGAAATTTGATTCTGGCTGGATTGCTGCTCGCAGCGTGGTGCGCGGTGTTGTCGAATGTTTCGCTTCCGGCATTCGCCGCGCCAGATCAGGGAACGAATCTGACTCACCTTCCGGCGCATCCGAACGAGGCCATTCCGGGGCCGTGCGACCGCACCTGCCTGCTCGGAGTGGTGGACAGCTATTTCACCGCGATGCTGAAGCGCTGCACGTGCGGAGTCGCGCTGGCGCCGAACGTGAAATACACGGAAGACGGACAGCTGGTCGCTCCGGGCGAGGGGATTTGGAAGACTTTTACCGGGCTCGGCACGTATCGCGTGTATCTGGCCGATCCGGAGACGGGCGAAGCCGGGTATTACGGCAGCTACACGGAATTTGGCAGGCTGCAGGGCGTCATGGCGCTGCGGCTCAAGGTGAAGGACCACGAGATCACCGAAGTCGAAGTGATAATGGCCCGGCAGGAGCTGCGTCCGCAAGGCGGCCTGGGAGAAAACACGGCGGGAGTGATGACGCCGATCCAAATCCTCGAAGTCGATCCCGCGGATTTCATTTCTCCGGACGTGAGGCTGCTCGCTCCGCTTTCGAAAGACCAGCAAACGCCGCGCGCGGAGATGATCGCGGCGACGCAAAAATACTATCAGGGCTTCGCAGAGAAGAACGGCTCGATCGTACCTTTTGCAAGTGAATGCAGCAGCCGCGAAAACGGCATGGCGACCACGAACAAAGCAAATGGTCCCGTGATCGATCCGGCGCATGCGGGCTTTCACGCGTTCGGCGCAAGCTGCGCGGAGGAACTCAACCAGGGATATTTCAGCGCCATCCAGACGCCTCGCGGCGCGCGGCCGTTGCTCGTGGATGAGCAGCAGGGGCTGGTACTGAATCTCGCGCTGTTCGATAACGAAGGGAACGTCAAGACGGTGGCTGTGCCGGGGGTGGGAGACGTGGCCGTGCCGCAGAATTTCCTAAGGCCAATCACGTTTTTGAAGCCGCAGCTTTTCAAGATCGAGGGCGGCAAGATCCGCGAGATCGAAGGGCTGTCGTGGCCCGTCCCGTTCGGAATGCCCTCCGGCTGGGACTAGGAGCGAGAGCGTGTATGAACGGCACGAACCGTGCGGGTTGAGGGCGCCGCATGCGCGGATGGGTTCACACTTGCATGAATGCTTCCTCGCGGTTTTCCTGAACTGCGCTTCGGCTCCGGCCGACGTCGTTCAATACGACCAGAAAGCTTATCTCGCTCCAGAATCGCGTCGATAGGATCAAAGCGCTTGCTGATTTTCTAACGAAACATCCTGTCATCGCCGACATAAGTGATCTGAAGCCGACTTCGAACGGTCTAATGGGACTCGTCATCGACGATAAGGCGTTTGTTCAGCCGCAGGGACTGAACAAACCTGCGCTGAGAATGGAAAGGTGGCTGGAAGACACCTTTAACCAAATGGAGCTCCAAGATCGAGTGGTTTGCGAGGACGTCTCCCAGCTCTCAACAGAGCAGCTGGAAAAACTGCTTGCGACCAAACCCGCCCCTTACGGTCAGGAAGACGAGATCGACGAGGACGAGGGATAAGCCTTCGTTCGATTAGAATCATTCGACACAAGAAGAACGCGCGTGATGAATGACTCGAGCTCACAAGCCGCCCGAAGAAAGGAACCTGCAGCCTTTGTAATTCTCGCGATGAATTGCGGCACCCCCGAGCAGGCGCAAAGGATGAACGATCTCTTGTTACGCTGGGAGAGGGGGATTCGAATACGCAGCTAAGTTAAATGGAATGAATATAATGCTAAAATTTGGATTCGAATCTATACCATAATCTATACCCGCTAAATTTTTCGCTAGGATTTTTAACGAAACGATAATAAACTATCCTTTCGTTACAGAAAAACTAACGAAAGGATGCCGTGCCAGACACCGATCACAACGCCCGGCAAGGACGTTATGTCCTAAAGCAGTTTCACGGCGAAAGTGTCCGCGCCTTCGTGCCTCCGCCATTGCCGCCCGATCCTCCGGTCGATCTCTCGCGTTTCCAAATTCTACTGGAACAGGCCAACCAGGCCATTGGCAGGCTCGACGGGCTGGCTTCGCTACTGCCAAACCTTTCGCTGCTCCTCTACACCTACGTTCGCAAAGAAGCTGTGCTCTCTTCCCAAATCGAGGGCACGCAGTCGTCGCTCTCTGATCTTTTGCTGTACGAGAACGATGAGGCACCGGGCGCGCCCATCGAGGATGTGCAGGAGGTCTCGAATTATGTCGCGGCAATGAACCACGGCCTGGAGCGAATGCGCTCAGGCTTTCCGTTGAGCCTGCGTCTGATTCGGGAGATTCACGAGATCCTGCTATCCAAGGGACGCGGCAGCGGCAAGCAGCCCGGCGAGTTCCGCCACAGCCAGAATTGGATTGGTGGCAGCCGTCCCGGCAATGCTGCCTTCGTCCCCCCGCCGCCAGAGCTGCTGGATGAGTGTCTGAATCAGCTTGAGCTTTTCTTGCATGACGAGCAGACGGGGCTACCTTTGCTCATCCGCGCCGGCCTTGTGCATGTGCAGTTTGAGAGCATCCACCCATTCCTGGACGGCAATGGCAGACTTGGACGGCTGCTCATTACGTTCCTGCTCTGTGCTCAGGGTGCGCTGAGGGAGCCTATCCTTTACCTCAGCCTTTACTTTAAGACGAATCGTGCAGCTTATTACGAATTGCTTGAGCGCGTGCGCACCAAGGGCGACTGGGAGGCATGGCTCGACTTCTTCCTCATCGGCGTGCGCGACACCGCCGAACAAGCAGCCAGCGCGGCGAGAGAGATTCTGGAACACTTCAGCCAGGACCAGAAGAAGATCGAGACCCTCGGTAGACCAGCAGCTTCGGTCCTCAGGGTATTCCAGCACATGCAACGCAACCCTATCATCGCGATTCCTTCGGCAGCAAAGAAGATCGGCATCTCAGCTCCAACCGTCGCAAAATCTCTGGGCCACATGATCGACTTGGGCATCCTTGAAGAAACAACCGGGCGGGAACGTCACCGCCTCTTCGTTTACAGAGGCTACCTCGACATCCTCAACGAAGGGACTGAGCCGCTGTGATAGTAGATCGAACTGGTTTCCGCATATTGCAATGAAAGACGGTTGATACCCATGAATCTACGTGCCGAGCTTGGCGGTAAAGACGTTGTCTTGCCACTTGAAGACCCTGAGTGGGAGGAACTACAGCAACGGCTTCGCTCCAAAATGATCGAGTTGACTATGCCATGCTGCAATGGCAGGGCCTACATGCGCGTCAGCCCAGCCGGTACCCAACACTTCGTTCATCAAGTAGACATCGGATGTAAACAGTCCGAATCGGAAGTGCATCAGCTGGCTAAACTGGAGATTGTTCGGGCGTGCCGCGACCTCAAGCTCCAAGCGATCCCTGAATACGAAGGAGACGGCTGGCGCGCAGATGTCTTGGTGAAGCACCCAAAATGTGACGGAGTGTTTGAGGTTCAGGTTAGCCCACAGACCTTCCAAGATACTATTCGGAGGCAACAAGCCTACACGAACGCTGACATCCGTTGCTGTTGGCTCTTCACCTCTGTTCCAGAGCGCCAGGCACTTAGATACGAGCAGCTCTCACTGTTGTCTCAGTATGCAACCCCGATGTTCAAGCTGCATTACCGTGAACAAAACGCAAGCCCGTTTACCGTCGAGGTGAACGGCGCAGAGCGGCCCTTGAGGAAGTTCGTGCGCGATCTTCTGACAAAGAAACTGCGGTATTCGCAGTCTCGAACGGTAGCAGGAATAAAGGCGAGGGTTGACCTCTTGAGGACCCATTGCCCGTCATGCGGGTTCACGATGTACGTCTTCGGCGTGGTTGATCTTCAGGGCAAATCCGAATGCGGCGCCGAAATCACACTCGGACATAACCGCTACTCCCTGCTGTACCCAGATTCCTATTCCGCTTTCCTCGATCGATACATAAAGGGAATCCCCCACGAATTGCACGAATTCCTCAATATTCAGAGACAAGAGGGCCTTCCATTTCGCGAGTTTGTATGCACCGGTTGTGGTAAGACGCGCGTTGCAGAGAAACCGGCGGACTGTTCTCCTATAAAGTGTCTAACGAGCCTCGCATTCACAGCAGGCTTGGAAGGGAACGCCGAAGTGCCGCTGAATCATTGGTGCGACAATCCAGCCTGCACTCCGGTCCAAGGGAATTCGGTTGGCGAGATTCAGGACGCCCTTTCGAAATCGGACCTCAATTGGCGTTGCACGGGCATTTTCAACTTCAATAAGACAATCGATTACAAGTCCAAGCTTCCGTTTCGTCACTATGCTGCCTATGGCGGCAATTCTTAGAGCACGACTTTCCAATACTGGCACAGTGCCATTGACGACGCGACCTATTCATCAAATTGGATATTGATACAGTGGATCTTTGCAGTTCTGGCCCTCTTCAAATAGGCTTGGAACCCGCTCCTTTCCCCAAATCTTCTTTCCCGCTCTTTGGTGATGGGTGGAAAAGTATTCATTCCTGTCCTTGATGTACCGGTCGATTGCATCCATCGCGGCTTCTACAGATGGGTAATCGCTGTTGTGAATGATTGCCCTTGCCATTCCGCTGAAAACCGACTCGATCACGTTCAAGAACTGCGCACACGCCGGTAAGGGCGCAGTCTTGACTACGGGGAAGCCTTCCCCTGCCGCTTTCTGGTTGATCTCGTCCAGATGCGCAATCAAGTCCTTCGATACATGCCACGAGGCAGCATCCCACGACAGATAGATCGTACTGCATGTTCGATATTGATCCCGCAGCATGTCCGCCATCTTTATCATTTCGTCCGTGTTCTTCTTGCGCGAATAGAAATGGGTCACTTGGTTTCTCGAAAGCTCAAGCGCCGCCGTGAGGATCACCCACCCCTTTGATTTCTGCCACTGCGGTACGGCATAGGCCTCGCCGGGTGCAACTCGCTTGACCCCTCCCTTTTCTTTGATGGCGAACGGCCCGTATTCGTCAATCGAAAAGAATGCCTCATCTGGTTTGAGTTCGGACAAAATCTTCTTGATGGCATCCACTTTGACGCGGTACTCGGGATCATTGCTCGTGAGAACGACGCGTGCGTGCCGCCACTTCCAACCGGCTTCCTTAATGATGGTCCGAATTGTGTCGCAGCACATCGGATAGCCCTCTTTGGTCAGTACGCAGCGAAGGTCATCCATCCTCCATGTGGTGCGATTGATGCCGTGCGCCGCTGGCGGTGAATGCAATAACGCGAACACAGCTTTCTTGTTGGAATCCTTTACAGACTTCTTGTCGCTTCTCGTCCTCCTTGCAAAGAGCTTCTTCGTGCCACCCTGCTTGAACAATCTCCAGTAACGCCAAAAGGTTCCTTGAGATATGTTGAGAAAGGAAGAGATGGAAACATGGTCGAAGCCGCGCAAGCGACCAAGCACAGCGATTGCTTTGTTGCGCACCGGAAGCGTCTCTTCAGTGGACGTTGAAACAAGGAGTTTCAACTCTGACGGCGGGACGTTGGTCATCTCACTCGCTATAGCTTCGAATGGAATTGTCCCTTGCAGGATGCCTCGCATCCATTGAAACGCCTGATCCTGCGTTTCTCCGTTTTGCCTGCAAGGATCAGCGTGGTACGCCATCTCCGCGATCGCGTGGTGTTCAAGTTCCCGGTTACTTATGCGTAAGGAAGGTGCAACGACCTTTCCGGAGATTGCCGGTGGACTCTTCAGAGCGAGGCGGCGATTCTCGAAACTGCTTCCAGGCAATTCGCGGACAGGGCTTACATCAAGCGCCGCGATGCTGCGTGCCTGACGAACGTAGCCGTTGACCATTGAAAAGCTGCCCTTGAAGTCGTGTTCCTTGCAGAGATACTGCCATATCATCATCGGGGAAACCTGCATGGACTTTGAGCGCAGCTCGTTTTCTTTTACGATGCGATCAATAATTGGAATCCATGGTCCCAGCGGGACAGGACGATCCAATTGCTTATGTTGACCTTGAGGCCATGTCGAATTCAACATTTTTTGCAATGTCTTCCGAGAAATCGACAGTTGCAATACAACTTGTCCTTGCGAAGGACGCTGCCCAGATGTACGTTGGCGGGCAATAGTCCACTGAATGGTGTCTGTGAACATGGCTTACCTCCTCACACGGCGCGACGGCTCGACAGACTATCCTAATCGGGAGACGCGGCGCAGTGGTATTCTCGCGGACTCGCGATCACAACTGAGGATTATGCACCGGTGAGCACGAAAAAAGAAGAAATAGTTGGCACAATGACGATCCGGGAAGCTGCTGCCCTTTGGTCGGACCCGCAACGCAACCATTTGAAGCGTTGGGCTGAGACGTTTGGAGTCCCGCTTCAGGAATTGCATCCTGGCCATGTCGTGACCTACCAGAAGGACCGCGGCGAAGAAGCTACGGCATCTCAGGTGGACGCGGAAGTCGAATCGCTCCTGGCGCTTCTCAAACAATTAGGATTGGGCGGAGAAATTGACCGCTACGTTCGGCCGCTCTCTGAATCTGGGGAATTAACGCCCGCCGAGATCAGGGCTTTGCCTGAGCCCGCACGCAAGTATATAGACAAGCTGAAGCTGGAGATATTGGAACTTAAGGCAGAGAAGGAACAGATGAGCAACCGAATTCGACGAACGAATTGGGGACGAAGCCGGTAAGGAAAAGACACAGCTTGGTTTCCCAATCCAGTTCGTTCGCCTCTGTGGTTCAGTTAACATTTGATATATCCGTCTGACGAAAGCGCCTGAACGATGAATTTGTTTTCGAAGTGCTACGCGCGCATTGATCGCGCAATCGAACACTCGAACCGAATGGCCGAACTATGGAACGACGCTCGTTTGAGAAACATGGTCGAATTTCGGGTCGAAGTTGACTACAAGGGCTGTGGCACGATGTGGTTGGAGGAGATTTCCTCTGACCTGCCACTTGAACTCGAACTTGAGCTAGGTGAATTCCTGTACCAACTCCGAGCGGCCCTAGATGGCGCCGTATACGCTTGTGCAATAGAAGATTCGAGTGCAAATCCTCCGCCGGACGCTTCGAGAATTGAATTCCCAATCTGCGCGAGAGAAGACGAATGGCGGCGACAATCGAGGAAGGTTGGCGCACTGAACGCTGGGAGGAGGCGGTTCATTGGCCTTATGCAGCCATTTGCACAGCCTGACCTATCCCCCGAACTGCGAATTTGCAACTATAATCGCTCGCTTCGATTTCTGAACGATCTTGCAAGAATGGATCGCCATCGAACGCTGCACAGTTTATGCACGGCTGTTGCAGGTGCTAAACCGCTTTTGCGACTTCCAAAAGGCGTGAAGCTGCTCAAGTTGAATACCTGCAAAGTTGGTAACTTGGACGGCGAACCGCTCGCAACATTTGAACTTGGTGGCTGGCAACCTGGTCTGCAAATAAGTACGAACCCCAATGTTGACCTGAATATCTCAATTCGTGAAATCGAACCACCTTGCTTCGACAATGACTATCTCTCCGAACGGCTGCAATCGATGGTCTATTCAACGCGAATGATAATCGCGGCGCTGGAGAACAACAAATGGATAGAACCGGAGAGCACTTCCGCGGAGTAGTCGTGAGGACGCTGAATAGAGAACGTGCCCACGATTGACAAGCGCGCCGTCCTTGCCCAGGAATCTTCAGGTCCAAACTATGCCTTCACTCCCATCCCGTTCCGAGTGTGTAACACAATCAGAGGAGGTATCTGTCTTCCACTTGGCGCGTTTGACCGAGGGCGGTAAGGGTTTGGAGGATTTCCTGAACGCGGGTGCGACTAGCCGGCTTGAAACCCGATGCAATCTGCTGCGGAGTCTGGAATGGCGTCGCACGGAGCGCATCTTTGATGACGCGGAATTGTTCGGTGAGCGTCGCTGGCCAGGGCTGCTTACGCCGCACGGCGGCCGGAGCTTCGACGGGGACGAGGCCACCGAGCGTCTGCTGTATGGCCGGAGCGTTGGGCGCCTGGAATTCAGGGCGAAGCCAGCGAACTATGCCGGATGCTTCTTCGGTTCTGCGCTCGGCGTTGAGAGCCACAACGTTTGCGAGAATCTGTTCAGTGTTTAGGTCGGGAGACCATCCGTAGGCGGCAAACACGGCCTCATCCAACTCATCATGGATCTCGCGAAGGATTCCAATCAGGCCCATCTCGTAAGTAGCATGATCTTCGACGGTCAATTCCTCGTTGGCCCGGAGCTTTTCGAGGACGTTGTACATTTCTGTGAGCGTGAGTGTGGGATGAAGTTGCTGCTGGCGCTTGCGGTGTGCATCAAGGCGCTCGGCGATCTCGCGGATGGTTTGCTTCTGGGCTTCGCTCGCATCGGGAAATGGAAAGGGATCGAAGCACATTGTCTTGTTGTATCGTGGCCTGTCTTCGAGCGTTCCGCCTGCTGCAAGGGCCCAGCACACATGGATCTTGCTCGATAGAACTCCAAAATGAAACGCATCTGCACTTGCAATATTGACCAGCATGTTATCAGGGAGCGTGCTGGCATCAAGGAACACAAATATTCGGTGCTTCGCCGTCTCTACGGTCGAAATGTATCTCTTGAGTCCATTAAGTGCGTCGCGCAATTCAGATCGGACCTTACCGAAAAGCCACCATTTTTCTGCATACTGCCTGGAATCGAGAGTCTGGTTCACCTTTCCCTCTCTTTCTGCTTTCAGGCGGTCATAGACCCATTGGTAAACCTCAGGGAATCGTTTTTGGACCTGCTCGCTGCTGAGGCCAAAAAGATCGATCACCATCACATTGCGTGAGGAGCCAGTAAGGTCGCGGCCATTCAAGTACGGGCGAATGTGGTTTTCTAGCCCGGCAATCCGACCAAGCCCCAATGCACTGGCTTGTTCCGGGCTAACGATAAACCCGGCCCCATGCAGCGAGACCCCCCGCGAACTGATTCCCTCGTTGGCTTCAAGAGGCTTTGCGCTTGTCACGTCCGCACCAATTTGAAGGTCGGCGAAGATACGTCCGGTTTCCTCCGTCAGTTCCACATCAGTACCCTCCGCGCTTGTGTCCCCTTCGCTCTTGACGCGGTAAAGATGGCCGAGATGGTCGCCTCTTTCTGCCACGGTCATGGCGATACGCACGGCGGCGTGATCGGTCGCAGCTTGTCCATCGCTTAGAGCGGACTTGAGCCAAGGGTGATCGGGAATCGCGAAGATCAATGAGAGCGGCGCGAGCTTAGCATCGGAAGCTGCGCTGAGATTCTGTGCGACAACTTTGCGGTTGAAGACTTGAGGAAGACTGTTCGTGGTGATGAACCCAAAGCGGCGAATCTTTCCGGCGCGGGCAAGCTCAGCGGCGCGCTGCCACCAATACATGACAAAGTCCGCACTGTCGGGAACCAGGTCGTACGCTTTGCGCAGCGCCTTGACATAGCCGTCGCCCAGCTCGGCGCGAATATCCTTGCCGCCAATGAAGGGAGGATTTCCGACGATGAAGTCTGCATCCGGCCACTTGGCCTGCTTCACATCGGTATATTCATAGACCGCGATGTGTGCTTCATCATCGGGAATGTCCTGCCCGGTCGTGGGATGTTTCTTGGTGGTAACGCCATCCCATTGAGTTACGGCATTGCCTTGCTTATCGAGCAGCGGCACTTTTTTCTTCCATGTGAGGAGTGCGTCAGCCTCGACGATGTTGTGAAAGTTGCTGATGACGGGGATGGGCGGCTGTGCGTCGCCGCGCGTGCGGAAGTGCCATTGCAGATAGCCGATCCAGAGAACGAGATCGGCGACCACGGCAGCGCGGGGATTGAGTTCGAGCCCGAGGAGTTGATGCGGGTCCACGGTAAGCCCGGTGTGTTCGAGCGACTGCTGCGTGTCGCCAAGCGCGTGGAGAGTTTCGAGAATCTCGCCTTCCAGGCGCTTCATGTGTTCGAGCGAGACGTAGAGGAAGTTGCCTGACCCACACGCGGGATCGAGAACGCGGGTCGAGCAGAGCTGGCGGTGAAAGGTGCGCGCGGTTTCAATGGCTGCCTCCCTGTCACCGGCATTGACCTGTTCGGTGATGACCGCTTGATTGCTGCGCCAGTCGTCGCGGAGTGGCTCCACAAGAGTTGGAATGACGAGCCGCTCGACATAGGCGCGTGGTGTGTAATGGGCTCCGAGCGCATGGCGCTCATCGGCATCGAGTGCGCGTTCAAGCAGCGTGCCGAAGATTGCCGGTTCGACATCGCGCCAGCGCGAGTCAGCAGCCTCGATGAGCAGGCCGAGCTGATCACGGGTGAGTGGAAGGGCTTTGGTAGACTCAAACAGTCCGCCATTGAACTTGAGAATGTGTGCCCGCAGAATCGGAGAGAACCCGCCTTCGTTCATGGTTTGCCAGAGAGCTTCAGCCATGGGGGGAAAGTTGCCCACATCGTCGCGAAGACTCTCAAGCAGATTGAGCCAGCTACGCTCCGGGAGCAGCTTCACATCTTCGGCAAACGATGTGAAGATGCAGCGGGTAAGGAACTCCGCAACCTGCTTGGGAGGATGATGAAGTTCGAGATTACGCGCGAGGACGGCCAGCTTGCCGGCCACCTCACGCGTGACCTTGGCTGTTTCGCGCGACGGGTCCAGGGAAAGCGGGTCGAGCCAAACAGCGCGGAGGCGCTCTCTGATCTCTGTCTGCTCCAATTGTTCATGGAGAATGCGGAAGGTGCGGGGATCGGGGAAGGGCAGATACGCTTTGCCGGTCAGGGAGAAGTCGGCATAGAGTTCGATGGAGTGGCCGACATCGACAACCACGAGAAAAGGCGGCCAACCTTCCGAAACCGGCAGTGCTTTGGCGTATCGCTCCGCCTGGCCACGGGCGGCCAGCATTGCTTCATCCCAACCGTGTGTTCCGCGCACGGCCGTCCCCTTTTTCATCCGGTGCGGCTCTTTGGAGGAGGCGACGCATGGCACAGAATTTGCCAATGGGTTGCTGCCCTGCTTGGCTTCCAGCACGAAACAGACGCGTTTGTACAGGTCAATGTAGTTCGGCGTCGTGGAACCGTCCAGGTTCTGAAGGTAGACGGCTTTGTCGATCACATAGGAGTTGGCGCGCTCTTCCGCCTGGCTAGGCTCCGGGCGGGGCAGGTCCAGGTAGTCACAGAGTTCGGACAGGAATAGAGCGTAGTTGGCGCGCTCCGCAGCCGAGGACTGTTGCCAACGAGCGATAAAGTGTCCAGCATTCAGTGGCAAGGCATTTTCCCGTTCATTATCAGGTAAGGGTATTGTAGTCTGCCTCGTAGCAGGAATGGCCAACTCGTGCAGGACAGACTGGAAATGGCCGACAATTGGGGCGTTAGGGGGCGTTTGGCGTGGTTCCCGGCGCTCCAGTCACTGCTCAAGAACCGTTCGAGAAGGAACCGCAAAGACCTTTTGGATAGCCACTGCCAGTTTGCTCAAATTTAGCTGCTGGCGTTCTCCTGCAACGCTCCGCGCCAAGGTCAATACTGGAGGGTGCGCGGTTGACCCAAAGATTTACGATGTGTTGAGTGAAAAGGACAGAGCAATGGTGCCAACCAGCAAAACGATGAAAAGCCTGTTCGCCCGGTCAGGGAATCGGTGTGCGTTCCCGGATTGCTATGTCCCTCTTGTCGAGGAGAACGACATCGTTACTGGAGAGGTCTGTCACATTAAAGCCCGTAACGCGGGGGGACCACGTCACGACCCAACCCAAACGGACAGGGACAGGAACGGCTCAGCAAACCTGATTCTGCTTTGCGCTCGTCATCACAAGATTGTTGACGACACCCCGGCATCCTATTCCGCTCCGGTTCTATGCGCCATGAAAAAAGAGCGCGAATCAGTCGGCGAGATCACAATCACTCCTGCAATCGCAAAACGGGCCGAATTGCTGCGCCAGAGCCTCATTATCAAAGTCGAAGGCGATCTCTCTGTCTCAGCGATCCACACTCAAAACCTTACGATCAAGAGTGCAGGACGTGTCAAACTCAAGACCACATTCCCGGCTGATGTCATAGGCGGAAGTTCCTCCCACCGGGCCTATCTCAAATACCTAATCGACAGGTATCAGGATTTCGCCAAGGCACAGAAGGATCGCGAATTCAACTTTTCTAGGGTTTACGTGTCAATCAAGCGCGAGTTCAAATCCGATTGGGACAGGATTCCCTTGTCTCGATTCCAGGACGCTGTGCATTTTATGCAGGCGAAGATCGACCATACTATTGTCGGCCGTCAACAAAAGAAGCAAGGGAAGCCGTCGTATGAAGGGTTCGATAGCTATTTGGCGAACCACCGGTGATTCATGCTCCCGGTTGGGATCTGTTCCTCAATGACTCTCTTTTCCGTGACCCAATGAACGGCGGGCGGATGGCACTTTAGCCGCCGCCGCTTGCCGTCAATGACGCTGTTTTGGCTCCCCCATGCCCTGCGGTCACGGTCCCCCCAAAAAGCTATGACTGCTGCGCTTTGCTCGGCAGCATTTTGTGCCTCTCTTGCCCCCGCCGTTGGGGTCACTTCAAGGAAAAGAGGCATAACATGACGAACTCAGCAACACTCTCCGAAGTTCAACTCCGCCAGTTCACCGGCTCCGAGAACTGGTATCGCCACGGCATCAATCGCGCAGTCCTTTTCACCGACGGCGCAAAGTTCCTTGCCGACCAGGGCGGCGCTTACTGGCTGCTCGACATCATCGCAATCGCCCAGCAACATGATGCCCGCGTTTCCGGCGAAGAGTTCCAGGTCTGGAACTTGAAGGTTCACTCCGACCGTAGCGCGACCGTGTTCTGCGATGACGGCAATGGGAACCCGGTCTACACGCAGGAGATCCCCTTCACGGACTTCCCGCTTGACGAAGTGAAGCTCTACTTCGCCAACAACGTCATTCACCTGCCCAGCGAGTATTAGCTGGGCACGCCCGCGTCGGGCAATCAACCGACGCGGGCATTTATTTCTTGGCCGTCTGCGGCCTTGCTGCCGACAACTCCGCCGCGACCCAGACGGAACGGTGCTGCAGTTCGCCAGCCGAATCCACAGGCCGGCGTGAATCCCGGAGGTTTTCCACGCATAAACGGTGTATCTGTTCACGCATAAATGGTGTACCTGGACGAGTTTTCCACGCATATACGGTGTACATTTACGCATAAATGGTGTACGAAAAGTCCGCCAACACCTTGATTATGCAAGGGATGCACAACTCCCTATATACCTTTATGTATATCCTATATGGATAGCCTGTAGTAGCAGCGCGTCATTGTGGAAATTGCTTGAGGTGACGCAGCGAGACGAGAACCTCCGCCCCCTCGCGGGGGAAAGGCGCCTGCGGCGCTAGCGCAGAACTTTGGGAATGTGCGGCGCAGAGGGAAGAAGCAACACGCCGCTCATCTTCGATCTCAAGACGCAGCGTAGAATAGACCCGGCATACGCGCACGAGGGCATCGAGCGTCTTTGCGCGAAAGCAGGAGCGGCCTTGCGGCGTTTCGGCATACCCGGCTCCGAAGCTCCGGCGCAGCGACTCCCAGGAGATCAGCGTGGGCCGCTCCAGATAGCTGACGCGCCGCGTCGCCCAGGCGTAGAGATCGAGCGCCAGCGGCGATTTCTTGAGAGCCCTGACGGCCCGCAAATCGAGCGGCACCGGAGCGGCGACGAGTTGCTCGAAGAAGTTTGCCGAAAGGGTCACTGGAGGATTTCGTCGGACGGCTCGTTCGGAAGCATTTGCGGGGTCCACCAAAGATGAAAACTGTCCGCGAGAAGCAGATTCTCTCCGGCTGTGCAGATGCTGCCCGTTGGCCATCCTGCTACCAGCGCGTCGATATGGCGGCGCCGACCAGCCGTTGCATCTGATCGCGGAAGCGTGGGATGGTTCCCCAGTGGCCGCCTGTGGCTTGGAGTCCAAGTTCCGCCATGAAGCTCGAAAGCGATGCGCCAAGTTCCAGCTCTCGATTCCCGGTTCGGACGGCCTCGGTTGTCATCCAGATGAGAATCAGCCGTGGATAGCTGCCATAGGGCAGGCCGGTGCCGCCGACATCGGTGATGCGGAGCGTGAAGTGCCGTCGGTCCGGATGTATTGTGTGCCGGGCTGCTCGCTGTGCGGAAGAGTGGTTTGAACGAGGAACTTTGCCATGAAGCCGAGGGCGCCGGCATCGTAGGCGCTCTCGCGGAATTCGTCATAGACGAATGGCAACGGAACGCCGCCGAGTCGAATCCGTTGATCCTGATTCAGGATCATTCTAGACGCGGATCGGGCGCGTGACGTTGTTGCCGTGGATCGATTCAAACTTCGGCCGCGCGGACGCTCTTCGATGGCAGGATCGGAACTGAGGCCGAGAATCGACCGGGCGGACGTGAGTTCGGAGCCCACGCGCCTCGTTACCGGATACCAAGCAATTCGGCGATTTCTGCTGTGCGGAAATAGACTCGACGGCCGAGTTGAAGGCGAGCTGCATTGATCTTTTCCACCCACTCACCGGAAGAACGCAGCGTTACGCGAAGTCCATCAGGAGATCGATCGAGGATTGAAGCCAGAGTGGCCAAGTTCATTAAAGGCCCATAGCGCCTCAGCAAACTGTTCTCAGCAACAATGGGATCAGCTTCTCTGCTTTTCTCCAAAGAGTGCCGCGAGGTTCTCATCTCGATTGCGCCGATAGCTGCCATTCTTTGCCTCCGTTATGGCGTGTACATTTCAATAGACGCAACTCTTTTCCAACAGTTTCGCAAAGATCAATGAATTCGGCATACCAGTTGAGGGTCTTACGCTTCTTTACGCTCAACTACGCTTTCATTCGCTAATTCTTCTTCTTTCCCCTTTTGTGGGAGGAGGGTTCCTCCCTGGCTGCGAATAATGATGCCTATTCTCCGCCACCCACCTCAGCGGGCCTGTTCCTGCCCGCAACGCCGACCCTCTGGAAAACAATCGGTGCAGCCTTCGGCTGGTCCTCCCGTTTCGACATTCGTTTCCGGCGAACTCTAGGCTCCGTTCGGCTCCTTCTGTCAATTCCGCTTGTGCAGCTCCGCGCGGCGTAAGAACCGCCGTGCTCGCTTCCGCGCCCCTTGCGGGCTTCGGGAGATTGACAGCGCCTCTCTGCGCCCAATTCGCCAGCCATGAAACGAATGTCTTTTTTTAGCCCTCCCAGGGCTGAAAAACGGCAAATCCACACTCCGAAGGAGACGAAAATCATGACTTACGCCAGGCAGCAACCACCGCCACCACCGCGCCGCACAGGAAAAATGCGGCGCTCCGCAGCGACTCGCCCTATCAGCAGCGCACCACGCAGAGAGACAACCCCACACAGCAACTCATCAAGCAGGCCGTGGATTTCCTCATCCAGCAGCTTGAGGCGGGCAAGAGCGAAACCTTGACCGCGTATCTCGCCGCGATGGCCCGTTTCCACAATTACTCTTTCGGCAACATTCTTGCCATTGCGCGGCAGCGCCCGACGGCTACCCGCGTTGCCGGGATTCCGCACATGGAACGAGATGGGCCGGTTTGTGAAGAAGCGGCGAGAAGGGCATCCAGATTCTCGCGCCGATGATCGGCCACCGGCGCAGGAAAGACGACGGCCGACAGGAACCGACGCAGGACGGCAGACAGCAAGCCCGCGCCCGTGCTGATCGGCTTCCGCGCCGTGTACGTCTTCGATGTGGCGCAGACCGAAGGCGCGGACCTGCCGGAGTTCGAGCACAACATCACCGGCGAAGTGGGCGAACAGCGCGACCGGCTGATTGCATTTTCTCGCACAGCAGAACATCGCGCTCGAATTCAACGAGAAGATCGCCCCGGCTCTTGGCGTCAGCTACGGCGGCAAGATCGCCCTGCTTCCCGGCCAGTCGAAGGCCGAGGAGTTCGTCACTCTGGTTCACGAAACGGCGCACGAACTTTTGCACAAGGCCGAGCGCCGCACCATGACCACCGCCACCGTGCGCGAAACGGAAGCCGAGGCCGTGGCCTTCATCGTGGGCCAGGCCATCGGCTTGGAGATGGGCAACCGCTTCGAGCGATTACATCCAGATGTACGCGGGCAACGCAGCGCTTCTGGCCGAAAGCCTTGAAGTCATCCAGCGCACCTCCGCCGTGATTCTCGCCGCAATCCGTCCGTCGAAGAAACCGAAGAAACCAGCCACAGCCGGAGCAGTTCGCAGCAGGCCAGCTAACTCACACATCCTGAGCGGGCTGCGCTCGGAGTGTGCCCGCTTGCCGCCCTCACGCAAGATTCAACCGCTGAAAAGGAGAATCCCCATGACGACTCACAGTTCAAACCATCCGAGTACCGCGACCTGCCGCTCGATTGGCTCGATCGAATCGCCCACCAACCCGCGCCGCACTTCGACGAAGCTGCGCTGCAAGGAACTCGCCGCCAGCATCCGCAGCCACGGCGTGTTGTCGCCCTTGCTGGTTCGGCCCATGCGCCGAACAGCGCTTTGAGATCGTTGCCGGAGCGCGCCGCTATCGCGCCGCGCAGATGGCCGAGACCGAGACCGTGCCGGTGCGCATCGTCGAACTGACCGACGCTCAGGTGTTGGAGGCGCAGCTTGTCGAAAACCTCCAGCGCCGCGACGTGCATCCGCTCGAAGAGGCGCAGGGCTTCGCGCGCTCTTGCGCCTTGAGGAGCCGAAGTACTCCATCGAACAGATCGCGGCCAAGATGCGGCAAATCCGCCGGCGTATGTGCCTCCCGCGCTTCGACTTGACCGAGCTTGCCGCCCGCAGTCGATCGAAGCCTTCGCCAAGGACGAAATCGGCGTCGGCCATGCGCTGCTACTGGCGAAGTTGCAGCCCGACCAGCAGGAGGAGGCGCTCGCCGCTTGCTTCGCAGGAGAGCATACAAGCGGCAGCAAGGCCAAGCGCATCCTGCTCCCCGTTCGCCATCTGCGGGAGTGGATCGAGCACAACATTCTGCTCATCTTGCAAGCCGCGCCGTTCTCGAAAGCGCGACGCCAGCTTGTGCCCGCGGCCGGTTCCTGCGCCGACTGCCCCAAGCGCACCGGCCACAACACGCTGCTCTTTGCCGACATCGCGGCAAGCAGGACGACTCTGCACCGATCCCGGCTGCTATCACGGCCAAGCTGGACGCGCACGTAAAGCAGACCGTCGCCGCCAAGCCGAAGCTGGTACAGATCACCACGGCCTACGGCAGACCGCACCGAAGGCAGCTCCGGTTCTGCCGCGCAACAAGTACGTCGAAATCCGGCAGGACAAGCCCAAGAACAAGAAGCAGCGGGACTGCGCCGGAATACAAGACGTGCAAGTACACCACCGAGGCCATCGTTACCGAGGGCAGCGAGAAGGGCGAACATTCGCAAGGTGTGCGCCAATCCCGATTGCCCGGTGCACCACCCCAAGAAGCAGCAGCCGGCCGCGACCGATGCCGCATTCAAGGCCGAGCAGGAGAAGCACCGCCGCGAGGAGGCCATCGCCCAGGCAACCGGCCTCCGCGTCCTGAAAGCACAGCGACGCGGTTCCCGTCCGGCTGATGAAGCGCGACCTGCTGTTTGTCGCCGAGCGCCTCGCCGCCGTCTTGGACGAGCGCCGTCTGGCGATCATCTTCCGGCATCACGGCATCGGCAAGGCCAACGGAGCCGGAGAGGCCCCGGCCAAATTGCTCGCGTCCTTTCTTCGCAAAGCCGAGGAGAGCACGCTCGGCCGCATTTTGGTGGCAATCACCATTCTGCAATCGGCGCACAACCCCAACGAATCCGCGCAAAGCCCTGCGCGAAGCCGCCGAGTTCTACAAGGTGGACGTGGCCGCCATCACCGCCAAGGTCAAGCAGGAGTTCGCGGCGAAGGAGAAGGCGCAAGCCGCCCGGAAGGCGACGGACAAAGCGAAGCCGAGCCAGCCACGCACCGCAGCACGAAGAAGGCCAAAGCTGCATAGCGTCAATCAGAAACCTTGAAAAGTGCGGGGTCTGCTGAGGCAGGACCCCGATTTTTGCCGGCGCCCGTCTTCCCGCCCTGTGATGTGCTGCCGCTTCGCGCCAGACTCGTTTGGCCCGCCCGACGGGCTTGAAGAATTGGGGTCAAGTCTTCGATATATTGTGCCTGCATGAATTGCATCGCGAATGAGCAGTATGAAGAATACAAGTGCGTTCTCCACGATTCAGTCGGAGTCGGACGCAGTCAGCACAGCAAAATCCTGTTGGCGTCGGATCACTTCTTTCTCATCAGCCTCGGCGCGTTCGATTTCCGGGACGTGGACTCGGTCCCATTCCCGAATTGCGGATTTAGCGCGATCGATGTGGCCGTTGAGCGTTCTCTTTTGATTAAGCAACGAAAGACGCTTCCCGATCGCGAAAGTTAGAAAGCCGTATCCTACCAGGCCCGCCAGAAAGAGGATCCCTCCGGAGAACCCCATCGGTATTCGTGACAATGTCGATTTCCACGGAAGAGCTATAATGGGCAAGACAATCGGAAGCGCTATATACATCAGTACAACGAATAGACATCCCATTGCAGAGTCCCCTCTGATTAAGAACGCTCCGTTCATCATGTTCAAAGGGACCTTTTCCAACTCTGCTCTTTCTGAGCGAAGAGATTTGATCCTATCAGAAAGAGTTTCTGACCGCTTCCATAAATGTTTCCAAACGATGTCCTCAAGCTGAGCTTGGCTCCTGAGAATGCTGGCGGTGCCTGATTCGATGTCCACTGCTAGTGTGCCGAGTTGCTCCTCAAAAACATTAAGTTCTTGTTCCTTGGCCTCAATCACCCGCTCATTGGCTTCGCTTTGAGGCTTGCTCGTTTTTGCCCAGTTCAGAATGATTCTTGCATGAGCAATGACATCCCTTGCCTTCGATGCATTTGGGCCGGGCCTGTCGATTGCGAGTCTGAAGACTCCGTCAACATTTTGCCGGATAGTTGCGAAGTCGCCGTCTTCCATTGCCGCCGAGTGAAACGTTCTGTCAGTGTCGGATAATATCCGGATACACTCTAGTGCTTCCTGCTTATTCTCCAGTAGAGCGTAGCATTTGGCGCGCAGAAACAGAACGCCTCGGAACGCCGGCCGGTACTTGGCCGCCTTTACGAGGTGAGCCAGTGCACGTTCCAAGCATTGCTTTACTCCCTCGACATTCCCGCACCTTTGGCAGTCGGCCCCAATCAGGTAGGCTGCCTGGGCAGCCCGGTAGTATGCCTTGCCCGCGTATTCGATGGCGTTTTCAGTAACCTTCTGCTCTGCCAAGGCGTATCGAGCGGCTATGAGAAGATGGCGCTCAGCCTCGGGAAGGTTGATGACGTTGCACTCCGAGTTCCTACCTTCGAGAAAGAGAGTGCCGATCCGCAGTTGAAGCGGAAAAAACACATCGTTCTTTTGCTCGGACTGAAGAAACTTTTCCAATGCCCGATCAAGAAGTCCTCTTTTGAAATAGTCTTCTCCAAGTTGCCAGAGTTCAGTCGCTTGCGTAATAAGAGGAGATTTCAGCGTTTGGTGAATTTCGCCAAGCGTCTGTGCGATGTCAGAAACAAGCTTGGTCTGCTTGTCGAGCCGATCGACCACCAGACCGAAGCCCCATTGTATTTCCAGCTTCATCTCGCGAAGGTGGTCCCGAATCTCCGCGGACAACTCAACCTGACGGTCCAGTAGTTCCGTTTGTTTCCGGAGTTCTTCGTTCATCTCCTCCGCTGTCTCTTGAGCGGCCTCCCGAGCGTCATCCTGTGCTTCCTGGATGTCGAGGAGATAGTCGTCCCACTTCTTTTCGCCATAGTAATAAAGCCGAGCGATCCCCGTGCGCATTCTCTTCACCTCACCTTTCGACGCACCCGAAGAGATACATTCCTAGACGGATCAAGGTCACATAAGAAATACATGAGAAGTCGCTTCCCAGAAGGACTAAGCAAGATTATTCCCTAACGGCTGGATTAACTGAGCTATGTGCGCGGTATAAAGCCCCTATGCGCGCGAATCTCCAACCGCAGTTCCTCTCTCAGTGCCTTGCTCTTCTTGAGTCGCGTGAAAAACTCGTCGAGGACGCTGACCACGATGGCGTTCACGCTCATGCCTTCGGCCTCGGCCCATTCCTTGAGCTTGGTACGAGCTTCTGCGCCGACGTGGATGAGCTGAGGGTTGGTGAGATCCATGCCGGCCTTGCGGGTCTGTTGAATATCGACTTCTTCCTTGTCAACGTGGCTTAAAGCAAAAAGGACGATCCTGGCCAGATCGCCCTTTATTCGAGACTCTTCGGTGATTGCTTCGCGGAGATCAAGCGGAAGGCGCAGCGTCATGCCCGGCCGATCATCCGTCCACCGCTGCCCCTCACGGTTCACCTTGCGAGCTGTTTTCTTTTTGACTGCCTTCTTGACTGCCACTGGGCCCCCTTTCTACTCCAACTTGCTTACCTGGACTCGTTCCGGCCACTTGCCCCTTGCGAAAATGCGTTCATCGGCGCATACGGGCCGCTGAACTGAATGTCCTTCTCAACCCGAACAAAGAACCGATACCCAGGTCTGACGACGATCGTGGGCTGAATGTTCAGGTTCCGGCGCGTCACTTCCGTGCCCAGTTGGCCGACTTGCTGGCCAACTGCCTGTCCCACCGTTTGGCCGACGCTTTGCGATTGCAGAACCGAGGAGTTCGTACCCTGGCTGACCTCGATACCGGCGGCAAAGACCGAAGTCAACAGCGCACCGGAAAGAAGCCGTCCCCAGTGATTGTTGACCTGGTCCCGGAATCCCGCCGCGCCGGCACTGTCATCCCCTTCAAATCCGCCAAGAGCAAGGCTGGAGCCATCCGGGAAGACGATCCTTCGCCAGACGGCCTGCAAGGCACTTTGTCCGTAACCTACGTGGGAGTTGTAAACCCCTATCAGTGTACTCCCGGAAGGTATTAGAATGTACCTCCCAGTAGCGGAATCATACACATTTTCACGAACCAGCGCCCGGATCATTCCGGGCAGGTCGGAGTTAAGCTGTTGTTCCAAAACGGCCGGAATCAGCCAGCCCGCCTTGACTTCATATTGGCCCTGGGCGGCCTTGCGTGGCGCAGTCAGGTACTCCGTCTCCTGCTTTGAGTGTTGCTGGCCGAAGACAGTCTTTTGCTCCTGATCGTTCTGGCGCTCGTAGTCTGACTGCTGCTCGACCGCTCCGGGAGTTCCGGCCTGCGCGAGAGCTGGACGGGTGTGCGAACCGCCGCGTCCCGGCTCCCAGCATCGACCGGGCATTAAGAAGGGCCGACTGGATCGCGGCCAGGGGATCGGAGGATGCTGTGGATGTTTCTTTGGTACTTGCCGGAAGGATTTCCCTTGACGGAAGTTGGAGCCTCCATCGCTTCGCGTTCCCGGTTGTACTCGTCCAGCCGCCGCTGTTCGGCAAAGGACAATGAGCCGTTGGCAGCGGTCGAAACCGGGGTCTGCCGGTATTCCAGAGGCGGGATGGATGTTGCCTTCGAGGAATTGCCCGGTGTCGGCCGACTGAGCCGACCGGCCAGTCGGGGTTTCGCCGGTTCAGTATAGATGAACGAAGCGTCGAGGAGTCAGGGACGTGGGTTTGCCCGGTATTCAGGCCGTTCCGCGCCTGGTCCGACAGGAGGCCCTTTTCGACCGTCGTCGCCGGTCCTGCGCCGACCTTCTGCCGTGTCGGCCTGCTTGACCGTCTTCTTGTGGCGGTTGGCCAGACCATGCCGCATGTAGGCCGCGGCCAACACGACCAGCGCGATCAGAATGATTCCGGCCAGTGGGCGTAGCTTGCGGGCCTTCGGCGTGAGGCGAACCATTGACGCCGCGCACGACCTTATCGGTCTGTGCCGCTTCGAGAATCTCGTCCTGATTTTCTTCGACGCGCGCCTTCTAGATTCACCGGTTTGGGATTTTCGTCAGGCTTAACCATCGTCAGTTCTCCTTTCCCGTCTGGGAGTAGGGCGTCTCGCGCGTGATCGTTATGCGGGTCTGCTTCTTGCCCACGCCGACCACGAGGATTGCTTTGTCGAAGAGCCGGTCCACGATGTAGCGCGAGCCATCGACGCGGAAGTTGACCAGTTCCGACTTGCCGTTGACCACCAAAAGCAATGTCGGCAGCTCGCGGAAGCGCCCATCGTTCGGATAGATCAGATAGGTGTGCTGGCCATCGTCGAAGACGTGATCCGGACGGAGATGCTCATCGCCCGTAGAGCTTGTAATCGAGATAGAGCCGGTCAACGGCGTTGTCGGCCATCGGCAAGACACGCCAGCTTTCTTGTCTTTTTCGCGCGCGCTCCTCGGCAATGGCCTCGGCGTTGCGTTTGGACTCATCCTGCCGGGCCTCGAAGGCCGCCCACTTGGCGCGGTCCTCGTCGGGATATTGAAAGGCCAGCCGGGAGACAAACCGGGTGGGATCGGAGACCAGCCGGACAACATAGGTGCGCTGGTCCGTCGGAACGATCAAATCGGTCTCAAGGCCCGCTTCAATCGGCTTCACGACTAAGCAGCGGCGTTTCATCGAGACCGGAGCCAGAGAGAACGGGCGTGATTTCCCAGCGGCGGGAGTCACCGATTTGCGGCTGGCTTTGGAGGTGCTCGCCCGACTTGCAATTCGATTGCGCAGACGCGCAGCGGAGCGCAGACGAGTGACTGGCATTCCCTGGCCGAAGATGTAAACGACCTTGCCGTTCGGCCCAGGCGTCGGCATCGACGACTCCGGTCTCCCAGAGACGCGAAACCTCCGCCGCGCTGACTGCAGCGGCATTCAGGTCAGCGTGAGGCGGTTTCCAGTTCAACGGAACCGCTGAGCCCTTCTCCGCTGGGGCCGTCCGATTGAGACGACTGCCCAGCAGCAACGGCTGTGACGATCGGCGGAACCTTCAGCGGAGGAATCGGAGTGAGCGCTTCCTGCTTCGCGCGCTGGTTGATTCGATTGTGCCTCGAAGCGCGGCTTCCGCGCCCTTGAAGTTGTAGCCGGAAAGATCCTGCTTCTGCTGTGGTGTGAACGGCGGTAGCGTTCTGCGCTCCAGCCGCCGCACTCGTGAGTGCAAGGACCACTGCGATAGATACGAGCCATGTCATTGATTCTGTCCTCCGTTCGGCTTCTGAGCGTTGCTGCTTTGCGTGTTGCTGTTTGGCTGGTCAGTGGCAGTCGAAACCACTTCGCCCCAGGTCAGATTCGTGACGTAGAGGCCGAGGGGGTTGACCAATGCCTGCTTTGCGTCCGTCACTTCTTGCGTCACCACCGAGACGAAGGCCCGATATCGATGTGTCGCGACATGAGGTCTACCGCTCAGGTCGCGGGTCACTTCCGTCCAGGCCACTTCATAGGTTTTGGGCGACTGCTGCACGATGGATTCGACCGAGGCGTCAACGGTCTCCTTCGTCAGCAGGTCGAAGGGCGAGTTCTTCGAGTAGAACTCCGTGATGGTTGCCGACGCCGGCGAGTTTTTCCCGGTCTCGCGCATAGACCTCATCGACCAGCCGCCGCTGAGCCACGGCGTCGGTGATCGACCGTCCGCAGATTCGGTGACCCACCGGGCAACCACCGCTTCCTGCAGACGCACATCCTTGACCGCAACCTGTTTCGCCGGGATGACCGGAACCGCCCGCCCACATCGTCAAGCGCGACGACATAGGGCACGGTGTTGGAGCGATAGCCGATGGCGACCATGCCTGTAACGCAAACCAGCGCCGTCCCATCGAAAGAATGCGGCCAAGACGCCAGTTGTTCTGGCTCTTGATCTGGTCGCCGAACCGCTCGTCCCACTCCTGGCGGGCACGAAGATAAGGCGTCTGGGCTATTGCTTTTTCTGTCACGAGTTATTCCTCCCTCTCGACTCGCAGTTGTGCCGAAGGCGAATGACCCAGCCATCGTGCGGGACGTGGATGTTGGTGGCGTGCTGGGCCAAGCGATTGAAGATTATCTGGCGGACGAAGGTGGCGCTGGAGGCGCCGACGGAGCACTTGCCGGACTTTCCGCCGCAGAGGGGGGCGGAGGAGGCGGAGGCGGAGGCTGGGAGAACCAGCCGCTTCCGCTGCCGGAACCGGCGGCGCTGGCGCGCTGGTGTTTCCATTGCCGCTTCACCCACACCACCGGCAGCGGAGCCAGCCCCGAGCGCTGCCTCCGCGCCTCCCCTCGGCGGCTGCACCCGCCGTTTCGGTTGCTGCGAGAGCGCCGCCCGCGGCGGCGCCCGCGCCCCCGGTTGCCGCAACAACGGCGACCGTCGCCGCGCCGAGCGCAGCCGCTTTGCCAATCTCCAGCGCCCATGCCAACCAGGTCCGCCGCGCCGGCCCCAAGCGTGCCCGAGGCGATCGAGGCCGCCATCTTCGGGATCATCCAGGAGGCGAAGGCGAAAAGCAGCATCGACATCAGCGTCGGGAAGATTTGAGTAATGGGCTGATCGGCCGTATAGCCGTTCATAGTGGCGATCCAGTTGTTCGAGATCGTCTGTGAATACGCCCGAGCATCAGGTAAATCAGCATCAGACGGACGCCCGTACTGATAGCTAGAGAAATGTACCTTTCAAAGTAAGGCGAAGTCCACCGACTCCCACCGAAGCCAAGGAAGATGTAGCCCGCCGACATGACGATAATCGCTTCGAGCTTGGTGACAACGTAATGGAGCGTGATGATGATGTAGGAGGCGAGCACGATGCAGGCTGCGAGAATCGTCGTAATGGCCCCGCCAGGCTCAGACAACAGGTTGACCGCTGAGACCTTGGTAAAGAGGTCAGAGACGATCTGGAGTCCCTGCATCATAATGTCCGAGGGATTCTGAGCTACATTGACGCCAGCGGCATTTGCACCGAGTTGCGCGAAGCTGTTGACGATGGCCGGTATCCAGGTCTGACCGTTGATGAGCACGGCGTAAAAGAACCCGATGACGAGCAGCTTCTTAATCAGGGTAAGAAACAGACCCATGAAGTCGTGCTCGCGGAGGAATTGCGGCGCGCTCCAGGCGAAGTCGAGCGTCGCCAGAACATAGAACAGGTAGGTAGGCCTCTTGCATGATAGTGGGAATCCATGCGTTGGCCGCCTGCTCAATTTGCTGAAATGTACCGCCGACATCGACCGGGGCCTGCGCATGAGCGGTGGCGGCCGAGGCAAAAGCCGCAGCCGCCAAGAGTACGAGTTTCTGTCTTCGCGCCATCGGGTGTTCCCCTTTAGAATTTCACACCATCGGATTTCAGTTGCGGTTTTCCGAAGAAGTTCGCGCGCTCATTGCGCCGCGCAGATTCTTCCTTCGTCCGAGGTGGACCAATCCGCGGGCGCTTTCGCCTTTTGCGCGTTGCACAACGGCGTTAGTTGCTTGCGGAGATCCTCATGCTGGGCAAGAAAAGACGAGATGCCTTGCGGCGTCGCATGTGCAACGTCGCCGCCACCGGCATTCTGAAATGCCGTTAGAATCTGGCTCTTCTCTGCCGTCTTGCATCCGGCCAGCATCAAAACAACGCCGATACCACAAACTGCAAATCCACTTCATCGTTCTCTCCTAGAAGGTCACGCCGTCACTCGTGACCTGGGTTTGGCCGAAAAACTGGTCGGAGTTGGCCTGCTTCGTCGCGTCCGCCTGAACCATGGCGCTCTTGATACGCCGACTTTGCTCTGCATATCCGCCATCATCAGTTGGCGCAATTTCATCAATTGTTCCGCCTGATTTTCCGCAATCTGGTTTCCGACTTCGATGGCCTGCATTCGCCCAACAGCCGACTGGCTTTGGCTCTTGAGGCTTTGAAGCAGGGCCGAATCGCTATCGAATTGCGAGTTCTGGACACCAGCCGCTTTCAGCGCACCAAGGGTGCTGTCAAGGCTCGTCTGGCTCCAGGTCTGATACGACTGACCATAGTTAGTAGACGGACAGTAGCCGGGAAACCGGAGCCGGAAAGTGCCGTCCATATTGCTCAAAGTGTAAGAGAGCGCCTGCCCGGTGTTGACGATCTGGCGCAGACGTCGTGATGTCCGAGGCGACGGTCCCAAAGAGTTGATCGGTGATGGTGATTCCGTGTTTGGCCATGTCGGCAAGCTGGTTGAGTTGGTTTTCGACCATCACGACCTGCTTTTCGAGCTGACCGGCCAGCTCGACATAGTTGAGGATTTGGGTATACTCGGTTGCGAACAGGCCCGGTACGCCAGCGTGCGCCGGCACCGGGCAGACCGTCTCGACCGCCATGATGGCGACGAGAGCGATTGAGGTTGCGCTCCTAACCAGCCATTTGGATTGCATGATTCGTTACTCCTTCGTAGTAGTCGATCCAGCCTTTGTCCACCTTGCTTTCTTGCATCCATGCCGAGATCCACGCTGGACCCAGTTGCTCGGCAAGAACATCGATTCGCGCTCTGTCCTTCTGGCCGGACACCGCCAGAAAGGCCAGAGCCACCGGCCCGAGGCGGAAGGAGATCATGCGACGACCAAGCCGCTGCACAATGTAGTAATCCCGCTTCGGCGTAGCACTCTGAAGTAGCTCGATTTCCCGGCTGTTCAATCCGGCGTATTCGTAGAACTGGCGCATTCCCTCGTTGCCAGCCTCCGAGTTCGGCAGGTAAATCTTCGTTGCCGTGCTCTGGAGAATCGCCGACGCAATCGGCGACTCCTTCACATCGGCCATGCTCTGCGTGGCAAGAAGAACGACCGCATTCTTCTTGCGCAGAGTTTTGAGCCAGTCCTGAATCTTGTCCCGCCAGGCCGGATGCTTCAGGAAGAGCCAGGCTTCGTCGATGGGAACCAGCGTCGGGCTGCCATCGAGCGCGCGCTCCATGCGGCGGAAGAGATAGAGCAGAACTGCCATGACCGTCGCTTCGCCATAGGAGCCGCTCAAGCAGCGTCTCCATCTCGCAGACAACGAAACGCGAAGTCGTCAGGCCGTCGTTGCGGGCGTCGAGCAATCCGCCCAACGCTCCGTCAATCACGTAAGGCTGCAATCCGGCCTTGAGCTTCTCGTCCTGAAGGTTGGCTTCGAGTTCGGTCAGCGTCCGCCGTTCGCGCGGGGCGCGAGGCAAGTTGCTGAAGGGCGCGATGAATGGTGTGCCGTTCCGCCGGGCCGACCTCGACCTTCTGCATTCGCAGAACGGTCTCGACCCACTCCTGCCCCCACCCGAACTCCGCTTCATCGTCGATGTCGCGGAGCGGCTGGAAGGACAGCCCGCCTTCGCCGATGTCGTAGAAGCGGCCGCCCGCGGCCTTGCACAGTGCCGTACAGGGAATGCCCTTTATCGAAAGCGAAGACCTGTGCATTTGGATAGCGGAACCACTGCGCGACGAACAGCGCGAGACTGACGGACTTGCCCGCGCCCGTTGGACCGATCAGAAGCGTGTGCCCGACATCGTAGTCGTGCAGGTTCAGCCGATACGGCATACCGCCTTGCGTCGCCGCATAGAGCAGCGGAGGCGAATTCGGGCGGCATCAGGGCCGACGGATTCTTGCTCTCGCCCGCCCAGACTGCGGAGATCGGCATCAGGTCCACATAGTTGCGCGTGTGAGCAATGACGCGGCGCACTTGCGCCACGCCATTTCCGGGCAGTGTGCCGAAGAACGCATCAACGGCGTTGATGTCCTCAACCCGAACGCCGAATCCACGATTGATAAGAGCCTTGCGGAATTCGCCGATCATGTTGTCGAGGAAGCGTCCGGTCCTTGTGCTGAAGCACAATGGACGAGGAGAAGTAGCAGAAATGCACATCGCCGGAGGTGGCCTCGGCCAGCGCGCCATCAGAGTCCGAAACCATCGTCATGGCGAACTGGTTCAATTGGCCGCCGCCGCTCGACTTGAATACCTGATCCTTCAATCCGCGCTGCTGAAACTTCCATTTCTTGCCGATCTTGGCGATGATGCCCTGGGCTTCCGATGGGTCCATCAAAATTGCCCGCGTGTTCCAGCGGTATTCGCAAGGAATCGAATCCAGCACTGACAGTGCGCCAGGATAGGTCGAACGCGGGAAGGCATCGAGCGACGAGCGTGCGCAGATGACGGTCTCCCATCATTGGTTCCGTTCCACCGCGCAGGTCTTCCATCGAGAGCAGATCATTCAGGAAGACCGGAATCTCCGGCTGCATGACCGGGCCTTTGATCGCCGGTCAGGCAGCGGCGAAGATAGGCGAGCAATTCATCATCGACCCGCTCGTATCCATCGCCGAGTTTCGTCACTTTCGCCTTCAGGCGCGTGACCGGAAGCTGAGCCGCGAAGACATCCTCGAACTGCCGGACCTTCGCCTTAAAGTAGCGCAACGCCTCAGCCCCAGCGCGGCCGCTTCACTATGATTCGAGTCGAGCCAGAAATCATGAAACCTTCGAGCTTTTCCGATGCCACCAGCGGCGGCATATAGGTCAGGGCCAGAAAGTATTCGTTCTCGAAGTGGCTGCCTTCCAGTGCGAATTGCTCCCGCCGCTCCCGATCAATCAGCGCCGTCACGGCATCAGCGAAATGCGCCCTCCGGCGCATAGCCACTTGAAAACGAGCGGAATGCAATCGACCTGAATCATCCAGCCGCTTCCCAAGCCGCAGAATACGATTCAGCCGCCGCGCAATCGCGGCCATCTCGGCATGAGTTGCGGATTGAAGATCGGGACCCCGGTACTGCCAGGCCGCCAGCAGCGATCCGTCCCGCTGCAACACAATGCCGTCATCGACGAGGCCGAACCACAGGAGCAGGTCGGCCAATCCTGTAGGCTGTTTGCGCGTCTCTCCAAACACTTCTACCTCCAGCCCCCTTTGGGCGTTTTGCCAAAAGCAGCGACCCCGCTTTTGGCGGGGTAGAAATCCTTGTACTGCAGGTGACGGCTGTAGACCTTCCGCATCATCGGATCGGCTTTGCCGATTCTGGCCAGCACGGCCACAATCGTCCAGAACCGACGATCGCCATGAGGAAAGACAGAAAGCTCATCACAGCTCACAGCCATCATGGCCGTGCCAAGCCCGGCCATGATGACCATCTCCCGGTCTCCGCCCAGCAGTTGTTGCGGCCTGCTCAACGAAGTCCGCATGATGGTCTGCTCTGGTTCGTTCAAATCTAAATTGCTCCAATCTCATCGGCTCCGAACTAGATGGGGACGGTTGCTTCTCACCATCCCCATTCAGGGATTCGATTCGTTATCCCTCTCGCGACGAAGCTGAAGAGCAGGCTGTGAGATTGCGTGGACCGGCTGGAGAAGCGAAATCTCCGCAGCCTGGCCGATAAAGGACGACATCACCTGCGCGGCGAAGACGACGCAGGCAGACGGCGATGCCGACTGCAGCAGCCGTTTCATCGTCTCGCCCATTTCGCCGCCGGCAAAGGCCAGCGTCGCGCCCAGCGCCACGATGGCGACCACTGAAATGGCATAAGCGACCGGCCCAGTCAACGATGTGACCAGCGTCGTCAGAGGGCCTTCCCAGGGCAGGTTGCTTCCGGTTTCGGCTGCAAAGGACACGGCTGATCCAATGAGCACTGCCAGGGCCAGGAACCCAGCGTTCCGCGTCCGGCTGAGCAATGCCGCACGATTGTGCATCGAGACGTGTGAGTGTACCTTGATTCATCGATTCCTCCATGTGCCCTCCGGCACGGTTTGCGAAAGGCACCTTCGCAACGCCCTTCACGGTTTCGATCTCAGCTCCGGCGCGAAGACCGCGCAGAACCACTGACAATCAAACCTGCGTCAGCAGGTAGCGCCCATTTTCGTACCCGGTGACAACGGCCACCTCTTGAACCTTGCGCCCCTGCAACGGGATCGTTGACGACCGAGATGACAAGATCGACCGCGCTCCCGATCATGCGCTGCTGCGGTGCGTCGGTTGCTTCGCGTACCAAAGCCTCAAGCCGGTCGAGCGCCTCCGCTGCGCTATTTGCGTGCAGCGTCGAGACACCGCCCGGATGCCCTGTATTCCAACTCTTGAGCAGACGGCAGAGCGGCGGCTCCATCGCGGACCTCACCGACGACAATCCTGTCCGGCTTCAGCCGCAGCGCCACTTTCAGGCACTTCAACTGGTCGAACTCCGTTGTCGCCAACATGCTCAGGCTGTTTGCCGAGTCAAGAAGAAGTTCCTGCGTGTCTTCGATCACGAGCACGCGGTCACCAGGCGTCAGCGTCGCCGATCTCTTCGAGAATGGCGTTGGCAATCGTCGTCTTGCCCGCGCCCGTCCCGCCGACGATCAGGATGTTCTTGTGGGCGACGATGGCCTGTTGAATGACCTCAAGATGATCGAGATTCTTGACTGAGGCGATAAAGTCTTCCTGCTGCGAGCGGCGGTTCCGCGGATCATCCTTGGTCGTCAGGATGCCTTGCCGCTGAAGGTCTCTGAGACTGCGCTTCTTGTCCGACTTCACGCGAATCGCAAACGACGGCGACGGAACGACCGGCTCAATCAAACCGGCAAAGCGGTATTTCCAGATAGGAAGCTGCGATCTCCAGACTGGCCGCATCTCCGTCACCGTCGTCTTCTGCATCGAGGCAATCGTCATCATTGCCCCGCGCGCCTGGCGGCTGGCAAGCTCGCCGACCTGCTCGAAAGGCGACCCGGTTCGCTTTACCCAGATGCGGGAATCCTCATTGACGAGAATGTCCTCAAGGCCGCTCGACCTGTCGAGCAGGCCGACAATCACAGGCCCCAGCTCATCGCGCAGCTTCTCTTTGAGCCGTTCCTGCTTCTCGTCCGTGTGCGAGTCCTGGTTCATCAAGTCCCTCATGTTCCAGCATCATCCCGGCCTTGCGTTCGAATCGTAAATGCGATGTACATTCCAATACGAATGCATCGTAACACCATTCCCGGCATTTTGGCAAATCTGCTTCGAAAAGGAGGCTCGGTATGGACGAACCAGAAACGCTGTCGAACGGATGCTTGCCGCCCTCGACGCGCCGGCCTACGACCTCGGCGTCCTGAGCGAACGAGGAATGCTCCCCGGCCTTGCAAATCGTCCGCGCAGACTGTTCTCTCCCGGCATTCCGCTCCTGAAGGCCCACAATGCGCGCGGGCGCGCACATCTACATCCGGCCAGCCGGAGAGCACCGCTTCACCGTCCTCGACGACCTGATTCTCGGAATCCGTTGCAACGGCTCGCCGCCGACGGCTACGAGCCGTGCGCCGTGGTCGAAACCAGCCGCGGCAACTTCCAGGCATGGCTGAAGCACGATCGGACGTGTACCCGGCGGCGCTCTCCACGTTCATTGCGCAGACCCTCGCCAGGCGGTACGGAGCGGACCCGAGCGCCGCGGACTGGCGGCGCTTTGGCCGTCTGCCCGGATTCACCAACTGCAAGCCGAAGTACCGCAGCGAGAACGGACTCTTATCCCTACGTTCTGCTACGAGTGCGATCTGGAGTCGAGTTCCGGCACGGCGGCCTGTTTGCGCCTGGAAATGACGAAGCTCTACCAGCTTCAGGAGCAGGAGCGGGAAGCCCGCGCCGTCCAACATCAGCCGAGGCCTGTACCTGTATCCGGCCAGGCCGCCTCATTCGTGCCTCTCCCTTGAGCGGTTCCGCAACGCGGCCAAGTTCCACGACCGCCCCGCCGCCGCCGACATCGCCTTCTGCGTCGCCGCCATTCTCGCTGCGGATGCCGGACGATGCGATTGCCGCCACCCTCGACAGCCAACTATCTCTCCCGCGATCCCAACCCCTCCCGGCGCGCTGCCTACATTCGCCGCACGATGGCGAAGGCGAGATCATGGGCGCAAGCGGTAAGCGCCATGTGTGCTCCGGTACTCGCCCCGATGCTTCCGCTCGGAAGTTCGATGTGGCGGGTCTCCGGACTCAGCCCTTCATTCCGTCGCGCGTGCCTCTGCAATTCTGACGGCAGATCTGAGGAGCTTGAACAGGTCTGCTCCACTTCAGTTTGCCTTTCTGTTTGCGTTCAGCGTGCCGCGCTCAGAAGCACCCACGCCCAGCGGACGCACGCTCTCCTTCCAGAGATTGCTCTGCCCTTTCAGGTGTGGACTCCTCCCCCGAGGCAAGCTCGTGGTCCCCTTCCACAAATCTCTTCCACTCGCCTTGGGAGTGGGCCGCGACGGCACACCCTCCGGGCAAGCATGTACCGCATCCAGCGGACAAACTTCAAAAAAGGAGCTACAAACCATGTTCAACAAAGTCATCCTCATCGGCCGTCTCGGAAAGAATGCAGAAGTCAAAACCGCGCAGAACAAGAAGGACTACGCCGTCCTCAGCATCGCCACCAGCGAGAGCTGGAAGAACGACAAGGGCGAGTACGAAACCCGCACCGAATGGCACCGCGTCTACGCCTGGGGCAATCTCTCCAACTTCGCCAAGACGCTTCAGAAGGGGCAGCTCGTCAGCCTGGAGGGGAAGATCAAGTACCGGACGGTCGAGGAAGATGTCGAGGGCAAGCCGTTCAAGCACACTATCGCCGAGATCCACGCTTCCAGCATGAGGCGCCTCTCGAAAGTCGAAGCCGCCGACGATCCAACCGACGGCGCGGACGAGGAGTAATCCTCGTCCATGAAGCCCAGGGGCGAACCGCTCGCCTCTGGGCTACCTTCATTCGTAAGAATTCAGCTTGCTCTTTTTTAACCGTAACAAATCCCCGGAGACATCCCATGCAAGGACGCAGGCTCAACCCAGTCATTCACCGCTATGAAGACGTGGAACCGATTGAAGTTCACTTTAAGAATCTGGACTGCGGTCGCCGGCCTCGTTGGTCAGCGTGAAGTTGACGATGGGGTGGCCGGTGCAGTTTCATGGTTGCCAAAGACGAATGGGAGAGCGGCAAGACCCTGCTCACCATATTCTGCTCGCTTGACGGCAATGTGCTGGGATTCCCGCACTATTGCCCCCACCGCGACAACATCTCCGCCACTGGACCGAAACTGCCCGACGGCACTGCCGCCTAGGCCGGCATGGCCGGGACCATCGAAATCGAGCGCCAGGCCGGACACACAACCGAAAACAAACGCTATCGCGAAAACATATCCAATCTTCATGTGCAACCGACGTTTTCGAGGAGCGATACGAAACTCGGGTGGATTGCCTTCCCACCCAGTTCATGGACTCTGAAGGGTGGGCCAGCCGCCACCTAAACTTAGTTATCGGGTAGGTCCGAGGTTACTACCGCGACAAGCGTTCCGCTCCTCCAGATAGACGAGCGAGGCTGGCAGCGCGCCGGTGTGCAGCAGCTTGGAAAGGTCCACGACCTCTTCTTGGGTGAACGCGCCCTCGATCTGGCCGCTGTCGCGGATGGCGCTCTTGATGACGGCGACTTCGCGGACGCCGCCGCCCATGGTAACAGCCATGCTCTTTCCAATGTTGGCGCTGGTGAAGTTGTAAAAGCGGTCGCCGGCCTCGTTGGTCAGCGTGAAATTGACGATGGGGTGGCCGGTGTTCTGGTTGACCCCGGGGTCGGCAGAGCGGAAGTCGCTGCCGATTACGATGGCGACGCGTTGAAGGATGAAAACGCGCTCGGAGCCGTGAACCAACATCTCGTCGGGCGTCATCAATCCGCCGATGGCAGCCAGCGCAGATTGATCGTCAGGATAACCGGAGGGGTCGCCCTTGACTGCGCGAATCGCCAGCCGGGCAGTGGATTGGATGATGCTCTTGACGTGCTCGAAATCAGTGATGTCCGGCATCTCGACGAGGATCTGGTTGGCACCCAGGTTGTACTTCTGTATGAGCGCCTCGCGCACCCCGAGGACATCCATGCGGCGGCGAATGACCTCGATGGCCTGCTGGAGAGTCTTTTCGTCCAGAGCCTTTTCGACCAGGGGCCTCATGGTCAGATTGAAGGCTCCCTGGCCTGTGCTGCTGATGTCGTATTCCTTGGCGTACTTCTGGTTGAGGACGGCACGGACGGAACTGAGGTTGTTTGGCGCAACGCCGTCCACCTCCACCAACTCGGGCCGACTTGACCAGTCGGGTTTGAATACCTGAGAGAAGCTGATGTTGGCGGTCTTCAGGTCCCGCTGCAGGCTCGCGATCATGTTGTCGGTCTCGGCCGCGACGGCTTCCTTCACTTCTACCTCGAGAATCAGGTGTATACAGTGCTGGAGGTCGCTTGCTTGCCTCCAGCCGCCCGAAGGCGATGATCCGTTCGCATTCTTTGAGTCGCCCAAGGTTTCAGGTATGGAAACGCCGCTGGCGGGAGCTATCCCTTGGATTGCTGCCAGCGTTTGCGGTCCTGCTCCTTTATGTTGCAGCGCATCAAGGACATCCGGCGTGACCACGAATGCCACTCCGCGCCGCTGGATTTGGCCAGCCATCGTCGAATCGGGCACGCCGTGCGAAACCAAGCCCTCGATCTGGCTGAGACTCAGCTTCTGTGGGGCCGGTTGCTGGCTTGAGACGATTACCGGCGAAAAAGAGACCACATACGCGAAGATAAGCAACAAAGAAAACATACGGATGCGTGCTGACCATCGTCTTGAGGAGAGCAATAGGTAAATCATCATATAGTAGCTCCAGCGCCATGACTTGGTTACGGCGTTGTCTACGATCCGGCTCCAGCGGACCCGCGTTTTGCTTCACAATGCCTGCTCACGCATTCGCAGAGTGAGGAGCCGACAAAGAGTTCGTCAAGGAAGGCCGATTGCCTTATCGGACCTCTTACTAATTCAAGGCAAAGATAACGTTGATCGTGGTTTCCACCTCGACGGGTGTGTTGTTCAACAAATAGGGACGATAGCGCCACTGCTTCACGGCATTCAGCGCAGATTGCTGCAGCATCGCTGGTCCACTTACAACGCGAAGGTTCTCGATGCTCCCATCCGTAGAAATTGTTGCCTGCAGGACGACCGTCCCGCTGACCTGGGCAGCCTTGGCAATTGGTGGGTACACCGCTCCTACCTTGGACAAGAGGAGCTTCCGTGATTCGTCCGGGGAAAGTGTGAGTCTTTCGGCTGGAGTTGTTGGCGTTTGAGGTGCTTGTTTGGTGCCGAAAGCTTGGGATTGCTCTTCCGTTTGAGAGGAAACCTCATCTCCAGATGCCAATCCAAACCGGGCCAGCGTCCGCCGCTCCAGTCCGGGAGCCTGCACCTGAGCAAAGAAGTTCTTCTCCACGCCCCGGCAAGCCTCTGGCGCATGGCCCGGATCGCTTACAATAAACGCCGGATTTTGCATCAGCGTCATCGCAACGATCTTGTATTCGCTGCCTACGCGATCAATCCAGAAATCCGAACGAACTTCGGAATACATCCAGATTGCCGTATCGATAGTCACGACAGCCGTCGCATGAATCTTGAGACCATGAAATTGCTCAAGCGGGGTAATCACCTTTTCAACTCCCGTGATACGGGCCAGTGCCTCCCGCCAGCAAGGATCCGCCGTGTAGCGCGATACATCGATCTCTGAGTCTACCAGCGCAGGCAGCACACTGCTCTCGTGCGCCTTGGCTGCATAGATGAATTTGCGGGCCATCTGCGCCGCAGTCTCCTCCGATGGACCGAACCAATCGTCAAGCCCGTCGCTCGATTCCATCAGTTGGAACACTCCGCTGGCAATTCGGAACTTGAGCACCAGGCCCCGTTCATCGAATGGCTTATAGAGCATGCGCACGCGGGCTTCGAACATTCCGTTGGGTCTTTCAATGATGGCTTCGATCGAATGCGCCCTGTAGGTGAACGGACGGCAGATTGAGTCCAGCCGTTGGCTGCTGCCGGCAACATCTGGCGCCAGATAACGGCTTGCGCTTTGCGGATTCCCATCGTTCAGAGCTTGAAAAATCGTGGTCAGTTCCACCGGGATTACGCGCCTTGCCTCGACCAGCGTTGTCGATACGCCAACTCCGCCGCCTGAGGCTGTTGTTTCTGGTGGCGGAACTGCTCCGCCTGGTATCCGTTCCCCAATATCTGACAAGACTAACGGACCCGCACCCTTGGCGCGCAAAGCTTCCAAGATTGCCCCCGTCGGAGTAAAAGCTAGGCCACGCGTCATGATCGCTGTATGCAACGATGAATCAGGCACGCCGTGTGAGACCAGTCCCTCAATCTGGCTGAGTGTTAGCTTTTGGAGCGCCGGTTGTTGCCCGATCGCTTCCTGCTGCCAAAGAACCATCACAACCGCCAGAATCGCCAACGGCAACGCGGCGCAAAAGCTACTGGCTTGACGCGGAAAAAGCAGATTGCGACCGACCTTCATGAAATAGCCTCCTTGATATCGATTCGCGGCAGTCACAGCTAGCCCCATTACTGAATGAGGAGCAGTGCCGCCGCAAGGGTTGAGACCCAATTATTCGCAGGGACTCAATCTCCAAGCGTTGGAGATGTAACGGAACATGTATCTCCAGTCATTGCGTAGCGAAGAGTTCCGGAGGAGTCGGCGCAGAAGGATCGGCCGGCATGGCCTGCGGTTGGCTTGGCCACGATGAAGTAGTTGAAGTTGGTTCCGCCGGTCGAGGTTCCCTCGGGAATGCTGGCGGTGAACTGATAACCATCCTTTGTTCCCGTCGCCAACGCGGCATCGATAAAACCGGCGTGACTGTCGTCGGGAATAGCTGTGGCCGGTCCCAGCTTGTCAAGAGAAGGCGTGAATCCCTTCACCGGATAGGCGCTGGAATAGCTGGCCTCTGCGGCGGTCAATGTTCGCATCGATTGAATCGCACTGGTTTCGTTTTCGATGTCCTGTGCCAGTGAATCCAGCGTCGCTCCCTTGTAGGAGCCCGCCAGCACCTTACCCGATATGGATATCGGGACAAGTTGCCCGCCGATCATTCCATAGAACACCTTGCCGAAAATTCCCCCAATTCCAGTAAGGGCCTTGCTTGGTTTTATGACCCACTTGCCATCTCTGGTCAGCAAGCCCATCCCGTCGCTGGACTTTACCTGCTGAAGATCACCTTCACTTGGCAGTATCTCGAATTGCCCTGGATTCAGGACATATTTGCCTTGCTTGTCGATTGTCCCTGCACGCCCGGAGACCGAGACAACAGCGATGCCACCTGAAAATGCAGATGCCAAGTCGAATTGAGGATTGATGGCGATCTTCCCGGCTGTATTGATGTAACCCCACTTGCGATTAACCTGGACCGCTGCCATGCCCTCGGAAAACGGACCTTCAGAATCAAACTGGGTCTTGATGACGAATGTACCGTTATGGTCGATATACCCGCACTTGCCTTGGCAAACCATTGCGAGGCCATCCCAAAATCCATTCGGGTCCACACTCTGGAATTGGGGCTTGATCACATAGGCTCCTGCTTTGTTGATAAATCCCCAGCCACCCTCCGCGCGCACAACCGCCAGTCCATCATGAAATCCGAATGCCTCATCGAATTGTGGATTGATTGCATAGTGGCCGGACTTGTCAATATAGCCTCTTTGATTCCCCAGGGTGACCAACGCAAGTCCCTCGACAAATGGCTGTGCAGTATCAAACTGGTTGGGTATCACGAGATGTCCACTGGTATCGATATAGCCCCATTTGCCGTCCTTTTGAACTCCGCAAAGACCTTCACTGAAAACTACCGGCTGACCCATAACAACCAACCAACCAACCGCATCCCACTCCGGCTGGATTAGAATCTTGCCATCGACCTCGATGAAGCCCCACTTACCTGGCTTCCCATCCGCGCTCTGGCCCTGAAAGGGATAAATCCCCGGGTCCTGTACCTTGTAGGCTGGCGCGGGCCGATGGAACCACCACCACCCCACGCCGCCCAACACGGCTAGCAAGGCGACGAGCGCATAGACGAACTTCTGGCGCAGTGACGCAGGCCGCCGAGGGACCGGAGCTGCCGTTTCTTCAAGGACAGTGACCGGGGCTGTGTCTACGCTACCCGCTGCTGCATGAATTTGCCCACCGCATTTCCCGCAGAATTTCCGGCCTTCCGCAACTTCACTTCCACAATCTGGACAAAACATTGGAATCCTCGCTTTCTCGCGGTTTCAACGCGCAGTCTTGCCCAAGGTGGCAATAGTAATCAACCCGCCAGCCGCTATCGAGCAGAAGCCCAATCCGAGCAGCCAAAAACCCATTCCAGATACGGATTGAATCATGGGTACAAAGAGCAGAGTGGCAATGAACCCAGGTCCACAAAGGGAACCGATCATTACCAGGAAGCCACCCATCAGCAACTTCTGCGGGGTAGCTGCCTTTCTGGAGAAGTAGAACAGGACGCCAGCGGCAATCGCCGCCAGCAGGATGAGATAGACAGCTCCCACGAACTTGGCCAGATCGACCCCGGAAAGGCTGACATGGTTGAGCTCAGCAGCGCCCATCTGGCCCAGCAAACCCGAGAGAGCGCCAAGGTCAGGCGAAGAAATCCAGGGCAAAAAGAAACCCAATACAGCGGCAATCGTCCCTGCGCCGACAAACTTCTCGCCAAGCGATAAGGAACCGAGTAGCGATTTCCCCATTTGCGCAACTTCTGCCGCCGAGGGGGGCGCTGGCTGTGCTGGCGCGATCCGGGCCACTACATGCTCGGTGTTTGAAGTCGATCCGGACCGCAAGTTCGCTCCGCAAAACTCGCAGAATGAAACGCCGTCGGAATTTGGTTTACCACAGGAAGAACAGTTCATGAACAATCTCCTTTGACAATGTTTGCCCTTAGCATTTGAGTCATTACTTTCCCCCAAAAATGACTTCCTCGTTTTGTTCCTCGGTGAATCGCTATCTCTGGTGGTGCTCCCCGAGTGCAACCCCTTCAAGACAGTGGCGACAATCTCATGGATTACGCACGCACAATGCGCGCATGAACGGATGTTGCTTATTGCTTTTGATGGGCTTCACCTTCCCAAGTCCAAAGTCGAAGGTCTGTAGGTCTGCAGGAGGCTTCCCGGTATTGCTGATTTCGAGACCGGATATCCATATGTGGCCCTTAATATGAGCTGGGCCCGGTACCCCTGGTATGTGCAACGCCACCAAATCTGGCCGATTTACTGGAACATTTTCCGAAGGGTCGCTGATTCCTTTGAGTTCCTCAATTTCCGGTAAGCGCCAATCTGAATAGCCCCCGGACTTCAGATTCTTGCAATAGTCAACGGCTTGGTCGAGATTCACGTCTGCGTTATTGTCGCTTCTCGTCCACATCAGTTTTGTCGCAGAATCTGTCCACGGAGGTGCAGCAGACGGGGAAACTCCTCCGCTGGGAGCAGAAGAGTTTCCAGTCACTGGTGCTCCACTAGAAAGACCTGAGGAATCGCACTTTGTATAGCGATATGAAGCTAACGACGGTACGGTCGAGTTGAGTTCCGAATTCGCGCGTTCAAAGAGCCCGCGTGGGCCACCGGGTAACGCAAGATCCAAGCAAAATGGGTTCTCAGCCTCTGCGCTGTCGGCAACAGAGAAAATCGCAAACCACCCATTTGCGCCGCTGGGGCTGTACTGAACCACATAAAGGCCTGGTGTCAACTTTGGGCTGGCCACCAGTTCTACCATTTGGGGCTGATTCGGGACTGGCTTTGCGAGAAGCCTGAAGTTCAGTTCGGGAATCGCTGCAAGAAGTGGTAACTTCGGAGAACCTACAACACTCCTAGACGGAGGCGAGAAGGCGCTTGCCGGCAGCGTCTCGATGATCTGCCTCACAAAAGGCAATCTATGAAGGGACAGAGACTGAATCATCTCTCCAGAATTCGTATAGAAGAGCACGAATCTTGCCGAAGTCGAGACCTGCGGCCTCGTGTCTTGAAGTTTAGAATTCTGCGGAATTGAGTACCACTCGATCCCTGCGCTTTTCGCAGTTTGAGATCCTTGCCCCTCGTAAATTGCGACGTTTTGGCCGCCGTCAAGAGCGTAAAACCCAAAGAATTCTGGAAGGCTCGATTTCTCTTGAGCCCAGGTAGTGGGGCACATGGCTATTACCAGAAGCCCCACACCAATTGATTTCAGAGCAAAGCGAATGTTCAATTAGCTCCCTGCCTTTCGATAAACCAAAGCGCTCGATCTTTTTCGACGATTTGTTAAATAATGCCGTTATTGGCCTCCACCCAGTCCACGACCTACGGAACTGGATCAACCGTATCGGGCTGTTGCCACGGATTGCACCGGATAAGTCGTTTGGCCGTAAGAGCTCCACCTCGGATGATGCCGTATCTGCGAACTGCTTCGGACGAATAAGCTGAACAACTGGGTATAAAACGGCAATGGATCCGACGTGAAAGCGTTGGACTCACATACACTTGATATTCGTGCACGAGCCACACATAGGCCATCGCGCTGAGTTGACGAGGGGCTGGACGTAGTCCATCAACAACGAAAAGGATTAAAACAGTGAGAACAACATACATCAATCGGGCGCGCGGTCGCCTCGCGAATGGCAAATGCAAGAGCCGTGGCGCCGAATTGATGGCGACTCCGCTCCACACCGCAGCGGAAGCCCATTCGCTCCGAGATTTCGTAGAGGCTCTCAATTCCGTCTCCTGCCCTCACCTATTAGGTGCTAAACAGCCCGCAGCTTACGGGAAATCAAAGTTGTACGATGGTATAGTCGCATTAAGGCTGTGAATTGTCTCCGGCTCCGGTGGCTCCTACAACTAGTGCGTTGCCGCATTGTGGACAAAAGCTGGTGTTGATGGCAGCACTTGCTCCACATCGGTTGCATGTCGGCCCTGATGATGGGACTAGCTGTGGCTGCGAGGGCTGAGTCATTGCTCGAGCAACGCTTTCTGACACGGCTTGACTGACGACAGCATCTACCCGTTTGGATCGCGCTCTTGAACGCATAATCGCGCCAATGATCAATAGTGGAAGTCCTATCAAGACCATCGGTATGCCTAAGCAGGCCCCGATTCCGGTAAACGAGATTGCTATGCCGGCTCCAACCATTACAGCCCCAACCATCATCATCACGTAGCCAGTAGTACCTGTTCCTTCACTCATGCCATCGGTCTCCGTTCTCAATCCTGCATACGCGTCCAACCCAACTTCGACATTCCTGTAACCTGATCTGCTTGCCGAACTCATTCGGCGTCAAATAGCTTCGGAGGACTCGATAAATCCACAATTTCAAACAGCCGAGTCAAATCCGAATTAAAGTCACCGCTGCTGTTTCCACCCGGTTCAGAAATCACCGTGAACACTCGACCAAGTCGGCCCGGTGTCCTCTATCCAGCCCGTTCTCCCAGTTTTGTCTTTGATCTGGATCCACCACGTGGGCTGTGGAAGTTGGTCCATTTGGCCCATGATCGGACCGGATATCCATTTGGCTTCAAATTTCTCTTTGCACGACGCCTCCGAAGCATTACAGGTCATAGGGGAGAGAACTTCTGGAATCGAAACGGCATCGATCAGTTTGCCATTCAACCAGACCTTCCAAAACCCTTCTCCGCGGTACGTGAGCAGATAGAGAAAGCCCGAGTTCACTGACTGCTGACCAGGGACGAGAATAGAATGGAGAATCTGGATTTTGCCGGGCTTTGTCACGACAACGCCGGTCACCGTGGTGACTTTTTGCCCCTGTGGGAGAACAAAAGCAGTTTGACTGCTGCCACGGGTTGGATGAACAGGGGTAGCGGCGTCCAATGTCCAAACACTTCCGTAGCGACATCCTTCGCCTGGACAGGCGCCGATGTCCGTATAGGTTGACGACAGTGGTGGATAATCGCGTGTGGTCGACTTAACGGAGAGTTCGAGAGGCAGCGGTCCAGTTGCCTCTAATGTCGCTGGCAGTTGTGATAGCAACGGCACCGGATTTGACCATTTCTCTTTGAACAGTTTTCCAGAGGTTTGGTCCCCTTTCCCGTAGATGTTCAATGGTGAATTCCAACTCGGGTCCGTCATGTACCGACCGGGAAAATGCCGAACCTCAAAATGCGTATGACAGCCCCACGCTGCCCCAGTACGTCCCACTTCGCCCAGCGGCGCATGCTCCAAGACAACACTCCCGATCTGAACTAATGGTGGACCTTGCATATGGAGATAGAGCGTTTCGGTTTCAACCATCTGTGTAGCGGGAAGAGGCAGTCCAGTTGGGGTCGCTGCGTGCTTGAGCCTAACCATGTAGCCAAGGTACGGGAAGTCTGGGTCGCTGCTGTCGGAGATGCTATCGACGACGACCCCGTCCGCCAACGCGTAAATCGGAGAGCCGCAGGAAGCGACCAGGTCAACTCCCGGATGAGTAATCACCACACCTGATGGCCCGTTGGCCAACTCAAGAACTTCATTCGCACCCGAACCGATCTTTCTCACAAGGGTCCCATGCTTGAACTGTCCAAGGCAGGCTCCGGGAACGACAGAATTCACGAATCCCTGGCATGTTGGAGATGAAGCCAAAGTTGCCCGATCTTGCGCTGCCAATGGCACCAGGCTTAGCAGACCCAGTATTAGAGAGGAAGTCACAATATACCCCCGAAATCCGATCCTCAATTGATCTCTCCTTTCCAGAACCACTCATTGGTTCTCAACAACAGGGATTTGTTTCATCTCTTTCTTACTACCTCATAGCGAGTTCAATGCAGTCGGATGGAGTTCACTCCTTGAAGTAGTACTGGGCAGAGAAGGCGCTGAACCCTGCGCTGTTGCTGGCCCTCATATTCCACACGTAACTGTGGCCTGCGACCAGCGTCCCTGAGGGCAGCACCAGCGAGGTGATGTTCCCGACAGAGTCGTTGTTGTAAACCAGAACACCGCTGGCCACATCCTTGACGTACACCCCGTAGCCAGTTGCCCCGCTCACGGTACTCCATGCAAAGGTTGGACTCAGGGTAGTCAGCGTTGGCCCCGGAGAAGAGGTGTTGCCAGGCGAAATTGGAACTGGCGCGGCCGGTACCGTCGCCGCTTGCTCCACGAAGTAGTATTGCGCGGAGTAGGCACCAAATCCGGCAGCATTGCTAGCCCTCATATTCCACACGTAGCTGTGCCCTGCAACCAAGGTCCCTGAGGGCAACACCAGCGAGGTGATGTTCCCGACAGAGTCATTGTTGTAGACCAGAACCCCGCTGGCCACATCTTTTACGTAGACCCCATAGCCGGTTGCTCCCGTCACTGCACTCCATGCAAAGGTCGGAGTCAATGTGGTCAAGGTTGGCCCCGGAGAAGAGGTGCTGCCCGGCGAGATAGGCGCTGGCGTTCCCGGCACCGTTGCCTGCTCCACAAAATAGTACTGCGCGGAGTAGGCCCCGAAACCAGCAGCATTGCTGGCCCGCATGTTCCAGACGTAGCTTTCCCCTGCGACCAGCGTACCTGAAGGCAGGACGAGAGAGGTGATGTTCCCGACAGAGTCATTGTTATAGACCAGAACCCCGCTGGCCACATCCTTTACATAGACCCCATAGCCGGTTGCACCCGTCACCGCGCTCCAAGAGAAGGTTGGACTCAGAGTAGTCAGCGTTGGCCCTGGAGAAGAGGTGCTGCCAGGCGAAATTGGCGCTGGCGTTCCCGGCACCGAAGCCTGCTCCACAAAGTAGTATTGCGTGGAGTAGGCACCAAAACCGGCAGCATTGCTGGCCCGCATATTCCATGCGTAGCTATGCCCTGCAATCAGCGTCCCTGAGGACAGCACCAGCGAGGTGATGTTCCCGACAGAGTCGTTGTTGTAAACCAAAACCCCACTGGCCACATCCTTGACGTACACCCCATAACCGGTTGCACCCGTCACCGCGCTCCAGGAGAATGTCGGAGTGACCGTCGTCAGGGTCGGCCCCGGCGAAGATGTGCTCCCCGGAGAAATTGGAACCGGTGCGGTCGGCACCGCCGCCTGCTCAGCGAAGTAGTACTGCGCGGAATAGGCCCCGAAACCGGCAGCATTGCTGGCCCGCATGTTCCACACGTAGCTTTCCCCTGCAATCAGCGTCCCTGAGGGCAACACCAGCGTGGTGATGTTGCCGACAGAGTCGTTGTTATAGACCAGAACCCCGCTGGCCACATCTTTTACGTACACCCCATAACCGGTCGCACCCGTCACCGCGCTCCAGGAGAAGGTTGGACTCAGAGTAGTCAGGGTCGGCCCCGGCGAAGATGTGCTGCCCGGAGAAATTGGAACCGGTGCGGCCGGCACCGCCGCCTGCTCGACGAAGTAGTACTGCGCGGAGTAGGCCCCGAAACCGGCAGCATTGCTGGCCCGCATGTTCCATGCGTAGCTATGCCCTGCAACCAGCGTCCCTGAAGGCAGGACGAGAGAGGTGATGTTCCCGACAGAGTCGTTGTTGTAAACCAAAACCCCGCTGGCCACATCCTTGACGTACACCCCATAACCGGTTGCACCCGTCACCGCGCTCCAGGAGAATGTCGGAGTGAGCGTCGTCAGGGTCGGCCCCGGAGATGATGAACTGCCCGGAGAAATCGGAACTGGTGCAGTAGGCACAGAACCTTGCTCGACGAAGTAGTACTGCGCGGAGTAGGCGCTGAACCCAGCGCTGTTGCTGGCCCGCATGTTCCAGACGTAGCTTTCCCCTGCGACCAACGTACCTGAAGGCAGGACGAGAGAAGTGATGTTCCCGACCGAGTCGTTGTTGTAGACCAATACTCCGCTGGCCACGGCCTTGACGTAGACTCCGTAGCCGGTTGCACCCGATACGGCGCTCCAAGAAAAGGTCGGCGTGAGCGTCGTCAGGGTTGGCCCTGGCGCGGTGGTCGATCCCGGAGTTAGGTTGGTGGGTACCGGCGGCGTTGTGCCCGGTGTCTGGAAGTACTCGGCCGGGGCGAAGTTCGAGCACAGGCTGCCGTTGCAGGCGTCCACGTTCCAGGCGTACTGCTTGCCTGCGGTCAGGTTGGCGGTGAAGGTGGTCGAGGTCGTGGTCGTGTCCACCACGAAGCTCCCAGTTGCCACATCCTTGACCGCCACTTCGTAGCTTGCCCCGCTGGTTCCCATCCAGTTCAGCGTCACAGAGGTGCCGCTGGTCGTCGGCCCCGGCGCGGTGGTCGATCCCGGAGTCAAGTTGGTCGGCACCGCCGGCGTTGTGCCCGGCATCTGGAAGTACTCGGCCGGGGCGAAGTTCGAGCACAAACTACCGTTGCAGGCATCCACGTTCCAGGCGTACTGCTTGCCTGCGGTCAGGTTGGCGGTGAAGGTGGTCGAGGTCGTGGTCGTGTCCACCACGAAGCTCCCAGTTGCCACATCCTTGACCGCCACTTCGTAGCTTGCCCCGCTGGTTCCCATCCAGTTCAGCGTCACAGAGGTGCCGCTGGTCGTCGGCCCCGGCGCGGTGGTCGATCCCGGAGTCAGGTTGGTCGGCACCGCCGGCGTTGTGCCCGGCGTCTGGAAGTACTCGGCCGGGGCGAAGACCGAGCACAGGTTGCCGTTGCAGGCATCCACATTCCAGGCGTATTGCTTGCCTGCGGTCAGGTTGGCGGTGAAAGTGGTCGAAGTCGTGGTCGTGTCCACCACGAAGCTCCCAGTTGCCACATCCTTGACCGCCACTTCGTAGCTTGCCCCGCTGGTCCCCATCCAGCTCAGCGTCACAGAGGAGCTGCTGGTCGTCGGCCCCGGCGCGGTGGTCGATCCCGGAGTCAGGTTGCTTGGCACCGGAGGAGTCGTGCCGGATCCACCTGCAAGTGGAACATGGATGAAATTATCGAACCACCCAGGAGCTACCGTCCGGTGACGCCACTCGAAATTCCATGAGCTAGTCGCTTGATTGCAATTGTCACCGGCAGGAGGGGCGCCAGGGGCGCAGAAACTCGATTCTGTAACTGTGATTGTTCCATCCAGATTATTTACACTTTCTACCACTGCGACATGGTCGTTCGCAACGCTTTGTGCGACGGAATATACAGCCGGAGTATTGTTAACCCAAGTACTGGGAGCCGCCGTGGCCCAGGTGTTGGCATTTCCCGTGAAGTAACTCAGTAGCTGTGTCTTGCTTGCTCCGAGATCCAATAATCGTCCATATGCATACCAGGTGCAATTGCCAAGGGCACCGTCAAGCTGGTTGGAAGGCGCGTTTGGTGCGAACGACGGATAAAATGCATTATTGGTCGTGTAATTGCTGCTTGAGAAATTCGGTTGCGCTAGATCTCCGGCAGCCGGAGCAAGGGCAATGACACTGTTTGCGCTCCACCCCCAAGTATTGTTCTGATTCAGGGGTTCAGAATCCCAGTCGATTTGCCACCAATTTCCAGTAAACCCATCTGCTGTCCCGGTTTCAGTAGCCTCAACTGTTCCGTGCACTCCATCACACTGTTGAAAGAGAACTGTATCCAGTCCCTGGTCTCGAACGTTCACTCCACCACCACTAGGTGGGCATACGGATCCGGGGCGGCCATAACTCGCGTTCCCACTTGTATGCCGGCCCCGCCGCCACCTGTATTCACAGTGAAGTACAGCGGAGCGCTCCAGGCGCTCTGCCCCGAGGAATTGGTGGCCTGCAGATTCCACCTATACTTCACACCGTTCTGAAGCTTTCCTGCAGGAATTGATTGAGAAGCTGCCGTACCCGCAAGCAATGTGTCATAGACAAGATTGCTGGAGCCGTAGGGAGAATACGAGACTGCAAGCTCGTACTGTGTCGCCCCCGTCCCATTCCAGTTCAGGGTCGGGTTCGTGGTTGTCACCTCGTAGTTCGTGTCGGTGGTCGTTCCCGGAGAGAGCGGCGTTGGGATTGGCGGTGCCCCGCCAGAGCCGGCAGCCACGGTGAAATAGAGAGGCGAACTCCATGAGCTTTGTCCAGCCGCATTGGTCGCCTGTATGTCCCATCTGTATTTCACGCCATTTTGAAGTACCCCTGTCGGAATTGGAAGGGAGACCGCACTTCCGGATAATTGGGCGTTGTCATAGATAACATTACTCGGCCCATACGGCGATTGAGATATAGCCATTTCGTAGGTTGTCGCCCCAGACCCGCTCCACTGCATTGTTGGAGTGATTGACGATACTGTGTATCCCGTGTCTGTGCCTGTTCCCGGCGATATTGGACCCGGGGTAGACGGCAGCGATCCGGCACCAACTGTGAAGTAAAGGGAAGAGCTAACCCCGCTCCAACCGGCGCTATTGTGGGCCTGCATATTCCAGCGGTACTTGACTCCATTCGACAAATAACCGGCGGGTATGACAAGCGAAGTCTGGCCTCCATTTAGAATCCCGCTGTCGAAGACTACATTGCCTGTCCCGTACGGATACTGGGAAATCGCCAGGTCATACTGCGTTGCGTTAGTGCCAGTCCATTGCAAAGTTGGAGTAGTGGTGGAAACTGGTGCTCCAGTATCCGTGGGAGTGCCAGGCGACGTAGGCGTCGGAGCTTGAGGAACGGCTGTCGCGCTTGTGTTAACAATAAGATTCTGCGTGGAGCTACCGTTACTGCTGGCAATGGCAAAATAGTCGCGGCTGACAACTACTGGGTACGAACCTGGCGACGCAAGATCGACGGCGGAAAGCGCAATTTGGAACTGATTGGGGCCGATAAACACGGGAGTGCGAGAGGAGCCGTTGAATGTGACGGTATCGCCAGCTAAGAATCCGGTACCATTGATTGACAACGTAGTTCCAGAAGAGCCCGCTGCAACGGGATTTGGAGCAAGCGACTTGATGACCGGCGGTGCGTCGCTGGTTCCAATCGAGAGCAATATAGTGGTAAGCGTCTGGACTGTCGGAGGGGTAGCGCTCGTCGCAACAATTGTGACCGGGCATGAATCAACATAATATGGACTCATGAAGTTGCAGTACGTTCCCTGGGGGGCAACGGAGGGTGCCTGGTAGGTCGTAGAGGTCGCCGGAGTTGGGCTAACTGTTCCTAACGCCGTGCCCACTCCACTGCCCACGACTTGCCACGTTGCATCTCGATCCGCCGTTAGTGTAACGGTCCCTCCTAGAGATACCGTAGAGGAATCTGCGAAAACGCTCATTACCGTGCCGGCATTTCCGGATTCATATGCGTCGCACAGTACATCTACCAAATGAGTAGGATCGCCAGGATCTGCAGCAGTTGACACCAAATCCACGGTTGTCTGGACGCCTGCTTGTGCCAATTGGTTCTTGATCAGCGACTTTGCAATATCCGTTCCCAAGTCGAGCAGACAGCTCTGCGGTAGACCTGCGGTCCATCCCCCAACGCAAATAGCTGCTCCAACTCCTGTCTCAGGAGATGCGCAGGCAACTGCAATGCCTGCCGCTCCCGCGCACTCCGCAAGAGTTGTATAAGTTGAGACTTGCTGACAGGCGCTGTTCCCCGGCGTGAAAGGCGTGTTCTGAACCTGCTTAGCGCTAAATACACTCTGGCAGTCAACCGACAGAGTCGTATCCAGGCCCTGATTGCTTGTGCATGGGCTCAACATTCCGGAAAAGAGGTTGGAGGATGAAGCACCATTGCTGGTTCCGATCATCAACTGGCTCACAGTCGATTGAGTGGAGGTCGAGGATGATGAATCTGTGGGTGCAACGGCGTCCGTATGCGTGAGCGTATGTGTCGCGTTTAGCTTAACTGCGGCTTGTTGAATCACTGAAGTTGTACTCGCAGTAAAGGTAAGATCAACCACCGCAGTTTGATTCCCTGAGACCGCAGACACCTCGACTACTTCCCCGGCATAAGTCGCAGGCGGAGTGATGCTGGCTGAAAGCGAGCCTGTGCTGTCGGTTGTCGTTGAGTTCTGCGCAATGGTGCCTTCACTGGAACTTACAGTCACGGGAAGATTGGGAACAGGATTTCCATTTGCATCGGCGGCGGCAACCGAAAGCTGCCACGGTCCGTTTGGCGATCCGGCATAAGCGGGGACCGCCAGCAAGACAAGTTTGGCGGCCGCAATCACTGTTGTAATTGTGAACTGCGCGGCAGATGATGTACCACCTCCCGGCGCAGGGGTAGTAACTATCACGACGCCAGTGCCTGCCGATGCAAGCTGAGCACTCGGTATTACGGCTGAAAGTTGTGTAGATGATACGTAGGATGTCTGGAGGGCCAAGCTGCCAAAATATACGAGGGTTTGCGACGTAAATCCCGTTCCGACCAATTCAATTTGCGTGTCCAGTGCCCCAGCCGCAACCGAGTTTGGGGAGATAATGGAGAGAGTCGGAATGGGATTGCTTGCAGAAACGGTGAAGTTGACCGCAGACGACGAGCCGCCACCCGGAGCCGGGTTGGTCGCCACCACCGGGTAAGAGCCTGCCGTGGCAAGGTCAGCCGTGGTCAGCGAGATGGTAAGCTGGCTGGCGCTCACATAGGTTGGCGAATGCGGGACGCCATTGAAAGTCACGGTTGACGTGACCAGGAATCCTGTCCCGGTGATGGTCAGCGGTTGAGCTGTGGCTCCAGCCGCCAGAGATGTGGGGGCCAGGAGAGAGATCGTCGGAATAGGGTTGGTTGCAGCTACTGTGAAGCTCGCCGGGGCAGACGCCCCGCCGCCCGGAGAAGGATTGGTGACGACTACCGGGTAGGAGCCAGCCGTGGCAAGGTCAGCCGTGGTCAGCGAGATGGTAAGCTGGCTGGCGCTCACATAGGTTGGCGAATGCGGGACGCCATTGAAAGTCACGGTTGACGTGACCAGGAATCCTGTCCCGGTGATGGTCAGCGGTTGAGCTGTGGCTCCAGCCGCCAGAGATGTGGGGGCCAGGAGAGAGATCGTCGGAATAGGGTTGGTTGCAGCTACTGTGAAGCTCGCCGGGGCAGACGCCCCGCCGCCCGGAGAAGGATTGGTGACGACTACCGGGTAGGAGCCAGCCGTGGCAAGGTCAGCCGTGGTCAGCGAGATGGTAAGCTGGCTGGCGCTCACATAGGTTGGCGAATGCGGGACGCCATTGAAAGTCACGGTTGACGTGACCAGGAATCCTGTCCCGGTGATGGTCAGCGGTTGAGCTGTGGCTCCAGCCGCCAGAGATGTGGGGGCCAGGAGAGAGATCGTCGGAATAGGGTTGGTTGCAGCTACTGTGAAGCTCGCCGGGGCGGACGCCCCGCCGCCCGGAGAAGGATTGGTGACGACTACCGGGTAGGAGCCAGCCGTGGAAAGGTCAGCCGTGGTCAGCGTAATGGTAAGCTGGCTGGCGCTCAGGTAGGTAGCGGCATGGGATGCGCCGTTGAAGGTCACCGTCGAGGCGCTCAGAAACCCCGTCCCGGTGATGGTCAGCGTCTGCGCCGTAGCACCGGCAGTCAGCGATGCCGGCGACAGCGAGGTTACTGTCGGGACCGGATTGTTGGAAGGCGGAGTTCCTCCTCCACTGGAGCTACCTCCGCCACACGCAGAAACGAACAGGAATGGCACGCTCAGAAGGACTGCATACGCCAAACAAAGGGCTTTCTTTGCTGAATTCCGACACGACAGGAAGGTCATCGTTCATTCCCCATAAACCTGCGAGACTTGTGATCTCAAGCGGTAACGGGCAAACCAGCCCTCAATGAACTGAAAGGGGGAGATAACCGATGATTGCGTGATTCAGTTGGCCTAAAGCATACAGCGGCGTCATGCAAAGCGTAAGAGACACTTGCGATTGGCTCATGTACGCAAGACGCAACGAGCCAATTCCCCCCACGTCAAGTGCCAACCATAATACACAGTTCTACAGGGCATATACGACCGGGTTCAGTGCCTTCTCAGCACTTTTCAACCAAGTCGCGTAGCCGAACTCCGAGTGAAATGGCAATACGGTGTAGCTTCATAATGCTGATATTCCGTATTCCTCGCTCTACCCCGGATATGAACGTCCAATGCAGTCCAGCCCTCTCCGCCAGTTGTTCCTGCGTTAAGCCCAGTGCTTCCCGCCGGTTACGGATTGTCTGTCCCAAGGGCTTTCTGGGATCGGTGATTGGAGCGTCCACTCACCGATGTTTTCGGTTTCAGCCTGGCGAGTACATAGTATATAGTCTATGTCAATGAGAAATCTATCTTTTTAAATGACTTCGTGCCCGCAGTAGCCAATTCCCGGCTCTATGCTGAGTCGTTGGGATGGTCGGGGCGCTCTGGAACCCGCTGGTCGGCTGGATGCCGCTGGCTTTTGGCCCGATACGCGGCCATCTTCCCGAGAGAGTCCTCAAAGGTGGTTCCCTAGCCAATATCCCAGGAAGAGCAGTCCAAAACCGCAGAGAAGGCCGCCGGCGAAGACGCTCCACAGAAGGTAGCCCCAGGCCCCGAGCAGCTTGAGCCGGAAATCCCGCGTCACCGCCGCCAGCGCGTCTTGGGCGTTGCGAATTGCCCCGTCGAGCGCACCCTTCAGCCACCCATCCATCTGCTTTTGCGACGTTGCCAGAGCTTGCGCCAGGGTCGATTCGATGATGGTACGGATGACGGCGGCGAACTGCTGCCGCGTTTCCTCCGTGTAGCACTTGAGAATGGCTTCCCCGGCGATGGAATCATGGAGACTGGCCTGGACATCCTCCAGAAGTTGCCGCGTCGTCAACGCCGGCCTCTTCAATGGTGCCCTTCATCTGAGTAGCCGCGAAGTCGGCGATCTCGCGCGTCACGCCGCGGAGTCTGGCCTGTTCCGCCGCCGCATCGTTCAGTCCCCGCGCCACATTTTCGAGCGCGCGGCACTCCACCACGCTCAGCTTGTAGCGGAGCCATTCGGGATCTTCCGGGTCCATCTTCGAGAACTGCTTGACCAGATCGAAGAGAACCCGTTCTCTCGCCTCCCCCTCCGGGAAGGCGAGATACACGAGGTCACGAATCCAGGCGGATTTGTCGTTTGCAGCCACTGGCACATCGTGCTCATGGGAGAAGTACCTTTCTCGCTTCCGTGAACTGGCTGAAAGCGCGGAAGCGGTACGTTCTTGCCCGAAGGGTCATATCCGGCGCTCGCAACTCCGGCACCATGGTTTTGCGTTCACCCACATCGCCGAGCGTGACGTTCATCGTCCGCATCATGCGCTGGAGGTCGGGCCGTCCGCGCATCCATCCGAATTTCGACGGGCGAGAATGCCTCCCGAAAGGCCGTCACATCCGGCCTCCAGCTTCGGATTCTCCCAGGACGACGCGACACCATCCTGAAAATGGTTGTGGACAATGACGTAATCCACGGTGTTCTGCAATTCAGCGCCCCACTCGATCACCGACCGGGCAGAGGCAATGTCGGCATCGACGACGCCGATGGCCGTCCACCGGAGATCGAGGCCGGACTCCTGCATCACCTTATAGAAGTCCCGAAACCAGGGAATCATCCGATGGCCCTGTGCCGCGCCCAGATCAGCCAGAATCACATCGGCGCTCGACTCCAGCGAGATTCCCAACAGCCTGTCGTAGGTCCAGCTCTCCAGCGCCGGCAGCTTGTGCGCTTTGGCAGAAGAGCGCCTTGAAGCACCCCTCCGCCTTATTGTCCGGGTCCATATCGAATAAGTTCAGCGGTATAGGCCGTGCTCGCATACCACTCCGCCAGCGTTGCCATGACGGTCGTCTTTCCCACGCCGCCTTTTCCGGCGATGGGAAAGACCACCCGCTTCGGTTTCATTTCCAGGGCTGCGCTCAATCCTCGCTCCGCCCCACAAAGGCGCTCGGCTTGAAATACCTTCTTCGGTTGCAACCGCGCCTCCCGCTGGCGATTCAGTTCCGCTTCGCGATCCAGTCTCGCCATTTCCTGCTCTCTCTGTATTTGCCATTCGGGTTTCTCCTGATTCGTGTTGACCTGCTCTGCTTGTCCATCCAGACGAAGTTCGCTTCGCCCCATTGCCTTTCTGCCTATGGGGGCGGGGAGGTTTTTGCCGCTGCCCCCTTGCTGCGTTGCACTTTGACTCAGGACGAGCCTCTTTGCTGTCCGGCAAAACTGCGGGTATCCGCAAACAAACCCTTCTTTGCGCAACGCCTCCCAGATTGCTTTCCAGGTAAGCCCACCGGCCTTTGCGGCTATCAACTCCTTTGCCACTCCCCGGAGGAGCTTCCCCTTCAGCCCAAAGAAGCCGCGGCGAAGCGCCATTGCTTCCAGCAGCTTTTCGAGTTCGGGTAGTCGCGCCACTTGTGTAATGTGCATTGCACTAGAGAATGCCAGAGATCATCGCAGGGCGCAAGTACGGAAACGCAGTTTTCTACAATTCTTTGCGACTAAATGCAATGAAAGTAGATTTTCTGCAACTAAATGCAACTTCGACCGCAACCTCACTCGAATTGCAGAAAGTCGTAGTTTGTTGCGTTTAGTTGCATTTTGTTGCGCGCCAGCGGCGCGCCTTTCTGTGGCCGCCAGGCCGACGCCGGGTTTGGTATGCAGCACGAGTCTCAATAGGGAGTGTACTAGTGGAACATAAAGCGCTGACGCACTTTGAAAGGTGTCTCTATTCATCTTCTTTGCATTCGTTGCTGATCTGTGACGCACCGCTGTACTTTAGACGACTTCTGTGCGTCAACTTGCTATCGCAGTGTACATTGCGGTATAGTGCGGCCATGCCAAGACCGAAGCCATCAGGGATCGTCCGGTACACCATTCGCCTGAAGCAGGTGCAAGCCGAGCGCGTTGCGGCCATCAAGGCTCAGCTTCATGCCAAGAGCGACAATGAGGTTTTTGAATATCTCGTCAATGTGGCTACCAACCAGCGTGACGATCTCATCCAACTCGTCTACAGCCTGTTCGGTAATCTCGCTGACAGTATGGCCCACCGGCTTCAGAGCCTTGAGACCGTCTCACAGCTCCATCTCGCACTGACTGACAGCTACATCAAATACGCGCTGACGGCGCTCCCCGAAGTTCCCCAAACGTTATTGGCCAGTGCGCGCGCCCGTGCTGCTCTGATCTACGAACAAGTGAATCTCACTGCGGCACGGGAGTTCCAACGCCGCAGGGACTCCGGAGCCTACACTTCCAGCGAATTGGGCCTGGAGAGTACTCTCCCTGAATCTCCGAGCGAGAGGTAGTCAGATGCCGCGGCCTCCAGATGATCGCAATAGGGACGGGGACAGCCGTGATCGGAGCGGCCAACTACGCCCTGGCCGCGTCCGGCAGTCACGGACCTCGCCCCCACGTTTTACGGGTGTTGCTCGAAACCTGTTGCGCCTGGCGCGCCTTGTGAGCCGCAGTACGCCCGGAGGAAGCCGAGTATCCATCAACGCGACTTCGGTGCCAAAGCCGTCAGCATTCGAGCGCCGCGCTGTTGTTAATGTTCGCTATTCCAGTTCCCGCACTCCGGGCGGATGGAAAGCGCACGGTTGCTACATTGAGCGAGAAAGTGCGAAGAGCGAGCGCGAGAGTCAGGGCGAAGAGAAGCTCGGTTTGGCAAAAGAGCGTTCACTCGGCGCTGTTGCCGGGGAGTGGCAGAAAGCCGGAGACAAACGGCTTTTCAAGATCGTCATCTCCCCGGAGGACCGGGAGGCGGATTTTAACCGCACCGTGCAGGATGTAATTGCACGCATTGAGAATCAAGTTGGCGACAAAGTCGAGTGGGGCGGAGTCGTCCATCACAATACGGACCATCCACACACCCACATCATTGTGCGTGGCAGACTGCGTTCCGGCGAGGAACTCATTCTCCCACGTGAACTCATCCGACGCGGACTGCGTGAGGCAGCGCAACGCTCCTTGACCAGGCAGCTCGGTCCACGCACGTTCGAGGAGATCGAGCACCAAAAACAATCCGAACTCTCTGCGAATCGTGTCACACCGCTCGACCGGAGACTCGAAGGACGATTGCTCCCGCCTGCCGGCGAGGGCACGTTTCGGATCCTCAATGATCGAGCGAATGCCTTCGAGGCATCCCGCCTCCGCCATCTTGCCCAAATCGGACTTGCAAAGTCCGTTATAAGCGGTCAGTGGCAGGTGCGCTCCGACTTCCTCAGCCAACTCCGAAACATGAAGGACATCCAGGACCGGGCGCGAACGCTCTTCCGTTGCGGAGTCGCAATCAGCGATCCCCACGCGCCGATGGAGTATTCCCTCGCATCGAAAAGGCTCATTGGCCGTGTCCTGCTTAATGGTGAGGAGGAGCGAACGGGCGCGCTTCAGACCATCTTCGAGACGACAGAAGGCAAGATCGAGATTATCCGCCACGATGCGACACTTCGCGCTGCCTGGGCGCGGGGAGACCTCCAGCCGGGAAATATTGTCGTCATCGACAGTCTGCGAAGCAACCCCGACCAGCTTTACGCTTCGCAGCAGGCAAGGACAAGGACATTCTCCGCGATGAAAAAGCGCTTGACTCAATTACCCGCCGGATGCGAGCAATGAATCTCTCGGTTGGCGAGTCGGACAAAGGATGGATGGGCGAATTCAACAAGACCCTCCGATCCCGGATGATGGATCGGACCCGAGACAGGGGATACTGACTTTTGCAAACGCTCGTAGTGAAATGTACACTCCATATACAAGGAGGCATTCCATGAAGAACGGCAACAACAGCCCCTCCCGGTTACGTTCTCCCCAATCGGCCGCAGTTGGCAAGGCGGCTGGAATCTCCGATCGCGTCTTCGGGGCAGTCCTGGCCTTTATGCTCGCTGCGAGCGCCGCGACCGAGTGGCTTGCGATTCAGCTCAACAATCCCAGTCGAGATGGGCGATCCCATCTTCTGGGTTCGCGGCACGGCGATCTTCCAGCCGTTCGCGGCCCTTGTGCTCTGGAAGCATTACGCAGGCAGCCGCCTCATCAGCTCCGGAGTTCGCAAGGATCTCTGGATCGCATTTGGCGCGACCATCGTAGGCGGACTCTTTCTGGCCTACTTCACCTACTGGTTTCTCTCCCTCATCCGCGACCGCAAGAGCACGGACAGCCTGATGAATCTGCATGGCTCCGCAACCTGGGCCACGCGCGAAGACATTCGAAAAGCTCGGGCTGCTCGACGCAACCGATGGCGTTTACATCGGCGGCTGGCGCGATCCCAGACCGCAGCAAATCCACTATCTACTGCACTCGGGCGCGGAACCCGTCCTGCTTGTTCGCCCCAGCCGAAGCGGCAAGGGCGTCTCCGCCATCATTCCCACGCTCTGCCAGTGGCGGCAGAGCGTCTTCGTCTACGACCTGAAAGGAGAGAACTGGGACCACTCCGCCGGCTTCCGCCACGCCATCGGGCAGCGTGTCTTGAAGTTCGCGCCGACTCTGCCGCATGAGAGTTGCTGCTACAACCCGCTTGTCCGAGATTCGCTGGGAGACCGACTACGAGATTGCCGATGCCCAGACGATTGCGAACGCCGTCATTCGCCACGGCGACGACGACAGCCTCTACAAGCACTTCGAGGACGCAGCCGTTGATCTTGTATCGGCGGGCATCATTCATCTCGGCTACGTCTTTCGGAATCTCGATCCTGCCGCGTGAGCCTACGCTCCCCGACGTGCTTGCCCACTACTCCACAGCCGGGCATGGACTTCACCGACGTGCTGGTCGAGATGCAGAAGACCGTCCACATGCCCGGAGGCAAGTCCGAGCCGCGCCTGCAATGGTTCGATGTGAACGGCAAGCCGACCTTCACTCATCCCTATGTGAGCAAGGCCGTCCAGCGCCAACTCAACCGGGCCGACCGCGAGGCATCGAGCATCCAGTCGAGCATCGTCACCCCGATGACGCTCTACGACGATCCGATTGTTCAGAAGACCGTCTCGCGCTCCGACTTTCGTCATTCGCGATCTCGTCTATGGCGAAGTTCCGATGAGCCTCTATTTCAAGGTTCCGCAGCCGGACCGCGACCGGCTGCGCCCGCTTGTCCGGCTCATGCTTCAGCTCATCTTCAATCGCCTCATGGAGCAGCTCGACCCGGACCGTCACCATCTCCTGCTCATGCTCGACGAGTTTCCCGAACTGAGGAAGATTCCCAACCTGTCCGCCGCCATGAGCCTCATGGCCGGCTACAAGATCAAACCATACCTGATCGCGCAGACGCTCACGCAGATCATCGAGGAGTACGGGCCGAACGAGTCCATCACCGACAACTGCTACATCAAGGCCGCCTTCCAGACCGACAACCTCCAGACCTGCAAGAACCTCTCCGAGCTGAGCGGCAACATGACCGTCGAGAAGGAGACCGTCAACTACAGCGGCCAGCGCACCGACTTCTACCTCAAGCACATCTTCCGCAGCGTCGAGCAAGTTCAACGTCCGCTCATCACCGTCGATGAGATACGCCGCATCAAGCCGCCAACGAAGGCCACGAACGACCCAAACAGCAAGATCATCGCTCCCGGCGACATGCTCATCTTCATCAACGGCGTCGCGCCGATCTATGGCGTGCAGAGCCTCTACTTCTTGAACAAGACTCTGCTTGCCCGCACCAAGCTGAAGCCGCCCGAGTTTCCCAACCGCGGCCCAGCCAGCCCAGTGAAACCGGCACGCGCCATCACACCTGACACTCGAATTCGCGGCCATTGCCCATGCCGCTGCTCGAAGACCAGGCAATTGAGGAGCAGATCCATGGAAATTCTTAACCAGGTCATTCTTGCTGGAAATCTCACCGACCAGCCTACGGTCTCCGATGCCGGAGGCCGTCAGTTCGTGCGCGCGCGGCTTGCCCAGAGTTGGTTCTACGACACCCAGGGAAGAACCGTCGAGCACCGCCAATTCCTTCCCATCACTTTCTTTGGGGAAAGCGCCATCGTCGCCAAGATCCTTCCAGAAGGGCGACAACATCCACGTGACCGGCCAGCTCATCCGGCGCGAGCCGCGCCCGCGGCCGGATGGCCAAAGCGCAGGCCGCGAAGCCGGCACCGATCTTCGAGATTCACGTCATTCGCGCTTTCCGCATCGCGGCCAGTATCGAAATCGGAAGCAGCGGCACGATCCACCAAAACGATATTCGCCGCACCAACGACGCGAAGCAGATTCCGGCATTCCTTCAGGAGAGTATCCATGATTGGCCTGTTTAAGCGTTCTTTCGCCGCATCGCTCTGTGCGGTCGCGCGCCTGCGTTGTGTCTTTCGTGCCGATTGGTGCACTCGCAATCGCCGCGATGTTTCTCTGGACCGGCTTCGGCGTCGTCTTCAACTACACGCACTCAGCGCCATTCGGACTTTACCGGGAGGAGTTCGAGTCGGAAGCGACGATTCACGATCCAGCCCCTTACGTCTTCTTTTGCCCCGACCGTCGCTGGCCGTCTATGCGGGGCGAGCCGAACTACCGCGACCCTATGCGTACCTGCCCAGATGGCTTTTCGCCTCTTATCAAGCCCGTTGTGGCCTGGCCTGGCGATCTTGTCTCGGTATCGGCGAATGGCATCCGCGTCAATGGACGCCCACTCCCAAATTCCGCCCCGATCGAGCGCGACTCCAAAGGCCAACAGCTTCGTCCCTTTGCCCACGGAGAGTATCGCGTTGGCCCTAACGAGCTTTGGGTTGTCAGTTCGTTCAGCCCGCGCAGCTTTGATTCCCGGTACTTTGGGCCAATTCCGCTCAGGAGCGTCCACAGTTGGCTACGCCCCTTGCTTGTAGAACATACACACCCATCGTCCCCCGCAGGAGGCCAGTAGCGATGAGAATTCGTGGGCTCCAGCAATCTGACACTGTGTACACTGTTCTGCTTTTTCTGTTCTCCGCCGTTATTGGCGGCCTTGGCTGGAGCGGCAATCCAGCTCTGCATTTTCTTGCTCTGCTCTACCCATTCGTCTACATGCTTGCGCACCGCCGTCTGGACACGCTCAGCGCAGGTTTTTACTACGCCGCCTCCACCTGGCCGGTGATTCCCGGCGCGCAGAGCTTCTTTCAAACCGGGCACCATCTCGGGACACCGATTGTGATCTGGCTTGTTTTGGCCGCACTCGGCTCCTTGCCGTGGATACTCTTTTATCACCGGAGGTTTCTACCGCTATCGGCACTCGCTGCACTAGCGCTCCTCGCTCTGCCGCCCTTGAGCCTCGTGACAGTCGCGCATCCGTTAACTGCCGCAGGGCTCTGGTTCCCAGGCACGCGCTGGTTCGGTCTGGCCTTGCCGCTCGTCCTGATCACAGCTCACAGACGACTGGGAACTTCTCTCGTTTTCGCGGTTCTCATCCTCGCCTGTCTTGCTGTTCATGCACGGTTCGTTCGACCCGTCGCTGATCCACATATTGTTGCGGTCAATACGAACTTCGGCAGCGCGCCCACGCAAAGAGAATTCGGCACAGGCGATCAGAAGGTCGAGTACATGCTCGAACAAATCGCGCTTGCGCACCCCAAAGCGCTCGTGATCTTCCCGGAGTCTCTCATCCCCAATTGGAGCGCCGCGCATGACGCGCGCTGGGCGTCTACCTTCGCGCAGCTCGACTCACAGCGCACCGGCATTCTCATCGGCACGACGATTCCAATTCCAAACACCGAAGCCAGCCGCAATGTCCTGCTTTCGCGCGGCTACTCGGAGCATCTCTCCTACGTGCAGCGCGTGCCAATTCCTCTCGGAATGTGGCAGTTCGGCGAATCGCGTCGAGGGTTTCCTCTATCCCTTCGTTTTCCAGCCACCATTCGTGTCTGGCATCGTCGCGCCGGAGTCCTTCTCTGCTACGAGCAGATGGCCTTCTGGCCGGCTGCCAAAACAGTGGCGCGCGGCCCTGAGATTCTGATCGCCCCATCGAATCTCTATTGGGCGCGGAACACGCCTATCCCTGCCATCCAGCATCTAGCCGCCCAGGACTGGGCTGACCTTTGGGCGATTCCGCTCTACGAGGCACGGAACCTATGAGAGCCTTTCTGACTGCCATACTTCTTTCGATTGCAACCAGCAGCCTCGCTCAAGATGCTGACGTTCCCGCCCTCGGTCGCCTATGCGTACCCGAAGCCCCACTCTCGACGCTCCGATCCATTGTTCGAGTCGAGTCCAGCGGCAATCCAAACGCCATGCAGATCGACTTCCCCAAAACTTTGCTCAAACGATGGCGCCTTCCCGAGGGCATTCTCGCACTCAAGCGCCAGCCTGCGAACGCGCAGGAGGCGCTGGCATGGCTTCGCTACTTCGAGCAACATTCGATCTCGGTAGACGTCGGCCTGATGCAAGTCAGCACCGCCGAGGCGCATAAGCGCGGGCTGGACCCGGAATCGCTGCTCGACACCTGCACCAACCTGCGGGCCGGATGGCAGATTCTCGAAGACGCATACCGGATCGAGGTAAGAACATACGGCCCAGGCCAAACGGCTCTCCAGCACGCACTCTCACGCTACAACACAGGCGACACCGGCCGCGGCTTCGACAACGGCTACGTCCATCGAGTCCTCGCAGCTCTCCATCGCCTGCCCACCCCATCTCAATCGGAAGAGGAGAAGCGAAGATGATCGACGCAGAGGATTTCCAAATCCCCGGCTCCGGCACACTGAAAAACAAGCTGGGGATTACCGACCCTGATGCGCTTGCCCTCAGGGCAACCGAGTCTGCGTCTCGCCGTCTCGCAGAGCTGCAGGAATCGCCTATTCGTGGCGGCTTTGACACTTCGCACCTTCAGGAGATTCACCACTACCTCTATCAGGATGTCTTCGATTGGGCTGGCGAGCTACGGCGCATCGAGAAGGGAGCCGGGTCCGCATCCTCTCTTGAAGACTCCCTCAATCGTGCCTTCGACCGCTTGAGCCGCGACAATCTATTGAAGGGCCTCGACGCCGATGAATGGACCCGACGCGCCTCAGCCCACATCGATGAACTTCGCTCGCTTCATCCCTTCCTCGCAGGCAATGACCTTGCAATACAGGAGTTCACCACGGAACTCGCCCGCAAGAATAATCTTTGCCTGGAGTGGAAGGAGGCACCTGAGCCAACTGCCGATGCAGTTTCTTTTGCGGAACAAGCTGAGAGGTCAGCGCAGTTGCGACGACTCATCATGCTCGCCGTTGATGCTGAACCTGTTACTTCAATTGCCCAGCGCCATCACACTCTCGAACGCGGAAACGAGCTGTCACTCGCAATCCGTGACCCAGGCCCCTGACGCGCGTCCCACAGCGTGACACGTAATGAACCATACATTCCAGTAATACAACGTAATTTGGAGATGTTTTCCGTTATTTAGGCGGCAGATTTTTGCGATGTAACTGTCCAGCCGACTCGAAATATTGTGAGCTAACTTGAGCAGTTTCCGAAACTTCAGCGTCCAATAGGGGTTGTACCAAAGAACGACAAGAGAGCACGAGCACGAAGCAAGTCCGTCTCGATGATCTCAAAATCACGGTTGCCTACTGCCATACTTCGCGCCCCTTCTTGCGTATTAGTGCCGATGAACAATTGTGGGGAAAGCTCTCTGCTTTCCAAACCCATGGCTGCGACGAAATAGCGTACGCTTCGTCGCTCTAGCGCTGACGGTCCTGCCCCCCGGATCTACGTGCAGGACCGCACTGGGAGCACGTGCGAATGGCCTACTTGATCGAACGCAAGGCACAGGTCTTATACATAACCGCGTCTTTGGTGAAGGACAAGGGCAAGAGACGCAAGATCGTCATCGAAAGCCGCCCGGAGTATGCCGTTATTACGCTCCAGGGCTTGAAGGAAGAGTTCCCAATCTCCTGGGAACACCTCTTCGAAGCTGCGCGGAGGCACCACGCAGAGATTCTGCGTGTCGAAGCAAAGGCTGAAGCCGATGCAACCAGCAGGGAGAAAGGCAAAAGACTCCGCGGATAATCCGCCAGGTCAATTAGGGCTCTCAGCAATGCTCAGACATTCGTCTTTCCTTACGCTGCTTTATTGCGACGCAGAGCCACTTCGTCGATGCGAGCTAAAAGGTACGCGGCGCGCAAATGATTGTGTTTTGTGAGCATCCGCTAGATTTGTGTCCAGCACAAGTTGAATCTTCACCGGAAAAAATGCATATGAACAGCAACCAGTGTCAACGGAGTTGCGTCTATTGAAATGTACATGCCACACGCCGCGTGTGCCGCAATCATATTCATCCGGCCTATCCGCGGCGATCTGAATCTGATGAGGTGCGAGGATGTCCAGAAGGATCTTACGACTGCCGAATGTACTTGACCGAACCGGCCTTTCCCGCAGCACTGTCTACCAACGGGTGAGCGAGGGGCGCTTTCCAAGGCCCGTATCGTTAGGTGACCGGGCAGTTGGCTGGGTGGAATCGGATATCGAGGAGTGGATCAGCCGACAAATCGAGAACAGCCGCCTCATCCGGTCTGGAGAAGCTGCTCCTTGCTCTTTGTAATCGCGGGAGCAGCTCCTGATTTCTCAGCGACCAATGACTCGACTTCTGTGCTGGCCATGCAGCATGGACGTTCCGGGAACGGAAAAGATCGTGGTTGCAAACAGCCAAGAAGATCAGTTCCTTGATCTTGCCGGGCTTGCGACTACTGACAAGGTCGCATAACCTTTATGCGACCTTGGTCTCCAGTTGAATGAGCTTTCCCTTTTTCATCGTCTGCTCCAGGAAGTCAGCCCAATCCTGCATCATATTGGCCCTGGGGGCAAGATAGAGAGCGTGATTGTAGGCCGCGCTCACGGCATTGCGCGGAGCATGAGCCAACTGCAATTCGATGTGGTCGTGGTTGTAACCTTGCTCGTGCAGCAGGGTTGAGGCCAGACCCCTGAAGCCATGGCCAGTCATTTCGCCTTTGTAGCCCATTCGCTCCAAAGCCTTCAGTATCGTGTTGTTGCTCATCGGGCGCTTCTCGCTGCGTTCGCCCGGAAAAAGCCACTGAGAATTGCCGCTGAGGTGCTTCAGCATTTCGAGCGTTTCAAGGGTCTGCTTCGCCAGCGGAACAATATGAGGAGTCCGCATCTTCATGCGCTCGGCTGGAATGTTCCAGCGAGCGTTTTCCGTGTCGATCTCCTCCCATTTTGCTTCGATCAATTCGGTCGTCCGCACAAATGTCAGCGCCATCAACTTCAGCGCGAAGCGCGTAATGTGTTTTCCTCGGTAGACCTCGATTGCCCTGAGCAGATTGGGGAGTTCCTTGCCTTCGATCCGGGCATAATTGACCTTGCGAGTGGCCTTCAAAACGTCGCTGGGCCGAATCTCGGCAGCAGGGTTACGCCTGCAAAATCCATGTGCGATGGCATATCGGAACACCTGGCCTGTGGTTTCCAGGGCGCGCTTGGCGATGTCGCGGGCGCCCCGCCCCTCAATGGCCTTCACCATGGCGACAATTTCCGGCGCTTCGATCTCGGCGATGGGCAGCGGTCCGAGGCTGGGCAATATGTCCGCTTCCATGCGGCGTTTCACGTAGGCCATGTGCCTGGGGGTGACGCCACCCTGCCAATGCTGCAACCAGCGGTTTGCAACGGACTGAAATGAATTTTCTACAGCGGCCTTTTCGGCGGTTCTCTGCGCCTTTCGCTCCGCCATCGGATCGACGCCGGTTGCCAGCAAACGGCGGCCTTCGGCATGGCGCGCCCTGGCCACGGCAAGGGGAACATCCGGGTACTTGCCCAAGGCCATCAGCCTTTCTTTTTTCTCAAAGCGGTACGACCAGCGCCAGAGTTTGCCACCAGTGGGCATCACCAGAAGGTAAAGCCCACCGCTATCGGTCAATGTGTACGGCTTATCGGCCGGCAGAGACTTCTTGATTGCGGTATCGGAAAGCGGCATATTTCCTCCCTCGAAGGCAATATATACCCTTTTTGACTTTCCATATACCCAAACGTATACCCAAAAATCTCCGGCTTGCACTGGACGGCACTGGACGCTAAAAAACGTAAACCACAGATTATCTGTGGTTTATCTTCACTTCTTGGATTGTATCGGAAGTCTTCGGAAGGGGTCGTGGCGGAGAGAGGGGGATTCGAACCCCCGGTACAGCTTTTGACCGTACAACGGTTTAGCAAACCGCCGCCTTCAGCCACTCGGCCATCTCTCCGTGTCTCAGATTGCATTATACCGGAACTTGCGCCTCGCGGCGGCGCTTTCCCTTCCCGCGCTCGCCGCGCCCATGTAGATTCACAAGTATGCGCTTTGCCCTCAAACCGCCGCGGCAAAAGATGCGCTTGCTGCCGCTCATCGCCGCAACCTACTTCATGGTCTCCGGCGGTCCCTACGGCATTGAGGACATCCTCGGCGGCGCGGGCTTTGGCTGGGCCATCCTTATCCTTCTTGTCCTGCCGCTGGTCTGGAGCCTGCCCACCGCATTTATGATCGGCGAGCTGGCCGCGGCCATCCCCGCCGAGGGCGGTTTCTACATTTGGGTTCGCCGCGCCCTCGGACCCTTCTGGGGCTATCAGGAGGGCTGGCTCTCGCTCACCGCCAGCATCTTCGATATGGCGCTCTATCCTTCCATCTTCGTTCTCTATCTGGGCAAATTCTTTCCTGCGCTCACAGCGGACTGGCGCGCTTACATTTGGTCGTTGTCTGTCGTCGTCATCTGCTGCGCATGGAACCTGCTCGGCGCGCCGCGTGTCGGCGAACACTCTGTCTGGCTCTTTGCTCTTCTTGTTACCCCCTTCGCCGTTTTCGTCGCCCTCGGCCTTTGGCACGGCCTCGCCCTGCACCCCGCCATGCACTGGAGCCGCATTGCCGCGCGACCTCACGCCCACTCCGGCCTCTCCACCGCAATCCTGGTCGCTTTGTGGAATTACATGGGCTGGGACAACGCTTCCACCATCGCCCGCGATGTTGAAAATCCCCAGCGCAACTACCCGCGCGCCTTGATCGCCGCTGCCATACTCACTGTCGTCACCTACGTTCTTCCGCTAGCCGCAATGGCCGTGGCCGGCCTGTCGCCGCTGGGCTTCTCTACGGGTTCGTGGACCATCGCGGGCCGCGCAATCGGCGGTCCCATGCTGGCCGCGGCCATTGTCGCCGGCGGTGTCATCTGCGGCGTCGGCATGTTCAACGCGCTCATGATGAGCTATACGCGCTTGCCCATCGCCATGGCTGAGGATGGCATGTTGCCGCGAGTCCTCACTCGGCGCAACCGCCGCGGCGTCCCTTGGGTCAGCCTCGTCGTGTGTGGTTTTGCCTGGGCGCTCGCCCTCAATCTTCCTTTCGAGCGCCTCATCTCCATTGACCTGGTTCTCTACGGATCGAGCCTGCTGCTCGAATTCCTCGCGCTGATTGTTCTGCGCCTGCGTGAGCCACTTCTCCCGCGCCCCTTTAAGGCCGGCAACCTGGCAGTTGCCTGTCTGCTCGCAGTGGGCCCAACCGTCCTCATCGCCTACGCGCTCTACGCCTCGCGCGCCGAAAAACTCGGCGATCCGAATACCGCACTCGCCAAAATTTCGTCGCTGCTTTTTGCGTCTGGATTTGCCCTGCTCGGGCCGCTCTTCTACTGGCTTACCGCCGCGCCGCTCGCCCGCCGCCGCGCTCAGGCTGACTTGCTGACTCGCTGACTTGCTGGCCTGCCGGTCCCTCGTTCCCTTACTCCGCTGGTCCCTTGGTCCCTGCTTCCTGCTTCGCCTTTGTCTCTTTGAACTGCTTGATCGCGTGCATCACGCGAACCCGCGCGTACGCCGCATCGTGCCAGCCCTTCATCTCCACCCGCTTGCCCTCCAGGTCCTTGTAGATCGAGAAAAAGTGCGTAATCTCCTTCAGCATGTGCGGATAGACGTCCGTATAATTCCAGATGTTGGCAAAACGCGGATTGTTGTTGCCCACGGCCAGCACCTTTTCGTCCAGCGTCCCCTGGTCCAGCATCTCCAGCAGACCGATCGGCCGGACTTCCTGTACGCATCCCGGAAAGCTGGGGCCCGACACCAGCACCAACACGTCCAGCGGATCGCCGTCGTCGCTCAGCGTAGAGGGAATAAAGCCGTAATCGCCGGGGTAGTGCACCGGCGAGTGCAGGTTCCGGTCCAGCTTGAACACATGCAGTTGCTTGTCGTATTCAAATTTCTGCGTGCCATCCAGCGGAATCTCGATCACTGTCCGAAAGACCTCCGGAGCGCGATCACCAACGGGCAGTTCCAGGTAATTCACCATTGCATATGACCTTTCCCGAAAAAATACAATTGAAAGTCCAGCCCTTGTTCCCTAGTCCCTATTCCCTAGTCCCTACGTCCCTGCTCTTCTATAATCGGGGATCATGAAGGCGCATGTCTATGTCACGTTGAAGACATCGGTCCTCGACCCGCAGGGCCAGACCATCCACAACGCTCTTCGCAAGATCGGTTTTGCCGATGTCGCGGCCGTGCGCCAGGGCAAGTATTTCGCGCTCTCGCTTGCCGATGGCCTCACCGCCGAAGCCGCCAAAACCACGGTCGAGCGCATTGCCCGCGAAGTCCTGACTAACCCCGTCATCGAAGAGTACACATACCGCATCGAGCAGTAGCGCAGTTGAACTCGATCGAGGGCAAGCACATGAACGCTTCTTGCGGATGAGCGAGGTTCCATTTTGCCCGTTCCAGCCGTGCACCGGCCGCTCTCGTCCCGGAGGGGCGAGCCCGGTGTAGAATCATCGTCTCTCGAAGTTTCCCCGGAAATTCCACTCGAGTTTTTTGAAAATGGAAAGGAGCTGTCATGCGCAGCCTGATTAAGTTCCTGCTGGTTTTCGTGGTTTTCGCCTCGAATCTAGCTTTTGCCCAATCCGCGCCGCCCAAAACGCCCGTGCGCGAGGTGACGGAAGACTACTTCGGCACAAAGGTTACGGACCCTTACCGTTGGTTCGAAAACACAAAGGATCCCGAGGTAGTTGCCTGGATGAAGGCGCAGAACGACTACACTCGCGCTGTGTTGGCGCGCATTCCCGGCCGCGACCAATTGCTGACCCGCATCAAGGCGCTTGATAACTCGGGCAGCGTCGTCTCGGAACTCCAGGTTTGGGGCGGCCGCTATTTCTACCTCAAAACCGAGCCGGGCTCTGACAATCGCAAGCTCTACGTGCGCGATAATCTCGCTGCAGAAGAGAGGTTGCTCCTCGATCCCGAGAAGATGACCACGGCAGATGGCAGGCATTTTTCAATCGATTACTTTCAGCCGTCACCTGACGGCAAGTACGTCGCCTATGGAATTTCTCCCGGCGGGTCGGAAAATAGTGTTCTGCACGTCATCGAGAGCGCGACGGGGAAGGTGTTGAGCGACACTATCGATCGCGCTCAGTTTGGACAGCCCAGTTGGCTGCCCGACGACTCGTTCTTCTACACCCGAGCACAAAAGCTGCAGCCGGACTCGCCGCCGACGGCACAGTATCAAAAGCTCCGCTGCTATCGTCACGTGCTGGGCGCCGATCCAGACAAAGAGGCTGCCGCCTTTGGATACGATGTGTTGCCCAATGTGAAAGTGACGGAAGACGATTTTTCGTTCCTGGCCTTTTCGCCAGGCGCTCCAAAATATCTTCTAGGTTTGGTCCTTCACGGGGTTCAACGCGAGGTCGATGTGTACGTTACAGCATTTGACGGCTCTCAAGGCTGGAAGCCGCAGTGGAAGAAGGCTGTCGATGCAGCCGACGATGTGACTGGCTTCGACCTGCATGGGGACAGTCTTTTCCTCCTCTCGCACAAAGACGCGTCCCGTTTCAAGGTTCTGCGCACCAGCCTCGCAAATCCTGACCTGGCCCATGCAACAACGATTGTTCCCCCCAGCGAGGTGGTGATTACTGGCATCTCCGCCGCGGGCGACGCTCTCTACATGCAGGATCTCGACGGCGGCATCGGGCGATTGCGGCGCCTGCCGTATGACGGCGGCGAGATTCAAGAGGTGAAGCTGCCGTTCGACGGAGCGATTCAATCGCTGTCCGCAAATCCAACCCTGGCCGGAGCCTGGCTCGAGCTTACGTCCTGGACAAAGTCACCGCTGTGGTACGCGCTCGATGCCGGCTCCGGAAAGCTCGCCGACACGGGCCTGGTAGCGCCATCTCCCGTGGACTATTCCGGGATCGAATCGGAAGAGGTAAAGGCAAAGAGCGCGGACGGCACAATGGTGCCGCTCTCGATCGTTCACAAGCGCGGGATGGCAATGGATGGATCGCATCCCACGTGGCTTGAAGGTTACGGAGCCTACGGAATCACGATCGATCCCGTGTTCCGTCCCACGCTGCTGGCATTCTTTGAGCACGGCGGAGTCTTCGCTGTGGCTCATGTGCGCGGCGGCGGCGAGTATGGCGACGATTGGCACCTCGCCGGGAAGAAGCTGACCAAGCAGCACACGATTGACGATATGCTGGCCGGGGCCAATTACCTTATCGAGCACAAATACACTTCACCAGCTCACCTGGCGGGCGAAGGCGCCAGCGCCGGCGGAATCACGATCGGCGGCGCCATTACCCAGCGCCCTGACCTCTTCGGCGCGGCCATGATCCGTGTGGGCGATTCCGACACTCTGCGCTCCGAGCTCATGGCCAGCGGCCCGGCAAACATTCCCGAGTTTGGCACCGTCAAGGATCCGGACGGCTTCAAAGCTCTTTACGCAATGGATGCCTACCAGCACGTGAAGCCGAATACACCCTATCCTGCAGTGCTGCTCACCACGGGAGCCAACGATCCTCGCGTGGCGCCTTGGGAAGCGGCCAAGATGACTGCCCGCTTGCAGGCATCGACAAATAGCGGCAAGCCTGTGCTGCTGCGCGTCGATTACGACGCGGGACACGGGCTCGGCTCGACCAAAACGCAAAACGATGAGCTGCTGGCTGACGAGTTGGCATTTCTGTTCTGGCAATTAGGCGTGGCCGAGTACCAGCCCGCGCAAACAAACCCGTAGCACCTAAGTCTCTGACCGCATGCATTTGTACAATTTTGGGTGCCCCAGGTCTGGATTTTCAGACCTGGGATACCAAATACCTCAATCTCCCGCTGTCACCCTCACCCAGACAGCCCACTCTTCGCACTTGCTTTGGCTTCCTCGGGGTGGTAACCTGCGTGGTTCCTTCCGAGCCACGCATCCGCCGCGCATGATCCTGCACCCGTGAGGTTTGGCGGCAGCCCGGATGCCTGATTCGCAGGGTCCAGAAGCACCGCCGTAAAGGGGTTCGTCCTTGCTCGAAACTGAAACCAAAACCTCTCTGCCTGAAAACGCCTACCTTCCGTTGAAGCCCGGCGAGTCCTACGAACCCATCGTCCCCGCGCAATCCAAGCCGCCGGAGCTGACGCTGCGCGCGATCTTCTGGGGTGTCTTGTTCTGCGTCGTCTTCACCGTCGCCTCGGCCTACTCTGGGCTTAAGGTCGGCCAGGGAATGGAAGCCGCCATTCCCATCTCCATCCTCGCCATCGGTCTGGCGCGCATGTTCAAGCGCCGCTCCAGCCTGCTTGAGAATGTCATCATCATCGGCATTGGCGGCGCGTCGGGCAGCGTAGTGGCCGGCGCCATCTTCACTCTTCCCGCGCTCTACACTCTGCACCTCGATCCTCACCCCGTCGCAGACCATCTTCATCTGCCTTGCCGGCGGCTGTCTCGGCGTGCTCTTCCTCATTCCGCTGCGCCGCTACTTCGTCCGCGAGATGCACGGCCAGTTCCCTTTCCCCGAGGCGACGGCCATCACCGAGGTGCTGGTCACCGGAGAAAAGGGCGGCTCGCAGGCCAAGCTGCTCCTTGCAGGCCACCGCCATCGCCGGTATCTACGACTTCTTCGTCACCACCTTTCACGTCTGGAAGGAATATCTCGACTTTCAGTTCGTGCCGCTCATGCGCAACACTTGCCGATCGCGGCCGCATGGTCTTCAGCTTCGACGCCATCGGCTTCATCCTCGGCCTTGGCTACGTTATGGGCCTGCGCAGCGCAATGATCTTCTGCGCCGGCAGCATCATGACCAGCTTTGTTCTGGTGCCGCTCATCTGGTTCATTGGCAGTCACATTGACGTGGCCGTCTATCCCGCCGTCATTCCCATCTCCAAAATGACCGCGGTCGAAATCTATCGCAACTACGTGCGCTTCATCGGCGTAGGCGCCATCGCCACCGCGGGAATCGTCGGCATCCTCAAATCGCTGCGCATCGTTGCCGGCTCCTTCGGCATCGCACTGCACGCCTTCCGTTACGGCGAAGCCGCGCACACCGGAGCGCACCGATCGCGACATCCCCATCCTCTCCATCCTTCTCGGCGTCGTGGCCGGCGCGCTCTGCGTGGCCATCTTCTTCGGCCGCCTGCAGGTCTCCTGGACCGTCCTGATCCTCGGCCTGATCCTCACGCTCATCTTCGCATTCTTCTTCACTTCGGTGGCCGCCAACGCCATCGCCACCACGGCCAACAATCCCGCCTCCGGCATGACCATGCTCACCGTCATCATCTCCGCCGTGGTGCTGTTGCAACTTCGGTCTCTCCGGCGACAACCGGCATGTTCTTCGTGATGGCGATTGCGGGCATGGTCTGCACCGCTCTCTGCGTCATCGGGCCAGTTCATCACCGACCTCAAGATCGGTTACTGGCTCGGCTCCACGCCCGCCGCGCAGCAGAAAGTCAAATTTCTCGGCGTCGTCGCGGCGGCCATCACCGCCGGCCTCACCATCGTCATGCTGGCCCACACCTTCCAGTTCGGAGAGGCCGCGCCTGGCGACGCGCGGCAGGTTCTTGCCGCGCCGCAGGCCTCCATCATGAAGGCCCTCGTCGTGGGATTCATGAGCCGCCAGCCGGTCGCCTATCTGCTCTTCGGCATCGGCGCCATCATAACACTGATACTGGAGATGCTCGGCAAGTCCTCCATGGTCTTCGCCCTGGGAATTTACCTGCCGCTCGAACCTCACCTCGCCCATTCTTGCTGGCGGCGTCCTCTCGCATCTTGTTAACAAGCGCGCGGAAAAAACCGGCGGCGAGCACGGCCGCGGGATTCGCGAGCGCGGCGTCATCCTTGCCTCCGGACTCATGGCCGGCGGCGCGCTCGGCGGCGTTCTCGGCGCGTCCCTGCGCCTCTTCCCTGGCATTCCGCGAGGATCTCATCGCCACGCCGTTCTACTGCGAACGATCCCGTCTCGCAGATCGTCTCCGCGCTGCTGTTTGCTCGGTCTTTGCATCTATGTCTGGTTCCGTTCACTCAAGAAGGAAAAGGAGGTCTGATGGATCAAGCAGGTAAATACATCGCCGACGCAGTGCTCGGCATTGACACGCTTTGGGGCGGCGACGTCATGTGTCCCTCCGGCACGGGGCGCTTCATCGCCGACTCATGGTTCTCCGATGAGCCGCTGCCCGCCGCCTACACGCATCCGGCCGCCGACGCGCTGCGCCAATCCGGCGGCGTCACCGGGCAAGAGTGTCGATCGCGAGGCGGTCGAAGAGTACCTGCGCGCGGTCGATCTTCCCGAAGCCATCGCCGGAGTCCGCTCTGAAGCCGCAAAGCAATGCCGGCCTGCGCCAAGCCTATCTCACCGGCCTCGCCGTTTCTCTTGAGACCATGTGGGACCTCGCCATGGAAGTCCTCGGCAAGGGCGATCCGGTGCCTTACGCCCGCGCGGTCGAAGCGTCCACCGCCAAGCCGCCCGAACCCTCCAAGCCCGCAAGCCAAGCGCGAGCGCGTGGCCGAATTGCTCGGCCGTGCCGGCTTCCATTCCTCCAATGCCGCCGGACTGCTCGACGCCGTCGATGCCTGGCGCCGGGATCCACACCGTTCCCATGGCCTCGGTGCGCGCCCTGGGCGCGGCCGTAATCGCCCATTTCGACAATCTCAGCGCAAAGAATCTGCTGCCCTATCTTCCTCACGGACTTGCGCGCGTGCCGCGCGCCAACATCGGCTTTCTGCCCATCAAAGACGCCTGGTTCTCCGGCTCGATGAACTACATCGGGCGCGCGCGCAATGCCGACGGCTCTCCGCAATACGAAGCCAGCTACGAAATCAATGCTTCGCTGCAAATGTCCTATCCCGAGTTTGAGCAGCTCGTCAGCCACGAGGTCGTTCCCGGCCACGTCACCACCTTCGCCTACCTGCAGGACCTCTATGTCCGCGGCAAGGCCGGCTTCGAGGCCACCGTCCTCACCATGAACACGCGCGCCGCCACGCTCTTTGAGGGCATCGCCAACAACGCCATTCTCATCGCGCACGGCGTCACTGAAGTTGAACAGTTGCCCGACGAAGACCTGCAGATCGGCGTGCTCCTGGCCCTGCTTGCAGGACGACGCCAAGAACCAGTCGTCCTATCTGACCTGGGGCGAGGCAGCGCCCGCAGCCCGAAGTCGCTGCCACGCTGCGCCACGATTTTCTGGTCACTGAGGAGCGCGCCGATAAGTTATCCGGCGCCTGGGGACGCCATCCCCTCTTAGGCCGCATGTATCTGCCCGCCTACCGCTGCCGGCACGGAGAAAAGTCGCGGAATTCCGGCGCACTTACCCTCCCGCCCGCGTGCTTCCCGCGATCTACGGCTGCAACGGATTAGTCGACATCGATACCATCGACCAGGTGCTGAAAAGCTAGCCCACATTTCTCACAGGATGCGCGAAAGTGTAGCGCCGGCCTCCTGGCCGGCTGTGGTGTGGGTCTCCTGACCCACACATTTCCACTGTCGGCCTGAATCCGTTGTTTCGAAACCGGATTTTTTCGTTTCGCTTGGTTGTTGTGAGAAATGCAGGCTAGTGTTCTGCTTCTAAAGTTCGCATCATAATTGTGCTGTCATCCTGAGCGCTGTGTTGTCATCCTGAGCGACGTTTGGCCGGTCTTTATGCCAAACGGAGTCGAAGGACCTGCATTTAGGCCCTCCGACTTATGCTACGAACTCCGGGTTCACCACACTAGCGGTATCGCAACGCTTGCAAACTGGCCACTTTCGAACGCCATGTTGTGACTGCCGCCGTAGTTGACGGAGCGAGAGCACTCCATTGCATCGTCTGAGACCTGGGTTGGCAAAACAGCCTGCGCCACCACCCGCAATCGCACGCCCTCCTGCTCCTGCAGGCGATGATCGGATTCAGGCTCCGCCGCGTCAGACCCAGATCTCGGAGTTTTTCGCAGCCTCTACAGACAGCAATAACGCGCGATAACATGCGAAAAATGTAGCAAAAGTGTGCGTTTTAGGGCCGCTAAGCCCTGTTTGGAGTCACTTTCGGGAAATTCCTCGGTGCCACTCCCTCTTATTCATAACTTTTCTCGGTTCTAACCGCTAATTGTTCGCAACTATTCTCGGTATTTGTCTCGAAGAATCGCACCCTCCCGAGCGAACGTTCGCGGGGCAGGTGCAACCACTTGAGCGAACATTTGGCCGGCTCCGTGCACCGCCTGAGCCAGCATTTGCAGACACTTAAAGCGCTTCCGCGCGCCACGCGTTCCGCCATGTGACAATGCAGCCAGTCGCACCGGACCGCTCCGTTACAATAAGGGGAAGCTCCTGCCAGTCTGGATTCCCGATCCGCCCAGGAGCCTCCACACATTATGCTGCCTGAAACCTTACCTGAAGCTCTTACCTTCGACGATGTGCTGCTGGTGCCCGCCTATAGCGAGGTAGTGCCCGCGCATGTAAGCACGCAAACGCAACTGACGCGCGCGATTACGCTGAACGCGCCGCTCATCTCCTCTGCCATGGACACGGTGACAGAATCGCGCATGGCCATCGCCATGGCGCAACAGGGCGGCATCGGCATAGTGCACCGCAATCTCTCTATCGCCGAACAGGCTGGCGAGATCGACAAAGTGAAACGGTCGGAGAGCGGCATGATCGTCGATCCGGTGACCATCGGCCCTGAGAAGATGATCGGCGACGCGCTCGATGTGATGCGCCGCTATCGCATCTCCGGCGTGCCAGTGACGCAGGGCAAGCGGCTCGTCGGCATTCTGACCAACCGTGATTTGCGCTTTGAAACGCGCACCGATATTCCCGTGGGCGACGTGATGACCAAGGAAAATTTGATCACCGTGCCTGTTGGAACCACGCTGGAACAAGCCGAGTTGATCCTGCACAAGCACCGCGTGGAAAAGTTGCTGGTGGTGAACGATCAATACGAGTTGATGGGCCTGATCACCGTCAAAGACATCCAGAAGAAACTGAAGTATCCCAACGCCAGCAAAGACGATCAGGGCCGCTTGCGCGTGGGCGGAGCGATTGGGGCAACGGGCGATTTTCTCGAGCGCGCGGCGGAGCTTATACGCAACCGCGCTGACACGCTGGCTATCGATTCGGCGCACGGGCATTCTTCGCGCGTGCTGGATGCGGTGCGCGAGGTGAAAAAACACTTCCCAGGCGTCCCGGTGCTGGCGGGCAACGTGGCCACCTACGAGGGCGCAATGGCGCTGATCGACGCTGGCGCCGATGCCGTCAAGGTGGGCATTGGACCGGGATCGATTTGCACCACGCGCATGGTCACCGGCGCAGGCATGCCGCAGATCACGGCCATTGCAGAGGCCTATCGCGCTGCGAGCAAGCACGGGATTCCCGTGATTGCCGATGGCGGCATCAAGTACTCCGGCGAAATCACAAAGGCGATCGCCGCCGGCGCCAGCTCGGTGATGATAGGCTCGCTGTTTGCCGGCGTGGATGAGAGCCCCGGCGAGACGATTCTCTATCAGGGACGCAGCTTCAAGAGCTATCGCGGCATGGGCTCGCTGACGGCCATGAGCCAGGGCTCGGGCGAACGCTACTTCCAGGGCTCGTCTGACATGGTCGCGCAAGATAACGGGCCGACAGACGTGGTGCAGCGCGAACGCGCCAATGAAAATCGCCTGGCCAAGTTTGTTCCCGAGGGCATTGAGGGACGCGTGCCCTACCGCGGACCGCTGGAGGCCATGGTCTTCCAACTAGTGGGCGGATTGCGCTCCGGCATGGGCTATCTGGGCTGCGGCAGCATCCCGGAACTGCGGGAGAAAGCAAAGTTTGTGCGCATCTCCGGCGCCGGATTGCGTGAGAGTCACGTGCACGATGTGATCATCACCCGCGAAGCGCCAAACTATCATGTCGAATAGCCCGCGCGGCCTCAGGCTCTCCACCCCGCCGACGGAGACCTGTCCGCGGGGAACCAGACTCTCCACCCCGCGGACCAAGACCCGTCCGCGGGGACCCCGGTTCTGGATCAGCGCGTGGCTGCCCGTGGCCGTGGGTATTGCGCTCGTCGTGATGGAGTCGACAGCGTATTTCGGCACGGACCGCACCACACATCCCCTGCGCTGGCTCGTGCAGTCGATCTTCGGGCACCTTAGCGATAATACCTGGGACTTCATCCACCTCTGCATCCGCAAGTCGGGCCATTTTCTCGGCTATGGAGCGCTCGGGCTGGCATGGTTGCGCGCGTGGTGGATGAGCCTTCCAGGCTTCCGCTTTTCGGCGGACGTGCTGCTCGGGTTGACGGGCACGGCGCTGGTGGCCAGTTGGGACGAGTGGCACCAGACCTTCCTGCCCAACCGCACCGGCTCGCCCTGGGACGTGCTGCTGGATTGCTGCGGCGCGCTCGTTATGCAGCTGATCGCCTACGTATTTATGCGCCTGTTCCGGCCCCAGTTGCTGGTTCCCAGGATTCGATAGGCATTGCCTTATCCCAGCGAACAATTCGAATGAAAAGCTTGCTGTAAATGCCTGGCTCCCATGCTCGGTTTCATCCAAAACGTTCGCGCATTAGAAAGCCGTGGCTTGTTCGACTGCGACGGGCCGGCCCGCGCTCGGCGCTATGGCCTGCATGCGATGGCAGGCGCACAAGGGAACGCTCGCGATGCAGTCCTCTCGCGTCCCGTTGCAAATTCCGGCAAGCCGCAGATCTCTTTGAGGGCAGCGGTATCCCAGCGGCGGAGAAGCGTGTTGACGAGGAGGCGGAGATCGGACAGGAAGGTCGCGCGGGCCATGTACTCTGCATCCAGTTGCCGCTTGGCGGGCAACACCACTGCGTGAATGTACGCTTCTAAATGCTCTTTGGCCACGCGAGCAAGAATTCTCTCCTCGCAGGCAAAGACAATTGTCGCCATGCCGGTGACTCCCGGGCGGCAAGGCAGTGCGAGGGTTACATATTCCGGCAGTTTGGGGCGGGGACCGACCAGGCTCATTTGCCCGCCCAATACATTGGCAAGCTGGGGCAGCTCATCCAGCTTCCAACGGCGCAGGAAACGTCCGATGGGCGTATGACACCGATGGTGGGTCGCGGCATTCGGATCGTGCACCATTTCGGCAGCGTGGATGAGAGTACGGAACTTGAGTATGGTGAAGGCCCGGCCGTAACGGCCCATACGCTTCTGCCGGAACAGCACCGGACCTGGCGACGTGAGGCGCACGGCCGCGGCGATCGCCAACATGGGCGGAAGCAGCACAGGCAGCGCCAGAAGAACACACGCGCAGTCGAAGAGGCGCTTTGTCGCTGAGCGCGACCAGGAACTCACCCCTTTCCAGGCGGTGCGCGCAGGCGCCTGCTCTTGGAACACGGCTGTTTCTTCCCGCCCCATCTGTGCCAGGAATGAAGAGGTTTTTGTAGAAATGAAACTTTGATGGCCCAACAACTCAGCGCTCAAGCCGCCACCTCCCAAGGTGGAAGTGATCAATTCGCAGCAGAGCTGAAGGAATTTGAGCATCAAGCGGCCGGCGGAGTCGCGGTGGGCGTTATCGATTCACCGCTTGTTCTGCGCCATGGCTTGCAGGTCAAGAACAGTCTTTCTTCTGGTTCCACAACGGCTGCGCTCAAGCGCAAGCTTCGCGTAGAACGGAACAACCACAGTCAAGGGGGTAGTGAAAACCACTATAGCACAGGACTGAATCGCCTTTCACCTCTCACCCCAAAAAATAACCGCGAGCACATCCCGATGGGATATGCCCGCGTGATTTTTTTCGAGCAGAGCGAAGGGCGCGCAAGCCGCTGCCCTTAGGCAGCTTGTTCGCCGCCCTCGGCTCCTTCTTCCTTTTTCTGTTCTTCGAGCTGTTTCTCCAGCTCAGCCCGCTTCTTGGCCTTGATGTCGGCCCTCTTCTGGCGCTTGACCTCAAGTTGCTTTTCGGCGCCAAGTAGCTCGATGAACGCCTTCTCGGCGCCGTCGCCCTGCTGGAAGCCGGTGCGCACGATGCGTAGATAGCCACCGTTGCGATCACCGTAGCGCGGAGCCACAACGTCAAACAGCCGCTTGACGGCCGTATCGGTTTGGAGGAAGCCGAGCGCCTGACGGCGCGCGTGCAGATCGCCTTTCTTGCCCAGGGTGATCATCTTTTCGACGTGCGGGCGGACAGCCTTGGCCTTGGCCAAGGTGGTCTCCACGCGATCTTCCACGATCACGGACGTGACCAGGTTGCGCAAGAGCGCGCGGCGATGACTGGTATTGCGTCCGAGCTTGAATCCTGCATTGCGATGGCGCATGGTGAAAAACTCTCTTTCCAGGTGTCAGGTATCAGGGTTCAGCAAATGGCTCTTCCCTGATCCCTGTTCCCTGTTCCCTGCCTCTAAAAGTTTTCCGTCTCGGTCGGCAACTGCAAATCCACCGAGTCGAGCGGTTCGTCTTCGTCGTCGTACTGGCCGTATCCCGCGGCCAGAGCTGCTTGCGGCAGAATGCTGGTGGGTCCGGGCACCGCGTTGCCGCTGGCGTCGATCTTCATGCCCAGCGACAGACCCATCTGCGCCAGAATCTCCTTGATCTCGTTCAGGCTCTTGCGGCCGAAGTTCTTGGTCTTCAGCATCTCGGCTTCGGTCTTCTGCACCAGCTCGCTGATGGTCTGGATGTTGGCGTTCTTCAGGCAGTTGTAGCTGCGCACCGACAGCTCCAGCTCTTCCACGCTGCGGTTGAGGTTGTCGTTGGGGAAGAGGATGCGGCCTTCTTCGCCGCGCGCTTCGGTTTCGATCTCCTCTTCAAAGTTGATGAAGATGTTCATGTGGTCCTTGAGCAGCTTGGCGGCCAGGCCGACCGCGTCGGCAGGCAGCACGGCTCCATTGGTCCACACTTCCATCGTCAGCTTGTCGTAGTCGGTGATCTGTCCCAGGCGGGCGGCGTCGACCGCGTAGTTCACGCGGCGTACCGGCGAGTGGACCGAATCCACGGGAATGAAGCCGAGCCCGAGGTCCGCGTCAAAATTCTTGTCGGCGGCAATATAACCGCGGCCGCGCTTGAGGCGCATCTCCATATCGAGTTTGCCGCCTTCTGAAAGCGTGGCCAGATAGACGTTTTTGTCGAGAATTTCCACGTCGCCGTCGGCCTCGATCATGCCGCTGGTGACCGCACCAGGCTGGTCGGCGCGCAGATACAACGCCTTGGGGCCTTCGCCCGCGAGCTTGAACGGAACCTGCTTCAGATTCAGGATGATGTCGGTCGCGTCTTCGACCACGCCGGTGATGGATTGGAACTCGTGCAGTACGCCCTCAATGCGAACCGCGGTGACCGCCGCGCCCTCGATAGAGCTGAGCAGCGTGCGCCGCAAGGCGTTGCCGATGGTGGTGCCAAAGCCTCGCTCAAATGGCTGGGCGCTGAACTTTCCGAAGGTGTCGGTAAGCGTCTCGGTATCGACTGCAAGGCGCTTCGGTTTCTGAAATCCTGTCCACAACATATTTGTCTCTCGTTTCCCGCGCGGCATGTACGTCGCGATGCATTTTGCGGCGGCCGCGCAAGTGCTCCTTTTTTTGAGTTGTCAGTGATCGGTGATCAGTGGTCAGTTACACTTCGCCACAACTGGCGCTGACAACTAAGCACTGAAATCCGATCACTGCATTGCTTGCACCGTTACATTCCGGCCTTCAAACCCGTAGCCGGCCCGACCTGATTCTGCCAGTGATCGGCACCATTAAACCGATCACTGACAACTGCCCGCTGATTACTTATTTAGAGTACAGTTCGACGATCAACTGCTCGTTGATCGGCAGGTTGACGTCAACGCGCTTGGGCAGATGAAGTATGCGCCCCGACAGGTTCTCAAAGTTGGCTTCCAGCCATGTGGGAACGGGGTTTTGCGCGGCGAACTGCGCGGCCTGTTCCACGATCAGCAATTTTTTGGCGCTCTCGCGGATGGCGATCTCATCGCCCACGCTCAACTGGTAAGAGGGGATATTGACCTTGCGGCCGTTCACCGTAACATGCCCGTGGCGAACCACCTGCCGGGCCTGGCGGCGCGAGATAGCGAAGCCCAGCCGGAACGCCACATTGTCCAGGCGCCGCTCCAGTTGCTGGATGAGCAGCTCGCCGGTCACGCCGGTGGCGCGGTTGGCTTTCTCGTAGTATTCGCGGAATTGCCCCTCGAGCGTGAAGTACATACGCTTGGCCTTCTGCTTTTCGTGCAGCTGCAGGCCGTAGCCCACGATCTTGGCCTTGCGGTCCTTGCCGTGCTGCCCCGGCGGAAAGTTACGCTTCTCCAGCGTGCAGCGGTCCGAGGTGCATTTGGTGCCCTTCAAAAATAACTTGGTGCCTTCGCGTCTGCAAAGGCGGCAAACTGCTCCGGTATAACGTGCCATTTCTTCTCCTGACTTCGGATGACGGCCGGTTTACGTCCACGCGGCGGACTTCGTCCCGGCCCGGGTTAGGGGTCAGGGATCAGGGGTCAGGGATCAGTTCAAGCGTGCTCGCTCAAGCCGTGTTTGATTGTCCCTTAGCGATAATCCCGTTCCCGATGTCAGGACCTGGAATTGGAGTCGGTTGAATCAGTTGAATGTCCGATGCCGTAACTGATCCCTGATCCATGTTCCATGATCCCTGTTCTTACACTCTGCGCCGCTTCGGCGGCCTGCAGCCGTTGTGCGGCACTGGCGTCACGTCGCGGATGGTGCGCACATCAATGCCGGCTGCTGCCAAAGCCCGGATGGCCGACTCGCGGCCCGATCCTGGTCCTGAAACCCGCACCTCGACCGCGCGCACGCCGTGATCGCGCGCCATGCCGGCAGCGTTCGTCGCCGCCTGCTGCGCCGCGAAGGGCGTGCCCTTGCGCGACCCGCGGAACCCCAGCGAACCCGAGCTCTTCCAGCTCAGCGTGTTGCCCATCTGGTCCGTGATAGTGACGATGGTGTTGTTGAACGAGGCTTGAACGTACGCAATGCCGAATGGCACATTCTTGCGCTCGCGCTTCTTGAACTTCTTGGTCTTGCCCTTTTTGCCGGAGTCGGCCTTCTGCTCTGGTTTCGCCATTAGGTCTTCGCCACCGCTTTCTTCTTGCCGGCAATCGTGCCCTTGCGCGGGCCCTTGCGAGTGCGGGCGTTGGTGTGGGTGCGCTGGCCGCGCACGGGCAACGAGCGCCGGTGCCGCGTCCCGCGATAGCTCTGGATGTCGATGAGGCGCTTGATGTGCATCGAGACGTCTTTGCGCAGGTCGCCCTCAACGTCTCCTTCGTCCTCAATCACCTGACGGATGCGGTTGACCTCGTCCTCGCCCAGATCCTGGATCTTCTTGAAGGCGTCAACGTTCGCCTTGTCCAGAATCTTGCGCGCGCGGGGCTGGCCGATCCCGAAGATGTAAGTGAGCGCGATCCTTGCCTGCTTGTTGCGGGGAAGATCGACGCCTGCTATACGTGCCATTTGGATTCCTTTGCTGCTTCAGTTTGTGTGCCTCCGGCCTCAACCGGCTCGCACGGGTTATGCGGAATACTTCCAGAGGTTCATCGCAAGCCTTGACTCCAGCTAACTAGCCTCTGCTCAGATGTCAGTGGTCAGGGATCAGCACATTGTGCCCATGCAGGCCGCTATTTACCGATCCCTGAAACCTGACCCCTTTCTCGGAAGCTTCCTTCGTACGCCAGCATCCTATCCCTGGCGCTGTTTGTGCTTTGCGTTCTCGCAGATCACACGCACCACACCGCGGCGCGTAATCACCTTGCACTTGACGCAAATCTTCTTCACCGATGCCCGAACCTTCATCACTGTTGCCCTTCTCCGCGCAATCAATCAAGGCGCGGGAAAAATCTCCGAAAAACCAGCTTTCAGCCGTCAGATCTCAGTTCCTTCCGCCAAGCCCTGCCGCTTCTCAAACGCGATCAAACTGACACCTGAAACCTATTTGTACCTGTACACAATCCGCCCGCGATTCAGGTCGTACGGACTCAGTTCCACCGCCACGCGGTCGCCGGGTAAAATGCGAATGAAATTCTTGCGCATCCTCCCCGAAACATGGGTCAACACCTCGTGATTGTTCTCGAGCTTGACCTTGAACATGGCGTTGGGCAACGTCTCAATCACCGTTGCCATTACCTCAATCGCATCTTCTTTCGACAATCTGTGTCCACTTCTGCCGGGCTCCGCTCTCGCGCTCCCGGCTGTTGCACCGAGCAAAATGCCCGGCTCCAATTCCAAGCCTGCAGCCGATAGCTGCCAGCTACAGGCCCCGAGCTATCTTACTCCGTCAAAACTCTCGCGCCGTCCGCAGTCACCGCAACCGTGTGCTCAAAATGGGCGCTCATACTTCCATCGGTAGAAACAGCGGTCCAACCATCGTCCAGTACTTTCACATCGGGCTTGCCGGCATTCACCATGGGCTCGATCGCGATCACCATGCCTGCCTTCAGCTTCATGCCCTGGCCGGCTTCGCCAAAGTTCGGCACTTGCGGATCCTCGTGCATGTGCAAGCCGATACCGTGGCCCACAAAATCCCGCACCACCGAGAACCCTTCGCCCTCGACCACTCCCTGCACCGCGGCGCCCACATCGCCCAGCGTCGCCCCCGGCCGAACCGCCGCAATGCCTGCCCGCAGCGACGCCTCAGTAGCCTTGAGCAGCCGCGCCGCCTTCGCGTCAATGGCGCCCACCGGCACAGTAATGGCCGCATCGCCGTAATAGCCGTCCACTACCACGCCAAAGTCCACCGAAACAATGTCCCCTTCTCTAAGCACCCGCTTCGGAGAAGGAATCCCGTGCACCACCTCGCTGTTGACTGAGGTGCAAAGAACGCACGGAAACCCGTGGTAGCCCTTAAAGGCGGCCTTCACGCCCAATTCGGCGAGCCGCGCCTCGGCCGCTTTCTCGAGATCGTAGGTCGTGGCGCCCGGCTTTACATGCCTGCGCACCAGTTCCAGCACCTCGTGGACAACCTGTCCCGCCCGATGCATCTTCTCGATCTCTTTCGACGACTTCAGTACGACGGCCACAAAACAGCTCACAGTGATCAGTGGTCAGTGGTCAGTCGTCAAACAGGCTGCATCCGCTGATTCTGGCCCCGATCGATCCAAGTCGCCGCTTCAGAGTTCAGAGTGGTTGAATGTCAATTGCGCAACGTGCAACTCACAAACTGATTGCTGACCACTGACAACTTGCATCTCAAACGCACAAACACGCCCATCGCCTGGTTACGCCACATTGCGTAACCGCTCGACGGCGGCGACAATTCCAGCCGTTACTGCTGCAATCGGCCGGTCCCCATCCACTTCCGCGAATCGTCCCAGTTCCCGGTAGTGATCGACGACAGGCGCGGTGAGGGTCGTGTAAGCGCGCATGCGCTCCTTGTAAACCTCATCCGTGTCATCGGCTCGCTGGGTCAGCGCTGCGCCTTCTACATCGCAGAATCCATCCGTTTTGGGCGGATTCATATAAACGTTGTAAATGGTCTGGCAGACAGGGCAATTCCGGCGCCCGGTAATCCGGCGCAATAACTCATTATAGTTCACTTGGATGTCGACGGCAACTACCGGCAGCGACTCGATTTGCGCTGCCAAGCGGTCGTCGAGCCAATTGGCTTGCCCCAGTGTGCGCGGAAAGCCGTCGAGAATGTATCCCCGAGCGGTGTCGGGCTCCAGCAGTCGGGCCGCCACCATTTCGTTGACCAGCGAATCGGGCACGAGATCTCCGCGCCCCATGATCTCTTTGGCTGTTTTTCCCAGCGGAGTTCCCTGGGCAACATTGCAGCGCAGCAGATCGCCGGTTGAAATCTGCGGGATGCCCCACAGCTTGACGAGCACCTTGGCTTGGGTTCCTTTGCCCACTCCCGGCGCTCCCAACAAAAGAATCGGGCCGGGAACGGTGTTCGATTCCGTCGCCCGGCCATTTTCTAGTGAAAACGCAGATGAAGACATTACCAGGTTTTCCTTCCGCGGATGCGACCGGAGCGCGGAGAAAAGCCGTCATAGTGACGCATGATCAGCTGCGATTCGATCTGGTTGACGGTATCCATGGCAACACCCACCACAATGAGCAGCGAGGTGCCGCCAAAGTAGAAGTTCACGTTCATTCCGTGAATCATCCAGTTTGGAAGATTCTCGAAAAACCTCCCGACCAGCCATATCTTGTCAAAACGGATGCCCGAGATAAGAAAGGTGGGCACCATCTGCACAATAATCAGGTAAAGCGCACCCACCAGCGTGATGCGCGTGAGAATGTCGTTGATAAAGTCAGACGTGCGCTTGCCGGGCCGGATTCCGGGAATGAAGGACCCCGACTTGCGGAAGTTGTCGGCAATATCGTCTGGCCGCATCACAATCGACACGTAGAAATAGGCGAAGAAAATGATGGCCAGCATGTCGAGGAACTCGTACCACGGGTAGCCCGGTGCCAGCGCCTGCATGATGGGCTGCAGGAATCGGCTGTTCTGCACCCATTCCACCTGGCCGAAGAGCAAGGGAGCCGAGAGAATCGAGCTGGCGAAGATAATTGGCATCACGCCGCCGGAGTTCACCTTCAAAGGCAGGTGGCTCGACTGGCCGCCCATCATGCGCCGGCCCACGATGCGCCGTGCGCTTTGGATGGGAATGCGCCGCTCGCTACGTTCGACAAAGACGATGAAGGCCACCACCATCGCCATGCCCGCTACCAGCAACAGGACCACGAGGAAAGTCATCGATCCCCATGCGCCGGTCTGGACCTTCTGGATGAGGTCGCCCACTCCGCGCGGCAGGCCGGCCACAATCCCGGCGAAGATAAGCAGGCTCATGCCGTTACCGATGCCGCGATCAGTGATCTGTTCGCCCAGCCACATAATGAAGGCCGTGCCCGTGGTGAGCGTGAGCACAGTTAACAGGATGAAGCCGGGGCCCGGATGCAGCACCAGTCCCTGCTTGGTGAGAATGGCCGCAATGCCGATAGACTGCAGCGCGCCGAGAACGACGGTCACGTAGCGCGTCCACTGCGTAATCTTGCGCCGGCCCAGCTCGCCTTCCTTCTGGATGCGCGCAAGCGGCTCGTAGACCACGGTGAGAAGCTGGAAGATAATCGACGCGGTGATGTACGGCATGATGCCCAGCGCGAAGATGGTCATGCGGCGCAGCGTGCCGCCGCTGAACAGGTCCATCAGGCCCAGCGCGGACCCGCTCTGCTGGTTAAACATCAGTGCCAGTTGGGCCGTATTCACGCCCGGCGTCGGAATCCACGCGCCCAGCCGGTACACGGCCAGAATGCCCAGCATAAACAGCACCCGCTTGCGCAGGTCGGGAATCCGAAAGATATTGAGAAACTTCTCAAGCATAATGTGTTATCCGCTTCAGGCGTCTGCCGCCACTTAAATCCTTGGCCCGTTCATTTCAGAGCGTTTTCCGGTTTTCCATTAGTTTACCGAAAAACCGAAAACTCTGCCCTTGCGGCCTGTCTCACGATTTCAGGGGTCTGGTGGTTTCAGGGATCAGTTGAAAACCCTTGCGCAAGTCAAACAGCCGCGCCCTGAAAACTGACCCCTGCTTTTTACGCCGCAGCCGGAGCCGCTTCGCCGCCCACAACCACTGCCTTGCCACCGGCCTTCTCAATCTTCTCTGCCGCCGACTTTGAAAACTTGTGCGCGTGAATCGTCACGGCATTGCTCAACTCGCCGGAGCCGAGAATCTTGATCAGCGCCTTCTTTTTGGAGGACAGCCCAAGCTTCAGGTAGTCATCGAGACCGATCTCGGCAACGCCAAGCCCGGCGATCCGTTCCAGGTTCACAATGGTGTATTCGGTGCGAAAAATGTTGGTAAAGCCGCGCTTGGGCAACCGCCGGTGCAACGGCATCTGACCGCCCTCAAAGCCGCGCATCAGGCTGAAGCCGGAGCGCGAACCCTGGCCCTTGTGCCCTCGGGTTGAGGTCTTGCCCATGCCGGATCCCATGCCCCGGCCCACGCGCTTGCGCCCGGTGTTGGCCTTCCGCGGTGCGCGCAAATTCGATAGATTCTTTGCCATATTCTCCTCGCTATAACGCCGGGGACTTAGCGTCCAGCCATCCCCGACTCGCGTTCAAGTGCAACCAAAACGGCTGCAGATTTATGCGGCCGATATCCGTTCCCGGGTTAGTACACCGGATTCAAACCTTTGCCCGGCTCACCGACACTATCCGGTCTGTGTACGGAAGGGCACGGCCCCGCTAGCCCTTTCGTTGTCGAGCTAGTCCTCAAGGATGCGAACCAAATGCGGAACGGCCTTCACCATTCCCCGCACCGACTCCGTGTCTTCGCGCTCGACAATCTGATTGAGCCGCGTAAAGCCCAGGCCCTTGACAACGGCTTTGTGCTTGGCGGGCGTGGAGTTCTTCGAGCGGTAATACTGAATGCGAATCTTCTTCGTAGCCGCCATGGTTTAGAGCTCCTCCACGGTCTTGCCGCGCATCGTCGCAACCTCGGCCCTGTCGCGCAACTGCACCAGCGCGTCAAATGTCGCCTTGACCACGTTGTGCGGGTTGGGAGAGCCCAGGCTCTTGGTCAACACATTCTGTACGCCCGCCGAGGTCATCACCGCGCGCACCGCGCCGCCGGCAATCACGCCCGTGCCTTCCGGCGCCGGTTTCAGCAGCACCTGGCCGGAGCCGTAGCGGCCCAGCACCTGGTGCGGAATCGTGGTCTCGGTCAGGTTCACGCGAACCAGGTTCTTCTTGGCCGACTCGATTCCCTTGCGGATGGCCTGGGGAACTTCCTTGGCCTTGCCCGAGCCGTAGCCCACCACGCCCGAAGCGGCGTCGCCCACCACTACCAGTGCGGCAAACGACATGTTCTTGCCGCCCTTCACCACCTTGGTCACGCGATTGATGGCCACCACCTGATCCTTCAAGTTGTACTGGTTGGCATCGAGTTTCTTCGTCAACATCGTCATTGCAGTCCTTTTGAGCTTCTAGCTTCTAGCTCCTAGCCCCTAGCTTTTCCGTGCTGAACCAAAATCGCTCGCCTCACTACCGACGAGCTAGCAGCTAGAAGCTAGCAGCTAGTAGCTGCCTTTAGAATTCCAGCCCCGCTTCGCGCGCGGCGTCAGCCAGCGCCTTGACTCGGCCGTGATATAGATAGCCTCCGCGATCGAAGACCACCTGCTTGATCCCCTTGGCGACGGCTTTCTCCGCCACCACCTTGCCAATCTCTTTCGCCGCCGACACGTTGCCGCCGGTTTTCAGTTTGATCGACGAGGCCGAAATCAGCGTCTCGCCCTTCTGGTCGTCAATCACCTGCGCGTAGATGTGGTTTAGCGAGCGGTATACGTTCAGGCGCGGCCGCTCCGCCGTACCCGCGAGCTTTTCGCGGATTCGTGCGTGGATGCGCTGCCGGATCGAGTTTCTCTTGTTCTGCGTTATCATGTTTTCTCTCACCTATCGGCGGAGCCGCCCCGCGGTCCCGTTCGGATTTTCAGAGATCAGAGATCAGGGGTCAGAGATCAGTGTTGCCTTGCTGACGCTCGCCGATTGACTGATCTCTGATCTCTGTTCTCTGACAACTGTTTTACTTCGCTCCCGTCTTGCCGGCCTTCTTCTTCAACCGCTCGTCGGAATAGCGCACGCCCTTGTTCTTGTACGGGTCCGGCTTGCGCAGCGAGCGCATGTCGGCCGCCACCTGGCCCACCTTCTGCCGGTCGACGCCGGCGATGGTCAAGTGCGTCTGCTTGGGATCGATACCTACCTCGATGCCCGTGGGCAGCGGAAACTCGATGGGATGCGAATAACCCAGCGTGAACACCACCGTTCCCTTGCCCTTCAACTCGGCGCGGTAGCCGATGCCGACAATATCCAACTCGCGCTTCCAGCCCTTGGTCACGCCCTCGACCGCGTTGTTCACCAGTGCGCGGGTCAGTCCGTGCAGCGCGGCCTTGTCTTCACTGGCGCGCTCCACCTCGAGATGCCCATCGACCGTCTTCAGCGAGATGCCTTCTGCAATCAGCGCCGTAACCTTGCCCTTGGGGCCTTCGACCAGCACGGTGTTGCCTTCAACTTTGTATTTCACGCCCGCTGGCAGCGGGATCGGCTTCTTTCCAATGCGCGACATTCTTCAATCCTTCGTGGCTTGCGAGTCCCGAAAAGCAGTTGGTTGTGATCAGTTTTCAGTGATCAGTTGCAACGCGCCTTCGTTCCACTGCAGCCGGTAAAGCAGAGATCAGAGATCAGGGGTCAGAGATCAGCAAGATGTTCGATCAAGAAATCAAAACTGATCTCTGATCTCTGTTCTCTGACAACTGCTTTTACCACACTTCGCACAACAACTCTCCGCCCACGCCCTCGCGGCGCGCCTGGCGGCCCGTCATCACGCCCTTGGGCGTGGTCAAAATCGCAATGCCCAACCCGCCCTGTACGCGCTTGATCTCGTCGCGGCCCACATACACGCGGCAACCGGGACGCGAAACGCGCGCCAGATCGCGGATGGCCGCTTCTGTGCCGCCGTATTTCAGATACACGCGGAGCACCAGTTTGCCGTCCTCTTCCTGGGTCTTGTAATTCGAGATGTAGCCCTCTTCTTTAAGAATGCGGGCAATCTCGGTCTTCAGCTTCGAAGCGGGAACATCCAGCTTCTGATGACGCGCCCGGATCGCATTGCGAATGCGCGCCAGAAAATCTGCTACTGGATCTGTCAGACTCATTCCTTCTCCTTCATCCCCCGTTCGCCCGCCGCTCGTTTGGCAGGAACCAGCGAGAATGTTTACTCGAGGTCTCAGGATTCAAGGTTCAGAAAAACCTGTTTGGTTCAAACTCAGTCGCTGGCCGAAGCACGAACAACTGACCCCTGAAACCTGACCCCTGATCCCTGTCTTTCTACCAGCTCGACTTGTTGACGCCGGGAATCTCGCCTTTAAGCGCGAGCGCCCGGAAACACAAACGGCAGACGCCGAACTTGCGCAGAAAACCACGCGGCCGTCCACACAGCTGGCAGCGATTGTGCTTGCGGCTGCTGAACTTCGGCTTCCGCGCGTCCTTAACTCTTTTTGCAGTGGTTGCCATAAAACCTCTTGAAAACAGCTACTAGCTTCTAGCTATTAGCTTTTAGCTTCGTCCGTGGCAAGCTATCTCTTATCCACTCGACCGAAACCAATCTCGTTTTGCCTCTGTCGCCTGTTCCACCTCAATCAAGCTAGAGGCTCGAAGCTAGCAGCTAGAAGCTGTTTCTACGCCCCCTGCCGGAATGGCATGCCAAAGTGCTTCAGCAGCGCGCGCGCCTGATTGTCGTCCCGCGCCGAGGTCACAATGGTGATGTTCATGCCCTTCAGCTTTTCCACCTTCGCGTAGTCAATCTCTGGAAAGATCAGTTGGTCGCGCAGGCCCAGCGTGTAATTCCCGCGCCCATCGAAACTCTTTGTCGACACGCCGCGAAAGTCGCGCACCCGCGGAAGCGCCGTCGAAATCAGGCGATCAAGAAACTCGTACGCCTTGTCGGAGCGCAGCGTTACCATGGCGCCAATCGACATGCCGGTACGCAACTTGAAGGCCGCAATCGACTTCTTGGCCTTCGTAGTCATCGGCTTCTGCCCGGCGATCTGCGCCAGGTCGGCCACCAGCGGATCAAGCAGCTTGGTGTTCTGCGTGGCCTCGCCCAGCCCCATGTTGATCACGATCTTCTCCAGGCGCGGAACAGCCATTGCGTTCTCCAGCCCCAACTCCTTCTGGAGCGCCTGCTTGATCTCTTTGTGATACTTCTCTTTCAGCCTTGCCGCCATATCTCTGCTCTCTTTCTCCCGGCTCTCGGATTGGGCAGCGGCCCGTTTACCGTTGCGGAAGGATCTAAAACCATTAGTCAGTGATCAGTGCTTAGAAAAAGCCGATCGATTTCATTCCAGAAGCCAGATCCACCTCGAACAAACTGACAACTGATGACTGAACACTGTCTTTCTCACTTCTTCGTGGGCAGCTCCGACCCGCACTTCTTGCAGATCCGCACACGCGATTCGCCCTCGACCCTGAATCCCACGCGAGCGGGGCCGCAATTCGGGCACACCAGCACCACGTTCGACACGTTGATGGGCGATTCCTGCTCGGCGATGCCGCCCTTGCTCCGCTGCCTGGTCTTGCTCGAAACCGTCTTCTTGACCACGCGCACGTGCTCCACCAGCACCGTGCCTTTATCAGGGAAGACGCGCAGCACGCGGCCCGACTTGCCCCGGTCCGCACCCGTCAGCACCTGGACCGTATCGTTACGATGAATTGTCAAACTCGCCATCTCTTCTCCAAATTCAGGGGTCAGTCAAAAAACCGAAATTTCAAAACTCGTTAAATTCTGATCCCTGAAACCTGATCCCTGCCTTTAAACCACCTCAGGAGCTAAGGAAACAATCTTCAAAAACTTCTTCTCGCGTAGTTCGCGGGCCACCGGCCCGAAGACGCGCGTGCCGATCGGCTCGTGATCGTCCCCGATCACTACCGCTGCATTCTCATCGAAGCGGATATACGTACCGTCGCGCCGCCGGTGCTCCTTGCGCGTGCGCACGATGACCGCCTTCACCACCTTGCCCTTTTTCACAGTGCCGTCGGGCGAAGCTTCCTTTACCGCCGCGGTCACCACATCGCCCAACCCGGCATTTGCGCCCAATCCGCCGCCGAGGGGCAAAATCACCTGCAGCTTGCGCGCACCGGAGTTGTCGGCCACCGCGAGCATCGTTCTCATTTGCACAGCCATGGTTTACTCTCCTCTTGCTCGCCTTACGTCTTCGCCGGCGTGGCTTCGCCCGGCAAAACGGCGTCTTCGATTTGTCCGAGCGACGACCGCCGCACAATCTCCTCGAGCGACCACCGCTTCAGCTTGCTCAAGGGACGCGTCTCGCGGATGCGCACCACATCGCCCAGCCGCGCCGAACTCTGCTCGTCGTGGGCATAGAACTTCTTGGTCGAGCGCACGATCCGCTTGTACTTCGCATGCGGCTTGCGCATCTCCACCGCGACCACGATAGTCTTCTGCATCTTGGTCGAAACTACATGACCAACCTTCTCGTTGCGCCGCGCGCCCGCCGCCGCAGGCGCCTGTACATCCATTTGAGTCGCCGTCATTTGCGGGCTCCCTTCGCTTTCAGTGTCTTCTTCTCCGCGCCTGGCGCGGCTTTCTTCGTCTTCCGGATCTTAGTTTTCACAGCCGGTGCGGCCTCCTCAGCCTTCACCGTTTTAGCTTCCGCGGCCGGCGCCGTCTGCTCTTCATCCCGGGTTTCGCCGTGAATGCCCAGTTCGCGCTCGCGCGCCACGGTCTTGATCTGCGCAATTTCCTTGCGCAGTTGGCGCAGCTTCTTCACTCCATCGTTCTGCCCCATCGATACCTGGAAGCGCAGCCGGAAAAGCTGCTCCGCGGAAACCTTCTCCTGGTGCGCCAGTTCCTCGCCGCCCAAATTGCGAATCTTTGCGAGTTCCATCTTTTTCTCAGCTCCTAGCCTCTAGCTGCTAGCTTCTAGCTTCATCTCGCTTCTGCCCACGCCCTGCGTTCAAGCTCGAAAAAGCTAGAGGCTAGGAGCTAGAAGCTGTACTTCTACTCCGCCGCCTTTACCGCAGTCTTCTCCGCGCCCGGCCGCATGACAAACTTCGTCTTCAGCGGCAATTTGTTCGAAGCCAGGCGCATCGCTTCCTGTGCAAGCTCCGGGGAGACGCCTTCCATCTCGAAAAGAATCTTGCCCGGCCGTACCACCGCAACCCAGTGGTCCAGCGCGCCCTTGCCCGAACCCATGCGGACTTCCGCCGGCTTCTTGGTGATGGGCTTGTCAGGAAACAGCCGCAGCCAGATCTTGCCTCCGCGCTTCATAAAGCGCGTCATGGCGACACGGCTGGCCTCGATCTGCCGGTCGGTGATGTAACCGCACTCCATCACCTTCAGCCCGTACTCTCCGAAAGACAGCGTTGACCCGCGCCAGGCCTTGCCTCTGCGCTTGCCCTTCTGCTGCTTGCGGAACTTCACCTTCTTTGGCATCAACATAACGAAACCCTCTAAAAACAGCCACTAGCTTCTAGCTACTAGCCCCAAGCTAACTTCCCGTTGCCGTCCGCTCCCTGCCAACCAGCTAGAAGCTAGAGGCTAGGAGCTAGAAGCTGCACCTAAAACACCGACTTCCCCACCGGCGGAGTCTGGCGGCGCTTCTGCTCGTAAATGTCGCCGCGATAGATCCACGTCTTCACGCCGATCACTCCGTAGGTTGTGTGGGCTTCGGTGAACCCATAGTCGATATCGGCGCGCAGCGTGTGCAGCGGCAAACGCCCCTGCAAATACCACTCCGAGCGCGCGATCTCGTTGCCGTTCAGGCGGCCCGAAACACGCACCTTGATTCCCTTGCAGCCGAAACGCAGCGCCGAGTCGACACTTTTTCTCATGGCTCGGCGGAAGCTGACGCGCTTCTCCAGTTGCAGCGCGATGTTTTCCGAGACCAGTTGCGCGTCCAGCTCCGGCTTGTTCACCTCGATGATGTCGATGAACACGTCGCGGTTGGTGCGCTTGCCGAGCTCGGTCTTCAGCTTCTCGATCTCGGCGCCCTTGCGGCCGATCACGATGCCCGGCCGCGCGGTGCGGATCAGAAAGCGCAGCTTGTTGCCCGGCCGCTCAATCTCGACCGAGCTGACGCCCGCCGCTTTCAGCTTCTCGCGCAGCTCCGCCTTCAGCTTCACGTCCTCGACCAGGAGCTTGTCATAGTCGCGCTCCGAGAACCAGCGCGAACGCCACGGCTTGTTCACTCCCAGCCGGAATCCGTAAGGATGGACTTTCTGTCCCATGCTTTTTCCTCTCAAAACCTCTAGGCTTCTTGCCGGCCTTCTTCTTGGTTGCCGCTGCCTTCTTTCTGCTGGCTTGGCTTTCGACTTCGGCGCGCCTTCTTCGCACTTTCGGCCGCCTTGGACCCGGCTTCCTGCGGCCGCAGGCTCCTCGACCTTGGTCACCAGACCCGCCGCCGCTTCGCGCTCGGCCACCGACAGCACAATGTGCGTCAGCCTGCGCTGGTAGCGGTAGGCCCGGCCCATCGGCGCAGGGCGAATGCGCTTCATGCGCGGCCCGTCGTTGGCCAGCGCCCGCTTGACATAGAGATTGTCCACGTCCAGATCGATGCCCTGCTTCGCCGGCGACATACTTGGCGTTGTCCACCGCCGAGGTCAGCAGCTTGTGCATCACCGGGGCGATGCGCTTCTTGGTGAAGGCCGCCGTATCCAGCGCCTCCTGCACTCCGCGCCCCTTGATCAGCTCGAGCACCAGGCGCGCCTTCTGCGGCGACACGCGCTGAAATCTGGCCTCGGCCCGGTATTCCTTTGTTTCCACTGCCATACTCATGCCTTCCTCAATGACGAGCTTCTCGCTGCCTTTCCTACCGCGCCGGCGCCGGCTTGGCGGCCGTCTCGTGGCCGCCTTGCTGCCGCCGGTGTGCCCCTTGAACGTGCGCGTGGGCGCAAACTCGCCCAGCTTGTGCCCCACCATGTTCTCGGTCACGTACACGGGAACAAATTTCTTGCCGTTGTGCACCGCGATGGTGTGGCCCACAAACTCGGGAAAGATCGTCGAGCGCCGCGTCCAGGTCTTTACCACTTTCTTGTCGTTGGCCTTGTTCAGCGCCTCGATCTTCACAGTTCAGGTGCGCATCCACAAACGGCCCTTTTTTTGTCGAACGTCCCATAAAAACAGCTCCTAGCTTCTAGCTTTTAGCTTCTAGCTTTTCCCTGCCAACGCTAGCCGCTCAGCTTTGCCTGAAATCTTCCATTCACCGCCTTTTAGCTAGTAGCTAGAAGCTAAGAGCTAGAGGCTACCCCTCTACTTCGCCCGGCGGCTGACAATAAACGCGTCGGTCCGCTTGTTGTTGCGCGTCTTGTAGCCGCGCGTCGGCTGGCCCCACGGCGTCACCGGATGGCGTCCGCCCGAGGTCTTGCCCTCGCCGCCGCCATGCGGATGGTCCACAGGATTCATCGAGACGCCGCGATTGGTCGGCCGAATGCCCAGCCAGCGATTGCGTCCCGCCTTGCCGATGGAAATGTTCTCGTGGTCCGTGTTGCCCACCTGCCCGATCGTCGCCATGCACTCGGCCAGCACCTTGCGCGTCTCGCCCGAAGGCAGCTTGAGCAGAGCGTAATCGCCCTCCTTGGCCACCAGTTGCGCCTGCGTCCCGGCCGAACGCGCCATCTGCGCGCCCTTGCCCGGCTTGAGCTCGATGGCGTGCACCGTGGTGCCCGCGGGAATGTTCTTGAGCGGCAGCGCGTTCCCCACCAGAATGTCGGCCTCGGGGCCGGAGGTCACCGTGGCGCCCACCTTCAAGCCCACCGGCTGCAGAATGTAGCGCTTCTCGCCGTCGGCGTAGTGCACCAGGGCGATGCGCGCCGACCGGTTGGGATCGTACTCGATGGTCGCCACCTTGCCCGGCACGCCATACTTCTCGCGCTTGAAATCGATCAGCGCGCATCTTCTGCTTATGCCCGCCGCCATGATGGCGGATCGTCAGGTCGCCCGAGTTGCGGCGTCCGCCGGTGCGCTTGCGCGTCGTCAGCAGCGGCTTGTGCGGCGTGTCCGTCGTCAGATCGTCATTAACCAGCGACGTTTGAAACCGCAGCGTCGGCGTGACCGGTCTGTATGTCTTGATTGCCATCGTCTTTGTCCTAAAAGCGCCGGATTTTCGAGCCCGTCGCCTTTCCGCTTCTCCGGAGCTTTCACTTCAAGCTCCGATAATCCCACTGCTGATTCCGTGAGCTTCGAACCGAGTCCCTGGTCCCTGCTTCTACAGGTTGCTCACGTACTCCGGCAGCTTTTCGCCGGCCTTCAGCTTCACGTAAGCCTTCTTCCAATCCGGCCGGAAGCCCGCGTACTTGCCGCGGCGGCGCTCCTTGCCCAGCACATTCGCGGTGCGGACCGCTGCGACCTTCACTTTGAAGAGCGCTTCCACGGCCTGCTTCACTTCGGTCTTGGTCGCCGAAGGCGCGACATCGAATACCAGCGTTCCTTCGGTCTCTTTCACGCCCAGCCCTTTTTCGGTGATCAGCGGGCGGCGAATTACGGTGTAAAGAGTCGGCATTACGCGGCCTCCTTCTCGGCTGCGGCCTTGCGCGCCTTGCGTTTCGACACGCTCTTCACCAGAGCCTCCGTCAACTGCTCAATGGCGGCCTTCGAGAAGATGGCCCGCTCATAGCGCAGCAGATCGTAGGGGTGCACTTCGTTGTTCAGCACCAGCTCCACGCCCTTCGAGGTTGCGCGCGCCCAGCACCAGCGCCTGCGTAAGCGTCTTGCCGTTTTCCACCAGCAGCGCCGTGCGCGTCACGCCCAGCTTGTCCAGCGCCTCGCGAGTAGAGCTTGGTCTTGCCTTCCTTGATCTCCAGCGAATCCACCACGGTCAGCTTGCCGTCGGCCAGCTTGGAGGCCAGCGCCGAGCGCAGCGCGCCCAGCAGCTTTTTGCGCGGAAAGGCATAATCGTAGCTGCGCGGCTGGGGTCCGTGCACCGTGTAGCCATGACGCCACAACGGCGACCGCACCGAACCGATACGCGCCCGGCCCGTGCCCTTCTGCTTCCACAGCTTCTTGCCGGAACCGGCAACTTCGGTGCGGCTCTTGGTCTTGTGCGTGCCCTGGCGCAGCGAGGCGCGATAGTGCTTTACCGCCTCCCACAGCAGGGCCTCGTTCACCTGCTCCGGCGCAAACACCGCGTCGGCCAGCTCCACCGAGCCCACTTTCTCGCCGCTCAAATTCACTACATCCACTTTTGCCATCGTCTTCTCTTTCAGCTTCTAGCTCCTGGCCTCTAGCCTCTAGCCCGTTCGTGCCGAGACCAGGAAATCAACTCATCGCATCTGAATAATTCTCTTTTTGCCGCTTCCGCCGATTTCGCCTCGATCAAGCTAGAGGCTGGAAGCTTGCAGCTAGAGGCTTCGTCACTTCTTCTTCGCCGCCTTCTTCGAAGCCTTCAGCGGATCGACCGTGCCCGATCCGGCAAAGCCACGGCGCTCGCGCGGCGGAGTCTTGGCCTTCGAGATCAGCACATAGCCCTCGCGCGGTCCCGGTACTGCTCCTTCGACCATCAGCAGATTCTCGTCCAGATCGATGCCGCGAATGCGCAGATTGCGCACCGTCACCTGGTCGGTTCCCATGTGGCCGGGCATGCGCTGGCCGGGAAACACGCGCGACGGAAAGCTCGAAGCGCCGATCGAACCCTGCACCTGGAACATGTGCCCGTGCGACTTGGGGCCGCCGGCGAAATTGTGCCGGCGCACCACGCCGGCAAACCCGCGGCCCTTCGAGGTGCCGATCACGTCCACAAACTTCGCATCGTTGAAGATATCCACCAGCACGCGGTCGCCGGCCTTGGTCTTCCGCCGCGGCGGGCCCTCGGCCGCAGCTTCAACATCCACTTCCTTGATCACCTTCACCGGTGGCGCTTCGGTCTTCGCGAGGTGGCCGGTCTGCGCCTTGGTCATCCGCGAGGCCTTCACGAACTCCACCAGCCCGATCTGCGCAGCCTCGTAGCCGTCTTTCGCCATCGTCTTCAACTGCGTAATCACGCAGGGGCCGGCCTGCAGCACCGTAATCGGGTGCACGTCGCCCTTTTCGTCGAAGACCTGCGTCATGCCGATCTTTTTTCCCAGAATCCCTGTAACTGCCATCTTTTCCTCACCTCATCATGCGATCTTGCATGCCTCGCACTGCCGGGCCCTTCGCGGCTGCAATTTTCTTGCTGATTCCAGCCGGTGCGGCTTCTGCGCCGTAAGGCGCGGCTGCCGCACCGCAGGTGCCTATTTCTCAAACGCCTTGATCTCGACATCCACGCCGGCCGGCAGATCGAGCTTCATCAGCGCGTCCACCGTCTGCTGCGTCGGCTCCAGAATGTCGATCAGCCGCTTGTGCGTGCGGATCTCGAACTCCTCGCGCGACTTCTTGTCCACGTGCGGCGAACGCAGCACGCAATACTTGTTCTTGATCGTCGGCAAGGGAATCGGTCCCGCCACCGTTGCTCCGGTGCGCTTGGCCGTGTCCACAATCTCGCCGGTCGAGGTATCCAGCACGCGATAGTCGTATGCCTTCAACCGGATGCGAATTCTCTGTCCTACCATTGGTTCCCTTCGTGCGGCTTCGGCTCGGGACTGAGCTACTATTCTCTTCGACTTCGTTCTCACTCCTTCCCTTATTCCCTCATCCCTCTTCACTGTCCCTGTTACTTGATAATCTCCGAGATCGTGCCCGCGCCCACCGTGCGGCCGCCTTCGCGGATCGCAAACCGCAGTCCCTTCTCCAGCGCCACCGGCGTAATCAGCTCCACCGTCAGCTGCACGTTGTCGCCCGGCATCACCATCTCCACGCCCTCCGGCAGCTCCGCCACTCCCGTCACGTCCGTCGTGCGGAAGTAGAACTGCGGCCGGTAGCCCTTGAAGAACGGCGTGTGACGCCCGCCCTCTTCCTTCCTCAGCACGTACACTTCGCCCTTGAAATTCGTGTGCGGCGTGATCGATCCCGGCTTGGCCAGCACCATCCCCCGCTCCACGTCTTCCTTGGGAATGCCGCGCAGCAGAATGCCCGCGTTGTCGCCCGCCATGCCCTCGTCCAACTGCTTCTTGAACATCTCCACGCCCGTGCACACCGTCTTGCGCGTCTCGCGGAAGCCCACGATCTCCACGTCCTCGCCCACCTTCACCTTGCCGCGCTCGATCCTGCCCGTCACCACCGTGCCGCGCCCCGAGATCGAGAAAATATCCTCGATCGGCATCAGGAACGGCTTGTCCACCGCGCGGTCCGGCCGCGGAACATAGTTGTCCACCGCCTCCATCAGCTCGTCGATCTTGGCTTCCCACTGCGGCCTCGCCGTTCAGCGCGCCCAGAGCCGAGCCGCGAATCACCGGCACGTCGTCTCCGGGAACTGGTACTTGCCCAGAAGCTCGCGCACTTCCATCTCCACCAGCTCGATCAGCTCCGTCGTCCTCGACCGCGTCGCACTTGTTCAGAAACACCAGCACGCAGGGCACGCCCACCTGGCGCGCCAGCAGCACGTGCTCCTTGGTCTGCGGCATCGGTCCGTCGGTCGCCGCCACCACCAGAATCGCCCCGTCCATCTGCGCCGCGCCCGTGATCATGTTCTTGATGTAGTCGGCGTGGCCGGGGCAATCCACGTGCGCATAGTGCCGGTTCGCCGTCTCGTACTCCACGTGCGCCGTCGCGATCGTGATGCCGCGCTCCCGCTCTTCCGGCGCGTTGTCGATCGAGTCGAACGAGCGGAACATGATTCTTCGGATTGTGCTTCTGCAACACCTTCGTGATCGCCGCCGTCAACGTCGTCTTGCCGTGATCGATGTGCCCGATCGTGCCCACGTTCACGTGCGGCTTCGAGCGATCAAACTTTTCCTTCGCCATAAAAATCCTCGAATCCCTTTCGTAGCTCGTACTGCCCGTTTCACCTCGGGGCGCCGGCATTCCGGCTCCAGCCCCAAAAAACCTAAAAGCAGCTTCTAGCCTCTAGCTCCATCTTGCCAACACCCGCCTCAACCGTTCGCTCTCTCACTACCGAAGCTAAAAGCTAGAAGCTAATGGCTAGAAGCTTGTCTTTCTCACTTCCCCTGCGCCCTGCCGATGATCTCATCGGCAATCATGCGCGGCGCCTCTTCGTAGCGCGCAAACTGCATCGAATACGACGCCCGGCCCTGCGTGGACGAGCGAATCTCGTTCACGTAGCCGAACATCTCCTTCAGCGGCACCATCGCCTTGATCACCTGCGAGCCGCCACGCGATCCATGTGCTCGATGCGGCCGCGGCGCGAGTTGATGTCGCCGATGATCGTCCCCATAAACTCCTCGGGAACGGTGACTTCGACCGCCATCACCGGCTCCAGCAGCACCGGGCTGGCCTTGCGCGCGGCTTCCTTGAAGCGCGATCGAACCGGCGAACTTGAAGGCCATTTCGTTCGAGTCCACTTCGTGGTAGCTGCCGTCGAACAGCGTCACCTTCACATCCACCATGGGAAAGCCGGCCAGAATGCCCAGTTCTCCATCGCTCCCCGCACGCCCTGGTCGATGGGCTTGATGTACTCCTTGGGCACCGACGCCGCCCTTGATCTCGTTGATGAACTCGTAGCCCGCGCCCGGCTCGTTCGGCTCGACGCGCAGCTTGCAGTGGCCGTAGTTGCCCGAACCGCCGGTCTGGCGGATGTACTTGCCCTCGGCCTCGGCCTTTTTGCGGATGGTTTCGCGGAAGGCCACTTTGGGCTCGCCCACATTGGCTTCCACCTTGTGCTCGCGCCTCATGCGGTCGACAAGAATCTCGAGGTGCAACTCGCCCATGCCGCTGATGATCGTCTGGCCGGAATCTTCGTCCGTGCGCACCTTGAAGGTGGGGTCCTCATCGGCCAGCCGCGCCAGCGCAACGCCCATCTTTTCCTGGTCGGCCTTGGTCTTGGGCTCGATGGCGACAGAAATAACAGTTTCGGGAAAGGTGATGGCGCCGAGAGCAATCTGATGGTGCGGATCGCAAAGCGTGTCGCCGGTCTTCAGTTCTTTGACACCCACGCAGGCGCAGATGTCGCCGGCCAGAATCTCCGTCCACGTCTTCGCGCTTGTTGGCGTGCATCTTCACGAGGCGGCCGATGCGGTCGGTCTTGCCGGTGCGCGGATTCAGCACCGTGTCGCCGGTCTTCAAAGCGACCGGAGTAGACGCGGACGAAGCAGAGCTTGCCGTAGGGATCGTTGATGATCTTGAAGGCCAGCGCCGAAAGCGGCTCGTTGTCGTCCGGCTTGCGGTGTTCGATTTTGGAGTGATGCTTCGGATCGATGCCTTCGACCGGGGGCTTGTCGAGCGGGCTGGGTAGGTAATCGACCACTGCGTCGAGCAGCGTCTGCACGCCTTTGTTCTTAAATGCCGATCCGCAAATGACCGGGAAAACCTTCAGATCGATCGTGGCCTGGCGAATGCCGGCTTTGAGCTCTTCGACCGTCGGCGTCTCGCCCTCGAGAAACTTCTCCAGCAGCACGTCGTCGGTCTCGGCGATAACCTCGATCAACTGCATGCGGAAGGCTTCGGCCTTTTTCTGCAGTGCAGCGGGAATCGGCTCAATCGAAAACTCCGCGCCCAGGGTCTCGTCGTGCCAGATGATCGCCTTCATCTCGATCAGGTCGACGACACCCTTGAAGTTCGCTTCGGCGCCGACGGGAATCTGCAAGGCCACGGGCCGTGCGCCCAGGCGCTTGCGGATAGTCTCGAGAACATGCTCGAAGTCCGCGCCGTTCTTATCCATCTTGTTAACAAAGCAGATCCGGGGCACCTTGTACTTGTCGCCCTGCCGCCACACGGTTTCAGTCTGCGGCTGCACGCCGGCAACAGAGTCGAACAGAGCCACCGCGCCATCAAGCACGCGCAGCGAGCGCTCCACTTCGGCGGTAAAGTCCACGTGGCCGGGGGTGTCAATAATATTGATAAGGAAGTCGCGCCACGTGCAGGTGGTGGCGGCCGACGTGATCGTGATGCCGCGCTCCTGCTCCTGTTCCATGTAGTCCATGGTCGCCGTGCCCTCATGCACCTCACCCAGCCGGTGCGTGATGCCGGTATAAAACAGGATCCGCTCTGTCGCTGTCGTCTTGCCGGCGTCGATATGCGCCATGATGCCGATGTTGCGGCAGCGATTTAGAGGTACGGTGCGAGCCACGGCTGATAATTCCTTGCGGGATGCATTCCCGCGGTTGCTTTCAACTCGGGCAGTTCCTTCGTCCCCAAACTGCCGCTCCGGACACATCTTGCTGGCCGGCCCAATCTTCCAAAACTCTTCGAGGCATCCCTAGTCCCTAGTTCCTGCCTCTACCACCGGTAATGCGCAAAGGCCTTATTGGCCTCGGCCATGCGGTGCACGTCTTCCTTCTTCTTCATGGCCGCGCCGCGCCCGTTAGCCGCATCCAGCAGCTCGTTCGAGAGCTTGTCGGTCATGCCCTTCTCGCCGCGGCTGCGCCCGTAGGTGATAAGCCAGCGAATGGCCAGCGACGTGCGGCGATCGGGAGTCACCTCGATCGGCACCTGATAGTTGGCGCCGCCCACGCGCCGCGTCTTCACCTCAAGCAGCGGCTTGCAGTTCTCGACGGCCTTCTTGAAGAGCTTGAGCGCGTCATCGCCGCCGCCCTTCTCCTCCAGGTTCTTCATCGACTGGTAGAAGATGTTTTGCGCGGTCGACTTCTTTCCGCCCCACATCATCGAGTTCACAAACTTGGTCACTAGCGTCGACCCGTACACCGGATCCGGCGCCACTTCCCGCTTCGCAATGTGCCCTTTTCTTGGCATAAATCCTCAAAATCAGCTGTCTACTCTTAGCTCTTTCGTGCACGTACCAGCGACATTGGTTTCCAGGGAACTCGTCCAAAGGTCCCCGGAACGGAGTTCACTTCTTCGCCGATCCGCCCTTGGCGCGCTTGGTGCCGTACTTTGATCGGCTCTGCGAACGGCCCGCCACGCCCACCGAATCCAGGGTTCCGCGCACCACGTGATAGCGCACGCCCGGCAAATCCTTCACGCGGCCCCCGCGAATGAGCACAATCGAGTGCTCCTGCAGGTTGTGCCCGATGCCGGGAATGTAGGTGGTCACCTCAATTCCGTTGGTCAGCCGCACGCGAGCTACCTTGCGCAGGGCCGAGTTCGGCTTCTTGGGCGTTTGCGTATACACGCGCGTGCACACGCCACGCCGCTGCGGCGAGGCCTGCAACGCGGGCGACGCCGTCTTATAACGCGGGGCCGTACGCCCCTTGCGAACCAGTTGGTTAAATGTCGGCAAACCGCAACTCCTTACACTTCAAAAACCGTAGCTTCCCGTTTCACAGCCGCACACAGGCCTTTTGGACCGCTCCGCACAGGACGGCATTTTCAGCCGATCAAAAGCGCAGAGAAGCCCCATAATTGCTGCTTCGCGTCTGTCTTCATTCCGATCTCAGACGAGAAGCAGGACGGTGATCGGTCGTCCGCTCGGAAACTTCCCTGCCGCGGAGCCAACTCCGTATCCCGCTTCCGGCCCGCATAGCCCCCAAGGAGGGGAACGCGCGCGCCGTCGATGCGAATGTTCCCTGCCCTCCGCAAGAAGAGAGCGATTCCAGGAACTTGTCTGGCCGGCTTACTTCACCTGGCCCTGAAAATCACCCCGTCTGTTACAGCCTCCTGGGGGATTTCCCTACGCAACCCGACGAATAACACACACCTCAGGCTGCGTTCTTGCGAACCTCTCAAAGATATCAAGAAAGACCTTTGGAGTCAACGGGCTCATCGAAATTGAATCAGGCGCCGACGAGAAGTAGCGAGAAATGGGCTACACGGCCCCCTCGGTCCGCGATTCCTTCTCCTCGCGCACGATCTCCCCGTCGCGCATATAGAGGATACGGCCGGCAATCGCTGCGGCCTCGGGGTTGTGCGTAATCATCAGCGTGGTTTGGCCCAGTTCCCGGTTCGAGCGCACCAGCATCTGCAGCACGGCATCGGAGTTTTTGGTGTCAAGATTCCCGGTGGGCTCGTCGGCCAGCACAATTGCCGGCCGCGTGATGAGCGCCCGGGCAATCGCCACCCGCTGCTGCTCGCCGCCGCTCAGCTCTGCAGGCCGGTGATGCAGCCGTCCTTTGATGGCCAGCATTTCGCTCAGATGGTCGAGATACTTCAGGTCCAGCGGCTCCTTGCGCCCGCTCACGGAGTAGGCGATCTCGATATTGCCCATGGCCGAGAGTGTAGGCAGCAGGTTGAACCGCTGAAAGACAAAGCCGATGCGGTGCTTGCGCAGACGGGTGCGCTCGCCATCGTTCAGCGAAGCGAAATCGATGCCGTCGATCACCACGCGCCCCTCGGTGGCCCGCGTAAGCCCACCCAACAGATAGAAAAGCGTGGATTTGCCCGAACCCGACGGCCCCACAATGGCCACAAACTCCCCCGGCTCGACGGCCATGGAAACGCTACGCACCGCCGCCACCTGAATGCGGCCTGCGGAATAAACTTTGGTCAGCTTCTCGGCCAGAATGATGTGTTTCGAAGTTTCGGAGGGCACGCTGCCATTGTAAATGCGCCGCTTGAGAGTCGGCTCCGCTGGTTCTATAGGGACGGCGCTAAAATGGTTCTGTAGCGATCTCGACGCAGGATTCCCCGTTAATGACCTCCGAACTGAAATCTTCCCTTGTCACTTCCCTCGAAGGCGCCGCCGCAAAGGCCGGCCTGGTTCTAGTCTCCGTCACGCAGGGCGCCGATTTTCACGGCCAACCCACCGCCGTCTTTGAGCTCGGCCTACCGGACAAGGCCGCTGCGGGCCGCTCGCTCAAACTCGAATTGACCGGCGCCTTCGACTTCGACCCCGGGGTCCCCAGCGACAGGTCTTTGCCGCTGGGGTGGAAGTCGCACCTGCTTCCCGAAATGACCGCTCACCTGGCCGCCGAAGCCAAGCGCCTGCGCAACCCGCGGCCCGAGTGCTACGTCACGCTGGGCGGGCTGCCGCTGGCCTTCGGGCATTTCGAGTGGCCCGTGCACCGCTCCACTTCAGGCGCTGACACATATATTGTTCACGGCGAAATCCGTCTGGCCGACGGCGGAACGCACAACCTGCACGCGAAAATTTCAGCCAGCGTTACGCTCACCTTTGCCGAGATTGTGCCCGCCATGGAGCAGCCTTATGCGGAGACCTTCATTTACAACGCCGTGCGCAAGACGGTGGACATGGGCCAACTGGAGTTTTTGAAGTCCGGCAATCGCCAGCCGGTGCCCGTGACAACGCGCTACTACAGCCGCTGGCAAAAGAAGTTCATCTTTACCGAGACCGATGACCACGAGCGCTTAAACTACCTGCTCTGCAAGGTTTACTGGCTTTCGGGTGTGCTGGGCGCTGGGCGGCCGGTGTGGATCGCCGATCCGCGGGATGCGCAGTACCTGAACACGACCGAGGCCGATCTCGTGCGCATGGCGGGCGATGAGGCGGGCCAGGGACTGATGAAGCTCGATGGCGAGTTTGCCGCGGCCACTCCCGCGCTGATGGCCCGCGCGGACGAGTACCGCGAAGCGCTCGAAGCCGCCCTGGACTTCACCAAGCCGAAGTTCAACGAAAGCATGCGGTCGGGGCACGCGAATATGTAGCGCGGTACCCTCGCCGGGACTGCGGTTTTTAAACGAGCGTTTTTAAGCGCGGGCGGGAAAGCGCTGCATCCAAATAACTTATTTAGAATCAATTTAAATGTTCGTTTTAGGGGTGCGGCGAACCGGTCAAATGTTGGCTCAGATGGTTGCGGTTGCCCCTGCAACGGTCGCTTGAGAGGGTGCGATTCTTCGAGACAAATACCGAGAATAGTTGCGAACAATTAGTAGCTGGAACCGAGAATAGTTGCGAATAAGAGCGAGTAGCACCGAACAATTTCCCAAAAGTGCGTCTAAACTGGCGTTTGCGGCCCTAAAATGCTCGTTTTTGCCCTGTTTTGCGCATGAAAACAGGGGTCAGGTTTCAGGTGTCAGGGGTCAGAAAAGCAGGGAGCAGGGAGTCGGGAGTAGGGAGGGACCAGGGACTAGAGACCTGCGCTCCTGCACCAGAAAACGGATCTTCTCCGCGAAGCGCGCTTCGGCATCCGGGACATTTTGCGTGAGGTAAAGAAGGCGGCCGGCATTGCGCCGGCCGCCCTCTGGAGTAGAACAGGCTCAGGCCTATGGTGCGACGAACCACACGCTGGCTGACGCCTGGTTCGGCCGGCCGCCGTTGTTTCTGCTGCCGTCTGATACTTGGATGTTCCAGTTGTAGGAGTCCGTGCTGGTCAGGCTGCTGACCGAGGGCGGGTTCGCAGGGCTTGGATTGGTCGGGTCGGTACCCCACGTGATCGTAGTGATCGCGTCGGTGAAGCCGTTGCTTTCGACGTTGCTGCCGGGTATTTGCCAGATAGTGCAATTGCCGCTGCCGCAGGGACTTTGAGGGTATAGGTCGAACGAGTAAAAGTAGCTCGTTGGATTGGTCAGAGTTGGATCGGTCCACGTAAACGTCGGCGTATCGCTGGCGGCCGTCGTCCCGCTAGCGGGTGAATTGAGAGTCGGCAGATCGCTCGGCCCCACCACCGCGCCCGTACTGCCAAATGCGGTCACCGCGCCGGTTACCGTGTCGGTGGCCCCGTCGCTGTAGGTCACTGCGAAGCTGTACGAATCGCCTACTTTCGGCGCGCCGCCCGGAAGCAAGGCGGAGTACTGGAACGAGTTGGAGCCGCAATTGTTGCAATTGCTGCTCATGTCAATGGGCTCGAGCACATTGGGGCCCGAGGTCAGGGTAACGGCCACCGGCAGCCTGTTCGACTCGTCCACCTCAAAATTGAGCTGATAGCTCGTCTGGGTGGCTGGGATGCAGTTCTGGCAGGTGTAGGAACTGTAATTCGTGCTTACGGTTGCCACGCTGTTCGTGGCGGGCAGCGTGATGTTCCCTACGTTCTGCGAGGAGCCCGATATGGTCAGGTTGCCTGTGACGTTCTGCCTGACATTCGTGACCGCCCCGGCGCCAAATCCGCCCGTGTTTAGCTGGTCGAGGATTCCGAAGATAGCGTAGTTGGAGCCGCTGGGAACTTTGATCGTAAAGCTATTCGCCCCGACTACCGGGCTGGCAGTCTCGAGAGCATAGATAGCGCTCGGGCCTTTGCTGCCGGGCGGCAGCAGCAGCAGGCCCAGATAGAGTGGCGCGCCAGGGCAGATATGCACCGAATTGTCTGTCGGGCAGGTGAGGCCCGTGGGAATGGTGACCGTGCCGGAAACCGTGGTGCATGTGCCGGTGCATGTGGGCGTGCCGACGGTCACACCTGTAAAGCCCGAAGTCCCGCTGCAACCGCTCGATGTGTAGTTGCACCACCCTGTGGGATGGGGATTGGCGGTATCGAGCGTGTTAAAGGACCGGGCCTGGAAGTAGTACGTTGTGCCGGGGGTGAGGCTATAGCCCGAACCCGCAAGCGTCGCATTGTCGAGGACCCAGACACCGTTGTCTCCGTTTGCCTTGAACGTGTGGCTTCCGGATATGGTGGCAAATTGGCCGCCACCGGTTCCGCCGCCAAGCGTGGGACTGGTGCTCCATTGCACCACGTATTGATTCGCGTCTTCGATGCCATTGCCATTTTTCTGGCTCGGGCTGAACTCAATGAGCACGCCCTGCGAGTTGGGGACGATGCCCTGGATCGTGGGATTCTCATAGGGCGTCGCGAACGTGGGATCGGTCATGGCGACGTCTGCGCCGGATGTAACAACCGCGTTTGTGACCGACACAGAGCCGCTGGACGTGCTGCCCGCCGGGTCGATTGCGTTCTGGGTTGCGTTGCCGAGCGGATCCATCCATGCCGAGAGCGTGTAGTTGCCAGGCTGCACACCGTGAATGGTGTAACTCCCGTTCCCATTGGTAGCTGCGATGGTGGTGCCTAATGAGCCGTTCCCGTTGCTGCAGCCGCCGTTCAGAGTAAGGTAGGTCTGCCCGGATTGTGAGCCGCTGTAGCTCACCGTACCTGAGACGTTGAAGGCCACCTGCGCGTTGAAGTTTTCGCTGGTCAGGTTGGTGCCGTTCGTCACCACGACGTTGGGGTAGCTGGTGGGATAGAACAGCGAGCTTGTCGCTCCTGTAATCGAGGGCGTGATGTTATAGGTGCCGGACGGAACGCTGCTGAACGAGAACTGGCCGCTGCTGTTTGTGGTCCCCGGTATAATCGCGCTCGTTGAAGTGTTGGTGAGCGTGACCGTGAAAGTGACGGGAAGAGTGCCGCCGTTGCCGCAGTAATTCTGGAGGTTGAACTGGCCGCTGATCTGCCCGAGGGTGCTGACCGTGATGCTGGAGCTGGTGGCGTTGGCCAACGCGCCGGACGACGCCGTCAGCGTGAAGCTGCCTGTAGAGCTCAGGATCAGATTGGTGAAGGTTGCCACGCCGCCGGAAGCCGAGACCGTGGTGTCGCCCGACACGCCTGTGGGCGTGGAACTAATCGTCACCGAAGCGTTGGAGGAAGTGACCAGATTGCCGTACATATCCTGGACCTGAACTACGGCGCCGAAGGCCGTTCCCGTCGAGTCGTTCGAAGGCGGCTCGGTGAAGAAGGCCAACTGCGTTGCAGTTCCCGCGCCGATGGTAATGCTGCTGCTGGTGGCGTTGGTAAGCGTGCCGGACGTCGCCGTCAGCGTGTACGAGCCTGAGGTGTCCAGGATCAGGTTCGTGAAGGTAGCAACGCCGCCGGAGGCCGAGGCCGCGAGGGTGCCCGAGACGCTCCCGCTCGTTGAACTATTCGAGCTGATCGTCACCGAGGCGTTGGAGGAAGTGACCAGATTGTTGTTCGCGTCCTCAACCTGGACCACTAGGCCGAAGGGCGATCCCGCCGTGCCGGTAGCTGGCGGTTGGCTCGTAATCACCAGCTTCGTGGCCGTGCCCGCACTGATCGTGATGCCGGTGCTGGTGCCGCTCGTCAGCCCGTTCGAACCCGCCGTCAGCGTGTAGGGGCCGCCGGCAGCGTTGATGACCAGATTGGTGAAGGCGGCAATACCGCCGGACGCATTCATCGTGGCCGTGCCCGACACCGTGGTTGTGGTACTGATGGTCACGGGGGCGGTGGAGGAAGTGATCAAGTTGCCGTAAGTATCCTCGACCTGCACGGTCGCGCCGAAGGCCGTTCCCGCCGTGCCGCTTGCAGGCGGCCCGGATGTGAAGACCACCTTGTTGGCCGTGGCAGCGCCGATCGTGATGCCGGTGCTTGTGCCGCTGGCGAGCCCGGTGGAGGCGGCCGTCAGCGTGTACGTCCCGGTAGTGTCGAGAATCAAGTTCGTGAAGGAGGCGATGCCGCCGACCGCGGAGACGGTAGTGGTGCCCGTCACTCCCGAGGCCGTCGAGGTAATCGACACCGAGGCAGTGGAGGCGCCGATCAGATTGCCATAAGCGTCCTGGACCTGCACCGTCGCGGTGAAGGCCGTCCCTGCCGTGCCGCTGGAAGGCGGCTCCGTCTTAAAGGCCAGCTTGTTGGCCGTGGCAGCGCCAATCGTGATGCCGGTGCTTGTGCCGCTGGTCAGTGTGCCGGACGCCGCCGTCAGCGTGTAGCTGCCTGAGGTGTCCAGTATGAGGTTCGAGAAGGTGGCAATGCCGCCGGATGCCGGGACCGTGAGGGTGCCCGACACGCCCGTGGCCGTCGAACTGACGGTCACCGAGGCGTTGGAGGAAGTGACCAGGTTGCCGCTGGCGTCCTGGACCTGCACCGTCGCGGTGAAGGCTGTTCCCGCCGTGCCGGTGGCTGGCGGTTCGCCTGTGAAAACCAGCTTCGCGGCCGGGCCCGAGCTAACCACGACATTCGTGCTGTCGACGGTGGGCAGGCCGGTGGCGCTGGCTGTCAGCTGGTACGTGTTGATCGTGCTCAGGATCAGGTTCGTGAAGCTCGCCACGCCGTTGACCGGTATCGCCGTGAGGGTGCCCGACACGCCCGTGGGCAAGGAACCGATCGTCACCGAGGCGTTGGAGGTGGTGACCGTATTGCCGTTGGCGTCCTCGACTGTGACCGTCGCGGAAAAGGCTGTACCTGCCGCTGCGCTCGAGGGCGGTTCGCCGGTAAAGACCAACTGGGTGGCTGTTCCCGCACCGATCGTGAGACTGGTGCTGGTGGCGGGGGTCAGCGCGCCGGAAGTTGCCGTCAGCGTGTACGTGCCGGTCTTGTCCAGAATCAGATTCGTGAAGGTGGCAATGCCGCCGGAAGCCGAGACCGTGAGGGTGCCCGAGACGCCTGTGGGCGACGAACCGATTGTCACCGAGGCGTTCGAGGTGGTGATCAGATTTCCTCCCGCGTCCTGGATCTGAACCGTCGCGGTGAAGGCCGTGCCTGCCGTGCCGGTCGCAGGCGGCTCGGTGGTGAAGACCAGCTTCGACGCTGGGCCCAGGTTGATCGTAATGCCAGTGCTGGTGGCGCCCGTCAGCGTGCCCGACGACGCCGTCAGCGTGTAGGCGCCAGGCGTGTCGATGATCAAGTTGGTGAAGGTAGCCACGCCGCCCACCGCGTTTACCGAGGCCGTGCCCGACACCGTGGTGGTTGTCGAGATCGTTACGGAGGCCGAGGAATTGACCAGATTGCCGTTGGCATCCTGAATCTGTACCACCGCGCCAAATGCGGCGCCATCGGTCGTGCTTGCGGGCGGGTTGGTGGTGAAGACCAGTTTATTGGCTGCGCCCGCGCCGATCGCGATGCTGGTGCTGTTGGCGCTGGTGAGCCCGGCGGAGGCTGCCGTGAGCACATAGCTGCCGGAGGTATCGATGATCAGATCGGTGAAGGTGGCCACGCCGCCCACCGCGTTAACCGAGGCCGTGCCCGACACCGTGGTCGTGGTCGAGATCGTCACCGAGGCCGTGGATGTGGTGACCAGGTTTCCATAAGCGTCCTGGACCTGGACGACCGCGCCGAAGGCCGTCCCCGCCGTTCCGCTCGAAGACGGTTCAGTTGTGAAGGCCAACTGAGTGGCCGTGGCCGCGCCGATCGCAATGCTGGTGCTGTTGGCGCTGGTCAGCCCGGTGGAGGCTGCCGTCAGAGTGTAAGTGCCAGTCTTGTCGAGGAGCAGATTGGCGAATGTGGCCACGCCGCCCACCGCGTTGACCGTGGCCGTGCCCGCCACGGTAGTTGTCGTGCCGATGGTCACCGAGGCGGTGGAAGAAGCGACCAGAAAACCGTTCGCATCCTCGACTTGCACCACCGCGCCGAACGGGGCGCCCGCAGTGCCGCTCGAGGGCGGTTCGGCAGTAAAGACCAACTTGGAGGCTGCGCCGACGCTGACCGTGACGGTATAACTCTGCGTGGCGACGGGGTCGCTGTAAGCGTCGGATGCCTGCACCTCGAAAGTGAAAGAACTGAGGTTCGCAGGCGTGCCGGATACGGCGCCGGTGCTGGAGTTCAAAGCGAAGTCGGAGGGAAGATTGCTGCTGCCGGCGGCGAGGAGGGCGTAAGTGAGCGCTCCCGCGCCGCCTGAAGCCGTAACAGCGCTTGAGTATTTCACGCCGTCGGTCGCGGTCAAGGAGGGAGCTGCGCCGAACGCGATGGCAGGCGCCGCATTGACGGTGATGCTGAGCGTCCCCGAGGTCTGAGTATCCCCATAAGCATCGACCACGGCGACCTTGAAGCTGTATGTGCCTGCATCCCCGTATTTGGGCGTTCCGGAGATCATGCCGTTGCCGGGATTCAGCACCAGATCGCCCGACGCGGGCAGGCTGCCGCTGGCGATGCTATAGGTCGTTGTTCCCAATGTGCCCGTGGCCGCTGCACTGGCCGAATAGAGCGAGCCGACAGTCACGCTGGAGGGTGACAGCGAGGCTGGGAAAGAAAGCGTTGGGCCGGTCACGGTAATGGTCTGCGCCGACGAAGTGGCCGTGAGCGCCGTGGCCGTGCCCGAATCGGTCATCGTAAATATGATTCCGCTGTAGACGCCCACGCAAGCTGCCGTTGGCACCGAGGGCGAGGAGAGCACGCCGGTCGAAGCATTCAGGCTCAGGCAGGGGGGTAGAGGCGCGCTTCCGGCGGCCAGTTTCCAGCTCGTGTACGGGGAAATGCCGCCTGTGCCGGCGAGCGTAACTGAGTAGGCCGTGCCCACAGCCACCGACTGCTGGGCAGCGGTCAGGCTGGTAATTGCAGGCGCGGCGGGGACGGTAATTGTGGCCGTGCCGGGCGTGGCGGTGGGGTCCGCAACTGAGGTCGCCGTAATCGTTGCGGTCTGCGCCGAACTGGTCGCGGCCGGCGCCGTATAGGTTGCCGAGGTGGTGGTCGTGTTCGACAGGGCGCCCCCGCCGCTTACGCTCCAGGTCACGCCGGCGGCGTTTTTATCGTTGGTGACGGCCGCGGTCAGCGTAGCCGTATCTGTTCCATCGACAGTCGTTGCAGATGCTGTAACGGCAACGCTTGGGGAGGGCGAGCTGCCGCCGCAACCTGTTAACGAGTACAATGACGACGCAAGAATCCCGACGCAGAACAACTTGCATATCTGCTGCAGCATTTACCACCCCCGAGGTTTTTATGAAGCCGATTATGAATAGGGCCCGGATAATACGGTGTTCAACAGGCCAAGAGACAGACAGAGGTCCACACGCCGCAGAACGGAGAGCAAGAAAAGTGGAGAAAGCGTAGAAGCTTTGTTCAACTTGTTATTGGATGACGTTACCAAGCATAACCTATCTCCTATTCGTGTCAAACCCTTTGTGTGACTCTTTTGTGTATCTTTTGGGTACTTTTGCGGGATTGGTCCGTTGACCGAATTGGTCCGGCAGGGTTGCGCCCTGCCCTCAGGAGGGCGGGCTGAAGGCTATCCTGCCGAGATGAATGGCGGTAATCCTGGCTGCAAAGCGGCTGATTAACGCGCTTGAGGAAAAGGGGGAACCAGCGCCGCTCCGCATCCAGTGCAGAAGCGCGCGGCCGGGGCGTTGGAGTGCTGGCAGCGCGGGCAAGGCATCCCCGTGACCGGCTGCGCCGCGAGCGCCGGAGGCGGCACGTACATCATCGCGTTCGGCGGCTGGCCCCACAGCGGCACCGCAATGCCCAGGGTGGCGGCAATCGCCGCTGCCAGGATGGCGTTGTACTCGCGCACGCGGCCAGGCATGAAGAAGCACTCGATAAAGCCCAGGATTGCCGGAATGCCGCTCCAGAAGAAGCAGCAGTAGAGAATGCCCAGCCCGGTGCGGCGCAGATAGAAATGATGAATACCGAAAACGCCGAGGAACAGCGCCAGCAGGATGCCCACGACCTCATCGCGGCGCTCCGCCTCGTATTGCTGATAGAAGATGGCTTGCGGGTTGGGATATGCGTACGCGCTCATGGCGGTTTCTCCAAGCTGGCTCGTCAGGCTCTGTTCACACTACGCAACCGGGCGCGGTGCGGTTCCCCGCCGGGCTTGCGACGGGTCCTCCGACGCACCCCCGACGCAAGCATTGTCCCACAGCGGCTGGCGCGGGATAACATCGAATCGACGATGACTCCCCTGAGCGCATCCGCGGCCGCGCGGCGGGACATTTCTTATTGGCGGCGATCTGCCCGTTCACCGGCTGGGCTACGGAACCATGCGCCTGGTGGGCGAAGGCGCGTGGGGCGAGCCAGCCGACGCCGCCTGATGCCCGCCGCGTGCTGCGCCGCGCCGTCGAGCTGGGCGTAACGCTCATCGACACCGCCGACGCCTACGGCCCCGAGATCGCCGAGCGGCTCATCGGCGAGGCACTTTACCCCTACGCGCCCGGCGTGGTCATCGCCACCAAAGGCGGCATCACGCGCCAGGGCCCCGCGAAAACCGAGTACGTGGGCCGCGCCGGCTATCTCATTCAATGCGTCGAAATGAGCCTGCGCCGTCTGCAAGCCTCGAGCGCATCGATTTATATCAATTACATAGAATCGATCCGCGCACCCCGCTTGAGGAGTCGCTCGGCGCGCTCCGCCGCATGCAGCAACAGGGCAAGATCCGCCACATCGGCCTGAGTGAGGTGACGCCGGCCGAGATCGAAGACGCCGAAAAGATCGTGCCCATCGCGACTGTCCAGAATCGATACAGTCTGGCCGACCGGCGTCATGAGGAGACGCTGAATTATTGTGAGCGTCGCGGCATCGGCTTCCTGCCCTGGTATCCCTGCGCGGGCGGTAAGCTGCTCAAGCCCGAACACCCTGCGGCGCAGGCCCTCGGCCGCATCGCCGCCCGCTATCGCGTGACCGTCGCACAGCTCTCGCTCGCATGGCTCCTCGCAGCGCTCGCCCGTGATGCTGCCCATTCCGGGCACGTCAAAGATTGCGCACCTCGAAGAGAACGTGGGTGCAGCAAGCCTGAAGTTGACGCCCGGCGACTGGGCCGAGGTTGAAGCGGCGGCAGGCGCAACCAGCTAGGCCGATTTCCTGGTCGCTAGAACTGGTTGCATAAATCCTCCGAGGCGGCCGAAAAGCATCCCTCGGGGGCTAAAGCCCGCGATTCTGCTGGCCTTTTCGGCACGACTAAAGTCGTGCCCTTTCAAAGTGCCATTTATGCAACCAGTTCTAGCCCCTACGCCCCTGCTCTTCGTTTATCCTTGCCACGATGCCGAAGACGCTTTCCATCGTCCTGATTACGCTGAACGAAGCGGCCAACCTGCCGCGCACCCTGGCCAGCGCACGCTGGGCGTCGGAAATCGTCATTGTCGACTCCGGCTCGACGGACGCAACCCTCGAAATCGCCCACAAATTCGGCGCGCGCGTCTTTGCCGAACCGTGGAAAGGCTTTGCCGCGCAGAAGAACTCCGCCATTTCTCGCGCCACCAGCGACTGGATCCTCTCACTCGATGCCGACGAAGAAGTGAGCCCGGAACTGGCGCGCGAAATTCAGGCGTTGCTGGCCGGCGAGCCGGAGTTCGCCGCCTACCGCATTCCGCGGCTCAATCATTTTCTTGGGGCGCCGCTGCGCCACGGCGGCTACTGGCCCGATCCCAAGCTGCGCCTGTTCCGCCGCGGCGCGGCCCGCTTCCTCGACCGTCCCGTCCACGAGACGATGCAGTCCGACGGACCTGACGGCCGGCTGCGCGGCCATCTCATCCATCACTGCTACCCCACGCTCGACGATTACATCGAGCACATGAACCGCTACAGCAGCATCGCCGCCCAGGCGCTCGCCGCATCAGGCCGCGTGCGCGATTCCTGGCTTTGGCTAAAGTGGAACGCGCTCCTGAACCCCGTCGCGACCTTCCTTTATAACTATGTTTTCCGGCTCGGGTTTCTCGATGGCCGCGCGGGGCTGCTGCAGCATGTCAATCACTCGTTCTATATCCACTGGAAATACGCCAAAGCCTGGGAACTGGCCCGCCGCAACTTGCGCTCGTAGACGGCGTCGGGCAAGCCGCCAGCGTGGGATTGCGACAGCGACCGTGGCCGGGCTTTGGATCTACGCTTTCTTTTCCGTTCCTGATCCCTATTCCCTGCCCTACCGCCGTCCGTGCCCCGCCACAAAGGCAATCATCCGCAGGAACAGTAAGAGCACAAAGAGCGCCACAGCAAAAACGATCAGCAGATTGCCGCCGCGTAGCTTAGCCGTGCGCGGTTTTGCTTTGCGCCTCATAGGAGATTCCGACGGTTCCGATCTAGGCAACGGCCTCGCCCGCCGGTTTCGATCCCGAAACGCCGTACCAGGCAATGTACAGATAGCAAATCACGGGAATGATCAGCGCCAACTGGTAGCTGGCCTTGTCGACGATCCATCCGATAAGCGGGGGAATGAGCGCGCCGCCAACAACCATTGTTGTGATGATGCCTGACCCACGCCCGGTCAGCGGGCCGAGGCCCACGATTCCCAGCGCGAAGATGGTCGGGAACATGACGGAGTTGAAGAAGCCGGCCAGGATCAGGGCGCCCACAGCCGCATAGCCGGGAACGAACATCGCGAGCGCCACCAGAGCCGCTGCAACGACGCCGAACAGTCCCAGCAGCTTGCCGGGCTTCATTATGTTCATCATCCATGGACCCAGCAGGCGGCCCACGAGCGCGCCGCCCCAATACAGGGCCACGATCTTCTGCGCAGTCTGCAAGGTCATTACGTTCAGGCCCCCGTGCGTGGAGTCGCTGAAGTAGAGAACCATCGTGGTCGCCAGCCCCACCTCAACGCCCACGTAACAGAAGATCCCGAGGGCGGCCAGCACCGTGTGCCGGAAGGTCCATATGCTGCGCTGCGCTGCAGGGCTGCCGGTTTCCGACGGCTTCTCTTCCGCCTTGATACGCGGCAGATGCGCGAACATCACGGCTACGCCAAGTACGACCAACGCGATGGCCAAACCGATGTACGGCATGCGCACCGTGTTGGCAATCGACATCTGGTAGGCGTGCTGCGCTGCGGCGCTCTGCTGCGCCACCACCGCAGGATCGAGAAATGTGCTTGTCAAAATGAAACGAGCCACGAACCACGGGGCAAGGGTTGCACCAACGGAGTTGACGGCCTGCGCCAGAGTGAGGCGGGCCGGAGCGCTCGCCTCCGGTCCCAGGCTGGCCGCATATGGGTTCGCGGCAGTTTGCAGGGCCGTGACGCCCGCGCCGACCACGAAGATGGCAAGCAGAAAGAGTGGGAACGAGACCATCTGTGCTGCGGGCAGGAAGAGGAGAGCGCCCGCAACCTGGACGAACAGAGATACGACCATCGTCCTTTTGTAGCCAATCTTTTCGATCAACCAGGCTGTTGGCGCGGCGAATACCAGATACGCGAGAAAGAAGGCCGAACTAGCCAGCATTGCCTGCCATGTAGATAGTTGCTGGATTTCGAAAACTTTTTTCAACTCTGGGACCAATCCCTGACTGGTCACGTTTGTAATGAAACCAAACGCAAAATACAGCATGGTGATGGCGATAAACGGGAAAAGCAGTCCCGGTGAGGTGAGCGGCGCTTTGTGCGTTGTTTCCATTGCCATAAGAGAAGTCTCCCCTCCTTGAAATCCTGAATTGAGGCAAGCCGCCCTTCGCGCTTCACACAACACTACACGGGAGACCGCGGGTCTTGGAAGTAATTTGGGTTTGGCAACTTCGGGGCAGCCGGATCTCCGCGAGCCCTTCTGGCTCGGAAGTTTTTGGCAGCGGGGGCCTTGCTCCTTACAATAGGAGCCGACGACCCTTCGGAAAGGCCGGAGAACGGCTGCGCGGGATGGATTCCGGCGTGAGCGTGGAGCCGGTTCTTCTCATTTGAAGGTTAGGTGGAGGGGCGCATGCCCATAGCACTGATGACCGGGGCCAAAGCCAAGAAGGTCCTCGCCGCCCTTGAGGGCAACTGGCAGGCCGAGATGGAGGCCTACCACACCTACCTGGCCCTGGCCGACCGCGACACCGACCCGGTGCGCGCACAGGTTCTGCGCCACCTGGCCTACGCCGAGTGGGAACACGCCGCCCTATGGGAGGGCCGCATCAAGGAGCTGGGCGGCCCGGACCCCGTCTACAAGGGCAGCCCCGGCGGCGAGGCCGACTCGCTGGCCAACCGCGCCGGCGGCGTGCGCATGGCCCTGCGCCGCCTCGAAATCGAGGAGAGCCGCCACATCGCCAGCTACGGCGAACAGTTGAAGGCCCTCGGCGACGAGGGCTCCATTGCGATTCTCGACCACGTCATCCAGGACGAAAAGGATCACTACCGCGAGCTTGGCTCGCTCTTGCGTGGCCACTATCAGCCCACCGCCGGCGCGCCCAGAATCGACGCCAAGGCGGTCCTTGAAGAGATGCTGGCCAAGCGCAACCAGGGCCGCAAGCAGCCCGGCGCATGGATCGGCGACGCCATCTACGGCGTCAACGATGGCCTGGGCGCCATCTTCGGCATTGTCTCCGGCGTCTCCGGCGCTACCGCCGGCAATCGCGAATACGTGCTGCTGGCCGGCCTTTCCGGCATGATCGCGTCGGCGCTTTCGATGGGTTCGGGCGCGTACCTGGCCGCAAAGAGCGAGCGCGAAATCTACCACGCCGAAATCGCCCGCGAGCGCGAAGCCATCGCCATGAACGGCCCCGAGGCCCGCGAGCTGCTCTCGCTCTACTACCAGATGAAGGGGCTGCCCGAAGAAGACGCCATCCACATGGTCAACCACATCGCCAACGATCCCGAGCAGTTGCTGCGCGCGCTGGCCGCCGAGCGGCTGGGCGCCAGCGAGGAAGCGCTCTCGAATCCCATCGTCTCGGCCAGCTCCGGCGCGTTGTCGACAGCCGTCGGAGCCATCATCCCCGTCATTCCCTTCTTCTTCATGCAAGGCATCCCGGCCATTATTGCCGCGGCTGTCATTTCGCTCGCCGCGCACTTTGCCGTGGGAGCGGCAAAGAGCCTCATCACGGTGCGGTCGTGGTGGTCGTCGGGCCTCGAAATGACCGTTGTTGGCGCGGTGGAGGGCGCGGTGACGTACGGGATTGGGATTTTGCTCGGCAAAGGCGGGATGTAGGCCATGGGCTAGGCGAGCGGCTGGGCTGGGAGATATTGACTCCGGTCCTCTGGGGCATCCCAAACACGCTTCCTTATTGCAACTTGAGCTTCATCCTTATAATCACAGTATTGACAGCCTGATTGGCTGCCGATGTAGAGTGGGGTAACCATGTCTTTGATAATTCCGCCCGATCACATCGATTTTTTGAAGAGATGGTTGGAGCTGCCGAGCGAAAAAACAGCGCAGATTTCTTCGGCTCTCGAAAAGGCGGGGCCCCGTTTCAATGCCTTCGAATTGGCAAAAGCGATAAACCCTTGCTGCGACTTGGCCCCCGAGCTGGTCGCAGGCATAGTCGAGGTCTTGGTTAGCGTCTACAGAACCGGCGAGCCTGCGAAGCCATTTGAAACCTTCCTGGATCGGGACGTGAGACCCGCACTCCAGAGAGCAAAGACCTTTTCGGAAGGCCAGGAAGAAGAGCAGTGGGGACGCTTACGGAAGTTTCTACTCCACGCTCTTTCGATGGAAGGAACTGTGGGAACGACGGCTAAAGCCGGCACGATTCTGACCGAGCACGAAAGAATTTTTGAAAACGTGCGAGTCTTCACTGATTTCCGACCGATTTTTCACGTGGATGTATCGGAAAAACCAAATGCGGGTGTAATCGTCCATATGCTTAAGATCACGCACCGAGACAAGTACAAGCGAAAGTTCGACGAATACTATGCGCTTGACAGCAACGACATTGCCAAAGTGAAAGATGCTTTAGACCGCGCAGTCCAAAAGGAAAAATCCCTGCGAGAGACTATGGAAAGTGCGGGACTATCCGTTCTGGACGTTCAAGCCTTTTACTAGGCGCATCGGAGAGATTTATGTCAGAAGCAGCACCTCTTGCAGCATGGAGCTTCGAGGAAACTGAGCCTAAGGAGAAAGTCCAGTGGAAGAAGAGCGAGGCTCCTCCGGAGGAAGACGACCGCCTTTTGGAGCAGGCGCTCCACGCGGCGCGAGGAATCGTCAGCGAACGATTCGATGAAGAGGCGCCCACAATTCTGGCTGCGGCTTTTGATCGGGCCGAGACATTTTTGCGCACTCAATCCCGCGAAATGAAGAAAAGGTTGGGCTGCTTCCCTCCGACCCCAAACATCTCGCCCGGGCCGAATGGAAGCGCAGATTTGCATTGGGAACAGACAAATTGGGGACTACTAGTCAATGTTCCCTCAACTACTGATGACCAAGCAACGTTCTACGGAGACTGCAAAGAGGGGGCGGCGAGAATCAAAGATAGTTTCGACCCCGCAAACTGGAATTTGGGGATCATGTCTTGGCTGAGCAAGATGTAGGCTTTCCCATTGAGGCCGTGCCGGACTCGGATGGGGTTTTCATGCGGGCGCATAAGAACTGCATGATCGGCGGCATACTCGGGCCTGGCGTCTTTACGGTGCACGACGGTGGGATGTCTGTTGATTGGTGCAAATACGCCACACCTCAACAGACGAAAATGCGCGCTCGAAACCCACAAGAAAACGCGGTCATAGAAATGAATGTGGGGCACATTCGATCAATTCCAAGTTTGGATGTGCTCCATACTCCCGAGCCCGACAATCAAGCACATTGCGATATACCGCTCCCAGAAGTTCGCGAAGACCTAACTGAGGCTCGCTTCAAACTGCAGCGAATTGCTAGAGTCGTCATCTCCCTCGATCCGCAATTCTGACAACCCAGCAATGCACTCTTAGGACACTACCCCCAAGTGACGGAGCCGGTCCTTTTTGCGATAGAATAGAAATCGCAGTGACCCTCCATCAGCCCATCCCGGCTCTCCTCTAGCGGCGCCCGCCGCATACACCCGTCCTGCGCCAATTCACTTGATTCACTCATTTCACTTTCTTCACTTTTCCACTTCACTCGTCCAAAACCTGAAACCGCGGAGCGGCATATGATCGTCGATCGACTCGAACAAATGGAGCAGCGCTACAACGAGATGCAGGCGCAGTTTGCGCTGCCTGAGGTGCTCAACGACCACGAAAAATACCAGAAGATTTCGAAATCGCTGCGCGAAATCGAGACTCCCGTGGAGAAGTACCGTGAGTTGAAACAGGTGCGCCAGGGCCTGGCCGAAGCGCGCGCCATGCTCTCCGAGTCCGACGCCGAGCTGCGCGCCATGGCGCAGGAAGAAATCGCCGCGCTCGAGCCGCGCGCCGCGGCCCTCGAAGAAGATCTCAAGGTACTGCTGCTGCCCAAGGACCGCAACGACGAGAAGAACGTGATCCTCGAAATCCGCGCCGGCACGGGCGGCGACGAGGCCTCGCTGTTTGCCGCCGAAATCTTCCGCATGTACACGCGCTTTGCCGAGCAGAAACGCTGGAAGGTCGAGGTGATGTCGCTCTCGGAATCCGGCGTGGGCGGCTACAAGGAAGTGATCGCGATTATCGAGGGCGAGCGCGTTTACTCGCAGCTCAAGTGGGAGTCGGGCGTGCACCGCGTGCAGCGCGTTCCCGCCACCGAGCAGCAGGGCCGCGTGCACACCTCGGCCGTCACCGTCGCAGTGCTGCCCGAGGCCGAGGAGGTTGACATCAAGATCGAGGCCAAGGACATCCGCATCGACACGTTCTGCTCGTCGGGCCCCGGCGGCCAGTCGGTGAACACCACCTACTCGGCCGTGCGCATCACCCATCTACCCACCAACACCGTCGTCAGTTGCCAGGACGAGAAGTCGCAGATCAAGAACCGCGAAAAAGGCATGCGCGTGCTGCGTTCGCGCCTCTACGAAATGGAGATGGAAAAGCAGAACGCCGAACTGGCCGCTGCGCGCAAATCGCAGGTCGGCTCGGGTGATCGCAGCGAGAAGATCCGTACGTATAATTTTCCGCAGAACCGGCTCACCGACCACCGCATCGGCCTCACGCTGCACCAGCTTGACCTGGTAATGGAAGGCCGCCTGCAGCCCATCGTCGACGCGCTCATCGCGCACTATCAGGCAGAGCAGTTGAGGGGCGAAACACAGGCCGCGTAACCGTAAAAGCTCCCGTAGGAGGCCAAGCGTCAGCTTGTGCCCCTACTGCATGGTGAATTCCACTTTCACCGTCGTCTCTACTTCTACCGGCTCGCCGTTGAGCAGGTAAGGGCGATAGCGCCACTGCTCGACCGCGTTGAGCGCCGCCTGCTGCAAGAGCACGGGGCCGCTGATTACGCGCAGATTCTCGATGGTTCCGGTGCGCGAGATGGTGGCTTGCAGCACCACCGTACCCTGAAGATGAATGGCTTTTGGCACGGCAGGATACTCTGGCATAACTTTGCGGAGCAGCATGCCCGCCATAACGCCCGAAGAGACGTGCTGCGCCGGAGTCACCGCTTGGCGCACATCGGGATGCACAGAGCGGCCGCTGAACGGATTGTCCGCGCCGCTCGTGCCGGGCCCACCGTCCATAAGGATTGCAACGTTGCCGGGCATGGGTTCCTCCCGCGTGCTGGGAATCCAAGGCTTGTGCGGAATCTTCGAAGGCGCCCGGAGGACGCCAGCGGGCATCTGCGTGGGCACGGCTTGCGCGTGCTCGGGCCGCGCCACCGGCTTCGTCTGCTCCACAAGCGCCGGCGTTTCCATCAGAATTGCGCTTGCAATTTGCGGCAGCATCTGAGGGTAGATGAGCGGGACCAATACCAGCCCAAGAAGGATGGAGCTGTTGAAGGCGAAGGTCGCAATCATCCAGCCACGGCTGCGCGTGTGGATTCTGCTCATGGATTCGAACGTGGAGTCTTCAAACATGGCCTGCCTCCCTGGTGCTGAATTTCAGCCGCGCCGGTTGGGAGGCAAAAGGCTTGCCGCAGAGCGTAGTGGGGCAACCCGCTCTGCGCGCCAGGCGCTGGGAGCGGGGCTTTACGGCCCTCCGCTCATCCCATTCGGTACCACTGTGCTTGTGTAGACACCGCAACTCTGCAGACTGTTCCCGAAGTCTGCGAAGATGATGGCGTCAAATTGCGCGGTGAATGAATTTACGGCTCGCGAAGGGCGCTGCGCTCGCTGCCCCGCTGCTCCAGGCGTGCTTCAATCTGCCGGTTGAAGCGAATCAGCGCGACCCACATGCCATCGTCGTCGCGCTTCCACACCAGCGTTCCGCCCAACTGGTTGGCGATGCGTTCGGGGGCCAGATCGTGGTGCAGGCCAAAGTAGCGTTCCTCGAGTGCTTCGCCGTAAAGCCGCACCAGCGGCCAAGGCGGATCGTACTTGGTGGAAAAAACCAGCGCTGCAGAGTACGCTTGCGGCTCCTGGGCGGCGCGATCGATTTGCGCAGCCGAAAAGTCGTCGATTGCGCACACATCCCATGGCTGCTTCACGTAACCCAGCTCGGGCTTGGTCAGCTCGTCGGTCACGGGCCACGCCGTGAGCACCGTGGCGCCGGGATAGAGTTTGGTGAGCTCGCGCGATTCCGGCCTGATGCATCCGCACCACGTGCGCATAAGCCAGGTTGTCTTCCGGCGAAAAACCGTAAGGCGGGTTGATGAAAAGACCCACCAGGAAGGCTGCGGCGGACAGCAGCGCGAGCGCGTGCCAGTAAGGCACGCGGCGGTAAAGGACGGAAACCGCCAGGAGAAGCACCAGCGGAAACATAGGCAGCAGGTAGCGCGTCAGCAGCGCGCCGCCCAGCACACTGAAGAGCAGCGCATTGACCAGAAGCAAGAGAAAGATGCGCAGGCGGGCTGGCGGGTCAAGCGTTGCACGGGCGTGGCCCTCGGCGTCTGGGCGGGGATCGAGCAGCAGCGCGGCAAAGGCCCATCAGCACCGGTACAAACATGTTCATGTGCGCGGTCAGATGCAGGATGCGATGGCCGAACGCAGCCGCGATGCGTAGCGGCGCGAGCGTAGCCTGGGCGTTGTAGCGCAGGAACTCCGGATTGCCGAAGAGAAAGCCGGTTTTGGCGTAATGATAGGCGTACCAGGCCGCCAAAGGCAGAACGCAGGTCGCAGAGCCAGGCGGTCTCGCGCAAAAAACGGGTCCGCAGCGGGAGCGCCAAGCCCGAAGCCCGCCACCACGCTAACCGCGGCCAAAGTGAGTGGGATGGCGATCGCAGTTTCCTTAGATAACGCAGCGGCGGAAAACCACAGCGCGGCAACCCATAGTTTGCGGCCGCGGCTGGGCAGCGAATAGACCAGTCCCCACAGCGAGCACGCCGCGGCAAAGATATCCGCATGGGCAAGCGAGCTCTGCGCGAACCAGATGGGATAGAGGCCGGTGAGGAGCACGGTCCAGAAGGCGACCGAAACTACTCCGACAAGACGCATCGCCAACCGCCAAACGGCCAGCAGCCCGAGCGCGGCCACCATCAGGACGGCTTCGCGCGTCACTTCGGGATAGAAGCCGCAGACCTTCCACCAGAGCGCGAGGTAGATGCTGGGCAGCGGCGGATGCGCGTTGGTGAGCGTGGTGGTGGGGATCAGCGAGCCGGTGCGGAAGAAGTCCCATGCCGCGGGAATGTAATAGCCCGCCTCGTCCCAGTAGTAGGGGAGACGCAAGAGGGTAAAGTGGCTGGCGTAGAGCGCCATGAAGATCACCGGAAAAATCATCCAGAGAGGCAGCGGACGGTCCAGACGGGGGCTCAGATGATTTTGCCGAAGCGCAAGCGGTTGCTCCTTACAACGGACATGCGTGAAGATTCGCCGGGGAACTTCTGACCGAGTCCCTTGGTCTCTTGATCCCTCGGTTCCTAGTCCCTTAGTCCCTCAGTCCCTTAGTCCCTGCTCTTAATTCACCGGCCCGTGCGGGAAATTCTGGCTCTGCGGCTCCAGGTTGAGCGTGCCGAAAGCCTGTTCGTATTGAGCAAGGTTCTGGGCCAGCACGTTACTCAGCGCTTTGGCCTGCTGCGGGCTCAAGAAAATGGCCTGGTGGTTGCGGATCGTCACCTGCTCGGGGCTTTCACTGGAGGCAAGGCCGAAGACGAGTTGGAAATCCCACACGCTCACGCGCACCTGCACGCTGTTGGCGTAGGACTCGCGGTAGTCGGGCGTCTGAATGAGGTTCAGTTGAGGCTGCTGCGGAGATGGGCTCATGATGCAAGATTACGACGCGAGGGGTGGGGCTGAGGAGGGCCGCTTATCGCACGGGTGAGTCCGCATGGCGAAGGTCGGCGGCAAGAGGGCAGCCATCGCATTTGGCAGTGCGGCCGCAATGTGCCTTGCCCACTGCCACGGTGAGCGCGTGGAACTCATTGAAGAGTTGGGCCTGCGCGGACACGGGATCGTTGGCGAAGGCGCTGCGGGTGAGATCGGCAAGTGAATCGTAGGAGATTTTGGTGCGACCGGCCGGCGGCGCAACAAGTCCGTGACGCTAGGCAATGCGCCGGAGATATTCATCGGCCACAGGAACCGGAGACCCAAGCGCGTAGAGCAAGATGGCATCGGCAGTCTCGGGGCCGACGCCAGGCAGGGCCAGAAGGCGCTGGCGCAGCTCGGGAGTGGGCGTTCGAGCGAGAGCTTCGAGCGAGCCGCCAAATTCGTCGTAGAGCAGGTTGACGAACGCCTTGAGCGCGGGCGCTTTGCGCGTGATGAAGCCCGAGGGCCGAATGAGACGGCGCAACTCGCCGAGAGGAAGGCTGCGCAGGCCCTCGATAGTGAGCGCGCCGGCCGCGCGAAGATTGGCAAGGGAGCGTTCAACGGCTTTCCATGCGGTGTTCTGCGTGAGATAGGCGCCGAGGATCACCTCAAACGGCGTCGTGGCCGGCCACCAGTGCTGCGGGCCGTAGGCCTGCATCAATTCATCGTGCATGCGGCGCAGGCGCATGGCCGGATTGGGCTGTCGGCGGCGGTTCACGGCTATCTTTAGGATAAGGGCCGAAGGGCTGCGGTGCTCTGAAGCCGGTCCGGCAAATTGAAGGAGCTCTAAATGAAGAGTCACACGGAGTATCTGGTATTTGAGACGCGCAAGCGGCGCGAGATGGTGCACATCACCGACGAAGTGGAACAGATTGTGCGGCGCAGCGGCGTAAAGGATGGCCTGTGCTTTGTTTCGCCAATGCACATCACGGCGGCAGTTTACGTGAACGACCTTGAAAGCGGGCTGATTGAGGACATCGGCAAATGGCTAGAGGAGCTGGCGCCGGCGCGGCCCGATTACAAACACCACCGCACTGGCGAGGACAATGGCGACGCGCACCTGAAGTCGCTGCTGCTGCACCACGAGACCACGCTGCCGGTGACCAACGGCAAACTGGACCTTGGCACATGGCAACGCGTCTTTTACGCGGAGTTCGACGGCCAGCGGCGCAAGCGCGTGATCGTGAAGGTGCTGGGGATTGAGTGAGGGGCTTGCGAGCCAGCGAATAACGTCCGGATAAGCGGTAACTCGGCAACAACCTGTCTTGATCCAGGAAGCCTGTCGAGCTTCTAGCGTTTTCGCCGATCTTGCCGAAGTGACGACCAGCACGGGTGTGCAGCAGAGAGAGCAACGCTGGCGAGAAGAACTCCCCCAAGAACGAATGGTGGACGCGCGGATCGCGGTAGGGAATTCGCATATGACAGGGATGCCACACTCCCCATGAACAAGAGCAGCGCAGCGCAGATGCTCGCGAGCACGGTGGTTCGTGATCTCCTGATCATCCACGCATTTGTCCAGGCGCCTATTGCAGACAAAAAAAGCGCGATAACCGGCATGCGGACCAGGCCTTCAGAGGCTGCTTCAAGCGTGTTCCGTATTAAGAATCCACCTGGATCCTTCATCTCGCTGGCTGCGAAAGCCTGCCGGAGCCACAACTCGCAGCGAGCCTCGCACGTCAGATTCAGCACGAACCCGACACAGAGTAGTATGACCGTCCCCACCATTGCGCACCACACGCCACCCGCCCCTGCCAGCAACAGCGAGCTTGTGCGCTCCATGACAGTCGATCCCGTCGCAGCAAACAACGCGAGCGCGAGGAAAACCGGGCCGATGACGAGAGAAAAGTTTCTGGTCGGTGCAAACAACTCGGTCACGTGATTGGCGACGAGTACTGCGCCTAACAGGAAGCCAGTCATTGTACCCAGACGAATCGCGACACCCACTGGTGCACTACTCTGATACCGCACCCATATGCCCGCAATTCCGTATATGAGTAACAGTGCGAGATCTTGCCAAAATAGACGGAGTCCGGCTCCCTGAACGGCTGAGGGATGGCGTGCGACGCTGATCGCAGTCAGAGTGAGCACAATCAGGACACCAAGAATCAGTGTGGCTCCGGGCTGTCGCCCCATCCGCGTCGCGTGTGTGGTTCCAGCGGCCACTCGCTCCTGCTCCCAAAGTTGCTACAAGTCTACTCGGAAGGCCCATTTGACCGTTCAAAATGGGTTTTCGCCAACCCTTCCCGAACGCTATTTGGCTCACGTTGCTTCCGAGTTGGCAGTGACTCAACCCCAAGGCCGAGCAAATGAGGTAGAAGACGGAGAGAACATCGTAGGATGAATCGTATGACGGAGGAATTGGAATTAGACTGCCTCGACCAGTTGGAAGCGACCCCTGCAATCCTGCGCGGGTTGATGTGCGACCTCTCGGTCGAAGACACCGAATGGAAGCCCGCGCCCGACCGCTTTTCGGTAGCGGAAGTGCTCGCGCATCTTTCCCATTCCGAGGGCCAATGCTATCGAACGCGCGTGGACCGGTTCGTGAGTGAGGAACTGCCGGAGTTCGAGCCGGATGATGCGCAGATGTACCTGGAGCTGTACCGCAATGCCAATGCGGAAGATGCCTTCGGTCATTTTGAAGAGCAGCGCGAGACCAACGTGAAGTATCTGCGGACCTTGCCACGAGGCGTTGGTGAACGCCGCGCGAGGCACCAAGAGGCCGGCGAAATCACTCTGCAACAAATGATGCATGAGTGGACCATGCACGATCTGGGGCACATCCGGCAGGTCGCTGAGCTGGTGAGAGCGCGAAAACACCTGCAGGCAGCGGGAAAACTGGGTGATAGCTACCGCCTGAAACCATAGGGCCGCCGACGCTGGCTGAAACCTCAAGTTTTGGTTGCGCTAACTCCGCTCACTCATCATCCGTCACCTTCCGCCATGCGCTCGCCGCTTGCGCCGGGCTTTCTGCGGCGAAGTTGATTCTGACGCGAGGCAGGACAACCAGATCGACGCGGCGATTTTCCGCGCGGCCTTCAGCGGTGGCATTGCTGGCGACGGGATGAAATTCGGCATAGCCGGCGGCCGAGAGGCGGTCGGGGGGCATGGCATTCATGTCGAGAAAGAGCCGCGCGATGCGCGTGGCGCGGGCCGAGGAGAGCTCCCAGTTGGAGTCGAACTGCGGCGTTGTGGATGGGAACGTTGTCGGTGTGGCCCTCGATGCGCAGATCGTAGGGCGTGGCGCCCAGCGTGGCGGCAATCTGGCGCAGCGTGGGCAGGGCCTCGGGCTTGGGCATGGCCGAGCCGGAGGCGAAGAAGCCGGCCTCGCGCAGGCTGATGACCAGGCCGTCGCGGCCCATCTGGATGGAAACGGTATGGTTGGCGACCTGGCTGGAGAGCGTCTGGGCAAGTTCGCGGCGGATGCGGTCCAGATCGTCCTTGACCTGGGCGGGCGCAAGCACATCTTCGTCCATCACGCATGTTCATGGGCATGGCAGCTCGTCGGCCCGTGCCGGCCGCGGAGGCGCTCGATGGATCGTTGCGGCGCTCGGGGAAGACGCCCAGGGAGCGGAAGGCGGAGTCGATCGCTTGCGATACCTGCGCTTGTTTTTTCTGGTCGGCCTTGGCAAATGCGTAGAGGACCACGAAGAAAGCGAACAAGCAGGGTGATGAAGTCGGCATAGGAGACCAGCCAGCGGTCGTGGGTGACGCGGCTGCGGGGCACGCGACGGCTCATGCGGCGCGCTCCGTTCTTTTCGCGAGCCGAGTCGTCAAGGAAGCCGGCCAGTTTGATCTCCAGCATGCGCGGGTTCATGCCTTCGAGGATGGAGATGACGCCCTCGAGCATCATCTCGCGGCGGCGGTGCCCGTCGCGGATGCGGATGCGCATTTTGCCGGCGAAGGGCAGAAAGAAGAGATTGGCGATGCCGACGCCGTAGATGGTGGCGACAAAGGCGACGGCGATGCCGCGGCCTACCTCATTGATGTTGTCGAGATGCTGCATTACCTGGATGAGGCCGAGAACGGCGCCCAGAATGCCGATGGTGGGCGAGAAGCCGCCGGCCGATTCGAAGACCGCGGGCAGGCGCTCTTCGTCTTCGGTGGTGGAGTCGAGCGATGACGCGCATGATCTTGCGCAAGTCCGCGGGCTCGGTGCCGTCGACGGCGAGCATGAGGGTCTGCTTGAGAAAGGGGTCCTGGATGGACTCGAGGTCGGCGTCGAGAGAGACGACGCCGTTGCGGCGCGCCTTGTTGGCGAAGGCGACCAGCTGGCGGATCAGTTGGGCGTCCTGCTTGCGCGGCGCGGCGAAGATGTGCGCCAGGCTGCGGAAGGCGGCCACAACCGTGGTAAGCGGGAACTGGAGCAGCACCGCGCCCATGCGTGCCGCCAAAGACGATGAGCGCCGCGGTGGGCTGCAGGATCTGGCCGAGGTTGCCGCCTTCGATGAGCAAGCCGGCAACGATGCCGGCGATGGCCAGAAACACTCCGCCGATGCTCGCTTTGTCCATGTGCAGCTCCTGTTCGAGCTTCTGAATGAGAAGCGGAAAGCTTACTGCTCTTCTCCGTCGGGATCGGCGTCCTTTTTGGGTTGCGGAGGCGGGTTGCCCGGTTCAGCCGCAACATCCAGGCTGGCCAGCGCGGCAACGCGCTCCAGATCGCCGAAGTGGTGCAGGCGCCGGGCCACCACGGCCAGCAGGCGGGCGCGATAGACAAGAATCCGCTCCATGACCTCGGCGATCTCTTCGCGCACAATCAGCTTTTCTCCGTTAATCAAGGTCAGCATCGTATCCGGGGAGGCTTCGGCGGTCTTGATCAGATCGCTGTTCAGCACCATGGGGTGCCGTTGAGCCGGGTTAGTTCGATCATTGCCGATGCTCCTTCGCAGCAGTTATCGGCGGCCGGTGCGAAAGGTTAAAAAAATAGAAGAAATGGGACAGAAGTGTCCCCGGCGAGACACAAAACAGGGTACCCATAAAGTCCAAATAGGCCGCGCCGAAAAAGGGGGCAGATGCGACGGTTCCAAGCCGCGAGCAGCAACCCAGGGTCAAACAAATGGGAAGCGCATCCGGGATCGGGCCGCAAATCACCGCATCCAACAAGGAGAACCCCATGTCCCTGGGTGTCTTAAACAACCTCTCCGCGGTGTATGCGGAGAACAACCTGAACAACACCAACAACAGCCTGAACACCGTTCTGCAGCAGTTGTCTTCCGGTTCGAAGATCAACTCCGGCGCGGACGACGCCGCCGGCCTTTCGCTGGTCGACGGCCTTCAGGCCAACCAGACCGGCGCTGACCCAGTCGCAGACCAACGCCCAGGAAGGCGTGGGCCTTCTGCAGGTGGCCGATGGCGCGCTCTCGCAGGTGACCAGCCTGCTCAACCGCGCCGTTACGCTGGCTACCGAGGCCTCGAACGGCACGCTCAACACCACGCAGGACGCCGCTGCCAACCAGGAGTACCAGTCGATCCTGTCGGAAATCTCCAACATCGGTTCGACGACCACCTATCAACGACGAGCAAGTCTTCAACTCCAACACCAACATCTACACCGGCGACTCCTCGAGCGCAGGCTCATCGGTTGACGCTCTCAACATCCGTGCGCTGTCCTCCTCCAACGTGGGCGACAGCGGCGGCGTGATGGCCTACACCAACGGCGGCAACAACACGTTCATCGACCTGTCGAATAGCGGCAAGCTTGCGACAGTCAATGATGGCTTTGCCAACGCCACCACCACGCTCGACGTCAACTATATGGCGACGGGGGCGAACGGCGCTGCCGCACAGAAGTCAGCAACAATCAGCGTTGGCACCGGCACCAACTACGCCGACACAGCCCAGGGAATGATCCAAGCCATTAACGGCGCCGGCCTGGGTTTGACCGCCAGCTTCGCCACCGCAACCCAAGCTGGAACTCAAGCTGTGGCTGCGGCCGGCGCGGGCCACGCCACCGACACCGGCATTGTAATCAATGGTCCGGGCGCGGGAGTGGGGAAAGGCACCACACCGGGCGCTGTGGGCGTATTGGCTGTTGGGGGGGCAGGAGAGGATTCAAATACCGATATTCTTTCCGGAACTCTCAGCCTCAAGAACGCCGCTGGCGCGAATATCACCCTTACCCTCGGCCAAGGGGGCACCACCGACACCATGGCCAATCTGGCGAATACCCTCACCGGCGATGGGTTCACAGTCGCTAGCAATCTCACTGCCACCACAGGAACTCTGACGATTACTACGCAAAACAGCGTTCAATCGGCCATCACCGGAGCTTCCCTCGGTGACAACACTGCCGGCGCAACACTTACCTACACTGCCGGGACATACTACACCACCGGTGTATCAAACTCCGGGGCCGGGACGGCGTCACCGGACATCGCGGATGGAGCCACCGGTCAGACGGCCGCGGCCAGCGCGACCTTCACCGCGGACACAAACAGCGCGGGCGGTACCGCCACCATGAGCTACTCCGACAACGCAGGCCAGAGCCTCAGCGCAACCGATCTGACCAACCAGGCCGATGCCGAGACTGCCTTGACTTCGCTGAACACGGCCGTAATCGACGTAGCAGCGCAGGACGGCTACATCGGCGCGCAGATCAATACGCTGAACTCGGTCAACCAGGTGCTTAGCACGCAACGGGAGAATGTACAGTCGGCGCAGAACGCGGTGCAGGCCACCGACTACGCCTCTGCCACATCCGCGATGTCGAAGTACGAAATCCTGAGCCAGACCGGCATCTCGGCCCTGGCGCAGGCCAACAGCGTGCAGCAGGAAGTTACCAAGCTGCTGCAATAACCGGGGTCCCCGGCGACCGGTCTTTGGGCGCTGGGGTGGAATAACCGGGGTCCCCGGCGACCGGTCTTTGGCCGCTGGGGTGGAATAACCGGGGTCCCCGGCGACCGGTCTTTGGGCGCTGGGGTGGAATAACCGGGGTCCCCGGCGACCGGTCTTTGGGCGCTGGGGTGGAATAACCGGGGTCCCCGGCGACCGGTCTTTGGCCGCTGGGGCGCACAAACCTCGTTGCCCGCGGGCAAGTCTTCGTCCGTGGGTCGGAGTGAACCGGCGTAATGCCGTCAACCAAAGGAGGGCGTCCGCAAGGACGCCCTTTTTTGCGCAGAGGCATTGCCGGGCCCGCGGAATTAATTTTATCCAACCGCGTTCAGCGTCAGGTGGCTTTCCAACTGCCTGAAATTCCGGGACGGAGGGAATGGTGGGCACAGTCGGGTTGAGTTTCGGGTCGCCGACCAGCGGGGCGGGCTTCAATGTGAGCTCGACCGTGGCTGAGATCGTAAGCAATCTCCAGAACGTGGAGACGCCGTGGAAGAACCAGTTGACCACGCTGGAAAGCCAGGACACGGCGATATCGAGCTTAGGCACAATGTTTTCGAACCTCTCTAACGATATGAGTTCGCTGACCGACCTTCAAGGAATTCTGGCGCAGAAGGAGGGATCGAGCTCCGACACCAGCGTGCTGGAGCTCACATCCGCTTCTTCTTCGGCGACCGCCGGCACGTATTCCGTGGTGGTGAAATCGCTGGCCACCACAGCCAACGGCTATCTCGACCCGATTACAGTCGCCTCCGACACGCTCACCGGCTCCATCACCATCAACGGCAAACAGGTCAAGGTCCCCGCTTCGTCGACCGGCAACAACACTCTTTCCGGCCTGGTTTCGGCGATCAACTCGGCAGATCTCGGCGTCACGGCCAGCGTGTCGGCAGACTCCACGGGCTCGCGGCTGAGCCTGGTCTCGAACACATCGGGAGCAGGCGGAACGCTGAGTGTCACCTCGGCGGTTACCGATTCCACAACCAGCACTAACCTGAACTTCAATACAAATCTTGCCGCCGGAGCTAACGCATCGCTCTCCGTGAACGGCATCACCTACTCGGAGGCCTCGAACACTGTAAGCGGCCTCATTGCCGGGGTTACGTTCGACCTGCTCAGCGCCAGCCCCAACACTGACGTCCAGGTGGTCATCGCCAACGACAATGCCGATGTCGAAAGCACCGTCAATCGGTTCGTCACAGACTATAACTCGCTGATCAGCGCCATCAACACGCAGGAGGGCAACACCAGCTCGGGCACTGCCGAGCCGCTGTTCGGCTCGCCCACGCTGACATTGCTGCAGCAGCAGTTATTGAACAGCTTGAATACGGCGAATCCGAACGGGTATCTGGATTCGATTTCGGCCAACGCCGGCGCGACACTCTCCGGTTCTATGACCATCGCGACCGGTGGTGAAGCGGCGATGACCGTGGTGATCGGTGCTGCGCCGAGCACGGCGGACGGCGGTCCGGCGGCCAATACCATTTACACAGGCTCAGGAAGCGATTACAACACGCTTGCCGGCCTGGCAGCCGCCATCAACGCGTCCGGCACTACCCTCAATTACGTAGACACCGGGTACTCGAGCGGCACCAACGAGGATACCGGCACGGTAGGCTCGGTGGCCAATGGCGGCGATTCGCTGAGCGGCTCCCTGTCGATTCAAGTGGGTAGCGGCAGCACGGCTACGGTGAATACGATCGCGATGGCCGAAGTCGAATCGGCCGAAAAAGGCACAACACTGTCCGACGTCGCGAGCTATATCAACAGCAACTCCTCCACGCTCGGAGTAACAGCTACGCCGGTAACCAATGACGACGGCACCTTGAGCTTGTCGCTGCAATCGGCGACTGCGGGCACCGGCGGAGCCCTGAGGGTCTCCTCTAGCCTGACTTACGGGATTGAGGCCAACGCCGCCATTTCGACCAGCGACGGCGAGTCGACACTCGCACTGACCTCGCGGATTGCAGGGTTACGCGGAGCGCTCTCGGTGACTTCGGAGATCCAGGCCAGCACACCAACCGCCCTAACCTTTACCGGCTCCGTCTCAACCCCCGGCAGCGGCACGCTGGGCACGGCGGCCAGCGGCACAGACACACTCGCCGGCTCCGTGACCGTTCAAGCCGGCCGCGGCGCCGCACAAACCATCAATATGAGCGACGTGGATTCGGCCGAACACGGTACAACGCTGGCCGACCTCGCCGCATATATCCAGGCCAATAGCGCCACGCTGGGTTTCGATACCGCTACGCCTACGACAAACAACGACGGCTCCCAGAGCCTGACGCTGACCTCGAACACCAGCGCGGACGCGCTCACCGTGACCTCGAATCTCTACGACACCACGCCACGACAAGCTCCACGCTCGCCTACAACAATTCATCGGACATCAACAGCCTGAGTAGCCTGGGCATCAGCGTGAACAACGACGGCTCGCTGACCTTCGACGCCAATTCGCTGGATTCGGTGCTGAACACGGACTACAGCGGCGTGGTGGGCTTTTTCCAGAACGCGAACAGTTGGGGACAGACATTTTCCAACATGCTGACCAATGCGGGCACCAGTTCGCCGACGGGCATCTGGCGCTGGCCTCCAGTTCCAACAGCAACATTGAATCCACGCTGAATGCCGAGATCTCGAAGGAGCAGAGCTATGATCTCGGCGCAGCAGACGAGCCTGACGGCGGAGCTGAACAGCGCCAACGAGATCATGCAGCAGTTGCCCTCGCAGTTGAACGGCATGAACGAGCTCTACTCGGCGATCACCGGATACAACCAGAACATTCAGGCGGCTAAGGAGTCCAACCCAGATGGGAAGTTATCGGGAACACGCGCTGGATGGCGCTTCGGCCGTCGATCTTGTGGTGGCGCTTTACGACGGCATTCTCCGTTTTCTTTATGCGGCCATCGCGGCGGTGGAGCGGGGCGACGAGGATGGGCGCAGGGCGGCGGTGAAGCGCGCGCTGGACATCATCATTCACCTGCAGGCGCGGCTGCGCATGGATGTGGGCGGCCGGCCGGCGCAGGTCGCTGAGCGAGTTTTACGCCGCGATCTTCGCGCAGATTCTGCAGGCATCGCAGTCGGCCTCGAAGGCAGAAGTTCGAGCACGCGATCGATTGCGTGCGCAATGTGCGCGACGCGTGGCGGCAGGTGGCGCGAGAGCCGGATCCATGCGCACAATCTCCGACGCAAGCTGAGCGCAATCCCCGCGCGCCAGGAATCGCCGAAACCGGCGGTTCCGGCGGCGATACAGCCGCGGGATCAAGCTGGACCGCATGAGCGCGCAGGAATGACGTAAGCGCACCGCGCTGACTCGCCGACTTGCTGACCCGCTGACTCGCTAACCCGCGACGGTGAGCTCTTCTTCCAGTTGCTGCTTCTGGTAGAGGCTGGCGTAGTAGCCGTCGAGGGCGAGCAGCTCGTCGTGGCGGCCCAGTTCCACGATCCGGCCCTTGGTCGAGGACGGCGATCTGGTCGGCATTGCGCACCGTGGAGACGCGGTGGGAGATGAGGATGGTGGTCGAGGCGGCGGTGTAGCCGCGCAGGCCGCCGAGGATGCGCTCTTCGGTGTAGGTGTCCACGCTGGCCAGCGCGTCGTCGAGGATGAGGATCGCGGGACGGCGCAGCAGGGCGCGGGCGATGGCCGAGCGCTGCTTTTGCCCGCCGGAGAGCGTGACGCCGCGCTCGCCCACCATGGTTTCAAAGCCCTGCGGAAACTCTTCGAACTCCTGGCGGATGTGCGCGGCTTCGGCAGCTTCGAGCAGTTCTTCGGCGATCGGCGTGGGGCGCGCCGAAGGCCAGATTTTCGCGAATGGTCTCGCTGAAGAGAAATGTTTCCTGGGGCACCATGCCGATGTTGCGGCGCAGAACGGCCAGCGGATAGTCGCGCACCGGCCGGCCGTCGATGAAGAGCGAGCCTTCGGGCGCTTCATAGAGCCGCGAGATCAGGTTGACGAGCGTGGACTTGCCGCAGCCGGTGGGGCCGACGATGGCCAGGCTCGATCCGGCGGGAATGTGCAGCGAGATGTCGCGCAGCACCGGGCGTTCGTCGCCGTAGCTGAAGGTGAGGTGGCGGAATTCGATCTCGCCATGCAGCACCGTGTCCGGCGAAATCGCCGAATCGGCGTGAGCGGTCGTCGATGGCGGGTTCGGCTTTGAGCAACTCGTCGATGCGCTTCACCGAGGCCGTGCCGCGCTGAAAGATGTTGATGACCCAGCCCACGGCGATGATGGGCCAGATGAGCAGAATCATGTAGGTGTTGAAGGCGACGAACTGGCCGACCGAGATGCGGTGGGCCAGGACCAGGTGGCCGCCGGCCAGCAGGGTGATGATCATGGAGACGCCGAGGATGAACTCGAGCGTGGGCCACAGCATGCCCATCAGCTGCACCAGGCGCAGGGCGCGGCCGATGTACTGGCGGTTGAGCCGCTCGAAGAGGCCGATCTGCGACTCCTCGCGGGCGAAGGCGCGGATGAGGCGCACGCCGGAGTAGTTTTCCTGGGCCTGCGCGGAGATGTCGGAGAAGCTGGCCTGGATGCGCTCGAAGCGGTCGTGGATTTTGCGGCCGAGATACTGAACGAGGATGCTGGCCAGCGGCATGGGCGCCAGCGCCACCAGCGTGAGCTAGGGGCTGATGCGCAGCATGAAAACCAGCGCGAAAACGCTGAGGAAGATGGTGTTGGCGCTGTACATGAGCGCCGGGCCGAGCAGCATGCGCACGGCGTTCAGGTCGTTGGTCATGCGGGCCATGATGTCGCCGGTGCGGTAGCGCTGATAGAAGCCCGAGTCCTGAAGCTCCAGCTTGCGGAAAAGGTCGTTGCGCAGGTCGAACTCGATGTCGCGCGAGATGCCGATGAGAATCCAGCGCTGCGCGTAGAGAAAGATGCCCTTGACCAGAGACGATGCCGACGAGGAGCGCGCGAAAACACCAGGATCAGTTCCGCGGGTCGTCCCTCTTTCGATCTTGTCGACGGCCATGCCCAGGACGCGCTGGGAAACTGCACGGCGACGATATTCGTGGCCACGCAGGCCAGCGTGCCCCGCACGTATCCCCAGCGGTAGCGGCGCATGTAGCTGTAGAGCGGGGCGAGATCGCCAAGCATAGTCCTATTGTAAGGGGTCCGTTATTCGCCCATGAATCCTGCTCCAGCATGATTCATAAATTCGCATTGTGCTGTCGAACCGCCTCACCCCAAAAGTTGCCTTTACCCTCAACTTTGGGTAAGTCTCGTCCGGATATCCACCGTGGTACGCGTAAACTCATCATAAATATGTATTTAGGCGACGATACCCGCACACTCGAAATTGCGGATTTCTCCATTTCATAGACCTGCAGGTCTACGCCTTCTCGCCTTCCTGGGACTCGCGTGGACTATGCCGGTACGGCCCCTGAACAACCCTATTCTGTGTCATTGACAAAGATTCGTTGCCGGGCCTATTGTGTCTTGTTTTGATGATGGAAAGGAAGGAAGTCGAAATGGTTGCCTACTTTCAGCTTCAGCCAGCGGAAGCTGAGCTGCAGCAGCTGGCAGAGGAGTATTGGCAGAAGGCCGGCGAGAAAGAACACGAGCTTGAAAGGGCTGCGTTCGAAGCCGGAGAAGCGATTCGCAACGGCGATTACACACTGACGAACCTGGAAGCCATTGTGCGCTGGAAATCCGAGCGCGTGGTGCAATATCTCATCGGCAACAGCGACGAGGAGATCCGGCGCGTGCTGGCTGTCGCCGCCTCGCCCGAGTCTTCAACCGAAGCCGCGGTTAAGGCGTTGCTCGAGCTGCGGGGCGTGGATATTCAGGTGGCCTCGGCTGTTCTGGCCGCGATCTTTCCCGAGCGCTACACAGTGCTCGACTTCCGCGCCCTCGAAGCGCTGGGCCATGCGCGTCACGACGTGCACTTCTACCAGGAGTATCTGGACTTTTGCAAGCGGCTGGCCGAAAGCAACATCGTGAGGCCGCAAGGAGGCCTGCCTGCTCCCACGCCGCTGCGCACACTCGACCGTGCGCTGTGGGAGTGGTCGCGCAGCCGCAGCGAGTAGCCGCCTGGAGTCTTGTACGGCCGGGATCTGGACTGGCAGCCGTGGGGGGCCTTCGGGCCCCCATATGCTGCCGGGCTCCATCCTCGCGCTTTCCTTTGGCGCGGCGGGATGGGACGGGAATTGCCGGAGTGCCTGCAGGCGCTTGCAGGCCTCGCACCGGCGCAGAAGGGACGCTCAGATGAACCGCCGTCATCGGATTGCCCGCACACTCACCGCTCTCGGCGGTCTTCTGCTGTTTTTGAGCGCCTGTGTTCATGGCTTCGCTTACGCGGCTCTTTCTCCTGCCATCGGCGCATCGAACCTGCGCGCTTCCTTGCAAGCCGTCTTCCGAGTCGCTTTCCTGGCGATGGCGTGGCACTGGATCGTCCTGGGCAGTATTGTGCTTCTCTGTACGTTCGCGGAAACGCGGCTTCAGAGGGCGCTGGTGCTGATTTGCGGCATTGCCGTCCTTGCCGAAACGGCACTCGCAATTGCTTTCGTCGGCCTCTTTATCGGCGACGAAATGATCGGCACGGCGGCATTGTTGATCGTTTGCGGTGGTCTGCTTCTCGATCGCACCGCTCCGCCGAAGCCGTAGCACAATTCAGCGCTCACATCTCCATTGGGTTACAATCCCCCTCGTGAGCAACTCCTTTGAAATCGGGCCTGTGCAAGTGGGCGCAGGGCGGCTCTTCCTGGTCGCCGGTCCCTGCGTCATCGAGTCCGAGGCCCACGCGCGCTCCATCGCCGAAACGGTCCAGCGCATCGCGGCCGATCTCGGCATTCCGTATATCTTCAAAGCCAGTTACGACAAGGCCAACCGCACCAGCGCGAAGAGTTTTCGCGGCCCTGGCCTCAAAGAGGGGACACGGATCCTCGGCCGCATCGCCAAAGACACGGGCCTCCCTGTTTTGACCGATGTCCACGAGCCCGGCCATTGCGAAATCGCCGCGGAAGCCGTCGATGTCCTGCAGATTCCCGCCTTCCTTTGCCGCCAGACCGATCTGCTCGTCGCCGCAGGCCGCACGGGCCGCGCCGTCAACATCAAAAAGGGCCAGTTCGTCGCGCCCTGGGACATGTGCCACGGCGTGGAAAAAGTGCGCTCGACGGGCAATGAGAGGGTCTTTCTGACTGAGCGTGGCTCGACCTTCGGCTACAACAATTTGGTGGTGGATTTCCGCTCGCTCGCCATCATGCGCAAGCTGGCGCCGGTGGTTTTCGATGCCACTCACTCCGTGCAGCAGCCGTCGGCGGCCAATGGCGTCAGCGGCGGCCAGCCGGAGTTCATTCCCCTGCTGTCTCGTGCTGCAGTCGCCGCAGGCATCGACGGGCTTTTCGTCGAGGTTCACAACGATCCGCCCAACGCCAAATCCGACGGCGCCAACGCCCTCGACCTCAGGCTCCTCAAGCCGCTGCTCGAATCGCTGCTGGCCATCCACGATGCGGCAATCGCTTGATTTCGGGAGAGAAGCTTAAGCAGCGCGAATTTCCAAAGTTTTGCCCAATGCCTTCAATGCACTGGCAATGCCGTCGATTTTTGTGGCGTGGCGCAGGTCAATCAGACGCGTCACTTCCTGCGGAGTGATCCGCAGCCGGCGCGCCAGCTCCGCGGGGCGCACCTTCTGGGCGATCATTTCGTTCAGCAACAGCACCTTCGCTGACAGGCTGGCCGGCAGCTCGATCATGCGCTGGCCGCGCCTGGGCCGGGAGGGCATGGGCACGGTCCGGTTTGCTTCGAAATAAAAGTCGAGCGCCGATTCGAGTGCGTCTGCAGCGTGGTGAAGAGCGTCTTCTTCGTCCTCTCCCTGTGTAATGGCTTCTGGGATATCGGGGAAGGTAACCACAAAGCCGCCCTCCTCGGCAGGGTCGAATCTCGCAGGGTATCTCATCCTTCTCGTCTCCTATTTCAATCCGAGCTGCTTTTTAATGCCTTCCGCGGTGCCCTTTTTCAGGTCTTTCGAGTGCATCGGCAGAACGGAGATTCTTCCCCTCAGCTCCACCCTGAGATGGCCGCCTTTGCCGGGCTTGAATGTAGCTCCCTGCGCCGCAAGCCACCGCTTGAAGTCGCTACTCTTCACTCGCCTTTCCCCCTCAATATAAGCAATTTTGCTTATAAAGTCCATCGCGATCCAGGGGCGTTCACGGTCCTTGCGCCCCTCCGCACTCCGGTTCCTGCGCCACGGCCCTTCCGTCCAGCCGAAAGCAGGAGATGCCGCCGATGTCGGTGCGGAAGGTCCGCACATGCGCATCTTCAAGCTCCTTCAGCACCTCCTCGCGCGGATGCCCATAGCGATTGTGCAACCCGCACGAAATCACCGCCCACTGCGGGGCCACGCGCTTGAGAAATTCCGGCCGCGTCGACGTAATGCTGCCGTGATGTCCGACTTTAAGCAGCGTGCTCGCAAGGCCTGGCTCCGCCAGCATGGCCTGTTCGATGGGCGCCTCCGCATCGCCCTCCAGCATCACCGAGGTTGCGCCGAACATCATATGTAAAACCAGCGAATCGTTGTTCATCGGCGTCGCCGCCTCCGGCTGGTAATTGCGAAACGGCGCCAGAACATTCACCTGTGTGCCGCCGAAGGCAAAGGCATCGCCGGCGCGAAAGCTGCGCACCCGCACGTGCAGCGCGGCAGCCTCCTCCAGCAGCGCGTTGTAGGCCGCAAAATGCGGATTGTTGCCCACCCAAAACTCATCGGGATGAAAGTTTCTGAGCACGGCTGGCAGGCCGCCCATGTGGTCGGAGTGCCCGTGGGTCAACGCGACGGCGTCCAGGTGGCGGATTCCGCGCGCCCAGAGCGCCGGAGAGACGACCTCCTCGCCTATGTCGAAGTCCTGCGGCGCCTGGCTTGGGCCACCGCCAAATCCGCCCCCGTCCACCAGCAATGTTTTGCCGTCGGGCGTGATCACGAGCAGCGAGTCGCCCTGTCCCACGTCGATGGCTTCCATCAGCATCGCGCCACGCGGCCGATCCATCGGTCGCGGCGCCACGGCAACCAGAGCAGCCAGCACCAACACGGCCCAGGCGCCACGCCGCAACCAGCGTCCCCGCGATGACAAACTGGCCGGCAAGTTCGCCGACAAGCCCGGCGACAAGCTAAACCAGGCAAGAAGGATCGAAATACCCAGCAGCCCGCAAAATGCCGCCGATTGCCAGGGCAGCGGGCCGGGAATGCGGAAATCTCCAAGAGCCACCGAGCCGAACAGGTGCACCAGGCCGACGCCGAAATGCAGCACCAGAGCAACCACAACGGCTGGAACCACGGCGGCTGCAGGCCATACGACAAGCGCAACGAGGGTGAGCAGCGCCGCCGGCATCAGCACCGCCAGCAGCGGCAAGATGAAGAGATTCACAGGCAAAGCAAAGATGGTGATGCGATGGAAGTAGACGGCCATCGGCAGCGCCATGGCCAGCTCCACCACGCACGAGACTACAACCAACTCGGCGATGCGGATCACAAGGCGCACGCTCCAGGGAAAGATGCGCCACGCAATCAAGCTGTTTCCGGCGCGCTCGATCCGCTCGGCAATCATCCGCATCACAACGCGAAACTCTGCCAGTTTCGGAGTCAGCTTGACGTCGATGGCGACCAGCCGCAGATCGCGCGTCGCGGCCGCATAGGGATGGATGGTTCCCTGAAGCAGCGGAGCGGCGACTCCGGCAATGACAATCACAGCCAGCAATGTCATCTGCAGGCTGGAGTCGAATAGGCTGCGCGGGCTCACCACCAACAGGCACAGCGCGGCAAAACCGACGGTGTTCAGCGGGCTGCGCTCGCGGTAAACGAGCCTGCCCAGCAGGTAGAGCGTCACCATCCATAGCGAGCGCTCGACGGGCGTGGCGAAGCCGGTGAAAAGCGCATACGCGAACGAGACGGCGATGGTGAGGAACGTGGCGGGCACGGGCGGCAGCCGCAATCGTCGCGTAATCCAGAAGATGCATGCGGCCACTATGGCCAAGTGAAAACCAGAAACCACCAGCATGTGAAAGGAGCCGGTGCGTTCGAAGCCAACGCGCAACGAATGCGTCAGGTAAGTCCGGTCGCCGGCCACCATTGCCGCCAGCATAATGGCGTCGTCCTGGCTGAGGCGCAGAGCGCCCGGCAGCTTCTGCATGGCCGCAGGCAGAGCCAGCAGCTTTGCCGTCGTCGCATGTTGCAGGCCGCTCACGCGGCAAGACAGAAACGCGCCCGGGGACTCCCGCCCCAGCCGCTCCACGTGATCGATCGCAACCGTCCCGGTCGACGTGATGCCCTGATCGAGAAGAAAATCCGCGCGGCTCCAGACGCCGGGATCGTGATAGGTCTCGGGCGGCAGCAGGCGGACCGTCGCGCGGATGCGCTCGCCGCAGCGAAACGCCTGAACACTTGCGTCGACAGGCCAGCGCACCGTCAACCGCACGCCGCCGCTCACAGGCGCCTGCGCATCGCTCTCGTCGGTCACCACTTCGAGGGTCGTAACGCGCAGATCCACACGCTGCGAGGGAGCTTCCGTGACGGCCTCGGCGACGTTTTGCTCCGTCTCCGTGCGCACAGGTCCCGTGTCCACCACGGTTCCCTCTACTGTGCGCAGCAGCCCGTCAGAAAGTGCCGCCAGAGCGGGAGCGGGCGCCGGGTGCGGCTCCATCTCCGCACACCACGCCCCCAGCAGCAGCCACAACACGGCCAGCGGAAGCCAGGCGATGCGTTGCGCGCGAACCGCCGCCACGCCACAGAGGGCCGCAATCAGCGCCAATGCAATCAATACAAGACTGGGCCGCAACCACAACCGGCTGGCAAGCACAATTCCAAGAGCAAACAGCCACGCCGCATGAAACAACGGAACGGCTGTTAAGCCGGGCGCATTAGGGGGAGCGGATTGCATGGGGCCCTGGATGTAGAAAGTGAAGTTGCAGTAAAGCCTATCAGGAACGGGGACTAATTTCCTCCGCTTCCAGGTCTACGCTTTTTAGTCCCTCAGTCCCTGGTCCCTCAGGATTTTGCGGAAGAATACACCTGCAGGTGGAGGGATTCTTGGGTGACCACGACCCGCAGGAGCATGGAATTTGCGAAAATTTCGGATAGGAATCGCCCCACTTAGAGCCAAGCGACCTCGTTTCCTGCCTTTCCTGCGATGACGCCCCGGAAAGACGGGGGCGCTCACGCTCATTGGCCGGGGTGTGGACCACCCGCCCAGTCTTTTCCAATCGAAAGATGAGCCTGAAGGTAGCGAAGGGTAGGCGAAGCGGGTTTTGTCCTTTCGTGTTTTGAAATTGATTCATGCTAGCAGCCGGGGCGGAGGGAATGTGGAAATCGCTGCGCATGCCCTTCATGTTCCGATGCCTTGTTCGAGCGATTTCCAAGGTATGTGGGAAGGGCGGAAAACACGTACTATCGTTTTCCGGGCTTTCCACGTACCGCCATTTCCTCCGCCCTTTGTGTCTCCCTTCAGTCCTACGCGGTCAACCGCCAGCGCTCGAACAGTTTTGCTTTGGCCTGTTGCATCCGCCGCGCCGCATCGGTATCGCTGATGGCCGCGGCGACCCTTTCGAGCGCGTTCATACTCAGTCCCCGGCGCAGGTATTGTCCTGGTTTGTGCAACAGCGACAGGGTCTCCAGCGGGGTCTGATAGCGCTTGTAACTTACACGCTTGCGCCCTTTCTCGTCGATCTTCACGTCCGCCTGAGCGCAAGGACGATGATAGTTCAGATACGGATTCAAGTACTCCTGGTAGAAGTCGTTGATGCGGTCTGCGTGGCTGGCATCGATGTATCCATAGCCGATGTGTTTGCGAATGACCGCGCCGTTCTTGGTCTCCACCAGGCCATTGTCGCCGCTCTGCCGAGGCCGGCTCTTGGTCTGTTCGACGCGCAGTTTTTCCAGCAGTTGGGCGACGGTTTTGTTGATGAACTCGCTGCCGTTGTCGGAGTGGAAGCCGAGGATGCGAAAAGGAAACTGACGCAGCATGTGCTCCAAAACCGGCTCCAGATAGGCCTCCGAGATGCGCGGCGTGGCGCCGGCCACCTGCCATTGCGTGACCTCATCGACGGCGTTGATGTGATAGACGCCCTTCTCCCCACCGTTCGGCTGATCGCCCTGATGCACCGTGTCCAAGCGCAGAAATCCAGGCTGGCCTTGCGGCTGCGGCTTGCGCCGCTCGCCGATCGACACCGCCGTGGGTCGCGTCCTGGTGTAGTTGAGAAGCCGCTCGCGGTAGCGCTGGTGGTGGCGCAGGTTGTACAAGTGAGCGACGGAAATCGTAGCCAGGCGCGCGTACTCCGGCCGCTTGTAGACCTCGAACTCGCGCTCCAGAATGCGCCGTGTGGCCGGGCCGCTCAGCATCTCGTGCGCTTCGTCAACCGCGGCCAGCAACTCGATGTCGGCCCGTGTGTAGAGTTCGGCGAAGCGTCGCCGCCGATAGACCGTCACCTGCACCCGCCCGCTGGCCGCGTAGCGCGCGATCAGCCGCGTTATCTGCGCCCGGCTCAGCCCAGTCATCTTCTCGACGTAACGCCGCAAAAGGCCCCGCGCCGCCTTGCCCTGTTGGGCGTATTGCCGTCCCACCAACACCTTCTCCACCCAGCCATAGAGCTGCTGGCGGTCTTCGGCCTCAAACCGGATGTCCTCGCTGCCCGTGACAAAACGGCCAATCGCCTCCAAACTCAACTCTTCTGCTCGAACCATGCGGATGTTCACTACCCAGCATGACCGACCCTTCAGGCTCATCTTGTATTGGAATCAAAGTCTTCCTTCAGGCTCATCTTGTATTGGAAGAGAGTTGCCCTATCTCGCGGTGGCTTTTGGGTTTATCCTTTTAGTCACAATGAGCAGCGACGATCTTCTGCACAATTTAGGATTCGAGCGCGACCCATTCGCGAAGACGAACGCGGACGAGGAAGAACTCCTAGAGAACTACTTTATCGAGCCGCCTTTTTTCAAAGCAGTCTACGGAGACATCGATGCGCCCAAGAGTGCGGTTGTGTACGCACCTCGCGGGGGAGGCAAAACCGCGCTTAAGCGACGCATCGAGCTCTCATCGAGGACTGAGCCGTTCCTGTGCGTTATCTATAATTCGTTCCCTACGGCAGGATTGAAGCTCAAGGACATTGATCTTCGATACCACCTTCGAAACGTAGTCCGTATTCTTCTGGTCGCGATTTTGGGAAAGGCCGCAACGCTAGGGATTGACGGCCTCGAAAAGGACGACCGCCATTTTCTCTATATTCTGGGCAAGGAACACCTGACCAATCTTGGCCGCGCAGACCTGAAGGAGGCCATCGCAGCGGTTACTCACATCTCCGACAAGGCCAAAGAAGTGTGGAATATGCTGACGGGGCCGATTGGAGTCGCGCTTTCAGCTGTCTTCGCCCATTTCGGATTTAAAGCCCCGGAAATTTCGAAGTTCGAAAGCGAAAAGGGATACGCAGGCACGCTGGAGGAACAAATTGGGTTCCTCGTCAAAATCGCGCCCGTTTTCGGATTCAGGTCTACGTACGTTCTCATCGACAAGGTTGACGAGAATCCGTTAACCGGCGGGGCTAGCGCGTCGCTTGAGTTCATACGCCCGCTTTTGTCGGACCTTGGGATCCTTGAGAAGGCCGGTATGGCCCTCAAACTTTTCCTATGGGACCGCATGGAAGCCGACGCGCGTAAATTCTCACGCCCGGACCGGATCAAGACCTACTCCCTCAAGTGGACCGATCCGCAGCTTACGACAATGCTTTCGCGACGCCTCGCTGCCCATAGTCAGCAACAGGTGCAAAGCCTCGCATCGATTGTCGAACTTGGTAGGCAAACCGACATAGATGATTTGGTTGTAAAGATGAGCGGCGGCTCCCCGCGAAACATAATTCGGATCTGCAAGGCAATCCTCGACCAGCAAGGCGAGCTAGACAGCAGCGCCCGCGTGATTTCCGAGCGGGCGGTGCTTGCTGGCATCGAAGCCATTGCCTCTGAAATAGCTGCGGAGACCATTCCGGACAACGTACTGCGTGACTTGAAAAAACTGAAGCGGGCGGATTTCACTGTCGCAAACGTCTACGCCGATGTCTTTAGAATTACTCAGGGCGCTGGAGCACAAAAGGTTCAACTATGGCAGGACTCCGGAGCTGCGATAAAGATCGGCAATCGTCAGCAGAAGAAAGGAAACCGACCCAGCAACGTCTATGCAATCGCATCACCAATGGTTCTAAAGCACATCTTCAGCGATATCAACGCACTTGATTTTGCAGAGAAGAAAATGCGGCTCTGCGAATGCGGCCAGTTAGTACTGCGGGATTGGGACCTCTCAGTGGATCAATCTTGCCATGCGTGCGAACACGCCTTTGCAGACGGACCAGGCGCGCACCCTAGGGATCAATCAGCCTAGACTGGCCGGGTTGCTCCGGGTCGGGGCGGGGAGATCGGAGTTTCAAACGGGAGTAAAGCGAAATGCCCTCTGAAGCAAAAGTTCCAACCTATGACAAACTCCTTTGGCCCGTTCTTAAGGCAATCAAGGCACTGGGCGGGTCAGCGACAAACGACGAATTGTTGGACAAAGTGATCGAGGTGGAGGGTATCTCCTCTGCTGTCCAGAACGTCATGCACACCGAGCACCAGACTAAGCTTGGATACCGTCTTGCGTGGGCGAGGACATATCTCGGAAAGGCAGGTGCACTTGAGAACCCAACGCACGGAGTATGGGCGATCACTGAGAAGGGCAACGCTCTGACGGCAGATAAGGTTGAGCAGATTCCAGCCGAAGTCAGAAATCTCTACAAGGCTGAGAAGGGGAAAAAACCGAAAGACTACCAGGAAGCGGAAGATCTGTCGCAAGAATTGAAGGACTGGAAGGATGGCCTTTTGGCGGTCCTGACTAGCCAGATCAAGCCGGACGCATTCGAGCGCCTGGCGCAACGCATCCTTCGCGAATCAGGGTTCGTGAAGGTGGAGGTGACTGGACGGAGTGGCGATGGGGGCATAGATGGCGTTGGTGTGTTGCGCCTCGCACTGCTTTCGTTCCAGGTTTACTTCCAGTGCAAGAAGTACAAGGGCAGCGTCTCGCCCGGTGCAATACGGGACTTTCGCGGGGCCATGGTTGGTCGCACGGATAAGGGCCTGCTCATAACTACTGGAACGTTCACGGCCGAGGCAAAGAAGGAGGCTACACGCGATGGTGCGCCCGCCATTGACCTCATTGACGGCGATTCCCTCTGCGATCTCCTAAAAAACCTCAAGCTTGGAGTGACCACGAAAATGGTGGAGGAGGTCAGTATTGACCCGAGTTGGTTCGCCAAGATCTGAGTTCGGCGTTCCGTGCAGTTAACCGAACGCGCCGATGAAGCTCGGCAGACCCGTACTGATAAGTGCCTTTCCGGCGGGGCACCCGCCGCGAATAACTGACCTCCGACCTCTGAACATTTGCAGATAATTTCGCCCTCTTGTCGCAGAATTGTTCCATAGGCGGTTTTCCACTGTACGTGAGCTGGCCGGCCTCAGCACGAAATACTGACCACTGATCACTGACCACTGTGAACTGTCCCTGCTAACTCCTTTGTTTTGACTATTCTTCGAAGTAAACCATTTGTTATCAACGGTCTGGAGAAAATGATCGCGACATATCTTGCTCAAAACAAGGCGCTTAATTGAAAAACCCCAGTGGGGGGTACAGGGGTTCGATTTCGGGCTGTGAAACTGTGGAGAGCACTTAACCAACTAAAAAATCAACGACTTCCGGAAGGACAACTGCACAGTCTCACAGAAACTGTGAAACTGTGAAACTGTGGGATTTGCGGTATAAGTCCTTCAAAAACCCCAAGCCAAACGGCTTAGCGGCGCAAACGCACCACCGTTTCCAGATGAAATGTCTGCGGGAAGAGGTCCGCCAGGGTGACGTGTTCGATGGCGTATCCCGCGCCAATCAGTGCCCGCAGGTCGCGCGCCAGCGTTGCCGGGTCGCACGAGACATAAACCAATGCGGGAGCGGCAATTCGACCCAGCAGCGCCGTGACGTCCGCGCCGAGGCCGGTGCGCGGAGGGTCAACAACGATCAAATCCGGCGCGATCAGATCCGGCATGATCGGATCTGCGCGTTCGCCCTTGCGCGCACTGCGCAGAAAATCGAGCGTCGTGGCTTTCACGGCACTCGCGCTTGTGCCTGCGAGATTCTGCTTGAGCGCTGCCATCGCGGCCGGAGCGGATTCCACTGCTACCACCCGCGAGAATCGCTCCGCAAGCTGCCGCGCGAACAAGCCCACGCCCGCGAAAAGGTCCCACGCCAGCCCGCCTGTGTGCCCGCCTGTCACGCATTTCACAAGTTCATCGGCCAGCCACCGGTTGACCTGAAAAAATGCGCCATGATCGACGCGATAGCCGAAGCCTGCCGCGTGGTAAATGAGCGAAACGTCGCCGATTTGCGCGATGGATCGCGGCGGCAGGCCCGGATGTTGTTCGACCAGCTCCACGCCTTTCACCAGCGGGACTTCCTGAAGAAGTCCGCCGAAATAATCCGTAAGCGGGACCTCGGCCGCGCCCGAGGTGAAAACGCTGGCCAGAAGAGAATCCTCTTGAGCATTCGAGAAGAGCGAGAGCTCCGCGGGGCGGCTCGAGTCGGCCAAACTTCAAGAAAAACTTCGCCGCAGCCAGCGCGGCCTGCACCAGCAGCGGCGCGGCAATCGGACATTCGGCAATCGGAATCACCGCGTGGGAGCGGCGCCCGCGGTAACCCGCGTTTCCCTCCGAGTCGAATGCGAGCCGGATGCGATTGCGGTAAGCCCAGGGCCGCGCAGCCAGCACGGCGATTTCCGCGGGCGCGCGAACGCCGCCGCGCTCGAGCGTCTCGCGCAGAATGGCCTGTTTGAAAGCGAGCTGTGCCGCGTAGTCCGCGTGCTGATACTGGCAACCGCCGCACACGCCAAAGTGCGGGCACGATGGCGCGACCCGTTCTGGTGCGGCCTCGACAATCTCCTCCGCTTCAGCGGTTGCATAGCCGCGCTTGTTCTCGACAACCCGCACGCGCACTCGCTCGCCAGGCAGCGTGAGCGGCACAAACATGGCCTTGCCTTCAACGCGCGCCAAAAACGCCCCGCCGTAGATCGGCTTTTCAATTTGCACGAGCTGCGGGGGCTGCATTGGCTGCGGCGGCGCGGCCGTTGCCCCGTCCTTTCCGCGCCCCTTGCGGAAAGGGTGGGAAAGCGAAGAACTCTCTCCGCTCTCGCCGCCTTTGCGTTTTGCGAACCGACTCCGGAGCTTCTTCATTGCTGGCTCATATAGAACAGGCTCAGTCGCGGCAAGTTGTAATGAACCAGCAGTTGCTTTTGCGCAAACTGGCGCTCCACCTGCCGCAGTTGCACGGCGCCCATGCGGCTGCGGTAGGGCGCCAGTTCGCGGGCCGCGTGCTCTTTCAATCCCACAAGCAATTCTTCAGGCGCCGCAGCGGTAAGCGCTGCAAACAACTTTTCTTCAAGCACGGTCAGCGACCGCTCCAGCGTCTCCAGATTCACAGTTGCAGCATTTTCCCCACCACTCCCGAGCACTTCGGCCGCCATTTCGCGCAGCCGCGCGGCCGTCGCGCGGCATGCTTCCGGAGCGACTGTTGCGGCATCGAGGGCCTCCGCAGCCGCGGCCAGATGCGCGGCAACGCGCTCATGCTCGAATCCCGATTCGTGCTCCGCGGCCTGTGCGGGAGCGGAACCCGTCGACGCCTCGTTCAGTTCCACGGCGGCCTGCATCACTGCCTGCGCGCACCACGCCAGCCCGTTGATGCGCTGCATACGCGCCCGTTTTTGCCGCGACTCATATTTGTCAAACGCCGCATCGATGCCTCTCAGCGCCGCTTCCAGCGGAATTCCCGCCTCACGCCAGGTCTCGATCAGCGCCCAATCCAGTGTCGACAGCAGAAGCAACGACCCGCGCCGCTGCTGGAAGCGTTCCTCGATCTCAGTAAAATAGTTGAAGTAGTTGAGCACAGTTTCATCTTAAATTCGACCGGGGTCCGTTACTACGGCGGAGGAGAAGAACCATGGCAACCATTGGGTTTGTCGGGCTCGGCATCATGGGCCGTCCTATGCTGAGGAACCTGTTGAAGGCTGGCCACACTGTAGTCGCCTATGGCCGAAGCAAAGAGAAGCTCGACGCCTGCGTGGCAGACGGCGCGTTGCGCGGGACGTCAAATTCCGATGTTGGCGCGCGAGCTTCTGTCGTCATCACCATGCTGCCTGACGGCCCTGAAGTCGAGGCAGTCGTCCTGGGCGCCAACGGAATTCTCGCGGGCTCAAAACCCGGCTCGCTCATTGTCGATATGAGTTCAATAAGTCCGCTGGTTTCGCAGAAGATCGCCTCGGCCTGCGCGGCCAAAGGCGTCGACTTCATCGATGCGCCGGTGAGCGGAGGCGAGCCCAAGGCTATCGACGGCACCCTGGCCATCATGGCGGGGGGCAGCCAGGAAATCTTCAGCAAGGCCGAGCCCATCCTGAAATGCATGGGGTCCACGCTCACGCTCACCGGCCCTGTGGGCGCCGGCAACACCACCAAGCTTGCCAATCAAATCATGGTCGCGTGCAACATTGCCGCCATGGGCGAGGCGCTCACGCTGGCCACGCGCTGCGGCCTGAATCCTGAAGTTGTGATCAACGCCGTCAAAGGGGGACTCGCCGGCAGCGCCGTGCTCAACGCCCATGGCCCCAGGCTGATTGCTCGCAACTTCAAGCCGGGCTTCAAGATCAACCTGCATCAAAAGGACCTGCGAAACGCGCTCAAGACCGCCGAGGCAAACAATGTTTACCTGCCGCTGACCGCGCAGGTGCAGCAAATGCTGTCGTCGTTGATTGCCGATGGCAAGGGCGAGTACGACAACTCCGCCATCGCAACTTTTGTTGAAGCGGCCTCGCACGTGGAAGTGAAAGTCACCTCTGCTAACTAGCAGTATCAAAACGCGCATCGAATTCACTTGCTTATGGGATAATAAATCGCAGGTGACGACGCCAAAATGACGATTCAAATAGAACTTAACCCGGAGAGCGAAGCCCGGCTTACTGCCGAGGCCCACGCCCGCGGCGTGGCTTTGGAGACCTATGCGAGCGATCTGCTGCAGGAAGTCTTGTTATCGTCTAGAAGGCGAAGAGCAAAATTGACAAGAGAGAGATTTCACGTCATGCTCCGCGCTCTAGCTGATGGCTCCGAACGGCTGCCAAACCTCCCAACAGAAAGCTTCACGCGAGAAAGCTTCTACGAGGATCGTACCTAAATGACGGACGGCGCGTACCTGATCGACAGCAATATCCTGATCAGGTGGGTGAAACCCGATGACCACGACTACCCTCTTGTCAACGCGGCAGTCGACCGGTTGATCGAACAAGGATGCACTCTCGTTTACACCTCGCAAAACCTTGCTGAGTTTTGGAACACCTGCACGCGGCCCGTCGAGCAGAACGGTTACGGCCTCAGCATCGAGGAGACGGATGCCCGCGCCAGTGTGATTGAGAGCACCCTGGACATACTTTCTGACGCTGATGCTGTTCATCGTGAATGGCGCAGGCTCGTTGTAACTTTCCGGGTCTCAGGCGCCAAGGTTCACGATGCGCGACTGGTGGCCGCCATGCACGTGCATAAAGTACCGAGGATCGTGACCTTCAATCAACGTGATTTTGCCCGCTACACGTCGGTTGAGGCGTTGCACCCCAAGGCATTGCTTGAACGGCCGATCGAGAGACCCACGTCATAAAGATGCGACCGGGTCACGAAACGCCTTCGGCCTGCGGCCCCGTATAAGCGCCTCAGCTCAAAAACTCCGCAATCGCCGCCACCACCGTCTGCTGCTCGTCTTCGCGCAGCTCGGGAAAGATGGGCAGCGCCAGCACTTCGCGCGCGGCGCGCTCGGCTTCGGGAAAATCGCCTTCGGCGTAACCCAGTCCCTTCAGCGCCTCCTGCATGTGCAGCGGGACCGGGTAATAGATCTCCGAGCCGATCCCGCGCGCGGTGAGAAACTCGCGCAGCGCATCGCGGCGCGGCGTGCGGATCACGTACTGGTGCCACACGTGATGTGCGCCCGGCACCTCGCGCGGCAAAACCACTCCATGCGCGGGATACGGCCCGCCCCCGGGCAAACCTGCCTTGGCAAACAGAGCGCTGTAACGCGCGGCCACCGCGCGGCGCGCCTCGTTCCAGCCATCAATGTATTTCAGCTTTACCGTCAATACCGCGCCCTGGAAGCCGTCCATGCGCGCGTTCCAGCCCAGCTCGTCGTGGTGGTAGCGGCGCCGCATTCCGTGCTGGCGCAGCATCTTCACCCGCTCGGCCAGCTCGTCGGAGTTGGTCGTCACCATGCCCGCGTCGCCCGCCGCGCTCAGGTTCTTGGTGGGATAAAAGCTGAACGCGGCCGCATCGCCCAGCCCGCCCGCCTTTATCCCACTCCACTCCGCGCCCCAGGCCTGCGCGGCATCTTCGATCAGCTTCAGCCCGCGCTCTCGTCCAAGACGCGAAAAAGCGGTCCAATCGGCACACTGGCCGTAAAGGTGCACCGGCAGAATCGCCTGCACGCCCTCGCCCCGCGGACCGTCCAGAACGGTTTCCACGGCTGCGGCGACAGATTGAACGTGACCGGGTCGATATCCGCCAGCACCGGCGTGGCTCCGGCGCGCAGAATGCGCTGACCGAGGCAAAAAAGCTGAAGGGCGTGGTAACGACGCCCATCCCGGGCCCGATTCCGGCCGCGGCCAGCGCCAGCCACAGCGCGTCCGTGCCCGACGAGCAACCCAGCGCGTGCGCCACGCCCAGCTGCTCCGCCGCAGCGCGCTCGAAGGCCGCCACGTGCTCGCCAAGGATGAACTGCTGCGTCTCCAGCACATGCCCGAGCGCATCCAGCAGTTCCTGGTGGATGGAGCGGTACTGGCGCTTCAGGTCAAGCATGGGCACGGGCATGCGGCACGGGCGCCGGAGCGGAAGTCGGTGCGGTACCGGCCAGCGGCTGCCGAATCGCGATGGTCGGGACGGCGGTGTCTTGCACAGTTTGATGCTATCAGCCAATCGGGGAGCGGCGTTCCCATAGTGGAGCCAGACCGAAACAGGTCCCGCAAATTATCCGCAAGGTCGGAGCCCCGGCGCTGGCGGAGTTGAAATGGATCGAAAATCTCTATAATGTTGTCACATTGCGGGGTTTGCTGGCTCCGGGGGTTCCGGAGCCGTCCCCGCGGATTTGAATTACAACGCAAGAGCAGTTTAAACACAAACCTTCACAAGAAAGCAGGAGATCGGCACATGGAGAACAAGCCGGCACAAAATATTCAGGACACCTTTCTGAACACCGTTCGAAAGGACAAGACCCCCATTACGATTTATCTGGTCAGCGGCGTCAAGCTGACCGGGAAAATCCGGTCCTTCGACAAGTATTCCGTGCTCCTGGAAAACAACAGCCAGGAACAGTTGATTTTCAAACACGCGATTTCAACCGTGGTGAGCAACCGGAGCGTGATGCATAGCGAGCATCGCCCGGCTGCGCGTATCAACGGGCATCGGTCCGTCGGCGGTTCCGGTGCCGTCCGTACCCCAGGCGACTGCGGAGCAGCGATAGCGCGGGAGCGTCCTCGATTGGCAGGCGAGGCGTATAGACCGGCAGCGTCAGGCGGCCGGCCGCAGTCCTCAACGGCCGAGGTTCGGCCGCTGGGGTGGCCGAGCCTGAGCGTGCCGTCCTGGTGGGAGTGGACTTCGGGGTCCGCTCGCGCGGCAACCGCGCAAGCGTGCAGCAGCGCGCATGCAGACCGGGTGTGCGCCTCGATACGCAGTGATCCGGGCGCACCGGATCTCTCTGCGCCTCGCAAGACAACCCGCTTCTGCCCTGGCAGAGTTCGCCCTCGCGCGCGAGTCGTTCCACGGCCTCGACGCCGAGGAATCTCTCGCCGAGTTTCGCGAACTGGTCTTGAGCGCCGGCGGCCAGGTGGCCGCCGAGCTGCTGCAGCGCCGCGCCCGTCCCGATCCGGCCACGCTCATCGGCTCCGGCAAAGTGGAGGAGATTGCCGGCGTCGCCGCTTCCACCGAGGCCGATCTGGTCCTCTTCGACCACGACCTTTCGCCCACGCAACTGCGCAACCTTGAGGCCGCGCTTGCCCTGCCGCGTGCTCGACCGCACGCAGCTGATTCTCGACATCTTTGCCCGCCACGCCCGCACCCGCGAGGGCCAGTTGCAGGTGGAGCTGGCGCAGCTCGAATACATGCTGCCGCGCCTCACCGGCCGCGGCAAAGCCATGTCGCAGCTGGGCGGCGGCATCGGCACCCGCGGACCCGGCGAAACCCAGCTCGAAACCGATCGCCGCCGCATTCAGCGCCGCATCGATCAGCTCAAGCTCGATCTCGAAGCCGTGCGCCGCGTGCGCAAGCAGCAGCGCCAGCGCCGCGAGGCGGTTCCCGTGCCCACCGTCGCCCTGGTCGGCTACACCAACGCCGGCAAAAGCACGCTCTTCAACTGCGTCACCGGCGCGCAGGTGCTTTCGTCGTCGCGCATGTTCGCCACGCTCGATCCCAAACTGCGCGCCATCGAACTGCCCAGCCGCCGCAAGGTTCTGCTGTCTGACACGGTCGGCTTCATCCGCAACCTGCCCCACACGCTGGTCACCAGCTTTCGCGCCACGCTTGAAGAGGTGGCGCAGGCCGAGGTGCTGCTCCACGTCCGCGACGCCGCCTCCACCTACGGCGAAGAGCAAAAGGCGCAGGTCGAAAAGGTTCTCGGCGAGCTCGAAGTCGCTCGCCAAGCCGCGCATCGAAGTGCTGAACAAGATCGATCTGCTTGCCGAAGACGAGCGCGACGGCGCTGCTTGCTCGCACGAACGCCGGTCCAAAAGCGTGAGACGCACGGTGTGCCGTCTCGGCGCTCACCGGCGAAGGCATCGACGCTCTGCTCGCGGCCATCGACGACGCGCTCCACTCCGATCCCATCGTCGAAGCCGAGCTGCGCGTTCCGCAGCACGAGGGCGCGGTGCTCGCGGCCATCGAAGCCGGCATGGTGGTTCACGCGCGCGAATACGAAGGCAATCTGGTGCGCCTCACCGTCAGCGGCCCGGCCTCGCTGGTGGGCCGCATGCGCCGGTTCCGCGTGCAACAATCCGCACGATGATCGATCTGTCATCCTGAGCGGCCGGAGTCCGCCGCGGCGGACGGAGGGAGTCGAAGGATCTGCGGCTGCCTTTTCGCTTCTGAGGATGATTGCAGCTTAAGCGCGCAGCTACAGCATTTTCGATTCTGCTCTTTACAGAGTGTAGACGGCCAAGTGGCTCGCCGCGGCGAGCCACATTGCACGATGCCGCAATCGCTAGACTTGAATCGAAAATGCTCTGGTTATCCCCGCTTCCCTCCGCCGCGTTGCGCGCCGGGCCGCGAGAATCCACGCTTCGGGCCGCCCCGAGTGTTGCCGCGGAATTTGCCGAAGCCTCCTGGCTTACCGCTGGAGCCTGGCTTGCGGCCGAATGACGGCTTCGGTTTGCCGCCTCCGAAACTGGCGTCCTTCGGAACCCCCGTGATTCGCTCGACCTCAAGGCGCGGCTTGGCTTCGCCGTGCTCCTGCCGCGGGGCGGGGCGAAATTCCGGACGTTCGCTGCGGGGCTTGAAAGCCGCGCGTGGCGCACTGCCGAAGCGATTCTCGCCGCGTTCCTGGCGCGGAGCGGGACGAAACTGCGGACGTTCGCTACGGGGGTTGAAAGGCGGGCGTGGTGAGCTGCCGAAGCGATTCTCGCCGCGTTCCTGGCGCGGAGCAGGACGAAATTCCGGGCGGTCGCCACGGGGCTTGAAAGGCGGGCGTGGTGCGCTGCCGAATGGCCTCTCGCCGCGTTCCTGGCGCGGAGCGGGACGAAATTCCGGGCGGTCGCCACGGGGCTTGAACGGCGGGCGTGGTGCGCTGCCGAATGGCCTCTCGCCACGTTCCTGCCGCGGAGCAGGGCGAAATTCCGGGCGGTCGCTACGCGGTTTGAAGGGCGCGCGTGGCGCGCTGCCAAAGCGCTGCTCGCTACGCGGCTTGAAGTGGCCGCGATTCGAGCCTTCCGAGCGCGACACCTCGCGCCCAAACGGCTTGGGGCCCCGAAACTCCGGACGGCTTTGCGGCGGGCCGCCGAATTCCGGGCTTCGCGGCCTGAATTCTCGCTTCGGCCCGCGCTCGTCCTTTTTCCAGCGGGGCTTTTCGCTGCTCGCGCCTGGTTTTTCCAGACGAGGATCGCCGGAGCCCGGCTGGCCGGGGGGCCGGTCGAAACGCGGATTGGGGCGCCGGCCAGTTTCCTGGCTGTCCCGCACGCCCCTTCTCTCCGCGCGCTTCTCCGGCGCCCGCCCTGCTTCCGCCGGCGGAACGCGGTCCACTTTCATGCGCTTTGGCTTCATCTTGCCCTCGGCCGTCAGCCGCAGCGCCTTCACTTCATCCGGCGTCAGCTCGCGCAGCTTTCCCGGCTCCACGTCCAGCACCAGCGGTCCGTATCCCACGCGGCGGATCTTCTCGGCAAAATGCCCGACAGCTGAAAACATCTTGCGCAGTTCGCGATTGCGTCCCTCAGTCAGCACCACTTCGTACCACGGATTGTCGCCCTCGCGCACCTGGCGGATCCGCGCCGGCGCCGTGCGCACGCGCTCCGACCCCGCCTCGCCGCGTTCAATCGCAACGCCGCCGCGCAGCCGCTCCAGCTCTTCCTCGCTCGGCTGCCCGGCCACCTTCACCAGGTACGTCTTCTCCACGCCCGATCCGGCCTTCGTCAGCAGGTTCGCCAGCTCGCCGTCGTTGGTCATCAGCAGCAGGCCTTCGCTCTGGTAGTCCAGCCTGCCCACCGGATAAAGCCGCTCGCTCATCTTCGCGAAGAACTCCATCACCGTCGGCCGGCCCTCGGGATCGCTCACCGTGGTCACGTAGCCCTTCGGTTTGTTCAGCACAAAATACCGGTGCCGCTCGGCGCCGTGCAGCAGCTTGCCGTCCACGCGAATGTGGTCGCGCGCCGGGTCGGCCTTGCTGCCCAGCTGCGTCACCACCTGCCCGTTCACCATCACGCGGCCGGCGACAATCATCTCCTCGGCGTGCCGCCTGCTGGCGATCCCGGCTTGCGACAGAATCTTCTGCAGCCGCTCGAGCTTTGCCGGCGGCCGCGGCTCGGCCGCAGCCTCCGTCGCATCGCTGCTCGTTCCAGCTTCAACCCCTTGCCGCTTCATTCGCCGCTGCCGCTACCTCCGGCTCTGCTTCAAGAGTTCCTTCCAGCGCATCTTCTGCCGTCTCGGCCCGGTACGCTTCGATTTCCGCATGTGCCGATGGCTCCGCATCGCCCAGGTACGTCGGCGCCTCGCCGCTGATCACGTCTCCGATCGGATCCAGCAACCGGCTCCCCGATCTCGATCGCCGGCCCTCGGCCGTGACCTTGCGCGTTCTCCCCTTCGCTGCGGTTTTCTTCGTTTTGGCAATGGGCCTTCCTGTCTTCGCCGCGCGCTTTGTCGCCGGCGCCGCAACTGTCTCGGCCTTTGTCTTCCTGGTCTTCACGACGGCCGGCGCGCTCTTGGCGGCCGCCTTCCTGGTTTTGGCGGCAGGCTTCTTGCCTGAGTCGTCCGCCTTCGATTCGTCGTAGCGATACGCTTCGTCTTCGGCACAGCCGATTTCGATTTCTTCTTATCGTTCATGGGGAAGCCTCGGTTTCTACTTACTCAATCGGAGGAGGCACAGCAGGCGCGGCCTCGGGTGGTCGATTCGGCTCACGTCGCCTGCGGCTTTGTCGCGGATTCCGCAGTGGAGTCCGCGTTCAGCTCGCCGTCTGGTTCTTCACTTGCGTCCCGTCCATTTCCAGGCTCATATCCGGGTTGAACTCCGCTGGCGCTTCGGTTGCCGTCTGCTTCCGCGCGCCACCAACTCTGGCTCATCCAGCTCGCTCGCCGCCATCTTCTCGAACTCCTCCATCGAGGGCAGCTCGGTAACGTCCTTCAGTCCAAAGCGCAGCAGGAACTCCCGGGTGGTCTTGTAGAGGATCGGCCGGCCGATCACCTGTTTGCGTCCCGCCGTGGCAATCAGCTTGCGCGCCAGCAGCGATCCGAACACGCCCGACGAATCCACGCCGCGAATCTCGTTCACCTCCGGCGCGGTCACCGGCTGCTTGTAGGCAATCACGGCCAGCGTCTCCAGCGCCGGCAACGACAGCTTCAGCGCCGGCTTCAGGCTCTTCACAAACGAGCGCACCGCGTCGTGGCACTCCGGCTTGGTTGCCATGCGGTAGCCGCCGGCAATCTCGCGAATCTCGATGCCGCGCCCGTCGGCGGCATACTCCGCGATCAACTCGTCGAGCAGTTGCTGGATCGCGCATGCGGGCCTCGCGATCGCGCAATCGGGCCTCGCGCTTCGCCTCTGCTTCGGCTTGAGGCTCATCGCCCGGGCCGGCAGCGGCAGTTGTTTCAGCGCCCGCATCTGAATTCTCCTCCGCGCTCTCGCCAGGCGCCTCAGCGCCCGTCTCCGGCTCGCTTCTTCCGCCGGCTCCGAATCAGGACCGCCGCAGTCTCCGCCTCTGCGCCCAGCTCGAGTTCCAGAGATGGGAACGCCTCGTTCAGCATTGGCACGGCCGCGAGCTCGACCGCCTCCGGTTCTCCTTCCCGCGCTTCGGTCGGCGGCCTCCTGCTCCGCCTTCCATTCCAGGGCCTCATCCGCAAACAACGCCGCCAGTTGCGCCAGCGTAACCGGCTCCTCGGCGGCATAAATCACAGCTTCCAGCTTTGCTTTCAGGCTCATTCTTTGTTCAGCACCATTCTGTATGGTACCGGATGCGGCTCTCGTTACGCGCGTCGAGGGCGTGGATCAGGCAGAACTCGTTTTGCCCCGCCCGAAACGCAGAAGCGCGCTCAGGATATGGCGCCCAAATGCCGTGTTTTGCGCAGAAAAAGGCGCCCGGCCGTGCCGGACGCCTTCGCCACCTCGGCCGTGAGGCCGGTAGCTCTTTATCCCATGAACTGCCGGAACAGGAAGAATAACCCGCCGGAAAGCAGCGCCGCAGCCGGCAGCGTGAAGACCCACGCCATGGCGATATTGCGGATCGTGGAGAGCTGCAGCCCGCTCTTGTTTGCCGCCATGGTTCCCGCCACGCCCGAGCTCAGCACATGCGTTGTGGAGACCGGCAGGCCGAAGTTGTCGGCGGCCACGATCGTTGCCATCGCCACCAGTTCCGCGCAGGCGCCCTGCGCGTAGGTCAGGTGCTCCTTGCCAATCTTCTCTCCTACGGTGACCACGATGCGCTTCCAGCCCACCATGGTGCCCAGTCCCAAAGCCAGCGCCACGGCCACTTTCACCCATGGCGGGATGAACTTGGTGGCCTTGTCGATCTGGGTTTTGTAGTTGTTGAGGACAGTGACTTCAGCGGGTGTGAAATTGCCGATGTGGTTCTTGGCCATCAGCCGGATGGCTTCGCTGGCAACGTACATGTCGTTGCGCACGTTGGTCTGCTGGTTGGCCGGAACCGCCTTGTACTCCTTGTAGACCGCGACCTCGTTGGTCAAGTCATTGATCAGCTCGCGCAGCGCGATCATGGTGTCGGGCTGCAGCTGCTTGGAGGCGATGAACTGCGTGACCTCGTCCCGCGCATCGGCCCCCAGCATGGCGTTTGTTTCACATGCTTGTTGATCACCTGGTCGGCCTGCTGCGACGCGGTTACAAAAGCCTGCACGCCATTCGCGGGCACGGCATGGTTCAGCGCGTAGGCCGTGGGCACCGTGCCGATCAGGATCAGCATGATAAGGCCCATGCCCTTTTGCCCGTCGTTCGATCCGTGGAAGTAGCTCACGCCCGAGCAGGTGAGAATCAGCAGCGCCCGGATCGGCCACGGCGGAGGCGTCATGCCTTCCGGGGCGCGGAACAGCGAGTCCGGGTTCGGAATGAGGCTCGAATAACGCCGCCAGTACCACCGTTACGCCGATGGCGAAAACCGCCGTCCACAGAAAGCTCCATTTGAAGAGGAAAAATGCAGCCAGCCCGAGAATCACCGCCAGGCCCACCGAGCCGAGCAGGCGCGATCCCGGCTTGAACACCAGCAACAAAATCGCCGCGCAGCAAAATCCCACTATCGGCGAGATCAACAGCACCTTGAACACCTTGCTCGCCTGCGCCCAGTCCACGCCCGAGGTGCCCGACGAGGCGGTCATCAATCTGGTTGGCCACGCCGACGCCGATGATGGAGCCGACCATGGTGTGTGAGCTTGAAGCCGGCAGCCCGAACCACCACGTGGTCAGGTTCCACAAGATGGCAGCGATCAGCAATGCGAAGACCATGGCAAAGCCCGCGCCGTAGCTGACCTTGAGGATCAGCTCCACGGGCAGCAGCGTGATGATGCTGAAAGCCACAGCGCCAGTCGACATCAGCACGCCGCAGAGGTTGCAAAGTCCCGACCACACCACCGCGATGTTGGGATCGAGCGAGTGCGTGTAGATGACTGTGGCCACCGCATTTGCCGTATCGTGAAAGCCGTTGACGAATTCGAAGCCCAGCGCGATCAGCAGCGCCACGCCCAGCAACACGTAGGCCCACAAACTGGTGATCACTACGTTGCTCATATCCTTCGCGATGTGGACGCCGATGTAGCCCAGCCCGCCTAGTAGCGCAATCAGGACGACTCCGCCGCTGATCCAGGCCGAGGTTTTCTTCATTTTGCGGTCAAGAAGCGACCCGCCCGCAGGCAGGACGTCAACAGCTGGCGCTAGATCGGCCATGGGGAAGCTCCGGAAATTGATCGGAATTTGGGATTTCGTCCGGAGCGGCAGAGAGGAAGCTCCGAATCACTACAGGGATACCGGAGAAATGTGAATAGAAGGTTAACGCCAGTTGAATATTGCGCAGGCGAGGAGAGCCGCCCGGCGAGAAATGAGCTCGGCTCGGGCCGGATGCCCTTCTGCATGAATCACTTGCAATTAGAAGATTGCTGGAAGAGCCGTCGCTTTCGGGCCTCAGTCCACCGTCTCTTGAGAATGCGGCGCGTGCACAATCCGCGTCAGCACGCCGCCATTCATCCAGTGCAGCTCGCAACGCTCGCAGGTCGACATTACCGCGTGCCCTCCGCCGAAATAATAATGCGTCTCCATTCTCTGGTGGCATTTGGGGCAGGGCGCTTTCTGTTGCAAATCCGCCGGGTCCGCCGGTGCGGGAATCGCAATTTCCGGGTGCTCGATCCGCACCCTTTCGATCAGCTCCTCGAACGCGCCCAGCGGCACCAGCAAGCCGTGGCACTGCTTGCAGGCTTCGATCTTCAACGTCGCCAGCACCGAACTCCACAGCGGAACCGAACACACCGGGCAAATCAGATCCACCACCTCGTCCAGAAACTGCACGCCTGTGTCGTCCGCCTTGGCAATCACCACGCTTTTACAAAAGTCGCACCGCAGGCTGGCATTGCCGCTTGCCAGCCGCATGGGAGCGCCGCACGAAGGACAATTCATTGCTGCTTCCCGCATTCCGGGCAAAACTTCGCGCCTTGCGGCATCGGCTTGCCGCACTCCATGCAGAACTTCCCGCCCGCCGCGGCCGGCGTCGTCACGCCTCGCGCCTGGCCCATCATGGACTGCGCCATGGCGGCTCCCGCACCCAGCCCCACGCCCATGCCGGCCGCTCCGCCGGGATTCTGCGCAGCCTCTTCCAGCGACTCCGCCGTCTCGAACTGCGTCAGCCTCCCGATGTCCCCGGCCATATTCATGCCAATCCGCTGGTCCATCACCCTCTGCAGCTCATCGGGCAGTGACACGCTCTCCACGATGAACTGGTTCAAATCCAGTCCCAGCGCGGCAAATCCGGGTTGCACCGCGTCTCGAATCTTGTCGGCCAGCGCCGACTGATTCCTGGCCATATCCAAAAACGAAATGGCGCTCTCGGCAAACGTGCCCGCCATCCGTTCCACAATCATCGCGCGCAACTGGTCTTCGAGGTCCGCCACGTAGTAGCTATCGCGCGTTCCGCTCACCTTGGTAAAGAACACCCGCGGATCGTCAATCTTGTACGCGTAATTCCCGTACGCCCTCAATCGCACCGCGCCAAACTCCTTGTCGCGAATCGTGACGGGTGTGCCCGTGCCCCATTTCTGATCCATCTGCAGCCGCGTCGAGAAGAAGTACACATCCGACTTGAACGGCGACTCGAAGTCCTTGCTCCAGTTCATCAGGTCAGTCAAAATCGGCAGATTCCGCGTGGTCAGCGTGTACAGCCCCGGCCCGAACACATCGGCAATCCTGCCTTCGTTGATGAACGCCGCCATCTGCGTCTCCCGCACCGTCAGTTTTCCGCCGTTCTCAATCTCCATGTCCTGCGTTGGATACCGGCAGGCAAGTAGGCCATCCTCAGGCTCGGTCCACTGGATGACGCGGATAAACTGCTTGCTGATGAAATCTCCCAGAGTCATGCTTTCCTCCTGGCACTCGATCTTACTTGCACGCGATGGGTGAGGTAACTCCCACTTTCGTAATGAAATGCTACCCTGCCACTCTACACGCAGGTTGTGAAGAACGAAAGAAAAAAGCCGGCTTCCGCCCGGCTCACGCCGGTCGCCTGAGCAAACCTGATATTCATCTCCGAGAAATGCTTTATCGCCTGCGCGGTTGCGTCTGGCCGGCCATTCCTGCAACGGAGGTATCCGAGAGAACGGCGAGCATGGCCCGCTGCGCCTCGACCCAGACCGGATGTGCGGGACATTCGGCTTTCCTTGAGCAGGACCGCCCGGGACTCATGCAAACATTGAGGCAGATAGCGCCATCGATAGCCTCGATCACTTCAAGCATCGATGCCGCGCGTCCACGCGGCGAAATACGAAAGCCGCCAGCCTGCCCGCGCCGCGAGGAGATGAGCCCTGCGCGCGCCAGTGCCTGCAAAACTTTGGAGAGGAAGCTTTCCGGCGCGCCCGTGGCCTCGGCCAGCGCGGGAAGCGAGACGCGCCCATCGGCGGCCGGCGCGGCTAACTGAATCATTACGCGGACGCCATAATCGGCGGCGCGCGTCAGTTGCATCGAGGAACTGGGTCTCTTCATAGAGTCTTCCTGGCGGGGACTATCGGAACGGCTAACGGCTGCTTAACGAATTATGGCACAGGCGAATTTATTCCGCTTTGCAGATCACAGGCTGCGATCATGGTGCTGAGCGAGCCGGCCGCGGAGTCGATCAATGATGATGAGCGACCGGCAGCGGTTGCAGCAGGGCCGCGGTGGGGCTATCTTCTGTGTACGCGGTGGAACGCAGTTCGAGCTGCACGTGACGATCGAATAGGCGCTTGTAGTAACAATTTTGTGGTAACATTGAAATGAAAGTGCAGTTCGAGTGGGACCCGGCCAAGGCGTCAGGCAACCTGCGCAAGCACGGTGTGAGCTTTCCTACGGCGGCTCGCGTTTTTGCCGATCCGCTGCGTTTCACCGGTCCCGATCGGATCGTCGAGAATTTCGCGGTTCTGGTTGTTGCGCATACGGTCCGCGACGCGAGTGACGGAGCGGAGATTATCCGTATCATCTCGGCACGCCGCGCGGAACGCCAGGAAAGGAGGCGCTATGAAGAAGAAGCTGGTGAAGTATGAAATCGATCTCGATAATCTGCCTCCCCTGACCGCGCGCCAGAAGGCTGAGATGGAAAAACTCAAGGCCGCATCCGGCAAAGAGATCGACTTCAGCGACATTCCGCGCACCGGCCAGCAGTTTTGGAAGAATGCCGTGCGTGGCGGGTTGTACAAGCCGGTGAAAGCCTCCACGACCGTACGCGTGGATGCGGACGTGCTGCACTGGCTGAGATACAAGGGCAAGGGCTACCAGACACGCATCAACGCGATTCTGCGTCAGGCGATGCTCGAAGAGGCCGGCAAGCGCGCCCGTTCGGCGTAAGGCGCCGCGGCAGGCCGGAACTGACAAAACTCCGGCAGAAGCGAATACAATTTTAGGTGCAATGGGTAAAAACAAGGACAAAACATTCGAAGTGGCCTGCCCCGACTGCGGGGCCATGCTCAAAATCGATGGCGCGACCGGCCTGGTGGTAAGCCACACGCCTGCGCCGCGCAAGCGCATGTTCGAGGACCTGGAGACAGCGGCCCAGGCCATGCGCGAGCATGGCGAGAGGACGGAGTCGATCTTCCGCCAGAGCGTGGACGCCGAAAAGAATAAGGCCGATCTGCTGGAGAAGAAGTTTGCCGAGGCCATTCGCAAGGCCAAGGACGCTCCCGTGCCCGAGGGCAAGCCTTTGCGCGAGATCGACTTGGACTGAAGGCCGCGCGGCTCTATAGCGGTTCTCCAATTGAGCAAAGCCCAAAACCCTTGAGTGGCGTTTTCCTTGAGAAAACGCCATATTGCGCGCCACTTGGGACTTCACGTGAATTGGAGAACCGCCCTAATTCGGCGCACATTTCCACGCCGGCGACTGAAGAAAGTCGCCGCCGCGCCGGTTTTTCGAGCGATACTCAATAGGGCGTGTTTCAAAACCGGGATTCCAAACCGGGATACGTGGATCGCTCGAATCATGGAAAGCGGCTCGTTACCGGATTCCAGAACAGACGAATCAAGCATCTAAACAATTTGGCTTCACGCTGCCGGCAAAGACCTTTCCGCGCCGCCGGATGGCGGTTGCGGAACGCAAGGAGACATCATGGTGGTTGTGCCGCTATCGAAGGCAGAAAACAGTTCAGGCAACGCGCCGCGCGCCATTGCGGCAGACCCTGCGCCCTGGCTCCGGTTTGCGGCGGCGGCCACCCTCGCCGCCAGTGGAGCCCTGCTGGCGACCGGCAAGCGCCGCGCCGGACTTGTCATGGCCATTACCGGCGCCGTCTTTGTCATGATCGACCAGCAGGAAGTGGTGAATGCCTGGTGGAACGCGCTCCCCGGCCGTCTCGAAGAGATGCAGGGATTTCTCGGCCGTGCGCAGGCCGCGGTCGAAGATCTCTCGGCCGAGGGCGAGAAGCTGCGCCGGGTATTTGGCAAGTGACTCTACGGCAAAGCCAGAGGATGAATATCAACTCACCTCCAGCACAGCACAAATTGAGCCGAGTACGATGCGGTTTTGTATCAGTCCCCCCACCGGCATTTCCGACCTCGATGGATGAAACGGGGTGTTATAGAGGATGTATGCGTTTCCGGCACAGAGTCGTTCGTTCCCTGGTTAAGGCGGCATGACGGGGTAGTTTCTTTCTAGGGCGCGACTTCAGTCGCGCCGCAAACTGCTGAAAATAAAGATAGGGCTTTAGCCCCTGCGGAACTCCCGGATCCACAACCGTTGCCTCCGCCCGCGAGGATCGCGGATTCGGAGAGGCTCGCTTAATTCTTGCGCTCGACAAGGTAACGGGCGACCGCTTTCAGTCCGTCTGCGCGGCTGCCGTAGGGCGCGAGCGCGGCGAAGGCCTCTTCGATCAACTGCGCGGCGTCGCGCAGACTCTGATCGATGCCGTAGACGGCCGGCCATGTGGCCTTTTCGGTGGCCTGGTCTTTGCCGGCGGTCTTGCCCAGCGTGGCCGAGTCGGCGGTCATATCAAGCACATCGTCGGCGATCTGAAAGGCGAGGCCCGCCTTGCGGCCAAAGTGGTCGAGCCGCGCCACGTCGCCGGCGTTGGCTCCCGCGTAGACGCCGCCTGATACCACGCTAACCCGGATCAGGGCGCCGGTCTTGGCGCGATGGATGGTTTCGACCAACTCCGGCGTGGGCTTCAGGTGTTCGCTTTCGAGGTCCAGTACCTGGCCGCCGATCATGCCTTCCACGGTGCCCACTGCATTGGCGATGAGGCCGATAATCTCGACAGCCGCTGCGGGCGGGCATGCGAGCCCGGCCAGCACTTCGAAGGCGCGGGTTTGCAGCGCATCGCCGGCCAGGATGGCGATGGCCTCGCCGAAGGCTACGTGGCAGGTGGGCTTGCCACGGCGCAGGTCGTCGTTGTCGAGCGCCGGCAGATCGTCGTGGATGAGCGAGTAGGTATGGAGCATTTCGAGGGCCGCGCCCAGCCGCTCAATGCCTTTGGGGAGCGAGCCGGCAATGGTGACCCCCGCCTGCATAGCCAGCACCGGCCGCAGCCGCTTGCCACCGGCAAACACAGAGTGGCGCATGGCGCCGTGGATCGAGGCCGGCACAGTTTCGACGCTTGGAATCAGCGCCTCCAGCGCGCGGTCAGTCAGCTCCGCGCCCTCGTGAATCAGCGATTTTACGTCCGAAACCATTTCTTTCATGTTAGACGAGAACCTTTGCGCCTTCGTTCGAATAAACAGAACACTGTGAGCACGAGCACGCTGACCCCGCTCAGCCAACGCCCGGCCATCACGTCGGGAGAGTTGACCCAATCCACGGTCAGTTCGACCGGGCCCTGCGGAACCGGCACGGCCATCAAGCCGTCGTCGCGTTTGGGCAAGGTGATAACGAGTTGCCCGTTCACTCGGATGCGCCACGCCGGGTAACTCAACAGGCGCAGCACAAGGTAGCCGGGGCGCGGGATTGCACCGCGAATTCTGCGATGCTCGGGATTGGTGCGCGCCCCGTTGACGGTTGTGAATGTGGCCTGGCAACTATTTTCGCCGGCGCTCCACACCGGATTGCTGTCCGGGTTGTCCGGGTCTACTTTTCCCAGCGCGGCCGAGGGATCGCTCACCAGGCATGCGTCGGGCAGTCCCATGGCGATGCTCGAGTCATCGCCTCCAGGAGGTTCGTACTCGTACATTCCTTCAAAGCCCGCGCCGGCATGGTAGGCGCTAAGCATAGGGGCCACGGCGTCCTCGTCGTCGCAGACCTGGAAGAAGTAGGTCCCCGCAAACACGGTGGCCGCCAGAAACCATACCCCACATGCAACAACAACCACCGCGCGAACGCGGCGCCCTGTCTGCCACACCGCGGCAACAAAGAAGATCGCCATCGGCGCTTCGACAGCTTCAAGCAAGCGCCACGGATACTGCAGAAAGTGCATCTCGGGCAGCAGATTCCACACCGGCCGGGAGATGGGAAACATCAGAAAGAAAGCCACAATCGGGATCGCAGCCAGTGGAATCCACCATCGGGTCGATTTTGTGCTCTTCTGGTCTGTGCTCTTCTGGCCTGTGCTCTTCCGCGCGGGAAGCGTGCCGCGCAGCCAACTGATAACAATTCCGGCCACAGCCACGGCGATCATGGATACGGCAACCCACGAGGCCTGGCGCAGAACCACGTCGTGCAGCGCAAGCAGCGGGTTGGCGTGCCGCGCAAATAACCAGTTGTTCTCAAAGTTGTAGCCGGGGTCCTCGGTTGCCTGCCGGATATCGACCCAATGCCGCTCCATTGCAGCGGGGAGCCAGTAGATCGCGGCGAGCCCTAAACCGAGCGGCGTAGCCAGCGCGGCGCGCAGCACCGGCGCCCACGATCTCCTCACCAGAGCGGCGAGAAGCGCGACGCCTGCCAGCAGATAGGTGGCGATTACGGCCAAAGGAAGGTTCGAGAACCAGCATGCGGCGAGCATGATGGCGACGAGCGCCGTTGAGCCATCGAACGCGCGACTCCTGCCTTCGGTTGGAACAAGGCTGGTTGAGTCTGGTGGTTTCCCACCCTTGCGCCAAGATGCCGGCGCAAGGTTGGGGCAACCCGCTTCCGTGCTGTCACGCAGCGCAAACAGGAGCAGCAGCGGCAGCAGCACTCCGCCCGCAAACTCGGGAAATGCGCAGCGCTCGTAAGCCGTAAACAGCGCAAAGCCGGAGAAGAGCGCAACACAGCCGGCCAGTGTGGCGCGGGCATCGTCGAGCGCCTCGTCGAATGCTTCCAGCGCCAGCGCTCGCGTGGCGAGGCCAGTCCCGGCCAACGTCAAAAAGGTGAGTGCTATGGGCACAAAGTTCCAGGGAAAGACCGTTCCCAGCGCCCCGCCCAGCATCCACGTCAGCGGAGGGTAGAAGACGAAGCGTGGCTCGCCGGCGCCGTAGTTGGGGCTCGGCGCCCAGTGCGGATAAGCAATGCCGTGACGCCACGCGTTCACGCAGTCGAGCCACGAGACCAGGTGAACGTCGAAGTCGTGGCCGCAGGAGTTGCCGCGCACGAGCTGGGGCACCACGGCCACCGCCGCGGCGAGCAGGATGAGCGCCGGCCCCCAATGCTTACGAGGGCGACATGCGGACGTCCGGCTCATGGTTGCCACAATCGGGCGAATCGGGAAAACGCTCTAATTCCACTGCACACTGAGCGGCTTCCGCGGCGGTATCCGGTGATAAGAATACTTGCCCTTGCCGAGCATCAGACCACCGCACACGACGTACCCTTCTGGCACCGCAAGCAACTTGCGAAGGGGCTCGTGAACGGCGGCGATACGCGTCAAAAACCCAGCCCAGCAGGCGCCAAGGCCCCGGGCCACGGCAGCCACCTCAAGAAAGGTGAGAGCGATGGTGCTATCTTCCGCCCTCCAGGCGTAATCCCCTGGAGCGCAGGCGACAACCACGGTGGGAGCGCCGCGCAGGACAATGTCGTCTCCGCTTTCCCATCGTTTCAAAAACGTGGCACCGTGCCCCGCACCGTTCGCCGGAGGGGGCATTCCGTTTATCGTCTCCCGGGACAATTCGTAAATTTTTTCCTTGCCCTCGACGACGATCCAGTGCAGTACCTGGGAATTGACAGCACTTGGGGCTCGCCGAGCTACATCCAACAGCTCCTCCAGTACCTGCCTTCCCACCGGCTGATCTTTGAATTCCCTGACGGACCGCCGGCTCATTAACAGGCCATCTACCAGTCCCGGGGCAGGCAGCTCTTTGGCCGCGAGCAGGGAATCGTCTTCAGGCAATTCGGCGTGAGCGAGGGCCTCGTTGGGGCAAACAGCGACGCAGTGCCCGCAGAGAATGCACATGGACTCGGGAACGTCTTCTGGAAAGCCCTCTTGACCCTGAGCGATCGCCTTGTCAGGACAAATTTCTACGCAAGCGCCGCACTGTTTGCAAACACTTTTGTCGACGGCTATCCGGCTCATGGGCACGGTTCCTCCTGAAGTTGATTGGATTGCGTTGATGGCAGTGTACCACGAAGGTTACTATCTCATGGCAACAGGCGCAACGTGTGGCTGGTCTGCGCCGCGACCGCTGCCGGCGTGAAGGGCAGCGCAAAAGTTGTGCCGCCATACCAGTCGTTCCACTGGTCGCGGAAGTAAGCGCTCAAAGGGTTGCCGCTCTCGCCGAGCACGATGTTTTCGGTCGAACCGTCGATGTTGCTCCAGTCCATGGTGAAACGCTGCGAGGGCCCCAGCGTGCGGCCCACCTGCTTCACGGTGGTCGCGTCGCCGCTTTGCGGTTGCGGGCCGGTCCCGGCCACGCGGCCAATCAACGGCAGGAATGCGGCCAGCGGATGCTCGATATCGACAATGTGCCAGCTTCCATAGGTCCACTTGGCCACATCGCCCGGCGCTTTTCCATCCTGCATGGCTTTGCGCACCGCCGCAGTCAGCAGCTCGTCCCAGTTTTTGTATTCCTTCGGAAGCCACCCCGGCTTGGCGTGCATCACGATCTCTTCCTCGGCAAAGTTCTTTTCGTCCCAATGGTAATCGCCGGCGAGCTTGCCCAGCTTGGGCTCGAGAATCAGCGGCCAGAGGGCTTCGCGCGTTTGGGTGACAAGGGATGCGGCGGCGGAATCGGTAGTGAGGCGGCCATCCCAACTGCGCAGCAGGTCGGCGGCCTGGCGCATCCGCTCATCGCCATTGCCGTCGGGGCCGGGAGTGTGGTCGATGGCGTAGGCGAAGCGCTGGCCCATCTCCTGATCCACTTCGCTGTAGATGTCGATTTGTACGGCCAGCATGTCTTTGGGCGTGAGGTGGTCGCGGCCGTCGAGAGCTTTGTAGATGCGCTCAACGCGGTAAGGATCGATCCAGTCGTCGCTGAGCAGGTAGGGCGATTTTTCCGTGGTCACACGCGCGTTGGCCGTGGCCAGGAATCCAGATGGCGGATCGAAAGCGTTGGGCATCTGGTCGAAGGGGATGTAGATCTGCGGTTCCTTCACGCCGACGAATTTTCCCCACTCGAAGCGCAGGTCCATCGTGTCGTGCGGAAGGGGTTTATCAAAGATGCTTTTCCCATCCGGACCTCGTATAGGCACCTTACCAATGGCGTGGTACGCAGTGTGCCCCTGGTCGTCGGCGTAGACAAGATTCTGCGTGGGCCAGCACCACTGGCTCAGCGCGGCAGAGAACTCCGTCCAATTCGATGCTGTGTTCATCTCGTAGAGAGGCAGCGCGCTGAGCGAGGGATCGTATAGGGTCCACTTGAGTGCGATGGGCGGATCGCTCGCGGCGAGGATCGGGTTCATGAGCGGCCCGTGCGCGGAGGATTGAACGTCGAGAACGACATCCTTACCGCCGCGCACGTGGATGACTTCGCGATCGACGGTGAGCGGATGCCATTGTGCGTCGTTGCCCTCATAGTTGCCTTTGCCGTCGAGCTTTTCGTAGTAAAGATCCTGTACGTCCGCCTCGAGCGCCGTAAATCCCCAGGCCACATGCTCGTTGTGCCCGGCGACGATGAGCGGCAGCCCGGGCAACGTGACGCCCGCGGCGTGAAATCTCGGCGCCCCGTCATGACCCTGCGCATATAGATCGGCCATGTACCACGTGTCCGGCTCGCGAAGGGTCAGGTGCATATCGTTCGCCAGCAGCGGCTTGCCGCTGGCGGTGTGGCTGCCGGCCACCACCCAGTTGTTCGATCCCGGCGCGCAGCCGTCGCAGTCGTGCTGTCCCAGCAAAGCCATCAGCGCATGCGTATCTTCGTGCGATGCCGGCGAAATCGCCGCGCTGCCAGGCACTGCGCGGGTTTCGGTGTTCTCGTTATCGTCGTCTTCCTCGTCGCCATTCTTCTTTGAGGGCGGGGACAGCGGTTGCGGCTCGCTCAGGTCCACTTTGATGCCGGTGGGCGCACGATCGCGCCACGAGCCGACTGGATAAAGATCGGCTTCGAGCTGGGGATCGTGAAGCGCCGCGGAAACCTGAGCGCGCGAAAGCTTGGTGGCGGCATGCGTATCGAGCTCCTGCACCATCGCGAGGCCCACGCTGATTGAGTCCACGCCCCTCCAGGGTTGCGGGCGGTACATCAGCAGCCGAAACTCCACCGGAAGCGAATGCGTCTGTTCGCATTGCGCGATGAAGAGATTGACGCCGCGTGCGTAGGCATCGAGGCGCGCGCGGTCGGCCGCGGGCAAATGGTCGTAGACGCGCTGGGCTGTGAGGCGAATCTGAAGCAGGCGCTGGGTCTTGTCGTGTTCGATGAGCGAGGGGCCCATAACCTCGGCCAGCTCGCCGTTGGCGCTGCGCCGCAGGCCGTCCATCTGCCACAGGCGGTCCTGCGCGGTGACATAGCCCTGCGCAACGAACAGATCGTCTTCGGTGCCGGCTTCGATGTGCGGCACGCCGTGGGCATCGCGCCGAACAATTACGGGCGCGGACAGCCCTGCCAGATGCGCATCGCCGTCCAGTTGAGGCAGCGCGGCCTTTGCCGCGGCGCGAAGCCACAGCACGCCCGCGCCGGCCGCCAGCAGCAGAAGAACCAGCAGGCAGGCAGCGGCCCACAGCAGAAACCGCGGCCAGCGGCGTTTGCGTTCGCGGCGCGAGGGCGCCGGCGCCGTGTCCGGCATTGCATTTGCCTGGGAAATTTTGGGCATCGGTCAGTTACAGGATACCGCCGCAGCTTGGAGCGAGCCTCGGGCAATCTCGCCGCCCCGTTTGAGCCAGAAACGCGTCATCAATCCGCGGCGTGCTCCGTGGCAGGCAGGCCCGGCGCTCGAACCTTTCCCCGGCCGTAGAAGCCGACGAGAAGCAGGAGCAGCAGCACGATTACGCCCAACACCAGCAGACTGCCTTCGGGGCCGTCGGCGCCGCCGCTCCACAGCGCATTGCCTGCCGGCATACTGGTCAGGAAATGCCCCTGCGGCGCCATTCCGCTGTCGGCGGTGCCGTAAAAGAAGGTCTCCGCCCAATCCCAGCCGGCGTGGCAGCCGATCGCCCACCAAGCCGTTCCCGTCAGCCGCACGCTGACGCAAAACACGAAGCCGATGAACGACGCGGCGAAGATGCCAATCCAGTCTTCGCCCCCATTTGCTGTATGCAGGTAGCCAAAGAATGTGGAAGTGACCCACGCAGCCTGCCAGAATGCGCCGCCCGCGGCAGACCTTTGGTGGAGTGCGAAACAAGGAAAGAGGCCCAGCAGAGCCATGACATAGACGCCCCACACACCGTTGCCCCTGGTGCGTAAGCCCAGGTCGGCGCACATGGCTGCAATGAGGCCCAGCGCCCACCAGAAGTTGATGCCCCTGGCGAGCGTGAACAGCCCATAGCAGCGCATGAGGCCCTCCTCCACGCAGCCCACCAGCAGAAAAGTTGATCCCCAGAGCGCTGCAAAACGGAAGATCGCGGCTCCTGAAAGCGCGACCGGACCGAAGCGCAGCCAGCCGCCCGCATCCAGCGCCCCAATCAGCACCGACAGCGCCAGGAAGCCGGCCGCCAGCCCGAAAAAGAAGTTCCGAAGGCGGCGCGGGCCAGCCAGGTTGTAGTCCAGGATGCGCCGGCGTTCAATCAGCGCCACCACGGCCGCCGCACCGAGCATGGCCAGGAAACTGGCTAATTCTCCAAAGAAGGCCGCTCTAGGGCCGAAGGCGGCTTCCTTGCTCAAAAGGTGCGCCTTTAACAGAGCGAAATCGACGCCGATGTTAAGCAGGATGAAAACAGCCGCAAAGATCAGCACCGACCAGCCGGTGCGCAAGCCCTGGTTGCCGATAAGGAGCCAACGCAACGCCGTAGTGGGCGTTGGTTCCAGGCCGAATCGGTTCTCGTTCGGGTCGCCCTCCTCTACGAGCAAGACAATAAGGATCAGATCAACGAGTGGAACCAGAGCGATCAGATACCACCAGCCGCTCCTACCGGTGTCGTGAAGCCGTCGTACTGCGCACGCCACCGATGGAATGAGTGCCGCTAATATAAAGCCGAAGAACGGAAAGGGTAGAATACTGAAGCCCACTCCTGTTTCTTCGTAAGGGACGGCCACGCCAATGAATAGCACACAATAAATGACCAGGTTAACGAGCGTGAAGGTCCAATACTCGTCGCGGCTGGCACGTCCGCTGAAGCCGGCGTATTTTCTCCATGGTTCCAGATAGGAGTTGACGAAGGCTGCCAGCCCGCGCGGGGGCGCCGCTTCGGGCCCCGGAGCAGGTTCAGACATGAGGAAAGCTTCGGGAATTTCGCTAGCGGGCGATTGTGGTGGCTGCACATCCGGCTCCATTGAGTCTCCTTTTTCACAACAGAATTCCGGTTGCACCATTGTAGCGATGGCAAGTGCTCTTACGAAAGAACAATCGGCGTGGCTCCCGAAGCGCGATTCTGCCTTGCGCGGAAAGCAAACCTTCGCAAGATGCTGTCAGCGGACCTCAAAACGATTCCGGCCAATTCTGCGCTCCATGCAGGATGGCAAGAACGTGAATCGTATTTTCCAGAACGCGATAAGCAACAAGGTATGACGTTCCCGGCACAAAAACCTCCCGCGTGCCGCCCACGCGGCCAGTTCTGCCGACGTTGGGCATACGGGCGGTTTGACGGATTGCGTTGCGAATGCGCCCGACGGTGCGGAGGGCGGCCTGCGGGTTATCGGCTGCGATGTAATCGAAAATGTTCCGGAGCTGATCGACCGCCGGAAGGGTCCAGCGTACCTTCACGATCGTGCCCTGGCCTTCTTTTTCTTTTTTGCGGGTTTTTCGCTGGCCCAGGACTCGATGAGCGCGCCGACCTCTTCGTCATCCATCGTTTCCCCGTCCTTCGATGCACGCAACCCCTCTTTGACCATGGCGACGAACTGGCGTTGCTGACTCAAATAGGACTCCACGGCCTCGTTGAGCAAGTGGCTGCGATCCCGATCCAGGGCTTTGGCAACGGAGTCGAGCTCTGAGACTCGCTCGGGGGCGATGCGGAAGGTGATGATACGCGGCGATCTCATAATACACGAGAATACATCGTATTCGGTTGTATTACAAGGTGCTTCATGGCGCTCGCTTTGTCAGGCGATTGGGGATGATTCGTTCTACCGGTAGCGGCGCGTGGCCTTGATGACCATGGAGAAGACGCCGGACTCGTCGCGCGCAACGACCAGCGAGACATGGCGATTGATGGCCACTTCAGCCTGCAGCAACTGCTGGCTGGTGGTGTTGACGTCGGTGGCGTAGGTGAGGGTCACGGTGCGGCCAAATTGTTCCTGAACGGTGATGCGGGAGGTGGAGTTGCCGAAGGCGCCGAGGTAGTTCGGATCGATTTTGACCGAGCCCGCGCCGAAGAGTTTTTGCACGCGGCTGCTGACCGTGGCGTTGAGGGCTCCTCCGAGCAATGCGTCGGTGGGGGATTGGCGATGGCCTGCTGCTGCTGCTGTGTGTAGAGGCGCTGCTGGCTGGCCGTGTGACCGAGGGCCAGAAGCGAGACCACGTCGGCCTCGGGCAGCGGGGGGTCGCTGCGGTAGACGACGGCCAGTTTTTGCGGCGATCCGTGCAGGCCGAGTGAGATGTCGTAGTCTTCCACGCGGGCTGTGGCGCTGAGGTCGATGACGGGCTCGATGCGGACCGGGTTGGTGAAGGTGATGTCGCCGCGCTGCAAATCGTAGCGGGTTCCGGCAATTGTGGCGTTACCCTCGGTAATGGCGACCCGGCCCAGCAGCGAAGGCGAGGCCAGGGTTCCGCGCAGGTGCAAGTCAACGTCGCCGGCCAGCTTGGCGAAGGCGTTTTGAAAGTTCAACTGCGGCGAGGAAACGATATGCACGTCGAGGCGGACGTGGTTCGACGGAGCATCAGGCGGCGCGATGGCCTCCACGGAGGCATTGGCCTGGGCCGCCAGGGCCGCGAGGTCAAGGTCTGGGCTGGTAGAAAAGCGGGTGATGAGCACATCGCCGCTCAGTAGCAGGTTGTTCTTGCGAGCCCTGCAGTTGCAATTTCGCGTCGGCCAGTGACGTGACCCCGGCGGGGTAGCGAATGTGAACCTCCTTGCCCGTCACCGACAGGTCGGCGTAGATGCCGTGCCGGTAGGCCAGGAATCCGCCGACGCTCAACAGCCCGCCGCCGCTCATCGCCGTCAGGCTGCGCACTTCAAGCCGGTTCTGGTTGAACTCCAGCGTACCCTTCATCTGGCTCAGGCCGTTCGGCAGGTCCTCCAGCGATAGAGAGCCGTTCTGGAAGTCGATGCGGCCTTGCAGTCCGGGATTCTTGAGCGGCCCGTGCGCTTCTACCTTGAACGTCGTGACGCCGCTCGCCGTCAGGTCGGGATCGAGCATCTCGGCCAGCTTCAGGTTGATGGAGCCGTTGGCGGCAAGATCCAGTTGCCGCGTGCCCGAATCCTTGCCCGAAGCCCCGCCCGAATTCTCCATCGAAAGGCTGCCCTCGGCGTGCAGGTCGGTATTTTCACCGGTGACGTGCAGAGGGTCGAGATGGATGCGTCCATTGGCCAGTGTGGCGTGTGCGCCGCCCTCGCTTTTGAGTTGCACGCCGGCAACGGTCATAGCCATCTCTCGCAGCCGCGCATCGCCGTGAAGCTGCTCAGGGTGCGCGAGCGGTCCCTCCACCGTGACCGTGCCGGCCAGCGCGGATTGGCCGTTGAAGGCCTCCATATGCGCCATCCTGAACAGCACGCCAATGTTGAATTGAGAGAAGTCGAACTGGGCCCTGGTTGCGTAGCCGCTGTTCAGCGTTGTTTCTCCACTCAGTGCCAGTTTGGCCTCTTCCAACTGCGCGTTCACGTTGTAGGCGAGCGTGTGGCCCGTGGTATGCGCGGCCGCCTCCAGCGTGCCGAATCGTTGTCCGGCCAGGGTGAAGCGGCTTATCGCCGCGCGGCCCTCCAGGCGTGGGTTGTCGAGTGTGCCGGAGCCGCTGAGGGAAAAATCCAAATTGCCCGTTGCCTCCAGATTCTGCTGGCGCACCCAGCCGATCCGCGAGATATCCACGCCGGCGCCGTGCGCCTCTGCCTGAAAGCCCCTGGTTTTAATGTCGTAACTTCCCCACGCGGAGACCGTCCCGCCCGCCGCGCTCAGCGTGGCCGACGACACCTTCAGTACCTGGTTGGCCATTGCGCCCTGAATCGTTCCCTGCATCGTTCCCTGGACGCGAAGTTGCGCAAACTCCTCGCCATAGATGCTGCCGCGATCCATCTCGACCGTGCCGGAGGCTGTCACCGCGTGGAGCGGTCCATCGGCCTGGAGCCGGGCGCTGAATGCCCCCGCCAGGGGCAGGCTCGGACCGCCGGCCGCGGCAAGGAGCAGTTGCACGTCTCCGACGTCGACGTTGGCGGCTTCGATGCGCGCATGCACTTGAGAGTTGCCGTCAAATGCCGCCTGCGGGCCACCACCCCTGCTCTGCGCCCGGCTCCCCGCCCCGTTCCCCATCCGATTTTTCGCCCCGCCCATCGCCGGGAACCCCGGGCCAGGCGACGCGTCGAGCGTTCCATTCACCGCGATTCTAGTGTTGCCGCGCACCAGCAGCGCCTTCCGAATGGCAATCTGAGCTGGCGAGTAGCTTCCCGCTACCTCGATCGAATCCATGCGCATAAACTGCGGCTGGCCGCGATTGCCGCTCGCCGCCGGCATTTCTAAGGCGATTTGCATGGCCTTCAGGCTGCCCGCAATTTGCGGCTTCATCAGCGAGCCGGTCCAGGTCCCAAGAAAATCGGCCTGCCCGGTCAGAGCCAGGGGCAGGGCAGCGGTTCCAGCCTTGCCATTGCGCTTGAATCCCAGGCTGCGTAGTGCGGTGTCGAGCTCTCCCAAATCGTGGGAATGAAAATCTACGCTCAACGTCGACGGACTGGTCGCCGGAAAAGCGCCGAGCGCGCCGTGCGCCTCCAGTTCGCTCGCGGGCAAATGCAACTCCAGCTTGCGCAGGTCAACCCCGCCGTTGCTCTGCGTGTAGGTGGCATCGATTACACCGGTTGTGGGCGCTTCGCCGGCAGGCGTCTGCGCCGAGGGGCTCAATCCAAAATTCGCGGTCACAGAAACGTTGCGGCCCTCGCCATTGAACCAGGTTGCCACAGCCGTGCCGTCAAGGCGTGCGTCCAGGCCCAGGTGCTGATACTCCGGCGGAACAACCATCTCAAGGACCGTGTCCAGAGCCACACTCTTGAATTCCGCGTTCACTTTTCCGGTGACGGGAATGATCCAGGGCGCCGATCGGACGAGCGTGTTCCGGTCAACCGCAGCGCTCCCGGCTCCCGCAGCAGATGGCTGCACGGTTGCGGCAGTAAGCGACGGAAGCCACGGCTCGAGATCGACCGAGCCTTCGATTTCCCCGCCCTGGCGCAAGCGCGCGACAATCTGCCCGATCGATAACCGCTTCGCATCGGCATGGACCTGCGCTTCGAGGGTAAAACCCCTCGCGATGACTCCCTCGCCGATGTACGACCCGCCATCGATATGCACGGGGCCGTCGATGTGAAATGTCTCCGCCTGGCCCCCGGCGGCCAGATCGAGGTGGGCGACGCCCTCGGGCGCGTCAGGATAGCCCGTCATCGGATCGAGTAGCCGCATGTCCAGATCGCCAACAGCCCTCACCTGCCAGCGCGGGTGAGTGAAATCCTCCACATCGCCTGAAACTTCCAGCGAGCGGTCTTTGTTTTCCGCACTGTGCGCCGTGAGCCGCAGGCTGCGCACGAGGAGCCTTGCCCGCTCCAGATCGATGGTTGCTTCGAGCGTTCCGTAAACCGGCGCCGATTTGCCCCGCGGCGCGGCGCGAAAGAGATTCAGATCGCTGGCCCCGGCTTGGATGCGGTAGGTCGCCGGCGCGCCCTTGGCCGCGGGAAGATAGCGCAAGAGAACCGAGACATCGTTGGCCTCAAAGTCGAGTGGCGCGTACCGGTCCTGATAATCGAAGGATGCGGCGCGGTTGTCGTAATGCAAAATCCCCTGCTCGACCGAAATATGGCCGGCCCGCATGTCGAACAGCGTGTCGAGAGCGGACTCGTGCGGACTGCTGGGCCTCCGCGGATGCGGCTGATTGGTCGATCCGTCGGGATAGACGATGAGGTGCACGCGGGGCCGGTCGATCTCCAGGCTGCGCAGCCGAACGCGCGGACTGAAAAGGTTGCGCACGCTCACGTGCACGCGCAGGCGTTCGATCTGTGCGTACGGCGCCTCGCCGGGATCTTCCAGACCGTGAATTGTCAACCCGTCCGCCTCGGCTTCGAAATGAAGCAGGCGCCAATGAAAGGATGCGATCTCGACCCGGCCGCCAGTGAGGTCTTCGACGTACGCGATCAGGCGCTGGCGAACCATGTTCTCGAATGCGGCGGAACTGGCGGCGAAATAGAGCCCAAGCGACAAGAGCGCCAGCAAAACCACCGCGCAAGCTACCGCCAGCGGCAAATGTCGCAAAAAGAAGCGCCGCAGACGGCTGCGCATCCCGCGCCGGGGCGGCTTGAGCTTGACGGGTGGTTCGCCGTTGACGAGAGGCGTTTCGCGTTCGCTCATCGGCCTCCTTTCCCGCGGCGGCTCGAGGCTACGGGAGTTTCCGGCGCCGGCGCAACAGCGGAGGCAGGCGGCCTAAGATCTGGGTCCAGCACCTCCACATCGCCCTGCTGGCGCAGATTATTGAGCCAGGTGTCGAACAGCATGTTGACCTGCTGCTGGAGCAGAATCTCCTGAATGCGCGAAGCCACCTGATCGACCGGCGGGATTCGCTTCGCCGGGCGCATACTGCGGCAGCAGCGTGTCGTGGTAGTAAGTTTCGATCTGCTGCTCGGAGATTTGGATACCCTGCCGGAATCGCAGCTCGATAAAGCTGAGGATCTCAAGCCGGTAGCGAAGATATGCTTCGACGCGCTTCGATCGTCAGTCCATGCGACGTCGAGGAAGGCATTCCAGCCTGCGTCGGTGGCGCAGTTCTGGCGGACGCAGGCGGGGAGTTGCTTGCGGAGCTGGTCGAGCCGGTCATTGACCTCTTGCTGCGAAGGCTCGATGGCCTGCATGTCCTCCTGGCGGATTTGCTGCTCGATGAGGGCGCGGCTGATCAACTGCTCCAGCGCCTGCCGCTTCGTAAGCCCGTTCTGGCCTGCGTCGTTCGGATCGAGAACCGAGAGACGAATCTCGTCGTCAAGATCGCTGGCCAGGATCACATGCCTGTTGACCACGGCCACCGCGCGGTCGAGCACCACGGGAGAAGCAGCCTGAGACGGCTGAGCCTGACCGGACTGGGCCTGAGGCGGCGCCTGGCCTGCCTGGGCGCGGGAGGGCGCCGCTGCGGCGAGGCACGCGGCGAGACCCGTCAACAGCACGCGCAACACCCGGCGGCGCCTGGTCCCATTCCGAATTGAAGCTCGTCCGATCATCAAAACGCCTGCCCCAGGCTGAAGAAAAAGCTGATGTGCGGCGCCTGCCCCAAATAGGGCCCCAACTCATAACCAGGAAGCCCCGTGGGATTCGTCGCCCGGGTTGGGATGCCGTAGTTGATGTTCACGGGGAAGATCGGTGGATTCAGGTTATAGCTGAAATCGAAGCGGATGGGCCCGACCGGCGTGTGATAGCGCAGGCCGGCGCCCAGCGCATGAGAGAAGTCGTTGAAGCTGCACGGACCTTGTTGGCCGGTGGAAGTGATCGGGCCGGTGCCCACAGGGTTATACGAGCCGGGATGCGCTCGTCCTGGCCACCGCTGCCCGGCAGGCGCCGCTGTCAGGCTGGCGAACGCGCAGAAAGCTGGCCCATGCATCCCCGGCATTGGTAAACACATTGCCCATATCGTGAAAAATCACAAAGCTCACTGTATTGCCGAACCAGGGCAGCGTGGGCGGCGGCAGGCGCAGTTCGGTGCTGTTGATGAGCGCTCCCGCGCCGCCAATCTGGTAGCCGGTCTCGGGATCGCGCGGGCCCGCGGCGTTCTGCGAAAAGCCGCGCAGCGACACTGGGCCGCCGGCGTAAAGGCGCTCGGGAAGCGGAATCAGCTCGCTCGAACCGTTGCCGAAGCTGCGCACCTGGCCGTAGCGTGTATTGCGCGCCACCACGAACTGCCTTTTGTCAAAGCTGTAGTAGCTGGAGTTCGAGGTATCGATGCGGTTGAACTCCGCCTGCGCGCCAAAGAACCGGTCCGAGAGAAACTCCTGAAAGCTGGTGTAGGTGCCCCGGTGCGCATCCAGTGGCACGTCGCGGGTGTCGCGAATCCATGTGAATGCCGGCCCTCCCACGCGAGCCGCCGTCGACAGTTCCGAAATTTCGCCGGGATAAACCTGCAAACTGCTGGCGTCCACCTTGACCCGGCGGAAATCGAGTTCATAGATAAACGTGTTGGCTCTCGAAAGCCAGGACCCAGGCCGGTTGAAGGTTTCGGTCCACCGGAAGGCGCCTTCCAGGCGCGAAGCCACATAGGTCGAAACGTCCTCGCTGTTGGCGTAGCTGCCGGAGAGGGTCAGGCCGAAGTTGCGGTTGCCTTCAAAATGAGGAATCTGATAAAGAACGCCGATGCTCTGTTCGAGCAAGCCATACGTCGCTCGCAGCGAGGCCGATTGCTCGCGGCCGAACAGGTCGTTGCGCGTGATGTCGGCGAGCACGCGTGGGCTCACGCCGGTTTTGCCGTTAGGGCTGCACGCGACGCCGGCCGCGGTCGCGCCGGCGCAGTTGTTTTGCGGCAGCCCGGTTTGCGCCTCGAAGCCGAAGCCGTACGTCAACGCCCAGCGCCGCGCCTCAATCGCCTGCAGCATGACCGTTTTTTCGGGTTCGCCGCCGTCCGGATTTTCAACCGCCGTATCGACCTCGTTAAAGAGCGAGAACGCGTAGAGGTTGCGCTGCGTGTCAGTCAGCGCAGTCTGGTTGAGCGGATCGCCGGGATGCACGGTGATGGCCTGCGCCACCGTCTCAGGGCGCGTAAAATGCAGCCCTGTCAACAGCACGTTGCGCACAAAAATCTGCTCTCCCTCGTCGATGTGAAAGACCACATCCACCTTCTGCGGATCGGAGGGCTCGGCTTTTTCGGTCACGTTCACCGCGGCCTGCTCAAAGCCCCGGCTATAATACGTTGTCGCCAGCGCGTCGCGGTCTGCGGCCAGGTTGCGGGGCGAAAGCATCTGGCCCGGCGCGGTGTTCACCAGCGCCGACAGCGTTTTCGCAGGAATGTGCTGGTTGCCTTCGATCTGCATCGTGCCCACGTGCAACTGCGGCCCTTCCGTGATTTGGTAAGTGACCGTGAGCTGGGCGGAGGGCGCGATGGCCGGCTGCTCACCGGCGGCAGGTGGCGGGTTTTCAGCCGCAATGGTTTCCAAAGCGCCGGTTTCCGGCTTCACCTTTACCTCGGCAAAGCCGTTGTTCTCGATACACGCTTTCGAGCGCGCTCACGTCGGCCGATACCAGCGCCTGGCTGTATACGCCACGGCGATCGAGAACGTCCGCCGCGTGAACGCTGATGAGATTCATCAGCGTAGCGGTGTCAAAGTAATGATTCCCCGTGATTGAAACCTTTGCCACGCGGCGGCGCGCTCCCAGCCGCACCGTGTAAACGATGCTCACTTCATCGCTGCCCACAGATTGCCGCTCGTGATCTACCTTGGCTTCGAAGTAGCCCTGGCCCTCGTAGTAGTTGCGCAGGCGGCGGTTGCCTTCGTTCAGCAGATCTTCGTCAACGCTGCCTTCTTCATAGATCGGGATGAACCGCTTTACGCGCTCCGGGTCGATGCTGGCGCCCTCAACCCGCACCTTGACCACCGGTCCCCGGCTGGCGGAGAAGCGGAAGTTAACCACGTTCGCGCCTCGGTCGTAAGACGCGGATTCGAGCTTGACCTCGGCCTCCAGCCGGCCTTGATGCTGGTATTCCCGCAGCACGCCATCCAGAGCGCGATTGACGGTATCGCGGTCGACATAAGCCCGGATCCGCAGATGGGCGTGGCGGCGGAATTCCTCCACCTTCATCCCGGAGTCGCCTGTCACCGTGACCGCGCCCACACGCGCGCGCGGCCCCGAGGTCACGCGAAACGCAATATCGGCAAGCTGCTGCTCGGGGTGCGGCGTCACGGTTTGCACGATCGCCGATTGGTGATAGCCATTGTCTTCGAGCGTAGCGCGCATCTGGTCGATAGCCCGGCTCATCTTGGCCGGGTTCAACCGCGTGCCGGCCTGGAGTTGGCTGGCGCGCACCAGTTCTGTGTTGATGGTGGCCCCGGTTGCCCCGTCCACGCCGATCATTCCTATAAATGTGCGCGGCGCACCCTGAAACACCAGCGCTACGCCATCGGCCTCGCGCATCCCTTCTGCCTCGATGGTGTCGTAGAGGCCGGTCGCATACAACTGGCGCAGGCTCCGTTTCAGGTCTTCCGAGGTCAGAGGCGCTCCCACAGCCTGAGGAAGATGGCTCGCGATCGCACCGAGCCGATCGGCCCCAACGCCCTCGAAGGAGATGCGCCGCACCGGCAGACCCTCCCATGCCAGCACGGAGCTGGTCACCGGCTCTTTGAGCGGCGACATCTGCATCGCCGTGGCGGAAGGAACCGGGCCTGTGGCTGGAGCCGCAGGCGAGCCTTGGCACCAGCCGGCAATGGGCGCGCCGGCTGTGAATACAAGAATCCAGGCGAGAAAACTCGACGCGAGCATTATCCCGCTCCGAGCCACGCAAGGTACCCTTATCTGCCGCTGCACCCGGAAAACAATGAGCGGCTTCCTCTGGACCGGCCGCCGGGCGCTCCGGTAAGAGCCGTATCTTTCCGCCGGCTTTGTCCACAAGGTCATAATCTTAAGAAAAAAGTGCGCTAAAACGATTCTTCCATTCAAAGCATCTGAAGAACAGGTGTGCGGGAAAGAAATACCGCGAACTCGCCAACCTGCGAAATCGCCCGAGCGACGCCAACTTGCGAAATACCAAACAAAACATCCACCGCTGGACCGCAAAGCCGATGGAGGGCTAAAACGCCTCTTCCATTCAAAGCATCTGAAAAAAAAGGTGTGCGGGAAAGAAATACCGCGCGAACTCGCCAACCTGCGAAGTCGCCCGAGCGACGCCAACTTGCGAAATACCAAAGAAAACATTTCATCCACCGCTGGACCGCAAAGCCGATGGAGGGCTAAAACGCCTCTTTCATTCAAAGCATCTAAGTGAAAGTGCGAAGTCCGGCGAAACGTGGCCACTTCCCCCTATACTAACGAGGAAGCAAGCTAGCGCACCAACAACCGATTTTCGAGAACGATTGCGAAGGAAGCGCATGCCCAATCCCTCATCCCCTGCGCAAGCTCCCAAACGCAACCAGTCCGGCCGTGGTGCGGACGTGCCTGGGGCCGCGACGGGCCGATCCGCGAACGGTATTCCCGCAGGTTCGTCCAACTCCGGCCGATCCGCAAACGGTATTCCCCCGAGTTCATCCGACCCTGACGGGGTCGACGCGCTCGCTCGCGCCCAGGCCGGCGATCATGAAGCCTTTGCCCAACTCTACGCTCTGCACAAAAGGCAAATCTACTCGCTTTGCCTGCGCATGGTGGGCAACATTGCTGAGGCCGAAGACCTGACGCAGGAGGCGTTTCTGCAGCTGCACCGCAAAATCGCCACCTTCCGCGGCGACTCGGCCTTTTCCACCTGGCTGCACCGGCTCGCCGTTAACGTGGTGCTGATGCGGCTGCGCAAAAAGGGCCTGTCGCTCATCTCTCTCGACGAAGCCATGGAGCCCACGCCGAGCGAAGGTCCCAGCCGTAGCTTTGGCGCTCCCGATCTCACGCTGACCGGCGCCATCGACCGGCTTGCCCTCGAGCGGGCCGTCGCCGATTTGCCGGCCGGCTACCGTCTTATCTTCATCCTTCACGATGTCGAAGGTTTTGAGCACAATGAGATTGCTTCCATGCTGGACTGTTCCATCGGCAACAGCAAGTCGCAATTGCACAAGGCTCGCTTGAAGCTGCGCGACGCCCTGCGCGCTCAAAACTGCCAGGAGGAGCGGTCATGACCGGCGTTTCCGGCAAAACGAGCTGCGCTGAATTTCAGGCACAACTGCCCGAGCTGATCGCCTCGGGTGAAGCACATTCCCATCTCCGGAGCTGCCCGGATTGCCGCGCCTTCCTCGCCAGCATCGGAGCCATCGCTGAAGCGGCCCGCCAGTTGTTTCCCAGCGTGGAACCGCCCGACGAAGTGTGGGAACGCATCGAGTCGGCCATCAGACGGGAAGAAGAAGACAGCATCGATCCTGGGTTATAGCGCTGCTCAGGGCAACCGGCTTTCACGCCGGAAATGCCTCCTGGAGCGCCAGTTGGGCGGCACTCACCTTCCGGCAGTTTTTAGCCGATACACCCAGGAGCGGCATTCTTCCGTCCAGAAGCATCTCAATCAGAAGCCGTGAAAGGAAACGAGTTAACTCGCATCCTGAACGTAGACCGAATTTGGTAGAGGCGGGGGCCTTGTGGAAGGGCACGGCTTCACAGCTTTCTGAAAAAATCGATGATGGGAGCTTTGCAACAGGGCATATGGCTTCATCCATGCCGAAAGAAACGCAATGATATCAACACGGGGGCTCTAGCCCCTGACGGACGCTTTCAATTGTTGCAACTTTTCGATTCCTGAGCTATCTAATGAAGGAAAGTTGATACGGGGACACTCAATGCCAAACCAGCCAGCCATACTGCCGCCTGACTCTTCGAACCGGAACGCACCGGGAGCCCGCAAAATCGCCGTATTGCCTGTTCGCGATACGGTCCTGTTTCCTCATGCCGTGCTGCCGCTGACGGTGGGCCGGGAGAGCTCCATCCAATTGATCGAATCGCTGGGCGAGGAACGGACGATCGTGGTTGTGGCGCAGTTGGATCCTCGCCTGGACGCGCCCAAGCCCACCGATCTGCATGCCGTCGGAACGCTGGCCACCGTGCACAAAGTTGTGCGCATGCCCAACCAAAGCCGCTTTGTCTTCACTGAGGGCATAAGCCGCGTGCGCCTGGTGCGGTATTCCCAATCCGAGCCTTTCATGGTGGCCGAGATCGAGACGCTGGAGGACGTGACGCCGCCTGCATCGCCGAGCTTTGAAGCCCTGGTGCGCAACGTCGTCGAGCAGTTCCAGCGCATCGTCACGGAGTCGCCCACCCTTTCCGACGAGCTCAGGACCATCGCCGCGAACATCGACGAGCCGGCCCGGCTGGTGGATTTTGTGGCCTCCTCGCTGCCCTTTCTCACCACCGACGATAAGCAGCAGATGCTTGAAACAACCAGCGTCGTGAATCGGCTCGAGCAGTTGAACAAGCTTCTGGCCAAGGAGATTGAGGTGCAGCAGTTACGCACCAAGATTCAGACCGAGGTGCAGGACCAGGTACAGCAGTCGCAGCGCGACTACTACTTGCGCGAGCAGCTCAAGGCCATCCAGAAGGAGCTCGGCGACCAGGACGAAGGCCAGCGTGAAGTCGAGGATCTGCGCAAGAAAATCGACGAGGCAGGGATGCCCGAAGACGTGAAAAAAGAGGCCATGAAAGAGCTCACGCGCCTCTCGCGCATGTCGCCCATGGCCGCCGACTACTCGCTCACCCGCAACTACATCGAGTGGCTGGCCATCTTGCCCTGGGCCAAGAGTTCGGGATCGAAGATCGACATCAACGTGGCCAAGCAGATTCTCGACGAGGACCACTACGAACTCAAAAAGGTGAAGGACCGGATTCTGGATTACCTGAGCGTGCGCGAATTGAAGCCCGACATGAAGGGGCCGATTCTCTGCTTCGTCGGGCCCCCCGGCGTGGGCAAAACCAGCCTGGGCCGGTCGATTGCCCGCGCCCTGGGCCGCAAGTTCCAGCGCGTCTCGCTGGGCGGCATGCACGACGAGGCCGAGATTCGCGGCCATCGCCGGACCTACATCGGTGCGCTTCCAGGCCAGATCATCCAGATGCATTCGCCGCGCCGAAACCAACGACCCGGTGATCATGCTTGACGAGGTGGACAAGCTGGGCCGCGACTTCCGCGGCGATCCGGCCTCCGCGCTGCTTGAAACGCTGGACCCGGAGCAGAACAACACCTTCCGCGACAACTATCTCGACGTGCCGTTTGACCTTTCCAAGGTGCTGTTCATCTGCACGGCCAACATGCTCGACACGGTGCCGCCGCCCTTGCTCGACCGCATGGAAATCATTCCGCTGCAGGGCTACAGCGAAGAGGAGAAGCTGCATATCGCGAACCGCTATCTGATCCCGCGCCAGATCAAGGAAAACGGGATCACCACGGAGCAGATCGAGTTTCCCGAGGACGCCGTGCGCCATATCATCCGCCACTACACGCGCGAGGCCGGCGTTCGCAAGCTCGAACAGACCGTCGGGACTGTATGCAGAAAACAGGCGCGGCGCGTGGTCGAAGGCCACGCGGAAAAGCTCACGGTGACGCGCGAAACGCTCCAGGAGTTTCTGGGCGGCATCCAGGTGCGCGTGGAGACCGAGGTGGCGGAGCGCGTGAAGCGGCCAGGCGTGGCCGTGGGCCTGGCCTGGACGCCGGCCGGCGGCGACATCCTCTTCATCGAGGCCAACAAGATGAAGGGCAAGGGCGGCTTTACCATGACCGGCCAGATCGGCGAGGTGATGCAGGAGTCCATGCAGGCCGCGCTGACCTGGGTGCGCTCCAACGCCGCGCGGCTCGGGCTGGCCGAGGACTTTACCAAAGAAATGGACCTGCACATTCACGTACCTGCCGGCGCCATTCCCAAAGACGGACCCTCGGCAGGCGTAACCATGGTCACGGTGCTGGCTTCGCTGCTGACCGATACGCCGGTGCGCCCGCTGACAGCCATGACCGGCGAGATCACGCTCAGCGGCAATGTGCTGCCCGTGGGCGGCATAAAGGAGAAGTTTCTGGCGGCGCGGCGGGCCGGAGTGCAAACCATCATTCTGCCTGCCGAAAACCGCCAGAACGTGGAAGAGGACCTGACCCCGGAGATGATGCAAGGCGTTGAGGTGCACTATGCCCGCGGCATCGACGACGTGCTGGCCGTGGCTTTGCCGCTGCTGGCGGCCCGGCCGCAGTTAAAAACCACCGTGGCCGATATCCCTGTGAGCGCCGCGGCGTAAGCTTTGCTGAGCGAATAACCATGGGCCGGCGCATCTGCCGGCCCTTTTATTTGTAGCCACTATGCAGAAATATGCGGTTTTGCCGATAAGACAGGCAGAACGCACCTGAAGCAGAATCGAGAGCAGAGTCATGGCGGCCACATCCACACTCGTCACCCACACGCTCCTTCCGCTGCATCTCTCGGGAAACACCACCGATCAGCAAAATGAACGGCTTCAGCAGTGCCTTACCGACGCTGTCGCGAGCGCCTATCGCGCGGCCGTCGAGCAACTCGACCGGCAAAGCGCGCAGGCCGTGCTCGAAGTTAGCGCCGAGCTCAAGTCTGAGATCGCTAAGACGGTGGCCGAGATCGTCCACAGCCACACAGTGAGCCACAAATTCGAAAACGAGCAAGGGGTTTCCAAACGCGCCTATCCTCCCACTTATCGCGTGCGCCCGGTGGAGGCGCAGGTGACCGAACTCAGGAAGATCTTTCCCGCCCTGGGCAATTGCCGCGAGAAACTCGGGCATCTTCCGCTGCCCGACGAGCCCGAAGGCTGGTTCGCCATTCCCCGCTGGCAGGTTCTGGCTCCAACTTACAACCAGGCTGTCGAGATGCTCCTGGACATTCTGGGCTCCCGAAGAAGGTTTTCAAACCGCATTATCGGACGCCTGGGAGACAAGTACCTGCGCCAAACCGAGCGCTCCATCCTGGCGGAAAAAATTCTTGCCGATCAGCAGCCGGGTAACGACATTCTCGTCCTCGCCGCGCAGGCCGGCATGCTTCATCGTGGTTCCTCTGCCCGCCGTACCCGTGCGGCCCTGGCCGGCAATGAATTTGCCCTGGGCGTCTTCACCTTCGGGTGCATGCTCCTCACCCATCCTGAGCGGCTGTCGGACAGCGAAACCCTGATGGTTGACTGCGGCGGCGACGAGTATTCTCCACGGGCCGACTACACCTTCGACCGTGTCCCCCTCTTCGACTACGATCTTTCCGGCATCGAATTCAGCATCTTTTATGAAGATCGCGCGCGCGACGTATGGGGAACGCCGACCGGTTTCCTCTACCGCCTCGTCTGATCTCGTCCGGCGCATCGCGGCCCTGCCCCCCGAACCTGGCCTGCAGCGTCTAACCTGCAGGCAGTATTCTTTTCGAATGATGCGTGTACAAGTCGTCCCATTTGGGGTATTGAAAGACTGGTTGGGCTCCTCAGCCGCCACGGTCGAGTTGCCGGATGGCGCTTCAGTGGCAGATCTGCTCGAACGGCTGCGCGCCACACTGCCCTCCCACGCGCCGGCGAATGGCCTGCGCGGCATCGCGGTCAGCGTCAACGCCGAGTACGCCCGGGCCGCGCACATTCTGCACAATGGCGATGAGGTGGGGCTGCTGCCTCCGGTCTCGGGCGGCGCTACGCCCGCGGCAGACGCTCAAGACCAGAGCGGCGAAGAGCAAACCGTTATCGTCGCGCTGACCCGCGAACGCATCGATGCGGAAAAGCTCAGCGCCGCGGCCAAGCACGCCGAGGACGGCGCCGTGGTAGTCTTCGACGGCATTGTGCGCAACAACTCGCGCGGACGCCGCACCCTCCATCTGGACTACGAGGCCTATGAAGAAATGGCAGTCCGCCAGATGCGGCAGTTGGCCAATCAGGCCCGCGGCCGCTTCACTGTCCGCCACGTCACCATTGTTCATCGCCTCGGCCGCCTCGAGATCGGCGAAACCAGCATCCTGATTGTGGTGGCCTCGGCCCATCGCTCCGCGGCCTTTGAGGCCTGCCGCTGGCTCATCGACACCATCAAGCACACGGTCCCCATCTGGAAGAAGGAAACCTTTGAGGATGGCGCTGTGTGGGCGCCCGGCGACCCGTTCCCCGATGCATTGGCCCTCGGAGGATTGGACGGTGACACCGCGGAGGGCTCCGGATGAAGTCTGGCCTTCTCTCAGCTTGTTCTTGCACCAATCCTGGGTGCAATCCTGGGTGCCCCATCCTAGGCGCGTTGTTGTTTTTGCGCCTAGGGTGGGATAGCACGAACCCTCAAGGTACGAAATCATCCGGTCACAAATATGTTTTTTGCAGTTTCCTCAGCCTCTGCCTGCGCGCCGGCCTTGGCGCGTTGCTGACACTAACGCCTCTCACTCTCCCCGCGCAAGAAACCACCACCATCCACGTAGACGTAAGGCTCGTCAACATCTTCGTCAACGTCACGGACCAGAACGGCGCCATTGTAGGCGGTCTCACGCGCGACGACTTTGCCGTCTTCGAAGATGGCCGCCCGCAACAGATCTCAATCTTCGAGAAGCAATCGGAAATCCCGCTGAATCTGACTCTGGCCATCGACACATCGGGCAGCGTGCACAAGGATATGAGCGAAGAGGCTGCCGCGGCGCGCCGCTTCGCCCATGCCCTTCTCCGCCAGCAGGACCAGATGAGCGTTCTCCAGTTTGCTACCACCGTGCGCGAACTCACACCCTTCACCAACAAACTGTCTGTCATCGACCGTGGCCTGGGCGACTTGAAGGGCGATTGGGCAACCGCGCTTTACGACGCCATCTGCCAGGGCTCAGAGGGCCTGGGCAGAAAAGAGGGACGCAAAGTGCTGGTGATCGTCTCGGACGGCGACGATACCGCCAAAAGTTCCACCTACGCAGAGGCCCTCGAGGCTGCCCTGCGCAACGAGGTGATGATCTACTCGCTCATCGACGTGCCCATCGAGGCCAGCGCCGGACGCGACACCGCCGGCGAACACGCGCTCATCACCCTGGCCGAACAGACCGGCGGCAAGCATTTCTACGTGAGCGAAGGCGGGCTCGACAAAGCCTTCGCCAGAGTCAGCGACGACCTGCGCACGCAATATCTCATCGGCTACTATCCGCACCATCAGGTTCCCGGCGCCGACTTTCATCGCATCACCATCACCATCCCCCGCGCCGCCGCCGACGAGTTCAATATCCGCAACAAAACCGGCTACTACGCCGGCTCGCCCATTTCTCAGCATCATGCTTCAGAGAATTAGGAGGAAGAGTAAACTGTTAGGCAAAGGTTCAGACGATGGCAACCGCAACCCGCATTCCGATTGAACAATACTTGATGACTTCTTACGAGCCGGATGCGGAACTCGTGCGCGGTGAGATCGAGGGACGAAGCGTGGGCGAGTACGATCACAACCTGGTGCAATGGGCAATTCTGGATTGGTTCAGGCGGCACGACAAAGAATGGCAAACCCGCTCTATTCAGGAGCAGAGAACGCGGCTCAACTCAGATACGGTGCGGGTTCCGGATGTGAGTGTTTGGGCGCGGACGGTCCCCATTGAGCCGGTATTCAGCCATCCGCAGCTCATTGTGGTCGAAGTATTATCCCCGGAAGATCGCCATTCCAAAGTGCAGGAGAAGGTCGAGGACTACCGGCGTTTTCAAGTTCCGCACATCTGGGTCGTCGATCCGCTCCAGCGCATGGGCTGGGACTGTTCTGACGGCAACTGGATGCGCACCAGCCGCTTTGCCGTCCAGGGTTCAACCATCCATCTCGATCTCGAGCAGCTTTTCCGGGAACTGGATGCGGCAGAGGCCTGATTCGAGGATAGCGCCCGGCCAGTTCAACGTCCGCAATAAGACCGGCTACTACGCCGGCTCGCCCATTTCTCAGCATCATGCTTCAGAGAATTAGGAGGAAGAGTAAACTGTTAGGCAAAGGTTCAGACGATGGCAACCGCAACCCGCATTCCGATCGAACAATACTTGATGACTTCTTACGAGCCGGATGCGGAACTCGTGCGCGGTGAGATCGAGGGACGAAGCGTGGGCGAGTACGATCACAATATTGTTCAACGAGCCATTCTGCTGTGGTTTCATCTGCACGATAAAGAATGGCAAACCCGCTCTATTCAGGAGCAGAGAACGCGGCTCAACTCAGATACGGTGCGGATTCCGGATGTGAGTGTTTGGGCCAGGACGGTTCCCATTGAGCCGGTATTCAGCCATCCGCAGCTCATTGTGGTCGAAGTATTATCTCCGGAAGATCGCCATTCCAAAGTGCAGGAGAAGGTCGAGGACTACCGGCGTTTTCAAGTTCCGCACATCTGGGTCGTCGATCCGCTCCAGCGCATGGGCTGGGACTGTTCTGACGGCAACTGGATGCGCACCAGCCGCTTTGCCGTCCAGGGTTCAACCATCCATCTCGATCTCGAGCAGCTTTTCAGGGAACTGGATGCGGCTGAGGCCTGATTCGAGGGGAGCGCCCGGCCAGTCCAACCTCCGCAACAAAACCCGCTACTACGCCGGCATGCCGGTGAAGAACAACTGAGCTTGTGGCTCACTTCTCAGCGTCCAACCGCTGCCGGGAGAGCCGGATTCAGGCCTCGCCGCAGTGGGTGAGCGATTCGGCGATTTGGCACTCGTCCAGAAGAGGCTTCCCGAGTAGTTTCCGGGTTGGCGACAATCCATAACCTACCCGGCCAAGTACATCAAAATGCTGGTTTTATTGAAGACTCAGGAGCTGAAGCGCGATCTCAGTTATTTGCCGAGCGTCGCACGTCGTCAAAAAAGTTTTCGAGCAAGATCTCCGCGCCCGAGACACGGTCGTCGCGGCTGACGTCTAGTTGGCGTAGGTCCAGCCGGTCTCGATCACTGTGTGCCCCTGTTTGCGCAATTCGTCAGCCTTCTCTTTTTCGGCGTCCTTCGAGGTGACTTGGTCGCACGTAACGCTGATGGCGCCCTCATTGCCCGACTGCCCCAAATAGCGCCTGAAGTCGGCCGACCAGGGTTCTTCCACCATCGTGGTTGGATCGTGAGTTTTGATTGGAAAGACGGCGCTCATTCGCACAACCTGAGTTGTAGGGCTGGAATAGCACAGCATGTTGATCGGTCCCCCGGCCGCTGAAGAGTTCGGAGACGGCGACGACGATCCCGAGCGGCACGAAGTGCAAAGGAACGTGGATGAGAGCGCAAGGCCCAAGCCTGACAAGCGGATGAGTCGGTTCATGAAGTTCCCCTCGAGACAGAAACGGATGAGCTGCCGATTTAACCTCTGTGGTGAGGATCATACGCTTCTGCTTCCGGCAGCGCAATCGCGGGGCAGCCGGCATTGCACGCCCTTCAAAACTTCACGCGAATTCGAGAACCGCCGTAAAATAAATTGCGCATACCGGAGGAGTCAAATGCGAAGCAATACCAGCAGGATCGTCGCTTCAGCGTTCCTTGTGCTGGCCGTTTTGTTCTGCCCAGCCCGTCAGGCACGATCGCAGGCGGAGAATGCTCTCTATCCCGCCATGGCGCCTCTCAATCGGTATTTGATGGCGGACGAGAATGCTGAAATTGCGCTGGCTCGCAGTGCGGCTCCAGCGTCTATTTCCGACGGGGCCGAAGTGATGGTGCTGGGACCGGCCGGCTATACGACCGCAGCCAAGGGCGGGAATGGCTTTCTCTGCATCGTGGAACGATCCTGGGCCACCACCACCGATGATCCCCAGTTCTGGAATCCCAAGTTGCGCGCCCCCCATTGCTTCAATTCGGCGGCGGCCACGAGCTTTGCGCAGATCTATCTGATGAAGACCCGGCTCGTGCTGGCGGGGAAATCGAAGACGGAAATCGTACAGGCGATCGCAGCGGCCCTGGATCGCGGGGAACTACCGGCGCTGGCGCCGGGGGCCATGTGCTACATGATGTCGAAGCACCAGTACCTCAACGATCAGGCCCAGAGCTGGCATCCGCACGTGATGTTCTTCGTTGCGGGCGACGCCGCGAAGAGCTGGGGCGCGAATCTGCCCGACTCGCCGGTGCTTGCGTCGAATGATCCGGAAGCCCGAGTGACGACTTTCATGGTCGTGGTGCACCACTGGTCGGACGGCACACCGGGACCGTCAATCGAGCACTAAACTGTCGATGATGGCCGAACAAGAGGAGTTCAAGTTGTATGGCAAATGAGAAGAGAATTGCGCTTGTGACCGGAGGGAATAAAGGCATAGGCCTGGAAATCTCTCGTAATCTCGGCAGCGCTGGATGCACCGTACTGCTGGGTGCGCGCAACGAAGAGCGCGGGCGGCAGGCCGTCCGGCAGCTCCAACATGCCGGACTCGATGACGTTCACTTTATTGAGATCGACGTTACGCGGCAGGACACAGTGACGGCAGCGGCGCAAGCAATTGAAGCACGCTACGGCCGCCTGGATATCCTGGTGAACAACGCCGGCGTCAATCTGCGCGGAGATGGGCTGCCCGGCGCGGCAGATGTAAGCGTGGTGCAAAGGGTTTTCGACACGAACTTCTTCGGCGCCCTTCGCGTCGCCCAGGCGATGTTGCCACTGCTGCATAAGTCACCCGATGGCCGAATCGTGAACATTTCAAGTGGACTCGGATCGCTCACATTCAACAGCGATCCAGCATCGCCAAGTCGCGATGTCAAACTGATTGGATATAACGCGTCGAAGGCTGCCTTAAACATGCTGACCGTTCATCTGGCGTATGAGCTGCGAGACACCAGAATCAAGGTGAACTCGGCCGATCCCGGATATACAAAGACTGACCTGAATGACAACAGGGGAACTCAACCGGTCGAGGTTGGCGCCATCGAAGCGACACGCCTGGCACTACTGGATGACGACGGCCCCACAGGACGGTCGTTTTCAAAGGATGGTCCCGATCCCTGGTAGACCGTGACGCTCCAACTTGGATAGGCAATGTGAGGTCGGCCAGTGTCCCGCCGGCCTGCCAGGAATTGATCTTGGGTTGACGAGCACAGCCCAAAGCGCTCCTCGAGCATTTCCGCCATTCTCTCCGGCCCCAGGGTGGTTGGCTATTTGCAAATTGGCTCGGCACAGAACGCAGCGATGATTCCTTCCGCAATACAGCATCGGCGTTCGCCAGCTTGCATCTACAATGGCAGTATGACCTCTCCACTCTCATCGCGCCGCCGCTCCAAGACGCCTCCGCCGGGCGAAACCGGCCAGGAAGCCCTCTACCTGCGCTCTCTCAGCGACCGCCAGGTGATTGTTTCCATCAAGCTGCGCGATGGCGAGACGGTGCGCGGCTGGATCGAGTACTTCGACGACTCCATGCTGCGCCTGACGCGCGAGGGCCAGCCGAATCTCTTCATTTATAAGAATCAGATCCGCACCATCAGCGAAGCGGGCCGGCGCCGTACCACGCGCTATGAAACCGTGGAAGCGCCGGGACCCGAGGCGGGGTCGTGAGCGGCCAGTCAGAGACTGCGCTCGCCACCGATTTCGTTTTCGTTCCCAGGGCCGCCGAGATTGCGTGCGAGGCCGGCGCGCGCCTGCGCGAGTACTTCGCCCAGGGCGTGGAGACCGAGTACAAGGGCGACGTGGACCTGGTGACCGTAGCCGACCGCTCGGTAGAGAAACTCATCCGCACCCGCCTCGGCGAGGCCTTCCCCCAACATGGAATCTACGGCGAGGAGGGCACGCGCGAGCGGATGGAGGGCGAATTCCGCTGGTACGTTGACCCGCTGGACGGAACCACCAACTTCGCCCACGGGTTCCCGCAGTTTTGCGTTTCATTGGGGCTCGAACATCGCTCCCCGGGCCTGAAACCCGAAGACGACGGAACCCTGACGGCCGCAATCATCTACGATCCCATGCGCGACGAGCTGTTTACCGCCGAGCGCGGGCGCGGCGCTACGCTCAACGGCAGGCGGATAAGAGTCTCCCGCATCGGGCATTTGGCTGAGTCGTTGCTCGCTACCGGCTTTCCCAGCCGCAAGCGCCACGCCAGCCCCAACATTCACTTTTATCAGGAGTTCACGTTGCGTTCGCACGGCGTGCGGCGGGCAGGCTCGGCCGCGCTCGATCTGGCGTATGTGGCCTGCGGCCGCATGGACGGGTTTTGGGAGTTCAAGCTCAATCCCTGGGACACGGCCGCGGGCATCTTGCTGGTGGTGGAAGCTGGCGGGCGCGTGACAGACTTCGCAGGCTCGCAATTCCGCCTCAATAGCGACGAGGTCCTGGCCTCGAACGGATTGATCCACCAGGAGCTTATCGGGTTTTTCAGCGACATGTTCGCCGGCCGCGATCTCAAGCCCATCCCCACGCCCAGAGAGTTTGCCCAAGCCCGCGCGGCAAAACAAGGCGCAAGGGAATAGGCAAACAAGGCATCCGGCGACAATTTGCGTGTCCCACCGCAAAACAGGGAACAAGGGAACAAATAAAGAGGCTCAAAATCGTCGCAGCCTCCCGATCCGCCCCGTCTGCTTTTTTCCGTCCTAGTCCCTACTCCCTACTCCCTGATCACTTGTTCCCCGCCTTTCGGGGCCGTATGCTACTATCAGCGTCGTGCAGTCCAGTGCGGCCCGCATTTCTCAGGCCGCCGGAAGTCCCCGGAGAAAGCAAGATGGCATACGTCATTGCAGAACCCTGTATCGGCACCAAGGACACCGCCTGTGTAGACGCCTGTCCCGTCGATTGCATCCACCCCAAGAAAGATGAAGCCGGTCACGGCGAGGTCGATCAGTTGTTCATCGACCCGGTCGAGTGCATCGACTGCGGCGCCTGCGTCCCGGTCTGCCCGGTCTCGGCCATCTTCGCGCAGGACGACCTGCCGGAGAAATGGGCCCACTTTACCGAGAAGAACGCCAAGCACTTCGGCCGCTAACAAGAGCCCCCGCTCCTGCCACACCCGATCCCTATCAACGCGCGTCCTGCCTCAAGCGGGACGCGCGTTTGTGTCTGCACAGAGTTTGCGTAAGCAGGCCTGAATTTTCGCCGCGAAGATGCCGCGCGAAGCTCTACGTGAGCAATTCCATGCCTGCATCGCGCGCCGCAATTTTGTCGAACGTGACGGTCGTGCTGCATCCTGCGGCACGGACGGAAACGGCGATCAGGCAGTCGGAAAAATCGGCTTTGCCGGCCCGATAGAGCCAAAGAGCGCGCCGCATATCGTCGCGGTGCTCAATTACCAGGTCGTCGCTTGCGAGCAGCGTTTCGAGAGCCCCGATTACACCTTCCTGATTGAAGCGGTAGATGCTCGTCAAGGCCCAGACTAGTTCGGCGAGAACAGTGACGCCGACCCATCCCGGGTCCGCTGGGGTGAATGCATTGATCAGAGACTTCGCCCGATGCGCCTGTTCAGGGCTGTCTGTTACGAAGTAACGGAGAATCACATTTGTGTCGAGGCCGATCACGCTGCTTCGTCCTTCGATTTTTCAGGAGGAAGCTGGCCGACGCTCCGCAGATAACTTTCGGCTGCGGCGGCGCCGATCGCTTTATTGATTTGCTCAATGGTCGCCACATAATCCAGCTTCGGTACACATCCCTCAAGCTCGCGAATCGACCTGTTCCTGGCAGCTAGGGCAAATTGCCCCTTCCCGACCTCGAAAATGTCGACCTTGTCTCCGGGCTTCAGACCGAGTGCCTTGCGCACCTCAGCCGGAATGGTGATCTGCCCTTTCGAAGTGACTGTAGCTGTTGGCATCGACCCTCCTTACAAATTGAATAATACCTTACTTTATGACTAAATGGATTACTTTATACAATATCCCTTACTTTTATGCAAAGTGCCTCACATTCACATATTAATCCTTACCTAAATCTAACCCCTTCCAATTCAGCGGGAACGACGAATCGGGTGGGGAGCGAGGATAATATCCCCATGGCCGTCCTCACCTCAGAAGCGGTGGTCCTGCGCACTTGGCCATTACGCGAGGCCGACCTGATCGTGAGCTTTTTCACGCGCGATTACGGCCGCATGAAGGGCGTAGCCAAAGCTGCGCTCAAGAGCCGCAAACGCTTTGGCGGCGCGCTGGAGCCCATGACCCTTGCCCGCGCCTGGTTCGCCGGGAGCCCGCGCCAGGAACTCGTCCGGCTCGACCAGTTGGAGATCCTTCGCTCGCCGCTCTCGGCGCCCGTCGACCACGCGCGCATGGCTGTGCTCAGCTTCTTCGCCGAGGTCATTGATGAGGCCCTGCCTGAACGCGATCCGCAGGAGACGGTTTTTCGCCTCCTGGTTTCCGTGCTCGAGCATACCCATGCTGTCCAAACCCACGCCGCCCCGCCGCAACTCGGCGATTCCAATCGCGCTCCGTCCAATATCGTCCAGCCCCATTTTTCCGGACCCCCATCCGCCGGGCCCCCATCCGCCGGACCCTGGATGCCGCTCACCTATTTTTCGCTCTGGATGACGCGCCTCATGGGCCTCCTGCCCGACATTGGCCGCTGCATCATCTGCGGCGAGCCATTGCATGCAGAAGAGGTTTCGTTCTCGAGCTACGCCGACGGGCTGTTTTGTGCCCTTCACCGCAACGGCAGCGCCAGCACGCTCTCGGCCGATTCATGGCAACTGGCGCAGCGCATGCTGCGCGCGCCCGCATCGGCCTTCACCACCGAACCGTGGCCACGCCGCCGCGCCCAGGACCTGCGCCGCTTCACCCTGCAAACCCTCGAACGCCATCTCGAGCGCAAGCTGCGCACCGCGGAGGCGCTGGCGCGCCTGGGCGGGTAAACCTGCTTTGCATCGGTGTGTATTAAGTGTGTATTCTAAAATCAGCTTCCGGGAGCAAGATCGATGGACAGCCGCGAAATCATCAAGAGACTGAAGGCCGACGGATGGTTTGAGGTTGCTCACGAAGGAAGCCACAAGCAGTTCAAACACGCCACAAAACCAGGCCGGGTGACAGTCCCGTTCCCGCGCAAGGACGTGCGATCGGGACCCTTCGCTCCATCGAGAAGCAAGCGGGCTTGAAGCTCGGCAAGTAGGGGCACATGGAATATATCGCCTATCTTCACAAGGACAAGAAGTCGGATTATGGTGTCAGCTTTCCCGATTTTCCCGGCTGCATCACGGCGGGAACGTCGCTGGAAGAAGCGCGCCGCATGGCCGCCGAAGCCCTTTCGCTCCACATTGCGGGGATGCGAAAGGACGGAGACCGCCTGCCCAGGCCATCGACTCTCGACGAACTCCGCAATGATCGTGCGATGAAGGGCGCAGTCGCGTTTCTGGTGGAGGCTGCCGAGCCGGAGCGGACGGTCCGCATTAACGTGACCGCACGTGAAAGCCAGTTATCGGAAATCGATAGCCGCGCTCGCGCCGCGCGGCTCACGCGTTCCGCGTATATGGTTCACCGTGCGCTGGGGAAGAAAAAGGCCGGCGCGGTGCGGCTGCCAGCGGCAGATCGCAAGGTTCGCGTGCGGGAAAGGCAAGCTTAGAATCTGAGTATGCCGAACCGGCGAATGGCGGCAATCATCGAGCGCGAAGATGACGGTTTCGTCTCATTGTGCCCTGAGCTCGACATCGCCAGCCAGGGCTCGACGATTGAAGAAGCCCGCGCCAATCTCATCGAGGCCCTCACACTATTCTTTGAGACCGCTTCCCCCTCCGAGGTCGCGCGCCGCCTGCACGCCGAGGTCTTTGTGACGCAGGTCGAGGTGCCCGTTGGGTAGACTGCGAGGCCTCTCTCGGGCTCACTTCAACCCGCATCTCCAGAGGAAGAAGCACTTCACCGACCAACGCGAATCTCTGCTGCAGGATCGCAAATGGGAACGGCTTGTTCTTCAATCGTGACCGTGTTCGTCTTCGACTCATATCCAACGCGCGGCAATGGGCCGACGGGTTCTTGGCTGCAATCCAGGTCTTGCAAAACAAACCTGTAAGTCAGCTCGGACGGCCCGTCCGGGCGGTCACCTTGAACGACCCGGAACCTGGAACTTTTCGCGTTAACAATGGCCGCCTGCCTTAACATTTGTGGTCCAACTTACGACCTGAACGTCTCCGGGCGTCCCGTCTTGAAGGAGAGAGAGCCTTAGGTGAACCTCGCCTTGAATATGTGCTGCCGCTGCAATGGGAGGAAACCACCCGGGCAGCCTGAGACTTGACTTACCTCGAGAGATTGTGCCAGAGGGAAGCCTCACCCAGAGTCAAGCAGGAAGGCCACACTTGCGATGATTAGGCACCTGCCGCAGCTTCATGCACATCAGTATAGGCTTGTCCTACTGTGTCGGCGCGCCCTGGCTGCTAAAATCGATCTTTAGTCCCGATGAGAGAGAATTGCCTGTGTCCGCAGCCCAATCCGCACCGCATGTAAAACCCACCTCGCTCACCTTCCAGGACCTGCTCTTCCGCCTGCAGGGCTTTTGGGCGGAGCGCGGCTGCGTCCTCCAGCAGCCCTACGACGTCGAAGTCGGCGCGGGCACCATGGCGCCGGAGACCTTTCTGCGCGTGCTCGGCCCCAAGCCCTACAAAGTCGGCTACGCGCAGCCCTCGCGCCGGCCGGCCGACGGCCGCTACGGCGAGAATCCCAACCGGCTCTTCAAGCACACCCAGTTCCAGCTCATCCTCAAGCCGCCGCCGGTCAACGTGCAGGAGCTCTATCTTGAATCGCTCGAGGCCATCGGCATCGACCTCAAGCAGCACGACCTCAAGTTCGAAGAGGACAACTGGGAGTGGCCCGCGGGCGGCGCGTGGGGCGTGGGCTGGCAGGTCATGCTCGACGGCCTCGAGATTACGCAGTTCACCTACTTCCAGCAGTGCGGCGGCCTCGATCTCGACCCCATCTGCGCCGAGCTGACCTATGGCCTGGAGCGCATCGCGCAGTTCCTGCAGGACGTGGACTCGATCTACGACATCGTCTGGGCGCGCGATCCCGAAACCGGCGCGGCGGTGACTTATGGCGATGTGCGCCTGGCCGAGGAGCTGCAGTTCTCGGTCTACAACTTCGAGTACGCCGACGTGCCCAGGCTTTGGGAGCACTTCAACTCCTACGAAGCCGAAGCGCAGGCGCTGCTCGACCAGGCCAACACGCTGCTGGCCGACGAAACGGCACAGCCCAGAGGAGAAGCGCCGCTTCCCGCTGCTGGCCACCTACGAACTGGCGCTCAAGTGCTCGAACCTCTTCAATCTTCTCGACGCGCGCGGCGCCATCAGCGTTACCGAGCGCGTCGGCGTGATCGGCCGCATTCGCAACCTGGCCGTCGGCGTCGCCAAGGCGTATGCATTGCAGCAAGCTGCCAGCCTCTAGCTCCTAGCTGCCAGCTTTCAGCTTTTCGCCGGAGCGCAGGATTTTCGTGCAACGCGCTTCTGAGTTATTCGATGAGAAATGACATTCGCTTCGAGCCGCACGAAAGAGCTGGTGAGCTAGAAGCTAGCAGCTAGAAGCTTGAGAGAAAGACTGTATGTCAGACTTTTTACTCGAAATCGGCCTTGAAGAAGTTCCCGCCCGCATGATTGCCGGGGCTGAGGCCGAGCTCGGCCGCCGCGTCAGCGACCTGCTCACCCGCGAGCGCCTGCTCGCCGAGGGCGCAAAGGTCACCACCTACTCCACGCCCCGCCGCCTGGCCGTGCTGGCCGAGGGCGTGCTCGCCAAGCAGGCCGATACCGAGGAGCAGCTGACCGGCCCGTCGTGGAAGGTTGCGTTCAAAGACGGCGCGCCGACCGCCGCAGCCCAGGCCTTCGCGAAAAAGGCCGGCGTGGCCGTTGCCGATCTCGAAAAAGTCGACCACGCCCAAGGGCGAGTACGTCGGCGCGACCGTCAAGCGCCCGGGCCGCACCGCGGCCGAAATCCTGGCCGCCGAGCTGCCCAAGGAAGTTCTCGCCATCTACTGGGCCAAGAACATGTACTGGCGCGCCGGCAAGCCGGAGCGCTTCGTGCGGCCGGTGCGCTGGGTTGTGGCGCTCTCGACTCGGAAATTGTCCCGCTCGAAATCGCCGGCATCGCCGCGGGCAACGCGAGCCGCGGCCATCGCATGCTGCACGGCGAGGCGCCCGTCGTCGATCGCGTCCGCCGCCGCACTACGACGAGACTCTGCGCGCCGCCATCGTCGATCGTCGATGTGGCCGAGCGCAGGCAGATCATCCGCAAAGCCCTCGACGCGGCCACGCGCACCGTTCCCGGCGCGCGCTGGCGCGAGGACGAAGCGCTGGTCGAAACCGTCACGCACCTCACCGAGTGGCCCAGCGTGATTCTCGGCGACTTCGAGCCTGAATATCTCGCCCTGCCGGAAGAGGTTCTGGTCACCGTGATGCGCGACCACCAGAAGTACTTCGCCGTGGAAGACGCAAACGGCAAATTGGCGCCGCACTTCCTGGCCGTGCTCAACACGCAGGCGGATGCGGAAGGCGCGGCCATCATCCGCCACGGCAATGCGCGTGTGCTGCGCGCCCGCTTCAAAGACGCGCGCTTCTTCTGGGATTTCGACCAGAAGACTCCGCTCGCCCAGCGCGTCGAGAGCCTGAAAAACGTCACGTTCCAGAAAGAGCTCGGCAGCTACTACTGGAAGACCGAGCAGAACCTCGCCGTAGCCAGCGCGCTCGCAGCGGAGCTCCAGTCCGACGGACGCGGCCATTCGATGAATCGGCGCTCGTTCAAGGCCGTCGAGCTCGCCAAAACCGACCTCACCACCGAGTTAGTCAAGGAATTCACTGAGCTGCAGGGCATCATCGGCGGACTTTACGCGCGGGCGCAGGGGTTGGGCGAGACGGTTGCCAGGCCATTTACGACCAGTACACGCCAGCCTCGATTGAGGACGCGATCCCCGCAACAGTCGAAGGGCAACTACTCGGCATCGCCGATCGCATTCAGACAATCGCCGCCATGTTCGGCATCGGCAACGCGCCCACCGGTTCGAAAGATCCGTTCGCCTTGCGCCGCGCGGCCAACGCCATCGTGAAGATCCTCGCCGAGTCGAGCTTGCCGCTGACGCTCGCCGATGTGCTTGCCGCCTCCGGCGTCGAGGGCGCGAACAAGGAGCAGGTGGTCGCCTTCTTCCGCGAGCGCCTGCACTTCTATCTCAAAGATGTGCGCGGCTTCGCTTACGACGTGGTCAATGCCGTGCTGGCCGCAGGCGCCGACGACGTGCGCGATGCCATGGCCCGCGCCGAGGCGCTCGTCGCCGTGCGCGGATCGGAAGATTTCGCGGCCATCTCTGCCGCCTGCAAACGCATCAAGAATATTCTGCGGCAGGCCGAAGAGAAGGGCTACAACCCTGCGCAGGCAAGGCTGGGCGAACTGGCGCTGGAAGCCATCGACTTGTGGCATCGGTCAAAGGAGATGGAGCCGAAAATCGCCAGGCTCCGCGAGCAGCGCGTCCTACCGCGAGGCGCTGGCGCTCATCGCCACGCTGCGGCCCACGGTCGACGCCTTCTTCGACAAGGTCATGGTGCTCGACCCCGACGAGAAGATTCGCGGCGCAAATCTCGGCCTCATCGACGAAGTCCTGCGCAGCTTCTCCACCATCGCCGACTTCAGCGAAATCGTCACGTCCTGATCGGAGGGAGCAGGGGTCTTCAGGCCCCTGGACAGTTGAAGTAAGACCTGGGACTTTTAGCCCCGGATTAGCCCCGCCCGTGCTAACGTAATCCCATCCGTCCCTCTCATCCAATGCCCCCGGGCCGGACAGGATTGGAGCCGCCATGGCCGCCAGCCCCACCCCAATCATCAGCCCCAGCGTGAAGGCCTTCCTCGACCTCATCGCCTGGTCAGAAGGAACCAGCCGCAGCCCCGTCACCGTGAACAACGGCTACGACGTCATCGTCTCCGGCGTCAACGGCCCGGAGATCTTCACCGACTACTCCGACCACCCCTTCGCCAATGGCCGTCCTGCGCAGGTAGTTCGAACGGGACCACCACCTCTCCTCTCCACCGCCTCCGGCCGTTACCAGCTTCTGCTCAAGTTCTGGCAGGCCTACAAGGCATCGCTCCATCTCCCCGACTTCAGCCCCGCCAGCCAGGACGCCGTCGCCATCCAGCAGATTCGCGAGCGCCATGCTCTGCCCATGATCGCGACCGGCAACATTGAAGGCGCCATCGCCGCCTGCTCTAACATCTGGGCCAGCTTGCCGGGCAACGACTACGGCCAGGCCGGCGGCCACACCATGCAGGCTCTGCTCACGCAGTACACCGCGCTTTCCGGCGCTTCTCCATCCGCATCGCCCCAAATCCCGGTCTGATCCCGGCTTCCGCCTTCCGTCCTGCGCGCGTAAGCTCGCGAACCCGCGCGCAGCATGTACCGGCTTGCAAAAAAATACTGCGCGAACTCGCCAACCTGCGAAGTCGCGGAGCGACGCCAACCTGCGAAATACCAAACAACGCATTTCATCCGCCGCGGGTCCGCAAAGCCGATGGGGGACTCACTCGCTAGAGCATTTTCGATTCTGCTCTTTACCGAAAGCTCAAAGTCATGTGGCTCGCCGCGGCGAGCCACCTTGCACGATGTTGCAATGTGAATATGTGAATCGAAAATGCTCTAACACTGACTCGCCGTCCCGTTCCCCCGTCTAAACTAAGAAAGACCGATGTCCGACACGCTTTATCTGAGTCTGTGGTACCCGAACCTGCGTTTGGAGGCGCTCCCCGACAAGCTGACGGCGGTGCTGGGCGCCTTTGCCGCGCACGGCGGCGAGGCTAACGTCTATGCCGCCACGGTGTGGCCGGTGAACTGGAACGAAGCGCCGGTATTCCAGAGCGTGTATGGGAGGATGGGCGGCGGGGCCGGCTCCAGCCCCGGAGCCGAACCGCGGCAGGCCGTCGACGAGGCGCTCGAACTGCTCCACGACGACTATGCTTACGAATTTCAAATAGGGTGGAACCTGTGGGAACTTGAAAGCTCGGAGGGCCTCGATCCGCGCTGGGTGCGGGAGCCGCGTCTGGTGCGCGTCACGGGCTTCGGGCCGCTCTTCGACGAGGGCGCGTACGAGCAGGATGGGCACATTCGCGTGGACTTCGGCGCGGACACGCCGTTTCTCGAAGAAGACGCCGAGCTTGACGCCGCTGGCGCGCGCCACGTAGAAGAGAACGTCCGCCAACTCGTGGAGCTGACAACGGCAATCGAGAAAGCCTCCGGCGCGACGGCACGCCTGTTGTGGAGCGAGCTCGGCGAGAGCCTTGCGCAGCGGCTGGCCGCGCGGCTTGGAATGAGGAACTAGCGTGCGCTTCACCATTGAACGAATCCGAACTCTGGTGCTGGTTGCGGGCGTGCTGCTCGTGGCCGCGCTGGCAGGGTTCCTGTGGGTGGGCAAATGGAAGAACCTGCTCAATCGCCGCGATCTGCCGCAGCGGCTGGGCATCAACATTCAGCAGGAAGCCAATGGGTACACCTTCGTTCATGCCTTCGGCGCGCATTCGCAGTACAAGATTCACGCCTCGAAAGAAGTCGAGCTTAAAGACAACCGCGTTCTGCTGCACGACGTTCAAATCGAGCTTTATGGCCAGGACGGCAAAGACATCGACCGCATTGCGGGCGACACATTCGAGTACGACCAGAAGAGCGGCGTGGCCACAGCGGAGGGACCGGTAGACATGCTGTTGACGCGTCCGGCGGCCTCGCCGGCAGCGGGCAGCAAGGGCAAGAACCCTACCGCCGGGGCCGGCGCCTCAAGTCAGGCTCACTCAAGCCAGATTCACGTGAAGACCAGCGGATTGACGTTCGACCGGAGCAGCGGCATGGTAACGACCGCGCAACGCGTGGACTTTTCCATGGCGCAGGGATACGGGAGCGCCGTGGGCGCACGGTACGACTCGCAGAGCGGCTACCTGACGCTCGAGCAGGCGGTGGAACTGACGACCTACCGGGGGCGCGATTCAGTCCAGATCCACGCCGGGCACGCTGAGATTGACCGTAGTGCGCAGCTTTGCCTGCTGCGCTCGGCCACGGCCAACTACCGGCGCGGAAAGGCGGGCGCGGCCGAGGCCAAACTTCTTTTCCGCACCGACGGCTCGGCCGAGCGGCTTGACGCAACAGGCGGTTTCACGCTGGCCACCGCGGCGGGCGGCCATTTGGCAGCGCCTGTGGGATGGATGGAATTCGATGAGCACAGCCAGCCGCGCCACGGGCATATGGAGGGCGGCGTAACCATGGACTCCGTGAACGCCGTCCGCACGGTGCATGGGACCTCGCCCACGGTGGAGTTGGAGTTCACTGCCGAGGGTGAACTGCGCCACGCGCACCTGGAGCGCGGCGTTTTGTTCGATAGTCAAGAGACGCGACCGGAAACGAACCAGGCAACGAGCCAGGAGGCCAACGCGCAGGCCGCGCAACTGCACTTGAGCCGCACCTGGCGCTCGCCGGTGGCCGACCTCGACTTCCGCAGCGCGGGCCAGGGACGAGCGGAGCCAGAGGCTATTCACGGCGCCGGCGGCGTGGTCATCACCAGCGAAACCCGGCGCGGCAATTCAGCCGCAACGCCTTCAAAGATGACCGCCGATGAGGTGACTGGCGCGTTCGGTCCGGATTCGGCGCTGCGCTCGATGACTGGCGTCGGCCACGCGGGGATCGAGCAGACGACCGCCACAGGAACCCGGCAATCCGCGAGCGGCGACCGTCTGCAGGCGGAGTTCAGCGAACAAGGAAACCAGGGAACAAGGGAACAAGGGAGCGGGGGCGAGAGCGGCAGAAGCACGAATGGCGCGGCGGGCGTTTCCGAGGTGCAGTCGGCCGAGCTCGATGGTCACGTGGTGCTCTTTGAACAAGCCGCGTCAAAGATGGGGGCCCCCGGCGACAGGTCTTCGTCGTTGGGGTCACAGGCCGGGGCGCAGCCGCCGACCCCAATGCACGCCTGGGCGGGCAAAGCCGTGTTTGAAGGCGCAGGAGAGTGGCTACACCTGACGCTCAACCCGCGCGTCGAGGACGGAGGCCTGGAGTTAACGGCCGACAAGGTGGATCTATCCGAGCAGTCGGGAAACGCCTTTGCTCACGGCAACGTAAAGGCGACCTGGACCAGCCAGAGCGCCACTGCGGCAGATAGCGCGCCGGGCGGCAAGGCAGTTCAAGGCAACGTGGCCCTGGGCGGGCAGGGGCCGGCGCACGTGATTGCCGAGGAGGCGCAACTCGACCAGTCGACCGGCGAGGCCACTTTCCGCGGACATGCGCGCCTGTGGCAGCAGGCAAACTCGGTCTCCGCGCCGTTGATTGTGCTGGACCGCCAGAAACAGACGCTGGTCGCCAGCACCAGGGACCCCGCGGACCCGGTGAAGGCTGTGCTATTGAGCGCGAGCGCGACTCCAGCCAGGGCGGCTGCGCCATCATCGGGGCCAAATGGAGCAGGCAACGCAGCCGCGAAGCCGGCCGCGCCCTCCGTGATCCGCGTGCGCGGCGGCGGCCTTTGGTATTCCGATCCCGATCGCAAAGCGGTGATGCGCTCGGGCGTGCTGGGCGCGGTGGTGGCAGAGACAGGCACGGCCTCGTCTACCTCGAATCAAGTAGAACTGCGGCTGATGCCCGTGGCAAATCCCGTGAGCGGCAATGGCGGGCAGGCTCAGGTGGACCGCATGACGGCCACAGGCCGCGTAACGCTCGCCTCCGCGGGCCGGCGCGGAACCGGAGAGCAATTGGTCTACTCGGGCTCGACCGGGGACTACGCGCTGACCGGAACCTCTTCAACACCGCCCAGGATCACCGATCCCGAGCGGGGCAGCGTAAGCGGCGAGGTTTTGATTTTCCATAGCCGCGATGATAGCGTCAGTGTCGAAGGCGGCGGGCGCGAGACAATAACCGAGACAACCGCACCGCACGCACACGGAAAGTAGCGGCAGAAGAGAGCCAAAACCTGAATGGAAACTCTGATTGCCGAGGGAATCGGCAAGAGCTATAAGCGAAGGCAGGTCGTCCGCAACGTCGACCTGAAAATCTCCCGCGGCGAAGTGGTGGGATTGCTCGGCCCCAACGGCGCCGGCAAGACAACCTGCTTCTACATGATCGTGGGACTGGTGGCGCCCGAAACCGGGCGCGTGCTGGTCGACGACACCGACATCACGCGGGTGCCCATGTACTTGCGGGCGCGCAACTTCGGCATCAGCTACCTTCCCCAGGAGCCTTCCGTCTTCCGCAAGCTCTCCGTGGAGGAAAACATTCTCGCCGTCCTCGAGGTGCAGCCGCTGGGCCACCCCGAGCGCCGCGCGCGCGCCGAGAAGCTGATCAAACAGCTAAATCTTGGCCATATCCGCACCACGCGCGGCTACGCGCTTTCTGGCGGCGAGCGCCGCCGCGTTGAGATCGCCCGGGCGCTGTGCATCCAACCCAATTTTATTTTGCTCGACGAGCCCTTCAGCGGCATCGACCCCATTGCGGTGCTCGAGCTGCAAAAAATCATCTTCGACCTCAAGGCATCCGGCATCGGCATCCTGGTCACCGACCACAACGTGCGCGAGACGCTCAGCGTAACCGATCGCGCCTACATTATTGCCGAAGGGCGAATCTTCCGCGCCGGAACGCCGCACGAACTCGGCAACGACATCGACGTGCGCCGTGTCTACCTGGGCGAGGGCTTCTCGCTGAGCTAGTGCGGTTCCACATTGTTTTGGCCGAGGCTTCGTGTCAGGGCACGACTTCACAGGCTGCTGAAAAACTCCTACGGCGTATGGTTTTGTACCAGGGCGCGAGTTTACTCGCGCCGATAAGGCCAATAAAACGAATTGGGCTTTAGAACTTATCCGTAAATAAAGACAGTCTGCCTCCAGCAGATCAGGGCGGCGGCGAGGGACAGAAGCCCAGTGTAACTGGCCTCGGTCTTCTCGAAGCTGACCAGTAGTTTGCGGAAGCGGTTGAACCAGGAGTGCGTTCTTTCCACGACCCGGCGGCGGGCTTGGTGATCGGGGTTTTGGCGCTTCTCATCGCTTTCCTGGCGGCGGGTCTTCACGTTCAGTTCGTAGTTGTAGATGCGGCTTGCCGCCAAGGCCGGAAAACCAACGTAGGCGGCATCGGCGCAAAGCGTTTCCGTGCAGCTTCCGGGCTCCGGCCGGGGATATACGACACCTGCCAAGGTGGCACGCAACAGAACGCTGTCATGCCGATTGGCCCCGCTGGCGACGAGCGACAGCGGGATGCCACACGCGTCCACCAGGAGGCTGCGTTTGCGCCCATTTTTTCCCCCTATCCGTGGAGTTCGATCCCACGCATTCCAGCGCCAGCGGCGCCTTGCCCGCGGCCCCGTCCACGCTCTGCCAGCGCCAGGCAATACCCTCCATCTCGTCGTACTCAGCCAGGCCGGCCTTCCATATTTTCAGAAAGAAGCCTTCCCGCTGCCAGCGCTGGAAGTGGGCGTGCACCGCACTGGCGCTGCCGTACTCCCTGGGCAGCGCCTTCCATTGGCAGCCGGTACGCAGCACATAGACAATGGCCGAAAACACCTGCCGCGCAGCCATAGGCTTACGCCCCGCCCCCGGCTGGCGCTGGTATTTGCGACCCCGCTGCCGCTTGCGCGCCGGAACCAGCGGCTCGATCCTGCTCCACAACTCATCGGAAACTGTCCACGACTTGATCTGCGCCATCTTGAGCGGTATCTTCGCGCAGTTCCGCTCTCCCCCAGCAGGATAATCCGATGCGAGAATCAAGCTAAACACTATTTACGGATAAGCTCTTAGCCCCTGCCAAGCTCATTTCCACCACAAACGACCGAGCTGAGGAGTTTTTCCGCAGCCCCTTTCAGGCCCTGCGACTTTATTCTGTGAAATCCAACCCAGATTCGGCCTTTTTCCGCAGCCTGTTAAGCTCAACTCAGCGCCACAAGGGGGTGCGCTGTTGCCACCCGGCACTGGCGCAAGAGCCCATAACCGCGCTATAAATTCCACATAGAGAGTCCGGGACGGGACAAGGCCCATTCCGGGATGAGCGATTTGAATTAACGCGTTTTCTACCTTAAGCTTTTTCTTTGAAGACTAGACTCGCATTAGGTCTAAAGGTGAACGGGTCCCATTTATGCCGCTGCTGCAGCCCAGATTGAATTTGAAAGTGGCGCAACGCCAGGTCCTTACCCCGGGCCTGATGCAGATGGTGAGCGTTCTTGCCCTCAATAAGCTGGAATTGAAGGAGATGATCGATGCCGAGATGGTTGAGAATCCCGTCCTGGAGGAGATTGACGAGACAGTTCCGATGCTGGACCAGGTGGCCGGCCGCGAAGAACGGCTCGAGCGCAGCGCGGAGGATACGGCCCGCGGCGCCGAGGAAGCGGCCGCCGGGCCCAAGGATGTTTTCAGCGAGATCGATTTCGGCTCGTACTTCCAGGATTATCTCGACCCCGGCTATCGCACGCAGCCGGAGTACGAAGACAACGAAAAGCCCTCGTTTGAAAACTTTCTCTCCCAGCCCACGACTTTGTCCGATCACCTGGCGTGGCAGTTGGGAGCTCTGAGCCTCGATCCCGACTTGCGCGATGCGGCCGAGTTCGTGGTGGGCAATCTGGACGAGGACGGGTACCTCGCGGCGAGCGAGGAAGAGTTGGCCGCGGCATTCGGCGCTGCTCCCGAGGACGCGAAATCCGGCAACGGCGGCCCGCCGGACCAGTCGTCTGACCTGGCCGCGGCGCTCGATCTCATTCGGCGCGGCATCGATCTGGTGCAGCATCTCGATCCCGCCGGAGTGGGCGCGCGCGACCTGCGCCAGTGCCTGGCCCTTCAGATTACGGCGCAGCAGCACGAGTTCGGCCATTTGTATGGCGGACCGCTGAAGACTCCAGAAGAGGATCCGGACGGGAACCCGCATCGCAGCTTCCAGGCCGAGGCCGAAGCCAAAATCGAGGAGCGGCGGCACGCAATGGAAGTGGCGGCGCTGATTGTGGACCGTCACTTGCCCCTCTTGCAAAAGCGCGATGTGAAAGACCTGGCGCGCGCGGCGCAGGTCACGCCCGAGCAGGCGCACGCGGCAATTGAATTCATCCGCACCCTCGACCCGCGCCCGGGGCGCATGTACAACCGCGAGCAGACGCGGCTCATCGAGCCCGATGTGTACTTTGTCAAGCGCGGCGCCGAGTGGGTGGTCTCGATGAACGAGGAAGACCTGCCCAGCCTGCGCCTCAGCCAGCGCTACCGGCGCATGCTGGTTTCAAGCGACACCGAAAAAGAAGTAAAGGAGTACGTCAAGGAGCGCTTCCGCTCCGCGCTGCAACTCATGCGCAATATCGCGCAGCGCAAAAGCACAATTCTGCGCACCTGCGAAGTGATTGTGCGCCGCCAGCAGGACTTCCTCGACAAGGGTGTCGAGGCGCTCAGGCCCATGATGATCAAGGAAGTGGCCGAGGAGATCGGCGTTCATCCTTCCACGGTGAGCCGCGCCGTGGCCAACAAGTACGCGCACACGCCGCAGGGCGTGCTCGAGCTGCGCTTCTTCTTCTCTGAAGGCTCGAATGGCCCCGAGGGCGCCGATACGACGCTGCTGGTTCTCAAGCGCAAGGTCCGCAAGCTCATCGAGGAAGAGGACCCCAGGCATCCGCTCACCGACGATCAGCTCGCCGCCATGCTGAACGCGCAGGGCATTCGCCTCACGCGCCGCACGGTAGCCAAATACCGCGAAGACCTGCAAATTCCCTCCACGCACCAGCGGCGCCGGCGCGACGCATAAGCCCCACCGAATGTGGATCGAAGGTCACCTGCCAGGAAGAAATACCACGCGAACTCGCCAACCTGCGAAGTCGCGAAGCGGCGCCAACCCGCGAAATTTCAAACAGCGTATTTCATCGCGGTCACTTCAACCGCTGGGGGACCGCTTCAACCTCTCTTCAAATCGGTTGTGAAACAGGCATTGCGCAAGTCTGTTCTCCGGCCGCCGCCGTGGCGCGGGTCTGGTTGAGAGCCAGAAGGCGTTCGAGGATTTCTTCGTCCGTAAGCGTAGCCGACCAGCCGTAGGCGGCGAAGACTGCTTTGTCCAGCTTCGCGTGCGCGTTCTCCAGCCATTTGGGCCGCTTGTTGTAGAGATTGGTCAGCGTCAGCTTCTTGAGCTCCTCCGGCGCGGCGTTGGGCGGATTGAGCCAATTGTCGCGCTGCTTCACAAGCTCTCGCGCGGCTTCGGCAATGGCCTTCACCAGCGGCGAATCTTGGGGCTCCTTGCCCGGCGGCCACGGAAACGGAAAGGTCTCGAAGCAGGACTCGCCATTATATGTCGGATCGTTACCTACGCCATGCCATGAGCAGGTGGCTAGGCTCCATGCGTCGTGGGCCCTTGACTGCAGGACGCCAAAGAAGTAATCGTCCTCAAGAACAATGGCGAAAATTCGGCTGTCCGGTATCCAAGATTTTCCGGCCCAGGCAAACATGCGATGCTTCGCCACACGTGGCGTCAAGATGAATCTCTCAAGATTTGCGATCGCGGCTCTCAAGGCCGGGCGCGGTTCTGCGTGAATCCACCACTTGAATCGATAGCTCTCGCGATTATTCGTTTCCCGTTCCGGCCTCACATGCTCGCGCACATACTCGAACGGCATCTCATAGAGCGCAGCTTGCTCCTCAGGCATATCCACCCCGAAGTCGACGATGTACATGCCGCGCGGACGGCGGGTGACGTCGATGCCGTTGACCCACGGCTTGACTACATCGGAGTTTGGCCTGCCGTTGGGATTGAGCGGCGCGGCCAGCATTTTGCAGGCTGTTTCCGGATCAAGATCGAATGCACCGACCTTGGTGGTGCCCATAAAGCAAAGATTTGCGTTTTCGGGCAATCGTCTGGCCAGCGTCAGATCGGTCCCGGAGGTCAGGTCCGGGTGGATCGTTGCGACCGTTGCGCCATTGAGAATACGCTCAACCTCGCCCCCGCCGTCGAAACCCAAGATTGAAATCCTGACTGCCGCACCCTCATTAATCCATGGAAGGTCGCTCCACGCCATGAAGATGTTGCCGGTTTCGGCGACGCGCTTGAGCACTTCGCGGTTGGCTCCGCCGCGAATGGCCTGCGTGGCGACCAATCCCACGGCGCGAACGTGCTTGCGCTCGACCATCGCGCGGGCCTTTTCAAACCAATACGTGACCAGATCGGCCTCGGCGGGCACGCGATCGTTATAGAGCTTGAGCAAAGCATCCACATAGGCGTCGCCCAGGTTGCGCCGCAGCATCTTGCCGCCCAGGAACGGCGGATTGCTGACGATGAAATCTACCTTGGGCCAGGCCGGCTCGCTCGGCTCGCCTGCGGCGTCGAGCTTCGGTTTGCCCTCCGCATCGAGTTCCATAATCGCGTCGCGGTGCTGGATATTGGTGAGCACGCGCAGGATCGGCTCCTCCGGCTCGCGCATGTTCTTTTCTCTGCGCCATTGCAGGTAGCCGATCCAGACCACGACCGAGGCCATTTCGTGGGCGTAGACGTTGGTCTCGATGCCCAAAAGCTGCGAAGGCGAGACCTTGCAGTCGATGTAGGCCAGATGGTGGTCGATCGCGAAGACGTAGGCCTCGTGCCACAGATCGAGCAGGAGGCGGAGTGCGACATAGAGGAAGTTGCCGCTGCCGCAGGCGGGATCGAGGATTCTGACAGAGGCAAGCTCGTCCATCCAGGTGTGGAGTTTCTCTTCAAGTTGTGCGCGGAGCTTGGCGCGCGTGCCGCTCGTGGCCGTCTCCATGGCCGCTGCGATCTCTTCGGCCCCGGCCTTGACCTCGGCCCAGCGCCGGCGCAGTGGGGCCATCACGACCGGCTCGACGATGAGCAGGATGTCTTCGCGGCTGGTGTAATGCGCGCCCAGTTGGGCGCGCTTTTCCTCGTTCAAAATGCGCTCGAAGAGCGTGCCGAAGATGGCCGGCTCCACGCGGCTCCAATCCAGCAGCGAGGCTTTGCGGAGGATTCCCAGGTCCTCGTGCTCGAGATCGAGGACCGTGTCTTCGCCGGTGCGAAAGAGGCCGCCGTTGAAATGGTGAATGACGGTCATGCCGAAATCGTCGTCGCCGGTGGCCATGGCGGCAAAGAGATTTTTGAGCCTGCGGACGAAGACCCGCGGCTTCTGGCGATCCAACAGAATGGACTTGCGGAAGAGGTTCTCCGGCAGCAGGCCGACGCTATCGGCAAACAGGCAGAAGAGCAACTGCATGACGAACCGGGCAACGGCTTCGTTGTCTGCGTGGCGCCGGCGAAGATTGTCCTTGAGCTTGGTGAACTCCTCGGCCGCCTGCTGCGTGACGCGGACTTCAAGCGCGCCCGGCTTGAGTTTATCGGGGTCCTGAAAGACCGCACGGAGGATCTCCAGCGCCGGCAGGTCGGAGCCGGCTATCGGGGTCGCGAGGATCAGATCGTCGAGCGTGAATTTGTAAACGAGGGGCGGCGTGTTGGTGAAGTTGGTGTGGACTTCGAAGCGGAGGAGGTCGCAGACCACGAGCAGGGGCGGGTTTTCGAGGTCTTCGCGATATCTCAGCAGTTGCTGGTAAGCGGCTTTCAGATCCTTATGCGGCCCCTTGTATTCCCAGCCGAAGAAGCCGCGCTTCCAAACGTCGGCGAAGCCTTTGTCGTCGCCGATCTTGTTGACGTGCTTCTCAAAGGTGTACTCGGTGCCTTTGGGGTCGGCATGAGCGGGGTTAGGCTCGTCGAGAATGTCGCACAGGTCGTTGAAGTGCGACTGCGATCCCGCGCGCTCGGTGAGCTCGCTGTCTTTCCAGCAGCGTATGAACTCGGGCAGGGACTGCTTCATGGCTCATTCCGAGTCTATAGCGCACGGCGAGTTGCCGGCGTGGGAAACAGGGAAGCTGAGGTGACGAAAGAGGCTCCCGTTTCCCGATCTGGCCTCCGGATTGCCCCATCCTGGCACATTGAGGCTTCACGCGCCTGCCCAGCCCTACAGACACGCACAACGCTGCGAAAACATGCAAAAAATGCAGCAAAAGCGAGCATTTAAGGCCGCTAAGCCCTGTTTCGTCGCACTTTCGGGAAATTACTCGGTGCGACTCGCTCTTATGCGCAACTATTCTCGGTTCTAACTATTAATTGTTCGCAACTATTCTCGGTATTTGTCTCGAAGAATCGCACCCTCCCGAGCGAACGTTCGCGGGGCAAGCGCAACCACCTAAGCGAACATTTGGCCGGTCCGCCGCACCGCCAAAACCAACATTTCGCTTGATTTGAAGCGCTTTCCCGCCCGAGATGCAAATTTCAAAAAGCAATTTTTTTCGCGCTCCGGATGCCGCGATCACACCTGCATGACTTCGGCTTCCTTTTTCTGCGAGAGCTCTTCCATGCGGCGGATTTCGGCGTCGGTCATCTTCTGCACTTCTTCGAGGGCGCGCTTCTCGTCGTCTTCGCTGACTTTCTTATCCTTGGCGAGCTTCTTGAGGGCTTCGTTGCCGTCGCGGCGGACGTTGCTCACTGCCGTGCGGTGCTCTTCGAGAACCTTGTTCAGGTGCTTGCAGACATCGCGGCGGCGCTCCTCGGTCATGGGCGGAACGGGAACGCGGATGACTTTGCCGTCGGAGAGTGGGTTGAAGCCGAGATCGGCGGACTGGATGGCCTTCTCGATGTCTTTGAGGATGGTCGGGTCGTAGGGGGAGATGACGATGAGTTGCGGCTCGGGTGCGGAGAGCTGCGCGAGCTGATTGATGGGCGTGGGCGTGCCGTAGTAGTCGACCTTGACCTGGTCGAGCATGTGGACGCTGGCGCGGCCGGTGCGCGTGGATGCCAGAGTGGCCTGGAAGTCGGCGACCGACTGATCCATGCGGCGTTTGAGATCGTTGTAGAGGTCTTTGAGAGCCGGATTGCCGGCCATGAAAGATGCCATTGGTGATCGTCCTCGCTCAAGCGGATTTGCCAACGGATAGTTTACCTGACAGACAGGGGCTAGGGACTAGGGACTAAGGGACTAGGGACTAGGTGCGGAAGCTCTACAGGTTGTTCCGGTCTGAGGTGAGGCGGAGGGGCCGGCGGAAGCGGCTTGCTCGTGGGCATGGTAGCTGGAGCGGACGAGCGGGCCGGATTCGACGTGGCGGAAGCCCATCTTGAGCGCTTCGGTCTTGAGCTCGGCGAACTCGCGCGGGCGTGTAGAGGCGCGCCATGGGCAGGTGGTCGCGCGAGGGGCGCAGATATTGGCCGATGGTGAGAATGTCGCAGCCGACGGCGGCGAGATCGCGGAAGACCTGCGAGCAGTTCGTGCGTTTCTTCGCCGAGGCCGACCATGACGCCGGATTTGGTGAGCCCTGCGGGCCGCAGCTCTTTGGAGTAGCGCAGCAGCTCGAGGGAGCGCTCGTAGCGCGCGCCGGAGCGGACGACGCGATAGAGGCGCGGGCACGGACTCGGTGTTGTGGTTGAGGACTTCGGGGCGCGCTTCGACGACGGTGCGGATGGCTTCGCTGGTTGCCCTGAAAGTCGGGGATGAGAACTTCAACGCGGCAGCCGGGAGCCTGGCGGCGGATTTCCTCGATGACAAGGGCGAAGGCGCGCGCGCCGCCGAGGTTGTCGTCGTCGCGATTGACGCTGGTGATCACTGCGTGGTGCAGCCCTAGTTTGGCCACGGCTTCGGCGACGCGGCGAGGCTCGTCGAAGTCGATGGGCTCGGGGCGGCCCTTGGGCACGGCGCAGAATCCGCAGCGGCGCGTGCAGAGGTTGCCGAGCATCATGAAGGTGGCGGTTTTGTGGTGCCAGCACTCGCCGATGTTGGGGCATTGAGCGCTTTCGCAGACGGTGTGGAGCGAGAGCGAGCGGGCGAGGCGCTTGAGGTCGTGGTAGTTTTCGCCCACGGGAGCGCGGGCCTTGAGCCACTCAGGCTTGGGGGCGGGCACGCGGCGGGCGGGCTCGATTTGAACGAGGTCGATCACGCTTATATTGTAACGGTTGCGAAGTGTAGGCCCGCTGCAGAAGCATTTCGCGCTCTTCCGGCCCAAACCTTTCCGCGGGATCAGGCATCTCTAGAATCATGCCGCGCCTGCCGGCAGGGGGTATTGGTACGCCCTGAGCGGCTAAATTGGCAAAGTGGCAAAGTTTGCAAATAGATGCGGCGCTCTGAAAGGAGAATATTATGACACCCGACCGTCCTTTTATCGTCGCCGTGGCATCCCTGGCAACCGGTGTGGCATTGATCGTCGGGTATTGCCACGGGACGACCGGCATGATTCTCGCCTATCCCTTCTCGAGTTCTACGCTGCATATCGATCTGACGACGGCCGGCCCGGCTGTTTTGGGCGGAGTCGCATTGATCGCACTCGGCCTTTTGTTGATGGCGTGGGCGCTGCTTGCCGCCATCGTGCACCAAATCAGTCTCCTGACGGGCAGGGAAGATCGAATGGAGAGACGTTGGAGAAGGAGGCGGGACCGTGACCGGGACCTGGAGACTGTCTTCGAAGATGAGCCCTACCCAGACTCCCTGGGCCTGACTGAACACCGGCACGAGGGATAGATCGTAGAGATGGCCTTAAACTTGTGCGCGGGCTCGCTACGAACCAGTTCCGCCGCTATTGTGTTGTTGCTGAAAGGGAGGGGGAGCCTGCTCTAGCTAGCGCAGCCTGTCGCGGATGTCAGTCCGCACCAGATAGAGAAAGATGATCAGGTTGACGAGGCCCTGCATCAGGGATTCGAGTTGGTGCTGGGTGGTGTAATTCCAGATGAACAATCCTGCGAGCATGGCCACGGCGGCCAGAGTGAGCGTCCAGGCCCAGCGGAAAAACTTCAGCAAGCCGAGTCCAGCGGCGATGAAGAGCACCGGGAACACAAGACAGATGGGCGGGAAATGGCCTCTGGCCACACCTAGAATGACGATGAAGGCGAGCAGAAGCATGTAGATGCTGGTGGCCACGAGACCGGGAAGGTGAAGCAGCTTGGTCTTCTGCGATTTGGGCGCGACGCGGACCGGTGGTCTGCCGGTTCGCGGAGGGTTCGTCTTGATGGTCTCAGTCATAGCGTGTGCAAGTAGGCAAGCAAATCTGCGAGCTGGTCGTCGGTTAGCGCTGTGCCGGGCATCTCGCCCCGGCCGTGCAGAGTTACGGCAGCGAGGCGCTCGTCAGTAGGCGGCGCGCCAGAGGGCATGGACTTGAGCTTGGTGAGCGCCTGCAGGCCGGGCCCGTGGAGGGGACGCGTGCTGGTGGGATAGTGGCATCGGGCGCACTTTGCCTGATAGACCGCTGCGCCGCGCGCCTCCTGGGGCGTCCACTCCGAGGATGGCTTGGAGGGCGGCAACGGGCGGCAGCCCGCCAGCACGATGACGCTGGCGGGTAGGAACGAATACGCAACTAAATTATGAAAGCGCATTTGCTTCGATCATACATCGTTATTCTGCCGCTGCAATGGCTTCGGCGATAAGGTCGAGGGCCTGCTGCTCGGCGTCGCTGCCGGGACGGCGGCCGTTGACCATGATGGAGAAGGCCAAAGTGCGCCCGCTGGCAGCGGTCAGGTAGCCGGAGAGCGCGTTCACCTCGGCGAGTGTGCCGGTTTTGGCCCACATTCTGCCCTTGAGCGGGGAGTCTTTGAAGCGGCTGTCAAGCGTGCCGTCGACGCCGGCGACGGGCAGCGTATTGCGCCACTCAGCGCCCCAGGGCTGGCGCGAGGCATAGGACAAGAGCTGCGTGAAGGCGCGCGGGGCGATCTGATCGTCGGGACTCATGCCGGAACCGTCGTACAGGAAGAAGTCACCGTCGTCGACGCCGGCGTTGACGAGGAACTGCCGCACCGCTCGCGTGCCCTGTTCGAAGCTACCATCGGTGCCGTAGAACTTGCCGAGCAGGCGAAGGAGCAGTTCAGCGTGGAGGTTCTGGCTGGTTTTGTTGATAACGGTAATGTCTTCGGCCATGGGAATGGATCTGTGGGCGCCGAGAATATGGCGCCCCTCGGCCGGGGCAGCGATGGTGTCTGGCGCAGCAGGCGCGAGCTTGAGGGGCTTCGTGCGTTCATCGGCAAAGTTGCCCGCGCCGGTTGGGTATCTGTGGCGCGACTCGGGGCTTCCGTTCACCTTGATACCGCGAAGCAGGAGGGCCTGCTTGAATGCGGCTGCAGCAAACTGGGCGGGATCCTCGACGGCCATCGATACATGGAGCCCCCCGGCGGGAGCGGTGCCCCAGGAGCGCACCAGCAGGGAGCCGGGTGGGCGCGCGAGGCCGGGATGGGCGGTTTCGCCGGGCGGTGCGGGCGTCATGTGGTTGTCGACCGTGTAGTAATCGACATCGGGCGACCACGTAGCCAGAGTTGCATTTGGGTTGGACGCATCGGCGGCGAGGGTTAGATCGTCGGCATTCTCGTTGAAGGTGAGCGCGGAGACAGGCGCGCCGTAGCTCCACTGCAGATCGTTCCATCCCCACGCTTCGCCGTACGGCTCATCCAGAAAGTAGGTATCGTCGCCGACCACATCGCCCTCGACGGCGCGCACGCCGGACTCCTCGACCTGCTGGGCGAGCAGATCGAGCACAGCCATGGCGGCGCTTGCATGGGTCGAGCCTTCGCCGGGTTGGGTCTCGGACGAGGGCGGAGGCGCGGCCCCAGGTTCGGCATAGGGGTAATGGCGCGCGCTGATCGTGGGATCGCCTACGCCAAGAATGAATACATCGCCGTGAAGCGTGCCGGAAGCATCCACATCGCCGCCGGCGACGACAAATGTGGTCCAGGTAAGCCTGTCGACGGGCAGCAGGGCATAGGCTGCGGCGGTGGTGTTGAGTTTGTTATTGGATGCGGGCGTGAACAGGCGGCCATCGTTGAGGCCGTAGAGCGACCGGCCGTCAAGGGTGGTGACGCTAATGCCGAACTGCGCGTGACTCAGCGCGGGGTCGGCGAGAATGGCCTGGATGCGGTTGGCAAGAGGGCCGGTGGTGGGCGCGGCGGGATGCGCTGCGCGGCGGGGCGGGGCTTGCGCATGTAGTGCCAGGACGCAGACCAGAAGGCTGCTCAACGCAGTTGTCCGCTCGAAAGAGTTCATGCCCCGCAGTGTAGCAGGAGGCTGCGGCGCGTGGCGGCGGACGTAGCGTGATTCGTGCTGGGCAGTGAATCGAGCACTAACTCCCGAGGCGGCGGCGATACGGCCAGAACGTGGTTGAAGCATCGGGGGCACGACCGCCAGAACGCAAAGTGGTCGATTTCGAAGGGGTCTTGGCTACGAAAGTTTAAGCGTAAATCCCATCGAATTCAGAACCCTCCAGAGCATGAGTGACACTATCTTTGCTTGGTATCGAGAGTTCATGGGCGCATAATTCTAGCAATCTATGTTTTGAAATGATCGATAGCGCGCTGGTGTGGATCGGAGGATCGGAACCACAAGCCAGCCCGATGTAGCCAATGACAGCGATGAATCATGCGGAGAAGCGTTCGACTCTGATTGCCGTGCTTGTTGCGGGCGCCTTCTACATGGAGTTCCTCGATGCGACGGTAATCGCCACTGCCTTGCCGCAGATGGCTCAAACCTTCCACTCGAGTCCAATCACCCTGAGCGCCGGAATGAGCGTGTACATGCTGGCGCTCGCTGTGTTTATCCCCATCTGCGGCTGGATGGCCGACCGCTTCGGCAGTTGCACCGTGTTCAGCGTAGCGATTGGCGTTTTTACGGTCGCCTCGATGCTCTGCGGAATCGGCAATACTGCTTTCCAGTTCATCGCCGCCCGGGTTTTGCAAGGCATTGGCGGTTCCATGATGGTGCCTGTGGGACGGCTCGTCGTGCTGCACAATACCGAAAAGAAAAATATGATCCGGGCGATCGCCTATCTCACCTGGCCGGGTTTGCTGGCGCCCGTGATTGGGCCTCCGGTTGGTGGATTTATCACCACTTATGCGACGTGGCGCTGGATTTTCTTCCTGAACGTCCCGTTAGGTATCGCCGGGATTATCTGCGCGCTGATACTGATTCCCAATACGCATTCCGATAAGAAGATCCGCCTTGACCTATCCGGATTTATTTTCGACGGTGTGACTTGTGTCGCCGTGATGTACGGCATGGATTTGATTGGCCGGCGTAATGCGCCCTGGCCGCTCATCGCTCTGATGGGAGGCATCACGCTTCTGTTCGGTTACCTGGCTGTATGGCATGCCAAGCATCATCCCCATCCTCTGCTGGAGTTTTCTGCGCTCAAGATACCGACTTTTGCGATGTCTATCTGGGGCGGATCGTTATTCCGCATAGCCGTCCAGAGCATTCCGTTCCTGACGCCACTCATGTTTCAGATCGGCTTTGGAATGAATGCGTTCGACTCCGGGCTGATGGTCCTGGCCATCTTCCTGGGCAACGTTGCCATGAAGCCGCTGACCACGCCTGCCCTCCGCCGCTACGGTTTCCGCAAGCTTCTGATATGGAATGGAATGTTGCTCGCAGCCGCGGTGCTGGCCTGCGCCTTCCTGAATCCAGGTACGCCTCGCTTTATGATTCTCGCTGTTCTTTTCTGGGGTGGATTGTGCCGATCCATGCAATTTACTTCCATTAACACGATTGCATTCGCGGATGTTCCCGCGCCACAGATGTCACAAGCGAACACATTGTTCAGCATTGCGTGGCAGATGTCTAATGGCATGGGAATTGCCGTTGGCGCAGTGGCGCTCGAGATGTCATCGCTTATTCACGGCGGGCACAGTACTTTGACGGTGAGCGACTTCCACCTTGCATTCATCATGATTGCGGTGGTCTCGGTGGCTTCGCTTTACGACATCTTCGGTCTCGATCCGAAAGCTGGAGCCGTAGTCACGGGGCACGCCGTCGAGCCGGCCGAGAAGCCGGCAGACGCAGTAGCGGACGGGAAGTAACGCAGGTGCTGGAGTGGCTGTCGGTCAATTCGACTCGGGCGGGTTCACCCTTCCCGGCTTCTGCGGGATTCATCTTAGCTGTTAGGGCGTGCCGGCACGCGTCAGGAGACGTGGGAGGACTCTACCTCGCCCTCCATTTCCGCCAGGATTCCTCCCATCTGCTCGAATTCCGGGCGGCCGTGCAGAGGCTTAAGGCGCGGATCGGCGAGCATCTGGAAGAACCACGGGCAGCGGTTTTCGAGCGAGGCGCGCAGTTCGGCGATTGCAGCATCGGGCTCGCCCAGCGCGGCATAAACGGCAGCATTGAAGGTATTCATCACGAAGCGCTCGCGGCTGAGCCATTGCAGCCGTTCGAGCAGCTCTCGCGCCTCGTCGCCACACCCGGCACAGGCCAGCGCATAGGCGTGGACGGCAGTAGCGAGGTCAAAATAGCGCGAGCGCGCGGTCAAATCATTTGCCAGCTCCAAGGATTGCTCGGTGTGTCCGTTATAGGCCAGAATCATCGCCCCATAGAGACTGGGGCCGTCATGCCCCGGAAACAGCGCCAACGCCTTGCGGATCTGCGCAACGCTGGCGGCGGAGTCCGCGGCCAGATGCAAAGCCCATGCCAGGAGCGTTTGCAGCCAGGGGGAATAGGGATCGAGAGCGATGGCCGTGCTGAGTAGATCGATGGCCTCGCCGAAGCGCCGGCGGCTGAGTGCAAACTGAACGCGCACGCGTGTCGTCCATGGATCGTGCGGCAGATGGGCGGAACGTGAAAAAGCCTTGAGGGCCGCGGGCAGATTGTGATCGAAATGAAAGTCGACCCATCCGAGCGCAGGCAGGAGGGCTTCAGCTTTACCGGCGTCATTTTCGCTGCCGGAGGGAATGAGCTCTGCCGCCCGGCGCACCAAGCCGGCCTGAACCACGGGAGACATGAAGCCGTGGCAGGCCTGAGCTACGGCTAGATGCGCAAGGTCCACGCGGGCCGCCATCGGGGATGGATCGAGTTCGATGGCTCGGATCAAGCGGGCCATGCTGTCCTGCATGCAGTGCCGCTCCAATGTCTGCCACTCATAATGCGCGCGCAAGAAAAGTTCATGGGCTTCATTGCGATGGGGAGAAGATTCAACCTCCGCGGCGGGCTCGGCGGCAGCTGCGATAGAAAGCCCCCCGGAATGCAGACGGGAGTTGAGGCGGTTCACCAGTTCCGAGGACAGCGCCCCAATTCGGCCGCGCTCCCGAAGCAGGTCTTCTATCCAGAGCTGCGCGCCATCCTCGGCCCGGATCATCTCGGCGCGCAGACGGTCGTGCCCCTGGATTGCGAGCAATTGTCCGGTGAGAACAAGATCCGCGCGCAGAGCGGTGCCGATCTCTTGCGCGGCCAGCCCGCGCCGCGCCAGGGTAAAAACCGAATCCTGGGCCACGAGCGATGCGATCGCGTAGCGTGCGCCGCTCAGCAGATCCATGACTTCTTCGGTGACAGCCATTCCGAAATATTCGGGAACGCCAGGTCCGGCGGCAAAGGGCAGAATGGCCAGCCTCGGCAACGCGCCGGCGGGCCGCAGGCCAGCCATTTGCACATTGGCAGAGATGCGGTATCCGCGCTTGTAAACGTTTTGAATGCAATCTTCGGGTTGCAGCCGGGCGCGCAGCGAGGCGACACACCTGGAAACGCTATCGCTGGCGACATGCATCCCGCCCCAAAGATTGCGTTTCAGTTCGAGCGGGGTAACGATCTCGCCGGCCCGCGCCAGCAGCAGACGCAACACCGCCAACTCCTCGGTTGGCAAGTGCACCGGCGTCTCCCCGCGGAGGAGCGTCCCATCAGCCTCAAGCCGGAAACCCGCAAACCGGTATGCGCACGGCGCTAAATCGGCCGCCGCCGCCAAAAAACTGCCCATAGAAACCAACGCATTTCCGCAAGATCCTACGCCACTGGCCGGCCGCAATTGATCTCTGTCAAAGCGATCCGTTGCCCGCAGCGGTAGCAACAATCCGCATTCCTTAAATCCAAGGCTAGGCCCTAAATATGGTGGTTCAATCCATTGACGCTATTGATTGTCGATTATCCACCGCCGGAAGGGCGAGAGAGAAGGCCTGCAGAAGCTAATCCGAAGCCCGAAGTAATCCGAGACAGGTTACCGGGGGGAACTGGAAAAGAAAGCTTTTGGCTGCGAGCTCCAGCGCCCTATGATTGTTCCATCGGCCCTGAATTAGCTGAAGGCCAGGAGGCGAGAAGTTAGAAGCCGCATTTACGACCTGCCGATGACTTTGGCCAGCGTTGCGCCGATTTCAGCCGGCGAAACCACCACGTGAATGCCGGCTGCGGTCATGGCTTTCATTTTTTCGGCCGCGGTACCCTGGCCGCCGCTTATAATCGCGCCTGCGTGGCCCATGCGGCGCCCCGGAGGCGCGGTTTGCCCGGCTATGAATCCCACCACTGGCTTCTTGACGTTCTGCTTCACGAACTCCGCCGCGGCTTCCTCGGCAGAACCGCCAATCTCACCGATCATGATGATGGCTTCAGTGCCGGGATCGTCGTTGAAGAGGCGCAGCGCGTCGATGTGCGTGGTACCGATGATGGGATCGCCGCCGATCCCGATGCCGGTCGACTGCCCAATGCCGCGCAGCGTCAACTGGTACACGGCTTCATAGGTGAGCGTTCCCGAGCGCGACACAATCCCGATGGACCCTTCCTTGTGGATGTTTCCCGGCATGATGCCGATCTTGGCTTTTCCGGGCGAGATAATGCCGGGGCAGTTGGGGCCGATGAGGCGAGACTTTGACGTTTTGAGCTTGGCCCAGACCTTTACCATGTCGAGCGTGGGAATGCCCTCGGTGATGCAGACGATGAGGGGAATGCCCGCGTCTTCGGCTTCGAGGATGGCCTCGGCCGCGAACGGCGGCGGCACAAAGATCATTGTCGCGTTGGCGCCGGTCTCCTTCACCGCGTCGGCCACCGTATTGAAGACCGGCCAGCCCTCGTGCGTAGTTCCACCTTTGCCCGGCGTAACGCCGCCGACCACTTTGGTGCCGTACTCCGCGCAGCCTTTGGCATGGAATGTGCCTTCCTTGCCGGTGAGCCCTTGAACGATCAACCGCGTATTCGTGTCTACCAGTACAGCCATGGGTCTCCTTCTCGATCTGCCGAGCTTCGGCGATGGGTCAGTTTTCCAACTGCTTCAGATTCAGGATCAGTCGATCCATGTCCATTCCATCCAGCTCTCCGGCCACAACCTTGAGAACTTCCGAAGCCTTGGTTTCGTCAGCTTCATTCACGCCAAGCATTTCAAGCACATGACGGGTAAGAAGCATGAGAACCGGCATGATCTCGCCTGTTGCGTCGAGCGCAGTATATTGTCTTTCCGCTTCGTTCAATAATTCGACGAATTCGTTCAACATGTTGTTCTTGAAATCGATTGGCCAGTCTGAAAAATAGCTCTCGACTGCCACTGAAGGAATCGCCCCTCCCAGGTAGTTCACGAGCTTGCCCATGAGCGCATCTCCCACATAGCCAAAAATCCTTCGCGTCACCATGTGCGTGAAGAAAAAGAGGAATTCATTGAATAACTGGAACTCCGTCTGTTGACGCTTGGTTTCATTTTCGGCTTGGATCCACGACTTCACCGCATCGCGGCAGTTCGAAGAGGCATGAACGATGCATAATCCGATGTCGCGCAATGGGCCATATTCGCTTTCGGCTTCCTGTCGAGCTTTGCCCGGAAATCCGGCGGTCTGATTGCCCGAATCTTCTTGTGGATCGTGGGAATTCTGCACAGCTCCTCCAGGAATCTGGTTCTTATTTTGCCGCGGCAACGGCCAGCTCGGCCGCTTCCTTCATCGATGCGCCCACCCGGAAGTTCAAGCCCGATTCCTTGAGAATCTTGCGCCCCTCCTCCACGTTCGTGCCTTCAAGCCGCAGAACGATGGGAACCTTCACTTTGAGATTGCGCGCCGCGGCTACCACGCCGGTGGCCAGACGGTCCACGCGCAAAATGCCGCCGAAGATGTTGATGAGGATGACCTTCACGTGCGCGTCGGAGAGCAGGATCTCGAAGGCGTGTTCGATCTGCTCCTGCGTGGCGCCCCCGCCCACATCCAGGAAATTCGCGGGGCTTCCGCCGGCGTACTGAATAATATCCATCGTAGCCATCGCCAGGCCCGCGCCGTTGACCATGCAGGCGATTGTGCCGTCGAGTTTGATGTAGTTGAGCGCGTATTTGCTGGCCTCGACCTCGAGCGGGTCTTCTTCGGCGACGTCGCGCAGTTCCCTGATATCGGCATGGCGGAAGAGCGCGTTATCGTCGAAGTTGATTTTTGCGTCGAGGGCAAAAAGGTTGCCGTCGGTGGTGGTGATGAAAGGATTGATCTCGATCAGCGAGGCGTCGGTTTCGATGTAGGCCTTGTAGAGGCTCTCGAAGAACTCGACGGCGTGGTTGATTTGCGAGGGCTTTAGGCCGAGCGCAAAGGCGAGCTTGCGCGCCTGCCAACTGCCGAAGCCGACGGCCGGGTCGATCGTCTCTTTGAAGATGGCCTCGGGCGTTTTGGCGGCGACTTCCTCGATTTCCATACCGCCCGCCTGCGAAGCCATAAAGACCAGCTTGCCCTGGGCGCGGTCGAGCACGATGCCGAGATAGAGTTCGCGTTCGATGTCAGCGGTCTCCTCGATGAGCACCCGCTGCACCTTCTGTCCCTGCGGCCCGGTCTGGTGCGTCACCAATTGCATGCCGAGAATGTTCTTGGCGTAGAGATCGGCGTCTTCGCGCGTTCGGGCCACTTTTACACCGCCGCCCTTGCCGCGGCCGCCGGCGTGAATCTGCGCCTTGACAACAACGCCGGACGCGCCCTCAGCAAACAGTTTGCGGGCCGCATCGTTGGCCTCCTCGAGGGTGTCTTGCGACTTCGCCCCGGGTACGGGAACGCCGTAGCGGGACAGGATTTCCTTTGCTTGGTACTCGTGAATTTTCATTCGGATTGAACCAACTAAATCGCTTTCAATTGAGCGGTCGCGGCCATGGGATACGGCAATCGGAGCAATGACGGCAACCGCCCAAATCCATACTATCTCGGCCAATTGAGAGCGTGTCAGTAAGTGGGAAGGGCAATTCGCCGCAATTCTGCGTGCATGCAATCAGAGCGCTGGGCAACCGTTCTATTCTTTTGCCGCGAACCTACTCACTTGGGTGCGCTCATCCGGTTCGCAATCGAGCAGAATGGGCAATATCCGATAAACCCGCTTATCGCCATCATGACGCCGGCGATTGCGAATGTTAGCGCCTGCATCGACCAGTGAAACCAGTAAAGTCCACCCGCAATCATCAAGATTCCCAGCACCACGCGAAAGACCCGATGCCGGGTTGGAACATTCTTCGTGTAGAACATCGTTTGCTTTACCATTCCCTTCATTTGGCGCGTACGCAGCGATTTCCATTCAGCTCGCCCAACCAGGCCCATTCATTGCCACAGTCTATTTCAATGATTATTGGAATGGATTCAGGATCGCGCATTTTTTCGTTCCCGGGGGCCTTTTTTCGCGCACAGGGCTCTCCTCTGCCATACTTTTTCCATGTCTTTGGTGAAAGATTTGCTGCGCCCGCTGGCCGAGGATGGTGCGGCGCTGACCCGGGAACAGGCGGCCGCCGCGCTGGAGGAGATCCTCGGCGGCAGCGTGCCGGAAGTGGAAACGGCGGCGCTGCTCACCGTACTGGCCACCCGCGGCGAGCAAGCGCCGGAGCTGACCGGCTTTGTGGATGCTATGCGCAGGCACGCAACGCCCCTTCCGTTTACCGATACCGAACGCGGCGAACTCGTCGATTGCGTTGGCACAGGGGGTGGCGGACCACAGACCTTCAACATCTCTTGCGGAGCCGCGCTGGTGGCCGCGGCCGCCGGCGCCCGCGTGGCCAAGCATGGCAACCGCGCCGTCACCTCGCGCTGCGGCGCTGCCGACGTGCTTGAGGCTCTCGACGTGCCCATCGGCCTCAAGCCCGAACTGGCCGTCGAATGCCTGCGCCAGACAGGCTTTGTCTTCCTCTTCGCGCCGCTCTATCACCCGGCCATGAAAACCCTTGCGCCTCTTCGCCGCGCGCTGGGCTTCCGCACCATCTTCAATCTGGTCGGACCGCTTACGAATCCCGCCCACGCGCGCACCCAGGTGGTGGGCGTGCTTGCGCCCAGCCGCGTACTCCTCGTGGGCCGCACCTTGGCGGCGCTCGGAGCAAAACGCGCCTTTGTGGTGCACGGGACCGATGGGATCGATGAGCTGACCACGACGGGCGAATCGGTGGTAGCGCGGATTGTTGAGGGAGCAAGTGGCGAACCGGAGTTGAGGGCCGCGCGCATCACCCCGGAGATGGCCGGCCTCAATCGCGCCACCATCGATCAGTTCATCGGCGGGGATGTGGCCACAAATAAGGCGCTGCTCTATGACGTGCTTACCGGCATTCCCGGCCCTCGACGCGACGTTGTCTTGCTCAATGCTGCGGCTGTGCTGGTCGCTGCCGGTCTCGCTGGCGATCTCAGGCAAGGCGTAGCCCTTGGCGCCGAAGCCATCGACTCCGGCGAGGCCGCAGCGACGCTCGAAAGGCTGCGTCGGTTTGGCGCCAAGCATGTCTCAAAGCCCAACTAAGCTGTCCTCGGCCTGGTCGTTTCACGCACAACTGAAATTCTGACTGCAAGTTTCCTTATACTTTCCGTTCAAAGAAAGAGGGAGCAAATCCATGCCTGTAAAGTTCACAATCGCTTCGATCGCAATCCTGGCTGTATGCGCTTTTGCTGCTGCCCAGCAGCCGAACAAGTTCGGACTCAGAATCGATTCCGCGAACCGCTCCATCACGGTCAGTGCCGAGGGGCGCGTTTCCGTCGATCCCGATGTTGCGATCCTTCACATAGGCTTCGAAACCAAGCCATCCGACGCAAAATCTGCCTACGCTGACGGCGCCCAGATTTCCAATGCGATCGTCTCGGCCATCAAGCAGGCGGGGATCCCGGAAACCTCCATTCGCAGCGAATCGCAGCGTCTCGAACCCGTCGACGTGAAGAATCACAAATTCAAGCTGACGCAGACCTGGACTGTGAAAACCCCGCCCGAGCGAACTGGAGAGATTCTTGATGCCGCAATCACTGCCGGCGCTACTGATAGTGGTCAAATCGAATGGACTGTGCAGGACACACACGCCCTTGAGGATCAGGCCCTCGACCAGGCAGCATCCCGAGCGCGCTCGGACGCGGAAGTAATGGCAAAAGCGTCTGGCGCCCGCCTCGGCGCACTCCTGTATCTCACCAACCAAGTCACTGTGTCCACCGGCAACGTTTATTCGAACTACAACAATGCAGTCGGGGGGTTGGATCGATTGAGTTCGCAGGCACCGCCGCTAGCCATCGAGCCGCGCAAAGTCAGCCGCACAGCCACCGTCTACGCCATCTTCGCCATTGAGTAGGCGTCAGCCGAATGCGACAGGCAGGCGTGCCAATCACTTGAGGCGGGATGCAGCATAGAAAACACAACCGGGCGGTTTGACGAATCGATTAGGACCGAAGAGAATAGAAGAGTTGCCTGCCCCAGTGGGCCTGTGGCGCAGTTTGGGAGCGCGCTTCCATGGCATGGAAGAGGTCGTCGGTTCGATCCCGACCAGGTCCACCAAATATCTCAACAACTTAGCGGCCCGCCTCCAAATCGCTTGCCCGCATTTTGCCCGCAAATTGCAAAATCTTTCCGCGCGACGGCACTGCAGTCTTCTTTTCCTCTCTTTCTGAACCATTTTTCGGCTCCATCGTTGAACTGCGTGCTTGGGTGTGAGCTCCGTGATCGGCTTCGCGTCCTCCCGCATTCGGGCCAAACGTAATGGGCTGCTTAGGACCGGGTCCAGTAGTGCCCGTACCAACCAACTCCGCATAGATCGAATTGATGGCCGTACGCACTTCTGGTTCGAGAGACTGCATATAGACGTCCGTTGTCGTCGAGGCCTTGGAATGCCGCATCATGCCCTGAATATCCTTGACGTGACCCTTGGTTTTGCCAAGCGTAGCGATGGTGCGACGGATGACCTGGAATGTCAGCTTCGGCAAATCCAGTTCTCTGGCCAATTTGTGCAGCATGCGATGACGATAGTTGCTCGAATCCATCGGTCCGCCAAAACGTCCCGGAAACATAAAGGCGTCCGGAGACGTGTCCTTGCCCTTCTTCCTGCATTCCTCTCGATAATCCATGATTTCGTTCGCCAAAACCTCAGCGATCGGAACCTTGGTGAGACTTCCCTTGGTTTTGCCGAAAGAGCGGACCTTACCTTTGTAGACGGTCTCCTGAATATCCAGAATCCGCGTCTCTTCGAGGAAGCAACGCCACCGCAGCGGGAACAGCTCACTGGGCCGAAGAGCATTCGACATATCGAGCTTCATCAGAATCCAGTCCCGAAGGCTGATATCGCCAAGCATCTCTAAAGCCGCGCGAAGCTGGTCCCAGGTGAGTACGGTCTTGTCCACATCCCGCAGGTTCGCCGGAGGTTTGACGGTGCGTGCGGGATCCTTTGCAAGAAAGTCCTGGTCGACTGCCTCCGCAAAGATGGCTCGCATATAGGACCGGATCTGCAACACTCTGTCCTTTGAGTGAATCTTCGCCAGCTTATTGAGATGGGTCTGAAGGATAACTTTGTCGAAGTTTTCCAGCCTGTAATCGCGGAACGCGTCGACGAGGTCTGCCTGGATCAGATACTTTTTGACCTTGGCAGTCTCCTCCCTCCAATCCCCCTCCTTCAGTGGCAGGTAGCGATGTTTGACGAACCACTCGAAGGTGACTGCACCGTTTACGACGGCTTGGTCCCCCGTCGAGTGTCCGCCCAGTTTGGCGATCTCATCCTCGAGCTTCTCCCGGGCCTGAGACTTCGACATCTCTGCCTTAAGCCCCATGACAAAGGAATGGGTGACGAGTTTGGGTTCGTTGGTTTGAGGGTCAAGCTCCGGGCGCCGAAAACAACCATGCCATTTCTTTCCCCGAGACCGGACCCATCCTTTCTGATATGAGACTCCCATTTGTTCCTCAATTTCTGTGTGGAGAGAACAAGTGGCCGTTCCCATTTTACCGGCGTTTGCGCCGTAAAGAGGCGGCCCGTTCACGCTCCTTCAGGAACTTTTCGATCCCACTCGCCCTATAGCGCAGGGCGCCGTCACTCATGCGAATGACCGGCAGATACGGCAATCTGCGCGAGGAGTGATCCCAAACCCAGTCCTTGCTTACCCTTAGCCTTTGGGCGACATCCTCGGCGGTCAAAAGGGGATCGACCGTCTCCAACTCCCTTAAAGCAAGCACAGATCCCATAACTTCATTTCCTCCAAACCTGTGTTGTCCGGGCCGGTTCGGCCCGGTGAGTGTGGAAATCTTGGGTCGAATCCGATTCTCGGTCAAATTGACGCCGACTCCTGCCCGCTCCTCCGGACTCTGCGCCGAGGGGAATCGGAACTCGATTTGACCGAGTTTCGAGGCCACTTCATTCTGTCTCCGCGTTCGAGGAGGCCGAATGGCGATCTCAACCAAAGCGCGTGGAGTGGCAGATGTTTGATTCCCTCAAAGACCTCTCCAGCAAGCTCGCCGCGACGGGCTACTTCATCGACCCCGTGATGACCCAGGTTGTCTTCCTGGCCGCGAAGCTCCAGAAGCCGTTGCTGCTCGAAGGCCCCGCTGGCTCAGGCAAAACCCAATTAGCGCTTTCTGTCGCCGCAGCTGCGGATACGCATGTTGAGCGACTCCAGTGCTACCGCGGCGTGACGGAGGACAAGGCCATCGGGCGCTTCGATGAGGGACTGCAGCGGCTCTACATGGAGTTCTCAAAGGGTCAGCACGAGAACTGGCAGATGGTGCAAGCGAAGCTCAAGGGGCGGGACTTCTTTCGGCCCGGACCTCTGATGCGCGCGCTCGAATGCGAACAGCCCTGCGTGCTGCTCATCGACGAATTGGATAAAGTCGACGATGGTTTCGAAGCTATGCTCTTAGAAATCCTCTCGGCCTGGCAGCTCTCGATTCCCGAGTTCGGCACCGTTGCAGCAAAGAGCATTCCCTTCGTCGTGCTCACCAGCAATGAGGAACGCAGGCTAGGCGATCCCATACGGCGTCGCAGTTTGTACGTACGCGTTGAGCACCCTACGCCGGAGCGCGAAGCGGAGATCATCGCCAGTCGCACTCCGAAAGCCGATGAGAAGTTTCACCGGGAGATGGCGGGGATCGCGCTCTCGTTCCGCAACTACTCCCTCGAAAAGCCACCCTCGGTCTCGGAGATGATCGACTTCGCGAACGCGCTTCAGTTGCTCGAAACCGACCACGTAACCGAGGAGCACCGCGACGTGTTGCTGCCGTTCCTAGCGAAGACCGAAAAGGACCGCCGCCATTTGCTGCTCCGCGAAGGCTTCAAGAGCCTGCTCGACGACGGCGCCAGGTTCGCACAGAGCTTGGTGCTCCCTGGAGGGTCACCTTCATGAAGCGATGCCTACTCCTTCTGCTCTTGCTTCCCCCATTTGCACTGGGTCAAATCGATCCGCCGCCGGCCGGGCAATTCGTGCGGCAATATGCGGCGCACTATCGTGTGCCGCCCGAGCTGATCGCCGCGTTGATCGACGTTGAATCGCGATGGGACCCACAGGCGGTTTCGGACAAGGGCGCGATGGGACTCATGCAACTGATGCCCGCGACAGCGCGCCGATTTGGCGCCTTTCAACCCTTCGACATCGAGCAGAACATCGCGGCAGGTATCCGCAGTACATCGAGCAGGTGAGGCCGGAACTGAACGGGCTCTTCCGGGAGGAAGACTATCCAGCCGCGGACAAGCTGCGGAAGAAATTCGGCGTCAAGCTCGAAGTTCTGCCCATTCCGTCCGGCGCCGACTTCCGCGTCCAGATGTCGGCCGAGGAGCAGGCACGGGTCTCGCGCGAGATTGATGCCAACGTCCGCGAATCGCTGATGCGCGGAACTGAAGACCTCTGGAAGCGGCTGCGCGAGGTGGTCGCTCGCATGGTCGACCGGCTCAACGAACCGGAATCGCGCTTCCACGGCTCCTTGGTCACCAATGTTCTGGACCTGGTGGAGATCCTGCCGCGGCTTAACGTGAACGGGGACACAGACCTCGCCGCACTCCCTACAGGACTTTGCTGGAGCGGGGTTGCCCGCGCCGTAGGATTCACAAGATCGAAGTTGTGGTTAGGGGCTCAGCTGCGCCCGACGGGGCCCTGCAATGAGAACAAAAACCGCCGATCCGCAAGGAAGATGATCCATCCAAAGGCAGTTCCAGCAGCCGCGATGCCTTGACCCGCACTTCCTGGATAGTTCTGTAAAGCGCTCGTAAGCGTGGCCGCAGACAGGCCCATAATTACTCCTCCGATGGCTGTGAGAACCGCGGCGCCCTTGACACCCCTCCGGCCACAACAGGAGTTTTTGTGCGCAATACCGGCTCCGCTTCGAGCATAGTCCCAATCTGTCTCGTAAGTCCGCGCACGTTTCCGGGGTCGCCGACAATCGCACATGAGATCAAAACGGAGCCGCCCATTGGCTGGGTCATTTCGAGGGTGAGGATGAATCTCGTCATAGCGTGACCATGCTATCACTTTGCCGCACACTCGCTTGAGGAAGAGATCGGGCCTCAGGGCCGCGAAATCGTACGCGGTATTCCATGACAGGAAAAGGTGAAGACAGGCTAAGAGCATCTCTCGAATCAGGTCAACCGCGTCAGTGGCGGCTTGGACGATTCGACACTTTCGAGTCTGCACCTCGCGCGGTATTCCTGGCCTGGGCCAGTTCTGGCGTTGACGATGCACAACGCTGCGTTAGCAGGGCCGCTAACGAACTGGAGCACCAGAGTCGCAGGAAACAGCGGGAAGCCGAAGAACTCCACGACGCCTTGCTCCATCTGAATACTGACCGTTCCAAAGGTGAACCCGGTTTTGACAAAGGCATTCTGATTGCAACGGTTTATCGATGGATGAAGGTTGCGTCGGACGCCGCGCTGCTGAAACTGCAGGCTGAAGCAATTGGCAAAATGTCCCCGTTACTTTCAGATTTGCCGCCTGTACCGCAGATCGGTCGGGAGCAGAGAAGTCTTTGGTGAGATTGGCCTGCTTCGACAGACCAACGATCTGCTTCAGAGGAAAACGCCTCTTCATCGGCGAAATCCTCCGCCCTCATGGGTGCGGTTCTGGCCGAAATACTAACCTTCCAATTGGTCTAGTTCTAGGCGGGCCCTTCATCCTCAGAAAAATAAGGATGTACTCGGCTAGGAACTCCGCTCCTCTTCGATCGCGTCGATCCAGAGCTGGAGCGTCAAGTCTTCGCGTTTGGGATTGCCCAGGTATGGACGATGTTCTGAAAGATAGCGTTCGCGCAGGACGGCGAGGTCGAAGGGAACGGTGCGGGCCAAATGCCGAACGTCGCTGCGGTCTCGTTCGATATTACGTTCCAATTTCGTGAGCGCGAGATCGTAAGGGTCAAGAGCCATCAGACGAAGATGCTGAAACGCTCCGGGAAACATTTCGATCAGGCGACTCTGATATTCATACGGCGCCTGGGCAACCGTAACCCGGTCGAGGTAGATTCCATGCTTTCTGTGCAATTCTCCACCTTGCATCGCCACCTGGTCGAAGATGAGCGCCGCCGATAGGGGAGCGATTTCGAGGACATCCACGTCCGCCGTGGGGCGGCCCGAGCCATAGAGCATCGTCACGACGAAACCACCGATGCAATCGAGCCGCACTGTTGTGGTTACGAGCGCATCCAGTTCCTTTAAAAAAGAAAACCAGGGCTCGGGAACTTGGTCATGCCCGGGCATAAGCCAAGTGTCTCACGTCAAGATCGGTGAGTAGATTCCAATGCCTGGCCTCCGGCGGACGGTTTAGCCGTAGCCACTTCCGCTCAGCTTTGGTCATCGAATCATGGCAGAGAGTATCCTCCCGCACGAGGCGCGATCGTTCGAGCATGGTCCGGCTATCAGTCAGCATTCGTGAACGCGCGCTGTCGCCGGTCTTTTGCGCCAGTTCGCCGGCCAGTGTCACGACAAATCCCAGCCGGTTTTGGCGGTCATGCAATTTCGCGTTGCTGATCAGCCAATCCCAGTTCATCTCTACGTACGTGCACGTCAGCCAGGGAAGCGCTTCTACAACCCGTGTATCCAGGTCCGGTTGATCGAGCGCAAAGAAGAGCAATTGTGCTGGATTGCGCGTCGGCTTGCCCCTCAAATAGCTGAACCCCGGATATCCGAGTGCGCCGAGATTCGATTTCAATTCAATCTCTCCCAGAGATGACATCTTTTCTGTTTCGAGAGGCAATGCGGTCGGAGGGAAATCAAAAACCTTCTGTGCCTGAACCGCAAGGCCTGGCGTGACCGGACGACGCCCGTGTTCCAGCATCGACAGGTAGGCCTGCGTCAGGCCCAGTCTGGCTGCGGCCTGAGCTTGTGTGCAGTTTGCCCTCTGTCGCGCGCTTTTGAGATCGGCCCCAGTCATGCTATCCTCGTTTCCTATTATAACATCAATTGTTATATTCTAGCTATTGCTTGCCTAAATAGCGATCTGCCATTAAATCAAGAAGATGGCAGCTGCACTCGCGAGCACTACGAGCAATGTCCTCCCTGGTTTCGCGACCACCTTTGGGGGTATAAGAATCCTTTCCCTCGCCAAAATGCCATCCTAAGGCACAATGAGTCTTACTCCCGAAATCTGCGGAAGTTTCGGCTGCTGATTCTGACTGGAGAGACGTGATTCGGTGACCGGGGGACGCAACCAAAAACACGGCGAAGCGCATGATCCAGGGTTGGTAGGCACACTTCTCCCTTCGTTGCTCTTCGGCTTTGTTGAGAATTGATCGAATTGCAGGTTTAGGCGGCCAGATCGTAGCGATGATGCAGGCCGCCGAGTCTTGGCATCGCTATAATCCTGCTATTCACATCGGCCCCCCCCCCGCTTCACGACCTGCAGGCGTCTCCTTCGCCAACGCAAGACTGGTTCGGTCCAGCGTGGGCCGGATGCGGATGTTCTTGCCATTCTTGACGTCCACCATCGATGCATTCGAGCCGTTCTCAGGCACGCCACGCAAACTGATGTCGCGGACGAGCGTACTCCGTCCGGCGGCAGTCGGCGGCACAGGCTTCATAATGTCTTTCCTTCGCTTCCCGAATCAGATTGAGGATCCACTGACACAGACTGCCTGCTTGCCTCTAAGCCGCCTCAGCGACTCCTTTCTGCTGAGCCAAAACGAAGACAAGCACAAAGCCAACGACCGCAGACAGCGCCACCAATATTAGGGCGACATGGTAGTTACCAGTGCGGTGTACGGAAATGCCGGCTAGAAATAAGCCGGTCACTCCCCCAAAACCGCCAACTCCCATCCAGAGCCCGGTCATTTTGCCGACAATTTCATTGCTATACACTTTGGAAAGAAGAACGTAGAAGCAAGGAAATACGAAATAAACCCCCAGTCCTGCCATCGTTAGGGTAACTACGAGAACGGGGATGCTGCCAACGATCGCCGGAATTACTAACGCATAGATACTGACACCGGTGAGGGCAAATCCTATGAGCATCACCCACTTCGTAGTTCCATGGAACACCTTATCCAGCAAGACACCGGCTATGAGAGGACCGATGACGCCTGCTAAGGTCGAACCCAGCATAAGATTCCCTGACACCATAGGTCCATAGCCAGCACCGACGGGTTTGTTCGCGGAAAGGAACGCTGGCGTCAGGCTGTAGATACATAAGTTCGACCAGGCAAACATAAACGTGAGGAGAATTCCCACCCAGGTCAGCGGAGCCATGAGAGCCCGCTGAAACACAGTGCCACCATGGGATGGTGGGGCCACTTCGGCGTGAGCTTGAAACGAAGGCCGCGAATTCGAAACCAGAATGGCGATAAGGGTGAGCACCAGACTGGCCCATGCGACGATTGAAACCCAAGCCGACATAGCGCGCCAGTCCCCGGTTAGGGCAAATATCGCAGGACCGCACACGAGCCCTACCGCCGAACCTGCCGGGATCGAGGCGCCCACAATTCCGCCTGCGAGCCCTCTTTCATGTAATGGAAACCAGATCGCCACCACGGCCCCCATAGCAGGAATGCTAAATCCCATCGAGGAGCCCTCAAGGATACGCATCCAGACAACTGCATGATAGCTTATGCCTACCCAGGGCATAAGCGTTGCGGGAATCGCAGCACATGCAGCACACAGCATTAGCGATGTCAGAGCACCGAAACGGTCGGAGACCGCCCCGCCCACAAACAGAATCATGATGGAGCCGGAGAAGATGAAGGCGGTCATAAGGTTCGTCGCAACGCCCATATCGACGTGCAGGTCTTGTGCGACTTGCGGCAATACGGGAGCCATGCACACATTTGTGAACTGCACTGCAATATTCGCAAGCACTACAACAAGCAGCACGAACCACCTGAAAGCGGGATATCGAGGATCATGCACTTGCTTGTACCTCAGTTGTGATCAGCGCACTCCGATATTTCCACCAAACAAGCTAGCGCCTTGGCCACTTGCCGCGCGCGCGGCGGGCGGATCGATGCGGCTTCGATCCGCCGGCCGCATGCGGGGCAAATACTCGCGTTACCAGATCACTTTCAAAGCGAGCTGGATATCTCGCGGAGTGCCTCCTCCAGCAAGTGTAGAAATTAAACCTGGAGTGCCATTCAGGACCTGACTGAACGAGCCCAACTGCGTATGATTCACCAGGTTGAAGAACTCCGCGCGGAACTCCAGCATGCCGCCTTCGCCAAGGACGTGGAGCTTCGTGTCCTTGCTGAGGGAGAAACATTAAACTCAGCGGGTGGCAAAGGGCCTTCCTAAAGAAACCATAGAAACAACAGGTGCTGTACACAATCTTCCTCCCTTAGCACAAGTGAACAATTTGTATCGCTCGCCCAGACGGCCGCCCGGCCGTGCGGAGCAAACAATCTGAAATGATGATGGAGGGGAGTCTAAGCGCATTCGAAGAACTTTGGGAAATACTTTATAGGATTTAATTGCAATGTCAGAGATATGACTCCGGAAAGGCAGGCTGCCATCTCAGCGGACATAGTGGCAATGGGAACGTCCGGCGCAGCTCACGGCTGACGCAAGCGAGCGGACCGTCTGGGTGCCCGCACACTGGCACGGCTGGCAAGAATCGATCCGCAGCTGCTTGCAACTATTCAACATCGCGCGCCCAGGCACTTATGTGCTCAAGCCGCAAAAGACTGAGGAGACAACACCGCTGACATTCCATCAGCTGCCCGAGCCGAAACCACTGCAGGCCCGGGCCTGCGAGTTGATCCGCATGTTCCAGAGCAACCGCAGGTTGAATCTTGCGCTATCTCTCCGGGAGTCAGTACGTTACTCGCTGCGGTCTTCTGGAATTTCGGTCTGGCGATAAACACCGTACTCTGTGACGGCATCCATCATGGCGTATAGATGGGCAGCGGTCGTCTTGTGCACGTCGGCACCGCCGGCCAGGATATAGCCGCCGCCCGGCCCGCACTCTTCGATTAGCTTGCGGCAGTAGTCCTTAACCTCCTGCGGAGTGCCCAGGCACATCAGGGAAGCAGGCACGTTGCCCGAAATACAGGCCACGTCACCGAGGATCTTCTTGGCGCGGGCCATGTCGGTACAGTCAAACCGCCAAAGTACCGAGCTTTTGGGAAGGTCCTTTATCACCTCCAGACGGCGATTCATCTTTCCTTCGGCAAAGAGCATCGGCACACAGCCCTCCGCCACCAGGCCCAGAATGACTTTCTTCAGCGTGGGCCAGTAGAAGATCTCGAAATTCTTGTCGGAGATGAAGGTGTCATCCCCTTTGTGCAGTGCTATAAACACCAGCGGCCGGCCAGAAGCATTACAGCCTGAGACGCAGCCCTCAATGATCCATGGGGTAATTGTCTCCATGGCCGCAAGAACCTTTTCCGGTCGTCGATGGATGTCGGCCATGATCCCATGAGTGCCGCGCAGCGTATCGCCCAAAGCGTCGAACGGCGCATGCGCTGAGCCGCCGATGTGGAGGGGGAAGCCGGCAGCCTCTCCTTCCCGGGCAATTTCGGCGCCGGCCTGCTGAAAGATGGCGTATTCTCGGCCCGCATCCACAATCGCCTGGAACGCCGCCCGCACGTCGGACTGCCCCGCGGCCGCCTTTATATAGCACATTCGACTCTGACGGGCAAATTCCAAAATTCAATAGCTTGCGTTGACCTGACGGATCTCTTATACCAAGTGGAAATTTAGTGGAACAAATGTTCACCCCTATTGATTGAGCTAAGCTGTTATCTATCAACGAGGAAGGCGGCATTTTGTCACATTTTATCCGCCTCGCCGCGCTGGGTCGTGATGTGGCGCTGCGTTTCTCTCCATTGCTCCAACAGCCGGCTCGTACGCCGCTCCGACAACCGATGCTGCTCCCGGGCATGCTCTACCGCACAACTTCGCCGTTCAAGGCTTAAAAGCTTCCCGCCGCCGCCTGCAGAACTTGCTTCTCCAGCGACAGATCCGTCGCCGCGGAACACGCCGGCGCGGGCAACGCCAAGGCCCAGCACGACCTGGCCAGTGCCCAGCAACTGGTGAAGGACGGGGCAGACAAGCCATTTCTCGATCTGCTGATTGAAAATGACAAAACGGTCTGGATCGTTGGGGCATATGGGCTAATCTTCAAGACCGAAAACGGCGGCGCCAAGTGGGAGTCGTGGATCGACCATGTGGACAACCCTCGCGGCCTGATCCTCTACGCAATCGCTGAACAGGGCGACACCATGTACCTGACCGGGGAGCAGGGACTCTTTCTGCGCTCGACCAACCACGGCGAGAAATTCTCGATCGTCGAGACTCCCTACAAGGGAACGTACTTCACACTCAGCCTGCTGCCAACGGGAGAGATCGTCCTGGGCGGGATGCGAGGCAACGCCTACCGTTCGGCCGACCAGGGCAGGAGTTTCACCAAGGTCGAGGTTCCGGTTCCTGTCTCCTTCAGCGCCGCGGTGGTGATGGCCGACTCTACGACCGTTTTCGCCAACCAGGTTGGCACGATATTGATCTGCAACGATCGATGCCAAACGATGCGGCCGATCGCACTCTCGGGCCTGCCGCCCATTGCGGGATTAGCCGATGCCGGCAATGGAATGGTGATGACGGTAGGATACGGGGGAATCATCCCAGTGCCTGTCGGCGCCATGAATGCAGCAGAGACTAACAAGGGAGGCGCGCAATGAACCCATCCAGCGCACTTGACGAACAACCAGTGGTAAGAACGCTGGAGGAGTTCGATACCCTTACGGGATGGCGCCTCGAGCAGATTCTGTTCAATAACCGCAGCGTCGTTATACTAGTGTGCCTGCTGATCACTCTAGTGCTCGGATATGGCGCCTCGGCGTACTTGTCAAGGGGGCCCGCCGAGCCATGGTACCCGGCAGCTTTTGATCCCTCAACGTGTCAATTTCCCGTTTTGTTTGTCGCTTGCGGCAAGTCCTCCACTCTTTCTTATGAACCACCGCAGACATACCGTGTACCTGATGGACATAGAGCGCTTACGAGCCATTTATCCAACTCTCACTGATGACGAACTCAAAGAGGCGGAGGAAAATCTCAACCGCTATTTCGCCTGCGCATTAAGAATCGCGGGCGAAGCATATCCTGGCCCCGTTGACAGTTCAGAACGCCCCGTTAAGATAGAGGAAAGGTCGCTGAGTACATTAAACAATATTCCGTTTGAGCATGGGTAACGTATTTGCTTATACCCGTGTTTCGACGGTCAAACAGGGGGAGAAAGGCGTCTCCTTACAGGAACAGAAAGACGCGATACTCCGGTACGCACAACAGCATGGTCTTGAGATCGTCCGTTGGTTCGAAGAGCGCGAGTCTGCTGCGAAGACTGGTCGCCCGGCGTTCATGCAAATGTTGCAGCTCCTACGCATCAAGGTGGCTCAAGGTGTCGTGATCCATAAGATTGATCGCAGCGCGCGCAACCTTGAAGACTGGGCAGATGTTAGCAAGCTTGCCGATGCCGGTGTTGCGATCCATTTCGCGAACGAGGGTGTGGACCTCGCAACCGTATCAGGTCGTCTCTCTGCCGATATTCAGGCAGTCGTCGCGTCCCACTACTGTGATTTAAAGCATAATTTGGCCGGAAATAAAGCATATCTTGGCCGCGACAGAATGGCGCGCCGGTCCCATGATTACCGCTAGAGAACCCTCTGGAAAGAGAAATATCCCCTCTGGACACCCCTAAAGAGAAAAGAAAAGCCTAGACACGGGAGAGAATGTCTGCGCGCCGTTCCCGCCCGCAACGCCCACCCTGAAATCAGGCGCACTGACGCGCACGAATATAGAGACCTCGCGAATGTCAGACGTGTCGATACGGAGTGCTGGAGGGTTCAACAGGAAACGGCTGCAGAGTAAAATCGTCACAGTAGGCGATCTGAGCCAGGTTCGTATTTCTGGGATTGTGGCGGATCGACGGCCCGACCAGCGTATGCACGGTAAACCTTGGGTCGGTCTTGTCCTTGGCAATCGTCAGCTCAATGTACGGAACAATCCCGGTTTTTCCTTCACGCAGCCGGATCGGTCGCTTTGTGAGGTCCACCGGATCGGACACCAACCGCCATTCGGCCTCTGCGACAAAATCAGAGTGTTTGATCAACGGTGCAAGCGTGTCGAATAACCTGACCGCACCATGGACAAGGTCCATCATTTCCTGATAATCGTTCGCACCCGGTTTCGACGCTGTTCGCTGTGCGCGAAATGCTTCAAGCAGTCGACCGACAAACTGCTGGCATAGAGACTGGCTGCGGGCTTCGTCATAAATGCACTTGTAAAGATTAAACCGGGTTTCGGTGTTTTTCCCAATCGCCGTCAGCAGGCTTGCGACATTGAACCCGAGCGCGAAGCTTCCCGTCCCACCCCCGTATGCCCGCCACTGGCTTAACTCATTCTTCGCGGCAGACAGCGACGTAACAAAGACGGGTCGAGTCGCATCACTACCCATGCAGTCGGAAAGGAAGTTCAGCATCTCGTGTTCTTCACGATTCTGTGCGCTCGACCGGCCATCGAACACCTCCTTCAGCACAAGGCGCCTCGCGTGCCGCATCTCTGACGCATCATTCAGGTAGTCGGTATTGGTCGCCCAAAGCTTTCCCGACCGACAGATTCCCAGAAACCCGGCTGCGTTCGTGTAGTGCCAGAGCATGTCCGGTCGATCCGCCGCCTGATCCTGCAGAAAACCACTTACTAGCTTGTCTAGTGCAGCGGCGCTCACCCAGTGTCCCTCCGTGTGTCTATTTTATCGTTCAGGGCATGCAGAAAATCGATTCGTATTGTCGATGAGTGCAAATCTCCAATGCACTCAGCGAGCCTCGTTACGTCTCCGTCAACGTGGAATTCCCGTGGCTCGGCGGCCGATTCCCACCAGCACGCCATTCTAGCGCGGCCAACTTATGCTTTATTTCCGGCCAACTTATGCTTTATTTCACAACTACAGCCGAAACCTTCGGGAAGAGGCCAAGAAGGGTATCTATGGGAGATTGAAGCAAGGATTCTATCCCTTCCGTGCTCCTATCGGATACACCGACCAGGGAGCCGCGAAGCTCAAGCTGCCCGATCCCGCGATGGCACCGCTCGTCCAGGAAACCTTTGAGCTGTATGGCGCGGGGAAGTTCCCGCTCATGGAGCTTACGGACCACATGTACGAACGTGGGCTGCGAAACCGGCACGGCGGACCAGTCACCGTGAATGGCATCTCGACCATCCTCAACAATCCTTTCTATGTCGGGGTTATGAGGATCAAGAAGAGCGGCCAGGACTTTTCCGGGAATCATGAGCCGCTCGTAAGCCGAGACCTCTTTGAACGGGTCCAGGCGCTACTCCAAGGAAAGACAGTGGATCGTGTTGTCCAGCATTCATTTCTGTTCAGCCGGTTGGTGCGGTGCGCGAGCTGTCACTATTCCCTTATTGGCGAACGCAGAAAGGGGCACACGTACTACCGCTGCCACAATCGCCCTTTCAAATCGCCCCCTGTGTGCCCGAAAACGTCCATCAAAGAAGAACAGTTGGAAAACGCAGTGCGAAGTATTTTTGAGAAACTTACGCTATCCGACGCGGAGATGGATTACTTCCGCGATTGGATCGCCGAATATCGCCTTCACGCAGGCGCAAAGCGCGACGAGGAAAAGCGCGCCGCCACGTTGCAGCTCGAAGCGCTACGTGCGCGCAAGAGCCGCCTCACCGATCTATTCCTCGATGGATCGATTGAACAGACGACGTTCGACGAAAAGCAAAAGTCACTCGTCTGGGAGGAATCGCAATTGAAGCAGAAAGTCGCCAAACTTGATGCCGGTTGCGACGATGCACTCAAAGAGATCGAGAATACTGTCGGACTCGCAAAAGACGCGTCATTGCTTTATAAACAAGCAAATTTGGGAAAAAAGCGCGAGCTGCTGCGAATTCTACTGTCGGACCTTACCGCATCAGGGGAAAACATAAGCGTAGAGCTAACAATTCCGTTTACTCTGATCGTCAAAAGCGCGGACACTTCTTGTGGTGGACCATATCGAGGGACTTGTCGGACTTTGGGTAATCTACTAAACAAACTCTATAACTACATAGCCAAAGCTAACCTGGATGCCCGTTCATAGTCTATGGGAATCAGTCTAGCGCGTTTCATCTCGCCAAAAAAGACGGGCCGAATTGTCGTGTTCGCATGTAGCCCGCACCCGGAAGCCACAAGGATCAACAGGGATTGGCTGGTATACAGTAAACATTTCAATCAAAAGCACTTATTTTCACTCTATTTCAACAGGTTTCCGTAAACGATCTGATCTGCTTTGGGAGCAGAGGGTCGGGGCTTCGAATGCCCCCGTTCCGACCAGCATAAATGATTGACATATCGAGAGATATGGCGATCCCTGCCACGCATCTGTTTTTTACCTCTACAGCACTGTAGTCGATTTTGTAACTGCGAGCGCATCCTAGTTAGACAAACGGATTCTCCAATCGGCACTGCGAAGGCGCTCTCGCACCGACCTGCTTCCCCGGATTCTCCACCGTCTCGTTTTTGAAGTGTGGATCTGGCTCAAGTCATCCCTCTGCACGGCGACGCTCTGTGGACAAGCCAGGCTTGCAAATACGTGTAACCTAACTATGCTTTAAGCAATGGTTACGTTTCACCTAATGGGCGCTTCTGGAACAGGAGATCCATCTCTCTTCATTGGCTTAATCTGCTCTGTCCTTGGGGGAGTCATGGTTGTGGTACTCGCAAGGCTCAGTTTGGTTCCAAAATACGGAATGGGCGTTCTTTGGGTAGTTGCAGCGATTGTGTGCAGCGCATTCATCGGCAACCTCATCACCGACTGGGATGCTGACCTGAGTGTCTTCAATTCGATCAGCATTGCAGCCGAGACTTTGACGCTCGGCTACCCGGTTGATCTCATCAGACCGACCACGCTTTCGTTCGACAAGATCGCGCGTATCGAAATGGGGATGGCACCCAACTGGAATCGTGATCCGAATTTTCAAACATTGGAAATTGTACTGCGAGATGGTTCCGCCATAGTTACGACAAGAGAAATTGGCGATCAGGAAAGCGAGGAGATACAGTCCGCGCTTGAGTTTGTAGCCTATCCCCATTGTGTAACCTCCACCGAGCAGGACGAGGATACGGCGGAGTTCGTGTGGCATAGAGCTATCTGGACCGAGTATTTCGGCACAGACAGCTTGGCTACGACACAAGGTCAGGGGTCGCAACCACCGCAGGGCTGTTTATGAAATCAACCAGCATTCGAATCAGCCAGCGTTCCAGTGATCACTGACTGGGGCACTGACTTGTGGAAGATGACGTTTGCACGTTGGCGGCATTCAGTATGGCTTGCGCTGCGGACCAGGGTATTGGTGGTTGTGCCGGAAAAAGCAACTCCAACCATAATGCGTTCACGTCGGATAAGTTACTCCATGTCAGGGTTGCACTCTGCGGGATTGCGCTTACACCAAGTCCAGCACCGACGGCGACCCCCGAAGGTTGGCCAGATGAGAGCAGTAATCTGCCCTGAACACTCACGGGCGGCGCAATCGTAATGCTTTGACCGACCGACATCCCTCCATTTGGATTTGAAGCTAGGCCATAAATCGAGTCACTGTTCGTTATTGCAAGCGTCGCGTTTATGCCGACACCCACGCCCAGTGCGTAGCCGTAACTCCAAATCAATCCGCGATTTCCCTTATCGTCAAATACCACCATTAGTGAACCACTCCCGCCGCCGCCAAACACAGCGGAAGCCGAAAAGCCGATAGCTTCGGTGAGGAGTCCGGTTGGATCACCGAAACGGGTAGGGCTGTTTAGACCGTAGATATATGGGCTCGTAGATCGCAGATACGATGGATTTTCAAGCAACGGATCGCGGCTCAAGAATCTTCCAAGCGTCGGATCGTAATAGCGCGCGCGCAGATAATAAAGCCCGGTTGTCGAATCGAGCGTTTGCCCGGTAAACCTGAACGGATTCGTCGGTGGCGACGGCAGAATAGAGTTTCCCCAAGCATCATAAAAGTACGACAGCTCAGGAAATCCAGCGGAATTGGTCAACTGGATCACGCTCCCAAGGCCATCATACTGATAGAAATCGTCGTCGCGGCCTTGGAGCGATTCGATCAGATTGAGGCCGTAAACATAGCTGGTCGGAGATCCAACATTGTAGGTGTCCTGAAGCACTACTGGCAGAGTTGCGGCAACGTCATTCACATAGCTTTGTGTCGAGCCCCCTGCGGATTGGCTCACGCGATTGCCGTCTCCGTCATAGACGAAGGAATCTGTTAACCCGCCGTCCACCGAGATGAGCCGGTTTGCGGCATTGAAGGCGTAAGTGCGCTTGAAGTGCGTGAAGGCATCCGTCACCGAAATTTGGTTCCCGTCGGCATCATATATGAATGTTCGCGTGCCAGCCTTAAGGAGCCGGTCCGAGGCGTCATAGGCGTAATTTGTGACGCCGAGGGGAGACGCTTGACTGAGGCGGTTGCCGACCGGATCGTAGGTCCACGTCGTCTTCAAGAGCCACAGCTGAGCGCTCGTCAGTTCGTTGAGTGCATCATAGCCGTAATTCGTTGGAATCCCGGCTTCGGTCACGACCGTGCGGTTGCCGACCGGATCGAGCGTGTAGTTGAATGCCAAGGGCGGCACGCCCACTGTGTTGTTGACCACCGAAGTCAGCCGGTTCGCTGCGTCGTATGTGAAGCCAATGTTTGCTTTGTTCGGATACTGGGTCTTTAACAGATTCCCCGCCGGATCATAAGTGTATTGGGCTACGTGGGAAAGCCAATCGGTTGCGGTCGAGAGCCGCTCGTCGGCATCGTAGCCATATTGAACAACTTTTCCATCGGGATACGTGAGAGACACTCTGCGGCCGTTCGCATCGTAGCTGTACGCAACAGTCTTGCTCCCTGGAAAGGCCACGGAGGCGAGCCGGTCCAAGGCGTCGTATTGGTAGGAGGTCATTCCTGTCCAATCAGTCATGCTTGTACGATTGCCGTCCGCATCGTAGCTGTAGGCCACGTTTTTGCTGTCGGCGTATGTGATCGAAAGCAGCCGGTTCAGCGCGTCATATGCAAAGCGATTCGTCTGCCCCTTGGCATCGGTCACGGCCAGGACGTTGCCTACAGGATCGTAGCTGTAAGCGGTCGCAAAGGAGAGCGGATCGGCCGTGCCGATGAGCCGATTGAGTGCGTCGTATTGGTAGTTCGTCGCATTGCCCTTAGCGTTCGTGAATTTGACACGGTTGTTGTCCTGGTCGTACGAGTACTTCGTCACACGCCCCAACGCGTCCGTCACCGTAGACAAGTTGTTGTCGGCGTCGTAGGCATAGCTTGTCGCGTGCCCATTTGCGTCGGTGACCGAGAGCAGATTGCCTACCGCATCGTACACAAAAACTGTCTGATTCCCGAGCGGGTCGGTAACCTTGGTGAGGCGCCCAAGTGTATCGTACGTGGACGTAGCAGTGTGGGAGTTCGGGTTTGTCACGGAGACGAGCCGTCCGTCGCCGTCGTACGCGAGAGTGGTGGCTTTTCCGAGCGCGTCCGTGATGCCCGTGAGGTCGCCTGCTCCACCGTAACTAAAGCTCGTGGTATTCCCCTTGGCATCCGTTCTGCCCGTCAGTTCGCCGGAGGAGTCGTAGGTCAGGGTGGTCTTGTCCCCGAGCGCATCCTGGATGCCGGTCAGGTTGCTGTGCGCGTCATAAGAGAAAGCCGTCGTCTTGCCCTTCGGATTGGCGGCCGTGACGAGATTGTTCGAGGCGTCGTAGGTGAAGGTTGTTTTGTTCGCGAGCGGATCGGTCACGCCCAAAAGATTGCCATTCGCATCGTATGCGAAGCTCGTGGTGTTCCCGTTCTGGTTCGTGACGCTCGTCCGGTTGTTGCTTGAGTCGTAGGCGTAGCTCGTGATATGACCGAGCGCGTCAAGGATACTCACTATCCGCAGGGAAGTGTCATACGTGTGGACGGTAACCGCGCCGCGCGCGTCGGTAATGGTCGTCTGACCGGAACCGAGCGTGTTGTACGCGAATTGCCACGTAAATCCGTTCCCGTTCGTCTGGGAGACCACCCGCCCTTGTGTGTCGCAGGCATTTTTGAGCAAGGTATTCCCGTTCGGCAGCGTGATCTGCGTCACGTGGTGGTTGGCGTCGTAAGCATAAGTCGACACGCCGCCCAGGGGGTCGGTCGTGCTTGCAAGATTGTTGGCTCCGTCGTAGGAATAGGTCTCCGTGCGGCTTATTGGGTCGGTGACGCTCACGATACGGCCCTGCGTGTCGTACGCAAGCGTCAGGCTCCGACCTCCGGCGGCGGCAATCGTCGTGAGGTTCCCGCTCCCGTCATACGTGAGATCGACGGCGTTCCCGTTCTTGTCCTGGATTTCGATGAGCTTGCCCGCCGAAGAGAATACATATTGCGTCTGGTTCTTGAGGGTCAGCGTGAACGTGCTATCCGGGTTCGCAACGAGCGAGTTGAATACCCCGGCCTGCGGGACATAGACCCCGCCTGTGAGGGTGTATGTCTCGCCGTGTCCGTCGCCCCAGCGGATGGTTGCGACGCCAGCGGCGGTTTCGCCGAGCAGGACGTTGTACGCGTGATTCCAGCTCACGCCCAATGGGCCCGAGAAGCTATCGATGGAGTTGTAATAGCGTTCAAACGTGAGCGGCAGGCCCCGAGCGGGGACCGTGAAATCCGCATGTTCGTAATGATAATTCCCGCTTCCGGTGCTCACGGGCTCGGCAACCGATCCCTGTTGGCTCGTGGAACTCGTCGCCGGGCCACTTCCGGTTTGCGGGGCCGGCGGTTGCGGGATCACGGGGGAGACGCCAAAAGAGAACGAACTGGTCAGCACGTCCATCCCGCCGCCTCCAAGATCGACCACCCCAGACGGGTCCGTCGTTGTCCCTGAAGGCGAACCGAGAGCGACCGCAGGCCACGCCACGTGACTGGCTTGTGTTCTGAGCGTTCCGTTCTCTGTTCCGGATGCTCCGCTGGCGTTCTGCCAAGAGCCAATATTGTTCAAAGCGGAGCCGGCGAGGATGATATTGCCCGCCGAGCCAAGGGTAACCGCCGAGCCATTGGAACCTGGTGCTCCGCTCCAGGTTTGGCTCAAAAGCAGATTTCCGGTGGGATCGTATTGGAGGAGCAATGCGGCAGCGGATGCGCCGAATTCATCCTTCGCACCTGCGACGACGAGATTTCCGCTGGTGTCGAAAGTGAAGCTTTCCGCAGTATTGTAACCGGTGCCGGAATCCCATGTTCTGGACGAAACGTAATTGCCGTTTGCATCAAGTTTGAGCAGCAGTACATCAAACCTGCAGGTTCCCCAGTTGGTGCCCGCGCATGGGCTGGGAGCCGTCCTGCCAGCGACGTAAACATTGCCCGTTGAATCAGCGCGAACGGTTTTCGCACCCCACGCCTCGTCCTCTCCGGGCCCGGCCCAACCTCTGTTCCACAGAAGATTCCCAGAGCTATCAAATTTCACGACGAATATCGAATTATGATTCGGGCTGGAGTTGTAATCCCATGTAACACCAGAAAGAAGAATGTTCCCATTTCCATCAATATCGAGCGAATACCCGCCATCGTAAACCGGGCCTGTTACGACAGGTAATCCGGAAGCCCAGACGCGGCTCCAGAGGAGATCCCCACTTGGCGTGAATTTCAAGACCGCTGCCGCAGAATCGCCTGAGGGGACGTAGCTGTAGCTCTCTGCCGCCACGAGAATATTGCCAGCATTGTCGAAGCCGATGTCGTGGCCCGCGTCGTAGCTCGCGCCGCCCCATGTTCTTTGCCAAAGGAGATTGCCGGAACTGTCGAATTTCAGCAAGAAAACGTCATACCAACCGGCGCCAAAGCTGTTTGTTCCTCCCGTCACGTAAATGCCACCGTCCGGGCCAACCGCTACCGCATTGGTGTTCTCGGTTGAGGCTCCGCCCCAGGTTCTCGTCCATAGCAGACTCCCGCCCGCATCATACTTCATAAGCAGGGCATCTTCCCCGCCAGCACCAAAACTGGTCGTCGAGCCAGCGACATAAACGTCTCCAGTTGAATCGGTCGCAACCGCACTCCCGGCATCGGTTCCGGCCCCACCCCAACTGTGCGCCCAGTTGAACAATAGCGATCCCTGAGACAAAGCGAAAGGCGAAAAGGAAGAAAAGAAGAGTGCAAACGCGAGGACATTGCGCCGTAGCATGACTTACCTCCTACCAGCAGCGGTTCGCGGTTTTCAAAAGGGGTCACACGATTGGAATAAGGGCCGTATGGACTCCTGTAGGAAGACCAAAAATCACGAGGGAAATTGAGACACCATGAATCTTGGCACGAAGCATATAGCGCACTCTGCGGAATGTCAAAACAATTTCGTGAGATTTCGGCCGCAGGAGTTTACACGTAAGTAACGGGATGACGTTACGCTTCGGGCATAAAGTCGAACCGGGGCGATGGGTATCCATACCCATGGGAGTGGTGAGGGACCCCACAGCACCATGCTGCGGGGTCCCTTTCTATGGGGATGCACCAAAATCTTGTCCATTCCGGCAATATCTCCCGTCTATGATATTTTCTGCATGAGCGATAAGATGTCCGTACGCTTCGATCAGGGCCTCGGTCGAAGTGCGCAACAAGGGAAGGCCCACTCATCAATCCCCAAGGAACATGATTGGACCACTCTCGTACATTGGCGGGAAACGGACGCTGGCCAAGCGGGTGATTGCGCTCTTTCCGGAACACACGACGTATGTCGAAGCGTTCGCGGGAGGGCGCGCAGGTGTTCTTTCACAAGGAGCCGTCGAAGGTCGAGGTATTGAACGACCTCGACGGGGAGATCGTGAATTTCTTCCGCGTCTGCCAGGAGCATTACGAGGAGTTGATTCGGTATTTCCGCTTCTGGGTGGTGAGCCGACAAATGGTTTGATCTCTTGAAGGCGACCGATCCGGCGACCCTCACCGACATCCAGCGAGCGGCGCGGTACATGTATCTCCTGAAAGGCTCCTTCGCGGGCCTCATCCGCCACCCCAACTACCATTGGCACGTGGTCCAGCCTCCGGGATTCAATCCCGAGACGCCTTCCCGAGCTCATTGAAAACGCACATAAGCGATTGGCGCGCGTCCAGCTTGAATGCCTGCCGTATGAGGAGGTGCTGAAGCGCTACGACCGGCCCACGACGCTTTTCTATCTGGACCCGCCGTATTTCGGTCGGAAGCTGTACCGCTACAACTTCGAGACGGAAGATTTTGAGAAACTCGCCGAGCGCCTTGGAGGGTTGCACGGCAAGTTCGTCTTGTCGCTGAATGACGTTCCCGAGGTGCGCACGATCTTCCGGGAGTTTCATATAAAGCGCATTGAGACGCCATACACCGCCCAGAAGAAATCCGGCCGCCGGTACGGCGAAGTGTTCATCACGAACTTCACGCCATAGATCATCCCGCATGTTCGCTCTGACGAGAGAGGAGCCCGGCACTGCCGTGCTCCTCATGTTGTTGTGCCCCATCGCCCTGTGCGTTGTTTCCGTTTTTGTCACGGGATCACCCACACTGCTTCACACTATGGAACAGTTCCTCGAACAACTCATCGTTGGACTCTGGAACCGCCTCCAAGGCCGGGGACGCGGAGCACGGAAGGAAGGCGGCGAACTCGATCTCGGATTCCGGGTTGCGGACGGCCACGCGACGCATCGGCACGAGATCGCTCAGCAACACGCGCCGCACGAATGCACGTCGCGGTCCTCGGAAAGACCGGCACCGGCAAGAGTTCGCTCTTGCGATATCTCATGCCAGCAGGACATCGCGGCAGGACGCGGATTCCTGGTGCTCGACATCCACGGCGAATTGACTCCGTTCATTCTGCGGACGATCAATGCGCGCGAGCGGGCGGAACATCGCCACCTGAGCGACAAACTGATCGTCGTCTCGCCCGGCGACCGGGAAATGTCGGTGGGCTTCAATCCACTGGAGGGTGCGGACGATTTTGTCCGCGTCGCGGAATTCTCCCAGATTCTCCGTGAACGCTGGGCACTGGACCATTTCGGCGCTCGCACGGATGAACTCCTGCGGAATTCGCTCTACGTCCTCGCGGCGAACGGCCTCACGCTCCTCGAACTGTCGCTCCTCTTGACGCATACGGGATTCCGCGCGGCGTGCCTGAAGAAGGTGTCCGAATGCCGAAGTCCGGCAATACTTCGAACTCCGCTTCGATCCAGCTGAGCGACGCGATGCGCGCCGTGATGCGGGAGCCGATCCTCAACAAGACATCGGCCTTCACCGCCGATCCGCGTTTCCGCCACATCGTGGGACAGACGCAATCGACCTTCTCGCTCCGCGAAGCGATGGATGACGGTGCCTGGGTCATCGTGAACCTTGAGAAGGGAAGGCTGGGCGAACACGCGCTCACCTTGGGGAGCCTCATCCTCACGATGCTCAAGAACGCGTTGTTCTCCCGGACGAAGCGGTCGCTCTTCACCGTCTACTGCGACGAGATTCAGAACTTCGTCGCCTACGGAAGCGGCATCGAGACGATGCTCTCGGAGGCGCGCAAGTTCGGCGTCGGCTTCGTCTCCGCCAATCAGTTCCTCGACCAGTATCCGGCGGAGATGCGCGCCGCCATCCTCGCCGTCGGCACGCACGTCTTCTTCCAGCTTTCGAGCGCCGATGCCGCGCAGATCGCCCAGGCGCTCGATGGCGGGAAGCCGCTGGCCGAGCGGTTGAAGAACCTGCCCGCACGCCACGCCATCGTCAAGAGCTCGTCGGATCGTTGGGCCGAGATTGTCGTGCCGACGGTCGTCGAGCCGAAGGTCGATTACACCGACCTCGTGAGCCGGACCCGGTACGTGCAGAGCCGCGTGCGCGCCCACATCGAGCGCGACATCGCGGAACGGCAGAAGCAGTACACGCAAACCACAAGCGAGGCACTCCATGACTGGGAATAACAAAAAGGGAGGGCTCGTGGTGCAGCAGCGCGACTGACAGCTGCATTGACGAGTTGGCGGTCATGCGGGTCGTTGACCGCGAGCAGGCAAAGATCGTCGCCGGATTCGGCTCGACGACCCGCGCGAATGCCCGCCTGCTGGCGCTCACCCGCGCCGGGCTGCTGCGGCGTTTCTTCCTTGAGCGGCGGGAAAGCCCTGTACGCGCTTTCGGAGAAAGGCGCGCAGCTTGCCGGAGTACCGCTCCGTGGCCCGCGCCGGCGGCAGAACGAAACGCTCGTTGCGGATTTCTTCGTTGAGCACCAGTTGGCAATCAACGACGTCTACTGCGCGCTGAAGTTCGGAGCCATTCCCGTCGCGGGCGTCAGCTTTCGCCGCTGGCTCGCGTTTCATGAGCCGATCACCGAAGAACTCCGCTTGATCCCCGACGGGTATGTCGAGCTTGCAACTCCGACAGGAGACGCTCGCGGCATTTCTCGAAGTCGATCTCGGACACGAACGGGGGCCCGTATGGAAGGAAAAGCCCAAGCACTATTTGCAACTGGCGCTCTCCGGAGAATTCGAACGGCAGTTCGGCCTGAATCGCTTCCGGGTGCTCGTCCTCGCGAACTCTCGAGCGCCGGATGCATTCGCTCCGGAAGACGGTCGGGGCGGTCACGCAAAAGATCTTCTGGTTCGCAACGCTCGAAGCAGTTCGTGATCAAGGATTCTTCGCTCCCGTGTGGTATCGGCCCACGGGCGAAGCACCCACAGCACCTTATCGAGGAACGCCCATGAAGTACTGCTACGAATGCGGACGGATGACGGCAGGGGAGCCGCGCTATTGCCAGTTCTGCGGTCGGACCTACGACGTGAAGCTCTGCCCCCGGCGGCACGAGAATCCGCGCTTCGCCGAAGTCTGCTCGCAGTGCGGAAGTCGGGAGCTTTCAATGCCGCAGCCGAAGGTTTCCTTCGTGTGGCGGGCGTTGGAGTTTCTCGCCCGGGTGATGGTGGGGTTGCTGATCGTGTATGTGGTTCTGAGTTTCGTTTACGGAATGGTTACGACGCCGCAGACAGGTAATGCGCTCATGGCGTTGGGGCTGCTCCTCTGCGCCCTCTTCATTCTCTGGACGATGCTGCCTGACTGGTTCAAGCGGCTCGTGCGGAGATCCCTGGGCAAAGGAGGACGCCGTGAGGATCGATAGCAGAAGGGTGGGGAGCGGATGCAATGCGGAAGAGCGGAGTTATCACGTTTCATGATTCACCGCGAAACGCTTGCATGGGTTGGGCTTCTTTCAATCTCCCCTCGGGCAGTGCTGCCCGCAGCATTGCCCGAGGGTGCGAGGTGCGCAATGAGCACGGCACCGGACGTTTTGGGAGAACCGCTCGCGATCACCGAGGTGGCCCGGTTGCTTGGCTGCTCGGTGTGGACCGTACGGCAGCGGTATCTGCCGTCGGGCTTGCCGCATTTCCGGATCGGCAAGACCGGGAAGATCACGTTCTACCGGAATCAAGTGGTGGCTTGGATTCTTGAAAACCAAATACAGGAAGGAGGTGAGACCCGTTGGCACTCTTCAAGCGGGGCAACGTGTATCTGGAGCTACGTCTGGGTTGACGGCATCCGGCACGCGAAATCCACGGGAACGGCAAATCGCAGGACGGCGGAACGCATTGACCAGCGCTTCAAGGAGGAGTTGAACCAGGCGCGCATGGGCGTCGTGGAACCAAAGCCGGAGATGACATTCAGTGAACTTGCAGCACTATTCCTCGCTGACGGTTCTCCCCGGCCTTACCACATCGACCGACTGAAGCTCTTGCTGCCGTACTGGGGCAACACGCAGATCGGCCGCATCACGAAGGCGGGTGCGAGAGAGTACCGGGCATACCGGCACAAGGTGAAGAAAAATCTCTCGGACACGACGATCAACCGCGATCTCGAAGCCCTACGCCACATGCTCTTTTGGGCGGTGGATGAGGGCATCCTGCTCGCGAATCCGCTGAGCCGCGTGCTCATGGTGCGCGAGCGCCGCAAGCCGCGCTTGATGCTCACGGTTACGGAAGAGGACAAGCTCCTCGCCGCCGCCGCGCCGCACTTGCGCTCGATCATCATCGCCGCACTCGACTCCGGGATGCGTCGGGGAGAGATTCTCGCGGAACGGTGGGAGCACGTGGATTTCACGCGGCGGATTCTCTACGTCACGCACTCGAAAACGGCGGGCGGCGAGGCGCGCGAGATTCCGCTCACGGAGCGGTTCCTCGCGGACCTCGCGGCTCGGCGCGAAGCCGAGGGCATCATCTTCACGTTCGACAAACAGCCGATCAGCAGGATCAAGACGGCGTGGAAAGGAGCATTGCGACGGGCCGGTGTGCGCTATTTCCGATTTCATGATCTGCGCCACGCATTCAATACCCGGCTGCTCGAAGCCGGGGTGCAGCAGGAGATTCGGAAGGCGCTCATGGGCCATTCAAGCGGCGAAGAGGTGAACTCGATCTATACGCACGTCGAGCTACCGGCCAAGCGTGCAGCGATCGAGAAGCTCGAACGCTGGGTTGCAGCGGAGCGGAACGCTGCGAAAGAGCAAGCGGAACAAGAAAGGGAGAATCCCGATGAACGAACCACAGACACCCATCGTTGCGATCCGGGAGGTGCTCTTCCGGAACGCTGACACCCTGAACCATCAACTGCTCGGACGGTTCGGTGATGTTACTGACCACCTGAGCCGCCACGAGGACCGCGCCGTCATCGGCGCGCTCGATGGCGCAGAGGCGGACATCGCGAAGATGCGCAGTCTCATGCTCCTCCTCCGAGACTGCTTTGCGCTGCCGCGTGTGGAGGGAAGCGCGCAGTGACGAGACCATCGTTCCTGCTCACTATCCTTCTCGATGCGACCGAGGGCGTTTACCGCGTCTTCGCGCACAACCAAATTCCCGGGGAAGCAACGCGCTTTCGCGAGAAGTGGAACCCGCACCTTAAGCCGGGCGTGTCGCTCATCACCCTTGAGCAGCACCGCGCCCACACCACCAACGACGCGCAATCCTGCAGAACGTGCCGCAGAACCGTGCGGCGGTCCTCGGGATTGCAGCCCATACCGAAGTTTCAGAGGAGAGATGTATGACCCCGGAAAAGAAAACCGACCAAGCGCAGAAGCCTTCCGCCACAGCGGCCGAAGGCGGACGCAAACCGTGGATACCGAAGACGCCGGTTGAAGTCGTCCTCGAACAGATCGGCAAGCAGGAGAAAAAGGTCGCCGAGCTGCAAGTGTAACTCGACGCCGAGAAGTCCATGCTCACCAAACTGCTCCAGGCCAAGAAAGTCCTGGAGTCAACATAGCTCTTTATCACCGGAGCCTTCCCACGAAGGCTCCGTTTTTGGTGTGCCGAGCATGTTTAGCAGCTTTGGGGTGCAAGTCCCCTTCACATCCTGATGGAGGAGAAGTGATAGCGAAGCGCCAGGGCATCGCCGCGAGGCGCGGCCTGAAAGCAGCGTGGAGCAAAGACGCGAGCCGATGGACAAGAACCGGATATGAGGCATACGGCGCCGGACGAGCGGGCCAATGACCGCGAAGTCCATATCCATCAAGGGCGCTGGTTGTAAATTCGGCGGTTGCGCGTTGAAGGCGGTTGAACTTACCTCGGGAGGTCTGTCGCATGTCCCGGAATCGGGACTGAGGGTGGAGCAATCCGCACTGACCGTGCGGCAGAAGTCAGCAGCGGGCATAGTAGTCGCGCAAGCGGCGAAGGCCCAAACGGAAGGAAGCGGCAAGTAGGCGGCGCGACTCGATGAGCGGCAAGCGGCAGAATAACCAGCTTCGGCTGGCCTTTGGCGAGGAGGGGCGGAGTGAAGCTCCAAAGGCTCCTGGCGAAGGGTCCGAAACGCACACGGCGAAGCGCATGAACGAAAGCCCGGCTAAGAACCATGAACAACTGATGGAAGAGGTCTGCGGGCGGGAGAACTGCTTGCAGGCCTTGAAGCGAGTGAAGTCCAACAAGGGCAGTCCGGGCATCGACGGCATGACGGTGGATGCGCTGACTGTTTACTTGAAGGAGCACTGGCCAGCCATCCGCGAGCAACTTCTTGCAGGGACTTATAAGCCGTATCCAGTGAAGCGGGTAGAGATACCCAAGCCGGACGGAGGGGTGCGTCAGCTGGGCATCCCGACGGTGCTGGACCGCATGGTGCAGCAGGCGGTGATGCAGGTCTTGCAAGGTAGGTGGGATGCGGAGTTTTCCGAACACAGTCACGGGTTCCGGCCCGGACGCTCGGCGCATCAGGCGGTAGCCAAGGCACAGAAGTACATAGCCGAAGGCCGCCGCTGGGTGGTTGATCTCGACCTGGAAAAGTTCTTCGACCGGGTCAACCACGACAAGCTGATGGCAGCCGTAGCGCGGCGGGTCGTGGATAAGAGGATGCTCAAGTTGATCCGGGCGTTCCTCACCGCGGGGGTGATGAAAAACGGGCTGGTGAGTCCGGTGGATGAAGGTACGCCGCAAGGCGGTCCTTTATCGCCGCTGTTATCGAACCTCGTGCTCGACGAACTTGATCGGGAACTGGAGCGGCGCAAACACTGCTTCGTGCGGTATGCGGACGACTGTAACATCTACGTGCGCAGCCGGCGGGCAGGGGAGCGTGTGAAGCGGAGCATCACCGACTTCATCACGCGGCGGCTCAAGCTCAAGGTCAATGAACAGAAGAGCGCGGTAGCTCGACCGGTGGAGCGCAAGTTCCTCGGCTTCAGCTTCACCCTACGAGAAGCCAAACGGCGTATCTCCGCCAAGGCCATCGTGCGGTTCAAGCAGAAGGTGCGGGAGCTTACGAGCCGGACGCGGGGTATCAGCATCGAGCAGATGACGAAGGAACTGGCCAGCTACTTGCGTGGTTGGAAGGGGTACTTCGGCTTCTGCGAGACGCCCTCAGTGCTGGGAAATCTGGATCAATGGACGCGGCGAAGGCTGCGAACCGTGATCTGGAAGCAATGGAAACGCGGCAAGGTGCGGTTCGCCAAACTGTGTGCGTCAGGCGTGAACAAGGATCTGGCCGCTAAAACGGCCGGAAGTGCTCATGGCCCATGGCATATAGCGAACAGCCGCGCCCTGAGCTATGCGTTGCCCATCGCCTACTTCGACGCGCTTGGAGTTCCACGGTTGTTCACCGGTCCTTAGCTCATTCTTTCCGAACCGCCGGATGCGGACCCGCATGTCCGGTGGTGTGGCAGGGGAGAGCAGGCGACTGCTCCCCCTATGCCGATTCCCAGCGGAGACAGCCTTATGTACGGAGCGGATTTTATTCACGGATGCATGTCAATCTTGGGATCGCTGGCAATGATCGCGATCATCATGACCGCATTGGGGACCATCGTCGGTTTTGTAAAGCCTGCGGATACCCTGAAGTATTGCGGAGCCATCGTGGGCATCATGATCGTCATGATCCTCCTTGTTTCCGTTTTTGTCGGCCTCTGGTCGAGCATGTCCCTGTGGCAGAAAGCCGTAGTTGCTGTGATCGCGTTCAGCGTGTGGCGGCTGCGAAGGGAACGGCGTCAGCCACGGAAGAAGAGGGAAGAGGAGTGATACCCCCGTCACGACCGGGGCGGGGTGTACTTCAAGGAGGAACACAATGAGCAACACTCAGGATCAAGATGGCGTGGGCAGCACATTTGGAACGGAAGTGGCGGGCCACGTTGAGCGCCACAGCGCCGGTTATTGCACGTCAGAACGCCAGCGGATCGAAACAGTAAATCGGCCCGCAGTCCTTGCGCTGCGCGCACGGGTCGCCCAGCTCCAGGAGCAGGCACGGAACCTCGAACACCGCATTTACCATGCTCCACCGCCCGGAGAATTCCGGATGCGGAAACGGAAGGCTGTGATCCGCTACGTGATTGCCGCGATTCTCACCGTCGCCGGATTCGTCTTTTCCGTGATCGCGTTCGACCCCTTCCGGCTCGGCTGGAAAGGCTGGGTCTATTGCATCGGCATCTCAATTCTGACACCGTTTCTCGTGGATCGCTTCCTCGAACGGTGGGCGAGCCCGCGCCTCGTGAACGTGCTCGTGACCGTTGCCGTCGTCGTTGCCGTCGCGAGCGGTGTGCTCCTTGCGGAGATTCGCGGGGACCTCCTCGCGCAACAGGTGAACAGCACTCCTACAGCGGTCATTCAAAGCGCTGACGATCCTGCGCCGCCCCCGGCGGAAAACACATTTTATGACCGTACGCTCGGTCTTCTGCGGCTTGTGATGGCACTCCTGGCATTTGCAATCGAGGTTGGGGCGGGGATTGCATTCCATGAGGCCGGGCAATGGTCGTTGGGTTCAGGTGAGGACCCCGTGGCGCTTCGACGCGAACTCGACACGGTGCGAGAACGCATGATCGCCCATGGGCACGAAGTATGGGCGCTCGAACAAGCGGGCGCGGCATTTGAACACGAATTCTGGAGGGACTTTTACCGTTCGCTTATCAACGGCGTAAGACGCGGGGCACTACAGAAACTCTTGCTTGTCACGCTTGCCGTCGGCGTTGTAGCGCACGGTCAGCCACAGGGAAGTGACCAACTCGATGTTGTTATCCTTCCCGACTTATCCCAATCGGTGGCAGCGAAAAACCGCGACGGCAAAGCGGAATTCCAAAAGAATATCCAAGGCGTCACCACAATTCTGGCTACGTTGCCCGCCGGGGCAAGGGTCAACGTCATTGGCATTACGGATGACAGCTTCGCGAGTCCCTACATCATCCTTTCCGGCGAGCTCTCAAGCGATCCCGGCTATTTCAACGAGCGCCTTGCCAAGGGTCACGCGGCTCTCTTACGGGCATGGCAAGGAACGTTCCGCACGGCTTGCGCCGTGCTACGCCCAGACCGATATATTAGGGGCTCTGATTGTCGCGGCGGAAGTGTTCCACGAATCGGCCGGCAGCCGCCGAAAGGTTCTCATTATGCTGTCCGACATGAAGCAGGCGACTCGTGCTCTCAATTTAGAACGCCAATCCACCGTGCAAACGACTGTGGCGATGCAGAAGGTGGCGAACGCCAAGTTGCTTGCTGACCTGGGCGGCGTGGATGTCTACGCCGAAGGCGTTGATGGCGCAGGTGAGTCGGTTGCCTACTGGCGGAGTCTGCATGATTTCTGGACGGCATATTTCGCGAGGGCTGGCGCTGCTTTGGTACGCTATTCTGCGCTGCGCGGCGTTCCCGAGTTCGTCAAATTGCCCTGAACTCGATGGGGGGGAGATCATCTCCTATGATCAGATCATGGTGGCAATGGAATTCAAGTTCATAATGGGCATGGTCTCCATCGCTATTGCCATCGCGGCATACGGCGTCTACTTATGGCAGGCATCCAAGGCTGAGGGTGCCCAGCCACACCCCTTTTCTTGGCTCCTCTGGGGCATTGTGACCGGGGTCGCGTTTGTTGTCCAAGCCACAACAGGAGGAGGAGCGGGAAGTTGGGTTTCTGGCCTCACTGCTGCCGCGTGCATTCTTATCGGTCTGCTGAGCCTCTTCAGGCATCGGTGGCGATTCTCGTTGTTCGATTGGCTATCCCTCGGAACGGGATTCCTTCTGCTCGCATATTATCTCTCGGCACGAAACCTCGTCTCGTCTGCGATCTTGGCCACTGCGATGGATGTCGTTGGCTACGGGCCCACGGTGAAGAAGGGGTGGTTCAAGCCGTACAATGATAGCGTCAGTTCTTTTGCACTGAATAGCGTCAAGTTCGTTCCCGCCATTTGTGCTTTGAAGTCGTATTCGGTGACGACGTGGCTATATCCGGCGACGTTGGTTCTTGTGAATGCAGCCGTTGCCTTGATGCTTCTTATGCGGAGACGGAGACTTGGCCCTGTTCGTCAAGGCAGCGACGCGGTATGCGAAAGATTCAATGGATAAGGGAGAACAGGTATGCTCATCCGAGCCTGTATGGCAAAGATCCATCGCGCAACCGTAACCGAGGCCGATTTGAGTTATGTCGGCTCGATCACAATCGATGAAGACTTGTTGGATGCGAGCGGTATCAAGCCGTTTCAATATTTGAATATTACGAATGTATCAAACGGCGTCTTCTGGGAGACCTATGCCGTAGCTGGAGAGCGCGGCAGAGGAGACGTTTGCCTCAATGGTCCACCAGCCAGACATTTCCAGCCGGGAGACAAGATCATTATCCTTGCCGAAGCATGGCTCGAACCGAATGAATTGAAGGACCTCAACCCCGTGGTGGTATTCGTGGATGAAAAGAATCGCGTGACAGAGGTAAAGAAACACGCCGCGATAGAGCCAAGAACTGTCTAGGGTTACCCGGTTTTCTTCCGAACTCTCCGACGGTTGGGAAAGATCAATCGGCTGATCGCGTGAAAGTTTTTGACTTGATCTCTAAGTTTACCCACTACTTCCAAATCTGCCCCCTGGAGACCGCGATCTTCCAAATGCATGCAAATGTATCCTGGATTTTGCTCCCAAAGAGGAAACCAACCAAAAACAAAGTGCCGGTCATCGACGATAATCATTCGAGTCGAAGGCGTCGCAATGTATTTGTAAATTCTGAGTTTAATCGGACGTTTCTTTGCGATGTGCCCAAGTCGCTTGACGTAGAGTTTGAATTCCTTCCCGTAGTCTTCGCGTTCGCCAAGTGAGATATCCTGTTTTAGCAGACCGATGCACTTCGCGTTGTTTTCGTCGGGTCTCTCCATTTCCCTTACGCGTTGAGCGCCATAGGCCGTGTCGGGGCTTGTCATATATACCCTTATTTCAAGCTTCTTGCCATTCGGTCCCTGAGCGGCGTTTTCGGTCATTTTCTTTCTTGCTTCTATTGCTTTCGCTACGCATAGATCGAGTTCGCAATGTTCACTAAAAAAGCCGTCGATTATGACGACCGTCCGCTGCGCTTTGGACACCAAGTCTTGAGCCTGTTCCCATGTCCTGAACACCGTTATCTTGCTTGGGTAAGCAGCCTCTTCGTTGGAATCACTCAGCACTGCCGGAATCTTCGGCTCACGAAGTATTCGAAGTCGAGTTCCGAGCCGACGTCGCATACCAGCTCGCGCAAGTCGGTATCCAATATCGCGCTCACCTTCGACATAGAGGCCGAACTCCGGCAAAAGACGGTTTAGCTTTGATACACTCTGCTGGGGAAGGTTTGGATCCCGATCTAGCGTGCGCCAAACGCCCATGCGTAGCGCTTCGTTGGTTACAAAGTCAGGATGACGTGCATGGATGCACCGCAGTACCTCAAGGGGTTTTCCCGAAAGGGGAATACGGTGGCCCTGGTAATATACGCAACCTTGCGTTGGTTCAAAGGTTAGATCTTTGCCGTCGATTGGATCAACCACCCCGCCAGGCATGATTCAGACCTCTTTCAGGAATTCAGATACGCATCAGGCAGAATTCAGACTTCAGCTTTCACTCAAACTGTGTTCATTCTAATATTCTTAATACTATAATCGGCATAGGGGGAGCAGTCGCCTGCTCTCCCCTGCCACACCACCGGACATGCGGGTCCGCATCCGGCGGTTCGGAAAGAATGAGCTAAGGACCGGTGAACAACCGTGGAACTCCAAGCGCGTCGAAGTAGGCGATGGGCAACGCATAGCTCAGGGCGCGGCTGTTCGCTATATGCCATGGGCCATGAGCACTTCCGGCCGTTTTAGCGGCCAGATCCTTGTTCACGCCTGACGCACACAGTTTGGCGAACCGCACCTTGCCGCGTTTCCATTGCTTCCAGATCACGGTTCGCAGCCTTCGCCGCGTCCATTGATCCAGATTTCCCAGCACTGAGGGCGTCTCGCAGAAGCCGAAGTACCCCTTCCAACCACGCAAGTAGCTGGCCAGTTCCTTCGTCATCTGCTCGATGCTGATACCCCGCGTCCGGCTCGTAAGCTCCCGCACCTTCTGCTTGAACCGCACGATGGCCTTGGCGGAGATACGCCGTTTGGCTTCTCGTAGGGTGAAGCTGAAGCCGAGGAACTTGCGCTCCACCGGTCGAGCTACCGCGCTCTTCTGTTCATTGACCTTGAGCTTGAGCCGCCGCGTGATGAAGTCGGTGATGCTCCGCTTCACACGCTCCCCTGCCCGCCGGCTGCGCACGTAGATGTTACAGTCGTCCGCATACCGCACGAAGCAGTGTTTGCGCCGCTCCAGTTCCCGATCAAGTTCGTCGAGCACGAGGTTCGATAACAGCGGCGATAAAGGACCGCCTTGCGGCGTACCTTCATCCACCGGACTCACCAGCCCGTTTTTCATCACCCCCGCGGTGAGGAACGCCCGGATCAACTTGAGCATCCTCTTATCCACGACCCGCCGCGCTACGGCTGCCATCAGCTTGTCGTGGTTGACCCGGTCGAAGAACTTTTCCAGGTCGAGATCAACCACCCAGCGGCGGCCTTCGGCTATGTACTTCTGTGCCTTGGCTACCGCCTGATGCGCCGAGCGTCCGGGCCGGAACCCGTGACTGTGTTCGGAAAACTCCGCATCCCACCTACCTTGCAAGACCTGCATCACCGCCTGCTGCACCATGCGGTCCAGCACCGTCGGGATGCCCAGCTGACGCACCCCTCCGTCCGGCTTGGGTATCTCTACCCGCTTCACTGGATACGGCTTATAAGTCCCTGCAAGAAGTTGCTCGCGGATGGCTGGCCAGTGCTCCTTCAAGTAAACAGTCAGCGCATCCACCGTCATGCCGTCGATGCCCGGACTGCCCTTGTTGGACTTCACTCGCTTCAAGGCCTGCAAGCAGTTCTCCCGCCCGCAGACCTCTTCCATCAGTTGTTCATGGTTCTTAGCCGGGCTTTCGTTCATGCGCTTCGCCGTGTGCGTTTCGGACCCTTCGCCAGGAGCCTTTGGAGCTTCACTCCGCCCCTCCTCGCCAAAGGCCAGCCGAAGCTGGTTATTCTGCCGCTTGCCGCTCATCGAGTCGCGCCGCCTACTTGCCGCTTCCTTCCGTTTGGGCCTTCGCCGCTTGCGCGACTACTATGCCCGCTGCTGACTTCTGCCGCACGGTCAGTGCGGATTGCTCCACCCTCAGTCCCGATTCCGGGACATGCGACAGACCTCCCGAGGTAAGTTCAACCGCCTTCAACGCGCAACCGCCGAATTTACAACCAGCGCCCTTGATGGATATGGACTTCGCGGTCATTGGCCCGCTCGTCCGGCGCCGTATGCCTCATATCCGGTTCTTGTCCATCGGCTCGCGTCTTTGCTCCACGCTGCTTTCAGGCCGCGCCTCGCGGCGATGCCCTGGCGCTTCGCTATCACTTCTCCTCCATCAGGATGTGAAGGGGACTTGCACCCCAAAGCTGCTAAACATGCTCGGCACACCAAGAATATCCCCTAGACGGCTGCAACCGTCTAGGGGGTACCGCGATAAACTGCGGCCGGTACCCACACTGGAGGCACCAGTATGGACACCACCCGCATCACCACTATCCCAAATAGTGCTGTAGTAGGGAACGCTTTCATTATCCATAACACCGCTCAATGGTCAAGTTCACCCAATTCTGCCGTAACCCTGCCAATCTGTGACGCGAACCTTCTCATAAACCCCGACATCCCGCCCGACCCAGCCTTAACCGCACAGCTAGGCGAAGCGGCTGAAGCCGCTCCGCAAACGCTTCGTAGTGAAGTTCCCGATGCCGAGCACGATGGAAGCGCGGGCGCACTCTCCTCATCGATGCGGGGGACAATACTGCACAAACAGGTCGGTAATTCGAATTACACGTACGTGATTGATAGTGCGGGGGAAGTGTGGTGTTGGTCGCCCAAGACCGGTGCGGCACAGCGATTGCGCGGAATATGACCAGCTTCAAAATGGAACTCTAGCATTTGATTCACGAATAGGAGGTCAAATATGACGCACTGCAAATCTGAAAAAATAGGGCTCATCATCATTCACGACTACTCTGAAATGCCGGGAGGATGCACACCGGGTGAGGAGGTCATCGCAATTATCCTGATTTATGGCGGGCGGAGATTTCGGATTCCGTTGTCACCGACCCACTTGATCGTCGCTGATTTTCTTGCGCGTCATCGGTGGATCGCTCAGGATGCGTGGCGTATCGCGGCGCAAATGCAGCTAGACCCATTCGTCGTCCAGCACGGGACGAATGCACCGGGTCATCATGTGAGAGCGGCTCACACTAGCCGTACGGCAGTGAAACAGCAGATAAAACGGATTCGAGACACCCTGCAAAAGTTATTCGACGAAGAGGGTCTAGATCTTGATCCGTCGAGCATTATCCGCTCCGAGGAAACTAGCACCCGCTCAGTGCGATATCGCCTCGTCGCTGATGTGATTTTTTGGCATTGGCCTGGACCGGACGGAGAGAATTTGAATTTGGGCCTGCCGACGGATGGAAATAACGGCCCCATCTTGAATTTGAGACCCGTGGGTTCGTTTTGGGCGGAATTGTGAATCGAAACATACCTTTCGGATGTAGTCGAAATTGTGGCGGTCAAAGCCTCCAAGAACAACGCGGAACAATAGTTTTCAACAGCGAGGCTGCAAATCATTCAATATAAAACAGTTAAAGACACGCGATTTCAACAGATTTCAATAAGGAGCTGAATCTGGTTCGGGACCAGGTTCTCTACTCAAAACTCCCTCCATAGGATCAACAAGTTACAGCCACCGGTCGTTGATCCTCCTGCCCGGGACTAAAACTGTCGATTTTGGGTGTGGGGGGCCGTAATCTCCAAGCGACGTCGCGCTGTCGGCTTCACAGTTTTTTGGCGGCTATTACGTAACCAGTTGCTGATGGTTGTCTGGACCTTTTCCAGTCAAAAAGACCGAACTTTCCACGCACGAAGCAGCTCGGCTCTTGAACCCAAGATCCAACCCAACTTCTTTTCGAGTTGAACGTTTTTTAGGTACTTAGAGGTGCTTGGCAGTTCCCGAAACTCTTGTAAGTTGTTGAAACCATTAGAACCTGATGGCATGGAAGAGGTCGTCGGTTCGATCCCGACCAGGTCCACCAATAAACCTTTCATTGACAGAGACTTGCCGGCACTGCGATTTTCTGCCGACTCCTGCGGGGGTGCGGAAGGGTGCTGAAGTTTTTGCACTTCCAGCGGCAGCATCAATTCAACGACTTTCAGGCTCGCTTCGCGCTTTTGCTGATCGACCAAGCGGGTGTAGATATCAAGCGTCATGCGGCAGCTGGAATGTCGCATCAATTCCTGTGCGACCTTGATTTCGACGCCGAGCGATCTCAGGTTGGTCGCAAGGGAGTGACGAAAACTGTGCCAGCCGATATGTCTTCCGACAACTCCGATCCGTGCCAATGCGGGACGAACGCTCTTCTCCAGGATGCTGTCCGGACTGAGGGGCTTATTCCCTTTAAATCGAACTGAGGGAAACAAGAAATCCAAATCGGTCGAATAGGGCGATTTCGCACGCCACTCGAGGAGCGCGTTGAGCACAAGTTGATGGAGTGGGACAGGGCGGCAAGACGATTCGGTCTTCGTCTTCCCGATCCGGTTCCGTACGCAAGACCTCAGAACATTGACTTCCATCACGCTGATGTTTAGGTCGGACCATGTAAGAGCAATCCTTTCCGATCTGCGAAGCCCAGTACTGCGTGTGTGTTCATACGGCACCATCCAAACTACAGATATCGTTTATCCAAAAATTCACTCCCCGGGACTGCGCCAAAACAAACACAAGCGCTACTTCAAACTGACATAATTCGACACAAGCCTCACTGACAGCCCCACCAAGCGCCGGGTGTGCACAGAGCCCTGCAGGAGGGGAAAGGAACACTTTTCCGATGAACAAGTCGTTTCCCAGGATTTCAGCGCGAGCGTTCCTTGCGCTTGCATTGCCGCTCTTGCTCTTCACCGCATTAACAGCCGTAAGCGCGCAGCAGAATACGCCTCCTGGCGGACCGGACGGTGGGCCTGGAGGACCTGCCCCCATGCCGGGCGGTCCAGGAGGCCCTGGTGGTCCGGGTGGACCTGGAGGGCCGGGTGGCCCCGGAGGCCCCGGCGGGCCTCCGGGCATGTTCGGCGCGCCCAGCAAAGCCGCGATCTACATCGCAAACGGCGCGGAGAACACGGCCAAGGAATACACTCCGGGCCAGTACAAGGCGGACGTGACGAGCGACGCCAAAGGCTTGAAGATCTCGGGTTTCAACTTCTCGACCGACGACTACGCAGTCAACGGAATCGTTGTGAGCGGCGAGAAGTCGATCGCAACCGTCGACAACGCCAGGATTCACTTGGGGGTGACGAAGGAATCGACCAGCAACCCAGGCACGGCGCTAACCGTCGATGGCGGGGCAACAGTTTACCTGAATCACTCCGACCTGACCTCAGATGGCGCCGGCGGCCAGGCGGGCCGCTATGTAACCAACAACAGCGGAGCCTCCAGGCTGATCGTCAACGACTCCACGGTCACGCAGACGGGCCCCAATCAATACACGTCTAGGATTGCGGAGCCCTTCTCGAACAACGCCCTGCTGATCTACGGCACCGCGCGCGCCAATATGTCGGGCGGCAACAGCAAGACCTACTACTTCAACTCCACGGTGACTACCGAGGGCTGGGCCTCGCTCTCCACCGACGCCTGCGGCAGCGTGGATCTGTACGCCTACAACACGAGCGCGGTAGCGCAGCACGGCGGCTACGGCACCTATGCCGACTTTAACTGCCGCGTTCATCTCTACGGCAGCAAGCTGACCTCGGCCGAGATCGGCGCCATCATCTCGAAGAGCGGCGAAATCACCGTCGTCGACGGCGCTTCGGCTCCGGCCGACGTCGTTCAATACGACCTGGGGAAAAAGACCGGCGAAGGCTCGGTGGTCACCGGCGGGCGCAACGCGGTGATGATCCATGCGCCCGACATGATGGGCCAGGGCAAGGCCGCCGCCGATCACGGCTTCCTTACGGTCATCAACAGCACGCTCCGGACCGACCCCAGCCTGAAGAGCACGCGGAATTACGCCGAGCACATCAGCAAGGCTACCCAGGCTTACATCGACTACACCAACGGGGCCGCGCTGCTGATCAAGAGCACCACCGCCACGGTCAGGTTCGTCAACGCCAGGATCGAGTCCTTTTCGAACGTCGCCATTCTTACCGTGCTCAACAGCGACAGCATGGGCAACTTCCTGCACAACGAGAGCGACGGCGCCGAGATCAAGCCTCTCGACATCTCGATCGAGAACATGAGCGTCGAGGGCGACGTCAGGCACATGGACTACCAGCGCATCATGAACCTGACGCTGGAGGACGCCACGCTCAAAGGCGCTGTAGTCTCGGGCAGCGTGGACGACTGGAACAAGCTATGGACGGCCTTCGACAAAAAGGACTGCAAGTGGGTCCAGAACGACAAGTGGGACACCTTCTACGGCGTTCGCCTGAGAGTCGGCAAGGGCGCCAGGTGGGTCGTGACGGGCCCCTCGCTGCTCGAAAGCCTGACGGTAAGCGATGGAGGCGCGGTCAACGGCAAGGTGCTGGTGAACGGCCGCGACATCATTCCCTCGGCAGGCGTCACCTACACGGGAAAGATCGAAGTGCGTCCATTCGAGCAGTAAGGTAAGGCTCACAGGCAGACGACGATACAGGCTTGGGCCGATCTTCAAGAACAACATCCCGCACTCCCTTGTACAAAGCCACTTTCATATCGAGCTCCCCTTCTTTCTTTGTATTGTTCGTTTTTTGCTGCCATGATCGACGGGGTGGATATTGGCGCGTCCCCGCTGAAAGATTTGGCAGGAAAGCGATTGCCTACCCTCTTTTGGGTAGTTTCACCGTGGCAAAGCCTTCCAGGATGAGGTCCTTGTCCATCGTTTCAACCCACCAGGCAAGATCAACAAAATGCTCATTGTCCTTTTTGTATTTATCAAAGACATAGGCCCTGGATATGGCGACATCACCCACCATACCGTGCCAGCTCGCACGTTTCCCTTTCATGTAGGGCACTTTTTCCAGATAGGGGAATCTGTCGAACAGCTTGGGATAAGAACTTTGTGGAATGCTGGGTATTAGAGTGGGGGGGGCCTGATAATTGACGGCCTTGCTCGCTCCCGGCGGCAAATCCATCATATCTCTCCCTATCCTCTGAAGCCAGCCCTGGTCACCCATCCAATCGTAGAGCATGCCTGCTACCCATCTGTGCACCATTACGTTCCAGAACAAGGGGCGTCCGTCGGTGTCTTTGATCTGTTGGTTGGTCTGGGTTTCGAAGTCATTGACGCCTCTCTTCACCCTTTCTATTCCACCTCCCTGTGGTCCCCCGGGGGGACCGCCGCCTGGACCGGGCATATCGCCGGGGGGCATGGCGCCCTCAGGAGGGCCGCCGCCTGGAGGTCCACCCCCCGGCGGGCCGCCCATGGGACCCGAAGTATTGCTCTGCATACTTTCCGGCAGGATGTATATGCCCTGCTTGTCTTTCACCATCTTCGAGAAGATATTCGGATCCGTTATATTTTTCCGGGTGTCAATAACCGATTGCGAAAGATCGGTCATCAAGTCGCCTGGTCCCGATGCTACAATCGGGCCAGTTAGAGTGGGAGTCGGCTCATCTCCGATCTTTACATCATCCCAGTAAAGCGGTGCTGCGCCTCTGCGCGTTTCCTTTTTCCAGAACCCTTTCATGGTTTCATAGTCCTGATCGGTGTATAAGTGGGCTTTTCGAATCCACCAATCTGGACTTTCCCAGGCTTGTGCTCCGCTCTTGTTTCTTTTTGCGGGGTCTTTATGCCTACGGTAGCTCTCATTGGTCATGCTGGCGCCTTCAGCCACCAGTTCACCCTTTTGATTGAAAACCCGGCCCCAGCCTGTCATCACAAAGGTCCTGTAATAGCTGCCCTCCGCGGGAGTGGTGTCTTCAAAATGCTGACCGTCAGTCACGACACTAAGGGTGTCGCCTTCATAAAAGGGCTTGTAATAGTTCATGGTGTGGCAGAGATCGTTGACCACCATATAGTCGCCGATCCCCTTGGATTTCGGCATGGCCGGCATGATCTCAAGGGAGGACCACAGAGGCACCGCGATAAGATCCCCGTATTTTGTGCTTTTTGCATAGTCTCTGTTAGTGAACAACGGATCGTCGCCCAGACCGCATTGCCTGGCCATCTTGGTCATGCTATCGTAGGTGACCTTCCCCGCCCCCGGTCCGCCGCCGCTCACTCCAGGCGCGCCGTTGAGCTTGCCGCTTATCAGATCCTGAATGTTTATATCTCCCCTGTTGTTTATCTTATCCAGATCTGCTTTGAAGTCATTCAAGATTTTCGTGTCGGCGCCATCGTACTTGCCAGGATAATAAAACTCCCATGCTTTCCAATCCCAAGTATCGCCCGACTGCTGCACCTCATGATCCAGGCCGAAGGCCCATGTTTTTCCCCACAGCCCAGTACTTCCGAGCCCCATCACCGCGGTGCTCTGGCCCATGCGTTTGAGAAATACTCTTCTATTGAATAAAGACATCGGCTCTTTCCCCTTTCACAATGCATTGTTTCTCAGTCGCTGGTGGCAAACTTCAGCGCAGTTCTGCTGTGTCAGTTGCCGAGCGCTCATCGGCTTTGCCACCGCCACCGCATCAACCGGCGTACCTGGCGCAGATTACTTCTTATCGGGCTCTGGCCCCGGCCCCGGTCCCGGCTCGGTGGCATCGATGGCATCATATTTCTTTTTCTGATCGTCATTGAGGATGGCGAGCATTTTCACATGCACGCTCTTCATCGCCTTGGTCATCGCTTCGATGCCTTCCTGGCTCGGAGGCGATCCGGGCTTTGCGACTGGGAATTTCTCTCGAACCGCAAGGACGAGTTTCTGCTTTTCTTCGAGGATGGCGCGCGCTGCGGGTTGCTGAGCTTCGGTAAGAGCAAGCTGGGAGGTGAGGTCCTTCAGTTGATCGTCAACTGAGTCGCCTCCGGACGCGCCACCGCCCGGACCGCCTCCAGCTGCCGGCGCCCCGGGTTGTGGAGAGCCGCCTGGACTGCTTTGAGCGAAAATCAAAGTCGCACAGGCAAACATTAAAGCTATGACAAATATCTTGCTCAACTTCATCTCAGAACTTATTCCTTCCTGCAATCTGAATATGCAATGGGCGGAGATTAAAGAATCGACATGGCTGCGAGATAGCCTTCCCGGACCGCATCATAGACCTTGGCTGCGCGAACGCAATCTCCAATTTCGTGGACAGGTGCACCCATTGCGGCCGCGCGTAATGCCTCGGTTTCCTCACGGTTCGGCTGCATCCCCAAGGCATAGACGACAGTATCGGCGGCAATAAATTCTTCCTTCCCGTCCGCATCTACCGTTCTTACTCCCGTCTTTGCAATAGAAATAACCTTCAACCCCGTTCGGTAGTTCAGCATTTTGTCCATCTCGTGGACCAGAGCCACCCGGTGCATCGGATACGAATCCGGCGCGACCTTATCGAGCATTTCGATGATCGTTACCTCGCGGCCATTTTTTGCCAGGTGCAGGCCAGCTTCGCTTCCCACCAAGCCTCCGCCCACCATGATCACTTTCTTCCCCACCCGGTCGAGAGTCTCGTAAACATCGAGGGCCGGCATGGCATTTTCAATCCCCTCGATGCGAGGCTGGATAGGTTTGGACCCGAGGGCCAGGACGACCGCGTCGGCGTTGAAAGCTGCTTCATCTTCCGGTGACAATTCCGTACCTGTGAGCACACGGATGTTGCGTTTGGCCACGCGGCGCACCATCAAATCCTTAAACTCCTTCAAGTCGCCCTTGTAGTCATCCGAGTCGGCGAACTTGAGAAGCCCGCCGAGAGAATCTGTTTTTTCAACGAGGGTTACTCTGTGGCCGCGATCAGCCGCTACCACGGCAGCCTCCATCCCGGCGACGCCGCCGCCTACCACGAGGACGTTTCGGGATCCTGCGGGCTTGCTCTCCAGGACGGTCTTATCGTAGAAAAAGGCTTCGGGGTTTACCGAGCATCCGAACAGGGTGCTCAAATCGTTCATCACCCCTTCGAGGGTTCCCGGAAAGCACTTATAGCACCGGAGGCAACGTGCGATGTCGTCTTCATTTCCGGCTTCCGCCTTCACGGCAAAGGCGGGGTCTGCTGTAAGTTGTCGCGCCAAGGCGACAAAGTCACATTTCCTATCGGCGATGAGTTGTTCCGCGAACCCAGGAGAATTGATCCCGCCCACGACCGTCACAGGGATTGAGACAACCTGTTTGATGGCGGCAGAGAGTTCCGCGTTAAGCCCATGGGGATCGAAGATCGAGGAGAACTGCCCGCTCAAGATCGGATCCCGATAGATGCCCACAGAAACGTGGATCGAATCTACTATTCCTTCGACCATTTTGCAGAAGGCCGCGACTTCATCCACGCCCATTCCGTGTTCGGTCCGTTCATCGCCGCTCACGCGGATTTCCAAAATGAAATCGTTTCCCATTGCGTCACGAACGCTTTGAACGACGCGAGTGGGAAACTTCGCCCGGTTTTCCAGCGTGCCGCCGAATTGGTCGACGCGGGTGTTGGTTCTGGCGGACAAAAACTGATGCAGCAGCCAGCCGTGGCCGCAATGAATCATCACTCCATCAAATCCCGCGGCCTTCATGAATTGGGCGGCACAGACGAAATCGGCGCAGATGGAAGCCATCATGGCTTCATCCACGGCCGTGACCTCTGCTCCGTCTTCGCGCATATAGCCTACCGGCCCGATGGGGTTCTTTAGCTCCGGAAGAGCCAACCGAGCGGCGCCGCAATGACTGATCTCGATCATGGCGATCGCGTCGTACTGCTTGATGGTCTTTGCGATCCGGCTGAGCGCTATAAACGCCGGGTCGTTGTAATTGCTATAGTCGATGGGCGGGAACGGGTCCTTGTTGGCATACTCGAAGTTGACCGGCGTTTCGCCCACGGTCACTTGCGCGCATCCGCCTTCAGCCCTTGCCTTCATGGCATGGTACAAAACATCGGAAAGAAAAGGCATAGTCGCAAATGGGCCGCAGAAAATTGGAGCGCCGATAATTCGATTCTTATAGGTGTGAGTACCCACCTTGATGGGAGAAAATAGATTCGGAAACTTGTCATGCATGATTGGTGGTCCTGTCTCCTCGGAGTTGTCCGAGTAAGCCGTTCACTTACTTCCAGAGATCGGGCTGTTGAAACAACTCAATCAGGTTTCCGGCGTTGTCTCGAATAAATGCAACCGTGACATGCGCGATATCGAGTACAAAGACGATATCGGCTCCAAGCCGCTTCAGTTCATCGACCGTTGCGCGAACGTCTTTCACTGCGAAGGCGACGTGCTTGTTGCCGTGCGTGCACAGATCCCTGTCGGGTATGCGTCGGTCTTCAGGCAGTGGAGCAGCCCCGGCAACCTCGAACAATTCGATACGCAGGTCTCCGCGACGAAGAAAGGCCACTTTGGCTGGCGGACGCGGATGATTATTTCGCGCCTCGACCTCAAAGCCCAGCATGGTTCGATACCAGGCGATCGAGTTCTCCAGATCGGGAACACTGACACCTGCGTGATGGTACTTCAATTCAAAGGGATGAACGGAGTGTGATGGAACGCTTTCGTGCGCAGTGGCCAAGGCAGTGCTCCCAGGCAGGGAATTGTGCGCTCATGGGCCGGCGGCGCCCTGCCCGCCGCCGGCCTGTTGCGATCTTCGTGGTTTGTTCCGCCTACTTGCCGGCGGAGCAGTCGAAGTTCTTGTCGGAGAGTGTACCCTTGAATTCGCTGTACAGCTTATCAATGGTCACTCGTCCGGTTATGGTCTTGCCGTCGGCCGAGCCCGCGAAATCGAGGCCGCCGGGCCCCACTTGCACGTGCATGACAAAGCCGGAGTTGTTGAGGTGTCCATCGACAACGTCGCCCATCAGCTTGTAAGGCGCGGTTGCATCGTGCAAGCTGCCAGTCACGGTCTTGCCGTCGGCGCTGCTGCACAGAGTCAGAAGGTTATGTACGGTCCAGGCCGGAAGGATCAAGTCTACGGCATACGTACCGTCGACCTTTGCCACGGGCGTGACCAGTTTTTCGTTGGCATTTTGTCTGGCCGCGCCTCCCGGTCCGCCGCCTGGTGGCGGTCCCGGCGGAGGTGCCTGACCAGCTCCGGCGCCTCCCGGCGGCGGGCCATTGGGATCTGGTGGACCGTTCTGCGCGAAAGCCATCGAGGCGCAAAGCAGAACCATGGAACTGCCGAGAACGATCGACCAGGTCATGCGGCCAATAGATGATTTCTTTATCAAATTTTCCACTTTTGCAACCTTCCTTGTCCAGAGTTCATTGATGTGTCAGTTCGAAACCATTCCTGCAGATAGATGCCGGGCGGAGGCATCTAACCCGGTAGTCTATCGATGCGCCTTCCTTACACCTTGCACGGTGTGTCGCACCAAATCGTATTTCCGTTCTCAGGGTCCACAACGATACGCGGAGTATTCTTGTTGTCCATGATGATGTGGTCGTAGCCGATTTTATCCTCGGGAACCAGGCGCCGGAACGGGCAACTGAAGGGACTTACTCCCTGAAGTCTTTCTGCTGCCGCCTTCACAGGATCGTCGGCGACTTCGCCAACCGCACCACCGCCCATGGGCCCGAAACTGCTTCCCGGTACTACGCTGCTGCGCGGCTGACCAGGCATCCCTCCATGGTTGGCCATGGCGGCCTGGGTAATCGCGATATTCGGTATGCTTACTGCCCCAGTTGGGCAAACGCACCAGCACATATCGCAACCTTCGCAGTCGTGATGAAAGAGCGGCGGTTTCTGCGAGAAATCAATGCAGCCTTGCGGACAATTATCCAGGCAGCGAGTGCATTTGGGATAGGTGCACTTCTTCAGGTCGATGGCGTGGTTGGTCTTTGGCCGCGGACCGTTATCGCCCTGCACCACACCGTCGTAAACGCATACGCGCTCACACAGCGAACAACTGATGCAAGCGCTCTTCACCACGATGCCGTCGCCAGAAGCCAGCCGGCCCGGAGCATTAATAACGGAAAAGTCGATGGCCGAAACAGGGCACAGATCTTCGCAGGCATTGCAGCGAGGATAGACGCATTTCGTCATATCGAACTTAGGAAGCATGGTTGAGCGCACCGGTCCCGCTCCCGGTCCTCCCGGCCCTCCTAGAGGCCCACCAGGTACTCCGGGAGGGCCGCCGGGACCTCTTGGCGCGCCACCTCCGTCAGGAGCGGCTGAAGCACGACCCCGTTGGGAAAGCGGCGCAGGAGCGGCGCCTGGCGCCATCGCTCTTCCCGGCATCGCACCGGGCATTCCACCCGACTTCGCGCCCGGCATTGCGCCCGGCATTCCGCCGCCAGGACCGGCCGCATAACTATCCAACCCGGAACCGTGGTAAAGCCACAGCGTGCCGCTGGTAGGAAGCTCAGGAATCAGGCTGGTGTCTCCAGCCTTGATCTTTTGTGCCTTCTCCGCCATGGCGCGGCCGAAGGCCTCGGCTTCCTCGAGATCCTGAGCGTCGGGGTGACCGTCCGTGTGATATGGCTTGGGCTGGTGCAAAACATGGAAGACGCTGCCAAACCAATCGCTCCAGCCAATGATGGACAGTTTCCGCTGCACCACGGTTTGCGCGAGAGACCACATGAAACCATCCGGGCCGACGCCGTGGGTGCAAAACAAAACGCAGAGCTTGCCCGGCATTTCCGGCATGTTGTGTACGAATAGCTTCAGATTCGCCGTCTCGCGACCATACCAGATAGGGCCTCCTAGAACGACAAGATCGTACTTCGCCATCTTCTTGGGATCGGCTTTCTTGATGGGAAAATAGTCGCAATCGATCTGAGGCTTCATCCCCTTGTAGATTGCCTTGGCGACTTTCAGTGTGCTTCCGGTTGCAGAATAGAAAACCACCGCAGCTTTAAGAGGTTTCTTGCCGCCACCAGTTTGATCCGTCAGAGACCGCTTGAATGGGCCTAAGAACCTCGTCAGACCTGCAATCGCTGCGGCTCCCGCCGCTCCGTACAGAAAATGCCGTCTCTTGATCGGGTGATTCATCGATTTCATCCTTCTCCACTTTCCCGAAAAGGCCGGGAGGTGCATCAATCAATCGGGAACATGTATGTTTCAGCTAAAAAATCGCCATTGATTCAAATGGAGCTGCTCTTTCGGCAGCCCTATTCATGCCTTAGTTCACACGCTTGGAAGGCAGCTTGACCGTGGCGCCACCAGCTTCCCAGATGTTCCCGTCAAGGTTTTCGATCCACCATGTCAGATCGACATAGAATTCGCCATCTTTGACGTACTTGTTGTAGACGTAGGACTTGACAATTGCCAGGTCGGTGGTCAGACCGTGGGCATTCACGTGCTTACCCTGCATAAAGGGAACATGCGCGAGAAAGTCCTCGGAGTAAGGGCTCTTTGGAATGCTGAAGCCATAGGGTGCGTACATCTCCTGCTCCATGATGCCCCAACGGATATTGGTAATCATGCCGTGATCGCCCATCCAGTTATCAAGGTGGCGAATGGCAATGTCGCGTCCGAAGTAGTTGATCAGAACCGCTCGGGATGCACTTTGCTTGTGGATCTGCGAGGTATCTACATCGCCGGGCTTGGGACCGCCAGGCGTGCCAGGAGGGGGAGCGCCTGGAGGAGGACCACCTGGGCCGCCCTCGCCGGGCTTCTGGTCGGGTGGAGCGGGGACGTAATCCGCTTTATCGGGTAGGAGATAGATCCCGGTCTCGGGATCGCGGACTATACTCTTGAAGACTGCGGGATCCATGATCTCCTTCTTCATGGTGCGGCTTCCGCCGATGCCCTGCCCGTAGGGCTTTGTAGGATTAACGGAAGCCATGATCGGGCCGTCAGCCGTCCAGGTGGGCTGATCTCCCACATTTACGTCTTCCCAGTAAAGCGGCGTGGCGCCCTGCCGTTTTTCGGCGGCCCAAAGGCTCTTGATGTATTCCCAGTCCTTGTCGGTGTAGTAATGCGCGGGGCGGCTCATCCAGTTTGGAGCAGTCCAAATGTCGCGCATGAAGTCGGGATTCTGGGGTGCCATTCCTGGCTTGTAAATCTTCAAACTTTCCATGACGCGAAAGATCACGTCCTGAACCTTTTCGCCCTTCTGGTTATAGATACTGGCCTTGGTCTGAAGAACAAGGTCGCGGTAATATGCGCCTTCCGGCGGGGTAAGGTCATAAACGTCGCGCGAATTAATCACCGTATAGAGCGTATCGCCGGGATAAATCGGCTTATAGGAGGTGATGCTGTGGTTGAGCTGGCTTACGGTCAGCTTGTCGCGCGCCGCGGCCGGAAACGGCGTCATGATCAGATCATCGTTGGCGGCGAATGTGGGGAAAGCGAAAATGTCTTCATAGCCCAGCTTCTTCGCATATTCGGCGTCATTGAGAACCGGGTTTTCCGGGTCATACTTCTGGTTGTCATAGCGGACCATCGCCTCGGTTACATGCAGGACCGCCACGATTCCCGGCGTGTTCTGGGGCAGAGTGCCGTGAATCAGCGCCTGCACGTCGATCGGACCGCGGTCGGTAATGGCCTTATCGTCGGCGAGGTACTTCGCAGCAAGAGTCTTTTCCTTTTCGGTGAAGACGCCTGGATAAACTTTGACAAATTTTGCGGCATCCTCGCTGGCCTGCATCTGCATCGGGGCATTTGTCGCAGCCTGCGCCGACAATAGCGCGGGCGCCTGCGACAAACCGAAAGTAATCAGCAGAATAGCAATGGAGATTAAACGCCTGAACTTGAAGGGAGTAATACGCTCTACCAATTCTTCCATGCACGATCCTCATTTCAGTTTTGAAACCGTTGACTTAACCTGCCTAAGCCTGCATACTCATGACCCGAATCGCCGACTGTCCTTCGACCGGGCACTTGTTTTCGCAGATCCCGCAACCAATGCACAACTTGGAATCGACTTGCGGCTGCTTGATGGTCAGCATCTTTGTGTTGACCAATACGCTCGCCTCTACCAGGTTGATGGCCTTGTCGGGAAGCGGGCAATGATCGCGGCATACCCGGCACTCGGTGCCATAGGCATAGGCAACGCAGCGATTCTTGTCCACCATGGAGAGGCCGATCTTGGTCGTCTTCTTCTTTTCCAGCGGCAGCTTGGCGATCGCGCCTGTAGGACACACCTCGGTGCACATATTGCACTTGTACTCGCAGTAGCCCTCCCGCATATTGAGCAGCGGCGACCACATCCCCTGCAGTCCGGATTCAAACATCGCTGGCTGAACGGCATTGGTGGGGCATACCTTCATGCACTCGCCGCAACGGATGCACTGGCTCAAGAAATCCTCTTCCGGCAGCGAACCCGGTGGGCGAATCAACGCCGGATTCAGGTTGCGCTTGGCCACTGTCGGCTGTGCGCTGAAAAGCAACCCGCCACCTACCCCGGCAATACCGGCCGTGAGCACGCTGCGGCGCGTCAGATTTATCTGGGTTCCCTTGGGCGGCGCGAAGAAGTTAGTCAACCACCGGAACTTGTTACTTGCCATCGCTTTGTACCCCCATCTTCTGGATGCCTTGAAGCTTTGGAACCTCTATCTGAAACGTTATGGCGTCTGTAGAACAGCCGGACTGGCAATTCATGCAGAAGAAGCACTCGGATGGTTTCCAGTCGGCTTTGCCGTTGGGATCGGCTCCGCCCTGGCAATCAACGAGGCAGAGTTTGCAGTCGCTGCACTTGTCCGGGTTGGTGTGCAGCCGTACCATTGGATTTTTGCCGATGGTCCCCAGCAGCGCGCCAAGCGGGCAGATGTACTTGCACCAGAAGCGCCCGCGGAAGAAATTCAGTACGACCACGACGCCAAACAGAGTACCGAAGACCATGCCCCAGAAGTAATGGGGCTGGCCTACGGTCAAGAGATAGTAGCGGAACCAGCGGTAGACAGGTTCACTCAGTGCTGTAAGGCGCAAGCTCCCAATGCCCGGATTAACACGGTAGATGAAATTGAAGCAACTCTCGAGGCCGGCATTAATCGCGGGATAGACCGCCATTGTCATGGAGCGGAAAAAGAAGGAAAAGGGGTCCAGCCAACCCGCTTGGTTGGCGCCGCAAAGAGCCGCCAGCAACAGGGCGATCAGAACGTAGTATTTGATCTTTTGGTTGCGCGAGTAACCGCCGGCCAGAATCCTGGCTTTCTTGGTTGTGCCGCGCAAGCTGGTAAAGAAGTTATGCAGCGCCCCAAAGGGACAGAACCAACCGCAAAACCAGCGGCCAAACAGAAGCGTAACCGCCACGGTGATCAGCGACAGCAGCATGGCCGAAACCACTATGTGACCGCCCAGCCACACCATCAGCAGTACCAGCGGATCGACATCGAAGAAAAAGCCCTGGCGCCCCTCCGCCACGCTGCCTGGATGAAAGGCTGTTTGCAGAAACAGGTACAGGAACAACAGCATGAATACCGTCTGTGTCGTCCGGCGCAGCTTGACGAACAGCGAGGTTTGTCCTTTATTCTTCACCGAAATTCCTTTCAAGAAAAGCGCTTGCTTGAAATATCACGATCTGCATGGCTTGTCGCAGTAGGTCGCCTCATCGTCCTGGTTCAGCACGATGCGCGGCACATTCTTGTTCATATACGCCGGAGTATCGAAGCCCACCTTTTCGATCGGCACCAACCGCCGGAATCGGCCGGCAGCTTCGTATTGATCTATTTCCCTGGCGAAGGGATTGTTCGGGCTGGTCATACGCAGCGGCAGCTGAGCCTGCGCAAAATTGGTTACGGAGATGGAATCGTGGGGGCAAAGCGAATAGCACAGGTCGCAGCCTTCGCAGTATTGGTGGAAAGTCGGCGGCCGGGTCGAAAAGTCGATGCAGTCCATCGGGCAATGCTCCACGCAAAGCTTGCATTGCGGATAGGTGCATGACTTCATGTCGATGGCGTGCTTCGATTTGGGGATCATGGCCTGGAAGGTTATGGCATCGTAGACGCACAACCGCTCACACAAGCCGCAGCTTATGCAGGCTTCCTTGATGATCAGCGGGGAAGACGCCAGCCTTCCCGGAACCGCCAGCGACATATCGATCGCACTCACGGGACAAACATCCACGCAGGCGTCGCAACGCGGATAAACGCACGCAGCCATATTGAGCACCGGAACAAGCTTTGCGCCGGAGCCCCTCGGGCCGCCAGGAGGACCACCACCGGGACCGCCAGGAGGACCGCCGCCAGGACCGCCTGAGGGACCACCGCCGGGACCGCCCATTGAAGGAACAGCACCCTTCGGAGCAACGTCCGCGCGACGAGAGGAGAAACCGACCATGGCGACAGGCACGGCGGCAGAAGCGACCATTGCTCTTGGCGTCTGCACAGCTCCGACGCTCGATCCCGTCCTGGGTTTGGGACCGCCCATGCTCTCGGGAAGATCGTGACGGATCCATAGCGGATCGGCATTCGAAGTCAGCGGAATGTCCGGGATCACGCTGCGGTCTCCCGCGGCAATCTTCCGGGCACGTTCGGCCATCTCCCGCCCAAAGGCTTCGGCTTCCTTCAAATCAATTTCATCCGGGTGCCCGTCGGTCAGGTAGGGCTTGGGCATATGAAGGACCTGGCAGACGCTGCCAAACCAGTCGTTCCAGCCAATGATTGTGAACTTCTTCTTGATGACCTGCCGGCCAAGGGAATCGAAGAAGCCGATCGGCTCCGAGCCATGCGTACAGAATAGAAAACTGAGCTTTCCGTCCATCTCGGGCATCTTGTGGATGAACAGCTTGAGGTTGGCGGTATCGCGGAAGAACCAGATCGGGCCGCCGAAGCCGATAACATCGTACTGAGCAAGCTTCCCGGGATCAGCCTTTTTGAGCTTGAGAAGATCGCAGTCCATCGACGATTTCATGCCGCGGTGAATGGCCATTGCCACCTTGGCGGTGCTTCCGGTTGCAGAATAGTAGATCACTGCGGCCTTCAGAGGTTTTTGTCCAGGAGCATTCGCCGCGCCGGGCGCAGGAATCCGCTGAGTAAATATTCTTTTCATCGGCAGCAAGGCCATCGAACCCGCCAGTGCGCCTAAGAACTGCCGCCTTCCCACTCGTATCATTGATTACTCCTGCACAGCGCATTCGTCGCACTCGCGCGTCCGAAACATAAATAGCGATCTCGTATCCGAAACACAAAGCCCTCAGGCTGATTAAGGGACAATCCGCACAAAAAATCACCGTGGCTGCAGCCGGAATGACATCATTTCCGTCCTGAACCGTCAGCGCCCAGATCATTAGCGCGTGGAAGTTGCCGATTCTACGTAAGGACAGTTTGTGCTTCACAATCGTCGATTTTCTATCTACCAGCTGGTGGGGGGCCTCCTGGTGGAGGCGGGCCGCCGGGAGATCCGCCTCCGTTGGGCTGAAACATGCCGGCGTCACCTTTCGTACCGTTTTCATCGATAATGAACTGCACCGTCGCATGGCCGTCCTTCGGATCGATATTGGGCGAGACGGAGAGATTCGCGCCGTGCGAGCGATAGAAGGCGATCAGCTGATTGATCGCCTTCTTCACGATTTCCGGGCTCAAAGGGTCGCCGACCTTGAGGCCGATGGCTTTCGATAACTGCGCATCTGTAAACTTCTTGTTTCCCTTGAAGCTGAGGGTGCCGACCACGGTCTTTTGCTGTGCTGAACTCACCGGCGGTCCACCCGGGCCACCTGGAGGTGGTCCACCGGGCCCGCCGCCTGGAGGCGGACCACCAGGGCCTTGAGCGGCGGCGCTCAGCGAGACGAAGAAGATCAAAGCGATAAGAACATTCAATGCTTTCGAGCTGCTGTGCATGTCACCTAGTCCTAGGAGCGTACTCCCGTTGTGCGTGTCGGTCTTCGTTCAAACCCGCTTCTGCTTCCTCACTGACACAGAAGTGTCGCTGAGAATATCGGCCAAAAGAGCGGCTCGATGGGCTCTTGATAGCCACCTTTGGTGATTTTGGAACTTGCAGAGATTGTAGGGCTATTCCGGCCAACTGGAAAGTAATTCACGGTGGCGAGACGGTGTCGCCACAGAGGAATGCGACAATCTTGTCGGCCCGCGGCCCTTAGGAAGCTGCAGCCTCATGTTTTGTCGAACGCTATCTATATAGATAGATTGATCCGAGTCTCCAGCAACTCCGCTCAGGATGATATCCCGATGAGGTTTGAAGCCTTCACCCGCTGACTGGTCCTGGCGCCGGGCTCGGAGTGAATGCTGGATAGTGAATAACCAGCTCGCCAATGGGTACGTGATCGTGTACACCTCTTGACGCGCGAAGGTCACCAGACCTCGTAGGCAACCATGTGAGGCGAACTAACCTTGCCCTGAACCACCTTGAACGAAATCACTGCCTCGAGATTCTTCGAGTTCCGTCCTTTGGGCAGCAGCGTGGACATTTCTTCCGCATAATTGGCATCGACCAGATATCTGGATGCGACGCTCGTCGCAATCCCGTCTAGTCCACCGGCCACCACTCGCCAAAGGCCATTCTTTGGGTCTTTCACCCGCGCCACGATGGCAAAATCATCCATTGCCACTGTTTCTGGCAAATGCGCCGCGAGAGACCAGTCTTTTCGGGAGGGGTTCTTGCTGTCCTCAATCCACACCGATTCCTTTGAATCGGCATCTATTCGCGAGGAAAAATGAAAACGCAGCCCCTCGGTCGCATAGTAGGTCCATATATTACCCGCGCCGCCAACGAGGACGACCGTCGACGACTGAATATCTTCAGCAGTGACCGAACTGGCGGTGGAGACGTGATATTTTTGGTTCTCATGCTCGAGCAATCGAACAAAATCGGCCGTCGCAAGGGCATCTCCAACCGGCATGACATCTTGGCCGTCACCTCCTTGCGGCTGAAATTGTTCCACGCATACGAGAATCGTCGGTTCAGGAGCCCACGCACTCAGCACCGGCTGCCAAAACAACTCCAGTTTGTCGAAGTGAGCCATTGCTTGGGGTTTGCCCTCCCAGCGCTGCCATGCCAGCACAGAAACGCAAATTCCAAGCACCATCACCAAGATGAGCAGAAGAAGCAACATTTTGCTACGCGAGAAAGGCTTTGTCTGCGGCGAAGGAACAAGGGAAATCCCTCCGGCTGTCTCCGCAAGATCGCCCCTTGGCGATGCCCCTGATATTTTTTGCTCCGTCTCCGCCTCCTGAATCATCGGCGGAGGAAAGTCGATTTGCGGAATATACGAACCCGCCAATAAAGAAATCTGAATTTCACTCTCATGACCCGGCTCGAGGTAATAGAGCACCAGCCGCTTGCGAACATTCACAGCAGCATTCCGGACCACGGTGTTCTGGTTCGTATCGTAGGCCGGATCAAGGCCAAACACTGCCACGCCTAAAGACCGTTCCTTGAGCGGTTCCCGCTGATGATCTTCCACAAGCCAGTACTCCACAACATAGCGAAGAAAGCGGGCAGAACGCGGGCTGCTCTGAAAGGCAGGATGTTCAAGTATCCTTTCTAACTGTGCCCGTACTGCGTCCCTTTCATCTTGGCTTGCCGCCGCGCATCCACGATGATGTAATGTCGTCATCCGCTCTTCTCACCTGGCATTCCGTCGGCCTGTTTGCCGGGCGCTGCATTGCCTGGGATAGAAGCAAGTATAACTCTGCGAATCCCTTCCCGACACTAAATCCTTTCCCGACACTGTGGTTCACCGTGGCGTCACCGTCATGTACTTGCGAGGACTCTGGTTGAGGGCGGAGTGTTACAGTGCATTTCATTTCAACTAGGAGTTTCCCGCGAAACCGCGAAGGGTTTTGCGTGAAACAGGACGCATTCGCAGGAGCTGCACCTGTAAGAAAGGTGTCTCAGAATGAGCGCCTTATGGGGCGTCCCGGAAGAAATGCAAGGAGAAGACATGCCTGAGTGCTCTCATCATGCGCCAGTCGTCGCACATTCAACGTCGCAACGCCAAAAGGCGAAGCGTTGCTCTTACAGCCTCCTCATCGGGGCGTTTCCGCTCTTCCTAATGATCCTAGGCCTGATGTTTGGAGCACAAAGAGCGACTGCCCAGGAAAGCTCCGCCGATATTGTGGGTACGGTAACCGATGCCACGGGCGCGGTGATGGTTGGCGCCAATGTCACGCTGACGAATGTCAACACCGGGATATCGTTTACCGCCACCAGCAACAACAAAGGCGATTATCTCTTTACTTATCTGAACGTTGGCACCTACCAGGTGAAGGTTGTGGCGCACGGGTTCCGCAGCTTCGTCGCCAGGGACATTAACCTTGCGGCGGGTGATCGCGCGCGCATCGATGCCAAGTTGGAGATTGGCGAGGCATTGGAGATGATCGCCGTCTCTGCCAGTAACGCCCCAGCGCTGGACACCGACACCTCTGCGATCGGTTCGACCATCCCCAGCCAGACCATTACCGATCTGCCGCTCGACGGGCGCAACCTTACCGATCTGGTCCGGCTTGCGCCTGGCATCCAGTCCGGATCCGGGGCGACCGGCATGGCGGTCGGTTACGCCATTCGCACCGAGGACAGCCGTCCCTATTCGGCTTATGTGGCCAATGGCCAGCAGTCCGATACCAATAACAATATGCTCGACGGCGGTGACAACAACGAAGCCCTTTACGGCACCAGTGGCGTGCGTCCGTCGCTCGATGCGGTTCAGGAGGTCAGGGTACAGACCAACCTCTACAGCGCCGAAGTCGGCCGCACTGCCGGCGGCGCAGTGGACGTTATCACCAAGTCCGGCACCAATGCCTTCCATGGCTCGCTCTACGAATTCTTCCGCAACAACATCTTTGACAGCAGGACCATCACCGGTGAGGCCAACAAGCCGGAGCTGCGCCAGAATCAGTTTGGCGGCAGCCTGGGCGGCCCGATCAAGAAGGACAAGACCTTCTTCTTTGCCGACTACGAGGGATTTCGCCAGGTAGAAGGCCAGAGCGTTACGGCTTTGGTGCCTTACGCCGCGTCGAGTACAGGGGGTTACGGCTCGGAGGCTAGCGGGGACTTCTCTCAACTCGCACCCAATCAACTCTGCGAGGCGCCATCGGGCGGCGGCGGCCCTGGCGGCCCTGGCGGACCTCCGCCGGGAGTAGTTAGAGAAGCAGGTGATCCTTCAGGACCTGCTCCAGCTTGTTTGCTCCAGGAGCTTTCGCAAGAAGGCTACACTTCGCTTGCGGCCGCCGGGATCACCAATCTGGATCCGTTGGGAGTGGCCATGCTCAGCCTCTATCCCAAGCCCAATGCCAATCTGGGCACCTCTTTCAGCGATCTCGAAAACGGAGCCAACGGGGGCTTCAACTTTGAGGCTCTGCCAAATCAGACTCAATTCGCCACCACCGTCGACGGGCGCCTCGACCACCACCTCACCGCGTCGGATATGCTTAGCGCGCACTACACAATCAACGATTACGCGACCACCACTCCTACCTCTTATCCCGGGGTGACCATCGGGTCCAAAACCTTCTATGGCGGCGCCGGGCAAGTAGCCGATCAGCGGGTGCAGAAGGTCGCGCTGGAGGAAGTTCACGTTTTCCGTCCCACGCTGCTGCTGGACCTGAAAGCTAGTTACCTGCGGTATGTAAATAATGTGCTCACCCTCAATGCTCTGAACGCGGCCACAGACCTCGGCTGGCCTTGCGGCGCCAGCAGTTGTATTAACAGCACTGTCGGCGGCGCCAATTCCGGCCTGCCCGGTGTGCAGAATGGAAGCAATTTGACTTATGGTTCTAGCGCTGCTGGAGGTGGAGGTGGAGGAGCGCCGGCGACTTCTTTGGGCGATACCTCAAGCATTCCCTTCCACACGTCCGACAACACCTACCAATATTCCGGCTCCCTGACATGGATTCACGGCAAGCACGCCGTCAAGACGGGCGGCGCTCTGGTTCGGCGTCTGCTCGCCTGGGAGCAGGCCGGCAACGGCACCCTCGGACAGTTCCAAATCACTGGGGGCGCCACCGGCAACTACATCACCGACCTGCTCATCGGGGCCGATACTGGCGCGGACCGCGGCACCATGAATGTGGCCCAGCACCTGCGTAACTGGGAACCCAACGCCTACGTCCAGGACGACTGGAGAGCCAGGCAGTGGCTGACGCTTAACCTTGGCGTGCGTTGGGAAATGATCACACCCTACACCGAATTGAATGGCTACATGGCCAACTTCGATCCGGTCAGTGAGTTAATTGTTTCCCCGATTCTGCCTGGGGCTAACCACACCACCGATACGATGGGAATCCCGACGCAGTATCACGACTTCGCGCCGCGGGTTGGTTTCTCAACAACGCTGAAGCACAACATGGTCGTTCGCGGCGGCTTTGGCATAACCTACTTTGAGCAGCCCTCGACGGCCGCACAAGGCGCTTCGCAGCTCTTCGAGAACAATATCGGCTGCGGCAACGGAACCTTCGATCCACAGGCGGGTCCAGCATGCAATATCACCAACCCGGCCCTTGAATTCACCAATGTTAACGCCGCCGCTCCGGGTGTCGATCCCGCTGGATTCATCGCCGGTTTGCAGCCCGCGGGATACGGGCAGTTCTCCGCGGGCATTATGCCGCCCTGGTCGCTGGCCCAGGCCGAAGCGAATATCCTCAGCGGCCCGAGTGCTTACCCGAGGATGATCCTCCCCGTGTCCACGAATAACGTTACTCCTTATCTGGAGCAGTGGAGCCTGCAATTGGAAAAGCAGTACGGAGCGAACGTTCTTACCGCGGGTTACGTGGGTAACGCCGGCCGGCACACGCACGTCGGTGTGGACATCAACGAGCCCACCACCATTTCCAGCCCCACTCCATTGCCCGCGTTGGGCGGCGACATGGTTTGGATGAACGAGACGATTGGAACCTCCAGTTACAACGCGCTGCAGCTGCTCTACTCCCGCCGCTTTTCCGGTGGGCTGACCAGCAACGTGGGCTATACCTGGTCGCATAACCTGGCCCTGGGCGTTCTCTCGCAGATGGGCCCGCCCAACAGCCTGGCATGCCCGCGCTACGGCTGTCAGGTCGACAATCCCTTGAACCCCAGTGAACCGACCATCACGGGGATGAATTACGATTACGGCAACAGCGATTTGGACCTGCGCCATCGCATCTCTTACATGACCAGCTACGATTTGCCTTTCGGGAAATCGCAGAAGGGAATGTTAGGTCAAATCATCAAGGGCTGGGGAGTATCGACCTCTGGTTTCTGGCAGAGCGGAACTCCGTTTTCCGTCACCTATAACGGCCCGCCGCTTCTGGGCGCCGTCATGGGAGGTCGCGCGGATGAGATTTCCAATCCAAAAAACCTCTCCGCCAGCTGCACGCCCGCCGGCACACTCTTTGGTTTCAACCCCTGTGCATTTACCGATCCGGCTGCGAACCTGTTTGGCAACGAACGCCGCAATCAATTGTTTGGACCGCATACCTGGTCGATCAACCAGGAGGCGGGCAAGACCTTTAACATGACCGAAAGATATAAGCTGACCTTCCGTGAGGAAGCCTTCAACCTGACCAACACTACCAACGATGCCGCTCCCAATGGGACGCTTGGAACCGGCACCTTCGGGGAAATCATCAGAACCGGCTCAACGGGACGGCAACTCCAGTTTGCGTTGAGATTGAGCTTCTAACAGGTAGTTAACTCCCAAACACGAATTCCCGAAGGCTGTCTTGTACAGCCCTTCGGGAACTCGATCAATTCTTAGAGCGTGTAGAGCAGTGTAGCACCCTCATAGCTTATTCATAAGAGGCGAAAGAGCTTCGCAGGAATTTGTGCGAGTGGAAGCACGTCAGCGAATCTTCTCCGGATATGGCATGTCTCTCTCCAGTATGCGCACTTAAAGTGTCTTGAATACCTTCGCAGAAACAGATAGCTGGAATCTCAAAAAAGCGCTTCCCAACTACTTGGCCGATCGGATAACCTGACGGTGATTCCGCAAGTATGAAAAGTAGCTTTACGCAGCGTTGCGATCGCTTGCGCGGACAGCGCACCTTGAAGCAGGTGCATTTGCGTAACTGCGTAGAAAAGTTTGAACCCTGCCATGGAATGGAAAGAGGGGAACATGCAAAGCAAGAGATGCACGACCGGTCAAGCCGCAGCGGCTTTGCTCGCGGTTTTGCTGACGTCCGCAGTTACAATCGCCGCTGCCCAGTCAAAAGCCGTCGCACCCGGAGCGAAGTGGGTCGTGGCCGAAACCGCGACACTCTCCGAACTAACCATCGGTGAAGGAGCAGCCATCACCGCGCCTGAAAACCGCAGCGTGACCATGACGGTAGATGGCGTGGAGATGGACGCCAGGCCGGGAGTCTATCACGGCAAGATCGTCTTTACGGTCACAGACAGAATCGATCTCAAAATGGCCCAGGCCCACGGTCCGATTGACTTCAGGACAGCGCTATATGTCAATAACGGCAAAGTAATCCCGCAGGGCTCGGTTCAGGCCGGAATTACGGGCGGTTGGTTTACGGATACGGAAGCCAAGGATATCTCCATCGTCTCGAACGGGGAGAAGTTTAATGGGATTATCGTTGCCGGCGATTCCAGGTACACCATCGACAACGCCACCATCGAGTTGACCGGCAATGGCGGCAACGACATGGCCGGCTGGGGCGCAGCGGTGCTGACCACCGGCAAGGCAGACCTGACCCTGAATCACGCCAGGATCGTCACAAAGGGTGCGATTCGCAACGCGCTGTTCGTGAGCGGAAACAGCACTGTACATATCAATGATTCCGACGTGGAAGCCTATAGCGGCGTAGTTCCGCCGGGCACCAAGTCTCCCTGGGACGGCGGCTCCGGAAGTTCCATCATGGAAGTGCCGTGGATGCTCGGCCTCAGCGGCAATGTTCGCGCCACGAACGTGATCGAAGGCGGCACGGTCTACTACAACAACTCTCACTTCAAGGCGCAGGGATGGGGCGCGCTCTCCGCCGATGCTCCCACGCACATCCGCATGTTCGTGACCAATTCCACCATCGAGACTTTAGAGAGCGGCTACGGCGCTTTCACCATTGGCGACTCCCTCGACACTTTCAGCCACTGCACCTTCAAAGTCGCCGATGTGGGCCTGATCGTCACCGGCTTCGGCTCCGCGCTCATTTCCGATGGCACCGTGATCACTTCGCGCCGCTTCGGCATCATGATGCATACCAACGATGGCAAATTCGGCACCGTGACCATCAACAAAGACAGCCGCATCAACAGCCGCTCTACGGCCATCTAGATCAAGGGCCGCGGCGTGAAGCTCGACGTCGACCACGCCGCGATCAATCCCGGCAACGGCATCCTGATTGAAGCCATTCCCAACGACGATCCGTTTGTCGGCGGTGCGGGATCGAACGCTACCACCGATGCGATTCTCGATGGGACTCCGGGCTCCGAAAAAATATTAGGCATGGGCATGGCTCCCGGTGCGGGTCCATCGGCGGGTCCTAACGGTCCAGGCGGCGCCCCTGGCGGTCCGGGCGGCCCAAGTGCCGCTCCGATTCCCGGCGGTCCCGGCATGGGAGATGTGAATGATTCCGGCGGGAAGATGAGCGGCCCGGTGTTGGCCACCTTCAGGAACACGACCCTCTCCGGCGATATCGTGAACGCTCGCACCAATCAGGGGGGAATGGAAATCACCCTGGAGACCGCCAACCTTACCGGTGCCATCACCACCGCACATGCCATTCTAACGTCGAAAAATACGCCCAATGGAATGCCCGTAAAGGAGAGCTACTACCTGATGGGCGAGGTTAAAAATTTCTTTGCTCCCACCCATGAAAGGTACGGACTCAAGGTTTCTGTGGATGGCACTTCGAAATGGGTGATCGATCAGACCTCGTACCTGACCGAACTTGACCTGGCACAGGGCGGAACAATCAGCGCCCCGAACGGCTTCAACCTGACCATGACCGTCGATGGAGCGCCAACCCGCATCGCCATGGGCAGCTTCAAAGGCAAGGTCGTGCTGCAGGTGACGCCGCAGTAGATGGTGCCGCGTCCACTTCATCTTGTGTCAACTTCGTGCCCCATCCTTTTGGCCGACGCGGCGGCCGAAAGGATGGAACCGCCATTTTCAAAGACGATTTCATGAAGTCAGGGGCCTGGTTAGTCCAACCACGGGGAAGGGCCGCAGCGAAGAAAGGTAAATATGTCGCAGTTCAACAGAAGGCATTTTTTGAAAATCGCGGGTCAGGGCGCTGTGTTTGCAGGCGTCGCCGGCACGGGACTTGCGGGGAAGTTACTAGCTCAAGCCGCTTCCGGCGACGAGTGGGAATATTACTATCCCGGCAAGTACGACGAACATGACCGGAAGGTTCTCGATACCTTCCAGGCCAGGCTGGCGAGCGTCAACAGTTACGGCAAGATCGACATTGCGGACGTGATCAGCGGCAAGCTCACCAATGCGAATGCTCCGGTTGTCAGTTGGAACCCATATGAGAACAACTTCCGCGTAAGCCGCGAAAGCATGGTGAATCACGCTGACTGGTACGCGAACGATAACCCGCTCTTCTTTGACTATAACTATGGAAAGACGACCGAATTTGGCGATGCCATTGCCTTTCCCCTGATTCTGACCCTGGAATGCATGCCGGCGATGCCCAAGAAAGAAGGGATTGGCGACTACATGGTCGTGAGCGGCCACAACGACACTTATAGCTATTTGAAGCCGCTTCATGCGGGCGATACGCTTTTTACCATCTACGAGGAACAGCATTGCGTGGACATTACTCCGGCCGCGGGCAGCCATTATCGGACCTTTGCCATGAGCGGCCGGGCCATGACTTACAACCAGAAAGGCGAATTGGTAGCCGAGGGAGCCAACATTTTGAAGGAATCCTTCCGGCGCCACAAGGATCCGGCCAGACGAAATCCTGATGGGGCACACGCCTGGGAGAGTCCCGATTGGTGGCATCAACGTCCGGCTCATCAGTATAGCGACAAGGATTGGGAGACGATCATAGCGATGTGGAGGGCCGAAAAGCGTCGTGGCGCCGAGCCGCTCTATTGGGACGATGTAAAGATCGGCGATCAGCCCATTCCCACGGCGGTCGGACCAATCATCACGGACGAAGATACCGATATGATCTTTGCGATTCCGCAATTCTGCGCGGATATCCGCAAGAATGTGCTGAATCCGGTGACTCGCGCCAGGATGGTCAGAAACAAGCAGGGCATCTATGTCATGCCGCAGAATCTCGACAAGAAGCCGGCGGCTAAACCCTTCTCGGGAGCCGGCAAAGATACCAGGGTGGTCAGTACTCCTGAGATCGCCAACCGGGACGGACGCGCGACCCTGCAAAACGCAGTCAGCGGAAAATGCGCTGCCGGCATGCTCACCAACTGGATGGGCGACCAAGGCTGGCTGCAGCGGATCGGCTGGGATATCATGGCCAAGCCGCCGGGTTATCCCGAGCCGGTCATTCCCTCGATCGGCAAAGAAATGATGCCGTCTTTGTTTGACGCATATCCTTATATGGCAAAAGTACCTTCGATGCGGGAAAAACGTCCGGTCTGGCATCCGCTGGAAGGAGACCTGATTGTTTCCAGAGCTTATGTTACCGACAAATACGAAAAGGAAGGCAAGTATTATGTCGACCTCACCTGGTGGTGTCAAACCATCGACAACACGGACCTGGTCGAGGAAGGCTTTGCCACAGTGAAGCTGCCCAAGAAAAGCTAATGTAAGTTGGGCAAAGGAATCTCCCGGCTTCTGCCGGGAGATTCCTTAGACGAGGATAGAGCATTTCATGAGGGAGGGCTCGACCTGCCCGATTACGGATGCCAGTTATTGGTCTACGGTGGCGAGCACGATCTCTCCCTTGTAGGAACCTGGTACGATCGGCTTTTCCACGCCCGCAACCGTCATGGTGAGTTTTTTCCCTTCCGGTGCAGTGACGCTGGCGCCCGGAGCCACGTCCAGGCCGGTCAAATAAGACGTTCGTGCGACCACCCAGCGGCTCCTGCCGTCGAGCGAAACGGTAGCGCCGTGCGTATCTTTGGTTGCCGCATAGGTCAGGTTTACTTCGCCGATCAAATAATAAAAGTCGGGCGAATCCTGCATCGCGAGTTGCTCGCCGTGAGGCCCCACGGCGTGAACAGGAGTGGCTGTGGTGATGGAGCCGGTGACGGACGAGTTCACCAGCGAGACATTCATCGCGCTCCGCTTGGTCAGAGCATTTACGAAGTCGCCGGTGAGCTTCGAATCTTTGATCGTTGTGTGTTCGTCGTCGGTGCCATTTGTGGTGCTGTACTTGCCGCTCGAGACGGGAAAGCCTCCCGGCGGAGATCCGCCAGCTCCCGGAGGTCCGCCAGCTCCGGGGGGCCCACTAGCGCCAGGGCCACTCTTGTTGGGGTCGTCATTAGGGAACATTTCCAGGATGATGTCCTTCTTCGACTCCAGGCTGGCGTTATCGATCAGCACATCGGGGCTGCTGCTTTTCAACTGGATCACGGCTTCTTCGGTATGGAAGACGCTGCCCTTGTCGATGGTCAGTGTGCCGTGGCTGCCGCCGTGCGCCATCACGCCGATGCGGCGGGAATTGACCACGCTGCCGTCGCTAAACACGCCCGATCCACCCGACAAGATCAGGCCATAGGTGGCCACGTCGAAGGTGCTTCCGCTCGAATGAATCAGCGAATTGCCGTCGGCGTAAGCGCCATAGCCGCTCTCTACGGTTTCAACGTGACACTTGTTCAGGTTAACGACAGCTTCCTCAACTGCATCGGTCGACATGGCTCCCCATGCCTGGGCCTTGATGTGGGAGTTGTTGTAGGTAGCCGTGGCGTGGCCAACAACCAGCGTGGCGCGATTGTTGCCGCGCAGTCCCAGCATCCACGGCACCTCCATCATGACGACGCCGTTGCCGGTGGGGCCGGTGGTCCAGGACCATCCGTAATTGGCGGGCAAAGTTCCGTTGTGGACCTCAATCTCGGCGTTGTTCACGGTGACATCGGCGTTGTCGCCGACCCAGATTGCGGTTCGCACCGCGCCCGTGTTGTCGATCCTGGCGCCATCGATGGTGACCTTCGATCTGCCCCCGGCGCGAATGGATGCGCCGTAACCGAAGAAGTCGTTCCTTCCGTTCCCTGTCATCCGAATCAGCGCATTTCTGATCGCGTAAGTGGAGTCGCCATCGACAATAAACGCCGCAAAAAGCGGGCCGTTCGACGTGACCCTGACACCTTCGGCAGAAGAGTTTGTTACCTTACCGCCGAACGCCGCCGCGGCGATAGACTGCTCGGGAACGTACGCCCCGTTGTTGACATACACAGCCGTGCGGAAATCGTAGTTGTTCTTAGCTCCCATCCCCTCATACGACATGCTGATGGACTTGGCAGGCGTGAGCACGATTTGGCCTTTGTACGTGCCGGCCTTGACGGGCGTCTCGACGCCATCGACCGTCATGGTCAGGCTGAATCCCTGAGGAACGGCAACAGTGGCGCCCTCCTGAATGTTCAAGCTCTCCAAGGTAATCGTCTTTGTGACCGTCCAACTTTCGCCCGCGGCGATCGTGCGGTTCAACGATGCCGCCGCGACGGATGCCGGCGAAGCGGACGCTTCGAGCGCCTGACTCACCGCATGTCTACTAAGAACCGTGAGGACGACGAATGCGCCGAGCGCGATCCTGCTTCCGAATTGTCTTGCTGTCGTTTTCATTGAGTTCCTCCAAAGTTGTGGATATCGCGCATGGAGCTCGAAGCGCAGCCCGCAATGTATTCATTCCTGCCGAGTTGGTGGTGCGGAAATCCTGTGGCTGTTTTGATGACGTGAATTTGAACCACTTCAAATTGGGGGAATCGGCGGACACCGATCTGTCCGATCATTCGGTTTCTTTCGTACTGGCGTATGCAGACAGGGGGAGCATTGCTGCTCCCCCTGCCGGTTCGATGTTTGCGCTCTTAACTTAGAAGGTCATTCTCAAGGCAAACTGCATCTGGCGCGGGTTAGAGCCGATGGCCGTGGAAGTAATTTTCCCGAAGGGCGGTCCTGGAGGACCTCCACCTGATCCGCCGCCGCTGCAGGAGTTCTGGCCAGGGTTGCCGCAGGTCGGGCCTCCTCCAGCCATGCCCGTTCCGGGCAGGCCGAAGTTGGGCGTATTGGTGACGTTGAAGCCCTCTGCCCGGAACTGAATCTTCATCTGCTCGTGGATGGGGAACTCCTTGCCGATCGAGAAGTCCCAGTGCTGGGCGTGCGGCCCATAGAGGCTGTTGCGCCGTTCGTTGCCATTCGACCCGTACTGGTTGACAAAAAAGGCTGAGGTATTGAACCACTCACCGATGCTCGGGTGAGAAAGCTTCGGATTGCCAATCACGTCGGGACGATCGCCGTGCGGACCCAGTTGTCCGCTATTGCCGGCCGATCCCGGAGGGCCGCCCGGAGCGGTGACAACGATCGGCAATCCGGTCTGCCAGGCTTCCACTGTGTTCACCGCCCAGCCCTTGGCAATTACTCCAAGAACGCCGGTCGCCGACTTGGCGAAGGGCACCTGATAGTTGATCATGACGGTTACGCGTTGGCGTATATCCTCGTCGCCGCTGCCCCAGTCGTAGGACTTCCAACCGTTGGCAATGTACTTGGTTGGATAAGGAAAGGATGTACCATCACCAGGCTCGTCCTCGTAGCAGGACTGGTTGCAGTTCGGGACGCCTCCGCCCGGGCCTTCAATGGGCGCCTGGGTGTCGTTGGTGATGTGGGACCAGGTCCAGTTGGCGCTGCCTGTCAACCCATTTGCCAGGCGGCGCCGGATGGAGAGTTGCATCGCGTTGTATATCGCACTGGCTGTGCTCTCCCACGTAGTTGCAGTGAAGGAATCAACGCCCTGAGCGGGCAGATTGTATGGTGCAAGGGTGTATGGGGCAACGCAGTTTTGAGATTGGTTGATGACCGGAGCGGGCGTCCCATCAGGGTTCATTTCGCCCGGAGTCACGCAGGTGATGTAGGAGTTGACATTGGGCAGCGACGAAAGCCGCGTGCCGTAGTTGCCCACGTAACCCAGGCTCAGTACATTGGAGCCCAATTCCTTCTCCAACTGCAGGCTGTACTGCTGCGTTAACGCCGGATAGAAATTGGAAGCCATAAAAGCCCCCTGCGTCCCGGCATAATTCAGAGGATTGGTCGCCTGGGCTGTGTTGTAGACCGGCGCCGGGATACTGTTGGTAGCCAGGTTGACGTAGCCATTTTCCCCTGCGTTGGGGCAAGATTGCGTCGGCGGTCCGGGTGCGGGGTGCGAACAACTAAAGCTATAGCTGTAAGGCGCATTGTTCAAAGCCGAGCTGGGACCTTGCGCCGTCGGGAAGTAGGTTATCCCGTAGCCGCCGCGCACGACCATGTGGCCGGGCAAACTCCACGCAAAGCCAAAGCGTGGCTGAACGTCTCCAAAGTCGGTATTGACACCGGCGGTTTTGCTGCTGTGGTTAACTCCCAGCAGATCGGGTGATACGATCAGGCCCGTCTTCAAATCGAAGTTGGAAATGAGCCCGTCCGTCTCCGTCATGGGGCTGAAGATGTCGTAACGGATGCCCAGGTTCAACGTCAGCCAGGGCTTGACCCGCCAATCGTCTTTTACGTAGCCGCCCGGCTCCCAGAAGCGGTAGTGCGGGTTAACGATCTCCTGGTTCCTGCTGACTCCGGCGGCCATTCCCTCGAGCATGTCGCCCAGCGAGTCGCCCGTTAAAGACCCGTCGAAGGTGATGGTGCCCTGCGCGTTGAAGCTTTGCACACGGTACACCTGGCGGCGGGTGAGGCTCAGCCCGGCTTTGACGCTGTGCGCCCCGTGGGTCCAGGTCAGGGCGCCGGTATATACGAACGTGTTGTTGATGTCGAGCAGGGGTTCAAATGCGCCGTCGCCAATCCCGGCGATCGGATAATTTCGGGAAAAGCTGATTCCCGCCATTCCATACCCGCCGCCGCCAAGGGGCACATTCGAGCAGTCATCCTCGGTGCCGCCGCCCAATACAGGTGCTGCTGGGTTGCATACAATGCCCAGTTCCGTACCTGCGTTCAGGCCATTGTTGGTGAGATTCTTGTTGTTGAAGCGCAGATAGGAGCCCTTCAACTCCAGCAGCAGGTTGGGCCGGAAGATATGCGTATAGCCGATGCCGAGTTGGCTTGCCTGCAAGTGGGAATCGCCAGTGGCGCCGGCGCCGGCGCCTGAGATCGGTCCGCCGGGATAGACGGTCTGGGAGCCGACCTTGACCCCTGGATATGACCCGGCAAGCCAGGTGTAAACCTTGTTCCAGGAGTAGCGCGCGTAGAGCGAGTCCTTGTCGCTGATATGCTCGTCGGCTCTCACGTCGAGGGTGTGGCTGAACTGCGTCCGGTTGGGAACGGCGATAAAGTTGTAACCGTTGCATGAGTCACAGTTTGGCATGGGATACAGCTGCATCAGGGTCTTGCCAAGCGCGGAGATGCTAGTGGAGGGGACGGTTACTTCGCCTATCGTCACATCGTCTCCAGCGGCCAGCTCCTGCTGCTCTGCCGCCGTCGGCACGATGCTGGTAGACGTGTTGTAGCCCGATATCTGGCGGAAACCCTCGTAGTCACCAAAGATAAAGGTCTTGTTCTTCCTGATGGGAGCGCCCAGGCTGCCGCCAAACTGGTTCTGGCGCAGCTCGTTCTTGTTAGCCACTCCTGCGGTGTCGAAATAATCCCGGGCGTCGACGGCATCGTTGCGGAGGAACTCGTAGAGGGAGCCGTGGAGACTGTTGGTTCCGGACTTGGTGATCACGTCGACCACGCCGCCGACGGCACGGCTGTATTCGGCGCTGTAAAGGTCGGTCGAGACCTTCACTTCCTGAATGGCATCGATGGAGGGCTTGACGCCCATTGTGCCGACAAACCGCTCGTTATTGTCCATGCCATCGATCAGGTTACTGTTGTAAATGTCGAACTGGCCGTTGGCAGAATAGGCGCTGGTCTGGCGGCGGTCGGCGTCGCGGCTGCCGTTGGAGATCGAGTTCTGCACGCCGGGGGTGACGCCTGCCGCCAACTGTATCAGATTGGTCAGGTTGCGGCCGTTCAGGGGCAGATCCTCAACGGACTGCGGAGTGACGAGCGTACCGACAGTCGAAGTGTCCGTCTGCAGACCGGGCACGGAAGAGGACGTTACTTCAACGGTCTCATTGGCTGCTCCAAGGGTTAGCTTGGCGTCGACGCGCATGCGATCGCCGGCCGCGAGAGTGAAGTCCTTGATGATTTCCGTCTTGAATCCCTTTGCTGTAACGGTCTCTTTATAGGTGCCCACTTGCAGGTCCGTTACGGCATAATCCCCGTCCTTGCCGGATTGCACCGTGCGAATGATGCCCGTGCCGGTGTCCTCAACTTTGATCGTGGCGTCTGGCACCACGGCACCGGCGGGATCGGTTACGGTTCCCAAAACGTCGGCCGTGTTCCCCTGCGCCTGCGCCGTGCGCAGGCCGAGGAGGCCGAAGAGCCCCGCAAACAGTGCAAACGCGACGAGAAAGCGGGTTGCGGCTGACCGGTTGGCGCCCGAGAAGCCACTGGGCGCGTGTTCCAGAGGCTTGTTGCCCCCTAATTTGAATGTCATGCTTCTCCTCCTAGAGATTGTGCCGTTGAACTTGTCTTGACGAGTTACTTTCGTGAGCGAATTTAGGCCTCCGAAATAAGGAACGGATGTGATCTGAATCACTTGCGATGCAGATCACGCAGTCCTCCTGAGACGACCAGCTAGGTCGTGATACCACACGGGTAACCCAAAACCACACGAAGTTCTTGCGAGTAGCTTGTAAGGTGGATCCCCTGATCCCATGCAAGCCGCTGAGCCCCAGGCGGGTTCAGCGAACGGAGCAGAAATCGCTTTCTGTCGCCGGATGGTCCCCTTTACAGAAGCTTCCCGCCATACTTGGCAATTTGAGCAGCATCTTCTACCAGAATCTATACAGTTGGCAAATCTTTCTTTGCGATAACTGATATTTGTGAAATAGATCACAATTCGGTGAAATCTAAGTGGCTATCGGATGTAAGATTTCCCTCGGCGACGCGAAGGCGCGCGGGCTGCTGCCAATTCACAATTCGACATCGCAATGATCTGGAGAAAACGAATGAGTAAGAACGCAAGGCGCATAGGGAGCGGGATGGTTTTGGGTACGGCGATTCTGCTGATGGCGGCGGGAATACCTGCCGTAAGCCAGGGACCGGGTGGGCCGCCTTCAGCGGCGGAGCTCGCCGCGGCGGCATTGAACCGGACCATCGTCGCCGGCGACAGCTGGCTCGTGGAAAAAACCACACCGCTCGATAGCCTGATTGTGGAGCCCGGCGCCGCTGTAGCCGCTCCGGCAGGACACAGCCTGACCATGTCGATCGATGGCGTGGAAACAAACATTGCGCCGGGCAGATACAAGGGCAAAATACTCCTGACAGTAACCGACGATTATCCGGTCAAATTCTCCGAGACGCTCACGCATCACTTCCGCCAGGCGATTCTTCTCGACAAAGACGGAATCGTCAAGGATAAGTCGGTTGTGGCTGCGGCGGGTAACTATAAGTTGGAGGATGGCGTACTTACCGGGGCGCATATCGAGTCGATTGGTGAGAACTTCAATGGCATCCTCGTAACCGGAGGTACTTACACCCTCAAGAATGTTCTTCTTGATTTTGCAGGCAACGGCGGGAACGATTTTGCCGGTTACGGCGCGGGCATCATGTCCGACGGCAAAGACACCACGCTGATTGTCGACGGCGCAACCATCCGCACGCACGGCGCTGTCCGAACCGGGGTGATTGGCAATAACGGCAGCAACCTGATCGTAAAGAACTCTGAGATCTCCACCACGGGCGGAGTCCTGCCCTACGACTATGTATCCAATGTGACGCCGGGAATGATGAAAGACGCACCGTGGATGTTGGGGATCAAAGGAACTGTGCGGGCCACCAACGTACTAGGCGATAACACTACCTGCACTTACATCAATACCAGCTTGTCCTCTAATGGGTGGGGCGTGCTTTCGGTCGATTCGAGTCAGAACATCTTTCTTACCGCGATCAACAGCTCCATCGACTTGACCGGCACCAGCGGCTACGGCTCCTACTCGATCGGCAACTCCACGAACTCCTTTTACGGCTCGACGATTCATGTGCCGACCCACGGGCTCATTATCACCGGCGGCCACGGCATCTTTGCCTCCAGCTCGGCGGAGAATGTGGCCAAACTGAACACCGACCTGAAGCTTCACCTGACACCGGCGGAATTGGCCTCGCTCGCTCCGCGGCAGACGACTGTAAACTCCGCCCGCTTCGGCGTGATGATCTGGGGCAATGCTACAGTCAAGATCGCTGACGGCACGGTCTTCAACACCGGCGAAGCTGCTTTTCTTGACAAGGGCTCGCCGGCTGAAATTGACGTGGACGGCGCGAGGGGCGCGCAGTTGAATCCGGCCAACGGCGTCATCCTGCAGGCCATCAATAACGACGATCCGGGTCCCGTGATGACGGACGGGCTGATGGCCAACACGGGAGTTTTTCACGATCCCGTCACGCCACCTGAAAAGATCAAGGACTTCGATCTAACCGCTCAGCACGACAGCGATATAGTGGCAAAGTTCACCGATATCGTTTTACGCGGCGATTTCTACAATGCGGTCCGGAACCAGGCCATCGGCGGCCCGATGGGGGGCGGTCCAGGGCCGGGCGGACCGGGCGGAGTTCCTGCTCCTCCTCCGCGCATTTCCGGCATGAACCTCGTCGTGATGCTTGCCAACTCGAAAGTCACAGGCGCCATCACTGCCGCAAGCGCCAGGCATCGCAAGGACCCAATTACTCCGGCTGACTTTCAAATGCTCGGCGAAGTTACCGATACACCGGAAGCGGCCATCAACAACGGGGTGATTGTCTCGCTCACTCATTCCACCTGGACTGTAACCGACACTTCTTACCTGACGAGTCTGACCATCGACAGCGGATCGACCGTAGTTGCGCCCCAGGGACGGAAGCTGACCATGACGGTAAACGGAGCCGAGAAGTCGATTAGCGCCGGCACATTCAAGGGCAATGTCACACTGGTTGTCGCGCAGTAACTAAGGCGATGAATCGGCATAGGGGGAGCGGTCGCCCGCTCTCCCTGCCACACCACCGCCCGTCAAATCGTCCGCGATCACGTCCTCGTCGAAGGTCTGGTTGTAGCGGCGCAGGTGTTCGGCGAGGGTGTCGGCCATGACCTCGTCCATATCGACACAGATGCGCTGCACGGGATCGATCTCCTGAAAGGAACCATACACCGGATTAGGAATCAGTGTAGGGTGGGTTGACGCTCTCAAGTGCCGTTTTCAACACGAAAACGGTAGCCTGCACAGTATCAAATTCCATACGTGAATTCCTAATCTGGTCTAAAAGAGAGCCTAACAGGAGATGGCGAATCCAGTTGCCCCTCCTTACAGTGGTTCTCCAATTCACGTGAAGTTTTGAAGGGCGTGCAATGTGGCGTTTTCTTGATGAAAACACCACTTAGCGGTTGTGGCTCCGCTCTACACCAATTGGAGAACCGCTATATCGCACTCTTCGGCATCGCCGTTGAAACTGGAGTCGTCATGGTCGTCTACCTGCACGAAGCGCTGGAAGAGCGCCTGAAGCAAGGCGCGCCGCTGACTGAAACCGATCTTGTGCAGGCGACCATCACAGGCGCAGTCCAGCGCCCCAAGCTGATGACTGTCACCGCCGTGATTCTGAGCCTCGCACCGATCCTGTGGGAGTCAGGCATCGGTTCGGATGTAATGAAGCCCATCGCCGCACCTATCGTTGGCGGCATGATCACATCGACGATACATGTTCTGATTCTGGTCCCGGTCTTCTTCCTTTTGATGAAGCGGCGAGACCTCCGAGCGGGACGGCTTCATCCCCGCTCCCTCCAGAAAACGGAGGCGCAATCCGCGATGAAGTAGCAGGCCGTGAAATAGCAATGCGGCCTTTCCCGTCCTGCTCCGAACAACACTCCAGCCATCGCTTTCGCCTTGGCTTACCGCATCACGTATCCGCCATCGACCGAGATGGACTGGCCGGTGATGTAACTCGCGAGATCGCTGCACAGGAACAGAACCACACTCGCGATCTCTTCGGGGCGTCCTTCGCGCTGCATCGGCACAAAGGTATCACGCCTCGTCTTCAGCGCTTCGCCCTGACCCTCGGCCTCCATCCTGTCGCCCATTGGAGTGCGGATAAGACCAGGGCAGACGTCGTTTACGCGGATGCCGCGGGTCGCATACTCAAGGGCCGCGCTCTTGGTAAAACCGATTACGCCGTGCTTGGCAGCGTGGTATGTGCCGCGCCGATTGCCACCAATCAAGCCGCCGAGTGAGGAGCAGTTGGCGATTGCGCCACTGCCTTGATCGCGCATCACCTGCAACTCAAACTTCATCGAACTCCACACGCCGCGAAGATTAACTGCCATCACGCGGTCGTAATCGTCGCGCGGCACATCGGCGGTCTCGGCCAGCACATTCTGAATGCCGGCATTGTTGTAAGCGGCGTCGAGACGCCCGAACTTCGCCACCGTCTTCTTCACCATCGCTTCGACCTGCGTTTTCCGCGGCAGGAAGCTCGGTTCGCAGCCGGTTCCGCTACGCGCGCGTGATGGGCATGAAGGGAGACACCGTGCGTCATGTCGGTTTTGCCCGCCTCGCCATATTTCGCCCCGGCATCATTGTCGGCAACGCGCATACCCCGGTCTGGGTCGGTTGGTTGGGAAGCCTCGTGCCTGGGGCGTTCGGCAATGTCGATCAGCGAATTCTCGGCCGCTCAATCGCCGCGGAGATAGCTTTCGACAGTCGAGAGGCTCTGAAGTTACCCGCGAAAATGCAGCAATGAAAAAATTGGCTGCGCGCTTAATAGCGTGACTTTGGAATTTGCGCGTGGGGTCCAGGCTTAATGAATTGCGTGCTGATGTACTTGGCCGCCCAGCGCACAGTTGAGTTCGGCCCGAATGTCGGCACCGGCCAGGAATCTTAAGCATTATGATCGGACCTCCCGCGCGCTCCGGAAGAGATCTAATCGCCAGCCAGTCCTTTAGAATAAAGTCCTGATCCTGGATGCGACCTTCAGCCAACCCAAGCTCCTGTTTCTCAGCACTCCTCTTCCCACACCCGCACCACCAGTCCCCCCGCAGTGTGGCGAAAAGCCACCACAAGTGTGTCCTCTTTGCCGGGGCCCGTGCAAAGCCCTTCGGTGGCAACGGCTGACTCGGGCAGGGCCATCGAGCACGGACGCGGCAACGACGACTTCAGGACGCCTCCAATCATGTTGGCGATTTCGCGGATTGCGTCGTGCGAATCGGCCGCGCTCACCGCCTCCAATGGTTGCATTACCATGGCCGCCGTAGCCGCCCGGGCCAATCCCTCCGCCAGACGCACCTCAATGCTTCCCTTCCACGCCCCGGAAAGGCTCACGCTACCCACCAAATGCCCCGCGTCCACGCAGAACACCTCTGAGACCGGCACCCGTTCCAGCCGCATATCCAGCATCTGTTCCCAAAACTGGGCGTTGGCCTTCACCACGGATGTCTCATCGAGTTCAGCCCGCATGAATACCCCGCCTCTGCATCTCGCCGATTCTGACACTTATCTATCCCTATCGGGCCATTTTCGATATGCATGAAAATCAGGACCCGGCACCCGTTCGCATGGGCAGGGGCGCCACCTGCGCAAGTCCTTCCCGCCACGGCCATGACGTGTGATTTAAATCACGAGCCGTGGTGCGCTCAGACACATCCCCAGCCCCATTCGAGTGGCACCCTTACCGGTATTGAGGTGTTTTTCCATGCGGGATTCCGAAACCCGCGGCTGGACGCATCCAGCTACAATCCTCGTCGCCACGAACCTGAGCGATCTGGACCATCTCATGCCCTTCGCCATGGAAGAGGCGCGCGAAACCGGGGCCCGGCTCATTCTCTTCCATGTGCTTGCTTCCACCGCCGGCATCACCGTCGACGCCGCTGGCATGCCATATTACGATACAGTGGACGCGTTGGAGATCTCGGAACAGATCCTGCGGCCCTGGTGCGAACAAGCCGCCCGGCGCGGCATCCGCTGTGACGCGCTGGTGCGCGTGGGCAAGGCTATCTTTCAAATTGCGACCGCAGTCCGTCAGTTTCGCGCCGACTGCGTGCTGGTCGGAACACGGAGCCGGAGCAAGATTGGCAAGCTGCTCAGTGGCTCCGTGGCAGAACAAGTGTTGCGCTCGGTCTACCTCCCGGTCATTACCGTGGGACCCGAGGCTCATCTCCCGGAGGACAGGGGCGGAGAACGAATCGTCCTTCATGCCACCACACTTAGAGAGACCTCTCGCCCGAGCGCGGCGCTTGCCTGCCAGATTGCGGCGGCCCAAAACGCCAGGCTGCTTCTGCTTCATGTGCTTCCGCACATCCCCGAAATGGAGGCTAAAGGCTTACCCACCGGGCCGGACTCAGCCGCCATGGCCGAGCTCCCGCCCATGCCGGTCGTTGATCTCCTTGAAGCCATCCAGATCGATATAGATTCGCAGGCAGCTTTTTGCCAGCTCGAGTCTGAGACTTCCGTAGTTGATAGCGTGCGATGGCGTCGCCCTTGCGCCCAACTTTTTCCCGCTTGAGCTTTCCTTCGACGCGATACCGAATCCACAGACGCCACTGCCAGCGACCTTCTCCCAAACCCCGGTGACCCTCGGCAGCTCTTTTCTGGGCATCTTCCCTCACGCAGGCCATCGAAAAGCTTCATCTGCAGTTTCACGATCTGGCAGCGGCGATTTACGGCGCGCGGAGCGGGAATAGCGGCGTGGAGGGATTGGCTCGTTTGCAGCAACTCCACTGCTTACTTGGCCGCTGCCACTATGAGATCCTCCCCGACCTTCCCGAGCGCTGGAAGGAGGCGCACCGCCGCGGGCTGGCGGGCGAGACGATCAAATGCGACGAGGATCGCTTCGAGCGCGCAGACGGCACGGTGCTTTGGCGACGGTGGGAGATCGCTCCCTGGCGGACGGGCGACGGCTCTGTGGGCGGCATTGTGATTTTCGCCGAGAACATTACGGCGCACAAGCAGGCCGAAGAACGGCTTCATCTGGCCGCGAGCGTGTTCACCGGCGCGCGAGAAGGCATCACGATCACCGATTCCAAGGGAACGATTCTCGAGGTGAACGACGCCTTCACACGCATTACCGGCTACACTCGCGAAGAGGTGCTTGGCCAGAACCCACGACTGCTCAAATCGGGCCTTCAGAGCAGAGAGTTCTACCAGAGCATGTGGGACTCACTTATCCGGGATGGCCATTGGACGGGAGAGGTATGGAACCGCATCTACTGACGCTATTGTCGCCTAGAGCGCTTCCCACCACCGCGACAATAGGAACATCAAAAGCAGAATCGGGAAGGTCCTGCCAGACTTCGGTGAGCGCGTTGCCGAGAGCATCAAGCCGGAGGAGATTGATGGTTGGCTGACCGTCCATACCGCGGCATTGCCCACGCCAAAACACCGCTCTGCAGCCTCTGCCATGCTGCCGTGATCGGAGGGGAACTGAGAGACCGTGAGCCCCGGCTTGGGCCGACCTTATCTGCAACTGGATTCTCAAAGAAGACACTTACAGGCTCAACGGCAAGCTAATCATCAAGGGCGTCATGGACAAACTGGACCGCCTCCAAAGGGCGGGCCTGCATCCGCCCACGCTCAAGCGTCGCGGCTTGTCTTATGCCCAGATCATTCAGCTCTCCAGACCTGTTGACATGACCATGCGCGATTTGCCAATCGAGGCTTTCTACGAAAAGTGGCTTTTTATTTGGGTTTCTGCCGCAATCCCTGATTTCGAAGTCCGTGATGCAGCCCTTAAACAGGCCCTCAAACGGTATTCGGGAAGCCGGGGAAAGCGAATCTCCACCAGTCCTCAATGAGCGTGCCGCCCCAACAAATACTCGACCTTCTCACAGTGGCCGGGCGTTGTTGAAATAAAAAAGATTGCCTATTCGGGAAGAGTGTCCGGGGGGCTAGATCGATCAGCCTCAACCATTTCCTCGACCATAAGAACCGCCTCTGCGATGGCTCGCAGAGGTTTGCGCAGGCGGCGGCTCTCGTCGCGCAGCCGATGATAAGCTTCGCGCTCGGAAAGATTAAACCGACGTTGCAGGATCCCCTTGGCGCGCTCGGTGAGCTTGCGAACCTCGAGTTGCTCCTTGATCTGGAGCGTTTCCTCCCGGAGCTTCGAATGGTCGGCTGCAAGTTCCGAGTAGGCGATTGCTCCTCCCATTTGTTCACCGAGAAAGCTCAAGAGAGAGATTTCCGCCGGCGTGTGTTCATAGGGGTCTTTGTGGTGAATATTCAAAACCCCAATGACTTCTCCCCGGTTGATGAGAGGCACAGACAGGAACGCTTCGTACGTATCTTCGACAAGTGCTGTAAATCTCTTGAACCTTGGGTCTGCGCTTGCGTTCCGTGAGAGTGACACGGCGGACTTATGTTCAGCAACCCACCCGGTGATTCCCTCGCCCATCTTCATTCGCACGTGGCCGATTTCGCTTGTATGCGGCAACTGCGAAGCGCGCAACACGATTTCGTCGGCGGCGTAGTCCGCCAGATAGATAAGACACGCGTCGCTGCCTGTAACTTCGCTTGCAAGCGCAATCAGTTCTTGCAGGATGTTGTCGATGGAAAGGTCTGAGCTCACAATCTGGCTGGTGCGATGAAGGAGGGCGATATGGGATGGAAGAGGATGAGAATGCATATGAAAAACTCCCTCAACAGGCCGCCAGCGGTTGAAAACGTGAAAACGTGAAATTGATCCGAAAATCCTAGAATAGGCGAATGCCGATTCCAGGTCTACCGGAATTTGATACAACATGCAGCAGCACCCTGATTGGCAAGAATCGATTTCGTGTCCGCAAGTTGTCGCAAATACCGATAAACAAAGGTCAAACGTGTACGCAGAATGCTTGAATACTTGCCGACTTATGCTTTTTATCAATTTCTTTTCTCGTATAAAGATTCTTTATGGGTTCTTTATTGACATACGTAGAGTTCCATGTCATGTTAGACCATCACCCAGGAAAACAGTATCCGCACAAACCGTACGGACTAGGTTGGTCCGTTCACAGGTTGGATTACTGAGTTCCATCCGGTCGCACTAATAGTTGTGCTTCCCTGCTCCGTGATTGAGCAACCCCTAGTCGAACGTAACTGAGCCGAGCGCCTGCTTCGCCATCGATGCAAGCGGATCTGTGTCCTATCGAGGACTCGCGTCTTCCCGACCCGACGATCGCTTGACACAACCCCGGCGCATGGCAGCCTCCGGACTCCATCCGGAGGCCATAGCACGGCTCTATCCGAAACCTTACACCGTGTGTTCAGGAGCTAACGTCATGAGAAAGATTGCCATCTACGGAAAAGGCGGTATTGGAAAGTCAACCACCACGCAGAACACAGTTGCGGCCCTGGCTGAAATGGGCAAGAAGGTTATGGTTGTGGGTTGCGATCCGAAGGCCGATTCGACGCGCCTCTTGCTCGGCGGCTTGGCGCAGAAAACTGTGCTCGATACGCTGCGCGAAGAAGGCGACGAGGTCGATCTCGACACCATCCGGCGTGTGGGTTTCGGCAACACCTTTTGCACTGAATCCGGCGGTCCGGAACCGGGCGTGGGCTGCGCGGGGCGAGGCATTATCACTTCCATTAACCTTCTGGAGCAGTTGGGCGCTTACCAGGAAAGTCTCGCGCTCGACTACGTTTTTTACGATGTGCTGGGCGATGTGGTCTGCGGCGGATTCGCCATGCCGATTCGCGAAGGCAAGGCGCAGGAGATCTACATTGTCACATCGGGCGAGATGATGGCCATGTACGCCGCCAACAATATCTGCAGGGGAATTGTGAAATTTGCGCAAGCCGGCGGCGTTCGGCTTGGCGGGCTGATCTGCAACAGCCGCAAGGTCAACAACGAGTTGGAGATGATCGAGGAATTGGCTCGTCAGCTTGGCACCCAGGTCATTCACTTTGTGCCGCGCAACAACGACGTGCAGCGCGCGGAGATTAATCGCAAGACGGTCATCGAGTGGAATCCCAAATGCACGCAGGCCGACGAGTACCGCCAGCTTGCCCGCTCCATCGACAAGAACAAAATGTTCGTTATCCCGACGCCTCTCAAAATGGAGGCGCTCGAGAAGCTGCTTGTGGACTTCGGTCTGGCTGGCGACGGCGACCTGGCTGAATCGGATGGTCCGCAGATCCCCGCATTTCCGATCCCCGTCAGCGGCGTAATCCAAGCGCCCGCCCTCGGAGGCTTTGCTTACGCGCCTGCCATTGGCGACTAGGTTCTTTGCATGAAAGCAATCCATTGCGGTTGAACAAAAAAGCAGGTAGGCGATGAAAAACGACACCCCGTCCGTCAAGAACGAACTCGTGAAAGTCTACCCTAAGAAAGTTGGGCAGCGTAGAGCCGAGCAGATTGTCGTGAATCAACGAGAGGCCGATGGATCGGTTCCGACCATCAAGGCCAATGTGCGCACGCTCCCGGGAATTATTACCCAGCGTGGCTGCACGTATGCCGGATGTAAGGGTGTGGTCATCGGGCCCAGCCGCGATATTCTCAGCATCACCCACGGCCCCATCGGATGTGGCTTCTATAGCTGGCTTACTCGGCGCAACCAAACCAGGCCGCCGAGCGAGTCGCACGAAAACTTTATCAACTACTGCCTCTCGACGGACATGCAGGAAGAGCAGATAGTCTTTGGCGGTGAAAAGAAGCTGAAGGCTGCGGTGCGCGAGGCCTTTCAGCTCTTCAAGCCCAAAGCCATCGCCATCTTCTCCACCTGCCCTGTCGGCCTCATCGGCGACGACGTGCACTCTGTGGCCCGGGAAATGAAAGAAGAGCTGGGCATCAATGTCTTCGGGTTCAGCTGCGAAGGCTATCGCGGCGTCAGTCAGTCGGCAGGCCATCATATAGCGAACAACGCGCTCTTCAAGCATGTCATCGGACTCGACGAGACCGAGCACGATGAACAATTCAAGATTAACCTGCTCGGCGAGTACAACATCGGCGGTGATGGGTTTGTCATTGACGAGCTGCTTCGCCGCTGTGGCATTAAGCTAATTGCGACCTTTAGCGGCAACTCCGACTACAGCAGCCTCGCCAACTCGCACACCGCCGACCTGAACGTCGTCATGTGCCACCGCTCCATCAACTACGTGGCCGAAATGATGGAGAAGAAGTTTGGCATTCCCTGGCTGAAGGTGAATTTCATCGGCGCCGAGAGCACCTCGAAGTCGCTGCGCAAGATTGGCGAGTACTTTGACGATGCCGCTCTCAAGGCGCGTATTGAGGAAGTCATCGCGGAAGAGATGCCCGCTGTGGAAGTAGCGCGCCTGCAGGCCCGCGCCCGCTGCGAGGGCAAAACCGCAATGCTCTTTGTGGGTGGCTCGCGCGCGCATCACTACCAGTTTCTCTTCAAAGAGATCGGAATGAAGATTATCGCCGCAGGTTATGAGTTTGGCCATCGCGACGACTACGAAGGGCGCAAGGTTCTGTCCTCCATCAAAGTCGACGCCGACAGCAAGAACATCGAAGAAGTCGAAGTCCATCCGGATCCGCAGCGCTATCGTCCCCGCAAGAGCCCTGAAGAGATGGAGCGCCTGGCCGCGAACTTTGAGCTCGAGTTGCGCGACTACATCGGCATGATGCCCGAAATGGGCGAAGGCGAACTGGTGATCGACGATATCAGCCATTACGAGACGGAACGCATTCTCGAGATCTATAAGCCCTCGATCTTCTGCGCCGGCATCAAAGAAAAATACGCAGTGCAAAAAATGGGCATTCCCTGCAAGCAGTTGCACAACTACGACTACGGCGGTCCGTATGCGGGTTACAAGGGAGCCATAAATTTCTACCGTGAGATCGACCGCATGGTGAATATCAAAGCATGGTCGTATCAACGCGCGCCCTGGCAGCTGCCGCCCCAATTGCAAGCTGCCGCCGCGGATTAGTCAGCGCTGAACGTACGCACAATTTGTTACCGGCTCGCGTTTGCAAGAAGAAGGGAGATCCCTATGCTTTTGCGGCATACATCCAGCGAAGTCTTAGAGCGCTCAGCGCTCACAGTCAATCCCGCCAAGACCTGCCAGCCCATCGGCGCCATGTATGCGGCGCTTGGAGTGCACAACTGCCTGCCGCACAGTCACGGTTCGCAAGGCTGCTGTTCCTACCATCGCAGCGCGCTCACCCGGCATTACAAAGAGCCCATTATGGCCGGCACGAGTTCGTTTACTGAGGGCACGTCCGTCTTTGGCGGCCAGGCGAACCTCCTGCAGGCAATTCAGACCATCTTTAGCACCTATAACCCCGATCTAATCGCGGTTCATACAACGTGCTTGTCCGAAACCATCGGCGACGATCTGGTCCAGATCATCAATAAAGCCAAGGAAGATGGGAAGGTCCCGGATGGCAAGTATGTCATTCATGCGAACACACCGAGCTTCGTCGGCTCGCATGTCACCGGATTCGCAAACATGACCCGAGCCCTGGTCACCAATTTCGCGGAAACCACCAAGGAGACAATGGCGCGCGTCAATATTCTGCCCGGCTGGGTGGAACCTTCCGATATGCGCGAAATGAAGTCGATAGCCCGCACCATGGGCGTCGAAGTAGCGATGTTTCCCGATACCTCCGATGTGCTCGACATGCCGCAGACGGGAACCCATCATTTTTATCCCAAAGGCGGCGCTACGATAGATAGCATTCGCACATCCGGCGACAGCATTGGAACCATCGCTCTCGGCCATTCCGCCTCGTCGCCCGCAGCCTGCGCGCTCGAAGAAAAATGCGACGTGAAACATCAGCTCCTCGAGTTACCAATTGGCCTGCAGGCAACCGACGCATTTATCGAAGCATTGCGCGCCATGACGGGCGCTAAGGTTCCCGACTCCATTACGGACACCCGCGGTCGGCTCCTGGACATCATGGTCGACATGCACCAGTATCTGAGCGGCAAGCGGGTTGCACTCTACGGCGATCCGGACCAACTCGTGTCGCTGGCCGAGTTTCTCGTGTGCCTCGATATGAAGCCGGTGTACATCGTCACCGGAACCCCTGCAACGGCATTTGAAAAACGCATCAACGGAGCGCTCGGCGGTACGGTGCCGGAGGCGAAGATCCGGCGCGGGCCGCAAGCCGACATGTACCTGATGCATCAGTGGATCAAGCAGGAACCGGTCGATCTGATTATCGGCAACACGTATGGCAAGTACATTGGGCGCGACGAGAACATCCCCTTTGTGCGTCACGGGTTCCCGATCCTGGATCGAATCGGACACTCGTATTTCCCCACGGTAGGATACACGGGAGCGATGCGTCTGTTGGAGCAGATACTTGGCGTCATCATGGATCACCAGGACCGCGAAGCTCCGGAAGAGAAGTTCGAATTGGTCATGTAGTTCGACGAGGCGAACAGGAGACGATAATGGCCGAAATCCTTCCAGAACGCGCGCGGCAAGTCTACCGCAATGGCGAGCACTCTCAGCGCATGGAGTGCGAGAAGCAGAGCGCATCGGGTTCGGTAAGTCAACGCGCTTGTGTCTTCTGCGGATCGCGCGTCGTTCTCTATCCCATCGCCGACGCTTTGCATCTTGTGCACGGCCCCATCGGATGCGCCTCGTATACATGGGACATTCGCGGCGCGCTATCTTCCGGACCTGAGTTACACAGGATAAGTTTCTCCACCGACCTTCGCGAACTCGATGTGGTTATGGGGGGAGAAAAGAAGCTTTATGCAGCCTTGATCGAACTTATAGAGGCGCATAACCCCAAAGCCGCGTTCGTCTATTCGACCTGCATTGTCGGTATTATTGGCGATGACGTGGATGCTGTCTGCAAGCGTGTAAGCGCCGAAACCGGTATCCCGGTGCTTTCCGTTCACTCTGAGGGATTCAAGGGAACTAAAAAGGACGGCTACCGCGCGGCGTGCGACGCACTCTTTCAGTTGATCGGCACGGGCTCCACGGAAGGCATCAGTCCGGTGAGCGTCAACATCCTTGGCGACTTCAATCTCGCCGGCGAAATCTGGATGATTCGTAAGTACTTCGAAGAGATGGGTGTCCAGGTGGTCTCCTGCATCACCGGCGACGGGCGCATCGACGATATTCGCAAAGCGCACGGCGCCGCGCTCAATCTAGTGCAATGCTCCGGCTCGATGATTCATCTGGCGAAGAACATGCAGGAGAAATGGGGCACGCCCTTCCTGCGCGTCTCGTATTTCGGCATTGAAGACATGGCTCAGGCTCTTTACGATGTCGCGCGGTTCTTCAACAATCCGGCCGTGCTGGAACGCACACAGGTGCTGGTTCAGCGCGAGCTGGCGGCAATTCTTCCGCGCCTTGCCGAGTACAAGCGGGATCTTCAGGGAAAGAAAGCCGCGATTTATGTCGGCGGCGCCTTCAAGGCCTTCTCGCTTGTGCGCGCTCTGCGAGTGCTCGGCATGACGACCGGCCTTGTCGGATCGCAAACGGGCAATCGCGAAGACTACGAGATGCTGCGCGAGCTTTGCGACGAGGGAACGATCATCGTGGACGACACAAACCCCGTCGAACTTGCAAGCTTTATCGAGGAGAAAGACATCGATCTCTTCATCGGCGGCGTCAAGGAACGCCCCATCGCTTACAAGCTGGGCCTTGGCTTTTGCGATCACAACCACGAACGCAAAGAAGCTCTTGCCGGCTTTGCCGGGATGCTCAATTTCGCCCGTGAAGTACACGCAACGGTAACGAGTCCGGTGTGGCAGCTTACGCCCCGTCAGCGAAGCATCCGCCGCGAGGAGAGTGCCGCATGAGCGCACCACACGCCCTGCTCAAGAGATCCGTACCCAACTTCGTGGCTACGCGCAACGCGTGCAAGCTCTGTGCGCCGCTCGGCGCATCGCTTGCGCTGCGAGGAATCGAAGGCGCGATGCCTTTCCTGCACGGCTCGCAGGGATGCGCTACGTATATGCGGCGTTACATCATCAGCCATTTTCGCGAGCCAATGGACATCGCAGCCTCGAACTTTTCCGAGGCGAGCACGATCTTCGGCGGCGGCGAAGTTCTTTCGCGCGGCATCGAGAATGTTTGCTCGCAGTACCGGCCCTCTCTCATTGGCATTGCAACAACCTGCCTTACCGAGACGATCGGAGAGGATGTCACGCAGTTGCTGAATCTCTACAGAGAAGCCCATCGGGAGCCATCGACGCCTGCGCTCGTCCCTATCTCCACGGCCAGTTACCGCGGCACGCATATCGACGGCTTTCATGCCGCGGTGCTCGCTGCCGTGGAGCAGTTGGCGGAGGGTTCCGCGGCTGCCGGCGAGCATTTGAACATTTTCCCTGGCATGGTTTCTGCCGCTGACTTGCGCTACTTGAAAGAAGTTTCTGCGGATTTCGGCCTTCAGTCCGTTCTGCTGCCAGATTACTCCGATACGCTGGACGGCCCTGCGCTCGAGTCCTATAACAAAATACCCTCTGGAGGCACTCCGCTTTCCGCGATCGCGTCGACCGGCAGCGCGCAGGCGACCGTCGAATTTGGGCGAACGATTCTCCAAAGACGCACCGCGGCCTCATTTCTCCGCAAAGCATTCTCCGTTCCCGCGCATCGTCTGGGCATGCCCATCGGTGTGCGCGAAACCGATGCGCTATTCGATTGTCTCGAACAACTATCCGGCCGCCCATGCCCCGACAAGCATTGGGCCGAGCGCGGCAGGCTTATCGACGCATATGTAGACGGGCACAAGTATGTGCAAGGCAAGCGCGCCATCGTGTATGGAGAAGAAGATTTCGTCGTTGGATTGGTTTCGTTCCTGGCCGAAATCGGGATCACGCCGGTACTCTGCGCGTCTGGCGGCGAGAGCGGAATGCTCGCTAAAGCAGTCTCCGCCGTTGCCCCCGCGTACGCCGGCAAGATCGTTGTTCGCGAAGGCACGGACTTTATGTCCATGGCCGAGGAAGCGCGGCAACTCGAGCCGGACTTTCTTATCGGTAACAGCAAAGGGCAGGCTATGGCCCGCCAGTTCGGTGTGCCGCTTATTCGCGTCGGCTTCCCGATTCACGATCGCATCGGCGGGCAGCGCATTTTGCACCTGGGCTATCGCGGCGCGCAGCAGCTCTTCGATCTGGTTGTGAATACACTTCTTGAACGTAAACAGAAAGACTCACCCGTCGGATACAGCTACATGTAAGGGGAGATCGCCATGCCACTCGACCTGACGCAACACCCCTGCTTCAACTCGCAAGCGCGCCATCGCACAGGACGCATTCACCTGCCCGTTGCGCCGAAGTGCAATATTCAATGCAACTTCTGCAACCGCCAGTTCGATTGCGCCAATGAAAGCCGGCCTGGCGTTACGAGCGCAGTGCTAACTCCGGTGAAGGCACTCGAATATCTCAACCTGGCTTTGCAGAAGGCGCCGTTTCTGAAGGTGGTGGGCATTGCGGGTCCCGGCGACCCGTTTGCGCAGCCTCAGGCCACTCTTGAAACGCTGAGACTGGTCAGAGAGAAGTATCCCGAGATGCTTCTTTGCGTGGCCACCAACGGCCTCAATGCGGAACCGTGTGTCGAGGAGCTGGCGCGGCTCCAGGTAAGCCACGTCACCGTGACAGTCAATGCCGTCGCGCCAGAAATCGGCGCGGACATCTACGCATGGGTTCGCGACGGACGCGCCATCTATCGCGGAATTCCCGCCGCGCAACTCCTGCTCGATCGCCAACTGGGTACGATTCGTGCGTTGAAGGCCGCCGGCATCACGGTCAAGATCAACACCATCGTTGTGCCCGGTATCAACGAGGATCACGTGCCCGAAATCGCCGAAGAGATGCGCGGCCTGGGCGTTGACATCATGAATTGCGTTCCGCTCTATCCGGTCGCTGGCACTCCATTCGAATCGCGGCCGGAGCCGAGCGCGGAAGAAATTTCACGTTTGCGGGAACAGGTCGGGGAATTTGTACCGCAGATGAACCATTGCGCTCGTTGCCGCGCCGATGCAGTCGGCTTGCTCGGTGCGCAGCAGTCGCCGGAGCTGGTGGATTTGTTGCGCGCGTGTGCAAGCGGCGAATTGTCTCCTTCAGCCGACCGGCCGCACATAGCTGTGGCAAGCATGGAGGGCCTGCTGGTCAATCAGCATCTGGGCGAGGCAAGTCAACTCTGGATTTACGACATGGTGGAGGGAAGGCTGGCGCTGCTCGATCGCCGCAAAACACCGGAGCCAGGCGGCGGCGATGCTCGATGGCGCAAGCTGGCCGGGTCCATCCGCGATTGCCACACGATTCTCGTGAGCGGCATAGGCAGCGCCCCGCGCGCAATTCTGGAGCAGGCGGGACTGCGCGTGATTGAAATGGCAGGGCTGATCTCCGACGGTATCCAAAGCGTCCAGCGAACGGGCAGCGTGCCCGGTTACATGCGCAGAGTCATCAAACCGTGCGGGAGCGACTGCCAGGGATCGGGAATGGGTTGCGCGTAGCACCAAAGACGGAAGGAGAAAGAATGGAAAAGCCAGTACATCACATTTTTGTTTGCGCAAGTTTCAGAACCGCGGGCGCCAGCCAGGGCGCTTGTCATCGCAAGGACTCGAACGGTCTCCTGCAATATCTTGAAACCGAGCTCTCCGATCGCGACATGCTCGACGTGATGGTATCGAGCACAGGGTGTCTTAATCGCTGCGAGCAGGGACCGGTCATGATCGTTTACCCGGAGGGTCACTGGTACGGCAAGATGAGCGAGGAAAGAATCGACGCCGTGCTCGATGCTCTCAAGGTCGGCGAGCCGGCAGAAGGATTGCTTGCGTAGACGCGAGGACCTTCTGTGAATGCTCATGCCTCCAATTCGCGCCGCCCCATCTGGATCATCGACAGCACTCTGCGCGATGGAGAGCAGGCGCCTGGCGTGGTGTTCTCGCGCAAGAACAAGCTCCGGATTGCCCAGGCGCTGAACGGAATCGGCGTTCCGGAACTCGAGTGCGGCATCCCGGCGATGGGCGGCGGCGAGTGCGACGATATCCGCGCGTTAATCGCGCTCCGGTTGCCGGCGCGCCTTACGGGATGGTGCCGCGCGCGCTGTTCCGATCTCGATGCGGCGGCGGCCTGCGGCCTTTCATCCGTACACATTGCGTTTCCCATTTCTTCACTGCATCTCGAAGCCATCCGCAAGAGCTGGCCCTGGGTCGAGTCCGCCCTCCCGGCAATCGTTGACTATGCGCGCAGCCGCTTCGAATTTGTTTCGGTTGGCGCGCAGGACGCATCGCGGACCAATCCAGAATTGCTACGGAGATTCGCAATGCTGGCAAAGCAATGCGGTGCCCAGCGGCTTCGCATTGCCGACACCGTTGGCGCCTGGAGCCCCCTGCAGGTCTTCGCGGCATTCCAGCAACTCCGCGAGGCGGCGCCAACGCTCAATCTCGAGTTCCACGGTCACAATGACCTCGGCATGGCAACCGCAAATACCATCGCTGCGATTGAAGCCGGCGCCGGCAGCGTCAGCGTCACCGTGAACGGTCTTGGCGAGCGCGCCGGAAATGCAGCGCTGGAGCAGGTTGCAGCCGCGATCCACTACTCCCTCTACCGCCAAAGCGGAATCGAATTGCATGGGCTTGCTCACCTCTCCCACCTGGTCGCTCGGGCATCTCGCCGCAAACTTCCTCCGTCGCAACCCATCTCCGGTAAAGGCGTCTTTCAACATGAATCCGGAATCCACTGTAGCGGCTTGCTGCGCAACCGGAGCACATTTGAGTTGTTTGCCGCGCGTGAGGTTGGCGGATCGCCAACTGAGTTTATTGCCGGCAAGCATTCCGGATCGGAAGGGCTGCTTCAAATCCTTGCTGCCCATGGATTCGCCGCCAGCCGGGAAGTCGCAGCGGAGATGCTAGGGCCGGTCCGTTTGCTGGCAACGAAGAAGCGCCGTTCCCTGAAACCTAACGAGGTTGCAAGAATCTTTAATCAGGCGACATCCCGAGTTTCCGAAAGCAGTTAACAGAACAGTCCACCGCTACAGGTAGTTCTCAAGTGGTGACGGCCTCCTTGCACTTGGTCGTGTCACGCCCATCTCGCCGGTACTGCCTTACCGGAGTTCCGAGCGTGTGGTCACCAAGGATTCCTGAATGGCCCGGCGCTGTTCTGGTCGGTTGAACGTCCAACCGTCAACCGCCCAGCCGTACGATTCGTGCATTACCGACCCCCTACAGCAGCAATTCCACCCTACAAACCGCCAATCCGCCACGGAACCAATCTGCACCTTTTTTAGGTCAATGTTGGTGATACTTAGGTGATACTTTGTATTGGAATTTCCTGCAAGTCGGTGCGACATCGTGCCATCCGATGTATATGTATAAATAGATGTTAATAATGAAGTTATTCAAGATAATGCAACTTCCTGCAACTCACCGCAAAGATGCCAAAATAGGACTTGAAATCCACAGACCTTTACCGGTCGTGGGGTTCAAGTCTCCCTCCGCGCCCCAGCATTGCGTATATTCGATATACCTACTATTGCTGCGCGACCGATTTAAGATTCGTCGGATCGCATAGAACCGTACCGGACGGTACTTATAGACGGCTCTTTTCATGCAGAATTGCCTTTCGTTTTCAGCGAGATAGAAGGCATGATTAGCGCGAGCTTTCGAGACAGCAATGGTGAGTAATCAAGGAGTTTGGCCGTTTCAAAAGGTTGCCGCAGGTCCATGTTCAACACCCCTTTTGAAACACGACCTATAACCGCCTTCGCGACGTCTCGGTCGGCACTCGTCTCTTGGCCGGGATAGTGCACGATAAAGGACGTTATCACACGTTGTAAAACTGAGAATGTTGCCATGATGGATGCCTTCACTGCCACGCTCGAAGCTCGTGACCCTGCCCTCGGGCGATTCCGGGCGCACCGTCTCGAAGCGGGAACGGCCCTGCCTGGTGACTGGTTGGTCGAGATTACCTACGGGCGCATTGGCACTTCCGGTCGGCGCATTCGTTATGCGCTGCAGGATGAGACGCAGGCACGAGAGCTGGTGCGCGAAACCCTGCGCCGCACAGCAACGGCGCGCAAGCGCATTGGCGTCTCCTATCGTTTCTGCCAGGTCATCGATCCGCACCAGTGGTTCCCGGTGGAGCTATCGAACTAGCGGAGCTATTCTTGTAGTCGAAAGCATGGAACGCCCGAAAATCACACGCACCGAGTCAACCAATACAGCAGGATGAGCTCCCGGTTGACCGCAAGCGCGGCACGAACTTGGGCGGTGCGGACGCGCTCCTTGATGTCTTTGAGCAGTGCAGCATAGCCGGGCGGTGCTTGAGGCGTTTTGGTCATCGTCTTCATAAGGGTATGACAACAGCGAACTCTGATGTCCTGTGCCAAAGGGATCGCCAATTGTCGCGACAGTCTCGCGACAATTGCGAGGTGGCTCATTCCTGAGAGTGTCGCCCAGCTATTCGTGCAACAGGCTATTGCACAAGTACCGGAGATGTATTGGAAGATTCTGGGCTGATCCCACACGGATCAGCCCGCTGGCCACTTGGTTGTAGTCTTGCCCGCATTTTGCCCGCAAATAGCGCCCAGTGGGCCGTTTTTGCCGGTTATGCCGGTTGGTAAGTACCGTGCCGTCTATAATTTGCGGTTCGAGCCATTCCATGGCATGGAAGAGGTCGTCGGTTCGATCCCGACCAGGTCCACCAATATCCCCTTTTATTAACATATATTTGCCGACACCGGCGAGGCGCGGTCCCATTTCCCGAGGGTGTGGAAGGGTTGGGCTGTGGGCCTGTGGCAGCCAGTTCCTTTCGGTTCTCCGTTGTTGCTCGATGCACGTCTATCTTTATTGCTTCGGGCGGCACTGCGACGTCAGGTTTCCGGGTAATTTCCGCGGCATCAATATCTCTGTTTTGAAGCCTCATCGATTTATGCAACTAGTTCTCATAATCCATCGGGATCGTGTTCAACTGCTCGATCGAGAAAACCGGCCCATCCTTGCAGGCGTACGCCGGGCCGGCGTTGCAGCGTCCGCACTTGCCCACGCCGCATTTCATGCGGTTCTCCAGGCTGGTGTAAACGTTCTTTGCCGGAACGCCCATGGCGCCCAGCAGCTTCATCGTGACCTTGATCATGATCGGCGGTCCGATCACGAGCACGATGGAGTTGGCGTCGACTGGAATCTGCGCGCGCTCAAACACCGCAGGCACGAAGCCGACCTCGCCCTTCCAGTCCGCCGTTTCGCCGCCCGGGTCCACACACTGGATCACGCGTGTGCGCTCGTGCTTCGCCCACTCCTCGAGTTCGCTGGTGAAGACCAGGTCGCCCACCGTGCGCGCGCCGTACACGATGCTGATATCGCCGAAATCCTTCCGGTTCTCCAGCGCATACCAGATGGCGCAGCGGATGGGCGGCATGGCAATCCCGCCGCCCAGAAAGATGAGGTTCTTGCCCTCCCATTCCTCCATCGGATACCCGTTCCCATAGGGGCCGCGGAAGCCCATCGTGTCGCCTTCCTCCAGCTTCCACAGTCCTTCTGTCACGCGTCCCACGCGCCGGAAGCAGAATTCGATGTGGTCTTTCCAGTCCGAACTCGAGCAGATATTGAACGTCGATTCGCCGTAGCCGAATGCCGAGAAGATGCCAAACTGTCCCACGCCAAAAGAAAACTCCCTGGCGCGATCGGGATCGCGGAAACGCAGTTTCATCGACTTCACGTCGCTGGTCTGCTGCTCGGTTGCGATCACTTCCATCAGGTCGGGTTGGTAGATGTTATCCATGGCCTATCTCTGTGGGGCTGATCTCTGTGGCTACGCTTAATACGCCCAGGCCGGCGGGACAGTTGCGCGTGCAGTTACCGCACCCTGTGCATAGCGTTTCGCCGAACTTTTCGGGATAAATATAGAACTTGTGGTATATGCGCTGCCGCTGCCGGCTGGGCTGCGAGCCGCGCGGATTGTGCCCGCTCGCGTGCACCGTGAAGACCGGATACTGGCATGAATCCCAGTTGCGCGCGCGATAACCGCCCAGCGCATTGCCCTCGTCCACGATGTCGAAGCAGTGGCACGTCGGGCAGTTGTATGCGCAGATGCCGCAACCAAGGCAGGCCAGCGTTTGTTCTGCCCAAAACGGATCTTCGAAGTGATCCCGCGCAAAAGCGCCCACCCTGGCGGCATCGATCTTCTTTTCCGGCCCGGCGTACTCCGTCGCCATTTCGACGGACTTTGTCGTCTTGCCCGCAAACAGCGCCTTGCCCTTCTCCGTCAGACAGCGTACTTCGTAGTTACCGTCGTCGAAAGGCAGCAGCAATGCGTCCGACCCGCGCTCCGCCGCCGGCGCCAGACCCACACTGGTACAGAAGCACGCGTCATCGTGCGTGGTGCACGCGATGGTAACGATCGTCGTCGCCGCTCTGCGCGCGTTGTACTGCGAATCCTTGTAGTCCCAATTGAAAACGCGATCGAGAATGGGAAGCGCTGCCGCATCGCAGGCGCGCCCGCCAATGATCACCTGCTGCGGTGCGGCTTCAGCGGTTTCGATCAGCCGCACATCGTTGCCCTCGATCTTGTACCCGTACAGCTTTTCGTGCTTGGGAAAGAAGAACTCCTTGATCGAGTTCACCGGGCGCTCTTCTAAATCGAGCAGCAGATCTTCCGGCTTTTCCAGTTGCGCGTACAAAACGCGGTTCCACGTCACCTGCTTCGGGCCGGCTACAGTTTTTCCCGCCGCAAGCCACTCGCCTACGCAGTTTCGGAGAACGTTCTGGGAGATCGTTTCGCTCACCGTATGAACTCCTCCTTGTCCTTCACTGAATACGAGCCAATCAGAAATGGCTCCGACTTCTCCACGCCCGTCCGGTACGCGAAATTCTTCTCCGCGCTGCGCTCCAGAACCAGATTCAGCGCCCACAGGTCAATGCCCGCCGGGCACACCCGCGTGCACTCCCCGCATCCTGCGCAACGTCCTGCCTGATGAAAAGCCCTGGTAATCTGCCACGCGAAATTTCCTTTGAGCGTCGCCGACGTATCGATCTCCTGGGGACGGTTCTTGTCGACCAGGCACTGCTCGCAGTAGCACATGGGGCAAACCTGCCGGCACGCGTAACAGCGCTGGCAGCGGTCGAACTGCTCCGCCCAGAAGCCCATGCGCTCCTCGGGCGACATGGCCATCAGAACGTCCAGCGCGGCGTAGTGGTCGATTGGATCCGCGGGTTTCGCTTCGCCAATTACCTCGTCGGCAAAACGCGGCTGGCGCACTTCGCAGCCCGCGCACTTGGGAATGCCCAGGCCCTCGCACGCCATGCCGACGACGTGCAGCTTGTCGCGCTCAATCTGCGATTCCTGCTCCAGCACCACTAGCGCGCGCTCATCGCATCCCTTCACCACGATGGCGGCTTTACCCAGCGCCTTGATTTCCTTCCTCTTCAAATAGGCGGCCAGATTCGTCAGGCAGTTCCTGTTCCAAACCAGCTTGTCCGCGTCTTCCGCTTTGGTCACGAAGACCGGACCCCGCTCGCCGTATCCGATGACCATTTGCACCTTGCTTTCGCTCAACAGCTTGCGCGCGGTTTCGCGAAGGTCTGCTTGCGTGCTGAAATCGCCCAGCGGCATCACCGTGTCCGGGAACTTGGGATACGCAACCGGTATGCCCTCGTAGAGCTTGTATGGCCCGAGCTTGCGCGTCTCCTCCGTGATCTCCGTAACCGTCTGCTGGAACTTGTGTCCCTCCGCCGCCGAGATCCACGAGAAATGAATTCGCCGCATATCGAAGCCCAGCAGATCGAGCAGGTCGCGGAAGAGCACCCACCGGCGTCGCGCATGATAGTTGCCGCTGTTGTAGTGGCAATCGCCGGGATGGCAGCCCGATACCAGCACGGCATCCGCCTGCATCTCGAAGACCTTCACCAGCAGGTTGAAGTCGATGCGTCCCGTGCACGGCAGCCGCACGATGCGCAGGTTCGCGGGGTACTCCATCCGCGACGTCCCTGCCAGGTCAGCTCCCAGGTAGGTGCACCAGTTACATACGAAGGCGACAATCTTCGGCTCGAAAATGTTGGTCTCGCTCATATCAAGCTCGCGACCATGGCATAGGTTTCCTGCTCAGTAAATCCTTCAATGTCCGCGCTTTTTGACGGACATACCGAAACGCATGTGCCACATCCCATGCACAGGCCCACGTTCACGCGCGCCGTGTGCTTCACGAATGCGCCTCTCGGTGTGCGTACCTCGGCTTTTTCTATGGCGTGATACGGACATGCCTCGTAGCACCGGAAGCACGCCGCGCAGATCTTCTCGTCGATGTGCGCAATCTCCGGTTCGCGCGTCAGTTCCGAAGCCGCCAGCGTAATCTGCACTTTGCTGGCCGCCGCGGAGGCCTGCGCCACCGATTCCGGAATGTCTTTCGGAGCCTGCGCCGCGCCGCAGATGTAGACGCCCGCCGAGTTCGTCTCCACCGGCCGCAGCTTCGGATGGCCCTCCATCAGGAATCCGAACTCGTCGTAGCCGACATTCAGCTTCTGCGCCAGTTGGGTGACGCCATCCGCCGGCTGCATCGCCGACGCCAGAACCACCATGTCGGCTTCGATCGTCACCGGTTCGCCTGCCAGCGTATCCGCACCGCGCACAATGAGCTTGCCGTCCTGTTCCGTAATCTTCGAAACCCGGCCCCGGTAGTACTTCGCGCCATCCTGCTCGATCGCCCGGCGCACAAATTCGTCGTAGTTCTTGCCGCCCGATCGAATATCCATATAGAAGACGTGCGCCTGGCCCTCATGCACTTTGTGCTTGTAGAGCATGGTGTGCTTGGCCGTGTACATACAACAGATCTTCGAGCAGTAGGGCAGTCCCTTGGCGTTGTCGCGCGAGCCCACGCAGCTGATGAAGACCACGTTCTTGGGCGTCTTGCCGTCCGAGGGCCGCTTGATCTCGCCGTTGGTGGGTCCCGAGGCCGACACCAGCCGTTCGAACTGCAGCGAGTCGATCACATCCTTGTATTTTCCGTAGCCGTACTCGCCATAGCCCGCAATCTTGCCGTCCTTCTTGCCGATGTCGTAGAGCTTGAAGCCCGTCGCCAGCACCACCGCTCCGACCTTCTCCTTCACCAGCTTGTCCTGATCCTCGTAGTTGATCGCTCCCGCCGCGCACTTCTTCGCGCATAGGCCGCAGCCGTTGCGGATCAATTTGGCGCACACGTTCTTATCAATGACGGGCCGCGCCGGTACGGCCTGCGGAAAAGGCATGTAGATGGCCGGACGCATGCCCATGCCGTAATCGAACTCGCTCTTGTTCTTCTTCAGCGGACACACCTTCGAGCACTCGCCGCAGCCCGTGCACTTGGTCACGTCCACGTACCGCGCCTTCTGACGGATGGTAATCTCGAAGTTGCCCACGAAGCCGTCCACAGCTTCCACTTCCGAATAGGTGTAGAGCTTGATGCGCGGATGCTGCCCCACGTCCACCATGCGCGGCGTCAGGATGCACTGCGAACAATCCAGAGTGGGGAAGGTCTCCGAGAGTCCCGCCATTTTGCCGCCGATGGAGGGGTCGCGCTCCACCATCACCACTTCGTATCCGGCGTCGGCGATGTCCAGCGCCGCCTGGATGCCGGCCACGCCGCCACCGACCACCAGCGCCCGCCGCGTCACCGGAACCTTGATCGGCTCGAGCGCGTGGTCGTTCTTCACCTTGGCCACGGCAAGGCGGATCAGCTCAACGGCCTTCGCCGTCGCCTGGTCGCGGTCGTGATGCACCCACGAACATTGCTCACGGATGTTGGCCATCTCCAGCAGGTATGGGTTCAGACCCGCCATCTGCGCGGTTTTGCGGAAGGTCTTCAGGTGCATATGCGGCGAGCACGATGCCACCACCACGCCGTCCAGCTTCTCCGACACGATCTTCTCGCGGATCATCGCCTGGCCGGGGTCGGAGCAGGTGTACTTGTAGTTGACCGCACAGCGCACGCCTGGCAGCTTGGCCACCTCCTCGACCACGCGGTCCACATCCACGGTGCGAGCGATGTTCTCTCCGCACCAGCACACGAAGACGCCTATCCTGGCCATTTATGCCTTCCTCCCCACGAAGTGCCGGTCGATCCCCATTGCCTTGGGAGCCAATCCCAGCGCCAGTCCCACCAGGTCGCAAAGATAGTAGATGGTCATGCCGTAGCTGGTTTTGTAACGCGCTTCAATGGCCGACTGTTTCATGTCCAGGTTCACGTGGCACATGGGGCAAGCTACGGCGATGCATTGCGCGCCATGCGCAGCCGCGTCGGCCAGAATATTGTGCGAAAGCTCCAGGACCGTTTCTTCGTCCGCCAACGTCATGCTGGCGCCGCAGCACTCGGTCTTCGAATTCCACGCAACCGCCGTCGCGCCCAGCGCTGCAACGACCATGTCCATCGACTCCGGCTGCTCGCAATCGTCAAACTCCACCACTTCCGGCGGGCGCGTCAGCAGGCAGCCGTAATAGCAGGCCACCTTCAGATCCTTCAGCGGCTCCTTCACGGCCGCCTTGATCGTCTCCATGCCAACGCGGTCGAAGGCCTGGAGCAGATTGAGGACCCGCGTGCCACCGGGCTTGAGCTCGGCAGACTTGGCCTCGACGATCCTGCTCATCTCCTCGGCCAGCGCCGCGTCCTCGTCCATGGCTCTTTGCGCCTTCTTCAGCTGCATCGAGCACATGGAGCACGGCGCCACCAGTTCTCCGCATCCCTGGCGGGCGGCCAGCGCCAGGTTGCGCGCCGGAAGCGCAATCGAGAGCTTGCGGTTGAGCGTATGCGCGGCGGTCGCGCCGCAGCAGATCCAGTCATCCAGCTCCTGAAACGACGCGCCCAGCGCCCCGAAGCAGGCCTTCAGCGATTGCTGATAGTCGTCGGAGGAGCCGTGCAGCGAACAGCCCGGATAATAGCCCAGACTCATTCTTTGACTCATTCTGTGCTCTCCATGCAGCGTGCGAAGATGCGGCGCACCACGCCGCGATCGCGAACCTTCTCGCCAACAATGTGGAGCTTGTTGTGCATTTGCATGCGCGGCGCCAGCATCGCGCCGTTCATTAGAAATCCCAGCCGCCGTATGGCCGCGAATCCCTCCAGCTTGTACTGGACGATCATCTCGATCTCGTTCATGCGCCCATTGCGCCGCACGCTGTCGAGAAACGCCTTCTGGAACAGCACCACCGCGGCCTGCTCTTTCGAAGTCATGCCGCGCTCATACGACACCTGCCGCAGCGCGTCCATCACGGCCGCGCAATCCACATTCTTCGGACACCGCGCCGTGCAGGTCTCGCAGGAGACGCATTGCCAGATCGCGCCGGCCTTCAACGCCGCATCGATGTGGCCCAATTGCACCATGCGCATGAGCTGGTGCGGCGTCTTATCCATATGCGCCGACCGCGGGCAGCCCGCTGTGCACTTGCCGCACTGGTAGCAGTCGGCAAACTTCGTCCGGGCCAGAGACTCCAGCTGCAAAATGAAATTGCCCTGCATCGTAGCGTTCATGGGGTTATCCGCGCAGGAATTCACCTGAAATTGTCTCACTTCCGCGCTCCATCAGATGTGCTCCAGAGCACAACTGATGTCCCTTGTTGAGGAGTTTTCGTCGGCATTCGAAAAGCTCACCGGCACGCCATTCCAGGAGGCGGTCTGCACGCGCCTTCGGAGCGCGATCCCCAGCTTCCAGAAGATCCCAGACAAAGATGGTGGCGGCGGGTTGGACGGCTACCCCCATAACGGGCAGGTGGGATATTGCTGTTATGGATTTGGGCTTGATCCCGCAAAATTTGAAGCTGGCTGAATTTTTGGCGGCTCCATTACTGCTCCTGGGCCAGGAGGCCAGGAGATCGCGATTGCCCGGAACAAGAGGGTAAGTTCTCTGCACGGGTGCGCCTAGGATACTGGCCAACTTGCGGTTACCGATCCGGGTCGGCTCGTGCATTGGCGATTTGGCATCGTCTCGGAAACCCTTCGGCCGACATGGGCGTTTACATTCAGGGGTTACTCCGGCTCTGTTCCGCTAGAACGAGGGAGTGGAGTGTTTGTGGTGAGCTCCGAGGCAGTGGGGTTCGCAAGTTCTTGAAACAGGTCTTCCCAACCGGCGAGAATAGATACGGGAAGCTCGATTGTCCGCACGGCTGGATTACTACCGCTGATGGCATGGACTGCTACGCAATCACCCTTCTCAAACGGATCTGAAACCAACTCCATGTGTTCCCCATAGAGGTTCATATGCTTGCCCACGATGTAGCCAAGCTTCTTGATTCGCGCACAGTTCTCGGAAGGCGAACGAACAGCTATGTGCTCCGGAGAGGAAGAGGGCATGTGGCACCTCGGCGGTGAGGAGATTCTGGTGCCAGCGACATGATGATCTCCGCGACCGGCTGAATTTTTATTCTCTCCCAACGGACAAAGAGAAAACTGAGCTAGTTGATACACAGTAAGTGTCCTCCGGCGGTCGGCATGTCGGAAGGCATTGCCAGGCGTGAGCACGCCGTGGCGGCTGTGGCGCCAGCGGCATGAAGGTGCTTGTAAACGGCGGCCTCAGCTAATTGGAATTGGATGGCTGGTGGGCCGAACCTTATGCCCGGGACCTGGGCTCGGCCCTGGACGACGGGCTGGAGCAAGGGAAGATCCAGGATTGGACCGGTAGGCTGCAGCAGCAGCCGGGAGGTAGTGTCTTTGTGTGTAATCGCGCACTCCACCGCGAGCACAGCTTCGACCCTGACCGAGACTTAGCAGACCGCGCCAACTCTGGCTTCGCTCTAGATCCATTTCCTCCACAGCAACCAAACCTTGATTGCTTGCGTAAGACACGAGTAGGCAAGCAGTGTGGCGAGCAGAATCGGCCAGTAAAGCCCCGGCAGGTGCACAAGGCCAAGCGAAGAGGCCAATGGGGAATAGGGAAGCCACGCGCCGAAGGCCATGATGGCCAGCGTTGTCAGAGTCAGAGACCAGCTTGCTCGGCTCTGAAAGAATGGGATTTTGTTGGTGCGAATGATGTGGATAACGAGTGTCTGCGTCATGATCGACTCGACGAACCAGCCGGTCTGAAATAACGGTGCGCGGGATGGATCCCAGCATTTGAAGAGATAGAGCATCACAAAGAAAGTGGTGTAGTCGAAGATCGAGCTGATCGGCCCAACGCAGAGAATGAACCGCTTGATCTCTCCGACATCCCAGGGCCGCGGCCGCGCCACCAGTTCTTCGTCCACCGCGTCGGTCGGAATCGGCACCTGGGAGAAGTCATACAGCATGTTGTTCGTCAATATCTGGATCGGCGTCATCGGAATGAACGGGAGGAAGGCGCTGGCTCCGAGCACACTGAACATATTTCCAAAATTGGAACTCGCTCCCATCCGGATGTACTTGAGAATGTTTGCGAAAACTTTTCGCCCTTCGATGACGCCCCCGTCGAGCACCATCAGGTCTTTCTCAAGGAGAATCAGATCCGCCGACTCCTTGGCGATATCAACTGCAGTATCCACCGAGATGCCGATGTCCGCGGCATGCAACGCGGGAGCATCGTTGATTCCATCTCCCATGAATCCGACCACATGTCCCTTGCTGCGGAGAAGGCGAACGATCCGCTGCTTGTGTGCAGGAGTAAGACGCGCGAAAAGCGTCGTCTTTTCCGCCGCATCCGCCAATTCCGAGTCCGGCATCTTCTCGACGGCCTCGCCCAGTAGCATTGGATCCGGCTCAAGTCCCACGTCCCGGCACACCTTGCGGCTGATCAGGTCGTTGTCGCCAGTGAGGATCTTCACTCCTACACCGTGTTTGTGCAGCGCCTGGATTGCGATTGCAGCCGTACGCTTCGGCGGGTCGAGAAATGCAACATAACCTTTGAGCACCAGATCGCGCTCGTCCTCCTTTGAGCAGGACTGCTTCCCCGGTAGTTCCTTGACAGCAACGGCCAGAACCCGGAAGCCGTCGTTGCTGAGGCTCGCATATTCATCCCGTAACCCTTTCATCAGCCCAGGATCCATGGGCGACAGCTTCCCGTCCAACTCGAATTGAGAGCACTGGTGGAATATCTCTTCCGGAGCGCCTTTGGTGAGCAGGATTGCTTTACCTTCAGGAGTCTCCACCATGACCGACATCATGCGCCGCGTGAAATCGAAGGGGATCTCATCGAGCTTCTTATACTTTTCGATGAGCGATTGTCGATGAAAGTCCGAACTGTCCAGAATCGCGGTGTCGAGTAGATTCTTGAGGCCCGTCTGGAAGTGACTGATGATGTAACCGTCCAGCAGCACCTCGTCGGTTTCTCGTCCCGCTACGTTGCAGTGCCGCTGCAGGACGACACGATCCTCGGTCAGCGTGCCGGTCTTATCCGTGCACAGTACATCCATCCCGCCAAAGTTCTGAATGGCATTGAGCCGCTTGACGATCACTTTCTTGCGGCTCATCGCGATGGCTCCCTTGGAGAGGCACACGGAGACGATCATGGGCAGCATTTCGGGAGTAAGACCCACGGCCACGGCCATCGCAAAGAAAAAGGCGCTCTTCCAATCGTGCTTAGTGAAGCCATTGATCAGGAAAACCAGCGGCACCATGACTGCCATGAGCTTGATCATGAGCCATGTAAATCGGCTTAGGCCGCGATCGAAACTGGTCGGCGGCGCTTCTTCCGTGATCGAACCGGCCATGGTGCCCAGATAAGTGTTTACTCCCGTCACCACCACGACCGCGGTTGCCGTGCCGCTCTCAACGCTTGTCCCCATGAAGCAGATGTTCTTTAAATCGATCGGCGAATTGGAAGGTTTAGTGTCCGAATCATGGAACTTCTCGACGGGATAGGACTCGCCCGTCAGCGTACCCTGGCTAACAAAAAGGTCCTTGGCCGTGAGAACCCGCACATCGCCGGGGATCATGTCGCCTGCGTGCAGATTAATGATGTCTCCGGGAACCAGATCGCGCAGCGGCATCTCCTGAGCCTTGCCATCACGAAAGACATTGGCGGTCACGTGGATCATGGCTTTGAGCTTGGCCGCCGCTGCATCCGCGCGGGCTTCCTGCACGAAACGCAGCGTCGCGCTGAGCACCACCATGCACGCCATTACGGTTCCGGCGCGCGCGTCACCCGTGGCAAAGGAGATCGACGAGAGAGCTGCCAGCAGAATCACCAGAGGATTGCGAAGGATGATCAAGAGCCGAATGAACCAGCCGCGCCGGCGCTCCTGCGCGACCTCGTTTGGGCCGGCCGTACGCGCTCTCGCTTCGGCCTCCGCCTGCGTTAGCCCCTCGGGAGTCGTGTGCAACGACTGAAGCAGTGCATCGCCGCTCTTCCCCGCCGCATCGAGGACGATTGGGGAAATACGGATGTTGTGGTTCTTCCCCTTCGTAGCAATCTGAGACAGGTCCGGTGTGGGCCGAGCCTCGTCGACGTCAGCGCTCGAAGGTGCTTTCTCTTCGCTCGTTTTTTCTGCCATGTTTTTCGCGCCCCTGTTCGATTCCGCTGCCTGAAGCTTTCCAATCTTTGCGGCATGCATGGATTGGTAGCCGCAGCCACCTGGGAGGACCAGGCCTTCGGGAACGGAGGCGAATCAGCGAGGAGATCGATTGAAGCGCCGTTTTCAAAATCCGCGATGTCCAAAGAGATAGTTTCAGAGACGGATGCTCAATAGATGGTCACTTTTGCTCGCAAATCGGGGTTCTGTCAGCTATGAAGTGGCCAAAACAGCACAGTCTTTGCAGCCGTGCCCGGAAGAAAATGAATTCCAGCCGCCAAACTCACGCGGCCAGCGAGATCATCATGTCTGAGGTTCGTGCTTTCCCATCCATCCCCACCAAGATCCTTTTGCCCATTGACTTTAGTCCATCATCACAGGCGGCTTTGGAGATGGCAGCCGATCTGGCTCAACATTTTCATGCCGAACTCCAGCTTCTCAACGTGATTCCAATTTTTCCCACTACGACTATCCCTGACCTCATACCTAAAGGCGAATTCCTTCAGGAGGCGAGAACATTTGCAGAGGATCGTCTGGCAAAGTGCCAGGCAACTCTTAAGGCAAAGGGGGTGAGGTCAACTTCCACCATCGAAGTTGGCAATGACGTAGCGGGAAACATCATGGAAGTTGTGGAGAGGGATCATGTCGACATGGTTATCATCTCCACTCACGGCATCTCCGGGTGGCGTCCGTTGGTCTTCGGTTCCATTGCAGAAAAGGTAGTCAAGCACGTGCAATGCCCGCTGTTGCTTCTTCGCTCAGCCAGCCCCGAGGCAAGTGATAGCGCTCAGAATGAGGCGCAATCTGAATTCGGGGCAGCGAAAGCATAGGGATAACGGGCGAGCAAAAGTGGACAGATTCTTGAACGTGCGAGGGTTCATGCTGACAAGAGGAGAAAATCCACATGACGGAACAGTTTGAAAACTTAGGAGCGACGAAACTGGAAGACGAGACGGTCTCAGACGCATCAGCCGAGAAGAGGGTGGAGCACGTCGCGGAGAAGGCCGCGGAGAAAGCCTCGAAAACAGAGAATAACTACGACAAGGATCACTCTCTCTTTACAAAATGACAATTCGCAGAGCCTCCACCTTGAATTGGCATCGCTTAGATCAATTACCAATTCGGGGTGGTTTTGCCTGCCTTGACACAGGCGCCCTGGTGGAGGGGTACGTGTTGGAGAACGATTACAAGTGACATTAATTGCGGAAAAGCCCCAGCCGAAGCCTGATTCCAAGGACGATCTTAAAACCCTTCCGATGCCGGAGTTGCAGAAGAAATTGGGCTCCTCTCCAGACGGCCTGAGCCAGGCCGAGGCTGCGAAACGGCTGACTCAATACGGACCCAACGAGATCACCGAGAAAAAGACCAATCAGCTTTTAAAGTTTCTCTCCTATTTCTGGGGTCCGATTCCCTGGATGATTGAAGGCGCCGTAATCTTATCCGCGCTGGTCCAGCATTGGCTGGATTTCTTCATCATTCTTCTTCTGCTCTGTTCCAACGCAGTGGTCGGATTTTGGGAAGAACACCAGGCCGGAAACGCCATCGCCGCCCTGAAAGCGCGGCTGGCGATATTGGCTAAGGTCAAACGAGACGGCAAGTGGCAGAACCCCAAAGCAAGCGAGCTTGTGCCCGGAGACGTGGTCCGATTGCGTCTCGGCGACATCGTACCGGCGGATGCACGTTTGCTTGACGGCGATCCAATTGAGGTGGACCAATCCGCATTAACAGGCGAATCATTGCCTGTGACCGCCAAGACAGGGACCGCTGTGTTCTCGGGATCGATCGTCCGTCAGGGCGAAATCGACGCAATGGTGTATGCCACCGGAACGAATACCTATTTCGGCAAGACCGCGCAGATGGTGCAGGAGGCGAACACCGTAAGCCATTTCCAAAAGGCGGTATTGAAGATAGGCGACTACCTCATCGTCCTTGCCGTAGCTCTCGTGGTGTTAATCCTGGTCGTCGCTCTCTTCCGCGGAGACAAGGTCCTAACCACGTTAGAATTCTGCCTCGTCCTGCTGGTTGCCGCCATTCCGGTAGCCATGCCCACGGTGCTCTCGGTGACAATGGCCGTGGGTGCCCGCCTGCTGGCGAAAAAAGAAGCGATTGTCACCCGGCTGTCGGCCATTGAAGAGCTCGCAGGCGTGGATGTGCTCTGCTCGGACAAGACCGGTACGCTCACCCAGAACAAGCTGACACTGGGAGATCCCTTCACCGTGGACGGCATTGCTCCCGAGAATGTGATTCTTTGGGCCGCGCTCGCGTCGCGAGCCGAAGACAAGGACACCATCGACCTTGCAGTGATCGGCGGAGTAAAGGACGACAAGGAGCTGAAGAGCTTCAAGGTACTTCACTTTCAGCCCTTCGATCCTGTGCATAAACGCACAGAAGCCACCGTCAAAGGAGCGGACGGAAATCAGTTTTTTGTGTCCAAGGGCGCTCCGCAGGCAATTCTGCAGCTGGCAACCAACGCCGACGAGGTCAAGGCCGCAGTCGAGAACGCGATCAATGAATTTGCGGGACGCGGCTTCCGTTCCCTGGGCGTAGCCAGAGCCGACAAGGAAGGCCAGTGGATGTTTGCCGGCATGTTGCCGCTGTTCGATCCACCGCGCGAGCAAGCCAAAGCGACCATCGCGAGCGCCCGGCAGATGGGCGTGGACGTCAAGATGGTTACGGGCGATCAGATCGCCATCGCCAGGGAGACCTCGAAACAACTCGGATTGGGTACTAACATTCTGGATGCGGGCGCCCTGGGCGACACGAAGAAGCAAGAGTCAACCCAAACTGAAGAAGCCATCGAAAAGGCCGACGGTTTCGCGCAGGTATTTCCAGAGCACAAGTACCACATTGTCGATATTCTTCAGCGGCGCGGCCACATCGTTGGTATGACGGGCGACGGTGTCAACGACGCTCCCGCGTTGAAAAAGGCCGATTGTGGAATCGCCGTCTCCGGCGCCACAGATGCAGCACGGGCAGCCGCATCGATCGTACTGCTCACATCGGGCTTGTCGGTGATCATCGATGCAATCAAGGAGAGCCGCCGCATCTTCCAGCGGATGAATAGCTACGCGATCTACCGCATTGCCGAGACGCTGCGCGTACTGTTCTTCATGATGCTCGCAATCCTGGTGTTCAACTTCTATCCGCTCACCGCCGTCATGATCGTGATGCTGGCGCTGCTCAACGATGGAGCGATTCTGTCCATCGCCTACGACAACGTTCTTTACAAGAACAAGCCCGAGTCTTGGAACATGCGGCTTGTGCTTTCGATCTCCACGGTGCTGGGCGTCATCGGGGTGGTCTCTGCGTTCGGTCTCTTCTATCTGGGAGAGCGCGTCTTTCACATCGACCGCTTGCACATCCAGACGCTGATGTACCTGAAGCTTTCGATAGCCGGACATCTGACCATCTTCCTCACGCGCACGCGCGGTCCCTTCTGGTCCATTCGCCCTGCTCGGATTCTCTGGATAGCGGTGCTCGGCACCCAGACCATTGCGACACTGATTGCGGTCTATGGCTTGTTCATGGCCCCGCTCGGCTGGAAGTGGGCAGGATTCGTTTGGGCTTACGCTCTGATCTGGGCCCTCATCAATGACCGCGTCAAGCTGCTTGCTTACCGCATCTTCGATCCGGCCAAGCCTGCGCTGCTTTCCAGGAAGCCTTTGGATCGCACCTCGGAGATCGCCGCGCGTGCCTATGAGCTTTATCAGCAGCGAGTCCATGGCCAGAGCCAGCAGGACCAGGATTGGCTTGAAGCGGAGCGCGAAACAATCGGCGACGCGGCGGCCAGGAAAAAGATCGCGTAGAAGCCCGTGCGACAACGAAGGGATAGGATGACGATCGATTCGAAAAGCTATCGAGTTCCACCAGGAAAAAAGATCGACCTCAGCAAGTGGCCGACGGTTGTCGATCCTTATTACGAGTCGAAGAAGCAATATAAGGAGCTTCTGCAGCAGCACATGGAAATGCTGAGCTCGCTGCAGGATCTTCACTACGCCTCCAATCGGCATGCATTGCTCTTGATCTTCCAGGGAATGGATGGCGCCGGCAAAGATGGAGCCATCCGGCATGTCATGTCCGGGGTCAATCCGGAAGGCTGCGAGGTGTTCAGCTTCAAGCAGCCGAGTGCCGAAGAGCTGGAACATGATTTTCTCTGGCGCAGCACGTGCCGCCTTCCCGAACGCGGTCGAATCGGCATCTTCAATCGTTCCTATTACGAAGAAGTGCTGGTCGTTCGCGTTCATCCGGAGCTTTTGCGCAGCCAGGGATTGCCCGAAGAGTTGCGTGACGAGAAGGACATCTGGGCCCAAAGGTATGACTCGATCCGCGATCTGGAGAAGCATCTTCATCGTAACGGCACACAGACCATCAAGATATTTCTGCACCTGTCTTACAAGGAGCAGCGAAAACGGTTCCTTGCACGCATCGATGAGCCGGACAAGAACTGGAAGTTCAGTACCGCTGACATTCAGGAGAGGAAATATTGGAAGCGCTACATGAGCGCCTACGAAGATTGCTTGCATTCGACAAGCACTCACAATGCGCCGTGGTACGTCGTCCCCGCCGACGATAAGGAGAATGCACGGCTGATCGTCTCCCAAATCGTCCTTGATGCGCTTGGAGGACTCAAGATGGCGTATCCCAAGACCACCGCGAAGCGGCGCCTCGAACTGCGCGCGATTAAGAAGCAATTGACGAAATAACGTCAAACAGCACTCGTGGACGCATCCGAATGAATCAACATTTCTAACCTCCGCCGCTCTGTTACCTGCGGCGGAGAAGCAGAAAAGGAACAACAATATCTCCCTGTGCAACCGTTCCGATGCATCCTAGATGAAGACGGTTCCCAGGCTGGTGCTCTTCTCCATGTTTTGGATGGGGAGAGTCTTTGCCGGTTGGCCCTCGACGACAATCCGCACCGCGTAGTCCTCTCCTGCGACAAGCTGGTCGAAGCGGAAATCGCCGAAGCCGTCGCTGACCGTCTTACCGGCCTCACGCCCGTTGTGCAAGAGATAAACCTCGGCGCCGGCAACGCATTCCTGGATGCCTTTGCCCATCGTGGCCAGGCTGCCGCCAAGGAAGCAGGAGGTGAAGCGGTAGAGGTTCCGGTAGTAGACCCGGGGATTCGTCTTGTATTCGGGATGCAGGCATTCCAGATTCTCGGCTTTCGCCTTGCGCTCGATCGCGCTGTCTTCGAGTTGCTCTACCTCGAGCGCTCCCGTAGGACAGGCCTGCACGCAGCGCGGCTGCTTCCACCCGTCGTCGATCAGGTGCGCGCAGAAGGTGCACTTCTGCGGCGTCTGCTCCGCTTCATTCCACCAGATCTGGCGATAAGGGCAGGATTCCACGAGATCCAGTCTGCCCTTGGACATGACGGGATCGATCAGCACAATGCCATCCTCGCGCCGCTTGATGGCGCCGCCGGAGGCTATGACGCAGGGAGCACCCTCGCAATGCATGCACAGGACCGGCCTGTAGGCGACATCGATCAGAGGAAACCGTCCGCGTTCGGTGCGCTCGACGTCGATCCAGTGCTGTCCGTGGCGCGGCTGGCCGATGGCGTAACCCGGCCAACTGTTATCCACGTGCTCGTCCTTGCAGGCCAGCGTGCAGTTGTTGCAGTCGAGGCAGCGGTCTATGTCAATGATCATGCGCCAGCTCTTCATAGCTTCGCCTCCTCAACTTCGGGGATCGCTATTGCTGCGCCGGGCAGCCACTTGGCCACCTGGACCAGGCAGGAGCACGGGGCCATGGCGTGCGACTTCTCAACCATCATGCGGCTGGGGGTGAGCAGGTTGATGCAGCCTCCGCGATCGGCGGACTGGCCCGGCTCTCCCAGCGGATCGTAGGTCGCCGAGGCTTCGTAAGAGTGCACAGTCCCCGGCGGTACGCGCTCGGTCAATTGCGCGGCGCAGATCACCGTTCCCCTGTCATTGAAGACGCTGACGAGGTCCTGCTCTTGAATGCCGCGCGCGGCCGCGTCGTGGCGATTGATGCGCACAATCCAGTAGTAGTAGCCTCCGATCTGCACGCGATGATCTCTGATGTCGTTAATGGTGCTGTCTTTGCCGTCGCTCTGCGTGTGGAAGGTAAAACGCGGATGCGCAGAGACCATGTGCAGCGGGTATTTGGCGTAGAGATCGGTGGCATGAGGCCCTTCCCACGCAGGAACGTACTTGAGGATGGGCAGCCGGTCTGGATCGTCGGGACAGAAGCGCTTGAGGCTCGACGATTCAAACTCGAGCTTGCCGGATTGCGTTTGCAAACCCTGGCGAAACTCATGGTTGTAGCTTCCCGGCAGCGGCGATGGCTCAGGTGTATCTTTGAGGCGGCCTTCGGCATACCAGCGATAAGAGACAGGATCGCGCATCTCCTCCGATGGCGCCGGCAAGACGTAGTAGCCCTTCTTCAGAAAATCATCCCACGAGATGTGCTCGGGCAGATCGGTGGCCTCAAAGAGACGCCGGCACCAATCGAGCTCGGTCGAGCCCTCGGAGTACTGGAAGCCCAGGCCGAGCCGTTTCGAAAGCTCAAGAAAGATCTGGAAGTCGGACTTCGACTCACCCAGCGGTTCAATGCACTTTTGCTGCAGAACCGCCACGCGGTGATTGCACTGGGTGAAAGAGTGATGGATATATCCGCTGCAGTTGGAGAATTCGCTGATGTCCCACCGCTCGAAGTTGGTGCATGCGGGCAGAATAATATCCGCGAACTTGGTCTCGCCCTCCAGCCAGATGGCTTGATTGATCACGCACTCGAGTTTGTCTGCGCGGTACATGCGCACATAGCGGTTGCTGTCAGGCATGGTGCCGAAGTTGGAACCGCCGTACTTGTAGTAGATCTTGACTGGCGAGTGGCCGGGGGCCGGATACTGGAATTTGAAGAACTGCCCCTCGATGGTACGCGGGTCGGTGGGGTATCCCTCGCAGTGGCCATCCATGATGGCTTCGGGAATCTTGAGCCGCGGCACCCGTTGTTGCACGGGATTGCTGACGGGCAACTGCGGCATCCTCGAGAAGAGGTTCCCGGCCATCGCCGTACCAGCCAGATCGCCCGACAATCCGCCTTCGGAGTAGCCCGGGAAGTACAAGCGCGTGTCTACCGGCGCGCCTTGCTGCAGACAGCCGATATTCACGCCCGGCTTGCCCAACCCCTGCATGGCCATCAGGCAAACCATGCCCCGCGCCCAATCGGTTCCGGTAGCGGTGCGGCAGGCGCCGCCGAATCCATTCATTCCGCCGGCCGCCAGATACGTCCTTTTCGAGCCCCATTGACGGGCTAGCGCGCGAACATCCTTTGCCGCTACGCCGGTCTCACTCTCCTGCCACTCGGGGGTCTTCGGGACTCCGTCGTCATTGCCGAGAACGTGTTCCCGCCACTTTTCAAAACCCACGGTTCTGTTGGCTACATAGACTTTGTCGTACAGTCCTTCGGTCATCCACACGTGCGCGATGGCGAGCACCATGGCGCTATCTGAGCCTGACCGCGGCGCCAGCCATTTGCCGCCCAGCCAAGCCGCGGTGTGGTTGTAGTAAGGATCGATATGCACGCAGGGAATGCCCAGGTCTTTCAGCCACTGGCGGCGAATCGTGCCTTCGTGCGCTGCATACACTCCGCCGGTCGCCTCCGGATCGGCCGACCAGAAGACGATCATCTCGGCATTTTTCAGGCAGTCTTCGACGGTGCCATAGGTCTCTCCGCCGCCGTTGCGCGCGCTGTGGCCCCAGTGGTGGGCAGCGCCCCAGTACCAGCCTTCCCAACTGTCGGGGTTGAAGGCCGCAGTTGTGGTTCCGATGAGATTGAAGAAGCGATTCCGCGCGCTTAGAAAGTAGCCGAGATTGCCCCATGTATGATGGGAGCCGCTGCTGTTCATGATCGCGCCCGGCCCGCAATCGCGCTTGACGCGCCGGATCTCGTCAGTCACCATCTCCAGCGCCTCTTCCCAGCTGATCCGCTCGTAGCCAGAGATGCCGCGGTTCTGCGGGTTGCGCTCGCCCTTGAGATCGAAATCGACGCGCTTTAACGGGTAGAGCAGCCGGTCTTGCGAGTAGACCATCGACCTCCACGCCATGGTGTGCGGGCTGACGGTCGTCTTGCGCGGCGGCGTAAACTTCTTTCCGTGCGCTTCGATCGTCCACGGCTGCGCGTCGCTCTCGTCGAATTCGATCGGCGTAATCCGAATGATCTTGTCGTCTTTCACGTCGACGAATACAGGCCCGCCGTTCGTGTTGTTGGTAAAGCGCTTCACCCCGCTTCCAGGGGACGTGCCGTATTCGACACCGGCGGTGAGGAGCATGCTGAGAGTTTCCGCTAACCAGATGGCCAGTTCGTCTGGGCCTTGCACCTCGATCTGGAAATTCTTCACCGCATGCAGAAAATCCAACTGGTTGCGGTGGGGTTTCATGATGCTCGCTGCAAGCTCGGCACTCTGGAACGACATCGTCACATCGGCCGGATGCACGCACGATTTCGATGTTACCTTGCCATTTTTGAAGTAGAAGCAGCGGCCCTGGGAGTTATCGCGAAGCTTGAACTGTGCGGCAAAGTCCTTTTTTTTCAGCCGCGCCGCATACGCGGGGAAGCGTCGGGCAGTTACCCGTAGAGCTTCTTCCAAATCGAGCAAGGCTATAGAGAAACGTGATTTTGCGAACATCGCTGTTCGCCCCCTGACTCATCCGTCCAGCTGTGGTTATTTCGTTTGGGTTCATCGTAGGCTTGCTGGAAAATGTTGAGTAGTCAGATAAAATGAGTACCAGCTTTGCGCTAAACGCAAAGCTGGGGCAGAAATTCACCATGGCAGATGAAATCAGCGATCTCCGGCTATTTGCCGCAATCGTCGCGGCAGGCAACTTGTCGGCTGCGGCCCGGGCGCTGGACTCGTCGGCCGCCGCCATGAGCAGACGGCTTACCGCGCTTGAGTCGCGCCTGGGAGTGCGGCTGGTGGTCCGCACCTCTCGCCAATTTGACCTCACAGAAGAGGGAATTCTTCTGCACAAGCGCTGTTTGCAAATCCTTTCAGACATTGACGAGGCTGAGGCTGAGGCCACCCTGGGAGCAGCTGTTCCGAAGGGCAAGTTGCGTATCGGAGCGCCGATGGATATCGGCCGTAAACAAATCGCTCCCCTGATCTCCCGCTTCAGCGAGCTCTACCCGGAGATTCAGGTCCATCTTGCGCTATCCGACGCGGAAGGGGATTTAATCGACGACGGCATCGACATCGGACTTCGCGTAAACCTGCCCGAGGATACGAGTATCCTCGTCAGGAAGGTCTTGTCCACCAGGCGAGTGGCTTGCGCCTCTCCGGATTACATCGAGAAATATGGCAGCCCGGCAACGCCCGAGGATCTTCTGAACCACAACTGCATTTGCCTGGTTCGTGGCCGGCGAGTCTTTGACTCCTGGGTTTTTCACAATGGCGGGAAGCGCTTGGAAATCAGGGTGAAAGGCAAACTTACGACAACCAGCGGTGAGGTCATGCATGATTGGGCTCTCAAAGGAAAGGGTATCGCTCTAAAGGCCCTGTGGGATGTCCCGGAAGACCTCGCCAGCGGAAGGCTCGTGTCATTTTTCACCAAGCACTGGCGCAATGACATTGAGCTCTTTGCGATCTACGCCAACCGCGAAATTCCAGCGCGCATGCGTGTCTTTCTGGACTTTCTGTCGTCTGAATTGAAATCTCTCCAGTTAAAACTCCAAAGCATCGAATGAAGGGTTCTAACGTTTTTCGTTACCGATCCTGCTTGTGCGGCTGAACACTGACTGATGCTGGGGTGTCGGGACGCTGGCAATTCCCCATACTGCTTACGAATTCTAGGTTAATGCATACTTTATTTCTGGAGTAACCCGAAAGTTAGTTGATTTTTGTGAATAACTGAGTTATTCTCATTTTCGTGAAGACCTTGTTCAATTCGTATCTGTCCGAAAACCTCAGCGATTTGCTGGGCATGGAGGGGTGCGGCTGATTAAGGCATAAACGACGGAATCGCCGAAGCCCCTCGAGAAATCGAGGGGCTTTTCATTTTTGCGGGCTTCTGGCGGAACAGGCAGACGCGGCAGCCTCAAGAGCTGTGACATGTTCAGGGTTCGAATCCCTGGGAGCCCACTATTTGTCGACAGGTTTGTGCTTTAGAACCTGATTACTCGGCGTGTATCCAGGTTGCAGGGAGTTAGTAAGTCGTGGGGATGTGGTGAAAATGGGAGACACACTGGTCTTAGAAACCAGCGCCTTCGTGCATGAGAGTTCAAATCTCTCCATCCCCACCAAGAGATTCATGGAGACGTGGCCGAGTGGACTAAGGCGCCGCACTGCTAACGCGGAGTGCCCTCGAAAGGCACCATCCGTTCGAATCGGATCGTCTCCGCCACGATTGCATCGAGCCATTGCTCGCTGTTCGCTCGCGAAGGTTTTGTGTTGATGAGGGAGTTCTATTGAGTCGGTAGGGTGAGCGGAACGGCATCGCACCTCGTCGGAGGCGAGGCTCACGTCGCAAGGCGTGTGCAGGTTCAAGTCCTGCTCCTACCGCCAGGAACCGGGGTCCCCGGCGACACGGGGTCCCCGACGAACGATCTTTGTTCGTTGGGGTGAAGACAGGTCTTCGTCGCTGGGGTGGAAGGTAGCGTTGGGCACTTGGAAAGCCCATCCCGTTCGAAGCGGGACGTACCTTCGGGGCTTGCGCGTTCGACTCGCGCCGCTACCGCCATTTGAACTCTGTGTTTCGTCAAGCAATGTTGGACAGTTTCAAGTCAGAAAGGATTGGATCAGATGGCTTTAAGCATCAAGCAGATCGTGAAGAACAACACCGCAAGGTTTTCGTTTTATCGCTCCGGCAATATCTTCTACACCGTCGAAGTGAACGGTGAGAACTACCAATTTCCGGTGTCTCTCGAGGACATTGGAGGAGCGACGTTGACGGCTGAATTCAAGGCGATCACTCTGATGCGGTACATCCGCAAGGCACTAGCGGACGGAACGTTTGTGCGAGCCGCGTGACTCGATTTCCAAGTATTTGACGGTGTCGTTTCACATTGGGGCGTCATGAGTGTTGGAGAGGTTCGGCATGTGGCAAGCCGATCCCGTTTGAAGCGGGGCGTGCCTTCGGGACTTGCGCGTTCGACTCGCGCCCTCTCCGCCAGGTGTTGGGTGTGTTGGGGCGATTGGCTTGCCCTACCGGGCCGTAAACCCGGAGCTCTCTTGGAGCATTGAAGGTTCGAATCCTTCCACACCCACCAGAGTTTGCGCGCGCGTGATATCAGTGCGACGTAAAGCGCAGCCGTAGCTTAACGGGCGAGAGCTCTAGATTGTCGATCGAGCAGATGCCGGTTCGAATCTGGTCGGCTGCGCCAATAAATCTTCACGCCGTAGGCTAACGGTTAGGCCAGCGCCCCTTCAAGGCGCGGATGCCAGTTCAACTCTGGTCGGCGTGACCAAAGTTAGAGCCAGCATATGTGCATTTACAGTTGACTTTTTGGAATGAGTCGGGTTAATGTACATAGGTCATGATGTTCCGAACCCATCACGAATTTACACCAGCGGCGGCGCAATCGACGCAGTGGGGTAATACCGTGTTCAGGCCGGACTAGCGAAGTGATCTCCATTTCAGGAGACTAAGCCCCCGGCCTTCAACAAGGTCGGGGGCTTTTGGTTTCTGGGCAACGTTGCGCGGTATCTCAACTGGCAGAGAACGTGACTGTTAATCAGGGTTATGCGGGTTCGAATCCCGCCTGCGCAGCCAAATTCGATGGCGAGTAGTGTAACTGGAAACACGCCGCGCTCTGAACGCGGAAACTCAAGGTTCGAAGCCTTGCTCGCCAGCCAGTTAGTAACTATGTCGGCAGGGCGTCTGACATGGATAAGTGAAGTGTGTTCAAGCGAGAAGAAAAGGGAATATTCCGGGATCGTCCAGTGGCAGGACGGTGGTCTTTGACACCACAGACGGATCGGGTTCGAATCCCCCTCCCGGAGCCAGAAGATGAGCGGCTGTAGTCGAGCGGAACAGCGGTTTCAGAATTGCAGTAATCGGAAACCCATAAGGCCAGGTGGCGTTTTCCTCAAGAAAACGCCAGCTTTCACTGCCGCAAACAAGGCACGTGAATTCTGGAACCGCTCTAAGACGCTGGACGGCCAGCGCGGAGATCGCCGGTTCAACTCCGGCCAGCCGCTCCATAGCGTCGAGGATTGGGGCAAGAGTTTGTTTCTTGCTGGTGTGGCAGAAAGGGCAATGCACCTCACCCGTAACGAGGACGATGCCGGTTCGATTCCGGCCGCCAGCTCCAAAACACATGAGAGGTTATATGACGAGTGCAATGACGACGCCGGTATTAGTGCTCAACGCGAGCTATGAGCCTGTGAACATCACCCGGGCTCGGCGCGCCCTCGTGTTGCTCATCAAGGGCGTTGCTGTCGTCGAAGAAGCTCACGAACGGTTTGTGCATGTCGGGCTGCAATTGCCGTGTGTCATTCGCCTTCGCCAGTATCGGCGGTTGCCCTCGCGGATCCAGACCCTATCGAGGAAGAACATCCTCATTCGCGACGGATACATTTGCCAGTATTGCGGCGAGAAGTTCTTGAGCGGCGAATTGGAGCTGGAGCACGTGATTCCGCGCGCTCAGGGCGGACAGAGCACGTGGGAGAACCTTGTAGCCGCATGTCGCGACTGCAACGCGCGCAAGGCAGACCGGACACCGATGGAAGCAGGAATGAAGCTGCTCCGCCAGCCGCGCCGCGTGACCATTCACACCTCTCGTGCTTTAATGCGCCAGACGGGAGCCGACGAGGAGAAATGGAGGAAGTATCTGTACTACTGAAGATCGGCCGGCATAGCTCAAAGTCAGAGCGTCGTCTCGGTATGGCGAAGGATGTGGGTTAAAACCCCACTGCCGGCTCCACTACGTTTGCACCCGAGACCGGCCCGGCTGATTTGTAACCAGTCAGGCGGGTTTTCCGGTAACCCCAGGGTGCTCCAACTGTGGCCGTGCCGACTATCGGTATGTCGGGCATGTCTGTGGAACATGTCTCTTGTGGGTTCAACTCCCACCGGCCACCCTGGGGCGTTAGCTCATTGAGGAGAGCGCCTGCCTTGCAAGCAGGAGGCGGTCGGGGCAGAGCCGACACGCTCCACCATTTTTTGCCAGTCGCGTATGCGCGGTCGATACGCTCCGCCGAAAACGGAGATAGCAGCGTTCAACTCGCTGGGCTGGCGCCATCGGGGAATAGTGTAATGCGTTGCATCCGTGCTTCGGGCGCACGTGGTCGTGAGTTCAATTCTCGCGTTCCCCGACCATTAGCAGGGTATGGTGTAGCTTGCCAACACTCCGCGCCTGGGACGCGGCATCGAAGGTTGAAATCCTTCTACCCTGACCAGATTTGAGCGTCCGTGCCAGAGAGGATTGATGGCCTTCGCTACGAACGAAGTGCACGCAGGTTCGAATCCTGCCGGACGCTCCATAAGTTGTATTATAGTAGTAACTCGAAGTTAGTACTGGATCGACACAATGCTTAGGACCTTCAAACACGACATAGTCAGAATGACCGGCAAGCGGGTCATTTGGGGAGTCGTGTCTTGAGGGTCTGAGTGCATGCGTGCGGTGAGCACCAGACCCCGACTCAGGTCGGGGTTTTTTATTGGTCTTTGAAAATTGGGATTTGGTTTTGCGGGGGATTAGGCTAATTGCGCAAACCGCTCGCCTCCAGAGCGAGATTTGAGGGTTCGAATCCTTCATCCCCTGCCAAGGCTGCGAAGCTCATGCGGATGAGCAGGCGTCTCATAAGCGCAAGATAGTCAGTTCGAATCTGACCGCAGCCACCAGGCTTCGGAGGTATAGCTGCTATCGGTATGTAGCCCGCGCCTTATAAGCGCGCGTCTCCGGGTTCGACTCCCGGTACCTCCACCATTGGGTCACAGGTGTTGACGGCAGCATAGGCGGCTTTTAAGGCAAAACCAGAGTTAAATTGTTTTTTTGACTTTCTTCAAGTTCGCCGCTCACCGTTTGTCGCGGCGACTAGGCTATTGCGGCTCCGCGATGCCGCAACTCTGGTTTTGCGTACCGCTCGGACGGGATTCGACTTCCCGGTGACCCACCAAATTTGGAGTCGTACTCGAATTGGATTTGAGAGACCTGACTTTTAATCAGCGGGAGAAATCCCAATGTGGGTTAAAGTCCCACCGGCTCCACCAATAAAGCTCCCGTGGCCGAGGGGAATGAGGCATCGATCTTCTAAATCGACAAACGCAGGTTTGAGTCCTGCCGGGAGCGCCAGTTTGCCGTCCTAGCTCAATGCAGAGAGCGCATCGGTCCTAACGATGAAGATGCGGGTTGAAGTCCCGCGGACGGTTCCAGCGTGGTAATGCACGCGCGTGAAGCTCAAACGGATCGAGGTCGCCGCGGCGACCGTCCGAAGCCGAAGGCTGTGGGTTCGAGCCCCATCACGCGGTTGAGGCCGGCCGGAGATCTCTCCACCGTAAACTGGAAACATGCCGCCGATCCTGATCGCGCAGAATATCTCCAAACGCTTCGGCGCTACTCCTCTCTTCGACGACATCTCCTGCGCAGTCCACGACGGCGATCGCATCGGCCTCATTGGTCCTAACGGCGCAGGCAAATCCACTCTCCTCGCCATCCTCGGCGCGGAGCAGCAACCCGACTCCGGCGAAGTCTCCTTCCGCAAGGGCGTTCGCATCGGCTACGTCCATCAGATTTCAGAATTCGCTCCCGAAATCACGGTCCGCCGGGCAATCGAGACGGCGCTCGAGCGTGCCGCCGTTCCCTCTGTCGCCCGCGAACAGCGGCTGCGCGAAACGCTGGGCCGCGCCGGCTTTGCAGAGATCGACACTCCCGGTAATCCCGGCATGGATCGTGAAGCCGCGAGCCTGAGCGGCGGCTGGCGCAAGCGGCTCGCCATCGCCGAAGCCCTTGCCACCGATCCCCAAGTCCTTCTCCTCGACGAGCCCACGAACCACCTGGATCTTGAGGGCATCGAATGGCTGGAAGGCCTGCTTCGGGTCCGCCAGTTTCGCGTTCGTCGTGGTCACTCACGACCGTTACTTCCTGGAGAACGTCGCCTCCCAAATCGTCGAGCTCAACCGCATTTACTCTACCGGCTTGCTGCGCGTAAAAGGCAGTTATTCCAAGTTTCTCGAAGACCGAGAGGCCTACGTCGAGTGGCAGCAGCGCGCCCAGGAGAGCCTGCGCAACCGCGTCCGGGTAGAGATGGAATGGCTCCGCCGCGGCCCCAAGGCCCGCACTACCAAATCCAAAGCCCGCATTGACAACGCCAAATCCCTTATCTCCGAGCTGCGCGATTCCGAATCCCGCACACGAATCGCCACGTCCGGCATCACCTTTGACGCTACCGGCCGCCAAACCAAACGTCTCATCGAAGTTGAGAACGCCGCCGTCACCCTCGGTGACCGCGAAATCCTCCGTGGCGTCAGTGTCACGCTGACCAACGGCTTGAAGCTCGGCCTTGCCGGCGCTAACGGCTCCGGCAAAACCACGCTCCTGCGCGCCATCACCGGCGAAATCACGCTCAGCGCCGGTGAAATCCGTCGCGCGCCGGGCCTTCGCATCGTCTATTTTCTCGCAGATGCGTGAACTGGACACTTCACTCACCCTTCGCCGCACGCTCGCGCCCGACTCTGACTCTGTCATCTATCAGGATCGAGTCGTTCACGTCGCCGGATACGCGTCGCGTTTTCTGTTCACCAGCGAGCAGCTCAATCAGCCGGTAGAGCGCCTCAGCGGCGGCGAGCGCGCCCGCGTCCTCATCGCCCGCCTCATGCTTCAGCCAGCCGACGTGCTCATCCTCGACGAGCCAACCAACGACCTCGATATCCCCACGCTCGAGATTCTCGAGGAATCGCTGCTCGAATTCCCCGGCGCCCTGGTCCTCGTCACGCACGACCGCTATCTGCTCGATCGCGTCACCAACGCCGTTCTCGGTCTCGACGGCCGCGGCAACGCTGCACTCTTCGCTGACTACCTCCAGTGGGAAACGTGGCGCGACCAGCAGACCCGCAGCCGGATCAGGAGCCGCGGCGGAGGAATCGCCGCAGCCAACCCCAGCCGTATCTTCCCCACCTCCAACTCGCAAGAAGCTCTCCTATATGGAGCAGCGCGAGTACGCCACCTTGGAAAAACGCATCGACGAAGCGGATGCGCGCCTTCGTGCCGCCGAGCAGCGCATTCAGGTTGCCGAAGTCGTCATCGATCCCGAAGCCCTAACCGCCGCTCTCGCCGAACTCGAAGCGGCAAAGACCGAGCACAATGCCGTCTACGAACGATGGGTAGAGCTAACCGAGAAGATCGGCGGCTGAAGCCGCCTGCACCAAAAATCATTGGGATGCCATGCTTGCATCCCTGATCACACCTTTCGAAGAGGCAAAATGCGAGAGCTGCCTCGCGGATTCCGAATGAGTCTTTCCTCATCCGCGAGCAGGACTTGGGTGTCACGATTGCTCACAGATCTTTTTCGAGAGATTCAGACTTCCAATGAGGACTGAGCGATAGGCAGATGAAGTCGGCTGCCAGGGGCACCGGTTGCAGCATACCAAGCAGTTCCAACCAGACTATTCGAACGATTTTCGATGCATCGGCCCGGCCTGTGAGGACTCCTGCTGCGAGCAGTGGACCGTTCATGTTGACCAGAGCACGTTTGAAAAGTACCAGAACCTGCCCGCTGGGCCTCTGCGCACGATCGTCGACGAGAACGTTCTGTGTACTCCGGAGCAGGCGCAGGCCAACGGGGGCTCTGCGGCAGCGACCTTCGCCCAAATCCGCATGAATTCCGCGCACAAGTGCCCGCTGCTTTCTGGGGACGGTCTTTGCCGGATGCAGGTGGAACACGGCGCAGAGTTTCTGCCCCGCACATGCGCCAATTATCCGCGCATAACGTACTGCATTGATGGCGTGACGGAAAAGGCGCTTTCGCTCTCCTGCCCCGAGGCCGCGCGGCTGGTGTTGCTGAATCCGCAGCTACGGACAGGCGCAGGGCAGGACGGCGGACGGCGAATCGGGGGCGATCGTGCTCAAGAGGGCGACCCGTACCTACCCTACTTCTGGTCCATCCGGAATTCTGCGTTGGCGTTGGTGCAGAATCGCGTCTACCCGCTCTGGCAGCGCCTGTTTCTGCTCGGCCTGCTCAGCCGGCGATTCGATGCCATCGCCCCGGACCAGCGAGGGGAGAGAGTTCCCAAGCTTTTGGCCGACTTTGAAACCACCGTCGCCTCGGGCCACCTCGAAGCCACCATGAATTCTCTGCCTATAAATCACGCACAGCAGTTGGATCTGGTGCTGCTTTTGGCAGGCATGCTGCTGCACCGGGCGTACGTCCGCCCGCGCTTTGTGGAGTGCGTTCAGGCCTTCACGCAGGGTATCGGCAACGGTGCGGGCGCCACATTGGAATTGCTCACCGCCTGTTACGCAACGGCGCACGACCGTTACTATGCGCCGTTCTTCCAAAAGCACCCGTATGTCCTGGAAAACTATCTGATGAACACCATTTTCCGATGCCGGTTTCCCTTTGGGCGCGACTGGGCGAAGACTGGCGCCACGCCCTCGATGACCCGGGAGTCGGTCTTGCTCACGGCGCAGTTTGCCCTGATGAAAGGCCTGCTTATCGGCGTCGCCGGCTGCCACCGCGAGGAATTTTCCGGCGGCCACGTGGTGCACGCGGTGCAGGCAGCCAGTAAGCATTTCGAACACCACGCCGAGTTCCTCACCGGAGCCCATGATTTGCTGGTGGAGAAACGCATGGACGGGCAGCTGGGAATGGCAATTCTACTCAGAAATGCGAAATCGCGCGCACCCTTGCCCCTCTTGCCGAAGATTCATGCTCCGGCGCCAACCGAGGGAACCGTGGTCTTTCCGGTGCGTGGCCAACTGCCAAACTGACCAACATCTGCAGCCGCGCACAGTTAGGCCGGCTTCCCGAGGTATCGCCGCTCGACCAGGTGTGGTTGAGCTCAGGCTTGCATATGCGACAGACTTGGGAAGAACTCTTCAAGGAAAGCCGGTTGACGCCGGGAGAGTGCGTCAACTGAGGCTACGTGATTGGTTGCGTGTGACTTATACCTTCTCACCAAGTTTGGGCGCCTGATTCCAGTGATCTACATCACGACATGCAGGAACTTGTCAGAATATGCTACGGGTGAGGGTTCGGCTTACACTATGTCCATGGGGAGGAAAGGCGCAATCTTGATGCTGGCAGTTGTGGCCCTGTGGGCCGCGGTGCCGGCACTTGCATGCCTTGCGCCTGCGCCCTGTCACCAATGCTGCCGCGCGATGATGACGGATTGCGATACGGCAATGATTGCGGCCCATCCTTGCTGCCAGATGCAATCCTCCAATACCGCCGTACCGCCCGGCCAAGCCGCGGCGACCGACCTTGCTCCCAGCTCAACTCAGACGCTGATGTGGGTAATTCTCCCGAACCCTAAGGGATTGGCAGGACAAGGGCCAAATCTGTCGAAGGCGCCTCCTCCACGATCGCTGTCTGGCGCCAGCGCCATCCTTCGAATCTGATCACTCCTTCGATTCCTGATTGAGAAGTCGTGTCTCGCGGTGCGCTTTGCGCGCTTAGGAACACGCGTCCCATGCCATGAACCGCCCATCGATTCGAGGGAAGTATGAAAACTCTTTTCGCAGAACTTTGCATCTTTGCACTTCTTGCGTCCGCAAGCCGGGGGCTCGCGCAATCGCCCGACCCGCGCGACCCGCTGATCGCCTTCGGCGCGATCATTGATACGCCAAAAGCACCAGAGCCCTTAACTCCGGCGCTGACTCTCGACGAAATAGAGCGCATCGCCCTCGCCGAAAATCTCGATGTTCACGTTGCGGCGCGCAAAGTCGCTATGGCTGAGGCACATGTTCCTGCGACCGGCAGACTCGACGACCCGCAGTTCATGCTTCGCAACTGGCAGGTGCCGCTCCGCAAGCCCTGGGACTTGAACGCCGCGCAGAACATGCTGATGTTGAGCCAGACGCTGCCCGGCCCGGGAAAGCGACCCCTCGAAACCAGCATCGCGCAATCTGATGTGACCGTGGCCAAGGACGAACTTGAGGCCGTGCGGCTGCGGGTCCGGGTTGAAGTGCGCAAGGCTTTCTTCGATCTGCTGCTGGCGCAGGAAGAGATGCGCATCCATGACCAGCATGTAGACATCGCCCGCCAGGCCATTGAAGCGGCGCGCATCAAGTACACGGTCGGCAAAGTTCCCGAGCAGGATGTGCTGAAAGCAGAACTGGCAATGACGCGGCTCGAAGAGCACATCATCCGCTTTGAGCGCGATGCCGAGGTTGCACGTGTGCGCATGAACACGCTGCTCGGACGCGATCCGGCGACGCCCATCCGCGTGCAGGGCGACTTTGGAGTCGGCGCGGAATTGCCGGCTGCGAAGCAATTGCAGCAACTCTCGCTCCAGTCACGCCCTGATTTGCTTGAAGCGCAGGCAGCCGCCGACAAAAGCCGCCAGGAACAGGCGTTCGCCGGCAAAGCTTACGTGCCCGACTTCAGCGTTGCGGGTGGCTACATGCTGATGCCGACAGGCACTAATCCGCGCAACAACTATATGTTCGAAGGTTCTGTCACTCTGCCCTGGCTAAACCGACATAAGCACGATGCGGAGATTAGCGAATCGAGGGTCAAGGTCACAGAGCAGGACGCTGAAGTGGCGGCAATGCGCAACGCGGCATTTGGGCAGATTGACGAAGCACTGGCCGAGGCAAGATCGGCGCAGCGCCTGGCCCGCATGTATCACGATTCGCTTGAGCCGCAGGCTGAGTCAACGCTTCACGCCGCAATCATCGCCTACGAAAACAACCAGACCGATCTTCTCGACCTGCTCGACAGCCAGATGGCCGTGATCGACGCGAACCTCGAGTGGTTCCAATCCATGGGCGACTTTGCCGCGAGTATGGCTGACCTTGAACTCTCCGTCGGCACACCGATCGACGCAACAACACAGCTACCAAAAGCAGCAACGCCGGAGGAAAATCAATGAGCGACCGCGTATATCGGCAAGCATTCTTTATGGCTCTCGCCGCCTGCGTTGCACTCGCGGCAGGAGTCGGCTACCTGCTCCTCGATCGCAGCCATCCCGTGCCCGCCGCGCAGACTGGAGACCCGGTGGTGGCGCGTGGTCCAGCGGCTTCAAGCGCATCAGCTCCCCAAGGCTCAGCGCCGGCCAGCGAGGAACCGCAGCTCGGGCCGATCCAGATTTCGCCCGAGCGCTTGCAGCAGATTGGCGTAACGACGGCCGCCGCACAGTTGAAAATTGTCAACGACAAACTCAGCGTTCCCGGTAACGTCGACATCGATGAGCAGAGCATTTCCTACGTGCAAACGCGCTTCGCCGGATGGATTCAGACTGTCTTTGCTGACGCGACCTACCAATACGTGAAGAAGGGGCAGCGTCTGTTCACCATCTATAGCCCCGACCTGGTGAGCACCGAGCAGGAGTATCTGCTCGCTCGGCAGAACCAGAGGACTCTCGCCCCCAACTCGCATGGAATGGCCGTCGAGGAAGGCGGTTGGCTGCTGGATGCGGCCGAAGAGCGCCTGCGCCAGTTCGGCGTTCCGGCCTCAGTCGTCACTTCGCTTGAACAGACCGGCAAGGTCGAGCGAGAAATCGCGGTTGAATCGCCTGCATCGGGATTCATCATCGAACGCAATGCGCTGCCCAACGCCTACGTTCAACCCGACACCAAGCTCTACACCATCGCCGATCTCTCGACGGTGTGGGTCTACGCCAACGTCTTTCAGGATGCAGTGGGCCGCTTGAGGCCCGGCGATCCGGCACAGGTCACAGTTGACGCCTATCCCGGCCGGGAGTTCAACGGCCGTGTCGATCAGATTCTTCCCCAGGTCGATCCGGCAACGCGCACCGTGCGCGTGCGGCTTATCTTCCGCAATCCCGGTGTGGTGCTCAAGCCAGGGATGTATGTGAACGTCGACATCAACCTCCCGCTTGGGAAGCAACTCGTCATTCCTGCGTCTGCTGTCCTCCAGTCCGGTTCGCGTGCTATTGCATTCATCGATCACGGTGATGGCAATCTCGAACCGCGCGAGATCCAAACCGGCCCGCAGATCGACGACTTCGTCATAGTTTTCAAGGGACTTCAGCCCGGAGATCACGTCGTAAGCTCAGCCAACTTCCTGGTGGATTCCGAGGCTCAGTTGCAAGCGGCGCTGGGATCGTTCACCGCTCCGCAGCAAAATCCGAGCCCTGCGAGTGCCCAATCCAAAGCCTCCGGTTCGCAGCCCGAACAAATCAAGATCGAGATGACCACCGAGCCCTCGACTCCGCAAAAAGGCAAGAACACAGTGCGCATCAAGCTCACCGGATCAGATGGAAAGCCCGAAGACGGAGTGCAGGTTTCGGTCACGTTCTTCATGCCCGCCATGCCGGCAATGGGCATGGCTGCCGAGCGCGCAACCGCTGCACTCAGCGCCAAGGGCCAGGGCAATTACGAAGGACCGCTTGAGCTCGACGCAGGCGGCACGTGGCAAGTCACCGTCACTGTTCAGCGCGCCGGAGCCACCATCGCAACCAAAAAGCTCAGCGTCGATGCCACGGGAGGTATGTGATGATCAAGCGAATCATTGCATGGTGCGCACGCAATCCATTCCTCGTTTTCATGGCCGCTATTTTGCTCGCAGTTGCAGGTGCGTGGTCGGTCGGGCGCGTGCCTCTCGATGCGCTGCCCGACATCAGCGATGTGCAGGTGGTCGTTCACACAAACTGGCCCGGAGAGCCGCCCGATGTTGTCGAGGATCAGGTTACGTATCCCATCGTCACCGCGCTGCTCGCCGCCCCGCACGTGAAAGATGTGCGCGCACAGACCATGTTCGGCGATTCCTGTGTCTTCGTTATCTTCGACGACCGCACCGATCTCTACTGGGCGCGATCGCGCGTTCTGGAATATATGCAGCAGCTTGCCGGGCGTTTGCCGTCAGACGTTCATCCGTCGATCGGCCCGGACGCGACTGGCGCCGGGTGGGTTTACGAATACGCTATCGTCGATCGCACGCACACGCATAACCTAGCCGATCTGCGCTCGCTCCAGGATTGGTTTCTGCGTTATCAGCTGGAGACCGTTCCCGGCGTGGCCGAGGTTGCAACCATCGGCGGATTCGTGCGCCAGTACCAGGTAAATCTTGATCCGCGGAAGCTTTTCTCCTACGGCATCCCGGCTTCGACGGTCATCGACCGCGTGCGGCAAAGCACGAACGAAGTCGGCGGCGACGTACTGGAGTTGGGCGGCGCCGAGTACATGATTCGCGGCCTGGGCTATCTGCGCAATGTCGCCGATCTCGAGAATGTTCCCGTCGCGACCAAGAACGGCACGCCTGTGCTGGTGCGCGATCTGGGCACAGTGACGCTTGGCCCCGACGTGCGCCGCGGCGCTGCCGATTGGCAGGGCGAAGGCGAAACCGTCGGAGGCATCGTGGTGACGCGCTACGGCACGAACGCACTCAACGTCATCGACGGCGTAAAGGCCAAACTCAAGAGATTGGCCCATCCCTGCCGCCGGGAGTCGAGATCGTTACGGCTTACGACCGCTCCTGGCTTATCAACCAGTCCATTCACACGCTCAAGCGCGACCTGATCATCGAAGCCATTATCGTCAGCTTCGTCTGCATCTTCTTCCTCTTCCACTTCCGGTCAGCCCTGGTGCCCATCATCACGCTGCCCATCGCAGTTCTCGCGGCCTTCATCCCCATGTACTACCTGCAGGTGAGCTCGAACATCATGTCTCTGGGCGGACTGGCGCTGGCTATCGGCGTGCTCATCGACGCGGCCATCGTAATCGTTGAAAACGGCTACCGCCATATCGCCGAACGCAACGGAACAACGCCCCTCGGCGAGCCAGAACGCCGCCGCATCCTTGTCGGCGCGGCGCAGCAGGTCGGTCCTGCGCTCTTCTACTCGCTCATTATCATCGTGGTCTCTTTCCTGCCCGTCTTTCTGCTTGAAGCGCAGGAGGGCCGCATGTTTCGTCCGCTCGCGTGGACCAAGACCCTGGCGCTCATCTTCTCTTCGCTGCTTTCCATCACGCTCGTGCCGGCGCTGATGCCGTTCTTCCTGCGCGGTAAACTGCTGCCCGAAGCGAAGAATCCCGCGGCGCGCGTCAGCCAGGCGCTCTATCTGCCGGTGTTGCGCTGGTGCCTGCGCCACTGGAAGATCGTCATTGCGCTCAATCTCGTTTTCCTCGCGGCCACCATTCCGCTCTGCTTCCGGCTCGGCAGCCAGTTCATGCCGGCTTTGTACGAAGGTTCTGCGCTCTACATGCCTAGCTCGCTGCCGGGAATCTCCATCACGCAGGCCGCGTCCCTGATGCAACAGCAGGACCGCATCATCCGTTCGTTCCCCGAAGTCTCAACGGTGTTCGGAACCGTCGGCCGGTCTGATAGCGCCACCGACAATGCCCCGCTCGATATGTACGACACCACCATCATGCTTAAGCCGCGCGACGAGTGGCGCCCCGGCATGACCTACGACAAACTCATTCGCGAAATGGACGAGAAGCTGCAGTTCCCAGGCCTCACCAACACGTGGACCATGCCCGTTGAAAACCGTCTCGACATGGAACTCACCGGCATCAAGACCGCAATCGGCATCAAGATCCAAGGCCCCGATTTGTCGCGCATCCAGGACCTCGGCGCCGAGATGCAGCAGGTGCTTTCGACCATGCCTGAGGCGACAACGGTTTATGCCGAACGTGTTTCGCAGGGCTTCTATTTGAACGTGGATGTGAACCGTCCGGCAGCCGCGCGCTACGGCCTCACCGTTGCCGATGTCCAACGCGTGGTTTCTTCAGAGATCGGCGGCATGGATATTGCCGAAAACATCGAAGGCCGCGAGCGCTTCCCGATTGCCGTTCGCTACCTGCGCGATTTTCGCGATACTTCCAACACCCTGTCGGAGGCGCTGATTGCGACGCCTTCCGGCGCGCAGATTCCCGTAAGCGAGGTTGCGCGAGTCTACTACTCGCGCGGCCCCGCAATGATCCGCGACGAAGACGGCTCCCTTACCGGCTACGTCTATCTGAACCTCAAGACGAGCGATTACGGCGGCTTCGTCAATCGCGCCAATGCACTGCTGAATCAGAAGTTTGCGCTGCCCGCCGGTTACACGTGGCGCTGGGCCGGCGAATACGAGTTCGAGGTGCGCGCCAAGCAGAGGCTCATGATCATTTTGCCTATCGTCTTCTTCGTCATCTTTCTGCTTCTCTATCTGGTCTTCAAATCCGTAGAAGAAGCTGCGGTGCTCATTTTCCCAACGGTCTACGCCCTGTCTGGTGGCCTCTTGCTGCAGTGGCTCCTGGGCTACAACTTCAGCGTGGCTGTGTGGGTGGGCTACATCGCGCTGTTCGGCATCGCCGTCGAAACTGGCGTTGTGATGGTGGTCTACCTGCACGAAGCGCTGGAAGAGCGCCTGAAGCAAGGCACGCCGCTGACTGAAACCGATCTTGTGCAGGCGACCATCACGGGCGCCGTCCAGCGCCTGCGCCCCAAGCTGATGACTGTCACCGCCGTGATTCTGAGCCTCGCGCCGATCCTGTGGGAGTCAGGCATCGGTTCGGATGTAATGAAGCCCATCGCCGCACCCATCGTTGGCGGCATGATCACATCGACGATTCATGTTCTGATTCTGGTCCCTGTCTTCTTCCTTTTGATGAAGCGGCGAGACCTCCGAGCGGGACGGCTTCATCCCCGCTCCCTCCAGAAAACGGAGGTGCAATCCGTGCCAGCCGCCGCAATCAACCCGCCGCTCTAGCTGCATTGATCGCTGCACTCCGCTTCTCCGAGTGAGCTTCGGCTGTCGCATCCTAAACTAAGCAAAGGTCCTGTTGATGAAGCAGAATTTCGCCGTAATGATCCTCGGTGGTACCGGGCAAGTCGGTGGTGCAGCCGTCGCGGAGTTGCTGACAATTCCGGAATGCCGGGAAGTGGTGATGGTCACCAGAAAGCCCATTGCGGCGCGATCGCGGGTGCGCAACGTAGTTCTCGATACCGGCGCTCAAGACTTTGCCGGGCGCACTGCCGCCCTTGCCCGCGAGGTTTTAGGCCAAGGTCCGGTCAGCGCTGTGAGCTGTGTGGGTGTCGGTTCTGGATCGATGCGCTGGAGCGAAGAAGAATTGCAACGACTTGAGCTCGGCGTCGTCGGTGCCTTTGCGCGTGGCTGCCATGAGGCAGGAATCGCCCAGTTTTGCTTGCTTTCTGCGGCAGGAAGCTCGGCTCGCAGCCGGTTCCGCTACGCGCGCGTGATGGGCATGAAGGAAGACAACGTGCGTCATGTCGGTTTTGCCCGCCTCGCCATCTTTCGCCCCGGCATCATTGTCGGCAACGCTCATACCCCGGTCTGGGTCGGTTGGTTGGGAAGCCTCGTGCCTGGGGCGTTCGGCAACATCGATCAGCGAATTCTCGGTCGCTCAATCGCCGCAGAGATAGCTTTCGACAGTCGAGAGGCTGGTGAAGTTACCCGCGAAAATGTGGAAATGAAGAAACTGGCTGCGAGGTTGACACAATCAGCTTCTCCGGTTTAGGTCGAATGGACAATTTATTGAAAGGTCACATTTGTTCCTTGATCCCCTGTTCCTTGCTTCCCTTGTTCCCCGCTTTCCCGATCCCTGTTTTCTCAGCACTCCTCTTCCCACACCCGAACCACCAGTCCCCCCGCAGTGTGGCGAAAAGCCACCACAAGTGTGTCCTCTTTGCCTGGGCCCGTGCAAAGCCCTACGGTGGCAACGGCTGACTCGGGCAGGGCCATCGAGCACGGACGCGGCAACGACGACTTCAGGATGCCTCCAATCATGTTGGCGATCTCGCGGATTGCGTCGTGCGAATCGGCCGCGCTCACCGCCTCCAATGGTTGCATCACCATGGCCGCCGTAGCCGCCCGGGCCAATCCCTCCGCCAGACGCACCTCAATGCTTCCCTTCCACGCCCCGGAAAGGCTCACGCTACCCACCAAATGCCCCGCGTCCACGCAGAACACCTCTGAGACCGGCACCCGTTCCAGCCGCATATCCAGCATCTGTTCCCAAAACTGGGCGTTGGCCTTCACCACGGATGTCTCATCGAGTTCAGCCCGCATGAATACCCCGCCTCTGCATCTCGCCGATTCTGACACTTATCTATCCCTATCGGGCCATTTTCGATATGCATGAAAATCAGGGCCCGGCGCCCGTTCACATGGGCTGGGGGCCCCCTGCGCAGATCCTTCCCGCCACAGCCATGACGTGTGATTTAAATCACGAGCCGCGGTGCGCTCAGGCACATCCCCGCCCCTATTCGAGTGGCACCCTTACCGGTAATGAGGTGTTTTTCCATGCGGGATTCGGAAGCCCACCGCTGGATGCGTCCAGCTACAATCCTCGTCGCCACGAACCTGAGCGATCTGGACCATCTCATGCCCTTCGCCATGGAAGAGGCGCGCGAAACCGGGGCCCGGCTCATTCTCCTCCATGTGCTTGCTTCCACCTCTGGCATCACCGTCGATGCCGCTGGTATGCCATACTACGATTCAACGGACGCGTTGGAGATCTCGGAACAGATCCTGCGGCCCTGGTGCGAACAAGCCGCCCGGCGCGGCATCCGCTGTGACGCGCTGGTGCGCGTGGGCAAGGCTATCTATCAAATTGCAGCCGCAGTCCGTCAGTTTGGCGCCGACTGCGTGCTGGTCGGAACACGGAGCCGGAGCAAGATTGGCAAGCTGCTCATTGGCTCCGTGGCAGAACAAGTGCTGCGCTCGGTCTACCTCCCGGTCATTACCGTGGGACCCGAGGCTCATCTCCCGGTGGACAGGGACGGAGAACGAATCGTCCTTCATGCCACCACACTGAGAGAGACCTCTCGCCCGAGCGCGGCGCTTGCCTGCCAGATTGCGGCGGCCCAAAAGGCCAGGCTGGTTCTGCTCCATGTGCTTCCGCACATCCCCGAAATGGAGGCTAAAGGCTTGCCCACCGGGCCGGACTCAGCCGCCATGGCCGAGCTGCGCACTCTCGCCGAGCTAACTGGCGCAGACTGTTGCTCTGCCGTCGAGCCGATTGTGGCTCACGGCAATCCGTCCATCGAAATCCTGGCCCTGGCGCAAGAGCGTCATGCCGGCCTTATCGTGCTCGGCGCCACCGAACGCTCGGCCTTTGAAAACCTTACGCGCGATCGCACGATCTACCGTGTGCTCGCCCACGCGCGCTGCCCGGTCCTCACTCTGCGCGAACCGCAGGCCATGCCCGAAGAGGTCCACGCCGAAACCTCAGCCGCCCACCACTAGGGCCGCCGGCGGTTCCGCGCAGCCAATCGAACTCTACGGCACTCCCGCACGGACGGCCGCTCCGGCGCGGCGTCGGGAACCATCTCTCCCCGTCCTGCGGGAACCGTTCCTCGCGAAGGCCGCCAGCTTTTTCAGGCATTTGTCCTGTAAGCAGTGGAGTTGCTCCAAACGAGCCAATCCCTCCACGCTGCCATTCCCGTTTTGCGCGCCGTAAATCGCCGCTGCCAGATCATGAAACTGCCGATGAAGCGTTTCGATGGCCTGAAAGGCCGACAGCTTGCCGCGCGCGGATTGCCTCTCGGTTTTGAGCCACGCGCCAACACGGCATTGCTCGGGATCGAGCGGCGGCGGATCAGCCCGCCTGCCTTCCAGGCAAGCCTGAAAGGCTGCGAGCCAGGCCCGGTGCTCGACGCTGGCGTACAACACTGCCCGGTTGACTGCATTTACCGGGGGCACATCGGCCCAGCGCGCATCGGGAAGCCATGCGGACACCCAGGCCGGCAAATCTGCTGCCGGTATAGGCCGTGCAATGGCGTTTCCCTGCGCCGAGTTCGCACCCCATTTCGAGCAACATCAGGCCGTGATCCACGGTTTCCACGCCTTCTGCGATCACTTGCCTGCCAAATGCGGCGGCAAGGCCGAGCAAGCCCTCGAGGATCGCTAAGTCCTCCGGATCGCCGGCTATGCCGCTAACAAAGCTCTGATCGATCTTGAGAACGCCCGCCGGCAGGCGCTTGAGATAGGTCAGCGAGGAATACCCCGTTCCAAAATCGTCCAGCGCAACCGGCACGCCCATCGCACGGCAGGCTTGCAGCAGTTGCGACGTTTGCACCAAATCCTGCAGCGCGCTGGTTTCGAGCACCTCCAATTCCAGGTCGCTCGCGTTAACCCGCGGATGCGCGGCAAGCAGCGCCCTGAGTCGATCGACAAAATCCGGCTGCTGCAGTTGCAGCGCGCCTACATTCACGCTCACCGGTATGTTCAGTCCGGCGGCTTGCCAGGCTTCTATCTGCGCCAGGGCAGTGTCGATGACCCATTCCCCAAGCTCGATTGCTATTGGGTGGTCCTCAATCACCGGCAGGAACATCCCAGGAGGCAGCAGGCCGCGCTCCGGGTGCTGCCAGCGGATGAGGGCCTCGGCGCCTATAACCCCGCCGGTGCGCATGTTCGCTTTGGGCTGGTAATACAGGACGAACTGGCCGGCAGCCAGGGCGCGTCGGATGTGATCGATATTTTCATTGCGCCCGCGAACCGTGATGTCGTGCGCAGGATCGAAGTTGTGGATTCGGCTTCTGCCGGCCAGCTTGGCCTGACACATGGCCTGATCGGCCTGTCGCAGAAGAAGATCCGCATCCACCTCTTCGGCCTGCGGATAAAACGTGACGCCCATGCTCGCCGAAACCTGGAGCGTACGATCCGCAACCTGAACCTCTTGTGACGCCGCGGCCAGCAGGCGGGCAAGCACCGGCGCGCTTTCCTCTTCGCCGGCCACATCGAGCAGTACGGCAATGAACTCGTCGCCGCCCAGCCGGGCAATTGTATCGCCTTCGCGCAGAGCGTCTCTCATGTGTTCCGACAATGCGGCAAGCATCCGGTCGCCTGCGTCCCGCCCATGCCGGTCGTTGATCTCCTTGAAGCCATCCAGATCGATAAAGGCCACGGCAAGTTTTTGCTTGCGCCGGTGAACCTGGACTAAGGCCTGCCGCAGCCGGTCGACGAGCAGGGTCCGGTTGGGCAGCCCGGTGAGCGCATCGAAGTGAGCGATATGCTCCAGTTCCCGCTCGCGCTTCTTGATCTCGGTCAGGTCAGTGAAGAGCGCCACATACTTCAAGCTGTTGCCGCCCGCATCGCCTACGGCGTTGATGGTGAGCATCTCCGCGTAAACGTTGCCGCCTTTGGTGCGGTTCCATACCTCTCCCGTCCAATGGCCATCCCGGATAAGTGAGTTCCACATGCTCTCGTAGAACTCTCTGGTCTGAAGGCCCGATTTGAGCAGGCGTGGATTCTGGCCCAGCACCTCTTCGCGAGTGTAGCCGGTAATGCGTGTGAAGGCGTCGTTCACCTCGAGAATCGTTCCCTTGGAATCGGTGATCGTGATGCCTTCTCGCGCGCCGGTGAACACGCTCGCGGCCAGATGAAGCCGTTCTTCGGCCTGCTTGTGCGCCGTAATGTTCTCGGCGAAAATCACAATGCCGCCCACAGAGCCGTCGCCCGTCCGCCAGGGAGCGATCTCCCACCGTCGCCAAAGCACCGTGCCGTCGGCGCGCTCGAAGCGATCCTCGTCGCATTTCACCGTCTCGCCCGCCAGCCCGCGGCGGTGCGCCTCCTTCCAGCGCTCGGGAAGGTCGGGGAGGATCTCATAGTGGCAGCGGCCAATTATTTTTCTCACGGTGAGGGAGTAATCCTCCAACCAGCGCTGGCTCACGGCCAGATAGCGCATCTCCCGGTCGAGCATGGCTAGAGCCGCGGGCGCGCGGTCGATGAACAGTTGCAGCAGATCCTTGCTCTCGCGCAGCGCCGATTGCGCCAGCTTGCGCTCCGTAATGTCCTCGGTGAAGAGGATAATGCCTCCCACCGAGCCATCGCCCGCACGCCACGGCACGATCTGCCATCGGAGCCATCGCGCGGCGCCGTCTGAGCGTTCGTACCGTTCCTCTTCCACGCGCTGCATCTCGCCGGTCATTCCACGGCGGTGCGTCTCCCCCCAGCATTCCAAGGCAGTCGGGTTGATCTCATAGTGGGAGCGCCCGATAAAATCCTTCGGATCGAGCGAATGATCTTCGGCCCACAGGCGGCTCACGGCCAGGTAGCGCATACCCCTGTCAAACATGGCCAGCGAGACAGGCGCATTCTCAATGAAAAGTTCCAGCAGTTCCTTGCTCGCGATGTCGTTGCCGGTGCGCTCGATCAGAGTTTTGAAACTCGTCGCCAGGCCCGCGTCGCCGGGTTCCGTTATGTCTGGCGCGTCATGAAGCAGCAGATCGAGAAGCACTTCGCCGCCGGCGCGCACCGCCTGCTTGGTGTACTGGCCTTTGCAACAGCGGATGCGCCCGTCGGCGTGGCGGAGACGGATATTGAAGGAGCCGGAACGATCTTCGATATGAGGAGAGAAGAGGGAATCGGCGAGCCCTGCGTCCTCCGGGTGAACGCGATCCCTCAGATGAACCTGTGACGCGACAAACTGCTCCCGCGCGAAACCGAGCAAACCCTCAACACCGCTGCTCACAGTGACAAGCTGCGGCGGATCGCTCAACGTAAAACGGAAAGCAGCATTTAACATGGGCCCAATTTTGCTGCACCAACTGATGGTGTGTTGCAGGCTACCATACCGAATTTACCGGGAGCAAACGATAAACGTAAGATACTACAACAAAACGGCGCATCGCTCTTGAGAGCACACAATCTGCAACTTTTCGGTTACTCCACGGCTTGGCCTGAGCAGAGTTCGTCGCGCCTTTCGCGGCGAACGGAGTCGATGGACCGGCATCTGTTTTTCCAGGCACTTCGGACTCACCACACCAGCCCATTCCGGCGATTGTCGCAAGCCGGATACCCGGCCCGCTGACTGCAAGCTCCCACAACCTCGCTCAATTCTCTTCGCTGTGTACCAAGTCATGCACCTGTTATCCACGAGTTTTTTTCTTCTGTTCACGGTTACGGTCTGCTTATCCACGCATACTCTTGGCATAATCGCAGGTAGATCGGTTCTCCAGCCGGAGCGAGAAGCCTCGCGGAACTGGAGAAATGCCGGAGAGCGATTCCTGCGTAACTGTTTGAAGAGCTGCGGCGGGTTCCAAGCCGGAAATGAGTTTGGCAATGCAGTACGAATTTGAAATGCAAGGCCTGAGACTCATCCGCGCGACCCGTGGGAGCACACCAGAGTGACCAGCTATTGTCGTCAGGACGTATTGCGCATCTTCGAGATCGGTTCCCGTCAGTTGCAAGCGTGGGAACGAGCCGGGCTGATTCCCCAACAGGAACTGTACAGCTTTCAGGATCTCGGGCAACTCAGGACGTTGCGCGCCCTGCGCGCAGACGTGCCTGCGGCCTCCATCCGTGAGTCCATCCTGGCCATGAAAGCTGTCGCAGGCATGGCCAACCCGCTGCTCGAGGCGCGCGTGGTGCGCAGGGGGACGCGCCTGGTGTTCCGCCATCAGGGCGCCATGGTCGATCCCATCCGCCGCCAGTTACTCTTTGACTTTGAGCGCTTGGACCGCCCGCAGCCCGCATCGGCGCTCCCATCTCCTTTGCGCCATCCCGGCGCGCCCGGATCGCGTGGCATTCAGGAGCGATTTCAGGCCGCGGTGCAGGCAGAAGAAGCCGGCGAAAAGCAGCGCGCCATTGCGCTCTATGAGGAAATTCTCGAAATCGATCCGCAGTACGCGGCGGCCTGCATCAACCTGGGCACTGTTTTCTTCCACCTGCGCCAGTTTGGCCGTGCCGAAGAACTCTACCGGCGCGCCACCGAGTCCGATCCTGGTTATGTGCTGGCCTACTTCGATCTCGGCAACGTGCTCGACGAGCTCAGCCGGCTCGACGAGTCCATCGCCGCCTACCGCAAAGCCGTCAGGCTCTCGCCCCGCTATGCCGACGCCCATTACAACCTGGCGCTGGCATATGAGCGCACTGGCCAGTGCCGCCCCGCGCTGCGCCACTGGCAAGCCTACGTGAAGCTCGACAATCGCGGTCCCTGGGCCGACCACGCCCGCGGCCAGATTCGCAAGCTGCTCAGCCGCGAAAAGCTCGCTATCGTTTCCCGCGCCAGCAAGTTCATTCCCCCGCGCAGGGGACTGGCGAAGCTGAAGCTGGCATAGCGCAACCCATCCAACGGCCAACTGTCAAAATTGCACTCTGTCTCACCGAAGGGGTTCACCCAACAACCCCGTCAAGCCCCTCATCCTTTCCGCCATTCGCAACCCCTGAAGTCACAGCCCGAAAACCCTCCCCCGCTTTGCAGATAATTTCCCCCTCCTGGCGCATACTGGTCCCATCGGCATTCAACCAGACACACGGTTCACGGCGCACGGTTCACGGCGCACCGATCCACGAATCGCTAGCCCGCGCCGTTCTTGCCGCGGATTTGCACCGAAAAAAGTGCAGAATGCTCGAAAAGCGCAGCGTAACTCCTTTATTTGCCGTATTCTGCGAAATTAACCCTTTGTTTTCAACGGCCTGGAGCCAGAGATCCTGGGTACAAGTCTCTGTAAATAAATCACTTAACCCCCTGAAGGGGATGGGGGTAGGGGGAGTAACCGAAATGTATATACCATGTCGGCACATCAAACCCAGCGGCCCTCCGTGCGGATCGCCTGCACTTCGTGGCGCACTCTTTTGCTACTTCCATGCCAAGTTGCAGCCGGAAAGACGCACTAACTCCTGCGCCATTCGCGCCACCGCGCGAATATGCGCAGGCCGCGTGCGGCAGCAGCCTCCCACGATCTGTGCCCCGGCAGCAAACCACTCCGCCGCCAGCGTTCCAAACTCTTCCGGCTCGCTGTTCCCTGTCCAGCATCGCGCCGTCGCATCCCATCCCTCGCCGGAGTTCGGATAAACCAGAATGGGTCGATCGGAGCCCTTACGCAATTCGCCGATCAGCGAAGGAATCCATTTGGGCGGAACGCAATTCACGCCGATCGCCACGGTCTGTGGCAGGCCCGCAACCAGCGCGGCGCACTCCGCCACCGGCTCTCCGTGAGAGACATGCTTATCGTCGCGGCACGAAAAGCTGAACCACGCCCGCAACGAGGGCCAGGGCGCCATCGCCTCGCCCACGGCGCGAGCCTCTTCAAGCGAAGGGAACGTTTCAAAAGCAAGTAGATCCGGCGCCTGCTCGCCCGTTGCGCGCGCGAACACATCAATCCGCTCGCGATGAAACCGCACCAGATCGCCGAAGGAGCAATCGTAGTTGCCGTGGTATTCCGCGCCGTTGTGGAGCGCCGCGCCGTAAGGTCCGAGCGAGCCGGCCACGAGAACTCTGCGTTCGGGAAACTCGGCTGCGGCCGCGCGTGCCAGCTCGACAGAGCGCACGAGCGCCGCATCGGCGTGCTCGGGCTCGAGGCCCACCTCCACGTAGCCCATGCGCGAAACCTGGTAGCTGCAAGTGGCAATGCACTGCGAACCCGCCACAATGAAGTCGAGATGCACGGCCAGAACTTTATCGGGCTCGTCCTCCAGCACATGCGCCGACCACAGCGGACCGTCGATGCGCGCGCCGCGATACTCGAGCTCCGAAGCCAGCCCGCCATCGATCACGCGGATGCCGCGCAAAACATCGACTCGGCCGTCATCCTTCTCTGTCATGAAGCGATGGTAACGCGCGGCAAGAGGAATTTGAACTGCCTCGCCGGGGCGGCGATCGTGATTAGCTGGCGGCGTCTTTCTGGCGGGTAGCCTTAACGGCCGACAGAAGCCCAACGCCGATCATCACAATCGCGCCAACAAGAATCCAGTGCGAGGGCATATGCACCAGGTGCGCGGCGTACACCAGCCCGGCGATTACGATTGCGAAGCCAGCGGCATAAAGTCCAAACGACATGTGGTCTCCTTAGCCATGTCCTGTGCGGCGATGCGGAATCTCGCACACTACACCAGTCTCGCACCGCGAGCGGACCGGGTCTGAGCATTTCAGACCATCCTCTGCGTTTCTGATACAAGCGCAGAACCGCGAGAACGGCGTCCGTAAGAAGGGCCCGCCACTTTGGATTTTAGAATGGGAAGGGAGACTTGGCTTACCGCGAACAAGCAGATGGCTAGAAGCCAGAAGCTAAAAGCTGCCTTTACACCTTCTGCGTCCTCTGCACCTGCGCGCACGCCGGCCACGCGGCGCAGGCCCAGGACCATGCGGTTCAGGTGGCGCACGTCCTCGGCTTCCACCACAAACTCGATAATCGCTTCGCCCTCTTCGTCGCGGCTCAAGTCCACGCCGCGAATGTTGGTGTTCTCGTCGGAGATGACGGCGGTCAGTTCCTTCAGCATGCCGGTGCGGTCGTCGCAGAAGACGGTAATCTTCACCGGGTAGCGCTGCGCGTTGCCCTGGCGCTCCGTCGCCCGCGCGCGACCACTCCACATCGATGCGCCGGTCGCTCTCGTAGAGCAGGTTCTGCACATTGGGGCAACTGCGCGCATGCACGGCCACGCCCTTGCCGCGCGTCACGTAGCCCACAATCTCTTCGCCGCGGATGGGGTTGCAACATCGCGCGCGATAAACCAGCAGATCGTTCTGGCCCTCCACCTGCAGCGAATCGGAGCCGGTGAGGTGCAGCTTGCGCACCGCGTCCGACATGCCCGCCTCGCCCGGTCCTCCGGCTTGGTCTCCGGCGCGGCTTCGGCGTCTCGCCTGGCCCGCAAGCCCGGCGCCAGCTTGCTCAGCACCTGGTGCGCGGTGTGCTTGCCCTGGCCCAGCGTGGCCAGCAGGTCGGCGGCCGTGGCCACGCCGTACTCCTGCGCGATGCGGCCCAGGTCCTGGTCGCCGATCTGGCCATCGGCACCTTGAACTTGCCGCGCCTCGCGCTCCAGCAGCTTGCGGCCGATCTCCACCGCGCGCCGGCGCTGGTCTTCGTTGAGCCAGTGCTTGATCTTGTTGCGCGCGCGCGGGCTCTTGACGAAGGTGAGCCAGTCGCGGCTGGGCTTGTGATCCTTCTGCGTGACGATCTCGACAATGTCGCCCGTGCGCAGCTTGGTGCGCAGCGGCACCATGCGGCCGTTCACCTTGGCGCCCACGCAGGTGTGGCCCACCTCGGTGTGAATGGTGTAGGCAAAGTCGATCGGCGTTGCCCCCGCCGGAACCACCACCACCTTCCCCTTCGGCGTGAAGGTGTAGACCTCGTCGGGATAGAGGTCCATCTTCAGGCTGGAGAGGAATTCGTTGGGATCCGTCATCTCCTTCTGCCACTCGACCAGCTGCCGGATCCAGTTCAGCCGCTCCTCGTCGCGCGCCGTCACGACGTCGCCGCCGGCCTTGTACTTCCAGTGCGCCGCAATGCCTTCCTCGGCGATGCGGTGCATCTCCTCGGTGCGGATCTGCACCTCGAACTGGTGGCCGCCGGCGCCCATCACCGTGGTGTGCAGCGACTGGTAGCGGTTGGCGCGGGGAATGGCGATGAAGTCCTTGATGCGCCCCGGCACCGGCCGCCACAGCGTGTGAATGAGGCCGAAGACCGCGTAGCACGACGCCACATCCTGCGTGATCACGCGGATCGCCAGCAGGTCGTACACCTGGTCGAACGAAACCTTGGTGCGCTCGATCTTCTGGAAGATGGAGTAAAGCCGCTTGATGCGCCACTCCACGCGCGCCTGGATGCCGTTCTCCCGCAGCTGCTCCACCAGCGTGTCTTCCACGCCGCGCAGAAACTGCTCGCCCTCCACGCGCCGCGCTTCCACCGCCGCCGGCACCTGCTCGTAGCTCACCGGATCGGTGTAGCGGAAGGCCAGGTCCTCAAGCTCGCCGCGCACTTTGCCCATGCCCAGCCGGTGCGCCAGCGGCGCGTAGATGTCCAGAGTCTCGCGCGCAATCGCCTCCTGCCGCTCGGGCTTCAGGTGCTCCAGCGTGCGCATGTTGTGCAGCCGGTCGGCCAGCTTGATCAGCACCACGCGCACATCCGACACCATGGCCAGCAGCATCTTGCGCACGTTTTCCGCCTGGCGGTCTTCGCGGTTGGCAAACTGGATCTTGTCGATCTTGGTCACGCCCTCGACAATGTGCGCCACCTGGTCGCCAAATCTCGTCCGCGATCTCCTCGCTGGTGGCCGGCGTGTCCTCCACCGCGTCGTGCAGCAGCGCCGCGGCGATGGCCGTCGCGTCCAGCTTCATCTCCGCCAGCACCTCGGCCACTTCGAGCGGGTGCACGATGTAGGGCTCGCCGCTGAGGCCGCGTCTGCCCCTCGTGATGCGTGACGCAGAACTCCCACGCCTTTCGAATCAGTGACATATCTTCTGTTGGGCGATTGGCTTTAACCTGGCGAAGCAGCGCCTCAAATCGTTCGCTGATGTGTCGCTCGCTCGCTGGGCTCTCCACCACGCCCGCGCCGGCCATTTGAGGGGGAGCCGGGGGCGCGCTGGAGTCCTCTGCCGGAATGGGCTGCCGGACAGTCGCCATGCTTTATTATAGGCCGCTTGCGCGTCTTCGGCTTGAATACCTGTTGCCCAACTCAATGCATTCTTCATTGTTCCGGCAGGTTTTTGAAAGCGTCCCGGCGAGCCGATTCCGTGGCTCTCTGGCTCGTTTCGGTGGAGCTTTTGTGTTCAATAACCCAAATTAAGGTGTTTGACATCACTTCCGCAAAGCAACGAAAGGCGCATGATGCCATTGAACTTAAGATTCAGAATGGGGGAAAATGTCGTGAGACACCTCTTGTTTTTTGCTTTGGCTGCGGCCATCGTCGTCGGCATTGGCTATCAAGCTCAATCCCAGTCGGCAGACAATGTCGTCGTCAAGGTCAACACGACGCCGGCTACGGGCGGCAAGCAATTGTATGTGAATTATTGTGCTCCATGCCATGGCGTGAACGCCAAAGGAGACGGCCCGGTGGCCAGTTCCCTCAAGCAGCCAACTACTGATTTGACCGTGCTCAGCAAGAACAATGGCGGCAAGTTCCCTTCCGAACGCATCGTCGCTGTTCTTAACTTTGGCATGGCAAATCCAGCGCATGGCACTGCAGCAATGCCCATCTGGGGCCCGATGCTTTCCACAGGCACCGACTCCCACGGTGACCTAACCGCGCTCAGAATCAGCAACTTGAGCGATTATCTAAAATCGCTGCAAGTCAAATAGCAGCCCAGTCATTTGGCTCTTCTTCCCACGGCGGTTTACCTTGGGAGAGGAGCCAATGGCAAAACTTATCGGGAAACGGTCCGGCACAAAGCCGCCAGCGCACCGCGAAAGTCGGTCGGCGCCCGCCACTGCTCCCGGTCTCGCGCCTGTTAAGCCTCGCGCTGCCTCGCCGCAAACTCCTGCCGCTCCATCACAAGCAGCGCCGTTCGGAGCTGTCGTCAACCGGCGCGCCGCCGACCGCCTGCGCAGCGGTCATCTTTGGGTCTACGCTTCCGATGTAGAGGCAATCACTCTTCCAAAACCAGAAGAAACGCTTCTGCCCGTGGCCGATAGCCGCGGCCTGTTTCTCGGCACCGCGCTTTATAGTCCTTCGTCTCAGATCGCCTTGCGGCTGGTCTCGCGCGCAGCGCTCGATGAATCCGGATGGCCCTCGCTGCTTGGCCGGCGGTTGCGGCGAGCGATCGAATGGCGCCTTCAGCCGCTCGTGGCAGACAACGGAACCGATTCCTGCCGGCTTTGTTTTAGCGAGGCCGACGAACTGCCCGGCCTTGTCATCGACAAGTACGGCGATCTGTTGATTGTGCAATTGCTCGCCAAAGGCCTCGACTCGCCGGCTGTGCGCCGCGCGGTCGTCGACGCCCTCAGGAGCTTTGGCAAGATCTTTGAGCCCGCCGCCATCTGGGAGAGGCCCGATCCGCGCATTCGCGAGTTGGAGGGCTTGGCCGCGCCGAGCCTGGAACCGCTCTTTGCCGCCGATCCTGCGCAACCCAAAACGGCGACGGTTTTTCATCTTAACAAGCTGAAGTTTCACTACGACGTGAACTCTGGCCAGAAGACCGGCGCCTTCCTCGATCAGCGGTCGAACTACAGGGAGGCGAAGGAGTGGGCCTGGCTGTTTGCCCCTCGCGGCAGAGCTCTCGACGTCTGCACCTATCAGGGCGGATTCGCTCTGCACTTGGCCCAGGTCTGCCGCCAGGTCACGGGCATCGATGCCTCGCGTGCCTCGCTCGAAGTGGCGGAGCGGAATCTCGAAGCCAATCGCGACGTGATTGGCGACAAACCGGTTGACTGGATTGAGGCCGACGCCTTCGAAATCCTGCGCGACTGGTCGCAAGCCGGCCATACCTTCGATGTCATCGTCCTCGATCCGCCAGCCTTCGCCAAATCCAAGCGCGCCGTCGAAGGCGCGCTACGCGGCTACAAGGAACTGAACCTGCGCGCGCTAAAAATGATTCCCCCCGGAGGCCTGCTCGTCACCTGCTCTTGTTCTCACCATGTCGCCTGGGCCGACCTCGAAGCCGCCGTCGCCGCGGCCGCCGCCGATGCATCGCGGCGCGTGCGCCTGCTCGAGCGGCGCGGCGCAGCTCCAGACCACCCAGTCGTCCTCAACCTGCCCGAGACCGAATATCTCAAGTGCCTGGTGCTCGAAGTGGAGTAAGACAGGGACCAAGGGAACATGGGCAAAGGAAGAAAGGCCACCCCTTCGCTGGCCCTGCTCCCTTGTTCGCTTCGTCCCTGTCTTTGCGCGATAGAATGGCTCCAGCGCTCAAGCTACAAGCGAAGCGCCCGGATGGCGAAATTGGCAGACGCAGCGGACTTAAAATCCGCAGACCTTTACCGGTCGTGGGGGTTCAAGTCCCCCTCCGGGCACCAACAAAATCGACAAGTTGCGAGCGCTCATCATTTGGTAAATAGCAGATTTTAGCGTCAACGCAGCACGTTCCCATTGACACTTGGCTCGGCAATGGTCGCCAAATCGCTGATGAACTCACCGAGCCTAACCAGCTCGCCGCTCAGTCCTTTTCCAAAAATCACCAGTGGCGAATCGAAGATGGCCCCGCATGCGGGCTGACCCTGCGGGTTATTATCCCCGGTCGGCAGACTACGGAGGGTATTTGCAATAATCTCGGTTATGCAAATCGCAGTTACTGCGAAATGGCTTTGGGACGGGAGCCGGCTGCTTGACGAACCCGCGATCTTGATCGAGGACGGCCGGATCGCGTCCATCGCCAGCCGCCCGAATACCAAGATTGCCACCGGGCTTGCCGGTCGCTCTGAAGTACTCGACTTTCCCGGCGCGACGCTGGCGCCGGCGTTTCTCGATGTGCACTTCCATGGGGCTGCCGGCCACGACGTGATGGAGGCTACGCCCGAGGCATTGGCCGCAATCGGTTCGCTGCTGGCCGCGCGCGGCACGGGGAGCTATCTTGCTACCACTGTTACTGCTCCGTTGGATCGAACGCTGCGCGCCGTCTCCGGCCTGGCCAGGTTGACTCAAAAGCCGAGTCTGGTTGAGGGACGCAACCCAAACGGCGAACCCCTGGCGCGGCCTGTCGGAATCCATCTTGAGGGACCATTTCTGTCGCACGCCAAACGCGGCGTCCAGCCTGCCGAGTACCTGCTGGCGCCGGACCTGGCTGTCTTCGACCGGCTCTTCGAGGCAGCCGAAGGCCACGTGCGGTTGATGACACTGGCCCCCGAGCTGCCGGGCGCGGCGGAGCTCGCGGCACATGCCGTTGCGCGCGGCGTTTGCGTCTCCGTCGGCCACTCCAACGCCACTGCGGCTGAAACCCGCGCCGTGATTGCGGCCGGGGCGACCAGCGCCACGCACACATTTAATGCCATGCGCCCCCTGGATCATCGCGAGCCCGGCATTCTGGGCACCGTGCTCACCAACGATTCACTGTTTTCCGAACTGATCTGCGATGGCATCCACACCGCTCCGGAAATGGTGAAGCTGTGGTGGCGCGCCAAGGGGCCTGAGCGAGCGATCCTGGTGACTGACGCCATGAGCGCGGCAGGCATGCCGGACGGGGAGTATCGACTGGGCACATTCGCGGTGCAGGTCGAGGGCGGCAAAGCCATGGCCAACGGCGTGTTGGCCGGCAGCGTGCTCACGCTCGACAGGGCGCTCAAAAACTTTGTTGCGTTTACCGGAGCGCCCCTCGAACAGGCTCTGCGGTTGGTCACGGCGAACCCCGCGGCGATGGCCGGACTTGGGCGTAGAGCGGGCTCGCTGGCCGTGGGCCAGCCGGCGAATCTGGTTGCCGTGGATGAGACAGGAAGGCTGATGGCTTCGCTGGTGGGTGGACGACCGGTGGCGGCAAGGTGATTTGGTAATGCGGACTGATTGCAAACTATCTTGGACCAAATGATCAGATCTTTGTTCACCCTCCCGGTCGCCGGTCTTGCTCTAGCTAAAGCATTTTCGGAAATTCTGTAGACCGAAAGCACGTATTCCAGTCGACGCGGCCAGCCCGGGGCCCCAACGACAGGTCTTTGTCGTTGGGGTGGGACCACAAGGAGCGGCGACATTCGATGAACCCGGCAAGGACTACACTATCTCCGAAGATGCCGTAAAGGCACAACATCGCCCCTGCCAGCCTATTTGCACCACTTTGCCACTTTCCACAAGCACAGGGACAGTGGCTGCGCCCCCGGTAAGTGATCGCAACCGTGCGTTCGCTTCAGCATCGGCCTCGACGTCAAACTCCAAAAACTCACGCCTGGTCCACTCCAGCCAATCGCGGAGTTCCTGGGTGTAAGGACAATGCGCTGAGCCATACAGTTCAAGCGTTGCCACGGCTCAATACCTCCAGAGATTCGAGAATGATGTGATAGGCGGAGGCTTGCACCTCCTGAATGCGGGGGATGTAGTCGCTGCGCACGATGATCGGATAGTCCGCAAGTCCGCGACGGGCAATCTCTCCGCCATCGTTGCCCAGCAGGGCGACTGTCAGCATTTTGCGCTTTCGCGCCTCCTCGAGCGCAGCAATGATGTTTCGGGATCCGCCGCTGGTCGAGATCCCGATGGCCGCGTCTTCTGGCTTGGCCTGGGCCATGAGCTGACGGAGGAAAATCACCTCGGTGCCAACATCGTTGGCGAGCGCCGTAATGTTCGCCGGTTCCATCGAAAGCGATATTGCCGGTATAGTGCGGCGCCCGGCGGGCGGCAATACACAGTCCATGGCCCAATCGTTGGCGTCGGTGGCCGAGCCGCCATTGCCAAAAATGATGAGCTTCCCGCCTCGGGCCACGCAGTCGTTGATGGCCATCGCAGTGGCGGCGAGTTGCTCGGCCGCCTCTTTAGCCAGGCGCGTGCGAAGCAGTGCATCGTCGTGCACCTTCATCAAGATCGACTCTGCAACATCGCCAACAATCTCCGCGGTGTCCTGTTTCTTTTGTCCCAGGAATGGATAAAGGAATTCTGTCTGCCCAACATCCTGGCCGAGTTCACGATGCTCCAGAAACACGTGAACCGTCTCCCAAAGAGTGTGGTAGAAAATCTCCACCAATTCCTGGTGGATGAAGGGGTCTTGAATCGCGGTCCGCAGCGCGTAAGAACCCGAAACGCCAGGCAGGGCAAATGTCATGGCGCCGCGCGCGAAAGCGGAATCGAGAGCCGCCCAAACCTCGGGATCGCCCTCGGGCGGACCAAAACCCACCACGATATCGTGAGGACTCAGAATGGCGTCGAGCCACGGCCGCATGAGCGCGGAGAGGTCGAGCGCAGGCAAAGCGCGCTTGCCCACAATGACCGGGTGTACGAATTCAACTGAGACGTGCTGCGCGTCGGTGGAGCACGAGCCTCGCCCCAAAGCCAGCAGACGCCCGCCAAGCAGGAACCGCTCTGCCATTTCCCGGCAGGCCTCGGCCAGTTTGCGCGCTTCACGCGAGAAGAAATCTTCGAAGATTTCATTGCGCACTAACAGATGATCTTCAATCTGCGCCGCGAGATTGACTGCCGTTTGCATTGAGGCTCCTAACAAATCCCAAATTACTAACAAATCCGGGGCAGCGGGTCGCCGACCAGCATGTCGACGATACGCGTGCCGCCGTATCGGGTATTCACCAGCACTGTGTTCGGCGGGTCGTTGCGAATCTGGCCAATGATGCAGGCATCTTCTCCTGCTTCCGTCTGATGCAGTGCGTTCAAAGCGATGTCAGCGAATTCAGGGGCGACGACGGCGAGGAACTGTCCTTCATTCGCAATGTGCAAGGGATCCAGTCCCAGCAGCTCGCAGGCGCCACGAACGCCATCGTGAATGGGAATCTCTTCTTCCTGCACCTCGACCGCGAGGCCGCAATCGCGAGCCAGTTCGTTGAGTGCGGTCGCCACTCCTCCGCGCGTTGGATCGCGCATCCAGCGAATCCCGGGGCTGGCCTCCGCCGCCATCGCTTCCACCATGGGCAACACCGGGCGCGTGTCGGAATAAAGATTGGCTTCAAGTTCGAGGTCGGCGCGCGCCAGCAGGATGGTGATGCCATGATCGCCGATAGGGCCCGAAAGCAGCACCTTGTCGCCCGGCCGCACCGTTCGCGCATCGATATGCAGGCCAGGAATTGGAATGCCGATGCCGGCAGTGGTGATATACATGCCGTCCGCTTTGCCATGCTCCACCACTTTGGTGTCGCCGCCTACCATCTTGACGCCTGCCCGCCGGAGTGCCGCAGACATGGCGCGAACCTCCGCTTCCAGCACGCTGCTCGCAAGGCCTTCTTCAAGAACGAATGTGACAACCATAGCGCTCGCCCTGGCTCCGGAAACAGCCAGATCGTTCACCGTTCCATTCACGGCCAGCTCGCCGATGGAACCGCCCGGAAATTGCAAAGGATGAACGACAAAACTATCGGCAGTAAATGCGATGGTTGCGCCGCCGGCTTCAAAGTGGGCAGCATCGGTCAAGGTTCCCGAGGATTCGGGCAGGAGCAGTGGCGCAAACAAGCCTTCCACAAGCCTGCGGCTGGCTTTGCCACCGGCTCCATGCGACATTTCGATCTGCGGGTCACGGAAGCGCACCATGGCCGGCGAATCTTCGATCCGGGTGCTGGCATTCACGCCATTGCGGCTATTGAAGTCACCAGCGACTTCCGGTACTCGTAGTTGTAATATGCTGCGCATGAACCCTCCGATGAAACCATCAGCGCGCCAATGGGATGTTCAGGCGTGCATTCCTTTCCGAACAACTTGCATTGCGCGGGTTTCAAAACGCCTTTCAGCACCTCTCCGCATTGAGCCGATTTTGGGTCTGTGACTCGCGTCTGGGGAACGGCATGACGTGTCTCCGCATCCCATGCGGCATATTTCTCGCGAATGCGCAGCGCCGATTGGGAGATGAACCCAAGGCCCCGCCATTCGAAGTAAGGCCGCAGCTCGAAAACCTCAGCCATGGCTTTGAGCGCGGCTGGATTGCCCTCCCAGGGAACGACGCGCTTGTATTGGTTTTCCACCCTTGCTTCATTCGCCTCAAGCTGGCGCAAAAGCATCACAATCGACTGCAGCAGGTCGAGCGGCTCGAAGCCCGAAGTCACCACAGGCTTACCTTCGGATTTTGCGATCCATTCGTATGGCCTGCAGCCAATCACCGTGGAGACGTGTCCCGGTCCGATGAATCCATCGAGACGCATGTCGGGTGAATCGAGAATAGCCCGAATGGCGGGCACGATGGTGACGTGATTGCAGAAGACGGAGAAGTTGTTGACCCCCTCGGATTTCGCGCTCATGAGCGTGAGCGCCGTTGAGGGTGCCGTGGTCTCGAATCCGATGGCGAAGAAGATAACCTCCTTCTCCGAATTCTTCCGGGCAATTTCCAGTGCGTCGGCGGGCGAATAGACGATGCGCACATCGGTTCCGCGGGCCTTGTATTCCAGGGGGCTTCCGTGCGCTCCGGGCACGCGCATCATGTCGCCGAAGGCCGCAAAAATCCTGTTCGGCTCCTGAGCGATGGCCAGCCCGTCGTCGATTCTTCCCATGGGTAAAACACATACCGGACAGCCGGGACCATGAATGAGCTCGATGTTTGACGGCAGAATGTCTTTCAGCCCAAAGCGATAGATGGCGTGCGTGTGACCGCCGCACACTTCCATGATGCGATAGTGCCGCTCCGGATCGGCGAGGCGGCGAATCTCTTCAGACGCTTTGGTGATCAACTCCGGATTGCGAAATTCATCCACATAGCGCATGGTCAATCTCCTTGCGCGGGGCGCGCGCGATCCCACTCACCGGAACGCGAGAAGCCTTCAGGGCCGGCGCTGTTGCGGCCTTCGTTCTCTTGCAGGCCGTAGCCTCGAACCTCCTGCATGGCTTGCTCCGTTTCTCCGAGCATGGAGAGCAGGCGCATTTGCTCGGCGGCATCGGACTCACTGATCTTTGACATGGCAAATCCGACGTGAATCAGAACCCAATCACCGGTCTTCGGCATGTCTTCCGCCAGCAGCCCGAGCTGAACCTTCCTGCGCACGCCGGCCACTTCCACAATCCCCGCCTCGGTCTTGCCGGAAACAAGCTCCACAATTCTTCCCGGTATGGCTAAACACATGGCGTCTCTTCCTTCCTGACTTCCTCACTTCTCCTACATTTCTCCGATGCGATACCTGTTTTGTTCATTCCCTTTTGCGCGCGACCAATTCGAAAGAGAACTTGAGTTCGTCGTTCAATTTCAATGCGCCCCCGGCCACTGAGATGGGCTTGACCTGATAGTCGGATTGGCGCAAGGTAAAGTCTCCTGAAGCGCGCAGCATCTCACCGAAGTCGGCGATCCTCACCGTCACCGGCTGGCTCCGCGTCACTCCATGGAAGCTCAGATTTCCATTCACGGCCGCGGAGTACAGGGAATCGCCGAGCTTCGTCACTGAAACCTGAGAGGCTTCATACACGATGTCAGGGTACTTTCCGACCTCGAGAACCTGTTCGTTCATTTGTTTTTCCATTTCGCGCCGGTCCTTATCGCTGATGTCGTTCTCGACGCTCAACGATGCGGCGTCAATGGCAAGCTTGAATCCGCTTACATCAGGTGTTTCGGGGTTGAATCTTACCTCGCCGCTGAACTTGCGAATACCAATGACCGGGTTGTGGCCCATCGCGGACAGCAGTCCTGTTGCATAGGCCTGCACAACGAATTTGCTGGCGCTTGCATCGACGACGAAGCGAGCCATTGTGGCAGTTGCCGTTTCCATTGGATTAGTCAACATCTCCCTCGCTCCATCCTGGCGGACGGATCGGATTTACCTTTGAGGTTTGCCGCACCGTTCACATGGCCCGCAATCTGAAATAGCGCTCTACATCGGGCATCACACTTTGCACCAGGTTGCCGACTCCAAACTGGGACAGATATCGGCGAATGACTGGATTGGAGAGAATTAATCCCGCACCAAACACCATCATTGCGACGCCGCCCAGAAGAAAAAGAGTGTCCTTTTCATTCCCAGTTGCGTTTGAGGTCAATTCAAGCACATTCGTTGCCATACCACTTCTCCTTTTCGATTTCGATTCGCTAAATTGATTCACCGCGCAATATTCGCTTGACCAATGTTTCGGTCGTTTTCGCCGCTTCGCGCACCGCAGTCGTAACCGGCTCGCTCAGTCCCATGCGGCCCTCTTCTCCTCCGAGTGTGGCCGGCTCGCAGCCCACCAGCAGCACTCGTTTCAATGGCCCATTCATGGCATATGCCATGCGCAATACGCTCATCGGGTGCAAGCTGTGCGGCTCAACAAAGTTCCCCGGTGAGGCGGAGATTTCGTTTACATCCGGCTCGACGACAGAAACCGTGCCCGGCGGCTGTCCGTGGGGATATGCGTCAATCAGGATGGTTGTCTCATAGTCGTCCTGCAAGGCATACGCAAGGTCCAGCCCGCGAATTCCAAAATCGACCACCCGCACTTCGTCGGGCAGGTTGCGTTCCATCAGGCAGCGCGCGACCTCCACTCCAAAGGCGTCATCCCCCATGAAGATGTTGCCGATGCCGGCGACCAGAATCTGCGGTTTGACCGCTCGAGCCTTCCCAGTCCATTCTTTCGCTTGCGGCGAATCCTGCGGGATAGGTTCAAGCTCCTTCGGGCTGAAGAAAAATCGGTGCCCGGGCTGCCGCATCATGCCCAGATCGCGCCCTGGATCGTCCTCAAGGACCACGCAAATGTGTTGCGCGCCTTCGTAATCCTCCTGAATGCTCTCGACCTGCGCAATTTGCCCCCGTAGCGCAATGTCCAGAATGTCGCCGCCGCTCCTTGGATCCAAACGCACGCGATCCCCTTTCCGCACGACAGTTCCTGCGATCTCCACCTGGTCCAACTGCGCCTTGTCTTCGAGGAGACTCCATTCCCACTGGTCCATCACATCTCCCTCTCGATCGGAGCCAAACCACGCAACACTCCATGAAGTTTCATCAGTTGCTCCTGAGGCATATTCTCCGTGCGCTCCAGAATCTCTCGCGTGCGATCGTCCGACTCGCGCATCTCGCGCTTTTCTTCATCCGTCAGCGTGAGGATGCGCAGGGAAAGAATCTCGTCGATCTCCGTTGAATCGTAGAGATTGCCTGCGCTCTCAGGCGCGATCTGGGGGTGGTCATAGAGAATGATCGGCGAGGACAGCATCGTGTCCCCGCGGTCGCCTGCAAGCACAGGCCACGTGCCGATGTTGTTGCAATGCGCTGCAAGGTCTTCAAAGTCCGGTGGGAACTCGAGGCAGGGAGAGAAACTCTCCATTTTCAACACCCAGGATGGTGTGGGCAGACACCAGCGAATAGAGCAGCGCTTCGGCCCGGCCGCCGGGTTCCATCGGTTCATGGGCTTCGACCTGCGTGCGATTGTTTACGCGCACTGAAACTTTAGCCACTCCATCGCGAAGCGGCTCCGAACTCAATTGGACCGACCCCTCCAGAGTCTTCCACTCGCGCACAACCACACCGGCCGCCTGTCCTCGCTCGTCGCACAAATACTCAAAGCCTTTACCTGCCGGAAATGTGAAGGACTCAGAACGAGAACTGATGAGAGATTCCGGATCGAGATCCGTGTAAGTCTGCTCCCGTTCAATCGCCTCCTGCCATGGCTGATAGACGCGTCCAGCTACTGAGAGCCGATCGACGAACTCCGCGTCCGGTTCCACCTCGTCGAGTTCCTGCTTTCCTGGTGTCGAGAGCCGGCCGATGGTCCGCCGCACGATCTGCAAGAAGCGCACCTTCACCGTCAGCCGCGTGGAGGGGGTCGCCTTGAGAAGGCACTCCGTCTGCATTGCGCTTGCTTCCGAGCCCGTTTGCCCAGCGCAATAAGAAGAGGGATAGAGAACGCCGAAGTTCCAACGCTGTTGGTTTTTGACCGAGGTGGGCCGATAGGGATAGAGCATGTATCCCTCGTAGAGGACGGCGTCGGCGATCTTCTCAACTTGATTCAGATTCACGAGCTCACCGCCTCTTCGCTCGAAAGCACCTGCTCCAGCGCCTGCTCCCAGGTAGGGATGCCGTGCTGCATCTTGTACTGATAGAGCCGCTCGAAGATATCCCGGCGCAGGTTGATCCACACAGTGTTCGGGTAATAGGCGTCCATCATCTCGCGCCAAAGCTTAACCGGGAGCTTGAATCGCGCCTCCTGCTCCCAGGAGATGGGGGCCACTTGCAGCGGGCTGTCGGGAAGTGAGTAGAAGACGGTTCCACTGAATAGCAATTGCAGTGGAATCTCGCCGCTGGTGAGGCCCTCAAAATATTTTGTCGCGGCAACGTTGAAGTCGAAGGTGCATGGCACCTGCAAATCGACAACAGTGCCAGCGCCGGCAAAGCCTGGAACCGTCACCTGGGCGTGGGTCCAAAGCAGAGTGCGCAACGTCTGGCTCCATCGATCGGGAGCCCCGAAGAGATCGAGCAGCCTCTCCTGCTCCTGGGCCGCATAGCGGCGGCGCGTAACTTCAATCTGAATCTGGCAACGCAGCACAATCGTGTGAATCGCCTCATCGGCCACAGCATTCGCGATCCCCAGCTTGAATGCAAGCGTGGGAACTGCCGCGAATGGAACGACGCGCGCATCCTCGACCTGAAAGTTCAAATCAGGCATTTGCGCCTCCGCCGGGCGAATTCGATTCCTCCCCGATCAGGTCCGATTTCGACCGCAGATCCTCGAAAAATCGTCCGATCTCCGTCCACACTTCCGTCCCGCCCGAGAGCCCGCGCCAATGAGTGCGAATCAAGCCGACAAGCTTGTAGCACTGATCGATCGGAGCAATGTAGTATTCAGCGCGATCCGTCCCACGCGCAAGACCCACGCGGTTCACCAGCAGGGCTTCGACATCTGGCTGCATCTGACGCAATGCAGGATTGTTCTCAGCGATCTCACTCCAGGCTTCGAGCGGCAACAGCGACTCGACCGCGCCGGCTGGACTCGGATAGAAAGCAGTGGGTTTGCCTTGAATGCTGGAATAAAAGAAGAACGCCATGTTGATAGGGATCAACAGCCCATCCCATTGCGCATCGCTCATTTCGAAACCGGCAAGAAAACGGGCGTTGCGTGGGACGCGCTTGTATCTGGAGTTCTCCCTGGCGTCGAAGAGCAGGGCACAGGCATCACACGCGCAGAGAATTTGCCGCGAGTCGAGCTCGACAAGATGCGAATGTTCGTGACCCAGACCGGCGCTGCACAGCTCGCAATATTCCACTGCGCGCGAGGTTGACTGGCGCTTGCGCGCGAATTGCCGCAGCGTGCTAAAAGCTTGTTCGAAGGCCGGTACCCGCTCCTCAGGCATGAGCAAACCTTTCCGCGATTTCCAGGTACAGCGTGTTTCAAAAACATCCTGGGTCTCATTTGAGCAAGTGTGGAACATGGCAACAAGCCGGGTTCCATGGGCTTGGTCGCGCATGAACCCCTATTTTGGAACACACTCCAGCGATCTCAATCGGCGCCCTCGGCGTGCAGTGCATGCTCGCCGGCGCCAGCCGGGACAAGTGCACGCCCCAGGAGACTTTCCAACTTGACAAAGCCCGTAGCCGAGGGCTCTTCCAGCCCTTCAATCTCAAGCGAGGTGACGTCAGGTGCAAATTCATACACTCCGTCTTCCACCATCGCTCGCAGGTCCCTGGCAGACGAGCCGCAGCTGTGGCCGGTCCTCGTCAAACGCACTCGCGCCACGCCCTCGCTTACGCTCGCCAGTTCAGCGGTGCAGGCAAGTTTGCGCAACCGGGGACGCATTTGCTCCATCGCCTTGTGTACACGGGTTTCTAAACCATCAGGATGAAGGGAGTAGAGCAAAAGCAGACTGCCAACAATGGAATCCTGACCCAGTTTGTCAATGATCGCGGATCCTTCACTTCCACTTTCGAAGATGATTTCCATCATTCTTTCCAGGCCCGCGCCATGCACATCCATGAGAAGTTGCACCAACTCCTTGCCCGCAACCTTTTGCGGGCCATCCGGCAAATTGTCAAATTGCGCAATCAGCTTGCCGAGTTGATTTACCTGCTCGCGAAACTCGCCGCCTTTAGCCACCGCACCTCCTTTTTATAAAGGTCAACTGATGTGTGAGCCCGGTCCTGGGCCTTGATCACATGCAGGGCGGCCACACCGTGCATGTGATCTCCTTTTCACATCTTCGAGCCCGGTCTGCGCCATCGGACTCAGGCCGGAACGCCGAACATCGGGGAGTGATGCGTCTCTAATACCTTCCCGTTGCCGAGATACATGTGCACGCCGCACGGGAGGCACGGATCGAAGCTGCGCACCGCGCGCATGATGTCGATTCCCTTGAATTTGTCGCGGCCGTTCTCCTCAAAGATCGGCGTATTCTGCACTGCATCCTCATACGGCCCTGGAGTGCCATACGAATCGCGCGGATTGGCATTCCATGGCGTCGGCGGATACGGGTGATAGTTCGCGATTTTGTGATCGCGAATGACGACGTGATGCGACAGCACGCCGCGCACCGCTTCGTGGAAGCCGCAGCCGATCGCTTCTTCGGGCACTTTGAAGTCGTTCCATGTCCTGGTGCGTCCGGCATGCAACTCGGCGAGCGCCTTCTCGGCAAAATGCAGCGCTGCCGCCGCCGCATACGCCTGGAAGTACGTGCGCGCGCGATCCCGTTCAATCGCGTTGCTCCATTTCGGGATCTTCCACTCGAACTCCACTTCAGGTTTCGACATAGTCTTGGGCAGATAGATCTTGACGCTGTGGCCGGTGGCCTTGATGTAGCCGATGTCCACAGTGCCAGCGAGCGCGGTGGCCCAGAAACGCGCGATAGGGCCGCCTCCCGTGTCGAGCGCGAGATGGTCGCCGGTCCGCTTGTCAAACCAGCGCGGAGACATCACCCAGGTGTACTTGCTTTTGAAGTCGCGCTTTTGCGGTTTGGGGAAGGTGCTCTGGTTCCAGGGATGACGCTGATCGACCGGATTCCCGAGCGGATCCTCTTTGACGAATGTCTGGGCTTGCTGCCAGTCGTCATAGTAGGAGCTGCCCAGCAAAATGCGGATGTTCAGGTTGATATCCACCAGGTCCGTGGTCACGAGTTTGCCATCGACAACTACGCCTGGCGTGACAAACATAGCGCGGCCCCAGTCCGTCATTTTCTTGTAGGTGTAATCGCAAACCTCCGGATCGTTAAACGATCCCCAACATCCGAGCAGAATCCGCCGCCGGCCGACCTCTTCGTAACCGGGGAGGGCTTCGTAGAAGAAATCGAAGAGGTCATCGTGCAAGGGAACGACTTTCTTCATGAACTCCACATACTTCATCAGCCGGACGATGTAGTCGGTGAAGAGTTGCACTGTCGGCACCGTGCCCACGCCTCCGGGATACAGCGTGGAGGGATGTACATGGCGGCCTTCCATCAGGCAAAACATTTCGCGCGTCATGCGGCTCATCTGCAGCGCCTCAAGATAGAACGCGCCTGTGAAGGGGTTGAGCGCTTTCATGATGTCGCCGATGGTGCGGTAGCCGTGCAGCTCGGCGTGCGGCGCCGCAGCCTGCTGCGCTTTTTCCCACACGCCGGGATTGGTTTCCTTGACCATGGTTTCGCAAAAGTCCACGCCTACCAGATTGTCCTGGAAGATGTTGTGGTCGAACATGTATTCCGCAGCTTCGCCGAGGTTCACAATCCACTCGGCGATTGCCGGAGGCCGTACGCCAAATGCCATGTTTTGCGCGTAGGTGGCGCAGGTGGCATGGTTGTCGCCGCAAATCCCGCAGATGCGGCTGGTGATGAAGTGCGCGTCCCGCGGATCTTTGCCCTTCATGAAGATGCTGTAGCCGCGAAAGATTGAAGACGTGCTGTGACACTCGGCCACCTTGCGCTTGCCGAAGTCGATTTTGGTGAAGATGCCGAGGCTGCCGACGATCCGTGTGATCGGATCCCAATTCATTTCCACTAACTGGCTCTTGTCGCTGGCAATCTCTTTACGCTCGGTGGTAATTGTCCCCATCGTAGTGTCTCCTTTCGTCGGGTTAGTTCGAAGCGTGGTAGCCGGTGGTTAGCTCCGGGCGAGGATGCCGCCACTTGGGCTCCTGGTTAACGGTTGAATTCGTCAAACTGCGCAGAGCCCTGAGCGACTTGCCCCAGGCGGTAACCGCTGTCGTTGAAAGCTTGCCGCCCGGAGGCTCGTCCATGAAAGGCATGAACTTGTCTGGGAACCCGGGCATGGTGCAGCCGATGCAGATGCCGCCCACATTGGGACAGCCGCCCATCCCATTCATCCAGCCGCGCTTGGGCACATTACAATTCACCACCGGGCCCCAGCATCCGAGCTTGACAATGCACTTTGGCGAACCGTAGCTGGTGGCGAAATCCCCTTGCTCGTAATACCCGGCACGATCGCAGCCTTCGTGTACGGTTTTGCCGAAAAGCCATGTCGGCCTTAGCTGGTCATCGAGAGGAATCATCGGCGCCAATCCAGCCACCTGATAGAGCAGGTAGAGGACGGTTTCCATAAAGTTGTCCGGCTGGACCGGGCAACCTGGAACGTTCACAATCGGAAGACCCGCCTTGGACTTCCAGCCCCATCCGAGATAGTCCGCCAGCCCCATGCACCCGGTCGGATTACCTTGCATCGCATGAATGCCGCCGTACGTCGCGCAGGTCCCGGCGCCGATCACCGCGAGCGCTTTAGGCGCCAGCCGATCGATCCATTCGTTGGTGGTGATGGGCTGTTCGGTATGCGGATCGGTTCCGAACGCAGCCCAGTACCCTTCCTTCTTTATCTTTTCGTTGGGGATGGATCCTTCGACGACAAGAACGAAGGGATCCAGCCTTCCCGCCTCCGCGTCATACCAGAACTTCATGAAGTCACCGCCGACTTCGTACGCGAGAACGGGGTTATGCAGGTGGACTTTGGGCAGCCCGGGAATTGCTCCCAGCAGCACATCTTCAATGCTGGGCTGCGTGGCGGCAGTGACGGAGACCGAGTCGCCGTCGCACCCCAGGCCCGCGGTGATCCACAGGATGTGTACTTCAGCAACAGGGGATTTCCTCTGGGTCACGCGACCGTAAGGAACTGTTTCTGATGCCATGATTTGAGTTCTCCTTTCCGGTATGCCTGCTGGTCTTGCGCGGGGTTTGCACACGGCGCCGCTCGATGCGGGCCTAAAGACACAGTTCGACCTGATGAGAACCTGCAATGACTGGATGCGACGCGCGACTTGAGCGCTGGACTGACTCGGCGATCAGGGGTTTGCCGCCGTAACCTCCGCCGCTCCGTCAAGCTGGGGTCGGAGCGGGACCTCTTCTGTCAAACCACGTGCGACTTGAGCGAAATTGGTTTTCGCTGACACTGTGATGCATCTACATCCGCATTGGTTGTGACATGCTCAAAAAAAAGAAACCCACTTCCCTGCTGGACCAATGCCCGTCCCCTGCGTAGCGACGGCTTCTTCGGTGTGCCCTCCCAACTTGCGTGGCACAGGGAATATAGGGCTTCAGGGCGGGCTTAGGCAAGCATGGAATGGACCAAAGCTACCAATTGGAATGCAATCCGCATAGCGCGACCGGGCCGCAGGGATCGGATTTGCGCTTGAATATATTGCGGTTAATTGGTTCACATGGCTCGTATGCGGAGATAGCGCCGTATGTCTGGGTACGCCGAAACCAGCAACGCGATAAATCCCAGCGACGCCAAAGAATAAATGACTTTTCTCATTGGTTGACCCCCATCAAGTAATTAAGATGCATGTCCCCGCAGATGCCGCAGCCTGGGCGTTATTGAAAAAATATTCTGGGCGCGTGATTAAAAAATCAACAGTGGTTCGGCCCTGAGGACCCAGTATAGCACCTATACCTTTCCCCAACCGCCCCCGCCGGGCGACTCGATGCGCACACGGCTTCCTGCAGGCAATTCGCGCGTACACTTGCCGGGAAGAACCTCCTCCACCCCATCCACGATGACTGCCGATTTCCCCGGCGCGCCATCTCCGCCGCCCGCCAATCCCCAGGGCAGCGTCCGGCGACGGTCAGCGAGAAGCGTCACCTGCGCATCGCCCAGCAACTCAATCTCGCGTATCAGGCCGTCTCCGCCCCGATTGCGGCCCGTTCCGCCCGAGCCGCGGCGCAAAGCATAATGCAGCACTCGCAAAGGGTAAGCGTACTCCAGAGCCTCCACCGGGGTGTTGAGGGAGTTGGTCATGTGCGCGTGATGACCGCTGGCGCCAGGGCTCACTGGCGAACCGCCCAGCCCGCCCGCAATGGTTTCGTAATAGGCGTACAGCATTCCCGAACGCCGATCGACGCCGCCGATGGTCAGGTTGTTCATGGTTCCCGAGCTTGCCGCGGGAATGCGGCCGGGCAGCGCTGCGGCGAGCGCCTTCATCAGCGTGTCGACGATCCGCTGCGAGGTCTCCACATTTCCCCCGGCCACCGCTGCCGGCGCCACCGCGTTCACCACCGTGCCCTCAGGCGCGATTACCCGCACTGGCCACATGAGTCCGGCTGTGGCGATGGCTCCGGCGGGCATAAGGCAGCGAAAGACGTAGAAGACCGCCGACCAGGTGATGGCATAGACCGCGTTCAGGTTTCCCGCAACCTGCGCGTCTGTGCCAGTGAAGTCCACTACCGCGCGGCAATTCATAGCATCGTTGCGCCCATGATCGTTGCGCACAGTTACGCGGATGCCGATAGGATTGGCCGTGACGCCGTCATCGTCGAGAAAGTCCTCCGCCCGCCACTCGCCCGCTGGAAGCCCGGCGAGCACCTGCTGCATCTGCCGTTCCGAGCCCTCCAACATGGCGCGCACTCCGCGCAGCAGGCGGGCGCGGCCAAAGCGGCGCACCAGCTCAATCATGCGCGCCACGCCCACGCGACAGGCGCCCAGTTGCGTGGTCAGGTCGCCTTCGCGCTCTGCGGGGGTACGCACGTTGGCGAGCAGAATCTCCAGCACTGCCTTGTCCATCCTGCCCGCGTGCATCAGCTTCACCGGGGGAATTCGAATGCCCTCCTGCACAATCTCGCGGCACGGCCCCATGGAACCCGGGTACGCTCCGCCCACGTCGGCATGATGGGCGCGATTGGCCACATAAAACGCCGGTTGCCCCCTGCCGGGCAAAAACACCGGCGCAACCATGGTGATGTCGGGCAAGTGGGTTCCGCCGCGGTAAGGGTCGTTGAGAAGGGCCACGTCTCCCGGCCCGAGGCGGAGCGCCGCCAGCGCCGCGCTCACTGACATCGGCATCGACCCCAGGTGAACCGGCATATCGTCACCCATGGCGATCAGTTCGCCCCCTGCGGAAAATACCGCGGAAGAGTAATCGCGGCGCTCTTTGATGTTGGGCGAAAACGCAGTGCGGCGCAGCGCCGCTCCCATCTCCACGGCAATCGAGTGCAGCGCGTGGCTGACGACGGCCAACTCGGCGGGATCGGGCGAACGGCGTCTCAATGGACGGCTCACTGGCGGCCTCCGCGCCTTGATGTTGGAGTCAGAACAAAATTGCCGAACGCGTCCACCGCCGCGGTCCATCTACTCGGAACGAAAGTTGTGGCGCTCAGTTCCACAATGACTGCGGGGCCGGCAATGCGATCGCCCGGTCTCAGCCGTGCGCGGTCGTACAGCACGGCTCGGCGCCATCGGCCCTCCTCAAACACGCGATGCGCGCCGATGTGCGCCCGGCGGGCGTCGCCGCGGGGCAGAGATCGCGGCGGGGATTCCGGCGTGTGTTTCGGCCTAGTCGTTTTGCTCACCGCTTGCACGCGCAGGGTCACAATTTCGACCGCGCGCGTGGCATCTGCATAGCCGTACGTGCGAGCGTGCAGGTGGTGGAAACGAGCCACGGCGTCCGCGCTCCAATCTACGCGCAGCTCGAAGCCCTGGCCCTGGTAGCGCAGATCGGCCAGACGCGACAACCGCGGCCGGGCGCCCTCGTCGCGAAAAGCTTCCCGCGCCTCGGCCTCCAGTTCCCTGAAGACCCGCGCGATTTTGGAGCTCGCCGGCGCAAGCATCACCGTGCGCGAGAACTCGCGGCGCAAATCGGCGTCGAGAATGCCGAGTGCCGAGAGCGCGCCCGGCGCCGGCGGCACAAGCACCCGCCGCATGCCCAGCGCCGAGGCCAGCGCGCAGGCATGCAGCGGCCCCGCCCCACCGAAAGCCAAAAGGGTGAAGGCGCGCACGTCATATCCGCGCTCTACTGAAACCCGGCGCAAGGCGCTCTCCATGCCTGCGTTGACCACGCGCACTATCCCCTCGGCCAGGTCCTCAACACTGGCAAAGCCGCTCGCACCGCTAACGCTGCTGAGCGCCTGCCGCGCGCGCACTTCGTCAAGCAGCATGGTCCCTCCTAGGAAGTGCGCTTGATGAAGCCGTCCCAGCGCCAGGTTGGCGTCCGTCACCGTGGCGCCGCTGCCGCGGCCGTAGCAGGCGGGTCCGGGATCGGCGCCCGCGGACTGCGGACCCACCTGCAAAGCGCCCGCGGCATCCATCCAGGCCAGCGACCCGCCGCCCGCGCCCACGGTATGAATGTCAAGCATCGGTACGCAGACGGGCATTCCGGCCACCTCGCCCTCGATGCTGGTGGGCGGCTCGCACCGGGCGTCAAGAAGGGCAACGTCAGTGGAGGTGCCGCCCATATCGAAGCTGAGCAAGCGAGCGACGCGCGCCGTGCGCGCCACGCTGAGCGCGCCGATTACACCGCCGGCGGGGCCAGAGAGAATGGTGCGCACCGGCTCGCGTGCCGCCGCCCGCGCGGAAAGAATGCCGCCCGAGGACTGCATGATACTGAGCCGTGCGCCCCTTCGCGACAGGCTGGTTTCGAGGTCGCCGATGTAGCCCGCCATGTGCGGCGCGAGATAGGCATTCAGTGCGACGGTGGCCGCCCGCTCATACTCGCGAAACTCCGGCAGAATTTGGTGCGAGAGCGAAACCGGAAGGCCCAACTCGGTCAGCGCCGATGCCACGGCGCGCTCATTCGCCGGATTGGCGAACGAGAAAAGAAGCGATACCGCAATGGACTCCGCACGCGAGGCTCGAATCTGCCTGCCCAGCTCCGCGAGCGCGTCTCTGCCGGGTGCGCGTATTATCGCTCCGTCGGGGCCAACCCGCTCCGCGAGGCCGAAACAGCAATCCCCCTCCACAATGGGAGCGGGCCGATGCAGGTTCCAGTCATAGAGGCTCGGCCGCGCCTGGCGGCCTATCGCCAGGGTGTCTTCAAATCCCGCGGTGGTTACGAAGGCCACCCGCGCGCCCTTGCGCTCCAGAAGCGTGTTCGTGGCCACCGTTGTGCCATGGCGCACCTCAATTGCGCCTGCAAACTGGACAATCCGTTCGATGGCATCCAGCATCGCGCGGCCTGGGTTGTCCGGCGTCGAGGCTACTTTGACCACCTCAAGCCGGCCGCCGGTACGATAGACGCAGTCGGTAAACGTGCCGCCGGTATCGACGGCAATGGTAAGCCGGGAAGTGCGGCGCGGCGGCATCGCATTGCCAAGATATCAGCTATGGCGCCGGATGGCTTGTGCCTGGCGCGAGAAACACTGATCCTCCAACGAGCAGTAGACCAATATAAGCATAAGCACCTTCTGGGCGCAGGCGATCTGATGGGCCAGATAATGAGCGTGTTCGCCTACAACCGGTCTCATAAATGGTGATGCACTGCGCCGCGCAAGTATGGGACCCAACAACAAGGCGGGTCCCAGGAGGCCGGCGAGCTGACAAAGTTGGTTTATGAGACCGGTTCTAGGTGTAGCACTGGAGCGCATTCTGCGCCTATCCATGCTCGACCTGGATATTTCCGGATGTTATTCGGCGTGCTCGACTCACCGCCGCGGTCATTAGGATTCGCGGGTGCTACTGTACGATTTGGAACGTGAACAGAAAGCTGTCCTGCGCGTTCTGCTCCGTGGGAACATCGCGGCTCGTTACAAAGGCGTAATCGCCCTGGCCCTGTGAGAAGTCCACCTCAAACAGGTTGTTGCTGACCTTCGCAGGGCGAAAATCGACCTGGTCTGCGCTGTGCAACTGCCCTATTGAGACCTTGAATTCGCGGTCATCCTTTTTGCCATGCAAATGCACGATCAGGTAGTTCCCAATTGTGAGACCATTAGCCGGCCATATGAGGAACGACGCGGGATCATGCACGGAAGTGGCGCTATGGGCGCCTGGCATATCTCCGGTGGCCTCAGCATTCACCACCCCGTGGGTGAATATCTTCAGGTTTTTTGCAAGCCCGCTGTGCCATACGACGGACTCCTGCTGCAGCCGAGTCCAGGCGCTTCCCTGCTTGAAATAAATACCTGGCGCCGAAGGATAGCCGGCCGGTGCATGTGATGGAGTTGGATTAGTGGGCGAAGGAGGCGGAGCAACTGGGGGCGGAGCGGGCGGAGGAACTGGGTTCACATTAGGGGCTGCCGGGCCGCGATAGTTCGCCCCGACGGCCTGGATGACGGCCGCCGAAGCACCCAGGCCTCGCAGATCGTCCGTTATCTGGTTCGTAAGGATGAAGTCAACCCCCCGGCTCTTAATTTGGGCGATGAGTTCGGAATCCTTGAGCCCGCCAATCTTGAGCGCATCTTCCAACCCTTTGAGTGTGATGGGTTTTGTGTCCGTACTCTGAGCAACGGCGAATGCGCAGGCCACCGCGAACAGCGCCAGACAAACGGCCACCAGCAACGCACTCCTTGCGAATTCAGGTCTGACAGTCTTCATTCGTCGAGGGCCTTCAATGCTTTATCACGCTTAGAGTTGTTGGGTTTTGGTTGGGGTGTGGACGGCGGCGAAGCAATCGGCGTGCTTTTGATGGGCCCCGGTTCAGTAGTGATGGGCTGCAAACCACTGGACGGCGAAGTGTCGGAAGAAGATGGAGGAGGGGGCGTGACCGCAACGGGCCCGGAATTCGATGGGGATACATTCTGCTGGATGGGCGGATTGGTCACCTGTTTGGGCTGCTCTCGTCTTGAAAGAAGTCCGAAACCAACTCCCAACCCGATGGCGACCAGCAACGCAGCCGCGGCCAGCAGCGGCACCTTGCGCAAACGTATGAACGCCGCCACCGAGCCTTCACCCTTGCTGGCACTCTTGCCGGGGAGTTCCTGCTTCCGGGGCTCGGCGCCGTTGGCGGCGGGAAAACCGTTGCTGGTGGCAGCGCCCGTGGTCTCGCCGGAGGTGTGTCCTGCCGTCCCCAACTCAGCAACCGCCACCTGTCCAACCAGTGCGACGATCTCCCGTTTTTGAATACGAGCGCCGCCGGCCACGCTCTGCAAGGCCTCAATGAATTCCTCGCATGTGGTGTAGCGGTCCGCTTCCTGCTTGGCCATCGACTTCTGGACCACAGCCTCGATTTCCCGAGGAACGCTCACTCCAACTTCCGCGAAACTGGGCGCGGCGTTCTCCAGATGCATGTGCATCAGTTCGTACTCGTTTTCGCTGCGGAAGGGAAGCCGCCCGGCGAGCATCTCGTAGAGCACAACGCCCAGAGAATAAATGTCGGCCGCTGGCCCGCCCTCTTTGCCCTTGATACGCTCCGGCGCGATGTACTCCATGGTCCCCACCAGCGCGCCCTGCCGGGTCTGCCGCGCTGCTCCCAAAACGCGCGCGATGCCGAAGTCCATGAGCTTGACCGAGCCCCAGGTGGTCAGCATGATGTTGGCCGGTTTTACATCGCGATGCATAATCCCCATTTCGTGCGCCGGCTGCATCGCCTCAAGGATCTTCACAAACAAGGGCACTGCGGTTTTGTAGTCCAGTGCGCCATGCTCCTGCTCAACGCATTCCAGCGTTTTGCCCGGAACATACTCCAGGATCATGTAGAACTGATCGCCTTCCTGAAGAAAGCTGTAAAGCATGGCGATGCCCGGATAATTGAGCTTTGCCAGCGTGACGGCCTCAGTGCGAAAACGCTCCAGAAGATTCTTCTGGTGCGCGATCTCAGGCCGCAGCACCTTGATCGCAACCTCGCGCTCGATCATGGTGTCGATGGCCTTGTATACGGCGCCCATGCCGCCTTCCCCGAGCAACTGGGTTACGCGATACTGCCCAACAGTGTCCCCAACCATCATGGCAATGCCTCGAATTTCCGCGTTACATTGGATTTCAAAGGTGGATTGGCAGGCAGCAACCTGCCCACGGCAATCGTGATGTTATCGCTCCCCCCTCGCTCCTTGGCAAGACGGACGAGTTCCGCACAAGCGCTCGATGCGCTCTTGCCCTGAACGGCGTCGCAGATTTCGTTGTCCTCTATATCATCATAAAGGCCGTCGGAGCAAACGACGAAACCATCTCCGACGCGAATAGGCAGGGGCTGCCGCCACGTGGAGACCTCGACCTCCGGCTGGCGGCCGAGTGCCCTGGTGATGACGTTCTTGTCGGGATGATGGCGCACCTCGCTCAGTTCCAGCAACCCCGATCGAACCATGTCCATCACCTGGGAATGGTCCTCGCTCATCAGATAAATGCCGCCATCGCGCAGCAAATAAAGGCGGCTGTCCCCCACATGAGCAGAGTAGGCGTAGCCTCCCTGAATGAGCAGCGCGGTACAGGTAGTGCCCATTCCGGCGTTTTCAGCGTTCTCGAGCGACTGCTTGTAGATTTTCGCATTCGCCGTCTCGAGCGTGCGTTTCATCGCCTTTTCCGGATCCTTTCTTATCTCCGGATAGGATTCCTCGATCGTCTCGACGCACAGAGCGCTGGCAACGTCTCCGGCATTGTAGCCGCCCAAACCATCCGCTACTACCAGCAGTTGTGCACTTGCGCCATCGTTGCCGGGTGCGCGTAGGATGCGGCCGCTATCCTCATTATTGGTTCTCACGCATCCCACATCGCTCAGCAAATCGCTGTCGACGACAAAGGCCGGCGGCAAGCCGGCGGTCGGCGCAGGTTCCCTGTGGTTTGGCGCTTTGTCGGCAAGATGCAAAACACGCTGTAATAAATTCATTGCGACGGGCTCCGATCAAGTGTGAATACATAGCTACTACGTTCGTCCACATCGAAGTTGATGGGCAGATCGACATATCCGGGACGTTTCAATACAGCGCTCACCGTTGTCCCAAACGGCTCGTGAAACTCGTAAGGGGTAACGCCGATCTTGACGCCGTTCTGCCAGACCTGGGCCGGGCCGTCGAAAGTGTCCACCGTTACGGTCTGCATAGTGGCTGGGTCAGGCGGCGGCGTGATATCGCCGCCGATCGATATCGTGCTGCCGGTATCGATCGGCTTCTTATGGAAAATGGCGTAGCCGATGAATATGGCAGCGCACAGACCCAGCACGGCGCCCGCAAGCAGCAAGCGCCGGTGCTTATACCGGCTTGCAACCGACGCCAGCCACGATCCGCTTGCGCTTCTCGGGTCGCTGATGCGCGCAAGGTCGCCCGAAAGCTCGTCCATGGATCCGTAACGGTCCTTTGGATCGCGCCTCAGGCAACCTTCAATGACCTTCTCGAACAGAAAAGGCACTCCAGGCTTCAGAACGGTGGCCGGAGTGAAGCTGGCCCGGGAAATCTTGGAAAACAGCTCCGCCGCGTTCGAGGCTTCGAAGGGCAGCGATGCCGTCAACATCTCATAGGCCAGCACGCCGAAGGCCCAGATATCGCTGGCCGGCGTTCCCGGTTCGCCCCGCGTCTGCTCGGGCGAGAGGCTTTGAAAGGTGCCGACCACAAAACCGGCAGTTGTAAGTCTCTGCGCGGCGAGGCTCGTAGCAATGCCAAAATCCATCAATTTGACTTCGCCGCTGGAGGTCACCTTGATGTTGGCGCTCTTGAAATCGCGGTGCACAACGCCCTGCGAGTGAACGTACCCGAGTGTCCGGGCAAGCGCTTTCAGCACCGGCAGCGCACGCTCCACCGGCCACGCACCGGTGCTTTCCGTGATTTGCTGAATGGTTTGGCCATCAACGTATTCCATGATGATGACCGGAGTGCCGCGATACTGGGTGAAGTCGTAAAGGATGGCGATTCCGGGATCGCGCATTTGCGACTGGATCTGCGCCTCGTTCATGAACCGCTCGAGGAACATCCGGTCGCCCGATGCGGCCGTGAGGACCTTGACCGCAGCCAGGCGGTTCAGCCGCGTGTGCATGGCTTGATAGACCCGTCCCATACCGCCCTCGCCAATCAACTCGGTGATGCGGTATTCGCCGATTACGGTATTGAGGAACGGGTCCACTCGAGCCACATGCCTGTGTTGCGGTTATTTCATCAGTTCCATGCCGAATTTAATTGGCAAGGCAAAGGTTACCGTTGTGGATGCTCCTGGCTGGGTGTGACTGAGAGTAAAGATCCCGATGACCCTGCCATGGTCGTCGAAGACCGGGCCGCCGCTGTTGCCGGCGCCTGTGGTGTTGATGGCCAGCTGATACATATCCCCTATCTGGCTGACGGTTGCCAACTCGGAGTTGTTATTGGCGCCGTTGCGCAGCACCTGCTGAATGTTGCCGTCGGTGACGGTGGGGTTGGGGATGACGTTCACCGCCGTGGCCGAGTTGAGGGTGTCGTGCGATGCCGCTGCCTGAATCATCTGTGGCGAGACGGCGGGGTAGCCCATGACAGTGACCCTGGAGCCGGACTGCACCGAATCGAAGTTGTCGAACATGTCAACCTTGGGCAGCGACTGAGGCGTCTCGATCTTGACCAACGCCACATCGGCGGTGTCGTTCACCTTGGGGACAGTGCCGTTATAGCCCATGCGCGTTCCGGGAAGAGTAACATTCAGCACATCGTTGCGCCCCTGCACCTGATTCGCAAAACCCAGCTGATTTTGCACCCCTCTGAGGTCGCCAAGGCTCTTCAGATTGCCCTCCACAACGATCTGTGCCTGGGCCGGTACCCATTCCGGGAAGGAATTCGCGCCGAGAGCGCTCATGCTGGCCCCTCCTTTCCCGTCGGGAGTGAGAAGAATGCCGGCCTGATCCCCATGAGCACCCCAGCCTTCGTAGGGTGCATACCAGCCCGCCGCCACGTGGCGATTGGTAAGGAGAAAGCCGGAGCTGTCGACGATGAAGCCGCTGCCTGATCCTCTCGTGCCGACGAGCACATAGGCGCCGCCGCCATCGCCCGTCGAAAGTACCGGTTCAGCCTGGCCCTTGAGCGCGTAGAACAAAGGCAACGTGTCTCCCGCGCCCTGAATCAGAGGTGTTACCTTGCCGCTCTTGTCCTTCTGGCTATTGGACACATAAACCTGGGCCAGAGCGCGCCCGCTTGTGACGTCAATCAGGCTCCATGCCACCATGATGCGGACCACTGCAGGAGTGAACTTGGTGGCGATGTCGGCGCTGCTCATAGTGTCTTTGGTGATGTTGTTACTGGCAACGGGGTTGACGATATTGTTGATGACCGACTTGGGACGGGTCCACAGGTACGCGCCCACTCCCAAAATAATCACCAACAATGCAAATCCACCCCACAACATCTGGTTGCGCGTCTGAGATTTCCCCTGGACGATCATCCTCTCAACCGTGGCTTTGCCGACTGCCGTCGAACCGCCTGTTGTTTGAACAACGGGAGAGGGCGAGGTTCTTGCCGGAACCATGGGCGGCGGGATAGGCGCCATAGGTGGTGGGATTGGCGCCTCACGCGTCGGCGCCGAAACACTTGCGGGCACCGGGATTTCCGCCATCCGTGTCGCTTTTGTGGCTTTCGGCTCGCAATCAAACTGAAATTCCGGCCCGCCTGGTCCAAGTTGGACAACGTCGCCGGGGTGCAGCTGCACAGGACCATAGAGGCGCTGGCGGTTCACGAAGGTTCCGTTGGTGCTGTTGAGATCGACAATGGTGGCTTCAACCGGATCGATTTTAGTCACTGTGATCTTGGCATGGTGGCGGCTAACCAGGTCTTCCCTGTCAGCATCGAATTTGATGTTGCAGTCGGGCTCACGGCCTAACGTGAACTCTCTGTTGTCGGCAACGGGGAACTCGTTAGTGGCTGTAGTTTGCCCACCGCTCATGCGCCGAATGACAATACGCTCGTTCATTCATCCCTCCTTGCGATGTGAAAAACACCGACCATTGCCCACGCATACTGGTGGGAAAGACCAAATCCATGAATGAATCTGGCCCGATTTTTATGGCACAAGTCTACACCTAACCGGCTCGCGGTCGCCGGATTTTTTGGGGATTACCGAATGCCAGCGCCGCCACAATTCTGCGGCTGGAAACTGCCCCAAGGTGTTGCAGGCTAAAACTTATAAGTGTTTTGGGAAACGGCTTGTTCTGCCTTCTTGCTGTTTCTGGCTTCTTCGATCCCAGATGGCTATTCCCTACCCCGCTGGCACCCGAAGCGCTTCAATCCGGCGCACGATGCATCTGGCCAATCACGCATCAGAAAACTCTCCGTCAGAAAAGACCGGTCTGAGGACGTGCTTGATCCATCGGCATCTTCACCAGGAGCCCCTGCACCCCGTCAGCGAACAAGTGTCCATGCTCTTCAGCAATACATGCTGCCACAGGCTCCCAGCTCACAGCCTATCACGCTGAGCAAGGGAGTATCCATGATCGATCGGGTTAATTGGAAGGTCCGCTTCCTGCATTTTCGCCGCAGGCACCGCGGGGGAGGACAACCGGCGTCAGCGTTTCTCCCGATTCCGCGCGTTATGTCCGTGGGATCCGTCCAAAGCAACACGGGTGGAGCGCGCGGCGCCGGCCACTGCAAGCAGCATGCTCTGCATCTGAGGAGTGAATGCGCGGCGTTCAGCTTCTTTCTGCGCGAAGCTGACGGCCCAATACAGCAAGCAACAGACGTAGCTGGTTACGACTACTTCGTCGAGGTAATGAAACCGGGATGCAGTAGTCAGGTGCGAATGCAGCATGGTCACAGTCAGACTGACGAGGGAAAGGAGACCCAGCCCGGTGGCAATCTGCAGCTCGCGGTCGCGCCAGCCGATAGACAAGAATTGGCTGCCGGCGGCAAAAAGCAGGAAGACGAGGACACGAAGGATCGATATGGTTTGCTGCAACTGCACCAGGGTGAGCACTTTTGCGGACGTGACATGCGCAAGTCCCGGGAGCGCCGCGAACGGCCAGATGGCCGCGCCCGCAAGCAGAATCAAGACAGCCACAACCAGCAAAGAGCGACGAGCTAAAGAGGCCCGGAGCGGCCGGAGCACGGACCACGCCAGCTCGACCAGGACACAGAACATAAGCGCGGAATCCAGGACAGTTTGCGTGGCGTAGGCCTGAAAATAACTGGCCGGCGCGTACTTCCTGATCGCATATATGGCGATGTTGCTCGATAAGTCCCAGACGCAGTAGGAACAAAAAACCGGCAATGCGCGCCAAATGCGCCGGTAAAAAAGCAGCCCAATGACCACGACTTCCGTCAAAAAGGCGGCAAGAAAAATCGCGTACTCAAGATTCACCGGCACCCAGCCTGACCTGTCCAACTGAATGACATGAGCATAGCAGCATTATCGGCGCAACTAGAAGAACTTTCACTATATGCGTACCGATCTCCGATTTGCCGGGACATGAGATTCATGAAAAACCACCGCAGGTTCTTCGATTCGTCCGCCGCGGCGGACTCGCTCATAATGACAAGTTCCCCTTCAGATACGAGCTTCGTGCTCAGGGCACTAGACACAGAAATGCAAAAGCCCATCCGCGCCACGGATGGGCTTTTGCCGAAGACACTACGTGGAACCTACGCAGCGCTCAGCGGTGTGGGAAACCACGGAAACGTGTTCGCTGCTTGTGCGCTCAGCGGTGTGGGGAACCACGGAAACGTGTTCGCTGCTTGTGCGCTCAGCGGTGTGGGGAACCACGGAAACGTGTTCGCTGCTTGTGCGCTCAGCGGTGTGGGGAACCACGGAAACGTGTTCGCTGCTTGTGCGCTCAGCGGTGTGGGGAACCACGGAAACGTGTTCGCTGCTTGTGCGCTCAGCGGTGTGGGAAACCACGGAAATGTGTTCGCTGCTTGTGCGCTCAGCGGTGTGGGGAACCACGGAAATGTGTTTGCTGCTTGTGCGCTTAGCGGTGTGGGAAACCACGGAAATACGCTTGCCGCCGAGATCATGAGGAGCAGTGCAATAAAAGCAACTTTCAGGAGGTCCGACGTTCTCGTGCGCATGACTTACACTTTCTTGGTATGCAAAGTAGAGTTGAACGCAAACTTAGAGTAACCCAAAACGGGCAGGCGATCTACCACAAAAGTGTCATTAAAAAGATTTTCTTCCGATAGTAACGAGTTTCCGCTGTTTTAGGTAACCAAAATATGGTTACCATAGCCCTCTTTTCGACTGATATTCGCCTGCTCGTGCTGACTGCGTCTTCGGCACAGGTCTCTTTGCCTCCAACTTGTTGACATTACGGCGCGGCGCAAATCGGTCCAGCGGGCGGGATGGCTCGCAATTCGGTCAATAGAGAGCAAGGTGAATCGGGGTCAAGTCCATTTGCAGGAGACGCGGAAGGGGATCCCATCTTCAATGGTGATCGCGCTTGAAATGGTTACCTGCCAGAAAACTTTAGTGCCCTGTGCTAAATCAACAAAACACGGTACATTTGCAAATGAGCCCGCATTGGACGGGTGCTATGTATGAGCTCTCTTAAATCAAACGCGCCGCTGCAGTCAGGCGCTGTGGCCCCTGGGGCCGGGCGGCAAGAGGTGCGTTGCGCGGTGCGATTCCCACTCGCACTGCCGGTAGTGCTGTCGACAGGAGACGGAGAAATCGCTGCTCTGACCCGGAACATCTCTGCCAGCGGGGTTCTGTTTTCGCTCGACCGGCCGTTACGCGTGGGCCTGGACATCCAATTTTCCTTGCGCATGCCGCACGCGGTCCTGGGCACCCCCCACGATGTTCTGGTCCACTGCAAGGGACGTGTGGTACGCTGCTCTACAAGCCAAAACGAGCACCTTGCTGCTGCAACTAACGAGCACCTTGCTGCTGCAACTATTGATGAATATCGGTTTGCGGAGCAATGATGTAACGTTGGCTTGACGACAGCCAACTATGGATCTGGACAATAATCCCGAGAGCGAGAGCATCGAAAAGCCGGTCAAGCCCGGCGCCATTCGTATTATTCTTGCGGACTCGCAGGCGATTTACCGCGTCGGCATTCGCAAGGTCTTTGCCCTGGAAGACGACATCCGCGTGGTGGCGCAGGCCGATTCGCTGGAGAACCTGCACATGGCCATCGAACGCTACCCAACGGACATTGTTCTTCTGGAGGGAAGCATGCTGGCCGGGACGGCCAATGCGATTCCCGAACTGCTGCGGCTGTCGCCGGATGTAAAGCTGATCGTGCAGGCAGTGGGAGCCGACGAGAACCACACCGTGGAGCTTTACCGGCGCGGCGTCCGCGGCATCGTTTCCCGGTCCATCTCGCCCGATCTGCTGGTGCGTTGCGTGCGCCGCATCGCCGCCGGCGAGACCTGGATAGACAATCAATCGGTCAACTGGGTTATCGAAGCCTATCGGGCCCAGGCCGCCTCCCTGGTGAGTCCGCGTAACCGGCCCCGCCTTTCACCCAAGGAGATGTCGATCATCAGCTGCATCACTCAGGGCAAGCGCAACAAGGAAATTGCCTTCCAGTTGGGCACCACCGAACAGGTGATCAAGAACTACCTGCGCAAGATCTACGACAAGCTGGGAGTGTCGGATCGGCTGGAGTTGGCTCTTTACTGCCTGCACAACAAAATCATCCAATCGGAATTGGACGAGGAGCAGTTGGCGCAAAAGGTGGTCACCACCTAAGGCGTTTCCGCCCGTCCTATCGGCCAACTTTGCCCCGGCCCCCGTTTCTCGAAACTCATCGGTGCGGCTGCGCGTTTGCGCTGGGCTGCCGCGCACGCTCCAGTAGCCGGCTGCACTCCGCCAACTCCGCGCGGCTCATATGCCCGAGCAGTTCGATGGGCACGCGCTGGATCAGTGGATCCATGGAGCGCAGAAGTTTGAGGCCTGCGGCGGCGATCTCGGTCCGCACTACGCGCCGATCCTTGCGGTCGCGGTGCTGCCGGATCAACTTAAGGCGTTTGAGCCGCGCCAACAAACGCGTAATGTCGGGCTCCGCGGCGATCATGCGGGCGCCGATGGCCGCGCAGGTCAGCCCCTGGGCTCCAGCGCCGCGCAGGATGCGCAGCACGTTGTACTGGGTCGCGGTCAGGCCCCAGCCGCGCGTGCTGCGCTGGATAGCGCGAAGCAGGCAATCGGAGGTGCGGACGATGTTGAGGAAGGCCTCCTCTTCCGCACTGGCGAAGGGCTGATTCTGCTCGATCTCCGACTTGAGACCTGCCATGCTTCTTCCGGAAATCTCCGGCCCCCGCGGGGCGGTGGACCGTGGCCCGCCGGCCTGCTTTGAGTGTTCTTTTACTGCATGGGCAGCAGTGGACCCTACTGCGGTGGGCCGCCCTGCTGCTGCCCCGGCTGTTGCAGCATCGCGTCGAGCTCAATCTCAAGTTGGACGTCGGTGCTCAGCATCGCATTCGGCACATTGGCGCCGATGCCAAATGCCGTGCGGTCGATGGTGGTGGTGGCCGAGAAGCCCATGTGCTTTGTGTTGCCCATTCCATTGACCGGACCGGAAGGCGTCTCGACCATCAGCGTGACGGGCTTCGTTACTCCATGGAGGGTCAGGCTGCCGGCCACCGTCAGGCCGGTTGCGTTTTTTGCGACGCCGGTGCTGACGAAGGTGGCAGTGGAAAAGTTGGCTACGTCGAAGTAGTTGGCGCTCTTGAGGTCGTTGTCGCGCTGGGTCACGCCGGTGTCGACGCCAGCCACATCGATGGTCATCTGGACCGACGACTTGGAGATGTCGGCCGGGTCGTACACGATGGTTCCGGTAATCTTTCCGAAGTGCCCGCGGACGTTCGTGAGGCTCAGGTGACGGATGGTGAAATCCACTTCACTGTGGTTCGGATCGGGGGTCCAGGTTGTGGTTTGCGCGAGTGCGAACGGCGCAGCGAGCGCCAGAACGGCGGTGACAACTGCCAGTCGTTTCATGCAGGGAAACTCCTTTTGTTCCAGGTCTGTTCCAGCCGATTTTGTGGTGTAGAGGCAACCGCGCTCTGAAGGCCGGATGCCCCGAGCGGCAATGCCGGGGAATGCCGCTAAGCCTTTGTTACACGTCTAAGATGCCGCTGGCAAGATACTCGTTGCAACAAATATTTTTCCGATTCGCGTCCCTTCCGGAGCAGCGCAGAGGGATTGGCCCCAGCATTTTCGCTTCACTTGTTCGCATTGCGGCATTGTGCAAGGTGGCTCGCCGCGGCGAGCCACTCGGCTTTGAGCTTTCCTTAAAGAGCAGAATCGAAAATGCTGTAGCGCTGGTCTGTTATTCTCCGGCGTATGTCCATCCTGGGGCAATTTGAAAAGCTCTCCGGGGCGCAGCGCCATGTTTTTCTGGCGGCCTTTCTGGGCTGGACGCTCGACAGCCTCGACTTTTTTCTGCTGGTCTTTTGCGTGAAAGCGATTGCCGGCGAGTTTCGCACACAGCCTTCAGCGGTGTTGGGAGCGGTGTTTCTGACGCAGGCCTTCCGGCCTGTGGGCGCGCTGCTGTTTGGCATGCTGGCCGACCGCTACGGACGCCGTCCGGTGCTGATGGCAAACATTCTCGGCTTCTCAGTGATTGAGCTCTGCTGCGCCTTCGCGCCCTCGCTCAATGCGCTGCTGGTGCTGCGGGCGCTGTTCGGCATTGCCATGGGTGGAGAGTGGGGCGTGGGCGCGGCGCTGGCGTTTGAGACGCTGCCCAAGGAAGGCCGCGGCACATTTTCAGGCATTTTGCAGGAGGGCTACGCACTGGGGTCGATTCTGGCCTCGGCGGCATTCGGGCTCTTGTTTGCGGGGTTCCAATGGCATGGACTTTCGGTGCCGGGGATTGGTTGGCGGGGATTGTTCATTCTGGGTGCGACGCCCGCTCTGCTGGCGTTTTATGTGCAGGCGCGCGTGGCCGAGTCGCCGGTGTGGCTGGCAGGAGCCAGCAAGCGCATGGTGCGCGCCACTGCTGCCGAAGGGGCGGCGCGGACGCAGCTCCTGCTCCGCTTTTTGCCCACGTTTCTTTTTCTGGTGCTGCTGATGACGGCCTTCATGAGCTTCTCGCATGGGACGCAGGACGTGTATCCGACGTTTCTCGCCGTGCAGGCGAAGCTTTCGCCGGAGACCATCGGGCTGATCGGCGTTCTTTACGGTTTAGGGTCCATCGCGGGAGGAATCGTTTTTGGCGCTCTCTCAGAGACATGGGGCCGCAAGCGGGCGATTGTGACCGCGGCGCTGTTGGCGATTCCGGTGATTCCGCTGTACGCCTACGGACACTCTGCGTTCACGCTGGGCATGGGCGCGGTGCTGATGCAGTTCATGGTGCAGGGAGCGTGGGGCGTGGTTCCGGCGTATCTGACCGAGCTCTCGCCGGCCCCGGTGCGCGCCACGGCTCCGGGGTTGGCGTATCAGTTGGGCGGGCTCATCACCTCGTGGAACGGAAAAGCGCAGGCGCTGGCGGCCGAGCGCTGGGGAAGTTATCCTGCAGTGCTTTCCTTCACCGTGGTTGTGGTGGCGCTGGCGCTCGCCGGGCTGGCGGCATTGGGCCGCGAAGCAAAGGGCCGGGAGATGACGGAAGCGTGAGAAAGGCAGGGGACGAGGGAACGAGGGAACAAGCGAACGAGAGAACGGCGAGTTAGCGTGAGCAAGTTTTGGATTGGCAGGAATGAGGGCGGTCAGACAACGGCGCTGCGATTTGTTTCATTATGAGTCAAAGATCGTTCTGAAGCTGCTAACTTATGCCCAAGGTAATCGTTAGTAGTTACTTGTTCTCTGAATTACCATGTAACTAAGGCGGTATATTTCTCGGCTTCCTGTTTCCACCTTTGCGCTATTGTTCTTCAACGTTCATGCGGGTACCATCTAACTTATCAGCTCATCTGTGAACTCTCACTCGGTGAACTCTGGGGGCCCGCAACACCGGCAAGGTAGCGCAAGGTGTTCCGCGAACCTCCAGAGATTTTTTGTATGCCGAGGCATAGGTTTTTTCAACGGTTGAACCCGCTGTTTCAACTCAGCACGCTGGCCTACCTGGGAGCGGTTTTTATGAACCGGAATCTCAGACAATTCGCGCGCGCAAATTTGTTTCGTCCGCCTGAGGTCATCTCCGCTCCGCCCGGTTCCGTGCCACACAGGGCCGGGCAGGCGCACTCCCGCTTCGATTTTGGCCGCAGCCTGCAGATGCATCGCCGCCTGGCGATTGGATTCGCCGTTTGCGGGCTGATTCTCGCGGCGGCGTATCTTGTCGGATACTGGCCTGCCTATCCCGCCCAAAGCCTGGTTTCCGGCGTGATTCGCAATGCGCTGGTGCTGTTTCTCGGTTTCGTCTTTTTGGGGTTGGCGGCGGCGGTGATTGCGCAAAAGATGGATCCGAAGATCTACATCGCCAGCGATTTGGAGCAACTGCTGGGTTTTGCGCCCATGGCGCAGCTGCCGGACTTTCTGGAGGTTCCCGGCGAGGTCGCAGACGAACAACTGCTGCGGCTGGCGGCCGGGATCGAGTATGCCTGCAAAACAGGCGGCATGAGGAGCTGCATCTTCACCGGAGCGGGGCCCGAAGCCGGGGTAACGACCGTGGTCACGCGAGTGCGAGAGATGCTGGAGAGCATGGGCCGGCCGACGGTGCTGGTGAGTGCCTCAGGGACCGCGGCGGCGGAGACGGGTGGGAGAAACGATCGGACTCAATCTGTGGCGCGCTCAACCGCGCTGCTCGAGCAGGCGGTTGAGGAAGCGGAAATCGGACACGAGAGCCTGGTTATGACCGACGCTGCGCCGCTCGCGGCTTCAGCGGAGACGGAGTATCTGGCACGTTTCGCCGATTGCACCATTGTCGTCGTCGAATCAGGCGTGACGACGCGCGCCCGGGTGCGCGACATGGCCAGCCGATTGCGTGGCCTGAACGTAGCAGCAGTAGGATTTGTGCTCAACCGCGTGGCACTGGCGAAGGCGGACCCGGCGTTTCGCCATTCCGTCGAAGCAACGGAGAGGCATCTTCGCATGCAGCATCGGTTTGAGCCGCGGCCGGCGCCCGGCGACCGCCCGGTTGGGGTTGAACCTGTCAGCTCAACCGGGGAGTTGGCAGCACCGGCGGCAGCAGACGTAACACCAGAGCAACCTGCAATGGCAAAGCAAACGGCGGCGCCTGAACAGACCAGGGTCACGGCAGCACCAGCGCCGATCGCGCAGCTTAAGCCAGTGGCTGCGCCGCCCGCGCCAGTTGAGCCAGCGAGGAAGAAATTTGAAACCATCGCCGCTGCTTCCCTCTCGCAGCAGCCGTCTGACTCCATTGCTGCGCAGCCTGTTTTGCCGGCGGCGCGGCCAGCACAGGCGTCCGCTGCCGCGCCGGCGCCGGAATTTCCCCGCTGGCTCACGGAAGCGCCAGCGCACGGAACGGCGCTTGAGCAACTGGTGAATGCGCTCGCACCGCAAACGCGCGCCGCAAGCCGGGAAACAGAGTTAGCTGGCGAAGACGGAAAGGAAGCTGCTGCAGCAGCGGAAGTGACGGCTAGCGCCACGCCATCGCGCCTGAGCAGCCTGCGGGGATTGTCCTTCGCGCTGGGACCGAAAGAGGAAAAGCACCCCGCGCCGGAGGCCAGTGAAACCAAAACCGCGCCTACGCCGCAACCGGAACGCGCGGTTGCCGTCGAGGATATTGCTCCCGTTCCTCCGCCGGAGCAAACAGTTCCGGCCCAGACAGCAACGGAACCCAAGGTACCGGCCCAGGCATTTGTGACGTTTCCCGAGCCAGAGCCCGCCTTCGCCTCTGACTCAACAAACCGCTCGCGCAAAGACTCGACGCGGCGGGTTACAGCAGAGTCTGAATTCGCACCTTCAAAACCTCTGGACCCCGCGCGCCGCGATCGCAGTGAGGCATTCGACGACGTGCAGATCCTGCCGTCATGGCGCGGGCAGTACAAAAGAAAAAATTAAGAGCCGGAGTGCCGGCCCGCTGGGAGAGCCAACGCGGCCTTGGCGGTTGCCGGGGAAGGACCTTTTCACGGGCAATGGGACCTTGGTTAGAATAGCGGCAATTCGTTGCGCGTCGCCCTATGAAGCGCGGCGCCGTGCTTTTCGCCGATTTGTATCTCGTGGTGGAGATTCTTGAGGCCCGGCAGAGGCAAACGAAGACGGCGATTGCGAAGGAAACAGTCTGACCGCAAGGGCAAGCCGCATGTACTCAGCGCAAGTTCTCGATCATTTTGAGCATCCGCGCAACGCAGGGGCGGTTGCCGATGCAGACGCGTCGGCGCGGATCGAGAACCCGGCGTGCGGCGACATTCTCGAACTCACAGTAAAGGTTTCGGGCGGGCGGATCGCGGAGGTTCGCTTCCGGGCCAAAGGCTGCGTGGCCGCGATGGCGTGCGGCTCGGCGGTGACCGAGCTGGTGCGCGGGAAGACTGTGAGCGAGGCGGGGAAACTGAGCAGGGACGCGCTGGTGCGCGCTGTGGGTGGGTTGCCTGCGGCGTCGTCGCACGCGGGCCATCTGGCGATGGACGCGCTGGCGGCGGTGCTGGGACAAATTTCCCAAAAAATCTAACGCGGCGGCGCCCGCTCAGGGTGACAGAACGGTGGGGTAAAGGCCGATCTACTTTTCCGCCGGTGCGGGGAGGGGTTCAATCTGCACCGAGTCGCCGGTAGTGGCCCCAGCAAGTTTCTTGCCGTGGAGCCAGCTCATGTGGGGCAGCGCGCGCTCGGCGCGGCGGCGCATGGCGATCAACTCCGCCACGATGGAGACGGCGATCTCCTCGGGCGTGACGGCGCCGATGTCGAGGCCTACGGGAGAATGCACGCGGTCAAAGAGCTCGGGGCTCAGGCCTTCGCGCGTGAGCTCGCGAAATACGGTGATGGCTTTGCGTTTGGAGCCGACCATGCCGATATAGCTCGCTTTCGTTTGCACCGCCCAGCGCAGCACGCGCATATCGTCGCGATGCCCGCGCGTGACGATCACGATGTAGGAGGACTGGCTCGGCGTCAGTTGCGAGAACGCCTGATCGAAATCGTTGGCGATGACCTGGCGCGCGTTGGGAAAGCGCTCGGCGTTGGCGTAGGCTTCGCGATCGTCGGTGACGATGCAGTCGAAACCTGCGTTGCGCGCTGCCTTGAAGAGCTCGAAGGCGACGTGGCCGGCGCCGAAGATGTAAAGCAGAGGCACGGGCAGCACCGGCTCGATGAAGATCTCAAGCGTGCCGCCGCAGACCAGGCCGGTATCGTACTTGGGATTCTGGTTCAGGTTGAAGCTGAGCGTACGCGGCTTTTCCTCGACAATGACTTCGCGCGCCGCTTGCCACACTTCGGCTTCGACGCAGCCGCCGCCGATGGTGCCGGCAATGGAGCCGTCGTCGCGCACCAGCAGTTTGGCGCTCTGGAAGGAGGGAATCGAGCCGCGCGCGTTCACGATGGTGGCCACGGCTCCCCGGCGGCCCTCGTGCTGCAATTTGACGATCTCCTCGTATATATTCATTCACCTCGATTATTCGATTGGCTGCAATCGAAGTCAAACCACCGGCAGTGCGTCCAATCGACATTCGCTTCGCGCGTTGATTAGCAGCAGTTGCGGATCGGTGGCTTTGGAAGCGCACGACTTCACAGGCCGCGGAAAAACTCGACCTCAGGCGCTTTGTAACAAGGGCACGAGTTTACTCGTGCCGATAAGGCCAATAAAATGGATTGGGCTTTAGTATCTGCGTGAGAACTCGTCGCAACCGCGAACTTGCGAACTTGCCACGCCGCAAAGCGGCGCGAACTCGCGGTATTTTCCCACAAAAACACACTCTTCTTCACTGCGTTTCCACACGAAGGAATCTGTTCTCACGCAGACACTTTAGCCCCTGCTGGGTTCATTTCCCCCACAAAAGACCGAGTTGAGGAGTTTTTCCGCAGCCTGTTCAGTCGTGCCGTAAATCCGCAAAATGTGTCGAGGCTTTAGCACCGGAGACAGGACCTTTTTCAAACTGGCCCGCCACCCGCGGTCCTTTCCTATTGCCTCGCGGGGGCGTTTCATTTAACGTCTAAGACTCACAGTTTGTCGATGGAGGTGGCACGAAAATGCCCCGTATTGTCCGATGTTCCATCATTCAGGCGTCGAACGCCGTGCCGGCCACCGAACCCCTGCCGGCTCAGAAGAAGGCCATGGTGGAGAAGCACGTGGGGTTGATCCGCCAGGCGGCCAGGCAGGGCGCGCAGATTGTTTGCCTGCAGGAGATTTTCAACGGGCCTTATTTCTGCGCCGAGCAGGAGACAAAGTGGTATGAGATGACGGAAGTCGGTTCCTGATGGCCCCACGGTCACCCTGATGCGGTCGCTGGCGAAAGAGCTGCACATCGCGATGGTAGTGCCGGTATACGAAGTGGAACAGGAGGGCATTTTCTATAACATCGCCGCGGTGATTGCGAGCGAAGGCTCCTACTGGGCAAGTATCGCAAGACGCATATTCCGCACGTAGCGCCGGGGTTCTGGGAGAAGTTTTATTTCCGGCCGGGCAATCTGGGCTATCCGGTCTTCGATCTGGGTTTTGCCAAGATCGGAGTCTATATCTGCTATGACCGGCATTTTCCCGAGGGCGCGCGGTGCCTGGGATTGAACGGCGCGGAGATTGTATTCAATCCTTCGGCGACAGTGGCCGGGCTTGAGCGAGTACCTGTGGAAGCTGGAGCAGCCGGCGCACGCTGCCGCAAACGGATACTTCATCGCCGCTATCAATCGCGTGGGCACTGAAGCGCCGTGGAACATCGGCGAGTTTTATGGGTCGAGCTACTTTTGCAATCCGCGCGGGCAGATCATTCGCGCAGGCCTCGCGCGACAAGGATGAAGTGCTGACCGCTGATCTGAATCTGGACGAGATTGCCGAAGTGCGGCGGACGTGGCAGTTTTATCGCGACCGGCGGCCCGATTTGTATGGGCAGTTGGTGGCTTCGTAAGCGCGAATGGGGACCGCATGAGCACTGCCACTCTACCTGACGATCCGCAAATCCGGGCGCGATTTGGCGAGCTGAAGCCGGCGCTCACTCGCGCAGGCCGCGGTGATTGAGGCCGACCGTTGCCTGAACTGCTTTGACGCGCCCTGCACCGCGGCGTGCCCCACACATATCGATGTGCCGGGATTCATCAAGCGCATTGCCTCGGGCAATTTGCGCGGGTCGGCGTTGCGCATTCTGGACGCCAACATTCTGGGCGCCAGTTGCGCGCGCGTGTGCCCGGTGGACGTGCTGTGCGAGGGCGCCTGCGTGCTGCACCGGCAGAATCGCAAGCCGATTCAGATTGCGTTGTTGCAGCGGCACGCCATGGATGCCTATTACGCGTCGGGCGAAACGCCGCCGGCGGCCGCGCCGGCAACGCGCGAGCTTGCGCGTGGCATGCATTGGCGGCGGGCCGGCATCGCTGGCCTGCGCGGCGGAGTTGTGCAGGCAAGGCGCGCGGGCCACCGTGATCGAGCGCCGCGCGCTGCCTGGCGGCTTGAACACCTATGGCGTGGCCGAGTACAAACTGCGCGCCGCCGACAGCGTGCGTGAGGTGGAGATGATCCGCAAGCTCGGCGTGGAGTTCCGTTGCGGCGTGGAAGTGGACTCTGCGGCGGCACTGCGAGGCCCTGGAAAAGGAGTTCGACTATGTCTTTCTCGGCTTGGGTTTGGGCGCGATGCAGCGGCTGAACGTTCCCGGCGAAGAAGCCGAGGGCGTGATGAACGCGCTGGAGCTGATCGCCGCATACAAGACCGGCCACCTGCGCGAGCTGCACGGGACCGTGGTGGTGGTGGGCGCGGGAAACACTGCGATTGATGCCGCCAACGCCGCCCGCAGGCTGGGCGCGGCAGACCGTGTATCTGCTCTACCGGCGCAGCGAGAACGAAATCTCCGCATTCGACTTTGAGTACGAGCACGCCAAGCAGGAGGGCGTGCAGTTTCTCTGGCGGCGGCAGCCGGTGGCCATTCGTGACGACGGGCACGGCCGGCTGCTGCTCGATACGGTGCAGGTGCAGCAAGTGGACCGGAAGCTGCTGCCACTGCCCGATTCGCGAACATACGTTCGACTGCGACCTGGTGGTTCCGGCCATCGGCCAATCGCCGCTGGCGCAGCTCTTGCAGGAGCTGCGCGGCGTGGAGGTGCGCGATGGGAAGATTGTGGCCGATCGCGCAGACCGGGCAGACGGGCAATCCGCGCTACTTTGCCGGCGGGGATTGCGTGAATGGCGGGCGCGAAGTGGTGGACGCGGTAGCCGGAGGGAAGCGCGCCGCGCTTGCGATGCTTGAAAGCTGCGGAGGTAGTCCATGCCTGACATTCGCGTGAAGGGATTCGCGGGATCGATCAACTCGCCCAATCCGTTCTGGCTGGCCTCGGCGCCGCCGACGAATACGGGCGAGATGATCATGCGCGCGTTCGATGCGGGCTGGGGCGGCGCGGTGTGGAAGACCATCGGCGAGCCGGTCACCAATGTGAGCTCGCGCTACTCGGCGACGGACTGGAACGGGCAGCGCATGATGGGCTTCAACAATATCGAGCTCATCAGCGACCGGACCGTCGAGAGCAGAATCTGCGCGAGATGGCGGAGGTGAAGAAGCGCTATCCGCACAATGCGGTGATTGCGTCGCTGATGGTGGCGTCGACGCGCGAGGCGTGGCACGAGATTGTGCCGCGCGCCGAGGATGCAGGCGCCGACGGCCTGGAGCTGAACTTCGGCTGCCCGCACGGCATGAGCGAGCGCGGCATGGGTTCGGCGGTGGGCCAGGTGCCGGAGTACGCGGAGATGATTACCGCATGGGTGAAGGAGAAGGCGCGCACGCCGGTGCTGGTGAAGCTGACGCCGAATATCAGCGATATTCGCGCCGTGGCGCGCGCGGCGAAGCGCGGCGGGGCGGATGGATTGTCGGCGATCAACACCATCAATTCGATTACGGGCATCGATCTGGACACTTTTGTGCCGCGGCCGAATGTGGACGGGAAGAGCTCGCACGGCGGCTACTGCGGGCCGGCGGTGAAGCCGATCGCGCTGAACATGGTGCAGCAGATTCATGAGCCGATCCTGAGGCCGCGCTGCCGCTTTCGGGCATCGGCGGAATCGGCTCGTGGCGCGATGCGGCGGAGTTTCTGCTGCTGGGCTGCGGCACGGTGCAGGTGTGCACGGCGGTGATGCACTACGGCTACCGAATCGTCGAAGACATGGCCGAGGGGCTCGACAACTGGATGCGCGAGAAGGGCTTCAAGACGCTCGAGGATTTTCGCGGGTTGTCGCTCAATCGCGTGACGGAGTGGAAGCACCTGAACCTGAACTACAAAATTGTGGCGCGCATCGACGAGCAGAAGTGCATTGGCTGCGACCTTTGCCACATTGCGTGCTGGGATGGCGCGCACCAGTGCATTCATCTCGACCGCGTGACGGGGCCGGTGGACGGGCACGTGGAGCTGCACCGGACGCCGGCGGCAAAGGAGGCGGAGAGCCGCGCGGCGATTGCGGAGACGCCGGTGACGCGCAAGGAGCGCGCGGCGTTGGCGGCGACGGGGCCGTATCCCACGCCGCTCGAGCGGATTCCGCGCGTGGATGAGACGGAGTGCGTGGGCTGCAATTTGTGCTCGTGGTTTGCCCGGTGGACGGATGCATCACGATGGTGCGAGGTGGACACGGGGCTGAAGCCGGAGACGTGGGACGAGCGGACGCGCGGCGCAGTGTGCGTGACGCAAACACAAACATCGTGATTTCCGAATATTTTTGCCCCACCGCCGAGCGTCAAAAAATTGAGCTGTCATCCTGAGCGAAGGTCGCAGCGGCGACCGGAGTCGAAGGATCTGCGGTTGCATTACCGCTCTGACGCTAGTTCGTATGAAAGTCGAGGTTAGCTGCCTAATGTCTACTGTACTCATTCAAAACGGAACGATCGTGAACGCCGACGCCAGCGTGAAGGCCGATCTGCTGATCGACGGCGCAGACGATCAAGGAAGTGCGCGCGGGGATCCCGGCGAGCGCGGCCGACACGGTCGTCGACGCGACGGGTCTGCTGCTGCTGCCGGGCGGCATCGATGCGCATACGCATCTCGATATGCCGTTCGGAGGGATCGAAGTCGGCGGACGATTTTGAGACGGGCACGCGAGCCGCGGCGATTGGCGGAACGACGACGATTGTGGACTTCGCCATCCAGGCGCGCGGCACCAAGATGCGCACGGCGCTCGACACCTGGTGGAAGAAGGCCGAGGGCAAGGCCTGCATCGACTACGGGCTGCACATGATTGTGACCGATCTTGCCGAGACGCGGGCCTCGAAGACATGGACGACATGGTGCGCGAGGGCGTGGCCAGCTTCAAGCTGTTCATGGCCTATCCCAATGTGCTGATGGTCGACGACGCCACGATCTTCAAGGCGCTGCGGCAGACGGCGAAGAATGGCGCGCTGATCTGCATGCACGCCGAGAACGGTTCGGTAATCGACGTGATCGTGCAGCAGGCGCTGGCCGAGGGAAAGACCGCGCCGATCTACCACGCGCTGACGCGGCCCACGAAGGCCGAGGCCGAGGCGGTGCATCGCGCGATTGCCATGGCGGAGATGGCCGGCGTGCCGATTTATATCGTGCATCTCTCAAGCGAGGATGCGCTGAATCAAGTGCGCGAGGCGCGCGACCGCGGGCTGCCGGCGTTTGCCGAGACCTGCCCGCAGTATCTGCTGCTGTCGATTGAAGACGACATGGCCGGCAAAGGCTGGGAGGGCGCGAAGTACGTGTTTACGCCGCCGCTGCGCGAGACGCAAGAACCAGCCGAAACTGTGGGAGGGCCTGCGCAAAGACAATCTGCAGGTGGTTTCGACCGATCATTGCCCGTTCTGCTTTGAAGACCAGAAGGCGCTGGGCAAAGACGACTTCACCAAGATTCCCAACGGCGGGCCGGGCATCGAGAACCGGCTGCAACTGCTGCATCATCACGGCGTGGGGCAGGGAAATTTCTCGATCAACCGATTTGTGGAGCTGGTTTCGACCGCGCCGGCGCGGATTTTCGGCATGTATCCGAAGAAGGGCGTGCTGGCCGCGGGCAGCGACGCAGATCTGGTGCTGTGGGATCCCGCCGCGGATTACACGATCAGCGCGGCGACGCACCACATGCGCGTGGACTACTCGATGTTTGAGGGATTCAAGGTGCGCGGCAATGCGCGCGATGTGTATTCGCGCGGCGAGTTGATTGTGAGCGGCGGCAAGTTTATCGGCAAGCCGGGCCGGGGAAAGTATCTGCGGCGCGAGGCGCGCGGCGGGGCGTGGAAGTAAGGCAGCGCAGTCAGCAAGTCAGCGAGTCAGCTTGTTCGTGCGAGGGTGAGGCTCGTGCTATCCCGAGGCGCGTCGCTCATAATGGCATCTTTGTTGTTCTGAACAACCATTCGAAATAGAGCGAGCAGCATCACGGAGGAGGTCCCGTGAGCACCGTCGATCCATCCCTATCGAATCGCGACCTGACGCCGACCACGCCGGCGCAGCGCACGTGGGGTTTCTACAACTACACGGCGCTGTGGTTTTCGATGTGCATGGAGATCACGACGTACCGGCTCGCGTCCGGCCTGATCGCCAAGGGCATGGATTGGAAGCAGGCGATCGGGACGGTGCTGCTTGGGCAATCTGATTGTGCTGGTTCCCATGCTGCTGAACGCGCACGCGGGCGCAAAGTACGGAATTCCGTTCCCGGTGTTTCTGCGCGCGCCGTTTGGCGTGCGCGGGGCGAACCTTGCGGCGCTGCTGCGCGCCGTGGTGGCGTGCGGATGGTTCGGGATTCAATCGTGGATCGGCGGCAGCGCGATTGATGCGATGCTGATCGTGATCTGGCCAGGCGCCATGGGGAATGCGCGGAATTTTGTGGGCGTGCTTTCTCGGCTTCTGGCTGCTCAATATGGTGGTGGTTTGGCGCGGCGTGGAGTCGATTCGCCGCCTGCAGGCCTTCGGCGCGCCGTTCATGTTTGTCATGGCGGCGGCGCTGCTGGTTTGGGTGCGCATGAAGGCCGGCAGCTTCGGCGCCATGCTGTCGACGCCGAGCCCGTTCCACACGCGGGGCGAGTTTCTGGCCGTATTCTTTCCGTCGCTGACGGCGATGGTGGGCTACTGGGCCACGCTGGCCTTGAACATTCCCGACTTCACGCGCTATTCCAAATCGCAAAGCGCGCAGTCGTGGGGGCAGGCGTTCGGCTTGCCGGTCGCGATGGTGCTCTACACGTTTCTCGGCATCGCGGTCACTTCGGCGTCGGCGGTGCTGTTCGGCAAGCCGATCTGGGATCCGGTGCAGTTGATCGGCATGTTTCATCAGCCGCTGGTGGCATTCCTGGCGCATGATTGCGGTTCTGGTGGCCACGCTGAACGTGAACATCGGCGCGAACGTGGTGTCGCCGTCGAACGATTTTTCGAATCTGTATCCGCGGCTGATCAGCTTCCGCACCGGCGGACTGATTACCGGCTTTCTCGGCCTGGCGATGTGCCCGTGGAAGCTGCTGGCCACGCCGGACGCGTACATCTTCGGATGGCTGGTCGGCTACTCGGGACTGCTGGGGCCGGTGGCCGGCATCATGGTGTGCGATTACTTCCTGATCCGCGGCACGGAGCTGGATGTGAACTCGCTCTATCATCGCGAGGGCGTTTACTACTACACGAAGGGCGTGAATCCGCGGGCGCTCATCGCGCTGGCGCTGGGCGTGGCAATTGCGTTGGTGGGGTTGTTCGTGCCCAGCGCTGCATTTCCTCTACGACTACGCGTGGTTCGTGGGATTCTTCACGGCGGGCGCGACGTATGTGGCGATGATGAAGCTGGCCGCGCCGGCGGCGAAAGAACAATGGTCAGTCGTCAGGGGTCAGTGATCGGTATTCGGCCCATGTTGCACAATTGGTAACTCCACCCCTCCCCCTATATGACGTACCTCCATATTTGATAACAAAGGACTTATGGCCAGGTATATCTCTCCATACCCCGAGTTTGGAAAACATGATTCACGGAACAATTGTGCGCCAACGTAGGGAAATTATCTGCGTCGATGTTTGATCGCTCAGGATGACAGTGGAATGGGTTGACCTGTTTGTGCGTTGCGCAAATTCGTTCGACTGATCAATGGCCTGTGGGGTAGACTGCCTGACAGTCGGCCAAAATGCTTCCTCTCTGCCGCCAGGCGGTGTTGTTTACCATCGACGGCTTGCCCTGCTCTGGCCGCTCCCGCTTTGGAGGCCGGTCGCGCTGACCGTCATCCCGGCAGGAGAAGTTCTGGAAGCCGGGTCCCCAGCCTCAAGAAACTTCGCTAGGAGAAAACGATGAAAGCACTCCGCATTTTGCTTCTTTGCCTTGCCGTGCCGTTCGCGGCCCATGTTTCTTTAGCTCAAACCCACGACGCCGCTGGATGCAAGGACTCCCCGCTCATCGCGCGTTTTCCCGGCTCTGTCATCGACTCCTGCGATGACAAAGCAGATAGTACCTACACCTTCCACAATATTGGCCCCAAGAGCGCGGACAAGACGCTTGAGGGCGAATACCACTTCGTCCAGTACAACCTTCCCGCCACTGCGAGCGATCCGCAGGTGGAACGCAACATGACGAACGCCTTCCGGAACGCGGGGTACACCATTGAGGGCGGGAACTGCTGTTTCACCGTGCATATGGGGAAGACCTGGATCGACGTCGAGGTCGGCGGCGGCAACTATAAGCTCTACACCGTGATCGAGACAACCTTGACCCAGGATGTGGTTGCCACCGCGGCCGATCTCTCCAACGGCATCACCAGCACTGGCCACACCGTGGTCAACGGCATTCTCTTCGACACGGGCAAGGCCGACGTGAAGCCCGAATCTGACCCTGCTCTCGCGGAAGTGGCCAAGATGCTCAAGGGCGACCCCTCGCTTAAGGTTTATGTCGTGGGACATACAGACAACGTCGGTGGTCTCGCTGCCAACATGGACTTATCGAAACGGCGGGCGGCGGCCGTTGTGCTGCTGCTGACGACAAAATATGGCGTGCCCGCAGGTCAACTGCAGCCCTACGGCGATGGACCTTATGCGCCCGTCGCTTCAAACAAATCGGAAGCCGGTCGCGCGCTCAATCGCCGTGTCGAATTGGTCGAGCAGTAGACGGAGATTGCCATTCCCGAAGTTGCTATTTGATGAACAATCGCCGAGTCGCCCATCGAGGGGCCGATTGGTCCCGATCTTGTTGGCTTGTCGAAGGTTTCCGCGCGATGTGTTGAGGGCGGTTCATGCCTCCCGCAAAAGGGGTCGCGTTTCGGCTGGACAAGCAACTGCAGATCCCCGTTCGGCTTCGAATGCGCGAAAGGCAAAAGCAAGAACAACCGCAGGTCCTTCGACTGCGCGGGCCGCGCGAAGCGTTGCCCACTTCGCTCAGGATGATAGCCGATTTTTTTTGCTCAGGATGACCGGACCCGGGTTGCGGTTCGTGCTTTCCCTCGGTCCCTCCGGCGCGGCGGACGATGGACCCCAGGGGCACCCTTTGTCCGTGCGGAGTTGACGGCGCAAAATGTGAGCTGGATTTACAATCTTCTGGTGAATGAGATCGCTGAACCAATGAAACCTCTCTGCTTCGTGCTCATGCCATTTGGGCGCAAGCAGGATGGAAACGGCCGGCTGATTGATTTCGATACGGTCTATCAGCAGATCATCGCGCCTGCAGTGGTAGCGGCGGGGCTCGAACCCATCCGGGCCGATGAAGAGCAGGTTGGCGGGACAATCCACAAGCCGATGTATGAACGGTTGATGTTGTGCGAGTTTGCGGTGGCCGATGTTACGGGCGCAAACCCGAATGTCTATTACGAACTCGGCATCCGCCATGCCGTGCGGCCGTCGAGCACGGTGATTCTGTTCGCTGAGGGCACCTCTCTGCCCTTCGACATCGCCCTGCTGCGCGGACTTCCCTATCGCCTGGATGCCTCCGGCGCGCCGGCGAATCCCGAGGGCGACAAGCAAAACATCGTGCAGCGCTTGCGGACCGCGAACCAGGATCCGCATGACGACAGCCCGCTTTTCACGCTCATTCAGGACATGCCACGGATCGAGGTGGACCACGAGAAGACCGATCTCTTCCGCGACCGGGTAAGCTACTCGCGCGGGTATAAAAAGCGGCTGGCCGCGGCGCGCAAGGCGGGGGCGGATGCGGTGCGGGGCATTGCCGCGGAATTCCCCAACATGCTCAATGTCGAAGCCGGCATAGTGGTGGATTTGTTTCTTTCGTTTCGCGCCGTGAAAGCCTATCGGGAGATGGTGGATCTTTACGGTCGGATGTCGCGCACCCTCAAGAACACCCGGATGCTGCAGGAGCAGCTCGCCTTCGCTCTCAACCGGCTCGGAAAATCTGAAGATGCCGAGCAGGTTCTCAAGCAGACCATTGAGAAATTCGGCCAGAGCAGCGAGACGAACGGACTGCTGGGGCGGGTCTATAAGGATCGCTGGGAGAATGCCAAACTAGCCGGTCGCGCGATGGAAGCGCGAGGGTTCCTCAAACGCGCCATCGAGGCATATCGCGCCGGGTTTGAAACCGACTGGCGCGACCCGTATCCCGGCATTAACGCGGTAACGCTGATGGAGTTGCAGGAGAAGCCGGACGCGGCCCAAGCCGACATGCTGCCCGTTGTGCGCTACGCGGCGCTGCTGCGCGCCAAGGCCAATGGCGATTATTGGGACCAGGCCACGCTGCTGGAATTGGCTGTGCTGGCCCGCAATGTGGACGAAGCGCAGGAGAATTGCGGCGCGGCCCTGGCGGTTGTGCGCGAGGCGTTCGAGCCGGAAACGACGGCGCGAAACCTGCGTCTGATCCGCGAGGCGCGGAGTGCGCGCGGCGAGGACGTGGGCTGGCTCGCAGAAATCGAGGAGAGCCTGAAAGCGGCTCAGGCTCGGCTGGAGACGCCGGATGGCGCAGCCGGCTGAGAAGCTGCGGGGGTTTGCCCTGACCACCGTAAAGCTCTTTGCTGCGCGACGAGCCCCAAAACCCTGCGGCAAGGATGGGGCGCCCGCCCCTCGCGCGGGTGCAGACAGTCGAATTTTGTTGCTCAGGTGAGCCGCTATCTCAAACCCGATACCAGATACAAATCCGAGAGAAGCCGGACATATCCGTACGCATACGCACTGCCATCGGGATTGAAGAGAACATGACTCATTTCGCAAGTTCCCGGGCCATCGGGCACCGTGATTTCCTTGAAGAACTTTCTTTGGCCGTTGAGGATGTTGAGCCGGAAAACCCGGATTGACGATGGAGTGTGCTGAAAGACGAAGAGGGTGTTCGGGTCAGAGGTCCATTGAACATTTTCTCCGGTCTGGAGTCCAGGGATGGGCCGCGGCGCGCCACCGTCGCGCGGATAGAGTTGTTCCGGGCCAGATTTTGCGCCGCTGGCTGCGATGAGCTTACCGTCGGGCGAGATCTGGCAATAGTCGGCTCCTTCCGGTGTGACCGCATGCGCCGCGCCCCCGTCGATGCTCTGAATAAAACACTGATTCGCGCGTCCCGCGCGGTTTCCCGGGAAAAGAATCTGTTTGCCATCGGGCAGCCAGTGAATGTGGTACCCGTACTGCTGAATGTCGCCGCGGTCAAGCCGGCGCAAGGCTCCAGGTCCCGTGGGCAGCAGAGTGAGTTGGGTGTAGGAGAGAGTTGCAACCGCCCACTTGCCATCGGGAGAAAGGTCGCCGGCCATGCCTTCGCCCAGCGCGATTGGCGGCGCGCCTGTCATATCGCGCGTGGCCACTATATAGTTTGGTCCGCTTTGTTCTCCCTGCTCGTCAAAGAGCAGCGTTTTACCGTCGCGCGAAATGTCAACGGGAAGCGACCAGTCCTGCCACGAGAGGTCGTGTTCCATAGCGGCTCCGCGCCCCTCGCCCATGATGCCGGCACGGTGGTCATCCCGCGTCATCAACACGCGGCCGTCGGCGGAAATATCCAAGAGCGTTACTCCCCCCAGAGCGCGAAAGACGAGGCGCGCGTTGCCCGACAAGTTGACGGCGTAAATCTGGAGCTGCAATCCGGTGTGCGCTGCAGAAAACCACACTTCCTTCCCGCTCGGGGACCAGGCCAGTCCCTCCTCGCATTCCCATCCCGCGGACAGGACGGTTCGCCGACCATCCAAATCGACAACGGAAACCCCGCCTTGGTCGTCGTCGAGGATAGAGTGGTCGAGAAATGCGATCTGGCGGCCATTGGGTGAAATCCGCATGTGACTGATCCAGCCGGAAGTTTCGTAAAGGACGTGGCCGAGCGGATACTCAAGGCGCTGTTTGCCGGCGACATCGTGAACCACGGCCAGGGTTTTTCCGTCTGGCGACCAGTCAGCCCATTCGACGTTCTCGGCAATCTGGCGTGGAGTTCCGCCTGTGAGCGGCGCCTGGCTGAGGGTGCCCTTCATCCCGGTCATGAATTTCGGTTCAGCCGACTGCAGTACGGCCATTTCGCCTGAGGAGGAGATGGCCAGCAAGTTGGTTCCCGACAAGTCAAGAGAGCGCGAGCCATGAAACTTCAGGTCGGTGGAGAAGATCTCAACCGGCGAAGCTTCCCAGGACGCTGCATAGAGTACGTTCCGGCCGTCGGGCGCGAACCGGGCAGAATAGACCGTCCCGCGGCCTACCGTAAGGCGCTGAACCTCCGGCGGCCGCGAGCTGACGCTGCGGCGGCCGAGCCATACACCCGTCCCAACCAGTGCTGAACATATAAGGACGGCCAGAGAGATCCAGAGTAGGCGGCTGGCGAGCGAATCGTACCGGGATTCTCGATCGCCACCAGGGTCCGCGAGAATAGGCGACGCTGCCGGGGGGGCCTCGACCGGCGGGGCCTCGACTGCGGCGACAAACCGGTAGCCGCGACGCGGCACTGTCTCAATGAACGAGGGATTCTCGGCAGAATCGCCGAGAGCGGTGCGCAGCTTGCCGATTGCGACGTTGACCGCATGGTCAAAGTCTCCGTAGCTCTCCTCAGGCCAGATACGCGCCTGTAACACTTCGCGCGAAATCACAGAGCCCGGACTCTCGAGCAGAATCTGAAGGATCTTAAACGGCTGATCCTGCAGCTTGACGCGACTTCCTGCCTTGCGGATCTCGCCGGTGCGAAGGTCCGCCTCAAACTGCCCGAAGCGAATCTTGTGGAATCCGTTATGAGACGATGACGCTCCGTTTTGGGGAAGTTGAACCATCGTTGCGCCTACCTCTACTTGATGCCACACCCGGGCGCCTTTTTCAACTATTTTCCAGGAGACATCTCTCTCCGGCAAATCTCCGCCTTATCTCCTTGCCCCGTATCGACGCTCGACTTTCAATCTATGCCCAGTGAATTGAGGTACTTCGCGGCCCCGCGCATGATCGCCTCGCGACGTGAGGAGGAGGTCAAAAATGCGCAGTCGCCCAACCTTCGTGATGATTGTTCTTGCAGGCCTGGTAACAACATGCCCGTCCCCGGCAGAGGGCGCCGACCGCGAGAATTCAGTTCCGGCGATTCATTCCGCATCGGGAAACGTCCGGTTCGATCTTTATCAGGGCTTTTGCATTGTTGTGCATGGATCGGCCGGCCCCCTGAAAAACCTGAACTTTTTTCTCGATACCGGCACCATCCGTTCAACTTTCGATTCGCGCATCGCGAGTAAGCTCAACCTGCGGGACACGACAACTGCCGGCATCGTGTTCATGAGCGGCAGGGCAAAAGCCGAAGACGCTGTTCTGCCCTCGCTCCAGTTCGGACCAGTGGAGCGGTCCAATCTTGAGATCATGATTGCGGACCTCTCTTTGTTCAAGAGGACTCTGCCGGTTCGAATCGACGCGATTGTCGGCCTCGATGTGCTGGGGCAGAGGCCTTTCGTCATCGATTACTCTGCCCGCGTCATCCGCTTTGGACCCGTCCCGTCTCTGGCCGTCTCCGTTCCAGTGCGAGTCTATGGAGGTCTGGCGGTGATTGACGCCGAGATCGATCACAGGCCTGTGCAACTTCTTTTCGACACCGGGGCCTCGTCGCTCGTCGTGTTCAAAAAAGATAATCACCCAGGCTCCGATGCAGATAGCGCCGCCAGCCGTGGGGTGGAGAGGAGTGGAGATTTCGAGAGCAAACAGGTATGGCTGCGTAGCCTCCGGGTAGGACAGGAGGAGTTCCGTCAGGAGCCAGCCCTGTTGGCCCATAACCCCAAACCGTCGCAGATCCACTTCGACGGGCTGATGAGTCCGGCAGCACTTGGCATTTCGCGGGTTTCAGTCGATCTTGACGCGGGGGTATTGGCGTTCAGCCGCTGAATCGGCGCGACCCTCAATGAGAACAGGTCAGCGACGCGGGGACCTTGTTGAATTTCCGGCTCTAAGCCTCCACCAGCGCGTCGGCGATGGAGAGGTGCTGGTCGAGGGCGGCGATGCCGAGATCCAATTCCTCTTTGGTGACTATTAGCGGTGGCGCGATGACGAAGTGCGAGACCCAGGCCTGAATCGACACTCCCTGCGCCATCATCTTTGCGGCGATCTGGTCGACGACGAGCGGCTTGCCTTCCACTTTGTCGCGCATGGTGTTGAAGAGCTGCCTGGTGGCGCGGTTCTTCACGATTTCGACGGCAAAGAAGAGGCCGAGGCCGCGCACGTCGCCGACGGAAATGTGTTTGGCTTTGATGGCTTCGAGCTTCTGGCGGACGTAGGGCTCGAGTTCGGCGGCGCGCTCGACGAGCTTGAGGCGTTGCATCTCTTCGATAGTGGCGACGGCGGGGCCGAGGGTGAGCGGGTGCGCTTCATAGGTGTGCCCGTGTGAAAAGTAGTGGTCCTCGAAGTAGCCGGCGATTTCGCTTGTGGTGGCGCAGAGGCCGAGGGGCACGTAGGCCGAGGTGATGCCCTTGGCGGTGACGAGAATGTCGGGCTTGACGTTCCAGTGGTCCATAGCGAACCACTTGCCGGTGCGGCCCCAGCCGGCCATGACTTCGTCGCCGATGAGGAGGACGCCGTGGCGCGAGCAGATCTCGCGCAGGCGCGGGAAGTACTCGGGCGGAGGGACGAGGACACCGTTGGTGCCCACGACCGGCTCGACGATGATGGCGGCCACGTCGCTCTCATTGCGGATCATGTGCTCGATGTAGTCGGCGCAGGCGATGTTGCAGGCGGGATAGGTGTGCTTGATGGGACAGTCGTAACAGTTGGTCTCGGGCGCGAAGACGACGCCTGCGCCTTTGCCGGCCGGCTCCATGGCCCACCGGCGCGGATCGCCGGTAGCCGCGATGGAGCCCATGGTTGAGCCGTGATAAGAGCGGTAGCGCGAGATGATTTTGCTCTTGCCGGTATACATGCGCGCGATTTTGAAGGCCGCTTCAACGGCCTCAGTGCCGCTGGTGGCGAAGAAGAATTTCTCTATTCCCTTTGGAAGAACTTCAAGCAGCTTGGAGCTTAGGCGCGCGCGCGATGTGGTGGCGAAACCGGGCGCGACATAGCAAAGTTCGCGTGCCTGCTCGGCAATAGCCTCGACCACGCGGGGGTTCTTGTGGCCGAGGTTGACGCACATGAGCTGCGAGCTGAAGTCGAGATAGCGCTTGCCCGCGCCGTCAGTGAACCAGCAGCCCTCGGCATCGGCGACGTGCAGCGGTTTCCAGCTCTTTTGGTAGCGCCAGGTGCCGTAGTTGGTCTGGCGCGTGATGGTGGAAACCTGCTCGGTGGTGAGCGGCGCGGATGCTGAAGTCTCAATCATGGTTGCGGGCCCTCCAAGGGGACGCATCAAATCGTAACATTTGGCACCAAGTGGGGAACGAGGGAGCAAGGGAACGAGGGAGCAAAGGGAGCGAAGGTTCAGACGCGGCCATGGCTTGGCGTATGATGTTCGCCGATGAGACGGTCCACCAGGGGGATGAGGTGCTCGCCGGTGCGCGCCAGGATAAAGGCTCCGGTAGCTGGATTCCAGTCGAGCTTGAAGCTGGTGGCGAGCGCCGAAATCCAGATCTGGCGTACGGGCGTGTTGGGCGTGATGACGAACCTGGATCCCGGTTCCTCGAAGAGAATGTTCAGGACTCCGCTCTGTTCCTCGACCTCGAAGTCCGCCTGCGCGTCTTGCTCGCGCAGAATCAGATGCCGCTTCAGCCCGTCGAGCGCAGCTTCGGCCGCGCGCCGGAACTCCTGTTCATCCTGCATGGCCCAAGTGTAGCAAGCCGGTTGTCTCGGGCTGGCCGGCGCTCCGAGCAGTACGCGCGGATTTCGACGCGCGGATTTCGGGAATCTTGTTGCAAATTGGGTTCTCATGCCGTTTTTCTCCGGTTTTTCACGGAAGTCTTGCACGGGATTTACCAATGCGCTGTCAAGCTGACCTCAGCCCGCAATTCAATTCGCAATCCCTGGGCAGGAGGCTGGCCGGATAGGTATGTCGATGCGTGTGCTTTGGATGACAATGGGAATCCTGGCGGCGACGCAAGGCGTTATAAATGCGCGTTGCCAACCGGCGATGCCTGCCGGGCAACTGGTCCGCGAGGTCGTCTACAACGAACTCAACGACCACGCGCGCCACGGCTATTGGCGCTACTGGGTAGAGCGGCGCTCGGAGGCCGGGACGCGCATGGAGGAGCAGGTGGAGACCGCGGACGGGCCGATTTCGCAGCTCGCACTCAGCAACGGCCGCCCGCTCACCGCAGAAACGCAGCAGCAGGAGAACGATCGCCTGCAGCATTTGCTGGATTCGCCTGACGAGCAGGCACGCCACCTGAAGCAGTACGACGAAGACGAGGAGCGCATTGGCCGGATTCTTGCGCTTTTGCCGGATGCGTTTGTCTACGAATACGAAGGCGAGGAGAATGGCTGCCATCGGCTCCGCTTTCATTCCAATCCCGATTACGCTGCGCACTCCATTGAGGCGCGCATCTTCCACGCCATGAGCGGCACGCTTTGGGTGGATGCGCGGGCCAAGCGCCTGGCGCGGCTGGAGGGCCGCGTGGACGAAAACGTCGACTTCGGTTTCGGCATTCTCGGCCGCCTGTACAAAGGCGGATGGTTCCGGCTCGTACGCAAGCAGGTGAGCGCGACGGACTGGAAGACCGAGAGCCTTGAAGTCCACATGAACATCCGCGCGCTGCTGGTGAAGACGTTCGCGCGCGAGACGAGCGAGATGCGCGGCGGCTTCATGCCTGTTCCCGCCGGCATGCATCTGGCTCAGGGGCTTGCGCTTCTGAACCAATTCCAGGTCCAGGCTGAAGTTCAGGCTCGGAGTTCATCGCACGCCGGCGATGGGAACTCGCTGGCCGCCCCGGTGGCCCTTACCATGCGTCCGTAAGCTGTTTTGCCGCGCGGCTGTCCGGAATTCGAACAAAAGTAGCTCCGGAAGATTAAAGCTTCTCTCTTTTCCCGCCGATAAGACGCCCAATAGCGGTTCTCCAGTTGGTGTAGAGCAAAGCCGCAACCCTTGAGTGGCGTTTTCATCAAGAAAACGCCACCTTGCACGCGACTTGAGAATTCACGTGAATTGGAGAACCGCCGGAAGGCGAGAAGCAACGATGGAGATTGCTCCCATCCCCGGAATCCGCGCATTGCCTGCAATGAGAGCGCAGCAGGGAAATTTCAGGCCGCTGGCGATCTTCGATATCGACGCCTCGGCGAAAGCGGGCGACAGCGGCGGGCAGCGAAGCAGCAGGAAGGCTGCCGGCGCAGAAGAGGACGGCGAAGGGGAATTCGAGCTTGATGGCGACATTGATATCGCCGGTGAACAGCTCGAAGAGGTTCCTGCGCGGCAGATCGACTATTTCGCGTAAATGCGAATCGCAGGCGCGCGCAGCGCAAGTCAAGCACGAAGTTAGGCCGCCCTGATCGGGCGGTCGAGCGCAGGCCGGTTCACGTTCCCAATTGCGGATGTGGCTACGGATCTGGGTCCAGCCCGGTACGATACCACGTGTTTGAACCGAACTCCCCGCTCATCTCGAGCGTTCCCTTCGAGGAGCCTTGAATTGTGTAGGTTCCCTGGGTGTCGAAGACGATGCTGATGGCGTGCATCGTGTACTTGCCGTTGCTTGTCGTGAACGTGCCGTTGTGCATCGGCTCGTTGCCGGGGGAGGAGGGGGCGGCACTGTGGAATGTGTAGGTGCCGTTGGCCGCGATCTCGAAGATCCACAGGCCACCTTCGACGTTAGCCTTCCAATAGCCCACGAGGTCGTGATCGACCGATCCCGGCTGAAAGCCTGTTGTCGGCAGCGGCAGCGGCGAAGCCCAGCGCGGGTCGTCGGTGTAGCAGGGCGAGACGCGCACTGCGCAGTCCAGGCCGTTGGTCTGACAGGAATTCATCGCATTCGCCGCTGCCGCCGCGCGATCATACCCGTGTGTGCCCCAGCAGCAAGCCGTCGGAGCCGGCTTGATCGACGTCGCCAACGCCACGCACTGGTTCCAGTATTCATAGAGAACTTTGCAGTCCTTGGCGCCGTACATCGCGCAGTATTTCAAAGCCATCTGCGATGCCGCGTCGGAAGATTGCTGCGGAGTGGAGGCGCCATAATTCCCTGTCGATGGAGAAAAGGCGACGGCTACCCAGACAGGAGCCTGCGTAAACGCCGGCCCCGGCTGCGCGTCGATCGCCATAACGGCCAACAAGATCTGCGAATACACTACCGCACACGCCCAGCGAACAACAATCGGCCTCCGCATGGTTGCCTGACCTCCTCGGGGGAAGCGTTTCATTCACAATCCCAAGCCCCTCGCCGCAAGTCAAGCACGAAAATCGCGGCGGCGCAGAGGTTTGATCGCGGGTTCGCCGCGACCGCTACCCACCCTAGCAGTGCTAGGATGGGCGCCGTGTGTGTGCGCTGTCCTCATGATCGCTTGCTGGGTTTCCTAAGTACTAAGTTCCTGAGCGCGAAGGCGCTTTGCAACCCAACGTCGATAACGCCAAGCGATCGCCTGCGCGATGCAGAGCACAAGAGCGACGGGTCCGCCTCCGAAGCCGATTACCGGGCCAAAAATGAACAGCAACCACCCTCCTGCCGATGGGCTTCCTGGCAGGATCCCACTTGATGCGACGTAAATCCCCAGAGCGAGGCACGGCAGCCAGGCCGAGACATAAAGCGCGGTCGCAAGAAGCGAAATCGCCCCTTTGGGCTCGAGCATCCTTCCGATCAGTCTCATCCGAAGCTCGCTGGGAGCCGCCATAACGAATTCCCTCTGCCTTTGCTTAGTTATTCCGCGCAGGGTCTCGCAGAGTTGAGGTGCAAATCGGGGGTCAGACGCAAGGGCATTCTCGATCTCGTTCCAGTCCAGCCGGGCTCTCCAGTCCTTGTCCCATGCCAAGAGGGCCAGCAGGGGGTCCAATGAGCCGCCCATGCCGCCTCCTTCCGCGGACAGGCGGCGTTCCAATCTGCGCTCGCGCATATCCGACCACCCGACCCCATAGAGAAAGACAAGCGCTAGGCTCGAGGCCCCCAAGATGATGAGCAAACCAAAGATTCCCTCGGCGACATCGCTCGCGTCAGGGCTTCCAGCCGCAGCAATTCCGTTCCCCAGGGCGAAGTCGTGTATTCCCATTACCATGAACAGAGCCCATGGCGAAAGGAGGAGCAGCCCGAATCCGGTGATGAAGTAGCTGTTTCCCGATCCCCTGCCGAAGCTTCTGGCGCATGCCTCACCTATTCTGTTCAGCCCCTCGTTGCTTTTCCGGGCTGCCAACACAAATGCTCGGCGAACTTCCTTCTTCTGGTGTCTGTAGACGGGAACGAAAGACTGGAAGTAATCGATTTCCGCGAAGGCGCTCTGCTCCCGCTGGCTAAAGGAAGGTGAGTCTGCAACGAGTAGGGACGATATGACCTGCTCCGGCAGCGGATAGGAAGAGAATTCCTCAATTGCGGTCGCAATCGAACGGGCCTTGAAGGGATCCCCTGTGCGGACAGACAAGCAGCTCCCGTCACTACAAAAAGCCGTGTCGAGGGTTGAACGTGGCTCGCCCAAGAGGTGCACTCGAAGTTCCTGACCGTCGGCTGAGACACTCAACGGTCGGAAGGCTGCAACCTCAGTCGGGGAAAAGCTGGTCGGAATGCTACCCATCAATTCCGAAGGCAATGAAGCATTGGCCGCTGATTCTCCAATCATTCCGACCCTGCCAAGCTTGAGCAGAAATACCCGGTGTTCCCCAACCGCAAGAATGCCGACGGCGCAGGTGCAATACGCAGGTTCGTCCCTATCCAGCATATGACTGGCCAGTACGCCTGCTGCGCCAAAGGCGATCCCCAGAGCAAGATCCTTGGCTCGGGGGGTCGGGTTGTTTGCCAGCCCGCTGCGTTTCGCCCCGACCTGGACGACATTCCAGAAGACCATCCCGGCGATTTTTATCTGCTCCCCATCTGTATAACTCGCCAAGCTTGAAGATGTTGCACCCAAGTCGTTCATGCTTGTTCCGATTCGCAATGAAGTTGAAGCACTTCCAGCGAAAGAGACATCTTTGTTTGCCGGTTCTCGCGACTGTGGCATGTCCTTTTCTAGCCTGACAGATTCACCGTTCCGTTCCCTTGAGCGCATGCGCCCCGCCGCTAAAAGAACCGGAATTCCAAGGACGATAAGAAGGAACCCAACGGCGAGGGCGGGAGAACCGCTCATGAACGGTCCAACGAGGGAGACAGTCAATCCGAGCAGCACGAATAGCGTGCCGAGCATCGAGAGTCGCTTGCTGGAATGCAATACATCACTCCCAATTAAGAACACTTAGGTTCCAAATGCCAGGCGTCTCCATGACGCCTCCGATCCTTTGCTTGGCTTGGGCCGGACACTTTCCCCATTTTTACTCTTCCTCTTCGTCGACTGGCCGCTTCGCGTTGGCGAGGATTTTTTCGGCGACCAGTTGCGGGACGAAGTCGTAGTGGTCCATTTCCATGCGGTAGCTGCCCTTTCCCTGCGTCATCGAGGTCAGCAGGGTGCCGTAGGTGAGCATCTCGGCCATGGGAACCTCAGACTTGATGACGGTGGTGCGGCCCTTGGTTTCCATGCCCTGCACGCGTCCGCGGCGGGAGTTGAGGTCGCCCATGAGGGTTCCGGCAAACTCATCGGGAGCCTCGATTTCGACCTTCATGATGGGCTCAAGCAGACAGGGCTTGCATTGCTCCATGCCGTTGCGGAAGGCCAGACGGCCGGCAGTCTTGAACGAGAGCTCGTTGGAGTCGACATCGTGGTAGCTGCCGTCGTAGACGACGGCCTTGAAATCGACCACCGGGAAGCCGGCGAGATAGCCGCGCGCGGCTGACTCGACGATGCCTTTCTCGATGGCGGGAATGAAGTTGCGCGGAATGGCTCCGCCGAAGACTTCCGAGGCGAACACGAAGCCGGAGCCGCGGGGCAGGGGTTCCATGCGGATTTTGCAATCGCCGAACTGGCCGTGGCCGCCGGACTGCTTTTTGTGGCGGCCGTGGGCCTCGCCTTTGGCGCGGATGGTTTCAAGATACGGAACCTTGGGGGCTTTGAGCGTGACTTCGGCGTGGTAGCGCTTTTTGAGACGGCTGACGATGGCTTCGATATGGGGCTGTCCGGCGCCGGCGATGAGGAATTCGTTGGTTTGCGGATCGCGGAAGAAGCGGATGAGCAGGTCCTCTTCCATGAGCTTGTGAATGGCGGGAGCGAGCTTATCCTCGTCGGCGCGGGACTTGGGTTCGATGGCGTAGGTCATGGCGGGCTCGGGCAGCGCGGCGAGAGCGATCTGGATTTCGGAGCCTTTGGCCCCGAGAGTGTCGCCGGTGAGGGTGTCGCGCAGCTTGCCTACGGCGCCAATGTCGCCGGCGTGGAGCTCGGGGATTTCGACGGGTTTGCGGCCCTGCATGACGCTGAGGTGGGAGAGCTTTTCCTGGCCGCGGCGGGTGTAGTTTTCGAGGGTTGCGTCGTTTTTGATGACGCCGCTGACAACTTTGAAGAAGCTGATGCGGCCGGCGAAGGGATCGGACATGGTCTTGAAGACCAGGGCGGCGGCGGGCTCGGAGTCGGCGACCTTGCGTGTGACGACGGGGGCGTCGGCCGCGGCACCGTCGGCGGCTTTGGCGGCGATGGGCGCGCGCTCGGCAGCCGAGGGCGCGTAGACCTTGAGGAAGTCGAGGAGATGATCGAGGGCCATGTTGGCGAGGCCGCTCGAGAACAGGATCGGGAAGATGCGGTCTTCGCGGATGGCTTCATGAAGCGCGGCGATAAGGTGGTCGGGCGCCAGCGTGCCTTTGTCGAAGAACTCTTCCATCAGCTCGTCTTTGCCTTCGGCGACGAGCTCGACGAGAGCTTCGTGGCGCGCCTTGGCGTCAGCAGCGAGAGACGCGGGGATCTCAGCGGAGACTTTGCCGCGGCCGTCGCCGCCGGGAGTGTAGGTGTAGGCCTCCATGGTGATGAGATCGACCACGCCATGAAAACCCTGCGCGTCGGAGATGGGCAACTGGATGGCAACACAGTTGCGGCTCCAGCGGTCCTGCAGATCGTCGATGAGGGCGCTCAGGCCACCTTGGCCGCCGGCCTTGGGGTTGTCCATCTGATTGACGAGGACGATGCGAGGAACTTTGGCCTCTTCGGCGTAGCGCCACACGCGCTCGGTGACGGGCTCTACGCCGGATTGTGCGTTGACGACGATAAGGGCGGATTCGACGGGAAAGAGCGCGGCGCGGGCTTCGTGCGTGAACATGTGGAAGCCGGGCGTGTCGACGAGGTTGATTTTTGTGCCCTGCCACTCGGCAAAGGCGACGGCGTTCTGCATGGTGATGCCGCGGGCTACTTCCTCTTCGTCGTAGGCGGTTGCGGCCGAGCCGTCTTCCACACGGCCCTGCGTGGGCGTCATCTTGGCGGCATGCAGCAGCGCGGCGATGAGGGTGGTTTTGCCGCAGTGCGCATGCCCCACTACAGCTACGTTGCGGATCTCACTTCCCTGGTACGTTTTCATGGGTTTCTCCTTTGATTTTGAGCGGTTCGATGAATGGTGTACCCGTCTTTCGTGGCCTCCCACTCTTGCGCCAGAAAAGAAGGGCAAGGATGGGGCACGGAGCACTGGGTACAGCTACTTTGGAGCCGCTTCAGTGCGAGTTTGCGGAGGTTCAGCGGAACCTGGGCGCTGGAAGAGGCGAGGGGCAGGGATTGTACGGCGACGCCCGCGGGGGCGCTTAAGTGGCCGGGTTGCCGGGCTCGGGGTCCGGTTCTGCCGTCTTCGTCATCCATGCGGATGGTCTCGGGGCGGCGGGCGGAGCGCACAGAGCGACGTCGGCCGCGCGTCACCAGTCAAAAACCGGATGCTATCACAGCGGGAGTGTTAACGTCCTGTGACATTAAATACAGGGAACGAGGGAACAAGGGAGTAGGGACTAAGCGACTGAGGGACCAGGAACTAGCGTGGCTGGCGGTGAAGCAGATGTTTGCGGAAGCGCCACGCATAGATTCCGAGGTTGAAGGCGCAGACGGCTACGCCGCTTAGAGTGACGAGCCACCCTGGAACATTGGGATAAACGATGGCGTCGAGGGTGTGGAGCAGAAAGCTGCCCCGATAAGCGGAGAGGCCGGCGTGTGTTTCGAAGAATTGCTCCGCGAGGGTGAGCGGGCAGGGCCAAGGGCCGGCTTCCACGGCGATTCCCCAGAGCAGGGCGAGAATATGCAGGGCGCTCCAGGCGGGGCGGCCACGCGTAAAGAGCGCGCCGAAGATCACGAGCACAATCCAGGCCAGGTGCAGGAGCAGAGTCAGGATGGCGATTGCGGTCATGACGCGCGCAGCCTGGTTCGATCGTAGCCTGGGGGCGCAGAATGGGCGCGTGAGCAGCGGCGCACTAGACCAAATTCGAAAATAGTGTGACGGTGCATCGCGCCATCAGAATGCCCTATACCATTGCTTAAGTCGCTCTAATCTGAGTTGGATTCGCACTCTGCCGGTAAGGGACGGGTGGTTCCGGGCCGCCGCCGCCGCACCGGCTCCATATTAGGCAGGAAGGCCGTCAACAGCCCGATTACGGGCAAGAACGACCAGACGTGGTAAACGTATTCGATGCCCCGCAGGTCGGCCAACTTGCCCAGCATGGCCGCACTTAGGCCGCCGATCCCGAACGCGAAGCCGAAGAACAAGCCGGAGATCATGCCGATACGCCCGGGCACCAGCTCCTGGGCAAAGACAATAATTGCCGAAAAAGCCGAGGCCAGCACAAGGCCGATAATGATGGTGAGTACCGTGGTCCAGAAGAGATTCGCGTAGGGCATGGCCAACGTGAACGGCAGCACGCCAAGGATGGAGCACCATATGACGTACTTGCGGCCGATGCGATCGCCGATAGGGCCACCGGCCAATGTGCCTGCCGCTACCGCACCCAGAAACAGGAACAGGTGCACCTGGGCAGCCTGCACCGACATGTGGAATTTGCCGATCAGGTAAAAGGTGAAGTAAACGGTCAGGCTCGACATATAGACGTACTTGGAGAAGATGAGCACCAGCAGGATGGTGATAGCAAACGCGACCTTGCGGCGGGAGAGGACGAGGTCAGAGCCCTCGGCGCGTACCGCAGCGGCTTTGGGCTTGAGCGGACCGCGGCGCTTGTACCATGCGCCCACCCCGACCAACAGGAGCAGGGCCAGCAAGCTGAGCAACGAGAAATAGCGCAGGCTCGACTGCCCCAGTGGCACGACGATGAAGGCCGTCAGCAACGGCCCGATGGAAGCCCCGGCGTTGCCTCCCACCTGGAAGATGGACTGGGCCAGGCCGTGCTGGCCGCCGGAAGCCATGCGGGCCACGCGGCTTGATTCCGGATGAAAAATGGCCGACCCGACCCCGATCAGGGCGGCCGAGAACAGGAGCATGTAGAAGTCCTGCGCCACAGACCATGAGATCAGTCCCAGCGTGGTGACCGCCATGCCCGCTGCCAGGGAGAAAGGGCGCGGACGGCGATCGGTGTACATGCCAATGATGGGCTGAAGAATGGACGCTGTTGTCTGGTTTGTGAGCGTGATGAGGCCGACACGCGCGAAGCTGAGATGAAAGTTGCTCTTCAACACGGGGTAATAGGCCATGACCGTCGTTTGCACCGCGTCGTTCAGCAGATGACAAAAGCTGATCATCAACAGGATGCGATAGACAGTTTCCCTGACGGGGACAGGCGGCGGGCTCGAAATTGTGACCGGCGATTTGCTGGTGACCATGATTACGGCGGTTCTCCAATTCCTGTGAAGCCTGAAGGGGCGTGCAACAGGTCGTTTTCTCAAGGAAAACGCCCCGCAAGGTTTGCGGCTTCGCTCTACTCCAATTGGAGAACCGCTAAAGGCCCGTCCTTCATTATGTTCTCTACAAGAATAACGGACGCAGTCTTCAAGTATCACAGGCGCCGAGCCGATAAACGATTTGGAGGGGCATGCATGGCGACCCCATTTCTATTGCCGGGAGGTTCCGAGCTTGCTGAAGGTTGTGCCCAGCCTGCTGAAATTGAACCGGTATGCGGAATGCACTACGCGGCGCGGCAACCGATCCTGAACCTGCAGGGCAAAGTGCACGGGTACGAACTGCTTTTTCGCAATGGGCCTGAGGCGGCGTTCCGCGGCGATGGCGACTTCGCCGCGCGCAACATGCTCGACAGCGCCATGCTTTTTGGGCTGGAAAAGTTGACCTCAAACTTGCCGGCATTTGTGAATTGCAATGCAGAAATGCTGACCGGCAGCCTGGTGCAGATTTTTCCCGCAAAAATAACCGTGCTGGAGATCCGGGAAGGCATCGAGCCCTCGCCGAAATTGATTTCGGCCTGCAGCAGCCTGCGGGCGGCAGGGTACAAGCTGGCGCTGGATCACTTCACATGGAGCAGAGGCATCGAGGCTTTGGCGGAAGCGGCCGCGTACATCAAGGTGGATTTTTCCACCACCGATGCGGAAGAGCGACGCGAGCTGCTGCGCCGGCTGACGGGCGCGCCGGTGGCGCTGGTGGCCGAAAAAGTGGAAACACACAAACAGTTCCTGAGAGCGCGCGCCGAAGGATTTGCCCTGGTGCAAGGCTTCTACTTTTGCCGGCCGGTGCTGATCGAGAAACGCGGAGTGCCTGCGAACTGGCTTTCGCAGGTGGAGATTTTGCGGCAACTGCAGAACGAATCGCTCAACCTGCGCAAGCTCACGGAACTGGTCAAGCGCGACCCATCGCTGACGTATCGTTTGCTGCGCCTGATCAACTCGCCCATATGCGCGATGCAGCAGGAGGTAACCAGCATTCAGGCGGCGCTGCTTGCGGTGGGAGAGGAGACCTTTCGCCGCATGGCCACGGTGGCTATCACCAGCGAGATAAATGCCGGGCAGACCACGGAATTGCTGCGCATGGCGTTTGTGCGGGGGCAATTCTGCGAGCTGGCCGCCGCTCACAAGGCGCTGGATGGCAGGGAGCAGTATCTGCTGGGGCTGCTGAGCCTGCTGCCTGCCATGCTGCGCATTCCCATGAAAGAACTGACGCCCTCGCTGCCCCTGCGCAAAGAGATTTTGAAAGCCCTCGAGGGCGAGCAAGTTGCCGAGCGCGGCCTGCTCGAATGGCTGGAACGGTATGAAAAAGCCGACTGGGCGGCTTGCGACAATCTGGAAGAGACGCTGAAGGTTGGCGCAAGCAATCTGATTGGCTGCTACCAGGAAGCCATCGCCTGGGCCGAGGCGGCACTGTATTTTGCCTGAGCCGCGGAACGCCGGCCGGTCACGATCGGAGCGTGGGCGGCCCACCTCCCGAGATGCGGCCAGCCACTGCTGCAACGCCACAAATCGGCTTCAGAAGCCGTTGAGGATGGCCTGCGCGAAGCCGCCGCGGAGATTTGCGACTTCGTCGAAGCCGCTGCCCTTTAATGCGCAGGCGGCCAGATAGCCCCGCTGGCCTTTCTGGCAATAGACGAGAATTCTGCGATCGCGTGGCAGCTCCCCCATCCGGTCACGGAGTTCTTCCAGTGGAATATGCACGGCATTCGGGAGCAAGCACGATTCGTTCACTTCCTTCGTGTCGCGCACATCGAGAAGGAACTCGCCGTTCGGCTTCCAATCTTCAGGCGAGATGGTTTCGACGTCACCGCGCACGATGTGTGCGGCAACGAATGCGGCGGTATTCACCGGATCGTTTGCCGAGCCGAATGGTGGCGAGTAAGCCAGGTCGAGGCTCTCGAGATCGAAGACGGTCATTTTGCCGGCAATCGCAGTCGCAAAAACGTCTGTACGCTTGTCCACGCCGTCTTCGCCCACGATCTGCGCGCCCAGCAGGCGCCCGGTTCCCTCTTCGGCAACGATCTTGATCCTCATTGGTTTCGCGCCGGGATAGTAACCCGCGTGGTTGGGGTCAATCGTTACGCTGGTGAAGAAGCTGAATCCGGCTTTGGCAGCCTGCGCGCTGTTGAGGCCGGTGACCGCCGCAGTCATATCGAGGACACGGACAATTGAGGTCCCCAGCGCGCCGGGATACACAAAGTGCCCGCCCACCGCATTGGCTCCGGCGATTCGGCCCTGGCGGTTAGCCGGGCCGGCCAGGAGAATGCGCGTGCGCGCGCCGGTGAGCATATGAGTGGTTTCGGCGGCATCGCCAACGGCGTAGATGTCGGGGTCAGAGGACTCCATGCGCGCGTTCACCCTGACGCCGCCAGTAACGCCAATTTCAAGGCCGGCGCGCTTCGCCAGATCGACTTCGGCGCGAACGCCCACGCTGAGCAGGATCAGTTCCGCCGGAACCAGTGTGCCATCGGCAAGTTCTACGCCATCGGGAATGAACGATTTTGCTTCAGTGCCGTTTCGAATGGCGAAATTCCTGCCGCGGACGCGCGTCTCGAGCAGCAGGGCCATATCGTGGTCGAGCGGCGGCAGAATGTGGGGCAGTTTCTCAATCACCGTAACCCGCATGCCGCGGCGATGAAATGCTTCAGCCATCTCGAGCCCGATAAACCCGCCTCCGATGACGGCGGCTGTTTTCGGCCGGCGCGAATCGACAAACGCAATGATGCGATCCATGTCGGGCACGTCGCGGAGGGTGAAAACATTGCCCAGGTCTGCGCCGGGAATCGGCGGCACGATGGGCTTCGCGCCCTGGCTCAGGATCAGCTTGTCGTACGGGAAGTCCTCTTCGGAGCCGTCGCCGCGACGGACCCGAATTGTCCTGGCCGCCCGGTTGATGGAGAGCACCTCGTGGTGCACGTGCACGTGGACGCGCGAGCGAAGCCACATCTTTTCCGGTGTCATGATCAGCAATTTCGAGCGATCCGCGATCTCGCCGGCGATGTGGTAGGGCAGGCCGCAATTGGCAAAAGAGATGTAAGGACCGCGCTCAAAGACGCGGATCTCAGCGGATTCATCCACGCGGCGCGCCCGGGCAGCGGCAGAGGCCCCGCCTGCTACGCCGCCGACAATAACGATTCTACGTTCAGTCTTCATCGCTTACTCGGGAGCACCGCAAAGTGTACAACTCCCCTGCCCTCGGTTCCAGGGCATCCTGGCGAGCATCAAGGCCATCCCGCAGGTGCCGGTGATACCGGCGAAGACAAGTCCGCAACCGAGGAAAAGCGGCACAATTGCGAACCAGAGGTTCACGGCGAGCGCAAGACTCGTGCCTGCAATCAAGAGCGAGCCGACGGCAATTTGAACCTGCCGTATGAGTGGGAGGACTTTGCGGTCGCTGCGGTGAACCGGAAGCTCGGCGGCGATCCAGGCCTGCGTGCCGCCCTCGACCAGCACGCCGTCGTCACATCCGGCGCGCTCGAGCTGCTCGATGGCCTTAATTGCCCGTTCGCCTCCATGGCAGAAGACGTAGATGGGCGTGCCCGGCGCGTGCCGCGCGAGATAGGCCTCAACCTTGAGATCGCCAAGCGGCGTCAACTTTACGCCGGGAACATGCGCGCTGGCATACTCTGGAGGGGTGCGGACATCGAGCAACTCATGGGGCTCGCCGGCGCCGAGAGACGCCGCGAGGGCGGCAGGACAGATAGTTTTCGACTTGACTTCAATCATGGCTATATGTGAATATATGACCATCTGGTGATATATGTCAAGGGCAAAAACGGCGCGCGATCTGACTGATGCCGAGTTGAAGAAAGTGGCGGGGCAATTCCGCCTGCTCGGCGAGCCCATGCGCCTGAAGATTCTGCAGGCGCTCTGTCAAAGACCACTGGCAGTTGGTGAGATTGTGGCCGCGACCGGTGCGACGCAATCGAATGTCTCGAAGCATTTGTCGCTTCTAGCGTCGGCAGGCATTATTACACGCCAAAAGGATGGCCAGTTTGCCTACTACGAAATGAGTAATCCTCTGACGATGAAGCTTTGCGAACTGGTGCACAAGGAACTGCTCAAGCATTCGTAGGCCCCCACTGACGGATTACACCTGATCGGGAACCCTCGCTGCCATCCTGAGCGAGCCCCGGCGCGCCGGGATTGGCGATTCATCATCATCTGACCCGAGTCCCGGTTTGCCAGCCACTCGGAGATTACCTGAATCACAGACCCCTCGTAGCCCAATGAGCCCCTCAGATCATGAAATGGCGTATCATTGTCAATTAAGTCAACTTACAATTTGCCGGCGATCCATCTGAAGCTGGATTGTCGGCGAGACGATCTTTGTTAAAAGGATCAAGCCGGATGTGCCGATTACCTCACATGGCGCTCCGTGAAGCGTTTTCGTTCGCTCTTGCCCTGCTGACGCTAACAGGTGGGGTGCTGTGCGCGCAAGAATACAGTTTCCGCAGCCTTGGAACCGCGCAAGGGCTGAACAACCTCGCGATCCTGCGAATCTACCAGGACCGCGCCGGCTTTCTTTGGGTGAGCACCGAAGACGGCATATTCCGATACGACGGAGATCGCTTTGAAGCCTTTGCAGCGGACCAGGGGCTTCCGTCGAATTTCGGCATGGCGTTTGGCGAAGCACCCGATGGGTCTCTTCTTACCGGTGGAGACGTTGGACTCTACCGTCTTTCGGGCAGCCACTTTGAGAAGCTAGCCGCCGATTTCAACACCATCTCCTGGGCTCAGGGCATCGAATCGGACGGGAAAGGCCACACCTATCTTGGCACCGACGCCGGGCTTGTGGAACTGTATTCCCAGCCTGGGCGGGATCAATATGGCATGCGGAGATTTCCTCAGCCCGCGGGAACATCCGGGCCGGCTGCCTACGGGATTCTGGTGGATGGCGACGCCGTGTGGTATGGCTGCGGGCAGCAACTCTGCCGGATGGACCCTCATGGCACTCAGGTTTTTGGACGAGAGAGAGGGCTGCCGGACCGGGAGCTGCAGGGCATCCTGAAAGACGGCGCTGGAAATCTCTGGGTGCGAGCGCGGGATGCGGGCGTTTTTGAATGGCCCGCCGGCAAGGCCAAATTCCAGAGGCCAAAACTGCCCTTTTCACCGGAAAACATCGCTGGAGTTCCCGCAGTGGATGACGATGGAAGGATTCTACTTACAACTCCAGTGGGTCTGCTGATTGGGTACAAGAATGAATGGAAGATGGTCGACCGGTCGGCCGGGCTTCGCGGGACGGTCTACTCGGTCTTCGAGGACAGACAGCATTCCCTGTGGATTGGATTGGGCGGCCGGGGGCTGGCGCAGTGGGTGGGGTATAGGGAATGGCAGAGCTACTCGGCCGAGAGCGGTCTTAAAAGCGACGTTGTATTCAGAATCCTCCCGCAGGACGATGGGTCGGTCCTGGTGGGCACGCAAGTGGGCTTGTTTCGCGGAGAGCGGCGCCCATTCGGTATGTCGTTCAAGAGTGTTGCGGGACTGGATGGTTTTGCAGTGCACAGCATGGGCAGGTCGCCCAATGGGGACATTTGGATAGGGACTACCGAGCGCGGCGTGGCCCGCATCGATGCGCGAACCGGCAATGCGGAGTGGTTTGGCGAGAGGCAGGGCCTTACCGACAGGGTGGCGTACACTTTGCGCTTCGATCGCGAACAACGGCTTTGGGCAGCCACCGAGGAAGGCCTCTTTATGGCCATGCCTCCGTACAGGAGATTCACTCGCATCACAGAATTGCCGTCAACGCGGATGTGGACAGTTACCGAAGGCACGGACGGCACGATTTGGGCCGGGGGCGCGGGCGGGCTGTATGAATTGGCGGCAGGCGGGTGGAAGAACCAGACGCGCGCCGACGGACTGAGCAATACGGAAGTGCTTTCGCTGGGTGCGGGGCCGAATGGCGTCGTGTGGGTCGGCTACAGCTATGGAGGCGGCATCGATCGTGTGCGACGGCAAGCTGGCGGCGTGGCAATCGAGAAGGGCGTTCAGAGGCGTGGCAGCGACGGACTTGTTTACTTCCTTGACTTCGACCATATGGGGCGGTTGTGGGCGGGCACCGAGCGCGGCGTAGACGTCTGGGATGGCTCCCGCTGGAGCCACTACGACATGAACGACGGCCTGGTCTGGGACGACTGCAACCTGAATGCATTCGCTGAAGAGCCCGACGGAACTGTTTGGATTGGAACAAGCGGCGGACTTTCGCGTTTCAAGCCGCTCCGGCGTGCACCTCCTAATGCTCCGCTCACGGTTGTTTTCACCGGGCTTTTGAATGGAAAGACGGATGTCTCCGAACTCCACAATCCATCCTTTGGCAGCCATGCAGACTCTCTCGTTGCAAGGTATGCCGCACTGAATGCACTGACTGGGAGCGAAGTCATCTTCCGCTACCGGCTGGTTGGCGCAACTTCGAACTGGACGGAGACGACTCAAAGGGAATTGCAATTCGCCAATCTGGCGCCAGGAGCATACCGGCTGGAGGTCGATGCACGTGGCAGCGATGGGGTATGGAGCGGGCACAGCGCGGAGTTCACATTCAGGATTTTGACTCCGTGGTACTTGACATGGTGGTTTATCAGCCTGAGCGTATTGGCCGCTCTATCCGTCGCAGCGGGAGTGCTCATTCTTCGCATTCTAGGGGGGCAAGAAAGAGAAAGTGCGCTGAGGCAGGAGGTTGCGAAGAAGACCGCGGATCTGCTGCATGCCAATGAGAAACTATCAGTCCTGTCGGCTACCGATCCGCTGACCGGACTGGCCAACAGGCGCGTATTTGACCAGATGCTCGATCTGGAATGCGCCCGCGTACTGAGAATGAATTCGGTAGGATCGCTTCTGAGTATCGATATCGATCAGTTCAAGGCCCTCAACGATACACAAGGCCACTTGAAAGGCGATGAGTGCCTGGTGGCAGTGGGTGCCGAGCTGACCCGGCTGTGCAGGCGCAAATTGGACCTGGCCGCGCGTTGTGGCGGCGAGGAGTTCGCGATGATTCTTCCTTTAACCAAGTCCGCCGATGCGGAGCGCATTGCGGACACTGTGCGGCAGGCAATCGCCGATCTCAAAATCCCGCATCCCACATCGCCCGTCGCTCCGTACCTCACGGTGAGCGTAGGTGTGGCAACGGCTACACCGGAATCGTGTTGCACCCGCGAAGCTTTGTTAGCTGCCGCCGACCGGGCGCTCTATGCGGCAAAAAACGGCGGACGGAATCGAGTGTGTGTGGCCCAGCGGGAAATCGCTGGGGAGGAGACCGTAGGGCCTTCGAACCTCGAGCCGGCTTCGCATTGATTTCTCCCCCTGTGCGAAAATTGAACTAAACTTTGCGGACACAATCCAATTTTCGGCTGCTCGTGGTCCGCTTGGGCGCCATGGGCGACATCCTGCACGCGCTGCCGGCCGTGACGGCGCTGCGCCTTGCCCATCCCACGTGGCAGATTGGATGGGTTGTGGACCCGCGCTGGCAGGCGTTGTTGGCTGCGCCAGGGATCAGGGGTCAGGGGTCAGGGGTCAGCGAACGAAGAGCAGGGATCAGGGAACAGGGGACAGGGAATAGGGGACAGGGCGCAACGGCCAATTCCGCTACCGCGCTTTCTGCGCGGGGGCCAAGCATGCCGGTCCGCGATAGCGCAATGCCGGTTGTTGACCGGCTGCATATTGCTTCTACGCGCGCGTGGAAGCGGCGTCCGCTGACCGCGAGGACCGCAGCCGAGGTCAATGCGTTGCGCCGCGAGCTGCGGGCAGCGAACTACGACGCGGTTGTCGATCTGCAGGGCGCAATCCGCTCGGCTGCCATTGCGCGCCTGGCTGGCTGCCCGCGCCGCATTGGCGAGGCCAAGCCGCGCGAATGGCCCGCGCAATGGCTGTTTACCGAGCGCGTGCGGACGAGCGGCGCGCACGTGATCGAGCAGGATGTGGAGCTGGCATCGGCCGTGGCCGGCGATGCGCTGACGCCCGCGGAGCCGTTGCTGCCCGTCGATCGCGGCGCCGAAAGCTGGTGCGACACGTGGCTTGCGGCGACATTCGCTGGCGAACCGCGTCCCATCGCGCTGCTTGCCCCCGGCGCTGGCTGGGGCGCAAAGCGATGGCCGTCCGAGCGCTACGCCGCGGTTGCCGAGGGACTGAAGCAGCGCGGATTCCACGTGCTGGCGAACTCCGGTCCCGGCGAAGAGCAACTGGCCGCAACCATAACGGCCGGCGGCGCGGCGGTTCCCGTCACCACGACATTGCCGCAGTTGATCGCAATCTCGCGCCGCGTCGCCCTTTGCATCGCCGGCGACACGGGCCCGCTGCACCTGGCCTGCGCGCTGGGCCGGCCGGTGGTCGGCATCTACGGACCCACCGATCCCAGCCGCAACGGACCCTACGGCACCCGCGCCAAAGTGCTGCGCAGCCCCGGCAGCCGCCGCGACCACAAGCGCCGTACGGCGCCCGACCCCGGCCTGCTGACCATCGCGCCGGATGACGTGCTGCGCGCCGCGGATGAATTGCTGGCGGAGGTGCGCACCGGATGATCGAGCACTCCTCTAATCCAAAAGCCCGCTCCATGCAATGGCAGTGGTGGCAAAAGGTGGCGAGGCGCATTCGCGTGCCGCTGGGCTTTGTGACTGCGGCTGTTTTTCTCGTTGAAGTGGCGCGGAGCGCCCCGCATCCGGCGGCGATTGCGTGGAGCCTGGCGCTGGTTCTGCCCGGTCTGGCGCTGCGCGCTGCCGCATCGGGCACCGTGAAGAAGAACCGCGAGCTCACGGTGACCGGCCCTTACGCCTACACGCGCAACCCGCTTTATCTGGGGTCATCGCTCATCGCCGCAGGCTTTGCGCTGGCGCTGCTGAGCTGGCCGGTGGCGTTGCTGTTGCTGGGCGGATTCGCGGCGATCTACGCACCGGTGATCGCATCGGAAGAGCGTTTTTTGCGCACCACATTCGCCGGGTTCGACGACTATTGCCGGCGCGTGCCGCGCTTCATCCCGCGTGTGACTGCGGCGCGATTCCAGGACGAAGCGGGCTCGGCGCCGGACTCCGCGGCTGGTTCGCGCGCCACGGCCGGCGGCTTCTCCTGCGCGCTTTACTTGAAGCATCGCGAGTACAATGCTGCATTAGGGGCCGCACTGCTGTACCTGAGCCTGCTCTACCTGCGACCGGCGCTGGAAGCACTCCTGCACCGGGCCCAGTGAGCGTTTTTTGATGCGACGAAGTCCAATAACAAGGGTCAGGTCAATTGATAAGGAGCCGTGCCGAACATTGAAGACACGCGCGAACGCAGTCGCCCTCATTTGCATTCTTGCCGTGGCCGCCACAGCGCGCGGCCAGCAGCCTGTCACGCTCACGCCGCCGCGTGCAGGTTTCAGCTTTCCACAGAAGCAAACCCTCACCTACGCCGTGGATTGGCGCGTGTTTCCCGCGGGCACGGCCGTCATCCACTTTGAGGCGGTTGGCGACCACGAGCGCATTGCCGCGACCGCCGACACGATTGGCGCCATCAACATGCTGTTCCACGTTGCCGACCGGTTCCAGTCGGACTTCGACCGCGAGAAGGGATGCACCTATGCCTTCGACAAGCAGACTGTGGAGGGCCGGCGCCAGATCAATTCCACGCTGGGGATCGATTACGCCGGCTCCAAATCCATCCTCGACGAGAAGAACCAGGTGACCGGCCAGACCAAGCATCTGGAAGCGCCGGTGCGAGGGTGCCTCACCGATCTGCTGACCGGAGTGTTCTACGCTTCGTCGCAGCCCATGGTGCTGGGGCACAACTTCGTGATTCCGGTAGTCGACGCCATGCGCACAGTCCAGGTGACCATGAAGGTGGAGAGCCGCGAAGAGATCAAGACCACCCTCGGAACATTCAAGACAATTCGCGTGCAGCCTACTGCCGATGCCGGCGTGGTGAAGAACCGCGGCGACATCTGGATCTGGTACACCGACGACGACCGCCATCTGCCCGTGCAAATGCGCGCGCGGCTTTTCTGGGGGACGATTACTTTCCGGCTGATTGGCAACGAGAACAAGTAGGACACGCGGCCGGCTCCTGTTTGCGTAATCGAGACAGGCGACACAACCGCCGGACCTCGCGCTTTCTGATCCTGTTCCGTGATCCGTTGTTCCCCATCTTTGAGGTGTACACTTTTTCTTCGCGTGGAGACGGCATCGGCTCTGCGCCATAGGGGTTCTCATGCGCATCTCTCCCTCCCACCGACCCGGGGTGCCACCGGTCTCGATTTTGAGACCTGGGATCGCACGAACGTTCGCTGTAACTATCTCCGCGCTCCTGCTTTTCCCGCTCTGTATCGCGCAATCCGCGTCGCAACGCACTCAGCCCAAGCGGCCGATGACTTTTGAGGACATGATGCAGATGAAGCGGCTGGGCAATACTGCGGTCTCGCGTGACGGCAAGTGGCTGGGCTATGCCGTTACGACTGTAGACCTCATCCAAAACACCAAAACAACGGAGTTGTGGTTGCAGGCAATTGCGGGCCAGGCGAACGAGAATCCAGCTCCGATCAAGCTGGCGGTGAGCCGGCCCGGCGACGGCGGACTTCAGTTTGCTCCGAACGGGCACCTCGTGCTCTTTCTTTCCGGCCGGGAGGGCGGGCAACAAATCTGGCTGGCCGATTTCGATCCAACCACCGGCGCGGCGAGCAATGCCAGGAAGTTGACGGCGATTGCGACGGAGGCCGATAACGCCAAATGGTCGCCGGATGGGCACTCCGTGCTTTTTACTTCTGGAGTTTATCCAGACTGTCCAGCGATCACAACGGCGGACTTCGATACCGGGAACAAGTGCAATACGGATCGGGACGCGGCGCTGGCGGCGAGCAAGGTAAAGGCGCAGGTTTTTACTCACCTGCTCTATCGCCATTGGGACCATTTCACGGGCGACAAGAGGTCGCATCTGTTTCTGGTTTCGGTCGAGTCGGGTGCGATGCGCGATTTAAATCCCGGCGACATCGACGACGTTCCACCGTTTTCGCTCGAGGGCAGTGGCTGCGGCTGCGATTTCGCGCCCGACTCCAAGGAGCTAGCGTTCACCGAGAACACCGATCCTGTCCCGGCCATCAGCATCAGCGCCAAAATTTTCACGCTCGATTTGACCGATCCCGCGGCGAAGCCGGTGAAGGTGAGCACGTCCGAGGGCGGCAACTTCTCGCCTGCCTACTCGCCCGACGGGAAGTGGCTGGCGTGGCGGAGCCAGGCGCGGGCGGGGTATGAGAGCGATAGATTTCGCTTGACGCTCTACGACCGCGAGGCGAAGACCGAGAAGGATCTACTGCCGAGATTTGACAACTGGGTAGATGAGTTTGCGTGGGGAGCAAGTTCACAACAAATCGCGTTCGTGAGCGAAGTACGCGGCGAAGCGAACATTTATATAGCATCTCCACTCTATGAATATGCAGCACAAATTACACGTGCGGGAGAGTTCAGCGATCTGCACCTGCTGGCCCGACCTGATCGTCCTGGGATGGTTGAAAAAGGGGGTATCCTCGCTGTCATTGCGACGATGATGAGAGTTGACCAACCGCCGGAGGTTGCTGTAGTTAGCATTGGCGATACTCCGGAAGATGTAACTGATCAGCCTGGAGTCGATTCTTATGATGACTCTCCAGTTGGAAATGTCACTCATCTCAACGATGCACTGCTCGCCCAACTCGACCTGCCCAAGATGGAATCCTTCTGGTTCACTGCGGCAGACGGTACGAAGCTCCAAGGCTTCCTCATCCGTCCGCCGGGGTTCGATGCGGCGAAGAAGTATCCGGTCAAGTTCCTCATTCACGGCGGGCCGCAGGGCGCGTGGGGCGATGACTGGAGCTATCGCTGGAACGCCGAGCTCTTTGCCGCGAACGGCTACGTCGTGGTGATGATCAATCCCGCGGATCGACCGGCTACGGGCAGGCGATCGTAGACGGCGTGAACGGCGACTGGGGCGGCAAGCCTTTCACCGATCTGATGGACCGGCCTCGACTACGCCGAGCAGCATTACCCCTTCATCGACAAGGACCGCGAGTGCGCGCTGGGCGCGAGCTACGGCGGCTACATGGCCAACTGGGTGCTGGGCCATACCAACCGCTTCAAGTGCATCGTGTCGCACGACGGCATGTTCGACACCGAGTCGGCGTTCGGAACGACGGAAGAGGACTGGTTCAACATCTGGGAGTTCAAAGGCCATCCGTGGGACTACTACGGCAAGCCGGACAGCGAGAATCCCTACCGCAAATGGTCGCCGTCGCTCTATGCGAAGAACTTCAAGACGCCGACGCTGGTGGTTCACGGGCAGCTCGATTACCGGCTCGACGTGAGCGAGGGGTTCCAGCTCTTTGACACACTGCAAATGCTCGGCGTGCCGAGCAAGATGCTGTATTTTCCCGACGAAGGCCACTGGGTGCTGAAGCCGCAGAACTCGCAGCTCTGGTGGAAGACGGTGAACGACTGGGTGGACCAATGGACAGGAAACGCAGGGAATAGGGAGTAGGGAACAGGAAAGACAGAAGAGGGCAGCTGGCATTTCGATCCATATCCGAGAAACCGGTCAAACTTGTAATACAAATCTTGAAAGTCGTAGTACAATGACGCTATGGGAGCAGTAGTTCAAACGCGACTGGACGAAGAGACGAAGGCGGCGCTGGAGAACGCAGCGCGGCAACAGGGGAGGAGTGTCTCCGATCTTGTGCGCGAGGGCATTCAGATCGTTGTCAGCCACCACTCAGCCTTGCCGCGCCGAAAGTGGATCGGGGTGGGCAAGTACGACACCGGTATTCCGGACCTCTCGACCAACGCGAAATATATGGAAGGATTTGGCCGCGATCGTAGCAAGCGGGGCACTCGGCGTTGAAACCGGTTCTGGTAGACACCAGCTTTATCGTTGCCCTCTACAACAGGAGCGATCGGCGCCACTCCCAGTGTCTGCATGTGCTCGATGCTATGGAGCAGCCAGCCGTAACTTGCGAAGCGGTGGTCTCAGAGAGCTTCTATATGCTGCGCCATGTTCACGGAGCTGCAGCAGATATTCTGGCAACCATCGAAAACGGGGCGTTGGAAATCCGATTCCAATTGGCCCGCTCTGCGGGAAAGGTCCGGGCTCTTCTTGAGAAATACAGAGATCTCCCTGCCAGCTTTGCCGACGCCTGCCTCGTCCAGATGGCCGATGAACTCGACACCGGTGATATTCTCACGCTCGATAGCGATTTCGAGCATTATCGCTGGCGGCGGAATAGATCCTTTCGCCTGCTGATTCCGCTGGAGTAAGTTCCATGGGATTCCCGCGCAAATCGGCGAAAGTGAAAGCCCCGCTCAACGAGGCCGGGCTGTACGACTACGCGGTGAAGGCGCTGGGGCGGCAGATGCGATCTGAAGCCGAGTTGCGGCGGCTGATGAGCTCGCGGGCAGAGCCGGGCGCGCGGGGCGAGGCGGCTGTTGCGACCGTCGTTGCACGGCTCAAAGAGCACGGCTACGTCGACGATCGATCTTTTGCCGAGACATACGCCCGGCTGCGCCAGGAGAACGAGAAGCTGGGGCAGCGGCGGGTACGGCAGGATTTGCAGCAGAAGGGCGTTAGCGCCGATCTCATCGCCGAGACCCTTGAATCGCGTTATGGCCAGGCCAACGAAGAGACACTTGCCCGCGAGCATCTGGAACGCAAGCGCATCTCGAAGCCCAGGAACGAAAAGGAGACCGCGCGCGCGATGCGGCGGCTGGTTGCGGCGGGGTTCTCGACGGGAACGATCTACAAAATTCTGCGCCAGTGGGACGTGTCCGACGATTCGCTCGCCGCGCTCGACAACCTCGACGCCGAGCCGCACGACGAGGAGTGAAGTATCTCTGGCCCTGTAGCTTGCAGTGCCGGAGATGCTCCCGGTCTAAAATGTCGGGGCGTCCGGCCGGTCTATACCCCACGACATGTATTCCCCCCCCTCCCTATATCTCATATCTCCATATTTCAAAACAAAGGAGTTACGGATACGGTTTATCCCGCCATATTTGAAAAAGAAGAACTTATCGGACGATATGTCAACCGGCGTTATTCAGGATCGAGAAATGAGACGGCAACGGGTGCGAGCCGCCGCGTGGACATGATCGAGACTTATGGGAACAGTATGCGCCGGAAGGGAAAAATTAACTGCAAACTCCGAAAGAACAATTATGAGACAAGCGGTGAGGCCAGCCGCGCTCGAAAGCTGCGGCGAAAGGCCGCGCCCCGCCTATCATAGCCTCCGCCGCCAATTACACTGGAAGAGCCATGCAATATCGCTCGGGAAACGAGATACGCGAGCTGTTTCTAAGCTTTTTTGAGTCGAAGGGGCACCGCCGTGTGCACTCTTCTTCGCTGGTGCCTTTGAACGACCCCACGCTGCTGTTCACCAACGCGGGCATGAACCAGTTCAAAGACCTCTTTCTGGGCGCGGAGAGGCGCGACTACAAGCGCGCGACCACTTCGCAAAAGTGCGTGCGCGCCGGCGGCAAGCACAACGATCTTGAAAATGTGGGCTTTACGCGAAGGCATCACACGTTCTTCGAGATGCTGGGCAACTTCTCGTTCGGCGACTACTTCAAGCGTGACGCCATCAAGTTTGCCTGGGAACTGGTCACCAGCCCGGAGTGGATGGGCATTCCCAAGGACCGGCTTTACGTGACGATTTTCGAAGGAGCCGACGCGCCGGGGTGGAATGTCCCGCGCGATGACGAGGCGGCGCAGTACTGGATCGAGACGGGCGTCCAAAAGGACCGCATCTTTCAATACGGCCTCAAAGACAACTTCTGGCAGATGGGCGAGACCGGGCCCTGCGGACCGTGTTCGGAGATCTTCTATGACATGGGCATCGAGGCCGCAGAGACTCCCGGCGTGGATCTGCCGTTTGGAAAAGACGAGGCCCGCTACGTCGAGATCTGGAACCTGGTCTTCATGCAGTTTGACCGCTCGGCTGCGACCGACGCCGAGGGCAAGACAACCTACAAGCTCACCCCGCTGCCCGCCCCATGCGTCGATACGGGGATGGGTTTGGAGCGCGTGGCGGCGGTGCTGCAAGACAAAGTTTCCAACTTCGAGACGGATTTGTTCACGCCGCTGATTGAGAGAGCAGCGGAGTTAGCGGGGTTAACGGAGCTAGCGAAGGGCAAGTCGGCGGGCCAGCAAGTCAGCGAGTCAGCGACCCCGCCCAAGCAGAGCCTGGATGGCGGACCAACGGGATTAGAAAGTCACCAAGTCAGCAAGTCAACAGGCTCTTCGCCATCCGGGTCTGTGTCAGGGCACGACTTTAGTCGTGCCGAAAACCCCGCAAAAAACGGCGAGGCTTTAGCCCCTGCTGTCCAAAGCGATGCTTTGAAAGGGCACGACTTTAGTCGTGCCGAGAGCGCACAAAAAAATGATGGGGCTTTAGCCCCTGAGGCAATACAAAACTTGACCGGCAACGCCAGCCTGCGCATCATTGCCGACCATGCACGCGCGGCGACGTTTTTGATCAACGACGGCGTGGTGCCGTCGAACGAGGGACGCGGGTACGTGCTGCGCAAGATTCTCCGGCGTGCAATTCGGCATGGACGTTTGCTGGGGCAGGAAAAGCCGTTCCTGTTTGAGATGGTCTACGCCGTTCGCGATCTGATGCAGGGTGCTTATCCGGAGCTGGCGGATTCGGCGGATCGCGTAGCGAAGATTGTCGAATCCGAAGAAAAACAGTTCGCAAGAGTACTTTCATTGGGTTCGGCACGATTACAGGATTGCCTAAACGAAAATGCCATTCGCGCGAAAGGTGTGCTGCAAAAGTATGAGAGCAAGCTATTAGAGCTTGCAAAGGAAGGAAAACTTGCTATTACGCCGACCGGGAAGCAGGCTTCGTCTTTCGCTCGCGCGGGCATCGATCTGGCTTCCGGATCGCCTCTCCTATTGATGACTCATATCTCTGCGGAACTGGGCCGTGCTCGTGATCTTTTTGATCTTAGAAAGGGAGATCTGGCGCCATACAAAGAAATCATTACGAATTCCTTGGGGCCTCAGGAAGCGAAGGAATTCGAGGCTGAATATAATGCGATATTCCACGGCCCAAGGCAACTTAGCGGCGCGGATGCATTTTTCTTGTACGAAACTTTTGGCCTGCCCAAGGACTTCATTCAGGACGCTTGCCGTGACGCTGGGCGAGGTTCGACGAAGAAAGCTTTGAACGCGCGAAGGCGGAGGAGCAGGCGCGGGCGAGGGCGAGTTGGAAGGGCGGCAGCCAGAAGACGGCGAGCCCCTATTATCAAGCAATCCAATCCGGGAGAAACCCCTATCGAACCGTCGCTATCGGTCTGCAAGACGACCAGAGATATCCTGCCATATTCAGGCATGAATTTGTGGGCTATAGAGACGATCAGGTGGAGGGCTCCAGGGTTCTTGCTATTCTCACTGCGGAAGGGCAGCCGATGTTCGAAGCGCTTCCGAACCAGCTGTGTTGGATCGTGCTCGACCGAACGCCTTACTATGCTCAGGCTGGCGGCCAAGTCGGTGATACCGGTTGGTTAACTTCGCCGGATTGGAACTTGACCATCGCCGAAGTTCAGGACTGCATTGATGCCGGTTCAAGGGGTCAGAGCCATTCGCGTATTGCCCAAGACCAAGATTGTGGTCGGCGATGTCGTCAATGCGAAGGTGGACAGCGAACGCCGCAACGCCATCAAGCGCAACCATACCGGTACGCATCTGCTGCACGCGGCGTTGCGCCAGGTGCTGGGCACGCACGTGAAGCAGGCGGGATCGGCGGTGCACCCGGACCGGCTGCGCTTCGATTTTTCGCATTTTGCGCAGGTGGCCGACGAAGAGTTGGCTGAGATCGAGGACATTGTGAACCGCGAGGTGCTGGCCAACGCGAAGGTGGAGACGCTCGAAGACGTGCCAATCGACGTGGCCGTGAACGAGTACCATGCCATGGCGCTGTTCGGCGAGAAGTACGGCGACAAGGTGCGCGTGGTGAAGCTCTCGGATGGTTTCTCGACCGAGCTCTGCGGCGGAACGCACACCGCGGCAACGGGCGAGATCGGATTGCTGAAGCTGACCAGCGAGGAGTCGGTGTCGTCGGGCGTGCGGCGCATTGAGGCCATCAGCGGAATGGGTTCGCTCGATACTTTCCGGCGCGACTTTGAGCTCGCGCAGTTTACTTCGCAGGTGGCGGTATTTCGGCCGATGGCGATCTTTCCGACGGGCTTCGCGCGAAGCTGGCAGCACAAGAAGAACGAGATGAAGCGCCTGCGCCGCGAATTGGAAGAGATGCGGATGAAGTGGGCC
>CAWENG010000006.1:0-17459 GCA_963810515.1 uncultured Acidobacteriaceae bacterium
CCCGTCGGGGACGCCAATCAAAATAAATCACTTACAGAAATTGACGCCCTGTTTTTGAGGCGCGTCGGGACCACTCCGGGACCACCTCGCAACTACGCACTCGCCGCATTCGACCCCGCCCCCTCTCCTCGAGCGCCCCGCTTCTTCGCCGTGTCCGGCTTTCTGAGTCCCTTCACAATCCGCAGCTGCGCACGCCGCTTGTCCTTCATCTCGGCCTGCGCATAGATGTCCATCGTGATCTTCGAACTGGAATGGCGCAGCAGCTCCTGCACCACCTTGACGTTTTCTTTGTTGGCCGTGAGGAGCGAAGTGAACGTGCTGCGAAATGTCTTCCACGACACGCGCTTGTCGATGCCAAGTCTCTTCACCAGCGGCTGGATGTGATACTGCATGATCTTCGAGAGCCAGAGAGGCTGCTTGCCCCGCATCTCGCCGAGACGCGGATCATCAGAGGCGAAGACCCAGTCATCGGGCGCCTTGTAGGGCGTCAACCGATACCAGGCCAGCAGATCCTCGGCCGTGTATTCATCGATAGGGACGGGCTTGGCCGAGGCTTCGGTCTTGCACTTGCCCGTCCGCTGATCGACGACGGAGCGAACAACGTTGATGAGAAGGTTCGCAAAATCGATATCCTTCCACTTCAGCCCGGCGAGTTCGCCGCGCCGGATCCCGGTGATCATGTCGACCGAGACCAGGGCACACTCGCGCGCGGCAAGATCTGCACGAATGCTCCGCATCTCATCGATCTCGAGAATGTCCGGCGCGGTCTCCCGCTTCGAGGTCTGTCGTACGCCTGCCTTGCGATCCGGTCCGGAAATCGGATTGGCGGCGAACAGATTCCACCGTCGCGCGTGATTGAACAGCACGCTCATCAGGCTGCGGATCTTGAACTTGGTGCCGGGAGCGAGCGGATCGAGATCGGCGGCATCGGCGGGCTTGGGCCCGGACTCGGTCGCGCGCTTTGGTTTCTTGACCAGAGAATGTAGCCAGACTTCAACCTCGCCGGAGACAAACTCGTCGAGCCCCACATCGGCCCAACGAGGCTCGATCCAGGCCTGCAAAACGTACTCATAGCGATCCGCTGTCGACCAGGCCCGCTCGTCGGGATTGAAGTGGTCGCCTTCTTTCTCGAGTACCTTGGACAACTCGATCGCGCGGAAGTGCGCAATTAAATCGCCCATGGTCTGGACCGCCATCGGTTCGGTACCGCTCACCTTGGCCGAGAGCATCCAGGGCTTTGCGATCTTCCTGGCCTCCTCGAGAGTCATCGAGCTGAGCTTGCCGATGTGCCTCTTGCGCCGAATGCGCTGACCGTCCTGCAGCGTCTCCCAATAGCGAATGACATAGCACAGCTCGCCACTGCCGTTCTTGACAACGGAGATCTTGGCTTCCGGCTTCTTTTGATCAGCGTCTTGCATCGGTTCTTGCCCCTGTCAAAGCTTCGAACGCAGTCCGATCCTACTGAACCCGCGGCCTTCTGACCGCTAGTCTTCGTTCTCGAGTTGCCTGAGTACGCACATTGGAGGGCGTGTCCTTCCCTCGACGGGCGAGCATCGACGCCTGCACCTCGGAAAGGAGAAAACGCCAATGGGTTCGGTGTCCATTGACGCGTAACGGGTACGCCGGAATCAGACCGGCGGCCGCATCGCGGACCACACAGGCCGGATTCACATCGAGAAACAATCCGACGACGTCGGCCGAGACGAACGGCTCGAGCTTCGAGAGATCGAAGCCGCAGCGCCGCAGCTGCTCCAGCTCCCGGATCGCGGCACGACGATCGGATCCCTTGCGGACGCCTGGAGGGCCGCTTTCCGCCTGGATTTCCGGAGTGCATGAGTCCAGATTGACTGCGGATGCCTGGTCGCGCGCCCCCGCATCGGCGGCCATCCGCAATCGTTCCATCGAGTTGGACTCATTGCTGCCCACATATCAATAGTGCTCCAGACCAGGGTCATTTCGAAATGCCAGCAGAACGTTTCTTTAGCATCCGCGCAAGTTTTTTTCGGCGGCGGCCTTTCAAAGTTCCTGGGCTTCACAATCAGCCGCAATGGTGTACGCGGCCCGATCTTGAAGCATGACGGCCCTGCCGGAGGCATCGGATCCTCTCCGACGTCCACCCGGCCGAATCGGTACACCCTCAACCCATAAATCACAAAAACCAGCCGCCGACGCGCAATTCACTGCGAGTCGGCGGCTGGTTTTTCTTTTGGAGAAATGAATGAAGAACCTTCAAATGTACAAACGCTTTTCTGTTCCGACTGGATTGCCGGGTTCGACCGACGACAACAACATCGATACCTCGATGCTGCCCAAGGCTCTTGCCCGCGCCGTCCTGGAGCAATGGCAGATGGTGCCGATCTCCGCGCACAGCAAGTTCGCCAGCCTGACTCGCTCGTGCCTTGCGGCTCCATCGTGCGATCCCGCAGACATCGTCGGGTGGATGTTCAAATATCCCGACTGCAATTGGGGCGTGGAGACTGGGCGCGCATCCAACCTGGTCCTCCTCGAAGTAAGCCACGAAGCCGGGCAGGACTCGCTTTGTGAGGTTTGCTCCGATCGGTGGGATATCTGGACCGACACACTCAAGTTCCAGGACGATTCAGCAACGTCTTTCCTCTTCCGATATCCAAATCGGCGTCTCCGCTTCCTGTCCTCGCAATTCGAGGGGCTTCAAGTCCACGCAGGAAACCTCGTGCTCCTGCCCCCGTCCTGGTTCGTGGCCGGATCGCCATTGGGCTATTCCGATCTGAACGCGAACGTTCTTGATTGCCCGGAATGGCTACTTCGCCCAGAGGAGTCAGAGCGGAACTCGGCAAAAGTGATTCCGTTTCCGGAACCCAGGGAAGACTAGCTCTCTGAACTCTTCAAATGACCAACGTTGGGGCATTGGCATAAACGATGCCAATGCCCTGCCGCTTCCCTCGCCGTGTCCTCCGCCCGTCCACGATTGCTTCTGCCCGCAATCGAAGATTCTTTCGGAGAGAGCACGCTGTGCCTCTATCTGCAACGGAAGCTCTGGCACAGATGGTTCTCGTGTCGGGCATCCACTTCTACGTCTTCACTGCTAAACGCTGTCTCAACAACCAGGAAATCCTGGCCAAATAATCGGTGGGTGAAAAATGCAAATGAAAGTGCAGTTAGCAAACCCCGTGCTGATATTCGTGTACAGCTTATCTATCCTGCTCATCGGTTGTGCAATCGGAATGCACTGGTGCAAGTACCCTGGCACGGCAATCTGGGTCGCGGTCTGCGGTGCGCTACTGATGGTCATCCATGATCTTGCAGAGGGTTTCATATGGTTCGGAGTCATGGCTGTTTGGACGCAAAGGATCACAAGGAAAACAAAAGAAGGCAGGAGACCATGACCGGTGAATCAGGCCCGTCCTCCCTCTGCGACTCCCTTCCGTCTGATTCTCCTTCATTTTCTCGGCACACCTCCTGCACATCGACCATCGCGCAACATCGCGAAACTCGTACTCAGACGGGGCCTGGCTTGCTGATGCCGGATCAGCCGACCAACCAAACCAAACACCCCGAACAGCGAGGATAACCACAGGCCGGGTCCAACAGCAGGCTGGCAGACGAGTGAACTCTTCGTGCTACTCCTGAAAGGCAAGGCTACTTAAGGCTGTCAGCGAGTAGGACGTGCTCCTTCCGCCGCCGGCATCCTTCACGAGCACCTTCTTTTTTATCAAGTCCTCGATGTCGCGCAGCGCGGTGTCGTGGGAGCATTTGGCAAGCTTCGCCCATTTCGATGACGTCAGCTTGCCCTCGAAGCCGTTGAGCAACTGGTTAACGATATTGCGTTGCCGCGGGTTGAATTCCGCCTTCGCAAAGCGGTCCCAAAAACGCGCCTTGCCGAGGACGGCCGCCAGGATCGTTTCGGCCTGCTCGAAAGCGCAGCCGAGGCGGTCGAGGAACCATTCGAGCCAGCGCGTGATGTCGAGATCGCCCTTCTGCGTCGCTTCGAGAATCTCGTAATACGTCTTGCGCTCCTGCCGGATCTGCGTCGACATGCTGTAAAAGCGCTGCGAGGTCTCTTCGGAACGGGCGAGCACCATGTCCGCGATGGCGCGTGCGATACGTCCGTTGCCATCATCGAACGGATGAATGGTTACAAACCAGAGATGCGCAACCCCAGCCTTCAGGACAAGATCGGTCGAGTTATCCTTCTCGAACCACTCTATGAATTTCCTCATCTCGTCGCGCAGACGCTCGGCCAAGGGGGCCTCGTAGTGAACGCGCTCCTTGCCGATCGGACCCGAAACTACCTGCATCGGCCCTTTGGTGTCATCGCGCCAGCCCCCTACCCTGATTTTCGATATCCCGCTATGGCCGGTAGGAAACAATGCTGCGTGCCAAGCGAAGAGGCGTCGGGCGGTCAGCGCTTCGGCGTAATTCTGGGTCGCGTCCAGTATCATCTCGACCACGCCCTCGACATGCCGGTCAGCCGGTGTCAGCCCGCCAATGTCGAGCCCGAGGCGATGGGCGATCGAGGAGCGCACCTGGTCGCGATCGAGCGTCTCGCCCTCGATCTCGCTCGATTTCAGGACATCCTCGGTCAGCGTATTCAGGACGGCTTCCGCCCGCAGCTGGAAGCCGAGGCCTTCCATACGGCCGATGAGACGCCCCTGCCGGTGCCGGATATCGACGAGGCGCGCAGCGACACGCGCGTGGTCCCAGCCGAATCGCGGCCACCTGGTTTGCTCGTGGATATAGGTCCCTGCTCTTTTTCTACGCACCAACTGCGTCGAATCTACCCCCTATTCGACGCAAAAAGCAAGCATAATCGACGCATAGGTTGCGTAGATTATGACTCCTATTCGACGCATGCCCTACCATTCGGCCCTCCTGCTACTGAGGGCCCATAACCTGCGATTCAAGGCCCCGATCAAGTCGCTTCCCTGCTACAAACCCAGGCGCCCCGACGCGCTGTCCCCGAACAGATTCACATCGCGAATGTAGCGGCGCAGCACCGTCGATCGATGGCCTGTAGTTCTGGCGATCTGCCGCTCACCGCACCATCCAACAACCGCAGCGGTCGTGCAGAATCCCGATCGCAGACTGTGTGGTGAAACGTGCTTGCCAAGATGTGCGCGTTTCACTGCCGCCTCTAGGATCTTTGCAATGCTTCTCGGATGGAGGGCCGTCGGCGACACGTGGCCCCAGCGATCAACGGCGCGGAAAACCGGGCCGCTGCCTCCGCTCAGGCCCGCCGCCTTCAGCCAGCACTGCAACGCTCGGACCGGTCAGGTCGGCTCGTGCTCGCCGAATGGGACGGCAAGGACATGTTCCTCAACGCCGAACTGGTCCGTCTTCGAGCGCGACAGTCGCACCGCGACTCCTTCGGCCGAAAATGTCAGATCGGCGATCTCGATCGCGGAGGGCAGCTCACTGCGTCGCGAACCAAGTGAGAAGCCGAGCAGGAACAGGCTGCGGTTCCGGCGGCCGAGAAGATTCGCAGGACACGCGGCGACGATCCTCCGCATGTCCTCAATCGACAATGGTGTCGCTCCGACCTGCGCGGCACCATGCACCCTCATGATCCCGGCCAGCACCTCGCGGAAGACGTGGCTCTTGCGCAGCGCCGCAGGCCAATCGGCGTCGCCGGCCTGGCGGTGCGTGTAGCAAAGCGACGCAACACGCCGTTTGATGGTTGAGAGGGAGTTCCCTGCCTCGGCCGCACAATGCGCGACATAGAGACATGCGACCTCGATAGATGCTGGCAACGCCGCCGGCAACGAATACCGGACGAGAAACGCATCCCAGGCTCTCTGGTCTGAGGCGTAGGATGCTCGCGTGCCCTTCCTCTTGCCGTTGGCAAAGTACAGCGTCGTTTGGCGGACAAGTGCGTCGACTACCGCACTCCGTTGAGGCGGGGACAACTCGAGTTCGTGCATCGTCATCTCCTATAAAAAATGGCGCGCCGGTAGGCATGGACTCACTCGTACAGTCGGGAGGAAAGAACTCTACGCGCAGCAGTACGGACGACGCGTTCTTCTCAGGAAGAGAAAGAGGGGTCGTGCTACGATGGCGCCGACCTTCCTTGGGGGTAGTGATGGGCCTCGCGCGGTGGGTACTCTCTCTGCTTCTGGTGTCGTCGGCTTCGTTTGCGCAGGAGATTCCGGCAGCGGAAGCTGCGAAGCACATCGGGGAAAACGCAACCGTGTGCGGCACGATTGCCAGCGAGCACACGGCAACCAGCGCCAAGGGGACGCCGACCTTCATCAATCTCGATCGCCCCTACCCGAATCAGGTCTTCACTCTGCTCATCTCGGGAGACGATCGCGGGCACGTGGGCAAGGTGCCGGAATCGGGAAGAATCTGAGAGGTTGGAGTGATCACCGAGTATCGCGGTTCGCCGGAGATCGTCCTACGGGATGCGAAGAGCTGGAACGTCCCGAAATAGCCAGAAACCATGATCCCGGCATTGCCCCGGATAAAAACACCTTATGCGAGGGAATGTGCGCGGAATCACTATGCGGCTCTTCCCTGTCCCCTTGGAGCCAGCGCACTTCCGGCACATCGGCCGACAAACGATATCGAGAAACTCGCAGTCGCGCGGTCGGGTTGCTGATGCCGATCAGCATTCCGGAGTTCGGATCGCAGGGGACGATCACCATAGAATCAGGCACTTACCTTTAGAATAAGCCCGCACGGATGCACTCCAGTCTGGTCGCTAGGGTACTCATTTGACACATCTGGGCACGTACGGCATGGCACGGTCTACGGCACAGCTGATTTAAAAGCCGTTTTGGCTGCCTTTTGCGAACAATTCTTCACGCATGCGAGTCAACATCAAGCAGAGCGTCAGTCGGCCGACCAATGATGATTTGCGAGCGCTCGATAATTAGCACGTGCGGTCTCTCATTCCGACCGGCGCAGGGGTGATCCCGGTTTGGCAACCTAGCGCGTGATAACGTCTTCCTTTATCGTGCAAATCTGGAGTCGGCAGGATCACAAAAGGCTTTTGGGGCACTGGTCCGAGTTGGCGACTTTTTCGCCCAAGTGGGAAAGTCGGCCACTAGAAGTCAATGAACCCGAGCGTGATTGAACAAATAGCTGGGCCGACTCCAGCCTCGTCGCCGGGCCAGTCCCGATAGAGACCGATCGTTTTGGGTGACTAATCCGGTGATGCTCCAAGAGAACATGAGATTCAATCAACGGTTCACTCTAGTGACGAGAGCGAACCGCCAACCCTGCTAGAGTAAGCGACAGTTCAGTACATGAAGTACGCCGACGCTCCATCGTCCCCGGATTTACCCCAAAGGGCGGTCTCTGCATTCGGTGTACTCTTCCCCCACAATGCCGTCTTGCCCCAGAGAGCTGTATATCCATCCGGATCGTTCTTGCCCCAAAGTGCAGTCTTGCCCCAAAGAGCGGTTGAACCCTCATCCGATGCGACGAAGGCGTTGTTTCCGTAGGCGCTCGAAGCCGACCACGGGCCATTGACTGTCCAAAGAGCGGACGGATCGATCGTGGCCGTGGTTTCCTGGGTGGCCGAGTTGAAGACCGCGATCGGCGACATCGCAGTGCCCGCGGGGACCGAACCGCTGTTTACAAGCGCTGCCCTGACGGTCTTGGCGATGTCCAGATACCCCGCGCCGATCGTGAAGACATCGTAGTTTGCGGTGTATGTGATCCCATTGTCGGTGACGCTGCTGCTCGCCGGGAAGTACTGGCGATTGCCGTTGACCATAGTGAGCGCCTTCACCTTGTCCGGCGTGAGTTGAGGCGCCGCCTGCAGCAGATCCGCAACTGCGCCGCTCGTTACGGCCGTGGCCATGCTGGTGCCGCTGAGGGGGAAGTACTGCTGCGAGGGAGATTCCGATCCGTTTTTTTCATAGAACGAGTAGAGCGTAAAGAACGAGGGGTTATCGATGGCGAGCGAATCGCCGTTGTACTGCAGGCTCGTCACTAGATTGCCGGGCGCCACAATATCAGGCTTCACTACGTGATCGATGAAAGACGGTCCCTTCGAGCTGTAGCTGGCGATCAGGTCGTCGTTGATCGCAGGCGTCTCCATCGTCCGCATCGCGCCGACTGTGAGCGCGTAGGGATCGTTGCCGGGAGCGTCGATGGTGCCGTAGCCCTCGGGATTGAGATTGAGGTCACGACCATCGTTGCCGGCGGCTACCACCACCACGATTCCAGCCTTCCACGCCTGTTCAACTGCCTGGCACAGAGGATCGAGCGCATAGCTTTCGTAGATTGGCCGACCCAGGGAAAGGTTAATGACTCGAATATTGAACGTGTTCTTGAGCGAAATTGCCTGTTGAATTGCCGCAATCACCGAGGAATCTGTTCCCGCGCCATTCTGATCGAGCACGCGAAGATTGATGAGATTGGCATTTGGGGCCGAGCCGCGGAAGGTTCTGAAGTACTGCGATCCAGAGGACTGGTTGCCGTTGCCGGCGATCAATCCCGCCACGTGTGTCCCATGGCCAAAGTGATCGAGAGCATCGTATTGACCCTTGACGAAGTTTTGGCTGTAGACGATCCGTCCCGTGCTCCACGGCGCCACTTCATTCACCGATGCCAGCAGTTGCGCGAGAATCGGCTGGCCCAGAGGCACGGACACCGAGTTGGCGGCGAGATCCGGCACCGGCGTGATGCCGCTGTCGATCACAGCCACGCCAATGTTCGTGCCCTGATAGCCCTGCGCCCACGCGGCGGGAGCGTTGATCGGTTCGGTCGTGTACTCGGCAGCAGTAATGTCGACCGACTCCCGGGCGGTAACCGTGCGATCAAGCGAAATGTAAGTAACGTTCGGGTCAGCAGCGATTGAGGAGAGTTGGCTAAGCGGAACCGACGCTACGAGTGCGTTGATCGTCGAGAACGCAAGGGTAACTACGCCACCCAGGAGTCCGAGTAGTCCCGTTTCCAATGACGATGGTGCGCTCTTGTACTGGATGATGACCGCGACGTTCCCTTTGGAAGTTTGTGCGGCCAGGTCTGGAGAAATCTTGCTGCTGGTGGCGGAGAAACCACTGGCAGCGCTGAAGAACACCAAGGCAATAAACAAATTACGCAATTTAAGGCGTGACATTCGACCCCCTGCTCTACGTTAGGTATCTGCTTTAAAGCGTGCCCAGAGTGGGTAGCGTTGGGAGGGCTTTTGGGGAAGCTCCAGGCCGCAATGGTCACCACGATTGATATCTTTGCTGACACCGCAGGCTGCAGCAATGGCGCTTGCGTGGGGGTCGGGCGACCCGCAAGTAACCGTCAGAGGTAACTCACGGACTCCTTAGAATCACCCCTAAAGTGTTTCTTTTCGCGGAATTGAAGCAGTACCTTAGGGGGTGCCGGGAGCGCCTGCAGAAGCGTCTTTGTCGCATAGTGGCGCGCTTCGGAGATACCATCTACGGGCAGGCACTCCACAATCGTCCCACCATCCAGCACGGCGATCCGGTCAGCCAACTGCAGAATTGAAACAAGATCGTGCGAAATGTACAGCAGTGTCGCACCCAGCTCACGATTCAGCGCACGGAGCAGCTCGACGATCTGTGCCTGAGTCACCGGATCGAGCGAGCTCGTTGGTTCGTCCGCAATTAGGAGCTCAGGGTTGTGCAGAAGCGCGAGGGCTATGAGGATGCGCTGCGCCTGTCCCACGCTGATCTGCGCGGGACGGCGCCGCAGGAACTCCCGATCTTGAGGAAGCTGTACCTTAACGAGCAGCTCCCTCACACGCGCATCGCAGGCACTTCGATTGCCGGCAGCGTGTGCGTTCCAAGCTTCACGAAAATGCGCCTCGAGGCTAATGGCCGGATTCAATGCTGCGGTCGGACTCTGTGGAATCAGGGCAACCTTGCAGCCGCGGAATGCGCGCAGGCGACTTTCGCTCAGCTGCAGCAAATTCTCGCCGTGCAACGTGACCTCGCCCCGGACCGATCCCCCGCGCCACGGCAGCAAGCCCATCAGCGACTGCACCAGTGTGCTCTTGCCGGCCCCGCTAGTTCCCACCAATCCCAAAACCTCGCCGCGTTGCAATTCGAAACGAATGTCGCGCAGGACCGGCTTGCCCCCGTAGGATGCGTCGAGGGCAACGCGAATGAGAGGCTCGGCACTCATCGCGCCCCCTGTACAGAGAGGTTTTCGACATTCCAGTACACCCTTGGCTCCAGCACGGCCGGTTGGGCGCCCCGCAGCTGAGAGGAAATCGCAACCAGCGCGTTAGGGTAGACGAGATAGATGAAGGGCTGTTGGTCCGCGACGATCTGCTGCACGCGATCGATGGCTTGCACCCGGTCGGCCATCTTGGACGAAGTCGCCTGCACCTCCAGCGCGCGATCGATTTCCCCCTCCCACACTGTGGCGGGCGCTTTTTCGGAAGGATTCCACTGATGATTCGGCGACGAGCTTAGCCAGATGTTCATCATGGCATTGGGATCAGGGTCGACGTTCTCCAATCCGAGCAGACAAGCCTCGTAGTCCTGGGTGTGCATCAGACGCTCGATTAATGCTGGGAAATCGAGTGTAACGACCGTGACCTGCACGCCGAGTGCGGCCAGATCCTGCTGAATCAGAGTGGCCATCTTGGCGCGTGCGGCGTTGCCCGTGTTGGTCAGGATCGAGAACCGGACAGCGTGGCCTTGCGAGTCTTTGAGGATCGAGCCTTCGAGATGAAAGCCAGCGCGCGCCAGACTTGCCTTGGCTTCGGAGACGCTCATATGTGGGAGCGCAAGATTGCGGTTGAACCACGTGGTGTTTGCCGGCGAGACGAAACTGTAGGCCGGAGTCGCGTGGCCAAGGTAAGCGATTCTGGCCAGGTCCTCGCGATGGATAGCCTGGGAGACGGCAACTCGGAAGGCCTGGCAGCGAAACCAAGCCTTCTCCCATTCCGGCAAAGGAGAATCCGGGGCTTGGTTGAACCACATCTGCTCGCTGTTCAGAGAGGGCCCGATGTCACGCACCGTGTTGGGAGCCTTGCGCTTTAACAGTTCGAAGTAGTCGGGCGGAAGATTGTCGATGAAGTCGTACTCCGAGCGGAGGAAGAGGCGGATGATCTGTTCCTGATTCTCAAGGACATCCAACCGCACTCCCGAAGCGCGCGGAAGACCTTCCCTGCCGCCTTGGTAGTACGGGTTGCGCCTCAGCCGAACATACTGCGATCGGCGGTAGTCGCTTAGATAGAACGGTCCCGCCGTGACGCGCGCTTCACTGGGCCGATCCGCGGGCTCAATGGCAATCTCGTCGAAGACCTTTTCAATGCCGACAACTCGTTTGGGCAAATGGACAACGATGGTGCGGTCGTCCGTTGTCTGCACGGTAACGGCTGGAGCGTCGAGAAACTCTTCTGCTACGGGCGCTTTCGTGTCTGGCAGCAGAACGCGGCGAATGGACCAGGCTGCATCTCTCGCTGTAAGGGGGCTGCCATCAGAGAAGCGCAAGCCTGGGCGAAGTTTGAGTGTGAGAGTCTTGCCGTCGGTTGAGAGGGTCCAGCTTTCGGCGAGACCTGGCTCGACGCGCTGGGTCGAGCGATTGAACCGGAGAAGGACGCCGCCCGTCAGGTAGCGGATCATTTCCGATTCTTCGTCGTCTACCTTGGCCGGATCGAAAGTCTTTGGATCGTAGCCAATCGTCCAGGCCAATTCACCTGGTAAGCGTTGAGCTACCTGGCCAACACACGCGACGGATGCTGCGGTGACGGCAGCGGCAACGGCAGCAAGCAGGAGGAAGTATCTGTTGCGACTCACGTTATGCCTCCACCGTGATTGCTTCCAGCAGCAGCAAGACCAGAATCAGCAACGCAACTGGCAGGTAGATCCAATTCGTTTGCATGAGTATTGCCGAATTGCCCAGTTCAAGCAGCATGCTTCCCCACGACGGCAGCGGCTCTCCGATGCCCAGACCAAGAGCGCCAAGGTTCGCTTCGGCAACGACAAAGGCGGGTACGCTGACGAGAAACTGCGGAACAAGCAGAGGGAGCAGATTGGGCGCTAGAACGCGGAGCATTTGCGTCCTGCGCAGCCCCGTCGCGGTCGCGTACAACATCCAGTCTGAATTCCGCAGCTGCAATGCTCCACGGTAGACCGCGCGCGCACAAGCAGGCCACCCCAGCGCGGCGAGTACGAGGAAGGTGATTGCTGCCGACGAGAGTGGAGACGCGGTCAAGGGCATCGCGGAGCGTACCATCATGAGGAGAAACATCCAGGGCAGAGCCAGAAAAACGTCGCACAGAAGAAGCGAGGCTCGACCGACAGACTTGGGGGCCAGCGCGCCTATCGTGCCGATACCGGCTGCTGCCCCAGTGGACAATGCCGCCGCTACCACAGCACCGGAGAGGCAGAGCAACAGAGCAGCAGCCACGCGAACGAGCCGGTCTCGCCCCATTGCGTCGGTGCCGGCAGGGTGTTCCGGAGACGATGGCGCGAGCAAGGCATCGCGGTCCTGATGCGCGTAACTCGCGTCGGAGCGCAGCAGAATTGCTCCTGCAGCGGCAATCAACACCAAAAGGATCACGATCGCGACGCGGCGCATTCTCATGCGTTCTTCCAATTGCCTGCTTGTACTCTAGTCATCCCCGCAAGCGTTACAGCCACCGCCATAATCATGGTTGCGGCGAGCAAGACAGGAAGATCGCGATTGATCGCGGCGTTCCATGCCAGTTGTCCAACTCCCGGAACGTTAAAGATCACTTCTATCGGCACAAGCGCGCTCAGCGCGGTCACAATCGAAAGCGAAGCGAGTGCGCCGAGCTGAGGCGAAATGGCGGGAAGGATATGTGCGACGAGAATGCGCGCCGGGGAAACACCCTGGCTTCGCGCATGCAGAACGTGTGGCTCGAGCCAGGCGTTTCGCAGAGTGGAATGGAGAAACTTGAAGTCGCGCGCGGCGAGACACAGCACCATCACGAGGACCGGGCCGCCGAATCCCGCGATCAGACAGATCGTCGCCATCGCCGATGTTGGGATGACGAGAAACAGCGTAGAGGGAACCTGCCACAGGAACAGGGTCTTGCGGCGGGAACTGGAAAGAAGAGCGCCGACAATCGCTAACAGCCACGACAATCCGAGGGCCCGCAGGAGCAGGCCGCCTGTGACGGCCAACCTCGGACCAAGCAACTCCAGTACAGGAACGCCATACTGCCGGGAGACGCCCCCGTTTCCACGGAGCCAGGTCGAGAATTCTCTGAAGACCATCCCCAGCGGAGATCGGCTCTGGCTGGCGACAACGGAGAGCTCATCCTTGGCAGCCGCAGCGTAACGCGCATCCATCTCCCGCGCGTCGCTCAGATAGCCGGGGGCAAAGCACACCAGAAGCGTCGTGCCAATCATCACCAGCCCAAGAATGCATGCGGCACGCGACAGCCATTTCAACGTGGCGAAGAAGTGCCTCATGCCGTGTCCGCGCCTTGCAACGCGGGCACGTCTTTGCAAGACAATGCCTCGTCGATCGGACGGGAGGCATGGCCCGCAGCCGACTTCCGTTCGAGCGCCAACGTATTTTGTAGTGCTGCTGCAAATCCGGACTGTGCTGTTTCGAGAACCCGCAGATGCTCACGAGAAAACGCCGCCGTACCTTGCGCGTAAAGCGACAGAACTGCGAACAGGACACCGTTGGCATCGAACAAGGGAATGGAGACCGCGGAGCTGCTCGGGGTGAAGAACTCGCTCGTTGAACAATGGTTGCCTTCCACGGTCGGATTTCCGTTGAGAATGGAGCGCTGACTAAGCGCCACCCATCCCGACAAGCCCTCGCCGACAGCAATAGCTTTTTTCGAGAAAGCTGAAGAGCCGGCTCCTTCAATGCATCGTGGATGGATGGTGTCATCCAGCCTCGTGTACAGAGCAAAGCAGTCGAAGGGAACCAGCGAGCGAAGTTTGTCGCTGATCGCCTTGCCTAACTGCTCGACACCCATTGCGAAACCTGAAGCTTCGCTCATAGCCAGCAATACATCCGCAGCCTTCCGCGCAGTCGCAAGCAGCCCCGGCAAATCGTTGGCAGGTGAGCTGTCCTGGCCGCCGCCTTCCTCTGCGAACCCTGCGCCGGGTGCTGCTCCGCGTTCGATGAAGAGATCTGTTTTCAAAGGCTCCATCTCGTGAATCTGCGAGCGCGCCATCTCTTCGAGACGCGGGAAGTGTGCCTCAAGATGCTTGACCACCTGAGAGTCGAACTGGATGCCGGCCTTGCTCTTCACAAAGGCCATCGCCTGTTCGAGCGGCAGAGCTTTCCGGTAGGGACGATCGGAAGCGAGTGCGTCGAAGCAGTCGACTGCGGTCAAGAGGCGCGCACCGATCGGAATCTCTTCCCCCTTCAGCCCGTCTGGGTAGCCGCTTCCGTCCCATGCCTCGTGATGCGAACGCACGATCGGTACGACGGGATAGGGAAAATGGATTCGCTCCAGAATGTCGGCACCCACCACGGGGTGAATCTTCATCTTCTCGAACTCTTCAGGTGTCAACTTTCCGGGCTTGTTGATGATGTACTCCGGCACCGCAAGCTTGCCGATATCGTGCAGAAGAGAAGCCGTCAACAGAGCCTGCATCATTGGTTTGTCGAGGCCCATCACCTTGCCCAGCTCCGCGGTGTAGATGCGCACTCGCATCAAGTGCCGATGGGTGTTTTCGTCCTTCGCCTCGATCGCCAGGGCCAGGCCTTCGATCGCCCGCAGATGCAGCGCTTCCGTTTCGACGATGTGCCGCTCGCGATCGCGCACGATGGCCACCTGCGCCTTGTAGGCGCGATACACGGTGTACACCATCGGGACCAACAGCATCGAAGTCAGCCAACCGAAGGTCACTCCAATAAAGTTCGCCGCTGCCGCGAGCATGGCTCCCACGAGATAGAAGGGCAGATACCAGAGAAACTCGTCTCGCCATTGCTTGTGCGGCGCACTATGCGATTCCAGCCCGATGATCAAGGCGACGGGGACTGTGCTCGCGAAGAAGTAGACTGTGGCCGCTACCGCCAGTGCAGGCGCAGTTTCTCCGTTCAGCCATCGAAGAGAAGCGACATAGGTGTGCCATGAGAGGACAGTCGCTGTCGCGACGTTTGCAACGTTGAACAGGATCTGAATAAAGGTGAATTGCTTCTCCACGCCAAACCGGCATTGCGCGAGCACGCTGGCAATCGCGAGTGCGACAGCCTGCAACGGAGAAAGCTGCAGGATGCCAAGTAGGATTAGCGGATAGTTCACCGACATTGTGCCTTCGCTCTTCGGCATGGCAACTTTCATGCCCGAGCTCAGGAGAACGGCTACCAAGTAGACGACAAAGTGAACCCATTGAGCCGCCTGATATCCGCGAGTGGAGAGAATGCTGGCAGCCGCGCCCGTGAAGATGAGACACACAAGGGCCTTGCCTCGGGAAGTCATAGATGTCCTCCGAAAGGATGGCAAGGATTGCAGGGCGCGGACGAGAATTTCATCGTGCCTGCTCCGGGGATTAGGGAAGTGTTCGAGCAGTTTCCGATGCACATATCGATATTTTTCTTCTAACTCCGCATAATTAGCGCGAAGCGACGCCTCGATGACCTCACTCGCTTCGTCTGTCCGGTTTTCTGACCTCCGTTTACGTGTGCTCGAACCATCCGGCGGACCAACGTTGCCGGAGATGAATCGAGCTGTATTCCGAGAGCCCTGGAAGTAGATAGAATAAAAGTTTTTGACTTGCGAGTTCGGCATTTGTGGCGGGGCGCTGGACCAAAACGAGTACCCAAAGTACTCAAAAGCCGGCGTGGCGGCCTTTCAGCGAATCAACAGACGACCGTAGGACAGAAGATTGCAGCTGTGGCGGAGAACCGGGCAACTAATCTGAATCACGGATTACAACAGCTCCGGGTGTGTCACGTGTAGTCAGAAGTGGCCACAATTTCGGTGGCAAGCCACGGAGAAAGTGACCTTGCCCCCGCAAAACGTACCCCTTAGCTAGCTGCTTTAATAGCGAAAGGGAAAACGACGATGAGGAATGGGAAGCGGGGCAGGTACACGCTTGAGTTCAAGCAGGAGGCGGTTCGGCTTGTGGAGTCAGGCCAGACGTTGGCGGCAGCGGCACGAAGCCTGGGAGTGGTTGAGCAGACGCTTGCCAACTGGGTGAAGTTGCATCGAGCCGGAAAACTGACAGGGCGTCATCGGGAAAAGCGCAGTGACTGCCGAGCAGATGGAGATCAGCCGTTTGCGGGCCGAGTTGGCGCGGGTAACGATGGAGCGCGACATCCTGGGAAAAGCGACGGCATTCTTCGCAAAGGGCCAGAAGTGAAGTATGCCTTTATTCAAGTTCATAAACGGATCTGGCCGATCCGGGTGCAATGCCGCGTGCTCGGCGTAAGCGTATCCGGATATCACCAACACTTGGCGCGGCGCAGGGAGATAGCCCGACGCCGCCATCTGAGCGACGAGGCGCTGCTGGCGCACATCCGTGCGACCTATGCAGAGAACTCGTGGAGCCTACGGCTGGCCGCGGATCTGGCGGCAGCTTCGAGCTCAAGGCATTCGCGTAGGCAAGCAACGTGTGCAACGGCTGATGCAGCAGCACGGCATTCGCGCCCGCGGCAAGCGGCGCTTTCGCGTCACAACCACCGACAGCCGGCACGATTTGCCGATTGCGCCGAACCTTCTGAATCGCAACTTCACCCCAGCCGCGCCCAACCAGGCGTGGGCCGGCGACATCACTTACATTGCCACCGAGGAAGGCTGGTTGTTTCTTGCTGTAGTGATCGATCTGTTCAGTCGCCGTGTTGTGGGCTGGTCGATGCAACCCGATATGCGGCGCAACCTGGTCATCGATGCATTGCAGATGGCCTGGTTCCAGCGCCGTCCCGATCAAAACAACAAGCTGATCTTCCATAGCGATCGCGGCAGCCAGTACGCCAGCGACGACTTCAACAAAGTGCTCAAAGAATATGCCATCATGCCCTCGATGAGCGGCAAGGGAAACTGCTGGGACAACGCCTGCTCGGAGACGCTGTTCGGCTCGCTGAAGGTGGAACGGCTGCACGGCCAGCGCTTTGAAACGATCCGTCAGGCCAAGGATGAAACCATAGCCTGGTTGCTCTGGTATAACCAAACACGCATGCACTCGACACTGTGCTATGCCAGCCCGATTGAATTTGAAAACGAATGGGAAAATACTCTGGCCAAAGCTGCGGCCTGAGTGCGGTCCCGACCGAAGCAGGCGCGGAAATGCCGGTCCATGGAAAGCATGGGAAAAACGATGAAGCTGTTTTTCCCACCCTTCCCACAGACCTTGGAAATCGATAATGCCGATTTCCACATTCCCGCGCCACGACTACTACGAGGATGAATAACTCCTCAAACCCGCAGGGCTAAGAGATACGCATTCTGAGGGCAAGGTCAAAGAGTCTCATTAATGTTGTTTATTTTGTGTGCTACAAATTCTCTTAGACCAGTCCACAAAAGTCGGCAAATGTTTGCAAATCCAATCCACCTGGCCGCATAACCGGCTGCTCGGAGATGTGACCGAGAGACCTGTTGTGGGCTTACGCTCAACCTTGTGCAC
>CAWENG010000007.1:0-436075 GCA_963810515.1 uncultured Acidobacteriaceae bacterium
TACCGGATTGCTCAGTGCAGTAATTCGGGTTTGAAGGCTTCGATTTTCAGGCAAAAAAGAAAGCGGGGGGGGACGCCCCGCTCTCTTCTTTCTTGTTTTCCGGTCTACCGCCAGTGGCCTTCGACCAGGACCCAGCCGTCGCCACGATGTTCCCAGCGATGGGCTTCCCAGGCGGCGCCGGGATGCGGGGGGCGGGCCCAATGGCCATGAACCCAAACGTAGCGGTGGCCATCCCAGCGGTGATGGCCATCGATCCACACCCATCCGTCGTGCGGCGGACGGTCGTGACGCTCGACAACGGGCGGAGGCGGCTCTACGCGGACGACAACCTGAGCCATCGCGGCCACGGGCGCCAAAAAAAGAGCAAGCAGCGCTGACAGAACAATTTTCTTCACGGGATTTGTGTCCTCCATGTTTTGAAAGATATCGGGATCATGCGACTGTCCCGGACGACTGTTGATATGAACTCTTGCTTGCGTGAATAGTTGCCTTGAAAATCCAAAAACGCGCAAGTGCATTCTACGTCAATGGCATATGGGTTGACGATATCGTTTCACGTGCCGAAGAAGGCCCGTTAAATGCAAGCGGTTGAATAGTCAGGCTGCGGGCTTTTCTTTTTCCCTGGGAGCAAAGATGTTTCCCAGGCGCTGGATCTGCGCGCCCACGCTGCGCAACTTCTCTTCGATGTGCTCGTAGCCGCGGTCCATGTGGTAGACGCGATCCAGGATGGACTCACCATCGGCGACCAGCGCAGCCAACACCAGCGATGCGGAAGCGCGCAGGTCGGAGCACATGACGGCGGCGGCCGAAAGCCGGGCCGGCCCGCGCACCGTCGCGGTGTTGCCGTCCGCTTTGATGTTGGCGCCCATACGCACCAATTCCTGCACGTGCATGAAGCGATTTTCGAAGATGTTTTCGCATACCAGGCTGACGCCCTCGGCCTGCGTGGCCAGGGCCATGTATTGCGCCTGCATATCGGTGGGAAAGCCGGGATACTCCTGCGTGGAAAGATCGGCCGAACGCAGGCGCGCGGCGGCGCGTACGCGAGCGGCATCGGGTCCGAGCACATCGACGCGCACGCCGGTCTCGCGCAGCTTTTCGATCACGGCTCCCAGGTGAGACGTATTGCAGTTGGCGACAATCAGATCGCCGCCGGTGATGGCACCGGCTACAAGGAAGGTTCCCGCCTCGATGCGATCAGGGTTGATGCGATAACGCGCGCCGTGCAGGCTGGGCACGCCGTGCACGCGGATGGTCGTTGTACCGGCGCCTGCGATCTTCGCGCCCATCGCGGTGAGCAGCGCGGCCAGGTCCCCGACCTCCGGTTCGCGGGCGCAGTTCTCCATCAACGTGTCGCCTTCGGCCAGCACCGCGGCCATTAGCAGATCTTCAGTGCCGGTGACGGTGATCTTGTCGAAGACGATATGAGCGCCGTGCAGGCGCTTGGCGCGCGCTTCGAGGTAACCGTGCTCCTGAGCGATGACGGCGCCCATCTTTTCGAGACCCTTAATGTGCAGGTCAATGGGACGGCCGCCGATGGCGCAGCCGCCGGGCATGGCGACGCGGGCCATGCCGGCGCGGGCGATGAGGGGCCCGAGAACCAGCGAGCTGGCGCGCATGGTTTTTACGATTTCGTAGCGGGCAACGGGATCGGAGAGCGAGCGGCAACTGATGGTGACGCGGTCGTGCGACTCGCCCTCCACCTCCGTGGACGACGACCTGTCCACGGGGACCCTGCGCGCAAGCAGCTCTACCTCAGCTCCCATAGAGGCCAGCAGGCGACGCTCGGTCTCGATGTCGCGCACCTGAGGAATGTTATCTAGAGTGACCTCGTCTTCAGTGAGAATGGCCGCGGCCATGCAGGGCAGCGCCGAGTTCTTGGCGCCAGAAACGCGAATGGTGCCGACCAGCGGATTGCCGCCGCGAATGACAAACTTATCCATAGAAATGCGAGCTTCTAGCTGCTAGCTACTAGTTCCTAAGTGTAAATGCGCAGAGCCGTAGCGGCGCGAAATGCCCGGCATCCTCGCTTGCAACAAAACGAAGACTTCGCGAGGGTGGGGCGCCCGGGGTTCGTGGTGGGTGTGGAGGGGAAGATTGAGGTACGTGCTGTCCCACCCCTTCCACAAAGAACGTGGAAAGGATGGGGCACGGGAGATGGTACTGGAACACGCGGTCAAGAAGCTAGTTTGCGGCTGGAGCTGCTGCGACGAGACTGAGCGGCTGGCTCAGCGTGAACAGCAGGACCGCGCCGCTTTCGAGCGTGGCCTGCGGATGGCTGACAAGCAGGTGAGCCGTGATGACGCCCGCGCCGATGAGGGTCCCAGCCAGCGCGCCGCCGGGCCCGCCGAGGATGGCTCCTGTGACTGCGCCCGCTCCAACCGCAGCGCCGTATTCGATGCCGTCTTTCTTGAGGCGCGAGCCGGGCGTGACTATGCCCTCGCTGCCAACGTGGTTCGTGGAGCCGGGAGCGCCTGTGATCTGAGCATACAACTGGAAGCGCGAGCCATCGGACAGAATTACCGTGTCAGGGCGCAGGCGCATGGAGCCGTGGCCGCCGGCATGGCCGCTCGAAACTTCAACCACGGCGCCGTCGATCTCAGCGCCGGCGGGAATCAGAACCTGGCCGTTCTGGACAACGTCGGAGGCAACACGCGTGTGGAACCGCTCGCCGCGCTGGCCTTCCGCCGTGGAGAGGCGATCGAGCAAGCGAACGCGGATGGTGGTCCCTTCGCCGAGCGTGCCGGGAGGCAACGGCTGAGGATGCACGATGTCGCCATCGGGATCGCTCATGTAGGCGCGCTGATCCAGATTGTGCTGGGCGGGTGCGCCGGGCGCCACGCGCACGATGCCGTCATCTGTGCCGTCGGCCGGGCCCGGCGCGGGATAGCTCTGCGCGGGATAAGCCGTTGGGGGCTGCTGCTGTGGGGCAGGCTGCTGCTGCGCAGATTGTGCGTACGCGGGTTTCCCCGGTGCAGGCTTGGGTATCGGCGCAGCCTGCGGCTCAGGAGTGGTGATAGTTTCGTCGGGAGGAGGATTGGAAGTACCCTCGTAGGGGCCGGTCTGCCTCGCCTGGGCTACCAACGCGGCCGCGGTTGCGGCCAACAGGGCGTACACAAAAATCGTCCGCTTCATCCCGATCTCCTTTTTGCGAGCAAAGCTCACCTGACGGCTATAAACCCGGCTGGGGCCGAAAAGTTTCTGTCGCGCTCGTCCGGCGGCAGCGCGCGGGAACTATAACGTTTCTCCGGTTGGTGCCGCGAGGAGCCGATTTCCTCTTGTGGCGTTTTCCTCAAGAAAACGCCACGTGGCACGATGTTCGAAACCGCACAGGAACCGGAGAAACGCCTTAACTCACCCAAGATAAGCGTAGCGCTGCGACGGGGAGGGCCGGTTTGCCGCGCCGGTTATGGGTGCCAAAGGCGTCAAGAATCAACACCGTTACCCTTCGGCTCTCGCCGGCACAGTTTTTTGAAGGCGTGGCCGCTGCTACCGGGGCCGTGTAAGCCCGGTTTGCTAAAATCCGAAGGGATCGCAAATTCTTCTTGACGCACTTTTCTGGCTGGGCGAAAGGTGGGTTTTTTGCGCACGCAGGAGCTTTTGAACACCATTCAAAGCGCCGCCGGAGATGCTCTTGCCGTGGATCGCCGTCGCCAATTACCTCAAGCTGAATGACCGGCTGCAGCACCGCATTGTGAGGAGCGATATGACTGAGATTGTTGCCATACGTGCCCGCGAAGTTCTTGACTCGCGCGGCAATCCGACCGTGGAAGCGGACGTGATTCTGGAAAGCGGCGCCATGGGCCGCGCCATTGTGCCTTCGGGCGCTTCGACCGGCGAGCATGAGGCCGTGGAACTGCGCGACGGCGACAAGAGCCATTACCTCGGCAAGGGCGTGCTGCAGGCCGTGGAAAACGTTGAAACCGTGATTGCGCCGGAGCTGGAAGGCATGGACGCGGCCAACCAGCGGCTGATCGACCAGACGATGATTGCGCTGGACGGCACGCCGAACAAGGGCAAGCTGGGCGCCAACGCCATTCTTGCCGTTTCCATGGCCGCGGCGCGCGCCGTGGCGCAGACGCTTGAGATTCCGCTGTACCGCTATCTGGGCGGCGTGAACGCCAGCATGCTGCCCACGCCGATGCTGAACGTGCTGAACGGCGGCGCGCACGCCGACTCGAACGTGGACTTTCAGGAGTTCATGATTATGCCCGTGGGCGCGGAGCGCTTCAGCGATGCGCTGCGCTGGGCCGCGGAGACCTTCCACACGCTGAAGAGGCGTGCTGAAGAAGAAGGGCTACAACACGGCCGTGGGCGACGAAGGCGGATTTGCGCCGTCGCTCAAATCCAACAGCGAGGCCATCGAACTGATCCTCGAAGCCATCGAGGCGGCCGGCTACAAGCCCGGCGAGCAGATCGCCATTGCGCTCGATCCCGCGTCCAGCGAGTTCTACGACAAGGAAAAGAACAAGTACGTTTTCAAGAAGAGCGACAAGCGCGAACTGACCAGCGAGGAGATGGTGGGCTTCTACGACAACTGGACACGCCAGTATCCCATCGTCTCGCTCGAAGACGGCCTGGCCGAGGACGACTGGGAGGGATGGCGCATCCTGACCGACAAGCTGGGCGGCCGCATTCAGTTGGTGGGCGACGATATCTTCGTGACCAACGTGAAGCGCCTGCAGCGCGGCATCGAAGAGGGCGTGGCCAACTCGATCCTGATCAAGGTGAACCAGATCGGCACCGTCACCGAGACGCTGGAAGCGATCGACCTGGGCCGCCGCTACGGCTATACCTCGGTGATGTCGCACCGTTCCGGCGAGAGCGAGGACACCTTCATCGCCGACCTTGCCGTGGCTACCGGCGTGGGCCAGATCAAGACCGGCTCGGTGAGCCGCACCGACCGCATCGCCAAGTACAACCAGTTGCTGCGCATCGAAGAGGAACTGGGCTCGGGCGCGGTTTACCTGGGGCTGGAGGGCTTGAACTACAACGACTAGTCACGTGCCGAGCAAATGCCGGACTCCCTGGGCTGATGTCCGGACCTCGGCTCTCAGCTGAACCAGTAGCATCGCAACTCGGTGATCGCTCAACTCTATCGCTGCAACTCTACCCAAGGAATCCACCGTGTCCAAGCGTCCTCTTGTTCTGACCATCCTCGACGGATGGGGCTATCGCGCCGAAACCGCCAACAACGCCATCGCGCTGGCCCGCAAGCCCACCTACGACAAGCTGCTGCGCGAGTTTCCCAACACGCTGATCCGCGCCTCGGACCACTTTGTCGGCCTGCCCGACGGGCAGATGGGCAACAGCGAAGTGGGCCACCTGAACATCGGCGCCGGCCGCATTGTGCAGATGGACATCACGCGCATCGACGCGCTGATTGCCTCGGGCGAGTTCCAAAAGAATCCGGCGATCGTGCAGGCCATGCAGCGGGCGCGCGAAGGCGGGCGGCAACTGCATCTCTTCGGCCTGGTCTCGGACGGCGGCGTGCACTCGCACCAGGAGCACCTCTACGCCCTGCTGCGCATCGCGCGCGAGATACGGCCTGGAGCGGGTCTTCGTGCACGCCTTCATGGACGGCCGCGACACCGGGCCGACCTCCGGCGCGGGCTACATTGCGCAGCTCGAACAGAAGATGCGCGAGTACGGCGTGGGCAAGGTGGCGACGATCAACGGCCGCTACTACGCCATGGACCGCGACAAGCGCTGGGAGCGCGAGCGCAAGGCATTCGACGCCATGGTCAACGGCAAGGCCGAGGGCGGCGCGTATCCCAATGCGGTGGCGCGCATCAAGGAGAGCTACAACAACGGCATCACCGACGAGTTCCTCATTCCCTTTGTCGTGGTCGATGCGCGCGGGCAAGCCGGTGGGCCAGATTCGCGACGAGGATGTCTGCATCAACTTCAACTTCCGCGCCGACCGCGCCCGCCAGATTACGCGCGTGCTGGCGCGCGAGAGCGGATTGAACAAGCAGGGCGGCCGCGACCTGGAAGGCTGGGAGACGCTCGATGAGACGATTCCTCGCTCGCGAAATTCCGAAGAACCTGCACTACCTGTGCATGACGCAGTACGACAAGCTCTACGAGCTGCCGCTGGTTATTCTGCCGGAGTCGATGGATAACATTCTGGCCAACATGTCTGGCGCAGCACCATCTGCGCAACCTGCGCGTGGCCGAGACGGAGAAGTTCGCGCACGTGACCTACTTCTTCAACGGCGGCATCGAGACGCCCTTCCCCGGCGAAGAGCGCATGCTGATTCCTTCGCTGAAGGTGGCCACCTACGATCTGGCGCCGGAGATGCGCGCCGAAGCCATCGGCGACGCGATCGTGAAGGCGATGAACGACACCGCCTTCGACCTGGTCGTGGCCAACTTCGCCAACGCCGACATGGTGGGCCACTCCGGCAAGCTGGAGCCGACCATCAAGGCCTCGAAGCCGTGGACGCGCAACTGGGCCGCATCTACAAGGCGATCAAGGAGAGAAACGGAAGCTGGCTGATCACCGCCGACCACGGCAACGCCGAGATGATGGTGGACCCGGTGACCGGCGGCCCGCACACCGCGCACACCACCAACCCGGTGCCGTTGATCTATGTGGCGCGAAGAGGCCAGCCACTACCGGCTGCGCACCGACGGCTCGCTGCGCGACATCTCGCCCACGCTGCTCGCCATTCTCAAAGCTTGCACGAGCCCAAGCAGATGACGGGCGGGGATTTGCGAGTGTCGCTGGCGCAGTAAAGCTCAGCCGCACAGATGAGGAAAGAAACGAGGCCTTCGCAGCTTCGCCTTTTCCATTTCGCGCAAGCCTCGGATCACGCAGGATTCTATTGTTCCGATCACTTCGCTCCCGCTGCCTTGAGCATCCGCACAATCGCCGTGTACGCTTCCTTTTCAGTGGAAGTAAGCGGATTGTAAATCACGCTGCCCGAACTATCCAAGCCTGCTGGCATCCCTTTTTCGAGCGCATCGGTTGCGGTCTTCAACGCTGTTCGGCCGGACACGATCATCTCGTCGCCAATGGCGATCTTGCCGCTCTCATCCGCTTTGTTAACGTCCGCGCCCTTGTCGATGAGAATACGCACAATATCCGTCCTGCCCATGAACGCGGCCATGGTTAGCGGCGTATATCCGTTGCCGATCATGTTGATGTCGGCGCCCCGGGCCAGCAGCAACTGCACCACGTCCGGTTTGTCCCACTGCGCCGCATACACCAGCGCGGTGCAGCCGAGCGCGCTGTCCTTTGCGTTGACGTTCACCCCCTGGTCGAGCAGACTGCGGACGCCGTCTACATCGCCCTTCCCGGCAAGGTTCATGAGATTGTCTTCGCGATCGCCTGCCTCAGCGCTTGGAACAAGCCAGAAACACAGAATGACCGCCAGAGATACGAATCCCAATCTCCATTTCATCTTTTGGCCGCCTTTCAAGCCAGATAGAGTGCATTATCCTCGCGCCTACAGCATTTTCGGAATTGGTGTAGACCGAAAGCACATACTCAAGTGGCTTCTTCCTCAAGAAAAAGCCACCTTTCACGGCTCTAAGAAAGTCTATGTGTATTCCGAAAATGCTCTATTGGCTCCAGGCACGAAGGGCCTCACGCGGAAGGCCCGTGATGTTTGGATGGCGGGAGGTGTTTACCGCGAGCGAAGAGATTTAATGGCGGCGGGCAGGTGCTCTTCGATTACCCTGGCGCGCTCGGCGGCGATGCCGCCCAAATACGACGGAGCGGGCGTGGCCATGAGCACCAGAGCCAGCGCGATCAGCGAAAAGATCAGCCCCGCGATGCCGGCCGAGACGAGCATGTGGTACGTGTCCTCGACGTCCAGCCCGAAGACATTGAAGGCCACGTGTTCCAACGGCTTGACGTGCTTCAGAACCGCCAGAGCGAAGAGGAAAAACAGCGCAGAAAGGGATGTGAGGATCGCCAGCGTTGCGTCAACACTGCGATGGAACCTTTGACGCGAGCTGCAATAGTCGCATTCGGCAAAATGGTTTTCGTAGTCCCTGCGCATCTCGGGGGAGATTCCGGAGATGTCGTAACGCCAGCTTGCAAGAATAGCGCCTACGACCCGGTCGGTGCATCGAATTCGCATTGACATTGGATTCACCCTAACAGGAAAAAGTTCAACCGTTGCGCTTTTTGAGTGGAGGGCACGGTAACGAGATGGTTACCTCTTGGACGCTCCAACCCCCCGAACGGGATGTTCGGTGGCGCTACACGAGAACACACAGGCCCCGAGCGAATTGTCCCGGGCCCATCGCGTTGCCAGGTTTTCGGGCCAAATCATTATGATTCTAATGCAAATTTGTTAGAAATTGATAGCAGAAAGTGGTTCATGTTGCGCAGCAAGTAACAGGCGGTTGGCCAAAAGGCTTGCCCGGCCCTCGAGCGCCCCTTCGGCGGCAACGCGCGCCAATTCAGGAAGATTATTGTTTTCAGAGAGATGCGCGAGAATCACGTACGCCGCCTGGCCGTCGTAGCCGGTGGAGAGGAATTCCGCAGTGGCGTCGTTGGACAGATGGCCGACCCGCGAAAGCACCCGCTGCTTCACCGGCCAGGGATATGGGCCGTCGCGCAGCATCTCCAGGTCATGGTTGGACTCGAGCAGGAGCAGATCGAGCGCCCGAAGCTGCGCCTTGACGTTGGGAGGGATGTAGCCCAGATCGGTAGCGAAGCCCATCCGCACCCCTTCGGCCAGGAAAACAAAGCCGACCGGGTCGGCGGCGTCATGGGGGATGGTGAAGGGACTCACGTCGATATCGCCAATGGCGAAGGGCTGGCCGGCCTGAAAATATTCGACCGCAGGAAGCCAAGTGGGATCGTCCTTGAAGGAGGGTGGACGCGCTGAAGACGGTTCCGGCACCCGGCCTGCCGGCGCGGAGGAGACCGGGGGCTGGCTGTCGGCCTCCAACTCCTCAGGATCGGCCTCAGCAGGATTGGGAGTGTCTTCCACAGCGGACGATTCAGCCTCCGCCTGGCGCTCGGCGGCCTGTTTGCGGCAGAGTTCCAGCCATTGGGCGTAGGTCATCTGGCGGCGCGGCGTGAGCCAGCGCATCCAGGCGCGATGCGTAGCCTCAGTAAAGTAGACCGGAATGCCGAGCTTGCGCGCCGTGACGGCGAGACCATTGACGTGGTCCTGGTGCTCGTGGGTAATGACGATCGCGTCGAGGGCTGCGGGGTCTTCGCCAGCCAGCTTCATGCGGCGGAAAAGTTCGCGGCAGCTCAGACCTGCGTCTACCAGGATGCGCGTGCGCCCGCCGGAGATAACCGTGCTGTTTCCCTTGGAGCCCGAGGCCAGCACCGTGAAGCGCACCATTGTTTGAGGATACCGCGCGCGGCTGAGGACCGCTCGCGCGGCAAACTGCATGCTTGCCTCGGAATCCAAAGCTGCAACAGAAAATCTGCCTTCAATATTGCATGGTTCGTGGGCCTCTACCCCGCCCCAGACATCGCCGCCGGAATCTCAATCGAGACCAGCGTGCCGCGGCCAGGGTTGCTGACCACGTTGAAGCGGGCCTGGTTGCCGTAGAGAACCTCCAGCCGCTCCTGCACGTTCTTCATGCCGATGCCGGCGCCGGTGCGGCGCAGCGACGAAGCGGCCGTTGCTCATGCCCACGCCGTCGTCGGCCACCTCGATCAAGATCCGGTCGCCCTCCAGGCGGCTGCGCAGGGTGACCGTGCCGCCGTGGATGCGCGGCTCCAGGCCGTGCTTGATGCTGTTCTCGATGAGCGGCTGCAGCAGGATGCTGGGCACCAGAACCTCGAGCGTGCGCGGATCGATCTCTTTTTCAACGCGCAGCTTGTCGGCGCCGAAGCGCACCACCTCGATGTCGAGGTAATCGTCGGTAAACTTCAGCTCCTCGCGCAGCGGCACGTAGGCGTCGTGATCCTTGAGCAGGGCGCGCAGAATGTTGGCCAGCTTGACGGTCATCTCGCGGGCCAGTCTCCGGCTGGCTGCGCACCAGCGAGGCGATGGAGTTGAGCGTGTTGAAGAGGAAATGCGGGTTGATCTGGCGCTGCAAGGCGTCGAGGCGCGCTTCGAGCACCAGGCGCTTCTGCTCTTCGAGCGACATCTCGACGCGAAGCGCATTCCACACCTTGAGCGCGATGCCCACCGCTGATGGGCGCGCAGAGCCAGACCAGCGCCTGCAGCCAGAGATTCGGTCGGCGAGCAGCGCGAAGAGGCGGTGCGGAAAGAGCGTGCGCGATCCAGTCGCGGATCATCTCCATCAGCCGCAATGAGAACCAGCAGCAGAATCTGGCGGTCGATGCGCGGCTTGATCAGGTTGCGGCGCACCCAGCGGTAGAGGCTGAGATCGATGAAGGGCGTGAAGGACCAGATCTCTTCCTTCTCGACGAAGCGGCCGATCATGCCCGCGGCCAGGCCGAGCGCGACGATTGAAGGGCAGCGCGAGAAATTCGTGGTGCAGGACGGCGGGGACGGACAGGACGGCGCCGCTGAGCATGGCCCAGCCCGGGCCGATCAGCAGGCCGAGAAGAATGACGGTTTCAAAGGAGATGTCGGCGGCGAGAAAGTTGGGCACCACGAAGCCGAATCCAAACGCCGAGCGTAAGCGGCACCAGAAAAAACGCCAGCAGCGCGAGGGTCTGGCGCAGGACGGCGCTTCTCGGCAAAAAACAGGCGCCGGAAGGTGCGTGACGCGCGCCAGAACGCTGGCCACCGAGGCAACCACGCCCAGCTTGACCAGCAGCGTGATCCAAATGAGGTTGTCCGTCACCCCATCAATGTATCGCGCCGCGCGAGCGGAAGGCGAGAATCGCAGCCGCTAGAGCTTGATGCGGATGAGGATCGGCTGCTGAGAAGGGTGCCCGTATTCAGACGGCCGGACAGGAGCGCCAATTCCCGCGCGCTCGAAACCCATGCGGTCGTAGAGAGCCAAAGCGTCGCGCATCACCGGCATGGTGTCGCCCACGATCTCGGAGTAGCCTGCGGCGCGGGCCTCAGCCATCACCCACTCGAGCAGCGCGCGGCCAAGGCCGAGACCGCGAAACGCCGGGCGGACGTAAAGGCGCTTGGCCTCGGCACGGAGCGCATCCACGCGGCGCAAAGCGATGCAACCGGCCGGCTCGACCATCGATTGTGGCCAGGGCGAGGCGGCCATCGGGCGGCGCGTAGGCTCCGGGCAGGCCCGCCAGTTCGTCGCCGAAGTTCTGGAAGCAGGGCGTGAAGCCGAAGGAGTCCCAGTATTCCTGGAGCAGGAAGCGCACCGCGACAAGCGCGGCCTCGTCCTCGATAGCGTGGATTTTCCAGGTTGCGATTCATCGGGAACGCCTCTTGCTTGAATTATTGTCGCCCGGATCGCGCTTCGAAGGAATGTGACGGCGGACGCGGCTGCCCTGGTGGGCGCCAAGTAAAATGGAAATATGGCATTGGAGAGCGTAAAAAAGGTCGCCGAAGCGGATTTTCCCACCCGCTGGGGAGCCTTCCGCATTCTGGGCTTCGAAGGCGTGCTGGCGGAAAGCCAACACGGCTGCGAACCGGCGCGGACGGTGGAGGGCCTTGTGGCGCTGGTGATGGGCGACATTCATGCCGCGCCGCCTCTGGTGCGCATTCACTCGCAGTGCCTCACCGGCGACGTCTTCGGCTCGCTGCGCTGCGATTGCCGGCTGCAACTGGAGATGGCGCTCAAGCAGATCGCCGAGGAAGGCGCGGGAATTCTGCTCTACGAGCAGCAGGAGGGCCGCGGCATCGGCCTGATGGCCAAACTGAAGGCCTACGAGTTGCAGGACCAGGGACTCGACACAGTGGAAGCGAACGAGGAGCTGGGCTTCGCCGCCGACTGCCGCGCTTACGAGCTGCCGGCGGAGGCGCTGAAGCTGCTGGGCGTCAGCCAGGTGCGGCTGATGACGAACAACCCCGAGAAGGTAGCTGCGCTGGAGGCGGCGGGGATCGAGGTGACGGAGCGCGTGTCGGCAGAGGTCGAGCGCAGGAGAGCTTCGCGGCTACCTGAAAACCAAGCAGGAAAAGATGGGCCACATCTTCGAGGGCGTAAATGCAATCGACGATTTAGGCTGAATCCCCCGCCCCGTCCTCTTGCTTCCTTGAAAATCGAATTGTAACTCGTCTGCCGTTCGTGAAACGGCGTGGCAGCCTGCCTTCCCAGGCAACATCTCCCCGGGACCCTCATCAATTAACTCCGAAAGAAGCGCCCTTCGCTGCGGCGCACACGTACATCCCTTCGGGAGCAACGTGCATCCTCTGCTCATGAAGAGCCGCTGTGAGAATCGAGAGGACCCGGGCCTGGTATGAACGTTCACGCCGGTAACCGAAATATTCATCATGGGCCGTGGCCAATAGAATGTTTGGGTGCTAAACTCATTTCACGTGGACGGTTCACCTGTTCTGACGATTTCTTCCCCGGCTGGCCAGGTTCTGCTGTAATCGTTAAAAAAAAGAGCTCGAAAGAAAAGACCCCCTGGATTTCGGCACGGCGCCTTCTGGCTCCTGGCAAATCCACTTATCCGCATTGATTCTGCACGAACAGCTGGAAATCAGGGGTAAGCGGCAGATCGTAAGCCAATAGCATTATCGTGGCTCCCGGGCCCCTCCCAGCCCTCTTTCCGCTTGGCGTGTGGGTTGATCCTTCATTTGGCAGCATCGCCGTAGCATGAATGGGGTATTCACGATGAAGTTCCCGATTCGTCCGTTTCACCTGCTTGTAACAGGCCTTGCAATCGTGGCGACCTGTTGCGACCTGTACGCCGCAAAGTTGCCACCCACTTCGGGCAGCTCGCAAACCGATGCGACTGGCGGGGAAGCGTCATCTGGCCAGCCTGCGGAGACTGTGATCGTTCCAGGCCCCTTGCGCTCCTTCCTGCGCATGGCCGGCATCAGCCAGGAGGCCGCTCCCGGCGAAGTGCTGCCGTTGCTGGCTCGCAATGCTTTCCTCTACGGTCACGAAGACGGGAAAAAGACGGAATACCTGGTGTTAGCTGACAGGTATGTGCATCTTGCCAGGGAGCTTCAGGCCCTTGCCGGCGCAGACGGCACCATCCACGTTTCCGGTTGTGAGGACGCGGGAAAGCTGATCCAGATCCTGGGCTACAAGTTTGAGCACGGTTGCAGCCAAAATGATGCTTCCTTAATCACCGTGGATGCGGAGCGAGCGTTTCTCACCGTCGATTCGGGCTTCCCACTCACGCAGCTCGAAGAAGCGCTTCAGAAAGGCACTGCCTTTGACTATGCCTTTCCAGCTACTCGCGTTCCCATCCTGCTCTCTGAAAAGGACTGGACAGCGCTCGTCCCGGCCAAGGAGAGACCCGGAGCGACTCTGCTCGACTTCCTGATGAACGACCAAAATGCCGATCGCCTGTACTCGGCCATGGCGCGGCTCGACCCAGGGACAAGGCTCGCCCTGTCCCGGTCACCGGGGCTGAAAAGACTATTTGCCTACGCACCTGTGCTGGACTTCTACGGAAGCCGGATATGCATTCGCTCTGGCGCTGTGGTTGTGCCCGCGGGAGATGCCGCTGAACAGAGCTGGCAGGAATTAGCAGGAGCAAGCCCGAAAACGCCAGGAGACTTTGTATACCATTTGCTGGCCAAGGATCAGGGTTGGCTGGCGGCATATTTCGATGCTCTGTCGCGGGTGAGCCCGGAGCAGCAAGCCCGCCTTGCGGAAGGCGACCGTCTGAAGCTCCTCTACGGGGCCTACCGGTCGGGCATCCCCGGCGTTGGCGCGGGAACCAGCGTCTTTCCAAGAAATTCCGACCTCGTGCTTCTCTTCACCGTTCTGCGGTGGGATGCGAAAGGCGAACCTCTGGTTCCGGGGAACCTCGACCTTTGGCGCGAAGTCTTCGCCCGCGGCGACAAAGCATATCACATGCGTGCTTCGGCCAAATCCCTTCGCAACGTAAACAGCCCCGAAGCGCTCCTTGAAGCTCTGGTGGCCTATTCCAACGTTGTGGACGGTGTGGGGCCATTGCAGGTCTACCTGACGCTCAGCGCAATTGACGGCGCCAAGGCGCCGGGACGCATGTCGGATTCAGCCGCGCGTCTGCTTGCCGGCAACTTTTCCCAATACAACGGCTGGTACCCGATCTTTGTGGAATTTCCGGCTTTGGACGATGCATCGATTACCGAGTTTGTGGATACGGCAAGGCACATCGATGGCATTGCCAATATAGCCCTGCGATCAAATGTGCTGGGCACGTTTCAAGCCGAAGTCGGGATTTGGCAGATATTCGCCCGGCAGAAACAGATCCCGGAGAACGCTCTGAATACATCGTGGATTAAAGCGGTGCAACCGTTTGCGGGCGCGTCGTCGTCAATCCAGCTTTTCGACGCGGCCCGCAGTTCGCTGCAATCGACATTGGTTGCCGCCGGCGGCAATGCGAACTGTACTGAGGATGAGGTCGTCGATCTGCTCGCAGGCCCAGCGCAGTCTTCTCCAGAGGCTGCGCAAGTCCGCCAGGAGATCGCGCGAAGAATACGCGCCGTGCTGGATGACCAGCGTCTCGTTTCTCTGGATACACTCTTCGGGCTTTACGATGGTTTGGCCGAGATGGCGCACGGATCGGCCATTGGCGACAGCTTGCTTCCGCTTGCCGGCGCGTTGCGGGAATTCGAGATGCCGCGGCCCATCTTCACCGCGGGAGAGCGAGTTTCCTGGTCGCCCCTGGTTTATACGAGCCGCCATGCGGAATTGCAGGTACGAACCGACCTGACTGCCGTCATTCGCGGTCCGGGTACACCTGCGCAATTGGAGGCGGCGCGCGCGCGGCTGGCGCCATTCCTCAGGGATACGCTCGTGGGCCTGAATTACGCCTACTATGAGCCACCAGGCGCTCAGGTGCTTCACAGCAATCCACTCTTCGTCCGCTCGCACGATTTCGCGGCGTCGTCCATTCAGGGAATCCAAAACGTGTGGGATGCGCCGGTGCTGGTTGGAATCGGCGCCACCGCCGGCGGGGGCGCATATCTGATTGGCTCGCTTGCCGATCTGCCCTATGTGCTGGCGTTAACGGAGGAGGATTTCATCGTTCCCAGGAAAATTCAGGCCCTGACTTGGCGAGAGACCGTGCCTGAGCTCCTTGTGGATGCAGTTTTGCCCCGTTGGTGGACTGTGAGCCGCGACGAGTTGCATGCCGTAAGTCTCTATCAGCGTGCCGGAGAAGAGTTGCTGACCGCTTCGCCGTCGAACGCCGATCTGCGGGCGGGTGTGATCGCCGTCTTGTCCGATCACATGGATTGGGGGCGCATGGAAGGCCTGAAACAGGATTTGCAAAGCCCGGAAAGCACGGCTGCTTTGAGAGCCCAAATGCTTCCTGCAGACACCTTCTATCTGGCCGTCGAATTTCGCAAGAGGTTCCCGGAGCAAGCTGCCCACTGGGGCCAGGCAAGTCAGGAGCTCGATGCTCTCGTGCGCGGAAATCCCACCGATACTGCCCCGGAGCGAATCTCAAGCGACTTTGGCGTGCCGCATCCCACATTGGCTGAAAGCGCGTCCCTGGCGCTGCTAGCGACGGAGCCATTTCCCGTTTCCGGAGGGTCTACGAGCCGCCTGTTCAGCGAATCCTGGGAATCGAGCAACCTCTACTGGGCGCGCCTTGCGGATGAAAAGGGCGATGCGCCAGCCATGCTCAACGTTTTGATTCCCGAGCTGACGCGCCAAATGGTCGCGAACATCTCGGCGACCAGCATCGACGACTGGCCGGCACTGTTGCGTGCCATGGACGAGACAGGGGAAGAGTTTCGCCAGGGCAAGATTGCCATCAACACGTTAGGTTCGCCCATCAAGAACCAGGAAGTAGCGAATGGGGGTACACATCGCGATGAATAAAGGAGACAAATCCTTCGCGGCCATCGGGAAATGCATGTGCGTTCTGCTCCTGATCGCCGGTGTACCGAACTTCCCGGCTCAGGATGAGCCGACACATCTGCGCGTGAACGTGGTTCTGGTGCAGCTCAGTATTGCCGTCACAGATCGCAAAGGAAACTATGTAGCCGGTCTTCGCCCGGAAGACTTCGTCATTACAGAGGACAAGATTCCGCAGAAGATTGCCAATTTTGAAGAGGGAAGCGAAATGGTCCGCGAGGCGAGCCATGGTGGCAAGTTGCAGAGCCCTGCGCGCGCTCCTGAGGAGAACCTGGTGAAAGCGGCGCCCAGCTCGACGGGGGCAAAGATCTCCCGCGCAAGCGGGGTCACCATGTTGCCCGTTAGCGGGGCCAACATCTTCATCCTCTTTGACACCAGTAACTATATGTACCGCGGCTTTGTCTACGCTCAGGATGCCATCTCCGATTTCGTGCGCTCCATGGGCGACGCGAGCAAAATCGCTTTCTACTCGTATAGCCGCGATCTTTCGCGGGCAGCGCAGCTCACTGCAGATCGATTCCGCGTAGTAAGCGGCGTGCGCAGCACCGTGGCTGGGGACGATGCCGCCCTTTATAACTGCCTGTTGTTGACAGTGAAAGATGCGGCGCCGCTCACCGGGCGAAAGGCGATCGTGGTCTTCTCCAACGGGCCTGACAACGCCAGCTCCGTTCCTCCTGAGGACGTGGCGGAATTGGCGCAGTCAACGGGAACCATCATCTACATTGTCAGCACCCGCCTGGCCCAGGACGACCCTGTCTCCGCTGCCTCGTTTGAACGCGTGAGCAAAGTCACCGGCGGCAAAGCCTATTTTGCGGGAAATTGGAGCAAGGAAAAGCAGGCGTTTGCTTCCATCCGCGAAGATCTGGGCAATCTCTATTCCATCAGTTACTATCCTCAACCCAATCCCAACCGCGGATGGCGCACGATCAGCGTGAAGCTGGCCGGCCCGGCCCTGCAGAAATATCACATACGCACCCGCGACGGGTATCGCCTGATGCAGCAGGCCGCAACCAACAACGAGAGCCTGCTGACATCCGGACCGGAGCCTGCGCCAGAGAAGTAACTGAAATACAGGGAACGAGGAAACAGGGGAACGAGGCCTGCTCCGAATCAGTCTCGGAGCGCCTTGATCAGGTCGTCAAGGGCGAGTTCGAGCGCACGCAAAACGGCGCGTCCCGCGGCAGGAACGTGGTGTGGGTTCCGCGCAGCCAGGTTCGTATAAGGGGTTTGCGCAGGGGAAGTGATCGTGGAGGGCGCGCTCTTCATCAAATCATCCAGCGTTTCGAGCAGGTCAGGCCCTGGCGTCTTCCTGGGCTTGCTCCAGCTTCTTCACTCGATAGTCGAGGCTGAGCTGGCCTTTCACGCTCTCCAGTTGCGCAAGCAGGACCTCATGCCGCAGCGAGGCGCGCTCTTCAATAGCGGCCATGCGCGCATTGAGCGCTTCGAAGCGGCTCTGGGACTTGGCCTCGCTCGCCTCAAAGCGGCTGTCCATCTTGACCTCAAGCGCCTCGATCCGCGCGGTCAGCGCACGCATCTCTGGCGCCAGAAAATCCTGGATCACCTGACGGACATCTTCCACTACGCTCATAACACCATTCTGGTGGCTAACCGCCCTGCTGTCAATTTGATCGCCTCAACGGGACCACGGGCGGGGGACGTCGGTGTGCGTGCCGCGAAGCCACGGTCTGCCGTGGGGACGGATCCAACGATCTCGGTCATTCGGGTTTGTCCTTCGGGATGCGCGCCCGCTCATTCGCCCAATCCTTCAACGCTTGCAAGAGATCGCCGCTCCGTCTCAATTTGCCGGCGACCCAGCTCTCGTAACGAAAATTCACGAAGACCCAACGCCCGTTAAAAAGAACCAGCTCCGGCGCTACGTGTTCGTCTTCCACGCTTTGGTTGATGCCAACTACAGCTGGATTGCAGCGATCGCCCCTTACCGAGGCGCTCTTGACGATGAATTTGGAGCTTGGGTCTTGACTGTTGAGGATCGGATCGAAGTCCAAGCCGACGATTTCATTTGAATGACTCTGCGCTTCGTCATCGGCAGCCAACATTTGCCAAAGCCTAGGATCAAACGCGCTTTTTCTTGGAAGGATCCTAGCCGTTATCCGATCCCTGTCGGCGGTCGCAATTGGTACATACCAATCATAGAAGTCCTGCACGAACTTATGGCACGACTGTTCGTCTGCGCTCGGGTGCTGAGAAAGTAATGCTTCGGGAACCGCAAGAATTGCGACGAGAGCCAGCATCAAAGCCATGCGGCTTGCCGGTTTCATTCCCTTACCCCGCGCTCTTCACCCGCACCACAGTGATCTTCTCAAAGCCCTCTTCGAAGACCGGCGGCTTGAGCTTCTCGGCCATCTTGCGCATCACGTCTTCGCTCACGCTGCGGTCGCGCTGGCGGTTGCGCTCAAGGCAAACGTCGAGCGGCACGTCGAAGAAGACAGCCTGCACCTCGTAACCGAAGCTCTTGGCCATCTTGATCCATTGGCGGCGCTCGTGGATGGAGAGATTCGTCGCGTCCACATAGTTCATGGGCATTTTGGCGATGAGCCGCGCGCGCAAGAGCGAACGCAGGGTGGAAAAGACCAGGCCCTGGTAGCGCTGCTCCTCCACATCGTCGAAGAGGATGTTGCGCAACAGGTCGCTCGACAGCGGAGTGATGCCGCGGCGGCCAAACCAGGTGGTCTTGCCGGAGCCGGGAAGGCCGATGGCCAGAACGACGTAACCTCTGGGCGTTTGTCCTGCGGCGTTTGGCTGCGGCGCAGCAATTGCCGGCATCTCCGGCTGCGTTTCCACCTCAAGGCGGCCCGATCCGGGAGGCTCATTCCACTGAGGCCGGGACTGCTGCGGCTGCGGTTGCGGGCGGTGCTGGCTATGTTGCGGAGCGGACTGCCGAGCCTGCGCGCCGTGCCGTGGCTCGTGGGGCCGTTGCGGGCCGGCCTGGGCGGCCGGAGCCGACGGCACATCGTCCGGATACAGCGGCACCAACGGAGCCGGTTGATTCAATGGCAGTTCCTGGCCGATTTTGCCTGTAGATTCCGAGGTATTCGGACCGCGTTTCGAGCGTCTTCTCATGCTGCCTTCAATTCCTTCAGAAAACCTTGTCTCCCACCCGAATACCATACTCGGCAAGGGCGCTGCAAATTATGTGTACTCCGTCACATACAGTTCCATCGTGGGAACTTCATCCTAGTGGTAGGGAATCGTGAGCGCGGGCCGGTCGCGCATTTCATTTCCCACGACCGCCCCGGATGATACGATCAAGGGTTTGGTGGATTCGCCCTTTCGGCTCAATCCAGACGCCGCATCTCCGAGTTCCGCAGTCTCAGGGCCTGTTCGAAGGCCCTTAAGCTTCACTCATTACGAAGGAGAAATCACTCATGGCAGTAAAAGTTGGAATCAACGGCTTCGGCCGCATTGGACGCAACGTTTTGCGCGCCGCGATTGGCAACAACGACATCGATTTTGTCGCCGTGAATGACTTGACCAGCCCGGCGACACTGGCCCACCTGCTCAAGTACGACTCGATTCTGGGCAACCTGGCCAACGAAATCAAGTCGGGCGAGGACTTTATTTCGGTCGACGGCAAAAAGATAAAAGTGTACGCGGAAAAGGACCCCGCCAAACTGGACTGGGCATCGGTGGGCGCGCAGGTGGTCGTTGAATCCACGGGCCGCTTTACCGACGCCGCTCAAGCCAAGGCGCATCTCGGCCCGACCGTAAAGAAGGTCATCATTTCGGCTCCGGCCACCAACGAAGACCTCACCATCATCCTCGGCGTCAACGAGGACAAGTACGACCCCGCCAGGCACAACATTCTCTCCAACGCCAGTTGCACCACCAACTGCCTGGCGCCGCTGGTGAAGGTGCTCATCAAGGAGTTCGGCATTGTCAGCGGCATCATGACGACCATCCACAGCTACACCAACGACCAGGTCATTCTGGATTTTCCGCACAAGGATCTGCGCCGCGCCCGCGCTGCCGCTCTGTCGATGATCCCGACCTCGACCGGCGCTGCCAAGGCGCTGAAGCTGGTGATTCCTGAGACCGCCGGCAAGCTGGACGGCTTCGCCATCCGCGTCCCCACGCCCAATGTGTCGATCGTCGACCTGACCTTCATCAGCGAGAAAACGACCGATGTGAAGGCCGTTAACGCCGCGCTGAAGGCCGCCGCGGAAGGCCCCATGAAGGGCATCCTTGGCTACGACGAGAACCTGCTGGTGAGCTCGGACTTCAAGGGCGATAAGCGCAGCTCGATTGTGGACGCGCCGCTGACCAAGGTTGTAGGCCAGAGCGTGAAGGTGCTGAGCTGGTACGACAACGAGTGGGGCTACTCGAATCGCGTCGTCGACCTGATCGGCTTCTTGGCCAAAAAGGGACTGTAAGAACAGGGGTCAGGGATCAGGGATCAGCGCGGTTTTCGCCGCTCTCTGACCTCTGGTTTCTCATCGTGTTTTGCTGACCCCTGAAACCTGACACCTGAACCCTGATTACCATGCGTACAAACATCAGCGGCGGATCGCCGTACGAGCCCATCATCGGCTTCTCGCGCGCGGTGCGCGTGGGAAACACAGTGCACCTGGCGGGAACCGGCCCGGTCGGCGCGGAAAATGAAGACGCAGTCGGACAGACGCGCCGCATTTTTGCCATAGCCGCGGAGGCTCTTGCGAAAGCCGGCGCCTCACTCGACCACGTGGTCCGCACGCGCATGTATCTGACTCACGTCGACGATTGGGAGGCGGTGGGGCGCGTGCATGGTGAGTTCTTTCGGCAGGCGCGTCCCGCGGCGACCATGGTTGTGGTGGCAGCTTTGCTCAACCCCGCGTGGCGCATCGAAATCGAAATGGATGCCGTGATCCGACTTAGTCCCTCAATCCCTGTAGTCCCTCTAAGAAAGGAATCCCATGCCCAAGCTCTCGATTCGCGACATCGATCTGACCAATAAGCGATTGTTTATCCGCGTCGATTTCAACGTGCCGCTCACTGAAGACGGCGTGACCATCACCGACGACACGCGTATTGTGGCCACGGTGCCTACCATCGTCTACGCCCTCGAGCGCAAGGCCAAGGTGATTCTGGCTTCGCACCTGGGCCGTCCCAAAGGAAAACCGAATCCGAAGTACTCGCTGCGGCCTGTGGTGGACCGGCTGCGCGAGCTGCTCGACAAAAAATTGGGCGAGGGCGTCAATGTGGCCTTTGCGCCGGACTGCATCGGCGAAATCGCCGGCGAGATGGCGCGCCAGCTCGAATCCGGCCAGGTGCTGCTGCTTGAAAATCTGCGCTTCCACGCCGAAGAGGAAACCAACGATCCTGCCTTCTCAAAGGCGCTGGCTTCGCTGGCCGAGGTTTATGTGAACGACGCCTTTGGCTCGGCGCACCGCGCCCACGCCTCAACCGAGGGCATCACGCACTACCTCAAGCCCGCAGTGGCTGGCCTGCTGATGGAAAAGGAAATCACTTATCTGGGCAAGGCTCTCGAAAATCCCGAGAAGCCCTTCGTCGCCATCATCGGCGGTTCGAAGATCTCCGGCAAGATCGACGTGATCTCAGAACCTGCTCGACAAGGTGGACACGCTGGTGATTGTGGGCGGCATGGCGTACACCTTTGAGCGCGCGTTGGGCGTAAAGACCGGCAAGAGCCTCGTGGAAGAGGACAAGATCGACCTTGCCAAAGCGGCACTCGACAAGTCAAAGGCTAAGGGAGTGGCACTCCTGCTGCCGTTCGACAACATCCTGGCAGACAAGTTTGCCGCCGACGCCAAAACCCAGGAGTGGGACTGCTCGGTCGATTTCCCGCCTGACTGGCAGGGGCTCGACATCGGCCCCAAGTCGATTGCGGCGATCGAGCAGGTGGTTTCGACGGCCAAGACGATTGTCTGGAACGGGCCGGCGGGAGTCTTCGAGTTTCCGCGTTTTGCCGTGGGCACCAACGCCATTGCGCGGGCAGTGGCGGCCAACCGCACGGCCACGTCGATCATCGGCGGCGGCGACTCGGTGAGCGCGATCAACCAGGCCGGCGTTGCGGACCAGATCACTCACATCTCCACCGGCGGCGGAGCTTCGCTGGAATTTCTGGAGGGGAAGAAGCTGCCAGGTGTGGAAGCGCTGACGAATAAGTAGAACGGTTGTCAGAGAACCGCATTCGGCGGGAAAAGCCGGATGCGGTTTTTGTTGCAGTGGTCCACCCTTCTTATGTATAGCCTTTTGCGGCTTGACGGGCACGGTGGCACTCCGCGTGGACGAGTTCCGTATTTTCAATCGTGTAACCGTCAACCGCATTCTTGCGGTCGAGCTCAGAGTAGCTGATCTTCATTTCGCCGTTGCAGTGAGCACATTTGCCATTCTGTTGATCGAATTTCTGCAGCTTGACCTTTCGTCGAGTCATGGGCTTTCCGCGTTCGATGTAGATGAGTTCTTTGTAGATCTTGCGACGATATGCGAACAGCAAGTTCGGGTCGCCGGCTGCCAGCGTATTCAGCTTTCCACGGATTTCATCCAATAGCGAATGAGCCAACTTCAGCTCTTCTGAGTTCAGATTTCGATTGTGCACTGAATGTCCCCCGTTACGTAAGTTTTCAATTCGCGGCGTCAAGAGCTCGGAAGTTTCCGCGCGTCGCCAATCGGAGCAGCGCCTGGTCAGCCGTCACCAGCGTAGCGCCGAGGTGGCGCGCGGTGGCCACGAGGATGCGGTCGGCGGGGTCGGGGTGCATCTCGAAAGGTAGCCGCGTGCTAGCGACGGCGATCTCGGGCTCCAGCGGAACCAAATTAACTCCTGGTTTGGATAGCGCTTCCCGCACCCATACCAGCACATCCGTGCTCAGGTTCAATCTCCCTTTCGATACCAACAGGGCAATCTCCCATGGCGAGATCGCACTTACTGCAATCTGGTTGAACCGTGCGGCTATGTTTATCGCTCGCTTCGCTCCAATTCCCAGTCTCGGCCTCTCATCGACCGACCAAACCAGCGCGTGCGTGTCGAGTAAAAGCAGCCCCGACCGCGCAGGAGCCGCCGCCGGGGTCACTTCATCGCCTCCCATTCAACATCAATTGGCGAAATGATATCGCCCTCCCAAAGAACGCTCCCGCGCATGGAACCCACGAGGTCACCCTGGGCCGGAATGGGGATGAGTTCCGCCACCGGTTTGCCGCGCTTCGTAATGACGAGCGGCTTGCGCTTTTCCGCAACTTCATCGATGAGTTTCAGGCACTTGGCTTTGAATTCGCCAGCGGGGACAGTGGCTTTCATTGTGATCCTCCTATGGTCACTGACTATGGTCATATAGTAGCAGATCTCCGCGATCCCGGCAAGGGCCGCACGGCGCACACCGTGACCCTGAGCGCGCGGATTCGATCCTCTAAAATCAAGTTGAGGAACCGACAAAAATGTCCCGTAAAGCACTGATTGCCGCCAATTGGAAGATGTACAAGACGCCCGCTGAAGCCAAGGCGTTTGTCGATGCTTTTTTGCCGCTGGTTGCCGGGCACACGCGCGACGAGATCGCGCTGTTCCCTTCACCGGTGCTGCTGCCCACGGTGATTCCGGCCTGCAAGGGATCGAACGTAGCCGTGGGCGCGCAGAATATCCACTTTGCCGAGGAGGGCGCTTACACGGGCGAGACCTCGATCGGGCAGCTGATGGCCGTGGGCGGAACGCATACGCTCATCGGCCACTCCGAGCGGCGGCAGTACTTTGCCGAGACCGACGAGATTGTGAACAAGAAGCTGCACACGGCGCTGAAGCATGGCATCGTGCCGGTGGTTTGCATCGGCGAGGTGCTGGAAGAGCGCGAGGCGGGCAAGACGGCGAGCGTGCTGAAGACGCAGGTGACCGGCGCGTTTGCGGGGATCACGCCCGAGGCTGCGGAGCCGATCGTGATTGCGTACGAGCCGGTGTGGGCCATCGGCACGGGCAAGACGGCGACGCCGGAGATTGCTGCCGACGCGCACCGCATCATTCGCGCGGAAGTGGCGAAGCTGCTGGGCGCGAATGTGGCCGCGGCGATGCGGATTCTCTACGGCGGCAGCGTGAAGCCGGACAACGCGACCGCGCTGATTGGCCAGGAAGAGATTGACGGCGCGCTGGTGGGCGGCGCGAGCCTGAAGCCGGATTCGTTCGCGGCGATTGTGAAGTATTGAGTACGAAGCCAGCGAGTAAGCGCGCTAGCAAGCTAGAAAGCTCAGGGCGGCTTTTTATTTGTAGCGCACTGGTCTCCAGACCGGCCGTGTCGCTCCGGGGGCTCTCCAGCACCCGGCCGCAATGCTTACATCGCTAAGCGTAGAAGCTCGGCAATCCAGTTTTGCAGCAGCGCCGGGAAACAGCCCAGGACGACGACTGCGGCGGCGATGAGCGACCAGCACGGCGAGCGTGACGGGATGAGCGTGGATCGGCGATTCGTCGGCGGCGGGCATGACATAGGCGCGCTTGAGCACCTGCAGATAGTAGTAGAGCGAGACGGCGCTGAAGGCGATGGCGAGGGCGACGAGCGCGAACGGGACGCGCGCCGGCAGAGACGCCGAGGACCGCGGCGAAGAGATTGAACTTGGCCCAGAAGCCGACCAGCGGCGGGATTCCGGCGAGCGAGAGGAAGAGCACGAGCAGCACCGCGGCGAGCAGCGGATTGCGCTTGTGCAGGCCGAGGAAGGAGTCGAGTTTGTCGCTGCCGGTGGCGCGCTCGACGACGCCGACCACGCCGAAGGCGCCGATGGTGGTGAGGCCGTAGGTGAGGATGTAGTAGAGGATGGCCTGCGCGACTGCAGCGTTGCGTCCAGGAGAAGAACGCGAGGCCGAGCAGGATGTAGCCGGCATGCGCGATGGCGGAGTAGGCGAGCAGGCGGCGGACGCTGATCTGCGCCAGCGCGGCCAGGTTGCCGACGACCATGGAGGCAGCGGAGAGCACCATCAGGATCAGCGGCCACGCGGCTGTGAAGCCGAGGACGTGGCGCGGCATGCGGCGCTGCCGGGCGAGATCGCTGCGACCGATACATAGCCGCCGGTCGATGTGCAAGCTCTCGCAAGAAGTGCAGGCGACTGTGCTGATGGAGATGAGCAGCGCGAAGCTGGCGACCTTGGAGACCGACGCGATGAATGCCGCGGCCGGAGCGGGCGCGCCTTCGTAGGTGTCCGGCGCCCAGAGATGGAATGGAACGGCCGCGACCTTGAAGCCGAGGCCGGCGGCGATCATGACCAGCGCGATGATAGAGCAGCGGCGCAGCCGCCGTTGGCTGCCGCAATGTAGCTGCCGAGCACGACGCTGGGCAGATTGGTCGAGCCGGAGAGCCCGTAGAGATAGCTGAAGCCGAAGAGCAGAAACGCCGCCGACATTCCGCCGAAGAGGTAGTACTTGATCGCGGCTTCGGCGCTTTTGCCGGACTGCTTGGCGAAGGCGGTGAGGATGTAGAGGCCGAGCGAGAGCAGTTCGAGGCCGATGAAGATGACGAGCAGATCCTGCGCGGCGGCGATGAGCAGGCCGCCGGCAGCGGCCATCAGCACGACGGCGACATATTCGCCGGCGTTGCGCGTGAAGACGGAGTCGATGAGCAGCAGAAGCGTGAGCGCGGTGAGCACGAGGATGGCGCATCTGCGCAACGCCGGCCGAGCCGCCCGCGGCAAGCAGCAGATCGCTGCCAGCGCTGAAGGCCGGAGCCGCGATCGAGACAGCCCACAGCGCCGACGGCGCAGCCAGCGACGCCGAGCAATGCCGCAATGGCGACGCGCGTCTTGAGCGCGGCTTTGCGCAGGAAGCCGAGATCGACAACGAGCACCAGCAGCGCGGCGATTTCGAGAGCCGTTTCAGGCAGCGTGGCGCGGAAGAGATCGGCGTAGTTCATTGCACCCCTCCCGCAAGCAGCGCTTTCACGGCCGGTTCGATGTGATCGAGAAGAATGCGCGGGTAGAGGCCGACGACGAGCGTGCAGACGCCGAGCAGCGCGACGCCGGCGATCTCGGGCCAGGTGATGGGCGCGAATGTGTGCGCCTGCTCGGCTTCGAGCTCATGCGCGGTGGGCAGCGCGTCGCTGAAGAAGGCTTTTTGCAGGGCGCGCCAGGTGTAGGCGACGCCGACGATGATGCCGATGCCGGCAGCCGCTGTCCACCAGGGATTGGCTCGCCACGCGCCGACCAGCACCTGCAACTCGGCGACAAATCCGGAGAAGCCGGGCAGGCCCATGGACGCGATGCCGGCGACGACGAAGGCCCACGCGGCGAACGGCAGGCGCCGGGAGAGATGCATGGTTTCGAGCTCGGCAAATTGGCGCGTGTGGGTGCGGTCGTAGACGATGCGGCCGACGATGGCGAAGAGCAGTCCGGCGATGACGCCGTGCGAGAACATCTGCAGCACCGCGCCGTCGACGCCGATCTGGTTGAGCGTCATCAGGCCGAGCAGCACAAAGCCCATGTGGCTGACGCTGGAGTAGCCGATGACGAATTTGAAGTCCGTTTGCGCCAGGGCGACGAGCGCGCCGTAGACGATGCCGATGACGGCGAGCCAGGCGAAGACGTCGCGCCAGGAGCCGATGCCGAGGAAGGAGAATCCCCAGGGATCGAGGCCGTGCGGAAAGAGGCCGATGCCGACGCGCAGGCAGCCGTAGGCGCCGAGCTTCATCACCACGCCGGCGAGCAGCATGGAAGCGGCGGTGGGCGCGGCGACGTGGCCGGTGGGCGCCCAGGTGTGGAACGGCCACATGCCGGCGAGAATGGCGAAGCCGACGAAGACCAGCGGGAAGCACCACATCTGGAAGCTGACGGGCAGGCCGGCGTGGGCCAGATCGACGAGCGCGGTGGAGTGGCTGCCCGAGGTGGCGTAGGCGGCGAGCAGGCCGATGAGCACCATGGCCGAGCCGACGAAGGAGTAGAGCGCCAGCTTCATGGCGCCGTACTCGCGGCGCGTGGAACCCCAGATGGCGATGAGGAAGTACTTGGGAACGATGGCGATTTCGTAAAAGACAAAGAGCAGGAAGAGATCGAAGCTGAGAAAGACGCCGTAGACGCCGCCGATGAGCGCGAGATAGAAGGCGAAGAACTCGTTGGTGCGGAGCTCGATGTTCCAACTGAAGAGGACGCCCGCAACCGCGGCAATGCCGGTAAGCAGAACCAGCACGCGGCTGATGCCGTCGGCGGCGAGCAGGTAGTGGATGCCCATCGACGGCACCCAGAGCACGTCGACGATGACGATGCGGCCCTGGCCCGATGCCGGCGGCGAAGCCTGCGATGGCGATGCGCAAGGCCGGCCACGGCCACGGCGAGCGCGAACCAGCGCGCCAGCGACCGGCTTGCCCTTGGGCAGCAGCGCCGAGATCAGCGCGCCGGCAAACGAGATGTAGATCGTCCAGGCCAACATCTAAAATCTCCAGTGCGCCAGCAGGTTCACGACCGTGGGGTTGACGCTGTCCACAATCAGCTGGGGCACAAGGCCGAGGAGGAACATGAGGCCGATGACGGGCGCGAGAGCCAGGCGCTCGCTGTGATGCAGATCGGGAAAGCTGGCCCAGTGCTCCGGCACGGGGCCGGTGAAGACTTTTTGAATCACGGTGAGAATCACGGCCGCGGTGACCAGCAAACCAAGCACCGAAACCGTTGCCGCGATCCAGGACAAGGGAAAAACGCCGCGGAAGATGAGGAACTCGCCGACAAAGCCGTTCAGGCCGGGCAGGCCGAGCGAGGAAAAGAGCGCGATGCCCATGAGGCCGGCGAGAACCGGCGCGGGCTTGCGCAGGCCGCCAAAGTCGTCGATGCCGCGCAGGCCGCCGGTGCGCATCTGGATCATGGCGATGAACCAGAAGAGCGCGGCCGCGGTAATGCCGTGGTTGAACATCTGCAGGATGACGCCGTTGAGCGCGGCGGCCTGGCTGGCTTGCGCTGCTGCGCCCGATAGCGGGAACGGCCAGCGCGAAGATGCCGAGCAGGCAGTAGCCGAGGTGATTCACCGAGGAGTAGGCGAAGACGCGCTTCAAATCTTTTTGCGCGGCCGCGGCCCATGCGCCCATCACGACGGTGGCGACGGCGAGAACCAGAAGCGGCGTGCGCATCTGCGCGATCTGCGGCCCGAAGATGCGGCAGCGCAATGCGCAGCAGGCCGTAGACGCCCATCTTCGACATGGCGCCGGTGAGCAGCATGGTGACCGGCGAAGGCGCTTCGGCGTAGGCGGCGGGCAGCCAGGTGTGGAACGGCATCAGCGGCACTTTGACCGCGAAGCCGGCGAGCACGCCGATGGCGAGCCAGAGCATGACCGGGCCAAGATGCGCCGTGACCATCTGCTCCAGCGCGCCGGTTGCGGCCATTGCGGTCGAGATGCGCCGAAGTCCATGGTGCCGGTGGAGAGAAAGATGGCGAGGAACGCAGAGCAGCAGGGCCACGGAGCCGGCCATGGTGTAGACGAAGAACTGCGTCGCCGCCGGGCCGCGCTTGCGGCCCGCCCCACAGCTTGATGAGGAAGAAGGCGGGGATCAGGCTCAGCTCCCAGAACAGAAACCAGTGGAAGAAATTCAGCGCGGTGAAGGAGCCGAAGAGGCCCGACTTCGAGCATGAGCACCAGGCCGTAGAAGAGGCCGGGCATGTGATGCACGCGATGCGCCGCGTCGACCGACATGAGCGTGACGATGGCGGAGAGCACGAGCATCAGCGCGCCCAGGCCATCCACGCCGAGGTGATACTCAATGCCGAGCGAAGGCGCCCAGGCGGCGCGTTCCACGAGGCCGATGCTTCCGTCGGCGGGCAAGTGCATCCAGACGAAGAGCGCCAGCGACGAGGCAGGCCAGCGTGGTGAAGAGCGCAACGCCGCGCGCGTGCCTGCCGGAGAAGAGCGCGATGGCCGCGCCAACAAGCGGCAGCACGGTGAGGAGCGTCAAGATCGGAAATCCGGTCGCAAATACGTTCATGGCCGGCTGCTCCAGATAAGAATTGCGGCCAGCGCGACGACGGCCACGGCAAGAATGCGCAGGTAGGTCTGCACGCGGCCGCTCTGCACGCGCGCCAGCAGGCCGCCGCCCGTGGAGAGCTCCTCGCAGGTTTTGTCGAAGCCGCCGTCGACCCAGTTGATGTCGAGCAGGCGGTTAAGCTGCGCCCAGAGGCCGAAGAGCCACGCGACCAGGGCAACGATGCCGCCCCATACGCGGCGGTCGAGCCAGTCGGCCACGCGCGCCCACCATGCGTAGAAGGCAATCACGGTGACGCCGTAGAACTCATCCACGTAGAGGCGGTCGCGAAGGGCGGCCCACAGCCATGGCGCGGCTTTTTCGAGCGCGTCGGGCTCTTCGGGCTTGGGCGATTTGTTGCCGTAGAGCCACCAGCCGAGGCCGAGACCGAGAAAGACGACCAGCGACGATGTGGCCATGAGCACGAGCAGGCCCGGCTCGGCAAAGCCGTGGAAATCGAACGCGGCAGCGTGGCCATCGAGGAACGCGCGGAACCACGGCCAGGCCGGCGTGCCAATGCACGCCGAGCGCAATGGCGAAGAAGGCGAGGATGGCAAGCGGCAGCGTCATCACCCTGGGGCTTTCGTGCGCCGGTTGATGGCCGCGCCAGTAGCCGAAGAAGACGTAGCAGACCTGGCGCGTCATATAGAAAGCGGTGAGCAGCGCGCCGAAGACGAGCAGATAAAACGGGCCTTTGATGGCAGTGGACTGTTGCGCCGCTTCAAGGATGGCGTCTTTTGACCAGAAGCCTGAGAAGAAGCAGCGGGAATCCGCAAAGCGCCAGCATGCCGATGGCATAGGTAATGAATGTGAGCGGCATGTCGGCCTTGAGGCCGCCCATGCGGCGAATGTCCTGCTCCTCGTGGCAGCCGTGAATCACCGAGCCCGCGCCGAGGAACAAGAGCGCTTTGAAGAAAGCGTGCGTGATGAGGTGGAACATGCCCACGGCCACGCCGCCCAGGCCGAGGCCGGCCATCATGTAGCCAAGCTGCGAGATGGTGGAGTAGGCGAGAATGCGCTTGATGTCGTTCTGCGCGACGGCGATGAGCGCGGCGAAGACCGCAGTGGCCGCGCCGACCCAGGTAACGACGGTGAGGGCAGCCGTGGTTCCACCGGTCAGAGCGCCGGTTTGCGTCAGCGGACGCCCGCGGCCATCAGCGGATAGACACGCGCGATAAGAAAGACGCCGGCCGCGACCATGGTGGCCGCATGAATGAGCGCGGAGACCGGCGTGGGGCCTTCCATCGCGTCGGGCAGCCACACGTGCAACGGAAGCTGGCCGCTTTTGCCCGCCGCTCCGGCAAAGATCAGCAGGCCGATAGCGCCGGCTGCGGTGAGTCCGAACGCCGCGTGCTGCGAGAGCAGGTTGGCGAGGGCCAGGCCTTCAAGCGAGCCTGCGCCGTGGTTGTAAAAGAGCAGCGTGCCGGTCTGCGAAAAGAGCCAGACGATGCCGAGCAGGAAGAAAACGTCGCCGACACGCGTGGTGATGAAGGCTTTCTTCGCGGCTGCCGCGGCAGACGGGCTTCTGATACCAGAAGCCGATGAGCAGATAGGACGTGAGTCCGACAATCTCCCAGCACATGAAAAGCAGCAGCAGGCTGTTGGAGATGACGACGCCGAGCATGGCTCCGGCAAAAAGCGACATAAAGCAGAAGAAGCGCGTGAAGTTCTCGTCGTGGGCCATGTAGCCCACGGAGTAGATGAAGATGAGCAGCCCGACGAAGCTGACCATCACCAGCATGACGGCGGCCAGCGGATCGAGGACCCAGCCAAGATCGACAGCGGTGCGGCCGAAGTGAAACCAGGCGAAGTTGACCGTTTCGCGGACCGCCGTGCCGTGCACCCACCCCGCGAGGACGTGCCCGAAGGCGATAAGCGAGAGCAGCAGAGAACAACTGAGCGAGCCGATGGCCAACGCAGCAGCGAGCTTGCGCCTCGGCTGTTTGAGCAGCGCGGTCACGCCCGCTGCGACCATCGGCAATGCTGGAATGAGCCAAAGCTTTTGTGCGATCGCCGAGGAAATTGTACTCGGGGCGAAGGAAATCAGGTCTTGCATCAGTCGTTCACCCCTTCATCCTGTTCATCTTGTCGAGATCGGTGGTATTGGCGTGGCGATAGATGGCGATGACGAGGCCCAGTCCCACAGCAGCCTCGGCCGCGGCCACGGCGATAGAGAAGATGGCAAACATCATGCCGGTGAGCAACTCGGGGTGCGGCCCGTAGCGCCAAAAAGCAATCAAATTCAGATTGGCTGCGTTCAGCATCAGCTCGATGCCGATGAGAACCATGATGGCATTGCGGCGGGTGAGCGCGCCGGCCAGGCCGATGGCAAACAGCAAGGCAGCGACGAGAAGAAAACCGGCGAGGGGCGTGGTCACATACGTCATTTTGGCCCCTCTTTCTCGTGCATGGCCACAATAACCGCGCCAATGGTGGCCGCAGTGAGCAGCAGGGCGACGATTTCAAGCGGCAGCACGTAGCGGCCCACCAGCGCATCGCCGATGTCGTGGACGGTGACGGCCGGAACCGCGGTTTGCTGCGGTACCGCATGCACGCTTTGGAGCACGGCCCAACCGAGCACGGCAAAAACGCCGGCGGCGATGATCAATCCCACAAACCAGGTGTTGCTGAAGACTCCGTCACTGGGCAGCTCGGAGCCGCGGGTAAGCAGGATGGCAAAAACAATCAGGATGGCGACCGCGCCGACGTAAACCAGAATCTGCGCAAAGCCGGCGAACTGCGCGTCGAGTTCGAGGAAAAGCAGCGCCAGACCGGCAAATGCCGCAGTCAACGCAAGCACGCTGTGCACAAGGTTCTTGAGCAATATGGCTGCCAGGCCGCCGGCCAGCGTGATTGCCGCGAGGATATAGAAAACGGGATTCATCGAACAGTTCCCTCTAACGCGGCTACAGCACCAAACATCGGATTCAGAACGCCTCGATTCCTCGTTCCCTGCCGTGACCCCCTGCGGGTGATCTTTGCCCGCTGGGGTGGCTCGGTCCCTTGTTCCCTGCTTTTACTCGGCATAGCGGTAGCTCCTGGGGCCGATGTGCCTCCGGTGCAATTCCAAGCGGGCCATCAGGACGAACGCGGCAGCAAGAATCGCGGTGCAGAAGACCCAGCGCTGCCAGCCTTCGCCTAAGAAACTCCACAGCGCGGTGACCATCAGATTCACCAGCGTGAAAGGCAGAGCGAATTTCCAGGCGAAGTTCATTAACTGGTCCTGGCGCAGGCGGGGCAGCGTGCCGCGAATCCAGATGAAGAAACAGATCCAGATCATGATCTTCGCAATGAACCAGCCCCATGAGGGGAACCAGTTCAGAAATGAGAAAGGCGCGGACCATCCGCCCAGAAACAGCGTGGTTCCGAGACCCGCCACGGCAAGCATTTCCACGTACTCGCCCAGGAAGAAGAGCGCAAACTTGAAGCCCGAATACTCGGTAAAGTATCCGGCCACGAGCTCCGATTCGCCTTCCGGCAGGTCGAAGGGTGAACGGTTGGTCTCCGCGGTGGAGGCGATAACGAAGATCACGAAGCCGGCTAATCCCCAGGGCGTAAAGACGTACCAGTTCGGAAAGATTCCGGTGAAATGATTCTGCGCCTCGACGATCCTGGGCAGCGAGAGCGAGCCGGAAATCATGACCACGGCCACGCTCGAGAGCAGCAGCACCACTTCGTAGCTGATCATCTGGGCGATGGCCCGCATGGATCCGAGCAGCGAATACTTGTTGCGGCTCGACCAGCCGGCCATGAAAACGGATACCTCGGTTGCCGTGCCCATGGCGAAGAAGAAGAGCAGCCCCGAGTCCATGTCGACCAGCACCATGTTGCGGCCGATCGGTAGTACCGCGTAGCCCATGAAAACAGTCACCACCAGAAGCACCGGGGCCAGAAAATGCACCACCGCATCGGCGCGGAAAGGCACAATGTCTTCCTTGATGATCGCCTTGATGCCGTCGGCAACCGGCTGCAAAATGCCGAAGGGGCCCACGCGGTTAGGGCCATACCGATTCTGCATCCGACCTAATCCCTTGCGCTCCATCAGAACGGCCAAGGCAAAGAGCGTGCAAAAAACCACGATGATGGCCGCGACGCAAAGCAGCACGCCGACAGGCTGCCGCCAGGGGGCGGGCAGAAATCCCACCAGCCATTGCTCGAAGATCACAAAGATCTGGTCTAGCGTCTCTGCCATCGTCTATCGTCCTTCTCCGGCAGGGGGCGCTGGCTTGCCCGCGGCGGCTTTGGCTGCGGCGGCCTCGGCTGCGGCCTTCGCTTTGGCTTCAACCTTGGCTTTTTCTTCGGCGAGGCGCGCGTCCACTTCGGCCGCTTCGGTGGGATGAATTGAATGATAGTACTCGTTCGATTTTGCCAGTTGCCTGCGGTCGAGAAGCAAGCCGCCAAAGCGGTCGTCCGTGGCCAGCTCAAACTCAGTGTTCATCTTGATGGCTTCAAACGGACAGACTTCCACGCAGATCTGGCAGCTCATGCAGACAGAGATATCGATATCGAAGCGCGTGGGATAAATTTGTTGCTTGCCCACGTAATCCGGCTTCTTGTCTTTGCTTTTTTCGATGTAGATGCACGAGGGCGGGCACTCTTTTTCGCAGATCTGGCAGGCCACGCAGCGCAGGCCGGCCTCCCAATCGGGGCCGTCGTAGACCAGGAACGGGAAAACGCGCGTGGCTTCGGCGAGAGGAATTCGCTCCTCCGGATACTGCACCGTGGTCAGCCGCTCCTTCGAGACGTAGCTGCCGGCGAAGTTTTTTGCCGTCTCCGCGAGACCCTTCAGGATTCCTTCACCAAGCAACTCAAGTTCCTCCAAAAACAGCTAGTGTTTTTCTGTTCCCTGTTCCCTGTTCCCTGTTCCCTGTTTCAGCGGTCCACTTCTCCCAACACAATGTCCACGCTGCCCAGGATCAGCACTACATCGGCTACGTTCTGTCCCAGACACATATCTTCCAGAATCGTCAAATTCACAAAGCTGGGCGGGCGTATTCTGTAGCGGTAAGGATTCGGCCCGCCGTCGCTGACGAGATAAAAGCCCAATTCGCCCTTCGGAGCCTCGATGCGGCCGTAGGCGTCGCCCGCCTTCGGCCGGAAACCGCGAATCTTCGCCTTGGGGTCCATCACCGGTCCAGCAGGAATGTCTCTGAGCCCCTGCTCCACAATTTTGATCGACTGCCGCACCTCCAGCAGCCGGATCATGAATCGATCGTAGACGTCCCAATGATCGCCCAGCGGCACGCGGAATTCGAAGCGGTCGTAGATGCCGTAGTGATCTACCTTGCGAATGTCGTAGTTCACGCCCGAGGCGCGCAGCATGGGGCCCGTGACGCCGGCATTCACGGCCAGTTCCGGCCGCAGCACGCCGATTCCCTGGCAGCGCGCCATTAGAATTTCGTTGCTGGTGAGCAGCGCCTCAAACTCATCGGCAAATTGCGGCAGGCCGGCAATAACCTTGCGTGCCTCTTCGAGCCAATCCGCGGATGCATCTACGCGGCAGCCGCCGAAGCGCAAATAGTTGCACATCATCCGCGAGCCGGTGAGCGATTCGAAAAGGTCCAGTATCTTCTCTCGCGCCTTGAAGGCGTACATGAGCGGCGTACCGCTGGCGCCCATGTCCTGGATCAGGAACCCGACCGCACAAGCGTGGTTCTGGATGCGCGTAAGCTCGGCGAGAATAACGCGCAGGTACTCGGCGCGCTCGGGAACGTCTTGTCCGGCGAGCTTTTCCACCGCCAGCGCGTAGGCCCAGTTGTTGGTGAGCGAGCAGAAGTAATCCAGCCGGTCTGTATACGGCATTGAAGCCAAATAGGCATTCTTCTCAGCGATCTTCTCGTGGTTGCGGTGCAGGTAGCCGAAGACAGGCTTGAGACGGACGATGCGCTCGCCGTCGAGCGTGACATCCATGCGGAAGACGCCGTGCGTCGACGGATGGTGCGGCCCCATGGCGACTTCGAGCAGTTCGCCACCGCTGTCCGGCACCACCTCGTGGGGACGATTCCAGCCTTCCAGCTTCTCCGTTTTGGTCTCGACTGCGCTCATTCCATCCTTTTGCATCAACCGTGGGCGTGTTCCCCAGTCCCTATTCCCTGTCTTTGTGCGCCTGCGCCCGGGCCAGCACGGCATCGTGCGCCGTGGGCTCATATTCAAAGTCGTCCGGCTCCACATAATCCTTGCGCATGGGGTAGTCCTTGAAACCTTCCCACATGAGAATGCGGCGCAGATCCGGATGGCCGGTGAACACAATCCCGTAGAGATCGAAGGCCTCGCGCTCCTGGAACTCGGCCGAGCGCCAGATGTTCGTCAGCGAAGGCAACTCCACCTGATCGGTGCGATTGACGGTGCGCATTCTGAGTACGAGCGGGCCCTCTTTGAGAGCGACCGAGTAGAGGTGATAGACGGCTTCAAGGTATCCGGGCACGACGCGCTTGCGGGTCTCTTCAACGGTTTCCTTAACTTGCTGCTCCACGTCGTCGACGGTCTTCGTTACATCACGCGTCACTTTCACTTTTTCCGCGATCTCTTTGTCGGGCCAGTCCACTCCGGTGACGTTGGAGAGAAAATCGAAGGCCAACTCGTCGCGCAAAAACGTTGCGATTGCGACAGCGTGTTCCGGCGCCAGCCGCAGCGAGTGCTGGGCGCTGGGGCCGGTGTTGGATACAATCTCCACTCCGGCGCCCGGAATCGCAGCCTCAATCGCCACCTTGATTTCTTCCAATGTCTTCAAAGCATCCCCTACAGCTTCTAGCTTCTAGCTTCTAGCTTCTAGCTTCTAGCTTCTGGCTTCTAGCTTCTAGCTTTTAGTTTCTGGCTTTTAGCCTCTAGCTCTTTGCCTTTAGCTTCAACTTCTAGCCTTTAGCCTCTAGGTCTAAGCTTTCGCTGTTCCCTGTTTCCTAGTCCCTATTCCTATTCCCTGTCTTATTCACCGAATCACAATCGGCACCGGCCAAACCCCCTTGTTGGAGGTGGGTTCCAAATCGTGCTCGCCGAACTCCGGAACCGGAAACTCGCCCGGCGCGTCGGCGTCAAGAAAGCGCGGGCGGCCCTTTCCGGTCAAACGTTGTCCATCGATCTTCTTTTGCAACGCCATAAAGGCCTGAAGCAACGCCTCGGGCCGTGGCGGGCATCCGGGGATGTGAACATCCACGGGAATGTAGCGATCGATCCCCTTGAGCACGTTGTAGCCCTGCTTGAATGGCCCTCCAGAGATGGCGCAGGCGCCCATCGCGATCACGTAGCGGGGCTCGCCCATCTGGTTGTAGAGGCGCACAACCTGGGGCGCCATCTTCTTGGTCACGGTGCCGGAGATAATCATCATGTCTGCCTGGCGCGGCGAAGGACGAAACACCTCGGCGCCGAACCGGGCAATATCGTAGCGGGCCATGGTGGTCGCAATCATCTCGATCGCACAGCAGGCCAAGCCAAAGTTCATGGGCCACACCGAGCTCCGCCGCCCCCAGTTGTAGAGCTCCTGGATGGTCGTGACGAAGACGCCCTGTTTGCCGAGCTCGATCTTCAGTTGTTGGTCCATGAGTTTCCGCTCCTTAGTTGATAGTGGCCAGTGGACAGTGGTCTGTGATCACGCCCACATCTGACAGTGGTCAGTGGTCTTTTTTAGTGATCACGCCCACGTCAGCACGCCCTTGGCCCAGGCCCATGCGAGGCCCTCAACCAATAGGAGTACAAATACCAGCATGGCGATGCACGCCGCCACGCCCAATCCTGTAAACGCCACTGCAAACGGCAGCAGAAACACGGCTTCCACGTCGAAGATGAGAAAAATGATGGCGTAGAGGTAGTAGGCCGGGTGGAACTGTATCCAGGCGTCGCCCTTCGACACCAGTCCGCACTCGTAAGTGGCGTTCTTCAGCGCATTTGGCTTGGGCGGCGCATACACCCTGGCCCAAAGCCAGGCCAGCGCCAGCGGCGTCAAACCAAAGCAGAGGGCCACAACGAACAAAACTGCTAATGAAAAGTAAATACTGGAAGCCATTAGAAAAATAAGTCCTTTACGGCCCGATCACAAACGACGCCAGACAAGCCCTAATCCAAGCAGCTACCTGTTTTGGGCCGGTTTTGGCTAAGTGGTTATATTATTACTCCGGTTTAGGCCGAATTTCTCTCCTTCATCCCATACTGTGAACCGTTGGCTGCCACGGCCCCGCAAGTAGGCCGTGAGGGATTGTACAAAGAGGCGAATTATTGGGCGGTGCTTTCCCACCCCTTTCTCCTCGCTTAGGCGCGCGGGAGAAAGGATGGGGGCACGGGCGGGTCTTCGGAATCGGCCTACGGATAGATGCCGCGAATCTGTACGGCCTCGGCCACGCGGCCGATGCCTAGCATGTTGGCGGCGATCCGCATGGGCACCTTCCGCTCCAGGTGGATCTTCAGCACGTCGTGGAAGGATGTCTTCATCACGTGATCGAGGCGCTTGTAAATATCCTGCGCCTCCCAGAACAGGTGCTGCTCGTCCTGCACCCACTCGAAGTAGGACACCGTGACGCCACCGGCATTGCACAGGATGTCAGGGATCACGAAGACGCCTTTGCTCTCCAGTATCCTGTCGGCCGCGGGCGTGAGAGGACCGTTTGCCGCTTCGGCAACGATGCGCGCCCGCACCGCGGACGCATTGTCGGCGTGGATGACATTCTCAAGAGCCGCAGGCACCAGGATGTCGCACTCGAGCGCCAGCAGTTCGTGCGGCTGGATGGGCTCGCTCTCCGGGAATCCTTCGACGTGGCCGCAGAGCGCCTTCATGTGGATGAGTTCCGGAACATTCAGCCCCTTGCTGTTGTAGACGCAGCCGGTGGAGTCACTCACGGCGACAATCTTCGCGCCCGCTTCGTGCAGCAACTGCGCGGCGATCGATCCGGCGTTGCCGAAGCCTTGCACGGCAACAGTGGCGCCCTTCAGCGGCATGTGCAGGTGCTCGCAGGCGCACTCGATGGTGTAGAAGACTCCGCGGCCGGTGGCTTCGTTGCGCCCCAGCGACCCGCCCAGGCAGATGGGCTTGCCCGTGACCACGCCGGGAATCGGATAGCCCTTGGTCATGCTGTAGGTGTCCATGATCCAGGCCATGGTTTGCGAATTGGTGTAGACGTCCGGCGCGGGAATGTCCTGCTCCGGCCCGATGATCGGCAGAATCGCGCTGGTGTAGCGGCGCGTCATCCGCTCCAGCTCGCCCTGCGACATCTTTTTCGGATCGCAGGTGATGCCGCCTTTGGCTCCGCCAAACGGAATGTTCACCACCGCGCACTTCCACGTCATCCAGGTGGCCAGCGCCTTCACCTCATCCAGCGTTACTTGCGGATGAAAGCGGATGCCGCCCTTGGCCGGCCCGCGCACCGAGCTGTGCTGCACGCGGTAGCCCTCAAAGCGGTGAATGTTGCCGTCATCCATGCGTACCGGCACGGCCACCGTCAGCATGCGCTCGGGATACTTGATCATCTCGCGCGTATTTTTGTCCAAGCCCATGGCGTTTGCTGCTGTATCGAAGTTCTCCATGGCAACGTCATAGGCGTTCGTTTGACTTACTGTTGTCGGCATTCGTGATTCCTCCTTGCCCGGGCTTGATCGCCGGCGCCGTTGCCCCACCCTTTCCGCGGCTTCATCGTGGAAAGGGTGGGAACCGTGCGGGCGGCATCGGCTCAGGCTACACTCAATTCCTCTGGCTCGGCCGCGGCGTTCGGTGCAGGCCTCCGATCATTCTCATAGACCGGAAACAGCCATTTGCGGTACGCGGGCAGATTCCCGTGCGTGGCGTCGAAGTACAACTGCCGCAAGCGTTCGCGTCACCGCGCCGATGGCTCCATCCCTCACCGGGCGATGATCCACGCTCACCACCGGCGCCATGCCCACCGCCGTGCCGGTAAGGAACAACTCGTCGCACACATACAGCTCGCTGCGGTCGATGGGCCGTTCCACAATCTCGAGGCCCAGCTCGCGCTGCGCCAGTTCCATCACCGAATCGCGCGTGATGCCTTCGAGCACGTTCTCGGTCACATGCCGGCGTGATCAGCCGTCCCTTGCGCACCATGAAGAGGTTGCAGGTGGCGCCCTCGGCTACATGGCCGCTTTCGTTCAGCAAGATGGCTTCGTCGAATCCGTTGCGCCGCGCGTCGTCGCTGGCCAGCGCGCTGTTGACGTAGGCCCCGCAGATTTTGGCGCGCGCCGGGATCGCGTTGTCTTCGATGCGCCGCCAGGAGCTGACGCCGGCATGCAGGCCGTTCTCGCTGTGCAGATATTCGCCAAAGGGCAGCGCGACGATGAAGAATGCGTCCTGGTCGTCGATGGCAACGCCGATGCGCTCCGCGCATTTGTAGGCCAGCGGCCGGATGTAGAGATCGGTATGGAAGTTGTTGCGCCGCGCCAGTTCGGCGGTGATCGCCGCACAGCTCTTCGGGCGAGAGCGGCACATCGATGCGCAGAATTCCGCAGTTCTGCTTCCAGCGCTGGTAGTGTTCCAGGGGCCGCACGATGAACAGCTCCTGCTCGGCCTCGTCCCAGTACGCGCGAATCCCTTCAAATACGCCGGTCCCGTAATGCAGGGCGTGCGTCAGGATTCCGATGCGCGCCTCGCGCATGGGCACGATACTGCCCGCCGAAATACACAATCAGGTTCGGATCGGCATCCGCCTTCATGTCACGCCTCCGCGAGCGATTGCCTGTAGAGTTCCCTTCCCCGCGCCAGGGCGCGCTCGTCCAGTTCCACCCAGCGCGGATTCTTCACCAGCCGCCGCAGCGCGGCATCGATGCTTGCCTGCGGCAATGCGCCCGCAATCTCCAGCAGCGCGCCCAGCATCACCATGTTTGCGGCCCGCTTGTCGCCCAGCTCATCGGCCAATTGCGTGAACGGAGCGGCGAGCACATGCACGCCGTCGCGCGCGCAATCGGCGGGAAACTCATCGCCGTTGTAGATCACCCATCCGCCGGCGCGCACGCTCTTGTCGAACTTGCGCAGCGAGGGCTCGTTCATCGCCACCAGCACGTTGGGCGCGGTCACCAGCGGCGAATCGATGGTCTGGCGCGACAGGCGCACATGGCAGTTCGACGTGCCCGAGCGCATCTCCGGCCCATAGGAGGGCAGCCACGAGACCTCGAGCCCTGCATCGAGGCCGGCCTCGGCCAGCACTTCGCCGAGCAGCAAAACACCCTGCCCGCCAAAGCCCGCGATGCGCACCTCGAGATCGATCTCCTTGTCGCTGCGCAAGCGCCGCGGCGTTGCCCTCGGGCAGATCCTCCTCGGCAACGCCGAGAATGCGCGGCAGTTCGTCGAGCGGCGGCGCCGCATCGGTTCGAGCGGGGCGCGGCCAGCGCCTGCGGCTGCCGATCTAGCGCCTGCGGCTGCTCTTTCGTCCGGTCGCAGAACACGCCCAGCGGAAAGGTCTTCTCCATCACATCGCGCACCCAGTGCTGCGCCTCCACGGGCGTCATCTTCCAGATCGTCGGGCAGGGCGAAAGCACTTCGATCAGCGAGAAGCCCAGTCCGCGCACCTGGTTTTCCACGGCCGCGGCGGATGGCGCGCGCCGCCTGCGCAATCTGCTTGTTGTCTCCCAGGCCCACGCGCTCAATGTAGACCGGCGCCTCCAGCGTGCTCAGCAGCTCGCTCACGTGCAGCGGATAGCCCTCGGTGGCGGCGGTGCGGCCGTTCGGGAGTGGTCGTGCTCTTCTGGCCCAGCAGCGTGGTGGGCGCGCACTGTCCGCCGGTCATGCTGTAGATGGCGTTGTTGACGAAGATCACGGTGATGTTTTCGCCGCGATTGGCGGCATGCAGAATCTCCGCCGATCCGATGGCCGACAGATCGCCGTCGCCCTGGTAGCTGATGACGATGCTTCCGGGGCGGCTGCGCTTGATGGCCGTGGCCACGGCCGGCGCGCGTCCGTGCGCGGCCTGCACGTTGCCCACGTCGAAGTAGTAATACGTGAAGACTCCGCAGCCCACCGGGCCGACCAGGATCGTCCTGTCCTGCACGCCCAGCTCGTCGATGGCCTTGGCCAGCATCTTGTGCACGTGCCGTGGCCGCAGCCCGGGCAGAAGTGCGTCTGGTGCTGCAGCTCCTCCTTGCGCTCATAGCGCTCGTAGAAGGCTTTGGCCTTGCCGTGCGCGACTGTGTAATCTCGCAACCGATTCGCTAGACATTTGCCATCCGCTCCTCTTCGTATGCTCGCTTCGCCGGCTCGGCGCGCCGCGCCAGCTCGCGCACAAATCCGAGCACCTCTTCGTGCGACGGCACATTGCCGCCCACGCGGCTCAGGAACTCGACCGGCCGCGCGCCGTTGAGCGCCAGCTTCACATCCTCCAGCATCTGGCCGTTGCTCATCTCCACCACCACAAAGACGCGCGCGCTGCGTGCCAGACGCTGGAATTGCGCGGCCGGAAACGGATAGAGCGTGATGGGCCGCAGCAGGCCCACCTTGAGTCCGTCGGCGCGGGCCTCGGCGGTGACGGCCTTCAAGATGCGGCCCACGATGCCGTAGCCCACCAGCACAATCTCCGCGTCCTCGGTAAACCAATCCTCGGCGCGCGCCTCGCGCTGCTCGGCGACCTTGTACTTGGCTTCGAGGTGCGAGATTATGTTCTTCCAGCTCGTCGCATTCCAGATGCAGCGAGGTGATCAGATTGCCGCGCGACGCCGCGGTGCCGGCCACGGCCCACTCCGGCAGGTGCGGCGCGGTGGCAGCCTGCGGAAATTCGACCGGCTCCATCATCTGCCCGATAAAGCCATCGGCCAGCAGCACCACCGGGTTGCGATAGCGGTCGGCCAGCTCGAAGGCCAGCGCGGTCAGGTCCGCCATCTCCTGCACGGAGTGCGGAGCCAGCACGATGGTGCGGTAGTTGCCGTGGCCGCCGCCCTTCACCACCTGGTGATAGTCGCTCTGCTCGGCGGCAATGTTGCCCAGGCCCGGCCCGCCGCGCGTGATGTCGGCGATGACGCAGGGCAGCTCCGCGCCGGCCATGTAGCTGATGCCTTCCTGCATCAGGCTGATGCCGGGACCGCTGGACGCGGTCATGGCGCGCACGCCCGCCGACGCCGCGCCATACAGCATGTTGATGGCCGCTACTTCGCTCTCCGCCTGCACGTACACGCCGCCGGTCTTCGGCATATACTCCGCCGCGGCCTCGGCAATCTCGCTGGCCGGCGTAATGGGATAGCCATAGAATGCGCGGCATCCGGCAAGAATGGCGCTCTTGACGATGGCTTCGTTGCCCTTCATCAGTTGCTTGCGCATTCCGTCGCTCCCTCCACCGCGGCTTTTGCCGTCGCGCTGCCTCAACCTCGTGCGCACTCACCAGCCGGTACACCGTAATCGCCCCCGGCTCCGGGCAGACCATGAAGCAGATGCCGCAGCCCGTGCAGCCGGCGCCCGCGTATACCGCCGTGCGGTAGCCGTAGTGATTCAGCCGCTCGCTCATGCCGATCACCTTGGGCGGGCAGGCCTCAATGCACAGCCCGCAGCCTTTGCACTCCTGCTCGTCGATGCGCAACTGGCCCCGATCCGGCTTTCGCTCCGGCTTTTTCGCCTCTGTCATTCCTTCGACCTCTCCAACCGATAGTGTATCGGCAGCGATTCTTCCCAACTCAGGTCGTGCCTCCTGGTAATGCTCTCGAATTCCCTCAAACCGGCGTAATTCTCCTCCTTAGCAGGGGGTTGTGCTGTGATGTGAGTCACCCCGTTGACAGCTTATTCCAGGCGGAATTCAGGGCTGTCTTCGCCGTTTTTTCGCATGAGTAAGGTAAATGGAGATGAATCGTGCAGAGAATCAAACGCTACGCACAGAATTCGGAAAGCAGCCGTGCGTTTTGCGTGCAGTCTCCATCGGCACCGTAGAATCAGTCGCTCTTTCCTGAGCCTTCGCCGCTTCCCGAGGGCAAATCGAGCGCCACAAGGGCGAAGCGGGTCTGCCCCGGCGCGGAGCTCTCAAATCCAACAATATGCTGGTGATGCTTGGAGCCGGCCTTCAATTCGAAGCCATTGTGGCCCGCGTGGTAGCCGTAGTTGTTGCCGTTGATCGTTGACCTGCACGTGGGCGCCGCTGCTGTCGGAGCAGGTCAGGCCCTTCCGAGGTCTGCGTAGGCTTGCCCACGGGAGCATTGTCCTGGCAGGCAATCACGTCGCCGTAGCGGCCAAGCGCTTTCTTATAAAAGCAGCGACCTTGTCCTGGCTGTCGGGCGTCGAGTAGTTGACCACCTTCACGCGCAGCTCCCACTCGCCAAAGCCCATGTGGATGTCCGCCGATTTGTCGTTCTCCTTGTCTTTCACGATCTGCGGCGCCTGGATAAACCGGCAGGCCAAGATCCTCGGCCGTGGTCTGGTCGGTGTTCACATGAATCCCGCCAAAGGGAGTGTCCACCTGGACGTTCTTGTCCTCGCCGTTGGCGCCTTTGTCCACATGGATCCGGCATCCGGCCACTCCTGCTGCCATGGCCAGGCAGGCGACCAGGCCGGCCGCGTTGATGCAATAGCGTTTCGTGTCGAGCATCCATAACATGGCAATCGCCCTCTGGCACGCTTATACGCCGCAGGGCCAAAAGGTTCCGGACGGCAAGCGCAGAAGGCTTCCCCGGAAAGCGTGGCGAAGGTTCGGGCTTGAGCCCCGGAACGCTTGCTCGGCCTGACGCCAAGTAATCGGCCTGACGATCGCGTCAATGCTCGAGGCTTGTCTTCCTTGCTGCTGGTGGCAAACAGAATCGACACCACAAACACGGCAATGATGACGGGGACGACAAAGAATGGGGAAGAGATGTGCATCGTGCAGGCTCCTTGCTGCTTTTAGAGTAGCAAAACAGGGGTCAGGTGTCAGGGCGCAGTTCACAGTTCTCAGTTGTCAGTTCTCAGTCACTCGTGACCAGACGAAGCGACTCCGAATTGGAGCCTCCGTTCTTTCTGATCACTGATCACTGACCACCGTTCACTGTTTCGGTCCTCCGCCGGGGTAATCCACCCGCACCGTCAGAATCTCGTAGGGATGAATCGGAACCTTGACCACATCGCCCGTCGACCGTCGAGCGGACTGCCTTCGGGCTGCTCCATGAGATTCGTGACGGTGGCTCCGGTGGCGCCCGGCGGCACATGAAATTCGACTGTGGACTCCTTCCCTGCCCACTCATACACGCGGAAAATCAAGCCCGTTCGCGTCTTCGGCCTTCTTCACCGCGGTCAGCACCACGTTGTCCGGCGCGACCGAAGCAAACGAGTGCTCGGCCGGCAGCGATCCGGGGTGCGCCGTGGTCACGACAGCCTGCAGCGGGTAGTCGTACTCCCAGCCGTGGCGCACGGTGAGCGCATCCTTCCACGTGCCCGCGTGCGGATAGAGCGCGTAGTGGAAGTGGTGGTGGCCCATGGTCGGCATCGGGGTCGGGCCACGTGGGCGAGCGCAGCAGCGTAAGCCGCAGCACGTTGCCCGCGGCATCGTAGCCGTACTTGTCCTGGTTGAGCAGGCTCAGGCCGTGCACTTTGCCGTCCGCGCCCGCGCCGCTCAGATCGGCCCAGCGCATCGCCGGAACTTCAAACTGGGCTTTTTCCCACGAGTTGTTGCGCGTGGTCGGCCGTTCGATTGTCGCCGTAGGGAATCTCGTAGGTGGCAAAGTTGCTGGTCACCGCCAGCGGGAAGGCCGCCTTAAGCAGGACATGCTTTTCGTGCCAGTCGATGTCGTTGTCGATGTCGACTGATCGCCCTGGAGGCTGATGGTCTGGACGAACTTCGAGTTCTGCCAAGTGGCGAGTCACGCGGAATGGCGTGAATTTCCGTACCCGACCGACTCTACCGAGTCCGCCTTGTCGATCGCCTCGATTGGCGCTTATCGAGCGTGCCGGGATCGATGTTCCAGGCGTCATATTCCTTCGGAGTGTCCTTGAAGAATTGGAGCTGATTGCCGCACGCGCCGGGGGCGATGTAGTCAAATCCGGTGGCTTTCGTCCACGATGCTGGTGAATGCAGCCAGTCGTCCTGATCGATCTCACCAGGAGAAGGTCGTTCTCAATCGTCATCGACCTGTACGCCGGGTTGGGCTTGAATTCATCCTCGTGCATCAGCGTGATGTCGTCCATCGTGCTGCAGTTCTTCTCGTTGCACCCGCGATGTGATTCGGCAAGACCTTATAATCCAAGCGCGGGAACGTCCTTTACGGGGATTTCATAGTCATGCGTATTTCTAGTCGGATTCGATTTCGCTCAGCGGAGTAACCCGCATAACTCGTGAAATGCTCTCCGGTGGCCAAGTCATCCAAGGTAGAACCGTCATAGCCTGGGATGTGCGCAATCACAGTCTCCGGAGCGCTCCCACCCGAGCGGGATTGAAGACAACGAGCACCGGCTGGCCGGTTTCGGCTTGCCGGTGAAGGCGTCTCAAATGCTCCGCGACTCGGTTCAGCGCACGTGCCGAAATCTCATTCGTCGACATCCGCACCCAGTCGTAGTCCTTCTGCGCATCCTTGTAGATGACACCGATGCCCGACCCAGCCGCCAGATCGTGGAACTGGTTGAACAGGACCTTCTTCCAGTCTTCGGTCAGTTCATTGCCGGGATATGTTCGACTGCCATCAGAGCCAGGCCAGCGACGACCACTTCTCCGCGTTCAGCACCTCCTCTTCCGCAGTGCGCATGTTGTGCTTGTGGTTGGCCTGCGTGGTGAAGACGCCGCGGTGATATTCGAAGTAAAGCTCGGAATCCCAGGTGGGAATCGAGACCTTCCCGGCCACGGCCGGCGGCGGCTCGTATCCCTTGGCAATCGACTGGTAGTTCCACGTCGGGCTATCCGGCGCGACCTGCTTCTCGACCGACGAAAAGTAGCTCTGCGCGGTCCCGAACTGGTAATTCGGCGTCACCAGCGCTCCGCCATCCGCAGCAACCGCAGTTGCGCTCGGCGTCGGTCCAGTGGAAGCCCTCGTCGAGCATGGCCCGCGTCGGCCCGCCGCCGTGGTCGCCGACGCCGTAGAGGTCCATCATCTCGGTCATGCCGGGTGAGCGTTCGCGCGCGATCGCCAGATCCTCCGAAAGCCGCACCGGATTCAGATCGCTCGTTTCCGTAGTCGTGCGGGAAATACGTGAGCACCTTCGAGCCGTCGGGCGACTCCCACCAGAACAGCTTGAAGGGCAGCTGATTGGTGTCGTTCCAGGTCATCTTCTGCGTGACAAAGTAGTCGATGCCGCTCTTCTTGTAGATCTGCGGCAGCTGCCAGTTGTAGCCAAACGAATCGGGATTCCAGCCGATGCGCACGTCCACGCCGTAGGCCTGCTTGTACCAGCGCTTGCCCACCAGCAACTGCCGCACCAGCGATTCGCCGTCGGGCATGTTCAGGTCGGGCTCGACCCACATGCCGCCCACGATCTCCCAGCGGCCCTCCTGGATGCGCTGCTTGATTTCGGCGTTCAGGTCGGGATATTTCTGGGCCATCCAGTCGTTGTAGGCCGCGGCAGACTGCGTGTAGGTGTAGCCGGGATATTCGTTCATCAACTGCAGCGCGGTGCCGAAGGTGCTGCGGACCACGTCGACGGTTTCGGTCCACGGCCACAGCCACGCCGCATCGATGTGCGAATTGCCGGTGAGATGAAACGTCGCCGTCTCGAGCAGCGGCCTGAGCGCCTCAAGCCGGGTTTGCGCGGCCTTGAGGATGTGTCGAATTCGAACTGCGACTCGGATTTCGTGATCGCGCTGCCCGAATCGGCGTGATCGAGGGCCGCGATGTCGACAGCGTTGATGGCCGCATTCAGCGTGTCGATATTGCGCTAGTCGCCGGGCGCAAGCGAGGGAAGCAGCGCGGCAGCGGAAAGAAACTCCTGCCGCAGATCGTCGGGGTTGGGCCGGCTCTCCGGAAACTCGATACGCAGAGTGGCGCCGCGGAACTCCTTGGTGTCGACGGTGTCGAGCAGCTTGACAGCGACCACGACCTTGTCGCCGGGCCGGGCGTCGTCGAACAGCACAATCGGCTCCAGGTCATCGCCCATGGCCACGCGCCGGCCGTTGAAGTAGAGCATCTCGGGCATGGGGCCGTTGGCGCTGGCGTGGAACTGGAACCAGATGCGCGCGCCGGTCAGGTCGTAGCCGTGCAGCGTCTCCGGAACTTGAAAGGTCTGGCGAAACCAGACCGCATCGGTCGGCGCCTTCTCGTCCGGGGCAACCACCTGCCATCCGCTTTCGTCCAGATTCAGAGATTCGCCGTGCGCCAGATCGCCCTTGCGCATCTTCCATGTGCCGGCGGGCAGTTCACCTAGACTGGCGAGCCGGTCAATTACTGCGCGTGCCGCAGGCGACAGATTGGAACCGGGCTGTGGAACCGGCATCCCCTGCTGGCCTGCGGCGGGCCAAACCATGAACAAAATTCCCGCAAACAGCAGGACAAGGAATATACGGCAAGGCTCCTTCAAACGTGAATTCATGGCGGATCAGCCCCCCGCGGCATTTTAGGGCATTGGCCCATGACCACGTGTGCATAAGGGGCAATGGGGAAAGAAAAAATGTACGTGAGGAGGCAGCCCTTTTCGAGAGATGTTGTTCGCGATCCCTTAACGTCGATTTTTCAATGACTTTTCACCTAAAGCCCAGCAAATGCTCTAGTCTGGCCTAGACAGGCATGAGGGTCTACTTAGCCAAAATCCGTGAAGCGCTGCTGCTGGCCCTTGCTCACGACGTCTTGAATACGGCCAAAGCCGCGGCTTACTCCGGTATCCTCATGCTCTTCCCCGCCGTCCTCGTCTTCACCACGCTGATAGCCCAGGTTCAGGTGGGCCCCACGCTGGTGGGCGAGACGCGCGGCGTCCTCCAGCAGTTCTTGCCCGTCGGCACCTTTGACCTCGTCCAAACCTCCATCCTCAATCACCAAATCCACTCCAACCAGGTCGTTCTCTCCGCCACCGCCCTCAGCCTTTTTGCCGGGCTCGGCGTCATGCTTTCGCTCATGGAGGGCTTTCGCCGCGCTTACCGCCTTCCGCCCGAGGGCTGGGGCTTTTGGGGACGCCGCGGACGCGCCCTCCTGCTGGTACCCATCGTGCTGGTTCCGCTGGCGCTGGCCTCGATGGTGGTCGTCTTCGGCCACCCGATTGAATTGTGGATGATCGATAACGCCGGCCACGAATTGCGTTATATCGTGATCTTATTCTGGCGCATGGCCCGCTGGACGATCACCTTCCTTGCCATCCTCGGCGTCCTCACCGCCCTTTATCATTTCGGCACCAAGCGCACCGAGCATTGGCTCTGGGTCCTGCCCGGCGCCGTCACGGGCACGTTGATCTGGTTCCCCGCCACGCTCGCCTACGGATGGTACGTCACCCGCCTCGCCGATTATTCCAGAATCTACGGATCTTTTGCCGCCGGCATCGCTACCCTGGTCTGGCTCTACATCACCTCCTTCAGCGTGCTTGTAGGCGCGGAGCTCAACGGGGTTCTCTATTGGGATCGCCAGAATCAAATGATGGCGCTGATCTCTCCGCGGGACTCGGCCAAAGCGTCCAACTGATCGGCCGATGGTGTGCTCGAAGATCGGCACTTCGGCGACGCGAACATCGAAGGCAAATTGAAGAAGATGATTGCGCAGGCAGTCAAACTTGCGATCCACAAGCCTGCTCCCGCAGCCGGAGAATCTGCTGGAAGCGGATACTCAGCCCTCCCTCCCATTTTGAGTGCGGCACTCCCATAAAAGGAAGCGCAGAAAGCTATCACACTTTAGTTACATTGCGCAAGACTTGCAATTCTTCGCGCGGACCCATACTATCCGCATTAGAAACCGGCCTGCAAAGCAGGTGGGTGGTCAACGCTGGTTGAACCAACATTCAATGAACAGGGGCTCGACTCGACAATCGGTTCTGTGTGCCGTGTCCGCCAGTCCGGAATGCCTAATGAACCGCGGAGAGCTCCACCGTCTTAGGACGGGTTCACCAGCGCATTGCCCACGGCCCAGTGGGCCGGATTCTACTTCCCCTTTTCTCGCTCGGAATTGTTGCCGCCGCGGTCGATCTGCCTAATTCCGCTACGCACTCCGCTGACTCGCCAGCTCGCTGCCTTATCCTGTCTTCAGTGCATCCAGTTCTCTTTCACATCGGATCGCATTCTGATCCCGTCCTACGGCGCCGTCGGCCGCACTGGGCGTGCTGCTGGCGCTGGTCCTCGCGCAGCGCACCGCGCGCATCGCGCGCCTTGACGCTGCCAAGGTGTGGAATCTCTGCATCCTGAGCCTGTTTGCGGCGCTGGCAGCCGCGCGGCTGCTGCTGGTCGCTGCCAACTGGAGCGCGCTGCGCTCGCATCCCGCGTGGCTGCTGGGTCTGGCGATGGTGCATCATCCGCTTGTTAGCCGGCGTGGGCGCGCTGGCCGGCGCCGGTTGCGCCGCGTGGTACGCGCGCCGCAGCAAGCTTCCCTTTCTCGCCACGGCCGACGCGCTGGCCCCGCCGCTGGCCTTCGGTCTGGCCTTCGAGCAACTGGGCGCGCTGGCGGCCGGCTCGGGTTACGGCACCGAAGCCGGGCCCGGCGTGCGCTGGGCTGTCACCTACACCAAACCCTGGCCGCGATCTGGAGCGGCACGCCACTGGGCATTCCGCTGCATCCCGTGCAGGCCTACGCGGCGCTGGCTTTCCTCGCGCTCGGCCATTCTGCTTTGGGTCTGGCTTGCCGCTCGAGCGCCGCCAGGGCGACGTGGCCGGCCTGTGGCTGATGGGGGCCGGAGTGGCCATCTACATCACCGAATTGTGGCGCGATCCGGAGGGCCGCGGCTCGTTCTTCGATGGCGCTATCGACGGGCCGCAGATCGCCGCCGTCTTGCTGGTGCTCGCCGGCGCGCTGGTGCTGCGCGAGCGCAAACGCGCGTCACGAGCTACTCCCGATACGATTTCTGACCACGCCGCAGCCGATCCGCTGAAGGCCGGGAATCCACATGAGCGCCCTGCCGCACCATCGATGTGCCCGCCGAGGCGCGACGGCCAGCGCCTCGACAGTTTCTCGTCGCGCAGCTCGAGGGCGTGAGCCGCTCGCGCGTGCAACTGCTCATCGACAGGGCGATGTGCTGGTCGACGGCCGCCGCGAGAAGCCCTCGCTCAAGCTGCGCGGCGGCGAACGCATCACGATCACCGGCGAGCCGCATCCCGCGCCGCTCAAAGCCGTGCCGGAAGAGATTCCGCTCGACGTGGTCTACGAAGACGCCGACCTGGCCGTGGTGAACAAGCCGGCCGGCATGATGGTGCACGCCGGGTCGGGGCAGAACGACGACGCGCGCAGCCGCGGAACGCTGGTCAACGCGCTGCTTCACCGCTTCAAGACGCTCTCCTCAACAGGCGGCGAACTGCGCCCCGGCATCGTGCACCGGCTCGACAAGAGCACCAGCGGGCTGATCGTCGTGGCCAAGAACGACCGCGCCCACGCGGCCCTCGGCGCCATGTTCTCCGGCCGCCGCATCCAGAAAACCTATATCGCGCTGGTGCAGGGCGCCGTCGCGCGCGAGAAAGGCACCATCAGCGCCGCCGTCAGCCGCGACCCGGTGCGCCGCACGCGCATGACCACGCGGCCCAGCGAAAATGCCCGCTCCGCGGTCTCGCACTACGAAGTGGTGCGGCGGCTCGACGACCCGCTTCGGCAAGTTCACTCTGCTGCGCGTGCGCATCGAGACCGGCCGCACGCACCAGATCCGCGTGCACATGGCGTCGATCGGCCACCCCGTGGTGGGCGACACGCTCTATGGCGGCGCGGCGCAGTTGACCGATCGGCAGGTGCAGCTACGCGCCCTCCCGCGCCGCGAACGACCGGTCGCAGCGCGCGTCGCTCGAGAGCCGGAGCGCTGAGCCGGAAAGGCTTCGGCTGGGCCGCAACTTTCTCCACGCGGCCAAGCTCGAATTCGCGCACCCGCTGACAGGCAAGCCGCTCCAACTTGAGGCGCCGCTGCCCGAGGAGTTGACGGCTTTCCTCGACCGCCTCGAATCCGTCTAAGCCGGCAGTCCATGGCACTTCGACCTCGCCGTGCGACAGCAGCGCGCTATCGAGCGCCAACGCCCAGGACGCACGCCAGCGCTGCAATTGCTAAAATAAGAAGTGATGAACAGACAATCTTACTCGCCTCAGGCAGCTCTGCGTCCGTGGCGGCAGGCAGCTTCTCTGCCTGCGTGCTGGCGGCTGCGTTTCTCTGCGACCGCAGCGCTTGCCCAGCAATCCGCGCAAAACACCTGCCGGGCAGCCCGCAGCAAGCCGCGCAGCCGCGCCAGCCGGACCAGCGCCGCGGCCGACCGATACGAACACGCCGACCATTCGACGTCGGCGTCAACGAAGTCAGCCTCATCTTCACCGTCACCGACAGGCACGGCCACTACATTCCCAACCTGAAGCAGAGCGACTTTGCCCTGCTCGACAACCAGAAGGCGCCGGCCAGGGTCAACTCGTTTCACCAGCAGATCAATCTGCCGCTGCGCGTGGGCATCGTCATCGACGCCAGCACCTCCATCCGCTCCCGCTTCCAGTTTGAGCAGCAATCGGCCACCGAGTTTCTGCTCCAGGTGCTCAAGGCGCGCAGCGACCGCGCCTTCGTCATGGGATTCGATGTGACGCCGACGGTCACCGCGGACTGGACCAACGATCATGGACGCTCTGGAGACGGGCGTCAACAGGCTGAGCCCCGGCGGCGGCACCGCGCTCTTCGACGCCGTCTACACGGCCTGCCGCGACAAGCTGCTCACCGCGCGCGGGCCGGAGCCGGTGCGCAAGGCCATGATCCTCATCTCCGACGGCGACGACAACCAGAGCCGCGTCTACCTTCCCGAAGCCATCAAGGAATGCGAGCGCGCGGAGACCATCATCTACGCCATCAGCACCAACTGGACGCCCAGCCGCGGCCATGGCGACAAGGTGCTGCAGCAACTGGCCGAAGAAACCGGCGGCGAAGTCTTCTTCCCGCCTTCGGTGCGAAGAGATGGCGACCAGCTTCAAAGACATCGAAGAGGAGCTGCGCAGCCAGTACGCGCTCGTCTATACGCCCGCCGATTTCAAGACCGATGGCGCCTTCCGAACCATCTATCTCTATTGCTACGACCGGCGCTACCAGGTGCGCGCCAAGAAGGGCTATTTCGCCACCGGCCAGTAGTCTGCGGCGCAGGATTAGCGTTTCCCGCCCAGCCTGGTTCTTCTTCCCGTGCGCAGCCGTCGCCGCGCTTTTTCTGTGTGTGTTGCGATCTTGGTAGGTCCCGCGCCGCGTGTTCCATTTCAGGGCGATCCTTCGCTCTTCTGTTCCAGTTCTGGATCACATCTGCACTTGTTTTTTCCCCGGTCTCGCTCATTTCTCCCGATCGCACGATGAAATAGATGCAGGAGCATCCTGGCATCTCAAGAAAGATTCGCCACGGAGCGAGGAATTTGAGGTGATCCGGCAGGCAATATCGTGCGACATCTGCGCAACGGAGAAGCGGCAGACCAACCACTGGTTTGTCGCCTACGAGCAGAGCGGCGAGCTGCGCGTCAGCGGTTGGAACTCGCGCCACCGGCTGCGCCCTGGCTCGAAGCATCTCTGCGGGCAAACCTGCCTGCACAAGCTGGTGGACGAGTTCATGGCCAAAGCCATTGCCGTGCGGCCGCAGCACAAGGCGGATTCGGCTGAAGCCGCGGTGCAAACGCCGGCGGTACCGATGCCAGCCTTACCTCAAGCGCGGCCTATGCTGAGTCGGAATCCTCGGCGCGATTGCTCACGCCGCCTGCGCCCGTTGCGTCCGAACACGTCTTTCGTCCCCAGCCCGAGCTTGTGACCATGCCTTCGCGGCCGTATTCCGAGGACCCACCGCCTCTGCACGAAGAGACGCCGCGTTCTGCTCGCGGAACTGGCGCGCCGAAGCCTGGGAGCGCGAACGCGAACGCGAACTGCGCGCCGTCGAGAGCCGTCCCGATATCGCCGAGCGGCGCCGCTCCAGCGCTTAGAGTCTGCGCATAGAAAGGCCTTTATCCTTTATGTGGCTCGATCTGATTTTTGCTATCCTGGCACTGCTTCCGATGCTGCTCGCGAAGCCGGTTCGCGCACAGAAATTGCGTCCGATTCCAGAGTGAACGCCGCGGAAATGGCTTACTTTGCCGGGCTCTGCCCCGCAAGCAGCGCCAGCAGCCCGGCTTCGTCAATCACCGGAATCTTGAGCTCGCGCGCCTTGTCGAGCTTCGAGCCGGCCTCTTCGCCGGCCACCACGTAGCTGGTCTTCTTGCTCACCGAGCCCGCGGTCTTTCCGCCGGCCGCCTCGATCTTCTGCTTCGCTTCGTCGCGCGTCAGCGTGGGCAGCGTGCCGGTCAGCACAAACGTCAGCCCCGCAAGCTGCGCCGAGCGCTGCTTTCTTCTCCGCCGTCATATCCACGCCGGCATCTTTCAGGCTTCACCAGGGCGCGATTCGCCGGCTGCGAGAAAAACTCCAGAATCGCCTGCGAGATGCGCGGACCCACCTCTTCCACGCGCTCCAGTTCCTCGGCTGTGGCCGCCATCAGCGCTTCGATCGAGCCGAACTCCTGCGCCAGCAACTCGGCCGTGCGCTCGCCCACAAAGCGAATGCCGAGTCCCATCAGCACGCGCGCCAGGCCCGCGTGCTTCGAGCCTTCAATCTCCTCGAGCAGCGCCCGCGCCGACTTTTCCGCGAACCGCTCCAGCCCGGTCAGTTGCTCCTCGGTCAGCGAGTAAAGATCGGCAACGCTCTGCACCAGGCCGCGATCCAGCAACTGCTGCACCACCGCATCGCCCAGCCCCTCGATGTTCATCACCCGCGCGCGGCCAAAGTGCAGCAGGCTCTCGCGCAGCTTGGCCGGGCAGTCGGCGTTCACGCAGCGCTAGTCCACTTCGCCCTCTGCGCGGACCACGGGATTGCCGCACTCCGGGCAATTCGAGGGAAAGACGAAACTGCCGCTTCCCGCGCGGGATGCTCGCGCGTCCTCGATCACTTCCACCACTTTGGGAATCACGTCGCCGCCGCGCTCCACCTTCACCCAGTCGCCGATCAGCAGGCCCAGCCGCTCGATGAAGTCGGCGTTGTGCAGCGTGGCGCGGCTCACGGTGATGCCGCCGATAAAGACCGGCGTCAGCATCGGCCGCCGGCGTCAGCTTGCCGGTGCGGCCCACGTGATCATAATGTCCTCGACCTGCGTGACTGCCGATTTGGCGGTGAACTTGTAGGCGATGGCCCAGCGCGGCGCGCGGCCCGTATAGCCGAGCCGCTGCTGCGTGGCGTGCGAGTCCACCTTCAGCACCACGCCGTCGATCTCGTAGCCCAGCGTGGCGCGCTTGCTCTCGGCATCGTCGATGAACTTGATCATCTCCTCGACTGTATCGACGCGCCCGCGGTGCGGATTCACGCGAAAGCCGAGCGCGGTCAGCGCATCGAGCGTGGCCGTCTGCCCGGCGGCAAAGTACTCGCCTTCGACCAGCAGAAAGTAGGCGAAGAAAACCAGCCGCCGGTTGGCGACAATGCTGGGCTCGAGCGTGCGCAGCGTGCCCGCGGCCGCGTTGCGCGGATTCACCGCCGGCGGCAGCCCTTCCCGCTCGCGCTCCTCGTTCAGCAGCTCGAAGGCCGCCTCCGGCATCACCACTTCGCCGCGCACTTCAAATGCTCCCTGCGGCAGGCCGGCCTTCTTGGATGCGCTCGGCGGAAATGCTCAGCGGCACGCTGCGGATGGTGCGGATGTTCGAGGTGACGTCTTCGCCGGTCTGCCCGTCGCCGCGCGTCAGGCCCGAACGCGAGCCGCGCGCCGCCGTCCGCAGCCGGCTCGTAGCTGCAGCGCCACGCTCAGGCCGTCGAGCTTCAGCTCGGCGGTGTATTCGACCGGCAGATTGCCGGCCAGCTCGCGCACGCGCCGGTCCCAGTCGGCCAGCTCCTCGGCCGAGTAGGCGTTGTCGAGCGAAAGCATGGGCCGCGAGTGCTGCGCCTTTTTGAAGCCCTCGGCCGGCTTGCCGCCCACGCGCTGCGTCGGCGAGTCCGGCGTCACCAGCTCAGGATGCGCGGCCTCCAGCCGCTTCAGCTCGTTCATCAGCGCGTCGTACTCGGCGTCGCGAGATCTCCGGCGCGTCGAGAACGTAGTAGAGATGCTCGTGGCGGCGCAGTTCCTCCCGCAGCTTCTCGATCTTTTGTGCGCGTCGCCGCTCGGTCATAGCAGGATTATATTGAGCTGTCGCCTCCGCTCCGTCATCCGTCCTTCAGCCCGCGGAACTTCAGCATCGGCTCGATGCTCGGCTGCCCGCCCAGCCAGCTTCATACATCTTTTCCAGATCCTCGGTGTTGCCGCGCGAAAGCACCATCTGCCTGAAGCGGTCGCCGTTGGCGCGCGTCATGCCGCCGTGATCGAGAAACCACTGGAACGCGTCGTCGTCAAGCATCTCGCTCCACAGGTATGCGTAGTAGCCGGCCTCATAGCCGTTGGTCCCAGATGTGCAGAAAGTAGCTGGAGCGGTAGCGCGGCGGCACGTAACTGATCGCGAGGTGCGTCTTCTTCAGCGCTTCGGTCTCGAACGTGTCTGGATTCTGGAGCGGCGCGCTCGCCGGCAGCATGTGCCACTCCATGTCGAGGCTGGCCGCGGCCAGAATCTCCGTCAGATCGTAGCCCTGGTTGAAGGTCTTGGCTTTTTCAATTTTCGCCGTCAGCTTCGCGGGCATCGGCTCGCCGGTCTTGTAATGCTTTGCGTAGTTCGCAAACACCGCCGGATAACTGGCCCAGTGCTCGTTGAACTGCGAAGGAAACTCGACAAAGTCGCGCGGCACCTGCGTGCCCGAGAGGCTGGGATACCTGGTGTTGGCAAACATGCCGTGCAGCGCGTGGCCGAACTCGTGGAACATCGTGGTCACATCGTCGAAGCTGAGCAGCGCGGGCTGCCCCGGCGCGGGCTTTTCGAAGTTGGCCACGTTGTAGACCACGGGCAACTGGCCCAGCAGCTTCGATTGGCCTACAAGCTGTCCATCCATGCGCCGCCGTTCTTGTTGTCGCGCTTGAAGTAGTCGCAGTACCACAGCGCCAGCGGCGTGCCGTCGGCGTTGAAGACTTCAAATACGCGCACGTCCGGCTGGTAGACAGGAATGTCTTTGCGCTCCTTGAACGTGAGGCCGTAAAGCTCGTGCGCGGCGTAGAAAACGCCGTTTTTAAGCACGTTGTTCAACTCGAAGTAGGGCTTGATCTCGGACTCGTCCAAATCGTACTTCGCCTTGCGCACCTGCTCGGCATAGAACTCCCAGTCCCACGGCTCGAGCGTGAAACCGCCATGCTGCGCGTCAATCAGCGCCTGGATATCTTTGGCTTCGCGGCCGGCCCTCGCCGTCGACGCGGGCACCAGCGCATCCAGAAATTCGATCGCCGCCTCAGGCGTCTTCGCCATCTGGTCGGTCAAGTTCCATGCCGCATAAGTTCGGGAATCCCAGTAAGCGCGCCCTTCTCAGCGCGAAGCTGCGCCAGCCGCGCAATCGTCGCGCGCGTATCGTTGGCGTCGCCGCGCTCGGTGCGGTTCCAGGAGTTCTCAAAAATCGCTTTGCGCGTAGCGCGATCGGTGAGGAAGGTCAGATCGGGCTGCTGCGTGGTGTTCTGCAGCGGCACCACCCATCCCGGTTGCTTGCGCGCTTTGGCGTCCTCGGCAGCCGCCGCCATCTGTGCCTCGCTCAGTCCGGCTAGCGCCTTCGGGTCAGTGGTCGAGAACGCGCCCGCCTTTGTGGCCGCCAGCAGTTTGTTCATGAAGGCGTTCTCAAGCGTCGAATCTTCTTCGTTGATCTTCTTCAGCTTGGCCTTGTCGGCGTCGGAAAGATTGGCGCCGGCCTTTACAAACTGCTGGTAGTCGTACTCCACCAGCCGCAGCGATTCGGGATCGAGATTGAGCGAAGCGCGCTTGTCATATATCGCCTTCACCCGCGCAAACAGCTTGGCGTTCAGGTAAATTGCATCGAGGTGTGCAGCCTGCCGCGGCGCCTCGTATTCCTGCACCTTCTGCAAATCACCGTCAGTGTTCGCATTGGTGACGCAGTTGAACGCGGCCCACGCGCGGGTGAGTAACTGGCCCGAGCGATCGAATGCCAGCAGAGTGTTTTCAAAGGTCGGCGGCGCGGGGTTGTTGGCAATCGCCTCCACCTCCTCGATCTGCTGCGCCATACCGGCGTCGATGGCCGGTTGATAGTCGCTGTCTTTGATCTTGTCGAAAGGCGGCGCCTGGAACGGCAGCGTGCTGGGCGCGTAAAAGGGATTGCCCGGACCAAAGCCGCTTCCGGCGGTTGGCGTCTGCGCCGCAGCGGCAGCGGCGCCCATAGCAATCGAGAATCCTGTGGTCAATATGCTCCTCTTCATCCAATTAAATTCGAGATGCATCATGGCGGTAAAGCCCTCAGAACAGCCTGGGAATCCATCCCTGATTGTAGGCGAACCGCCGCGCGGCCGGAACCTCGGGCAGCGGTTCAGTTTGGATTCGTCGTGAAGGGTACGGGCATTACTACCGGAACGTCACTGCATCAGCCGCCCTCCCGATCCATCCCCGTATGTCATTCTCTATGCAGGGTCGCCCGCATTTATGGAACCTGTCACGCATTTCCTCACCGGCGCCTGCATTGGCCGCGCCGGATTCAACCGCAAGACGGCCTACGCCACTGTGGCCGCGGTGCTGGCCGCCGAAGCCGCCGATTTGGACATTTTTTGGGGATTCGCCGGGCCGGTCGAGGGGCTCAAGCACCATCGCGGCATCACGCACACGTTCTGGGCCGTGCCCGTGGTCGCTGGCGTGGTTGTGGGCACGGTATGGCTCTTTCACCGTTGGCGCAAAGTACCAGCCAAAGGTGCCCCATCCTTTTCACGGCCTTCCGCTGCGGCGGATGAAGAAGGTGGGACAGCACAAGCGTTGGAGTCCCCATCCCAAACCGGTACTGCCCCAGTTGACCGGCCCCGATCACGCCAGGCGGTGCACTGGGGCTGGCTCTACGCGACAGCATTAGTCGCCGCACTCAGCCACCTGCTGCTTGACTGGACAAACAACTACGGCCTGCGTCCCTTCTTCCCTTTAAATCCCCGCTGGTACGCAGGCAGCTTCGTATTTATCGCCGAGCCCGTGCTTTATGTCTTCTTTTTCCTGGCCTTCTTCATGCCGTGGGTCCTCAGCCTGACCGACCGCGAAATCGGCGCGCGCCGGAAGCCGTTTCGCGGCCGAGGCTGGGCCATCTTCGCTCTGGCCGCGATGACAGCACTGGGCTGCTGGCGCTGGGCAGAGCACGCGCAGGCGCTGGCCACGATCCAAAACACGAACATCGCCTCCGTGCCGATCACGCGCATCGCCGCCGAGCCGTACCCTGTGAATCCCTTCCGCTGGCATGAGATTCTCGAAACTGCCGATTTTTATCAGACCGCCGAGATCGACACCCTAACCGGATCGATTGAGAGCGACCCGCACCGCGACGTAGTGTACAAGCCCGCCGACACGCCGGCGGTCGAGGCGGCCAAGCAGACCCTGCTGGGGCGCGTATATCTGGATTGGGGGACGTGGGCCGTGGTCCACGATGTCGGTCAGGAGCCTGTGGACGGCTTGGCCCCTCCGAATCTGCCGCCTGGCCGCACGTGGACGACCGTCGAGTTCACCGACCTGCGCTTCGATTATGCGTTCCTGGCCACCCGCAGCCCCGCGGGCCGCGCCCCGCTCGGTGGCTGGATCTACATCGTCGATGGCCGTGAGGACGCCGGAGAGATCATGAACGGCCGGGTGCAACGGTAGATTCTTTGCTCCAGCGGAGGAATTTATTGATCTCGTGGAACCGGGACCTTACCGAAATCATAAAGCTCCTGGATTGAATAATGTCTGAGCGTTAATTGAACCCCTGGTTGAACCCGGCTCGGAGCCTCGTCATTCTTCCAGCAGCTTTCCTGCGCGCTTTTTCTTCATCCACCACAACGCGAATCCCACAACCGCGAGCACGCCCACGATGAGAACGGTTGGCAACGCGTGGCGCGCTACAAGATCGACTGCGCCCGGCCCCAGCTTGAGCACAAGCAGCGAAAGGGCCAGCCAGCGCAGCATCCTTCCCACAAGAACAGCGATCATGAACTGTGCGATCCGCATCTCAAAAACGCCGGCTGCAAAAACAAAGACCTTCCACGGCCAGGGCGGAGGCATCATGGAGGGAATCAAGACGGCCAGGAACTCCTGGCGCTGAAAGCGGTCGCGCAGGCGCTCGAAACGGGCGCGGTTCACGCGCTTGAGCAGGAACAGCTCGCCCCCGGCGCGGCCCAGCGCGTAGGGTACGAGGCCCCCGATTGCCGAGCCCACCGCCGCCATCAGGCAATAGAGCCAGAAATGGCGCTTGTCGTTCCAAATATATAGAGCGAGAATCGCGTCCATGGGCACGGGAATGCTCGATGAATCGAGCACCGCGACCGCGCCCACCCCCCATATCCCCCATTTCAACAGCGCCGGCAGAATCACCAGCTTCCATTCCGCCACAAGGTGCGCAAAAAAACGCTTCAAACGCTGTCCCCTTCCGGCCAGTTCTCCGTCAATTCATTAAGGTCTGCCGAAAACCATTGTACGAGGCGCGGTCCTGCGCGCTGCATCGCAAGAGATGAGAGAATAGACAAGAAGGACTCGAATCAGGAGCGGCAAGAGGCTCCTCGGGATCGAATGCCCACTAGCGAAGCGCCAGCCAAAGTGAACGAGCCCAAGGGACCAGCCGAGTCGAGCCCGCAATCGGGCAGCCCCGCAGAGGATCCGTCCGCTCCGAAACCGGCTTCTTCCCGGAAGTCCGGCCCGCTTCTGAGCCTGGGCCTTGATCTGCACTCGAGCCCGGTCCCAAGCCCGGCCTTAAACCCCAAGCCGGCGGCCCCCGACCGAACCCGTGCTCAAGCCTCGGAGCCCCAAGCGCCGCGCTCTACCGTCGTGCGCAGTTCGCGCTGGATCGACTACGATGCTCACGAGCTGCTGGAGATGATCAGCGAGCTCGAAGACGAGCGGCGCTGGGCGCGTCTGCGCGAGGGAATGCTCTGGGCCATCCTCGTGCACATCGCGATTCTCCTCGCCCTTTTCCTTCTTCCCCGGTTCATCAAAGTCCCGAATGTGGTCGATTCCAGCCACAGTAGGGACCACCAGAACTTCACCTATCTCGATTCGCCGTTTATTAAGCCGCCCAAGCCGGTCCCGCCGCTATCGCACCCCCTGATCGACAAACAGACGATGGAGCAGATGAAGAAGCTCGCTCCACCGACGCCTCCGCCGCCCCAGCAACAAATCCAGGAACAACCGAAGCCGCAGGCGGCGCCCGCGCCCATTCCGCCTACTCCGCAGTCCCAATCGCAAGTCGAGGCGCCGCGGCCTGCGGCAGTCCCGGCCAAGCCCAACTTCGCCATGGGCTCGCAAAACCCGGCCGATCAGCTCCGCGAGGACATGCAGAAGTCCATGCGCGGCCAAGGCCAGCAAAACAACGGCAACCAGGGTGGGGGCGCCGGGCTCCGCATGCATCCCGGAGCCGGCACCGGCGGCATCGAGGTCCTGTCTGACACGCAGGGCGTGGATTTCAACAACTGGCTGCAGCGCTGGCACTATATCACGCAGATGACCTGGGATCCCCTGATCCCCGACGAGGTCAACCCACCTATTCTCAAACAAGGCGTGGTGGCCGTCCGCTTCAAGGTTCTGCCCAACGGCCAGGTCACCGACATGCAGTTGGACGGCCGCTCCGGCGACACCGGTCTGGACCGCGCGGCCTGGGGCGCCATCACGGGCTCCAGCTATCCGCCCCTCCCCACGGAATTCCACGGCCCCTACCTCGAGCTGCGCGCCTACTTCCTCTACAACGTCGAACCGCGGTAGCTTACCGGCGATCGCGGTTGAAATCGTCGGGAAATATCGTGGGCAGACCCCTTTCCTCTGGGTGAGTTGAAGGAGCGCATTCGGCAGGCTGGGGCGATTCGTCGCCCTACAGGAACTACCCGGAATTGTGCTCACTTCCTGTTGGTCACCCTGGGATCGGCTTTATGGCTATTGCGCGGATGGGGGCGGTACGACCGCCCAGCCCCCGTTAGTGCCTTTGATCAGGTTGGCGGTAGCTGACTCGATGGATGTGTCCGCAGCGATCTTGGGAAAGGTCCTCATCGATTCGGGGGTGCGGGCCCAGTCGGGGATGTCTTCAACCTCGTAATGGTAATTGACGGTGTATTGCGTGGGGTTGGAGGGGTCGTTGGGAGTGGCGTTGTCGATGGCGGTGACATTGAAGTGGCCAAAGCAGAAGTTGCCGTAACCGGGCTGGTCGGGATCGGCGGTCCAGGCGGAGTGTCCTTTGTCGGAAAGGTCGTAATTATTGACCTGTTTGGACCCCAGAAGGAGGCGTTTCTTTTCCGCGGACGACCGAATGAGAAGGCCGGCATCGGTGAGGGCGTCGTATTCACGGACCCCCTCGTCTTTGGAGGGGTCGGCCTGAGCAGGCAGCCTTATCGGCTGGGGCCAGATGCATTCGTGCCGTCCAGCGAATGACTGGTTAATCGCGGATACGAATTCCGCCCGATCGATTTGTTTCTTGCAACCGGTTACAAATGCGAACGGCCCGGTTAACACAAGCGCCAGGGCGACGATTCTTTCGCGCATCCCATTTCACCTCAAAAGATTGGATGCGGTAATGCGGTTTGAAACGAATGAGTCCTGATGAGGATTCCAAAAAAGGAGAGATCAGCCCTTTGCACAACACCCTGGGACGGCTTCGTCAGTTCGCGATCTCCTGGCCTCGCCACTCCACTGCGGCCCCACTCCCTACTGCGCCCGCTGTTGCACCGCCTATCTCGCACGCAACTCCTCCACAGGCACGGCCGCCTGCCCGGTCGGCCCGTGCGGTCTGTGCCTCTGATCCAGGAAGATTCCGTCCTGCTCCAGCAGCGCCTCGTACACCGGCATGTGGCGCCAATGGCGCGCCAGCGCAAACGCACTCATGTTGGCGATCATCAACGGCAGCACCAGCCCGTACCCGCCGGTCATCTCAAAAATAATGAGAATCGATGTCATGGGCGCGCGCACAATGCCGGCAAACACCGCGCCCATGCCCACCACGGCGAACGCTCCGATTGAATCGGCCGGGTGATGGAAGACCGTTACATCGAGGTAGCCCACTGCGCCGCCCAGCATCCCGCCCATGAATAGCGCCGGAGCGAAGATGCCGCCCGACCCTCCGCTCGAATACGACGTAACCGTAGCGGCCAGCTTCAGAATGCACAATGCCGCCATCGCAGTGACGGGCAGATTGCCGAGCAGCGCCTGCGTAAGGGTTTTGTACGGGTCGCCGGCGATTCCATTCAAGTGAAAGAAATAGATTGCCGCCACCGCGAAGCTGCCCGTTGCCGCTCCGCCGATTGCTGGCCGAACCCACTTCGGAACATTGCTGAGGCCCTTAAACCATCCGCGCAGCCACAGCAGCGAATCGGTGAACGCCACCGAAACGATGGCCGCCAGCAGGCCAAGTAGCGCATACCAGACCAGTGACGAGGAATTGGCGAGAACGTAGGATTGCAATTTGGGCACGTGAAAGATGGGGTTCGACCCCAGAATGCTGTGCTCCACCACGGCTGCCAGCGCCGCAGCCACAATCACGCCGGAGAGCATGGTCTGATCCAAGCTCCCGATCAACTCCTCCAGCGTAAAGGTGAAAGCCGCGATGGGCGCGTTAAAGGCCGCGGCAATCCCCGCCGCCATGCCTACCGACGTCATTCGCCGCCGATTCTTAGGACTCAGCCTCGCCACGCGCGACAGAAAGCTGCTCACTCCGGCGCAGATCTGCACCGTCGGCCCCTCTACGCCCAGCGATGCTCCCGTTCCAAGCTGAAACGCGCACAGAACGAACTTGCCCACAGTTTCTTTAAGCGATATAGAGCCGAAACGGAACGTGTACGCCGTCTTCACCTGGGGAATGCCGCTGCCCGCCGCCGCCGGAACCCAATAGGTCAGTCCAATGCCGACCACCAGCCCGCCCAGAGCAGGCGTAAGAATCGTCCACCAGACCCACCAATGGCCCGGAGCCGCCGCGGCGCGATCGATCAGAAATCCATACAGGAACTGGCAGCTGACGTGAAATGCGACTGCCGACAACCCGCACAAACCACCCGCCGCGATCGTAATCAGCAGCAGGCGCTGCCGCTCGTTGGGCATCCGGCGAGCGAGCCAAGCGAAAAAGCGCGCAAACAGCCCCTCAATGCCAAACCAATATCTCAATTTCGGGGAAGCCCTCGCAGCGAAGAACATCGCACTTCCAGTATAGGAGCGGAATATCGGGGCGCCGTTCGCCGTCATTCTGTGGTTTGGCTTTTCTTGCCGAAGAGATTTGCGATGAGCAGCGAAAATGAGAATGGTTCGGCATTACCGAGGTCAGCCAGGCGCAATTTCATTCATTGAGGGCTGTAAAAGAGAGCTTGCACTTCTGTAATCTCTGGATTACAATGATAGAGGATCGAATCGTGCAAGTTCGTCGATAAGAGTACGGAAGTGAGCGGAGGCGCTCGCGGCCCAATGGGTCGAATCGGAGTAATGAGATGTAGAGTCGCTTTGTAGTTAAGAGGGTTCGCCCTCACACTCGAAAGAGGTGAATAAGCCATGCGACGCGTTTCCCACCAAGTCCGACGGGCGATCAAAACCAAGCCGTACGACGCGGCCGAGTTTTTAACCGATCCAGAAACGATCGCCGCCTATCTAACGGAAGCGCTGGATAGCGACGATCCCCGTTACATTGCCAAGGCGCTTGGCGCCGTGGCGAGGGCGCGGGGCGGAATGGCCCAGCTAGCACGCGAAACTGGCGTTACCCGCGAATCTCTCTACCGCGCCCTTAGCGAAACCGGCAACCCGGAGCTCGGAACGACGCTCAAGGTAATGCATGCTCTTGGAGTCCGCCTCACTGCCTCAATCACGGCCTGATTCGCATTCGCCAGCGCAAATTCTGCTTCCATCGCAACCCGTATCCGCGCTAAAATCTTCACGTAGACCATGCGCCGCCGTCTCGACATTGCCGGCTCGCCCCTCCTCAGGCGCTTCCGCCGCGGCCGTCCCGACCGTGGACGCTGACCCTTTGCGCTCGATAATCTAATTCCGACAAGTTTTCCGGCCCGCGCCGGATCCGCACTCACGCCCACTGGCGGTTGAAGCTCTGCGTGGCGGGCACGCAACGCGATTTTGAAAAACCATCCGACACGTACGCGGATAGAAAGGGTTTTCCAATGAGTTCCAAATCGAAGAACAGCTTCTCAAGTAAAGCCGTGCTCACCTCCGGCAACCGCTCTTATACCATTTATCGCCTTCCCGCGCTCGCCGCCCGCGGCTTCAACCTTAGCCGCCTGCCCTTCAGTCTCAAAATCCTGCTCGAAAATCTCCTCCGCCGCGAAGATGGCGTGAACGTCACCGCCGCCGACATCGAGTTCCTCGCCAACTGGGACGCCAAAGCCGAGCCCAGCCGCGAAATCGCCTACATGCCGGCCCGCGTCCTTATGCAGGACTTCACCGGCGTCCCCGCGATCGTCGATCTGGCCGCGATGCGCGATGCCATCAAGACACTCGGCGGCGACTCCGAGCGCGTCAATCCCCTCGCCCCCGCCGAGCTCGTCATCGACCACTCCGTGCAGGTGGACGAATACGGCACTCCCTCGGCCTACGACATCCAACTCGCTCCTCGAGTTCCAGCGCAACCGCGAGCGCTACGCCTTCCTCAAGTGGGGCCAGTCGGCTTTCCGCAACTTCTCCGCCGTTCCGCCCGGCATGGGCATCTGTCACCAGGTCAATCTCGAATACCTCGCCCGCGTGGTCTTCACCACGGAAATCGACGGCCAACTCATCGCGTACCCTGACACCCTGGTCGGCACCGACTCGCATACCACCATGATCAACGGCCTCGGCGTGCTGGGCTGGGGCGTTGGCGGCATCGAGGCCGAAGCCGCCATGCTCGGCCAGCCCGTCTCCATGCTCGTCCCGCAGGTCGTCGGCTACAGGCTCACCGGCAAGCTGCGCGAAGGCGCAACGGCCACCGATCTCGTTCTCACCGTCACCCAGGCGCTGCGCAAGCTCGGCGTCGTCGGCAAGTTCGTCGAGTTCTACGGTCCCGGCATCGCGGAGCTGCCCCTTGCCGACCGCGCCACCATCGGCAACATGGCCCCCGAATACGGCGCCACCTGCGGCATCTTCCCCGTCGACGCCGAAACCCTCCGCTACCTGCGCCTCACCGGCCGCAGCGAAGAACAGATCGCTCTCGTCGAGGCTTACTACAAGGAGCAGCAGCTCTTCCACACTACCGGTGCGCCCGAAGCCGACTACACCCAGACCCTCGAGCTCGACCTCGCCACCGTCGAGCCCAGCGTCGCCGGACCCAAGCGCCCGCAGGATCGCGTGCTGCTGAAAGATGCAGCCGCCAGCTTTGCCCAGCAACTGCCCACGCTGCTCGCGCCCACCGCCAAGCCGCTCGGCTCGCGCACCGCCGCCGCGTGGGAGCGCACTGCAGTCACCGACACCGCCGTAGCAGTCGAAGATAACGAAGGGCCATCGGCTTCTGCACCGGTCTCCGTCACAACCACCGTCAAAGAGCGCTTCAACGTCGACCCCGATCACTATCTCGACCACGGCTCGGTCGTCATCGCCGCCATCACCAGTTGCACCAACACCTCCAACCCCTCGGTGATGATCGCCGCCGGCCTGCTCGCGAAGAAAGCTGTCGAAAGCGGTCTCAGCGTTCCGCCGTGGGTCAAGACTTCGCTCGCGCCCGGCTCCCGCGTCGTCACCGACTACTACCAGAAGGCCGGCCTGCTTCCCTATCTCGAAAAACTGCGCTTCAACGTCGTCGGTTACGGCTGCACTACCTGCATCGGCAACTCCGGGCCGCTGCCCGCCGACGTTTCGAAATCCATCGACGAGCACGGCCTGGTCGCCGTCAGCGTGCTCTCGGGCAATCGCAACTTCGAGGGCCGCGTCAACGTCGACGTGCGCGCCAACTACCTCATGAGTCCGCCGCTCGTCGTCGCTTACGCGCTCGCCGGCCGCATCGGCCACAACTTCGACGCCGATCCGCTCGGCAAAGACAAGTCCGGCCAGCCTGTCTACCTCAAAGACATCTGGCCCACGCAAGCTGAAGTCTCCGCGGCCATCGAGCAGGCGGTCTCGAGCGAAGGCTTTCGCCGCGAATACGCCACGGTCTCAAAAGGCGACGCCAGTTGGCAGGGCCTCAGCTTCCCCACCGGCGACGTCTACCAGTGGGAACCCGACTCCACCTATATCCGCAAGGCGCCCTACTTCGACGGCATCACCGCAACGCCCGCGCCTGTTGAAAACATCGCCGGCGCGCGAGTGCTCGCGGTGCTGGGCGACTCGGTCACTACCGACCACATCTCGCCCGCGGGCTCCATCAAGGCCATCGGCCCCGCCGGAAAGTATCTGTTGGACCAAGGCGTGCGAACGCCGGACTTCAACTCCTACGGCTCGCGCCGCGGCAATCACGAGGTCATGGTGCGCGGCACCTTCGCCAACGTGCGCCTGCGCAACAAGCTCGCGCCCGGCACCGAGGGCGGCGTCACGCGCCTGCTCCCTGAAGGCGACGAGATGTCCATCTTTGACGCCAGCGTGAAGTACGCCGAGCGCGGTATCCCGCTCATCATTCTCGCCGGCAAGGAGTACGGCTCCGGCTCCTCGCGCGACTGGGCCGCCAAGGGACCGAAACTCCTCGGCGTCCGCGCCGTCATCGCCGAAAGCTTCGAGCGCATTCATCGCTCAAATTTGGTTGGCATGGGGATTCTGCCGCTGCAATTTGAAGCCGGCAAGAATGCGGAGTTGCTCGGCCTCACGGGCGAGGAGACTTACGACATCCTCGGCTTCCGTGAGCGTCTCGACGCAAAGTTCGCCAACGGCCGTACGGTCGCAGCGGTAGCCACTTCAGCCGATGGCAAAAGGAAAACCTTCGAGGCGCGCATCCGCATCGACACGCCGCAGGAGATCGAGTACTTCAAGCACGGCGGCATCCTGCAGTACGTGCTTCGCCAACTCGCCGCAAAGTAGCGGGTGCCCCGCTCTTGCCGCCTCGGTTTTTTCGGCGAGGGTTGGAAAGCGCTTCAAATCAATGCAAATGCTGGTTTTGGCGGTGCGCCGGACCGGCCAAATGTTGGCTCAACCGGTTGCGGACGCCCCCCGAATGTTCGTTCGGGAGGGTGCGATTCTTCGAGGCAAATACCGAGAATAGTTGCGAACAATTAGCAGTTAGAACCGAGAAAAGTTGCGAATAAGAGCGAGTCGCACCGAGCAATTTCTCAAAAGTGCGTCTAAACAGGCGTTTGCGGCCCTAAAATGGCCGTTTTGCTGCATTTTTTGCATGTTTTCGCGCGGAAACAGGGACCAGGTTTCAGGTGTCAGGGGTCAGAAAAGCAGGGGACTGGGAGCGGGGAACAAGGGAACGAGGGATCAAGGGATCAGGGAACAGGGATCGCGCGCGCGTGCGTCAGCCATGCCAGCTCATTGCACATATGTTATTTACCAGACATATATCCGGTCTCTGCTTGTAGTACGATGGTAATCACCTTTTTACACATTTGATTTCGATTAGCCCAGGGTCAACGCTATCTTGCAGATTGCGTTCGAAGGGGAGCACCCAGGAGCATATATATGAGCGAGTTAGCGGCGAACGGCCTGCCGAAGACCCCGACGGGAATTGAAGGCCTGGACGAAATCACCAACGGCGGACTTCCCACGGGACGCACCACACTGGTATGTGGCGGAACCGGATGCGGGAAGACCGTGCTGGGGATGCAGTTTCTCATGCAGGGCATCCTCGACTATGACGAGCCGGGCGTCTTCATGGCCTTTGAGGAGACCGAAGAGGACCTCGCCAAGAACGTGTCCTCCTTCGGTTACGACCTCAATAAGCTCCAAACCGATGGGAAGCTTGTCATCGACCACGTTTTCATCGAACGCAGCGAAATCGAAGAGACAGGCGAGTACGATCTTGAAGGTCTCTTTATCCGGCTGGCCAGCGCCGTTGACGCGGTCAAGGCGAAGCGCGTTGTGCTCGACACGATCGAGGTGCTCTTTGCCGGGCTCCAGAATCAGTCGATCATCCGGGCTGAGCTACGGCGTCTCTTCCACTGGCTCAAAGAGCGCGGACTGACCGCGATTGTGACCGGCGAGCGCGGCGAAGGCATGTTGACCCGCTATGGGCTGGAAGAGTACGTCGCCGATTGCGTAATTTTCCTCGATCACCGCATAACGGAGCAGATCTCGACCCGGCGCTTGCGTATTGTGAAATACCGGGGAAGCCTGCACGGCGCGGATGAGTATCCGTTTCTCATGGGCGAATCCGGAATCTCGGTCCTCCCCATCACTTCGGCCGGGCTTACCCACACGGTTTCGAATGACCGGCTTTCCTCCGGAGTCCCCGATCTGGACGGGATGCTGGGCGTGAAGGGTTTCTTCCGGGGCAGCAGCATTCTGGTCTCCGGCACGGCGGGAACGGGCAAAACCAGTGTGGCCATGACCTTCATGCAGGCTGCCTGCGCGCGGGGAGAGAAGGCGCTCTACTTTGGCTTTGAAGAGTCGTCCGATCAGGTGATTCGCAATATGAAATCGATCGGCCTCGATCTCGGGCGATCGATTGAAAGCGGCTTGCTTCACTTCCATACGGTCCGGCCCAGCAGCCTGGGACTGGAGGCGCATTTGGCCTCGATCCATCAGGTGATCAAGAAGGTCGATCCGCGCGTCGTGGTAATCGATCCCATTACCAACTTCATCTCGTCGTCAGACAACCATGCGGTGAAATCGATGCTCACCCGCCTGGTGGACTTCCTGAAGATGAAGCAGATCACCGCTATGTTTACCCATCTCACTGCGCTCGGCGGAAAGCTCGAAAGCACCGACGAAAATATCTCATCGATCATGGATGCCTGGCTGGTGCTGCGCGATGTGGAGCATGAGGGAACCAGAAGCTGCGCTCTTTACGTTCTGAAAACGAGGGGCATGGCGCATTCTCACGAGATGCGGCAGTTCATGCTTGCGGACGAAGGCATCTCGCTGGGCCGGAACTATACGTACGGGAGACTCGGCACCACCCAGGCGCACGCGTGAAGTTGCGGTGCGTAGAAGAGGGGGAGGCGTGAACGCTAAACCATGACAAGCGAAAGTGACCTGAAGCCTCATGAAGTGTCGTCGCCGGAGTGGCTGCTCAGGCTGTATGTCGCCGGGCAGACACCCCAGTCGGTTGCGGCATTCGCAAATCTGAAGCGCATCTGCGAAACGCATCTCAGGGGAAGTATGCGATCGAAGTGGTCGATCTGCTTGTGACTCCGGCGCTTGCCAAAGGCGAACAGATCGTTGCCTTGCCCACCTTGGTGAGGCAGTTGCCGCCGCCGGTCAAAAAGCTTATTGGCGATCTGGCCAGTTTGGAGCGGGTGCTGGTGGGCTTGGATATTCGGCACGCAAAGGGCTGAAGCTGGAGGGTAGATGAGTTCTGAGGCCAGGACCAACGAACAGCCCGTTGCCGCCGCGGAGTGTCCCGCAAACGGCGTTGAACAGACGTTGCGGGAGTTCGAGAAGCTGGTTGTCAATCTGGCGCAACCTAACTATCTCTTCCGCCTTTATGTATCCGGAACCAGCCCCAGGTCGGCGACGGCCATCACAAATGCCCGCCAGATCTGCGAGAAATATCTTGCGGGACATTACGAGCTGGAAGTGATCGATATATACCAGCAGCCGGCGCAAACCAAGGCCGCGCACATCGTCGCTGTTCCAACCTTAATCAAAGAGCTTCCCTTCCCTCCGCAGCGGTTTGTCGGCGATATGTCAAATACGGAGCGGATTGTGGTCGGCCTGAAGCTGGAACCCTGAAATGGCAACGCCCGGATCAATCTCCGCATCGAGTGAAGCGCTGATGCGCGAGAACGATCTTCTGCGCGCCCGGCTTGCCGAGGCCGAAAGCAAGCTCGCCGAAGCGCGGGAACTGATCCATGCCATCCAGCAAGGAGATGTGGATGCCGTCGTCGTCTCCGGTCCCGAAGGGGACCAGGTATTCACGCTCAAGCACGCCGAGTATGCCTATCGCGCGCTTGTTGAAGCCATGAATGAAGGCGCCGCGACCCTGGCCGCGGACGGCACCATTGTCTATTGCAACCAGCGACTGTCGCATCTGCTCGGGATTCCGCAGGAACAGATCATCGGCAATCCGGTCACGAATCTGGGCGAGAACGAGTCCGCCCGTGTTTTAGAGGCATTGGTTGTTCAGGCAGGGCAGAGGGATTCGATCACCGCTTCACTCGATCTGAAGAATCTCGATGGCAGGCGTATTCCGGTCCAGGTTTCGTTTCGTCAGATGAAGTCGGTCGAGCCCGTCGCCTATTGCATGGTGGTAACGGACCTGACGGAATTGAAGGCGCGGGACAAACTGATCTCCGCCGGCAAACTGGCGGAATCGATTCTTCAAAGCGCCGCCGAAGCCATCGCAGTGTGCGATGCAGCGGGCATAATCGTCATATGCAACAAGGCCTTTAAAGATCTTTCCGGCGGCAATCCGATATTGCAGCCGTTCGATCAAGCCATGCCGCTCGAATTCATTTCCGATTCAGAAGTTGAGGAGAAACGCTCCCTGGCAGCCGAGGCGCTGAATGGCGCAACGTTTACCGCGCAAAGGGCGCGGCTTCGCCGGAAAGATGGCCGGGTTGTTCCGTTGTTGATCAGTGCATCGCCTATGGGCAGCTCGAAATGGATTGCTGGATGTGTCTTCACGTTGACGAATATCACCGAGCGCGAACGGTTTTTGCAGGCACTCCGGAAGAGCGAGGAACGCTTCCGCGCAATGGTGATGGCTAGCTCGGATTCGCAGTATCGCATGAGCGCGGACTGGAGCGTAATGCGCACTCTGGCTGGCCGGGATTTCCTCGCCGACACCGACGAGCCAGATGCGAACTGGACGCAGAAATACATTCACCCCGACGATCGGCAGCACTTATGGGACGTCATCCACGAGGCCATCCGGACCAAAAACGTGTTCGAACTTGAACACCGGGTCCGGACAACCGACGGCAGCCTGGGTTGGACATTCTCGCGCGCGATTCCATTATTGGATGCGAACGGCGAAATCGTGGAATGGTTCGGCGCCGTGAGCAACATCACCGAGCGCAAGCAGGCTGAAGAGGCGCAGCGCGAGAGCGAAAAGTTGACCTTGCAGCATGGGCAATTGAGGGCGTTGGCGGAACGCCTGCAGAAAGCTCGTGAGGAAGAACGCACCCGGGTGGCCAGAGATCTGCACGACGATATCGGCCAGGTCCTCACGGCCATAAAGATGGAACTGGCGTGGATCGGCAGGCACGTGGCGGCACGCGAGAGCGAGGTGCATCGCCGGCTGGAAGGCGCGGTCCAACTGATCAGCGATGGCTCGCGTACCGTTCGCAGGATCTGCGCCGGTCTGCGTCCGAGCCTCCTGGACGATCTTGGCCTGGAAGCAGCCATCGAATGGCAGGGGAATGAATTCGCCTCGCGAACTGGAATCGCCTGCCGGGTTTTGCTGCCCAGCGATAGGCTGGGCCTTCCCGCCGATCACGCAACGGCGATCTTCCGCATCTTTCAGGAGTGCCTGACAAATGTCAGCCGCCATGCCCATGCTCGGAGCGTGCATGTTTCACTGTATGCGGAGGGAAATGACCTGGTGATGGTGGTCAAGGACGATGGAAAGGGCTTCCAGGAATCCAAGGCTGGAAGCTCGCTAGGAATCCTCGGAATGAAGGAACGCGCGCAAGGCTGCGGCGGCGAGCTGTCGATCGCGAGTTCTACGGGCAAGGGAACAACGGTGACTGTTCGCGTGCCTATGCAGGTTTCCGGCGCCAATGATGCGCCCGCTAGTCCACCACCCTCCTGACCACTGATCCCTGACCACTGTTCTAAACTCAACTCAAAGGCGAAATCACGCCCAAAAGGACCCGCTCCCTTGAGAAAATTCCCCTTGTTTGCGCTGGCTGCTGTTGCCACATTGTTTTCTCTGTTCCCTGTTTCGATCCTTGTGCCGACCTGCCCCGCCCTGCATGCGCAGAAGCCGCAGCTTGCGCCGGCGCCGGCCGCGGCGCCTGGTTCACTCGAAGACCGGCGCAAGGCTTTGAACGATCTCTTCCACGAGTACTGGGAGGACCGGCTGAAGCGCGATCCCGAGTATGCCTCGGAGATTGGCGACAAGCGCTACAACGACCAGATCGCAGACTACAGCGTGCAGCGCGGTGAACGACGGCTGGCGCGAGGAGCAGAAGTTGCTGCTGCGGCTGGCCGCGATCGATGCAACAGGGTTTACCGACGAGGAGAAGATCGAGCCAGGACCTGCTGATCCGCCGTTCGAGCTGGACGAAGAGGGCGCGGAGTTCAAGGAGTGGGAGATGCCTGTGAACCAGATGGGACGGCATCTACATCGACCTATCCGCAGCTGGCGGCGGCAGCTGAGCTTTAAGACGGTGAAGGATTACGACGACTGGATTGCGCGGCTGCACGCGCTGCCCGACGCCTTTGCGCAGGTGACGACGAACATGGCGATCGGCATGGAGGACGCAGCGCGTGCCGCCGAAGTATCTGCTGGAAAAGGCGCTGGAGCAGGTGAAGCAATTGGCCGGCCAGAAGCCGGAGGACTCGCCGCTGGCCGCGCCGCTCAAGAAGTTTCCGGCGTCGATTTCGCGCAGCGGAGCAGGAGCGGATCAAGACGGAGATGCTGGATGCGATGACAAAGGAAGTGCTGCCGGCGTACATGCGCTTTGCGCGCTTTCTTGAGGTGAGCTACGTTCCGGCGGGGCGCGCGGAGCCCGGCATCGATGCGCGCTGCCCGGACGGGGCGAAGTACTACCAGTTCCTGATCAAGCGCACGACCACGACCAGACCTGACGCCGGAGCAGATTCACCAGATCGGCCTCGACGAGGTGAAGAAGGACGAGGCCGAGATGCTGGCCATCGCCGCAGAAGCTGGGGTTCAAGGATCTGGCCAGCTTCCGCGCCAGTTTGAAGGCCAACCCCAAGATGCACCCGGCCTCGGCCGATGCGCTGCTGGACGCTTACCGCGGGTATTTGAAACCGATGCAGGCCAAGCTGCCGGAGCTGTTTGGCCGCTTGCCCAAGGCGCCGTTCGAAGTGGTCGCGGTTCCCGACTACGCTGGAGAAAACCGCGGCGCCGGCCTACTACGAGGATGGCACGCCCGACGGCAACCGGCCGGGACGGCTGTTTATTGATACCTACAACGCCACGGAGCGGAACCTGTACGGCGTGGAGGCGATCGCGTATCACGAGGGCATTCCCGGCCACCACCTGCAGATTTCCATTGCGCAGGAGCTCGACGGAGCTGCCGGAGTTCCGCAAGTACGGCGGCTACACGGCCTACATCGAAGGCTGGGGGCTGTACGCCGAGCATCTGGGCAAGGATGCGGGGTTCTACCAGGACCCGTACTCGGATTACGGCCGGCTGGAGGCCGACATGTGGCGGGCGATCCGGCTGGTGGTGGACACGGGCGTCGCACTCCGAGCACTGGACCCGCCAGCAGATGGTCGACTACTTCCACGAGCACTCGAACATCGACGAGCCCAGCATTCAATCCGAGGTGGACCGCTACATCGCGTGGCCGAGCCAGGCGCTGGCCTACAAGATTGGCGCAATTGAAGATTCTGGAGCTGCGCGAACGCGCCGAGAAGGCGCTGGGCGACAAGTTCGATATTGCGCGCGTTCCACGATCAGGTGCTGGACGCGGGGGCATTGCCGCTGGACGTGCTGGAGCAGCGGATCGATGCGTGGCTTGGGGAAAGAACAGGGAGCAGGAAATAGGGACTAAGGGACTGAGGGAGAATTTGCAGTCCGAGACCTGTAGATGCCGGCGTCCGTGGTTCCCGGCAGTGCCGAATCGGCGGCCGCCGCTCATTGTTGTGGAAACTGGTAGCCTTCATGACGAAAGAGGTTGACGCAGGCCTCCACGGTCTCTGCGTCGTACAGGGCGCCACTCTTCGACAACACCTCATCCAGCGCTTCGCCAATGCCCCTTGAGGGACGGTAAGGCCGATGCGAGCTCATGGCCTCAACTACATCCGCAACTGCCAGGATGCGGGATTCGAGAAGAATCTCATCCGCCTTTAATCCCTGCGGATATCCTGAGCCATCCAGCCTTTCGTGATGCTGGAGAATCATCTGCGCAATCGGCCATGGGAACTGGACGTTCTTCACAATCTCATAGCCAAGCTGCGCGTGCTCCTTAAGCAGGGCGTACTGGGTCTCAGTCACGTGGCCGGGTTTGGCCAGAATCTCGGCGGGAACGCCAATGTTGCCCAGGTCGTGAATACCGGCCGCCAGGCGAAGGCCCTGCGCCCGTTCGCTCGTAAGGCCAAGCTTGCTTGCGATGGCCACGCAAAGATCCGCCACCCTGCGCTGGTGGCCCGCGGTGTAGGGGTCGCGCTGGTCCACGGTTTCCGCGATGACCTGGATGGTTTGCTCCAGGCTCGCGCGCAGGCTTTCCTGATACTGCGCTTTGGCCAATTGAGTGCGCAGCGTGGTGATGCCGAACCCCAGCGCCGACGCAACCTGATCCATCAGCCTGCGTTCCGCATCGGACCACTGGCTCACCCTCACTCCATACGCCGTCAGGCAGGCCTTTTCGTCCTCGAATTGCCGAAAGGGAATCGCGATGCACGACATATAGCCCCGCTTGATCCGCTCTTCGCGCCAGGGAACGATCCAGGGATCCGATGCGAGGTCTTTCACCACAGTAATTTCCCCAGTCCGAAGGCACCGCGCGCCCGGTCCCTGGCCGCGTTCCGTGTCCGCCCAGGTCGCGTTGACCATCTTGAGATATCCGTCCTCATGTCCGTAATGCGCAACCGGAAGAATGCGTTTTTCTGGTCCCTCTTCTGCAAAACCAACCCACGCCATCCTGTAGCCGCCTACCTCGACCACGATCCGGCAGTACTCGGTCAGCAGATCCTGTTCGGTTTTCGCGTGCAGCAGCGCATCATTCATCTCGCTCAGCACCTGCAGCTCCCGGACCTTTGCCTTCAGGTCGAGCTCCAGCGCCTTCTGCTCGGTAACGTCCTCGATGAATCCCTGGTAATAGAGCGTCTGCCCATCCGGCCCGCAGATTTTGCGCGCGGTAAGGGACACCCATATCGGCGTTCCATCCGTGCGCTTTAACTGACATGAAAAATCACGAATCTCGCCGTGCTCCTCCAAAGTTTGGGTGTATCGGGCGCGATCCTCGGGATTGAGCCACACGTCATGCGCGGAATCCGTAACAGATGCGACCGCGTTGCCAGAGGAAGGGAAACCCAACAATTTAGCTCCCGCCGGATTCAGGGCCAGCGACCTGCCTTCCCTGGTTGTTTGAAAAATGCCTTCCGGCGCATCCTCAAAGATCTCTCGGAATCTCTTCTCGGTACTGCGAAGAGCTTCCTCGGCGGCTCTCATTTCGCTGACGTCGCGCATCAAGGTCAGGGCGCAGGCAACGCCGCCGATGTGAATCACCGATGCCGAAAGAAGCACAGGAATGACCGCGCCGCTCTTTTTTCTCAGCCATGTTTCGAAGTTCTGAAATTCGGCGCGCTGCTGCAGTAACTCGACAAATCGATCTCGATCTCGAAGGTCGGTCCAGAAATTCAGCTCGAACGTCGTATGACCGATGACCTCCGCGCTCTCGAATCCCATCGTGTCCAGGAATGTCTTGTTGATATCGACAATAACCCCGTCTTCCACCTGGGTAACAGCGGTCATGACCAGGCTGGACTGGAAGATCGTGCGGTAGCGCTCTTCGCTCACGCGCAACGTCTCCTGCGCATCTGCCAGCCCCTTTTCTGCGGCCTTGCGGGCATTGATGTCTTCAACCACGGCGATACGATGAATTGGCCGGCCAGCCATGTCGCACTGCAATGAAACGGTGATCCTGACCCATGTATAGCTGCCGTCTTTGCGGACGTAGCGCTTTTCCCACGCGGCGGAGCCGATTTGGCCATCCGCCATTTGCCGGTAAACGCTGACACTTGCGGCCAGGTCCTCCGGGGCGGTGATCTGCTGGAAGGTCATGCCGGGAATTTCGTCCTGGGCGTAGCCCACAATCTCGGCGAAGCGCGGGTTGCAGCGCAGAAATGTGCCTTCAAGCGATGTCTGCACAATACCCACCGCGGCCTGCTCGAAGGTGGCGCGATAGTTCTCTTCGCTGTTGCGGAGCTTTTCCTCCAACAGCTTCTGGTCTGTGATGTCCTGCAAGGTGCCGATGAGCCTGCACATCCGCCCTGACTCGTTGCGTACGGCCTCGCCCCGCGCGCGCGTCCAGCGCAAAGCGCCATCCGCGCGGACCGTTTGCAACTCCAGATCGTAAGGATCTCCGGTAGCAAGGGAGTGCTTCGCTGCTGCATCCAAAAGCGCGAAGCTTTCCGGGGTATAGAGCCTTGCGCGCTCGGCATGATGCGGAGGCGGGGTGGCGGGGTCTCTGGCTGTAATGCGATAAAGACCCTCAGACCATGTGGTAGTGTCGGTCTCCGCATCCCATGTGGAATTACCTAATTGCGCCAGCAGTTCTGCTTCATTGAGCCGGGCTTCGCTCGCGCGCAACTCATCGAGGGCCTGCTTGCGCTCGGTGATGTCCTCAACGGTTCCGTCGTAGTACAGCACAGCACCCTCGGAGTCGCGTACCACCACCGCGCTCTCCAGCACATACAGGGTCTTGCCGTCGCGGCGTGTCCAGGTCGCCTCGTGATTTCGTATCACCCCGTCTCTTTCTATGACTTCCCTGAACCAGCGGCGATCATACCCGGGCTCGAAACCCTCACTTTCCAGATTTCGCTGCGCAAGTTCCTCGATCGATGTGTACCCGAGCATGGCCAACAAACTCGGGTTCACCAGCACAACCCGCCCACCGGGAGTGCTGCGGTAGATTCCGAATTGAGAGTTCTCGAATACCTCTCGATAACGCTCCTCGCTCTCGCACAGCGCCTCCTCCGCCTGCTTGCGCTCGGTGATGTCCTCCATGAATCCCTGGTAATAGAGCGTCTTGCCATCCGGCCCGCAGATTTTGCGCGCCGTCATGATGCCCCAAAAAAGCGTTCCGTCCTTGCGCCTGAATTGACGAGGACCGGTGCTAGCTTCTCCTTGTTGTTCCAGGGCTCCGACAAGGACGGAGCACTCTGCAGGGTCGAACCATACCTGGCGGCCCCAATCGTTGAGGACGGCAATTGCCTCCCCCGGCGAGTCGTACCCGAGCAGCTTTGCCCCAGCCGGGTTGATGGCAATTGTCTTGCCTGCACTCGTGGTGCGATAGATGGCCTCCGGCGCGAACTCGAAGAATTCGCGATATTGCTGCGTTACCCTGAGCAATGTTTCCCTGGCGGATTTTTGCTCCGTCACGTCCTTACCGAATACTGAGACGCCGACCTTCAGGCCATCCTGAATGATCGGGTTGAAGGCCATCTCAAGATAACGGCCGTCCTCGAGGCGATACTCGGCTGAGCATGGCCCTTCGCAAAGCGCTTTCTCATAGAGCGGCGGAAAAGCTGCCGCCTTCTCGGGAGGAAGCAGATCGCGCGGAGTCATTCCGGCGGCGATCTTAACTCCAAAGCCGCGCGCGAATGCGTCGCTGAGGGCCTTATTGAAGGTTACGAGGCGGTAATTCAGATCGACGGACCAGATCAGGTCCTGGGTGCTCTCGATCAAGGCTTCCAGGTGCGCGGCGGCAAAGGCCGGCGGCTGCTCTTCCTGTGACTTCTCGCGAGGTGCGCGCACTCTTGCCATCTTGGCGTCCATGAGGACCCAAGATCGCCGCCTGTAATGCTTTCGCTTAACTAACGGAAAACGCTTGGGGCCCGCGATTTAACGCAATGCTCCTAGTCTAACAGTAGTCTCATATTGTGAAACCGGCAAGGGGAATCCGCACACGCCCACAGCCGCCGGATTGGCACGCGGATGGAACATTTGGAAAGAGTTATTACTTATGGACTTCCGCCAAAGAGATCTTGGCTTCCAGCGGCAACGGTCGAGATTGAATCGCTCTGGAGCGGTTGGATGCGCGAGCGCCGAGGGCATTAGAGCAGAACCAGAATTCACGTGCCCGAGCAAAGGATCTGGAAGGTGGCTCGCCGCGGCGAGCCACCCAGACGGCGTGCCGCCGGATATAGCTCTTCTGGTTCTGCTGTCGCCCGCCGAGGGGCCGCTTCGATGAAAATGAGCGGTGGAACCGGTTTTTCCCTACGGACATCGTGCATTCCCAGGGTGTTCAAAAGCGAGACCCGGTGCGCCCCTTATCGAGGTCAGTCTGCTTCCCTGAGACCCGGGCCACCCGCCCGCAACGCAGTGACCCGCAATGGAGAAAACTCGCCGTCCAACGTGATATTCTTTCAAGTTCCCGTACAGCGGTTCAGGCCGCCATCATTTTACTGCTGTTGCGGGCACCGCAGCGGCTGGAGAGGGCTTTATGAAACGTTTTTTTGTTGTGGCTTGCTTGCTTTTGGGCTTGGGTTTTTCAGGGCTGCGTGCGCAGGTTGTGGATACGACCGTGTGCGATGTGGTGAAGAAGCCGGAGCCGTTTAACGGAAAGATGGTTCGCATCAAGGGCACGGTGGTGGCGGGATTCGACGAGTTCGCGATCAAGGATGCGACGGACCCAAACTGCGGCTTCCAGGTGAATGCGATCTGGCTCTCGTATCCGCAGGGGACGAAGGGCAAAGCGGGACCGGCGGCGATATTGCAGATTCAGCCGGCGCGGAACTTTACGGGCAAGTACACGCCCCCGACGCGCACCGCGGTAACGCTGGACAAGAGCAAGGACTTCAAGCAGTTCGATTCGCTGCTTGCGCAGACGCACCAGAAGGGCGCGGACATGTGCCTGGGGTGCACGCGCTACGAGGTGACGGCTACGCTGGTGGGCCGGCTGGACACCGTGGCCGACGCGACGCTGAAGCGCGACGCCGCGGGCAAGATTGTGGGCTTTGGCGGTTTTGGGAACATGAACGCCTATCCCGCGCGGCTGGTGCTGCAGTCGGTTTCAGACGTGACGCCGAAGGAGATCGACTATTCAAAGAACGACGATGCGACCAAGGGCGAAGCGACGCAAGGGCCGCCGCAGCCAGGCAGCTCGAGCGACCTCAGCAGCGCGATTGAAACCGCGCAGAAAGTGGCGGCCGCGCTCGCTGCCGGCCCGGCTAAGGATGAGGCGGTAAAGGCAGCAGCGGCCTATGGCAAAGCGGGCGAGCACAATGGAGTGAATTACGGCACCGGATCGACAAACGAGGCCGAAGGAAAGAATGAGGCGCTGGGGACAAAGGACTCGCCGGACGGCGTGCTGTTTAACTGCACGTTCAACTCCGATCGCCTGCAGGGAGATGCGCTGGCGAGAGCCGTGGTGCACATCGGGAGCACGTCGCCGATTTGCGCAACCCAGCGGCAGGAAACGAAGACGCCCCGGCTTACATCCTTGAGTCAACGCTGGATGGTTACGGCGATTACGGCGGTCACGAGCGGCCAGAAGTACCTGACGCTGCCCGGCGGGTACCAGGTTTGGAACACGAACTGGCCGGTGGCGGAGCGCAACGACAAGATGGCAGCGGCGCTGAAGGATTTTCTGAACAACGAGGCGGTGCTGAGCCAGTGAACGCTGGTCGGCGAGGGAGCGAGTCAGCAAGTCAGCAAGTCGGCAGGAGCGGTTGAGGCTTGCGCTCTCCCACGCTTGACGCAGAGTACGCGCTGCCCGGCCCGTCCCAGAGGGCGCCCCGGCGCCCCGGCGCCCAGATGGGGCGCCCGAGTTCGTGCCGGGTTCAGGAGTATGCCGGGCAGGGCGCCAAATCGATGAAGACGAGGGGAAAAAGAAAATGGCGGAGATAGCCGTTGAGGCCACCGAAGTACCCGCGCAGTTGCCCCAGGTGCGCGTAGCCGTTCTGGGCGCCGGCAAGATGGGCGGCATTCTGCTGCAGGCGTTTCTGAAAGAGAACCTGTTTGCGCCGGAACAGATTCACGCCACCGTGGGCCACGCCGAGCGGGCGCTGGCGCTGAGCACGCAGTGGGGCGTGGACGTGAGCACCGACAACCTGGAGGCGGCCAGGCAGTCGGACCTGATTCTGATCGGCGTGAAGCCCTTCCAGGTGCCGGACCTGATTGCGGAGATCAAGCCCGCGCTGACGCAGGCCAAGACGACTGGTCTCGTTTGCGGCCTCGGTGAAGACGCGCGCGATCGAGGAGGCGGCGGGCATGGAGATCGCCGTGATTCGCGCCATGCCCAACACGCCTTCGGCGCTGGGCGCGGGCGCGGCGGCGCTGTGCCGCGGGCGCTTCGTCTCCGACGCGCAGATGGAGCTGGCGCAGCGCATCTTTGAGACCGTGGGCCGCACGGTGATCGTGGACGAGAAGCACATGGACGCGGTGACCGGGCTCTCGGGCTCGGGGCCGGCGTATCATCTACATCATCATTGAGGCGCTGGCCGAGGCGGGCGTGAAGGTGGGCCTGCCGCGCGACATCGCCACGCAACTGGCCGCGCAGACGGCCTACGGCGCCGCCAAGATGGTGCTCGAAACCGGCTATCATCCGGCGCTGCTGAAGGACGCCGTGACCACTCCCGCCGGCTGCACGATCGACGGCATTCTGGAACTGGAAGAAGGCGGGCTGCGCGTGACGCTGATCAAGGCGGTGATGCGGGCAACGGAGCGGGCGCGGCAACTGGCGGCGGGGTGAAAGAAGCAGGGACCAGGGAACGAGGGACCGAGGGATCTCCCTGACCTGCTGACTTGCCGACTCGCTGTCCTGCTAAGCTGCTGACTTGCCCATCCAACGCCCAACCTGGCTTGCCCACGTATCTGCCGGAACTCGACGGGCTGCGCGGCCTGGCGATTCTGGGGGTGGTGCTCTACCACTGCCATCCGCGGCTTGAAGGCACGTGGATTTACTACGCCGCCTTTGGGGATGGGCGGGCGTGATCTGTTTTCTTTGTTCTCAGCGGCTTCCTGATCACTTCCATCCTGCTGACAACGCGGGACAAGCCGCACTACTTCCACAATTTTCATGCGCGCCGGGCGCTGCGCATCTGGCCGGTGTATGTGCTGGTGCTGGTGGTGGTTTACCTGAACGCGCCGTGGTTTATCGGCCCGCCGCGTGTGGGAGGCGATCAAGACCGCGCCGTGGCTGGCCTACATCTTTTTCGTGCAGAATCTGTTTCACCTCGCGCTGCCGCCGGCGATCGGACCCACCTGGTCGCTGGCCATCGAGGAGCAGTACTACTTTGTGTGGGCGCCGCTGGTGCGCTTTCTGCGCCGGCCGTGGATGCTGGCTGCTGTTCTGGCGGCTGCGCTGGTCGCGCTCGCCGCTGTTGCGCCATGCGAACCTGCACTGGATGACGCCGACGCATACGCTGATTCATCTGGATGGGATCGCCTGGGGCAGCCTGCTGGCGCTCGGGCTGTACACGTTGCCGCTGAGCCGGCGCGCGTGGCTGTGGATGGGGCTTGGCGGCATTCGTGCTGGGCATCGCGGCGGCGGCCACCGTTGCCGGCGGCACTGCGTTTCTGGATTCCGCGCTGGCAGTGGGCTTTGCCGGCGCCGTGCTGGCGTCGATCGCCTCGACCGGCGCGCGCAACCCGCTGAACGCGGCGCTGCGCCGCGGACCGCTGGCCTTCTACGGCCGCATCAGCTACGGCCTCTACATGATCCACATCATGGTCTTCATTTACTTTGGCTGGTTCGACCTGCGCATGGATCCCTACGGCATGGCCGGAAACCTGGCGGTGGTGGCGTTCCGGCTGGTTGCGACCACACTGGTTGCAACGCGCTCTGGTACGGATTTGAATCGCAGATCTGAAGCTGAAGCGATATTTCTAGAACTGTTTGCCAGATTTGCAGGGCGTGTTTCAGAAATGGCGGCGAGGACGGGGAAAGCCATCCCTCTCCGGCTATTGATTCCTGCACAAGAAATGTACTTGCGTCGTCCCTACGGGACTGGGGCGCGGTTGTGAAATCTCGTTTCCCCACGCTGAAGCGCGGGGCTAACAAACGCTGCGCCTCCGGCGCGCCTGGCGGGCCCTTTGTGCACAGGTTCCCATAGTGGAATGAGCCCCGGTCAACCTGCTCGCAATCCCATTGGGCAACAACCGATCGGATAAAGGCGCACCCGTGTGTGACATCAATCACCCATAGCCTGGGGAGCGGCTGCTAGGCTTTTAGTGCACGCAAAATCCCCTATTGCGAGGTGCGCCATGATCGAGAACGCGAAGGCTGAGACTGCGAGTCAAGGCCCCCTGAGCGCGGAATTGCTCGCCAGGATGAATGCTTACTGGCGCGCGGCCAATTATCTTTCCGTGGGCCAGATCTACCTGAAGGACAACCCGCTGCTCGAGCGCGCAGCTGACGTTGGACGACGTGAAGCCGCGGCTGCTGGGACACTGGGGCACGACGCCGGGGCTGAACTTTCTTATATGTGCATCTGGAACCGGCTGATCAAAGAGCGGGGCGGGGAGCGCGGTTTGAACATGATCTACATCATCGGGCCCGGACACGGCGGACCGGGACTGGTGGCGAACACTTATCTCGAAGGCTCTTATTCCGAAATTTATCCGCACATCGAGCAGAACAAGGATGGCATCAAGCGGCTGTTCCGGCAGTTCAGCTGGCCGTACGGCATTCCCAGCCACGTGGCGCCGGAGACGCCGGGCTCGATCCACGAGGGCGGCGAACTGGGCTACTCCCTGGTGCACGCTTACGGCGCGGCCTTCGACAATCCGGACTTGATTGTTGCCTGCGTGGTGGGCGACGGCGAGGCGGAGACCGGACCGCTGGCCACAAGCTGGCACTCGAATAAATTTCTGAACCCGGCCACGGACGGCGCGGTGCTGCCAATTCTTCATCTGAACGGCTACAAGATCGCGAATCCCACGATACTGGCGCGCATTCCTCATGCCGAACTGGAAGAGCTGATGCGCGGCTATGGCTACGAGCCGTTCACGCTTGCCGGCGACGACCCGCCGACGATGCACCAGCAGGCAGCGGCGCTGTTTGACAAGGTTCTGGACCGCATTGCCGAGATCCAGAAGAGCGCCCGCGCAGCGCTCGCAAAAGGCGAATCGATTGCGCGGCCTGCCTGGCCGATGCTGATTATGCGCACGCCCAAGGGCTGGACGGGGCCGAAGTTTGTCGATGGCAAGCCGGTGGAGAACACCTGGCGCGCGCACCAGGTTCCGCTGAGCGAGCTGCGCGAGAAACCCGATCACCTGCAGCATGCTGGAAGAATGGATGCGCAGCTACAAGCCCGAGGAGCTATTCGACGCCAAGGGCAAGCTGCGCGGCGATCTGGCGGAAATTGCGCCCAAGGGCCGGCTGCGCATGGGGATGAATGCCCATGCCAACGGCGGACTGCTGCTGCAACCGCTGAAGGTGCCGAACTTTCGCGATTTCGCGGTGAAGATCGAAGGGCGTGGACAGGCGGATGTGGAATCGACGCGCGTTCTTGGGCAGCTTGCTGCATGCGGTGATGGAGGCCAACAAGAACGAGAAGAATTTCCGCGTCTTCGGGCCGGACGAGACGGCTTCAAATCGCATTGGCGACGTGATTACCGGAACCGGCAAGACATGGATGGCGGAGACGCTGCCGGTGGACGAGCAGCTTGTCCGAGACCGGCCGCGTGATGGAAGTGCTGAGCGAGCACATGTGCCAGGGCTGGCTGGAGGGCTACCTGCTGACCGGGCGGCACGGCTTCTTCTCCTGTTACGAGGCTTTCATCCACATTATGGATTCGATGGTGAACCAGCACGCAAAATGGCTGAAGACGACGCGCGAGATTCCCTGGCGCAAGCCCATCGCGAGCCTCAATTATCTGCTGAGCTCGCTGGTGTGGCGGCAGGATCACAACGGTTTTTCGCACCAGGATCCGGGATTTATCGATCATCTGCTGAACAAGAAGGCCGATGTGGTGCGCATCTATCTGCCGCCAGATGCGAACACGCTGCTTTCGGTCGCCGATCACTGCCTGCGCAGCCGGAACTACATCAACCTGATCGTGGCCGGCAAGCAGCCCGCGCCGCAATGGCTGCCGATTGAAGAGGCGATCGCGCATTGCACGACCGGGCTGGGCGTGTGGCAGTGGGCGTCGAATTGCGACAAGCGAATGGCGGCGCGGGCGGGCCCGAGGTGGTGATGGCGTGCTGCGGCGATGTGCCTACCCTGGAATCACTGGCGGCGGTTTGCCTGCTGCGCGAGCGGATTCCCGATCTGCGCATCCGCGTGGTGAACGTGGTGGACCTGATGGCGCTGCAACCGCAGTCGGAGCATCCGCACGGGCTGGCGGACGAGGATTACGACCGCATCTTCCCGCCCGGCGTGCCCACGATCTTTGCGTTCCATGGCTATCCGTGGCTAATTCACCGGCTCACCTACCGGCGGCACAACCACGACAGCCTGCACGTGCGCGGATACAAGGAGGAAGGAACGACCACGACTCCTTTCGATATGTGCGTGCTGAACAATATCGACCGCTTTCAGTTGGCGCTGGACGCGATCAAACGCGTGCCGCGCCTGGCGGCGCAGGCCGATGCCGCCGAGCAGTGGTACTCGGAGCAGATTCAGCGCCACAAGCTGTACGTTGCCGAGAACGGCGACGATTTGCCGGAGATTAAAGACTGGCGCTGGCCCGCGGAGCGAGCCGGCGTGAAACCGTGAACTGCGAGCGGAGCCGAGCCGAGCTGGCGGAGGCAAGCGAAGTTAGAAAGACATCCGGGAGCAGCAAAGATGTCAGGGAATAACACCGCTAGCACCGCTTGCTGCGCTGACTCCGCTCAGCCCAACTTTTTGAAAGGCTTATTCGAACATGCAATCATTGCCGGTTTTAGTTTTGAACAGCGGTTCTTCTTCGATTAAATTTTCAGCGTACGAGGCCGGCAACGGCGAACGGACGCGGCTCTTCGAGGGTGCGGTCGACGGCATCGGCACCGATCTGGGCAAGTTCTGGATTAAGGACGCAGCAGGGAAGAAGTTGGTGGATCAGACGCCCGCCTTGCCCAATCGCTCGGTGGCATTCAAGCTGGTGGCGGACGTGCTGCACTCGGGTGAATTCCCTACCCCGGCGGCCATCGGCCATCGCATGGTCTGCGGCGGACCGACGGTGCAGGAGAATCAACACATCACGCCGGAGCTGATCGACGAGATGGAACGCTACACCGCCTTCGCGCCGCTGCATACGCCCATCGCCTGTTACATCATGCGCGAGTCGCTGCGGCTCTTTCCTGGCATTCCCAACTTTGCCATTCTCGATACATACTTTCATCGCACCTTGCCTGAGGTGGCGACGCACATGCCCATCCCCGAGGAGTATTCCGCGATGGGCGTGCGCAGGTACGGCTATCACGGAATTTCGTACGAATCCATTGTTTACCAGTTGCAGCCCAACGTGCCGGAGAAGCTGGTTGTGGCTCACCTGGGCAACGGCGCCTCCATCAGCGCGATTCTCAAAGGCCAGTGCCTCGACACCTCAATGGGGCTTACGCCCACTGGCGGCATCATCAGTGGCACACGCACCGGCGATATCGATCCCGGCGTCCTGCTATTCATCCTGCGCAAGATCGCGGAGAAGACCGGCAGCGCCACCGAGGCCGCCGATCAGCTTGAGATCGTGGCCAGCAAAAAGGCCGGGTTGCTGGGCGTGAGCGAGCTGTCAAACGACATGCGCACTCTGCGCGATGCCATCAAGGATGGCAACGCCAAGGCGCGGCTGGCGGTAGACAAGTTCTGCTGGACCATCGCGCGGTGGATCGGCAGCTATGTGGCCGAACTGAACGGCCTGGACATGCTGGTGTTTACCGGCGGCATCGGCGAGAACGACATGGATTCGCGCGCAGAAATATGCGCTGGGCTGGGCGCACTGGGCATCGCGATCGACGCGAAGCGCAACAATGTGCGCGGCGCGGCAACGATCTCGACGGAGAATTCAAAGGTCACGGTGCGCGTGATTCCGCCGCTCGAAGACCTGATTATTGTGAATCACGTGGTGCGGCTGCTGGGAGAATAGGCGCCAAGAAATGCGCTGCTCGCCGCGCCTGTTGGTGCGCAGGCGCGTTGCGCGGCGTCGTTGTTCTACACTGGTGGGTTCATTGCGGGGTCATCTTTTATGTCTGCAACTGCCGCTCCTGTGCACACTCAGCGCCTTCCCTCGCCCGCGTTGCGGCGCTTTGCCTGGGGCGTGCTGATTTATTTTATTGCTGTCATTTTGTGGGGCGGACTGGTGCGCGCCACCGGCTCGGGAGCGGGCTGCGGCGACCACTGGCCGCTGTGCAACGGGACCGTGATGCAGCACTCGGCGCGCATCGATACGACGATCGAGTTCACGCATCGCATCACCAGCGGGCTTTCGTTCTTTGCCGTCGTTGCGCTGCTTGCATGGAGTTTGGCCGGCACGGCGCGCGGCCACCTGGCGCGTGGGGCGGCCGTGGCGGCAGTGGCCTTCACCATCATTGAGGCGGCTCTGGGAGCGTTTCTGGTAAAACTCGGGCTGACCGCGCAAAGCCGCTCGCCCTTGCGCGCGCCCTACCTGGCGCTGCACCTGACGAACACATTGCTGCTCGTGGCCGCGCTGACGCTCACCGCGCACCTGCTCAGCCGCCGCGCGGGTTATCTGCGCGGCAAGGTTCGCCTGGTGGCGCCTTTCGGCGCGATCGCGCCGGTTCTCGTTTTATTGATTGTCGGCGTCACCGGATCGCTGGCCGCGCTGGGCGATACGCTTTTTCCGCCGAGCTCGCTGGGCGCCGCATTTGCGCAGGATTTTTCGGCAACGAGCGGATGGCTGGTGCGCTGGCGCTGGACGCACCCCACGGTTGCGTTCCTGGCCTGCGTCTTTCTCATCTGGTTGCTGGTGCGTGCTCGGCAGCAGCGAACTCACTGGGACAACCGTGGCCTGTCGGCACTTGTGCTGATTCTTCTCGTCCTTCAGTACGTGCTGGGCGTTCTCGACGTGGTGTTTCTGGCCCCGGTGTGGCTGCAGATTGCCCACCTGCTGGGCGCCGATGTGCTGTGGGCTGCGCTGGTGGTGCTGGCGGCACGGATCGCGCTGGAGCCAAAAGAGCAGCGAGTCAGCAAGTCAGCGAGTTAGCAAGTCGGCAAGCGCCTTTTTCCCTCAGGCCTTTCTCAAGACCGCTGCGAGGTATTTGCGGATTGCGGGTTGCGCCGTCACTGCGAGACTGGCTTCGCGTGCCGCCTGCAGTTCAGCCTGAAACATCGCCGGCTTCACATGGCCCGCCGGTTCGGCGAAAAGCATGAGCGCGCCCGTCTTCATGGCGGCAGCTGCTTCACAGAAAAATGCCGCCGGCGATGGCATCTCATGCACCACGGCAAATGCAAGAACAAAATCCGCGCGGTCCTTCAGATCGCCGATGCCGAGAGCGTCCGGCTGCACAAGTCGCGTATCAATCCGCTCCAGCGTGCCGGCCTTCATGGCGCGTTTCCGCAGACTCTCCAGCATTTTCGCTTGAATATCGATTGCGACGATTCGCCCCGCGGGGCCGACCATACGGGCCATGGGCAGAGTGAAGAATCCCATCCCAGGGCCCGGCTCCAGCACTGTCATGCCTTCGCGGAGATACGGAGCAAGCAGTTCTTCCGGTTTTTGCCGCCAGCGCCGCATCGGGCTGGCTAAGAGATAACCCATCCACCACGGACACAGGCGTTCGGCCATTGTGCATTCTCCTTTTGCGGCTTTCCTAAAGACGGTTGGGGTCAGAGAATATTTTACGCGCGAAGAGCGGGGACAGGGAGTGTTAGCATGGATAGCAACATACCCGTTGAAGCCGCCTCTGCACCGAACTCAAGCCGACGCAAGGCTGAGATTTTCGGGCCCCCGCTGCCTTGCCTGGGTTTTCCCGTTCTCGTTGGTGCGCGCCGATGAGGTGAAACACAACAGGGCCCAAGGAAAAAGAACGAGGTGCTGTCGTGATGCGGAATATCAAGCAGTTGTCCGGGCTTGTGGTTTTGTCGCTATTCCTCCTGGCGGGCTGCCATGGAGCGACGCCGCAGCAACCTGCGTTGCAGACCGTGCGTGGGCAGCAGGGAGGCGCCATTATGTATGGCGCGGCGCCCGTCGCCGGCAATCAGGCGGGTGGGTTGACCTTCATGTTAAAAGCGGTGCACAACGACTGCGGCGAGCAGCCGAAGATCGGACAGCCCTTCCAGTTCACGGGGACGCAGATGGTGGGGGTGTTCTTCACCGTGGTGAATCACTCCCAGGGAAACGAGCAGCTTGCCGGCCTGGCGCTGGCCACGCTCTCCGAGCCCAACCAGGTGAAGGCCGCGCTGGTTTACGACGACGCGTCGCGGATCGGCTCGACCGTAAATCCTCTGCTGACACAGCTTTTCAGCGTGTGGAAACCAACGGCGGCGGCCACTGGCGGCTCAGGCGGCACAAATGCGGCTCCCGCGGGCGGGCCCCAATCTCCGGTGCCGCCGCTGCACAGGGTCACGGCGCCTGACAACTCGGCCAGCATAGGCATTCCCGATGGTTGGCAACTCGATCCCAGAAGCAGCGGCCATGGCGCTATCGTCGTACGCGGCACCAACGGTGAGCAGATCGGCATTCAAATGAACCGCGGCGGCGTTGACCCCACCGATCCCACCCAAAGGCAGTTGATGGCAGAACACTACAACTTGATCTCTCCGGGAACCGTTGTGTATGCGTACCGGGGCGACATCGTCCACGAGTTCGTCCCGCTGTTCCAGGCTTGGCGAAAGGCCGGAGGCCTGGGACCAATGCAGATACAGGTCAAATCTGCGCAACTTCTGCCGGCCCAACCCAACCAGGTCATGCAATGCGTTGTGGCCAACGGACAGATGGATCCCGACGGCAAAGGGATGCAGTATTTCAGCTGCATGATGTGCGCCTCCATGCCTGCTCCACCTCCGCAAGGTGGAGGCTACGCAATCACGCTCAGCAATACCACGATGCCCCTCGCGGTGGCCCCTAAGGAACAGAACCTGGCGAATGCGGTGATCAAGTCCTACGTGCCCAACGCCCAGGTGATCAAGCAACAGATCAACCAGAGTATCCAGCAGAAGCAGCAGTCAGACCAGGAGACCCGTCAATGGGCCAATAATTACGTGAATCAGATCCATCAAATCGGCCAGCAGGCCACCCAGCGCATGAATGAGACCGAGGACAACAACGCCAGGAACGACCAGGGCTTCGACAACTACCTGCTGGACCAATCGGTAGTGCAGAACAACGCGACGGGCGGGCACTCCACGCAGTGGAATTCGACGGCAAATCAGATGGTGCGGTCGAATCCAAACAAGTACTCGATCGTGAGTACGCCGAACTACATCAGGGGCACGGATTATTGAAACGAGGATAAGGGCCGGCTGCGTGCCAGTGACTGTCTATCGGTCCTGCAGCTGCAAACATCCGCAAAGCGAGCCCGGCCGATGCGAAGCGAATTGTAATCGGAACCGTCTTCAGTGGCCCACCATCAGCACTTGAAAGCTGCCCTGAATGGGCACGCTCTTGACGGTTCCGAAACCGGTAGTCTGGGTGAGGTCGGCGCCGAGATAGTCGGTGACGAGATAGACGTTGCCCGTCGAGGGGTCCACGGCGAGAGTTCGCGCCCGCGCCAGCGTGGGCAGGTTCTGAATCACGGCGTAGGAGTCGGTGGTTGTGTCCTGGCGGATGATGGTCAGGCTGCCGTATCCAGCGCCGTTGGCCACAAAGATCAGCTCGCGGTCCTCGTCGTAGCCAATCGCATCGCCGCCCGGGCCGGTGATGAGCGACGCAATAGGATTGCCTGTGTCTGAGTCGAGCACCGCAAATCGCTGGTTGCCGCAGGCCACAAACAGGCGGCGATGCTCGCTGTCCGCAGCCAGGCCTTGCGGATCCTTGCAGTCATTGGTCAGCGGCAGAAAGCGGCCGAGAGAAGTGGGAACGCCGTGGCTGGTCCAATCCATCGAAATGGCAGGACGCGACGCCGGGGCCGGTTGCGATTCCTGCTGCGGCGGCTGGTCCATCTGCTGGCGCGCGGCGATTGCGATGGACGGTGCATCGAGCCTGACGATTCGTTGCGGCACGGAATCCTCGACAATCTTGCCATTCCGCGCGACGGCGAATTGTGCCGATCCGGCGCCGATGTAGACCTGCCCCGTACCGTCCGGCTCGGCAAAACGCAGGTCGCCGGCGATGACGATATCGGCGACAACGCTGCGGGTTTGGCTGTCGATCGCCACCACATGCGATTTGCCGGAGATATTCACCGGTTCCTGTTTCTGTTTGGCGAGCGGGGCGGCAGGCCCGCCGGGGCTTTGGACGGATTGAGGAACGGATTGCGGCGGGGCGGACGAAATACTGCCGCAAATGGCGAACACCAGCTTGCTGCGCGGCTCAAACGCGATGGAGCGCGGAGAACAAAAGATGGGAATCGTGGCCTCGACCTTGAGCGAATTGCGGCCAAATACGCTCACCGTGCCGGCCGGTCCGTCGCTCACATAGCCGTACTCCCCATCGTCGAGTGCCACGGCATGAGCCTGGCGAAAGCCCGAAATCACCCCGGCCAGGGTGCCGGTCTCCACGTCCACAACCTGGACGACGCGATCGTGTGCAATGTAAAGCCAGTGCGCCGCGGCATCCAGGGTCACGTAGTCCCAGCTTCCCGCTCCACCGATGAACCAGGTGTTCTTGACGAAGAATGGAGTGCCGGGAAGCTCGGTAGAGGTGGGGATCGGTGCTTGCTGCGCGGCAGCGGAGAGGCAGGCAAACAGACAAAAAAACGGGGCTCTCCGCATGGCGCGCTCCTTCAATGATTTTTGACGCGCGAATCGGGAATTGCGCTCGCGTCATCGAATACTAGTTAAGATTTGGCGACTCGATGAGCATATCTCAAGGAGGATCTTTATGAACAATCTCGATTCCATGTTGGAACGCAACAGAGAATTTGCTGCACGGCAGTCTGCTGCGGGCAAACTTATGCCCTCGCTTCCGCGGGCGCTTCCGCATGTCAAGGCAGTTATCATCGGTTGCGCCGATATGCGCGTGGATCCAGCTCATGTGCTTGGAATTAAACCGGGCGAAGCCGTTGTGATGCGTAACATCGGCGGTCGCGTCACCCCTGGGTTGCTTGAGCAGTTGGGTCTACTCGGACGAATCGGACAGGTTGCCGGAGATATTCCTGGAGGCGGCGAGGAGTTTCACCTCATCGTGCTTCAGCACACCGATTGCGGCATCACTCGCCTTCCCGGCGACCCCGCCATGCTGGCGCACTATTTTCAAATAAGGGAAAGCGATCTCAGGGCAAAAGCAGTTACCGACCCTCGTGCAGCCGTTGAAGTTGATGTTGCCTTGCTCCGAGCAGTTCCTGCATTGCCGGACGCGTGGCTCATCTCCGGCCTCGTCTATGACGTGGCGACGGGCCTTGTTAAGGTCGTCGTGCCGCCAGCGCCGATTCGCGAGGCGAAAATGCCGGAGCTTCAGTTATCGATGGGATAAGACGCATGACCAGGCAGACCGCAGAGCGATTCGCATTCGCGTGATCGGCAGCGGCTACCTCTCCATTGAAATTCCAATATTCACGGTTGTAAGCGCATAGGCGTGCTTTCTCCCCGGGAGCTGGCGAGGGCTATTCGTTGACGGCCGTGATTTCGTGCAGCCAGCCGGGAGCCTTGAGCAGCTCGCGGGGACGGGGGCCGTCGGAGGCGCCGACCAGGCCGTCGCGTTCCATCATATCGATCAAATGCGCGGCCCGGCCGTAGCCAATCCTGAGCCGCCGCTGTAAGAGCGACGTGGAGGCCTTGCCGAACTCGAAGACCAGGCGCACGGCATCGTCGAACATGGGATCGTCTTCGCTGGAGTCTTCGCCGGCGCCTTCCAGGGATGCGCGCTCGTCTTTCGGCGCCTCGAGGAAGCCCTCGACGTACTCGGCCTGGCCCTGCTCCTTCCAGAAGGCGACCACGGCCGCGGTCTCTTTCTCGCTTACATAGGGCGCGTGCAGGCGCATCAGGCGGCTGGTGCCGGGCGGCAGGAAGAGCATGTCGCCGCGGCCTAGCAGTGCTTCTGCCCCGTTGGTGTCGAGAATGGTGCGCGAGTCAACCTTGGTGGCCAGGCGGAAGCTGATGCGCGTGGGAATGTTGGCCTTGATGAGCCCGGTGATGACATCGACGCTGGGCCGCTGCGTGGCGAGGATGAGATGAATGCCGACGGCGCGCGACATCTGCGCGAGGCGCGTGACGGACTCTTCGACGTTGGCGCGATCGAGCATCATGAGGTCGGCGAGCTCGTCGATGATGATGACGATGTAGGACAGCGGCTGCTCCAGATCGCCCTCGTCGAACAGCGAGGGCGTGGCGCCCTCGAAGAGCTTGTTGTACTGATCGATGTTGCGCACGCTGCGCGAGGCCAGCAGTTTGAGGCGGCGCTCCATTTCGCGCACCGCATTGCGCAGGGCGTTAGCTGCCAGTTTTGGCTCCGTAATGATGGGCGTGAAGAGGTGAGGAACTCCCTCGTACATGCCCAGCTCCACGCGCTTGGGATCGACGAGGATGAGCCGCACCTGGTTGGGCGTGGTGCGGTACAGCAGGCTCATGATCATGGCATTGATGGCCACCGATTTGCCCGAGCCTGTGGAACCGGCGATGAGAATGTGGGGCATTGAGGCCAGATCGGCGGTAACGATGCGGCCGTTGATATCTTTGCCCATGGAAATGGTGAGGCGGGAGCGGGCCTTGGCGAAGGTTTCACTCTCGATGACGTCGCGCAGGTGGATGGTTTCGCGCTCGTGATTGGGCACCTGAATACCCACGGTGCTCTTGCCGGGCATGCGTTCGATGAGAATGCTCTCGGCGCGCATGGCGAGGCAGAGGTCGTCGGCCAGGCCGGTGACGCGCGAGTATTTGACGCCCGCTTCGGGCTTGAACTCGAAGGTCGTCACCATGGGGCCAGGATTGATTTGCACCACCTGGCCGCGCACGTCGAACTCGGCGCATTTTTCGACGAGGATCTTGGCCTCTTCGCGCAGCGCGTCTTCGCGCACGGTCTGCGGGCCTTCGCCTGCACTGAGCAGCGCGCTCGACGGCAGCTTGAAGCCGCTGACATTTTTGGGCGCGACGGTGACGGTGTGCAGTTCCGCGTCGGCGCGGCTGTGAATGGCGATGCCGCTGGCGTGCTGTGGCGCGGGTGCGGGGCTGGCGGAGGGCCAGGGGTCCACAATCCGCGACGCAACGGGCTGCGGCTGCATGGGTGGAGGCGTAGGTCGATCGTGCGCCGGAGCTGCGGAGAGCGCGGGCGAGGCTGAGGCGTACGCCGACTCGGGTTCAGCTCGCTCCCAGATGCTGACCCTGCGCAACGGAGTGACCGGGATCGGAGCTTCGCTCGTGCCGGCTTCGGCCGGCTCATCGGACCTGAGGCGCAGATCGGCGCGCTGGTAGGCGGGAATCTCGTCGAGCGGGTCGCTTTCCTCCGCACGCCGGCGGCGGAAGAATGCGAGAAGGCGGCTGGGCCAGCGCTCAGTAGGCTCTTCGCCGGCCTCGGGTGCGGCATCGGCTGCGGTTTGCGGGAAAGGAACGGGCGGTTTGCGATCTTCGCTTAGGGCTTCGCGTTCCGCACGCAGTTCGGCGCGCTCCCGCCGCCGGTCGCGCCAGCGCTCTCGCCAGGCGCTGAACTGAGCCCAGCGGTCGGCGATGTTCTCGCGGATGACCCAGAAGCTGATGGCGGAGGCGAAGTAGAGCCCGGCGGCGGCGAACACGGCAGCCACCACCCAGGCGCCTTGCAGGTTGAGGTAAACCACCAGCAGTCCGGCCATGAGGCGGCCTACGACGCCCTCCACCGGAAGCACGTGCAACCAGCGCCAATGCCACGGCAAGAGGCCAAAGACAGCGGGCAAAAACGCCAGCGCGAGCAGCGTGCCGACCCAGCGCAGGATGGGCGAGCCGCCGGGTCGCGACCGCATCCACGTCCAGCTCACGGCGCCCAGCCACAAGGGAAGCAGAAAGGCCGTGAGGCCCAGCGACTGCAGCAGCAGATCGGAGATGAAGGCGCCGAAGAGACCGGTCCAGTTGTGGGGCGCGGAGGCGCCTGTGGCCGTGTTGAGCGAGGGGTCGGACGCGTGATAAGTGGCCAGCGAGAGGAGAAGAAGCAGCGAGACGAGCGCCAGCAAAATCCCGAGAAAGATGTTCACGGGGCGGCTACGCGTGGGCGAAAGAACAATGCGGATGGGCTTCATGATAAGGGCGGTTCGGCTCCGCGGCTGCCGCGCATGGAAAGGCAGGCCGAGTGAGCAGGCAAATCGTCCCAGAGCAGTTCTATTATCGGCGGGTGGAGGGGCCAATCAGGGCAAAAGAACTGTGGGGGAACCATGATGTCCACCCCCGCGGAAAGGCCGCGTCGTTTGGCGAATGTTCTATACCCCTCTCAGAACTTCAATACACCGATTCAGTCCAACATCGGTGGTCAATACGCCGCATTGCAATCTGAACGCAACCGCACAAATGAGAATGTCCACTGCGCCGCACTCTACGCCGCTATCCCGGCACAGGTTGAAAAGCCGCGCAGCCTCGACGTAATCTTCGGGCGTGATTTCCTCATCGCGAAACGGATCGAGCAGTTCTCTCGTCTTGGCGAACATTGCCCTGTCCCTGACGCCGGACAATACCTCTTGCCGAATCGGGCCAATAATGGCAGCGCGCCGGCCCTGAATGGCCTCCCTGAGCTCCGCGAGCATCCGCTGCTCGCCTGCATTCAGCCTTGCCTTGTCCCTGCGCCGTAGCGATAGCGACCACACGCAGGTATCCACAATCACTTTCACTTTTCATCGACCTCGATCCGGTCGAGCCGCCGGATCCTCTTATAGTCGTACTCCGGATCGAAATCTATGGTGCCGAAATGATCGAGGATTTCTAATTGCTTGCGCCAGCGGATGTACTCGTCAAGTGCCGCAGTTACCGCCTCCCTCTTTGTCTTGTGATTCCCCACGCGCTTCGCCTCGTCGATCAGGCGGTCATCGATTGCCAAATTCGTCGCCAAAGTCGCACCTCCCTGCCATGTGTAGATTATCACACATTGAAATGTGTGAGGCGTCGTTTGTCTGGTATGCTGGCGACATCATGATGGCACGCACCCAGATCACGCTCGAACTCGAATTTCTCCGGCGCGCCCGCCGGCGAGCCAGCGATCTCGGTGTGTCGTTTGCCGAATATATTCGGGGCCTTGTTGTGCGGGATCTGTCTCATCCTAAAGATGTTGCTGGAATCGAATCCATCTTTGATCTGGGCAGTTCAGGTGACTCCGACATTGCCCGGAATGAGCATTCGATGATCGCGGAGGCGTTCGATGCGGAAGCCGCAGTTTCGCTACGCCGGAATTCGAAGGCAGAGTGATCCTCAAAGATGAGCGGGTTCGTTCGCGGGCTCTACCCTCCGATGTACTTTGCACCCCAGATCAGCAGCGCGCCGCCGAGCAGGATGCGGTAGATGGCGAATATGGTGAAGCCGTGCTTGCGCACCCAGTGGAGGAACCACTCCACCACGCCGAGGGCGACGATGAAGGAGACGACGGTGCCGATGATGAGAACGATCCAGCGCTCCTGATTCATGACCACGTGCGCGGCGGCAGCACCGGCGGCGCCGGCGGCCTTGCTTTTATGGATTTCGTGCAGCAGATCCCAGCCGGTGGCGGCAATCATGGTGGGAATGGAGAGGAGGAAGCTGAACTCGAGAGCCGAGGGGCGATCCATGCCGGCGAGCTGGCCGGCAGCGATGGTGGACATGGAGCGCGAGGTGCCGGGAAAGATGGCCGAGAGCGTCTGGCAAATGCCGATCCAGATGGCCTGTGGCAGAGACATCTCTTCCACATGCGTGGTGATCGCTTCATGACGGGTGCTCCAGGCGTCGATGATCCACATTACGATGCCGCCCGCCAGCAGCGCGATGGCCATGGCGGTAAGGCTGCCGAGATTCTTCTCGCTCCATTTGCGCAGCGCCAGGGCGAGGACCGAGGTGCAGACAAAGGCGACGAACGTGAGCGAGATGGGATGATTGAACCAATTGCGCTCGCCGTGCTCGCCCCTGGGAAAGGTGCGGATAAAGTTGACGATGCGTTCAAGGAACAAGAGGCAGAGGGCGAAGATGGCGCCGACCTGGATGACGATGGTGTACATCTGCCAGTAGGCGACATCCTGGAAACACGCCGAGGCGCCGGCGGAGCAGGCCGAGCTGTCGAGCGGGAGCCGCATGAGTGCTTCGGCGATGCGCAGGTGCGCCGTGGAACTGACCGGTAAGAATTCGGTTAATCCTTCCACGATGCCCAAAAGAACGGACAGAAAATACGGGCTCAAGTAGCCTCCTGGTTCCGGTCAATGCGAGTCAGGCGGCGAGTGCGGGAGGCCGTGAGCGGCTCAGTCCCGGTCTATGCCATAAACAGGAACGCCTTCATCCAATTTGTATACTAAAGCGCCGGCGCGCAAGGAGTAGTCGGAGTCGGCAAAGTGGGCTTTGAGTTGCGCGGCAACGGTGCGGGCCTGGTTGTGAGCATCGCTGCTTTTACGGTCGTCGCCATTGGCGGAATACATATCGCTGAGGACGGCGAGGCGGTAGACAGCCTCGTAGAGCGCGCGCGCCGTGCGCGGACCATCGGGATACTCGCCGGCGTATTTGATGTAGAGCTCGGACTCCTTTTCCGGACACTGCGTGGCGCCCTCCCAGTCGCCGCAGAGTTTGTTGTCGATGAGATCGAAGGCCGCCAGCGCCGCCCAGCGCGTGTGAGGATAGTATTTGATGACCTTGTGCAGCGCGTCCTCGTCCATCCCCAGGCGATAACTCGGGTCCCTTTCGCGGGCAGAGGGCAGGGTCGCCTGGTCGGCCTTTTCAATTTGCCATTGAATGTCGGCCGCCCGCCATGCGGCTTCGGGCACGAGCGGCGAGTTGGGAAACAATTCGACAAGCCGGCGGTAGAGCAACCGGGCGCTCTGCGCGGCATTTGCCGGGCCGCGCGGATTGGAGGCCTCCGCCTCCTGATTGGCGGCCGCGCCCATCAGAATCTGGTCTCCGTTGGGCGTGGTCTCCTCGACGACACCCTTGGCCTCCATCCAGCCGGAGATTGGGGGCGTGGCCTCGTCTTCGCCAATCATCGGCGTGTCCTTGTCGCTGTGTTGCTCCTCGATGTCGGTGTTGGCGTAGACGCGCATCCACGAACCGCTTTTTTCGGCGACGACCATCTCGCGGCCGATTTGCACCTTGGCGACCTTCTGCGTGCTGGTCGAGGGCGTGATGTAGAGCCAGGTGATGCGCAGGGTTGTGGCGCGCGGGCCGGCCATGGGCTTCACCTGCTGCTGCGGTTTTTTGTCGCCGTGAGCTGGCAGGATGGTAAAGACGAGCGCGAGAGTGACAGCAAAAGCGTGAGCAGTGAAGAAACGGCGATTCATCACATGCAAAATCATAGTTGAACGACGTTAGGTTGCGCTTTCGGTGAGCACCTCAGCCAGCATCGCGGGATCGACATTCCCGCCGCTGACCACGGCCACGGCCTTGCGATAAGCCGGCAACTGGTCCGCGTGAAAAAGTAAAGCAGCCGTGGAAACCGCGCCGCTGGGTTCGGGCACCAGACGCGTGGCGGCCACGATGGCGCGCATGGCGGCGCGAATCTCGGCCTCGGTGACGGTGACGATGCCGTCGACGAAGGCCTGAATATGGGCAAAGTTGCGCTCGCCGACGCTTTGGGTGCGCAAACCATCCGCAATGGTCCGGCTGGTCAGCTCGGCCCCCCAGGTGACGATCGCGCCGGTGCGGAAACTTTCCGCCGTATCGCCGGCCAGCTCCGGCTCGACGCCAAAGACCTTGGTTTGCGGATGGAGCTGCTTGACTGCCGCGGCAACTCCGCTCAACAGCCCGCCACCCGAGACGGGCGAGAGTACGAGATCCACGTCCGGCAGTTGTTCGATAATTTCGAGGCCGCAAGTTCCCTGCCCCGCGATGATCTGTTCGTCGTCGTAGGGTGGTATGACGACGTAGCCGTGCTCGCGCACCAGTTGTTCGGCCACGGCCAGGCGCTCGCTCGAAGCCAGGCCAACGCCGACGACCTCGGCTCCCAGCGCCAGCGTGGCCGCGCGCTTGATGGCGGGTGCGTTCGACGGCATGACGATGACCGCTTTTGCGCCTACCTCGCGCGCTGCATAGGCTACTCCCTGGGCATGGTTGCCACTCGAATAGGTGATGACGCCGCGGGCGATTTCATCGGGCGAAAGCTGAAGGATTTTGTTTGTGGCGCCGCGGATTTTGAAGGCTCCGATGGGCTGCAGGCATTCTGCCTTGAGCCAGATCTGCCGGCCGGTTCCGTAGCCCGACACGCCGGGAAATGCCGCGCTCACCAGCGGTGTTTTCATGGCAATGGGCGCAATGCGCGCGGCGGCGGCGCGAATCGTCTCGATGTCGACCAGTGAAGTTGTCTGCGTGTTCACGATCGGTCCCTGGCCTCCTTAGGTTTCAGGTGTCAGGTTCCAGGTGTCTGGGCCCGCAATCTGAAACCTGACCCCTGACCCCTGTCATTCGTAGGCGAGCGCGTCGATGGGATCTTTGCGGGCGGCCATCCAGGCGGGATAGAGAGCGCCGCAGATGGACCCCACAAAGGCGATGGCCGCTCCGCGGCCCAGCCACAGGACAGTGATCTCGAAGTGCTGCGTGGGGAAGAGATGGAAGAGCAGTGTGCGCACTCCATAGGTGCCCGCAATGCCCACCACGACTCCGGCTACGGCCAACACCGCGCACTCGCGCAGCACCACGCCCACGATGGCCAGCTTTGAAGCGCCCATGGACTTGAGGATGCCGATTTCGCGGGTGCGCTCAAGCACCGCTGTGTACATGGACTGGAAAATGACCAGAAAGCCGATGATGACGGCGATACCGGTAATCACCTCGAGAGCGACATTGAAGCCGGGAATCTTGCTGGGCGTCATCTGGTTCAGCCAACTGTCGACCGTGGTCAAGGTGTTGTTACCGAAGCCGGGGGTGGAACGGATCTCCTTCATCACCAGGTCGTCGTTTGCGGGGCTATCGCACTTGATGTAGAAGAGCGAGGCCTTGCCTTCGGCGCCGGTCAACTCTCCCATCGTCTCGAGCGGAATGAGCTTGCGCCCGCCCTTGCCCTGCTCGACAATGCCCGAGATGCGAAATGGCTGTCCCAAAACCGGGATCGCGTCGCCCAAATGATAGTTGTTGCCTGCGGCCACGTCGTCGATTATTGCGTCGTTGGGTCCTTTGAATGGGCCGCCCGCGATAAAGACGAAGGGCTTGAGCGCGCTGAAGGTTGCGTAATCGATGCCATACAAAACTTCGATGTTGCCGTTGGTGTTGAGGTGCTGAATGACCGGCGCGACCACGGTGACATGGGGCAGGCGCAGCAGGGCCGCCGCATCGCCGACGGGCATGGACGCACTGCCGACGCCATTGAACATGCTGGCATTCGACGGCAAAAGCATCAGATCGGCGCCGATTCCGTTGGTGCGCTGCTTCTGGTCGTTCAGCATGCCCATGAAGATGCCCACGATGGACAGGATCATGATGACTTCAATGGCGACAGCGAGCACGCTGATGACCGAGCGCATGGGGCGGCGCAGCAAATTGGCAAAGATGAGCTTATTCATGTTCGAGCCTGAGTGGGCGGGAGACCAAAAAATCGCGTACAACTCGCGCCTTAGCCCCTCGACCCAAGGGTAACAGTCCTGACCACGAGTCTGGACCGAGGGCAGCCTCAGGCGAAGCCACGCTTTGACCGCACGTTACGTTAGTGAGTCCATGCGCCGCCGAGAAGCGTCAAATCGCTTTGACCGGGGTGGATACCGGAGGTATGGTGAAGGTAAAATTTCTATTTGGGTCGATGGGACCCATTTCGGTTGCCGATGGGAACTTTTGGAGAAGATCTGCGCAAAGAGCGGTTGTTGCGCGGCATCCAGCTGGATGACATCACGGCGGTTACCAAAATCAGCCAGCGCCACCTGGTTGCGCTGGAGCAGGAGAGTTTTCGTCTGCTTCCAGGCGGCATTCTGAGCAAGGGCATTGTGCGCGGATACGCCGGCGCGCTGGGCCTGGACCAGCAGGACTGGACCGAGCGTTTTCTCAAGGCGTGCGGCGCCTCAGGCCAGACGGCCGATGACGACAGTAGCTGGACGGCCTTTGCCGCAAACGTGGGCAAGGCGCGGATGCTGCACCGCGAGGCAATGGAGATGCGTCTGCGCTGGCTGGGCGCCATCCTGCTGGTGCTGGTGGTGGCTGCGGGGGCCTTCCTTGCCGTGCGCTTCTACGGGCTGCGGGAGGGGTGGTGGACGACGCTGATTCCGGGCACCGCGGTCACAGACGTGCTGCATGGAGCGTGGGCTGCGGTTCGCGGTGTGGTTGCGCGCGTAGGCTCCTAGTTCAAGAGGCAGACTATCGACGCCCGCCCGGTTCAAGGCCGGCAATCCTCCAATGAACGCCCATTGCCTGCCATACGCCGCATGCTTTTCCCCAGACCCTCCTGTCTCCATTTACCATAGGAAGAAGGAATAAGGAGTTTCTCAAGTTGAGCGACCGTTTTCTGTTTACCTCTGAATCTGTGACCGAAGGCCATCCCGACAAGATTGCCGACCAGGTCTCCGACGCCATTCTCGACGCCTGCCTGGAGCAGGACCCCTACAGCCGCGTGGCGGCCGAGACCCTGACGGCCACCGGCCTCGTGGTCATCGCGGGCGAGATCACCACCAAGGCCTACGTGGATTTTCAGTCGCTGGTGCGCGGCGTGGTGGCCTCGATTGGCTACGACAACGCGCTTTACGGCTTCGACTCCAATACCTGCGCGGTGATTTCGAGCATCAACAAGCAGTCGGGCGACATTGCCCAGGGTGTGGATCAGGGCGGCGCCGGCGACCAGGGCATGATGTTCGGCTACGCCTGCAACGAGACCCCGGAACTGATGCCCGCGCCCATCTCGCTGGCGCACAAGCTCGCCCGGCAACTTGCCACCGTGCGCAAGAGCGGCAAGCTGCCTTACCTTCGTCCCGATGGCAAGAGCCAGGTGACGGTGGAGTACGACGAAAACGGCAAGCCGGCACGGATTGACGCCGTGGTTATCTCCACGCAGCATTCCGAGAGCATCGGCAACGAGGAGTTGCACGCCGACATCCACAAGCACGTCATCGAGGCCGTTCTTCCCGCTAAGTGGCTCGACGAGCACACCCGGTACCACATCAACCCGACGGGAAGATTCGTGATCGGCGGGCCCATGGGCGACACCGGACTGACCGGCCGCAAAATTATTGTGGACACGTACGGCGGCATGGGACGGCACGGCGGCGGCGCGTTCAGCGGGAAAGACCCGTCGAAGGTGGACCGCTCCGCGGCTTACATGGCGCGCCATATCGCCAAGAACATTGTGGCCGCGGGCCTGGCCGACAAGGCCGAGGTACAACTTGCCTATGCCATCGGCGTGGCCGAGCCGGTGAGCGTGCTGGTGGACACCTTTGGCACGGGAAAGCTCAGCGCGAGCGAGCTAACCAAGCTGGTCCGCAAGAACTTCGCGCTCACGCCCAAGGGCATCATCGAGAGCCTGAACCTGCGCCGGCCCATCTACCGGCTGACCGCGGCGTACGGCCACTTTGGCCGCTCCGAGCCGGAGTTTACCTGGGAAGCGACGGACAAGGCAGCGAAGCTGGCCGAGCAGGCGGGCGTGGGAGCGGCGGCGAAGTAGCGGGTCAGCGAGCCGGCGAGTCAGCAGGGGTGCCCCGGGTGGCAGTGCGTATTGAAAACGCGTAAGTTATTGATTTTTCAGGAGCCCAAATAGCCGAGATAGCCCGCATCGCCGTGAGACTAGCACAACCTAGCACAAATCCCTCCATGCGATTTGACCGAAACCAGTTTCTGGAGCAGTCAAACTCCACCGCTACGGGGGCGAGGATGGTCGGTCTTGTCCGAAAAATAGAGATGCTCTAACCCAGCTGCGCACACAACCATAAGAGCATAGACAGGAAAAGCAATAAGCAAAACGCCAATCCAGAGCCGCCGAGATACGCCAACCAATTCCAGAAGCAACATGGGGATGCCCCACCAAATTGCCTCGAATTTTAGCCGCTGAGCGAATGTCCAGTTTTTCCTCGGATTCGAGTCCCTGAGTTTCATCTGCATGCTCCAAGAGTGCCACCAGTGCCATGCCTTTCAGCGGAATCATAGCGCGACGATTGGGCGCTGTCAGTGGCCAGCATATCCTCATATTCCGGATTCAAACTGAGACACTACCGGGCCTTCAGGTCCGGAGGCTCCCTAAATTCACTCTGGTATCCTGAAAAACGGCAGCTCTAACGATTCCCCTCACTCAAGCAAAGACCCCCTGAACGAAAATTGGAGGAACTCGAACAGCATGATCAACCTGGCGGGCAAGACGGCCGTGGTCTTCGGTCTGGCCAACAAGCGGTCCATCGCCTGGGGCATCGCCCAAAAACTCCACGAGGCCGGCGCCACGCTTGCTATTTGCTACCAGAACGAGCGCATGAAGCTGGAGGCCGAGGGCCTCATAGCCGAGTTACCGGGGGCCAGCGGCTTTCAGTGCGACGTCTCCAGCGACGACGAAATCGTAGCCCTGTTTGCAACCCTCAAGGAGAAGTACTTGAGGATCGACATTCTGGTGCACGCCATCGCCTACGCGCCTGCTGAGGACCTGAGGGGCGCGTTCATCGACACCAGCCGCGAGGGCTTCCGCATCGCGCACGACGTGAGCGTGTATTCGCTTATCGCGGTGAGCCGCGGCGCTGTGCCGCTGATGACCGAGGGCGGCAGCATTATGACCCTCACCTACTACGCCGCGGAAAAGGTTGTGCCCCACTATAACGTGATGGCGCTGGCCAAGGCTTCGCTGGAATCGGCCGTGCGCTATCTGGCGTACGAGATGGGGCAGAAGAATATCCGCGTGAACGCCATCTCTGCCGGGCCCATCAAGACGCTGGCCGCGCGCGGCGTGGGCGCGCTGGGCGAGATGATGAAGTCGCATGCCGAGCGCGCCCCGCTGCATCGCAACGTGGATCAGCTCGAAGTGGGCGGCACTGCGCTATTCCTGGCCAGCGACCTCTCGAGCGCAGTTACGGGTGAAATCATCTACGTCGATTGCGGCTACAACATCATGGGGTACTAAAAAGCAGCGGATTGCGCAACCGGTAAGTGCTTCATGCCCCGCAGCACTTCTTATATTTCCTGCCGCTGCTACATGGACACGGCTCGTTGCGGCCTATTTTGGGTGAGTCACGCCGGTAGGGAACAGAAATGTCGTCCCGCTCCAGGCCGGCCGTCTCCGCTCTCCTCCGGCGCGCCATGTCCTCTTCATCCTTATGAAAGCAATACCAGCGCCCGAATTCTTTCACCGTGTCATGGATGAACTTGCGATGCGGATCGTCACTGAGCCGTTGCAGCGCCCAGGCATTTCCTTTCGCGAAATCGCGGTGGACGTCGTCTAATCCTATGATCCTGGGGTCCACCAGGTGCTTTTCGTAAGCCTTTTCGATGTCGCCAAGAAGTTCTATTGCATACAAATCGGTGGCGAATGCGACAAGGTCGCTCCAGACTACGTGGGTTGTGCCGGTCAGCTTTCCACGAAACAGCGCGGCGAAATAGTCGACAATCTCATCTCGGCTCTTGACCCCGGCGGCAACGAGGGTCGCAAGAGCAGCGAGAGCCGCGCCCCTGGCCCATTCGTCCGCGTTCGCATCTTCGATCAAGGACTGAATTCCGGCAATGTTTCCGTCACAGGTCGAGGCAAGAACCCTGCCGAAGGCATCGGTAACGAAATCTCCCAGGAGCGAATCGAGAAGATCGCCGGGAAGGAGGCCGATCTTGAGCATCAGCGGGTGGGCGCGCCCTTCACGAAACTGCGCCAGCAGATACATGGCGTAAAGGTGCGCCATATATCCGTCTTCTGCTGTGCGGCGGCGCGCCCCGGCGCGGTCTGCGATTTCCTCCAATATCTCGAGGAGTGCCGGAGTGATTTCCTCCCTCCGGGCTATTGCCGCTTCTACGGCTTCCCGCTCAAACTTCCCTTTGAACCGTTCCAGTTGAGCAATGACCTCGGCAACTTCCATCTTGTCTATTCACTCCTTGTTATCTTCGCTGACCGGTGGCTTGCCGCACGATTGCGCAAAACGGCGGCGAGTCTCGCCTGCACATCTTCAAATGAAATGCGATTCATGCTTTCCCTGATGAACTTGCATCAGGCCAGTGCTGGATAGAGAAGGGATCACTGACTCAGTGACTCGCTGGCCCGCTATTCCTTCAGCGTCACCGTAATTTTGCGCGCGTCGCCGCCCTCGGAGGAGATCACGATCTCGCCCGTGGCGCGCTTGCGGATGCTCTTGAACTTGTCGCCCCACTCCACTACCACCAGAGCGTCGGGCGTGAGAAGGTCGTCCAGGCCAAGCGTCTCAAGCTGGCGCTCGCCTTCGAGGCGATAGACGTCGAGGTGGAAGAGCTTGACGGGTTTACCGTGGCGCGTGCCATCGAACTCGTGGACGAGCGTGAAGGTGGGACTGGTGACCTCGTCGGGCTCGGCGGCGTCGAGCGCTTGCGCAATGCCCTTTACGAGCGTGGTTTTGCCCGTGCCAAGATCGCCGCCGAGCAGCAGCAGTTGCGGCGGCGCGAGCAAATCGGCGAGCTTGCGGCCCACGGCGATGGTGCCTGCGCCGCTTTGCGTAGTGAACTCGTACGTTCTGCCTTCGGCGACGGGTGCGGCGTTGGTCATTGCTCGGCCCTCATGCCGGTTAGATGCGCGCGCTCCGCAGTTGCTGCATGCAACGCGGGCGCCCCAAATCTCGATTCTGAAACCTTGATCGCGCGAAACTAAAGCATATCTTCAACTTACGCAGTCACACACCTGGTTCGCTGCACGCGCTTTTAGTCCGCTGCATCGAATGCCCCTTGTAACCAAACATAACCGCTCCGCCCGTCTCGATCAAAGCGATGCCTGTGCGACTGAAAGGCCCGCCCAAGATGCCTAAGGCAATCGGTGGCCAGCAAGGTGTGTTCGCCGGCTTCCCGCACGGCAATATCCGCCGACAAGCCGTGCAAATAGACCGCGGCTTCGACGGCGCGGGCCGGTTCGCCCGGATACTGCGCCAGCAGCCCGGCGATGAGGCCGGTGAGCAGGTCGCCGCTGCCGCCCTTGGCCATGCCGGGATTGCCGGTGGTGTTTACGGCCACGCGGCCGTCGGGATGCGCGATGAGCGTGCGCGCGCCTTTGAGCACCAGCGTGACGCCCATGCGCTGGGCAAAGCTGCGCGCTGTCTCGAGGCGATTCGCCTGCACTTTGGCGACAGTGATGTCGGCCAGCCGCGCCATTTCTCCGGGATGCGGCGTGAGGACGAGCGTGCGCTGGGCCTTGCGCGCCAGTTTGGCCAGCAGCACGGGCTTGGCAGCGAGGATGTTCAGAGCGTCGGCGTCGATGACCGCCGGTATCTGAGTGGATGAAAGCAACCCCGTGGTGAACTTGACCGTCTCCGGCGCCTGTCCCATGCCGGGACCGATGGCCAGCACGGTTTTGCCTTCGATCAGGGCGGCGATTTGCTCGGGCGCAAGACTTTTTTCCGAGATCTGCCCGGCAGAGTTCGCATCGAGCGGCCATGTCATCAGTTCCGGGACGAGCGACGCCACCACAGGCAGCGCCGGCGCGGGAACTGCCGCAGTGACAAGCCCCGCTCCGGCACGCAACGCTGAAAGAGCCGCCATGGCAGGCGCGCCAGCCTTGCCGCCCGCGCTGCCGAAGGTGCCGCCCACCACGAGCACGTGGCCGAAGTTGCCTTTGTTGGCTGCGGCTGCGCGCGGCGCCTGGACCAGATCGAGCGAGGAGCCGGCCCAGTCGAGGCCGAGCGAGGACACAATTGCCGCGTCGGGCGATCCGATGGGCGCGACGGCGATGGGTTGGTTCCAGCGCCGCGTTAGTTGCCCAAACACGTGCGCGGCTTTGGGCGCGGTGAAGGTGATGATGGCATCGGCGGGAAAAACCGGGGTCCCCGCGGACGGGTCTTTGTCCGTGGGGTGTAAAACAGGGGCCCCCGCGGACGGGTCTTTGTCCGTGGGGTGTAAAACCGGGGTCCCTGCGGACGGGTCTTTGTCTGCGGGGCGTGAAACTGGTCCAGTCACGGTTGCGCCTGTTTCGTCGGCCGGCCAGCCGGAGGGTAAATCCACAGCCAGAACGGGAGCGCCACTACGTTGCAGCCATTCGAGCACCGCCAGCGCCAGGCCCTTCAGCGGAGGCTTGAAGCCTGTACCCAGCACAGCATCCACGATGAGATCGGCGTCAAGCGCATCCTTGTGGCGATCGAGCTCCAGTGCGCTTGTGACCACGTGAACCGCGCCGTGCATGGGACTGGTCAGCTCGTTCCACGCCACGCCGGCATCGCCGGAGAGAATGCCCGGCGCGCCGAGCACGAGCGTGGTTACTTCGAGGCCGCCATCGGCAAGCAACCGCGCGGCCATCATGCCATCGCCGCCGTTGTTGCCGCGGCCGCAAAGCACGGTAACGCGACGCGCCCGGGGAAACTGCTGCCGCGCAAAGGCCGCGACGGCCGCGGAGGCCGCGCGCATCAATTGAATCGACGGAATCCCAAACCGCTCCGTGGTGGCGCGGTCGCAGGCCTGCATCTCGGCTGCGGACAAAACGTGCATCGCAATCATGGTAACGCAGTGGTCAGTGGCCAGTGGTCGATGTTTTAGCCGGTGGCCAGTAGCCATTACGGCGGTTCTCCAGTTCACGTGGAGTTTTGAAGGGCGATCTCCCGATGGATCAAGCGGCTGGAGCATGGTTTCCCTTGCCAGCCATATTCAAGCAAGATACTGAACTGCCGCCGTTGGAAAGTGTCGGCTCTTACACCGCCCGGCCGCCCATCAGGCGATGGCGTCGATTCCGTGAATGGACGCTAATGTGAGCAGCTTTGCTGCGGGTCCACTGGGAATTTTCTCGCCGCGTTCCCACTTACTGACAACGCCAACCGTGACGTTCAAATGAGCGGCAAAAACGGCCTGGCTTACGTCGGCTTTGGAGCGGATACGCCGGATAGCGGCCGGAGTCAGCACCTTGACCGGAGTAAGACAGCTACGGTCGAAATTTTGCATCGTCTTTTTGTCGATCAGTCCGAGACGGTAAAGGTCGCTGGCGTTCTCGTGCGCTTCTGCGAGGGCTCTACTTTTGTAGGTCTTTGCCATGTTGTCCTCCTATCGGGGTGGGCGGAATTCCAGCAAGGTTCCGTCATTTACGGCTATGCTCATTTCGCCATCGGTGAATTCCAAATAACGCCTTGCAAGAAGCCGGTAGACTTTGAGTTCCTTGGAAGTAATATTTTCCATATCCTTCTTTTCCCATCCGAACATCAAGACCGCGCGGCGTCCGACTTTCAGCGCAACCAGCGCCCGGCCGCCACCGCGTGCGCCTTCCCCCGGCCTGGCGATTCGGAACTTGTAGAGCCCTCCGCCGAGATCGGCGTCTGGTGGAGAAAGTACGGCTTCCCAAAGTGCCTTATCCGAAACGCGCATCCGACGGGCAAACCGGGCAAAGCCTTTAAACGCGAAAACCCGGAGCTGCGGAGGCGGCGTCTTTGACATTGTGTTTAGTGTAGCACTGGGAACCATAGCTGCAAAGCCTCCTGCGCTATGTGGAAACCGGCGCTACGTGGCGTTGATTAGAGAATCAAGTGGTACCGGTGCTAGTTCCCGCGTCCCTGTCACTTGAGCAATCGCGCCTGCAGGGTAGTGCGCGCATTGGCGCGGGATAGCACGCAGACCCCGTTCTTGTCGCAGCGGAAGTGAATGGCGGCAGGGAATGTCTGCCATTCCGGAGTGCGGCTGCCGGCGCCGCTCTTAATAACAAGAAACACTCTTCCCGCGGTGGTGTTCACGGTTCCCCTTTTGGGATTATCGCCAGTAATCACATCGTCGCCCTCAATGGGAGCGGGCAAGTGCTGAACCCCCGCACCCCACTCAGCGCCGTGGGCAGGATGGGGTTTTCGTGCCTCTTCCAGGGCGTTCTCGTGCCTGAGCCATTCGGCCTGGTCGGCAAGGGTGGGAAAGTTGGAGGTAAAGTCCCAACCCGCGAACCGGCGATACACATCCGCCGGGCAGGAAAGCGGACCCCCCAGTGCGATCTCGGCAAGCTTGCCATCCGCGCCGGCGACATATTGCACGGTGTCTCCGCCGGGCGTCTTGCCCGCAAGCAGCGCCGTTTGAGGTCCGGTATCGGCTGCGGTCTCAGCAGCGGGAAGCAGAATTTCCCTTTGGCATGCAACGAGGCCCGCACCATCCTTGAGGCGGATCACAATCGAAAGCGGCTGGGGCGGATCCGCGGCCACGGCGCGAAAGCCGTCGAGCTGCTGCGGCTCAAGCGGATCGATGGTGAGCTGGTAGGTGGCGCTGCTTTCCCAGCGCGCGATGAGGCGGCCACCCAGCCCCGCGGGATCGAACCTTCGGTTTCCCATGTCGATATAGTGGGCCGGCGGCTTGGGCCTCACCAACATCGGGATGGCGAAGATCAATGCCACCACGCATAGGAGTGCGGCCGCTCCCAGCGCGAGGGTTGCGACCGGGATTCTGGGCCTTTCCGGCTGCTTCTCTGCTTCCGGCTCGGACGGATGCATCGCGGCACGGAAGGCGTAGAGCTCCCCCTCTTCTGCTGAGGCAGGCAAGACCGCATAGGTGCCAAGCTCTTCGCCTTTGTCCTGTTGGTTGCCTGCGGCTGGCTGTTCGCTGGTCTCGTGTTGGTCTACGTCGCTCATTCGCAAGGCGGCGCGATTCTTCGCAAAGGGAGAACTGCGCGCAGGTAAATCAAAGCCATTGAAGCACGATGGCGGCGCGGTGGCAATAACACTTATGGCGGGGGCGGGTGGAGGTTATTTTTCATTAACGACTTATGGCGAGACCAGATCCGTTGGATTCCCGGATGCCGTCAGAACTCGATCCTGGCCTGAAATGCGATCATGCGCGGCGAACTGTCGCCGCCCAAGCCCACGCCCAGCAGGCCGGTCGGCGGCGAGATGGTGCTTTCCAGGGTTCCGAATTTTGCCGGAATGTATCGCCCGGCACCCCGGCCTGCACATTGCTGGGCAATGCGAAGTTGGGATGGTTGAAGGCATTGAACATCTGCACGTCGAAGCGCATTGATATCTGTTCCCAGATGGGAAACCGGCGCGAAAGGTAGATGTCGGAGTCAGTAAAGTGCGGGCCGCGCACGGTGTTGCGGCCGGAGTCGCCGAACTGGCAGTTGGCCGGCGAATCGCCGCCTGTGCATGCGCCCGTGGTGGGATCGACAACCGAGACAAAGGCATCGGGATTCAGCCATTGTCTGGTTCCCGCCACGGTGACGCCGGCGACCGGGGTTTTCCGGTAGAGCGGCTACGCCCGGAACACGCTGCGCGCAAACTGCGGCCCACTGGCTTGAAAGACGCCGTTGCCGTTCGCCGTGTAAGGCTGGCTGAGGACGGTGAACGGAAGACCGCTATGCAAGAAAGCCGTCTCAGAAAATGACCAGCCGCGGAAGAGAGCGCGCAAGAGAAGATGCTTCGATGCAAAAGGAATCTGGTAGATGCCGAAGGCCGAGAGGTTGTGGCGCACATCGTAGTCGCAGTTGCTGTATTGGCGGCTCAGTTCGCCGGGCAGCGGCGACGAGAATGCCCTGCGGATGAAAACGGCAGCAGGCCGCCGTTCGAGACTTCGTCGAGGCAATGGCTGAAGCGTGTAGTTTGCGTGCAGGGTGAGGCAGTGGAACTGCTCGGTGAGGCTGGTCTGCAGGCCGGAATAGTTGCTGTTGGCGTCGGTGCGAAATTCGTTGACGCTGCCGAATCGCTGGTCGAGCGGCTGCGCGTAGGGGTAGGGCGCAAAGCATCCGGCGCAGACAGTCTGGTAGCCGTTCAGGCCGACCTGAAACGGCTCATGGAGGCCGCGCGTGCCGACATAGCCGATGCGAACGGCGCCATGCGCGCCCAGTTGCTGCTCGATGCCGAAGTTGTACTGGTAGTAGTACGGCGTTTTCAGCGTGCCGGTGGGAAAGGTATTGAGGCTCACGGCCAGAGGGCACGTTGGCGCGCCGGGGGCGATTCCCGCGCAGGGCGGACGCACCGGCGCTGAAGAGCGACTGAAACTGCCGGTTGGCGGTCGACGGCCGCATCGGCTGCGCTGTTGGCCACGCCGGGCGCAATGGCAAGGCCGCCCACCTGGCCGCCGATGCCGCCGACAAAGGTGGGCGCGTAGGGAGCGTTGGTGGCGGCAAGATCGGCAATCTGCGCGGGAATGATGTCGTTGAAGACGCCGAAGCCGGCGTGGACCACGGTTCCGTGGCGTAACTTGGTAGGCCAGCGAGACGCGCGGCTGCCAGACCAGCAGCGGCGTGGAGGGAAACAGATTGCGCACCCCGGTTTGAATGGCCTGATCGAGCGGCTGGTTGGCATCGTGCGACGAGATCGAGAAACGATCCCGCGGGACGCGCAAACAGGTGCTGCTGGTTGACGGGATCGGTATTCCAGCGTCGCCCGCACGCCGGCGGTGAACGTGGCTTTGCGGCGTCGGCTTGTAGGTATCCATCGCGTAGAGGTCGAGATTGCCCGCGGCGACTCGCTCTTTGAACGAGATGGGAAAGGTCTGGCTCTCAGTGTAGGCCGCGCCGTAGGTGAACTCGGCCAGATCGTTATAGACGGCCGTGGGCACGCTTCCCTCGCCCAGGTCGTAGTCGCTGACGTCGACGCGGCGCGTGTTGATGCCGAAGCGGTACTCCTGCTTGCCGCGCGTCCAGTCAGGTTGTCGTTGATCTGCCATTGCGTGACCTTGCGGCCCTGCGGATAGGTGTTGTCGTTGCCGCCGATGGTGGTGAAGGGCGCTTGATTGCTGCCCGCGGCAAGCACGATGGGAAAGTCTGCTGCACCTGGGCAAAGTTGTTCGGCTCGAAGATGCTGCGAGTACCAGCTCGCGCCGGGATTGAACTGGTTGACGAGATTCGGGCCGAAGATGTGCGTGTAGCCGGCGACCAGCGTGCGCTGCGGCTGCGGGGAGTAGGAATTGAAGATGGAGTTGATGGGATCGGTATAGGCGGCCTGCAGTCCCGTGTCCTGTTGGAAGCGGTACCAGACGGTGTTGTTGGCGTCGATGGTGTGATCGATTTTGAGCACGATCAGGTTTTCGTGGTCGCTGTTGCTGAAGCGACTCCTGGCGCTGGTTGGCGCAGCCGCTACCGTCAAGGCCGTTCGTTCGAGCGGGCGCAGTTGCATCGAGCGGGCATGAGCTACGGACGGCGTTCCGGCTGTGTTGCGATAGAGGCTGAACATCGACTTGTAGAAGGGTACCTCGGCGGGCTCGGCGGGCAGCATGGTTCCCGTGATGGGATCTGTTCCGCCCTACGAGGCAGTTGGCTGAGCACATACTGCTGATAGGCGGGCGATGGCACGACAACCTGAGTCACCACGATGGGCAGCGCGATGCGGACTCCTTCATAGTGCTGTAAAGAAGAAGAGCTTGTCTCTGCGGATCGGTCCGCCCACGCTGACGCCAAACTCGTTCACATTGGAGCGCGGCTTGTTGGTAATGTTGCCCGGCGTGTCGTTGGCGTGGAGAAAGTAGTCCTCCGCGTTGAAGAGCGAGCCGTTCCACAGCTCGTAGACGTCGCCGTGAAATTGGTTGGTTCCGGATTTGGTGAAGTAGTTCACCTGCGAAGCGCCATAGCGGCCCTGATCGACGGAGTAGGAATTCGTATTCACCGTCGCCTGATCGACCGCATCGAGACCGATCACAAGATTGGTCGACAGGCCAATATTCAGGCCCAGCCACGGATCGTTGGTGTCGTAGCCGTCGAGGATGTAGCCGTTCGAGGTGGCGGGCAGGCCGTTGAATTCGACATTGCCATAGCCGCCCGGGGCTTTGGCGTCGTTGGAGGAGCCGGCTGTATTCATCAGCGCTCCCGGGGCGAACTGCGCGATGAAGGTCAGGTCCTGACCCGGCGTTGGGCAGGTTGGCAATGGTCTTCGATTCGAGGGTGGTGGTGGTGTTGGGATTTTCCAGGCTGAGCAGGGCCTGCTGGGCGGTGACTTCGACAGTCTGTGTTGCGGCGGACAACGACAGAGCTTGAAGTTCAGCGTCACGGTGCGTCCCACCTCGACTGCGACCGGCTGCGAGGTTTGCTTCCGCAAAGCCCGTCTGCGCTGCACCGTCACCGTATAGGTTCCGGGATTCACCTGCGAGAAAAGAAACCGCCCATCGGCATTGGATCGTTCCTGTGCGCACGGCCGCGGTATCGACTTCGGTCGCCGTCGACTTCGGCATTGGGCAACGCCGCGCCGGTCGCATCCGTCACCGTGCCTGAGATCGCGCTCGAAGTGCCGCTTTGCGCGGCGATCCGGCGACAGTTAACCGCGGTTAATAACAGAGAAGAAGATCAGAGCGTTCCGGATTGTCTTGTCTGTGCTTCATGCGGACCTCCGGGAGGTCGGTGAAATCGGCGCTTGAGCGTGGTCCGCGTCAACCGCCCTGAAGGTCTGCACCAGCAGCCACGCATTCAGCCCGGCGATCAGCACCGCCGTGAACCAGGCCAGCCCTTGCAGCCAGCGGCGCATTCACAAACTCGCCCATCTTCTTGCGGCTGCCGGTGAACAGCACCAGCGGAACCACGGCAAAGCTCAACTGCAAGCGAGAGAATCACCTGGCTCAGGATCAGCAGCTTCTCCGTTCCCTGCTCGCCGGTGACGGCAACCACGATGATGGTGGGAATAATCGCCAGCGAGCGCGTGATCAGCCGCCGCAGCCAGGGCGAGACGCCGGATGTGGATGAAGCCCTCCATCACCACCTGGCCGGCCAGCGTGCCGGTAATGGAGGAGTTCTGCCCGCTGGCCAGCAGCGCGATGGCAAACAGCGTGCTCGCGCCGGCCGCGCCCAGCAGCGGGCTCAGCAGCTTGTAGGCATCCTGAATGGCCGCAACCTCAAAGTGTCCGCTGCGATGAAACACCGCCGCCGCCACAATCAGAATGGCCGCATTCACAAACAGCGCCATCGTCAGCGCCAGCGCCGAGTCGATGTTGGCCATGTGGATGGCTTCGCGCTTGCCCTCGGGCGTGCGCTTGTAGTGGCGGCTCTGCACGATCGACGAGTGCAGGTAAAGATTGTGCGGCATCACCGTCGCGCCCAGCATGCCGATGGCGATGTACAGCATGTCGGGATTGGTGACGATCGAGGGCGACGGAATAAACAGATTGCGCAGCACCGGCCAGTAATCCGGCCGGGAGAGAAACATCTGCACGCCGAACATGCGCGATGATGGTGCCGATGAGCGCGATGACCAGCGCCTCAACGTAGCGGAAACCCCAGCGCTGCAGCAGCAGGATCAGCAGCACGTCGAGCCCGGTGATGAGCACGCCGTAGAACAGCGGAATGTGAAAGAGCAGTTCGAGCGCGATGGCCGAGCCGATGACCTCGGCCAGGTCGCAGGCGGCAATGGCGATCTCCGCGCACGATCCACAGCGCAAAGCTGATCCTGCGGCCGTAGCTCTCGTGGCAAAGCTGCGCCAGGTCGCGCTCCGTGGCCACGCCCAGCTTGAGCGACAGGCTCTGCAGCAGGATCGCCATCAGGTTCGAGGCCATGATGACGAACAGCAGCGTGTAGCCGAAGCGCGACCCGCCGGCGATGTCGGTGGCCCAGTTGCCGGGGTCCATGTAGCCCACGGAGATCAGGAATCCCGGCCCGAGAAAACCCAGCAGCCGCCGCCAGTAGAACGGCGAGCGCGAGATGCTGACGCTCGAATGCACCTCAGGCAACGAGGGCTCGGTGAGCACGGTTCTGGTTACGACTTCAGTGGCCATGGCTACGGGAAGCGAGACGATCAAGGTCTCATCAACCCATAGTATGCCACAGGTTGTTAATTATGGTTAATATTTTTTTTAAATTTAATTACGATGGGCCCTCCGGCCGCAGCCAGACCGCCTCGGCCGCCGGCCTTCCCAGGATCGACTCCCCAGTATGTAGCTCAATCGAAACGGTTTGGTCGTAGTTCTGGCTCACCACGCGCAGGCTCTTCCCGGGCCCGATGCCGGCGCCGTGCAGGAACAGGAGCAGCTTGGGATCGCGCTCCTGCAGGCTGGTAACGGTGTAGCGGCTGCCCTCGCCGGCCTCGGAGAGCGGCATTTCTCCGCGCCGCTTGCGCTCCGCCGGATTGACCGGAAGCACCGCAGTTGCCGTGAGGGCAGGCGCCGCCTTCGCCGAGCTTCTCCTTGAGCTTGGCTTCGAAGGCCGGCGAAACAGCGTGCTCCAGCCGCTCGGCCTCTTCGTGAATCTCGTGCCACTCCATGCCGAAGACCTCGCTCAACATGCGCTCGATCAGGTGGTGGCGCAGGGCGGTGCGATAGGCGGTTTCGCGGCCTGCGCGCGGTGAGGCGCACAATGCCGTCCTCGCCCACTTCAACGAAGCCGTCGCGCTTCAGCCGCTTCAGCGCCATGGTCACGGCCGGCGCCGAAACCTCAAGCCAATGCGCCAGCATGGCGGGAATCACCTGGCGTCCTTCGGCCTCGGCTTCGAGGATGGCCTTGAGGTAGTTCTCTTTCGAGACGTGGATGGAGTCTTTCATGGCTGCGCCGTAAATTAGTTTATATGGGAACGCAGCTTGTAGCTTTCTGAACCCTCCGCCCTCCTATCGAGTGAGAGGGCCAGAGGCGATCAAGTTATTTTCCGACATCTGCGTCAACAGCTTCGCCAAGTTCCCGGTGCGGTCGCCGGGAGAGTAAAATCGAAATCCGGAAAAGGAGCGTCGCTAATGGGTCGCAAGAATCTTGAAGATCTAATCGTTGAGGCCGGGGGTGCCATTAACCACTTGCGTGCGCACAAATATGATCGGCCGAATCTTCCCCGCGAGTTCGATCCCGGCCTGATCATGCCGCAGCTTCCACAGGAGTTCTCAACCTGGGAGCGCGAGTGCCGCTCATGGCGAGAGACGGTGGCGTTGTTCGACCTCACTCACCACATGACGGGTGTCATCGTCGAGGGCCCCGATGCCCGCAAGTTTCTGGGCTACCTGTCTTGTAACAGTTTGTTCAAGTCGATGCCGAACAAGGCATCGCAGATCATCTGTGTAAACCAACAGGGAATGTTGATTGCTGACGGCATCGTGTTTCACCTCGCGGAAGACCATTTCGCCATCTACGGGGCGCCGATGGCGCCGGTGTGGGTGCAGTACAACGCCGAAGTGCTGAGCTATGACGTGAAAGTCACGCCGGACCCGCGCTCGCCCGTGTATGCCAACGGCTTCGCCAACATCAGGCCCACCTTCCGCTACCAGATACAGGGCCCGCTGGCCGGAAAATTGATTGAGCGCCTGAACGGCGGACCGATCGGCGACGTCAAGTTCTTCGGCATGACGACAGTATCCATCGCCGGTCATCGCTGCCGCGCGCTACGCCATGGCATGGCCGGAGCCATGGGCCTGGAGGTGTGGGGGCCATGGGAACTGCGCGAATCGATCCGCACTGCAATCATCGAGGCCGGCCAGGAGTTTGGGCTTTGCCTGGTCGGCGGGATGGCTTACCTGGTGCCGGCGGTCGAGTCCGGCTGGTACCAAGCCGTGGTGCCGGCCATATTCAGCGGCGAGGACATGAAAGGATTCCGCAAATGGGTGTCGGAGGACGACCACAACGCCTTGATTCGACTGAGCGGCAGCAAGCTCTACGGCCGAGTGGAAGACTACTACCGATCGCCTTTCGACTTAGGTCTGGGCAACTTCGTTAATCTTGAGCATGACTGCATCGGACGCGATGCGCTGTCGAAACTGGACCACGCCAAGGCTACCCAAAAGGTGACGCTAGCTTGGCAGGCCGAAGATTCGGCCAAACTCTTCAAGGAGATGCTGACGCCGGGCGGGAAAAACGTGCGCTTTTTGCATCTTCCCGTCAATTGCGACTTTATCGGCATGCACTACGATAAGTTGACGAAGAACGGCGCCGACATCGGAGTGTCGGCCTATACCGCATACAGCGCCCATGAGCGCACCGTGTTGTCCATGGCTCTGGTCGAGCCGGGTGTAGCGGTCGGCGACGAAGTGGTGATTTCCTGGGGTGAAGCGGGGGGTGGATTCGGCAGATATGTCACCCCGGCGACGGACCTGATCGAGATACACGCCACGGTGAGTCCGGCGCCTTATTCGCGCGTAGCCCGAGAAGAATATCGCAGGTCGAGGATGTCTTAAGAGATCGGGCGCAGTTGAAGAGACCCAGACGCCGTGTGTCATAGTAGGCCACACTCAATGCTGAACATTCATTCGATCTGCAAAGATTTTGGCGAAGTTGTAGGGCGTGTCATCAAACTCGTCACAAGCGCAGGCTTGTTTGAAAAGTAGCCTGCGGATAAGGGGCAGCGTAGAAGCTGGAAGCTGCCTCTTCACTTCACCGTCACCTTCGGCTCGACCGACAGCCCCGGCCTTAACTGATGGTTCGGGATCTTCCTTTGCCAAATCGGTAAAGTCGATGCGCACGGGGATGCGCTGCACCACCTTGACGTAGTTGCCGGTGGCGTTCTCGGGCGGGAACAGTGAGAGCACTGAGCCGGTGGCACCGCCAATCTGCGTCACGCTGCCGGCGTAATCCTTGCCGGTCGAGTCGACGTGAATCTCCACCTTCTGCCCGGCCTGCATCTTCCGCAACTGCGTCTCCTTGAAGTTCGCCGTCACCCAGATATCTTCGAGCGAGACCAGCGTGAGCAGGTTCTGCCCCGCGGAAACATTCTGGTCGACCTCGACGCTTTTGCGCGTGATGATGCCGGCCACAGGAGCCACGATCTTTGTATAGCCGAGGTTGAGTTTGGCCTGATCGAGCTGCGCCTGCGCCTGTTGCACCTGGGCCTCGGCCTGTTTGGCGCGGGCAGTCTGCGCCGCCACTTGTTGCGGAGCGGTCTGGGCGTACTTCTGCAATGCCTGCGCCTGCGTCGTGCGCTCGCGGGCTACGCGCACGGCGTCCTGCGCAGCCTGCATGCTCGCCTGCGCCGAGGCCAGGTTGGCTTGTGCCGCATCGGCCGCGTCGACCGCCGCGTCGAACTGCTGCTTGCTGATCACGTCTTTTTCGACCAGCGGCTTGTAGCGCGCCAAATCGGCCTGGGCCTTGGTATTGTTCGCCTGGGCTTGAACTACGTTCGCCTGCGCCGCTGCCAACTGCTGCTCGGCCTGTGCGACGCTGGCCTGCGCGCCCGTAACGTCGGCATCGGCCGAGCGCAGGTTGCTGCCGGTGTTGATGGTGGTGATGGGCACATTGACGTTGGCTGCCGCGGCATTCGCCCTGGCGCTGGCCAGCGCCGCCTCAGCGTTCTCAACCGCGACATTGTAGTCCGCCGGGTCCAGATCGGCGATCGGATCGCCGGCCTTCACCAACTGGTTCTCTTCAACGTCGACCTTGGCAACCTGCCCGCTGATGCGCGCACTAATCTGGATCAGGTGACCGTTGACCTGCGCGTCATCGGTATTCTCGCTGTAAGTGGAGTGCCACCAGAAGCCGAGCGCGATGAGCGCGACCGCAACACCCGCGGCAATAAGGAGGCCCCTGCGGCGGGACCGCGGCTCCTGGATCTCTGTCTCCGCGATTGGTTCGTTTGGCTCCGGTGTTGACATTGGATCCGCCACGTTACTTCCCTCCCAGATAATTCTTGTAGTTCTGCCCCGCTCCCAGGGCACGCGCCAGGCTCAGCTTGGCCAAGTTGTGCCGGTAAAGGCTGGCCACATATACGCTGTTGGCATGGGCCACGGACTGTTGTGCCTGGCTCACGGCAAGGTTGTCGCTGACGCCGTTGGCATAGCGCTCCTGCGCTTCTTTGAGAGCCTCGTTGGCCAGGTCCACGCTGGACCGCGCCACTTCGACCTGCTTTTGCGCCGAGGCGATATCGAGCAGCGCGTCGCGCACATCGGCTTCCACCTGCGCTTTCATGTCGCTGAGTTTCGCCTGCGCGGTGTCAAGCTGTGCCTGCGCCTGTTGCGCCTGGCCACGCAGAGCAAATTCTTCAAACACCGGCACGCTCAACGAAGCTGTCGCATTCACGGTGCCGTGCGAGTGGGCCAATGTTGTGCCGGTGTCGCCGTAGTCGGCGGCTGCGGCCACCACGGCAGGCGCGCGGCTGTGGCCGCCTTGCGCTGCTCGGCGGCTGCCGCGGTTTGTTCCACCAGTGCCGCCAGATCTTTGCGATTCGCCTCGGCCTGCAGGATTAACTGATCGGCTTGCAACTGATCGAAGGGCGCGTACGGCGCCTTGTCGGTCAAGTTGAAACTCTGCGCCAGCGGCAGGCCGATGGTACGCGCCAGGGCCAGCTTATGTATTTCGAGGGCGTTCTGTGCAACAATCAACTGCTGCTCGAGCGACTGGTAATCCACGCGGGCCCGCAGCTCATCGAGCAGTGGCGCCGTGCCGGCCTGGTGATTGGCCACGGCCTGATCGAGCGAAATTTTCGCAGTATCTACCTGCGCCTGCACGCTGCTGACCTGGGTTTCGTCGGCCAGCACCAGCAAATAGGCGTTGCCTACAGTGAGCACGACCAGATCGCGCGCATCCTGGGCCGAGAGTTGCGCAGCGGCAAAGTTGTGGCGCGCGGCCAGGTAATTGCGCAGCGAAGCCACATTGACCAGCGACCAGTTGAGCGATGCGCGCAAATCGACAAACCCAAACGGCCCGATGATAGTCGGAAAGCCGGGGATGCGCAGGCCCAGGGCGGGCAGATCGGTTTGCATCTCCGCTTCTTTGCCGGTGAAGTCCACAGAGGGAAGCAGCGATTGTAGTTGGCTCATCCGCTCGCCGCGCGCCGCGGCCGTTTGCGTGCCGCTCAAAATAATGCCCAGGTTCGTCCTCAAGCCGCGCTGCATCGCGTCGTCGAGCGAGAGATCGATGGTTTCGGCAGTTGCCTCACCTTTGGTGACGCTGCCCTGAAAGCTCGATGCCGTGGGGGTTGCCGGCGCCGTAGACGAGACGGCCGGCGCCGTCTGTGCGGCAAGGCGAGTGCAAGACAAGAGAGCAGGACCCAGTAGAAGGCCCGTTACAATCGAACGGATTGTGCTGTTGACGGATCGCTTCGGCAATTTCAACCTTGCTCAAATCGCGGCGAACGCGGTCGCGCGAAAAAATGGCTATCCAACGCGTAGAATGCCCGGCTAGCTTCTTTAGTAGTGTATCGAACCGGCGCGCAGGGGGAGCGTCGGCGCCCAGTGCGGGCTCCCTGCTCGCTGATCCCTGAACCCCGTTCCCTGTTCCCTCGTCCCCACAGTTACAGGCAGCAATAACGCGCAAAAACATGCACAAAGGGCCAAAAGTGTGCTTTTTGGGGCCGCTAAGCCCTGTTTAGACGCACTTCTGGGAAATTACTCGGTGCGACTCGCTCTTATTCGCAACTATTCTCGGTTCTAACTGCTAATTGTTCGCAACTATTCTCGGTATTTGTCTCGAAGAATCGCACCCTCCCGAGCGAACGTTCGCGGGGCAAGTGCAACCAGTTGAGCCAACATTTGGCCGGGTCGAGGTACGCTTATGAGCAACATTTCGCTTGATTTGCCGCGACTTCACCCACCGACCTAAAAAATGCGGTTTCGAATGCTCGAAAAATTTCGCGTCCTACAGCGCGGGATCGGTCGGGGAGCCCGGTCCCTCGGTCCCTGCCTTACTCGTTCGCCTCAATCCGCCGTCCATGCGCTTCCTGCACCGGCCGCGTGTTCATCTTGAAAAGGTTTGCGAAGGCGCGGTACTGGTCCCGGCTTATGCTCAGGACTTCTTCGAAGACATACCACCGCACCCCCTCGGTGCAGGGCGGCGTCAGTTCGGAGCCCATGTAGGTCCAATAGCCGGGATCGCCGGGCAACAGGCCTCCAGCGCTCACCAAATCCGTCACCTTTTCCGTTGTCCCCGGCTTCGTGGGCAGGTGCGCCCACAGCGTGGCCAGCATGGCGTTGGGGAAGCCCCGGTCCTGGTTCAGCCGCACCGCCACAATGGCCAGCTTGCCGTCGTCGCCGCGGTGCACCAGGTCCGCCTCCATGTCGTCGAGCTTGCCTTTCACCGGGTGCTCGCTGGGGTGGTGGAAGTCGATCTCGACGAGCTGGTAGCGCACACCGCCGGCCACCATAAAGCTGCCCCGATCCACATGGGCCACGATGCCATTGCCCGTATTTTCGAGCGAAACTGCCCCAGCCAAATAGTGGAACTCGATGGGCTGCAGATTCTTGTCCAGATGTGCTCCGCGAATGTCGAGTGGCGATTGCTCGTGCCCCTTCGAGCACGCTTTGTACGCCGGGTCAAGCTTGCCCCACTCCAGTGGGCCGGTCTTTCCAACATAGCTCCAGGCAGCGGTGTTCTGCGCGGCGCAGACGGTGGCAAAAGCAAATACAACAGCAGCGATTGCAGCTAAGCGCATAGGTTTCTCCAAGAAAAAGGGCGCATGAGCGTCCCGGAGCATTCTAAGCCATCAACGCACGGGCAGGGAAAATCGAGTGGATCAGGTTGAGCTCGTATTGGATTATCCGCCGAGATCGATGAGTTCGACGCGGCCCACGGGGCGGCCGAGGAAGCGCGACCCGAGCCTCTCGAATTTGTCTACGGAATCGGTGGCGAAGCAGCGGATTTCGGCCTGCGGTGCTGGACTTGAGGTCCCTCCGACACTGTCGGCGCCCGCTTCAGCGGGCTCCGATAGGATGGGGCAGCCCGCTGAATCGGCTGATTCAACGCGAAGCTTCCGCCTGGCAGCGGCGGCGGCGGATTCGGCGGAATCGATGACCTGAATGCCGGAAGGCGCGCCGCGGGCAACGGCTTGCTCGATGAGCGGCCGCAGAAGCGGGTAATGCGTGCAACCGAGCACAAGGGTGTCGGGATTCATGCCGAGCGCCGCAGCTTCGGCGCGCAGTTCATTCAAATAAATCTCGATCACCTCGGCAGTAACAGGATGATCAGTCCACCCCTCCTCAACCAGCGGCACCAGCAGCGGGCAAGCTTTTTCGAGAGCGCGCAGCCCCTGCGCGCGGCAGGCGGCCGCGTAGGCGTGGCTGTGCACCGTGGCCTCGGTAGCCACGACCAGCACGTCGCCGGTGCGCGATGCGGCCCGGGCGGCCTCTGCGCCGGGCTCGATGACGCCGAGCACCGGAACCGGCACGGCCTGCTGAATGGCGTCGAGCGCGAGCGCACTGGCCGTGTTGCAGGCGATCACCAGAAACTCCGCACCCTGTTCGCGAACCAGAAACTGCGCGCTCTGGGCGGCGTAGCGCGCGATGGTGCGCCGGGATTTCGAGCCATAGGGCAGCCTTGCCGTGTCGCCGAGAAAAACAAACCGCGCGCGGGGAAGCTGCTGGATGAGCGCACGCAGCACGGTCAATCCGCCAAAGCCGGAATCGAAGACGCCGATGGTGGGGGTCATGGTCGCGCGCCGGGCCCCCTGAGCAAACCGATGAGGCTCGAGCAAAACAAGCACAGTTCCCGGAAAACCGCTGGCGCATAGATGCTGCTCGCGCCAGCGTCAGGGAGAATATGATGCTTGAGATTTAATTCCGCGAAACGGTGGGTCCCGACCATTTCCGGCACGGAAGGCGCATCCTTACGCCAAAAAGCGTTCCGCAGTTCACGAAGAACGCCTTCCGGGGATCCGCCGTGGATGTTTGCATCCGTTCCATTGAGGTCGCTCGTCGACCTCTGAATCCGGTGCGGGTCCGACTCAAATACGAACCACGTATGAAGGTCTGGATTGAGATCGGCCCAGGTAACGGTCATGCCTAATTCCAGTGGCATATTAAAACGTGGCGTGGGTGCAGATCCCGTGCTCAATTCGATGCGAGAAAGATCGTGAATTGAGAAGCGGCAGCTCCTGATGAGCGCAAGTATTCTCTCCAGCCTGGGGGTCCCCCCGGGGATTTCGGAAGCGAGATGGGGAACGAGTCCGAGATAATACAGTCCAACGATGTAAGCGACGTAGAGGCTGCTGAATTCTTCGTCGTAAGGGATATTCAAAAATACAGCTTTTGGATCAAGCGGCTGCGGAGGCATGCTTGCGTTTCTTTCCCTTTTCGACGACTTTGCCGTGAGAAGCTCCGTTTTCCCTTTGCATTCGTTCGAAGGTTTTCTCGGCCAGCGCTTTGATTTCCTTCTGGCGGCGCTTGGGAATGCGGAGACGGCTCGCCTCTTCTTCTGGGGTTGGCCATGGGGTCGTGATGCGGACTGTCTTCGGCATGCTTACATCATACTGCCAAATCCGCGAATCGAGATCAATCGCTTGTCGAGGTTTTTCCGTTTTCACCGGCGTGCTCCTTCGGCCGGGCTGGCTTCGGCGGCCAGATAGGTGCGCGTCAAATCCGCGTGGCCAGCAAGCGTATCGCGCTGGTGGCCGTCTACCAGAAAGCGCACCTCGGTCACGCGAGGCAGGTTGGCGTGAAGCGTGGCGCAAATCGAGAGCACGGTGAGAGTCTCTGTCTCCAGTCCCGACGGATGGCTGGCGGCAAAGGCGCCGGTCAGGTTGACAACCGCAAGCTCGGGACCGTCTTCCGGCGTTTTTCCTCCCGCATCCGCAATGGGCACAAGAAAAACCTGCGCGATGGAACTGGCGCCGCCGGGCACGGGATGCGTGGCATCGGGAGCGGCATACAGGTCGAGCAGCTTGCCCAGAACAGCGCGCGCGCGGGCCTCAGGATTTTGCGGCAGGGGGAGCGACAGAATCCGCGTCAGCATGGAGTTGTCGGCGTCATTGGCCACCATAAGCGTAGCCTGCTCCGCCGGAGCCACCTGCGGCGCCTGCGTCGGCGCAGAATTTTCGCCCTGGAGCAGCCGCTGGTGGGCGCGCTCGCGCAAATGCCACAGTACGCCGCCCATGATGACCGAAGCCACCAGCAGAACGATGAAGAGGATGGTCTGGTGGCGCGGAATCACGGCTGGCCTTCTCCCATTGCATTTTGCCGCCACTCGACCAGCGCGGCGGCCAATGCTTCGGCCACGCGTGCCTGGTAGCCAGTATCGTCCAGCCCATCCTCCCCCTGCGCATCCTCCTGCGCTTTCGCTCCCCGTTCCGGAGTGACTTCAACGGCTACGGCGGGGCAAGCCATGCTGTCAATTGCGGGCAGGGCGGTGCGGCCCAGGATCACGCTCATGCCGGCGTGGCCGAGGGACGAGTTCATCACGCCGGCCAGCGACAGGCTGCGCAGGGCCCACGCGGCCTGTGCGGTACTTCCACGGGAGAAAGCGCGTGCCCTGAACGGGCGCCAGCGAAGAAACAAAGAGGTGCACGCCGGAGCCGCTTTCCGACGCATGCAGGCTCAGGCAAGCCTGGGCGTTGGCGTGGTTCGCGATCTCGGCGCGCCGATCCGCAGCCACCGTCGTGTCGGATTCGCGCGTAGTGACCACAGCAATGCCGCGCGCCATCAGCAGCGAGCGCAGCTTCACGCTGAGGGCCAGCGTATAGTCCTTCTCCGCCTGTCCGTTGCCGAGGCGGGCACCGGCGTCGTCGCCGCCGTGTGCTGCGTCCAGAACAACCACAAAACGCTGCGCACCTGCAGGCAGACTTTGTGCGGAGGACGGAAACGCCGCGAGACTGACGAAGAGCGCGATGAACAGGGCGATGCGCAGCTGTCGGGGCATCCGCTCACTCCAGCGCATAGATGGTCAGGCCGCTAAGCAGCTTGGGGAAGAAGTCGGTGGACTTTTGCGGCATTACCTCGCCGGCAAAGGCCACTTCCTTCAACTGCTCCATGGTTACGGGGTTGGTCAGGAAGGCCACATCGGCTTCGCCCTTGCGCACCTGATCCACCGCTTCCTGGGCGTCGCGCAGATAGCGCAGGTTGGTCTGCTCGCGCACCTTCTCGGCGTCCAGACCCAGCAGCCGGTCGAGCACAATGGAGTGCAATTGCGTCAGGTCGAGCTGGCGCTGGCGCTCGGGCAGGCCGGCTAAGGCCGTGGCCATCGCTTCCGGCCTGGCGCGCAGCAGCAAAGCGGCCGGCCTGGTGACGGCGACGAAGGCCGTGCCCTTCTTACCCTTCAGGGTGTTCAAGTAACCCGCCGCATCTTCCGGCAGCAGCTCATCGATGGCGAAGAACTCCCCGGCTCGGGCGCGAAAGCCAACCGGATCGAATGCCTCCAGGCTATGGACAACGCGGTGCGTGGGCAAAATCACCAGGCCGTCGGATCCATGTTGACGAAGGTCATCATCACGGCGGCCTCGGGGTACGGCGGCTGCGGCAGTTGATTGGTGCTGGAATTCGGCCCTGGCCGGGCCGCCGGCCTTATGCTCTTTGGAATAGTTCAGCGCGGTCTCGTAACGGTGGTGGCCGTCGGCAATGATCAGCTTTTTGTCCGCCATGGCCGCGGTCAACAGCCGGATGGCCGCCGGGTTGTTCACGCGCCACAGCCGGTGAAGCACGCCGTATTCGTCGGTCACCTCGGCCTCGGCGGGGCCGTTGCCCTCGTACAGAATCTTCTCCACGCTGCCCGCGGGGTCAGAGTAGAGCATGAAAATCTGCCCGAAATGCGCCCGCGTGGCCTTGAGAAGGTTGAGCCGGTCGCTCTTGGGTTTCGACAGCGTTTGCTCGTGCCGGAAAACCACCTGCTCGGCGTACTCATGGAGCTTGCCCAGGGCGATAAAACCGCGCCGCTCCTTCACAATCTCGGTTCCCGGAACCTTGAACCTCTGCGCGTAGGCGAAGATGCACGGCTCATTTTCCTGGATCAGTACACCCTGCTCGCGCCAGGCGCGAAAATCCCGCGCCGCTCGCGTATAGACGTTTTCGCCCCTCTCTGCGTCAAATAACTCAGGCAGCCCGAGAATGATGCGGACCAGGTTGAAGGGGCTGCGCTGGTAGTAAGCCTGCTGCATGGACGGGGAGATCTTGTCGTAGGGCTGAGTGACCACGTCATCCAGCCGGACGGCGGAGGGGTTGTAGCGCCAGGCGCGAAAGGGATAAATGCGGGCCATGAGGAAGGTCTTGCTCCCCTGTTGAAGGGTGGAATTTGAGCCCCCGTTATGCCGATATGCCTGACGGGAATTGCGGGGTTGGCTCAGGCTCGATTGTATCGCAGTGCCTGCGTAGTGCCGGCATTCGCGAATTGTGGTATGCAGGATGGTAGAGGGAGAATTTCATACAGCGGCGTCGATAAGCGAATAGTGGTAATATCGCCTTCAACCCTCATGGTGCCACATGACGACGTTCCCCCAACTGCGGGTTAACCTGAACGGGGGCGGCAACCGCGTGTTGCCTGGCCGCTCGGCGTGCTATTTGCGCGTTGGCCGCGGTTTTTTGCCTGGGTCAGGCTCGCGCGCAGGACGATCAGCTCAACAAGGTGCACGTCGAGCCGCCGCGGCTCTACTCGGCAGCTCCGACGAACGAGCCCAGTGGGAGCTGAGGCAGCCCCCGAATCCGGCGCTTCGGCGCTGAAAATCCATCCCGGCTCGTTTATCCGCATGAACGTGGACATGGTGCTGGTGCCGGTCACCATCACCGATCCGCTGAACCGCCTGGTGACTGGACTGGAAAAGGAAGACTTTCAAGTCTACGAGAACAACGGCGAGCAGAAGATCAGCGAGCTTTGCCTCCGAGGACGCCCCGGTCTCGATCGGCATCATTTTCGACCTCTCCGGCTCCATGACTTCAAAGCTGGTCCGCGCCCGCGAAGCGATTCTGCAGTTCATCAAGACCGCCAATCCCCAGGACGAGTTTTTCGTCATCGGCTTCAACGACCGGCCGGAGCTGATTGAGGACTTCACCAGCTCAGTGGAGGACATTCAGGCGCGGCTGGCCACTGTCCGCGCAGGCCATCGCACCGCGCTGCTGGACGCCATCTACTACGGCATCGCCAAGATGAAGGAGGCGCATCACGAACGCAAGGCGTTGCTGGTCGTCTCGGACGGCGGCGACAACCGCTCCCGCTACACCGAAGGCGAGGTGCGGGCGCAGGTGCGCGAGGCCGATGTAGAGATCTACTCGATCGGCATCTTCGATCCCTACGCGCCCACTCCCGAGGAGCGCACCGGCCCCATGCTGCTCGACGACATCAGCTCCTCGACCGGCGGGCGGCTGTTCCGCGTCGACGATGTCGACGAGATGAGCGACATTGCCGAGAAGATCTCCACCGAGCTGCGCAACCAGTATGTGATCGGCTACAAGCCCAAGGACCTGACCCGCGACGGCAAGTGGCGTAAAGTGAAGGTGAAGGTGAATCCCCCTCCGGGATTGCCTCCGCTCACCGTTTATGCTCGCACCGGCTACTATGCGCCTTTGCAATAACGCGGTTCTTGCCGCTTTACTGGCCGCGGCTGCGCTTGCGCTGCCGGCGCAGCAGGCTGCCAAGCCCGCAACTGCCCCGCCCGCCAGCCCGCAAACGACGCCGGCGCCATCCCTCACGGTGGACACCGATCCTGTGCGCTCGCCTGACGCCGTCGCGCCGGCCCCGGCCACCGGTCCGATGGAAAAGAAGGGCGAAGGCTACCTGCTGCACACCGACGTGGAAGAGGTGGTGCTCAACGCCACGGTGCTGAGCGGCACGCAACTGGTCGAGAACCTCAACAAGGGACGATTTCACAGTCTTCGAAGACGGGGTCAAGCAGACCCTGCATCAGCTTCCAGCACACCGATCTTCCCGTCTCCATCGGCCTGGTGATCGACAACTCCGGTTCGATGTACCGCAAGCGCCCTTCGGTGAACAAAAGCGCCCTCGATCTCATCCTGGCCTCGAACCCGCAGGACGAAGCCTTCGTGGTCAACTTCTCCGACGAGGCGTTTATCGACTGCGACTTCACCTCGGATATCAACAAGCTGCGCGACGGGCTGTCGCACATCGACTCCCGCGGCGGCACCGCGCTCTACGACGCCGTGGCGGCCTCGGCCGACAAGCTGGTCGCCGACGCCAAGCGGCCCAAGCAGGTTCTGATTCTCATCACCGACGGCGAAGACAACGCCTCGAGCGCTCACGCTGGAGCAGACCATCCACCGCGTGCAGCAGCTTTCCGGGCCGGTCATTTACTCCATCGGCCTGCTCTTCGGCGACGAGATGAGCCGCGCCGAGGTGCGCCACGCACGCCGCGCGCTGGAAATGCTCTCCACCGAAACTGGCGGCATGGCCTTCTTTCCCAAATCCATCGACCAGGTCGATCAGATCGCCGCCGAGGTGGCGCGCGATATTCGCAGCCAGTACACGCTGGGCTACCACTCCACCAAGCCATCCACCGAGCCGGGATTCCGGCGCGTGGAAGTGACGGCCGAGCAAAAGGGACTGGGCAAACTCACGGTGCGCACCCGCACCGGGTATTTCCCGGTGGTGCGCACAGTCAAGCAAGCCGCCGCAGTAGAGAAATAGCGGGGAGGGCCGCTGAGCGCCAGTGCGCGGCGCGTGAGGAAAGTGAGTGCACGACATGGGCGACGATCGGGAACGGCAGGATCAGCTAGCGCAACTCGAGCACCTGAAAAAACTGGGCGAGAAGTACTACGACGATATGTACGAGGCGCATTCGCAGCGAGACGCGAGCGTTTGCTATAGCGATGCCAAGGAGTGTTTTTACGACGCCATCGGGCTGGCCGAGCGGTTGGGGCTCACGGAAGAACACGACGCCTTGAGTGCACGCCTGGCGCACATTAAGGCGGTGTTTCGGAGCCAGTTCACGTAGGAGCAACGCGCCGATCTGCGTCGCTCGTTGTCACGAATGGAAGTGATTTCTATCACGGTGAGGTTCATAAGCGGAGAGGATAATAAGGCGGCAATAATGTAGATGAACAGGTTCCGTTCGTGAAAGGCAGTGTCTATGAGGGGACGACGTGTGTACCTGCCCCTGGTTGCCCTTTTTCTCTGCACTTGCGCGATAGCCCAGGCGCCAGCTCCAAGGTTCCAGGCGAGAACGCCGCAAAAACTGTCCAAGCCGGAACCGGTGGTTCTCGAACCAAAACAGATTTTGAATCGCGAATCGCCGGCTATTGTGACGGTGACCCAGGTTGACCAGTCGGGGAAGGCCGTCGCGTTCGGTTCGGGATTTATTGTGCGCTCGAACGGAATCGTGGTCACCAATTTTCACGTGATCTCGGGCGCGTACGATGCCCAGATCAAGCTCAAGAACGGCGAAATCTACGAGAACGCGCTGGTGCTGGATTATGACGTGCGGCACGACGTGGTGTTGCTTAAGATCCGCGCGGTCGATCTCCCCACGGTAACGCTGGGAGATTCCTCAACCGTCGAAACCGGTGATCGCGCTTACGCTATCGGCTGCCCCGAGGGTTACGACTATACGATCTCCGACGGGCTCATCAGCGCACATCGCGTGATTGAGGGCACCGAGCAGTTTCAGATTTCGGTACCGATTTCCCACGGTTCCAGCGGAGGCCCCTTATATAACGTGTACGGTCAGGTCATCGGCATCACCTCCGCCGGCATCATGGAAGGAGCCCAGAACATCAACTTCGCGGTACCCCTCAAGTACGCGACGGTGTTAATGGATTCCCCTGCAAAGAATTTGACTCTGGATCAGTTGACGAAATTGGTGCCGCCGAAGCCGGATGCGGATGCCGCGTCGGCTGCCGCGGCGCCCTCAAACAACTCCGCGGAGCACGCCACAGGCAATACCTACGAGGATCCAACGGGCAAGATAGGACTGACGCTGCCGCCGGGGTGGAGTGCGGAAGAACCGCCGCCGCAACACATGCTGCTCGCCATAAAGAAAGGGGATGATGCGACTCTTGTGGCGTTCGAGTTGGATTCCTCCAGTGCCGCCGCTGGTTACGACGTGGCCAAGGCGTTGGCCTGGAAGATGTATGGGAAGATGTCCGATTACTCGAACAAGGCCGATCTCGACGTGGGAAACGGGCGCCGATTGTCCATGCAAAGTTTCCAGAGTACCAAGAAGAATCGTGGCGGGATCGTGCTTGCCGGCGCCGTACAAAACGGCGACAAGGTGATCGGCATCCTGTCGGTGAGCACTTCAGACAGCGTTTATAAAGAGGTGGTCGAAGTCATATCGTCCCTGAACTATTGATCCCCGTCCTGGCACTGTCCTCCTGGCTGTTTCCAGCACTTTCATCTGCCGGCGCCCCATTGGCCAGACCGTGCTCCGTCTCCACATCCTGTTCATCGAGCCAGACGTGCGCGATAAGCTAGTAGCTAGGAGCTAGCAGCGAACAGCTAACAACATGTCCCCATACAAATACTCAACGCTTGCTGTCCATGCCGGGCAGCACCCAGACCCGCTGACGGGCGCCGTGAATGTGCCCGTTTACCTTTCCTCGACGTTTGAGCTAACCGGCATCGGCAGCGACCGCGGCTGGGACTATTCGCGCGCCGGCAACCCCACGCGCGACAGGCTGGAGACGGCTCTGGCCGCGCTTGAAGGCGGCACGAGCGGTCACGCGTTCACCACGGGAATGGCCGCCATCTCCGCCCTCGTTGCCATGCTGCGCGCCGGTGACCGCATCGTCAGCTCGCGCGACGTGTATGCCGGCACCGTCCGCCTCTTCGACCAGATCGTGAGCGGCTACGGCATCGAGATCGAGTACGTCGACACCAGCGACCTCGCAGCCGTCGAAGCGGCGATGAAGCCCAATACCAAACTTGTGCATATCGAGACGCCGAGCAATCCGCTCATGGTTCTTACCGACATCGCCGCAGTGAGCAAGATCGCCCATGCCCATGGCGTGGAGGTCAGCGTCGACAATACCTTCCTCTCGCCCGTGCTGCAAAGCCCGCTCGCGCTGGGCGCCGACATCGTGATGCACTCAACGACGAAGTACCTCAATGGCCACTCCGACGGACTGGGCGGCGCGCTCATTGGCTCAAAGCCCGAACACAAGGACCGTTTTCTGCTGGTGCAGAAAGCGGCCGGCGGCGTGATGTCGCCCTTCGAATGCTTCCTGGTGTTGCGTGGCATCAGAACGCTGCCCCTGCGCATCCGCCAGCACGAAGAGAACGGCCGCGCGGTCGCCGAATTTCTCTCCACGCACCCGAAGATCGGCAAACTTGCTTACCCGGGCCTCAAAACCCACCCGCAATACGATCTCGCGCTCAAGCAGCAAAAAGGATTTGGCTCGATGATGAGTTTCGAGCTCAAGTCGCGTGCAGAAGCCGAGCGGTTCCTCAAGGCCATCAAGATTTTTTTGAACGCCGAGTCGCTGGGCGGCGTGGAATCGCTGGCCTCGCACTCGGCCACCACCACGCACGGCTCGGTGAGCGAGGAAACGCGCCAGAAGATGGGCATCAACGAGGGACGCATCCGCCTCTCGATCGGCATCGAGGACAAGGAAGACCTTATCGCCGATCTCGACCAGGCGCTGAGCGCGGTTTAAGGGCTGCAAGCTCGACACGGCGGCGATCATCCGGCTAACCTTCTCTCAATGCCCCAACGAGGAGTTCGACCGTGCAACCAGTTCGTATCTTTGGCGCCGTCGCGCTGACTGCTCTCGTGGCAGATTTGTGCCTGACTGGCATTGCCGCGCGGGCCGTGGAGCCGGAGAACCTGGCCAACATTCCCCATGTGAATCACCCCGGCGTAATCGAGCTTTCCGGGGTAACTTTCGGCACCATCCTCGGCTACCGGCCGCTCGAGATGACCATCTACGTGCCGCAGCAAGGCGCGGGCCCGTTTCCAACCGTGGTTTACGCGCACGGCGGGGGTTTCGGCCTCGATCCGTTCGGCGTGCGGCCGGTATCGGATAATGCGCCGGGGATGACGGACGGCCCCGCTCTGCTGCTCAAGCTGGCCCGGCGCGGCTACGTCGTCGCCAATGTCTTCTACCGCCTGGATAGCGAGGCGCAATTCCCGGCGCAGATCCAGGATCTGAAGCGCGCGGTGCGTTTTTTGCGCAGCAACGCCCAAAAATACGGCGCCGATCCCTCGCGGGTCTATGCCTGGGGCTCTTCGGCGGGCGGCTACCTGGTATCGCTGTTGGGCACATCCTGCGGAGTGAAGGAGCTGGAACCGGATCCAGGCAAAAGCATTCCCGCTCCCCCGGGCATGGGCGTGGTCGCGATCGACCCCTCAGCCTCGGATTGCGTGGATGGAGTGGTGGATTGGTACGGGCCCGAAGACCTGCTGACCATGGACGCACAGTCGCTGCCTGGCGCGCCGTTCAAACACAACGCCCCGGACTCAGCCGAATCGCTGCTGCTGGGCTGCACCTTGCCCCAATGCCCCGCCGATAAAGTGAAAGCCGCGATCCCGCTCACCTACATTACGGCCAGGACCCCGCCGTTCCTGATCATGCACGGCCTGAACGATCACTCGGTGCCGCACGAGCAAAGCGAGGAACTGGCCAATGCGCTGAAGGCCGCCGGCGTGCCGGTGCAACTGAAACTGGCGCCCGGCTCCGATCATATGTTCGAAGGCCTTTCCCAGGAGCAAAAGGACAAACTAGTGGAAGAATGCCTTGCGTTCTTCGACAAACTGAGCAAGAGATAGTGGGGGAAGGGCGGATGCTTCTGCTGGCCATCGACACCTGCGGACCAGAAGGCTCCGTCGCTTTGGGGCGACTCCGAGGCGTGCTTTCCCCGGTCCCCAGAGGCGAGGGACCGGGGGCACCCTGTAGTTGTGTTGGATTACCGAATCCCGCGGACATAGTACGAGTCGAAATCCTCGGCCAGGCTGGTCTTGCCGGCCGCACTTACTCGGCGACGCTGGTTGCGGCCATTGCTGAGCTTCTTCGCGGCGCCGATGCGCGAGTTGCTTTGCTCGATGCGGTGGTGGCCGTCAACGGGCCGGGGAGCTTTACCGGCGTCCGCGTCGGCCTGAGCGCCGTGAAAGGCCTGGCCGAGGGATCGAGAATTCCCGTTGTCGCCGTCTCCCGCCTGGAAGTGTTTGCGGCCGCCGCGCAAGTTCCATCCGCGGCCCTCGATGCACACCGCCATGAGGTTTTTCTCCGTGTCGCCGACCCGGGAAGCGAGGCACGGGAGTTGTTGGCCGGAGCGGCTGAGTTGATCGCCATCCAGCCGCCACCGCCGCGCGTCGCCGTTTGCGACGAGGAAGCGGCCCGGCTGCTTCAGGCGACGTGGCCGGCAGTGGAACTGGTCAAAACCAAGGCACCAAACGCAGCTGACGCCCTACGACTCTGTGCGCCGCGCGCGGCGCGAGGGGAGTTTGTCGACCTGGCCCTGCTCGACGGCCATTACCTGCGCCGCTCCGATGCCGAGATCTTCGGCAACGATGTCGCTGCGCAGGTGGATGCAGCGGGATCGAAGGGCGCGTGAAGGCCGAAATCGAGATCCGGCGCATGACGGCTGGCGACCTGGCTGGGGTAATGGAGATCGCCACCGGCCTGCCGGACGCGCCCCATTGGCCGCAATCGGCGTACGCAAACGCGCTGAACCCCGACTCCAACCCTCGCCGCATTGCGCTGGTAATTGTCTCGGCCGCAGCCGATGCGACGCCGAGCGCGCTCCTCGGCTTTACCGTTGCCAGCCTTTTGTCCCCGGAGGCAGAGCTCGAAACTATTGCCGTGACGCCCGCCAGCCAGCGGTGCGGCCTGGGGCGCCAACTTTTCCTTGCTCTGGCCGGTGAGCTCGGAGAGGAGGGCGCGCGCGAACTGGCGCTCGAAGTCCGCGCCTCGAACCGGGCAGCGCTCGGATTCTACCGTTCCCTGGGCTTCGGCGAAACGGGCCGCCGGCTGCGCTACTACACTGATCCTGTTGAAGATGCGGTCCTGATGAGCCTCGCTCTCGGCTGAGCAGAGGGGCGCTCGCTCCCTCTTGCTGCGGGCCGATCTCGACCGGTCCGGGGCCCCTGGAGCCCACCCACCGGCCTGAAATCCACAGGCTTGCATTACTCCTGGCGGTTTTTCTGCTTGCCGATTGCCCTCGAATGGCGATATATGTATGTAAATGTTCGAAGAAAATTCGCGGTTCCACAGTTGCTGAATGGACCCGTCCGCCGGGGGTGCTTGATGGATGAAGTACAGGGTTCCACGCTGAGCGAAGAGATTGGTCGCCTGCATGCCGAACATCGCCGCTACGCTCAGCGTTTGGAAGAATTGCTTGAAAAGCCCTACCTCAGCGAAGACGAACAGCTCGAAGAGGTACGGCTGAAGAAACTCAAGCTGCACGCCAAAGACCTGATCTTCGCGCTTGAGCGCCGGCAACTGGCCGTAGCGTAAGGCTGAAGGTAAAGGGCTCTTCTCGCAGACGTGCACAGCGGAACGCCTCGGGGGCTTTACGCTTGTAACGTGCCCGTGGCGAATGTCCCGCGCTAGAGCGGTTCCGCAATTGGTGCAGCCGTTTCTGGCCACGGTGAAACGTGGCTCGCCGCGGCGAGCCAGTTGGCCGATGTGGGTTCCGGACACGGTAATTGCGAAACCGCTGTAGCAGTTTATTCCTTCAATCACCGTATAATCGTTGTGAACGATGGTTCGCGACGGTTACATCTACGGGTTGGCTTTTCTGGTGGTGGCGGCTGCCTTTTGGGAGTCTACCGGGAGTCTCTGGTTGAGTCTGATTCCGGTCCTGCTGGCCGCGTTCTTCCTCTGGTTTTTCCGCGATCCCCGGCGCGCCATTCCCGCGGGCGAGGGATTAGTGGTCTCGCCCGGCGACGGGCTGGTTACGGAAACTGCCTCGATTACTACCCCCGAAGGCGCCCGCCAGCGCATCAGCATCTTCCTCAGCGTTTTCGATGTCCACGTCAATCGGGCGCCCATCGGCGGCATCGTGAGCCGTGTGCACTACGAAAAGGGCAGGTTTCTCAACGCCATGAATCCGGCCTCTGGCGAGCGCAACGAGCAAAACGTTGTTACGATCTGCGGCGGGGGCGCCGACGCGGGGTTCGAGGTGACGTTTAAGCAGATTGCCGGGCTGCTGGCGCGGCGCATCGTCTGCCGCTGCAATGAGGGCCAGCCGGTAGAACGCGGACAGCGCGTGGGGCTGATCAAATTCGGTTCCAGAGTCGATGTTGTGCTTCCCGCAGATGCGGTGTTGCGCGTCAAAGTGGGAGAGCGGGTGAAGGGCGGCGCCAGCGTGCTGGCGGCCATGCAGCCCACCGGCGAAAACCTGCCAGCACTGACGCCGCCCATGCCGCGAGGAGAGAGCGCGTGAATCATCACATCGATACCGCCGAGGCGAAAGCCAGAAGACGGGCACAGTTGCGCCGCGGCATGTACCTGCTGCCTTCGCTGTTTACCGCCATCAGCCTGGCAGCCGGCTTCTTCTCTATCACGCAAACCATGGACGCCCTCACGCGCGACGCGGCGTTGCACCTCGATTGGGCGGCCATCGCCATTCTCATTGCCATTCCCTTCGACTCGCTCGACGGGCGCATTGCGCGCATGACCAATACCGCCAGCGACTTCGGCAAGGAATTCGATTCGTTGGCCGACGTGATTACCTTCGGCGTGGCCCCCAGTCTGCTGGCCTACGTTTGGGGCTTCCATTTCCTGCCCGATTCCATCAATCCCCAACTGCGGCAGCATCTGGTGCAGGCAGGCGCTTTCATCAGCTTTCTGTTTCTGCTCAGCGGCGCGTCGCGGCTGGCGCGCTTCAATATCAGCCACGATACCCAGCCACGCAATCCTGGCCGGCCGGACCGCAAATATTTTGTCGGCATGCCGATTCCCGCCGCCGCGGGACTGCTGGCGGCCACCGTCCATTTCTTCAATGCCTACCCTGTCGAGGCCTGGTGGGTTGCGGCTTCATGGCTGGTCCTGGTGGGGTTGTCTGCTTACCTCATGGTCAGCACCTGGCGCTTCTGGTCGGCAAAGGAGATCAACTTTTCCCGCCGCCATCCCTTCCAGTTGCTGGTGCCGCTGGCGGTTGTCGCTTATGTCATGATTCGCTACTCCAACACGGCGCTGTTTGTGGCCGCCCTGGTCTATATGTTCTCTGGCATCTGGGCGCGCGCGGCCTACGGGTGGTCACGGCGGCGGCGCAAAAGGCCTACCGATGCACCTACGCCGGCCGTTCCCACGGAACCGGAATCGCTTGGACCAAGATTTTCCGATTAGTCTCGCGCGATCCATGCTAATTTGCTGACTGGCTGTTTTGAAGGATGCCTGTGTACAAGATCGCAATCGCCGGAGCTTCAAGCCTCGTCGGCAAAGAGTTGAAAGACGTTCTCTCCGAATCGCCGCTTGCCTCGGCCAACTTTACACTGCTCGACGAGGATGAAGCGCTGGGCCAGGTGGACCAGGTCGGCGATGAGGTGACCTTCATCCAGGCCATCGGTGCCGATGCCTTCGACCGCGCCGACTTTACCTTCTTCTGCGGCACGGAAAGCCTGACCCGCAAGCACTGGCGGCAGGCGCTGCGCGCCGGCTCCACGGTCCTCGATCTGTCGGGCGCGCTCGATCAGGAAACCGGCGTGCTGGTGCGCGCTCCCTGGCTCGGAATTGAGGAATCGGCTGTCGACCTGTTCACTCCCGCCGTCGTTCCCGCGCATCCCGCGGTCATTCCGCTGGCGCTGCTGCTGGGGCGGCTGCAACTGGCCGCGGCGGTGCGCTTTGCCGCCGCCACCGTCATCGAGCCGGCCAGCGAGTTCGGCCGCGCCGCTATAAATGAGCTGCACCAGCAGACCGTCAGCCTGCTCAGCTTCACGCAACTGCCGCGCGCCATCTACGACGCGCAGGCGGCTTATAACCTGCTGGTCGGACTGGGAGAGAGCGCCGCCGTCAGCCTTGCCTCGATCGAAGCGCGTATTCGCCGCCACTATGCGGCGCTCACCGGGCGCCGCGGCCCGGAACTGGCCCTGAACGTAATTCACGCGCCGGTCTTCCACGGCCATACATTTTCCATCGCCGTGGAACTGGAGCGGCCAGTTGAGATTGCCTCGCTCGAAGAGGCGCTTGGTGGCGAACACGTCGAGATGGTTCTCGAAGATACGGATTCGCCTTCGAACCTGGCTGCCACGGGGCAGGACGAGGTGCTGGTGCGCCTGCGGCCGGAGCCGCTGGCCCGCAACTCCACCGCGGCATCGCGCCTGTGGCTCTGGGCGGCATCCGATAACCTTCGCGTGCACGCGCAAAATGCTCTAGCCTGCGCCCTTGACCTGCGTCGCATCCGGCCGCAGGGAACCGTCCAGTAGCGCACACTCCGCATGAGTTTCGCTTTCGACGTAGTCAAATCGCCTCGCGATTCGCCAGCCAGCTTCATCCCGGCGGACTTACAATGCATGCCGGGGGGAAGAAGCCATGAAATTCGACGTCAAAGCGCTGGCCTTTGCTGGGGCGGTTCTTTGGGGCGGGTGCGTTCTGCTCATGGGCGTAGCCAACTTGATCTGGGCCGGATACGGTGTGCATTTCCTCGCATTTCTCGCTTCCATTTATCCCGGCTACCATGCAACTCGCACCATCGGCGAGGTTCTTATCGTAACGCTCTATGCGCTCGCGGACGGCCTCATCGGCGGCGCGGTTTTCGCATGGCTCTATAATTGTTTAGCCAACACAGCCAAGGCCTGAGCAAGTGATTCACCGCCCCCCGCAGCGCTGCCAAAGCTGCACAATATAGCTGTCGGTCATCCCCGCAATGTAGTCGGCCACAGTTCTCGCGAGGCCTTCGGTCGGAATCTGCGCCTGGTGGTCTTCGGGCAACGTGCCCGGTTCATCCATGAGCGCGGCAAAAAGCTGCATCACCACTGCTTCCGCCAGCGCGTGCACCTGCTCCTGCTCGGGCGAGTTGTAGAGGTTCGCGTAAAGGAACTTCTTCACGGCCATACGTTCGGCTTCCATCCCCGGGCTGAGCGCGGCAAGTCTCTCGGAGGCGTGGCGGATCTCGGCCAGCGTGGTCGCGCCGAGCGCGGTCACACGCGCGCGCACCTCCTGGATGAGGTCGGTGACAAGCGCATTCAGAACCCTCCGCAAGGCCTCGTAGGCCACCAGTTTGGGCGCGGCGGCGGGATAGCTCGATATCGCGGCGTCGTGGAAGCCGCGGAAGATGGGCACGGCCTCGCGCACCTGCTCAAGCGCCAGAATGCCGGAGTCCAGCCCGTCGTCGAGATCGGCGGTCAAATAGGCAATTTCATCAGCCAAATCGATCAACTGCGCCTCAAGCGGAGGAAACGCGTCAAGAAAATACTCGGCCAACTCGGGGTGGTCCGCCGCGGCGTAGTCGCGCGAGTGTTTCACAATCCCCTCGCGCATGGCGAGAGTCAGATTCAATCCGCGGAACGCGGGGTACCTTTCCTCGAACCACGTCACGATGCGCAGCGCATGCAGATTGTGATCGAAGCTCAAATCGTGAGCCCGCAACGCTCGATCCAAAGCCTTTTCTCCAGCATGGCCAAAGGGAGGGTGCCCAATGTCGTGCGCCAGCGCCAGCGCTTCGGCCAACTCGGCGTTCAGCCCCAGAGCTGCTGCCACGGTGCGCGAAATCTGGGTCACTTCGAGGGTGTGCGTAAGGCGGCTGCGAAAGTGGTCCGATAGCCCCTCGGCGGGCAGGCGGGTAAAGACCTGCGTCTTTCCGGCCAGGCGCCGGAAGGCGCGCGCGTGAAGGACGCGGGCCGCGTCGCGCGCAAACGGAGTGCGATAAGCATGCAGCGGCTCGGCGTGGGCGCGCCGTGTCAATTCATTGCCCGCGCTCCCCTTCACGGCGATTTCCGCGGGCAAAGGGGCGGCGGCGTCAATCTTGAGCACAGTCATCGGAGTCTTCAGGCGTGAGCAGAACTCGCGCTTCACGTCTGGTTATACCGCAAGAGGGGTTTGCGCAGGCGCACGCGCAGTAGAACTTTGAAAGAAAGGGGGCTGCGCCAGCTCAATAAACAAAGCGGCGTTCGTAGAAGCGAACGCCGCCGTCTCTTCAGATTTTCGCTGGTTAAATCGTGTTCGATCCTTGCGATTTTCTTTGTCGCCGGGCTGGAATCGCCCCATCTACTCCTGCTTGACCGGGCCCACGGAGTTTTCCTCCTTGGCCAGCCTCTCGCGGGCGCTTTCCAGTTTCTTCTGCACTCTGGCCACGTCTCCCGGCTCAACGTCGGCGGGCGATGACTTGGCGAACTCGGCCAGCGACATCTCCCATTGTGCCGCGGCCAGCCGGATGCGCCCGGTTTTTTCATACAGATCGCCCAGATGCATGTGGACGGTTCCATCGGTCTGGTCGCGATTGACGGCCTGCCGCAGGTTGTCCTCGGCCAGCTCGTACTCGCCCATCTTGAAGTACACCCAGCCCAGCGAATCCAGGTAAGCACCGTTCATCGGCTCCTGATCCACGGCTTTCTTGATCATCTTGAGGGCCTCGGGCAGCCTCTCGCCTTTGTCTGCCCACATATAACCCAAATAGTTCAGGGTCATGGCGTTGTCGGGGTCCTGATCCAGTGCCTGGCGGAAATACTGCTCGGCCGGTTCCATGTGCTTCTGCCGCTCGGCCAGTTCTCCCTTCAAAAAGAGCAGATAGGTGCGGTCTTCTTTTTTGGTCGTAAGCGGCTCAGCCGTGTTGAACGCATCCTCGGCATCCTTCCACCGGTGCAGGCGGACGTCCATCTGCCCAATGGCAAACCACACGCCGCGCTGTTCCTCCTGAGTGGCGCCGTCGAGCAGACTCCTGGCCATGGCGAGGCCCTCATCGGGCTTGCCCTGGTCGGCCAGCTCTCCGGCAAGCATCAACTTGAGGTCGTGGTCCTTGGGATCGGCTGCCACCGCCTTGCGCGAAACCTCGAGGGCCTTATCGAATTCGTGGGCGCCGCGATAGGCATCCACCTGTCCCTGGTAGCCACGCTCCACCGAGCTGCCGCCCATGTCGATCATCTTTTGATAAGTAGCCACTGCCAGATCGGTCTTGTTCTCTTCCAGGTACACCGAACCCAGCCGTTCCAAGAAGATGCTGCGATTGTTCTTTTCCTCGTCAGTGTAAGCGCCGTTGGCGTGCGAGGCGAGATCGACCATCTGCTGATAGGTCTGGACGGCGTCGTCAAAGCGGCCCAGCACGTCCAGCAGCAGCCCCTCGTTAAATCCCGCTTCCAGCGAATTGGGGTCGATCTTCCGCGCTTTGCGGATGGTGGCCAGCGCATCTTCGTACTTTCCCTGGCGGCGCTGAATCTCGCCGATGTGAACCAGCGCCTCAATGTTCTCCGGGTCGGCGTCGGCCAGTTGCTTGTATTCCTTGAGCGCCTCGTCGAGCTGATCGTTGTTCACCAGCGCCTGCGCCAGCGCACCCATGGTCTGGGGGTCACCGGGCTCCATATCTTCCGCGCGCCGATAAGCCGCGATCGCATCCTTGGGCTGCTTCAACTGCTCATAGAGCGCGCCCAGCGTGAACTCCATCTTGGGCGTACGTCCGTCCTCGGGAACGTCCGCAATCGCCTTGACGGCATGTTGCATGTCCCCGCTCTCGGCGTAAAGCCGTGAAAGGTTGAGCACTACCTCTTCTGACTCAGGCTCAATGGCCTGGGCGGTTTTGAACTCCGACTCCGCCTTCTCGGGCTGGTGCTTCACCGTGTAAAGCTGCCCCAGCACCATGTGGTCCTCCACGCTATTCGGCTGCAGGGCCACGATCTTTTCGAATTCGGTAATTGCCTGGTCGAGAACATCGCCCGAGGCCGAGGCCGGCGAAGCGCCGTTTTCTCCCTCCCCAAGCTGGCGCAGGTAGATGCGCCCGAGCAGCTTGTGCGCATCAATGTCGTCAGGCGAGTTCTTTAGCAGGGCGCGCGCCGTGACCTCGGCGTCGTGCATGCGGCCGGCGCGAAAATAGAGGTCGGCAAGCCCGTTGCTCAACTCCGCTGAATTGGGATCGGCGTTCAGCGCCATCTTGTACTCTTCGATGGCTTTATTGATCTCGTCCGAGCGGCCGTCGGAGACCGCGTCGTCCTCATACACGCTGGCCATCGCCAAGTGATAGTACGCCAGAGCGCGGTTAGGCTCAGCCTGGCTGGTAGTCGCCTGGCCAGGCGCGGCATTGGCCTTTGGCGCTGTTGCCGGCGCGGCCTGAGCCGGGGCAGCCGGCGCGGCGTTCGCAGGAGCGTTTTGGGCGCAAACTGGCGCAACCGGCAGCAAAAGCAGGAGAGCGGCGGCAAACTTACACCCAGTGGCGGGCAAGGTCATGTTTTTTGTCATCATGCAGGGGATTCCGCGCGCTTTCAGCAGGCAAAGCGGAAAACACTCTGAAAGACCGAAAGACGGCACAGGCAGCCGTTCCGAAAAACTCTGCCTACTACTACAGACGATTTTACCTGTCATTGGTCGCAAAAGCACAGCGGATCGCGGGATTTTTCGCCTTTTCGGACCCATCTCTCATTGCCGCATTGGCGCTCGCGCCGCCTCACAGCAGGCTAATCAATGCCGGAAATGCCGCAGCCCCGTGAAAACCATCGCCATGCCCAGTTTGTCTGCCGCTCCAAAATACTCCGTTTTCTTGACGCGGTGCGTCAATTTTGCGATAGTAGCGCATGAACTTCTCGGCGCAGCCGGCTGCTCCGTCGAAGTATCGCGACAAGCGCACAGAGCGTTTTGCCGCAGGTGAGCGCGTTAAAGACTTTCAAGCGTTCAAGGAGCAGGCGGAGAGGCGACTGGACATTCTGGAGACGGCCCTTAGCCGAAAGGACCTGATGCTATTGCCCAGCAACCGCTTTGAGGCGTTGGGCGGCGACCGGAAAGGTCAATTCAGCATTCGCATCAACCAACAGTGGCGTGTGTGCTTTGAGTGGCCGGATGAGAACGACCGGCCTTTCAACATCGAGATTTGCGATTATCATTCGTGAGGAAACGGCTATGGCGCGCGATCCAATCCATCCGGGCAGGTTTCTGGCTGATGAGCTGGAGGCCCTGGGCATGAATGTTCCTGAAGTGGCTGCGGTGTTGCATGTGCCGGCCAACCGGATTTATCAGCTCTTGAAGGGGCAGCGAGCCCTGACCGCCGATACGGCTCTGCGACTGAGCCAATGGCTCGGCACCTCGGCGGAGATGTGGCTCAATCTGCAGAAGCTCTACGAGTTGCGCCTTGCAGAGCAGAAGGCCGGCAGGAAGATCAAAAGCACGATCGTGCGGCGCGAGGCTGCGCGGGCGGCTTAACGAACCTCCGATTTGCCCTATTGGGACTTCCATTCTGGAGCCGAAAAAGAGCAACCTCTGCCCGTTCGCACTCGTAAATTTGAAGTTCGTGCGCCTCAATGCCGGAAGTGCCGTATCCCCGTAAAAACCATCGCCATGCCCAGCTGATCGGCTGCTGCGATCACTTCTTCGTCGCGCAGCGAGCCGCCGGGTTGGATCACGGCCGTCGCGCCGGCCTGCGCCACCGCTTCTAGACCGTCGGGGAAAGGAAAGAAAGCGTCAGAAGCGGCCACACAGCCCTCAAGCGGCAGCACCGCCTTCATGGCGCCAAATTTGGCGGCATCCACGCGGCTCATCTGTCCCGCGCCTACCCCCAGCGTCTGGCCATCGCGCGCGTAAACAATTGCGTTCGACTTCACGTGCTTCGATACGCGCCAGGCAAATAGAAGGCTGCGCAACTCTTCGGCCGTGGGCGGCCGCCACGTGACCACCTTCAGCTCACTCTCCGTCACGCGGCCGGTATCGGCGTCCTGCAGGAGCAACCCGCCCGAGACGTTCTTCACCACCGGCTTGGCAGGCGCCGCCTTCACCTCAACCAGCCGCAAATTATTCTTTGTGGCGAAGCGCTCCCGCGCCTCGGGCGAAAAACCCGGCGCTGCAATGGCTTCAACAAACAACTTCGCAATCTCTGCGGCCGCCGCTTCATCCACTACGCGATTGACTCCGATTACGGCGCCGAAGGCCGAGACCGGATCGCACGCGAGCGCCTTCCGGTAGGCGTCGAGCAGATTCGCTCCTGTCGCCGCGCCGCACGGGTTGGTGTGCTTCACGATGATCACGGCTGGCTCTTCAAACTCCTGCGCCAGCTCCCAGCAAGCGTCCAGATCGACGAGGTTGTTGTAGCTCAGCTCCTTGCCCTGCCATTGCATGGAGCCGGCTATCCCCAGACCGGTGCCGTCGGCATAGAGCGCCGCGCGTTGGTGGGGGTTCTCGCCGTAGCGCAGGGTCTGCTTGAGGGGCAGGTTTAGGCGCAGCGTGGCGGGCAGCGCCGACTCATCTGGCGCGACGGCAGCCTCGGGCGCGGGGACTTCTGCAATCCGCTCCAGCGTGTTCGCAATGGCCGCATCGTAAGCCGCCGTTAGCGCAAAGGCCTGCTGAGCCAGGCGCCAGCGCGTTGCGCGCGTCAGCGCCGCGCCGCGGGCGCCTCTCATCTCGCAGCGTGTTTCTTTCATTTCTTCGATCAGATCGGTGTAATCCGAAATGCGGGTCACAATTGCCACATCTTCGAAGTTCTTGGCCGCGGACCGCACCATCGACGGGCCACCGATGTCGATGTTTTCAATCAGGCGCCCGAATGCCACGCCAGGCTGCGCGGCTGCCTTCTCAAACGCGTACAAATTCACCACCACCATGTCGATCGGTTCAATGCCATGAGCGGCAACAGCCGCCTCGTGCTCGGCGTTCCCGCGAATGAAGAGCAGCCCCCCGTGCACACGCGGGTGCAGCGTCTTCACGCGCCCGTCCAGCATCTCCGGGAAGCCCGTTAATTCAGCGATTTCCCTGACCAAAAGCCCTGCTGCATGCAATGCCTTTGCCGTGCCGCCCGTCGAAACCAGCTCAACACCTAAGCCGGCGAGCGCCTGCGCAAACTCGACCAGGCCGGTTTTGTCGGTGACACTGAGCAGCGCGCGCCGGATGGGCTTCGCGCCCAACTCGCTTGCGTTCCGTTCCAAACTCACAATCTCCCTCCTCAATGGACTTCCGTGCTCCATCCAATTTTCATCTTGAGCGGGGCAAAGTAGATCATTTGATCGAGAATCAAACATTAGACTACATCGAACTCCCGGGCCCCGATTCGGCACAGTGCGCCCAAGTCCAAACGCCACGCCGCAATTCCCGGTAGTGTCCTAATTTCGATCTCCACTGTGATGAATGGCTTCTTGATTGGCAATAGACGGAAATGTTACATTTTTGTGTGATTTCAGTAGTTCAGTCTGATGATCACCAGTATCCACACCCTGATTTACTCCGACGATGCCCCCGCAACGCGCGCATTCCTTCGCGACGTACTCGGCTGGCCCTACGTCGAGGATGCGCTGGGCGGAGGAGCGGGTTGGCTTATCTTCAAGACCGGGCGAAGTGAGATGGGCGTGCACCCGACACACAGCGTCTACGATGGCAAGACGTACGAATCGCCGCGGCACCATCTGATTTCCCTGATGTGCGACGACATCTCACAGACGGTCGCTGAACTGAAGGGCAAAGGAGCGGAGTTCCGCGGCGAAGTTCAGGATCACGGGTACGGACTGGTGGTCATGATGGCCGTACCTGGCGCGGACGACATCATGCTTTACGAGCCCAAGCATCCACTGGCGTATAGCCTTTGACAGATTGAAAGGGCAACTAACTCACTCCCTCCTTTCACCCTTCGCAAGGCATCGTTCAGATTAGGGCACTACCCAATTTCCGCCTTCGCCCCAGCCGATCATGCATTAGAGTGATGACATGGGAAGTTATCCCTCGACCCCCCAGCCGGAAATCCTCCCTCCGGAAAACCAATATACGCCGCCCCCGGCGCGCCGGCCGCGGTCTATGTGGGCCTCCGCGCCGGCCACCTATATCCTCACGGGCATCAATTGCGGCGTGTTTATTCTCATGGTCGCGCGCGGGTCGAGCATCTGGATGCCCACACTCGACCAATTGATGTTCTGGGGCGCCGACCGGCCCAACAATGTTCTGATCAATGGCGAATGGTGGCGAATTGTCACCGCCATGTTCGTTCACGTGGGCATTCTTCACCTGGCCACAAACATGTGGTGCCTGTGGAATCTGGGGTTGCTGGCGGAGCCGTTGATGGGCTCATTCGGCTTGTTCGCGGTTTACATCCTCACCGGCGCCGCAGGCAATCTGCTTTCCACTTTCTGGAACTGGGTGCGGCCGCTGCACGATGCCTCTGGCGCGCCATTCTTTCAGGCCGGCGCCGGGGCGTCGGGAGCCGTCTTCGGCATCGCCGGAGCGTTAATTATCCTGCTCAAGTCGCATCGGCTGCCCGTGCCGCCTCACGAAGTACGACGGCTGCGCAAATCCGTGATTTATTTCGCCGCCATCAATCTCGTCATCGGCCTCTCCTTAAATTTTGGCAGCGGGTTCACCGGTGTTGAAATCGATAACTCCGCCCACATCGGCGGTTTTCTTTGCGGACTGCTTTTCGCCGTTCCGCTGGTGCCGCGCATCGGCTCGCCGCGCAGTGAGTTTCAAACGCGCATGCGCCTGGCGGTTTTCATGGTGGTGTTGCTGCTGGTGCTGTTCGGGTTCTATCTGGCGCAATTGCCGCCGCGGGGCTGACCTGAAGCTGGGGAGCTCGTTCCCTGCACTCTTGTTCCTTCTGTCCCTTGTTCCCCCGCGAAACCCACTATCGCGTCGCCGTCGCTGCGAACTTCTTCACCATGGCCAGCAGCAGCTTGCGGTCGCTGTCGTTCAGGTTTGAGGAGTAGCGCCGGAGCTGCGTCAGGAAGCGCAGCTCGTCGTCGGTAAGATTTGGCGCGTTCAGTTGTCGCGCCAGCGTGTCACTGGCGAAGAACTGCGCGATCGGCAGGTCCATGGAGTTGGCAATCTTAGCCAGCGTGTCGAGCGAGGGCACGGTGTGGCCGTTTTCCACTCGCGACAGATAGCAGCGGAGCAGGCCTGTTTTCTTTTCGATGTCCCCTTGCGACAACCCCTTCTGTAAACGGTATGAGCGAATTGTCGTGCCGATCTTCATGCCCATTCTCATCCTGCTCCAATGCGTGCGTAAGTTTACCGGTGTGGTATCAATCAGGAAACTATTAGCTTAAGAGTTAACACGCGGCAGCAGAGATTGCAAGTGCAAAATTTCAGCGCGTCCCACAATCCGCTATGCGCCGCCGCTGGACCTGTGCGAGCCAGCCCCGTAAACTTTCAGCACGCTCAGGCCGTCAGACTGAGTACAGGCGCGAAAGGCCGGTTAGCGCGAATGCAGCAGGCAGCAATCAGGCGTGCAGGAGCGGCGGGAGCCGTTTTTGCTGGTTGTCTGGCGGTCTGGGCCCAGGTCCCGGCTGGCGCGCCCGTGCCGGCTCCAACCGCCCCAACTGCCGCTCCACAGTCCGCCGCTCCAGAAACAGCTGTTCCAGCGCCTGCGGCCACTCAGCCGGTTCAACCCGCTGCAGGCCAGCTCGCGCCCGCCGCTCACCCATCCGGTCAAGCAGCAGGCGGCAAACTCCACGGCACGGTCAAAAGCGGCAACATCCCTCTGCCCGGCGTCACCGTCACCGCGCAAAACACCCTAACGGGCAAGCGCTACTCCACCACCAGCGACATTACCGGCGCGTGGACCCTCAACATTCCGCAGAATGGCCGCTATGTCGTCCGCACGCAGTTCGCTGCCTTCGCGCAGGGCTCGCAGGAGGCGGTGCTCAACGCTACCAGCCACGATCAGATGGTTAACTTCGAGCTCATCCTGGCCTCGCGCGCAGTCGAGCAGGAGCAGCAGGAGGCGCGCCAGACCGCCCAGCAGGGCAATACGGCAGCAGCCCTCCGCCAACTGGCGGGCAACGCGCCCGAGAACCTGAGCCTCATAAACGCGCTCACTGCCGACACTGACACCGGGGCGGGCAGGGAGGGCGCAAGCGGCGCCGCCTTGCCCTCCATCGCCAACAACTCGGATTTCGGCGACGAATCGGTCGCCATCACCGGCCAGGCAGGTCAAGTCAGCGCCTTTGCCGGTGTCGATCCTGACCGGCTGCGCGATGCCTTGCAGACGATCCAGGTACAGGGCGGATTGGGTGGCCAGGGAAGTCAAAACGGGCCGGGCGGACAGGGTGAGCAAGGCGCATTCGCCGGCCAAGGCGGTTTGTTCGGCGGATATGGCGGTGGCGGAGGATTTGGTGAAGCCTTCGGCGGAGGGGGTTTTGGCGGAGGTGGTGGTTTCGGTGGTGGTGGCGGTGGTGGCTTTGGCGGGCGAGGCGGCGGAGGCGGAGGGCGCGGCAACTTCCGCAACTTCAATCCCGGCCAGCCTCACGGCGTCATTGCCTGGAACGGAACCAACTCCCTCTTCAATGCGCAGCCGTTTGCATTGCAGGGTCAGCAGCAGAACCAGCCGTCCAACGGAACCAATCGCTTCACGCTTTCGTTCATGAGCGCGCCGTATATTCCGCACCTCACCAAGCCCAGCGGCAAAGACACGGTCTTCCTCACGCTCTCGGGCACGCGCTCGTCCACGCCCGATGATTTCTACGCCAATGTTCCCACGGACGGCACCAACGGAACCTATAACGAACGCGCGGGCGACTTTACCGGGCAGGCTCCCATCTACGATCCGACCACCGGAAATCAATTCGCATATCTGGGCAGGCTGAACGTGATTCCTCCTTTGCGGATCTCGCAGCAGGCGACTGCGTTGATGAGCTACTACCCCTCGCTAAACCTCCCTCCCAGCAGCGACCTCAACAACAACTACCACCTGCTCACTACGGCGCAATCCAACACAACCAATGCCGGCATCCGTTACAACCGCAGCTTCGGCGCCAATGCCATGCAATCCGGCGGCCGCGGAGGATTCGGCGGCGGCGGAAGGCGCGGCGGGTCGCAGAATCAGGGCCTGCGCCAGAGCATGAATCTCAACTACAACCAGTCGCACTCGGCCTCCGACCTGGTAAACCTGTTCCCGCAGTTGGGCGGCAAAAGCGCATCCAACTCCTACTCGCTCCAGGCCGGCTACACAGTCGGCTATCATCGCGTTACCAACATCTTCAATTCGAGCTGGAACCGCAGCAACGCGCACACCATCAACTTGTTCACCAACACTTCCGACAATCCCGCCGGGCTCGACGGCGTCGACGTGCCCAACGACGTTCCCCTCAACTACGGCGTGCCGCAGATCTCGCTCAGCAACGGCATCGAGGGCCTGAGCGAAACCCAGCCCAGCTTCTCCATCTCGCAAACCATCTCCTTCTCCGAGGTCCTGAGTTGGATCCACGGCAAGCACAACATGCGCTACGGCGGCGACTATCGCCGCGTTCACCGCGACTTCCTTGCCGGCTCCAACGCCACCGGCAACTTTGCCTTTACCGGGCTTTTCACTGAGGAGTTTGTGAATACCGCGAATGGTCCTCAGCCGGTTGCCGGCACTGGCAGTTCGATCGCCGATTTTCTCCTTGGCCTGCCGCAGTCGACCACCCTTAACTCTTCGCTGGCCAAGAGCTACCTGCGCGACAATGTCTACGACGCCTATGCCATGGACGATTGGCGCGTGCTGCCTTCGCTCACGCTCAACTACGGTGTCCGCTGGGAATTTTTCGCTCCCTACACCGAGAAATACGGCCGCCTGGCTATGGTTGATACGAATCCGGACGTTCTGTTTACGCAGGAAGGCGAAGTGAACGGCGGCGGCGTGGGCCCGGTGAGCAGGCAGCATTTCCCCGCATCGCTCGTCTTCCCGTGGCATAAAGCTTTCCAGCCTCGCGTAGGACTCGCATGGCGCGTGCCCAAGGTGAAGAGCACCGTAGTGCGTGCCGGCTTCGGCACCAACTACACCGTGGGCGAGTACGCCACCTTCGCCACTACCATGGCTCACCAGCCGCCCTTCACCAACGAGCAGACAAACGAAGAAGCTAACGGCAACACCGCTTCCTCGGCCTGCGCGATCACTGGAACCTGCTTCACGCTGGCCAACGGATTTCCCGCGCCTCAGACGGTCGGCAACTACGCGCTCAATCCGCACTACGGGCTGCCTTACGTCATGGCGTGGAACCTCGACATCCAGAAGTCGCTGCCTCTGGGTATCGTATTGAACGTCGGCTACAACGGCGCGCGCTCGAACCACCTCGACGTCAAACTTGCGCCGCGCGCTGTCCCCACCAGCCAATGCACCAGCCCCACCGCCATCGGGTGCACCGATCCGCCTAACGCGCTCAACAACAACCAGCCTATTGTTTTCAACTACGACGAAGCAGAGGCGTATTACAAAATGAACCAGGCGACGGTGCGCGTGAACAAGCGCCTTTCCAAAGGCATCGCCCTGGGCGCCAACTACCAATACGGCCACGCCATCGACGACGCCTCGGGCGTCAACGGCAGTTCGGGTTCGGTTGTGCAGAACTGGCAGGATCTGGCAGCGCAAGAAGGGCACTCGGGCCTCGACATTCGCCACCAGGTCAGCGGCACCTATCTCTTCGAGCTGCCCTTCGGCCAGGACAAATTCTGGGTCACCACGGGTGTAGGCTCCCACATCCTTGAGGGCTTTTCGGTCTCGGGCGCTTTTCAATTCGCCACCGGCTCGTGGCTCTCGCCCGGTTTTGAGCCGACGGCTCAAGGTGTTGAGTGCGGCAATGCAGGCGCGCTTCGGCCCAATCTCACCGGCGCTTCGGTCAAAGCCGGCGGCGGAGGGCTCCGCCAATGGTTCAACACCGCAGCGTATGAGCCTCCTTCGAACACCTCTGGATTTTGCGATTACTTCGGCAACGCCCCACGCAACTCAATCGAGGGGCCGGGTACAGTCTCGAACAATATGGCGCTCTCCAAGACCATGCAACTGGGCGAAACGCGCAGCATGGAGATTCGCGCCACCATCAACAACGTCTTTAACACCGTGCAGTACTCGGGCGTGAGCACAACTTACGGCGCGCCGCAATTCGGCGAAGTTACTTCGGTAGGCCAGATGCGGACGTTTCAGTTTATGGCGCGATTCAGATTTTGAAAACAGCGGAGCTAGCGTAGTTAGCGGAGTTAGAAAACGGATGAGTCAGCGATATAGCGAGTCAACGGGGCATCGGCGGTGCGGACCTGCGACGGATGAAATACGTTGTTTGGAACTTCGCAGGCTGGCGTCGCTTCGCGACTTCGCAGGTTGGCGAGTTGGCGCGGTATTTGTTTTTTAGCGGGTTAACACCAAAGCGCCGCTTCGCGACTTCGCAGGTTGGCGAGTTGGCGCGGTATTTTTATTAGCGGGTCAACACGCCAAAGAGCGGAAGGAGACCGATGAAAGGCTTGTTGCAGCGGATGGGGGCAATACTGGCGCTGCTGGCGTTCGGCGCTCCGGGCGCGCAGCCCCTCCCCGCGCAGGCTCCCGCACAAGTCTCTTCCACGCCGCAGGGCGGCTTCAGGCTTAAGGCTAACGCCGATCTGGTCCTGACCAACGTCGTCGCGCGCGACGCCAATACCGGCGAAATCGTGAAGGGCCTCAAGCAAAGCGACTTTAAAATCTTCGAAAACGGCAAACAGCAAACCATCGACACCTTCGACTTCGAAAGCGTCGACATGGCCGCGCCGCTCAACGAAGCCACCGTGAGCGGTCTCGCTGCCGGCCCCACCAGCAACGGCAACAAAGCCGTGGTCGTCGCGAAGCCCGAGGAGCTGCGCAATCACAGATTGATTGTGATGTTCTTCGACCTCACCTCGATGCAGCCCGAGGACCTGGAGCGTGCTGTGGACGCGGCGCAGACCTTCCTGCGCAGCAAAATGCAGGCCGCCGATCTCGTCGCTCTGGTATCTCTCGGTGACACGCTCAGCGTGGACCAGGACTTTACCGCCGACAAAAACGCGCTCATCAACGAAGTGGGCGCTTACAACGGCACCGAGGGCCAGGGCTTCGCTCAGGGCGCCAACGCCAATTCAAACCAGGTGGAAGACACCACCGGCTATACGCCCGACGAGAGCGAGTACAACGACCTCAACACCGACCGCGAGCTCTTCGCCCTGCGCGCCGTCTCCAAGTCCCTGGAAAGGATCGGCCAGAAAAAGTCGCTGCTCTACTTCTCCGGCGGCATCTCGCGCGACGGCATCGAGAACGAAGCTTCTCTGCGCTCCGCAATCAATTCCGCCGTACGCGCCGACCTCGCCATCTACAGCGTGGACACGCGCGGCCTCGAGGCCATCGGACCGCTGGGCAACGCGTCGACAGGAAGTTTGCGGGGCCAGGGCGGCTTCAACGGCGGTGCGCTGATGAACAACATGCAGCAGAACTTCGCCACGCAGGAAGTGATGGCCACGCTCTCAACCGACACCGGCGGAACGGCCTTCTTTGACTCCAACGACTTCGCGCCCGCCTTCGCCAAAGTCCAGGCCGATTCTTCGGCTTACTACGCCATCGGGTTCCACTCCACTAACCTCGCGCGCGACGGCAAATACCGCAAGCTCACCGTCAAGATCGACCGTCCCGGCATCAAGCTCGAGTACCGCCCCGGCTACTACGCGCCCGCCGACTACAAACACTCCGGCAAGGAAGACCGCGAGCAGGAATTGGAGGATCAACTGGCCAGCGATCTGCCCGCCACCGACATGGCTGTCTACATGGACGCCATGTACTTCCGCCTCGACGCCAACCGCTTTTACATGCCGGTTTCGCTCGTAGTGCCCGGCTCGCAAGTTCCCTTCGTCAAGGGCGGCGACAAGGATAAAGCCACGCTCGACATTATCGGCGCCGTCATCGACGAGAATAAGCGCCCCGTCGGCCGCGTGCGCCAAACCGTCCCGCTCAAGCTCGATGCGTCGCTCAATGCGCGGCAGAAAAATATCCAGTACACTACCAGCTTCGATCTGCCGCCAGGCAAATATCAGATCAAGTTTGTAGTGCGGGAAAATCAGACCGGCCACATGGGTTCGTTCATCGCCGATGTCACGCTGCCCGATCTCAAGAAGGCCCCGCTCAAGATGAGTTCCATTCTGCTCGCCTCGCAGCGGAGCGCGAGCAAACAGCAGGATCCCCTGGTGCACAATGGCCAGGAGTACGTGCCCAATATCAGCCACGTCTTCCGCCAGGACCAGCACATGTATCTGCTCTATGAGGTTTACGAGCCAGCGTACGAAAAGGCCGCCGGCGGAGCCAAGGGCGCCGCGCCGCAACTCAACCTGATGAGCAGCCTCGAACTGATTCAGGGCTCAACCAAGGTTTACGAAACGCCGATCGTGCAGGCCAGGGCCATCAACGTCGCAGGGCGCGGCGCGGTAGCAATAGAGCTCGACGTGCCGCTGGACCAGCTCAAACCGGGCCAGTACATTTGCCAATTGAACGTGATCGACGATGCCGCCGGCAGCTTTGCCTTTCCGCGCTTCGCGGTACTGGTGCGCGAACCGCCTGCAGCTCCCGCAGCGCCTGCAGCTCCCGCGACCACGCCCGTAACGCAGCCCGCCGGCGGCCAATAGCTGTAACCCGCTTGCTCGCACCGCTAACTCTACTAGCACCGCTAGCCCCGCTACAATCAATCCATGGCTCTCTCCGCGCAAGACCGCGCCCGCAAAATCAAAATCGTTCTCTTCGATGTCGATGGCGTATGGACCGACGGCACCATCTGGCTCGTTCCGGGGGCTGGTGCTGCGGACGGCAGACTTTTGGATGAGATTCGCAGCAAGGAAACGATGGGCTCCAGCGTGAACTCGACCACCATGGTCGAAGCCAAGGGCTACAGCGCGCACGACGGCACTTCCATCTCGCTCGCCCGGCTCGGCGGCCTAAAATGCGGCATCATTACCAGGCGCATCAGCGAGACCGTGGCCACACGCGCACGCGACCTGAAACTCGAATTCGTCTACCAGGGTTGCGCCTTCAAGATGCAGGCCATCCGCGAGATCGTCGAGAAGGAAGGCGTCACTCTCGAAGAGATCTGCTACGTGGGCGACGACGTCATCGACCTGCCGCCCATGCGCAAGGTCGGCTTCGCCGTGGCCGTGGCCAACGCGCGCAAGCAGGTGAAGGCCGAGGCGCATTACGTCACGCCCAATTCTGGCGGCTACGGCGCTGCCCGCGACGCCGTCGAATTCATCCTCGAAGCCAAGGGCACGCTCGACCAGTGCATCGAGGCCTACATCGACGAGGGCAATCCCATCCCGCCATCGATGGATATCGGCAAGGGCGGCACAGACCTCAAGTAGCTGAGATTAACGCGATGGATGACACACCGAAACGCGCCGTCGTTCTCCTCAGCGGGGGCCTCGACTCGGCTACCGTTCTCGCCATCGCCAAATCCGAGGGCTACAAGCCGTACGCGCTCTCATTCTCCTACGGCCAGCGCCATGCATTCGAGCTCGAAGCCGCCAAACGCGTCGCCGCATCCATGGGTGTCGTTGAGCATCGCATCGCGGCCATCGATCTGCGCGCCTTCGGCGGCTCCGCGCTCACGGCCGACATCGCCGTCCCTAAAGGACGCGCGCCCGATGAAATGTCTCACGGCATCCCCATCACTTACGTCCCCGCGCGGAACACCATCTTTCTCGCCTTTGCGCTCGCCTGGGCCGAGGTGCTCGGCGCGAGCGATATCTTTCTCGGCGTCAACGCGCTGGACTACTCCGGCTATCCCGATTGCCGCCCCGAATACATCGCAGCGTTTGAGAGGATGGCGAATCTCGCGACGAAAGCCGGCGTCGAAGGCCGCCAGAGTCTCAAGATTCACACGCCGCTCATCGCCCTCACCAAAGCGCAGATCATCGCCAAAGGAATCGAGCTTGGGGTGGACTACGCGCTTACCAGCAGTTGCTACGATCCCTCGCTCGCGGGTGCACCTTGCGGCCAATGCGACTCCTGTTTGCTGCGCCAAAAGGGCTTCCGCGAAAACGGCCTCGAAGACCCTTTGAGCTACTAGCCGGCGCGCTCAAGTCGCCGCGACCATCAGAGAGCTAGCTCTGGTTTTGCGGTAAGAAGGCTACAATTTGGGTAGCCGTTCGACAGGAAGGCTATGGATACGCGCCGAATTTCCGCGAAAGGCAAAGCCCCCATCGTCGAGGAAATTCTGCGCGCTATTGGCCCCCGAAATCCCGCTCTCCTCGCAGCACTGGAATTCATTCTCCCAAACGCAGCAGAGAACTTGTCATTTCAGGGTTTGCGGATTGAGCCTCTTGTTGGGGTGCACCGCAACTTTATCGGCGCGGAGCCTTTTCTGTTGCCTCAGGAACGATTCGGAGGTTCCCAGGACGTTGCGCTGGTCCCTTTGATCCGCAAAGTTGTCGATGAAACTCTTCGCGCTCACGCTTCCACGAGCCCGCATCTTTTGGAATATGTGGGGAAAACGCCAATTTCCCCTTACGGAAGTATGGGCCTGAGCGTCAGCCGCTGGGGTCAGGTCGATTGGGATTACATACGCGATCTCGATTGGCGAATCTTTTTGCCTCCCGATATCGGTCATGTTTCCGGCTTCAAGTCATACCTGGAGCAGAATCTGACGGAAGAGCTTCTCAAATTCGGGCTCTATCCGCGATTGGGCGGTAAGGATGCGCAAGGGCTGCCCCAAGTGCAACTAATCGACAGGCGAACTGAGGCGGTGCACGGCTTTCACTTCTTTCTGATCGGCATGAAGCCCGGTTTTGTCCGGGGAAATATCCATCATGACGGCGGCTACTCTCCCCACTTCGCCTTTTTCCCTGAGGACTCCCTGGATGAGCACTTGCAATCGGCCAATCTGCTTTGGTCCGACGTGATCGCGCAACAGCGGGAAGACTACATCGCAATGTTCAACCAACTAAGCTTCAATATCTTCGGTGAAAACGCAGGCCGAGACCGTCTGTATAAAACACACGGATGGTACCTGCACAAAGCATTCAAGTGGTATGCGACGCTCGCGCGGGTGCGAGGGCTCTCGGCACTGGAGTTGGATCTTCTTTATGAATATGAGCATTTTCTGGGGTCAGAGGCGGAGCTTTCCTATCTGGCGAGATATCGATACTACGCTCGCATGGCTCCGAGCCCGCAACACCTGGATGACGTCGATCGCGATCTGGCCCGCGCCGCGAGCATCTCGTACGCGAAGGCGAGAAACACCCAGGACCCATTGGTTGGGCAAAGCATTAAAGTAGACAGCGCCGATATCATACTCTTGGAAGCGGTTTCCGAGAATTTCGCAATGGCCGCCATGAAGCTTATCGAGCAAGTCGAATGCTCTTTGCCCGATGAGTTGAAGTTTGCTCCAGCGAATGGGCTCATCCGCTTCGCGGATAATCTCGCTGCTCCTTCGGGCGCATGCCTCGATGGTCACGGGCAGGCTGCATTGATTCCTGCCGAATGGTCGATGGTCTTTTGCGATGCTTATGTCCGTCACGTAGCGAAGAAGGCCGCAGAAGAGACGCCGTCCATCGCTGAGCAAGACATCCGCCAGGCGCTCGCAGTGCTTCTCGCTACTTTTCTCTGGCCGGCGTTGCAAGTCCCCGGCAGCTCCAACGCCTCAACTGAACGGCTCGACGTAACTTCGCTTTCAGGCACTGTCTAATCTCTCTTCGAGCTACCGGCTGCCGACTCCAAGATTCAGGCTTCCTCGGCGCCGAGTTGACGACCTGGGCCTCGGCACGATGAGCTAGAAGCCAGGAGCTAGCAGCTAAATGCTGCCTTTATGTACGCCGTCAAAGAAATTTTCTACACGCTGCAGGGCGAAGGCGCGCAGACCGGGCGCGCGGCGGTCTTCTGCCGCTTTGCCGGCTGCAATCTGTGGTCGGGCCGCGAGCCGGATCGCGCCTCGGCTATTTGCAAATTCTGCGACACGGATTTTGCCGATACCAACGGCCCTGGCGGCGGAAAATTTGCCTCCGCGGAGGAGTTGGCTGCGGCGATCAAAGAGAAGTGGCCAGCGCGAGCTCGCGATATGGAAGCAGACTCCGTGTCCGGTGGAGAAACCGCAGATCCCCGTTCGACTCCGATCGCTGCCGCGATCTTCGCTCAGGGCAGGCTTTCGACTTCGGTCGCCGTGGCGACCTCCGCACAGGATGACAGGGGTCCGGGGAAATTCGTTGTTTGCACCGGCGGCGAACCTCTGCTGCAACTTGACGCGGCGCTGACCCAGGCCCTTCACGCGCAAGGATTCGAAATCGCTGCCGAGACCAACGGGACCATCGTCGCCCCGCCAGGGATTGACTGGCTTTGCGTCAGTCCCAAGGCTGGCTCCGCGTTCCGCCAGCGAGGCGGAGACGAGATTAAGCTGGTCTATCCGCAGCCGGGCATCGACCCCGCAGACTTCGAGAGCCTGCCCTTCCGCCACTTCTTCCTGCAGCCCATGGACGGCCCCAACCGCGACGCTAACACGCAAGCCGCTGTGCGGTATTGCCTCGACCATCCGCCCTGGCGCCTGAGCCTGCAAACCCACAAGTTTCTCGGCATACCGTAAAGGCAGGGACCAAGGGAACAGGAATGCCGGTCCTGGAACCGGTTGCATACGGCATTCTTGAAGGGCACGGCTTGAGCCGCGCCGAAAGGCCACTATGAAATCTCGGGCTTTGGCCCCTGAGGGATCGGGGATCAGAGGTGCGCACTCCTGACGTTCATCCGCTAATTGGTGTGCTTGGTCCCTCGTTCCCTTGGTCCCTTGTTTCCTGCCTTTCTTCCGCCTCTGTCAGCCATCCTCGCCGCAGCTTCTCGGCCGGAATGCTCGACAGATACGGCTTGATGTCCAGCACCGGAGTTCCATCCAGCATGTCGACGCCGCGCACGCGCAGCGAACCGCCCTCGCGGCCCAGCAGCTCCACAACTGTGAGGCCGATCGGGTTCGGCCGCCGCGGCGACCGTGTCGCGAACACCCCGTGCTCGCGCCCCTCGTCGGAAGGCGGATGTGCAATCAGATCGAATCCGGAGGCGCGGTCGAACTCCCACAGTACGAACAGGTGCGAGAAGCCTTCGATGTCGGCCAGTCCCGGCTCGAAGTCGCGCAGCAGCTCAATCGAGCCTTCGGCATCGTGCTGGGCGCCCAGGCCCTTGGGAATCGCCGAGGTTTCATGGTGAGGACTATGAATAAATCCGATCGGTTGTGCGGTAAACATGGTTGTCTTCTCCCGCCTTCCATGTTAGCTGCCCTGGCGTTATTTGCACTGGCGGCGAGGCGGATGCGCTATCTCTTCTCAGCACATGAAAAAATTGTCCTGTGACGCGAAAACCACGGCCGGCAGCGATCGGGAACAGTTCCGAGTCTCACGGTGTCTAAGACTGTAGGTGCGTGGGCTTTCAGGCGGCGAACCAGTGGCGCTTGCCGCGCGCTATGTAGCAGAAAACAGACGCCCCAGCCGGGGATGAGGGCCCGTCAATACGCGCTTGAGTCCTTCGGTGTGGTACGCGCAGATGGAAATGATGGGCGAATTGCGGTAACGTGGGAGGGTACGGACTTGCAGGCGGACCTCACCATGGGCAATCTTGCTGGCGCGCTGACGCTCCAATCGGACGAGGCGGCTCTCATCGAGGAACTTAGGGCCGGCTCCGAGACGGCGTTTGGCTGGCTGATTGCACACTACCATCAGCCCATTTACTCGTTGCTGGCACGCACCGTGCGCGACCGCGCCGACGCAGCTGACTTGACCCAGGAAGTGTTCGTCAAGATCTTCCGTGGAATCGGCAGCTTTCATGGCGAGTCGTCGTTGCGGACCTGGATTTATCGCATTGCGCTGCGCGAAGCTTCGAATCAGCGGCGCTGGTGGATGCGGCACAAGCAGCAGGAGATCCCCATCGAGCAGGAACTCGAGGGCGGGGAGAACGGCAGGACGGTACGGTTAAAAGACATGCTGGTCGATCCGGGCGAATCGCCCTTTGACTTGGCTGTCCACGAGGAAAACCGGGCGCGCGTCGAGGAGGCGCTGAGCCGGGTGCCGGAACCCTTCCGCACCACGCTCATCCTGCGCGATATTGAGGGATTTGTGTACGAGGAAGTGGCGGCCATCGAGGGCGTCAATCTGGGAACGGTGAAGTCGCGGCTGGTGCGCGGGCGCGCCCATCTAAAGGCGCTGCTTACCGCGCCTGAACCAGGCACGCGGCCCACGGCGGTAACGGGGATCGAAATGTCTCTGGGAGAGGAGGCGCGATGAACGGCTGCAATCATGTACAGGCGGGCTTTACGGATTATCTGGACGGCCGGTTGAGCGGAAGTGAAATGCAGCAGATCGACGCGCATCTACGCGATTGCCGCCAGTGCGCCCGCGAGTGGAAATCCCTGAGTGCTGTGCAGTCCTCGCTGGCTGAACTGGGTCCGGTGGCCGCGCCCGTTGACCTTCCGCTGCGCATTCGTGTTGCCCTCAGCCAGGAACGCGCACGTAGCCGCCGGCCTGTCTTCGCCGCCTGGGGTTTGGCCTGGAAAAATACCTTGGGGCCGTTTCTGTTGCAGGCCAGCGCGGGCTTTTGCAGCGCCGTGCTGCTGTTGGGCACGGTTATCGTTCTCATCTCCATGTTTGCGCAGCCTCAGTCCGCCCAGGCCACGCCCGACCAGCCACTCGGCAACGCCACCGCTCCGCGCCTGCTCTATTTCTCCAACGCTCCGGGCAGCAATGAGATGGGCGCCATTTCGGGCCCGGTCGTCGTCGAGGCCTACGTCAACGGCCAAGGCGAGGTTTACGACTTCCGCATTCTTGCCGGACCGAACGACGCCGCAACCCGTTCCCACGTTGAGAACGTGCTCCTGTTCAGCCGCTTTGAGCCGGCCCGCTTCTTCGGCCAGCCCGTGCGCGGATTGGCGGTGCTGTCGTTCGCCGGTGTCTCCGTGCGGGGGTAAGAGCAGGGAGTAGGGAATAGGGAATAGACCGGTTCGCTGGCGTCCTGGCGGGTGTTTATCTTTCAGTCACTCCACCCCCCCATACCCCTTTTGGAGCTAAGCGCTTTCCTTTCGCCGGTTTAATCTCCGATCATTTACTCCAGCGCGTTGATAACAAAAGGGTTATTTTGTAGAATCCCCGATCCAAAGGAGTTGTGGGTCGGCTTCGAGCGCGAATTTTACTCTTTTGGCGACATTTGCACGGATGCCGGTTCCGGTTGCGGAGGATTGCTGTTTTCAGACGGCGCTCCGCCGGAAGGCATCATGAAATGATTGTGCGCCGGGAGGGGGAAATTTTATGCAACGGGGGTGGGAAAATTTTAGGGCCGAAATGAGGGGGATGGCGAAGGCGAGTGGTTGAGGGTGGGATGGGAGTTTACGGGGAGTAGTCCTAAAATCTGCACCAAAATCGGGCTCAATGAGTGATTTGGTCTGATATCGAAAACCGGCAATCATCTAGCTTTCGCGCCGTTGGAGCGTGACGAAGATTCCTGTTAACGAAGAATGTCTCGCCGTACAGCCAATACCAAGCTCCCACTGTCCTCTTTCTCAAATTTTACGGTTGTGCCAAAACCAAGGTGCCAACCAGTACCTTCGTCTAAGTGACTCTTGCAGGTTTCGCTGCATATGCTGGTACGTGTTCGGCTCCCCGTCCTTTTTGTTTAACGACGGTCACAAACTGCAGAGCTCCCAACCAAAGAGATCGGCGAACCCGATTCCCTTGGATTCGCTTCCGAGACTGAGCATTTCACGCCCTCGCCGGCGCACAGGAGGAATTAACATGGCAAATGCGACGTACGAAGTCCAAGGTAACGACGCCGCCAGCGGGGCGAGCGTCGCGAAGGTCGACATGAAGTTCGAAATCGTCATTATTCCCGTCTCGAATGTCGACCGCGCGAAGGAGTTCTACGCAAAGATCGGTTGGCGGCTCGACTCCGACTACGACAGCGGCAAGGACTATCGCGTGGTTCAGTTCACACCGCCTGGCTCTGGATGCTCGGTCATATTCGGCAAGAACGTTACCGGGGCGGCTCCCGGCACGGCCCAGGGCCTGTATCTGATCGTCGATGACATCGAGGCTGCGCGCAAGAAGCTGATCCGGCATGGTGTTGAGGTCAGCGAAGTGTTCCACGGCGCCGCAGACGTGTACTCCGGCCCGGACGAGCCCTACCTGTTCGGGCGGATTCGGGTGAAGGGTCCAGATCCCGAGCATCGCAGCTACCGCTCGTTCGCCTCATTCAGTGACCCGGACGGCAACGGCTGGCTGTTCCAGGAGATTACGACGCGGCTCCCCGGTCGCATTGACTCGACTGCAACGTCATTCGCATCGGCGGCCGATCTGGCGAGTGCGTTTCGGCGTGCAGAGGCGGCTCACGGCGAGCACGAGAAGCGCATTGGGCAGCGCGACACGAACTGGCCAGACTGGTACGCTGCTTACATGGTGGCGGAGCAGTCCGGCGAAGACTTGCCGCAATAAACGACAACGCCTCAGGACCTCATCGCTCCCGGCAGGAGGTCGAGGTTCTTGATCGGGGGCTCCTGGAGGTATCATGAGCACCGCAACAAACACCGTTGCCATCCGGAGGGAACCGGAACTCCTTGGACAAACTGTCGTTGTAATCGGCGGCAGCGCCGGTATTGGGCTTGAAACGGCCCGACGAGCACGCGCTGAGGGGGCCAAGGTGATCCTCACCGGCCGGAATCCCGAGCGCCTCCAGCTCGCCGCAAGCGAGCTCGAAGCGCTGAGCACAGCGGCCTTCGATGCCACCGACTTTGACCGCCTCGCGCAGTTCTTCGGCGGACTGGCCACTCCCATTGACCACGTGCTGGTTACTGGACCAGGGCCCTATTACGCGCCGCTGGCAGAGTTCGATTTTGAAAAGGCGCGCCGCGAAATTGAGGCCCATCTGTTTCTGCCGATGCAGGTCGCTCGTTACGCCGCAAACAAGGTTCGCCCGGGAGGAACTCTCCTCTTCATGGGTGGTACTGGCGGCCGGCGCACGGCTAAGGGAATGGCTCTCATCTCGGCTCTCACCGCTGCGCAGCCCGCCCTCACCGCCAGCCTTGCGTTCGAACTCGCACCAATCCGGGTCAACCTCATCGCCGCCGGCTTCGTCGACACGCCGTTGTCGGCATCGCTCCTTGGCAATGAGCTCGACAACCGGCGCAATCAGCTTCGCGCCACGCTTCCCATCGGGCGCGTCGTCTCACCGGCCGACGTCGCCGCGCTCGCCGTACACATCATGAGCAACACGGCCCTCACCGGAGCGACCTACGACATCGACGGCGGGCAGCAGCTCGTCGCCGGTTAGCTGAAGCGGGCAGCATGATCGTCATTAGCGGCGCTGCGAATGGTGAGCAATGCCGGCGACCAATGTTTTGGTGCGTTGGCCAAAGGTGGTGGCGGGGGTCTTAGCTAGAGGAGGCGACTCGTGTCGCGGCATTTCGATGCGATCATCATCGGAGATCCAAGGAGGAATCATGAAACTCACAGGCAAAAAGGCTCTCATCACCGGCGGAAACAGCGGCATCGGCCTGGCCACTGCCCGCCTTTTCGCTGCAGAAGGCGCGGAAGTCGCAATTACGGGTCGCGATCAACAGACACTGGATGAAGCGGTCGCCGAGCTGGGATCGAAAGCGCACGGCTATCGCGCCGACGTTACGGTTGCGGAGGACCGCAAGAAGCTTTTCGCCGCACTCGCCAAAGACTTTGGCAAACTTGACGTCGTCTTCGCCAATGCAGGCATTTCTGGCAGGACGCCGACTGGCACGACCGACGAAGCCATCTTCGAGAAGGTCGTCCACACCAACCTCAACGGTGCTTTCTTTACTATCAATTCAGCCGCTCCTCTGTTGAACGACAACGGCAGTATCATCTTCAACGGATCGGTGCAAAGTTATCTCGGTCAACCAGGCGCGGCTGCCTACGCTGCCACGAAAGGCGGCCTGGTCTCGATGGCGCGGTCCATCGCCGCCGACCTTGCACCGCGCAAGATTCGCGTGAACGTGGTGGCCCCGGGAGCGACAGAGACTCCCATATGGAAGCGCGGGCCGCTCGCCAATGCCACGGCAGAGGAATCCCAAAAACTTTCCAACTTCTTCTCTTCCACGGTTCCACTTGGCCGTTGGGGCGAGCCGGAAGAACTTGCCAAAGCCGTGCTTTTCCTTGCCTCAGACGATTCGTCGTACATCAACGCGGTCGAGCTGGTGGTGGATGGCGGACTGACGGGCGCTCCCTTTGGAGCTGCCGTTCTTCGCGGCTGACCGTAGAAGATAGTTACGAAGGACGAATGGCCGGACTATTGGACAGCGTGAGTATTCACGCTCCGGGTCCGTCATCATAACTCGAGTTGTCTAATCGCCAATGCTTTTCAAGGAGATTCTGTATGTCGCATCATTTCGATACCAAACTGGCGAGGGAAGATCCGAGTCTCAACGTCTGCGACTTTTATTTATTTGACGGCCCCTCGGGCAAGACGGTGATGGCGATGACCGTGAATGCGGATGTGGGATTATCGGTTCCGGATACGCTTCATCCAGAAGGGCTCTACGCGTTCCGGTTCGACCTGAACGGAGATGCGAGAGAAGAGGTTACGTTCAAGTTCAGGTTTGGTGCACCACGGCACAAAGATGGCAGTGGGCATACTCACATTCAGCCCTTTGTGGTGCGGAAGGCGACGGGTGACGACGCTCTTCGTGGTGACGCCGGAGAGAGTCTGGTTGAGGGCGAAACCGGTTCGGTCGCGACGGATTCGGATCTTCGTGCGTACGTTGGGACTGCTCCAGACCTATTTGCGGCAAATGCTGGATTCCGCGCATTAATGACTGCTTTCTATAAGGACCAGCGCTACGATGAGGACGCCCTTCTGCATCAGGAGAATCCCTTTGCGAGGCGGAATGTTACGGCGATTGTGTTGGAGGTGCCGAGCGGACTGATTGGGAAGGGAAAAATCCATGCTTGGACGACGATCTCCCTCTTTGGTCATGCGCCGGAGGTACAAGTTTCGCGTTGGGGCCTGCCTATGGTTACGCACATTTTCCTGAGCGACCCGAGCGACGAGGAGGCTAAAGAACAATTTAATGCGTCGGTTCCGTCTGAGGATCTGGAGCGCTTCGCGAAGTCGATCGCGGATGTTGCGGAGAAGATGACGACCTATGCCGGTTCGGCGACGGACCCGGGTGAGTACGGGAAGCTGATTGCTGCACGGCTTTGCCCCGACACGTTGCCTTACGAGCTTGGAACGCCGGCGGCGTTTGAAGTGGCCAGCTTCAATGGACGCGCGCTGGGCGACGATGCGATGGATGTGATTTTGACGCTGGCGACCAACACGCCAATTGCGGATGGACTTGCTCCCGACCGCGGGCGCATTCGCAAGGATTTCCCGTATTATGGAGCGCCGTATACGGCGGAGGAGCAGGTCGGGATGGCGCCGATACTGCGCCCGGCGAAGAAGTAGGCCGGAAGCGGCGTTTGAGAACAATGTTGGAGATCAGGGCGCTTCCGTGGGCAGCCGGTATTCGAGATCGTAGCCGTGCTTGCCTTCGGCGATGATCGGAAGCCAGTGAGGGGCACGGCGAGAGAATGGCCCCGCATCAGTCGGTGTCAGTTCGCCGAGTCGCTCATCGACGGCGATTCATCTTCGAGAATTGGCTTGTGGTGATTTTTGTGATGCTGGGAGCGCTGGCGGATGAGCTGTTCCACGGTGCATTTGGCGCGGCTTCGCAGCGTGCTTTTTTTCTAAAAGGACGATCCGGTTCCCATGGCTGACGCTCTCCAACCACATGGACCCCGGCTCTCAAAGCCACGCGTCCGTGGGGACCCTGCCCTGGGCAATTATCTTCCTCTCCCTACGGGAGAGGTGGGGCAGATGCAGGTTCGCGGTCGAGGTATCCCACCCTTTCGCGAAAAGCGCGAAAGGATGCGGCGCGGATGCGGTATTTTGTTGTCGAACCGATAGTGTGACCCGTACGCGCGGGCGTGGACGCCCGCACGACAGCCGGTCAGGAGACCGGCGCTACTGGCTGTCGTTTGACCCCTCCATTGCGTCTAACTAGACTTGCAGCAGGGTTTACTCATGACGCAGTACCGATTGCATCCTTCCGCCTTTCTTTTCGCCGTTTTTTTGTGCCTTCTGGCCGTTTTGGCCACTGCTCCGGCACGCGCGCAGTCCAGCGGCAGCTCCTCCTCCGGGCAAAACTCGTCGTCGGGCTCGTCGGCGGGCTCATCTTCGGGGCAGATGTTCGCGCAGGAAAAGGCGCCGACACTCATTGACCCCGCCGGGCCCACCATCTCCCTCATCAGTTCCGAGCCCGTATTCATGATGGCCGCGGCGCTGAATGCCTGCGGCTACAACGAAGGCCTCGATGAGAGCGCGGTGGTGCGCAAGCACATTCGCGAGGAGATGGATCAAGCGCTGGCCCACAGCGAGGACGCGCGCGCCAAGCGCGATGCCCTCTGCCTTTACATCGCCCAGCACCGCATGACCGGCGGCGAGCGCGACATCGCGCAGTACATTTCGCTGTCGCTTTACCTGACGGGGCCGCCCGCGCTCGAGCTGACCGCCGACCTCACCGAGATGCCGCCCGACTCCACCCAGGTAGCGGAGATCGTGCCCATTCTCCGCGCGTTTGTGGCCGCTGTTGACCTGCACGGCATCTGGCTCGCGGCGCACCGAACCTACGACGATGAGGCCGACGTGCTGCACGATCCGTTGTCGCAGATGATCGTCGCCACCAACCTCTACCTCAAGATGCCTGCCTCCACTTACGACGGGCGCAGGTTCATTGTGGTCATCGAGCCGCAGCTCTCGCCGCACACGGTCAACGCGCGCATCTACGGCACCGACTACATCGTGGTGGTTTCTCCGGCCGACGGCAAGATTCGCATGCGCGACGTGCGCGACACCTACCTGCACTACGTCATCGATCCGCTGCTCTACGCGCGATCCAACGCCATCGACCGCGAGCAGCCGATCCTCAAAGAGATTCGCGACGCGCCTCTCGATTTCCGCTTCCGGTCCGATACCGTGCCGCTGACGATCGAGTGCCTCATCAAGGCCATCGAAGCGCGCACCATGGATACCGGCATTCCCGAGTACAAGATTCCCGCCGGTGTTGACCGCTCGCAGTTGCCGCGCTACGAACATGAGCGCGAGCTCTACCAGCAGAAGGTGGACGCGGCGAAGTGGGCTGCCGTCCAGCACGATATGCGCCAGGGATTCGTGCTCACGCAATACTTTTACGAAGAAATGCTCCAGTTTGAAAAGGATCCAGCCGGCTTGAAAGACACGATCGGCGAGATGGTGTACGGCATGGATGTAGATCAGCAGGAACATCGCGCCCGGCAGATCAACTTCGACAAAGAGGCCGATGAAGATGTGCTGCAGCGCAGCAAACCGCGCCAGCTCACCGGGCTCGATCTGGCTGAGGCGCGGCTGGCCTCAGGAGACGTGGCCGCGGCCGGCGCCATGGCGCAAAAGGTGCTGGCGAAGCAGAGCGACACGATCGCATCCACAGCCGACGCCGCGCGCGCCCACTTCATCCTGGCCCGCGTCGATCTGATCACCGGCCATCCCGACCAGGCCGTCGACGATTTCCAGAAAACGCTCGCCACCAGCAAAGATCAGCGGCTGCTCGCCTGGTCGCATATCTACCTCGGGCGCATGCTCGATTTGGAGTGCAAGCGCGACGAGGCCCTGGCCGAGTACAAGGCGGGTTACGCGGCGCGCGACGGCCAGCTCGATACGCGCCTGGCCGCGGAACGGGGCATGAAGGCTGCCTACGTGCAGCGGGGCCACGAACACGATTGCGAAGAGGATGCCGGCGACGATGCGCCCGGACCCAGCCCCAGCTCCAGCGCGGCCAAGCCATCGCCGCAAACGCAGGACACAAAACCAAATCCGCAATGATTCCCGATTGGACGTTGTTGCGAGGACGTGTAGCCACGCCACCAGAGAGGGTGTGGTCATTATTGAGCGCAGGGGAGCGAAATGCGTCAAAATGCCTAAAGAAGGGTTGCAATCGGGCGAGGCGTGCGTGGAAGCCGATCTGAAAGAGCTTGAAGCCGCACTTGGGTCGAGGTTCTCGAATCCTGAGCTGCTGGTGTGCGCCCTCACTCACCGCTCCCTTGCCCACCAGCTCGCGCAAGCAGGCCAGAACGAACAGGGGCCGGGCGAACAGGCGGTGCCGGGCAAACAGGCCGTGCCGGCCGACAATGAGCGCCTGGAGTTCCTCGGCGACGCGGTGCTGGGGCTGGCCGTGGCCGAGGCGCTGTTTGCCGAGCACCCTGAGTGGCACGAGGGCGAGCTCACCCGCGTGCGCTCCGGACTGGTCAGCCGGGAGCACATGGCGCAGGTGGCCGAAGAGATTGGCCTCGGCAAGCATTTGCGGCTGAGCAGCGGCGAAGAGCGCAGCGGGCTGCGCCGCAAGAGCACGGTGCTATCCAATACCATGGAAGCAGTGATGGGCGCACTGTTTCTCGATGGAGGCCTGGACCCTGTGCGAGCGTTTGTCCGCAGCCAGGTGATGGGCCGGGCCGCCGAGCAATTGGCTCTCGAGCTGCGCTCCGGCGCCGCTCTGGGCAACTACAAATCCGCACTTCAGGAGCGGCTGCAGGCAGCGCGCGCGGGAGCGCCTGTGTATCGCGTCAAGAGCGAGAGCGGCCCCGACCACCACAAGCGATTTCTGGTGGAAGTCCGGCGCAAAAGCGATGACGCAGGGCCGGGAACGCCGCTGGCCCGCGGCATGGGGCGCACCAAGAAACACGCCGAGCAGGATGCCGCGCGCCGCGCATTGGAACGCCTTCGAAATCTCGACAATCCGATGTCCGCCGCAGCCGGCGCCGACGCCGCTCCAGCTTTCGATTTCGGCCCCGGGGAAGAGGAGCAGCCTCCTCAATGAGCACACCCGCCCCCGCGCCGTCTCCGCATCCCGGCCATCACGAGCGGTTGCACCTTCACATGCCTACTTTGCCGCAGGCACTGGCGTCGCTGCTGCGAACCGTGGTGGTGGCGCTCTTTGTGCTCACCTTTGTCATGCAGCCGCTGCTGATTCCCTCTGAAAGCATGGAGCGCACGCTGCTGGTGGGCGATTTTCTTCTCTTTAATAAGCAGGTCTATGCTCCAGCAAGCCGCCTTGAGCGCCTGCTTTTGCCTTATCGCAAGGTTGCCCGCGGCGACATCGTTGTCTTTCGTCACTCCGATCCGCCTTTGCTCATCAAAAGAGTGGTCGGCATGCCTGGCGACCGGCTGCGGATGGTTGACGGGCAGTTGTACGTCAACGGCGTCGCCCTCGACGAGCCCTACGCGGCCTTCGAGCCCGCGCCGCCCAACCTCAACCGCGACAACTTTCCCGGCAAAGTCTACACCGACCCGCAGGTGGATCCTGAGTGGTGGCGCCAGATGCAGAGCCTCACCAGCGACGGCGAGCTCACGGTGCCTGCTGGCGAGTACTTCGTGCTCGGCGACAACCGCAATCACAGCAAGGATTCCCGCTTCTGGGGATTTGTGCCGCGTCAGGCGATCGTGGCCCGCCCGGTGGTCATCTATTTCTCGCTCACCCGCCCTTCCACGACCGATGTGCAACAAGCTGCGGATGATAGACTCGGACACGAACAGGAGCTCGCCGAAAGGCTCACAGGATTCGCGCGCTGGCGCCGCATTTTCCACGTGGTCCATTGATTCGAGCCTGAAACCGGCTTGAAGACGTCAAAAAGCACACCCTCAACGAGCGACAGAATGACAAAGAAAAATAAGCGAGAACATGGCAACGAAGAATAAGCGAGAACCCCAGGCCTCCTCTGAAACCCGCCCTGAAGCAGCTCCCGCCAAGGTGGAAGAAACGCCACTTGAAGCCGCAGCCAGCATCTGTTCGGTGCTGGTCGTAGGCCTGTTCATTCTCACCTTTCTCGCGCAAAACTTCGTCATCCCCTCGGGATCGATGGAAAAAACCCTCCTCGTCGGCGATCATCTTGTCGTCGACCGCATCACGCTCGCTCCGGCCTCGAAGTGGATGCCGTTGATGCACTACCGCGAGCCGCGCCGCGGCGACATCGTGGTCTTCATCAAGCCCGTCGCCGAGCCCGAGCCGGATGCCTCGGGCCAGCCCCAATACTTTTTCCTCGTCAAACGCCTCGTCGGCGTGCCCGGCGACCGCATCCACCTGCATGACGGCATCGTTATCCTCAACGGAGTGGCCCAGGCCCAGCCGCACGCCGAGCCCACAACGCAGGAAAACTACCAGGAATTCCTCGATGAGTTTCCCTCCGTGCCGCCCTATCCGCAACCCGGTGGCGCTACCGAGGGCTGGGCGGTCGATTTTCCCAACCACGTGGTCGACGGCGACCTCGTCGTCCCGCCCGGCCTGTATTTCATGATGGGCGACAATCGGCACGACAGCCTCGACTCCCGCTTCTGGGGCTTTGTGCCCAGGCAAAATATCGTGGGCCGCCCGCTGTTCAACTATTGGTCGTTCGAGACGCCGGAATCCGAGTACGAGCAGAGCGGTTTCGGCAATCGCCTGGCGTGGATGGGCCACGTGGCGCTGCACTTCTTTACCGAAACGCGCTGGAGCCGGACGTTCCATTTGACGAAGTGATAAAGCAGCTACTAGCCGCTAGCTACTAGCCGCCTGGAAGCCAGGAGCTAGAAACTGGAAGCTCGCGTCAGCGGCTAAAATCGAAACAGCCAATGGAAAACAGCGCCAAGAGCAGCAAAAGATCGCACAGACGGTTGTGGATGGCTCTCGCCGCCATTGCGATTGTCGTGATTGTTCTCGTCGTGCCTCCGCTGGTCAGCGTGGGCCGTTACAAAGGCGAAATCACCAGCCTCATGTCCCGATCGCTGGGCAGGCCGGTGCGCCTTGCCTCTGTTGAAGTGCGGCTGCTGCCCTGGCCTGGCTTCGTGCTCACCGATCTAAGCGTCGCCGAAGATCCCGCCTACGGCGCCGAGCCGGTTCTCCACGCCAGCAAGGTGGTGGCTTCAATCCGGCTGCTGGCGCTGTGGCGCGGCCGGCTTGAGATCGGCAAAATCAGCATCGACGAAGGCAGCCTCAACCTGGTCCGCACCGCGCCCGGCAAGTGGAACCTCGACTCGCTCTTCCACACTGCGGCCGCGCAGACCGGTTCGGCATCGAGCGCCGGCTCGCCATCCGGCGCCAGCTCGCGCCGCGCCGCCCCGCTACCCTATCTTGAGGCGACAAACTTCCGCATCGACTTCAAGAATGGCATAGAAAAACTGCCGTTCTCCATCGTCAACGCCGATCTCTCCGCCTGGGAGCAGAATCCGGGCGAATGGCGCATTCGCCTGCGCGGTCAACCGGCTCGGACCGACGTGAGCCTCTACCAGGAAGACACGGGCGAAGTTCGCATGGAGGCCACGGTACGCCGCGCGCCCGATCTGCATCGGATGCCCGTGCATCTCGATCTCGACTGGCGCCAGGCGCAGCTCGGCCAGCTTGCCCGCCTCCTCACCGGTTCCGACCCCGGCTGGCGCGGCGACCTCACCGGCGAGCTGCACCTGGACGGCAGCGCCGATGCTGCCCAGATCGCCACACGCCTGCGCGCCACCGGCGTTCACCGCGCCGAATTCGCACCTCTTGCGGCCTTCGACTTCGACGCCAACTGCGGATTCACTTACCACTACACCGCGCGCAGCTTTGAAAACCTCGCTTGCGACTCGCCCCTCGGCGACGGCCGCATCCGGCTCACCGGAGAGAAACTGAGCGAAGACGCGGTGCAGCACTTCTCCGTCGAGCTCGACCGCATTCCCGTGGCCGCCGGGCTCGATGCGCTACGCACCATTCGCAGCGGCCTGGAGCCTGACCTTGAGGCCGCAGGCACCATCAGCGGCAAACTCGTCTACGCCGCACCAGCCAAAGACGCCCAGCCCGCGCATGCGCCACCGGCTCGCCGCGCAAACGTACCGCCAACCGGCCCGCTCACCGGCACCCTGACCGTCACCGGCCTTGCCCTGAGCGGCGGCGGCCTCAGCCAGCCCATTCAAGCGGCGAAGATGACTCTGGAGCCGGTCGCCGCCCCGCAAGGCTCGCCTCAAGCGCTCGCCGGCGTTGTCGTCATTCCCGCTGGAGGAGCCGTACCACTGACCTTCACGGTGCGTTTCTCGCTCTCTGGCTATCAGGTCGCCGCGCGCGGCCAGGCCAGCTTTGCCCGAGCCCGGCAGATCGCCCACGCCGCCGGCATTCCGCAAACCGCGGCCCTCGAATCGCTCGCCGGCGACTCCATTGCCATCGACCTAACCGCCGAGGGTCCCTGGCTGCCCGCTGAAGAAACTCCGCTCATTAACCTCTCTCCGGCTCCAGCCATCAGCCCTGCAGCGCCGGCCGGGTCCCCGGCCGCGAGCGGCACTGCCGCCGCCGATACCTTGAGCGGGACCATCACCGTGCACGACGCCAACCTGAAGGCGGATTACCTGGCCAACCACGTGACAATCGCTGACGCCACGTTGTACTTCGACAACGACAGCCTCCACTGGGAACAGGCCGCCTTCTCCTACGGCCCGGTCAACGGCACGGCAAGCTTGACCCTGACCCCAAGTTGCCCAGAGCAAGTTCCGCCGCAGCCCTGCCCGATGCAGTTCGAGATACACTTCGGCGATCTCGACGCATCCGCCTTTCAAACCGCCTTGCTCGGCGCAAAAGAGCAGGGCACTCTGCTCTCCTCGCTCATTGACCGCATCCATCCCTCCTCCGCGCCGCCGTGGCCGCAGCTCCAGGGGACCGTCACGGCAGACTCCCTTGTTCTGGGCCCCGTCACGTTTCACGCGGTTTTGGCCACGGTTCGCATTCTTCCCACCGGAGCTGAAATCGGCGGCCTCGATGCCGGCATTCTTGGCGGACGCGTGCACGCCACCGGTTCTCTGTTGAGGCCCGCCAACGATCAGGACAAACCTGCCTACACCTTCGAAGGCCAATTCCAAAAACTCAGCACCACGGATGTGGGCGCGCTGCTCGGCCTGCGCTGGGCCGGCGGCGGCTTCAGCGGCAACGGCAAAATCGAGCTCTCCGGCTATTCCGCCAACGAGCTGGCCGCTTCGGCTAAAGGCGATCTCCACTTCGAGTGGCGCAACGGAGCCATGGGGAATCAGCCCTCTGCTGCCTCCAAAGCCGACCCTGTTCCAGCGGCGCTGGGACGCTTCGATCGCTTCACCGCCGACGCCTCCATCGCCAACGGCGCCATCACTCTTGGTGAGAATCAGGTCGTCTCCGGCGCCCGCAAGCGCTCCGTCGATGCCACCATCACCTTTGGCGACCCACCTATAATCACCTTCCCCGCGCCAAAGGAGACGCATACGGAAAAGCACTGACTAAGGCGTACCGACATGCAGGGCAGGATTCAACGGTCCTTTTACCAAGGCGCTGAATCCAGTATTTTTAAGTACTCCTGGTATTCCTCATCGGTGATGTAAGTGAGACTCCATCCGACGGGAGCTGAGCGGTAGACTGCCAACACGGCGCAAGAACTAGTCATGGCCAAAACATCACAAAAACAAACGCTTTTCAATGGCCGGGACCACTCCTGGATGCAATTCAACCGGCGCGTGCTGGAAGAAGCTGAAGACGCGGCGAATCCGCTGCTGGAGCGCGTGAAATTTCTCGCCATCACAGGGTCGAATCTCGACGAGTACGTTGAGGTCCGCCAGGCCGGCCTGAGGCAGCGCATCGAGGACGGATACCGCGAGCCCGGCTACGACGGCCTGCGCCCCGATGAGTCTCTTGCCGTGCTTACTGCCGAGATTCACAGCTTCGTGGCCGCGCAGTACAGTTGCTGGAACGGTCACCTGCTGCCGGAGCTGCGCAAGCAGGGCATTCGATTGCTGGAATGGGACGAGCTCAGCCAGGATAATCGCGACTTTGCCCGCGGCTATTTTCAGCGCGAGGTCGATCCGCTGCTGACGCCGATCGCGATCGATCCCGCGCATCCGTTTCCGCGCGTACTGAACAAGGCGCTGTGCCTGGCGCTGCTGCTGCGGGCCAAGCGCCGCAGTTCCGGCCCCCAGGTGCTGGGCGTGGTGACGGTACCGCGCGCGCTGCCGCGCTTTGTGCGGTTGCCCGCCGACGATGGCCGCTACGATTACCTGCTGCTGCAGGACCTGATCGCGCAGCACCTGGCCGGCATGTATCGCGGCTATGAGGTGCTTGCCTCAGCGTCGTTCCGCGTGACGCGCAATTCCAACCTGTATTTCGAGGAGGAAGAAGCGCGGTCGCTGCTCGAGACCATCCGTGTGGAGCTGCACAACCGTCGCAAGGGCGACGCGGTGCGGCTGGAAATCGAGACCGGCGCCCACGCTGAGATTGAAGAGCGCCTGCGCGTAAACTTCGAGCTCGACGGGACCCAGGTTTTTCGCGGGGAAGGCCCTGTGAACCTTTCGCGGCTGATGTTTCTTTACGGCGACGTGCAGCGGCCAGAGCTGAAGTTCCCGCCCTTCGCGCCCAAGCCGCTGCTGTTGAGCCGCAAGTCAACAGGAATTTTTGACGAGCTGCGCCATCGTGACATTTTGCTCCACCATCCCTACGATTCGTACGATCCGGTGGTCGACTTCGTCCAGCAGGGCGCGCAGGATCCAGCCGTGGTGACCATGAAACAGACGCTCTACCGCACCAGTAACGACTCGCCCATGTTTAAGGCGCTGACCGAGGCTGGGGCGAACAAGGAAGCGACGGTAGTGGTGGAGCTGATGGCGCGCTTCGACGAAGCTTCGAACATTCGCTGGGCGCGCAGCATGGAAGACGCGGGCGTGCAGGTCTTTCACGGCGTGGTGGGCCTGAAGACACATTGCAAGCTGGCCATGCTGGTGCGACGCGACGAGGACGGGCAGACGCGGCGCTATTGCCATCTGGGCACCGGCAACTACAACCCCGACACCGCGCGCTTTTACACGGACCTGAGCCTGCTCACCAGCGACCCGCAGATTGGCGAGCGCGTGCACATGGTCTTCAACTACCTGACCGCGCACGCCGAAATCGACGACTACAGCCCGCTGCTGGTGGCCCCGCTGACTATGGCCGAGAGCTTTCTGCGGCTGATTCGCCGCGAACAGGAACACGCGCAGGCCGGGCGGCCGGCCCATATCGTGGCCAAGATGAATGCGCTGCTTGAGCCATCGATCATTCAGGCGCTTTACCAGGCCTCGCAAGCGGGGGTAGAGATCGACCTGATCGTTCGCGGGCTTTGCATCCTGCGGCCGGGCGTGAAGGGTTTGTCGAAGCGGATCCGCGTGCGCTCCATCGTGGGCCGTTTCCTTGAGCACTCGCGTATCTTCCACTTTGCCAACGGCGGCAACGACGAAATCTATACCGGCTCTGCCGATTGGATGCCGCGCAACTTATTCGAGCGCTGCGAAGTCATCTTCCCTGTGCGCGACGCGGCAGCGATCGCCCGGATCCACGACGAGATTTTGCCGGCCTATTTGGCCGATACGACGAAGGCTCGCCTGCAGCAGCCTGACGGCAGCTATGTGCGCGCCAGCAAGGTGCTGCGCGCCAGCAATACCACGAACGAGGCGCCGCCATTTTCCGCTCAGGATTTCCTGATGCAGCTGGCGGAGGGAAAGACTGACTTGGACGCGATCCCAACGGCAGACGCAGGGCACCACGCCAAAGCCGCACAGAAAGAGGCGACCGCGGCCGATTAAGCCCAAGTGCCCCACCTCGAATTCACGCATTCGGGCGCAGATAAAGATTCTGGAGCAGCTCTCCGCGACTCGCATTCTGCCGCGTCAAGTACCCTGTTCTAAGCGATTCCCGTGACTGACTGCGCTCAACCCGGCTCGGAGCTCCAAACGTGGAAGCTGACCCTGGCCTATGACGGCAGCGATTTTCAGGGCTGGCAGGTGCAGCCCGGCCTGCCAACGATTCAGGGAGAGTTGCAGGCGGCGCTGGGCCGCATCACCGGCGAAACGCCGTTGCCTCAGGGCTCCGGCCGCACCGACGCAGGGGTTCACGCACTGGCCCAGGTGGCCAGCTTCGCTTTGCGCGCGCCGATTCCGCCGGAAAATCTGCACCGCGCGCTGAACCGGGCGCTTCCCCCGTCAATACGCATCTCGGAAGCCAGAACGGTACGAAGTACATTTCATGCGCGTCACTCGGCGGTTGCCAAGACCTACGAGTACCGGATTTTCCGCGAGGCCATTTGCCCGCCGTTTCTGGCTCGCTACGTCTACGCCTGCCCCTGGGCGCTCGATCTGGAAGCGCTCGAGGCTTGCGCCCGGCTCTTCGAAGGGGAACACGATTTCCAGAGCTTTGCCGCGACCGATCCCGAGCGGCGCGAGCGCCTTGCAGCATTGGACGGGATCCCGCTCGAAGGAACGGCGCCCACGGAACTGACGGTTGCGCAGCGACTGGAGCAGACTACGATTCGGACGATTTTGTCGTCGGCGTGGGAGCAGCGCAAGACCGAGGCCGGCGAACTGTTGGTGTATCGCGTGCGCGGCAACGGCTTTCTACATCACATGGTGCGCAACCTGGCGGGGACCATGATCGATGTGGGCCGCGGCCAGCTTGTTCTGGAAGCGATTCCCGGCATCATGGCGGCCCGCAGCCGTTCCGCGGCAGGCCCCACGGCGCCTGCGCGTGGGTTGTTTCTGCATTCGGTGGAGTACGACGAGCGGGATTTTCTGCTTGGGGCCGAAGAGAACATGGCCAAATAGAGAGCTTTACTTCATTCCAAAATAAGACTATATTCAGACCGATAAAGGACTTTTGGAGGTTCGTCATGCGCTATTCCACCCAGATCAAGCCCATCAGCTACGTAAAAGCCCACGCCGCGGAACTCCTGGACCGGATTAATGAAGAGCGCGAGCCGATCATCATCACCCAGAATGGTGAGGCGCGGGCCGTTCTGGTGGATGTGCGCACATACGACGAGTCGCAGCAGACGCTGGCGCTCATGCAAATTCTGGCGCTGGCGGATAAGCAGATTGAAGCAGGTGAGACAGTGCCTATAGAAGAAGTGATGGCCGAATTTGGCGTAAAGGCCGACGAATCCTGATGGCCTTCACCGTCCGCTTCACCGCCGATGCGCGGAAGGATCTGCGCGGCATTCATGCATATATAGCAGAGAGCGATTCTCGAGCGAGCGCCGACTATGTTGCACGGCGTATCGTGAGGGCCGCTCTGGAGTTGCGAAAGCTTCCCACGCGCGGCGCATTTCCGCCGGAGTTGCTGGCAAAGGGGGATCGGACCTATCGCCAGATATTCTTCAAGCCGTATCGCATTCTATACCGCATTCGTGCCGGTACCGTGTACATTGGGCTGATCGCCGACGGCAGACGGGATATGGCCTCGCTGCTGGCGAGGCGTTTGCATAAATCATGAGGCGCGTCCGCTCTCCTGCTACTCTGAATCCATTGCTATGCCGGTTTTTTCCCCAACCTCGGCATTTGCCCGCGTGACAGCATGGGCCGCGCAAGCGCCGATTCATGCCGCATTCTCCTGGCTGCACGCAAATCCCAAGACCATCATGGACTGGCAGATGGAGTTGGTGGCGATTCCCGCGCCGCCTTATGGCGAGCAGGCGCGTGCAGAGTGGCTCGCCTGCCGTTTTGCCGAGGCAGGCCTGAGAGGAGTGGAGACTGACGCCGCGGGCAACGTGGTTGGAGTTTTGCCCGCCGCGAAATTGCCCCCGGAGAGCACAGGGCCGCTGGTGCTGCTCTCGGCGCATCTCGATACTGTGTTTCCGGCTGGCACGCTGCTTCATCCGGCACTTGAGGGCGAGCGGCTGCAAGCGCCGGGCGCCTGCGACAACGGCGCCGGCGTGGCGGGAATGCTGGCTGTTATGCATTCGCTGCTTCATGCCGGAGTAGAGCTGCCGGCGCCGCTCGCCGTGGTGGGCAATGTGGGCGAAGAAGGCGAGGGCGACCTGCGCGGCGTGCGCCACTTCTATGAGCACAGCAGGCTGGCCGGGCGCGTTGCCGCGCATATTGTATTGGACGGCGCGGGCGCGGACGCAGCCGTTACACAGGCTCTGGGCAGCCGGCGCTACGAGGTCACCATTACCGGACCTGGAGGGCACAGCTTTACCGACGCAGGAACGCCCAATCCCATTGCCGCGCTTGCCGCGGCATTGGCGCGGCTGGCGGAAACGGCTCTGCCTGAGGAACCACGCACCACACTGAACCTGGGCACCATCCGCGGTGGCATCAGCGTGAATTCGATTCCTGAAAGCGCGCGGGCTACGGTCGATTTCCGATCGACGGCCGGGGCGCAGCTGGCGCGCCTTGAAGCCGAATTGCGCCGCGCCGTTGCAGATGCCGTGGAGAAGTGCAACGCAAAAACCAAGGCTGCGGGCGCGGCCTCACGCGGGGCGCTTTCGTTCGCAATTTCCATGATCGGCGACCGCCCCGCAGCAAACCTGGCCGAAGACTCTCCTCTGCTGGCAGCTGTGCGTGCAGTAGACCGGCACCTTGGCCTGCGTACCGACCTCCGACTTGGTTCGACCGACGCCAACATTCCGTTGGCGCTCGGCGTGCCGGCCCTGTCGATGGGCGCGGGTGGCGAGGGCGGCGGGGCGCACACGCTTCATGAATGGTATTCGGCCAAGGATCGCGAGCTTGGGTTGAAGAGGGTGCTGCTGCTGACGCTGGCGATGCTGGAATGGGCAGCGGAGCGGTAGCGCCTATTTGTTCCCACCACCTGGCGCAAATGGGCGGCTCTTTTACCCGATACCGCGTCTAACTTGTCGAGGTGCGGCGATGGCTCCGCCGCAGCCACTGGGTGTGCGGCCTGCTTGTGCCCTGTTACAAGGCGCCTTGGGATGGAGTTATTTCTGCGGCCTGTTGATTTCCACACGGTTTTCGTACAGGCTGTACTGGCGTGCAAATGGCTATACTAGGGGAGACAAGCGCTATCAACAGGCCAGCCGTCAGGGCCGGGCGCCTCACGAGGTCATTGAACTCTATGAAATTGCTATTCGAACGGCTTGGCTCCCGCCCTCTCACGTCGACATTCGTAGTGCTGGCCGCGCTTACTGCCGCAGTTGTGGCCGGGTCGTTTGCCGCCCACGGGGTACGCGGACAGGAGACACAGTCAAGTAGCGCGGACGCTACTCCCCTCAAGGTCGTGAACTCGACGATTCCACCGAATGAGTTTGTGAAGATCGCAAAAGAGGTGGGGCCGGCGGTGGTGAACATCAACACCCAGACTCTGCCCAAGCAGTCGGACAACAAACACCGCAATTTCCATTTTCATACGCAGCCCAACCAGCAGAATCCGGACGACAACGACGATCAGCAGGGACAGGACAACTTCCAGGACTTTTTCAACCGCTTCTTCGGCGGCCAGGTTCCCGGAGGGCCCGATGAGGGCGAGAATGGCGGCCAGGTGCAGGAGTCGCTGGGCTCGGGCTTCATTGTCGATGCCAAGGGTTACATCATCACTAACGAGCACGTAGTCGACAAGGCCGACAAGATTTACGTCAGGCTCTCGACCGATCCCGACACGCAGGATCTGGGCCGTCCGGCGCACGTTATTGGCGTGGACAAGGCCACCGACCTGGCGGTGATCAAGATCGACACAAGCACCCCGCTGCCGACGGTGAAACTGGGCAACTCCGACTCGACGCAGGTGGGCGACTGGGTTGAGGCCATCGGCAGCCCGTTTGCGCTGGCGCAGACCGTCACTGCAGGCATCGTCTCGGCCAAGAACCGGACCATCGACCAGGGCGCTGCCGGCCAGTTCCAGCACTTCATCCAAACGGACGCGGCCATTAATCCCGGCAACTCCGGCGGGCCACTGCTGAACATGGACGGCGAGGTGATTGGCGTGAACACGGCTATTTATACGCAGTCGGCCGGTTACCAGGGGATCGGTTTCGCCATGCCATCGAACACAGTGGTAACGGTTTACAACGATCTGATCAGCCCCAGCCACAAGGTAACGCGAGGCTCCATCGGCATCCAGTTCCGCGAGGGGCTGTCGAGCGCGGTCAATCGCGTGTACGGGTTCAAGGCCGGCGTGCTGGTGCAGCAGGTGCAGCCCGGCGGGCCGGCGGATAAGGCAGGCCTGAAGGCTGAAGACATCATCACCAGCATCGACGGGCGCAACATAAAAGACGGCGACGACCTGGTAAACGAAATCGCCAGCCGGCCGCCAGGATCGACCATTCGCCTGGGCTATATACGCGACGGCAAGCCGGAAGATACCACGGTGACCATTGGCGACCGCGACAAGGTATTTGCCGAGATTAACAACCAGCAGCCCGAATCGAATCCTGAAGGCGGGGGCGGCGCGGGCGAGGCCAAGCTGGGGGTCGTGGTGCGCGATATCCCGTCGCAAATGGCGGGTAAGATACATACCTCCGGCGTGTTCGTCGATTCGGTGCGTACGGGCTCATTTGCAGATCTGCAAGGGTTAGAGTCTGGCCTGGTGATCACGCGCGTCAACAAGCAGCCCACTGCCACCAAAGAGCAGTTCGATGCCGTGGTGAGCAAGCTCAAGACCGGAGACGATGTGGTTTTCGAGGTGATTGACCCGCGCCATCCCGAGGCGGGCATCAACCTGCTGGGCGGTACGTTGCAATAGCTGGGTTTATGACGGTGTCCCACCCTTGCCGCAAAAGAAAAGACGCGGCAAGGAGGGGCAACCGGCAGCGGCTGGCATCTTTTCCCAAATTGGTATCTTTTTAAGATAGCGGGTCAGTTTGGAAGAATGCATCCCTCAAGGGCTGAAGCCCGTTCAATTTGCGGCATTTACGGCACGACTGAAGTCGTGCCCTTCCAAAGCGGATTCAAACTGACGCATTACTCTGGATTGACTTTCGTTGCCACATTGCGATATTTTGACTAAACTTGCAGTAGCAGTTCATAAAAATACTTGTTCCTTGTCAGGTGGTACTGGCGTGCTTCCATCTCGTGTAAGTCTGTCAATCCTGATTTCCGCAACCCTCGTCGCGGCGCCCGCATTGGCGTCGCATGTGCACCGCTCTCCGACGAGCGGCCAGACCAGCAGCGCCCACAGTTCCCATAAGCTAACGCACTCGAAACACACATCGCACCGGGCGCGTGGCCAGCAAGCCATCGACCCGCAGCGGGCGACGCAGATTCAGCAGGCCTTGATCCGCGAACACTACCTGACCGGCGATGCCACCGGCAATTGGGACGCAACCACCGTGGCAGCGATGCAGAAGTACCAGGCCGACCATGGATGGCAGACCAAACTGATGCCGGATGCGCGCGCCCTGAAAAACCTTGGCCTGGGTCCCGACTATTCCGGGGCAATCAACGCCAAAGGCTCAAGCTTCGCTGCTCCGCCGCCCGTCAACACCATTCCGTCGGGACAAGTTGCGGGGTTTGAAGAGGCCTCAGGCACCGCCCACCAATAAGCTATCCGAAAGTGCTGCTCGCACAAAAAGGACCACCACGAGGTGGTCCTTTTTGTGCGCTCCGTCTCCCCTGCCAAGACTACATTTGCATCGATGGAATCCCCAGCATGAGGAATTCATAACGCGAGCGATCGGAGCTCGTCCCCGACGTAATTGTGGAGTCCAAATGGATGAGCGCATGGTCAGAGCAATACTGCGGCCACTCGGGCAATCCCGGGCCGTTGGGGTCGCCGGTCCTGGCGAAGTTGGTCCAGTAACTCATCATCTCGTCGCTCAACTTGCGGTCTTCGGGCCGCCACACGGCGCCAGGCCGGGTGTCCAGGGCGCCAAATACATATTCGATATCGTCGGAGTGAAAAGCAAACGCGGCAGAGTTGAACTTGCTTGGCGGCGCAGGCAGTTCAAGGTGGTAGCGATAAACGGGTTCGTCTCCTGTCTTGCACTGCGCCTCAATCCATTTCCAGGTTCCAAAAGCAATAAACGAGTCGCCGGTAAAGTCGAGTGACGAGCGCAGCGCTTCCTCGTCGGTATTGCCCGGATAAAGTTTCAGGAACTCCCCGGCGCGATCCTTGAATTTGTCTTCGGCCATGGCCTTCCATTGCGCCACAGTCATGCCGGGCATGGGCAAAAAGCTGCCTTCATCGCGGTTCCAGCCGGCCAGCAAAGGCACGTGCGCCTGCTTGCCCTCGGCATAGGTCTTCGGTACGGGTTCGGTCAGCACTCTCCCATCGATATCCGGGGCAAACTTCGGCGCGCCCTTCTTCGCAGCCTCGGCCAGAATCTCGCTGGCCGGCATGGCGCGCAGTTCCTTGAGCGATTTCGCGCCAAGTAAATCCATCCACGCGTCGCCCTCCTTCGCCTGCTCCTCTACGGTTTCGCCGCCGAGGTTGGTTGCGCCTGGAAACGCCGCGCCGCTCTCGCCAATGGCTTTCTCAAACAGGCCTTGCGCCATCGGCGATGCCATCAGAGTGCTCACCGCAAAGGACCCTGCGCTCTCGCCGAAGATGGTCACATTGTCCGGATCGCCGCCAAACTTCGCGATATTCGCATTCACCCAATGCAGCGCGGCGACCATATCCAGCAGGCCGTAGTTCCCCGCCGCGCCATCGCCCTCCTTGGCCAGCTCGCTCGTCGCCAGAAAGCCGAAGACCCCCAGCCGGTAATTGATGGTGACCAGCACCACGCCCTTCAAGGGCAGAAAGTCGCCGTTGTGGCGCGGTTCTGAGCCAGCGCCGCCCACATAGCCTCCGCCATGAATCCAGAACATCACCGGCAGCTTGCTCTTTTCCTTCGCGTCGGCAGGTGCATAGACATTCAGGAAAAGGCAATCCTCACTTGGACCGCTGTCCTGGAAGGCCATGTCCTCGAAAAGGCTGCCCTGGGCGCAGCGCGCGCCGTACTTCGTCGCGTCGCGCGCGCCCTTCCAGTTGGCCGGCGGCTCCGGCGCCTTCCAGCGCAGGTCGCCCACCGGCGGCGCGGCATAAGGCAGCCCCAGAAACGCCCTCACCTTGCCATCGTTGATGGTCTTGCCGTGAACCTTTCCCTGCACGGTTTTAATTGTCAATGGGTCGGCATAAGAACGCGCACAAAGTCCGAGCGTCAACCCCACAATCGCGAACGCGCATATCGACTTCGGTATAATCCGCATTGAAAAATCTCCCGTGCAACACCATAGCAGGACGGGGCGGGTCTGTGAGCAACGCCTTGCGCATCGCAAGCGAAACCCATCAGCAATTCGTGCCCAAATCTTCCGGCGCAAGCAGATCGGCCATGGTCTCGCGCCGGCGGATGAGCCGCGCCTTTGCGCCTTCGACCAGCACCTCGGCCGGTCGCAGGCGCGAGTTGTAGTTCGAGCTTTGCGCCATGCCGTAGGCGCCCGGCATCGAGCAGCGCCACCAGATCGCCAGGCTCGACGGGCGCGAGCTTGCGGTCGCGCGCAAAAAAATCTCCCGACTCGCAAACCGGCCCCACCACATCGACGATGCGCGGCTTGCCTGCCCGCGGCCGCACCGGCACAATCTCGTGATGCGCCTGGTAAAGCGCCGGGCGGATCAGGTCGTTCATGGCCGCGTCGGTAATCACGAAGGTCTTTTTGCCGTTGCGCTTCACGTAGAGCACGCGCGCCACCAGCGCGCCGGCCTGCGCCACCAGGAACCGGCCCGGCTCGATCAGCAGACGGCCGTCGAAATCGCCCAGCGCGCGTTCGAGCGCCGCGGCGTATTCGCTCCACTTTGCCCGCCGCATCGAAAGCGCCGCCGTGATAGTCAATGCCCAGGCCGCCGCCGGCATCGACGGCCTTGAGCGCGATGCCTTCGCGCCGGAGTTGCCGCACCAGCTTGCTCACCCGCTCCATGGCCGCGCCAAACGGGTCCGCAGAGCGAATCTGCGAGCCGATGTGAACGCTGACGCCGTGCGCCTCAAGCCAGCGGTTGCCGGCCGCGCTCTTGTAGATCGCGAGCGCCCGGCGGATGTCGATGCCGAACTTGTGCTCGCGCAGGCCGGTGGAGATGTAGGGATGCGTCTCGGCAAAAACATCGGGATTCACGCGCAGCGCGAAACGCGCGCAGGCCTTGAGCTTGCGCGCGCGCGCGGCCAGCAGCTCCAGCTCCGCTTCGCTCTCCACGTTGAACTGCGAGAATTCCGGCCTTCAGCGCCAGGTCGATCTCCGGCGCCGTTTTTCCCACGCCGGAAAAAACCACGCGGCCGGCAGCTTCGGCGCGGCAGCCAGCACGCGCTCCAGTTCGCCGCCGGAGACGATGTCGAAGCCCGCGCCGCGCTCCGCCAGCAGCTTGAGAATCGCCAGCGCGGAGTTGGCCTTCACCGCGTAGCAGACAAGGATGGTCCCGCGGCCCGCTGAAGCGCCTCGCTGAAACAGCTCCAGCCGCTCGGCAATCTGGTCGGCCGAGTAGACATAGAGCGGCGTGCCGAAGCGCCGGGCGAGCGTTTCGAGCGAGACGCTGCCGCAGATGAAGCGCGCTGCCGGGCTGCGGATGGTGAAACGGACGCGAGGATATTGGTTGAGCCACGGGTGTCGTCCAGAATGGAAGAAAAACTCTTTCTTGAGCGTACAGCATTTTGGGCGGCGGTATCTCGGGACACATCCGGCTCACTCGTAAGGCCATTACAATGTGCTGAATGGCGGAGTTGCGCGCAAGTCGATGTGGTAGGCGTGGGCCTGAACGCCACAGACACGCTGATTCGCTGCGACCGATTACCCGGCTCGCGGCTCGAAGATGGAGTACCGCGCGGCCAGCGTGATGCCGGGCGGGCAGGTGGCAACCACCGTGGTTGCCTGCCAGACCTGGGGATTGCGCACGCGCTACGTGGGCAAGCTGGGCGACGACGATGCGGCGCGACTGCACGAGAAGGCCTTCGACCGCGCAGGCGTGGAGGCGCGGCTGATCAAGGTGCCCGGCGGCGTGAGCCCGCAATCGCTGATCCTGGTGGACGCGGGCGGCGAACGCACGGTGCTTTGCCAGCGCGACGAGCGCATGGCGCTCAAGCCCGAGGAGCTGGATCGCGAGTGGATCGTGAATGCGCGCGTGCTGCACGTGGACGGTCACGACACGGCCGCGGCTACGCTGGCCGCAAGCTGGGCTCGAGCGGCGGGCATTCCCGTGATTGCCGATCTGGACGAGACTTATCCCGGCGTCGATGAGCTGATCGCGAACATCGATTACCTGATCGTGAGCCGCGATTTTCCCTGCCGCCTGATGGACGATCGCAATCTGGAAAACGCGCTGCGCCAGATGCAGTCCCGCTACGGATGCCGGCTGAGCGCGGCGACTCTGGGACCGGACGGCGTGCTGGCCTGGGACGGCAAGCAGTTGCTGCACAGCGCCGCCTATCGCGTTCCGGTGGTCGACACGACCGGCGCGGGCGATATTTTCCACGCCGGCTTCATCTACGGATTGCTCAAGGATTGGCCGCTGGAGCGGCAGCTCGATTTTTCCTGCGCGGCGGCGGCGATGAACTGCATGGCGCACGGCGCGCGCGGCGGCATCCAGCCCGTAGACGCCATCGAGAACACTGATGGCCACGGTGACGCGCCACGAGAATGCGTACAATGCAGCCTCGTTTGACTGAGCAGCGAAGGCGCTTTTGAAACTCCGGCGGGTATTCCCTCGTCTATTTACAATGGAGACAGCGGGCGAAGCCTCTTCGACGAGCCTGGCAAGCTCCCGCTTCACAGTACGGAGAAATTCATGGCACTGATCAAGACTTCGAATCCTGCCCTTGGAAAGAACACTTTCAACGACTTGCCCAGAGCCAGTACGGCGGCAGCCTGGTGGACGCCTCGGCGCGCATGACCTTGAGCGGCACGATGAACAAGACCGGCATTCTGCTGCTGTGCGCCATGGCCACGGCGGCCTGGACGTGGAATTCGTTCATGCAGACGCGCGACTTGAGCACCGTTGGCCCGGCGATCATGATCGGCGCGTTTGGCGGCCTGATTTTTGCCTTCGTCACCATCTTCAAGAAGACGTGGTCGCCGGTGACGGCGCCGATCTACGCGCTGCTCGAAGGCCTTGTGCTGGGCGGACTGTCTGCTGTGTTCGAACTGCGCTATCCCGGCATTGCCCTGGAGGCCGTGGGCCTGACGTTCGGCACGCTGCTTCGTGCTGCTGCTCGCCTATAGGTCGGGACTGATCAAGGTGACGCAGAAGTTTCGCCTCGGCGTGGTGGCGGCCACGGGCGGCATCATGCTCTTCTATTTCCTGCACCATGCTGCTTGGTTTCTTTCACATCACGCTTTTCAGTTCCGTCTACGGATCCGGACTCATCGGCATTGGCTTCAGCCTCTTCGTGTGCGCCATCGCCGCGCTTAATCTTGTGCTCGATTTCGACTTTGTGGAGCAGGGCGTGAGTCAAGGCGTTCCCAAGTACATGGAGTGGTACGCGGCCTTCGGCATCATGGTGACGCTGGTGTGGCTGTACCTGGAGATGCTGCGCCTGCTCTCGAAGGTGCGCAGCCGCTAGGCGCTTGCGATTCCCTGCGGCGAAATCAGCAGAGAAGCCACACTCCCAGCAGTGCTGTGCTTGTGCGGAGTGCCGACGGCTACGATGGGGACGAACCTCACGCTCCAAATTGCCCTAGCCACGGTGCCAGGAGAGCGGTGGGGCGTGCAATGGGGGTCTCAAGGAAAACGCCCCGCAAAGGTTGCAGCTGCGCTCTACTCCAGTTGGAGAACCGTAATAATGGCCTGCTTTTCCGATTAAAATTTAACCTCTTGACATTTTTTCGGCAAAGTTGTTTCCTTACAGTAACGTTTCTTCCACCTCCAGCCAAGAGCCCATTTCCAAGGGCATCCTTGCGTTGTTGAATGGGAAACTCGCTCAGACGAACAGGTATCGGGCGTGCCGGCCACTCAAATCCCGGCTTCATTTTTCGAGCACCGCCCCACAGCGTCGAGCAAGCTCCCACCAAAGCAGTTCCAGTATGCATGTTCCAATTCCTGCGGCCAGTAGAGGCGGCATTCGCCCGTGAGCGAGCGCCTCTCAAGCCAGCGCAGGTTCCGGGTACGGCAATCGTGGAACCGCTGTGAGCGCACCGAGACCCGCCTGGGCTCGGAACGCGCCAACTGCGTCACTGGAGGGATTCGTGTTCCGTTGCTGGTTCAGTCTTGCGTTCGCACGATCACTGGTTGCCTTCGCGCTTCCGCTTCTCCCCAATTTCCGCGGGCGCCGGCGGGCAGGCGGATTCGATCACCAGAGACTTTGGGCATCGAATGAGTTCGGGTTCGCACATGCCATCGAGGCGTATGAGGAACTGATCGATGCTCATGTGTCTCAAGTGGCGCATGTGGCGCATGCGCGGAGGCCAAGGTGAGCCACGTTGCGATTGCGATTCCCGGCGTGGACCGCATTGGCGGCGCCGAACGGCAGGCGATGCTGCTGGCGAAGGGGCTGGGCCGGCGCGGCTGGCGGGTGAGCGTGGTGGCGCTTTCCGGCTGCGGCGGCGCGGCGGCCAATGAATTGCGGAGCGCAGGCGTTCAATTCGTCAGCCTGGAAATGCGCAAGGGGCTTTGCGGATCCGCGGGGATGGATTCGCTTTCATCGATGGCTCTGGCGCGAGCGGCCCAACGTGGTGCACGCGCACCTGCCGCACGCCGCGTGGCTGGCACGGTGGTCGCGTCTCGTGGCTCCTGCCCCGGTGGTCATCGACACACTGCACAGTTCGCACACCGGAACGATGGGGCGGCGGGCCGGTTATCGCTCGAGTAGCTGGCTAGCGGACCACGTAACGGCGGTGAGCCAGGCCACGGCGGAATCTCATCTTGCCGCAGGGATGGTGAGCGAAAAAAAACTGACCGTGCTCGGGAACGGGATCGAAGTGGACGCCTGGCGGCCGGATGCAGGGGCGCGAACCGCTGCGCGCAGAGAACTTGGATCTGGGCGACGAGTTCTTGTGGCTGGCCGCGGGGCGGCTGGAACCAGTGAAGGACTATCCGACACTGCTGAACGCGCTTTGCGGGTGCGCCTGCGACGGCGCGGCTTCTGATTGTGGGCACGGGGCCGCTCCAAGCCGAACTGGTGCAGCTATCCGCGCGGCTCGGCTTGGGGCGGCGCGTGCGTTTTCTCGGCTTCGAGCCGAATGTGCGGCGCTGGATGCAGGCCGCGGATGGATTCGTGCTGTCGTCGCGCTACGAGGGCCTGCCGATGGTGCTGCTGGAGGCAGGCGCTTGCGGCTTGCCCGCCGTCGCCACCGATGTCCCCGGCACGCGCGAGGCGATTGTGAACGGAGAGACAGGATGGCTGGCGCCTGCGGGCGATGCGAACGCGCTGGCGCAAGCAATGGCTAAGCTGATGCACGCGCCAGCCGAAGAGCGGCGCGCCATGGGTGAACGCGCGTGCAGGATGGTGCGCGAGCGCTTCAGCATGGAAACCGTGCTCGACCGGTGGGAGCAGCTTTACGCTGAATTGCTCGATCGGAAGAGTGCACGGCGGCGGATTCGCCCAACCGTCTGCGAGGATTTGAGACGCCAGAGCGCCGCTTCAGCCTGAAGGCGCTCAGGCAGGGTCAAGGTGGCGGGCTGAAACCGGAAGAGTACACGATCGACGGAGGTGAATTGAGCCGCATGGGCGGCCAGAAAGCGCGCATGGTCGTTCAATGTCTGCGTCAGTTGCGGTGTTGGAGTGGATGCAGATGGTCCAGAGACCCTTTCGCTTCTCGACGGGGCCCCAAAGCTGCTGCGGAATCCAGGTAATGCCGCCGCGGCAGAAGTGGCCTGCGCGCAAAGCCATCGGACAGCAGGTGAATTCCTTCCGCGCGGAGACGCGCGAGCGTATTGCGCATCGAAGCCGTGACGCGGCGCGACCCAGATTCTCGGGTTGAGGCCCGTGGCTGCGCAGAATGCGCAGCCCGTCACGGATCCATGCGCGCTGCGTATCGGCGGGCGACGCCGGCGAACTCCGAAGTGCGGTGCGAGGCCGAGCAGGCTGCGGCCACGGCTGTGGCAGAGATGACGGTAGCCGTGCAGGCCAATCGCGGCCCCGGCGGATTCGAGAGCGCGCATCTGGTCCCAGAAGGCGGGGTCGGGCGGCGAGACTCTGAGTTCGGGGTCGCGGTTTTCGGGAACGACGGCAAGAATCGGCTGCAGACTGAAACTCTTCGATGAGGGATCGGAAGCGCCGCCAGCGCTCGCGAGAGACGGTCGGGCAGAGATCGTCGAAGCGGAGAAGATATTGCGGCCGGGACTGGAATCATTGCGGCGCCTCCATTGCGGCCGCTCGTGCCAGAAGCTTCCGGCTCCAGTACCAGAGATAGAAAAACGTGCTGACGGTCCAGAGCGAAGTAGCGAGCGCGATTCCGGCCACGCCGAACCAGTGCATGAGCACGAGATTGAGCACAATGTCGAGGCCGAGGTTGAGGATGCCGCAGTAAAGGATCAGATCGGTGCGGCGCATGGCGACCAGAAAGCGGTAGTAGACGCGGCTGGTGACAAAAAACGGAATCTGGATGGCGTACATGGCCGAGCACCGAGCGCCACGACGGCGGTATCGCGCGGGCCGAACTGGCCATGCTGAAAGGCGATGCGAACCAGCGGGCGCGCGCTGGCGATGAGCAGCGACCGCGACGGGAACCGAGACGAGTGCGGTGAGCCGGACCCAGGTGCGAAGCGTGTGGCGGCAACCGGCCCAGTCGCGGTGGGCGATCATGCGCGAAAAGTAGGGAACGATGGCCGTGGAAACGGCGCCGGCCAGCAGCGTAAGCACCACGCTGACAAAGCGATTGGCATAGACCAGCGCGGAGACGCTGCCCGCGGGCAGCATGGCGGCCATCGACTGATCGACGAGCAGGCCGCCGGAAGCTACCACGCAGCTCAGAGCAGCACGGGCCATATTGGCCGGCAACTTCGCGCGTGGCTTCGGTCATGCCATGCCAGCGCAGGCGGAAGCGATAGCCGCGCGCCTGCATCATCCAGGCGACGATGCCGCGTGAAGCAGCGACCCGTGCAGCGTGGCGTAGACCATGGCCCAGATGCCGAAGCGCGCGCCGAAGCAGCAGAGCGCCGACGATGATCGCGACCGAAATCACAATGGGCGCGAGAGCCGGAAGGGCGAAGCGATCGAGCGTGTTGAGAACCGCGGTGCAGTTGGTGGCGATGCCGGTGATGAGCACGATGGGCAGAAGCCCGTAGAAGAGGTGGACGGCGAGTGTCGAGCTTGGCCGGCGGGAAGTGCGAGGCGATGAGCGGGAAGAAGCCGTGCGCCAGGAGCGCCATGACGGCGCTGACGCGGCGCCCAGCAGCAGGCACATCCAGAGCATGGAACTGGAGAGAAGTTGCTGCGCGCGATCGCGGCCCTCCTGTTCCCTCACCCGGACCAGCGTGGGCACAAGCGCCTGATTCATCGACTCGGAGATGAGGTTGACGAGCAGGCTGGGGATGAGCGCCGCGGCGAGAAAGGCGTCCATGGCGTCGGAACGGCCATAGACGGAGGCAACGGCGATTTCCTTGAAGGTGGCGACGAGCTTGACGAGGATGCCGGCGGCGCCGACCGAGAGGGCGGCGCGGAAGATGCTGCGATTCATGCCCGCGGCTCTATGGGGCGGAAAAATCTCCCGCCATCCTTGCGAAAGCGTCGACATAGCGTAACTCGAACGTCAGATCAAGGAAAAACTTGAGGCAATTCAGGCAGCCAGTCGTTTGATCTTCGGGCGCTTTTTTTTGATTGCAATCCACAGGTCGTATTGAAGCTGAGCTTTGGAGAAGAAGTCGGGCGAAAACCCCAGCGCCTGGCCCAACCGAATACTCAGGTCTACGGTCACAGCGGTGCGCCCGTTGAGGATGCGAGAGATGGTAGCGCGTGCCACGCCGATGCACGCGGCAAGCTCCGTTACCGTAGTCTTGCCCAGAAATTCTCTCAGAAGCTCACCCGGGCTCGCCGGGTTGTGCATCATCGCCATACCTCGTCCTCCTAGTGATAATCCCTGTAATCAACGAGGATCGCGTCCTCGCCTTCAAAGCTAAATGCGATGCCGGAAGGTTTCGATCACTTTTCATAATGTAACATGATGTGTTACACCTCCACAAGCTTGAAGAATCTCGCGAATAGGATGCGGAGCGCAGGGCGACGCTCGAAAACAGGCGGCGAGACCGCCCGGATCTTCCGTTGCGAGCCGCCCGGCAACGGCGATCACGGCCAGAAGCAGCCATGTGGTGCGGTTTTCCTCGACGGTGGCGGCGAGCGATGTGACGGCCCAGACCAGCAGTGCCGTGATCAGAGCCAGGCGCAGAGGGCCTCGGGTTCGAAGCGCGGAGCGCGCGGCCAGAGCGACGAGGAGAGTGGCCAGAGAACAGAGCGCAGAGTCCTCCGCCGACGGCGATCGAAAGCGCGGTGTTGTGCGCCGTGTCGATGGGCGACAGATGCGCGGCGGCGACGAAAGAGCCGGCGCCCGTGCCGAAGAGCGGCGCATGCACAAAGGCGCGCCAGCCGGCGGACCAGATGTTGAGGCGCTGATTCAGATCGCCGCTTCGGAGCTGCTCGGGGATGGTGGCGAGGCGAGCCGAAGCGTGCCGCTGGGAACGATGAACCAGAGAGCGGCCAGAAAGGGCGGCAGCGCGAAAGCAGCGGCCACAACGCGGCGGGCGTGGCCCTGCGTGAGGAGAACGACGGAGCCGGCAAGCGCAACGACGGCGGCCAGAAAGCCTTCGCGCGAGGCGGTGAGCAGGACGGCGACGAGGCCCAGCGGGCAAAAAGCCGAGAGCCAACAAGCGCGCGGAGGCCAGCGGCGCTCGCAGTTAACGAGAAGCGCCGCCAACGGAAAGCCGAGATCGAGAAAGCGGGCCACTTCGTTGGGGTCCTGGCCGTAGGCGGCGAAGCGGAACTGGCCGGCGGCAATGGCTTCAGGCGAGCGGAAGGCCGCCAGCGTGAGCAGCGCCAGCACCCACGAGCCGGCGACGGTGGCGCGCAGCAGGTTGCGCAGATCGGCGGGAGTGTCGGCAAACTCCCACACCAGCCAGACGATCATCATCTCCTGAAAGTAGCCGCGAATTTTCTCGAGGGTCGCGACGGGATCGATGGTCCAGAAATAGGAACAGCAGAACCAGAGAAAGAGCGCGAGCGTGAGCCACCAGAACGCGCCGGGCGTGCGCATGCGGCCCGCCTGCAGAACTGCCGGAACCGCGGCGAGAAGCACCAGCAGGCCGGCGATGCGGGCCACGTTGCCCAGCGGCTCGCCGAGATCGAGGGAGTACTCCCAGGGAATGGCAAAGGCGAAGAGGAGAAGCAGAACCCACGCGATTCTTCTCATCGTCGCCTCACTAATACCTCTGCGAATAGACCAGTGCCGAGTAGATGGTGACGCCGATGGTGGATTGAATGGCGGACTCCAGCGTGCGGTTCGACGAGATTCTTGGCGACGGAATCGGGAACGTAGAGGATGTCGCGATCCTGCGACGGGCTGGTCGGGATCCTGGCCGTGCAGCATGCGCTTGAGATTGAGCGTGATCATGGTGCGGCCGCCCTTTTGCTCGCGGATGAGCAGAGCCTTGCCGACGGCGGCGTTTTGCGACGGCCCCCAGGCCAGCGAGAGCGCCTGCACCACGGTGAGCCCCTGCACGGGATCGACCGCGAAATCCGCCGGGGCGGATCACATCGCCCACCACGTAGACCAGGCCGGCGCGGCTCACCTGAACGGTGTCGCCGGGGCTGAGCTCGGGATTGTGGTCGGAGGCGGTGTCGGTTCCGCTGGGGTCGAGCACCACCGGGTGCGGCGTCTTGGGATCGCCCTGATGAAAGACATTCACCAGGCGGCCGGCATTGGGCGAAAGGCCCGAGGCGGCGGAGATGCAGATCGAGCAGCCGATGGTGGACGGTGTAGGGATAGACGCCGGGGCGCGTCACTTCGCCGAGCACGCTCACATCCTGGCCGGCGTAGGCGGTCACCAGCACCGAGACCAGCGGATGCAGCAGCATGCCCTTGGCCAGCAGCGCGGCTTCAATGGCGCGCGCGGCGGCTTGCTCGTCCATGCCTGCGAGCTTCACTTCGCCGATCATGGGCAGCGTGACGGTGCCTGCGGCGGAGACGCGCACCGTGGAGTGAAACTCCGGCGTGTGGTATTCGCTGATGTCGAGAAAATCGCCGGGGCCGATGGGCGCGGGCATGGGAGCGGAGGACTGCGCGTCGCGGACGGTGGACGCCGGCGTCGCCGGCGGCGCCCCGTGCATCGTTCCAGATCGGCGGGCGCTTCCTTGGGATTGGGCAGGCTTCTTCGTCTCCTGCGTCTGCGGGAAAGCTGGCGACGCCCGAGGGCAGGCCCGAGGTGCTGGGCGTGGGCGCTTGCGCGTGGAGCCGATGCGCCGGCCGCGAGCAACGCGATCAGCGCCACGGCAGCGCACGGACTCGGCGATCCGAGCGACTCGCGCAAGAGCGCGGCTCCAACTGCGATCCAGAGCCCGACGAAAAACGTGATGGCAAGGTAGAGCGGCAGATCGGGCGCAACCGGCTTGACCGGCTGGCGGGCATAATCCACGACCGAGATATTGGAGCCGTGCACGCCGGCGGCCAGGCCTGCTTCTTCGGCCTTTTCCTAGCACGCGCATGTACAGATCGTGGCTGGCGTTGGCCTCCTGGCGCATGACGGCGTATTCCGTTGCGGCCTCGTTCAGCTTCATGCCTTCGCCGGTGGCTTGCTCCAGGCTCTTGCGCACCAATTGCTCGCGATCGAGCGCGGTTTGCCAGTTGCTGCGGAAGCGCTCGACCAGTTTCGCGTCCTCGGCCTGCTTCTGCCGGTCGAGATCCTGCAACTGGCGGCCAATTTCGACGACGCGGGGAAAGCTGGGGCCGTGCTCGGCGCTGAGCTGGGCCTGTTCCTGTTCCAGATCGCTGCGGCGGGCGTGAATCTGCTGCAAGAAGCGCAGTGGCGAAGTTGGCGCTCTCGGCCTGCAGGCGCGGATCGGAGGCGATGACCATCTCCGGATCGCCCTGTGAGGCGGCGCGATACTCGGCTTCGCCAGAATGCGGTCGGTGGTGGCGGCAACGAGCTGGCGGCTGAGCTCGTCGATCTCGAGCAGCGCCGAACTGTGCTCGGTTTCGCCGGGCTGGCCGTTGGCCAGAATCTCCGGCGTGCTCACAATGCCGTGCTGCGTCTTCGAAGTCCGCCAGGCGCTGCTGGTCGCGGTCGACGCGGGTCTTCAGATCGGCGAGCTGGCGCTTGAGCCAGCCGGAGGCCTGCGCCGTGGCCTGAATCTGGGATTCGGTCTCCTGCTCGCCGTAGGCGCGGATGAGCGCGTTGACCACCGCGGCCGACAGCGCGGCGTCGCGGGAGCGAAAGCGAATCTCAACCAGCAGCGTGCGCGGCATCGATCTGCACGTGAAGCCGCCGCGAGAATCGTTCGAGAAGCCAGGCCTGTGCGTCGGGCGCGGGCTTGTCGGGATTGAAGCCCGGGAAAGCGGCCGGCAAAGCTGCCGCGGAAACCCGGGCGCCTGGTAGAGCTTGAGCCCGGCGATCACGCGCCAGGCAAGCTGGTCGCTGCGCAAGACGCTGGCCAGCGTCTCCAGCGCGATGGGCGCGGAAAGGATGGAGGCTGGGCAAGCTGCATCCTCGCGCCTCAAGACTGAGCGAGGAGACCGGCGCGGTGCGCAGCTCGACGCGGCGCGGCAGCTTCATATTGATTGGGCGCGATGAGGCAATAGAGGACGCACGCAACGAGCAGCAGCGCCTTCAATTGAGGCGATGAAGCGGCGCCGGCGCCAAACCACCTGCCAGAGGTCGCGAAGGGAGGTGGATGCGGGCGGAGCCGTGCTCAGCTGCGGCGCGCGGCGCAGAGCCGCTCGGCAATGACGTTCGTGGATAGACAGGGCGTTCGGCAACGGAGCAGAAGCCTCAATCGACGACAGGCTCGCGCACGAGATTACAGTTCTCTGCGCGTTCCTGCCGGATTTCCGGCAAGGAACGCAGATGGTCTGCCGCCGCGCGACCGCAGCGAATACTCGTCATGAGCCTCTCCTTCGCCCCACGCCATGGGGGCAAAAGCGATGGCCCTGGCGTTCAGAACGAACAGCAATGCTAGGGAAAATCCCTGACAGTTTCGTTCATCGAAAGCGATTCGTCAATGACTCGGATCGTCACAGCGTGATTGCCGTCACACGTGTGGCGCGATCACTGCGCAGCGGCGCGCGGCTTGACAGGAAGTGCTTTGCGACCGCAGGCATCTGGAAGCGAGCGACTGCAGCGTCTGTCTATCTGCGAAGTCTTATACCACTCGACGGTGCGGCGGAGCCCTTCGCGGAAATCGACCTGCGGCACATAGCCAAGCAGTTCCCGGGCCAGGCGAATGTCGGCCAGGGAGTGGCGGATATCGCCGGAGCGCGGCTCCGCATAGGCCGGCTTGCCGCGATAGCCGGTGAGTTCGCAGAGAATCTCAAAGGTCTGGTTGAGCGTGATCGGCCGCGCCGGTGGCCAGGTTCATCATTCTGCCGGAGACTTTTTCCGCCGGCGCGGCCGCGGCCAGCAGGTTGGCTGAACCACGTTGTCGATGTAGGTGAAGTCGCGGCTCTGCTCGCCGTCGCCGTAGATGGTGGGCTGCTCGCCGGCCAGCATCTTGCGGCAAAAGATGGCCAGCACGCCGGAGTAGTGCGAAGTCGGGTCCTGGTACGGGCCAAAGACGTTGAAGTAGCGCAGGGTGACGGTCTCAAGCCCGTAGACGCGCGTAAAGGCGCGCATGTAGTGCTCGCCGGCCAGCTTGGCCACGGCATAGGGCGTGATGGGATTGGGCAGCATTTCCTCGTGCTTGGGCAGCGTGGGCGTGTCGCCATAGACCGACGAAGACCCGGCGTAGACCACGCGGCGCACGCCGGCGCGCGGGCGGCCACGAGCAGGTTGAGCGTGGCGTCCACGCAGTTGCGGTTGGTGGCCGCGGGATCGGCCACCGAGCGCGGAACCGAGGCCAGCGCCGCCTCGTGAAAGACAATCTCAACACCCGCGCAGACCTTGGCGCAGACCGCCGGATCGGCCAGATCGCCCTCGATGAACTCCATCGCCTCAAGGCCGGCCAGGTTGGCAGCGCTTGCCGGTGATGAAGCTGTCGACACCACGATGCCGCGCACCGTGTCGCCGCGACTGAGCAGGGCCGCGGCAATGGAGCGGCCAATGAATCCGGCAGCTCCGGTGACAAGATATTTGGGCAAGTTCGTACTCCGAAAAAAGAAGGCTACGCCAATTGATCGCCGGCCCGCACTGGCTAGGATACTATCGTAAACGGATTTTTACCCAATCGGCTTAGTGGCTCCATCGTGTATTGTGGTTTGTCGCCATTTTGAATGCGGAGGGAAACGCAGTGTATCTTCCCGAAACGTATCTGGCTGCGCTGTTTCTCATGATCCTGACCATGCTGTGTTGGGGCTCCTGGGCTAACACTCTCAAGCTGTGCCCCGGCTACCGCTTTCAGCTCTTCTATTGGGATTACGCCATTGGTATGGCAGTGGGCGCAACCTTCTGGGGACTTACGGCGGGCAGCCTGGGCCACGCGGGGCTGCCTTTGGTGAGCGATGTAGAACACATGGGACTAAGGCCGATCCTGTATGCGGTTTGCGGCGGCGTAATTTTCAATGTGGCTAACCTTCTGCTCGTCGCAGCCATCGATGTGGCAGGCCTCGCGGTGGCCTTCCCGGTGGGGATCGGGCTGGCGCTGGTGATCGGCGCAGTCTCTAACTATGTGATCACCCCGGCCGCCAATCCCCTGCTGTTGTTTGGCGGAGTGGCGCTGGTGGTGGTGGCCATCGTTCTCGATGCGGCGGCGTATCGCAAGCGCGAAGCCACGGCCAAGGCTACGACGGCGCGGGGAATTGCGATCAGCCTCGCTTGCGGTGTGCTGATGGGCTGCTTTTATCCGTTCGTCGCGCAGGCGCTCAAGGGGACGCCGGGCACCTCTGCGCCTGGTCCCTACGCGGTTTCACTCTTCTTCGCGCTGGGGTTGTTGATCTCCACGGTTCCGGCAAACCTGCTTCTAATGAGAAAGCCGCTGGACGGAAAGCCGCGCGTCGACGGCGCCGACTACTGGCGCGCGCCGCTGGGCTGGAATCTGGCGGGAACGCTGGGCGGCGCGATCTGGTCGACAGGCGGCGTGGCGAATTTTGCGGCCTCGGGAGCGCATCTGGTGGGGCCGGCCGTTTCTTATAGCATTGGTCAGGGCGCCACCATGGTTTCGGCCTGCTGGGGCGTGTTTGTATGGCATGAGTTCGCCGGCGCTCCGCGCCAGGCCAGGCTGCTGCTGGTGCTGATGTTCGTGTTTTTTCTGGCGGGTCTGGGCGCGGTGGCACTGGCTCCGCTGTATTGAGTTCGTACTATCCCACGTGTGGCGAGGACCGATGCATGAATGACCTACGCAAGCCGATCGTGGTGGTGGGCAGCGTCACCATGGATCTGGTAACGCGAACGCCACGGATACCCGCGATCGGGCAAACGCTGATCGGAACGAGTTTCGAAACCACACCCGGCGGCAAGGGCGCAAACCAGGCGGTGGCCGCGGCACGGCTGGGTTATCGCACTGCGATGGTGGCCAAGGTGGGCGACGACGCCTACGGTCCTGCGCTGCTCGATAATCTGAAAAGCGCAGGCGTTGATACGGCCGCCATGACCGAGACAGCCGGCTCCTCGGGGCTGGCGCCGATGTTTGTGGCCGCAGACGGCCTGAACGCGATCGTGGTGGTTCCGGGCGCGAATGGCAAGATGGATCGCGAGGCCGTGGACAGCCATGCAGAGCTGATTCGCTCGGCCGGCATGGTGCTGTGCCAGCTTGAAATTCCCATGGATGCGTTGAGTTATACCCTCGACTTTTGCGCCCGTGCAGGCGTGCCGGTGATGCTCGATCCGGCGCCGGCCGCGGCTTTGCCTGAGGCGGCGTGGAAGCAAGTGGAGTGGTTTACGCCCAACGAATCCGAGGCAGCGTTTTACGTAGGCGATTCGGCAAGCGTCGAGGATACCGCCGCGCGTCTGCTGGCCAAAGGGCTGCGCGGCGTAGTGCTGAAACGCGGCGGCGATGGCGCGTATGTGGCCATTGCGCGCGGCAAGGCGGCATGGGCGAAACCGTTCAAAGTGGAGGCCATCGATACCGTGGGAGCGGGCGATTGCTTCAACGGCGCGTTTGCTGTGGGGCTACTGGAAGGAAGAGATCCGTTTGCGGCGGCGCGGTTTGCCAACGCGGCGTCGGCTATCAGCGTCACCCGCAAGGGAGCGCAGGCCTCCATGCCGTCAAGAGCGGAAGTGGACAAGTTTTTGGCAGAACAGGTGTGACCGCGAAGGCTATGCGCCTTCGATTTCGCCTCGAGCAATTCGCCTCAATCAATAATTGGAATCTCGCCTCGCGCTTATCGAAATTCTGTGCACTCATAGTCGAGATCTTACGCACTGTTGCATAAAGATAAACATCGGTCGTCCTGTACAATCCTCCACAAGAACATTCCCCAAGTCAGAGAGAAGATGGAAGGTGTGAGATGGCTGAACATCACAAGGAAAAACTGCCAAGGACTTATGTGCTGGTTCACGGCGCCTGGGCTGGCGGGTGGGTTTGGAATGCAAAAGGCGTAGCGGCTGGGCTGCGCGCTAAGGGCCACACGGTAACGACACCGACTTTGACCGGGCTCGGAGAACGCAAGGACAACGCCTCGGCTGGCTATGATCTTGAGACTCACGTCGAGGACATCGTTGACCACATCGAGATGGAAAATCTGAAGGATATTCATCTGGTGGGTTGGAGCTACGGGGGCGTCGTTGTAACTGGCGCTCTGGCGCGGATCGCGGAGCGTGTGAAGTCCGTGATTTATTTTGACGCGTTTGTACCCGACGATGGCCAATGCCTGTTTGACTATGTGGAGCCGGCGGCTCGCCCGAGTTTACAGAGCTCCAAGGCCGCCAACAAGTTTGTGCCGCCCATTCCCCTGCCTGTCTCTGGCGTTGAGGACCAGGCCGTGATTGAGTACGTTGAAGCTCGTCTGGTGGATCAGGCCTGGCAGACATTCTTCCAGCCGGTCAAGGCGCTTAAAGTACGCCCAAACATTCCTCACACCTACATTCGTTGCACCGATTTCGTTAACCCTTCGTTTGACGCGTTCCTGGAGAAGTTTAAAAAGGATCCACTCTTCACAACCTATGTGCTTAAGACCAGCCATCTTGCAATGATGACTGCGCCCAAGGAGACGATTGAACTCTTAGCCAAGGTCAGATAGCGTAGGCCGGCACTTCGATTGGAGCGGGGAGAAAAAGTGAAACTCGCGCCTATGCTACCAGCGCCATCGCGCGGATGGTTTCTTTGCGCACGGTCAGCCGCTCGATAAGATCCGTTCGAACTTCATAGCCGCGCCCGGGCATCTCGGGAGCGATTCCGCACCTGGTGGGGATGAAGGGCTCCCTGTGCATTGTGGCGATCAACAAAGACGCAGACGCGCCCATCCTTGAAGTGGCCGATTACGGCATCGTCGGCGATCTGTTTGAGGTGGGTCCCGCACTGACGGAGGCAGTGAGGGCGGCAAAACAATAAGTGGCCGCATTACTCCGAATCGACTGGATCGTGAAGCATGTCGAGCGCCTCGTGCGGGCGCGCCTGGATGGGCTCCGGCGAGCGCAGGCGGGAGGGTGATTTGCAGAGGCTCACCGCTGCTCAGGCTTATGGGACAAGGACCAGTCGCTGGCCCTTTTCTGCTCATCGGTTAGTGCGGTCGGAGAAAGCTTTACCGCGGCCGCATCACGAGCTTTCATGAACTGCGCCCGGTCCTTTTCATTACTCCCGGCAGCGGCAAGATTGAACCAGAAATAGGCTTCCGCGTAGTCCTGCGTCACACCCCTTCCAACTGAATAAAGCGATCCAAGGTAGAATTGCCCCCAGGCATTTCCTTGTTCGGCGGCCTTTCGATACCAAATTGCCGCCTGAGCATAGTCCTGTTGTTGGATGCCGCGACCATATTGGTAACAAAGGCCGAGGTTGTTTTGCGCGTGATCGTAGCCCTGCTCCGCGGCCTTGCGAAACCAGATTGCCGCCTGAGCATAGTCCTGTTGGATGCCGCGACCATGTTCGTAACACCAATAGCCGAGGCTGTTTTGCGCGGGAGCGTAGCCCTGCTCCGCGGCCTTGCGATACCAGATTGCCGCCTGAGCATAGTCCTGTTGGATGCCGCGACCTTCTTCGTAACAATCGCCGAGGCTATTTTGCGCGGGAGCATACCCCTGCTCTGCGGCCTTGCGAAACCACGATGCCGCCTGAACATAGTCCTGTTGGATGCCGCGACCTTCTTCGTAACAATCGCCGAGATCTTTTTGCCCGGGAGCATACCCCTGCTCAGCGGCCTTGCGAAACCACGATGCCGCCTGAGCATAGTCCTGTTGGATGCCGCGACCATTTTCGTAAAATTCGCCGAGGCTATTTTGCGCGGGAGCATAACCCTGCACAGCAGCCTTGCGGAACCACGATGCCGCCGCAACATAGTCCTGGGGCACGCCTTGGCCCTGATAGTACAGCAGCCCCAGATTATGCTGCGCTTCTGCCAAGCCTTGATTCGCGGCCCGCTCGTACCATCTCGCAGCCTTCGCAAAGTCCTGCCGGACACCTTCGCCTTTGGCATATGAGAGCCCAAGGTCGAGCTCGGACGCGGCGGACGTTTCATCTGGCTGCATTTGGGCCGGCTTTGCGTTCGATGGTGTGTTCACTGTTTCTGCCGTGCCGCGATAGTTCGCTCCGACGGCCTGGATGACGGCCGCCGAAGCACCCAGGCCTCGCAGCGTATCCGTTATTTGAGGTGTAAGAACGAAGTCGACCCCGCGACTCTGAATTTTGCCGATGAGCTCGGATTCCTGGAGTCCACCAATCTTGATCGCATCTTCCAATCCTTTGAGGGTGATGGGTTTTGTGCTGCTCTCGGTATTCTGAGCAAAGGCGCGGGCGCCGGCGACTGCGAGCAGCGCCAGGCAAACCGCCGCGAGCAAGGAATTTATTGCTAATTTAGGCCTGGTCGTCTTCATTCGTCGAGAGCTTTCAATGATCTTTCACGCCGAGGCGGGTTGGCGCCCCAAGTCCCTCGCTTTTGGGGAGCGGGGATATCGAGGCAAGGTTACTCAGTCCCCCCGATGTAAATCGCATGAGAATGGCTCAATGATAGTCCTGCCCGCATTGTAAATGCTGTGATTCCTGTGCCGGGTGTGAGGGTTTAGAACGGGCCTACCCTCTTCCATCTGTGATAGGACTGTTCACCGGCCGGAGTCGGGAGAGTAGGCGCTTACGCTACCAGCGCCATGGCGCGGATGGTCTCCTTGCGCACCGTGAGGCGCTCGACAAGATCCGCTCGAACCTCATAGCCGCGCCCGGGCGTATCGGGAATCGCGATCTCGCCTTCCGGTGAGACAGTAACCTCGGGCTCGATGATGTCGTCGGCCCAGTAACGCGCCGATGCCGAAACATCGCCGGGCAGCGTGAAGTTTTCGAGCGTGGAGAGCGCGATGTTGTGCGAGCGGCCCACGCCGGACTCCAGCATGCCGCCGCACCAGACGGGAATTCCGCGCTCCAGCGCCGCGTTGTGCACCGCAATGGCCTCGGAGAAGCCGCCCACGCGGCCCAGCTTGATGTTGATGATCTTGCACGACTCCATCTCGATGGCCGCCAGCGCATCGCGCCGGTTGCGAATGGATTCGTCGAGGCAGATGGGCGTTTCCAGGCGCTTTTGCAGCATGGAGTGGAAGTAGAAATCGTCGTGCCACAGGGGCTGCTCGATCATGAGCAGATCGAAGGCGTCAAACGATACCAGATGGTCCTCATCGCGCAGGCGATAGGCCGAGTTGGCGTCGCAACTGAGCATGATGCCGGGCCAGCGGTTGCGCACCCGCTCAAAAACTTCCACATCCCAGCCCGGCTTGCACTTGAGCTTGATGCGCTGATAGCCGGCCGCCAATTCGCGCTCAATGATGGCGAGCAATTCGGGAATCGAGGACTGGATGCCAACGGAGACGCCGCAGGGAATGCTGTCGCGCACGCCGCCGAGCAGACGGGAAAGGGAGATGCCTTCGCGCTGCGCCTCAAGATCCCAGATGGCATTTTCGAGCGCGGCTTTGGCCATGGGGTTGCCGCGCACCTGGCGGAAGATGCGCGGGCAATCTCCGCCATGCTCAGGGGACTCCGCGGCCAGCATCGGGCCTAGCTCCTGGACAATAACCTGCCAGGCGGTATCGGTCGATTCGCCGGAGAAAACCGGGCGCTCGCCTGCCGTGCATTCGCCCCAGCCGGTCAGCCCTTCGGACTGCATCTCGGCCAGCAGAATTCTCCGGTTGCGGGTAACGCCAAAGCTGGTTTCAAACGGCCGCACCAGCGGCATGTGCAGTTCACGCAGAATGATTGCATCAATTTTCATTTATCCGTCGCCTCATTTTTTTCGGCCTCTGGGTCAGACTCCGTAGGGGTGGGGAAACCCAGTTCGAAGACTCCATTTCCTTCCGCATCCCGCGAAAAGCCAAGTACGGCCAATCCCCGGGAAAATGCCTGTTGAAACTTCTGCCGATTCTCCAACTGAACGGCGAGGGCGCGTTCCCGGTCTGTTTCGTTGGCTTTCCACTGGTCGATGGAGGCCGGAACCAGAATCTGTTCCTCTATTGCTTGCCTGGCGATCGTTCGGCCCTCAAGAATGGCCTTCACCCTTGGGGAATCCAGCTCCCACTCCGCCAAAAGCCGGTCGGTCGGGAGCCCACCTTGCAGTCGAGATGAGGATACACCATAGAAATCCACAAGGTATCGCAGAAGCGATGGCTCCCAGCCTGTGGATATTGAGAAAAGCGTTCTTGATCTGCAGCGGATCGAAGGTCCACTCCATGTGCCGGATGCCTCGGGAAAGCGCCTCACGCCGTTGTTCCCACTTGAGTTGCGCGCCAAGGCCGCGGTTGCGGTGGGACTGGCGGACGGCCAGCATGTGGGAATGCAGATAAGGGCGTGGGCCGTTTTCGGGATTGCTTGATTCCCGGCAAAGACATGGCGAAACCGACGAGGCTTCCCTGGCCCTCGTTCCCTCGCTGCCTTGTTCCCTTGCTCCCTCGGTCCCTGTCTCGAAAGCGCCGATGACCTGGCCGCCGATCTTTTGCGCGAGCAGAAAGGCTTTGCGAGGGATGACATCGCTTTCGTCGTAGCCCCAGGTCTCGATCTGGAGCTGGACGCAGGCCTCCATCTCGTCGAATCCCGCGCAGGCGCGAATCTGCGATCATGGCTGCGCCTGCGATGGGTGTTTGGTGCGCGCATCGAGGGCGGCTGCTTCATTGCTTGCGAGTTTCTTCTTGGCCTGCGCCCAAAGCGCTTCCAGCTCATCGGGAGAAAGCTCTTCGAGCGGCCGCGGGGCGGTTCGCTCCATCTCACTGAAGCGGCGGCGGAAGCGCAGATTGCAGTCGCGCAAGGCCATCTCCGCATCCACGCCCAGATGCCGGCCCAGGTTGACGACGGTAAACAGCAGATCGCCCAGTTCTGCCTCCACGGCCGGCTTGCGCGCGGGATCGCCTGAAGCGGCTTCAGCCTCCAGTTCCGCGGTCTCTTCAGCCAGCTTCGGCAGCAGCTCGCGCCAGCTGGGCCAGTCGAAGCCGGATTTTTGCGCCTTGGCGCCGAGCTTGGCTGCTTCAGCCAGCGCGGGCATAGCGCGCTGCACGCTGTCGAGCCGCGAAGTTGTCGGACCCCTGCGCCGAAGGCGCGTCCGCTGCATGCAATGCTTTTTCGGCGGCTTTGATCTCTTCCCAGTTGCGCAGCACTGCCGCAGCCGAGCCCTCGACTTCGGCATCGACATCCGCCTTGTTTCCGGCCGCGCGCGAAGCCTCATCGCCAAACACGTGAGGATGCCGGCGCACCAGCTTGCGGTTCAGGTGGTCGAGCACATCGGCAATGGTGAAGTGGCCCTCGTTGGCCGCCATCTCCGCATAGAAGAGCACCTGCAGCAGCAGGTCGCCGAGCTCCTCCGCCAAGTGGGAGAAGTCGCGGCGCTCGATGGCGTCGAAGACCTCGTAGGTCTCTTCCAGCGTGTATTTGCGGATGGAATCGAAGGATTGCTCGCGGTCCCAGGGGCAGCCGCCGGGAGCGCGCAGGCGGGCCATGATGGCCACGGACTGCTCAAACAACGCTGCCGCCCGCGCCGGATCGGTGGTGGTTTGCGGCGTGGGATCTTTCGCTCGACGAAGATCCATGCACCTCCAGTTTAACCTGCTGAGAACGGCAGCGCCGACGCACAGGGCTGATGGAAACCAGCGGCAAAACCACATCATGGGATTCAGTGCAAATGTCGTATACTCACTCTGCAATGATCTGCTTCTACTGGACAGCATTGGCAGGACTTATCGGGCTGCTTCTGGGCAGCTTTTTGAATGTTTGCGCCAGCACGCTGGCCCGCGGACGAGAGCGTAATCAAGCCGCGTTCCCACTGCCGGAGCTGCAATCGGACGCTGGCTTGGTGGGAAAACCTGCCGCTGGTGAGCTGGCTGGCGCTACGGGGACGCTGCCGGACCTGCAGAGCATGGATTGGGTGGCGGTATCCGTTGGTGGAACTGGCCGTCGGAGCCCTTTGGGCGTTCGTCGCGTGGCAATTCTTCAACGCGCACCCTGTACCGAACTTTTCTGACTTTCACTATTCGCTTGACTTCGCGGACAGCGTTGCATTGGTTATCTTTCTGTGGCTGCTCGTGGCCCTGGCGGTTTTCGATGCCGAGAATCTTTGGCTGCCCGATCGGCTTCTCTGGCCTGGCATCGGCCTGGGTCTTGTTGTGGCTGTAACAAGAGCCACTTTGGATGGCCTTTTTAATGAAGGCGGCGGTTTTGAAGTCTTGAAACACATGATCGCTTCGGGAGTTGTCATGTACTGGTTTCCGAGCGCCGTGTTCTCCGCGGCAGTCCTCCTGGTGATTCGCTGGTTGTACCACATAATCCGCGATCAGGAGGGAATCGGCTGGGGCGATGTGAAGCTGATGGCAATGTTGGGCGGATGGATTGGCGTCAAGGGCGCACTACTTTCCTTGGTATTGGGTGTGCTGGTAGGCGCAGCGTTTGCGCTGTTTCTGCTTGCGTCGCCGTCAGTGCGCGGCGGTAAAAAGGGTTGGAAGGCGAAGAAGCTGCCCTTCGGGACATTCATTTGCCTGGGCGCCATCGTAAGTGGTCTGTGGGGTCAGGCCATCATCGGTAACTATATGAACTGGGCGGGGTTCTGAGACAGTTTCTCTGCCCGCGCATCAAAGGCCCGCGCAGTTTCCGCATTCTCTCCAAGAAAGCCAAAAAGTCGAGTCAGAACGGTCTATTGCGTAGCCGGAGCGGCAGTCTGCGCCGACGGAGACGCCTTCGCATTGGCGATCTCCGGCTCCTTCAAGGCTTTGCGGGCCTCTTTGGCGTGATGGCTGTCCGGGTCGTACTGCGTCACCTTCAGGTAATTCGCGCGGGCATTGGCAAAGTCACCCAGGTGTCGCTGGCTCTCGGCCAGCCCCCAATACACATCGGGATTCTCGGGATCGAGGACGAGTGCGGATTCAAACCGGGAGAGCGCGGCCTTCCAATTCTTGTTTTCGAGATAGTAGCTGCCGACGTTCTCATCTTCCGACGCGGTCTCGTGGTGCTCGGGCGCAATCCGTGCCCCTTTTCTGTTCCGTTTTCCCGGCTGCGTGTCGTCGTCGGGACTCGGAAGCAGGCTGCCCATTCCGGCAAGGCTGGAACTGGAGCTATGCTCCTGCTCCTCTGCCGCCTCGCCCGCATCTTCCGGACTGCGGACGGGATCGAGATCTTCAGAAGGCACAGGCATGCGGATGCCAGCTTCACCATTCTCTCCTGGCGGGAGATCGGGCGCCTTCCCTGGCGAAATTACAGGCACCGTGCTTGTCGTCCTCAGGGAACGGATTCGCGTTGGTCTGCTTCTGGGCGCGGGGGGGTTGTTGGCCGGTTGCAGGTTGATTCTGGCCGGCGTCGGGGGCGTTGCTGGCCGGCGGAGCCTGCGCGTGGAGGCGCGGAGCCGCCACCAGAAGGCAGGCCAGAGCCAGCGCTGCTCCAAATACGGGTTTCATCGCCAACTCCCTCGGCCGCCAAAGACAGATCGGACGCGAACAGAACGCGGTCTACGCGCGTATCCACACCCAATGAAAGGATCGCACATTCGCGGGAGGATTTTCACCCTCGTTCAATGTACGTTGCCATCGTGTACGTTGCCATCGTCCATTGCCATGCGTCGACCTGTCTGGTTAGACTCCGGCTGCGCTTCGATGGTCATCGACGGGTGTACTCAGGCAACACGTCCAGGCCGATGCAGCGTCATTTGAGCAAGGCGCGGAGAATCCGAGCGGATCGGCAACGCCTTTTCCACGCGCCGCTCGCCTGCCCCGGAACGATAGAATCCCTCTAGGTCTGTTTCTATTCCTCACGCCGCCGGGGAGCGTCGATCGCATGGGTTATCAGGTTCTGGCCAGGAAATATCGTCCGCAGCGCTTTGCCGACGTGGCCGGCCAGGACCACGTGACGCGCACGCTGCTGAACGCGCTCGGCCAGAACCGCATCGCGCACGGGTACATCTTTTCCGGCCATCGCGGCATCGGCAAAACCACCATCGCGCGCATTCTGGCCATGGCGCTGAACTGCCGCACTGAAGTGGGCACGCGCGCAGCGGCCCACGCCCCGAGCCTTGCGGCGTCTGCGACGCCTGCATGGAAATCCGGCAGGGCAACGCGGTGGACGTGATCGAGATTGACGCGGCCACCAACCGCGGCATCGACGAGATTCGCGAACTGCGCGACGCGGCGCGCTACTCGCCGGCGCGCGACCGGTACAAGATCTACATCCTCGACGAAGCGCACCAGATTACCGAGGCGGCCTTCAACGCGCTGCTGAAGACGCTGGAAGAGCCGCCGGCGCACGTCATCTTCATGATGGCGACCACCGAGCCCGAAAACATTCCGCAGACCATCCGCTCGCGCTGCCAGCACTTCAGCTTTCACGCCGTCAAATTCGACGACATCCTGGCGCAGTTGAAGATGATCGCGGCAGAAGAGCAGGTTGACAGCCGAAGACGACGCGCTGGCGCTGCTGGCCGAGGCCGGCGACGGATCGATGCGCGACGCGCTCTCCATCATGGACCAGGCCATTGCCTCGGCGCCGGTGGAAGCGGGCCGGCCGGTGCTCTCCGCCGCGCAGATTCGCGAGCTGATGGGCTCGGTGCCCAACGCGGTTTTCGAGCGGCTGCTGGAAGCCGTGGCCGCGGGCCAAAGCGCCGAGCTGATGGAGCAGTTGAATGTGCTGCTGAACTGCCGGGCACAGCCCGCATGCGCTGGCGCGGCAGATGGTTCGCTACCTGCGCAACGCGCTGATGGCCAAGCTGGGCGGCGAGCAGACGGAGCTGCTGCAGATCTCGGCCGACGAGCGCGCCCGCGCCGCGCGCACCGCGCTGCTGTTCACCGAAGAAGAGCTGACGCGCAATCTGCAGATCGTGCTGCGCACCTTCGACGACCTGAACTACCGCCAGGAGCAGCGCTTCCACCTGGAGCTGGGCCTGCTCAAGCTGATTCACGCGCAGCGGCTGCTGCCCATCGAGGAGCTGCTGAGCGGCGTGGCGAGCGGCGCGATTCGTGGCGCGGCCCCGCGGCAACGCGCCGCGCGCAAGCGTGGGCGTCTTCAAGGCCTGCCAGTACGAATGCGCCGGCGTGCTTCTGCAGGGCGCGAGCAAGGCCGGCTCTGGTTCCTCGCCGGGCGCGAAGCAAGACGCAGCGTTCGGCCAGGCTGGCGGGTTCGAAGCCTCGCGCGCGATCCATGCGCCTGCGAGCGGGAACACGATGCGTGAAGCCGCGCCGTTCCCTGCGGTGGCAAGCCAGGCTGCCGGCTACGCCGCGACCGCAACACTCACCGAGGGCGCGCTGGCCAAAGCGCCCGAAACGGCCGCTGCAGCCGCCGATGGGTTAAGCGCCCAGGTTAGACTTGGAGCACGTGCGCGAGGCCATCGTGGCTGCGCTAGCGACGGCCGGGCACAGCTCCGCCGCGCAACTGCTGGGCGCGGGCGAGTGGACGCTGGACGGCGCAAGCGTGCGCATTGCCGTGCCGGGCATGGGCAAGAAGATGCTCAGCCTGACGGTGAATGCCGCGGCCGAGAAGATTATCCGGCAGGAATTGCAACGGCTGGGCGCGCCGGCGCGTTTTCTGGTGGCTGCCGGCGCGGGAACTGGCCCCAGCCGTTGTCGCGCCGCCCGTTGCGCCGCCGGCAGCATGCAGGAGGCGGCGCTCGCGCATCCACTGGTCAAGCGCGCGCAGGAGATCTTCAAAGCCGAAGTCCGCAGCGTGGTCGATCTGCGCCAGAAGTAGCACCCGAGTGAGGAGAAGAAAACGCAATGATCAATCCGCTCAAAATTTCGGAGATGCTTTCCCAGGCCGGCCAGATGCAGGAAGAGATGCAGCGCAAGCTCGGCGAGACAGTCGTGGAGGCTCGAGCGGCGGCGGCGCGGTGACCGCAACCATGAACGGCAAAAAGGAACTGCTCAAGCTGCGCATCGATCCCTCGGCTGTGCTCAGCCTGAGCGGCGGCCAGCCGGATGTGGAGATGCTTGAAGACCTGATGGTCGCCGCGGTGAACGAGGCGGGCCGCAAAGCCGATGAGGCGATCAAGTCGAGCGTGCAGGGCATGCTGGGCGGGCTGAAGATTCCGGGAATGAGCTAGTACCGTGACGGCATGGTCTTGTAAATGTGCCCACAACCTTGGGTGCCCCAGGTCTCGCTTTTGAGACCTGGGAAACCACTAATCTTCACGGTCACGGAACTTGGCACTGCGCGTTCGGGCACAAACCCAGGGGGCAAAAAATTGTCACGTTATGCCGAGCCGATGGCCCGGCTCATTGAAGAATTGAAGAAGCTGCCCGGCGTGGGCACCAAGAGCGCACAGCGGTACGCCTTCCATCTGCTGCGCTCGAGCGACGAGGACGCCGCCGCGCTGGCTGAGGCGGTGCGCGGGCTGAAGGCCAGCCTGCGGCTGTGCTCGATTTGCAATAACGTGACCGATGTCGATCCCTGCGCTTACTGCGCCAGCCCTACGCGCAATCAGCGCCTGGTGTGCGTGGTGGAGGAACCGACCAACATCGACACGGTGGAACGGGCAAGAGGGCGCAGGGCAGCTACCAGGGCGTCTACCACGTGCTGCACGGAACGCTCTCGCCGCTGCATGGCGTGGGCCCGGACCAGTTGCGCACCGCCACGCTGGTGAGCCGCGTGGAGCGCGGCGAGGTGGACGAGGTGATTCTGGCAACGAGCCCAACGCTTGAGGGCGAGGCGACGGCCGATTGGCTGGCCGGCGCCCTGCGCGAATTTCCCGTGCGGATTACCCGCATTGCCACCGGCGTTCCTGCCGGCAGCGACATCGAATACGCCGACGAGGTGACGATGGCGCGGGCGATTGAGGGACGGCGTGAAGTGTAGTGATTCCCACCCTAACCGCAAAGGGCGCAGTTAGGATGGGGCACCCGGCGGGTGGGCCGTCCGCTATACCAACTGGTTTGAATCGATTTTTAACTGGATACCACCGAGCCCAGAGATAACTTGATTCTCCACTGCTATATAGCTATACTGTATAGCAGTGGAGGTTTTATGGGCACGACATCGCGCGCACGAGTATTTATGAGCGGCAGGAGTCAACATGTCACGATTCCTCGTGAATTTCGCTTTCGCTCTTCCGAAGTAGCGATACGCCGCGACCCCCTGAGCGGCGACATCATTCTGTCGGAGGTCCCCAGCCTCCGCGAAGTCTTTGCAGCTCTCGACGCCGCTCAAATTCCCAGCGACTTTCTCGGTGATCGGGACCGGCGTCCACCCCAAGAGCGCCCAGAACTCAATAAGCTCTTTGAGATTGATTTGGATAAGCAAGAGGCTCAATAGGTGCTCGTCTATTTGCTCGACACCAACACTTTTGGGTATATCGCAAGCGGCGATTCCTCTCGGGCACGCGCCGAATTTCTGAAACTCGAAAACGACCGTAACTCAGAGGTTTGCATCTCGGTTATCACTGAGGCTGAGGTTCGCTATGGCCTCGAGTGGGGCGCAATTTCACCCGAGCGCCGCGCCGCCATCGAGAGGCTCCTCCTGAAAGTCGAAATCCTGCCTTGGGATTCCGAGGCGGCAAAGGCTTATGGTCAAGCCAGGGCCGCATTGCGGAAAAGGGGACTCACGGTCGAGGGCATGGACCTGCTTATTGCGGCGCACGCCGCCTCGACCGGCGCTATTCTTGTAAGCCACGACTCAATTTTTCGACGCATCGCCGCGCTCGCAAATATCGCGGCCACGGTTGACTGGGCTACGGACATTTAGACTCGGCGGGTAACCACCCACACATTTCCAGCGGCGTCGACTCCCAGTCCCGTAGGTCCGTCAATGCCGCCAGCACTGAGCGTGATAGGCAACGTCCAATCGTTGGGCACCGCGGAAAGCGAAGGCTGGAAGGGCGCCTTGGCAGAGGAAAGTCCGAATAGGCTGGCGCTGACTGTTGCCGAAGGCCCTTGGTTGCGCGCCAGGTTGAGGATCGCTTGCAGGGTGTCGGTTGGCGCTGTGCCCGTCGAGGTGGGAGTCAAGGCTTTGAATAACGTGCCGCAATTGCTGCCGTCGCCCGCTGTCCCTCCTGTCGAGTTCACGCAGGCGGCCAGGATATTTGCAAGCGTGTTCAGGCGCGCCTGCGGTTCCATGGCGGTTGTTATCCCAGTCTGTGCAGTACCGGTGGAGAAGTCCACCAGGCGGTTCACTGTACCGAAGGCGTTCTTCAGGCCTACGTAGTCGCAGGTGTTGGCACCCGTGCTGACCCAGTTTCCGGCAGCGTTGCAGGATGGGCCGCTCGTGGGTACACCGAGATTAACGGCCGTCCCCGCAGGCGGATTGTTGTTCGTATAGCCCATGAGCGGAGCTAGCGCATAAGCCGAAGCCGCGGTGGTGACTTCATTTGCGACAACATAGGTACTGTCGGTTAGGCTCGCGCAGCCGCCAAGCGCGGCCATCAGCACCAGATTCGGGTTTGTCTGTCCTCCGCTGTTGCCTGGATTACCGCCAACGGCCAGAAGATAGACCTGATCTCCCGGCGCGGCTGGGCAGGTGTAGTTTGTGATGGAAAAACTGCCGTCACTCTGGGTGGTCACATATCCGGCACCCGTCAGCAGTGATACTGCCTGCGAGGCGTATCCGCTTGTGCCGACGGCATAGAAATAGACCTTTGCTCCGGAGACAGGTTGCTGGCCACCATGAACGACGCCTGCGATGGTGGCACCTTGAGTCTCGGAACCTGGGCCGGACTCCATGTGAATCCCCGTCGAGCCGCAACCGGTGACGAAAACGCTGAATGTTATGAGCAGAAACTGTGCATGGAGCTTCATCTTTCAACCCTCTAGCGTCAGGACAACAGAAGGTAATACACGAGAGTGGGGACTACACACTCAGCACGGCACGGGCCATTGCTCGCCTTATGGCTTGCCCTGGCTCTTGTACCAGTTTTTCCACAGCACTTTGTATTTCGAGGGGTCCTGGTCAAATAGCCCCCCACCCGGAGCGAAATCACCTTCTTTTCCCGTTATTTCCGCGAGAGTGATAACGGCCTCGTACTGGATGTCGCGATCATCCGAATCCAGTTTCGCGACAAGAAAAGGAATGGTCTTCGGATCATGGAACCGGCGAATCGCCACCATAGCATTGAAGCCTAAGATTCTGAAGTTAGACAGTTGCTTCAGCCGCTCGAGATCGGCGACGGTCGTGTCGTTATCGACGGTTTCGATAAGGTACGATATCTCATATCCTCCGAGGTTCCCGATATCCGAGGGTGTCTTTGTCTCAATATCGTCGAGCATCGCAATGAGCTGCGGCACATACCTCCTCGAATCCCCCGCCGATCTGCAAAGCGCTTCCAGAGCCAGCAGAGAAAGCCTCGACGGCGACGCTCGGCCGATTGCATCCAATTCCGCTATGGTTGGGGCGGACATATTACGGAATTGGAGGAAGATATCCATCAAATCGATTCCTTCGGAGTCGTTGAGGTGTCTTCGCAGACCATCCGCCAAGCTTGTCTCAAAGGAACTCAATCCACCAGAATCGTCCTTTATGAAGATATCCTCCGGTATCAGGATTACGCTCTGTTCACCTTCGCCAGAAAACTGATATTTGCCGTGTGGTTGGCGCTTCAAGAACAGTACGTACTTGACATTGATTGACAACAGCGGCCCGGGATCGCCATCCACGCTGTTGAAGATCCCGCTTATTTCGTGGGCCTGAGCCTCTCCCTTCAGTGTCTGGATGACGCGAATTGTCGCCTCGTAAATAGCGTCAGTTGTGACTAGTTGCCCTTGAACGACGGGTGGCTTCAGTTGATCGAACTGCGTCACAACGCAGATGCAAGCAAAATCTGCCTTCGCAAGACGGTTCTCGATGAAATCGGGAGCCTGTGAGATCCTGGCAAAGGACGGAGAAGTTCCCGCGATGCCGACCGCGACAAGAAGAACAAATGCACTCATCAATCGCTTCATCACTGTGAACTCCTAACGGGAGAGACAATGTTGGTTACGGTGGGGTGATCTAAATACCTTGTCAGAGTTTGCGTTTGCACGGTCAACCCCTGCCCAACCGTGTTCGATCCGACCTTGTAAGACTGAGTCAGCGAATCCACCTTGGTCGCCCCCAATGGATTCTGGGGCGGCGTCGGTGTGGGGGATCCGCCGACTTTGCAATAAGTGTCTGTAAACGTGCTAACGCCCGCGGCGCCCGCAACCCCGTTTGGAGCAAATGGCCAGCTGTTTGCTTGATAATTAACATGATTATCGAAGTTCTCGTTAAGGCTAATTCCCGCCATTGGAACATTGAAAAAGCTCATCATTTGCCATGTGTATTGGGACCACCACCCGGCATTGCCGTTGCCGGGGGTGGGAAGGTTGCAATTCGCTGCGCCATTTGGACCGTTAATCGGCTCGCCGTTTGAACCGTTATTGCACGCCATTCTCCCCGCAGGTTTGCAGATTAATTCCGCAAATCCGGCAGACTTGTCTTGAGCGCAAAGGACAGAGCTTTCACTCTGCCGCGTCTCGGCCGATAGCTGTAAGTTGTGGCTGCCGAATCTTAGGTGCTCTGTTCTCAAACATGGCGGACCATAACTCCATCATAAGTCCTTTGTTTTCAAATACGACGGGATATACCCCAATCATAAGTCCTTTGTTTTCAAATATGAAGGTATGGAGATAGGGGAGGGGGGCCTACCCGAAAGAAAAGCGCGGGGGGCCGGTAAGCTCACCCCGCGCAATCGTGGCTGAGGGAAGCCGCGTTCAAAACCTATTTCGAAATCTGGTCGAGAGCCAGGTTCAGCTCCAGCACATTCACGCGCGGCTCGCCGAGAAAGCCTAGCTGGCGCGACGCGGTGTGATCCGCGATGAGTTTCCTCAGCCGGTCCGGATCGATGCCGCGTGCCTGGGCAACACGGGGGGCCTGGTAATAGGCATTTTCCGGAGTGATGTCGGGGTCGAGGCCGGAGCCTGAGGTGGTCACCATATCGATGGGGACGGGCTTGCCGGGGTTTTGCGCGGCCAGCTTGTCGATGTCGCCCTGGATACGCGCGACGAGGGTCTTGTTCGATTGCGCGAGATTTGTCCCGCCGGAAGCTGTTGCGTCATAGCCGTTGCCCGCGGCCGAGGGCCGGGGATGGAAGTACCGGTCCGAAGTGAAGCTCTGTGCCAGCAGCTCGGAGCCAATCACTTGGCCGTTGCGCAGAATGAGGCTGCCGGCGGCCTGGTGCGGAAACAGCAAACCGGCGAGCCCGGTCATCAGCAGCGGATAGCCCAGGCCAAACAGGATCGCCGTTACGAGCGTGAAACGGACGGCTGTCCCCCAAATGGAGTGCACGACCGGCGCCTCCTGCACATGAGTGGCCAGCCGCTCCAGGTGAACTGCAGAATCTTCGTGAACTGAAACCGAATGCACGGTGAATCTCCTTTGTCCGGCGCGCCGGACTTACGCCAGGTGCAGCGCCACCAGGCACATATCGATGGCCTTGATGCCGATAAACGGGATGATGATGCCGCCGACGCCGTAGATCAGCAGGTTGTTGCGCAGCAGGATATCGGCCGCCTTGGGCTCGTACTTAACGCCCTTCAACGCCAGCGGAATGAGCGCCACGATAATCACTGCGTTGAAGATCACAGCGGAGAGAATGGCCGACTGAGGCGAGTGCAGGTACATGATGTTGAGCACGCCCAGCACCGGGAAAACTCCCTGGAACATGGCCGGGATGATGGCGAAGTACTTGGCCACATCGTTGGCGATGGAAAAGGTAGTGAGCGCGCCGCGGGTCATGAGCAGTTGTTTGCCGATCTCGACAATTTCAATCAGCTTGGTTGGATTCGAGTCCAGGTCGACCATGTTGCCGGCTTCCTTTGCGGCTTGCGTGCCGGAGTTCATGGCCACGCCCACATCGGCCTGCGCCAGCGCGGGCGCGTCGTTGGTGCCGTCGCCGGTCATGGCTACCAGCTTGCCCTTGCCCTGCTCGCGCTTGATCAGGTCCATCTTGTCTTTCGGCTTGGCTTCGGCCAGAAAGTCGTCGACGCCGGCCTCGCGCGCGATCACCGCGGCGGTGAGCGGATTGTCGCCGGTGATCATGATGGTGCGGATGCCCATGGCGCGCAGCCGCGCAAGACGATCCTTGAGGCCGCCTTTCACAATGTCCTTGAGATAAATCACTCCCAGCGCCGATGCGTTTTCCGCCACCACCAGCGGCGTGCCGCCGTCGCGCGCAATCTCCTCGACGCTGTCGCGAACTTTTTGCGGCAGCGAGGCGCCCTGCTCTTCAAGAAAGCGCGCGATGGCGTCTACCGAGCCCTTGCGGATGCAGCGTGCCGGGCAGATTCACGCCGCTCATGCGGGTCTGCGCGGTGAAGGGAACAAACTCGGCATGAATGCCGGCCAGGTCGCGCCCGCGCAGGTTGTATTTCTCCTTGGCCAGCACGACGATCGAGCGGCCCTCGGGAGTTTCATCGGAGAGCGACGCGAGCTGCGCGGCGTTGGCCAGCCGCTCATGGCTCACGTCCGGGGCGGGCATGAATTCGGTTGCCTGGCGGTTGCCGAGGGTGATGGTTCCGGTCTTGTCGAGCAGCAGCGTGTTCACGTCGCCGGCGGCTTCAACGGCGCGCCCGCTCATGGCCAGCACGTTGTACTGCACCAGCCGGTCCATGCCGGCGATGCCGATGGCCGAGAGCAGCCCGCCGATGGTCGTGGGAATGAGGCAGACCAGCAGCGAGACCAGCACAAATACGGTCTGCGGAGCCTTGGAGTAGATGGCGAAGGGCTGCAGCGTGACCACGGCCAGCAGAAAGATGATGGTGAGGCCGGAAAGCAGAATGCTGAGCGCGATCTCGTTGGGCGTCTTCTGGCGGGTGGCGCCCTCGACCAGCGCGATCATGCGATCGAGAAATGTTTCGCCGGGATTGGAGGTGATGCTGACCTTGATCCAGTCCGACAGAACCTTGGTGCCGCCGGTGACGGCCGAGCGGTCGCCGCCGGCCTCGCGGATCACGGGAGCGGATTCGCCGGTGATGGCCGACTCGTCCACCGAGGCCACGCCTTCAATGACTTCGCCGTCGCCGGCGATGTAGTGGCCGGCTTCGACGTAGATCACGTCTCCGGCGCGAAGCAGGCCGCTGGCGACTTCTTCAAAGCCGCCGTCGGCGGTGTAGCGCTTGGCAATCGTCTCGCCCTTGGCCTTGCGCAGGGTGTCGGCCTGGGCCTTGCCGCGGCCCTCGGCCATGGCTTCGGCAAAGTTGGCGAACAGCACCGTGAACCACAGCCAAAGCGTGATCTGCAGATTAAAGCCGAAGGCCGCGCGGTGATGCTGATAGTTCATCGATGAGCAGCGCCGAGGTGAGCACGCTGCCCACTTCCACCACAAACATCACCGGGTTCTTGACCATCCAGCGCGGATCGAGCTTGCGAAACGAGTCCACGCATCGCCTGGGCCATGATCTGCGTATTCCAAAGACTCGTTCTTTTCAGCCATATTCTTAAGCAGCTTCGAGCTCCTAGCTTTTAGCCGCTACTCCTAACTTGTGAATAACTCGCCTTGCAAATCCTGCATTCCCTGAGGGGCGTAGATCCTAGTCCCTATTCCCTGGTCCCTCTCTTAGAACAGCTTTCCTGCCTGCAGCAGCAGGTGTTCCAGAATCGGTCCCAGGCTCAGCGCCGGGAAGAAGGTGAGCGCGCCGACGATCAAAACCACGCCGACCAGCAGCACCGTAAACAGCGGCGTGTTCACCGGGAAGGTGCCGGGCGACGGCGGCACGCTCTTCTTCTGCGCCAGATTGCCGGCCAGCGCCAGCACCGGAATCATCATGAGGAAGCGGCCGATGAGCATGTCCCAGCCCATCGCGATGTTGTACCACCAGTTCGTTCCCAGGCCCGCGAAGGCCGAGCCGTTGTTGCCCGCGCCCGAGGTAAATGAGTAGAGGATCTCGGAGAAACCGTGCGGCCCGGGGTTGTTGGTCACAGAAAGCCCTGCCGGCAATGAGCACGAAGATCGCCGCGAAGGTGAGAATGATGAGCGGGAAGATGAGCGCATAGAGCATGGCCATCTTCACGTCGTAGGCCTCGATCTTCTTGCCCAGGTACTCGGGCGTGCGGCCCACCATGAGTCCGGCGATGAAGACCGCGAGCACCACGAAGATCAACATGCCGTACATGCCCGCGCCCACGCCGCCGAAGACCACCTCGCCGAGCATGATGTTGGCGAGCGGCACCATGCCGCCGAGCGGCGTAAAGCTGTCGTGCATGCCGTTGACCGCGCCGCAACTGGCGTCGGTGGTGATGGTGGCGAAGAGCGCGCTTTCGGCGATGCCGTTGCGGACTTCTTTGCCCTCCATGTTGCCGCCGGGCGCGGTTGCAGTGCGCGCTTGCTGCGGCGCCGTGAATCAGCGGATGCGGCTGCGACTCAGCCCAGTAGCACACGGCGAAGCCGGCCGCGAAGAGCACGATACATGGCGGCGAAGACGGCCCAGCCGTGGCCCGGCGAGCCGGTCATGCGGCCCAGCGTGTAGGTGAGGCCCGCGCCGGAATGACGAAGATCGAAAGGATCTGAAGGAAGTTCGAAAGCGGCGTGGGGTTCTCATAGGGATGGGCGCTGTTGGCGTTGAAGAATCCGCCGCCGTTGGTGCCCAGCATCTTGATGGCTTCCTGCGAGGCCACCGGGCCCTGCCCGATGGTCTGCGTCTGCGAGGGCTGCTCGAGCGGATGCGCGACGGTGTATGCGTGCAGATTCTGCGGAACGCCCTGCCAGACCAGCAGAAGCGCGTAGACGATGCACGCCGGCGCAGCATGTAAAGCAGCGTGCGCGTCATGTCGACCCAGAAGTTGCCGATGGTGCCGGAGCTGGTCCGCTTGATGCCGCGGATCAGCGCCACGGCCACCACGATGCCCGCCGCCGCCGACCAGAAGTTGTGCGTCGCCAGGCCGGCCATCTCGGTGAGATAGCTCATGGTGCGATTCGGGCGTATAGAACTGCCAGTTGGTGTTGGTGGTGAAGCTGGCGGCGGTGTTCCAGGCCAGATCGGTCCCCACGGCGGCCAGATGCTGCGGGATTCCACGGCAGGATAGCCTGCAGCCGCTCGATGCGCGTAGGTGAGCACCAGCGTCGACGGCCGAGAAGCCCAGCATGGCAAAGGCGTACTCGCGCCAGTTCATCTCCTTGTCGGCGTTCACGCCGCAGAGCTTGTAGATGAGCCGCTCGAAGGGGCGCAGCACCGGGTCGAGCCAGGTGCGCTCGCCTTCCAGCACGCGCGCCAGGTAGATGCCCACCGGACGAACCGTTGCCAGCAGAACGATGGAGTAGATGGCAAATTGCAGCCAGCCATTGGCGGACATGTCAGAATTTCTCCGGGAAAAGCAGTGTGAGGGTGAGATAGCCCAGCAGGAGGATGGAGAGGATGAGACCGACCGCGGTGATGAAGTCAATATTGCATGGGCTACCTCAACTTCTGGCATGCCTTGACGTAGAGAAACGCCACGGCGAAGAAAACTACGGTGAACAGCAACATCAATGCATCTTGCATGCAAGATCTCCCAGTTTCAGCCGGACCGGCATCGGTCCTGCCAAGAAACTCAATCCAATTCGTCTCAGCGAACGGAACCGCTGCGATAAGCACGGTGGCTCCGAGCTTGATCCAGCGCAGCAGCTGCGAGCCGGACAACCGGCTCAACCGAATTGATTCTGTCCTGTGTACAGGTTTGAGTATCGAAAAGAATTTCTAAATAAATCGTAAGGATGGCGATTCGCGAAAGCCGGGAAGTCGTGGAAATTCAAGTGGCGAGTCGCGCATCCGTGGACTCGCATTGCGGATACGCGCCGTGCAGTTCACTCTTCGTTGCCGGTCCAGCCTTCGGGGACAAAGCGGTAGCCGACCCAGGGCTCGGTTTGAATGTACTGGCGGCCGGTTTCGGCTTCGAGCTTCTTGCGCAACTGGCCGACGAAGACGCGCAGGTACTCCGGCTGGTGGGCCGATTGCGCGCCCCAGACCGCGGTCAGCAGGGCGCGATGCGTCATCACCTTGCCGGCGTTGCGGGCCAGATGCAGCAGCAGATCGAATTCCTTGGGCGTCAGGTGGATGGGCTTGCCCTGCACGGTGATGCTGTGGGCCTGCGCGTCGACCACAAAGTCGCCGGCCTCGATGGCGGCCGTGGTGCGCTCCGGCGCGCGGCGCAGATGGGCTCGCACGCGCGCCAGCAGCTCCTGAATGCTGAATGGCTTGGTCACGTAGTCGTCGGCGCCGGCGTCAAGCGCCTCCACCTTCGACCGCTCGTGCTCGCGAACCGAGAGCACCAGCACCGGCGTCGTGCCCCGCGAGCGGACGACCCGGCAAACCTCGACGCCGCTCATGCCCGGCATCATCAGGTCGGTAATCACCAGGTCCGGCGGCCAGTCGCGGAAGAGCCGCAGGCCCTCCTCCGGATCGTTGGCCGTGCGAACATCGTATCCCTGCGCGGAGAGTGCGGCGCGCAGCACCCGCGTAATCTGCGGTTCGTCGTCAATCACCAGAATTCTTCCCGGCATGTCTGTTCTTCTTTCAACGGAGCTTACATCATTGCAGGCAGATGACATTTCACGCGGTGCGCGGCGAGCGCAGGTATGATTCCCGTGGGGAAGCCGATGGACGTACGCGCCGATTCGCGGGCAGGTTCTTCGCTGGCTCGTGGCCACGGCCGGCGGCCATGTCGACCACATTTCTGCTGGTCTGGCTGGGCGCCAACTCCACCACCGCGGGAATGGTGTTTCTGGTGCTGGTGGTGTGGTCGGCGAGCCAGGCCGGAATCGCGCTTTCGCTCTACATCGCGGTTCTTTGCGCGCTCTCCTTCGATTATTTTTTTCTGCCTCCCGTTCGCACCCTTTGGCTTGAGGGCGCGCAGGCATGGGTGGCGATGGTCTCGTTCGCGCTGAGTTGCGTGGTGGTGGGCCGGCTGGCGGAGCGGGCGCGGCACCAGACTTTGCAGGCCGAGCAGCGCCAGGAGGACGTGGAGCGGCTCTACGCCCTGAGCCAGGAGATGATGCTCTTCGAGGATGCCGATGCGGCTCATCCACGATCTGCCCGGGCTGATCGACCGCATCTTCGCTCTCGAGGGAGTGGTTCTTTACGTCCGCGACCAGGACCGGTTTTACTCCTCGACCGGCGAAGTGCCGGCCAGCGTACAGGCACACATGCAGGCCATGACCCAGGGCCTGAACCCCACCCTGGCGCCGTTCGCCGGCTACCACACGACTGCGCTGATGCTGGGGCTGCGGCCGGTGGGAGCACTGGCGTGGCGGCCCGATACGCTTTCGCACGAGGTCGCCACGGCGGTCAGCGCCCAGGTATCGATTGCCGTGGCGCGCTCCATTGCCATTGAGGCCTCGGCGCGCATTGAGGCGGCGCGCGAGGGCGAGCGGCTGCGCACGGCGCTGATCGACTCGCTGACCCACGAGCTGCGCACTCCGCTGACCTCAATCCGCGCCGCGGCCACCACGCTGCTGCAGGCGCGAGGGCCTGGACGAAGCCGGACGGCTGGACATGGCGCGGATTATCGACGAAGAGGCGGCGCGGCTCGATCTGCTGATCGGCGAAGCCGTGGAGATGGCCGAGATCGACGCCAATGTGGTGCAGGTGAAGATGTCGCCCCAGCATCCGCGCGCGCTGCTCGACCAGGCCGTGGAGGAGTCGCGCAAGATTCTGGCCTCGCACAAGGTGAGTATCTCGGTTGAGGCTCGACGGCAGCTCCGACCCGGACCAAGCCGGCATGGTTCGATCCGCATCTGCTGGGCAGGGTTCTGCGCCACCTGCTGGAGAATGTGGCCAGCTACACGCCGCCGGGCAGCCGCGTCACGCTGAGCAGCAACGTGCAGACGACCGGCTGGAGTTCTCGTGTGGAGGACAACGGCCCCGGCATCGACGCACTCGACCTGCCGCTGATCTTTGAGAAGTTTTACCGGGGCAAGCAGGGCGCCGGCGCGCGCAAGGGCTCGGGCATGGGGCTGGCGATCACCCGCGCCATTCTGACCGCGCACGGCGGAGGCATCGAAGCGTCCAGCGCTCCCGGCAGCGGCGCGCGGTTCCGGTTCTGGGTGCCGCTGGTGGAAAAAGAACCGAGCCGGAATCGATAGGTGAAACCCAGTCAGTCACGCATAGCGCGCCAAAGCTACTTCGGCTGCTGGCTCCAGTCGCAGACAATCTCGCGGCGCTGCTCGGAGCTTTCCGCGGCCCACTCGAGCAGCCGCGCCACGCGCCAGCCATCGAGCCCGTCACCGGAGCGGGGCCTTTCCCAGCAGCGCATCGCGAATGCCCGCGTAGTAGAGCCGGTAGTCGCCAGTGATCGCTGCCACGGGACGGCTGACCGACCCGCCCTCGATGCCCACATGCAGCACACCCCAGTTGGCGGCCGGTTCCTGGCCCCAGGCGGGATCGGCAATTCGCGTGATCTTGTTGAGCGCGGCTTCCTGCGGGTCGACGCCGGACTTCCGGTAGTTGCCCTTCGTCCCGCGCAGATGAAAGCGCGGCGCTGCCGGCAGCGAAAGGTTATTGGCGCCAAGGGTGACCATGAGGCCCGGATAACGCAGACGAACGTGAACGCGTCGTTCACTCCGGGACCGTCTTTCTCGCGGAGCACATCGGCACTCACCGCCTCCGGCTTGCCCGAAGAGCACCAGCGCCTGGTCGGCAAGGTGCGGACCCAGATCCAGCAGCGTGCCGCCACCGGCGTCGGGGTTCTCTTTCCACAAGCGCTCGGTTGGCGGGTCCGGACGCCAGCGGTCGAAGCGCGATTCGAAGCTGACGAGCCGGCCCAGCAGAACCCTCATGCAATAGTTTCTGAACTGTCAGGAAATCACTGTCCCAGCGGCGGTTATGGAATGGCGCGAGACGCGCTTTATGCTTCTTTGCCAAACCAATCAACTCTGCGGCTTCGGCCGAAGTCAGCGTCATTGGCTTATCGACGACTACATTTTTGCCCGCGCTTCAGGATCTCTTTGGCGAGGGCAAAGTGGGTGCCGTTCGGAGTGGCAACGACGAAGAGACCGAGCGAGTCGTCGGCCAGCATGGCTTCGAGCGAGCGGTGGACCGTGATGCCGGGGTAGCGCTCCGCGGCCTTGTTGGTGGTGCGCTCGACGACCGCGGCCAGTTCCAGCCCCTCGACCGAGGAAAGCAACGGCGCATGAAAGACGCGGCCCGCCATGCCGAAACCCACCAAACCGACGCGAATCATGAGCAGCTCCTTCGTTGCTGTCGTTCCTCAGCTGATAGCTGGCAATCTTCTTGGTGCCGGTACCTAAGCCCGGAGCATCAATCGCGCTGACCGGGTACCCGCTAGCTCCGCCGCGGCTGCTCACTGGGCTTGATCTAGCCTTCGAGTTTAAACCGCGTCTCGGCCAGGCGGTAGAGCCGGCGCCACACCAGCCGGTTCATGGTGACCACCATCAGCGAGATCAAGATCGTGGCCAGCAGCAGCATGGCGAAGCGGCCGCTGTCGGTGGCGGCGTCGATCTGCGCGCCCAGGCCGATGGTTTGCAGCGTGCGGTCTTTCACGTGGGAGTATTCGGCCATCACCGAGGCGTTCCATGCGCCGCCCGAGGCAGTGACCATGCCGGTGATGAGGTAGGGAAAGATGCCGGGAAGAATGAGCCTGGTCCAGCGCTGCCAGCGCGTGAAGCGGTAGAGCGAGGCGACTTCGCGCAGGTCGGAAGGGATGGACATGGCGCCGGCGATCACGTTGAAGAGGATGTACCATTGCGTGCCCAGCAGCATCAGCGCGATGGATCCGATGCCCAGCCCGCCGCCGATCTTGACCAGCCCGATGAGCAGAATGGGGAAAAATGCGGTGGCCGGAACCGAGGCCAGGATCTGCGCCAGCGGCTGCACGATGCGCGCCAGCTGCGGGTTGAGGCCGATGGCCACGCCGACGGGAATGGTCCACGCGGCGGAGATGAGCAGCGCAGCGTTGACGCGCAGAAATGTCGCCGCCGCGCCCTCGAGCAGCAGGCGCAGGTCGGGCCAGGTGATGGTCCTGAGCATGAGGACGGCCTGCGCGGCTGCCCAGCAGACGGCCACGGCGCCGCCAGCGGCCAGCGCCCAGAGGCCACGGCGAGACTTTGCTGGCATCGTGCTCGTCGAGCGGCTTCACCACGCGGCACTCCTTGGTCTGCGCCATGCGGCGGTAGATGGGCTCTTCCACGCGAGTCCAGATGCGGCCGGGAAGGGTCTGACAGAGCTTCGACCGCCGCAGCAGTTCGAGGATCGGCGAAGTGACCCGGTCGGCGGACTCGACCTGCTCGAATTTGAATTTGTCGCTCCAGGCAATCAGCGGCCGCCACACCAGCTGATCGGTGGCCACCACGATGAGGATCACCGTGGCGATGCCCGCCAGCAGCGCGTGCACGTCGCCGGCGTTGGTCGCGGTCTGGATGTAGCTGCCCAGGCCGGGCAACTGGAAGTTGCGATCGCCCATGGTGAACATCTCGCAGAAGATCAGCGCGAACCAGCCGCCGGCCACGGAGACAATCGAGTTCCACACCAGCCCGATGGCGGAGAAGGGCATCTCAAGCTGCCAGAAGCGCTGCCAGCCGGAGTAGCGGTAGATGCGCGAGGCCTCCAGCATCTCTCGGGGAATGGTTTTGAGCGAGGAGTAGAAGCTGAAGGCGAGATTCCACACCTGCCCGGTGAAGATGAGCAGGATGACGCCCATCTCAATGCCCAGCTGATGGCCGGGAATGAGCGCAACCATGGCCAGCACCACGGGAGGCAGAAAGCTGAGCACGGGAATGGACTGCAGAATGTCGAGGACCGCGACCATCCACGGCTCGATGCGCGGGTTGTAGGCGGCGATGTAGCCGTAGGTGATGGCGAAGGCCAGGCTGAGCAGGTAGGCGATGGCCATGCGCACAATGGAGTAAAACGCGTAGAGCGGCAGCGCGCCGATGGAGTGCGAAATCGGCACCACGGGGATCGGCTTCTGGAACCAGTAGACGCCCGTGCTGACGATGGCGAAAAAGAGCGCCAGCGCGCAGGCCGCCACGCCCAGATCGATGAAGAACGGCCAGGTGCGAACGGTGACCAGCGATCGCGCGAGAGGGTGCTGGAGTCTTCACTTGCCGTCCTCGCCTGTCGGCAATCTCCTCTTCCTGCGCGTCGGGCAACACAAAGCGGCGGCGCGCGGCGTCGAAGTCGAACAGCTCGGCGTAGCGGCCCCAGGTCACCGCGGTCTCCATCTGGCGCAGGCTCTCCTCTTCGCTGAACTGCTCGTCGAGCATGTCGAGGAAGAAGTCCTCGGGCACGGTGTGGTCGCTCTTGGCTTCGAGGGCGCGGCGAATCTGGCGCAGCAGCAGCACGTTGCTCGATCGCGGCGTCGCGGAAGAGCTCCTTCTGGCGCAGAATCTCGGAGTTGGCAAACTCCGTCGCCGCTGGGGGTGATGGCCGCGTCGCCTTCTTCGATTTTGAGGAAGCCCAGCAACTGCGCGGCGTCCACAATGGGCAGCAGATCGTCGATCTCGAAGGCCAGGTCGTCGGCCAGGCGGTAGATGTCGTCGCGCCCGCCCTTGTCGAGCAGCAATTCGAGCAGGCCGGCCATGCCGCCGGGCCGCGCGTGGGGCAGCATCTGGTAGTGCATCTGGCGCTGGTCGCGCGCACGCGGGCTCCGCCTGTTGCCCGGGCGCTTCGGCGGGCGCCACGTCGGGCCGGGTGAGCACCTTGTAGATGTAGTCCACCAGCTGCGTAAAGGCCTCGGACTTGCGGTCGCGCGGCTGCGGCAGCTGCACCGGAAAGTCGGTGCGGATGTGGCCCGGATTGCGCCCCAGCACAATGATGCGGTCGGCCAGCAGCACCGCTTCTTCGATGTTGTGGGTCACGAGAAAGACGGCCTTGGTGGGCATGGTCTTCTTGGCCCACAGCTCCAGCAGTTCGCTGCGCAGGTTCTCGGCGGTCAGCACGTCGAGCGCGGAGAAGGGCTCGTCCATGAAGAGAACTTCCGGCTCGACCACCAGGGCGCGGGCAAAGCCCACGCGCTGCCGCATGCCGCCGGAGAGCTCCTTGGGATAGGCGGCTTCAAATCCGTCCAGGCCGACCGTATCCAGCATCTTCATGCTGCGTTCGCGGCGCTCGGCCGGCGCCACGCCGCGCGCCTGCAGCGGCGCTTCGACATTTTCAAGCACCGTGAGCCAGGGAAAGAGCGCAAAGCTCTGAAACACGATGGAGACGTTGATCTCCGCCTCGGCAATGGGCTTTCCGTGCCAGTAGACCTGGCCGGCCGAGGGCGTGGAGAGCCCGGTCAACATGCGCAGCATGGTGGACTTGCCCGAGCCCGAGGGGCCCAGCAGGGCAAGAATCTCGCCCGGCACGATGCTCAGATCGGTCGCCGAGATCACCTGAATGCGGTTCTGGCTCGGCTGCGCGTAGTACTTTTCGATCTTTTCGGCGCGAATGATCGCATCCGTGGCCGGCGGCGCTTCGAGAGTCGGCGTTGGGGATAGCCGTTTCCTGCATGTCCGGGTTCTCCGGTTGGGGGCTTCTGGCCTGGCCACGGCCAGTTGTTGCCAGTATATGTTTAATCGATTTGATTGCAGATGAATTACACTTAGGGCTGGCCGACTCCGAGTTCACGCCTCTGCGCAACCGGCTTCCTGGCCGGCTCTTTGTTCAGAACAGGCGCGCCGTGCATTACACTGGTAAAGCGTAGCATTCTTGCTGTAAGCGAGCTCATGGCCGAACAGGCGGCAATTTCTGAGTGGAGTCAACGGGTCTGTTCGTTTCTCATGTTCCAACTTCCCTGCCCCGCGTGACCAGGAGAGTATGCCCAACACCACAAAACCCAAGGTTCTTGGTAGCCGACGACGAGCGAGTGATCGCCGACACGCTGGCCATGATTCTGAACCAGAGCGGCTTTGACGCTCGCGCCGTCTATTCAGGCGAGAAAGCCCTCGAGCTTGCCCCGACCTTTCAGCCGGACATGCTCATCTCCGACGTGATCATGGCCGATCTGAACGGAATCGACGCGGCCATCCGCATCCGCGCCTTGCTGCCGGAGATCAAGATTCTGCTCTTTTCCGGGCAGGCCGCCACGGCCGATCTGCTGGAAAAGGCGCGAGCCGAGGGCTACGAGTTCGAGATTCTGGCCAAGCCCGTCCATCCGCAGGATCTGCTGAGCAAGCTGCGCGGATAGGCGGCGTAGCTCGACGATATCCGAGACACCCGAATTGCCCGGCGCGAGCGCCGCGCCGGCATCTGAACGTGTATCCGAAGCAGTTCGACGGAAGTCTTCCGAGCGCGCCCCTTACCCTCGGCCTCCCCGAACGGCGAAAGTATACACAAGATGGCAAAGGCACTTCGCTCGACTCGCGTCTTGACGCCGCGGGCCTTGCGCCCGCGACGTTGATCGTGGAGCAGGAGCGCATCTCCGCCGTGCGCGGCTGGGGCGATGTGCCGCCCGGCGCCGAGCTGATCGACTTTGGCGACTCCGTTGCTGTTGCCTGGCCTGGTGGACACACATGTGCACATCAACGAGCCCGGCCGCACCGAGTGGGAGGGATTTCAAACGGCGACGCAGGCCGCAGCCGCGGGCGGCGTGACGACGCTGGTCGACATGCCGCTGAATTGCGTGCCTGAAACCATCGATGCGCAGGCGCTGGACGCAAAGCGCAAGGCGGCGGAGGGCCAGGCGTGGGTGGACTGGGCTGCATGGGGCGGCGTGGTGCGCGGCAATGCCGATGCGCTTCAGCCGCTGGCGCGACGCAGGCGTTGCGGGATTCAAATGCTTCCTCATTCACTCCGGCATCGATGGCTTTGCGTGGGTGGAGGAAGCCGATTTGCGCGCTGGCGCTCGAAAAGCTGCGCGGTAGCGGGCTTGCCGCTGCTGGCGCACGCCGAGGTGGGTCGTCCGATCGACGAGGCGACAAAAAAGCTGAACACGGAGGGCGCGGACTGGCGCATATACTCCACCTATCTGGCTTCGCGGCCCGATGCGGCCGAAGTTGACGCGATCGCGCTGCTCATCCGCCTGGCCGAGGAGTTCTCGACGCCCATCCACATCGTGCATTTGTCCAGCGCGCAGGCGCTGCCTATGCTGGCAGAAGCGCGCAAGCGCGGCGTGCCCATCACCGTGGAGACCTGCGTCCAATACCTTTGGTTCGCTGCCGAAGAGATTCCCGACGGCGCAACGGAATTCAAATGCGCGCCGCCCATCCGCAACGCAGCGAATCGCGAGGCGCTGTGGAATGCGCTCGAAGCGGGGCTGATCGACATGGTGACGACCGACCACTCCCCTTGCCCGCCTGCCATGAAGCGCCGCGAAGAAGGCCGATGGGATCATGCCTGGGGTGGAATTGCGAGTCTTGGGCTTGCACTGCCGGTCTTGTGGACGGCGATGCGACGGCGCGGCGTGAAGCTCGATCGGCTGGGCGAGTGGATGGCCGCAGCGCCCGCGCGCCTTGCCGGCCTGGCCGGACGAAAAGGCACGCTGGCTCCCGGCGCCGATGCGGATTTTGCCGTGTTCGATCCCGATGCTGCCTGGACCGTAACGCCCGCCGAACTGCATTTCCGCCACAAGCTCTCGCCGTATCTCGGTGCGGAGTTGCGCGGGCGCGTGGTTGAGACCTGGTTGCGCGGCGAGCCGGTCTTCCGCGCGGGCAAGTTCATGGGCGAGGCACGTGGCCGGGAGCGGGAGCGCTCGCCAGAACGGCCGGGCTCATAAGAGACCGCGTCGCAGGCAGGGCGCAGTTTTCAAGAGCCGCTGAACGCGGCGGTCGGATAAAATCGAGCAGCGCAATTTGCGCACTCCCCCGGGGAACGAGGCCGCTCGTGCACCAACTTGGATCAACGCGCAGCACACTCAAGCCCGATCATCTGCTGCAAACCCCCGACACGTTTATCCGCACGCCGCTGCCCGGCGCCGAGGGGGTGGAGTTTGTCATCCACGCCGCCCCGCAACTGGGCGCACGCTTTACCGAGATGACCGCGGAGTTCGTAGCCGGCGGCTCTTTGGGGCCGGCCCCGGCGCAACGCTTTCTCTATGTCCTCGACGGTAAGCTCGAAATCAAGGCGGGCGGGAAAAAGCGAGTCCTTGCTCCAGGCGGATTTGCGTATCTGCCCCAGGGCGCACCGCACACAGTGCACGCAGCGGGAATCGCGCGCGCCGCGGTAATTGAAAAGCCGTATGAACCGCAGCCGGGCGCGGACGCCCCTGGAATCGTGATTGGCAGCGAAGCTGCCATCACGGCCACACCGCTCATGGACGATCGCGCGTTGCGGGTGCGCGCGCTTATGCCGGATGGACCGGCTTACGATTTTGCCGTGAACACCATGACTTACGATCCTGGCGCGGCGCTGAGCATGGTGGAGATTCATGTGATGGAGCACGGCCTGCTGATGCTCGAAGGCGGCGGCATCTACCGGCTCGCCGACGCGTGGTATCCGGTCTATGCCGGCGACTTTATCTGGATGCGCGCGCTATTGTCCCCAATGGTTTGGCGCGCTGGGCAAGCGGCCGGCTAAATATCTGATCTACAAAGATTGGTGCAGACATCCACTGGGAGCGTGAACCGTGGCCACTCAGCCAAAACTCACCCCAAAACTCTCTATCGACAGGCTGATGGCCGAACTGATGGCCCTGGCACAGATCACCGAGGCCGAGCCCCCGGCAGTGACGCGCGTAGTCTTTGGAGAGGCCGACCTGCGAGCCCGCGCTTACGTGAAGGGCCTGTGCGCCGCAGCCGGGCTCACTGTAAGCGAAGACGCCATAGGCAACACCTTCGCGCGTTGGCAGGGCAGCAACCCAGCGCTTGCGCCTATCGGCACCGGTTCGCACATCGATGCTATTCCCAACGCGGGCCTCTACGACGGTTGCGTGGGCGTGCTGGGCGGTCTTGAAGCCATTCGCGTTTTGCAGCAGCTCGGATTCAAACCCCGGCGCTCTATCGAACTCGTGATCTTCACAGCGGAGGAACCGACGCGCTTCGGCATTGGCTGCCTGGGCAGCCGCATGATGGCAGGCCTGCTGACACCCGCGCAGGCGCTCGCTTTGCGTGACAAGGAAGGCCGCGGATTGGAAGAATGGCGAGCGCAGGCCGGGTTTGCCGGAACGCTGGATTCGGTTCAGGTTCCAGTTGGGCGATTTCATCAATTCATTGAGTTGCACATCGAGCAGGGGCCGCTGCTCGAACAGGAAGGGATCGACGTCGGACTGGTTACGCACATCGCTGCGCCGGCCAGCCAGCGCATCGTAATCGAAGGCGAAGGCGGGCACGCCGGCGGCAGGCTCATGCCGGGACGCAAAGATGCGCTTGCCGCCGCGGCTGAATTGATTCTCGCGCTGGAGTCCGCGGCCAAATCGACCGGCGTCATCGACACTGTGGGCACGGTGGGCATTTGCGAGGTCTTTCCTGGCGCCGTCAACAGTGTCCCCTCGCGCGTGCTCATGACGACGGACGTGCGCGACATCGACAGCGCGCGCCGCGACAGCGTTCTGGCTGCGTTCGCCGCCACAGTTCAGGAGGTGAGCGCGCGCCGCGGCGTGAAGATCGCAACGGAGCTTGTGAACGCCGATCCGCCCACAACCTGCGATCCGGCAATTCTCGCGGCCCTCGAAGCGTCCGCGACAGCGGCCGGCAAATCGTACAAGAAGATGGTCAGCCGCGCCTACCACGATTCGTCGCTGGTGTCCTCGATCGCGCCGGTCGCCATGCTGTTTATTCCCTGCCGCGGCGGAGTAAGTCACCGGCCCGATGAGTACGCTTCGCCGCAGTGGATCGGCAGCGGCGTGCACGTGCTGGCACGCACACTGTCTCTTCTCGCGGAGTGAGGTGCGCTTTCAAAACTTCGGCGTGCCGTTGTATGCTATCCCTCAACTCCTTCGGCAGTGTCCGACTGGGCAACTATGAGCAGGCATGCGACAACACGCACCGAAACCCGCATCGTTGGCGCTCCCGTTCCCCGCAAAGAGGGCGTGGAGAAGTTGCTGGGCCGCGCATGCTACATCGACGACATGGAACGGGAGGGTATGTGGTTCGGCGCCACCGTGCGCAGCACGATTCCACGCGGGCTCATTCGCTCGATCGCCTTCGACCGCCGTATCGACTGGAGCGAGTTCACCGTGGTCACAGCCGCGGATATTCCCGGCGAAAATTGCATCCAGCTCATCGTGGCCGACCAGCCATGCCTGGCCGACGGTAAGGTGAACCATTGCGAGGAGCCGATCCTGCTGCTCGCCCATCCCGACAAGCACAAGCTGCGCGAAGCGGCTGGCGCCGTACGCATCGAGTACGAGCCCCTGCCCCCGGTCTTCACCATTGAGGAGAGCGAGCGGCAGGACCCGATCGTTTGGGGCTCCGACAATATCTTCAAGAGCTTCCTGATGGAAAAGGGCGATGTGGATTCTGCGTGGGCGAGCGCCGCGCACATCGTCGAGGGCGAATACCGCACCGGAGCGCAGGAGCACCTCTACATCGAGAACAATGGCATGATCGCCGAATACAGCCCGGAAAGCGGCGTAACGGTGTGGGGTTCGCTGCAATGCCCCTACTACGTCTTCAAAGCGCTGCGCGGGGTTTTCGACCTGCCGGAAGACAAGGTGCGAGTAATCCAGACTGAAACCGGCGGCGCGTTCGGCGGCAAAGAGGACTTCCCATCGAATCTTGCCTGCCATGCGGCGCTGCTGGCGATGAAGAGCGGCCATGCAGTGAAGATGGTCTACGACCGCATGGAGGATCTCGCGGCTACGACCAAGCGGCATCCTTCGCGCGTACGCCACCGTACGGCGCTCGACCGCGACGGTAAGCTGCTGGCGATCGAGATCGATCTCTCCACCGACGGCGGCGCCTACTCCACGCTTTCATCGACGGTGCTTTCGCGCGCCACGCTGCACTCGACCGGACCGTACCTGTGCCCGAATGTGCGCGTGCGATCGCGCGCCTGGGCCACGAATACGGTTCCCTACGGCGCATTCCGCGGCTTCGGCGCGCCGCAAGCCATCTTCGCCATGGAGCGGCACATGGATGAGATTGCCGCGGCGATCGGCATCGACCCCGTGGAGTTGCGGCGCAGGAATTTCCTGCACCAGGGCGACACCAACGCGACGGAACAGTTGATGCGCGAGCCGGTAATCATGGATCAATTGCTCGATCGCGCTCTGGCCGAGAGCGACTACTATGCCAGGCGCGCGCGGTTTGCCCGCGAGAATCCGGGCAGCGCGGTGAAGCGGGGCATGGGTATCGCCGCGTTTTATCACGGGTCGGGATTCACCGGATCGGGCGAGGTGTATTTGAATTCGCTGGCCGGAGTGGACGTTACACCCGAGGGCCAGGTGCGCGTGCTGGTTTCGAATACCGAATTTGGCCAGGGCACAAACACCATCCTCACGCAGATTGCCGCGGAGGCGCTCGGCATCGACTACAGCGATCGTCACGATGGCCGCGCCCGACACCGGCGTGGTTCCCAACAGCGGGCCTACGGTGGCTTCGCGCACATCGATGGTTGTAGGCCGCCTGATCGAGCGAGCCAGTTTGCAACTCATTGAACTGTTTGCGCGAGCACGCGGGGCTCGGCGCGAGCTATACGCGCGAGGAATTTTTCGCTGCCTGCGAACGCTATCGCGCGGTGCATGGCGAAGTGTTGTCGCTGTGCCGTTACGAGGCGCCTCCCGGCATCCACTGGGACGATCAAAAGTATCATGGCGAGGCGTACCCCGCCTATGCATGGTCAATCTACGTGGCGCAGGTGGCCGTGGACACGGTTACCTATTCCGCCGAGGTAGAGGAGTTCTGGGCCGTGCAGGAGGTGGGCCGCGTGCTGCACCCGGTGCTGGCCGCGGGACAGATCGAGGGCGGCATCGCGCAGGGAATCGGCTACGCGCTCTACGAAAAAGTCGTCTGGCAGGACGGCCGCATGGCCAACAATCAAATGACCAACTACATCATGCCAACCGCGGAGGATGTTCCGCCGATTCACGTGTACTTTGAGCAGATTCCCTTCCGCTATGGCGGATTCGGCGCCAAGGGCATTGGCGAGTTGCCCCACGACGGACCTGCGCCCGCTATTTTGAATGCCATTCGCGACGCCACAGGCGTTGCATTCAACGCCATTCCCTTGCTGCCCGAGGATCTCTATCGCAGGGCTTGTCCGAAATCAACCGGCCGAGGAGCCGGCCGTGCCATGAACGTGAATCGGAGCGCAAATGGAGAGTCGAAGACGGGCGCACGCTGGCCGGCGATTCGCTTCACGGTGAACGGCAAGAAACGCTCTGTGCAAGTGCCGCCGATGAAGCGGCTGCTCGATGTGCTGCGCGAAGACCTGCATCTGACCGGGACCAAGGAGGGATGCGGCGAAGGCGAGTGCGGCTCGTGCTCGGTGCGCATGAATGGCGAACTGGTGAACAGTTGCCTCGTTCCTGTGCTGCAGGCCGAGGGCGCCGAGATCCAGACCGTGGAAGGCCTCGCACTGAATGGCGCGCTGCATCCGTTGCAGGAGGCATTTCTTGCAATGTGGCGGCGCGCAATGCGGCATCTGCACGCCGGGCATGTTGATGGCTGCCGCGCAGCTGCTCGAGATCAATCCTCATCCTGGGCTCGCGGAGATTCGCGAGGGGCTCGCGGGCAATCTCTGCCGCTGCACTGGATTCATGCGCATCTTTGAATCGGTTGTGGCAGCGGCCGGTGAACAAACTGCGGAACCCGCTCAGGATGAGGCGCGCCATGCGCGGTAATCCCACGATGCACGACCTGATCGCGCCAGGCAGCCTGGGCGCGGTGCTGGATCTGCTTGCCGCGGAACCCGGCGCGTGGACGCCGATCGCGGGCGGCACGGAGTTGATGGTGGCATTCGCCGCCGGGCGGCTCAACGCGCCTAAGCTGGTAAGCCTTTGGGGCATTCCCGATCTGCGGGCCATCGAAACCAAATCTGAAAGCGTCGTTATTGGCGCGGCGGCTACATTTCTCGATCTGCGAAAGCATTCCATTATTGCCGCGGAGTTGCCGCTGCTTGCTAAAGCCGCGAGCTGGATCGGCTCCATCGCCAACCAAAGCCGCGCCACCATTGGCGGAAATCTTGTGAACGGATCGCCGGCCGCGGACTCCTCGCCCGCGCTGCTGGCCTACGACGCGGAGATTGAGATGATCTCCGCGCGCGGCAGCCGCCGCATTCCCTACTCCGAATTTCATACCGGCTACAAACGAATGTTCTTGCCGCCGACGAACTGCTCTACGCGATTCACTTGCCGCGGCGCTTCGCGCGCCACAAGCAATACCTGCGCAAAGTGGGAACGCGGCGCGCTATGGCCATTGCAAAAGTTGCGCTCGGAGCAACTGCGCTCGTCGAAAAGGGCGTGATCAGGGAGATTCGCCTGGGCGCGGCGAGCCTAGCGCCGTTTCCCATGCGGCTGCTGCAAACAGAAGCGGCGCTGCGTGGAAAGACGATCACGCGTGAGACGGTGCAAGCGGCGCGAAGGGCGCTGCTTGCCGAAGTAAAGCCGATTGACGATATTCGCTCCACAGCCATTTACAGGCGCCGCGTGGCCGCGAATTTGCTCGACGAGTTTTTGCTCGAGCTGTGCCGGCAAGGATCGCAACCGTGAACTCAACATTGGCAGCGTGGAACGCGGCCGATGAGGCGGCGGCCCTGGAAGCGATGCTGGCCTGTTGCGGATCGAAGCGTTGGGCTGCGGCGATGGTGGCCCTGCGGCCTATCGGCAGCGTGGTCGAGCTCAGCGAAGCGGCAGACCGCGTGTGGAGCACAATGCAGGAGACAGATTGGCTTGAGGCCTTCGCCTGCCATCCGCGCATCGGCGAACGCAAGCGAGTTCATGCGGCAACACGCGCAGTCGGCCGGTCAGCGGCTTGGTCGCGGCAGGAGCAGTCTTCAGCCAATGCCGCGAACGAAAGCGTGCTGGCCGAACTCGCCGAAGGAAATACGCTTTACGAACAGCGTTTCGGCTTCACATACATCGTGTGCGCAACAGGCAAGAGCGCGGAAGAGATGCTGGCGATTCTCAAGCGCCGCCTGGCAAACAATCGCGACACCGAATTGCGCGAGGCTGCCGAACAGCAGCGGCAAATCATGCAGATTCGTTTGGGAAAGTGGTTGGTCGAATGAGCACAATCTCAACTCACGTATTGGATACGGTGCTGGGCAAGCCGGCAGCAGGAGTTTCTGTGCGCCTCGAGAAGCAGGAGAGCGGCGGCTGGATCGAAGCTTTCAGAAGGCAAAGGGACAGCCGAGAGCGCGCAGGACGCGCCCTGCGGCTGGATTGAGGTTTCCGCCGGCGTCACCGACGCCGACGGGCGCTGCCGCGATCTGGCGCGAAATGTTCAGCCCGGCGTGTACCGGCTCACTTTCGACACCGGCGCTTATTTTGGGCGCAACGGCCGCGCCAGCATCTACCCTGAGATTTCCATCACTTTCACATGCGACGGCGAGGCGCACTACCACTTGCCTCTCCTGTTGAGCGACAACAGCTACACAACCTATCGAGGAAGCTAAGGCATGGCCAGACTGGGTGAAAACCGCTACGGAAAATCGCGCGTGCGTCTGTCGCGCATCACGCGCGTCAAAGATTCGCTTAGGCTGACCGGCACGAGTTCAACGAGTGGACTGTGCGACGTGATGCTGGACGGAGACTTCGAGGCCAGCTACACCAAGGCCGACAACAGCAAGGTTCTGCCCACCGACACCATGAAGAACACCGTCTACTTCGTCGCGCGCAACTCAAAGGCGCGCGACCATCGAAGAGTTTGCGATGGAACTCGGCGATTATTTTCTCGACAACAATCCGCAGGTCACGAAGGTGAGCATCGAGGTGCGAGGAGAAAGCGTGGGAGCGGATGATCGTCGATGGCGTGCCCGACGCCACAACCTTCAAAATGGGCGGGCCTGAGCTCCAGACCGTGCATGCCGTGCGCGACACGCGGCGGCGAATGGGACCGTGACCTCCGGCGTCGATGGGCTGACGATTCTCAAAACCACAAAATCGGCATTCACCGGTTACATCGAAAGACAAGCTGACCACGCTCAAGCCGGCCACCGACCGCATCTTCGGCACGCGCGCAACTGTCAAATGGGACTACGCGGCCGCCGCGCCGGATTATGCGCAGATACGCGCGCGGATTGTTGCCGCGCTGCTGAAGGAATTTGCCGGGCACGACAGCATGAGCGTGCAGCACACGCTTTTCGACATGGGAAAAGCCGCGCTCGACGCCGCGCCGGAGATCGCGCGCATTCATCTCTCCATGCCCAATCTGCATCATTTGCTTGCCGATCTGAGCCCCTTCGGGCAAGACAATCCCAACCACATCTTTGTGCCCATCGACGAGCCGCATGGTACTATCGAGGCCACAATCGAGCGATAGGCGCGAAGGCAATCCACGAGAGGCAAATCAGTGACCAGCACCACGAGCACATCAGGCAAAGTGTATCCGGCAAAGGAGACCGCCGAGAGCTACGGCCTGCGCGCGGGCGTGCTCGGCCCCGTTGAAACATTGGCGCAATCGGTTTCCGCCATGGCGCCCAGCACTTCCGCTTCGCTCACCATTCCGCTGGTGTTCGCGCTGGCCGGCAACGCCACATGGTTTGTCTATCTGCTGGCCACCGGGTCCATGCTGCTGGTGGGATTTTGCGTCAGCCGTTTCGCGCGGCTCTCGCGCCTCGCCGGGATCGCTCTACACTTACACCGCAAACACGCTGCCGCCGGTATTTGGCGTCGCGGCCGCATGGGGCTTGCTGCTGGCCTATCTCGCCACCGGCGCATCGGTGGCCGGCGGAGCGCTCTACTACGCAACCGTGCTTTCGCAGCAGTTTTTCCACTGGGCGCCTGCCGGCGATTCCCACGCTCGCCGTGGTTTGCGCCGTCGCCGGCTACATTGCCTACCGCGACGTAAAGCTTTCCGCTGAAATCATGCTGTGGATTGAGGCCGTCTCGGTCAGCCTGATCGTGATTGTGCTGGTTCTGCTTCCGTGTCCACATCGGCTTTCAAGCTCGATACCAGCCAATTCCGACTCAGAGGGCATGTCATTCTGCGTCGCTGGGGCCTGCGCTGGTGCTTTCCATCTTCAGCTTTGTGGGATTTGAGAGCGCCACCACGCTGGGCGGCGAGGTGCGCGAACCGCTGCGCACCATTCCCCGCGCCGTGCTGCAATGCGCGCTGCTCGCCGGCGTCTTCTTCATGCTCTGCGCCTACTCTGAGGTGCTGGGCTTTCGCGGCCAATCCGGCGCGCTCAGCGAGCTCCACCAGCCCCTTGCACCTGCTGGCCGCCAAGGCCGGCGTCTCGCCGCTCGGCGTGGCCATCGACTGCGGCGCGTTCATCAGCATGTTTGCCTGCGTGCTGGCCTGCGCCACGGCGGCTGCGCGCGTTCTGATGCGCATGGCGCACGACGGACTGTTGCCGTCTGCGCTTCAGCGAACCAACCGGCGCCACGGAACGCCGGGAGCGGCGGTTGCGCTGTCCATCGCGCTCATGTTCGCCGCCGTCACCTTCATGGCGCTCCATGGCGAAACCGGTTCCACGATGTACGACCTGATGGGCTCGCTGTCGGTATTTGGCTTTCTCACCGCCTACGCGCTGGTGGCTCTCGCGCTTCCCTTCGCGCGCCGCGCGCTGGGCCAGCATTCTCATCTGGCTCGCGGCCGTCAGCGTCTTCACTGTCTGCCGTCATTCTTCTGATTGCGATCTTCGACCTCAACTCCGCCAGCGACGCAGTTCACGCGCGCATACCCTATCTCTATCTCGCGTACATCGCCGCGGGACTCGTCTGGTATGTGCTGCGGAAACGAAAAGCCGCAACCCATTGATGCGTTATGCAGATCGATGTGTTGTGTAAATCCCCGCCGGTATGTGCAAATCGTTGCATCCCTGTGGATATCGCCTGCCGCGGAGGGGAAAAAATCCTAATTTCCTTACATGAATTTATGCCGCATCCATTAATATTTGACTAACCGCACGTGCGCTTGACGACAGACTAACGAGTGCAACTCGTAGTGTTTATCTGCGTCCCTGTTTCGTTTTTGAACACTTCAGACAGTCAACTTTCCATATCCAAGCGATTTTTTGATGGCCCAGCAAGTTGTTGGGAAATCCTTATTTCCGAGGTGACTCCTTGAGGCATTTCACGCGATCGTTTTCCACTCTGCTTTCCCGGCTGCTGATGACCGTGGCAGCCGTTGCGCTGTGTACCAGCTTTCTGCTGGCACAGCAGACGCTCGGCGGAATCACCGGCGAGGTAACCGACGCTTCGGGCGGCGTGATTCCCAACGCCACAGTCACCGTGACCGACGAACAGACCTCACTGACCCGGACCACCAAGACCAACGGCACGGGCAGCTACACGTTCGTCAATCTGCCCATCGGCATCTATACCATCACCTATTCGGCTGCTGGGTATGAGGCGCAGAAAACCCCGCACATCACCGTGCAGGCCGACCGCACAGCCACTCTGAATGCATCGCTCAAGGTGGGCCAGACCACCACCACCGTGGAGGTGGATGCCGCGCCGCTGATGAACGCCGTAGACACCACCAACGGCTACGTGATGGAGACCCAGCAGATCGACACGGTGCCATTGCCCACCGGCAGCTTCACCGGACTGGCCATCCTTTCGCCCGGCGTTGATGCGGAGTTGCCGGGCGGCACGGGCGCCAACTCCGGCCTGGGCAACGCGCCCATCTGGGCCAACGGCCAGCGCGACACTTCCAACGCTTTCCTGCTCAATGGCGTCGACGCCAGCAATCTCTTCAACGGCAAGAGCACCAGCCAGGTGGATTCTTTCCGCATCGTCAACAACACCGGCCAGGCGAACAATGCCGCCGGCGGCGTGATTCCCAGCGCCTCCTCGGTCTATCTGGCCATCGGCAACGCCATTCCAACTCCGGCGCCTGAGACCATCGCAGAAGTCCGCGTGAACGCATCGATGTACGACGCGCAGCAGGGCTCCAACAGCGGCGCGCACATCGACATGAGCACCAAGTCGGGAACCAACCAGTTCCACGGCGGGGTCTACGCCCATCGCGGCACCAACTGGATCAACGCCGCGCCCTTCTTCTTCAAGAAGGACGACAACATTCCTGCCGCCGACAAGAATCCGCAACTGCACCGTTACAACGCCGGCGGCTACTCTGGGCGGACCGATCATCAAGGACAAGCTCTTCGGCTTCGTCGAGCTACCAGCACCTGCACATCTCCGACCAGGAGACCGGCGACGAGTTGCTCGTTGTGCCGCCTGGATTGAGCGATTCCAACCGCACTCCGTCAGGTCTCGCCGACATCGCGAATAACAACTGGACCACCAACGAAGGCACCTCAGGCGTCACGGTCAGCTCCGCGAACTGGTCGTCGAACCCGGTTGGACTCAATCTCTTTACCTATCCGGCAGCTGCCCGGTGAGCCGGGAAAATGGCTGATCCCCAACCAGAATGCTCCCGGCACTCCCAATGTTTATTCGCCCTACAACGCATTCCTGCCCGGCACGGCCAGGTTCACCTCCGATCAGGCCGTAGCCGATCTCGATTGGAACATCGGCCCCAAGGACATTCTGGCGGCCAAGTACTATTACCAGCACGATCCCAACAGCTCGCCCTACGCTTACTCCAACGTACCCGGCTTCACGGCGCACATGGACACCGGCTCGCAGTTGGGCTCCATCAACAACGTGCAGACCATCGGCATCAGCCTCAGCATCTCTGAGACCGTCGGCATTCTCCGCGAGAAGGCTTACGCGACCAACGATCAGCTTTTCACGCCCGCAGCAAGTCGGCATGTCGGCGCGGCATTCGGCAATTATTTCCCCGGCATCACTATCAACGATGCCATCGGCGATGCATTCGATGCGCCGTCGGGCTACGGCCCCACGGGAGGTGCAGGCCCACTGTATGGCCTGGTCTTTCCTTCGCTGGCAATCGGCCCCGATGCCGAATATCAGGGCGCCAACACCGGTGTATTCCAAAACCGCATCATGCCCTCTGGCACGGCCATCTGGGCCAAGGGGCGCCACTCGATCAGCTTCGGCGGCAGTTGGTCTTACACCCAATTGAATATGCGCGACCATCGCACCGGCACGGGCAATGTGGACACGCCGGACTTTGTCACCTTCGCCAACAATTGGGTCACGCCCTACACCACGCAACTCTTTTACGGCGACCACATTCCTGCAGGGCAACGCCAATCGCTATTATCCGCGCCAATGAAACCGGCTTGTTCGCCCAGGACAAGTTCCAGGTGACTGCCGAGCCTGAGCATCACGGCCGGCGTGCGCTACGACTGGGACGGCGGGCTGACGGAGAAATACGGCAACATCTTCAACTTCGATCCCGCTCCCAATACAGCTACGATGCGGCGTCGGACACCATCGCCAGTTCGGGCTTCATTATTGCCGGCAACAATGCGAACGGAACCACGGGCGTGAGCAAGACCACGCTCACCGGCCGCCAGTGGGGCATTGCTCCGCGCTTCGGCTTCGCCTGGCAGCCGTCGATCTTTCCACTCGAAGTTTGTCGTTCGCGCGCGGCTGCGGCTTCTACTACGATCGCGGCGAACTGTTCACCTATCTCTCGCCCGGATACGCGGCCGGCGAAGTCGAAGGCGGCCCATTCGGCATAGTCGCAGACGGAGCCCTTTGTCACCCAGCAGCACTGCCCGTATCGCTCCTCCTATAACGCAGCCAACCCGACCTATCTCTATCTCTATTACGTCCCCATCTGCGGCGGTGGCACGACGGAGTTCACATCCTTACGTCGATAACTCGCAATACAACCTGGCCACGCCCTGGGGCACGCACGCTCGGACCCGCCATCCAATCCCAAAGCCTCCGACATCGCCAACTATCTTCCCAACGCAGCCGCCATCATTGACGGCACGGTCGGCACTAACAACAGCGGCCAGCCTTATCACTCTCGGCGTCTACAACCGCGCCAACAAGCTGCCTTACAGCATGAACTTCACGCTTGAATATCCAGTACCAGCCGCGCAACGATCTCATGATCGAGATCGGCTACGTGGGCAATCTGGGCCGCCATCAGGTGATTCCCGTGCCCTTTAACCAGGCGCAGATCGCGACCCCCGGCAGTCCCACTCATCCCGGCGGATCTGGCCACACAGTACTACAGCTACGGCTACACCGTGCTCGACCCGAATACCTTCTTTCCCGAGTGCGTCAACGATCCTACTGAGACCACTTGCAATTACGGCACCATGCTGAACAACTACGAAGGCGGCAACGTCGATCTCCGCGTGCCCTACATCGGATATTCGTCAGAGTCCGAGTCGTACACCGCGGCTGGCATCGCGGCCTATAACGCGCTGAGTCGCACCTTGAAAAACGGCTCAGCCACGGCTTTCAGGCCGGAGTCTCGTACACCTACTCCCACGCCACCGACGAGCAAAGCGGACTGGGGCTGTTCTACAACGGCAACAACCCCACGAATCTGCGCAGCGGCTACGGCTCGGCCGATTTCGACCGCACCCACGTGCTCAACTTCACCTATGGCTACACGCTGCCCAAGTTCTTTAGCGCAAGACACATTGGCAGGCAAGGCGCTGGATGGCTGGGCCATTCACGGCATCGCCGTCATCCAGAGCGGCCAGCCCTACAGCATCATCGACTACTCCGGCGCCGTCGGCAGCATCTTTTACAGCACCTTCAACGGCATCACCAACCCGATCGTGCCGCTGGCTCCGGGCTGCAACCGGAAGAACGCGCTGACCGGCAAGAACGGCGCTTTCTACAATCCCACAACATCAGACAGGAGCGGCGCTGAAGGCGAGCTGCTTCACCCTTCCGCTGATCCCGGTTGGCACCATGGGCGTTCCAGCCGGCGACCCCTTCGAGACCAACTTCACCACCGGCCAGCGCAACATCTTCCGGCAGTCGTGGCAGCGCAGCGCCGATGCCTCGTTGACGAAGGATCTGCCCATTCACGACCAATTCACTCTGCATTACACCTTCGACGTTTACAACCTCACCAACACCTCCAGCTTCGACATTCCGCAGAACAACGTGAATCAGAACCAGGGGTTCAATAACGAGCCTTTTGCGATCAGTTCTTCCCATCCCACGCAGGCCGGGCCGACAAACAACTGCCAAACCAATCCGTATGGAGCGAACACAGGTTTCTTCAACTGTCCGGCGGGTCTCGGTATCACCAAGCACACCATCGGCAGCGCCCGCCAGATTCAGATGTCGCTGCACCTGGATTTCTGAATCCGGTTCTCTCGCATGCGGTCAAAGGCGGCTCTCAACGGAGCCGTCTTTGGTTTTGCGTATCAAGCGGGGGCTCTCCCTTCGTTCGCTCTGCATTTAACGCCTACAATTTCGATATGACAGCACTGCCCTGGACGATCCGTGGACTTCGCGAGGCGCTGGCAGTCGGAGCTTCCCGGCCTTCTGAACTGGCCGAAATGCGCTCTCCCGCGCCAATCGGAAACGCCCGCCGCAATACCTACCTTTGGCAGGACGCAGACTGGACTCGCGCGGAAGCAGCCCGCGCTGAAGCCATGCCGCCCGGCAACGGCAGCCCGTTCGGCGATGGCCGCTCCGCGCTGTGGGGATTGCCGATCTCCGTTAAGGATTGCTTTGACCTCGCCGGAGCGCCCACCAGTTGCGGCGTGCATTTCTACCGCGATCTGAACGGCATCGCCGCGCGCGACTCCTGGCTGGTGGAACAACTGCGCGCTGCCGGAGCCGTGATCGTAGGCAAGACTCACCTCCATCCGCTGGCTTACGGAATCACGGGCGAGAATCCCGAATTCGGCGACTGCGCGCAGCCTCGAGACTCCGACGGCGCTCACCGGCGGCTCCTCGAGCGGCGCGGCGGCCAGCGTGCAGGAGGGTTCCGCTTTGGCCGCCATCGGCACGGATACCGGCGGCTCCGTTCGCGTGCCCGCGGCGCTGTGCGGTCTGGCCGGTTACCGCGCCACGCTCGGCCGCGGCGACTGGCGGGGAGGCGCGCATCTGGCCGAATCTTTCGACACCATGGGCTGGCTCTTCCGCGATCTTGAAGACGCGCCGCTGTTGGCCGCTCCATTTGCGCCTCCAGAAAGCATCCCCGCGCGGCGATTCGCGCGCTTTGCGTTCCTCGCGGAAAATTTTCTGCCCGATTGCGACCCGGAGGTCGTCGAGAGCTTTCGCGGCGTCATTAGTGAGTTGCAGGCGCTCGGGCTCGAGAGCCGCTCCATCGACGCCGACTGGTGGAACAACGCGGCGGTCGAGATTTTCGCGCCCATTCAGGCATCGGAGGCGGCGCGGCTGCACGCCGGCAACTTCGACCGTTTCGAACCGTCTGATTCGCGATCGCCTGAAGTGGGGCGCAAGCCTCACGCCCGATGAAATCGCATCACTGCGGCGGCGTCACGCCGATTTCCGCGCGCGCATGGACGAACTGTTCGCCGAGCACGAACTTATCCTGCTGCCCTGCGCTCCCGTCGCGCGCCTCGAGGCCGGCGCGGACCACAGCCAGACGCGCCCCCGTCTGCTGCGCTACACCGCGCCGTTCAGCCTGGCTGGCGTGCCTGCGCTCGCCATTCCGTGCGCCGCTGGCGGCATGCAACTGGCCGCCGCCCGCGGCTTCGATGAGCCACTGCTCGGGCTTGCCGCGCAACTCGGCGCTCGCCTGAAGGCGCTTCGAATCTCGTAATTTTTGTTCAGCGCGAAGTTGCGGGTCTTAACAGGCTGCGGAAAAACTCCGAGATTTGGGTCTGACGCGAATAGAAACCGTCCCTCCGCGACTAAAGCCGAGCCGGTTCATTCGACTTATCGGCACGGATAAATCCGTGCCCCTTCAAAACGGCATTCGAGCCGAGTTTTCCCGCCGCCCGTCAAAATGGCTTCTCCGTAAGGAAGGGCTCGGGCTTCAACGACCCGTCGCGCTGTTTCACCAGCATCTGCACTTTGCCCTCGGCGGCGTCCAGTTCCTGTTTGCAGGCGGCCGACAGTCCCACGCCCTCTTCGAAGAGCTTGAGCGAATCTTCGAGAGCCAGATCGCCTTTTTCCAGTTGGTCGACAATGGTTTCCAGTTTCTTCAGCGATTCTTCAAAGCTCGGCATGACGCAGCGCCCCGCAAAGTTAAGTCGATTGTTGTACCAGATTCAGTAAGGCTCTCGCCTTCACCTGATATTGCCGACAGCAAATACCACGACAAACGGAACGATCACGAACAGAACGAGCACGAGCGAGACGATAATTCCCGCCCACTTAACGGTCTTTCGTGCTTTCTGGAACTCCGCATCCTCAGTTTCGATCTTACTGAACCTGCGCCACCACCGGGCCGTCCAAATCGGGACGGCAACCGACACAACAAGGAAGCCGATTGAGCCAACCATGTCAATAAAAGGAACAAAGCGGAGAACAAAGAAAACCGGGAGCGCGAGAGCGGTCGATCTCATGTAACTTGCGTCGCTACAGGCCTGGTTGATCCGGGCCATTTTCGCGGCAGCCGCTGGAGCCGCTTCGCGATCCACTTTAAAGCCGCAAAAGCGGCATGTCTCGGCCTTTGCGTCGATTGTCTCCTTGCAGTTGGGACATTCGAAAATGGCTGGCTCGGCAAGTGCTGCCCCGATACTGAGTCCATCTGACATTGTGGTTCTCTCGTTCCGCCCGCCGGCGCTTATGCGGCCCAGATTCTTTTATGGCGGGAATCGAAGAAAAGTTTACGCGGTCCGGTCCCCTGGCGCAAGCCGCCGAGTGTGACGAACGTAACCGAAAGGCTGGCTATTTTCCCGGCGGCAGCACGCTGGCGATCACTTCGGCCGCGGCCTCGTAGTTGCCGAACGGCGCGCTCACCTGCACGCCCTGCACATAAGGCCGCACTGCCTCAAGCATCTCCTGGGCAATCTTGATTCCCTCCGCCCGCGCGGCTTCCGGCGTATCGGCCTGCGCCATGCGCAGCATGATCTCCTCGGGCATGGAGACGCGCAGGTCGTTCTTCATATACTCGGCGTTGCGCAGGCTGGTCAGCGGCCAGATGCCCGCGATCACCGGAATGCGGTGGTCCCCCATTCGATCTTGATCCGCTCCAGAAACTCCTCCAGCAGGCGCAGGTCGAAGACCGGCTGCGTGATGGCGTACTCCGCGCCCGCCTCCACTTTGTAGGCAAACCGCCGCAGCTCGTTCTCGATGTCGGGCGCGCCGGGGTTGGCCGCCACGCCGATGGTGAAGTTCGTGCTCGCGCCGATGGAGTTCGAGCCGATATCGAGCCCGTGATTCAGCCGCTCGCACGATGTTCACCAAACCGATGGAATCCACGTCAAACACTGCAGTCGCGTCAGGATAGTTTCCCTGCTTGGGCGGATCGCCGGTGACGCAAAGAATATTGCGCAGGCCGATCGACGAGGCCCCCAGCAGATCCGACTGGATGGACAGAATATTGCGGTCGCGGCAGGTGTAATGCAGAATCGTCTCCATCCCCGTGTGCTGCTGAATCTGGATGCAGAGGCTCTGCCCGCTCATGCGCGCCGAGGCCTGCGCCGCGTCGTACACGTTGATGGCGTGCACGCCCAGCCGCGCCAGCAATTGCGCGCCCTCGATCTCCTTCGAGCAATCGATGCCTCGCGGCGGCACAATCTCCACCAGGGTGACGAACTTGCCCTCTGCGATCAACGAGCCGAGGCGCGAACGCTGCGCCAGCGGCGCCGGCGGCGTTTCTCTGCTGATCGCCGGCGCTGCGCCTGTCCCCTCCACGTGCGCCTGCTCATCGATGGCCCGAATGGCCGAGCGCATGGCGCGAATGTGATTGGGCGTGGTGCCGCAGCAGCCGCCCACAATCTGCGCTCCGGCGGCGATGGCCTTGCGCGCAAAGCTGGCCATGTATTCCGGCGAGCACAGGTAGATGTTCCGGCCCTCCACGGCTCGCGGCATGCCGGCGTTGGGCATGGCGGCCAGCGGCAGCGTGGTGGCCGCGCGCATGGCCTCGATCGCCGTCAGCACCGTGGCCGGCCCGGTCGAGCAGTTCACGCCGACGGCGTCCGGCGCCCCACTCGGTCAGCAGCGCTGCCGCCTGTGCCGGCGAGGAGCCGTCCAGGCAGTCGCTCTCGTCGTCCACCGTCACCATCACCAGCACGGGAAGATCCGGCGCCACTGCCTTCGCGGCTTCCAGCGCCTCGCGCGCCTCGTTCAGCGCCGGCATGGTCTCAATAATCAGCAGGTCGACACCATTCCTGGCCTTCTCGGCCAGCACGCCGATCTGCTCGGCAAATGCCGCGCGCGCTTCGTCCAGGCCGGTCTTGCCCAGCGGCTCCAGCCGCACGCCCAGCGGCCCCACCGCGCCGGCCACCCACGCGCTTCGCCGCCGCCTGCTTTTCCTTCAGGTGCTCCACGGCCTGGCGCGCCAGCCGCACCCCGGCCGCGTTGATCTCCTCCACCTTTCCGCCCAGCCCGTGCCGCGTCAAACGAAAGCGGTTGGCGCCGAAGGTGTTGGTTTCAAGAATCTCCGCGCCCGCCTGCAGGTACTCCTCGTGGACAGAAAGAATCAGGTTGGGGTCCGAGAGGTTCAGCTCGTCGTAGCAGCGGTTGATGAACACGCCGCGCGCGTAGAGCACCGTGCCCATGGCGCCGTCGGCAAGCACGGGGCGGTCGGCAAAGATCTCGGCAAATCGGGTCATTCTGTTGTCATGCTATCGCATCGCCAGCAAGGTTGTATCCACCGAATGCGGCGTCAGGCGCAGCTGACGGCACGATACTAGCCGCGGCGCCGGCATACGCGGAATCCCGCAGGCACCTCCTGCTGCCCGTGCGCCGGAGGGCAGGGTCGCTTTGTTATACTTCGGAAGTCATAACTTCGGCATGGAAATCGGTTCGGGCAGCAGCATTTTCAGCCCCTCCGGTGCATTACCGAATCGCCATTCATTCGTACGACGCGGCGGCTCGCTCCGCGCTTTCAATCGAGGGTTGGGATTTTGAAGAAGAGAAGTCTTTGGATCAGCGCCGGTGCAGCTTTGGCGGCCGCTGCCGCGCTGGCAGGTTGTGGCAGCACTACTTATTTTGCCGGCCGCACGTTGCCGCCCAGCGGGCTGATCAACCGCGTCCTGATCGCGATCCAGAACCCCGGTCCCTTGGCCAAGGGAGCGCTCCAGATCGTCGACGCCTATTACGACAAGCGCAGCGGCTATAACGGCACCCCGCCTCCTTTTCCATCTCCGGCTATGGCGGCGCAGCTGCCCATCACCATCCAGAACATGCCCGAGGAACAGTTCGGCGCCGTCTACGGCTCCGGCGACGGCAGCTTTACACTGGTCAACTACGCCAGCCGAAAAGACTTCAGGCTACCGTCAGCGGACTGAATGGCCTGTCGTCCAGCATCTTTATCACCCGCAACAGGAGCTACGTCTTCGCCGCCAGCCAGGCGGCCCACGTGCTCACGGTCGTGAACCAGGCCAACGGCGCGATCTTACGCCCTCAGCCTTCCCGGCGTGTACCGCGTCAGCGTGAATCCGGGCGGGTCCGTGGCGCTGGCCTTCGTCCAGAACTCCAATTACGTCTACTATCCGCGCCAGCTAACGGCCGCGCAGATCGATCGCCTACTCCGGAGGCTCCATCCACCTGGCCCAAGGCCGCCGTCGACTGCGAGCCGCAGAATGCGCCAGCCTGGTGCCTCTTTCAGATGCAAAGTCCCGACCACATCGATGCGACCGGCAACTACTATGGCGCTCCGCTGGCCTTCGACCGCCCGGTCAAGGCCGTCTTCTCGGCCGATGGCAGCACCGCTTATATCCTCAATTGCGGACCCGAGTGCGGAGGATCCACGGCGTCTATCTCCCTGGTTCCGATTGCGCCCATGATCTTTCTTCTGGGCCAGGCGTCGGGCCTGCTGCCCTGCAATCTTCCAGCGACCGGCCTGCTCCAACGCCAACGCTGCCCATGGCGAATATCCCCATCCCCGGCGGCGCCAGCAACGCCCTGGTCGATTCCTCCACCATGTACGTCGTGGGCCAGCAACCGCAAGTCGTTCAGGGGCAGACGCTCTTCGGCGGCAATCTGACCGTGGTCAATCTGAGCAACAACACGGCCGCCAGCTCCGGTTGCCATCAGCGACGGGCAGCCCGGCGCCACCAGCCGCATGATCGAGGCCGACGACAACACCTTGTGGATCGCCATGACCGGATGCACCACGGCGTGCGCTACGCCACCAACCCCGCCGGCGGCTACGGCTGCCTGACCATGTACAACACCTCCACCAACTCAGTTACATTGCTCGAGCCGTACATCGGCGACGCCACCGGCATTGCCGCCGTCACGGGCCTGCACAAGATCTACACCGCCGAGGGCGGGCAGGTGTACATCTACTCCACCATCGACGGCTCGTCGATCGACAACCAATACGTGACGGTGACCGGCACGGCCTACGACGTGGCCTACATGGACGCGATCACCGACACCAACAACACCGTCTACTGATTCCAATGCCCGCCGCGGCCGACCGACTTCCGAGCCGATGTCCTGGCCATCGCCGCGCACCGCGACGACGTGGAACAGACCTGCGGTGGAACCCTGCTGCGCATGGCGGCGCGCGGCCTGCGCACCGCGATTCTCGATCTGACCCAGGGCGAAGCCGGAACCCGCGGCACCGCCGATGAGCGCGCCCGCGAGGCCGAGGAAGCCGCGCGCATTCTGGGCGTGGGCTGGCGCCAGGCGCTCGACCTGCCCGATGGCGCAATCGAAAACACTCTCGAAAATCGCATCGCCATCGTTCGCGCATTCTGCGCCTGCTCCGCCCCCGCGTCGTCATCCTGCCCTATTGGCAGGCGCGCCATCCCGACCACGCCATCACTGCCACTCTCGGCTACGAGGCCTGCTTCCTCTCCGGCCTGAAGAAGATCGAAACCGGCGCTGAGCCGCATCGCCCCTTCAAGATCGTCTACGCCAGCCTCTACGCCGACGTGCGCCCCAGCTTCATCGTCGACATCACGCCCTTCATCGAGCAGCGCCATCTGGCGCTCATGGCCTACCGCTCGCAGTACGCCAACCAATCCGCAGGCAGCGGCCTCTTTGTCCCCGAAGAGGAGATTCGCGAGCGCACCTTCGCCGAGGCGCGCCACTACGGCCTGCTGGCCGGCGTCCGCTACGGCGAGCCCTTCGTGCAAAAGGAAGTCGGCCTGGTCGACGACCTCACCCTCCTGCCCGTGCAATCGCTTTAAGCACCCGTCTGCCTATAGCCGCAATTCTGAAATCTGCGAAACTTCGCCTGTAGCCGTTCGATCCGCCACAATGCTAATTGGAGGCCATCGATGCCACAGACCTGGAACCCTGAAAGCTACGGACGCGACGGCGCATTTGTGCCCGAGCTCGGCGCCGGCGTGCTCGAATGGCTCGCCGCCCGGCCCGACGAGCGCATTCTCGACCTGGGCTGCGGCGACGGCCAATTGACCGAGCGCATCGCAGCCAGTGGCGCAAGCGTGACCGCCATCGACGCCTCTTCACAGATGGTGGCAGCGGCGCGCGCCCTGCGGCATCGCAGCCGATGAAGGCTCCGCCGAATCGCTGCCCTATCCCGATGGCGCATTCGACGCGGTCTTCTCGAACGCCGTACTGCACTGGGTTCGCGGCCAGGACGCTATGCTCGCCCAGGTGCGGCGCGTCCTTCGCCCCGGTGGGCGATTTGCTGCCGAGATGGGTGGGCATGGCAACATCGCCGCGATTCGCGTTGCCTTTGCCGCGGTGCTGGCGCGCCACGGCTTTGCCGGACTGGGCGAGCGCGAGAATTACTATCCCACTGTGGAGGCTTACTCCCATCGCCTTCAGCAGCACGGCTTCACCGTCGCGCGCATTCTTTTCTTCCCTCGCCCCACGCCGCTCGGCGCAAGCGGAATGGAAGGCTGGCTCAACACATTTTGCCGCGGCGCACTCGATGCATTGCCCGATGCATCTGCGAGAAACTGTCATCGACGAAACCGTCGCGCTCCTTGCTCCCGTCCTGCGCGACGAAGAAGGCCACTGGACCGCCGACTATGTGCGCCTGCGCTTCGTCGCGACGGTCTGATCGAGCCTAAGTTCTCAAAGCCGATTATTTCTCGTGTACGTAAATCGATAACTTGGTTTGAATTGCAAAATATTCTTAAAATCTACTTGCATTCATCCGTGAGTTATGGCACAGTAATCACTGCGTAGGAGAACGCCCGATGAAGAACAAAACGCAAATCTCGATGCGTAGGCTGGCAAGGCTCAGTACGAGCCCATCCGGCCGCCGGGCGCGGTTTCTCTATCTCTCATAGCCCTTTGCGGTTCGCCTCCTGCGCATCCTGCTTGAAGATTGGTTGATTCCCGAGTGGCGTAAAAGGCAGCTACTTCGCCTTGAAAACGCAACGCTGCCTTTGCTTGTTCCCTCGGGGAAGATTGAGTCGAGTTAGATCTGCTCATTCTATGTTGGCGCCGCATTCGGTTATTTGGCGTTATTGGGAAAGCTATGTTTCTAACTCAGTGTGGATAAGTCAAATCGCCGGTGGCGATGAAATGAGTTACTTCCTGCCACGAAAGCAGGGTTGAGGAAACCCTGCCGGAGCGGGCCGCTCGCGGCATAACTGCCGGGACGGAGGTTCCGAACTCCTTTCGCTCATTCCCCGGCGCAACTTTGTGCGCGGATTGCTGTTTGACATAGAGTTTGGCCGGTGGCGTAGGGAACGGTTACTTCGCCTGTTAAGCGCGGTGGACGCGGGTTCGATTCCCGCTCGGAGAGGAATCTCCGGTAGCTCAGTGGTAGAGCGCCATACCGCCCCGTTTGTTCCCCGGCCAGAGATCTTCAGCTTCTACCCTTCTTTGAGAGGGCAGGAAAGGCCGGTGGTGTAGGTAACGGATACTTCGCCTTGGGAGCCGGAAACGCAGGTTCGAATCCTGCCTTGAGACTTGTGCTCAAGTCGTCTAGTGGTCCAGGACGCTGCAACGTTCCGTCGCCGCTTGTTCCCCGGCCGGATTTTTGTGCAGGCGAAACGCTCGTCAAAAACCAGAACAGAACTGCCGGTGGCGCAGGGCACGGATACTTCAATGGTAGAGGACCGCAAATGCGGTAGTGCAGGTTCGAATCCTGCCGCCGGGAAGCGCAGCGATGCGCATCCGGGTGTCAAAGCCCGCGTCCGATTATTCCCCGGCAGCAAGTTATTCTTGGTTATCTGAGAAAGGAGGCGCACTATGCGCCTGAACATCTTCAAGCCCAAGCCTCGCCCGCGCACCCACGAGGGAGCCCGGGCACGCGTGATCACTCCCGAGCAGGCCCTGCGCCGCTCCGTTCTCTCCTGCATGTTGTGGGAGGGCGAGTTCTACGAGGACGGTGTGCAGATCGCCGGCCGCATTCACGAACTCGTCCCGCAGGTCGAGGCCGAGAAGGTGGCCGCGCTGGCCGTCGAGGCGCGCGAGCGCATGAAGCTGCGTCACGCCCCGCTTCTGCTGGTGCGCGAGATGGCGCGACATGCCACGCATCGCGGCCTGGTCGCCGAGACGCTGGGTCGCGTCATCCAGCGCGCCGACGAGTTGAGCGAGTTTGTCGCCATCTACTGGGCGCAGGGCCGCCAGCCGCTTTCGGCGCAGGTGAAGAAGGGCCTGGCTGCCGCGTTCGGCAAGTTCGACGAGTACGCGCTGGCCAAGTACGACCGTGCCGGCGCCGTTCGCTTGCGCGACGTGCTCTTTCTTTCACACGCCCGGCCCGCCGATGAGGCGCAGGCCGCGCTGTGGAAGCGCCTGGTCGACAACCAGCTTGCCACGCCCGACACCTGGGAGGTTGCGCTCTCGGCAGTTGGCCGCGATTCTCAGGGCCAGCCTGTGGCAAAGCGCGAAGCGTGGGAGCGCCTGCTGGCCGAGCGCAAGCTGGGCGCGCTGGCTCTGTTGCGCAACCTGCGCAATATGCTGCAGGCCGGCGTGGATCTCGACTTGCTTCGCAAGGCTCTCGATACCGTGAGGACTGGGCGCGTTCTCCCGTTCCGGTTTATTTCGGCGGCCAAGCACGCGCCACAACTTGAACCCGAGTTGGAGCGTGCGATGTTCAAGTGTCTCGAAGGCCATCAAAGGCTGGCCGGAAAGACGATTCTGATCGTTGACTGCTCTGGCTCGATGCACGGCCAGATCTCGCGCAAGTCAGAACTCGACAGGCTTAGCGCGGCAGCGGCCCTTGCGGCGCTGCTGCGCGAAATCTGCGAGCAAGTGGCCATTTACGCAACCGCAGGCAACGATAGCACGCGCATTCACGCAACGATGCTTGTTCCGTCACGGAGGGGCTTCGCGCTGCGTGATTTGCTCGCGTACGAGAAGACCTCCCGGGCGATCGGCGGTGGCGGAATCTTCCTGAAGCAGGTAATCGACTTCGTGCGGAATGAGGAAAGGGAGAAGGCTGACCGGATCATCGTCATTACCGATGAACAGGACTGCGATCTGGTGAACAAGCCAGCCAGCGCGCATCCCTTCGGCCGCACCAACTACCTGATCAACGTGGCCAGTTTCAAGAACGGAATTGGCTATGGCGAATGGACGCACATCGACGGCTGGAGCGAAGCGGTGGTGGATTACATCGTCGAACTCGAAGCTGCCGAGGGTAAGCCGGGCGTTTGATCTGGCTTCGCGACCATCAACCGACGCCAACAACTTTGGGGAGCAGCCGCACGAAGGCCGCTCCCCGAAACTTTCAACGCGGCTGTGCGTTATTCAGCAGCCAGCAGCTTGGTGCGGAACAGCAGTCCCGCCACAATGCCGCCCCCGCTGGGAACGACGAGGAAGAGCCACAACTGCTTGAGTGCTTGATCACCCGCAAACAGCGCCGGTCCCAGGCTCCGCGCCGGATTCACGCTTACGCCCGTAATGTGAATGCCGAAGATGTGAATCGCGACCAGCGTGATGCCGATAGCCAGCCCCGCAAATCCCGCCGGTGCGGCCTTTTGCGTCGACCCGAGAATCACGATCACAAAGATTAGCGTGGCCACAAACTCAAACAGAATGGCCGATTGAATGTTGTATCCGCCTTGATATTCGGGGCCCCCAGCCGTCCTGGCCCAACCCGTTTAGCGCAAGGTTGTATCCGGGGGTACCGACCGCAATCACCAGCAGCACCCAGGCCGCAAGAATCGCGCCCACAAACTGTCCCACCCAATAGCCGATCATGTCCTTGACCGACATACGCCCCGCAACAAAAACGCCCAGGCTGACCGCGGGGTTGATGTGGCATCCCGAGATGGGGCCAATCCCATAGGCGGCGGCTATGAGCCCCAGCCCGAACGCGAATGCGATGCCCAGAATGCCGACCTTGTCGCCGGCAATCACTGCCGTTCCACATCCAAAAAGCACCAGGATGAAGGTGCCCACCAGTTCCGCCAGATATTTCTTCATGAGTCCTCCTTGTTGAATTTGAGAAGATCGTGGCCCGCACGGGCTGCATCGCTGTTTTCGCGTAGCTGCTGGGCCGCAATGCAGCGCAGAAGCTCAAGGGGGCCTGCCGGCGGAGCCGAGAAACCAGTGTGCAGAATGCGCGAACGCAGTTTTGCAGACGCGCTGCGCCGGAGTCAAGAAAAAATCAGGCCTTCATTCCAAAATCCGCCCAGCAGAATGCGCCTGCTTGCTTGCGGTTTCCTTTTATAGAGGAAATCCTTCGCGCGTCCGCAGCCTATTCCTCGTGGCCGGCGCTTTTTGTTGTGCTAACGTTCAAGCGTGAGCATTGGCGCGCCAGGCAGGACAGCGATGAAGGAAGGAAAGCCGCGCCGCCTGCCGGGGCTGGCGGTCAGGGATGGGCTGATCCGGCATCCTTTCGATTTGGAGTTTGGCGTGCGCACCAGCGGTCTGGTGGCGGGGCGGCATCTCGGCTTCGGGCACCGCAACGACCGGCACTTCACGGCCTACTACGCGGTTGCGCCTTCGGTGTTTCACGGCATCATCGTGCGCTGGCGGCGATGCCGGCCGGCAGCGCCACCATTAGCGCCGATTGACGCCTTTACCTTCATCGACGTAGGCGCCGGCATGGGCCGCGCAATGCTGCTGGCTTCGGCGTACCCTTTTCGCGCGGTGGTTGGGGTGGAGCTGCACCCCACGCTGGCGCGCATCGGCCGCAGGAACCTGGCAATGTGGCGCGCCGCGGGACGCGCACTCGCGCCCATGCGCATGCATTGCCGGGATGCCGCGGAGTTCCCTCTTCCGTCCGGGCCGTGCGTGGCCTTTCTCTTCAATCCGTTCGGCGCCCCGGTGTTACGCCGCCTGCTGCGCGCCTGGAGCCAAAGCCTTGCCGAACGCCCCGGTCAACTGGATATTCTGTACGTGAATAACGAGCAGGAGAACGTATTGCAACGTGAGCCGGGATTTGCGCGGCTCTTTCTCGGCCAGGTAAGGCGATCGCACGCCGATGCCGTGGCCGACCGCACGATTCTCAAACGGCAGCCGGGCGCCGAGTACGCGGCCCCAGGCTGGGAGGATTGCTCGATCTATCGCTGGGTGGGAAAAGCATGGATTAGGGAGTAGGGAACAGGGAATAGAATGCTGCCGAGAGGCGATTATTGCCGGCCGCTGCCGCAATCCGATCACTGAACACTGATCACTATGAGCGAACCGCACCTGATTTTGGGAATAGGCGAGCTGCTGTGGGACATTCTGCCGGATGGCATGAGGCTCGGGGGCGCGCCGGCCAACTTCGCCGTAATGGCGGGCCGACTGGGCAATCACGCCGCTATTCTCAGCCGCATCGGCCGCGACGAGCTGGGTCGCCTGGCCATAGATCGCCTCGATCCGATGCCCGTGGAAACCAGTTTTCTCGGTGTGGACGCGGCGCACGAGACGGGACGAGTCACAGTCAGTTTTGCCGATGGCGAGCCGCATTACACCATCCACCAGCCCGCGGCGTGGGACTTTCTGGACCTTTCGAACGAGTGGATTCAACTCGTCGAGAGAGCCGACGCCCTTTGCTTTGGTTCACTCGCGCAGCGCAGTCTTGAGTCGCGCAAAACTATCCAGACTTTGGTTGCGGAAAGTTCCGCATCCTGCATTCGCATCTTCGATGTGAACTTGCGCGCGCCATTCTACTCTGCCGAGGTGCTCGAGGAGTCGCTTGAGCTGGCCACAGTGGTGAAGATGAACGAGGCTGAAATACCGGTTGTGCTGGATCTGCTGGATATCGCCCTGCTTGATCTGGATCGCCTGGATCCGGCCCCGCTGGAACTGGCCATCCGGGAACCCGCACGCGATGGACCCCAACTCAGTTCGGAACAACTGCGCCAGGTCGGCGAAAGCCTCCTCCAGATGTATCCCACGCTCGAGTTGGTGGCGATCACCCGTGGCAGCCATGGCAGCCTGCTCGTCAACCGCGACGAGTGGGATGAGCACCCCGGATTTCCGGTCAAAGTTGCCGACGGAATTGGCGCCGGAGATGCGTTTACAGCGGCAATCGCGCACTACCTGCTACGCGGGGCCGACTTGCCCACACTGAGCGAGGCCGGTAACCGTTGGGGCGGCTGGACGGCTTCACAGTCCGGCGCCATGCCCGCCTTGCCGGATGCTGTGCGCGATGCCATTGCCGCAGCCATCGAACGAACAGACTGACTCTGTGCCGCATTTAGTCTGATTGCGCAAGAGTCCTCGCTTGCCGACAGTGAGGTAAAAGCGTTGCGATTTCAGGAATCGAAAAGCGAAGACCGTTTATGCCGCGGCTTGGCGCGCGGCCACCAGAGCGCGCACGAACTCCGGAGTCGAGCCGCAGCAGCCGCCCACGAATGACGCGCCTGCATCACGCAGGGCCGCGAAGTGCGAGGCGAAATACTCGGCCGTCGTTGCGTAACGAATGGCCGCGTTCTCCACGACGGGCAGGCCCGCGTTGGGCTTAATCCAGACCGGCAGCGCGCAGGCTGCGTGCAGGCGCTGACAAATGGGCTCCGCAAACTCCACGCCCACACCGCAATTCGCGCCCACCCCGTCCGCACCCGCATTGACCATCGCCGCGGCCACAGCCTCGGGCGTCGTGCCCATCATCGTACGATCTTTGTTCTTGCCGGAGTCGAATGCGAACGACGCAATCACGGGCAGCCCAGTGGGCTTCGCAGCTTCCACGGCCAGGCGCGCCTCCTCCGTGTCGCTCATCGTCTCAATCAGCAGCGCGTCCGCGCCGGCTGCGGCCAGTGACCGTGCCTGCGCCGCAAATGCCGCACTCATCGCCTCTCTGCTGATCCCTTTGGATAGCAGCATCTTACCCGTGGGGCCAATCGAAGCGAACACCAGCGCCTGCCGGCCCGCGGCTTGTTTTGACAGAGCCACGCCCTCGCGATTGATCGCGTCGATATCCGCCTCTGAGCAATCGTGCATCGCGATGGCATTGGCGCGGAAGGTGTTGGTCAGGATCACCTCGCTGCCCGCCTCAACATACGCGCGCGCCACGGCCTCCACCTGCTCGGGATGAGTCAGGTTCCACGTGTCGGGAATGGTTCCAATGGCCAATCCGCGCGCCTGCAGCTCCGTGCCCCACGCGCCGTCGCAGATCATTGCGCCGTTTTTCAGCCATTCGCTTAATTGGCTCATTCCGTCACTCGCTTCCCTGATACACCGCTTTCCTCAACATCACTCCCGATATTGGATCCCAGCCGCATAATTCCAGCATACACGCCGTCAATTTCCACCCGGGCGCGCAACTCGCGTAAAGTAGAGTTCATTGTGATTATCGATTTCGCCAGGCGCGCGCACGAGCACAACTGGGAAATGGATCCCATTACGCGCTCCCTGCTCGATACCGATTTCTACAAACTTCTCATGCTTCAATTCATCTGGAAGCATTTTCCGAAGACTCGCGCCACGTTTACTCTCATCAATCGCACGTCCTCAGTGCGTCTGGGCGAAATTGTCGGTGTCCCACAGCTACGCGAGCAACTCGAAGCCACGCGCCAGATCCGCTTCCGCAAATCGGAGCTGGTTTGGCTAGCCGGCAACACCTTCTACGGGCGCCGCGGCATCTTCGAACCGGCGTTTCTCGATTGGCTGGAACACGACTTCCGTCTTTCCGATTACGAACTGTCGGTCAAGGATGCCCAACTCGAACTCCGATTCGAGGGCCTTTGGTCGGGAACCTCGATGTGGGAGATCTGCGCGCTCTCCCAGATCGGTGAGTTGAAGACGCGCGCCGCGCTGAAGCAGTTGAGCGAGATGGAACTCGACATTCTCTACGCGCGCGCCAAGACCCGGCTATGGGAAAAGATGGAGCGGCTGCGGGGCGTTCCCGATCTCAGCATCAGCGACTTCGGAACGCGCCGCCGGCACAGCTTTCTCTGGCACGAGTACGTCGTCAATGCCATGCACAACACGCTCGGCGAAAATTTCACCGGCACCTCCAATGCGTACCTCGCCTACAAGCACGACCTGGAAGCCATCGGCACCAATGGCCACGAGTTGCCCATGGCCATGGCTGCGCTGGCCCGCGACGAAGAGGAGTTGCGCTCCGCGCAATACCGCCTGCTGGAGCTATGGCAGCAAAGTTATCAGGGCGAGCTGCTTATTCTGCTTCCCGATACGTTCGGCACTACGCAATTCCTGCGCGGAGCGCCCGGCTGGGTAGCGAATTGGACCGGCCAGCGCATCGATAGCAAGGACGCATATGTGGCGGGCGACGAATATATCGCCTGGCTCGAGCGGCAGGGGCGCGATCCGCGCCAAAAGCGGCTGATCGCCAGCGACGCACTTGATGTGGACCAGATTCTGGGCCTTCACGCCTACTTTGCCGGCACTCTGCGCAACGGCGCCTCGCCCGACGACTTCCACTCGGCAAGCGATTTCTGCGATGCCAGCCGCTGGGTTCCGGAGCGCCGCATTCGCTTCAGTGCCGGCTGGGGCACACTGCTCACCAACGACTTCCGCAACTGCAACCCCCAAGGCGGCGACGGCTTTAACCCGGTCGGCCTGGTCTGCAAGCTCACCGACGCCGATGGCAGGCCCGCGGTCAAACTCTCCGACAACTACGCCAAAGCTTTGGGCGACGCCAAGGAAGCCGAGCACTACCGGCGCGTCTTCGGCGTGGCAGGCGTGGCCGACGTACCCGCGCTGACTTAGCGGTCAGGTTTCACGGGCCAGGGGCCGGCAATCGGGCGAATCCCTGCGCGCAGCTTCAAAGGTGTAAGGCATTTTCACAGTTACTATGAGGCATCTTGAGTGTTGTGCAGTGTGGCGTTTACTTCCGCCCCAGCAATCAACAACCGCTTGCCCCCGGCTTCGCCACCCGGAGATGAAAAGGCCACTTGATGGTTGCGGCTTCGGCTTACAACAACTGTGAAAATGCTTTAGCCTTCTCGATATGGGCTTCGAGCCAGCCTGGTACGCTACTCAACTCCGGGCAGAGTTAGCGTTGCGCAACCGCAGTTACGCACGCGGGCGCGCGCATGTCGAGAGCTACGGAAGCGCGCCGGTGATCGTCTACGAGCCGGAAGACGGCCGGCACGGAAACTTCTTCGATGCTGCCTATGCGGCCATCGTCGCGCACCCGGAGTGGATGCGGCGCTTCAGTAAAGTCCACGCGCAGGCCGCGCGTTCGCTGCCCAGACCGCAGTTGGAACCTGGCCGCCGCTGGCGCGAGCTTGACTCCTGCATGAGCTCCGATGCGCTGCTGATGAACATTTTCTGCACGCCCGGCGTGGCAGAATCGGCTGCCGTTCGCAACGCGCTCGGCGTAGATACCGAAGCGGTTCCCATTTTTGGCTGGAAGGCGCGCGTGCCGCTCGCCAATGGCCGATTCGATCGCACTGAAATCGATATGCGCTTTGGCTCGCTGCTTGTCGAGGCGAAGTTGACCGAGGTGGGGTTTCAATCGCGCGCCGCGGCGATCGTCGAGTCCTATCGCGACTTCGATACCGTGTTTGACCGCGATCTCGTCCCGCGTACCGAGATCGCCACGACGCGATGGATCGAGGCAAGCGAGTTTCCTGAGAATCAATCGCAGGAACTGGAAAGTTTCGTCGGCGACCCGTATTGTTTTTCTCGGGCCGAGACCAGCTTTCGCGCTCCCGGCGAGGCGGGCTACGCGAGTTATCAGCTCATTCGCGGCGTGCTGGCCGGCCATAGCGCCGATTGCAGTTTTTGCGTGCTGCACGACGAACGCCGTCCGGACCTGCGCGAAGAGTGGTTTCAAGTGATGTCGGCGGTGAAGTGCGCAGAACTGCGCGTGCGGTTGAAGGTCCTGACCTGGCAGGAGCTGGCCGCGCTTCTGCCCGCCGCGCTCAAGGAGTTCCTCGATCTGAAGTACGGAATCGCCGCGCCGGGAAAGACGCCTTCGCCGATCGGCGAAGCAGCAGACCTCGATGACTGACGCCATTCAAGCCCCCCGCCTTGCGCCCTATAATGCCTGCGTAAGGCAGCGCCATGGACCCTACCAAGACCGCCTCGATTGAAGCCGCACGGCGCTTCTACGCGCAGGAGTTGTGCCGCATCAACGGCATCTCTTCGCCGGCCATTCTCGCCGCCTTCGCAACCGTTCCCCGCGAGCGTTTCGTCGGTCCCGGCCCGTGGACCATTCAAAGCAGCGGAACGTCCTGGTTTACTGAAGACGCCAATCCCACCCACGTCTATCGCGACGCGCTCATTGTGCTCGACGAGGCCAAGCACTTGAACAACGGCCAGCCGAGCCTTTGGGCCTATGCACTCGACCTGCTCGACGTACACCCGGGCGGCCAAATTCTCCATCTTGGCTGCGGCACCGGTTACTACACCGCGATTTTGGCCGAGCTCGCCGGCCAGCAAGCGAAAATCATCGCCGTTGAAATCGACGAAGGCCTTGCTGCCCGAGCCGTAGATGCTCTCGCCCCCTGGCCGCAGGTCTTGGTAGTGCATGCCGATGGCGCACTCGGCCCCTTCGAACCCTGTGACGTCATCGTCGTCAGTGCCGGCGCCACGCATCCACTCCCCGCCTGGCTCGCCGCCCTCAAGCCCGAAGGCAAGCTGCTCTTCCCGCTCACCTCTACGCGAGGACCGGGAACCATGGCGTACCTCACGCGCAAGAACGCCAATCTGTTCGCGGCTTCTCTCAACGGGTCGGTTTTTTTTGTCGATTTTGCCGGGGCGCGCGATCCCTCAGTGAGCAATGAGTTGGCTCTGGCGCTCAAGCGCGATAAGGGCGCCGCGGTGCGCTCCCTGCGCCGCGACCCGCACGAAAAAGACGCAAGTTGCTGGCTGCACGGCGACGGCTGGTGCTTTTCCCGGCGCGGCCCAGAAAGCTAGCCGAAGAAAAGGGGGTAGATAATCGAAGGTACGGTAAAGGCTTGGATGAGGAAGCTCCTCGTGAACACGCGAGTGCGCCGGAGAGAAAACCTTTCAGGAATCTACAGCGATCCGCCGATCTCCTATGCCTCAAAGTTCCCGCATATCCCCCGGCCCGAACCGCCTTTGTCACCCAGACTCCTTGCGGTGAAGTGGGCTTGCCACGATCTATATGGCGAGGAGATGCCCTCAATCGCTGCAGATCTTCTCGAAGTCGGGTTGGATACTCCGGCCTTAAGACGCCTTGCGGGTGAGATGAATATTACGAGTCGACACGACATTGAACCTTTTGTCGGAAGGATGTTCCGCGAACTTTCCGTTTCTTATCCTGTGGCGGAAGACGAGGCAAAGCTTGTCCTCACGCGCCAAATCGCCCGCGAGGTAATTGCCGGAGAGAGGAACGCCTGGACTGCAGCAAGTCATTTGGAGATCGTGGTCTGGAGTTGGATCTCGGAAATCTCCGCTGTGAAAGAAATTTTGGGTTTGAATGACGAACTCAACTGGGACGAACCCTACCGCCGTGCAGTTGGCGTGCTCACAGCAGAGCTAATCGAGATCTTCGCTTCTCTTGGCGCACCTAACGATCGGGAACGGCGCATCATGAGTTTAGGTGCGCTCGAGGGCCAAGGATGGATCGCAGACGACTTCGACGCACCGCTACCGGAGGATATCCAATCTCAGTTTGAGGCACCATTCGACCCACCAATCGAATAGGCACGAATCGGCAACGGGGTCGCCGCTCTTACAGCACCCGCGCCAGCCACTTGCCCGTGTGCGAATGCAGATTGCTCGCAATCTCCTCGGGCGTCCCTTCGGCCACAATGCGCCCGCCGCCTTCGCCGCCCTCCGGCCCCAGATCGATCACCCAATCGGCGCTCTTGATCACGTCCAGGTTGTGCTCGATCACGATCAGCGAACCGCCGCCGTCGATCAGCTTGCTGAAACGCCGTCAGCAGCTTCGACACATCGTCAAAGTGCAGGCCCGTCGTCGGCTCGTCCAGAATGTAGAGCACGCGGCTGGCCTGCGAGGGCTTGGCAGTCGCGTTCGCCGCGCGCACCGCCGCCAGATGCGCCGCCAGCTTCACGCGCTGCGCCTCGCCGCCTGAAAGCGTGGTCGCCGACTGGCCCAGCCGCAGATAACCCAGCCCGATCTCATCCAGCACCGCCAGCTTTTCCAGCAGCTTGGTCTGCCCGGCAAAGAAGCGCAGCGCCTCTTTCACCGTCATCTGCAGCACGTCGTGAATGTTCTTGCCCTTGTACTGCACATCGAGAATCTTCGCCTGGTAGCGCGTGCCGTTGCAGTCTTCGCAAGGCAGTTCCACATCGGCCAGGAACTGCATCTCCACCGTCACCGTGCCGTCGCCTTCGCAGGTGTTGCAGCGCCCGCCCGGCACGTTGAACGAGAAATGTCCCGGCGTGAGCGAAAGCCGCTTGGCTTCGGGCTGCGCGGCAAACAGCTCGCGCACCAGATCGAATCCCTTGATGTAGGTAATCGGATTCGAGCGCGGCGTGCGCCCGATCGGCGTCTGATCCACCAGCACCACGTCGTTCAGCCGCTCCACGCCGCTCAGCGAACTGAAGACCCCGGAGGGATCGCCGCCATCGCTCTGGCCCAGCGCCCGCGCCACCGCGCGATACAGCACCTGGTGCACCAGCGTGGACTTGCCCGACCCGGAAACGCCCGTAACCGCCACCAGCATCCCCAGCGGAATCTCCACGTCCAGTCCGTGCAGGTTGTTGGCTCGCGCCCCGCGCAGCACCAGCTTTTCCCGTCCCGGCGCGCGCCGCCGCGTGGGCACGGGAATCGAAATCTTCCCGGACAGATAGCGCCCCGTGAGCGAGTTGGGATTGGCCTCAATCTCCGCCAGCACGCCCTCGGCCAGCAGCTTGCCGCCAAACTCGCCCGCGCCCGGGCCCAGGTCGAGCAGATGATCGGCCGCGCGCAGAATGTCGGCGTCGTGCTCCACCACCAGGATCGTGTTTCCCAGGTCGCGCAGCTCTTCAAGAATGTGAATCAGCCGCGCCGTGTCGCGCGTGTGCAGTCCGATCGACGGCTCATCGAGCACATACAGCGCGCCCACCAGCCGCGATCCCAGCGAAGTGGCCAGTTGAATCCGCTGCGCCTCGCCGCCCGAGAGCGTCGAAGCCAGCCGGTCGAGCGTCAGGTATTCCAGTCCCACCGCGTCCAGAAAACTCAGCCGCTGCCGCACCTCATGCAGAATCGGCCCGGCAATCTCCTCCTGCATCGGCGAAAGCTCGCAGCGCGTCGAAGAACTCCTTCGCCTGCGCAATGGTCAGCGCCGTCGCCTGGCAGATGTTTTTTTCGCCGGCCTGTTCATTTCCAATCCGCACCGCGCGCGCTTCGGCCCGCAGCCGCTGCCCGCGGCAATCGGGGCACTCCGCGTAGCCGCGATACTTGCTCAGCATCACGCGCACATGCAGCTTGTACTTCTTGCGCTCCATCTGCGCAAAGAAGCCCATACACGCCTGCAAAGCCATCCCTTGCCGCGCAGCACCGTCTCGCGCGCCTGCTTCGGGCAGCTCGCGCCACGGCACATCCAGCGGCACGCCCAGCTCCGCCGCGCGCTTGCGCAGCTCGCTAAACCACGGCCGGTACTTGGGCCGGTTCCACGGATCGATCGCGCCGCCATTCAGGCTCAGACCCTTGTCGGGAATCACCAGGTTCAGGTCGTAGTCCACCGTGTTGCCGAAGCCCTGGCAGCGCGGGCAGGCCCCAAACGGATTGTTGAAGCTGAACAGCCGCGGCTCCGGCTCGCTGCCCGGCCGGTGGCAACTCGTGCACTCGTACGCGCCGGAGAACCGCAGCCGCCGCGCGCTCCGCAGTCTCGTCGCGCGGCGCTTCTTCAAAAATCACCTCGCCGGCCTCGCGATACGCAATCTCCACGGCGTCCACAATCCGCGGGCGGTTCTCGGCACTCACGACGATTCGGTCCAAAAGCACAAAGAGCGGAGCTGTGAAGTCCAGATCCAGCAGCGACTCCGGCGTGGAGAACTCGAAGATCCTTCCCTGCTGCCACAGCCGGTTGAATCCGCCGGCGCGCAACTCGGCCAGCCGCGCCTTCAGCGTCTCCGTATGCAGCGAGTCGCCGCTCGGCGATCCGCCGCCTCTCCCTGAGGTTTGGCCCTGCCACCGATTTCGCTGCTCGTCCAGCAGCCTTTGCCGACTTCGCATCGGGCGCTGGCGCCGCAGTGGCCACCGGAAACAGCACATTCAGCCGCGTTCCCTCGCCCAGCGCCAGCACCGCTTCGGCCGCCTCGTCCACCGAATCGCGCTTCACCAGCCCGTCGCAGTAGACGCAGTGCACCGTCCCGCAGCGCGCATAGAGCAGCCGCAGGTAGTCGTAGATCTCCGTCGCCGTCGCCACCGTCGAGCGCGGATTGCGCGTCGTGTTCTTCTGCTTGATGGCGATGGCCGGCGCCAGCCCGTCGATCTCGTCCACGTCCGGCTTCTCGATCCGCTCCAGAAACTGCCGCGCGTAGGCCGAAAGCGACTCCACATACCGCCGCTGCCCCTCGGCATAGATGGTGTCGAAGGCCAGCGAACTCTTGCCCGAGCCCGACACGCCGCTGACCACCGTCAGCTTGCCATGGGGAATCTCGCAGGAGATGATTTTTCAGGTTGTGCGTCCGCGCGCCGCGGATGATGATGGCATCGTTCAAAGGGAAGGCACCGGCGTAAACTCGTCCGGCCGCGCCACAGTCCCCTCAGCGAGGCTCAGGGCGCAACCGGCCATTCTTTATTATACGTGGTACCGCAAGCCGCACTTCCCGCGCGGTGGCGGGTCAGTTTCCCCCACTCATTTTGCGCCTTTTGCGGCACGCGACCCACGCACTGCGTGGGTTCCCCGGCCGTGCCCTTTCAAAACGATTTCAAACTGACCCACTACTTCTCGCGCGCGCAGACTACCGCACCGCCGCGGCAGTGCATGTTGCATGCGGGGAGAAGAATTAATAAGCTCTGAGAAGCCGCACAGTACAGGGAAAATCAGGCAGCCAAGCCATCCATTCGGTTGAATCCTTGCTGCGCTTCGTCGGCCGGTTCGCGATCAAGCACCCCGGCCAGACTGATCAGCGCCTCGGATGCGCACGCCGGACATTGTCTCGCGCAATTACCGATGCAGTTGCAATCCTGGCAAAGATAAGCCCGCTTCAAGGGAATATGTTGCATGGAGAGGAAGGTCATCATATCACCCCGTTTGGTGCTGGAGTTGTCAGCTCACTTCGCTCATCCCGCCACCGGCAGCATCCTTTGCTTGCCTTTTTGGAACCCCCAAGGCGGGACCGAATTGACCCTGACGCACTCGTTTAGATGCTGCGTTACCCGGCAAGACTGCAGTTTTTTGAATCTTGCCGCGCCGTAGTGGGCTAGTTTGACACATTTGCGCCTGAGACAAGCCAAAGCCGGACAGCGAGAAATCGAAGCTGCCAGTCTATGTTCTGGCCAGGAAACGAGCCTATTTCAGTATGAAGCCTAAAGTCAGGTGGTTACAATAGTACCTTTTGTGGATGCTCGTCCCCCATAAGCATCGGGGTCCACTTTAAAGCTCTGTGGATTTCAAACTGACCCGCGACATGCCGCGCCCATAACCCTTTTGATTGCAACACTAATCCCACGCCAGTCAAGCTGCGCATCCTTTCATTACACTGTGAACTGAGGCTCCTTGTGTTCCGCACTGCTTTGCTTGCCCTTGTTTTGGCTTTCGTCTCCGCATCGGCCGCCCTCATGGCGCAAACTTCCTCTTCCGGCTCGCCTACACCGTCGGCCAATGCTTCCACCCCAATGCCCCAGCCCGTTCCGGATGCGGTCGCCGCCGCCGAAGCCGCTATCGCCAGTTCCGACTGGAAGACCGCCGAAGCCAAGCTGGAGCCGTGGCTGGCGATCCATCCCTCCGATGCCCGCGCGCTCTTTGACGCAGGCTACGTAGCCGACGCGCAAAATCGTCTCGACGATGCTGCCGGTTTCTATCGCCGCGCCATCGCCGCCGATCCCAAATCGTTTGAGGCGCACATCTCGTTGGGCCTGCTTCTTGCTCGCGAAAACAAGCTGGACGAGGCCCGCCCCGAACTCGTCACAGCCACCACCCTGGACCCAGGCGAGGCCGGTCCCGCGCTCAAGGCTCGCGCCTGGCGTGCCCTGGCGCGCATTGATCGCGACTCCGATCCCGCCGAAGCCTCCAATGACCTGATCGAGGCCCTCAAGCTCTCGCCGGAAACGCCGGCCGACACACTGCTCGCCGCCGAGCTTGCCGAAAAATCGGGCCAAAACGACGCCGCCGAAGCCGCTTATCGCCGCGTCCTGGCGACCGACCCCCAATCGGCTCCTGCCAACGCCGGCCTGGCCCACTTGCTGATTCAGCGCAAGCAATACGCCGACGCCGAAACCCTGCTGCGCGCCGCGCTCGACAAGAATCCCGATGACCCCACGCTCACCGCGCAGCTGGCTACCGTGCTGGCCGACCAGGACAAGGCCGAGGCCCTCCCGCTGTTGGAAAAGCTTCACGAAGCCCATCCCGTTGACCCTGCCATCACTCGCCTGTTGGCTGTGGTAATGGCCGATGCCGGAGACTACGCCGGTTCCGACAAGCTCTACATGGGCCTCATCGTTGCCAGCCCCGACGATGCCAGCCTGCTGGTGGCGCACGGTCAGAACCTGGTGCACCAGCAGCAGCTTGCAGCAGCCTACGCGACGTTCGACAAGGCCACCCGGATCGATCCGGCCAGCGCCGACGGCTGGAGCGGCCTGGCCTTTTCCGCCTCAAAGACCGGTCACCCCGATGTAACCGTACACGCGTTGACCATGCGCTCAAGGTACGCGCCGGAAAGCCCCGCAACGCTCTTTCTCTGGGCCACCGCGTACGATTCGCTCCATCAAAAAGAGCAGGCGGCAGCCTATTACCGCCGCTTTCTCGATGCCGCGGCAGGCAAATTCCCCAACCAGGAGTGGCAGGCCCGCCAGCGCCTGCAGATCCTCGAAAAATAGGCTGTAACCCATCGCTGAAGTCCTGCCTCCACCTTCCAATCCGGGCAAACACACTCCAATTTGGCATTCCCGTTATCGCTGTATCAAAATTCCGCATCTTAATCCTTGCCGTTTGATCCAAAATGTGGCTACTATAGTCACACCTTGGGGCAGAACCGCATCACTGGAGGTTCCAAATGCGGAGTATGGTTCCAATCGCCGCGCTCCTTGCGCTCGGCATGACCGCGTGCCCGGTGTGTGCCTCGTCTCCCGACAATGCCCCGAACGACCAGCAAGGCATTGATGCACTCGAAGCGAGGGCCAGCCAGGCGCAGCCCCGCGAGCAGTGCTTCCTCTACGCCCAGCTCGTGCAGCAGATGACGGAGCTGAGCATTCGCCAATACGCGGCCGGCGACATAGTGAAGGCAAGCAGCCTGCTCACGCGGGTCCAGCACATCGCGCAGAAGATCCATCTCTCGGTGGCCGATAACGACAAGCGCCTTAAAAACGCTGAGATCCTGCTCAACCGCACCGCTTTCCGCCTCAACGAGATGCTGCGAGCCAGCAGCATTGAAGACCGCCCCCTGGTGGAACAAACTCTCGCGAAGGTCTCGCAGGCGCAGAACGCAACCATGATGCAGGTCTTCCAGAAATAGCAGTTGCCGACCCTCGTCTCGTTCGCGCGGTGAGCGCTCTTGCTCCCTGTTCCTGTTCCCTACTCCCTGTTCTCTGTTCTCTGTTCCCTGTTCTCTGTTCTCTGTTCCCTGTTCTCTGTTCCCTGTTCCCTGTTTAAAATAGAAGCGCCGGAGGGACGCCCATGCGCACTCTCGCTGCCATCCTGTTCTGCCTCTTGCTCGCCGCGCCGCTGGCCGCACAAAACGAAAAGCGCAATCCGTTGACCGATCAGCAGGCCCAGCAGATCGCCGAGGCCGGTATCGATCCCGTTGCGCGCGTGGACCTTTACGTTAAATTCCTCAATGAGCGTTCGGATACCATCAAGGGCTTGGTATCGCGCGCCAAATCCCCCGCCCGCGCCCGCCGCATCGACGACGAGCTCCAGGACTTCACCGCCCTCATGGACGAGCTCGGCGATAACCTCGATGTCTTCTCCGAGCGCAAGGCCGATATTCGCAAATCGCTGAAGGGACTCAACGAAAGCATCCAACGCTGGCAGGGAGTGCTGCACGACCTTCCCAGCGAGCCAGTCTTTGAATTGTCTCTGAAGGAGGCGGTTGATAGCGCCGGCGATCTTGCCGACCAGACCAAACAGATCGCCGCCGACCAGGAGGCTTACTTCAAAGCCCACCCGGACGAAAAGGGCCAGGACCGGGCAGAGCCGAAATAAAGCAGGGAGTAAGCAGCAGGGAATAGGGAGTTGAATGAGCCCGCCATAGCCCCTCTTCCTTTAAATTCATCTAAACAGACCAATGTGTCGGAAAAATCGGTTTTATGGTTTAAGTTGCTTTTCCTGCTCCTTGACTGTAGAGATTGGATGAATTTGAATCCGGTAGCACCCCTGATATAATCCGCGCCATGAAAGTGAAGACATGTCTACCTGTTCTGAACGTGGCGATCGTCTTCTTCTTTACGACTTCGATCAGTTTTACAGCGAAAACATTCGCACAGACACAATCGACGGCCCCTGCAAATTCAACCCCTGCCGCTAAGAAGACAATTCAGGAGGCGCAAGAGCGGCTTCTGGGGCTCGGGTACCAGCCTGGGGCGGCTGACGGCGTGATGGGAGCAAAGGCGATAGCCGCTCTCAAAAAGTTTCAGGCAGATCATAGCCTTCCACCCACGGGCCAGCTTGACCAGAAGACGCTTGCTGCACTGAACGCCAAAACGCTCGGAAGCAAACCTCCGCAATCTCCTGACCGCGCGTTCTCTGCTGAAGCGGTGCGCAAATCTGCTGCGCAGGGTAGTCCATCCGCGCAGTACACGCTTGGCCTTATGTACGACCAGGGCTGGGGAGAACCGCTGGATCACGCCGAAGCCATTCGCTGGTTGCGCAAAGCTGCCGAGCAGGGATACACGTCAGCTCAAGCCAGGCTCGGTGAAATGTATCACCAGGGCGATTTTGTTCCACAGGACTACTCCGAGGCCGCCAACTGGAACCGTAAGGCAGCCGAGCAAGGCAGCCCGACCGCTCAGTTGGGATTAGGAACTGCATTCGCCTTGGGAGAAGGAGTTCCGAAGAGCCCGGAGGATGCCGCCATCTGGCTGAAAAAGGCCGCTGAACAGGGGAATGCGACCGCTCAGTACGCGCTCGGTGGGCTGTTTTCTGCAGGAAACGGTGTGCCGCAGGACTACTTGGAATCCTATGTATGGTTGAGCCTTGCATATTCGCGCTTTGGGGCCGACACCCAAAAACAAATCGACGAATTGCGGAACTCGGTTGCCGGGCATTTGACTGCCGGACAGACCGAGGAAGCGCAGCACAGGGTGAATGAGTGGAAACCGGCAATCGACCCCAATGCGAGTAAATCCGTCGACACGGCGCGCAAAGCCGCCGAGATAGGAGACGCGACGGCTCAGAACGAGCTTGGTGATGATTACGATGGCGGGTTGGGAGTGGCTGAGGACGATGCCGAGTCCGCCCGCTGGTACCTGAAAGCCGCGGAGTTGGGAGATCTTGATGCTCAGGTTCGCATTGGCCTCGACTATGAGCAGGGAACAGGAGTGACGCAGGATTACGCGCAGGCCGCGCAGTGGTTCCAGAAAGCTGCCGATAAAGGGAAAGCCAGCGCTCAGCGGAATCTTGGCCTTCTCTATCTTCACGGCAACGGTGTCACCAAGGACGCCGCCGAGGCCCTCCGTTGGATGAGCAAAGCAGCGGGTCAAGGAGATGTGCGGGCTCAGATGGAGGTCTGCTCCGACTATTTGAGTGGAGAAGTGATTCCCAAGGACAATGCAAGCGCGTATGTGTGGTTATCGATTGTCCTTTCGGAGAAAGACAATGGCTTTAGCGGCAAAACGCTGGCTAATTTGGTCCAGGTAAGAGATTCGTTGGCCAATAGAATGCCCGGCGCCCAAATCGCTGAGGTAGAGCGCAGGGTGGCGGAGTGGAGACCTGCGGGAGAGGGATCGCTGCTTGCGCCTCCTCCTGCGCAGCCATCGCAGCCAGAGACAAATGGAACCGGGACATATCGCCTTTTGACGCCAGCCGACAGTTTATCCTGCGCCTACTCTCAGGATCTGTCCCTCTCACTTGGAGGCAACTTCAGCGGCAATATCACCGGGACAACCGAGCACTTCGATTGCACCAACAACAGCGGGAAGAAAATTGCCGTTGAGTTGAAGTTCGCAGTGTCTACGAGCGACGGAAAGGTCGCGATCATAACCAAAGACTTCGGCGTTGTGTTCAGGGGCAATGAGAAGGGGTCATTCGATAAATACGAGATGACAGAGAGCCAGATCGCGAACCTAAAGAAGTTTCTCGGATTCTAATCTCCGCGGGCCGTCGGCCAATCTCCCTGCCCTGCAGGCGCACCGTGCGCCCCCGGCGCGCGAAGCAGAGAAATCATCCGCGTTAAAGCAAGAAGCGAAGGGCGAATCGTATCATCCGGGGTAAGAGTTCTTCGTGTTGGCTGCCAACCCCTGCTCCCTACTCCCTGCTCCCTACTCCCTATTCTCTATTCCCTACTCCCAGTTCCCTGCTATCCTCCATTTGGTGCCCCCCGACGTCGTCCCCATCTTCCACGAAGAGTACCGCGCCCTCCGTCCGCGCGCGCCCATGCCGCCCATCCATGTGCGCTTCCGCCGCTTTACCTCTCTGAACACTACCATCCGCCTGCGCGAGGGCGAGATCCACGTCAGCCTCTCCGATCTGCTCGAGGGCGCGCCGGAGTCCGTCCTCCACGCCATCGCACACATCCTTCTCGCCAAGCTCTACCGCAAGCCAATCGAAGCCGCGCACAACCTGCGCTACAAGCGCTTCGCTTCCTCGGCCGCCGTAACGCGCCAAACCGAACTGGTCCGTACGACGCGCGGCAGCAAGCGCTACTTCGGTCCCGACGGCCGCTACTTTCATCTCGAAGAGGTCTTCGACTCGCTCAACTTGCGCTTCTTCGGCGGGCTGCTCGGCCGCCCCGAGCTCACCTGGAGCGAGCACCACGCCAAGCGCTCGCTCGGCCACTACGACGCCGCGCACAACACCATCGTCGTCAGCCGCGTCTTCGACCGCCCCTCCAGCCCCCGCTACGCCATCGAATACCTGCTCTACCACGAGATGCTGCACCTCAAGCATCCCGTCAAGACGCGCGGCCTGCGCCGCTGCATTCACTCCCGCGAGTTCAAGGCCGAGGAGGAGCGCTTTCCGCAACTCGCCGAGGCGCTGGCCTTCATCAAGCGGCTGTAGACCGCGCCCACGACGCATTTAATAAATCGTTGCGCGACGATTTATCCACGGGAGTGCTCCTAATCCCTAATCCTTACTCCCTGTTTCTCGTATCTCCAGCGCCCCCGTCAGGCTGCTCACCTTGGCCACATCGTGGCTTTTGCACCACGACTCCAGGCCCCGCGCCAGCCGCTCGGTGGCCCGCGGATCGGCGAAGCTGGCTGTGCCCACCTGCACGGCTGTCGCCCCGGCCAGCAGGAACTCCACAGCATCCTCGGGCCGTCACAATTCCGCCCATCCCCAGCACGGGAATCTTGACCGCCTGCGCCGTCTCATACACCATGCGCAACGCGATCGGCTTGATCGCCGGACCGGACAACCCGCCGGTCACATTGCTCAGCCGCGGCTTGCCGCTCTTCGGCGTCGATGGCCATGGCCAGAAAAGTGTTCGCCAGGCTCAGCGCGTCCGCTCCCGCATCTTCACAGACGCGCGCCATGTAAGCGATCGAGGTCACGTTTGGCGAGAGCTTCACGATGAGCGGCTGAATGGCAACTCTTTTCGTCCGCTCCACGAGCTCTTCAAGCGCATATGGATCCGCTCCAAAAGCCATTCCGCCGGCTTGCACGTTGGGGCACGAAACGTTCAACTCGTACGCCGCGATCCCTTCCGCATCGTTCAGCCGGTCGATCACCGCGAGATACTCGTTTGCCGTGTGCCCAAACACATTCACGATCACTTTGCATTGCGGGTATCGCCTCATGGACGGCAGCTTCTGCTCCACAAACTCCTCCACGCCCACATTCTGCAAGCCGATAGCGTTCAGCATTCCCGCCGCGGTTTGCACCATGCGCGGCGCGGCGTGGCCCGCCATCGGCTCCAGCGAAATTCCCTTGGTCACGAATCCGCCCAGCCGCTCCAGCGAAACAATCTCTTCAAATTCAATGCCGTAGCCAAACGTACCGCTGGCGGCGATCACCGGATTCACCAGCTCTATTCCGGCCAACGAGACTTTCATGTCGGGTTTCACTTGTCGGCAATCGTCCTTTCGCGCTGTCGCCGATTTCCTGCTTCATCGATAATCGCACCGCCCTTCCGAGCGGCCGGAGACCCGCTCCAAATGCAAAGCGGGCAGCCTGCTTCAGGCTGCCCGCTTCGGATCGCTGACCACTGATCTCTAACCGCCTTTCACGCCGTCACCGCCTCGTTCGCATCCACCTTCACCGGCGTCAGCCAGCCAAAGCGGTCGGGTTTCAGGCCGTTGGCGATGCCGAAGAACTCGTCCGCGATCTTCTTCGTGATCTCGCCGGGCTTTCCGTCGGCAATCACAATGCGATCGATCGACCGGATCGGCGAAACCTCGGCCGCCGTCCCGGTAAAGAAGACCTCGTCGGCGATGTACAGCAGCTCGCGCGGAAGCGCCTGCTCGGTCACCGTCATGCCCAGGTGCCGCGCGATGGTCAGCACGCTGTCGCGCGTGATGCCCGACAGCGCCGAGTTGGCCAGCGGCGGCGTAAACAGCACGCCGTTGCGCACGATGAAGATGTTCTCGCCCGATCCTTCGCTCACCAGCCCATTCACGTCCAGCGCAATGCCCTCCTGGTAGCCGTTCGTCTCGGCTTCCATGTGGATGAGCTGCGAGTTCATGTAGTTCGCGCCGGCCTTGGCCAGCGCCGGCATGGTGTTCGGCGCCAGCCGGTTCCAGCTCGAGATGCACACATCCGCGCCGCCGTGGCCGGCAGATGTACTTGCCCCACGGGAAGTTGGCGATGTAGACCTCAACCGGCGATCCCTTGGGGTTCACGCCGATCTCGCCGTAACCGCGCAGCACGATCGGCCGGATGTAGCACGGCGCCACGCCATTCGCCTCAATCGTGTCCACCACGCCGGCGCAAAGCTCCTCGAGCGTGAACGGAATCTCCATGCGGTAGATCTTGGCCGAGTCCAGCAGCCGCTGCATGTGCTCCGGCAGGCGGAAGACCGCCGATCCATGCGGTTGCCCGTAGCAGCGAATCCCCTCAAATACGCTCGAGCCGTAGTGCATCACGTGGCTCATCACGTGGATCGTTGCCTGCTCCCAGGGAATCAGGTTGCCGTTGTGCCAGATCTTCGCAGTGGTTTGTATGGGCATGGGGGTCGACACGCTCCTTCGTTTGCGCAATTCGCGCACTTTTTAAAAGGGTGTCATGCTTTGGCATTTGCTGGCAAGCGCCGGGTTCTTGAAATAGTAACGCCCCTCCCGCCAAAGCCTCTCGCGTTTCTTACCATTAGTCACTGCGTCCGTTGGTCCTTGCCGGGCCTCATCGAGCGATCCGCCACCGGGGAATTCGCTTTATTCGGTAGTGTCTCAGTTTGAATTACTGTAAAGAGCGACGATTGGACCTAATCGAGAGCAGCGAATGCTGGTGCGTGGCGCAACTCGCCGGTTGTAGTAGGGAGCGATGGCGATAGCCCGAGCACCATGAAATGGCGTCCGGCGTATGGGGACGTGAAACCCGCTGCCGCCTCCCTGTCAAAACCGAACCGTTCGTAGTAGTTCGGATCACCCAGAACGAAGATAGCGGCCCAGCCTTTGCTGCGAGCGCTGTTCACAGCTCTCTTAACCAAGGCTGATCCAATACCGCTCCGCTGTCTTGTGGGAATGACCGATACGGGAGCAAGCGCCAATGCCGGGAATGGAGCATCCATCCTGGATAGCAGAACATGACCGACAATTTCGCCGCCTTCATCGGCCACCAACGAGACGACACTATCGCCGGCTTCTCGCAGTTCTTCAACGAGGTCAGCCTCGGCCAATTGACCGAAGGCAGACGAAACGACATGGTAAACAGCATTCCAGTCGCGTGGGTTTTCATCGCGGACGTCAATCATCCTCACCGATTTGAACACGGAGCGGTGCGGCTAGCAAGTATGGGTCTGCTGAGGATATAAGGCTGAAATTTAAATTGAGACATTGCCCTTTATTCTGATTTCTGCCGCAATCCATCACCCGTAAGATACAATCCACTCACTCGGCACCAAAAAGGAGATTCCCCTAAATGAACAAGTCGAGTCGTAGTATCGCCATGTTTTGCGCATTCACAGTTCTACTGGCCGGATGCAAGCCGTCTCAAAGCGCAGCGCCGCCTGCAGGCGGGAGCGCTAGCCCTGGCGCGCAATCAGGCGGCAAGCCCGGCGCTGCAAAATACGTCTCCGCCTCGCCTCTGCCCAATCGATTTACGACGGCCACCATCACCGATCCATCCCTGAACAACATGCCCTCGGCAACCTTGACCATCCCCGCCGGGTGGAATTTGCAGGGAATCACGATGATCAGCGCTTGCACGTTTTCGCCGTGGCCCGTCTTTCGCTCATACTCGCCCGATGGCTTAATGCAGATGCGGATTGAGCCGGTAATCGGCTGGCAGTGGCACCCCAATGCGAAAGGCACGTTTAACAGCGGGTGCGCGAATATCTCCGGACAGATTTCGGCGGCCGCCTTCCTGCAGTATTACCTGGGCACGATGCAGGGCGGTGTGCACGTGGTGGGGCCGATGACGGTGACGCCGGCGTATTCGCAATGGGCTCAGGGGCTGGCGGCGCAGAAGAACCAGTTGAATAGCCGTGTGGCGCCGGCGATGCAGGACCGAGAGCACGGCGGACACGGCGGCGATGAGAGTCGAAGTGGTGAACGGGTCCTTCGTGGTGGAGGAGCGGCTGCGTACGGCGGTGGAGTGCACAATGAACAACGATCGGAGCACGGCCATGAGCATCGCTCTCTATGGCGGAACATGCTGGGCTAGAGTCGACGTGCTCACCGCGCCTCAGGGCCGGCTCGACGCGTTGGTTCAGTTGGTCGACAGCAACAACCTGCCGCACGGCGTGAACTCCCCGCAGTGGACGCAGGCAGCCTTGCAGCGCCAACAGCGGCAGGGTGCGCAGGCGATGGCTGCTTTGACAGCCCAGGAACAGCGGGAGAGCCAGATGATCTATCAGCAGTTCCAGCAGATCATGCAGCGTTCCCAGGCAGAGCATCAGGCGTTTATGCAGCAACAGGAGTCGCAATTCGAAAGCGCGATGAACAACGCCAACGCGTCAATGAATGCGCAAAGCACGGCTGCCTCCGATTGGGTGGACTACTCGCTGGACCAGGAAACCGTGATGAACCCCAACGGAAGCACCACGAAGGTTTCCAGCGGCTATTCGCAGACCTGGACCAACGGGAGCCAGTGGTACCAGACCAACCTTCCGGACTCAAACCCGAACGGCGTGCTCAGCGGAAACTGGACCCAAACCACCAAGGTTCACGGCAACGGGGCGCCGGAGTGAGAATATCGCCACCCGTGAAGCTTCAGTGAAGACTTGCCTGGGCAATTTTTACTGCGATCGAACCTGCGACCGCCTTCTCGCTCCCTTGTTCCCTTGGTCCCAGCCTTTCTCACCACGGCAGCGGCTTGCCCAAGTGAAAATACCCGCCGGTCGGCCCATCGTCGGGCAGCGTTGCCAGCGCAGCGCTCGTCTTCGCGCCCTCGGCCAGCCCCATCGGAGCCTCCGGCCCTCCCATGTCTGTCTTCACCCAGCCAGGATGGGCCGAATTCACCTTGATCTTCGTATCGCGCAAATCATAAGCCAGGTGCACTGTAAACGCGTTCAGCGCGGTCTTCGACGCGTCGTAGGCAAAGGATTTGGCGTTGTAGAAAGGCGACTTGGGATCGGCGTGCAGCGTGAGCGACCCAAGAATGCTAGACAGGTTCACAATCCGGCCAGCCGGGCTCTTTTTGAGTAGCGGCAGCAGGGTCTCGGTCAGCGCCACCGGTGCAAAAAAGTTGGTATCGAACACCTTGCGCAACAGTGCAATCGGCACATCGGCCGCCCGGTGCTCCGGCCCCGTTCCCGGAAACGTCCCGCCCGCGATTCCGGCGTTGTTCACGAGAATGTCCAGCCGTCCATAGCGCGAGTTGAAATAGGCGTAGGCTGCCTGATGGTTGGCTGGCTGCGTCACATCGAACTCAAGCGCCTCGGCGTCCGCTCCCGCCGCGCGCAGCTTCTTCACGGCCTCTCTGCCCTGCGCAAGGTCCCGTGATCCGATCACTACTTTGGCCTTATCCTTCAATTCCAGCGCGGTCTGGAACCCCAGCCCCCGATTTCCACCCGTAATGAATGCAATTTTCTCCGGCATAGGCGCAGTTTCTCCCGTCATGATTTGGATTCTTCAAACCTTTGGAAGGGTGCAAACGACTGGCCGGGGCCGCTTCGGTAGCCCACCCCCGAATCCCATGTGCTTCCGCCTGGGCTTCCGGGACGACGGGCCGTCTGGGCCGGGCAGTGCGGTCGTCTCTTTGCGCTTATGGCGAGTTGCCTCCTCACCCTCGGCGTAGACGATACTTGATACATGGCGGCAACGCTCAAGCCGAAGAGCCCGAACACAGACACCGTCACAATCTCCGCGGGTCCGCGGTTGAAAGCCGCTCTTCTCGTGGCCATCGTCGCCGACGTGGCCCAGGTTGCCGTGCTTCCTTTATTCGTCGAGGGCTATGCATCGCCTGCCGATGACGTGCTCGATCTCTGCATCGGTGGCGTACTGACAATGCTTCTCGGCTGGCACTGGGAGTTCCTGCCCTCGTTCGCTGCCAAGCTCATACCCGGCGTCGATCTGGTTCCCCTCTGGACGCTGGCGGTTGCCAACGTCTATCGCAAGACCAGGCCGCGCGTGGTGGCAACCGAGGACGGGACGCGGCAGGGGCCGTCAGTTCCCTGATACTTGGAAGTGCAGGCGTGAACGTCCGCACCAATCGAAGCATTCCCTTCCATCTCATCCACTCATAAAGCACGCTGAGACGATCGCGTACTGGCCTCTGCGCGAAGTCTACCGCGATAAAAGGTGCGGTCCGCCACCTTCGACAGGCGCGTGTTAATTCATGTCAGCGGGGCAACTTGCGGAGACCCATTGGCCCGTGTAGGTCGCATGGCCGTGCATCGTTTGGCCGTTGCCGGTCAAAACGATGTCGAACGTTCCCGTGCCGTCTTGCGAATCGATGACGTGGATTGTGCCCTTAACATTGGCGGTCATGCCGAAGTCCTTACCCAAATCGCAGGAATCTCCCTGCACTTCCATGTCGCTGCCGGTAGAGCTCAGCGCGGTCCAATGACACTCGTGTCCAGACCCTTTTCCCCACGGGTTGGTGCTCAAGTCCTCCGGCTTTACGCACGATTTGTAGTTCAAGGAGGTATGCCCGTTGTTCATCGAAGCCGCTAGTTGCGGCGGGAGCCCCACCCATGTAATCGTCTCGGTCATTTGCCAAAGGCCCGTCTTCACGTTGAGTGGAGTAAAATTGAGCACTGCTCTCGTGGGCGGCGCGGTCTCCCTGCCATTGTTGTTCTCCGACTGGGCAAGAAGCACCGTTGTCAAAATACAAAAAACGCTCAGTACACTCGCTCTTCGCATGTCATCCTCCTGGAGAATTGTGATTTACTCTCCCTAAGCTGCCCAAGCAGCCCGATTGCGGGAGCGCTGCAAAGGTCTCGAAACAGTCCAAGGCGCAGGCTCCAGCAGAGCCAGAATAGCTCTACCCAAACTTGGGCGCGTGAATCCCGGTTCTGCTCTGTCCCGGCTCTCGATTGTGGGAATCTGCCGATCTTTCGTCTTGGCGTGCTTGGTTGGACCCCGGTCGATGTGGGGAAGAGCCGGAGTATGATTCCACTTTTAGAACACCATTTTTCTGGTGTCAAGCGGAAACTTGTCCTTACCCCACCTGCACTCTCCACGCAAGTACCTGTGGATTGAACGTGGGGAGGGTTACGAAATCACCCGGTCACGGTACTAGTGGGCCTTGCTGGTCCGTTGCGCGGCGAGGCGGCTGATCTGCTCGCCTTGCTTGACCATCTCGTGGACCGCGAAGCCCTTTTCCGCCAGCGCGCCAGTGGGGCACGCCTGGACGCACTTGCCACAGGTGGTGCAGTTGCGCGCTTTGCCCCAGTCGTCTTTGAGATCGCTCACGATGCGTGAATGGATGCCGCGCGAGGCAACCTCCCACACGTTTGCCCCTTCTACCTCAGCGCAGACGCGGACGCAGCGCGTGCAGAGGATGCAGCGGTTGTGATCGAGGACGAAGCGGGGATGAGACATGTCAACGGCCAGGCGGGGATTGTTGTAGGCGTAGCGCACGTGCGTGACGCCCAGCGATTGCGCCATGGATTGCAGCTCGCAATGGCTGTTGGAAACACAGGAGGAGCAGACATGGTTGCGCTCGACAAGGAGCAGTTCGATGGCCATTTGCCGGTAGAGCGTGAGCTTAGCCGACGTGGTCTTGATAGACATGCCTTCCTGAATAGGCGTGGTGCATGCCGGCAGCAGGCGATCGGTTCCGGCAAGTTCGACCATGCACACGCGGCAAGCGCCGACCGCGCTCAGGCCCTTGAGATAGCAGAGTGTGGGAATGTATTTTCGATTCGCGCGCGCTGCTTCAAGGATGGTGTCCCCCTCGTGCGCGGTGACCAGTTCACCATCAATTCGAACGGAGATGTTTTTGGTCGGCAAGTCAGTGCTCATCTCTTTCTCCATGGCCTCAACTGGCGCTGGGTGCGGGCCGCAAATCGCAGCGCAGGCAGCGGCGGCACTCTTCCAGAGCCTCCTGCGGACTTAGGTTGGCGACAACTTCCTGCTGCGTGCGCGCCCGTGCCGGCGCGGCAAGCGAACGAGCCGTGTGGCGGCGGCTGAGGCTCGGCTCTTCCGGAGCCTGGTGGCTGTAATCGAACTCGGGAAAGATCTGTTCCCATCGCCCGGCGCCCATGAGCCTTTCGTCGATCTTGCGCGCCGCCTGCTTGCCGCCGCTCATGGCGTTGGACATGTTGGAGGCGCCGGTGATGACGTCGCCGCCGGCATAGAAGCCGGAGCGGCTGGTCTCAAGCGTAAAGCGGTCCACAACGATGGTGCCTTCCTCTTTGAGCTCGAGGCCGGAGGCGCGGCAGAAATCCATGTCGAAGGTTTCACCCACGGCCAGGATCACGCTGTCGCAATCGAAGCGCTGGACTTCATCTGTCGGGATGGGACGGCGGCGGCCCGATTTGTCGTACTCGCCGAGGCGGGTCTTGACGATCTCGATGGCCTTCACGCTGCCGTCGGCGCCGCCCATGATGCGGTGAGGCGCGGCGAGAAAGACCATGCGCACGCCTTCTTCTTCGGCAGCCTGAATCTCTTCGTCGATGGCGGGCATATCTTTGCGCTCGCGCCGGTAGAGGATGGTAGCCTGGGCGCCCATGCGCATCACGGTGCGCGCGGAATCGATGGCCGCGTTGCCGCCGCCGATGATGACGACGCGGGAACCGGTCGCAACCTTTTCACGGCGGGCCACCGTTTCAAGGAACGGCAGAGCCGGATATACGTTTTTCAACTCCGTTCCCGGCAGATAGAGCCAGGACTCTTTCCAGGTTCCGATGGAGATGAAGACGGAGTCGAAGCTGGCGGCCAAATCGTTGAGCGGAAGATCGAAGCCGACGCGCGTATTGAAGACAAACTTGACGCCGACGCCCTCAATGAGATCGAGTTCGCGTCGCAGGACGGCCTTGGGCAGTCGGTACTCGGGAATGGCGTAGCGCAACATGCCGCCGGCTTCGTCGCGCTCTTCAAATACGGTAACGTCGTGGCCGAGCAGGGCGAGATAGAAGGCCGCGGTGAGGCCGGTGGGACCGGCGCCGGCCACGGCCACCTTGTGGCCTGTGGGCGCGAGCCTGCGCTCAAGGATCCGCTTGAGCATTGTCTCCAAACGATCGGATTGGTAGATCGAGTCGGCGATGAGGCGATGAACTTCGCGCATGTTCACCACTTCGTCAAAGGATTGGCGGCGGCAGCGCGTGTCGCAGGGATGCTGGCAGACGCGGCCGGTGGACGCAGGCAAGGGATTGTCGAGGATCACCGACACGAAGGCATCGTCCAGCTTGCCTTCCCGGTACAGCTCGAGGAAGCGGGGAATATTCATGCGCAACGGGCAACTGTTTTCGCAGGGCGAGAGGGCAAGTTCCTGACAAATGCCGGCGCGGCAACGGCGAGCCACGATGTGATCTTCATACTCATCGCGGAAGTGACGGATGGTGGTGAGCACGGGGTTGGGCGCGGATTGGCCCAGCGCACAAAGCGAGCACTCGCGGATCATGCGGCCGAGTTCGTCGAGCAGGTTGAGGTGCCTGGCGGTGCCTCTGCCTGCGGTAATGGAGTTGAGGATGCGTAGACATTTGTTGAGGCCGACCCGGCAGGGGATGCACTTGCCGCAGGACTCCGAATGCGTGAATTCGATGAAGTAGCGGGCCACATCGACCATGCAATTGTCTTCGTCCATGACCACCATGCCGCCGGAGCCCATGATGGAGCCGATTTGCGCCAGGCTCTCGTAGTCGACCGGCGTATCGAGCATTTCAACGGGAATGCAACCGCCGGATGGCCCGCCGGTCTGCACTGCCTTTACGCTGCGGCCGGCGATCGCGCCTTCGCCGATGTCGTAAATGAAGGTTCTGAGCGGGGCGCCGAGAGGCATCTCGACGAGGCCGGTATTTTGCACCTTGCCCACCAGTGAAAAAACTTTGGTTCCTGGGCTCTTGGCGCTGCCGGTTTCAGCGAACCAGACGGGACCGCGGGTAACGATGGGGACTATGTTGTACCAGGTTTCGACGTTGTTGATGTTGGTGGGCCTGCCCCACAGCCCCCTTTGTGCGGGATAGGGGGGGCGGGAACGCGGACGGCCGGCAAAACCTTCAAGCGAAGCAATCAGCGCGGTCTCTTCGCCGCAGACGAAGGCCCCGGCGCCCTGCACCAGCTCGATGTCGAAGTTGAAGCCGCGATCGAGGATGTTCTTTCCCAGCAGCCCGTACTCTCGGGCCTGCTCGATGGCGCGGGTGAGGCGGCGCACCGCGAGCGGGTACTCGGCGCGCACATAGACAATGCCCTCGGTCGCGCCCATCACGTAAGCGCCTATAATCATGCCCTCGATCATCGAATGCGGGTCGCCTTCGATCTCGTTGCGGTTCATATAGGCGCCGGGGTCGCCCTCATCGGCGTTGCAGATGATGTATTTGACGTCCCCTTTGGCCTTGGCCAGGAAATCCCACTTGTTGCCGGTGAGGAAGCCCGCGCCGCCGCGGCCACGAAGGCGCGAGGCTTTGACTTGCTCGATGACAGCTTCGGTGCGGCCGTCGATCAGCACCTTGTAGAGCGCCTGGTAGCCGCCTACGGCGACGTACTCTTCTATGTCCGACGGGCTGATGAGGCCGCAATTACGCAGAACGATCTTTTTTTGGCCATTGAAGAACGGAATCGCGTTCCACAACGGGATTTCGGGATAGCCCTGGCCGTAGCGCAGGTGCGCTGTGATGTGATCCCACTCCTCGATCTTGCAGTAGATGAGATCGGGCGGAAGAACTCCGCTGGAGACGCCCTCCAGGATGCGCGCGGCATCGTTGGCCTGGACGCGCCGCAGTATCACGATGGGACTGCCGGGAAGGCGGACGCTGACGAGCGGCTCCTGGAAGCAGGAACCGAAACAGCCCACACTGGCGAGCAGGACATCGAGACCGCCGCGTTGAATGGCTTCATTCAACGCGTGATAGACCTCTTCGGCCCCGTTTCCGCGGCCACATGTACCCATGCCCACCGTGATACGGGGGATCGAAGGCGTCAGCTTGGCAAGTCCTGATTCACGCACCGCGTTGAACGCGCCAATATCCTGAATGCGCGGCATCACTTCCTCCCTTTGGTCAACGACTTCACTTCCCGCTGCAACGTGCGCTCATTCACGTGACTGAGAATGTGGTGGTTGACTTCGACCACGGGGGCGAGCGCGCACTGGCCAAAACAGGCGACGGTGCGAACCGTGAAGCGTTTGTCGGCGGTAGTAAGCAACATTTTATCGGCTTCGCCGTTTGGGTCGGCCTCTTGATCGCTCAGGCCAAGATCATGGCAGAGCTTACCGAGAAGGTCGCGGGAGCCGCGGGTGTGGCAGGCGGTTCCGCGGCAAACGCAGATGACGTTGTCGCCCTGAGGATAGAGATTGAAGAGCGAATAAAACGTTACCGCGCTATAGATTCTTGCAAACGGGACGCCGGTTTGGTCGGCGATGTAGCGCAACGCCTCCATGGAAAGGTATTTGTGGGCGTTGGCGGACTGCACGGCCTCCAGAATTCCCAAAAGCGCTCCCGGCCGGCTTCCATATTTGGCGACCGCCTGGTCGATCAGCAGGCGTTCGCGATCTTCAAGAACTTCGTTGGCGACTCCCTGGGCGGCTTTCTGCATGATCTCTCCCTGGCAGGCATTCTTGCGCAGTCATCATTGCCTGAAGCGCTCTTGTTCCGATCATGTTCTCTGGAGGAGCAGTCAAGGCGGGACGAGCAGAACTCGCGGGCGATGCATTCGATACCGGTGAAAAGACAGCGCACCGGAAAGGAGCACAGCCTACCTAGCGACTTCTCTCCCAGAGAATGTCTCTTCGAAACTTTGATCCCAAACAGGATGCTTGCGATGTGCCTGAGGTCACAGCGGACTGTGACGGTTGCATTTGTGCGCAATTGAAGAACGCGCGATTAGAGCCGTTTCAGAATTGGTGTAGCCGTTTCCGACAGTTGTGAGGGGTGGGTTTACTTCCACCCCCCGGTTTTATGGTTTTGGTTTGCCCGCGGGTTTCTTTTGATGCCCGGACTTCGCTTCCGGCGCAGGTGATTTGCCGGCGCTCGAGGCTGCGACCGGGCCACGCAACGCACCGACTAACGAATCGATGCGATATCCTGCAGCCTTGGCCGACGCCAGAGCCGCTTCGACGGTGTTGCTCAGCTCTTTCACCATGTCGCGACTGGGCACCTCTTGGCCCACGAGATCATCTTGGCCCGCAAGGTTCAGCAGGGCGGGCATCAGCAACCACCAGAGCAGCTCCTCATAGAGTTCGCAAATCAGGTAGAAGTGGCCCTCGGATTCATGCACGCCGCAAAGCCAGCGGACATCGGGATCGAGCCATAAAGCCGGCGCGAGGACTACCTTTTCCTCACGAGGATGTGCGGGGGCCGGTGCGGCCGGTTGCGGAGCTGCGGATTCGGCCGCGGGCGCTTTGCTCTCAGGCCGCGGCGCGGCCTCTTGCGGCGCGCCCACGCCGGCGCCGGTGAGCAGCAGAACTTTGATGCGGGCCGCAACGCGCCATGCTTCTTCGCCCTCGAAGCCAAGTGCGGCAAAGGCATTGGCAAAGGGCTCGCGCAGACGCAGACGATCGAAGAGATCGAGAGCCGCGCGTTCGGGCTCAACCGGATCGATGGACTCGGCGAGCAACTCCAGCACGCACCAGCCGAGGACCGGGCCCCACATGGCCGTGGCCGTGAATTGCGGACTGGGGCTGGGCAACACGCGGCGCGCGGCCGCGGTCCACGGAGCCGGGAAAAGCGCCTCGACTTGAGGCATGCGCATGGCGGCGCGCAGACGCCGGCTGAAATCGCCCGCAAGCGGACGCTGGTTCCGCTGGCTCGCCTGTCGGCCGCCTGGTTGGCCTCGGACGCAGACGCGCACGCGTAGGCAGCCTGGGCCGCGCGCAGAAACGCTTCGCAGCGCTCCCATGCATCTTTCAGGAACTCGACTCCGCTGGCGCTCGGGTTTTCTGACGCCCTCGGGGGCAACGGCGCGAGGATGCTCGGCAAGATCGGCGAGGAGCCGCACCATGCCGGGATCCAGGAGCTGACGAAGCGCATCGTGCACGGGCCGCAGCTCCAGATTGACCAGCGCGTCTTCGAGGTTGGGAACGCCGCGCCCGTTGAGCCAGTCGCAGAGCCGGTCCCAGGGCTGCTCGGCCGTGGGGCGCAGCTCGCGCCAATCGAGGAAGACGTGGCACTGGTAGGCGTGGAGATCGAGGGTGAGGCCGCGGTCGAGCAGATCGCTCGCGCGGCGCAGATATTCGAGGCCGGTGAGCGAGTCGCGCCAGGCGAGAACTGCGCCGCGGTCTCCGCTAAGGCCCAGTCCTTCGGCCAGGCGCCGCTGGCGCAAGCTGGCCCGAGCCCTTGTCGGCATAGGCGGCGGAGAAGTCGATGGTGCCGTGCGCGTCGCCGTAGCGGTTGTTGTAGACAACCAGCGCGCGCTCGCTGCCGTTGCGGTTGGAGTAGGCAAAGACGTTTTCGTCCACCGAGCCGTTGGCCGGTGAAGAAGTCGTAGAGCAGGAAGTTGCCGCTCTCGGCAAACAGCCAGCGGCGCTTGAGCAGCGGCGCAATCTCGCGCTCGTGGCGCTCGACCAGCCAGTGATCGGGATTCTCCTCGTAGCGCGGCCAGCGGTACTCCATGCCGTACTTCTCGGTGAAGCCCTCGATCTGGCCGTGGCCGAACATGGGCAGGCCGGGCAGCGTGGACATCATCACGGCAACGCCGAAGCACTTGTCGCCCTTGCCGAACTGGTCAATTGCCGTGCGCTCGTCGGGATTGCTCATGAAGTTCACGTAGCGCTTCATGATGTCGGGATCGAACTCCAGCGTGTTCTTGATGACCGAGCGGTACTTGGCGTTGTCCTCGTCGCGCATCATGATCATGAAGGCGCTGTTGTAGACGCGATGCATGCCCAGCGTGCGGACGAAGTAGCCCTCCATGAGCCAGAAGGCCTCGGCCAGCAGCAGCGTGCCGGGAACCTCGGCGGCGACGCGATCGACCACCTCGCGCCAGAACTCGTGCGGCATGGCGCGGTCGAACTCGGCCTGGCTCATGCCGTACTCGGCGCGCGAGGGAATGGCGCCGCTCGAGCCCGGACCCGGAAACCAGAGGCGGTGAAAGTGCCGCTTGGCCAGGGTCATGGCGGCGTCGAAGCGGATCACCGGGAAACAGGCGCGCCACATGCAGGATGGTCTGGATGACCTGCTCGCGCACCGCCGGGTTCAGGTAGTCGAGCTGCGCCGTGTCGTTCCAGGGAAAGCTGGTGCCGTCGTTGCCGTGGTAGATGTAGCGGGTTTCGCCGGTGGCTCTTGTCGCGGCGGCGAAAGACCACGGCGGCGTCGGACTGCTCGAAGTAGTGATCTTCGATCTTGATCTCGACGCGGCCGTCGTGCGAGAGATCGGGGCCGTTGAAGCTGTAGGCGGGATAGGGCGAATCCCAGCGCGAGATGAACCACTCGGGATGCTCGATCACCCAGGGCGAATCGATGCCCATGTGGTTGGGCACCATGTCGCTGGCCAGGCGGATGCCGTGCTGGTAGGCGCGGTCGCGCAGGTTGATGTAGGCCGGCTTCGCCGCCCAGGTCGTCGGCGATGCGGTAGTCGAAGAGCGAATAGGCCGAGGCCACGGCGTCCGTGTTGCCGCAGAGCTGCTTGATGGTCTTCGACGCGCGGCTGCGCTCCCACACGCCGATCAGCCAGAGGGAATTGATGCCGCGTGCGGCCAGCGTGGCCAGTTCTTCGTCGGGAATCTCGTCGAGGCGGCCGATGTGCCGGCCGTATTGGCGGCTCAACTGCGCCAGCCAGACATAGGTGCTCTTGGCGATCAGCACCGCGCTGGGCATCCAGGCCGTGTCGGCGAGAACTTCTCGTACTCGTGGGCGGGATCGCCGAAAGATAGGCACTTCGAGCGCTGCCGGCACGGGCGAGGGCCATTGCTGCGGTCCGCGCCGGGTCCCAGGCGGATTGAATTGCGTCCAGATGGCCAGTTCCTCCTCGCGCAGAATCTCGCCGGCCATCAGCAGAAAGCGCTCCAGGCTGTCGCCGAGCAGCGGCTTCCAGAGCTGGCGAATCAGCTCAAGTTGATCGCTGAGCGAGCCGGGCGAGCGCAGCGCCGGCGCGCGCAGCAGATCCAGCAGGCTCATCGGCTTGGCGCCCGGCAGCGGAATCAGCGGCCGCGTGGCGAAATACTCGGGCATCTGCGCCGTCACCTGGCGGTAGACGGTCTTTTCCGCCAGCGGCCTGTCCTCGAACAGCTCCTCAAAGGGCTTGAACGCCTCGATTGCGATTGGCCGTCCAGAGCAGCAGCAGCTCTTCGAGGGCGGCGGCGCGATGCGGCATCCCTCGGTCTCGCCGGCGAGCCATTGCGCGGCGTCTCCAGGCCGCGCATGACGCTCTGCCCGGGAAACTGCTCGACAAAGGCAAGCAGCAACTTGTCCAGATTGTCGGTGCCCACCTGCGCGCCGAACCAGTCGAGCGCGGCGGTCATCACCTGGGGATCGAACTGCTCGCGATAGCGCGCCATCAGCACGTGGCTGGCTTCGTCGATCAGTCCCATGGCGAAAAGCTGGCCGGCATGAACCGCCCGCTCGGGATGCTTTTCGACATCGCGCACCTGGTTCATGCGGTGCGCGAACTCGCGGCAAGCGCCGATATTGGCAAGAATCACGTTGCCGTTGTAGGAAAAAAGCGACTCCGCGAACTGGTAGCGTTCCCGCGCCTTGCGCGAAATGTGGAATTCCATCGTCAAGAGCCAAACTCCTCCCGTTATTCCGTCCTGCTATGCGCCGGCAAAGAAACCGCGCCTGACCAGCCTTACCAGGTGACCGCTCCCGCCGGGCCGTACACTTCTCCAGCGCATAGACACCAAAGCTAAAGGTACAACATCAGTAAGATGCGAAGCCCGCTGAAACCGTGATTCAAATCTTATTGCGCCTGGGGCGCGGTAGGATGGCCGGCAAAATGCGCCCTGATGAAACGATACGACCCGCCCGGTAAACAACCTAAAATGAACTGCAAACACCCGGCGATGCCCGAAGCCCGCCAACGCGGCGATTATTGGCGTGGAGCCGGTGACGGCGTTCGGCCTTGTCCGAATCAAGTAGCGATTTCTCCGCTGCCGCTGATTGATCACACTGATCCCTATCCCTAATCCAGCGCCTTATGAAAGCGCAGAATCGCAAGCGTCAACAGTCCGAAGCCCAATCCCGCCATGGCCGCCATCTGCGGCCAAAGGATGTCCATCCCCACGCCCTTCAGGTAGGTCCGCGCAACACCACCAGAAAATAGCGCAGCGGGCTGAGATAGGTGCAATATTGCAGCCACTGCGGCATGGTGGCGATGGGAAATCCGAATCCGGAAAAAGTGATGGCCGGCATGATGAAGAAGAACGCCGTGACCATGGCCTGCTGCTGTGTGGACGAAACAGTGGAGATGAGCAGGCCGACGCCCAGCATGCAAATAAGAAACAGCACCGCGCCGGTGAACAGCACATAGATGTGACCGCGAAAGGGAACCTGAAACCAGAGCGTCCCCACCAGCGCGATCAGAGAGACATCGAAGAGGCCGATGAGGAAGAACGGCAGCGTCTTGCCGAGGATGAATTCCACAGGCCGGATCGGCGTGACCATGATCTGCTCGAGCGTGCCGATCTCGCGTTCGCGCACCACGGCAAAGGCCGTGAGCGTAATGACGAGCACCAGCGTCAGGCTGCCGATCACGCCAGGCACAAAAAACCAGCGGCTGCTCAGGTTGGGGTTGTACCACGGGCGCTGCTCGAGCGAGACCGACGGCATCTGCTCGATCAGTCTGCGGCGCGATGCGGTTGATGCGGTCCTGTCTGATAGCTCTGAGCGAAACCGAGGGCGATCTGGGAAATGTAGGCCGAGGCGATGAGCGCGGTGTTGGAGTTGGTGGCATCCACAATCACCTGCACCGGCGCGGTTTCGCCCTTGCGCAGCTTTTGCGCAAAGCCGGCGTCGATCTCGATGCCCACAGTGGCGTCGCCGCGGTCGATAAGATCGCGAATCTGCCGCGAGTCGGTGAGCTGGCGCTCGCACGTCGAAGTAGGGGCTCGATCGTAAAACGCGACACCAGATCGCGGCTCTCCTGGCTGTGATCCTGGTCGAGCACGACCGTGGGAACGTGGTGAATTTCAAAGGTTGCCGCGTATCCGAAGACCAGCATCTGGATGATCGGCGGACCGATCGAGGATGAAGCGCGTGCGCTTGTCGCGGACCACCTGGATGAACTCCTTGATCAGCATCTGCTTCAAGCGTCCGAACATCGGCGTTTTCCTTTACTCCAGCCTCTTGTGGAATGAGCGCGTGGCAACAGCCGCAAGCAGCAATGCGAAAACAGCCAGCGGAATCAGATCCGCAGACAGCATCGCCGTCGGCGTGCCTTTGAGAAAGATTTTCTTCAGCACCGAGACGTAGTAGCGCGCGGGAAGAATGCGCGTGATCCATTGCAGCGCCACAGGCATCTGCTCAATCGCAAACAGGAATCCCGACAGCAGAAACGCGGGAAGAAATGTAATGAGCAACGCGATCTGGCTGGCGGCGAACTGATTTTTCGCCAGGACCGAGATGAAGAATCCCAGCGAAAGCACAACGACCATGAAAAGCGCCGAGCTGAAGGTGAGCGTAAGAAACGAGCCGCGAAACGGCACGTGGAACCAGCCGATGGCGATCCATGCGCAGACTGCAACGTCGAACATGCCGAGAACAAAATAGGGCGCAAGCTTGCCCAGCATGATCTCCATGGCGGTGACCGGCGTGGAGATCAGTTGCTCCATGGAGCCGCGCTCCCACTCGCGCGCAATGGTGAGCGAGGTGAGAAACGCGCCGATGACCGACATGACCAGCGCCAGCACGCCGGGAATGATGAAGGCGCTGCTCTCAAGATCCTCGTTGTACCAGGTGCGCGTTTCGACGCTGACCGGCGCGGGCTGAATCGATTGGCCATGCTTGCGCAGCCAGTCGAGTTGAATCTCCGACGAGTAGCCCTGCACGACGGCCTGCGCGTAGCCAATGAGGACATTGGCCGTGTTGTCGTCGGTGGCGTCGACCAGCGCCTGCACCTCGACTGGTCCGCCTTCGCTCAATCGCTGCGGAAAAATTCCACGGAATCACGATCCCCATCTTGGCGTCGCCGTCATCGAGCGCCCTGGTCACGTCGGAATAGCGATCGACTACGCGGACGATATGAAAATACTCGCTGGACTGGAAGCGCTTGAGCAGATCCTGGCTTTGCTGGCTGCCGTCCTGGTCGTAAACATAAACGGGCAACCCTTTGAGATCGAGATTGACGCCGTAGCCGAAGAGCAGCATGAGCGTGACCGGCATGATGATCACAATGACGAGGCTGCGCGAGTCGCGCAGGATGTGAAGCACCTCTTTTTTGGCTATGGCCAGCAAACGCGTGAGGCTCATGCTGTGCGCGCCTCCGCCGCGTCGTGCGCGGTGGTAAGGGAAACGAAAACGTCTTCGAGGGTGGGGCGAATCTTCTCGATGCGGCTGACGGCGATTCCGCGCTCCGAGAGATAAGTCTTGACGAGCGGGGCCGCGTCTGCGGCATCGGCGACGACTAGATGCAGCGCGTTGCCGAAGACCGCGGCATCCATCACAGCCGGGCGCAGATTGCAGGGCTTCGACGGCGCTGCCCAGCGGCTCGCACTCGACCAGGAGCAACTCGCCTTTCATCGAGTCGCGCTTCAGCTCCGTGGGCGTGCCGAGAGCCACCATTTTGCCGCGAAAGATGAGCGCGAGACGGTTGCAGTACTCGGCTTCCTCCATGTAATGCGTGGTGACAAAGACGGTAACGCCCTCCTGCGCCATCTGGTGGATGAGGTCCCAGAACTGGCGGCGCGAGATGGGATCGACGCCGGAGGTCGGCTCATCGAGAAAGATGATGGGCGGCCGGTGCAGCACCGCGCAGCCAAGCGCGAGCCGCTGCTTCCATCCGCCGGGCAGCGTGCTGGTCATGAGATTTTCCTGGCCCTTGAGGTTGGCCATCTCCAGCGCCCATTGCGATCCGGCCTTGAAGATCTTTTTGCAGGCACGCTGTAGAGGCCGGCGAAGAGACGAAGGTTCTCGATCACTTTGAGATCGTTGTAGAGCGAGAATTTTTGCGACATGTAGCCGATGTTCTGGCGCACCGCCTCAGGGTCGCGGCCCACATCGAATCCCGCCACCGATGCGCGGCCTGCGGTCGGCTTCAGCAGCCCGCACAACATGCGAATGGTGGTGGATTTGCCGGCGCCGTTCGGCCCCAGAAATCCAAATACCTCGCCCTTGCGAACCGTGAGATTGAGCTGGTCGACGGCCACAAAATCGCCAAAGCGCTTGGTGAGCTTCTCGATCACGACGGAGTTGGATGAATCGGAAATGGCCCGTTCAATCATGGCGCCACGCTCCGCCCGCAACCGCATCCACAAACAGGTCTTCGATCGTGGGCGTAACTTGCTGGATGGCGTCGAAAGGCACGTGTGCGCTTGGCCAGCAGCACCGTAAACTCAGGAATGCGGCGCGCCGCATCGTCAACCACTACATGCACGCCATCGCCGGTGAGCACCAGGCTCGAGATTCCCTCGGCGTTTTCAAGTGCCGTGCGCAGGCTGCGCGGCTCGGCCGAGGTGACGGAAAGCACGTCCTTGCCGCAACTTCGCTTTCAGATTGGCCGGCGTATCGCAGAACAGCAGTTTGCCCTGGTGCATGAGCGCGACGCGATGGCAGCGCTCGGCCTCGTCGAGATAGGCGGTCGAGGTAAGGATCGCGACGCCCTCCGCGATGAGCTCGTAAAGGATGCGCCAGAAATCGCGGCGCGAAACGGGATCGACGCCGGTTGTCGGCTCGTCGAGCAGGATCACCTTGGGCCGGTGAATGAGCGCGCAGACCAGGCCGAGCTTTTGCTTCATGCCGCCGGAGAGCTTGCCTGCCATGCGCGTGCGAAACTCGCTCATGCCCGCGGCCTTGAGCAACTGCGTTGAACGCGGGTCGCGCTCGTCTCTTGCGCACGCCGAAGAGATCGGCGTAAAAGCGAATGTTTTCGTCGACCGTCAGGTCCTCGTAGAGCCCGAAGCGCTGCGGCATGTAGCTGAGCGCGTGCTTGGCGCTTTCGGGATCGCGCACCACATCGAAGCCGGCGACCGTCGCGCTGACCCGCATCGGGCGGCATGAATGCCGGCCAGCATGCGCAGCGTCGTCGTCTTCCCTGCCCCGTCGGGCCCGACCAGGCCGAAGATCTCGCCCGCGCTGCACGTCGAAGCTCAAGCCGTCGACGGCGCGCACGCCGGGAAAGCTCTTCGTCAGCCCGTCAACTTGATGGCAGGCACGATCGCAGATTGGAGTGTGCTCGGTCATGGCTTGCGGCGATGCGGCGCCGGACGCGTTGCGGCTTGCTCGTCGGCCAGTTCGATATGCGCGTCGGCCGGCATGCCCGGCTTCAGTTCGTGATTGGGATTGTCGATATCGATCTTGATGCGGTAGACGAGCGTGACCCGCTCCTTGATAGGTCTGCACGCTCTTGGGCGTGAACTCGGCGTCAGGAGAGATGAACGAGATGCGCCCGTGATATTGCTTGCCGGGATAAGTATCGGTGGTGATGGTCGCGTCCTGTCCCCAGTGAATGCGGCCCAGATCGGTCTCTGCAATATAGGCGCGGAGCCAGATGTGATCGAGATCGGCGAGCGTGACCACCGGCGAGCCGGGCGCAACCACTTCGCCCAGTTCCGCCTGGCGCACCGTAATCACGCCTGCCGAAGGCGCGCGCAGCGTGGTGTAACTCAGGTCGATGCGCGAGAGACCGAGGTTGGCGTTGGCCTCGGCGAGATTGGCGCGCGCGATGGCGATGTCTTCCTTGCGGCTGCCTTCCACCGCCTCGTTGTAGCGCTGCTGGGCGGCCTTGAAAGTTGCCTCGGCGCGCTTCAGAGCGGTTGCGGCAAGGTCGCGGTCCTGCGCGGCAATCTCGTCTTTTGCGAAGAGCTGCTGTGCGCGGTCGTTGTCGAGCTTTTTCTCCTCAAGATCGGCCTGCGCATCGATCATGGCCTGCTGCGATGCCTTGATCTCCTGCTCGCGCGTTCCGGCGAGGGTAAGCGCAAGGTTCGATTCGCGCACATCGCACAGTGGCTTCGTCGATGCGGACTTTTTGCTTGAAGTCGGCGTCGTCCAGCCGCGCCAGCAAAGCGCCCTGCTCCACCTGCTGGCCCTCCTCGACCGGCAGATCGACAATGCGGCCCTGCCACCTTGAAGCTGACCAGGCTCTCGTGCGCTTCAATGTTGCCGGAAAGCGTGAGCTCGTTCGGCGGGCGCGGCCTTTCTTCGTGAGACGCGGATAGAAATACACGCCGGCGGCAATGGCCGCGGCAAGCAAAATCACAATCGGTATCAATCGTTTCATCGCATTCAACCTCGCAAGCTAGACCCCATGACAAGCCCTGATGCAGACAGGCTATGGATTCGCGGAAAACTTCGAGAATGTTCTTCTCCGTATCGCCCAGGGCGCGAGCCAGAGCAAACTTGGCATCCACGTGGCTCGATACGGCAAGGATGTAATTCTCCTCGGCGCGGGCCAGTTCGTCCTGCGCCGTTACGACCTCGACATTGTTTGCCGTGCCGGACTGAAAACGATCCTGCGCCAATCTCCAATTCGCGCTGCGCCAGGTCCTGCCCGTCGGCGGCAACGCTCACTTGCTCCGCCGCCGAATCAAGATTCAGTAGCGCCTCGCGAATGTCTTCTTCCACGCCGCGGCCGAGATCGGCAATCTGGTCGTCGACGCGCTGGAGGCGGCCAGCCAATTGCTGCGCCTCGCCTTCGCGGTCGCGATCGAAGACCGTGAAATCGATCTGGCCTTGAATCAGGCCGGTGGTGGCGACACCGCCGATGCTGCGGCCCAGCTCGCCGATGTTGCCGTTGATGCTCAGCTTGGGATAGAAGCGGGCGCGGTTGGCGCGCTGCTGCTCGAGCAAGCTCTGGCGCTGGCGGTCCAGCGAAAGATAATCGGCGCGTACCCCGAGCGCCGTAGGCAGAAGCTCTTCGGCCTGCGGCTGCGCCAGGGCTTGATATTGGAGCGGCTCGGCCAGCTCGAGCGGCGTGCCGGGATTCATGCCCAGGTTGCGCGCCAACTCGAGCAACGACTGCCGGTATTGGTTCTGGGCCTCAAGCAGCGCCTGTTTGTCGTTGGCAAGCTGCACCTGGGCGCGGAGCACGTCCACTCCCGTCGCCGTTCCTGCATCATGCTTGTCTTTGGCCAACTTAAGCAGCGTGGTTGAATCCGTGACGCGCGATCTGTGCGGTCGCAACGCGGGCCTGGGCCGACTGTGCGTTCAAATAGAGGCCGGCAATCACGCGCACGATCAGGTCGCGCGCCTCTTGCTCATCCATCTTGCCTGCGTCAAGCGACCGATCGCTGGCCTTCAGCGAGCGATAGCTCTGGAGATCGACCACGTTCTGCTGCGCATAGACCCGGAAATCGAAATTCGAAAACGGGCCGACCACATTCGGGAGCGGAAGCCCCGGCACGGAGATGCCAAAGGCGCGCAGATTTCGATTCTGATAGTTCGCGTAAGCCTCGGCATTGACGCGCGGAAGCAGCGCGGCCGACAGGCTCCGCGCGCGCGCGCCTTCGTCCTCCTCGACCTGCGAGCGGGCCTCGAGCACGTTCAGGTTGGCCTGGAGCGCCTTGTGAATGGCATCCTGCAAGGTGAGGCGATAGGGCGCCGGCGGCTGTGCAAAGCAGACCGGGCCTTGAGCCGGCGCGGCGAGCAGGACAGCACAGAACAGAAAGATTGCGCTACGAATTCGGTATTTCATGATGCTCGCTTCTTGCCGGGCGCGGCGATAGCTCGCCAGGTATGTTCAAAGGTGTTCTCCATCCAGGCGGCGAGCCCCGGCTTCTCGTGCAGCGACCATAAGAGCACGGTTCCCATCAACGCTTGAAGAAGTTGCATGGCGACTGTTTCCTTTTTCAACAGCGGGTCGATCTCTCCGCGCTCCTGGCCGGCCGCGACAACCTTGGCAATGGTCTTGCGGCCCTCGTGCATGTTTCGTTTCACAATCGCCCGGACACTTTCGCTGGCCAGAAAGGAAGAAATCATGGCGCGGGCCAAACGGGGGTTGCGTCCCGGCTCCTCGGCGAGATGCCGGACGAGTTGCCGCAGCACGTTGCGAATGGACTGTTTGCCGTGAGAGGCCTTCGATGCGGCCTCTTTCACCTTGCCCACCTGGATCTCGGCCATCACGCCCAGCACATGATCCTTGGTCGCGAAATAGTTGAAGAACGTCCCTTTGCCCACATCCGCGGCCTCGGTAATGTCTTCGACCGTGACGTTGGCAAGGCCGCGCTCGGCGATCAGCTCAAGCGCGCAGCGGAACAGACGGACGCGCGTCTCGGCGGCGCGCCGCTCGCGGCGGCCCACGGTGATGGGAGAGAGCGGAACCGCGCGGGCGGAGCGGAGGGTGGGAGATTCCGGAGAATGCAATATATGACTTGTATTCATAAACGGCTTTCAGGCGTTTGTGACTATCAGTCATATTTTGAGCAAAAGGACTTCGCTTTGTCAATAGCATCTTTTGGGACGGCGATCGGGCGCCGTCTGCAACAAGCCTGGCTCGCCTTTTACTGGACAATGCCGGTAGTGAGCGAAAGCTGAGGGAGCGCGGCGATAACGCGCACAGAGTTAACGCCGGGATTGGCCAGAATGCGGTGCGGCGAGCGAAAACCTATTGGCTTGCGCGCTGGTAAGTTCCGATGATTTGACCCTCGGCAAGAATATGCCGGTCGATTGCTGAATCCAGTTGTTTTCTGGTCGCTCCCGGCGGCAAATCGAGGCGGATATCGAGGGCATAGAGCCGGAACACATAATGGTGAGGCTTGCCCACGGGCGGGCACGGACCGCCGTATCCGAAGCGGCCGAAGCTGTTCGTTCCCTCGGCTGCTCCTTGATGCGAGGCGGCATGCGCCGATGCATTTTGCGGCAACCCTCGCACACCCGGCGCGACGTTGTAGACCAGCCAATGGGTAAAGAGCATGGGTGCGTCGGGGTCGTCCATCACGATGGCGAGACTCTTTGTGCCGGGGGGCGCGGAATGCCATTCGAGTTGCGGCGAAAGGTCGGCGCCGTCGCAGGTAAACTGTTGAGGAATCGATCCGCCATTAGAAAAGCTCGCGCTGCTCATCGGTAGCGGCGAGCGCGTCTGGCCTTGCGCAGGAACCGATCGCAACTGCCACAGAATGAGGAGAACCAGCAGGCTGGGAAAGCAAAGCATGGCGAAAACCGTGCTTCGCCGTGCGCCTCTCCCCAGCTTGATTCTAGGCGTCCGGGGCATCATCGCTCCTCCCGCATCCTGCATCGAAAACACGTACGCCGGCCCGAAGCCAAACACTCAAATTCATCTTTCATAATGCTGCGCTCATTGGTTCTGCGCTGCCAAATCTCTGTGCATGGTTTCTGAAGGCACTCCGCGAGCACGCCCCAACCTCACAGGAGCAAGTCGCATAATCGAATCCGCTATCGTTCCGCTCGTCTGCCTGGCCGTAATCGTGACCCTGGCCGCACCGCTCTATGCCGCCAGCCGCGGCCGCAGCATTCTCACAGGATCGACATCCCTGCGAGATATCCTTCCTTGACCGCTTCGTAGACCTTGGCGGCCCGCACACAATCGCCAATTTCATAGACCGGCACATGGGCTGCCATAGCAGCATCGCGCAGCGTCTCAGCTTGTTGACGGTTGGCGCGCATGCCCAGGGCGTAGACAACCGTATCGGCGGCGAGGAACTCTTCATTGCCGTTTGCGTCTTCGGTTCTCACGCCATTTTTCTCGATGGCGACGACTTTCAGGCCCGTCCGCGTGGTCACCATCTTGTCCATCTCGTGGAGCAGCGCCATGCGGTGAAAGGGATAGGAATCCGGAGCGAGCTTGTCGAGCATTTCGACCACCGTTACGTGGCGGCCGTTCTTGGCCAGATGCAGGCTGGCCTCGCTGCCCACCAGTCCTCCGCCTACGAGAACCACGTTTTTGCCGATGCGATCGAGGCCGCTGTACACATCGAGCGCGCGCACCGCGTTTTCAATTCCCGGAATCGGGACTTCGATAGGCGATGAGCCCAGGGCGAGGATGATAGCATCTGCCCCGGCACCGGTCACGTCGCCGGGCGCGATCTCCGTGCCGGTAATCACGCGAACCTTCCGCTTATTGACGCGGCGAATCATCAGGTCCTTGAATTCTTTCAGATCGCCCTTGTACTCGTCGGAGTCGGAGAACTTGAGCAATCCGCCGAGCGTGTTCTCCTTTTCATAGAGGGTCACATCGTGGCCGCGGTCGGCGGCCACGATAGCGGCCTCCATGCCGGCGACACCGCCGCCCACCACCAGCACCTTGCGCGATCCCGTCGGCTTGCTGTCCAGAATCTTCCTGTCAAAAAGAAAGGCCTCAGGATTGACCGTGCAGCCGAACAGCGAGCTCAGATCGTCCATCACGTCTTCGAGTGTGCCGGGCAGGCACTTGAAGCAGCGCAGGCAGCGGGCGATATCGTCCTCGCGCCCGCTTTCGGCCTTGATGGCAAACTCAGGGTCGGCCGTCAATTGCCGGCCCATGGCGATGCAATCGCATTTGCCTTCGGCGATGAGCTGCTCAGCCAACTCAGGAGAATTGATGCCGCCGACGACTGTGACGGGAACTGATACTGCCTTTTTGATGGCGGCAGCCAGATCCGCGTTGAGCCCATGTTGCTCGAAGAGCGAATTGAACATGCCGCTGAGCACCGGCTCGCGGTAGATGCCGACCGAGACATGAATGGCATCCACGATTGGCTCGATCATCTTCGAGAAGGCCGCAACTTCATCCACGTGCTGGCCGTGCTCGGTGCGCTCGTCGCCGCTAACGCGGACCTCGAGGACCGAATCGTTGCCGATGGCCTCGCGGACCGCTTTGAGCACCTGCATTGGGAATCGGGCGCGGTTGGCGAGCGAGCCGCCGTACTGATCGGTGCGGGTATTGGTCCTGGCCGACAGAAATTCATTGAGCAGCCAGCCGTGCCCGCAGTGAACCATGACGCCGTCGAAGCCCGCCGCAATCATGAAATCGGCGCAAGTAGCGAATTCGCCGATCACGGTGTCGATCGTGGCCTGATCCATGCCAGTAACCTGGGCGCCGGCTTCGTTCACGCAGCTGACCGGGCCAATGGGGGCCTTGAGCATGGGAAGGGGCAGCCGCGCCCCGCCGCAGTGATTGAGCTCGATCAGGGCGATCGCGCCATTTTTCCTGATGGCCTGCGCCAGCGCGGCCAGCTTTGCAAACGCCGGATCGTTGCGGTTGGTGAAGTCGATGGGCGGGAAAGGGTCCTTGTTGGCGTACTCGAAGTCGACCGGCGTTTCGCCCACAGTTACCTGGGCGCATCCACCGCGGGACCGCTCTTCCACGGCCTTGGCCATGACATCGGATAGGAAGGGCAAAGAGACAAAGGGACCGCAGTAAATCGGAGCGCCAATGATCCGGTTCTTGTATGTGCGGCTCCCAACCCGGAGAGGAGAAAAAAGATGAGGAAATTTAGCATGCGCCATTTGAATTCATACTTCCTTCCAGAGATCTGGCTGTTGAAAGAGTTCAATAAGGTTCCCGGCATTATCACGAATAAAGGAGACCGTTACAGGCCCGACATCGATCACGAAGACAACATCCGCTCCGCGTCGCTTCAGTTCTTCTGCGGCCGCGCGAACATCTTTCACTGCATAGGAGACATGCTTGTTGCCGTGCGTGCGCAGATCCTGGTCGGGTGAGCGGCGATCTTGAGGCAACGGAGCCGCCCCGGTCACCTCGAAAAGCTCGATACGCAGATCGTCGCGCCGGAGGAATGCGACATTGGCCTGAGCATGCGGCAGAGTATCCCTTCTTTCCAGGTCAAAGCCAAGCATCGCCTTGTACCATTCGATTGCGCTCTCCAAATCGGGCACGCTCACGCCTGCATGATGATACTTCAATTCAAAGGGATGGGAAGTGATGGTTGCATTGCTAACTTGCGTCATTTCATTCGTCTCTTTCATTCAGTATTGATCGCGGCCTACTTACCTGCTGTGCAATCGAACGCCTTATCGGTTCGCACGCCTTTGAACTCGCTGTATTTGCCATCGATCGTCACCCGGCCGGTGATGGTCTTGCCGTCTGCTGAGCCGGCAAAATCGAGGCCGCCAGGCCCCACCTGCACGTGAAAGACAAATCCGGAGTTATTGAACGCGGCGTCAGTCAGGTTGTTGAGGAATTTGCTGTCGGCTTGCTCGCGCAGGTTGCCAGTGAGATGCTTGCCATCGCTGCACAGTGTGAGGTAATTGTGCACGGTCCAGGCGGGCAGCACCAGATCCACTGCATACGTGCCGTCGACCTTTTCGACCGGCGTGACCAGCTTCTCGTTGGCATTCATCTGCCCGCCGTTTTGTGCTGCTGCGGGCGGCGCGGCTTGCTGCTGCGCAAAACTCAGCGGTATGGTGCACAAAGGCATCACGGCAACGCTTAAAATCAGCTTCCAGACTCCGGTACTAACAATCCACCCTCCGATAGTTTCTTTCACAGTCTCTCCTCATTCTTCGAGTGCGTGCTCAGCCATCGGCACAGCCACAGATTGGTTGCCCCATTCCGGTAAAAGCCGAACGACGTCAAGATCGGTAACGAGGGATCGATCGCGGACCATTCCCCATTCGTTGTCTACTTTGCGCTTTTCGATGGCAGTTTTACCGTAGCGCCACCGGCTTCCCAGATGTAGCCATCAATGGACTCAACCCACCATGCCAGGTCGATGTAGTACTCGCCGTTGAGGATGTACTTGTTGTAGATGTAGGACTTGACGATGGCCAGGTCGGTGGTGAGGCCATGGGCCGAGACGTGCTTGCCCTTCATCGAGGGAACGTGAGAGAGGAAATCCTCCGAGTAGGGGCTGCGCTCGACCATCTTGCCGAAGGCGGCGTGCGTCTCCGGCTCCATGATTCCCCAGCGGACGTCGGTGATGACGCCGTGGTCGCCCATCCAGTTGTCAATGTGGCGTAGTGCCAGATCGCGGCCGAAGTAGTTGATGAGCGCGGCGCGCGTAATGGTCTGCTTGTGAATGTCGGCAGTGTTGATGCCGCCAGCCATCATGGCGCCGGCACCGGCCTTGTTCTCCTGATCAGGCACGGCAGGAACGTAGTCGGCCTTGTTGGGCAGCAGATAGATTCCTGTCTCCGGGTCGAGAATCATGGTCTTGAAGATGACCGGGTCCATGATCTCCTTCTCCATAGAGCGGCTGCCGCCGGTACCCATTCCGTAGGGCGCGGTCGGAGTCACCGACTCGATGATCGGGCCGTCGACCGTCCAGGTGGGCTCGTCGCCGATCTTCACGTCCTCCCAGTAGAGAGGAGCCGCTCCCTGCCGCTTTTCCTTTGCCCAAAGGCTCTTGATGGTTTCCCAGTCCTTCTCTGTGTAGTGGTGCGCGGGCCGGCTTGTCCAGTCGGGCGCTTCCCAGATGTCTTTGAAGCCAGGATTTTTCGGCCCCAGGCCGGGCTTGTAGAGCTTGACCATTTCGGTCACGCGAAAGGTGGCGTCGTTCACCTTTTCGCCCTTCTGGTTGTAAATGCTGGCCTGGCTGACAATGACCAGCGAGCGGTAAATGGAGCCCTGCGGCGGGGTGATGTCGTAGAGGTCGCGCGAGTTCATCACGGTGTAGAGGGTGTCGCCGGGATAGATCGGCTTATAGACGAGGATGTTGTGGTTGAGTTGGCTCACGAGCAGCGTATCACGCACCGAAGTGGGATACGGCTTCATAATCAGGTCGTCGCAGGCAGCAAAGGTCGGAAGCGCCTGGATGTTTTCGTATCCCAGCGTTCTGGCGTAAGCGGTGTCGTTCAGCACCTTGTTTTCCGGATCGTACTTCCGGTTGGTGTAACGGACCATGGCCTCGGTAACTTGCAGCGTTCCTGCCACGCCGGGCGTGTCCTTGGGCAGCGTACCTTGAATCAACGCCTGCACATCGATAGGGCCGCGGTCGGCGATGGCCATGTTGTCGGCGAGGAACTTCTCCACCGCGGCCTTTTCCCGCTCGGTGTACTGGCCGGGATAGAGGGTGAGAAAGTCCTGCGGGTTGGCGACGTTGGAGGTTTCAGTTTTCGCTTCTGGTGCAGGTGTCTTTGCCGCCTGCTGCGCCGGCAGCAACGCCATGCGCTGGGGTGCCAGCATTGCTGCGAGTAACGCAATCGTGAAAATAATTCGCCTTACTTCAACTGAAAGTCTGCGCATGAGTTCCTCTCACAATTCTAAGCGACGGCTATCCAATCGCAAGTTAAGTACAACGCTAAGTTTTTTTCGGTAATCTGACAGTTGCGAATCCCTCTTCGACCAGAGCCTTTTCGTCGAGGGTGTGACACCACCAGGTCAAATCAACGAGATACTTGCCGTCCTTCTCGTACTTGTTAGTGACGTAGGCTTTAGAGATGATCAAATCGCCCTCAAGCGGGTGCCAGGCTGGACGTTTTTCACGCATCGAAGGAACCAGTTCCATATAGGGATACTTATCGAAGAGCGCAGGCATCATCGGCTTTGTGATCGAAGGGATGACCGATTCGGGATATCCGGGTGGCTCCGCCATAATGTCCCACCCGATGCGTTCGAGCCAACCTTGATCGCTCATCCAGTTAGTCAGCATGCCCGTGGCGCATTTGCCGCAGACGGCATTCTGCAATGTGGCGCGGCCATCACGATTGGCAATCTCGGGAGTGCTCACGATGCGGGTGTCTTTGCCGGCGCCGGAAAACGGCTGTGCAGGCGGCTTCTTTTCGACGTACTCCGGCATCACGTAGATTCCCTGCTTATTGCGGACCATCTTGGCACGGGTGACGGGATTCAATACATTCTTGCGTATATCTGTGCAGAACGCCGGGATTGAGAAAAGCATATCCGTTTCAACATCGGAGATGATTGGTCCAACTGCCGTAGGGGTCGGCTCATCGCCAATTCTGACATCATCCCAATACAACGGTTCCGTACCGCGACGCCTCTCGGCTTTCCACATTGCAATGATGGTGTCCCAGTCCTTATCCGTATACTGGTGAGCGGGGCGCTGATGCCACCAATCCGGGCTTTCCCAGGCATGGGCGCCGTCAGCATTGCGTTTCGCCGGATCTTTGTGGCGACGAAAGCTTTCCTTTAGAATGTTGGCGCCTTCCGCTACCAACTCACCTTTCTGGTTATAGGTCTTGGCCCAACCGCTCAAGGCAAAAGTGCGATACTGGCTGCCCCTTTCAGGAGTAATATCTACGCAATGTTGCTCCTGATAGATCGTGAAGAGCGTGTCTCCTGCGCGGAGTGGCTTTAAATAGCTATAGGTGTCATTATGGCCACTTACCACCATGTAGTCGCCAATACCCTCCTTTTTGGGCATAGCGGGCATACATTCCAGAGTCAGAATCAAGGGGAAAGCGACAGCCTCTCCCCATCCGGCGTTTTTGGCGTATGCATCGTCTAAGAACAGGGGGTTGTCGCCGGCATAACTGTGGTCATGAGCCTGCATCGAGTCGCGGGTAATTAGAAAGTTGTTCTCATACGGATTCCAGCTGACGGCGGGAGCATTCTGATTTGTGAGCTTCCCGGCGATTACATTCTGGATATCAATTGGCCCATAACTGTTGATACGCGCCAACCTGGATTGGAACGCATCCAGGACCTTCTTGTCGCGATCATCGTAGACACCGGGATAGTAAAACTCCCATTCATTCCCCATTGCCGGCTGGGCGAATAGCTCGCACTTGAATCCAATGCCGGCAACGCCGACAGCCGCCGCACCTTGTGCAGCGTTCTTGACGAATTGCCTTCTATTCATTCTCGGCATCTTCTCTTCCCTTCAAGCCTTGAACGGGGTCTCTGGCGAGAACTCATGCGGTTAGTGACCGAGTGTTCGCTTCAAATACTCACCACCCTGATTGCGGCTTGACCGTTGACAGGACACTTGTTCTCGCACACGCCGCAGCCGATGCACAGCTTCGAATTCACCTGCGGCTGCTTGATGCGCAGCATTCTGGAGCCCACAGCCACGGTCGATTCAACCATGGAGATCGCCTTGTCGGGCAACGGGCATTGGTCGTAGCAACGCTGGCAGTTTGTGCCATAGGCATAGGGCAGGCAGCGGTCCTTTTCGACTACCGACAATCCAATCTTCGTCTTCTGCTTTTTTTCAAGCGTCAGCTTGGCGATGGCCTCGGTTGGGCAAACGGTGGTGCACATGTTGCACTGATACTCGCAGTAACCCAGCCGCATTTTGAGCAGTGGCGACCACATGCCATCCAGGCCCATCTCGAGCAATGCCGGCTGAATGGCGTTCGTGGGACACACCTTCATGCACTCGCCGCAGCGAATGCATTTGCCGAGGAAATCTTCATCGGCAAGAGCGCCGGGCGGGCGGATGAATGCCGGGTTCAAATTGCGCCGCAGCGCGGGCGGTTGCGCTTGAAAGAGCAGGCCGCCGCCTAGCCCAGCCACGCCCGCTGCAACAATGTGGCGGCGCTTGATATCGATCTGCGCACCCTGCGGAGGCTTGAGAAAATTGCCTAGCCAGGTCATCAGCCTATTTGCCATCGCTCACCGCCTTCGGATGCTCCACGCCGGACCGTTTGCTCTTGCCGGCAAGCTGTGCCACCGGAATGTGGAAGCGGAACGAAATCGCGCTCGACCCGCAAGTCGAATGGCAGTTCATGCAGTACATGCACTCGCTGGGCTTCCACGATGCATCGCCGTTCGGGTTGGCCCCGCCTTGGCACTCGACCAGGCAAAGCCGGCACTTGGTGCACAACTCAGGATTGGTCTCCAGCCGCAGCAGTGGATTCTTGCCCATCACGCCCAGCAGCGCACCGAGCGGGCAGATGTATTTGCACCAGAACCGCGCCCGGAAAAAGTTCAACGCCACCACGACGCCGAAGAGCACGCCGAAGGTCATGCTCCAGAAGTAATGGGGCTGGCCCAGGGTGAGCAGATATGCCCGCAGCCAGCGGTAGATGGGCTCAGTGACGGCAGTCAGCCTTACGCTTCCTACGCCGGGATTGAGGCGCGCGATCAAGCCGAAGAATTCCTGCAGCCCGGCATTGACCGCAGGAAAGACCGCCATGGTCATGGAGCGGTAGAAGAATGAAAACGGATCGAGCCAACCCGCAACATTTACTCCCACAACGGCAGCGATCAACAGTGCTGTCAGGATGCAGTATTTCGCCGTTTGCCAGCGGCTGTAACCACCGGTCGTAAGCTTTTCCTTCTTCGTTCCGCCGCGCAGAGCGGTAAAGAAGTTGTGCAGCGTGCCAAGGGGACAGAACCAGCCGCAGAACCAGCGCCCGAAGACGAAGGTGACCGCTGCTGTAAACAGCGAAAGCAGCAGTGCCGTTGCCGCGGCGTGACCGCCCAGCCACACGGTCAGAAGCACCAGCGGATCCATGTTGAAAAAGAAGTCAGTGCGGCCGTTCTGTGCGCCGGACGTCTGGTAGGCCGTTTGCAGAAAAAGATACAAAAAGAGCAGTAGGAATACGGCTTGCAGCGCCCGGCGCAGCCATACCCACCCTGAGGCCTTGTCTCGATTCTTCACTGCCATACTTTCCCCCGTCCACCCATCACAACTTGCACGGTCGATCGCAGTAGGTGGCTTCGTCATCCTGATTCAGCACAATGCGCGGAGCGTTCTTGTTCAGGTAGGCGGGGTTGTGCCAGCCCACCTTGTTGAGCGGCACCAGACGCCGGAACCTGCCCACCGCTTCGTATTTCGCCAGGAAGGTCACAAACGGACTATTTGGGTCTTTGGCCGCCGCCGAGAGCGGAATCTGCGCCTGAGCAATGTTGGGGATCGAAATCGCATCGTGGGGGCAGAGCGAGTAGCACAGATCGCAGCCTTCGCAATCGCGATGGAAGGTAGGCGGACTGGTGGCGAAATCGATGCTGTGCATCGGGCAGTCATCGGCACAGATGGTGCACTTGGGATAAGTGCACTTCTTCATGTCGATTTCGTGCTTGGACTTGGGAACGAACCCTTCAAAGGTGATGGCGTCGTAAACGCACATCCTCTCGCACAGGCCGCAAGAGACGCACGCTTCTTTGATCAGGAGCGCAGATGAGGCCAGGTGTGCCGGAGCCTTCATCGAAAGATCGATGGCATCGACCGGGCAGGCAAAAGTACAGGCGTCGCAGCGAGGATAAACGCACGCGGACGCGTTGAGCTTGGGCACGGGCTTGGGCATTCCGGCAAATGGGCCGCCGGGAGGGCCGCCGCCCGGACCGCCTGGGGGCTTCGGTCCCTCGCTGAGCGTGGCGCCAGCGGGAGCTGACGCCGCCAGCACTTTTCCAGTGAGCCCCCCGCCAATGGCGGATCCAGTCTTCGGTCCGGGACCATTCATCGATTCAGGCAGATCGTGGCGAACCCACAGGGCATCCACATCCAGCCCTTGCGGCGGGTCGGGAGCAACATTCTTTTCACCGGCCATAATCCTGCGCGCCCGGTCAGCCATCTCGCGGCCGAAGGCCTCGGCCTCCTCGAGGTCGATCGCGTCAGGATGACCGTCCGTCAGATACGGCTTGGGCATATGCAGAACCTGGTAGACGCTTCCAAACCAGTCGTTCCAGCCGATGATGGTGAAGTTCTTCTTCAGCACCGAATCGGACAGCGAATCGAAGAAGCCGATCGGCTCAGAACCGTGGCTGCAGAACAGAAAGCAGAGCTTGCCATCCATCGGCGGCAACTGATGCAGAAAGACCTTCATATTCGCCGGCGAGCGATAGAACCAGATCGGCGCGCCGATGCCGATCAAATCGTATTGCGCCATTTTCTTTGGGTCGGCGTTTTTCACTTTGATGAGATCGCAGCTGCAGGTCGATCTCAAGCCCCGCTGGATGGCCTTGGCAATCTTGGCCGTGCTGCCGGTCGCCGAGTAATAGACAATGGCGGCTCTGAGGGGCTTTACCGCAACGCCTGCCTTACCCATCGTCTGCGCTGCCCGCTGCATCTGCTTCAAGGGCAGCAGCGCCATCGCGCCCGCCAGCGCCCCCAGAAACTGCCTCCGTCCCAAACGTCCCATTCCAAATCCCTCCGCTCTTTTCTTCGCTTTATCGCCCGCCGGCAGGTGGGTACGCCCCCGCGTCTCCCTTTGTGCCATGCTCGTCGATCACAAACTGCACTATCGCGTGGCCGCCATCGGGATCGATGTTGGGCCACGCCGACAGATTCGCTCCGTGCGAACGGTAATAGGCAACAAGCCGGGAAACCGCGTCTTTGATCAATGCGGGACTCATGGCTTCGCCGGGATGCAGGTTTACGGCTTTCAGCAGCGTGGCATCGCTGAACTTTGTATTGCCCTTGAAGCTCACCTCGGCTACAACGGCATTGCCGCCTCCACCCGCGGAGGGAGGGGCTTGAGAACCCGATGGGGGCACTCCCGCCGGTGCTTGCGCACTGGCCGGATAGGACAAGGTCAGCAAAAGCATGGCGGTGGCCAGGCCCAGCCATTTGAGCTTCGATAACATTTCACCTCTTTGGCGCGTTGAATCGATAAACTCGACTCGCTGTCTTTCCGCTGAACGGCGAACCTTCAGCGGCTCGTCAACCGAGATTGAGAAGCCGGGGGATCCCACTGGCATAAGGCTCCCCCGGGGCACGGAGTTAGAACAGCAGCTTCAGCGCAAACTGGAACTGGCGCGGGTTTTCGCTGAAAGCGGTCGAGGAGATCGAGCCGAAACCGTTTGTCGTTGCGGGATAGCTTCCGGTCGGATCCCAGTTGGTAAGCTGATAGACCGGCAGAGCAAAGTTCTCGGTGTTGGTGAGGTTGAAGCACTCGGCGCGGAATTGCAGCTTCGTGCTTTCGCGCACTTCAAAATCCTTCATAACCGAAACATCCACTCTGCGATCCGACGGACCGACAACCTGGTTGACCCCGGAATTACCGAGCGTTCCCGGCGTCTGAGGACTAAAGGCCTTAGTGTCGAACCACTCCGCAGGCCCATGGTTCGATAGCTTGGTGTGCCCTGTGGAATTCGGCCGGTCGGTTCTCTCGTTGGGAAGTTCAATGTAGGCTCCGCCGGAATATCCGGAGGATACCGTGACCGGAGAGTTATCTACCAGGAACGTAACGGTTGGGTCGCAAGGACACCCCGCCGACGGTATAGGAGCCGCGCTGGTGACAGTAAACGGCATACCGGTTTGGAAATAGCCCAGGGCATTCACTTGCCATCCCTTAGCCAGAACTGCGGTCAGGCCGTGCGCGGAAGCAGCGATTGGCAGGGCGTAACTGGCGTGACCGGTGACGCGTTGACGGATATCGAGATCCGAGTTGCCGAAATCGTATTGACGGTTATCGGTCAGGATTCCCGCGGTTTGGTTAGTGGCGCCGAAGGTGGCGTCGGTCAAAGCGTGAGCCCAGACATAGTTGGCGCCCACCGTCAGGTTATTGCTGGCCTTGAGGCTATAGACCAATTGCATGGCGTCATAGTGCTCCGAGGCGCCGTTAAAGGTGTGAGTTATGGAAGATGCAGCTCCAGTATTGGAGTTCGGCGTACAACCAAAAGGATTGCAGCCTGCCGGATTCCCGTACACCATGGCCGTCGCTCCAGGTGTCGAAGGCTCGTCAGCGTTCGTCTGACGCAGCAGGGCCTGGCCGATATCGCCGACATAGGCCAACGTGATCGAATGCGGGCCGAACTGGCGCTGCAACGAGAGGTTAAACTGCTCCACATAAGAAGAACGCGTGTTCAGGTCTTTGTAATACAGCGAAGATATTTGCGTGTTGTCCTGCCAACTGCCGGTTGCGGTTCCTGTATCCGAATCCTGCGCGGGGGTCTTGTTGAGCGCGAATTCCTGTGGGATGGGTAGTCCAATGACGGCCTGCGGCGGTCCCCCCGGTCTTAGATTGGGACCCGTGCAGGAGCTTTGCGTACCCTCGAACGACGGACACTGGCCGCCGGGATAGGGGGCGCTGAAGTAATTGAAGTAGTACGGGGCATTCTCCATCTGTACCAGATTGGGTCCGCCGGCCACGTTGCCCACGTCTGCCGGGAAATAGGAGATGCCGAATGCTCCCCGCACCACTGTCTTCGGCATGACGGAGTAAGCGAATCCCACTCGGGGCGAGATGTCCTTGTAGTCGGTTTTGACGCCGAGCCTGGAGTCGATTTTGCCGGTGCATGCGGCGGTTTGCGCGCCGCAAATGAAGTAGCTTCCGGATCCTGTCTCCGGAATGAAATTCGAATACAGGCCGTGAGCTTCGCTATAGGGGGTGAAGATTTCGTAGCGCAGGCCCAGGTTGAGGGTGAGCGAGGGCGTGATCCGCCAGTCGTCCATGGCGTACAGGCTCGGCTCCGAGGTCATGTACATGGGTTGGATCATCTCGTTCATGCGGGCGATAATCTGCGGCGCGTCTTCGAGCAAGCTCTCAAATGGGGCGTTTGCGAATTCGATGAACATGCCCGACGAAAAGCCGGTCTGGAAATAGGCGAAGTGGCGGAAGATGTCGCTGGCGCCGAATTTGAGGTTGTGCTCTCCCCGGGTATACGTGAGCGAGCCCAGGATCTGATAGTTGTTGCTGACGTTGCGGTAAGGCACGGATGGCGCGTCGCCGAGGAAGGCAGAATCGGTGTTGCCGCCCATGTTCTGGCTGGTCATTCCGTAGGAAGATGGCAGTCCTGGAATGTCGTAGGTCCCCGCCGGGAAGCCCATGGTCTGATCGGCCGGCGTGGACAAGCTGAAGTTCTGCGGCTGCGCCTGATTGTTGAAGCGCATATAGCCGGCCTTGAGCTCACCGATGGTGTGATCGTTGAAAATGTGCGTAAAGGTCAACTGCATCTGCTGCGCAATCTCGTTCTCGCTGCTGGGAGCCGATTGCAGGTTGCCATTGGGATATACGCCTTCTGCCTTCGGCAAGGGACCCGGATAGCCGGTGGATACCGGGTTGTAAGCGTAGCGAGCAAAGAAGCTGTCCTTATCGCTGAAACGATGATCGAGGCGTCCGTCGATGGTGGTTGAATTCTGGACAAGATTCGGCTCGAAATACACATCTTGATACTGAGCACTGGCGCCGCTGCCGGCCACGGGCACGGCGCGGCTGGCCGGGAAGAGCTGGTAATAATTCAGCGCAATCGAACCCACCGGGGCGCATTCGTAGCTGTTTCCGCTAGCCATATCGACAAACCCGGCATCGGAAAAGTCGTAGCAGGTCTGCGATGAATTCGACATCGCGGTTGGTGTCAATTCCGCGCTGGATGGCAACTGTATCGGATAAATTAGGCTTGACACCTTGCGGTCTTCCTCAACATCGGCGAAGAAGAAGGTCTTATCCTTCTTGATGGGGCCACCCAGGCTGCCGCCGAACTCGTTCAAGCGCAATTCCGGTTTGTGGAAGCCCGGAACGCCAGAGTCGTGCTTGGCGAAGTAGTCCCAGGAATCGAAAACGTCATTGCGCAGGAACTCATAGGCCGAGCCGTGCACGGTGTTGGCGCCGGATTTGGTGATGATGTTGGTAATGGCGCCCGCTGTGCGCCCATTCTCGGCGGCATACGAGCTGGTGTCGACCTTCACTTCCTGAATGCCGTCGATGGAAGGCCGCAGGCCCACCAGACCTTCGGCACGGTCGTTATTGTCAAAGCCGTCAACCTCGCTGTTGTTCAGCTCCTGGCTCTTGCCGTTGGCTGAAACGGTGTCGCCAGTGCGCCGGTCCTCGACGCGGCCACCAGATCCGTAGGAGAGGTTGCCGTTGGTGGTCTGTCCCTGCACGCCGGCTGTCAGGGTTACCATGTTCATGATGTTGCGGCCGTTTAGCGGAAGATCCTCAACAGACCCCCCTGTCAGCGTGTTCCCGACTGTGGCGTCCTCTGTCTGCAGGACGGCCTGGCCAGAGGTCACTTCGATCGTCTCCGATACGCCGCCGATTGTCATCCGGGCGTCGAGCCGAGCCTGATCGCCCACATGAATATCAAAGCCGGTCACGGAATATGACTTGAAGCCTGCCGCTTCAACTTTGAGTGAGTACCGGCCCACGGGGAGCAGACTGAAGGCGTAATCGCCTTTGCTGTCAGTGGCGTCGGTGCGAGTGCTGCCTGTATCCAGGCTCTTGATGGTCACTTTGGCGCCCGCAATCACTGCCCCGGAGGCGTCGGTGACGGATCCGGCCAGATTGGCCGTCATCTGCTGCGCCCATCCCAGCTTTGCCAGTGAGGCCAAGCCGATCAATACAAGAAAGACAAACGAGAAGTGCCAGGTCCGAGTCAAAGAACGGAGTAGAATTCGGTTCAATCTCGAATCGCCTAGATCACGCGCGTGCGCCATACTGCCTCCAAACGAAATCGCAGACCGGATCACAAGCAGGCTCAGAATGGCTGCGAATGTCTTCGGTCGAGCGGTTCCACCCTTATGTGAAATTAGGTGGAGTCTAGGCTCAAGAAATAGCGTTTGGAAAGTCCGCCACGGTGGCGTGACAGTGGTGCGGCTCGATCTGGCACGTTAACAGAGATGTTTCTCCATTAAATCGGCTCTACTATCAGCCTTTGCGAAGTTCGCCATCTGAAATATCGATTCCTGAGGCTACCAGATGTCATATGCAACGAGGCGAGGGAACCGCGTTTCACCATTGACCATGGGCACTGAGACAACAGCCTCGAGATTGCGCGACCGCCATCCCTCCGGCAGGTGACCGGTCAATTCCTTCAGATAGTTCGGGTCGACAAGGACCCGTGCCGCCACGCCGGTGGCCGCGCCGTCGAGGCCGGCCGCGACGACTCGCCACCGGCCCACGCGGGGATCGATGAACCGCGCGATGAGCGCGCAGTTCTGTCCTGACTCTAAAGTTGGCGAGGCGCTGAGAATCCATTCTTTGTTCGAGGGGTTCTTGGTGTCTTCTATCCAGACGGGATCGTTAACGCTGGCTCTCGCGGAGAAGTGAAATCGCAGGCCCTCGATGGCATACAGGGTCCAGAGATTGTCTGATCCGCCCACCAGTATGGCTGTTGCCGGTTGCAGCTCAGTCATCGAAACGGTGTTGGCGATTGCGATGCGAAATCGTTTGTTTTCAGTGCCGAGGAGCCGGGCAAAGTCGGCAGTGGCCAGTGCGTCTCCCACCGGCATCACCTGCTTTTCCATGCCAGCGGGAGTGGGCAGATCGCCGGTACAAAGCAGGATGACCGGCTCGGGTGCAGCATCGTCAAACACAGGCTGCCAGAATTGATCCAAATCGCTCATGTTCGCCAGGCGTGTGAGCGGCGAATTCCCGAGCGAGTGCCGCCAGGCCAGCCCAAGCACAGCAACGGTTGCGGCGATCGCAACCGCGGCTGTCATCCACAAGACACTCCAGGTTCGCCTCCGCAGCTTCTTTTCTGACACAGCCGCAACTGCGAGCTCCGCCGCGGCGCGTGTGGTCAACTCTTGCTCGCGAGAAGGTTGAGAAGCTCCCGGGAATGCTGTCTCCTCTTTCTGACTATTCGCACAAGGATGAAAGCCGGGCATGTAGGATCCGGCGGACAGATCGATCTGAATCTCGCTCTCATGTCCGGGCTCGTGATAATACATCGCCAGCCGCTTGCGCACGTCGGTGGCGGCATTGCGGACAACCGTATATTGGTTCGTATCGTAAGCTGGGTCGAGGCCAAACAGCTCGGCGCCCAAGGTTCTTTCTTTCAGCGGCTGCACATCGTGGGTGTCGAGGAGCGCATACTCAACCACGTAGCGCAAAAACCGGGCAGAGCGTTGACTGCTCTTGAAGGCAGGGTGCTCAAGAATGCGCCCCAACTGCTCTCTGATTGCATCCTTCTCTTCCGCGCTTCTTGTCTTACAACCGTTTATCGGTCGCGTTGTCATAAGCCCTACGTCCATCCATCTCTTCACGGAGTAGACTCGGCCGGGCCTTTACACCGGATTATGAATCGGTGCAGGGCGCGTTGGTGCTCAAAAGTGCCATTTTCCTTTCGGGGTCCCCGGCAAGCGAACTTTGCCTGCTGGGGTGGAAGTAAACGGCACCCCGCACATTCTCGGACTCCTTACCTGAATGCCTAATCCGGTCTGGAAAACCAGGAATGTCAAATTCGAAGTGCGTCAATATTGTAGGCGTTAATTTAACAGATTTCTATTCGATGGGAGGAGTGCTGCTGGCGGCTGTTGCCAAATACGTCGGGCACAGTCTTTTCCAATCGAAAGATGAGCCTGAAGGTAGCGAAGGGTAGGCGAAGCGGGTTTTGTCCTTTCGTGTTTTGAAATTGATTCATGCTAGCAGCCGGGGCGGAGGGAATGTGGAAATCGCTGCGCATGCCCTTCATGTTCCGATGCCTTGTTCGAGCGATTTCCAAGGTATGTGGGAAGGGCGGAAAACACGTACTATCGTTTTCCGGGCTTTCCACGTACCGCCATTTCCTCCGCCCTTTGTGTCTCCCTTCAGTCCTACGCGGTCAACCGCCAGCGCTCGAACAGTTTTGCTTTGGCCTGTTGCATCCGCCGCGCCGCATCGGTATCGCTGATGGCCGCGGCGACCCTTTCGAGCGCGTTCATACTCAGTCCCCGGCGCAGGTATTGTCCTGGTTTGTGCAACAGCGACAGGGTCTCCAGCGGGGTCTGATAGCGCTTGTAACTTACACGCTTGCGCCCTTTCTCGTCGATCTTCACGTCCGCCTGAGCGCAAGGACGATGATAGTTCAGATACGGATTCAAGTACTCCTGGTAGAAGTCGTTGATGCGGTCTGCGTGGCTGGCATCGATGTATCCATAGCCGATGTGTTTGCGAATGACCGCGCCGTTCTTGGTCTCCACCAGGCCATTGTCGCCGCTCTGCCGAGGCCGGCTCTTGGTCTGTTCGACGCGCAGTTTTTCCAGCAGTTGGGCGACGGTTTTGTTGATGAACTCGCTGCCGTTGTCGGAGTGGAAGCCGAGGATGCGAAAAGGAAACTGACGCAGCATGTGCTCCAAAACCGGCTCCAGATAGGCCTCCGAGATGCGCGGCGTGGCGCCGGCCACCTGCCATTGCGTGACCTCATCGACGGCGTTGATGTGATAGACGCCCTTCTCCCCACCGTTCGGCTGATCGCCCTGATGCACCGTGTCCAAGCGCAGAAATCCAGGCTGGCCTTGCGGCTGCGGCTTGCGCCGCTCGCCGATCGACACCGCCGTGGGTCGCGTCCTGGTGTAGTTGAGAAGCCGCTCGCGGTAGCGCTGGTGGTGGCGCAGGTTGTACAAGTGAGCGACGGAAATCGTAGCCAGGCGCGCGTACTCCGGCCGCTTGTAGACCTCGAACTCGCGCTCCAGAATGCGCCGTGTGGCCGGGCCGCTCAGCATCTCGTGCGCTTCGTCAACCGCGGCCAGCAACTCGATGTCGGCCCGTGTGTAGAGTTCGGCGAAGCGTCGCCGCCGATAGACCGTCACCTGCACCCGCCCGCTGGCCGCGTAGCGCGCGATCAGCCGCGTTATCTGCGCCCGGCTCAGCCCAGTCATCTTCTCGACGTAACGCCGCAAAAGGCCCCGCGCCGCCTTGCCCTGTTGGGCGTATTGCCGTCCCACCAACACCTTCTCCACCCAGCCATAGAGCTGCTGGCGGTCTTCGGCCTCAAACCGGATGTCCTCGCTGCCCGTGACAAAACGGCCAATCGCCTCCAAACTCAACTCTTCTGCTCGAACCATGCGGATGTTCACTACCCAGCATGACCGACCCTTCAGGCTCATCTTGTATTGGAATCAAAGTCTTCCTTCAGGCTCATCTTGTATTGGAAGAGAGTGGCACTCGACTATTCAGATGGCAATGCGCTATTCTCATTTGGTGCCCGGTGCAAAGCTGCTCGCCAGCAGCGTCGTCGACGCCTTCTACGAGCAGATGCCGGAGTAGCCTGTGAGTCGTTGAAACAATCGGAGAGGTGGCAGAGTGGTTGAATGCACCCGCCTCGAAAGCGGACGTGCTTGAAAGAGCACCGGGAGTTCGAATCTCCCCCTCTCCGCCATAGACCCTTTATAATCAGTGGATTAGAGAAAAATACATAGCAGAGTTCGCATTTCCAGCCAAACTCTCGGATTCTTGCTCTCAAAAAGAGACCAGAGAGCTTTCAGAGACCTCAATCGCCGGTGCGAAAACCCACGAATTGTCAACTCGGATTCGGCAGTCCTGGACCGCTCTAATAAGGAACATTGCCTGCCTTCCGATAGTCGTCTCCAAATTTGTTCTTGTGAGCCGGCGGTCGCTGGTGGATCGCTCCCTCACGCTGGTGCGCGCAGTCCCTGACGCACGCAACGTGGAGTTTGCGATCGAGCTCATCCCGCAGGTGGACGTGTGGGTGGACACCCTGCACATCGAACGGGCTCTCAGCAACTTGATTCTCGATGGCTGCCAGGCGGCACGCCAGGGCTCCGCTTCTCCCGAGGTGCGCATCTCCTTCGCCGAGGAGGGAGAATGCCTTTCTCTGCGCATCACCGACAACGGCGCCGGCGTGCCGGAGGGCAACCCGCCCCCGGAGGGCCTGCCTCCATCTTCCATGCAGCTAAACGACGACATTCGGTCTACATCTTCACCTCCTGCTCTTGCCGTTATGGCACACTTTGGCGAGAGACAGGAGGCTTCTCTTTTCCCAGTCTGCGATAGTACTCTTCGGGTATGTTCGCAGGGTCTTTGTAGTAGGCAAAGTGGCAAAAGCCGTGCCGCTTCGTCTCGTTCACGAGATGAACGGGTTGGAGATCTCCTGTAGCTTCAAAAGCCAGCGTCTCCATGATCGGACAATGTACGCAGTAAATTGGAAAGTCTCTCATGCCCCATGTGATGCGGTGCGGTTCTTCCACCCTGGCTAAACCGGCTTCGTAGCCTCCCAGCTCGATAATCCTCTCCCCGGAACCGCAGGGCTTCATGGTGAGAACGATCTTCTCATCATCCTCTTCTATGGTGAGGGGTTGAAGATGCCCGCGGAGGGAACTGGCCAGGTGAATGACGAGGGAGCGCACGTCCGTCTTTTCTGGCGGCTTGAAGACCGTTTTTCCTTCGATCGTGTGGGCGAACCGTTCGGCCTTCTCCACGGACTCGATTCCGTAGTTTTGGTAGATATAGGTCAGTAGCCCGGTCGCCCAGAACATGTAACCGTCGTGCAGGTGGTTGAACTCTTTATACATGCGCTGGACGAGATCCTTCGCCTTCTGCTTGTCGCCTTGTTCGATCGCTTCTTGGACGACATCCAGGGTGCGCCTTTCCATCTCGCGCAATTCTTCGTCGGTAAACAGTCTGTTGCCACTCATAGTCACTCCTCATTCTGGATTCCGGCACCATCGAGCTCGCATAGTAGCGTCGTTGGTGCGGATACACAAGCCGGTGTCTAATACCTTTACGGAACGGCATCGGGCCGTAGGCCGATACCGTCCCGTTTCCCTCTTCCCGCGATGCGCCCAGGCACCGCCGAGCCGTGAACCGCGAGGGGAGGCGCCTCCAGACAGTTGCGCCCTTAACGCAGCGGGCGCAGAATGGCCCGGGCGGGGCCCGCGTCGCCGCCTTGCATGAGGAGCGGAAGGCAGAGCAACTCGTATTCGCCGGGCGGCACATTAGCCAGCGCGCAGGATTCGAGAACGTAAACGCCCGCTCCGAGTAAAGCTATATGCGTTTTCCTGAGGGCTTCTTCCTGTTTAATGTCGCCGAGGCTAATGCAGTCCAACCCGAAGAGGACAATCCCCTTCTCGGCCAGATACTCCGCCGCAGCAAGGTCGAGGTACACGAAATCTTCCATCCACCCCGGCCCTTCGTAGGCGCGTGGGGAGTTGCGCGTCTTGCACAGGATGCGCTCGCCCTTGCGGATGTTGTGCAGTTCCAGTTCCTCTACTTTGATCTTTTCCTGATCTTTGATCTCAATCACCCGCGCCGGCCCTATGGTGGCATCCAGCGGCATGTCGGAAATCGTGGATCCCCCAGGAATAAAATGGGTCGGAGCATCGACGTGCGTGCCGGTGTGCGAGATGATCTCGATCTTGCTCATCGTCACTGGAGCCCCCAGCGCCGGATCCATCATGCGATAGATTTTCGGGGGCACCGGATCCAGGGGGTTGTAGACCATCTCCTGCTTGAGGGGGACAGAAATGTCATACCAGCCTTGGGGTACTTTGACAGCCATGATTCGAGCTCCTTCCGCAAATTGTTTGGAACGGTGACAAGCTTAGAGCTGAATTATTCTGATTCAGCACCTGCTTCTTGTTGCGCGTTTCGACTTCGACGCTTGTTTCGAATGCGTACACTCGCCTGTTATTTCCTCAACACTGGTTCACGAAGAAGTCTGGCAACGCACACCTTAGGTGCCTCGCCGTGGCTTCAGCGATTAACGCCAATACTGGCCGGGATTTCTATTTTCGCAGCCAATTTTTTGATAGTTTACACCCAACCGCCTCGCGGGAGCCGAATTTCTAGCAGTTTTCATTTCGAGCGCGTCCGGGAATCCACGGATGGCCATTCCCGCCTGTTGCCCGGCAACATCCCTGAACTGGTTGTAGCGGCGGCCTTTTCAGGCGGAACACCCTGACTGGATATAATTGATTACATCCCCTATATGGCGCGACCAATACGTGAACCATCCCCAGTAGCATCTACTATCAGACCAGGACTTACACAGTCGCCAATCTGATAAATTTCAGGGGCTGACTCCTTCAGGCTCTTGACGAACTCAGTGTCCGGCGCCATGGCCAAAGCAGGCAATATGGTATCCGCCGCCAAAATCCGTTTCTCTCCTTCTTTGGTGGTGATCGTTAGCCCTTTATCTGTTATCTCCTCATACTTAACGCCGGACAACAACAGTGCTCCCTTTAGCTCCAGCCAGGGAACCAAGCGGTCCCTATAACAATCAACCATGCCTTTTCCCATTTTCACATCTGTGTCCACGACTGTTATCTTTCTACCACGCTTAACCAGAAATGCGGCTAACTGGAGGCCTTGTACGCCGCCACCGATAATGACAACAGTTTTGCCGATGGGCATCCACAATTTCGTGGCCCATATGAGCAGCCTGGGGCCTGCGAACCTCAAAGAGGTCTTCAGCTGGCGGTTCAGGCTGGCAGCGCTGACCACCTTGCCTGAATCAATTCCAGGTATTTCGGGAACGGAATATTGCCCTCCTGTGGCTAGTATGAGCACATCTGGCTTAACCTGCTCAACCAACGCCTTATTAACCTCTTTGCCAAGATTGATCTTAACGCCCAGCTTGGTAATTTGGGTGCTGAGATAGCGAACCAGGGCTGGAAGGTTTTCGATTTCAACCCCCTTCACCGTGGCAGCCAAGGGTAGTGATCCTCCCAGTTGATGTTCTTTCTCATACAGTACTACTTCATGTCCCCTTAAAGCCGCTACCCTTGCCGCCTCCATTCCTGCTGGTCCACCACCGATTACCATAACCTTTTTCTTCTTAACCGCGGGTTTGATCTCGTACTCCCGCTCTTTTGCCAGGGAAGCATTTATGCGGCAGCGGAAGTAGCCCGGAAAATCTGCTGTATGTACTCCGTCGATGCAGGTGAGACAGCGCGTGCATGGGGCAATATCCTCCAGTCTTCCTGCGGCAACCTTGTTGGGGAGCTCCGGGTCGGCTAACAGGCGTCTGGTCATGCCAATAAAGTCCGCCTTACCCTGTCGAAGGATCTTCTCTCCTAGTTCAGCATCGATGCCTGCGGTGGCAATCACCGGTATGAAGACTGCTTTCTTGACTGATGCGACCAGAGGCACCCAAAATCCAGCCCCGTTATGGCTTCCATCGAGCCCTTCCGGCAAGGGGTCCGGAGGCTCTGGATAGCAGACCGTATCGGGCCAGTTGATTGAAGCATATATTGGACCTAGACCATCGGCTTTTGGATGAAGGTTATCGGCACCGGCAGCTTCAAAGATTCGCCCGAACTCCTGACCCTCCGCGAGAGTTATGCCGTTGTCCATGCCATATTCCACAGCATTATAAAGGACACCGATGGGGAAGTCGTTCCCCAGACGTCTCTTCATTTCCTTCAGGATTTCAACCATAAACCGAGTTCTGTTTTCCAGGCTTTGAGGGCCATATTTGTCCTGGCGTTTATTCCAGTGACGAGACATGAAAGTATTGCCCAGGTGCTGCGTGCCGCAGTGTAACTCCACGTGGTCAATCCCGGCCTTCTTGTACCGCTCCGCCGCTTTTACGAACTTCTCCTGAACTTCTTCAATCTCGGCAACGGTTGCCTCAACGGCTTCGTCACCATCGTCTCCATACATATCCCCTTTCATCACCGAAGCAGCGATCGGTGGGCGCCCGGAAAGCTTCGATGGGCACCAGGGTCCGGCATGCATCATCTGCACAGATAACTTGCAATCATGTTTGTGGACGGCATCGGCCAATTTACTAAAGCCTGGAATGTATTCGTCGGCGTCAATACGCAACCCCTCGGCCATCCTTGCGCCTAAAGGATAATCAAAATAGGCATTCCAGAGAATAATCATCCCTACGCCACCCTTGGCCACTGTTTCTATGTAGTCAATGGTTTTCTGGTTCATATGGAAATCGTGAGGGTCGTGGGTATTTAGTTCTGCGGCAGTCTTTATGATTCGGTTCTTAATCTGCAACTTCCCTATATTGCAAGGTGAAAGTAGCCTTTCGAACTGCACCTTCCTGCTCATTATCGCTTCTCCTTTGAGGGTCTTGTTGCCGACATGGCCTGGCGCGAACAATTCGCCGGGCACTCCAGACCCGAGTTACGGGTTTTTAGCGATTCGATGTAATCTCAAATTTCTAACAACTAACGGCATTATCCGCCAGACCGCGCGAGTTGTGGCTCTCAACTCTCGCCGCGATCTTCGAAATATTTGCGAAGACAATTGCGGCTAAGACCGGCAAGGGCGGGGCGTACGAAACCGCGTTCCACCCGGCCTTGTCCACGGTCGCACCCAAAACATAGGACCAACGATTCCGGCGACAGCGAGAACACTTGGGCCACAACAAGGGCAACGAGAGAGGTGGCGAACCTGGGTAAAGCTACAACAATTGTCCCTAACGCCCTAACTCACAAACCCTGCTGGCTACGGTTAATCACATCGTCCTGGATCTCCGGAGAGAGTTGCACAAAGTAAGCGCTAAAACCGCCTACCCGCACTACCAGGTCCTGGTGGCTCTCCGGGTGTGCTTTGGCATCGAGCAGTTCCTTGGTGTCCACCAGATTGAACTGGATATGCTGCCCGCCTTGTCTCAGGAACGTATCGGTAAGCACCGCAAGCTTCGCTCGGCTCTCCGGGCTTTGAACAGCGCTCGCAGAGAACTTCTGATTCAGGGCGCAAGGTAACGATTCGCGAAAGCCGGCTTTGAGCGCCGAGCGGAGGACGCCTGTGGGCCCGGACTTATCCATTCCCCGCATGGGCGACATGGAACCATCGTTCAGTGGTTCCTTCGCCTTGCGGCCATTGGGTAGCGCCCCCACGCCCAAGCCGCCGAAATAATGCCAGGACAACCCCTCTCGGACAACGTTGAAAGGCGGGTCCGGGCTATTGTCGTAGGACCGGATCACTGCCCCATTAGACCCGCCCACATCGCGAACCATCATGTCGGCCTCATCGATGTCGTTGCCGTATTTGGGCGCCGCCAGACACATCTGCCGTATCTGTTCCCCGCGCACTCCCGCAAAATTGGCATCCAGCGCATCCAAAAGCTCACTCATTGAGATCTTCTTCTCCTCGAAGACGAGCTTTTTGACGGCCAGCAGAGAATCCGCCGTATCGATGACTGCCCGATCACCCTGGCAGAAAGTGTGGTACGCAGGATCCGTGACCACCGTGTCCTTGCCCTTTTCCATGCACTGTTCGGAATTGAGCGTCGAAAGGAAAGGCAGGCGCATATACCTCTCGTTTTCTTGCCGGGCTATGGCCGCCAGCCAGAACATGCGCTTAGTCACGAACTCATACTGTTTCTTATATGCATCGTACAATTGGTCAAAGGTCGTAAAACTCCGGGGGTCGCCTGTCTCCAAGCCTACCTGTTTCCCGGTGATCGCCGACCGCCCGTTGTGCAGCGTTATATCGAGAACGCAGGCGCCATTGATTGCTCCCAGGCCTTCACTGCCTACATGTTCTATGGTTCCCGAAACAACGGGCATGACACATCCCAATCCATACCAGTCCCTGGCCCTTTCCACCGGAACGCCGCACGCGGCGAAGTACTGGACTATATAATCGCCATTCTCGAATAACGGTATACCGCCCTTAACTTTAATATTGGTCTCGACCGCCTTATCCAGAAGCCAGCGCGGCGTGCCCTTGTGCCACTGCAAACCGACTGTGGGAGTGGAAAGCTTCATCAAGCCAATCACGTGGAGGATAAGATAGCTCAGGAGATTCGCAGCGTCTTTGCCCTCCTTATCCACTCCGCCCACATTCAGCGAGTTGATGCCGTAGCTGACTTGGTGGGTCTCCCGGGAACCGGCACTCGCAATGAAGATCTGGCTGCCCCAGTGTCCGAGGCCGCACTCCAGCAGCTCCGCTGCCCGTTCCAGAGTGAGATTCCCCTGGCGGAAGTCGTCGGCGAAATATGGCCACAGATACTGGTCGATACGACCGAGCACGGGGTAATAGCAGGCGGGGTCCTCCAGGTTCTTGCAAACGCCGATCAAATGCATTGCCTGAATGGCTTCGTGGAAGCTGCGCGGCCGATTCTCGGGAACCCAGTCGCATATTTCGGCGATCTGCAACAGTTCCTGTTTCCGAGCGGCATTGGACTCGGACTTCGCCATTTGCCGGGCCAGCTCAGCATAGCGGTGAGCGTAGGCGATCGCCGCTTCGCAGACGATAATTACCGACTTCCAGAAATACAGCTTGCGGATATCGGTATCCCTGCTCTTTAGGAAACTATCGATGTGCCCCTGCGCCTCGTCGATAAAACCCCGCATGCCCTTGGCCAGCGCTCGGTCCCACATTAAGCAGCCAGACGCACCTGGGACAAAACCGACCTCAGGAGCCGGGTCCTTCAGTTTTGCTTCCACACAATCGTCCGACCATGTCCCCACCACGTTATGCCAAGCGGACTGAATGTGGTCCGGCGCCGTCTTGCCCTCGAAGTACTTCGTGCACTCTCTCAGTATCTGCCGGTCCTCGGCCGACAACGCGCCCTTCGCGGTAAGGGTGAGCTCCAGGTTGGCGTCATCTTCCCATAAATCCGGGATGTAATCCCCGCATATGTCGATGGCGGTGGTGGCCGCGAGAAGCCCGGTGGAAATCCTCCCGACGATCAGGTCGAAGTCGAGGATGTCTATCGGCACGGAGGCAAGAATCGCGGCGAGCATCTTCGCTCTGCGTATCTCAATATCCTCCCCCTCGGTCTCTTTCCAGGACTCCATGGCCAGTTGCTGCCGCCGGGTGCAAACCCGCGATGGGGCGTTGTGCCGCGCTTCTTTCCACCGCAAGAGCCGTTCGTTCAGTTGCAGTCCATCGATCTCTAGAAACAGCTCTGCATCAGGCGTGGTCAGGGTGGTTTCCACCCGCTCGGTCGACAGTGTTGGTGATACCATTTGCCCCTCCTCTTGAACTTTCCTAGTGACAATGACGTATGATGGCAACCGGTTTGTGCCAGACCTGGACACCGCGTTGACGGCCGCGCCATTGCCGCCAAACTCGGCGCTATAGGTGTTGGTCAGCGTTTGAAACTCAGCAATCGCGTCAATTCCCACCGAGCTGCCGATGGGACCTGACCCGGCGCAATGTCGAAGGTAGCTGGAAATAGTATTCAATTAAAGAGCAACCGTTGTCTACGTAGAAGTTGTGCCCCCGCTAATTAACTGGCGCTCTGGCAAATATTCAAATTCGCCACTGTCCCGATTCAGGATCATCTCGAACAAAAGGAACGAGTTCCAACAGAGTTCGGGGGAGGTTTCTCGTCTACCAACCCGTGATGCACATGGATGGATACGGAAATGGTTCACATGCCACGGCTTACGTTCAGAAAGATCACTGGTCCGATGTCACAGTTGCTTGTGATCGCGGGCACAGAACAGAGCTACCAAAAGGGAATCTAGTGTTATGCGCCGTAGAAGAACCGTGTAATCGAACGTCATTTTTGTGAGTCCTAACAAAATTGGTCGGGGTTCTCTGTGTGTGATATGAACTGCGACCCCGAGCCGGCGTGGCCCCGGGCGAGGATTGGGGTTTTGGCCAGTAAAATGCCACACCGCGAGCAAGGTTACTTGAGCCGGTTGGTAGTGGGTCATTTTGAAAAAGATCATGTCTCCGGGACTAAGAACTTATCCGTAAATAGTGATGAGTTTGGTTCGGGAAGTTGAATCTCTCGTTTGCAGCGACTGGAAGACGGCGATGATGGACTCAATATGGCCCAAATCAAGTCGTGGACAGTTTCGGATAGTTTGTGGAGCAAGGTTGAGCCGCTGATTCCGGTACGCCGGCGGGAGGCAGGTCGAAAGTACCAGCGCAAAGCTGGAGCTGGACGCAAGCCAATGTCTTCCCGGCAGGTATTTTCGGCGATTGTTTACGTTCTGCGGACCGGCGTTCAATGGAAAGCATTGCCGCGCGAGTTCGGTTCGGCCAGCGCGGTGCATCAATACTTTCAGAACTGGTATAGGGCTGGTTTTTTCCAGAAACTGTGGCAGGCTGGCCTGGCCGAGTATGACGGAATGCAGGGCATCGCCTGGCAGTGGCAGGCAGCCGACGGAGCCATGGGCAAAGCGCCGCTTGCAACCGAATGCGTTGGTCGGAACCCGACCGACCGGGGAAAAAAAAGGGCGCAAACGCAGTCTGTTGGTCGACGGCCGTGGAGCCCCGCTGTCGATCGCCGTCAGCGGCGCCAACCTCCACGACTCCAAGCTGCTGGATCCGACGCTGGCCAGGGTCGTCGTCGAACGTCCTGAAGTTACTGGCTGGAAAGACCAACAGTATCTTTGCCTGGACGCTGGCTACGTGGGCTATCCGGTGAGCAAGATCGCCCGCAAGCATCGCTACTACCCACGCGTCAAATCACGCGCTGAAGAGCGGCTCATAAAGTATCGCTATCCGGACTCCAAACCGCGCCGCTGGGTGGTCGAACGCACCCACTCCTGGCTCAACCGCTTCCGCAAACTGCTGGTCAGCTTCGAAAAAACCGAGGCCAGCTACACGGCTCTGCTGCAACTCGCCGCTGCTCTTATCTGTTGGAGGCAAACTATGGTTATTTACGGATAAGTTCTAAAGCCCCGACACATTTGGCGGCATTTAAGGCACGCGATCCAGCCGGCCCCAGAGGGTGCCCCGTTGCCCCGGTCGTGCCCTTTCAAAACGGATTCAAACTGACCCACTACCCGCCTGTTTCCTAAATGGTTCTTTTTAAAGGGGCGCGGCTCTTTGAAAGGGTGCGGCTTTAGCCGCTGAAGGCAACGCCCGGATCAGAAGCCCGATCTTAACTCAGGCCACGATGACAACCGTAATGCCAGGCGTCTTGGCGGTCCGGATGAACGGCCTTGACGACTTCGATTTGACCACGTACATTTGTTCTGCCAACAATCCATTGAAATTAAGGTCGTGTAAGTGGGGTTCGAGGTGAGTGCGGGATTGCCATAAGTCTATCTCCACTCGGTGAGCAGGAAAACTTCAAACAGGAGGATTATTGTATGTTGAAGGTCCAGAGACGCGCTATGACTTGGGTGCTGACGGTTTTGCTGTGCGTCGGCGTCTTCGGTGTCACACGTTTGCAGGCGCAAGCCGATAAGGGCATTATTTCCGGCACCGTGACAGATGCCTCGGGAGCGGTGGTAGTAGGAGCGAAAATCGAGGTAAAGGACGTCGGTACCGGCGTCACTTATACCGCGCTGACCGATTCCCAAGGCCATTATCTCGTTCCAGAGCTGATCGTAGGCAACTATCAGGTGCAGGCCAGTAAGGGCGGCTTCGAGACAGTCGTTCACTCGGGCATCACACTGACTGTCGGCGTGCAACTGCTGGTTGATCTCAAGCTTCCCGTAGGACAAGCCACGGAAGTGGTCACAGTGACGGGCGAGGTGTCGCAGGTGGATTCGACGACCGCGACCGTTTCCAGCCTGGTCGCCCCCAAACAGATGGCGGAGCTGCCGCTCAACGGTCGCAATTTCGAGCAGTTGTTGTCCCTGGCGGCCGGCGTGCAATATATCTCCCAGAACGGGGGAGGAGGCGGGGTGTCGAGCACCTTTTACGGATCGGAGAGCAACTACTCGGTCTCCGGATCAAGACCCGTGGGACAGTCGTTCCTGCTCGACAACACCGATATCACCAACTTCTGGCAGCATGGCACCGGCTCCTCGGTCACCGGCAACTCGCTGGGCATGGACGCCATCCAGGAATTCAGTGTCCTGACCAACACCTACAGCGCCGAGTTCGGCGGCACGGGAGCAGCCGTCAATGCCGTTACCAAATCGGGCACGAACGCACTGCATGGAACGGCCTTCGACTTTCTCCGCAACAGCAAGTTGGATGCTAAGAACTACTTCGACGTGGCAAACCTGCCCATCCCTACGTTCCACCGCAATCAGTTCGGCGGCGCATTAGGCGGGCCGATCAAGAAGGATAAGGCGTTCTTTTTCTTCAACTACGAGGGCTTGCGGTCTTTGCATGGCATCACTGGCAGGGCATTAGTGCCGTTAACAAGCATCACCTCGTCCCTTATTGGTCCCGACGCCCCCGCCTGCACCGACACTCAGACGGCCACGGCGGGGACGCTTGCCTGCGTCATGCAGCCCCTTGTGGAACTCTATCCCGCACCGACCCCGGGCGCGACTGCTGTAGGCACCCTGCCGGGCTTCAACGCCTGGCATTACTCAGACAGCCCGCTGGTCGTGAACGAAGACTACATCCTCGGCCGCTTAGACTACACCATCGGCCCCAAGGACACCATCTTCGCGCGCTACGTCCACGATGGCGCCAACGAGCGCCAGCCTTACCCAGCATCCACCCTGCCCTATTGGCCGGAACACGACAAATCGGGAAACCACTATTTCACTTTGGAAGAGCGGCGAACGATTACGAGCAACCTTGTTAACGCGGCGCGGTTCAGTATCGTGCGAACCAACGAAAAAGCGGTCAATGTCTCCACGCTGCCGGCGGCGTCCGATCCGCTCGCTTGTGCGGTCACTGGCGCCCCCTGTGCTCCCGGAGCGCAGGACATTACAGTCGGCCCCGGCGGCCTGGCCTCCATCGGCCCGTCCAGTTCCAGTCCTTTCCAGCTTGTTCAAAACAAGTACGCGGCCGCCGACGACGTGATCCTTACTCATGGCAAACACAGCATCCGGTTTGGCATCGAATACAAAAAGGTGCAGTCCAACATGAGCTCGCCCTTTGGGCAGGATGGCTACTTTTTGTATGGTAACTTCGCCAGTTTTGTCGGCAACGACACGTTGATCGATCTCACCTCTGGGGCGCCCAATTCCGTGTACACCGATTCAGCCGGCAACAACATTCCGTTTAACTTACGTCACTATTTCCGGGATAACGAATTAGCTCCCTACCTTCAAGACGACTGGAAGGTGACACACACGCTCACCTTGAATCTGGGCGTGCGCTATGACTGGATCAACAATGCCACTTCCGCCGGGGGCGTGCCCCTGGAAGGGATTACCGACGCGTTGCACAACACCGGGTTCGTTCCCGTGTCTCACGTCCTGGCTTCCAATCCCAACATGTTGAACATCGATCCGCGCATTGGCCTGGCCTGGGATCCTTTCAAGGACCACAAAACCTCGGTGCGCGCCGGTTTTGGCATGTTCCACGAGCCGATAGCTGCCCGTACCTATGCGCCGGCGTATTACCTGACTCCGCCAACGGTGTCGTATGAAGCTAGTACGCCGTTTCCGTGCTTCCCGAATGACCCGTCCTGTTCTTCCTCGACCAGCAATCCGGCGGTCTTTGCCGGACTCGATTACAAAACGGACCGCGCGCCCTATGTCATGCAATACAACCTCACTATTCAACGTCAGATTACCGCCGGCACGGTCTTTACTATCGGCTACAACGGTTCGGCCGGCGTTCACCTGTTCTCGGAGCACGACGCGAACCCCATGATTTATCACTCCGAGCAAACCTTCGCCAACGGCACCACTCCCAACCCGCTCTATGATCCCGCTGCCACCGGCGCTCCAGGCTCTCTAACGAACCCCTTCGACGGGTTTGTTGCTTGCAATTTCCTCGTCGAGTTTGGTGTTACACTGCCTTGCACGAACCCGGCCTGGGGTCCCGCCCCCTTCATCGGTTTTGCTTTTGCCAACCAATCCCTGGGCGGCATCGCTTCCGACGAGGCGACCGCTCACTCGTCGTACAATTCGTTGCAGACCAGCCTCAATCGCCAGTTCAGCTCGTCGCTGATCGGGCAGGTGGCGTACACCTGGTCTCGGTGCATAGACGATGGCTCGGTCAGCTCGGGTCTGGAACAAGGCCAGTATGAAGTAACCGACACGTATAACCAGTCCTATGACCGTGGACCTTGCTCCTTCAATGTGACCCAGTCGTTCCGGATCAACGGCGTATATTCGTTGCCGTTCAAGGGGAATCGGGCGATAACCGGATGGGAAGTTAGCCCGATTTTCAGCGCCTCCACCGGCCTCCCAATCAATGTACTGGATGCGCTCGCTGCTGGCGGCCAGGCAGGCTTGGGAGGCATTGAGGGCCCGCGGCCGAATTTAGTGCCTGGCTGCAAGCAATATCTGAAGACATGGGTGAATTGGTACAATACCAGCTGTTACTATTTGCCGCCCTATGGCACTCTTGGGAACGTGGGCAGGGACACCCTCATAGGTCCTGGCTTGTGGGATCTCGATTTCTCTGTCATGAAGAACACCAAGCTGACCGAGAAGGTGAACCTGCAGCTCCGGGCGGAGTTCTTCAACGTTCTGAATCACCCGAGCCTCGGGAACCCCACCCCTGGGTTTACCTACGTTGGCGATCCGATTGGCTGGCCGCTCGTAAATCCAGGGGCGCCTTCGACGAATCCCGCCGACTATGCGATCACTACCATCACGCCGGGGGGCTCCGTTCTTTGCAATTCGAACACCGCCCTTCCACCAGGGTCGACCTACCAAGAAAACCCGGCTGCTCTCGCGCAAGGAACGTGCGCCAGCCCTACTGCAGGGCAAGTTGAATATACGTCCGAGCCTTCACGAGAGATCCAGTTCTCAGCGAGGTTCACTTTCTGATCTGGCTTTCGGCGATTTAACAAAGCGGGGACGTGATGTTCTTCACGTTCCCGCTTGAGAAAGAATTGGGGCAGCCCTCACAGGCTGCCCCAATTCTTTGCTTGTCGACGGACGCTGTGGACCTATAGCGGCCAGGCCTTGGCGGCGTGCCGCCTTCGCTAGATATACGCTGCGGCCTTAAAGGCGGACATCACAGCCGTGGCGACGGTTCCAACTTCCGCCGCATCGCCGACGACGAAGACCTCCGTTTCAGGGGCGCTCCGCCGCAGCGCATCGGCCGCTTCCTGGCGTGCTGACACCCCGAGTGCAAGAAGCACTGTGTCGGCGGGGAGCTCAACCCTTTCTCCGGACTTCATGTCGCGGCAGAGGATGCTGCCATCCGTTACCTCGTCCAGCTTGCAGTTGAGGCGTACGGGAATATCCAGTTCCTTCAGATTAGCCATCAATTCCATAGCGGCGGCGCCACTGGTCGTTCTGAGGTGCGACATATCCGGAAGCATTTCTACGATGGTCACATCCCTGCCGCGGCGCTTGAGGCCGATCGCAGTTTCGATACCAACCGCGCCGGCGCCCACGACCACTGTCTTTGCGCCCGGCAGTTCGCCACTATCCGCGTCCGGAGCCCAGTGGACATGAGGTTTGTCGATGCCGGGAAGGGACGGAACAATGGGCTTGGAGCCGACGGCAACGATCAAAGCGTCGTAGCTTTCGGCGCCGAGCATTTCCTTCGTCGCTTGCGTATTGAGCAGGATGCGCGCCGGGGCCTTCTTCGCCTGGCACAGCAGGTAGTCTCGGTAGTCTCTCATGTCCTGCTTAAAGGGCAGCACCGAGCCAGGAACAACATGCCCGCCCAGATGATCGCTCGCTTCGTAGAGCGTGACGTCGTGCCCGCGCTCGCAGAGGGTCAACATCGCCTGGATGCCGGCTGGACCACCGCCCACCACCGCCACTTTCTTCTTTACCTCGGCCTTCGTGACCTTGCCTTCCGGGAATTCGGTCTCGTTGCCCAGGTAAGGATTAACGGCGCAATTGATGACCCCGGGGATAAGCAGGCGGGAGCCGCAGTACTGGCAGCGCAGGCAGGGACGAACGTCTTCTTCCCGTCCCATGGCATATTTGCGCGGCATTTCAGGATCGGCCAGCAGCGGGCGGCACATGGCCACAAAGTCGGCCTGGCCGGCGGCAAGGATCTCCTCCGCCATGTGGACGTTCATGATCGAGCCGACCGTGCAGACCAGCAGATTTGGAAACGCCTTCTTGATGTCGGCGGCATAGTGCACGTTGGGCATCCGGTCCATCAGGTAGTTCGGCCACCAGTTGCGCATGTACTGAAGCTCGCCGTGCAGCCCGGCGGAGACGTGCAGGATGTCGACCTTGTGCTGAATCATCTCGACGAACTTGAGGGTCTCCTCGAAGTGCATGCCGTCGGGGTGGATCTCATCGGCGGACATGCGGTACTCGATAACGAAGTTTTCGCCGCACCGCTGGCGGACCCGGTCCAGCACCTCGATGGCAAAGCGCGCCCGGTTCTCCAGGGACCCGCCATATTCATCCGTGCGCTTGTTGTACAGGGGGCTGACAAACTGGGGGATCAGGTTTCCGTGGCCGCCATGGATCATGCACATCTTGAAGCCCGCGCGCTTGCAGCGATACGCCGCGGCCGCGAACTTTTCCACCGTTTCCTTTATCTTGGCACGATCCATTTCCACTGTGGGCATGGGATCCCTGTGCTGTGCGGGCGCGCGCCACTTCTCGTGCGACGGAATCAGGGAGGAGGGGCTGAAAGCCGGGCGACCGGTCTTGCCAGGATCGGAGTCCTTACCGTTGTGGTTGATTTCCAGCGAAGCGCGCGCACCAAAGCCGTGGCACATTTCGACAAAAAGGGTCAGCGGAAGGATGCAGTCGTCGGAACCGAGGTCGAGTTGGCGCTCTTCGTCGCAGACCTCTTTGATGTCGACCACGGAATTGCCGACATGAATAATGGCGGCGCCTCCGCGCGCGAACGACCGGAAGAAATCGACGAATTCAGTGGTCACTCTTGCTTCCCGGTCGGCGAGATTGGGAGACGGCGGCGCCAATTCCAACCGGTTTTTGAACTCCACGCCTCGAATTCTGATCGGTGCGAACACATGCGCGTATTTGGATCCCATCGGATTCCTCCATTTGGTGTGGCCTAACAACGGCTCCGGTGACAAGTGCAGACCGCCATGCCTGCGTAGACGGCCGGCGAAAGAGAGCGAAAAACCCTGAGTTTCAAAGGAAATCAACCAGCCGTCACGCCGTTGCGATGCGGAAGATCTTCTCGGCGTTCCCGTGAGCGATCTTCTCGACGTCGGCTTCCGGCAGCGGCGCGGAGTTCATGAAATCGGCCGCCTCGACCGACTCTTGGTACGGATAGTCGATCGCGAACAGGATATTGTCCGGTCCGAGCGCGTCGTTACAGTACTTCAGCACTTTGTGATCGTTCATCCCGCTCGTGGTGATCACAAAATTGTCCTTGAGGTATTCGCTGGGGCTCTTCTTGAGCTTGTTATGCCCGCGTGTAGCTACCCTGTACATATAGTCGATCCGGTAACGCCAATACGGCAGTCCTTCTCCCATGTGCCCGAGAACAATCTTCAAATCGGGGAACTGATCGAAAACACCACTGACGATCAGCCGCATCGCATGCACGCCGGTCTCCATCTGGAAACCCCAGAGTGCCCCCGCCAGAGAGGTGTCGGCGCGGATCATGAAATTGCACGGGTCGGGCATGTTGCGCGGGTGAATATAGATTGCGCTCTTCAAAGCCGTCAGCGCCTCGAAGATTGGCCAATATTTTCGATCATCCAGATACTCGCCGTTGGTGTGCGAGTTGACGATCACTCCATTGAGCTTGAGATCGGATATCGCGCGGTCGATTTCCTTCGCCGCCCGCTTGGGATCCTGGGGGGCGAAGCTCGCAAGGCCCGCGAACCGCGCCGGATGCTTCTTGATCACTTCGGCCAGTCGATCGTTCGCCAGGGTCGCGAGGCTGGTTGCCGTATCGGCGTCGAACATCTGCACGCCCGGCGAAGTGAGCGAAAGGAGGTGCACATCCACGCCGGCCTGATCCATGATCTGAATGCGCTCGCCCTCCAGATCGAGCAGGCGGCGGAGGAACGGCGGAGCCTCGGGGTGCGGATTGAGAAATCCCCTCCACATATCGAGGTCCGGATTCACATAGGAAAGGCCCCCGACCCGCCGGAACTCGTCGGCTTGCTCCGGGATGGAAAAGGCTTCCTCGGTCGCGATGAGCCGGTATTTCCGTTTGGCCGCTTGTGGTTGATTTTCAGCCTCGGCGGCCGCCGGGATGCCCGCGGCGAGCAAACTCGCCGACAACAGTCTCGAAGAACCCGCAAGAAACGCCCTTCGGTCCACACTCATGCTGCTTCCCCCTCAATTTTTCGCAGTTAGTTTTCAAGCCGGGCAATAAAACCTCGCCGTTCCGCAATTTTCAAGCGGTTGGCGGCGAAAGGTGGCTGGTTCTGAGCGGCTAGATTTTTCGAGCAATTCTAGCAGTAACTGCGGTATTCCGCAAGACTGACTCACTCGCCGGTGATGTCACGCTGCTTGTGTAAAAACGCTGAGGGTGCGGGTTTTCCATTCCAGGTTGAATCTCTGGAAGATGGAGTAGATGATGCGGTCCACGGACTGCACGTTGACGAAGCAGACCAGGGGGCGGGAGTGGACTTCGACAAAGCAGACGTAGGAAATCCGCGTAACTGGTTGATTTTTGCCGATGGTAGGCGAGGCGTCTACTCAATAAAGCCTGTATCGTTTTGATAATAAATGCTTACATACAATAGATTGTAATAAGTTGCCCCCAAAGTTGCCCCTTTCAATGTGATGCCGCCGTTATACCTTTGCTGAGCCAGCCACAGCCCCTTTTTGAGCGTTGGGATGGCCAACGCTCTTCGCGGGAGAGGGCCAGCGCGAAGCTACTCGTCCAACAAGACAATCAGGCTCAGTTCCGGTGCTCGAATCTCTCCGGGGACATAGATTCCAACCTGGCGGGTCTGCACCATAGTTTCCCAGCATGGCCCAACTCGATTGACAGCAAAGTACTGGCTCTCAACACTTGCTTCGATCTGAGCTGGAGCGACGGGGAGATGGTTCAGATGCAGGCCTGGAAGGGAACGTTTGATCAGTTCAAGCACAAACCGGGCAGAACATATCTTCACCAGTCTCGGTACACGGTCAATCAGGTCCGCTTCACCGATGGGCGAATGAATTTCCAGTATCCAACGCGCGGGGCCGAGGCAGCGTTCGTCCTTGACCTCGCCCTTGTAGAGAAAACTCTCAACCTGCTTTAATGGAATCGTGATTGCCTTTGACGGCATCACAATTTCAAGATGACGGCGGATGTGCTCGTCGAGAGGAACAAAGCCTGCCCCGAAGTCGAGATGGTTATAGGCTGGTAGTGACCGGGGATGCACTTCGAGACCGAAGGTGCAAAGCGCGCCTGCCAGACGGGACATTTCGCGGAACAGCTCCTGCGGATGCACATGATTAGAAAGCAAAAAATGCCGCAGCACAGAGACATTGGAGTTCAGGGCGTGCAGGAACCAGTACTGCGCAACGTGACGGGCCGACATGCCTACCTGTAACACACCGTTCCGCTGTTGCTGCTCATTGGAAAGGACCGTGCTCTTCTCATCCAGGATTTCGATCAGACGCCGCAGCATGCCTGTCAACGTGGGGCTAGCGCTCAGGCTAAGACAAGGCGGCACAAAGGTTGGATCGGCTTCGAAATGTCCAGACCCATCGCGCGTGACGCGTACAAGCGGTAAGCTTGCAAATTGATCGGTGATCTCCTGTTCAGCCAATAACCGCAGATTCTTTTGGCCCATCTTGATCGGCCTCTCGTCACGGCCTGTATTCTGATCGGGCATTGCCTGGTCGGTGCCCAGGTAGCGGACAGCGCCCGCTTTGTCCAGACTCGTGTTTTGGCCATCGCTGAGGCTGACTGGAACTGCGAGATGCAAGGTCAGGTGATCGGCTACGGGAGAAAACATCGTGGTGAAGTCCCGTGGCAGCGGAGCGGAATCCGCCCCCGGCAAATCGAATGCCAGCCCGTCTTCAAAAAGGCCCCGAGCATGGGTCAGGGCAACGGTGCCATTGCGAAGAGCGTCGTTGTCGAACTGGAGGCCAGCGAAGCCGAACGCGTCGCGCCACAAACTTGCGACGACGAAATTCAGAGAGTCTTCGAAGTAACGGCTCTGTGCCTGAAAATGGTGCGGGCCCAGATACATTCCTTCCAACCAGACGGGTTTGGTGAGCTGTCTCATAGATGTTAGCCCGCCTGTGGCAGCAGGATGATGAGTTCCATCTGCGGATTGAGCAGTTCTCCCGGAACATGCGCGGCAAAATTACGCGAGCGAATGACGGCTTCCCACGCCGGTCCAGACTGATTGAGGCTGAAGTACTGATACTTCATCTTGACGGGAATCGCGCTGGGCGGAACGGACACGTGGCTGAGCGCAATGCCCGGCGTTGCCCTGTTGATCAACTGTTCGATCTGGGAAGCAGAGCAGGCTTTGACCAATTGCGGCACCTTGCGGATGATCGAGTCTTCGCTGGTATCGGCAGAGAACGCCAGGTACATTCGCGTATTGGTCAGGTATTTATCTTGATCGATTGCCGTTGCGTAGATAGTGTTTTTCAGCTGCTTGAGCGGCAACGAAACCACGTTCTTGTCCACCACAGCTTCAAGCAACATGCGCAGCTTCTCATCCAGATCGGAGAAGACCTTGCTCAGGTTGAGGTGGTCGTACAGGGGCAGGTCGCGCGGCCGGATGGTGGTGGAAAATGTCGTGAGGGAGGCGCCCAGCGCGGTGAGTTCGGAAAAGAGATCCTCCGGATGGCAGCGCTGCCCCTGCAACAGGTGGCTGAGCACGGGGATATGGGAGTTGACGGTGTAGAGCAGCCAGAAGTTGGCAATGTCCGACGCGGTGAAGTCGGCCAGACTTTGGTTCTTCTGGCGGCGGCCGCCTGCGAGTTGCGTGCTCTTTGCGGAGAGAATTTCCAGAATCCCGTTCACCAGTCCGCGCAAATAGTCGCTGGCTCGAACTTCGAGAAGCGGGGGAACGAAGCGGGGGTTCAGGCGGAAGGCGCCGGCCTCCGTCCGTTCCACATTGGCGATGCGTAGAGCGGAAGAGCCTTCGCGGGTCTCATTGGCGGCCAGCAGGCGGAAGTTCTTTCGCGCTATCTGGATTGGCCTCTCCCCTGACCCGGTGTTGTCGTCGCGAACATTGGAAGTCTCGGCCAAATAGCGGGAACCGGCAACGCGGCCGAGAGCTGCGACGTTGAGTCCCTTTGGTTTGTAGTCGGGAACGGTCAGATAAATGTCGAGATCGCGAACTCCATGATCGAAAAACTCCGCCAGCGCCTTCGATGGAGGTGGCTGATCTGGGCCGGGGATATCGAAGAGCAATCCGTCTGGAAAGATACCCGAGGCACGGGTAACAGTCAACTGGCCCTCTGCCAGCAATTCCTGATCGAGCACGGCTTCACTGAACCCCCAGGCGCAGAACTTGAGCGCCTGCAGCCGGAAGTTCAGGCTGTCTTCCAGAAACCTGTCCTGCAATTGCAGGTGCTGCGGCGTCAGGAAGGTGCCTTTGGTCCAAAGCACGGGTTGCAGTTGTTTCATGGCTATGACCGATCCTTAACGATAGCAACTGACCCCAACTGGAGCAAGGGCTGAAACTTGCTCCATCAGTTCATCTTGGTGCCTTTGCTCCCATCGTCGGCCTGATCCGGATTCTTCGGGTCGGTGGGGCTCGAGCCGCAGCCGGAACCGGCCGAGCCTCCGCTGTTGATCATGACCATGGTTCCGACAATGGAGATTCCCGATGGATTGATGTCGATAAAATTGCCTCCGACCTTCAGCGTCAACTCCGTACCCGCCTCCAGCACAATCGTCATTCCAGCCTTCAAATGAATGACCTGCCCGGCCTCGTGGGCGAAGTTCGTGCCGGATTTCTCGTAGAGGTTCTGCCCCACCTGGATCGACAGGTTTTGTCCGATTTTCTCGTTGGAGTTTCCGGTGACCTTGCTGTGATGGTCCCCGCCTACGCTCTCCATCTGGTCCGTTGTAACCATGAGGCTGCGGTTGTTGCCGACCCATTCGCGCGTGTCGTTCACGATGCGCGTATCGTAGTCTTTCTCTCCGCGAACGAATACCTGCTCGCTACCCGTTTTGTCTTCAAAACGAAGCTCGTTGTAATGCGCCGTGCCCCCTCCCGTTGAACTCGACGTCCTGAACGTCGTCCGGGTCCCATTGGCGGGAAGCGGATACGGTACAGTCTGGACATCGTTGTACACGCGGCCGGTGACAATCGGCCGGTCCGGATCTCCCTCGAGGAAGCTGACGATCACTTCCTGCCCCACGCGGGGAATGTTGATCATTCCCCAGCCCTGCCCTGCCCAGTCCTGCGAAACCCGCATCCAGCAGGAGGTCGCACCCTTCCGGTCCCACGGAAACAACACCAGTACCCGGCCCCACTTGTCCACCCAGATCTCTTCGCCATCTCCGCCCGCACCCTGATCGTCGGCCGAGTCCTGATCCGCGCTCTTGCCCACCACCTTCGCGGTTTGCGGCCCCTGCACGAAGGGCTTCGGCGTCAGGCGTGCGGGGCGAAACGGGACCGACGCCGGGATGCAGGTGAAGTGATTGGAATAGCTGTCACTGGCGCCACCCCCGCCGCCGCTGGAACTGTAACCGCCGCCAACCGAGGCGATGTGCTGGATTTCGGTGAGGACGTACGACGTGTTCATCGACGCCTGATAGTGGTCCTCGAGGTCGAACTTGTATCCGGTCGTAAAGGCGCGGCAAACGCTGGAGCCATGGGCGAGAAGATGACCGGCTTCCTCTTCCTGCATACGCAGCTTGGCGAAGGCCGTTCCATCGCTGCGGGAGGCGTACTCGCCGGGATAGTCGAAGAGTTCAAACTTGGCATTGCCGCCGATTGTATCGATGGTTGGTTCCGAGGCCAGCAGGCTCGTAGACGGAGTTTTGAAGTTATAGTCGGTCAGCGTGTATTTGCCGCTCTTTAACTCCTGCTCGATGTTCCAGGAGTTGATGACATCATCGTCATCGAGCCCGCCGCTGGCCAGGTTCAGCCCGGCGCTTTCCTGTCCAGGGCACGGTTCGTGAATGCTGGACGAGTCGGCGATCACCATCGTATGCTTCCCCTCCTCGTGCTGGAAGAAGTAGAAGATGCCGTTCTGCTCCATCAGCCGGGAGATGAAGTTGAAATCGGTTTCGCGGTATTGGACAGTGTACTCAAGCGGCGTGTAGGAGCCACTGAGGGACAGCTTGAAATCGGTAAACCCCCGATCCGAAAACACCTGCTTGATGATGTCGCCGACCGCCTTGTTATGAAAGATCTTGCAATCGGCGTAGCGGGTCAGCACCCAAGTCCAGGGAACGACTTCCATCTGGTAGTGGGTAAACAGGCTGTCGGCACCACTCTGGGCAAAATGGCTGACCAGGCCGTTGAAGTAGCGCGGAGTGTTGTCCGATTGAGCCACCGAGATGGTGACGTTCTTGCCGATGATGTCGGAAAACTGGATGGGCTTGGCCGGCTGATGCGTAGTCGGATCGGTAGCTTCGCTGAGCAGATCCAGATGGAAGCTAAACAGGCGCGAGATGGCCTCGTGGCCGCTGAAGCTGGCAAGCAGCAGCTTGTCCTCGCCCAGGGGCGTGGTCAGGGAAATGAGACGACCTTCTTGCGTGTATGGCATTTTAGTCCTCCCAAGTATCGGCCGAGTTGCTTGATGCGTCAATAAATCCCTTTAGGTTTCAAGCGCTGCTTCCGAGCGGAAAAGGTCCGTTACAAATTTATGCATTGCGGAGGAGGCTGCTTTGTCTTCCAGATTCGCGCGAATCGAATTGCATTTGTCGTACCCGCCCTCGTCGCAAACCCGGCTGCAAGATACCCGCTTTCGTGAATTTCGACTGGGTGGTAAAGCAAGGGCGCGCCACCCGCCAGAGCCGGGATAGTCAAGGGCATGTCGGCTGCAAATCATAGCCCAAGTAGTAGTAACCCGACCAGCGAGGCTCTCGTTGGTTGGCCCTCCCGGTCCAGACCGCGAACTTGATTCCCTCGCTTGTGGCGCACGACGAAAAAACTTCGCTCTGACCGTCCTGATCAAGATCTACCTGCGCCAGGCCGTTAACAACTGCCACTCTGGCCGGCGGTTCCACAATTCCTATCCCCATGTCTGTTGGACCGACGCTCCCGGCTTCAAGCGCGTAGAAGAACATCCCAGGCTTAGTATTCATTGTCGCTCGCCCCTCGATGAGCGCCTTACAGGTCTTGGGATCGGTCGTCTGCTCAAGGCTTCGCGCCTGCTGTACCTTTTGAGGTTCTCCCATAATGACCAATGCGACTGAAGTTCCCCGAGCGAGATGTTGGTTCGGGATAGCAAGGCACGGACCCTGAAACCACCCAATTCGCTCGGCAAATGGAAATGGCACACCGGCGACAGCAACCGCGGGCTGTCTCCTTTCAATCTCTTTTCGGCATGAGACAGCGGCAATGAGCAGAATCGGAACAGCCCCGAAAAGCACTAGGAGTTTGCGGAGTCTCGGGACGGGCTGGCGGCAACACCTTTTCATAGAGACAACTCCCTCCAGTTTTCTTGGTGCATGATGTTCAGGCCGAGATAGGCGTGCCTCATCAACGACCATCAACTGACCAGTGCGGAGCGTCCGTCGTCAACTTGTAGACCCCGTAGGACGCACCAACAGCATGCAGCTTCGTGTTCTTGTTGACATCGTCCATGAAATCGACCGATTCCTCGGTGCCATCTTTCTTTTTGATCTTGATGGTGCCTTTCCAAGTGATAACCATGTCGATCGCATTGCCCGCAATATGGTTGCTGTTAAGTGCAGGGGCGTTGGTGCTGGCTGGCGGCACGGCCAGGGCGAAGCCGTCAATCATTTCCTTCGCGCCGTTCTTGCTCTTCTCCTCATCGCCATGGTCCCACTCGATATCGACGCCTGTCATGGCCGTCGCTTCAGAAGCTTTCGCCTTTCCAAGCCCTATCAACCAGCTCCAGTGGAACAGATAGGCACGTTTGTCGCTTCGCTTCGTTTCTCCGACATCGGGCGTGACCCCCGCGTCATTGAGAGCATTTATGAACGCCTTAGCGTTGGCCTTGAAGGGGTCTGCAAGATCGTCTACGGACTTACTGGCATTAGCGTTAGCATTGGCCCACGTTACCCAGTAGGAACCGCTTTTAGTTTTTGTTGTTGCCGTTTTCGCATCGCTACCTGGAGAAACGGGAGTCCCATCAGGAAGCTTGGCGGCCGTCGCGGTCGGAGACATCTGGGGCAAATTCTGATCGGCGTGGTCGTTTCTTCCTACCGGTCCCGGTGCATCCCCGAGCAAAGACGTCACGTTCGGGTTGCCCTGGTCATTAACTCCCAGTGTGCCAGGCGTTCTGGCGGGAATACCAACGGGTTCGCTGGGGGGGCTTAAAGGTCCTGGTTTTCTTGAGTCGGCCATCTTGTGTTCCATTCGGGAAAGAGTGAAAACTAGGCCAGATTGAGAACAAGCGGGTGGCTGATTTTCGTTCCGGGAATTCCCGGCTTGAACCTCTCGCTTGTGGCATCATACACATCTACCTTCGTCAGACGGGGCAAAAACGATCCGTCAAACTGGCGAAACTGCTAGTGCGCATCAAAATCGTCCGAGGCTCAAGGGGCTGCTCCCGAGTTACCACTCGGAAGTTACCAGCCGCACCTCGTTGGGGCGGAAACGATGACAGGAAAGACGAGTCACTTTGACCCCTAAAGGGCCCTTCTTCCGGTAAAGCCGGAGACCCCCGGATTGCAGGCCCCTCGAGGGGGCCTTGTATTCCCTTGCCGGCCATCCGCATACCCCGAACCCAGCGCTATTAGACCGCCTCCATCAATGCAGCCGGCGCCGGGTCGTCGTAAGTGAACGCCCCGTCTTCCCCGATGCCAACGTGAATGGCGCTCATCTTCTCTCCCTCCGCCATACCGCCCAGGATTTTCCGCGAAATATCCGGCAGCAGGGTGTTGGTGAGGATATTATCCACGTTTCTGGCGCCGCTTTCGACTTCGGTGCAGCGGTTGGCCACCTCGTTCAGGAAGGCGTCGTCGTAGGTCAGCTTGACCTTGTGATTCTCCAGCAACCTTCGCTGAATCTTACCCATCTTGAGGCGGATGATCTGCTTCATGGCCTCATCGCGGATGGGGTAATAGGGGATGAGGACCATGCGCCCGAGAAACGCGGGCTTGAAGATCTTGTTCAGATCGGGCTTGAGGGCCTCGATGAGGGCGCGCGGGCTGGGCGCGGTCTCCGGATCGGCCACCAGCTTCATCATCTGGTCGGTGCAGGCGTTGGTGGTGAGGATGATGATGTTGTTCTTGAAGTCGATGGAACGGCCTTCCCCGTCTTCCATGTTGCCCTTGTCGAAGACCTGGAAGAAGATTTCGAGTACATCAGGGTGGGCCTTTTCAACCTCATCCAGCAACACGACGGAGTACGGCCTGCGCCGCACAGCTTCTGTCAGAACGCCGCCTTCGCCGTAGCCCACATATCCCGGAGGCGAGCCCTTCAGCGTGGAAACGGTATGGGCTTCCTGAAACTCGGACATATTGATGGTGATCAGGTTGTGCTCGCCGCCATAGAGCAGGTCGGACAGCGCCAGCGCGGTCTCGGTTTTGCCCACGCCGCTGGGGCCGACCAGCATGAAGACGCCAACCGGTTTGCTGGGATCGTCGAGGGACGCCCGCGAAGTCTGAACGCGCTGGGCGATGATCTCCATGGCATGCGGCTGGCCGATGACGCGCCTGCCCAGAAGATCCTGGAGCGTGAGGATGGTCGCGATTTCGTCCTTGAGCATTTTCCCGGCGGGAATGCCGGTCCAAGCGGACAGCACCTCGCCCACAATCTGTCCATCCACGCAGACCTGGATCAGGCCGGTTTCGCCTTGCACAGCGGCAAGTTCCGCCTCCAGTGCCTGCAGTTCGGCCCGAACGGCCGTCGAATCGACGGGGGCCTCTGCCGTTGCCTCTTTTGGCGCCTCTGCTTCCCCTTCTTTTGGAGCCTCCGCTTTCGCGTCTTTTGTTGCAGCTGCTTTCGCCTCTTTAGCGTGGCTGGCTTCAAGCTTGTCGCGTATTTCGCGGATCTTGCCCACCAGTTCGCGCTCTTTGTCCCAGCGCTCCTGGAGGGTCTTCAGAGTTGCGTCGGCAATGGCCTTTTGCACTGCTATTTCAGCAAGCTTTTCCTGGTGGTCGGCGCCGACGATCTCTTCGCGGTCAAGGATCCGTTTCTGCACCTCGAGTGCGTCGATCTGCCGGGTCAGGTCTTCGATCGCCGGCGGGGTTGCACTCTGTCCAAGCGCAAGGCGCGCACAGGCTGTATCAAGGATGCTCACTGCCTTGTCTGGTAACTGGCGCCCGGCAAGGTAGCGGTGTGAGAGGCGCACACTTGCGGCGACCGCTTCATCCAGGATGCGGACCTTGTGGTGCTTCTCCAGGGAGGCCACCAGGCCCCGCATCATGATCATGCATTGCGGCTCGCTGGGCTCCTCGACCTTGACAACCTGGAAGCGCCTGGCCAACGCTGCGTCTTTTTCAAAGTACTTCTTGTATTCCGACCAAGTGGTGGCCGCGACGGTGCGGAGTTCTCCGCGGGCAAGGGCTGGCTTGAGCAGATTTGCGGCATCTCCCTGCCCGGCCTGGCCGCCGGCGCCGATCATGGTGTGCGCCTCGTCGATGAACAGAATGATAGGCGTGGCCGATGCCTTAACCTCTTCGATTAAACCCTTGAGGCGGTTCTCAAACTCTCCCTTGACTCCGGCGCCCGCTTGCAGCAGGGCCAGATCGAGGGTGCGGATTTGAACGTTTTTCAGCGGAGGAGGCACATCGCCCTGCGCCACGCGCAATGCAAATCCTTCCACCACCGCCGTCTTGCCCACGCCGGCCTCGCCGGTGAGTATCGGGTTGTTCTGGCGCCGGCGCGTGAGGATATCGATGACCTGGCGAATCTCGGCATCGCGGCCAAGCACCGGGTCGAGTTTGCCTCTCTTGGCGTTGCCTGTCAGGTCCACGGTGTACTGGTCCAGGTTGGGTGTCTTGCCCCCGCCCGGCTTTGCGGCGCCATCGCCGGGCCCAGCCGGGGCGGCGGCGGTCGTCGTCTCGCTGGACAGGGCAACAATGCCCCACAGGTCCTTGCGCAGCGCATCGGCATTGATCTTGTGAAACTCCCGGCTGACGTCGTTGATCAGGCGGGAGAGTTCCTCATCCGAAACCAGCGCAAGCACGGTAAAGCCCGTTCGCACCTGACCTGCGTTGAAGTCGATCGAGCCGATGGTCCACGCCGTTGTGAGCATCTTCAGCACCGTAGGGCTGATGGCCGGAGTACGGGCGTTGCCCGACTTCAGCTTGTCCATGCTGCGTGACAACTCGGCAGTGAGCCTTGACTTGTCGACCTCAAAATGCTTGAGGATGGCGGCAAAGTCGCCTGAGGCCGAATCAAGCAGCTTGGTCAGGTAGTGCTCGATCTCGATGTCGTAGTGAGTGCGGGAAAGGCAAAGACCTGCAGCTCCCTCGAGCGCGGAGCGGGCTGGGTCATTCAGTTTGGAAATCAGTGCTTTCAGGTTCAGTGCCATATATTCCCCCTTACAGCGTCAGAACTGTGTCGTCCCGGTCGTATTCCAACGGATCCGTCTTCAACCAGGAGATCCATCCAAGACGTGCCGGATTGCTGGAGTCGAAATCGAGTTCAACATCGGATACCTGGTTTCGATCAAGCACCAGTTGCACTTCAAATTCCAGGCAATCACCGCTGAAGAAGCGGGTAATGGCGCGCAACGCTCTGTGCCCGTCGCCTCCAGGAAGAAAATCGCAATAGCAATCAATCCCCATGGGGCCAAGCCGGATGCGTACCCGCGACTGCCGGTCCCAGACAGCATCGCCCACGACCGCGCCGCAACCGACCTGACGTGAGGCAGATTCCTCTTCCCTCATCGCGCATTGTGTCGCCCGATCCAGACTGTACCATCCGCCAGTGAATTGCTGAATCTCCACGGGTACCTCAAAGTAGTCTCCGATGATCTGTTCCAGGGCAACCGCAGACCGCAACTGCGAAGACGCCAGCGACACATAATGCAGGAATGCTTCATCGTCGATATCCTGCCGGCCGCGAAGCCCTGAGGTCCCCAGCCCGACCAGGTCGAGCAGGTACCGGGTGAACAGATCCCGTCCCGCGGTATTATAGGTGACCGCGAAATTCGACCTCTGCCAGGCCCGATAAAAGAGCGAGATCGCCCGATGATTGAAAATATCGAGGAACGCCGCCAGACTGTGGTCCTTGGCGCGGGCCCGCTCCAAGATCAGTTCACTGTAGACGTGGGGAAGCACACCCATGGGACCGGTAAGGCCCATGAAGTTGACCATCATCTCCGGTGGCTTGTCGCCTTCGACTTCCAGGCTTTGAATCTCGCTGGCTGGAAAGCCAAGCCGCTGATTGATCCGGAAATGCACGGCTTCATCCTCGGGACTTGAAAAGCCGCCTACATGCTGCGAATTGGCCCTCAGCCGCTGCAACAGCGCCACCGCCTGGAAAAACTCAAACGAACACGCGTCCTCGACCAACTGCTGGCCCAGCAAGGAATCTGTTAAATGATTGGTTTCCATCCCGATCTCGGCTGCCATTCGTGGAGTTTCTCCTTTCTTTGCGGAGTTGTGACACTTAATTGCGTAAAGCTGTTCAGGGACGCGCTCATGCCGAAGAACCTTTCCATCACGCACCCGAAGAGAAACGCCCCCCCCCCCGTGAACTGGTCCTCGTCGATTTCCATCTGGATCCGAACCCCTCGTGCGAAGCTGACTCCCTGCTCGGAAATCAGACGCGTGAAATGCGGCTGGCTTTGAATATTGAGGATGCTCTGAATGACGTTCTGCGAATATGCCGTGCGGCCAATATCGTAAAGCCGCAGGATTTCCTGCAACGCCTCCTTGCCTCCCTCGACCAGCGAAAGGTAGTTGAGCGACAAGTGGGAAACGAGCCGCCAAAGCGTACTCTTGCCCAGGACCGGACGCACCGGCGGTGTCGGCTTGCGGAGCGCGACGATCCGCCTCATCGCCGTGGCGCCTTCCATGTCGAAATCACTGTCCTGATTGCCGAAAGGCAACCGCGAGGGCAGATCGCGATTGGTACATGTGGTGCGGACAGAGAGGATCGCCGCATCCGGATCGACGGAAGCTGTCGACAAGTCGACCAGCGAAAGCGAAATGTCAGTACCGTCATCGTTGGGGCGGTTAGAGGGACGCCGCCGGGCCAGCCAGAAGCAGGATCGGTCCTCTCTCCTTGCGGAATGACGAAGCGAGTAAAAGGGGTCGTAGGCAGTGATCTTCTGGTTTGTGGAATTGATTGCATTCACTTCGTCCACTGAGAATATTTCCACCGAGTGGGGCCGTCTTACATCGGGAACCAAGGGGTATTCGTACTTGCGCTGATTCAACTGGATCGGCTCTGCAACCTGGGTAAACAGATTCACCACCGGCGCGCATCCCAGTCGAAAGGTCTTCTTCGAGACTTCGAGTTCCAGCCGCTGGACGCGCCCTTCCCCTTCGATTTCCGAGATCAGGAAGATGATTTCGATTGCATCCTTGAAGCCTGCTGTTGCAACGCACTCCAACTCGGATAGATCGAGAAAAAAGAACTTCTCCGGAAAAGCGAAGTACTCCATAAGTAGTCGATGGCCGGCGAATGTCGACGAGGGATAAGCAACCATCCCTTCGTCTGCGCCGAAGCCAACGGCTTTGAGTGCCGACGAGGGTAGAGTAACCGGCGCCAACCGCGATGAAGCCGTAAGATCGCGCACGACTATGCGATTGAGCCGGCTGAACAACAGCTCATAAAGTATGTTGACCAGACCGCTTTCCCCATCGAGGTAGAAGCGCAGTCGATCAAGCTTGAGACTGGGAAAAGTAACATCGCGCGCACAACGTATCTCAAGGCGCACCGCCCACGCCGAGTCGTTTGTCTTCACCGCCGGCTTCAGACGGCTGGGCGGGTTCAACTCCACCGCGTCTATAGTCAAGGGCCATATGGTTGTGTCGTAGCACGTGCGAAATGTGCACGGAACGCCGCCGACGGGTTTTGAATAGAGCTGCGAATTCCGTTCTATTTTCATCCCACTGGTCAGCTTGCCTTTTTCCGGATCGAGCTGAAATTCGACCACCGACATAGAGGGAATGGGACGGACCAGCTGGGGATAGACGATGCTGAGCAGCCCATCGGTAATCTCGGGAAACTCGTCCTCCATTTTGAGATGGACGCGAGCGGCTAGAAAGGCAAACGACTCAAGGAGCCGCTCGACATGCGGGTCTTCACATTTGGTTGGCTCGAGCGCCAGCCGCGAAGCAACTTTGGGATACTTCTCTGCAAACTGCGAGGCGGATTTGCGCAGGTAGTCAAGTTCCCGCTCGTAATAGAGCAGCAGGTCATCGCGCATCGTCGCCTCCAGTCAGGCGGCAGTTTCCGGTTTTCAACTCAAACACGGTGTCGAAAGTTATGGGTTCCGGGACGGGATCCATTCGAAGCATCGCCTCGACCCGCAAATGGATGTCCTTCTTGGCTGAGTCCGGAGTTTCGACCAACACCAGCCGCACGTTGGCCAGGCGCGGTTCAAACAGGTTGATGGTGGCCAGAATCTGCCGCACAAGCCGGTTGCGATCGCCCGATGCAAGCATGGCCAATGCGGAAAGGTCGGCAAGTCCGTACACGTAAACCGATCGGTTGAGCTCCTTCAGTCTCTCGTCCGGGGGGTCGCAGATTCGACGGGAGTTCAGCAGCCATTCCAGGTCCCGCCGCACCGCGCTCTTCAAGAGCCGGACGGATTGCGAACGGCTCAGGGGGTTTTCCATTCGGTTGTCCGGTTCAAGATCGATGAGCCGGTCCAGCACCGAAACGGTGATCGTCGATTCACCGAGGCTTCTGGCCATGGTCTACCCCGCACTCAATGCCTGGACGGGGTCGAGGCGGCAAATCCGTTCGAAGAGCTTCTGCTTTTCGGACGCGTTCCCTTGGATATTCTTGCTGCTGCGCATCAGCTTCAAAAGATCGCCCGCAACCGTCTCAGGGTCTTCCCAGGCATCGAGCTTATGGGTCTCGATGGTAGCCGCGATGTCCTCGAGCAGCGGTTGAGCAATCGAGTCTTTCCCGGCGGCGATGGCCAGCTCGATCAACTGCATGGTGCGGCGGAAGCGGTTGCGCCCGGACCTTTGGCGGTCGATGACGGAGCGCATGATAGAGAACGCCTTCTCCTCCTGCCCGGCGGCGAGTGCTTCTTTTGCCAGAACATAAGCATCGGCGGCCCGGGCTAGCCACGTGGGTGTTCCATTCAGAGCTGCGGCAGCACCCGAAGCGGGATCATCTTCCGCTGGCGGAGCTGGCTGTTGCGGCGTGCGCAGCTGTTGAAGCCATAACTTGGTCTCAGCATTCGCAGCCGGCGTATCGTCGAGCAACGTCGCGTCCAGCAACTCGGGAATGTCGTTCAGCAGAGCGCGAAGTTCAGACTGGATCGCGGTAGCGATCGGCTCGTACTCCGCGCCGAGGGCCGAACAGGCAGCCACTGAAAGACGCTGCAAATCAAGCCAGGCTCGACCGCAAGGCAGCGCCATGGCCTGTTCTCCAGCCTCCAGCAACTCGCTCCATTTCTTGTTGAGCGCCAATCGTTTTATCTGGTACCGCAGCTCGGTTGGCGGCGCTTCCAACAGGGTACTGTCGCCCAGCCGCGATGCCGTGCGCAACTCACCCCAGCGCAAGCCGCGCAACAGAAGATAGGGCGCGGGACTGAATGGCTCTCGCTTGCGCAAAAAGGCCGCGGCGCCGGCAATGCCTGCAATTGCCTGGCGGCGATCCGCAGGTTCCGCGACTGACAGCGCCGCAAAGCTCTCGGTCGAAACTGGCCCCTCGCCTGTCGCTTTCTCACCAGCTTGCGCCGCATCGGCAGCTGCCGCGGCGACAGGCGCCGCTTCCACGGGGTCCGGCTCCTTCTCCCGCTTCTTCTGGAGCAAACTGTGCACCGTTTGCCTGACTTCCGTGAGCGAATTTTTCAGATTGCCGAACGAAGGTGCTTCGTCTTCAAACCGCTCGTCACAGAACTTCTCCAGCTTGTTGAGGGCCTCGAGACAACCATCGAGGTTCTTTTCCGCCTGTAGATAAAAAGCCTTCGGCGTCTCGGCAAAGGCCTTGTCGAAAGTTTCCGGGGCGATTTTGCCTGCCGCGATCACCTTCGCTCGGGCGTTCCGCTCCTTGTCGGTCTTCACCTGGTCTTCGTAGCCCACTACCCTCGAATCTTTATAAACGAGCAAGGAGTATCCAGAAGCAGTAATCGGCGAGCTACGCACTGGGATGTCCAGCATCGAGCCGAGCCACTTCAGGGGCCTGGCGCGGAGTTCGCGGTCCCCGTCCTCGATGACCGGATAAACCGTATCCCAGAAGTCGGTCAACAGGCTTTGGCACAATCCGATGCCGAGACGAAGACCGCCGAAGCCTTCGGTCTGGAGCAGTCCCTCGGCCAGCCACGCAGCCAACTGAAGATCCTTGGAGACGGTCGCAATCGCATCCTGGGCAACCTTGACTACAAGAGGGAAGTTGGCCGTTTTTCGCTCGGTTTGCCAATCTCCCTGCGCCAGTTCATCGTCCTGTCGCCGAGCTTCCTTTATCTTGTCGTGGATCAGCAGTTTAGTGTCGTACCGTAGATCGATGCCGCTTGGGTTTTCACCAGCAATGGGAGTGAGGATGTCTTCACGAAGTGGCATAGAAATTGAGTCCCCGGCCCAGGAATCAGCGTTTTTGCTTCGTGGACCCATGGGTGGCATGGGCAAATTCGATAGATCGGACTTCGAGGAACGGAATCTCCTCCCCATCAACCATGAGGATCTTCTGACCGGTTGGGTACTCCCGGCCTTCGTCGTCCGCTACCCAGCCTGTGACTCTGCCCAGCCAGATTGCCTGGTCTGAATTCTTCCAGGAGAAAGGATAGATTACCGGGAGAAGAACTTCCCCGAGGTCCATTTCCTTGAACGAAGGCGCTGCCTGGACCATGGCGGGGGCCCAAAGCGTGTCCCTGAGCCTCTGCGGCGGCCCCATCTCGATGGAGGTCAGATGTTCAAAGGGGATCCAGACATAAGAGCCGGCGGCAAAAACTTCCAGTCGCGCTCCAATATCCGGATCCGCATCGCGCAGTTCGGTAAAAGCTTTCCCGTTCAACTTCCCCTTGGGGGATAAGGTCGGGCCGGAAGGGAATACCTGCTTTTCAAAAAGCTCATGCCGCGTCTTCTCCGCGTGCAGAGCGGCATAGTAAACGATGGCGCCGGTTTCAGACTCGACGCTGCCACTGGCCAATACGGCCAACTGCCTTTCAGCGCGGGCATATTCGCCAGCGAAGCACAGCAACTCGAACAGGAAAGTGCGCTGAGGCACGTCCGATGGATGCTCACGCAAGTAAGCCGTGAGCATCCTCTCCGCCTCCTGCACCTTTCCTGCCGCAAACAGTTCCTTGGCGGTTATTGGCACCGTGTCTCCGCTTGCCCGCGAGTTACCACGGCTTCAGTTTCAGTACGTCGAAGCCCTTGTCGATGAAGCCCTTCAGAGAGCCATCTTCTTCCGGGTTGTAGCTCACCTTGATCTTAGAGAAGGCAAAGGTGATCGACTCCACCGGGTTCTCGGCGGAACCGGAGAGCTGGATCGACGTGATCAGCGCGTCTTCCATGTGGATCTTGAAGTAGTCCTCCTGGCTATCGCCCATCGGCTTGTCGTAGATGATGTCCACTTTTTTCAGGTAGTTTCCGGTAACGCAATCATCGAACAGCAGCGGACTGGTTTTGTCCGCCACCTTCATGATGCTGACGTCATGCACGTTCGCGCGGCCCGAACGGGCTTCGCCGCCGGACGAACCCGCCCCGATAACTGCGGTCTGGCTGGCGCCGAAGCTGAAGGAAAGGATATCGATCGCGTCTTTCTTGCTCGTGCTCGGCCCCGGACGCCCATCGATCATGAGATACGCATTGACTGCCATTTTTCGATCTCCCTAAGAACATCATGTTGAAAAGTTCTTTTCGATTTTGGACGCCAGGGCCATGCGGTCCTGGGCCCAAGACGAGTTGCGGTACGCTATTTGGCAGCGGCAGGCAGTTCAGCCACCAGCCGCAGCGAAACGGTGAGTTCATCCAGTTGGAAGTGGGGACGCAGGAAACAGACTGCGCGATAGCAACCCGGCTTTCCCGGAACCTCGGTCACGTCGATGCGCGCTTCGCGCAGCGGACGCTCGGCCTTGGCCGCAGGAGAAGCGGAGTCATCGGGGGTCACATATTTCGTGATCCAGCGGTTCAGGAATACGCTTGCCTCTTCCCGCGACATGAAGCTGCCAATCTTGTCGCGCATCATTGCTTTCAGATAGTGCGCGAACCGCGAAACCGCCATGATGTATGGAAGCTGCGTAGACAAGCGCGCGTTGGCATTGGCCGAATCGGTGTCGTAGACCTTCGGTTTCTGGCAGCTCTGCACACTGAAAAACGCGGCATAGTCTGTCCCTTTGCAGTGCACCAGGGGCACAAACCCGAGGTCGGCAAGTTCCTTCTCTCGCCGGTCCGTAATCGGCACCTCGGTCGGGCATTTCATCGCTACGTCGCCTTCATCGGTGGCAAAGTTGTGCGTCGGCAGGCCTTCGACCAGGCCGCCTCCTTCCACGCCGCGCATGGCAACGCACATGCCGTAAAGCGAGAACGATTGAGTCATCTTCGAGCCCAGTGCGTAGGCGGCGTTCATCCACAGATACTTAGTGTGGTCGGTGCCGTCCACGTGCTCTTCGTAGACAAATTCATCGATGGGCTTGGTCTCCGCGCCATAGGGAAGGCGGCCCAGCGTGCGCGGCAGAGTCAGAGCAACGTAACGGGAGTCTTCGCTCTGGCGGAACGACTTCCACTTGGCGTATTCCGTGCTGTCGAAGATCTTTGCCAGGTCGCGGGGTGCGTCCAGTTGCTGATAGCTCTCCAAGTTCATCAGGTCGGGCGATGCCGCGCTTATGAATGGCGCGTGCGCCTGGGCAGCAACATGCGAGACGCCATCGAGCAGGGCCATGTCCTCAGGGTGCTTGCCGAACTCGTAATCGCCAATCAGCGCGCCGAATGGAGCCCCGCCGAACACGCCATACTCTTCTTCGTAGACTTTCTTGAAGAGGTTGCTCTGATCGAACTCCGGGGCCTTCTCGATGTCGCGCAGCAGCTCTTTCTTGGTCACATTCAAGACGCGAATCTTCAGGCCCACGCCGGTTTCGCTGTTGTCCATGAGGTACTTCAGCCCGCGCCACGAGCCTTCCAGCTTTTGGAACTGCGGATGATGCAGAATCTCGTTCAATTGAAGGGACAGCAGATGATCGATCTGCGCAATGCGCGCATTGATCATCATCTCCGCGTCTTTGGCGACGGTCATCGAACCGTCGAGTACCTGAGCGACGAACTCCTTCACCAGGTCTTTACCACGCTCGCGGGATGCAGCTTCAACGCCGAACCGGCCTTGCTCCACAATCTGATCGAGAAGGCTCGCTTCCTGCGCTTCGAGGGTGGTGCCCGAAGCCTGTGAACTCGCAACTACTTCAGCCATTGGAGCCTCCTTCGTTTGCACCGATTTCACTCTTCAGCTTATCCAGCTTTTCTGTGTTCCCGACCGCTTCCAACAGCAGTTCTTCCAGCTTGTCGTTGCCTTGCAATGAGCCGCGAAGGTCGGCGAGCCTGGTGCGGAGATCCATCATTTGCTTGAGCGGCTTGACCTGTTTGGCTACGTTCGCCGGGTCAAAATCATCCAACTTGCGGAATTTGAGGTCGACTTTCAACTGCGCAGCTTCCGGCTCGTCGCTCAGTTTGTTTTCCACGGCAAAAGAGAGGTGCGGCTTCATTCCCTCAAGGACCGAATCGAAATTGTCGGGGTTCACCTCGACAAATTTCCGATCCTTGAGCTTGGGCAGCGGTTGCTCAGGGTTGCCGGTAAAATCTCCAAGGACTCCAACCACGAATGGCAGTTCCTTGATCTCGATGGCGCCGCCCACTTCAACGTCATAGGTAATCTGCACCCGGGGCGGACGCACCCGGTCCAGCTTGTGCTGTGCGCTTTGTCTAGCCATGATTCCTTCCTTTAACTGAGGGAGACCCGGAACGGACGAGCGTTGAAGTCAACTCTTTTCCACCCGGGTCGTGCGGCTCGAAGCATTCCCGCTCCGCAGAGGTTCACAAGAATTCGGAGCAGGACCGACCCAAGGGAATGAGACGAAAACAAAGATAACACGAATCTAAGTCCCCGTCTCTGCGTGCCCTTCTTAATTACCATAGGCACCGAAGCCGGTCAAGAAAAATCGGAGAATTCACAATTCACAACGGGGCAACCCCATCGCAGATTAAGAGGCACGGACTTCCACCGTTGCCTGAAAGCAGCGCGCCGGGCTCGCTAAGGGGTCACGAAGGAGTATCGGACGCCAGCAAATAGGTAAAGCTTCCCCTGCTGGACCGGTTCCCGATGGTAATGTGGAATCCTAATGCTTTTCCCTTTGTCGAAAGAGGAGTTCCGCCGGCTGCTGACGTGCTTTGAGGATGCCGGGTACGTCGAAGCTAACATTCGCAAGCACCTTGGCGCAGCGGAATTGCCGTCCCGTCAACTGCGCAACCGGCCCCGCCTTCTGGATCGAACAGCCGATCCGACTTTGCTCAACGCTCTTTTGCGCTGGTTTTGGCTCGGGCACCCGCAAACAGAGGCTGAGGTCACTGATTCGGTTCCCGGCGAGTTCCTCGCACTGCTCCTGAGGTGCGCTTTGCTCCAGACAGACGCCCGGATGTTAATTGCAACGTCTATGCTATTGCCGTCGGACGGCTTTTTGGTTGCCGCCGATTTTCCCGGCGGCGATCGAGCGCGCCGAGCCGGAGATGGTCCTCTGGCCAAACCCCACTAGCAAATTACTATCCCGGTTTGCGATTCGCCGGCACTCCAGCGCCACCCTCGATCTGGGCACCGGTAGCGGCATCCTCAGTCTGGGCGCAGCCAAGTTCAGCGACACGGTTGTGGCCACCGATCTCAATCAAAGAGCTGTGTCCTTTGCGGCGTTCAATGCGAAGTTAAATGGAGTGGAAAACATTGAAGTCCTGGCTGGCGATTGTTTTGCGCCTGTGTTGAATCGCCGCTTTGACCTTATTCTTTCTAATCCCCCCTTCTTCATCACGCCCCAGCAGGGCTATATGTTTTGCGATAACCCAATGGAACTGGATGGACTGTGCCGCCGTCTGGTCAGGGAGGCTCCCGAATACCTGAACGAAGGCGGTTACATGCAGATGCTCTGCGAATGGGCCCAGGTGAGCGGACAACCGTGGGAAGAACGAATCGCCGAATGGCTGGAAGGCACAGGCTGCGACGCGTGGGTCATGAAGGGGCTGACTCAGGACCCGGCAGAATACGCACAACATCGGATTCAGGAAACCTCCCAGAATCCGGCAGACGATGCCAGCCTGTATCGCGGATATATGACATACTATCGCGAACGAGGTGTTGAGGCGATCCACGACGGCCTGGTGGTGATGCGCCGTCGCGCAGGAGCCAACTGGGTGCAACTCGAAGAGGTACCGAAAACCCCGAATGGCGATCTGGGAGAATTGGTTCTCTCCACTTTCACGGCCCACGATTTGTTGTCGCAATTACAGGACGACGAGAGCCTGCTTGCAACACAAGCCCAGGCTCTCAGAGCATACGAGACTGGAACAGATATGCGAGCAGTCCGGTGGGCGCTGGACCGCGGAGTCGGTCACACTTCGGCTCATTCGGGGTTTTCCGTTCCATTTGGCGTTGCAACCGCTGGTAGCGGAGTTCCTGGTGACCTGCGACGGGACACGTACCGCCGAACAGGCCATCCAGGAGTTTGCTGCCATCGCCAATGCCCCACTCGATACCGTCCGGCGGGAATGTCTCGCGATGATGCGCAAACTCATCTACCGCGGATTCATGGTGGTTGCTCCAGGCTAAGCGAAAAACTCCGGATGATGGCCACTGTCCACAAGTTGACCATTTATGAAAGACTTGGGAGAGCGAGCGGCACTCCAATCAGCGATCGAGGACCTGACCTATGGCGAAATTGATGGGGAACCTCCAAATCAAGCTGGAGCCCGGAACGGAGGGTCAACGGCCCCACTTTGAAGTGGTCTTTGTCCCCTATGCTGGTCGACTCAGCACCAAGCCGGCAAAGGCTAATAACCACGATGAACTGGTCTCCCTGTTGACGGATCTGAAGCTCAGCGAGGACGAGGCTTCGAAGTGGGCTGGCAGGGCACGCGCCCAGGGCATTGTGCTCATTCCCAGCTTCGAGCGTGCAGAAACCCTATTAAGAGAAATGGGTCTTCTGGCTTAATCGGAAATACGGCCTTTCCTCCCCTTCAATGCCGGCACTCCCCGGCTACTTTGCCCTCAGGGCGAAAATCGTCAGCAAAATGAGCACGAGCAGCAAGAACGTATTGATCACCAGCAGGATGGGCACCATCTCCTGGAATTTGCCGGCCGGAGCGGGTACAGTCGGCGGAACGATGTTGGGGGCCGGTGCGGCTGGAGGTTCGATTTTTGGAGTCTGCATCGCAGGCGGAGAGTATGGGACCGCAGGCTTGGGCGCGGGCGGTACCGCCAACGGGGGCGCGGCGAGGGGAATGGAGAATGGCGCCGGCGCGGGCGGTGCGGCGGCTGGCGGACCAAGGGCTCCAGTCGGAGCTTTGGTTGCGATACCCGAGATCATTCGGGTGTACTCTCCCGGCCCGGAGTGGAGCGCGGGCGAGGGGGTCTCGACAGGTGCAGGATGCGGTTCAGGCGGGGCCGTGCGCACACCCTCCGACAGCCTTTGGATCAATTGGGTAACGCTGCCAGATTCGTCTGTGGATGGCGGGGCGGGCGGCGCGGGACGGAACGATGGCAGCGGCTCAGCCCGTCGCGGCTTGATTTCCTCCTGGCGCTGCCCAGCCAAGCCGAACGAAGCAAAGAGGCTGGTGACGCTCGATGTATCCGCACCACGCTCAACTGGGCCTTCAGCCACACTGAAATCGGGCTGTCGTGGCCACTTGATCTCTTCTGCGGGCGTCGCCGGATCTGGCGAGGGCGGTGAGTGGCTTTCGACACGAGGCGTGGGGGCGGGAACTGGAGCCGGAGCCGGAGTTTGAAAGGACTGCGTAAAGCTCCCCTCCGCCGATGCTGAGTCGGAAGCGCCAGAGGAAAAGCCCTTCATGCGCGGTGAACCTGTAGCCAAAGGCACGGCAGGCAGTGGGTGGGAAAACGTTCTTGCCGGTGCCGAGGCGATCCGTTCTGCTGGTTTCGCGCCGGCCGGTTTCACAAAGATCCGCGTGAATTCGCCGGGGGGTGACGGAGGCATCTGTTTCGGTTCGATGGATGGAACCGGTGGCTGGACCGCTTGGCCCTGCGGTACCGCACCGGGGGGCTCAGCGGCCTGAAAGAGTCTCGTGAACTCGCCGGGGGAGCCTGGCTGGGCTTCAACGCTCGCTGGGATTACAGACGATGCATGCGGGGACGACGCCAACACCGGCTCCGCAGCTTGCTTTGTTTCCTTTATTGTGACGACCGGGGGGGGACTCTGTCCCGATTGCTCCTGAGGCGGTTCGGGTTCTTTTCCGAAGGCGCGTAAAAACATGCCGGTAGCGCTGAGCGGCTCTTCAATCGGCTCACTATCCGATGTCCTATCGGTCTTGGTCATGAGAACGGTGTCCTCTCCAATACCTCTGCGCCACTATCTGTAAAGCTTACACGGGCTTAAATACGGCGTAAAGAGAAATGAGGTAGTCGTGAGCCGCAGTCGGGCAGGAGGTATGGGCTGAAAGATGAATAAGACCGTGACACCTGTTGAGGCAGGGGAGATTTCTTTCTCGACTCTGGCCAGTTGAGGTATATTTGTGGTGATTTAAAGGCGACGCTTGTTGCTTGTTCCTGTGCTCCGACCTGCGGGCGAATCGTTTCCAGCAAACTCCATGAAGCGCCGAAGCTCCCCGGGGGGACAAAAGCATGACCAATTCTCCGCCGCGCACCCACAGCTTGTCATCCTGCTACGAAAATGCGATCACAACCATCCTGCGGCTCAGTTCTCTGCAACCGCAGGAGATACCCAATTCACAAGGTTTCCGAAACAGCATCCGCGCCGCGCTCAAGTCGGCCATGGAACAAGCCAAAGCCCTCGGCTATTCGAGCGAGATGAACCAATTGGCGTTCTTTGCTGTGGTCGCGCTGCTCGATGAAAGTGTGCTCAAGCTGCAAAGTCCCTCGTTCGCTGAATGGGCTCAGCGACCCATGCAGGAAGAGATGTTCGGCCACAATCGCGCGGGCGAAGTTTTCTTCGATCACCTGCGCGGGCTGCTCACCAGGCAGGATTCCGAGGAAACCGCCGATTGCCTGGAGGTGTACACCCTTTGCATGCTGCTCGGGTTCAAGGGACGGCACGCCATCTCTTTTGGCGGCACGGGCGTTTTCTCCGGGCAGACGGGGAGTGGAGAGCAGGGAGACCAGCCGAGCGGCGAGGTTCAGTCCTTGATCCGCCAGGCACGAGAGAAGATTGCACGCATTCGAGGCCAGGCTCTCTTTCTGTGCGCGGATTCGCCGCCCCCCCTGATCAAGCAGACCGCTGCCATCGACCCATGGAGCCGGGGTCTCGGGATTGCTGCGCTTTGTTTGCTGGCGTTGAGCATTCTGGCGTTTGGTGGTTTCTGGATTGCCCTTAGCTCCGGGGCAGTCCATATCTCGTAGAAATCCGCGCATTTCCCGGGGGGACCATTGCTCGTTTATCTGGTTGTTCTGATCGTTTTGGTAGTTGCCGCCCTGCTTGCCTTTGGCGGGGCAGCTTTGCTTCATCTGCATGGCGCCTCGCTCATCGTGTTTGTTGTTGTCATTCTTCTCCTGGGCGTCTCTGCGGCAGCCATCATCCTCATCCTCCACTTCTGGGCCAAGAAGAAACGCGGGTTGGAGGGGAACACGTCTGCGGGCGGCGCAACCGCGGATCTCGACCTGCTGTTGAACGACGCGAACCGTAAATTGCGTGCATCGCAGCAGGGCGCAAAGACGCTCGACCTTCTGCCTCTCCTTTACATCCTGGGCGAACAGGGTGCGGCAAAGACAACCCAGGTCATACACTCGGGCCTCGATCCTGAGCTTCTCGCCGGGACCCTGCCACGAGAGGGAGAGGCGGCTGCTACGCCGGTGGTCAATGTCTGGTTCAGCCGGCAGACGGCGATCGTTGAGGCGGGCGAGGCGGTTCGGCAAAGCAGCCCGCTGCTTACACGGCTCATCGACCGGACCCGCCCCCGCGCATACCGCTCGGCCTTCGGCTCGGCAGCAGCCTCCCGCGCCGCGGTGGTTTGCGTGAGCATCGAGCAGATGCTGGCATCCGACGCTGGGGCATCCTTGCTTGCCGCGGCCCGTGCCACCGGGGCGCAGCTGCGTGAGATCAGCCGCTTGCTTGGCACCCCGCTCCCGGTTTATGTCATCGTGACAAAGCTGGACCGTGTACCGCATTTTGAGGAGTATGTTCGCAACCTGTCGAGTGAGGAAGTAAGGCAGGTCCTCGGCCGTACGCTCCCGAGGATCGACGCTTCGGCGGGCCTCTACGCCGATCAGGCCTCAAGCGTGCTGGGCGGCGTTATCGATTCCCTTTGTTACACGCTGGGCGAATTTCGCGTCGAGATGTTGGCACGCGAAACTGAACCGAGGAATGCGCCCGGCGTATATGAGTTTCCCCGCGAATTCGGAAAGCTGCGCAAGAATCTCAATCAATATCTGGTTGAGCTGTGCAAGCCCAGCCAATTGAGTGTCAATCCCTATCTCCGCGGTTTCTATTTCTCCGGGGTCCGCGCCCAGGTTGTGGAGCGGATGTCGGCCCCCGTCGCTCAAGAAGAGCGCACGCCCCTGGATGCGGGAGCGACTCAGTATCTTTCCCTTGGGAAGTCCCTTTCATCAAGCCGTCCGGCTCCCCAGGCTGTCAAGATTTCAACCCGCGTTCCGCAATGGACGTTTTTGCCGCGGCTCTTTCCTGAGACGATCCTTGGCGACAAGAGCGCGCTTTCGGCCACCCAGCAGACAGCCCCGGCGCGCCTGTTCCGCAGATTCCTTTTCGGGACATTGGCGGTTTTGTTCGCCCTTTACACCATCTTTTTACTCATCTCATATCTGAATAACTCCGCGCTGGAGAGTAGGGTTCGTGACGCGGCCCGATCCCTGTCCGTTGCCGACGCCAGCAGCGTCTCGCTCCCCAGCCTCGCGGACCTGCAGGCCCTCGAGCAGTTGCGGAAGACAATTGTCCAGTTGGACGGCTATCAGGGCGACGGAGCTCCCTGGAGTTATCGGTTCGGTTTGTACCAGGGAGACAAACTGGACCTGCTCGCCAGGAACATCTACTTTGATCGCTTCCGGCCAAGGCTGCTGAATCCGGCCCAGGCGAACTTCGTCCAATATCTGCGAGGCTTGCCAGATGCGCCGGCAACAACCGACGATTCCTCTTCTTACGTTGCCGCGTACAACCCGCTCAAGGCCTATCTGATCACCGCCGGCAACCACGACAAGAGTGTTTCCCAGTTCCTGACCCCTGTCTTTCTCCAGTATTGGAATGGAACGAGACAGGTCGATCCCGCACAGGAGCAATTGGCGCAGGAGCAGATCGACTTTTACGCCACCGACCTTGCCCGCCACGATCCTTACGCGATCAATCCGGATACGCTGGCCGTGGATCATGCGCGCAGTTATCTCTCCCACTTCCTGGCTGACACGCGGATTTACCAGGACATGTTGAACGCTGCGGACAAGACCGGCCCCGCTATAGACTTTAATCGCATGTATCCGGGGTCTGCGGCTTCGGTCGTGGATGGCTATGTGGTCAGAGGAGCATTTACCAAATCCGGCTATGCCTTCATGCAAGACGCCTTCCAGCACATCGACCGGTATGCCAGCGGCGAAGCATGGGTTCTGGGCGGGCAGGCTGGGCAGTCGCTTGACATGGCTGGCATCAGTAAGAGTCTGTCCGCAAAGTACTCCTCCGACTTCATCAACCAGTGGCACACGTTCCTGGCCAGGGCGCAAGTGGTCAGCTGTGGCGGCATTCACGAAGCGCCTGCCAAACTCAACCTTCTTTCGGGCGCGAACTCACCTTTCCTCGAGCTCTTTTACACCGTCGCGCACAATACCGCCGTCGCCGATCCGCAAATCAAATCGGTCTTCCAGTCAACCCAGTCTCTGGTCGATCCCAACGCCGTCGACCGCTTCATCGGGCCGGGAAACCAGAATTATGTGAACGCCCTGTTGACCCTCTCGGCCGATGTGACCCAAGTCGCTCAGAACCCGGCTGCAGGCAACGATCCAACGACATTCATGCCCATTGTCACGGCTGCGTCGGCCGCCGATGTTGCCGCCCGCCAGACCGCTCAGGCATTCAGCATCGATTCCCAGATGCACACCGAGAACACCGTACTGTCGCTGATGCTCGCCCCTGTTCAATGCGCCGCCAAGTTGCCGCCGTCTCCCGGCGCGGCGGCCAACGGCGGAGGAGCCAAGATATGCGGCGCCGTAAACAGTCTGCTCGGCAAGTTTCCCTTTTCGCCCAACGCCACATCCCAGGCCAGCCTTGACGAAGTCAACCAGGTATTCGCCCCGGAGACCGGAGTGGTGTGGACCATCTATAACAGCACTCTCAAGCCCTATCTGGTTCCGGCAGGCGCGCAGTATGCCCCGGCTCCCACCGCGCCGCAACCGGTCAACCCCAGATTTGCTCAGTACTTCTCCCGGTTGGCCCGCGTTTCGTCCGATCTTTATCCTCCCGGCTCGAAGACTCCCGCCTTCAACTTCACCTTGCGTTTCCTTCCCAGCAGTGGGATTACCGGTGCGAACTTCGTAGTAGACGGACAGAAGATCCCGGCCGGTTCAACCACCCAGCAATACAAGTGGAGCGGCGCGGAAGCCCACCAGGCCTCGCTCGTCACCGACTCCGGCGAGGTTCCCTATCAAGGTACCTGGGCTCTGTTCCAGCTCGTTCACCGGGCCCAGATCACCCATCCAGGGGGAATTCTGCATCTCGACTATCCGCAGGAAACGACTCTCGCAGGGCAGAAGATCAACCAGGGGAAGATGGTCAGCTTCGAAGCCACGGGTCCTGAAGCGGAGCTGCTCGATCCAAACTTCCTGTCGGGCCTCAGTTGCGTCTCGACAGTGGTCAAAGCTCAATAGCAGGCTGGGAGGCTTCAACTTCTTCATGCACAGGGGCGGGTGCAACTTCAACTAGGCGCAGCATCATGCAGGTGATGTTATCCACGCCCCCGCCCTGCTTGGCAAACTCGATCAGGCCGTGACAAATCGTCGCAAGATCGACGCTGGTTGAGGCAATCTGCGCCATGTCCTCAGGCCGTGCGTAGCGGGTAAGTCCGTCCGTAGTCAGCAGCAGCATGTCCTCCGCGTTGAGATCCACGGCGAACAAGTCGGGCTCCACGACATCTGCGACACCAATGGCGCGGGTGATCACCGATTGCAGCGGGGATGCCGCAGCCTCCTCCGGCGTCAGCAATCCGCTGCGAACCTGCTCATCCAGCACCGCGTGATCCAGAGTAATCTGCAGGCAAATCCCGTTTCGGACCAGATAAACCCGGCTGTCACCGACATTGCCGATCACCATACGTGTACCGTCCAGGCAGGCGCAGACCAGAGTCGTGCCCATATCATGCAGTTCGGGATTGGCGTCTGCGGCTTCCCAGACGATCCGATTCGCCTCGTTGATCGAGTTCAGCAAGCATTCCTCTACGGGGCGTCGTGTGCCGTCATTCGAAGATTCGAGCATCTGGGATTCATAGGTTTCGATCAAGGCCCGTACCGCCATCCCGCTAGCTACCTCCCCGGCGGCGTTTCCACCCATTCCATCGCAAACAACATAAACATGCTGTTCCGCGTCATAGCCAAAGCTGTCTTCATTGTTGCCGCGCTTGCAGCCGATATCCGTGGCTGCTGCGAAGTTCAGGGAAATTGCAGGCGTCAGTGTCATGGGTGATGCCTCATGGGAGGACAAATCCACATGGAAAAGCTATACCATCTGGCCCGGAAAGCTGAGGAAAATCGTGGAAGAGCCCTTTCCCCCGCAGCCAATCCTTCTGCCAGGCAAAGAGCCATCCGGAAGCATTCGGCTGCAGCGATTTGGATTCTGCTGTCGACAGGAGTCCGGCAGCCAAGCGGTTCTTTCCTTCAAGATAGAGCCGCCTTGCACGATCCCAAAAACATCAACATGTGAACTGAGAACGCTTTAAGGAACCTCAACCGTCTCCTCACCAGCATCGGTGAACGTAATCACGCCTCCCCAAATGCACATCAGCTGGGAAACATTGTCGAGGGTGGGCATATTGGCAAGCAGTACCGTTGGCGCTCCGGTCACCCAGGGAGCGGGAGTGGCCGGGACGCAGGGCATCGGCGTCAACACACCCATGGCTGCGGCGGTTGCTGCGGCTACAGTCGGGTTGGAGGGCGACGTGCACATCCCGAAGGGCATGATATTGGTCATTGGAATGTGGTCCATGATGTTGGCGTCCGGCATCTCGTTCGTGAACACCTTGTTCTCCGGCAGAACGACCAGTGAACTGGGCGCCATTCCGAACGTGCATTGCATCATCGCTCCCATGCAAACCTGAAGAGGCATCTATTGGCTCCCTCCTGTTCAGCCACGAGTGTACCCCAGGATTTAACTCTTGGGAAAGATTGACTGGCGGATGGATCCGGCCCCTCGGCGGTTTTCCATACGCCTCCCATGCCCATTTGGTTCGATGTTTTGGTGTCAAATTTGGTGTCAAATCGCGCCGGGTGTGCTGGTTGTGCTGGTTTTTACCTCCCTTGCCGTCAATGCATTATAAGAGGGCGCCCGTGCTTCAGAAGGGAGCTTTGGTCGCCAGCGCAGCTTCCGGGGGCTTTGCCCCCGCGCCCCCAGGATTTAGCGCCTTGGTGCCTCCCCCGATAAAGAATTTCTGCGAGCAGATACAAAGGGAAATTCCAATTTAAACGGGCTGGGGTAAGGGAGAGGTGTTGCAACGTAAGCCACAAATGGGGCAACTTTGGGCCGTGCTGCGGATGAAGACCGTCGGGAGTGCTCCCGATGAAAAATCGTTCTACGGTGTCGCGAACAAGCGAGGTACCCGGCTAGGTGGTGCGACAACATTCGCACAGGATGTTTGACTCGGGCTGCCGGCCGAACTACTCTTGGTACGCAACTCCGGCCAAATAAGTGTATGCACTGGCGTTCCTGTAGGAGAGACTTCCATGTCATTTGTCACGTATAAAGATCGCGCCGGACAAGCCTGGCTGGTCGATACCGACGGGATCAAGGCGCTGATCCGGTCTTATGCCCGGGCGAAAGCCGTGATCAACCGGTCTCACCTGGCCTCCGATCCACAGCAAACAGGCCCTCTCGGCATCTTATTTCCGTTGACCATCGTGACTGTCCAGACAAACTTCGCCGGGATTCAGAACGAAGTCAACACGCAGGCGAACGCAATTCTCAAGCACGTCCTGCCGCAGATTGCACAATCGGGGAAACTGGCCCTGCAAACTCTCGTGAGCTATCGCAGACAGACGCTCGCGGCGAATGCGCAACTCCGCAACATGCAGGTGACCGCGTCGGCTAAGACCAATCAGGCACTGAGCGCCTTCGACTCGAGAACCGGCACGGCGATTGCGGTGACCAAGGGCGTACGGGATTTCTCGGCAGAATTTCTCCTGATTGGGGCCACGCTACTGAGCGGCGGAACGGCTGTGGCCGCCGTCGGCGGAGCCTCCTTGCTGAAAGGGGCATTCACGGTGCAGGACAAGAAGATGGCGGGCGCGTCTACGTCCGACGCCGTCGGCGCCGGCGCCGTGGAAGCCAGCTTCGATTTTGCGGTTGGCGTCATCAGTGTCGGCAGCACGCCGGTCATCAGGGAAGCGGTTCAGACGAAGAGCCTGGCTTCAGGAGTTGCCGCCGGAACCCTGGTCCTCCTCGGAGCCGGGATCGACGGCACCTCGGAGTTCGTAAAGGCCACCATGGACGGCAAAAGCGCTCAACAGGCCCTCGTCACCGCGGGATCGCGCGCAGCTCTGGATACCCTATTGGCGGGATCGAGCATTGGGCTGGATGCGGTTTTTGCCACTCCCGCGTTCGCCGGTTGGAGCTTTCCCGTTACCGTGACCCGGTCTTCGGCCGAAGTCCAGAGCGTTACCGGCATGGGGCTGAATTCCGGCGCTTCATACGGCGCCGATTGGATCGTGAACTCGCTCGGCGGCGGCGAATCTGTTGCAGGCGCCGCATCGCACAACTCGCTGGCATGCACCTATCTAGCTCAGCCCACGTCCGATCTCGTCTACGTCGAGCAGCATGCAATGAGGCCGGCTCCGAGGTAGGCTTCCGGTTCCGGCTGCCAGGTTTGCGCGAGCCCGTCGGGAGGATCTCAAGCCCGCCGTCCGAATGCGGATTACTATCGCCCGCTGCTGGATCCGCTCGGCCATCAAGTGCTGCCGGATCTTGGTAGCTCTTTCGAACCTGAACAGGCGGGTGCAAGTCGCGACTGAAGAGCATGGCGGTTGCCGTGCGAGTTACTTGCTTTGCTCCTCAGCCTGAATGGTCCTGTTGAGGCCGTCGCGTACCTGGGCATTATTCGGATCGCAGTTGAGGACCTGGCGGAAGATGCGCTTCGCGTTCCCATAGTCGCCGCGCTCCCGATAGCTCTCGGCAAGATGCACATATTTACCAATGTCGCCGGAAAGCGTGCATGGCTGCGAGGGCGCCGCCGGTGGGGTTGGCTTGGTTTCTGCAACAACGGGAGCTCGCGAGGCTGGCTTTTGCCGGGCACTCTTCCCGCCGGAAGAGGAAGCCGCCGGGGTTTTGCCTGTTGCAGGCGCCGGAGCGTCCGCCGCAGGGGGACTGGCTGGTGCCTGGGGCAGTGAGTTGCCTGTCGCGGGCGAGCGAGCCGGAGCGGAGGCAGGTGATGTGGCATTCGCTGGTTGAGTAGGATGGCCGCGAAAGATACCAAAACCAATGGCAGAAATCAAAACGACCGCAGCAACCGCAATTCCACCAAGCAAGAGAGGCAGGCGCCGCCGCACCGCATCGGGCAATTGCCACGTGACTTTCGCGTCACTTTCATGTTCGCCGGAAACCTCTCTTGCGACATCGGCGGCGGTGATCTGGCTGGTTGCTTCCTTCTGTTCTTTCGGAGCTTGCGTGACAGGAGGTGCGGACGGAAAAGCGGCAAGCGTGAGCTGCGGTTCGTTTTGCAAAAGTTCGAGCTTGTCTTCTGGCGTCCACAGGTATTCATATACACCGAAACGGCCAGGAAAAGACTTGAGCGGAAGGCCCTTAATCGCCGCAATCCGCTGCAGGAGATCATGTGTGATCAGAACCTGAGCCGGTTTGGCAATGGCCAGCAACGTGACAAGTTCATGCGGAACCTCTTGTGCGTGGCTTCTCTTTTCCGATGACGATCGGCCGCGTTCCTGACGATCTGCAGCAGAGTTCGGCTCCGTCGCTTCCATCAAGGAGGCGCGGCTTCTAAAGTCGATCACGATCGATACCGCAACCGGGGCTGTTCCGGCTTTGCCGCGGAATCCCTGCATCCCGTGTTGAATTTGCCGGGAAACCACCAGTGCATCCGACGGCTCTCGAAAGCCGGAGACGACTACCTGATCGTCTGTAGCCACTAAGACCCCTCGTTTTGCATCCGCGGCATCTTCAATAAGTGCCAGAATGCCGGGATGCTGCGCAGAAGCGTATTGGGCCTGCCTGTCTTTCGCGCCTGAGGAGGCGGGCGCCCAGAAGCGGAAGACCATTTCGATCTTCGAGGAAGAATCTGCGGCAGTGGTGGGCTCCGAAACGGGCCCTGGCTGCGTGCTCGGTGACTCAGTATCCATGCTGTTGGTGTTGCAGTCGTTGGATTTTGATTACCTGTTGCGCGTCCCGTGGGAGAGTTGATACAGTGAAACGCATTATAGCAGTTGGGCTGCGCCACCGTCTCTTGCTCTTCAAAGCAGACGTTGCAGGCGCTTTTTGGGGACAATTTATGGCAAGAATTGCTGTTCGAACCGTCGGTCGAATGTGCCGGTCGGGTGGGATCTGCGCGCTTCTGCTGTTTCTGTTCTGTGTGCCGTCGCACGCCAGGACCGCCGGCCTGACTGCCATCGAAGTCTATCCTGGGCACGATGGGCAGGCGTATCAGCAGATAACCGATTTCATCCTGAATGAAAAGAATGAGGTGTACCTGTGCGGCACCGCAACGGTCATCGATAAGAACGAATATCACAAGCTGGTCAAGGTGGTTTTGGCCGCAGGAATGTCGCTCGAGCGGGACTCCAAAGGTGTTCTGATCCTGATCCAGGCCTCCGGATCGGCCTGTGTTGTCCCAGGCAACTTGAAGTTCGACAAGGCCGAAGCTTTGACTCCTGCACAGTTGGCCGACAAGGCTGAAATCGTGGGAACAGTCTCTCCGGCGTCCGATCCGGTAGCGCCTCTGATTGCCACCATCAAGCCGGGGGCGAAGCTGGTGTTTGTCTCCGCGCCCGATCAGGAGCTGGCAGAGTTCCTGCGCGCCGATCGCCAGGGGAATATTCCAGGCTGGCAGACATATCTTAAGAAATACCCTGCGGGGACCCACGTGGCTAGCGCCAGTAAAGCATTGGCGGCGCTTGACTTGGATGTCGCAAACACCGATCGCCAGGCGTATGAAGACTCAAAATCCGGCGGCGAACCGGACTACGGCAAACTGGCGAAAGCGCAACAGATGGTGGATCAGGCACAATCGCTAACGCCGAGTGACGCAGCGGTAACGGATCTGGAGTCGAAGATTCACGCTGAAGTGCTGGCTCTGAGCCGTGCTGCCATTGAGAAGCTCAATCTCTACAAGCAGGCACTGAATCAGCGTACGGCAGGCTATGCGAATTTAGTCGCAGCGGAAAACCTTGCCAACGGAGCCTACAGCGTAGAACCGGCTATGCCCGAAGCAGCAAATGCGGAAAGTCAAACCATGGCGGCGCGCGTTTCGTTCAACAAGGTTCTGCGCGATACCGAGACGAAAATTGCCGCCCACCAGGCCGACAATGCCGCGCAGACCATTGATTCTCTCCGTTCGTTTGCGCAGGAAAACAGAACCATAGCGGACGATCTCAATGCGATTGCCGGATTGTATGTCGCCGATGCTAAGCAGTTGGAAGAGCAGCCCGACTGGCCCGGAGCGGTAAAAGATCTGGAAAAAGCTTTGGCAACGGTACAAAGTCCTGAGACAAGAGCCTTGCTCGAGGAGGCCAGAAAGCAGGCGAAGATTGCGGCCGACAAGGCTGCCGCATTGGCGGCGACGAAAAATAGCCAGGATGCAGAGAGCCGCGGCGACATCATCGCTGCTTACGAAGTGCTCGACAACCTTCCCCCCGATCAGCATGCGCTCGTGACGGCACGGTTAGATTCCCTCAAGGACCATTATGTTACGGCGGCCGAGCAGGCGGCCACTGCTCTGCAAAAGACACATGAGCCGATCAACGGCATCAGCGATGAAATAGGCATCCAGACAGCATACGGGTACGTGCAGCGGTGTTATGGGCTGACGAGCGATCCCACGCTTCAGGACCGGCTCGCGATTCTCGGCGGAGATCTCAGCACCTACTACCTGCAACAGGGAAAGAAGTATGCAGAGAAGCCGGACGGGACTGGCGTCAACGTCGGCTGGACCTATCTCACCGAGGCACTGCAGTACAAGTCGCAGGACAACCTCGGCGCCATTCATGACGAAATGACGACCGTCCGGCCTGCGTATCTGCTCAAGTCGCGGCTTTCAGTGAAAGTTGTCTTCCGCGACCAGACGTCACGACGCGATGCGGGGAACTTCCAGGCACAGCTTACTGATGCATTGGCAACCGGCCTGGAATCTGCAGGCCTCGGCGTGAAGGTGATCCGCGAGCAGGACGCCACCGCGGTGCAGCCAAACTTTCAGCTTTTCGGCGACATTCTGCAGCACGAGATGCCGAAGTCTGAAGAAAATGTTCCATTGGAGTCAAAATATCGCTTTGGGCAGCAGGAGGTACCAAACCAGGCATGGGCTGAAGCCAACCGGGAATACGAGCACGCCAACGGGGATCTGGAAACGGCGCGCAGTCTGTTGCAAGGGGCCCAGGCTCGCGGCAAGAAAGGCGAAATCAAAAACGCCCAGAAGGTTGTCGACGATGATGAAAAGAAGGTCGGGGATTTGCGCGAAAAGCTCGACATGATTCCCAAGACTACCAGGAAGGACGAGGAGCGTTCATACACCTATACCAAGGTGGTCTACCATCTTCGCACTTCTCTTGAAGTGCAGTTCCAAATCCTCGACAGCGCCGGCCAGGAGGTTGTGCAAAGAGTTCCTGTGAAAAGCCAGACGCCTCACGAATACTCCACCCTGCTCAACGTGAAGCCAGAGGATACGCAAGGTGTTCAGAATGTAGGGACGGTCCCAAACGACAACGACTTCTTTGAAGGAGATGAAAACAAAACGCGCGACGACCTGATCGAGAAGGCAAAAGCCAAAGTCGCGGAGTTGCCGGGAATTGTGCTCGGCATAGCCAACCACAAGGCCGCCGAAGGCGACAACGATGGAGCGGCAGAGCTCTACATTCTTTATCTCAACGCCACGCCCCCGGCGAACACACCCGAGAGGACAAAGGCGAAGACTTTCCTGGCGACTACGTTCAACTTTAAGGATATTGGCAGGGATGTTCCTCTGAGCGAAGGTGTTGCGGTCTTACAGAATTAAGTTGCGGTTGGGGGAGGGTGGACGGTCAGATGGACAAGCCAGCGCCAGAACGCATCGGAAAGTACGAAGTTGTCGGTGTGCTCGGACAAGGAGGCATGGGTGTCGTCTATCGTGCGCGCGACCCGCGCATCGGGCGTGATGTCGCAATAAAGACGCTGACCGAAGGTTTTTCAGGCGAAGCAGATATGCTGCAACGCTTTTATCAGGAAGCGGGACACACGGGAAACCTGCGTCATTCCAACATTGTCACGGTCTACGATTTCGGCGATGAAGAAGGCCTGCCATACATCGTGATGGAATTTCTCGATGGGCAGCCATTAGACAAAATGATTCGCGAACGGGCGCCGCTCCAGCTTGTCGAGAAGCTCGACATCATGGAGCAGGTTTGCGCCGCGTTGACTTATGCGCACCGGCAAGGGATGATTCATCGCGATGTCAAGCCGGCCAACGTCATCGTACAGCGCGACGGCCTGGTAAAACTGCTGGATTTTGGCATCGCCCGGGCTGGACATCAGCCGGTAGACAAGGGCATGACCCGCACGGGAACGCTGGTTGGAACGCCCGCCTACATGGCCCCGGAACGCCTGCGCGGAGATCCGTTCGACGGCCGCTCCGACATCTTCTCGACGGGCGTGGTGTTGTACCAGCTCTTGACGGGAGCGCTGCCGTTTGACGCCGAGTATCCTGCGATTCTGCATCAAATTCTCGAACAGGACCCGCCCCCACTGGGAAACTACGTTTCCGCGTATCCGTCGCATCTTGACCAAATAATCGCGCGCGCGCTCGCAAAGGAACCAACGAAGCGTTATGGCGATGCCGCCGAGATGGCCGCGGATTTGAATGCTGTCGGTGCGCAGCTCAAGACGCAGCGCGTCACCGAGTTGCTGGCGGAGTCCCGAGCCGCCATGGATTCTGGCGATTATGGGCAGGCAAAAGTGCTCCTCAGCCAGATCGTGCGCATGGACAGCCAGAATGCCAAAGCCAAGAAATTGATGGCGGTGGTGGATAAGTATTTCAGTCAGCAAAAGCTGCGGCTGCGAGTGGAGCAGTTGAGCAAATCCGCAAAGGAGGCCATCGAAGCACACAATTGGGATCAGGCAATTACCGTCTGTACCGAGGCCCTGCATCTGGATGCAGAGAACCCTGATGCGGTTGAGCTTCTGGCCAGGGCGAATGCGGGCAAGCAAACGCGAGAGAAGATTCAGCAGCTCATGCGTGATGCGGAATCCGCACGCCACGCCGGTAATTACGATTCCGCCCAGGAGTGTGCCGCGAAGGCGCGGGAGCTGGATCCGGCCGATTCTCGCATTCTGGCCATCTGCAAGGTGCTGCAAAAGGAAGCGGAGGAGGCGCGCCTTAACGCGCAAGTGCAAAAGCTGTTGCAGACTGCGCAGGAGAGCCTTGCCGCTTCTCTCCTCGACGAGGCATCCCACGCGCTTGGCGAAGTGGAGGAGCTCGCCCCCTCCGACCCTGAGCTGCTCCGCCTGAAAGATGAGCTCGGAGAAGCCATGCGGCAGGAAGTTCGAAAGCAGCTGGTTAGCGCTCTTCAAGAGAAAACCGTCGGCGCGCATACCTTTGAAGAGTTGCAATCCGCCATGGGCGAGATCACGGTAGCCCTCGAGATGTTTCCTAGCGAGCCCACGTTGTTGCGTTTGAAGATTCAGCTCGCTCCGCGCCTCAGGGAGCTTGAGAACAAGAAACTGGTCGCCGAGGTGAGCACGGTTTGCCGGCAGCTTCCGCCTGCCGAGGCGCTCATCCGCATTCGTGAAGCCCTCTCGCGTTTCCCCGGCAGCGCGGAACTCCTCAAGCTCGAATCTGCAATTACCCAGCGGATGACACGAGAACAGCGGGAGCGCCTGCTCACAGAGTATATGGCGAAGGCCCGGGCGCTTCTCGAGGACCATCTTTATCTCGAGACCCTCAAAGTACTCGAACAGTGCGAGAAAGATGGCTTCTCTTCGCCGGAGATGACCGCGCTAATGGATCTGGCAAAATCGGCCGCGGCAGAGCGCATTTCTCAGGACCTGGTGGAACGCAGTTTTCTTGAGGCGAAGCGATTGCTCGAGGAACAGGACTACGAGGAAGTGTTGCGGCTCCTAGAGCCCGTTCTTCAGCGTGTCGAGGAACCGGCGCTGCAGCGGCTGTTCGAGGAAGCCACGAACAAGCAACGGGCGCTGGAGGTACAGGTCGACCGTCTCCTGGCTGACGTGGATCGCTACTGCCAGATGCAACTCTTCGACGCAGCTGCCGGCCTTATGCGAGCTGAGCCCGCTGGCGTAAGGCGGCTGAAGCGTGTGCAGGAAATCCTGAATTCCTGCACGGGTTCGCTCGAGGCGGAGGCGTCGCGGCTGGAAAGCATCGGAACTGTCTATGCGGCGCTGAACGGATCCGACTGCGCAACGGCATTCCATCGCGTTGGCTGGCCCGACGCATCGTCGGCGGCCTCGGCGAGCACCGCTGAAATCGAAAAGCGGCTTTCGGGTAGAGTTCAGCTTATAGCCGACCAACAGGCGGCAAAATGCATCGAGGCGGCAAGGCAAGCGTTAAGCGCCGACGATGCGGCCCTCGCCAATAGCTATTTGGAAGGCGGCGCGGCGTGGCAGGAGAGCTGCTCGCCCACGGTTCAGGCGGAATGGAAAACTCTCCAGGAAGAAATTGCGGCGGCCAAGAAAGTCCTGCGCTTCCGCAGGGCGCGACGTTAAACCACAGTGCAACTCGACGGGAACTCGGCGAGCGCCCGGAGAGCTTCAAGCCGAATCAAAGAGAGCAACTGTAGATGGAAAATCCCAGGACCTGTCCCGGATCAATACGGCCATGAGTGCCGGAATGCGACGGTGGCTGTGCTACTGTTCTAATCTCAAAATGGAGGTGTGCTTCGGAAAAGGGAATTGTACGAGCATTGCCCGTCATTCCAGTTTTGCCGATGACGGTTCCCTCGGTCACAGACATATTCGACACAAGAACGATGCTGAGGTGCGCATAGAACGCATAATACGTATGTCGATTATGCACGAATTTGAGGGTCGCGGTTTCTCCGTATGAGGAGCTGACATATGTGGTCAATTCTCCATCGGCAATCGCGTAGACGTCGGTACCCGGACTCGCCAGCAAGTCCCAACCTTGGTGGGGCTTTGTATGATGCACCCGGACCTTCCCGAAAGTGTTGCTTATTGGGTCGTATTTCCCGAACTGGAAGGAACGAATTTTCATCACGGTCAGTGGGTAGTGCATGACATGCCTCCTCGCACGATCAGGTGCAGCCTACTCGTCTAGTTTTTCCCGCCAACTCGGAATATCCATTTTCGGGTTTGATCCGGAATCCCCTTTTTCAACCCACAATCCTAAAATTGTACCAAGTCCGTGTTAGAGGGCAAGGCCAAATAAGTCTTTTCGCCGAAAAAGCCAGGGCTTGATTCGGAAAAATCTCCTTTTCAAGCCCGCCTCATTGGAACATCTCGTGACCATTTCGTTCGAAACTTGTCCCTCCCCTCTTTTCCTGTCATCGGTATTTTGCTCAACACCGCCAGCAGATCAATATACGGGAAGCGGCAACAACGCAACTCTGCGCAAAATCGCCGAAAACCGTGTTCTCGTCAATTGTCCTCAGCAAGCATCAGCCAGTAGTACCGCACATGTTTGACTAGTTGACCGCCGATCTCCGCCAGCGCTGGGTAATTGAAAGACAGGAGTCTCGGTTCTCTCACTCCGCGTAGAAGTTGCCGCCACAGCACACCCGCAGACGGAACTGATTATTCTGCTGGCGCAGCGCGATGTCATGTTTCTCGGGCTGGTCGGCAGGTCGGACAGGCTTTCATTCATATTCAGCGTTAAACCCGTCGTGGCAAGATTCTCAACGAAATAGTAGAGTATTACGATGAGTCGCCGTTCCGAATTGGGGGCGATCGCGAAAGGTGCGGGAGAGACTCCGTTTGCGATTGACGACGTCCCATGCGATCCAAGGATTCTTGTAGTTAGCTCGTACACAAGCATTGAAGAGGGATTCCGTCGCGAACATGGCAGCCCGGTAGCGATCTTGTGGGACACCCCGTGCCAAGGGCTCGGCTTTGAAAGCAAGCTTGACTTCGCTCACTTTAGAAGGTCTTAATCATCTCTCAACGGATAGGAGCGCGCTTCTTGGAGATTCTCAATCATAACCTCGAATGGAATCAGATTTCGTCCGATATCAACGTTGGGCGAGCGTTTCGGGGAATACCGTTGAAGACTCTAATCCCCGCGGGACGAATGCTTTGTCGGTTCATCACTACAGAATCGAAGGCAAGAGGAATTCCGGGCAACAATATTCTTTGCAGCCCTTGGTGGATGGACTGGAGCACAGTTTCAAGTGAACTGGCGCACTGGAAAACATCGAGAACTACGCCGCGGGACGTCATTAGGGCGAGGCTGGCAGTAACCACAAGTTTCAGCCAGCAGTTAGACAGCCTCGTCCAGATCATCCTGACCCGGCCCGTCTACGCTTGGAAGGGCGCAGCGCTGCACCAGGAAGATCAAATTCGTCAGATAACGTATATCGGAGGCGGAGAGCAGTTCTTCTTGCCCAATCTTTCTTCGGACCCACAAGGTATTAGCAGCAGTGTGGCCTACATACATTGCTTCACGGCGATCGATTCCCTTGCATAGGCGAGTGCTGTCACTCAGGGTTCTTGGCTCTCCCGCATCACACCGTAGCGGACTTGATTTTGCGACGCGGATAATGGCGTCGGGACTCCGAACGAGGTGAGTTGGCCGAAACTGTTTCCTAGTCCACAGCCTTGCTTCCTGTTACCGTATCCGCTGGCTGTGAGACGTCGATGCGGAAGGCTGCACCGCCGGAGCAGCCGTTACCATGTGGATCGATCCACATCGAGTTTCCTGGCTGGGCGCTGATCAGTGTCGAAAGCGGTGCGGATGGAGCAGTGTCAGCGAAATCGACGAGAAACGCTCTCGCACACGTGGCCGAGTCCAGAATGGTGTCGAGTCGATCCGCCTTTCGGCCACTGGTGCAGATCAAACGCTCCCAAGAGCCGTCCACCAGCGGTACAATTCGAGGGAGGCAGCCCTCAAAAGGAGGGCTAATGCCTTTTCAATCGTCTACCCAAGCAGTGGCTCGGTACATCCCCAAAACTTAGTACATGCAACAGGCGGAGTTGGTCAAAAGGGCGGTCAACTACATGGATGGGGTTGGAATTCAGAAAATTGGTCGCTATCGGGTGATCAATATCATCGGCGAAGGCGGTATGGGGGTCGTCTATCTCGCCGTCGATGACATCATGGATAGACAGGTCGCAATCAAAATGCTTCGCGCACCCTCAGGAGACTCAGATCTTCTTGCGCGCTTTCATCGCGAAGTTCGCTCAACTGCAAGTCTTCAGCACAAGAATATTGTCACTGTCTATGCCCTGGACGACTTTCAAGGTTTTCCGTACATGGTCATGGAATACCTGGAAGGCCAAAGCATCGCCGATATGATCGCATCTCGAGGGTCTATTCATCTTGTCGAGAAACTTAGAATCATATCCCAAGTCTGCGAAGGGCTTCAATATGCACATGAACAGAACGTCATCCACAGGGACATCAAACCCGCAAATATTCTCGTTCTGAAGAACGGTACCGCGAAGATCGTCGACTTTGGCATTGCTCGCGTCGGCCACGGAGACACTATCACACGCGCGGGGCAGATCGTTGGAAGCATCTACTGGATGTCGCCTGAGCAAATCAGCGGAATTCCTGTAGACAGTAGAACAGACATTTATTCGACGGGCGTTCTGCTGTTTCAATTTCTTACTGGGAATCTGCCTTTCCAGGCAGCGGATTCCGACCCTAACGTGACATTCGTGAAGATCTTGAATGATCCTGTGCCCCCTCTGGGCAAGTATCTATCCAACTATCCGCGCGAACTCGACGACATTCTCAACAAGGCAATGGCCAAGAAGGCCGAAGAACGGTACCAGACAGCTGAAGAATTCGGGGATGAACTTTCGCGCGTATGCGAGGGCCTCAAAAGCGAAATGATTACGGAGTTCTTGGCGCAGGCGCAAGTTGCCATCGAGCAAAAGGACTATGAATTGGCGCGCCTCAAGCTCCAAGAAATTCTTAGGGTCGACAGACGGAACACTCAAGCCAACGAATTATTTCAGGGTCTGCGGGAGTTGTTGCAACGCCAGCAGAAGGTGGCCCAGATCGAACAGCTCCGCTCTCAGGCACAGATGGCCCTTGCCGCTCATCAGTACGAGGAGGCTCTTGAATGTGCAGAGCAATTGTGCCGTCTCGAACCAGAGAATCGAGAGTTATCGGCATTTGCGGCCTCGATTAAAACTCAGGTTGAAAAAGTCCGCGCAATTGGGGAAGCTTTGCGCCGTGGTCAGGCCTCTCTCTATGCCGGCGACTTGCAAGAGGCGATGAATGCGGTTCAGCAGGCACTCGCGCTTGATCAGAATCACGCCGAGGCAAGAACCCTCGAAAGCCTGATCAAGAGAGAGCTGGAGGAAAGGGACCGGCGCAGCCAACTTCAAGGCTATGTCGAGCAGGCCCGCCGCGACATCTCAAACCGCGACTTCTTCGCCGCGCTCCGCTCTCTACAGCAAGCAAAAGCAATTGATCCGACTGACACTAACATTCAGGAACTTCTCAACTGGGCAGCGCGTGGCCACGAACAGGAGAAACAGAGAAAGGCCCTACAGCAAGCCATCGATCATGTCGGCAAACTGATCGGTGACGGAATGTTCACCGAAGCGCTCGAGGTTGGCAGAGATGCACGGACGCGACATCCGGACGACCAATCTTTGGTCAAGCTATGTCAACTCGCTGAGCGTCAACTGGAACTGCAGGAACGTAAGAAGGCAGTGGAGCATGTCGGCGCTGCCGCGCGTCGACTGATTGATGAGAATCAGAGCGATGAGGCGATCAAGCGCCTTGAGGATGCTTTGAAAGGCTTCCCCGGTGAGCCCACACTTGAAACCCTGCTGGCGATCGCAAAGTCGGAACTTGAAGGAAAAAACATTGAGCGCGAAGAGAGTGAAAGGAGAATTAGAGCCCTAGCAGAGGACACTGCTTCAACAGGTTCACGTGTTAGGGAACGGCAGGAAGTATTGGCCTTAATTAGCAGTTTGCGCAGCGGCCTCGCTCGCAAACTGCCCATGAACCAGCTAGGCGAAATTTCGGCCCATTTAGAGCAATCCTCGCTGTCGGCTGAATTGAGCGCCGAAGTCTCCACGGACCTTGCCCGAGCGCTCTCTGAATTCCGATCACGACATGCTAAATGGACGATGGATCTTGAGGAACTTCGTCAAATCGGAACTTCTCTTCCCGGTTCGAAGAACATCGCGGCCATGGAGGCCGTGGTGGATAAGGGTCGCCTCCTGGCGAATCAGTATGAAAAGGACGAGACGGTCAAAGCAGAGTGGGAGAGCATTACCGCGGCAGCGAAAAGGCAGAAGACAGATCGAGATGCTATCGCTTCGAAGGCAACCGAGCTGCTGCACGCAATTCAGGCCGAGACTCAACTTGACAAAATCATCCTTATTCAGAAGCAGCTGGACGAGCTCTGTGCCCCCTGGCGCAGTGATCCGCTGATTGCAAATCTCACGAACCAGGGAGGATCGCTGGTCTCAGACCTTCGGGAACGAAAGGAGCAGCTAGTGCGGGACTTGGCCGAACTCACAAGTTCGATCAAGGTTGCTCGCAGCGTCGGCCAGATAGGACTCATAGAAGAACACGCAAGAATGCTCGCCGCCGAGATCAATCATCCGGATGTGCGATATGCTCTGGAGGATTCTCGAGAAGTGTGGCAAACACAAGCTTGAGGAACTCAATCAGGTTCTTGCAGAACTCCGCAACATAGCAGCCAATATTGAAACGGCCAAGAGCTTGTCTGAAATTGAGCAGTATGAGGTCGCCGCCCGGCAGTATCAGGCAAAGAGTGAATCCAACCAGGAAGTTTCGGAACTACTCGCAGCCATCGAACACATAGGAAGCGTACGAAAGAGGGACCACGCACGCATTGAATATAGCCTGCATCAACTTGTTGCGAGCGCAGGAAAGGCTCCGGATCAGGCCGCACTTGACCTGATTCTGGCCAGAGCAAGAGATTTACTAAAGCGCTACGAGGGAGATCGGCAGATCGGCGCTCTAGGAGAGCAGCTTGAAGCTGTGGTCACTGAGCGGCGGGCGCACCTGGCATCTGAAGCTGCCTCCCGTTCACAGACGTTCGACGAGAGTGAGGAGCTTCTCGATTCAGAGTCCGATATCGGCAGCATTGCCGCCGAGCCTCACTCGGTGCCTCTTGAGGAGCGAGTTGAGAAGCCGGCGGAGGCCCGACCATGGCCCAATCGCATTTTAATCGTGGCTGCAGCGGTTTGTGCAATCGGCATTGTGGCTTTGGGGGTCTATCTCATTGCTCCACGAACGGTAGTAATCAGGACGACTCCTCCCGGCGCCACAATCAAAGTGGACGACCAGTCTTGCAATAGCCCGTGCACGTTGAAGCTTCGCGTGGGAAAGCATTCTCTGGGCGCGACAAGTTCCGGATTTGCTCCCGTACAGGAGGCTTTGGAGATCCCATGGTTTGGCACTGCGTTGCCCTTCATAGCATTCAATCCAATACCATCAGCGCCAAACTCGCCGAGCCCACCACTGCCCAGTTCACCAAGCCCGGAAGCCGGGAATAATGCCAAAATCATTATTCGAACTTCCGTGCCGGGCGCTTCGATTTTCATTGATGGTTCAGAATCCGGCAAAACCGATCGCAGTGGGCAATTCCAACTTTCAACATCGATCGGCCCCCACCAAATCTGGGTGCAGAAAGCAGGATTTGACAACAGTTCACCCCAAAAAGTCACCGCAGAGTCAAACAAGGTCGCCGTTGTAAGTTTCCAGTTGAACCCAAGTTCCGCTGGTCCGCAGCAGCCTCCCGCGTCTGCGGAAAAACAGGAAACTCCGGCGACGAAAGTTGCCGCACCAAATCCTCCGGTCGCTGTCCCGGCCACTCCCTTACCGGACACGTATTTGGTTGTGCTGGCTCCCGCAGGAGCCGAGATACACATAAACGAGGAAGTTCGCGGGCATTCGGCTGGTACGCCATTGAAGATAAAGGTTCAACCTGGGCAGAATTCGATTGATGTAGTCCTGGCTGGTTATCAGCCGTTTTCACAGACTGTGAACGTCGCACCCGGCGGGCAGGCGTCTGTAACAGCCAAATTGAACCCGGTCCCCCCTCCCCCACCGCCCCCAAGTCCTTCCGTACCGCATACGCCCGCAGGTGTCTCAGATCAGGACCGGAAAGATATCCAGTCGCTTCTCGAGCATTATGCGGATGCATACGATCAAAAAAACATAAAGGCCATCCAGGCGCTATGGCCTTCCATTCCATCCGATGAAGTGAAAAAGATTAAGGACTTTTTTCGAGCCTCCAAATCGATCGAGATGCAACTCCATCTCAACAAGGCGACGCCCTCGGACACCCGAGTCCTGCTTAATTGTACGCAGAACCTTCATAGCGTGACCGACGGAAAGGTCATGGACAATCCTGCCCGGACCGAGGAAATCTACGTGAGAAAGACAGGCGACGCCTGGATCATTGATTTCATCCCAGTTTCATAAACGATTTCTCTTGGCCTTTACCGTTTCTTTTTTTCCCTGTTTTCTTAGCAACAATTTCAGAGTCTTTTCCAATCGAAAGATGAGCCTGAAGGTAGCGAAGGGTAGGCGAAGCGGGTTTTGTCCTTTCGTGTTTTGAAATTGATTCATGCTAGCAGCCGGGGCGGAGGGAATGTGGAAATCGCTGCGCATGCCCTTCATGTTCCGATGCCTTGTTCGAGCGATTTCCAAGGTATGTGGGAAGGGCGGAAAACACGTACTATCGTTTTCCGGGCTTTCCACGTACCGCCATTTCCTCCGCCCTTTGTGTCTCCCTTCAGTCCTACGCGGTCAACCGCCAGCGCTCGAACAGTTTTGCTTTGGCCTGTTGCATCCGCCGCGCCGCATCGGTATCGCTGATGGCCGCGGCGACCCTTTCGAGCGCGTTCATACTCAGTCCCCGGCGCAGGTATTGTCCTGGTTTGTGCAACAGCGACAGGGTCTCCAGCGGGGTCTGATAGCGCTTGTAACTTACACGCTTGCGCCCTTTCTCGTCGATCTTCACGTCCGCCTGAGCGCAAGGACGATGATAGTTCAGATACGGATTCAAGTACTCCTGGTAGAAGTCGTTGATGCGGTCTGCGTGGCTGGCATCGATGTATCCATAGCCGATGTGTTTGCGAATGACCGCGCCGTTCTTGGTCTCCACCAGGCCATTGTCGCCGCTCTGCCGAGGCCGGCTCTTGGTCTGTTCGACGCGCAGTTTTTCCAGCAGTTGGGCGACGGTTTTGTTGATGAACTCGCTGCCGTTGTCGGAGTGGAAGCCGAGGATGCGAAAAGGAAACTGACGCAGCATGTGCTCCAAAACCGGCTCCAGATAGGCCTCCGAGATGCGCGGCGTGGCGCCGGCCACCTGCCATTGCGTGACCTCATCGACGGCGTTGATGTGATAGACGCCCTTCTCCCCACCGTTCGGCTGATCGCCCTGATGCACCGTGTCCAAGCGCAGAAATCCAGGCTGGCCTTGCGGCTGCGGCTTGCGCCGCTCGCCGATCGACACCGCCGTGGGTCGCGTCCTGGTGTAGTTGAGAAGCCGCTCGCGGTAGCGCTGGTGGTGGCGCAGGTTGTACAAGTGAGCGACGGAAATCGTAGCCAGGCGCGCGTACTCCGGCCGCTTGTAGACCTCGAACTCGCGCTCCAGAATGCGCCGTGTGGCCGGGCCGCTCAGCATCTCGTGCGCTTCGTCAACCGCGGCCAGCAACTCGATGTCGGCCCGTGTGTAGAGTTCGGCGAAGCGTCGCCGCCGATAGACCGTCACCTGCACCCGCCCGCTGGCCGCGTAGCGCGCGATCAGCCGCGTTATCTGCGCCCGGCTCAGCCCAGTCATCTTCTCGACGTAACGCCGCAAAAGGCCCCGCGCCGCCTTGCCCTGTTGGGCGTATTGCCGTCCCACCAACACCTTCTCCACCCAGCCATAGAGCTGCTGGCGGTCTTCGGCCTCAAACCGGATGTCCTCGCTGCCCGTGACAAAACGGCCAATCGCCTCCAAACTCAACTCTTCTGCTCGAACCATGCGGATGTTCACTACCCAGCATGACCGACCCTTCAGGCTCATCTTGTATTGGAATCAAAGTCTTCCTTCAGGCTCATCTTGTATTGGAAGAGAGTTTCAGTTGACACGATTCCTGGTCCGTGCTAATCTGCCGCCAATTGTAGGGTTGCTGCTTAAACGGCTGGTGCATCCAGTTGTCTGTCAAAGGAACGATCCATACAATTATGGGGTCCTTTCTGGGATCATCGTAGGACCTAATGTTCGCCTCCGCACGGGTCCAGCGATATTTTTTGAAACACATAAGATTTTGTTGACTGATCACGAAGCCGCAAGCTATCTGCGTGCATTCCGCTTTCCGCCCTTAGGAACCGGGATCTGGGTTCAGAGAACCGCGCAACAACTGAGGTCATCGGTGATGAAGAACGTCTTAATCGCTTCTCTCCTGGTCGGGGGATGCTTTGCAGTCGGCATCTCCGCGCAAACCCCTGTTCCTGCCGGCATTAACTCCCTGGGGAATATAGAAACCCCAAAAACAGCTCAGGGGAAGACGGCTGCAGCAGTCCCTTCGCCCAGTTATTTCGCGACTCCTCTCGCCTTCGAGGCGAACGCGGGACAGACCGACAAGCGCGTCAAGTTCCTAGCTCGTGGGCAGGGCTACACGCTGTACCTCACGAATCAGGATGCCGTGTTCGCATTGCAAAGCCAACGTGTGGATGGGAAGGGACGTCCGACCGGGCCTGTCGAATCATCCTCGTTCCGCATGAGCTTCGTCGGCGCGAATCAGGCGCCACAGGTCTCCGGGACCGATTTGCAGAAAGGGTATAGCAACTACCTCATTGGAAACGATCCGAAGCAGTGGCATACCCATGTCAGCAACTACTCCAAGGTCCTGTACACAGATCTTTATCCGGGAATCAGCGCCCTTTACTACGGAAACGACAGGAAGCTCGAGGTACGACCTGAAGGTGGCGCCCGGCGTAGCGGTAGACCAGATCGCGTTGGCATTGGATGGCGCGACGGATCTTCACCTAAATAGCAGCGGTGACGTGGCCTTCCGAAGCGGAACCCGCGAACTCAGCATGCAAAAGCCGGACATTTACCAGATGTCCGATGCGGGCAAGCGCATCGAAGTCGCCGGAGCGTGGCAGCTCAAAGCCGGCCACAAACTGGGATTCATTGTGCCGAATTACGATCATGGCAGAGAATTGGTGATTGACCCCTCGTTCAGCCCCAGCCTTGGCTCGTTCCCGCTTTTTTCCTATCTCGGCGGCACTGGAAGCACCTCTGGGGCTGGGATTGCGGTGAATCCCGTTATAACTTCCAAAGGCCCCCCGGAGGTTACGGATACCTATGTTTACGTAGTCGGCACAACAGTCTCAACGGCTAGTAGCTTTCCAAATGGTGGAACAACGTCCGAGCCAGGTAAGGAGGTTATCGATACCACAGGCAACAACGTCTTTGTCAGCGAATACGAATCGATCTCGGGAGAATTACAGTGGAGCACTTTTCTGGGCGGTGCGATCGGCCCATCAGAGGGTAATGCAATCGCGGTGAGCAGCGGCGGAAACGCGTTCATCACCGGCCAAACACTTGCGGTAGGAACAGGCAATCATTTCCCAACGACTGACGGTTCGACCGGCTGCAACGGGACAGAAACCTCCTGCTCAGCCGTCTTCGTAACGGAACTGTCGACGGATGGGGCGTCCCTGGAGTACAGCGTATTCAGCGACGGGCTTTCCGGGAATGCCATTACGCTCGATCCTGCAGGGAACGCATATGTGACAGGAAGCACTGAAAGCGGAGCCTTTCCGACAATAAACGTTCTCCAGCCTATCTATGGGGGCGGCACGACAGACGCATTCGTCGCTGAACTGAATTCAAGCGGTGGTCTGCTTTGGTGGACATATCTTGGCGGGGGCGGGACTGAAATTGGGCTCGGTATCGCCCTTGACACGGCCACCCCCCCAAATGTGTATGCCACTGGAACCACCTTTAGTGGTGCAATAGACTCAGGCACCACCCCGTTCCCGACGACGACAAATCCAATTCAGCCGGCAAATAGAGGGGCCGGCAGCAATGCGTTCGTGGCGGAGCTCAACAATACGGGCACTCAGCTCATTTTTTCTACATACCTCGGCGGTAGTGGCGGCGGTGACGGGGGGAACGCAATCGCTGTTGATGCCTCGGGAAATGTCATAGTTACTGGGGCCACGAATAGCACCGATTTCCCGACTCTCAATGCGTTACAGCCTGCATACCCGACCGGTGCATCCGGCGTAGCTTTCATATCAAAGCTGGCGCCCTCGGGAGCAAACCTTGTTTACTCGACGTTTCTAGGCGGGTTAGAAGAGGCGGGTTATGGGGTTGCCGTCGATGCGAATGGGAACACCTATATTGCCGGCAGCATTGCGACTCCGGCGACAACCTCGTTTCCCTCAACGATCGGTTCAATCGATCCCAATTTACTCAGTCTTAGTACCAACTCAATCGAGCCTCAATGTGGCGATTACAACCCGCCTGGCGACGACACAACCTGCGCCAGCGGCTTCGTTACAGCGATCAATCCAAGCGGAAATCAGTTTCTTTACTTTACGTACATTGGCGGGGATGGCAAAACTGGTGCCTCGGCGATAGCCCTCGACAGTTCATCGGGCTGTTCACTGGTCTCCTCGGATGCGTTCGGTTCTCCCTGCGCATACGTAACCGGGAGTACGACCTCCAGTGACATGCCATCTACAGATCCTACTTCGTTCCCTACCTCAGGACTAAGCCCCGCAGAAGCACAAGCGGCTTTTGTGGCCCAGATCCCTTCTATCGTCGAGCCCGTCTGTCCAAAGTCCTTGACTGAAATTGGGCTTGTGGTTACTGTCAGCCTCGAGTGTACTTCGAACTTCAATAGCGGGGCGGGCAGCGTTAACTGGGGCGATGGTAAAGCGTTTTCAAGTATCACGCTTACGGGTTTAAACAACCCCTCAACATTAGCCACCCATAACTATGGCGTAGACCCGACCGTTGCGCCCAGCGCAAGTATGACAAACTCTGGGGGCAATGGCACCACCGGCGCCTCGGTGTTTCCCACTATCAACGTCCAGGCGCTCGCAGTGAATGTGACGGCGCCAAGCTGCGGCAATTACACCAACCCGGCACTGGCGTGCCCCTTTTCCGGGCCAACTGCAAGTGCCACGTGCAGCACTATCGAATCAACTCAAGCGCCTGCAACCTTCTCGCCCTCCGCTACGGTGTGCGGCGATGTGACCTATAACTTTTCCAGCAATAGCCTCGTGCCGAATAACAACGTGTGCTGGTATGTGAACAGCATCCTGAATGGTACAGCGCAGACAGGAACGATATCTGGGGGTACGTACACCGCGCCCCCGGGCCTTACCACTCAACTGCAAAACATTCAAATTACTGCAGCTTCTGTTGATGATCCCGGGTTTTTGCCTACATCGCCTACCCAACCACCCTGTTCAGGGACCCCGACAACTCTATCAAATTCACTCACCTTTACCGTTTTGCCTCAGCTCATGTTGAGCCCCTCGACGCTTGCACCCGTGACGGCCGGGACTACTAGCACGCCGGATACAGTCAATGCGAATTTGGATGTCACGTGGCAAGTCTCAGGGACTGAGGTGGCAGGGGCCGGACCGGGTTGCAGCGGTACGTCGTGCGGGGCGTACAGCACGACGGCAACCTCCATTACCTACGCGCCGCCAGCAACGCTGCCCAATGCGACGCCGCTTGCAGTTACACTGGCCGCGACGACTACTGCAGATCAGACAGTAAGCGATTCAATCACAGTGAAACCGCCATCGGTCACTCTATCTTCGATCACTCCGTCTTCGCAGACCACGACTGCCCAGCCGAGTCCGACGACGGTCACATTCAGTGCGCCAGTGACTGGCCCAACGGATACAACTGTCACTTGGAAGCTCTTGCTTTCGGGAAATCCCTGCGCTCCGCAGTGCGGCACCATCGCTAGCACCGGAAATACCCTTAGCTCTGAAAGTAGCAGTGGGACCGCCACGGCTACGTACACGACACCCACTTCACCGATAGGCTCCGCTTCCGAGATGGTTACGGTTGCTGCGACCGCATCGGCGGCCCCGGCGTCTGGGGACACTGTAGACCCAACGCTAACCTCGCAAACCCAAACCACTACGCTGACGCTTAATAACCCGTCCCTCACTCCCGCCACGGCCTCCGTGCAGGCCGGCAATACAACCGGAGTTACGCTCACAACGGTCCCCAGCCTGAATGTCACGTGGCAACTGTCAGGTACCGGCGGACCCGGTTGCAGTGGCATGCCGTCCTGCGGGACGGTCAGTGCGACAGGTACTGTTGGCACCTACATTTACACGCCGCCAGCAGCGCTGCCCACCTCTGCCCCACTTGTTGTCACCTTGACTGCAACAACTGTGGCACTACCGGCATTCACTTTCTCGTCGTTGATTACTGTTACCCCTCTTCCAGTTGGCGTATCGATTAGCCCGGCATCGCCTCCGCCGGTGATCGTCACGTTACCGCCGGTTCAGCAGATCCCATTCACCGCGACAGTGACCGGTCCGTCGAATTTAGCTGTCACATGGAGCATTTCAGGGGGTGGTTGCGGTGGAAATCCCTGCGGGACCGTGAACGCCACCACTGGCGTATATACGGCTCCCAGCGTCAAGATGCCCAATGCCACTGCGACGGATACTGTGACTGCGACCTCCCAGGCCGACGCGACGAAATTTGCCTCGGTGCAAGTCAACCTATACAACCCGGCGACCGTCACGCTCACTCCTGGCACGACCTCGGTGCAGGCGTCCAGCGCGGCGTTCACAGTCTCGGCACAGTTATCTCCAGTTGTTCCAAGTCAAAACCAGAATGTCACATGGCAGCTTTCGGGAGCGGGCTGCGGTGGGAATCCCTGCGGTTCCATTAATACGCCGGGGCCAAGTGCGTCGACTATTTACACACCACCCGCGAAACTGCCATCCTCGGCATCCATCAACGATACTGTGACAGCAACATCTGTGGCAGAGCCGACACAAAGCGGCCAATCGGTCATTACTGTCACGCCGCTCCCGATAAGCGTATCGATCAGCCCAACGTCAGCGACCGTGACTACAACGCTGTCGAATCCAATTCAATTCACTGCAACAGTAACTGGCCCATCCAATACAGCGGTCACGTGGAGCATTTCTGGAACTGGTTGCAGCGGTGCGCCTTGCGGAACTTTGAGTGCCACCGGTTTGTATACGCCTCCCAGCGCCACGATAACCAATTTCGGATCGGTGGATACAGTTACGGCAACGTCAAAGGCAGACCCTACCAAGTCAGCTTCGGCCCAGATAACTGTAAATAACCCGGTAACCATTTCGATCGCTCCATCCGTCGTAGGAGGGCAGTTCTCGATTGAAGTTGGTCAGAGTCAAGCGTTCTCCGCGACTGCTAGTGGGCAGTTGAATCTTGGCGTGCAGTGGACGCTTGCGGGCAGCACAGGATGCAGCGGTGGACCTTGCGGCACCATTAGCCCGACCGGAACCTATACGGCTCCGACCACTCTAGCGTCATGGCAGACAGACACGATCACCGCAACCGCATTGTTGGCCAACGGTACGCCAACGACCGCGACTGCGAGCATCAAGGCGGTCATCTTCTTGCCTCCCTCAGCCTCCACACCAGCGTCTGTCACGGTAGCGCCCGGTGGAAAAGCGCAGTACACCGTGACGCTCAATGCGGGGACTGGAGACCCATTGTACGGGGAGAAGCTGAGTTGTCTAACCCTCCCCAATGGTACGGCCTGCGCCTTTAGCGTCAATCCTCTCCCCGTCGGCGGCACGAGCATTATGGTTCAGGTCACCACAACCGGGAATGGCGTTTCGTCGTTACAGAAAGGAAATGGCGCCATGCTGGCAGGCCTGGTACCGCTCGTTGGCCTGTTCCTGTTCGGGTTGCGTGGCGCCAAATTCCGGAAGAGGCTGATAAGGTACTTTGCTCTCGTTGTGCTCTCGATCTTGATCTCGAGTGGCCTGATCGCTTGTGGCACAAGCGGATCTTTCGGAACAAATCAATTCCCGAACGAACTTGCCACGCCGCCGGGCAGCTGGGCGATTAGCCTGATGGGGACATCAAACGTGCCCGCCGGGCAAATTACGCCTACTCCTTCAGTTGTGACCACGCTGCCACTAGTAGTCAATTGACCGCTGTGCCGCAGAGAGCTGTCAGCAATCAAGCCGCGATTTCGTTCTTTGAGGGTGATGAATGCCAAGAAGACTGGTAGTAGCTCTTATCGTGATGATCGGTTGCTGTCTTCAGACACGGGGACAGTCGAGCGCGAATTTCTGCTCAAGTCACGCGGGAACATTGTATTGCCTGACACCAAACTTGTACGCCAATCCGAATCCGGATCCGTTCACCGCGGTGTTGTCAACTTTAGGCAGCCAGTTGGGGCTGGTTCCGCTAGCATCGCCGGCGTCAGGTATCATCTACACACTTGATCCTAGGGTCGGGGTTCCCGTGGCCTCCGGAACCGAGACATTCGGTCCGGTTCTCGTCGACCGTGGAGAAACACTCGGAGCTCACAAACTTTTCCTGGCATTCACTTATCAACACTTCTCTTTCTCGAGTATCGACAGTGTTAATCTCAACAAGATTCCTATTCTTTTCACTGCCTGCGAAACAACATACGGCACCTGCGGTCCAATTGCGACGAAGAATCGAATTGATCCCAAGATCAATCAATATGCGGTCTTCGGAACTTTCGGGATTACGAGCCGCATTGATGTCTCCGTTGCGGTCCCGATCAACAACGCAAGACTCGGAATCGCCGGATTGAGTTGCACTCCGCCCTACTGTTCGACGCCTGAGGCCTTTAGCCCGAGCGGTGGAAATGGAGCCCTCGTCCAGTTCACTTCCAAGTCGCTCCGCGGGACCGCAATGGGAGTGGGGGACATCGTATTCAGGGGAAAATTTCAGATCTTTAGGGGAGAGAAGATCAGATTCGCCGCTGGTACCGACGTTCGAATACCTTCTGGTGACGCGCTCAACTTCCTTGGAACAGGTGCAACCGGGGTGAAGCCCTTTGCCGCAATATCTCGTTCAGGCCGCTTTGCTCCTCACGTCAATGTTGCCTACCAGTGGAATGGCAGCTCAATCATCGGAGGCTCGACGCCTGGCACAAGAGCGAACCTGCCCAGCAACTTTTTTTATGACATAGGTGCAGATGTTGGTGCGACTAAGAGGATTACGGTTGCCGGAGATATCCTCGGGGAGTATGTTCATCAAGCTTTGCGTCTCCAGCCCGCGAGTATTACTCCGATAGCAACGAGTCTTGTCCCGACTCCTGTTCCAGTGACGACAGTTGGTATTTCAAGCGGTTCGTTCCCGACCCTTCAAGCTTCCGGCGGCCTAAAATACAAGCCCTTTAAGCAGCTCCTGATAAGTGGCAATGCTCTATTTTCGCTAAGTCATAACGGGCTGCGAAATGAACCTGTTCCGCTGATTGGGGCCTCGTATACGTTTTAGGCTGGATTGCTGACGGCCCTTAGGTGAGCTTTTGGTGAAGATGTCGACCGCGGCACACAGCCATCGGTCGAGTTCGCGCGAGTTACTCCTGAGCGCTGTCCTGTGATGATTGCCTCGGCGATTGCATCGAGTGCCGTCGCTATCCCGGCCGCGTCCCTTGCGGGCACTGTGGGAGCCCCATCCTCGTCCTTCTCGGTCAGCTTCGCCGCCGCGTTGATTGAAATGGTTCCTTCGCGTGCCACAGTGTTCAACCGGTCGATACCATGCTCGAGGACGAGTCGGACTTTGTCGACGTTGCGTTCCCCGCGGCCTGCCAGCAGTGCCGCCTCTTTGCGAACATCGATCTTCTGATCCTTCGGCAATTTTGCCAACTGCTTCTTCCTGCCACCCAGCACCCGATTCTCCCTCGCCTGTGCGGCAAGGGGCTCCACCTGAGTAAGGGCCAAAGCGTAACAGCAGAACGCGTTCAGGTAGTTCCTGGAACGGGCGTTGTCAAGGATCAGCCGAGGGGCATCTTCCTCTGACTTGTCGAGTACCGTGCACATCAGCGTCTGGTGGCCGAGCTCTCTGGCAATCATCCACCGCTTGTATCCATCGATGATCGTGCCGTCGCGGCAGATCAGCAACGGGAGTGATGCGGCTGGTGAGCCACTCTGTGATTTCAGCCTCGAGCCAGCCGACTACACTCAGATGTGGTAGGCGAGGCGGGAATCGAACCCACAACCCCCGGCTTAGAAGGCCGGTGCTCTATCCGATTGAGCTACTCGCCCACGATCTTCATTGTAGCTGCGAAGTGACTGATTCGGAGGGAGCGGCGGCGGGAAGTGCATCTCCTGCGGCCTGAAGGTAACGGACGACCGTGGCCTCAGCCCAGTGAATGTCACCGGCAGAGCGGCGGCTCAGGAAGGCGCAATGGCCGCCGTGGCGCGACTCGACAAATGTAATGTGCGGATTGGCGAGGAGCCGGGCGCGGGTTTCAGGAGAGAGGCGGATAAAGGGATCGTCCTGAGCACAGAGAATGAGCGTGGGAACGGCGATGCGGTCGACGACGCGGGCGCTGGCGGCGCGGTAGTAGTAATCGTCGGCCGAGCTGAAGCCGCAATAGCGCGCGACGAATTCCTGGTCGAACTCGCGGATGGAGCGGATGGGGCCGATTCCGCCGATTTGATAGACAGCGGGAAAGTGCTCGGCTTTGTGACGGAGGCGGCGCATCAGATTGCGCAGAAAATGCCACTCGTAGACGCGGTTGGCGGGTTCGTGCAGAGCGTCGGCGCCGGCAGCCAGATCGATGGCCGGGCAAACAGTGGCGACAGCGGCGAGAGGCGCCTGCGAGCCCCACTCGCCGGCGAGCTTGAGCACCAGATTGCCGCCCATGGAGTAGCCGACCAGCGCAACGCGCTCCAGGCCGAAGCGCGCGGTGAAGTGGCGGACCACAGCGCCCACGTCAGCCGAGCGGCCGGAGTGATAGAGCGTGGGCGTCAGCGCATCAGACCCGCCGCAGTTGCGCATGTTCATGCGGACGACGTTCATGCCTGCCGCCCAGGCGCGCGTTGCGATGCCTAGCATGTAGCGGGAATCGGACGAACCCTCGAGGCCGTGCACGAGTACCGCCGTGAGCCGCGCGGCGCGCACCGCTTCAGGCTGCCAATGGCAGTGGCAGAGAACGCGGCTCGCGTCGGCGGGATCGACTTCGACAGTTTCGGCGACGGTGGCGAGGCGAAATGCGGGACGGGGAAGAAAGTTGCCGACGATGGTTTGAAGATGGCCGCTGGTGAGCCAGGGATGGGGCTCAAACGAGGTCAGGCCTACGGGAAGTTCTGCAGGCGGCTCGAACGAAGGGCTGGCTGGCATCACTGAGATCCGCCCGGCAGGCGGGGACAACCGGACCCTCGCGAGTCCATGCGCCTTGAATGGCGTGTTGGGGCAGCTGGTGGGGATCGAACGTTTGGGCCCCCTTTGCCACCTTTAACTTACGGGATAGGTTACCACAGATCCCATAAATGCCAGGGTTGCCGTCAACATTGCACGGCTCGCCCTGACTTCTGATCGGGCAGTTAAGCGTGTTCGCCGAACTTGCCCTCGCGGATTGCCAGAACCAGTTGGTTGATGTCGTTCGACGGAGGCCGGTCTGCCTCGAGGCGAGGGACGATCGTACGGATCACGTTGAGGATCTGCTCAATCTGCTTGCCCGGCTTGAGCGGTTTACGGTAATCCAACCCCTGTGCGGCGCAGAGAAGTTCGATGGCAAGGATGTGCTCCACGTTCTCCACAATCTGCCTGAGCTTGAGCGCAGCGGTCATTCCCATCGAAACGTGGTCTTCCTTGCCGCCGGAAGTAGGCACGCTGTCCGCGCTGGCCGGATGCGCCAGCACCTTGCATTCATTCAGAAGCGCGACGGCGGCCACGTGCGCGATCATGTACCCCGACGACAAGCCCGCCTCACTCGATAGAAACGGCGGCAGGCCCTCATTGATGTCGGGATTGATGAGCCGGTCGATGCGGCGCTCGCACATGCCGGCAAGATCGGTGAGCGCGATGGCGGCGTAGTCAAACGCATAGGCGAGCGGCGCGCCGTGGAAGTTGCCGCCGGAGAGCACTTCGCCGCTGGCGGCAAAGACGAGCGGATTGTCGGTGGCGGAGCCGGTTTCAGTCTCCACGATTGCAGTTACATGGTCGAGCACATCCCGTACCGCGCCATGCACCTGCGGCATACAGCGCAGACTGTAGGCATCCTGAATGCGCGAGTCATTGGCGCGGTGAGATTCGCGGATCTCGCTGCGTTCGAGCAATGCCGTCAGATGCCGGGCCGCGGCTGCCTGGCCGCGATGGGGCCGCGCATCCTGGATGCGGGGATCGAAGGCCACGGGCGTGCCACGCAGCGCCTCCAGCGACATGGCGCCGGCAACATCGGCCAGACGGACAAGACGCTGCGCATCGTAGAGCGCCAGCGAAGCAACCGCAGTCATTGCCTGCGTGCCGTTCAGCAGCGCAAGACCTTCCTTCGCTTCCAACCGCAGCGGAGCCAGCTCGGCGCGGCGCAGCGCCTCACCGCCGCCGATGCGCTCTCCGCGATAGAACGCTTCTCCTTCACCCATGAGAACCAGCGCAAGATGCGCCAGTGGCGCAAGATCGCCGCTCGCTCCCACAGAACCCTTTTCCGGCACAACGGGATGAATGCCTGCGTTGAGCAGGCCGATCAGCATCTCGATGGTCTCTCTGCGAACTCCGCTGAAGCCTTTGGCGAGGACGTTTGCGCGCAGCAGGAGCATGGCCCGCACTTCGGCGTCGGAAAGGGGCTTGCCCAGGCCGCTCGAATGGCTTCGCACCAGGTTCACCTGCAAGTCGCGCAGGCGGTTCGCCGGAATGCGCACGTCGGAGAGCTTGCCGAAGCCGGTATTGACGCCGTAGACGGCTTCTTCTTTCTTAAGGATGTTCTCGACCGTCTGGCGGGCGGCATCAACGCGCGCCAGAGAGGATGGATTGAGACCAACTCTTTTGAGGCCGCGAGCTACGCTATCGATCTCTTCGAGCGAGAGATTTTGCCCTGAGAGCCAGAGCGGCGATGAGGAATTCATAGCGCAGCCTCCGCCTTCAGCGCGGCAGCGCGGCCCCGCGCCATCATAACAAATGCTTCGCCCTCGACCGAGTCGGGCTTAATCGACTCAAGATTGATCTCGACATTGGCAATCGCCGCCGCGATGGCTGCGTTTGCCAGTGCGATCGCGGCCGCGAGGTCGGATTTCATCTTGGGATTGGTGATCGGTTTCAGTGCCGTGGCGATGCGCGCCACCTCGGCCGCTCTTTCGGCCACGCCAAGCGGCACAACGGCCGCCTGCTGCAACCCGGCAGCAATCACATGTTCGCCGCCGGCAGATTCTTTTGCCGATTTGTATGCCTTCAAGACGGCGTTGTAAGCTTCGGCGTCCGCGTCGATCGCCGATTTCAACTCCTCGCGCAGCACCGCGAGCCGGGCGAGCGACTCGCTCAACTGGCTCTCGTATTGCGCGTACGCTTTCTTGCCGCGCGACATGGACGCAACCATGCCGGCCAACCCAGCGGCCATGGCGGCGCTGGCGGCAGCGGCGCTGCCTCCGCCGGGAACCGCAGTGGGCGCGGCCAGTTGCTCGATAAAGAGGGCAACCCCAGCGCTCGGGGCCGCCCCTGCGCGCAAGCCTCCCACGGCCACCTTGCCGCTAACCACCGCGGCAAGGCGATTCTCCAGGATGAGCGAGGAATCGAAGTTCTCCAACTGCAGGAACCACTCGGCGGTCTGCTCCACGGCACGCTTGGGGATGAGGCCGACAAGCTCGCTCGAAACGGGCAGAACGCCATAGCGCGCGGCCTCCCGCTTGACAAGTTCAAAAACGCGATGCACCGGCGTCTGCTCGAAATCGGTGAGGTTCATTGAAACCTGCGCCAAACCGCGCACATGGAAACCCGATGCCTTCACAAAGCGCATCCCGCCCGAGGAAAAGCGCACTGCCTTGGCGATGCTTTTGGCGATAGCCACGTCGGGCGTGTTGAGGAAAATGTTGTAGGCTATCAGAAATTTGCGCGCGCCCACCACGGTGGCGCCGGCCGTGGGATGCAGGCGTGCCTCGCCGAAGTCGGGCCGGCGCGCCGGATTAGCGGCAATCTCATCGCGCACCCCTTCGAACTGGCCGCGGCGGATGTTTTCGAGGTTCCGGCGTTCGGGCGTGGTGGCGGCGGCTTCGTACAAATAAACCGGGACCTGGTAGCGCTTCCAGATTTCCGCGCCCGCGTGCCGCGCCATGGCCACGCAATCCTCAAGAGTGACGCCGTCGATGGGAATGAATGGGACCACATCGGCCGCTCCCAGGCGCGGGTGCGCGCCCTGGTGATGCGTGAGGTCGATCAGTTCTGCGGCCTTGCCAACGCCGCGAATCGCCGCCTCCTGAATGGCCTCACGCTCGCCTGCGAGCGTAATCACCGAGCGGTTGTGATCGGCATCCATCTCGCGATCGAGCACGTAGACCCCGGGCAGCTTCATGGCTTCGACGATGGCATCGACTTTGGCCGCGTCGCGGCCCTCGGAAAAATTCGGTACGCATTCAACTAACGTGTTGGGCACGGGGAAAAGGATACGATTCGCAGGTTGATAAGGGCAACCGGACAGGCGGCTGTCGGCCAGGTTGCTATTTGGTCATTGACCGGCTTCGATTTGACGGGCGGGATGAATATCCTCTGACGATTCGCTTCCGGCCACGGCTCTTACAGCTTCTAATCAGGCCTGCGCGGCGATGCAGCATCTAACTGCGGGATAGCCGTACGATGGCTGCGCGAACCGCAGTCTCCATGGTGTTCCCGCTATTTCCCATCTCCTGCAAGAGCGAGCGATATTTCGCCAGGGACTCCTGTCGCTGGCCTGAGATTTCCAGAAGATTGGCCTGGATAAAATCCCGGACCATGAGTTGCGCCTTTTCGTCCCACCCCTCTTTTGGAGTGTCGTCCAGCCACAGATAGGTATTCCAGGCTTCATCGGCAGGAACGGCCGACAGGGACTCCACGAGTTCCCCGTGATCCGTAACAATAGGGTCAAAGCAAAAGCTCAGGATGCGTCTCTTGTCCCCCTCATCAAGGCTCTCGCCGGATTTTCGCATGTCGTGTGCAACTTTGATTAGCTCGGCTCTTGCTCCAGGTTTGTCGAGATAGATAAGCCCGCCGAGCTGTAGCTCGCGTACGTAGGGGCGCGCCTTGCCGCTGGAGACAGCGATGTGGAGATAGCGAATTGCCTGGGTGAAGTCTCCTCCGTTCTGGAGCATCCAGTTGCCGAGCATCGCATTCGCGTACACATTCAAAGGGTCTGTTGCCAGCGCGGCGCGAAGATTCTGTTCCGCGGCTGTACCGAACTCCCTTTCCGCGATGTGCTGGTTGAGCCAGTGCGCCCAGCCAAGATGGGCCTGCACGTCTGCTGCTTGCGATCCTTTGGTTCGAGCCAGTCCGGCGTCGAGTACGGCAAATATCTCGTCCAGTTCCGGCGCGGCGAGATCGGCTGCATTCTGGCCCTCCCCGGCAAGAATGTGAAAGTCCTCGACCCACAACATGGTCGCATCCACCTGCTGGGAGAGAACGGAACGGTCCGTGGGATCCGCTTTAAGGATGTCCGCGTAGGTTCGGACTGAGGCCTCATACTCTCCCTGCTTTGCCTGAGTTTGCGCGAGAGCGATTTTTGTCTGCCGTTCTGTCTTCTTTTCATGGTGGTTCACAAACCAGGCGACGCCCGCGGCGATGCTGGCGAAGAGGCCGATAATCGCAGTTGCGCTACCGACCCAACTCATGAAGAGAGGCCATGCCTTTTTAACGCCGAGCTCTGCCTTCTTTACCTGTTCTTCCATGGGGAAGCCGGAACCTGCAAGCCTTCGTATTCAGATACAATACCTGTTTTTGCGTCAGGTCCGCAGGCTTTTTTGCATGGAAGCTAACAGGGCCGGTGAGATCCATTGCGATCATTCCCGGAGCAGTTGGCCCGTCCGCCCGATTGTAGCCAGCGCGTCGGCAACTCGCAAATTTTTCCCAGGTACATTCGGTCCTCAGCACCCGCCCATCCTTCGGGAGTATTCTATGTAGCGGCTTTCATATCCGCGACAAAGCTGCTCATTCCGGCCAGTCGCGGTCTTCCATAGGGAGGGGCGTATGGCGACCATGGCAGCTCCTATCGTTCGCGCGCCGCGCGGCACCGCATTGCGCTGCAAGGGATGGCAGCAGGAGGCGGCGCTGCGCTGCCTGATGAACAACCTCGATCCGGAGAATGCCGAGCGGCCCGCCGATCTGGTGGTCTACGGCGGCATCGGCAAGGCGGCGCGCAACTGGGAGTGCTTCCACGCCATCGTGCGCGAACTGGAGCGGCTGGGCAACGAGGAGACGCTGCTGGTGCAGTCGGGCAAGCCGGTCGCGGTGTTTCCCACGCATGAGATGGCTCCGCGCGTGCTCATCGCCAACTCAAACCTGGTGGGCAAGTGGGCCACCTGGGAGCACTTCAACGAGCTCGACCGCAAGGGCCTGATGATGTACGGCCAGATGACCGCGGGGAGCTGGATTTACATCGGCACGCAAGGCATTCTGCAGGGCACGTTCCAGACCTTCGCTGCGCTGGCCGAGCGGCATTTTGCCGGGACAAGCGGGTCAGGCTCGCTGAAGGGCAAGCTGGTGGTGACAGGCGGCATGGGCGGCATGGGTGGCGCGCAGCCGCTTGTCGGTCACGCTGAACGGCGGCGTAGCGCTGGTGGTCGAAGTAGACCGCAGCCGCATCGAGCGCCGCGTGGCGACGCGCTACTGCGACTGCATCGCGGAAGACCTGGACGAGGCGCTGCGCTTGTGCGAAGAGGCTCGGCGCGAGGGCCGAGCGCTTTCCGTCGGCCTGGTCGGCAACTGCGCCGACGTGCTGCCGGAGATTGTGCGCCGCGGCGTGGAGGTGGACGTGGTGACCGACCAGACCAGCGCGCACGATCCGCTGAATGGCTACGTTCCGCAGGGGCTTACGCTGGACCAGGCTGCCGAGCTGCGCCGGCGCGACCCGAGCGAGTACGTGCGCCGCGTCGACGGCCACCATGGTGGTTCACGTGGACGCGATGCTGGCTTTGCAACGCGCCGGCGCGGTTACGTTCGACTACGGCAACAATATTCGCCGCTTCGCCTTCGACGCCGGATGCGCGGACGCGTTTCTGATTCCGGGCTTTGTGCCGGAGTACATTCGCCCGCTCTTCTGCACAGGCACAGGGGCCGTTTCGCTGGGTGGCGCTCTCGGGCGATCCCAAGGACATCGACCGCACCGACGAGCTGGCGCTCGAGCTTTTCCCCGACAACGAGATTCTCACGCGCTGGCTCAATCTGGCGCGGGGCCGTTTCGCCTTTCAGGGATTGCCGGCGCGCATCTGCTGGCTGGGCTACGGCGAGCGTGCACGCATGGGCGAGGCGATCAACGAACTGGTGCGCAAGGGCGAGATCTCGGCGCCCGTCGCCATGGGCCGCGACCATCTTGACACCGGCTCTGTGGCCAGCCCCTATCGCGAGACGGAAAAGATGCTGGACGGCTCGGATGCGGTTGCCGACTGGCCGATCCTGAATGCGCTGCTCAACACCGCCTCGGGCGCGACGTGGGTGAGCTTTCATCACGGCGGCGGCGTGGGGATGGGCTATTCGCTGCACGCCGGGCAGGTGACGGTCGCCGATGGCACCGAGATGGCTGCACGCAAGATCGCGCGCGTGCTGAACAACGATCCGGGCCTGGGCGTTGCGCGCCACGCCGACGCGGGCTACGAGCTGGCGCAGCGGACCGCGCGCGAAAATGGCATTTCTATTCCCATGGCGGAGAATTTAACCGTGACCAGTTCGCTCGCAATCGTCAATATCGGCCAGCTCGTCACGCTGGCGGGGCCGGATCGCCCGCGCGTGGGTCCGGAACTGCGTGAGCTGGGCCTCATTGGGAATGCGGCGCTGCTCATTGAAGACGGCCGCATCGTTGCCGCCGCACCCTATTCGGAGCTCAAGTCCAAAATTCCGCTCGATGCAATCGTGATCGATGCGCAGGGCCGCTGCGTCACGCCGGGCTTCGTGGATGCGCACACGCACCTTGTGTTTGCGGGCAATCGCGCCGCCGAGTTCGAGCAGCGCATTGCCGGCGCCACTTATCAGCAGATCGCCGCGGCCGGCGGAGGCATTCTGAGCACGGTGAGGGCCACGCGCGCCGCTACTGAAGAAGAATTATTGGCCGAGTCGCGCCGTCATTGCGACTGGATGCTTCGCTCCGGCACAACGACCATCGAAGCCAAGTCCGGCTACGGTCTCGACCGCGAGACGGAGCTGCGCATGCTCCGCGTGATGAAGCGACTCGACAGCGAGGGCCCCGCGCAAGTGGTGCCCACGCTGCTGGCGGCGCACACGGTTCCTCCGGAATTCGCCGGCCGCCGCGCGGAGTACGTTCGCTGGATCGCGGAAGAGCTGATTCCCGAGGTCGCAACCCTGAAGCTGGCGCGTTTCTGCGACGTATTCTTGGACGACCACGCCTTCACGGTCGAAGAGGCGCGCACCGTCCTCGAGGCCGCGCGCGCTCACGGCCTGGATCTGCGCCTGCACGCCGAGCAGTTTCGCCCCGGCACAGGAGCGGCTCTGGCCGCCGAGCTGCGCGCACGCACCGCGGATCATCTTGAAACCGCGACCACGGAGGCGCTGGACGCGCTGCGTGCCGCCCAAGTGCAGCCGGTGTTGCTTCCCGGTTCGGTGTTTGCGCTCGCGCGCACCGCTTATCCGCCTGCCCGCGCCATGGTGGAGCGGGGCTTGGCCCTTGTGCTGGCAACCGACTTCAACCCCGGCTCTTCGCCGATTAATTCCATGCCGTTCATTCTCTCGCTGGCCTGCCTGAACATGGCGCTCACACCGGCCGAAGCGCTCACCGCGGCCACCGTGAATGCTGCATGGAGCCTCGGCCTTGGCGACAGCATAGGCTCTTTAGAAGCCGGCAAGCAGGCCGATCTTCTCATTCACGAGTTCGCCGACTACCGCGAGCTTGCTTACTTCATCGCCACTCCAGCGCTCCCGCGCGTCTTTATCGCGGGTCAGGAAGTCACTGCACAATTCCCGATCAGGCCTTAATCCGGATGCGTCCCATAACAGTGACCAGCAAACGCGAGTCTACTTGACCTCTTCCGAGGCCAGTGCAACTGGCGGGCTCTTGGCGCGCGCAGTCGTGATCGCCACTACGCTCGTCAGCACACACAATCCGCCCACCACCGTTCGCGCGCCAAGCGCCTCCCCGCCCAGGAAGTAGCCCAGCACCACGGCCACCACCGGGTTCACGTAGGCATAGGTTCCCACCTTCGTCGGCGATTCGTGATGCAGCAGCCACACGTACGCCGTGAATCCGGCAATCGAGCCCAAAAAAATCAGGTAGAGCAATGCGAACCACGCCGCGCCCGACACGTCGCGGGCGTGGAATTCGGCCAGTTCTCCGCGCGCTGCGGCAATCGCAGCCAGCATTACTCCGCCGGCAAGCATCTGCGCTCCAGAACTCATCACCTTCGACGCGGGAAGCGGGAGCTTGCGCGATAGCGCCGATGCGACCGACCAACTCAGCGCCCCAATGATCAGCGCCACGGCGCCTGCCGTATCGATCGGCGCACCGCCTAACTTACCCAGGCTTCCCAGGGCGCCCAGCCTTTCGAGATCAATTGGCCGGATCATCAGTATTGCCACTCCCGCCATTCCCGTCAGCAACGCCGCGGCGAGCCTCGCCGTGAGCCTTTGCGTTCGCAGTATCGCAATTTCCGCCAGCGCCATGAACGCCGGAATCGTCGCCAGCATAACCGCCGCGATGCCCGAAGGCACGCGTTGCTCTGCCCAAAACAGCAGTCCATAGTCGACAGCGAATATGAGAAACGCCAGCAGAAACACCGATATCCACTGCCGCCCGCTCGGGTTCCGCTCTCCTCGCGCGATCGCCCAGCCATAAACCAGGAGTCCCGCCGCCAGGAATCGCATGGCGCAAAAAAGAAATGGCGGAACTTCCCCGACACCCACGCGAATGGCGAAGAAAGTTGACCCCCACACAAAATAGATAATCCCGAAGGCCAGCAGGGTCTTCCATCGCGGACCATGACTCGTTGCTTCCACAAAAACTCCTGTCAGTATTCCCGATTCCACAGCATCTTGGATTCTGATCCCTGTCTTTTCACCAGCTGTGCAACCACTCCGCATCGCGCCCGATGCGGACCGGCGCATGGAAGAGCTCGCTCAGTCGCTCCTCGGTCAGTAGCTCTTCCCGCGGACCGTCGGCTACGATGCACCCGTCGCGCATGAGGATGACGCGCTCGATCTCCGGCAGAATGTCGCCCAGGTGGTGCGTCACCATCACCAGCCCCGTGCCCTCCCGGGCAAGCCCGCGCAGCGTCTCGCGCAACTCCCTTTGCGCCGCCAGGTCGAGCGCGTTGGAGGGCTCGTCGAGCAAGAGTTGCCGTGGCCGGTGCACCAGTGCCCGCGCGATCAAAATCCGCCGCTTCTCTCCGGCCGACATGGCGCCCACCAATTGCGCGGCCAGCCGCGTGGCCTCCATGCGTTCCAGCGCCTCGCTGGCCTGCACGCGCATCTCTTCGGTCACATGCAGATTGGGCCACAGCGTCGAAGCGGAAAAGAAGCCTGCGATCACCGCGTCGAGCCCACAGGTGACGGCCGTCCGTTCGCCCGGCAACTCGGTTCCCGTGGGCCCGGCGCTGACCACGCCAAAATGCCGCCGCAGCTCAGTCAGATCCCAGCGCTCGCGCCCGAAGATTCGCACCCGCATTCCCGGCCGGACGATGGGATAGAGCTGGCACGTCATGGTCAGGATCAGCGTGGATTTCCCGCATCCGTTCGGCCCCAGAATCGCCACGTGTTCCCCGGCGCGGATGCTGAGGTTCACGTTGTGCAGAACGACTCGATCGCCGCGCGCGACATTCACCTCGCTCATCTCAAGAAAACTTTCCGGCTCTGGATTCTCCGTCACAGCCCCTCGCTGTCAATCGTTGGCTCGCGCTTCGCCCACCTGCTAGATTAAATGGGTTAAGTCCATGAGCGACCTATCGTCTTTTCTCATCCCTCGCGGCTTCCGCTTTGCCGCCACCAAGGCCGGCCTGAAGGCCAGCGGACGCCCTGACTTCGCCCTCATCGTGGCGGACGCGCCGGCCAGCGCTGCTGCGGCCTTTACCGCGAACCGCGTGATCGCCGCGCCCCTGCTGCTTGACAAGGAGCATCTGAGCGCAACCGGCGGCCGCGTGCGCGTTGTGGCCATCAACGCGGGCAATGCCAACTGTGCCGCTGGCGAAGCAGGCCTCGAAGCCGCCCGCGCCACGTGCGAAGCGGCTGCGCGCGCTTTCGGCTGCCGGGCGGAAGAGGTCTTTCCATCGTCGACAGGGATCATCGGCGTGCCGCTGCCGGCGGAGAAGCTGATTGCGGTGTTGCCCGCGGTTGCCGCGTCGCTCGGCGCCGAACACGAGCCATTTCCACCAGGCTGCCCAGGCCATCCTGACCACCGATACCGGTGGAGAAGATCGCCTTCGCGCGCCTCGAAGTCGACCGGCCGCGATGGCCTGGCGCACGAGGTCCGCATTGCCGCCTTCGGCAAAGGCGCCGGCATGATTCATCCCGCAGCTGGTGCCTCACGCCACGATGCTGGTTTACATCCTGACCGACGCGGCCATCGAGCCGGCTGATTTGAACGACTATCTCGGTCCTGCCATCGAGGTCAGCTTCAACCGCATCTCCGTGGACGGCGACACTTCGACCAACGACACCGTGCTGCTGCTGGCCTCCGGCGCAAGCGGCGTGCAGATCGGCGCCGAGCGATGCGGCTTTTGCCGCCGCGCTCACCGAGGTCTGCACCTCGCTGGCCCGCCAGGTCGTGGCCGACGGCGAAGGCGTGTCGCATGTGGTTGAATTGCGCATCGACGGCGCGGCGAACGACGCCGACGCCTTGCGCGTGGCCAAAGCCATCGCCCACTCACCGCTGGTAAAGACCGCGTGGGCTGGCTGCGACCCGAACTGGGGCCGGCTGGCGGCCGCCATCGGCTACTCCGGGCGCGCGAGATCGATCCCGACCGCTTCGATATAAGCTTTGGCGAGCTGCCCATCTGCCGCGACGGCGGGCGGGCTCCCGAATTCGACGAGGCCGCCGCCCACGCTTACATCAGCCAGCGCGAGTTCTCAATTTCGATCCAGCTCCACCAGGGCAGTGGCTCGTGCGTCTTCTGGACGACCGACCTGACCGCACGAGTACATCCACATCAATGCGGACTACTCGACTTAGACGCATTCGATTGTTGCCGCCTGCGAGTCAAAAGGCCGTGAACTCTAGCGCTCTGTTCAGTATTCTGAAAATAGCTCGGATAGCCCGGAAAGAACGGCGCTCAGGGTTACTGGCGCTAGAATTCCCTTGCGTTTCGTCAGGCGGCTCTTATCGACTGCGCGGATTTGGTCGAGGAGGATCGCCCCGTCCCTTCCTCCCAGCCGGACAGGTATTCGATATGGCGCGGGAAATCCCTTGCTCGTCAAGGGCGCAATGATCGCAGTGCGTAAATGATCGTGTATTTCGGGAGGGGAGACAATAAGGCAGGGCCGTGTCTTGCGAATCTCACTGCCCACGGTGGGATCGAGCTTCACAAACCAGATTTCACCGCGCTTGATAGAGCGGCGGCTTACCATGTCCAGTCCGCATCGGTTTCATTGGCGAAATCCGGGAGTACGAGGTGATCTTCGCCGCGCGCAGCGATTTCCTTGCTGGCTTCTGCCCAGCCTTGACGCGATACTTTCTTGGGCCGGCGGATCACCAGCGTGTTGCCCTCCACCAGAATCTCCGCCTGATCCGTCAGTCCTGTCTGTTTTAGCAACGGCTTGGGAATCAGAATTCCATGCGAATTTCCCAACCGCCGAATCTTCGTAAGCATAGCTCCCCTTCCGTGATAACAATGTTATCACAGAATTCCCAGCCGTGGAATTGATCTTGCGAACAACCCTACTTCGCCCGCGGGGATGGGTGCGGTCGTAGACCTGCGGTCAACTGCGCGGTGGTGAGCTGCGTGTAGCGCTGCGTGGTGGAGAGGCGCTCGTGGCCCAGCAGCTCCTGGATGGCGCGCAGGTCGGCGCCTTCTTCCAGCAGATGCGTGCCGAAGGCGTGGCGCAGCGTGTGCGGATGCACGTCGGCGGAAAGGCCGCGCAGAATGGCGATGCGCTTGACGATGCGGCCGACGCTGCGCGTGGTGAGCCGCGCCTGGCCGCCCTTCTGCCGAGGCCGCGCAGTTGCAGATTGAGAAACAGCGCCGGGGTCGCAAGCGCGCTTTTCGCCGTCGGCCGCGGCCAGCCGCGCCGAGCGCTCGGCGAGATAGGCGCGCAGCGCCTCGGCGGCCGCATCGCCCAGCGGCACGTAGCGCTGCTTCTGCCCTTTGCCGCGCACCAGGATCGCTTCGTTGGCCCAGTGAATGTCGTCGAGATTCAGGCCGGTCAGCTCCGCGTTGCGGATGCCGCAGCCGTAGAGCAGCTCCAGAATCGCCCTGTCGCGCGCCGGCCAGCTTGCCGCGTCTTCGCGCACCGAATCGACCACGCGGTTCATCTGCTCGATGGAGGGCACGCGCGGCAGATGCTTGGGCAGCCGCGGCGTGGCGACCAGCGAGGCGGCATTCTGCTCGATGTGCCCGGCGCGCGCCAGCCACTTGAACCAGCTGCGAATGGCGGCCAGCGCCCGCGCCGCCGAGGCTTTGGAGAGGCCGCGGTCGTAGAGCGTGCCCAGGTAGGCGCGGATGTGCGGTGTGCTCGATGCGGTCAACGCTCGAGCCGACGCTGTGGCTCCAGTCCGTTTGCGTCCGGCGAGCCACGCGGCAAATCCGTGCAGCTCGCGCTGGTAGGCGCGCAAGCGTGTGCGCCGAAGCGCCGCGCTCATTGGCCAGCACGCGCAGATAAGCCGTCGACCAGCGGCGGCGATGCTGGCGCGGCAGATCGGCGGCAGCGGCCGTGGCGCTCATGCGGTTCTCCTCGCCAGGCGGCCTGTTTCGAGCAGACAAGTCGCGGGCCGGGATCGCCGCAGCTGGTGCGCATCGGGCTCGGCTCGCGCGGCCGCGCGCCGCGCGGATGGTGCTGCGATGCACGGCCTTCAGCCGGCCCAGCGCCAGGTGCGTGTAGACCTGCGTGGTGGAGATGTCGGCGTGGCCGAGCAGATCTGCACGCTGCGCAGGTCGGCGCCGTGCTCCACCATGTGCGTGGCGCAACTGTGGCGCAGGCGGTGCGGGCTGGCGTGCTGGTTCGACCATCTTCACCAGGTGCCAGACCCATTGCCGCGTGAGCGGCATGCCGCGCAGGGAGAGAAAGAGCCGCGCGCGCAGTCCTGCTGCGCGGTCTGCGCGCTTGGTCTTGCGCGCCGAGCTGATGCGCGCCAGGTGCGGCCGGCCTTCGCGCAGATATTCCTCCAGAGCCTGAAGCGCGGAGCGGCCCAGCGGCACAATGCGCTCCTTGTCGCCCTTGCCGCGCACCTGCACGCGGCCCGGCGTCGAGCGCCAGATCGCTGGTGGAGAGCGCCGTGACCTCTGAGACGCGCAGCCCGCCGGCGTAGAGCAGCTCCAGAATGGCGCGGTCGCGCAGCGCCGTGGCCTTGGCCTGCGGATGCGAGGCGGCCATGGCGGCGCGCTCCAGCATCTCCGCCACTTCCGGCTCGGCCAGCGATTTGGGCAGCACCTTCCAGGCCTTGGGCGACTCGATGTTGACCGTGGGATCGTGATGAATGCGCCGGTCGAGCAGCAGCCACTTGTAAAAGCCGCGCAGACAGCTCAGCTTGCGCGCCGCGGAGCGGGAGTCGATGCCGTGGCTGCGCAGATGCTCGAGGAATGCCGGCCACATCTGCCTCGACCGCCGTCAGCAGCACGCCGTTGCGGCTCTCGAGGAACTCGGCAAAGGTGCTCAGATCGCTGAGATAGGCCTCGCAGGTGAGCGGGCGCAGCCCTTTTTCCACGCGCAGATAGGCCTGGTAGTCCTTCAGAAGCGCGAGATTGTTCCTGCTGTCCACACATCCGATTATCGGCGTCTTGAAGGTCGACCGCCGGTCGCGCGGCAGGTCACCGTACCTTGTTCATCACGGGATCAACATCGGCAATACAAGTCTGGCATTGAACCCGGGGTCGCAAGTCGGTGATACAACAAGCTAAACCGCGCAATCCCGGCCGCAGGATAACGCCGCCGCGCACCCTGCCGATACAATGAATGACCGAGGCGCCCCATCGTTCTCCAGCGAAATGCGGCGTATGATCAGGGGAAAGCGCGAAACGCCAGGAGGAAGATCATGGCGGGCAAGAGCAAGAAGAACCACAAGCACGGTGAAGAGAAGGAAACGCACGCAGGGAGATCGGCTTCAAACCAGGAACGCCGCGTCCATCCCGATGCTTCTCGGCAAAGACTGCAAGTACGAGCGCGAGCTTAGCCGCATGCAGATCGAGCTGGTCAAGCTGCAGGAATGGATTCGCCACGAAGGCCTGCGCGTGGTGGTTCTGTTCGAGGGGCGCGACGCGGCCGGCAAGGGCGGGGCCATCAAGCGCATCGCCGAATCGCTGAATCCGCGCGTGTGCCGCATCGTCGCGCTGGCCACGCCCACTGAGCGCGAAAAGACGCAATGGTACTTCCAGCGCTACGTGGCGCACCTGCCGGCCGCCGGCGAAATGGTTCTCTTCGACCGCAGTTGGTACAACCGCGCCGGAGTCGAGCGCGTAATGGGCTTTTGCACCGAGCGCGAGTATCCCGAATTCATGCAGAGCTGCCCTGAGTTCGAGCGCATGCTGGTGCGCTCCGGCATCATCCTGATCAAATACTGGTTCAGCGTGAGCGACGAAGAACAGGAGCGCCGCTTCCAGGACCGCATGAATACGCCCACCAAGCGCTGGAAGCTGAGCCCCATGGATTTGCAATCGCGCAAGCACTGGGCCGATTATTCGCGCGCCAAGGATGAGATGTTCGCGGTGACCGATACCAAGCAGGTTCCGTGGCACGTGGTGAACGCTGAGAACAAAAAGTCCGCGCGGCTGAACGTCATCCACCACCTTCTGTCGATGATCCCCTACCGCGACCTGACGCCCGAATCGCTGAAGCTGCCCGAGCTCGAAAAATCGAACTACGTGCGGCCGCCTATTCAGGAACAGAGCTTTATTCCGGAAGTGTATCGATAGAGCGTGGCGGGGGCCAATGCCCCGCTACGCTCTCTGCGGGCTACGGCGATTGTCGTTATTGCGGCCGGTCGGCGTCGTGGTCGTGATCGTGGTCGTGGTCGTGGTCGTGGTGCTCACCATGGCGATAAGCGTCGTTGTAGCCGTCGCGGAATCCATCGCGGTATGCGTCGCGCAAGTGCCCTCTCACCGGAGGATGGCGGAATCTTTGGTGGTGGTCGGCATCCGGGGGGCGCCCATCACGCATGTCTTCGGCAGCGGCCTGCATGCCGTCCTCATGTCCCTCATGGCGAGCGTCTCGAGCCTGGTCGTGGTCGTCATCCTGGAAAGCAGCGGGCGTACCCGGCAGCGGCTTAGCATGAGCGTAACTGCCGAACGTCAATGAAAGAGCGAGAACCGTAAGCACCACAGGTATTTGTCTTTGCATTAAAACTCTCCTTGAGCGCCTCGGCCTAACGGCCATCGTACCCGGCGCCTTCTAGTTGGAGCGCCGAAGCGGGGAAAACGTTGCCCTGTCAGATTAACTTCACGAGAGTGCGCGGTGGAAACCTTTGATTTACCGTTGGTTCCAGCAGATAAAGCAGACAATGCTTGAGGAGTCTATAGCGGTTCTCCAATTGGTGTAGAGCAAAGCCGCAACCCTTGAGTGGCGTTTTCCTTGAGAAAACGCCACATTGCACGCCACTTGAGACTTCACGTGAATTGGAGAACCGCCGTAAAACGGGAGCGCATTCAGTTCGGGTCCGGCGGAAAGCTGTCTATAAAATGCTGGTGCGCCAAAGAGCAGAAAATTATCAGCAAAACTGGGATCAGAAAGTTGTGATGAGCGTGACGATTCTCGGACGAATTTCTTCGCCTGTGATTTCCAACAAACCGATTGTTACCGGCAGCTCGAACCTTCGCGGCCCGCAGGAGCCGGGGTTGAAGTAGAGCACTCCTTTTTTGGTGTAGAAGTTGGGCACGTGGGTGTGGCCGTGGAGAACGGCGGCGAATTTGGCGGCTGCGGGATCGAGGTGCAGGGTCTTGAGGTCGTGGAGCATATAGATGTAACGGCCCTCAATGAGGACGACTTCGGTTTCAGGCAGCTTGGCGCAGGAGCCCTCGCGGTCGATGTTGCCGCGGACGGCGGTGACGGGTGCGATTTTTTCGAGCTCCGCGAGGATGGAGGGCTTTCCAACGTCGCCGAGGTGCAGGATGCGCTCGACGCCCTTGAGCGCGGGAGCGACCTCGGGGCGGAGGAGGCCGTGAGTGTCGCTGACGACGCCGAGCTTCATGAATCCAGAATAAGCGGCGTTACACCGGATTAGGAATTAGAGTAGGGTGAGTTGACGCTGTCAAGTGCCGTTTTCAACAAGAAAACGGCACCCTACTCGGAATCAAATTCTTTACGTGAATTCCTAATCCGGTCTAACGAAGCTGACGGAGTTAGGCTGAAGCAGGGCGCCCAAAACTTGAGATGAAGGAAAACACCCGAAGCAACGAAGGACACGCTCGAACGAACTGGCGGCACGCGGTGGCAGCCTATACTGACCCGCTAGTGCTGCGGGTGCTTGCACTTGGATTTTCGAGTGGCTTGCCGCTCCTGCTCACTTACTCAACTCTTTCTGCGTGGCTTGCGACAGCCGGCGTGCGGCGCGCCGCGATCGGCACCTTCGCCTTGGTTGGCACGCCCTACGCACTCAAGTTTCTGTGGTCGCCGCTGATGGATCGCGTACCTCCGCCACTGCCTTTAGGACGGCGGCGCGGTTGGGGAATCACCATCCAGATCCTCCTGATCGGCGCTATTCTCGGTCTGGGATTGTGCGATCCAAAACACAACTTGCCTGTGATGGCCGTCTTGGCGGTACTTGTCGCATTTCTATCCGCGAGCCAGGATATCGTGATCGATGCCTGGCGGGTGGAGAGCATGAATAGCGATCAGCAGGCTCCCGGAGCAGCCATGATCCAGGCCGGCTATCGGGTCGGCATGCTGGTTTCCGGGGCTGGCTGCCTATTGATCGCGGCTTACGCTGGGTGGTTCGCTGCCTATGCCACAATGGCTGCGCTGCTCGTTATAGGAATGCTGGTGTTTTTGCTAGGACCAGAACCGAAGGCCCCGGCAGTGACTCCTTATGCTGCGAGATCGGGATGGCATGCGATTCGCCACGCGTTTTCGACCGCCGTGATCGGTCCCTTTCGCGATTTCATGCATCGACCGCTTTGGCCGGTCATCCTGATCGCCATTTTTGGATACAAGCTGGGCGAGGCCATGGCGGGAGTGATGTCAACGCCCCTTTATATATCGGTGGGATTTTCGCTCCCGGAGATCGCCGCCGTTTCGAAGCTATTCGGATTCTTCTCGATAGTGGCAGGGGTTCTATTAGGCGGCGTAGTGACGGCCAGGTTCGGAATCCGGCGCTCGCTGATTCTTTGTGGCATTTTGCAGGCAATCGGGAACCTGTTTTTTGTCTTGCAGGCTGTAGGTGGGCATCGTATCGGCTACCTCGCCTTATGTGTCACCGCCGAAAATATCACGGGGGGAATGGCCGGGACAGCGCTGGTAACCTACCTTTCCAGCCTGTGCTCGCCCGCATTTACGGCCACTCAGTACGCGCTGCTTTCCTCGCTTACTTTGCTCGGCCGCACCGTGGTGGCCTCCTCGGGAGGAGTATTGTCGGAGAAGATCGGCTGGGCTCGATTCTTCCTGCTGACCACCATCGTCGCATTGCCCGCCATCATTTTGTTCTTCTGGATCGGGCCGCGCGACGATTTCACGAAAACCCGACTCGAGCCCGCCCTCAAGAGCTCGGATGACAGGTGAGGAACCCGGCCCCGGCCAGGAAGATCGAATCGAACGTCACGATTGTCGAATTGATTTCTTTTCCTATGATCGTCAAAGACCCCGAGGAGACGGGAGAATACCATCGACGATAAAAAGAAATACAGCGACGCAGCCGGAAAACCTGGGTCTAAGCGAACATGAGAGTGTTTGCGCGCGTCCTTCTGCTGGCTCCGGCGCTGATATTGCCTGCGTTGGCTGCGGCGCAGGCGGACTGGCACGCGCCCGGCGGCTCGGGCAACATGCAGGCGGAAGCCGAGCAGATTTTTGCGCTCGCCAACCAGGCCCGCGCTCAGGCCGGCGTGGGACGCTTGCAGTGGGATCCGGCGCTGGCGGCAGCCGCGTTCGAACATTGCCAGCGCATGGCCGCCGAAGGACCGATTGCCCACCGCTACGGAGGCGAGGCGGACGTGAGCGGTCGGGCGGCGCAGGCTGGCGCCCACTTCAGCGTGATTGAAGAAAACGTAGCCACTGGGCCGTCGGCGGACGCGATTCACTCGAGTTGGATGCAGTCGCCGGGCCATCGCGCGAATTTATTGAGCCCCGACGTGGACCACGTGGGCGTGGCCGTTGTGGCTGCGCGTGGGGAGCTTTACGCAGTAGCCGATTTGAGCCGTGCCGTGCAGCAACTCAGCGCGGCGCAAGTGGAGGCGCGCGTGGCCGCGCTGATTCGCGTGAGCGGCGTCGCTATTCTGGGCGACCAAAGCGTGGCGCGCGCAGCGTGCACCAGCGATGAGGGAATGCCGCGGGCAACAGGCGGGATGCAGCCGCGCTTCATCATGCGCTGGCAGGACGCCGATTTGACACGCCTGCCGCAGGCACTGGTCGAAAAGCTTGCATCGGGAAATTATCGCCAGGCAGCGGTGGGCAGTTGCCCGGCACGGATCGCTGAGGGCGGGTTTACGGCGTACCGCGTGGCAGTCCTGCTCTATTGAGAATCCTGGAATGAGAATCTTGCAACGGTTCAACCAAAGTCCTGGTGTCGATGCCAAAGGACGGGCCAGGGTGCACGTGGTCCTGAAGTCGAGAGATAAGCAATCGTCTTGGGCCTGAGGACCTGCCTGGCTATTTCTTGACCACCGCCTCCGGCACGTCCGGCTGACTGTCCCGCCCTTCGGTGAACCTCGTGGGCACATTTCCAGCCACCGAGTAAAGCGCTCCCGGCGCATTGCGTGTCTTCAGGAACTCCTCCAGCGGTTTACCGGCCATGGCCGCATAGATGTGCAGATTCGAGGTTCCCACCACTGCGCCCATCTTCTCCAGCATGAAGAAGCTGGCGCCATAGTGAATCAATTCCTGCCAGGCCCTGCGACGGATCAGATCGCGCTCCTCGCAAGTCAATTCCCACTCCTGGAACAGCGTTTCAGGTTCCTCCTTGAAGCGCCGCCGGTGTTCCGGAACGATCAGTTCGTGGAGAAAACGGTTCAGCCGGAAACCTTTCGCGCTCCGCTCCAGCGTAAACGGGTAATTGCCTTCGAGTTTCTCAATGCCCTTGTACTGCGCAAACATGTGCTCGCGATAGGCCGAGATAGTATCGGCCGGCGGATCGATGGACTCGTCCTCGAGGACCAGGGTTGCAAGGCCCGTCATAGTGGGCAGGTAGTAGCTCTGGTGTACCTTCCGCACGTTGGCTGAGAGCGCCCCTCGCATGATCAGCCACATGATCACTTCGGCGCCTTCCATGCCGCCCAGCCGCACGTAATCGGCAATGGTCATCTCGCTCAACCGCACTGGGTCGTTCGTAATCATGTCCAGGAATTGCATGTCCCACTCGGTGTTGTTAAAGCCGGACCGCTCACCGTGCACCTGGTGCGACAGACCGCCGGTGGACACTATCGCCACATCGATGTCCTCGGGGAAGCTGTGAATAGCGCGGCGCAGCGACTGGCCTAGCTTGTAGCACCGCCGCGCGGACGGGATCGGCACTTCCAGCACCCCCACCTGCAGCGGAACAATGGGCATCGGCCACTCGGTTTCGTGCGGCAGCATCATCGAGAGCGGTGAAAAGCCGCCGTGATCGAGTGGCTTGCCCTGGAAATACGATAGGTCGAATTCGTCGGCCACCAGCCCCGCGGCAACGTGCTGCGCCAGCTTCACATGCCCGCGGATCGGCGGGACCTTGCGCGGGCCGCCGCCCTCGTCGGCTGGCGCGTATTCCTCGCCAATGCCCAGCGCGAAATGCGAGTAATGGTCGAAAAAGAACGACGTGACATGGTCGTTATAGATGTAGAAGAGAACATCCGGCTTTTTCGCGGCGAGCCATTTTTGAACCGGCTCGTAACCTTGAAAGATCGGCGCCCACACCGGATCGCTCTGCTTTCCGGCGTCGAGTGCAAAACCAATAGTTGGGGAATGCGACGTGGCAATTCCGCCCAGAATCCTGGCCATGACCTGCTCCTGCGAATGGGGATTGGTGCTGCGATCATACTACGCGCTCTCGGACAACGCGGTTCCGTTGCGTCGTTCCAGCGGCGAGGGAACGCGCACTGAGGCCATTCCGGCAGCCGTCGCCGCCTGGATGCCCATCGCCGTGTCTTCAAACACGAGGCAATCTTTGGGCGCGACGCCGAGCCTGGCGGCGGCGAGCAGAAATGCGTCGGGAGCCGGCTTGCTGCGCTCGTAGTCGCCTGAGCCTACGAGAATGTTGAAACGGTCGAGCAGATGCACGGCGGTGAGGGTCTTGACGATGGACTCGCGGCTGCTGCCCGAGACCACGGCGAAGGGAATGCGGCCGTGTTGCGCGTTGATGTGTTCGAGGACCTCCGGCACCGGCTTGAGCTGCGGGAGAAGTTCATAGTAATGATTCTCTTTGCGCTCAGCCACGGCTTCGGCGGGCATGTTGAGTCCGTGCATCCGGTTTAGCTCGGTGACGATTTCGACCGTAGGCCTGCCGCCCCACGAATAGAAGAGGTCTTCGTCGAAGGCGCAGCCCCACTCGCCCAGCGCCTTATTCCAGGCGATGTAGTGGAGAGGCATGGAGTCGGCAATAGTGCCGTCGCAATCGAAAAGGTAACCGCGGAACTCGCCGGCAGGCAACCTGAGCTTCATGCGTCGCGGGAACTCCTTTCGAGTAGGCTGGGAAATTTGCGATGAGCTCCGAGGAAGGTTTTCCCACCCCGTTCATCCGCGGTGGCGGACGAAAAGGATGGGGCAACCCGAGAAAAGATCGACCTCACCGCGCTGCTGCGGCTTCGGCTGCCGGCGTCTCGCATCCGGGGTCCCCGGCAAGTGATGTTTGCTCACCGGGGTGACATCCGCCTTCGCCGGGCTTGGTCGGCTCCATCTTGAGCGCGTTGTTGAAACGGTTGAAGTAGTTGAAGAGTCCGATGGCGCAGAGCAACTCCACAATCTCACCTTCGGAGTAGAAGCTACGCAACTCTGCAAATTGCTCGTCGCTGACGGCGTTAGCGTCGCGCGTGACGGTTTCGGCCAGGCGCAACGCGGCCTTTTCGGCGGCGGTAAAGTCGTCGCGCCGGGGCCAGTCGGCCAGGTGCGACAGTTGCTCGTCGCTCCAGCCCAGCTTTCGGGCGAGAATGGTGTGGCTGGCGAGGCAATACGGCGTCTCGTTCAACTGGCTGGTGCGAACGATGATCAACTCCTTCAGCTTGGTCGGAACCGTCCCCGTATTCAGCACCGCGCCGAAATGCGCCTGCATGGAGGCAAAAATCTCGGGCCGGTGCGCCATCACGCGAAACATGTTGGGTACGTTGCCGCGCTGGGCAAAAATCTTGTCGTAAAGCACCGCAATTTCGGGTGTGACTTCGCTGCGGTCAAGCCGGGAAATCCGTGACATCTCGCCTCCTGATCGTTCTCTCTCATGGTACCCGTTCCGGACCCCTGTCCGCGGAGGTTCCGGAAGCCATGTCTTACGAACCAGGTTACCCGGCAGGCTGAGCGAACGGAGCTTTGCTGAGCGAGCGAAGCTTTTGACGCGCTTCGCGGCCTCTGCTAACTTATTTATTGGACAACACAACGCCATTCACTCCTCAGTAGCTCAATGGCAGAGCATTCGGCTGTTAACCGAAGGGTTGTAGGTTCGAGTCCTACCTGAGGAGCCAATAAATCAATAACTTACCCCTTTTCCAGCCCGCGCAAATGACACGCGCCGTTCTCGAGACCTTGCATCGCCGCGGCATCTTTATGAAATAGATTTGCGATTTCCATCCCTTTTGGTTCCCAGCCAGTGTTTGCCATCGCGGATCGAAGCGTGCCTTCGTTCGCCGGCCGGAAAAACCCTTCTTTCAGCAGCCGGAAAACCTGTCCGTAGCCGCGACCAGGGCGCGCGTATTCGGCGGGTCGAAAGCGCTGTGGCCGCTGTCGGGCGTAATCACCAGATCGGCCTCGGGCCATGCGCGGTGCAGCGCCCAGGCGCTCTCCATGGGACAGACCACGTCGTAGCGGCCCTGCACGATCACGCCGGGGATCGGGCGAATCCTCCCGGCGTTGCGCAGCAACTGATCGTCGCTTTCGAGGAAGCCTCTGTTGACAAAGTAGTGGGCCTCGATGCGCGCGAAGGCCAGAGCAAACTCGTCCTCTTCGTAGTGGCTGGCGAAGGCGGCATCGGGCAGGAGCTTCGAGGTGGCGCCCTCCCATCCGCTCCAGATCTTCGCCGCGGCCAGCCGCGCGGACGCATCCTCGCCGGTCAATCGGCGATAGTAAGCCGTGAGTAAATCGCCGCGCTCGGCCTCCGGGATGTGCGCCAGATAGGGCTCCCAGGCGTCCGGATAAAGGATCGAGGCGCCGCGCTGATAGAACCATTCGATCTCCTGCCGGCGCAGCAGAAAGATGCCGCGAAGAATCAGCTCGGTGACGCGCTCCGGATGCGTCTCGGCGTAGGCCAGGGCCAACGTGGAGCCCCAGGAACCGCCGAAGACCTGCCAGCGCTCCAGCCCCAGGTGCGCGCGGAGTTTCTCGATGTCCTCCACCAGGTCCCAGGTGGTGTTGGCTTCCAGCGACGCATAGGGCGTGCTCTTGCCGCAGCCACGCTGGTCGAAGCAGACGACGCGGTATTTTTCGGGATGGAAGAAGCGGCGCTGTTTCGGATCGGTGCCGCCCCCGGGACCGCCGTGGAGAAACACCACCGGTTTGCCGGAAGGGTTGCCGCTTTCCTCAAAGTAGAGCTCGTGCACGGGCGACACACGCAGCCGATCCGTACGATAGGGCTCGATGGGAGGATAGAGCCAGGTAACCGGATCTTTCATAGCGGAGATGAACGGACGCTCACTTGTCATAACAAAACAGCGTACCGCCGAGATTCTGCCCCGAACGAGTCTTTTCCAATCGAAAGATGAGCCTGAAGGTAGCGAAGGGTAGGCGAAGCGGGTTTTGTCCTTTCGTGTTTTGAAATTGATTCATGCTAGCAGCCGGGGCGGAGGGAATGTGGAAATCGCTGCGCATGCCCTTCATGTTCCGATGCCTTGTTCGAGCGATTTCCAAGGTATGTGGGAAGGGCGGAAAACACGTACTATCGTTTTCCGGGCTTTCCACGTACCGCCATTTCCTCCGCCCTTTGTGTCTCCCTTCAGTCCTACGCGGTCAACCGCCAGCGCTCGAACAGTTTTGCTTTGGCCTGTTGCATCCGCCGCGCCGCATCGGTATCGCTGATGGCCGCGGCGACCCTTTCGAGCGCGTTCATACTCAGTCCCCGGCGCAGGTATTGTCCTGGTTTGTGCAACAGCGACAGGGTCTCCAGCGGGGTCTGATAGCGCTTGTAACTTACACGCTTGCGCCCTTTCTCGTCGATCTTCACGTCCGCCTGAGCGCAAGGACGATGATAGTTCAGATACGGATTCAAGTACTCCTGGTAGAAGTCGTTGATGCGGTCTGCGTGGCTGGCATCGATGTATCCATAGCCGATGTGTTTGCGAATGACCGCGCCGTTCTTGGTCTCCACCAGGCCATTGTCGCCGCTCTGCCGAGGCCGGCTCTTGGTCTGTTCGACGCGCAGTTTTTCCAGCAGTTGGGCGACGGTTTTGTTGATGAACTCGCTGCCGTTGTCGGAGTGGAAGCCGAGGATGCGAAAAGGAAACTGACGCAGCATGTGCTCCAAAACCGGCTCCAGATAGGCCTCCGAGATGCGCGGCGTGGCGCCGGCCACCTGCCATTGCGTGACCTCATCGACGGCGTTGATGTGATAGACGCCCTTCTCCCCACCGTTCGGCTGATCGCCCTGATGCACCGTGTCCAAGCGCAGAAATCCAGGCTGGCCTTGCGGCTGCGGCTTGCGCCGCTCGCCGATCGACACCGCCGTGGGTCGCGTCCTGGTGTAGTTGAGAAGCCGCTCGCGGTAGCGCTGGTGGTGGCGCAGGTTGTACAAGTGAGCGACGGAAATCGTAGCCAGGCGCGCGTACTCCGGCCGCTTGTAGACCTCGAACTCGCGCTCCAGAATGCGCCGTGTGGCCGGGCCGCTCAGCATCTCGTGCGCTTCGTCAACCGCGGCCAGCAACTCGATGTCGGCCCGTGTGTAGAGTTCGGCGAAGCGTCGCCGCCGATAGACCGTCACCTGCACCCGCCCGCTGGCCGCGTAGCGCGCGATCAGCCGCGTTATCTGCGCCCGGCTCAGCCCAGTCATCTTCTCGACGTAACGCCGCAAAAGGCCCCGCGCCGCCTTGCCCTGTTGGGCGTATTGCCGTCCCACCAACACCTTCTCCACCCAGCCATAGAGCTGCTGGCGGTCTTCGGCCTCAAACCGGATGTCCTCGCTGCCCGTGACAAAACGGCCAATCGCCTCCAAACTCAACTCTTCTGCTCGAACCATGCGGATGTTCACTACCCAGCATGACCGACCCTTCAGGCTCATCTTGTATTGGAATCAAAGTCTTCCTTCAGGCTCATCTTGTATTGGAAGAGAGTGAACGTTGCTTTGACTTCCATCTTGTGCGATCATAAACTTGATTTTAGAGGTGAAGGAGTTCACCTTTAACCGCTGTCCTTTCCCAGAGGCCGGACAGATGATGACTCCTGACGGGGAATCCTGTTGCGGAGTCTTGTCCCGGCGCGATCCCTGAATAAAACTCAAGGAGCATGGTTCCATGACGAATCCCTGGGCCCTCTCGGCTTTGTGGGTGGGGTTGGCGCTGGTCGCGACGCTGCTTGCAATCTGGTTTAAAGTTTCTTCTGCCCTTTCTGAGATCGTGGTCGGCACTGTGGCTCAGTTGATCGTCGGCGTCATGTTTGGCGCTGGTGGTTTGCGGGTTCGGGAGCGATCCAGGCTGGCGCGGGCGACGAACTGACGGGAGCCATCTACGAACTCCGCTCCGTTGTCCAAAGCATGCAGCGGTATATTCGCCAGGAATCCGCTGGCAAGGCAAGTTTGACTATGAATAAATAAGGAGACGAAGTCTTGCAGAAATACCTCTACATTGCGCTGGGAGGCTCGTTGGGTTCCATCGCTCGATATTGGGTCGGCTCAACGGTTGCTAACAGACTGGGAACCAAATTTCCCTATGGCACCTTCGTGATCAACATCAGCGCTTGCCTGATCATTGGATTTTCGCTGACGTATCTCGGCAAAAGGGCGGAACTAAATCCTGCGTGGCGGTATCTTGTTCCCGTAGGCTTCGTTGGAGCGTACAGCACGTTTTCAACCTATGAGTGGGAGGCCCTTTCGTCGCTTCGGGCAGGCGCATTCGCACTTTCGGCGCTGTATGTGGTCGCGAGCATCCTGCTCGGGCTCATTGCGGCATGGGTTGGTTGTCTACTCGCTGAGGCGGTGTCATGAGGGCACGCCGGCTGCTCGTTCCTCATCGATCGATTGAATGGCCCCAGCATGAAAACGGGACGAAGACGCCGGAATCCTCGGTAGATAGAACAAACATTGGAAAGCCATCGCTAGCACACGGTCTCGGAGCAAGGGAGGGTAAATGCTGAAGGCGGGGAAAGCTCTCAAAGTCTCGATCTATGTGAGTGAAGGTTCGAAGCACCACGGTGTTCCGGTGTATTCGAGCATTCTTGATTTTCTTTTTTATCGCGGCGTGTCAGGAGCCACAGTCATAAAAGGAATCGCCGGCTTCGGCGCCGATCACCACATGCATTCCGCCAGCATTGTCGAGATCTCTGATCACATGCCGCTCAAAATCGAGTTCATCGAGTCGCCCGAAAAGGTGAATGAGATTCTGGGCAAACTCGAAGAGCTCGCCGGTACGGGCATGATCGAAGTGCAGGAAACGACGGTTGCCAAGCCGGCACAGGTCTCCCAACCCCAAAAGGCGCCTCCGCCCGAACATCTCAAAATCGAAGGCAAGGCCAAAATGATGCGTATCTACATCGGCGAAGCGGATCTGTGGAGAGACAAACCGCTTTATAAAGCGCTCGTCGAGGCCATGCGGGCCAACGACATCGCCGGCGTAACGGTCTATCGCGGCATCCTTGGCTATGGAGCACATCGCCGGCTTCACAAGGACCGGGCGCTTCATCTCAGCCACGACTGCTCGATCATGCTCTCAGCCATCGATACGGAGGAGAAGCTGCAAGGGTTTTTGCCAATTGTTGAGCAAATGGTAGAAGAAGGACTGATCGTGCTGTCCGATGTCGACATCATTAAGTACGCCCATCGCGCGTTAAGGGGGCAGGATGAAAGAAAAATTTGAGGCTCGCATGCTCCGTGTCCATTTCGGCGAGAGCGATAAGTGGCAGGGCAAGCCTTTGCATGAGGCGATTGTCGCCAAATGCCAGGAGCTGGGCATGGCGGGGGCGATTGTCTATCGCGGCATTGAGGGATACGGGACAAGCACCCGCATCCGTCATTCCAGTCACTGGAGATTCTCGCATGATGCCCCCATCATGCTCAGCATCATCGACCGGGAGGAGCAGATCGATAAGCTGCTCCCGCATCTTGACGCCATGGTCGAGGAGGGACTGATCGCTATGTCTCGTGTGGAAGTGATCCGCCTCTCACGCGGTTCGGCAAACGACGCTACAGCGAAGGAATAGAGAAGGCATGAAATAATTCCTTTGTTTTGCGAGCTTCCCAGACGAATCCCGGCTTCGCGTCAAACTCGAACTCATTTGATGTGTGACCTAAGTCGCTGTTCGCCATTTGCCGCTTGAGTATCCTCGATTGCAGAGGGAGCAAGGCAAATGGCCACACAAGCTGCGCCTGAAATTCGGGCCGCCATCAAAAAGCCGCTGATTCGCCGATTGGCGCAGGACCGCTCCCAGCCGATCAGGCGCGCTGTGCAGTGGGCGTTTGTGGTCCTGAACGGCTGGCTCGGCGTGCAGTTCTATCTGTGGGTGCGTTACTTCGAGCGCGGCGGCGAAAGCCTGTATGTGCCGCGCCCTGCCGGGGTCGAAGGATGGTTGCCGATCGCCGGCCTCATGAATTCGAAATACTTTCTGCTTACTGGAAAAGTGCCGGCAATTCATCCGGCCGCCATGTTCTTGTTTGCTGCTTTCCTGTTGATGAGTTTGCTCGTGAAAAAGGCCTTCTGCTCCTGGCTGTGCCCCGTGGGAACAGTCTCGGAGTATCTGTGGAAGTTGGGGAGAAAAATCTTTGGGCGCAATCTGCGCCTGCCTCGATGGGCAGACATCCCGCTTCGCGGACTGAAGTATTTGCTGCTTGGCTTCTTTCTCTTCGTGATCGGCGCCATGTCTGCCGAGGCGCTCGAAAGCTTCATGTCGACGTCCTATGGCCTGGTTGCGGACGTGAAGATGCTGAATTTCTTCCGTGACATCGGGCTGACCGCCGCCATTGTGATCGCTCTGCTGGTTCTGCTCTCTATGCTGGTGCAGAATTTCTGGTGCCGCTATCTCTGCCCTTATGGCGCGTTGATGGGGCTGGTTTCGCTCCTCAGTCCAGTGAAGATCCGACGCGACTCCGAAGCCTGCATCGATTGCGGCAAATGCGCGCGCGTGTGCCCGGCCGGCCTCGCGGTAGACCGGCTGGTGCAGGTCCGCTCTGCCGAATGTGCCGCGTGCATGGCGTGCGTAGCGGCCTGCCAGGCGCAAGACGCCCTCCAGTTCTCGCTGCCGCCAAGGCGCGCCGTCCGGCCTGCGCAGCGCTCGCTTCCCCGTGCCATAGGGCCACTGGCCGTTGCCGGCATCCTCGCCTGCATCTTCTTCGGACTGATACTTCTGGCCAGGGCGACAAATCATTGGCAAACGAACATTCCGCGCGCCGTCTATATGAACCTGGTGCCCCACGCAAACGAAGCGACCCATCCAGGCATTTAGTCTCATGGCAAAGGGAATTCCACATTTCCTCGGTCGCCCCGGCCAACTGGTCACCCGCCAGCAGCGGGGCGGAGGCCGGTGATGTTCGCCCCCCCCACATGCCCCGAATCAACCGAGGGATGGTGTACCTCGGCGCGTGCGCCATTGCGGGTATCCGGCTGGCTCGGGAGCGGCAAGTGAATGTGCGGGGCATCCCTGCGAGGACGGCGATTGAGGAGTCGGTCGATCTGGCGAGGCGGTGACCTTATGGCGAATAGTCATCTCGCTTTGTGAACGATGTCTACATTGAAGAAGGTGTAGCACATCTTCACACCATTGGGCTGTTTGCTGTACGTGATAACGACCAAATCCTGTTGAGTAAGGGCGTTGAATGTCTCCTCGACGTTCTTGCAGAAGGTGATCTGTGAATCGTACATATTGGTTGCCATATTGGGATGTACTTGAATAGCCGTATAAGTGTTCTTTTTATACTTGAATACTTCACCTGAAAGAACATATCCATAAAAATACTGATTGGGGTTCTCCGCCATCTCTGAAATGTTGATTTTCGAATTGCTGTGATCTTTAACATCGACATCGGTGGCCTGTGCAGTCCTCACAATCCCCAAACAAATCCCGAAACAAACCCCAATAATAAAAGAAAACCATTCATCGATAAAGAGCCACTTTTTCATGCCCATCTCCTTACACTCTGATTCTTCGCTCAAAATGCACGGCGACCCCTCCACCAACAATCTTTACTGTCCACCCCCGCAGTAGCATCCAGAGAGCCCGAGTAGAACAGCCGAGCCCTCAGCAACGTGATGCGCTGTTCCCGATGCAATCGCAATCCGGGCACAGATAAGCTGACATCAAAGCCATGTTCTGCGTCGTGGCGAATGTCATGTGTTCATCCCACGCGCTGTTTCTCGATTTAGAGGAGGGAGATGCGGTGAGCTTAGTTGTTTTCTCGAATGGAAAAAGCATCGAATCACGCTCCAATCAATCTCCTCGATAGCGAACTCTAAAATCGAAGCGATGAACTAATGATGAAGCTGGGTATCAAAATAAGCAATGCGCCTTTGGCCGTAATATGCCCCGCCCGTTAAGTGCTCAACCGTATAAGAATTGGTAACCGGCGATTGGTTACTCCCAACCACTTCCCGTTGGAATACTCCGGGAAACTCTATCATGTGGTGCCGAGACGGGGGCGTATCTCGACTCTAAACGGGCACAGACCTGAGTACGAACCCCTGCTAGTGTCAAGATCGATCTCCCCCGCTCCCCCTCATACCCAGCGGTAGCTTTGGGAAACGCAGCAAAGGGAGGCGGTAACAGGGCTCAACTTAATAAAGTGTTAGGAGCCGGCCCTGAAATGTTCCTCGGCAAGAAATGGGATGCAGGTCAACCGTTTGACTTGGCTGGTAAGGAGGGTATCAGGGCGCTATTTGCGTTTTGGTGGGCGCTGCAGGATTCGAACCTGCGACTTCCACCGTGTGAAGGTGACTCTCCACGGGCGTTTTGTTGACGGCAAAAGGGGTTAGAAACCGGATGAGTCGGCAAAACCGGCACAATCGGCGCTATTTGCTACCAAATTGCTACCAATTTCTCCACCTACTCAACGCAGTGGGCAAATGGGCTGAACGTGCAGGGTCAGCCCAAATCTCCAACAGACGCCCTAAGCCGTATTCGTACGCCTTACGGCATCGTCGATCATCAGCTGCATCACAACGTCGCGCTGCAAATCGGATTCCACCTGCGCCATCCTCTACTGAGCAAGCCACAAAGTCGCTGAAAACAATATAATTATACAGCGGAGAGCTGTCAGAGCCGGGTTGAATGCAGCTGACTCGAAATGTGATTTCGCCTCTCTTGCACTGGATCGCACTAAATCGCATAGGGACTTTGAGAGTTTTTCCTACAATAGCTTCGGGCGACATCACCGATTGCACTCGCCTGCACTGAATCGCACAAAATCAGAAATCGAAGGGACACCATATCGGACACCGGTTTCGGTCCCTATCTCGAGTGGCTCGTTTGAGAACTGCAGACGAGTCGCCTCCCGAGGACGTACCCGCGACCTCCGCCGTGACAGTTTTCCAGTAACCGTAAGTTATAGAAAACATGAGCGCTGATGGTTAACAAAATCGCTCTAAGTCATTGAAAAACATTCAAAGTTTACAGCTTGTTTATAATCTTCCGAAGCATCGGATACTTTTGCTATAATGGTCCGCAGGGGGATTTGACCGCCATGATTGAAAGCCTGACTCCATCGGAAGCCGCTGTTGTAGCCGGTGTCTCGGTGCGCGATGTCCATCGCATGATCGACGAGCACATCCTGCCGGAAGCGCTCTATACGGCCACCCAGACGCGGTCGTTCAAGAGCCAGGCCTGCGCCCTGATCTCCTTCTACTTCCGCGCGGCGAATAGGCTGACCTCGGAAGAACGGCAAAGGACGATCACGCGGGCGAGCGAATCAACCCCGGAGCCTCAAACCATCCAAGATGAGTTTCTGACCATCGACCTGACCCCGTTCCACAAGGAAGTGGAAGAACGGCTGGAGCGCCTTCAGGCAGCGCAGGACATTGTGGTTTCCGACCCGGAGATCTTGAGCGGAACCCCGGTCATTCGCGGAACGCGGGTGCCAGTCTATGACGTTGCTGCATCCGTTGCCTCTGGCATCCCTGTGGAGCGAATTCTGTCCGCTTATCCGAGTCTTAAACGGAAGCAGGTTGAACTCGCCGCACTTTATGTCGAGGCGAATCCGCAGCGAGGGAGGCCGCGCCAGAAGACCTCCCTTCCCCCGAATGCGAAAGTCATCTCAAGACGAACGGGGATCATCTCAAAGCCTCAATGACCAAGCTCCTTATCGACGAGTGCCTCAGCGCTGAACTTGCACTGATGGCCCGCGAACACGGCCACCATGAAGCTTCCCATGTAGTGTGGATTGGCAAATCTGGCTGGAAGGATTGGGCATTGAAGCAGGTGCTCCTCGATGAGGATTGGGTTCTCGTCACCTGGAATTGCAAGGATTTCCGTGGACCGAAAGATGCGCCGGGCACAAAAGGCGTACTTGCGGATGTTCCCCTCCATGCCGGCCTCATCTGCATCGATGGACCGACGGGGATGGACCTTGAACTTCAACGGGTTCTCTTCGGGTTAGTCCTCGAAGAACTCGATAAGCAACCCGACCTTACGAATCAAGTTCTGGAAGTCAGCGTCGACGAATCTCGCGAGAACGTAGACATCGTCAGGTATGGACTGCCCGCGGACAAGTAATCGTCAGTTCAGTTTTCCGAATTCCGCATTGCGTATGACTGGAGGTGAGTGGATAAAGCACCTCCCGCCCGTGCACCCATGCAATTACGAAGTGGCCGGAGTTCAAGACGTGCAAATACACCACTGAGGCCATCGTGTCGGACGGCATCGACAAGGGCGAACTGAGGAAGGTTTGCACCGAGCCAACCTGCTAGGTTCACCATCCCAAAAAGCAGACGCCCAAGGCCGACGCCAACCTCAAAGCCGAGCAGGAGAAACGCCGCCGCGAGGAGGCACTCGTCCGCGTTGTCCGCATTTTCCGTCCAATTCAGTCCTGTAGGCCGGTTTTGCATGACAACGGGCGGGATGCATGACAACGGCGGAGGGGCACCTGTTACCACATCTCCCTGAGCCCATACCAGGGCCCCACAAGGTGATGGCCTATTGTGACGTGCACATTCACCTTCGAAATAATGCTTTCGGATTCGAAATATGCCGGCCCGCCTGAACGACAGCCGCCGCACAAAATATCGGCCCGGCTTAGCCCCACACCGATCGAGGAACAATGATGTCATCGGCGGGAACAAGAGTGTTCACTGAGACATGCGGCCAAGTCAGACCAGCGAAATTCAACAAGACCGTCTGCGAGTACTGAATTTGCGTGAATTTAACGGTAAGCTCGCGCGGCATATCCAAGTCGTACGGCGGTGTGACGGAGAAGGTTGGCACGCGCTGCCCCAAAACACTTGGCTTGGCTTTAATCGCGAAGGGTGGCCCGCCAAACTGGTAGGGCGGGACAAGAATGGTTTCTTCGACCGTTTCTATCCAGAAGACCGCTAGCATCTGCAATGCCTGAGCGTTTGGCGCGGTTGCTGCGGCCCGGCCCAAAAGGAACGCGATATTGTCGACTCCTCCTCCAAAGGGCAGCACCTGAGGCGGAGGCGGCGGGGCGGTAGAAATGACGATTGTGGTCGTGCTCACAATGTTTTGTTTGCCGATGTGACTGCGCAAGAGGCTGTTGGGATCATCCAAAAGCGTCTGCGTGATCGTTCCGGCAGTGATGAAGGGACTCAAATCCTGGGGAATTCTCGGCGTGTTCGGATTATTGGCTGTCTGGCTTGCGAAGGAATCTTCTTCGGAGGGTTACTACCTGTGGCGAACGGTGTGATGTCCACGGGGGCTATAGTCGGATTGCCTGCCCGTGCTGATTCTAAACAGGTTATTGAAAATACTAGACGCTAAAAACTATCAAAGCGCAGGAAACGCGGTTCTTGAGTACGCTACAAGTACACGGGATTTTAGCGGAAACGGGAGTCGCGCTCGGTCGACCTTCGATTTGGGGCAAAAACGGCGAACCAGCTCAGCGAGCGCTAATGTGCTTCAGACCCAGTTAAGGAGGGTACTTCCGAGTTCGCGGTAATCCGACCGGAGCACCGCTTAGATCCCGGAAAACGTTCGCGATGCCGACATGAACGAAGCCGCTGCGGCGGCGGACGCTTGCGCGTGCGGCTGAACCGGCCTTTGTGGCTGTCGGGGTAGTTTGGGACGCAGAGAAGGAGGATTCTCTGTGAACCCACTACGTCAGCTCATGCTTGACGAGTTGCATCGCCGCAACTTCGCCGATACAACCATCCGCACGTACATGCACGGTGTAACGCACTTCAGCCGGCACTTCCGGCGCTCGCCGGATCAGCTCGGCCCAGAGGACATTCGCAAGTACCAGGCGATGCTCTTCACCAAGTTGAAGTACAGTCCGAACACCGTAATTGTGCGGTTGTCGTCTCTTCGGTTCTTCTATATTCACGTCTTGAAGCGCAACTGGAGCATCGCCGAGACGCCTTATCCGAAGAAGGTGCGTCACCTTCCCGGGGTCCTCAGTCAGGAAGAAGTCGCGCGGCTGATTGAAGCCGCGGATACACCCTTTCATCGCATCCTGCTGATGACGCTCTATGCCACCGGCGCACGCCGCGCAGAAGCGGCCCACTTGAAGGTCGGCGACATCGACAGCCAGCGGATGGTGGTTCATATCCGCGAGGGCAAGGGCGGCAAGGACCGCGATGTCATGCTCAGCCCGAAGCTGCTCGAAGCGCTACGCACTTACTGGCGCGGTCTTCGACGCAAGCCGAAGGAGTGGCTTTTCCCTGGCAACAGTTGGCATACATCGAGCCGCCCCGTGACCACCAAGGTCCTGTGGAGCGCCTGCCAGATCGCTGCCGAGCGCGCCGGACTTGAGAACAGGAACATCCACCCGCACACCTTGAGGCATTGTTTCGCCACGCACCTTCTCGAAGCCGGCGCCGACCTGCGCACCATCCAGATCCTGCTCGGCCATCGAGACCTCGAGGTCACCACCGTCTACCTGCATCTGTCCCAACGGCATCTCAGCGCGACCGCCAGCCCGCTCGATGCGCTCACGTTCTCTGCACAGGGAGGACACAAGCACAGTTGAAGAACCGGCCCCTCCTGGAGATGGCCGACATTGTTCGCTGTGCGGGGCAGACATTTGTGGAACACAGCCTCAGGTGGATCAACTGGCAACACCAGAAGGTGTTGTTGGCCATCGTGCGCTGCCGCACCGCCGCGCTGGGTGGGCATCGCGACCGCTGCACCGGCTGCGGACATACGACCAGGATCTCCTACAACTCGTGCAGAAATAGACATTGCCCGCGGTGCCAGGGCAACGCGCGCCGGCGCTGGCTCCAGGCGCGCGAGCGGGAACTGCTGCCCACTCGCTATGTTCACGCGGTCTTCACGCTGCCGCGCGAACTGGCCCCGCTCGCCCTGCAGAACAAGCGGCTCATCTACAACCTGCTCTTTCACTCCAGCGCCGAGACCCTGCTTGAAGTCGCCCGCGATCCCCGGCGCCTTGGAGCCGAGATCGGCTTCTTCAGCGTGCTCCATAGCTGGAATCAGCGCCTGCAGTTTCATCCGCATGTCCACTGCGTACTTGCCGCCGGCGGCATCGCGCCGGACCACTCAAGATGGATCTCCGCCCGGCGCTCCTTCTTCCTTCCCATCGGCGTGCTCAGCCGCGTCTTCCGCGGCAAGTTCGTCGCGGGACTTCGCAACGCCTTCCATCGCGGAGAGCTTCAGTTCCACGGCAACCTGGCGCACCTTGCGCAACCGCGCGCCTTCACCGCCTGGCTGCGCGTGCTGTTTCGTCACGACTGGGTCGTCTACTCCAAGCCGCCCTTTGGCGGCCCGGAACATGTGCTGCGCTATCTCGGCGCCTACACCCATCGCGTCGCCATCTCGAACAGCAGGCTGGTCGCTCTCTGCGATGGCAACGTCACCTTCCGCTGGCGCGATTCCGCGCACGGCAATAAGAAACGGCTCATGACTCTGGCCGTCGATGAGTTCCTGCGCCGCTTCCTGCTCCATCTGCTGCCGCCCGGCTTCGTCCGCATCCGCAACTTCGGGTTCCTCGCCAACCGCAAACGCGCTTCGCTCCTGCCACTGTGCCTGCGACTGCTCGGCGGAGTACAGCAAAACACAGCTACGCCGGCATCACCATCCACCGATCAGACCCACTCACTCTGGAACTGCCCAGTCTGCGGCGGAACCATGCGCGTCATCGAACGGCTCTCCGCTGCCCAAGTCCTGCTTCGCTCTCCACCTCAACCAGACCGGTGCGCAGCATGAAGCTCAATCCGCATCCTCGGCCCTTGCCTGTGCTTCGGCGCGCACGCGGATCCCTTGTCTCATCCGGCCAAAACCCATCGCATGCCACTCTCTCCAGGCGCCAAATCAGCCCTCGGCGAGCCACAGCGCCGCTCCATCCGGCCGCCAGGCCATCGGATCCCACCCAACTCAGTCCCTTACTGATCCCTCGGCACCCGCTCAGGCCCATTCAAAGTACATAGGCTTCCATGGGGGCGGCTTCCTTCAAGTCGCTGTATCTGAAGCGCCCCGCTAAGACCATGCACCTGCGCACGTGCGTGGCGGGGCACTTCAGATACAGCACTAAGACTTGTAGGGAGGAATCGGTATCAGTGAGCGACTTGGGATTCATGCGTGAACCGAAACGATCTCAAAAGAGGGCAAATCCGTCTTCCCCGGGTACTGCCCTGGAATGATTACGGAGTTGCCTGCTGGCCGAGGCGACATGTTAGTACTTCTATGAAGAGACGGACAGGGGAGGCACAGGCACAAATCGGATCGAATGCCGATCGATCCGCCTACCATGAATAGCTTGCAACAATTCGAGGCGGCCCCTTATCTTTATCTACGACTTTAAAATAAATAAGCAACTCCAGATTCTTTGTTGCCCAATCTTTGGGTGCGTTTTTCGCAAACTCATTCAGATAAGCCGGAGTGGTCAATATATCCGTTGCAGCCTGGGTGCCTGGCGCGAAAACTCCAGCCACGATAATGACGGGTTGCCTGGTTTGGGGATCGATTACTCGTGCGGCGATTGAATAGCTCTCTGTAATATGAACGCCGATCATATCAAGGTTGATGGCGCCAATTCGCTGGCCAGGCTTCTGCTGATCCTCGATCCACATCTGGCCCTTGTCTGCGTCCATCTCAAAATGAAAGCGCATGGCCTTCGTTTGCTGAATCGTCCAGTCATTATCGGAACCCAGAAGTACGACCGGGCCTTTCTGGAAATCTCCAAGCCTGGTGTAGTAGTCCGGGCGAATGGTGAAGGTCTTTCCTTCCGCACTGAGCAGGGCGCCGATAATGGTCATGGCCGTTGCGTCCTCCAGCATCGTAACTGGCAAATCCGTTTTAAAGACCTCACCATCACCACCCGTCGCGGAAGAGGCCAGCGGATTGCGGTCTGGATTCATATCCAATTGAATTCCTGCCGTTTTCATGTGTCCAATCGAAAGCAGGACAGGACTGGCTGACTTGGATACCGGCGCCCAGAAAGTCTCGAATGCATCCTTCTTGTGCGGCCGCAGAATCAGCAGGACGACTCCAGCCAGAAGAGCGGCGGCAGCAATGGAGGATAACACCGCCGCGCCTCTTCGGTGCAAGAAAGAGGCCCTCACAGCAGGCGCGATCGATGCCTGCTGTGACTCTGTGGGTTCGGATAGCACGGAAGGGGAGGGGCTCTCTAGGGTCGATTTGGCAGGGCCATCTGGCCAATGGAACGTAGGGGTATAGGTTCCCGTGGGCAATTCAATCCGTATTTCCGCCTGATTCCCCGCTTCGTAGTAGTATTGTGCGAGCTTCTTCCTCAATTCGGCCATGGCGAGACGCACCGCCGGATCCGCATTCGTGTCGTAGTCCGGATCTCGCCCGAAAATCTCAACGCCGAGAGTGCGTTCTTTCAAGCCTTGCGTGTCACCCTCCAGTGTCTTTTCCACGACGTACTTCAGCAGCGCCTGGGAGCGGTGACTGTTGAGGAACCTGGGACTCTCCAGAATTTTCGATAGGTAATTGCGAACCTCCGTTTGCTTTTCGGGGGTCAGTTGCGGATGTGCCTTACCGCGATCCGCAGTCTCAACTAGTCGCGGAGCATCGGTGCTGACCGTCGCATGTCCTTTGGACATCGATCCACCCCCGTCTGCAGAGTCTAGTCGCTCTTCAGACGTATCCTACGTTCCCCTCAAAGGTTTGTCAATCGACATCCCTCGCGCCTGACGGTGCTTCAATTGCTTCATTTTCAATGATTTACTTCGTGCGTGCGACAGACTTGCGTACTCCCGGACCGAGTGTACCCGAGGATACTTGTCTTGCTCAATCTTTGCCGAAAACATGTTGGCGGCTTCTAAACACGCGTGTCCTCGTTTTTCGTCGACCGTGAGAACTGCCAACAAGGCGGGTTTCACTTCTCTTTTGGAGCCGAGCACGAATGATCTATGAGACCGGCATTAACGCTCCAACTGAGTTGCCGCAATTCCGTGGACCGTTCTCATCGGGCTTGTCCGCCGGCGGAGGCGTGCACTGAAGCGAATACGCGTATTTCCAAGATGAACTTGTCTTTCGTTTGCTTGGATATACGTTTCACCCTTGACGGCTGCCAAACCAACACTTAACCAACACGAATTTAACACTTTGGAGGAGGCAAGATGAATCGTTTCTTTGTCAGAGCAGGGAGCTGGCTATCGGTGGTCGTATTATTGCTTGCCGGTGCTCTAATCCATGCGCAGGTCACTACCGGCGATATTCTTGGCACAGTTACTGATGCCACAGGTGCAGTCGTGCCCAATGCAACCATCACCCTAGTGAATATGGGTACTCAAGCGACTCAAGAAACTCACTCAGGAAGCGCGGGCGAATTTACGTTCACGCAACTGCAGCCAGGGAACTACTCCGTCAAAGTCGAGGCGCACGGGTTCAAGACATTCCAGGCAGATGACGTGGCCATAAGTGCCACCGAGCGCCGTCGAGTCGATGCCGTACTCACTCTGGGGCAGGCTTCGGAAACAATCAAGGTCTCGGCCGAGAACGCGCCGGTTCTGCAGACCGACAGCGCAGTCCAAGAGGATCAGCTCGGCGCCACTGAGGTAGAAACGATTCCGCTCAACGGCCGCAATATCGTCGACCTGGTGCAATTGAGCGCGGGAGCAATCACGCCTCCTGCGGACTTCCTCAGTGGTGGAACCCACCCGGACGACCGGCGCCAAAGCTCAACAATGCTGGTGAACGGCCAGCAGGAGCACGCCAACGAGTACCTTATCGACGGTCTTGACAACAACGAGCGCCAGAATGGATTTGTAGGGGTTCGCCCCTCTGTCGACGCCATCGACACAATCGATGTAATTACCTCAAACTATCCGGCCGATGTCTCGCGGGCCGCCGGAGCTGTGCTGAACGTAATTACGAAGGCTGGAACCAACCAATTTCACGGGTCGGTGTTCGAATATCTGGAAAACGATATCACGAGCGCGCGTGACTATTTCGCGAATTCCGGACCCAAGCCCGAACTTCGCAATAACCAGTACGGCGCCAGTGCCGGAGGCCCCATCTGGAAGAACCATGCGTTCTTCTTTGCTTCCTACGAGGCGTACAGGCAGATTATTGGTCAACTTTATACGACGACTGTTCCGACGCCGTATGAAGAAAAGAACCCGGGAGACTTTACCGATATCGGTGGACCGGATTTGATCACCGCGGGTGGAATGAGCCAGGTCTCTCTGAACTACTTTGCGTTGTATCCAGCACAGACCCAGCCCGGCGAGGTGATCTTCGGTATCCCTCAGAATAACTACACCAGCGCGCCACGGAAGACTCAGTATTCGACGACATTCGACACGCGCATCGATTATCGCTTCAACGACCGCAATTCCATCTTTTACCATTTCTCATATAACCCGGTAAGCACTGTTATTCCAGCGGCCTTTCCGAACGTGATGGTCGATGGAGAGTCGATCACTCCGGGTGGTTCTGCCAATAGCCTGTCGACACTCTTCGGCAATATCACCGGACCGTCAAACGACACGGCTCAAGGGGATGCCGTTGATTTTGTGCACACATTCTCGCCGCGAATGGTGGGGACGGTCCGGCTGGGATACATGCGCATCAACATTCAGGCGCTCCCGGAGAATGGCAGTACGGACATCTCCACGAAGCTCGGCGTGGTGAACGCGAATAATGCCCCGGATGCCTTGGGTTTGACTATCATGAATTTCATCGGAGGCCCTTATGCGCAATTGGGCGGCGGAGCCTTTGAGCCTATTTTAGACGTGAATAACGTCTATCAAGCGAACGGCTCGGTGAACTATACCCGCGGCGCGCACTCTTTCAGATTTGGCGGTAGCCTGATCTGGCGTCAATTGAGATATTTCGAAGATGCCTTTCCCAATGGAGGCTTTGAGTTCTTCGACATGCCGAGTTTCCTCCTGGGGCAATCGTTCTTTGCCTACCGTGCCACGCCTTTGATCAAGAACCCTAGCTACCGAAGCTGGGAGCCCTCCGGTTATGCCGAGGATAACTGGAGAATCACGCGAAAATTAACGGCGAATCTCGGGCTGCGTTATGAGGTTTACTTGCCGGTCTACGAACCACATAACAATGTCTCGAACTTCTCGCTGAGTAATCTACTGCAGTGCGCAGCGACGGCGCCAGACAGCCCTTGTACGGACACGATCGTCGTTGCGGGTCAGGGTACGAATGACAGCCTCGGGCTGAATGCGGATCTTACCAACATATCTCCGCGTCTGGGCATTGCTTACAATGTCCTCCCCAAGACGGTGTTCCGTGCCGGCTACAGCCGGAGCTTTTTGCCCGCCGAGGGGGGGTCCCCCAACGGAGGCAATTCCGCCGACCCACCTTTCAATTACCAGTGCTTCCCGTGCTTTGGTGTGCCGTATCCGATTCTCCCGATTCCCGCTTTGGCCAGCATCGCGAATCCTTCAGGGGTACTCTCCTATATTCCGCCCAATCTGAAAAACCAAACCGAGGATGAGTGGAACGTGACCGTCGAGCAGCAGTTTGGTTCGAGCACCATCACCGCGGCGTACGTGGGCGAGCATGGGTCTAATCTCCTGTATGGCTACAATCTGGACCAGCCGCTCCCTCCAGGCGCAGGCAACCCGGAACCAAACTACATTTACGCAAGCGAATTGCCAAATGTCAGTTCGATCTCTGAGGCGGGCAATCGAGGATGGTCCAACTACGATGGATTGCAGGCCACCTACGAACTACAACCTACACATGGCCTGGCAGTTTCGGCCAACTACACATGGTCGCATGCACTCACCAATTCCAACGAGCCAATCGCTACCGGTACAAGCGGTTTGATTGAGAATGATCCGGGGTACGATTATGGGAACTCCGCTACAGACGTTCGACAGCGCGTAGTCTTCACTGCGGGCTACCAACTTCCATTTGGAGCTTCATTGAGCGGCTGGAAGAAAAACGCAATTTTCGGATGGCAGTTGAACGGCGTCGGGTTCTGGCAAACCGGAATTCCCTTCACGGTAATCAATGGAGCTCCCGAGATCAATATTCCCGGTGTTGGAGAGGGCGACAGACCGAATGTCGTCGGCAACCCATTCACGGTAGGAACCTTCAGTGGCAGTCCATCGGGATGCGTGTCTCCCACTGCGGTAAAAACCGTTACTAGTTGGTTTAACCCATGCGCTTTTGCTCCGCAGACGCTAGGCACTGCGGGCAACGAGGGCGTGAACCAGTATTCAGGTCCGCCACAGAGAAACCTCGATGTTTCTTTGTTCAAGAATTTTGACATCACCGAGCGGATGAAGCTTCAGTTCCGCGCCGAAACCTTCAACATCACAAACACCCCAAACTTCCGCCTTCCAAACAATGACATCAGCACCGGCGCCGCAGGCGTCATTAATTTAACCAATGCTCCATTCCTTACTCCCAGAGCAATGCAGTTTGCGTTGAGACTTTCTTACTAGCCTGCTTGCAGGGTGCGCGTGCCGACGGTTTCAAGGAAGCGCACTCGCCTGCCCCAATGTTTCAAGCGAGACACTGGGGCAGATTCTTGCTGATCGTATGGCGATAGCTGTCAACGCAAACAGGAAACAAAGACCAATGTTCCATCATGAGGCGAAAGTGTCATGAGATCTGTGAAATATCTTTGCGCGGCTTTCGCGGTGTCCGTTGCAATGTTCGCCGTCGTCGGCTTTGCCCAACAGGACGGCCCATACAAGATCCTCAAGAAGGCGAGGGTGGGCGGACTCGGCGGATGGGATTACATCTATGCCGATTCGGCCGGAAGACGGCTTTACATTCCGCGCCATGGATTCGACACCGGTATTCCCACGCGGGTCACGGTCTTCAATCTCGATACGCTCGAGCCGGTCGGTGAGATTCCGGGTGTCGGGGGCAACGGTACAGCAGTCGATCCTAAGTCGGGACACGGCTTTACGACGACGAAGCCGATCACGATGTTCGATACCAAGACTTTGAAAGTGATCAAGACCATCGACGTGGGTCCCAAAGTGGATCCGGATGGCATTTATTTCGATCCGTCGACCGAGCGCGCCTACATTTTGAGCCATCCGACCCAGGATGTGACCGTGATCGACACAAAGGAAGGCAAACTTGTCGGCTCGATCGACCTGGGCGGTCCCCCGGAACAGGCAGTAGGCGATGGCAAGGGCAAGCTCTATGTGACGCTCATGCTGCATCCGTCAGGCGTTGCGGTTGTGGACCTGAAGGCGATGAAGACGATCAAGCATTATTCCTTCGGGGACCATACGATCTGCGAAGGCATGGCGATGGACGTTAAGAACCAAGTGCTGTTCGCAACGTGCTCGGCCTCGGGAGATCCCCCTAACGCACCTGCCCCCGTAGTGATTATCATAAACGCCCAAAACGGCAAAATCCTTCAGACGATGACAACTCCGGCCGGATCTGATGGCGCAATCTTCAATCCCGAAACGATGGAAGCCATTATCCCCCACGGTGAGGGATCGATGAGCTTCATCAAAGAGACAAGCCCAACCACGTTTGAGTTGGAGCAGGAACTTCCGACGATGAACTCCGCCCGCACGATAACCTTCGACAGTAAGACTGGCCGGCTCTTTATGATGAGCGAGGAGGGCTTACCGCCGATCCATCCTACTTTCGGACCCGGACCACCAATGCCGCCGCAAGCGCCGGGGACCCCGCGCCGAAATCCGTTCTTCGCGGGCAACCCTGTACCGGGCTCGTTCACGATCATGATGATCGGGAAGTAATATTGGCCGTTCACGTATGCGCCGTGAAATCCATTCGAGGTCGTACGCATAGGAAAAAACTGTACCGCTAGCGGACCGTGATTCAAAAGGAGAATGCACATGCGTTTGAGATTGATAGTTTTACTGGCCTTGCTAGTCTGTGCCGCGCTGCCAATTTCGGCAGCCATTAACGATCCGGTGAAGGTCGAAAGTGGATTAGTTTCGGGCATCCCGGGCTCCAATCCATCGGTCACGGTTTTCAAAGGGATCCCTTATGCCGCGCCTCCGGTGGGCGACAATCGCTGGCGCGACCCGCAACCGGTCAAACCGTGGGACGGCGTGCTCAAGGCCGACCACTTCTCTGACCGCTGTATTCAGACGCCGGCGCCGCAAAACTTTGGAATGTTTACGGTTGAGTTTTCGGATGATCAGTCTCCGATGAGCGAGAACTGCCTCTACCTGAATATCTGGACGCCGGCCCATTCCACCGGAGACAAGCTTCCCGTCTTCTTCTGGATGCACGGCGGAGGTCTTGGTTCCGGTGCGGGTTCCATCGCCGTCTATGACGGCGAGGGCATGGCGGAGAAGGGGGTTGTCTTTGTCAACATCAACTATCGTTTAGGTCCGCTTGGTTTCCTGGCCCACCCGGAATTGACCGCGGAATCACCGCACCACAGCTCCGGCAACTACGGGCATCTCGATCAACTGGCGGCCCTGAAATGGGTGCATGACAATATTGCGGCTTTTGGCGGGGATCCGGACAAGGTAACGATCGCGGGCCAGTCAGCCGGGGCCGGATCGACGATTTCTATGCTGGTGTCGCCTTTGACGGTGGGGCTGTTTCGCAGCGCGATTGTGGAAAGCGCCCTCGGGGTCGGAGGGGGTATGCGGTTTCCTGGACCTAAGACCTTGGCGGATGCGGAGAAAAGCGGGACCGACTTCATGAAGACGAAGGGGGCTAACACGCTGGCTCAGATGCGTGCAATACCCGCCGAGGATCTGATCAAAGACAGCAAGTCCGGCGCTGGGATCGCCGGATTCAGCTTCGGGACCATCCTTGACGGGTACTATCAGACAACTTCTACCGCTGAAGCTGTCGCTTCAGGGAAGAATCATATTGTTCCGATTCTGGCTGGATGGAACGTCGAGGACACACCGCTGCCGAACATGAGCCCGTATTCCCTCGATCAGTACCTCGCAGATGCGAAGAAGAATTACGGCGACGATGCGGATGCCTTCCTGAAGGCGTTTCCTGCCGCCGACGAAGACCAGGCCAAACGTAATAACAAGATCAGTGCCCGCGCTGGAACAGGATCAGGATTTCATACCTGGGCCAGACTGCAGGCACAGGCTGGGCATGGCGACGCAAAGATGTACGGCTATATTTTTAGCAAGTCGCCTGCCTACGAGCCTGGGGAGGTAAATTTTGGCGCTTTCCACACGGCAGAGATTCCTTACGCGTTCAATGTGCTGAACAAGTGGAACCTCAACTGGAAAGACGCGGATTGGAAGCTGGCCGACATGATGTCCTCCTATTGGACAAACTTTGTTAAGACCGGCGATCCCAATGGAGTGGGCCTGCCGGTATGGCACCCCTACGATCCAAACACCGAACTCATGATGAATCTGGGCGATCAGGTAGGGCCAGTTCCTTATCCCGATCTTGTTGGAGTGAAGTTCTTCGAAGATCGATTCCTCAATAAGTTTAACCAGAAGCAGTAAGAGTAGAGTTCCCGATGATTGGAGCAGCAGGATTGTTAGAGCGTGCTTGATCAACATAGATCCATCGGCGCTTGTGGCGCCGGTGGATCTGGCACCAAATCGATATCTAGAACCCGATCTGAAAGGGAGTGGACGAGGAAATGAACACTGACCGAAGAGAGTTCTTGCAAACCATCGGCGCTGGCGCCGTCGGCCTGGGACTTGGCGCGATGGTACCGCGAGCAGCGGCCCAGGCGGAGAACGGAACAAATGGAGAAAGACCTCGTCTGAAAATGGCCTTTCGCATCGATGATGTCGGCTACAGCAACGTTTGCAACCTGGGCACCTTCGAGACAATTGAGCACGGCTTGGCGACATCGGCCGACACGATGATGGATACGCCGGGCACGGTGGACGCGCTCGAACGGCTCAAAAACTTTCCCTGGATCTCTATTGGGTGGCATGCGCATTTCTGGGGGGCGCCGGTACTCGATCCCAAAGATGTGCCCTCGTTGGTGATGAAGGATGGAGATCGGATTCGATTCCGGAAAGGCCTCCATGACGCGAAGGATGTCGTTTATGAGGAAGCCTTCAAGGAGTGCCGTGCTCAAATCGAGCGGTGTTGCAAAATCCTGGGCAGGGCTCCCGACACCGGCGGCACAAACGGTGACACACCTCTTGCACGGGCGATGACTAAAGTCTGCGAAGAGTTTGGAATTGTGACCGATTTTTTGGGCCGGCAGACAATCACCCCCAGCGGAATAGACTTTGCAGATGCCAAAGGGAAATGGGCGGGCCGGAAGATTTACATGCTCGATGCTTCATCCCTGTGGAACGAAATCGTGACCGACTCTGTGACCGAATTGCAAAAGTACGATCCTTATGCGTACTTCGCGGAAGATCGCGCGCACCTGAAGGAATTTCCCGAGGGCGCAATCGCCGCGACGGCCTTTCACCCGGGGTGGGTGGACTATTACGTCTATCGGCTCGGAGACTACGGTGACAATGCCAAGAATTTTATCGGAATTCGCACGGTGGATGCAGAGACGCTGTGCTCCGAGAGAATGAAGAAATGGATCAAAGAGAACAACATTGAGCTCATCAATTTTCGTGACGCGCTGTACGGGACACACGAGTATCAGAATCACTTGAGTGGGATGGCAGTGTAGCCAGGACTCATTCCAGTCGGTTCGCAAAGAGGGGACGGTGATTATTCGAAGTTTCGCGACTAGGTTGCCGCGTCAAACCGTGAAACGCGGGGACGAATTAGACCGTTCGGATCGAAACGATGAATAACGAAGAACGCGATTAAGGGAGAACGATGAAGATACAAGCAATTTTCTTGGCGGCGGTAATGACGCTGGCAGTTTGTTTCCCTCATTCTTCGCTAGCGCAGCAAGCGAAAATGCCGGTCAAAGTGAGCGGAGGGAAGTTGCAAGGGGTACTGGTCGCGGACGGCAAGGTGAGGGCCTTTGAAGGCATACCCTATGCGGCGCCTCCGGTTGGGCAATTGCGGTGGCAGCCTCCGCAGCCCGCGATACCCTGGAGCGGAGTGAAGAATGCGGGCACGTTCGCCCCAAGCTGCATGCAGGTAAAGAGTTCGCGCTTGCCATGGACGAAGGAGTTTATGGTCCAGAACGAGGTGAGTGAAGACTGCCTTTATCTCAATGTCTGGACTCCTGTAGGCAAACAGGATGCGCATCTACCGGTATTTATTTATCTCCACGGAGGAGGGTTCGGCGAGGGTTCCGGCGCAATCGATGCTTATAACGGCTCGAATCTTGCTGCGCAAGGCGTAGTGGTTGTCACCATCAATTACCGCGTGGCGACCTTGGGCTTCCTGGCTTCGCCGGAGCTCACTGCGGAATCTCCTCACCATGCATCGGGCAACTATGGCCTCTTGGACATGGTAGCCGCGCTGCAGTGGGTGAAAGACAACATCAAAGCATTCAACGGCGACCCAGGAGATGTGACAATTTGTGGGCAGTCGGCAGGCGCGGCCGCTATCCACTATTTAACCGCTTCTCCATTAGCCAAAGGGCTGTTCCAAAGGGCGATTGCAGAAAGCGGAAGCAGTGTGACTAGTTTTCCCATCCGGTCACTTGCTGAAGAGGAGAGAATTGGAGCCGCATATATGGCCAGCAAGGGCGCGAAGACCTTGGCGGAGGCTCGCGCTTTGAAGGCATCCGATTTGCTCTTCGAGGGCCCGATGAGTGCAAAGCCCGACAGTACCGACATCGACGGGTGGTTCTTGACGGAGAGCGTTGAAGACACATTTGCAGCGGGCCGTCAGAACGATGTGCCGATCATAACGGGATCGACATCGGGTGATGCGACCGGCTCCGGCTTTTCAGCTCCTCCGCCAGCTTCCAAGTACATTGCCGATGCGCAGAAGAAATATGGCGATATGGCAGCGAAATACCTGGAGTTGTATCCGGCCAACACAGATGCGGACGTTTCGGCCGCGCTGGCCAATGCCGGGGAAGACCGGACACGCGTCTCGACGTATCTATGGGCTGTTCACCGCAACAAGACGTCGAAGACTGCAGCGTTCGTGTACTTCTTCGATCGGGGAACTCCGTTCCCGGAGCATCCCGAGTATGGCGCATTCCATACCTCCGATATCCCGTACATGATGCGGAACCTCAAGCTGGTCGATCATCCGTATGAGGCGGCTGACTACAAGGTTTCCGACGAGATGTCGAAGTCTTGGGTGAATTTCATGAAGACAGGCGATCCGAATGGCAAGGATCTGCCGACTTGGAGTTCGGTGTCGAACGAGGACAAATCTATACAGGAGATTGGTGTGCACATGGGACCAATCCCGCTGGCCGACCCGGCGAAGTTAAGTTTTTGGGTGGATTACTTCGCTTCACCTGTTAGCAGGAGTGCGCCGCCCTTCTGATTTTCGCGGTGAGTAAGACTTGAAACGTTAGGGTTGGTCTCTCGCGCCAACCCTGATCCCAACCAGGAAAACGACCGTGCAGGAAGTGAGGATGAATCATGAAGAAGGGTTTGGCTGGAGGAACTATGATCGAAGATGCTGCGAATGCCACGCTTTCGCGCCGTAGGGTTTTGCAAGGCACCGCAGCGCTTGCCGCAACTGCTTTCAACCCTGTTCGCATGAATGCATACGGCGGGAACGCCGCTACGGCTTCTGCAGCGGATAAGCCCACCTTGGTTGTCCAGGATGACAAAGCGATTGTAGAGACGACTGCCGGTAAGATTCACGGTTACACCAGGAATCAGATCTTCACCTTCAGAGGAATCCCTTACGGCGCTCCAACCAATGGTGCGGCGCGGTTCATGCCGCCGGGGAAAGTGCAGCCCTGGAGCGGAACTCGGAATGCCTACCAGTTTGGCCACTGCAGTCCGCAGGCTCCGATTAGCTTCATCACCGCCGACGAGATGAAATTCATTGTGCGCAACTTTCCGGGCGCGCAAGGAGAAGACTGTCTCTGCCTGAATGTATGGGCGCCGGCGATCAACGACAACGGCAAACGGCCCGTTATGGTCTGGACGCACGGCGGAGGGTTTACGATCGGTTCGGGCAGCGCAGAACCGGTGTACGACGGTGAGAACCTGGCCAAGCACAACGTTGTGGTCGTCACGGTGAATCATCGCCTTGGTCCAGTGGGATATCTTGATCTGTCTGCATACGGGGAGCGCTACGCTTCCTCTGGAAACGTGGGCATGCTCGACCTGGTGGCAGCGTTGGAGTGGGTTCACGACAACATTTCCAACTTTGGTGGCAATCCGGGGAACGTAACGATCTTCGGCCAGTCGGGCGGGGGCGGCAAAGTGAGTACTTTGATGGCCATGCCTTCGGCCAAGGGACTCTTCCACCGAGCGATCGTTCAAAGCGGCTCGATGTTAAACGCCCGGAAGCCTGAGAATGCGCAAAGACTTACAGTCGCTGTCGTCGAACAGCTCGGACTCAGCTCAGCGCGAATTGATGAAATCCAGAATGTGCCTTTTGAAGATCTTGTCAAAGTAAGCGACGAGGCGATTGCAAAATCCAACCGGCCAGGTCCCGCTGACGTAACTCGAATGGCCGACGCGCTGGGATTTGGTCCAGTGGCAGACGGCAAGATCGTGCCGGTAGATTTCTGGACGCCGGCTGCGCCTTCAATCTCCGCAGATGTTCCCCTGATGGTCGGAACGGATCTGAATGAGGCCACTGTCGCAACGGATCATCCTGAATATGCACTGTGGACTGACGACGACGTGAAGAAGAAGATCAGCGAGAGATATGGAGAAAAGACCGAGGAGGTTATCGCCGTATTTCGGCGCAACCACCCCGAAGTGAAGCCCTTTGACCTCTACTCGATCATTTCCTGTGCGTCGTGGCGTCAAGGCGCAGTAACGCAAGCTGAGCGTAAGGCCGCGCTCGGAGGGGCGCCTGCCTACCTCTATTGGTTCACCTGGGGATCGCCGCACTTTGAAGGCCGGCCGGGTTCTTGCCACGGACTGGAAATGGCATTCACGTTCGATAACCCGGAAGTAGGCAACTACTTAACCGGAGGTGGTCCACGCGCCAAGGCTCTCGCCGATAAGATGTCAGGGGCGTGGGTAAACTTTGCACGCACGGGAAATCCGAACCACGCCGGTCTGCCAACATGGCCTGCATTCACCGCCGAGAAATGTCCCACCATGTTCTTCAATGATGTGTGTCAGGTTCGTGACAATCCCGACACCGAAGAACGCAAGATCATCAAAATCATTCAGACCGCATAAAGGCGCTCTACAATCCGCGTTGTCTGCGGCAGTCCGAGCAATGGGACTGCCGCAGACCCACCTTGCACCAGGCGAGAATTAGCGCCACTTCGATTCGACAGTGTGCGGGCAAATATTAGAGGAGAAGTTCGTGATTCACAGATGTCATCGTTCTCGTCTTGCTATGCTTTCATTCGGATTTACAGTTGCCCTACAGCAAGCCAATTCGATGCCGTTTCCGGAAATTGTGGTGAAGGATTCCCCCATAGTGGAGATCCAACAAGGTGCTTTGAGAGGTACGCTGCGGGCTGGCGGTACGGTCGTCTTTCAAACCATACCTTATGCCGCACCTCCTGTAGGCAATCTGCGATGGAAACCGCCGCAACCCCCGGCTTCATGGAGCGGAGTACGCGACGCCACGATTCCTCAACCGACTTGCATGCAGGCTGAAGGCGGATGGCTCGCGCAGGACGCAAAAGATGCCGCTGAGGATTGCCTCTATCTCACAGTGGCCACGCCGTCGCTTCATCCCTCCAAGCCGCTTCCAGTGATTCTCTGGATCCATGGTGGAGGGAACTATACCGGCTCCGGCAGGTACATTGATTTTCAGACAATGACCGACCACGGAGTCGTGCTTGTTTCGATCAACTACCGTCTTGGCGTTTTTGGATTCATGGCGCATCCCGAATTGACGAAAGAATCCGCGGGTCACGCTTCGGGCAATTACGGCATTTTGGATCAGATTGCCGCGCTGCGCTGGGTGCACGCGAACATCGCACGTTTTGGAGGCGATCCAAACAACGTCACTATCGCGGGTCAGTCGGCTGGATCGCTAGATGTTGGCATTCTGCTAGTTAGCCCGGTTAGCAAAGGGTTGTTTCAGCGCGCTATTGAAGAGAGCGGGGGACCTATAAGCTTGCGTGGCTTGATTCCAACGCTGCACGAAGGTGAGGGGGTGGGGGAAAAGTTGGGTGCCTTTCTCGGTGCTCCCCGTGGACCAGGTCAGCTCGAGGTACTTCGGTCCATGTCAGCCAGACAGCTTCTGACTGGCACTCAGCAATTCATAGGGCCCGACTCCGGTGGCATGTCCGCGCATGAAAGTCCGACGCTGATTGTCGATGGAGTTGTCGTCACGAAACAGCCGACCTCTGCGATCCACGACGGAGCCATTCACCCAGTTCCGCTCCTTATAGGCAGCAATAGTGTGGAGTTCCCGTTTAACCGATCCAGCGATGCCGGAGGGAATACCGCCGAGCCCGCTGACGAGGTCCGCCAACAAATCATGCAGTCCTTTGGCAACGAAGCTTCCCAAGCCATCGTTCTTTACGGGCTCGACAAATCCGATCCTCCGGCGCCGGATCCAATCATGAGCACCGCTGGAACGCAGCTGATGACCGATACCTCTTTCCGCTGCCCGGCCACGATCGCTTCACAGTGGCTCTCTGATCACGGAGCGTCGGTGTGGCAGTACGAGTTTCAACGCCCACTACCGGGTATTGGATCGGCATTTACGCGTCACGGCGCCGAGCTGGCCTATGTCTTTGGGTGGACACCGCGAACAGATGGTGACTTAACTCAGATATATGGGGCATCGCTCGGACCGCAGGATGTCAAACTCTCCAGACAATTACAGGCCTACTGGATTGACTTCGCCAAGACGGGAAACCCCAACGGCGATGGGTTGCCACAGTGGCCATGTTCGGTCGATGCGCCCGGTCAGTTGATGCGGTTCACTTCGAATGGCCCGGTGTTGGGACAGAACGCAAAACTTAACCTGTGTGGAGTCTACGCAACGCATTTGGAGGAGGTTCTCGCCGGTGGGGAGAAGAAGTAGATATCTCCCAATGGATGTCAAAAACGCGAAGTAATGCAAGAGCCGATTGAGGACGGCTAAATCCTTAGTACAAACCTAACCGGTAACGGGGGAAGCGGATGAACAGAGTGGCAAGCATTTTCAGGGAGGTTCGTTTCGTAGCGACAGTGTCGATTCTTTTGCTGCTGGCCTCATCGATGACTGCCCAGGGCCCACGGCCATTCCAAGACAGTCTTTTGGATCACCTGGTTGGCCACTGGAACGTCACGGGAACAAGGAACGGAAGGCCGATGCGGCAAACGATCAACTCGGAGTGGGTTCTGAATCATCAGTTCCTGCAAGTCTTACAAAAACAGGACCCCGCCGCTGGAAACTTTCAAGCATCGTTTTACATTGGCAACAATCCAGGCAAACAGCAGCTCGCCGCGCATCTACTGACCACCTTCGGCGGCGGGGATGCTCCCATCGGCTCCGGCGAGGTGAGCGGAAACGAGTTCTCGCTCACCTTTCCACGTCCGAAAGGAGTCATCGCTTATCGCTTCGTCTGGCAACCGGAGTCGAAGAGTTGGCACATCGTCGCGACGAATGCGGGAAACCCTTTTCTTGACCTGACGGCAGTGCAGCAAACGGGCGGTGGTTCCGCGAACTGACCGAACTTATAGCTGAAGACGGTTCCAGCGCAGCGGCGGGGTTTCGATAGTCTCCGGTTCTTCATTCAAAGGAGAGTGCTCATGCGGTACTGAGGCATTCCAGGGACATGGAAAAGTGGGAAGCCAAATGCACTTCCCCCCTCCCACGCCCACTACGGCTACGGCGACTGGCAGATATCTACTTCGCTGGTTGCGCCACACGAATGATGCCTGTGGTACAGAACTCCGAACAGGCCACCGCTTGATAGGAGATCATTATGCGACCCACTTTAAAGTCGAAATACTCCGCATGGAAAATCGTGGCCGTGCTGGCCTTCCTGGCTGCCGGTCCTGCCTTTTGTGCCTCACCCGCCGCGCCCGCGGAGAATACTTCGGCCGTTACAGCGATGCGCACCAGAATCTACACCGCGTTAACTGCCTACGAGATCGACGAGTACCTCAAGCGAAATGACGTAATCTTTATTCCGTGCGGCCCCGTCGAAGTCCATGGCGGGTTCCCTGTCGACATTGAGTACGTCGTTCCGTTAGCCTATGCGATCAAACTAGCTGAAGAATCCGACGGGCTGGTCCTACCAAACATCTCGTACATTGATCCCGGCAGTACCATATCTGATCCGGCGACTATTCTGTCGGCGGCGGGCGAAGGGGCAACTTATATCAAAACCCTGGTTCGTTCTCTGATTCGACAGGGATTCCGCCGTATCGTCTTCTTGAGTGGGCATGGACCGGCTTTCCATACCATCGTTCCCGCGGCCGACGACATTTTCTATGAAACCCATGTTTCTAGTGTCTGGATCGAGCCGAGCCAGCTGTTTGCCAATGGGTCTAAGGGCGCCACGTTCTCACCTGCGAGTATGAGCCCGGATGCTCTGAAAGCGATGATGGCTAGGTCGGCTAAAACCACTTACGGGGCCTACAAGATCGTGGGTCGGCTGAATGATATGCCCGTGGGGCTATCCCAGACTCCGCACGATTACGAGCATGATACGGGACTGGAGAAATTGGGCAAAATTCTCGGTGTGTGGAACGGCAAAGTGACCTCCTTCTACGCCGACAGTTCGGAACACGGAGGATTCATTACCCCTGTCACCGCTGAGCAGCGGGATCAATGGGGTATTGAGGGTGAGACGATCATCTCGGACCAGGTCAGCGCCTTTGATATTAATGGTATGCTCGATGCGCTCCGGGAGCACAACGAATTCACAAAGCGATTGGAAGAGCGGGTAAAGACACTCCCCGGCGCCAAAACCAGCATCAACGTAAAGCCTTAACCAATTCGGAACCTTCGCTAGTCGTGGACATTGAAGGTAATGGCCGTAACAATCGGGCTTGCTGTGTTCCCAGGCTGAGAGGAGAGGAGGCGGTAAGCCCGATGAACTACGGTGCCACGACTGATCGAAGGAGCATGGTGTAGGTCTAAAGTCGGGCCATGTCGGTGAAGAATACCAGAACGCCCGAGGCGGTAGGAGGGCGTGATGTCTGCAAGAGTCGGCGACGGGTGCCTCAATGTCTATGTCTATATGCCGACGCTGAACAACGGAACAAACAAGAGCATGCTTGATCCGCCAAGCAAGTTCGAGTGACTCCACTGTCAACTTCGCGCCTCCCGACGGCGTAAATCGTAGGGTAATTCGGTGTACAGAACGCTCTCGAACTCGCGGAGCAGGGCCGCATTTCAACGTTTTTCGAAACACGGTAAGGAGATCGATATGTGTAGAAGGACGGCTACTTCTTTTGTTGCAGTGATGTTAACTATCTTGTTCCTGACCGTGAGGTGCGCGGCGCAGGAAAAACCAGCCTCCGCACCGAAATCGATCAACGAAACTATTTTTGAATCGATGATGAAAGACGCCAAGTCGGCGCTGGACATAAAGGCCGCGTACAGATGGACGATGTTGGACACGTGGTATGGCATGCCTGACCAGGAAGGCAGCGGCCCGTACCCGGCGACCTACGCTGCGGCGCCCGATGGCAAGCAGTTTGTGGTTTTTCAGCCGAAGAATCTGGCGGCGGCCGCGGCGAAGCGGAAGCTGGGCGTCTACGTCTGGGGCACAGGCGGATGCAGCGCCGATGCGAACCCTGCACGATTCCATCTGACAGAGATTGCCTCGAACGGGTATATTGCGATCTCGCCCGGCCAGATTCTGACTGGTCCTCATGCAAACGGCACGCCACCGGACAAGGCGGACGCAGTTCAGGCAAACCGCAATACATGGGAGAAGATGGTTGCGGCAATTGACTGGATTCTGGCCGAAAACATCCGCCAGGGAAGCCCGTACTTTGGGCTGATCGACACGAATCATGTAGTGGTGGGCGGTAACAGTTGCGGCGGCTTAATAGCGATTAAGGCCTCGTTGGATCCTCGGGTGAAGTTGCTGGTGATGGAAAATAGCGGAATCTTCATTTCGCCGCCCCCCGGACTTCCCGCCGGCACGACTCCACCGATTTTTACCAAGGGGGACTTGGCTAAACTGCATGTGCCGGTGCTGTACATTCTAGGCGGGCCGCAAGACGCGGCGGAGCCGAATGGGCTGGACGATTTTAAAAGGATCCAGAATGTGCCGATATTTGTGGCCGATCAACCGGGCGCAGGCCATATCGGGTTGTTCCTTGAACCGAACGGCGAATCCACCAAAATTGAGCTGGATTGGCTCAAGTGGCACTTCAACGGCGACAAGGGGGCGGCCAAGACCTTTGTGGGAACTGATTGCCGGCTTTGCACGGATTTCCGCTGGGTGGTTTCACGCGAGGGCATCGAATAGCGTCGGGACCGGGGAAGCTGAACTGGCCTACCCCAGCCCCCCTTCAACCTGCCAAAGAACCACGAAGATCACGAACTCTCAACTTCTAAACGGATTAGTTTTTGGGTTTGGGTCACCGAGACGAATGAAATCGATCTTTGCGTGTCCATCGGCGGGCAGGATTAGTCCTCGAAGACGCCTCAGGCTCCAGGAATTGGGATGTGCCTGGACCGTCGCCTAACCGGCAGTTACTTATCGGTCAATAGATGCCCTGAACCGGCATTGTATTGAACACCGAATAGGAACTTTTGCCAGGGCTCAAACATGCCACAATCAGTCAACCTTCCATCCGCACACCACAAGGACAGGAGACCACGAAGCCATGTAAAATATTTATTATAAAAGAGTTAAAGAATGCCGGGAGGGGCAGGGCAATCGCATTTCAAAATAGCTCCAGCAAGCGGTATAGGTAGTCGTCGTCCCAACCTGCGCGTTTGAACTTTCCTCTTAGGGAGCCCTTGGTTCCTTCTTTTTGCATGGCATTGATGGCCATGTGACGGAGTACGGCCAGATTATGCGGCCCGTGCCCCATCCGGGTCCGATCCTGATCCTCGTTCATGACCACATCCAGCCGCCAGTGAAGGCTGTTTTCGATTCCCCAGTGCTGTCGAACGACTTGGTTGAACCGTTCCGGCGACAGAACTTGACTGAGCAGATAGTAGGCAGTTTCGGTCGTGGTTTTATCCGCCGTTTCGCGTATTCGAACCACTTTACCGATAGCCTTCAGGCCCGGCCATTGATGTTGTTTTTCGAGCCAGTCGATCTCGGTTGACACCGTCGCCGTGCGCGTTTCGATGCGTCCGTGATCGGCCTCGACAACCGGCGCAGCGGCGCTTGCTTTCAACTCCGGATCATCGAGCAGCAGGATCACATCGTCAAACAGCGTGCCTTGATTGCCCTTCAGCGCCAGCGCGTAGTCGCCCTTCTGCGCGACGATTTGCTCGGCGATCGCGCGCTGACAGTTGAGCGCATCGGCGGTCACGATGGTGCCTTTGAGGGCCAGCATCTGGAGCAGCCTGGGCACGGCCGTAATCTCGTTGGACTTGGCATCGGTGGCGATCTGCGCCAACACCAACCGCTGCTGTGAGCCCCAGGCCGAGACCATGTGCAGGGCCGACTTGCCGCTGGCCCGATCAAACGATCTGCGCAACACCTTGCCGTCGATGGCCACCACCCCCTGCAACTGCTCGGAAAACTGCGCCATAAACCGCTGAAACGAATCGCGAAACTGATCCGGATCGAGATTGCGGAACAGGCGGCTGAAGGTGTCGTGACTGGGAAGTCCGTTGGCCAGGGTGAGAAAGCTGCGCAGAAATGGCTCCTTGGCCTCGGCAAACAGAGCCATATCCACCGCACCCTGACCGCCGCACAGCACGCAGCATAAAGCCATCATCAGAAGTTCGTGAAACTCATGCAAGGCGGCATTGCCGCTGCGCGGATCCTCAAGCCCTTCCCAACAGGAACCGAACTGCTCCAAAGTTTCTTTGCGGGACACGAAATCCTCCTGCAAGAAACTTCATGCCCGACTACCCTCTACGTAAGTGGCAACCCTGGTCCGTGGCGACATTGGTTCAGACCAATTTCAAATGCGATTGCCCTGCCGGGAGGGGGGGTCGGCTTCCCGGGTGCAGATGAGAAAGTGCCTTGAGCCTCGATCGCCGCGCCGTGCGGAATGGACGCCATGCGCGTAACCGACTCTCCTAGTTGCGGAACGGTGGTCGCGGGAACGTGAATCCAAATGCCGGGCTCGACATGAATCCCGACACTTTCGCCGTGGATCGTAATGTCTTTGATCGTCTGCAGATAGGGTACCCCGTTGAGAAAAGCATCTGGCTGCGCCGCCGTACCGCGGTTCGGGACTGAGCCCAGGCTATGCGCAAACGAGAGGCTCTCCGAGGTAAGGTTCAATTCCAAGATGTTGTCGCGGGGAGGTGGGGGTGGGGGAACTGGATTCGGGAGTGGTGTCGGCGTAACAGCACTATCGGGTCGGAAGATAGTGTTGAAGCCGTTACCGACCCAATCTCCGACAAATACGGAGAGTGGTCCAAGCGGTGGAGGCGGCGCAGGTGCAGGCGCCGCAATATGATCCGGACGAAGTTCCCCGAAAACGAAGTCACTCGGTAACTTAATGGAAGCTCGGGCATTCGTGTCGCTCATTCGAAATCCTCCATTTCAGTGCAAGGTCCAGTCTCTCTAAAGGATCAAGAGAGGCCTGAAATTGTGATATTAGTCGCTGCTGTTGTATTGCGTGCCGCGCCGAATTTCTGATCGAGCAAGGTTGTTGCAACCCAAGGTCTATCAACCAGTAATTGCCTGTTGGGCGGTTATCCAACCGGAACGCCTCTGGGTGAAGAATCTAGGTGCGTTTTTCACCTGGATCAGCTTTCCCCTCGGGTCCAATTGTCACGCGCGCCTCCATCCTGAGCCGCGTTCCGCGACTCTCTCCATAGCCTGGGCTTGAGGTCCGATGGCATGGGCTCCTGGTTTGCAGCAATCTATGGTTGGTATCCGTCCGCTATCCACTTGGCAAATAACTCAATGCTGGCTTGCGGCCAGGGGCCTTCTCCCCTTGGAGGTGGCGGCGGCATCACAGCGCCTCCAATACCTCGAATCCGGTCGTAGATAGCGGCCGCGTGTGCCTTCACATCGTCATAGTTCGAGAGATTGAAAGCCTTGCTCATAGCGCGAATGTCTCGCTCCGTGAACAGCGGGAGAATGTCGTCTCGAAAGCTCGTCGGTTTAGCCATCAAAGAACCTCGAAGATATTATAGAGGGGGCCGTCAGCAAGCCTATGGACTGCGCCGACGGCGATGATGCGGTTGATCCAATCGTGTTGCTGGGCACTGGTTTCTGCCGCCCGCAGATATGCGCAGTTCCGGGCGGTTTGTCGCCGATCCGGACCTTTGACGATTCTTCGCCTGAGAGCAATGGGAGGCGGCAAGAATTGGGTTAGGGAAGGATGGGCGGTTACTCGCCCGGAGCTGAGGAAAAAAACCGCGATCTTCCTAACGTAGGTCACCCCGGCCAGCGCGGGATTCACTCTTGCGGAGCTTCGAAATCGAAAGGATTACGACACTGAGTGAGGCCGCAAACGTACAACAGGCGATGAGGAAGGGCCGATCGATACCCGTTTGTTTGACGGTTCAGGCGCTGAATGTACCCGCAATGCCAGTCCACCAATAAGCGAACAACCCTACATCCATCACAAAATGGCCGATCAAGCCGGGAATGAGCGATCTTGCGGACCATGCAAGGGTGCCTAGCAAGCGCCGAGCCGTGGGAGCGAGAGGACCTTGCCACTCGCGCCTGGATTCTTCGTCACCACGCGGCCAGCCGGGGTCTGCTTGTTGAGCCCCGGATGTGTTCGGTCGTCGTGATAATAGCGGACGTAGTCCTTCATCACGCGCTTCAGATGCCGTTCATTGAGAACGATCACATGGTCGAGCAGGTCGCGTCGGCAGTTGCCGACCCATCGTTCCGCGACACCGTTCTGCCACGGACTGCGAAAACTGGTCTGCTTCGGCTGGATGCCGAAGCTCTTCACCGTCTCGACGACTTCTTCATTGAAGTTTGCCCCGCGGTCAAAGATCAGATACTTGGGTGCGAAATCGTAAGGAAAGGCCTCGCGCAACTGCTGGATAACCCAAGCACTGCGTCGGATGCCTGGTCACATTGAAATGAAGGACGCGCCGCCGGTCATGCGCAATGACGAAGAAGCAGTAGAGAACGCCGAAAGTCAGCGTCGGCACGGTGAAGAAATCCATCGCGGCTATGGCCTCACGATGATTGCTCAGAAAGGCCGCCCAGCGCTTTGCCGGTTCTGGGTGTCGAGGAGCTTTTCGCATCCATCGCAGCACCGTTCGCTCGGAGATGTCGAAGCCAAGCATTTTCAACTCACCATGAATGCGCGGCGCACCCCAGGTGGGGTTCTCGGCGACCATGCGAAAGATCAGATGCGCTTCAGGAGGCAGTTCGATGACGACCAAAGCACAAGCACGCGGCGTCGGTGCTCGGTGGATTCCGGTGGGGTCCGGGTAGCGGCGTGGGAGTCGCGGGGAAGAAAATCTTTGGGGCCCATCCGCAACCTGACCCCCACGTCGTAAAAGCTATGATGCTGCAACCGGAGCCGGTGGTTGTGCCTCGCGACTGAACCGTTCCTTGGTCTACCTCGGGGCGTGCCTGATTGCCGGGATTCGTCTGCGACACGTGACACACGTCACAGTAATCTTCTCTGCGGCAGGGTAACGTTACCACACGCTGCACCCTTTCCTCTGATTTGACACAGAGCCTCTCGGAAACGAGGGGCTTTCGTGTAGGGGGAATCCTTCAGACTCCAGTGCAGTCTTTTTGTAAGCGGCACAGAGAGTTTACGTGTATCGACTGCGGAGCCGGTTTTGTGGTCAACGAAGTCAATGATCACTCTCGCCAGTTTACGGCTGGTGAACAGCTTCTCTTTCACATTAAGCAGTTCCAGAACACCCCCAATCACTGCAAGCAATGTCGGACGAAGCGCAACAGTAGTTCCCGAAAGCCTGTTCGCTCAGAAACACAGGTATCTGACTGTCGAAAAGAGGAGTAAGCCTTGACTGATCTACGCGTGCAGAATGCCTTGCATTTGGAAAATCCACTGTCTGGTTCGCAATCAAAGGGGGTTCGAGACGTTCTGGGCGAAGAAGCCTTCCGGCGAATGATCGTCATCGAGCGGAAGAGAACAGAGCGGACGAACGAACCTTTTCTGCTGATGCTGCTTGAGTGCGTCGACCGCGAGGAGCCAGCAAAATTTAGCCGTGCTCTCGATAACCTGATGTCCGCACTTTTGTCGGCCACGAGGGAGGCAGATGTGATCGGATGGTACCGGCAACATCAGGCGATCGGGCTCCTGTTCACCGGGCTTGCGGCTGATTGCAAAAACACTTCCCTAGGCACCATTTTGAGCAGAGTGAGTGCGGTACTGCGGGACGACCTTACCTTTGGGCAGTTCAGTGGGATTTCGATCTCGCTCCACTTATTCCCCGACGAA
>CAWENG010000008.1:0-7447 GCA_963810515.1 uncultured Acidobacteriaceae bacterium
TGTCAGGGCCGCAACCGAACACTATTCTCTTCGCCCTTGTGAATGCGACGCGCGACCTCTGGAAAACTCAGTCGCAATTAAAAAAAATTGGCGCAAAGAAGGATTGACGGATTTCTCGATCCAGTGTAGGGGAACAAAAGGCGAATATCAAGTTGAAGCTCCGATCCGCGAAGTTCCGCCGTAAATTCTACGGCGACGAAGTCTCTCTCTTACGAGTGGCCGCGGCCGGCAAAGAATAAAGAGCCAGTAAGCAGAATCAGGGTCAATCCCTCGATTGCGAGTGCGTAGACCGTCAGTCGCTTAGGACGAGGGAATCGGGCAAAAAGACGGCTCATGCCCATCCCGAAAGCCAACATCGGCGAGGCAAACAGCCGGAACATGCAGGCGTATCCCACGATTGAGTAGAAGATAAAGTCGCTGCGGTTCACGGCGGGGATGGCGATCAGTGCAACCGAAAGCGGTGCAGTCAAACTGAGTCCCACGAGGACTTTTGAGTAAATCGTGTAAGCAGTCTCCGATTTGGCAATCACCAGCACGAGGAAGAAGGTCACCACCAGGAACATGCCGACGATGAAGACCTCAAGCATCAAGTCCCCACCAGCCCACATACCGCCATAGGCCGCAACATCCGCGGCGTGATTCACGTACGCCAGGTATCGCACAAAGACGAGGAACGCCGCGATCGCGAACGCGATGAAATAGCCGGAGGCGACCAGCTTTAGTTGCGCGTTCCGGGAGATCCACTTCACCGCAACATTCTATCGGCCTGCCGCAATGGCTTTGCGATGACCGAGGTAACATCCAAGGACCGACAATCAAGGCTTGAAATTAGAATGCGGCCCAAGGGCCAGCCACCCTTGGACCGCATCGTTCGTGTATTCCAGACCTGCCCTTGTCACCGCAGAGGCGGCGCCATGATGTACTTTAGCCTGCCACACTCGCAAGCGAGTGCGGCTTTGGCGAAAGCCGACTGCCGATGCGCGATCTTGCAACCGCGTTCTGCAACCGTCTGCGAAGGACCAGCAGCTTTAACTTGCTTCGAAAAGCAAGCGAGGGGGAGGAGGCCGCAACGCCCGGGCAACCAGTCGCGCACGCGCGTTTCTGGAAGTTTCCCTCCCGGCAATTCACTCTCGAGAATTACCGGCTACCACTGGCTCGCCGCAATCATCCGGCTAAGTCAGGAACTCTCACGTTTCGCTGAACCCACTTTCGACGAAGTTGTTGCGGTCCGCAACACAAAAAATGTGTGGTGTTGTGAAGAAACTGTGGAGGATGAGACTTCCTTGTGGAAGGCAGAGGAAAACTAAGAATAATTTAGTGGGGCGAGAGATGCTGTGCCAAATATTTCAATGACTTAGACGGCGTTAAAGAAATTTTGACTCCGCTACCCAATGGAAAGAATCTGGCTGGCCCACCTTTGGTGCGGCCAAGGCCGCATCCAAGTCATAGAATCCATTGTGCAACTAGGGGGAAAGTCCGAGGAAATCAGGTATGTCGAGATATAAGCCGTTCGCCCTCATCATTCTCGTTGTATTGAGCTTCAGCATAGCCGTTCCGGGGCAAGAGCCAGCCCAGACCACGACAGTTCCGCCCGCGCCGGAAACGCAACCGAGAACGGAACAACGAAAAACGAGCGAGCCGTATACCGGAGATCTGTCAATTTTCGAGACTCCCGGACGTGACGAGCGATTGCAAATCGGCCGCGTGATGAACCTCTTGGGGATTGAGTCCGGAAAAAGTGTGGCCGACATCGGAGCGGGATCGGGATGGTTCACGGTGCGGGCGGCGAAGCGCGTGGGAGCGGGCGGGGAAGTGTATGCGGTTGATATCAATCCCGAGGCCATCCGCCACATCGAAGAAAGAGCGCGTAAAGAGCAGTTGCCGAATGTGAAGGCGATTCTGAGCAAGCCCGACGATCCGCTGTTGCCGCCGGATTCGGTCGATGCCGTGTTGCTGCTCAAGGCGTATCACGAGGTGGCGCATCCGGTGGAGTTGCTGCAGAAATTGCGGCCTGCGTTGCGTGCCGGGGCGAAGATCGGCGTCATCGATCGCAACGGCAACGGAGAGAACCACGGAATCAACAGTGACGTAGTGATCCACGAGGCGCAGGAGGCGGGATACCGGCTGGTCAAGAAGTACGACTTCGTGAAGGACGGGATGGATTACTTCCTGGTATTCACTCCATCAAGGTGACTTCTTCGACCACCGACCAGGTTGTTCGATTCAAGTCCGTAAATAGCGGCAGATCGGCATCGGAGGCTTTGCCTTGCGGGCTATCCCATGCGGCTTCCATGGCGTCCCGCGATTCGAAGTAGAGTTCGACGATGGCGTCCCAGCCCGGATGCTTGCGTGTGGGATCAGCGGCGACGTGATTCTGTTTGTACTTTTTCAGTCCGGGCAAAGCTCTCGCCAGAGGGGCATGGACTTTTTCGAGATGATGGCGAAACTGTGCCGGGGTGAGATCTGCGCGCCGGTAAAGGACGACCATGAATTTGAGCATGCGACACTCCCGCTCAGGCAGCCTCGATCAGACCGGCCAGTAGCAGGGCGCGGCGGGGCAACTCTGAGATCAGGATGTACTCGTGTACCGCGTGTGCTCCTTCACCGACCGCGCCGAGTCCGTCGAGCGTAGGAATGCCCATGCCGGCGGTGAAGTTTCCGTCAGAGCCGCCGCCCACCGCCGCTTCCTCCAGCTTCCAGTCGATATGCTTCGCGATCTCCTGAGCTTTCTCGTAAAGCGCAGCGACCCCCGCGGTCCGTTCCATCGGCATGCGGTTGATGCCACCGCTGACTCGCGAGCTTGCAGCGTTTGTCGAACGGCTTGAGAGCGTGCATCTTGCGATCGAGTCCGGCGGCCTGTTTTGCATTCTTGATGCGCACATCGATTTCAACTGTGGCCTCGGCGGCAACCACATTGGTGCGCGTGCCTCCGCGGATGACGCCGGGATTGACCGACACTCCTTGCTTCAGATCGTTGAACTTGGAAACGGCAGTGATCTGACGCGCGAGTTCGACAATCGCGCTGTGTCCTTTGCCCGGATCGAGCCCGGCATGCGCGGCTACGCCTTGAACCGTAAGCGTGTAATCGCCGACGCCTTTGCGGGCAGTCTTGACGGCCCCTCGCAATCCTGCGGCAGGCTCCAGAACAAGCACCGCTGCGGACTTGCGCGCCAACTCTTCGGTGATCTTGCGGGAAGAATCGCTGCCGACTTCTTCGTCGGAAACCAGAAAAACTGTGACCGGTCGTGGCAACGATCCGTGCCACGCTTTCAGAGCTTCCACCGCGTAGAGCATGAGCGCGACACCCGATTTCATGTCGAGCACGCCAGGGCCGTGCAGCCGGTCGCCTTCCACGCGAGCATGGCATTTTCGCCAGCGTTCCCATGGGATAGACGGTATCGAAATGTCCGAGCAAGAGGATGGCTTCGATTTGTCGGTCGCCGGGGAAATCGATCTGAAGACTGTTTCCGAAGATTTCAGTGGGGTGGAGACGCGCGCGGCCTCCAATGGCTTCGAAGGTCCCCGCCAGAAATCCGCCCATGCGGTCGACGGCTTCCTTGTCGTCGCTGGGAGATTCGATTTCGACAAACGAGCGGATCGTCTGAACCAGTGCATCCTGCCGCGCTTCGAAATATTTCAGCCGCTCATCCCACACGCGGTTGCCCTGCGCGGGCCCCTTGCGTGCTTTCCTTTTCACCGCCATGAAGCCGCCTTTCGCCCGTTTGTGGCGATCCCCGGGCACAAGCCGTACAGTATAATCTTCACGCGGTTGGGGACGAACGATCTTTGGGACGAACGACGTTTGGAACGAATTATGAATGAGAGCAGCCCCGCGTCCGAGCCTTCGCTGAAGGAAGCGAAAGTCGGCCTCGATATCCACGAAATCCTTAAAATTCTGCCGCACCGGTACCCGCTCCTGCTAATCGACCGCGTTCTGGAACTGAAGCGCAAACAGCGGATTGTCGCCATCAAGAACGTCACCATCAACGAGCCCTTTTTTGTCGGACACTTTCCGGGGCTGCCGATCATGCCGGGGGTGCTGATTGTGGAGGCGATCGCGCAGGCAGGAGGCGCTCTGCTGTTGACGGAAATCGAAGATCGTACCGACAAAGTCATGGTCTTCACCGGCATCGAGCGCGCCAAATTCCGCAAGCCGGTGAGCCCCGGGGATCAGCTTCGCCTGGAGGTCGAAGTCACTGGCTGGCGCTCGGTGCCCGGCATGACCGCCGCGAAGATGCAGGGCTATGCCTGGGTCGGAGACAAGCGCGTTGCGGAAGCGATCGTCTCGTGCCAACTGGTCGATAGCTCACGCGGCCGCGGCTGAGGCGGGAACCGACCACAAGAAGCATTCGCATTCGCGGCAGTTTTCGCGGCATTCTTTTCGCGGCAGTCATATCTGGACCAGCTGAACCCTTCATGAACATTCATTCCACGGCCATCATTGCAGCAGGAGCGAAGGTTCCTGGTTCGTGCAAGGTTGGTCCTTACTGCGTGGTCGGCGCCGAGGTGGAACTCGGCGAAAACTGCCGGCTGCTCTCGCACGTCGCGATTGAGGGGCCGACCAAGATTGGTTCTGACAATTCGTTTTTTCCCTTTAGTGCGATCGGAATGGCGCCGCAGGATGTTACTTACAACGGCGAGCCGACGCGGCTGGAAATTGGCGACCATAACGAAATCCGCGAGTTCGTCACCATCAACCGGGGAACGGTGAAGGGCGGCGGTCTCACCAGGATTGGCAGCCATATCCTTATCATGGCTTACACCCATGTCGGGCACGATTGCGTAATCGGCGATCACGTCATGTTGGTGAATGGTGCGACAATTGGCGGCCATGTGACGGTCGAGGAGTGGGCGGTGGTCGGAGCGCTTTGTCCGGTGCATCAGTTCGTGAGGATTGGCGCGCATTCGTACGTCGGCGGTGGAACGACCATTACGCAAGACGTGCTCCCGTTCTCGATGACTTCCGCGGCGCGCGAGACGCACGCCTATCTCATGAACAAAGTCGGGCTGCAACGGCGCGGATTTTCGAAAGAGCGGATCGCAAAAATTCATCATGCGTACAAGGTTCTTCTGGCTTCGAAGATGAACACATCGCAGGCGCTGGAGAAGCTAAAGTCCGAAGCGGATCGCGGCGAGGACGTCGATATGCTGATCCGGTTTATTGAGGCGAGCGAGCGAGGGATTATTAAGTAACCATGCCGGCTCTCGTGGTGGTTCGGAACTGCTGGTCAAGAAGCGCAATTAATTTTTCAGCAACTGGCACAGTGACCCAAGACTTGAATTTCCTCAACGCAGTCAACCGGCATGACAGACTCCAAGAGAATTGAGGGCCAATTCAGCCGAGCTGTGACTAGAATCTGAGGCAGAGGAAACGGCAAACGACTTCGGTTCTGCAAATGATGCGGTTTAAGCAGGGATCGTTGGACCTGTCCGATCTAAGGCTCCTCTTGCCCGCGTTGGCCCTCTGCCTGGCGGCGCCTCTCTGGGCAAAGACTGCCTCTGGGGCGGGACCACCGGCGCAGCCTGGAGAAGCTGGTGAGCTACAGGACAGAGTACCCGCACAGCCTATCCCGCTCGCGTCGGACGCGGCGCAGGGCCTCGTCAACCTCGATGTCGTGGTGACCGACAACTCAGGGAAGGCAATACCCGGCCTCGGCCCCAAGGACTTTACTTTGCTGGACAACCACCAGCCGCAGAAAATCCTTTCCTTTCGCTCGTTCGATGGAGTCTCTGCTAAGCCCGATCCTCCGGTTGAAGTGATTCTGGTCGTCGATACGATCAAGATGCCATTTGATCTGGCTGCCTTTGAGCGGGAGGAAGTTGAGCGGTTCCTGAGGCGGAACGGCGGGCATCTGGCGCAGCCCGTTTCGATTTTCGGACTTTCCGATACCGGCTTTTGGACGCTAGCGCAGCCTTCCGGCGATGGAAACACGTTAGCCGCGGAAATCGCTAGCGACAGACTAGTGTTTATCCGCCGTCGCCAGCTTTTGGGCAACGGAACGGGAGAGTTTGTCGACTCAGGCCGCGAAGATCCTGCTGGTTTGAAAGCTCTGAAGGCGCTCGGCGATATTGCCACGGCTGAACGGCGAAAGCCTGGCAGAAAGCTGCTAGTCTGGGTCGGACCCGGCTGGGGTATTGGGAGCGGAGCGGACTTTGAAAGCTTGCCGGACTATGACAGCGTACAACGAAGGGAACGCGCACGAGCTAGGCAAGTCACCTTCAATACGATCTACTGGTTTTCCATGCTGCTGCGCGAAGCTCGCATTTCTCTCTACAGCTTTTCGGTGGGGCAAACCGATCCTGATCCTCGCTCGCTCCTCTATTTGAATTTCCTGGAAGGTGTGGAATCGGTCCAGCAAGCAAGCCTCAAGAATCTGGATCGAAGGGTACTTGCCGTGCAGAGTGGGGGGCGTGTGCTGGGCCCGGGTAACGACTTGGTCAGCCAGATCGACAGCTGCGCCCAGGAGGCCAGCACCTTCTATACGCTATCATTCGATCCTTCCCGTGCGGATCGTCCTGCCGAGTATCACCGCCTCGAGGTGCGAGTCGGCGCGCGTTTGACGGCCCGCACCAACACAGGGTATTACGATCAACCCTATTATTCCGATCAACCAAGTCTTGCGACCAGACGCGTCACGATCGAACAGTTGGAGCAGGTGTTGGCGTCGGCCCGCAGTGAGTCGGACGCAGAAGTGGCGCGGCGACTCTCTGACATGGAACTAACCGAGCGGCTGAGCGAAGCAAAACTCTCGTCATGGACGGCAAACTTGAGCGGCAAAAGGGCGCGGCAGGCTCTGGTTGCTCTGGCGGATGTGTCCGCGTTTCTGGAACCTCCACCGGCGGAGGTTGCTGCTGAAGCCCCACCCGACGCGGGTGCGCAGCGAAGCATGATCTCGCTGGCCGTCGACTACCTGAACAACACGATTCCGAAGTTACCGAACCTCTACGCGACGCGGACGACGGTTCGCTATGAGGAAATTCCCCAATATTTTGACGCGAGTACCCCGGTCGACCACCAGCCATTGCATGCGGCTGCCAGTTCCAAAGCAACGGTGCTCTATAGCAATGGTAAGGAAGTCGTGGATTCAAGCGGAGCGAAAGGCAAGAAGCGCAAAGATGGGTATTTACTCACTTATGGCGTGTTTGGCCCCCTTCTCGGTGCAGTGACCGACGCAATTGCCAGCGGTTTGACCTGGAATCGCTGGGAGCAGGGCACGGACGAACCTCATGCAGTATTTGTCTATCAGATTCCGGCGGAGAGATCTCGTTATCAAGTGGGCGCCTGCTGTCTTCCAGACGGAGACGGAAACATTTCCTTCGAAGAGACCGTCGGGTATCACGGGGAGGTCGCGATCGATCCGACGAGCGGAGCCATCCTTCGCCTGGAACTGGTGGCAGACCTGAAATCAACCACACCACTTGTCCGGTCCGACATCATGATCGAATA
>CAWENG010000009.1:0-149117 GCA_963810515.1 uncultured Acidobacteriaceae bacterium
TGTGGCCGTCTTCAGCCTGGAGATGAGCAAGGAGTCGCTGCTGCGCCGCATGTTGGCCTCTCAGGCTTGGGTCGACCAGCGCAGCTTGCAGACCGGATTTATCCCCCGCGAAGACCATGCCAAGTTGGAGAAGGCATTGGAGCAACTCGTCGAGTCGAATATTTTTATCGACGATTCAGCCGGCGCCACGGTGAGCGAGATGCGCGCCAGGGCTCGCCGACTGAAACAGAATGCCGGCGGCCTCGACCTGGTTGTCGTGGATTACCTGCAACTGATGTCGGCAACGATGCCGGGGGCGGGACGTAAGGGCTACGAGAACCGGGTGCAGGAAGTGTCGGCCATCTCGCGCGGCCTGAAAGCCATGGCCAAGGAACTGCAAGTGCCGGTGGTCGCGCTCTCGCAGCTTTCGCGCGCCAGCGAGCGCCGCGGCGACGACAAGCGGCCCATACTCAGCGATCTGCGCGAGTCGGGCTCCATTGAGCAGGATGCCGACGTGGTCGCCTTCATCCATCGCGAGAGCTACTACAACCGCAGTGAGGAGTTGACCGAGTCGGAGCGCGCCAAGTCGGAGATCCTCGTGGCCAAGCAGCGCAACGGCCCCACCGGCATCGTGCACCTGAATTTCATCTCGCGCTACACGCGCTTCGACAACCCCGATGAGGCTCACGAGGTCGAGTGAAACTCGGCGCTGTCGAGCCCACGCGCCTTGCGCCCGCTTCCCCGGCATCGCTATCGTTGTCCAAGCAGCTTTAGCAATTCCCGGAAAACTTCATGGACGTTCTCAAACGGCTCTTCGAGCAGCATTACCGGGCGCCGGCCGAGCAAGTGCAGCCGCTGCAGGGCCAGCTTGGCGGCTCGGGACGCGTCATCGTCCGCCTCACCGGTTCTGGGCAGAGCGCCATCGGCATTCTCTACTCCGTGCGCGAGGAGAATGTCGCTTTTCTTGAGTTTTCCCGCCATTTTCGCCGCCACGGATTGCCCGTTGCCGGAGATTTATGCCGAGGACCTGAGCCAGGGAGCTTACCTCGAAGAAGACCTCGGCGACACCACGCTCTTCGAGTTTCTTCAGCAAGAATCGTGCCGGCGATGCCATTGCTCCGCTGGCCATTGAAGCCTATCGCAAAGTTGTCGCCGTGCTGCCGCGCTTCCAGGTTGAGGCAGGCCGCGATTTGAATTACAAGGTCTGCTATCCGCGCTCGAGCTTCGATCGCCAATCCATCGCCTGGGACCTGAACTATTTCAAGTATTACTTTCTGCGCCTGGCCGGCGTGCCTTTCAACGAACAGGCGCTCGAAGTCGACTTCACCCGCCTGACAAAATTCCTGCTCGCCGCTCGCTCACGATTACTTTCTCTATCGCGATTTTCAATCCCGCAATGTCATGCTGCGCGATGGGCAGCCGTTCTTCCTTGACTACCAGGGCGGCCGCAAAGGCGCGCTGCAATACGACATTGCGTCTTTGCTTTACGACGGCAAGGCCGATCTGCCGCCCGATCTGCGCCAGCAGTTGCTCGACTACTATCTCGACTGCCTCGCGGGCTTCATCGACCTCAAGCGCGAAGCCTTCATGGAGCACTACTACGCCTACGTGTACGTGCGCATTCTCCAGGCATTGGGTGCTTACGGCTTCCGCGGCTTCTATGAGCGCAAGCCCCATTTTCTTGAAAGCGTGCCCTACGCGCTCAAGAACCTGCGCTGGCTGGCCGGCAACGTCAGGCTGCCCATTGCGCTTCCCGCACTGCTCGACGCTCTCGAGAGAATGGCGGCGTCGGAAACACTCGAGAACCTGGCCGCGCCCTCGGCTGGTTTGACGGTGCGGATCTTCAGTTTTTCGTTCCACCACTCAATGCCCGCCGATGAAGCCGGCAACGGCGGCGGGTTTGTCTTCGATGCCCGCAGCCTTCCTAATCCCGGCCGCGAGGAACAATTCGGGCAGTTAACCGGCCTGGACGCAGCCGTGATCGAGTATCTCGGCCGGCAGGAAAGCGTGCGCGAGTTTCTCGCCCATGCTGTTTCGCTCGTCGATTCGAGCGTCGCTGCCTATCGACGCCGCAGGTTTAACAGTTTAATGGTCTCCTTCGGCTGCACCGGCGGACAGCATCGCTCGGTCTATCTCGCGGAGCAGTTGGCCCGGCATCTGCGCGCCACCAGCGGCGTGGAAGCCGTTGTCCGGCACATCGAGCTTGAGAAGTCAGGCAAGCGAGGAGATGCCGAGTAAATGAAGGCCATGGTTCTCGCCGCCGGACTGGGTACGCGGCTGCGTCCGCTCACCGGCGACCGCCCAAAGGCACTGGTCACCGTCGCTGGCCGTACGCTCCTGGAGATCGCCCTGGCGCGCCTGCGCTCGTTCGGCGTGCGCGAGGTCATCGTCAACGTGCACCATCGCGCGGAGATGATCGTCGATTATCTGAAAACGAACCAAAACTTCGGCATGAGGATCGAGGTCTCCCGCGAGGAGGTCTTGCTCGACACCGGCGGGGGCCTGAAAAATGCCGCATGGTTTTTTCTTGAATCCGCCGCCAACGCGGCATCGGCGGAGCCAATCGACGCCCCGTTCCCGGAACCGTTCCTTGTCCACAACGTCGATGTCCTCAGCACCATCGATCTCGCCGGTATGGTGCGGTATCATGCGAAACACAACGCGCTGGCCACGCTGGCCGTACAAGACCGCGAGACCTCGCGCTATTTGCTCTTCAACGATCAGGGCCAGCTCTCGGGTCCGCGCGGCGGCTCGCTCTCAAAGACTGAAGCACTGAAGGCCGTCCAATCAGGAACGTATCTGTCCAGGACGAGTCCCGCCTCGCCCGCGCGTCAGATCGAGGCCCTCGCCTTTTGCGGCATTCACGTCCTCTCGCCTCGCATCTTCGCGAAGCTTGATGAAGAAGGCGCATTTTCCATCATCAACGCCTATCTGCGCCTCGCGGAACAGGGCGAAATGATTCTTGGCTTCCGCGCCGATGGCGCCTACTGGCGCGATCTCGGCCGGCCGGAGAACATCAGCGAAGCGGAACGTGACATCGCGAGCGGCGCATACTCGATACGGCCATTAGCGGCGGGATCAGAAATGGGTTGACCCATAAGTGGTAATTGGGCATGGGCCACAGGTTGGAAGCGAGAAACGACTGTACTGCGATACGATGAGGGCAACTCAAAGAGGGGTTGGGCGGCATGACGGCAAAGGCGTGGCCATTCTCGTTCGCTCACAGGGCGTGTAGAGCGGGCCTGTGCGCCCTCGCGGCGGTGATCCTCCTGACGGTCGGGTGTCAACGGAACATCTCAGGCTCTTATGTCGCCAGTGACAGCAGCTCTGTTTGCTGGCTCCAACTCGTTCGCACTCCTGACAACCATTTGACAGGGCAACTGGCCGAATCCGTTTTGAAACCGGATGGCACTATCGAACAGAACTCCACGGCAGTGACAGGAGCCGTGGACGGAGAGAATGTCTCAGTCTCGGGGAGCGGTTTTCTGGGTTTGCAATCGTTCACGCTGGCCGGCACGCTCAGCGGCGACACCTTGACTCTGACCGGAGTGCAACCCATTCCAATTGCCTTCAGACGTTCGACATCGGCTGATTATCAGGCAAAGGTCGCGGACTTGAAAGCCCGCTCACAATCGATCTTGCACGCTAAAGCAGTTGCCCAGGCTCAGCAGAGAACGCTTCAGGCTCAGGAAGATTTCGTTGCACAGGTTGACCGGCTCATAGGCCGGATGACCCGGTTCGATTCAGAGGCAGGCATTCACCTTGGAAGATTCCCGAACGTGGAAAAGGGGTATGAGGCAATCACCGCCAAGGCCGCCAGCTACGTTGCAAGGGAGCGCCAGCTTGCCGGTATCCCAGACGCATATAATACGCGAGTTCAGCTTTCTAATGCTGCGATTCAGGCAGAGAAGGTAACTGAGCAGATGCACAATCAAGGCGTCTCACTGCAATCATCTCTTGAGGGAAACATAAAACCTCTGGCTGATCAAGCAACGGCCTTCGAGCAGCAGTGTCACGCGGTCTCACAGAGCAGCGGTAATCTGACCCCGGCAGAGATTCAGAATGTGAATGCGGCCTGTGATCGGTTAACGAGCGCCGAGATTCCGTTCCAGCAGAAATATGCTGCAATGTCAGACGGACTCGCTCATCTTGAGCAGGTCTACCAGCGGGAACAGAATACGCAAGAGGGTCTGATTCAGGAATCAGAAAGATTGGAATAGCGAATGAGTGAGGTCGCGTTCGAATGCTTATTCGAGCCTATGGCATGTTTTGGAATCCAGAGGTTGTTGACTGGGGTCAGCCAGGCGCTGGAAACAAGGGGACGCTTGCAGGAAAGGTCAAGGTTTCAGGGCGCACCTATTCCATCGATTTCTGGAACGCCTACGGAATATACGTTCTGCACCAAGATTTCCGTGCAATCTATGTTGGGAAGGCTGCCGAAACACGCTTAGGTTCGCGCGTTCGCAACCATTTAGCGGATCGCTTTGCCGGTCGGTGGGACATGTTCTCTTGGTTTTCTTTGTCCAAGATCAATGTCACAACACGTCGCGTTAGCAATCCGGGGACGCGCCAAGTCTCTGAAAAGACCGTAAACGACACCTTAGAAGCGATATCAATTTTGATTGCTGATCCACCGCTAAATAGAAAACGTGAATCCATTCCATCGGCACTCGAAGCAAGGCAGGAAAAGAGTCCTCATCCCCACACGATGCGGCACTACTTGGAGACAATCATCGCCAAACTTTCCGAGGATGATTAACTCAAGGATTTGGCGCCTCAACCTTTGATTAGCTTCACAGCCGTTTCGCTGGCAATCTCCACAATCGTTTTCCTGATTGTCTCCGCCGCATCCGGTGCGAGTTTTCGTAGAATCCTTCTGAACCGGCTCGCCGCAATCTCTGTCTTTGGACTTTCGACCGTCAAATCAGCAAATGTTGCCTTCAGGGATGCTCTGTCTTCACTGCTCAATTCCTCAAGCTCATCCGTGTAGTCACTCGCAGCCGTTAGCACCGTCTCAGTCCACGGGAACGGTTTGCCGCAAGAACTACAATATGCAGGACGCTCGGGAGCCTGTTCTTCATCGGATTCGATAGCAGCTTCACAGTGCTGGCACTCAAAGACGTTCGCCAATCCACAAGTCGAGCAGAATGCACGCCGCGCCAGTTCTTTCTCCACCAATGGAACCTGCCAGCCGTGCAACACTTTCTCACCATCGTAGCTTGGGTTCGGATCGGGCAGGTACCCATTGAAGTGACCATTCCGACAATAGATTGCCTCTGCCATTGCCTAAATCCTACCGCTCCCCGCTGAGCCCTCTCTCTTGTTCAAAACCCACGTAGGACCCTGTGTGGCTCCCTCGGGTGTCCAATAGCTCACACAAATTGTGACCGCACACACGCAATCCAGGCCGAATGTGAATTGAGCTAGCGCATATCCAGCGAGCCGATCCCGCGCTGCCCCTATTCCACCTTGCAGCCGCCTTTTCATAGCTCATTCAGGATCAGTGCAACCCTTCCCACCAGCAGGTTGTTGGGTGGTTCTCCGGGGTCGGGCTCGAGCAGTTCCACCGGAAAGGCAATGTTGTAGGGACGCAAGACAAGCCGGCCTGAAAGATAGTCAACATAGCGCAACGTCAGGCGCGCTCCGTGGCGCACAGCGTAAAGATTAGGCCGGTTGGGGCGGTAGGGCTGCAGAGAATTGTAGTGCCGGTCGATCAGCACTAAGGCATCGGCCAGCACCAGCGGCTCCATCGGCATGGCATCGGCGCCCGGCACGCGAACAGCAACAAACCGCTGCCATGCGCGGCGGGGGTTTGAAGCCCGTGCGCTGACCGAATGCAGTACGGCGGTGGGCAGGTGCAGTATGGACTGGACGGCCGAAGGCCGGACCAGGGGCTCGAAGAGCGCTGTGGTGTGCGAGACAACTGGGACTCGACTGCCCTCCTCGCCTTCAGGCAACTGCCCGGCCCGGTGCTCATAGGGCAGCAGGTCGGCGACCGTCAGATGTTGCGCGGCCAGAATGCGATCCATTGCCTCCAGCGAAAGCTGGCGCCGGCTATGCAGAAAATTGGAGAGATGCGCCTGGCCAAATCCGGTCTGCCGGGCCAATAACGACACGCTCAGCGTCCCCCGCTGTATCCTGCGCAGCAGTTCCAGGCGCAGCCGATCGTGCATCTGAGTAAAGTTCATTGTGGAAAATTCGCCGCTAGCAATGAGAGCGAATCCCGCCAATTTCTTTTGGAAAAGCTATCAGGGCTGGTTTGCCTTCATTTTGAGCGTCTTAGTCAAGATTGAAAAGCAGTAACGTGGAAGATGGTTACGAAATATTGACGTAGAACATGTATCTACCTACATTGGGTTTACTGAATCACGCATTGGCTTGTGGGAATTTTTTGGGAAACGTTCATCGTCGCCAGACTGAACGGGGGCGGAAGACTGCCCTCCGCGGCGACGCTTGAACATTTGCCGGAGAGATTATTGATCGAACCGGATTTTTCCCGCTCCCGTTCCAAAGTGTCCCGCAAGGACGCCGAGGACAAGCCAGTGAAAAAATTCCAGGATCTGCGCGCTGTGGTCATGACAAAGAACAAGAGAGCACAGGCGGCAATCCCCCATCAGGGCAGAAGAAACCTGAGTTGCCTTGCCTGGTTCTCTTCACCCCGCGGAACAACCAGCACCACAAAAGTCCGTCGGGAGATGAAACAAATATGGAGAATCGGTCATGGAAATGCGCGTGCAATTGAAAGTTTGCGAGGGTTGCGGTTGTCTTTGGTACCGTGCACAGACTCAAGGGAGTGTGTATTGCAAGGGATGTGAGACAAAGCTGAGGGACTTTCCATCGCCGGAGAGCCGAAAGCGGCGCGGACGGCCAAGCCGCAAACAGCTCGCCAGGGTTTGGGCGGTGGCTGAGGCAGCAGGAGGTGCGCTATGAGCGCAGCGCTCCAGTTGCCAATGGTTTGGGAGACCAGCACTGCCAGGACAGTTTGGGAAATCGAACGGAGGAGAAACAAAGAAAAACATGCTGTGCAGGTTGAGGCGAAGCCGGCAAGGGCGTACGAAAGGCCCGCGGCCAGCCTCGCCTTCTACAGGAAGCACACAGAGAGCCTGTTGCGGCGTTACTTGTACGCTTCCATGCAGGTAGGCAGGGCGCCGTCGATCCTGAGCGACCCCGTCGCGCGAGGGTGGGCGTCAAGCCGCCCGGTTCGCACCTTCGAGGATGCGGTCATTTTCGTCCTCGATATTGAAAAATGCCTGGGCCGGCTTAGCTTGTTGGATCGCGAGATGCTGGGCCGGGTGGTGCTTCAGGAGTACACCCAGGTCGAGGCTGCAAGTATGCTCGGCATGGGCGTCCGCACTATTTCATACAAATTTCCGTTGGCTCTCGACCGGTTGACGGAAGAATTGCTCGAAGCTGGCCTGCTCGTCTTACCGCACTGAAGGACAGAACAAACGGCACAGGAGAGCGCGCGTACCGCGGTTTCCTGTGCCGGCCTCACGTTCTCAGAACAATCCCGCCAGAGGCTGTCAGCGCCACTTCCGCGATTCCCCGTGCGCGTTCCCCGGCCAAGTCGCCTGCATTCTGTTTGACTACTGACCACTGACCACTGTCCACTGACCCCTGTCGTCACACCACCGAATTTGTCGCAATCACCGTCCGGTACCACTCCGCGCTGAGCTTCGGAATCCGTTTCTCCGTTTTGAAATCCACATAATGGATGCCAAACCGCTTGCTGTACCCATCCGCCCACTCAAAGTTATCCATCAAGCTCCAAAGGAAGTAGCCCTTCACGGGAAAGCCCTCTGCCGCGGCGCGGCGCAGGTGCGTCAGGTGGTTGCGCAGATACATCACGCGCTCGGTGTCTTCAATGCGTCCCGCAGGCGTCACCACATCGTCGGCCGAGCAGCCGTTCTCGGTGATGTAAATGGCCCGCGGATTCCAGATCTGGCTCACGTTGCGAACCGCCCAGTAAATGCACTCGGGGCCGATGGTCAGCCACGGCGAAGCCATGCGCGGGTACGATGCCTGCGGCTGCTCGATCGCGTAGCCCTGCGCCGAGTTGTCGGCGCGCACATAAGTGGGCGTGTACACATTCAGGCCCACAAAATCCAGCGGGCTGCCGATGGCCTTCATGTCGCCGGGCTGCAACGCGCGGCGCATTCGCGCCCTCGCGCTCCAGATAGCTGTCCGGATACTTTCCTTCGAGCAGCGTGGTCAGGAACGGTGCGTTTTCCTCGCGCGTCGCGCGCCGCGCCGCTTCGATGTTCGTACGGTCCTCAATCACAGGCACGCAAACGACAGCATTTTCGGCCAGTCCCACCTGCGCCGCCGGGCGCGTTGGCGCGGATCGCTTTCACGCCCAACCCGTGCGCCAGAATTCCATTGTGGCGCACCTGGTTCGCCTGCGCCGCGGGCAGCCTTAGCCCCGGCGCAAACTGGCCATTGCGATAGCTAAGGTCGGTAAAGCAGGAGAATTCGTTGGTGGTCATAAAAGTGATGCACGCGATCCGACAAGCTGCCGCGCCACGTAACCGGCATAGTCGGCAAAGGCCAGCGCCGTGTCGCGCGATTGCCAGCCGCCCGCCAGCGCCGCCGGCAGGTCCCAGTGGAAGAGCGTGACGTAAGGCGTGATGCGATTCGCAAGCAGCTCGTCCAAAACGCGCTTGTAGTAGTCCAAGCCGGCCGGATTCGGCTGGCCCGTCCCCTGCGGGAAAGATCCGCGGCCACGAAATCGACATCCGGTAGGCGCCCACGCCCAGGTTCTTCAGCAACCTCACGTCTTCCTTGTACAAGTGATAGGAATCGTCGGCCACATCGCCCGTGTCGCCGTTATGGGTCTTGCCCGGCGTGTGCGAAAACACATCCCAAATCGAGGCCCGCGCCCGCCTTCGTTCGCTCCGCCCTCTATCTGGTACGCCGCCGTGGCGCAGCCCCACAAAAAGCCCCGCGGAAATTGCCGGTCGCTATGCGGCGCCTGGCCAAACGAGAACTCGGGCAGTCCCATCCCGGCCAGCGCGGCTGCGGCAGCTGCCGTTTTTCCAAATTGGCGGCGCGTAAGGTTGCGCATGATGAAAACACCCCCGGAATCAAAGGGCGATTATAGCCTAGTGGCCTTTTGGAACAGCCCCGCATTTTGATCGAATGACGCCATCCGGGGTGTGATGCATTTCAACTCGCCACCAGTTCCATCTCTTTGAGCGAATTGGCGTAGGGCGCGCGCAGGACGCCGCGCTCGGTAATGATGGCGGCGATGTACTTTGCCGGTGTCACATCGAAAGCGGGATTGCAGATGCCGACGCCGTTGGGAGTGAGCTGCTTGCCGGCGTGGTGTGTCACTTCGCGGGCCGGGCGCTCCTCGATGGGAATGGAATCGCCTGTAGGGGTAGCCAGGTCAATGGTGGACCACGGCGCAGCCACGTAGAACGGGATGCCGTGCTCGCGCGCCAGAATCGCCAGATTGTAGGTTCCGATCTTGTTGGCGGTGTCGCCGTTGGCAGCGATGCGGTCGGCGCCCACAACCACCACCTGGATTCGTCCCTGCCGCATGAGGCTGGCGGCCGTGTTGTCGCAGATGACCGTGGTGGGAATGTGGTCGGCCATCAGCTCCCAGGCGGTGAGGCGCGCGCCTTGCAGGAACGGGCGCGTTTCGTCGGCATACACCAGGATGCGCTTGCCCTGTTCCACGGCTGAACGGATGACGCCCAGCGCCATCCCATAGCCGCAGGAAGCCAGGGCGCCGGCGTTGCAGTGGGTCAGGACGCCGCCTTCCTCAGGCAGCAGCGCCGCACCGTAGGCTCCCATGGCTTTGCAGGCGGCGATGTCTTGCTCGTACAGGGAGTGAGCCTCGGCCAGTAGTTTTTCTTTGATCTCGTCCAAAGGTGCGCCCGACCCGGCCAGGGAGCGAAAAAGCGCCTTCATGCGGCCGATGGCCCAGAAGAGATTAACGGCCGTGGGACGGGTCGCGGCCAGCCTCGCACAGATCTTTTCAAACTCCGGCGCGAACTCTCGAGTGGTCGTGGCTTTAGTGTTTTTCGCGCCAAGCGCAACGCCGTAGGCCGCGGAAACGCCGATGGCCGGAGCCCCCCGCACCACCATGGTCACGATGGCCTCTGCCACCTGTTCGTAGCTGGTAGCCACCACGTAGCTCTCTTCAAGCGGGAGCTTGGTCTGATCGATAAAGCGGACGCCCTCAGGGGTCCAGGTGAGCGTAGAAATCATGCAGTTCCAGTGTAAATGGAGCGTTGTTCTCGACTGCCAAAGGGCATCGCCGGTCTCGAGACTCCGGCCCGAAAATGCCCTAAAGCGCGCGGGAGCCGGCCCCGCACTGGCTCAAAGCGAGACAAACGAGTGCGCCGCATCGGGACAGCGATTGCAGCGCATTGCGACAAGGTTTGCCCGGAGTCGCGACAGCTTGATTTGGAGCGGGACAAAGTGGAGCGGAAGAAATCTTAAAGAAAATGACTAAAGTTATTTCGCGCGGCACCGATGAAAGGGGTGGATGCAAAGAGGCCCAGGCGGAAGAGGCAGCGGCGATCGTGGATTGAGCGAGGCGCGGCGGAAGGGCGACGGAGAAGGCATCCGACAAGGAGTTGACCTATGGCCCTCGGTGTTTTGAACAACCTTTCGGCAATCTACGCTGAGAACAATCTCAACAACACGAACGCCAGCTTGCAGACAGTTCTGCAGCAGTTGTCTTCGGGGTCGCGCATCAACTCCGGTGCAGATGACGCGGCCGGCCTGTCGCTGGTGAACGGACTGGCGGCGAACTCGGCGGCGCTGACACAGTCTGAGACCAACGCAACGGAAGGCGTGGGGCTGCTGCAGGTGGCCGATGGCGCCCTGTCGCAGGTGACGAGCCTGCTGAACCGCGCCATCACGCTGGCCACCGAAGCCTCCAACGGGACGCTCAACAGCACACAGGAAGGCGCTGCGAACCAGGAGTACCAGTCGATACTGGCCGAGGTGAATAACATTGGGCAGACGACCACCTACAACCAGGAGCAGGTGTTTGACGGCACCACCATCGCGATCTATACGGGGGACTCGTCGACAGAGGGATCTTCGATCGACGATCTGAATATCCGTACGCTTTCGGAATCGAGCGTGGGTGATACCGGCGGCGCAATGGCCTATAGCAACGGCTCGAATAACGTATTCATCGATCTGTCGAACGGCGCCACGCTTGCGACAGCCAACGATGCTCTTGTCAATCCGACGTCCACCATCGTCGTGGACTACCTGACGCAAGGGGCGAACGGCACCGTCGTCACGCCGACGACTATCAGTGTTGGTGCTGGCGAGGCCTCAACAAATGACACGGCCCAGGGACTCATCGACGCCATCAACAGCTCGGGCCTCGGCTTGACCGCTAGTTTCACCACTGGAAAGGCAGCGGGAGACTCCGCCGCCGGTGTCGATACTGGCATCGAGATCACCGGAGCTGGATCTGGCGTGGGCAATGGCACGGCTCCAGGCCTGGTGGGCAGTTTGACTGACACCGGCGCTGTAACCGCCGGTACCGATGTTCTCACCGGCACGCTCACGATCAGGGGCTCTGACGGCAGCACCAGCACGATTAACCTGGCCACCGGAAACGGCGGGACCAATTACACCGTAGCTTCGTTGTTAACGGCGATCAATAATGGCGGGTACGGCATCACCGCTTCAGTAGGGGCTAACGCAGGCAGCCTGGTCTTTACCTCGGCCGACTCTTCGGTCGCGATCGCCGCCACGGGTGTCTCCAGCACAACTGCCAATGCTACGACCGCGTTTGTCGCTTCGCCGGAATACTATACGGTCGGGGTGACAGATTCGACGGTAGCATCCAATGTTGACGTTGCCGACGCTCACACCGTCCAGACAAATGCGGCTCCCGCGGCCTTCGCCGGAAACACCGGCGGGTCGGGCGGAGTGGCCACGATGAGCTACACCGACGGAGCAGGCGAGGCGCTGAACACGACCGGCTTGGGCGACCAGGCGGATGCGGAGAAGGCGCTAAATATGCTCAATGTTGCCATCGGCGACGTAGCCTCACAGGATGGCTACATCGGCGCGCAGATTAACACGCTGACCTCGATCAGCCAGGTGATGAGCACGCAGCAGGAGAACGTGGTCTCGGCGCAGAACGCGGTGCAAGCGACCGATTATGCTTCGGCGACTTCGAACATGTCGAAGTACGAAATTCTCAGCCAGACCGGCATCGCCGCATTAGCGCAGGCTAATAGTGTGCAGCAGGAAGTGACCAAGCTCTTGCAGTAAAGCAGGGAACAAGGGAAAACGGCGCGGGGAAATCCGGGAGATGGTTTCTTTGAGCTGAGTGCAAACAGTTTTTGAGGACTGCAGTAATTTCAAGACAACCCAGGGACAGGGCGGCGGCAGAGCACAAGCTTTGCCGCCCATTTTTTGGTAAAGGACGAAACATTGGTTCGAACCTTCAGAGGAACGGATTCCGAACCTGGAGATCTCCGAACCGCTGGCCGTGCTGGAGATCCTCGGAAAGAAGAATCTCGCACCGCGCCTGGATCGCAGCTGAAACGATCAAGGAGTCATACCACGGAAGCCCGCTTTGCGCGTGCAAAAACAATGCCTCCGCGTAGAGAGCCTGCGAGGAATGCACGGCGAGCAACGGGCGAAAGACCGCATTCAGATATTGTGCGGCGTCGGCCGCCTGCATGGGTTGGGAGAATTTTTTCAGTGCAACGTTGAAGAACTCCTGCACAACCTGATAGCTGATGACTCCCTTTTGCGTCGTCAGCGCCTCACGGATGAGTTGCGCGGCTCTCCGGGCCTTCGCAGGTGCGCTTTGAGCGAACGAATAAACGAAGATATTTGTATCGAGGAAGAATCTATCGCTCATTCATTTCTTCCCGGCTGAAGCGGCGGCCCGCATCGACGTTCCGCAGGCGCATCATCAGGGCATCGAATCCCTGGGCGTCTCCCGCGCTCTGCGCAAACTGCGTGAGCCATTCCCGGAATGCTTCGTTCAGTGTTCGGCGCTGCTCCCGCGCGATCAAGCGCGCCCGCTCGATCAGGTCCTCATCGGCGCTCAAAGTAATATTTTTCATACGAATATAGTGTACGCTATACTCGTGTAATTGTCGACACCGCCTCTGTTTTTCCATGCCCAGGGCAGCGTCTCAAGTTCCACCCTTTTAAAACCCCTAAACAGATAAACTGATTTCACCACCGAAGACTTCGCCATCGAAATGACGGAGCGCCACCATTTATTCCCAAAAAAAGCCCCAAGGCCGACCGTCGGGCTTGGGGCTTCCCAACTGCGCTACAAAACTTACCTGTTTTTGAGATAAATAATCACTCCAGTGATTGCCTTAAATTAGGAATCTTGTTTCCTAGTTCCGGTTTCTACCACTCCCCGGTCGTCAGGTACTCGTGGATCGAGGCTGCGGCTTTGCGGCCGGCGCCCATGGCCAGAATCACCGTGGCGCCGCCGGTAACAATGTCGCCGCCGGCAAAGACGCCGCGCTTGCTGGTGCGCATGGTCTCCGGGTCGGCCACGATGTAGTTGCGCTTGTTGGTCTTCAAGGTCGGGCGTGGTGCTCTGGATGAGCGGATTGGCGGTGGTGCCCACGCCGATGATGGCCACGTTGGCGGGCAAGACGAACTCCGAGCCGTCGATCGGCGACCGGACTGCGGCGGCCGTCTGGCGTCGGGCTCGCCCAGCTCCATGCGCACGCAGCGCGCGCCGGTCAGCCAGCCTTTCTCGTCGCCCAGGAACTCGACCGGGTTGGTCAACATGCGGAACTCGATGCCCTCTTCGCGGGCGTGCTGCACCTCTTCGAGCGCGCGCGGGCATCTCGGCTTCGGAGCGGCGATAGACGAGCGTGGCCGTCTTCGCGCCCAGCCGCCGCGCGGTGCGCACCGCGTCCATGGCGGTGTTGCCGCCGCCCACCACGATCACGTCGCGGTCGCGGCAGTCGTAAATCGGCTCGTCGTACTCAGGAAACTGGTAGGCGCGCATCAGGTTGATGCGGGTCAGGAACTCGTTGGCCGAGTACACGCCGTTCAAGTGCTCGCCGGGAACGCCGAGGAACATCGGGCAGTCCCGCGCCGGTGGCCACAAAGACCGCGTCGTAGCCTTCCTCGCGCATCAACTCGTCGAGCGTGACGCTCTTGCCGACGACCACGTTGGTCTCGAACTCGACGCCCATGCGTGCGCAGGTTGTCCACTTCGCCCTTCACGATCGACTTGGGCAGGCGGAACTCGGGAATGCCGTAGACGAGCACGCCGCCCAGCTCGTGCAGCGCCTCAAAGACGCGCACGCGATGGCCTTTCTGGATGAGGTCGCCGGCGGCGGACAGGCCGGCCGGACCGCTGCCCACGATGGCCACGCTTTTGCCTGTGGGCGGCGCGATGGCGGGCAAGCCGAGCTGGCCGCTCTGGCGCTCGAAGTCGGCGATAAAACGCTCCAGGTTGCCGATGGCCAACGGACTCGCCCTTCTTGCCGAGCGACGCATCCGCCTTCGCACTGGTTCTCCTGCGGGCAAACGCGGCCGGTGATGGCGGGCAGCGCGTTGTCTTCGCGCATCTTGCGCCGCCGCAGCCAGATAATCGCCCGCGTAGATCAGGTCCACGACTTCTCTGATCTTGACGCCCACCGGGCAATCGACCAGGCAGCCGGGCTTGGCGCAGGCAATGCAGCGCGTGGCTTCGGTCGACGCGTCAGCAGCGGCCAGGCCCAGGTTCACTTCTTCGAAGTTGTGGGCGCGCACTTGCGGGTCGAGCTCCGGCATCTGTGCGCGCGGAATCTTCATGCGCTCTTTAAGCGGAAGCGAGTTCTCTTCAGACATGGTGCTTCTCCTCTCGCGACATCGGCGTCGAGTCTGGCGCGCAACTGCGCCGTTTCTTTTTCTCTGGTTGCGATGCCGGCGCGAAGCTGCGCCAGCTCTTCCTGCTTGTGCGCCTCAAAGTTCTTGAGCGACTCGCACTCCTTGTCGCGGTACATGGCGTTGCGCTGCATCAGGACTTCAAAGTTCACCTGCGAGGCGTCGAACTCGGGGCCATCGACGCAGGCGAACTTGCTCTGGTTGCCGAGCAGCACGCGGCAGCCGCCGCACATGCCCGTGCCGTCGACCATGATGGAGTTGAGGCTGACCATGGTCTTGATGCCGAGCGGCGCGGTGATCTGCGCCACGGCGCGCATCATGGGCACCGGGCCCACGGCCAGCACAAAGTCGAGTCTTGCGTCCGGCGGCGAGCAGGTCGTTGAGCTTCTTGGTGACCAGGCCCTGTTCGCCGTAGCTGCCGTCGTCGGTCATGATGTAGGTTTCGTTGCTGGCCTCGCGCACTTCGTCTTCAAAGACCACCATCTCTTTGCTGCGCGCGCCTTCGATGAAGACGACGTGGTTGCCGGCGTGCTTCAGCGCGTTGGCCGTGGGCAGCGCCATGGCCGTGCCCACGCTGCCGGCCAGAATCACGGCGGTGCCGTAGTTTCTCGATCTCGGAGGGGTGGCCGAGCGGGCCGACGATGTCGAGAATGGAGTCGCCGGCCTCAAGGCAATTGAGCAGGGAAGTGGTTTTGCCGACGGCCTGCACGCAGATGGTGACGGTGCCGGCTGCCGGGTCGGCGGCCTTGATGGTGAGCGGGATGCGCTCGCCTTTCTCATGCAGGCGCAGAATGATGAACTGGCCCGGCCGCTGCTTGCGCGCGATGCGCGGCGCCTCAATGACAAACTGCTTGATATTGAGGCCGACGGTGCGGGCTTCCACGATCTTGTACATTTTGAAAACTCATCCTCCGGTCCGGCCCATCCGCTTGGGCGCGGGAGTGTACCGCCTGGTAAAAATCGTCCTTGTGCAATGCCGAAATGTCAGAGGGTCGCGCTGCCGTTCAGGAACATGCCAGCTCTGGGCTCAAAGCCGGGCGCCACCTATGCTGTTCCACGTTCAGCATTGATTATTCAGGAATTGGGCCACGGCGGCGTGTGATGTAGGTCACGCGAGAGACCCCTGGCGAGCCTTCCACAGCAGATAAAGTCCCCAGGCCGCGAGCGTGCATTCGTCGCGGATCGCCCCATCCACCATCATCTGCTCAAATTCGGCGATGGGAACACGGTGGGCCACGAGATCGTGCTCTTCCGCGTCTCGTTTGGCCAGGACCGGCGAGAGGCCGGTAGCCAGGAAGACGTGCAGCTTTTGCCGGAGGAAGCCGTAGGCGATCCAGAGAGTTCCCAGGTGCGTCATGTGCGCGGCGTCGTGCCCAAGCTCTTCCTTCAGTTCGCCGCGCGCCAGCTCCTCCGGACTATCGATCTCCATCTCCCAGCCGCCCTGGGGTAGCTCCAGCGCGCGCTCCTGAACGGCATAGCGGAACTGCTCCACCAGCCAGACGCGCCCGTCGTCGATGGGCAGAATGATGGCCGCATCGTGCTTTTCGACCACGCCGTAGATGCCCTTCTCGCCGTTCGAGCGCAGGATCTCGTCCTCGCGCACGCGCATCCAGTGGTTGCGATAAACTTCGCGGCTTGAGAGCGTGGTGATGGTGCGGCCGGAGCTGCCTTTGGTCGGGTCCATGGAGTGTCCCTTCAGTCTGGTGGACGCGGCGCACACCACACGCGAAGCGCCACGGCGGAAGTAACGCCGGCCTCCTGGCCGGCTGTCGTGCGGGCGTTCACGCCCGCACATCGGTGCCAGCCGGGATCTCATCTCATCCGGGTGCTGCAACGCGACTCGGTTGCCCCATCCTTTCGCTTTTTCCTTGCGAAAGGGTGGGATAGTACGAAACTCAATATGCAAATTAATGCGGTCAAGGACTCAGCAATTCACCACGGCAACCGAGCAGGGCGCTGTGCCGCGCCAATGCGCCAGGAACTCGGTCACGGAAGACGATTCCATACGGCGCATGGCTTCAAACTCGCCGTTCTTCTGGCTGTAGAGCAGCGCGCCGTGTTCGCTGAGGACGGCCAGCGCGGGCACGCCCTTCTCCAGCGGGACTCCGTACTGCTTGGCCAGGTCCAGGTTGGCGTCGTAATGGCCGACATTGATGTGAACCAGCACAAAGTTCGCGTCCAGCAGAGGCTTGTTTTGAGCGTCGTGGAAGTAGAGGTCCAGTACCTGGCAGTCCCCGCACCAGTTGCCGCCAAAATCCAAAAGAATGCGGCGGTGGGTGGCCGCGGCGGTCTTGAGGGCGGCGGCCAGGTCGGCCCTGGCCTGCGCCGGATCGGGGTAAATATCGCGTTCGGCGGAGTTTGCCGCGCCGGCGGCCAGCGCCATCAGCGCCGCCAAGACAAACAGCTTGAGGGACTTCATTGGGGAACCTCCCCGACTGTTCTCAGTCTGCCACAACGGGCCGCCGACAGGCACCTTTCAGAGCTTTTGTGCGACAATAGAGAGTTGTGAAAGCGCGCGGGGCACGTTACGTCGGTCCCAGGTTGCTAAGGGCATTTGGAGCGTCTTCAAACGTCGCTTCTCCCCTTATGGCCTGATCGGCTTGTGCAGCGGCTGCCGGGTACATAACCCTGAAACCGCTCGAGCGCGCGCGGAGGATAAAGCTATGGGAGATCTTCTTCAGCCGTGGCATCTGGTGCTGATCGCGATTGTTTTTGGTGCTGTTCGGGGCCAAGCGGATTCCCGAGTTGGGTAAGGGATTGGGCGAGGGATTGAAGGGCTTCAAGGAGGGATTGAAAGGCATCTCCGATCCACCGCCACCTGCGCCGGTCGCGCAACAGAACACCCCTCCCGCGCCTCCGCCCGCGTCCAACGCACCGGCCGAGCCGAAGCAGAGCTGATTGCGCGCGGGGCTTTCGCGCCGTGATATGCTGCGGCGCAAGACAACTTCAAGCAAAATCCAGAGGCCTGTGCGAACGCACAGGCCGTTGTGTTTCTTGGCAGGCGCCTCCCGGCAAGCGGACGACCCGCCGGTCGCTCCCTTGGTCTCTTGGTCCCTGTTATTTGTAGTCCTGCGCGGAGGGATAATAGCCAGGCTTGGCGGTAACCACCACGTTGGGCCGGTCGACGAGGACGTCGATGCTCCGGTACTTGGCGTCGTAGATGGATTCGTGGCTCAGGTAGCCCAGCGTGTACTGGGTGCGGGCCTCATCGGCGATCTTGGCGTAGCTCTTCTCAATCCCGTTCACGCCGCCCTCGGCGTACATATCGCCGCCCGTGGCTGCGGCGTACTTGTACAGGATGTTGTCATACATGGTGAAGGGCAGGTGGAAGCGGTCGAGCCACTCCTCGCCCCAGCGGGCGGAGTCGCCCACCAGCGTGGCGTAGACGGCGATCTTGTTGGTTTGCAGGTAGCGCACCACTTCTTTCCAGGTGGCCTTGCTGCCGTATTCTTTGCCGTCGGAGACGACGTAGATAATGCGCCGGCGATCTTTGGGGCGCGTGGAAAGCTCCCTGGCCGCCTGCAGAATGGCGTCGTTGAGGGTGTGAATCTCCTTGGGGATGGTGATAAACGTGTCGTTGCCGCTGGAACGGCCTGGCTGCAGGTTAGGATCGACGCAGTTGCCGTTCTCGCGGATGCTGCAGCCCGCCAGCGGACCGCTATTGACCGGCACCATGGGGTCGCTGCCCGTGGCCTGGGCCAGCGAAAGCACCGCGGGCAGACGGGCGCCCTGCGCGCCGGTAAAGCCCGTCCACTCCTTGGCGCCGTTGGTGTAGGTAAAGACCGCAGCCTCGTCGTAGGGCGTCAGCGCGCCCTGGATGGCGCCCATGGATTGATTCACCTCGCGCATGACGTTCGAGGGCAGGGTCTGGTCGATGACAAAGGCAATGGAAAGCGGCCTTGGATCGACGCTGAAGAGCCGCAACTGCTCGCGGACATTGTTCTCATAGACGGTAAAGTCACGCCAGGTAAGGCCGGACACAAGATTTCCCTTTGAGTCCTTGACCGTGACAGGCACCTCGACGAAGTTGACCTGCACGACAAACCGCGTCGTCGCGGCGTTGCCTTCTTCGGGCGGGGTGGTCTGTTCCTGCTGCTGAACCGTGGCGGGCTGGCTGGGCGGGGCGGGCGGTTGCGCCGGCGCAGGCTCCGGCGTTGGCTGCGGCTGGCCCGCGGTAGAGGACGAGTTGGGACCCGATGGCCCTGCTTGAGCGCCGATTCCGGGCGTGATAGGACCTTGAGTGCCCGGGAGTTCGGTGGGCGCCTGCGGCGTGGGCGCATCGGGCACAGCAGGCTGCTGCTGGGCCAGAACGGCCGAAGCCAGCACCAGCCCCACGCACCAAAGCGCTGCCAGCGCGATGTCCCTCGATGCTGTTTTCACCGCGATTTCTTCCTCCCGCAAGCCCTTCTGCGTATGCTTTTAAACGTACCGAAAGCTGCAAAACAGAACCCAACCGACAGAGTATCAGACGCGGCGGAGGCGCGCAGGTTGCATGTCAATCGGCAATCGGTCGCGCTATGCTTTCTTAGGGGCTCTGTTTTCGTCTAACGGACTAGTTTGGTGTCCCGGAGATTTCGTAACCGTCAAAACTGTAGCGCCGATCTCCAGATCGGGGTCCCCAACGACAGGTCTTCGTCGTTGGGGTGGGAGATCGGCTGTAGTGCGGGTCTTTGAGACCCGCGCTGGTTCTGGTTGATTCGAGAATTACGCGGACAGAATACGACCGCAGGTGTCGAGGAACCGCCGTAAACTTCGCCAACGATGACAATGTTTTTACGATGCGAATCTTAGAGACAGGACGCTAGCATGCTTTCCCGGATTGGAATCGCCGCCCTTTTGGTTGGTCTGCCCGTCCTCTCGGTTGCAGGATGGGCCCAGCTTGCGCCCTCGCCCGATGCGTCCCCCGTGAGCAACGCTCCGGCCCCTCCGCCCGATGAAACGCCGGTGGCGACCTTCAGGCAGACTGTGAACCTGGTAGACCTGTTCTTCACGGTCAAGGACAATAAGGGCAACCTGGTTCCGCATCTGAACCAGCAAAACTGCTCGGTACTTGAAGACAAGGCGCCGCAGAAGCTCAAGAGCTTTGTGGCTGAGACCAACCTGCCGCTGACTCTGGGTATTCTGCTTGATACCTCGGGCAGCCAGCAGCGTGTGCTTCCTCTGGAACAGCAGGCGGGCAGCCAGTTTCTTCAGGAGGTCCTTCGCAAACAGGACGAAGCCTTTCTGATCAACTTCGACGTGAATGTGGACCTGTTGCAGGACTTCACCAACAGCCCGCGTCTGCTGGCGCACGCCATGGACAAGGCCGAGATCAACACCGCCGGCGGCAATGGAGGAGGTGTTCCCGGTCTCGGCGGCGGGCCAGTCCCGATAAGCAATCCCAAGGGAACGGTGCTATACGACGCGATCTACGAGGCCTCCTACGAAAAGCTCAACCAGGAAACGGGCCGCAAAGCCATGATCATCCTGACCGACGGCGAAGATGAGGGCAGCGATCACAAGATTGGCGATGCCATTGCCGCCGCGGAAAAGGAAAACGTGATCGTTTACGTGATCCTCTGTGCCGACCGCGCGCTCTACTGGAGCCAGGGCGAGGGATATTACGGCTATGGCTACGCCAAGCGGATCGCGGAAGAGACTGGCGGCCGGCTTATCGACGTGGGCAACAATGGGGCCAAGCTGGAGGCGGCCTTCCAGCAGATTCAGGACGAACTGCGCACCCAGTACGTCGCCAGTTACACGCCCAGCAACGAGAAGCAGGACGGAACCTTCCGGCACATTGCGGTGGACTGCAAGGGTGACAAAGACGAGAACCTGAAGGTGCAGGTACGCAAGGGCTACTACGCTCCTTCGCCAGGAAACTAGCTTCAGCCGCGCCATTCCTGTAACCAAAATGGAGGATATCGGCATGAAGACCGGCATAATCGTCGCGGTGGCCTTCGCCGCGCTTACCAGCATCCCCCTCTTGGCGCAACAAGTCGATGCAACCGTCGACGGCTCGGGCTCGCGGGGCGCAGCCGGATTTGGCGACGAGGCAGCATCCCACGAGTGGGAGATGATCTCGGTTTCGGGCGAGCTCGAAGGCAAACTGGATTCGAAGGCGGCCAGGGTGGGCGACCGCGTCGTTCTCAAAACCACTGAAAAGGTGCAGACCTCGGACGGAACCGTGATTCCCAGGGCCTCGCGCCTGGTGGGCCACGTGATCCAGGTGCAGGCGCAAGATAACGAACACGCCATCGCGCAAATGGGTATTCTGTTTGACCGCGCGGAGCTGAAGGGCGGGCAAAGCGTGGCGATTTACACCCTGATTCGCGGCGTGCGCCCGGGCGCGAGCGCGATGGCCATGAGCTCGCAGATGAACAGCGGCGGTTTCGCCGCGCCCATGGACAGCAGTATGGGCAGTATGCCTGGCGGGGGGCAGCCGATGGGCGGTAGCCGCGCTGGCAGCGGAGGAGTTTCCGGCGCAAGCGGCAGAACCATGGGCGGGGTGGGCAATGCGGCTGGAGACCCGTTCGACCGAGCCAACGCCACTCTCGATAACCCCGCTCAAGCCGGCGTTGTCGAGAATACTGGCGACGCAGTGCAGACGGCCGGACACGGCGGCGTGAACCCGGGCAGCGGCGCTCATGCGCAAGCAGCGGCCCGCGCGGTGCCCCACGCCACCGGCATTCCCGGCGTCATGCTCGCAGGCAGCAGCTCTGCTTCGGGCATGTTCTCCGCCCCGAAAGGAAATTTTCAATTCGCAAGCGGAACCGAGATGCAATTGGGCATCGTCGCGGACCGGTGAAGACAGGTTCCAGGTGTCAGGTGTCAGGTTTCAGCTCCTCTTGTGCGCCTGGCGCGGTGATCGCGATCTGCAAACGGAGATCTGACCCCGAAACCTGAAACCTGTCCTGTTTCCGGACAGTCCATTACCGAAGTCTCATTACACCGTAATCTGGCGCAGAAAGCGGGTCTTCGTTAATATCGGCATCAACAGAGAAAACCTGAGCCCGCGGATAAATAAATCTTCGGCCTCAGGCATTCCACAAGAGGTGCTTGCATGGCCATTCAATGCGCTGTCCAGGAAGGCTTCGAGATCAGTCCGCGGTTCCGGCAAACCATCGAGGAGCGGATTGCGCGCCTCGAACGGGATGCCAATCACGACGAAGCACAGATAAATTTGCTGAACGATATCGACCATATCCGCAGGCAGATGCGCCTTGTGGCCGCCGAACGCGCCGAGGCGCTGCGCATGCGGCTCTTTCTCGATCGCGCCAGAACGAGGCTGCCGCGCCCGCTGATTGCGCTCTGAGACAGAAGGCCCTCCGTCCTCTGTTCCCTGATCCCTGTTCTCTGATCCCTAGTCCCTATTCCCTGATCCCTTATTCCCTAGAGAGAAATACCGCGCGAACTCGCCAACCTGCGAAGTCGCGGAGCGGCGCCAACCCGCGAAAAACCAAGCAACGTATTTCATCCACCGCGAGTCTGCACCGCCGATGCCCGGCCATTCCCTGATCTCTGTTCTCTGATCTCTAATCTCTGTTCCCTGCCAGGCGTTTCCACAGGAACGCGCACTTTCCACATGCGCGCGGCGTGACGACTGCTCGTAAACTGATGGCACGCTGGAGGCACGCTCATCCGATGCCGCAACTCGATTACTTTGTCGTGGATGTTTTTACACGGACGGCGCTCGCCGGCAATCCGCTGGCCGTAGTGATGAATACATGCGGCCTGGCGACGGAAAGAATGCAGGCCATTGCGCGGGAGTTCAACCTCTCGGAGACGACGTTTGTGGAGCGCAGGACGACCGAAGTGGAACGGGCCAAAGGCGTGCGGGTGCGCATCTTTACCACGCAGGAGGAGTTGCCATTTGCAGGGCATCCCACGCTGGGGACTGCGAGTGTGCTCAAGCTTGAGGCGCCCGAGGCGCTCGATGGCGACACCGTGACGCTCGATGAAAACGTGGGGCCTGTCCCGGTGCGGTTTGAGGGCGAGAGCCTGTTTGGCGAAATGACGCAACGCGATCCGGAGTTCGGCGAGGAGCTGGATCGCGCGGACGCGGCGCGGCTGATGGGCCTTCGAGAGCTGGATCTGGAGCCGGGACTTTTGCCGCAAATTGTGTCGACAGGGAATCCGTTTGCCATCGTGGTGTTGCGCTCGCTTGAAGCGCTGGCGCGGCTGAAGGTCGACCAGGACGCGGCGGCCGAATGGCTGCGTGCGCGCGGCGGGCGCTGGTTCTATGTCCTCGCCCCGGTTCACGACCAAAAGCAGAGCCCTGCGCGGCAGTACCGCGCGCGCATGCAGTTTTATGGTGGCGAGGATCCGGCCACCGGCTCAGCGGCCGGCTGCGCCATCGGCTACCTTGTTGGGCGCGGAATTGTGCCGCCGGGCGAGCGCATTCACGTGCGGCAGGGTGTGGAGATGGGCCGGCCCAGCGATCTTTTCCTGTCCGCGAAAATGGAATCCGCGAGGGTACGGGATGTGCGCGTGGGGGGCAGCACTGTTCTTGTGGCAAAAGGACGGTTTTTCCTGCCGTGATGCACATGCTTTCAACAGAAATTCATCTTCGCAAGTGACGCTGTTCGTTGGTTCTAGCCATTTTCTACTTGTTTCACTCGGATTTTCAGTCCGATCTTCGCCAGTATTTCTCTATTTACGTGGACAGCCGGGACCCGTAATGTTTCCTTTCGTTGATCAAAAATTCCACGGCGCGTTCTTGGGGAAGCCACTGCCGCGCCAAAACAGTAAACCTGCTAGCGAAATAAGGCTCGCCTGCCGGGACTTTCGTCCTGGTTGCCCGCCGGAGCACGTTGCCGCAGCCGTTGCGCTGTGGGTGCCTGTGTTGCGCAATCGGAACCGAAGATCTGAAAAGAGCGTGGTTAGCCTTTCTTCCGAATACCGGGCCAAGACTACGGACACGTAAATCCGCCTCGCAAGCGGATGGGGATTTTGTCTCCCTGGAATCGGCCCAACAAATTGAAGTAAGGAGCAAATCTCCATATCATGCGCCCGAAGAAGGTAATTCTCTGCGTCGACGACAACGAACAAGAGCTTTCGGTACTCAAGTTCATGCTGGCCACCAATGGCTATCGCGTGCTATCGGCGTCGAACGGCCACGAGGCGATCGCCCTTTTTGCCTCCGCCCCGCAAATCGACCTGGTGCTGACCGACACCAACATGCCCCAGATGAGTGGGAGCCAGCTTGTGCAGCGGCTGAAACGCATGGCGGGGCATGTGCCCATGATCCTGCTCGGCGAAGCGCGCCCCGGGGTGCCGGGTGCCCCCTGGGCGGGGTCCGGAGAGATTCACGCAGCCGATGCCATGCTGACGAGGAGGAACGGTTCCACGCAAGAACTATTGGAGCGCATTAAAGTGATGAGCGCGCGCAAGCGCGGCCCGCGCAAAGGCGCGCAGCAGACGCCGCAGGTGGCCGAATTGGCCGCGGCGTCTTAAGAACAGGGATCGGGTGTCAGGTTTCAGCGGCCAGGGAAAAGCGGGCCTGCCTCAAGAGCGGTGCTTCTTTTCCTGTCCTCCCAATGCTCTCGCCCCCCCTCCTAAGCCGTTGGTATCGGCTTCTGATCCCTGACACCTGACACCTGAAACCTGAAACCTGATCCCTGTTTCCATTCCCTGCTTTCCGAAACATCCTCTTGACGATTGCCATCGGTAAAGTCATACTCGGCTTACCCCGGCTGGCGCGAATTTTTCGTTGCCAGCGGAAGCAGGGTTTATGGACATCGTAGTTTTACGCATTCTTTTTGTAATTTTGCTTGCCGCGGTTGGTTACTTCCTTCGCCCCTTCGGCATCCAGTCGGGGTGGGTGGGCATAATTTTAGGCGCGGCTTCGGCCGGCGCGGTTATCGTCTTCGAACTGCGCGTGCGTGCGCTCACGTTGCGGCGGTTGATTGGCGCCGTGGCAGGCAGCGTGCTTGGCATCTTCGGCGCGGCGCTGTTTTGCCTGGTACTGCGCTGGGCGCCGCTCCCCGCCACGAACTCCGCCGTCGTGCAGCTCTTCGTGCTTCTGCTCATGACATACATAGGTTTGCTGGTGGGCGCCAGCAAGGGCGACCTGCTGAACCCGGCGGCGCTGGGCATCGTGTTTTCGGGCGACAAGCCCACGCGCAGGAGCGCCAAAGTCCTCGACACGAGCGTGATTATCGACGGCCGCATCGCCGACATCGCCGAGGCCGGCTTTATGGACGGCACACTTGTGGTGCCGGAGTTCGTGCTGCGCGAGTTGCAGATTGTGGCCGACTCGACCGACGGCTCAAAACGCCAGCGCGGCCGCCGCGGCCTGGATATGCTGCAGCGCATGCAGTCCAACGCCGCCGTCCAGGTGCAGATCGTGCCCGACGACTTTCCCTCTATCCGCGAAGTGGACCTGAAGCTGCTGGAACTGGCCAAGAAGTGGGAGGCCAAGGTGGTGACCAACGACTTCAATCTGAACAAGGTGGCCCACCTCCACCACGTGGAAGTGCTGAACATCAACGACTTGGCCAACGCTCTCAAGCCCGTGGTGCTGCCCGGCGAGAAGATGGGCGTGCTCATTCTGAAGGAAGGCAAGGAGTTCAACCAGGGCGTTGGGTATTTAGACGATGGCACCATGGTGGTTGTGGATCACGCGCGCAAGCTGATTGGCAGGAGCGTGGATATCTCCGTCACCAGCGTGCTGCAGACGGCGAGCGGCAAAATGATCTTCGGCAAGCTGGACGAAAACGGGAAACCAGCTGAAGTGCGGTGAGTGCGTGGCGCCGGTATTCGCTATCGTCGGTCACGTGCCGGAAGTGTGTACGTGCCCAAAACAGAATTGTCCGCGGCATGGCAACTGCGAACTGTGTAGGAATTATCGCCTGCGCGCCGGAAGGCTTCGGCAGCCTTACTGCGAGCGCAAGGCGGGGTGGCTCAAACGCGTGTTCGGCCCACCGAGATGGGCGCGGTGATTTGCGGTAGGACCAGCCGGCACACCGGGCCACAGCATTTTCGGAATTGGCGTAGACCGAAAGCACATACTCAAGTGGCTCGCCGCGGCGAGCCACCTTACACAGCTCTCAAAAAGCCTGTATGTATTCCGAAAATGCTCTGGATTCGGCTCGTCAGGCTTGGCGCAGGCGTTCCTCCAGGCGACGCTTGGCCCCGGGCCACTCCGACGCGACAATCGAATAGCGATACGAATCGCGGGGCGTGAAGTCCGCGGCCATGCGGTGTGCGCGCAGCACCCCTTCGAACTTTCCTCCAATGCGCTCGATCGCGGCCTGCGAGCGCTTGTTCCGCGCGTCGGTGTGCAGGCAGACGCGCAGCACCTGCCAAACCTCAAAGGCATGCGTCAGCATGAGGAGTTTTGCTTCGGTATTGGCGGCGGTCCGAATGGCCGCCTGCGTGAGCCAGGTGTAGCCGATCTCGCAAACATCGGGACTCAGGCGGCCGTGGCGTGCGTGGTCTGCCGGCCAAGCCCAGCGCTCGATATCGAAGAAGCGCGTGGAGCCGATCACCGCCCCGTCTTCAACCTGAACTGTGGCGAAGGCAACGACTGTGCCGGCGCCGCGCGCGGCGAGCGCAGTCTCAATGTAGCCCAGAACGGCGTCGCGGCCGATGGGCACAGCGCTCCATTGATAGAGCGATGGATCGCCCGCGGACGCAGCGGCGAGGCCATCGAGATGGCCCGGAGCAAGCGGCTCAAGACGCACATGCGCGCCGGAAAGGGTGGGGAAATCGAGGTTCATGCTTCCAGTTGTGCTGGCGATGAACGGGGTCGCAATCGCAATACGCGAGCCGGCCGCTATTCGTAGCAGCGCCAGATCTCTTCAAGATCGAGGACGAAGCCCTCGACCGGCCCGGAGCCGGCAACGGTCGAACCAGTCTCGACGCGCGGAGCTGCGCCGCGCGTGTAAACGTGCACCTCCTTCGCGTAAGGATCGATCATCCATCCGAGTTGCACACCGTTTTCAATCCAGGCCCCCATCTTTTCCGTAATCGCCGCAACCGTGTCGCTCGGCGAGCGCAGTTCGATGACAAAGGCGGGAGCGAGGCGCAGATAATGTGCCAGCTCTTCGCGGCTGAGGCCCTGCAACTGTTCCGCGGTTACATAAGCCGCGTCGGGGCTCAAACACGAGCCGTCGGGCAGAAAGAAGCCGCAGTTGCAATCGAACGCGCGGCCCCGCCGGTGCTGTTTCCACCAGTTGCTAAGTTGATAGATGATTTCACGGTTTCCGTCACTCGTCATGCCGCCCGCGGGTGCGTTCACGATAATGGTCCCCTCCTTGCTTCGTTCCAGAGAGCCCAAATCGCACTGCTCGCTCATCCGCTCGAACTCCTCGTCGCTGAGGGGTGGGTTGAGCACAATCGTGCGCGGGGGAAGGGCCGGGATTTCGAGAAACGCATTCATGCCAGCCAGAACTCCAGTTAGTCTCTCTATTTTGGCACAGCATCAATATTTGGGCACCTTGGGGTCGATCTGGTCGGCCCAGGCGAGAATGCCGCCGGCGAGGTTCTTCACGTTGGCGTAGCCGGCCTGCGCCAGGAATTCGGCGACGCGCTGGCTGCTGATGCCCAGCTTGCATTGAACCACGATCTCGCGGTTGCGGTCGATCTCAGCCAGCCTGCCGGGCACTTCGAACATGGGAATGAGCTTGCCGCCAATGTTGGCGATCTGGTACTCCTACGGTTCGCGCACGTCGAGGACGAAGACGTCCTCGCCGGCGTCGCGGCGCTGCTTGAGCTCCCGCACGCTGATCTGAGCAATGCCGTTTTTGAATCCACTCTCCTGAATCGGCCCGGGCACGATGCCGCAGAACTGCTGGTAGTCGATGAGCTCGGTAACGGTGGGGTGGTCGCCGCAGACGGGGCACTCGGGATTTTTCTGGAGCTTGAGCTCGCGGAAGCGCATGGCCAACGCGTCGACGAAAAGTAAGCGGCCAATGAGAGGCTCGCCCTTGCCGAGGATCAGCTTGATAACCTCAGTAGCCTGAATGACGCCGACCAACCCTGGGAGAACCCCCAGCACGCCGCCTTCGGCGCAACTCGGCACCAGGCCCGGCGGCGGCGGCTCCGGATAGAGGCAGCGGTAGCAGGGCCCCTCGCGCGTGGCAAAGACGCTGGCCTGCCCCTCAAAGCGAAAAATGGACCCGTAGACGTTGGGCTTGCCCGTCAGCACGCAGGCATCGTTGACCAGGTAGCGCGTGGGAAAGTTGTCGGTGCCGTCGGCGACGATGTCGTAGTCCTTGAGGATCTCGAGAGCGTTGGCGCTCGCCAGCATGGTCTCGTGCTTCACCACATTCAGCGCGGGGTTGAGGGCGCCGAGCTTCTCTTCGGCCGAGTCGAGTTTCTTGCGGCCAATGTCGTGCGTGGAGTGGATGATCTGCCGTTGCAGGTTGCTCGCGTCAACCACGTCGAAGTCCACCAGGCCGAGGGTGCCGATGCCGGCCGCGGCCAGATAGAGCGCAAGCGGCGAGCCGAGACCGCCCGTTCCCACACAGAGAACGCGAGCCGCCTTCAGCTTCTGCTGGCCCTCGACACCCACCTCGGGCAGGATGAGGTGGCGCGCGTAGCGTGAGAGATCGTCGGTCGTGAGCTCGGGTAGCTGGACTGGGGAAATTGTGACGGTCATGGCGCGGGCGCTCCGGTCATTTTTAGTTTATCTGGCCGGAGGGCGTAAGGACAGACAGAGCGCGGCTCCGCCAATCGCGGAGCCGCTCAGCTGAAAGGCCGGGCTGCGCCAAAGACGAATGTTACATCGATGGCTTCTTGGCGGGAGCCTCAGGCTTGGCTGCCGGCGACATGGCAGGCTTCGGCTGCCAGAAATCGGGATCGGCCTTGACCCATTCCTCAGGCGGGTAGCTTTGGCGCGGGTTGATCTGGAATAGCTCTGAATCGGTGCTGTCGACAGAGGCTCGTTCCAGTTCATGAAGCTTTTTCATGCCTTCATCGCCAATGGCATCGCGGAATTGCTTGTCTTCAGCATAGCCGGTATCGATCTCGGCCATGGACTTGTCGGGGCTGAACAGGACGTACTCGTCGCCGGCGCCGTAGGCAACTTCGAACGTCGCCCACTGCGCGCTGGTGCCGCCCTTCTTGTTGGCATCGATCACCATCTTTACGGCATCGGAGAACTCCTTCCTGTAGCCGGGCTTGATTTTGATCACAGTGATCTCCATGAAGCGGATGTGCGCCAGGCTTTGCGGGGGGCGATAGCTTAAATCCTCGTTGTAGTAAAGGACCGCCTGGTCTATTCCATCGAGCAGTTCGCCGTCCGCTACGCTATCCTTGTCGAGCTCGGCGGAGAGAGCTTTGTTCTTTTCGATGGCGGCGCTGTCCTTCTCCCACGCGTCAAACGAGGGGTAGCCTGTCAGGTACAGGGCGCGCGACTTGCCTGAAAGCGAATTCATGGCGGTGTAGTGGGTGGGCCACTTGGCTTTGGCCATTGCCGCCACGAATTTGCTTTCCGAGGCGTCGTGGATGGCGCCGCTCTTTCCCGGCTTGATGAATTCACGCGTAATTTGTAGGACTTTTGGCGGACCTTGCATTTGCATTTGTTGTGTCGAACTTTGCATATCTTGTGCCGCGGCGAGCGAACTTCCAACGACCGCGAAAGACAGTCCCAGCAGTACGGGGCTGATGATTTTCATGTGGGGAATCCTCCTTGATTTTTGCCCTGAGATGTCTTGCGAAGGTGGATGGAGATGGGGAAAGCGCAAGTTTTCTAAGGCTTAGAGATTATGGGTCTTGGGGCCAGCCGGTGTAAAGAATTTTCTTGCGAGGCAGGCGAGCGCGATCTAATCCTGCGGCAACAGCTTCGGGCTGCCGGGGTAGGTCAGGCGCGTTTGGGATCGGCCGGGCAATCCTCAATCTGGATGGTCTGCGGCTCAAAATGCTTGTCCTCTTCTCTTGTTCCCTTGAGCAGGAACGCGTTCGTCAGCGTGGCTTTTCCCCCGGCGACTTCGGTGATGACGTAGGAACAGCCCAGCCAATGTGCTTCGGCGAGATCGGTGGATGAAGGTTGAGCGGGGTGGCCGGGGTGGGAGTGGTAGAAGCCTGCGATTCTCGAGACCACGGTTGCCCGCCTCAAGCACGATCCCCAGCAGCTCCTCCGGAGCGATTTCGTAGCGGTCGCGAGATGAGCCGGCGCGGACATTCGCGGCGCGCACCAGCGATTCCACCTGCCAGCCATCTGTACCCCCTCCCTGAATCGCACGGCCCAGCAGCGCGCCGCAGCACTCGCAGGGCCAGGTTTCTTCCGCGTGGGCGCGCAGATCCAGGTGCACCGGGCGGGGGAGACGAAGAACGCTCCCGCTTGCCCCACCCATGTCTCCGGCGACTGTGGGGCCGGATTGTTGGTTGCCAATGTCCATGGAGAATTGCAGCCCACGATGCCGGTGTGCGAGATTGGAGGCAGGGGCGCCTGTTCTGCCTGCACCCCATTCTTCCAGATCGGAACGCAATCATGAAACGAAAATCCGCTCATCCCAATTTCGATCAAACTCTGGAACTGCTCCGCGCCCACGCCTTCGATGTAATACCCTATGCCGGCGTGGCAGGGGGCATGCTGGTCGGCAAGTATGGGGCGGGAGCCGTGCTGGTGGCGGCGCCCGAGGCCAAAGGCCAGGACCAAATCGCGGCTGCGTATGCCATCAATCCCGGAGTGGTCGTAAGGGGCGAAGTGGCGCGCCTGCTGGACCGCGGCTACCAGAAGTTTATTCACACTTCCCAATACGAGCTTCCCGCGTCGGCCAGCCAATTGCAGACGATTCATGCCTTCAGCGAGGAGCTGAAGCAGCTTATCGGGACCATCAGCCTCTACAACGAGTCGCTGGGCACCACCAGCGACGTGTATCGCTACGATCGCCTCGTCGGTCGAGAAATCGCCGGCCGTGAGGCCGAGGGCCAGGGCCTACCGGCGCAGCCCAGGCAGTTGACCAAAGCGCACTGACCAAGAGCGAACCCCCGCAAACATAGACTCCGAAACGGCTGCATGCATGGGCCGGAACTTCCCAATTGGCGACGACTCGCTCAGGACCCTGCGAGGTAAACTGTTCGCACAATCTGAAGTGAATGGAAAGCCGCCCAAATGCGTTCTTCGTTCCTGTTGAAACTGGCCTTGACCTTGCCATTTGTGACTGGCTGCAATCTTTTCGTTGGCTGTTCGACAGCACACATGCATGCTGCTTCACAGCAGACCGACGTCGGGCCAGGCGCGAGTGTGCAGATTCTACTCAAGGCACATGGATTGCCCGAAGACTTCTTCCAACCTGGCGCGGAAACCAAGTGCTCCAACCAGGTATTCGGGTATCGTTTTGTAGTGTGGTTGGATAGTGAAAACGTTGCGGTTGGATTCAACACAAGCCCGTGCTTTCGTCGGTCACCAGACCGTAAAGTCGATGGCGTCCTTCGCGTCTTGGTCTTTGATCTCAAAGGGAAGCTGAAGGCCAGTCGAGACCTGCCCTATCTTGCAGACGGCAATGGCGAAGTCGTAGCGGACGGTGAGGCGACGGCTGGCCCGGAGAATACGCTGCTTGTCAGAATTCAATCGGTCAACCTTGATTCGGACGGCAGGGAAGAATCCAAGTCTGGCGTACGTCTGCTCGACGCGAGCCTCAAGGATGTAGCGCAGCGCGACCTCTTTCTAGAGCAAACAACATTTGTCGAACACGACGTGGTAACGGAAAGTGGCTCTCCATTCGGCGGAGGCCATACTGTTTCGATTCTTGGTGGGTCCAAGCTGAAGGAAATTGCAAGTAGACAGGTCGATTGGCCTGCTGGAGCGATGGACAGGAAGTTCGGAGAACATGGCTTCGCGTTCATGTTTTGCGGCCAGGAACTCCGCCCCGGTGAGTACACAAACACAAGTGTCGTGCACGCTGGCGCCAAATTTCGGTGCACTCTCAACGCACTTGGCGAAAATGATAATGCTTGGACGGCCTCACTTAAGGATGGTGAAACAGCGTCAATAGTCGGACTCTTGGCCGATGGGAGCGTGATTGGCCAGATACACGGCAAAAATAGCGATGTGGATAGGATTGTGATTTGGAGAAAGGGTGCACAGCCAGTGGCTCTTCCGTGGCTTCCACCTCAGTTTCAAGGGACAATCGACACTGCAACGCGCGATCTTTCTCGCTACGCGACATTTGCTACGAATGACGCCCATCCCTGCAATGTGATTGGAAAAGTTTTCGGAACTCCGTGCGACGAAGGCGGCAACGGTCGTTGGTTCATCTTCGACAGTTCGTCCCAATCCCCGATCGTGAGTCGAGTCTTTCCTAAGAATGGTCGCGCAGCCTTGGCTCCTGACGGTCTTCACTATGCCTCCTTCGAGGCCAATGAATTGCGCATCTATCCGCTCACTTTCCTTAAGTAGATTCGCGTTCTGGGCGAATTACCGGCAACTCGGAAGTAGCTCCAAAACGGAGTTATTTACGCTGATCAGGGCTTCACTCTGCCGTCTTCTTACGTCTCTTTTTCGCGCGCTTGTTCTTCTTTTTCGCGCGCTTTGCCGCAAGCCGCCTATCCCAGACAATTGATTCAGGGGCGTCGGCGTGGATGAGCTTGAATTGCGGGTGCAGGGTATTCAGTACCAGGTTGAACTCCGGGCCTCGCGTAACCACACTGGGAACCCGGAGCACCGGGCTGCGGTTCGAGTCAAACCACGCATCTCCAAACGCCTGAGACACGCGGTTATCTTCGTCATCCCAGCCAGGCAAATCGGCCGGAAGCAAAGTCTCAATCGTAAGCCCGTCTGGGATGAATATGTGGACGGATTTGTGATGTTTTGGCAGACGCTGCCCGTTTCGGTGCGCCAGCACTTCAAGCATTGCGGCCGCGTAAGATTCAGAGGCGTAGATAACGCGCTTTCCTTGAGAGTTCCAGCGCCCGCCATAGAGTGCAGCGCCGCCTGGGTCAAATATCGGATGCCTGTCGTCCGCGATGCGATAAGCATCCATCAGGCCGGCAGTCCGAAGAAGAGTTTGTTGAGAATGTCTTCGACTCTGCGCGCGCCGATCTCGGTCCGCGCAGTATCAAGGGGCGTCTTTCCGCCCAGCTCGGAATGTGGAGAATTCATCCACTGCCGCGCCTCCTCACGGTCGTCGAGGACATATTCCGCGGTAGCCAGCACCCGGGCAAAACGCTCGATGCGCGCGCTCTCGTCCGGTGAAAGCTGCTTTTGGCGGCGCTTCCATGTCGCCGGAGGAATCACCTTGAATTTGAACGCGCTGGCAACGCGGTTGTCTTGATGCAGGCGTGATGACAGCAGAACCAGTGAGCGCTTCGGCAGGCCCGCGGTCACCGCTGTATCGAGATCCTGCATGGTTCTGACAGATGCGCCGAGACCGAGGATTTTAGCGATGGGGAGAGCGGCAACCATATTCTACCTCGGTATCAGTATAGCCGATTAGTTGGCTCAGTTGGAATCAGGTATTTAGCGCGGCGAAGAAGAGCATTAAAGGCCCGCCCTCCATATCTCCAACTCCATGCGATGCTCAGCCACCTCGCGGCGGTTGATAGACTTGTGTCTGCGATTTCAGGGAGGGGGTTGCCGCTATGCCGGCTACCATGCAGGCCGTTGTCAAGACCAGGGCCGCGCCGGGGACCGAGTTGCGCGAGGTGCCCGTTCCCGCTCCCGGACCTGGCGAAGTGCTGGTGCGCGTCCAGACCGCCAGCGTGTGCGGCACCGATCTGCATATCTACAACTGGGATCCGTGGGCCAGGGGGCGCATCCATCCGCCGCTGATCCCGGGGCATGAGTTCTCAGGCGCGGTGGCCGCCGTGGGCCGCGGCGTAACCACCGTGCGCGAGGGCGACCCGGTGAGCGCCGAAATGCACGTGGCCTGCGGCAAATGCCTGCAATGCCGCACCGGCCTCGCCCATGTGTGCCAGCACGTGCGCATCCTGGGCGTGGACGCCGACGGCGCCTTCGCCAGCTACGCCCTCATTCCGGAATCGAACATCTGGAAGCTCTCGCCTTCGATCCCGCACGACTACGCTTCGCTGCTTGACCCGCTGGGCAACGCGGTGCATGCCGTGCTGGCCGGGCCAATTGCCGCAAAGACAGTGGCCGTGACCGGCTGCGGCGCCATCGGGCTGTTTTCGATTGCCGTGGCCAAAGCCTGCGGAGCGGCGCGTATCTACGCCATCGAGGTCAATGCGCACCGCAGGCAGGTCGCTCGGGAGATGGGCGCCGATCTGGTTCTCGATCCGGCGACTGACCACGCCGAGCAACGGATTCTCGAAGCCACCGGCGGCACGGGCGTGGATGTGTTGCTCGAGATGTCTGGGAATCCCGAGGCCATTCGCCTGGGATTCGCGCTGTTGCGCACCGGCGGGCGGGCTTCGCTGCTCGGCATTCCTTCGCGCCCCTTCGAACTCGACTTTGCCCGCGACATCATTTTCAAAGGCGCCATTGTGCAGGGCATCAACGGCCGCAGGATGTTTGAGACGTGGTTTCAGATGGAGGCACTGCTCTCGACCGGCAAGCTGAACCTCGAGCCGGTCATCACCCACCGCCTCAAGCTGAGCCAGTTCAAGAAAGCAATGGAGCTGCTGCAATCGGGCGAAGCAATCAAGGTCGTCATGCGGCCCGAGTAAAGAAAGCAGAGACTTGACCACGCTTGGGTGCCCCCGGTCCCTCGCTTTTGGGGACCGGGGCGGGAAGGCGCGTGGCCGGGCGCCCCCACGGACAGGCCTTTGTCCGTGGGAAACGCGAAATCATGTCAAAAATGTAGAAAAAGCGGGCATTTTAGGGCCGCTAAGCCCTGTTTAGATGCACTTTTGAGAAATTGCTCGGTGCCACTCCCTCTTATTCGCAACTTTTCTCGGTTCTAACTGCGAATTGTTCGCAACTATTCTCGGTATTTGTCTCGAAGAATCGCACCCTGCCAAGCCAACATTCGGGGGGTCAAGTGCAACCACTTGAGCCAACATTTGGCCGGTTCCGCGCACCGCCAAGTCGAACATTTCGCTTGATTTCGCGCGCTTTGCCGCTCTGCCGCAAAAACGCGCCCTATTCCGCGCGAAACTCGATTTCCACCCGCCGCAATCCACGGACGGCGTTGGTGAGATAAATTGCATCGGCGCTGCGCAAATCTTCCTCGTGCAGCACGCGCTCCTCGATATCGGGACGCGTTTCGAGCAAATGCCGCCGAAAGACTCCGGCCAGCAAGCCGCATTCGTCGGGCGGTGTCAGCCAGCGGCCGTCTTTCTCGACGAAAACATTGCTGATCGCGCCCTCGGTGACTTCGCCGCGCAGGTTGAGGAAGAGCACATCGTCAAAGCCCGCGCGCGCCGCTTCGTTGAATGCTTGCGCATAGACCGGCCGGCGCGTTGTTTTGTGATAAAGCATCGGGTCGGCGGGATCGGTGCGTTCCTTGGCGATGCGCACGCGCCCTGTGCGTTCGGCGCCGCCGCTTGACGCCAAAATTTCATCCGTAATCTGCAGTTCGCCGTCGCTCGAGAGAAGCAGCCGCACTTTTCGCGCCGGATCCCCGGCACTCGTGCCCGCGAATTTTTGCGCATACTCTTTGAGCGCCGTCTTCACTTGTTCGCGCTCGCAGGGAAAGCCGAAATACTCCGACGAATCCACGAGCCGGTCGAGATGCATTTCAATGAATGGGTAGTTGCCGTTCCACAGCATGGTTTCGATGAGCGAAAACGGCTCTGACAATTGCGCCCTGCGCGTGAGGAACTCGGCTTTGAGCATGCATTCGCGGAACTCATCGGCCGCGACGGAGTCGATGACGATGCCGCCGCCCGCTCCCATCGTTCCCTGCCCGCCTTCGAGCTCCAGCGTGCGGATGGCCACGTTGAAGACCGTCTGCCGCGGCGAAAAAAAGCCGATAGCGCCGGTGTACACGCCGCGCGGCCCGTCCTCAATCTCGGCAATGAGCTGCATGGCGCGCACTTTGGGCGCGCCCGTGATTGACCCGCAGGGAAACAGCGCGCGGAAGATGTCGTGGAAGCCGGCTTCAGGCCGCAGCTCCGCGCTCACGGTCGAGGTCATTTGCCAGAGCGTCGGAAGGCGCTCGACGGCAAAAATTTTTTCCGCGCGCACGCTGCCGAACTGCGCCAGGCGGCCGAGATCGTTGCGCTCGAGGTCGACGATCATCACGTTTTCGGCGCGGTTTTTCGGGTCGTTGCGCAGCCACTCGGCGATGGCGCGGTCCTCGCGCGTGGTGCGCCCACGCGGCGCGGTTCCCTTCATGGGGCGCGTAACGATGCGCCGGGTTGCGCCCTCCCGGTCCACGCGGAAAAAGAGCTCCGGCGAATAGCAGAGGATGTGACGGCCCGCCTGCCAATGGATAAACGCTCCATACTCGACCGGTTGCCGCGTGCGCAAGTGCGCATACAACGCCGCCGCGGCGGCCTTTGTTTCCAACCGGAATGGGGCCGTGAAGTTGAGTTGATAGATGTCGCCGGCGCGAATCCACTCGTGAATCGCGGAAATACGTTTTGCGTATTCGGCCTCAGTGAGCGCAAAACCGGCAGCGATCTTCGGGGCCTCAGGGGCTAAAGCCTGCTCTGGTTCTGACGCTTCTTGGGCACGACTCAAGCCACCCCAGTGACGAAGACCTGTCGCTGGGGACCCTGGCAAGTCGTGCCCCGACGCGGATCGTTGGTCATTACGGAAATGCGCCAGCTCTGGCGGTTCGCCGTCGACGAACTGTCCTGTGTTGTGGTCGAACGCGTAGCTCCGCGGGTAGATGCCGATCCATGCTAACGGCTGGGCTAACGATTCGGCTGACGGCTGGTCTTGCCGGCTCGGGCGCTTCTGGGCCTTCGGTTCAAAGCAGCTTCCGCACTCGTAGGAGAAGAATCCCGCGGCAGTTTGGCCGGCGGCTAAAGCGCCTTCGATGGCCGCAAAGAGCGCCGGAATTTCCGCAGCATCGCAGGCCGCGCACACACGCAAAGGAGCCGTGAACAGGCGGGTCCACGGCTCGTGATTCGATTCGCTATGGTCCGCTTTGCCGTCTTCCAGCAGCGCGGTCGCCGGGGTTTGCTCTACGAAGGCGTAGACTTCCGCGGGAAGGGAATGCCGGCGATTCATGCAGGCAGCTCCGGCTCTAGGCCCTTATTCTAGTTCACCGTCACCGAAATGGTGGTGGAGTTCGTAATGGCGGTAACGCCATTGCTTGACTGGCCGGTGACCGTCACGGTGTAAGTGCCGGACGGGGTCGGGTTATTGACGGGCGGGCCGTGGTTGTAATAGCGATAGAGCGGACTGCAAGCCGTCGTACCCAGCGTAGTGATGAGGCCCAGTAAGGCCGCGAGCATCAGCCGGCGAAGCCACGCGCGGCGACGCGCTCCCCATGCCAAACCGCCAAGCCCGAACATACCCGGCAATAGCAAAGCCCAGGCAATGGAACTGCTCTGGTGTCCAGGCCGAACGGGTGGCACGGCACGGGCAGTTCCCTGCGCTTGCGTCGAAAGCACCAGTGCGCTGGTGACGCCTTCATCCTGGCCAGGAACGATCTCCAGGTCTTCCGGCGTAAAGCTGCAACTGGATTGCTGCGGGAGCCCCGAACAGGAGACGGTGATGAACGCCGGCGCATTGCCCAAACTTTCAATGAAAGACGGCAAAGGCGTAATGGTGACGGTCGCGGTTCCCTGTTGCCCGGCGGTCAGCGTGTTTGACGGCGACAGGCCGGAGACAGTCACGGCAAACGACGCGCCACATTGGGAGCTGATGGTCGTGGAAGCGGCAGCAGAGGTCGAACTCGCATGCGTCGAGTCGCCGGAATAGGACGCAGTGAGCGTGTGGGTGGCGGCGGAAAGAGCAAAGGTAAAGTTGGCCACCCCGCCTGTACCGCTTGTGCTGAGCGGCTGACTACCAATAACGACCGGGCTGGTGACCCCGTCTTCGATCGTGACCGTTCCGGTCGGCGCGCTAGAGCCGCCGGTCACGGTCACCGCGACCGTCGTGAGCGAACAAACTGCCGCGGCCGGGTTGGTTTGCGCGCTCGACTGGCTGGTCTGCACACCGACTGACGTGGATGTCGTAACGCCTACTGGCGTTGCCCCCAGCGTGGACGCAGCAATCGCAAGCCCCAGCGCCCAAACCCATTCAAGCCGCAGACCGCGGCGATTCATGCCTCTCACGTGCACCTGCTCCGACTCTAAAGAAATATCGCGCAATCACCCTCCCGCGCTTTGCCGGTTCACTTCTGCGTAAACCCCTATTGTACTTGGCTGAGGGGTGGTGCGGCCAACCCCGCTGTTCCCCACTCCAACAGCCTTTTGACGTAATACCAGCCGGAATGCCATCCGGGCGTCGCGTTATGCTTCTTTGGGAGGTGCATTGCCATGACTCAGGCCATTTCTCGTCCTCAGCTTACCTATCTGACCGCCGTTCTCGACGATCTTCGCGCCAAAGGCACCTACTTCAAGCTCCGCGTTCTCGATGATCGGCAGGCGCCGGTTTGCCACTACGACGGCCGCGAGGTGATTAACCTTGCCAGTAACAACTACCTGGGCCTCGCCGACCATCCCCGGCTGATTGACGCAGCCATCGCCGCTACGCTCGCCTACGGCGTGGGTTCGGGTGCGGTGCGCACTATCGCCGGAACCATGCGCATCCACATGGAGCTCGAGGAAAAGATCGCGCGCTTCAAAAACGTCGAGGCCTGCGTGGTCTTCCAGAGCGGCTTTGCGGCCAACGCCGGCACGGTGAGCGCGATTCTGGGCAAGGAAGACTTCATCCTGTCGGATGAGCTCAACCACGCCAGCATTATTGACGGCGCGCGGCTGTCGCGGGCAACCATCAAGGTTTTCCGGCATAAGGATGTTAGCCATTGCGAGGAATTACTCCAGGAGTTAGAAAAAATGCCGGGCAAAAAGCTGGTGATTACCGATGGCGTGTTTTCGATGGACGGCGACATCGGTCCGGTGGACAAGCTGGCCGCGCTGGCGGAAAAATACGGCGCGATCATGATGGTGGACGACGCGCACGCCTCGGGCGTGCTCGGGCGCAGCGGGCGGGGATCGGTCGACCATTTCGGAATGCATGGCAAGGTGGATGTGCAGGTGGGCACGCTCTCGAAGGCCATCGGCGCGCTGGGCGGCTACGTCTGCGGAACTCGGGATTTGATCGACTATCTCTACCACCGCGCGCGGCCGTTTTTGTTTTCCACGTCGCATCCGCCGTCGGTGGCGGCTACGTGCATCGCCGCCTTCGGCATTCTGGAGCGTGAGCCGGAGCGGATCGAGCGGCTGTGGGAGAACACGCGGTATTTCCAGGGCGAGTTGAAGGGCGCAGGATTCAACATCGGCGGCGTAAATACTCCGGCGACCGAGACTCCGATCACGCCGATCATTGTGGGCGAGGGCCGCGCGGCGATGGAATTCTCGCGCGCTCTGTTCGATGAGGGCGTGATGGCGACCGGGATTGCGTTTCCGACCGTGCCCGAAGGCAAGGCTCGCATTCGCGCCATCCTGACCAGCGAACACACGCGCGCGCAGCTCGAGCGGGCGCTCGATACGATGGAGCGGGTAGCGAAGCGCATGGGACTGCTTGCAGGCCAAGTTTAAGGTTTCTGAGTCGACTGCGATCCCGCCGCCGCACACCGGATTATGAATTAGTGCAGGGTGAGTTGACGTTCTCAAGTGCCGTTCGCCGCGGCGAACGGCACCCTGCACAGAATCAAATGCCTTACGTGAATTCCTAATCCGGTCTAAGCTACGGCACGCATTGCTTCTCAGGACTGGGAAGCTCCGTCGTCCAGTCAGCCCGGTCCTTAAAAAACCAATCCTTCACTTCGGCGTAGCAGGGCTCGATTTTTTGGGCAGAGCCCCAGACCTCTCCCTGCTGCCTGGGCGTCAGGGCCCAGGAAAGGGCATCGGTTGTCGTTTTGTCGACGGCATAATCGTCGGGAATCACAATGTGGCGAATCTGCACCTTGTGGGCAAGAGATGCTTCGAGCAGAGACAGCGCAACGCGGCTCCTGCCGGTCACGCTTTCGTGGCCGGCCTGCCAGAATGCATTTAAGGGAGCGGTTAGCTGGTCGCCGAGGTTCCATGGATTGGTGCCGCCGCCAAGCACCGGACTGTTGGGGGAAACATCTCCGCTGTTGCGAATCTCGATCAACAAAATGCGGACAGGGCATTCGCCGGGCTTGTTAGCAGCGCCGTTCCCGGCGGATTTTGCGGCCGGCTTTTCCGATTCGCACTGCGTTGGGGGCGGCGAGTTTAGCGCATATTTCAGGAACTCGATGGCCGATGCGGTTCCGTCGTTGTCGTAATAGCCGCCATCTACAAAGTGCATGCTTTGCGGGTCCCCGATTGGAGTATTTTCCAAGGCCTGGGGCACACGCGCCGCGGACGAGACAAAGGGGAAGGTGGCCGACATTTGAGCAGCCGTGGCCAGAGGAAGGTCGGCGGGACTATTGCTGCTTCCTGGATATGTGTCAAGGAAAGACCTTGCGCGATAGTCGTCCTGGAGGCCCGGAAGATTACCGGGAATTGTGTAATTGGAGAGGAGAAACCGGCTGCCATACTCGACGCTGGTTGTATTCATGGTGAATGCCGGAATCGAATTCTCAAGAGCATTGAAGCCGGCGAGAGTGAGCTCCTGTTCGCTGATGCGATCCCTATCCTTTGCGGCATTGACCTCGGCCAGAGGGATCGTACCGTTGGACCCTTGAGGTTGTTCGCAAAAGGGATCTTCGAGATTCCGCGCAAAGGCCTTGCGCAGCGCCCAGGTGCGGTCCTTGCCCAACGGAGAATCGTCGAGGTCGCCCGCGCCGGGCGAAGGCGAATACAGGTCAGGCACGAAATGCTGGAGAATCCTCGGTACGAGTGCCTTGGGAATGTCATGGTAGACGAGGCCCCAGCCGATGGCCTCGAGGCTGGAGCATTGCGCCGACACAATCATTCTGTCCCAATCGGCTTTCCCGCCGTTGGTTTTCGGGTCGAGTTCCCTGAGATAGGTGTAGAGTCCGGCGCTGCCACCGGAGACGGTGCTGACGAGCAGGAGATGGTCTTGGAAGGACGTGGGCGCAGGAGATTTTTCGAATTCGGTCTGAAGATGGCGCAATACAGCGGCGGTCCACGCGGCGGCGTGAATTCCTCCGCCGGTTGAGGTTACAACAATGAGCGGCTCGTCGGTCTTTCCAGGGAGCCTGTTGGCAGCCAGCTTGTGCGCCAGAATATCGGCCGGCGTGGGAAGGGCGGCCGGCGCCTGGGCCCACGAGGTAGAGAGATAGTGCTCCTCGTTCCCCTTGTCCCAATGCGCGAGCCGTGGAATGACCAACAGGAAGATAACGATGGTGGTAAGAACCGGGATGCGGAAGCGGTCGGCGAAGAAGCCAACCGCACCCAGCGTCCAACTGGAAGAAATAACCAGGATGAGCACGAGGGCGAGGATGGGAAACCGTTCGGCGTCGTAGTGAAAGTAGAGCCATGGAATGGAGAAAGCAAAGAGGAAAACTGGAAGGGCGAGGATTGCCTTCCATCCCCACAGTTTTTTCCTGTCTTTAGGATTCTTTGGCTTCGCTGAGAGCACTACGGCGTAGACGGCCACTCCAACAAGGCAGTAGAGGATCAAGGACACTGTGGACAAGGCGGGAACCGGCACAGGCGCTGTGAGAGGCCACAGAGCCCAATAGAGCGCATAGAAGCCTAGAGTGGCGAGAATCGAGAAGTAATGGGCCTCGTACAGGGGCCCTTTGGGCTTCCACCGGTAGCCTGCGACGGGAAAGATGCACTTGAGCCAGATGAGGTGGACCGGCGTGGTGGCGTCCTCGAGAACATCGCCAAATCTGCGCCTCTTGTCGTTCGTTCCCAGAGCCAGACTCCGGCGGGGCAGCAGAAGCGTGTGGGCAGCCATTTTCCCAAAGCGTTTTTTGGGGTGCGCGCCCGTTGCGGGATCGTAGGTGAGATAGTAGAAAGCGGTCAGCGCATACCAAAAGAACAAACCTAACACAAAGCCAACGACAATCCCCAGCGCAACCTGGGGCCAAGGGACCTCCTCCTTTTTTCCGTTCCAGATGAAGTACCAAAACATCGCAAGGTTATTGATCTGCGACACGATCGGAGCAATCCACTCGTGCTTGCCTTCATCGTTGTCAAAGAGCCAGGTGAGGCAGCGCGGGGGACAACTGCCGAAACGCTCCGCTCCGTTGATCACGACGATGCGAGCCAGAATGAGAGCGACACAGCTGCCGGTAACCAGAAAGAAGGAGACGCACACGTACTGAACCGTGTGCACGGGCGTGAGGATGCCGCTGACCAGCGAGCGGGCATACTGGGGCTGGTTGGCCCAAAGCAGAAGCAACGGAAAGCACCAAAGGATGATGCTGAAGCGCAGGAAGTACAGGTAGCGCAACCAGCGCGGAACTTCTTTCTTAAGCCAATAGAAGATTTTCGCCATCACTGTTTCACCTCCTACTCGGAAATGCGCGACGATCGTCCTCTGCCGCCCGTGGCGGAGGGAGCCTGGGAATCGGGCCAAAGAATGACGGGAGAGCAATAAGAAGATGATTTTTTCTCTGCCGATGACGACCCGAAAAATGGCGCAACAGTGGGGAATCAGAAAGCATACCAAGCATAACGCGAAACGAACCCGCGTCAAGTACTCAAATCTGTTAACCAAATGTACACTGGCCTGAAAACAGGCGCGGCTGCGGCAGTTGCGCTCTGTAGTATGGAGGGGAAGCACCCCGAGCGCGGATTGCACTTAGGGCGCGCTGCACGGCACAAACTCATGATCGCTCATCTGCGCGGCAAGCTCATTTACAAACAACCCGGCCAGGCCATTGTGGAGGCTGCGGGCGTGGGATACGACGTCACCATCTCCGTGCCGGCGTTTACGGCGCTGCCTTCAGTGGGCGCCGAGGCGGCGCTGCACATTCATACCCAAGTGAGCGAAGACCAGATTGCGCTCTACGGTTTTCTCGACCGCGAAGAGAAGCGGCTCTTCGAGCGGCTGATCACTGTAGGCGGCGTGGGGCCCAAACTCGCCATCAAGATGCTGAGTGGGCTTTCAGTGGAGCGGGCCGTCCAGGCCATTCGCGGACAGGACCACGCGCAGCTCACGCGCATTCCCGGCGTGGGCAAAAAGCTGGCCGAGCGGCTCGTGGTGGAACTCAAAGACAAGCTCGACGACTTCGCCGTGGCGCCGGTGCAGGCGGCCGTGCAGGGCCCGGCAGTAGACGACGTGCTCTCCGCGCTCGTGAATCTCGGCTACCAGCGCGCGGCCTCGGAGAAGGCCATTGCGCAGGCCATCGCGAAGGACAAAACGCTGGCCGCGGATTTTGACGGGCTGTTTCGCGGGGCGTTAAAGGTAATTCGGTAGGAGGACAGCTTGTAGCTAGCGTCCTGAATCTAAAGTTCGCATCATAAAAGGGGGAGATTGAAAATGAAGATCGCGCTCGTTGGATCTACCGGCAATATTGGAAGCAGGATTCTTACTGAAGCGCTCGACCGCAAGCACTCGGTCATCGGCATTACGCGCGACCCCGAAAGACCCGTTGCGCGGGATGGCCTGACAGTAAGGAAGGCGAATTCGCACGACGTAAGAGGTCTGACCGAAGTTCTGCTAGGGAGCGATGCGGTGATCGTGGCGGTCCAATGGACGGAGAATGACGTCGACGAGGTGATTGAAGCGGTCCGAAAGTCGGGTGTCAAACGTGTCTTGTTCGTGGTTGGGGCGGGCAGCCTGCTCCGCGAAGACGGGCGCCTGCATTATGACCATATGCTCGAGACAAGGCCTCTCCTGCCGGGGCCAAAAGCGGCCATGCTTGCGCTTGACGTGATGAGAGAGCTAGATGACCTGGACTGGACCGCGATTTCACCGTCGGCTGATATTCAGCCCGGCGAACGCACCGGCGTTTTCCGCCTTGGTCTTGACCATCTGATCCTAGACGCTGAGGGCCGCAGCCGGATCTCGCGCGAGGATTTTGCCATAGCGATCCTCGACGAGATCGAAAAGCCTCAGCACATCCGCAAGCGCTTCACTGCCGGATACTGAGCGTCGCAATCGCCGGAGCGTTCACGGCGCCGACTCTAGCGCCGATTCGGACAGACTGCTGCGGTAAACTTCTTTTGCATGGCCACGAAGCAAAAATCCGTACCCGCCTCCGCCGTTCCGTATTTTCGCCCCGAAGCTCTCACCTTTTTGCGCAACCTTGCGAAGCACAATGACCGCGCGTGGTTCACGCCGCGCAAGGCGCAGTTCGAGGCTGAGCTGAAAGAGCCGATGCTGGCCATTGTACGCAGGATTACCGATGCACTGGTGGATTTCGCGCCGCACCACGTGCGGCCGGCGGAGAAGTCGCTGTTCCGCATCTATCGCGACACGCGCTTCAGCTCCGACAAGCGGCCCTATAAAACGCATGTAGCGGCGTGGTGGTCGCATCAGGGCCTGGAAAAAACCTCTGGCGCGGGATACTACTTCCATGTAAGCCCCAAGGAAGTCATGATCGCCGCCGGCTCTTATATGCCGGACAAAGATCAACTGGCTGCCATTCGCCATTGGCTGCTCGATCACCACCGCGAGTTCAGAAAGCTTCTCCAAAACCCGAAAGTGCGGAAGCACTTTGACGAGTTCGAAGGCAATGCGCTGACGCGTCCGCCGAAGGGATTTCCATGTGAGCATCCCGGGATGGACCTGATCCGCTGCCGGCAATGGGGATTGGCCGCGGAGCTGCCCTCGAAGATCGCACTCAAGAAGGACATTGCGGACGTGGTGATCCGTTACTTCAAAATTGCCGCGCCGGTGGTCGACGCGCTGAATACGCCCATCGCCCCAGCCCTTGCGCCGAAGAGAAAGGTGCTTTTCGGGCTGAAATAGGGAATTCTTCGCGTCGCACACCCATCCGGCATTTCGGAAAAATCCCGCTAAAAATCGGGGTAAGCGAGGGTTTGATCAGTAAAAACCGGCAAAAATAGGTTATTTTGGATAAAAACCGCTAAAAACCTGTGGAAATCGGGCTTTTTCCATTGACTTTCGCCCCCTCAAAGCCGCATTGTAACCATCGGCAGGGTTCTTCGTACCCGCATGAATACAGGGGTTTCGCACCGAAGCTCTAGTGATCGACCTCGGCTCATGCGGCAAGCGTTTCGCGGCGAAGCCCACCACCCGGCAGCCCTGAGGGCTCGCCCAGAAGGAGAACATCGCATGGCAACTGGAATGACCAAGACCGCCCTGATCCGGCACATGGCCGAGAAGTTGGAAATCACCAACAAGCAAGCCGCTGCCGGCCTCGAGCTGCTCGCGGAAACCGCTATCAAGGAGACCAAGAAGAACGGCGTCTTTGTAATCCCCGGCATCGGCCGCCTGGTAAAGGCGGAACGCAAGGCTCGCATGGGCCGCAACCCGCAAACCGGCCAGGCCATCAAGATCAAGGCCAAGACTGTAGTCAAATTCCGCGTGGCCAAGGCCGCCAAGGACGTGATCGCGCCCCCGAAAAAGTAGTTTCTTACCTCCGGACTGCACACGGTGAACCAGAAGAAGGGAGAACCTCGCGCTCTCCCTTCTTCTGCATTTCGCAAAGCTTAAATTTTTGCGCTCGGCGGGCAGTGTGACTCATCAGGTTTCACAAGCTGCATGCCTCCACAGGCATAATCGCGCGGTTGCGTGAAACCCGCGTTTGTTCTCGGATTGGGCCGTCAATGCCAAGTCATTTACCAACTTGGGCTGGTCGCTCATACGAGTGAGCCAGATCACAATGTTCCCCAAAAGACCAACAGCATAATGGAACTTCGACGGCGGAGCGATGCCCTTCGCCGGGCATTTTCGTTATCGGTCTCGACTCGCGCAACTCGGCTCATTGCCGATAAGAGTCGAAGGAGAATGTTCCAGATGCCATCGGGACGATTCGACAACGCGACTCTGGCAACAATGTTGCCTTTCCTGCCCTCGCAGCCGCTCGAGATGAGCAGCTATGCAGCACCGCTTACGCGGGGTCACGCCCTTGAAGCCGGAACCATGAGCCCCGAGACGGAGTGTCCGACGCAGCAAGTGGTAGATGTTCGCGGCCTGGGAAGAGGCGTACGCTGGGCGTTAACGATCGAAGGCGCGGCAGCGCTTTGTCTTTATGCAATTTGGCATCTCTGGCAGCTTTGGCGGTGAACCCCCCCGGCGGCGGCAAGCCTGCCATGAATTTCCGGCCGCAGCCACGCGCGCAGTGATTCGATTTGCCTGATCCCCTTCCTCAGAAAGGCTGCGAAAGAAAGCCAAATTCAAGCCAGACTGCATTGCGGGCTCAAAGGCGCCACAAATCCGCGGCTTGGAGCCAACGCCGCAAGCCCAACCTATTTTCATGCTTACGGGTGGAGTAACACTTCAATCTATGGCTGCATTTGTTTTTTTGAAGCACTTCGGACTTACCACAGAAGCACTTCGGACTCACCACACTGGATGCGCTTATAGCGATCGTCGACTGGCAGCTCACTGTCCAAGGCATGCTCACTTTCCACTGATCTGATCTCTAAAGTATCCGCCCGATCTGGACCTCCGCTTGCGGCACACGACCCGGCCCCCGGCCCAGAGGGTACCCCGGCGCCCCGATCGTGCCCTTTTGAAGAATCGAATTTTTCCCGAGGCTGCTACGATACTGCTTGAAGGAGGCCTGAACGATGACCCTCGTGCACGCGCAACCTCGCAAACTGGGGGCCACGGGCCCCGAAATTTTCCCACTCGCACTGGGCTGCATGGGCATGAGCGGCATGTACGGCGCGGCGGACGAGACCGAAACCATTGCCACAATCCAGGCGGCGATGGACGCAGGCGTCAAGTTGATCGACACCGGCGATTTCTACGGAATGGGCCACAATGAAATGCTCATTGGCCGGGCGCTGGGTGCGCGCCGGGACGAGGTGCTTCTCTCGGTGAAATTCGGTGCGCAGCGGGCGCCGGATGGCTCATGGATCGGCTATGATGCCCGGCCAGCCGCCGTAAAAACTGCGCTCTCCTACACGCTCACGCGGCTGGGCGTCGACCATATCGACATCTACCGGCCGGCCCGGCTCGACCCCGCGGTACCAATTGAGGACACGGTCGGCGCCATTGCCGACATGATTAAGGCCGGCTACGTTCGCCATGTTGGGCTCTCGGAGGTTGGGCCGGAGACCATCCGGCGCGCGGCAGCAGTGCATCCCATCGTCGATCTGCAAATTGAGTACTCGCTCGTCAGCCGCGGGCCGGAAGCGAAGATCTTTCCGGTGTTGGAGGAGCTGGGTATCGCCGTTACTGCCTACGGAGTGCTCTCGCGCGGGCTGCTCTCGGGCTCGCGGCTGGCCGCCCAGGGAGACTATCGCGCCTATATGCCGCGCTTTTCCGGCGATAACCTCGCCCGGAACCAGAAGCTGGCGGCGCGGCTCAAAGAGGTTGCCCACGGCAAAGGTATTTCGCAGTCGCAGTTGGCCATTGCCTGGGTCCTGGCCAAAAAGGACTGGATCATCCCGGTGATGGGCGCGCGGACCCGGGCGCAACTGGCCGAGAGCTTATGCGCCCTGAAGGTGAAGCTGACCGCCGATGAAATTGCCACGGTGGAGGCGGCGATTCCTCCTGAAGCCGTGGCTGGAACCCGCTACGGCGCAGAGCAGATGCAGGTGCTGGACAGCGAACAATAACCCCGGATGAGTGATGACGAAAAAAATCTCAGTGGTGAAGACCGACATTACCACGCTGGCGGTGGACGCGATTGTGAACGCTGCGAACACGTCGCTGCTGGGCGGCGGAGGCGTGGACGGCGCCATTCATCGCGCGGCGGGACCGCAGCTTTTTGACGAGTGCTATCAGATTGGTGGCTGCCCGACGGGCGAGGCCAGGCTGACCAAGGGCTACCGGCTGCCGGCGAAGTTCGTGATTCATGCCGTGGGGCCGGTGTGGAGCGGCGGCGAACGCGGCGAGCCGGAGCTGCTGGCGAGCTGCTACCGGTCGGTTTTCAGGATTGCACGGGAAAAGGGGCTGCGGACGCTGGCTTTCCCTGCGATCAGTTGCGGCGTGTACCGGTTTCCGGTGGAGCGCGCGGTGAAGATCGCCATTGGGGAGACGGTGGCAGAGCTGATCTCGAGCGACGCCATTCAAAAAGTGATCTTTGCGTGCTTCGGGGATGAGATTTATCAGGCTTACATGCGGGCTGTGGACAGCCTCTCATAAGAGGACGCGCAAGAAGGAAAACGGGCAGGCCTTGGCGGCCTGCCCGTTTCCATTTGCCGACTTGCGTTGTGCGCTTCTTAGAAGTTCAACGTAATCTTCGCCGTCATGGCGCGCGGCGTAACGTAGTGCGTGCCGCTGAACGTCGAGAGGAAGTTATACAGCGCGTACTTGTTGGTCACGTTGATGGCGGTGAAGTCGATGTCGGTCTTGTAATGCTCCTTGTGGAAGATGTTGGTTTTGCCCAGAGAGACATCGAACAAGCTGCGCGGCGCAATCCTCTGCGGATTGTGGTCGTCGTCTTCCTTGTTCGCACCGGGAATCTGAAGCAGCTGCGACTTGTATTGCGACGCAAGGCACTGGGTAAAGCCGCCGTTCGCGAGAGTGGCCGCCACGCCATTGCATGTGATGCCCGCCTGGAACTCCTGGTCAGCCGTAAGCCCGCTTAGGTCCACGCCGGGCTGGCCGCCGATCAGGATCGACGTGCCCGCGCAGGCGCTGTTGGGATCGATCACGTTGTAGCACGGCGTCGCTCCCGCAACAAGACCGCTGTCGTAGCGCCAGTTAAAGCCGCTCCACAGACCGTCTACCCAGCTCCCATCGTGGGACACCGTGTACTGAAGGTGCGTGGTCTCATTGAATTTCTCGTCGTGGTCGATGCGGAATGGGTACCCGCTCTGCCCCACCGTAGCGCCCGCACCGGCCACCTGCTGCGGGAAGAAACGGGCCGCCACCGATGACGTGACGAAGTAGGCACTGAAGTGGTGGTAGTTGGGGATTTCCGCATCCAGCGCGTAGCCCGGAATCTTGGAGTTATGCCAGTCGATGGGGAAAAAGATCGGCGTATTGCCCAGAATGCTGAAGTCGAAGGCGTTGTGCGTGTACTTCCAGATGTACTCGCCGCTCACTACGACATTCTTGCCGACGGCCTGCTGGAATCCGGCATGGAACTCGTTGCGGAACCCAGGCTGCAGGATTCCGGACACGCCCGGCGTACAGGCAAGCAGCGGCGCCAGCACAGCATCCGAGCAGCCGTTGCTGGAGACAACCAGGTTTTCGTTGAAAGGCGTCTCCAACGTGCGCGCATACGAGGCGCGCAGGATGGTAGCCGACCGCTTGATGTTATAGGCCACGCCCAGGCGCGGCTCCGCTTGTTTCGTAGTGGCGAGGCCATTGTAGATATCGCCGCGGATGCCGAGATTGAAGTCCCAGTTGCCGGCCTTGATCTCGTCTTCAATGTAGAGGGCGAGCTCCTTTACGTCGGTGTGACCGAAGAACGCGTAAAATACGCCGCCGCGGGTCAGATCGTAAGGCAGCAGAAGCGAATTAAAGGTGCCCCCGGTCGATGGATCGTTGGACAACAGGCCGGCACCTGCGCACTGCGATGGTTTTGTGAGTCCGGGCTGAGGCGCTCCGGTGGCGTCGACGCAAGGCGCATTGTAGGTGGAATCGACAACGCCGAGGTGATCGTGCTCGCGCAGAAAGGTCTGTTGATATTGCGCGCCGATTTTGAGGTTATTGATTCCCTTCACGTTCGAGTAGTCCGCGTGAAGCCCGGTATTGGTCAACGTGCGGTATTGGGCGATCGATGCAGTCTGTATTGGACCCAGGTCGGCCAGGGGATTGCCGCTGGGATAGTAGTCATATCCATCTCTTCTGATGTATGCGCCCAGGTTAAAGACAGAATTGTTGTTGATAACGTGCGTGTAAGTTGGCGAGACGTCGTAGGTGCTGATTTTGGAGAGCTGATCGGTGTCGCCTACGTTGGCGAAGGTTGGGTTGGCGCTGGTTCCCCCTTTGACCACGTTCTGCACATTCAAGTTGTCGAACGAGTTGGGCGTCTGGAACCAGGAGCGGCTGTAGTTCAGATCCCAATGAATCGAGTCGGCGGACGAAAAGCTGTAATCGACGCGGTCGAAGATGTTCTCCTCGTTGCCCTTGTCGTGGAAGACGGCGAACTCCGGCGGATCGAGGAAGCGTCCGGTATTGAGGCCGTCGGCCTCAATGAAATTGCCCCAGCTCTTGCCGCCATAGGAGAGATCGAAGCCGCCCGTCGCCGATCCGAAAGCTCCATAGGAGGCAAAGATATCGCCTGTAGGCTTGGTGACGCCTTGGCCGGAACGCGTCGTGGCCACGATCACCAGGCTGGTCTTGCCTCCGTATTCCGCCGGCGGCGCGCCGCTGATGACCTGGATGGATTGAATCGAGTTCGCTGGAAGCTGATTGGAGAAAATCTTGCTCTGCTGATCGGTGATGGACTGGCCGTCGATCGAAAACGAATTCGACGCGTGGTCGCCCAGGCCATGGAACAGGCCGTTCGAGTCGGCCGCCACGCCGGGGGTGGTGAGCGTGACCAGCGAGCTGAGCGTGGAGGATGCGCTTTCCAGCGGCACCTTGTTGAAGAGGTCGCGGTCCACGTCGAGGTGAAAGGTGGGATCGTCTTCAATCAGGTCGCCCGACGACTCAACTGTAACGGTTTGGCTCCCCCCTGAGACTTGCAAAACCAGCTTGAGGCTTGTTCCCACCGACGAGTTGATCTCGGTATTTTGGCTGAACGGAGCAAAGCCTGTGGCGGAAACGCCGATGCGGTAAAGGTTGAAAGGCACGTTGGGGAATACAAATTGGCCGGTGGCATCTGTAGTCGTGGTCCGATCGAATCCACTAAGTTCGTTTGAGAGATGAACGGTGGCGCTGGGAATTACGGCGCCGCTGGGATCGGTCACGGTGCCGCGCACGGCGCCGGCGTTACCGCTTTGCGCGGGCGCGGAGAGCACCGCGAAGATCAGTGCGAGGAGGGGAAGGATGCGTAGCGTTGCGCCACGAGGGAACGTCATTGGAAGTCTCCTGAACAGTTGCTGAAAAACGGCGAAAGCAAGCCGCGGAACTTGCTGCCGCGGGGTCCTCAGTGCATTGGAGGAACATCGGTCTGCTTCAGTTTGTGGAAATGCGCCGCGTCATCGCCCGAATCAAGGGGAAGTGGAGCGATGCAACGGCCTGAACTTGAATGAAGACGGAGAGATGCCCTAGCAGGAGAATGGAGGGGGACGAATAAAGAGGCGAATTTGCCGCTTCTGGGCAATGACGATGGGCTCGGCCTGAGGCGCGGAGGCTCCCAGTTGCACGATGACGATGACAACCGCCGCAGCCGCGACGGGCGCCACTGTGTGCATCACAATACAGAGCTGACAGTGGTCGGCGTCAGTCGAGTTCGCGTGCTGGTGCGCTACCTGAGCTACGACCAGCAACGACAAGAGGACAAGGCACACAACTGCAACGGCCGGCAAAATGCCATGCCAGACGCTGCGTTTCCCGCGGAAATATACCTTAAGTCCAGTCAATCGATGGTCTCCGCTCTTTCTCTATTCTACAGAAGAACGCATCTTATTGGACGCCAAAGGCGTAAAGGGGTTGCCCGTTTATTTTTGGCAGCCAACCGAGGCAGCCCCAATTCGTCTAAACTGTGTTGCCATGGTTGATTTTGCGCAAATACGGGGCTGGGGGGCGATTCCGCTGGTGGCTCTGCTGGCGGCGTCCATTGCTGCGGGGCAGAGCGGGCAAAATGGGCAACCGGCCCAGAGTGCACCCAGCCAGAGCAGCTCGGGCCAGAACGGCTCCGGCCAGAGCTCTAAACCTCTTCCATTGAAGCCGGGCGTTCCCGCGACGGGGAAGAACCATCGGCTTATTCTTAAAGACGGCTCCTACCAGATGGTGCGCGATTACCAGATTGTGGGCGAGCGGGTGCGCTACCTTAGCCAGGAACGCGGCGAGTGGGAAGAGCTGCCTGCGGACCTGGTCGATTGGGACGCGACGAAGAAATGGGAACAGGAACATGCAGACCTGGTGAAAGAAGATACCTCGCCGGCCATGGTGGAGGCCGAGAAGATCGACAAAGAGGAGTCGGAAGAGCGCGGTGAGCAAAGTGCGCGCATGCCCAGGGTGGCGGAGGGGCTGGAACTGCCGGATGAGGACGGCGTGTTTGTGCTGGACACGTTTCATGGCACGCCGGAGCTTGTGGAGCTGCTGCCCAACGATCTCTCAATGAACGCCAGGACACGGCACGGCGTGGGCGTACTGAATCCAATTGCCACCCAGAAAGCCAGCCTGGAACTGGAGGGTGCGCACGCCAAGGTGCACCTGCACGTGAACGATCCTGAGATTTATCTCTCGCTGGGCTTGGACGAGGACCGTGAGCCGGTGCTGACGCACCCCATAACCGTGGACACCGGTGGGGCTAAAGCGGTGAATGGAAAGCATGGCGCCAATTCGGCGCAGTCAGGCTTTGTGATTGTGCGCGTGGATCAGCGCCAGGCGGTGCGCATTGTGGGCGCCGTGCGCGTGAGCCCCGGCGGGACAGTGACGCAGGACGAAGACACCGTGACCACCAAAGTGGAAGTGATGCCGGGCAAGCGCTGGCTGCGCATCGTACCGCAGCAGAAGCTGACCATCGGCGAGTATGCGTTGGTAGAGATCATCTCTCCTTCAGACATCAGCGAGTCGGTGTGGGACTTCCGCGTGGACCCGGCGATGGGCGACAATCCGGGGTCGATCGGGCCGATTTTGAAGCAGGGCCGCGTTGCCGAGCCGGATGACAATTCGGGGGTGAGCCAACCGGTCATGACGGAACACTCCGATCAGTGAGCTGTTTTTCCGGCCCTTGCGGTGCGCTATCTTATCGCTGCCCACTGTGCAGCGTGACGTTACGCTGTACACTTCTTGCAGAATGATTCGTAGCTTCCGGCATAAGGGGATAGAAAAGTTTTTCCTGACGGGCGCGAAGGCCGGAATTCAGCCAAGCCAGGCCGCGAAGCTCAACGACCAGCTTACCGCATTAAATATTGCCAAAGAACCGGGACACATGAGGTTTCCAGGGTGGCGATTACATGCTTTAAGCGGAGAACTCGCAGGCCATTGGGCGGTCAGCGTCAATGGAAACTGGAGGCTTACGTTTACCTTCGACGGAGAAGACGCTATCCTCATCGATTATCAGGACTGTCACTGAGGAAAGGAGATTGCGCTATGCGCATGCACAATCCCGCACATCCTGGAAGGCTCCTCGCCTATTACGTTCAAGGCCGCTCCGTGACTGAAGTTGCCAAGCATCTTGGCGTCACGCGGCCCGCATTGTCGCGGATTTTGAACGGCAAGGCCGGCATCTCGGCGGATATGGCCCTGCGCATCTCGGAAGCCTTCAACACCGATCCGGATTTCTGGCTGCGTCTTCAGGCGCAGCGCGATCTTTGGCTGGCTTCGAGAAAAAGACGCCCCAAGGTGAAGCCCCTGGCCGCACGCCAAGCCGCATAGTTCGCAAGAAGAGGATGATGCGCGCGGCTCCTTTCTCAATTAGTGTCTACCTCCGGCTGTCTGTGATGGCGGCTGAAGACAAAGTGCGCCAGCAGCAGCGCGGCTGCGGCGGCGCTCAGAATTGCGTCTGCTGCGGGCATGGCGCGTGGACCCCAATGCGCGTAGGCCCGGCCGTCGAGATAAGCCATGTAGGCGACGGGAAGGTTGCCGAGAGAATTGATGATGGAGTAGCGCGCGCTGCCACTTTTGCCTGAGCCGCCGAGAAATTCCAGCGCCACGGCTGTGAACAAGGCCCAGCAGGAGCCGATGGTGAGGAGAAACAGCACGGTGCCGGCGAAGTAGACGGCCGGGCGCAACGGGGCGAGAGCCAGGATGGCTAATGTCGCGGCATTGACCAGACCGGCGAGCAGGAAGGCGATGGGAGCGCGCACGCGGACTGGGATGAGCGTGGCCGCGAGGGCGCCCGCGGCGGTGAGCAGCGCACCGCCCACACCGTTGATCCACGCTACCTGTTGGCCGGTGACGCCATAATCGCGGGCCAGCTCCGGAAGCAGGCCCATCATGGCGCCGCTGCACATGGGAAAGGTGACGAGGAGCGTGTAGGGGATGGCTTCCCAGCGCAGGAATGTGGATTTGAACTCCTCCCAGATGCGCGCGGCGGTTTCGCGGGGAGTGTGCTCGCTGACCATGGATTGCGCGGGCGCGGCGAAAGCGAAAAGCGACGGCAAAACGATCATGGCGGCGACGATCCAACCCAGAGCGCCGAGCTGAAGCCGGCTGGACAGCGACACCAGCAAGAAGACAGCGACAGCGCCGAAGGCAAGAGAACCACTTTGGTAAAAACTGCCGGCGCGGCGGCGATTGGATTCGCTTCGCAGGGTACCCATCATGCCGCCGCAAGCGGCAACCACGAAGTCGCCAACGCAGGCGCCCAGAAACAATAGAGCGACGGTCCACGGCGCGCCAAGGCGCGATTGGTGGAAGGCGAGCAGGAAAATGGCCGCGGCTACCGCGGCTGAGCTCATGAGCCAGGTGCGGCGGCGCACGAAGAAGTCAGTAAGCGGGCCCCAGATGAAATACGTAGCGTGCGGGAGTGATAGCAGGGCGACGATACTGGCCGCGCGAGCAGGGTCGACTCCCTCGTTGCGCAGCAGATAAGAGAGCGCGCCGCTCACGAGTCCGAGGGAGATGACCGCGTCAGGCGCAATGAGGAAGTTGAAGAGCCAGGGGCGCTCGCGCGGGGCAGGTGAGGATCGGACCTCGACTTCAGTGCTTACTCCCGGTTGCATTTGGCCTAGCCTAGCATGGGACCTTCGCCTTTGGGTGATGAGCGTCACTTCCCCGGCACTTTGCTGCAAGCTATCTTGGGACTCTCTGCTTGACAATCCTGTTTTGGGCCTGCGATTCGCTTTTTTTTCGCTTCGCCTCCCACTTTGCGGGCATTTACCCGCCACTATGTCTCATGTTTACTTGAACCTGAAAAGCGCGTTTCGTGGTGTGCGCTCGATCAATCGAAATGCAATAGAGGGTTTAGACGCCACCGGTTATTGGGAGGTTCTGGAGTGCCCGAAACATACCAGCAAAATACCGCGCCGTTCGAAAGCGGAGCGGAATTCGACGCGCAGTTTGCGGAAGCTAAACCGAAGGGGATAGTTGATCACTACGAGTTTCTCCAGATAAGCCCGAACGCCGATGTGGAAACGATTCATCGCGTTTACCGGTTCCTGGCAGCACGGCTGCACCCGGACAACCCGAAGACCGGAGATCCTGTACAGTTTCGTCGCCTGAAGGATGCTTACGACGTGTTGTCTGACAGGTCGCGCCGTGCTAAGTACGATGCGAGTCGCAGGCCGCTGCCGCGGCAGCCGTTTTCGTCGTCGATCGACTTCATGGACGACCGCGAGGGCGAGGTAAACCGGCGGCTGGCGGTACTGGCGGTTCTTTATCACCGGCGGCGCACGAGCCCGAATTATCCTGAAGTCTCTCTTGCCGCGATCGAGGATCGCATGGGATTTCCTCGCGACTACCTGGACTTTACGCTTTGGTATCTCTACAAAAAGGGCTATATCGGGAAGGCAGACAATGCGCAGCTCACGCTTACGGCCGAGGGCGTGGATTTTGTGGAACGACGGCGAACCGAGATCCCGGTTCTGAACAAAATGCTCACCAGCGGTTCGGCAGCGACAACTGAGGAAACCGAACCATCGAACGGGCAAAAGCCGGCTGTTCCCAAGCTGGAGACGCACGCGGATATCGAGCAGTCTGTAGCTGCTTCCGGGCCGATCATTCTGCCCGCATCGATGGACCAGGAAGTGGAACGGCGCGCGGGCAAGCCAGACCGACGCGTCGGCGCGCCGGATCGGCGCGCAATCAAAGTGGAGCGGCGCTTCCATGCGAGAGAGCGGCGCGAAAGTCAAGACAGCCCGCGACATAAGGCGAACTAACGCATTTCTCCTTCTGCTGTGTCCCGGAAGCAGCACCTTCAAGTTGCGATTTCCTCAAGAAATCGCAATATTGCACTTCGCCGGCAATGTCTGCATCTGAAGGAGAAATGCCTTAAGATACGCCTCTTCCGGGTGCGATCGATTTCCTATTCACGTGCCGCGATTCCCAACGCCTTCATCTTGCGGTAGAGATGGCTGCGCTCCAGGCCCAGCAGTTCCGCGGCGTGGCTGATGTTGTTGCGGGCTTCTTCGATTTTCTTCTGGATGTATTCGCGCTCGTAGGCGTCGCGCGCCTGCTGCAGGCTGGAAAACTCCTCTGTCGAGCGCGTTCCGGCCTTGTGGGTGAGCGGCGGCAGATGCTTGCGCTCGATGCGCAGGACGCGCGGGATTGAGGATGAGCACCCGCTCGATGACATTCTTGAGTTCGCGCACGTTGCCGGGCCAATGGTAGCGGGCCAGGGTTTCGAGCGCTTCTTCGCCGATCTCCATGCGCGGGCGGCCATACTGGCGGCCGAACTCGGCCAGAAACTCGCGCGCCAGCAACGGAATGTCCTGCTTGCGCTCGCGCAGCGGCGGCACAAAGAACGGAACCACGTTGAGGCGATAGAAGAGATCCTCGCGGAAGTTGCCCTTGGCAATCTCTTCTTCGAGATCCTTGTTGGTGGAGGCGATGAGGCGCACGTCCACGCGCAGCGGCTGCGTGCCGCCCACCGGCGTGAACATCTGGTCGTCGAGAGCGCTGAGCACTTTGGCCTGCGTCTTGAGGCTCATGTCGCCCACTTCGTCGAGGAACAGCGTTCCGCCGTCGGCGCGCTCCAGGGTGCCGCGCTGCTCAGGCGGGCCGCCGGGTTGCGCGCCGTGGCGATAGCCGAAGAGCTCGGCCTCAATGTGCGCCTCGGGAATGGCGGCGCAGTTCAGCTCGACAAAGACGCGGTCGCGGCGCAGGCTCTCGGCGTGAATGGAGCGCGCGATGAGTTCCTTGCCGGTGCCCGATTCGCCGTAGATGAGCACGCGGCCGTTGGTGGGCGCCATCAGCCGGATCTGCTGGCGCAGCGCCTTCAGCGGCACGCTTTCGCCGGTGAGCACCGAGGCGGCGCTGAACTGGCGCTTGAACTCCTCGTTCTCCGTGCGCAGGCGGCGCGCCTCGACCGCATTCTTGAGGACGATGAGCGTGCGATCGAGCGAGAGCGGCTTCTCAAGAAAGTCGTAGGCGCCCAGCTTGGTGGCCTTGACGGCGGCCTCAATGGTGCCGTGGCCGCTGATGATCACCACTTCGGGCCGCGTTTCCGACGGCATCTCGCGCATGTCGGCCAGCACGTCGAGGCCGTCGCGGTCGGGCAGCCAGATGTCGAGCAGAACCACGTCGTAGGGCGCGTCGCGCAACAGCGCCATGGCCTCGCCGCGTATGGCCGCGCTGGCCACGCCATAGCCCTCTTCGCGCAGAATCTCTTCGAGCGAGGTGCGAATCTCCGCTTCGTCGTCCACCACCAGAATGTGATTCATGAGGCGATGCCTCTTACGGCCGTCTCAGCGCCCGGTGCGGCAGGATGCTGGCGCGGCTGGCGCGACAGGCTCCATCAACGGCAGACGCAGCAGAAAGCGCGCGCCCTTGGGGCTGTTGGCCTCGGCGCTGATGGAGCCGCCATGCTCCTGCACGATTTTGGCGGCGATGGAAAGGCCCAGCCCGGTGCCGCGGTGCTTGGTGGAGTAGAACGGCAGAAACAGCCGCTCGCGAATCTCGTCGGTCAGTCCGTGGCCGGTGTCGGAGACGGCGACCTCGACGGCCGCGCCATCTTCGCTGAGCGACGTGTGACACGCCGAGCACGCGCAGCAGGCTGCCCTGCATGGCTTCGGCGGCATTGTCGATGAGGTTGGCCAGCGCGCGGCGGATGGCCTCGGGATCGGCCAGCACCGGCGGCAAGCCCGGCTCCAGGTCGCGCTGCACCGTGATGCCCTCAAGCCGGCCGGCAAACAGCGCCAGCGCCTCCTCGGCCACCTGGTTCATGTCGCAGGCGCGCGGCTGCGGCGCGGGAAACTGCGCCAGCGCCGAGAACTGATCGACCAGCGTGCGCAGCGTGCCCACGCAGCCCAGAATCACCTCGCTGCACTTGCGGATGATGTTCGGCGAATCCGGCTGGCCGCGATCGAGATGCCTGCCGATGCGCTCGGCGCTGAGAGGCGATGGGCGTGAGCGGGTTCTTGATCTCGTGGGCCACCCGCTGCGCCACTTCTTTCCACGCCAACTGCCGCTGCGCGCGCAGCAGTTCCGTGGTGTCTTCCACCACCAGCACCGATCCTGCCTGCCCGTGGCCGAGTTCAAGCCGCGCGCTGGTGATGGCCAGATGGATGGTGCGGCCCGCGGGCATGGAACTCAATCTCAGTGGAGGCCGCGCCCATGCGATGCCCGCGCCGGATGACGCCGGCCAGATCGTCGGCGCACTCGGCGGGCAGCAGCGTCTCGATGCTTTCGCCGGCCAGAGCTGCGTCTTCCGCTGAGTCCCATGAGCGCGGCAAAGGCGCGATTGGACTGCAGCACGACGCCTGCGCCGTCGAGCGTGACCACGCCGGAGGGAATGGTTTCGACAATCGTCTCCAGCTCGCGGCGCCGCTCCTCGATGGCCAGGTTGGCCGCGGTGAGTTGCGCTGATGCGCTCTCGGCCAACTGCCGGCTGGCTTCAAGATCCGCCGCCATGTGGTTGAAGGAGCGCACCAGGTCGCCCATCTCGCCGGTGGCGACGGATCGCAACGCGCTGCTCATACTTGCCTGCGGCGATCTCGTCCATGGCGTCGGCCAGCGCCTCAACGGGCCGCGTGATCTGCTTGGAGAGAAACAGCGCCAGCCAGACGCTGGAGAAGAAGACGAAGACGGTAATCAGCAACAGCATGAGGAAGAAGATGGTGCGAATGCGATTGCGGGAGCGGAAGAGCTGCCAATAGTCGGCCGCGCCGGAGCGGATGCTGCATGGCGGTCTGGCTCAAGCCCTGCGGCATGGGCAGCGCCACAACCACCACCTTGCCCGAAGCGGTGGCCGCCATGCCCAGCGCGTACTCCTGGCCGGCAACATTGAGCGACTGGTTCATCGCTGCGCTGCGCCGCTGCCAGCAGACATGGCTGAGAGCGGCCCGCGCAGCGGGGTGGCAGGGGTTGCTCTCCCTCGTCGAGCCAGGGCAGCAGGCTGGCCACGGCTGGATCCACGGGGGCGCCTGAAAACTGGCCAGCAAGTGTCGATTCCTGTCGTAGACCAGCGGCAAAGCCGCCAGCCAGCGTAATGCGGTGCGAGACCAGCTCAGTTTGGAGCTGCGGACGGGTCCTGGTCCGGCGCGCCCGATGCCGCGATCGACTCCGCCTCAGCCCGCGCATTGTCGGTAACGTACTGCACCAGTTCCCGCACCACGCGGGCCGAGTCGTCGCGCAACTGCTCGGGCGTTGGGCGAGAACCAGCGCTCCAGGGAGCGGTTCATGAGCAGGTAGCTGAAGAGAAACATGAGCGCGGCCGGCGTGAGCGTAATCATCACTGCGCCCAGCACCATGCGCGAGCGCAGCCGCGCCGCCACACCGCTGCTGCCTTCGCCGACGTAGACCTTGAGAATGTTACGGAAGAGCAGCACCAGCAACAGCAGCAGCAGCAGGAGAACAGCCCAACGAGGGCAATCAGGACCAGAGTCTGGCCGTAGGTGACGGGATGTGAGAAAGTCCACGCCGGAGGTATTGAACCATTGCAGCGCGCCCAGCAAGACGAAGACCAGCAGCGCTCCGCCAGCAAGCAGAGCGATCGAGCGCCGCCGCGGATCGCCAAGGAAACGCATGGGGCGATTATAGAAGGAGCAGGGACCAAGCCGCCCCAGCGGACACAGATCGTCCGCCGGGGGCCCGGCAGAGAACAAGAGATCGACAAGTCAGCGGGTCAGCGGACGGGCCGCGCCGATTTCTATTGGAAGACAAGGAACTTCAGCCAGCCTCCCCAGATATCCGACCAGGCGTGGGAAATCATGTTGACGCGAAGATTCCTGCGCCATGCGGCGAGAGCGCCATAGAGAACGCCAAGGACGCTGATGACCACGACGTTTCGCCAACCTTGATACCCGTGCGCGATGCCGAAAACCAGGGCCTGCAGAACGACGGCCCACGCGATGTTGCCCGTAAGCGCGTGAAATTGACGTTGCAGGTAACCGCGACATGCCATTTCTTCGCAGATGCCCGCAGTGATGCACGTGGCGATCCAGACGAGAACCTCGACAAGACTCTTCGGCAGCAGGCTATCCACAGTTTTTGAATTGTCAGGGCCCAGGATCCAATGCACACCATACGCGGCCCCTTCCCACACCGCCCAGAACGGCAGCGCAACGGCGAGGTCGGAAAACACATCGCGCCAGCTCGACCAGCGTCCGCCTGCGAGGTCCCACAATTTGCCGCCATGCCGATGCACGCCAACCCAGCAGAAATAAAGGAGCGACCAGTCCAACACGAGAGCAGAGAGATAGATCTGGATCGCGTAGCCGTGGCTGGCGAGCTGCCCCGACCCCTGATTTGCTCCTGCGCCATTGCCGCCGCCCGCGTGCTGCGCATAAAGCCCCAGAAGCAGCAGCGCAGCCATTATCGCGAGAAAGATCACGAGGTGTTTCCACGATGCGATCTGTGACGGCCTCCGCCCTTTGGCAGTCAAAGTTCTATTGAACTGCATTGAGTTTCACCTTTCCGATTGCCCGGCGTCGCCGGCTTGCTTCCATCCTGCGCAACTCCCCCAGGGTCTCTTGCGCCCAACGCAGATGCGCCTCTAATTCCAACTGGCCGAATCGCGCCGTCATCCTCCAATAGGGGGCATCGGGATACTGCCTGTTCCCGGCGATCTCCCGCTCTGCCTGCCTGAACTCCTTGAGCAGCGTGCTCTCTTCTTCCACCATGCGCTCCAGGTGTCCGATGGGAATCCGAGGAGAAACCTGCGCACTGAAAAACAGCTTCAGCAGCAATTCATTGCGCGGAATCTCGGGCTGCGGCTCCACGGCCAGCCATTTGGCCAACTGCTCACGGCCTTTTTGGGTGATGGAGTACACGCGGCGGTCCGGCTTGCCCTTCTGACGCTCGGTCTTTCGCGGTGACGAGCCCGTCCGAAGCCAGTTTTTTCAGGTTGGGATAGATCTGCCCGTAGCTCTCGCGCCAAAAATGGCCAACCGAGATGCGGATCAGTTGGCCCAGGTCGTAGCCGGACATCGGCTCGATGGTCAACAAGCCCAGGAGAACTTCGCTGCTTGAACTGGAACGGCGTGCCATAGTTCTATTAGATATATATCTACTAGATGGAAATGTCAACAGGAACTTCTTTGAAGCCTTCCGGCGAGGCAAGGCGAGCGGGTGTAGACTGATCCCCATATCGGTTGCCAAACCTGTTGATTCAGCCTGATCGAGGTGGAATATGGTTAACTTCCGCGCTTCCTGCCCTGCTTTGAAATACGCAATTCTCCTTTTCCTGATCGCCGCGTCTGCCGCTTTCACCGCGCGCGGGCAAACTCCTCCGGCGAACACGGCGGCGTCGAACGCAAGCGAGGCCAGTGACGAGGTGAATCAGGGACTCGACGCGTTCAAGAGCGGCCGCTATGAAGAGGCAATCGCACATTTCCGCAGGGCGGTCGAGCTCGATCCGGAGATGCCGAAGGCCAAATTTTACCTTGGCGTCGCGCTGGCTCAGAACGTGGTGCCGGGAGTCCACACGCCCGACAATCTGAAAGCCGCGCAGGAAGCCATCGACGTCTTTAAGCAAGTTTTGGCGGCCGACCCGCACGATGTGCTGAGCATGAAACAGGTTGCGTACATCTACTTGAACATCTGGATGCTGGACGAAGCCAAGGCATGGCAGAAGAAGGTGGTGGAGGAAGATCCGCAGGACGCCGAGGCTGCCTACACGATTGGCGCGATCGATTGGCGGGAAGCGTACCAAAACGCGCACACGGCGCTGAAACAGGCCGGTATGAATGACGACGGGAAAGGCAATACCAGAGCCCCGGCCGCAGTGATGCGAGTGATCGAAGCGCAAAATGGCCCGCTCGTCGATGAGGCATTGAGACTTCTCGCGGTGGCGGTGCAAATCCGGCCGTATTACGACGATGCGATGCAATACCTGAACCTGGTTTACCGGCGCAAGGCGGACTTGGACTGGAACGACGCGGAGGCCCGCCAACAGGACTTGGACAACGCGAATGCGTGGTTGCAGAAGGCGATGGAGGCGCGCAAGGCAAGGGAGAACGGAAATGTGCACGAAACCGGCGGCGGAGTCAGCGGCTCATCCACGGAAGAAATCCTTATGGCTCCGCCCCCTCCGCCACCTCCACCACCACCTCCGCCCCCACCTCCGCCGTCGGCCCATTCGAATGGCGGAAGAACGCACGGTGATGCGGCCGTTCCTAAAAGGGTCAATATCTCCGCCGGCGTTGCGGCGGGGATGCTGATCCAGAAGACCGAGCCGATCTATCCGCCGATTGCCCAGGATGCCCAAGTCACCGGGACAGTGGTCCTGAAGGTCACCATTTCCACGGCAGGCGAGGTAGAAAACCTCAAAGTCGTCAGCGGTCCGCCAATGTTGCAGCAGGCCGCGATGGACGCGGTGAAGAACTGGCGCTACCGGCCTTACCTGCTCAATGGCGATCCTGTAGAGGTGCAGACCACGGTCAACGTGATCTTTGCTCTCGGCAGGTCAGAATGAGCATTGAAGAAAGATTGCTTCATGGGCTGAACAGGCTGCGGAAAAACTCGGCCGCTGCGGCGTGCTAGCCCAATGCGTGCGGGTTGACGGACGATTGCAGGGCGTCAATGACTGAGATCGCCAAGAAATTTGCGAACCGGCCGCAACTTCTCGCCGCAACAAGTGTTGACACGTCAGAAGCCCGTGCTGGGCCATCTGTTTTTTTTCGGCACTCCCGCCGAAACCTGCGCCGCCGGTCCCTGGATCGGCGGCTTTTTTTCTGTGCGCCCGGCAGGGCGCACTCACTAGGAGGTGTAAGTCCTCTACACACCCGGCAAGGGGAAGTGTTAGCCGAACAGCAAGGGTGTCCATCGCGAGGTGGGATCCGGAGGAAGCTGCAGGCAAAGCGCTGCTCTGACGAACAGCCAGCGGATAGAGGCGACGCAGTGGGGTGAGCAGGCAAATAGATGCAAAGCCCGATACTTGCACGGACGCTGCGGCGTAGATCCGACAGAGATAAGCGTGAAGGTGAGTGCGTAATACCCGGGGAGATCTGGCGGTTTGCCTTAGGGCTACCGTCATCGCGAGGTGAGGGGATGAATCACCAGAAGTCAGCAGCGGCCATATTAGCTTCGCGCGAGCGGGGTGAAGGGCCAAACGTGAAACACGGGAGTAGGACAGCAGATCTCGATGCGAGTCATAGAAGCAGAAGCTTACGCAAGTAAGGCCAGCGCGGAGGTAGACGGGCGGAACCTGTCGAGGGCCGTGTCTGGTGCGGAGGCTCGTACGGCGACTGGTGGAGAAACGAAACCGGAAGCAGCGCAGGGACTTTTGGAAGCTGCGCTGGAACGCAGCAACATGATGCGCGCCTACCAGCGGGTGGTGGAAAACAAAGGAGCGCCGGGAGTCGATGGGCTCACGGTCCTGGAGTTGAAACCCTGGCTTGTGGCGCACTGGCCGAAGATAAAGCAGTCTCTGTTGGCGGGCGAATACATGCCTCAGGCAGTGCGCAAGGTGGAGATACCGAAGCCGCAAGGCGGGGTACGCATCCTGGGCATTCCTTGTGCGCTGGATCGGCTGATCCAACAGGCACTTCATCAGATATTGCAACCTCTTTTCGATCCCGGGTTCTCGGAATCGAGCTACGGTTTTCGTCCCGGACGCAACGCCCATCAGGCGGTGAATGCCGCACGAGGGTATGTTGCCGAGGGTTGGCGATGGACCGTAGATCTCGACTTGGAGAAATTTTTCGACCGAGTGAATCACGATGTGCTTATGGCACGCGTGGGGCGCAAGGTGAAAGACCCCGGGGTGTTGAAGCTGATCCGGCGCTATCTGGAAGCGGGACTGATGGAAGGCGGGGTAGCGAGCGCACGGAGCGAAGGGACGCCGCAGGGCAGTCCTCTTTCACCGTTGTTATCGAATATCCTGCTGGACGATCTGGACCGCGAACTGGAGCGGCGCGGGCATCGCTTCTGCCGATACGCTGACGACTGCAACATCTATGTCAAAAGCGATCGGGCAGGACAGAGGGTCAGGCAATCGATCACGGCGTTTCTGGAGCAAAGGCTGAAGCTGAAGGTCAATGCAGGCCAAGAGCGCAGTGGCGCGACCGTGGGAGCGGAAGTTCCTGGGTTACAGCATGACGTGGCACAGGAAACCGAAGCTCAAGATCGCATCGCAGAGTCGTGAGCGCCTGAGGGAGAAGATCCGTCTCGCGCTACGGCGGGGCCGCGGGCAGAGCATGCAGCAAGTCATCAAGGGGCTCAATCCCGTCCTGCGGGGCTGGATGGCCTACTTCCGACTCACCGAAGTAAAGAACGTGTTGGAGGAACTCGATGGCTGGCTGCGGCATAAACTGCGGACTCTGCTATGGCGGCAATGGAAGCGTGTCTATACCCGAGCGCAGAATCTGATGAAGGCTGGGATAGATAAGGTTCGGGCGTGGAAGTCGGCCACCAATGGGCGAGGCCCATGGTGGAACGGCGGTGCCTCGCATATGAACCAAGCCTATCCCAAGAACTGGTTCGACCGCATGGGGCTGGTTTCGTTGCTGGATACTCAACGACGCTTCCAGTCTGTTTCATGAACCGCCGGATGCCGAACGGCACGTCCGCGTGGTGTGGGAGGACGGCGGGAGTAATCCCGCCTCCTACCCGATCTCGTGTAAGCGTACTGTGCGGCGCGAGACCGCTCGAAAATTCGGTTGTGTCAGGGAATTCTCTGTCGACGGTTGGGGCACTGGAAGAAGTTCTATCGCGCGATGAGGAACATGACCCAACTGAGCACGATGGCCGAGCCCGCAAAGAGAATGAAGCAGTAGGCGCCGTAGCGAATCATGCGGCGGGGAGTGTCGCGCATGGTGATGCCGAAGACGGTGGAGGCGAAAAGCGAAAAGAGTACGACTGCGGAGAAGTGGGAGGGATGGATCATGAGGATTTCCTCCCCGTGCGCAGGTTGTGCGCGTCGACGGCGGCGATGATGTTAAGAAGCCCCGCGACGACGATGAATTTCGTGCCGTAATCGGCAACCGTGCTCTGCACCGGCTGCCCGCCCAGGCCCATCGCGCGGCTGATGAAGAAAAGCCCGCCGTTACCCAGGTCGCCGGCCATGCCAAGCATGTCGAGTATGTCTTGCGCGCTGGTGTAGAGCTTCCCCTGCATGGCGAGGCCCAGTACGAACATGGCGATGATGGAGACGGCGAGCAGGGCGCCGCGAACCCATTTGCCGAGCAGAAAATGTCCCCCGCCGGGGACGAGCCATCCGGCGATGAGGGGAAGATAGACGAATCCCTGTCCTGCTTGTTTGCCCGATGCAGGCTTGTCCGCCGCAGCGGGCTTGTTCGGCGTGGTTGCCATTCCTTCTTGACTATACAAGAACGGGGTTCGGGGAGCGGGAGTCAGAACTCGAATGTAAGGGATCAGGATTGCGGGCGGCGTGGCGGCAGAAGACGCATGAAATGATAGATTTTGCGGTATTGACACCCCGTCAAATGTTGGTTTGGGAGGTGTCATTTGCCCCGCAAACGTTGGCTTGGAAGGTTGCGATTCTTTGAGACAAATACCGAGAATAGTTGCGAACAATTCGCAGTTAGAACCGAGAATAGTTGCGAATAAGAGGGAGTGGCACCGAACAATTTCTCAAAAGTGCGTCCAAACAGGCGTTTGCGGCCCTAAAATGCCACTTTTGCTACATTTTTCGCATGTTTTTGCACGCTGAGGACGAAAGACGGGGACCAAGGGAACAAGGGAACAAGGAGGCGGGTCAGTTGCCGGTGGGAATGATGCCGGCGTCTTCGACCATAAGAATAATGGTGCGCAGTGGGGCGCGCGTGCGATGTACAACGGCGCGCGGAACAACGAACCCCTGGCCCGGCGCGAGCTCGACGGTTTTATTTTTGAGGTCAATAAGAAGTTTGCCGTCGACGACGTAGAAGAACTCGTCGTCCTCATCGTGCTTGTGCCAATGGTACTCGCCTTCGATGATGCCAACGCGGACGACGGAATCGTTGACCTTGCAGAGGGTTTGATTGAACCACTTGTACTCGCAAGCCGCGGCAAGAGCGTTGATGTCGATGAGCTCGAGCGGGCCGTGGAGGATGTTGAGGCGGGTTTCGTAGGGGTAAGCGGTCGTGGATTCAGGCATGATTGACCTCCCGATCTCATTAAATGCGCACCAGCTCGCGCTGGATGCGGCCTGTGACCCAAGCCTTGCCGGGCGCGGTGAGCATGTCGATTTCGCTGCGCACGCCAAAGTCGGGCAGGTAGATTCCGGGCTCGACCGAGAAGCAGGTATTGGGCAGGATGCGGCGCGCGTCGTGAGTTTCAAGGTTGTCGAGGTGGGCGCCGGGGCCGTGAATCTCATGCGCGATATTGTGGCCGGTGCGGTGGGTGAAGAAGTCGCCAAAACCGGCGGCGCGAATCACGGAGCGAGCTGCGTCGTCGGCCTCGAATCCGTGGATTGGGCAGTTGGCGGCGAAGGCTCGCTCGACGGCAGCAATGGCGGCGTCGCGCGCGTTGCGTACGGTTTCAAAGACAAGCTTCTCTTTGGCGCTGGGTTCGCGGCCCACGACGCCGGTCCAGGTAATGTCGTAGTAAACACTTGAGTGCGAGTCGACTCGACCCCAGATGTCGATGAGGACGAAGTCGCCCTCGCGGATGGGCGCCGCGCGATCGGCAGTGGGTTCGTAGTGCTGGTCTGAGGTGTTCGAGTTGACGCTCACGTCAGGACCGTTTTCCCAGACAAGGCCTTCGCGGCGCATGGCTTCACGCAGCCAAACCACGAGATCGAACTCCGAAAGACCTCCCGTGCGGCCGGCGCCGCCGGATGCGGGACGCAGGCGGCGGGCAATCTCGTGCCAAAACTCGGCAACGATGGCGTCAATGGCGCGCCGTGCGACACCGTGGCTCGCGATCTGTTCGGCGGTGAGGACGGCTTCAAATTTGCTCACCAGATCGGCCGAGCTGACGATCTTCTTGCCGAGCGAGCGCAGGAACTCGATGGTTCCGGCGTCGACCATAGAGACGTACATAATGTCGTTGTTGGGTGAGTACTGCATTGCTACGAGGTGGAAGCCGGCAAGCATGGCCTCAAGGCCGGCGTGGAGCTCCTGCCAGCTTGAATATTGCGCCTTGGAGCCGGGCAGCGTATCGAGGCGGCCCTGCTCAATTCGATGCACCAGCTTGCGCGGCTCGCCCTCGGCGGGTATGAAGTAGTACCAGCGGCGCGTGATGTGCGCCTTCTCGTCGAGCGAAAGGACGTGCGCGGCGATGGGGTCGCGGTGATGGTGGTCGTAAAACAGCCAGCCGTCAAACGCGGCGTCGCGGAGAGCTGTCTGGATCGCGTCAAGATTCATACGGTAATAGGATAAGGCAGTACTGCAAGGCATCCACCATGTATCACGGATCTCTTCCCGAGCTTGCGGAACTCATGGAGAGGAAGCCCCATAGCATCCGTCGGGCAAGTCGCGCGATTAAGCAGGAACGTACGTCAACCTGATTACGTCCCCGCCAATGCGGTCGCTGGCCACAAGGCGGAGCCGAGGCCGGGGGCTGGCGAAGAACGGCTGGCCAGACCCGAGCACGATGGGATGGATGTAGAGTCGATACTCATCAATCAGACCAAGGTTGGTCAGGCTCCCTGCCAGGTTTGGTCCGGCTACGTCGATCTCCCCATCCAACTGAGCCTTCAGCTTGCGGATCACCGCCTCGAAGTCATCCTCGATGAGTGTGGCGTCGGGTCCGACCGACTTCAACGAGCGCGACACAACCCACTTCCGCTGGCTCCGCCACACCGCCGCGAAGTCGCGTTCCTCCGCGTCCCAATCCGGAAGATCATCGTCCCAATAACGCATGATCTCGTACATGCGGCGACCGTACACCGTGCCCGTCAGGCCGCGCACCTGATCGATGAAGTGACGAAAGAGCGCGGGATCGGGTGGCCCCATTTTCATGTGGTCGACATAGCCGTCCAGGGACTGGTTCAATCCATACACGAGCTTTGCCATGCTACAAACCCCCCAACCCAGGTTCTTGAGAATAGCTTAAGCCGACGTCGCACGGTGAGGCTACGGCATTTTAGGAATACACATAGACTTTTTTAGAGCTGTGAAAGGTGGCTCGCCGCGGCGAGCCACTTGAAGGGCGTGCTTTCGGTTTACAGTAATTCCGAAAATGCTAAGGACGCGATCTGCGCGTCGCATTGTCGGTGTGACCAATAACCAGAGGTCCGCTCTCCACCCAAGGCGGACATTTCAAACTGAGACACCACCCCTTTTATCCTCCATTGACTTTCCCCCACCCAATTCTTAAAATGATGCAGCCCATTCGGGGGCCGGCCAACTTCCTCAGCCTGCCAACTTCCTCAACAGTCCAATTTCCTCAACGGGCCAATTTCCTCAATTTGATTTGAAAGGAGTTTGGTGATGAAGTGCAGTTCAGTTGTGGAGGCAAACTTTAAGAAATCGGCGAAAGCATTAACCCCTCGCATACTAAACAAACTACCGTTTCCCCTGATCGTCTGCGCGTTAGCCCTTGGCCCCTCCCCGGCCATCTTCGGCCAGGCCACGGGAAGTTTCTCGGGGAACGTCCTCGATAAATCCGGATCGGGTGTTGTTGGAGCCACAGTTACCGTCACCGACCAGGAAACCGGCCTCGCACGCACAGGAAAGGCGGACGACACCGGCCATTATCTGATTCCCTTGCTCCCGGTCGGGACGTATAGCGTGCGCGTCGAGTCTTCAGGCTTTCAAAGCGCCGAATCCAAAGATCTGCATCTCCAGGTTCAGCAAGCCCGCGAGCTCGATTTCTCGCTTCAGCCTGCGGCCGTAACGACCACCGTGACGGTTGCAGGTGAAGCCGTAGCGGTCGAGACCACGAACCCATCTCTCGGCCAGGTCATCACCTCGCAGGAAGTGTCGCTGTTGCCCTTGAATGGCGGCGATTTCGTCCAACTCGCCACACTCACGGCCGGCGCCACCGCGGAGACGAATCGCGGCAGCTTTTTCACCTCCGCTCCCGCCAGCGAGGTGGCCACGCGCGGTTCGTTCTCTCTGTCTGTCGGCGGTTCCCGGCCCAACAGCACCGATTGGCTTCTTGACGGCGTCGACAATAACGAGCTCACCTCCGGCGCCATCGGCGTTTTTTCCTCGATCGACGACATTCAGGAGTTCAAAGTCCTCACCTACACCTATTCTGCCGAGTATGGTACCCGGGCCGGACCGACCGTGCTGATCACGACGAAACAAGGCTCGAACGACTTTCATGGAACGCTCTACGAGTTCGTCCGCAACACCGATTTCGACGCGAGAGAAGAGTTTGCCACTATAACCCCGAAGTTCAACCTGAACCAGTTTGGCGGTTCGGTGGGCGGACCCATTCGCAAAAACAAGACATTCTTCTTCGTGGATGGTGAGCAGAAATATCAGCGTGAAGGAAATGTCTTCACCGGACTCCTTCCTTCGACGGCCATGCGCTCGGGCGACTTCAGCAACGACCCCTTCGGCAATCCGGTGCTGGATTCTAGCGGCAACGTCGTGAAGTATCCCATCATCAACCCGAACATGATCGGCGCGTCAACAGACCCTACCGCCTATCCGAGTGTCTACTTCCAGTGCGATGGATCCGGCAATCCACTGCCTGCCAATACCTCTACCTCCAGCGGCGAGTATGGCCTCCAGCCCCGAGGAACCGCCTGCAGCAAAATCCCCTCGAACCTGTTCGACAAAGTCGGCCAGGCCATGATGACTTACTATCCCCCGACCAATGCCAACAACTCCGCTGGCGGATACAACTACGTCAACGAGCCGGTCCGCAGCCTGGATGAAACGAAGTTTGACGCACGCGTGGACCGAACCTTTTCCGGCGCCGACACTGCCTTTGCCCGATTCAGCTACGACCAGGCGTTCACCTACGATCCGGGCGGCGCGCCACCGCCGTATCTCTCGCAAGGTAATCAATACGGCAGCAATGAGCGCATCATCAACCACGCACGCAACATCGGAATCGGCGAAACCCACGTGTTCTCGCCCCGCACGCTCAACCAGGCTACCGTTGGCTACGACCGCATCTTCGACTACATCCTTTCGCAGGACAGCGGTACATGCGCCTCCGCCACCATCGTGCCTGGCGGCATTCCCTTCGCCAACCTGGGCTGTCCGGCCGGCGATACTCCGTGCGCGCCCGGCGCATTCAGTTGCGGCCTGGTTTCAACATCTGTGTACGGTGGTTATTGGTCGCTCGGCGATCGGCCCTACTCTCCTTTTCAGGGCGGGACAAACATCTTTTCCTTCAGAGATTCGCTCGACCTGATTCGCGGCAAGCATGATATCCGCACCGGCATCGATTTCCGCGTAAACCAGTTGAACACCGCCAATGAGGCATACCAGGACGGCACCTGGGCAATCGGCAGCGGCGGAGACTTCACCGGTGCTGGCATCGCTCCCGGCAACTCCGAAGCGGACCTGCTGCTGGGCATCTCCGGAGAGGCCATTCACGACCAGACCTACTACGGTGCTATTACTGGCCGCCGTTGGAAGATTATCCGGCCCTTCGTCGAGGATGACTGGCGCGTTACCCCGTCGCTCACCCTCAACCTCGGCGTGGCGTGGGATATGCCGACTCCTGTCACCGAGGTCGATAACCGGATGGCGAATTACATCCCCTCCGCGAACCCGAATCAGGCAGGCCAGCTTCTCATTGCTGGCCGGAACGGAGTGAGCCGCTCGGCGGGCATCAATATGTACTGGGGCGCCTACGAACCTCGCGTCGGCCTCACCTGGAAGGTTCTCGGCAGCGACAAGGCCGTCCTTCGCCTCGGTTTCGGCATCTTTCACGATTCGTCCTGGAACCAGGGCGCGCAGGGCTTGTGGCAGAATCCGCCCGAGCTGGGCGAGTCAGACGCCTTTACCGGCGCGGGCTGCGCCTTCACCTACTCCTATTGCGCCGTCACCCTCGAGCAGTCGCCCTCCGCAATCAGCCTCTCCAGCGGATTTGCCCCCCTTCCAACTCCGCAAACTGCGGCCACGTTCACCGGCTCGCTCAATTACCAGCCGAGGAACTTCCAGCCGGGCAGAGTGCACCAATATAACGTAAACGTCGAACGCCAGCTGCCCGGCAACGTTGTGCTCACCGCCGGCTATGCCGGTTCCACCGGCGGCCATCTGCTGGTCTACGGCAACGACCTAAATACGCAGAGCCCGTCCGCATGCGGCCAGGTCAGCGGCTATACTCTTGGCTGTTTGCCGGGTGGACAGCCCTATGTGCCGCCCTACGAATCCAACACCGGCGACGACAACATCATCTTCCTTTTTGGCGACGTAGGCATCACGCATTACAACTCAATGCAGATCAAAGCCGAGACTAAGACGCCCAAGTACGGCCTTTACGCGCTGATTGCCTACACTTACTCCCGCACTTACGACAACGGCCTCTCCGACGGCCTTGGCTCGGAGCTGAGCGCGCCGTTTTTCCCGCTGCCCAACTGGCAAAATCTCGACTGGTCCCTGTCGCAGATCAATCTCGATAACAGCTTCACTGGCAGCGTCATTTACGATCTGCCTTTCGGCAAGGGAAAGATGTTCGGGGGCAGCTGGAATGATCTGACCAATTCTTTTCTCGGCAATTGGCAGGCGACGCTGATCGAAAGGGTCTCTTCTGGGTTCGCGGTCCCACTGATCGACAGCAGCAATCAGGCTGGACAGGATTACAACTACTTCAATAACGGCGGCAACTATGACAACTACAACCGGCCCGATCGGGTGGCAGGCTGCAACGCCAACGCCGCCGACCACAGCAAGCACCAGTGGATCAACACCGCCTGCTTCGTCGCGCCGCCCCCAGGCGAACTCGGCGATGCCGCGCGTGTCCCTGTCACTGGACCTGATTTTGTGAACTCGGACTTCTCGGTGATCAAGCAATTTGCACTGCCGAGGAAGGAAATGGGATTGAACTTCCGCGCCGAGTTCTTCAACCTCTTCAATCATCCAGACCTCGGTATGCCGATTAACGATACCAACTCGCCAGGATTCGGCGCAGTTGCTCAAACCGTCAACAATCCGCGCCTGATCCAGTTGGCTCTGAAACTCACCTTCTGAAGTTACGGCCTGACGATTGGGGCGCGGCAATGCAGAACTCGAGCGTTGCCGCGCCCTTCGATTTCTCTCTGATCACCCTCTCTCCTTTCCTGCCTCACCCACCAGCAACTAAACTTCAAATTCAAGACAGGCGGGAGGAACCATGCCCCTTCACAACACCGAAAAACTCAAAGCCGCTCCAACGAGTCAAATCGAGTCCGAAGTCCACAACGCCAGTGCGCGGACCTACGTCTTCCCCGATCGCAAGCGGGATCCGCAAGCCGCTTACCAAACCATCCACGATCAGCTCATCCTCGACGGAAACTCCCAGCAAAATCTCGCCACCTTCTGCACCACCTGGATCGAATCTGAAGTTCAGCAGCTCATGGACGAGTCTGCCGACAAAAACATGATCGATAAGGATGAATACCCGCAGACCGCGGCCATCGAAGAGCGTTGCGTCCACATGCTCGCCGATCTCTGGAATTCGCCTCAAGCTGCCTCGACCATCGGTTGCTCCACTACGGGTTCCAGCGAGGCGGCCATGCTCGGCGGGCTGGCTCTCAAGTGGAGCTGGCGCAAGCGCCGCCACGCCGAAGGAAAGCCAACTGGCAGCCCCAATCTCGTCATGGGCCCCGTCCAGGTCTGCTGGCACAAATTCTGCCGCTACTTCGACGTGGAAATCCGCGAGGTCCCGATGGAAGGTGGCCGCTTCCTGCTCACTCCGGAAGAGGTCGTCAAGCGCTGCGACGAAAACACCATAGGCGTCATCGTCACCCTCGGCGTCACATTCACCCTCCAGTTCGAGCCGGTGCACGCGATCAGCTTGGCGCTCGACAAGTTACATGCCGAAACTGGCCTGGACATTCCCATCCACGTCGATGGAGCCAGCGGAGCGTTTCTCGCGCCCTTCACCCAGCCTGGCCTCCTCTGGGACTTCCGCCTGCCCCGCGTAAAATCCATCAACGCGTCCGGTCACAAATTTGGTCTGGCCCCGCTGGGCGTCGGCTGGGCGCTTTGGCGCGAGAAGCACGACCTTCCCGAGGAGCTGATCTTCGACGTGAATTACCTCGGCGGCAACATGCCCACATTCGCACTTAATTTTTCGCGTCCTGGCGGAGAAATCATCTGCCAGTACTACAACTTCCTGCGCCTCGGCAAAGAAGGCTATCGCAAAATCCAAACCGAATGCTATGCCCTGGGCCAGTACCTCGCCGAAAAGATTGCCGGGTTAGGGCCATTCAGAATCATCTACGACGGCCATGGCGGAATTCCGGGACTCTGCTGGGAGTTGCGTGATCCCGAATCCTCAAATTTCACCCTCTACGATTTCGCCGAGCGATTGCGCGAGCGAGGCTGGCTGGTTCCCGCCTACTCCATGCCGCCCAACCGTCAAGATCTCGTCATCCAGCGCATCCTCGTCCGCCACGGCTTCACGCGGCAAATGGCCGACACGCTGCTGATCGAAATGCAATCTGTTCTCGACGCATTCGCCCATCGCCCACCGGCACAGCACAGCGCTCACGCTCTCGCTGCCGCAGGTTCAAAGCAACACAACCATTCCGGGCGCTAGCGGAAAGCCTCGTCGCCGACCCCGCATATCAGAGTTCGCAGCAGCCGCTTTCCCTCAGGCCAGTCGCCCATATTCGTTGCGATGTGGTCCGCAGGTCCGATGTCAACGAAGCGGCTTCCCCAGAAGCCGGCGAATTCGCGCGCTCGGGCGAGGGGAGTGTAAGGGTCATCGCTGCTGGCCACCACAACAGAAGCAAAGGGCAGCACACCGCGAGGCACAGGCCGGAAGTTTCTGATCGGCTCAGCACACTCAGGGCGGTCAACGTCGGCAGGAGCGGCCAGCAACGCGCCTTTGGTCCGGCTGAGAAGCTCGGGCGAAGCGGTTTGGATCCAGTGTGCCAGTGCAATGCATCCCAGGCTGTGCGCAGCAAAGACGATGGGCGGCCGAGCCCTTTCAACTTCCCGCGAGATTCCTTCGATCCAGTCGCTGAGCTGGGGTGTTACCCAGTCCTTCTGCTGCACCCGGCGAAACGACGCTTCCCCCTGCTCCCATAGGGTTTGCCAGTGCTTCGGCCCCGAGTTATTCAAGCCGGGAAGAACCAGCACACTGGAAGCAGGCTCACTTCTGAGCGCGGCAAAGCGGTTCGCATTCTCGAATTCTTCGCGTAGGGCCATGGTCTACCTTTGCAGGTCTGCCTTCCTGTGCCGCATTTTACCAACCCGGCCCGACGTACCCTGACCCTTAGAACCTGACCCCTGTCTTCATGCCCATTCCTTCGCCCGCTCCACGGCCTTTTGCCAGCGCCCGCGCCGCTCGGCCCGTTCGGCAGCCGCCATCTTCGGGTCGAAATAGACGTCGGTCGCTGCGGCGGCCCGGCGCGTGCGCAATGTCTCGGGACTGGCCCAGAAGCCGGTCGCCAAGCCCGCAAGATACGCCGCGCCCAGCGCCGTCGTCTCCGTCACTCGCGGACGCACCACCGGAACGCCGAGCACATCGGCCTGGAACTGCATCAGCAGATCGTTCACCGCCGCGCCGCCATCCACGCGCAGCGCGTCCAATGGCGCACCGGTCTCGCTTTGCACCGCCTCCAGCACGTCGGCCACCTGAAACGCGATGGCTTCGAGAGCCGCCCGCGCAATCTGCCCCGGCCCCGTATCGCGGCGCAGCCCGATCAGCATTCCGGCCGCGTGCGCATCCCAGTGCGGCGCGCCCAGGCCCACAAACGCAGGTACAAACACCACTCCGCCTGTATCCGGCACGCTCGCCGCAAGCGCCTCCACCTCGCCCGACGCGCCGATCAGCTTCAAATTGTCGCGCAGCCACTGCACCACCGCTCCGCCGATAAAGATGCTTCCTTCGAGCGCGTATTCCAGGCGCTTTTTGGCGCTTGCGGCCACAGTCGTAATCAGCTTGTGCTTAGACCGCACGAACTCCGTGCCGATGTTCTCGAGCAGAAAGCATCCTGTTCCATAGGTGTTCTTGGCCTCGCCCGCGCTCCAGCACAACTGCCCGAAAAGCGCTGCTTGCTGGTCGCCTGCAATGCCGGCAATCCCCACGCCGGCGAGACTCGAAACGAGCCCCAGCGTCGTTGTCACCTCGCCCACGTGCGCGCTCGACCACACGACCTCCGGCAACAGGCTGTCGGGAATCCCGAAGAGCTTGAGTAATTCCGCGTCCCACTTGCCGGTCACGATGTTAAAGAGCAGTGTCCGCGAGGCGTTGGTCACGTCGGTCACGTGCTTGCGGCCGCCGGTCAGGTGCCAGACGAGCCAGCTATCCACGGTGCCGAATGCCAGCTCGCCGCGCTCAGCCCGCGCCCGCGCGCCCTCCACGTGATCCAGAATCCAAACAACCTTCGTCGCCGAGAAATACGGATCCAGCACCAGGCCAGTCTTCGACGAAACCATCTCGCCGGCGCCGCTCTCTTCCAATTCTCGACAAAACGCCGCGGTCCGCCGATCCTGCCACACGATGGCGGGATGAATCGGCTTGCCCGTCGTCCGCTCCCACACAATCACGGTTTCGCGCTGGTTGGTAATGCCGATCGCCGCAACATCGCGCGGCCGAGCGCCCACCTTCGCCAGTGCCTCCACGGCGCAGCTCATCTGGCTGGTCAGTATCTCCGTCGGATCGTGCTCCACCCATCCCGCCCGCGGATAGAACTGCTTGAACTCATGCTGCGCCACCGCGGCAATCGCGCCGTCCGCATCGAACAGAATAGCCCGCGAACTCGTCGTCCCCTGGTCCAGCGCTAGAACGTAGCTCATGATTGCTTTCACCTTCCGGCAACCAGTCGAACACGTGAGGCAGGAGACGGGCAAGGTGCGGGTCAGGTGCATTGTTGCTTGCGTCTCAACGGAACTTCGCACATCTCACGCCATTCTCTGCGCAGCATTTCTCAAATTGTGCATTCTTCTTGGAACTTCCGAAACCAGCGCTTGATCGCCGCGCGGAAATCGAGTAGGATAGAATCCTATCAAGCGGGAGGAGGCGGCCTATGCGCAGCACCCAGCAATTCAGCATTACGCTCACTCATGAAATGGCCGAGTTGGTTCGCGCCAAGGTCGAATCGGGCGAGTATGCGTCGGAGAGCGAAGTGATCCGAGGCGGGCTTCGGGCGCTCCAGCTCCATGAGCGCGCGCTCGACAATTGGCTGCGCGAGCAGGTGGCGCCTGCTTACGATGCCATGAAGGCCAACCCCTCGCGCGCCGTATCCCCCGCCAAGGTGCGACGGTCTCTGGCGGCCGCGCACAAGACCTCTCTCAAAGCAAGATGACGTACCGCGTCGTGTTCTCCCCGGAGGCAGAGTCGCAGCTTGTCGTTCTCTATTTCCACATAGCGGAAGCAGCGTCACCCGAAATCGCAGCGAAATACACTGAAGACATCGTAAAAGAGTGCGAAAGCCTGCGAACCCTTCCTCACCGGGGAACACGTCGCGACTATATCCGCGCAGGTCTTCGCACGTTTGGATTTCGACATCGCGTCACGATTGCATTTGAAGTAGCAGACGATGCGGTGACGATCCTGGGTGTTTTTTATGGCGGGCGTGACTTAGAGAAGATATTCGAGGAAGAGTAGACGCAATGCCGGTCTCCAACTCTAATCCGCCCACGGATTGTGCAGCTTCACATGAATCCCGCTTACATCGCGCGTGTTGCGCGTGACAAAGGTGAGGCCGTGTTCGACAGCAGTTGCCGCGAGCAATGTGTCGACAACTGGCCTCGGACGGTCGCCGGACCAGTCGCCCCACAATCGCGCTGTGGCCGCGTCGATGCCCAGAAGGCGGTCGGCGAAGCCGAACTCCAGACCCTCGACCCACGCTGCCAGCCCCTTTGCAGCCACCGGATCGGTGCGCCGTTTGATTGCCACGCCTTTGCGCAACTCGCCAATCGTCAGCACGCTCAGATAGAGCGCAGAAGAATCAACCGCTTCCAAAAACGCGATCACGCCCGCGTCGGCTTGTTTTTTGCGCGTCTCGCTCAGGACATTGGTGTCGAGCAGGTAGGCTACGGACGCGCTCACAACGCGATCTCGCGGCCGGTGTCGCCGTCCGTCTCAATCTCGAAGCTGTCTACCTTTGGCCCTCCCAGCAGATACTCCTTTAATCCTGGTTTGTGGGCCGTCAAAGCGCGGAAATCCTCGATCGACAGCACCACCGCCCGCTCCGCACCGTGACGCGTAATCACTTGCGGCCCTTTGTTTTGCGCTTCTTCGATCACTTCGCTGAACCGCGTTTTCGCCTCCTGAACCTGCCACCGAGCCATCTGCGCCTCCCCTCTAAAATTATAACCATAATTATAGTCATTATAGTCTAATTTGTCCAACTTCAGTGCTCTCTTGTATCTAACGCTGCCGTGAGGGTCTTTGTTGTACCATTCGATTGAATCGAGTCGTCCGAAAGGGTAATTTCTATGGCGATAGCATCTCCTCCTACCCTCCTCGTACTGGCCGCCGGCATGGGCAGCCGCTACGGCGGCCTCAAGCAGATCGATCCGGTCGGCCCCGCCGGCGAAACCATCATCGATTACTCCATCTTCGACGCGTTGCGCGCCGGCTTCGGCAAGCTGGTCTTCATCATCCGCAAAGATATCGAGCAGGCATTCCGCGAGACCGTCGGCGCGCGGTTTGAAAAGCGTGTCGCCGTCGAATACGTCTTTCAATCGCTCGAAGACATTCCGCCGCGCTTCACTGTGCCTGCGGGCCGCACCAAGCCGTGGGGCACTACGCAGGCCATCCTGCTGGCCGCCGATGCCATTCACGAGCCTTTCGCGGCCATTAATGCCGACGACTTCTACGGCGCGGACGGCTACCGCGAGCTGGCCCGGCATCTCACGTCCGGCTCACCAGACTATGCCATGGTCGGCTTCGTTCTGCGCAACACGCTCTCTGAGTTCGGATCGGTAGCGCGCGGCGTGTGCCGGGTTGGAGAGGGCGATATGCTTGAGAGCATCGTCGAGCTAACAAAAATCGAGCCCGACGGCGGCCATGCCCGTAACACCGCGCCAGACGGCACGGTGACGAAGCTGACCGGGGACGAGCCGGTCTCGCTGAATATGTGGGGATTCACGCCGCGCGTCTTCGATCAACTTCGCGAGCGCTTCGAGCAATTCCTTGAAGGCAATGCATCCGACCTCAAAGCGGAGTGCTATATTCCCAACACGGTCGGCGAGCTGGTTCGAGCCGGCGAGGCGCGCGTCAAGGTGCTGCATACGCAGGATTCCTGGTTCGGCGTCACCTATCGCGAAGACCGTCCGCGCGTTATCGAGAGCATACGCCGCCTCGTCGCCGCCGGCTTGTACCCTGAAAGACTCTGGCCATGAGTGGGACCTATCTCGTCCCGCGCGATCCGCGCGCCGTAGCATCCCGCTTCCAGTTTCGCGGTGAAGTTGCCGAGATCGCGCCCCACGGTAACGGCCACATCAACGATACCTACCGCGTGGAGTGCCATGGGAGGGGCGCGCCCGCGCGCTACATCCTGCAGCACATCAATCGCAATGTCTTCCGGAATCCCGCCGCCGTGATGCAGAATATCGAGCGCGTGACGGCGCATCTCGAGCAGAACCAGAATTCACGTGCCGATGCGAAGGGTCTACAAGGTGGCTTTTTCTCGACGAAAAAGCCACTCAGAGGGCGTGCCATTGGAGACAGCCATTCTGGTTCTGCTGGGGGCGCGCAGGCAGCCGGCGAGCCCGACGCTGCCCGACGCGTGCTCAAACTGGTTCCGGCGCTCGACGGGCGCAACTGGCACGTGGATGCGGAGGGAGAGACCTGGCGCGCTTATCGCTTCATCGATCATGCGCACACCTTTGAGGCAGCCACGTCTGCCGAACAGGCGTTCCAGGCGGCCCGCGCGTTCGGCCGCTTCCAGCAGCAACTTGCCAACCTGCCCGCGCCGCGTCTGCACGATACCATCCCCGATTTTCACCACACGCCCAGGCGCTTCGCCGCATTGGAGCAGGCGATCGCCTCGGACGTGAAGGGCCGCGCCAGCCTGGCCAGGCCGGAGATTGAATTTGCCCTGGCGCGCAAACCGATCGCCAGCGTTCTGCTTGAGGCAAACCTGCCCGAGCGCATCACCCACAACGACACCAAATTCAACAACGTGTTGCTCGACGACGCGACCGGTGAGGGCATCTGCGTCATCGACCTCGACACCGTGATGCCAGGCCTCGCGCTGTACGATTTCGGCGATATGGTGCGCACCACCACAAGTCCCGCCGCAGAGGACGAGCAGGATCTATCCAAAGTGACCATGCAATTTCCCCTCTTTGAAGCGCTCGTTCGCGGCTATCTCGAGGCAGCGGGCGGGTTCCTGACCGCGGCGGAGACGAAGTATCTCGCGTTCTCGGGCAAGCTCATCACGTTTGAGACCGGCATCCGCTTTCTTGCCGATTATCTGGCGGGCGACACCTACTTCAAGGTGCATCGCGAAGGCCACAACCTCGACCGCTGCCGCACACAATTCAAGCTTGTGGAGTCCATCGAACGGCAGGAAGAGAAAATGAACCGGCTGGTGGTTTCGATTGCGGGCTTAGCTGATTAGGAGAAGGTGTGAGGAAAGCCATGGCAATGAAGAGGAGTCCCTCAGGGGCTAAAGTCCGCCCTCATTTTGCGGCGGTTGCGGCCCGACTGAAGTCGGGCCCTGATACAGAACTCCGAATAGGCGGTCATTCGACAAAAACCTAAGAGCGGTGCGACAATTCGGCTCAAATGACCTACGAGCACTGGCTTGGGACAACGGCAACGATCGGTAGTTGCGACTGGGAAGATCCTCCATCGCAGACTCCAGGCAGCCTGTTCGTGGGCTACTTCACGGTTGTCTTTTCCTATGCGGTTGATGGCGACCACTACCGGGGCAAATTCCATTCCTCACACGCGTGGGAAAAAGGGACAGAAATCGAAATCCTGTACAACCCTGAAAACCCCATAGAAAGCTGTGTTTGCGATGAGGATGAGTCTCAGATATCGCCGGTTCTGGAGTGCGTTCTCGAATTGCTCGGCGGATTGTTGTCGTGAAGCTCTACACCGTTGCCTAATCCACCCTAAGCTGCCGCCTTACTGTGTGTCCGCCGAGGGGAAACGAGGCAGCCTGGGCGTCAGCCGGCGCACCACAAACTCCTGAAACAGGTTCTGCACCGCGCCTTCGGCAGTGCCGATGAGCGCATTCTCAAAGGTCAGGCTCAAGCCGCTGCGGTTGCTCGCCGGGTAATAAAGGTTTGAGATGCCGCCGGATGCCAGCCCGCCGAGAATCGCGGAATAGTTCGGCTGCCAGCGCCCGTTATCGCCTTTGCAAATGACAGCACTTGCAATGGCGTACATGGCGCGCGACCGGACCGTCCCGGTCCCTTTGTAGAAGTATCGTGGATCCTGCTTAAACGTCGAGGGCAGAATCGCGCCGCCTATCATGATGGAGGTAAAGCCGTCGGCATAATTCGCGCCGAATCGTTTGCCGTAGCCCTGCATGCCCTGGCCGTATCCAGCAAAGGCGTTGTCGGCCTGCTCTGCGCCTGCGACGACGCCGGTCAGGAGCCACGTCATGGGATCGACGGACGTCTTCCAGGCGAGTTGGTATTTCTGCCGGGCCGTGAGCGGGACCGCGTCGGGATCGTAGCTGACGTAGTAGTTCGGAAGCACGCCCAACACCCGCTGTTTTTCCTCCAGGTTGAGCTGCTCCTGCGCAATCTCCACCTGGGGCTCGGCCGATACCTCCACCACGCTTGTCGTGGATGCAACCGGCAACACGATAGTGCGCGCATCGAAGGCCTCGCCCGCGTGCAACACGCAGGAGATCGACTGGGTCACAAAGCCATTCGTGGAGACGGTGAGCTTGAACTCACCCGCAGGCAGGTTCGCAAAGCTGAATGCGCCGCTACTATCCGTCTTCTGGATCGCGGCGGCCGGATCATCGCCGTGGCTCAACTTCACGCGAGCTCCCTCGTATGCCGTTCCGTCAGCGCTCGTCACGACGCCGTGAACGCTGCCGCTCATGGGTGCGGGCGGACCGGGGTCCGGCGCAGACGGCAGCATGGCCTCCTGGGCGCCCTGCTGCGCCGACGCGCAGGCCGCAAAGGCCAACGACACCGCAAACACCAGCAGCCGGCAGCAGAGTCGGCCTCGAGGAAGCGGGCCATGCCGTCTACGTCGCTCATTTGTCTTGCTGCGGAACAGGTGCCCCTCCACCCCCGAAGTCCATACAAATCGAGCAATAAGGGGCTTCGCTACTGAAAATTGCTATTAACTTAGACGAAACACTCGCTATTAGGAACAGGCGCCGGGAAACAGCAATTACTTAAGTGTACCTCGCCTCCCGATCTGAACCGGAATTGCAGATCTCCAGTCCTGGGCCCGGCGCTGGCGCCGATCTCTTATTTTCTCCGGAAGATCCCGAATTAACCCAACAAACCAAAGCGTAAGCCGTAGATCACCTCGCGGTTGGCCGTAACACTAAAGTCAGATACAAAATGCCTCGCATCTTTGCGACAATCAAGGCGCGAATAGCTAAATTTATGTGAATTGCTCCGTCGCAAGGGTGGCCGTTGAACTCAGCGAGTATCGTGCCTGCATGCACGATTGGACCTTATTTCTAAGTTTGACGTCAGCAAGTTGATTTGCAGTTGTTTCTAATTTGGAGCTTTTTCTTCGTCCCGGGTCTCGCGGTGGGTTCTGTTTTTTTACCAACTGCAGATTCGACATTTTGGCCGGATCGGCCAGATAAGGACGAATCAGGCTGAAGGCAGGGACGGGGCCCGGGTGAATCTCGAAGTGAACTCGAAGAGAAACTCAAGATCGCGCGATCGGGCCGCCACGATTGCGCCATTTATCATTATTCTCGCTTTGCTTGCCGGCCTTTCGCTGTGGGAGTTGAAATTTCAGGATGGCGGGCGTGTCTTTCTCATCGGCGAAAATCTATTGGCAGGCGCGCAGAAAAGCGCCACTTTCTGTCTCCTCAGCTATTCCGACACTCACTCCAGCAAAGACCTGGAATGCTTCAACTCCGAAATGGATGTTATGTTCGGCGACATGCAGGCTCGTCGCGAACTGGATTCCCGGCATCCATCGTACTCCGTCATCGCTGACGGATTGGTGCGCGGGCGGAATCGCAGGCAGGACGTCCCTACTGCAATCATCCTCTACAAAATCGCGCCTTGGAACTCAGAAGTTGAAAAGGCGATACAAGACTGGCGAGACAGCGATCAATACGCTTTGCGGCTGGCCGCCATCGCTCAAGAGTTGCAGCACGCAAAGAACCAGTCGGATATTCGGAGTCTACAAGAAGAGATTCTCAGCGCCGATCGAGTCTTCTCGGCCGAAGAGCTGAGCTTTGCCGAACACCTCAACAATGGCATGCACTTTCTTGCGATGTGTCTATGCTTGGCGCAAGGCGCGGCCGCCCTCACGTTGATACTCCTCGCTGTTCTTGTCTCCCGCCGCATGATGGCCGTTCGCGAACACGCGCAGGAACAGGTTCGCCACCTCGCGTACTACGACCCACTCACGGGGTTGCCCAATCGCACTCTTCTGCACCGCCGGTTGATCGCGGCGCTTGCCGAGGCGCGCGACGCCGGGAAGAAAGTCGCCGTGCTTTTTCTCGATCTCGACAATTTCAAAGTGATCAACGATTCACTTGGGCACTCGGTTGGCGACGCTCTTTTGAAGGAAGTCGCGCATCGCTTGAAACAGCAGGTGCGCGATCAGGACACCGTGGCGCGCGTCGGTGGCGACGAATTTCTTATTGTCCTCGCCGAATTGGAAGAAGTTGCCGATGCGAATCGCGCGGCAGAACGCATTCTTCGAGGCGTCTCCGCGGGCATCACGAATCAAGAAGTTCCTTTGAACGTCACTTGCAGCATCGGGATCAGCCTCTTCCCCGAGCATGGATTCGACAGTGAAAAACTCATCCGCGATGCCGATGCTGCGATGTACCGCGCCAAAGCGAGCGGCCGAAATCGGCTCCGCTTCTTCACTGAAGAGATGAACACCGGCGCCATGGAACGCTTGACCATGGAAAACAGCTTGCGCCTGGCGCTCGAACGGGAGGAATTCTACCTAGACTACCAACCACAGCTCGAGCTTGCCAGCGGCAGAATCACGGGTCTCGAAGCCCTGGTGCGCTGGAATCACCCAAAATTCGGCCTGCTGCCTCCCGGTAAGTTCATTGAAATTGCTGAGGAATCCGGTTTGATCCTCCCCATCGGTGAATGGGTGTTGAAAACAGCCTGCAGGCAGGCCCAGCGGTGGCAGGAGCAGGGATTGCCCGCCATTCCCATGGCCGTCAATGTGTCTGCGGTGCAGTTTCGCCAGGACGGATTTTGCGACCTCATCCGGGCCACGCTGCGCGAAACCAGGCTCGCGCCGAAGTACCTCGAGCTCGAACTTACCGAGAGCCTTCTGCTGTCGAATGAGGGGGTGATGTTTCGTGTTCTCGATGAATTGAAATCGATGGGAGTCAACCTTACCATCGACGACTTCGGAACCGGATATTCGAGTCTCAGCTACTTAAGGCAATTCCCCGTCACCAAGCTCAAGATCGACCGGTCGTTCATCAAGGACGTTTCCCACAATGCCAGCGACGCCGCCATCGCTACCGCGATCATCAGTATGGCCAAGCACCTGAATCTCAGAGTCATCGCGGAGGGCGTTGAGACCGAAGAACAGTTGTCCTTTCTGCGCGCCCAGCATTGCGATGAAATTCAGGGACACTATCTCAGCAAACCTCTATCTGCTGCCGAACTGCCCCATCGATTGCCGGTATTACAGGTTCCCATAGGCGCATTGGAATTTGCCGCATCCACCTTGGTGCAGTAGAAGATCCTCAGAGCATCTTCGGAATGCTATTGCGGATCTCCCGGACTCGCCGGAGAACTGTGCTTGATGCGGCCGAAATCGATCCCGAACTCTGGACTCTCGGGCGTGCCGTCAATATGGATGGGAACCTCAGTGCCCGCTCCATCTTTCTTGAGCAAACGGTCGGCCGGCTTCAACAGCACACCCTTCCATCCGCCCACCAACTCCGAAACCGTGGCCTGCGTTTTGGCCGTACCCGCAAAGTTCAGAATGCTGCCCTCAATGCCATAGGTGCCCTTGAGGTCGATCTCGGCTCCCGGCACCGTGTATTTCAGATTGGGAAGCGTAATTATGCCGCCCGCCATCGTGAAATCGCTCTCGATCGCCGAGCGAACGTCGGCTCCCTCGCCGCGCTTTGCATCCTTTGAGTCGCCCTGTCCGCGCAGGCTCAAATCTCCAATCTTTTCCTGTATCTTAGCGCTCGTAAACGCGGCGTCTTCGAGCGAAAAATTTCCCTTGAGCTTCATTCGCTCGTGCACCGGCGCCTTTCCCGGCGGAATTTCGAGCGTGGTCTTCAGCACCAGTACGCCGGTCAGCAGAGGCGTTCCGCTCTTGCTCGTCAGGCGCAGAAAATCCTCAATTCGTCCCCGGTCCACATTTACCTTCAAAGAAATCTCGTGGCCGCCGGGCTGCGCTGTGCCGTCTGGCAACGCTTCAGCCGGAACCCGCACAATCTTGCCCTCGGCGGTAAAGTGCGACTTCCCCAGCGTCGCGTCCACCGGCTGCAGCAGCGTATCGCCATTCGTCCCGTCTACGTGCGCGTGAAACACGGTGTGCAGCGGCAGCGCCGTGCCGAAGTGCGTCAGCCTGAAGTCCGGCGTGTCCGTCTGCCCATCTACCACCAGGTCGCGGAGCACGCCCTCGTACTTGCCCGTCGAGCTCAGAATTCCCGCAATTCCCTTGAAGACGCTCAGGTCCGCGTGGTCAAACTGGTAGTCGCCCGCCACCGGCGTCTCGCCCGGATCCTCCACCACCCACGGCCCCATGCTGCCCGAAGTCAAAATCATTCCGTGCGGCCGCGGATTGGTCAGCTCCGCGTCGAAGTGCATCGACCCGCCTGCGCTCACATCGGTCAACTTTATCTTTGCGATGGCGAACTCCAGGGGCAGTTTTCCTGGTTTGTCCGTTTCCAGCGTCAGCTTCGCGCCCTTGCATTCGATGCTATCCACCTCAAAGCGCAGCAGCGACGCGCCCGTACCGAGCAGACCAGAGCCGGTACTCGACCCGCTGCTTGGCCCGTGATTCGACCCGCCATCCGTTGCCGCGTGCGTGAAGTGCGTCTTCGGCGGCACGTCCACATCCAGTCCCTTCAGCTCCACCACCGAAATTCGGATCGGCTCGCTCGGCTTGTAGTGCAGCGGCGCATGGAACCGGAACTCGTCGAGTTGAATCAGCGGCCCAGGTGAACCCGGCGCTACAGCACCATTCGCATCAGTCTTATTTGTTCCGTGTACCGTCACTCCAACCACCGGCGCCGGCGGCCAGATACGTAGCCCTTTGCCCTCCGCCGTCAAACCCTTCACCAGCGAAACATGAAAGCTGTCCAGCTCCACACGCGCATGAAAGCGCTCTTCCAGCTTTTCCACAATCGCGGCGCGCAGCATCGGCTCCGCGCGGTGCAATATCACGGAGATCGCCACACCCAGCGCAATCAGCACAAGCAGTAGCCCGCTCGCCAGCCACGTGAGCCACCAATGTCTGCGCAAGAATCCTGGCCGCCCTTTCACCACGCCCGTCCCTCGCCCACCTGCCATCTTCTTCAGGGTTCCTTTACGCTCAAATCACAGACTCTCTTCTCTTTGACGTTATCTGAGTACATCCTGCTGCCTACTCCTTATTCATCGAGCCTCACATTCCCGCTCCATTGCTCCCTCGTTCCCTTGTTCCCTGTTCCCCGATGCCGTATTCTTCTGATTATCGATGCAAGTGCTGATTGAAAACCTCGTAAAGCTCCAGGCCATCGAACTGGACCGCGCCCGCCTGAACCAGGAACTCCGCGGGTTGCCTGCGGAAATCGCCCAGACCGAGGCGGCGCTCGCCGCCGCCGAGCGCCAATCCGCCGAAGCCTCTGCCGCGCTCAACCGCGAAGACTCGCTGCGCACCCGCCTGGAGCGCGACATCGAAGCCCACCGCCAGAAAGCCGCCCGCTTCCGCGCGCAGCTCGACACCGTCACCACGCCGGCGCAGGCCGCAGCCATCGAGCACGAGATCCAATTTGAATCCGCCGAAGCCGAACGCCTGGAAAATGAAGAGTATGCGAGCCTGGAGCGCACTGAAGCCCAGGAAGCTGCGCTCGCCAAGTCCCGCACCAAGGTGGAACTGTTGGCCGCTGAGCTTGATGGCGTCCGCAGCCGCGTAGCCGCCCGCCAGCAGGAGCTTGCCGCCCAACTCACGGCTCTCGGCACCGACCGCGAAGCCGTGCGCGTAGCGCTCGATCCAGACTGGCTGGCGCGCTTTGACCGCATCGCCACCGCCCGTGGCACCGGCATCGCCCTCGCCGAAAACCAGCAGTGCACCGGCTGCCGTATGGGCGTGCGCCCGCAAGTCTGGAACCAGCTCCGCGAGGGCGAGTTGCTCGCCTGCGACAGTTGCAGCCGGCTCCTCTACTGGGACCCGGCCCTGGCGCCCGCTCCGAAAGCGCCGAAACCTGAAGCGATTCCCGGCGCCGGCCGCGCAATCCGCAAACCCGGCCACGCCGGCGCCTGATCGTTCAACCTATTATTTTGAGCGTTTTGCGCCGCAGGCAGCCCGGCGTTACAAATCTTTACGCCGTCAAAAGGTTAAGACCCTATAAAATTAACCCAGATAAATTAACCTACACGGCGCGGGAAGAATGCCAATATTTCCCTGGTTAAGGGAAAGAACAGGTTTGCTCAGTTCGACCATGATGAAGCGTCTTTTTTTCCTTCTTTTTGCCGTATTATCCTGGACAAATTGCCCTGCAATTGTCATGGCCCAAACGACACTAACGGGCGCCATCGAGGGCAGGATTTCAGCCACTGGGGGGAACGCGATTTCGGGCGGAACAGTTACTGCCGTCGATGCCGCAACCGGCCGGACCCGCACCACAACGACGGATAAAGACGGCGCATACGAGTTCAAGCTGCTGCCGTCAGGCAGCTACGCCGTCAAGTTTTCTGCCTCTGGACACAAGACGACCGTGGTCAGCGGCATCCCGGTTCACGCTGGGGATGCCTTGGTGATCAATCAGGCGCTAAGCCCGGGATCGCAAGCCGAGGTGGTCATCGTGCCATGGCAGGCTCCGGCGAATGGCAGCGCGACCGGGGAGACCGGGACGCAACCCGGCACTCCAGCGGCCAAGGATCTGCCTTTATCGACCCGCAATTATACGCAGACTACGGGTCTGGCGCCCGGCGCCTCCAGTCAGGTGAGCAATGCCACAGCCATTGGCATGAACACCCAAGGCGTGCAGGTGGGCAGCGGCTCGACGAACAGCTACCTGATGGATGGAGCTCCAGTGTCGGCTTCAACCATGGGTCCCGAAGCGCCGGGCATTCCCAATCCCGACGCCATTGCGGAAAACAGCATGCAGTCCTGGAGCTACTCGGCCGGACCGGAGCGCTATGCAGGCGCCAGCATCAGCGTGACGACCAAGTCGGGGACCGGCGCCTTTCACGGGGCGCTCTTCGAGTTTCTCCGCAACGATATCTTCAATGCGAACGAGTTCTTCAACAAGGCCCACGGCAATCCCGAGCCGGTGCTGAAACAAAATCAATTCGGAGCGGCGCTGGGAGGCCCCATCTGGAGAGGAAAGATTTTCTTTTTCTCTTCCTATCAGGGAACGCGGCAAAGTAACGGACTGGCCATTGTCGGATACTCGTCTGGCGTGTATCTGCCTCCCATCCCTGCGGGAGACCGCTCGAGCGCGTCCTTCCCGCAGTCGGTGGGGGCAAGGTTTTGCCCCGACAATAATCTACTTGCGAATGGCCAATACGATCCTCACTATCTAACGGCCATGGGCGGCGTACAGGTAGCTTGCGACGGATCGAATATCAATCCGGTGGCGATCAATTACCTGAAGCTGAAACTCGCCAACGGCGCCGATGCCATCCCTGGTTCGAGCAACGGTGGCTTCCAGCAAACGCCTTACAGCATTCCCGCAAAGTTCCAGGAAGACCAGGTTCTCTTCAACACCGATTACGCACTCACCGCAAAGGAAAGGCTCATCGAGAGGTTGTTCTATTCGCGCGACCCTCAAACCAACAACTTCCCCGGCGGCCCTGCCAACCTTCCGGGAACTCTCTCGACCACTGTGACCGCGAATCTATACGGAGTCGTCAAACTGGATTCCGCGCTGACCCCGCGGCTGACCAACGAAATGCGCATCTCCGGCCAGCACAACCTGTTGAAGGACACGCCGCTTGTTCCCTTTACGAACAGCCAGGTGGGCATTGCTTCGGTGGTCCCCAAGATCGACCAGATCGACTCCTTCTTTATTATGGGGCTCTTCAGTTTCGGCGGCAGCGGCCTCTGGGATTACAACAGCATAAACCAGTATCAATGGGCGGACCAGATCTCATGGACGCATGGCAATCATTCGATCCGGTTCGGAGTCGAGGTGGAACGCAGACAGTGGAATACCAATACCAAGGGAAGCGCGATCGGCGCGCTCATGTTCCAGAGCTTTGCCGATTTTCTCCTGGGGCTCCCCGGCTGCCCTGCCGGCAAAGCCAACTGCAATGCCTCGAATCCGGTGGTCTATGTCAATGGAGTGGCCACCGATACAAATGGGACTTCTTCCAGCAATGTTTTCTCCAGCTCCGGACCCAGTGGACCCACAGCCAATGTCACGGGCCCGGCCGGGATCTTTCACGCCTACCGCTTCAGCGATGCCTCCGCATATCTTCAGGACAACTTCAAGTTGCTCAGCCGCCTGACGGTGAATGCGGGAGTGAGGTGGGACTATTTCGGTCTTCCCTCCGACAGCACGGGCAATTTCACGAACTTCTGGCCCAGCCTGGCCGGAGCCTGGACGGCGCTTCCACCTGGGGGTGGGGGCTCGTATCTGGGTTACGTGGTGCCCTCCAACTTCAGCGGGGCGCTGCCCGCGTGCGTGACCCCCAACACGTGCGTAACCCGCAGTACGAACCATACGCCACTTCCCATCGGCGCGCCGTCGACCAACTTCGTCCCGCGTCTGGGCCTCTCCTGGCAGCCACGGAGCAGAAACAGCCTGGTGGTGCGTGCCGGTTACGGGCTGTTTTACGACCGTCCGGACGCCGGGCTGTTGCTGCAACAGAGCACGGCCGAGGCGCCCTACGCCGTTCCGGTGGGAGGATTTGGTAGCGCAAATTCTCTTGCCAGCTTTGCGCAGCCCTTCCCGCAGACTGCTTATGGTTGGGGTCCGGACCGCAATGTCCAGTCAGGAGCCAGTTCCAACCTGAGCCTGGGCATGCTGGATGAGAACTTCTCCACCCCGCTCACCCAGAAATGGAACCTGGAAATTCAAGAACAACTGCCGGTTGGATTGTCGCTGGTTGCCGGATACGCCGGTGCGCATTCCGTCCGCTTAATGGATTCCGGACGCCATATCAATGGCCCGGCGCTGGCCAGTCCCACAAATCCCGTGTATGGACTTACAACCAACACGGCAGACAACGCCTCGCTGCGAGTGCCGTACCTGGGCCTTGCGGCCAACGGACTGAGCGCTACTCAGACGCAGGGCAGCGCCAAGTACAACGCTCTCCAGGTCGCTCTTATAGAGCGGACTTCCAACGGCTTGCATGTGCAGGCTGCCTATGCATTCAGCAAGGTGCTGTCCAATCTCGGCGCAGGCCCGGGACCTCCGGGCAGCGTGAACTCCATGAACAGCAACGATCCGCTCGACGCCCGGCAGCAGTATGGACCGTCGATATCGGGTCCGCAGCGCCTGGCGGTGAACTACGGATGGGATCTTCCATGGAAGGGCTCCGGACTGACAGGCAAGCTGCTGGGCGGATGGGGCGTCTCCGGTATGACGATCATTCAGTCCGGCTCGCCGATCACCATCACCGACAGCCGCGGCGGTTCCATATACGGTGATGCCGGCATCGCGCGCGCGCAATTCTGTGCCGGGATGGGACCGCGCAATGCAGGCACGGCCGGAGGCGTGGAAGCCAGGCTTAACGGATATTTCAACTCGGCGGCATTCTGCGCGCCGCCCGCGACCGGAGATGAACTACCTCCCAATCAGAAAGCTACCGGCTATGGCAACTCCAGTGTGGGCTTCATTCTCGGCCCCGGCCAAAACAATACAGACCTGTCGTTATCCAAGAATTTTGCCCTCAGGGAATCGAAGCTGGAGCTGCGCCTGGAATTCTTCAATGCCTTCAACCACGCGCAATTTAACCCCCCGGACCAGAGCGTGACGGATGGAACCTTCGGCAATATTACCTCGACCTCGGTCAATCCCCGGCTGATTCAGTTTGCCGTGAAATATTCGTTCTGAAGCCTGCGTCGCAGCCCTGACCTGTTCAGCAGGACCACGTGATGCCCATCCGCTTCCCCCGCACGCCTGCTACTCTTTTCTTGAACGATTCCTCCCGAGGAGCAATCCGTGCAGCGCATCTGTGTCGATATGGACGAGGTCATGGCCGACACTCTCGCCGAGCACATCCGCCGCTACAACCAGCACTTCGACGAGGACGTAACCCCGGACGACCTCGCCGGCAAAGGCCTTTGGGAGATCGCGCCCCCCGACCGCCAGCAGCAGATCCGGGAGTTTCTCGACGCCGAAGACTTTTTTGAAGACCTCGCGTTGATCCCCGACTCGCAATCGGTTCTCAAAGACCTCTCCAGCCGTTTTGAAATCTTCATCGCCACCCAGGCCATGGCCGTGCCCAACTCGCTGGGTCCCAAGTATCGCTGGCTGCAGCGCCACTTCCCCTTCATCCCGCCCAAACATTACGTCTTCTGCGGAGACAAGAGAATCCTCCGTGCCGACTACCTTATCGACGACCAGCCCAGGAACCTGCTCCGCTTCGAGGGCCAGGGTTTGCTCTATACCGCGCCTCACAACCTCACCGCAACCGGCTTCGTCCGCGTAGACAACTGGCTCCAGGTCGCCCAATACTTCGCGAATATTCCCGATTGATGCCGTAGCGGATCGACTCCAGACTGGTGTGGAGGCCGGCGGGCTGACACGCAAAAGACGCGCAACTGCTGCTGCCGGCGCACCGCCAGCCGGGCGTGATTCTGCACGCATCCTTTCCATCTGCCCCATCCGCTTCCCATCGAATTGAAATCGCTACGATAAAATTGGATATTGTTGGAACCTCTCCACAAACTGCACATCACGCGCCGCCGCTTCCTCGCCGCAAGCGCGTGCGCCGCGGCTGGCTTGGCGCTTTATGCAGGCGAATTCGAGCGGCATAGGATCGAAATCTCGCGGCGCGACATTTTTCTCCCCGGTCTTCCCGCCGCCTTCGACGGATTTCGTGTGGCGCAACTCAGCGATATTCACCTGGACCAATTCACGGAGCCGTTTATGCTCCGCGATGCCGTCAACCAGGTCAACCGCTTGAATCCAGATGCGGTGTTTCTCACCGGCGACTATGTGACCTTCGGGTTTCTGCCCACGAGATTCTCCATCGGCCCGGCCTGGCAGTGCGCGCGTCTCCTCAACAATCTCCAATGTCCCAACCGGTATGCCGTTCTCGGCAATCACGACGTAATGATTTCACGCAAAGAGGTCATCGCGGCGCTCTCAGCCAACGGGATCACCGTGCTCGACAACGCATATCTGCCCATCGAACGCGCAGGCGGGCGATTCTGGCTCGCCGGGCTCGACGATCCCGTGGTCGGCAACCCCGATCCCGGCGCGGCCATCCCCGCTTTCATCCGCAACGTGCCTCATGAGCCCATCGTCCTGCTGTGCCACGCGCCAGACTACGCCGACCATCTGGTGACCATTGCCGCGGGTCAAGCCGTGGCGCTCATGGTGAGCGGCCACACCCACGGAGGCCAGGTACGGCTGCCGTTTGTCGGCCCCATCGCACTTCCTGCAATGGGCAAGAAGTATGTGCAGGGCTGGTTTCGCTTTGGAAAGCTGCAGCTTTACGTCAATCGCGGCCTCGGCACCGTCGGCGTACCCTTCCGGTTCGACTGTCCACCGGAGATTACGCTGCTCACGCTGCGCTCTGCGTAAAGCTTTCCTGCCGCGTCAGCAGCTTTCACGCTCCGGCGATTGTCATTCCGTCGATGCGCAGCGTAGGCGCAGCTACGGAACCGCGAAAGACCAGGTCGTTGCCGATAGCAGTCACGCCGCGCAGCATCTCGCCCAGCTTGCCGGCGATCGTCACCTCTTCGACGGCGTGCGTAAGCCGGCCATTCTCGATCCACAGGCCTGTTGCGCCGCGCGAATAGTCGCCGGTGACTACATTCACGCCGAAGCCCATCAGGCTCGTCACGTAAAGGCCGGCCGAAATATCTCCGACGATCTGATCGGGAGTGAGTTTTCCCGGTTCAAGGTAGAGATTGCCGCAGCCGATCCCGGGCGCCCCGGCGAGCCCGCGCGCGGCGTTGTGCGTAGACCTCATCCCCAGCTTGCGCGCGGCGTAAGTGTTCAGCAGATAATTGCGCAGCACGCCGTTCTCCACCACCAGGGTGCGCTGCGAGGGCAGGCCCTCGCCGTCAAAGGGCGACGTCCCGAACCCCCCGGCGCCCGTGGGCAGCAACATGGTGTTGTCGTCCACAACCGTCAGGCCTGGCGCGGCGATTTGCTCGCCGAGTTTTCCCGCAAGAAACGAAGCGCCGCGCCAGATCGCGTCGCCCGAGGCGGCCTCGAAGAGTGAGCCGACGAGCGAACGCGCCGTCTCTGGCGCAAAAACAATGGGAACCCGCTGCGTGGCAACGCGCCGCGCGCCCAGCCGGCGCAAGGCGCGCCTGCTGGCTTCAGCGCCAACCGCTTCAGGGGAATCGAGGTGCGCGAAGCTCCGTGCGCTCGACCACCAACCGTCCCTCTGCATCTTGCCGTTCGCGTCGACGGCCAGCGGCGCTGCGGCGATCGTCGCGTAGCTGCTTCGGTAGCCGCCCGCAAAACCGCGCGAATTGGCCAGCGCCTTGCGCCCGGTAGCGGCGTCGAAGCTGCCGCCGTCGGAGTTCGTAATGCGCGGATCGGCGGCCAGAGCCGCGGCCTCGGCCCGCCGCGCCCACTCGATGCGCTCCGGCCCTGGCAGCGAGTAAACATCCTCGTAGTAGAGGTGCAAATCGTCAGGAACTGAGCCGAATTCCGCCGTCTCCGGCAGCCCGGAAAACTTGTCCTCCTCGGTCACGCGCGCCAGCGCCAGCGCGCCCTCCACAAGCTGGCGAATTCCCTCCGGCGTCAAATCGCTGGTCGACGCCGAGCCCGACCGCTTACCCAATAACGCCCGCAGCCCCAGCCCGCGCGAGCCCGATTCCTTCAGCGTCTCCACCTTGCCCATGCGCACGTTCACACTGAATTCGTCGCCCTCGCGCGCCACGGCCTCCGCATCGCTGGCGCCGGCCTTCATGGCCAGCGCCACCACATCGGCAGCCAATGATTCGAGATCGGTTGTGGTGTTGTTTGGTGCGGTATTTTTCAGCGGCATTAAGGCTTCGTCCATGGCTCAACAGTAACAAAACGGCTTGCTGTTCGGTGCCCTGCGGGAGCCCGCTCGGATACCACGCTGCGTAGGAACTCCCGGTATCTGACCCCGTGGTGAGGTATTTTTAGCCGGTCATCGGCGTTGCGCGGCCCGCGGTAGATGAAATATTCGCAGGTTGGCGCCGCTTTGCGGCTTCGCAAGTTGGCAAGTTCGCGCGGTGTTTCAATCTACTGGATTGTGTTGTCAGCCTGGAGCGATTGGGGGCTCTACGCCGTCAGCCGTTCAAGCTGGTCAGGCTTGGTGATGGTCAGGCTGGTGCCCTTGATGGTGATCCACTGGTCGCGGCGGAACTGGTTCAGCAGGCGCGTTACCGTCTCTCGCGAGGTGCCCGCCATGTTGGCAATCTCTTCGTGGGTGAGCGCCATGGTAAAGCGAATCTCAGGTTTGCCATTTGCCGACGAGCGACCCCAATCCAGCAGCAGCCGCGCCAGCCGCCCTGCCGCCGAGCCGGAAAGCGCCAACCTTTTGGCGTCGTGAAACACAGTCAAGTACTCGCCCGAGAGCGATTGCGCCGCATGCATGCTGGCGATGCCGTGCCGACCCAGGAACTCGATGAACTCCTGCTTGCGTACCGTCTTCACCTGGCAGGGTTCAATGGCCTCGGCAGTTACCTCATGCGGCACGTTGGCCAGCACCGCGCTCAAGCCCATCACGTCGCCCGGGGCGGCTATTTTCAGAATCATTGTTTTGCCGTCGCGCGAGGTGGAAGAAATCTTGACCTGCCCAAAGCAGATGACGAAGACATTGCGCGCCGGATCGCCTTCAGAGAACAGCTTGGCCCCACGGGCATGGCTCATCATGATCCCAATCTGGTCGTAATCGGCCAGCGCCTCCGGCGTAAGATTGCAGAACATGCGGAGATGGCGATGCTCGCAATTCAGACAATCTTCCGGAGGGTGATGAGAATGAAGTGAGGCCATACCTATACCGCTGGGCTATACAGTAAGAGTATAGCGCACTCCCCATGCGGCAAGACAGTAGCCTCCGGTTTCCAGCGGGAATAATTCTGGAGTTCCCCAGGCCGGCAGACCCTAGTTCCGTGCCTCTCCATCGCGGTGGCGCCGGACGGGCGTCACACGGCTCAGGCAAGAGGTCACATAGGCTCGCGAGACCTCGCGGGCCAGCTCCTCCAGCAGCCGCATCCGCAGCGGAGGATAGCTCTGGAATGCATGATGCAGCGCCTCAACTGGCAAAAGCAGCATCGATCCGGGGGAGATCGCGGTGAGGGAATAAGTATGACGCCCGTCTCCCAGCGCGGCGGCAAGTTCCACCAGATCTCCGGGCCTCGCCGATCCCAGCGTCACACGCATCTGAAAACGCTGTGCCTTGCGCGCAAAATCACCCGACACCACCACGTACAGGCCTTTACAGGAGTCGTGCTGGCGAAAGACAACCGCCCCGGCATCGAATTCGATGCACCCCGATGCACTGGCGAGCAGACTCCCTTCCTCCGGCGGGCACTCCAGCAACTCCGCCAGCGGATGGGCCGCCACGGCGGCCAGACGACCGGATTGGGCCTCAGTTTGAATGCTCACATCCCCCATGTTTCCCGGTATATGCAGGGCCCCGCGGCGCCCTGCTTGCCGCTCCCGCCTTAACCGTGTTTTCGGCGAGCTTCCTGCGGGTGTGCGGCGAACCCTGTGGCTTACGCGGCCCACTGCACTAACTCCAAACCAGATGGATTTGCGGTTGTTCTCGATCGGACAACATGGTGCGGCTTCTCCTCTCGCCCGCCCATTCTTCCGTGATTGAAACTCGGCCCCAGCGCGGAAGCAATCCGCGCCTGTTACTGGATTCCCTCGGGAAGCGCTACCTTCCGCTCCACCACGGCGTGCGCCTCTTCGGGAGGTACGCAAAGAACCGGCACGCGAGAGGCAGACAGCAAATCAAAGGCCGTTCCATGCGGACCCGGCGTGCCGCTGGCGCGTTTGACGCCCGCCACCAGAATGCACGGGTGGTATTCGGCAATCGCTTCAGCCACGGCAACGGCCGGATTGCCGTCCTTCACCAGGCAACGCACCTGCGCCTTCCACCCCACGGACGAAGACCCGTCCGCGGGGACCCCGGCCTTCCACCCCACGGACGAAGACCCGTCCGCGGGGACCCCGGCCTTGCCGCCGAGTTTGATGCCGAAGTCCTCCATCGTTGCGCAGGGATTCATGCCGGCCGCCTGCTCTGCCGCGGTGCGCACGTGCAACGCCAGCAGCGGCCGCTCAAACGTCTCTGCCAACGAATAGGCTGTGGCGGCTGCGGAAGCGGCCGCCTCGTTCCGCTCCATAGTCATCAGCACCGGGCCGCCGGGCGCCGGCCGGTGCGGACCCGCGTTCCAGTCCGCTGCGACTGCCAGCACCGGGCACGGCGCCAGCCTTACCAGATGCTCGGCAATTGCACCCACCACAACCGGCCCTGCGCCTTCCATGCCCTTGGTGCCGATCACGATCAGCCCTGCCTGATATTGCCGCGCCACATCCACCAGCATCTCGGCCACAACACCTTGACGGATCTCAGAATGGCTGTGAATCCCCTCGCGCAGCAGGTCGCCGGCCAGCTTGTCCAGCACTTTGCGCGCCGAATCTGTCAGGTGACTCAAAACGTTTCCGGGAACCGCGTCTACTGCGGCGTACTCCATCGGATCGAGCCCATGCGCAAGCACAATACGCGCTCCGTAGTTCAGGGCCAGCTTGCGCGCATAATCCAGAGCTGCCTCCGCTTGCCCCTCGAGGTCGGTCGCGACCACAATGGTCTTCAAGCCAGTTTGAAAGCTCATGGTTGTCTCCCGGCTGCAAGCCGCCGATCATCTACGATTTGAACTCTGAGTGTGCACTCCCCGGCCAGGGCTGGCAGTGACCCCATTCACCCCCCCATGTGATTCGAGTCACAACTCCCAAATCCTTGATTTCGCATGAGAAATCTCTGGGTTCTTTAGAGCCCAGCCTGCGACTCAGGAGATCACCTATGCGACGACGGCTACAAGGCCATGACCGATGGCATCGACCTCGTGCTCTTCAAGCAATAAACGGCTCTACAAACCCAGAAACCCGCGCAGGGCCTGATTGACAGCCTCCATAGCAACCGCATTCACGCGCCCGATGCGCGCCCCGATCTTGCCGCGCGGCACAGTCGTCGCCTTGTCCACCATAATCTGCGAGGGCGCGCGCAGGCCTGTCTCCTTGCTCGCGCTCACCGTCACCCGGAACAGAGGCGCATCGTGCAGTTCGCTGGTGAGGGGCAGCACAATCACCGAGGGATGTAGATCGAACGCGTCGGCCTGCACCACCAACGCCGGACGTGGCTTGCCGTAGTCCCCTGAAACCGCCACTGTCACCAGATCGCCGCGCTTCATTTGCTGCTCTCGGCAGAGCTCACGTCCTGGATCCAGCGCATGACTTCCGCCTCGTCTTCTGAGGCCGCAATCAGTTGTGATTGCCTGCGCGCCTCAGCGGCAAAACGGCGCTGGCGTTCCCCCTCCACGTAGCGCCGCATCAAACTGCGCAACACCTGGGCGGCAGGACGGTCCTCCGCCTCTGCCGCGGAACTAAACTCCGCCTTAAGCTCCGCGTCAAGGCGTAAATTCAGCGTGGCTTCCTTCCCGCGAGTGGCAGTCCCTGGCATGTTACTCATCCTTGCCTTTTGATTGTATCACATGTTGTAACGCTAATATATAATTACAAAGAGCCAATGCAAATCCCCGGTACTGAGCTGACAGCAAGTGCGGCATGGAGGTCATTGCTTTTGCGCCAATAGCCGCTTCTCGGCATCCTCAAACGAAATATCTCCCGGCAGCTCCGTGAACTTCGACTTCTGGTCGTCTTCCTGTTCTGAGATGCTCTTGAACAGCAGCGCGCGCCCCGCGATATGCACGTGCGTTTCGGTAATCTGCCAAACCCCATTTCCAAATTCGCGCCGCTCCACGTCGAAGGTGCCGCCGGCCTGCAAATTTCCGAAGAATCCGTAGCCAAACTTCACATCGTGAATCAGCCGTCCCTTCAGGCTCACGATCCGGTGCCGCTGATTGTCCACCGTCATCTCGCCCTGCATTGCGGCAAACACGCGCGACTGGTAGTCCGGCGGACGAAAATGCGGGTCCGGAGCGAATGCGAGAATCGTGTCGCCGCCCTGCTCGCCTGTTTTCTTCCACACAAATGCCTGCGGCAACAGGTTCAGCATTTCTCTCGCCTGCCGGTCGTCATGTTGTCCGGCCTTGCGTTGCTTCTCTTCGGCCGCCGTGTCGTGCGCGAAGTTCTCCATCCGCCTACGCTGCTCGCCCTCACTCAATTGCTGCCCGTTTTCCCTGAGAACCCGCTCTAAATCTCCCATGCGGGTCTGCGCCACCCATTGCTCCACATGCTGGTGCGGTTTCCGGTCGATTTCGAAGTAGAGCCAGCGGGAGTGATCCGCGGCGTCTGCAGCCAGCTCCGTCTTCACTGCCTGCTGCACAAGCTGTTTTTCGTCCTGCGCGCTCACGGCTACACAGCTTCCCGCCAGAATCGCGCAAACCAGCGCACGCCTTCCACGGCGCATGAGCAGCCTCCTCGCCCGCGGCATTGGCGTGCGAGGGCCTGCCGCAGCGATCAGTTCATTTCATTGAGATGCATTTCCGGAGACGCACGGGTGGGCACAGCTATGATCGTCCCATGAAGCGCGTTCTCTCTCCTGGAGCAGCGCCGGGACAAGGGGGCTTTAATTTGCACTGGGAGCCGCAGCCGCTGCGGCCACCTGGGCCGCATCGAGCGTGACCGGGCTATCGAGGATCATCTGGAACTGCCAACCCGCATCGAAGACCACGAAGTCGTAGCTATTCGCACGGTGGTGCGCCCAAACCAACATACCGACCAAGCCGGCGGCAAAGGCTCCCGCAATGGCTCCGCCAATCACAGCGGGATTGGGTCCTTCATGTGGAAACGTCGGCATGGTTGGCTGCTGTCCCTCGCCGATGGCAAGATGCACACCCAGGAAGGGCATCGGTGTCAGCTCTGCAACCTCCACGGTCGATGCCCTGTTCCCGTCAGGCAACAGAAACGATTGCGTGTTCTCCCCGTTCAAAGTGGCGGAGTACCCGTTGGAAAACAGCAGACGCGTGAAATGGATGCGTACTGAGGGCTGTTTGCCCGCCTTCGCCGTCACCTGGGTCACTGCCCCCTCCACAAACGTTCCTGCGGGGATCGCGAGCTGCGTTCCGACGGTCACTGGAAATGCAACCACCGCGCGAACGGTGTCTCCGGGCTTCGTTGACTTGCTCTTGACTGCGCTCATCAGCGTAAGAGGAACAACCGTGCCGGTGGGAACAATGATGGAATGCGCCGCAGGAACCGGTGCGCCCTGCGCCGAGGACGGGTTATTGGCCGCTGCCGGTGCAACCTGCGGGCCGGGAAGAGGATTCTGTCCGATCAGGATAGAAGCAATTATGAGTGCGGTAATCGAGTGTACGAACATAGGACGATTATCCTTGCGAAATCTTGTTTGAGAAAATAAGCGGCGCTAACGGGCCGCAGCGGGCTGTGAGTCGATCGATTGCGTGCCGCGGACTACCAGAGTGCATGAAACCACCATCGGTTTGGGCGGACAGAGTGTTGGCGGCGTATCGGGTGTTCCCGGCGAGCCGGGTATTACAGTGGGTGGCGTAGCCGGAATTCCCGGAATGGTGATGTCGGGCATTCCCGGTCCTCCGGGTATCACCGTGTCTGGCGTGCCGGGCGATCCGGGGATGACAGTATCGGGCGATCCCGGCGATCCCGGGCTGCCTGGAATAGTCCTGCATTGGGTTGCCGATTCGAATTGCGCCGGCTGCGGCGTGTGCGACAGCGGAATCGATTGCGCAACTTGCTTTGCATCCAGTTGGAGAGGCGCGCCGAGCGTCATCTCGATCTCCGCGCCATTGTCGAGCAGGAGGTCGTTGGCCGTAGTCACTTGAACATTGATGGCAATCAGGGTTTCGGCCTGCCCAGGTTGCAAATTGGCTGTCGCAGAAACGGATGCAGGCACCGCACTCATTCCGCCGGGCAGCACGACGGTGTACCCATTGGCAAAGATGATCTTGGTAAAGAGAACCTGGATCGCAGCTCGATTCGATTTGCGCGTAGGCCGCGTCACGTCTTCAATCGTCCCCTCCACGTAGGTTCCGGCTGGAATCGCCATGCTGTTGCCCGCGACCGTTGGAAACGATGCTTGGGCATAGACAGGGTCACCCGCCTTTGCCGATTTCGACCAGACAGGGCGCGTCACGACCAGTTCGATCTTTGTTCCCGCCGCAAGGGTGATCAGCGCGATAGAGCCCGAAGGGGAGGGCTGCGTCGGTGATAACTGAGTTTGGAGCGCCGAGACGTTTGCGGGAAGAATAAAGAGGAAAGCGGAGAAAAAAACTGCTTTGAAGTGGTTCACGATACCACCTCCACGCACTGCGGCACTAAATAATACAGACGCGAGCGGCCATTTAATTGTTTCACGGCGCTCAAACCGATCAACAGCAACGCCCATGTCCATCACGCGATGCGCAGAGAACCGTATCAGGACCTTCGCGAACACATTTCAGTTACAGCATTTTCGGAATTGGTGTAGACCGAAAGCACATCCTCAAGTGCCTTTTTCCTCAAGAAAGAGCCACCTTTCACGGTTCTAAAAAAGTCTATATGTATTCCGAAAATGCTCTAGGCAGCCCGCGAATCGCCGTAAAATCACACTGAGCACACGAAGCTGCGACGTGTTGCGAGAGGTGACTACGGCCTGTGCCGCCCAGAATTCAATTTGTCGCGACACAATCGCTTCCGTTTGACCCGGCCGATCCCAAGGCCGCGCTGGCACAACTGCCGCAAGCCCAGGCGGTGTTTGCGCTGTATGGCGCCGATGCGCACGCCGAGCCTTACATCGGCCGCACGCCCAATCTGCGCGCGCGCCTCGAACGCCTGCTCCAGCCCTCGCCGCGTCATCCGCGCCGGCTGCATCTGGCCGGCCTGGTGCGGCGCATCGATTGGCAGCTCGCCGGCTCCGAGTTCGAGTCGCTGGTGGTGCAGTTCAATCTGCTCCAAAACCAATACGGCACGAAGTGCCTCGAAAGGATGCACCTGCGCTCTCCCGCATTCGTGCGTTTCCTCGGCGGCAATCCCTACCCGCGCATTGTGGTCACCAACCGGCCCAGCCAGCGCGAAGCCGATTGGGCTTACGGGCCGTTCCCGTCGCGCGCGGCCGCCGAGCGCTACGCCGAAGAAATGCTCAAGCTCTTTCTCCTGCGCCGCTGCACGTTCGATCTGCATCCCGACCCGAGCTTCCCCGGCTGCGTTTACTCCGAAATGAAGATGTGTCTCGCGCCGTGCTACAAGGGCTGCAGCGACGAGCGCTACCAGGAAGAATCCGCAGCCGTCCAGAGCTTTCTCGCCACGCGCGGCGAAAGCCGTCTCGTCACCCTCCGCACAGAGCGCGACCAGGCGTCGGCAAATCTCGAGTTTGAATCCGCCGCCGCGCTCCACGCGCAGGTGCAGCGGGTTGAAGCCGTGCGCGCCCTCGCCGCCGAGCTCGTCCGGCCGCTGAGCCGGCTTCGCGCCGTCATTCTGCAGGCCTCCGCCCACCCTGACGAAGTGGCTGTGTTTCTCTTTGAAGACGGCCGGCTGCGCGGTCCAGCAGGCATTTTCGACGCTCGGGATGAGAATCCAGAACGAACAGTCCGGCTCGACTTCGCTCTTCGCGCAGCCGCTGGCGATTGGACCCGATGCCGGAGGCGACAAGAGATCAGAGATCAGAGATCAGAGATCGGACAAAGTCCGGAGGAGCAAGACGCGAAGGGCACGACTTCAGTCGCGCCAATAACGGTCAAGAGAACGAGGGGGCCTTAGCGCCTGAGGCAATCTCCGCGCAGCCCCAAGGAACTGTATCTGCCGTACCCAAGCTTCCGCGCGGCATCCTCGAATCCCGGCTCGAAGCCGCGCTCGCCGAACTCTCCGCGCCGGCAGCCGCGCCCTCGGCAAACGTTCGCCAGGGCCATCTGGCGCTGCTCAAACGCTGGTACTACCGCCCCGAGGCCCGCCGCGCCGGCGAAATCTTTTTTCCCGATGCCGGCGACCGCTGGCCCATTAAAGCCATCCTGCGCGGCGTGGGCCGCGTGGCCGCCCGCGCGCTGGAATCAGCAGCAGGCAAGTAGGGAAGTGCACGTATGGCAAGGCAGAGCGAGATCCGTGCGATTCTGGCCGATGCGCGAAACCGGATCGGTCCAGGGCATGCCTTCGATGCAGCGATGCGCGTGCTTGAGAATCCCCGGCTATGCCGGCAACTTGTCGAGTGCCTGTGGGATGAGGACGAAGGAGTGGCCGGCCGCGCGGCAGACGCTCTCGAGACTGTAGCCGCCGAGTCGCCGCAAACCGTGGCCCGGTGGAAAGACGCGCTGCTGGGTCGGCTCGTCGAGACCGGACCTATCAAACTGCGCTGGCATCTTGGGCTCGTCGTGACCGGGATGAGGCTCACCCGGCCTGAGTGCAGGCGCGTCTACGGTGTGTTGCAGGGCTGGCTCGATCATAAGAGCTCTATCGTCAAAACCTGCGCAATGCAGGGCATCGCGGAACTGACCCGCCAGGACCTGTCGCTCAAGGATGAAGTTCTCGACCTGTTGCGGGTGCTCAGCCGCAGCGGGACTCCCGCGATGCGAGCTCGCGGGCGCATCCTGATCGAGCAGATGGAGAAGGAGAAAGACCTGTCCTGGGCGCGTGGAAGGCAACAGGCCAGAAAGGCCACGCGGCTGGTAAACTGGCCAGACAAGGAGAGCCCCATTCGCTGTCATGGTTGAGCTGCTGCCCTCCATCCTCTCCGCGGATTTTGCCCATCTGGCCGATCAGGTTGCCGCGGCCGAGCGCGGCGGCGGCACCGCCATCCACGTCGACATCATGGACGGCCACTTCGTCCCCAACATGACCATCGGCCCGCCCGTAGTCGCCAGCCTGCGCAAGTCCACCCGCCTGCCCCTCGACTGCCACCTGATGATCGATAACCCCAACGAGTTCATCGCCGCGTTCGCCGAGGCGGGCGCCAACTGGCTCAGCGTCCACTACGAGGCCTGCCCGCACCTGCACCGCTCGCTGGAGATGATCGCTCACCACGGCATGAAGCCGGGCGTGGTCCTCAACCCCGCCACGCGCGTCGACCTGATCATCGAAATTCTGCCCATGGTGCATCACGTGCTCATCATGAGCGTGAATCCCGGCTTCGGCGGGCAGGAGTTCATCCCCTTTTCCCTCGACAAGATCCGCCGCCTGGCCGAAATCCGCCGCGAACTGGACCTCGATTTAGAATCGAAGTGGACGGCGGCGTGGCTCACGACACGGTCGCCGCCGTCGTCCAAGCGGGTGCGGAGCTGCTGGTGGCGGGCAATGCCGTCTTCGGCGCCGGCCAGCCGGAGCGCGATGCGCGCGCCCTGCTGGCTGCGGCCCGGGAGGCCGAAGACCGGATCGCTGCGAGCAGAAGACCGGCTCGGAAAGAGTAAAATTCACTAAATACGCGCATGCAAGCTGCGGATGGCCCACCCAGGGCCTCCTCCCAAGAGGTGGTATGAACCGGTTGTCTTTCAAGATCGTCGCTGTCGCACTTGTCGTTTTGTTTCTGGGCGTGGCTCGGCCGATGCCAAGAACAAGAAGAAGCAAAAGAAAGCCTACGACCTGAACGCCAACCCGCTCGCCGGCGTGCAGTCCAAGCAGCCCGACAAGGAGCTCTACGACAAAGCCATGGTGGCCATGAAGAAGGGCCGCTACGACGTGGCCCGCCTCGACCTGCAAACCATGCTCAATACCTATCCCGAGTCGGAATACCGCATGCGCGCCAAGCTCTCGGTCGGCGACACCTGGTTCAAGGAAGGCGGATCCGCCGCCCTTACCCAGGCCGAGGCCGAGTACGAGGACTTCATCACCTTCTTCCCCAACGCCCCCGAGGCCGCCGAAGCCAAGATGAAGGTGGCCGACATCTACTACCAGCAGATGGAGAAGCCCGACCGCGACTTCACCAACGCGCAGCAGCGCCGAGAAGGAATACCGGGAAATGATCAACATGTTCCCGGATTCGACCTTGGTCCCGCGCGCCAAGCAGAGGCTGCGCGATGTGCAGGAGGTTCTGGCCGAGCGCGAGATTCCAGATCGGCAGCTACTACGAGAGCCGCGAAGACTATCGTGGCCGCCATCGCCCGCCTCGAGACCGTGGCCGACACCTATCCGCTCTACTCCAAGAGCGACCAGGTGCTGATCGGCATCGGCGACGCTTACGCCGGCGAGGCGCACAACATTCAGATTGCGCCCGGCTGCCCGGCGCCATCAGAGAGCGCATGCGCTCCATGTATGAGGACAAGGCCGCCGCAGCCTACGCCAAGGTCATCACGCGCTATCCCATGGCGCCCCACGTTGAGGATGCCCGCGACCGCCTCGTGGCCATGAACCGCCCCGTTCCCGAGCCGACGCAGGCGGCCATCGCCGAAAGCGATGCCGAGGAGCGCAGCCGCCAGCCCCTGCACTTTACCGACAAGACGCTCGGACATCATCAAGCGCGGGCCCACAGTGGTTGAGGCCGTGCACGTGGGCGAGCCCACGCTCGACGATCCCACGCGCACTCTCGCGCCCGACGTTACCAACCAGAACAAGGCCATGTTTATGGAGGCCGTCAACGCGGGCAAGCCGCAGCCGCCCGCCGCCGGCCGTCACGCCCACCGGCCCCAATGAGCCGCCGCGCAGCGATCAGCCCTCCACCGCGCCGCTGCAGATGCAGGCGCCCGCGAGAGGCACCGGCGTCGGCGTTCAGATTCTCAGCGCGCCCAACGGTTCCGCTCAGGCTGCCACCACCGCGCAAGCCGATCCCAACGCTTTGGTCAAGCCGGTCGGACCCGCCAACACCGTGCTGCCGGCGGCGGAAAAGCCCGCCGAAGCGCCTCTCCAGGTGAACGACATCAAGCCCGGCGACCAATCCGCCACAGCCCACCACTGCCACGAACGGCAAGCCCAAGAAGCCCAAGGTCGACCTGAGCGACGAGTCTTCCAGCAAGAAGAAAAAGAAGAAGGGCCTGGCCAAGCTGAACCCGTTCTAAAGGCAGGGAACGAGGGACCAAGGGAACGACGAAACCGAGGAGAATACAAAGGCCGTGCCCACGCGGGTGCGGCCTTTTTGCATGTACTTAGCTCGATCCACGCGAAAAATGCCTCTCATCGCGCCATAATATCGGCGCCCCGCCATCTGCTACCCTGAAACGTGGTCCCCTCGCTCTGAAAGCCCCTGTATTTACGGGGGTTTTCCCAAAATAACCGGGGCAAACCACAGGAAAAAATGCCTCACGACCTGCCCAAAGCTTACGACCCCACCGCCATTGAAGATCACTGGGCCGGTTACTGGGTTCGCGAAAAACTCTTCGTTCAGCCGACCCCCGATCCTGCCTCACCAACAGCTTCAGGCCGCGAAGCGGCGTCCGGCTCCGACGCCCACCCGGCGTTTACCATCCTGCTGCCCCCGCCCAACGTCACCGGCCGTCTGCACATGGGCCACATGCTCAACCAGACGGAGATGGACATCCTCACCCGCTGGCGCCGCATGAGCGGCCGCCGCGCCCTGTGGCTGCCCGGCACCGACCACGCCGGCATCGCCACGCAAATGATGGTCGAGCGCCAGCTCATGGCGGAGGGCACTTCCCGGCAGCATTTGGGCCGGGAAGCATTCGTCGCCCGCGTGTGGGAGTGGCGGCGCCACTACGGCGGCGCCATCCTCGAGCAGATGAAGCGCCTCGGCGTCTCCGTCGACTGGAGCCGCGAGTACTTCACCATGGACGAGCGCCTGTCAATTGCCGTCCGGGAAGCCTTCGTCCGCCTCCACGAGCAGGGCCTCATCTATCGCGGCGCCTACATCGTCAACTGGTGCCCGCGCTGCCAAACCGCCATCAGCGATCTTGAAGTCGTCCACTCCGAGCAAAAGGGCCATCTCTGGGAGATCCGGTATCCGGTTCTTGGCTCCGACGGCCCGGAAGGCAAACCAAATAAAGACTCCGGCGAGTTCATCACTGTCGCGACGACGCGCCCCGAAACCATGCTTGGCGACACCGCCGTCGCCATTCATCCCGAAGACGAACGCTACCTCCATCTCCACGGCAAGAAGCTGCGCCTGCCGCTGATGAATCGCGAGATACCCATCGTTCTCGACGAGTGGGTCAGCCGCGACTTCGGCACCGGCGCAGTCAAGGTCACGCCCGCGCACGATCCCAACGACTTCGCGCTCGGCGAGCGGCATCATCTTCCGTCAATTAACGTGATGGACGACCGCGCCCACATCAACGAGAACGGTGGCGCCTACGCCGGCCTCGACCGTTACGTCGCGCGCAAAAAAATCGTCGCCGACCTCGAAGAGCAGGGATTGTTAGCAGCGGTGAAGGACTACACCAACAACGTGGGCCACTGCGACCGCTGCAAAACCGTCGTAGAGCCGCGCCTGTCGACGCAATGGTTCCTCAAAATTCAGCCGCTGGCCGAGAAAGCCATCGCCGCCGTCAAGCCCGACGCCAACGGTAACAAGGCCATCCGCTTCACGCCGGAGAATTACGAAAAGATCTACCTCGAGTGGATGACGAACATCCACGACTGGTGCATCTCGCGGCAACTCTGGTGGGGCCATCGCATCCCCGCATGGCACTGCGCCGCCTGCCACAAGATCACCGTCGCTCGTACAGATCCCACGGCCTGCGCCCACTGCGGCTCGGATCAGATCACGCAGGAAACAGACGTTCTGGACACATGGTTCTCATCGGGGCTGCTGCCCGTCTCCGTCTTCGGCTGGCCGAATCTTACGCCTCCCACAAATCCGGGTGCCCCAGGTCCCTCGCATTTGGGGACCTGGGAAGAGAATCGCGCCGACTTCGACGCCTTCTACCCCACGAGCCTTCTCGTCACCGGCTTCGACATTCTCTTCTTCTGGGTTGCGCGCATGATCATGCTCGGCTGCTGGTTCGCCGGGGATGTGCCGATGCCAGACGGGCAGCCAGAAAGCTAGAAGATTCGGTTCCGTTCAAAGAGGTCTATATCCACGCCCTGGTCCGCGACGCCAACCGCGAAAAGATGTCCAAGACCAAGGGCAACGTCATCGACCCCATCGAGATCGTGAAGCAATACGGGACAGACGCGGTGCGCTTCACGCTGGCGTCGATGGCCTCGCCCGGCACCGACATCGCCTTCAACGTGGCGCGCACCGAAGGGTACCGCGCGTTTGCCAACAAGATCTGGAACGCCGCGCGGTTTATCTTTATGAACGTGGACCGCGCCGCGGAGATTGGCATCGTCGTCGATCCCGCCGTGCTCGGCTCCATGCCCACCGTCGCCGCCGATGCACCGCTCGAAGCGCGCTGGATCGTAGCCGAACTGCACGCGACCGCAGCCAAAGTCAACGAGTCGCTCGAAAACTACCGTTACGACGACGCGGCCAACACCATCTATCAGTTCTTCTGGGGCAGTTTGTGCGACTGGTACTTGGAGATCGTCAAGCTCCGCCTGGATTTCGGCGCTACTGATGCCGTCAACGCGCCCACCGGCGCACTCCTCGATGAATTCAAGCAGACGCGCACCGCTCTCACTACGCTTGTCTCCGTCTTCGAATGCGCTCTTCGCCTGCTCTCGCCCTTTATGCCCTTTATCACCGAAGAGCTTTGGCATGCCATCTACGACAAACCGCCCGTAAAATCGATTGCTCTCGCGATTTTCCCGAGGCCGCAACAGATTTCCGATTCGACTCCAGTCACGATTGCGGAGATGGAGCTTCTGCAAAGCCTCATCACCGAAGTTCGCGCCCTCCGCAAGGAAATCGGCGTCGAAGAAAAGGCCGTCGTGCCCATCGAAGTCCGCACCGATGCGGCGTATCGCAAAATTGCCGAGGAGAACAGTGACATCATCGAGCGCCTTGCGCGCGTGAGGGAAGTGCGCTTCGTCGAAGCAATCACTGCCGGCCTCTCGAAGCACTCCACGCCCTCATTTGACGTCACTGTTATCTACCAGCGCACCATCGACGTCGCCGCCGAGCGCGAACGCTTGACAAAGGACATCGCCAACCTCGAAAAGAATATTGCGGCTGCTGACCGCCAACTGAATAATCCCGGATTTCTGGCTAAGGCTCCGAACGAAGTCGTGGAAGGGCTGAGAAGGCAGCGGGCGGAGAATCAGCGGCTACTCGACAAATTTCGCGACGATCTCGATAAGCTCGGAGATAGCTAAGGACTGCGAACGGTAAAGTACCCGCCAATGGACGAAAAGCAACTGCAGATCCTTCGACTGAGTGGGCCGCGAACGCGGCCCGCTCCGCTCAGGATGACAAGCCTGGGAATTGCGAACTTTGAACTGAAAACTGTGAGCTGCGAACTGCGAACTGACACCTGAAACCTGACACCTGAATTATGGACTGGAAAAGCCACCGCATCGACGCATTGCTGGAGCAGGCCCTGGTAGAAGACCAGGCTGTCCGCGACACCACCACTCATCTCACCATCGATCCCAATCTGCGCGCCGCCGGCTCCATCATCGCCCGCGAAGAGCTGGTGGTTGCCGGTCTGGGCGCCATTCCGCGCTTCTTTGAGATCTTTGCCCGCCTCGACCAGCGCCTCGAGGCGCACAACCGTTTCGAGGTCGTCAGCCATCCGGAAATGTTCGATGGCGTGCGCGCGCACGCAGGCCAGGTGCTGGCCGTCATCCGCCACAATGCCAGTGTGCTCCTCAGTTGCGAGCGCGTCATTCTCAATCTGTTACAACATCTCAGCGGCATTGCCACGCTCACGCGCAAATACGTCGACGCCATTCAGGGCACGCACGCCCGCGTGCTCGACACGCGCAAGACCATCCCCGGCATGCGGCTTCTGGAAAAGTACGCAGTGCAGTGCGGCGGGGGAACCAATCACCGCATCGATCTCGCCTCAGGCATTCTCATCAAGAACAATCACATTTCGCTCGGTGGAGGCCTGCCCGCCGTGCTCACGCTCGCCCTCGAGAAGCGCCGCCTCCATCAGCGCGTGCACGTTGAAGTGCGCACTGCGCAGGAGCTTGAAGAAGCCCTCTCTCATGGCGCCGAGGCCATCCTTCTCGACAACATGTCGCCCGCCGAAGTCCGCAGGTCGGTGGAGCGCATCCATAAACAGCAAGCTCCGGAGGCGGCGCGCTGGATTCCCACCGAAGCTTCGGGCGGCATCGTGCTTGACAACATCCGCGCCTATGCCGATACCGGGGTGGACTTCATCAGCGTGGGCGCGCTTACCCACTCGGCGAAGGCCGCCGACATCTCCATGTCTATCTCCGCGCAGCCGGGTTAAGCGATTTCTCCTCTTGCGGGATCGATCCCTTTGAAAGCACGGAAGGGGTGCTTCCGAGCGCCGCCCAGGGTATCTCCCAAGACAACAAATGCATCAAAAGTAACATTGCAACGGTTGACGCGCCGTCCGGCTCGCGCTAATCTCGCAACAACTGGATTTGGTAATCCACTCCATCCCGCGGTCGCGCAAGACAGCCCATCCATTGGACAGTGTTTTGGCTTGCGCTCTTTGGATCCCTTCAAAACAAGCCATTTGCCTGCAGGCGCTCCGCTGGGGCGCGCATTCGCGACGTTCCGGGTCCAGCCGCCTGCCGCTCGCCTCCGCCACGCCAATTGCCGATAGCTCAATCACTGTTCCGCCGGCCGCAGCCCCAAGGCGCCGCTGCCGGCTCACCGTAACCGACGTTCCTGGAGGACGTAGAACCCTTTGAAGATCGCTCTGGAGATCACGCCCAACCTCGAGCCCCTCTTCGGGACCCGCGATGAAAACCTCAGGCTTATGGAAGACTCGCTCGGCGTCCGGATCGATCTTCGCTCCGACGCCGTTCACGTCGAGGGCTCCCGAGGAAGGCGTCGCCCGCATCCGAAGCATCTTTCAGGACTTCGAAACCCTTCGCCGCCAAGGAGTCCATCCCCACAATGGCGAGTTGAACGGCATGCTGCGCCTGGTCGTGGCCGATCCCGCGTCCACTCTCCGCTCGGTGGCCGAAGCCGGCAAGCAGCGCTCCGCCGGCATCAAGCGCACCGTCCAGCCGCGCTCTCTCAACCAGCGCCGCTATGTCGAGGCCATCGAGCAGAACGACATGGTCTTTGGCGTGGGCCCGGCCGGCACCGGCAAAACCTATCTCGCCGTCGCCATGGCCGTCGCCGCCATCAACGCCAAGCGCGTCAGCCGCATCGTTCTCGTCCGTCCCGCGGTCGAGGCCGGCGAGCGCCTCGGCTTTCTCCCCGGCACCCTTCAGGAAAAGATCGATCCCTACCTGCGCCCGCTCTACGACGCGCTCTTCGACATGCTCGATCCCGAGAAGGTCGACAAGATGATCGAGCGCAATGTCATCGAGGTCGCGCCGCTGGCCTTCATGCGCGGCCGCACCCTCAACGACGCCTTCATCATCCTGGACGAGGCCCAGAACACCACCATCGAGCAGATGAAGATGTTCCTCACCCGCATGGGCAACAACTCCAAGGCCGTCATCACCGGCGACATCACGCAGATCGACCTGCCCAATCCGCGCAAGTCCGGCCTGCTCGACGCCATCAATGTTCTCAACGGCGTCGAAGGCATCCACTTCTGCCACTTTGAAGATTCCGACGTCGTCCGCCACGCTCTCGTGCAGCGCATCGTGCGCGCCTACGAGTCCGCCAAGCCGCAGCAGCAGGAACTCCCGCTCAGCGGAGCGATCGAAGTGGACGTTTCGACGACGCCCATTGAAAAGCGTGCAGAGCCGCAATCGCACCACCCGGCAAAACCGCAGTAAGTGGACCTATCACGTAGAATTGGAAGCAATGCAGGGCCGCGCACCTTGCGGCCCCGCGCACGATGATCCTCATCGACCCAGATCTGGACCCCGACCCCTCACCCCACGGACGAAGGCCTGTCCGCGGGGGCTCCGGCTCCGTACCGAATCACCTTTCGGCGAAACCTCCTGATGGGTCTGTTTCTGCTTCCAGGTCTCGCAATCTCCGCCTGCCCTCCACACGCACTTTGGCCCGCTTTTTGGCCGAAGCCCAGGCCGCCGTCCGTCTCCGCGGCCAGGTCGCCATCCTGCTCACCACCGACGCGGCCCTCCGCGACCTCAACCGCCGTTTCCGAGGCAAAAACAAGCCCACGGACGTACTTTCTTTCCCGGCCGCAAACGTGCTCCAAAGCCAGGAAAAAATCGCGGGCGACATTGCCGTCAGTGTCGAAACCGCGCGCCGCCAGGGCACCGCATGCGGCCACCCTCTTGGAACAGAGCTCAAGATCCTTATGCTCCACGGCCTGCTCCACCTCGCCGGCTACGATCACGAAGCCGACGCCGGGCAGATGCAACGCCGCGAGCGAATTCTCCGTGCCCGTTTCGGCCTCCCGCAAGGCCTCATCGAACGAGCCTCCCGGAGGGAGGCAGGGAAAATAGCCCCGGATGGAGTCCGGCGCGGAACGCGACGGACTCCATCCGGGCAAAGCAAACCAAAATCGCAAAAACCCCGCAGGGGCGGCGGAAGCTCATCTGCACCCTCCACTCGGAGGCGGCGCCCATGACCCCGCTCGAAATCCTCCTCCTCGTTCTACTCGCCGCGGCCGGAACCCTGGCCTCCTACATCCAGCGCGTCTACTCAGAGTTCGGGAAGATCCTCAGCCGCGAGGTCGAAGAAAACCTCGACGCGTGGGAGTCGCGCATCGAGCCCCATCTCGGCCTCAGCCGCGAACACGCCGCCCTCTGTGCCTCGGTCCTCAACCAACTCGCGCTCGGCCTCATCGCCCTCGAGCTCGGCGCGCTTCTCTTCATTCGACCAACGCACCCTGGCCCGCCCACGACGGCCGAAATCGCCCAAGCCATCCTCGCCTTAGTGCTGGTGGTCGTCTTCGCCTATCAGCTTATCCCGTCGCTGCTCTTTAACCGCACTCGCGGCCTGTGGGCGGCGCGCCTCCTCTGGCTGATCCGCCTGCTGCTCTGGCTCGTCACGCCCGTCACCGTCTTCATCCGTTTCTTTTTCTCCGTCGCCGCGCTGGCTGAGGCTCCCGCCAGCCCTGAGGAGGAAACCGCCGTCGACGTCGAAGCCCTCATCGAGGCAGGCGAGGAAGAAGGCATTCTGGAGCAGAACGACAGCGACCTGGTCCGCTCCGCCGTCGAGTTCGGCGACAAGCTGGTCCGCGAAGTCATGACTCCGCGCCCGGAGATCTTCGCCGTCCCTGAGTCGACGACGCTCGAGCAGTTCCTCGAGCTCCTGCGCCAGCACAACTACTCGCGCGTCCCCGTTTACTCCGGCACGCTCGACAACATCACCGGCCTTGCCTTCTCTCACGACCTGCTGCAGATCACCGACGTAGAAGCCCGCACCCGCACCGTCGCCTCAATCCTGCGCCCCGCAGTTTTTGTGCCTGAAACCAAGCGCGGCTACGAGCTGCTGCGCGAAATGCAGCGAGAAAAGCAACACATGCGCATTGTGATTGATGAATATGGCGGCGTCTCCGGCCTCGTCACCATCGAGGATCTTCTTGAACAGATCGTCGGTAACATCCGCGACGAGCACGAAACCGACACGCCGCTCGAGGAGCCTCAGCGTGAACCCTCCGGCAGTTGGCTTGTCCCCGGCAGCTTTCCCGCCGACCAGATCGGCGACCTCATCGGCGAACCGGTCGATCGCGACGAATCCTGGGAGGCCACAACCCTCGGCGGCCTTGTCAGCGAAATTGAGGGCCGCATCCCCAAGGCCGGCGAAGTGGTCGAGCTCGAATCCCTCGGCCTGCGAGTCGAAATCGTCGCCTCCAGCGGCCGCCGCATCGAGCGCCTGCGCCTCTTTCCACCCACGCCACACCTGCCCTTCCCGCCAAATCCTTAGGGCCCTGCGCGCACCTTCCACCTCCTCCACTCCTCCGCTGTCATCTCCCAAATTTCCGACGGCAGGCGGCCGCACACGTAGTCCTTTTCCTTTACGCCCACCAAACGCATCCCCTGTTTTTCCGAAATCCGCCGCGAGGCCACGTTGTCAATCGCCTTCGATACCCGCAGCACCGGGAATCCCAGCGTCTCAAACCAAAAATCGTTGGCCCACGCGCAGGCCTCGCTCATCAGCCCCTGTCCCTGCCGCGCGAGCCCCAGCCAAAAGCCCCGATTCTCCTCATCACCGCGGCGCAGATTGAGAACGCCGATCACCTGCTCCGGTTCGCCCTTGAGCCGCAGCGTCCAAAACCACTGATCGCCGCGCGCAACTGCGGGCAGCGCAACATCGCGGACAAATTTGAGCGCTCCGTCCGCCGGATACGGCCACGGCACCACGTTGAGCAGGTAGCGCACCATCTCCCAGTGCGGAAACAGCTCCTGAATCTGCGCCGCATCGCCAATCTCCAGCGGCCTCAGCAGCAGCCGCTTCGTTTTGCCTTCCAGCGTCATGCGCCGATCTTATCAATAGGAGACCTCGCGACTACCCCACCTTCGACGCGTTCGTGTCTTTTTTGGCCGAGGGTGGGGAATCGCGGCCGCTTGCGGCGCATTGAGCTCAAAACCCCTTGCGGCTCTGCTCGCGGATTCCCTTGATCTCTGCCGCTGGAATGTGCAGGAACTCCAGGAACTCCTGATGTTCTTCCGGTGCGGAGCGTTCGAACTCCGAGTGCCAGCGATGCATCTGTTCATCGCTCAGGCCGCACGCCTTCATGATCCCAACCCACTTTTCCTTCGTAATCATCTTGGCTCTCCTGAAGCTCCGGTTGCGCAACAGTTTGAGGATCGCCGCCTGATGGGCGCGCAGAGTCTTGATTTCGCTGTCCATCTCCAACAGCCGCCGTCTCAGCACCTGCTGCGCATCGCCAGCCGGGCAATCCAGAATCGCACGAATATCGTCGAGCATGAGGCCGGCGTCGCGGTACGCGCAGATTTCGAGCAGCCGCGTGAGATCCCGCTGCTCATAGCTGCGGTAATTCCCGCCGCTGCGCCCCGGCGCGGGCATCAAGCCAATCGATTCGTAGTACAAGAGGGCGGAGCGGCTCAGGCCAGCCCGCCGGGCGAGTTTGCTTACCGTCAACATCGTCCATTCCTACTCTGAACCCTCAAGTAATAGACAGGTCAAATGGTATTTCAAAAATATCTCACTTCCGCTCCTTCTTGTTCCCTTGGTCCCTGCTTCACCGCAAATGCCGTACACTCAGTCAGGAGCCGCACTGCGCGTGAAATCCGGATTCGTCGCCATCCTAGGACGCCCCAACGTGGGCAAGAGCACACTCCTCAACGCCCTCACCGGCGAAAAGGTGGCCATCGTTACGGCCAAACCGCAGACCACGCGCAACCGTATCCTCGGCGTCGTCGAAGTGCCCGCGGCGCGCAAGCGTGGGCGGGAACTCGCGCAGGGGGCCGCACAGATCGTCTTCGTCGACACGCCTGGCGTTCACAAGCCTGGCTCGCAGCTCGACCGCCGCATGTTGCAGGAGATCCACGAAGCCCTCGAAACCCGCGATCTTGTCCTGGTTCTGATGGACGCCACGCGCAAAATCCGGCTCGACACGTCTTCTGGCGAGAAAGACAAAGGCGCCCGCGGCGCGGCTTCCGAGGACGAACTCCTCTTCTCCCTCATCCGCAAACTCGACTGTCCTGCCTTCCTCGTCCTCACTAAGATCGATCTCGTCCGCAAAGACCATCTCCTCCCGCTCATCGAATCGCTCACGCACCAATACAACTTCGCCCAGGTCATCCCCGTCAGCGCCCTCAAGCGCGACGGCCTCGACGTGCTCATCCGCAAAATTGTCGAAGTCCTTCCCGCCGGCGAGCGTTACTACCCCAAAGACCAGTACACCGACCAGCCCTTGCGCTTCATGGTTGCCGAGCTGATCCGCGAAAGCATTCTCATTGAAACGGGCGAAGAAGTCCCTTACGCCTCGGCGGTCGTTATTGAAGAGTTTGAAGAGCCCGAAGCGCCGCCCAGGCCCGGCAAGAAGCCACTCACGCGCATTGCCGCGGCCATCTACTGCGAGCGCGACGGCCAGAAGGCAATCCTGATCGGCAAGGGCGGATCTAAATTGAAAGCAATCGGCACCGGCGCGCGCCGCAAGATCGAATCTCTGCTCGGCACACGCGTCTATCTCGAGCTTCACATCATCGTCGAGCCAGGCTGGCGCGATTCTACTGCGTTCGTCCAGTCCCTCGACTGGCGCAATCAGTTGAAGAATCTGGCCGGGACCCGGTCCGGCGAAGAACCCTCCGATGAGTAGTTTTGATCTGTTTTCGCGCGTTGAGGTGGGTTCGTTTCGCGTCGATGCGGGGAAGCTGCTTTTTGTTACCTATCCAGCCGAGGGCGTTATGCGGCAATTCAGTCTGCGGTCAGTTCCGCAAGTTCATGTACTACCTTCGCCAGCTCAGAAGTCAAACGGCTTTTCAAACGCAATCGGAAGATGGCAAGGACTTGATAGAAATACCAAAGCTGCTCGTCGGCGCCGCGCTTGAACCTCTTCCAGGTCGCCGGCCCAATCTCCTTGAAATCATCCAGAATTGTCTTTGCGTTATAGAGCTTGTCGGCGCAGGAAATAAGAAGTACGTCTGCCGGTTCATTGCGCAGCCGCTCGAGGTACGCCGTCTTGCGCTCCTCCCATCCTTCTTTCTTGTTGTGATCCTCGGCGAGAGTGTCGGAGAGACCTTCGACCATCCGCGCCACATTGCCGCCAAACACCCGCCTCACTTCTTCGAGGCGCGGCGCTCCGCCATGGTCCTCGACCACATCATGAAGAATGGCGGCGATCACCATTTCCTCGGTCACCGGGATCCCGCGCCCGGCTTCGCCCATGACCAGTGAAGCGACTCCAAGCAAATGGGCCATGTAGGGAATTCGTGTCCCTTTGCGAAATTCCGTGTGGAGTTCGCGCGCATACTCAACTGCTTTAGTGAACCGGCCGCTCAAACGCAGGCCGGCCTCTTTTTCGTTCATTATTCTTCACCTCAAACGATCGTGGCCCAGGAGTGGCCATGGACGCAGGCACACGCCAGCATGAACCAGGAAATAGCTTCTCATGTTCAGGGAATTTATGCGCCCGGAGGCAGTGAATTAGTTTGTAACCGTTTTGAAAGCGCGCGAGTCTCGCGCCGGAGGCGCAACGTTCTTTAGCCCCGCGCTTCAGCGTGGGGAACGCGGAATCCTTGAAATTAGAAGTCCCGTAGGGACGGTGCAGGAAGCTCCTCGCGTCAGGGAAGTCGTGCCAATAAGACACAAAATGATTGGGGCCTTTTAGCCCCTGCGGGATGCCTTTTGCGAAATGCGTTCTGAATCCGGGTAGGCCGATTGTCAGCGGAGGATTTTGAAGCCTCCCGGCGCTGCCGGAGCCGAGCCGTAGTCCAAGTCGAATCCAAGCTGCAGCTTTGCCGCCTCCGACATCATACCCGGATTCCACGGCGGGTCGAAGACCACATCCACCTTGACTTCGCTCACCTCGGGCAACGCGGCCAGCTTGCGCTCCACCTCGGCTTTGATCACGTCAGACATGCGTGCAGCCCGGAGCTGTTAAGCGACATCCGGACCTCTACCCGCCTGCCGCCCTCCACCGAAACCGCCGCAGCTGCATAGATCAGGCCAAGATCCACAATATTGACTGGAATCTCGGGGTCGCGCACTGTCTTGAGCTGCTGCCAGATCATCTCTTCGCGGAAGCTCCCCGTAGCGCCCGCGCCCTGATTGAAGCCCGTTGATTGCGTCTTCGTCTCGCTCACCGCCGTCCCTTAGCCCCTTAGTCCCTAGTCCCTGCTTTATTCACTCCGTTGAAACCGCTTCCTTTTTGCCTTCGAGAGCCGATTGCAGCGTGTGCCAGGCCAGCGTCGCGCACTTCACGCGCGCAGGGAACTTTGACACGCCGGCGAACACCTTCAGCTTGCCAAGATCTTCCGCATGAGCCACCGCGTTCTCGTCGCCCGTCACCAGTCGATGGAATTCCTCGAAGAGCTTCACTGCCTCTTCTTTGGTCTTGCCCTTCAACATCTGCGTCATCATCGAGGCCGACGCCTTGGAAATCGCGCATCCCGACCCCTGGAAACCGATCTCGCGAATGGCGTCGCCTTCGTAGTCGATATAAACCGTACAACGGTCGCCGCACAGCGGGTTATATCCCTCGGCCTGCCGATTGGCCGACTCCAGCCGGCGAAAATTGCGCGGCGCTTTGTTGTGTTCCAGGATCACTTCCTGATAGAGCTCGCCCAGATCGTCCATTACGCAAACACCTCGCGCGCCGACTTAATTCCTTCCACAAGCGCGTCGACCTCTTCCTTCGTGTTGTACACGGCAAACGACGCTCGCGCCGTTGCGGGAATGCCGAACCGCTCCATCACCGGCTGTGCGCAGTGGTGCCCGGTGCGGATAGCGATGCCTTCGCGGTCGAGAATCGTTCCCAGGTCGTGCGGATGCACGCCGTCGAGCACAAACGAAAGCGCGCCGGCCCGCTCGCTCGCCGTCCCGATCAACCGCACGCCGGGGATTGCCCCGACCGCCTCGGTCGCGTAGGCCAAAAGCTCGTGTTCGTGCGCCGCAATCTTGTCCATGCCCAGGCCGCCGATATATTCAAGCGCCGCGCCCAGCGCAATCGCGCCGGCAATGTCAGGCGTGCCCGCCTCAAATTTGAAGGGCAGGACGTTGTAGGTGGTCTTCTCGAATGTCACTGAACTGATCATGTCGCCGCCGCCCTGGTACGGAGGCATGGCCTCGAGCAGCGCGCGCTTCCCATAAAGAACGCCGATTCCCGTCGGCCCATAGACCTTGTGGCCGCTGAATGCGTAGAAATCGCAATCCAGAGCCTGCACGTCCACGGCAAAGTGCGGCACCGCCTGCGCTCCATCCACCAGCACCGGAACCCCGCGCCGGTGCGCGATCGCGATCATCTCGCGAAGCGGATTCACCGTTCCCAGCGCGTTCGACACATGCGTCACCGCAACAATCTTAGTCCGTGGGCCGATCAGCTTTTCAAACTCGTCCAGCCGCAGCTCGCCGCGGTCGTCAATCGGCGCACACTTTCAACTGCGCGCCTTTTTCCTCGCACAAGATCTGCCACGGCACAATGTTCGAGTGGTGCTCCATGGCCGTGATCAGCACTTCATCGCCCGCTGCCACATGCGTGCGGCCGTAACTCTGCGCCACAAGGTTGATGGCCTCGGTCGCCCCGCGCACAAAAACGATTTCGCGCGTATCCCCGGCGTTCAGGAACCGCTTCACCGTCTGCCGCGCGGCATCGTGCGCTTCAGTAGCCCGCACGCTCAGCGTGTGCACCCCGCGATGGATATTCGCGTTCAACCCCTCGTAGTAGCGCACGATTGCCTCGATCACTGCGCGAGGCTTCTGCGATGTCGCCGCGTTGTCAAGATAAACAAGGGGCTTGCCGTGAATGCGCTCGGCGAGGATCGGAAAATCGCCGCGGATCTTTGCGAGATCGAGGCCCGCCGTGATTGACGCGGCAACTCCGCGCGGCAGCGGTTCCCGAGCAAGTTGATGCGCGACTGCCGTCATCCCACTTCCTCCCAACTCTGAGCTTCGCCCTGCGCATTGTCCCCCGCCGGCGCGGCCAAAGCAGAAGTCTTCCGGCTCCGCACCAGTTCGGTCAGCCTTTCGCGAATCAGTCCTTCCACAAACTCCCGCGCTGCCGGCTCCTTCATGCGGTCCAGACACTCCGCCGCAAAAGCATAAAGCAGCGTGTTCCGCGCCTGGGCCTCCGAGAATCCACGCGTGCGCAGGTAGAAGAGCTGCTCTTCCTCGATCTGGCCAATCGTTGCGCCGTGCGTGCACTTCACGTCGTCGGCGTGAATCTCAAGTTGCGGTTTGGTGTCGATGCGCGCATTGTCGGAAAGCAGCAAATTGCGGTTGGTCTGCTTGGCGTCGGTCTTCTGCGCATCCTTGTGCACCACGATGCGGCCATGAAACACGCCGCGCGCCGCGTCATCCAGGATGCCGTTGTAGAACTGGCGGCTCGAGCACTGCGGCTGCGCGTGCTCCACCATCATGTAGTTGTCCAGATGCTGCCGTCCCGCGCCCACGAACAATCCGTTGATGAGGCACTCTGCCCCTTCGCCGTCGAGCACCGGATGCACATTGTTCCTCACCAGCCCGCCGCCCAGCAAAAGCGAATGCGAAGACACGTTTGTGCCGCGAGCCTGCTCCAGCCTCAGCGTGGACACATTGAACGCCGCAATATTCTCGCGCTCCACCAGAAAATGCGAAACCACTGCATCCTGTCCGGCCACTAGCTCCGTCACCGCGTTTGAGAATGCGGCCTCGCTGCCGATGGAGACATAATCTTCGATCACTGCCGCCTGGCTCGCCGGCTCCGCCACAATCAGCGTGCGCGGATGCGTCATGATCTCAGCCCCTGCGCCCGCCGACACATACAGCAAATGCACCGGCTGCTCGATCACCGCCCCGCGACGAATGCGCAAATACGCGCCATCCTCCCACAGAGCCGTATTCAATGCGGCAAACACATCGCGGCCCACGTCTGCATAGCGGCCCAGATGCTGCTCGACACCCTCGGGCGCGCAGCCTTCGGGAGCGCAACCATCCATGCCGCAATCGACCGCCTGCTCCAGCGAGCAAATCTCCAAACCGCTCGGCAGATTCTCAACCGCCGAAAGCTCCGGCGCAAAGTGCCCATTCACAAACACAAGCTGGCAGGCTGCGCCCGCCACGCGGAACTTCTCGATCTCCTCGGCCGAAACCGCCACGCTGCCCTTCGCCACGCGGCTGAAAGGAGTCCGCGCCAGTGCAGCGAGATTCGTGAACCGCCAGTCCTCGTCGTGCGTGGTCGGGAATCCCTTCGCGAAGAAGTGCGCCCATGCACCCTCGCGCAGTTGCCGCAGCCACACCGGGTCGCGCTCCTGCCGCAGCGCAATCAGTTCGCCATACGCTTCAAGATATTTTTCCAGCCGCCCTGTCGCCGTCGCCATGCTCTTCTCGCTTCCTTTCTTTTCCTGCCCTGACCCTCATGCAGGCAACGCCTGCGCCGCGTCTGCTTCCGCACAGCCGTAGCCCTTCTCTTCGAGCTCCAGCGCCAGCTCCGGCCCGCCTGAGCGCGCAATCTTTCCGTCCACCAGCACGTGCACAAAGTCCGGAGTAATGTAATCCAGCAGCCGCTGATAGTGCGTGATCACAAGGAACGCCCGATCGGGGCTGCGCATCGCGTTCACGCCCCGCGCCACAATCCGCATCGCGTCGATATCCAGGCCGGAATCTGTCTCGTCCAGAATGGCCAGCTTCGGCTCCAGCATCGCCAGTTGTAAAATCTCGTTACGTTTCTTTTCGCCGCCGCTGAAACCCTCGTTCACCGAGCGGTTCATCAACTTCTCATCCATCTCCAGCAGCTTCAGCCGCTCCTTGTAAAGCGGCAGAAAATCCATCGCGTCCAGCTCGTCTTCGCCGCGGTATTTGCGGATGGCATTCATCGCCGAGCGCAGAAAATATGCGTTGCCGATTCCCGGAATCTCCACCGGGTATTGGAACGCCAGAAACACGCCCTCGCACGCCGCATCCTCGGGCTTCATCTCCAGCAAGTCCTTGCCATCGAACAAAACTCTGCCGCCTGTCACCGCATAGGTTTCGCGCCGCGCCAGCACTGCGGCCAGCGTGCTCTTGCCCGAGCCGTTTGGGCCCATGATGGAATGCACTTCGCCCGCATTCACCGTCAGATTCACGCCCTTCAGAATCTCATGTCCATCCACTGTGGCGTGCAGATCTTCAATCTCTAACAAAGCCATCCTTTTTCCTTTCTCAGTTTCTTGTAGCGCCGGTCTCCTGACCGGCTGTTGTGCGGACCTCCAGGTCCGCACTTCTCTGACCCCTGATCCCTGAAGCCTGACCCCTGCTGTTACCCCACGCTGCCTTCCAAACTCACGCCCAGCAGCTTCTGCGCCTCGACCGCAAACTCCATCGGCAGTTCCTTGAACACGGTCTTGCAGAATCCGTTCACAATCATTGAAACCGCGTCTTCGGCCTTCAGCCCGCGCTGGCGCAGATAAAAGAGCTGGTTCTCTCCAATCTTGGATGTCGAAGCCTCGTGCTCCATCCGCGCCGTTCCGTTGCGCACATCGATATAAGGGAAGGTGTGCGCGCCGCAGCGGTCGCCGATCAGCAGGGAGTCGCATTGCGTGTAGTTGCGCGCGCCCGTCGCGCCCTTCATGATCTTCACCTGTCCGCGATATGTGTTCTGTCCATAACCTGCCGAGATTCCCTTCGACACAATCGTGCTGCGCGTATTTTTTCCAATATGGATCATCTTCGTCCCGGTGTCGGCTTGCTGGCGGTTATTGGTCAGTGCCACTGAATAAAACTCGCCCACCGAGTTGTCGCCCAGCAAAATGCAGCTCGGATACTTCCAGGTAATCGCCGATCCCGTCTCCACCTGCGTCCACGAAATCTTCGAATTCACGCCCAGGCACTTACCGCGCTTGGTCACGAAGTTATAAATCCCGCCGCGCCCTTCCTTGTCGCCGGGGTACCAGTTCTGCACCGTCGAATACTTGATCTGCGCATTGTCCAGCGCCACCAGTTCCACCACGGCGGCGTGCAGTTGATTCGTATCGCGAATCGGCGCCGTGCAGCCCTCCAGATAACTCACGTACGCGCCCTCGTCGGCGACGATCAGTGTGCGCTCAAATTGCCCCGTATCCGCAGCATTGATGCGAAAATACGTCGAAAGCTCCATCGGACAGCGCACGCCCTTCGGAACGTACACAAACGATCCATCGGTAAACACCGCCGCATTCAGAGCCGCGTAAAAGTTATCGGTATGCGGAACCACCGTTCCCAGATACTTCTTCACCAGCTCCGGGTGCTTCTGCACCGCCTCGGAGAACGAGCAGAAGATCACGCCCATTTCCGCCAGCTTGCTTTTGAATGTGGTCGCCACGGAGACCGAATCGAACACCGCGTCCACAGCCACGCCCGAAAGAAGCTTCTGCTCATCGAGCGGGATTCCGAGCTTTTCATAGGTGCGCAACAGCTCCGGGTCAATTTTGTCCAAACTATCGACTACCGGCCTCTGCTTCGGCGCCGAGTAGTACACGATGTCCTGGTAGTCGATAGGCGCAATGGTCAGGTTTGCCCACTTCGGCGCGCCTTCGTCCCGCTCCATCTTCGACCAGTGGCGCAGCGCGTTCAAACGCCACTCCAGCATGAACTCGGGCTCCCCCTTGCGCGCGGAAATGAGCCGGACGGTCTCTTCGTTCAGCCCTTTGGGAACACTGTCCGACTCAATCTCGGTGACGAAGCCCCACTTGTAATCCTGCTCAGCAAGACCGCGAATTGTATCTACACTAGCGCTCATTTGACCTCCGCGGGATTGGGCCTTGAAGTTCACGGAAGCATCATCGAGTTTTCCCGGTGAGTCTTCCAGTTCCTTGCCGCTCGACGGATCGCATGAGGAAGCACACAATCCCAAATCCCGCAATATAGGACTCTTTTGGTCCTATATTGAATTTAGTGTACCCCCGAATCGATCCGTTTACAAGATTCACAGGGAATCGGGGGGCTTGGCTCTCTTTGGATGTGTTTTGAGGGGTGCGGGATTCAGTTGAAAAATAAGGATCTTTCTCCCGTGCATCGACCGGCCCCGGCAATTCCAAAGTAAAAAGGAGGGCCTTGGCAGGCGATGGAAGGAACTTTCTTCGGGCGGAATTGGGGAACCGCCGTAAAAGCCAGGGGGGGCATGCTGGGCCGAAAACCCCGGCCTTTTCCCGGCCTTCGCCCGCAGGCTGACAATCCTGGTTTTCGCTCCGAAGCCGAAAGCCTAAAAATTCCCCTTCGCAGCAGATTCCATTGGAGATAAACAGCCGGAAAAGCCTTACTTAACGGATTCGTTCTTATGTCCCGGCCCCGGCTCGCGTATCCGACTGTCCTCAAAGCTCACGATCTTCCACACCCCCTGCGCGTTCCGGACGTATACACGCGTGTACCGGTAGCGACCGCCCATCTCATCGCCATCAACGTTCGTGCCCTGCACCTCGGCAAGAGAGGTCACGACTGCAGTCTTCCCGTAGAAGCGCACCTTGCGCTCGGAGATCGTGAGGGAGGTGATGTGTTTTCCACTCGAGCGGAGCTTGGCCAGAGTCTGATCTTTGTCTTCGATGGTGCCGTTCGCGGTGATGCCTATGTAATCCTCGGCCAACAGGGGATCCATCGCCTTGGTATCGGAGTTCAGAATGGCTTTGCGCCAGTCTTCCTCGAGCTGGTCGATCTCGTGGCGGCTCTCGTGCTTCTGCGCCAGGGGCATTCTGGCAGACTGAGGAATCGCGCACGCCACAAAGGCTGCGGCAGTAGCAATCGCCCACCCGGCTTTCAGGAACCGAATGTAGACGGGGCTCAATCGATCGGTTGCAGAACCCGGCATACGCGTCAACGGTATTCCCCAAACCGTGCACTGGTCAAATGGATTTCTCGTAAAGACCCATGCTCTTTTCCGCGAAGGTAACCGCGCTCGCTGTTCCGTTCTCCATTTGGGACGGCATCGGAGCCGCAAGGCGAGCAATCCGGCTGTCGTCGATTACGCATGAAGTTGTGAGCGATGTGGGTCAGGACGGCTTTATGCTCTCCAGCGTTTCGGCAAACTCCGGCAGCACCATGGTCTGGTCGCGGTCCGGGCCGGTGGAAACCATCCCGATCTTCGCCCCGCTCTCCCGCTCCTGAAAGCGGAGGTACTCCCGCGCCGCCTGGGGCAGCTTGTCGAACTCGCGTAATGCCCTCGGTCGATTGGCGCCAGCCCTTCAGCGTGGTATAGCGCGGCTTGATCTGCTCCAGCCCCTGCACATCGGCGGGAATCTCGTCGGTCACCTTCCCGCCGATCTCGTAGCCGACGCAGACCGGAATCTCCGCCAGCTCGTCCAGAACGTCCAGCTTGGTCACCACCAGCCATTCCGCGCCGTTCACCTGGTTCGAGTAGCGCAGCAGCGGAATATCCAGCCAGCCGCAGCGCCGCGGCCGCCCCGTCACCGCGCCGTACTCGTTGCCGCGCGCCCGCAAGCGCATCGCCCGCGGCGTCGTGAATCTCGGTCGGGAACGGTCCCTCGCCCACGCGCGTCACATAGGCCTTGGTCACGGAGATCACCGTCCCGATGGCCGTCGGCCCCACGCCGGTTCCCGTCGCCGCCCCGCCCGCCGTCGCCGAGGACGACGTCACAAACGGATACGTCCCGTGGTCGATGTCCAGCATCGTCCCCTGCGCGCCCTCGAACATCACGCTGCCGCCCTCGGCCAGGATCTCGTTCAGCAGCCGGCCCGTATCGGCGACAAACGGCCGCATCTGCTCCGCCGCCGCCGCGTACTCGTCGTACATCTTTGCCGGGTCCAGCGGATCGGTGCCGAACAGCGCGTGGGCGATCGCGTTCTTCTCCTCGCAGGCCGCCTCAATGTGCGTCTTCAGCAGCTCCGGCTGCAGCAGGTCCACCACGCGCAGGCCGCTGCGCGCCATCTTGTCCTCGTAGGCCGGCCCGATGCCGCGGCTGGTGGTGCCGATCTTCTTCCGCCCCGGCGCGCTCTCCGCCGCCAGCTCAATCATGCGGTGGTAGGGCAGAATCACCTGCGCGCGGTTGGAGACAAACAGCTGCCCATCCACGTCCACGCCCAGCTCGCGCAGCGTGCCACTTCTTTCAGGAAATGCGATCGGATCCAGCACCACGCCGTTGCCGATAATCGCCTTTGCATCCCGGCCGCAGCACGCCGCAGGGAATCAGTTGCAGCACAAACTTCTGCTCGCCAATGAATGACCGTGTGCCCGGCGTTATGCCCGCCGGCGTAGCGCGCCACGGCGCTGAACCGCTCGCTCAGCACGTCCACAATCTTGCCCTTGCCCTCGTCGCCCCACTGGGCGCCCAGCACTACCGCCGTCTTTGCTCGCATTTCCGTCCCTCGATTGATCTTACCCAAACTCCTGGAACTTTGCGTCTGGATTTTGCTTTCGTGAACGCCCGCTTGTTTGCCCCTCAGGCGGAAGCCCGCATCCAATTGTGCTGGAGGGAAGAATCGATGAGCAAACTGAGTGAGAAAGATAAGCACAGTCCCGTAATCGAAACAGGGCAGCCCACCCTGGACCAGACCAAACCCCCGCAGAAATCTCCCGGGAGCGACCAGTCTTTGCTAAAGAAAGAGATTCGAGAAATAGAACAACAAAAGGAGACCAAGAAGACGGGCACCCGATAGAGCAGACCGATTCCCCACTTCACTCGTCCGGCGGCAGCGCTTTGCGCATTGCCGCCGCGTGCTGGGGCACGAATCCGAAATTGGGGCCGGTTCATTGGCTTCGTTTATTGCATCGCAGCCCGCTATTTTCCGCTTTGTGTCCCAACTTTGAGTTTACGGGTTGCTCACGATCACCTGGCGCCCTCGAAAGAACTTCCGCAGACCGTACTGCCATCCCGTTTTCCTCGTTAGGCCGTTGCCACCCGCGCCACCCCGAAGGCCTGCCTCTGTGGCGTCACGTGCTTTACCGGCTCGATCACGAAGCCTGACGCGCGCCAAATTGCGCAGACCCCATGGGCGTGACTCGCTCAGCGCGGCCCACTCCGCAGCGAAAAACGCGCATCCCCTTAATTCGCTGCGCGAAATTCCCTTGTTAACCAATCGCCCTCCTGCTTCGTTTTCCTGGTAGACGCGCGTGTGCCGCTCCACTGAACGAGGAGATCTTTCGAATGAACCGTCGAAATCGTGTTTTCTTCTCGAGTTTCTTCCTGCCCTTGACCTTCTGCGCCGTTGCGGCCCTTGCGCTGGCGCTTCCGGCCGCCGCGCAAACCTACCCCGCCGCGCCCAAATCGCCAGCGGCAGCCGCGCCGGCGGCGCCCACCGACAAAGACGTTGCCGACACCCAGGAGCAACTCCTCAAATTGTTGCGCCTCAGCCCCGTACTGACCACAGTCGTAGCCCGCGATCCGTCGCTGCTGGCAGATCAGGCGTACGTGGCGCGCAACAATCCCGAGCTGGCTCAGTACATCGCCGGCCATCCCGACATCGCTCGCAATCCGGAGTTCTACCTCTTTAGCCATCTCAGCCAGGGCGGAGGGCGCCGCGACCAGGCGCTCGAACGCGCTGTATGGCCCGAGCTTGTCCCACCCGACCGTCCTGAACCCGAAGGCGGCAAGATCGCGGGGGTGATGGTTCCCATCATCATTGTTCCAGCCTTCTTCATCGTTCTCTTCCTGATCTTCCGGCTCTTCGTCCAAACCAGCCGCTGGAACCGCAGCTTCAGGCAGCAAAGCGAGATCCACGCCCGCCTCATCGATAAACTTGGCACCAGTCAGGATCTCGCTGCCTATATGGAAACGGAGGCAGGCAAGCGATTCCTCACCATGTCGCCCATGGCCCTGGGTTCGGAATCAAGCATGCACATGCCTAACGCCGTGGCGCGCGTGCTCACGCCGCTGCAGGCCGGCATCGTGATGACGCTGCTGGGCATCGGCCTGCTCCTGCTGCGGCGCGCCGGGCCGGGAATGGAAACGCCCATGGTGGTGCTCGGAACCCTCGCTCTCATGGCGGGAATCGGGTTTATCCTCTCGGCAGGGGTCACCTGGGTGCTGGCCCGGCGGCTCGGGCTCATGCCCGACCAGCCCGCCTCGCAGGTTGAGGCCGCTCGGCTCTCCGGCTCACAGGACAATCGGTGAGCCTTTCAGCGAGTCTGGGGGGGAACTCGGCCATGACCTCCGTCGTAACAGTGAGAAGCATGTCCATGGAATTCGCACTGCCGGGCGCATTTGCCGGCGGCGCGCTCAGTCGAGCAGCCGCTCCTCGAGCCTCTAGCCCGCCGATGGACAACGACGCATTTGCCGGCTTCTACGAGCGCTCGGCGCGTCCGCTCTGGGCCTATCTCGCCCGCGTCTCCTCCGATCCTGCTCTGGCAGAAGATCTGATGCAGGAAAGCTACGTCCGCTTCCTCTTGGCAGCCGGAGCACCATCGATAGCAACTGAAGGCGAAGCGTCCGCCCGGCTTTATCTGTTCCGCATCGCCACCAATCTGCTGCGCGATCACTGGCGCCGCCCGCGCGCCGCATCCATCGAGGAGATCCCCGAAGAATTTTTTGCCGCAAGCCAAATCGCAGGGCAGCAGGACGCTCAAATCACGCTCGGTCCTGCTCTCGGCCAGATGAAGCCTCGCGAACGGCAGCTGCTTTGGCTGGCCCACGCCGAGGGCTACTCGCATCGCGAGATCGCGCAGGTCACGGGTTTGGCTACGGCCAGCATTCGCCTCATGCTTTTCCGCGCGCGGCGCAAAATCGCCGCCCTCCTGCGCAATCAAAGCGCACCCGCTGGAAGGAAATCATGAAGCTCACATCCTGCCCGCACGAGAACTGGCTCCGCGCTCTCCTCGAGCGTGGCCGGTGGCCGCAGACCGCCGCGCCGGAGTTGCGCGCCCACATCCGCTCCTGCCGCTCCTGCAGCGACCTGGTTTTGGTGGCCGAAGCTTTCCAGCAAGCGCGCGCCGTCACGATCGCCGCGGCGCGGCCCGTCTCTCCAGGGGTTCTCTGGTGGCGCGCGCAACTCCGCCGCCGCAATGCCGCCGTCGAGCGCATCGCCCGCCCGCTTCTCGGCGCGCAACTCTTCGCGCTCGCCGTCACGCTGTTTTCAGGCCTTGGATTCGCTGTCTTCGAATCGCGCCAGGGTGTCGCCTGGCTCGCCTTGCCCTTCTGGCGCGACTTTCTCGCTCCGCTTGCGCAATCCGCGCAGCATTGGCAAAACCTGCTGTCCTCGTCGCAGGCCGACCCGGGCTGGACCTGGTTGGCTGTGCTCCCGGCCGTCGCCACGTTGGCGCTGCTCGGCAGCGTAGCCGCCTACCTGGCCGCGGAGCGAAGATAGCGAAACCGCCCATTTGTGGAATAGCTCTATCTCGTTCCCCTATTCCCTTGTTTCCTGCTCCTGAAGAATTGCATCCGATATCCGCGACGCCTCCACCGCCGGCCGCACCGCATGCACGCGCACAATCGCCGCTCCGTGCAGAATCGCCGCGGTCATCGCGGCCAGGCTCGCGGTCTCGCGCTCGGCAATCGGCACGCCGCCGCCGTACAGTTTAGCCAGCGTGTGCCCTAGAAACGATTTGCGGCTGAGCCCCGCCATCAGCGGCCGTCCCAGAGCAAGCAGCTCCGCCTGCCGCGCCAGCAGCGAGTAGTTTTCATCGAATCGCTTGCCGAATCCGTAGCCCGGATCGAGCACGATCGCATCTCGCGAAATGCCCGCGCGCTCGGCGGCTGCCAGGCTTGCCGCCAGTCCCTCGCGCACCATCGCGAGCAGCGCATCGGGCGCGAGTTGCGGCTGTGCGCTCCACTCCTCGGGCCGTCCGCGCGTGTGCGTCAGCACCACCCCGGCGCCAAACTCCGCGCACATTTCCGGCACGCCCAAATCCCAGGTGAAGCCGCTTACATCGTTGATAATCTCCGCACCCGCTTTGAGCGCCGCGCGCGCCGTCTCCGTCTTGTAGGTATCCACTGACACCACTGCGTGGGGAAGCGCCTTCAATATTCCTTCGAGAACAGGTAGCAGCCGCGCCTGCTCCTCCTCTGCGCTGACCGCCGCATCCACGCCGCCCGCGCGCGATCCCGGCCGCGTGCTCTCCGCGCCCAGGTCGAGAAGGTCTGCGCCCTCTTCGATGCATTCGATGCAGCGGGCCACCGCTGCTTCCGGATCAAGGAAAGAACCCCCATCGCTGAATGAGTCCGGCGTTACGTTCACCACGCCCATCACAAGGGTGCGTCTGCCCAATTCGATCGTCCGTGTCCGCAGCCGCCAGTTTGCCGTGCTTCGCATATGCTGTCACTCTCGATGCTACGCTGCGAAGCATGTTCGTCTCGAGGCCCGCGGTTCGTTCGACATGCGCGCGGAACCTCGGACGATATAGAAATTGATAAACGTGGCAATTGGCAAACTCGGTGGTTGAACTAAATGCCCTCGCCGCCCGATTAGAGCAAATTCGAAGAGGAGGAACGAAGTCCATGCTATTGCCTAATTCGCTCTAAGTGTTTGGGTTGGAATGCTTATTAGGTTTGACATCGAGTTCGTTCACTACTTGCTGTACGTTGGGCAGCTGCTTGGCCAGGGTATCAACCTCCTGCTTCTGGGCAGGCGTCTTCACGCTTCCCGTGATGACGAGTGTGCCGTTCTTGGCAGAGGCATGAATGCTTTGGTCGTTTAGACTCGGGTGAGCTTTGATGGCGGCTTTGAAATTGTCCTCTATGGCAGAGTCCATGTTGGAGGCCACTGAGCCCGCATTTTCAGCCTCCGGCGGCCGGACGCCGATTTCGTTGGCAATAGTGTAATCAGGGGCCGCTTGCTGCGCGAGGCTGGCGGCCTGTTGCTTGGCGTCGTCGGTGCCTACTTTGCCCTTCAGCGTGATAATTCCCTTGTCCCGGTCCTGCGACACTTCGACGGAGGCGATGTTATTGCTTTTCAGCGAATTAACAACGGCCCCTTTTTCATCGGGGTGTCTGTTCTGGCAGCCTGCGATAACCATCGCACTGCCCATGAGAATGGCTCCGCCGAGCAGCAAGGGGTGGGTGGAATAATTCAGTTTCATGGCATTCATCTCCTGGTTGTGCACATGATCTGCACAGAATCACAATGTGCATGTGGGATGTCAGGCGAAGGGAAGGGGTTGCTCCCTACCGCAGATGAGCGCACCAACCGGCCCGTGTACGAATGCTGCTCTTATCGTGAATGTCAACGGAAGCGAGTGGGGTTCGCCGCGAATGCGCTCTCCACCATTTCTGCCGCCTCGCGCACCGTCTCTGCCTCGTCGCCGAACGCCCAAATCCAGTGCACCTCCGGCTCGCGACGGAACCACGTCATCTGGCGCTTCGCATAGTTGCGGTGCCCCTGCTGCGCGGCCTTGATCGCGGCTTCCTCGCTCATTGACCCATCCAGCACGCAGCGTGCCTGTCTATACCCGAGCGAGTCGAGCGCCTTTACCGCTCCGTACCGCTCCAACAGTGTGCGCGTTTCCTCTACCAGTCCAGCCGCAAACATCGCGGCGCAGCGCTGGTTGAGTCTCGCGTAAAGCTGCTGCCGCGGCGGGTTCAGCCCGATCCTCAGCAGCCGGAACCCCGTCAGCGGGTCGCGAGCTAACACGCGATTGCTTAGCACCTCCGACATCGGTCTGCGCGCCGCCAGGCAAACCTCGATGGCACGAATCAGCTTGGGCGTATCGTTCGCGTGGACGCGTTCGCCAGAAACCGGATCGAGCCGCGCCAACAGCCGGTGCAACCATCCATCTTCATGCCGCTCGGCGCTGTGCCGCAGCCGTGCCCGCAAACCCTCCTGCCGCTCCGGCCCGGCAAACAACCCTTCCGTCAGCGCGCGTAGATAAAGCCCTGTTCCGCCGGTCACAATCGGCAGCCGTCCGCGCCCACTGATTTCGCTTAGCGCCGGCCGCGCGCGGCGACTGTACTCACCCGCCGTAAACGGCCGGTCAGGCGTCGTCACATCGATCAGGTGATGCGGCGCCCGCGCCCGCTCTGCGATTGTCGGTTTCGCCGTGCCGAGCTCCATACCACGGTAGACAGCCACGGAGTCGCAACTGACAATCTCGCCGCCGAACCGCTCACCCAGCTCGAGCGAAAGCGCCGTCTTTCCGCTGCCCGTTGGTCCAAGAAGAATGACGACAAGCGGCAAATCGGGCCCTGGCACGCGGGGCGCCGTCCCTACGGGACTACGGTCTCCGGGGGAGATCGGCTTCCCCACGCTGAAGCGCGGGGCTAACAACAACTGCGCCTCCGGCGCGCCTCCAAACAAGCGCCTCACCTCCGGCGCGCCTTCAGAGTAGCCGCGCACCGCGCTCATAGGCGCCACCACCCCGGCGGAAAGATCCACTTGGGATTGGTATGAAAGAGCCACCAGATGCAAATCGCCGCCGCCACCAGCAGCAGCCCAATCACCTGGTTGCGCCGATAGATGCGCCGCTGCTCCTCGCGCGCCGCCTTCTCGGCCTGCTGCTGGTAGTACGGCTTGATGCGGGTTTCGACCATCCCATTTCTCCAGCGTCGTGCCTCTCTTTGTACCGCGGCGCGAGAGAGTCTCCCGCGCGTCCCGCATCAGTATAGGGGAAGGCCGGCTCTCCGATTCTGACTGTCCTCGTTTGACTTTCCCCACCCGCATTGCGGACCATTGTTTTTCAGGCTCCGCAACGATAAAAGGAGCGAAAGGCACAATACCAATGAAAGTCTTGATCCTTGGTTCCGGAGGCCGCGAACATGCCCTCGCATGGGCTATTGCGCGCAGCCCGCGCGTCACTCGGGTTGTTTGTGCGCCGGGCAACGGCGGCATTGCGCAAATTGCGCGCTGCGTCCCAGTCGATCTCAAAGACCTCGCCGCCATGGTCAGCCTGGCCGAGGCCGAGCAGCCCGCCCTCACGATCGTCGGCCCCGAGCTGCCGCTCTCGCTCGGCGTTGTCGATGCGCTCAAAGAACGCGGTCTGCGCGTTTTCGGCCCCACGCGCGCCGCAGCCATGCTTGAAACCAGCAAAGGCTTCGCCAAGCAGTTTATGCATCGCCACAACATCCCTACGCCCAACTACGCCGTCTGCACCACCGCGGCCGAAGTTGAAAAAGCCATCGAAGTATTTCATCCGCCGATCGTCGTCAAAGCCGACGGGCTGGCCGCGGGCAAGGGCGTAATTATCTGCCCCTCGCGCAACATTGCTGCCGAGGCTGCCCAGGGGCTGTTCTCGGGCGCGTTGTTGGGCGAGGCCGAGCGCCAGGTAATCATCGAGGAGTTCCTGCAAGGCGACGAGATCAGCTTTCTCTGCCTTAGCGACGGCAAGCACGTCACGCCGCTTGTGCCCGCGCAGGACCACAAGCGCATCGGCGAGGGCGACACCGGCCCCAACACCGGGGGCATGGGCGTCTACTCCACCGATGCTCTGCTCGATCCCGCGATGATCCAGTGGATTCTGCGCCACGTTGCCGAGCCCACCGTCGAGGGCATGGCCGAAGAAGGAGCTCCCTTTGCCGGCGTGCTCTACTGCGGCCTGATGATGACCGCGCGCGGACCGCAGGTGCTGGAGTTCAACGCCCGCTTCGGCGATCCCGAAACCCAGGCCATCCTGGTGCGCCTCGAAAGCGATTTGGTCGACGCTCTGGAGGCGTGCACCGACGGCCGGCTTGCCGGTGTTGCGCTCCGCTGGTCTCCCGGCGCCTCAGCCTGCGTGGTGGCCAGCTCCGGCGGTTATCCGGGCAGTTACAAAACCGGCATCCCCATCAACGGCCTGGCCGCCGCTGCGCAGGTTCCTGGCGTCGAGGTCTTCCACGCGGGCACAGCTCAAGTGGGCGGCCAATTGCTCACGGCGGGCGGCCGCGTTCTCGGTGTCACCGCTGCCGCGGACTCACTCGGCGAAGCGCTGGCGCGCGCATACCAGGCGATGGTAGAGATAACATTTGACGGAATGTATTACCGGCGCGACATCGGTCATCGCGCGCTGAAACAGAAGCAGGTCAGCAAGTCAGTGGGTTAGCGAGTCGGCCCGACGCCACATTGCCGGCTTGCTGGCTCGCTGACCTGCCGACTCGCTAATTGGAGGGTCACCATGAGCGTTGGAATCACGCTGGACGAACTGCTGGCCTGGAACGAACAGTCAGCCAACTATTGGAAGACGCACCTCGACGCCAACCCCGCTCTGCTCCAGTTGCCATGCGACATCGGCGGGACGCACAACGTGCAGGAGTTTGTGAGGCACATTTGGGGAGTGGACTTGCGTTGGGCGCAGCGGCTTGCCCGCCTGCCAGTGACGGACAAGGAAAAGACGCCTTCAGGGCCGCTCGATGCGCTCTTCGATGTTCATCTCCAGGCCGTCGAAATCTTCCTCAAACTCCTTGCCGCTCCGGAATCAAGCTGGAGCGAAGTCATCATCCTCGATTTTGATTGGGTGCCTTCGGAAGAGCGAAGTGTCTCCCGGAGAAAGATCGCAGCCCATGCGCTGTTCCACAGCCAGCGTCATTGGGCGCAACTGGCCACGCTGGTCCGCGCCGCAGGCTTCCCCTCCAGTTTCCGGGGCGACCTGCTGTTCAGTCCTGCGCTGCGGTAGGTTGGGGCGCAGTCTTTGCCTTCCCCTGCTTCTGAAAGCACGACCGGCAGAGCACAGGACGTCCCTGCGTCGGCTTAAAGGGAACGGTGGTCTCCGCCCCGCACTCCGAGCAGGTGGTGCGCGTCTCGGGGCGTACCCGTTGCGATCCCCGCACACGTTTCGCCTTGCACTGCTTGCAATGCTTGGGGTCGTTCTTAAACTGTTTGTCGTGGAAGAAAACCTGCTCGCCTGCTGTAAATATGAAGTCGGCGCCGCAGTCTATGCACTTGAGCACCCGATCCTGGAATTCCATTTGTTGGCCGGCTTCCCTAAGCAGGGACGCTCGCCGAACTCGGCCATCTGAAACACTTGCCGGTCCCGGCTCCCTGCTCACGTTCGTGCTGCATAACAAGGGCCCGGTCCGCACAAAAAAGGCGGTATTTTTCATACTGCCCGGTGAATCTGGGCAGCCTAGCACGCCGCACGCCAATCGCATGCCTGGCGATTTTTTGCGATTCTTGAGGTTCCGCGGGGTTCACGGCTGCGCCGATGGCTCTCTTGTTTGGAGGAGCAAAAAAGCCGCTACAGCTTCGATCCGCAGAAACTCGAGAACTGCACCAACGATTCCGCCGCAGCGGCCTGCCTGCCCGTTCCTCTCGGGGAGCTTCGCGGCTTCCGCTCGAATCAAACGAAAGCCGCCGGAGAAGCCTTTCTCGCTGCGGGTTAAGGGGTTAGTCTTGCTCTTTGCGAGCCTTTTTACGGTTCCGCTTGCGCGCCAAAGCTGCCTTGACGCGGCGCTTCTCGCCTGGCTTCAGGTAGTAAGAGTGACGCTTCACTTCCTTGATGATGTCCTCCTGCTGTACCTTCCGCTTGAACCGGCGTAGCGCATTTTCCAGCGGTTCGCCTTCCTGAACGCGAACCTCAGCCAAGTGTACCCACCTCCAAACCTGCTTAAAAGCTTACTTATCATACCTTGAAGTCGGGCCGGGAGCCAACTCTACTCTCTTCCAATACAAGATGAGCCTGAAGGAAGACTTTGATTCCAATACAAGATGAGCCTGAAGGGTCGGTCATGCTGGGTAGTGAACATCCGCATGGTTCGAGCAGAAGAGTTGAGTTTGGAGGCGATTGGCCGTTTTGTCACGGGCAGCGAGGACATCCGGTTTGAGGCCGAAGACCGCCAGCAGCTCTATGGCTGGGTGGAGAAGGTGTTGGTGGGACGGCAATACGCCCAACAGGGCAAGGCGGCGCGGGGCCTTTTGCGGCGTTACGTCGAGAAGATGACTGGGCTGAGCCGGGCGCAGATAACGCGGCTGATCGCGCGCTACGCGGCCAGCGGGCGGGTGCAGGTGACGGTCTATCGGCGGCGACGCTTCGCCGAACTCTACACACGGGCCGACATCGAGTTGCTGGCCGCGGTTGACGAAGCGCACGAGATGCTGAGCGGCCCGGCCACACGGCGCATTCTGGAGCGCGAGTTCGAGGTCTACAAGCGGCCGGAGTACGCGCGCCTGGCTACGATTTCCGTCGCTCACTTGTACAACCTGCGCCACCACCAGCGCTACCGCGAGCGGCTTCTCAACTACACCAGGACGCGACCCACGGCGGTGTCGATCGGCGAGCGGCGCAAGCCGCAGCCGCAAGGCCAGCCTGGATTTCTGCGCTTGGACACGGTGCATCAGGGCGATCAGCCGAACGGTGGGGAGAAGGGCGTCTATCACATCAACGCCGTCGATGAGGTCACGCAATGGCAGGTGGCCGGCGCCACGCCGCGCATCTCGGAGGCCTATCTGGAGCCGGTTTTGGAGCACATGCTGCGTCAGTTTCCTTTTCGCATCCTCGGCTTCCACTCCGACAACGGCAGCGAGTTCATCAACAAAACCGTCGCCCAACTGCTGGAAAAACTGCGCGTCGAACAGACCAAGAGCCGGCCTCGGCAGAGCGGCGACAATGGCCTGGTGGAGACCAAGAACGGCGCGGTCATTCGCAAACACATCGGCTATGGATACATCGATGCCAGCCACGCAGACCGCATCAACGACTTCTACCAGGAGTACTTGAATCCGTATCTGAACTATCATCGTCCTTGCGCTCAGGCGGACGTGAAGATCGACGAGAAAGGGCGCAAGCGTGTAAGTTACAAGCGCTATCAGACCCCGCTGGAGACCCTGTCGCTGTTGCACAAACCAGGACAATACCTGCGCCGGGGACTGAGTATGAACGCGCTCGAAAGGGTCGCCGCGGCCATCAGCGATACCGATGCGGCGCGGCGGATGCAACAGGCCAAAGCAAAACTGTTCGAGCGCTGGCGGTTGACCGCGTAGGACTGAAGGGAGACACAAAGGGCGGAGGAAATGGCGGTACGTGGAAAGCCCGGAAAACGATAGTACGTGTTTTCCGCCCTTCCCACATACCTTGGAAATCGCTCGAACAAGGCATCGGAACATGAAGGGCATGCGCAGCGATTTCCACATTCCCTCCGCCCCGGCTGCTAGCATGAATCAATTTCAAAACACGAAAGGACAAAACCCGCTTCGCCTACCCTTCGCTACCTTCAGGCTCATCTTTCGATTGGAAAAGACTACTCTGGAATTACTAAGGCGGCAATCGCATGAAAGAATTCCAGGAATCGGTCAGGCGGCGTCTTCGCTGTTCCAGCGGAGTACTGCCTAAGAGCCGCCTCGAACGCTTCCCGTTACAGGTCGAATCCCTTGCCGCTGCAATAGGTGGGATGGCCTCTAGCGTGCTTCCGCCGGGTGCAGGTAAACTTTCTTAAGAGACCGCCAAAAGAGATCGCTATGCTCCGAACCTATCAGGGCCATGCGCCCCAAATCGCCGCCAATTGCTACATCGACCCCTCCGCGCAGATCCTCGGTGACGTCATCCTGGGCGAGCGCTCCTCGGTATGGATGAACGCCGTCCTGCGCGGCGACGTCAACTCCATCCGCGTCGGCTCCTGCTCCAACGTACAGGACTGCGCTGTCCTCCACGGCCAACGTTACCTCTATCCCGTCATCGTGGGCAACTGGGTCACCATCGGCCACAACGCCACCGTCCACGGCTGCGTGGTTGAGGATATGTGCGTCATTGGCATGGGAGCCAGGGTCCTTAACAACAGCCGCATCGGCGAGGGCTGCATCATTGCCGCCGGCTCCATCGTTGCCGAAAATACCGTGGTTCCGCCGCGCACCCTCTGGGCCGGCGTTCCCGCCAAGCTCCGCCGCGAACTTACTGAAAAGGACCGCGCCCTGATCCAGGAATACGCGCAGAATTACCTGGACTACGTGGAGATTTACCTCAAGGACCCTCCGCGGCAACTCTGATCCGTGCAGCCATCTTTCAATGAAGACCCGCACTTCCCCTCCGATGTATTAGTGGGCAGCGCCACTGGATGGCTCATCAGCCATCACGTCGTGTACCGCCATCGGCATTCTCTGGCGACACACTGATGCAAACGGGCCGCCACCGGCGGCCCGTTACGTTCACTGTCCACTGTTCACTGATTCAGCAGTTCAGCGTATCCTGCAGCTTGCTCAAGGTGCGGTGCAGGTCCTTGTCGGTGCGGCGCTGCTCGTCGATCTTGCCAATCGAGTGCATCACCGTGGTGTGGTGCTTGTTGCCGAACTGGCGCCCGATCTCGGGCAGGCTCGCTTCCGTCATCTGTTTCGCCAGGTACATCGCGATCTGCCGCGGCACCACCACGTTGCGCGAGTTGTTCTTCTGCTTCAGGTCGCTCACCCTCATGCCAAACTGCTCGGCAACGGCGCGCTGAATCGCCTCAATCGTGACCTTGCGCACCTGCATGTCGATGAACTGTTTCAGACACTGCTGCGTGGTGGCCAGCGTGATCTCCATGTGGTTCATCTGGCACCATGCGATCAGCCGCACCAGCGCGCCCTCCAGCTCGCGCACGTTGGTGCGCACATTCGAGGCCACAAAGAGCGCCACATCCGTGGGCAACTGCACTTGTTCGCTCTCCGCCTTCTTCTGCAGGATGGCCACTTTGGTTTCAAGGTCAGGCGGCTGAATGTCGGCAATCAATCCCCACTCGAAGCGCGAGCGCAGCCGCTCCTCAATCTCGGTCAACTCCTTGGGCGGGCGGTCCGAAGCGATCACAACCTGCTTCATGCTCTCGTGCAGCGCGTTGAACGTGTGGAAGAACTCCTCCTGCGTGCGCTCCTTCTGCGAGATAAACTGAATATCGTCGATCAGCAGCACTTCCACGGTGCGGAAGCGGTCGCGGAAACTCGTCATGCGATCGTTGCGAATGGAGTTGATCATCTCGTTGGTGAACTTTTCCGCCGACACGTAGCAAATGTTCGCCGCAGGCTGGCGGCGCTTCACTTCGTGGCCGATGGCGTGCATCAGGTGGGTCTTGCCCATGCCCACTCCGCCATACAGGAAGAGCGGATTGTAGGCGCGCGAGGGGCGCTCGGCGACCGCCAAAGCCGCGGCGCGGGCAAACTGATTGCCGTTGCCGATCACGAAGGCTTCGAAAGTGTAGCGCGAGTTGAGCTGGGCCGCGGTGGACCAGTCGAAGCGCCCCTGTTCGGGCGTCCGCGATGGAGCGGGAGGCGGCGCCGTAGGCGCGTGCGAAGACACCGGACCGAAGCCGCCGTCCTTGCGCTGCGGCGGAATTGAGGGATCATCCTCCACCGTTACAAAGCTCACGTCATCGAACTCCAGCGCTTGCAGATCGATCGCTTCCTGAATCAAGTCTCCGTAACGGTCGCCGATGTGCTGGAACTCCCGCGAAGGAACGCGCACATAAAGCGTGCGGCCGGCGGCATGGCTAAAGCGGGTGGGCTTAAGCCACGTCTCGAAGGATTGACGGATCACCTTCTTCTCTAACGCGGCGAGAATCTGCAGCCAGGGGTTGAGTGCCGTAGCCGGCGAAGTCGCAAATGGCATCGTACAATCCTTGCTCTTTCCGCCGGCGGTGCGCCAAGCGGTCAATTTCGTTCTTCAGGCAACGGCTCTCTCAACTGGCAGCAAAGATACTTGCTCTCCATTCTGGTTGCGAGACCGAATGCCCGTAGACTGCTGGTCTGCCCCTCAAGATTCGACCTCGGGGCGTTTGAAAATAAGCCCTAACGCGAACCGCGCCACGCACGACGCGAGATTTCAGGAACAGTCCCGATATTTCAGGAACGGTCCCGATAGTAGCACATTTTGAGGCCGTTGAAATCTCTCTTTCACACAACTTTTCTGCGCTCGCGAAGAGTTGCACCACGGTTGGTGAAACTTCGCGCGCTGGTTACCAGCGTTACTCGAGAGATGAACCGAGGTTTGCACTTCGTCCTGTGTTTATGTGGCTTTCTTCCATCATGCTCCACATTTCTTGTTTGTGTTCCCGCATCGTGAGAGTACGCTCGGCTGGATTCCAGGCGCCGCCTACGATATACTCTAGTCTGCTGATAAGACAACGATTCTCTTTGAGAAACAGGAGCGGGTAACCATGCCCAAACGCACATTTCAACCCAACCGCCGCCACCGTGCGAAAACACACGGGTTTCGGGCGCGCATGAAGACCAATGGCGGCGCAGCCGTGCTCAGCCGCCGCCGAGCCGTCGGCCGAAAGCGCGTGTCCGTCAGCGCCGGGCACCGCGACTGAGTTCCTCCAGGCGTCCTGCTTGCAACGGAATGTGCTGCGCGATGTGGCCGTTCCGTGTCGAGCCTTCTTCATGAACCCTCATTCCAAGCCGGCCCGGCGCCAAAGTTTGGCGGGAGCGCGTTTGCGCAAGCATGCCGACTATTTGCGCGCCTACGCGAATGGCCGCAAACGGCAATCCACGACCATGAGCTGGTTTTTGGCGCCGCAAACTCTCGAATCCGCGGCTACCGGCGCTCCGGCTGGCGCGCGCGTTGGCCTTACCGTCGGCAAAGTGCTGGGCCAGGCGCACCAGCGCAACCGCATCAAGCGCCGCATGCGCGAAGCTCTGCGCCGCCATATCGATCTGCTGCCTGCGGGCTTCGACCTCATTTTCCATCCGCGCCGCAATGTGCTCACGATGGAATTCGTAAAACTTGAGGCAGAGATTGTGCGTATTCTCGAGCAAGCCGGAGCCGAGGCGGCCCGCGGAGCCAAGCCGGCCGCAACGATCAAGAAAGTCCCGGTTACGCACGCATGAGGTGGAGCGATACGGGAATAGCCGAGAGAGCTAGTCTAGTGAGTAAATCCATGCCTGAATCGCCTGCATTTGAAAGAATATACAGGGACTATTTGGAACGCATTGCGGCCCGCGACTGGTCCGGCAAAGTTGATTTGCTTGGGGTCCGGCTGCACGGGAAAACCGTAGAAATAGATTTTTTCAATACGCCGTTCACCATCACGCCTGAAGCCATTGCCGATTCCTCGGGGAAAAAACCCCATCACACCGTTAACGTGATTCTGTCTCAGTATCTTTTGCTCTGCCCAACCGCCGTGTCTCGCACCAATGAACTGGTCACCTACAATGATTTCAAGGATGCCGCTCCCCATGCTGCAGGATTTATGAACGCTGCGGAAATGCCTATCTCTCGACGTTTTACCGGGCGGCCGGCGGAACTCGAAGACTGCTGTCGCCGGCTAGGCGGTAAACCTTTTCCAACGGCGGCGTCCTATCGGCTTGCCTATGAAATACCGGCCCTGCCTCGGGTACCCATTTATCTGCTTTTCAATGATTGCGACGAGGAATTCCCCGCAAGCTGCAGTCTGCTCTTCCAAAAGAATGCATCGCAGTTCCTGGACGTGGAATGCATTTCCATGCTGGGAATCACTTTGGCCCAATGGTTGAAGCGATAACGGGAGCAGCCGGAACCCGGGCCTGGCCTATTGGGATCAGTGCTCGTAGGCTGGAAGTATGACGCGCATCCTGCTCGCCACCATCGCCTTCTATCGCCGCTGGCTTTCGCCGGCGCTGCATACGATCAGCCCCGGCGGGTGCAGGTATGTGCCTACGTGCTCCGAGTATGCGGCCACAGCCATCGCGATGCACGGTCCACTGCGCGGCTGCGCGCTTGTCGTCTCGAGGCTGCTGCGCTGCCATCCCTTTGCTCGCGGAGGCCTGGATCCTGTTCCGCCCCAATCCCGCTCCGGCCCCGGTCCCGCACCGGCGCCCCTCCCGACCGCAAAATCGAGTGCGTTCCCCCAGCAACCGTTACCATAGAAGAAGCGGCGGCCCGGTTGGCTGCCTTTGCCCAACGATAGGAAGTATCCTTTGCCCGAAATTCAGAATCCCAATCTCCAAACGCAAGGGTCCGGCGGCGGCGGTGGTGGCGGCGATATGCGTTCCACCATGGCCTTCATGTTGGTCGTGCTGGCTATCTTTCTCGGCTACCAATACTTTTTTGCCAAGCCCAAGCCGGAACCGCAGCCGCCTGCGCAAACACAATCTCCATCGCAGCCCGCTGCTCCGGCCGCTCCATCCGCGCAGGGCCAGGCGCAATCTGCCGCGGCGCCCGCGCAAACCTCCGCTGCTACGCCACAGGTCTCCGCTTCCATCGAGACCGGTGTCACCGTCGAGAATGAGCTCTACAGAATCGTCTTCACCAATCGCGGCGGCCAGGTCAAGCACTGGATCCTGAAAAAGTATTTTGACTCGGCAGGCAAGCCGCTGGACATGGTGCAGGCGCAGGCCTCGGCGCTGTTCGGCCTGCCGCTCTCGTTCTTTACTTACGAGCCGGCACTCACCACCCAGCTCAATCAGGCGCTTTACCAGGTCACGGTTGCCGGCGCGCAGCCCGCGGCCAACGGCCTCATCCTGGCGCCCACGGCGGTCACCTTTCACTACGCAGCCAACGGCATTGACGCCCAAAAGACCTTCCGCTTCGACTCGAGTTACGTCGTCACTGTGGAAACCGAGGTCATGAAGAATGGCGCGCCCGTCCGCGCCCTCGTCCAGTGGCCGGCAGGTCTTGGCGACATGGAAGAGTTCCAGCAGTCAGGGATGCTGCGGACGCAGGTACGCACGCCCTCTTACTTTGCCTGGTCGCTTGGCGGCAAAGAGGAATCGCTGCTTGGGCCCAAGGTGAGCGAGAACAATACGCTGAACCAGCCATTCCAGTACGCGGCGATCATGGATCTTTATTTTGCTTCGGCCTTTCTTCCGGACGCGCCCGATCGCGCAACTGTAGTCACGCTGCACAACACCATCGACCTGCCCGCCGACCCCAGCGATCCCAACAGCAAGAAGACTCCGGCCGACGTGCTCGGCCTGGCCGTCGGCGACACCAGTGGCTATACGCGCCTGCGCTTGTTTACCGGGCCCAAGGCCACCGGCGTCCTGTCTTCGATCCATGCGACGGGAGCCGACGGGAAGCCCGACGGGCCCTCCCTTGAGCCGCTCATCGAATTCGGTTTTTGGACCTTCATTGCCAAGCCGCTCTACATCATCCTGCGTTTCATGGTGAGTCACGGCATCTCCAACTGGGGTTGGGCCATCATCCTTTTCACCACGATTTTCACTCTGGTGCTGCTGCCCTCGCGCATCATGATGACCAAGTCGTCGCTGAAGATGATGCGCATCCAGCCCAAGGTTGACGCCATCAAGAAGCGTTACGCCAATCTCAAGATGAACGACCCCAAAAAGAGCGAGATGAATGCCGAGATGATGGCGCTCTATAAGACCGAGGGCGTGAACATGTACGGCGGCTGCCTCCCCATGCTGTTGCAGATGCCGCTCTTCTTTGCCTATTACCGGATGCTGCTCAACGCGGTCGAGTTGCGCCAGGCGCACTGGCTCTGGCTTCCCGATCTCTCGCAGCCCGATCCCACGCACATTCTGCCCATCCTCATCATCATCTCCATGTTTTTCACGCAATACATCACGCCCTCGCCGGGCATGGATCCCGCGCAGCGGCGCATGATGGCTTTCATGATGCCGGTCATCTTCGGTTTCATGCTCTGGCACTATGCCTCGGGTCTGGCGCTCTACTGGGGCACCAGCAACATCCTCTATCTGGCGATGCAGATCGGCATCAACCGCTCGCATTGGGGCAAAGAGATGCACGCCATCGCCGCCCGCCGCACCGCCAAAAAAACCGGCGTGAACCCCAAGACCCTTCAGGGCAAAAGGTAAAGCGTAAGACAGGGACTAAGGGACTCGGGACTGAGGGACTGAGGATAAGGACGATGGGGCAATCATTCAAAGATTTGGTCGTCTGGCAGCGATCCATCGAACTCACAACCGACGTTTATAGGCTGACCTCAAAGTTTCCCGAATCCGAACGCTTTGGCCTAACCAACCAGATGCGTAGAGCTTCCGTATCTATTGCGAGCAACGTCGCGGAAGGTTACGGTCGCTCGACCAAGGGCGAGTATGTACAGTTTCTCGGACATGCTCGCGGGTCCTGTTCGGAGCTTGAAACACAAATCGTAATCGCCAAAAACCTGGGGTTTGGCACAACTCAGAATCTTCAATCAGCCGAGACCCTTTGTAACGATGTAGGCAGGCTTCTGGGCGCGCTGATAAAGTCGATTCGAGCAAAGCAGTAGTCCCTCTGCCCCTTAGTCCCTTAGTCCCTTAGCCCCTCAGTCCCTTAGTCCCTGTTCCCTGTTTCCCGTTCCCTGGTTTATCGTCGAAGAGTCATGGCAAACGATTCCGGCTATGTTCCCCATCCCGCGCCAGAGGCGGAGGAAATCTACCGCCGCTGGATCCGCTTTCTCGACGAGGAATTCCTGCGTCACTGCTCTGCGCAGCGCCGTGGCGAAATCGTGCGCGACCAGCTCTACCAGCTTTTTCTCGGTCGTCCGCACGGCGGCAAGCTCAATCTCACGCTCACTTCCGAGCTGCCGGGCAACGTCGTGAGCCTTTCGCTCGACCCTGAGAATGTGACCATGGAGGCCGAACACTATCCCGAGGCCGATCGCGAGCGCTTTGCGCGGCTCAAACCCCTCCTCTGGTTTTGGAAGATGTTCGACCGCTCGCCATTAGGCCTCAACCATTGGCTGGGTCTGCGCTTCCGCTGCATGCTGGGGCGTCACATCTTTGAGCATCTCGGTACGGGGGTCAAAATCCACCACGGCATTGACCTTGTCTACGGTTACAACCTGTCGATTGGCGACGGCGTCGCCATTCATCAGCACGCGCTGCTCAACGACCGCGGCGGCATCACCATCGGAAACAATGCTGTCATTGGCTCATACTCGCGCATCTTTTCCTACTCCCACGATGCCGCACACTACGGGAAGGTCCGGCTTCAGCCAACGGTTATCGGCGACGGCGCGCTCATTGGCACCCACGCCATTGTTTTAGCCGGCCAGAATGTCGCGCCCGGCGAATCCGTTGGCGCCTTTCCCACCGATCACACCTGAGGCGCTCTATGCTGGATCAAATTGCGAGGTCAATTGAAAAAGGCCACCCGAGGGTGACCTTTTAGGTGTGCCTGGCGCTTTGAAGGCATGCAAGCAGCGGCCAACAAAGCCTACGACAAAAGAATATCGCAACGCATAATTCGTGTCAAGCTGAAGACGCATATCCGTTTTATCATCAGACAGATGGCAAACCCCAAGACAAAGTTCACATACGAAACGGCGGCACTGGAAGCATTAGAGAAGTACATATCCATTGAGCGCCTTGCAGCCTACCTTGCTAAGACGAAGGCGATACCCGAACGAGCTATCCGCCTCTACGAGCGAAATACCGAGCTTTCTGAGGCCCTATACGGGGTCGTCCAGGGATTCGAAATCACACTCAGAAACGCAATTCACCTATCTCTAAGCAAGACCCACGGGCAGGCGTGGCTCGAAAACGATCTCTTGGTAACGGGGCAAGGCGAAAGAGAGGCCCTGAGGGAGGCGAGAAGAGCAATCGAGGACGAGCCCCCGATTGTTACGCCTGCACGCATCGTTGCGGAGTTAAATTTCGGGTTCTGGGTGCGGCTCTTTTCGAGCGAATACGACCGAACACTTTGGGGCCCCTTCCTTCGAAGGATTTTCCCCCTGAAGCTGAATCGCAGAGCAGTTTACAGCCGGCTCTTGGATATAAAGACGCTTCGCAATCGAATCGCACACCACAAGCGCATCATCGCAAGAAGCAAAACCGTTGCCGAATGCTACCGGGAAACCTTGGAAGCCATTGGGTGGCTCTCCCCAACAATGCAACTTTGGGTTGAGCAAACGAACTGTTTCGAGGAACGACTTGCCCGGAAGTTTCCGCTGCCGAGAGCGTCAACTCCCGCGAAGTCGGAGGAGGCAGTCGAGCCGGTACAAGAGGCCGATCGCACCTAAAGCGGTTCCACAACGGTATTCTTGTGTACTATGTTCCTAAGGAGCTGCCACACGTTAAGGCTTCACAGAAAATAGCGGATTGCCTTCAATTCTGCCTGTAGGATTTGTTCTCCCGCTTCTGCGGTGTTGGTTCGACACCGTCAATCATGCTCTTCAAGGCCCTCAGCGCCGCCGTCTACGGGATCGACGCCAACCTCATCGATGTTGAGGTGGACTATAGCGGCGTGGTCTCGAACGAAGACCACTTTCACACCGTGGGCCTGCCCGACGCCGCCGTCCGCGAAAGCCGCGACCGCGTCCGCGCCGCAATAAAGAACTCCGGCTACCTGATTCCGCCCACCTTCATCACCATCAACCTTGCGCCCGCCGACCTGAAAAAAGAAGGCTCGGGATTCGATCTTCCCATCGCCGTCGGTATCCTGGGCGCGTACGGAGCGCTCCGCACCAACGATCTCAGCCGTTTCCTCCTCGTGGGCGAACTCGGACTCGACGGCACCGTCCGGCCCATTCCCGGCATGTTGCCGATAGCCATCCTCGCCCGCGAAAAAGGCATTCCAAACTTGATTTTGCCCGCCGCCAACGCCGCTGAAGCCGCCGTTGTCGAAGGCGTCAACGTCTATCCTGTCTCTTCGCTCCTCGACGTCCTGGAGCTGCTCAACACCGCGGTCGTGGGCGTGATCCAGCGCGAGCCTGTTCGCGTGGCCACAGAAAAACTGCTCGGCGAGCTGCAGCACTTCACCGTAGACTTTTGCGATGTGCGCGGCCAGCAGACGGCCAAGCGCGCCCTGGAAGTGGCCGCTGCAGGCAGCCACAACATTCTCATGATCGGCCCGCCCGGCTCAGGCAAAACCATGCTGGCCAAACGCCTGCCCTCCATTCTCGCCCCGCTCACCTTCGAGGAGGCGCTCGAAACCACCAAGATTCACTCCGTCGCCGGCGTGCTCGACTCCAGCGCTGGCCTGGTCACCCAGCGGCCCTTCCGCTCGCCCCACCACACCATCTCCGACGCCGGTCTCATCGGTGGCGGCGTCGTGCCACGCCCCGGCGAGGTTTCGCTCGCGCACAATGGCTTGCTCTTCCTCGACGAGCTGCCCGAATTTCCCCGCAATGTGCTCGAAGTCATGCGCCAGCCGCTCGAGGATCACACCGTCACCATCGCGCGTGCCTCCATGTCGCTCAGTTTTCCCGCACGCTTCATGCTCGCCGCGGCCATGAATCCCTGCCCCTGCGGCTACTTCAACGACAAATCGCGCGAGTGCATGTGCACTCCGCCCATGATCCAGCGCTACGTGGCCAAAATCTCCGGCCCTTTGCTCGACCGCATCGACATCCACATCGAGGTTCCTGCCGTGCAGTACAAAGAACTGCGCGGCGGCGCCGCAAGCGAAGGCTCGGCCCAGATTCGCACCCGCGTGATGGCCGCAAGAGATCGTCAACGCACGCGCTTCTCCAAAACCAAGGAAAAGATCTATGCTAACGCGCAGATGAATACCCGGCAGATTCGCGCCTACTGCGAACTCGGCGCCGACGCCGAGCGCCTGCTGGAGCGCGCTATGCAGCAGCAGGGCCTGACCGCGCGCGCCCACGACCGTATCCTCAAAGTGGCCCGCACCATCGCCGATCTCGCGGGCGCCGACACACTCACCGTCGCCCATCTGGCCGAGGCCATCCAGTACCGCACCCTCGATCGCAGCTATTGGGCATAAAGTCGAATTTCCAGCGTCCGAGGACCCCGCACTTGTCTGCGTCTATTCACTTTCTTACCAACACCATGATTACCTTGGGTTATGAATGGTTTCTATTCTTTGACCGATAGACGAATAGACTGTATGAGCAAATTCTCACGCTAGGGAAAGATGAGGCGGCGGTGCACGACAGCATTATTCAAACCGGTTGGGACACATTCCTGTTTGCAATTCCGTTTGTAGGCATGCTCCTGCTCTGGATGTTCCGCCTCGACGCCGTCTTTGCTGCTCCAAAGCAAGCCGCCGGCATGAGACGTCCGCCTTCCGGCATTGGCAGGGATGGACGCGTGCCCTTCAGCGATCCGGACGGACGGCCTTGGCCTGGCGCAAGCGGCGCCAAATAACTCAGCTGGCCCCGGCAAGGCTTTTCGCGGCCCCGGACCGGCTTGGGCGTCGCTATAGCCTCTAATGGAACTCGCCCACATCTGACTGATAAAAAATAAGTTAATGGCAACATGCCCCCGGTTGCGTTTCATCCTGGGACTCCTGGGAATAGATCTCGAAAGTCCGGGAACAACACTGAAAATTCCTCGAAATAACTATTGACCCGAACAAAGGTTGGTTATACAGTCTAAAGAGCCATCCACAGAGGGCAGGTAGTACGTTGCGCCGGGTGAGCCCGTCAGCTATTTCCAGCATCATACCTTTGAGCGATGTCCGTTGATGCCTTGGGCCCGTTTTTGAGGTTTCCCTGGAATAGCTAGAACGACATTCGGTGCGTAAATTGCCTATTCTGTGAGGCTGGCGTCCACTTCATAGCGTCTCTGGTTCCCTGAATATCTTGCGCTCAGGGACAAGGAATTGCGTCTAAGAGATGGATGTATTTATTTGGGACAGCCCTAGATTGTATCGGCTTCCCCCGTTCTGGTGGCGCAACACCGCTCTCCAGAGCAAGCATTCCCAAAAAGAAGGAGACCGCAATGCGTTCCGATCTTGTTTTCAAGGCCCTTTCTCAGGTGAACAATCGCTATCAGCTCTGCCAGTTGGCAAGCAAGGCAACGCGTAAGCTTCACAAGCCGAACACGCGGCTGCAGGATACAACCAACGAAGTTTTGTGCCGTTTCGAATCGTCCAATCCTGAAGCCGAGGCGGCCGTGCAGGCGTCTGCTGCCCAGCCGGTGGAACGGCGTCGCGCGGCATAACAGCCTCGCAACCTACAATTTTGGTTCAGGCCGCAGTTTCAATGCTGCTTCCCATCGTAATGGCAACTGTTTCCCGGCGTTCTCCAACTCCAGATAATTTTTGGGGGATAATTCACAGTATTTTCTGCAAACTCCCGCAAGCCGAAGCCGCGACTGTCAGGTAAGGGCGGTTGGCAGGGAGCGCCGGTCCGCTAAGGCGGACAAAGGCAAGAAAGAGCGCAGATTCTGCGGAAAATCACGTAAGATCGGTTCGCGCCGGCTGGATCTCTGAATGCCTATCCGGTTTTTCCTATTCCCCCTCCGCATTCCTACCGAACAAATCCCGCCTTCGTGCAGGTGAAAATGACAATCGCAGAACTCAAAGAAAAAAACATCACGGAATTAAGCCGCATCGCCCGCTCTCTTGAGATTCCGGGGACCAGCGGCCTTCGCAAGCAGGATCTGATCTTCAAGATCCTTCAGGCCCAGAGCGAAAAAGAGGGCCACATCTTCGCCGAGGGCGTGCTGGAGATTTTGCCCGACGGCTACGGCTTCCTGCGCTCGCCGGACTACAACTATCTGCCCGGCCCCGACGACATTTACGTGTCGCCGTCGCAGATCCGCAAGTTCGACCTCAAGACGGGCGACTCCATCAGCGGCAACGTGCGCCCGCCCCACGAGGGCGAGAAGTACTTTGCGCTGGTCAAGATCGAGGCCATCAACTTCGAGTCGCCCGAAGAGACGCGCAACAAAATCCTGTTCGACAACCTCACGCCGCTCTATCCGCAGGAACGCGTCAAGATGGAGACTGTGCGCGAGGGCATCAGCGGCCGCGTGATGGATCTGTTGACCCCCGTGGGCAAAGGCCAGCGCGGCCTCATTGTTGCGCCGCCCCGTACGGGCAAGACCATGCTGCTGCAGTCCATCGCCAACTCGGTGACCTCCAACCACCCTGAGGTGGTGCTTATCGTTTTGCTTATTGACGAGCGCCCCGAAGAAGTCACCGACATGCAGCGCTCCGTGAAGGGCGAGGTCATCAGCTCCACCTTCGACGAGCCCGCCGCCCGCCACGTGCAGGTGGCCGAAATGGTCATCGAGAAGGCCAAGCGCCTGGTCGAGCACAAGCGCGATGTCGTCATTCTGCTCGACTCCATCACCCGCCTCGCGCGCGCCTATAACACCATCGTTCCGCCCTCGGGCAAGGTGCTATCCGGCGGCGTCGACTCCAATGCGCTGCAGCGGCCCAAGCGCTTCTTCGGCGCCGCCCGCAACATCGAGGAAGGCGGCTCACTCACCATCATCGCGACGGCTCTTGTCGATACGGGCTCCCGCATGGACGAAGTCATCTTTGAAGAGTTCAAGGGCACCGGCAACATGGAAATCATCCTCGATCGCAAGCTCGTCGATAAGCGAGTATTTCCGGCCATCGACATCCAGCGCAGCGGCACCCGCAAGGAAGAGCTGCTCATTCCCAAGGAAGACCTGCAGCGCGTTTTCATCCTGCGCCGCGTGCTCAATCCGCTCTCGCCCGTCGAAGCCATGGAACTTTTGATCAGCCGCCTGGAAAAAGTCCGCAACAACGCCGAGTTCCTCCAGAACATGAATCAGCTCTGATGTGGAGTGACGCTGTTAACCCCCGCACTGCCGGTGGGTGGTTTTTGTTGCGCTGATCCTGCGCGCTTCGCCATCCTGTTCGGCGACTGCAACAAGCGGTCGGAGACCCTGAAGCCTGTTATTTGCTCAGGGATTCATTTTGTCTCAAGAAACACAAAAATGTTGCCGTCGGGATCGTGGACGAAGAGCAGCTTGTTGTCCCGATCCGCTCTTACTCCTGCGTCCTTGAGTTCGCCTGCGGCTTTGCGCGCATCGGGGACGGGAAAAAGCAATTGCGGCAGCGAGCCGGGACGAGCCGGGTGTAATTCGATGTGTAAATCCGGCGCTCCGGGCGCGCTCAGGCGGACGTTTCCGTTCATCATCTCCGCCTCGAACCCCAAATCGGCGTAGAATTCCTTCTCGGCAGCCCCGTCCCTTACCGGTAGCTCGAACCCCAGCAGTTCGGTGGAGACGCGGCGCTCGCCGAGGTGCATTCCCCTGTCGAGGGTGTGGCGCGATCCGGGCATGTACTGGGTGAACTCGGTGACGCGTCCGTCGGGGTCGTTCATGGACGAGATTATGTTTCCGGCTGCCGCTTTGCGCACGGGCGAGGGCTTGAGGCCTTCGGAATCGTAGTACTTCTCGAGCGCGTTCAGATCGCCGGCCTCGTAGCAGACGTGCATAAAACCGAGGGGCTGTGAGGGATCGGTCTGCGGATAGAGCTCGATGAACTGGCGGTCGTTGATTTTTATAAAGACCTCCATGGTTTTGCTGCCGCTGGTCATGGCGAACGACTTTTCATAGCCGAGCTTGCCCAGGAAGGCAGTCTCGCGGTCGAGGTCGCTGACGCGATATGCGATGTGGGCTATGCCGATGATGCCGGTACCGGGCAAAGGGGGTTGCGCAATCGAAGTTGCCGAGACGGCGCAAATCAGCGCTGGTATTCCCATCCACAGTATCTTCATGGTTGTTTCCTAGACCTCCAACGCATATCCGGTTTGATGCGCAGGCAGCACGAAACGGCGAATAAGTGGTGAATCCACCGGTTGAGCCAGCCGCCATCTAATTAGTCATCATGGAGTGACCGGTCCAATGCGCTGACCGTGGGTTAGGCTGTGATTCAGGAAAGAGTCACAGTTCAGAGC
>CAWENG010000010.1:0-9171 GCA_963810515.1 uncultured Acidobacteriaceae bacterium
ATCAGCTGCTGCTTTACCGCGCACTCGACAATGGCGGAGCGGCCGTCACCGGCGAGTCGTTGGTCGACGATGTCAATAGCTTCGCTGGTTTACTTCGAAGACCGTTACGGGTAGGCGTGGACCGCATGCTGGTCACCGGGGTTGAGGATGCTAACGGACTTCAGGCAGCCTTGAGCTCGACTACGAATGTGCGAGTGGAAGATCTAACAGCTACGACCACCATGGGCACAGTTGCGCGCGTGAGCAAGAAAGCGCTCGCCGGCGTCATGGGAGCATTGTCATCCTGATGCGACTGCATATCAATCTAGCCAGCCAGCGCTACGAGGTTGCGCAAAGTTATCTGCGCCGGATGACGATCATCATTGGTGCTCTGGGCGTGCTGGCAGTGGCCTTGTTGGGCTACATCCTTATCAGCGGCAGAATACGCGCGGTATCAACCGCCAATTGGCCCAAACCCAAGCTCAGATTCGGGGGCTTGACCTTGTGGTATTCGCCCTTGGTCTTGGTCGGTTCGGACGCATGCTTCAATTTAGGCTCAAGGTCGTCTTTGAGGACAGCCTCGACATTTTTGGGGCTGCCGGGAAGGCTGTTAGCCAGGAAACCGCCGTCATAGAAGTTGGCCAGGGCTTCCCTATCGGCAAGGAACCACGATTCCATGGCTTGAACCATGAGAAAGACTTTGTGGTGGTTAATCGCGGGGAAATCCCAACCGTCTCTGTTGTGAAGGTGCTCAGCGGCAGTAGCGGAGGTAACAGGAGCTTCGGAGTTCACCGGTCCTTCAGCGTCGACCAAAAGAACAAAGACCTCGCCTGTCTGGCCGTTCCGAACGGCTGTGCTGAAACGATCAAAGGTCTCCTGGCGCCCACCACAGGCCACAAATTTCGGCTGCCGCTTTGCAGGAGCAAGTTTCTGGCAGTAGCTGGCAAACCCCTCGTTGCACCGCTTTGAGGCGTCTTTATTCTCTCGCCCGCCACCGCCTTCAACGTACACTTTCACGCTCACCAGCGATTTCCCCCAATCTCGCCGCTCATCCAGAGATGTCCAAGCGAATAATCCTTGAGCCAGATCTTCAGTTGCTCTTTGTCCAGCCGCTGGATCATTGTGGAGCTCTCGACTTTTTCGCAAACGCAAACCACTTCCGGCGTCTCGGTAAACGCGTCGAGCAGGGCGTCGGAGTGCGTTGTGACAATCAGCTGCGTGCGGGTGGAGGCATCGACCAATAGGTCGGCGAGCACGTGAATGGCGTCGGGGTGCAAGCCTAGTTCGGGTTCATCCAAACAAGTTACAGGCGCGGGATTCGGGTTGAGCAAGATCGTCAAAAGCGCAATCCAACGCAGAGTTCCATCTGACAAACGATACGCTGAGGTAGCGAAGCCACCTTCTTCCTGAATCGCCAGTTGAAGATTCGCTCCATACAGACGCACATCCAGCGATTTGAAATCTCCAGAGAACTTCGACATGAGCTCATTCATGCGCTCAAATGTCGGTCGATAGAAGCCCTTGAAGTGAGCAACCATTTGGGCCAGATTCAGCCCACTTTCCTCAAGCCTGTCCACGCGCTGGCCACCAAGGACAGGATCACGAGCAGATAAGTCAACCCCAAATTCCCAATCTTGATGGAACTCAAATTTATCGAAAAAGTCGCGGATATCGATGATTTCGGGCAGGCTGCCTCCGATGCCTGCCTCCAACAGTTGGCGGTCTGCGATCAGCGACAAGATTGAACGGTCCGGAATCAAATCGAAACGGGATGACGGTTCGTTTCGGGAGGTGTTTCGAGCTTGCAACTGCCCTTGCGTGCCACGTCTTACGAAAGAGGTGTTCAAGGCATGATAATCATCGCTGCGATCCGCCATCTGCACCGATTCGGTAGCGACCTGAAACAAGGTCTGGAACTTATCTAAGCCGATTTCATATTCATAGACAAGCGGCTCATTCGCGAACCTCTCATTGTGTGGCATTTCCCACTGGATTTTCGCGGCCACGGAGGCACGAGAACTCTGGTCCCGGTGTCCTTGCCATAGCCATTCGTCAGCGCCCCCAGTTTCCAGAACAGTGCTCCAGGGCTCTTTCTCTGGCAGCATGCACAAAAGCCGGAGGATCTCTATCAGGTTCGACTTCCCCGACCCATTTGGCCCGATCAAGATGTTCAGCGGCCTTAGCTCGATCTCCTCCGTATTGGGTCCGAAGGAGAGCAGATTAACGGGGCGGATTGACTTGAGAAACGGGTGCTGGGCCATGGCTTCTCCTCCTTCCCCACAGAAATCTGCCACTACCGTATCACTTTACCCCAACTGCCAGAGAATACAGCAGATTTCGGCCTTCGCGCTGAGCCAAGAACGCAAACAAGTAGATATGCACTTGGCTAACCCGCACGGTGCTTCAGCTCAGCGGCGCCAGGTGCTTGGTGTTTTGGTAGGTGTATACGATGCGGTGAACGACGGTGATGGTCGAGAGCACGGCCAGTACCCACAGCACCGGAGCCATTGCGCCCCAGTGGTTGAACAGCGCGCCCAGCAGGATGAGCACGATGCGCTCCGGCCGCTCCATGAAGCCCACCTTGCACTGCCCGATCAGCGCCTCGGCGCGCGCGCGCGTGTAGCTGACCATCAGCGACGTGACCATCACAAACGCCACCAGCACCACGTAGCGGAAGCGGTTGATGCGCCCGTAGTAGACCAGCAGCCCGAAGAACAGCACCACGTCGGAGTAGCGGTCGATCACCGAATCGAAAAACGAGCCGAAGACCGTCACCTTGTTGTTGCGCCGCGCCACGCGGCCGTCCACCATGTCGAAGATGCCGGCGCCGAAGATGACCAGGCCCGCGAAGAAAAACATGCGGTCGCCGTTGGCGGCGTTGGCGTGGCCAAACAGAAATGCGGCGGCGATATTGATCACCAGCCCGATGAAGGTGAGCACGTTGGGAGAGATGCGGGTGAGCGCCAGCCCATGCACGATGCGGTCCAGCAGCCATCCGCAGCCACGGCCAAAGGCGCTGGTCCAAGTCATGAAAGCTACTAGCTCCTAGCCTCTAGCCTCGCTCTGCGTGAGCCACATTTGTCGCCGAGCGAAAAGAGCCAGCAGCTAGAGGCTAAAAGCTAGCAACTGGTTCTTTGCTACTGTGCTGTGCCGGGCGCGGCTTCATCCGCGTCGTCGCCGGCTTCGTCGTGAATCGTGGTGAGTTTCAGGATCTCCAGTTCGCGCTTGCCGTTGGGCGTCACGATGGTGGCCACGTCGCCCACCTTCTTGCCCACGAATCCCGCGGCCAATGGGCGAAGTGGTGGAAATCAGCCCCTTCGAAACGTCGGACTCCTCGCTGGTCACCAGGCGGTAGACAATCTCTTCGTCCTTGGTGGAGTCGTAAACCACCACCGTCGACCCGAATCCGGCCTTGTCCTTGGGAATGTTTGCCAGATTGACGAGCGAAAGCTCCCCCATCCGCCTCTTCAGCTGGCCCAGCCGGGCATTCACAAACTCCTGCCGCTGCTTGGCCATGTGATACTCGGCATTCTCCGACAGATCTCCCATGGCTCTGGCCTTCTTGATCTCAGCCGGTAGCTCGGGGGTTAGCTCGTACTCAAGCTGCTGGATCTCCTCGAGAAGCTTTTTTTTGATGTGTTCGGGCATCCGTAGTCCGGTAGCGGGGAGCGAGGGTGCTCCAACCGCGAAAAATCAGCGTACCTTGAACCTTCATTATAAGGCAGGGAGCGAGGCAGCAAGAGCGCAACAGAGCAAACTAATCGTGGCATTTCGCGCGAGGGTCAGTTTCTTTCTTGTTCCCTTGCTCCCTCGTTCCCTTGTTCCCTGTTTTCATCGAGAAACGACTGCAGTATTAGCGTCGCCGCCACCTGGTCCACCACTTTGCGGTGTTTCTGCCGCTCGTGCCCGGCCTCATACAGGATCTTGTGCGCCTCGCGAGTGGTCAGCCGCTCATCCCAAAGGTGAATAGGCAAGCCGGTCAATTCGCCCAGCTCCGCGGCAAATGCCTGCGTTCTTGCCGCCTGCGGGCTCACCTCGCCGGAGAGATGCACGGGATTGCCCACCACAATCCCCGCCACCTCAAACCGCCGGCAGAGCCGCGCCAGCGAGCGGAGATCCTCACGCCGGTTGCTCCGCCGCTCCAGAGTCAGCACCGGCTGTGCTGTCAGCCCTAGCTCGTCCGAGACGGCCACGCCGATGCGGCGGCTGCCGACGTCGAGGCCTAGATAGCGCAAAGGTGCGCTCGCTTCCAATGTGCTGCTCCCTTCATTCAGCTTACGGCTTCGTGCCGGATTCTAAGCGTCGGCAGCCAGCTTGCGCCCGATACAATCGAAGATAGAGAAGTTCCCAGGGCAACTCCGCGTCCTAAGAGATTGAAGGGTAAAGAATAACGGAATGGCAAGCCGCAAAAGAAGGAGCAGGAAGAAGAAGCGTTCTGGCGCGGCGCGAGCCTTTGGGGTTGTTCTGGTTCTGTTCTTGCTTGGGGCAGGTGCGGCGGCATGGCTGGTGCTCGCGCCCTATGGGCCTGAGACCGAGAGATTCGTCAACGTGACGCCCGGCTCTTCCGCAGTTGCCATCGGCCGCAAGCTGGAAGCGGCGGGCGTGGTGCGCAGCCGCTATGCCTTCGACGTGTTGCGCTGGTTCCGGCATGGAACGCTTCAGGCCGGCGTCTACCGCTTCGACCACCCTGCGCCGGTCACCGAAGTGTATGCGCGGATTGCGCGCGGTGACGTATTTACCCTCACCTTGACCGTGCCGGAAGGAGCGAACATCTTCGACATTGCAACACGCGTCGAACAGGTAGGGCTGGGCACACGCCAGAGTTTTCTTGACGCGGCGATGAGCCAGAAGAATCTGGTGGCGGATATGGATCCCGGAGCGGTGAGCCTGGAGGGCTACCTGTTTCCCGATACCTACCGTTTTTCGCCGACAGTTACCGCAGGGCAAATTGCCGCTGCCATGGTGCGGCGGTTCCGCGTGGTGGCCGCGCAACTGGGATTAAAGGAGAGCGCGCATCGGGTGGTCACAATGGCTTCGCTGGTCGAGCGCGAGACGGCAGTGGATGCGGAGCGCCCGCTTGTGGCCAGCGTCTTTGAGAATCGCCTTGCCAAAAAGATGCCGCTCAATACCGATCCCGCGGTGATCTACGGGTTGGAACTGACCGGCAAGTGGCGCGGCGCGATTTACGAGAGCGATTTGGCCCGCGATACCCCCTACAACACCTATCTGCATCCCGGTTTGCCGCCGGGTCCGGTGGCCAATCCCGGCGCCCCGTCGTTGCGCGCAGCCTTGAATCCGGCCAAAACGAATTATCTTTATTTTGTGGCCGCCGGAACCGACGCTCAGGGCCATTCGCTCTTTGCCGCCACTTTGGATGAGCACAACCGCAACGTCGCCACCTACCGGCGCGCGCAGAAAAAGGCAGGTCAGCGATGAGATCCGTCGATCGTCTCGTCTGCGCCGCGGCCCTGGCGCTTCCGCTCCTGCTATCGGGCTGCAATATCCTCCCCACCACGCGGCATCTGCCCGTGCCCAAAGCGCCATCGCTGGTCCAATCGGCAACCCCAGAGCAACTGGTGGCCCAGATCAACCAGCGCTGGAACGCGTTGAATTCGCTCACGGCAACCGTTGAGATCAAGGCCACCGCACTCAATCCCTCCGAAGGCCTGGAAAAGGATTATCCCTCCTGCCGCGGATTTATTCTGATGCGCAAACCGAAAATGCTACGCGTCGCGGGCACCTATTTTGGCGTCAAGATCTTCGACATGGCCAGCGATGGCACTCGCTTCACGTTGGTCATTCCCTCTAAGAATCTGGCCATCGAGGGCTCAAATACAGTCAAGAAAAAATCGGCGAACCAGTGGGAAAACCTGCGCCCGGACTTTTTCCTGAACTCGCTCGTCGTGCGCGGCCTTGACCCGGATAACGAGTACATGATGACAAACGACATAGAGACGGTTGAAGACGTCGCGAAGAAACACTTATTCACCATGCCGGAATATATCCTGAACATCATGCGGCCCAAGGCGGGCAGCGAGATACAAGCGGTGCGTGTCATCACACTTCATCGCGATGACATGCTGCCCTATGACCAGGATATTTATGACGGCAGCGGCAACCTCGAGACACAAGTCACTTATGGCCACTACGCCGACTTCGACGCCGGAAAGTTTCCTTCCACCGTGACGATCAAGCGGCCGCAAGAGGGGCTTCAGCTTGTGCTGACGGTCGAAAAAGTCGAGGAGAATGTAGATCTTCCCGACAGCCAGTTCAAGGTGGATATTCCCTCAGGCGCCAAGGTCGAGGAGAAGTAGAACTGTGAAAATGCCTTATTGCGCGCCTTTGGCCCGCAGCAGTGCTTCGACGTCGGAATGCTTCTGGCTGATGGCTAGACTCAAAGCTGTAGTTCCATCGCGGCTTTTGTCGTTCACTTTCGCGCCGTGATCGACGAGCGCCTGAACCATCTCAAGCTGCCCGCCGCCTGAGGCCGCCATCAGCGACGTAAATCCATTGCTGTCCTTGGCTTCGACATTGGCTCCATGGTCCAGAAGCAACTTCACCAGATCCGGCGAGCCGGATGCGATGCTCCGCATCAGCGGGGTGAAGCCGTCCCCATCTACAATGTCGATCCCCGCGCCCTTGTCCAGCAGCAGCTTCGCCTCCTCGATTTCGGCGGTCATCGCCGCGAAATGCAGCGCCGTTTCGCCACGATTGTCCTTGGTGTCGGTTTTGGCGCCCTTGTCGAGCAGCAGCTTGACCACATCCGCATGGCCCGTCGCACAGGCCATAATCAATGGCGTCTCGCTTGTCCAATCCTGAGCGTTGGCGTTTGCGCCCCGATCGAGCAATTGCCCGGCAGCCGTGGCGTCGCCCTTCTGCACGGCGTCAAACAGTTGATCGCCAAGGCTCGGTGCCGCGGTCTGGCCCGCTGCCATCGCGCTCAACGAGAAAACAACGGCGAAAAGGACAAACGCCGGCAATGCCTTCTTCATATCCGTCTCCTTACGTGGCTTCTTCTTTCCGAAAAAGCCGCCAACTTTCAACTTCAACGATCTCAAAATGGGCGTAAATCCTGGAAATGGAGCCGTTTGCATCATCGTTTCTCTCCGCGATCCTGGAGCAGCTTAACCACCGCCGGATGGCCTTCCGTCTGGGCCAGACTGAGCGCGGTCAAATCCCTATCGCCTTTGGCATTGATATTGGCGCCGTCGGCATTCAACAATTGTGCCGCTTCGGCCTGGCCCTTGTCGGCTGCCCACAGCAGCGCCGTCCATTTCTGGAATTTGCGAATAATTCAGAATTCTACGCCAATACCGGCGAATGCGCGATCAGGCCGGGACGCTGGCACGCGCGTTAAAGCGGAACTAGAGCAGATGTATCCCGGAAGCACTCCAGCCAAGTGGCTTTTTCCTCAAGAAAATGCCACATTTCACGACTTAACGCGAGGGCACACTTACTCTGGTTCCGCTCTAGCCCAATCGCGTAGTCTTGACAGGGAACCCCCCGGCGGAGAACGGCATGAAAGCCAGCGCAATCGAATTTCGTTTTCGCATGGTTATTCAAATCGTCATCGTCTTCCTTGGTTTTTGGGCGCCCTGGCTTGGGGCATTCGATCTGGGGCGGCGCGTCTCGACACTGGAGTGGCTGGCGCTTGAGATCAGCCGGCTGGGCCTTGTCAGCTTCACCGCTGCCACGCCCATCGTGATTGTCCTGGGAGCGCTCGCCGCCGCGGTTGGCGCTGTGTTGCGCGTATGGGGCGCGGCCTACCTCGGATACAGCATTGTGCACCACGGGCAGATGCAGGGAGGCGGCGTGATGGCCGCCGGACCGTACCGCTATATGCGCAATCCCCTCTACGTTGGCGGCTGGTTCATGATGGCCGCCATCTCGCTTCTTATGCCGCCCAGCGGCGCGTTGTTTACCACGGTCCTGATTGCTGTCCTTTACCTGCGCCTCATCCTCGGCGAAGAAGCATTCCTCGCCGCACAGCTCGGCGAGCCCTACGCCGCGTACAAGCATGCCGTACCGCGCCTCGTGCCCCGTCTGCGAGCCGGTCTGCCTGCCTCGGCCGCGCAGCCGCAATGGCTCGCCGCAGTCCTCGCCGAGGTTACCGCGATCGGCATCTTCGTTGCGCTGGCCTTTCTCTCATGGACCTACAACATCCAGCTGATGCTCAGAACCATTCTGATCGCCTTTGGGATCTCTCTTGTGGTGCGAGGGTTCATGAGGAGCAAGACGGACAGCGGAACCGGCGCCGCATAATCAGGCTCGCCGGCTTCCCGAAGAAACACAACGTTCCGAGCCAACATTCGCGGTCAATTGCAACCACCTAAGCCAACGATTGGCCGCCTCGCTGCACCGCTTACCTATACATTTCAAGCGTTTGGCCTGGGTATTTACTGCCTTGCTACTTTTCCAGTTTCAAGCCGTCTTCTTCACAGCGCGCTCCGGCTCGATCCGTCCTACACTCTTCTGATATGGCCACTGTCCCCGAACTCACGCTCGACGCCGGACTGCCCGCGAACGTGGATGCGGAGAAGACTATCCTGGGCGCGATCCTGCTCGACAATGCCGCCCACGCCGAGGCTGCCGGAGTCATCAAGGCCGAAGACTTCTCGCTCGACTCGCATCGCCGCATCTTCTTGCGCATGAGCGAGTTGATGGACACCGGCCGCACTGTGGACATCGTGACGCTGGCCAACGAACTGGCGCGCTACAAGGAGGTCGAATCCGTCGGTGGCGTCGCCTACCTGGCCTCGCTCACTGAGGGTCTGCCCCGCCGCCCGGTCATCGAGGACTACATCCGAATCGTCAAGGACAAGAGCCTGCTGCGCCGGCTCATGGGCATCTGCTCGGCCGCCATCGCCCGCGCCGCCGACCAGAGCGAGGATGCGATCGGGGTTCTGGATTCGACTGAGGCGGAACTGCTGAAGGTGAGCGAGGCCGGACTGGCCCAGGGCTTGCAGCCGGTCGAAACCATTGTCCGCGATTCCTTCGGCTCGATCGACAACCTGTACAAAAACAGCCGAAAGATCACCGGCCTTCCTACCGGCTTTGGGAGGCTGGACGATATGACCAGTGGCTTGCAAAAGGGCGAGCTCATCATCATCGCAGCACGGCCCTCCATGGGCAAGACCGCGCTGGCCATCAACATCGCGCAGAACGCCGCGACTGATCGTAATCACCATGCAA
>CAWENG010000011.1:0-4207 GCA_963810515.1 uncultured Acidobacteriaceae bacterium
GCAGCACCTGGCGCGGGAATCTTTCGAACAACCGGAAAACTCCGAGGCAATACTCCGCCATTCGGAGCGGCATGGTCGCATCATTTCCGCTCTGCAATTCGAGGTGCACGAGACCCTTCTCGGCGGTCTCGCCGAGGAGGTCCACCCGGGGATTCTGCACTTTGCTCATTTCGATATCAAGCCACGTTTCCACTGTGCTTCCGGTCAACTCGCGCATCGTGAGCTTGGCCGACCCGCGCAACAGCAGCTTCAAGGCTACGTCGTATTCCTGCATGAATCTGTTCCCTTGTGACGCTGTTTCGTCTCGGTCGTGACGCCCCTTTAGTCGGAATGCCCGATGCGTGCATCGACCTTGCCCGGCGCGAACGCCGCTTCAGCAGCATCTCGACTGGCGTGCCGGTGCAGGCCACGTTCTCCGCCATCCCTCTCGATCGGTAGCGGCCAGAGCCGCCGATAAATGTGTACGGTGAGGGGTACCGCTGCAAGCGCTCCGAAGAATGCGCTCGCGGCGCTGGCCTTCAACCCTTGCGAAAGCAGGACACAGTAAACCACAAATAGGCAGACCAGCAATGTTGCGGCTTTCGCGCGTTTCATGGTCGGCTCCCTGCGGCGTTCGCCGTCACTGGACTGGTTTCGATGCCAATATCGCCGTCCACCGAAGCATCAGTGGCAAAACTATCCTTCCCATTTGGCAAGACTACAGGTGCAGGACGACGACGACGACGACTGAGGCTTGATGAGAAAGTGAGAATGGGAACAAAAAAGACAGCTCAGCGGCTGCTGTGACCGCCTGTACCGCCTCCACAAACTGCGCCGGTAGTTGTCGAGCTTCACCTGCCCTGGTGAAAAACTCGGGCGCGATCTTTCCCGCGACCGAGCGATCTTTCTCCACCAGATCGAGCGGCAGTTGCCCCTGCCAGCCCCGAAACACCAGTTGCGACGAAATCCGAGGACGCGCCCCTTCCTTTTCCGCCCTCAGTTCATGTCGTGCAATTAGCAACTCGTATGTGTGATTGACCCGGAGCGCCTCGACGCTCACCAGCACGGGAGCCAGGACAATGGCGTGGTCACCGTTGCTCGTCAGGGAGTCGGGGCGGACAAACCATGGCAGGCGCTCTCCGCCCCCTCCGCAGAAGCTGACGTAATGGCCGAATTCCTTAATTGCTCCGCCGGATTCCCGGCCTCGCAGAACGTGGCGTTTCGTTGCCTGCTGAAACTCTATGGTGATGCTGGGAGTGCAATAGATCCCAGACTTGCGAAGCCGCTGCACCGCGGCGGACGGAAGGGTCAGCCGCAGCAAGGGATTGGTCTTCTTCATGCGTACCTCTTCTGCGTAATTGGCCGGCCAAGCGCCTCCCGGATCATTTCCTTAGAGCACCCGGCCCAGCAAATGTACTTTCTTGGTTCCTCGACCGCTATGGCGAGATTGTCGCCGCTCTTGTCCCGGTTGGCGTGCGCGCACGATGGGCAGCGTGCGATCCAATTCCGCCCGGCCTGGCGCCGCACTTCGACATAATCCAGAATTCGGAACTCGTTTGGCGCTGAAGTGTAATACCTCTTCGGAATCTCCGGCCTTCTCGCGTGTTGAATAAACTCTCCCGGGATATCCTTGCCCGCGACAAAGCTTTGCAATTCCGATTCGGTCACCTTGCGGAGCCGCGCGAGGTAAGCCAGTTGGTCGGTGAGCGTATAGTCCGCGTTGTAGAACCAGAATCTCCAGCCGCGGCTCTCCTTGGCACCCCGATGAACGCCGAGCGGTCCGCGGATCGCATTGCCAAATTCACCAGGGCCGATCTCATCCTGACGCGGGAAGATTTCGATTCCTTCTGGCAGCCCGGCACCCTTTATCGGCAGACCCAGTCGCAGAGCGGTGTGATAGATGTAAACCCGGCAGTCTCTCGCGAGCGCCGGCTTCTCGAAAAAGATCCACAGGTGGCCGCCGCGGTTCGATTTCTCCAGCGCGGGCTCCACGCCGTCCTGAGTCAGCTCATATTGAAGTTTCAGCAGGTGCTCGACGGCGTTCTTGTAGTCGGCGTCGATGGCCACCCACTTTGACCGTTGAGTCTTCGGATTGATCGAATACAAGCCGAGCGTGAGGTCGCCGGCAAGGTGTCTCCGCAACGTTTCCAAGCCCAGTGCCGGAGGTGGCTGCCCTTCGTGTGCTTTCGGCCGGAAATAGTAGTGGCGCCCCGTTTCCGGATGCGGCCTCATAGACTGAAGCGTGTAGGCGCGGCGGTTTACGAACAGGTGATGAAATTGAGCGGCCATGTCGGCCGTTGCTTGTCGCTGGAGGTCCACCGTTGCGCTCCTCTTCTCTGTATAAGGCATGCGCTGCATTCCTCCAAAAACCGATTCAGCGCTCAGGCTCGCAACGGTCGCGGATTGCTGGCAAGTGCCTTCAGCCCAAATGTTTGGCACAGCCCATCGAACTCTTCTTCCCGGAATCCGCCGAAACGTCCCTCGATCGGCAAAGCGAGCGAGTAGAACGTCTCCCGGCTGCGGTCGTAGATGTACAAACACCCCGACTCCGGATCATCTGGGACCATCAACATCAAGAGCGCACCTTTGGCAAAGTCCAGCCAATGAGCGATTCTTGCCTCGGCCCGCTTGGCGAAACCCACGATGGCTTCATCCTCGTCGAGCCGCTCCAAACCAAAATCCTGCAAGCGCAGGATGTCGTCGATCTTTACTGCGTCCATTTGAGAACCTCCTCCTCATGTGTCGTGACCTCGGCGCCCATCCTTATATATAGGGCGTCGAATTCGGCTGATTGCCTTCACCTCTAGCCATTACGTGACCTGCCGAAGAATATCGATTGCCGCTCTTATCTTTGGTAGTGCCTCCATCGTCAACCTCTGGAGGCCACCGAATCGGAAATCCCCCCTGGCTGCCCGATCCACAACATCCGAGACCTTCATGTTCCTCAACCTGCCCACACGTTGCGCTTCGCGCATCAGATCTCCGCGTGCCGTGCCGAGGATCTTCATTTCTTCACGGGTGGGCCGCGCGGCCGGGATCTGTCCGGCACCATTCTGGCGCCGAGTCGTTGCGCCAGTCGCCTTTTCAAGAGCTTCAATCAGTCGCCGAAGCACGCTGCGATCCGGGATATCGTCCAGGCCGTCGCCAGCCAGATTCATCTGCTGGCAAAGTCGCGAGAAACTCGCCTGCCCGACTAGTTCGGTGGCTGTACGAAGTCGTTCCACACCACGAACGGTGTCTTCCAGCTTTGCCGACAGGGCACTCAGCACCGCCGCGTTCGAAATCTGCTCCGGATCCTCAGTCGCGGCGACCGCCTTTGTCACCGATCTTGCCAGACCAAACCCCACCTGTTCACAGAGCGACTTCACTCGTGCCTTGAGAGTTGGCGAATCGACTGGAGCCACACCATTGTCATGCATGTGCCCATTCGTGCTTGCATGGCCATTTCCATTCTGGCTTGCCGTGACGCCTGGTTTGCGTTTCGGAAGCGCCCAGTCGGGTAGCCGCGGTCTGGACAGCGGCTGCCTCCGATCATCCAGATCGACCCAATTACCGCCCAGATCGTAGAGGTATCGCCCCAATCCGAAGCATGAGCACGCCCGCTTGAATGCCTGCGCCTCCGCCGAGGTTCCGGCATTCTCGTTATCAGCCCACTCCTCGCCCAGGCCGCAATGCGTTCCAAGGCCATCGATTGTCAACTTGCAGGTCACGACGATCTTTCCCGAAATGGTGGCTTCGTCCTTCCCTCGGTCCTTACGCTCGAAGTTCTGGATAACCTGTACTGCGTACTCCCGTGTCCAACCGCGCACTGTGAAGAGCGCGTTCAGGCGGTCTGTGTAAGCGCGAGGATCGGCATAGGCAATCACTTGGCCCCGGCGTCTGTCTGAGCTCGTATTCGTCACCCGCCACTTGATCTCGCCCGGGTCAAACGGGTTCTCGATCGCGGCGACAAACTGACGGACCTGTTCGTCGGTGTACTTCTCTAACGCCGGCGCGTATTGCGGTACGTTAGCGGGCGACAATCGCATCGGCGGTCCCCGCGGTAGCTGTGTTCGCTTGCATTTCATCTCCTTTCCTTGTCTGTCAACAACAGCCGAACCACAAAGGCGCACTTGCGGTGTCCCATGTGGCCGAAATAGAAACGTTCCTTTTGGGCACATCTTGCCCGCCTCCTTTACTCAAACTTCTCAACCACGTTCACTGGTCCTGTTTATCCGGTTCACCGGCT
>CAWENG010000012.1:0-171490 GCA_963810515.1 uncultured Acidobacteriaceae bacterium
ATCCCGCAGGGAAAACAGCTCGCAGAGAAACTGCCGGCGACTTCTTCTTTCTTTCGTGCTCTGCATACGTCATCGGCATGGTTCACCTCGTCTGGTCGTATTCTGGTTGTCGCGCTCCAATTCTTCTTTGGCCATCCTGGCGAGTGGCGAGATCCCCTCGTGGAAACGCGCGGCGAAGAGACGCTTGCGAGGCCCGCCCGCTGCATCGGCGTCGAGCTTGAGCGCGACCGATCCATCGGTAATGTTTTTGATCGCGGCCTGCATGGCTAGTCCTCCTCTTCGACCAGATAAGCCTGCGTCAACTCAGAATCTCGCTCAAGCGCGCACCAGGCCTTCGGAGAGAAAAACGAACGCATAAGGTCCGTAAGATATCCGCGAGGCCGCCCGTACTTGAAAAGGATGAGAAACGGCACCGCCAGCGCAGGCACGATGAACTCCATAAAGATGTTGAGCGGCATCCCGAGGACGTGCGCATTGCCGCTACGAAGTGCGCAAGTAGATTCATCAGAGCGGCAAGCGCCAGCACCAGAATCAGATCCTCGAACTCCAGTCCGAGAAACGTGACCTTGGTATGAGATTGCGGTGAACAGGCGTCAAATCGAGACTCATACATAACTCCTCAGATGCCGTGCGCGTGCGTGACCATCGACTCCGCCAATCGCACCATTCCTGAAACCATCAACGCGGCGATTGCAGCCACGAACTTCCTGATCCAGGTCGAGCCTGGATAGATCTCCGAGACCACGCCGCCCATATGCAAGGCCATTGCGGCAAGTTGGGTCAGAGCGAATACCGGAAGAATCACGTTGGCGACCCAGTTCACCAGGCTCATCGTCGCCATCCAGAAACCGTCCGCGCTGGTCGGCCCGGCGTGTTGAACAAATCCCTCCAACGCGCGGAGCATCCCTGAACACATCAGCGATGCGAAACCGCCATAGAGCAACTGCTCGAACTGGCCTCCCTTGCTGAAGCGATAAACCGCCGCTGCAAAGAAACCTCCAGCCATAGTCGGCATCATCACGTTGCCGGCCCAGGAGGCGAGGTTCGTGATTGCACCATCGAGACTCATCGCATCTCCTCAGGCCGCCATGGCCTTGAACAACGCCAACAGCCCACTCAAACTCAGAAAGGCAATCGCGGCAAAGATCAGCCTTACCCATGGCCTGTGCCGTACATAGTTGATGACCGCGCCTACACAGGCCAGTCCTGCCGCGGCCGGCAAAATCTGACCGGCGATGTAGTTCCAAAGAGAAGCGAGCATGTCGGTCGTGGCGTATTCGCCGCCCGAGTTCCAACCTTGAAGCAACTGCATCGTTGCCGAGACCGACATCAGGAAAAGCGCGGCAAGAATCGATGAGAGTGGATTCTCTCCACCTGCCACATCAAGCGTCGCTTTAAGCACGAAATACGCCGCTATCACCGGAACCAGCCGTGCGACAACAATCTGGTTCACGAAGTTCTTGAAGACCGTTTCCATACTGGCGAGCCAGCTTGTTCCAACCGACCCGCTGGCTGAAGGAACATGAATGCCCTGCGCTGCAATCCATGAGAGAAGCTGTGGGATTGTAAGAAGAACAACCGTCCACAGAATCCATTTGCCCGCCCGGCCGTTGATGTGGAAATTGATTCCACCCTCCTGCCGAAGGCTGACGCCCGCGGCGGCCAGAGTGCAGAACGCCGCGGGAACCGCCAGATCGAACAGCAGTTGCAACAGGTCGAGAAGGAATTGCGGCACAGGCATCCGGCTCTCCTTACTGAATGCCTTGCGCTTGAGTGATGAAGCCCTCGGCCATGCGCCCGAGTCCGGAGATCACCATCAGAGCAACGCCGGTGACTCCCCAGCCCATGTAGCCGCGACCGCTCTTGAAGTGCCAACCGGCGATGCCAAGGCAGGCCACCGCGATGACCGGAGCGATGACGTTGCAACCCCAATTGACGATATTGAGGACGGTGCCCTCGACCGTGGTCGCCTGCTGGCCCTGCACGGCCTGGCCGAACTGCGGGCTTGTTCCGAGGTTCTGAGCCCTGGCCGCGAAGGGCGCCATGAGATTGCCAAGGAGCATAAAGCTCAGAGCAATTTTCAGCGCGATGTGCAGCCAGTTAATCTCCGCCGGGCGGTGGAGTACGAGTGTGGTGGATGTAGCGGCCGCAGGTCCGCGCCGCCAGAAGGCCAATGCGGTTCTCATACGTTTTCTCTCCTGGACGCGGTTGCTCTCGGCATCCGTGTCGAACGAGAGAATGAGTGCGAATCGAAATTCCGTCAAATTGCCGCGTGAATCCCCATCACCGATCGCATCAATACCTAGGTGCGTAGGAAGAGTGGTGAGAAGTGATAAGAAACGCGTGTTTTCTATAGTTCCCGACTCGCCAAAGGGCTAGAATCCTTGATGGAAGGGATTCTGGATCTGCCCCATCCAGGTGATCTGTCGCGGCCAGATGAGGAGGAGAACGATGGCGGCCACTGGACAAGAGATGGCATATCGGTGCGAGCAGTGCGGTAGCTCCGAGATCGTCGCTCTGTCCCAGCTATACGAGCAGGGCACCCGCAGCTTCTCCGGACGCTTCACCTCTGGCGTCAGCCAGTCCTATTCCGCGCGAGCCGCTGCGCCTCCTCAGACCGAAGCGATATTTCCGCCCCTTTATTTTGTGGGGACCAGTTGTCGTTTTCTTCGCCATGTGGACGTACGTTGGATTCAGTGCGCTATTCATCCACCCCAAGGCTTTGGTGCTTAAAGAGTTTCTCGCAGTGGTCTTTCCTCTTTTATTCCTTGCCGCGTTGGCGATGTTGCTCCTGAACCTTGGTCGCGTCGCCCGATACAATCGCGAGATCTACCCGCATCTCCATTCGGACTGGGCGCACACTTTCATGTGCCGCCGCTGCAGAAAGTATTCTCTAATTCGTCCGTAGCCGCCGGAACAAGATCACACCGCGAATATGCCTCAAACGCACAATGAGGCATTGGGATCGATAATGCCTCAAGTGCGTGTTGAGGAATTTGAAGCGATTTGCCTCAAACGCACATTGAGGCAACGGGATCGATAATTCCTCAAATGCGTGATGAGGAATTTCACGCAATTTGCCTCAAACGCACAGTGAGGCATCGGGATCGATAATTCCTCAAATGCGCGACGAGGAATTTGAAGCAATTTGCCTCAAACGCACATTGAGGCAACGGGAACGATCTTTCCTCAACTCGGCAACGCACAATCGAAACTGTCCTCGTTCTTCATAGTCATCTTTCAGCCACAAAAATGCCCTGGCCGAAGCCAGGGCTCGCAGCGACTACTGGGATCTTATTGGACGGCCGATGCGACCTTGTGCAGCTCTGCGGTGTTCTCGGTGTGCCTGGTAAAGACGATGTAGATCTTCGTATCGGCGGGCACGGACACGACAACGCGGCTATTGGCGTTCAGGCTCATCATCTCTGTATCACCCGCTGTTCCAATATTCTCGGCGAGCCGCTCCCGCAGCATATCGCTTTCGGAAAACGCGGCGCTCGAGTTGTTTCCGGCTACCTCGGCAAGCACAGAGCCGATGCCGGATGCAGCTCGAACCAGGAAGTTCTTGCCGGTGTTCTTCCCGTAGACGCTGCCTTTGATCGGCCCGAGATCGAGTCCTGTGCCCACGGCTTCGATCTTCTCTCTGGCGCCGTCCAGCAATTCGACCTCGTCGAACTTCACGCTGACCAGCCCGCTGCGATCGGCCTGCTGGAGCGAACCATAAACGCGCGCACCAGCGGGTATGACGATCCTGTCGCCGATCGCATAGGTGTACTCGACCACGGCCACAACCGGCGTCAGCACTGCGCTTGAGATCTGCGTTTCGAGCTTTGCCTCGATACGTGTTCCAGGTGTGAGGTCTAATTGCGGCGTCACATCGTCACTGGCGCTCGTCTTTGAAAGCGTCCCGGATGAATTCTGCGTCACGCTTCGCACAAAGACGAGCGACGGATCCTTCAATGCGTTCTGCTGCTGGTTCTGCACGGCTGGCTGGTTTGTCGCTTCCCCGTAAGGCGCAGGATCTTCCCACTTCTGTTGCGTCTCCTCGAACGTCGGCACGCTCGCCAGCGTTCGCCCGGCTCGTGGCTTTGCAATAGCGGGCTGATTGGTGGGATCTGAGGTCGATTTTGGCGCCGTTTGACCTGTCAATGCGCGCGTCCGCCGGATGTCGCCAGGGCCAAGCTGGCCAGCCGCATTGTCCGGCGCCGCGGTACGCACAGTGTCCATAATGGGTGTGACGCTGCCCTTGGCCGGCTTCGTTTCGGCTTGTTTCTGTTGCTGTGCCTGTGGCGTTGCCGCAATCTGTTTCTTGGGCGCATGGCCTGCAATTGCCGTGATGATGAAGAAGAGAACCGCTACCGCAAGCCCACCACCGAGGGAAAGCAGTTTTCCTTTGCTCAATCCTTCCGAGCCGCTTTTGCTTGTCCTCGTCGCAAATGCTGACGAGCCTTTCGCAGGCTGTTCTAGATCGATCCCGACTCCTTGAGATGCGCCCTGCTCCACGGCTCCTTCAGTCGGAGCAGTCGAGCCAATGGTGCTGTTTCCGATGCTGTCGTTGATGCTCATATTCGATTGCCCCTTTCTACTGGTTGTTGGATGAAATTGGCGGAGTGAATGGAAGCCGGATCAGAATCGGCCGGTCGACCCGGTCCGCTTGCGCGACCTGCAGGAAGAGTTGCTCGGTGGACTCTTTGAAGTTGGGCCGGTCGAAGACGACTACGCCATCGGCACGCGCTCCCGGTTCGAGACGCGTCGTGCTGAGCTTGTAATCGCGTATCTCCATCTGATCGGAGAGAATGCCCTTGCTTTTCTTCGACTTCTTTTTGTCCGGTTTGCGCCCGGCGATCTGAATCTGTGGCGGCACAATCTCGACCGAGGCGTCCGAGTTGTTAAAGATCGAGTAAGCGACCACCGTCTCGTTCTTCCACTGCCTGACACCGCCAACAGAGGTTTCGATCTCGCGGCCCTCCCACTTCGTCCATTCCGGAGCATTGATCTGCGCCTGTTGCGCGAACACTTCATCGATAGCCGACCTGGGCGCATCGCCGGCGCCGGATGATCGCTCTGCGGCGCGCGAATTCGTCTTCCGCTCCTGGCCTTTGTCCGCGGTCTTCTGCGCTATCGGTCCAGGCGTATCGCCAGCAACCAGAAAACTGCGTGCCGTACGGTACTCGATCAGGAAGTCGACCGGGGGTGTGTCGCTTGTGGTGCTCACGCCCGCGCTGATCAACTCAATCGTCACGTGCTGGCCGGACTTGGTTGCGATCAGCAGGTTCGACTGCGCCGGTTCCTTGGTGATGGGTTTGACGTAGACATACTGCGGCTCGCCCTCGTTGTGTTCAGCCTTGAATGCGCCCGGACTGCCCAGGATCACGGAAGTGACCTCCTCAGGCATCCGGATCGACGACTCGAACTCCGGGCGCAGATTGAGGATCGTCACCTCTCTCGGATCAATCGTGAGCGTGGCGACCCGCGCGGGCACAGCGTGATCCGCTGCAAGCACCGGCAGTGGAAGCAACATCATCGCCAGGAACACCTCGTAATGTCTCATTACTCCTTCCTCCTTCGCACACCTGTCGATGCACGTTTGCGCATCGTGTATTTCACCCGAACGGCCTCGACGTAGGCCACTACATCCGGGTTGTTATAGTTCAATCGCTTTTCGGCAATCCAGCGATCGCCTGCGTAGTAGGCCGCCGACACCAGCCTCATGTCGCCATGAAACTCCCACATCAGCGCCGTGACGTAGCGAGTGCCGGCCGCGATATTTTCTTCCACGTCGAATGGATGATTGGCTCCGTAACGCCGCGCCGTCGCCGGCATCAGTTGCATCAGCCCCATCGCGCCCTTGTCCGAGACGGCGCGTGGATTCCAGCGCGATTCAACGTCGATCAACGCGGCGATCAACTCTGGCGGCACTCGGTAGTGAGCCGCGTACCGTCGCACGCATCTTTCCGCCTGAGATGCGTCTGACTGCGCGCGAGCGCAGGGCAGCGTGGCAAAGAACAGAAGAAAGAGAGGCAGGATTCTCTTCGTCATTCCGTCGCCTCCGGAACCGTGAGCCTGGCGGCGAACCGCGCGCCGTCGTCAAGCAGGCTCTTGAACCCTTCGCGCAAGAGCAGGTGACGGCGGTCCTTCTCCGTCTTCGCCAAAAACGGTAGCAGCACGTCGCGCAGGTCTTCCGTCACGTGATCCGTGCCAAGCAACCGAAGTGCGTTGGCGAAGTCGATCATCTCCGAGACCGACGGCGGCTTTTCGAGGGAATAATTGCGGAACGAAAGCGCAATGCCTGCCATTTCTTGATGGAATCTCTCGTCCGCGTCGGGCGTGCGACTGGCGATGATCTCCGCTTCGCGGGCTGGCGTAGGATGCTCGACGCGCACGTAGAGGCTGCGCCGGCGGATGGGATCGCCCAACCGGCGTTCCTCGTTGCTGGTCAGCACCACGAAGGGAATGCTCTTGGCTTCGACCGTGCCGAACTCAGGGATCGACAACTGCCAGGCGGAGAGGATTTCAAGCAGCATGGCCTCAAAACCCTCGTCCACCTTGTCCAACTCGTCAATCAGCAGAACGCACGGCCGCTCGCATTCGAGCGCACGCATCAGCGGACCCGCCCGGAAGAAGTCGCGCCCTTTGAGGCTCGCCTGCACGCTCTGCCAGTCCGCGTGCTCGCCCCGCGCGAACTCCATATAGAGCCGCTGCAGCCCTTCGTCGAACTTCCCGATGGCCTGGTCCTCAGTCACGCCCCGGTAGCACTGCAGCCGCTCGATATGCGTCCCGGCGGCTTTGGCAACCGACACCGCCAACTGCGTTTTACCCGATCCCGCAGGCCCTTCGAGCAGCAGCGGCTTTTGCATTCGTGCCGCCAGATAAACGACCTTCGTCATCACCGGATCGATGAAATAGCCGGTTGCCTTGAGCCGATTCGTCAGATCCTCGTTGGACTTAAACATGCAGATGCCTCCACGAATGCAGTTGGAGGATCAATTAAGATCAAAACTCGGTCAAATTCGCGAACGATCAGGCCCGCCGGAGAACTTGGCGAATTGTCAATTTCTGGAGCACGCGGTTTGCAGGGAATCAATTGATTCCCTGCAAACGGCGGTGTACACGTTGCGCGATTCGTTCAGGAATCCGTATTGAGGTGTAACCCCGCTTGGCTCTGGTCCGTTGGCGAGAGAGCCGGATCACTCCTGGTTCCTGGCTGAAAAGCCGCCGTATGGTGTTTTCGCTGAAGAACCAGAGCTTCGCCAATTCCGACACGGTGTAGTGCCTTTCAAGAGTGGGAACACCAAACGCGGTTTGCTGGCAAGGAGCCAGAGATGCACTTTCCAGTTGTGGCTGAAGTTCCATATCGCACCTCAGATGTTGCGCAGGCTGTACAAAAAATGCGTGGTCGATTCCGGCGGGAACAGGACCGCCGCGATCGGCTTTTAACCCGCGAGAGTCACTTGTAGCCCCGACTCTGGATTCGGTCAAATTGTCTATTGAATGAATGGAAGCGCTGAACTGGCATTCCTTATGCTGTGGCTTTCGACTTCCTGTCGGAGTGGATCAGCTGCCAGCCCGTTCGATTCACCGGACGCGAGGAAACGGTAGGGGGGCTTTCTGGCCCCTTTCCGGTTGGTGTACCAACGTTCCAGGCGTTGCGAACACTTGCCTGCAGCTGAATCTGCCTGGCCTTCACGAAGGGCGCGTAGCTCTTTTCCGTGATCTTAACCGACGCGTGGCCGAGCAAGAGCGAAACCTGATCGATGGGTACGCCGGCGAGCAGCATCTCCACCGCAAACGTGTCGCGGAACATATGGGGATGGCATCGCTTTCTCTCGCCGTCGGCTGCTCTGATATCCGCCGATTTGAATAGACGGCGATAACTCCGTTGCCAATCGGCAACAGCGCTTTTCGGATCTCCATTGCCGCTCCAGAAGAAGTAGCGGGGATTCGGCTTGGGGCCGGGTGGAATGTCTTCGAGCGCTTCCACTACGTGCGGGGGGAGCGGCACATAGACAGGTGTCCCGGTCTTTGCCTGATAGAGCAGAAGGCTATCGCCATTTAGGCGATGCCGTTCGAGAGTCACCGCATCGCGGATGCGTAGCCCGCTCCAACGCATCAGCAGGGTCATGGTGCGAAGCCTCATCTGATTCGCCTTTACGTCTCCGCCTCCGCGATCGCCCCGGCGGATGTAGGTTGCGGCGATGATCCGCTCGAATTCGTCGGGTGGGAAGTAGTCGGTCGGGATCTGCACGACCTTGATCTTCCCGAGACCGATGGCGGGGTTCTCGGTCAGGTAGCGCCGCCGCACGCATGCCCAGAAGAACCCAATCACGCGGCTCTGCTTTTTCTGCTTGGCGAGGGGACCGTCTTCCCAGGTGTTGCGGAAGTTCAGCAGAGCGTCCAGGTCCAGTTCATCCAGGTATTCGATCCCCTCGATGCGCGTCCAGGCAAGAAACTGCTTGCGGAAGATGGTGGTGAGCTTGGTGAGGGTAGCGGGCGCCACACCGCGGCTTGTCGCGTCGGCCAGGTAGGCTTTGACCGCAGCCTCCACCGTTACCCGCGGCTTTCTCGGCCGTTCGGGATCTGCAATTGGCGGCGGTGCCGGTGCGGCAACAATGTCCGGGACAGGCACTGTAAGCGGACGACTGGCCGACACAAGTCCCTCGCTGAGCTGACGGCGAAGTTCTTCAGCTTCTTCCCAACGATGGGTCCGAGCGCTCTGGCGAATGAATTTGCCGTCGAGCGATCCCCATATCCACTTGGGGCAGCCGCAGCGACGCCAGGTTTTGTCGTCGGTATTCTTACAGTCTGGATGGTGGCGGGTATAGACGGAAAGCATAAGCACCCCGACTTCAGCGAGATTCTGCTCGAATCGCTGAATTGGGGCAACTTTTCAAGGCGACTGTACAGTGACTGTACAGTTTGGCCTCGATTTTTCCGTCCGAACCTGTAAGCTTATGAAATAAAATGGCTTAAAGTTGGTGGAGGCGGCGGGAGTCGAACCCGCGTCCGAAATCGCTGTCAGCCGGGAGAGTCCATGCTGTGTCCGATTCGATTGAGTTCGCCGCCGACGCTTAAGAACGGACAAGATGCGCCGGAAGCTAGTCCGATGATCTCGCGTAAAACGACACGGACCGAGCCGCTTACGCCAGCCTGCTGAATGACGTCCGCTCGCGGCCCACAGGCAAAGCCGCGGAAGACGGCTGCTTATTTAATTAAGCAGCAAGTGCCAGTTCTTGGTTGGCAACTTTAGTTTTGCAGGCGATTACGGGTGCCCACACCCCGACATGCCTCCCATGCCGCAATCGATCCCGTCGAAACCGTGACGCCCCCAAATCGTTTGGCTGCCTGTTCGATGCTTTCAGGCTGCCGCTGGGTGCGAGCGCGTGCCGAGTGGCTCGTGCTGCATTTCTATCATTTTACGCCTAATTGGTTTCCGGCGCCGGTGCCGGAAGTGATATGGTCTGAATGGAATTGAAATCGGCTGCAATGGGGCGAGAAGATGCGCAAAAAAGTAGTGATAGTGGCAGTTGAAATGACCATCAACGAAGGGCAACTGGAAAATTTCAAGAAAGTGGTCTCCACGATGACGGCACTGTGTGATTCGGAGCCTGGCACTCTGGGGTACGAGTTTTTTTTCAGCGCCGACCTAAAACATTGCCGGCTGCAGGAGACATACGTGGACGGAGATGCGATGCTGGCCCATCTCGCTGGACCGGTGATTACCGAGCACGTTCCAAAGCTGGCGGCATTTTGCAAGAACGATCGCTTCGAAATCTATGGAGATCCAGGCCCGAAGGTCGCCGAGATAGCATCGAAACTCGGAGCGCAGATCTTCACCTATTGGACAGGTCTGTCCCGCTGATCATTGGCAACCGGCTGCCGAATCATTGAGCGGTACGCCGCCGCAGGGACGAGCTTACTGCTTGTCGAGATCAATGCTTTCGTACTCGTGGCGCGCGATGCCGGCGCGGATTTGCGCGGGCGTCCATCCCTGCTGAGTCTTCTGGTAAGCGTAAAACCCTTCCTGGGCGCAGGTGGAACACTGGGTGCTGTGCGTAGTCTCATAGCAACTGCGGAGGCTGGTGTGGCCCAGGGCGCGGTCGCAGCGGCAATTGCACGGAAGCTGGTAGATCACGCTGCTGATCTTGGCCGCCAACTGGTAGGCATGCACCTGCCAGGGAAATCGGAAGCTTTCGCCGGTCAGTTGTGCGCCATGGAGAATCGGCGGCAGGGCGTGAATGTTGAGCGGCGCAGAAGGGTGATAGGCGGGAACGTCCTCAGCCGGATTGGACCACTGCGCATAACTGGCCGCAGTGAGGGTGAAAACGGCCAGAGCCAGGAGCCAGCGGCTTTTCAGGAGATGCTTCATCAGATGCCTCATCCATATAGTACGGCAAAGTCGGGTCCCTTTGAGGCTCTCCGTCTGTCTTGCGCCGCCGGGTGGGGACCTCGCTGGCTGGCTCGCGTGTGTTGCGGCGGATGTTTATCTTTCAGGGAAATAATATACTTGACTGAAGTAACACGAACTGTGAAAATCAAGACGCCGTGACAGGGCAGTGTTACTTCAGTTGGTATGTATTCGAGGGGTGGGGCAGAAAGTGAGAATTCTTGGCTACCTCTTCACTCCCGACCGCCGTTGAATGGGTAGACTCCTTCCCATTGGAGAATCCGCGCTCAGTCGATAGACTGGCAGCGGCTCTATTTGTCAATTCCCGCAATCCGTGGGGCAGAATGATGGCGATGTTTACTGCCTATTTCGATGCGTCTGGAAACGCCAAAGATCAACCCTTCATCATCGTTTCTGGATACGTTGCGAACTACCTTCAATGGCAGAGATTTGAAGAGGAGTGGGCCGAGGCGCACCGACTGTACGGCGTCGATCCTCCGTTTCACATGGCCGACTTTGCGGCAGCGTGCTCGCGTGAAGATTACCGACTTCAACGGAATGCGCGGGCTGACTATGTGGAGATTGCGAAATACCCAGAGCGAGTGAACGAGTTCTTGAAGCGATTGGGATTGATTCAGCTTTCTTTTGTTCACTGCGGAGTATCCTGCATTGTTCCGATGGATGTTTATGAGGGGGTGAGTTCTTTGCTGGAACTGCGCGACGTGCTGCCCCCCTACGCGCTGGGAGCGCGAATGTGCATGGAACGAGTGCGTCAGTGGGAGGAGAAATTCGCTGTCCGTCCATCGGTTGAGTGCATCTTCGAGTCCGGTGATTTTGAGCAGGGGAAGTTTACCGAGTTGATGGTAGATGAGGGACAGGACTGCCCGATTTACAGAAAGAAAGCAGACTTTGCGGGCCTTCAAGGTGCTGACCAGTATGCATGGGAGCAGTTCTATTTTCTAAAGGGACACAAGCAGGGCATCGAGCGCGATCCTCGCAAGACCTTCTATTTTCTCTTGGAAGCTATTCCGAAATTGCATACTCACCCAAGCCAGGATTTTCTTATCAGGTTATGCGAAAGAAAGGGCATCGACCCAAGGGCGGGGATTAAGAAGTGAAGGCTCCAACTGTCGTACAATGTCGGCACTATGATTTCAAAAGCTGACTGGTACGCATTTCTCATCATCGCTCTCCTTTATGCCGTGTGGCTCGGCGAGCAAGTGAGAGAGATTAAGAAGGAATTGAAGGCGCTGCGAGAGAAGATGACCCAAAAGTGAAAGCTAGAATGCACGGTGTCTCTTCAATTCACGTAGAATCTCTGAGATCATCGCACGGGGTGTGCCCACATGGGAAGCAGTTCTGATACCTCCTCAAAGATTATCCAGTCCGACTCGTTTCGCGTTGCTATCAGTCGAGACTCCTCAATCGAAAACTCGGCATCTCCTACGTCTAGCTTGGCGAAACTGTGCATGACGAGAGGATTGGAGATCCCTACAAGTGATGTTTCAGAATCCGCATGGAATATGCGCCCCATGAGTACGTCCGTTGATTCGCCGTTTACGATCATCGTGACTTTGAGTGAAGTCTTGGAGTTTTTCCACATTCCGAATTTCTCAAATGCTTCCGAAGAAGAGGCCATCTTTTTCTACTCTCTTTTCCTTCACTTGCACGGGAAAGCAAAAATTCTAGCGCGTGAAGCGAACGGCACGTGTGACAGGGCATACGCTGCAATTACATCGTCCCTAAACGAAGTGGGAGTATCATAACGCCATGAACGTGAAGTCTGAATCCGCAAAAGACGTGACGGGTGATTTCGAGAAGTTCAAAGATTTCGCGCGGCAGGTTCTCTCTGTCCCGCACTCGGAAATCAAGGCTCAACTCGACGCAGAGAAAGCGGCGGAGCGAACGCCTAAATCCGCTTCCCGCGTCTCTGTCTCCCGATCCAAGCCAGCCTAGACCGCCGTTTCTCCCACCTTGCCGGTCAGTTCTGCATAGGTGAGTCTCTTCCCTGCAATCTGCGACACTGCCAGCGCGAAACGGTCTGCATCGTCCAGTGGATTGTCTTTGGTGGCGCGATTGTTATAGCGGAATGCCTGCTCATCGACGTAGCGGTCAAGGTGGAACGGCTCGACGCTGACGTAGGTTCCACCCAGGGACCGTTTCAGCAGGCTCCAGAAATTGTCGATTCCCTGAGTATGAACCTGTCCGTTCACGTATTCGACGGCGTGATTGATGATCTCGTGGACAAAATCGGTTCCCTTGTACCCGCCCCATTCATCAGTCATGAGGGTAGCGCCGGGGTGGATGTGCTTGTTTGCCAGCGCCCTTAAAGTGAGATGGCTGCGCTCCATCACCACTTCGGCTTTGACGCGGCCCTTGCGCTCCAGCATCCCAACCACGATAGTCTTGGCCGATGCGCCCACAGCGATTCCGCTGAATCCGGTCCCCTTGGGCTTTTTTGCCTTGTGCATGTTCTTGAGCTTTCCGCCGACAAAGGTTTCGTCCATCTCGACGGGTCCGCCCTGATAGCCGAGCTTCAGTAGAGACTTGTTCTTCATGGCAAGCCGAATGCGGTGAAGCATGAACCACGCGGTTTTCTGAGTTACGCCGAGAGCGCGATGCAACTCGTAGCTGGAGATGCCATTCTTGGCGTTGCAGAGCAGCCACATGGCCGGGAGCCACTTTTCAAGGCCGATAGGGGAATCCTCAAAGATAGTGCCGACCTTGAGCGAGAACTTCTGCTTCGGATGCTTCGCGGCGCAGAAATAGAGTTTGGCGTTGTCGAGCCAAGTGACCTTTTCCGATCCGCAGCGCGGGCAGCGCACTTTTTCATCCGGCCAGCGCATTGAAATCACAAATTCGCGGCAGTTCTGTTCGTCGCTAAAGTGTTGAATCGCTTGTTGTAAAGTCTTAGGGACTCTCATAGTGATTGAAGCATAGCAAAGAATTTCACTTCAGTCAAGTATGTTATTACCTCTTTCAGTGACTCCACCCCCCCATACCCCTTTTGGGGTTAAGCGCTGTCCTTTCAGCGTCTTGATCTTCGATCATTTGCTCTGATCCATTGATAACAAAGGGGTTAATTCGTAGAATCCCCATTCAAAGGAGTTATGGGGCGATTTCTGCCCAAACTTTACTCATTAGACACCATTTGCATGGATGCCGGTTCCGGGTGCGGAGGATTGTTGTTTCCCGGCGGCCCTCCGCCGGAAGGCATCCTGGAATGATTGTGCGCCGGGAGGGGAAAATTATATGCAAATCTGCGGAGGAAATTAGGCTATAGCGCGGAGGGTAAGTTGCAGAAGTGACGGGGATTGACGGATCAGGGCGGCTCGGACGGTCAGTAGAAATCGAGCAGGGGGCTTGACAAAAGCCCAGTGGGAAAGCAGGCGAGCGGGTCAGCAAGTCAGGGAGTTACGGCGGCCCTCCAAGAAGCCTCGCTCTCAACCAACAGCTTTCAGCCAGGGAAATCCCTGAAAGCCGCGCAAAATGTGTGTTCTTGTAACCGAGATTTGCACCGAATATGGTGCAAACAGCTCGAAAGGCTCGAGTTTGCGCTCGTAGCAGCCGTTCTTTGTGCGGGTAGGGTGCTCGGCTGAAGTAAGCCGGCTCATGGTTGGGTGGACTGGCCCCGAATTTTTGTATTGCAGCGAGTGCCACCGCTGGTATACTAACCGCCACCTTGGTTGCCGTTTTGGGCCCTTCCCCCAGTACTTCAAAATCCATCGAATCCGAGAGGGTTTCTCGATTTCTGTCTGACTCTTAGGAATTCGGGGTATTAGCCTGTACCGCCGGGCAACAGCGCGACCGAACAGCCCGAGGATACCCCCAACCTGTATAGAAAAGGAGCGCATCTCATGAGGCGTAAGCAGTCTGTTCGGATTCAATTCTTCGCAGCCGCAGTTCGCGCCGCAATCAAGCTTTCGGATTGGGGGCGTCGCGCAGCTCCCGTGTTGCTGCTCGTAGCAGCCCTTTTCGCCGGGGCAGCCGTGTGGCTCACGGCCTCTGCCGGGGCCAATCACTGGGTTTGGAAGGGCTGGGAGAGGGTGTTTGGTCCTTCTTCGATCACCAATGCCAGGCCACGTGTATTCGCACAGATTGGAGGGAGTGGGGCCTACACGATTACTGCGCTGAACGAGCCGAGCGCGGGCACGAGCGCGACGGAGGGAACAATCGTCTTCGCCGTCAATGCCTCTGGGGCCATGACGGGCGGATACTCTGACGCGGCCGGGATCGTACACGGGTTTGTGTACACCAATGGCACATACACCTCATTCGATGCGACCAGCATCGGGTCGAGCCCACAGTCGGGATGGTTTCAAGGAACCATTGGCATCGGCATCGATACAGCGGGAGATGTGGTGGGCGCCTACGCCGACAGCAACAACGCATATCACGGCTTCTTGCTCAAGGCAAACAGTACGACCCCCATCGAACTCGACGACCCGAACGCGCCGACAGCGACTTCGAGCCGCGGGACGTTCCCGATGGGAATCAATGACAATGGCCAGATCGTAGGTTTCTATTCGACGGGCAGCTACGACACGCCCTCGCTCTACCACGGGTTTCTGTACTCCATCGCCAATGGAACCTTCACGGAGATTGACGATCCAAACGCTGGAACCGGACAGGCTACCACCTATGAGAAGGAAGGCACATCTCCAACGGCCATCAATGCCTCGGGAGTAGTGACCGGCTTTTACACCGACTCGAGCGGTAACCGCCACGGATTCATAGCGACCGCCCCCTATTCATCGGGTGACTTCACCACGATCACTGTGACTGGGGCAACCACGAACACCGGGAAAGGCGGCGGTTTCAGCGGACCGATTCCACTGAGCATCGATGCCGCGGGCGACGTGGTCGGCGCGTACACCGATTCGAGCGGGGTCCGGCACGGCTTCATCCTTCCTGCGGGCAGCACCACGGCCACATCGTTCGATGCCCCGGGCGCAACTACCACCAGCCAGAGCGGGGGACTCGGCGGAACACTGCCCACCCGCATTGACCCAACCGGCAGCTTTATTACTGGGATGTACACCGATTCCTCAGGCCTTGGACACGGTTTTGTCTACTATCTGCCCTTGACTGGCAGCGGTTCGTTTACGACTTTCACCCCTCCGGACGAGACCACGTCCACCAGCCTCCCCATCCAGGGCGGCGTTTTTGGCGTGAACGCATCGGGAACCGTGGCCGGTTTCTACCTAGATAGCAACGAGGTTGCGCATGGCTTTGAGTACACGCCCACCGCGACCCCGACGCCGACCTTCAGTGTTCCAACGGGGACGTACAGTTCGGAGCAATCGGTGACTCTCTCGGATACCGACACGTCTGCCACCATTTACTACTCGACCGACGGAAGCACGCCCACGCTGAACTCGACGAAGTACACCGAACCGATCTCCGTTTCGTCAACCGAAACCATCAATGCCATCGCGCTCGACAGCACAACCGGCGGCTATATAGAGAGTGCGGAAGCCTCGGCGAAGTACACCATCAACATTTCCTCTAATCCGCTTCCGGCCCTGTACAGCCTGTCGCCGGCTTTCACCAGCTCGGGCGGGACAGCCTTCACGCTGACGGCAACCGGAACAGGATTCATCTCCGGCTCGACGATGTACTGGGGCTCGACGGCGCTGACGACCACTTACGTCAGCGCCACGCAGCTCACGGCGCAGGTTCCAGCGAGCGACATCACGTCCTCCGGCACTACCGGGATCACGGTGCAAACGCCAGCCCCGGGCGGCGGCACATCGGACACCCGTGAGTTCGAGGTTGACTCGGGCAGCCCGGGGAGTGGGCCGACGTTCACCACGGTTACGGCCCGGGTGTATCCGGGCACGACGGCTATCTACCCGGTCACGCTGCCTTCGGGGGCAACCAATGTAACTGTGACCTGCCTGAACCTTCCGGTAGGGACCAGTTGCAGCTATTCGGCCAGCAGTGGTTCGGTGTCCATCACGACTTCGGCGGGGACGCAGGCAGAAACCTTCCAGATCACGGTGGTGTTCACAGAGACGCTGCCGGGAGCGGGGACGGGACTGATCGTCCTGCCGATTCTGCTGCTGCCGCTGGCCTGGGCGCGACGCCGGTGGATGCGGAAGCACATTTGGATCACCGCTTGCTTCGGCGTGGCGCTTCTCGTTGGCGTGAGCATCGGCTGCGGCGGGGGTGGCGGAAACAGCCCGCCCCCGCAAACGCATACGGTGACCAGTTCCGGCGTCGTCACGCTGACCGTAATTCTCCTTTGATCGTTTGGAGATCAAGATGAGGCGAGCGCGCGCTCGCTGTGAAGTGATCGCGCGCTCGCTGACTGCAGAATTCTGAGGATAAGGAGGGGGGACGGGAAGAGTACCCAGAGAAAAAAAGACGGCACGAACGGTCTAGCTGCTCGTGCCGGGAGGCCAGTGACGCAAACTACTTCCGGCTTGGAGAACGCTCTCCATAACCGGAATATATACACCATAGCATAGATTGGGAAAAATGCAAATACAAAATTCAAAATTTATTTTTCAGCGGTTCGGTCAATTATCTTCTCCGAATTGGCGTCTAACGCGCACCCTCCGAGAAGCCAAGTATGGAAGCATTTTGGGCCCCTTAAGGGCTTGGACTACGCTTAGCGGCAGCATCCAATGCAATATAAGCTACTCATAATTAAATATTTATCAAGATTAACAGGCGCGGCTGGGTTGGCCTTGCTGGTAAATGAGATTCACAGCAGAGCCATTTTGCCGACGCTTGCTCATGGCTCTGACACGCTGCTCCGGCACTCCAAAGCGACCAGATAGCTCCGTCAAAACGGAGAAATGTGTGGAAATCCAGAATTTGGGATCTTTTCGATTGCCGGGGACTAGCGAGCAACATACTATTAGGAGAGGCGATGAGGCCGCAATCAACCTTGGGTGAGCGATATTGAGCAGCCTCCGGCTTGGAAGTGGAATACAGTCCCTGCCATGACCAGGGAAACAACGTTACTTAAGGTTGAAAAGGACGGCGAGGACGGCCTGCTTGTGGCGTTCTCAGATGGAACAATAGGCGGTTATGTCGTGGAGGAGCTGCTGGCGCTAAGACCTATCCGTGAAAAAGTCGAAGAGTTAGCAGTGCGGACTCCTAGGTCAAAACCAGCAACGCACTCTTAGGACACCACTTGGCGAGGGTGAATGCCTCGATTGGCGCTCGATCACCCTTGGACATTCCGCCCCGGCCTTCATTCGGCCAGCTTTTCTGCCCCTCCTGCCAGATCGAAGTCCTTCCCGGTAAGGCCCCCGGCATCGTGAGTCGTGAGGCTCAGGCGTACGCTGTTGTATCGGATGTCGATGTCAGGATGGTGGCCGGCTTCTTCCGCAGCATCGCCCACGCGATTCACGAAATGGAGCGCGTTACGGAAGTCTTTGAATTTAAATGTTTTCACAAGCACTCGCTCCTCGATCTTCCAACCGGGCAAGCTACTCAGGCGGGACCGAACCTCATCTTCTGAAAGTACCTTCATAGGCTTTGCTCCAAGGGGCGATTCTCGCGTCAATTATCAGATTCTACGACTCCGACAAACCCGGCGCATGAGCCATGTCGAAGGTCGAGCGTTTGTTCCGGCTGCTGATCTCCGAGCGCAGTTCCTGCCAAAGCTCGTCGGGAATCTTCAAAAAGACCTCGACCACGGCAGGATCGAACTGCGTTCCGGAACAGCGCAGAATCTCTTCGCGCGCCGCAGCGAAACCGCGCGCCTGGCGGTAAGGACGGTCGCTTGTAATGGCGTCAAGAGCGTCGGCAATTGCGAAGATTCGCGCACCGATGGGGATTTCGCGCCCACTCAGGTGGTTTGGATACCCGTTTCCGTTGTAATGCTCCTGATGACAGAAGACAATCTCGGCGGCTCCGGCAAGAAACGGGATCTTGCGCAGCATCTGATAACCGCGAGAGCAGTGTTCGCGCATCAACTCCATCTCTTCCGGAGTGAGCTTACCGGGCTTGCGCAGGATCTCGTCGGGAATAGCCATTTTGCCGATGTCGTGCAGAAAAGCGCCGCGCGCAATGACCTTAATATCCTCGGGAGGAATCCCCATGGCACGCGCCAGCGCGATCGCGTAAGCCGTTACCCGCTTGGAGTGCCCCTCGGTCTCAGAGTCTTTCAGATCCAGGGCGTCGCCCAGTGCCTCCAGGGTGAAGTCGTAGGAATGCTCGAGATCTTCCATCGCATGGCGCAGCATCTCCGTCCTGGCCCGCACCATCTCTTCCAGACTCTGGTGGTAATTCTGTGTTTCCTCAAGCGCGAGCCGGTGGCTCAACGCTCTCTCGACCGTGCTTAAGAGCTGCTCGCGCTCGAAGGGCTTAAGCAGATAGTCATAGGCTCCGCGGCGCATGGCGTCGATGGCCACACTGATATCGTGGACCGCAGTCACCATGACGACGGGAAGGTTAGGCTGCAGCGCGTGGATGCGCTCCAGCAGCGCAATGCCGTCCACGTCTTGCATGATGATGTCTGTGAGCACAAGGTTGAAGTTGTTCAGCTCCAGTACTGCGAGAGCCTCGCGCCCGCCGCCGGCCAGCTCGACTGCGTATCCCTGGCGCTCCAGAGCCGCAGCCATCATTGTCCGCACGGGCGTTTGGTCGTCGACCACAAGAATCCGCGCCAGCTTGCGCGCGCGCCCTCCGTTGTCGCCGCCTGCATTTTCCCCGGAATCGGGTTTTTTCGCGCCTGTCAATTTCAAGGCCAAACAGAAGCCTCCGTCCCCTTCGAGCTCCCGCAGACCACGTGCGAAGATAAGCAATTCTTCGCTCCTGCACGGTGATCTTCTTGTGCCCGGCCGTGCGACGCGAGAGCCGTTGTGGCAGCTGCTTCGAGTCGTGCGCTACACGCTGTCTCTTGCGGTTACGCGCTGCGCGTGCCTTATGTTCCAAAAACTTTGTTGTTAAGCACCCAAGGCCAAGTTCTCTCGCCGGTCGGCGTCCTGCTCTTCAGCAAAGGATGCGACTGGCGGAGAATCCCATACAAAAGACAAGACGACATGCCAGCTCTGGCCTTACCGCCGAATGAGGGGAGCGGTTGGCCAGTTTTTCTCTTCCTAGAGGCTACCACCTTCGCTGCGCGCCCTCAATGACACGAACGTGGCACACAAGAAGCGCCAGCCAAAGACATTCGGCCCGCGCCGGCAGCAGGGAAGCCACCGCGATTCGCGTTACACCGTGACTATTTTGCCTGGCGCCGCGCCCGTCGCGCTGCGGCCCAGCCTTCTATGGTGGTTTGCCGGCCGCGCGCAACGGCCAGTGCGTCGGCGGGCACATCTTTGGTGATGCAGGAGCCTGCGCCGATGTATGCTCCGTCACCCACGCTGATGGGCGCGACCAGCGAAGTATCGCTGCCCACAAATACGCCCTTGCCGATGCGGGTGACGTGTTTGTTCACGCCGTCGTAGTTGCAGGTGATGGTTCCGGCTCCGATATTGGTTCCTTCGCCGATTTCGGCGTCGCCCAGGTAGGTCAGATGGTTGGCCTTTGCGCCCTTGCCAAGGCGTGCCTTTTTCATTTCCACGAAGTTGCCCACGTGAGCGTTCTCGCCGATTTCGCATTTTGGGCGCAGGTGCACAAAAGGACCAATCTCAGCGCCATCGGCCACCGTGGAGTCCTCTAAAACGCAGCTCTGACGGATGAGAACGCCGTTGCCCAGCGCACAGTTTTCGATGACTGAAAATGACCGGATGCGGCAGCCGCTGCCGATCCGCGTCCGGCCCAACAACTGCACAAACGGCTCGATCGACGTATCCGCCGCAACCTCGACCTCGGGGTCGATCACGCACGTTTCCGGCCTCGAGATGGTTACTCCGGCGGCCATCAATCGCGCTGCGGAACTCTGTCGCGCCGCATCCAAAGCCGCGTGCTCTTCCTTTGTCTTCATCGCACCCTCTGCCGAAGTCATGCAGGATCGGCGTCCGGGAAGAAACCAGGCGCCGTGCCGCTCCGAAGTCTTCCGGGCTCGCTGTTATTTCTCCCCTGCTCCGGCTGCTCCGTTGGGCCGCGCAGGCATGGGGATGGTAATGTCGATGGGCTTCGGCGCGCCCAATCCCAGCGCGTCCAGGCTTTGGCTGTGCTTGATCTCCGGCCCGTTGCCCACCACCACCACGGCCAGCTTTGCGGGATGGATGTACTTTTTTGCCGCCGCCGTCACATCGTCGAGCGTGACCTTTTCAAGCGCGGCGTCGTACGTCTCAAGATAATTCGCCGGATAGCCGTAGAACTCCAACCTCTCGCGCTCCGCCAGGATCTTGTCCTTGGTGTCGTACTGGAAGAGGAACGAGTTCAGGATGTCGTCCTTGGCCCGCTTCAGTTCCTCTTCAGTAAAGGGCTTTTTATTCAGATCGGCAATCTCGTTGAGCGCATCGGTGGTTGCCTCCACCGTAGTTGCGGTCTTGGTGAGCACCTCTACGCGAAACTCGCCCGGATGGTCGTAGGGCAATTCGAAGCCTCCGCCCACGGCATAGGCCAATCCCAATTGGGTGCGGATCTTTTGAAAGAGCCGGCTGCCGAATCCGCCGCCCAGAATCTCGTCCATTACGACGATCGCTGGCACGTCGGGATTATGCCGGTCGATGCCTAAACCCACAATCTGCACGTTCGATTGGTTTACATCCTCTTTGTCGATGAAGTACACGCCGGGTGTGGGGCCGGCAAACTCATCGTGACGAGGCGGCTCGGGCGTGACGGCCGGCAGCCCCTCGAAGGCCGCGCGTACCTTGGCTTCCATCGCCGCCGGGTCGAAGTCGCCGCTGATACCCACGATCAGCTTTCCTTTGAGTGTGCGGTCGTGCCAGGCTTCGAGGTCAGCCAGCGTGACCGCGCCGATCGTGGCCAGCTCCGGCTGCCGCGTGTAGGGGCTGTTGGCGCCGTACACCAGCTTTGCCGATTCGCGTCCGGCGATGCCGTCTTCGTCATCGTTGCGCCGCACGATAGCCGTGGCTTCCTGCTGCTGCGCCAGCTCCAGCTTCTCCGCGGTGAATTGGGGATGAAAGAGCAGGTCCATGGCCATCGAGAAGACCTGGTCGGCGTCGCTCTTCAAGGATTCCCAGGAGAGCGCTGTGGAATCGTTGTCGCCCGCCGTCTCAATGTGCGCGGCCTTGGCCTCAAGAAAGTCGTCCATCGCGTCCCCGCCCATCTTTGCGGTTCCGCTGGTCCGCCACGCCTGGCCGTAGAGGCCCACGAGGCCTGCCTTGGCAGGATCCTCATCGCGCGAACCGCCTGGAATCAAGACTGCCCCGGAGATGAACGGCAGATCGTGGTCCTCCTGCAAAAACACTACAATCCCGTTCTTGAGCTCAATCCGCTTGGGCTCCTGCGGCTTGAAGTCATGCAGCTTCGCGATGGGGATTTGCTCCCACGGCTTGGCCTGCTGGGCGGATAAGCCCAACGGCGCAGCAAGGAGTGCGAAGAAACAAGCGGTAAGGGCTGGGTCTTTCAGGCGGGCGAATGAAGCACTATGCCGGACTGAACTCGAAGCCAGCTGACCCCTGACACCTGACCCCTGACACCTGACACCTGACACCTGAACCCTGTTCCTCATTGCGTGCCCCCATCCTGCTTCGCGGTTGCCGCCGGCGCTTCAGTATCGATCTCCGCGCTGGTCCGGTTGGAGGCCACAAACACCTGGTTCGCCACGCGGCGGATGTCGGCCTTGGTCACTTTATCCACCTTGTCCAGTTGCAGGAACAGCTCGCGCCAGTCGCCATAGCGCGTCTGGTAGGCGGCCAGCGAGTCGGCCAGCCCCGCGTTATCGGCCAGGCCGCGCAGAAGGTCGGCGCGCGTGCGCGTCTTATACATATCGAGCTCCGCGTCGGTGACGTCAGTCGTCTTCAGCTTTTCAATCTCTTTTTGAATTGCCTCGCGCATCTCGGCCGGAGTGTGGCCCGGCAGCGGGATGGCGAAAAACGCAAAGAGGCTCGGGTATTTCTCGCCGGGATAGGGGCTGAACCCCGCGGCCTCGGCAGCAATCTGCTGCTTCTCCACCAAACTGCGGTAGAGCCGCGAAACGCGCCCGTTCGACATGATGTCGCTGATGGCGTCGTACACCGCGTCGTCGGGGTCCTGGTAGTTCGGCCGGTGATAACCGTCGATATAAATCGGCTGCGTCTGCTCGCGGACCACCACCGATTTCTCGGCAAACTGCTTCGGTTCCACAGTCGTCATATCTTCCGGCCTGGCGCCGCCGGGAACGCGGCTGAAATACTTCTCCAGCATGGGCATCGCGGTCTTCGTGTCCACATCGCCAACAATAGCAACCACAATGTTCCCGCCAACGTAATACTTCTTGTGGAAAGCCATAGCCTCGGTGGCCGTAATCTGGCTCACCTCGCTGGGCCAGCCGATCTCGCTGCGCCCATAGTTGTGCGCAACGTAAGCGGTAGCCACGAACTGCTCTGCCAGCCGCCCGACGGGGTCGGAGTCGACGCGCATGCGGCGCTCCTCAAGCACCACATCGCGCTCCTTGTAGAACTCGCGCGGCACCGTGTCTACCATGCGGCTGCTTTCCAGCCAGGCCCACAGCTCAAGCCGGTTCTCCGGCATCGACCAGAAGAACTGCGTGTCGTCGAGGCCAGTCTCAGCGTTCAGATCGTGCGCGCCGTTGGCCTCGGCGACCTCGGTGAACTGGTTGGGGATGACGTATTTCTCTGCCTCGGCCTGCGCGGCGAGAAATGCCTTGTGCAGCTCGGCAAGCTTTTTGGGGTCGCGTCCCACCGGCTTCAGATATTCGGCCTCATAGGCGCCGTTCGCCGCCTCCACCTTTTCGAGAGCCACCTTCTCGGCCGCGTAGTCCCTGGTTCCGATCTGGCTCGTCCCTTTGAACGCCAGGTGCTCGAACATGTGTGCCAATCCGCTCTCGCCCGTGGGGTCGTTTACGTCGCCCGCGTCGACCAATGTGTGGTAACTGAACACCGGCGCGTCGTGCCGCTCGCAAATGATCAGCGTGAGCCCATTGGGCAGCACCTTCACAGTGATCTCTTTCTCCAACTGCTCGAGGTACGGGGCAAGCGTGCCCTGGCCATACGCTCCGCTCCAGGCAGGCAAAGCCAGCATCACACCCAAAAAGCACGTCAACCAACGGGGGAAAAGCTTCGAAAGCATCCAATCTCCTTCTTCCATTCAATCAATTCTACAAAGCGTGTCGCAAAACTTGAAATCGTGTTTCAAAATCCCGCTTCGCGGCAGAGCACGGCTTCACAGGCTGCGGAAAAACTCACTCATCGAGAGGTCTTGTATCAGGGCGCGAGTTTACTCGCGCCGTAAACTGCGCAAAATGAGTGCCGGGCTTTAGCCCCTGCGGGACACTCTTTGTGGAATTCATCCAAATCCATGCCTTTTTCCGCAGCCTCTTCAGTCGCGCCGGAAAGAACTTCATCGAGCGTGCTTCAAAAACCTGCGTTCCCTCGGCCCCGGAAGAGCGACGGAACCGTGCCATTTGAATGCCGCAAACCGCGTTCTCGCGCAGTCACTCTAACCCCTGAGGGATCGAATCGAAACAACTCTTTGAAGCCGCTGTATACAAAGCTATTGCCTGCAACCGGATGCGTCAAACGCGAAGTTGAACGAATCCGGCCTGAGGAAAGGGTGCTGGTCACGCCGCTTCCACAGTTCTGGGTAATTTCCGGATTGCCGACCACACGACCGCGACCACTGCCGGCTCTGCTACGGCGCTCCGCTCCTCGAACATGCAATGAAGGGAGACCGCGGTGCAACTAGTCGTAATCATTTTGGCGCGGAAGCCCGTGTTGCTCTTGCGCCTGCGTCAATCAGCAGTTGCTTTGATTTCTGATAATCGTCGCCATCCAAGGCATTGCATCTCGAATACCCCACGGTCATCCATTGAGGGTCTTTCACCGGTACGATTGGGCGTCCGCAATTCGCCGCATTCAGATAATCCAAGGCCGTCCGCCCCGACGCGTCCTTCTTTCGTGCATCGGCACCAGCCTTTAGCAAAGCATTGATTTCGTCCGGTTCCCCGCGCTGGACCAGCAGCATAAGCGCGGTCATCCCAACATCGTTGACTGCGTTCACGTCCACCCCTGCGTCCAGAAGGTTCTCGTCCGCCATGCCCGTAACAGCCGACGCCATTAGCGCGGTTTCGCCTCGCGCCGAGCGCTCATTCACCTTCGCACCTGCCTTGAGCATTTCGCTCACTACCGAATCGCCATATGAACTAGCTGCATACATCAGGGGTGTCCAGCCGCTCGCGTCAACGTCAGTTAGTTTGTCGCCCGACGCAATTGCGGCCTGGAAACCCGCCTTGTCTCCGCGATGCGCTGCGTCCATCAGCTTCGTCTTGCCTGGTTTGGGCAGATACTCGTAGGTGATCTCTACAATGCTCTCGGTCCTCGGATCGCCATGCCTCCATTGGTGCGTATTGGCGGCTGAATCAACAGCGAGTTCAACTTCCCTAAAGACCGGAGGTGCGACATCGCCATATTCGCTTACACTTTTCTCCCGCCCACCGATGCGCACTTTGAAGGAACTCCCGTCGCCATCCATCAATCCGGCCTGGTAGTAGTCACCACACAGACCCCAAACAGCCTGAGTACGAAACTGCTCTAGAAGCGACTTCGCCTCAGCAGGGGTAACGTGGTCTCTCCGCGATACCTTTCCCTGTTCCCGTTCTCTCCAGGCAACTGAGCCGTCGGCATCAACTCTCACAATCTCGTTCCAGCGATGCACCTCCACAAAATCGCCCCTCATCACTGCCAATGGCGGCACGCGCTCTAACGCGGATGGGCACTCTGAGCGCTCAAGCCCCGTCGTAAAGATTGATAGCACCCGAACGCCGCCAGCCCCATCTAATTCCACCCTTGTCACTGGCAGGCCATCGTAGTCGTATCCATCTTCGGGCGGATTAAGTTGGAAGTGAAATGTGACCTGTCGAACCTGTCCTGCAGCTTGCGCTGTCGTAGCAAAATGCCAGGCCTTCACGTTTTCAACCGCTATATCCTGCAACATCAGAGGGCCTGAGATCGGTCTCACATCCGCAGTACCACCCTCCGGAGTCTGTCGGAAGCTCACAACCACATCACCCTGAACGTGAGCGGCTCTGGCAATCGGAGGATACTTCAGTTCAGGAAGATGATCGGGAATCACCGTCTGTCCATGACAGACACTGAAGAGCGCGAGCAAAGCCAGCGGAACCCGTGCCCATAGCCTCGCCATCTTTGGTCCTACCTTATCCGTGCGCCTGCAACGCCGGTTTCGCTTCAATCCCGGTCGGACACCATCTTACTCGTGTCACTCCGGACAGCTCGAAAAGGTCGTTTTGTACAAAATTCCCAGTTTCGGCCGCATCACCGCCGACGCTGACCCTTGATGATTCAAATCACGCAGGCCGGAACATCGGCGACTACCCAGCTACCTCATTGAGTGCGCAAGGCTCCGCAGCATCTCACGCGACGTCGGCGAGGAGTTCAAGATCATCGCCGCGGACGAGTTTCTCTTCGTACGGTGAGGTGCTGTCGATCTTAACAACGTAGACATTGTCGAGAGACATGAGCTTCTTTTCAACTGTCCCTTCAGATTGTTTGCTTCTGATGCGAACACGCTGTCCTTGATTGAGAGTCATAAGCGAATGCTAGGCTTCGGCGAAGGGAATCACTATCCCAGGAAATGGGGAACCAGGAGGCCCGGATAGTAACTGCGAGCGCGGTACCGAAGTGTTTCGGCTGTATCACCGGCAAGCGTCACCTACGCGAGGAGACGGAAGTCACTGCTCTTACTCACGAGGGAATCGTCGCGTTGTGGGCGAGTCACCGCCTAACCGGAAGTTAAGTGATTTAAATCAGGTTGGGGAAGAGTTGCCGACAATCCGCTCGGAAATGACCAAATGGACCAGCAAGCATCTCACAAAAGGATTTAGCGTCCGTCGCGACGCCAATAGAGGCTGCAGTGATTTCAGTCGATGGAGTCTTCGCGACGGGCCGGCTCGCCGCCTTTGCGATTCAGGATGCGCCGGAAAGCCTTGCGATCTGCGCGATTCTTCCGCTCCTCAAAAAACCGCTCCGTCTCCATTGCGGCGATCTTCTCAGCCGCTGCGATAACCAGGAATTGGTTCATGCTGGTTCCGTCGCGCTCGCTGATCTTCTCTAGGGCCGTTTTCATCGATACCGGCAGGCGCAGGGGAAATGTGGAAACTCGCGTCGTCATTTCTCAATCCTCCTCAGAGCTTCGGCGGGGCGGATGACTTCAATTCCGAAACCCTTGCGCGCTTCGCGCAGGTGGCTTTCGTTAAACGTAACAATGGCGTCGGCCCGGCCGTTCACCGCCGCCTCCAGAACCAGCTCGTCGCCCGGGTCACGGAGTTGCGGGCGCCAGCGAAAGTACGCTCTTACCGGCTCAGCCAGCGCGATCAGGCCGTCCACATAGGTAGCCACCTGCGATGCGCTGAGCCCCGAAGCCAACCGATGCTCAGCCAATGCGCATGTGGCTTCGTACTCCAGGGCGAGCGCCACGGTGAGTAACATGACGGCCTTACCGCCATCGAGGCGGCGCAGCAGTTCCGCCGAAGCGCCGCGCGGGCTGCGCATCGCGGCAATCACCACATCGGTGTCGAGCACCAGCCTCACGCACGAATGATATCACATCGTATGTGATGCCAAATTGGCGCCGATGCGCCGGTCCGAGCCTATCGCCGGCCATCCGGCAGTTACCCTTCGATGAACATTTGGCCGCCCTCGGCGGGAATGATACCGGCCATCAAGTCAGACTGAAACGGCGGCAGCGTTCAGTTGTAAGGAATGGCAGAATCTACAGCATTCAGCTACGGCTCGTGCGCACCGGCGCAGCTCAAAAAATTCGCAAAACGGTATAATCGGAACCATGGCGAGCGCACAGGCGAATCGGATGGGGTCCACGGCTGCGGCCGGCGGCGATACGGGCCTGGCCGAAGCGGAAGCGAAGCTGCGCACCCTCGAAGCGAGTCTCGAGCAGTTGGACAGCCTGATGGTCGCGTACTCCGGTGGCGTCGACTCGGCGTTTCTGGCCGCCACGGCGCATCGCGTACTGGGCTCGCGCATGCTGGCCGTGCTGGCCGACTCGCCCTCCCTGGCCCGCCGCGACATGGAACAGGCCTGCGCCTTTGCCCGCTCGCTCGGGATGCCGCTCGCGGTGGTGGCGACCGAGGAACTCGACCGGCCGGAGTACACGCGCAACGATGCCAGCCGTTGCTTCCATTGCAAGGACGAGCTGTTTGCCGTGATGGAAGCGCTGGGCGGAAAGCTCGCTTTCAAGCATATCGCCTACGGATTGAACGCCGACGACACCAGAGACTTTCGCCCCGGCCAGCGCGCGGCCGAGCAGCATGCCGTGCTGGCGCCCCTTGCCGAGGCCGGGTTGACCAAGCTGGAAGTGCGTGCGCTGGCCAAGGCGGCCGGCTACCCCGTGTGGGACCGTCCGGCGGCGCCATGCCTTTCGTCGCGCGTAGAGTATGGCCGCACTGTCACGCGCGAGGTTCTTGCTCAAGTCGAGCGCGGCGAAGAGAGCCTGCGCCAGTTGGGATTTCGCGAGCTGCGCGTGCGCCATCACGGCGAGCTGGCCCGCGTTGAGATTGCCCGCAATGAGCTGCCTCGCGCTCTCACCATGGAGATGCTGGACGCCATTACCGCGGCGCTGAAGCAGGCCGGGTTCCAATACGTCACGCTCGATTGCGTGGGGTTTCGGTCCGGGTCATTGAATGAGATTCTGCCCGTCGAGGTTCTTGCGCGGCGCGGGGCGTAGAACATTCTCAATTTACGTCTCGGCCCTCCGGCAATTTAGAATCACAGAACGATGCAAATTGGCTATCTGGAGTGCTTTTCCGGGATCAGCGGCGACATGCTGCTTGGCGCGCTGGTCGATGCCGGCGTTCCTTTCAGCGTGCTGGCCGAAACGGCATTGGCCTTGAATGTGGGCGCGCGCCTTGAGATGCGCAAGGTGAGCCGCGGCGGGTTGGCGGCGATCAAGGTGGATGTGATCACTGAACAGCCAGAGATCAGAGATCACGAGATCAGAGATCGGAGGACGTGCCGAGCCTCGAACACGCGCATGGCCATGAGCACGGGCATGCGCACCACGCGCACGAAGCCGAGCCCGCACATCGGCATGACGCGCCGCACCGATCGCTCTCCGCAATTCTCTCGATCATTCAGGCTGCGGCACTCAGCGAAACCGTGAAGCAGCGCTCCGCCCGCGCCTTCCAACTGCTGGGTGAGGCGGAAGCGGCAATCCATTCCATACCCATCGAGAAGGTGCACTTTCACGAAGTCGGCGCGGTCGACACCATCGTCGATATTGTCTGCGCTGCCGCAGGATGCGAGGCGCTGGGCGTCGATCGCTGGCTCTCCTCGCCCTTGAATGTGGGCAGCGGAACGGTGAAGTGCCAGCACGGCACGCTGCCCGTGCCTGCGCCGGCCACGCTGGCGCTGCTGGGCTCGAGCGCCCGTGTATGCCGCCGGCCCTCCAATGGAGCGCGTGACGCCAACCGGCGCGGCGCTACTGCGCATGCTCGATGTAGCTTATGGCGCCGCTGCCTGCGATGCGCGTTGCAGCGCGCGGTTACGGCGCGGGCGGGCGCGACACACCCGGCGAGCCGAACCTTCTGCGTCTGCTGGTTGGCGAGGCGGACGATAATGTGGCCGGGGAAACGGCCGGCTCCGAACAAGATCGCCATCACTGAAACCGTGATTGACGACTCCACGCCGCAATTGCTGGCTTATGTGAGCGAGCTGCTGCCTCGAGGCAGGCGCGTGGGATGTTTATCGCGCCGCGGTGCAAATGAAAAAGGGGCGCACCGGAGTGCAATTGACCGTGCTCTCCAGCCCCGAGCTCGCGCCCGCGCTGCGCGAGCTGCTGTTGCGCGAAACCACCACCATTGGCCTGCGCTGGCGCTTCGAAAACAAGATGGCTTTGATGCGCGAATTCGCTGCAGTGGAAACTCGGTGGGGCAAAGTGCCGATCAAGATCGCACGCTGGTCTTCAGGCGTCGTAGCCAATGCGTCGCCTGAATACGAAGACTGCCGTACCCTGGCCCGCGACCACGCAGTTCCGCTCAAGCAGGTGATGCAGGACGCGATGCGGGCCTATGCGGAACTCGCTGGGGCGGAACTCGCGCGGAAAGAGAAGGAGCGCTGATGGATCGCTCGCAGATTGAAGCGCTGCTGACCCAGGTACGCGAAGGCAGCATGGGCGTTGCCGACGCGCTGGAACGGCTGCGCAATCTGCCCTTCGAGGATATTGGTTTTGCCAAGCTCGATCACCACCGCGCGCTCCGCACCGGCATGCCTGAGGTGATTTTTGCCGAGAGCAAGAGCCCGGCACAGGTGGCCGCAATCTTTTCGGCGCTGGCAAAGGCCGGCGGCAACGTGCTGGCCACGCGAGCGTCGCGCGAAGTGTACGCGGCCGTGCGCGCCGCCGAAGCAGACGATCAAGTGCCGCGCGCCGACTATCACGAAGCAGCTCGTGCCATTACTCTCATGCAAACGGAGCCGGTTGCAGGCAAGGGAACCATCGGCGTGGTTTGCGCCGGCACCAGCGATCTGCCGGTAGCCGAGGAAGCCGCGGTGACTGCGCGGCTGATGGGCAACACGGTAGAGTTGGTTGCGGATGTAGGCGTGGCGGGCATTCATCGCCTTCTGGCGCAGCAGCACGCGCTCCAGTCCGCGCGTGTGCTGATTGTGTGCGCCGGGATGGAAGGCGCGCTGCCGACCGTGGTCGGGGGCCTGGTCCGGGCGCCTGTCATTGCCGTGCCCACAAGCGTGGGCTATGGTGCTTCGCTGGGCGGCGTGGCCGCGCTGCTGGGCATGTTAAACACCTGCGCGCCCAATGTCGCCGTGGTGAACATCGACAACGGCTTTGGTGCGGCGTGCATTGCGTCGCTGATCAATCACTTGTGATGGGCACCCGCGACGGGCACCTGTGATGGACGGGTTCGCCGTCCGTTTCGATCAAACTCGAGGAACCGTTCACGCTATTGTGCCGGCTGCGCCACCAGGTCGCCTGCCAGCTTGAAGTGCACAATCGACTCCGCCGGTATGTCGATATCGCGGTTGCCTGTCGATCCCGCGAGGGCGGTTCCACCGCCGCCACCTATCAGCCCGCCTACCAGCAGCCCTACCCCGCCGCTGGCTACGCCTCCTACTATCATTCCCAACCCCGTTCCTCCGCCAATCAAGGCCGCCGAACGTCTTCCCTTGCCCCTCTTGCTTTCCGCAAGGTCCCGCGTCGTCAGCGGATACTGCGTCCCATTCAGCGTCAGCGAAGTCAAGCGCAACTCCAGCAGCGATCTGCCCTTGAAGTGTCCGCGCCGATGCGATACGTCCACCACGCCACCCACCAACGTACCCTTCGGGAGCAGCTCGCTGTTATCGCCGGCCAGCACCGGGTCCACCAACTCGCCGGTAAACGGGTCTCCCGCGCGGCTGGTTTTTACGCTAATGCGCTGATCGATCCGGATCGTCAGCGTCGTGCCCGCCGGGATGGTCACGTTGACCGGTTGCGGCACCGCGGAAACCATTGGTCCCGAAGGCGCTGGAACGGGAGCCCCGGCTGCGGGAGGTGTCTGCGTCGTCGTGATCGCTTCGCTCGTCTGCCCGGCCGCCGGCGGCTGCACCACTGTCGTCGTCGTGGTCCCATTCTTGTCTACTGAAATCACCTGCTGCGCCTGCCCTGTTTTGGCCGCCTGCGTCTTGGCCTGATCCAGCGCCTGCTCCTGCTTGGATTTGCATCCCGAAAGGATGCCCGCTACCAGCACCAAAAGCAGAACCGGCATTCGCCCCGCGCGAACCAGTGAACGTGAATTAAACATGTTCGATCCTCTTTCGCTGTGTTTCTCGTTAACACACCCCAAATCAACAGCATGCACTCAACGGCCAGGAAATTCTGTATAAACTTGCACTGTTTTTTTAGATGGAGCATCCTTCCGGCAGGGCTGCCCCAAGAGAAAGCTTCTTGGCTACCGCGCATATCTCCCCGCGCCCTCCTGCTCGGGACGCGGGACGTCCTGGGTGAAGTGAACAGGTTCTGGCAACAAGAACAAGCCGCGAACCGTCAATCGGTGATGCAGATCACTGTATCGCGTAGGTCTTAACAACAATCATTCTTCCTATATACGTAGCGCACGCGCGAGCGGCGTGTGGAGGAATTGTGGCTGGTTCCCGGTTGCCGCGGTTGCGCAGACTTTCGCAGATCTTTTTTCTCTTCCTGTTCCTGATTCTGCTGATCTTCACGTCGCTGCGCGGCATACCCGGCGCCACCAGCGATATCCACCTGCGCGCGCCGGTGCGGCTGTTTTTTGAGTGGGATCCGTTGATTGCGGTCGCAAATGCCATCGCCAGCCACGCGCTCTATCGCGGACTGCTCTGGAGCCTGGTTGTTTTGCTGCCCACTCTCTTTCTGGGCCGCTTTTTCTGCGGCTGGATCTGTCCCCTGGGCACGCTTCAGCACTTTGTGGGCAACATGCCCTCGGAGTCGAAGCGCGGCAAGCCGCGCATCGAGGCAAATCGTTACAAGCGCTGGCAGACAATCAAATATGTTGTGCTGACCGCTGGACTGGTGGCCGCGGCATTCGGGTCGATGGCGATTGGCTGGCTCGATCCCTTCAGCCTGCTGGTGCGCTCGATAGGTCTTGCGATTCTGCCCGCGTTCAATTTCGCGGTGCGCGCCGCGCTTGCGCCGATGGAGCAGAGTCACGTGGCCGCGATTAAGGCAACGGGCGGAGTTATCCATTCCGTACTCGGACTGTTTGTGCTCGACTTTCGCCAGGCGCACTTTGCGCAGGGGCTGGTTTTGGGCGTTTTGTTCGCGGTGATTCTCTTCGCCAGCCTGCGCGTCACGCGGCTGTGGTGCCGCTCGATTTGCCCGTTGGGTGCGATGCTGGGCGCGGTTTCGCGCTGGAGCGTACTGGGTCTCGACAAGGATTCCCATAGCTGCGACCACTGCAACCGCTGCCTGCTCCACTGCCAGGGCGGAGACGATCCCATAGGCGGCGCTCCGTGGCGCAAAGCCGAGTGCCTGCTGTGCATGAACTGCGTGGGCAGTTGCCCGCATCAAGGGCTCAAGTTCCGCTTTTTCCGCCCAAAATCCAGTATTGCCAAAGAAAAGGCCTCGCCCGATCTTGGCCGGCGACGCACCATCACGGGACTTGCGGCTGGGGCGGCTGTGGTGCCGCTGATGCGCGCCAATACCGGCATGGGTAAAAGCCGCAACGAGCGTCTGCTGCGCCCGCCCGGCGCGCTCGATGAGCCGGACTTCCTCTCCCGCTGTATCCGCTGCGGCGAGTGCATGAAGGTCTGCCCCAACAACGCGCTGCATCCCACGCTGGAAGAGGCTGGCCTGGAGGGATTGTGGTCGCCCACACTGGTGCCGCGCATCGGCTACTGCGAGCCGAGTTGCGTGCTTTGCTCTGAGGTGTGCCCCACGGGCGCCATCTGGCAGATCACACCGGGAGAAAAGGGCTGGGTGGTGGGCGTGGGGACAAAGAGCCAGCCCATCCGCCTGGGAACGGCATTTTATGACCGCGGGCGCTGCTTGCCCTGGGCCATGGCCACCGAGTGCATCGTGTGCGAGGAATGGTGCCCCGTTTCGCCCAAAGCCATCTACGTCGAGGAGGCCCAGGTGGTGGACTCGGCCGGAAAGACCAAGACCTTGAAACAGCCGCGCGTGGATCCCAGCCGCTGCGTGGGCTGCGGCGCCTGCGAGTATGCCTGCCCGCTGCAGGAACACCCCGCCGTCTACGTGACCAGCATCGGCGAAAGCCGCTCCCCCTCGAGCCAGATACTGCTAACCCGAAAGTAAGGAGATATATAAAGAATGTTTGGTCCAGCTAAGTGGAATATTGCAATTGTGGCGCTCGCGATCGCGGCATTGGCCGCGGGCGCCGGATGCAAAAAGCAAGCGGTCGATCCGTTCCCGGCATCGGGGGCGGTCGCCGGGTGGCAGAAGACCAGCGACACGCGCGTCTTCGCAGCTAAAGATCTTTGGCAATACATCGACGGCGACGCCGAAGAGTATATCCAGGCTGGCGTCGTTTCCACGTCAACCTCCGACTACAAATATCAAGGCCAGTTGGAGGCAGTGGTCGACGTTTACACCATGGGCGATTCCGCCGGCGCCGGAAAAATTCTCGCGAAGAGCCAGAGCAAGGACGCAAAGACCATCTCGCTCGGCGACGCAGGCATCGCCTTTGCGCAGAGCGTGAACTTCCGCAAGGGCCCGTATCTGGTGCGCATTGTCGCCTATCAGGACACACCCGGCGCGCAGCAGGCGCTGATCGCTCTGGCGCACGGCGTGGAAGCGAAACTTTAGAGGACGGTGCCGTAGGACGGCCACAGGAGAAAGGCAAGGGAAGCGATGAAGAGCCGCAGGGATTTCTTGAGAGACGCAGCCGCGGGCGCGGTGCTGCTGGGCTCGTCCGCCACGGCGGACAAGCTGGCGTTGGCGGCGGAGTGCTGGACCCGCACGCAGCAAACGGCAAGTCCAAAGTGGTGGTCGCGCGCGATGCTGCGTTGCACGGCACAGGCGCGCAGCCCGACGAGCAGCGGGTGCTGGATCTGCTCGATCGCGCCATCGCCGCCTATACCGGGCGCGCCAAACCGGTCGAAGCCTGGAAGAGCATTGTGCCCGCAAATGTACTCGCCGGCAAGGTGATCGGCCTCAAAGTGAACGGCCTTGGCGGCAATGGCATCTCGACCCACGCGGCACTGATCCTGGCCGTCGCCGAACGCTTGCAGCAGGCCGGCGTGCACGCGGGAAACATCCTGGTGTGGGAGCGCGACGCGCGCAGTCTTGAGGCTTGCGGCATGACCGTCAACACCGATCCCAGCCGCGTGCGGTGCTACGGCTCCGACGTGAGCGGCTACGAGGATCAGGATGTCGCTTGCGGCCCGGTGCGCATTCACCTGGCGAAAATTCTTACCCGCGAGTGCGCCATGGTGATCAATCTTCCGATTCTGAAGGATCATCAGATGGCGGGCGTCACCTTCTCGATGAAGAACATGTACGGCGTGTTGGACAAGCCGTTCACGCTGCACGCCAACAACTGCAATCCCGGCGTGGCCGACTTGAATTCGATCCCGGTGGTCCGCGAGAAGGTCTGCTTCACCATCGGCGACGCCATGTCGTCGGTTTATGACGGCGGACCGGGCTTCCATCCCGAGCGGCTTTGGTATCCCAACGCGCTTATCGTCGGCGAAGACCGCGTAGCCATCGACAGCATTGCCTGGGAAATGCTCGACAAAAAGCGCGCCGAGTCCGGTTTGGGAACCGTCGAGGCGTCAGGCCGGTCGCCGCATTACATAGCCACCGCAGCCGACGACGCGCACCGGCTAGGAACGAACGATCCACAGCGCATCCATTTATTAGAGGTCTGACGAACTGCTTGAAGTGTGACGAGGAGAACGGCTATCGAGCAGGCTGAAAAACTCGGCCGACGCGGGCGCTTTGTAAAAGGGCACGACTTCAGTCGTGCCGATGACGCCAGTTAAATTTAGCGCGGGCTTTAGCCCCTGCGGGAAGCTCTTTGGGATTTTCGAACATGGCACAGGCATTTTCAGCAAGCACAGGCGGAACAGGCAAAACCGGTAAACCTGCCGGCTCGAGCCAGGATGCGCCCACGCCACAAATGACGCGGCGCGAAGCCATGCTGCAGTTGCTGCGCCTCGGCGGCGTAGCCGCGGGCGCGGCAGGCGCGGGTGTGTGGCTCAGCGAACACAGCCGCCGTCCTGTTGCCGGGCAGGCCGAGCAGGCGCGCCGCGATCATCGCGTAGCTTTTGACGCCGAGTGGCCGCAAATGACTGTGACTCAAAACGCCGAGCCGCGCGTGCTCGTGGCGAAGGCGCTCGAAAATCTCGGCGGGATGAGCCGGTTCGTCAGCCGCCAGGACGTGGTTGTGCTCAAGCCGAACATCGCGTGGGACCGCACGCCTGAGCAGGCGGCCAACACCAATCCCGAATTGGTCGCGGAGGTGGTGCGGCAGTGCTGGCAGGCCGGAGCCAAGCGCGTAATCGTCACCGACGTTAGCTGCAATGAGCCGCGCCGGTGCTTCCAGCGCTCAGGCATCCAGGCGGCGGCGCGCGCCGAGGGCGCCGAAGTCATTTTGCCCGATCCCGACCATTTCCGCGAGGTAGACATGGGTGGCGTGGTTCTCAAGAACTGGCCTGTCTTCACGCCGTTTCTCGAGGCCGACAAGGTCATCAACCTGCCCATCGCCAAGCACCATGAGCTTACGGGCGCCACTCTGGGCATGAAAAACTGGTACGGCATTCTGGGCGGGCAACGCAACCGGCTGCACCAGCAGATTCACCAGAGCCTCGTAGACCTGGCCAACTTCATGTTGCCTACGCTGACGTTGATGGACTGCTACCGCGTGTTGCTGCGCAACGGGCCCACCGGCGGCAACCTTGAAGACGTGGCCCTGAAAAAGACGCTTGTGGCCGGCACCGATCCGGTAGCGATCGATGCCTATGTCGCCAAGGCCTACTGGAATCTCGACCCCGAGGATTTGCCGTATTTGCAAATGGCCGAGGCGCGCGGCCTGGGAACCGTTAACTTTGCGTCGCTGGCAGTGAAGGTGAGCTAGAGAGAATTAGGCAACCGCGGGTTCTTCGACTCATTTTAGCGCAATGTTGCGCCAAGATTCGCTCTGGATGACAGTGCGTGGCGTGGGGTTCGCGGTGCATCCATTCCTCGCACGCGCGCGCTTGCAAAGCTGCAAAAAAACGCGAACTCATGTCAAAAATGGTGAAAGACTGGCCAGTTAAGGGCCGCTAAGCCCTGTTTAGACGCACTTTTGAGAAATTGTTCGGTGCTACTCGCTCTTATTCGCAACTATTCTCGGTTCTAACTGATAATTGTTCGCAACTATTCTCGGTATTTGTCTCGAAGAATCGCACCCTCTCAAGCGAACATTTGCGGGGCAGGTGCAACCACTTAGGCGAACATTTGGCCGGCTCGCAGCACCATCAAAACCAACATTTCCCTTGATTCGAAATGATTTCCCGCCCCGGCCCGGCGAAAAATGAAAAATGCGGCACGGCAGCTCTTCACGATTGGAGATCCGCGTCTCTCTCTAAACCATGGTCGCTCGATCCGGCATTCATAGCCCGGCTGAGGAAAGGCGCCTCCATCAAGTGCCCCGATTCACGCCACTCGCGCAACAACTCGTTGAAGATCTCGATGACTTCCGCCTGATCGCTTTCAAGAAGAGGAAACTTTGCATTGGGGATAACGGACATATTCGCCTCCAGATGTGATTTTGTTACCGCGTCTTCCTTGCCGTTTCCCTTTGGATTCGGTTGAATTGCGGTACGCCTGTCTAGAAGCATTTGCCCTGCCAAAATGGACGGATGGGTCGTGAACCAGCTAGAAGTCGGTAGATAAATAACTTACCGTCATCTTCGAATTGTCTGGCTTAGACAAGTGACGAATAGTGACGAAAACGACGCGCCGAAGTTTCGCCTTGGAGACGGCGCAGCGTCTCCGATTTACAGTCAGGTAGCCAGCGTAAGAAGTCGGTGCACGGAAGGCGCTTCACCTGTGCCCGTAATCCGTGAAAACGAAATCTTTTGTCTTCACTGCCGAGTGGCACGCGAAGCCGCACTTGGCGTCGTTCCCCTGCGGCGGCTTGTCTTTTAAGGTGGCAGGCGTGAACGTATTGGAGGCCGCGTCATACTCGAATGCGCCGTAACCCCATCCGCCGCTGTCGGCGAACCTCTTGCTGTCTTTCAGCATGAAATCAACGTCATGCTGCGTGCCGGGCACCGTCGGCGCACCGGGTTCTGCGGGATTCACTTTCGCGTTCCAATGCACCTTCGCCATCTTAGCGCCATCCGGAAAGGGCTTGCCGTTGCCGGGAATGCCCGCCTTGAAGGCGTCGATCATCGCAGGATTCCCGAGGATTACAGCGAGCTTATCTCCGTTATGACTGATGGCGATCACCGGCCAGCTTTCGTATCCTCTGAACTCAGAGAACGCGAGGCCATTGGGTATTTTGACGGCGTACTTGTCCTCGGTGGAAACGGCGGCTTGTGCCTGTGACGGGACTGCTGTGGAGGCAGGGGCAGCGTCGAGGCGGGGAAGGCTGTGGATGAAATATGTAAGCTTCCAAGTGTCGTTCTCGGAAATGCTCGACTGCCAGGCAGGCATGCCCGTGAGGCGGACTCCGTTCTGTATGATCCAAAACAGCTCCGCGTCCCTCCAGTGCTGCACGTGCGATGAGCACAGGTCCATGGCAGGCGGGGCCATGTTACGCCCGATGTTAGTGTCTCCGCGCGCGTCCGCACCGTGGCATTGGGCGCAAGATCCAAGAAACACCTCCTGGCCCTGGCTCACGACTTCATCCGTCTCGGGCAGCGGGTTCTTCTTCTTTCCTGCTTCCAACGGAATGGCAACGTCTTTAGCCGCATTGATCAGGTTGGTTTCATCCTGGGAGGGATGTTTGTCCGCTTTGCAACCTTGAAGCAACACGCCCAGCATTGCACCGATGACACCAAGCATCAGCTTGTGTCTTACGGCAAGGCCAGAGTTACCGTGCCCTGTTTGCGGCCGTGAAGGTCGCCGCTCCTTCGGGTCGCTGCGACTTGCCTCAAGTGGCTTCGGGATTCGGCGACTCTGGTTTTGCGATAGCGCAACGCGGCGATCATTTCCGCCCCACTCGCCAATCCACGGCAGATCCACAGATTCCCTCATGAGTCCAGGCATCGCGTGTTCTCCCTGACAAAGAAAGTCTTCTAAGCCCGATCTGCCGAGCGTCTGCAACTACTGCGATTAAGCCGGAGGTCAGAGAGTAAAACAATTCGACAATGGTATCGACCGATACTTTCGTATCAAGTGGGCGGGAGGGGTGCGCTCATTTCAACGGCTTGGCACCCGGCTCAAATGGCGGTTGGAGAAACGAAAGGGTCAAAAATGAGTGGATTGCTTGGACGCAACCCGAAGAGTTGGCGCCGCCGGCGTTGCTGCCATGTTCCCATCGCTGTCAAGCTGCTTCTTCTTCTCTTCCTCTTCTTCTATAGCCTTGTCTGCGGCCCGATATCCTGGCGCCGTCAAGTGGTAATTGCCGGTTCTTGAACCCGTCGGTTCGATGAGGCCGCGCGTGCGCAAATCCTGAAACACCTCCTTCAGAAGGGCTATTGTCCTCGCCGTTCCGTCGCTCATTCTCTCGCGCCCCACTTTAATGACATCTCCGCCAACGGCGGGCATCGTACTGATGAGCCCCTCAGCTCCCGCGGCGGCGATAAGCACGCGCTTGGCGTCGGCCGAAAGCGGAAGTTCCGCGCCTTGGGCGGGTTCCGGTAGCCAGCGATATCGCGGCTTGTTGAGTTCGAGGGCCAGTTGCTGCCGGAAGGAAGATTTGAATGTATCCAAGTCGTTGTACGTTGTGGAAACCCCGCCTGCACCGCACTCGTCTTTAAATGTTTTCAAAGCCAGAGACCGGGCGGTAACGATCGGGGTCGGTGGATACGCAGCGTCGGAAAAGTAGACGGTTGCGGCCCTCCCCGCGCCCACATGGCGCTTGATCTGCTCGATGGTTGCGCTGATTTGCTCTTCCTGCAGTTTTCCGATCCGTTCCCCGAATATCCCAATCAGAATGTCAGGCTCCTCGGGAGTTTGCGGATCGATCGCGTCCTGAGACGACGTGTCATTTTGCTCAGCAACCCTGTTTTCCCATTTCATCGGGAGCAGGATGAGCCTTCGGGAAACGGCGTTCGTTTCGTTCCATCGATAGATCTCCCCTGTAACAATATCGCGTTCCTCGGCGGCTTCGCCGGGGGATGCAATCACGATTCGAAGCGCATTTGCGAGGAATGCCATAAAGCTCCCTCCTGCCGTAAATTGAGTATATTCGATCTTTGCGATGGCCATCGGCAAATGCGGCTGCGGCCCGGCCATGGGCATAGAAGGCTGAGGCGATGCAAATAGGCCGCTGCGGTTGCGGGCAACCTGCAGGCGCGATGCGGCTTGACAGGTGTATATATTGGAAGCATCATTTATATATACGAAGGGGGACTTATGCCCGCGACTCTGACATCGATTCGGCTGGACAAAAAGCTGGCGGATGAGGCCGTGCGCGCCCTGGGGGTCAAGTCCCGTACCGAGGCGGTGCATGTGGCGCTCAGGGAGATTGTCCGGCTGAAGGACTTCAAGAAGCTGATGAAGGACTACGGAGGCAAAGGATCGTTCGCGGGAAGCGATGAGTGAGTTCGTTGTCTTCGACACATCGGTTCTGGTCGACCATCTGCGCACGAACCGGCACGCGCTGGGCCTGGTGAATCTTGACGTGCCAGTGAGAAATTCTTCCGTTGTGCTTGCCGAACTTTGGCGAGGTGCCGCAACGCGGGTAGACCGCAAGATTGTGGCCGCACTTGAGCGCAGGCATCCGATCCTAACCCCAACCACAAGCAACTGGCTGGAATCCGGGGATATCCTTGCAAAGATGCGGAACGATCGGGGCCTCGAGCCCGCCAAGTTGCGCGATTTGCACTTCGATGTGTTGATTGCACTGACTGCACGGTCCTACGGCGCTCGCTTGATTACCTCCAACCGCGCCGACTTCGAACTGATTCGGGAGTATCGGGATTTCAAGCTGGAAGTGTGGTGAAAGCAGAGATCGGGAGGCCGGGCTTGTGTGGCGTCGTCCGCTGCCTGACCTGGCTGGAAAAGAGGCCCTCGGAAACAGAGAGTTATTGAAGCTCGAACGCGGTTTGGAGAATCAAAAGTTGGTGGTTTTCGCGAACCCCGGGAGTTGCTCAATGACAGCCACCGAAATGGATTTCCTGCACGGCCAACTGGAGGAGCGAAAGCGCCGCCTTGAGACGGTGATTACGCGGAGCCCGGGTGATCGAAATCTCCAAGCTTTGCTGCGCGAAGTGGATTCAGCGTTAGATCGATTTGTAGCCGGTACCTACGGTATATGCGAAACCTGCCATGACACCGTGGAACGGGACCGGTTGCTGGCCGATCCGCTCATTCGCTATTGCCTCGACCATCTGACAGAACATCAGCGGGTGGCGCTTCAGCACGATCTGGACCTGGCCTCAGAACTGCAACGGGGCCTGTTGCCGGCGGCGAATCTCAAAGTTGAGGGTTGGGAAACGAGCTATCACTACGCACCTGCGGGACCGGTGAGTGGCGACTATTGCGACCTGTACCCATTCGATGGGCAACTCTTTTTCATGCTCGGCGACGTTTCAGGAAAAGGCGTGGCAGCATCGATGAGAATGACGCAAATTCATGCTCTGTTCCGCAGCCTGATCGGCATGGGTTTGCCGCTTGCGGAGATTGTGGGGCACATCAATTGCTTCCTTTGCGGAAGCGGCCTGGCCGGACAGTACGCCACGCTGGTCTGCGGGCGGGCCAGTCCCGGGGGCGGTGTTGAGCTCTTCAATGCGGGCCATCTGCCCGTGATCGCCCTTCACCAGGGTAGCGTGCGGCTGCACGAGTCGACGGGGTTTCCGCTGGGAATGTTTTGCGAAGCAAAGGTCGCTTCGGCGCACCTGGAATTATGCGGCGGCGACATGCTTTTCCTTTATACCGATGGACTCTCTGAAGCTCGCGGCGACGACGGCGAATACGGCATCGATCGCGTAACGAATCTGATTGGCCGGAAGGCCTCATCGAGTGCCGCAGGAGTCATCTCAGACTGTCTCGAAGACCTGCGCGGATTCGCCTACGCCGACTCCGTAACGGACGACGTGACGCTCTTGGCGATTCGGCACGCAGCTTAGCGCCCGGGTCCCCCGCGGCGCAAAGGGCCGTCGGCCGTGGAGATTAGCCAATTGGGTTAGGCCAGCCAACCGCTTGCCCAGGTCTCCGCAGGGAGACCTGGGTTTTCCGCCAAACGCAATCGAAAACATCGACTCTTACGCTTGCGGTTGAGACGAAAGGGCCTGGCGGTGCTGGTGCGAGCGGCGCTGGGCAAGCATCTGCTCAAACTGCTGCTTCTGCGTGTCGTTCAGGACGGCTTCGATCTTGCTGTTCGAGTCTTGCATGATGGCCCGAGCCTTGGCGTGGCGATCCTGCTGTGTGAGCGAAGTGTCAGCGCGAAGGTTCTGCATCTGCTGGAAGCGATCGGCAAGGATGGGCTTGATCTGCGCCACCTGATCGTCGCTGAGCGAAAGCCGCTTGGTGAGATGCGCGGCTTGCTGAGCAGGGTCGAAGTTGCGGTGGAAGTTGCCCTGCTGCGACGGCGTAGCGGGAGCCTGGTTGGTTGCGGGGGCCTGAGCAAGCACGAGCCCCGCGGAGAGCAGAGCGCCCAGAACGAGCGTTGCTTTTCCTGCTTTGCGAATCGTGTTCATCTTTGAAATCTCCTTGTGGCTCGGGTGTTTTTGACCGGCCGTGCAAGAGTAGACACAAACGTGGCGCCAGTGTTGCGTAAAGAATTGTCACGAAGTGTTAGGGTGTGAAACGCGGCGCTATTGGGGAATTTCGATATGAAACTCGGCGGCCGGGAAGCGCGTCTAAAGCGCGGCGCGTTGGGCTCGATGCTGGCTGGTGAAAAGGGGATGAAGCCGCAGGACATCGCGGATGGGGAGGCCATCCGCAAGGATGGCCATAGCACCGAGACCTGGGCCAGGCGCCGTCGCGCTCAAAAAAGGACGGAGTAAACAGGGAATGAGCGAGTAGTGAACTCAGCCGGGGAACTCAGCGTATTTGGCCCGCGGTCTTGCTCGCCAGCAGATCGCGCAAGCCGGCGTAGTCTGTAATCGACTGCCCGATTTTGAGTTTCTTCCGATTATCACTGAACTCGATTTCGATCCAATAGGTCGTATTGCCGCGATAGGTGCGGGATTTTTGCGTGGCCCCGAGAATATTGCTCCAGAGGGCGCTCGTCCACTCGAGGTTTTCGCGGCCCTGCGCGTAGGAAATGCCCTCAGGTTCCACGCGCACGGTGAGGACTCTCTTGCCGGTGAAGTAGGCAACCAGAAGAGCGCAGGCCGTTGCGATGGCGAGAGGAATGTAGACAAAATACTCCATCAAAGAGCTCATAAAGCCGTTTGCGACGGAAAAGCCTGCGATCATGCTGCCCATGAATGCGCCGATACCGAGCACAAGCAGCGAGAAATACCACTCGGCAATGGGGTTTGGATAAAACGTCCGCGGCAACCCGGCGCCTTGCGGTTGCAGGGCAGAAAGGCGTGTGCGCTTCTCACCTCGTAAGACGAACGCCCAGCAGAGTGTGTGCAGCAATATGCCGAACGGCAGGCCCGCCGCCAGTGCAAAGACAAAACGCGCCATCGCAACCAAAGAAGCGCTTCGATACGCGGTCACCTGGCGAATCACGTAGCGCCCCGCGCTGTCTACCTGGAAGGGGCCGGATTGGAGGGTGACGGTCTTCTCTTCGAGTCCCGGAATCTCAGGAGAGTTGAAATAGATGGAGCCGCGGGAGCCGTTGGCGGAATCGGAGGGAGTGTTCCATTCGAGTTGAACATTCATGGCCGCGCCCGGTGCGGTAATTGTGTGGCGGTTCTCGGTCCATGACACCTGCTTGGGCGTGACTTGGACATTTGCGGACACGACGTGCGGCGGGCCCTCGGTTGTGAACCCTATGTGAGATTGCAGAAACTGCGCCAAATCGGCGCCAATGACGTAGTAGTGGCTACTATCGGCGTTGATGGTGAATTCGTATTTCAGACTCTCGTCCAGTGCCGTTCCCGAAAGCACCTGGGAGCTGGTCGCGAATTTGAGAGAGGCCGCGACAAGCGTAGCGACGGTCACCGTGGCGGCCAAAGTCGAGACGTATTTAGCAATCATAGATGTCAGGCATAGTAGCACAAGCGGGGAATGCTCAGAAAAAGGAATTGTTCCTGTCCTGCGCCGGGAACACGAAGGCCGATCGCCAGTGCGATCGGCCTTCGCTGTGGAGAGAACCAAGGCGCTCAAGTTCGGGAGGATCGAAACATCGGGGAGCGAAAGATCGGCATCAAAGCTCTAGGATGGCTATATTCGGAAAAAGTGTCTGGTTCATTCCCCTCTGCTGTTGCGGATGGGCCCTTGCCGTGGTTCAACTGCACGCGCAGGATGATGCGTCTTCTCGAAATTTGCCCGATGATCCCGGTTACACGCTGGCGTCTCTTGCGACCGACAACAGTTCGCTGCCGGACGATCCCGGCGAAACGCCAAAACCGCCAGTCGACGTGACCACGGGCGTGCCCCAGCGCGAGGCTACCTGGCGGAGCCTTCCCGGCGACTTCCTGCACGACCAGAAGGACCTGTGGACCTTCCCAATCCGGCTCGCCAAGGGCCACTATCTGCTGCCTACGGCAATCGTGGTCGGCGGAACGGTTGGCCTGATCTACTCCGATCCGCATACGATGCCTTATTTCCGTAATCACCAGAGAAACTGGGACGACGCGAACGATGTCTTCGATCCGCTGATCACTACCGGCGAGGTAATCGCGCTGCCGGCGGGGCTGCTGACTGCGGGATACATCCGGCATGATGACCGCGAGGTGAATACGGCGTTGCTGGCGACAGAGGCCTACGGTGACAGCGTTGTGATCGACCTTGCCATGAAGGCCATAACGCGGCGTGAGCGCCCTTCAGATGTGCCGCCCAACGGGGACTATGGAAACACGTTTTTTAACGGCGGTAAATCGCCATTGAAAGGCAGCAGCTTCCCGTCAGGGCACGCGACGGCCGCATGGTCGGTGGCAACGATTGTTGCAGAGCGCTACCGCCATCGCGGCAAGCCATGGGTCCCTTTTTCTTTCCTATACGCTGGCCACAGCAATCAGCTTTTCGCGCGTGACGGAGTCGGCACATTTCCCATCGGACGTGTGGCTGGGGGCATCGCTGGGATATACGATCGCCAAATACCAGACGCTCAAACCACGCTAACGCAATTCCGATTCAACAGCAGCACGGAGCCTTTTCCCGCCCTGACAAGGACGGGGCACCTGGCCCCGCCGCCCACCTTCTCCGCAGCGTCCGCGCGGCCAGAGTCTAAATTGCCTCATTTAAACGCCACCGTCATACATCCGTATCCAACTCCGTTCGATCCGCTGTAGGTAGGGGTTAAGGGGCTCAGCGAATTATAGATCGCATCTTCCGCGCTTCCGTCGAGAGTTTGCCGTTGAGTGAAGCTAATTGGGGAGCTTCCTGCGCTTCCTATGCCTTCACCGCCTCCGCTGTTGCAGTACACCACCACCAGGTCATTGGCCTGGCTTGGAGTAATGGCGCCAGCCGTCATGTTATTGCTTCCGATTCCAGAGATGGCCAGCGTGTTCGACGCGAAGGCGTCCCAAGCGCGTGGAATGAACACGCCAGTATAGGTTAGATAGATGCCACCTAACGAAGCGCAGGTTGAGGCGCAGTCCGTGGAGATGATCGTCGCACCCGCTTCTCCCGCGCCGGTCGTAAAGATGTAATTGCAGCTCATTCCCACCGTTGCGCTGACTTGAAGATCGGTGAAGGGGTTCGTGCTTCCATCCTTGCAACTGTGCCACGCGCCGCCGGCCCCGGCAACCGTGGTCTTTCCAGACCCTGACCAGTTCGTGTGCCATCCTAACGCGAGGAACAACGTTCCGGTTGGAACACTCGCCGTCAACGAAGTTGGATCGGAGACTACGCCGCTGCCGCCGGAGTTTGTACTCGCCGTGTTATAGGCACACCCGCTGCAACTGGGTATGGTGCTGGCGGTAGAGATGAAAGTCGCGCCACTCGATGCCTGGGCGTTCGATGTTCCAGTCCAGGAAAATAGAGGCGTTTCTGCAGCAGCGCTGGCCTGAATCATATAGGCGCCCGCCAATCCCATGTAATTGCCGTCCGAGTAAGGAGTCTGTTCCACGCCTGTGAATGGCGTACCAATCGTAAATGTCGAGTCAGCGGGATTCAGGGTCGTTCCGACGCACGGCACCCATACCTCTGCGTTAGTGCCGGGCGTCATCGCGCCGGGGCCATACGAGGTGCTGTTTGAACTGCTATTATTTCCATTTTGCTGGTCGAGAGGGTCCGGCGCGATTCCGCTAAACCCGTAAACTGCTACTGAGTCCCGAAGTCCTGTGGCCGCGGCGCTAAAGGTGTGACCTGGACCGACCGTGGGATTGTAAACGTAGTAGAGATCGGTATCGATGTTGCCCGAGGAAACATCGGCTCTCACCTTCGTCCAGGTATTTCTGTTGCTGTCGGAAAAATTGTAGCTAATGCCGTGGCTATGCCCTACGCAAGCTACAAGGAAATTGGAACCGGTGGTATTGATTCCGGCGGTCGTACCGCCATTCGTTCCGAGAGCCTGCGTAGTGGACACGATGAAGCTCGCACCACCACCACCACCGCCGCCTCCGCCATCACCGCCTCCGCCGCCACCGCCATTCCCTGTGCTGCCGCCGCTCGATGACGCTCCGCCGCAGGCGGTCAGACTCAACGCCGGCAGGAGGATAAAACAGGCACTCAGGAGCAACCGTGCCCCGCATACGGATTCAAAACGGGTCATCGGAAGACTCCTTCGTTTGAGATTTCACGGGTGATCGTTCACGGCGATCTGGTTGGCCAACAGCGATCATCAACGCCAGTCCTTGGGGGTAGGGCAAGGATACCACCGCTTCGGTCCAAGGAAAAGGCCGCCCAAAAGGGCGGCCTTCGCTATGAAGAGAACCAAGGCGGGGAACTTAGGATAAGTGAGATCCGAATAATCGTGGTCTGTGGCTTTCCCATCCTAACGGCAAAACAAAAAATGCCAGGGTCGATCTCGCTGATCGTTGGGTCTTACGCGCTGCGCTCACTCAGGGTGACAGCGTGGAATCGGTGGGGGCTGGAACGCACGAAAACCGTCCACAAGCGCGGACGGCCTTCGTGGTTGAGAGCACCAAGGCGGGGAAATCAGTCGCCCGCGACCAGTTCGCCTTGTTCTTCCTTGACGGGCTTGGCGGGGGCGCTCGAAGCAGGCAGAATCGCATCGAGGCTCACCAGGCCCTCGGGCTGCTTGATGCCAAGGACGTGCTCCTTGTAGAGCTTGGCCATGCGAGCGTTCTCGGCTTCCTGCTTGATTTTGGCTTCATCCATTTTCGTTTGGCGGGCGCGGAGCTTTTCTTCGCGGGCGTTCTTGGCGATGCCAAGGTTGTCGAGCGTGTGATTGGCCTCGGCGTTTACGTGATCCATGTTGAGCACCAGCTCGTGGCCCACGTGGTTCATGCCTACCTTTTTGCCGCCTGCGAAAATCTCGTGGCGGCCGTGCTCCTCGTACCACTTGGTGAGCGTGGCCGTCATATGCATCTTCTCAATAATGTTGCGCCAGCCGATGCCGGTGTTGTAGGCGCAGAAGCTGATTTCGCCTTCCTGCGTGGCGTAGGGAATGATGCATTGCTCGGTGCGACGGAAGTCGTAATTGAACAGGTCCTGGAACCACATGCCGGCGATGAACAGGAAGTTCCAGCGGTCCTGGCGGCGCTTCTTGATGTCTTCCATCGTCCGGTCGCCCTTAACGGAGCCGTAGTCCTTGCCGGTGGCGTTGAAGGTCTTGTCCATCTTCTTCAGCATGTCGGTGATCTTGAAGTGGGTGGGCGCCTGGAAGGGATCGTAGTTGCGCAGCAGCGACAGGCCGAATCCGATGACCGAAAGCCACCTGCCGCGGGCGGCGTCGTTCACCCTGGCAAGATCCTTGGCCACCTTATTCATGTTGAGGAACGCGGTGACCGGCGCGGCTTCCTTGGTCTCCTTGTCGATCATCATGGCCATGCCGATGCCGCAGTTGGGATGGCATCCGCAGGAGAGCTGGCCCCACTCGGCGTTGGGCCCATGCACCAGGTCGGCCCAGTCGGAGAACGTAGACATGAAGCTGATGGGGAACCAGTCGCGCTCAGGCACTCCGAAGCCCACCTGGTCGCGGATGTCGTGCGCCATGTGCGAAAGCGTGTAACGCTGAGCGATCCGGCGCTCGTCGGTGATCTCTTCGTCGCGGCCGGTGAAGCTGACCGGCTGGAAGCTGAGGAAGCTGATCTTCCTGGGGTTGTCGAGAGCGAACTCGATGATGCGGCCCACCTGCTCGTTATTGATGCCGTTGACGATGGTGGTTACAGGAACGATCTCGACGCCGGCTTCGTGCAGATTGTTGATGGCTTGCAGCTTGACGTCGAAGAGATTGCCAACCTTGCGGTGACTGTTGGCCGCATTGCCGATGCCGTCGAACTGGAGGTAGACGTAACGGAGACCGGCTTCGGCAGCGGCGCGGCAGAGCTCCTTGCTCTTGGCAAACTCAATGCCGTTTGAGGCGGCCTGCACCGAGTTGTAACCGACCTTGCGCGAGTAGGCAACGGCGTCAAGGAAGTATGGCGAGAGGGTGGGCTCGCCGCCGCTGAACTGAACGCTCATCTGCCGCTTGGGCTTGATGGTGATGGCGTTGTCAAGCATCTGCTTGATCTCTTCCCAGGTGAGCTCGTGGACGAAGCCAACCTGGTTGGCGTCCATGAAGCAGGGATCGCACATCATGTTGCAGCGGTTGGTCAGGTCGATGGTGAGCACCGATCCGCGGCCATGGGTCACCGTGGACGTGCCGTGATGGTGCAGGTTCTCGGCTCCCTTGCCGTGGGCGCGCACGTCACGGCCCGGGAAGCTTTCCTCGAGATGTTTAAAGAAGGCCGCATCGATCGACATCACATCTTCGAAGTGGCCGTGCTTGGGGCAATCCTTGACCATGAGGATCTTCCCGTCGCGCTCGATGATCTGGGCCTTGATTTCGCCCACCTTCTCATTGAGGAGGACTTCGAAGGGCAGCTTGCCATCGAGGATCTGCTTGCGAATCTCGGGGACGCACTTGGGACAGAGCGAATCCGTGGTGCGCGGCCAGCCGAGGGGCGGCTTTTCCTTCTGCCAGCTCTTTTGCAGGGGCTTGTCGCTCCATTTGGGCGTGAATGACGGGTTGGGGCTGATGCGGTTCAGCCGCTCGTAGACCACCCACGCTCCCCTGGCCACATAAACTGCGGCTTTCTCGGCATACTTGACGGCTTTGGACATGATTGCAGTCTCCTTCGATTGATTTAGCACGCCGGTGGCTAAGTCTCTGCCACCTAGGCCTTTGCGGTTCCCGGCAGGGATTCCGAAGGCTAACAACTCATTGCAAGGGTACTTCGCGCCCCCCGTCAACCCAAGGAGGGTGCAGCGAATGGCGGAATCCACCAGCGAATGGTGAATCGAGGGCGGGGAATGGGGCGGCTGCCATGCAAGCGCCGGCATGACAAGCCAGGCGCCGGCCGGCACCGGAAAATCCAAATGGGGATGCGTTTTACCCTCGTGCGGGGGAAATCCACTCAAAAACCAAAACAAGAATTCAGCATCCGCTCCTCGACTGAATCGTTGGGAGTAGAATGGGAAACCAAATCAAGCTTTTAAATTTTGGCCTCTCGTAGTTCTCGGACAACCGGGGGCGTGTGTGTGCCCCCGGCCGCATGAGTAACGCACTGCCAACCAGCAGGTGGGCTTCTGAGTAAAAGGAGAACGCATGAGTTCCGGTACGTCCCGCTATCGTTTTTTTGTTTCGAACCCTTTGCAAACGATAAGGATTGCCTCGCGAGAATCGCGAAGGGTTGTGGCCATGGCCGCGCTCGTTGGGGCTCTGGCTGTGGGATTCCTGTGCCCGGCGATGAACGCGCAGACGAGTACATGGACGTGGATGGGCGGAAGCGCCACCGCCGGCCAATCTGGTGTGTATAACACGCCAGGCAGCTTTACGGCGGGGAGTGTCCCTGGAGCACGGCTGGGAGCAGTCAGTTGGACCGACGCCAGTGGCAATCTTTGGATATTTGGCGGGAGCGGGAATGACGCCAACGGCAACTTTGGCTTTTTGAACGATCTTTGGGAGTACAGTACATCGTTGAACGCATGGGCTTGGATGGGTGGGAGCAGTACGATTCCTGCGGTGAACAAGGGCCAGCCCGGCGTTTATGGCTCAATGGGAGTCGCCGCAGAGGCGAACATACCCGCAGGACGGACTGGGGCAGCGAGCTGGACCGACACCAACGGCAATTTCTGGCTCTTCGGCGGCGCAGCAGACGATACGAATCTCGCCGTGAACAGTAATGGCAACAGCTTGAATGACCTGTGGATGTACAGTCCTGCCTCGGGCGAATGGACCTGGATGGGCGGGGACTCCCCGACAAACTCCCAGGCCGCCTTTGAAGGCATTTACGGCACGAATGGGGATTTTACGTCCGGGGCTTATCCAGGCAGCTTGAATTTTCCCGCGGCTGTGACCGATGAGACCGGAAACTTCTGGCTCTTTGGCGGATACGGGAGCGACTCGACCGGGGCATATGGCGATCTCAACGACCTTTGGGAGTACAAACCCGCGACCAATGAATGGGCATGGATGAGCGGCAGCGCCGCGGGAGAAAGCATCGGAAGCTACGGTACTCTGCAGACGCTCGCATCCGGAAATCTTCCTTGCAGCCGTGAAGAAGCTGTAATGTGGGCTGACAGCCTCGGCAATCTCTGGCTCTTCGGCGGCTTTGGCTTCCCTCCCAATGGGGAGGGGTATCTCAACGACCTTTGGGAGTTCAATCCAACCACGGGTTTTTGGGCATGGATGGCCGGTGACAACACAATGGGCGTCGTCATCCCGCCAAGTGGCAGTAAGAACGCGCCCGGCAGCGGCTGGGTTGGAATCTACGGGACACTGGGCGTTGCCGCTTCTGGCAACAACCCAGGAAGCCGCGTCCTCTCATCTACCTGGACCGATAGCAGCGGCAATCTCTGGCTCTTTGGCGGTCAAGGCTTCGATTCGGTCGGCAACAATGGCGATCTCAACGACCTTTGGGAGTTCAGCCCCGCAACCGATGAATGGACGTGGACAGCAGGAAGCGATCTTGCAGACCAGGTGGGCGTGTACCAGTCCGCCCCGGCCGCCCCCGGCCCCGCTGTCTCCGGAAGTCGCGCAACCGTGTCATCCGGCACCGAATTCGGAGTGCTTGCCGAGGCCACAACGAACACCAGCAGCTACACGCCTGGAGCCCGAGTCCAGTCATCGGCCTGGAAAGATAAGAATGGCAATTTATGGATCATGGCGGGTTCCGGTCTGGACAGCAAAGGCGATACCGGCTATTTGAACGATCTGTGGGAATACCAGCTGTCGAACTTCAAGATTGGCGCGTCTTCGCCATCGCTCACGGTTCAATCCGGTGGGCAAGTGACCACCACCTTAACGGTGACGCCGCAGAACGGCTTCAGCTCCTCAGTGAGCTTTGCCTGCTCGGGGCTGCCAACTGGAGCTTCGTGTTCATTCAATCCATCAACCGTGACGCCCTCGGGGGCTGCGGCCACAACAAAGCTCACCATCACCGCTCCAAGACTGACTGCAAACCTGCATCGCGGTTCCCGGCCACTGTTCCCTGCGACGGTCCTGGCGCTTTCGCTGTGCATCCTCGGTTGGAAAAAGCGGCGCGGCTTCCAACTTGTGCTGCTGATGGCGATAGCTGCAGGCGGCTTGGCTCTGCTCTCGGGCTGCGGCGGAGGCGGTGCTGCTGGCGGGGGCGGTGGTGTGACGCCGGTGACCTCGACGATCACCGTGACGGCCACGTCCGGCTCAATCCAGCAATCTACCACCTTCTCGCTCACGGTTGAGTGACGCACGCCGGCCACGGTGCAAGCCTCGTGAGACGCTTCACGCTACGGCAAAACCAGAGTTGGCGCTTGGCTCTACACGAATTGGAGAACCGCTATCGCGGCACCCGAGGGTCCGAATTCCCGGCTGTATCCTAGTTCGCCTGCTTGTAGAATATTTCCCCATCGACTGAAATGGTTGTCTGGTTAACATAGACAACGCTCCAACGAATGTGCCCGGGCTGGAGAGGCATCGGGTATTGCAGGTCCAGAATTCCGCCTTTGGCTGACGGGGTCTCCCACCTGCAGGTGCCGGACCACTTCGCTTTCCCGTTGACGAGGAAGCCACAGGTGCCGTTCTGCTCGACCACCAGGCCATTGGTTTTGCCTTGGTTGACCCAGCTGCCGATGGGCGGGGGCGCGGCCTGCGCGTTGGCCGTTTTGACGCTGATCACGCCTAGCAGCATGCATGCAGTAGCCAGGCAAAGGGAACTCGAACAAAAGGACTTGCGAACGCTTTTCATTTTCTCCACTTACCTCCGTTGGAATGGATGCAACCTTAAGGACTTGGGCGCGGTGGCGAGGCCGATTGCCTTCGCGCTTCCTATGGCACCTTGCCGGTGGTGGCTGTCTGATCGACGATGCGCTGCACGAACACGACATGGGTGTGAATGTGGGCCGCGATGCTGGGCACGAACTCTGTGATGAAGTTGTCGATGGGCGCGGTGGCCAAGTCGACCCCGTAGCGCTCGGCGTCGGCCGAGAAATGGGTCTCCTGGCCGGGCACATAGAGGTTGGCGAGAGACATGTCGACCATGGGGGCGAAGATCTGGGAATAGTTGAGCGTGCGTTTGCCGTTGTCGGCCCGCTGCCAGAAGATCTGGTAGACGCAATGAAAGACTCTGTGAGGAATGGTGAGGTCGGGCCTGCGATGGTAGTGCGGGTCAGTGTGGGTAATGGAAGGAATGAGGAAGGTGCCGAAGAACTGGCTGGTCATGTCCTGGGTAAAGCTGACGCCTACGTTGCGGCCCCAGCCGGGAAAGCCCGGTCCGTACGCGGTATGGGAGTTGGCGGCCACAGAGATGGCGGCTTCACCGGTGATCGTGAGGAGGTTGAAGGGGTTGGTCAGGTTATCGGCAGCCAGGCGGAGCTTCTGCGTGGGCGAGAACGGTACGACGTCGGGACCCGTGAGGAAGCGGGCATACCAGTCGATGGCGGGCGCATGGGTTACGCAGACCTTCGCCTCTATCGTCGGTGCGCTCTTGGCCGACTCATGTGGAATGAGGCCGGCGACTGCAAGGGCTCGCATTCCGCCAGTGGCGGTCATGGATGCACCCGCGTTCTTCACCGCGCAGGGGTCCAGAGGCTTTTCAGCTTTGGTTGATTTCTTCGGTTGAGAAGCCTGCGGCGGCGCTTGCGGCGCCCCGGCAGCCGGGGCTTGTTCGGCCGGAGGTTGCCCGGCCTGGGTCTGTCCGGCTGCAGCCTGGCCTGCAATCAAAGCCAGCGCCAAGCCGAGCAGCGAAAAGTTGAAAAGCCGCGGTCTAAGTGCGTAGGGGGGCCCGCATCGGGTGCGGCAGCATCTTTTGAAATGGAACGCGTCGCTTGCCAAAAGACTGGGACCTCGCTTGCTGAACTTACGTCCACACAGTTATACGGTGATTCCGATCCGCCGCCGGAACGATCAAAGTGTTTCGCCGCCTACAGCGTGTTTCATAAATTGCCAGTTTGTGCTGCCGCCATCGCCATCCCTCCGGGGTTAAGGAGGCTGCGGAAAAATCCAGGGTTCTTCAAACCGGAACTACATACGTTGAGGGGGGTTAAACCTTTAACGCAATCATCGGAGATGGCTGCGCCTGCGTCAATGTTAATATTTGCGGTCCCCTATCCCGTTTAGGGCATTGACGCGGCATGAAGCATCCAGCAGACTTTGGACAGGTTATTGGTGAGGGGGCAACTTATGGGCACAAATTACACTCCAGGCCCGGGCGCGAGCCGCGTCGGCCAACGGATTGAAGAGGCGATCGAGCTGATTGAAATGGAGTTGCGCCACGCCATCGCATACGTGAACGACGCCGTGATTCCGCAGGTGCGCAGGGAATCGATCTCAGCCATGCGCGTGGCGGCCGACACGCTGCGCAATCTTGCCGACCGCTTTGACCAGCAGGGCAACCGGGTGGCGAACCCGCCCCAAAACCAGGCCCGCGACCAATCGGCGTCTGAGGAACCGCGCTCTTGAAGACGGACGCGCAGCAAGGGACATTGCTCTGGCGCCTGGCCTGCTCGGCCGGTCTGGCTGCCGCGCTCGTGGGCGTGAGCGGCTGCCATCACCGGGAAAACACGGCAAAGAGAGTCCCCCAACAGTCTCTGCCGCCCGAGCAGCAACCGGCTCCTGCTGCTACAGTTCCGGAACGACCTCCTGCGCGCATTCCGGTCACGCCGGTCCCGCCGGGAGGAGTGAGCGACGCGGACCTCGAATTTGTAGCCAGCCACCACCCCGTTTTGAGCGAAGTTGGCTACGCCACCTGGTACACGGCGCCGTACAAGGGCCGCCGCGCCGCCAACGGCGAGGTCTTCGACGACCAGGCGATGACTGCCGCGCATCGTACTCTGCCCATGGGCTCGCTGGTGGTGGTGACCAACATGAGCACCGGCCAATCCAGCGCCATGCGCATTACCGACCGCGGTCCGTTTGTGGAAGGCAGGATGCTGGACCTGACTATTGCCTCGGCCAAGGCCACGGGGATCTACCGCACTGGGTTGGCGCGCGTGCGCATGGACGTGTACGAGACGCCAAAGCCGATCGACTGGGGCGGGCGCTGGTGCGTGCAGATTGGCGCGTTCCACGACGACCGCGCGGCCATCAAGCTGAAGCAGGAGTTGCTGCGCCGCTATCCCGGATCGAACGTCATTGAGTTTCCCGGCGAGAACAGCTATTGGGTGCGCATTCGCCCCGAGGGCGACGACCGCGAGACGGCCGAGTATATCGCGCAACACGTGCAGCCGACGGAGGGAGACGCGTATCTGACACGGCTGGACTGAGGAAAGCAGCAGGTCAGCAGGTAGGCAAGGCGAGCGAGTTGGCGAGTTCGCGCGGGGTATTTCTTTTGGCAAGTTAGCGAGCGAGCCGTGCTATTCGGTTTACGGCAGCGCGCTGACGTATGCCGGATCGATAGCCTGACGCATCGCAGCGGAAAATCCCTCCCACGTGCAGGAAAGATCGGCTCGCCCGCATCCGGGAACGAAGATGGGCGCCTCGTCGGGCGGATTGGCTGGCGTCAGCGGCACCCCTTTGCGCATCTGCTCCAGAGTCTGTGCGGTGAACTCAACACGCACGAAAGGCTTGCCATCGGCGTGCGAACGCCACAGCTCAAAGATCAGCGCGCCGCCTGGAGGCGTGTCGTCCACGCGGCCGTCTTCGATCCAGTCGATGCCGAGAGCTCCGGCCGCGGCAACGATGTTCGAGTCGTGGCCAACCAAAATGACCAGGCGGTCACCGGGCTTGCCGAGCGCGCCCGGAACCGGCTTGTTTGTCACGCTCTGCTCCACGGTCTCGAGGATGTGGTCAAGAAGATTCGACCCGTACATGCGCGCAACGGCAGGGGTGCGGAAGCCAAAATCCCAATAGGCAATGTTGAGTTGCATCACATAGCGTAGCGTAGCGCCGTCCAGGCAGCCCCAGCCCGTGTCGGCATCGCTCATTCCCTGGGTGTATTCGAGGAGCAGATTCTCAGCCAGCGTAGCGCCGGTGACGATGGGCCCGTTCGCCGACATCGGAGACTGGCCCGTGCCAGGTTTCAAGGTGGCAGGAATGTCGAAGATCGAAGTACGCTTTGGGTTTGCGGGCGCCTGTCCACAACCAGCCAGGACGCGGTCCAATGCGGCCAATTGCGGGCGGTAGGTTTCTGCCAGGTTATTGGGGTCGCCACCGATGCGCCCGGCGATGGCCGCGGCGGCCAGTGCGGGATCGGCATGGACGATGCCTGCCTTGAATGGGAGGAAGAGCGGATCGGTCGTTCCATCGGGCTGCGAATGGACCGTAACGCCGCACTCCGGAAGCATTCCCTCTGCCAGCGCCTTGCCCGTCTCGCGGGTGCGCTGGTCGGTGTCGGCAACGATTGTCACGTGTGCGGCATCAGCGCAACCTGTCGCAGCGAGCAAACCGTCGCCAGATAACTTGATACGGTACCAGGCGCCAAAAAACTTCATCAACTCGTAGCCGTGCGCGGTGAGGTAGGTTGGGGGCACATCCCACTGGGGCCAGGGCGCGGCGGAGTACTGGTTGTACACTTCTGGTTTGCTCATTGGCGCGCGGACCCCATGGCGGGTGAGCACGACAACCAGTTGCAGGTCGGCATCAGGTTTGCCGGGCTTCGTATCGACAGCCTGTGCTGCCAACAACCCGCAAAATAGCAGGAGGCTAAAAAAGTTGAGAAGAAAAAGGCGCATTGCTGTGCGAAGGGACGCTGAAGTCTTCATTTTCATATTTTAGAAAACTAGGCGACGGTAGCGGCGCTTATGGCGCTGCTGCGAGTGCCGCTCCTCCTTCATGACAGAGAGTTGGCGAGCCGTTATCCTGTTCGAGACGGTGATCTTGATCAAGCTGGTCGACGCCCTCCGGTGGCTCTTCGACGCGCGCAGTGGCCTGCGGGGCAGGCTGGTTCCGCGTTGGATTTTTCTGCGCGCGCTGGCCGGTATCTACTTTTCCGCGTTTTATTCGCTGCTGTTTCAGATCAAGGGACTGATCGGCCCGCAGGGAATTTTGCCCGCGCAGCAGTATCTGGCCGTCGTCGCGCAGCAGCTGGGCATCACGCGTTATTGGTACGCGCCCTCGCTCTACTGGATCTCCGCCAGCTCATCGATGATTGATGGCGGTCACGTGGATCGGCCTTATTGCGTCGGTCGTTGCCTTCCTCAATCTATGGCCGCGGCTCAGCTTTTTCGTTTGCTTCGTTTGCTTCCTCTCATTTATCGGCGTGTCGGGCGTGTTTTCGAGCTATCAGTCGGATGGCATGCTGCTCGAAGCCGGCTTTCTGGCGCTGTTCTTCGCGCCGCGAGGCCTGATGCCGGGATGGGGCGCGAGCGATCCGCCCTCGCGCGCCAGTTGGTTCCTGCTGCAATGGGAGTGGTTCCGCATCTACTTCGAATCGGGCATGGTGAAGCTGGTGAGCGGCGACCTGCAGTGGCGCAACTTCACAGCCATGGACGAGTACTACCAGAACGGCCCGTTGCCCACCTGGATCGGATGGTACGTCGAGCATCTTCCGCACTGGTTTCACGCGGCCACGGTTGCAGGAACGCTGGCGCTGGAGCTGGGCCTGGTGTTCATGATGTTTTTCCCGCGCCGCGTGCGCCTGATCTGCTTCTTCATCGTCACGCCGTGGGAGATCGGCGTCATCCTCACGGCCAATTACACGTTCCTGAATTACCTGGTGCTTTCGCTCGGATTTCTGCTGCTCGATGACAAGTTTCTGCTCCGCTTTGTTCCCGCGCGCTTCCGCCCGCACGAGCCGGAACCGATCCGGGAGCCGGAATCGAAGGCACAGGAAGAGCAGCCGCTGTCGATCTTTTCCGTGGGCAAAACCGGCGCCGTGGGCGAAGCCGAGCGTGGCAGCCGCGGAAATAGAACTGCGCGAGAGCGGTCGCGCGCGAATGAATCTCGTCGAGCGGCTCGATCTTTTATTGAGATCCGCGCGCTTGGCCGTTGCGGCAATCATGCTGACATGGATCGCCTACGACACGACAGTGGAGATGATCGGCATTCCGCTCGGCGCGACGTTCCCGAGGCGCTTGCGCTGCCCATTGCCGCGCTCGAGCCCTTTCGCATCGCGAACCAGTACGGGCTGTTCGCCGTGATGACGCGCGGCCGCTACGAGATCGAATTCCAGGGCTCCAACGACGGCAAGAACTGGACTCCGTATCCGTTCCGCAACAAGCCGCAGGCGTTGAATGAGGCCCCGGCATCTACGCGCCCTATCAGCCGCGCTTCGACTGGAACCTGTGGTTTGCCTCGCTCGGCGACTGGCGCGAGAACGAGATTGTTCCGCTCACAGAGGAGCGGCTGCTGCTTGGCGACGCCGATGTGCTGGCGCTGTTCCGCGGCAATCCCTTCCCGCAGATTCCGCCGCGCTATGTGCGCGCGGTCCTGTGGCAATACTGGTTTACCTCGATGGATGAAAAGCGGCGCACCGGCAACTGGTGGCGACGGGAGTATCTGGGCCTCTACGCGCCGGAGCTGACGATGACCGCGGACGGCAACTTTGCCGTGGTGGAATGGCCGCAGGAGCTGCCGCCGCATGATTAGAATCAGAAAGTCAGCGAGTCAGCGAGTGAGGAGGCCTCAGGAGTGCCAGCGAGGGGAGAGAGCCGGAGGACGATGACGACATGAGCCGCGCATGCGTGATTGGATCGGGCCCGAACGGGCTGGCCGCGGCCATTGTGCTGGCGCAGGCTGGGATGCGCGTCGATGTCTTCGAGGCCGAAGCCGAGCCGGGCGGCGCGGCGCGCACACTGCCGCTCACGCTGCCGGGATTTATGCACGACTTCGGCTCGGCAGTGCATCCGTTCGCGGCCGGTTCTCCGTTTTTCACGTCGCTGCCCCTTGGCGGATTATGGACTGGAGTGGATTCACGGAGAAGCGCCGCTGGCGCACCCGCTCGACGATGGCGCGGCGGTGGTGCTGGAGCGCGACCTTGAGCGAAGCGGAGCGCGCGCTTGGGAGCGACGGCAAGGTGTGGCGGCGCCTGGTGCAGCCCGCCGCGGATGACTGGAGGGAGTTTGCGGAAGACAGCCTTGGGCCGGTGCTGCGCATTCCGCATCATCCGCTGCGGATGGCGCGATTCGGGCTGACGGCGCTTCAATCCGCGCAAAGCTTCGCGCGAAGCCACTTCGTAAGTCCGCGCACGCGCGCCGTTTTCGCCGGACTGGCGGGTCACTCGTTCCTGAGCTTCGACCAGCCGCTGAGCGCGACCATCGGTTTGATGTTCGGCATCACCGTTCATGCGGTGGGCTGGCCCGTTCCGCGCGGCGGCGCGCAGGCCATTACGCAGCGCGCTCATCGGCTACCTGAAGACACTGGGCGGCACGGTGCACACTTCGTGCCGCATCGATGCGGCACGCGTTCCGCGAGCTGGAGGCAGACAGCGCGCTTGTTCTCTTCGACACTGCGCCGCGGCAGTTGGTTGCCATTGCCGGCGAGCGGCTGGCGCAAGGCTACCGGCGCGAGCTGGAGCGGTTCCAGCACGGGCCGGGCGCGTTCAAGATCGACTACGCGCTTTCACAGCCGGTTCCCTGGCGAGCGGCGGAGTGCCGGCGCGCAATCACCGTGCACCTGGGCGGCACGTTTGAGGAGATCGCCGCGGCCGAAGACGCGGTGGCACGATGGGCGCGAAGCCGAGCGGCCCTTCGTGCTGGTGGCGCAGCCCACGCTCTTCGATCCGACGCGCGCGCCCGAAGGCAAGCATGTGCTGTGGGCGTATTGCCACGTGCCGAATGGGTCGACATTCGATATGACGGAGCGCGCAAAGCGGACCGAATTGAAGCGCAGATCGAGCGCTTTGCGCCGGGATTCCGCGATTGCGTGCTGGCGCGCCACGTTTCGCCGCCCGCGGCGCTGGAAGCGATGGATGCGAATCTCGTCGGCGGCGACATCAGCGGCGGCGCAATGACGATGCGGCAGATGATCTTCCGGCCGACTCTGCGCGGCTACTGCGACCGGCGCGCAGAAAGCTGTATCTGTGTTCGGCGTCGACGCCGCCGGGCGGGGGCGTGCATGGCATGTGCGGCTATCACGCGGCGCGCATATGGCGCTGCGGCAAATGCAGCAGAGATGATCGGGCGCTTAAAAAAACAAATTGGCCGCTCGCCTGAGATGCGCAATGCCTTCCAACATCGCATATTCCAGGCGAACGGCCAGCCCGTGAGAAAAGTTCTTAACAGGCTCTAAACTGCGTGCGTAGCTCTCCAGAGCATCGCGGCTGGGAATAGTGATCGTGCATCCGTGCTGCGCCACCAGGTGGCGATTCTTGAAAGATGCTCAGCGTGCGCGTAACGGTTTCGCGCGAGGCGCCGATAAACTCGCCGATCTCTTCGTGCGTGATCGACAGGCGGCAGTGCGCGCCGGTCGCGGATTCTGGCCGGGCTCGTCGCTCCACACCAGCAACAGGCGGGCCAGCCGTTCGGGCACCGAGGTAGACAGGCCCACCATGCGCAATTGCTCGCAGGCAAGGTTGAAGCTGCGGCCATGTCGCGCGTGACCGTCTGGTAAGCCTCAGGATGGCGAGTAAGAAATTGCAGGAAAACCTGGCGCGAGATGTGCGCGATTTTGGCCGGGTAGAGCGTGTCGGCGGTCATCTCATACGCGCCGCCCGAGAGCGTCGACGAAAGTCCGAGCACTTCGCCGGCTTTGGCGATGTGGAAGCTCAGGCGGCGGCCGTCGCTGGAGTTGATGGAGAGCTTGACCTCGCCTTCGAGAACAACATCGATGCCGGCGGCAGGCTGCGTCTCAGTGAACAGCACGATATTGGCCGGGTGCGAAGTGGGAAAGAGCAGCGGTTCGAGATCGGCCAGCGCCGCGGCGGGTAATGCCTTGAAGAACTCGCCCTTCCGGTAGGGGGGAACACTCTTCTCGTTCGCATTTTCGCGCACCATCAGCATTTCAACTCTCCTCATCTCTCGGTTCCGCGTCGTTGCGTTTTACTTCTTCGGCAAGATACCGCGTCCAGGGTGTGCCTGTGAGAATGTCGGCTTTGGTTTGAGAGTAGATCGTTTTCAAATTACGCATTCCGGCGGCGTCGGCATAAGTGGTTCCACGCAGATCGAGGGATAATTTTCTTTCGGCGAGAGCCGGAGCGGTTTGTTCCCACAGGCGGCCAAGTTCGACCGCCCATGGTCCGGCAATGCGCCCTTCCAGCTTGATGACGATCGTTTCAGGGTTTTCTTCAACCGTGATTCGTAGCATCAAGTGGCTCGTCCTGCGCCATGCCCCTAGTAATGCACGGCGCGTGCCAAACTTCCGGCGCCTCGCTTCAGGCGGCGCTACGCATTGAAAGCAAAGCGGTTAATTTTCAGGGGGACGCGTTGTGGAGGCCGGCGAAGTGCGCTGCGTGACGACGTGACGATGACGGGATTTCGTCAGGAGACTACATATAGTCGCCGCGCTCGATGCCGAGCTTCTTCATTTTGGAGTTGAGGGTGGTGCGTTTGAGGCCCAGCCGCTCGGCTGCGCCGCCGGGCCCGCCGATGATGCCTTTGGCTTCGCGCAGCGCGCGCAGAATATGGTCGCGCTCGGCGGCCTGCGAGCGTGGGGTTCGTGGATGCGCCCTCGTCCTCTTCCTCTTCTTCCTTGGCTTCGAGCTCGGCCAGCGGCACATGCAGCACCGATCCGCGCGAGAGGATCACGGCGCGCTCCAGAAAATTCTCAAGCTCGCGAATGTTGCCCGGCCACTTCCACGCGACAAGCGCTGCCATCGCCTCCGGCGGGATGGTTTCGATGGTTTTGCCCATGCGGCGGCTGTGGCGCGAGACAAAATGGCGCACCAGGATGGGAATGTCGGCGGCGCGCTCGCGCAGCGGCGGCGCAAAGACGGGAAAGACTTTGAGGCGGTAAAAGAGATCGCTGCGGAACTGTTTCTCGGCGACCATTTTGGCCAGATCGCGGTTGGTGGCGGCGATGAGGCGCACGTTGACGGAAATGGGCCGCGTGCCGCCCAGGCGCTCGATCTCACGCTCCTGCAGGGCGCGCAGCAATTTTGGCTGCAGGTCGAGCGGCAGCTCGCCTACCTCGTCGAGGAAGAGCGTGCCTTCGTGCGCCAGCTCCAGCCGGCCCATCTTGCGGGCGATGGCGCCGGTAAATGCGCCTTTTTCATGGCCGAAGAGCTCGCTTTCGAGCAGGCCGGCGGGGATGGCGGCGCAATTCAGTTTGATAAAAGTGCGCTCGCTGCGCGGGCTCAGCCGGTGGATGGCGCGCGCCAGCAACTCCTTGCCGGTTCCGGTCTCGCCCTCGATGAGCACGGTGGCATCGGTCGGGGCAACCGTCTCAATCTGGCGCAGCACATTGCGCAGGCCCGTGCTTTCGCCCACGATGTCGTCGAAGCGGTGCTCGACATTGATCTCGTCTTCGAGATATTGCTTTTCCTGGGTCAGGCGGTCGCGCAGTTCGGCAATTTGCTTGAAGGCCAGCGCGTTGTTCACCGCCATGGCCACCTGCCCGGCTACCTGGCCCAGCATCTCGGCGTCGCGCTGCGAAAATGCGCTCTCCGCGCGGCTGGCCACCATCAAGGAGCCCAGTGTTCTTTCGCGGTGAATGAGCGGAACCCAGACTCCCGACTGCATGCCCATCGCTGGTGAGATGTTGCACAGACTCGAGCGCAAAGGGCCATCGGTCGATCCTGTTCAAGATGACCGGCCGGCGGGTGCGGAAGGCCTGTCCTGCGGGCGATGCATCCGGATCCAGCAACACCTCACCCGGACTCGCGCTGGCCTGATCGTCGGCGGCAAGAAACTGAACGCGCAATTTGCCGGTGGCCTCGTCGTAAAGAGTCAGCGTCGCGGCATCATGCGAAACCATCTGGCGCATGCTGGTGGAAAAAGCTCCCAGCAGCTTGCGAATGTCCACATTGGCCAGCAGCAAGCTGCTGAGCTCGGCGATGACCGATTCCTGCGCCTGCTTTTGCCCGGTCACATCGCGGGTGATCTTGGCGAATCCCGTTACCATGCCGGTGCTGTCGTGGATAGCCGTGAGCACGACGTTCGCCCAGAAGCGGGAGCCATCCTTGCGCACGCGCCAGCCCTCTTCTTCCACGCGCCCTTCGCCGCGGCCTGGCGCAGCAGCTCGGCGGGCCGGCCTTGTTCTTTGTCTTCCTCGACAAAGAACCGCGAGAAGTGCAAGCCCAGCACCTCATCTGCCTTGTAGCCCTTGATGCGTTCGGCGCCGGGGTTCCAGGTGAGGACGTGGCCGTCGCGGTCGAGCAGATAGATGGCGTAATCGCCGATGCTCTCAACGATGGAGCGCAGCCTGAGGTCGTTGATCCGCAGAGCCTCCTGCGCCGCCCGTTGCTCCGTCGCGTCGCGGACAAAGCTCATCACCGCCGGACCGGAAGCGGTCTCGATGGGCTTGAGCATGATGTCGACGGGAAATTCGGTGCCGTCTTTGCGCAGACCAAAGAGATTGAGGGCCGCGCCCATCTGGCGAGTGCGGGGAGCTGCGTTGTAGTTCTCGCGATGGCGCGGATGGCTGCCGCGAAACCGCGCCGGTACGAGCATCTCGATGCGGCTGGCCGATCAACTCCTCGCTGTTATAGCCGAAAAGCTCTTCGACGCGCGGATTCGCGGCGCGTACGATCCCGTCTCCGTCCGTGACGAGGATCGCGTCCGGCGAAAACTCAAACAGCCGTTCGATTGTATTTTGGGCAAAACCCGGCTCGATGCGCTCTTCCGCAGCCGTGTGCTGCCCGGGGGAATCCGAGGGGCCCATATGTGCTACCGACCTTAGCTGAAAGTACCGCCGGCGGACGGTTCTTTGGCAATGCCCAAGAGTAAAGTTTGTGTCAAGATCGGGACGAAAGTCGGAAATTAGGAGTGTTGCGCCTGCTTCAGCGAGGTACGCGAGCCACTCCTCCATCCCCGCGCCGGTTTTGGCCGAGGTCTCGAAGATGCGGATGCCCGGCCGAATCTCGTTGATGTTTTTGAGCGCCAGCTCGCGGTCGAAGCCGCAGGGAGCCGGCGAGGTCGATCTTGGTGATCACCGCCGCGTCGGCCGAGTTGAAGAGCCCCGGATACTTGAGCGGCTTGTCCTCGCCCTCGGTCACGCTCAGCAGCGCCACGCGAATGCGCTCGCCCAGGTCGTAGCTCGACGGGCACACCAGGTTGCCGACATTCTCGATGAAGAGATAGTCGAGCCCGGCGAGCGCGACACCCTCCCAGCCGTCGAGATGTTTCGTGATCATCTCCGCGTCGAGGTGGCAGATGCCATGAGTATTGATCTGGCGCACGGGCGCGCCGCTCGCAGCCAGCCGCCGCGCATCGTTGTCGGTTTCAAGATCGCCCACCAGCGCCGCAGCGTGCGCCCCGCGGGCGCGCAACTCGCGCAGGGTCAGCTCAAGAAACGCGGTCTTGCCCGTGCCGGGGCTGGAGACGAGATTCAGCACCAGCACTCCGGCCGACGTGAAGCGCTCGCGCAGCCCCGCCGCCAGCTCGTCGTTCTTCTTCAGGATTCCCCGCCGCAACTCCACAATCCGGGTGGTCATATGCTGCTCCTCAACCGGATTCGGCGCGCCGATTCCGCGCTTCTTCGGGCTCCGGTTCTTCCATCTCGATCGATTCGATCTCCAGCTCGCGCCCCTGGCGAAGATCGGCCGCCAGCTCGCCGCAGCGCGGGCAGCGGAAGCTCTGCACGCCCTCGATCTCGGCATCCACGCCGCAAGCGTCGCAGTGCACGATCACCGGCAGCATGTTGATCACCAGCGTCGCGCCGGCAAGCGGCGTGTCTTCCGTGGCCAGCTCCCAGCAGAACTGGAGCGAATCTTCGACGACCGAAGCCAGCGCGCCAACGCGCAGCCGCACCTCTTTCACGCGCGCGCCGGGATAGGCGGAGGCCGACTCGGTGACCGCCTCCACAATGCTGGCCGCGATGGAAAGCTCGTGCATCGATTCTTCCTGCAAGATACTACGCGCGGCGCAGTCTCTGGCTGCGAGCCGCGCGCACACTGCGGTTCCAGCGCCCGAAATATGTAAGATGGAAACGAAGGATCTTCCCCTGTGCCCGGCTCATTGACCCACGCAACCGCGACCGCCTCGCGCCTGGCCCTGAGCTCGCTGGCGCCCGAGACGTTTCAGTCCGAAATCCGCGCCATGACCACCGAGTGCGACCGCATGGGCGGCATCAACCTGGCGCAGGGCGTCTGCGATACGCCGGTGCCCGAAGTGGTGGAGGCAGCGGCGATTCAGGCCATCCGCGACGGGCAGAACATCTATACGCGCTGCGACGGCATTGCGCGCCTGCGCGAGGCCATCGCGGCCAAGCAGCTGCGCGACTACGGCCTGCGCTACGACGCCGAATGCGAAGTGATGGTGGCTTCCGGCGCGACGGCCGGCCTGCACGCTGCCGCCATGGCGCTGCTCAATCCCGGCGACGAGGTGCTGGTCTTCGAGCCGTTCTACGGCTACCACGTGAATACGCTCAAGTCGCTGCGCGTGAATCCGGTGCTGGTGGCGCTGGCCGAGCCGGACTGGCAGCTCGACGTGGACGCAATGCGCGCCGCCGTTACGCCGCGCACGCGCGCCATTCTGCTGAACACGCCCGCCAACCCGACGGGAAAGATCTTTACGCTGCCCGAGCTCGAAGCCGTGGCGCAACTCGCCATCGAGCACGATCTCTTCCTCATCACCGACGAGATCTACGAGTACTTCGTGTACGACGGCGCGCAGCCACATCTGCCCGGCCACGCTGCCCGGCATGCGCGAGCGCACCATTGTGATTTCAGGCTTCAGCAAGACATTTTCGATCACCGGCTGGCGCATCGGCTACGTCACGGCCGACGCGCGCTGGATGCCCGCCATGGCGCACTTCCACGACCTGACCTACGTGTGCGCGCCCGCGCCGTTTCAGGTTGGCGCCGGCCGCGGGCCTGGAGCAGTTGCCGCCGAGCTTTTACACGCAGCTGGCCGCCGATCACCAATCCAAGCGCGGGCGCCTGCTGAGCGCGCTCAAGGACGCGGGCATGGAGCCCTCCGTGCCTCCGGGCGCTTATTACATCATGGCCAGCGCCGAGCGCCTGCCGGGAAAGACCGCGGCGGAAAAGGCGCGCCACCTGCTGCGCTCGACCGGCGTGGCCGCCGTTGCCGGTTCGGCATTCTTCCGCCCCGGCCGCGGCGAGAATCTGCTGCGCTTCTGCTTTGCCAAGCAGGATGCGGAACTCGACGAAGCCTGCGAGCGGCTGCGCAAGCTTTAACGGGCTGCGGGGAAAGGCCGGCGTTGGATAGAACGTCTCTCACGGGCTGAACAGGCTGCGGAAACGCGCTTGGCCGAGGCTTCGTGTCAGGGCACGACTTCAATCGTGCCGCGAAGTCAACATCGTCTACGCGGCCTTTAGGCCCTGCGTGCCTGCCGGCAACTTCAACCCGCGATTTTCTTGTGCGGCACGAGCGAATCGAGGAAGAGCAGGCAGGCGCCGATGACGATCGAGGAGTCGGCGACGTTGAAGTCGGGCCAGTGGTAGGCTGAAGATGTGGACCTCAATGAAGTCGACGACCGAGCCGTAGACGATGCGGTCGTGGACATTGCCGAGGGCTCCGCCAAGGATGAGCGCGAGAGCGACGGTGGTGAGCGTGATGCGGTTGCCGAGGCGCAGCATCGCGACGAGGACGGCGAGCGCGGCGAGCGAGCGTGAAGGCGATCAGCGCCCAGCGCACAGCGTTGGGCGAGGCCGAGTCGGCGAAGAGCGAAAAGGCCGCGCCCTCGTTGGTCCAGTGCGTGATGCGCAGGACGCGGGGGATGATGGGGATGGCGCCGCCCAGGGGAATGTGCGCTGCAGACCCAGGTCTTGGTCAGGCGGTCGGCCGCGATGACCAAAGCGGAGATGAGCAGAAGCCAGGGAAGGCGGCGTGGCCGGGGCCAGCTTGTTCTCCAGCTCACTGTTTGGCCTCCGGCTGTGCGCCGTCGATTTGCGGGCGGTGCGATGCCCATCTCTTTGAGGGCCGATTGGCAGCGGGTGCAGACGTTCTCCCAGATGCCGTAGTTCGAGACTTCAGGCATGAAGTTCCAGCAGCGCGCGCACTTGTGGCCGGAGGCGGGCAGCACCTTGATCGCGAATCTTAGGTCCAATGGCTGATACGCGTGGCAATCTGCCGTCAGAAGTGGTTCTGCATCGAATCGCGTTATCTGAACTGCCGAGACGTTGAACAATTCCTTGAGGGAATCCTCATACCTGATCAGCTGATCTCGCAATTTTGTGCCTGCAATTACCACTACATCAGCTTCGAGCCCTTTTCCAATTTCCTTCTTCTGTCGCGAATCCTCGAGGCACTTTCAGCACTTCGTCGCGGATGCGAAAAACAATCTTCCACTCCTCGAGCAACTGGCGCGGGTCTTCGGAGAAGATTTCTTCCGGCTTGGGGAAACGCGCCAGATGCACGCTGGCTTCGCGGCCTTCGACGGCGGGCAGATGCTCCCAGATCTCGTCGGCGGTGAAGGTGAGGATCGGCGCGACCAGCCGGACCAGCGCTTCGGTGATCTGCCAGAGGACGGTCTGCGCGGAGCGGCGCGCGTGGCTCGTGGGCGCGAAGGTGTACATGCGGTCCTTGAGCACGTCGAGATAGAAGGAGCTCAGGTCCACGATGGCGAACTCGTTCACGGCCTGGTAGACGCGATGGAACTCGAAGGCCTCGTACCAGGCCGAGAATTTTTTCGGTCAGGTCGCGGGTGCGGGCCAGCATGTAGCGGTCGAGCGGCAGCAGCTCGCTCTCGGCGACGCGATCGCGCGCCGGGATCGAAGCCGTTCAGATTGCCGAGCAGGAAGCGGAAGGTGTTGCGCAGCTTTTTGTAGAGCTCGGCGCAGCGCTGCATCAGGTTCTCGCTGGCGGCCATGTCTTCGCGGAAATCGACCGACGCGACCCAGAGGCGCACGATCTCGCCGCCCATGCGGTTGGCGATGTCGACGGGATCGACGCCGTTGCCGAGCGACTTCGACATGGCGCGGCCCTGCTCGTCGAGCGTCCAGCCGGCGGTGGCGACATGCGAGTAGGGCGCGCGGCCGCGCAGGGCCACCGAGGTGAGCAGCGAAGAGTGGAACCAGCCGCGGTGCTGGTCGCCGCCTTCGAGATACAGGCACCTTCGTGCCGCTCGTCGCCTTCGCCTGTTCTCGTTTTGGAAAGCTGTATAGGCTGAGCTGAGGTCGGGGTCGGACTCGCAGACCGCCAGCCAGCTCACGCCGGAGTCGAACCAGACGTCGAGAATGTCGGTCTCCTTGCGGAAGGCCTTGCCGCCGCAGTGGGCGCATGCTGCGCCGGCAGGCAGCAGCGCATCCACATCGGTCGGTGTGCCAGGCCTCGGCGCCCTCGCGCTCGAACAGATCGACGATCTTGCGGTTCAGCGCTGGCGTCGACGATCGGCTGGTTGCAGCCTTCGCACATGAAGACGGCGATGGGCACGCCCCAGATGCGCTGGCGGCTGATGCACCAGTCGGGGCGCGTGGCGATCATGTTGGTGATGCGCTCCTTGCCCCAGGCCGGATCCCAGACCACCTTGTCGATCTCCTCGATGGCGAGCTGCCGGAAGGTGGTTTCTGAGCCGTCGGCGCGCTTGATCGGCGTTTCGAGGGCGATGAACCACTGCTCGGTGGCGCGAAAGATGACGGGATGGTGGCAGCGCCAGCAATGCGGGTAGGAGTGCTCGAGTTGCGAGCCGCCGAGCAGCGCGCCGCGCTCTTCGAGCATGGCGACGATGACTGGATTCGCCTTCCACACGTTCATGCCGTCGAAGGCCGGAGGCTGCGGCCTGATGGCCAGGCGGCGGGATCGACGTGGATGTGCCCGCCGGCATCGACGCGGCAGGTGGGGTCGAGGCCGTAGCGCTGGCCGGTATAGAAGTCGTCGGCGCCGTGAGAGGGCGCGGTGTGGACCGCGCCGGTGCCCGTGTCGGCGGTGACGTAGGTGGCCAGCACGCCGAGGATCGAGCGCTCGAGGAACGGATGCTGGAAGGTGACGCGGTCGAGGGCGGCGCCTTTGAAGCGGGCGAGTTCTTTCGTCGGCGCCGAGTTTGCAGGCCGCGGCAACCTGCTCGGCCAGCGCGGCGGCGACGATGTAGACGGGTGAGTGTCGTGGCTCCACCCTTGCCTGCGGCAGGATGGGGCACCGGCATTTGGCGGTTCGATTCAAGCGCCACGTAGTCGAAATCGGGATGGAAGGCCACGGCCAGCGACGCGGGCAGCGTCCAGGGGGTGGTGGTCCAGATGATGGTGGAAACCTCGCGGCCGGCGAGCGCGGGATCGATCGCCGCCGGATCGGAGGTGAGCCGGTAGCGCACGTAGACCGACGGGCTGGTGTGGTTCGCGTACTCCACCTCGGCCTCGGCCAGGGCGGTGCGGTCGTGGATGCACCAGTAAACCGGCTTGAGGCCGCGGTAGACGAAGCCTTTCTCAAGAAAGCCGTAGAACGCCTCCAGAGTCCTGGCCTCGTAGTCGCGGGCCATGGTCTTGTAGGGCGTCTCCCAGCGGCCGAAGCAGCCGATGCGCTCAAATTGCTCGGTCTGCAGGTCGACATATTTCTGCGCGTAGGCGCGGCAGGCATCCAGACACAGCGGGAACCGGCATCTACAGCTTCTTGTGGCCCAGTTTCTCGTCGACTTTGATCTCGATGGGCAGTCCGTGGCAGTCGTAGCCGGGAACGTAGGGGGCGTCGAATCCGGCCATGGTCTTGGACTTGACCACGAAGTCTTTGAGGCCCTTGTTGAGGGCGTGGCCCAGGTGGATGGGCCCGTTGGCGTAGGGAGGGCCGTCGTGAAGCAGGTAGACGGGCCGTCCTGCGCCCGGCTTTGCGCAGCTCTCGATAGAGGCCGAGCGAGGCCCAGCGGGCGAGCCGAAGAGGCTCATTCTGCGGCAGATTGGCCTTCATCGGGAAGGCGGTTTGCGGCAGGGTGAGGGTCGCCTTCAACTCCGGCGCAGGGGACATCGGGACTCCGTTCGATGATGCGAATTGTTCATAGACCAGTGTAAACGGAGGAGTGACGAAATTTTTCCGGTAACAAACCGGGAGCCAACTGCCGTCTATTGTTTATGGAAGTCGTGGAGAGGCTGGAATATGAGATCTTTGGAGACGGAGCCAGTGCGCGAGTGATTTGAATCACCGAGACAAGCGCAGGCTCGGTCAAGCATAATGGATGAATGGGCCTGTTTACGGACCCGCTCGCGTCCGGGCAGGTGGCAGCACCGGACGAGCCGCAGCGAAGGCAAGCAAGCAGACTGACATGACGCCGAATGAAAAGAACGGCCAGGGCGCAGCGGCGCTGGTGACCGGCCACGAGCTGGATGCCTTTCTGGGAAAGGCCTTCGAGGAGAAGCCCATCTGGGTGGGCCTCTGGGAGAGCATCCGCGACGTGTTTTTCCCGGTCAAGCTGCCGCCTCTGGAGCTGACCTCGAAGCCGATTCCTGTGCCCGACCGGATGGCCGTGAAGCCGAATCCCTGGGCCATCGGGATCTCGACGACCGTCAACATTGCCATCCTGCTCGTTGTCCTGTTCTTCGCTGGGCAGGCAAGATCGTCGAGGCGGTAAGGCCGAGTTTGCTCGCGACCAACATCGATGTGGGCGACTACAACGCACCCAAGGACCTGACCAAGGCCGGCGGCGGTGGCGGTGGCGGCGACCGGAGCATCATCGATGCCAACAAGGGCAAGCTGCCGAAGATCGAGAAGGACCCGGTCACTCCTCCCCAACCGCAGACGATTGAACACCCCAAGCTGCCTGAGCCCGCGGCCATCGACGTGCAAAAAGACATTCGACTGCCCGACAACCCGGATATGCCGATGATCGGCATGACAAGTTCGACGAACGTGACCATGGCGTCGGCCGGGACGGGAAACGGCAGCGGCATGGGAACGGGCAGCGGCGGCGGGTTGGGCTCGGGAAGCGGGAATCGGATATGGGCCTGGCAGATGGCTGGCAATACGGGCGGCGGACTGGCTCAGATCGGCGGCAGGGTTTCCGCGCCGACTGTGCTGCACAGCGTGGAAGCCGAGTTCTCCGACGAGGCGCGGCGCGCCAAGTATCAGGGCGTTTGCCTTATTTCGCTCATCGTCGACACGCAGGGCAATCCGCAGAATATTCGCGTGGCGCGGGCGCTGGGCATGGGATTGGACGAGAAGGCGATCGAGGCCATCCGCCAGTACAAATTCAAGCCGGCCATGAAGGATGGCAAGACGCCAGTGCCGGTGATGATCACCATCGAGGTGGATTTCCGGCTGTATTGAAAACCGAACCAGTTTAGAAACAGCGAGGAGCGGAGCCCAGGCGGCTTCGCTCTTTTTATGGAGTGAAGCAGCCGTCGTCTTTCGGAATACGGGGAGCGGCTGGAAGGCAAGAACGCGGGTCGAGTACTTTCACAGTTGGAGGATCGATGCGGACTCTTGCTTTCCTCATCGGCGTCGTTTGCCTGTTCATCGTCCTGCTTGACGCCTTCCAGACCATCATCGTACCGCGCCGCGCAATCGGGCGAATCCGGCTGACGCGAGTCTTCTACATTGCCACCTGGACCCCATGGAGATTCCTGGCCCGGCGCTTGCGCGATTCCCGCAAGCGCGAAACCGCCTTCAGCTTCTATGGGCCGCTGTCGCTCATCCTGCTTCTTGCAGTGTGGGCGAGCGGGCTGCTCGTCGGTTTCGGCCTGCTCTACTACGCGCTCGGCAGTCCCTTCAATGACGCCGCCTCTCCGCACCCGGACTTCCGTTCCGACCTCTACGTGAGCGGAACCACCGTCTTCACGCTGGGCCTCGGGGACGTAACCCCGCAGAATCCATTGGCGCGTGCGCTGGTTATTCTTGAGTCGGGCACCGGGCTTGGCTTCCTGGCTGTTGTGATGGGGTATTTTCCTGTCCTCTACAGCGCGTTCTCGCGCCGCGAAGTGAGCATCTCGCTGCTCGACGCGCGCGCAGGATCTCCGCCCACTGCAGCCGAACTCTTGCGCCGCCACTCGTTTGAAGGCGCCGAGCAGGCTCTCTCCGTGTTGCTCATGGAGTGGGAACGCTGGTCGGCGGAACTGCTCGAAAGCCACATCTCCTACCCGCAGCTGTGCTATTTCCGCTCGCAGCATACTAGCCAGAGCTGGCTTGGCGCGCTCACGTCCATCCTCGACACTTCGGCATTGTTGATTGCCGGCGTGCGCGGCCACGAAGCGCGTCAGGCGCAGTTGACCTTTGCCATGGCGCGCCACGCCATTGTCGATCTGGCGCAGGTTTTCTCGCTGCGCCCGGTCATCGATGCTCCTGACCGGCTTCCGCCTGAGCGCTATGAGAAGCTTTATAACCTGCTCTGCCAGAGCGGCGTAAAGGTCTGCCGCGACGGGCAATCCATCGAGCGGCTGCGCGAACTGCGCGTCCTCTACGAAGGCCACGCCACGGCGTTGAGCAACTATCTGCAAATGGCCTTGCCGCCTTGGATGGCCGATCACCCGCATAAGGACAATTGGCAAACCGTCGCCCGGTTGCGGTCGCAAACTGACGCGGCCAATGCGGATCCTTTTGGCAAAGCCGCTCCGGGCGAGATCTCGCCGGGCGTTATTCCCACAATCGTCGATCGAAAGCACGATTTCTAAACAGACGGCCGCCCTCGGTTGCGTTTGCAAGCGATTTATCACATGGGGTTTTGTGGTGCGCCCGGAGAGTGGGCAACGACCCAGGCGCAACCCGTTCCCGGGCCCTGCGGCGTTTGCCAGGGCTGAACCGATGCCGATGGACTCATCGGAGATGAAAGAGGTTCGCCTTGCTCTTCTGCCTCCACCGACCCACGAGCACCACGATGATCATGCAAAGGATGAATGCGCGCAGAGGATAGAGCATGGCTAGGTAATCATGGCTGCCGGTGACATCGATGACCACTCCGATAACGGCGGCGACAGCGTTGATGCTCCAGGTTTCGACGGGCTCGGGTGGCGGACCAGGCTTCCATTGCCCCACGCTTTCTATCGTTGGGATGTAGGCCACCGTCATCACCACCTGGAATCCTGCGAAGCCGATCCATGCAGTCTTAGTGATCGCCCAAGCGACGATGGTGATGCAAGAAATTACCAGACATACTTGCTCATTATTGGTGAAGAGGATTTTCCCACCTCGCTGTCCGATAAGGAGCAACGCAAGGATGACGGTAACCACGATGCTGTCCGTCAAGTTAAGTGCGGCCTTTACGATGCTGTGGTCGCGAGAGGCGAAGTAGGCCGCCAGACTCATAGCGACGCCGATCTCGAAAATCAGCCAGGTCGCGATCCGTGGCCGAGTTTCGTTGCGGATCAGCTTCGCGCAATATAGAACGCCCACACAAACGTCCAATAGCGCGACGACGCCCGCTGCCCAGATTGATGCCGTCGGCTGTATGATCGCTTCCTTCCGGCGTGCTTCTTAGAACATCCTAGAAGATTGCCCCTCTGAAGTATTAGTGCTGTATCTGGAAGTCTTATGGCAACGTTTCTCCGGATGTCTCTGTGCTGTTCCAGACGCCGGTTCTTGCCTCAATTCTGCTGGGTCACAGCTCCCTTGAAGCATAGCTAGAAACACTGTTGATCTCGGTAATTATGTATTTCACTTTCGGGTTGGAAGTTGGTATTTATAGACCAGAGAATCAGGGCATTTTCGAAGATAGGGCAGTCCTTGACAAATCCGTTCGAGGCCGTCGTTCCTTAAGTCCGCACCGACTTTAGTGTGTGCGTTCGATCCACAGGATTTCCGAAAATGCGACGGCGGACATTTATTTACTGCGTAGGGAGCTTGGCGCGTCTTGCGGTCACAGTCGACCGTATTTGCGGCTGCGAGGCCATGCGCGGGAGGGTCTGAAGTGAAAACGAACAAAGAGGCGCTTGAGAAGATCGTCGGCTCCCAGAACTTGATAGACAATCCGGCCGTTCTGGACAGCTACGCGGCGGATGAGAGCTACGCTCCGAAACGCAGACCGTGGTTCGTGGTACGGCCGCACTCGGCCGCGGAGGTAGAGAAGCTGGTGGCCTGGGCGAACCAGACCGGCACGCCTTTCATTCCGGTCAGCAGCGGCCCGCCGCATTTCCATGGCGACACGGTTCCGTCGTGCCCCGAAGGCGTGATTGTGGACCTGAGTGGCATGAAGGAGATCAAGCGGATCGACCGGCGGAACAAGATAGCTGTGATCGAACCGGGCGTGACTTATGCCGAGCTGGAGCCGGCATTGGCGAAAGAGGGCTTGCGCATCAGCCGGCCGCTTTTGCCGCGGCCGAACAAGTCAGTGATGGCCAGTCTGCTGGAACGGCAGCCCACAACGATCCCGCGCTTCAACTACTCGCTGCCCGAGCCGCTGCGCACCTGCGGGGTGGTGTGGGGTTCCGGCGAGGTTGCATTTACGGGAGAGGCCGGCAACGGCCCCATGGACCTTGAAGCGCAGTGGGCGCGCCGCGTTGCACAGGTCGACCCGAGGGGCCCGAATGCTACCGACTTGATGCGACTGCTGACCGGCGCGCAGGGAACCATGGGCATCGTGATCTGGGCTTCGGTGAAGTGCGAATTGATTGCCGAGGCGCACCGCTACGTCTTTGCGCCGGCGCAAAAACTCGAAGACCTGGTGGAGTTCTGCTACCAGGCCGAGCGCATCCGCATTGGCGACGAGGTGATGGTTCTGAACGCGGCGCAACTGGCTGCGATGGTCGGCAAAACGGAGGCCGAAGCCAGCGCACTGCGCGAGAGGCTGCCGGCATGGGCGCTGGTCATTGGCTTGGCTGGAGCGGGGTACTTTTCGGCCGAGCGGGTCCAAGTGCAGGAGTTGGACCTGAAGCGGCTTGCGCAGAAGTGCGGCAGGACGCTTGTGGATGCGTTGGACGGTGCAAGCATCGAGGAGCTGGCCAATGCCGTTGAGCGCTCGAGCGGCCAGACCTATTACAAGCTGCGCGCAAAGGGCGCCTGCCAGGAGATCTTTTTCCTGACCACGCTCGATAAAGCGCCGGGATTTGCGGAGACGGTTTTCGCCATCGCCGACCGGCGGCGCTACCCGGCTTCGGAGATCGGCGTTTACATCCAGCCGCAGCATCAAGGGGTTTCGCAGCACGTGGAGTTCAGTTTCCCGTTCGACCCCGCCGAAGGGCGTGAGGCCGAGAAGGTGCGCGGCATTTATTCCGAGGCAAGCGAAGCCCTGATCGCTCAAGGCGCGTATTTCTCGCGGCCTTACGGCGAGTGGGCGGAGATGGTTTACAAGCGAAACGCGGATGCGACGCGGATTCTGCGCGCCGTGAAGCAGATTGTGGACCCGAAGAATGTGCTCAACCCCGGGAAGCTTTGTTTTTAGCAGAAGACTGCGTCAGGAGAAATTGAGATGGCATTGGAAGAGTATCGTGCAGACGCCATGCGATGCACACGGTGCGCCTATTGCAAATGGATTCCGTTCGATTTGATGAAGAGCGCGCAGTTCGCGAGGGGATGTCCGAGTATTGAGGCCGGCAAGTTCCACTCCTACTCCGCGGGCGGTCGGCTGGTGACGGCGCTCTCGCTGATGGACGGCCGCTCCACGGTGACCGAAAGGGTCAAGGATTCGGTCTTCAAGTGCACGCTGTGCGGGCAGTGCGACGTGAGCTGCAAGATTTGCCGCTACGACATGGAGCCGCTGGAGGCAATGCGCGAGCTGCGCGCCACGCTGGTAAGCCAGGGACATACGCTGCCTCAGGTAGCACCGGTGATTGAAGGGCTGCGCACGCAGTTCAACATGGTGGGGCAGCCGGCGCAGAAGCGCGGCGACTGGGCAAGCGAACTGAAGATCAAAGACCTTACACAGGAGACGGCAGAGTACGTTTTTCATCCGGATGCCGCTACTCATTCGACGTCGACTTGGCACACGTGACGCGGGCCTGTGTGGAGATTTTGAGGCGGGCGAGCGTGGACTTCGGCATCTTCGGCAAGAACGAGAAGTGCTGCGGCGGGCGCGCGTACGACATGGGCTACCGCGAGAGCTTCAACAATATGACCAAGGCCAATTTGAACGCGTGGCAGAAGGCCGGGGTGAAGACCGTGATCACGCCCTGCGCGGAGTGCTACTACACTTTCAGCCGCAAATACACGGCCAAGGCAGGCTCGCAGATCAAGGTAGTACATATGGTGCAGTTCATCGCACAACTGGTTCGCGAGGGCAAGTTGAAGTTCACCAAGCCTGTGAAGATGACCGTGACCTACCACGATCCGTGCCATCTGGGGCGCCAGGGCGAGCCCTACGTCGCGTGGGACGGCAAAGAAAAGAAGATCTTCGGGCAAGCGGTTTGCTACGATCCCCCGCGCCCCCGGTATAACGGCGCCTTCGGCGTCTACGACGATCCCCGGGAGATTCTCAAGGCGATTCCGGGAATCGAGCTGCGCGAGATGGAGCGCATTAAGGAAGCGTCGTGGTGCTGCGGCGCCGGCGGCGGTGCACGCGAGGCGTATCCGGAGTTCTCGCGCGCTACGGCGAATGTGAGGCTGGATGAGGCGCAATCGACAGGGGCGGACGCGATTGTGACCGCCTGCGGATGGTGCGAGCGCAACTTTATGGATTCGATTGAAGCCGACGGCGCCAGGCTGAAGGTTTACGACATCGTGGAACCGGCCGCGAAGGCCCTGTAGCCCCGGCAGCTATTGAAGGAGACGTTATGAGCAAGGCAATTCCCAGGGAAGCATACTATGCCATCGAAGACATCGTTGGAGCCGACAATATCAGCGACGATCCGGCCATTCTCGATTCCTATGCCTTCGAGGTGATGGCCGAGCTGGTGCGACCCAACCACAGCCACTACATGCCGCGGCCTTGGGCTGTCGTTATGCCCGGCTGTACGGAAGAGGTCGCCGCCGTGACCCGGCTGTCGAACAAGTACGGCATCAAGGTCAAGCCGATCTCGACCGGGTGGTACCACTGGGCCGCCCCGCTGACCGACAACCAGCCCACGATACAGTTCGACCTGCGGCGCATGGACAAGATCATCGAGATCGACGAAAAGAACATGTACGCTATCGTCGAGCCCTACGTGATCTGCGCCCAGTTGCAGGCTGAAGTGATGAAGCGCGGCTTGAATGTGAACATTATCGGCGCAGGCTGCTCGACGTCGATCGTGGCCAGCGCGTGCGCATACTCCGGCTCAGGGCCTTCGAGCTATTCCATGGGCAACAACTCCGATAACCTGCTGGGGCAGGAGTGGGTAACTCCCGCCGGCGAGATTCTTCGCACCGGCTCCCTGAGCTCCGGCTGCGGCTGGTTCTGCTCGGAGGGGCCGGGCCCAAGCCCGCGGGGAATCACACGCGGCGTATTGGGCTCGCGCGGCGGACTGGGAACATACACCAAGTGCGCGATCAAGCTCAGCCCCTGGCAGGGGCCTCCGGTGATGGAGCCGAAAGGACCGCCGCCCGGCTACCGCCTTCCCATTCATGAAAACGTCCGCGCCTATACCATCGGCGCGCCCTCCTGGGACGCTTGGGCAAATTGCTATTACCAGATCTACGACAACGGCATCGGATCCATCTTCCATCGCCAGTTCAACATGGTCGGCGCCGCTGTGGCGGCGCCGCTGTGGCTGAGCTATATCGACCCGCACAAGACACTGAACGATGTGGAGACGCTGGCCGCCGACCCGGAGATCAAGCGGCTTACCGCGGAATCGCGCATCTCGTTCCAGATCATCATGCAGGGCAACTCCGTCGAGGACATCCAGCTTCAGGATAAAATCATGGATGAAATCCTGCGGCAGACCGGATGCTACAAGGTGGGGCGCTACTGCGAGCCGGACATGGCAGAGTTCACCAACATGTATCTGCAGCGCCTGGGCCACAAACATTGCAACTATATGTGGGTCGGCGGATACATGGGGAGCTGGATGCAGGCGGGCACGCCGGACTTTACGAAGGACTATGTTCCTGTGGCGATCGAAACCTTCAAAGACGACCAAAAGAGCGGCAAGCTGGTGCAGTGCGGTGGTGACGCGATGATGGGCTGCGGGAGCGTCATCGGCGGCGGCGGTTACTGCGGTCTCGAACAGTTCGTCAGCTACGATCCCAATGAACATGATTCCGTGGCCGCGTGCATCAAGCACATGGAAGACGCCGTGACCACATGCGCCAAACATGGAATACCGTTCGGCAAGGAGTACATCTACCTGCAGGTCGGCTGGCAGGAAGAGAAGGTATGGGACGCGCTGGCAAAGGTGCCGCAGCAGTTCATCTTCAACTTCCAGCGCAAGATCAAGGAAGTTTTCGATCCTAATTCACTGGGCGACCGGAATTATCCGTGGCTGCCTGAAGGCTGGGGGCAGGCGCACGAGAATGCCAAAACGCTCGAGGAAGAAGAAGTCTTGACAGTGTAAGTGAAATTCATTCCACAAGCGAGTGAGCGAGTCGGAGGTTCAATCCTCCCAAGAAAGGTATCGTCATGGCTACAACAATTGAAGTTTTAGAGCGCGCCACAACGAATCGTTATTACACGATTCCCGAAGATGGAAGGGTCGATCCGATCAGCGGGGAAGTCCCGAAGAAGTTGAAATATGGAGTTGCCGGCCAGTGGAAAGAGTCCAAAACAACCAAGTATATGCCGTGCTACAACCCTTCCACGGGAGCTGTGATCGCCTATGCGCCGCAATGCACGGCCGCGGAGGTAGAAGAGGCAATTGAAGCTGCGGCAAAGGCTTTTCCGGCCTGGCGCGACACGCCGGTGGTGAAGCGCGTGCAGATACTCTTCCGGATGAAGCAACTGCTGGACGAACATCTGGGGGAGTTGACTTTCCTGTGCGCGCAGGAGAATGGCAAGAGGTGGGACGAGTCGATGGGCGACGTACTGAAGGTCACCGAAGTGGTCGAGTTTGCCTGCGGTGCGCCACAGATGATGAAGGGCGAGTCGATCATGAACGTCTCCACAGGCTACGACACTATCCAGTTCCGCGAGCCGCTGGGCGTCTTTGCGGGGATTGCGCCGTGGAATTTTCCGGCTATGATTCCGCAGGGCTGGATCGCGCCGATCTGCATCGCTACGGGCAACTGCTTGGTGTTGAAGGCGGCCAGCTACGTTCCCCAGTCGGCGATGCGCATTACCGAACTGTGGAAGGAAGCAGGGCTGCCCGACGGCGTAATCAACATTGTAACCACGAGCCGCGACGAGGCCGAGATCCTGCTGCGGCATCCGGCGATCAACGGCGTCACATTTGTGGGCTCGGCCGGTGTGGGGCGGCACGTCTATGCCACAGCCGCCGCGAACGGCAAGCGTGTGCAGGCACTAACCGAAGCGAAGAACCACGCGCTGGTCCTGCGTGACGCGGTGATTGAACGGGCGGCGCAGGGAATCATCAATTCCTTCTGCGGCTGCGCCGGAGAGCGCTGCATGGCGCTGCCCGTGATTGTGGTTGAGAACGCCATAGCTGACAAACTGGTGGAAGCCATAGTCCGGCATGCCAAGACGCTTAAGCTGGGCCGCGCCTATGACAAGGAAACAGGCCTGGGGCCGGTCGTAAACGAAGGGCATAAGAAATTCGTGCTGAACTGGATTGAGACCGGGATCAAGGAGGGCGCAAAGCTGATTCTCGACGGGCGGAATCCTGCACTGCCTGACGAGTGCAAACACGGCTCGTTTGTGGGCCCCACGATTCTTGACTATGTGACCGAGGAGATGAGCTGCGGGTGGCAGGAGATTTTCGGACCTGTGCTTTGCATCAAGCGCGTAGAGAACTTTGAGGAAGGACTGCGCATCATGAACGCGAGCGAGTTCGCCAACGGGTCGGTAATCTACACCGAGAATGGGCAATTTGCACGCGAGTTTATGAGGCGTACCGACGGCGGTATGGTGGGCATCAATGTAGGCATTCCGATGCCGCTGGGTATTTTCGGCTTTACTGGCCACAAGAATTCCTTCTTCGGCGACCTGCACTGCATGGGCAAGGACGGGTTTATGTTCTACACCGAGACCAAGAGCGTGACTTTGACGTGGTTTACGAATAAAGAGATTCCGGCCAAGGTAAGCACCTGGGACGGAACTATGACCCGCGGCTGAGGCCGAGGCAACGAAGCTACAAGCAAATAGGCTCTTGTAAGATGGCCAGCGGCGAGAGCGCGGGAATGGGAGCCTGCGTGGCGTCCGGTAGGGTAGAAAGTTCAGATGGATCAGCGCTATCTTCGCTATTTCATTGCAGTGGCCGAGGAAATGAGCTTTACGCGCGCGGCCGCGCGCCTGTAGACGGTGCAACCCTCGCTAAGCCAGCAGATCCGGAATCTGGAGGAAATCGTGGGTACGCCGCTCTTCCTCCGGCAGCGGCATCACCTGCGCCTGACCGAGGCCGGGAGGATCTTTCTGGGTGAAGCGCGCGCTATCCTCGAGCACACCGATCGCGCCATCAAGTTGGCGCAGCAGGCGGCACGGGCCGAAGCGGGAGTGATCTCGATCGGCTATGTGCCGGGGGTGGAAAGCAAGATCTTTACCCGTGTGCTGCCCGTCCTCCAGGCGCGGTACCCGGAGGTTGACCTGACGCGGCGTAGCTTGTCGACTCCCCAGCAGCTTGTAGCCCTTCACAACCGTGAGATCAATCTGGGATTCTTGCGACCGCCGGTGGACGACCGGGAGCTTGTAGCAGAGACGATTCTCCACGACAAAATCCTCGCGGTTCTGCCTGCAGCGCACCCGCTGGCCAAGCTGGCGCGAATTCCAGTGCGCGAGCTGGCAGCGCTGCCATTTCTGGCTGTTTCGCAAGACTCAGCGCCATCGTTGTGCGATGCCGCCGACCAGCTCGCTGCAGGGGCAGGAGTGACATTCAAAGCCATCCATTCGATTCTGCCGGCCGATAGCGTCCTGACCTCGCTAAACGAGATCGCCTCGGGGTTGGGATTCAGCCTGTTGCCCGATTATGTGCTGCAGATTCTGCCTGCCGGCACGGCGGCGCGGCCGCTGGATTGCGACCCGGAACCTGAATTGGCGCTGATGGCGGCCTACCGGAAAGACGAGACGCTGCCCATCGTGGCCCGCTTTCTTACCTTGCTACGCGAGCAACTTCGACTGGGAGCAATTGAGACAAGGCTGCCAGCCGGATAGGGGACTGCGAGTCCGACGCGCGACGAGACGTTCTGCGCCCGGTCGAGATGCAGTTAGACCGGGTCGACAAATATAACCATTTTTTAATACAAGGCCTTGTCCTTTCGGACGCAACACCTACCCGAAAGCGGCGCTACTCCTACCGTTGATAGAAATGCCCGCCTTCCGTTCCTCCGCAATGCCCGTTGAAGAGGCCGACCGACACAGAAATCGCATAGACGCCAGGGGTCATTCACGGCTCTGCGGCAGCCGTTCATGCGCTCGCGGCGTTCAGCTTCTGCATCGACTCCGCATCCAGCTTGAGGTTCACGGCTTCCGCCAGATCGGCCAATTGCATTTCATTCGTCGCGCTGGCAATCGGAGCCGTGACTCCCGGCCGCGCAAGCAGCCAAGCCAGCGCCACACGCGCCGGCGTGGATCCCAGCGCATGGGCCACTTCATCCAGCGCCGCCAGAACGCCGAATCCACGCGCGTTCAAATATTTCTGGACCGATGCTCCACGCGCTGCCTTCTCTGCGTCCTGCTGACTGCGATACTTGCCGGTCAGAAATCCGGAAGCCAGCGAGTAGTAAGGAATCACGCCGAGTTGGTACTTCTCCACCACCGGCAGCAGCTCCGTCTCGAAGGCGGAGCGCTCCAATAGGTTGTACTGCGGCTCCAGCGAGACATAGCTTGCTAAACCATGCTGGCGGCTCGTCTCCAGGGCCTCGGCCAGCCGCGCTCCGCTCAAATTCGATGCGCCAATGAACCGCACCTTTCCCTGCTTCACCAGCGCGTCGCAGGCAGCAAGCGTTTCTTCGAGCGGAGTCTCCGGATCGTCCCTGTGCGTCTGGTAGAGGTCGATGTAGTCGGTCTGCAACCGCTGCAACGAATCTTCCACTGCCTGGCGAATGTAGGCTGCCTTCAGCCCCTTTTTGCCCTCGCCCATCTCCATGCCGACTTTAGTCGCCAGGATCACGTCCTTGCGCTTGCCGGACTTTGCAAACCATTTGCCGAGGATGCTCTCTGCCTCGCCACCCTTGTTTCCTGCGGCCCAGCGCGAATACACATCCGCGGTATCCACGAAATTCAAACCGGCATCCAGCGCCGCATCGAGATGGCGAAAGGCATCGGACTCAGGCACCGTCCACCCGTAGACATTCCCGCCCAGGCAAATCGCCGCAACCTCAGGCCCGGCAACTCCCAGCTTCCGTTTTTTCATCTGCGATTCTCCTCCCACCATCCAATGCGTCCCAGGCGCTTCAGGTCTCACCGAAACCGCAGGTGTGAAGCATCTGGGTTGCATGTTAAACCTGTTGAGACATCTGTGAGACTGGTTCTAGGGCCGGCAGAATGTGTAGAGGCTCTCCAGGCCGGCTGCGCGCAAAATCTTCCACGCCGAGCGGGCATGCTCAAGCGTGAGCGCCGCCGCCCGCGTGCCTTCGCGATTTTGAATGGCTTCAATAATACTTCGGTGCTGTTGGTTGGCCATCAGAAAATGGTCAGGGTCGGAGACGGAGATCCTCGTAGACACTAAGGGTCTACTGACCGAAGCATTGGGTTCCAGGAATGGCAGCGACATCAGCCGCTGCAACGAGCGTTGGATGATCGTGCTCTGGCAAGATTGCACAAGAAGGTTGTGAAACTGATCGTTCCAGCGGGCGTATTCGTCGGACGCACTGCTGTCAGGCTGAAAAGATCTAAGGAAAGAGTCCAACCCTTCCACACAGTCCTGCATTTGGGCCAGAATCGTGGGCGGGGCGCCGCGTTCAGCAGCCAGCCGAGCGGCCAGTCCTTCCAGTGTGCCGCGCAGCTCAATGCCGTCGACGATGTCGAGGGAAGAAAAAGTCGCAACCACAAAACCTCCGGAGGGCAACGACTCCAGCAGTCCGTCCTGGCGAAGCTCTATGAGAGCCTTTGCCGCCGGGGTTCGAGAAACTTGCAAGCGCTCTACCAGCAGGAGTTCAGAGACACGCGCACCGGGTTTCAACTCGCCAGTGAGGATCATGCTCCTTAGCCCGACAACTGCCTTCAACGTCTGTGAGTTTCCATTTCCGCGCATTCTTCTTCTCCTTGCGTTCTGCAACCCTACTATTCCCAGAATGTGAAAGTGTCGCCCCAACAACGCCAATCAAGCAGGAATTCTGAAGTGCTTTTCTCTTTTGCCTGACTCACCTGGTACAACCAGCCTGGATGCCACCCCTTCCTGTTCCTCATGCTGCTAGTCCGTCTAGCTCCCCGCGGCAGCCACTAGAGTAGGGACGCCCCTTCGGGCGGGCGGCGTTATGAACAGCGCAAGGACCGCGCCTCCGAAACCCAATAGGGCAATCAGGTAGAACACCGGGGCGTAGGTCCCGAAATGATCATAGGTGTAACCTGCCCCATACGTCGCGAGTGCTCCCACCGTGGTTCCGGCCGCGCACAAAAATCCAATAACTGCAGCATAGGCCCGGTGCCCAAAATAGTTTGCCGGCAACGTCATGACACAGGTCATGCAGGTTCCATACCCGAATCCGACGAGAGCCGCATACAGGTACAAATGGGTCCCACTGATCGCGTTGAGAAGTACAAGGATCCCAAGTCCCGAGGCCAGCGAACCGGCAGCCCAGATATACCGTGATTCAAAGCGATCGCCCAAGAGACCAACCATCAACGTGCCGATTAGTCCCGCAATCGCCAGAACAGAGAGCGAGAACGCGGCTTCGGCGGGGGTGTGCCCAAGATCCTTAGTAAGATGAATGGAGGCATGGCTGAGCACAGTCGAAAATGCCGCGCCGTATCCGAGCGCCGAAGCAAACATGAGCCACAAACTCGATGATCGCAACGTTTCGGGAAAGCTCCATTCCTCCGTGGTTTTATAAGCGCTCCGCTTGATTTTGGTATCGGGCACAAGCGAACTACGGACCGGCGGCGGTGCAGATTCACCATCCGGGAACTGGCCCAGGTCGGAGGGTTGCTCCTTTACGAAAACCAGAGCCGTGATCGTAGCCAAGAAGCTCAATCCGCAAATCAACCACCACCCGGCGCGCCAATTGCCGCCGGAGAGCACAATTACCCGATTCAATACGAGGGGTGCTATAAAACCTCCCACGGCCCCGGCTACGGACATCATCGATATCGCGAGCGCCTTCCTTTTCTCAAACCAGCGCGCGAGAGCGGTCTGCGCCGCAATCGCTCCGCCCGTTATAGCCCCCGAGGCAATAATGATGCCGAACACTATGTACAACTGCACCCGGGTATGAACGAACAGCGCCATTGCTAGTGCACCGATGACCACCAATGAAGTTCCCAGCGCCAGTGTGAAACGAACGCCTTTCTTGTGCACAGACAGTGCGACCAACGGTCCAGGCAAGCCGATCATCCACTGGAATATGCCAAAAGCCCCACCCAAAGTGCTCCGGTCAAAGTGCAGATCGGCAGCCATATAGGTACCGATCAAGCCTCCTCCGTAAAGAGGAAACGCCAAATTTGTTGCAACAATGAATGACAGCGCCAGCAGGAGCTTCCACCCGTAGAATCCGTTATCGCGCACCGCTATCCCCTCCACAAGATGGTTAGCGCTGGTGCCACCAGCATTCTTAGAGGCGTTTAAACCGCCTCTTCGTCCAGGATCCAGCAACACACAGTATACAATATAAAGATTGCCGCACAAATGAAAAGCCCCCGTAAAACGCAGACCTTCGAGAGTCCCGCGCACGTCAAAAGTATTTTATACTTTAGAATGAGTTACTTGCATATAAAATCAAACTTTCAGGTTGACAATCGGCAAGAGTTGGGGTTACAAGGGATCATTGTCCTGTGCATGCGCTATGTATGTAATTAAGAGGGGGAATGACGTCCATGTTCTGCAAAAAGCTGATTTGTACCTTCACTTTGCCGCTCGTTGCGCTGCTTTTCTTGGCGGGTGGCAATATTCTTGTCCAAGGGCAGGTTTCAACCGAAGCAACCATACTGGGCACGGTCGCTGATGCTTCAGGCGCAGTAGTTCCCGGTGCATCGATCATTGTGAAAGACAGCGGCACGGGCATCGCTCGCACGGTCACAACCGATGCTCAGGGTCGATATACGGCCACGCCTCTGGTTGTAGGGACCTACGACGTTCAGGCAGAAAAGGGCGGCTTCCGAACGGTCCTGCGCCACGGCGTTACGCTCACGGTCAACAGCCAAATGGTAATTGATTTTACGCTCCCCGTCGGACAAGCTGAACAAACTGTCGTCGTGCAGGGGGCGGCCGAGCAAGTGAATACCACTACTTCCACCGTCAGCGACCTTGTTGATCAGGAGCAGATGAGGGATTTACCGCTGAACGGGCGCAACTTCCAGCAATTGATAACTCTGGCGCCTGGCGTCCAAGTAGCGCAGATCGGCGCCGCCAGTATCAGCTTATTCGGAAAAGGTGACACGTACACGGTCGCCGGACTCCGGCCCGAGGATCAGGCATACCTCCTCGACGGTACGGACATATCGAACTACTTCGGCCATGGCACCGGCTCAAGTGCAATCGGCACCTCATTGGGAGTTGATGCGATTGCCGAGTTTCAAGTGCTGACCAATACCTATAGCGCCGCGTACGGTGGCAATGGCGCGGTTGTCAACGCAGTGTCCCTGTCTGGCACGAACCAGTTTCATGGTTCGGGATTTGAATTCATCCGCAACAGCGCGCTCGACGCCAGGAACTACTTCGATATCGCAACAGCGCCCAAGCCGGGATTTATCAGGAACCAGTTCGGCGGCACGCTGGGGGGGCCGGTCAAGAAAGACAAGGCGTTCTTCTTTTTCAACTATGAGGGGCTCCGGCAGTCTCAAGCACGGACTGAACTCGCTTACGTTCCCGACGCCGATGCACTCCAAGGCATGGTGGGTGGCGTAGATGTCGGCGTGAACCCCGCTATCGTGCCTTTACTTGACCTCTTCCCCAATCCAAAGGGAGCGGTGAGTCCCAAGGGCACCGGTATCGTTTCCGTGCCGCAAGTAGCCACTGAAATCGCCCACGAGAACTACGAGCTTGGACGCTTCGATTACGTTTTCACGACTAAGGATGCGCTGTTCACGCGGGTTGTATCCGACCGGTCCGATTTCTTGAGTCCATTTACCTTTGGACAAGTCCCACTGTGGCCGGATCTGCAGCATAGCCCGAACCTTTATATCACCACTGAGGAACGGCACAGCTTCACGAACATGGTAAATTCCGCGCGGGTCAGTTATGTGCGCACCGACAACCAAGCGGCAGTCATCCCAAACCTTACCCAATTCGATTTTATACCGGAACGAGGAGATGGCGCGGTGGTAACCACAGGCCTGACTAATATGGGAGGGGACATCGACGATCCCTTTCGGATCGTTCAGAACAAGATCGGTGTGTCGGATGACGTGATTGCGACCAAGGGAGCCCATACCCTCACGTTCGGGTTTGGGGTCCTGAACGAACAAAGCCTCATCTCGGGCAGCGCATTCGTCGGAGGATTCTATGTATTCGGAGGATTGACAGGTTTGTTGCAAGATCAGCCATTGGTATTCATAGGGGCGGCTCCCGGCCAGCTTCAAGACTCCCACTGGTTCCGCGAAATTTATCTAACGCCCTTCATCAACGATGACTGGAAAGTGCTTCGGAAACTGACGTTGAATCTCGGCCTTCGCTACGACCTCACCACCAATCCTACATGCATGAATCACGACTGCCGTGCGCTCATCCAGCCACTTACAGACGCGTCCTTTACCCCGGTTGACCACCCGTTCGCAAGCAACCCATCCACCCGCAATTTGGAACCGCGCATTGGCTTTGCTTACGATCCGTTCAACGATCACAAAACTTCGCTGCGAGGCGGATTCGGGATCTTCGACGACGTGATTGCTCCGCACGTCTACCTAAATGCGTTTACGCAGAACCCGCCCTTTAATCTGCTAACCATTCCGGGTGTCTTCAGTCCGTATCCAACGCCATGCCTCACGGTTGGCCCGTCCTGCCCCAATGTGGGTCTGCCCTCCGGGACCATCGGACAGGCCGCTTACAACAACAACCACACTCCCTATACCATGGAATGGAACCTCAATATTCAGCGAGAACTTTTTAAGGACAGCATTCTAACGGTGGGATTTGTGGGCTCCCACGGCGTTCATGTGTTCGCATTAAGGGACGCCAATCCTCCAATTCCGACCACCGATGCCAGCGGGGTGGTGCACTTTGGGGAAATCAATAAAGAGGGGCAATTGGTCGAGAACCCACGCGCGAACCCCAATGTCGGCTCTTTTGTTGAAGGTGTTCCAGATGCGAATAGCTCCTACAATTCCTTGCAAGTCAACTGGGTCCGCCACTTCAGCCACAATTTGCAGGCGCAAGCGGCTTACACTTACTCGAAATGCATCGATATCTCAGACGCTTCCGACGTTTTGGGAGGCGGTACGCCTCTCCAGAATCCTTTTGACGAAAGGGCTGAACGGGCGCCATGCGGCTATAACGTCCCTCAGTCGTTGCGACTCAACTCGATGGTTGGGTTGCCGTTCAAAGGAAACCGGTTGGTGGCAGGCTGGCAGCTCAGCGGCATCTTGACCGCCACCGCGGGCCCGCCGTTCACGCCTCTGGCCGGATGGGACGTGGCAGGATATAACGATCAGGCTTCGCTGTACCCGATAGAGCGCCCCAATATGGCGCCGGGCTTTACCTGCAACAACAGCCTCGTTAAGGGCAAGACAAACGATTGGTTTAACCAAAGTGCCTTCGTGATGCCGGAGCCGGGAACTATCGGCAACGCTCCCCGGGACTGCTTGCGCGCTCCCGGCTACTTCGATACCGACTTTTCCATCTCCAAGGAGACGGCTATATCCGAGGGAGTCCGCGCTCAGTTCCGTGCGGAATTCTTCAACATTTTTAACAACACCAGCTTCCAGTACCCATACAACGGCTCGGCTCCAGGCCTGGGTACCCCGTGGAACAATCTCTTCGAACAGGACGGGAGTCGCGTTACAGCTGCAGGCATAATGACAGCTACCAGCTCGACCGCGCGGCAGATTCAATTCGGATTGAAGATCCTGTTCTGAAGTTCATTCTGGCATTCGATGCGAAACACGTGTTGCGGTGCCAGGAATGAGCCATCCGGCTTCAAGGGGGCGGCAAGCTCCCTTGAAGCAACGGATCACCAAGAGATGATTTGGCTTGACCGCAAGCTTGAGTGGGAGAAAGCGAATGCAAACGGCAACGGTGTCAAACAAACGGTCAGAGGCTGCAGCAACGATGGCAGATGAAGATTTGTTCAGACAGATTGATACATTGGAATTGAATGAGCGGCTTCTGCGATGGAAGGAAGCAAGGCGTAATGCCCCGTCGCGCGTTTGCGTTGAGAGGCAGAAACTGGCCATGGAGTCCTGGAAGGAAACAGAGGGCGAAGACATCGAGATTCGCAGAGCGAAGCTGCTCGCCAAGATTCTTGACTCCGTCCCTATAGAAATCCTGGACTTCGACTTGATCGTGGGAAGGATTTCCACCGGACTTCTCGTGGCCACCACCGCCATTGACATCTGCGGGGATTACATTCCGGGTCTGTGGGACGATAACGCGAGCTTGGAGCTCACCCTTACCCAGAAGGGGACGTTGTCGACCGAGGACCGGCAAACGCTGCGGGAACACACAAAGTGCTTTGCCGGACAGACGGCGCCGGACCACGTCCGCTCCGCTTGGCGCACGGTTTTGGGCACATGGTCGGAGGACTGTAACGACGCCAAAGTGATCGACCCGGCTCCGGAGGTGGGCTTTGTCCCCGGGGCATCCGCTTCTCTGCTGTGGGGCCGGGCGCTGGCCAAAGGCATGCGGGGGTTCATCCAGGAGGCGCAGGCGCACATTGACGAATTCACCGCGGCCAGTGAAGCCGACGTTAATAAGCTCTATTTCTGGAAAGCCGTAATTATAGTTTGTCAGGCCACTATAGCTTTCGCTCACCGCTATGCCGGGTTGGCCCGGCAAATGGCTAAGATCGAGCCCAACGGCGTCCGGCAACAGGAGCTGTTGCAGATCGCCGAAGTATGCGACTGGGTTCCGGAGAATCGGCCCCGCAACTTCCATGAGGCGGTTCAGGCGATGCATCTCATAGGGGTTTGCAAGAATCTGGAAGACCCGGCCTGCTATTACCCGGTGCTCGGTCGTATCGACCAGTACCTGTGGCCCTACTTCGAGAGCGACTACCGGAAGGGCAGCCTGACGCTGGCACGTGCCGCCGAGCTGCTGGCATGCGGCATCGGACACTGGGGCAGCCAGATCTTCATCGCCAACGCTGGTTTCCGGGAGACCCACCAGATCACCTTCGGCATCAATTCGCTAAACGTGGGTGGAGTGGACAAGGACGGCAAGGATGCCTCCAACTTGCTGAGCTATCTCGTGCTCCACGTCATCGGATTGCTGAAGCTCTCAACGCCTACGGTCGGGGTGCAGTGGCATCAGGGCACGCCGCGCTGGCTGCTCGACAAGGCGATCGACACAAACGTTAAGGTTAAGGGCGGGATTCCGCTGTTCGAAAATGGCGATCACATTGTAGAGAAATTCACTGAGGACGGCTTCCCGGTGGAAAGAGCCCGGGACTGGTATGGCTTGGGCTGCGTCAGTCCGGTTCTCGCGGGCACGATAGAACATTCGGGCAGCGAAGGAATGGGCGCCATCAATGTCGCTGCCGTTCTCGACGTAACGCTGCACAGCGGACGGTCGGCTATTACCGGAAAAGAGATTGGACTGCAAACCGGCGATCCGCGCACCTTCACCCGCTTCGACCAGCTTTACGACGCTTTCAAAAAGCAGTTTGAGTTTATCGTGGGGCGCATGTTCTGGCTGGCGGCGGTGGCGCGCCAGGAAAATCCTAAGTATGTGCGCTTGCCCTTCCTCTCCATGCTCAATTCCGAGCAATGCATGGAGAAGGGCAAGGATACCGTGATTTCCGATCCCGACTACCACACTTTCAGTCTGGCCGACCGGGCCATCATTGATACGGCAGATTCTCTGCTGGCGATCAAGAAGCTGGTTTTTGACGAGAACAAGCTGATGATGGGTGAGCTTCTAGACGTGTTGGACTCCAACTTCGTCGGATCGCGAGGCGAGCAGGTGCGGCAGATGTGCCTGGCCGCGCCTAAGTACGGCAACGACATCGAGGAGGCCGACCTGATGGTGCGGGAAGTGGGTGTGTTTACGGGCGGGGTGATCTGCTCCTACGACAACAGCCCGGACCGACCCTTCCATCCCGTCCGCGAAGGCCTGTCCTGGCACTATTTCGGCGGCTTGGGCGTTGGGGCTCTGGCCAATGGCCGCAAGGCCAAAGAACCGCTCAATGATGGGTCCATGTCGCCTATGCGGGGAATGGATAAGTCCGGGCCCACGGGCGTTCTCCGCTCGGCGCTCAAGGCCGGCTTTCACGAATCGTATGCCAGCGCCCTGAATCAGAAGTTCTCTGCGAGCGCTGTCCAAAGTCCGGAGAGCCGAGGGAAGCTTGCGGTGCTTACCGATACGTTCCTTCGCCAAGGCGGACAGCATATCCAGTACAACCTGGTGGACACTGTGGAACTGCTCGATGCTAAAGCACACCCGGAAAGCCACCAGGACTTGATAGTGCGGGTAGGCGGTTTCAGCGCGTATTTTGTGCAACTCTCCCCGGAAATCCAGGATGACGTGATCAATAGGAGCGAGCAAGGGTTATAGATCGCACCTAACTATCCCCGGAGAGTTTGAGTAGTGCAGTCAACCGTGAACGACCGTAGGGCAAGTCCAACGAACGGCGCTTGCGGCGGGAAGCATCGGAAAGTGAGATCGCACAGGTGACAGAAGCGAGGCAAGTCGATCCGCAGCACGGCATCGGGATGTGTGATGAGACGCCCGTTCAAGTCCCCGCGGCAGCTTCAACGCAGTCAGCCACGGTTTCCCCGATTGACGTCAAAGTCGACACGCTGGTTGCGCCGGTGACCAACATTCAAGGTTACTCGATCCATGACGGGCCTGGGATTAGAACCATAGTCTTCCTGAAAGGCTGCAACCTTGTGTGCCGGTGGTGTGCTAATCCTGAATGCGTTTTGCCACGGCCTGAGGTGGGTTTCATCAAGTCGCTATGTACTCGCTGTGGTAATTGCACGGGAGTTTGTCCCCAAGAGGCGCTCAACTTTGATGACGCGGGACTGCCGTCTATAGACCGCAACCGTTGTATCGGCTGCGGCAAGTGTGCTTCGGTCTGCGGCTACCATGCTCTCCTTGTCTACGGCAGAAAAATGAGCCTTGAGGAAGTGTTCGAGGCAGTGAAGGCCGACAAAATGTTCTACGAGAGCTCCGGCGGCGGCGTCACCGCCTCCGGCGGGGAACCGCTCCGGCATCCCGAGTTTGTGCGCGCCCTGTTCGAGCGCTGCCATGCGGAAGGAATTAATACCTGCATGGAAACGTCGGGATGCGCTGACTCCTCGACCTTGTTGCAAGTCTTGCCAGTCACCGATTACGTCCTCTATGACCTGAAACACATGAATGCGGACATTCACTGCGAATTCACCGGTCAGTCAAACCATCTCATACTCTCTAATGCGAAGCTCCTTGCCGAAAGCGGCGTCGATTTCCTGTTCCGGATGCCATTGATCCCGGGCATCAACGACAGCCTGGAGAATATCCGGGCGACCGCGGCGTTTCTAAAAGGCCTGGGAAGCAAAGCTGAGCGCATCGAGTTAATGCCTTATCACCGGCTAGGAGAGAGCAAATATATTGCGCTCAACAAACCATATCGTCTGCACGGACTTTCTGCCATTGAGCTATCTCACGTGGAATCGGTAAGGCAGGCGTTCGAGAATAACGGAATCCTATGTTTGGTGTCCACGTAAGCTTGTTTGTGCAGTAAATACTTCAACCAACAGAAAGGTGGCTTATGGAACTCACTTACGAAAACGTGACCGCGTGGTTTGACAAGTACTTCGAGATCGTAAACAAAAATATGGGGCCCCTGGAAACGGTGCCGAATATTGGCAAGTTATTCACTGACGATTTCACTTATAACTATTACACCCTCCCTGCGGGCGGTGATTTCACAACGAGCAAGGCGTCCCGCGAGGAACTTATCATGGGAATGGTGCATCCCTCTCTGGAAGAAAAGATAACGCCAAAGTACTATGCGATCAATCTTAAGGAAAGGGTCGTGGTCGTTCGCTTCGAGGATCAGACCATCGTCGATGGAGAATTGATAAGCACTTTCCAGGCCAGCGCCCATTATACTGTTGTTCCTGCCGCCGACACGGGACTGAAGATATGCTTGTTGGAATATTGGACCTCGAACCAAACCCCGGAGGCTGTACGGCTCACCAGAGAGGCATGGATAAGCAGCAGTAAGAAGGCGTTTGAGGGCCTTGTGTTTGAGTGGCTCAAATCGAGATATTAGCCGGTAGCGAGGCGACGTTGCGGCATAACCTCGAGAACGAAAAATCAGCAGCCGGCCAGGCTTAGTCCAAGGCCGGCACAGGAGGATGAGAGATGGCAACAACAACGGCCTCAACCAATCAGCCGAAGAGCGCAGGAGCAGGAATGGAGAATCTCTTTCGGGAGATCGACGCATTGGAGCTCAACGATCGGCTTCTCCAATGGAAGGGGGCGCGGCGTGCCGCGCCGATTACCGTCTGTGTTGAGCGAGAGAGACTTGCCCTCGAGTCCTGGCAGGAGACCGAGGGAGAAGATATCGAGATTCGAAGGGCAAAGTTGTTCCAAAAACTGACGGCAGGCGCCCCCATAAATATTCTCGATACCGATCTGATCGTCGGCCGGCTGGCGGCCGGCATGCTCGAAACCGTTACCCAAAGCGACCTGGCCGGCGACTACATTCCGGGACTGTGGGAAGACGCGGATGAACTGGCCTTGACCATGACCGTCAAGGGAGCCATGTCCATGAAGGACAGAGAGGTGGTGAGGGAGGCCGCCAAGTATTTTCACAAACGCTCGGCGCCGGCACACGTACTGGATGCCTGGCATCAGGTGGTGGGCACGTGGGCGGATGATATGGAGGAGGGCAAGCTCAAGGACCCGTGGCAATCGGCGGCGTTCTTTCCCTCCTGTGTTGCCTCGCCGCTGTGGAGCAAGGTGCTGGCCAACGGGTTGCGAAACTTCATCGATCGGGCGAAGGCGAAAATTCAGTGGTTTGTGGAGACCAAACAAACCAACATCGATAAGCTCTATTTCTGGCAGGCCTCAATCATCGCTTGTGAGGCAGCCATTGCGTATGCCCATAGATATGCCAAGCTTGCCCGCGACCTGGCAGAGAAAGCGGAGAATCCCGCTAGAAAGCAGGAACTGCTGGAGATTGCCCGGGTCTGCGAGTGGGTCCCTGAGAACCCGGCGCGCACCTTCCACGAGGCTGTCCAATCCGTACACTTTATCTACGTGTGCAAAATTCACGAACAACCGCAATCTCCCCCAGTTATCGGCCGAGCCGACCAGTTCCTGTGGCCGTACTTCCAGAAGGACTTTGAAAGCGGGAAGTTGACGCTGGCGCAGGCGGCGGAAATCCTCGAGCACGCCATCTCGCACTGGGGTAGCCACACCTTCGTTGCGAATGCCGACTTCAGGGAGAATCACCAAGTAAACTATGGGCTGCAAAATATCAATGTGGGCGGTGTGGACAAAGACGGCAACGACGTTGCCAATCTTCTGAGCTACCTTCTTCTCCACGTAGTGGGTCTGATGAAGCTGTCTACCCCGAGTGTCGGAATCGAGTGGTACAGCAACACCCCGCGCTGGCTCCTAGACAAAGCTTTAGATACCAATGTCAAGACACAGGGCGGGACTCCCATGTTTGAGAATGGCGGTCATGTGGTGGAACGTTTCATGGCAGCGGGAGTGCCGCGGGAAAAGGCACGAGATTGGTATTCTCAAGGATGCGTAACGCCTATTTGTTCGAATACAGTCGATCACTATGGCGCCGAAGGGATTGGATCATTTAACGTGGCCGCCATTTTCGATGTAATGTTGCATAACGGGGTATCTGCGATAACAGGTAAGAAGGTAGGTCTGGACACTGGAGATCCCCGCACTTTCAAGACCTTTGAACAATTGTACAATGCATTCAAGAAACAGTATGAATTCATTGTCGGGCGCATTTTTTGGCTGGGAGCCATCGCCCGTAAAGAGAACGAGAAGTATGTGCGCTTTCCCTTTCTATCGAGCGTCATGGCCGACGGGTGCATGGAGTATGGGGAGGATTTGATGACCCCCAATCCTGCCTATCATACCTTCCTTATTACAGATCGGGCGAATGTAGATACCGCCGATTCTCTTTTTGCCATCAAGAAACTGGTGTTTGACGAGAAGAAGTTGACCATGGATGAGCTGATGAATGCCCTTGACTCCAACTTCGAGGGCAAGCGAGGGGAAGAGATAAGGCGGATGTGCGTGGCGGCGCCCAAATTCGGCAATGGCATCGAAGAGGCAGACTTGATGGTCCGTGACGTGGGCAGCTTTTCTGCCAGCTTCATTCTTTCGTATGACAATTCTCCGTATCCGCCTTTCAAGATCTCACGGGAAGGGCTGTCGTGGCATTACTTCGGCGGCTTGGGCGTAGGCGCTCTGCCCAACGGGCGCAAATCGAAAGAGGCGTTAAACGACGGCTCAATATCGCCCATGCGCGGCATGGATACACATGGCCCAACCGGAGTACTCAGATCCGTACTCAAGGCCGGGTTTGACGAATCGACGGTATCCTGTTTGAACCAGAAGTTCGCCAAAAGCACCATGAACAGCCCGGAGAGTCGGGCAAAACTCGCAGTACTTACTGAAACGTTCTTGAAACAAGGCGGCCAGCACATCCAGTACAACCTGGTGGATGCGGCAGAACTGCTCGATGCCAAAGCCCACCCGGAGAACCACCGGGACCTTGTGGTCAGGATAGGAGGGTTCAGCGCCTACTTTGTAGAACTGAGCCCTGAGATACAGGATGATGTAATTAACAGGAGCGAACAGGGGCTGTAGTGTCTGCGTGAGAACGCCGTTAGCCCTTTTGCAATGGCGGTCTCGTTTTGAGTTTCCGCGCCGGCAGCGGTGGTTTTGTTTCCGGCTGCACGCATTACGTGCAGCCGGGAGCCTGACTGCTGTTGATCAGAATGGTTGATCTCCGTGGTGGTCTGGGGATTGGTCTACGACGTCTGATAGGTTTGCAAACTGTGCGCCGTCGATGCTTGCGGTGCCGGTGTTCTCGCCAGCCAGTTCCGCCCGGTCCATTCCGTGCAAGTCAACCCCTAACCCGCCGCCGCGAGAGGAAACCAGCTTTGAGCCGCACACGTGCAAAGGGCCCGCGTATGCAGGGTGCGGGGCGAAACGAGCCATCAAGTGGATTCGTAACCAGTTGTGCGCCCTCCCCAACATCAAGTGGTTGTTGATCACCATGACCATGCCCTATCAACTCTGGCGGTTTTCCGGGATAACCAGAAGCTATTGGCGAGGTTGCCCGCGCTTGACGCTCATGCCATCGAGGAGTGGGCCCGATCTCATGCAGGCGCGGTCCCGGGCATTATCACGGTCATGCAAACATACAACGGCGAACTAATCTTCAAGCCTCATCTGCACATCATTTGCTCTGGGGGAGGAATGGATACGGGCAAGTCGAAGTGGATTGACAACTTGGGGCTCGAAGATGCAGTCAAGTCGATCATGGAGCTGTGGAAAGCGAAAGTGCTGGATTATCTGGCCGCGGCATACCGCGAGGGCTTCGCGAGGAAGTCGGTACCAAAGAGGTTCCTCAAACATCTGGAGTGGCAACGGACAAGGGACTGGCACATCTGGACCGAAGCTCGCACCAAGAACGACCTACTGAACTACCACGGTCGTTATGTTGGCCGGCCGCCGATTGCCGAGAGCAACATCCAAAAAGTCACCGAAAAGGGTGTGCTGTTTATCGCGAAGGTCTATCCCGGCGAGAACGCGAATCCAAATGGCCGGCCAAGGGATCACAAGAAGATCGAAAAGCCGGTTCTGTTAGACTTGCGGAGTTTTATCAAACGAATAACGAATCACCTGCCTGAGCGCTATCGACACAACGTCCGCTATTTTGGACTGTTCGCTCCGCGCCTGAGGCGGATTGCACAAACAGTCATCGAAACCAATATCCCGGACTCGGTTGCTCCTGAGGCTCCGAATCAAGCCATCCAAAGACCATGGCCGCCGAAGGACTCCCGGGGAAACGCGATGCGACGGATTCGCAGTGTTTCGCCCCAGGAGTTCGAGCTTCGCCAGAAGCCCGGACGGAATCGCTAATACGCATATTCAGCGGGGCGTCTTGACGCAACAAATACTGCGCACCCCAGGTGCTCTTCCGAGCGGCCCTGCGATCTGCAACGCACCCGTCTTAGCGGTGACGCTATTTTTGTTTTTCCAAAGTACTTCGAGTCAATGTCGCAGCTCAATAAGGCGCCGGGATGTTTCTGATCATCAGCTCAATATCTCAAGCGTTTTGCGCGCAGCCAGCGAATAAATCAGAACGGCAGACCCCGTGATCATGAGATTAATGCCCAGAATGATTCCGATGGCCCAAGAAGAGCTATTCGGCCAAGGGAGCACGATAAGGAATGCCATTATAAGCGTGACGAGGCCATCAAACAGCGCCCATACAGAGCCCGCATAAACGCGGAACTGAAAGAATGTGACAATCTCCAGAATGCCCTCTATGGTGAAGATTACGGCCACGAGCAGAGTAAGAGTCTCCAGAGCGATTTGCGGATGGAATGCAAGGTAGCTTCCACCCGCGATATATACAAGGCCAATCAGCAATCGCCAGATGAATGCGCCGGCATTCCGGTCCCCAACCGCAGAAACCACGTAGGCAAGACCGCTGAAAACAACGACCCACGCAACTATGACCGAAAGCGCGATGCCGGTTGTGAGGGGAAGAATGACTGCCAGGAGTCCCAGAAGGATCATGACGACTGCCCATCTGATGGACGCTCCCGTAACTTCCTTGAAGACCTTTGAGATAGGGTGTCCCATTGTTTTCCTCATTCCTTGCTTTGTTACAAGCGATCCGCCCTCTGCTTGTCGCGGGAGAAACTCTGTTACGGACCGTGGGTTTCAGGAGCTACCCTCACCTGGTCCAGGCAAAATAGTGTACTGCCTTTGAACTGACGATCAGGGCAGCTGGCTTTGGGTTTGGGTGGGCCCTCACCTCTGCTTCAATTTCATTGATCGACTTCTCGAATGCCGTGATCCACGCTTCAAGGTCGCCTTTCGAGTGTTCTTACTTCTCGTCGGTGACCTTCTTCAACCCCGCTTCTGCCCGTGCCTTCAATGCGACGAGTTTCGTTGCAGCGGACTTGATTTGATACTCAAACTTGTCGCGGGCTTCTTGTTTCGCTGTGGTGGTTTCAACGCTCATGCTGTTCTCCTTTTCCCTGGTCAATTTGTTCGCTTGCCCGTGATGATCCTGAATGTGCGCTCAGCGACGGAGTGTGTCGCGGATTCTAAACGTGGACCTGCCTTGCTTCTATCTGGAAGCATTTCCTTGGCCATTCCTAGATGCTTCAATTTATTGAACGATTGCAGTCACTGAATCGCGATCCTTTCGCGTATTCGCGAAGCTCGCAAAGGCTCTATTTGGCTTTCCCGAGCGGGTGGACGCAAACGCATGCCTGCGACAGTGCAACTTCAGCAGTCTCGATCAGGAAAGGAGCTAGAATCATCAGTTGAGCTCGAAGCCAGATGGGCTGAAAAACAGGTTCTACACAAAAGACGGAAAAAGCAGAGTATTTGAAAGTTGTTCAGAGCGTTGCTGAAGGTTCAGTGTCTAATCCGGACGATCGGATCACGCCCAGAGACGCCATTGCGAAGATCGCACTGCGGAACGACTCGGCTCATTCGCTTGGGAAAGCCGACACCTCCTTGAGGGCCGCTTCAAGTTCTGCATCGAACCCATAGATATCGTCGAAGAAGTAGGTTCGTCCGCTCTCGTCGGTCGCCACGGTACCATATGCCATTCATTGAAGGCCTTGTCGAATGCCGACCCACGGTGTCCCGAGGTGCCGAACGCAACCCGCTGTTCCGGCACGGAAGGGTCGGGAATCTCCGTGTAATAGGCCGTTACAAGTCTCGGTACATTCACCAGCATCGAGGGATCGGCCGGCTTGCCTGCGATCATCGCTCCCATAACAGCTCCCAGGGCCACAAATTCTGTCAACCAACCGTTAAAGCTACCACCGAAAAGGACGGAGGATGATCAATTTCTGACAGTTCATCAGCTTGATCCAGGCAACGCAAAGGCCAATTGCAAACTCTTCAAAACGCTTGGGTTCGTTTCTCTGTGTTGCCCGTTATCCGCCATGGCTTCTCAGGGCCGGAACCGCCGTTCTCAGGTGCCCGTTGCGAAATTGTATCGCCAACTGTTCACGAAACCAGTATCCGGCCTGGATTACTTTAATCCCGCCACCGTGGCCTGGTTTTACTTCGCCTCCTACACCAGGTAGCGGACGGGTGCGAAGGGGCCATTTCTTTCGCGGTGACGCTGTGTTGACCGAGCGAGCGGTACACCGGTGTAAAAGCTGCCAAACCACGCCAAGTGCGAAATTAGCAGCAAATACACATAGAAACAGGCGATTGCCGAGTTTTTTATCACACTTGCCAAAGGGTGCAAAAGTGGTCTGAAACCCTCTTTAATGGCGATGACGATCACGAAGGCGCGCTCTTCCTGTTCACGTCAGATTACATGCAATCTGTCCGTCACCGTGCAACGCTTTCGGTCAGGATGCATGCAAGATGGATTTCCTGGGATCGGGCCCTTGTTGGAGGTGGATCTCCGGGGCGCGGCGGCAGTCATCCGGCCGTTCGATCCTTGAGGTCGGTTCATACCCGGGAAAATACCAAGGAGGCCCGCCAGTAATAGGTGGAGCTCGGTTCAATCAGAAAAGCGCTTTAAAGCCCGCATATCGATTTCCGATTCAACGCATTAGCAAACCAGAGAAAACGGTTCAAAAGCGGGTTCGCGCATCTGTTAACCGAAGGCTTCTAGGTTCGTTTCTTTTCCGCTCTGCGGGCCTTACCAAAGTCTCCACAGAAGCACCTGCTTCCGGATCTCACAGTGTTGACTTGGCATGGGTCAAGAAAGGTCAATTACCGGATAAACCATCCGTGGTCAAATGCGCACCATCAGTATCTGGCGCTATATTGCGGATTGCGCACTGCCTGAAGTTATTCAAACTGTTGACACAGTGTTGACACAAGAAAGCTGATTTTACAACTCGCTCTTCATGATTCCTGTATTTTGTTGATTGTATATTATTTAGTGGTGCGCCCGGAGAGATTCGAACTCCCGGCCTACTGATTCGTAGTCAGTCGCTCTATCCAGCTGAGCTACGGGCGCACATGCGCGGATTTCAGGACGAAACCCGTTCGACGAACCAATCACAGATTATCAAGGTTGCGGCAGCAGCGCAACGCGGTCCCTCAGGCAGTTGGCGGCGGGGCTGTTGCCTCGGCGGGCGCCGGGATCAGCGGCATTTCTTCAGCGATTTCCAGGCCGGCCTCGCGCACAAGCTTTGTGACCACGGCAGCGTTGAGGCGCGTAGCATCGTACTCGACGCGGAGAGTGCGCGCCCCGCGATCGAAGCTAAGATGCCGGATGCCGTAGACGTCGCGGGCACGGGCCAGCGCCTGGGCAACCGGCTCTGTGGGCGGCGTGGTGTACCGATAGAGAATCTCCACTGTGGTCATAGGCCAATTTTAGCAACAGTTGCCGGTTGCCTGTGGTCAATCTGGCAGGCAGGCTCAATGCGGCTGTGCGTCGAGCCCACTCCCTGACCCCTGAAACCTGACACCTGAAACCCACTTTCACAGGTTCTTGAGATAGGTGAGGATCTCGGGGCTCGTCCAGTCCTGCGGGCCGACGAACTTGCGGCGAATCACGCCATTGCGGTCGATAAGGTAGGTTTCAGGCCACATGTCGGAGTGAAAGAGTCGGGCGGCCGACTCGCTGGGGTCACGAACGGTGATCAGGTCGACGTGGCGCCGGGCGATGAAACTGGAGTACGCGTCAGGGTCATCGTCGGCGCTTACGGCCAGAATGGCGAGATCGGGCTGGTCGTGGTGAAGCTCAAGCAGGGAGGGCAGCTCCTCGACGCAGGGTGCGCACCAGGATGCCCAGAAGTTGAGCAGCACGACGCGGCCGCGGTAGCTGGCCAGATGGACGGTTGTGGAGCCGTCAGAGACGGTGAAGTCGGGGGCAACTTTTCCCGTTTGGGCAGGATGCGCGCCGCGGTTGCAGGCAGACAACGCGGTCAGCGGAAGAAGGAGGGTCAGAATGAGGCAACGAGGGAACCGCACATCCCTATAATACGGAGCAAATGGGCAGGAGGAAAGCGGTGAGGCGCGATGGGCAAGGATGATTCGGAACGGGGCCAGGCAGGCGGGCGGAAATCCGGGGCCCCCGCGGACAGGTCTTCGTCTGCGGGGTACACGCCGGTGCTCGGTCTTGCCGATGCGGCGGAGGGCCAGGCTCCAGCGGCGGACTGGCGGGAGTGGGCCGGAAAGGCCATTCCGGGAACGGTTTTCGATCAGCCCGAACCGGAGAAGCTTATCGAGCTGACGGTGATTGTGCCGGCACGCAATGAAGAGGACTGCCTGGGCCAGTGCCTGCAGTCGCTCGTCAACCAATCTGAGGACATCTTTGAGCTGGGCCGCGATTGGGAGCTGATCGTGGTGGACGACCACTCGACCGACCGCACGGCAGAAATTGCCCGCGGCTTTGCCGGCGTAACACTGATGGAGGCGGGCAAGCTGGAGCCGGGCTGGACGGGCAAGACGAACGCCGTCTGGACGGCGGCACGGCAGGCGCGAGGCCGGTGGCTGCTCTTTACCGATGCGGATACGCAGCATGAACCCGGCGGCGTGCGCCGCGCCCTGCATGAGGCAGAAAAACACAAAGCGGGCATGTTGAGCTACTCGCCGCGGCAAATCGTCCGCGGACTTGCACAGCGGTCGCTGATGCCGCTGGTCTTTTCCGAACTGGTTCTGGCCTATCCGCCCGCCAAGGTTTCCGATCCCGCGCAGCGTATCGCGGCAGCCAATGGGCAGTTTCTGCTGGTCGAACGCGAGGCTTACCGCAAGCTGGGCGGACATCCAAGCGTAGCCGGCAAGGTGCTGGAAGACGTCGAACTGGCTTTTTTGGCCAAGCGGCGCAGGGTGGGATTACGCTTTCGCTATGCCGACGACGCCGTGGCCACGCGCATGTACCGGTCCACGGGGGCAATGATCGAAGGCTGGACCAAGAACCTCAAGCTCCTCTTCGACAATGCGCTGATGCTGGCGGTTTGGCGGGCAGTGGATTTTTTTCTTCTTTTTGGACTGCCGATTTTGGCTTACGAACTTTGGAACGCGCGGCTGGGTGTGCACGCGCTCGAGTGGCTAGGCGCAGGCTGGATACTGGCGTTGCTTTGGCTGCGGACGCTCTTCCGGTTCTATGCACGCGTGGCCAAGTCGAATTTTCCCTTTCTGGATTGCGCGCTGGCGCCGCTGGGTTTGCCTCTGTTTGTGGCATTGCTCTATCGCAGTTGGTTTCAGCATCGGATTCTGAAGCGCGTAAGCTGGAAAGGCAGGAGCTATGCCGCTTGACCGCCTGCGGTGGGGAGACTGACCCCATGTCTCCTAAGCAACTTCCTGTAAGTTGTTTAGAATCACCCACCGGCCAAGGCCGGCTTCTTGCTCAGAAGCGAGACATGGGACACTCGGCGAGGTGATTCATTCCTTCGCGCCGTGTGCGCGCAGCAGCGCAGCGGTGGCGTCTTGGTGGTGCTCAATCGCTAGGCTCAGCGGCGTCTTGCCTTCGTCGGCCCTCGCGTTCACATCTGCGCCTTTGGCCAGCAGCAATTCGATAAGGCCTTTATAGCCTCCCATTGCTGCCACATGCAACGGCGTCATACCATCGTCGGCCCTGGCGTTGATGTCCGCGCCTCTGGCCAGCAACAGTTCGGCAATTTCCTCGCGGTCGTTGGCTACCGCCGTATGCAACGGCGCAAAGCCGTGGTTTTCCTTCGCATTGACGTTCGCACCTTTGGCCAGCAGCAGTTTGGCAAAATCTATGTGTCCGTGGGCTGCTGCATATTGCAACGGCGTCACACCGCCGTTTTCCCTCGCGTTGACGTCCGCGCCTTTGGCCAGCAGCAGTTCAGCAATATCCCTAAGGTCCTTTTCTTCTGCCGCATGTAACGGGGTCCAGCCCTCGTTGTCCTTTGCATTGACATCCGCGCCGTTGTCTAACAGGAGCCTCACCACCTCAAGATTCCCGTTGTCTACGGCCATCAAAAGTGGCGTGACACCTTGGAAGTTTTTGGGGCCAACCGCAGTGCCCCTCTCCAGCAGCAGCTTCATCACTTCAAGATGCCCGTTCTGAGAGGCCATCAAGAATGGCGTGACACCGTAGTTGTTTTTTGCGTCAACCGCAGCGCCTTTGTCCAACAGCAGCTTCACCACTTCAAGATGCCCGTTGCCTGCGGCGAGCATAAGCGGCGTAGTGCCGCTGTCGTCCTTCGCATTGACCAGGGAGGGATCGGCCGCAAGTTGGGCGCGAATTTGTGCTGCATTCCCCGCAACTGCCGCATCATGAATTGGCGCTGCGTAAACGGAGGAAGAGAAACCGAGGAAAAGAATAAAAGCGATGATCGTTCGGCAGCAGGACTGGCCGTTCATCTGGAATCTCCTCTTTGAAATCGAACTCGACGTTCTTACATGGTATGCCCACCTCGCCTGGTCGAAACATTGCGAAACGCTTTTTTTCATCGGAGCACTCCCGGTGGTCTGCCACCCTTCAAAGAAGATAGAATGTCAGTGCTAAAGCCCTGGCCTACAAGAAAGCCCGCATTGAGCGCAGCCTGGGCGGGGGTTGCGGCATCTCTTCAGTGAGGGAGCCGGAATGATATACCTTACGCGGCGGGTGACATTTTCCGCATCGCACTACTACTGGAACGACGCTTGGCCTGCCGAGAAAAACCAGCAGGTCTTCGGGCGCTGCGCGAACCGCAACGGTCACGGGCACAATTACACGCTTGAGGTAACGGTTGCCGGCAATCCGGACCCTGTGACCGGCTTTGCGGTCGATATCAAGTGGCTCAAAGACGTGATGGAGCGCGAGGTTTTGGCTGCCTACGACCATAAGAATTTGAACCTCGACGCACCTGAGTTTAAGCATGCGATTCCAACCACCGAAAACATCGCAATCGCAGCATGGCAGCGATTGGAACCGGCTATCACGGCAGCCGGCGGCGCGCGGCTCAGCCGAATTCGTGTCTACGAGACGCCGGAGATCTTTGCCGAGTACCGAGGTGAGGCGTGAAAGCGTACTTCGGCCGCCGTTACATGGTGAGCGCCAGCCACCGGTTGCACACGCCGGCTCTCACCGCCGAACAGAACCGCGCGGCGTATGGAAAATGCAACAATGCGCACGGCCACGGGCACAACTACACGGTCGAAATTTTGGTGGGTGGCGCGGTAGAAGCGGAGACAGGAATGGTGGTGGATCTGGTGGCGCTCGACGCAGCTGTGCGCGAGCGGGTGATAGGCCGATTCGACCATGCCAACCTGAATCTCGATCCGATATTTGCGGATTGCGTTCCCACGACGGAGAATCTATGCAGGGCGGTTTTTGAATTATTGAGCGATGCGTTGCCGGCCGGCAAATTGGAGCAGGTGCGCGTGGAAGAGACGGAGAATAACTTTTTTGAGTGTTTGGCAAAGGGATAAACAACAATGGCGCACCCAATAGCAGTAAGTAAAGCGGTTCGTAGAGCAATTGAAGCCAACGAGGGCCTGAGCGGGTTCAGCACGCAGGAAATTTACCGCGAGATATTGCACCGCCTGGGCGAGGATCCGGATCGAGATGGCTTGGCAGCCACGCCGGAGCGCGTGGAAAAGGCGATGGCTTTCCTCACCAAGGGCTACGAGCAGGACCCGGCCGAAATTCTGCGCGGCGCAATGTTCGAAGTGGACTACGACGAGATGGTCATCGTAAAAGACATCGAGATGTTCTCGCTGTGCGAACACCACTTGCTGCCCTTCTTTGGCAAGGTGCACGTGGCCTATATACCTAAAGGCAAAGTTATCGGGCTGAGCAAGATTCCGCGCCTCGTCGAAGTGTTCGCGCGCCGGCTGCAGGTGCAGGAGCGGCTCACGCGCCAAATTGCCGATGCGATTCAGAACGAGATCACGCCTCAGGGCGTAGGTGTGGTGATTGAAGCGCGCCACCTGTGCATGATGATGCGCGGAATCGAGAAGCAGCATTCGTCCACGGTAACCAGCGCGATGGTTGGCTGCTTCCGGCGGAAGGAGACACGGGCAGAGTTCCTGACGCTTGTACGGCAGCCGGTAACCGGCGGAGTGTGAGCTTCAGCGTCAAAACGCCTCAAACCCCTTGCGCAACGGGCATTGCCAGATGTCGCCCGCGCAGGGCATTGGCTGAGGCAATCGCCCGGCCGAGTTTCCTTTTGGCGATTCCGTCGATCCGGATCAACAGCGCATCGTCTTGTTCCGGATCGAGAATCGCTCGCGCGATTTCAGCCAATTGCTGCCAGTCGTGCCAGTCGCCAATGCGGCGCTGCACGTCACCGAGCGCCTCGACGAGTCCGGCATCGGCGTCTGCATAAAGTTGCAGAACATAGCGCAGCTCCTTGACCTTCAAACGAAAAGCGTGGATGTTGCCGGCGTCGAGCGGCGGCCATTCGCCAAGCTCCCTCACAATGTTCATCGCTGCAATGTGGACCCCCTCGTGAGACGGCCCGGCCTGGTAGGTGTTGGGCGCCGAGGATTTTGCCGGGGTCAACGCCGATCTTACGAGCCTGGAGTACTGCTTGAGCTTGTCTCGCGCTGCCTTGCGGCGATGGCCCAGCGTGCGCTCGAGTTCGGCAGCGCTTTCCTTGCGTGCGCTTTCAAGATGGCCCACCAATCGCGTGAGGGAATCGCCGGCAGAATTCCTCGCCATTCTGCGCGCATGGGAGATCAGAACGTCCATGTCGCGTACGTCGCCGGCTGCTTTGCGCACCGGTTCAATCGGCTTGAGCAGCAGCCGTGATTTCTTTCGATCGTCGGGCGCCAGCACGGCTGCAATCGCCTCAACCCGCCGCGTGGCCGTGCGCAGATTATGAACTTCTTTGGGCGGAGGACTCGCAGGCAAGTTCACGAGCAATTTGCCTAGCTCGCGCAACACCTTCCGCACGCGTTCGCGTTCGTCTGCCATCCATACTTAGCTTGGATCGTAACCGGCAAAGTTGGCAAGAGGAGCTAGTGCCGCTAAAGTGATGATGTGAACGGGCTTCTTGTCATCGACAAACCAGATGGAATAACCAGCCACGATGTGGTGAACCGGCTCAGAAAGATTACAGGAGAGCAATCGATCGGCCACTTGGGCACCCTTGACCCGATGGCCACCGGCGTGTTGCCGCTGCTCATGGGAAAATTCACCCGGCTGGCGCAGTATTTTTCTGCCGCGGAAAAGAGCTATGCCGGAGCCATCCGCTTTGGATTCGCGACCGACACGTACGATGCGGAGGGCGAGCCTGCCGGGACCGATCTGTGGCCCGAAGTCGCCCGGACTCTTACTCTGGAGCGGGTAAGCGCGGCGGCGCAGCGGTTCCTGGGCGAAACGCAACAGATGCCGCCACCGTTTTCGGCGAAGAAGATCGGCGGCAAGCCCGCGTACAAACTGGCCCGCGAGGGCAAGCCTGTTGAGCTGAAGCCGGCCCGGGTCCGGATCGATGCCTTCGAAATTGCGGCGATGGAGGGCGCGGAGGCCAGTTTCAACCTGAACATCACTGCGGGCGGGTACGTGCGCTCGGTAGCGCACGAACTGGGGCGGGATCTGGGCTGTGGTGCGCATTTGAGCCGCTTACGCAGGACGCGGGCCGGCGCCTTTACGCTGGCAGACGCGCACACGCTCGAAGAACTAGGGGCCTTGGCCGGAGATTCCGCAGACGATATTGCCGCGATCCAGGCTCTATGTGTCCACCCGCGGGCTCTGCTGCCGGAGATGCCCGCTGTGACCGCGGATGCGTTGGCGCTGGGCCGGCTGCGCAACGGGGCGCAGGCCAATCTGCCGGAGTTCTCCCAAGCTTCGCTGGTCAAAGTCTTCGCCAGCCCGCGCGATCTTGTCGGAATTGCCCGCAGAGTGGCAGGGACGCTCTTTCAGCCGGTTGTAGTCATGGGGTGAAAGCAGGGAACGAGGGGGACCTTCGATCACCACCGGGACGCGGGTTCCGGCTCGAAGAACCGCGTCCCCTGAAGATTTTCTACCGGCTTAGCTTTTGGGCGCAGCGGCGGCCGCGAATCGGGCCTGCATTTCGCGAGTCAGATGTGGCACGACGCCCACCATGCGCTCGATAAGCATCAACTGGCCGCGGTGGTGCATCTCGTGTTCTTTAACTGAAAGGATCATATCGAAACGGCTTCTTGATGCAGGCTCCGCACCTGCGGGCATCGTAACCCTCTCTGCCAGGAAAGCATCCGTAAGTCCGTCGAGCCAACCAGCCCATTTCTCTCCGGAACTGCGGAGCAATTCCAGGGTCTGATCCTTGCTCCGTTGCACCTTTTCCTCAGCCGAAATGCGCTGCATCAGCGACGGAAAGTCGAAGCCGGCCAGCGAAGACCGTGCTTCCTGAGCATGAATCGCGTACTGGAAGCTATACCCCAACGAAATGTGCGCGAGGAGCTCGCCGACGGAACGCGTATCGGGAGTCGCCCGAAAACCGTATTTTTCTTCCGGGATATCCTGGGCAATTGTGATTGTATTCTTGCGAACGGTGCGAAAACTCTGAGCAAATTCCTTGGATCCGTAGCAATTCAATTGATTTCTCCTTGAGCTAAACGATTTGGCCGGGATTGTTGGCCGGGATTTCAATCCTATTCTCCCAGGTTCGGATCAGTCTATAGCCAGCGAACGAGAGGTCGCAAAATCAGCTCGCAATATCCGTTGTGCCGCGATCGCAGCGGCAGCGCCATCGCCAACCGCCGTTGCGATCAGCCGGGGTGATCCGGCCCGGATGTCCCCAACGGCGAAGATGTAGGGCGTCTCGGTTTCGAACTGGTTGTCTACCGGGACCTGGCCGTATTGGTCGAGCGGAACTGCATCTTGCAGACATTGCGTGTTCGGCTCGATTCCAATGGCGACGAGGATGCCGTCCACTTTGAGGGTTTCCACCTGTTGGCTCGCGGTGTGCAGGAGATCGATTTCCTCGACGCACCGATCGCCCCGGATAGCGGTCACCATAGCACCGCAATGGATCTCCGCCTTGGGGTTGGCGCGCAAGTGTTCCTCAAGGACCGCTTCCGCCTGCAATTCCGGCAGTGCTTCGATGACGATTACTTTCGACGCCAGTTTCAAGAGGTACAGAGCCTCGATGACCCCGCAATCGCCTCCCCCGCAGACGGCTACTATCAGGTCCTTGAACAGGCTCCCTTCACACAGCGCACAGTTGATAATCCCCTTGTTCCGGAACCTTTCCGTATCGGCTAGCGGGAGCTCCTTAGGACGGCAGCCGGCAGCGACGAGGATCGCTGCCGCGGTGTAACTCCTGCCATCGGCGCAGGTAACCGAGCGGCAACTAGAGTAGGATTCAATGCCGGTCACCTCCCGCAGTTCCAACTCTACGCCCGCTTGGGTGGCCTGTTCGATCATCGCGGAGGCGAGCTGCGGTCCGCCCACGCCGTCCTGAAAACCGGGGTAGTTCTCGATCCAAGCAATGTTTTTGAGCTGGCCGCCGAACTGCTCTTTCTCCAACACCAGCACGCGATAACGCGCACGCGCCAAGTGGATGCCTGCCGTCAATCCGGCCGGCCCGCCGCCAACAATGATTGCGTCATAGTCAAACATCGGCAACAGATCTCGTAAGCTCCCCAACAGGCCTGCTTTTTGCCTGCTGGGGGAGTTTTCAATACAGTTCGTACGTTGGTGTCAGGTTCCGGTATTTGGCCACCAGCTTGTCCCAATTGCGAGGGAACTGGATCCGCTTGATCACCCGCCGAGCACTGAACCCGCCGGTGAGAATGCCGATGAAGGTGCCAGGGCCCCCAGCCACCACAATCCGGATAAAACTGGGATCGGCAATGAGGCGGATGGGTTCCAGGGCATCCATCGGCACGGTCTTGTGTCTAGCCAGGGCCTTGCCGGAATCGTAGTGCGCCGGGTGCTTGTAGGCCGGAGCCTGCGCGAATTCCGCGATGTAGTTCCGGATCTTTTCTTTGGTCCATCCTTTCTGGGCCAGTCTCCTGGCATGAACCGGCGGCAGCAGGAAGCACAAGGCACCCAGTGTGGTCGTCGGCAGACTGTACAGAAGGTTGCTTATAATGTCCCGATCTTCGGTGCCATAGCTGGGATGATGCTGCGCGTAGCAATTGGGATACATCAGGCTGACCGTGCTGTCCTCGGGAGCGAATCCTTCTTCCACATGTAACGGCTCCCAGGGGCTGTTCTCTTCGTTTTCCCCCAGGACCATGGAGTACTTTCCGGGATTTCCCAACGTGCCCATATCTTCGATAGCCTTGCGCATCCCGCCGATATTCTTCACGATTAGCCCCATCGCGCGCCCTATCGCTGCGTTGGCGATATTTCCGGGACTGAGGGCGCCGCTACTGCCGTTAACGTAAATCTGGTTGCGAATCGGACCATTGATGATCCAAAACGGAGACCACGAACCGGTGCTGACGGCGAAGGCGCTCGCCCTGGCCGCCGGATCGAATAGGGCCTCCATGCAGGCGAGCAACACGGGCATATGAACCGGCAAAGCTCCCGCCATCACGGCGTTGATTGCGATTTTCTCGACCGTTGCTTTTCCCAGCCGGGGCAGCAGCGTGCCCACGATGTGTTCCGGGGGCAAGTCCGTCCCGGTAAGCATTTCCGCTACCGCGCCCTCGGTGGGCGGGATCAGTGCCAAGCCATCTCCCCAGCCCCGCTTGTAGAAGAAACGGTTGACTTCCTGAATATTGCCGCGAAAGATGATCCGCGGGTTCTGTGTCCGTGTCTTCGGCTTCGGCGACACTTCTTCCGCCGTCAGAGGCTGAACCAGCCCTGCTACGATCTGGTCCAGAACCTGGCTGATGCCCTCTTCGGCCTCTTCCACGATGCTGCATTCACAAGGTATGGTCTCTGAGACCATACGAGATACTGGCATTCCTCTGCTGGACGAGGCAGACCGCCCGTCCGTCACGAAGCCCTCGTTTACCAGTGCGACCGCCGGCGTATGCATTTCCTCGACGGAGATCGCGTTGTAGACGATATGCTTCGTGCACGACCCTCAATCGCCCACGGCGAGTACGACGCCGTCTTGCTCCTTGACCCAGGTTTGGAACTGAACGCTGTCTTTCGACTCAATTTCCGGAAGCGTGAAGTCGACGCTCTCGTACCAGTTCGTCTGAATGGTGGGATAACGCTCCTTGAGACGGTGCTCAAGGATGCCCAGCATCAGGCCGGCGGCACGCTTATTATTCCGGAACAATCCAATCTTCTTACCGCTGAGATCGTCTAAACGCGGTGAAAGTCCCTTCAGGGGTATAGGATCAGCATCCGCCCAGGGACTCAGTACTTCGTAGGCGGCGCCTGCCATAGCACTACCTGACACTGACTCAGCCATGTGTTTGCTCCTTCTTTTGTGAATCGTTCAGTCCATGCCAGCTGGCAAACAACACTCAAAGCCCGCGGCATCCACCAGCTTGCTCCCTTCCTGGCGTCAGACCGAACTATAGCGATGATACAACTCGGCTTTGGGCGCTTCGCCGCCCGGATGTATCCTTAGGAGCCTGTTGCCTGGGAAAGAATGCCACTAGCCGAGTCCTTCTTATTCCCTTGTTCCCTGCTTTTCCTCACCGCCTTCAACCCTCACGGCTTATTCTGTTGTTTCGTTGTCTTTTAAAGGAGCAGACCCGCCATGTCTTACCCTACGGACAATCGTTATACTCGCGAGCACGAATGGATCTCAATTGATGGCGCCATCGGCACCATCGGCATCACGGACTACGCACAAAACTCGCTAGGCGACATCGTCTTTGTCGATGTGCCTAAGGTGGGCGACACGGTCACGGCCAACGCCACCTTCGGCTCAGTCGAGAGCGTGAAGGCCGTCAGCGATCTCTTTTCGCCTGTCAGCGGCAAGGTCACCGCGGTCAACGAAGAGCTGAAGGCCGCGCCCGACAAAATCAACCAGGATCCGCACGGCACGTGGATTATCAAGGTCGAACTCTCCAACCCGGCCGAGGTGGCCAATTTGCTTGACGCTGCCGCGTATGAGGCGTTTATCGCGGAGGAAAGCTAAGAGCTAGTTGTCAGTGGTCAGTGATCAGTGGTCAGTCGCTCGGAGTTCATCTCGCAGTGAACCCCGCAATTGTGGCCAAGCGGCGGCGGATGGCATCTCCCAGGATACCTTGACATGATTGATACGCTTATCGTGAACACACACCGGCCGATCACTGACAACTGATCACTGTTCACTGGTCCCGGAGGGACCATCGATGCGCTACCTCCCCAAATCAGACGAAGAGCGCCGCCAGATGCTGGCCGCAATCGGCGCTGCCTCGATTGACGATCTCTTCTCGATCATCCCCGCCGAGTATCGCCTCGGCCGCGACCTCAACGTCCCGCGCCAGCAGGCCGAGAGCGAAATCATCGACTACTTCCGCGCCGCCGGGCATAGGAATGCGACCGACTATGCCAGCTTTCTCGGCGCCGGCGCCTATCGCCACTACCGCCCCGTCATCATCGACGCTCTGGTCCAGCGCGGCGAGTTTCTGACCAGCTACACGCCCTACCAGGCCGAGATCACGCAAGGCACGCTGCAGGCGATCTTCGAGTTCCAGACCATGATCGCCGAGCTGACCGGCATGGACGTGGCCAACGCCAGCATGTACGATGGCTCGACCGGCGCGGCGGAGGCGGTGATGATGGCCGTCCGCGTGACGGGACGGCACAAGGCCGTGGTGGCCGCGACGGTGCATCCCGAGTACCGGGAAGTGTTGGCCACCTACGCCAGCCATCAGGGCCTTCCAGCGTCGCTGGTTGGCTACGACAACGAGACCGGCCGCATCGATCTTGCCGGTCTGGACGCGGCGGTCACCGAGGAAACCGCAGCCGTCCTCGTCCAAAGCCCCAACTTCTTCGGCGTCATCGAAGACATTCCGGCCATTGCCGCCATCGCTCATGCCAAAGGCGCGCTCTTGATTGTGTCGATTGCCGAGGCGGTCTCGCTCGGCATCGTGCGCCCGCCCGTCGAGGCCGACATTGTCGCCATGGAGGCGCAATCCTTCGGCGTGGCGCTTAGCTATGGCGGGCCGTTTTGCGGCGTCATCGCGGCAAAAGAGCAGTATGTGCGGCAGATGCCGGGACGACTCGCCGGCCAGACGGTTGACGGGGCAGGGAACCGCGGGTTCGTGCTCACCCTTGCCACGCGCGAGCAGCATATCCGCCGCGAGAAGGCGACCTCGAACATCTGCACCAACCAGGCGCTCGTCGCGCTCATGGCGACCATCTTTCTCGCCGTTTACGGCAAGGAGGGCATGCGCGAACTCGCCGAGCACAACCTGGCCAAGGCGGATTACGCGGCCAAAACCCTGAGCTCGCAGCCGGGCGCAAAGCTGCGCTTTAACGGCGCGCCGCGTTTCCACGAGTTTGTATTGCAGACCGACGAAGCGCCAGCGGCGTGGAGCCAGCGGCTGCTCGACGCGAAGATTGTCGGCGGCATCGAGTTGAGCCGCTGGTATCCCGAGTTGCGCAACTGCACGCTCTGGTGCGCGACGGAGGTCGTGACGCGCGAACAGATTGACACTGCGGCTAAGGTGCTCGCGGCTGAAACGGTGGAGGCGTAATGGACATGGCTTCAAACGCAAATACTCCCGAAAGCCGCCCGATGGGTCCCCGCACATTGGGCAAAGTCCGCACGCACCCCACGCAGAACGAGGCTCTGCTCTTCGAGAAGTCCTCGCCCGGCAAACGGGCGTATAAGCTACCGCCGCTCGACGTGCCGAATGTGGACGCGGCCAAACTGCTTGGCGCAGCCCATCGCGATGCGCCAGGGCTGCTCCCAGAGCTAAGCGAAATCGAAATCATTCGCCACTTCACGCGTCTCTCCACGTGGAACTACGCGATCGACCTCGGCATGTATCCGCTCGGCTCCTGCACCATGAAGTACAACCCGCGCGTGAATGAATTCGTCGCGCGCATCGAAGGTCTGGCCGAGGCGCATCCCTACCGGCCGGAGACGCTGGCGCAGGGCGTACTTGAAATCTTCGATCTGCTGCAACGATGTTTGCTGGAGATCACCGGCATGGACGCCATCACGCTGCAGCCCGCCGCCGGCGCGCACGGCGAATTCACGGGAATCCTGCTTACGCGCGCGTGGCACGAGTCGCAGGGCAATCCGCGCAAAAAGGTCCTCATTCCCGACTCGGCCCACGGCACCAACCCGGCCACGGCGGCCCTCAGCGGCTACACGGTGCAGAACCTGAAGTCGAATGCCGACGGCGGCATCGATCACGAAGCTCTCGCGCGCATGGTCGACGAAGAAACTGCCGCGCTGATGCTCACCAACCCCTCCACGCTGGGAGTTTTCGAGAACGAGATTCACAAGATCGCCGGCATTCTGCACGCCAAAGGCGCGCTGCTCTACATGGACGGCGCCAACATGAACGCGCTGGTGGGCAAGGTGCGGCCGGGCGACTTCGGCGTGGACGTGATGCACCTCAACCTGCATAAAACTTTCTCCACGCCTCATGGTGGCGGCGGACCCGGCTCCGGCCCCGTGGCGTGCAAGGCGTTTCTCGAGCCTTTTCTCCCCATCCCCGTGCTCGTCCGAGACGTGAAGGGCGAGGAGCCCTGCCCTAACGCTAAAGACTGGGAGGACACCAACGCCGAGCCGACCGCCGACGGCCGCCCACCGCTCTTTCGCGCTCCGCTCTTCGATGCGCAGACCGGCGAGCGGGCCGGCGATCCCGAGGGCATCCCGCTCCACCCCAGTCTGGTTGGGCCGCTGCACTGGGAGTACAACCGCCCGAAATCGGTAGGCCGCGTGCGCGCCTTCTACGGCAATACCGGCATGTTTATCCGCGCGCTGGCTTACATTCTGGCCAACGGCCCCGACGGGCTGCGCCAGACCACGGAAGACGCGGTGCTGAACGCCAACTATATCCGCAAGAAGCTCGAAGATCTCTACGAACTGCCCTACAAAACTCCCTCCATGCACGAAGTGGTCTTCAGCGACAAACGGCAGGCGGCGCGTGGCGTCAAAACCGGCGACATTGCCAAGCGGCTCATCGATTACGGCTTCCATCCCTATACGGTCAGCTTCCCGCTCATCGTGCACGGGGCTCTGATGATCGAGCCCACTGAAAGCGAGTCGCGCGAGGAACTCGATCTCTTCATCGATGCCATGCGTTCCATCGCGCGCGAGGCCGAGGAGAACCCCGAACTGGTGAAGACGGCGCCGCATTCAACGCGTGTTTCGCGTCTCGACGAGGTGCAGGCAGCGAGAAATCCCATTCTCCGCTGGAAAAAGCCGGGACCAGGGGCCAGGGACCAGGGGTGAAGTTTCAATACGTTGTTCCTCTTTTTCGAGCTTTGCCCCCCCACCCCCCACCCCCTATATGACGTACCTCCATATTTGAAAACAAAGGGGTTATGCACAGGGTATATATCGGAGATAACGGAGCTCAAAAGGCTGCGGGATTTTCGGTCTGTTCCCGAGCTCTGCCTGGAACCTTAAGACAAGACTAATGAATTTATGGGATTAATCAGCAGTGAAAATACTCAGTTAAGTCCTTCGGATTCAGTCGGCGTGAGAAATGGGCTCTTGACTTCGTTAGGGACCAGGGACGTAAGGAACCAACCCCGCTATATGCCGCGAAATGCAGGCTGGCTAAACTGGGCTTCAAGATGGCCAGCACCCCTTCATCGCCGGTTTCAAACTATCGCGGGCGGTTGGCGCCCTCGCCCACGGGCTACTTGCATGTGGGGCACGCGCGCACCTTCTGGACAGCATTCCAGCACGCGCGCGAGGCCGGAGGCACGCTGGTGATGCGCATGGAGGATCTCGATCCGGACCGTAGCCGCTCCGCCTACGCGGCCGCCGCCATTGAGGACCTGCGCTGGCTGGGGATCCGCTGGCAGGAGGGCCCGGACCTGGGCGGGCCGGGCAAGGGAGGGCAGTATGGGCCTTACATTCAGAGCAAGCGCCGCGCTCTCTACCTGGCCGCGTGGCGCAGGCTGCTCGGCCACGGCTGCCTGTTTCCATGCCGCTGCTCGCGCAAGGATCTCGAAACCGCATTAGGCGCGCCGCATGAGCGCGTGGAAACCGGGCGCGGGGGCGGCAAATTCGACACCCTGGACGACGAACCTATCTACCCCGGAACCTGCCGCCACCGGATTGGCCGTGCGCCGCAGCTTCCCGGCCCCACGGCGAGCGACGTCGAAACCCCTGGCGACAGCAACTGGCGCTTCCGCGTTCCCGACGGCCAGGTGGTTGAGTTTGTCGACCGCAACCTGGGGCCGCAGCGCTTTGTGGCAGGCGAGGACTTTGGCGACTTTGTGGTGTGGCGGCGAGACGGTGTGCCCAGCTATCAGCTTGCCTGCGTGGTCGACGACGCCGCCATGCGCATTACCGAGGTTGTGCGCGGCGCCGATCTGCTCAAGTCCACCGCGCGGCAGATTCTGCTCAACCGCGCGCTGGGCTTCGACAATCCGGCCTGGTTCCACTGCCGCCTGGTGGTGGACCACAACGGCCGCCGCCTGGCCAAGCGCCATGATGCCCTCAGCCTGCGCGCCCTGCGCCAGCGCGGACTCACGCCCATGAATATCCTTTCAGCGGAGCTGCCGATCGACATATAAAAACTCCCGTCCCCGCGTCTGGAACTGACCCCTAACACACCTGAAACCCGATCCCTGACCCCCGCCTTGCTGCGACTCGCGGGCGCTATGCTGTACCATCGAAATGCCATCCATCGTTCCTCGGGCCACGGTCGAACAGCCCGGAAATTCGGGCACCTGGAAGCTTGCGCTGCCTGGGATCATTTGGGGGACTGCCAGGAATGGTTTCGCTCAGGGATGAAACGATGACGCCTGCCGTTCAACCAACCGCCGTCGAGGGAGAGCCGAAATCCTGGTTGAACGTGTTCCGCAGCGCACCGAATCTGCTCACGCTCATGCGCATCTGCCTGGCGCCATTCCTGGTTGCCGCCATCCTCGAGGGGCACTTCAGGCTAAGCTTCGCTCTTTTCGTGGCCGCCGGATTGACCGATGCAATGGACGGCACGCTGGCGCGCATGCTCAAGCAGCGATCGACGTTTGGCGCATATCTCGATCCCGTCGCCGACAAGCTGCTGCTGAGCACGCTGTTTCTGGTTCTGTTGCACAAGGGGCTGATGCCGGTCACCGTGACGGTGCTGGTCTTCGGCAGGGATGTGGGCATCCTGCTGGTTTCGGCCCTTCTCTACGCGGCCGTGGGGCGGCGGGAATTTCGTCCCAGCATCTTCGGCAAGGCCAACACCCTTGCCCAGATCAGCGCTGTAGCGGCGGTTCTGCTGCATCAGCTCACCGCCGCCTATTGGGTAGCTATCTTCCAAAAGGTGGCCCTCGATGCCACCATGGCGCTTACCGTCATCTCGGGCCTGCATTACGCCTGGGTGGTCTCGCGCCGCCCCGGCGCACCGGCTACCCATAGCGCCGGCGCGAAATAAGCAGCATGGCCTGGCTCTACGGTATTTCTCCTTCAGATATAGCCATTGCGGTATCGTGCCAAGTTCCGATTCTTTGAGAGAATCGCAACCTGAGCGCACCGGCTCTCAAGATACGGCAGAAGGAGAAATGCTTTATTGATCCGGCCCATAAATAGTGCTGACGTTTCCCACCCATGCGCCAGAAGAAAGCGCATGGATGGGGCACGGAATGACCGTGTTTAAGGGCCGGATCATTAGGAGTCGTCCTGAAGGTCTTCGGTGCCAGCCGTGTCTTCAATCTCCATATCGCGAAACTCTTCTGAATCGAAGACCTCGCCACACTCCAGGCACTCGACATACTCGGTGTCTTCGTGCCGGGAAACGATCCGGACTTTTGGGTGTCTGCAGGCAGTTGCCATCGTTCTCTGGGTCTGGGTTAAATTCACTGCAAATTCTGAGCCTTATGCCTTTTCCGGTGAGGAGAAAGCCGCCACTCGCCGCCCTGGCAAGTTGCATCGGCTTCCACTTCAACAACCAAAGCCTTTGACCGGGGACCCGGTGTGAGGGGCCGGCTCGGGGGCAGGCAATCGGAAATGGCTACAGGCGCTCTATCCGCCAGATTGTAGCTTTCTTTTGGGCGATTGCAAACCGATTTTTGATGAATCCTTTGATATGACGCCAAAATCCTCCTTCGCCTTAGGCCCGCCAGGCGTGGACTTGAAAGGCGGACGAAATTGGTCGTATACTCAATTGAGACCGAACATGTCGCATATTCCATGCTAAAGCTCACCAAGAAAGCAGATTATGGGCTGATGGCGCTCAAGTATCTCGCCGAGCATCCTGAGACTCCTGCGCTCAGCGCCAAGGACGTAGCCGATGCTTACGGGATTCCCGCGCAACTGCTGGCCAAGATTCTGCAGCGGCTGACTAAGGCGGGGCTGCTGCGTTCCCACGCCGGGATGAACGGCGGTTATGCTCTGGCACGCGCCGCGCGCCAGATCTCGGCCTTCGAGGTCATCCATGCCATCGACGGGCCGTTGTTCATTACATCCTGCACCAAAGGCGCAAAGGCCTGCGATCTGACCACTAACTGCACCATCAAGGAACCGCTGGCGCGCGTCAACGAGACCATTGCCGGAGTTCTGAAGAGTATCAGCATCCAGGATCTGGCTGAGCAGGAGCACGCGGCCTCGACGGTTGCCCGGAGTTCAGACCGATTGGTTACATTGACTTTGTAGAAAGCGGAGTTAGCGTTGCGAGCGGAGTTACAATACGGTTCGTTGCTGCTTCAATCAGTTCGGCTAACGCGCGTCCGCCGCGGCGGCCGGCTGGCGCCGCTTTACGAAAAATGGAGACAAGGATGAGCACGATTCGAAATCAAGCGGAGGCGCCGGCAGGTGTAACCCTGCCGATCTACATGGATAACCACGCCACCACCCCGGTGGATCCCAGGGTGCTGGAGGCGATGATGCCTTACCTGACCAGCAAGTTCGGCAACGCAGCCAGCCGCAACCACTGCTTTGGGTGGGAAGCGGAGCAGGCAGTGGAAACGGCGCGCGAACAGATCGCCAAAATGATCGGCGCCACGGCCAAGGAGATCATCTTCACCTCCGGAGCCACCGAGAGCGACAACCTGGCCATCAAGGGCATCGCGGAGATGTACCGGGAACGCGGCAACCACATCGTCACTCAGGTCACCGAGCACAAGGCTGTGCTCGACACCTGCAAGCGCCTGGAAAAGTATGGCTATCGCGTTACGTATTTACCGGTAAAATCCGACGGAATCATCGATCTCGAAGACCTTAAGCGGGCCATCGACGACAAGACCATTCTGGTCACCATCATGGCCGCCAACAATGAAATCGGTGTGCTGCAGCCGATCCGCGAGATCGGCAGGCTCTGCCATGAAAAGGGTGTACTGTTCCACACCGACGCGGTGCAGGCCCTGGGCAAGGCGCCGTTCAACGTGATCGACGATTACGTCGACGTGGCCTCGATCTCCGCGCATAAAATCTATGGACCAAAGGGCGTGGGCGCGCTCTATGTGCGCCGGCGCAATCCGCGCGTGCAAATCGCCGAGCAAATCGACGGCGGCGGCCATGAACGCGGAATGAGGTCAGGCACATTGAACGTGCCCGGCATCGTCGGTCTCGGCAAAGCCTGCGAGATCGCTCAGGCAGAAATGGAGACCGAGGCCGTCTATCTGCGGGACCTCCGCGACCGGCTGAAGACGAAGCTGGAATCGGAGCTCGATTATGTGCACGTGAACGGATCGACGGAACACCGGCTGCCCGGCAACCTGAATATGAGCTTTGTCTACGTTGAAGGCGAGTCGCTGCTGATGGGGATCAACGACATAGCGGTTTCAAGCGGCTCGGCCTGCACCTCGGCCACGCTGGAACCGTCTTATGTTTTGAAGGCGCTGGGCTTGGGCGACGATGTCGCGCACAGTTCCATTCGTTTTGGCCTGGGCCGCTTCAACACCCAAGCTGAAGTGGACTACGTGGCCGCCAAAGTGATCGACATTGTGCGGCATCTCCGCGAGCTGTCGCCGCTCTACGAGATGGTGAAGGAAGGCATCGATCTAAGCAAGGTTGAGTGGCAGCAGGCCCACTGAAGGCAGGGATCACAGGTTGGGGATTAGAAATGCATCGGCGGGCACGCTAGCCGAATCAAAAGAGAAGGGGCGCGGGTACCGCGAGAGGAAAACAGAAAACAATGGCATATAGCGACAAAGTAGTGGACCACTACAATCATCCGCGCAACGTGGGCACGCTCGACAAGGGCTCGACCGAAGTGGGCACGGGCCTGGTGGGCGCGCCGGAGTGCGGCGACGTGATGCGCCTGCAGATTCGAGTGAACCCCGACACGCAGGTGATCGAAGAGGCCAAGTTCAAAACCTTCGGCTGCGGTTCCGCCATCGCCAGTTCCTCGCTGGCCACCGAGTGGATCAAGGGCCGCACTGTCGATGACGCGCTGGGGATCAAGAACACCGACATTGTGAAGGAGCTTTCGCTGCCGCCGGTCAAGATTCACTGTTCGGTGCTGGCCGAGGATGCCATTCGCGCCGCCATCGGCGACTGGAAGAAAAAGAATAGCGTTGCGGAAGCCGCCGCGGCGCCGGCGAAGTAAGTCCGCCGGGCAGGCGGAAGAAAGGCTGGAATTATGGCAAACATCGTCACTATCGAGACCAAGCCGGCGTCCACCGAACAGCAAATCGACCGGCAAACCGCGCCGGGGCCCGGGGGCGCTCCGAATCCCGTCGAAGGCCTGCACGTGACCGAGCGGGCGGTCAAGCGCATCCGCGTGGCTATGGCCAAGGAAGGCATTTCGCCTGAGGAGGGCGGTTTGCGGCTGGGCGTCAAAGGCGGCGGGTGCTCGGGACTTTCCTACTCCATCGCCTTCGACACGCACCCGCGCGAGCGCGACCGCATCTTTAACTTCGATAGCGTGCGCGTCTTTGTCGATCCCAAAAGCTTCGTCTATCTGCACGGCGTGACGCTGGACTACGAAGAGACGTTGATGCGCCAGGGATTCAATTTCATCAACCCGAATTCAACTCGCGCGTGCGGGTGTGGTACTTCATTTTCTGTTTAGAGCGCATTGCGCGTAAGGCCGCCTCATGCTGAAAGTCGACGATACCGCAGTTCCGGTCGCCTGCTGGTCCTGTTCCGTAGCTCACAACGAATCCACTCTCTTCTGTCCGCATTGCAGCAAGATTCAGCCCCCTCCGGGCGGCGATTATTTCTCCGTCTTTGGCCTGGAACCGCGTCTGAACCTGGATTTGCAGGCTCTGGAGCACGAGTTTCATCGCCTCAGCCGCAGGCTGCACCCCGATCGCTTTGCCCGCGCGGAGACGAATGAGAAGCAATGGAGCCTGGCCGACACGTCGTTGCTCAACGACGCCTATCGCACCCTCAAAGACCCCCTGCGCCGTACCGAGTATCTGCTCAAGTTGCACGGAGCGGAGATCGGCGCATCTGCGACAGCTCGCCGCAATGCCGCAGCCGTCCAGAACCAGGAAGAAACTTCTCGCGTGCCCGCCGATCTGCTCGAAGAAGTCTTCGATCTCAACATGCAGCTTGAAGAGATGCGCAGGGCGCGGAAGACGGGCGAAGAAGACCCGGTGGTGAAAAAAAGCCTGATTGAGGCGAAGAGAAAATTCGAAGGCCTGCTCGAAGCGGTGGATCGCGATCTGCATGCGCAGTGGGCGGTTTGGGACGCCGGCGATGCGGCCGCGCGCAAGCCTGCACAGCATGCCATGGTGGCGCTGCTTGACCGGCGCCGCTACCTCAGCAATCTGGTCCGCGACGTGAGCGAAATCCTGGGAGCATAAAGAATGCCTTTGGTGCGTATTTCTGTGCGCCGGTCCACACCCCCAGCAGAGCGCAAGGCAATTGCCGACGCGGTGTACGAGGCGATGCGCGAGACCATCGGCATCCCCGAGGGCGACCGCTTCATCGTTCTTACGGCGCATGAGCCGGAAGAGCTTTTCGTCGATCCGGCGTTCATGGGGATGCATCGCTCGGAACGTTACATCCTGGTACATATAACGCTGAGCCAGGGCCGCACCGTGGAGCAGAAACAAGCCCTCTATGCAAGCGTTGCTACGCTGTTGCACGCGGCGGTTGGCATTTCAACAGACGACGTGATGACGGTATTGACAGAAAACACCTACGCCGATTGGTCTTTCGGCAAGGGCGAGGCCCAATTTGTGTTGAATCCTCCAGCATGGCTGCGCAAGCCAGCGGAAGGAAGTTGAGCAACGATGGCAGAAGGACGCATCGTGGGTATCGATTTGGGGACAACAAACTCCCTGGTCGCTTATATGCAGGATGGCGCGCCGGTGGTGATTCCCGGCGTAGACGGCTCGAATCTTGTGCCGTCGGTGGTGGCACTCGATCCCATCCCCACCGATGGCAGCCGGCCGACGATCACCGTGGGGAACAGCGCGCGCAAGACGCTCATCGAAACGCCGGAGCGCGTCATCTACTCCGTCAAGCGGCTGATGGGCCGCGGACTCGAAGAAATTCAGAATGAACTCGAGTTCTTTCCCTTCCGTTTGGCCGACGACATTGAGGCGGGTGAGGTTCCACGCATTCAGTTGGGTGAGCTGCGCTTTACCCCGCCGGAGATTTCGGCCTACGTCCTGCGCCAGCTTAAGCGCAATGCCGAGCGATTCTTCGGCGCGCCCGTCACGCAGGCCGTGATCACTGTACCGGCTTATTTTAACGATGCGCAGCGCCAGGCAACCAAAGACGCGGGCCGCATGGCCGGTCTTGACGTGCTGCGGCTGGTGAACGAACCCACCGCGGCGGCGCTTGCCTATGGACTCGATCGCGCCAAGGTAGGAACTATCGCCGTTTACGATCTCGGCGGAGGCACCTTCGACATCTCCATCCTCAAGCTGCGCGAGGGCATCTTCGAGGTGCAGTCCACCAACGGCGACACGCACCTGGGTGGCGACGACATCGACAATCTGCTGCTGGCTATTGCGCTCGACGACATTCTCGGCGAGCACAGCGTGGATCTGCGCAAGCACCCGAGCGCGGTGCAGGCCCTGCGCAAGGCTGCCATCGACGCGAAGATTCGCCTCTCGACCGAGTCCTCAGCCAGCTTCGACTTCGAACTGCCCAACGGCGACCGCTATCAACGCGAGCTTCCGCGCGCCTTCTTCGAACGGCTGATCGAGCCGGTGCTCGCGCGAACCGTGGGACCGTGCAAGCAGGCGCTGGCCGATGCCGGCATCACGCCGGAGCAGATCGACGAAGTGGTGCTGGTGGGCGGCTCGACGCGAATTCCAGCGGTGCGTTCACTGGTTGATGGCCTTTTCCACCTCAGCGCACGCGGCAAAAAGCCGCACACGGAGCTGAATCCCGATGAAGTTGTGGCGTTGGGCGCTGCGGTGCAGGCCGACATTCTGGCTGGCGCCTCGGCGGCCACTGAAGAAATGCTGCTGCTCGATGTGACGCCGCTTTCGCTCGGCATCGAGGCCCTGGGAGGCACGGTGGCGCGTATTATCCAGCGCAACTCCACCATCCCCGCCTCGGCCACCGAGCACTTCACGACCGGCGTAGACGGGCAGACGAGCGTGGCAATTCATGTAGTCCAGGGCGAGCGCGAACTGGCTGCCGACTGCCGCTCGCTGGCGCGCTTCGACCTCAAGGGCATTCCGCCCATGAGCGCCGGCCTGCCGCGCATCGAAGTGAAATTCCTCATCGATGCCGACGGCATTCTGCAAGTCTCCGCGCGCGAGCAGCGCAGCGGAAAGGCCGCGCAAATCGAAGTAAAGCCGGCCTATGGCCTGACCGACGAACAGGTCGTAAACATGATTCTCGATTCCTTCGACCACGCCGAAGAGGATTTCGCCAAGCGGCTGCTCATCGAAGCACGCACTGAAGCGGAGACGGTTCTCAGCGCCGTCGAACGCGCTCCGCAAAACCCCGCGTGGAAGCAGTTAGGCGCTGAGGAACAGGCAAAGATTGCAACAGCGCGCGACCGGCTAACTGAGGTCAAACAGGGTGAGGATATGGCCGCAATCCGCGAAGCAACTGTCGCGCTCGACCTGGCGACGCGCCATTTTGCCGAGCTGCTCATGGATTCGGCAGTATCGAGCGCCATTCGCGGCAAAACCATGAACGCGGCCGGCGAAGAACTGGACGAGGCAGTGGCCGCGCCGCACGCCTTCGCCCCCGCGGAGTTCAAGTAATCGCAGGTAGTCGTTGCCGGAAATACTAGCTCCGCTAACCGCGCTAACTCCGCTAGCTCCGCTCACGACAAGGACGCAACCATGACCGAGACCAACAAAAACATCCCTCCCGACAAACTGGTCCGCGTCACCTTTCTTCCCGAAGGCAGGACGGTTGAGTTTGAGTTTGGCGCTATGCCTTACGATCGGCACGGCAGGCCGATGTCATTTCTCGATGTGGCGGAGAACTTTGGCGTCTTTCTCGAACACGCCTGCGGCGGATCGTGCGCCTGCACTACCTGTCATTTGTGGATCAAAGAAGGCGCGGCGGGCATCAGCGAGGCCGACGACGATGAGCTCGACCGGCTCGACATGGCTGCCGATCAGCAGTTGAACTCGCGCCTGGGCTGCCAGGCCGTGATCACACGTCCCGGAAACTACATCGTTGAGATTCCGAGCTGGAACCGCAATCACGTCTCCGAAGGCAAGCCCCTGGCGCTTGCCGAGCAGAAATAAGGGGGTGCCATGCTGCGGGAAATCCACTGGACCGACGCCGAAGAGATCGGCATTCAGTTGGCGGAAAAGTTTCCCGGTCTCGATCCCCTGACTGTCCGTTTCACTGACCTGCACCGCCATGTGACCGAGCTCGAAGGCTTCGCCGACGACCCCCAAAAGTCGAGTGAGCCGCGTTTGGAGGCGATTCAGATGGCCTGGCATGAAGAGTTCGAGGACGCGCAGAAATAGCCAGACGGGTCTTTTCTCTTCATGAATTCTGAAGGACCCTTAGGAAACGTGCGCGTCGGCCACGCGATCGGGCACGCGTTAGAATCGAATCATGCCCGCGTCAGCCATCTCTCCTGCTGTTCTGGCCAAATACGAGCCCGTGATCGGGCTTGAAGTGCACGTGCAACTGCTCACAGCGACAAAGGCATTTTGCGGTTGCGCCAACCGTTTCGGAGCGGAGCCGAATACGAACATCTGCCCGGTTTGCCTGGGGCTGCCGGGGGCGCTGCCGGTGCTGAACGCGAAGGCCGTGGAGTTTGCCGCGCTGGCTTCGCTGGCGCTCAACTGCCAGGTGCGCGAGCGGTCGATCTTCGCGCGCAAAAATTATTTTTATCCCGATCTGCCCAAGGGATACCAGATTTCGCAGTTCGACAAGCCGCTCGCCGAGCACGGCTGGATCGAGGTGCCAACGGCTGACGGCGGATCGAAGAAGATCGGCATCACGCGCGTGCATATGGAAGAGGATGCGGGCAAGAGCCTGCACGATGGGTTTCCCGACTCTGCCACGCGCACCTATCTCGACCTGAATCGCTGCGGCACGCCGCTGATCGAGATCGTGAGCGAGCCCGACATCCGCACGCCCGACGAGGCCTTCGAGTACCTGACCCGGTTGAAAGAAATCCTGCTCTACACCGGCGTCTCCGACTGCAACATGGAAGAGGGTTCGCTGCGCTGTGACGCGAATGTGAGCGTCCGGCCCAAAGGCCAGGAAAAGCTCGGCACCAAGGCCGAAGTGAAAAACGTCAACAGCTTCAAATTCATCCGCGCGGCACTGGAATACGAAATCGAGCGACAGATCGACGTCATCGATTCGGGCGGACGCGTGATGCAGGAGACGCGGCTGTGGAACGCCAACGAGGGCCGCACCTACTCCATGCGCTCCAAAGAGCAGGCGCACGACTACCGCTATTTCCCCGAGCCCGATCTGCCGCCGCTGATCCTCACGCACGGAGTTCCTTGCCGAGAAACAGCGAGAAGCTGCCGGAGCTGCCGGAGGCGCGGCGCGCGCGCATGATCGCCGAGTACGAACTGGCGGTTCAGGACGCGCACACGCTCACTGCTTCGCGCGAATTTGCCGACCGCTTTGAGGCCGCGGCAAAAACCGCCCGCAATCCGCGCCGCGTGGCCAACGTGTTGCTGAGCGAGGTGGGTGGCCGGCTGAAGGCATTGGGACTGGAGCAGGAGCAGTCGCCGGTCTCGATGGCGGGCATTGTGCTCGCCGCCGACCTGCTCGACGAAGGCAAGATCAGCTCCAAACAGATGAAGCAGCTCTTCGACGTGTGCTTTGAGAAGGGCGAGGACTTCGGCGTCGTCTACGAGCGCGAAAAGCCGCAGCAGATCACCGACTCCGCGGCCATCGAAAAGCTGATCGACGAGGTGATCGCTGCCAATCCCAAACAGGTGGAGCAATATCGCAGCGGCAAAAAGACGATGGCGGGATTCTTTGTGGGCCAGGTGATGCGGGCGTCAAAGGGCCAGGCCAACCCGGCGCTGCTCAACGAGCTGGTGGCGAAAAAGCTGGAGGGATGATGGCGGGGGAACCAGGGAACGAGGGAGCAAGGGATCAAGCTTCTTTGGTTCGTAATTGAAGAGCCGGGAGCTACGAGCGGCAAGCTAAAAGCTGCTTCACTTCAGCTTCAAATCAGAAACGAACTCCTTGCGGGCGTCCCACGAGCTTACGGTTTTCGTAGCGCTCTTTTTTCCGTCTTTCTCGGCCCACAGATCGTAGTCGACGCTCATGTCGATCTGGGCGAAATGGAAGTGTCCATCGGGTGTAGAGGTGTAGCTGCGAATCGTCTTAGTCTTTTCGTTTTTGAGGAAGACGGTGGCGCCGGCAACAGCCTGCGAACTCTCATTCAATACAGTGCCCGTCACCGTGCGCTCGCCCATGTTCTGGCCCCAGGCAACAGCCGGCGCAAATATCGCGCCCCGCGAGCCCGCCGGAACCACGCCCAACGCCAAAAGGCCACACACCATCGCTGCCAGCCTGACTTCCCGGCTCATTCTCACTCCTCTTCGTCGTCTTTGATCAGATCATCGTCCTCTTCGAGGTCCTCTTCCACGCGCGCCAGCTCCAATGGCTCAACGCCAACCACCTCGAATTCACGTTCCGCATTCTTCGCAGGCTACCACATCGCCTTCATCTATTTCGTCGATTTCAATATCCAGATCGTTGTCGCATTCAGGGCAGCTGGGCATCGCAGATTCCTCGCTTTCCTTTCGCATTGCGGGATGACAGCACCATACTACAACCATCGCTAGTTTTAGTGAGACCCCGGCCTCAGGTCAAGAGGATCCCACCGTGCTGCCGCGCTCGATTTCCAACCCGTGAAAGAGGCACGGCGCTCTTTCCTTAAGACGCACTTTACTAAGACGCACTTTGCGGAATTGCGTTTACCAGCTTGGCTGCACGCCGGCGCACGTCGGTTTTTTTGGATGGCCGGCGCAGGGGATTCCTTTCCACGCCCGGCAAAGAATCCGGCATCCAATAGAAGAAGTGGTAGTGCGCCAAGTTGCAATCGTCGTGAAAGGGTGTGGCCGTGGCGCCGATGCGCCGGGGTGCCCGCTGGGCCGGGCGGACCTGGCTGGGTCGCGTGCCGCAAACACCGCAAAATGATTGGGCTTTGGCGCCTGAGATATTATGCGAACAGGTCAGCGCGGTGACACCGGTCCGCTTGAACATTTAACCTTGTTCAGAATGCCAAGATTCGGCTCCAGTCCGCTCGCCTTCCCCGACTTCCGTGGCGCCACGCGCCGGCTCATCCTCATCAATCTGGCGGCCTACTTTGCGCTGTTGCTTGCCGGCCTGGCGTCCTCCGCCGTCGCGGCGCAGGCTCTCCGGCTGTTGATTTTCGATCCCGGCGCATTTCTTCACGGTTCCCTCTGGCAGCCCTTCACCTACAGCTTCGTGCATTCAGGACTGCTCGGCACGCTCTTCGAGCTGCTCTCCCTGTGGTTTCTGGCTGGCTTCCTTGAGGGCTTTCACAACTCCAACTGGGTCACCAGCCTCTACGCGGTCTCGGTGCTGGGAACGGCCGCGGCAGCGCTCGCTCTCTACGTGGCCGCCAGCACGCTGGCTCCTTCGCTCCTCGGCAACCCATCCCCGCTGTACGGCTGCTTTGGCGGCATCTTCGGCCTGCTGGCGGCCATCGGGCTCCTCTACGGCGACGTCCAGTTCCTACTTTTCCCTCTCCCCATCGGCATCAAGGCCCGCTACCTGGTTATCATTTACGCGCTCATTGCGGTCGCCATGCTCTTCGGCCAGGAGCGGCTGTATGCCTTTGCGCAGCTGGGCGGGGCGCTTGCCGGTCTGCTCTACGTGCGCATGGCGCCGCGGCGCGGGGCTTCGTTCGTGCTCAGCGAGAGCTGGTACGGCCTGCGCAACCGCTACTACCGCTGGAAGCGCCGCCGCGCGGCCCGCAAATTCGAGGTCTACATGCGCTCGCCAGGGCCGCACCGTCAAGTTCGACGGCCAGGGGCGCCAGATCGACGAAGACCCCGACGACAAGAAGCGGTGGAATTGATAAAGGCAAGGACTGAGGGACTAAGGGACTGAGGGACCAAGCCGTCGCTGCGGGGCGGGGCCGTATCCGCTACAATCCTCTCTGGAATGACTACCAAGATTGCTTTTCTCTTTCCGGGGCAGGGTTCGCAGGCCGTTGGCATGGGCCGCGAACTGGCCGACGTTTTCCCGTAGCAGCCGAAACCTTCGCCGAGGCCGACGCGGCGCTCGGATTCCCGCTTTCGCGCCTCTGTTTCGAGGGGCCTGAAGAGGATCTGCGGCTCACCGAGAACACGCAACCGGCCATCATGACGGTAAGCGTGGCGGCGGCGCGCGTTCTGGCCGAGCACGGCGTGGAACCGGCGCTGGCTGCTGGGCACTCGCTGGGCGAGTGGTCGGCGCACGTGATCGCGGGAACGCTCTCTTTTGCCGATGCTGTGCGTGCCGTGAAGGCGCGCGGCGCGGCCATGCAAAAGGCCGTTCCGGCGGGGCAGGGCGCCATGGCCGCCGTGCTCGCGCTCGATGCCGGCGCTGGTGGCCGAGGCCTGCGCGGAAGCCGCCCGCGAAACCGGCCTCGTCGTACAGGCCGCCAATCTCAACTCGCCCGGCCAGACCGTCATCTCCGGCGCTGCGGCGGCGGTCGAAAAAGCTTCGGCGCTGTGCAAGGCCAAAGGCGCGCGGCGCGCCGTGATGCTCCCCGTCAGCGCTCCCTTCCATTGCGCGCTGATGCAGCCCGCGCAGGAGGAAGTGGCGCGGGTGCTGGCCGGCCTCACGATGCACGATCCGCGCATTCCCGTGGCTGCCAACGTCACCGGCGGCCTCGTCACCACTGCCGACGCCGCGCGCGACGCGCTCATTCGCCAGGTCACCGGCGCGGTGCGCTGGGTGGATTGCGTGCAGTCGCTCATGGCCGGTCTTTGTCCGCGGAGGGTCAGGCGCGGATGCGATGTTTCGTCGAAGTCGGCCCCGGCAAGGTGCTCTGCGGCCTGCTCAAGCAGATCGATCCCGCGCTGAGGTCGCTGAACGTGGAGGATGCGGCGAGCCTGGAGAAGACGCTGGCGGAGTTGAAGGGCGCGTAGCGCGGGCAGTCGAACTCACGATCCCCAGCTCCCTCAGCACAAACGCGTAGTCCAGCGCAATCTCCTTCAGGTAGTCGTAGCGGCCGCTGGCCCCGCCGTGCCCGGCTTGCATATTCGTCACCAGCAGCAGCGGATTGTTATCCGTCTTCAGCGTGCGCAGCTTCGCCACATACTTCGCCGGCTCCCAGTACATTACCTGGCTATCGTGCAGCGAGGTCTTGACTAACATCGCCGGGATAACTCGCTGCGCGCAGGTTATCGTACGGCGAATAACTCAGCATGTAGTGGAAATATTTCTCCTGATTCGGGTCGCCCCACTCTTCGTACTCAGGAACAGTCAGGGGCAGGGAAGCGTCGAGCATCGTGTTCATCACATCGACAAACGGCACGTGCGAAACCACGGCGCGAAACAGATCGGGCCGCATGATTCACGACTGCGCCCATCAACAAGCCACCAGCCGAGCCGCCCTCGAGCCGCCACGCGCGCGGGATCGCCGTAGCCTGCGGCGGTCAGGTGCTCCACGCACGCGATGAAATCGGTGAACGTGTTGCGCTTCACCAGCATTTTGCCGGCGTCGTGCCACGGCTTGCCCAGATCGCCGCCGCCGCGAATGTGCGCATAGGCCATCACCACGCCGCGGTCGAGCAGGCTCAGCCGGTTCGAGCTGAATCCGAGCGGCAGCGAATAGCCATAGGACCCGTAGCCGTAGACATACAGCGGATTCCGGCCCGCCTCGCGCTTGTCCTTTGCGATACACAATCGAAACCGGCACCTCAACCCCGTCCGGCGCTTTGGCGTGAACGCGCTCGCTGGCGTAGAGCGTGCGATCGAAGCCGCCGGGAATCTCAAGCTGCTTGAGCAGCGTGGACGCGCCTGTCGCGACGTCGTACTCGTACACCGAACTGGGCGTCACCAGCGACTGGTAGGCGTAGCGGAACGTCGTTGTCTCAAAGATGCGATTGATGTGCGGATGCGCGCTGTAAGCCGGCTCGGGAAAGGCAATTTCGCCGGCGGGCGCAGCCTCAGCGCCGTCGCCCGCGAACTTCCACAGTCTCAACCGCGGCAGCCCGTCTTCGCGCTCGCAGGCGAAAAAGAAGCCTGGCGAAGAGATCCACATCCTCGAGCATCACGGCATCGCGGTGCGCGATGAGCTCGGTCCAGTGTTCGCGGCCCGGCGTGGCCACGGGCGCAGTCGACCAGCCGGAAGTTGCGCCCGCGGTCGTTGGTGCGGATGAACCAAAGCCCATTGCGGTGGTCGATGGAGTACTCGTGCTCATCCTCGCGCGCGCAGATCAGCGTGAAGCTGCCGGCCGGCTCGTCGGCAGCGCAGGACCCGCGCCTCGCTCGTAGTGTGGCTGGCCGACTCCAGCACCAGGTACTTGCCGTCGCGCGTGCGCCCGGCAGCCAGGTTGAATCGCTCGTCGTCATCCTGGTAGACCAGCACGTCATCTGCGTGCGGCGCGCCAAGCACGTGACGCCAAAGCTGGAATTGCCGCTTCTGCTGCTCGTCCTCAACGGTATAAAAGAGCGTCCGATTGTCCGCCGCCCACACCACAGACCCAACCCGCTCGACTTCGCCGGCGAGCGTTTCGCCGGTCGTCAGATCCTTGATGTGCAGCGTGTACTGGCGGAAGCCCTTGGTGTCGGTCGTGTAGGCCAGCCAGCGGCCGTCGTCGGTAATGTCCGTGGCGCCGATGGCGAAGAAGGCGTGGCCCTTGGCCAGCTCATTGCCGTCCAGCAGCACTACTTCCGGCGCATCGGCATCCGGTCCCGCCGCCGTTCCACGCTGGCCCACAGCGGCGGGCTTGCGGCAGTGGATGGCGTACTGCAGCCCCTCCTCGGTGCGCGTGTAGTACCACCAATCGCCGTCGCGGCAGGGAACCGAGACGTCGGTCTGCTTCACATGGCTCAGCATCTCCTTGTAGAGTTCTTCGCGCAGGCCGGCCAGCGGCGCCATTACTGCCTCGGCATAGGCATTCTCGGCTTCGAGATAGGCGGTAACGTCCGGATTCTCCTTGTCGCGCAGCCATGCATAGTCGTCGGCGAGCTTGACTCCGTGCAAGACAGTTTCTTTGTGCTCTTTGCGGGCTACGGGGGGCGAAGGAAGTTGGTTCATATCTCTCTCAGTGTAGCCGTTGACAAAGCTTGCGCCAAACCGTACAGTTCAATTTATTGGAATGGAGAGTCGTCATGGGAGCTTCTGGAGCCATCGGCAGCGCAACCGTCGTTTCCGCTTTGAGGGCGCGGGCTAATTTTGGCAAGATTCTCGATCGGGTCGAGACTGAGGGGAAGTCCCTGGTGATTGAAAAGCGGGGAACGCCGCGGGCCGTGCTACTCAGTATCCGCGATTACGTGAAACTCGCTGCCCCGGAGCCGGAAATACTGAGGATCATTGGCGAAGATTCGAAACGGAAGGGGACCAACCTTTTGACTTCGCGACAGATTGATCGCGTGATTAAAGCTGCGCGGGCGCAAAAGCGCAGGAATAAGAAATCTCTTGACAAATAACGAACTTGGGCTAACTTATCAAGTAGACATCAGCAACGTGCCTCCCAAAGTTGGGAACAAGCGGCAGCTGGAGCGAAGGCTCTGCTGCCTTCGTTTTTTTGTAACGTTCTCAACCACAAGGAGACATGCCAAGTCATGTTAGCGTTGCGCCTGGTATTGGATACGAATGTTATTGTTTCAGCGGCGCTTCGGGAGGAGGGCATTCCAAGGATCGTCCTCACGATTGCTCTCGCGCCGCCGTCGCGTCTTTATATTTCGCAGCCCATCCTCGATGAATACGCCGATGTGCTCTCTCGCGCCGAGTTTGACGTCCCTAGGGGCCAACGCCTGCGGTTACTGCAGCTGATCAAGAACCGCAGTTTCCTGGTTGCTCCCTATCGGCGGCTGGAAGTAACAATCGATCCCGACGACAACATTTTCATCGAATGCGCGGACGCCGCTCGTGCGGACTACCTAATCACAGGTAATCGAAGGCATTTTCCCCGGTTCTGGAAAGGAACGAAAGTCATTACTCCCCGCGAATTCATTGAGATCGCGGCGCCGCACCTGCTTCGTGGATGAATGCCTACTCGGGAACTCCCGTCACCCCTTCCACGTACAATAGAGAAGAAATGAAAGGCCCTGGCCGCGCACGATTCGCCCTGATTCTGCCCTTGCTGGCGGCGCTTTTCGTCTTTGTGGCCCTCGCCTCGCGCGCCGAACCGGTCGCGAACCTGCCCCAACCCACCGATTATGTAAACGACTATGCACACGTGCTTTCGCCGCAGGCGATTGCGCGGCTGGACTCGATCTGCGCGCAGCTCGACCACTCCAAGGCCAATGCGCAGATCGCTGTGGTCACCGTGCACGACCTCAACGGCGATGATGCCGCCGACTACGCCACGCAGCTTGAAGACCACTGGAAGATGGGGGACAAGGATAAGGCAAAGGGCCAAAACCGTTACGCCATGGTTCTTTTGGCCGTTGCCGATCACAAATACCGCATTGAGGTCGGCTACGGCCTCGAAGGCATTCTGCCCGACGGCAAGACGGGCGACATCGGTCGCGACATGGTTCCCGACCTGAAGGCCGGCGACTATGACGGCGCGGTCACGACGGCCGTGGGAGAAGTTGCCCAGGTGATCGCCACCGACGCCAATGTGACGTTGCAGGATGAACCTGCTCCGGCGAGCCCGCAGGCGCATCACAGCCGCATCCCGGGCCAACTGATCTTGCTGATCTTCGTGCTGCTTTTCTTCGGCGGGTCCTCTATCTTCCGGCTGTTGCTGGGGTACGGGCTGTTCTCCGGCTTTTTTGGTGGAAATTCTCGTGGCGGCGGTTGGGGCCGGGGTGGCGGCGGGGGCGGCGGGGGCGGCGGGTTTGGCGGAGGCGGCGGCTTCGGCGGCTTTGGCGGCGGTGGTGGAGGATTTGGCGGCGGCGGCGCCGGAGGCAGTTGGTGAAGTGCAGCTTCTAGCTGCTAGCCTCTAGCTTTTAGCTCGTTGTTGCGCCGTGAAGTGGCATCGAGAACGCGAAGAGCCGAGGGTCGAATGGCAGGAGCAAAAAGCTCGGAGCTGGAAGCTAGGAGCTAGAGGCTAGTAGCTAGGAACTGTTTTTAGGGAGAAACAAACTGTATGAGCAAAGGACTTGGAATTACGCTGGCGGTTTTGGCCGTGCTGCTTCTGGTGGTTCTGATGGTCTTTGGCAGCTACGTGAGCGCGCAGAAACAATGCGTGGCGAAGGATCAGGCGGTAAAGGCGGCGTGGTCAGAGGTTGATGTGCAAATGCAGCGCCGTGCCGACCTGATTCCCAACCTGGTGGAGACGGTGAAAGGTTTCACCAAGGAAGAGAGTACGGTCTTTGGCGACATCGCCAACGCACGCGCCGGAATGCTGAACGCGCAGGGGCCGGCGGCCAAGATCGCGGCCAATAACCAGCTCGACGGCGCGATCGGCCGTTTGCTGCTTCTCACGGAGAATTATCCGCAACTGCGCTCGAGCGACCAGTTCATGCGCTTGCAGGACGAGCTTTCCGGAACCGAAAACCGGATCGGCGTGGCGCGCAAGCGCTACAACGACGCGCTCCAGGACTACAACACGTTTGTGCTGCAGTTCCCCAACAATATCTGGGCAGGGATTGCCGGGTTCCACCAGAACACTGCGTACTTCACGGCCAGCCCGGCCGCGCAAGCCGTGCCTTCGGTCAAGTTTTAGGAATACGACGGCCCGCGCAAGCACAAAAAGGCCATTCCGCCCGGCGGGATGGCCTCTTCGGCTCAGAATCGGGGTTGCGCCCGGATTGCCCTATTTGAAGGAAGCGATGGCGCTGGCTTCGTCGTCGTAAATATCGAAGACGGTGTATAGCTTGGTCAGTTGCAGCAGGTCGTGAACCTTCTTGGTCAATTTGAGCAGTTTAAGCCCGGCCCCCTGGTTTCTGGCCGTAGTGAAGGCGCTAACCAGCTCGCCCAGGCCCGAACTATCGATATAGTTCACTTCACCAAGATCGAGCAGGACTTGCTTCTGTCCTTTGCCGATCAGGTCGCGAATGGCGTCGCGCAGTTGTACGCTGCCCTCGCCCAGTGTGATTCGCCCGCTGAGATCCAAAACAGTGACGCCATCCACTTCACGGGAAGCTATCGCAAGTGCCACGGAAAATCCTCCTTGTCGGTACTTCGGTTATAGCATCTTTGGCCCGCCAGCATGCGGAAAACTCAGCGGCCGGCGGAAACTCAGAGGGAAAACTGCCGTCCTCCACATGCTGCACTCCCGCCACAATGCTACGTTTTTTCGCCTGTTGCCGCCAGATGTTTTACCAGCGTCAACTCAGTCCCGGGATGCAATTGTCGAAAGTGTACCTCATCCATCAACGAACGGATAAGGAAGATACCGCGGCCCGTGCCGCGTAGCAGGTTTTCCGGCGCCAGAGGGTCGGGCAGGTGAGCGGGATCGAATCCCTCCCCCTGGTCGGCAATGGTAAAGACCAGCGCGGTTCCGGTGTTTTCCAGTGAAACATCGATCTGCCGCGCGGGGTCGTATCCGTTGCCGTGGAGCACGGCATTGATGGCAGCCTCGCGCACGGCCATGGCGATGTGAAAGCGCTGATCCTCGTCGAGGCCAGCTTCGTTGGCCAACCGATCTGCGGCCGCCTCCACCTCGCACACGCTTTCCATGGTCGAGTTGAGCCGGAAACTCCGCCTTCCTCTGCTGATTGCGCTCACAGGGCTGCTTTCCGCCTCCGCCGGACTGGGTCGGGAAACTCCACTCCTGGCCAATCGGCCTTGCTGGCAGTTTCAAGTCTGGATGCCATTGTGTCAAGCGTCGACATTCCTTCTTCTTCTGGAACCCCTCAAGAGTTACCGCGGCGGATTCAGAGGGGCGTAAACTGCCGTCAGAGGTCTACACTCAACCCATGGACGTGCGCCCCGAACCGAGAATCGACCCGCGAAATGTCCCGCGAACCGCGACGGCCCGGGTGAGCCTGACGGCGCTACTCGGCATGCCCGTGACCGATGTTCAGGGACGATTGCGCGGAAAACTCAAAGATATTGCCGTGGCCACGGGACCGGACGGGGGCAAAGTTGCCGGCCTCGTGCTCAAAACCCGCACCGGTCTCTCGCTGGTACCCTCCCAGGACGTGATGGAAACCCCCGCAGGAACCCTCGAACTGCGCTCGGATGGCGCTCTGGTACCGCTTCAGGATCAAGGCAGCTATCTCTACCTGCAACAGGACCTCGTGGACCGGCAAATCATCGACATCCACGGCCGGAAGGTGGTCCGCGTGAACGATGTGGACCTGGAATGGATGGGGCAGGGAGCGGCTCACCAGTTGCGCGTGGCCGAAGTCGAAGTTGGGCTGCGCGGAGCGTTTCGCAGGGTCTTCAAAGGCATTTTGCCGCGAACACGGCTTGAGGCTATCTCGCGCAAGCTCTCGGCGCGCGCTATTCCCTGGCAATTCGTCGACGTCATCGAGCCCGATCCGGCGCGGCGCGTCAAGCTGCGCATCGAGCACGAGCGCCTGGCCGATATTCACCCCTCCGAACTGGCCGACATTCTTGAAGATCTGGCGCCCGCCGAGCGCGAAGCCGTCTTCACATCCCTCGACGAAGAGGTGGCCGCCGAAACTCTTGAAGAAGTCGAGCCCAAGCTGCAGAAGGCGCTGCTGGAAAAGCTCGATGAAGAGCGCATCGCCGATATTGTCGAGGAGATGGACCCCGGCGCCGCGGCCGATCTGCTCGGCGAACTGTCGGAGGAGCGATCCGACGCCATTCTCGAAGAGATGGAGCCGGAAGAGCGCCAGGAGGTCGAGGAACTTCTCGAGTTCGACGAGAAATCGGCCGCCGGCTTCATGACCACCGACTTCGTTTACCTCGGCGTGGACGCGACCGTCGCTCAGGCCGTCCAGGCACTGCGCAGCTTCGATGGCGATCCGGACAGCGTGACTGAAATCTTTCTGCTCGACGAAAAACGCATATTGCGCGGCGCCATTCCGCTGCCTCGCGTGGTCGTGGCGCAGCCTGAGACGCATCTGAGCGTGCTGGGCGAGCCCCGTGTGCTCTCCTGCCCGGCCGACCTGCGCCAGAACGATGTCGCGGAGATGTTCGACAAATACAACCTCCACGCCCTCCCCGTCGTCGATCCGCAGGGACGTATGGTGGGCGTGGTGCAGGCCGAGCAAGTCATCAGCTTCCTGCGCGAGAAGCTGTAAAGCCACAACCAGGAACCACAAAGGTTGACGGGCGCGGTTCGATCGATGCTACACTCGTGTCGGTTATTTCCAGATCCTGAATCTCATCACAGGCAGCGCAGCCGAATCCACGCAGCCGGGCTCGACGAGCGGTCGAGGATCGGATTGCGCTACTGGGCGCGAAGCGAATTCACTGCGCGCAAAGTTGCCGAAGCGAGGAGGCAAGATGGAACCGGTGAATCGCTGGGTGCCCGCAACCGACGAGTACAAGACGACCCAGGTGAACGCGGAGGCCGAGCTAAAGAAGCGCCTCGAGGAAGCGCAAAAGAACAAGCCCGTGGAGCACATCGCCGAAAAAGAGAGGCCCGTCCTAATCAACGTTCTTATCTGGTATTACCTTGTGCGCGCGGGAATCTGTGTGTTGCTGCTCACCGTCATTTCTGTTTCCCCGCAATCGAGTGTCAGCATCTGGCTCTCGGACAACATGGCGAATTATCTGCGCCTGCCCAGTTCGCGGGCAAAACAAATGGAGGTAGAGCGGAAACAGATCGAAGCGGAGGCTGAGGCGCAGGGCTACCAGATCACTCTCGATCAGGAGGAAGAAAAGGAACTGCAGGCGCAGGAGGCGCAGGAGGCAGCCGACTACAAGTCGATGATCAAGGTCTACCTGGCGCTGTCTGTAGTGCTGAGCGTCTGGATCGCATTCATGTGGTGGAACCGCTCCTGGAAGATTCGATGGGTCACGATGTTCTTCGCCGGAGCCTTTGTGGCCAAGGCGGCGCTGAATGGAGCATTGGGGATCGCCTCGAGTTTGGGCATCCAGTCAACTCCAGGCCAGACGGCGTCACTGCTTCTCATGGTGGCAATTAACGGGTTCATTTTCTGCTATATGGCGTTCTGGCCCGGGGTGAAGGACTATTTCGAAGGCGAGAAGTGAGGCGCTTGAGCGGTCAGCTTCCTGCGCGAAAAGCAGTAAGCGGTTTCGCTCACGACGCGCGAAATGCGTGCAGCGTGCGCCGCCTTCTGCGCTGCGTGCGGAAGATGCGCCTTTTGCGACCCCACCACGCCAGAATCGCAACCGCAATCCACACGAAAGTAGCCAACAGGAACACAGCGATTGTAGTCAGCCGCGGCAAACCCAGCCAGCATACGACGGCAAAGCCCGCCAGCCCGATGCAGCCCATCGCCGCGCCGGCCGCGTCCACTCCTGCCACGGTGCGTCCGCGCATGGTTCCGTCCAGACCCGCCGTTGCCTTGTGTTTGCGTTCGTGCGCCTCCACCAGGCTGGCGCTCGCGGGGAAAATCGCCGGAAAGGCCAGGAACAATCCGCCAATCTCCGGCCCAAAGCGTTTGGAAATCAGCCCCGCAGCTACGCACACTCCGCCTCCGAACACGAATCGGATCGCCCACTCATGCGCCCGGATGCCTTTGATCGCTGCCAGTCTCGCCCGCACGATCATGGCTATCGCCCCACCAGCCAGAGCAGAGAGACGGATACGCCGAGCCACACCGGCAGAAGCGCCAGCGTAGCCGCCAGCGCCGGAATCTTGAGGCGCAACAGAAACCAGCTCGCCGCGCTCGCATAGCAGAAGAATCCGATGGCGCCAAACACCATCGAATGCGCTTCTGTGGCCGCGTAGGCCTTGCCGTAATGCGCTATGGTGATCCCGATGGTGGCGAGCGCGATGGACGGCGCGGCGCCAAATAGTCCTGCAAAGCTCTGGGGTTTGAAAACCTCTGCCAGTACTGCAAAGATGGAGACCACTGCGCCGCCGATCAGAAAACGGAAGACCAGTTCCGCCATTTTTGACTCTCCGATCTAAGAGCTACGAAGCGCGTCTGGCTTGCTTGATCAGGCGCTTGGCCTGGGCGCTGTTCTTGCAGCCCAGCAGCCTGTACTTCTTGCCCTGCAGCCGGTGATAGTTCACGAAGAACTCCTCCAGCTCCTTCAGGAATGTCGTGGGAAGATCCTGCCATCGCCTGATGTTGGCGTAGAGGTGATTGGCTTCAGCCACGGCCAGCAGCCTGTCGTTACGCTTCTTCTTCTTGCCGTCAACCTGCTCGCCTTCGATAACGCCGATGAGCCGCGACCGGACCACCACCCCCGGATAGGCCGGCTCGTCCATCAGCAGCAGCACGTCCAGTGGATCGCCATCCGGCGCCAGGGTCTGCGGCAGGAAACCGAAGTCGTAGGGAAATGTCATCCCCGCCGGCAAGACCCTCTTCAGCGAAAACACTCGTTGGTCCGGATCGAAAGCAAACTTGTTGCGGCTTCCCTTGGGCGTTTCGATGATGACCTGCAGCAATCCCTCGCGCTTTTCGATAGGCTTTAGCCGGGTCGGATTGGCAAGCCCGTTTCCAGCGTTTCCCCCCACACCAGGCTCCTCTCATTCACACAGCATTAACAAACACATAGAGCCAAGTGCCTGGCTTTCGGTTGCCTCGCCGGCGGCAAAGGACTTTGGCTAAGAGATTCGTGGCCCTCCTCCAAGCGATTCGGGGCTTGCCCATTGTGAGCAATATTGCTCACATCCATTACCAAAATCGGGTTAGGCTGGGAGAAAATGTCCAGATTTATCCGGATATGTGAAAGAATCTAAACATGGTCCAATTTCCCAAAATCATTCAGGGCGGAATGGGCGTAGGCGTGTCGAACTGGCGTCTCGCGCAGACCGTCTCCAAACTCGGTCAGCTTGGCGTCGTCTCGGGCACCGCGCTCGATTCTCTTTTTGTACGCCGCCTTGCCGATGGCGACCAGGGCGGCCACATGCGCCGCGGGTTGGATGCATTCCCTTTTCCTGAGATGGCCAGGCGCATCTGGCAGGAGTACTTCACTCCCGGCGGCAAGGCGGCAGGAACGCCTTATCCGGCCACGCCCATGCTCCAGCGGGTGAATCCGCGCAAGCTCATCGAGCTGTGCATTGTGAGCAACTTTGTGGAAGTGTATCTGGCCAGGGAAGGCCACAAGAATCCGGTGGGCATTAACTATCTCGAGAAAGTGCAGATGCCGCACCTGTCGTCGCTCTATGGGGCGATGCTGGCCGGCGTGGGCTATGTGCTGATGGGCGCCGGCATACCGCTGCACATTCCCGGCGTGCTCGATGCCTTTGTTGCGCATCGCGCGGCGGAATACCGGCTGGGAGTTACCGGCGCGGCGCCGGAACAGGACACGATGATGCGCCTCGATCCGGCTGAATTCGCGGAAGGTCCTCTGCCTCTGCTGCGGCGTCCAAAGTTCCTCGCCATCGTCTCCTCAAACACCCTGGCCGCCACCATGCTGCGCCGAGCCAGCGGACGCGTCGACGGCCTCGTCATCGAAAGCCCCACGGCGGGCGGACACAACGCCCCCCCGCGCGGCAAACTCCAGCTTAACGCCGCCGGCGAGCCTGTCTACGGCGAACGCGATCAGGTCAATATTGCCGAGTTGCGAAACCTCGGCGTTCCTTTCTGGCTGGCGGGCGGCTACGGAACTGCCGAGAAGCTTCGCGATGCGCTGGCGCAGGGCGCGGCCGGAGTGCAGGTGGGAACCGCGTTTGCATTCAGCCGCGAATCCGGCATGAGGGCCGACCTGAAGAAAAGGCTTCTGGCCCAGGCAGCAGCGAATTCGGGCGAGGTGGTTACCGATCCCGTGGCGTCACCAACCGGTTTTCCCTTCAAAGTTGCGCAGCTTGACGGCACTTCGTCGAACCTCAACATCTATCGGGAGCGGACGCGGGTCTGCGACCTGGGCTATCTCCGGGAGCCCTACAATACGGGCGAGGGCAAGATTGCCTACCGATGCTCCGCCGAGCCGGTAGCCACTTACCTGGCCAAAGGCGGCAAGACCGAGGACACCACAGGCCGTAAATGTCTTTGCAATGCCTTGCTGGCCAACATCGGCTACGCGCAGTCGCGCAAGGACGGCGCGGTTGAACCTGCGCTCATCACCGTGGGCGACGACCTGAACACGGTTGCGCAATTCCTGGCCCCAGGATGCCGGAGCTACGGCGCATCGAGCGTGGTGAAGAAGTTATTGAGCCTGTGCCCGCGTGCCGAGGCTGAACCGGAAATGGAAGCAGCCGCATTCGCTCCCGCACCCCAGCTTGCCCCTGCCACTTAACGGCAAATCACTTCCCGGAGAGTATCTTTTCGGCTTCCGTCACAGCGATCATCAGGATCATCGGATCGATCGGAGAGGCAACGAAGCCGCAATGCTCGTAAAACCTCTTTGCGCGTTCCGAAATCGCATGAACCAGGATTGCCCGTATGCCCGCAATCTCGCTCGCTTGCACGGTGCGTAGCACAGCATCCTTCAGCAGAGCGGACCCTATGCCCTCGCCCTGAAGGCTGGCATCGATGGCGAATCGCCCAATCACCATCACGGGAACGGGGTCGGGTGTGTTGTGTTTTATCTTTCCTGTTGCGATTGTGTGCGCCACGGCGCCGGCAGCAAGTGCGTAATAGCCCATCACTCGCCGGTCTTGACACACAACATAGGTGCGGGATACGCCGTGCTCCTCATTATCCAACGCGCGGCGGAGCAGCCAGTCGTCGAGTACCGATTCGCCTGACTTGAATTGCGCAAGGTCATGAGCGGCGGATATCCGTTCCGGAGCGGAAAGCTTGCCTACTTGTCCCAAGGGGCCTTCGTCCGTAGCAAGCGCTCCAGCCGCGGATTGGCTGCCGGCGGCTTGTCCAGCATTGCAGTGAATCGTTTGAAACTAGCCTCGTCAAGATGAAAAAAGCGCCGGTCGAGGAGGGCTGATTCAGCAGCCCGGCAGGCCGCCTCCAGCATAAAGTCAGAGCGGCTGCGGCCCAGCGCCTCGGCGGCTCGGTCGATGAGGGCCTTCTGGCTTCGGCTCGCGCGCAGATTGATGTTTTCCTCGCGCAAGGTCTTCGGTTCAGTGGCAGGCGTTCCCATTCGATCCTCCTGTGCTTACAATGAATGTACATGATTGTGCGCACAATGTAAAGTATTGCTGAGCTGCCACCGCGCCGGGTGCGAGCCAGATTCACGCCTCAGGCCCTTGCCTGTTATGGTCAGGGAGGAAAACTTTTTCCGAAAACTAAAGACTGCAATGAATCCACCTTAGGAACCCGTATCGGCCATGTGGAAGCGCTGGCGAATCCGGATACTGCTCTTTCTGGCCGTGCTCGGCCCCGGATTCATTACCGCCAATGTCGATAACGACTCCGGCGGCATTCTCACCTACTCTCAGGCCGGCGCGCAATACGGCTACACCCTGCTGTGGACCATCATTCCCATCACCATCGCGCTCATCGTGGTGCAGGAGATGTGCGCCCGCATGGGCGTGGTCACGGGCAAAGGCCTCAGCGATCTCATCCGCGAAGAGTTCGGCCTGCGCATCACCTTCGTGCTCATGGTGCTGCTGGTGGTGGTGAACTACACCAACGTGGTCACCGAATTCATCGGCATCGCCGGCTCGGTGCACTTATTCCACGTCACCAAGTTCATCTCCGTGCCGGTGTGCGCCGTGCTCGTTTGGGCTCATGGTCGTCCGCGGCGATTACAAGAGCACGGAAAAAATCTTCCTCGTCGCCTCGTTCGTCTACATTTGCTATATTTTTGCCGGTGTGCTCTCGCAGCCCAGTTGGCACGACGCTCTCTGGGCCACCGTCAAGCTGCCCGCTAAGTCCGTCTGGCGCGACAAAGCGTACATGTACATGGCCATCGGCGTGGTCGGCACCACCATCGCCCCGTGGATGCAGTTCTACCTGCAGTCATCGATCGTCGAAAAGGGTATTCGCGTCAAGGACTACGCGGCCTCGCGCCTGGATGTCATCGTTGGCAGCTTCTTCACCGATCTCGTCGCCTGGTTCATCATCGTGGCCTGCGCGGCCACGCTCTTTGTGCATGGCATGGGCGCCATTCAGGTGGCCGCGGACGCGGCCGAAGCCATGCGCCCGCTGGCCGGCGACTACGCGTTCATCCTCTTCGCCTTCGGACTCTTCAACGCGTCGGTGTTCGCGGCCTCCATCCTGCCGATCTCCACGGCCTACACGGTCTGCGAGGGGCTCGGCGTGGAATCGGGCGTCGACAAGAGCTTTAAAGAAGCGCCGTTCTTCTATTGGCTCTACACGCTGCTCATCGCCGGCGGAGCGCTCACCGTGCTCCTGTTGCCGGATGCGCAACTGATCACCGTTGCCATCTTCTCGCAGGTGCTCAACGGCGTTCTGCTTCCGGTCGTCATCATTCTCATGCTGCTGCTCATCAACCGCACCGATCTCATGGGCGAATACAAAAACTCCCGGCTCTGGAACTGGATCGCATGGGGAACCAGCATCATCGTGATCGGCATGACCTTCGTGATGCTGTGGGGAATGATGCCGGGGCACTGAGGGGCGGAGGCTGGGCAAGGGCAGGAAGCAGAACGCGCCCGAACTCCGGGAGTAGGCGCTCAGCGGCTCTTCAGCGGGCAGTCAACCGCGTGGCGCCCGCTGCGCAATGAGCAGGTGCCGTTGAATGCTCCAGGAAAGCGGCTCGCTTTCGTCAGCCGGTGATGGCTGCGGGTGCGGGCGATTTCGGATTGGGGCCATATTGGTTGTCGCCTGGCTGGCCGTCGGTCACCCAAAACACGATGAGAATGATGGCGCCGACAAAGGGGACAAGGGCAATCAGCCACCACCAGCCACTCTTGCCTGTATCGTGAAGCCGGCGCGCTCCAACCGCCCAGCCCGGCACGAGTGCGGCCAGGAGGTAGACGAAATACAGCCCCAGGAGCAGGCTGCCAAGAGTGCCGCTCTGACTCATCGCTGCCAGGCCGGTCGAGTAGAGCACTGCGCCGACGATTGCATTGAAGAGCGCAAACATCCAAAGTTCTTTGCGGCGCGAACGGCCGCTGAACTGCGCGTAACGCTTCCACACCATCAGATACCAATCCATGGTCTTACTCCGTTCCCGGCTTCGCCCGTTCGACGGCCGCTGAACTGGGGTCCGGGTCCGGACGAATAGCCGGCTGATTTAGGTTAGGCTTGTTGCCGCGGCAAGGATACACGAGATGCTCCGCGAATGGCACGGTATTTTAAAGAAATCGCTCTATGACACTGGCTAGAACAAGCCAAACACGATGACCCTGAGCCACCAGACGATGCACGACTCGATCACAATGCCCCGAGTGCCATAAGCGGCGAACCTCGCGCATTAACTGGAAACTGAGAACTGACCACTGTTCTTACAGCAGCTTCCCCGCCGCCAAATCCTTCACCAGTCCGCGGTCGGCGGCCAGAAACTCGTAGTCGGGCAGATCTACGAGCCGCACCCAGCGCACCTGCTGATAGATTTGATTGTCGATTTCACCCGTGAACGCGCGCACCGCGAAGAACTGCAGGTCGACAGCGCCCCCATGGCGATAATGGTGGCGGATGCGGGTGACTGCGGGACCGACTTCCGCCTGAATACCAAGTTCCTCAGCCAGCTCGCGTATGAGGGCCTGCTGCGGGCTTTCGCCCGGCTCGATCTTCCCACCCGGAAACTCCCACAGCGGCCCCATCGGCTGGTCCGCTCTCCGCTGCCCGATCAGAACCTCGCCGTCGCGCACAATTAAAGCGGCCGCGACAAAGCGGAGGGCCGGACCAGGAGCATGCGTTCCCGCATTTGGCTCTCGCCCCTTCACATCTTCGAGTGTAGACGAAACAAAAGAGATAGCGAGTTAAATTCCCTGGCGTTTTGCGCGGCGCGCTCGTGGGGTCGATCGCTTCCGCCCGGACGCCGATCCGTCAGGAAGACGGATTCATTCCCCGCCCACCGCGGCGTCAATGCCCTCGGCAGCCTGCGGCCGGTAGTAGCCCCAGCCCCGCTTTGCCGCCGCTTCCTTGAGCCCTGGAGACGGATTTACCGGAAAGGCACAGCGCGCCAGCTCCAGCATCGCCAGGTCGTGAATCGAGTTGCCGAAGACCGCGTCGGGATGCGGCAAACCCACTCGCCGGAGCGCCGTTGCCTTGGCGCCGTCCGTGGGCACGTCAATAATCTCGCTCGTGATGATGCCATCTGCCACGCGAACCTCGGCAGCCAGAATGCGCTCCTCCGGAATTCCGAAATCGCGCAGGCCCTCGGCGACCACCCAGCGGTTGGTCGAGCTCACGGCCCAAATGTCAATTTCTGCCTTGGGCCCGGCCTTCCGCATCTTTGCCACCAGCGCGGCCAACTCCGCGAAGATGCGCCCGCGCACAAACTGGTCCACATATTGGGCCGCGGCGGCGCGCACCTCTTCGTCGCGCAAGCCGGCATACATCAGAACCATCTCGCCGCACATCGCTTCTTCGCTCACGTTTCCCGCCTGGTAGGCTCGGTACCGCGTATCGATCCAGTCGTGAGTGGAGCGCGACACCAACCCCTGTTCCAGAGACCAGGCCATGAAGCCGTAACCGGCATCGCCGCTCCAGAGCGTCCCGTCGCAGTCGAACACTGCAACCTTCGGTTTACACGCGAAGACCAGCCGCTCGAACTCCTCCGTTGTCCACCTGTGAATTTCCGTTTGCTCGGGCGTCAATAGTCCCTCAATCCTGTTTGAAAGATTCATTCAATACTATTTTCATCGATGCGGGCCGCATTTGCACGCGGCAGGCGCCTGATTGAAATGAAAAATGCATGAACGCATCGCACGCGTTCGCGCCGCAATCAGCAAGGATAGGTTGAATCATCGCGGCGTGAGCGCCATCGAGCCCGGCGCCTCAAGAACGCTCGAAATCGTGTTCCGCGGCCGGCGCGTTCTCGACGCGCAATCAAAAAGCATGTACACGCCGCCCTATTCCGTCGCCGCCGGCGCCGGTTCCACAATTTCTACGCGGATCTTGGCGATGCGCCGCGCGTCCATCTCCACCACGGTCAGCCGCCGGCCTTCGAACACAACAAATTCACCGGGCTGGGGGATGTGCCCGAGCCGGGCTAAAACAAATCCCGCCAGCGTTTCCACGCCGCCGTCGCGCGGCAGACTCCATTCCATTTGCGTTTCCAGGTCGCGCAGATTCACGCTGCCATCCATCATCACCGCTCCTCCGGCGCTGCTCAGCACCGGATGCGACGGCACGTCGAATTCGTCTTGAAGCTCCCCCGCAAGCTGCTCGATCGCGTCCTCGGCGGTCACCAGGCCCACGGTTGATCCGTACTCGTCCACTGCAATGGCGAGATGCCGGCGGTGCTGCTTGAAGTCGCGCAGCAAATCCAGCGCGGATTTGGCTTCCGGCACAACCAGAACCTCATGCATCATCTGCGCAAGACGAAGCTCGGCCGCAGGCGCGGGGGACGAAGGAGCCGCTGTGCGGAGGTAGAGCAGCCGCGCCAGATCACGCGCATAGACCGCGCCAACAATATGTTCCGGACCACGGGCTTCATCGTAGACAGGAATGCGCGAGTGGTGGCGGGCGAAAATCTGCGCGCACGCCTCCTCAAAAAGCATGTTCGCCGGAAGAGAAAAAATCTTCTGCCGGGGAGTCATGATCTCGCGCACGGGAACATCGCCGAGTTCCAGAGCGCGATGCACCAGCGATCTCCTGGAACTGGGGAAGCAAGCCCAAGCCGCCGCGCCGCTGTGGCGATGAGCTTGAGTTCCTCGGCGGAGTGGACGGTCGCGGCGCGCTCGGTGTGGTAGATATCGAAACCGCGCAGAACCAGAGCCGCCGACCGGCTGAGCAGGCGCACTGCGGGACGCGCCACAGCCATAAAAACCAGCATGGGCGGCGCCACGGCCACAGCCAGCGCCTCGGCGCGGCGCAGCGCCAGCGATTTCGGCACCAGCTCGCCGGCCACAACGTGAAAATACGTGATCAGCGCAAAGCCGGCAACCACAGCCAGCACATGGCCCACATAAACAAAGACCTGCGCGTGGGGCAGCGCGCTGAACCAGCCCTCAAAAATCTGCGCCGCCAGCGGCTCGCCCAGCCAGCCAAGCGCCAGCGAGCACAAGGTCACGCCGAGCTGCACGGCAGGAAGAAGATCGTCGAGATTGCTCTGCAGCCGCCGCACGGCCCGCGCCCCCGGAACCCCCGCGGCAAGCAGTTGCTCCACGCGCGTGTCGCGGATGGAGACGAGCGCGAACTCGGCAGCCACAAAATAAGCGTTGGCCAGAATCAGCATGGCCACGGCGACCGGTTTAAGCAGCATTAAGCCGTGCATCTGGGTCAGAGAATAGCATTGGACACGGGCCAGCAGTCAGAGATTCGAGATCGGATTGCCGCGCGCCATTATCGAGAGATCGCTGCGCAGCGAGTGTCGGAGCGCCAACCCGTAATGGGCAGGATCAAAGGCAGCGGAACCACGGTACTCATCGAAACCGGTTCGGGCAGCATCAACATTGGTTCAGTGCGCAAGGCAAGGCTTTCGTGTGCGAGAGGGGTTGCCTTCTGCTGGCCGCGGCCGGCTTCGCAGTGCGCTCATCGTTGCCGCGCCCAGCGAGTTCTGAACGTTGAAGGCTCTTGCTCAGGGCTGCTTCGGGCAGGCACTGTTCAAGTACTGCTTGCACTCCTCCGGGGTCAGGGGACGAGTCACACGGGAGCGTGCCAGCGTGAGCAGGTTGTGAGGATCGACGGCATAAATTTGGACAGTCTTATCCGCGCTTCCCGTGGCCAGGTACTTACCGTCGGGGCTGAAGGCGACGGAGCGAACCCAACCATCGTGCCCGCGCAAGGTAGTCAGTTCCTTTCCGGTCGCAACATCCCATATCTTCGCCGTAGCGTCAGCGCTTCCCGTGGCCAGGCTCTTGCCGTCGGGGCTGAAGGCGATGGAGTAGACCGGCAATCTGTGCCCGCGCAAGGTCGTCAGCTCCTTTCCGGTCTCAACATCCCAGATCTTCGCCGTAGCGTCAGCGCTTCCCGTGGCCAGGCGCTTGCCGTCGGGGCTGAAGGCGACGGAGCGAACTGCTTCCAGGTGCCCGCTCAGGATCCTCAGCTCCTTGCCGGATTGGGCATCCCAGATCCAGATCCTCGCGGTCTTATCCTCACTTGCCGTGGCCAGGAGCCTGCCGTCGGGGCTGAAGGCGACGGAGCGGACTGCTCTCCCGTGCCCGCGCAGGGTCATCAATTCCTTGCCGGTCCGGGCATCCCAGATTTTCGCGGTGCTGTCAGCGCTTCCCGTAGCCAGGCGCTTGCCGTCGGGGCTGAAGGCGATAGAGTAGACCGGCAATGTGTGCCCGCTTAGGGTCGTCAGTTCCTTTCCGGTCTCAACATCCCAGATCTTCGCCGTAGCGTCAGCGCTTCCCGTGGCCAGACGCTTGCCGTCGGGGCTGAATGCGACGGAGTTGACCCAGTCCCTGTGCCCGCTCAGGGTCCTCTGCTCGCTACCGGTCAGGGCGTCCCAAATTCGCGCTGTCTTGTCATCGCTTCCGGTAGCCAGGCGTCTGCCGTCGGGACTGTAGGCGACAGAGGTAACCCAACCGTCCTCGCGAAAGGTAATCAGCTCTTTGGGGCCCTCGGCATCCCAGATCTTTGCTGTAGCGTCAGCGCTCGCCGTAGCCAGTCGCCTGCCGTCGGGACTGAACGCGACGCAGTAAGCAAAATTCTCGTGCCCGCTCAGGGTCATCAAGTCCTTGCCGGTCTGGGCATCCCAGATCTTCGCGGTGGCGTCCCCGCTTGCCGTAGCCAGCCTGCTGCCGCCGGGGCTGAAGGCGACGGAGTAGACCGGCCCGCCGTGACCGAGCAGGGCGGTTAGTTCCACGCCGGTCTTCGCGTCCCAGATCATCGCGGTGGCGTCCCCGCTTGCCGTAGCCAGACGCCTGCCGTCGGGGCTGAAGGCGACGGAGTAGACCGGCCCGTCGTGCCCGCGCAGAGTCATCAGCAGCCTGCCGGTCAGGACGTCCCAAATCCTCGTGGTTTTGTCGTCGCTTCCGGTAACCAGGCGCCTGCCGTCGGGGCTGAAGGCGACGGAGTCAACCTTTTCCTTGTGCCCGCGCAGGGTCATCAATTCCTTGCCGGTCTGGACATCCCAGATCTTCGCGGTGCTGTCAGCGCTTCCCGTAGCCAGGCGTCTTCCGTCGGGGCTAAACGCGACGGACAAAACACCGTCTTCGTGCCCGCTCATGGTTATCAGCTCTTTTCCGCTGTCGGCGTCCCAGATCTTCGCGGTCTTGTCATCGCTCCCGGTAGCCAGGCGCCTACCATCGGGACTGAAGGCAACGGACCTGACCTTATCCGTGTGCTTGCTCAGGGTCATCAGCTCTTTTCCGCTGTTAGCATCCCAGATCTTCGCGGTCTTGTCATCGCTTGCGGTAGCCAGGCGCCTACCGTCAGGACTGAAGGCAACGGAGCTGACCTTGTCAGTGTGCTTGCGCAACGTCAATCTCACTTGCGAAGAGAAAATCGCGGAATGGAGAGCTGTGATGACGATCGAATTGGGCGGAAAACCACGGGTGACCGTCTCATTTACCGCCTGCATTGCAAGCAAAATGCTCAATTCCGGGTTGAAGTCTCCTATTGCTAACGATTCTGCCGCGAGCTTGCTGATTTCGGCCTGATCCCGTTCGCGCTCTGCCTGCTTGCCTATCGAATAAAGAAACCCGGCTGCGACCAAAAGAACTACGGCGAGAAGGGAAAGCGTGGCCACCAAGAGTCTGTTTCGAAGCCGAACTCCCCTCTGCCTGTGTGCCTCCCTCGTCTCGGACCAATTCAGGAAGTCGAGACCCGTTTCGAATTCGCCGGCGTCGAGATAGCGGCTGGCCCAGGCACCCGTAGGACTAAAATTCTTCCTCCAGTCAATAAGATTTGTCAGGGTGAGCCCAGCGATAACCTGCACCGCGTTCTTCTGCGCCGCCGTCAGGCCGGGCCGCCAACGGACTAAATCTGCGACTTTGACTAGCTCGTGAAGGCTGCCGAGGTTGCGGCTCTCCTCCTCCATCCACTCCACCAGCAGAGGCCAGCCGCGGAGGACACTTTCATGCATCACATCGAAGGTGTCAAGGTTGCGGCCGGAGAGACGCAGGAAGCCCTCCCGATGGAAGCGATTGACCACGTCTTCGGCCTCGGCGCCGCACAATGCCACAAGCTGCTCTCGCGTAGCCCAGCGGCGGACCGCCCGGCCCCGGTCCATCTCCGAGAGCCGCTGGAAAACCAGCTTGCAGGCCTTCTGCTGCGCCAGATCCAGGCCCTCGTAGATCTCGTCGAGATGCTGTTCGAGGCTGCCCTTCCATCCGCCCACCGCGGCATAGTGCACTAAGGTGATTCGTCCGCCCTCTGCATTACGCCACATTCGACTCAGCAGGTGTTGCAGCCGCGGCAACTGGTCCGGATCGGTTCCCACCTCACCCAGCAGCCGCTGCACCACTGCCGGCTCAATGTCTCTTCCGACCGGCGCCTCGATTGCGCGTTGCAACTGATCGCGGCGCAGGCGCGGCACCAGATAGAGCGATGCATTCATGCGCTCGGGAAGATCGGGAAACTGCACGCAGTCTCCCAGATAATCGGAACGCATGACGAGAAGCACATAAATGCGCAGATTGGGCTCGGCTGCGGCGTCCAAAAGTCTGCGCACCAACGCGCGCGCCTGTTCCTGCGCTTCGGCGCCGCGGCCCGCAGCCTGCTCTTCACGAAGATAAGAAAAGATCTCCTCGAACTGGTCGGCAATGATCAAAATGTTGGTGCCCGCTTCCAGCAAGGCCGAATCCACCGCATGCGCGATTCCGAGAGGCCCCTCGGCAATGGTCTCCGTGGCATTGTCAAGGCCCATTCCGCGTTCAAAAGCTCTGCCCAGCTCCTGCATCGGAGAGCTGCCGGGCTTGAACTCGATCACCTTCCAGCGGTGGCCGGCGGCAGGAATCATTCCGCTCTTCAGCTCCGGGAGCAGGCCGGCGCGAACCAGCGAAGACTTGCCGCAGCCGGAGGAGCCCAGCACGGCCACAAAACGATTCAGCTCGAGCTTGGAAAGCAGTTCCCGGACGTGCTCGTCCCGGCCATAAAAAAGGTAGGAGTCTCGCTCTTCAAAGTAGCGCAGCGCCAGGTAAGGACACTCCGCTGCCTGAGCCTCGGGCAGTTCCTTGGGGTCCTTGTCCCGGTTTTCAGCGAGGCGGGAATCTTGCTCTTCAGGGTGATGCCGCCCGATTTCAGGAGTTTGGGACGGCTGAGTCACCTGCGATCCCCTGCAAAATACGAAGCTGCGGCGTGCGGTTTGTTGAGCAGCGGCACGCCTACCCACTTAAGACCATGCTCCTTAAAGTCGTCGGGCGGAGGGCCCACGTAGATCGCGCTGCGAAGGCGGCGTTCCTGGATATGGCGCCGCAGGCGGAGAAACACCGTATCGAACCAGTCCCGTTCTGTATTGCCGTAATAGATGAGGCAGCCGTCCAGGCTTTCAAGCGCTTTGACGTGCTTGGTCAGGGCCTCGTCGGCGGAACCGCTTAATGGCGAAGTCCAGATATCGACTCCCTCTTGCTGGAGAATATCGAGCAGCGGCTCGGCCTCGCTGCGGTTGGCGGCGTCCTGACACAAGAAGTAGATCATTCGCTTCGATCCGGTCTCCTCGCTTCTCGGCGGCGGAGGGGGCGGCTGGGCATTCAGGACCCGGATGCGCTCTTCAATGTCCTGCTGGGAGTCGAACCACTCGAAGCCTGCATTGGTGAGTTCGGTGAGCTCATCGGATTGGGCTGTGGTCAAGACCAACCGGGATTTCCCGCTCTTGCGCGCCAGATCGAGCTGGGCCTTCACCAGGTAATCCGCCGCAGGCTTCCGGTCTAAAGGATGGATGCTTACGAAGCACTGGGCGAGTGACTCCTGAACATGCTTCTCAAACTCGGCTGCATCCATCTTCATCAATTGCGCCGGCGCGGCCGGGAGAACGTCGTATTTGTGGCTGAGAGAGTTGCGCAAAACCCTGGACTGATCCAGAAAGTTATCGGCCAGGTAGACCGCGGCACGTCCGGAGCTCTTTGGAGCTAAATCATTCTTTGGGGTTATATTCGGAAGAACCGCCTTGATGGCCACTGACAGGTCGCGGATGGCGTCCTTGAATTCCGCGGAACTATGATCGAATTCGATGGGATTGCCGTTGCGGTTCTTTCCCCAGAATCGCGTCGCCTGGCAGGCGCTGAGCGGGTGCTCCTTCGGCGCCGGGCAAAGAAGTTCAACCGGAAAGATGCGGCTGCGATGAACTGCATCACCTGTGATGCTGAATCCGTGCAGGAAGCTATCGAGCTCCATCGAGCAGTACTTACTTTCAAAGAAGGTGGGGGTGAGGATCGCAACCAGCGTGGCCGAATTGGCCGACGCATGCCGGAGCTTTTCGCTCCAGGTGTCTCCGGTTTTCAACCCATCCTTATCCCAGAACGTAACGATTTCCCTGCCTATAATACGAGTCACGTCCTTATTGAGCGCCTCGTAAAACGGCCGCACCCATTCCACGTCATCACTGCTGTAGCTGATAAATAGGTCGTACTGATATCCGTGAGGGAAGCTGCTCTGCATGCCCGTAAGGGACCTCAATGCTCTAACCAGTCAGTGCCTCTGCGATTCCGATGGGTCGATTCTAGCGCCGAATCGTCTTGTCCCGCAACTTTGGGTCTTTTCCAATGCAAGATGAGCCTGAAGGCGGAGGTGAGGCACGCCGGGGGAAGAGGAACAGCGTGCGCGGAGCCGAGAAGCCGGGCCCGGGCCGGCGGCGGACCCTTCTGGAAACCGGCGCTCTAGGGAATGATGTCGAACGGGTCAGGATACTTGACCGAGAACTCCGCCTCCGGCTTGCCTTTGAGGTCGCTCCACATATCGCCGACGTTGAGTGCGAGCGTGTACCCCTGGGCCGCGATGTCTGCGCGGACTTGGGCTTTGAATTCGCCCACTGACTCCAAGCCGTGGGGCTCAAGGCGCACCACCAGTTTTTGCCAGTTGTCGAAGCCCTGCGCGCGAAGATTCCGCTCCGTGGCGGTGCGCTCTGTTTCCGGGCGGCCGGTGATGAAAAAAACGCTTACGCCCAGTCGCTGCGCTTCCTTGTAGAGCCGCAGCGTGCCGGGAATCGCGGTCCCCTGCGCCGTCTGCACCCACTCATGATAGACCGCTGGGTCGTACGCAAAGTCGGCTTGCAGACTTTGCTTGTAGGAGGAGAGCGTAGTGTTGTCGATGTCGAGAATCAGGGCCAGCTTTTCCTGCGGCTTGCGGTGTGCGGCGCGCTGGCGCAAAATGGCGATAGCGCGATCGGCCATCGCGTCGAGGTCGTGCGCGTAGCAGCCGCATGTGCACGTGCAATCGTGGTATTGCTCAAGCTCTTTTTTGAGCATGCCCAGGTTGGGAATGCGCTCAGCCGCCGCGTCGGTTATGAATACAGGCTTGGGCGATTGCTGCGCGGGGAACCAACTAGGCGCGAGGGAAATGCCCACGATGACCAAAAGGGATCTCAGATAGTTCTTCAATTGGGAAAGCTCCGTGCCGCGGATCTGCAATGGGCAGTCTGACTGATCCCGCGCCCATCGAGCGAATGCGAAATCTGATAACATCCTTTCATATCGTTTCAATGAGAACGGCCATGACTACCGAAAACTTCAACCAAACCGCCTCCTTTCGAGCCGAGCAGTAAGCGCCGCAAAGGCTACCCCTCAGAAGCCCAGGTAAAACGCGGCCTCCGGCTCGTGCGCGGAGAAAAGGATCTGCTCGAGAAATTGGGCAGAAAAGACCTTTGTCCGTGTGGCTCCGGACGGAGCTTTCAAGAAATGCTGTCTCGAATCGGGCAGGTATGACGGCGCAAACCGGAATTACTTTTTTCCGCGAGTGATCCGGCATAACCTGGCACGCCATTTCAAAAGGCCACGTGTGAAGGAGAAATGCCTTAGGGAGCGGTGCGGTTTCCGCGCGCCCCTCCCTTTACACTGGATGTATGATCCGCGTCTTTCGCCCAATTCCTGTGGAGCGTTTGAAGCTGCTGGTCTTCGACCTCGACGGCACCCTCATCGATTCGGCGCAGGACCTTTGCAACAGCGTCAACGCGGCGCTCGAGGAATTCAACCTCGGCCCGCTGCCCGACCCGGCGATTGCCGGCTTTGTCGGCAACGGCGCGCCTTTACTCATGCGCCGTTCGCTGGCCATGGCTGGCAACGTGGCTCTGGACGCGGTCGATGAAGATCTGTTCAGCAAAGCGTACGCGTTTTTCCTTGAGTACTACCGCCAGCACAAGCTGGACTTCACCTACGCCTACGAAGGCGTACTCGACGCCCTGAAGGCGCTGCACGAGTTGCACGACGCACCCGGCGGTCCCTCAAGAATCATGGCCGTACTCACCAACAAGCCGGTGGGCCCGGCGCGCGGCATCTGCGAGGGGTTGGGATTGGCCGACTACTTCCTTCATATCTATGGGGGCAACAGCTTTCCCGTAAAGAAGCCCGATCCCTTCGGCCTGCGCTCGCTGATGGAAGAGACCGGCGCGCGCCCTGAGGAGACGGTGATGATCGGCGACAGCCAGGTGGATGTCGAGACCGCCCGCAATGCCGGTGCGTGGTCGGTCGGTTGCACCTTCGGGTTCGGGCCGCAAACCCTCGTCGCCACCCCTCCCGATGTGCTCGTCGACTCCGCCGCCGAATGGACGCAGGCGCTGAGTCCGGCATAGGCGGAGGTCCGAGCTACGCGCTTCCGTACGCAATAAAGACAAGCCAAAGCTCTGCGGCGCGTTACGCTGATTCCATGAGCACTCCAGACATTCACGCTGGTCGAGCGCTGCGCATTGTCCTTCCCGGGGGCAGCGGCCAGATTGGCCGCATGCTGGCGCGGTTCTTCCAGGAGCGCGGTCATCGCGTCACAGTGCTCACGCGCGGACCCTATACTGCGCCCTGGCAGACGGTCCATTGGGACGGGAAGCAGCTCGGGCCCTGGGTTGAGACGCTCGAAGGCGCAGACGTCTGCATCCATTTCTCCGGGCGCAACATTAACTGCCGCTATACAGCGCGGAATCGGCGTGAGCTCTACGACTCGCGCATTGGGCCCACGCTGTTGCTGCACCAGGCCATTGCAGGGCTCGCCGATCCGCCGCGCCTGTGGATGAACGGCTCGACGGCAACCATCTACCGGCACTCTCTCGACCGTGACATGGACGAGGCAAATGGCGAGCTGGGCGGCAACGAGATGATCTCGGCGCGGAGGCGCGCGCCGGAGAAGTGGAACTGGACCGTCAGCCTGGCAAAGGATTGGGAGGACGCATTCTTTGCGATTGAAACGCCGCGCACGCGTAAGATTGCGCTGCGCACATCGCTTGTCTTCAGCCCCGTGCCGGGCAGCGTCTTTGCCGTGTTGTTGAATCTCGTGCGCGTTGGCCTCGGCGGTACGCAGGGCAACGGCCGGCAATATGTCTCCTGGATTCACGAGGCCGATTACGCTCGAGCTTTGGAATTCCTCATCGGTCACGAGGAGGTTGAGGGCCCGGTGAATCTCGCTGCGCCCGGCCCGCTGCCCAATCGCGAATTCATGAGTGCCTTGCGCGAAGCCTGGGGCATTCCAAACGGGCTTCCGGCGCCTGCGCCGCTGCTCGCCGTCGGCATGTTTTTCCTCCGCACCGAGCCCGAGCTGGTTCTCAAGAGCCGGCGCGCCGTCCCCGGCCGTCTGCTTGACGCCGGATTCGAATTCGAATTTCCCGCCTGGCCCGAAGCCGCCGCGGATCTGGTGCGGCAATGGCGCGCGCGCGACGATATCTGATCCCCGAACTTTCCCTTCCAGCACGCCATTGGGACATTCGTCAGCCACTTTAGCTTAAGCTTCTGGCGGTCTACACTGATGAATAGATCACCCCACTTTAGCAACGGCAATTGGTGTCCAAACAAGCGGCACCACCACAGAGGGTAATGATGGCGAGCGGGTCTGCCCAGATAGCAAGCGAGTCAATCCAGATGGAAAGCAAGCTATCCCATAGGTGGCAGGTGATGGTTGCAGTTGGCGTGGGCAGCCTGCTCGGAAGCATTAACAGCAGCGTCGTGAACATCGCCCTGCCTACCATCCGGCGCGATTTCGGAACGGATGTTGCCACTGTCGAGTGGGTGATCGCCATTTACCTTCTTATGAGCTGCGGCTTCCTGCTCACCTCGGGAAGGGTCGGCGACTTGCGGGGCCATAAGCCGGTTTATTTGTGGGGCATTGCCACGTTTGTGGCATGTTCAGCCTTGTGCGGACTGGCGCCCAGCATCGCGATGCTGATCCTCTTCCGCGCGTTGCAGGCGGTGGCCGCCTCGATGATCATTTCGAGCGGGCCCGCGATTCTTACCGGCACCTTCCCGCAGTCACAGCGCGGAATGGTACTTGGGCTGCAAGTCCTCATGGTCTACGTGGGCCTCATGATCGGACCAACGCTGGGGGGATTGCTGACGGACACATTCACCTGGCGGGCGGTTTTCTATATCAATGTGCCCATCGGGCTCGTAGCCCTGGTGCTGAGCGCAAAGTTCATTCCGCGGGAGATACCGGCTAATAAACCCGAGCGATTCGACTTTCCCGGTGCAGCGTTATTCCTGGCAACGTTTTCAGTGATGCTGATTGCCCTGAACCAGGGGCACACCTACGGCTGGACCTCGGCGTACATTGTGAGGATGTTTGTCGCAGCGGCCCTGCTACTGGCGGTCTTCGTTTTGATTGAAAGCCGCACCGGCTCTCCTTTGCTCGATCTGAGTCTTTTCCGCGTGCCGGAATTCTCGCTGGGTGTCACGAGCGCGATTTGCAACTATATTGCCATGACTGCGATGACGTTCCTGATGCCGTTCTACCTGATCCAGGGGCGCGGGTTGAGTTCCTCGAGCGCGGGGCTGTTGATCACGGTACTGCCCTTGATGATGGTCATCTCCGCGCCGCTGGCCGGAGCGATCTCTGACCGGGTCGGCACGCGAGGGCCGGCGACGCTGGGAATGGCGCTGCTGGCGGTGGCGATGTATCTGCTTTCACGCCTCGGCCCCGCATCCTCACTGGCGTACATTGGGACCGCGATTGGCGCCGCTGGGCTTGGGGTCGGTTGCTTTGCTGCGCCCAACAACAGCAAGCTGATGGGCTCGGCTCCAAAGCACCGTCAAGGCATTGCCAGCGGTGTTGTGGCAACCTCCCGTAACGTTGGCATGGTCCTCGGCGTCGGAATCTCCGGCGCGATCTTCACGACCTTGATCCGCGTGCATACGCAAGCTGCGTTCTTCAGTGGAATCCAGATCAGCTTCCTCGTTGCCTCCGCAGTCAGTTGCGTCGGGTGCATCACATCGGCCGTCCGCAAATGAAAAGAGACTAGAACTGGTTGCATAAATCCTCCGAGGCGGCCGAAAAGCATTCCTCAGGGGCTAAAGCCCGCTATTTTGCTGGCCTTTTCGGCACGACTAAAGTCGTGCCCTTTCAAAGCGCCATTTATGCAACCAGCTATAGTCCCTTAGTTCCTCAGTCCCTTAGTCCCTCGGTCCCTGCTCTCCATCACTTCGGCGTTATATCCGTCACTGGCAGATCCTGGTGGGCAAGCAGAATCTCAAAGCGCCGCTGTTCTTCCTTTTTGTAAGTCTCCTGGTTCGGCCATAGCTCCTTGATGAACGCCTCTTCGTCGGGGTTGGTAGTGGTGGCCACGGTGGAATCTTTGTAGACGATGGTCACGCGATAGTCCCAGCGGCCGTCCTCGGTGGTGTGATACGCCGGCGACTCGATCTTCAACGAGAGAATCCGTCCCGTCGCCTGAATCTTCTTGAGCAGCGGGTAGTGGTTCTTCAGAAACAGATCCAGGAACTCCTGTTGGTGGCCCCACTGGCACTTGTAGTAGTACTCGATGGTGTAGGGCTGGCCGGCTGCGCTCTGCGGCGGCGCGCCCTGCGCCAATAATGAGGATGAAACCCCGGCGCCAATTGCCAGCGCCAGCGCCGCCAAAACCATCCTGCGCGTCAAAAATCCCATGGAACCCTCCATTCGGCAGATAGAAGCATTGTAGCGTGAGAAGGTGAGCGGAACTCCGCTTTGCATCCGTTCGCGCATTCCGGCATCTATCGTGTTAAGTTTCTCCTGTTTTTTTCAGCAAAGGACCAGGCCACCATGTCGCATCCTCTTCTTTCGAGCTTCCAGCTTCGTACAGTTACGTTCTCGAACCGCATCGGCGTCTCACCCATGTGCCAATACTCTTCTCAAGACGGATTTGCCAATGACTGGCATCTGGTCCATCTCGGAAGCCGTGCGCAGGGCGGCGCTGGCCTGGTGATCTTCGAGGCTTCCGCTGTCGTTCCCGAGGGGCGCATCTCCTGTGGCGATCTAGGCATCTGGAAGGATGCCCATATTCCCAAGCTGGAGCAAATCGTCCGTTTTCTTCACTCCCAGGGCGTCCACGCCGGCATTCAACTAGCCCATGCCGGCCGAAAAGGCAGCATGGCCGTGCCCTTTGCAGGCGAGCGCCTCTTGCTGCCTGAGGAGGGCGGTTGGCAGCCAGTAGGGCCCAGCGCGCTTGCTTTCGCTCCCGACTACGCCGTGCCCCACCCGCTCGATCAGGCGGGAATCGCCGATGTGGTTAGCGCCTTTGCCCTCGCTGCCCGGCGTGCGCTTGCTGCAGGCTTCGATTTCGTCGAGATTCACGCTGCCCACGGCTACCTGCTGCATCAGTTCCTTTCGCCGCTCGCCAATCACCGTACGGATGCCTACGGTGGCAGCCTCGAAAACCGTACCCGCCTCGCGCTGGAGGTCGTCGATGCTGTTCGCGCCGAGTGGCCCGAACACCTGCCGCTTTTTGTCCGCATTTCCGCAACAGACTGGGCGGAGGGCGGCTGGTCCCCCGATGAGTCTGTCGAACTCGCCCGGCACTTTAGCCAGCATGGAGTCGATCTCGTCGATGTCTCGTCAGGCGGCCAAATCCCCAACGCCCGCATTCCCGCCGGTCCCGGTTTTCAGGCGCACTTTGCCGAGCGCATCCGCAAGGAAGCCGGCGTCGCCACAGCCGCCGTGGGCCTCATTACCGATCCCGCCCAGGCCGACGCCATTGTCGCCGAGGGTAAAGCCGACCTGGTGCTACTGGGACGCGAGCTGCTGCGCGATCCATATTGGCCTGCCCATGCCGCGACTGCGCTGGGTGAACCGGCAAGTTGGCCGACCCAGTACCTGCGCGCTGCTCCCCGTGACTCACCCGCTCGAAAACCCCTCAGCCGTCCCGAAGGAGCGTAGCCGAAGCGCATGGTGTTCCTCCGTTCGCCAGGGAGGTCCCAGAAAACTACAGTGGGATCGGAGGTGAAATGCACTCTTTGTGCGAATTTGGATCTTGTGCGAATTTGGATTCGGAGAAGCGGCGCTTGTGAGGGCTCACTTCGTCTCATACGGCCGGATGTACGTGCGGAGCCAGACAGCGAGCTCTCGCTCAGACATCGTGCCGTCCGCGGCGGCGAGCATGGTCGTTACTCCGTCCTGGTCACTCGCGATCAGTTCGTAGCCGTTCTTAAGCAGAAAGATTTCAGCCACGACCCATGCAGTGCGCTTGTTGCCATCGACAAACGCGTGATTGCGGGCGATGCCTGCGGCATAAGCAGCAGAGAGGTCCGCGATATCTGGTTTTCCGTATGCGTCGGGGTTTTGCGGCCGCGCCAGCGCCGATTGCAAGAGCGGCAACTCGCGTGTTCCTGCAAGGCCGCCGTGCTCCGCAATCTGCTCATCATGAATCGCGAGCACGGAGGCGGCACCGATCCATCTCCATGTTCGAGATGTCATTTTGCGAGTTCGCGAAGCAGGTCGCGGCGCTTGCGCATCACTTGACGGGCGAGAGCCATGTCTTCTTCAAATTCGGGGTCGTAGGGCGTGATCCGGACCCCGTCTGGCGACTCGGTCAGGAAGACCGAATCCCCTTTTTCGACCTTGAGCAGCGCCAAGGCCTCTCTCGGCAGAACGATCCCCGCCGAGTTCCCTATGGTTGTCACCTTGAGCTTGATCATCGCCGCCCTCCACAATCGAAATTATAACCCACGTTAGAACGTATCGGACGCGGCTACGGCATCGTGCCGGTCCTTGGTCAATGAGTTTAAAATCGGCATAGGGGGAGCAGTCGCCTGCTCTCCCCTGCCACACCACCGGACATGCGGGTCCGCATCCGGCGGTTCGGAAAGAATGAGCTAAGGACCGGTGAACAACCGTGGAACTCCAAGCGCGTCGAAGTAGGCGATGGGCAACGCATAGCTCAGGGCGCGGCTGTTCGCTATATGCCATGGGCCATGAGCACTTCCGGCCGTTTTAGCGGCCAGATCCTTGTTCACGCCTGACGCACACAGTTTGGCGAACCGCACCTTGCCGCGTTTCCATTGCTTCCAGATCACGGTTCGCAGCCTTCGCCGCGTCCATTGATCCAGATTTCCCAGCACTGAGGGCGTCTCGCAGAAGCCGAAGTACCCCTTCCAACCACGCAAGTAGCTGGCCAGTTCCTTCGTCATCTGCTCGATGCTGATACCCCGCGTCCGGCTCGTAAGCTCCCGCACCTTCTGCTTGAACCGCACGATGGCCTTGGCGGAGATACGCCGTTTGGCTTCTCGTAGGGTGAAGCTGAAGCCGAGGAACTTGCGCTCCACCGGTCGAGCTACCGCGCTCTTCTGTTCATTGACCTTGAGCTTGAGCCGCCGCGTGATGAAGTCGGTGATGCTCCGCTTCACACGCTCCCCTGCCCGCCGGCTGCGCACGTAGATGTTACAGTCGTCCGCATACCGCACGAAGCAGTGTTTGCGCCGCTCCAGTTCCCGATCAAGTTCGTCGAGCACGAGGTTCGATAACAGCGGCGATAAAGGACCGCCTTGCGGCGTACCTTCATCCACCGGACTCACCAGCCCGTTTTTCATCACCCCCGCGGTGAGGAACGCCCGGATCAACTTGAGCATCCTCTTATCCACGACCCGCCGCGCTACGGCTGCCATCAGCTTGTCGTGGTTGACCCGGTCGAAGAACTTTTCCAGGTCGAGATCAACCACCCAGCGGCGGCCTTCGGCTATGTACTTCTGTGCCTTGGCTACCGCCTGATGCGCCGAGCGTCCGGGCCGGAACCCGTGACTGTGTTCGGAAAACTCCGCATCCCACCTACCTTGCAAGACCTGCATCACCGCCTGCTGCACCATGCGGTCCAGCACCGTCGGGATGCCCAGCTGACGCACCCCTCCGTCCGGCTTGGGTATCTCTACCCGCTTCACTGGATACGGCTTATAAGTCCCTGCAAGAAGTTGCTCGCGGATGGCTGGCCAGTGCTCCTTCAAGTAAACAGTCAGCGCATCCACCGTCATGCCGTCGATGCCCGGACTGCCCTTGTTGGACTTCACTCGCTTCAAGGCCTGCAAGCAGTTCTCCCGCCCGCAGACCTCTTCCATCAGTTGTTCATGGTTCTTAGCCGGGCTTTCGTTCATGCGCTTCGCCGTGTGCGTTTCGGACCCTTCGCCAGGAGCCTTTGGAGCTTCACTCCGCCCCTCCTCGCCAAAGGCCAGCCGAAGCTGGTTATTCTGCCGCTTGCCGCTCATCGAGTCGCGCCGCCTACTTGCCGCTTCCTTCCGTTTGGGCCTTCGCCGCTTGCGCGACTACTATGCCCGCTGCTGACTTCTGCCGCACGGTCAGTGCGGATTGCTCCACCCTCAGTCCCGATTCCGGGACATGCGACAGACCTCCCGAGGTAAGTTCAACCGCCTTCAACGCGCAACCGCCGAATTTACAACCAGCGCCCTTGATGGATATGGACTTCGCGGTCATTGGCCCGCTCGTCCGGCGCCGTATGCCTCATATCCGGTTCTTGTCCATCGGCTCGCGTCTTTGCTCCACGCTGCTTTCAGGCCGCGCCTCGCGGCGATGCCCTGGCGCTTCGCTATCACTTCTCCTCCATCAGGATGTGAAGGGGACTTGCACCCCAAAGCTGCTAAACATGCTCGGCACACCAAAAAACGGCCCCCGTTTTTGACGGGGGCCAAGTTGCCTTGGTTCTCTCGCGTTGCGAGAGCTTGGTTGGCGGCCTTACGGCGGGGTGGCCGTTGGCGCGCGAGCAGAGCCTCGGGGGAGGATGGCCGCGAACTTACGGCTGCTCCGCGCCAGCTGCGGCAGGAGCGCTTTGGGGTGACGCTGCTGCCCGGGCCGCCAAACTGTTTTCCATCAACCGCAGATGCACGCTGCTGGTTCTTACCCGCTCCGGCTTCTGAGTCTTGATCGCCGGCAGTTCAGGCCATCGTCTCGTTGCCGAGGGCCACGGAGTGCATGCGGTAGACGGGAATCTGGTGTTCGGTTACAAGATAGCGCTTGACTGCTTCCGCCAAGCGCTCGGAACTCTGAATGCCTGCGCTGCCCGCCGCCGGCGAGTGCGCTTCCATTTCCAGGATGTAGCCATCGCGGCCGGTCAGGCTCGAGGCCAGTCTGATCGAGCTTCGCCTTGGAATCGGCGGTCAGCACCGGGCTTCCGTCGCGGAACTTGATCTCAGCGTCGGTGATCTGGTGATACTGGTCGAGGCCGTTCACCGTGGTGTTGCATCTGGTCCACGTGGGTCGATGCCTGCTTGCGCAGTGTTGCTGGCGTTCTGCGCCTGCGTGATTGGCGGCCATCGCCAGCTGGTTGGCCGCGTCGGCCGCGGACTGCGCCTTCTGGATGCCCGCCTGCGCCCGCGCATCCACATCCTTGATGTCGCTGCGCGTTCTTGGCGTTCACTTCATCCAGTTCGGTCAGCCGGTCGTTGATCGGATCGAGTCTGCTTCTTCACCCACTTCTTGCGGGCAAAGGGATAGACGCGGCCCCAGAACCCCTCCTTCTGCGTGGGTCAGCGGCTGATCGTCGGCGGGGGAGGGCTGCTGCTTGATCCGCCGAAGGAGGGGTGTTCTGGGAATACTCCGCAGATCCGATGTTTGTGCCTGGTCCTGCGCCCAAACGGGGATTGCAATTGCAGATGCCAGCGTAAGTACGGCAAGCTGGCGCGGGAACAAGGTCGAAACATTTTTGGATATTTTCACGATTTTGACCCCCTTTTATGGTGCGGCGCGGCTTCTTGGAAAGTCACCGGCGCGGTGAGCGTTCTTATCCACTCGCCCTTAACAATTGCAATGGGACTGCCAAAGATGAGGCGCAACCTGATGGTGGAACTCTATCTAGTTGAAAATTATGGTCGCAAATCAGGAAAATAGCGCGTACAGCAGGCCATCGAGCGCAAAAGACCACCCCGGTTGCCGGGTAATTTTTGCACGATCGCGCACTTTCTACTCTGTAAGGAAAGCCAAGGCCCCACTTTGCCTCAACCTAATTTAGAGTCCAGAGGTTTTTTCGTCTCCACATCGAGCCAGGGGCTATTTCGTCTCTACATGGATGACCCGAATCTCGGGGAAGGCGCCGTCCCAGTCCTGAGCCACCGTGTCGAAGATCAATCGGAAGTCTTTTGCCTCACCCGGCTTCAGCGGAGCGGCGCTGAGCGGCTCGACATCGACATACGGGTCGCGCGTCCGGATGATCTCGAGCGGCTGCGTTTCGTTCTGCGCTACTTCGTGCGCCGGATCGCGAAACAGCACCTGCACGGTGATTCCCGTTGCCGTCCGATTGCCTTGGTTGGCGATGCGGCCATCCAGGTAGGTCACCTTGCCGCCAGACAGGGTTGACGATTCGCTCATCGCCAGATTGCTGATTGTCAGGTTGCCCGCGTAGGGATCCAGCGCCGCCGAGATCGGTGTTGCTTTGGGCTCGCTCTTCCCGTGTTCGAAGATGAGCACCAATCCGCCCGCAACGGCTAAAACAATCGCCACGGCAACAGCCACAGGCAGCCAATTGCGCTCCGTTGGCGGCGAAGGACGGACAAGTTGCGGACCTGTACCCACGAGCGAGATTGTACACCTTTTGTTACGTCGTGGTTCTCGGGGCGATTCTGGGCCTGCTGGCGCTCTCTTTGACAGGCTTGGTCATTCTTTCTCCTGCGGAATCAATACACTACGCGCTCGACGGCACTGCGCGAAACATCTCTGTAACGTGCCACACAATCGTCACTAAGAGAGCTGTCAGCAGTATCCACCAGGCGAGCGACGAAGATGTCAGTTCCTCGCGCCGTACTGCCTGAATTGAAGAGATCTGGATGTAGGCAAACACCCCGAGCAACTCTGCTTTGACCCATTTGATCAACTTAAAAAGAGTCGTCTCGATTCCAGGCACATCTTCGGGGTTCTTTTCGGCTGCATCTCTGGCAAGCCAGGAAAATGCCGTCATGACGCTCAGCACGACGTACGCGATCACGGCAATGAAGGGCAACGTCTCAAACGAGGATAGCGTGGTCCATGCGTCCGCGCGGCCAAGCGCATCGAAATGCGTGGGGACATGGTCGGGCAGCTGGACTGGGCCGTACAGAGCAAAACCGGTAAATCCCAGGAGCGCGACCAAAGCGGTGAGGCTAAAGGCGTCCAGGTACTTTTGCATGAAATCATTCCCCATGAGGATCGTTACGGCAATCATACCGTGACTCTTGGCTCAGGATTCCGGCTTTTTGCCCCAGGGGAAACCAAGATCGTTACTTTTGCGCTGCAGGCGCTGCCCGAGCCTTCCTAAGCGCCGGAATCATCGCGTAGTCTCTTTACCCCGTCTTTCCTCGGGGTGAGTATCTAAGCGATACGCAAGCCGCTTCACCCGAACCGCGCCTGCTTGATCTGCTTCCGGCAGTCCTTCCCTGTCATCTTCACGCGGATGCACATCTCCGCCAACCGCGACAGCATCGGGTCACCGATACGGTCGCCCAATGTCTGCTTGCGCGCCGCGCGCTGGGTTTCGGTCAGCTCTCCGCTTGCGGCGGGCAAATCCTCGTGGTTCGTAGTAATGACGGTGGACTGGCGATCGTTGTACCGGGTGTTCAGGATCAGCGCCACCGTGTCCCAAACCCATTCGTTCGGCTTTTGCGCGCCCAGGTCGTCCAGCACCAGCACCTCCGCCGCAAACACCGGCTTCAGCAGCTCAAGCTCCGTCGTCTTTACCTCGGGGTTGTAACTGTTCTGGATGTTCTTCAGCAGCTCGCGATAGTCGCAGAACAACCCCTTAACGCCGCGCTCCCGCACCAGCCGCTGCAGCACGCCCACGGCGAGGTGCGTCTTGCCCACGCCCGACGACCCGACGAAGAGCAGACCCTTGCCGGCGGTCCCCGCCGGATACTCCTCCACAAACCTCCGCGCCGTCAGCAGCGCTTCCTGCAGCGAGCGGTCGGCCTCGTGATAAATCTCAAAGGTATCCAGCGTGCAGTCCCGGTAGCGCTCGGGAATCTGCGCCGCGGCCAGGCGGCGTCCCTCGCGCTCCAGTTCCTGGCACCGGCACGGCCGCGAAACCCAGCTCCCGGCCGCGTCCACCACCCGCACCAGACCCACTCCATCGCAAATCGAGCAAACCGTCATTCCGCTTTCAAGCCTAGCGCACCGGGCGCCACCGAGCGCCGGTGGATGCCGTGTGCCCGAATGTGGAAAAGCAGCGCTTTGCGAACAGGTTTGCTCGCAATGGCTCAGATTGTGCAACAACTCCCATGCTGTAACTGTCGCTCTCGAGGACACAGAACTTAGGGGTCAGTGGAAGTCGTGGGAGCCGATGTTGGCGGTGGTGATGTCGAGAGGCGCAATGCGCTGAGCTTTGACGTGGATCACGCCGTCCTGATTCTGCAGCGGGCCTTCGATGCGCAGGAAGCGGCTGCGCGTGACGACGATGCGGTCGCGCTCGAAAACATCGGGCGTAATGATGACGTTGGCGATGCCGGTTTCGTCTTCGAGCGAGAGGAAAACGAAGCCCTTGGCCGTGCCGGGCCGTTGGCGCGCGATGACGCATCCGGCGATGCGGACGGATCGGTTGCTGCCGCAGTGCGATCAAGATCGTCCGCAGAGAGAATGCCTTCGCGGCGCAGCGCCGCGCGGTGATAGGCCATGGGATGCGGGCCGGTGGTGAGGCCGGTGCCGGCATAGTCGGCGGCGAGGCGCTCGTCGGTGGTCATCTGCCTGAGCGGTATAGCTGCCGGGCTGCTTTCGGTGGCACTGCGTGTTCGCTGCGCAGCAAGGGCCCAACCGGACGGCCTGCCTGCTCCACCTGCCAGAGCGCATCGCGGCGATGCTCCACTTCGCCCAGCGAGTTAGCGCGCCAATGCGGGCCAGCGCGACAAGTTCTTTGCGGTTGAGCGCGGGAACGCGCAGCAGCAAGATCGTCGACGGATGCGAAAGCTGCCATCTCGGCTTGCGCGCCGCGAGCAGCGCCTCTGCCGACGATTGCCGCAGTCCTTTGGCATAGTTCAAGCCGATGCGCAGCGAGAGCGAGCCATCCGGCTCCGCTTCCAGCGTGCACAGCCATTCAGACCGCTGCACGTCGATAGGCCGCACGCGCAGGCCGTGGCGCTGCGCATCCTTAACCAGCACCGCCGGCGAGTAGAAGCCCATGGGCTGGTTGTTGAGCAGGCCGCAGGTGAAGGCCGCGAGATAATGCACCTTGAGATAGGCCGAGGCATAGGCGATCAGCGCGAAGCTGGCCGCGTGCGACTCGGGAAATCCGTACATGGCGAACGAAGAGATGCCCTGCACGATGTTGTCCTGCGCCTCCGGGCCGATGCCGTTGCGCGTCATGCCGGCGCGCAGGCGGCCTTCCAGGTCCTTCATGCGCTGCATCGAGCGGCGCATGCCCACGGCGCGGCGCAGCTCTTCGGCCTCCGCGCCCGTGAAGCTGGCGACGGTCATCGCCATGCGCAGCAACTGCTCCTGAAAGAGCGGCACGCCGAGCGTGCGCTTGAGCACCGGCTCCAGCGAGGGATGCGGATAGGTGACTTGCTCCTTGCCCTGGCGGCGGCGCATGTAGGGGTGCATCATCTTGCCCACGATGGGGCCGGGCCGGATGATGGCCACCTGCACGACCAGATCGTAAAAGCGCGCGGGCGCATTGTGCGGAATGGAGGCCATCTGCGCGCGGCTCTCCACCTGGAACATGCCCACGGTGTCGGCCTTGCACAGCGTCTCGTAGACCAGCGGATCTTCGGGCAGCGCGGCCAGGTCAACTTGCTTTGCCGTAGTGGCGCGGGATCAGCTCGATGCGAGTCCTTGAGCACGGCCATCATGCCCAGGCCCAGCAGGTCCACCTTGATGAGGCCCAGGTCGGCGCAATCTTCCTTGTCCCACTGGACCACGGTGCGGCCCGGCATGGAGGCGCGCTCGATGGGGACGACGCGATTCAACATGCCCGGCGCAGATGACCATGCCGCCGGAGTGCTGGCCGAGATGGCGCGGCAGGTCCTGCATGCGCATGCAGAGGTCGAGATAGCGCGCAATGCGCGGATGGCGAATGTCGAAGCCGGCCTGCTCGAAGTGGCGCGCCATCGTGTCGTTCGCGCCGCGCCACTCCCAGTGGCCCACCAGGCTGGAGAGCCGCGCGAGCTGCTCCTCTTCAAAGCCCAGCGCCTTGCCCACTTCGCGCGCCGCCGAGCGGCCGCGATAGGTGATGACGTTGGCGGTCATGGCCGCGCCCAGCGCGCCGTAGCGCTCGTAGACGTACTGGATCACCTGCTCGCGCTGGTCGCCCGAGGGCAGATCGAGATCGATGTCGGGCCACTCGCCGCGGTTCTCGCTCAGAAATCGCTCGAACAGCAGCTCCATGCCGACCGGATCGACGGCGGTGATTTCAAGCGCGTAGCAGACGGCGGAGTTGGCCGCCGAGCCGCGCCCCTGCACCAGAATGCCGTGCTGCTGGCAGTAGCGGATGATGTCCCAGACGATGAGGAAGTATCCGGCAAAGCCGAGCTTGGCGATGAGCGCGAGCTCGTGCTGCACCTGCGCGCGCGCCTTGTCGAGCAGATGCCGCTTGGCCGGCGAGCCGTAGCGCTTGCGCACGCCTTCTTCGACGCGCTTGGCCAGAAAGCTGTCCATGGTCTCGCCTTCGGGCACCGGGTAATGCGGAAACTCGTAGCCGAGATTGTCGAGCGTGAAGTCGAGCCGCTCGCTCACGATGCGCGTGTTGGCGATGGCCTCGGGAATATCGCGGAAGAGCGCTGCCATCTCGCGCGCCGTGCGCAGATGCCGCGCGGAGTTGCGCAGCGAGCAGGCGGCCCGCCTTGTCGAGCGTGGTGTGATGGCGGATGGCGGTGAACACGTCGAGCATCTCGCGGTCTTTTTCCGTTGCGTAGCGCACGCCGTTGGTGGCAATGACCGGCAGGCTGAGTCGAGACGCGAGCGCGAGCAGCGACTGGTTGCGGCATTCTTCTTCGCGCTGCTGATGGCGCTGCAGTTCGAGATAGAGATTGCCGCGGCCGTAGATGGATGCGAGCCGGTCGGCGATCTTGCGCGCGCGCATCTCTGCCGCCGCTGCGCGAGCGCTGCGGCCAGCGGTCCTTCGTCGCCGCCGGTCAGGCAGATCAGCCCGGCGGAAAATTCTTCGAGATCTTCGAGCGTCGCCGCGCCTTCGGCCTTGGTGGCTTCGCGCATCTTGAAGCGCGTGATGAGCTGGCAGAGATTCTGATAGCCGGTTTGCGATGCGCAGAGCAGCAGCAGGCGCGGCGGCTCGGCGGGGAACTGATGCGGCAGCCAGCCGGCGGCGTGAGCCGGTTGCCGAAGGACGAGACGGCAATCTCCGCGCCGATGTGCGCCTTGACGCCGGACTGCGTTTGCCGCGGTGTGGAAGCGCGCCGCGCCGTAGAGGCCGTTGCGGTCGGCAAGCGCGATGGCGGGCATGCCGAGTTCGGCGGCGCGTTCGATGAGCGCTTCAGGCTGCGAGGCCGCCTCTCGACACGGATGAAGGCGATCCCTCGCACCATTTCGCCGACGTCGTCGACCGCACGATCAACTACGCCGTTTCCCGGACGACGCTGGGTCTTTCGCCCGCGGCCGTGGCGGAAGCCTACTTCGATTGGCTGGTTCACCTGGCGGCGGCGCCCGGCAAGCAGAGCCAGCTCTGGCAGAAGGCGCTTCGCAAGTGGATGCGGCTTGGGCGCTACATGGCCTCGTGCGCCGTCAGCGGCGGCAAAGGCGAGTGCTGCATCGAGCCGCTGCCGCACGACAAACGGTTTGCGGGCGAGGCGTGGAAATCCTGGCCCTATAACGCGTTCCAACAGGCGTTCCTGCTGCAGCAGCAGTGGTGGCACAACGCGACGACGGGGGTTCGCGGCGTCACCCCGCAACACGAGCGGCAGGTGGAGTTCGCGACACGGCAGGAGTCACGCCGCCGGCGGCGGCCCAAGACCGACAGGATCGACGGCGAGGCTTTGGTGCGCGCGCTACTGGCGTACAAACGCGGCGAACCGCGTGTCTGCGCCATGCTCAGGGCGCCGACGCCCGAAGACGAAGACCGCCGCCGTCTTTGCCGTGAGCGCAAGACGCTGACAGTCGAGCGGATCCAGCACGTCAACCGGATCAAAGGATTACTATTCTTCCAGGGTGTCTCCGGCTACGAGCCGCTGCGGCGCAATCGACGCCAACGGCTCGACGAGCTGAAGACAGGCGATGGCCGTCCCTTGCCGCCGCATCTCAAGGGTCAGATCGGCCGAGAGCTCGATCAACTCGAGCTGCTGCTCGGGCAGATCAAGGCCGTCGAGGCTGAGCGGGACGCCCTGCTCACCCCGGCGACGGAGACCGAAGGAATGTCAGCGCCACAGGCGATGTTGTTCCATCTGAGAGGGATCGGCGCGGAATTTGCCGCCGTTGTATGGTCGGAGGGGCTCTGCCGGAGCTTCGCCAACCGAAGGCAGATCGCGGCCTACGGCGGGCTGGCGCCGACGCCCTGGCAAAGCGGATCCGTCGCGCGCGAGCAAGGCGTGTCGAAAGCCGGCAATCCGCGGCTGGGGACAAGATGATCCAACTCGCCTGGCTGTGGTTGCGACATCAGCCGAATTCGGCGCTGGCGCAATGGTTCAAGGAACGCGTCAAACGCAATGGCGGACGCCTGCGCAAGACGACGATCGTCGCGCTGGCGCGCAAACTGCTGGTCGCGCTCTGGAAATATGTGACCGCCGGCGTCGTCGTCGAAGGCGCCGTGATGAAGGCTGTCTCATAGATGATCTGAAGAAATAAAATATCTGAAGAGTATACGCCAACTACCGAGACCCGATCAGTCTCGGCGGATCCAGGTGGACGAACCGACGGTCGACATGGCTTGAACAGCCGATTACAAGAATGGTTTCGTCTTCCTGAGCCCTACCCGCCGCAAGCGGGATATTGGTGCAGCCGCATTGCGCGGCGACCGAATGTGAGGTTGATCTGGTGCGGAAACGACCAGATCATGGAATTGGGCTCAGACCTTGGATGCCGCACCAGCCAACGGAGTTTTGCTCATGTGCCACTGAATCTCACACCCCTTGACTCGGACATCCCCATGTGAGGTCGCCGGCGGCGGCCAGCTTATCGGCGGAACCTGCTCAAATCAGTATATCGCCGAATATCAGAACGGCGTGACCTCGATCGGGCAATGCTCCGGCACGCTGCGGGCGGAGGGCATCCTCACATCGAATTGAACAGACACGATCTTGCACGAATTTTCCGCCTCCGCGACGCGTCAGTGAGGCTTTGACGGTTCGGCAATTCGACAATAGTTATTGGGCGCGCGCCCAATCAGGCTTGCCGCGGCTCTTACCCGGCTATTGGGTCGAGGGCGTACAGAAGATGACCACAAGGAGAGTTTCCTCTGCAGGAGCGGCTCAAGATGAAAGGTTGGGAGTACGTGGGTAGCGAAGCCGTGGCCCGGCGAACCGGCCTTAACACACTACCTTTCCTACGAATTTCTCTAAGAACTTTCTTTTGTCGAGGCATAAATATGGATGATCCAAACAAATACTTTTTCGTAAAGTTTAAAATTGACAGAAAAAAAGACCTTATGAAGTCTATGATTATTTCGGAGGATAAAGTCAAAATTCTCAACTGGTCTGGCAGCAAGAGGCCCTCGAAAGGCCCCAAAAGAACAAGACGCGGCCGACGAAAATATTTTTCTCAGGTATCGTTAGATTTTCAGAAAACAATTGATTTGTTTCACCGGAGTATACCATTATTACTTGGACGGTTTAACAGTAGCGGTCCCCTTTTTGGATGACAAATTGCTCAGGAAATTTGCGAAAGAATATGGCGATCTATTAGATGACGAAAGTGACGAATTCGAATCATACAGGATAAGCGTAGCTCATCTAAGCAAGTTTTATGCACGTCTCGAAAAATTGGATGCGACGTCCCGAGCGTTAGTTGGTCTACCTAGCATGCTTATACTTGGTTTAGTGAGTGCATATGACCTTTTTTTGTCTAACCTCGTAAAGGCGATATTCCATGCTCGCCCGGAACTGCTTTCTGCATCGGCGCAGAACATTTCTCTGAAGGAATTATTTGAGATTGGTTCGCTAGTGTCCTGGGTCGCAAATATCGACTAATATCTGCTTGCGATGTGATTTGCAGGGAGGATTGCTGGGATGGCGCGGCCAATCAAGCGACTGTACGCTGAGCCGAATGTCGTGAAAGAACTTCGTCGCCGGTCGCGGTCGAGCGCCATCGGCGCGCGAGACAAGGAACGCGCCAACATCATTCTGCTGCGGCTCGCCGGCGTGGGCGTCGAAGTTGTCGCTGAGCGCCTGAAGACAACGCCCAAGCGCGTTTCACTGTGGTCTGTGCGTTTCGAGACATCGGGCCTCGCAGCTCTCGACGACAAGCCAGGTCGCGGCCGCAAGCCATCGATCTCGGAGGCGAAGGTGGCGCGCGTCGTCACCGAGGCGACACGGCCGCCGCAAGGTAAGATCCGCTGGAGCATCCGCTCGATGAGCCGTCACGCCGGCGTCTCGCCAAGCACGGTTCAACGCATCTGGTCGAAAAACGATTTGAAGCCGCATCGCCTGAAAACCTTCAAACTCTCGAATGATCCGAAATTCGAAGAGAAATTCTGGGACGTGATCGGGCTCTACCTCGATCCGCCGACCAAAGCCCTCGTGTTGTGCTGCGATGAGAAAAGCCAATGCCAGGCGCTCGAACGCACGCAGCTCGGGCTTCCGCTGGCGCCCAAACGCGCACGCACGATGACGCACGACTATACGCGGCATGGCACAGTCACTTTGTTTGCCGCTCTTGTCCAATTGACCGGCACGCTGATCGCTCGCACCGAGGCGAGCCACACGCACGTCGAATGGCTGCGCTTTCTCAAGCAGATTGATCGCGACACGCCCCCCGACCTTGAGCTGCATCTGATCGCGGACAACTACGCCACGCATAAACATCCAAAGGTTCGCGCGTGGCTAGAGAAGCATCCGCGCTTCAAGATGCACTTCACGCCGACGTCTTCATCATGGCTCAATCTGGTCGAGCGCTTCTTTGCCGACCTGACAGGCGATGTGATCCGCGCCGGCAGCTTCGCCTCGGTCAACGAACTGGTGCGTGATATCAAGGCGTATCTTGCCGAGCGCAACGCCAATCCAAAGCCCTACAAGTGGAAGGCCGCCGGCGCCGAAATCCTCTCCAAAATCAACCGCGCCCGCGTCGCCCTCGCAAAAGCCGAGGCCGCATGAGTTATTTGATGGCAATTGAGAGTCGGGACACTAGATGCAGCGCGCGAGCGGGTAATTGAAAAAGAAGTCGAAAGTATTATGTGGAAAAACCATTCGGAACCGGTAGAGTGGATAGAAAAGACATTGAACAAACCGTTTCGCGGTAAATCGGGTGTCTGGCCTGACTTTATTGAGCTTTGCGAGCGCCGAAATCTTTTTACTCATGCTGGTGGAAAAGTCTCGGATAAATATCTAAAGATTTGCAAGGATAACGGACATGATATCAAAGAGGCCGTCTTAGGGGATGCACTCGTCATAGACCCCAAATACTATAAAAAGTCTGTAGAGATTATTCTTGAGCTCGGCAATAAATTGGTTCACTTTGTTTGGATCAATCTCTTTCCAAAGGATGTAGAGCCGGCCTACGTGAGGTTAGATCAGATCGCGTATAGACTAATAGAAAATGAGAGACATAAGTTGGCGTCCACAATTTTGCAATTCGGCTTAAATGAGATAAAAAAGATCAGAAAAAGCGGCCAAGGCATGGGTCAGATTCTATTAAAAGGCAAATGGTAATTAACAACGCAAATGCCGAAAAGTTGTCAGGTAATATTGAAGAAGCGAAGAAGATACTATCGACTGAGGACTGGACTGCAACTTCCCAGAAATATAATATTTGTGTTGCGGCGATAAATGATGACGTGGACTATATAATCGACCATATGAGTTCGGCTGTAAAAAGCAAATCTTTGTATATTGACAATTTTAGAGAATGGGCCGTTTTTCAAGCTGTGCGCCAGAATAGCAAATTGGACGCTTCTAAAAACCTGGCGAATTTCCGCTATTTTTGATTCCATCGTCTCCGTTGGATTGGAGATGATTCGATGCGTGGCCAGCCCGGATTTTTCGATATCGATAATCGATTGAAGCGGTTGAGCGATCTCGGGGATCAACTCGAAGCCTTTCAAAGCGCCGTGGATTTCGAGGTGTTTCGCGATGAGCTGAACAAGGCGCTCGCCTATTCGGACGGCGCCCAGGGCGGCCGTCCGCCGTTCGATCCGGTGATGATGTTCAAGGTCCTGGTCATTCAGGCGACGAACAATCTGTCGGATGAGCGGACCGAGTTCCTGATCAATGATCGCTTGTCGTTCATGCGGTTTCTGGGACTGGGGTTGCCCGATCGCGTGCCGGACGCCCGCACGATCTGGCTGTTTCGGGAAAAGCTGACCCGCGCCGACTCCATTCAAACCCTGTTCGCCCGCTTCGACGCTATCCTGCGCGAATCCGGCTATATCGCCATGTCCGGCCAAATCGTCGACGCCAGCCTGATCGCTGCGCCACGCCAGCGCAACACGGAGGAGGAGAAAAAGGCGATCAAGGAAGGGCGCGTCCCGGACAAGTGGAAGGACAAACCCGCGAAACTGCGTCAAAAGGATCGCGACGCGCGGTGGACGGTGAAGTTCACCAAGGCCAAGCCGCGAGAGGATGGCTCGACGCCGCCGGTCGATATGGCGATTCCGGTCTTCGGTTATCAAAACCACATCTCGATCGATCGCGGTTCGGCCTATCCGCAAATGGAGCGCGACGGACGCCGCCGCCTACGAGGGCGCGCGTCTGCGCGAAGGGCTTCTCGACAAGACCAACACGGCGAGCGGCGTCTGGGCCGACACGGCCTATCGCTCGAAGGCCAACGAAGAGTATATGGAAAAGAACGGCTTTGTCAGCCGCGTCCATCGCAAAAAGCCAAAAGGTCGCGCCATGCCGGCGGCGACCCGCCGCGCCAACAACGTCAAGTCCAAAATCCGCTCCAGGGTCGAGCATGTCTTCGCTGCCCAAAAGGATCGGATGGACCTGTTCATCCGCACCATCGGGATTGCTCGGGCGACGACGAAGATCGGACTGGCGAACATCGTTTACAACATCAAACGATTGCTATTCCTGCGGCGCTCCGCACACGCGTAGCCGCGGATCGCCGCCGCTAGCGATGATAAACGTCGTGGTCGCCGATCATTGCAAACGAAATCCCAGCCTATCGCCAATCAGGTTGGCCGTAGAAGCTCATTAATAGAAGCGTCCAATTTATTAACGCTTTTGAAAAAGAATTTTCTCAACCATTACTTGCTGACAAAGGGCTGAGAAACCCTCAGAACGTTCATGCTACCGCTGCTGCCGAAGAAGACAGTGATTTTATAGACTTTTCTGCGGAAACATCCGAAAGGAAAAGCGGCCCTATATTACATTAATATTTTTGACACTTTAAGATAAGTGCTAAAATTGGCTCGTAAAAATCAAATTAATGACACGTTGATATTTAGACTATAGCACACGTGCTCGCCGAAATCTATTGCTCTTCGGAAAGCCGCGCGGCGGCACGCGACCGGCTTCGGCGCGATCGGCGATCCACTCCCTCCGATCGTCCGCCGCGACCGTGAAGACCCGCCCGGACAAATCCTTCGCCGTTTAAGCCGTTCGCGAGGCGCGGCAGAACTTGGCCGTTCAATAATAGTGATGGCGGTGATGTTTCTTCTTGGCGTGCGGCGACACCACCGTCACTTCGATCTTTTGCGATGCCAATAGCGGCACGAACGGCCAGTGCTTAGCGTCGCCGAGGACCAGCTGGAGCGTATGCCGGCCCGGCGGCAGATCGAGGGTGGTCTCGGTCTGGCCGCGGCCGAAATGAAGATGGTTCTTGTCGGACGGTATGACCTCATTGTCCGAAACCGGTTCCTTCACATCGAC